>NZ_CP027657.1:0-5587500 GCF_003008615.1 Pseudomonas mendocina
CAGTGCCATCGACACCGCTGGCCGGCGTGCTCTCAGCCGCAGCCTTACCCTTCTCCGAGGCACCGACCTCTTCGATCACGCCGCGCTCCAGCAGCTCTTTTACCAGGGCTGCCGGCACGTCCTGCGGCTCGGGCGAGCTTTTGATGACGACCTTCTTGCCACCCGCCTTGGGGATGCCATGGATGGTGGTTTTCACGATGTATTGCTTTGCCATGTGCTTTCTCCTGCAGGCGCACCGCAGTGCGCCTCAGTGGCTGAGGCCTGGTCAGGCGACCAGGACGAAGGTGAACTCGTCGGCGTCGAACAGAACCGGCACCGGGGCGGCCTGCGTTTGCAACCACTCGACACTGGGGTTCTTAGTGAACCAGTTGGACGGGTAGCGCTCGGCGGCCGCCAGGCCGTTGGCGTTGGCCTCGGCATCCTGAATGGCGCCATATGCCATCACGTTGTCGGCAGTGGCGGGGGCGATCAGCACACCGTACTCGGGCATGAAGTTCTCCTTCTGCCCTTGGTCGTTGGTGAACTTGCCGGTGTAGACGATGATCTCGAACTCACCGAAGAAGCCCTTGCGCATGACTTCCTTCTCCAGCTGCGGCCCGAGTTCCAGCTGGCTGGTGCTGCCGCGGCGTGTTTCGAGCAGCTCGCGCACGGCCTTGAAGCGGCTGAACAGCTTCCAGGCGCCTTTGCCCATGATCACAAGGCCAACGGCACCGGTGGTCTCGCTGCTCCACTCTTCCAGATCGTCGGTGGGGTCGTAGGTTTCCGGGTCTACGGTGTCCCATTTGGCAGCACCCGCCAGTACGATCTGGTTTTCCGGGCTACGCCCGTAGTCGACCTCGACCGGCGGATGATCATCCCCCTGCATGATCACCTTGCCGTAAAGCACAGCCTGCACTGCCATCCACTCTTCGCGCGCGACGATGTTCTCCTCCTGCTCGACGAGGATGTCAGCCACGACGGCTTCATGACGTTGTGCCACGCTCATCTCGCCGTTCAGCGCTTCGCCCAGGCGGCGCTTGAGCAGACGGGTCGGACGCACCACATCGGTTTCCTTGATGTAGGCCGGCTTCATGGTGGTGAGGAAGCCGCCACGCTCACGGCGCGGGCGGCCGGAAACCAGCGGGGACACGAAGGGCGCCAGGCGGCGATCCTTCTTGATCTTGTCGAAGGCCACCTCTTCGGTATCGAAGGTGGCAGAAGTCGGGAAAAACATCTGCAGGAACAGCGGGGTGAACTTCGGCAGAAGTTCCTTCACACCCAGCAGGGTGGTCGTATCGTAGCCAGCGGCCATGTTCAGTCTCCTGAAATGAAAAAGGCCGCAATTGCGGCCCTGATGGGGTTGGGTAGCTGCCGTTAAACCGGCAGTTGCAGGCTGATCGGCGTACCGACGAAGGCGCCCAGCTTTTGCGCCGCAGTGGCACCGACCGGCCAGACGACCTGTTCGGGGTTGAAGGTACCGGTCTTGATGACCTGCGCCTGCTGGTCGCCGCCAGTGGCATCGACCGCGTAGGCGGTGATGTAGACGGCAACCTCGCGGCCATCATCGCCGGCAGGATCCCAAGCAACGACTTTGCCGCTGGCGGTTACCACGCCCAGCGGCTTCTTCTCGGGCAGGTTCTGACCAGAGAGGATCGTCACCAACGTGGTCTGGTACGAGTCGGAACCGGTCACCCAGTTATCGACGGGCTGTTGAACGATAGGCATCAGACTTTCGCTCCCGTGGCTTTGGCCCAACTGCCGACGATGGCTTGGGCCTGGTTGGGTTTCGCGTCACCGCCACCCGAGGTGAGGTTCGGCTGTTCTTCGTTGGCCATCATCTTGTCCAGCGCGGTGCTGGCATCGAGGGTGGCGCCCTGCTCTTTCTCGGCAGCTGCCAACATGGCGCCGGCTTCATCCACGCTCATCGTGGTGTTGAAGGCCAGGTGGTTGGCGAGTTTGCCGCGGCCTTCGGCCTCGGCGTGATGCAGGATGCCCTGCACGCGCGCGCGCTCGGCACTAGCGGCAGCGTTGGTGTCGGTGGTGGCCGGTGCCGGGGTGGCCGCCTGGGCAGGCGGTGCAGCTTCGGCAGTCGGCGCGGGGGTATCTCCAGCCATGCGTTTGACTCCTAGGGTTGTCACCCTGCCCGGGGCGGACAGGTATTCAGAAAACTCGGCGACGGCCTCATGCCCATTGACCAAGGCATCGGCGAAGCCGACATCGATTGCCGCCTGGCCACGGAACACCGCAGCCTCGGTGGCCAGCACCGCCTCACTGGAAAGCCCCAGGTTGCGGGCCACCAGATCGGCGAACTGTTGACGTAGCGCGTCGGTATCGGTTTGGAAGCGGCTCAGCACTTCCTCGGGCAAGTCCTCGTAGGGGTTGCCGTCGACCTTGCGCGCACCGGAGTGGATGAGCGTGACCTTGATGCCCTCTTGCTCCAGATAGTTCTCGTAGCTGGCGTGGGCCATCACGACACCGACCGAGCCGACGTAGCCGGTCTGGGTGATCAAGCGACGGTCGGCCGCGCTGGCCAGCGCCATCCCTGCGGAACAGGCCGAGTCGCACGCCATGGCCCACAAGGGTTTGCCAGCTTGCTGGGCCAGCTGTCGCAAGCGGTCGGCGGTGTCGAAGCAACCGGATACCTCGCCGCCTGGTGTGTGCATGTCCATCAGCACGCCCTTGACGTCGCTCTCGGCCAGCATCATCGCGAAGCGGTTGATGATGCCGTCATAGCCAGTCATGCCGCTGGTGGGCTTGAGGTAGCCGAACTTGTGGGCCAGCGTACCTTTCACATCCAGCAGCGCGATGCCATCCACGACCTGAAACAGGATCTCTTCTTCGCCCCAGCCGTTGAGGCGCGTTTTGTTGTAGGTGCGGGCATCCACGCGCAGCTTCTGGCCCATGTCGACGGCGCCCTGCTCGTCCTTCAGCTCGGTGATGTTCAGCCGGCTGCCGAGCGCGCTGAAGAACACGCGCGCATAGGCCGGCTCCAGCAACAGGGGTGTGTTCAGCACCCGGCTGGCGATTTGCGGATAGTTCATGGTGTGCCCTACTCGGTCGGCTCGGTCTGATCCGGCGCCAGTTCCTGGGTGCGCATCCAGCTCGGCGGCGGCAAGCCAGCCTCGCGACGCTCGTTCATCTCGCGCACTTGCTGCGCGAAGGTTTCTTGGTAGTCCTCACCCAGCAGGGCGAGCTCCTTCTCGTAGGTGCTCAGGCCGGACTCGATGCGCAGCACCGCCTCCTTCACTTCCTTGAGCCCGTCGATGGCCAGGCGGCCGGCGCCGATCCAGTCGCAGTTGCACCAAGAAGCGCGCGCCTCGTAGAAGCCCCGACTGGCTTTGCGGGGCAGCGTCAGCAACCGCCGCTGCAAGGCCTCCTCGAAAGCCAGCACGAACAGGTGCGTGGCGAAGCGCGCGGCGATGACCTTGCGGCGGCCCATGTAGTAGCGCCAGCCCTCCATCATCGAGGCGCGGGCGCTGCTGTAGGTGCTCTGCCGGTAGTCGCGGGCAAATGGCTCATACGGCAGGTTCAGCCCCGCCGCCATCCAACGCAGGATGCTCGACTCGAAGTCGGCATAGCCGTTATCGACGTTGCCACTGGTCTGCAGGTGCAGCTTCTCACCCGGCCACAGATGCGGAATCTTCACCCCATTCAGGGCCAGCTTGCTGCCACTGTTGAAGCTGTTCACTGCCATCATGTACTGGGCGATCTTGGTGACACTTTCCTCACCAGCGCCGATCAGCTCCAGCGCAGCCTCGTTGCCTAGCTCGCTCTCGATGGTTGCCGCATACATGGCATTGACGATGGCGTTCTGTAGCTTGGTGTGCTGCAGCTTGGGCAGCATGTGGCTCTGTTCCAGCACCGTGAGGAACTGGTTGGCACCACGGGCCTGGCCGTCCTCGCTGGGCTCGAACACGTGGATGAACTTCAGTCGACCATTGGCGGCTTCGCGCTCCACACGCCGCCACTCGCTGGCATACCCGGAGCCAAGTCCGAAGCCGCCCTGGCTGAGCTGGCGTACGTGATAGGCAATCGCCACACCGTTGCGGTCGAACTCGACACCGCCACGGATGCTGTCGGTGTCAGATCGGTCGCCCGGGTTGCCGATACGCTTGGGGCTGACCATCCGCACGGCTGTGCGCATCGGTGTGCCACGGCGTTCGATCCACTCTCCAGCCGCGCAGACTTCGCCGAGCTTGGTATGGGTGCCGATAGCCTCCCGAACCATCATGGTTGCGGTGCGCTTGCGCTCCACATCAAGCCAGCAGCCGACAGGATCCTCGGCGTACTCAAACCACCAAGCCTCCACATCCTGGGCAAACGCCCGAGCGTCTGCGTCGGTAATGCCGAGCAGGCGCCAACGCGGCTTGTAGCTGAGCCGGAAGAGGTGCCCGACAATGTTGTCGATATGCAGCTGCACGCCGTTGGCCGCGAAGGCGTTGTTGCGCGTGACGTCTTCAGCACGGGCATTGCCCAGCTTGAGGTTGGGCAGCAGCGCAGCATCGACCGTTTGCAGGCGCGGCTGCCAGCGTTCCAGCTGGCCACCGAAACCACCTCCAGCGCCCTGCCAGGTGCTGAGCTGCTCACGCGCTGGCAGCCCGTTGGGCGCCAGGATCTGAACCTTACTCATGCGATAACACCTGCCGGCCGGCGTCGGCCTTGCGAACCGCCGCCGAGCTGGGCTTCCAGTTGAGCGATGTAGTTCTCAAGGTCGCGGCGATTGGTTTGTTGAAACCAGACGACCTTGCCATCACGCTGCACGCTGACAGTGCTTTTACCGGTGACGAGCAAGTGCAGCGCTTCGCGGGCTTCGTTGAGTTGCTGCTGGGTTGCCATCAGTCGTCTCCGTTCATCATCCGGCCGAGTTCGGCCAGGCTGACTGCCTGCTTGGCAGCAGCGGGTTGTGTTGCACCTGGCTCAGCTGTAACGGGCAGTTGCTCGTCGGCCTCGGACAGCAGGTCGGCCTGCATCAAGCCCGCCTCGATGTCGTCCCAGTCCTGTGGCTTCTTCAGGTGTAAGCGCATGTAGCGCGCCAGGTGAATCTGGTACTGCTCACAGTCCAGCCCCTCGTTGGCCGCGCCAGCTTTCTTCTGGTAGACCTTCTTGCCGCCGTGCTTCCTGCTCGGCGCTTTAACCTCGGCCAGTAGCTGGTCGAAGTAGTCCGCACGAACACCCTTGTAGGCATGCATGCGACCTGGGCCGCTTCCCGTCAGCTTCAGCCGCTCGAAGAGCAGGTCTTTCGCTTTGGTACCGCCGACCATGTACACCTGCAGTCCGTAGCGCGAGGCCTTGGTGCTGGTGGTGTTCAGGTCGATTTTGCGTGGCGGCGTGAGGATCTCGGCATCGACATTGGTGCTGCCCTTGATGGCCAGCAGCTTGGCAAAGCGCTTCTTGCGCGTACGCACGTAGTGATAGACGGCGTCGTTGGTTTGACCGTCCGACGAGTCGATGCTGGCAGCGCTGACACGCAGGCGGTAACCCTTGGTATGCGCGTAAACGCCAAACAGGATGCGATCCAGCTCCAGCCATACCGGGTCAGTCTTGTCCGACGTGCCGCTCTGAGCAGCGATCTCCGTCCACAGCACCAGCCAACTTTCCTCACCCCGGCCCCAGGCCCGCAGAATCAACGCGATGCGGTCGTGCTGAACGTCGACGGTCAGGAACAGGATCAAGCCGCCAGCGGGTACCACCAGCTCGCGGTATTCCTCGCAGCGCTCACGCAGCTTGTCGGCCTCGGGCAGGTCGGTGCGGTACTCGTAAGGCCGCCCCTGCTTCTGGTTGACGAACTTGATCAGCTGCTTCGGATCACCCGCATCGGCCAGCTTCTCGGCGGCCAGCTTCTCGCGCACAAGGTCAGCCAGCGAAGTGCCCGGCAGGCAGGCGTAGAGTTCGCTGAGTTCCATGAACCCGGCCTTGCCGTAGAACGGGGCCGTGGCCACCCAGCCACACATAGGGTCGCCACGTTCGACAGCCTCATACACCGTGCGGCGGATGTTCTCCTTGCGCTGGTTGTCGTCCCACATTTCGCCGCAGTGCGGGCAGGCGTAGCGCGCTGTTTCCGGCTTGGAGTAGCCGTAGACCTCGTGCGGCACGTCGCCCTTATCGGGGTCGCCAACCAGGTGAGTGATGTGGTCAAAGTCGAGCACATGCGCTTCACCGCAGCCGTGGCAGTAGATCGGTAACACCCGCTGATCAGTCTGTTTGAGGCGCTGTTCCGTCTTCGAGAGCCCCTTGAGTGAAGGCGTGCCACCGACGACAGTTTTCGAACCTGGGTAGCGCTTGACGCGCTCCTCGAGCAGGCCGATAGCATCGCCCTGCCCCTTCACGTCGTCGCTGGTGTCGTCGGGTTCCTCCACCACGGCCAGGCCGACGCTTGACGTCGACTTCACGTTACCGGGTGAGTTGGAGGCGACCAACTTGAGGAAGCCACCCGGGAAGCCCTTGTGGTTCCAACGGTTGCCAGACTTCTTCGCGGTCTCCACGTCAACCAGGCGACCAACCGCTTCGTTCGCGCGAATGGCCGGCACCAGCTTCTCATCGTGGAAAGCCTTGCCGTCTCCCTCCTTCGCGAACAGCACCATGATCGGCATCGGCCGACCAGTGATGCGCTTGAACAGCACAGCGATCATGAAGTACGTCCAGCCGATCTGGGCCGCCTTCATGAGGTCGATTTCTTTGACGTCGGGATCGTCGAACGCCGCGGCTACGCCCAGGAAGTAAGGGGTGTAGTAGAACTCGTAGAGACCGTGCAGCACGCCAGCTTCGGCCGGCAGATAGAACTCGTTTTCGATGTACTCAGCTGTCGGCTGATCCTTGGGCGGATTGAATTGCTGGGCCGCGTCCAGTAATGCGACGGCCAAGTTTATCCGCATAGCCTCCAATTCGGCTGACTGTAGATCCAGCAATGCGGTTCACCCCGTCGCGGTCGACCGTCACCTGGTGCTCAGCCTCGATCTGCTGGACGAGCTTCTCGACACCGCTCTGATACTCGCGGTTGGCGAAGCCTGCCCAATCCTTCAAAGCCAGCGCAGCGTCTGCGGCCGGTACCAGCGTTCCCAGTTTCTCGTGGTAGGTCAGCCGCCCGTTGGCGGCCTTGACCGTGGATTCTTCGATGCGGGCGTTGTTGAGCAGCTCGAACTGACTGCCACCACGCCCGGCGGCCTTCTCGCGTAGGTCACGGATGTAGGCGATGCGGATCTCGTCGAGATCCCATTCAGCCCAGTTGATGCCCAGCGCCTTGAGCACGTCGCGGCAGTTGCGCTCGCTCATGTCCAGATGCTGGGCTATCTCTTTCTGTGAAGGCATGAACGACTCCAAAGCACCGGAATAGACAGGCCCGGAAGCGGAACCCCCTATACAACCGTCTATCTGCAAAAACATCGCGGTCTACGTCGCCGCATGAGGCGACCCCCTCCGGAAGTACCTTTTCGATCGCGGGCTCACTGCCCGTCTCGCCGACGGTCAATGCCAGACCAAGGAATGTCGCCAGGCTGAACCAACCGCGCCACGTTGCCACCCGACCGCACCACGGCAAGGGCGAACACTCCGAGCATCAGCACGAACGGCCAGAACTCCAGCGGCACGACAAGCCCCGAGGTCAGCACCTCGATGAGCAACCGACCGCAGGCGATCATCACTGCCATCGCTACTGCCGACTTGCCCCAGCGATACCCTGCGCCGTTGCGCCGGTACGTGAACAGCCGAACGAAGATCACGATGCACAGCACAGCCGTCATCGCCGTGAGCCAGGTACTAGCCATCGACACCACCTCCACCCAGATCCGGGCGACCGCGCTGCTTGAGGGCAGCATGGGAAAGGGTCACGACCATGAGCGAGGCGCCGAAAGCGGCCGGCCCGGAGTACACGAACGGGCGAAAGCCCCAGACTTCGAACTCCGTCAGCCCAGGGCTGAACAGGTAGCCCATCACCAGGCTGATCAGGAAGTACACCGCCCGCTTCCACATAGCGAACTCATGGCGTGACAGCAAGAAGATCAGCGAGCCGCAAAGGGCGCCGGTCGCGGCATTACCATCGATACCGGCAAACCAGCCAGCACCAGCAATGCTTGCCAGCAGACCGCCAGCCACCAAACCACTCGGCTCGCTCATAAACCCTCCCAGGCGGCCAAGGGCCAGAATAAAAAACCCGCGTGCCGCGGGAACGGCTGCCGCCCCTGCCAAGGTAGCGTCAGCCAGAAAAGACAAAGCCCCGCATGGCGGGGCTCTGAATCCCGAGTCGGTGGCTCGGGGCGGGTGCGACACAGCATGATCGCTCAGTTGCTCGGTAGGCGTACCTATCGAATCGTGGTGACTTTTTACCCCCCGAGTGACAAACCGAAAACCCCTATTTATGGGTTATTCCCGCCGACGCTCTTTGGCGCCTCACCGGCGCCTTATGACGCCGAGTCGCCCGACGAACGGTCGCCAAACAGCACGCCGCCACCAGGCCTTATGCGCCTTGTGAGCGGCGATTGCACCCTGCCCGCCCTGCGCCGCCTCGAACTCTCGCCCTCGCCCACGGTGCGCCGCACCAGCCTGCTGCGCTGCCGCCTTGCGCATCCGCTCGCCATCGCGCCGAGCCTCGCGCCGCATCCCCGCCAGCTTGCCCTGCCGCTCCAGCAGCCCGGCCTGCAGGCGCTCATGCAGCACGCCAACCTGCCGGTAGTACGCCCGCCGCCCGGCGTCGCCCTTCCCCAACTCAAGCGCATCAACCTGCTCGGCGATGGTCAGCCGTGGTTCGTTGCGGTACCGCGCATAGGCCAGACGCACCAGCGCGCTCCCGCCCTCCAGCCGCTCGATGCCGTACAGCACCTGGTTCACCTCAGCGGCTGCGTAATCCGGCCCGGCGCCTGCCACCAGCAGCCTGGCGCCGTACACACCACCACGCGGCGCACAGCCGGCGAACTCGACGATGGTGCCCATAGTGCTGGGCAATCCGCCCCCCAGGCCGTTCTGGGCCAGTTGATCGCCCCAATGCTTCAACAGCACTTCGATAGCCTCAATCATCGCCCCGCCTCCCGCCAAAACCGCAACCCAACACAAAAACCGCCAACCTTACACACACCCAACACACAGAAATCTCAATAAAAACAAAGGCTTTAGAGCGACTGTGTAAGGTGTGTAAGGTGTGTAAGGTTTTCAGAGCCTCGCGTAAGGAAATTTCCGAAGGGTTTCGGGCAGCCAGATAGCCGATAAGGCGTGCAATTTTTTTTCGCACACGCGCGCGCACGCGCTTAAACCTTACACACCTTACACACTCGTCCAGAGGCCGCATGGTTACTGGGCTCGCAGTGTGTAAGGTTGCGAAATCAAGCCTACACAGTGCCAACACACCCAACACACTTCTAGGCGCACTCATGCTGCAGCCGCCTTGACGTGATCCCACGCCTCCACATTCCAGCCGCACAGCTTCGCCTTGGCCCGCCACGCCTGCACATGCGCCCCCAGCGCGGCCGCCTGCATGGATGGTGGCAGGAAGGCTGACTCATCCCTCGGTATCAAAAACGCAGCAAACCGTCGCGTGCTGCCCTCCGTCCAAGGGATCGCCCGCGTCTTGTCCACGCCCAGCGTTTCAATGAACAGGCTGAACTTCGTCTGGCTCATCCGGTGCTCACCGTTGCGCTGGCACCACTCCACGAACATCGCGTACAGGTCAGAGCTCAGGCACCCGCCCCACAACCCGTCGCCCAGCTCGCCCAGGCGCCACAGATTGGCGAACGTCTGCCAGGGTGCACGACTCAACGCTACCAGCCGCTGGCGGGCCGGCGTCTCGGGTGGCTTGGTTTGCTCATCGAAATCCCCCAGGTCATAGCGCAGCAGCCAGTCGTACAGAGCCTCAACGCCACCGTTGGCCAACTCATGCTTGATCGCCTCCTGACGCTTCGGCGGCAGCTTCTCCTCCGGCCACATCACCAAAAAGCGCCGGTCGGTATCGCTGATCGGCCAAGGCACGATCTCGTTGGAGAGGAACACCGCGTTCATGTGACTGGCTTCCTCCCAGCCGTTCACGAACTTGCTCTCGATGCGCACCGTCTGCCCGGTGATCAACTGCTTGATCTTGCCGACCTGGTTGTACTTCTGATCGCGGCTGACCACCTCCTCGAACACCGCCCACAGCTTGCCGCTCTGCCAGGCGTTGAACGAACCTTCCAACTGCGTCTGACCGACCGTCGCCGAGTACTGCCCGTAAAGCCGGCCCATCACCACCGAGAACAGCAGGCTCTTGCCCGAGCCCTCCATCGTCGAATGCATCAGCACCGCGGTGTCCATTTTCGCCCCACTATGCTGCAGCGGGTACGCCAGCCACCGGCTCAACCACTGCGCCGCGTCCTTGGCGTGGTTGCACAGAAAGCTGATCAGCCAGATCAGGTTCGCGCACTTCGAGTCATCGTGCTCCGGCTTCAGCGGCAAGCCCTCGAACGTGTTGATGAACACCTCTGGGTCATGGCTCATCGTTGGGTCGAACACAATGTGGTTCATATCCACCACACGCCGATCAGGGCTGTTCAACCAAAGGCTGTAGGCATCGCCCAGGGCCATCTTGACCGCGCCCTCAGCGACGCGCCGCTTCTTCGCGTAGTCCCACACATCCTTGGTGCCGTCGATGTACACATAGCGCGTCAGCATCGGCATTTTCAGATCGCCAACCGCCTTGCCCGCCAGCGCCGCTGCGCGCTCAATTTCCTTGACCCAGTCCTCGCTGACAGTCTTCTTGCGCTTCGGGTCGACCTCGGCGTCCCACTGCTTGAACAGATCCTTGCCCACCAGCGCCTGAAACGCCGCCTTCTTGATGCGCCTGGCGTCATCCACGTCCCAAGCCTGAGTGGTGCCAACGATCAGCGCGAAGCGCCGGAGCAGCCCCTTGATCGTGAAGCCCCCCCCCGCCCCCCCGTTGGCGCTGCTGCCGGCCGGCGCGTCACCATCCGAATCGGTTGGGGCGGGGGGAAGGTCGCCCGGCTCATCGGCCGAGCTGCTGCCTGCATCATCAGCCGCAGGCGCACCACTCGCATCGCCCTTCACCTTCGGCGGCGTGCCCTGGATATTCTTCTTGCGCTGGCTGGCATGATCGATGCCCAGTGCCTTCGCGGCTGCCCTGGTCGCCGCCTTCTGATCGCCGTCATGCTCGAGCAGGCAGAACACGTCGAACGCATCGTTCATATGCCCGTTCGCCAGCGGGTCGGCGCCGTGGTGCGAGTACACCTTGCCGTCCACCACCGTCACACCCGCCAGCCCTGTGGTGCTGCCCGGGTAGAGCCACTTCTTGCCGCGCCGCTTGTAGCCATGCGCCGCCAGCTGCTGCTCCACGTCGTGCGCCTGGTTGAATGCGCCCACCACATCCGTGCTACCGCTTGCGCCAGTAGTCGCCGGCCGGCTCGGCTTCGCCTTGGGTGCTGGGCGCTCTTTCGGTGCCGGCGCCCAATCACAGGCACCCTGCCCCAGCGGCTTGAATATCTCCCAGTTGTTCCAGATGCTCAGCAGCTCGCGCGGCAGCTCCGGCAGGCCATCCGCCGAGGGCGGTGTACGCCAGAAATACGGCTGGCCCGTGTCCGGGTGGATCGACGGCGGCAATACGTCCTGCACCAGGCCACCGCGCAGCTCGAACACCGTCACCGGCGCCAATTCCTTCTGTTTCGCCCGCATCGTCGCGGTCAGCTCGGCATTGCCGGTCGCCTCGGCCTGTTTCAGCGCCGCAGTGGCCAGCTTATGCTTGCTGCCGTCCGGGTCATCGGGGTTGGGCCACACCAGGGAATGCCGGCTCAGCTCCACGCCCTCCGGCACACGGAACATCAGGCGGAAGCGCGCCGGGTTGCCCACCAGCGTCGGGTACACCGCCGCCAGGTCATCGAGGTTCAGGTCGAGCACATGCAGCAGCACATGCCGCGTGTACTCCACGTGGTCGACGTCTAGCGAGCAAACGCGGCTCGGCCCGAGCACCACGCCCATGTTGTGGTTGGGGTTCTTCGTCCAGAATTGTTCGGCCTTGTCGGCATCGGTGAAATAGCCACCCGGCTTGTTCCAGCCGTTGCCCTTCGGCGCCTTCTGGCCGGGCTCGATCTTCACCAGGGCCAGCCCGAAGGCCTCGATATAGCGCCGCGCCCAGGCGGCGATGTTGCTAGGGGTGTTCGCTTGCGTCATGCGCTCTGCTCCACCCGCTTGAACTCGACGACCCACACCCATGGATTTTCCGCCCAGGCGCCCTCGCCGTTAATGCTGTTCCACAGCCAGGCGAACGCGGTGATCGGTGACTTTGATGTGACCTCGCCTTCTTCGTCGTATCCACAGTGGAAGCGACCGGATGAAGGCGGCGAGATACCCTCGGCCAGAGCATGCTGCCTGCTGATGTCCTGCAGGCGCTCGACCCGCACGTCGGTAATTTCCAGCAGGATTCGACAGGCTCGGCGCGGCATATGAATCGAAGGGCGCGTATTGCGAGGGTAGATCCAGTGAGCAACAGAACCGTCGAATGCTGGGTCTTTGCAGCCAGATAGCAGAACCGGAGCCTTGTCAGCACTGTAACGCGACAGGATTACCGAGCCGCAAGGTGAAACGGCAGCCTCGGTATTCTCCCGCACCCACAGACGATCACCTGGCTGGCCATACGGGCACTTGAAATCCCAGCCATTGCTGGGCACACCATTCAGGTGGCCGTGCTGCGGCCTCCAGTACCAATCAACAGTGGCAGGGCCGTGAGGATAGTTGCGACGAGGGATCGCATCGGTAACAGGCACGTCAGGCTGGTGCTTGACCGCACGCCGCGTGACAGTCTTCCGGCCTTCAAGAATGGCGCGCACCATGGCGCCGCTAAACAGAATCGGACGCTCTTTCACAGCACCGCCCTCCATTCGTTGGCGGCCTGCCAGTAAGCCTGCAGGGCAACCTTGATCCCTTCCCAATCGCGCATCGCATGCAGTTCACGCAGGCGCTGGGCGGCACGATTCACTTTGGCGCGCAGATGGGCGCGCAGGGCAGGACGGTTCATGGCTGCTTCTCCTGCTGTTCTTCATCGGTTGCCGGGGTGCCGCCGAGACTACGGATGGCGACCTCAAGGGCGGCGATCAGGTCGCTCTCTGCCTCTCGGCCGCCAAGCATTATCCCGCCGCCTGGCATAACCACGCCGGATGCGAAGTACTTGCTGTGCTTGACCCACACGGAACATGCCGGCACCGGATCGCCGCTGCTGTTCGCCATCTCATGCAAATGGCCGTTGAATGAGATATGCCAATCATCGTTGACCTGATGCTCCCAGCATCCCGGTAAATCCTTGATCGACTCCTGCCCGCAGAGCGTGGCGAGCTGGCAGCACAGCACAAAAGTTGCGCAGATCATCGCCGCACCTCCATCAACCCCTGGCAGGTCACGCAAAAACGGCAACCCGGCACTGCTTTGCGCCGGGCTTCGGGAATGTCGTCACCACAGCTCTCGCACTCGGTCGCGCTCTCGCCCTGATACACCACACGGTTGTCGATGGCCTGCTGCAGGCGTTCCTGCTGCGCCGCCTGGGCCATTTCGAATACGCGCTCATCCATCGCGGCGATCCTCCCCGGCCAGCATTGCCTGCTCGGCGCCGGCGATGATCCCGAGAATCTTGCGGATCACCGTTTCCCCGTGGTGCCTCAGCGTCTCCACCTCATGCCGCTGCCAGCGGTTGTCCGCGGCGCCGTCGTGCAGGCTGCCCACGAACTCGCCTTGGCGCTTCATCAGCTTGGCCAGGG
The DNA here is from genome assembly GCF_003008615.1 of Pseudomonas mendocina. Taxonomy (NCBI): domain Bacteria; kingdom Pseudomonadati; phylum Pseudomonadota; class Gammaproteobacteria; order Pseudomonadales; family Pseudomonadaceae; genus Ectopseudomonas; species Ectopseudomonas mendocina. The sequence goes on from NZ_CP027657.1 coordinate 13,692, forward strand.
CTTTCAAGGCATCGTTGGTCGCCGTCACCGGTACCGGCTTGAACCACACCGCCCCGGCCGGTCGCATCAGCGCGTCCAGCAGGCGCGGGTCATCAGTCAGACGGATGATGTCCTCGAGTTCGTCCGGGCTAGCCCAGCGGCGATCCTCTTTGGGGTTCAGCTTTTTCTGGAGGGTGTCGTACCCCGTGGTGGGCTCCAGCAGCATGTCGATGGCCAGGGCGCCAATGCCGCCCCGATAGTCACGCCCAGCGCGGTAAAGCGCGTGGCGCAGGGAGAGAACCGGGCCAGCGCCCGGCAGCAGATCTAGTCGGCTCATACTTACCCCAAGCCGGCCCCAGACGGGGCCGGCTGTTGTGTGCTGTGTCTGCCGAGCAGGGCAGTCAGAGTTGCCCCGCTCGACCCCGACCGCACCAGGGGTCAGAGTCCCCGGCGCGGTTACTACCTAAAACCGCCGTTTAACGACATAGCCAGCCAACCAGGGTTTCCCCTACTATTCCGGCTACGGCGACTCGATGCTTCACGTGCTGTGTCGGCATCGAGCGTCGTGCGCCAGTCGAGGTGTCAGAGCCTCGCTGGCACCGGTGCAAGGGGTCAGAGCCTTGCACCACCCCGCTCGCCTGTGTGTCAGAGCTCAGGCGAGCACCCGCCGGCCCCTTCGGGGGTCGGCACCTACTCTTAAGCAGCTTGCTGATTCGAGCGCAGATAAGCCCAATCGATGTCAGGGCGCAGAACCTCGCAGGTAACAACCGCACCACTATGGCGGTCGACCTCAATAGCAAGGCCGGCACTCGCCCGCCGGTGGCCGTAGGCAACCTGCTTCAGCTGCCCAACGGATGTTCCACAACGCTTTGCGAAGGACTCCAGCTGAGCAGCTGTCATGGGTTTGATGTATTGCAGCAGTTCCATAGGCACCTCCTACTGGCCAGCAGATTAGCAAGCGCTAACCGCACCCGCAATAGCAAACAGTAATTTACAGTTTGCTAACGGGCTGAAAAGATCGACTTATGGACATCTACGAAACCCGCGCCTGGCACCTCAAGAACATCATTGGCCCAAACCAAATCAAGGATTTTGCCAATGCCTTCGATCTTGATGCCTCTTACATATCCCAGCTTCTCAACAACCACCGCCGCATGGGGGAGCGGGCTGCCGCAACCATTGAAGAGAAAATAGGGCTGGTCAGAGGCACCCTCAGCCTCGATGGCTGGCCAACTGGCACCTTCATCTACCTGTCTCAAGCCTTCGAAAAGGCCGGGCTGGTGTGGGCTCCACCGGAAAAGAGGTACTACGATCCGGACACCATCACCTATATCGAAGAAAGATCGCCCGTGTACCTCGCGCGGGAGCATGCTCGAAGAGAGCTCAGCTTTGATGAACTAGTGAAGGCAGACGAGCAGGAAATCTCCGGTACCCGTGAACGGAATGGCACATACAGCGGCCCTCGTGAGCACGCTACGCTATCCCCTGAAATGAAACTGAAGGCAGGCTCAGTCCCAGTTGTAGGCAAGGCTCTGCTTGGCACGGATGGATATTTTGAAGCCATGGACTATCCAGTTGGAACGGGTGACGGCCGCCTGATGGTGCCGAGCAACGACCCAAATGCCTATGCACTCAAGGTCAGCGGGCACAGCATGATGCCCAGAATCAAGAATGGCGAGTTTGTCCTGATCGAGCCCAACCACGGCTATGTGGCGGGCGACGAGGTTCTGGTCAAGACCTTCGCAGGCCAAGCCATGATTAAAGAGTACATCTATACACGCGACGGCGAGCACCGTTTCGACAGCGTCAATCCTGGCGTTCCGCCGCTCATGCTGCCCGTCGAGAGCGTGGAGAAAATCCACTATGTGGCAGGCATCCTGAAGGCCTCAAGGCACATTGTTGACGACCATTAAACACAAAAGTAGCAAATGCTATTGACCAACTGATTAGCTATTGCTAATTTCAGTCGCGTACCCACACTCTGACCTCTGGAGTACGCGATGCAAACGACACAGCACAAGACCGCCCAGGTGCTTCTGCACCCGGCATGCACCACCAACCCTGCCGCCGTCCGCGCCGTTCAGCAGGCCACTGGCCAACTGATCGTCCTGCGCGGCGGAAAGCCCCAGCTCGCTCCCGAGCCAAACTTCATCTTCGTCGTCAGCCAGCCCGCCTTCGTGCCCGCTGAAATAGCTGATCGCCGCTTCTTCGTCATCGACGAACTCGACGGCCTGTTCGGAGGTGACGCAGCATGAGCCGCGACCACATCACCATCGTCTTCCACCACTTCCTGCTGGCACTGGAGCACTCGCTGCGCTCGACGCGCACAGCGCTGTACGACTTCTCTGTCGAGTCCAACCGCTACCACGCCCTGGGCATGCTCTCGGCCGCCATGAATCTGGAAGCCATCGACTTCAAGCAGTACGAGCGTCTGGCCGAACTGGTGAACAACGCCGCCGTCCTGCGCCGCGAAGAGCTGATCGGCAAGATGCCGCTGCACAGCCACCGCGCTCTGGTCGTACTCACCAGAGGGGAGCGCGCAGCATGACCTACTCCCTCACTCCCCTGTCGCGCGACTACCTGGCCCGGATATTGGCTGATGCCGACGGTAGCCACACAGTGCTGCACCTTGAGCGAGCCGCCCAAAACATCGCCGCCGCCCTTGTATTCGAGCAAGCCGAAGACAAATTGACGGTGACCATCACCCTGGGCCATCACCGCTCTGAAGTCCGCCTGCAGTCTGGCGACCCTGCCAACGCTCAGCACCTGCGCGAGCAGATCGAGGCCATCGCCAACGGCACGGCCGACACCGCCGAAACCGGCGCAATCGGCACACCATCGCCCCCAGCGCGGGAGGACTTCGCCCTCTGTGAAGACGACGAAGCCAGCCTGCGCCACCTGGTGCGCATCGGCGGAACCCGGCATTTGCACTGCGGCGCATCGATCACCGTGCACAACGCGCTGCAATCCACGCAGCGGCACGCCTGGGTGACCACGCCGAACGGCACCTCGCCCCTGCAAGCAGGAACGCCGGGCGAGCTGTACGTCGCCGCCGCCCAGCACATCGAAGCCGCGCTTAACGCAGCCTGAGGGCCACGCCATGAACCGCACCGTGAAAGAGGCCGCCCAGGTACTGGGCATCGCCGAGAGCAAGCTGCGCGATCACCTGCGCAGCATCAAAGCCCTGAATCGCGACGGCACCCTGGCAGCCCGCCACATCGGCGGCGGCAAGCTGTTCATGGACTCGCGCGTCACCACCCCCGAGCGCCTGGGCATCCGCAAGCACTACGCCGTGCTCAAAGTCACCGAGGCCGGCATCGACTGGCTGGCCAAACAGCTCGGCATCGAGATCAAGGAAATCCCGCAGAAGGACAGCGCCGCATGAACAAGCCCACCGCCATTACTGACGCCATTGGCGTCGTCAAGCTGGTCAGCCTGCACCACGCCAACCCGAGCGCTGTGAGCGCCGCCACCGTGCGCGATGCGGCAGAAGAATGCATCGAGCGCCTGCAGGCCATCCCGCCCCTGGCGCTGGAGCTGGCCGCGCTGTACTGCGCGCTGCTCGCCATCCTGCCGGCCCGCTGGCTGCCTTACGTCACCTGCACCGTCGACACCGAACGCCCGTTCGGCGCCGTGATCACCGACGAGGCCGGCAACATCGCCGCTACCGGTACCGGCAAGACCGTCGAAGGGCTCGCCACGCTGATCGCCACCAAGCTCGGCCACAACCCGGCGGGGTGCGGGGAGGTGGTGCGGTGACCACAACGCTCGCCCTGCTGCAGGAGCGCTACAAGGCCACCAGCCTGCCGCTGGAAACCGTGCGCGCCGACTACTTCTCCCACATCAAAACCGAGAAGAGCCTGCGCGCCAAGATCCGCAACGGCGAAGTGAAGCTGGCCACCTACAAGAACTCCGATTCGCGTCTGGCGCCGCTGCACGTGCGCCTGACCGACCTCGCCGCCTACCTCGACGCTCGCGCCGCGGCTGCCGCGTAAAGCAGCCGGCACAAAGGGAGGAATGGCAGCCATGTAAACGCATCGATCCACCTCACCCCACTCAAGCCCCGGCGCTGCCGGGGCTTACCGGACTCTGACCCGACAACCCGAGACGCAGCACATGAGCAAACGACCCTTCATAGACACCCTGCGCGAGGTCGAGATGGGCGGCCTGCTGGACGAGCTAACCGACGCCCAGCACAGCCTGATCGACCTGATTCGCCTGACCAACAAGGCCGGCGCCCTGACCATCACCCTCAACTACAAGCCCGAGGGCGCTGGGCAGATCACCGTCAAAGCCGAGGTCAAGGCCAAAGAGCCCAAGCTGGCCCGCGGTAGCTCCCTGTTCTTCCTCACCCCCGAAGGCAACCTCAGTCGCCGCGATCCACGTCAGCAGCAAATGGATCTGCGCCCTGTGGGCGGGGATGAAAAGCCTGACGCGCTGCGCCAGGCCGCCGAGTAACCCTCTCTGACAACCGCTCACAGGAGCAACCCGATGAAAGAAGCAATCGACCAACTCTTGGCCCTCGCTCAGGGCCTCGGCAAACCATTCAACATCGAACAGATCAAGGCACCGTTGGCCCTGGTGCCGCATGGCGTATCCCTCGAAGTGCTGGAGCAGCACCTGCCAGCACCGACCCGCACCAAGCAAAGCCTGACGGTACTGGATGCAGCCACCTTCATCGAGTACGTGAAGCGCTACGCTACCGCCGCCACCGTGGTGTTCTGCAACGGCCCCAACGGCCGCACCTTCCGCGCGGTCATCGACTACCACCAACCCGACCAGCCTGCATGGGGCTCGCACTCGGCTTCCTACGCCTGTCCTCTCACCGTTGAATGGGGCAACTGGAAGGGGGCAGACCGCAAGCGCATGACCCAGGCCGACTTCGCCGAGTTCATCGAAGACAACGTCAAAGACGTCGTTACCAGCGAGCAGACCCCTGGCGCACCGACCGCCGCCGAAATGCTGGAGATCAGCCGCACCCTGCAGGCGCAAAAGAACATCACCTTCCGCCAGGGCACCCGCCTCGATAACGGCCAGGTGCAACTGACCTACAACGAGGAGATCGATGGGCGCGCAGGCGAGACCGGCCAACTGCGCATCCCTGAGCAGTTCTTCATCGGCGTGAAGCCCTTCATTGGCGGCGCAGCCTTCTTGGTTGCCGCCCGTTTCCGCTACCGCATCGTCGAAGGCCGCTTGCAGGTCTGGTACGAGCTGGTACGCCCGGACAAGGTGCTTGAAGAGGCCTACGAGGCAGTCCGCCAGACCATCAGCGAAGGTATCGGCGAAGTGCCGATGTACGAAGCCACCCTGTAACCCACCACCACAAAGCCTGCCGCCAGGGACTCTGACCCCTGGCGGCGGGCACCAACGGAGACACAGCACATGACCGTTTCAATCATCACCCTCGGCGTAATCGCCGCGCTCGTCATCATCGCCCTGCTCGGCCTGGCCGCGCTGGCTTACGTCTACGCACAGACTGCCCACAACAACGGCTATGACCAAGGCCTCGACGAAGGCAAGAAGGCTGCCGCCGACTACACCCGCGACCTCGAAAAGCAGTTAGTCACCACCACCGGCCGCCTGGCCAACGCCCACCTCGAATATGGCGCCCAACTGGAGGACGCCGACCGCCGCATCGCCATCTATGCCGGCCGGAGCTGGACGCGCGACGACATCACCCTTCTCAAGCGTGGCGCCAAGCAACTCAAGCTCGCCGCCATCACCTACTCCGAGTTCGAAAAGGCCAACCTGGCTGACCCTGCTCGCTTTGCTCTGGACATCGGCAGCCAACTCGAACAACTGGCCCAGCGCATCGAGCAGCAACTCGACGGCAAAGCACCCACCGCGATCCTTACTCGTGTCGAGGCTACCCCCACTAGCGATGGCCTACTTGAAGTTGCCCTCGACGCTTTCAACCTCACCAACGGCAAGAGCTGGCTGGTGCATGGCCCAGAAGGCTGCGGAAAAACCAAGAATGCCCAGGCCATCGCCGCCGCCCTCGGCCTGACTGAGATCGTCGACGATTGGCAACCCGGCCAACCGGTACCCGCCACCAAAGCCCTGGTGCTGACCAACCATGAAGGCCCGCACCAGCCTTTCACACGCCGCATCCTCACCTTCGCCCAAGCCATGCAATTGGTGGCCCGCCATGCCCAGCGGGGTAACGCAGCATGAGCACTCACCGCACCTACCCCCTTCGCCGCCTCAGCCCCGAGGCCGGCGGCAAGCTCGAGCACGATCACCAGCGCACCACCAGCAAGCTGGCTGCGCTGCAGCGTGAACACGCCGAGCTGCAGAACCAGATCCGCACCCAGTACGGCACCGAAGCGCTCTGGCAACTACGCGAAGCAACCCGCAACGCACTGCTGCTGGCAGATATCAAGCAGGAGGCAGCAGCATGACCTGGATACTCACCAACAGCGCCCGCGCCTTCGACCTGCTCAACCCGCGCGCCGAGAACGTCCTCACCACCGATATCGCCCACGCCCTGAGCCTGGTCTGCCGCTTCAACGGCCACTGCGCATGGCACTACTCAGTCGCCCAACACAGCCTGCTGGTCGCGTACATCATCGAGAAGGAAGGCGGCACGCCCGAGGAACAACTGGCCGGGCTGCTGCACGACGCCGCCGAGGCCTATATCAGCGACCTGACTCGCCCGCTCAAACTGCTGCTGATTGAGGCGGCACGGCAGCGGCAAATCGCCTGGATTTACTTTGTAGGCCAGGTCAGCGCGCAGAGTCATGCGGTCAGCCTCGACGCGGCTGCAACTCGCATCCTCACCACCGCCGAACGCGAAGGCGTCAGCCTGCTGCTGGACACCTACCACCAGATCGAGCAGCGCATCTGGCTCGCCATCGCCGAACGCTTCGACCTAGCACCCGAGCTGCCGGAGTGCGTCAAGCACGCCGACATGATCGCCCTGGCCACTGAGAAGCGCGACCTGCTGCCCGAGCACCCAGCCCCCTGGGAATGCCTCGAAGGCTACGCCCCGCTGCCGGAGCGGATCGGGAAGTACCAGCACGAAGCAGTTCGCCAGCAGTTCCACGACCGCCTACTGCAGTTGCTCGCCACCACCCACCGCCGGAGGGTAGCAGCATGAAAATGGCCAAGCCCTCGGCCCGCGATATCGAGGCCGCAGAAGAACTGCACCAGGTGCTGCAGATGATCGACGCCCGCTTCGGCGGGCCTTTTCAGAACCACGAAGCTGGCGATGACCTGGCCACCCTGCTCGACAACGGGGACAGCGGCGTCAACGCCTTCGACAGCGATAACGAGCAACACCTGCTGACGCTCTACAACCACCTGGCCCGCCTGCTGCGCAACGCGCCCAACTTCTACGGGCGCGTAATCGGCGGCATGTGCTGGGTGATCATGAACGAGGCCAACCAGATCCTCGACCCAGACGCTGACGTCATCGACCTGCACCCGCGCTTCCAGCAGATGGCAGACCGCCTGAACGCCCTGGAAGCGAAGATCGCCGCCGGCACCCTCCGCGAAGTGCCGGACGGGTACGTGCTGATGCCGCAGGCGCTGACCGCCGAGAACGGCGCCAAGGGCTTGCTGCTTGGTGAGTTCCATATCGACAGTGAACGCACCTGCGATCAATGCGAAATCGACGAACCCGACGAGAACTGCGAGGTGTGTCGCGGCGAGACCGAGTACACGCAGCGAATCCCCGTTCCGTGGGACACGATCAAGGAAATCTACGCCAAGGCGGCAGCAGGCCTGGCTATTCGCACGGAGGCGCCCCAGCCATGACCGCCACCACCTACCGCATCCACCCACAACCCAGCTTCAACTTCGGCGGCCTGGTCATCGACAACTTCGCCGGTGGCAGCATGACGTTAGTAGCGTTCCAGCGAATCGAAGTAGTCGATCAGTTGCTCCTCCTGCGCTCGGAGCAGCTTCGAGTGTTTACGGTACTCCAACGCAACCGCTTCGAACTCGGGAGTGTAAAGAGCCTTTTTTTCGGCAATTTCCACTGCGTAGATAGCGGCACTTTTGATTGGGAGGACAAACGAGACCATTTCGTTTCCGAAGACCACCAGGTCAAGGTCAACACAGCTGCGTGTTACACGCGCAAGGGCCAGCATTGCCTCATACCTAGGATTATCACTAGAGAAACTGTAGGATTTTTCCAGCTTGCCTGCAGCGCTTTCGAAGTGCCCCATCAGATGCTGCGTGAGCGAAAGAACAGCGTTGACACTATCAATGCGGCGACGCCTCTCTTGCAGCTCCGCCAACTTCATCTCATGCCGCTTCTGCCAGGCCGGCACAGCAATAGCAACGGCCACGGCCAGCAATGCGCCCAGCGCCTGAACCCAACCAGACGTATCGGCTGGCAGCCACCCGTGCTTCACCCAGTAAGCGACCGAACCAACCAGCAACCACACCAGGCTGCCCATGGCCAACAGCACGCCAAGGAAAATCACAACCCTCTCTATCAACCAATCCTTCTGGCTTCTCATGTTGGTCAGCTCAATGTCAGTGACTGTTTTACGGAGCCTAAGTGCACGTCAATGCCATTGAGTACTCAACTGTTCGGCAAGAGCTGCGAGTTGAGCATCAACACTGGTGCGTTCTGGACGTCCAGGTATGTAAGAACCTTGAACTGTGTAGAGGTGATTAGACAGTTCACTAAGTATCCCCTGTCTAGTCAGATCATCCTCGTCGAGAAGCAATTGGCCAAAGAGTGCCTGAAAGCCAGCCATCTGCTGATCGTGATAAGGCCTTTCAGCGGGGCGCGTGGAAAGTCCCATTTTTTCATAATGAGCTATGTAGGCTCGCACGTGCTCAATGAATACTCGCAGCCGGCGAGTACGCTTGTAGTTGCTATCAATTGCTTGGCGGCGATGATGCTCAACTTGCCTTTGATGCTGGATCTGCGAAACCCAGATTGCGGCCAGTATCGCAGCAACCGAGCCAACCGCTTGCACCCAAGCGGCTCCGACAACTCCAGCATTCACAGCCAGCATCAAGATGTAGGCGCCCGCGAAGATAGCGACAACACCAGGGACTGTGATCGTCAGACGCTCCCTCATCCAATGCCAGACACGCTCGTACCACATCCCTATAACCTCGCCGAACTAGAACATGAGCGGAGCATGCCGGCCCTCTGCCACCATGTCCAGCAGGTCGCCGCATGACCGCCTTCAACCCCCACCTACACCAGGCAGCGCAGCAAGCGCTGCCCAATCCGCCCCAGTGCGGCGCCTGCTACGACGGCGCATCTGATGATGACGAACAGGAGGCGGCATGAGCCAGCGCAAGCCCTACAACCACCAGGCACGCCTGGCCACCTACTTCCGGTCGCTACTTCGTAGCAACCACGTGGCGGTGCTCGATATCGAGCACCTTGAACTACAGGTGCTCGTCGACTGGAAGCACGCCAGAGCAATCGGCAATGGCCGAGAGGCAGTCGCCACAGCCGTCACCGACTTCGGCCTGTTGCGCCAGGCCAGCCACAGCCAGAACGACCGCCGCAAGCTGACCAAGGTACTGCTGCTGCGCGGTCGCTCGGTGGACTACGGCATGACGAAGATTTTCAAGGGGGCACAGTGAATGAGCTGGCTCTTTTCGCGGGCGCTGGTGGCGGAATACTCGCCGGGCACCTGCTCGGATGGCGAACCCTCTGCGCCGTTGAGCGTGATGCCTACCCAGCACAAGTTCTGGCGCAACGACAAAACGATGGATGCCTCCCAGCTTTCCCGATTTGGTCTGACGTGTGCAGTTTTGACGGCAGACCATGGCGAGGCCTTGTTGACGTCGTATCTGGCGGCTTCCCGTGCCAGGACATCTCAGCAGCCGGCGCCGGCGTCGGCATCGATGGCAGCCGATCAGGCCTGTGGAAACAAATGGCACGAATCGTCGGTGAGGTTCTGCCTCGCTTCGTCTTCGTGGAGAACTCACCGATGCTTGTGGGACGAGGCCTTGCCGTGGTCATCAGTGACCTTGCCCAACTGGGGTATGACGCGAGCTGGCTACGTCTATCAGCATCCGACCTTGGAGCGCCCCATCAACGCGACCGACTCTGGCTTGTGGCCCACACCAACAGTGCATGGCAATCACAACCAACCCGGGATGAGCAAGAAAGCCGGCTGGGGGCTCAGCAGTGCCGTGAAGGAATGGCAAACGCCGGTCGCGGACGACGCTATGAGCAGGCCAAGGGGCAAGTTCAACAGCCGAGGCGAGCCGAAGCTTTCGGCTCAAGTGTCGACCTCGATCGAGAATGGCCAGCTGAACCCGAACTGGGTCGAGTGGCTCATGGGGTGGCCCATCGGGTGGACAGAATTAAAGCCCTTGGCAATGGCCAGGTTTCGCGAGTGGGAGCAGCAGCATTCGCCTTGCAATGCCATCAAGAGTGAGGACGCCGCATGAGCCAGCGCAAGCCCTACAACCACCAGGCACGCCTGGCCAACTACTACCGGTCGATGCTGCGCAGCAACCACGTGGCCGTGCTCGATGTCGAGCACATCGAGCTGCAGACCATCATCAACTGGAAGAACGGCACGCTGGTCACCAGCAACAGCCGTGTCGCCCTAGTCGATGCCATCACCGAAAGGCCGTACCGCTGGACGATCTACCTAGCCGGCCTGCACCGGCCAGACAACGCCGAGCCCTACATGAAGAGCGAAGAACTGGCACTGGATGGCATCTACCGCGCCGAAAGCCTGATCGACGTGATCGAGCCACGCTCGATCGAGCCACGCTCGATCGAGCCACGCTCGATCGAGCTGAAAGCTCGGTGCAATCCCAAGCACCTCTTAGGCATGGCATGGATCGCCATGCCCTACCAAGCCACCCTCACCACCGCCGAGGCATCGCGCATCTTCGAGGCCTTCGGCGCCTGGCGCAAGCAGTCGGAGGCCGCATGAACACGGCATTTTTGCTGATGGCTCAATACAACGGGGCCGCGATCATCCCCCTCGAGCGAGTGTGCGAGGACTACTTCTCCCACCTCACACCGGAGAAGCTGCTGCGCAAAGCTGGTGCCGGCGAAATCGATCTACCCATCACCCGCATCGAAGGCAGCCAGAAAGCGGCCAAGGGCGTTCACCTGAGCGACCTGGCCAACTACCTCGACGCCCAGCGCGCCAAAGCAGTTGCGGAGAATGACAAGCTGCACGGCCGCTTCAAGAAGGCCAGCTAAAAGGGGGCGTTTAGCCCCCTTTTCTCAGATACCCTCGCAGGGCTTTTGACTCATTGATTCGCGGCAGCCAGGGCCAACCAGCATACTTGTCGCCACGTCCACTCAGGTGGGTGTAACGCCGCATCGAGTTCCAGTCCCGATGCCCCGACACACTGGAAACCCTCGGGATATCCCAGTCCATCTCAAACAACCTGCTAACCCCGTCATGCCGCAGGTCATGGAAGTGCAGATCCTCCACCCCCAAAAACTTGCAGGCATTCGTCCATACCGTGCTGATGGTTTTGCTGTTGTAGGGGAATATCTCCGGGGCCAGCACATCCATGCTGTCGATGATGCTCATTGCTTCATCAGGCAGATAGCACCACACATCGTTACCAATCTTCTGCCCCGGGTTTTTCATATCACGCACCAAAACGCGCTGGCCCTGGCGATCCAGATCGTCCCAGCGGATCCGCGTGATCTCCTCCTGCCTCCGCGTTGAGAAAATGGCAAAGGCCACTAGCTTCGGCATGTGCAGCGAACTCGGTCGGCGGGTGAGCACTTCGAAGAAGTACTCGAGCAACAAGCTCAACTCCTCAAGCGTCGGCCGGCGATCTCGCTCATTACTGCGGCTGACCATTCCGAGCTTGCGCAGCACCCGCCTGGCGTCTTGCATCGCGTGCGGGTCAATCTCATTTCCCCATGCCGGCCGAGCTACCGACAACACGGAGCCGATGTGCGACAGATCATTACCCACCGTCTGGGCCTGAACTGCACCACCCTCTGCGCTCAGGCGCCACTTTGCATAGTCCACCAGCTTCTGACTGGTGATCTCGCTATCAGTCAGATCGCCGAGCCACGTCTCACTGATCGCATTGAGCGTCCACAGCTTCGTTCTGCCCAGTGGCACCTGCGATTCATCAATGTACTGCTTGATGATGTCCCGCAGCAGCGCGGCCTTGCGGTTTGCTCGCTCTATAGCACCCGGCATAGCCAGTTCAGACTCACGCCTGGCCACCCACGCCTTGGCAGTCTGCTGCCGGTCGAAGGTTTGGCTTTCCTGATAGACTTGCACACCGTCCCGCATGATGCGTATCTGCGCCGTGTAACCGTAGCTGCCGTCCTTGCGCTTCCGCTTCCTGATCGTTGCCATTCTGGATTTGGTACATGAGCTGATGGAGCCGGTACATTGTACCAGTGACCCTGCAAAAACAAGCGGAAACGGGCGAAAACGAGCAGCAAACAAGACGAGCCGAAATGCCCATAGAATCACCCTCCAAGCCAGCAACCACGCGCCCTACACTGTCTCGCCGCTTCTCCGTGGCACCGATGATGGATTGGACCGACCGTCACTGCCGCTACTTCCTGCGCCAGCTGTCGCGCCATGCGCTGCTCTACACCGAGATGGTCACCACCGGCGCGCTGATCCATGGCGACCGTGAGCGTTTCCTGCGCTACAGCGAGTGCGAGCACCCCATCGCGCTGCAACTGGGTGGCAGCAACCCGCAGGATCTGGCGACCTGCGCGAAGATGGCCGAAGCACACGGCTATGACGAAGTGAACCTGAACGTCGGCTGCCCCAGCGACCGGGTGCAGAACAACATGATCGGCGCCTGCCTGATGGGCCATCCCGCGCTGGTAGCCGATTGCGTGAAAGCCATGCAGGACGCCGTGAGCATCCCGGTCACGGTCAAGCATCGGATCGGCATCAACGGTCGCGACAGCTATGCAGAACTGTGCGACTTCGTTGGCCAGGTGCGCGAAGCCGGCTGCCGCAGCTTTACCGTGCACGCCCGCATCGCCATTCTCGAAGGCCTGTCACCCAAGGAAAACCGCGAAATCCCGCCGCTGCGCTATGACATCGCCGCCCAGCTCAAGCAGGACTTCCCGGATCTGGAGATCATCCTCAACGGTGGCATCAAGACGCTGGAAGAATGCGAGCAGCACCTGCAGACCTTCGACGGTGTGATGCTCGGTCGCGAGGCCTATCACAACCCTTTCCTGCTGGCGCAGGTGGACAATCGCTTGTTCGCTGCCGAGGCGACGCCCATCACCCGCATGGACGCCCTGCTCGCCCTCAAACCCTACGTCGAACAACACCTACGCGACGGCGGCACCCTGCATCACGTCAGTCGTCACGTGCTCGGTCTGGCCCAGGGCTTCCCTGGCGCACGACGCTTCCGTCAGTTGCTGTCGGTGGACATCCACAAGGTGCAGGATCCGCTCGGCCTGCTCGATCAAGCCGCCGAACTGCTGCGCGGGCACTGAGCCGAAACCGTCAGGCGATAGCGGCTACGCCCGGTCGCCTGGATCATGCCGCCTTCCTCCATACGCCGCAGTACCTGACGCACACTCACCAGTGACAGCGGCTCGCCGGCCTCACTCAGTTGCTGGTGCAACTCACGGCTGGAAATCCCCTCGTCCTCGTCGGCACCGTACAGCGCCTCCACCACTTTCTGCCGCGGCATGCTGAAGCGCAACCCGACGGCCTGCAGCAAGGCGCGGCACTGACGGCTGTCCGGGCCACTCTCTGCGTGATTCAGGGAACGAGGCAAGTTGTGCTGGGTCGACATGTTCGGGCTCCTTGGCTGCTTTACGAAAGCCGGACTCCACTGGCTTCGGGTATTTTTCAGTGTCTCTTCAATAAAGACGAACGAGCCGGGAAAAAACGCATACCCAAAAGGTAAATATTGTCAGTGAAGCGCCCGTTGAGCGCCCAGGGCGCCTCGGGTAAGGTCACATCATCCGCAACGACAAGGCCTCGTCATGACCTCCAAGCTGGAACAACTCAAGCAGTTCACCACCGTGGTCGCCGACACCGGTGATCTCGACGCCATCGCACGCCTGCAACCGGTGGACGCCACCACCAACCCGTCCCTGCTGCTCAAAGCCGCGGCGTTGCCGCGCTATGCCGACCTGTTGCAACAGGCCGTGGGCGCCGGCCAGGGTGACCTGGGCCTGGCGTGTGATCATTTCGCCGTCGCTGTCGGCCAGGAGATTCTCAAGGTCATTCCCGGGCGCATTTCCACCGAAGTGGACGCACGCTTGTCCTTCGACACCGACGCCACCCTGCGCCGCGCCGAACGCCTGATCGGCCTTTACGACCAGGCCGGTATCGGCCGCGAACGGGTACTGATCAAGATCGCCTCGACCTGGGAAGGCATCCGCGCCGCCGAACAGCTTGAGAAAGCCGGCATCCAGACCAATCTCACCCTGCTGTTCGCCTTCGCCCAGGCTCAGGCCTGTGCCGACGCTGGAGTGTTCCTCATTTCGCCCTTCGTCGGACGCATCTACGACTGGTACAAGAAGGCCGAAGGCCGCGACTACGCCGGCAGCGAAGATCCGGGCGTACGCTCGGTGACGCGCATCTACGACTACTACAAGGCCAACGCCTACGAGACCGTGGTGATGGGCGCAAGCTTCCGCAACCAGGGGCAAATCGAGGCGCTGGCCGGTTGCGACCGCCTGACCATCAGCCCGGATCTGCTGCAGAAGCTGGCCGATGACCAGGGCCAACTGGAGCGCGTGCTGACGCCTGGGGCAGCCGGCGAGGCTCGGCATAGCCTCGACGAACGCGCATACCGCTGGGCCATGAACGAAGACGCCATGGCCACCGAGAAACTGGCAGAAGGCATTCGCCTGTTCGCCCGCGATCAGGAAAAGCTCGAAGCACTGCTCAGCGCCAAAGCCTGAAACGAAGAAGGGGCGCCGGCTTAGGCGGGCGCCCCTTTGGAGGAATGAGAGTCGGTGCGCACAGCGCACCCTACCAGGAAAGCGGTCAGTGGCGTTCCAGCGCACTCACCAGGTCGTGAAAGGCGGCCCGGTTGGAGTCGTTAAGCCCCATCAGGATGCGGTGAGCCTCCAACACCTTGGCCTTGACCACTTCCTCGGACTGATCCTGCGACGGTAGATCATCCAGACAATCCGGGCACGGCGCAGGGCCTTCGACGATGTTGAACACCTGATCGAAGCCCATGGACTCGAGCAGGCGGGTGATGTCGTCGTGAGTGGTGACCACGGTCGGCAACAAACCTACCTTCTGCCGGGATAGGATGGACAGTTTGGCCAGCAGACCGAGGGTCGTGCTGTCGATACTGCGGGTCTCGGTCAGGTCGATGACGATGGCCGAGAAATTCAACGCGGTAAAAATCTTTTCAATCGTGGCATCCAGCGCCGAACACAAGGTCAGGCGGACTTCACCGACGAACTTCAGGACGAAGGTTCCATCCTGCTCGGCGAATTGGATGCGACCGGGGCTTATCCCAGGATTCATGCAAGGTTCCTGCTCAACACCAGCAAGGCGATATCATCCGGCATCTCGCCCAGATTGGCCAGACCGAGAACTTGACGCAAACCGTCTAGGCTGCCGCCGGCCTGGCTAACTAGTTGTGGCAACGCCAATTCCTTGTCCTTTAGCGTGTCGCCTGGGAGCAGGTCGAGAATGCCGTCGGACAACAGCGTAAGACTGAAAGACTCGGGTAGCGCCATTACGTGGTCGCTGTACTCTGCTTCTTCGAACAGACCGACAGGCAACCCGCGCCCCTCCAGGTAACGTGCCTGGCCACCTTCGAACAGCACTGGCAATGGCAGGTGCCCGCCGATGCTGTAAGTGAACTGGCCGCTTTCTTCGTCGATCACCCCACCCAGCATGGTCACGTGCTTGCCCAGCTTGCAGTTGATCAGGCCACGGTTGATGTGCCCGAGCACATCGGAGGGTTTGAACTCAGGCAGCGTACCGCCACGACGCCATTCGTAGAGCAGGCGCGTGGTCATGAACTTGAGCAGTACGGTGACGAACGCAGACGAAGCGCCATGCCCTGAAACATCGGCGAGGTAAAAAGCGATACGCCGCTCGTCTATACGGAAGTAGTCGACGAAATCGCCGGACAAATACAGAGACGGAATGATCTGGTGGGCAAAGGTCAGGCCATCGGCCTGCCAGGGCGTCACCGGCAGCATGTTCATCTGCACCTGACGCCCCGCGTTCTGGTCTTCCTGCAGCAGATGCAGGCTGGCCTGCAGCTCGCGGTTGGTAGCTTCCAGCTTCTCGCGATAACGCTGGTTCTCCACGCGCAAGCGCGAACGATCCAGGGCGCGGCGCACCGAGTGTTCGAGTACTGCCAGGTCTTCCAGAGGCTTGATCAGGTAATCGGCTGCCCCCAGGCGCAAGGCTTCTACCGCGTCATTCATCACGCCCGCGCCGGACACGACGATAACCGGTACATCCACACCCAAAGCGTTGATACGACGAATCAGCTCAAGACCGTCGACCTGCGGCATACGCAGGTCACAGATCATCAGGTCGGGGCTTTCCTGCTGGAAGACTTCCAGCCCCTGCAGACCGTTGTTGGCCTGCAAAACCTTGAAGCCGCTGTCCTCGAGATAGGCCGCGAGGCTCGCACGCACGACGTCGTCGTCGTCGATGATCAGCAGAGTGGCACTGGTTTTGTGCATGGGTAATCCAGGCAAACTGCGCCGGAGCAATTGAGTTGCAGCCGAGGCGCAGCGCCGCAAAGGGGTGCCAGGGCAATTTCAAGGGGCAGACGGTACTCCCATCCGCCTGCCGATTCAAGCCGGCGCCGGTCGTCGTTCGGCGGCTTTACAGGGTAAATCGGCGAGGGTTATAAGTGCCGCGGGAAAGATCATAAGAAGAGGGTGGCGTCCATGAGTCAGAACGATCGAGCGTACAGCGAGAAACGCGACTTCATCCGCATGCGACTGGAAGCGCCAGTCACTCTGCACCACGCTGGTGGCGAAACATCGGCACTGTGCCTGGATCTGTCGAGTACCGGCATGCAAATCGAGGCGAACGTCAGCTTGAGCATGGGTGACAAAGTGCGCGTCCACATCCCGTCCGACCATAGCGAACTGGCCGGCCTGGATGCCCAGGCCGAAGTGGTTCGCATCGCTGATCTGGACGATGGCCGGCAGTCTCTGGGGCTGGCCATCCTGTCGATGAGCTGAAACCAATAGCAACGAAAAAGGCGGCCAGAGGCCGCCTTTTTTCATGGCTGACGTATCAGAAGTCGTCTTCGACCTCGCCGTCCTTGACCTTGAACTCACGGCTCTGCAGGTAGGCGTTGCGGATGAAGATGTACTTGTCGCCACTGATCAGACGCTCGGCCGACAACAGACTCGCGCGGGTATCGATCACATTGACACCACGAGTGACATTACGAGTCGGCACATGGTCGATGTACGGATACGGCGTCAGCAGGCTATCCGGCACTCTGCCGGTGGCATCGCGCACGGTGCTGGGGCCAAGGAACGGAATCACCAGATACGGGCCGCTATTCACGCCCCAGACGCCCAGAGTCTGGCCGAAGTCCTCGTCATTCTTCTGCAGGCCCATGTGCTTGGCCACATCGAAGAAGCCCAGCAGGCCGAAGGTGGTGTTGAAGATCAGGCGACCGGTATCGACACCGGCGTCATGCAGCTTGCCTTGCAGCACGTTGTTGGCCAGGTTGCCCACGTCGCCGATGTTGCCGAAGACATTGTGTATGCCATCTTCCAGAAACTGCGGGGTTACGGCCTGGTAGCCCTGCGCGATCGGTTTCAGCGCATAGGTATCGAGGGTATCGTTGAAACGGAAGATCGGGCGGTTGAAGCTTTCCCAAGGATCTTCTTCCGAAGCGGCCTGGCTCACGGCAGGCATCAAGCTCAGGCCAACGAGCGCCATCAGGCTACCCAGGCGCGCGATCCAGCGAGCACCGAACACATGCATTGAAATCTCTCCTTGAGGGAAATTAATGTGGCCACCGCCAGCGGCCCGAAGACCGCGTAGTATAAAGCCTGGAGCCCCGCTTGGGCAGCATAGCGAACAATGCGATGACCGATAAGACTCTGCTACACACTGCGCGTATCCCCGTACGTTGGGGTGATATGGACAGCTACGGGCACGTCAACAACATCATCTACATGCAATACCTTGAAGAGGCTCGGGTCGCCTGGTTCGAACTGGCTGGCGTACCGATGAGCAACGTGCCATTGGGCCCAGTGGTACTGCAGACTCAGCACACCTATCTCAAGCCCGTGGTGCACCCAGCCACCGTAGTGGTCGAGTTGCGCGCCGGCGCGGTCGGTCGCAGCAGCCTGGTGGTCGAGCACAGGCTGACGACCGTGGAAGATCCACAGACGGTCTACGGCGAGGGCTACTGCAAGCTGGTATGGATCGATCATGCCAAAGGGAATTCCGTGGCGCTGCCTGAGCATGTGCGCGCCTTGTTCAGCGTCATCTGACGGTCATATTGCGGTCATCCGCTGGCGCTAGATTGGACGAGGCCACTGCCACGGATGACCTCATGCCCCACGCCTCCCCAACCGCCCTGATCTTCGAGCTTTCCGGCTGCCTGGTCGATTTCGGTGCCCGTACGTTGCCAGTCGCGTTGCAGCGCCTGCATCCGCAACGCGAACGCCCTGCCCTCGCCAGCACGGCCGAACAGGCCCTTGCCAGCATGCTGGGAACGACTCCCATCCCTGCCCAGTTGCAGGATCTGCAGCAGACGCTGAGCGAAGTGGCCGGCGAGCATAGCGAACTGACACCCGGCGCAGCTCAATTGCTGGCCGCTCTACACGCCGACGGCATCCCCTGCGCCTGGCTCGATGCCCTGCCCGCCGATGCCAGTCTGCGTTTGGCCGAGGCCTTGCCGACACCTGTCGAAGCCGTGCTCACGCGCCAAACCAGGCCCTGGCCGGCTCCAGACGGTTGCTGGCAGGCCCTGAGCCAGTTGGAAGTGCAGCGCCTGGATGGCTGCATTGTGGTCAGTGGCAACCCACTGTTGCTACAAGCCGGACTCAATGCCGGCTGCTGGACGATCGGCCTGGCCGCCTGCGGCCCGCTGTGTGGTTACGCCCTGAGCGACTGGCAGGCACTGAACGCGAGCGAGCAGGAACGCCTGCGCGCCGAAGCCACGCTGCTGCTCTACCGGCTAGGCGTGCATTCGGTGGTCGACCATCTAGAGGCGATAGACGCCAGCCTCGAAGACATCGGGCTACGTCGGCAGAAAGGTGAAAAGCCCTGACACATTTGACCCGCGTCAGGCAAAGCCAGCGTGCTTGAATTACCCTGCAGGTACGGGCTGAAAACTTCCGGCAGCGCCAGGGGTCAATGCCTATGCCTATTCGATAAGGGAGAACTCTATGCCAGCGAATGACCTGCAGCAGCAACTGGAAGCCCTCCACCAGCACCTGGCCCAGGACACGCCGCTCAGCGAAGAAGAACGGGCATCGCTTTACCTTCTGACCCAGGAAATCGAAGTGCAACTGGCGCGCGAAGCCGCAGCAGCGCCCGATGCGACACTGGTCGATGGCGTCAACCTAGCAGTGGAACGCTTCGAAGCCAGCCACCCGACACTCGCCGGAACCCTGCGCAACATCATGCAGAGCCTGGCCAACATGGGTATCTGAACGCCCCATCCCCGGCTACAACCGGGGCATTACCCAAGTGCCGCCACCCCTTCCGGGTTGGCGGCATTTTCATAGGCTACTGGCGTACCAGGCGCCCGTTGTCCGGCGCGATGGCGGCGGTGCTGCGATAGGGGTTGATATCCAGACCACCGCGGCGCACGTAACGCGCATAAACGGTCAGGGAATGCGGCTGTAGCAGACGTTGCAGATCGAGAAAGATGCGCTCCACGCACTGCTCGTGGAAGTCCGCGTGCTGACGGAAACTCACCAGATAAGCCAGCAGGCTGGCGTGATCCAGCGCCGCACCACGATACTGCACGACAAGACTGCCCCAATCCGGCTGGCCGGTCACCGGACAGTTGGACTTGAGCAGATGGCTGTGCAGGCTCTCCTCAACCACCCGCTCGGCATCGCAGCGCAGCAGCTCCGGCTGCGGGTGGTCGTACTGGCTGACGCTGACCTCCAGCTCATCGATGCATTGGCCCGGCAACGTCGCCACGCCCTCTCCCGCTACCTCGTCCAGCGAGCGCAGGCGCACCACTACCGGCTTGCCGGCCACCGCCGACAGATCGCGCGCCAGCGTCGCCTGTAGCTCATCCCAACTGGCAAATACCGTCTGGTTCAGTGAGTTGAGGTAGAGCTTGAAGGATTTGGATTCGATGATGTTCGGCGAATCCGCCGGGATGGCGAACTCGCCGATCGCCACCACGGGCTTGCCAGACGGCAACAGCCAGGACAGCTCGTAGCAGTTCCAGTAGTCCACGCCCTGATACGGCAGGCTGGCACCGTCGAGGCCCAGTTCCGCCCACTTGGTGGCGCGCGAGATGGGGAACAGCAGCTCGGGGCTGTACTCGGCGATGTACTGGCTGGACTTACCCAGCGGGGAGTGTTCGGCGGGGTGCTGCATGGTGCGCGATCCAGGGTGGCGAAAACCGCGCGAGTTTAGCGGGTTGAGCGCGACGTCGCACCCGCGAAGCATGACGCCGGCCACCTGTAGGAGCGAGCTCTGCTCGCGAATTGCATTACAGCAAGAAGCTTCGCGAGCAAAGCTCGCTCCTACCACAACAATCAGTAACGCAGTGCCCCGTGGTAGGGGCTTTCGGCTCGGGCATCCTGCTTCGCTCTACCTCCTGCATCCCTGCAGTCGCAGCCGCGACTGCCTCAAAAGCTCGCCGCTAAAGCGCCTCCTACAGGATTCAGACCGCCACCTGCTCGTCCTCGATCTTGCGCAGCGGCGCCCAGCGACGCAGCAACAGGTACAGCGTCGGGATCACATAAAGCGTGAAGAAGGTGCCGACCAGCAGCCCACCGACGATCACCAGACCAATCTGCTGGCGGCTTTCGGCCCCCGCCCCCGTGGCAATGGCCAAGGGCAGCGAACCCAGCACCATGGCGCCGGTGGTCATCAGGATCGGCCGCAGGCGCTGCACCGAAGCTTCGATCACCGCCTCGCGCAGCGCCTTGCCCTCACGCAGCAGGTGGTTGGCGAACTCGACGATCAGAATGCCGTGCTTGGTGATCAGGCCGATCAGGGTCACCAGACCGATCTGCGAATAGATGTTCCAGGTACCACCAAACAGCTTCAGCGCCAGCAAGGCGCCGGCCATCGACAGCGGCACGCTGAAGAGGATGATCAACGGATCGCTGAAGCTCTCGAACTGCGCCGCCAGCACCAGGAAGATGAAGGCCAGCGCCAGGGCGAAGATCAGCAGAATGCCCGAGCTGGATTCCTTGAAATCGCGCGAGGTGCCGGTGTAGTCGTACTGCGTCTCCGGCGGGAACACCTCGCGCGCAGCCGCCTCCAGATGATTCAGGGCCTCACCCAGGGTGTAACCGGTACCGACGTTGGCGCTGATGGTCACCGCACGCAGCTGGTTGAAGTGGTTGAGTTCGCGCGGCGCCACGGTTTCGCGAACCTCGATCAGGTTGGATAGCTGCACCATGCCGCCGTCACGGTCACGCACATAGACGCGATCCAGATCCTGCGGGTTGCTGCGGTCGATGTCCTGCAGCTGCACCAGCACGTCGTATTGTTCGCCGTTCTGCTTGAAACGGGTGACCTGACGGCTGCCGAACAGGCTTTCCAGGCTGCGACCGATCACCGACACATCAGTGCCGACCGCCACTGCCTGCTCGCGGTTGACGGTGATCTTGAGCTGCGGCGAGTTGAGCTTGAGGTCGCTGTCCAGACCTTCGAGGCCCGGGTAATCACGCATGCGCTCCATCAGTTGGTCGACATAGCCCTGCAGTTCGGCGTACTCCATGGACGAGCGGATGACGAAGTTGATTGGCTGGTTGCGCGCGCTCTGCCCCAGCGGCGGACGATTGACCGGCGTGACGCGCATGCCGGCGATGTCCTGCAATTGCGGTAACAGCTCATTACGAATATCGAACTGGCTGCGCGAGCGCTCGCCCCAATCCTCCAGCTTCATGAAGGAAATACCCTGCGCCACCGTGGGGAAGCCGGCGATCATCAGGTAGCGATTGGTCTCGGGAATGCTGGCATAGGCCGCTTCTACCTCGCGGGCATAGCGCGCCGTGTAATCAATGGTGGCGCCGTCCGGCCCGTTGAACACGCCGACGATGGTGCCGGTGTCCTCGGTCGGCGCCAGCTCCGAGCGCAGGCCACCGAACAGCCAGGCGCACAGCACGAAGGCGCCGAGCAACACGCCAAGCACCAGTGGCCAGGCGCGCAGGGCGCGATCCAGGCTGTGCTTGTAGCTGTAGGTCAGGCCGTTGAGAAAGCCTTCGATCAGGTTGTACACCCGGCCATGCTGCTCGTTGTGCTGATGCGGTTTGAGCAGCACCGCACACATCATCGGCGTCAGGGTCAGAGCGACGAAGCCGGACACCAGCACCGAGCCGGCCAGCGTCCAGGCGAACTCGGTGAACAGTTTGCCGGTGGTGCCCTGCATGAAACCGATGGGGGCGAACACCGCCGCCAGGGTCAGGGTCATGGCGATCACCGCGAAGGCGATCTCGCGGCTGCCCTTGAAGGCCGCCTGCATGGGTTTCATGCCCGCCTCGATATGGCGGTGGATGTTCTCCAGCATGACGATGGCGTCATCCACCACCAGACCGATGGCCAGCACCATGGCCAGCAGGGTCAGGGTGTTGATGGTAAAACCCATCAGCGACATCAGGGCGAAGGCGCCAATCAGCGACACCGGAATGGTCACCAGCGGGATCAGCGTCGCGCGCAGCGAGCGCAGGAAGATGAAGATGATCAGGATGACCAGTGCCACCGCTTCCCAGATAGTGGTGAAGACGTTGTCGATGGATTCGCGGATGAACTGCGAGTTGTCGTTGGCCACCGTCATGTTCATGCCATCAGGCAGCAACTCCTTGACGTCGGGCCAAGCGGCTTCGAGGCCATCGGAAATGTCCAGCGGGTTGGCCGTGGCCTGTTTGACCAGACCCAGAGTCACCGCCGGCAAGCCATTGAAGCGAACCACGGTGCGCTCGTCGCGCGGCCCCACCTCGGCGCGACCGACATCGGACAGCCGCAGCAGGTAGCCCTGCGAATCGTCGAGAATCAGCTCGTTGAACTGCTCCGGCGTGCGCAGATCGGTTTCCGACAGCACGCTGAACTCACGCTCGCGCGACTCGATGCGCCCGGCCGGGATTTCCACGTTCTGCCGACGCAGGGCGTCTTCCACGTCCTGCACGGTGAGGTTGTGCGCGGCGAGCTTCTCCGGATCGAGCCAGATCCGCATGGAGAAGGTACGCGCACCGCGCACCTGCACTTCGGAGACACCAGGAATGGTCTGCAGGCGATCCTTGATCACCCGCTCCAGCACGTCGGTGATCTCCATGGCGCTGTGCTGCTGACTGTGGAAGGCGATCCACACCACCGGTTGAGCGTCGGCCTCGACCTTCTGCACGATGGGTTCGTCCACCTCGTCCGGCAGCAGGTTGCGCACCCGACCGAGGCGATCACGAACGTCGTTGGCCGCTTCGTCGGCGCTGCGGCCAAGACGGAACTGCGCGGTGATCTGGGTATTTTCCGCGCGGCTGATGGACGTGACGAAATCCAGGCCCTCGATACCCGAGAGCACGTCCTCCACCGGCTGCGCCACCTGCGACTCCATGATCTCCGGGCTAGCGCCGGGATAGGTGACCTGCACGGTGACGATGGGCACATCGATATTGGGGTATTCACGCACGTTGAGGCGGTCGTAGGCCATCAGGCCCAGCAGCACCACGATCAGCGATAGAACAGTGGCGAATACCGGCCGGCGAATGCAGACATCTGACAGCGTCACGGCTGACGCTCCCCGCTCTTGGTGCGCACGCTCAGGCCTTCACGCACGCGCTGCCAGCCGGCGCTGATGACGGTTTCGTCGCCCTGCAATCCTTCACGCACTTCCACCAGGCCGTCGAAGCGCTTACCCAGCACCACCTCGCGGCGCTCGACCTGGTCGTCGACCACCAGGTTGACCAGCAGCTTGTCGCCCTGCGGCATCACCGCCTCTTCCGGAATCACCAACGCTTGCGGCCGCTCTTCTAGGATCACCGAAACCCGCACGAACTGGCCTGGGCGTAAGCGACGGTCGTCATTGCCGATATGCGCGCGGATCGCCTGGCTACGTCCGGCTTCGTCCAGGCGCGGGTTGATGGCGAAGATCTCGCCGCGAAAGCGTTCATCCGGATAAGTATCGAGGGTGATTTCCACAGTCTGCCCCAGACGCACCTGGGCCACGGCCTTCTGCGGAATACGGAAATCGACCTTGAGTGGGTCGAGCACTTCCAGGTTGACGATGTTCTGCCCCGCGCTGAGGTAGTCGCCGACGCTGGCCTGGCGCAGGCCGAGCACGCCATCGTAGGGCGCCTTGATCTGGGTCTTGTCGAGTCGTGCCTGGGCCAGCGCCAGGCTGGCGCGCGCGGCCTGTTGCTGACTCTGCGCCTCGTCGAGCGCCTGAGCATTGCTGGCGCCGCGCTGGAACAGCATCTGCGCGCGCTGATGGTTCTTTTCCGCGAGGTCAAGATTGGCGCGAGCCTGGGCGAATTCGGCGCGGGTGATGGCATCGTCAAGGCTGACCAGCAGGTCGCCGGTCGTCACCGCCTGCCCTTCGCGAAAATGCAGAGTTGCCAGACGCCCCTCCACTTCCGGGCGAATCATCACTGACTCGTCGGAGCGCAACGAACCGAAGGTGATCAGTTCGTCGCGTACTTCCATTTGCCGCACCGCCACGACCTCGACCATCGGCCCTTCGGCTGCGCTCGCTGGCAGAGCGAATGCACCCAGCAACAACCATGGAAGAGCACGTAACAGCACGGTCATGATCAGCCCCTTTTTCTCGGTAGAGGCGGAGTCTAACCGGCTGTCGCGTCACTGACAGGTGCGCAAGTTATTTCGCTATGTTTTTTCGGTCGCCAGCACATCCCGTAGGAGCGGCTTCAGCCGCGAGCGTCAACCGTAGTCCGGATGACGCAAACCTGTAGCCGCGGCTTGCGCCGCTAAAATCGCGGATGAATCCGCTCCCACAAAAGCGTCACTGACGCATGCCACGACCGCTGACCAGCAGACGGATGCACAGCGTATAGAGTGCGGCGGTCGCCAGCAGCATGAAGCCGATGGCCACGCCGATACGGATGTCGGACACCCCGAGAATCCCGTAACGGAAGGCGTTGACCATATGCAGGATGGGGTTGCCCAGCGACACCGTCTGCCAGAACGGCGGCAACAGGGTGATGGAGTAGAACACCCCGCCCAGGTAGGTCAGCGGCGTCAGCACGAAGGTGGGGATGATGGAAATATCGTCGAAGTTGCGGGCATACACCGCGTTGACGAAGCCACCGAGGGAGAAGATGGTCGCGGTCAGCAGTACCACCAGCACCGTCACGCCCAGGTGATGCACCTGCAAGTGAGTGAAGAACAACGACAGCAGCGTGACGATGAAACCCACGGCCAGCCCTCGCAGCACGCCACCGACGACGAAGCCGATGAGGATGGTGTGCGGCGACACCGGTGACACCAGCAGCTCCTCGACGTTGCGCTGGAACTTGCTGCCGAAGAAGCTCGACACCACGTTGCCGTAGCTGTTGGTGATCACCGACATCATGATCAGCCCCGGTACGATGTACTCCATGTAGGTGAAGCCACCCATGTCGCCGATCTGCCGGCCGATCAGGTTACCGAAGATGACGAAGTACAGAACCATGGTGATCGCTGGCGGCAGCAGCGTCTGCGGCCAGATGCGCACGAAACGGCGCACCTCGCGATGAACGATGGTACGCAGGGCCACCAGGTTGGCGGTGAACTCGCTGTTGAGGTACTGAGAAGTCATTGCGCCACCTTGGCCAGATTCTTTTCCACCAGGGAGACGAACAGCTCCTCCAGGCGATTGCTCTTGTTGCGCAGGCTGAGCACCTCGACCTGCTGTTGTGCCAGCTGCTGGAACAGCGCATTCAGGCCCTGACTCTTCTCCACCTGCACCTCCAGGGTGTGATGGTCGATCAGGCGCGCAGGATAGCCCTGCAGCGGCGGTACTGTGTTGTAGGAATCCTTGAGATCGAAGAGAAAGGTCTCGACGTGCAGCTTTTTAAGCAGATCCTTCATGCTGCTCAGCTCGACGATACGACCGTGGTCGATGATGCCGATGTTGCGACAGAGCTGCTCAGCCTCCTCCAGATAGTGGGTGGTGAGGATGATGGTGGTGCCCTGCTTGTTCAGGTCGGTGAGGAAGCTCCACATCGAGCGGCGCAACTCGATGTCCACCCCGGCGGTCGGCTCATCGAGGATCAGCAGGCGCGGCTGGTGCACCAGGGCACGAGCGATCATCAGCCGGCGCTTCATGCCACCGGAAAGCTCGCGTGAGGCCACGTCACGCTTGTCCCACAGGCCGAGTTGGGTCAGGTACTGCTCGGCGCGCTCCTTGGCAATGGAGCGCGGAATGCCGTAGTAGCCGGCCTGGGTGACGACGATGTCGAACACCTTCTCGAACTGGTTGAAGTTGAATTCCTGTGGCACCACGCCCAGGCAGCGCTTGAGCGCGTAGGGTTCACGGTCGAGGTCATGGCCGAACACGCTGACCGTGCCGCCGCTCTTGTTCACCAGCGTGGAAAGCACGCCGATGGTGGTGGACTTGCCGGCGCCATTAGGGCCGAGCAAGGCGAAGAAGTCACCTTCGGCGACGTCCAGATCGATGCCGTGCAGGGCCTGGAAGCCGTTTCCGTAGGTCTTGGTCAACTGGCGAATGGTCAGGGCGGAGCTCATGAAGATGGGATTTCCCGCGCGAGAGTGAGGTCGTTATAGATGAGGGCGGACACCGGCGATTGCAACCTGGTGTTTCATCCGCTCCTCACTGGCATGCACCCTACCGACCCTGGCGCGCAGAGAAAAGGCCATCCTGGCGATCTTGATTATCGACTCAGTCGATAACACTGGCCTCGCGCTGCATATCACCACCGAGCTGCAGCGCCCCGGACTCGAACAGATGCGGGTAGCAGCCGCGCAGGTGATCAAAGAATAGTTGCTCCGGCAGATCCTCGAACTGACCGTGGTCGACCAGGTACTCCATGTAGCGCTCACCCTGGTCGTTGTAGGGGTGGAAGACGCTGTCATGCACGCCGTCGAACTCCAGCGGCGCCACCTTGAACACCCGGCATAGCGCCTCGTTGAACGCCGGCGTGGCCTTGACCCAGCGCCCGTCCAGATACAGTTCGGTGTAGCCATGCATGGCGAACACCTCGCTGCGCAGCAGTTCCAGCAGACGCGGCGTCGACAGGTGATTGCGCACGTCGGCCAGGCCAATACGCGCGGGAATACCGCAATGCCGGGCACAGGCAGCGAGCAGATTGGCCTTGGGCACACAGTAGGACTCCCCCGCCGCCAGGGCCTGGCTGGCCTTCAGGGTCTGCGCATCGAGGCTGAAGGCATAGGGGTTGTAGCGGATCTCGTCACGCACTGCGGAATAAAGAGCCACAGCCTGACCGAGCGGTTCTCGTGACGTGCCGCGCCAACGTTCGGCGAACTCGATTACCGCTGGGTGGTCACTGTCAATGAAGCGGCCGGGGCGTAGGTAGGTCTGCATGGCGGGACTCCTGAAGTTCACTTCAGTCTAAACCTGCCAATTGCGCGACGTTCACGACGATCCGGCCAAGCTCACCGCCCCTGCCGCCATTTAGGTCTATGCTCGGGGCGCCGCCCGCTCGAATCATGGAGGAATGCACATGCTCGTCATCTGGTTGCTGGTTCTGCTGCTCGGGGTCGCCTACCTGGCCCATAGCCGCACCGCTGCCCGCCCCGCCCTCGGCATCACCGCAGCCTACCTGCTGGCCATGGCCCTGTTCAGCCCAGTGCCTGTCTGGCTGCAACTGTTGCTGTGGATCGTCACCGGCGCCGTCGCCGCATTCATCCTGCTGACCGACCTGCGCCAGCGGCTGTTCACCAGCCCGCTGTTCGCCTGGTTCCAGCGCGTCTTGCCGCCGATGTCGGCGACCGAACGCGACGCCATCGAAGCCGGCACCGTGTGGTGGGACGGCGAACTGTTCAGCGGCAAGCCCGACTGGGACAAACTGCTGGCCTACCCCAAGGCCAAGTTGACCGAAGAGGAACAGGCGTTCATCGACGGCCCCACCGAAGAGCTCTGCGCCATGATCAGCGACTGGCAGGTCGGCCAGGAGATGGATCTGCCGGAAAAAGCCTGGGAGCACATCAAGCAGCATGGCTTCTTCGCCCTGATCATTCCCAAGGAATACGGCGGCAAGGGCTTTTCTGCCTACGCCCACTCGCAGGTGGCGATGAAACTGGCGACCCGCAGTGGTGACCTGGCCTCCACCGTGATGGTGCCCAACTCCCTCGGCCCAGCGGAACTGCTGCTGCATTACGGCACCGATGAGCAGCGTCAGCACTACCTGCCGCGCCTGGCGCGCGGTGACGACATCCCCTGCTTCGCCCTCACCGGCCCGTTGGCCGGCTCCGATGCCGGCGCGATGCCGGACACCGGGATCATCTGCAAGGGCCAGTACAACGGCGAGGAAGTGATCGGCCTGCGCCTGAACTGGGAGAAGCGCTACATCACCCTCGGCCCGGTGGCCACCCTGCTCGGCCTGGCCTTCAAGGCCTACGACCCGGATCACCTGCTGGGCGACAAGGAAGACCTCGGCATCAGCCTGGCGCTGATCCCCACCGATACCCCCGGCGTGGAAATCGGCCGTCGCCACCTGCCGCTGGGCGCTGCCTTCATGAACGGGCCGAACTCGGGCAAGGACGTGTTCATTCCGCTGGAGTACCTGATCGGCGGCCAGGAGTACCTCGGCAAGGGCTGGATGATGCTGATGAACTGCCTGTCGGTCGGTCGCTCCATCTCCCTGCCGGCGGTCGGCACCGGCGCCGCCAAGTTCACCAGCCTCGCCACCGGCCAGTACGCCCAGTTGCGTGAGCAGTTCAACGT
This sequence comes from Pseudomonas mendocina, assembly GCF_003008615.1. NCBI lineage: Bacteria > Pseudomonadati > Pseudomonadota > Gammaproteobacteria > Pseudomonadales > Pseudomonadaceae > Ectopseudomonas > Ectopseudomonas mendocina. The sequence goes on from NZ_CP027657.1 coordinate 42,603, forward strand.
GCCGCTGGCGGCCTTCGAGGGTATTCAGGAGGCCCTGGCGCGCATCGGCGGCAACGCCTGGCTGATGGACAGTGCGCGCATCCTCACCGCCAACGCCGTCGACCTGGGCGAGAAACCATCGGTGCTGTCCGCGATCCTCAAGTACCACCTCACCGAACGCGGCCGCGAGTGCATCGGTCACGCCATGGACGTGCACGGCGGCAAGGGCATCATCATGGGCCCGAACAACTACCTGGCCCGCTCCTGGCAGGGCGCGCCGATCTTCATCACCGTCGAGGGCGCCAACATCCTCTCGCGCAACCTGATGATCTTCGGCCAGGGTGCCATCCGCTGCCATCCCTACGTACTCAAGGAAATGGCCCTGGCCGACCGCGAGGACAAGGATCAGGCGCTAGCCGAGTTCGACTCGCTGCTGATGAGCCATATCGGCTTCGCCGTCAGCAACGCCGCCAGCAGCTTCCTGCTTGGCCTGACGTTGAATCGCCTGGGCCAGGTACCCGGTGACGACCTCAGCCAGCCCTACTACCGTGCCCTCAACCGCCTAGCGGCGGCCTTCGCCCTGTGCGCCGACAGCAGCATGATGCTGCTCGGCGGCGACCTGAAACGCCGCGAGCGCCTGTCCGCCCGCCTCGGCGACGTGCTCAGCCACCTCTACCTGGGTTCGGCCGCGCTCAAGCGCTACCACGACCTGGACTACCCGGAAGCCATTCGCCCGCTGCTGCGCTGGGCCATGGAGGAAAACCTCTACCACGCCGAGCAAGCGCTGGATAACCTGCTGAGCAACTTCCCCAACCGTCTGTTCGGCTGCCTGCTGAAAGTGCTGGTGTTCCCGCTGGGCCGCCGCCACCAAGGCCCGAGCGACGAACTGGACGCCGAAGTGGCCGCGATCATCGGTCGCCAGGCCGGCGACCCGGCCCTGGAGTCGGTGCTGGAAGGCTGCTATCGCCCGCAGGCCGATCAGGACTCGGTTGGCGCCCTGCAGTATGCGCTGAACCTGGTGCAGGCCAGCCAGGACGCGCGCAAGCGCCTGCACCAGGCACTCAAGGACGGCAGCCTGCAACCGGCGCCAGGCCAGAACGTGATCGAAGCGGCGATCGCTGCTGGCATCCTCGACGGCGAACAGGGTCAACGCCTGCAAGCGGCCGAAGCAGCGCGGCGCCGGGTGATCGACGTCGACGACTTCGCCAAGGAAGAGCTCAAGCTGGAGAGCGGCAAGGTGCGCTAGCACTGCCTAGAGAGGGGACAGCGGGCGCCAGGAACTCTATACTCCTGCGCCCGTTTTACCCTTCAGGAATCGCACCATGGCTAGCCATCTCGAACACCACCTCGCCCTGCTCAACCACCTGCGCGGCATCCTCGTCGCCCTGGGCGAAGCCGAACAGGTGCTCGACGACAGCCACGCCCTGTTCCTCGAGCGCTACGACGAACTGCTCGCCGAACTGCCACGTGATCCGGTTTCCAGCCAGTACCTGGGCCAGGATCTGATCAGCCAGGTGTTCCACCGCTACCCGCAGATCGCCCACCTGGTACCGCGTGACCTGCTGTGGTTCTTTGGCGGCGACTGTCTGCACTTCATGCCGGACGAGGAAATCGCCCTGTACCAGGCCCTCGACGAGCGCCGCTTCGAAGCCGAAGAAAACGACGAACCCTTCGACTGGAACCAGGAAAAGCAATTGCTGGCACTGCCCACCGACGGCTCCAAGCACTGATCGGCCAATAAGCAAAAGGCCCGCACAGTACACCGGCGGGCCTTTTGTTTTGTGCCTGTACAAACGACAGAAACGAAAACGCCGCTCGATTGAGCGGCGTATTCGTTTATTTGGAGCGGGAAACGAGACTCGAACTCGCGACCCCGACCTTGGCAAGGTCGTGCTCTACCAACTGAGCTATTCCCGCAGTACAACTTGAAATGGCGTCCCCTAGGGGACTCGAACCCCTGTTACCGCCGTGAAAGGGCGGTGTCCTAGGCCACTAGACGAAGGGGACCTGGAACTTAATTTGAAATCCTGCCTGAGCAACATTTCTAAAATCTGGAGCGGGAAACGAGACTCGAACTCGCGACCCCGACCTTGGCAAGGTCGTGCTCTACCAACTGAGCTATTCCCGCATTACAGCTTGAAAGTGGCGTCCCCTAGGGGACTCGAACCCCTGTTACCGCCGTGAAAGGGCGGTGTCCTAGGCCACTAGACGAAGGGGACACACCCCGGAACATCAAGCAACTTTCCGGCTTCCTTCGCTCTGCTTGTAGCATTGCGCTGGAAGTGGCGCGCATTCTATGGAGGCTTTGAGAAGTCGTCAACCTCTCTCTAAAAAATTTTTAAAATCAAAGACTTCAGCTCATAAATTGACATGGCACTAGGAGCCTCGCGGCCAAGCCACTACACTCGGACGAAAATCAGTGCTCGAGAGGTCTCAAGCTGTGTCCCCACTCGTGATAACCCTGCTGATCGTCGGCGGTATCGCCCTGTTGATGGTGATTGCCTACATCAACCACGCCGTCGAAAACAGCAAACTGGACAAAGCCCGCCAGCGTGCCGATCTGCTCGACCGCATCCGCCGCTGCCAGGACGTTTCCGAGCGCATGCCCGGCCAGTTGATGACACCCCAGTTGAAGCTGCTATTGAGTCAGCTGCAATTGCAGCTCGGCGAACGGCTGCTGCCATTGGACAAACATAACGCCACGCTCAAGAGCGATATCGAAGCCCTTCGGGGTCAAGTCGCCCAGGGTGAATCCATCCCGGTGAAGAACCCTCCGACAGCTATCTCTAACGAAGCCAAGGCCAAGGAAGTACGTTTCCTGCTGGAAAACCTCCATGCCCTGATCACCGGCTCGGTACAAGGCAACCTGCTGCCGGCCAGCGAGGGCAAGCACTGGATCAAACAGATCCGCCAGATGCTGGTACTGGTACATATCGAATTCTTCGGCACGCTGGGCCAGACGGCCCTGCAACAGAATCACCCTGGCCAGGCACGTCTGGCCTTCGAGCGGGGCGTGCAATACCTGCGCAAACAACCCGATGTAGCGCAGTACCAGGCGCAGCTCAAGCGCTTCGAAGACCAATTGGCACGCGCCAACGCCATGGTGCTCAACAGCACCGCGCCCTCAGCCGCGGAAAGCAGTGAGCTGACCGAGGGCCTGAAGAGCCTGGAAGACGAAGACTGGAAGAAGAAGAACATTTACGACTGAGCCACAGGCGCCCAACGCTAACCAGCCTTACAGGAGTTGCAATGAGCCTGACCGTCTATGGAGCACCACTCTCCCCTTTCGTTCGCAAACTCTGCTTGTGCCTGATCGAGAAGGGCCTGGACTACGAACTCGAAGTGGTCATGCCCTTCGGCCAACCCGACTGGTACCGCGAACTCAACCCACTGGGCCGTATTCCCGCCTTTCGCGACGGTGACCTAACGCTCGCCGACTCCAGCGTCATCTGTCAGTACCTGGAAGAGCACTACCCTGAACGCCCCTCGCTGTACGGCGAAAGCGCCGAACAACGGGCCAAGGTACGCTGGCTGGAGAAGTACGCCGACTACGAGCTGGCGCCGCTATGCACCTTTACCGTGTTCCGTAACCGTGTGCTGAAAGCCACCATGGGCCTGCCCTGCGACGAGGACAAAGTGCAACAGACGCTCAAGGACAAGCTGCCCAACCACTTCGATTACTTCGAGGCGACACTGGGCGATGAGCCCTATTTTCTCGGCCAGCAACTGTCCATGGCCGACGTGGCATTGGCCAGCCAATTGATCAATATGGAGCATGGCGGCGAAACCCTGGACGCCACTCGCTGGCCGAAGCTGTTTGCGCACTATCAGCGCATCAAGGCGAGCGCCTCCGTACAGCAGGTGCTGCCGCGCGAGCTGCGCACGCTGGAGAAGATCGGCGCCAAACGCTAACGCGCCCCTAGCCGGTCGCGCTGCGTCCCGGGCGCTATCGTTCAGGCGTCGATACCGTAGGCCTTGAGCTGATCGATAAACTGCGCCTCGTCCAACACCTTCACGCCCAGCTCGCCGGCCTTGGCCAGCTTCGAGCCGGCGCCAGGGCCTGCAACCACACAGTGGGTCTTGGCCGATACCGAGCCAGCCACCTTGGCGCCCAGGCTTTCCAGCTTGCCTTTGGCCACGTCGCGACTCATCACCTCCAGCGTGCCGGTCAGCACCCAGGTTTGGCCGGCCAGCGGCAAGCCTTCGGCGACTTTCTTCTCGCTTTCCCAGTGCATGCCGAACTCACGCAACTGCTGCTCGATAGCACGAGCGCGCCGGGCGTTTTCCGCGCTGTCGAAGAACTCGCGTACGGCCTTGGCCTGCTTCTCCGGCAAGGTCTGGCGCATGTCCAGCCAATCACCGCCGAGCACACCGTCCAGGCTGCCGAAGCGCTCGGCCAGCTTCTGCGCAGCACCCGGGCCAACACTGGGAATATTGAGTTTGTCGAGCATGCCGCCGAGGGTGGCGATGGCCGTGAACTCGGCACTCAGCTCGCCCTCCTCCTGCAATTGCAGGCCACACTCACCCAGCAGGGCATCGATCACCTGCTCGTTGTGGTCATCTTCGAAGAAGCTGTGAATCTCGTGCGCCACTTCCAGGCCGATATCGGGCAGGTAGGTCAGCACCTCAGGCAACGCCGTGCGCACGCGCGCCAGCGAAGCCAGGGAGCGCGCCAGCACCTTGGCGGTTTCTTCACCCACGTCGGGGATGCCGAGCGCGTAGATGAAGCGTGCCAGCGTCGGCCGCTTGCTGTCTTCGATGGCCTTGAGCAGCTTGTTGCTGGAAACCTCGGCAAAACCTTCCAGGCCGATGATCTGTTCGTACTGCAGCTTGTACAGATCCGCCGGCGAACCGATCAGTTTCTCATCCACCAGTTGCTCGATGGTCTTGTCACCAAGGCCTTCGATGTCCATGGCACGACGCGAGACGAAGTGGATGATCGCCTGCTTGAGCTGCGCCTGACAGCTCAGGCGCCCGACGCAGCGGTACACCGAACCGTCGCTGAGCGATTCCTTGCCCTTGCTGCGCTTGACCAGTTGCGTGCGCTCCACCGCCGAGCCGCACACCGGACACTCTTTGGGAATCTGCACCGGAGTAGCATCACTGGGACGCTGATCTAGCACTACCGACATCACTTGAGGAATGACATCGCCAGCACGGCGAATTACAACCGTATCGCCTTTTCGAATGCCCAGTCGCTCCACCTCATCCATATTGTGCAGAGTGGCATTAGACACCATCACGCCCGCCACCTTGACCGGCTTGAGTCGCGCCACAGGTGTCACCGCGCCAGTACGGCCTACCTGAAACTCTACGTCGCGGAGAGTCGTAACCTCTTCTCTGGCAGGAAACTTATGCGCTACAGCCCACCTAGGCTCCCTAGCTCGCGACCCGAGAACTGATTGCTGGTGTATTTCGTCGACCTTGTAAACTACCCCATCAATTTCAAAGGGGAGAGAATCACGCATGGATTCGACTTTTCGATAAAAATCCAAGCACCCGGAATACCCAGCAGCAACATGCACAGATTTGAATTTTTTACTAGCAACCCACCACGCCGGAAGCCCCCACGTATGAAGGAGCTTCAATCTCTCAGACTGCCTGACCGGCAAGGCAGCCTCGTCCGATACATACCCTACTCCGTAAGTACAAAAACTGATTTTTCTTGAATGGATTATCGACGGGTCTAGCTGCCTCATCGTTCCTGATGCAGCATTTCTGGGGTTTGCAAACGGTTTTTCACCTTTCGCGACAGCCTCTGCTACCAGCTCGTCAAAGACAGAGATTGGCATGAAAACCTCTCCTCGGACCTCAAGCACCTCAGGCCAGCCCTGCCCCATAAGGCGCAAAGGGACTGTCTTAATGGTTCGAATACCATGGCTGATGTCCTCACCAACTGAGCCATCTCCTCGAGTCACTGCGCGCACCAACAACCCTTTTTCATAAAAAAGGCTGATAGCCAAACCATCGAGCTTTAGCTCACAGCAGTACTCAATTTGGGCGTCTCCCAAAAGATCGAGGGATATTGCTTCCCCAGCACTCAGCAGTCCCTGGCATTTTTGATCAAAGGCTATTAGTTCCTCTGTAGAAAAGACGTTGCCAAGGCTGAGCATCGGCTGAAGGTGCTTGACCTCAGCCAGAGAGGATGCGGGTTTTGCCCCAACCCGCTGGGTCGGCGAATCGGGCGTCACCAGCTCCGGGTGCTCGGCTTCCAGCGCCTGCAGCTCGCGGAACAGACGGTCATACTCGGCGTCGGGCACGCTCGGCTCGTCCAGCACGTAGTAACGGTAGTTGTGCGCGTCCAGCTCGTTGCGCAGTTCGGAAATACGTTGGGCGGCGTCGGTCATGCTCGGTCTCTCAAACGAAAAGAGCAGCCTTGGCTGCTCTCTTTCGACTTCGTGTACGGGTCAGCGTTTCTGGGTCAATTGCCGGCGCTCGAATTCGACGATGCGCTGGCGATAGTGTTCGATGGTCTGCGCAGTCATCACGCTGCGCTGGTCGTCCTTCAGCTCACCGCCCAGTTCATGGGCCAGCTTGCGTGCAGCAGCGACCATCACGTCGAAGGCCTGCTTCGGATGACGCGGGCCAGGCAGGCTGAGGAAGAAGCTCACCGCACGGGTGCTGAAGCCTTCGATATCGTCGAGATCGAAGGTGCCGGGCTTGAGTGCGTTGGCCATGGAGAACAGCACCTCGCCGTTACCCGCCATGCTCTCGTGACGATGGAAGATGTCCATCTCACCGAAGCGCAGACCGCTTTCGAGGATGTTCTGTAGCAGCGCCGGCCCCTTGAAACCAATCTCGTCACGCGCCACCACGTTGATTACCAGCACCTCTTCGACGGGTGCGGCATCGGCAGCAGGCTTGGCAGATTTCTTCGGTTCCTGCGGCTCATCATCGACCGGGTTGAGCAAGGTCGGTACCGGCTCGTCGACGGCCAGATTGAGGTCACCCTGCTGCGGCTCGTTGCGCGCGCGGCGCGGCAGATCCTTGGCGCTCATCGATGGCAGGTCGTCTTCATCCAGTTGCGGTTCGTGGTCGCGATTGACGACACGCGGTGGGCTGAGCAGATCCGGATCGCTGTCGTCATCCGGCATGTTGGCGAAACTGCGATCCAGCTTGAACTTGAGCCTACCCTTGCCGCCGCGCATACGACGCCAGCCGTCGAAAAGAATGCCAGCGATAACGATGATGCCAATAACGATCAGCCATTCGCGCAGACCGAATTCCATGAAATACCCGACCCTTTAAAAATTCTGGTGAAAAAAAGATCCAATCAATCGGATCACAACTCAACTATAAAACGCGGTGCCAACTCCATGTTCTATCTGACGTTTTCCGCGTGTAACAAAAGTGGGCAATAAGCTAGCACGACGAAAGACAACTTTACACAGGGAGCCACATTAGGTTTTGCCTATATTCAGTTAACCTCGCGGCGTTCTGCCATCACGCATCCACCATGGCCAGCGCCTCCTCGACATCCACCGCCACCAGGCGCGAGCAACCCGGCTCATGCATGGTAACCCCCATCAATTGATCGGCCATTTCCATGGCGATCTTGTTGTGGGTGATGTAGATGAACTGCACTGTCGCCGACATCTCCTTGACCAGTCGCGCATAGCGCCCGACGTTGGCATCATCCAGCGGCGCATCCACTTCGTCCAACATGCAGAACGGCGCCGGATTGAGCTGGAAGATGGAAAACACCAGCGCCAAAGCGGTCAACGCCTTCTCTCCACCGGAGAGCAAATGAATGGTGCTGTTCTTCTTGCCCGGAGGCCGCGCCATGATGGTTACACCGGTATCGAGTAAATCTTCGCCGGTGAGTTCCAAATAAGCGTTGCCGCCACCGAAAACTTTTGGAAAGAGTGCCTGCAAACCGCCATTGATCTGATCGAAGGTATCCTTGAAACGATTGCGCGTTTCCTTGTCGATCTTGCGGATGACGTTCTCCAGGGTTTCCAACGCTTCGACCAGGTCGGCGTCCTGCGCGTCCAGGTAGCGCTTGCGCTCGGACTGCTGCTGGTACTCGTCGATGGCCGCCAGGTTGATCGGCCCGAGACGGGCGATGCGTGCGGCCATGCGTTCCAGCTCTTCTTCCCAGGCGCTCTCGCTGGCTTCGGCCGGTAGCGTGGCGATCACACCGTGCAGGTCGTAGTTGTCCTCGGCGAGCTGATCGGCCAGCGCCTTGCGCCGCACGTTGAGCGACTGCCAGTCCATGCGCTGCTGCTCCAACTGGCCGCGCAGCAGTTGCGCCTGCTGCTCGGCCTGGGTGCGGCGCTTCTCGGCATCGCGCAGTTCGCGATCGGCGTCCTCCAGCGCCAAACGCGCCTGACGCAGTTCGTCGTCCACCGCCATGCGCCGCTCGAGCAGTTCTTCGAGCTTGATGCGCAGCTCTTCCAGTGGCGCCTCGCCCTCTTCCAGGTTCAGCGACAGTTGCTCGCGCCGCTCGTGCAGACGCTCGGCTTGCATTTCCAATCGTTCCAGCGCCTGGCGGGTAGAGTCGTGCTGCGCCTTGAGCGAGCCGACGCGCACCGCTAACTGGTGAGCGTGATCCTTGTGCTGGCGAGCCTCCTGGCGCACGCGGTCGAGACGCTCGCGCAGGCTGTCGCGGCTGGCCAACAGGCTTTCGCGCTGCTCGTTATCCAGCGCCATGGCGTCCAGCGCGTCCTGCAATTGCAGACGCGATTCGCCCAGCTGCTCCTGCTCGATCTCGCGCTGCTCGGCCGCTTCCTGCAGCTCATCCTGCAGACGGCGACGGCGCAGACCCAGTTGCTCGGCCTTGGCCTGACTGGCGGAAAGGCGCGCCTTCAACTCGCCAAGCTGGCGACCAAGTTCCTGCCCCTGACGACGCTGTTGCTCACGTAATTCTTCCTGGCGGCGCTGTTCGTCGCGCAGCCCCAGCAGGCGTTCATCCAGCTGCGCCAGTCCCGCCTCACGCTCCTCGCGCTCAAGCTGCAGACGCTCAAGTTCCTGGCCACGCGCCAGCACACCGCTGTCCGCCTCGGCAGCGCGGCGCACACGCAGAAAGTGCCGGCCAACCCAATAACCGTCGCGGCTGATCAAGCTCTCACCTTCAGCCAACTGTGCGCGGGCAGCCAAGGCCTGCTCCAGCGACTCGACCGGCCGCACGCCGGCCAACCACGGCGCCAGATCATGGCTCGACTCGACCTTGTCCAGCAGGCTGCCGGCACGACGCGTACCGCCTTTGCCGGGATTGGCCAGGCGCAGCTCGCCCTGTTCCAGCGCGGAGAAATCCAGCCCGGCGAAATCATCCAGCAGCACGGCCTGCAGATCGGCGCCAAGCACGGTCTCCACCGCCAGCTCCCAGCCGGCCTCGACCCGCAGGCCTTCGGCCAGACGCGGGCGTTGCTGCAAGCCCTGCTCGCGCAGCCACTCGCCTGCGCCCTGCCCCGGATCGAGCGCAGCTTGTTGCAACGCCTCCAGCGACGCCAGGCGACCGTTCAACCGCTGCAGTTCGCCTTGCGACTGCTGCTGAGCCTGGCCAGCCTGCTGCAATTCCTCGCGCAGTTGCTGCAGGCGTTCGGCCTGCTGCTCTTCGGTCAGTTGCAGCGCTTCCTGCTCCAGCTCACCCGCTGCAAGCTGTTCGTTCAATTCGAGAATGGCGGCGTCTTCCGGGTCGGCCACCAGTTGCTGCAATTCTTCGTTCAGGCGCCGCTGGCGTTCGGCCACACGTTCCAGGCTCTGCTCCAGCTGGGCGATGCGCGACTGCTGTACTTCGGCCTGACGGCGCGGCTCGGCGCTGCGCTGGTTGAAGCTGTCCCATTGCTCCTGCCAGCCATGCATGGCGGCCTCGGCCTCTTCCAGCGCGGCGGCGGATTCCTCGGCAGCGGCGGCGGTCATCTCCTGCTCGGGCAGGATCATCTCCAGTTCTTCGCCGAGGGTGGCCAGCAAGGTGCGGTCGTGGCCGAGGTGCGACTCGGTCTCCAGGCGCGCCTTTTCCGCCTCACGCAGGTCGTCCTGCAACTGGCGAAGGCGCTGCTGGCCGTGCTGGATGCTCTGCTCGACGCGAGCGATATCGCCACCCACCGAGTAGAAACGGCCCTGAACCAGATTGAAGCGTTCCGACAGCTCGTGATGTCCGTCGCGCAAGCGTTCGATACTGGCATCGGCGCTGCGCTGCTCGGCCACCAGCGCCTCGAAGGCCACTTCCTGATCGCCGATCACCTGCTCGCGGCTGCCGACCTGCTGGTTCAGCGTCTGCCAACGCAGAGCCAGCAGTTGCGCCTTGAGTTGGCGCTCCTCGGCCTTGTATTCCTGGTACTTCTCCGCCGCCTGAGCCTGACGGTGCAGGCGTTCGAGCTGGCGTTCCAACTCTTCACGCAGGTCGGTCAGGCGCGCCAGGTTTTCCTGGGTGCGGCGGATACGGTTCTCGGTTTCGCGGCGGCGCTCCTTGTACTTGGAGATACCGGCCGCTTCCTCGATGAAGTTGCGCAACTCCTCGGGTTTGGCCTCGATCAGCTTGCTGATCATGCCCTGCTCGATGATCGAGTAGCTGCGCGGGCCCAGACCGGTGCCGAGGAAGATGTCGGTAATGTCGCGGCGGCGGCACTTGGTGCCGTTGAGGAAATAAGTGTTCTGCCCGTCGCGAGTCACCCGACGGCGGATGGAAATCTCGGCGAACGCCGCGTATTCGCCCACCAGCGAGTTGTCGCTGTTGTCGAAGATCAGCTCGATGGAGGCCTGGGTCACCGGCTTTCGCGTGTTCGAGCCGTTGAAGATGACGTCGGTCATCGACTCGCCACGCAGGTTCTTCGCCGAGCTCTCGCCCATCACCCAGCGTACGGCGTCGATGATATTGGACTTGCCGCAACCGTTGGGGCCGACCACGGCCGCCATATTGCTGGGAAAGGTCACCGTCGTCGGATCGACGAAGGACTTGAAGCCCGCCAGCTTGATGCTCTTCAGGCGCATCGGAGCTTAGCGCTCGGTCAGGGTCGCCAGCACTAGCTGGCAGTTGTGCTGACCGTAAGCCTGCAGCACTTCGCGTGCGCGTTCGTGGTCGCGGGCGATGATCGCCTGCAGCAGGCTGGCGAAGGTACCCATGAACTGGCCCATCTCGCCTTTGCGTCGTTCCAGGGCCAGGTGATAGGTGCGACTGATGGCCGGCAGCAGGTTTTCCAGGGTTTCCTGCAGATAAGGATTGTCGGCGAAGGGAAAGGCGGCGCGCATCACGTCGAAGCTGCCCTCGACGAAGGCAGCGATATCACCACGCTCCAGGCTGCCCAGCAGGCGCTGCTGGATATCGATGAACGGCGCCAGGTCGGTTTCCACCTTCCAGCGCTCGATCACCGCGCGCGCCAGCATGATGTACAGCTCGATGCTCAACGCGTAGAGGCTGGTGACGTGATGCGGGGTCAGTTCGGTGACCTGGGCGCCGCGGCGCGGCAGGATCACGATCAGGTGGCGACGTTCGAGAATCAACAGCGCTTCGCGCACTGAACCGCGGCTGACGTTGAGTGCCTGGGTGACCTTCTGCTCCTGGATGCGCTCACGTTCCTTGAGCTCACCACGAATGATGCGTTCGGCCAGGTAATGGGCAATTTGCTCGGCGAGGCTGTCCGGGGCCTTGAACGTCATGACATTCCTTATTTGCGTCGATCTAGCGGGCAGGCGGTCGAGTCTGGGAGCCCCGCCACGGCTGGGCGCAGGCCAAAAAATCAGTTGGCGAGTGTAACACAGGGTGTTACCGGGCCAAGCGTCCCGGTGAAGCGCTTTCCGTTCGAAAGGTTGGGCCTGGAAGTCTGGTCACAAAAACTGATTGTCCTACAATCCTACATATCAACCACAACAACAATAACTGGGGATTTTCCAATGTTCGAACGCCTTCCCTCACGCTGGATGCTCGCCCTGAAAAAGGTCGGCTACTGGATCTGGCTGATCCCGGTACTGGGCATTCCATTGAGCTATCACTGGTCGCTGAACAGCGCCCATGCCGACGCCTGGGCCTGGCTGGTGATCACGGTGGTGTTCGGCGTCATTCCCCTGCTGGATTTCATCGTCGGCCGTGACCCGGCCAATCCGGATGAGCGCGACGAAGTGCCGGCGCTGGAAGCGCAGGGCTACTACCGCCTGCTGAGCCTGGCCACGGTACCGCTGCTGCTGGCAATGCTGCTCTGGAGCGGCTGGATTTTCGTCAGCTACGAAGGCTGGAGCTGGGTCGGTCAGCTCGGCTGGGTTCTGTCGGTGGGCACGGTCATGGGCGCTATCGGCATCACCGTCTCGCACGAACTGATCCACAAGGACGCGGCGCTGGAGCAGAACGCCGGCGGCCTGTTGCTGGCCGCGGTGTGCTACGCCGGTTTCAAGATCGAGCATGTACGCGGTCATCACGTGCACGTTTCAACGCCGGAAGACGCCTCCTCTTCGCGCTTTGGCCAGAGCCTCTATGCGTTTCTGCCGCACGCCTACAAACACAACTTTCTCAATGCCTGGCGGCTGGAGGCCGAGCGCCTGCGTCGTCGCGGCCTGCCGGTGCTGCACTGGCGCAACGAACTGATCTGGTGGTACGCCATCAGTGCACTGTTTCTACTCGGTTTCACGCTGAACTTCGGCTGGCTCGGTGCACTGTTCTTCCTCGGCCAGGCGGTGATGGCGTTCACCCTGCTGGAAATCGTCAACTACGTCGAACACTACGGCCTGCATCGACGCAAACTGGAAAACGGCCGCTATGAACGCACCAACCCGCACCACTCCTGGAACAGCAACTTCCTGCTGACCAACCTGTTTCTGTTTCACTTGCAGCGCCACTCCGACCATCACACCTACGCCAAGCGCCGCTATCAGGTGCTGCGCCACTTCGACGACAGCCCGCAACTGCCCAACGGTTACGCCGGGATGATCGTCCTCGCCCTGTTTCCCCCCCTGTGGCGCGCCGTGATGGATCCCAAGGTTCGCGCCTACTACGCTGGCGAAGAGCACCAGCTGAGCGAATCGCAGCTGACCTGAGCCCAGCTCGCCCCCTTCCAGCCAACCCCGGCAGCGCAAGCTCCCGGGGTTTTGTCTTTGTAGGGTGCGCGGGGCCGCCCAGGTCGTGCGCAGCACTGACTCGGCGTAACTGGCTGGCGCGCACAGCGCACCCTACGGGAAGCCTGCTGCAGAGCCCTTCCTGGCACGAAAACCGCTAGTCTGAAGCGATGAATCCCGCCCGCTGCGCTCATAACCGAAGTGCATGACAAGCAGCTGACCACAAGGTCAAATATTTGTTGACCCAAAAGTCAGAAAACTCTAGATTGCCCTCCATGGCCAGCCACGCCAGGGCCTTGCAATGCGTGCACAACACCTGGCGAGCCAACCGATTCATAACAATAAAGTGCCTGGAGGTCGTCCTTGATCCAGTTTTTACTCAACCGGGAGCTGCGCACCGAGCATGCCCTGGATCCCAACGTCACCGTGCTCAACTATTTGCGTGAGCACGTCGGCAAAACCGGAACCAAGGAAGGCTGTGCCTCCGGCGACTGCGGTGCCTGCACCGTGGTAGTGGGCGAGCTGATTGGGGAGCGCGTGCGCTATCGCACTCTCAACTCTTGCCTGACGTTCGTCTCCAGCCTGCACGGCAAGCAGCTGATCACTGTCGAAGACCTCAAGCACCAGGGCAAGCTGCACAGCGTGCAGCAAGCGATGGTCGACTGCCACGGCTCGCAGTGCGGCTTCTGCACCCCCGGTTTCATCATGTCGCTGTTCGCCCTGCAAAAGAATTCCAGCGGGTACGACAAGGGCGCCACGATGGAAGCGCTGGCCGGCAACCTGTGTCGCTGCACGGGCTACCGTCCGATCATCGACGCCGCCGAGCAGGCCTGCTGCCAGAAGCAGCCGGATCAATTCGATGCCTTCGAAAGCACCACCGTCGCCCAGCTCAAGAACATCGCCCCGCGTGAAACCGCCGAGCTCAACAGTGGCGACAAGCGTTGCCTGGTGCCGCTGACCGTGGCCGATCTGGCCGACCTTTACGCCGCCAACCCCGAGGCTCGCTTGCTGGCTGGTGGCACCGACCTGGCCCTGGAGGTCACCCAGTTCCACCGTGAACTGCCGGTGATGATCTACGTCGGCCATATCGAAGACATGAAGCGCATCGAGGTGACCGACAAGAACATCGAGATCGGCGCCGCGGCTGCCCTCTCCGACTGCTATGAAGCGCTGGCCAGCGAGTACCCGGACTTCGGCGAGCTGCTGCACCGCTTCGCCTCCCTGCAGATCCGCAACCAGGGCACCGTGGGCGGCAATATCGGCAACGCCTCGCCCATCGGCGATGCCCCGCCCCTGCTGATCGCCCTCGGCGCGCAGATTGCCCTGCGTCAGGGCAACAGCCGGCGCATCCTGCCACTGCAGGACTACTTCCTCGACTACAAGGTAACTGCCCGCCAGGAAGCCGAGTTCATCGAGAAGATCATCGTGCCGCGCGCCCAGCCAAATCAGGCCTTCCGCGCCTACAAGGTGTCCAAGCGCCTGGACGACGATATCTCCGCCGTCTGCGCGGCGTTCAACCTGACCATCGAGAATGGCGTAGTCAGCGAGGCCCGCATCGCCTTCGGCGGCATGGCCGCCATCCCCAAACGCGCGGCAGCTTGCGAAGCGGCGCTGGTCGGCTCGGCCTGGTATCCGGGCGTGATCGAACGCGCCTGCGAGGCACTGGCCGAAGACTTCACCCCACTGTCGGACTTCCGCGCCAGCAAGGAATACCGCCTGCTCGCCGCGCAGAACCTGCTGCGCAAGTTCTTCCTGGAACAGCAATCGCCCGAGGTCGAAACCCGGGTCACTGCCTACGCATAAGAGTTGGGGATAGAAAGATGTCCAGTCATATTCAGCACAAGTCCCAGGAAGAGCTGGCCGAACTGTTCCGCGCCGGCATGACTAGCGGCGTCGGCCGCAGCGTCAAGCACGAGAGCGCGGACAAGCACGTGTCCGGCGAAGCGATCTATGTCGACGACCGCCTGGAGTTCCCCAACCAGCTGCACGTCTATGCGCGTCAGTCCGATCGCGCGCATGCGCGCATCCTGCGCATCGACACAAGCCCGTGCTACGAATTTCCGGGCGTGGCAATCGCCATCACCAAGGATGACGTACCCGGCCAGCTGGATATCGGCCCGGTGGTCGCCGGAGACCCGCTGCTGGCCGACGGCAAGGTCGAGTACGTTGGCCAGGTGGTGCTGGCGGTGGCCGCCGACAGCCTGGAAACCGCACGCAAGGCGGCCATGGCTGCCATCGTCGAGTACGAGGATCTGGAACCGGTGCTCGACGTGGTCGAGGCCTTGCGCAAGAAGCATTTCGTGCTCGACAGCCACACCCACCGCATCGGCGACTCGGCCAGCAAGCTGGCCGGCGCTAGGCACCGCCTACAAGGCAGCCTGCATATCGGTGGCCAGGAACACTTCTACCTGGAAACCCAGATTTCCTCGGTGATGCCCAGCGAAGACGGCGGCATGCTGGTCTACACCTCGACGCAGAACCCCACCGAGGTGCAGAAGCTGGTGGCTGAAGTGCTCGGTGTGCCGATGAGCAAGATCGTCATCGACATGCGCCGCATGGGCGGCGGCTTTGGCGGCAAGGAAACCCAGGCCGCCGGCCCGGCGTGCCTGTGCGCAGTGATCGCACACCTGACCGGTCGCCCGACCAAGATGCGTCTGCCGCGCATGGAAGACATGAGCATGACCGGCAAGCGCCACCCCTTCTACGTCGAGTACGACGTCGGCTTCGATGACGATGGCCTGCTGCACGGCATCGAGATGGATCTGGCCGGCAACTGCGGCTACTCGCCGGACTTGTCCGGCTCCATCGTCGACCGCGCCATGTTCCACTCGGACAACGCCTACTTCCTCGGCAACGCCACCATCAACGGCCATCGTTGCAAGACCAACACGGCCTCGAACACCGCCTACCGCGGCTTCGGCGGCCCGCAGGGCATGGTCGCCATCGAAGAGGTGATGGACGCCGTGGCACGCCACCTGGGCAAGGATCCGCTGGAAGTGCGCAAGCTCAACTACTACGGCAAGACCGAGCGCAACATCACCCATTACCACCAGACCGTCGAGCACAACGTCATCCACGAGATGACCGCCGAGTTGGAGGAAAGCGCCGAATACGCCAAACGCCGCCGCGACATCATCGAGTTCAATCACAAAAGCCCGGTGCTGAAGAAAGGCCTGGCCATGACCCCGGTGAAATTCGGCATCAGCTTCACCGCCACCTTCCTCAACCAGGCCGGCGCGCTGATTCACATCTACACCGACGGCTCGATCCACCTGAACCACGGCGGCACCGAGATGGGCCAGGGCCTCAACACCAAGGTCGCCCAGGTGGTGGCCGAAGTGTTCCAGGTCGATATCTCGCGCATCCAGATCACCGCCACCAATACCGACAAGGTGCCCAACACCTCGCCCACCGCAGCCTCCAGCGGCGCCGACCTCAACGGTATGGCCGCGAAGAACGCGGCCGAAACCATCAAGCAGCGCCTAGTGGACTTCCTCGTGCGCGAATACAAGGTCACCCCGGAAGACGTCGAATTCCGCAATGGCCAGGTGCGCGTGCGCGACCACTTCCTGTCGTTCGAGGAGATGATCCAGAAGGCCTACTTCGGCCAGGTGTCGCTGTCCTCCACCGGTTTCTATCGCACGCCGAAGATCCACTACGACCGCAACAAGGCTGCCGGCCGCCCCTTCTACTACTACGCCTACGGCGTGGCCTGCGTGGAAGTGCTGGTGGACACCCTGACCGGCGAGTACCGCATGCTGCGTGGCGACATCCTGCATGACGTCGGCGACTCGCTGAACCCGGCCATCGACATCGGCCAGGTCGAAGGTGCCTTCGTCCAGGGCATGGGCTGGCTGACCACCGAGGAGCTGGTGTGGAACGCCAAGGGCAAGCTGATGACCAATGGTCCTGCCAGCTACAAGATTCCGGCCATTGCCGACATGCCCATCGACCTGCGGGTGAAGCTGGTGGAGAACCGCAAGAACCCGGAAGACACCGTGTTCCACTCCAAAGCTGTCGGCGAGCCGCCGTTCATGCTCGGCATCGCTGCCTGGTGCGCCTTGAAGGACGCCGTGGCCAGCCTGGCCGACTACAAGGTGCAACCGCAGATCGACGCGCCAGCCACGCCCGAGCGCGTGCTGTGGGGCGTGGAGCAGATGCGCAAGTTGAAAGCACAGACCAAGGCGGCCAGCGCTGCCGAGGTCGAACCGGCCTGACACGTAGCCCGGATGAAATCCGGGGGGAACCCTGCCCCGGATTGCATCCGGGCTACGACTGGAAACAATGAGGTGTACAACAATGACAAAACACACCGAACCGAATAATCCACCCGCTCGCCCGGCGCCGGAGCCGATTCTCGATCCATCGCCGAGCAACTGGCGCCTGCCGCGCCCGGGCCAGACCACGCCTTCCTGGAGGCTGAGCAAATGAGCTGGATCAGCGCTCTCGCCGAGCTGCAAGACAAAGGTGAAGCCTGCGTGCTGGTGACCATCATCGAGGAGCGTGGCTCGACGCCGCGCAACGCCGGCTCGAAGATGGTGGTCACCGCCGATCGCATCTTCGAGACCATCGGCGGCGGCCATCTGGAATACAAGGCGATGGAGATGGCGCGCGAAATGCTCGCCAGCCGCAGCCAGGAGACCCGCCTGGAGCGCTTCTCTCTCGGCGCCAGCCTGGGCCAGTGTTGCGGCGGCGCCACCGTTTTGCTGTTCGAACCCATGGGCCAGCCGCAGGCGCAGATCGCCGTGTTCGGTGCCGGCCATGTCGGCCGCGCGCTGGTACCGCTGCTCGCCAGCCTACCGTGCAAGGTGCGCTGGATCGACTCACGGGAAAACGAATTCCCTGAACAGATACCGACCGGCGCAGAGAAGATCGTCAACGACGAAGTGGTCGATGAAGTGGATAACATGCCGCCCGGCAGCTACTACATCGTCATGACCCACAATCACCAGCTCGACCTTGAACTGACCGCGGCGATCCTCAAACGTGGCGACTTCGCCTACTACGGCCTGATCGGCTCGAAGACCAAGCGCGTCAAGTTCGAGCACCGCCTGCGCGAGCGCGGTTTCGCCGAGGACTTGATGGCGCGCATGCGCTGCCCGATGGGTCTGCCCGAGGTGAAGGGCAAGCTGCCGGTGGAAATCGCCGTGTCCATCGCCGGCGAAGTGATCGCCACCTACAACGCCACCTTCGGCCAAGAGGTGAAGAAAGGCGAGTCCAGCGTCGCCAGACTGCTGCCAGCCTCACGTCGATCCTGACTATTGGTGCACACAGCGCACCCTACGGGCCAAGATCCTAGGGTGTCGCAGGGCCGCCTAGGCTGTGCGCACCGCCCCATTTTTCATGGTGCGCCCCGCGCGCCCACGTACGAGACTTCAATGATGAGCAACACCCGCAAAGCCTACCGCGCCGCCATCCTGCACAGCCTTGCCGACCCGGCCGTCGTCGGCGTCGAGCAGTCCTACCAGTATTTCGAGGACGGCATCCTGCTGATCGAGAACGGCAAGGTCGCCCAGGTCGGCGAAGCTTCCGAATTGCTACCGAAGCTGACCGGCGTCGAGATCCAGCAATACCGTGATGCGCTGATCACCCCCGGCTTCATCGACACCCATATCCACTACCCACAGACTGGCATGATCGCCTCCTACGGCGAACAGTTGCTGGACTGGCTCAATACCTACACCTTCCCCACCGAGAAACAGTTCGAAGACAAGGCGCACGCCGCCGAGGTCGCGGACATTTTCCTCAAGGAACTGCTGCGTAACGGCACCACGACTGCACTGGTCTTCGGCAGCGTGCATCCGCAATCGGTGGACGCCTTCTTCGAAGCGGCGCAGAAGCTCGACCTGCGCATGATCGCCGGCAAGGTGATGATGGATCGCAACGCGCCGGACTATCTGACCGACACCGCCGAATCCGGCTATGCCGAGAGCAAGGCGCTGATCGAGCGCTGGCATGGCAAGGGCCGTCTGCACTATGCCGTCACCCCGCGCTTCGCCCCTACCAGCACGCCGCAGCAACTGGATCTGGCCGGCAAGCTGTTCGGCGAATATCCCGACCTGTACATGCACACCCATATCTCGGAAAACAAGGCCGAGGTCGCCTGGGTCAAGGAACTGTTCCCGGCGCGTAAGGGTTATCTGGACGTCTACGACCACCACAAGCTGATCGGCCCGCGCGCGGTGTTCGCTCACGGCGTGCACCTGTGCGACGAAGAATGCGCGCGACTGGCCGAGACCGGCTCGGCAGTCGCCTTCTGCCCCACCTCCAACCTCTTCCTGGGCAGCGGCCTGTTCGACCTGAACAAGCTGGAACAACACGGCGTGCGCGTCGGCCTGGGTACCGACGTCGGCGCCGGCACCAGCTTCAGCCAGCTGCAATCGCTGAACGAGGCGTACAAGGTGATGCAGTTGCAGGGCAAGAAGCTCGACCCGTTCAAGTCGCTGTACCTGGCCACCCTGGGCGGTGCCCATGCGCTGTATCTGGACGACAAGCTGGGCAACTTCCTACCTGGCAAGGACGCCGACTTCCTGGTGCTCGACTACAACGCCACGCCGCTGATGAGTTATCGCATGCAGCAGGCGCGCAGCCTGGATGAAAAGCTGTTCGCCCTGACCATGCTCGGCGATGATCGCGCGGTGAAGGAAACCTTTGCGGCCGGGGTATCGGTGCACCAGCGCGAAGGCTGAAGGAAAGCACTAAACATCGTTGGGCGGGTGCAACCCGACACAGCGCCAATGGCGGGTTTCACCCGCCCTACGAGGACAACGTCCGTACTCAATAACCGCGTGAAAAATCCACTTCGCCGCGCAGGCTTTCACCGGCCTGCCAGCGCGCCAGGTTGTCGAGAAACAGGTCGGCCATCAGGGACGGATCGGTAGGCGCCGAACTGTGGCCAGTGAGCAGCAGACGCGGCGCCGTCCAGAACAAGTGATCAGCGGCTGGCGGCTCTTCGCGACAGACGTCGATCACCGCGCCCGCCAGTTGCCCCTGCTCCAGCGCCGCGACCAGATCCGCATCCACCACCGCACTGCC
Organism: Pseudomonas mendocina; assembly: GCF_003008615.1. Classification (NCBI taxonomy): domain Bacteria; kingdom Pseudomonadati; phylum Pseudomonadota; class Gammaproteobacteria; order Pseudomonadales; family Pseudomonadaceae; genus Ectopseudomonas; species Ectopseudomonas mendocina. The sequence goes on from NZ_CP027657.1 coordinate 62,601, forward strand.
ACGTCCGGCGTTGATCAACACCGCCTGCGGACTGAAACGCGCCAACAGCGCGGCATCGTAGAGATCGCGCGTGGCCGGGGTGTCCGGCAACAGGTTGATCACGTAATCGGCCCAGCCAACCTGCTCCGGTAAATCCTGCAAACCCAGCACTTCGGTAAACGGCGCCTGCTGACGCGGCTGGCTGGCGACGCCGCGCAGCACGATGCCGAACGGGGCGAGAAACTCGGCGACGCGCTGACCGATATCGCCGCAACCGACGATCAATACCCGGCGGCCACTCAGAGTGCGTGGCAGGGCATGATCCCAGCGCTGCTCCACCTGGGCCGCCAGACGGGCGAACAGACGCCGTTCATACGCCAGCACATGGCCGAGCACATACTCGGCCATCACCTGACCGAAAATCCCTACGGCACGGCTCAAGCGGTAATCGCGCGGCAGATCGGCCGCCAGCAGCGGCGTGATGCCCGCCCAGGTCGACTGCAGCCACTGCGGGCGGTAGCCCTGGCGTAGTAGCGGCACCAACAGATCCGGCTGGCCCAGCCACACGTCGCAATTGCCTGCGGCCGAGCTCAACGCCCGGACATCATCACCGGCCACCAGCTCCAGTTCGGGACAAGCTGTGCTGACGCGCTCGGCGTAGAGCGCGTGGTCATCCTCAGCAATCAGCAGGCGCATGGCTCAGACCGGATCGTTGCGACGCAGCAATTCGTCCGGAAGATGCTCGATGTACTCCTCCTCGGGTGGCGGCATCTGCAGGTGGTAGCCCTGTTTCTCCAGGTTCTCCAGCACTTGGGTGATGTCTTCGCGGGCCAGTTGCCGCTCGGGGCTCAGCACCAGGTCAAAGGCATGCGCCGGGGCGCCAAACACGCTCAGCAGACCTTCGGGAACGCGGCTCAGGGCTTCAGCCTTGAGTACGTAGAGGTACATTTCGTTCTTGCGCGTGCTCTTGTAGATGGAACAGATGCGTTTCACGCGGATTCTCCTTCGCTGGCCAGGCAATCGAGTAGTGCCTGGCCCATCAGCTCCCGGCGCCAGCCGCGCAGAGAGTCGGGCAATTGGTATGGGCCATTGGGGTAACCGCTTTTCAGCAGAGCCTCCAGGGTTTTCTTGCGCAGCATCAACTCGGGCACGATGTCCAGGCGCTCGCCCTCCTGCTGGCCGATGGCACGCAGTTTCTTCAGCAGGGCCGAGGCCTCGATCGGCAGCGGTTCGGGCAGCGCCTGCGGCCACTGCTCGGGCGGCAGCGCCGCCGCATCGCGAATCAGCTGCAGCAGGGTCTCGCCATCCTGACGCACGGTTTTCGGATGCATGTCCTCGATCCGCGCCAGTGCTACCAGGTTGTCCGGCTGGGTGCGCGCCAACGGCCACAGCGAATGCTCGCGCAGAATGCGGTTACGCGGCTGATTGCGCGCACGTGCCTCACGCTCACGCCAGGCGCACAGCGCACGCAGCACGGCCTGCTGCTGACGCGACAGTTTCCAGGCCAGCTTGGCATCCCGCCAGGCCTCTTCGGGAGCGACTTCACGACCGAGGTTGGCGACCAGTTCGGCGCCATCCTCCAGAATCCACTCGACCTTCTGCGGCGCCAGGCGGGCCATCAACGCGCGGTACACCTCGACAAGGTGCAGCACGTCCTCGGCAGCGTAGCGCACCTGCAGTTCGGACAATGGCCGCTGCAGCCAGTCGGAACGGGTCTCGCCCTTGGGCAGCTCAATGTCGAGCAACGCCTGCACCAGGCGCGAGTAGCCCATGGAGAAACCGAGATTGAGGTAACCGGCCGCCAGTTGCGTATCGAACAGTGGTGTTGGCAGGCTGCCGGTCAGGCGCAGGAAGACTTCCAGATCCTCGCTGCACGAATGCAGCACCTTGACCACACCAGGGGCCTGGAGCAATGCAGAGAACGGCGTCCAGTCACTGATGCGCAGCGGATCGATCAGATAGGCCTGCTCGCCGCCACTGACCTGCAGCAGCCCGGCGATGGGGTAGAAAGTGTCGACGCGCATGAACTCGGTATCGAGCGCGACGAAAGGCAGCGTTTGCCAGGCAGCGCAGTGTTCGGCCAGGCTGGCGTCGTCGAGGATCCAGTGAATGTCGTTAGCCACGCGGCTCTCCCGTAAAGAATGGCGCGCAGTATATATGCCCTGGCCGGATGCTGGGCATTCGGCCCGTCGATGCCGCCGACAGCGAACACCGATACCTGTAAGCTTGGCCGCGACCAGGTCTGCCAGATACCTGGCAGTCTCCACGACACGGAACCCCAATAATGAAAAAACTGCTGCTCCTGCCGTTGGTCGCCGCCATCGGCTACATCGCGTTCTTCCCCAGTCCCATCGACCCTCTGGCCTGGGAAGCGCCCAAGGCGCCAGCCATGACCGGCGTACTGGAACCCAACGACACACTGATGAAAGCCGAGCTGCTCGCGCGCGGCCAGGTGCATGGCCCGGAAGATACCGCCGTGGATGCCGAGGGTCGCGTCTATGCCGGCCTGCATGACGGGCGCATCGTTCGCGTACTGAAAGACGATAGCGTGGAAACCTTCGCCGAGACCGGCGGCCGACCGCTGGGCATGGACTTCGACGCCAGCGGTAACCTGATCGTCGCCGATGCCTACAAGGGCCTGCTGAACATCGATGCACAGGGCAAGATCAAGGTGCTGAGCACCGAAGCCGACGGCCTGCCCTTCGCCTTCACCGACGACCTGGACATTGCCAGCGACGGCACCATCTACTTCAGCGATGCCTCCTCGCGCTTCGAACAACCGGACTACCTGCTCGACCTGCTCGAAGCCCGCCCGCATGGCCGCCTGCTGGCCTTTGATCCGGCGACCGGCAAGACCCGCGTACTGCTGAAGGATCTGTACTTCGCCAATGGCGTGGCACTGTCAGCCAACGAGGATTTCGTGCTGGTCAACGAAACCTATCGCTATCGCATCACCCGATACTGGCTCAAGGGCGACAAGGCCGGCCAGCACGACATTTTCATCGACAACCTGCCCGGCTTGCCGGACAACCTGCAAGGCGACCGCAAGGGCACCTTCTGGGTGGCCCTGCCCACGCCACGCAAGGCTGATGCCGACTTCCTCCACCGTCATCCCTGGCTCAAGGCACAGCTGGCGAAGATGCCGCGCTTCATGTGGCCGAAGGCGACGCCCTACGGTTTCGCCATCGCTCTCGACGAGCAGGGCAACATCGTCCGCAGCCTGCACGACACCAGCGGCACGCACCTGCGCATGGTCACCTCGGTGAAACCGGTGGGCGACTACCTGTACTTCGGCAGCCTGGACAACGACCGCATCGGCCGACTGGAACTGCACTGACATACCAATGCCCCGACCCATTGGGTCGGGGCAGCTTCCCGGTGTGCACGGCGCACCCTACGAGTTTCCGCGTCCCCGCTCATCGCCCCTCGGCAGACGTCCCGCGCAGAGTCATCAGCGCGCTGGTGACGATGGCGATCACCTTGCCGTCCTCGCGGCGAATCTCACACCGATAGTGGCTGACCGTCCGGCCGCGATGCTCCGCCCAGGCATGGGCTTGCAGTCGCGCCTGCCAGACAGGCCGCAGGAAGGTCGTCTTCAGTTCGATGCTGGTGAAGCTCTCGCCCTCCTGCATCAGCGTCGAGTGCGCCGTACCGATGGCGGCATCGGCCAGTTCGCAGAGCAGCCCGCCGTGCACCGTCCCCTGCTGATTGCCATGGCGCTGCGCGTCGGCCTCCAGTTCGATAACGGCCATAGCCTCGCCGAGGGCGACGAGGCGAAAACCCAGCAACTGCGAAATCGCAGTGGGGTAGCGCATATGCGTCACCTCGTTCTCGGCCAGCGTGCCGGCCAACTGCCGCTGCAGGTACTCCAACACGGGAAGGGTCTGGCTCATGCGATCTCCTGTTTACGCCGAATTGCAGGTCAGAAAAAAGGCCGTGATATCAGCTCCAGCCCCAATAGCAGCAGGAACAGCAGGAAGCACTGACGAAAGCGCCGAGCGCTGATGCGCGCGCGAATCCGCTGCCCCAGCCACATTCCGGCCAGTGCCGGCAGGATGGCCAGTGATGACAGGCCCAACTGATCCACCTGCAAGGCACCATGCACCAGCAAGCCAGCGGCCAGCGCCAGGGTCGAGACCGTGAACGACAGCCCCAACGCCTGCACCAGCTCGTCCTTGTCCAGGCGCAGCGCTTGCAGATAAGGCACCGCCGGCATCACGAAGACACCGGTCGCGCCAGTGATGATCCCGGTGACCAGGCCGACCAGCGGCGACAGCCAGGGCTCGGCCCGCGCCGGAATCGAAAGCGCCGGGGAGATCAGCGCGTAGCCTGCATATCCCATCAGGGCGATACCAAGCGCCAGGCCCGACCACAGCGGATCGACCCGCACCAGCAGCGCCGCGCCCCCCACGGTGCCCAGGACGATGCCCAGCATCATTGCCCAGAAGCGCCGCAGCAGACTTAGCAACGCCGGCCCGGCCAGCAGTTGCCAGAGGTTGGTCAACAACGACGGGATCACCAGAATCGCCGCCGCCGCGGCAGGCGCCATGGCAGTACCCAGCAGCCCCATGGCCACGGTGGGCAAGCCCATGCCCGTGACGCCCTTGACCAGGCCGGCGAGCAGGAAGGTGACCGTTAGCAGGAGGAGGAAGGTGTATTCGTTCATGCCCGTATTGGAGCCGAACGGGCTACTTGGCACAATGCGGTTCTTGCCCTCTATCCTTCGGATTATCCGAAGCCAGAACCCACGAGCGACGATATGCGCCTCGACCTTGCCGATCTTCAGTTATTCCTTTGTGTGGTGGATGCCGGCAGCATCACCCAGGGCGCCGTGCGCGCCAACCTGGCACTGGCCTCGGCCAGCGAGCGGCTGCGCAGCATCGAGGCAGCAGTGGGCGTCGCCCTGCTGGAGCGGCGGCCGCGCGGCGTGGTCACCACCGAGGCTGGAGATGCCCTGGCCCACCACGCACGCCTGATCCTGCGTCAGCAGGCCTTGCTACGCGGGGAGTTGCGCGATTTCGCCACAGGCGCCCTGGGCACCTTGCGCTTGTATGCCAATACCTCGGCGCTGACGCAGTTCCTGCCACACAGGCTGGCGCCCTGGCTGGCAGCGCGCCCTCGCCTGCATGTCGAACTGAAGGAGCGCACCAGCGCCGAGATCGTCCGAACCATCGGCGCCGGGCTGGCCGAAGCCGGTATCGTGTCCGATGCCGTGGAGGCGGATGGCCTCACTCTGCAAGCCATTGCGAAAGATCACCTGGCCCTGATCGTGCCCGCCACGCATCGGCTCGCCGAACACACCAGCATCCGTTTCGCCGAGGCCAGCGACGAGCCCTTCGTCGGCCTGTCGCCCGGCAGCGCCCTGCAGGATCACGTGGACGCGCACGCACGCGAAATCGGCAAGACGCTGAACGTGCGCATCCGCATGAAGACGTTCGAAGGGGTGTGCGAGATGGTTGCCGAAGGCGTCGGCCTGGCTATCGTCCCGCAGGGCATCGCCAGAAGGCAGCAGCGCCGGTATGGCTACCGGACGCTAGCGCTGGCCGACGACTGGGCGCGCCGGCAACTGTGCCTGTGCTACCGGGACTGGGAACAGCTGTCTGCGCCGATGCGCAGCCTGCTCGAGCACCTGGGCGGTGTGCCGCGCGCGCTTGAGTAGGGGGCGCCATGCGCGCCAGCGTTACCGGACGAGCGGTGCGCGTAGCGCGCCCTACGGGGAAACCTGGCGATCAGCCCCTCAGACCACGCCCTGCGCCAGCATGGCGTCGGCCACCTTGACGAAGCCGGCGATGTTGGCGCCCTTGACGTAGTTGATGCGACCATTCTCCTCGCCGTGGTGTACGCAGGCGTGGTGGATGTTCTGCATGATGCCGTGCAGACGCTCGTCCACCTCACCGGCGCTCCAGTGCAGGCGCATGGCGTTCTGGCTCATTTCCAGACCACTGGTAGCCACACCGCCAGCGTTGGACGCCTTACCCGGCGCGTAGCAGATGCCGGCCTCGACGAACAGATCCACCGCTTCCAGGGTCGAGGGCATGTTGGCGCCCTCGGCCACGCAGATGCAGCCGTTCTTCAGCAGCGTGCGGGCGTCTTCACCGTCCAGTTCGTTCTGCGTCGCGCAGGGCAGCGCGATGTCGCACGGCAGGCCCCAGGGGCGCTGCCCGGAGAGGAACGGCAGGCCATAGTGCTCGGCCATTTCGCGCAGGCGGCCACGACGTACGTTCTTCAGATCCATCAGGTAGAGCCACTGCTCCTCGCTCAGACCGCCCTCGGCGTACAGCGTGCCTTCGGAGTCGGACAGGGAGATGACCCGGCCACCCAGTTCCATCACCTTCTGCGCCGCATACTGGGCGACGTTGCCGGAACCGGAGATGGCCACGCGCTTGTCCTCGAAACCCTGATCGATGCGCTTGAGCATCTCCTGGGCGAAGTACACACAGCCATAGCCAGTGGCTTCCGGGCGAACCAGGCTGCCGCCATAGCTCAGGCCCTTGCCGGTCAGTACCGAGGTGAACTGGTTGGAGAGGCGCTTGTACTGGCCGAACAGGTAGCCGATCTCACGACCGCCGACGCCGATGTCACCGGCCGGCACGTCCAGATCCGCGCCGATATGGCGGTACAGTTCGCTCATGAAGGATTGGCAGAAACGCATCACTTCGCCTTCGCTCTTGCCTTTGGGGTCGAAGTCCGAGCCGCCCTTGCCGCCGCCCATGGGCAGCGAGGTCAGGGAGTTCTTGAACACCTGCTCGAAGGCGAGGAACTTGAGCACACCCAGGTTCACCGACGGGTGGAACCGCAAACCGCCCTTGTACGGGCCGATGGCACTGCTCATCTGCACGCGATAACCGCGATTGACCTGTACCTGACCACGGTCGTCGACCCACGGCACGCGGAACAGAATGGCGCGCTCCGGCTCGACCATGCGTTCGAGAATGCCGGCCTCGCGGTAACGCGGGTTGGCTTCGAGGAACGGCCACAGGCTGCGCACCACCTCTTCCACCGCCTGGTGGAATTCGGGCTGGTCGGGATCACGCTGCTTCAGACGCGACAGGAAAGAATCGACGGACAAGGACATGCGGCACCTCGACACCACAAAGAAAAAGTGGCCGGCACTCTATCAGGCGGCAAAGCACCAAAACAGATCAAAATGTCGCCTTGATGAAACTTTTTAGTGCATTTACTCGCACAGCAAGACTGGATACGGCTCTATATCGCGACTCTAATGGCCTTATGGCGCACCAAAACAACACCAGCGCTGCACGTATTTTGCCCACCCATCTGACCTGCTGTGCACGACGGGGCCACGGTTCGATCTCAATGGAGGATCGAACAGCGGGCTAGGCGGTATGATCAAGCAAACGTTGCTACGACACAGGAGGCATCATGCCGCTCGCTCAACTGATCAGCACGGAACAACTTCAACAACGTCTGGGGCAGGAAAATCTGCTGATCCTGGACTGCCGCTTCGCCCTCGAAGACCCGACATACGGACGCCGCAGTTATCTCGACGGGCATATTCCGGGCGCCCATTTCCTGGATCTCGAACAGGATCTGTCCGCACCAGTGATCAAGGGCGTGACCGGCCGCCACCCCTTGCCTGATCCCAGTGCGCTGGTCGAACGGCTGCGTGCTTGCGGCCTGCGTGACGATAGCCAGGTGGTGCTGTATGACGACGGCCCCGGCGCGTTCGCCGCTCGCGCCTGGTGGCTGCTGCTGTGGCTGGGCAAGCGTGATGGCCTGTATCTGCTCGATGGCGGCCTGAAAGCCTGGCGCGCAGCGGGCCTCGAAGTGGACACACAGCCACCGGGCAACGCCCCCGGCGACTTCAGCGCCAAGCCCGACAACAGCATGCTGCTGAGCGCCGAGCAACTGCTCCTGCGCCTGGGCAGCAGCGACCTGACCCTGCTGGATGCCCGCGCCCAGCCACGTTTTCGTGGCGAAGTCGAACCCCTCGATCCGGTTGCCGGACACATCCCCGGTGCCCAATGCGCAGTATTCACCGACAACCTGGGCGCCGATGGGCGCTTTCTACCACGTGAAGCGCTGCGCGAGCGTTTCGACACCCTGCGTGGCACTCGCCCGGTCGAAAACCTGGTGGCTTATTGCGGCTCTGGCGTCACCGCCTGCCACAACCTGTTCGCCATGAGCCTCGCCGGTTATCCGCTGGCACCGCTCTACGCCGGCTCCTGGAGCGAATGGATCACTGATCCTGCTCGCCCGGTCGCCACCGGAGACTAACCGACTGTTTTAAGCACCTTTCGAAATATGCCCAATAACTCAAGTCCGGAATCAATTTAAAAACAGCCCTTTGCAGCTGAAATATCGCACTAGACTTGAAAATGAGCGGCTAACCCCGCTCCCGGTGGGGCCTTTATCGAAGAACCATCAGAAAAGCTGCCACGCGCCCGGCCTCCACCGGCACCCTTCATGAGGATGTCATGGGAATAGCCGCCTGCGATCTCAGCCAGTATGTGATCCGCCCTACCCTTCTCTACCTAGAACGTCATAGCGCCTCAGCGGAAGCACTGCTGCTGGGAGCCGCGGCCTGTCAATCGACCCTCGGCAGCGCGCTGGGCGACGCCGCAGGCCACGGTCTGTACTGCATCAGCGCTCAGCGTCATCAAGCCCTCTGGGATCAACACCTGGCTCGCGATCCGGATCTGGCCAGTCGGGTTCGCGGCTTGGCCAGTCAGCATGCTTTCCTGGAAGCGCCCCATCTGGAGCTGACCGTCAATCTGCGTTATGCCACGGCAATCGCCTGGCTGCTGGTGGAAGTCGAAGCGCTGGAGTTGCCAGCAGCCGATGACCTGCTGGCCATGAGCCGAATTTGGTGCAAGGTTTTTCAGCCTCAGGGGCACCAACGTGATTTCCTCGATGCCTGGCAGCGCTGTATCGCCCCCATCAGCCGAGTCGCCTGACCATATAGCTAGAAAAATCCTCCGTGCAGATCCACACAAAATCTCGCAAATTGTCCGACAAAGCCCTCTATTTCGGGAACTTCAGCGCCTTGGCAGGGGTCAGGAAAAACTGTAGCGTGCGCCCCCCTCGCCTCACCACAGGAGCTTCCCCGTGAGCAAACGCCTCCTCAAGACCGGTCTGGCCGTCGCCATCACCGCCACATCGAGCCATGGCTTCGCCAGCGGCTTCGCCCTCAACGAGCAAAGCATTTCCGGCATGGGCACCTCCTTCGCCGGACGCTCATCGTCCGCAGACGATGCCAGTACCGTGTTCGGCAACCCGGCCGGCATGTCGCGTCTCAAGCGCGATGAAGTCTATGTCGGTGCCGCCGTCATCCATGCCAAGAGCGACATCAGCCACGCCAGCGCCAACGCCGGCCCGCTGACGCTGTCCGGCAGTAACGATGGCGACATGGTGCCGACTACCGGCGTGCCCATGGGTTATTACGTCAAGCCACTGGACGACAAGGTCGCCTTTGGCCTTGGTATCTACGTGCCCTTCGGTCTGATGACCGATTACGAAAGCAATTTCCAGGGCCGCTACCACGCCAACAAGAGCTATGTGCGCGTGATCACCGTGCAGCCGACTCTGAGCTATCGCTTCAACGACAAGTTGTCGGTCGGTTTCGGCCCGACCTTCAACCACATCGAAGGCGAACTCAGCTCTTCCGTGCTCAATCCGCTGAGCCCTGGCAGCAATGACGGTAAGGTGAAGGTCAAAGGCGATGACACGGCCGTCGGCTTCAACGTCGGCGTGCTCTACGAGTTCACGCCGCAAACCCGCGCCGGCCTGACCTATCATTCGCGCGTGAAGTACGAGCTGGAAGGCGATACGCGGGTTTCTGGCAGCGGCGCACTGGCGGGTATCGCCGGCAAGTACGACGCCAATCTGGATCTGACCACCCCCGAATCGGTGGATATGTCCATCACCCACGAACTGAACGATGCCCTGACGCTGCATGTCGGTAGCACCTGGACGCGCTGGAGCCGCTTCAAGGAAATCCGCGTAGAGAACGACTCGGCCACCTTGCCGGCCAACCTCGCCACCATCGTCGAAGAACAGAACTGGCATGACACCTGGGCTCATGCGATTGGCCTGTCGTACAAGGTCAACCCGCAGTGGACGCTGCGCACCGGTATCGCCATCGACCAGTCGCCGATCAACAACGTCGACCGCTCGCCACGCGTGCCCTCTGGTGACCGCACCATTTTCAGCGTCGGCGCCGGCTGGAGTCCGACCCAGGACATGACCATCGACGTGGCCTACTCCTACCTGCAGGAAGAGTCGGTGGACGTGAACCATCAGAGCGCGACCCGTGGCGACTACCGCGCACGCTACAAGAACAGCGCGCACGGCCTGGGGGCATCGCTCAGCTATCGCTTCTAATCGCAGCGCAGCATTGGCTACACTCACGCGGCAGAACAACAATAAAAGCCGCGTGAGAACATCATGACTGCCCTCTGCACCACCCTGCCCGACAACCTCCGCCTGCTGCTGGTCGATGACCATCGGATCTTCCTCGACGGCCTGTCCCTGGCGCTGTCGCCGCTGAGCCAGAACCTGCAGATCCATACCGCGCATAACGCTGCCGAAGCGGAGCAATGCCTGCGCCAGCATGGCTACGACCTGATCCTGCTCGACCTGCGCCTGCCCGACGAACCGGGCCTCGAGCTGCTGCAACGCTGGCTGGCACGCGGCGAAAGCACGCCGGTAGCGATCCTCAGTGCCAGCGACTCGGCACTCGACGCCCAGGCCGCGCTGGCGGCAGGCGCCCTCGGCTTCATCCCCAAGAGTTCTGACGGCAACGCCCTGCGCCAGGCGGTAACCCGCGTCCTGCTGGGTGAAACCCTGCCGGCACCGAGTAGCACCTCACCGCTGACACCCAGGCAGTTGGAGATTCTTCGACTGCTGGCAGAAGGTTTGCCGAACAAGGCCATCAGCCGTCAGTTGGGCCTGGCCGAAGACACGGTGAAAACCCACCTCAAGGCGCTGTTCGAGACCTTCGCCGTACACACCCGCACCGCCTGCGTCAGCGCCGCTCGCCAGCGTGGCTGGCTGTGATCAGCTGAGCACCGGGCGGACTTGCAGCTGAGTGGCCAGCACCTGACGCAAGCGCGCCGGTAGCAAGGGCTTGCCCAGAGGAATGACGTGCGCGGGCAGACAACGCTCGTGCAGTTCAGGGCTCAGGTCGGCCGTGATCAACAATGCCGGCAACATCTGCCCGGCCGCCTCGCGCAAGCGCTCGATGGCCTGCAATCCATCACCCTTCTCGGCCAACCGATAGTCGCTGATCAACAACTGTGGCGCCTCCTGCTGCAAGGCCTGCAGCGCACTGGCCAGGTCGGCGCAGGCCTGCACCTCGCAGCCCCAGCGGCGCAGCAGACCGGCCAATGCTTCGCGCCCGGTGGCGTCGTCCTCGAGCAACAGGATGCGTCCGTGCAATGCCTGCGCACCATCGATACGTGGCGCTTGCGCCGGCACCTCAGCAAGCGGCAACTGCAGGACGAAGCGTGCACCAGCACCAGGCTGGGAGTGCAACTGCAAGGGGTGCTCCAGCACCTCGGCCAGTTGCCGCACGATGGCCAACCCCAGACCGAGACCGCGCTCGGCATTGCGACCGGGATTGTCCAACTGGCGAAACTCCTCGAACACCAGCGCCTGCTCCGCCTCGCTGAGGCCCCGGCCATCATCCGCCACCGTCAGCACGACAGCATCGCCATCACGTCTTGCACTCAAGGTCAGATGCTGCGCCTGCGCGTGCAGAAGCGCATTGTTCAGCAGGTTGCGCAGCAGTCGCTCGAGCAACAGCGGGTCGCTGCGCACGCCACAGTCGTCACAACGCAGCTCCAGATGCAGGCCCTGCTGTTGCGCCTCCGGGGCCACTTCAGCGATCAGCCGTTCGAGCAAGGGGCGCAGGGCGAATGCATGCGGCCTGGCCTGCACGCCACCTGGCAAGGTCAGGCGGGTATAGTCGAGCAGCGACTGCAACAGTCGCCCCAGTTGCTCCACCGAAGCGGCCAGCCGCGTGCTGATCCGCCGGGTCTGCAGGTCACCGCCCTGCTCCACCAGGTGTTCGGCGTACAACCCCATGGCGTTGAGTGGCTGACGCAGATCATGACTGGCCGCCGCCAGCAGGCGCAGCTTGCGCGCGTCATCAGCCTCGGCGCGCTGGCGCGCCAGATCGAGCAGGCGCAGGTTCAGCCAGGCACCGCGCTGTCCATGCTCCTGCATGTAGGCGCCAACGCTGCCGATCAGGTTGGCGCAGAACAGAAACAGGCCCTGATAGGCCAGTTCGCCGCCGGTCTCACCGAACAACACACCCATGCCGATGAACAGCAGGCAGAAGCTCCAGCTACACAGGCTGATCGCACGGAAAGACAGCCCCAGCAGGGCGTAACCGAACAGCAGGATGAGGAACAGGCCGTCATAGGGCATCGGCACGCCCTGCTGCCAGCACAGGTGCACGATCAGTGCGACGCTGACGCCGTTGAGCCAGTAGGCCGCAGCGTAGGCCAGCGGCACTCCGACAGTGGGCACATCGCTGCGACGACAGTAGAAGAAGGACAGGACGACCGCGGCCAGGGCCAGCATGCGCAGCGGCAGAACCGACAGGCTGACCGACAACGGCATGAGCATGAAATCCAGCGCTGCATAGATCAGCTGGAACAGCGCTGCGGTGGGGGCGATCAGGGGCAGACGACGACGTATGCGTTGCACCCGATGCTCGGCGAAGTCCGCCTCCAGCTCTGCGACGAAACGCAGTGAGCGATAGCCTCGGCGCTGCTGGGCCAGCAACAGACGCTCACTCATGGGCAACGCCCTCAGGGATCAAGCGGCTCCGGCTGTTTCGCAGCGATGGCGTCATAGGTTTCCACACGGTGTCGGTCTTCACTGCTGAACAGCCGCTCGCGCAGTTGACGTTGCAACTGCTCACCATCGGCCGCACTCAGCCCTTGCCCCTGCAGGCCGGCCAACTCATTGCGATAGGCCTGGTAATGCTGCTGCCAGTCGCGCTCGCGACGCTGTTCATCCAGCAGGCGCTGCACGGTGTCCGGATCATAGGTCATCGCCAGGAACTCGCGCACCTGCTGCTCGTCCGCGCCATCACGCCAGAGTTGCTCGCTGCGCAGCAGTTGCTCCTGGGCCAGTTGCTGGCGCTGCTCACTTTCTCGCAGCGCGTCAGGCAGACGCTCACGCAACTGTTCGAGCATCTGCATGCGCTGGGCTTCACCGAGGTCATCGCGCTGCTGCACTGCCAGGCTATCGAGGGTGTAACGGGCATAGGCCTGTTCGGCGCCGAACAGCGCCTCCTGCGCGGCCGCAGAGAAATGCGCACGGCGCAGTTCGTCGAGACGGGCAAAAGCCGACTGCAGTGCCTGCAACTGCGCCTTCGGCTCGACCTGCTGCTGCGCATCCAGCGGCTGCTGCATTAGCGCCATGCTGGCGCGCTTGTAGTCCAGATAATCGCCGAGCAGGCTGATCATCTGCCCAAGCGCCGGTTCCGGCAAACGCCGCCCGGCATCGGCCAGCAGCGCCTCGATCACCGCATCGAGCCCGGAATGATCGACCGCGCTGAGGAAGTAATCGAAGTAGTCGCGAACCGCCAGATCCAGCACCAGATTACCGGCTGCGTCAGTCCGCAACTGGCCATCTACCTCGGTATCGACCAGGCTGGGCAAGGTCGCGGCCACTGGCGCCTGCGTATCATCTGGTGTTGCCGCGGAAGAGACTGATACCTCGCCCGGCGAGGCCTGTGTCGGCGCTGCTGCGAGCGATGCGACGGGTACGGTTTCGGACACGGCCGCCGGCCAGCGCCAGTACAGGGTAAGACCACCCACCAGCACCACGGCAACCAGGGAAAGACTGAAGAACTTGGACATGCACCCTCACTGCGGCGGGCATTACCCCGCCGCGTTCATCTGGATCAGACGCCCTTGTTCTTCAGGCGGTTGGCATGCTGACGGTAGAGCGAAACCGGCTCTGTCCAGCCACGGATACCGAACAGGTGGTTGATCGCATCGACATGGTTCATGTTGTAGCTGTCGTCGATCACCTGCCCCAGATAGGTGGAGCACACGCCCACCAGGCCATCGTTCTTCTCGCTACCGAAGACCAGGCCGGTGAAGGCCAGGAATGGGTCGGCGGCGTCGAGCACGTTGGTGTAGGACGAGTTACCGGTCCACGAGTAGTAGCGGATGCTGTGCCCGCGCACATTGTGCACTTCAGTGGATTTGGCGCAGTAGCTGCTGGTGTTGACGCCCCATGGATGGCGACCATTGAGGGCATTGGTACCCGCAGTGGTCAGGGTACCCAGCGCATTGATCCCGCTTTGAGGGTTGCTCGAGCCGGACAACAGATTGATCACCGCGCCCAGGGCATTGGCGATGGCATTGGCGCCGCCTTCGATACCGCTGCCCGGCGGCAACACGCCGCGTACCACATCGGCCACTTTCGAGCCCTTGTTGACGCCGTTGATCGAGGTCACCGAGGCCACCAGATCCGGGCGTAGCGAAGCGGCCACACGCGAGGTCGGCGAACCCTGGCTATGGCCGATCAGGTTGACCTTGCCACCACCGGCTGCGGCCCAGGGCACGATCTGCCGGGCCAGCTCGGCGCCGCGCTGCTCGCTATCGTTGAACGCCGCAACGCTGGCGACATGCACACGAGCACCGTCGCGCTCGAGGTTCCAGGGAATGGTGTGGAAGTAATTGACCAGACCACCGATGGTGTTGAACCCGGTTACGCCGTGCACCAGCACGATCGGGTACTTGGTCTTGGTGTAGTTGGCCTGGGCCTCGACGGCGCCAAGCAGAGCGAGTGTTGCAAGGGCAGTTGTATAGACGCGACGCATGGGTGCCTCCTTATTGTTCTTGTGGGCACGCCGGGTGAACTGCGTCCGGCGCCTGGCCAGTCTAGGCAGGCAGGCGGGTACGGCCCATCGCCCAGATGGGTGAAGGGCCGGGAGGCAAGAACGAGATCAGGGTTGCGAAGCGATCGCCTTCTCGACCGCGGCGATCAGCTCAGGATCGTCCGGTTTGGTCAGGCTGGAGAAACTGGCCACCACCTTGCCCTGGCGGTCGACCACGTATTTGAAGAAATTCCAGCGCGGTTGCCGGCTCTGCTCGGCCAGTCCCTTGAACAACGGAATGGCGTTGGCACCCGAGACCGGCTGCGGTTCGGTCATAGTGAAGGTCACGCCGTAATTGACGTAGCAGACGGTAGCCGTCTCCTTGCTGTCGGCGGATTCCTGGCGGAAATCGTCGGACGGCACGCCCAGCACTTCCAGGCCCTGATCCTTGTAGCGCTGATAGAGCGCTTCGAGCCCTTTGAATTGCGGGGTGAAGCCGCAGAAGCTGGCCGTGTTGACCACTACCAACGGCTTGCCGGCGTACTGACAGAGATCGACGCTGCTGTCCTTGCTACGCAGCTTGGGCAGCTCGCCCTGGAGCATGGCCGGGCATTCAGCGGCCAGCACCGGCAACGCCAGACTGGAGAGCAACAAACAGCAGGCAAAACGATGCAGTGACATAACCGTGACCTCGAGCGATAACGCGATTTCATCACGCTACTCGCAGGTCACGCCCCAGGCAACTAGCAGGCCGTTGAAAACGTAGGCGAGGCAGGCAAGACAAGGCGAAAATGGCCGAAAAAGCGTAATTTACGTGCTGTAAATGAGCATTTTGACTGGGCTCGCACGCGAGGCCATTTTTAACGCAGTATTGCCAACGCAGATAGTTTCTCAACAGCCTGCTAGCAGATACCCACGCCCAACTGCAACAGCGCCAACCCACCCTGACGCCAGCCCCACCAGGCCAACGCCAACAATAGGCCGAGGCCCAAGGTCAGACCGGCGAAGAGCAATGCCTTGCGGCTCACGCCGGTGCACCTTGCAGACGTGCGACCGGTACCTCACGCACCGGCCAGTTCAGGGCTGCTGCCATCACACTCAGACCGATGGAGATCTGCCAGACCAGGTCGTAGCTGCCGGTGGTGTCGTAGAGATAACCGCCCATCCAGCCACCGAGAAACGAGCCGAGTTGATGGAACAGGAAGACGATGCCGGCCAGCATGGACAGGTTACGCACCCCGAACATCGTCGCCACCGTGCCATTGGTCAGCGGCACCGTCGACAGCCACAACAGGCCCATGGCGATGCCGAACACGTAGGCGCTCCACTGCGTCAGGGGCGCCACCAGGAACAGGGTGATCACCACACCACGTGCCAGGTACAGGGCGCTGAGCAGGCGAGGTTTGGACATGCGCCCACCGAGCCAGCCAGCGATGTAGGTGCCAAAGATGTTGAACAGCCCTACCAGCGCCAGCACCGTGGTGCCAGTCAAAGCCGGCAAGTGATGATCGACCAGGTAGGCTGGCAGGTGCACGGCAACGAACACCACCTGAAAACCACAGACGAAGAAACCCAACGCCAGCAGCCAGAAACCCGAGTGACTGGTAGCCTCGCGCAGCGCTTCGCCCAGCGTCTGCTGCGGGACATTGCTAGTGGGTGGCGGCGTTTCCTTGATCATCGCCGCGAGCGGGATCATCAACGCCACCAGCAGCCCCAAGGCCAGTAGTGCAGCCGACCAGCCGAGCCAGCCGATCAGCCCGAGCGTACCCGGCAGCATGGCGAACTGGCCGAACGAGCCTGCCGCCGCGGCGATGCCCATGGCCATGCTGCGTTTCTCCGGCGGCACGGCGCGCCCGACCACACCCAGGATGACCGAGAACGAGGTGCCGGACAGGCCGATACCGATCAGCAGACCGGCGCTCAACGACAGCGACAGCGGCGAATCGGCCATGCCCATCAGCACCAGGCCGAGCATGTACAGCACCCCGCCGGTAACGATGGCCTTGCGCGCACCAAAGCGGTCGGCCAGCGCACCAGTGATTGGCTGGGCGATGCCCCAGATCAGGTTCTGCAGGGCAATGGCGAAAGCGAAGACCTCACGCCCCCAGCCAAACTCGGCACTCATCGGCGGCAGGAACAGGCCAAAACCGTGGCGTGTGCCGAGCGAAAGCGCCAGGATCAGCGACGCGCCAAGCAGCAGCCAGGTGGTTGAACGCCATACAGTTGTCATCGTTATCTCCAGCGTACGGCCGTTAGCGACCGTGTAGGCAGTGACTCGGCCATCAGGCCAGCTCTTCAAGTAGTTTCATCAGTTCGGCACGGCGTTCATCACCCAACTGCGCATTCAACTCACGCTGCGCCTGTTCCCACAGTGGCAGCCCTTGTTGGATGCGTTGCAGGCCGGCTTCTGTGAGCCGTACCTCGCGGGCGCGCAGGTCGCGCCCCTCCCCCAGCTGTAACAGTCGCTGCTCCTCCAGCACCCGCAGATTGCGTCCCAGGGTACTGCGATCGAGCCCCATGGCTTCGGCCAGCACGGAAATGCTCGGCTGCCCGAGCCGTTGCACGTGACGCAGCAGGGAAAACTGCGCGACACCGAGCCCAACAGTGGCAAGCGCATCGTCGTAGAGACGGGTAACGCCGCGACTGGCGCGGCGTAATTGGGTACAGAGGCAGGAGGTCGGCAACATGGATACAGGTATATACCCGCATCGACCATTCACACTCATACAGTTACGCGCTGCATCGGCATAACAGTTGTGTCAGAGGCTCAACGCAATGGCCACCAGCGCGCCGCACTCGGCCAGCTCGACCAGTGCACCGGCCGTATCGCCAGTAGTGCCGCCGAGGCGTTGCAGCAAGGCGCGGCGCAACCAGGCGAACAGCAACAAGCCAGTCGTCAGGGCCAGCAGCCCCTGCCAGCCGAACAGCAGCATGCCCGCCACGTGAGCACCCAACACCCAGGGCAGTTGCCGACGCGGCAGATGATCGGCCAGCGCCTGGCCAAGCCCACCGGCCCGCACATAGGGCGTGGTCGCCAACAACAACGGCAACAGGCTGCGTCCCAACCAGGGCAGCAGCATCAGGTAAATGCCCTGCCCGGCTTGCAGCAGCGTGAACAGAGCGGCGAACTTGAGCAACAACAGCAGCACCAGCACCACGACCGCGATGGGGCCGCTGCGCGGATCTTTCATGATCGTCAGCGTCCGCTCGCGATCACCGAAGCCGCCCACCCAGGCATCGGCCGTATCGGCCAGGCCGTCCAGGTGCAGGCCGCCACTCAGCGCCACCCACAGAGCCAGAATGATCGCCGCCTGCAGTAGCGCCGAAGTCTGCCCCAGTAACAGATGAGCCCCCCACAGCAGCAGGCCGAGCAATAATCCCACCGCCGGGTACCAGAGCAGCGAGCGCCCCACCTGCTCCGGCGTCGGCATGCCCGGTAGGCTGACCGGCAAACGGGTAAGAAACTGTAGAGCGATCAGTAGCGTGATCATGGCAATTCCGTCAGTTGCCCGTCGGCAGCCAGGCTCAGGCGAAAACGCTGGGCATAGCCGACGTTGACCTGCAGCAGATCCTGGCGTGGCAGGCCGCGTGCCCGCGCCAGCAGCAGGCGCATCACGCCACCATGAGTGACCAGCAGCAGACGCTCCCCCGCATGGTCGTGCTGCAATCGTTGTAACGCAGCCAGTACACGCGCCTCGAATTGCAGCAACGGCTCGCCATTGGGCGGCGTGAAACCATAGGGGTCGGCCCAGAACTGGCCCAGTGCTTCAGCATCGCTCTGCATCAGTTCGGCAGCGCTGCGCCCTTCCCAGTCACCGAAATGCAACTCCTGCAGGCCTGGCTCATAGTGCAGCGGCAGGGCATGGGCCGTGGCCACTTCCTCGGCAAACCGTGCGCAGCGCTGCAGCGGCGAGCTGATCAGGCGATCCCAAGGGCCGGCATCCTGCACGGCGGTACGCAACTGTGCCCAGCCTTGCTCGGTCAACGCGTCGTCCAGGCTACCGCGCAGCCCACCACCCTGCTCGGTCTCGCCATGGCGCAGCAGTTCCAGCTGCAGCATCAGCTCGGCCTCTGCGCCACGGCGGCTTCGGCGAAGGTCGCCATCTGCCCATGCAGGGCGCAAGCCAGGCGCAGCAACGGCACGGCCAACGCGGCCCCACTGCCTTCACCCAGACGCAAACCGAGTTCCAGCAACGGTTGCGCCTCCAGCGCCTGCAGTACGCGCACATGCCCCGGCTCGGCGCCGTGATGGGCGAACAGCAGCCAGTCGCGGCAGCCAGGATTCAGGCGCACGGCGAGCAAGGCCGCAACGCTGCAGATGAAACCATCGACCAATACCGCCATGCCTTGCTGCGCGGCGGCCAGGTAGGCGCCGGTGAGTGCGGCGATCTCGAAGCCGCCCAGGTGGATCAGTGCCTGCAACGGCCCGTCGATTTGCGCCCGGTGCAGTGCCAACGCAGCATCGATCACCCGCGCCTTGTGCGCTACACCGGAACTGTCCAGCCCCGTACCTGGGCCGGCCAGCTCGCTCGCCGGGCAATCCAGCAGCCAGCAGGCCAACGCCGCCGCTACCGTG
Organism: Pseudomonas mendocina; assembly: GCF_003008615.1. Lineage (NCBI taxonomy): Bacteria > Pseudomonadati > Pseudomonadota > Gammaproteobacteria > Pseudomonadales > Pseudomonadaceae > Ectopseudomonas > Ectopseudomonas mendocina. The sequence goes on from NZ_CP027657.1 coordinate 81,962, forward strand.
GTGTTGCCAATGCCCATCTCACCGCCAACGAACAGATCACAACCAACGGCACGGGCGCGCTGGATGCTGTCGCGCCCGGCCTCCAGGCAGATCATTACCTGGGCCAGGGTCATCGCCGGATCGCGGGCAAAATTCTGCGTGCCGGCGCCGACCTGCAGGTGTCGCACGCCAGGCAACGGCGGCAACGGCTCGGCGGTGCCCAGGTCGATCACCTCGAGCGCCGCATCCAACTGACGCGCGAGCACGCTGATGGCGGCGCCGCCGCTGACGAAGTTGGCCAGCATCTGCCCGGTCACCGCTTGCGGATAGGCGGAAATGCCCTCGGCCACCACGCCATGGTCACCGGCAAAGATGCCGATCCACAGTTTGTCCAGGCTCGGCCGCTCGCGCCCCTGCAACGCCGCCAGATGGATGGCGAGACTCTCCAGGCGCCCCAACGAACCCGTGGGTTTGGTCAACTGCTGCTGCCGCGTTTCGGCCTTGGCCCTTGCAACATGATCGAGCGGCTGACACGGCCCTTGCCACCATTGCAGACTCATAACGCATCCCCCTTGAGCACCATGGGCAACCCGGCCACGGTGAACAGCACACGCTGGCTACGCTCTGCCAGCGCCTGGTGCAGCCAGCCGGCCTCATCGACATAACGGCGAGTCAGCTCGCCCAGCGGCACCACGCCCAGCCCGGTTTCGTTGCTGACCAGCAGGATGCGTCCTGGCAACGCATCCACACAGCCGAGCAACAGCTCGCGCTCAGCCTCAAGCCGCGCCGAATCCTCCAGCATCAGTAGATTGGTCAGCCACAGGGTCAGGCAGTCCACCAGCAGGCAACGACCGGGCGCAGCCTGTTCACGCAGCACACGGGCCAGCGCCACTGGCTCCTCGACCAACGCCCAGTGCGCAGGCCGACGTGCGCGATGCTGAGCAACGCGCGCATTCATCTCGCCATCGAGCGGCTGGCTGGTGGCGATGTAGACGACCTCCAACCCGGACTCGTCGGCCAGCTTCTCGGCCAGCCGGCTCTTGCCGGAACGAGCACCGCCGAGGATCAATTCAAGCATCTTCACTCCGTAGGGTGCGCTGTGCGCACCATTTCAAAACCTGCGGGTGCCGCGCCCCTACCCCAGGCCGTAAAGCGCCTTGAGTTTTTCGGTATCCAGGTGCAATTCCACCTGATCGGCCAGGCGTTCGATATCGCGCTCGCGTAGCGCCTGGTAATCCACCGTCTGCACCTCGGGCAGCCCGGCCCAGCGCAACAACGCGGCGAACGCCGACGGTTGCTCGAACAGGCCATGCAGGTAGGTAGCAAGTACCTGCCCATCGGCACTGAGACCACCGTCACTGCGGCCGTCATCGAGCTGCACGGCGCCGTTAAGACCCGGCCCATGGCTGACGCCGGCATGGATCTCGTAGCCGCTGACCGGCGCCTGCTCCAGACACAGCCGGCCACGCACGTTGCGCAACTGCTTCTCCGGTTCCAGCAGCGTCTCGAAATCGAGCAGGCCAAGGCCTTCGCTACTGCCGGCAACACCCTCCAGGCCGTGCGGGTCGTGAATCTGTCGACCAAGCATCTGCAGACCACCGCAAATACCCAGAACCTTGCCGCCGTAGCGCAGGTGGCGGGCGATGGCTGCATCCCAGCCCTGTTCACGCAGGCGCGCGAGGTCGGCACGTACGCTCTTGGAGCCAGGCAGGATGATCAGATCCGCCGGGGGAATGGCTTGGCCCGGCCCGACGAAGGTCAGCTGCACCTGTGGGTGCAGGCGCAACGGATCGAAATCGGTGTGGTTGCTGATACGCGGCAGAACCGGCACCACCACGCGCAACGCCTGTGCGTCCTTGGCCTGCTGACGGGTATCGACGGCGTCTTCGGCTTCCAGGTGGAAATCCATCAGGTACGGCAGCACGCCCAGCACTGGCTTGCCGGTACGCTGTTCGAGCCAGTCCAGCCCCGGTTTGAGCAACGCGATGTCGCCCCGAAAACGGTTGATCACGAAGCCCTGGACACGCGCCTGCTCGCTCGGGCTGAGCAGTTCCAGGGTGCCGACCAGATGGGCGAACACGCCGCCCTTGTCGATATCGGCAATCAGAATCACCGGGCAATCCACCGCTTCGGCGAAGCCCATGTTGGCGATGTCGCCGGCCCGCAGGTTGATCTCGGCGGGCGAGCCGGCGCCTTCGACCAACACCAGCTCGTGGCGCTCCTGCAATCGTGCATGGGATTCCAGCACCGCTGCCATGGCCACCGGCTTGTAGCCGTGATAGGTCAGCGCCTGCATGTTGCCGATGGCGCGGCCGTGGATGATCACCTGAGCGCCCATGTCGCTGTTGGGCTTGAGCAGCACCGGGTTCATGTCGGTATGCGGCTCCAGACCGGCCGCCTGCGCCTGCACCGCTTGCGCGCGGCCGATCTCGCCGCCGTCGGCGGTCACGGCGGAATTGAGCGCCATGTTCTGCGGTTTGAACGGCGCCACGGAAATGCCCTGACGCCGCGCCCAGCGGCACAGCGCCGTCACCAGCGTGCTCTTGCCGGCGTCGGAGGTGGTGCCCTGCACCATCAGGGTGGCCATCAGGGCGTTTCCTCGAGACTCGCCAGTATCGGCGCACATTCCAGCAGCGCCTGTTCCAGGCGCAGCCAGCCAGATTCGTCCGCCGGCAAGCCGAAGCGCAGGCTGTCCAGCTCGGCGAACAGGCGCACCAGGATGCCGCGGCGCGCCATCAGCTCGGCGCAGGGCACGGCGCGCCGGGTGCAGCAAAACTGGAACAGCGACGAGCCGCCGCTCGATGGCAAGCCACAGTCACGCAGCAATGCCTGCAGGCGCTCGCCGTCGGCCAGCAGGCGTTCACGCTGGCGACGCTGGCCCTCACCATCGACCAGCAGGCTCAGCGCCACGCTGCGTGCCGGGCCGCTGACGGCCCATGGGCCGAGCAGCGTTTCCAGTTCATCCAGCAGCGCCTGAGCGGCCAGGACGAAGCCAAGACGCAGGCCGGCCAGGCCGAAGAACTTGCCGAACGAACGCAGCACGATCAGCCCCGGCATGTCGCTGTAGGCGGCCAGGCTGTGCTCCGGCGTGCAATCCATGAAGGCTTCGTCGACCACCAGCCAGCCGCCGCGCTCGACCAGCTCATCGTGCCAGTCGAGCAGACGGGGCGGCTCGATCAGGCGGCCAGTCGGGTTGTTCGGGTTGACCACCAGCAACACATCCAGCTGCGGCAGCGCGCGATGCACCGAACCCTCGCTGAGCTTGGTGACACGATGGCCTTCACGACGCCAGGCTGCGGCGTGCTCGGCGTAAGTGGGCGCGATGATGCCGACACTGGCATTGCGGCGCAGACGTGGCAGAGTCTGGATCGCCGCTTGCGAACCGGCTACCGGCAGCAGGCTGACGGCGCCGTAGTAGTCGCGCGCCGCCTGCTCCAGCCCATCGTCCGCTTCAGGCAGGCGAGCCCAAGCCGAACCGGGGACGGCCGGCAGATCCCAGCCGTAAGGCGCAACTCCGGTGGACAGATCCAGCCAGTCTTCAAGGGGGATGCCATAGCGCTGCGCAGCGGCGCGCAGTCGACCTCCATGCTCAAGCAACCCAGACCTCCAATACGATCAGGCATACCAGCCATAAGCCAACGCCCGCGACGACTCGATTCATCGCCCGCTCGATATCCCGCGCACGCGGCGCCGGGCCCTCGCCCAACTGCGGGCGCTCATGCCGCTCGCCGTGATACTCCGCCACACCGCCCAGACTGACACCCAGGCTGCCTGCGCCAGACGCCATTACCGGGCCAGCATTGGGACTGTCCCACAAGGGCGCCTGCTTGCGCCAGCAGCGCAGGGCCAGAGCGGTGTGCCCGAGCAGGGCGTAGGTCAACGCAACCAGGCGCGCTGGAATGTAATTGAGCACATCATCGATCTTCGCCGCCGCCCAGCCAAAGCGCTCGAAGCGTTCGTTGCGGTAACCCCACATGGCGTCGAGGGTGTTGCTCAGGCGGTACAGCACCACGCCGGGGGCGCCGGCGACGATAAACCAGAACAAGGCGGCGAATACCGCATCGGAGCCATTTTCCAGCACCGACTCGGTGCCGGCGCGGGCCACGCCCGTGGCGTCCAGTTCGGCAGTGTTACGGCTGACCATCCAGCCGACCCGCTCACGCGCCAGGGCCAGATCGCCCAGGCGCAGCGCCTGCGCCACCGGCTGTGCGTGCTCGTACAGGCTGCGCAGGCCAAGGGCGAAGTACAAAGCAAAGATCTCCACCGCCCAACCAAACGAGCTCACCTGCACCAGCAGCCAGGTGATGAAGGTCAGCGGCAGCACTGCCAGGCACCAGGCCGTCACGCCATGACTACGCCAGCCACCACCAGCGGGATTGAAGCGCTGCTCCAGGCGCCCGGCCAGGCGGCCGAAGGCAACCAGCGGATGCGCGCGGCGTGGCTCGCCCAGCAAGGCATCCAGCGCCACGCTGGCACAGGTGATCAGCGCCAGGCTCATCGTTCACTCACCAGAGGATCCCCATCGATTCTCGAACAGCAATTCGGACAGCGGCCGAGGTGTGGCCCAGCCCTCTTCCACCAGCATCGGTTTCTCGTAGAAGGCGTGCACCGGCCCCAGGCACAGCAGCGCCACCGGCTTGCTGCCAGCCGGCATACCCAGCAGCCCGGCCAGCGCTTCGGGGTCGAACAACGACACCCAGCCCAGGCCCAGCCCTTCGGCCCGCGCAGCCAGCCACAGATTCTGAATGGCGCAGGCCACCGAAGCCATATCCATTTCCGGCAACGTGCGTCGTCCAAAGACATGCGCTTCGCGCCCTTCCATCAGCGCCACCGCCAGCAGCTCGGCGCAATCGCGGATACCCTCGACCTTGAGCCGCATGAACTCATCCGAGCGCTCGCCCAGGACTTCGGCGGTGCGTACCCGCTCCACCTCCACCAGCGCATGGGCCGCCTCACGCAATTGCGGATCGCTGATACGCAGGAAGCGCCACGGCTGCATCAGGCCGACGCTGGGCGCGTGGTGCGCCGCTTCGAGCAGCCGCGCCAACACCTCAGGCGGTACCTGCCCGCCGGCGAAGTGGCGCATGTCGCGGCGCTCGGCAATGGCGCGGTATACCGCCGCACGCTCTGCTGGAGTGAAAGCATGCTCGCTCATGGACGCAGCAGCGCGGCGGCCGCCTCCGGATTGGACGGCAGGTAGAAGTGGATATAGCTGGCCGTCAGCCGACCCAGGCGATAGACCGCCTCGGCCACCGGCTTGCCGTTCGGGCAACGGCCGAGCGCCAGGGGCTGCAAGGGACTTTCCAGGCGAGAGTGGTGGTAACTGTGGCCGCGCAGCTCGCCTTCCGGCAGCGTCACTTCCTGCAGGGCCAGTGCCGTCAGCCGTGGCTGCAAAGCCGCACTGCCGCTGAGCAGGCCAAGCATGCGGCCACTGCCGCCCTGCTTGTCGCGCAGCTCATCGAGCAAATAGAGCATGCCGCCACACTCGGCGAGCAGTGGCTTGCCGGCCTGGTGATGGGTACGGATCGCCGCAGCCATGGCCTGGTTGCCCTCCAGCTCTGCCAGGTACAGCTCGGGATAACCGCCAGGCAAGTAGAGACTGTCCACGTCCGGCAGCGCTTGATCGATCAGCGGCGAGAAATAGCGCAGCTCAGCCCCCAGCGCCTGCAGCAGGTCGAGATTGGCCTGATAAAGGAAGGCGAACGCGGCATCCCGCGCCACACCGATCCGCACGCCTTGGAGCAAGGGCGCAGGTTCGTCGATCTGCGGCGCGGCGAAGCTCACCGCCGGCGGCAGATCGACATCGGCGCTGGCCGCCAGGGCGTCGGCGACGGCGTCCAGGCGTGCTTCCAGATCGGCCAGCTCAGTTGCCTGCACCAGGCCCAGATGCCGACTCGGCAACTCCACCGCGGCACTGCGCGGCAAAGCGCCGAACCAGCGGATGCTCGATGGCAAGGCATCACGCAGAATATCGCCATGGCGGGTACTGGCGACGCGGTTGCCGAGCACTCCGGCAAACGGCAGATCCGGCTGGAAGGTGGCCAGGCCGTGAGCCAGCGCGCCGAAGGTCTGCGCCATGGCTGCACCGTCGATCACGCCCAGTACCGGTACGCCAAAGTAACGGGCCAGATCGGCCGCCGACGGCTTGCCGTCGAACAAGCCCATCACCCCTTCGATCAGGATCAGATCGGCCTCGCCCGCGGCCTGCCACAACAGCCGGCGGCTCTCCGCCTCACCCACCATGGCCAGGTCGAGCTGGTACACCGGCGCGCCGCTGGCGCGGGCGTGGATCATCGGATCGAGGAAGTCCGGGCCGCACTTGAACACTCGCACCCGGCGCCCCTGACGCGTATGCAGGCGCGCCAGCGCGGCGGTGACGGTGGTCTTGCCCTGACCCGAAGCTGGCGCGGCAATCAGCAGCGCCGGGCAGTGACGTGCTTCCATCAGAATTCGATGCCCTTCTGCGCCTTCACTCCGGACTTGAACGCATGCTTGACCAGACTCATCTCGGTGACCGTATCGGCCGCCTCGATCATCCCCGGCAAGGCGCCCCGCCCCGTTACCACCACGTGCTGCAGCAGCGGCCGCGCTTCGATATCGGCCAGCACCGCATCCAGTTCGAGATAGCCATGCTTGAGGGCGATGTTCAGCTCATCCAGCACCACCAGGCCGATGGATTCATCGCCAAGCAAGCGCCTGGCAATGGCCCAGGCTTCCTGCGCCTTGGCGATATCACGCTGGCGATCCTGGGTTTCCCAGGTGAAACCCTCGCCCATCACGTGATAGCTGACTTCCTCGGGAAAGCGGCGGAAGAAGGTTTCCTCACCGGTGCTGGCGGCACCCTTGATGAACTGCACCACGCCGACCTTGAGGCCATGACCGAGGGCGCGCGCGACCATGCCGAAAGCGCTGCTGCTCTTGCCCTTGCCATTGCCGCTGTGCACCAGCAGCAGGCCGTATTCGTCCTGAGCCTGGGCGATCTTCTCGTCGATCAGGGCTTTCTTGCGCTGCATGCGCGCCTTGTGGCGGGCATCGCGCTCGGTGGACTCGCTCATGCTGTGCTCCTGTACGTCAGGCACCCGCGCCGCCTGTTGATCGATAAACAGTGCGAACGGCAATGAGGAAGAAGGTCGCGATGATCCGCACATCCTCATCCAGGTGCCAATGGCTGGTCAGGCGAGCGGAAGACAGAAAACACGAACGCCCCGGTCAAACCGGAGCGTTAGCCGGACAGCGCCCTCCGCGATGCCGTGAAACTGCGACAGGCCGGTCTCCGGGCTCGTGAGCGAACCCAAAGGTTCGACACCGCGCCTTCCCGTGCATAGCACAGTGGCTTCGAGCAGCGTTTGACTCACCTACCGTTGCGGGGGCAGCGCCGGCATTCGAACCGGCTTCCCTGTTTCACCCCTCGGCCGTCATTCGCAGCGACTCGGGGCACCTGAAGCAAGGCGCGCAGGGTAGAGGCTGGCAGCCCTACCCGTCAACGCCGCTCAGTGCCTGGGCATGAACCCAGGCGGTTTGCTCGCCAACCAATCGACGAAAGTCCGCAAACGCTCATCACTCAGCAGCGCCTCGCGGCTGTTGTAAGTCAGCGCCAGCTCCTTTTCGCTGAACAGACGGTGAATCTGGTTATGGCAGGCGCGGCAGACCCAAAGCGTGGCGGTAATGCGCTCATGACGAGCGAAGCGTTTCTGCACATAGACCTTGTCGTGCAGCGCCTTGGGAATCAGGTGATGGCGGGTCAGTGCGACAGACCGCGCGCACAGCTCACAGAGCTCAGGCTGAGGCGGCAGGCGAATGGGCTCGCTCATGGAGGGTCAGGGGTTACGAGCGAGCTCTGGGGTGATGACTCGTTTGGCATCGAGGTAGACACGCTGCCAGTAGACGTTATCGAGGCTGTCCAGGCGCACGGTACCGCCACTGGACGGCGCATGGACGAAACGCCCCTCGCCGACATAAATGCCGGCATGACTGACGGCACGACCGCCATTGGTGGCGAAGAACACCAGATCACCACTCTGCAGGGCATCGCGCCGAACATCCGGGGTACGCATCGCGCTCAGCTCACGGGTCGAACGTGGCAGGCTGATACCGGCTGCATCGCGGTAGACGTAGCCGATCAGACCACTGCAGTCGAAGCCGCCTTCCGGGGTATTGCCGCCATAACGATAGGGCGTACCGACCAGACCGAGGGCGCGGAACAAGACATCTTCGGCGCCGCCCTGATAGGACGAAGAAGAGACTGGAGGACTGTAGGTAGGCTGAGGAGAGGGAGCACGACTGCTACACGCACTCAGTAGCAGAACGAGGGAGATAAGGACGACACGGGTCGTGACGGGCATAAGCGAGGCGATCCAGAGCCTGAATGCGCTCTACTCTGCCGATTCACGACGAACGGCGCAACCCTCAGCTCCGTTCAAGACCTATCGAAACAGCCCTTGAACAGATTCTGCGGTTACGCCGTATACATCAGTTATGACGCTTGGCAGCGACCTGATCTTCAACCGGAGCCAGGGCGAGCACGCGCTTGGCTTGCAGGTAACTGCGATTCCAGTAGCTGTCGTCCAGGCTGTCGATGCGCACGCCACCACTGCGACTGCTGCTGGAATGGATGAATTGGTCATCTCCCAGGTAGATGCCGGCGTGGCTGACGCGACCGCGGCCGCGATCGTTGAACAGAATCAGGTCACCTGGCTCCAGGTCGGCACGGGCCACCTTCGGCGCATCCAGATTGATCAATTCACGAGTGGAGCGCGGCAATTCGAGACCGACCTCTTTGCGGAACAGGTAACCGACGAAGCCGCTGCAATCGAACCCGGACTGTACCGAGGTCCCACCGTAGCGATAGCGAGTACCGATCAGCGAACGGCCGAGATCAAGCAGGCTGTCGGCCAATTGCGGCATTTCGTAGGGTTTGTCGTCGATCAGTGCGGTGATTTCATCGTCATCGGCTGGTATGACCCGATGAGAGAGCGGGCGAGTGACTGGCTCGGCCGTGGCTTCGCTGATCTGCGGTTGCGGCGAGTGGCCGGCGCAGGCAGCGAGAAAGACTGTGAGTGCAAGAGGCACGAGGGGTGCGAAGCGTTTTAGCATGGGCACGACCGTGTCGGTTGAATTTACAAGTTGGCGACTATGCCTTCTATAACGCTCATTTGCAAATTCTATCGTTAGAAATGTGACCCAGTGGTTTCGCCGCGCCATCTAAAGCGCCCGACCATCTGCCTGGCCGGGCGAATCAGAACCTAACCGAGAATCTCGCTCAACGGGATAAACCGCAGCATCTGACCTTCGGCCAGCGTACTGCCTTCCATGACCTCGGCCAGGCCCTCAGCCCAGGCGGCACTGCGCAGCACGCCAGAGCTCTGGTTGGCATAAGGCACCACGCGGCCATTCTCCAAACGCGCTCGCAGGTACTCGCGGCGCATGCCCGGCTTGCCCCAGGTAAAACCTGCCGGCACCGCAAAACCCATGGGCTCGACACGCTGTACACCAAGACGACGCAGCATATAGGGACGCGCCAGCAAGCCGAAGGTGACCAACGTCGAAGCCGGGTTGCCCGGCAAGCCGATGACCGGAACACCTTGGTAATGGCCGAACGTCAGCGGCTTGCCCGGTTTGATCGCCAGCTTCCACAGCGACAGTTCGCCCGCCTCACGCAGAACCATGCCGAGAAAATCCGCCTCACCCACCGAAACGCCACCCGTGGACAGGATCAGATCGACTTCGCCCAAGGCACCCAGCGCTTCGCGGGTACGTTGCAGGTCATCGGGCAATATTCCCGCATCCACCACGCTGCAGCCCAGCCGCTGCAACCAGGCGATCAGCAAACGCCGGTTGCTGTTGTAGATCTGCCCAGGGCCAAGTGCCTGACCCGGCTCGACCAGCTCATCCCCCGTGGACAGCACGGCAACGCGCAGTCGCCGACGCACCGAAAATTGCGCTACGCCCAAAGACGCCGCCAACCCCAGCTCGATAGGCCCCAAACGCGTGCCGGCCGGCAGCACGCATTCTCCGATACGGGTTTCCTGACCTTGAGCACGTACGTTCTGCCCGACCTTGAGCGGCTCGCGGAAATGCACGCTTCCAGCCTCATCCAGCTCGACGTTTTCCTGCATCTCGACGGTATCGGCACCTTCGGGCAGCGGCGCACCGGTAAAAATGCGCGCGCAGGTTCCCGTCTGCAGGGAGACAGGCGCAGTGCCAGCCTGAATACGCTGACTGACCGGCAACGCCTGGCCCGTCCAATCAGCCAGACGCAAGGCGTAGCCGTCCATCGCGCTGTTGGCCCAGGGCGGCAGATCCAGCGCCGCGATCAGCGGCTCGGCCAACACTCGACCATCGGCCTCGGCCAACGCAACCAGCTCGTTCTGCTCGATGGGTGCCGCCTCTGCCAACGCCAACAGGCGCTCCAGCGCCGCCTCCATCGGCAACAGACCAGGATGATCGCAACCGCTCATCCACGGGTCTCGCAGGCACCTACCTGTTTCAGGTGCGGGACGAAGTTGCATGGACGGTGCCGCGCATCCAACTGCTCACCGAGGATTCCGTCCCAGGCGGTGCGGCAAGCATTGGTCGAACCCGGCAGGCAGCAAACCAGCGTGCCGTTGGCCAATCCGGCCAATGCGCGCGACTGGATGGTAGAAGTACCGATATCGGCCACGGAAATCTGCCGGAAAAGCTCGCCGAAGCCATCGACCTGCTTGTCCAGCAGGCAGGTGACTGCTTCCGGCGTGCTGTCGCGCCCGGTGAAACCGGTACCGCCCGTGACCACCACCACCTGAACCTGATCCTCGGCAATCCAGGTCGCCACCTGGGCGCGGATCTTGTACAGGTCGTCCTTGAGCAGCACGCGAGCGGCCAGTTGGTGACCGGCGCCGGTCAGGCGATCGACCAGCAGTTGCCCCGAGGTGTCGGTCTCCAGCGTGCGCGTGTCGCTGACAGTCAGCACGGCGATGTTCAGCGGCACGAAAACCGCATCGGCCTTGTGGTTCATGGCAGGCATCCAATTAGTAGACAATGGGCGCTGTTATATCACACAGCCTGCCCCCGGAGACTGCCCGCATGCCCGTACCCAACGCCCTCCCCACCTGCTCGGTGCTGCTGCTTTCCGGCGGTCGAAGCCAGCGCATGGGTGGCCGCGACAAGGGCTTGCTGGAGTGGCGCGGCCAGCCGCTGATTGCCTGGTTGCATGATCTGACCAGGCCACTGAGCGACGATTTGATCATCTCCTGCAACCGCAACAATGACCGCTATGCACCGTATGCCGATCAACTGGTGACCGATCAGGATCAGGACTTCCAGGGCCCGCTGGCAGGAATTCGCGCGGGCATGACCGCAGCGCGTCATGAACAGATGCTGGTGCTGCCGTGCGACGCCCCACTGGTAGACCGCGCACTGATCGAATCACTGCTGACTCACGCCGGGAGCCGGCCGGTGGTGATCCGCCAGGGCAACTATTGGCAGCCGCTGTTCTGCCTGCTGCCCACGGTGCTCAAAGAGGATCTCGAACGTGCCTGGCAGTCTGGCGAGCGCAGCCCGCAACGCTGGTTCGGCCGACTTGAGCCGGTGGCCATCGACTGCTCGCTCGACGACACTCGCCTGGCCAACCTCAATACACCGGAGATGCTCGCGAGCACGCCACCGGAAGACTAGGCTGAAAGAGCCTTGGCGGAACTCGCACGATGGTTTTACGTCTGAGCCAGGGTAAAGCACACCTTTGTATTACCCAAGGAGACAGACCATGAACCAACGGATCATCCCCGCCCTGCTGATTGCCCTCGGCCTTGCCGCTTTGGCCGGCTGCTCCAGCCCGTCGGTAATAACGCTGAATGACGGCCGTGAGATCCAGACCGTGGACAAGCCCAAATTCGATGAAGAATCCGGCTTCTACGAGTTCGAGCAACTCGACGGCAAACGTGCCACGATCAACAAGGATCAGGTTCAGACCGTCAAGGAGCTCTGAGGCAACAGCCTGAGCGCCTGGATCGGCCAGCCATAAGGATGATACGAGTCGGCAACCGGGTTGCCGGCTCGTAGTTTTTTTCGGGCTAACCCCTTGTGCAGTAAAAGTTTTTCGGTAGAATACGCGGCATTCGGAGTGTAGCGCAGCTTGGTAGCGCGTCTCGTTCGGGACGAGAAGGTCGCAGGTTCGAATCCTGTCTCTCCGACCAAATTTAAAACCCGCCTTAATCGGCGGGTTTTTTATTGCCTGCGTTTCGTTGACGCGCCCTTCTCAGCTCAGAAAGGCCACCACCTGCTCGGCATCGAACGGCCAGTTCAGTTCGCTTGCGTTGTCGCAGCGACGCAGTACCGGAATGCGTAAACCGTACTGCTCGACCATCCCTTCATGCTCGGCAATATCGATCAACTCGACCAGCAGGCCGTTCTCGACGAATGGCATGAGTAGTGCCTCGGCCACCTCACAAAGATGGCAGCCCAGGGTTCCGAAAAGTTGGCATTCAGGCGTCATGAGCGCACCTCACTATCAGCAAGGCGCGCAGTTTAGCACCGGCGGCAATCAGCTCGCGTCAGCGTCCTTGCCAGGCTGACCAGCGATCAGCGACTGCAGGCCATCGAGCAGGCTGCGGTTGAGGCTGTCGGCCTTCTCCAGGCGCGGCAAATCGAAGCGCTCATCGAGCGAGAAGCCGCCCTTGAGCAGTTCCTTGAGCATACCGCCAGCATCCTGAGCCAGGTCACCAGCACTGCGCAGCGCATCGAGCAGCCCCTGGGCATAGTCCTGCAGACCGCTGTTGACCGCACTGGCGCCCTGCCCGGCCACCGCGCCATAGGCATCGGTAGCCTGGCGCACGCTGGTCTGGGTCAGGCGCAGCGACATCGACGCCAATTGCTCGCCATCCATATCCAGCGCCATGGCGCGGTCGAAGGCGCCTGCCAGATCACCGGCGTAGAACTTGTCGGAGAGATCCTGTACCTGACTGAAGAGTTTCTCCAGCGCCTTGATCTCATCGTCATCAAGCTCGCCCTCGACGTCCACCTGCCAGCCGCCGATCTGCATGCTGCCGGACTGGCTGCTACCCACCACACTGGTGGACTTGCCATCGCTGGACGCGGCGAAGCTGCTCTGCGACCAACTGGCCGACGCCTGCGCCACGGAAATACGCAGGCGGTCGCCATCGCGAGTGGTGACGGACAGGTCGAAGGTTTCCGCCAACGCGCTGAAGCGCTCGCTGTAACCCGCTACCGCCACCTTGTCCGGGGCGCTGGGGGCGGCGCTGCCGAAACGCTTGTCGAGATCGCCGAAGCCATCCTGGATGCGCTTGTAGGTGTCGTCGATGTCACCCGCCACTTGGCCTTTCAGCACGCCCATGCCATCGAGAATCTTGCGCGCCTCGGCGAAGCCTTTTTCCACGCCCTCACGGGCCTGGGTCAGCAGCTTGTCCAGTTTGGCCGGGTCAGCACCGGCAGCCGCCTCGCTCTGCAGGCGCTGCTCGATGAAACCGAGAATCCGCCCGGCAACCTTTTCAGGGGTGTAGTCATCACGCGACCCAGAGAGCGAGCCCGGCGGCACGCCGAGCTTCTCGGCGAGGCGATTGGCCAAGGTGGCCTGTGCATCGGCAGCATTGTTGCGCGAGGCCATCGACTGACTGGCCTGCGCAGTGCGGGAGGCGGCGGAATTCAGTGAGCTCAGAGGATTCATGAGTGGTGGGTACCCGAACAGGTTATCTGCCGAACTTAGCGGCCGGACGGAGGCAAGCTTTAACCTTTATCGACCAACGGTTGCCGATTTTTCTCAGCTCGACTTCGTTCGAGCGAAATTTTCCCGATAGATGGCCTAACCCAGGGAAATCTCTGCCAACCACGAGCTAGAGCCTATGCGCAGCAATATGCCAACTTCGCTCGAAGCCCCGCCAGACTAAAGTCTTACAGTCGACTCGCAGGCTAAGTGCTTTATTTCACCGCGCCGTAACTGGTCGGTCACTTCGTGGCCGACCTGCTTATAACAACGAGGAGACAACAATAATGAGTAAGACTCCCCTCGCCCGTGCCGTGGCCCTCGCCACGCTGGGCGCAAGCATGACCCTGCCGAGCCTGGCACAGGCTGACTTCATCGGCGACAGCAAAGCCACTCTGGAACTGCGCAACTTCTATATGAACCGCGACCTGCGCGACACGACCGCTGCACAGCAGTCCAAGCGCGAGGAGTGGGCACAGGGCTTTATCCTCAAGGCCGAATCCGGCTTTACCGAGGGCACCGTCGGTTTTGGCCTGGACGCTTATGCAGGCCTGGGCCTGAAACTCGACTCGTCTGACGAACGCGCCGGCACCGGGCTGCTACCCAACAGTTTCGGCAACGAGGGGCCGGACGAGTATTCCGAGCTCAGCGGGGCAGTCAAAGCGCGCATCTCGAAAACCGTCGGCAAGGTCGGCGGGCTCATGCCGAAGCTGCCAATCGTGAGCTCCGGCGACTCGCGCCTGCTGCCACAGGTCTTCACTGGCGGCATGATCACCTCGCAGGAGATCGACGGACTGACCCTCAATGGCGGTCAACTGCGTGAAGTGAATCAGCGCGCCTCCACCGACCGGGTCGACATCACCGCCAGCAACGTCGGCGGCGAGAGCGACCGCTACAATTTCGCCGGCGGCGATTACAAGTTCAATGACGGCAATACTACCGTCGGCCTGTGGTATGGCGAACTGGAGGATATCTACGACCAGAAACTGTACAACCTGATCCATGTACAGCCGATCGGCGACTGGAAACTGGGCGGCAACCTGGCCTACTTCGACTCGCAGGACAACGGTCGCAAACTCGGCGGCAACCTGGACAACGACCTGACCTCGATCAACCTCTGGGCCGGCATCGGCGCGCACACCTTCCGCGTGGGCTACCAGAAGGTCGGCGGCGACAACGCCTTCCCCTTCCTGACCGAAACCGATCCGTACATCGTCAACTACATCCAGATTCTCGACTTCACCCGCAAGGACGAGAAATCCTGGCAGGCGCGCTATGACGTCAACTTCGCCAGCTACGGCATCCCAGGCCTGACGGCCTTCGTCCGCTACGTCACCGGTGACGGTTTCGATGGTGTGGGCGGCGCAAGCGGCAAGGAATGGGAGCGCAACGTCGACATCAGCTACATCATCCAGGAAGGCCCGCTGAAAAACCTTGGCGTACGCTGGCGTAACGCGATGGTGCGCTCCAACGCGAGCATCGGTGACCTGGACGAAAACCGCCTGATCGTCAGCTACACCATTCCGCTGATGTAAGGCTTACCAGCGAAACGATAACGCCGTAACCCTGCATAGGGTTGCGGCGTTTTTTATCGCGTATGGAAAACAGCCAGGGTCATTTCTCGGCTAGGCTCTAGGCCAGCGCGGAGGACGATTCGATGGACGACTACCAACCCCTGGCCTGCGATCTCTATGACTACCTGGAGATCGCCTGCATGCACCGTTATCAGTTGGCTATCGAACTGGTCGATGGCTCCCGCCTGCTGGGTCAGGCGCTGACCACGGAAACCTCGGCGAGCAAGGAAGAGTTTCTGCTGGTGCGTACGGCCGACGGCGAGCAGCGCCTGCGTATGGATCGCCTGTTGGCGATCACGCCACAGGACGCAGGCGCCAGCTTTGGCCGAGTGCTGTTGAACGGCAATCGCTGCTGAAGGCGGCGCACCTACGGGCAAGGTGCAGCATACGCACCAACAGCGATCGCACTATTCTGCGGTGCGCACAGCGCACCCTAGGCAAGCGTGCAGAAACGCGGCATTACCACATCAGATCGTCAGGGATCTGATAGGCCGCGTACGGATCATCGGCATCCGGCTCTTCAACGTGGGTATTGAGCAGGACGATGCGCGAGGCATCACGCTCCTGAATCTTCAGCGCCGCCTCACGCGGAATGATTTCGTAACCACCGCCATGACGGACGATGGCCAACCAGCCGTTGGACAGTTTGTTGCGCACCAGGGTGTTGACCGGCAGGCGCTTGACCTTCTTGTCGTCGACGAAGTTGTAGTAGTCCTCGCCGTCGAGCTTGGGCAGACGCGAACGCTCAATCAGTTGCTTGATCTGCGCCGTGCGGGCCTTCTGCTCGGCTTTTTCCTGCTGCTGACGGTTCAGCTCCTGGTCGCGTGCAGCCTTTTCGGCCTGCGCCTGCAGCGCGGCCTGACGCGTGCTGTCATCCAGCTCGGCCTGACCCTTTTGCACCAGACGTTTCTGTTTTTGCTGCTGCTTGCCAGCCTGCTTGGCCTGTTTTTCATTGACCAAGCCGGCTTTGAGCAGCTGGTCGCGCAGGGAAAGACCCATGACTAAAGATCCCGAACATGATTCAGTTGCGGCAGCGACGCAGATTCGCGCTGCCAATCCAAGGCGCCCAGCATAAGGGCTAAGGCGCAGCGGCTCCAGCCCGAAAACCCACCGTAGCCCGGATGAAATCCGGGAAGGAGCTGATTCGTCTCTCCCGGATTTCATCCGGGTTACGGTGCTCAGCAACCGGGAGACTGCTTCTCCAGCTTCTTCGCCTCGCCCCAGAGCGCGTCCAGCTCCTCCAGCGAGCAGTTGTCCAGGCGGCGGCCGGCCTCGCGCACGCTTTGCTCAATGAAGCGAAAACGCCGCTCGAACTTGCCATTGGCAGCGCGCAACGCGCTTTCAGGATCGACCTTCAGATGTCGCGCCAGGTTGGTGACAACGAACAGCAGGTCACCGATCTCTTCAGCCACCGCCTCGGCATCGTTCTCACTCATGGCTTCGAGCACTTCATCCAGCTCTTCGCGCACCTTGTCCACCACCGGCAACGCATCGGGCCAGTCGAAACCGACCTGGGCAGCACGCTTCTGCAGCTTGGCCGCACGCGAGAGCGCCGGCAGCGCCGTCGGTACATCATCGAGCAGCGATAGCTGCTCGGGTGCAGCGGCCTTTTCGGCGCGCTCCTCGGCCTTGAGCTCTTCCCAGCGCTGCTTGACCGCAGCCTCCTCCAGCTTCGCCGCATCAGGCGCCCCGTACAGATCACCGTCGGGAAACACGTGCGGGTGGCGACGAATCAGCTTGGTGGTGATGCCATCGACTACCCGGGCAAAGTCGAAGCGCCCTTCCTCTTGCGCCAGCTGGCTGTAGTAAACCACCTGGAACAGCAGGTCGCCGAGTTCGCCCGGCAGGTGATCGAAGTCGCCACGCTCGATGGCGTCAGCGACCTCGTAAGCCTCTTCCAGGGTATAGGGCACGATGGTCGCGTAGTTCTGCTTGAGATCCCATGGGCAACCGTACTGCGGATCACGCAGACGGGCCATCAAGTGCAGCAGGTCGTCGAGTCGATACATGAAAGCTTCCTGCTAAGCCACGCGGTGACGACGCGCCTCGATGATATTGGGCAACTGACCGATACGCGCCAGCAGACGACCCAGGGCATCGAGCCCTGGAATCTCCACGGTGATCGACATGGAGGCGGTGTTGTCCTCCTTGTTCGAACGGGTGTTGACCGCCAGCACGTTGAGCTTCTCGTTGAGCAGCACCTGGGTCACGTCACGCAGCAGACCGGAACGGTCGTAGGCCTTGATGACGATCTCCACCGGATAGGTCTGCACCGGCACCGGCCCCCAGCTCACCTGGATCATCCGCTCCGGCTCGCGTGCAGTCTGCTGCAACGCCGTTGGGCAGTCCTGACGGTGAATGGTGACGCCACGCCCCAGGGTGATGTAACCAACGATGGGGTCGCCCGGTAGCGGCTGGCAGCAGCCGGCCATCTGCGTGAGCAGGTTGCCGACGCCCTGGATCTGGATATCGCCACGCTTGCCCGGCTTGAAGCCCTGTGCCTTGCGTGGAATCAGTTCCAGTTGTTCGTTGCCACGCTCTGGCTCGACCAATTGCTGAGCCAGGTTGACTGCATGGGCCAAGCGCACGTCGCCAGCGCCGAGTGCGGCGAACAGGTCTTCGGCAGTTCTCAGGTTGGCCTTTTCGGCCAACTTGTCGAAGTCCGCGCCGACCAGGGCCATGCGCGCTAACTCGCGCTCGAGCAGTTGCTTGCCGGCGGCGACGTTCTGATCGCGATCCTGCAGCTTGAACCAGTGGACGATCTTCGCCCGCGCGCGGCTGGTGGTGACGTAGCCCAGGTTGGGGTTGAGCCAGTCGCGACTGGGCGTACCCTGCTTGCTGGTGATGATCTCGACCTGCTCGCCAGTCTGCAGGCTGTAGGTCAACGGCACGATACGGCCGTTGATCTTGGCCCCCCGGCAATTGTGGCCAATCTCGGTGTGCACACGGTAGGCGAAGTCCAGAGGCGTGGCGCCCTTGGGCAGGTCGATGGCGTGACCATCGGGGGTGAACACGTAGACCCGATCCGGCTCGATGTCGACACGCAGTTGCTCGGCCAGGCCGCCGATATCGCCCAGTTCCTCGTGCCACTCGATGACCTGACGCAGCCAGGAAATCTTCTCTTCGTAGTGGTTGGAACCGGATTTGACGTCGGTGCCCTTGTAGCGCCAGTGCGCGCAGACACCCAGCTCGGCCTCTTCGTGCATGGCGTGGGTGCGGATCTGCACCTCCAGCACCTTGCCTTCCGGGCCCAGCACGGCGGTGTGCAGCGAGCGGTAGCCGTTCTCCTTGGGGTTGGCGATGTAGTCGTCGAACTCCTTGGGAATGTGTCGCCACAAGGTGTGCACGATGCCGAGGGTGGTGTAGCAGTCACGCACCTCCGGAACCAGCACGCGCACCGCGCGCACATCGTATATCTGGCTGAACTGCAGGCCCTTGCGCTGCATCTTGCGCCAGATCGAATAGATATGTTTGGCCCGGCCACTGATATCGGCTTTGATGCCGGTGGCTTCCAGCTCCTGGCGCAGATTCGCCATGGCGTCGTTGATGTACTGCTCGCGATCGAGGCGACGCTCGTGCAGCAGCTTGGCGATCTGCTTGTACTGCTCCGGCTCCAGGTAGCGGAAGGACAGATCCTCCAGCTCCCATTTGATATGGCCGATACCGAGGCGATGCGCCAGCGGCGCGTAGATGTCGAACACCTCACGCGCCACGCGCTGACGCTTGTCTTCGTCGGCTTCCTTGACCGCACGAATCGCACAGGTGCGCTCGGCCAGCTTGATCAAGGCCACACGCACGTCGTCGACCATCGCCACCAGCATCTTGCGCAGGTTCTCCACCTGCGTCTGCGAGCCGACTACCACCGATTCACGCGGGTTGATACTGGCGCTGATCGCTGCCATGCGCAGCACGCCTTCGATCAGCTTGGCCACCACCGAGCCGAAGCGCTGATGCACGGCAGCCAGGGTAACCTGACCTTCACGTACGCCGCGATAGATGACTGCGGCGACCAACGAGTCCTGATCGAGTTTGAGATCGGCGAGGATTTCCGCGATATCGAGGCCGGCGCGGAAACTCGACGCGCCTTCGCTCCAGTGATGCTGAATGCTGTTAGCCTGCTGCTCCACATCACGGGCGAATTCGCAGGCCTCCTTGAGCGCCTGACGATCCAGCGCCGGGTCGACGCTGGCTACATGATCCAACCAGGCCTCGAGATTGATGCTGCCGTCGTCGTTGACCGGCTGATGCGCCCTTACCTGAACCATCGTCTTACCTTCCCTACGGTGCGCATATGCCGCACCGAGCAGTCGCCGGCCTTCTCTGAGCCGGTCGGATTAACTGAAAGGATGTGCATCCTGCACATCCCTGCGGTACCGAACGTACCGCTTTAGACCGAGGCCTAGGCCTCGGCTTTCTCGAATAGAGCCATTGCCTCGACATGCGCCGTTTGCGGGAACATGTCGAGAATACCGGCGCGGCGCAGGCGGTAGCCCTGTTGCTGCAACTCGGCGGCGTCACGCGCCAGGGTGGTCGGGTTGCAGGAGACATAGACCAGGCGCCGTGCGCCCAACCCACTCATCTTCCGCACGACCTCCAACGCGCCATCGCGTGGCGGGTCAAGCAACACGGCATCGAAGCCGTCACACGCCCAGGTTTCATCGACCAGCGGGTTGGACAGGTCGGCACGGAAAAAGTGCGCATTGCCCAAGCCATTGTTTTGCGCGTTGGCAGCAGCCCGCGCCACCATCACGTCGACACCCTCCACAGCCACGACCTCGGCCGCCTGGCGCGCCAGCGGCAGGGCAAAATTACCCAGGCCACAGAACAGATCCAACACCCGCTCGCGCGGTTGCACTGCCAACCAGTCTAGCGCCTGAACGACCATCGCCTCATTGACCAGACCATTGACCTGCACAAAATCCCCTGGCCGGTACGCCAGACGCAGTTGCCAGTGAGCCAGCTCGAACCCCAGTTCGGCGCTCGCATCATCGGCCTGCGGCTGCCCTTCGCCATGCAGCCACAACTGTGCTGCGTGCTGGACGCAGAAAGCCCTCAAGCGAAGCAGATCATGCTCTGTCAGCGGCGCGGTGTGACGCAGCAACAGTGCTTCGGCGGTGCCGCTGAACAACTCCACGTGCCCCAGTGCCTGTGGTTTTTCCAGGCTCCGTAACAGCTCGGGTAGCGCCTTGAGGATCGGTTGCAAGGGCTGTACCAGCACCGGGCAGTCATCGATGGCAACAATGTCCTGGCTGGCTTCGGCGCGGAAACCGACGTGCAGTTGACGCGTCTTGGCATCCCAACGCACGGCGATCCGTGCGCGGCGCCGGTAGGCGAACTCAGGGCCCGTCAGCGGCGCCGCCCACTCCTGCGGCTGAACCCCGCCCAGGCGTGACAACTGTTCGGCCAGCGTGCGCTGTTTCAGGGCAAGTTGATCGGCATGAGACATATGTTGCAGGTTGCAGCCACCACAGCGATCGGCATGACGGCAGGGCGCCTCGCGGCGCTCGCTGCTGGCGGTGATGATGCGTTCGGCGCGAGCCTCCACAGTCTGACTGCGCGCACCGAGCACCCGTGCCTCGATCTGCTCGCCGGCCAAGGCGCCGCTGACGAACCAGGTACGCCCACCCTCGAAGGCAATACCACGGCCGTCACCGGCCAGGCGCTCGATGGAGAGCTTCTGCTTCTTGCCAACCGGCACCTGCGGCGCGCGTGCGCCGCCGCTGGGCTGAAAGCGCAGAGTGGAGCTGCGTCTGGCCATCAGTGCGCCGGGTCTTCGTAGACACCGGTGGACAGGTAGCGATCGCCGCGGTCACAGATGATCGCCACCATCACTGCGTTCTCCACTTGCTGCGACAGACGCAGCATGCCCGCCACGGAACCACCGGACGAGACGCCGCAGAAGATGCCCTCTTCGCGCGCCAGACGACGCATGACGTGCTCGGCCTCGGCCTGGCCCATGTCCATTACCTGGTCGACACGCTCGGCCTGATAGATCTTCGGCAGGTATTCCTCGGGCCAGCGACGGATACCGGGAATGGCCGAGCCTTCCTGCGGCTGCAGGCCGACGATCTGAATCGCCGGGTTCTGTTCCTTGAGGTAGCGCGAAGTACCCATGATGGTGCCGGTGGTGCCCATCGAGCTGATGAAGTGGGTGATGCTGCCGCCGGTCTGCCGCCAGATTTCCGGGCCGGTACCGGTGTAGTGAGCCTGCGGGTTGTCACCATTGGCGAACTGGTCAAGCACCTTGCCGCGGCCTTCGGCCTGCAGCTTCTCGGCCAGATCCCGCGCGCCCTCCATGCCCTCTTCCTTGCTGACCAGGATCAGCTCGGCGCCATAGGCGGTCATCGCCCACTTGCGTTCGGCAGTGGAGTTGTCCGGCATGATCAGGATCATCTTGTAACCCTTGATCGCCGCCGCCATCGCCAGGGCGATGCCGGTGTTGCCGCTGGTGGCTTCGATCAGGGTGTCGCCGGGCTGGATATCGCCCCGCAGCTCGGCGCGGGTGATCATCGACAGCGCCGGACGATCCTTGACCGAACCGGCCGGGTTGTTGCCTTCCAGCTTGACCAGCAGGGTGTTGCTGGTTTCACCCGCCAGACGTTGCAGGCGTACCAGGGGGGTATTGCCGATGCAGTCGGCAATGGTGGGGAATTGCAGGGTCATGGGTCGCTCGAATCCAGACTGACGCGAAGGGGCATCATGATACGCCGAACCCGCGGCGGCATCACCCAGCGAACGTAACCAGAGGCTGCTCGGCGCGCTCAGGCAGCCGGCAGGTACATATATACGCGCAAGCCATGACTGCCGTTCTCGGCCCAGACCCGCCCGCCCTGCGTCTCGATCATGCTGCGGGCAATGGCCAGGCCCAGGCCGAAGCCATCACCACCCGGACGCGCGGCGCTGAGACGCGTGAAGGGCCTGAAGATGTTCTCCAGTTCTTCCTCGGCAACGCCGGGCCCCTGATCCTCGATCCACAACAGCCACTGTCCATCATCAGGCTGACCGCCCAGGCGCACGACGCCACCGTCCGGGGAATGGCGAATGGCGTTACGCAGGATGTTCTCCAACGCCTGCGCCAGGCCATTGAGATTGCCCCGCACCAAACAGGCGCAAGGCAGATCGCAGGGCATGCGCTCGAGCGGCCAGCCGGTTTCGAAACCGGCATTTTCCCGCAGAACGTCCCAGAGCCTGACGACATCTACCTCCTCGCTGGGCAGACTCGGTCGCTCCGTATCCAGCCAGACCAGCTCCAGCGCGTCGCCGACCAGCTTCTCCATTTCCTGCACCTCACGCGCCAGGCGCTGACGCAGGGCATCGGCGTCCTGCTCGCCCTCCCCGGCCACGCGCAAGCGACTCAGCGGCGTGCGCAGCTCATGGGACAGATCGCGCAGCAGTTGGCGCTGAAACCCCACGGTGCCTTCCAGGCGCTCAGCCATATGATCGAAGGTGCGCGCCAGTTCGCCCAGTTCGTCCTTACGCTGCGTCATCTGCATGCCCAGCCGGGCGGACAGGTCACCCGCACTCAAGGCTGCAGCCTGACGCCTGAGAATCGCCAGAGGGGAAATCAACAGGCGATACAACAGGATCGCCACGACAATGGCCAGGACGGCCGGCAGCACACGCTGCAGCAGCAACTCCCAGAGCTCGTTGTACTTGCGCGGATTCAAGCGTTGCGGCAGCTCCATGACCAGGCGAGCCGAGCCGTCGCTGAAAGGCGCATAGAAGGTCGGCGTGCCTCCCGGCCGACCCACGGGAAAGTCCAGCTTGCGCACGAAATCCAGGCGCAGCGACTCCTCGGGCGTCAGCGGCTGCGAGGACAGCGAGTCCTTGTGCGAGTCGACCACCACCGCCCAAACTCGCTCACGCGCCTGCAGGCGTTGCAGAAAGGCATCGACACCCGCCGCGCCCTCTTCTCGCCATGCGGCCTCGGCATCCCGGGCATAGCCGCGGAGAACCTGCTTAGTTGAATTGGGCAAGTAGGACGTGGCGTCGAGCAACACACGACCAACGTCGACATGCAGACTGACCAGCAGCAGGCAGAACAGCGCCAGCGCGCCTGCCAAACGCCACAGCAGCGAGTGCCGCCCCGGCAGGCTCACGTTCCTGCCTGGGCCAGGATATAGCCCTTGCCCCAGACCGTATCGACACGCATCGCCTCGTACCCCACCGCCTGCAATTTGCGGCGAATGTGGCTGACGTGCATATCCAGGCTGCGGTCATGCTGAGCATAGGCGCGGCGCAATGCCTGCTGATAAAGGAAGGGCTTGCTCAGCGCTTCGTCCTGATGCCGCCAGAGCAGCTCAAGCACGCGGTACTCGCTGGGTGTCAGGCCGACCCACTTACCTGAAAAAGCGACATCGCTGCGCCCCTCGTCGAACTGCAGGGCATCGTCAGGACCACTCGGCTGCTGCTCGCGACGCTCATAGGCGACCCGACGCAAAATGGCTTCCACCCGCACGCTCAACTCCCCCAGGCTGAAGGGCTTGGGCAGATAGTCGTCAGCACCGCGGCTGAAACCGGCGATGCGATTCTGTTCGTCCCCCAGCGCCGACATCAGCAGCACCGGCACGCTGCGGTGTTCGCGCAGACGTTGCAGCGCCTCCAGACCATTGGTGCCAGGCAGCAGGATATCCATCAGGATCAGATCGAAATCCTCGCTTTCGGCCAGATGCAAACCCTCACTGCCGTCATGGCTCAGGGTCACGTCGAAGCCGCAGCCAATCAGATGCGATTGCAGATGACTGGCAAGCAGAGGGTCGTCCTCGACGGCAAGGATACGAGCCGAGGTGGGAGTGCGGATCATCATGGCGGAAAACCGAGCGAGCAGAATGAGAACAATTCTACCTATTAAACAGCAATCGCTCACCTACAGATTCCAGCACGCCGAATCGCTACACTGCCCAGATGTTCTGAAGGAGGAAGGTCGTGTTCAAGGATCTAAGCATCAAAGGCCGTGTACTGTTGCTCACCCTGCTGCCCACCAGCCTGCTGGCGCTGGTACTGGGCGGCTATTTCACCTGGGTGCAACTCTCGGGGCTGCAGGCGCAACTGCTGCAACGCGGCGAGATGCTGGTCGAACACCTGGCCCCCCTCGCTGCCCCGGCCCTGGAAAAGCAGGATCAGGATCTGCTCGAACGCATCGCTCAGCAGGCGCTGGAACACCCCGATGTCCGCGCGGTGACCTTCCTCGCCGCCGAACGCACGCAGCTGGCGCATGCCGGCCCAAGCATGCTCAACCCCGTGCCCGACAACCAGGCGGGTATCAGCCTGCTCAGCGGCCAGGACGCCACACGTTTTCTGCTACCGGTCTACGACCAGCACCTGGTGCTCAGCGGCGAAGCGGAAAGTGAGCGCAGCACCGGCCTGCTTGGCTGGGTCGAACTGGAACTGTCGCACCAGGGCACCCTGCTGATCGGCTATCGCAGCCTGTTCACCAGCCTGCTGCTGATCGCTGGCGGCCTTGCTGTCACCGCCCTGCTCGCCCTGCGCATGAGTCGCAGCATCAATGGCCCGTTGCGGGAGATCAAGGCAGGCGTCGCCCAGCTCAAGGACGGCCATCTGGAAACCCGTCTGCCGCCACTGGGCAGCCATGAGATGGACGAGCTGGCCTCCGGCATCAACCGCATGGCCGAAGCCTTGCAGAATGCCCAGGAAGAGTTGCAGCACAGCATCGAACAAGCCACCGAGGACGTGCGCCAGAACCTGGAAACCATCGAGATCCAGAACATCGAGCTGGACTTCGCGCGCAAGGAAGCCCTGGAGGCCAGCCGCATCAAGTCCGAGTTCCTGGCCAACATGAGCCACGAGATCCGTACCCCGCTCAACGGCATCCTCGGGTTCACCAACCTGTTGCAAAAGAGCGAGCTCAGCCCGCGCCAGCAGGATTACCTGTCGACCATCGAGAAATCCGCTGACAGCCTGCTCGGCATCATCAACGAGGTGCTCGATTTCTCCAAGATCGAGGCCGGCAAGCTGGTGCTCGAATCCATCCCCTTCAACCTGCGCGATCTGCTGCAGGACACCCTGACCATCCTCGCCCCTGCCGCCCATGAAAAGCAGCTGGAGCTGGTCAGCCTGATCTATCGCGATACCCCGTTGGCCCTGCGCGGCGACCCGCAGCGTCTGAAGCAGGTACTGACCAACCTGGTGAGCAACGCGATCAAGTTCACCCGCGAGGGCACCATCGTCATGCGTGCGATGGTCGAGGACGAGAGCGCTGACAGCGCACAACTGCGCATCAGCGTGATGGACACCGGCATCGGCCTGTCGGATGAAGACCTGCGTGCCCTGTTCCAGGCCTTCAGCCAGGCCGACAACTCGCTCAGCCGCCAGGCCGGTGGCACTGGCTTGGGCCTGGTGATTTCCAAGCGCCTGATCGAACAGATGGGCGGAGAAATTGGCGTCGACAGCACGCCCGGCGAAGGCTCGGAATTCTGGATCAGCCTGACCCTGCCCAAAGCACGCGACGACGCCGAGGATCTTCCCCGCGCACCACTGCAAGGGCGCCGCGTGGCCGTACTGGAGAGCCACGAACTGGCGCGCCAGGCTCTGGCTCACCAACTGGAGGACTGCGGCCTGGAGGTGGAAAGCTTCGCCGATCTGGGCCAACTGTTCGAGGCCGTGCTCAATCAACAGCAGCGCGAACATCCGCTGAGCCTCGCCGTGCTGGGGCTCACCGCTGGTCAGTTGCAACCCGACGCACTTGGCCAGCGCATCTGGGATCTCGACCGCCTCGGCTGCAAGGCGTTGGTACTGTGCCCAACCACCGAGCTGGGGCTGTTCCACGAATCGCTGCCTGATGCCTACACCCAGTTGCAGGCCAAGCCGCCTTGCACACGCAAGCTGCACAAGGCACTGGTCGAGATGGTCTGCCCACAGCGTCCGGTCAACGAGCCGGTGGTGATGAACGAAACGCGTCGGCCGAAGATTCTCTGCGTCGACGACAACCCGGCCAACCTGCTGCTGGTGCAGACTCTGCTCGATGACCTGGGCGCCCAGGTCAAGGCCGTGGACAGCGGTTACGCCGCCATCGACGCGGTACGAGAGGACAATTTCGACCTAGTGTTCATGGACGTGCAGATGCCCGGCATGGACGGCCGCGAGGCCACCGAAGCGATCCGCCAGTGGGAAAGCGAACAGGCCCGTAGCGCCACGCCAATCATCGCCCTCACCGCCCACGCCCTGGCCAACGAAAAACGTGCCCTGCTGCAAAGCGGCCTGGATGACTACCTGACCAAACCGATCAACGAACGCCAACTGGCTCAGGTCGTACTCAAGTGGACGGGGCTGAACCTGCGCAACCAGCCCAGCAGCAAGATCGCGCCACCCGCACCGACGCCATCGCAACCCAAAATACTCGATGCCGAGGAAGGCCTGCGCCTGGCGGCCGGCAAGGCCGACCTCGCAGCCGACATGCTGAGCATGCTGCTGGCCGGCCTGCCCGGTGATCGCCAAGCCATCCGCCAGGCTCGCGACGCCGGCGAACGCACCGCGCTGATCGAGCGGGTTCATCGCCTGCACGGAGCCACTCGCTACTGCGGCGTTCCGCAACTGCGCGCCGCCTGCCAACGCAGCGAGACGCTGCTCAAGCAGGACGACCCTGAAGCCCAACGCGCGCTGGACGATCTGGACGATGCCATCGCGCGCCTGACCGAAGCCGCAGCACAAAGTGCCTGAGGAGCCGAGATGCGTATCTGCCTGTTCAGCAGCAAGCCCTACGACCGTGACTCGTTCCTCGCAGCGAACTGCCCGCCTGACTGGCACCTGCAGTTTCACGACACGCGCCTGACGGTCGACAGCGTGGCGCTGGCCAGCGGCTGCGAAGTGGTTTGCACCTTCATCAACGACGACCTGTCGGCCCCGGTGCTGGAACAACTGGCAGCCAACGACACGCGCCTGATCGCGCTGCGCTCGGCCGGCTACAACCATGTCGATCTGGCAGCAGCGCAGCGCCTCGGCCTGCCGGTGGTACGCGTGCCGGCCTATTCACCGCATGCCGTGGCCGAGCACGCCGTAGCCCTGATTCTGGCGCTGAACCGCCGCACTCACCGCGCCTTCAACCGCACCCGTGAGGGGGATTTCTCCCTGCACGGCCTGACCGGCTTCGACCTGCACGGCAAGACCGTCGGCGTGGTCGGTGGCGGCAAGATCGGCCAAGTATTCGCCGGCATCATGCAGGGCTTCGGTTGCCAAGTGCTGATCTACGATCCGTTCCCGCTGAGCGGTCTCGATACCCTGGGCGCACGCCAGGCACCACTGGACGAAGTGATCGCCAACAGCGACATCCTCAGCCTGCACTGCCCGCTGACCGACGAGAGCTACCACCTGATAGACAGCGCACGCCTGGCCCAGATGAAACGCGGCGCGATGCTGATCAATACCGGCCGCGGCGCACTGGTCGATGCCCCGGCCCTGATCGAGGCACTGAAAAGCGGCCAGCTCGGCTACCTGGGCCTGGACGTCTACGAAGAAGAATCGGAGCTGTTCTTCGAGGATCACTCCGACCTGCCCCTACAGGACGACACCCTGGCCCGCCTGCTGAGTTTCCCCAACGTGATCATTACCGCGCACCAGGCCTTTCTCACTCGCGAAGCGCTTGACGCCATCGCCCGCACCACGCTGGACAACATCGCCGCCTGGATCGCCGGCAGCCCGAGCAATGAGGTCAAGGCCGACGCGTGATAGCATGCCGGCTGATCCGGAGGACCCATGGCCGAACACGATTTCCGTTATTCCCTGCTCAACCCGCAACACACCCTCACCGAATGCCGCGCCCTGGCGCCAGGCCGCTATCAGGTCACCGGCAACGGTGGCTCGATCCAGGCCAATGACACGCTGCTGGTCACCCTCAAAGGCAGTCGCGACCTGCACATGCGCCTGGACGTGGAGAAGGTTCGCCATCTGATCAACCCGCCCGGCCAGTGGCTGGCCGTGTGCAAAGGCCCGCAATTCAAGGAGCTGGCCATCCACAACTGGCAAGTGAACTGCGATGGTTGCGGCAAGCAGCTGGATTTCGAGTTCGCCGTCGACGCGGCGCTTGGCAAGGCCGCGCAAGCGCCAGCTGCCGAGGCCCGTATCGCCGAACTGGGCTGGCGCAACGACGCCGGCCGCCATCTGTGTCGAACCTGCCAGGAGGCCTGACACCATGTACCGCGCCCTGTCCCTCGCCCTGCTCGCCGCCACGCTGGCCGGCTGCGCCAGCGACGCACCGCAGCTGGAAACCGAACGCAGCTACCGCGTGGAATGGATCGGCGAACGCCCGCTGATCGATCGCAGCCACCTGACCATCACCTTCGCCGCGGATGGTCGCGCCCATGGGCATGCCGGCTGCAACCACTGGTTCGCCGGTTATTCGCTCAAAGGTGAGGCCATTCGCTTCGATGCTCCAGGCAGCACCCGCAAGATGTGCGCACCAGCACTGATGGAGCAGGAACAACGCTTCCTGACAGCATTGGGCGAAGTGCAGCGCTGGGACTTCAATGGCATCGGCCAGTTGCAACTGTGGCCAGCCAGCGGCAAGCCGATTCGTCTCTGGGCTGAATAGAAGCCACTGCACGTTTCGCAGGGCGGGGAAACCCCGCCGGGTTGACGACGGATGGCAGGTTGCCCCCGCCCTACACGCCTGGGCTACGCGAACAGATCCAGTTGCTCCTGACGCCCACGCAGGTCGTGCAGCCTTACACCAACACCGAGCAGGCGCACCGGCTTGCCTCCGCGAGCAAAGGCACTGCTCAGCAATTGCCGATAACTCTCCAGATCCCGGCTGGCGCCGGCCTGCTCCAGGGTGGTCTGGGTAAAGTCATGAAACTTGATCTTGACGAAGGGTTTGTCCGGCCGATAGCTCGAATCCAGGCGCAGCAGACGGCCGTTCATCTCCTCGAGCAGCGCCGGCAACTTCTCCAGACAACTGTCTAGATCCGGCAGATCCTGATCGTAGGTATTCTCGACGCTCAACGACTGCCGACGGCTGTCCACCTGTACCGCACGCTCGTCGATACCATGCGCCAGCCGCCATAGACGCTCGCCAAAGCTGCCGAACTCGCGCACCAGCGCCAGCTTGTTCCATTCACGCAAATCCAGGCAGGTGCGAATGCCCAGACGCGTGAGCTTGTCGGCCGTGACCTTGCCAACGCCATGCAACTTGCTCACCGGCAACGCCGCGACGAAATCGTCCACCTGATCCGGTGTGATGACGAACAGCCCATTGGGTTTGCGCCAGTCGCTGGCGATCTTGGCCAGGAACTTGTTCGGCGCCACACCAGCCGACACCGTGATGTGTAGCTCCTGCGCCACACGGCGGCGAATCTCCTGGGCGATGCGCGTGGCGCTGCCGGAGAAATGCGGCGAGTCGCTGACATCGAGATACGCTTCGTCCAGGGACAACGGCTCGATCAGGTCGGTGAACTGGCGGAAGATGGCGTGAATTTCCCGCGAGACACTGCGGTACGCCTCGAAACGTGGTTTGACGATCAACAAATCCGGGCACAGTTTCAGCGCATGCCGCGACGACATCGCCGAACGCACCCCATAAGCGCGCGCCTCGTAGTTGCAGGTGGCAATCACCCCACGTCGATCAGCCGAACCACCCACCGCCAACGGACGACTGGCCAGACTCGGGTCGTCACGCATCTCGATGGCGGCGTAAAAGCAGTCGCAGTCCACGTGAATTATCTTGCGCACAACACCCTCGGAAGCCTTGTCCAGCCTGGCCTGGAGCCAGGAAGTCTAACAGCTGTTTGACGCTAAGCACCTGAGTTGAAAACACTTTTCTTGAAAATAGCGGTTGACAGCCGAGCATCTGACTGTAGAATGCCGACCCACAGACGCGGGATGGAGCAGTCTGGTAGCTCGTCGGGCTCATAACCCGAAGGTCGTAGGTTCAAATCCTGCTCCCGCAACCAGCTTCACAAAAAGGCCACTCAATCGAGTGGCCTTTTTGCTTTGGTGGAAAATTAATTTTTTTGATCGAAGCAAACAAATCGATTGACAGCACTCTAAGTAAGCGTAGAATTGCCGACGCGGGATGGAGCAGTCTGGTAGCTCGTCGGGCTCATAACCCGAAGGTCGTAGGTTCAAATCCTGCTCCCGCAACCACCTTCAGATAAAGGCCACTCAATCGAGTGGCCTTTTTCGTTTCCGGATATTGATCTTCCTCAGCTTCACATAAGCCAGACGAGCCTATGCTGGAGACACCTGCCGCAGATGCAGGACATTACCGAGGAAGCCTGTATGAACTGGAAGAACACCCCACCACGCTATGGAAGCCTGTCCATCGGCCTGCACTGGCTGATGCTGATCCTGATCGCCGCCGTTTACGCCTGCATCGAGCTCAAGGGCAATTTCCCCAAGGGCAGCGATACCCGTGAACTGCTCAAGCAATGGCACTTCATGCTCGGCCTCAGCGTTTTTGCTCTGGTCTGGTTGCGCCTGCTCGCGCGCGCGCTGAGCCCTACTCCGGCCATCCAGCCCGCGCCACCGAGCTGGCAGAACCTGCTCGCCAAGCTCATGCACCTGGCACTGTACGCCCTGATGATCGGTGCGCCGCTGGCCGGCTGGCTGATTCTCAGTGCCGCCGGCAAACCCATCCCCTTCTTTGGTCTGGAGCTACCGGCACTGATCGGCCCGGACAAGGGACTGGCCGGACAGATCAAGGAACTGCACGAACTGGCCGGCACCGCCGGTTACTGGCTGATTGGCCTGCATGCGGTCGCCGGCCTGTACCACCATTACGTCGTACGCGATAACACCCTGACGCGCATGCTGCCCGGGCGTAATTGAGGTGAAAGCGCCTCTGGTCAAGTGCCCGATCCGCCGCTAGAATTGCGCACTTTTTGATCAGAGGCGCCCACAAGGCGCCCGCTAGAGGTTAGCCCGCATGTCCACCGCCACCCCGAAAGTCGGCTTCGTTTCGCTCGGATGCCCGAAAGCGACCGTCGACTCCGAACGCATCCTGACCCAACTGCGCATGGAAGGTTACGAGATCGTACCGACCTACCAGGATGCCGACGTGGTGGTGGTCAACACCTGTGGCTTCATCGACAGCGCCAAGGCCGAGTCGCTGGACGCCATCGGTGAAGCCCTGGCGGAAAACGGCAAGGTGATCGTCACCGGCTGCATGGGCGTGGCAGAAGACAGCATCCGCGACGTGCACCCGAGCGTGCTGGCCGTCACCGGCCCGCAGCAGTACGAGCAGGTGGTCAATGCGGTGCACGAAGTCATCCCGCCGAAGACCGAGCACAACCCGCTGATCGACCTGGTGCCGCCGCAGGGCATCAAGCTCACCCCGCGTCACTACGCCTACCTGAAGATTTCCGAAGGCTGCAACCACACCTGCAGCTTCTGCATCATCCCGTCCATGCGCGGCAAGCTGGTCAGCCGCCCGGTGGGCGACGTGCTCAGCGAGGCCGAGCGTCTGGTCAAGGCCGGCGTCAAGGAACTGCTGGTGATCAGCCAGGACACCAGCGCCTACGGCGTCGACCTGAAGTACAAGCTGGACTTCTGGAACGGCCAGCCGGTGAAGACGCGCATGCTCGAGCTGTGCGAAGCACTGTCTTCCATGGGCGTGTGGGTGCGCCTGCACTACGTCTACCCCTACCCCAACGTCGATGACGTGATCCCGCTGATGGCCGCCGGCAAGCTGCTGCCCTACCTGGACATTCCGTTCCAGCACGCCAGCCCGAAAGTGCTCAAGTCGATGAAGCGTCCGGCCTTCGAAGACAAGACCCTGGCGCGCATCAAGAAATGGCGCGAGATCTGCCCCGAACTGACCATTCGCTCCACCTTCATCGTCGGCTTCCCCGGCGAGACCGAAGAAGACTTCCAGTACCTGCTCGACTGGCTGACCGAGGCGCAGCTCGACCGCGTCGGCTGCTTCCAGTACTCGCCGGTAGAAGGCGCACCCGCCAACGACCTGGGCCTGGAGCCGGTACCGGACGAGATCAAGCAGGAGCGCTGGGAGCGTTTCATGGCGCATCAGCAGGCAATCAGCTCCGCGCGTCTGCAGGCCAAGATTGGCCTGGAGATGGACGTGCTGGTCGACGAAGTGGACGGCGAAGGCGCCGTGGCTCGCTCCTGGGCCGACGCCCCGGAGATCGACGGCAGCGTGTTCATCGACTCCCCCAACGTCAAGCCGGGCGACAAGGTGCGTGTGCGCATCGTCGATGCCGACGAATACGACATGTGGGGCGAGCTGGTCTGATCACCCGCCCCCCCCAAGAGCCCCGCACAATGCGGGGCTTTTTATTGCCACCCGCTTCAAGCTGCCTTTCTTTCCCGTCCCGGATGACGCTTGCCGGTACAATGCCATTTTTCCTGCAGAGCCAACCCATGAGCGAACCCACCCGCCTGTCCAAACGCGTCATCGAACTGTTCGGTTGCTCGCGCCGTGAGGCCGACCTGTACATCGCCGGCGGCTGGGTGACGGTGGATGGCAAGGTCGTCGAAGCGCCGCAGTTCAAGGTCGAGGATCAACGCGTCGAGCTGCACCCCGATGCCAGTCTTGATCCCGTCGCGGCCGTCACCCTGCTGGTGAATTGCCCGACCAACATCAGCGCCGCAAAGTTGCAGCAGCTACTGACCGCCGCACAGCACTGGGAAGAAGACCCACACGCACAGCGCATCCTGCATGGGCACTTTCTGCGTCAGGAACAGAGCCTGCCGCTGCAAAATGGCGCCAGCGGCCTGGTCATCCTCAGCCAGGACTGGCGTACCCAGCGCAAACTGCGCGAAGACGGCAACAAGCTGGAGCAGGAATACCTGGTCGAGGTCAGCGGCGAATTGCCTGCCAGCGCCCTGGAGCGCCTGAAGAAAGGCCTACTGCACAAAGGCGTGCAGTTCCCGCCATGCAAAGCCAGCTGGCAAAGCGAACAGCGCCTGCGCTTCGCCCTGAAGAATCCTGCGCCCGATACGCTGCGACAGATCTGCACCGCCCTTGGCCTCAAGGTACTGGCCATGAAGCGTATCCGCGTTGGCGGCGTGCCGATGGCCAAGCTGCCGGCCGGGCAATGGCGCTACCTCGGTGACAAGGAACGCTTCTGAAGCAGAGCTGTAGTAGGCTACGCCTGCAAATGCCGTAGGGCGGGTGCAACCCGCCACAGACCATCCGGCGGGTTGCACCCGCCCTACGCGCTCACGCCCTGGAGATTGCCGCCATGCGCACCCTGCTTCTGATCACCCTTCTCGCCCTGAACCTCTCCGCCCTCGCCGCGCCGGCGCCGTTCTTCCTCTGGCAGAGCAAGGTCGACGGCCATCTGACCTGCGCCCAGGTCAGCCCCGGCGAAGGCTGGATTCGTTTCACCGGCCCGTTCCGCGATGCTGGCTGCCGGGTGGCGCATGACGCACCGGTTTCCAGGCGCTAAGCAGAACGCCATGCAGCATCTGGTTTCCCCGGTCGGTATCGTCCACTCCTGCTTCAAGGAAAAGTTCGCCATTCCCCGTCAACCGCATCTGGCGCCTGCCGCACGCGGCGTGCTGGAACTGCTGCCGCCTTTCGATCAGGGCGAGGCCGTGCAAGGCCTGGAGCAAGTCAGCCATGTCTGGCTGCTGTTTCTGTTTCACCAGGCGTTGGAGGACAAGCCGCGCCTGAAGGTGCGCCCGCCACGTCTGGGCGGCAACCAGTCGGTCGGCGTGTTCAGCACTCGCGCCACCCATCGCCCCAACGGTATTGGTCAGTCGGTGGTGCGCCTGGAAAAGGTCGAACCGGGTCGCCTGTACCTGTCCGGCATCGATCTACTCGACGGCACGCCGGTGCTGGATATCAAGCCCTACGTGCCCTACGCCGATTGCGTGAACGATGCGCACAACGCCATGGCCGATGCCGCGCCGCGACTGATCCCCGTGGAGTGGCAAGCCGATGCCTTGCCGTTGGCGCGCCAGCACGCGCTGCGCCTGAACGAGCCGCTGGTGGAACTGATCGAGCAATGCCTGGCGCAAGATCCGCGCCCGGCTTACCAGCAACCAGAGCCCGAACGACGCTATGGCGCGCGCTTCTGGGATCTAGACGTGCACTGGCACTATCCCGAGCCGGGACGCATCCGGGTGCTGGATGTGCAGAAGGCAGCGAACATCGCATAGCGTCGACACCGCCAGCGGTGCGCACGGCGCACCCTACGGAGGGTTTGGCGCATGAGCAGGCATTTCGGTGGGCAATGATGCCTGCTTTCCGCGTCGCCAGGCCCTAGGGTGAAGTCTTCACCATCCTGCGAGGCCTGTTCATGCATCCGTACTTTTCCCTTGCCGGGCGCACCGCCCTGGTCACTGGCGGCACCCGCGGCATCGGTCTGATGATCGCCAAGGCCTTCGTCGAAGCCGGCGCCCACGTCTATGTCTGCGCCCGCGACGGCGAAGCCTGCGCACAGACCGCCGCCGAGCTTTCCGCCTTCGGCAAGTGCACCGGCATCACCGCCAACCTCTCCGATGAGGAAGGCGTACAGGCCCTGGCTGCCGAGCTGACCGGGCGCATCGACAAGCTCGACATCCTGGTCAACAACGCCGGCACCACCTGGGGCGCGCCGCTGGAAAGCTACCCGGCCAAGGGCTGGGAAAAAGTCATGCAGCTCAACGTCACCTCGGTATTCGGCTGCATCCAGCAATTGCTGCCGCTGCTGCGCAAGGCCGGTTCAGCGGATTGCCCGGCACGGGTGATCAATATCGGTTCGGTAGCCGGCATCAGCGCCATGGGGGAACAGGCTTATGCCTATGGCCCGAGCAAGGCCGCGCTGCACCAGCTGTCGCGCATGCTGGCCAAGGAGCTGGTGGGCGAGCACATCAACGTCAACGTGATCGCCCCGGGGCGCTTCCCGAGCAAGATGACCCGTTTCATCGCCGAGGACGAAGCGGCGCTGGCTGCCGACACCGCAGTGATTCCGATGAAACGCTGGGGGCGCGAGGAAGAGATGGCCGCCCTGGCGCTGAGCCTGGCCGGCAGTGCCGGCGCCTACATGACCGGCACCATCATCCCCATCGACGGCGGTTTTCATCTGGGCTGAGGCAGTCGCAACGAGCAGGAGGCGGCACGCCGCCTCCTGCCTTTCAGGTACGGAACTGCCGCACCAGCCCCTGAAGCTCCACGCCCAGGCGTGCCAGCTCGGCGCTGGAGGCAGCGGTCTGCTCACTGGCCGTGGCGCTTTGCTCGCCGATATCGCGCACGCGGGTGACGCTTTCGTTGATCGCCTCGGCCACCGCACTCTGCTCCTCGGCAGCCGCGGCGATCTGCTGATTCATCTGTTCGATGGTGCTGACCGCCTGGGTGATGCGCCCCAGGGCATCGCCCGCCTCGCCCGCCAGCTCGACAGTGCGCCGCGTCAGGTCACGGCTGCTGTCCATCTGCTGCACCGCGCCCTTGGCCATGCTCTGCAGGCCGGCGATCAGGCCTTCGATTTCCTCGGTGCTGTCCTGCGCGCGCTTGGCCAGTGCGCGTACTTCGTCGGCAACCACGGCAAAACCACGGCCCTGCTCACCTGCACGCGCGGCTTCGATAGCCGCATTGAGCGCCAGCAGGTTGGTCTGCTCGGCCACGTTGCGGATGACTTCCAGCACACTGCCGATCCGTGCGCTTTCCTGATTCAGCGCAGCGATGGCCTCGGCGGATTGCTCCACTTCATTGGCCAGGCTGTCGATCTGATCCACCACCTGCTGCACCACGCGATTGCCTTGCTGCGCCTCGAGGTCGGCATCACGCGCCGCCAGCGAGGCCTGCTCGGCGTTCTGCGCCACTTCCTGCACGGTGGCGGCCATCTGGTGCATGGCGGTGGCGGTCTGCTCGGTCTCGAGTTTTTGCGTCTGCACCCCGCTACTGGTCTGCGCAGTGATGGCCGAGAGCTGCTCGGCAGCAGCAGCGATCTGCCCGACGCCGCCACCGATGCGGCCGACCAGGTTGCGCAGGCTGACAGTCATGTCCTGCATGGCGGCGAGCAATTGGCCCACTTCGTCATGACGATCCTGGGGAATGTCCTGACTGAGATCACCGGCGGCGATGCGCTGGGCGAAACCTACGGTCTGGCGTAGCGGTACGACGATCAGACGGGTGATCAACAGCGCGGCGCATAGCCCGAAGATCACCGCCGCAGCGCCCATGACGCCGAGCATCGTCAGCGCTCGCCGGCTGTCGTCGAGCATGCCCTGTTCGGCGCTGGCCTGCGCCGCCTCGGCGAGTCCGAGTACCGAGCGAGCGCGCTCGATCATCGCGTTCTCCGTGGCCTCATTCTGGCTGCGAATCTGCTGGTAGTACTGGAACGAACGCTGGTACAGGGTCAGGGCTTGCAGGGCCGTCTCGATAGAGGCTTTCTGATCGTCATTGAGCCAGACCATCAGGCTGTTGGCGACGGTCTGCAGATCGTCACTGACGTACTCCCACTCCTCCAGCGCCTTGGCCGAACCGTCGATGATGTAGAGGCTTTCGTAGCTGCGCAGGTCGAGCATGCGCTTGCTCAGACCGGAGGCGGTTTCCGCCAGGGTCAACGGATCGCTGCCACGCAGGCGGTCGCCCTGCAGACGTAGTTCACGCACGGCGTCGTACATGTCCAGTTCGATCATTTCGAAACGATCGCGCGCCTCGCCGGCGGCATCGCGCATGTCCTGACGCGCCTCGCGCGCTTTGCCCTGCTGGGCGACGTAGTTGTCGAACTGCTTCAGGTACTCGTCGACGGCCTGCTGCATGGTTTGGATACGCGCGCCCTCGACCATGGCGGAATTCTTTGCGAAGTCGGCCAGCATGGCTTCGACCTTGCGCAGGCTGACGTGAACGCGCTCGGCACTCTCGGGGGTCTGCTCGATGGCGAAGCTGCGCTCCAGCCTGCGCGCCTGGAGGATCTCCTGATTCACCTGCCCCAGCTTGCCGACCTGTTCATGTCCGCCAAGCACGGCCTGCACGGCGAGAAAGCCACTACCGGTCATGGCGGCGGTCAGCAGCAGAACCAGACCGAAACCGATGAAGAGTTTCTTGCCGACGGCAAGGTTGGCGAATAGACGTGCGACAGGCTTGAACATAAACGGCAGCTCCAAGTTCTTCTTATAACGTCACGCCTTCATAGGGCACGACTTGGTCGATACCCCAGGCAACTGCTGTGCCAGGACTATGGCTGGGTATCGGCCAGAAGACGGCGCGGCTTGAGTTCTGGCAAAACGCCAAAACCCTGCACGCACCATTGACGGTAAGAAGTGCGGTATTTGCCTGAATCGGCAAATATCCGCTGGTTTATGCCGAGCATTCGGCGATTTTTCGCCACCCTCTCAGGACAGAATCTGGGGGTATTGAGGCGAGCACCGATAACTCAAATCCTATTGAGCATCGGGCTGCGCCTCGGGTGCAGCCAAACTGAAAGCCTCCAGTGGCTCACAGCGCGCCGCCAGGTCGAGAATGCGCGGGTAGGCAGCAAGATCACAGGCAAAACGCCGTGCGTTGTATAGCTGCGGAATCAGGCAGGCCTCCAGATAGCCTGGCCGCGAGCCCAGCGACAGACGCCCTTCGAACGCCGCCAGCCCCTCTTCCACCGCAGCCAAGCCCAGCTCGACCCAGTGCCGATACCAGGCGTTCTTCGCCTTGTCATCGACACCCAGCTCGCTGGAGAGGTATTGCAGCACGCGCAGGTTATTCAGCGGGTGCACATCGCAGGCGATGTGTAGCGCCAACGCCCGCACCTGCGCACGCTCGGCCGGATCGGCTGGCAGCAGCGCCGGCAGCGGGAAGATTTCTTCGAGGTACTCGATGATCGCCAGTGATTGAGCGATGTGTACACCACCACCTTCCTCGTCCACCAGCAGCGGCAGCAGGCCCTGCGGGTTCAGCGCTCGGTAGTCAGCGGCGTGCTGCTGGCCACCGTCCTTGACCAGATGCACCGGCACTTGCTCGTAGGCCAGACCCTTGAGGTTCAAGGCGATGCGCACACGGTAGGCGGCGCTGGAGCGCCAGTAGCCGTAGAGTTTCAGCATTGCGGACTCCTTTCGAAACGCAAGTTGTAGGAGCGGCTTCAGCCGCGATCGATCTTGAAGACGCCAAGAACATCGCGGGCTAAAGCCGCTCCTACGAATTAGCGGGCATCGTAGCGTTCCACCACCTGGTCGATGGCGCCGAAGAGGCTCTGGCCGGCGGCGTCGAACATTTCGATACGTACCCGGTCGCCGAACTTGAGGAACGGCGTTTTCGCCTCGCCCTGCTCGACGATCTCCAGCATGCGTTTCTCCGCCAGGCAGCTTGAGCCTGCGCTGCGGTCGTAGTTCGACACCGTGCCCGAACCAATGATGGTGCCGGCGCCCAGCGGGCGTGTCTTGGCGGCATGCGCCACCAGAGTCGGGAAATTGAAGGTCATGTCCACGCCGGCGTTCGGCTGGCCGAACAGCGTGCCGTTGATGTGCGAAACCAGCGGCCGGTGCACCTTGCCGTCCTTCCAGCTTTCGCCTAGCTCATCCGGGGTGATGGCCACCGGGGAGAAGCTAGACGACGGCTTGCTCTGGTAGAAACCGAAGCCCTTGGCCAGCTCGCCGGGAATCAGGTTACGCAGTGACACGTCGTTGACCAGCATCAGCAGACGGATATGCCCGGCCGCTTCGGCCGGCGTGGCGCCCATTGGCACGTCATCGGTGATCACCGCCAGCTCGGCTTCCAGGTCGATGCCCCAGGCTTCGTCGGCCAGGCGGATCGGGCTATGTGGCGGGATGAAGGCATCGGCACCGCCCTGGTACATCAGTGGGTCATGCCAGAAGCTCTCCGGCATCTCGGCCCCGCGCGCCTTGCGCACCAGCTCGACGTGATTGACGTAGGCGCTACCGTCGGCCCAGTGGTAGGCGCGCGGTAAGGGGCTGTGGCAGGCGGCCTGATCGAAGGCGAAGGCGCCCTCCTCCAGGCCGTCGTTGAGGCGCTGGTAGACCGCCTCCAGTTTCGGCCGGGCCACGGCCCAGTCGTCCAGCGCGGCCTGCAAGGTGGCGGCGATCTGCGGCACAGGCACGGCGCGAGTCAGGTCGCGGGAAACGACGATCAGCACGCCATCGCGGCCTTGATTCAGTGATGCGAGTTTCATGGTTTCTACCTATTCGTCTGTTCGCGTGCGGGCTGTTCTCCCCTCTCCCCTCTCCCCGAGGGGGAGAGGGGACGATTGGTGCCCGCCCTTAAGCTTGTGTACCCGGCGCACGCCAGGAATTGACGTACTCGGCCACGTCCACCGCACCAGCGGCGTCGCTCACCTCCAGGGCGCGGCGGGTGTCGATCATCACCGCCACCTCGTCGATGAAGGTGGCCGGATCGACCTGACTCTTCTTCAGCGCCTTGGGGTGCGGCCCATGGGGGAAACCGCATGGATGCAGGGTGACCATGCCCTGCTCGATGTTGTCGCGGCTGAAGAAGTTGCCACGGTGGTAGAACAGCACTTCGTCGTAGTCGTCGTTGTTGTGGAAGAACGGCACCTTGAGCGCGCCGGGGTCGGACTCCACCGGGCGCGGGGTAAAGGTGCAGACCACGAAACCATTGGCGACGAAGGTGGTGTGCACCGACGGCGGCAGGTGGTAGCGGTGGCTGACCAGCGGGCGAATGTCGCGCCAGTTCAGACGCACCACGGTGTTGTCGCCGTGCCAGCCGACCACGTCCAGCGGGTTGTACGGGTAGGTCACGGTGCTGATCTGGCCGCGCCGCTTGATGCGGATCTGCCAGGTATTCTCGTCCTGCTGCGCCTTGAAGGCGTCATCGATATGCGGGTGCTCCAGCACCGCCAGGTCGAAGATCGCCTGTGGGCCGAGCAGGCCCTTGTCCGGCAACTGGTAGGCGCCGTCGGTGTTCTCGATCAGCAGGAAGTAACTCGGCGTGCTGGCCTCGATACGCCAGGCGGTGCCGCGCGGGATCAGCAGGTAGTCGCCGTCGCGGTATTCCAGGTGGCCGAAATCGCAATAGAAGTGCCCGCTGCCTTCATGAACGAACAGCAGCTCGTCGCCATCGGCATTGCGCACCAGGTGACGCATGGCGCCATGGGTGCGCCACACGCGCAGCTTGACGTCGGCGTTGTGCAACGTCAGCGGCGCCGCCAGCGGGCAATCACGCTCGCTGGGGATGTCGTTGAAGTTGAACGCGTGCGGGCGCAGCGGGCCTTCCCAGTCGATCCAGCCAGTGGGTGGATGCTTATGGTGCAGGTGCGCGGTGGGGCCGAAGAAACCCTCGCGGCCCATTTCGCGCTCGTAGGTGCCCTGCGGCAGGTCGCAATGCGCCTGACGCGAACACTCGCCCTCACGCAGGGGAAAGCGAATCCATTGACGGCTCATGGCATCACTCCTCGGAGATCACACCGCGACGCAGTTGGTCTTCCTCGATGGATTCGAACAGAGCCTTGAAGTTGCCCTCGCCGAAGCCCTGGTTACCCTTGCGCTGAATGATCTCGAAGAAGATCGGACCGATCACCGTGTTGGTGAAGATCTGCAGCAGGATGCCGTCATCTCCCGGAGCACCATCGATCAGGATGTTCAGCTCGCGCAAGACATCGGTCGGCTCACCATGGCCAGCAACACGGGTATCGACCTTCTCGTAATAGGTGTCCGGAGTGGTCATGAAATCCACGCCGTTGGCACGCAGTTGGCGCACGGTGGCGTAGATGTCGTCGGTGGACAGGGCGATGTGCTGGATACCCTCGCCGTGGTACTCGCGGATGAATTCCTCGATCTGCGACTTGTCATCGGCCGACTCGTTGATCGGGATGCGGATCTTGCCGCACGGCGCGGTCATGGCGCGGGAGAACAGGCCGGTGAGTTTGCCTTCAATATCGAAGTAGCGGATCTCGCGGAAATTGGCGATACGCTCGTAGAAACCGGACCAGACGTCCATCTGCCCGCGACGCACGTTGTGGGTCAGGTGGTCGATGCACTGCAGCCCGACAGCGTTGTCGTTGGGGCCACGGCCTGCGATGTATTCGAAATCGACGTCGTAGATGCTCTTGTCACCATAGCGGTCGACCAGATAGAGCAAGGAACCACCGATGCCTTCGACGCAGGGGATGTTCAGCTCGCCGAAGTTGGCGTGACTACCCACCAGGGTGGCGCCCTGCTGTTCGACGTAGGCGGCGGCCTGAGCGGCATTTTTCACCCGGAAGGCCATGGCGCAGGCGCTGGGGCCATGCTTCTCGCCGAAGGCACGCACATGGCCGGTGGGGCTGCCGTTGAGCACGATATTGATGTCGTTCTGCTGGAACAGCCACACCTCTTTGGAGCGGTGCTTGGCGGTTTCGGTGAAGCCCATGGCTGTGAACAACTGGCGCAGTTGCTCGATACCTTCGGCACTCGGTGCGGTGAATTCGACGAACTCGAAACCGTCGGTTCCGATGGGATTGTGCTGCTCGATCTTGGCCACGGCGTTCATCTCGCCTCCTGATTGTCATTGTTATGGCAGCCGCACGAATGCGTTGCGGACAACCTCATGACAACCGAGCGCAGCAGCACGCTCAAGATGGCTTGCGACACCTCGCCACAGCGGTCTAGCCCGGCAGTGGCAATTTTTATTTACACCAAGCTGTAAGCCACTGGCTGGCCACGACCAACTCGGCCAATCGTAAAATTTTCCTTACACGATGGTTGACCGACTTGCCACACGCCCTCATTCCGGGCGTTCGAAACCGTAAGCCCGTTCGACCTTGGCCACACGGGTGGTGAAAGCGGCATACCAGTCGGCGCGCCCCTGTTCGCGAACGGCACTGTGCTCGGCGTGCTCACGCCAGGCACGGATGGCCTCCTCGCTCTGCCAATAGGACAGGGTGATGCCCAGGCCATCGCTGCGCGCCGACTCCACACCGAGAAAGCCCGGCTGCTGCGCGGCCAGCTCCAACATGCGCTGCGCCGCCTCGGCGTAACCGGCATCGACCTCGGTGCGAACCGAGGTGAACATCACCACGTAGTACGGCGGCTTGGGCGTCTTGGCGATCACGCCACTGCCTCCTGCTGCGCTTCATGCACCGACTGCACCGCGCAGGCACCGACCAGGCCGGCGACCACCGGCGGCAGGCGCCCTTCCAACGCAGCACGCTCAGGCTGGAACAGGGTGGCGATGAAGAACGGATGATCCTCCAGCTCGATGGCGCGCACGGCACCCGCCTCGTCATGCCCGGAAGCCTTCAGCGCCTGCGCCATCAGCGGCTCGACGAAGGCATCGTCGAGGCCATAGCGGCACAGGTACTGCTCACTGATCTCGCGTACCCCGTACAGCTCGGCGATACGCGAGCCCGATACCAGGTGCACACGCTCGCTGACATCCTGCAGGGCACAGGCCAGTGGCGCGATCAGTGGCATTGGCGCCTGGGGCGACAGCTCGGCATGTTCGGCATCCGTCCAACCCAGCTGATTGCGCGCGTACTCCAGCAGCGCGTGCTGGAAGCCACCACAGGTGCCGAGAAAGGGCACGCCCTGCTCACGGGCGAAGCGGATC
The DNA here is from genome assembly GCF_003008615.1 of Pseudomonas mendocina. Taxonomy (NCBI): domain Bacteria; kingdom Pseudomonadati; phylum Pseudomonadota; class Gammaproteobacteria; order Pseudomonadales; family Pseudomonadaceae; genus Ectopseudomonas; species Ectopseudomonas mendocina. The sequence goes on from NZ_CP027657.1 coordinate 124,593, forward strand.
GCCCGCAATGCACCTTCGGTAGCGTTGTAGGGGCTGCCCGGCACGCACCAGATGCCGTCGTAGTCCGCCAGGGCGGCGTCATCGACGATGCTGTCAGTCGCCAACCAGTGCGGTTCGACCGCCACGCCCAGAACCTCGCTGGCCAGGCGCAGCGCCTCGGGAATGGCCCGGTGGGCGGTAATCGCCGGGTTGTAATCCCCGACAAGGGCAATCTTCACTCGACACTTGCTGTACATGCGCGCTCCCCCTCTTGCTTGGCGGTCTGTACACCACTATAAGATGGCGCTCGCGCAATAATAATTGGCGAACAGACAATCAGAGATTGCACAAATGCAATATCAGATCGACCACACCGACCTCACCCTGGTACTTGCACTGGTACGCGGGCGCTCCCTGGCCCGTGCGGCCGAGTTGCTGCAGGTCGACGTTTCCACGGTGTTCCGCTCCATCCGCCGACTGGAAGCCGCCCTGGGCGTGGCGCTGTTCGAAAAGAGCCGGCGCGGCTACGAGCCGACCGACACCGCCAAGGCCCTCGCCGAGCAGGCGGAACAGGCCGAGCAGGCACTGGATGCCGCGCGCGTGGCACTGGAACAGGGCAAACAGGTGGTCAGCGGCACGGTGCGCCTGACCTGTACCGACGCCGTACTCAGCAGCCTGCTGCTGCCGGCGCTGGCGCGCTTCATGCCGAACTACCCGGCACTGGCGCTGGAACTGGTCACCTCCAATGACTTCGCCAACCTCAGCCGACGCGATGCCGACGTCGCCCTGCGCCTGACCAGACAGCCGCCGGAACACCTGGTCGGCCGACGACTCGGCTCGGTGTCCTATGTCGTCTGTGCACGAAATGACGGACAGGATCGCAGCGACCTGAGCCGCCAACCGTGGATCGCACCGGACGAATCGATGCCCGACCACGCCACGGTGCTGTGGCGCATGCATGAACTCCCCGGAGTGACGCCCGCCTATCGCTGCAGCAGCATGCATGCCGTGGCGCAACTGGCCCGCACAGGGCTGGGCGTGGCGGCATTGCCGGATTTCATCCTGCGCAGCCAGCCGGAATTGCAGGCACTGACACCTGCCCTGCCCGGTTGCGATACCGAACTCTGGCTTCTCACCCGCCCGGACTGCCGCGCCCTGCGCTCGGTACAGAGCCTGTTCGACGAACTGGGCGAAGCGTTGATCGACATGGCCTGACGCTTATCATCGACGCGGTGCGCACGGCGCCCCCTACAAACTCCAGCTCATAGAGTGCGCACTAACAGAAGCGTCAACCCTGCTGCAAATGCCCGTACAGCTTGGCGTACAACCCGCCTTCGGCGATCAACTGCTGATGACCGCCATCCTCGGCGACGCTACCGCCGTCGAACACCAGGACGCGATCGGCCTGTTTCACCGCAGACAGGCGGTGGGCGATGATCAATGTGGTGCGGCCATTGAGGAACTGCGCCAGCGCCTCGTGCAACGCATACTCGGTGGCGGCGTCCAGCGCTGAAGTGGCTTCGTCGAGGATCACCACCTTGGGTTCGGCCAGCACCATGCGGGCAATTGCCAGACGCTGACGTTGGCCACCGGACAGGCGCACGCCGCTGCGGCCAACCACGCTATCGAGCCCCTGCGGCAGTTGCTCGATGGTATCGGCCAGTTGCGCGATACGCAGCGCCTGCCAACAGGCTTCATCGCTACGCTCACGGCCCATGGTCAGGTTGGCGCGCACCGTATCGTTGAACAGCGCCGGATGCTGCAGCACCACCGCCACGTTGTCGCGCACGCAGTCCAGGCCGATCTCCTCCTGGCTGCTGCCGCCGAAGCGGATGCTGCCGGCCTGCGGCGTGTAGAGGCCGAGCAACAGCTGCACCAGCGTGCTCTTGCCGCCACCGGACGCACCGACGATAGCCACCTTCTCTCCTGGTGCGATGGACAGGTTCAGGCCATTGAGCACCGGCTCCTCGCCGTAACCGAAGGTCAGCCCATGCACCTCGATGCCGACGGTTTCACGCCCCTTGAACGGATTCACCTGGCCGGGATACTGCGGTTCGTCCTTGCGCGCCAGCAGCTCGTTGATTCGCGTCAGCGCACCGCCAGCGGCGTAGAAGGCGTATTGCAGGCTGAGCAGTTGTTCCACCGGCCCGATCATGAACCACAGGTAGCTGAATACCGCGAGCATCTGGCCGATGGACAGGTCGGAAAACAGCACGGTGAGCATCGCCGCAGCGCGAAACACGTCAATACCAAACTGGAACAACAGGCCGCTGGCGCGATTAGAGGCATCACTCTTCCACTGCGAGGCCACGGCGTAGTCACGCACCTCACGGGCGCGACCGCCAAGGCGGCCGAGAAAGAAGCCCTGGCGATTGCCGGCGCGTACTTCCTGAATAGCCTCGAGGGTTTCGGTCAGCGCCTGGGTGAACCGTGCGGTGCTGTCGTTTTCCAGTTTCTTCAGATGTTTGACGCGTTTGCCCAACTGTACCGTGGCGTAGATCACCAGCGGATTGAACAGCAGGATCAACAGCGCCAGCTGCCAGTGCATCCAGATCAGAATCGCCGAGGTGCCGACCAATGTCAGCACCGCCACCAGAAAGCGGCTCAACGTCTCACCAACGAATTTGTCCAGCGTATCCAGGTCGGTGACCAGGTGCGTGGTCACGGTGCCGCCACCGAGGCTCTCGTACTCGCCAAGGGAGATACGCTTGAGGCGCTCGATCAGGCGCATGCGGATGCGGTAGACGATGTCCTTGGACAACCGGGCGAACAGCCGCGCCTGTAGCACGTTGAATATCAGCGCCGCCCCACGCAGTACCAGGGTCAGCACCAGCATCAAACCGATATAGCCGGCGGCCGTTTCCCAATTGGCCGGCAGGAAGTTGTCCATCACCTTGAGCGCGGCATCGCCATCGCCCAACAGCACTTCGTCGACCAGCAACGGCAACAGCAAGGGGATCGGCACGCTGCACAGCGTTGCCAGCACGGCGACCAGATTGGCAAGGATCAGCGCTTTCCTGTGATGCAGGGCCAGGCGACGGACTTCAGCCCAGCTCAACCGATCAGGCATGAGCCGCACGCTCCAGCCAACGGCCCAGCAGCGGCGCCAACGCGTCCAAAGGCTGATAGCCGTTGGTCAGAAGAGCCAGTTGGCCGTCACGCTCGGCCAGCAGCGTGGGGAAGCCGGCAATACCCAGATCCTGCACCCAGCTGAAATCGGCGGCCGTGGCCTCATGCATGGCCTGACTGTCGAAGGCCTCGGCGAACTCGATGCGCGGGATGCCCGCCTGCTCGGCCAGTTGCACCAGCACACTGGCCTGGGTGACGTCGACACCTTCGGTATAGAACGCCTGCTGAATGCCCTTGAGCAGCGCCCAGGTGCTGGCGACATCGAGATGGCGTGCGGTGACCAGCGCGCGACAAGCCGGCTCGGTGTCGTACACCAATCCTTCTGGCAGCCCACGCTGGAAATCGAACAATTGCCCGGTGCTGGCATTGACCGCCTGCCAGTAGCCCAGGTACTTCACCCGCGCCGCTGCATCGACGGCCACCTGGTCACGGCGCAAGCCGCCGACCACGACCTGTAACGGCACGCCTGCCGCAGCAGCCTGCTCGGCGAGCGCCTCGACGACCGGGGCAAAGCCCCAGCACCACGAGCACATCGGATCCATCACGTAGAGCAGGCGGCTTGCCATGATCAGGCCTCGTTCAGTTGGCGGGGGTTACGGCCGATGGGGTGCGGCTGGTTGCGCGCACGCGCCAGCTCGATCTGCTTCTGCCGCTCGCGAGCGCCTTCACGGGTTTTCTCCGAGAGCGAATTCCAGCAGTGTGGGCAACTGACGCCGGGGCTGTAGAACTCGGACTGGCGATCCTCGACGGAAATCGGCGTGCGGCAGGCGTGGCACTGGTCGTACTCGCCCTCGGACAGATCATGACGCACGGTGACGCGGTTATCGAAGACGAAGCAGTCGCCCTGCCACTTGGTCTGTTCCTGCGGCACTTCCTCGAGGTATTTGAGGATGCCGCCCTTGAGGTGATAGACCTCTTCGAACCCTTCGCCGAGCATGTAGCTGGAGGCTTTCTCGCAGCGAATGCCACCGGTGCAGAACATCGCCACCTTCTTGTGCTTGCTCGGGTCGAAGTGCTGGCGAACGTACTCGGGGAACTCGCGGAACGACTTGGTCTTGGGATCGATGGCGCCCTCGAAGGTGCCAATGGCCACTTCGTAGTCGTTACGGGTATCGATCAGCAGCACTTCCGGGTCGCTGATCAGGGCGTTCCAGTCCTGCGGCTCGACATAGGTGCCGACGCGCTGGTTGGGGTCGACGCCCGGTACGCCGAGGGTGACGATTTCCTTCTTCAGCTTGACCTTGGTGCGATAGAACGGCTGTTCATCGCAATAGGATTCCTTGTGATCGATGTCGGCCAGGCGCGCGTCCAGACGGAACCAGGCGAGCAGCGCATCGATGCCGGCTCGGCTAGCGGAAACGGTGCCGTTGATGCCTTCCTCGGCGAGCAGCAGGGTGCCCTTGATGTCGTTGTCGATCAGGGTTTGCAGCAGGGGTTCGCGCAGCGCTTGGTAATCCGGCAGGGAGACGAATTTGTACAGCGCCGCGACGACGATCTTGTCGGTCATGAACAGTTCTCTCAGTAGTCACCCACGTAAAGGGCGGACTGCGGTGCGATCTCGTGCACCGACCCGGCAAGGCGGCGAAGGCGCAGATCGCGATTCAAACGAAAACGCCGGCGTGGGCCGGCGCGGGGTGATTCTACAGCAGGGACGATGGCCTGGCACCCTTGCGGGCGCCCGGCAGGCGAACTCAGTGGTCGTGCTTGCTGCCGCCATGGCAGGTCGGCGAATCCGGTGCCACGCCCTGCGCCGCCCACTCCTCCGGGGTGTAGGTATGCAGCGCCAGGGCATGGATCTGCCCCATCAGCTCGCCAACCGTGGCGTAGACCTTCTGGTGCCGCTTGACCGCATTCAGGCCCGCGAACGCCGGGCTGACGATCACCGCCTTGTAGTGCGTTTCCAGGCCGCGGCTGTGCATGTGGCTCTCATCCAGCACGTCGAGGTGCTCGGGCTGCAGATCGGTCAGGGCCGCGGTGAGAAGGTCTTGCTTGGACATCATGGGCTCCATCAGGGTTGTTTGACGCCGATCTCGTTGCTCATATCGGCCAGCAGCTTGTTCACTTCCGGCACCGCGGCTTCCAGCTTGCTCTGGGTGATCTGCGCCGACTGTGCGGTGAGGGTCGGCATCTTCTGCAGCACCTTCTGCCCCAGCGGCGACTCATAGAAGGCGATCAGATCCTTGAGTTCCTGCTCGTTGAAGTTGGTGGTGTACAGTTTGACCATGTCCGGCTTGAGTTTGTCCCAGCCCACCGCCTTGTCCAATGCCGTATTGGCCTTGGCCTGGTAGCTCTCCAGCACGGCTTTCTTGCCCTCTGGCGCCTGGGCGAAACGCTGGGCGAACATCTGCTGCACCTGGGCATAGACCGGCACGGTCAGCTTGTCGGCATGGGCCAGCTTGAGGAAGCGCTCGGCATCGGCGGCGTGGCTGGCAGCATCGGCCATGGCCAGGGATGCCGAAGCGCTAAGCAGAACGGCGGTGCACAGTTGGGAGAAACGGAGCATGGAGAGGCTTCCACTGGTGATGAATGAGTCTGAGTAGACTGCGGTGGCCGCATTTTGTGCCCTGAGCCGAATTCCCTCAAGCGCTCCAGCGAGTTGTGCACTGGCTCACAACGCGCATGTCCACTGGCGCACCCGCTGGTCAGTTGCCAAATTGCCAGTACTTGCCCATGCTAGCGCGCGCTCGGCATGCTTTGCGCCATCCACCAGTAGATAGATGGCGTGCGCACTCCCCGCCTCGGCAATTGATCGCCAGCCTGCGCACACACATGGACGTGCTCGATGACCAGTATCGCCACCGCCTATACCGCTCTTCCGCCACAGCCGCTTTGCGACAGCAAAGGCCGGTTGCTGGACGACGCTGTCGGCTGGTCGAGCCGCCCGCAAGTGGACTGCACCCTGCATGGCCATGCAGGGCGCCGCAAACGCTGGAACCACTGGTGCATCACCACGCCGCAATGGATGCTCTCCCTGACCCTCGCCGACCTCGATTACCTGGGCTACGGCGCTGCCTATTTCCTCGACCTGGAAAACGGCCAGGCCGTGGCGCACACCCAGTTCCGCCCCTTCGCCCTGGGCTGCCAGCTGCCGGATCTGCCGCTGGAAAGCCACGCCTTCAGCCATTCACGCCTGCAGCTACGCATCGACGAGCACCCAGGCCGACTGCGCCTGACCGCGACAGCGCCTGATATAGGCGGCCAGCCACTGCAGGTGGCCCTGGACATCCAGCGCCCCGCTCACCTGCAATCGGTCAATCTGGTCGCACCGCTGCAGGGCGGCGGCTTCCACGCCACCAGCCGACAACTCGGCCTGCCGGCAGCCGGTAGCGTGCAACTGGGACGCAAGCAATACCGCTGCACACCCGGACAAAGCTTCGCTGCACTGGATTTCGGCCGTGGCGTCTGGCCACTGAACAGCTACTGGCAACGCGCGGCCTTTGCCGCAGCCGGCGGCATCGCCGGCAACTTCGGCTCGGGCTGGCTGGAACACAGCGGCCTGTCGGAAGACGCCTTGTGGTTCGGCGGTGAAGTGCAACTGCTGGACAGCCCCATGCAGATCGAACGCAGCTCGCAGGCGCCTCTGGCGCCGTGGCGCCTGGACAGCGCAGACGACAGCGCTTCACTGCTCTTCACCCCGCGTCAGTTGCATCGCGCCTGCCCCAAACTCGGCCCCTTCCATGCCAATACCGTGCAGTGGTTCGGCCACTACACCGGCGTGCTGCGCGGCCCCAAGGGCGAACGCGTGCCGGTCGATGGGGCGCTGGGCTGGCTCGGCGAGACGCACGCACGCTGGTAATAGGGCCAATAGACAATCCGTGGAACCAGTCTCCAGCGAGGCAGCCTAAACTGCCAAGCACCCTCGCCCCACCTTCCGGAGAACCCCATGAGCCGTACCGAAACAGACAGCATCGGCCCCATCGAAGTCCCCAACGAAGCCTACTGGGGCGCGCAGACGCAGCGTTCTCTGATCAACTTCGCCATCGGCGTCGAACGCATGCCACTGCCCGTACTGCATGCCCTGGCCCTGATCAAGAAAGCCGCTGCCCGGGTCAACAGTCGCAGCGGCGAGCTGCCAGCCGATATTGCCCGCCTGATCGAACAGGCCGCGGATGAAGTGCTCGACGGCCAGCATGACGCGCAATTCCCCCTGGTGGTCTGGCAGACCGGCAGCGGCACGCAGAGCAACATGAACGTCAACGAGGTGATCGCCGGTCGCGCCAATGAGCTGGCAGGTGGCAGCCGTGGCGGCAAGAGCCCGGTACACCCCAACGATCACGTCAACCGCGCGCAGAGTTCCAACGACTGCTTCCCCACCGCCATGCACATCGCTGCGGCACAGGCCGTGAAGCACAGCCTGCTGCCAGCCATCGCCGAACTGCGCGACGGCCTGCAGGAACAGGCGCAGCGCCACGCCAACCTGGTCAAGACCGGGCGCACCCACATGATGGATGCCACGCCGATCACCTTCGGCCAGGAGCTTTCCGCCTTCGTCGCCCAGCTTGGCCATGCCGAAGCCGCCATTCGCGCCGCCCTGCCCGCGGTTTGCGAACTGGCTCAGGGCGGCACCGCCGTCGGCACCGGTCTCAACGCACCACCCGGCTTCGCCGAAGCTATCGCCGGGGAACTGGCAGCACTGTCCGGCCTGCCGCTGACCAGCGCGCCGAACAAGTTCGCCGCCCTCTCCGGTCATGAACCACTGGTACAGCTCTCCGGCGCCCTCAAGACCCTGGCCGTGGCGCTGATGAAACTGGCCAACGACCTGCGCCTGCTGGGTTCCGGCCCGCGCGCCGGCTTCGCCGAGGTGCGCCTGCCGGCCAACGAGCCAGGCAGCTCGATCATGCCCGGCAAGGTCAACCCAACCCAGTGCGAGGCACTGTCGATGCTGGCCTGCCAGGTGCTGGGCAACGACGCCACCATCAGCTTCGCTGCCAGCCAGGGCCACCTGCAGCTCAACGTGTTCAAGCCGGTGATCATCCATAACCTGCTGCAATCGATCAGACTGCTCGCCGACGGCAGCCGTAACTTCCAGCAGCACTGCATCGCCGACCTGCAACCGGACGCCGCGCAAATGGCCGCGCACCTGGAACGCGGACTGATGTTGGTCACCGCGCTCAACCCGCATATCGGCTACGACAAGGCCGCTGAAATCGCCAAGAAGGCTTACGCCGAAGGCAGCACACTGCGCCAGGCTGCCTTGCAGCTTGGTTACTTGAACGAAGAGGAGTTCGATCAATGGGTTCGACCACAGGACATGCTTGGAGCCGGTCGGCATGACTGAAGGCAAGAGCGGTGCGACCCCGCTGGAAGGCGATGGCAAGCGAATTCTGCTGGTTCTCGGCACGCCGAAGAAGGACAGCCTCTGCCACGCTCTGGCCGAGGCCTACAGTCATGGCGCGCGTGGCAAAGGCCACGTGGTACGCCAGATCAAACTGGGCGAAATGCAGTTCGACCCGGTATTGCGCGACGGTTACGAGCAGAGTCAGAACCTGGAACCGGATCTGCTCGAAGCCCAGCGTCTGATCCACTGGGCCGAGCACCTGGTGTTCGTCTATCCGGTCTGGTGGGGCGGCGTGCCGGCGCTGCTCAAGGGCTTTTTCGACCGGGTATTCCTGCCAGGCTTCGCCTTCAAGTACCGCAACCGCTCGCAGCTGTGGGACAAACTGCTCAGCGGCCGCAGCGCCGACCTGCTGGTAACCATGGACACCCCACCCTGGTATTTCCGCTGGATCTACGGCGCCCCAGCGCACCGGCAGATGGTGCGAACCATCCTCGGCTTCTGCGGCATCAAGACCCGCCGCCTGAGCGAATTCGCCCCGGTACGCCCATCCAGCGAACAGCAACGCCAGAACTGGCTGCGCAAGGCCGAAGCCCTGGGAGCCAAGGCCTAGTTTGTAGTGGCCACGGGAGGGGCTTCGGTTGCGACAAAGACTCGTCGCTGAAGCGCCTCCTACAGAGCACGCCACGACTCACCGTAGGGTGCGCAGGCTCGCCATGATCGACGGGCCCAGGGCCGTCAGTGCCGAGCCGAGCACGACGACCACCGCTCCCGCATAGGCGATCCAGTTGACCTGTTCGGGCACCACGTGATCCGGCCACCAGCTCGCTGCCAGCGCCACCGAGGCGAAGGTCACCAGCGGCGTCAGCGCCAGGGTCGCGCTCACCCGCGAAGCCTCCCAGTGCGCCAGCGCCTCGGCGAAGGCACCGTAGGCCACCAGGGTATTCAGGCAGCAGGCCAGCAACAGCCAGCCCTGCAGCGGGCTCAGTTCCAGCACCTGCAACGGCTGCGCCCAGGGCACCAGCAGCAGCGCACAGGCCAGGTAGATCACCATCATTACCTGCACCGAACTCCACGACGTCAGCAACTGCTTCTGCGCCAATCCATAGAAGGTCCAGACGAAGGCCGCGGCCAGCACGGTCAGTACGCCGGTGGTATAGGTCGTCAGCGAGGTCAGCAGCTCATCCAGGCGCTGATTGAAGAACAGCGCGAAGCCCAGCAGCATCACCACCAGGCCAATCGCCTGGCCGAGGCTGAAACGCTCGCGGAAGATGAACACGCTGCTGATCAGCAGCAGGATCGGCGCCACCTGAATCACCAGCTGCGTGGTGCCAGGGCTGAGCAGGTTGAGCCCCATCAGGTACAGCACGTAATTGGCCGTCAACCCGCCAATGGCGAGCGCCAGCAAGCCGCCGCCCTTGCGCCCCAGCGGGCGGAAACTCGGCAGGCGCCGCGATACGGCCAGGTAGGCAAACAACAGAGAGCCCGCCACCATCAGGCGATACCAGGTCACCGTGACCGGATCCATCACCTGCAGAACTTCTTTCAGTTTGATTGGCAGAACGCCCCACAACAACGACGTGGTCAGGGCAAGGAACAGGCCGTACATCCAACGACCAGAAGAGATATGCATGGCGACCTCGTGCTTGCGATGGGCAGGCTCGCCAACCGCAGCCGATCATTCTAGGAGAGCTCAGACAGGCGACACAGTAACAGTTCCACCCCGTTGCCAGCGGTAACTGTACCGCTCGCCACAACGGAAACGTCAGCACGATGACGTCAAAATCACAGAAATATCGCTAAAAAACAGCGATCAGGCCGCCTACATCGACCACTGGTCGCTTTGCCCAACGCAGCATATGGCGCGCAGTAGACTCAACTCATCCTGCCTCTGCAGTGGAGTTCTCGTCATGTTCGGTCAACGCAACGTCGACCCCCATCCGGGGACGCACTACCGCAGTTCACGCGTGAGTGCCGTCAATGGGCAGTATTTCTTCGCCACCCGCGAAGGCACGCTGGAAGGGCCGTATCTGTCCCGCCACGACGCCGAGCAGAACATTGCGCGCTATATCGAGCGAATGGTCATGGCCGACAAGCTGCTGCGCCACAGCAGCGAGCACATCGACCAACTGCAACGTCGTGAGGCGATCAAGCACAATCAGGAGCTGTGACTGCCCCTCCCCTCAAAGATGCGCCAGGCCCAGATCCTGCCGATGCGCTGCCAGATGCGGCAGCACGGCAGCCAGCAGGGGTTCCTTGAACGCCTCCTGAAAACGATGAGCCAACCCCGGAATCAACTTGAGCTCAGCGCCCTTGATATGCGCAGCCACATGCACGCCATGCATCACCGGCAACAACGGATCGGCAGTGCCGTGAACCACCAAGGTCGGCACCTGCAGACGATTGAGCAGCTCGACCCGGCTCGACTCGGCGAGAATCGCCAATAGCTGGCGCTGTACACCTTCGGGATTGAAGGCACGGTCGTAAGCCACCTCGGCCTGATGCAGCAACAGCGTGCGATCATCGTGCACCGAGGGGCTCCCCAGCGCCGCGAGCAGATCAGCCTGCTGCTGCAGAGCTGCCTCACGACTGCCCGCCTCTCGCCGCGCCAACAGGGCTACCAGCGCATCGCTGGGCGCCGGCAGGCCCTGCGCGCCGGAACTGGTCATCACCAGCGTCAGGCTGCGCACGCGCTGCGGGGCCAGGTCGGCCAGGTGCTGGGCAATCATGCCGCCCATGCTCGCCCCCAACACATGAAAATCATCCACGCCCAGGCTGTCCATCAGACCCAGCGCATCAGCGGCCATGTCGCGCAAGTGATAAGGCGCCCCCAGTGACAACCCCAGCCGATAGCGCACCACCTCATAGGCCAGGTTGATGCTCGGCGCCGGCGTTCTCCAGCTGCTCAGGCCAACATCACGGTTATCGAAGCGCACTACGCGAAAGCCCTGCTGGCACAGGCGCTCGACCACCTCGTCGGGCCAGTGAATCAATTGCCCGCCCAGCCCCATGATCAGCAGCAACGCAGGATCGCGCTCACTGCCAACGCTCTGATAGGCCAGCCGCACGTCGCCGACATCCGCATAGCGGGTCGGCTCGGACAGGTCACAACGATTGGCCGCAAAAGACGGCAAGCCGCACAGCAATGCAGCGAAGAAAATGAATGCACGCATGGAAAACACCAGAAACGCAGAACCCCACTGAAGCGCGAGTCTGATGAAAGTCGCTCGATGGCGCTGCCACACAGGCGTGACAGTTTGATGAAGGGGGACGAGCGGTACACCCGGATCGACGAAAGCCCCTCGCCCAGCGAACCGTGGGAGGGGCTTTCGCAGCGACAGTGGAGATTCAGGCCAGCTCGACGCGCAACTGCCTGGCCGCCGCCACCATGTTCACCAACGCCGCTTCGGTCTCCGGCCAGGCGCGGGTCTTCAGCCCGCAGTCCGGGTTGACCCACAGGCGCTCGAGCGGGATTCGCCGCGCGGCCTTGCGCAGCAGCCCCGCCATCTCGGCGCTGTCCGGCACGCGTGGCGAGTGAATGTCATACACGCCAGGACCGATCTCGTTGGGATAGGCGAAGCGCTCGAAGGCCTCCAGCAACTCCATATCCGAACGCGAGGTTTCGATGGTGATGACGTCGGCATCCATTGCCGCGATGGACTCAATCACGTCATTGAACTCGCTGTAGCACATATGGGTATGAATCTGCGTCTCGTCACGCACACCCGACGCGCACAGGCGAAATGCTTCGGTCGCCCAATCCAGATAGTCCTGCCAGGCCGCCTGACGCAGCGGCAACCCCTCGCGGAATGCCGCTTCGTCGATCTGGATGATCTTGATGCCGGCAGCCTCCAGATCCACCACCTCATCGCGGATCGCCAAGGCCAACTGGCGCGCCTGCACCTCACGCGAGACGTCCTCGCGCGGGAACGACCACATCAGCATGGTCACCGGGCCGGTCAGCATGCCCTTCATCACCTTGTCGGTCAGGCCCTGGGCGTACTTGATCCACTCCACCGTCATCGCCTGCGGGCGGCTCAGGTCACCGACGATCACCGCCGGTTTGACGCAGCGTGAACCATAACTCTGTACCCAGCCGAAACGGGTGAAGGCATATCCGTCGAGCTGCTCGGCGAAGTACTCGACCATGTCGTTACGCTCGGCCTCGCCGTGCACCAGCACGTCCAGCCCCAGGCGCTCCTGTACCTGAACCGCGTGGCGAATCTCGCTGTACATGGCCTCGGTGTACTCGGCCGCGCTCAGCTTGCCCTGCTTGAACGACTGCCGCGCCAGACGGATGGCCGAAGTCTGCGGGAACGAACCGATGGTGGTGGTCGGCAGCAATGGCAATTGCAGGCACTCACGCTGCTGCTCGATGCGCTCGACGAACGGCGATTGGCGCTGGGCATGGCGCGGACGAATCGCCGTCAGGCGGGCCTGCACCTCGGGTTTATGGATGCGCGAAGAAGCCGCACGCTCCTCCTGCACGGCACGGCTCTGCGCCAACCCGGCCTGCACCTCGGCATCTTCCGGTACCTCCAGCGCTCGGCCCAGCAAGGCGACCTCTTCGCACTTCTGCACGGCGAAGGCCAGCCAGTTCTTCAACTCGGCGTCGAGCTTGTCTTCACGGGCCAGATCCACCGGGCTGTGCAGCAGCGAGCAGGACGGTGCGACCCACAGCCTCTCACCGAGACGCTCGTGGGCGTGGCGCAGAACATCGAGCGCCTTGTCCAGATCACAGCGCCAGACATTGCGGCCGTTGACCACTCCCAGCGAAAGCACTTTATAAGCAGGCAAACGGTCGAGAATGGTCGGGTACTGCTCCGGCGCACGCACCAGATCGATATGCAGCCCGTCGACCGGCAGGTTGGCAGCGAGGCCCAGGTTGTCTTCCAGGCCGCCGAAATAGGTGGCGATCAACTTCTTGCACGGTTCGCGCTGGATCAGGTTGTAGGCACGCTCGAAGGCGTTCTTCCAGTCCTGCGGCAAATCCAGCACCAGGATCGGCTCATCGATCTGTACCCACTCCACACCTTGGGCCGCCAGGCGCTGGAAGATTTCGCCATACACCGGCAACAGGCGCTCGAGCAGCTCCAGTTTGTCGAACTCACTGCCCTTGGCCTTGCCCAGCCACAGGTAGCTCAGCGGGCCGATCAGCACCGGCTTTACCTTGTGGCCCAGCGCATGGGCCTCGTCGACCTCCTCGAACAACTGCCCCCAGCTCAGAGCGAACTGCTGATCGATGGAAAACTCCGGTACCAGGTAGTGGTAGTTGGTATCGAACCACTTGGTCATCTCTTGCGCGTGAGCGCCACCGCAACAGCTGTGGCTATGGTTCGTCGCCACGGTGCCACGCGCCATGGCGAACAGCGTGTTCAGCGTCGGCTTGCCGGACGCCGGACGGAAGCGCTCGGGAATGACACCAAAAGCCAGAGAATGCCCCAGTACCTGGTCGTACCAGGCGAAGTCACCCGCAGGCAGCAGATCGATACCGGCATCCTTTTGCAATTGCCAGTGCTCGGCACGCAGGCGCTTGCCGACCGCACGCAGCCCGGCCTCGTCCAGCTCACCTTTCCAGTGGGCTTCGAGGGCTTTTTTCAGTTCGCGATCGCGACCGATACGGGGAAAACCGAGGGAATGGGACAAGGCCATGACGTAACGCTCCAGAATGAATCGAGATGGCGCCATTCTCCGCAGGGCCAGCGAGTGAGACAAACTCAAGATTTTCGCCTTGATCTATAGATTTACTCATGTAATCTGCATGAACCATTTTCATCCAACCCGTTGAACTTGATGAATGAACCTCGCCGAGAGCCGCCATGCTTGAGCTACGCCACCTGAAAACCCTGCACGCCCTGCGCGAAACCGACAGCCTGGTGGAGGCCGCCGAGCGCCTGCACCTGACCCAATCGGCGCTGTCGCACCAGTTCAAGGAATTGGAAGAACGCCTGGGCCTACAGCTGTTCGTGCGCAAGACCAAGCCGGTGCGCTTCACCAGCGCCGGCCTGCGCCTGTTGCAACTGGCCGACGCTGCCCTGCCCCTGCTGCGTGGCGCCGAGCGCGACCTGGCACGCCTGGCCGGCGGCACTGCCGGCCGCCTGCACATGGCCATCGAATGCCACAGCTGCTTCCAGTGGCTGATGCCGACCATCGACCAGTTCCGCGATGCCTGGCCGGAAGTCGAGCTCGATCTGGCCTCGGGTTTCTCCTTCGCCCCGCTTCCGGCACTCGCTCGCGGTGACCTCGACCTGGTGGTGACCTCTGATCCGGTGGAACTGAGCGGCATCACCTATGTACCGCTGTTCACCTACGAAGCCATGCTCGCCGTGGCCAACCAGCACCGTCTGGCGACCAAGGCGCATATCCAGCCACAGGATCTGGCAAGCGAAACCCTGATCACCTACCCGGTGGAACGCGACCGCCTGGATATCTTCACCCGCTTCCTCGAACCGGCCGACATCGAACCGGCCCAGGTACGCACCTCGGAGCTGACCGTGATGATGATGCAACTGGTGGCCAGCGGCCGTGGCGTCTGTGGCCTGCCCAACTGGGCACTGCATGAATACAGCTCGCGCGGCTACGTGCGCGCCAAGCGCCTGGGCGAGAAAGGCCTGTTCGCCACGCTTTATGCAGCGATCCGCACCGACATGCTCGATGCGCCCTTCATGCGCGACTTCCTCCTCACCGCCAAGGACACCTCCTTCGCCAGCCTCGAAGGCGTCAGCGTGGCGCGCTGAGCCACGAGCAATGGCAAAAAGCCAGATATCGCCTAGGCTTAACGAAAGTTGAGATCAAGGGCGGGGAAGGAAGCACGGCAAGGACGCTTCTTATACGAGCGAACAGCGGCGATCATGCCGCACAGAAACGAAAAAGCCCTCGATCAGAGGGCTTTGTCGTTTCCGCTCGCCTGAAGGCAAACGGAGCTGAAACTGATAACCGAGCTAACGAAGTGCATGGGGTCGGCATCCTGCCTGTTGGGACACTTCGTTAGCCCGGTGACCGGAGAGTAGTCCAGCCAGTGGCACTGTGCCAAGCCTCAATTACACACATTCACTCACAAAATCAGGCAAGCCCCGTAGGACGCCAGCTGCGGGCGAATCGAGGGTTGCTTGTGCGCAGATCAGGTCACGAAACGGTCATACAAAAGTCATCAGCCAGAAACGACAAAGCCCGAATCGCGATGCGATTCGGGCTTTGTTTGCATATGGCGGGAAGATAGGGATTTGAACCCGTCTTACGGGTGCCCGTTGCTGCCCATCGCTGCCCAAAGCCAGCAAAGTCGGGGCTTCCGCCTCACACCTTCTGCTCATTGCGGCACTCTGTCGCCCGTTGATTTCGACACGCCAGCTAGACAGGTCAGGCAGCTATAGCTAGCTTCTGGCCGTCACTCCCCTGTGCTCAAGGTCTTCTGTGTCGCTTTTCCAACCTGAGAGTATCGCGTTTCTCAACTTTGATACGTGATAAATCAAAGGCTTGCGCCGACTTATGGTTGATTATCAGACATTACTGGGGGATGTTATGCGACAGCAATGTTGCCTAATTTATAGTTAGAGGTAAGGCATGGAAAGCATGGTGCAGCCCAAGGAAATTGAGGGTTTAATTCCGCATGATTCAAGCCTGATAAAAGTCGAAGTGAGCTGGGCGGAATCAATTTGCCGCTTATACATTCGTATCGCGCAAACCAATGCGCCTGAATCTGCCATAAGAGTTGTAGAATTCACCGACCTTAAAGAAGCGGTAATTCCTCATAACAATCCTTGGGGCAGTTCTGTATCTGTAAACTCTGCTACGAAAACTTCTGAGCTATATAACATCGAAATGCAAAGCGGAGATACTATCGGAATCAAAGCTGGAGGTTTGCGTGTCACTTACCTCTAACAACTGTTTCAAACCGTTCGCTTCGCTCACTGGGACGGGCTAAAGCCCGCCCCTTAACCAAACGTTAGGCTCTTATGGCCAGACTTCTATTCGTGCCTTTAGTAATTGCCACATTTATTTCTGGCTTTTTGGACACCGCACAAGATAACGCTGAGATAAAAGCAATGAATGAAACAGGTACAGTGGAGCCGAACGATCCACCGTTGAATCAAGCCCAGGAGTTGGCAGTAAGTAAACTCTCTGCCTCGGATGTAGAGAAAATCGATACCGAGCTGCTTGCGAATATAGGCAGTGGTTGGCGAAAGGTTGCAATGCTTGTAGGGCTAACCATGAGCAAAATTCAGGGTCAGTTCAACGATATTCCAGATCTTTACTACGCGCAGCGCGTTGCTAACCTTGTCGAGCAAGGGCACCTTGAGTCACAGGGCAACCTGTTGCAAATGCGCTATAGCGAGGTAAGGCACTCGCGCACCGTGCAACCATAAAAACCTAACTACTGGTTCAAGTCGCTCGCTTCGCTCACTCGGGACCGACTAAAGCCGGCCCCTTAACCAAACGTTAGGCTCAATCCAATGACACCCAACGATGAAGATTACGTCTACTTCCAAGAGTGCCTCATAAGGCTAAATCGGGCCTGGGAAATTATCTGCAAGCTTCAAAGTACAGAGCCAAGAGATATAATTTGGGGCGCAGCGTATCAAATGGCAATCATTGAATATGCAAAACCATATAAAGAGTCTCGCGGCACGAAAAAGTGGCGATATATTCTTCCTCTACAGAATCTCACAGAGACTGATCGCTTACTCCATGACAGACTACTAAGTCTTCGAGACACATTCCTTGCTCACTCAGATATTACAATCAAAGACGCGAAAGTTTTTGTGGGCTCTATTTCAGAGAATCCGTTGCCACTGATCATATCGAACACAGAACCTGAAATGCCACAACCCCACGATGTCAGGGCATTAATTGAGTTAACACTTAAACACCTGTATGACGAATTACCAAATCGCGAAGCTCTGCTTTTTCAAGCTAATGTTCCTGAGTAGCATTGCCTAACAAGTGGTTCAAATCGCTCCCTTCGTCACTGGGACAGGCTAAGGCCCGCCCCTTAACCAAACGTTAATCCCTGTGATTAAGCTCGATTTGTGACCTACAATTTCGCCGCTCAATGCTTCCTTCTTTACCCCAGCACAAATCTTTCAATTTTCTCTCTTCCTTGATTCCAGTCACTCGCAACGACTCTTGGGATTGTTCTTGAGCTACAGGCTTTGGAGTTTCCCGAGAGCTGAGCACGTTGTCAGCCCCTCTCGGCGTGTAGTTCTGATCATTGAACACGGTCTGCTTGAACGTGGGGCTATCTGAGCCAGTGGGCTGCTCAGGTTGCTGCTGAGACATTGCGCCTCGTCTTGCCTGCTCTTCCACGATCCTGTCCCAGTCGTTCCTCGGCGTTGGCTCTGATCGGGTGATTTCGGCAACCGGCTTGGGCTTCGGTTGCTGCCTGTTCTCGGCCAGGTTCTTTACGGTGTTCTGCAGGAATGCTTGGCCGGCCACATTGAGCGCGCCAAGGGTAATGACGGTACCAATCACGCTTGCAAGTAACACCTTCAGGTTGCAGCTTTACGAGTGCCGCTAGTCAGCTATTCCAGTGGCTCTTCTGCGAGCCTCCATTCTTGAACCTCTCCACCTGACAGGCATCCCGAAGCCCACCTATTCTCTGAGTATTATCCCCTCAGGTCTCGGCTGATCCCGCGATGCTAGCGAATAGGAAGACTGCCTACCCTAGGGCGAACTTACACAACCACCTGATAGCACAAGAATTTTTTTCAAAATAAGCTTCGCCAAAACTGATTGAGCTGTTATGATTCGCGCCGCTTGGGAAGATGCCGGAGTGGTCGAACGGGACGGATTCGAAATCCGTTGTGTCAGCAATGGCACCTAGGGTTCAAATCCCTATCTTCCCGCCATACGAAAAAGCCCCGAATCGCACTGCGATTCGGGGCTTTTGCTTCATGGGCTCAGCCAGCCCTGTCCTGCAGGCTACAGATACAAAAACGCCGCCCTCCTTCACGGAGCGCGGCGTTTTTATTGAGCTCAGGCCAGACTGGCGCTAAGGCTTATACCGTCAGGCGGGTCAGTGCTTCGCGGTACTTGTCAGCGGTCTTCTGCGCAACGTCTGCCGGTACAGCCGGGGCCGGGGGCTGTTTGTTCCAGCCGGTGGACTCCAACCAGTCACGCACGAATTGCTTGTCGAAACTCGGTGGGTTCTGGCCTTCGACGTAGCTGTCGGCTGGCCAGAAGCGGCTGGAATCCGGAGTCAGCACTTCGTCCATCAGGGTCAGGGTGCCATCTTCGTCCAGGCCGAATTCGAACTTGGTGTCGGCGATGATGATGCCGCGGGTAGCGGCGTACTCGACGGCAGCGCTGTACAGCGCGATGGCGGTGTCACGCACCTTGGCGGCCAGTTCGGCGCCGATGATGGCTTCGCACTGCTCGAAGCTGATGTTCTCGTCATGATCGCCCACGGCGGCCTTGGTCGAGGGGGTGAAGATCGGTTGCGGCAGCTTTGCCGCTTCCTTCAGGCCCGCCGGCAGGGCGATGCCGCAGACGGTGCCGCTCTTCTGATATTCCTTCCAGCCGGAGCCGGCGATATAACCGCGTACGATGGCCTCCACGGCAACCGGCTTGAGGCGCTTGGCGACCACGGCGCGGCCTTCGACCAGCGGCAGTTCGGCAGCCGGCACGACGTCCTCGATCGTGTCGCCGGTGAAGTGGTTGGGCACCACGTCAGCCAGCTTGTCGAACCAGAAGTTGGAGATGGCGGTAAGGATCTTGCCCTTCTCCGGAATCGGCTGCTCGAGGATCACGTCGAATGCCGACAGACGATCAGTGGCCACCATCAGCATACGCTTGTCGTCGATTTCGTAGAGGTCGCGAACCTTGCCCGAGTAGATCTTTTTGAGGCTCAGGGTGGTGGGTGTGCTCATGTCGGCATTTCCGTTTCTGGCAAACAAAACAGGCGAAACCCTTGAGGGTTTCGCCCATCGATCAATGGCTGAGTCGCGATGCGGTCAGCCGAGGTTGTCCTGGATCAGGCTCAGCACACGGCGCGATACATCGGCCGGGGCAACGGTGTTGAGGTCTTTTTCCACGGTGACCTGCACGCCATCGCCAACTGGGGTCAGGCGAACCTGATAGCGCTCGGCGCGGGCTTCGATCTCTTCCTTGCTCGGCGCGCTGCCGAACATGCGACCGAAGAAGCCTGGCTTCTCTTCATTGACCTGGGCACCTTCGGCCAGGTTGATGTAGTACAGGCCAAGGCTGCGGTTGAGGTCGTCGACGCGTACGTCGGCAAGCTCCAGCGAGCGGGCGACGCCGGACCAGGCGCGGTCGAAATCGGCACCAAGGTTGAGTACCGGGTTGCCGTTGCCGTCTTCGCTCAGGCTGACGCGACTGGGCGCATCGAAGTCGCGAGCGGCAAGCAGGGAAACCGAACCGCCCTGCTCCACACCACGCGCCATGCTTACCAGCATTTCGTCGAGCAGTGCGGCTTCCAGGCTGGCGTTGCCACTGCGGGCGGCGAAGCCGACATCGGCCGTGCTGCCGGCCGGACGCTCGGCACTGGTCACGAAGACTTCACTGGTGTTGCGCTGTACGCCCGGCTCGATGCGCACGCGCACGCGGGTTTCGGCATCCGGTGCAACGCCGGAAACACGGCTGCTCAGGCGACGCGCCATGCCGGCGGAGAGTTCGTCGAAACGCTGCCAGGAGGTGGTGAATTCACCGGTCTGCGGACGCTCTTCGGCGATACGGAAGCCGTTGTCCTCGAAGAACTGGCGAGCCAGCGGCCAGACTTCGGCCGGTACGCGCTGGGCCACGACCCAACGCGAATCGCCACTGCGCTGCAGACTGAACTCGCGCTCATCGACGCGCACCTGCAGTGCCAGCGGACGCGGCACTTCGAACTCCGCCGGGGTTTCAGTACTGCTGGCGATCTGTGCCGGCACCGGCAACAGCGGGTCGAGACGCTTGGCTTGGACATCGGGCGGCAGCTGCATCGGGGCGGTTTGACGCGCCTCCAGATAATCAGTGCCCCGATCACGGAAATAGCCATTTTCACCCCAGAGCCAACCACAACCGCTGGTGCTGGAGACGATCAGAGCAAGGGCGGAAAATCCGGCCAGTCGCTTCATGCGTAGAATCCTTGAGTTAAGCCAATACACCGCACTGGCGCATGGCCTGGCGCAGCGGTTCGTGACAACGCGGGCTGAGCCAGGTCAGCGGCAGGCGAATACCGTCGCCCATCAAGCCCATTTCGTGCAGTGCCCATTTCACCGGAATCGGGTTGGATTCCAGGAACAGCGCCTTGTGCAGCGGCATCAGGCGGTCGTTGATGGCGCGGGCGATAGCCGCCTCGCCACGCATGGCGGCGGCGCACAGGTCGCTCATCGCACGCGGCGCGACATTGGCGGTAACGGAGATGTTGCCTTTGCCACCGAGCAGCATCAGTTCCACGGCAGTGGCATCGTCACCGGAGTAGACGAGGAAGTCCTTGCTGACGCGATCCAGCACTTCCTGGGCGCGCTGCAGGTCGCCGGTGGCTTCCTTGATACCGATGATGTTGTCGATCTTCGACAGGCGCTCGACGGTCTCCGGCAGCATGTCGCACACGGTGCGGCCCGGTACGTTGTAGAGGATCTGCGGGATGGCCACGGCTTCGGCGATGTGGCGGAAGTGCAGGTACAGGCCTTCCTGAGTCGGCTTGTTGTAGTAAGGGGTGACCAGAAGCGCCGCGTCGGCGCCGACTTCCTGAGCGGCACGGGTCAGCTCGACCGATTCGCGGGTGGAGTTGCCACCGGTGCCAGCGATCACTGGGATGCGACCGGCAACCTGCTTGACCACGCGTTTGATCACTTCGATGTGCTCGCCCACGTCCAGCGTGGCGGACTCACCCGTGGTGCCGACCGCGACGATGGCATTGGTGCCCTCTTGCAGGTGGAAATCCACCAATTTGCTCAGGGCCTCCCAATCCAGACCACCCTGCGCATCCATGGGCGTGACCAGTGCCACCATACTGCCCGCAATCATGCAACCGCTCCTGCCGGAAAAATTGAGCCGTAATGGTACTGGTGCCACCAGTCCGGCACAAGCAACGGACAAGGGCTTGTCGGCACTCATCGTCGCCCTCGGCACACGGTGCCGCCATTCCCCTGAGCGGTGCTTTTCGCTAACCTGCTGTCTTTGGTCTGTGGCTGCCAGTGCGCAGACCGTTCATCGCTTTAGGAAGGCTGCATGTCCACCCCCCCCGTTCGCGAACAATTCCTCGTTATCAGTGCCCTCGGCCGCGATGCCATGGCCCTGACCAACCTGCTCAGCCGCACCAGCCATGAAAACCGCTGTGCCGTTATCAGCACCCGCCTGAGCCGCCATGGAGAGTTCAGCGCCCTGGTGCTACAGGTATCCGGTAGCTGGGATGCCCTGGCTCGCCTGGAGTCCGGCCTGCCCGCGCTGGCCAAGAAGCATGATTTCTCGGTCAATGTGATTCGCAGCGCCGCCGCCGAAGTTCGCCCGCAGGCTCTGCCGTACGTTGCCTACGTCAGTGCGGTGTATCGCCCGGACATTCTCAACGAGCTGTGCCAGTTCTTCATCGACCACCGTGTCGAGCTGGAAAGCCTGACCTGCGACACCTACCAGGCGCCACAGACCGGCGGCACCATGCTCAACGCCACGCTGACCGTGACACTGCCAGCGGGCACGCAGATCAGTTGGCTGCGTGACCAATTCCTGGACTTTGCCGATGCATTGAATCTGGATGCGCTGATCGAACCCTGGCGCCCACAGAACCCGTGACGCTCTGCTGCGCCAGCAACAGATCCGGCCAGTTCATTCATAGCGCGTAACCTCCGCGGCCTTGCATGGCGCCAGCTCGCGAGATCATCGACCGCCTCTATTGAAGGAGTCCCCATGACCGTAGCCATCGACCAACCCGTCGCCGACTTCCAGGCCCAGGCCACCAGTGGCCAGCAGGTGAAGCTGTCCGATCTCAAGGGCAAGCAGGTGGTGCTGTACTTCTACCCGAAAGACGCCACACCGGGCTGCACCACCGAGGGCATGGACTTCCGCGCCCGCTTCGAACAGTTCCGGGCGGCCAATACAGTGATCTTCGGTGTGTCGATGGACAGCCTGAAGAAACACGAAAGTTTCAAGTGCAAGCAGGAGTTCCCCTTCGAGCTGATCAGCGACGAGGCGCATGAGCTGTGCGACCAGTTCGGCGTCTATCAGTTGAAGAAGAACTACGGCAAGGAGTACATGGGCATCGTGCGTAGCACCTTCCTGATCGACAAGGATGGCGTGCTGCGCGAGGAATGGCGCAACCTGAAGGTTGCCGGCCACGTCGACAAGGTGTTGGCCGCCGCCGAGGCGCTGCACAAGGGCTAAGTGCGCCGGTGATGGCGTTTTGTCGGTGCGCACGGCGCACCCTACGGCATCGCTGGATACCCCTGAAAACTGAAAAAGGCCGCATTTGCGGCCTTTTTCATTGGCAGACAACAGGCGTTCTGCGCTCTTCGCGGCTGAAGCCGCACCTACCCTCCCCAGTCAGGCTTGTACAGGCTCTGGCTCGATTCGCGGCCAGGCATTGAGCACTGCCTTGAACAACGTCGCCAGGGGAATGGCGAAGAAGATGCCCCAGAAACCCCACAACCCACCGAACAGCAGCACGGCACAGATGATTGCCACTGGATGCAGGTTGACGGCCTCGGAGAACAGCAACGGCACCAGCACGTTGCCATCCAGTGCCTGGATGATGCCGTAGACCACCATCAGGTAGATGAACTGGTCGCTCCAGCCCCACTGGAACAGCGCGATCAACGCCACCGGTACCGTCACCACCACTGCGCCGATATACGGCACCACCACCGACAGGCCGACCAGCAACGCCAATAGCGCGGCGTAGTTGAGGCCCAGGTAGGCAAAGGCGATGTAGGTCGCCACGCCACAGACGACGATCTCGATGAACTTGCCACGAATGTAGTTGGCGATCTGCTCGTTCATCTCTTGCGCCACCTGGGTGATCAGCGCCCTTTCACGCGGCAGGTAACCGCGAAACCACTGGCCGATCAGCTCGCGATCCTTGAGAAAGAAGAACACCAGGATCGGCACCAGCACCAGGTAGATCATCAGGCTCATCAGCATTGGCAGGCTGGACAGCGAGAACGACAGCGCCCACTGGCCCATCTTGCCCGTCTCGCCGCGCATGCTGTCCATCAGCTGGACGATCTGCGCATCGGTGATCAGGTTCGGGTAACGCTCCGGCAGCAGCAGGAACATTGACTGCCATTCCGCCGCCATGCGTGGCAGCTCGTTGAACAGGGTGCTTAGCTGTTGCCAGAGCAGCGGCATCAGCACAAGCAGGAAAACCGCCAACCCACCCATGAACAAGGTGAAGACGATCCACACAGCCAACACCTGCGGCACTTTCAAGCGTTCCAGGCCATTGACCAGCCCCTGCATCAGAAAGGCCAGCACCATGCCAGTCAGCACCGGAGCGAGCATGCCGCCCAGGGTCAACACTATGCCGAAGCCGAGCACCAGCAACACGGCCAGCACCACCGCCTGCTCGTCGGAGAAATAGCGATGCACCCAATCACGTAGAACCTTGACCATCGGAAATTCCTTGATGCCGGAAAATACCGGCGCTCTCATGCGCCTTGCGCATGAGACATGAGCGCTACGACGGCGGGATGTGTTGCAGGCTGCTACAAGCAATCATGCCTTGCGTAGCCAATAACGGTAGACGCCAGCCTCGACTTCTTCATGCAGCAGGGCATGCCCGGCCAGGCTGGCAAAGGCCCGAAAATCGCGCTGCGAGCCGGCGTCGGTGGCGCTCACCTTGAGCACTGCGCCGCTGGCCAGGCGATTGAGTTCGAGCTTGGCCTTGAGCAAGGGCAGCGGGCAGTTGAGCCCGCAGGCGTCCAGTTCGGCATCGAAGGCCGGTACGTCTGTCATCGTTTACTCCATGAAAGCGGCTAGGATACCCAAGCCCTTACAACCCTGGCCAGCGCAGTGGCTGGCCGGCTACAGTAACGCCTTTGCCGCCTAAGAGCTTTGAGTGCATGACTTTTCTGCGCCCTACCCTGTTGACGCTCGCCTGCCTGTTTGCCGCGCATACCGGCGCCAGTGATCTTCCGTCGCTGGGCGATGCCAGTTCCTCGATCGTCTCGCCGCAGCAGGAACACCAGCTCGGCCGCGCCTGGCTCGGCCTATTGCGTGGTCAGGTGTCGCAACTGGACGACCCGCAGCTCAAGGGCTTCGTCGAGACCAGCGTTTATCGCCTGTCGGAAACCAGTCAGTTGCAGGACCGTCGCCTGGAATTCGTTCTGCTCAACAGCCCGCAACTGAACGCCTTCGCCGCCCCCGGCGGGATCGTCGGGGTCAACGGTGGCCTGTTCCTCTATGCCCAGACCGAGGCCGAGTACGCCTCGGTGATGGCGCACGAACTGGCGCACTTGTCGCAGCGTCACTTCGCCCGTGGCGTCGAGGCCCAGCAACGCATGCAATTGCCGATCATGGCAGCCATGCTCGCCGGTATCGTCGCTGCCGCCGCTGGTGCAGGCGATGCCGGTATAGCGGCGATCATGTCCACCCAGGCCGCTGCGATTCAGGAGCAACGGCGTTTCTCCCGGCAGAACGAGCAGGAGGCCGACCGTATCGGCCTGGTCAACCTGGAAAAGGCCGGCTACGACCCACGCGCCATGCCGCTGATGTTCGAACGCCTGATGCGCCAGTACCGTTACGACGCACGGCCGCCGGAATTCCTACTGACTCACCCGGTGTCCGAATCGCGTATCGCCGATACCCGCAACCGCGCCGAGCAATACCCGGCGGCAGGTCGAGAGGACAGCCTGCGTTACCAGTTGATGCGCGCCCGTGTGCAACTGACCTATGAAGAGACACCAGGCGTCGCGGCCAAGCGCTTTCGTGCCATGCTCGACGAGAATCCCAATCTGGACGCTGCGCGCTACGGCCTGGTACTGGCGCAGATGAAATCCGGCCAGCTCGCCGAAGCCGGGCAGACTCTGGCGCCGCTGCTGAGCAAGGCGCCGGACGATATCGTCTACAACCTGGCGCAGATCGAAATCGATATGGCCGCCAACCGCCTGGACGCCACCGAACGCCGCCAGCAGCGCCTGTTCACCCTGTATCCCAACAACTACCCGCTGCAACAGACGCACATCGATCTGTTGCTCAAGCAGCAGCGCGTGCGCGACGCCGAGCGTGCGTTGGACGAACTGCTCAAGACCCGCCCCAAGGATCCCGATGTCTGGTATCAGGTCGCCGAGGTTCGCGGCCTGAGCGGCAACACCATAGGCCTGCACCAGGCGCGTGCTGAATACTTCGCTCTGGTCGGTGACTACAACCAGGCCATCGAACAGCTCGATTTCGCCAAGCGCCGCGCCAGCAACAACTTCCAGTTGGCTTCACGCATCGATGCACGTCAGCGTGAGCTGACCGAAGAGAAACGCCTGGTCGAGCAGATGCTGCGCTAACCGAGGCGATGACGGTGCGCACGGCGCACCCTACGACACACCGCATCGCGTGTATCGCCCGTAGGGTGCGCCATGCGCACCGATGACAGCCTCACCCGACTGAAACGAAGAAGCCCCGCACTTGGCGGGGCTTTCTCGTTTCAGCCGCAGATCAGGCGCTCTGCGCCAGATCCATCAGCTCGCGGTTGGCCACCGCGTACATGGCATAGTCGCTGCCAGTCGCCGCACGCAACTCGGTGAGCATCGCCTTCCAGCGATCCACCAGGCGCTGATGCTGCTCCAGCCACAGGGCCATACGCGCTTCGATCTCCTGCGGGCCATCGGCCATCTGCAGCACCGATACGGTAATCGCCCGTTGCTGCCAGTCCAGATCATCACGGAAGGCTTCGCGGGCCAGCGCCTGCCAGTTGCTTTCCACCGCCAGGCCAGTGATCTGCTGCAGATACCAGGACAGATCCAGCGCGCCACCCACGGCGAAGTAGGCCGTGGCCACTTCGCTGGCATCCTTGCCGGTGACGTCCGCCGCCTCGATGATCGGCAACAGCGTGTAGAGGTGTGTGGTGCCAGCGACCACGCGGGCCAGCTCCTCCGGTGCACCCGCTTCGACGAAGCCCTGATAGCGCGCCAGCCACTGCTCGCGCGCCGGACCTTCGAGCAGTTCGTCCAGGCGACCGACCAGCGCCTCGATGCGCGGCGCGAAATGCGCCACGTCGCGCGCGGCATCCAGCTCGTTGCGGCGGCTGCGCAGGAACCAGCGCGTGGCGCGACGGCCCAGACGCATCAGCTCATCCATCAACTGCAGTTGCAGCTCGGCCGGCACCTTGTAGTCCAGCGCCTCGATCTGTGCCCACCAGTGCGGCAGGCGGAACAGGTCGCGCACGATCACGTAGGCACCCGCGACGTTGGCCGCGCTCATGCCAGTGGACTCCTTCAGGCGCTGCACGAAGGTGATGCCCATGTGGTTGACCAGGTCGTTGGCGATCTGCGTGCTGACGATCTCGCGCTTGAGGCGGTGACGGCGCATGGCGTCACCGAATTTCTCGGTGAGGATCGCCGGGAACGCGGTTTCCATTTCGCGAGCCAGGTAGTCGTCATCCGGCACCAGGGATTTGAGCAGCGACTCCTTGAGGTCGATCTTGCTGTAGGAGATCAGCACCGACAGTTCCGGACGGGTCAGGCCGCGACCGCTGGAGGCACGCTCGTTGAGTGCCTCGTCGGTCGGCAGGAACTCCAGGGCACGATCGAGCTTGCCAGCGCCCTCCAGCGCGTTCATCAGGCGCTTGTACTCGCCGATGCGCTCGCGAGCGCGACGTTCGGCCAGCGACAGCGCCTGAGTCTGCTTGTAGTTGTTGCCCAGCACCAGCTCGGAGACGTCATTGGTCATCTCGGCCAAGAGCTTGTTGCGCTGCTTCTCGGTCATGTCGCCGGCGGCGACGATCTCGCCGAGCAGGATCTTGATGTTCACCTCATGGTCGGAGCAGTCCACGCCACCGGCGTTGTCGATGAAGTCGGTGTTGCTGGCGCCGCCATTCAAGCCGAATTCGACACGGCCAAGCTGGGTCATGCCCAGGTTGCCGCCCTCGCCCACCACCTTGGCGCGCAGCTCGCAGCCATCCACGCGCAACGCGTCGTTGGCCTTGTCGCCGACATCGCCGTGGCTTTCCTTGCTGGATTTCACGTAGGTGCCGATACCGCCGTTCCACAGCAGATCCACCGGTGCCTTGAGCAATGCATTGAGCAGCTCGGTCGGTGCCAGCTTGTCGGCGGCGATGTCGAAACGCTCCTTCATCTGCGGGCTGATGGTGATGCTCTTGGCACTGCGCAGGAAGATGCCGCCACCCTCGGAGATCAGCTTGGCGTCGTAATCGGCCCAGCTCGAACGCGGCAGCTCGAATAGACGCTTGCGCTCGACGAAGCTCTTGGCCGCGTCCGGATTGGGGTCGATGAAGATGTGCATGTGGTTGAAGGCCGCCACCAGTTGCAGGCTTTGCGACAGCAGCAGGCCATTGCCGAACACATCGCCGGCCATGTCGCCGATACCGATCACGGTGACGTTGTCCTTCTGCACGTCGATGCCGCGCTCGCGGAAGTGACGCTGCACCGAAACCCAGCCGCCCTTGGCGGTGATGCCCATGCCCTTGTGGTCGTAGCCAGCCGAGCCGCCAGAAGCGAAGGCGTCGCCCAGCCAGAAGCCATATTCGGCAGCGATGCCGTTGGCGATATCGGAGAAAGTCGCGGTGCCCTTGTCCGCCGCAACGACCAGGTAGGGGTCGTCGGCATCATGGCGCACCACGTTCTGCGGCGGCACCACTTCGCCTTCCTTGAGGTTGTCGGTGATGTCGAGCAGGCCGGAAATGAAGATGCGGTAGCAGGCGATACCCTCGGCCATCACCTCGTCGCGCGAGCCACCGACCGGCATCCTGCGCGGCACGAAGCCGCCCTTGGCGCCCATCGGCACGATCACCGCGTTCTTCACCTGCTGCGCCTTGACCAAGCCGAGCACCTCGGTACGGAAGTCCTCCTCGCGGTCGGACCAACGCAGGCCGCCACGGGCGACATCACCGAAGCGCAGGTGCACGCCCTCGACACGTGGGCTGTAGACGAAGATTTCGAACTTCGGCACCGGACGCGGAATGTCCGGGATCAGGCGTGGGCTGAGTTTGAAGCTGAAGTAGCCTTTAGCCTGACCGCCCTCGCCCAACTGGTAGAAGTTGGTACGCAAGGTGGCTTTGATCAGATCCAGGTAACGGCGCAGGATGCGGTCTTCGTTGAGCACCGCGACGTTGTCCAGTTCACCGAGGATGGCCTGCTCGAGCTTCTGCTGCTTGTCTTCCAGATCCTCGGCACTGAGTTTGCGCGCCAGGTAGAAGCGCGTCTTGAACAGGCGCACCAGCTCCTTGGCGATATCGGCATGGTTGATCAGGGTCGCGGCGATGTAGCTCAGGTCGAAGCCCAGGCGAATCTGCTTGAGATAACGCGCGTAGGCCCGCAGCAACGCCACGTCGCGCCAGGGCATGGCGGCCGTCAGCACCAGGCGGTTGAAGGCATCGTTCTCGGCGTCGCCGCCGACGATATGGATGAAGGCGTCCTGCAGCGTGTCATTGAGTTGCTGGATATCGACGTTCAATCCTTCGGCATAGGTGAAGGCGAAGTCGTGAATCCAGAACTCGCGGCCGTCGGCACGGCGCAGCTTGTAGGGGAACTCGCCAAGTACGCGCAGGCCGAGGTTCTCCAGAATCGGCAGCACGTCGGACAGCGGCAACGGCGTGTCGGCGTGGTAGAGCTTGCAGTGCAGTTGCTGGTCGCCTTGCGCCAGCGGCTGGTAGAAGCTCATCACCAGCGGCCGCTCGGCGCTCAGCCTGAGCAGATGCTGCATGTCCACCACCGCCGAATGCGGGGCGAAACGCTCGCGATAGCCGGCCGGGAAATTTTTCGGGAAGTCGCCCAGCACGCGCGTGCCCTTGGCTTCGCCGAGGCTGTCGACGACCAGTGCGGCGTAGTCATCGGTCCAGGAACGGCAGGCCTGGATCACCTCACGCTCGAGCTGCTGCGGATCGATATCGAGCTTGTTCTTCGGGTCGACGCGCAGGATGAACTGCACGCGTGCCAAGACCGATTCGGAGAAGTAAGTCCAGAACTCGCAGTCGCTGGCCTGCAGACGATCGACCAGCACCTGCTGGATGCGCAGGCGGGTTTCCGTGGAATACACATCACGTGGCACGTAAGCCAGCGCGTAGACGAAGCGGCCGTAGGGGTCGAAGCGCAGGAACAGGCGCACCTTGTTGCGCTCCTGAATCTGCACGATCGACAGCGCGGTGCTGAACAGCTCGTCCACCGGCGTCTGGAACAGATCGTCGCGCGGCAGCACCTCCAGCACCTTGACCAGCTCCTTGCTCAGGTGGCCATGGGCGGTGAAGCCGGAGCGTTTCTCCACTTCGGCGACCTTGCGGCGGATATAGGGAATCTCGCGCACGCTCTCGCTGTAGGCGATGGAGGTGTAGATGCCGAGGAAACGGCACTCCTTGATCACCTTGCCCTTGGCGTCTATCTCGCGGATGGAGACGAAATCCGGATAGGCCGGACGATGTACGCGGCTCGGCTGCGCGGCCTTGGCGAAGGACAGCAGCATTGGCTCGCGCAGGTAGTTCAGGGCGTAGGGTTCGATATGCAGGTCAGCGCGGCTCAGGCCCTTGCGCAGGCGTGTGGACAGGCCCAGCAGCGAGCTTTCGTCGTACTCGATATAGCCACCGTCTGCCGCCTCGTGCACGGTGAATTCTTCATAGCCGAGGAAGGTGAAATGGTCGTCGCGCAACCACTGCAGGAAGACCTTGACCTCCTCCAGTTCGGCCGCCTCGATCTTCAGCTTGCTCTTGTCCAGCTTGCCGAGCAGCTCCAGCGCCTTGGCCTTCATCGGCTGGAAGTCAGCCACGCTCAGGCGCACCTCTTCCAGCACCTCCAGCAGCGCGCTGTGCAGCGATTTCATGTCGGCGTTGCTGGCGCAGCGGTTGATCTCCAGGAACATCAGCGATTCCTGGGTAACGCCCTTGCCGGTACTGCCCTTGGCCAGCAATTCCTGCAGGTTGCCATTCTTGTCACGGCGCACGCTGAGCACGCTGTTCTGCAGGGTATGAATGCTGTAACCACGGCGGTTGAGTTCAATACGCACCGAGTCGACCAGGAACGGGATGTCCGGGTGCAGCACCTCGATGGCAGTGTGGGTGCTCTGCCAGCCGTGCTTTTCATAATCCGGGTTGAAGACCCGCACCTGCGGCTCAGCTGGGTCGAAGCTGCCCAGCAGGCGCCAGGCTGACAGGGTGCAGCCGACCAGGTCGGAGAGGCGCCGCTGAATCAGCTCCTCGAGCGCGATGATGCCGAAAAATTGTTCAGCGAACAGCGCCACTTGTGGCAACGCCTGCTCACTCACGTGCTGAGCCAGGGCCGCTTGCAGTTGGTGCTGGAAGTCGGCTTTGCTGGCCGCCGTAAAGAACGCCATGGTTATGCTCCATTTGGCTGGTGGGGTTCGACAGGAAGGCAATCGCAGGTCTTGATCACGCCATCCACGCGTTAGTTCAACGTTAGTCCATGAAGCGCCAATGACAGCGGCAGGCAGCGCAAGAACCGTAACGAAGAATGGCGACCGATCGGTCACATATGGCGGATCAGCTTAACGAGGGACGGTACGCAGCCGCTTGCAAGGCTGCGACATTTTCGGTCAAGGGCGCACCCGAGCGGTGCGCTCTACGAACCATGCCCCGCCCACGAAAAGCGGGCGGAGCATGGATGCGACTCAGGCGCCGCGCATTGCCTCGGGCAGTGCCAGGACGATCTGCGGGAACAGGGTGATGAGAATCGCCGTCAGCACCAGCAACAGGAAGAACGGAAAGCTGGCCTTGGCCACCGTCCACATGTCGCGCCCGGTGAGGTTCTGGATCACGAACAGGTTGAAGCCAACCGGCGGCGTGATCTGCGCCATCTCCACGGTGAGGATGATGAAGATGCCGAACCACAGCAGATCGATACCTGCAGCCTGCACGGCCGGCAGGATCACCGCAGTGGCCAGAAGGATGATCGAGATGCCATCCAGGCAACTGCCGAGGATGATGAAGAACACCAGCAGCGCAGCCAGCAGCACATAGGGCGACATCTGCTTGGCGATGATCCAGTCGGCTAGCGCCGACGGCAGCCCGGTGAAACTCATCGCGGCGGTCAGGTAAGCGGCGCCGAGCAGGATGAAGAAAATCATGCACGAGGTGCACACCGCACCGAGCAGGCTGGACATGAAGGTCTCGACCGTCAGCGAACGCGAGTACAGGGCGATGCACAACGCACCGACCACGCCCAGCGCCGCCGCCTCGGTAGCGGTCGCCACACCGGTGTAGATCGAGCCGATCACGGCGACGATCAGTGCCACCACGGGAATCAGCAAACGCGCCCGGCGCAGCTTCTCGCGCAGCGGCAATGCCGGCTCTTCCGGTGGTAGCTGGTCGCGATTGAGCTTCGACCAGATCATCAGGTAGCCGGAGAAAATCACCAGCAGCAACAGGCCCGGCAGAATGCCGGCGATGAACAGGCGTGACACCGATACCTGAGCGCCGACGGCATAGACGATCATCATGATCGACGGCGGAATCAGCAACCCCAGGGTGCCGGCACCGGCCAGCGAGCCCATGGCGATGCCTTGCGGATAGCCACGGCTCTTCAGCTCGGGCAGCGAAATGCGGCCGATGGTGGCGGTGGTCGCGGCAGAGGAGCCACTGACCGCGGCGAAGATGCCACAGCCCAGCACGTTGACGTGCAGCAGCCGCCCCGGCAGACCACGTACCCAGGGCGCCAGGCCACGGAACATGTCTTCCGAGAGCTTGGTGCGATAGAGGATTTCACCCATCCAGATGAACAGCGGCAGCGCCGTCAATGTCCAGCTGGCACTGGCCGTCCAACTGGTGGAGGCGAGAATCGAACCGGCAGGCGCCCCGCCGAACAGCTCCATGCCGATGATACCGACGCCCAGCAGAGACAGGGCTACCCAGACACCACCGCCAAGCAGGACGAACAGCGCCACCAGCAGGGTGATTGCAATGATTGTGTATTCCACGGCGAACTCACTGTTGTTTTAGACGGCTGTGCCGCCACATCTAATTGGGGTACGCGCCACTCACTCGCTCATCACGCCAGGCGTCTGGTCTTCGAAGCGCTGCCCACGGCACACCAGTACCAGACGCTCGGCCATGGCGATCACCAGGATCACGGTGCCCAGCACCATCGGTATCTGCGGTATCCACATCGGGATCGGCAACAGACCGGAAGAGACTTCCCTGAACTCGTAGGACTCCAGCACGAACAGCGCGCAGTACCAGGCCAGATAGGCGGCGATCAGCAAGCCGACCACGTTGCCCAACACCTCGACGGCGAACAGGCTGCGCTGCGGCAGCAGACGAAAGAGCAGTTCGACACGAATATGCGCGCCGCGCATCAGCGCATAAGGCAGCGCCAGAAAACCCGAAGCGGCCATGCAGTAGGCAGCGAACTCGTCGGTGGACGGAATCATGGTGCCGAACTGCCGGGCCAGAATCTGCGCCACGATCAGCACGCAGATAAGGATCAGAAACAGACCGGCCAGCAGGCCGGACAAGGTGTACAACTTACGTAGCCAACTCATGAGACGAATGCCTCGCACGCGAAGGAAGCGATGGGCGGGCCCTGGCGAACCCACCCGGGAGGCGGCGCGGCAAGCGCGCCGCACTGGATCAATTGCGGTAGGCGTCGATGATCGCCTTGCCTTCGTCCCCGGTACGCTGCAGCCACTCGGCTGCCATGGTCGCACCAATGTTTTCGAAACCCGCTTCCACTTCGCTCGGAGCGCTTTCGCTGACTTCCATGCCGTTCTCCGCCAGGGTCGCCACCAGTGCACTGGTTTCTGCCTGAGCGGCGGCCCAGCCCTGCTCTTCCGCACGCTTGGCGGCCGCCAGTACGGCCTGCTGCGACGCTTCGGGCAGACGCGCGAAAGCACGGGCGTTGACGATCACGAAGTTCTTCGGGATGAACGCCTTGACGTCGTAGTAGTACTTGGAGAAATCCCAGGCCTGGGTATCCACGCCCGTGGTCGGCGAGGTCAGCATGCCGCTGATCATGCCGGTGCTGAAGGCCTGAGGCACTTCACCGGTCTGGATCACGGTAGGCACGGCGCCCATCAGCTCGGTCATGCGCGAGGTGGCCGGGTTGTAGGCGCGGAACTTCATGCCCTTGAAATCGGCCATGGTATTGATCGGGGTCTTGGTGAAGATGCTCTGTGGCGACCAGGGCATGGCATAGAGCAACTTGACGCCCTGCTTCTCCAGGCGCGCTTCGACAGCCGGACGACTGACCTCCCAGAGCTTCTTGGCATCGTCATAGTTGCGCGCGAGGAACGGTACGCTGTCGATTTCGAAAATCGCATCCTCGTTGCCCAGAACCGACATCAGTACGTCGCCGAGCTGAACCTGCCCGGTCTGCACGGCACGCTTCACCTCTGGACGTTTGAACAGAGCGGAGTTGCTGTGCACACGGATCTGTAGTTCGCCATTGGTGGCGTCGGTAACGTCCTTGGCGAAGGCCTTGGCAACCTTGGTGATGGAGTTGCCGTCGGGCTGTTCGGCACTCATGTTCCAGCGCTCGGCGGCCTGCGCACTCACACTGGAAAAGCCGATGAGGCACGCGGCCAGAGCGGAAAGTGCAAAACCTGATGCGGTACTTTTCATGCAATGCTCCTGATCGTTGTTATGGGCGCTGGTCGAGGCGCCAAGGTGTTGACGAAACCGAGTCTCGGCAGATCGTCCAACCCTGTCCAACTAGAAAAACCGGGGGCGCATGATCAAAAATCGTTATGAGACGAAACGAGGCAAAAGCAGCCTCCGCGCACCATAAACGGGCGATCATCAAGGCGGGTAACAGCAGGAAAATCAGGCGAGTTTCTGCTCGGACTGAGGCGCCATGCAGGTCATCATTCCCTGCCCCATCTCTTCTACATAGGCACCCAGGGCTTCACAGGCCAGGGAGATGATGTCCTCGCTCAGCTCCAGGCCAACACCGGTGCGCCAGGTGGCTACCACTGGCAGCGACGGTGGTTCGGGTACGTCGTCGAGAATGGTCAGCAGCCCTTGCTTGAGTTCGTCGCGCACCAGTGCCGGCGGCAAGGCGCCGACTCCGAAACCATCGCGGATCAGCCGCGTCATGGCCGCAATCGAATTCACGCAACTGATGCGCGGCGCACTGACGTTGCCGATGTGCAGCAGGTTGAGAATGTCCTGATGCGGTCGTGAGTTCTTCGAGAAGGTGATGATGCGTTCGCGCGCCAGCTCGTCCATCGAGGCATAGGAGCGGTGGTAGAGCGAACCGGTGGGCACGATCCAGCGCACCGGAAAACTGGCCAGTTCGAGATTGCGCACGCTGTCGCCGTTGACCATGTCGGTTTGAAACACGATGTCCAGATAACCCTTGAGCAACTGCTCGTTGAGGTTGCGCGCGGTGTCGGCGGTCAATTCGATCTCCACCCCCGGGTAGCGCTCCATCACCCGTGTTACGAACGGACTCAGCCAGGTGTGAATGACGGTATCCATCGCCCCCACGCGAATCCTCCCCTGAATGCTGCCGGTATCACTGATCGATTGCTTCATGGCGTGCATGGTGTCGATCATGCGCTCGGCATACTCGAGCACCTTCTGCCCTTCCGGAGTGAGGGAAACGCCCTTGGAATCACGCAGGAACAGACGCGTGCCCAGCTCGTCCTCGAGCGCAGCGATACGGCTGGAAATGGAAGCCTGGGTGCTGAAAAGCTTCTCCGCGGTGAGGCGGAAGCTCTTCAGCCGCGCCACCCAGACGAAGGTCTCGAGAAATCTCAGGTTCATGCCACGACGCCTCTTCGAAATGCTGAAAGAACGGGCCTCGCCAACTGCGTTTCCCGGCGTCGGGCGTAGCAGGTTGCATGCCAGGCAAATTCTATTCGGCTGATGAATTTTCTTATCGCCCGCCCCTGTTTTTTCTCGTTGGACGCCATCTTGAAACGCTTTGAAGAATGGCGCCGCGCTCTGCGCAGACCACAACAACATCATTCCAAACGCGCTCTGCCAAGCAGCCCGCCCACGTCGGCTGCGCGCTCCCAACAGGAGACACTGCACCATGAAACCCCATTACCCATTGGCATCCGCCCTGCTGCTCGGCAGCGGCCTGCCAACCCTCGCGCATGCCGACTTCATCGCTGACAGCAAAGCCAGCATCGAGATGCGCAACTTCTATTTCAACCGCGATTTCCGCCAGAGCGGCGCCCGTGACAAGGCAGAGGAATGGGCGCAGGGCTTTCTGCTGCGTATGGAATCGGGCTACACCGACGGTACCGTCGGCTTCGGTATCGATGCATTGGGGATGCTCGGTCTGAAGCTCGACTCCGGCGATGGCACCGCCGGTAGCGGCCTGCTCCCGGCGGATCGTTCCGGCGGTTCGCAGGACGAATATTCCAAACTCGGCCTGACCGCCAAGGTGAAGGTCTCCAACAGCACGCTGAAAGCCGGCGCCCTGCATTTCCGCAGCCCGATCGTCTCGGCCAACGATTCACGCCTGCTGCCGCAGACCTTCCAGGGTGCACTGCTGAACGTTCAGGAAATCGACAACCTGACCCTGCAGGGCGGCAAGATCAACCGCATCAAGGCCAACAGCTCCACCGACTACACCGAGATGACCGGCAACCGCATCGGCGGCAACAGCGACTCCTTCGTGTTCGGCGGCGGCGAATACAAGATCACCCCGCAGCTCACCGCCGGCCTGCACTACGGCACCCTCGAGGATGTCTACCAACAGTACTACGGCACCCTGGTGCACGTACTGCCGCTGGGCGATGGCCAATCGTTCAAGAGCGACCTGCGCTATTCGCAGAGCCGCAAGGACGGCAACTTCCGCGACCTCGACAACAAGGCCTTCGGTGCCATGTTCACCTACAGCCTGGGTGGCCACGCCTTCGGTGCCGGCTACCAGCGCATGAGTGGTGACGACCCGTTCCCGTACATCGCCAGCAGCGATCCGTTCCTGGTCAACTTCGTGCAGATCAACGACTTCGCCAACACCGAGGAACGTTCCTGGCAGGTGCGCTACGACTACAACTTCGCCAGCCTCGGTATCCCCGGCCTGACCTTCATGACCCGCTACATCTCCGGCAACAACGTCGAGGTCGCCGGTCGCAGCAGCGAAGGCAAGGAATGGGAACGCAACATGGACATCACCTACGTGGTACAGAACGGCCCGCTTAAGAACCTCGGGCTGAAATGGCGTAACGCCACAGTTCGCTCCAACTTCGGCAACGATCTCGACGAGAACCGCCTGATTCTCAGCTACACACTGCCACTCTGGTGATAGCGACGCACTGACGGGGCCTTCTTAGGCCCCGTTTTTCATTTCTCGGGAGGCAGTCCGGCCATAGACTTTTCTTCAAGTTGTATGACAACTTGCCGATTCCCGAGAATCATCCTGAAGAAGATGGCGAGGCGTTATCGTGAGCTTTTTACTGTCCTGGCAACAAAAATTCCGTTTGCTCGTCGCACTGACCTTGATCAGTCTGACGCTGATGGCGGCCGCTTCATTCTGGGCTAACCAGCGCCTGGGCGATGCGCTGCAGGCGCGCAGCAGTGCCGGCGCCTATGCCAGCGCGACCACGGAGCTGATGAACCAGTGGTGGCGTACAAGCGCGCAGCGACAGCAACTGAGCCCCAACGACGTGGCCAGCTACACCGCGCATCTGACCGAACTGGAGGCGCTCGTCAGACAACTCGTGGAGCAGGCCAAGCAGTTGAATGACGCCAGCCTGATTGAAGATGCCCAACAGATCGAGACGGTATTGCAGCGAGAAGTGGCCGAACAACGCACCTGGCTGACCCTCAATCAAGGCCTGGGCCTGACCCCCTTCGAGGGCCAGCGCAAAGTCCTGGCTGACAGCGCACGCGAGCTCGAATCCATCACCATCAGCCTGATCCAGCCCGCCATCAGCGAGGCCCTGAGCGCGCAGCGCGACTACCTGTCGACCTTCGATGACGCCTTCGCCCAAACCGCCCAGGCCGCCATCGGCGAACTGCAGACCAAGATCACCGACCTGGACTGGCAGGAAACCCCCATCGGGCAGAATGCGCAGAAATTCTCGGCAGCCTTCAACCAGGCGCAGCAGAGCATCGAACGCATCAACGCGGCCAATCGGCAGATCGCCGAACTTGCCCGGCAGTTACAGGAGAGTGTCGATGCACAAAGCCGCAACCTCGAAGGCGGCTTGCTGGCACGAACCGAAATGGACGCGCAACAGGCACGCAGCTCTGCGCAGTGGATCATGGGCCTGAGCTTCGTCATCGTCGCCGGCCTGCTCACCATCACCCTGCTGCAGGCCTCGCGCGTACTGGTGGCACGTCTGCACAATGCCACTCAACTGCTCAGCCAGGTGGCCTCGGGCGACCTGACCGGCAAGCTGCCGGTGGGCAACAATCCCAAGGATGAATTCAACCAGTTGGCCGCTGCCGCCAATCGCATGATCCAGGGCATCGGTGGCATCGTTTCCCAGGTGGTGAAGGCCAATGGCGAACTGGGCCGCCTGCATGGTCATCTCGGTGATGCCATGCGCCAACTGGGCGACAACAGCATGCAGGTGGAGATGCAGACCGAACAGGCCGCCTCCGCCTCGCAACAGATCAGCGCCACGCTCAACGACATGGCGCAACGCACCGCCGAGGTCGGCACGGCAACCAGCAGCGCCTACGATGCTGCCCGCAACGGCGGCCAGGTGATCGCCGCCAGTGTCGAAAGCATGAGCCGCCTGGCCCAGTTGATTCAGGACACGCACGCTCAGGTCGACGCACTGGGGCAAAGCAGCGCTCGCGTGAGCGGTATCGTCGATGTGATCAACAGCCTGGCCGACCAGACCAACCTGCTCGCGCTCAACGCCGCCATCGAAGCTGCGCGGGCCGGTGAAGCCGGGCGTGGCTTCTCGGTGGTCGCCGACGAGGTGCGTTCGCTGGCACAGAAAACCGTCGCCGCCACCACCGACATCAGCGCCATCGTCGGCGAGTTCCAGCAGCAGACCCGGCACATGCATCAGTTGATGAGCAACGGCCTCGGCCTCGCGGCAGACAGCGAACGCCATGCCGGCGACGTGGCCAACGCCATCGACTCCATCACCCAGGCCATGGAGCGCCTCAACGGTGAAATGAATCAGGTCGTGGTGGCGATCGAAGAAGTGTCCACCACCACCGAGGACATCGCCGACAAGATGGAGTCCATCAACCTGCATACCGGCCAGAGCAAGGATCTGCGGCATAACCTCGGCCATCACACCGAAGGCCTCTCCTCTCAGGTCGATGCCCTCGGCCGCAGCGCCAGCCAGTTCCGCCTGGTCTGAACGAAAAGGCCCGACCGATATCCATCGGCCGGGCCTTGCTCACCGCTTGCTGCGACTCTAGCGTTCGCCGCCCTCGAGATAGTCATCGATGATGCGTGCGCGATCCTCGCCCGCGCGCGCCAACCACTCGTTGGTCAGAGTCTGGCCGACCTCGGTCAGGCCCTGATGCAGCGCCGGCGGAATGTCCTGAACGACGGTAATGCCGCGCCGGGCCAGCATGCGTGTCTGATACCCGGTCAACGCCCAGGAAAGCTCCCAGCCGGCCCGCTCGGCGCGCTCGCCGGCATGCAGCAGCGCCTGCCGGTGCGCCTCGGGCAAACGCTGGAAGGCCCGTTCGTTGACGATGACGATGTTCTTGGGAATGAACGCCCTGACATCGTAGAAGTGGGAAACGAAATCCCAGGCGCGCAGATCCATGCCCGTGGCGCTGGAGGTCAGCATGACGTCGACCTTGCCATCACGAAAGGCCTGCGCCACGTCCTCGGTATTGATGGTCGTCGGCTGCGCGTGCAGCAGGTGCGCCAGGCGCGAAATGGTCGGGTTGTAACTGCGAAAACGCAGGTCACGCAGATCGCCAACATGCTGCAGAGGGCGATCACTGAACAGACTCTGTGCCGGCCATGGTACCGCGTAGACCAGACGCACACCGTCAGCCAGCAGTCGCTGTTCGATCGCGCTGCGGCTGACCGCCCAGAGCTTGCGGGCCTGCTCGTAATCGGTGGCGAGAAACGGCAGGCTGTCCAGTTCGTAGATCGGGTCTTCGTTGCCCAGCGCCGACATGAACAGGTCGCCGAGTTGAATATCGCCACGGCTCACCGCTGGCTTCACATCCAGGCGCCGATACAGGGCAGAGTTGGGATGTACGCGGATGTCCAGATGGCCCTGGGTGGCCTGCCGCACGCTTCTGGCGAAGTCCACCGCGACACGGCTGATGAAGTTGCCCGCAGGTTGCTCGACGGACATCGACCAGCGTTCGTTACTCTGCACGGGAAAGGCCACGGGCAAAGCGACAAGCAGAGCGCAGAGCGCCGACACGCAGTGTACGGTCTTCATGGGGTTCCCCACTGGACAGGTGGTCTGGTGCAGAATCGGCCCGACTTCTGCACAGCGGAAAGCAAAGTCCCCCGGTACGGGAACCGGGGGTGCGCCAAAACAGCGCCAAGGAGCGTCTCACGGGGCTCACTGTCGAGCGCTGAGGCGACACTGTCCAACGGGAAAAAACGGGGTCGTCCGATCAGAAAATCCGATACCCGCCACCATCAGCTTTTCCTATCTCGGGCGGATGTTTTTATTAGTTGGACGCCTCAGGCGGCACTCTGAAAAATGAACGACAACCATTAGAACAGCCTGCGCGCTGTCCACTAGACGTCCTCCACATGCAAGCCACGATTAGGATGCTCCCTTGAATAGCCTGCTTCTGAATTGCGACATCGGCGAAAGCTTCGGCGCCTGGACCATGGGCATGGACGCCGAGGTCATGCCCTTCATCGATTGCGCCAACATCGCCTGCGGTTTCCATGCCTCCGACCCCGGCACCATGCGCAAGACCGTGGCCCTGGCGGTCGAACATGGCGTGCGCATCGGCGCGCACACCGCGTATCAGGATCTGGTCGGTTTCGGTCGCCGTTCGATGGACTGCACGCCGCAGGAAGTCGAAGACCTGATGCTCTATCAGATCGGTGCACTGGAAGGCATCTGCCGTAGCCAGGACAGCCACGTCAGCTACGTCAAACCGCACGGCGCGCTGTATCAGGACATGATGCGCAAGCCCGCCACGCTGCGTGCGGTGATGAGCGCCGTGGCCAAGTACAACCGCCACCTGCCGCTGATGCTGATGTGCACCCGCGACAACAGCCAGTTCCAGACGCTGGGCGACGAGTACGGCCTGACGCTGTGGTTCGAGGCCTTCGCCGACCGCGCCTACGACGCCGAGGGTTTTCTGGTCAGCCGCAAACTGCCCGCAGCGGTGCACCACGACAGCGAAATCATCGTCGACCAGGCCGTGACCCTGGCACGTGGCGAGACCCTGGTCGCCAGCGATGGCAGCGCCCTGTTGCTGCGGGCTCAGACCTTGTGCGTGCATGGCGACAACGCCAGCTCGGTCGCCGCGGTCAAACGTATCCGCCAGGCATTCGATACGCTGGATCAGGCATGAAAGCACCCACCCCACGGCTCGAAGTCGCCGGCATCGATAGCCTGATCCTGCGTCTGTTCGAGCAGATCGACGAAGACAACATGCCCTGGATGCTGGCCGCCAGTCTGCGCCTGAAGGAAGTCTTCGGCGCGGCACTGATCGACCTGGTGCCCTCCTACACCACGCTGCTGCTGCATTACGACCTCACCCTGCTCGACGCACAGCAGGTTCGCGCCCTGGTGGCCCAGGCCTTCGAAGGCCTGCAACCTGCCGTCACCGGCAGTGGCCGCGAACACTGCCTGCCCACCTGGTACGACCGCAGCGTCGGACCGGAGCTGGCCCTGCTGGCCGAACGCACCGGCCTCAGCGAAGCCGAGGTGATCACTCGCCATAGTGACCACGCGTATCAGGTCTTCGCCCTGGGCTTCGCCCCGGGTTTCGCCTTCATGGGGTTGGTCGAAGAGCTACTCGCCACGCCGCGCCTGAGCACCCCGCGTAAACGCATCGCGCCGGGCAGCGTTGGCATTGCCGAACGCCAGACCGCAGCCTACCCGGTGACCTCCCCTGGCGGCTGGAACCTGCTGGGGCGCACCCCGGTGAAACTCTTCGGCGATGACATCGAAGGCTACAGCCTGCTGCAACCGGGCGACCGGGTACGTTTCGTACCGGTCGAACGTGCCGAATTCATCCGCCTGGGCGGCGACGACAGCCCTCTGGAGACCGTGCAATGACCCAGACCTGCAATGGGCTGCGCATCGTGCGTAGCAGCCCTTTCATCCAACTGCAGGATGCCGGCCGTTTTGGCGTACGCCACCTGGGCGTGACCCAGAGCGGCGCGCTGGACTGGATCGCGCAGTACTGGGCCAACTGGCTGCTGGGTAATCCACTGACCGCCGCCGTGGTGGAAATCACCCTCGGCAATGGCGAATTCGAATGCACTCGCGGCGCCACGCTGGCGCTGGCAGGTGCCGACCTGAGCGCGCGCCTGGATGAACAGAGCCTGCAGCCCTGGCGCAGTTTCCGCGTGCGTGCCGGCCAGCGCCTGACGTTCGCCCAGCCACGCCAGGGCGCCCGTGCCTACCTTGCCGCCCCCGGAGGTTTCCTGGCACCGGAGGTACTCGGCAGTTGCGCCAGCATGCTGCGCGAAGGCCTCGGTGGCCTGCACGGCGACGGCCAGGCCCTGGCCAACGGCGACGAACTGAGCTGGGCCGGCACCACCGAGTCCGTGCGAGAAGTCCCTCGGGAACAGATTCCACACTACTCGTCCTGCCCTCGCCTGCCACTGGTACTGGGCGCGCAGATCGGCGACTTCAGCGGACAGAGCCTGTTCGACGCGTTCAACTGCGACTGGCTGATCGACACTCGCGCCGACCGCATGGGCATTCGCCTGAATGGCCCGCAGTTGCAATGCAACCGTGGCTCGATGATCTCCGAAGGCATTCCCCTGGGCGCGGTGCAGGTTCCGCCCGATGGCCAGCCGATCATCCTACTCAACGACCGGCAGACCATCGGTGGTTATCCGCGCCTCGGTGCGTTGACGCCTCAAGCCGTTGCCCGCTTGGCCCAGTGCCTGCCCGGACAGAAGGTACGCCTGACACCCAGCACCCAGGACAGCGCTCAACACCAGCAACGCGAACTGCTGAAACAGTGGCAATAACCGGTCTACTGCGTAGGGCGGGTGCAACCCGCCACCGTCAAGCGGCGGGTTACACCCACCCTACATCTGTTGAGAGGCCAGTCATAACGCGCACGCGATGCATAGCGGCTGAAGCCGCAAATGCATTAAAGTCGGCGGTCTGCACGCGAGGCTGAAAACAGCGCTCGCCCATTGCCCAGAAGAGCCCGACGATGGAACACCGTGACGCGCTAGTCGCCCTGCGACAATTCCTTTCCAGCCAGATTCTCGGCCAGGACAAGCTCATCGACCGCCTGCTGGTCGCCCTGCTAGCCGACGGCCACCTGCTGGTCGAAGGTGCGCCCGGCCTGGCCAAGACCAAGGCGATCAAGGAGCTGGCCGAAGGTATCGAGGGCGAGTTCCACCGCATCCAGTTCACTCCCGATCTGCTGCCTGCGGACATCACCGGCACCGAGATCTACCGCCCGGAAACCGGCAGCTTCGTGTTCCAGCAGGGGCCGATCTTCCACAACCTGGTGCTGGCCGACGAGATCAACCGCGCGCCAGCCAAGGTGCAGTCGGCATTGCTCGAAGCCATGGCCGAGCGCCAGGTATCGGTAGGCCGTAGCACCTACGAACTGTCGCCGCTGTTTCTGGTCATGGCCACGCAGAACCCCATCGAGCAGGAAGGCACCTACCCGTTGCCGGAAGCCCAGCTCGACCGTTTCCTGATGCACGTGAAGATCGGTTTTCCCGATGCAGCCGTGGAACGCAAGATTCTCGCCCAGGCCCGTGGTGATGCGCTCAATGGCGAAGCGAAGCCCGAACACCGGGTCAGCCAGCAGGCGATCTTCGCCGCGCGCAAGGAAATCCTCGGCCTGTACATGGCCGATGCCGTGGAGGAGTATCTGGTGCAACTGGTGATGGCCAGCCGCACCCCGGCCAAGTTCGACACCGAGCTGGCCGACTGGATCGCCTACGGCGCCAGCCCGCGTGGCTCGATCTCCCTGGATCGCTGCGCTCGCGCCCACGCCTGGCTGGCCGGACGCGACTTCGTCAGCCCCGAAGACATCCAGGCGGTGCTGTTCGACGTGCTGCGCCACCGCATCATTCTCTCGTTCGAAGCCGAAGCCTCGGGGGTGGATCAGGATCGCGTGATCCAGCGCATCCTCGATGTGGTGGCGGTGGCCTGATGCAGCTGCTCGCAGCACAATCCCCTCCCGTAGCCCGGATGCAATCCGGGGCTGGTTCACCCTGCTTCCCGGATTGCATCCGGGCTACATGCTGATGTCCATGCAAACCCCAGCCAGCCAACCCGGCATCCACGTCACCCTCGGCGAGCTGATCGACATGCGCCACAAGGTGCATGAAGTGCCGCTGTTCTCCACGCCGGCGCGACGCAGCC
The DNA here is from genome assembly GCF_003008615.1 of Pseudomonas mendocina. Lineage (NCBI taxonomy): Bacteria > Pseudomonadati > Pseudomonadota > Gammaproteobacteria > Pseudomonadales > Pseudomonadaceae > Ectopseudomonas > Ectopseudomonas mendocina. The sequence continues at coordinate 168,454 of NZ_CP027657.1, forward strand.
CGCTGATCGGCCTGCACCACTCACGCCTGCGTGGGCGTGGCGTGGACTTCGATCAGGTGCGCGTCTACCAGGCCGGTGACGATGTGCGCACCATCGACTGGCGCGTCACCGCACGCACCCAGGAGCCGCACACCAAGCTGTTCCACGAAGAGCGCGAACGACCGATCTTCATCATCGCCGAACAGAGCCAGCGCCTGTTCTTCGGCTCCAGCCTGTGCTTCAAATCGGTATTGGCAGCGCAAGCGGCAGCACTGGTCGCCTGGGCCGCGCTGGGCCACAACGACCGTATCGGTGGCCTGGTATTCGCCGACAACGAGCATCACGAAGTCAAACCACGGCGCAGCAAGCAGAGCCTGCTGCAACTGCTCAATCTGCTGGCACGCGCCAATCAGGCCTTGCAGCCGGAGCCACAGCCTGGCGGGGTGCGCGATGCCTTCGGCCTGGCCTTGCGCCGCGCTCGTGAAGTGCTGCGTCCTGGCAGTCTGGTGGTGGTACTGTGCGACGAACGTGCGCTGAGCGATAACGCCGAGCAGCAGTTGACCCTGCTCGCCCGTCATACCGACCTGCTGCTATTGCCGCTGTCCGACCCGCTCGATCACGCCCTGCCCGCCGCCGGCCTGCTGCGTTTCACCCAGAACGATGCCCAGCTGGAACTGGACAGCCACAACGGCGACCTGCGTCAGCGCTACCGGGAGCAGGCGCAAACGCGCGAACAACGCTGGCAACGTCTGGCGCAAAAACTCGGCGTCCCGCTACTGCCGCTGAGCACCCAGTTCGAACTGGTCGAGCAACTGCAGGAACAACTCAGCGCGCTACGCCCGAGGAAGGCGCCATGAATCCACTCGAGCAGCTGCAGCCGCTGATCGACCCTGCGCCAGTGCATTGGTGGCCACCCGCTCCTGGCTGGTGGTTGCTGGCCGTGCTCTTGCCGCTGCTCGGCTGGGGACTCTGGCACCTGTTAAAGCGCTGGCGCAACAGGCCGCGCCAGGTCGTTCGCGAACAGGCACTCGATCCCCTGCGCCAGGCCGCACTGGACGAACTGGCTCAGTTGCGCAAACCCTACGATGGCCAGGCCGCTGGCCCCTGGCTGCAACAGCTCAACTCCCTGCTCAAGCGCCTGTGCCGCGAACGCTATCCGGACGCGGGCAGCCACATCCTGAGCAGCCGCGCCTGGCTGGCCTTTCTCGACAACCGTTGTCCGGCGGCAGGCCTGACACGCTGGATGATTCTCGTCGAAGGCGCTTACAAACCGCAGTGCACCCTCAGCGACAAGGCCATCACCGAACTCGACCTGGCCGTCGCCACCTGGATTCGCAAGCATGTTTGAGTTCGCCTGGCCCTGGATATTCCTGCTGGCGCCGCTACCCTGGCTGCTGCGTCTGCTCCTGCCGCCAGCCGACAGTGGCGATGCCGCACTGCGCGTGGGCTTTCTCGACGAGCTGCAGAGCATGAGCGGCCGCCGCGCGCGTGCGGCGTTGCCGAGCTGGCGTCAGCAAGCACCGCTGGCGTTGCTCTGGCTGTTGCTGCTGTGCGCGGCGGCACGGCCACAGTGGGTCGGCGAACCCTTGCCGCTACCGGCCAGCGGTCGCGACCTGCTGCTGGCGGTGGATGTTTCCGGCTCGATGGATTACGCCGACATGCAATGGGACGACGAACCGATCAGCCGTCTGGAGCTGGTCAAGCGCCTGCTCGGTGACTTCATCGAGGATCGCCGTGGCGATCGCGTCGGGCTGATCCTGTTCGGCAGCCAGGCCTACCTGCAGGCGCCGCTGACCTTCGACCGCCATACCGTGCGCACCTGGCTGGACGAGGCGTTGATCGGCATCGCCGGCAAGAACACCGCCATCGGAGATGCCATCGGCCTGGCGGTCAAACGTCTGCGCCAACGGCCGACGCAAAGCCGCGTGCTGGTGCTGATCACCGATGGTGCCAACAACGGCGGCGAAATCGAGCCGATGCTCGCGGCACAGCTGGCAGCCGACGAAGGCGTGCGTATCTACACCATCGGTATCGGCGCCGACCCGCAACAAAGCGGCGTACTCGGCGCCCTGGGTTTCACCAGCGGCCTCGACCTGGACGAACCGACGCTACGCGCGATTGCCGACGCCACTGGCGGCGAGTATTTCCGCGCACGCAACCAGGCCGAGTTGGAACAGATCGAACGCAGCCTGGATCGCCTGGAACCCGTCGCCCAGCAACCCACCCTCGCTCGCCCGGCACAGGCGCTGTATGCCTGGCCATTGGCACTGGCGCTGCTCGGCTCGGTGCTGCTGGTCAGCCAGATACTCTGGCCCGACCTGCCACAACGCCTGCGGAGGCGCACATGAGCCTGCTCTGGCCGGAATGGCTACGCCCGTTGTGGCTGCTGGCGCTGCCACTGCTTACCTGGTTGCTGTGGCGCCTATGGCACCGCGAGCGGCAGAGCGGACGCTGGCAACTGCTGCTGCCAGCAGCGTTTCATCAGGTATTGCTCAAGGGCGGCGATGGCCGCACCAGCAAACTGCCCTGGCTGGCGCTCGGCCTGGCCTGGTTGCTGGCCGTGGTGGCATTGCTCGGCCCGAGCTGGCAGCGTGTCGAGCAGAGCAACCAGAAGCCTGCCGACCCGCTACTGGTGCTGCTGGAGCTGACGCCGCAGATGCTCGCCACCGATGGCGCGCCCAATCGCCTGGAGCAAGCCAGACGCAAACTGCTCGACCTGCTCGAAGCACGCAACGACGCGCAAACCGCCATCATCGTCTATGCCGGCAGCGCCCACAGCCTGGTGCCACTGTCGGATGACCTGGCCACCAGCCGCAACCTGCTCGAAGCGCTGAAGCCCTCGCTGATGCCAGAGCCGGGCCGCCGCGCCGACCTGGCCGTCAGCCGCGCCCTGCAACTGCTGGATCAGGCGCAACTGGGCCAGGGTCGCCTGCTGCTCATCACCAGCGCCCTGGATGAACAGGAGCGCAGCGGTATTCAGAAGGCACTGGAAAAACGCTCGGTGCCCCTGCTGATTCTAGGCGTCGGCAGCCGTGAAGGCGCACCGGTGGCGCAGGAAGATGGCAGTTTTCTCAAGGACGAACGTGGCGCCATCCTCATCCCCCGCCTGGACGCACGCGGCCTGCGCGAAGTCGCGCAAGCGCATGACGGCCGTTACACGCCGATCCGCCTCGATGATGAAGACCTCAAGCGTCTGGGCCTGCTCGACGGCCCTACAGCCCTGCGTGATGCCACCGAGCCGACCCTGCTCGACAGTCATATCGATCAAGGCTACTGGCTGTTGCTGCCACTGTTGTTGCTCGCCGCCTGCGCCGGGCGACGCGGCTGGCTGTTCTGCCTGCCCCTACTGTTGATGTTGCCGCCGCAGACCAGCCATGCCTTTACCTTCGACGACCTCTGGCTGCGCCCGGATCAGCAGGGTCAGCGCCTGCTCGATGCCGGCCGCCCGGATGAAGCGGCGCAACGTTTCCAGGATCTGCAGTGGCAAGGCAAAGCGCTCTTCGAGTCCGGCGACTATGCCGGTGCGGCCGAGCGTTTTGCCCAGGGCGACAGCGCCGCCGACCACTACAATCGCGGCAATGCACTGGCCAAATCAGGCGAACTGGAGGCGGCTCTGGACGCCTACGACCAGGCGCTGGAGCGCCAACCCGAACTGGAAGCGGCACAGTACAATCGCGCCCTGGTCGAAGAAGCGCTGCGTCGTCGCCAGGAACAGCAAAGCGCTGACGAAAACTCGCAGACGCAAGCACAGGATGAGGGCGACGAAGAGCCCAGCGAAGCCCCTGCCGGCCAGAGCTCGGACTCGGCGCCCAGCCAACCCGCCACACCAAAACGTGCGGATGACAGCGCTGACAGCAATCAGCCGCAAAGCCCCGAAGACAATGCCACCAGCCCATCCGAGCAAACGCAACCCGGCGAAGAGACGGCGGATACCGATTCAGGCGAACCATCGCCACAGGATACGGACATGGGCTCAGCCGATGAACGCCGCCAGGCAATGGAACAATGGTTGCGACAGATCCCGGATGATCCCGCCGAGCTGCTGCGGCGAAAATTCTGGTACGAACAGCAACAGCGTCAGGAATCATCCCGATGAAGCGTTTGCTCATGCTCCTCCTTCTGCTGGCCGGTCAGACCCATGCCGAAGCCTTCTTCGCCAGTGTCGACCGCACCCGCCTGAGTGAAGGCGAAACCGTGGTGCTGACCCTCGAGTCGACCGACCCGACCCGTTTCGGCAGGCCGGATCTAAGCCCTCTGGATGAACATTTCGAGGTGCTCGGCAGCCGTCAGGTCAACCGCCTGAGCAGCATTGGCGACACCCCGCGCGCCAGCACCCGCTGGATTCTCACCCTGCAACCGCGCCAGAGCGGCGACGTGGTGATCCCGCCGATCCGCCTGGAAGACGCCGAAACCCTGCCGATTACCCTGCACGTCGAGGCACGCAGCAAATCAGCCGGCGGCGAGCAATTGGCCCCGGTATTCATCGACGCCAGCCTCGATCAGGACAGTATCTACGTGCAGGCCCAGGCGGTACTGACGTTGCGCATCTATCATTCGGTGTCGATGTATGACGACAGCAGCCTGACGCCGCTGCAGATGAACAATGCCCGCATCGAACAACTGGGTGAGCCGCGCACCTACGAGAAGAATATCGGCGGCGTGCGCCATGGCGTCATCGAGCTGCAGTACGCCATCTACCCACAACGCAGCGGTGAATTGATCATCCCCGGGCAAATGTTCAGCGCGACCCTGGTCGACCGCTCGCGCGGCAACGACTTCCTGCCCTTCGGCCCGCGCGCCGGCAAGGTCTCGCGGGTCAAGTCGCCGGACATCCCGCTGCATGTCAAAGCCAAGCCTGCCAGTTACCCGGCCGACGCCCCCTGGCTACCGGCACGGGCGTTGGGCCTGGCGGAAACCTGGAACCCGCAGCCGGAGCAGAGCCAGGTCGGTGAGTCGCTGACTCGCCGGCTGATCCTCAAGGTCGACGGCTTGTCCAGTGCCCAGCTACCGCCCTTGCCGGCCACTCAGGTCGACGGCCTGCGCCGCTACCCGGATCAACCGCAGCTGAGCGATCAGAAGAGCGAAACCGGCATGATCGGTACACGTGAAGAGCGTGAGGCGCTGGTGCCGAATCGCAGCGGCAGTTTCGACCTGCCGCCGCTGGAGGTGGTGTGGTGGAACACCCAGACCGACAGCCTGGAGCGCACCACCCTGTCAGCTCGCACGTTGCAGGTTGCGGAGAATCCTCAACTGCAGAACGACGAACAACCCAATACGCCGATGGTGACCACTCAGGTGGTCGAGGGGCCGGCGTTGTGGCCCTGGCAGTTGGCCTGCGCCCTGCTGAGTCTGAGCACGTTGATCGGCTTCGGCCTGTGGTGGCATGCCCGTCGCCAACCGGCGATCCAGCGCGCCGCGCAGACCGGCCCGAGCCCGCGTACCCTGCTCGACGATCTGAAACGTGCCTGCCTGGCCGGCGATGCCCAGGCCACCCGCCACGCCCTCGACGCCTGGGCGCGCCAGCAACCGGAAACCCTGGCCGACATGGCGGCGCGCTACGTGCCCTTGTCGGATGCACTCGATGGTCTCAACGGCGCCCTCTACAGCGAAAGCGGCCAGTTCTGGCAAGGCGAAGAACTGTGGAAAGCCATTCGCAGCCTGCCCGCCAGCCAGGAGCCGAGCGCCGCGCCGCAGGAAAGCAGCGCCTTGCCGCCGCTCTATCCACGCTGACAGTGATATCCGCGGTGCGCATGGCGCACCCTACGGATGATCGCAGCCACACGTCGTAGGGTGCGCCGAGCGCACCAGCTCCGGCACATCGGATCGACCCTGAGCACTGACGGGCAATGTCTCCAGACAACGATCTGCGCAAACGCATCGCCTCCAGCGCCGCAATCGGCGGTGCGCATGGCGCACCCCACGGATGATCGCAGCCACGCGTGGTACGGTGCGCCGCGCGCACCGGCCCCCGACTCCGGCACATCGGCCCCCCCTCACCACTGACAAGATTTCTCCAGGCGACGAATCGCCTCAAGGACAGCAATATCAGCGGTGCGCACGGCGCACCCTACGTGAATGTAGACACGCTTCGATAAGCGTACCGAGCGCGCCCTTCCCTAGGGCCATAACGAAAAAACCGCGGCCCAAGGGCCGCGGTTTTCGTTAAACACTGCCTTAGTGAGCCAGCAGCGAACCACCCTTCTTGCCCACCAGCTTCTCGGGCTTGATCAGGAAGCGCGCCAGTGCCGGCAGCAGCAGCATGGCACCGAACATGTTGACGATGAACATGAAGGTCAGCATCAGGCCCATATCGGCCTGGAACTTGATCGCAGAGAACATCCAGGTCGCCACGCCGATAGCCAGGCACAGGCCGGTGAACAGCACCGCCTTACCGGTCGACTTGAGCGTCTGGTAGTAGGCTTCTTGCAACGGCAGACCCGCGCGCAGGAAGCTCTCCAGGCGGCTGTAGATGTAGATGCCGTAGTCCACACCGATACCCACGCCGAGTGCGATCACCGGCAGGGTCGCGACCTTCATGCCGATGCCGAGGAAAGCCATCAGCGCATTGCCGAGAATCGAGGTGAGGATCAGCGGCAGCACGATGCAGATCATCGCCGGGATCGAGCGGAAGGTGATCAGGCACATGATCGCCACCCACAGGTAGACCAGCGTCAGCATCAGCAGCTCGGAGGTGGAGATCACCTCGTTGGTCGCCGCCTCGATACCTGCGTTACCGGCAGCCAGAAGGAACTCCAGGCCATCGCGGTTGTGCTCGTCAGCGAACGCCTGCACCGCCGCAACGGTACGCTTGAGCGTCTCGGCCTTGTGATCCTCAAGGAACAGCAACACCGGCGCCAGCGAGCAGTCGGCGTTGTACAGACCGTCAGCACGGGCGATGGAGTTGTTCAGCACGTCCTGGTTACGCGACAGGGTTTCCCATTTCAGGTTGCCCTCGTTCATGCCCTTGATCAGCTGCTTGGACACCGTGACCATGGAAATGGCGGACTGCACGCCCTTGGTGTTCTCCATCTTCCACATCAGCTCGTCCATGGCGGACAGGGCTTCGTAGGTGGAGCACCCTTCGGCAGGCGTCTTGACCATCACCACCAGCACGTCGGAGCTGGTCGAGTAGTTCTGGATGATGAAGTCGTTATCCAGGTTATAGCGCGAGTCCGGCCGCAGCTCCGGCGCCCCCTGATCGAGGTCGCCAACTTGCAGGTGAGCCTTCTGGTAGAAGAAGCAACTGACGCCAGCGAGCAGGCCCAGCACCACCATGAATGGCGCCACATTGGGATGGGCGACCTTGGACAGCAGGCGCCACATCGGCTTCTCGGTCACTTCATCCTTCTTGCTACGCTCGATCGCCTTCTTGCTGATACCCAGATAGGAGATCGCCACAGGCAACAGGATGAGGTTGGTGAAAACGATCACCAGCACACCGATGGAAGCACCGATGGCCAGCTCGTGGATCACGCCGATATCGATGATCAGCAACGCGATGAAGCCCACGGCATCAGCCAGGATGGCGATCATGCCGGGCAGGAACAACTGACGGAAGGTGCGTCGCGCCGCCATCAGTGAGTTCTCGGCGCCGCTGGACTGCAGCGCGATCCCGTTGATTTTCTGCACGCCGTGGGACACGCCGATGGCGAAGATCAGGAACGGAACCAGCATCGAGTACGGGTCGAGACCGAAGCCGGCCAGGTGCATCAAGCCCAACTGCCAGACCACCGCGATCAAGGTGGTGACCAGCACGCCGATGGTGCTGCGGATACACCAGCTGAACCAGTACAGCAGGACGAAAGTGATCAGCAGCACGATGGCGAAGAAGCCCACCACCATGATCAGGCCATCGATCAGGTCACCCACCTTCTTGGCGAAACCGATGATGTGGATCTGTACGTTGGGATTTTCCAACTGGTACTTGTCGCGGATCTTCTCTTCCAGCTCGTGGGAGAACTTCTGGTAATCCAGCTTGATCAGCTTGCCCTGATCGTTAGGATCCGGATAGGACTCCAGCAACGGCACGTCGATGATGCTGGACTTGAAGTTGTTCGCCACCAGACGGCCAATCTGCCCGGACTTGAGCACGTTGCTGCGCAGTTCTTCGAGGCTCTGCGCACTGCCGTCGTAGGTCTGCGGAATCACTTCGCCGCCAGCGAAACCTTCTTCGGTCACTTCGGTCCAGCGTACGCTCGGACTCCACAGCGACTTCAGGTTGGAACGGTCGACGCCATTGATGTAGAAGACCTCGTCATGGATCTGCCGCAGCGTTTCCATGTACTCCTTGGCGAAGATGTCGCCGTCCTTGGCCTCTACCGAGATACGCACGGTGTTGCCGAGGTTGGCCAGGTCATTGCGGTGCTCCATCATCTTCTCGATGAACGGATGCGACAGCGGGATCATCTTCTCGAAGCTGGTCGAGGGGCGAACCTGAGTGGCCTGATAGAGCAGAAAGATGGTGGTCAGCAGGCAGAGCAGAATGACCGCCGGCCGATTGTTGAAGATCAGGCGCTCAAGAAAGCTCGCCTTGTCCTGGTGATGATCGGTCATCGAAGACTACCCCTTATTATTGTGCGGTCGGCATGGCGCCAGTCGGTGTAGCCAGGCGAACACCGCCCTGCCCAACCAGAACCAGTTGACCCTTGTCGCCTGCAGCTACCGCTGCCAGGGACAGACGATCCGGACGATTGAACAGGCTGAAGCTGCGTCCACCGTCCTCACTCTTCAGTACCGTGCCACCGTGCCCGACCACCACGATGGAACCGTCGCCCAGCAACACCGCGCCAGACAGACCAAATTCCAGTGGGCCGTTACCGGGGTTCTCGAGTCGAATTTGCTGCCAGCTGTTACCGAAGTCGCTGGAGCGGAACAGATGACCACGCAGACCATAAGCCAGCAGGACGCCGCTCTGATCGGTACCGATCACACCAAACAGTGACCCCTCGTAAGGCTGCTCTTCGATCTTCTCCCAGCTCTCGCCCCAATCGGCGGAACGGAACATGACGCCCATCTCGCCAACGATGAACAGACCGCTGTCCTTGACCGCAGCGATGCCGTTGAGGTGATAGGCATCTTCGTTATCGAGGCGATCGCTGACGTCGTCCCAGGTCTTGCCGCCGTCGATAGTTTCCAGCAACGCACCGTAAGCCCCGACGGCAAAGCCGTGATCGGCATCCTTGAACCAGACATCCAGCAGAGGGGCTTCACGCTCGAGGTCGTCGAACTGCTTGACCCAGGTTTCGCCACCGTCGGTGGTAGCGAGAATCACGGCATCATGGCCGACAGCCCAACCACGCTGCGCATCGAGGAAGAACAGGGAGGTGAGCATCTGCCGGGTCGGCACCTTGGCCTGCACCCAGGTCTGTCCCTGATCATTGGAATAGAGAATGTGGCCACGGTCACCGGCAACGACCAGACGTTGACCCGTGTTGACGACGTCGAGCAACAAGCTGTGAACCGCCTTGGGCGATTCGATGGAATAACCAGCCTCTGCGGCAGCCGAGGTTTCGGCCTGCACGGGCGCGGCGGCAAGAACCAGAACGGAAAGCACACTGCACAGCGAGAGCGCTTTAGCCAGCGGCGAATGGACACGGAGCGCCGGTTTACGCGCCAGAATCGACGCCAGACCGGACTGGGTGCGCCGCATGACGGGCTCACTCATATACCTTCCCCCTTTCTTGTTATAGGCGGTACTGCTTTTAGAGCCTGTTCACGATCTGCTGCGCGTCGGCCCTGCTGCGTTAAAACCAAGCTCGGTAGGCCGCTTGCGGCCAACGCACTTCAGTGCGGCCCCGAAGGGGCGAGCGAAGCGAGTCATGCTCATGTACAAAAGTACACTCTGCTTTCTCGCTTGTTTTTGCCTTGCATTGCTCTAGCTCGCGAACTCGTGAATAGACTCTTACCAGGCCACTCATCCTAGCGAGCTTCGGAAAGCCCTGACAATCAGCGCGACGTTATGTTTTGTAAGGTCGAACCGCTTTATTACAGCCTATTCGCCGGGCTGATACGAAAAGGCCGCTACTACTGTAGCGGCCTTCACGTGAGACTACACGACTATTATCGAGTACCACGGCGACGCAGGGCAGCTGGTTTGAAATAACCGTCGTCCGGAGTGGCCTGGGTGAAGTCGATGGTGTTGCTCTCTTCGTTGTCCAGGTTCTGCACGTGGTAACGACGCGCCTGCAGGTCATGGAACACATCGAGCGCGGACCAGGTGGTCGGCAGGTCGTAGTAGTTCTTCAGGTAGGCGATGGACACACGCCACAGCTCACCACGGCCGTCGTACTGATCCACTACCGCAGCCTGCCAGCTGTCCTCATCGAGGAACAGGGTACGCTTGGAGTAGATGTGGCGAGCGCCGGACTTCAGCGTGCCCTCGACAACCCATACGCGGTGCAGCTCGTTACGGGTCAGCGCCGGATTGAGGTGACCGACCTGCAGCAGATCCTTGTACTTAACGTCAGGGCTGGTGACCTTGTAGTTGTTGTACGGGATGTAGATTTCCTTCTTGCCGACCAGTTTCCAGTCGTAGCGATCCGGGGCACCGTTGAACATGTCGGTGTCGTCGGCAGTGCGCAGACCATCAGCAGCAGCGATCGGGGTGTCGTAAGCCAGGTTCGGCGCACGACGCACGCGACGCTGACCAGCGTTATAGCCCCAGGCCTGACGGGGTTCCTTGACCTGATCCAGCGTCTCGTGAACCAGTACCGCGCCACCGGCCAGGCGCGCCGGGCTGGTGGTGAAGGACAGGTAGTAGAACATGATGTTGTTCAGATCGGCGAAGGAGCCGTTCTGCAGGTAGTACTTGAACAGTGCTTCCTGCTGCGAGGTGACCAGCGAGTAGGCGCCATTGCGCTGCACTGCTACTTCCGAGGCGCGACGCACGATGTAGGTACCACGGTAGCGGGCGACGTGGTTCCACAGCGCCTCGACACCGTTTTGCGGAATCGGGAAGGGGATACCGCCATAGGCATCGGAAAAGCCGTTACCGCCGTCGACCAGCTTGGCAGTGGTGGCGTTCTTGATGGTGTTGTCATAGACCCATTGCGGCGCGGAGCCGGAACGACGGGTCTGGTACACCGGCATCTGATAGGTTTCCGGGTAAGCCTTGAACATGGCGATCTGACCCGGAGTCAGATTGGCCTCGTACTGGCTCAGATTGGCCGCAGTGATGGTAAACAGCGGCTTGTCGTCCGGAAACGGATTGACGTGGTGCTGGCCCGAGCGGGTGTAACCGGCCGGAGCCTGAGTGATGCCGCCGGTCCAGGCGGGAATGGTACCGGCAGCGTTGCCGGCCTTCTCGGCGCCGAAAGGAGTCAGGGTGTCGCCGAGCTTGGCAGCTTCCTGCGGGGAAACGGCAGCCAGTGCGGAGCCGGCGGAAAACGCCAGTGCAATGGCTACAGCCATCAGCCTGTGCTTGTTCAGCATGGGTAATTCTCCGTGAAGAGTATTGCCGAGCGCCCCAAAGCACCCGGCATGTTTCTGGTTATAGGTATCAGAAGGAGTACTTGACGTTCAGGCCAATGTTGTCGCGATCACGCGCACCGTTGTTCTGGCCTGCGCCGTAGAACTCGGTGTACTGAATCTCGGCTTCCAGGCTGTTCAGGTAGCTGGCGCGCATACCAACGGTGTATGCCTTGCGACCTTCGATGAAGTTGCCGGTCTGGTGCGAGTTGCCTTCGAAGTCGTGCTTGAACACGGCGAACGGCGACAGGTTCACGCCGGCGTAGACGTCGTTCCAGGTGCCCGAGAGCACCAGGGTGTAACCGTAGGCGTTCTTGTTGATCTGGTCGTCGCGGCCGTAGCCGGAAATGTAGGAGCCATTCGCACGACCAGAGTAATAACGCACATTACCTTGGAAGTCTGTGTATTTCAGGCTGCTACCACGAATATGCTCAGAACCAAGTTCGGCAACACCAAACAGGGAGTCAAAGCCCAAAGATGGTCCGAAGTTGTAGATAGTGCCGATGGACGTATTGAAAGCCTCTACACGCTCGTAGTTGCTCAAGCGACGATTATCAAGACTTACTGTCTGCCCACCCACTTGCACCTGTTGTCCCAGCGCGATCTGCGGTGCTTGCTGGAGGACCTGCCCCAAGAGGTCGTTGGTGGTGGCGATACCAATCGGCAAATTAGGGCGATAGGAGAACTCACCGAACACCGAGGCGTTTCCTACGGTAGTGTTGAAGCTAAGCCCCATCATCCGGACATCTTCGGCGTATTGCCGGCTTGCCTGAATCTGATCAGCCAGGTCTACCGAGACCAGACCACCGGCAATTTGCTGAGCAATGGCAGCCACAGCAGCAGGGTTACCTGCAACGCCTGCTGCAGCAGCAGCCTGCAACGCTGCCCCCTGAACAGGTGCACTACCAACCAGAGCGCCGAACTGCCCTGCAGTCATACCGCCATAAGCGTCGTCAAGCTGAGCATAAATCGCAGGCTCTTTAGCGTGGTAGTTAACGAAGTAGAAGCCAAACTCGGTCGAGTTCAACTCCTCCGCGATATAGCGGAATGCCACGCCAAACTGTCCATCATTCTTAGCATTGAGGTCATTCTTGATCGACGCGACCTTGAAAGCGTCAGGAGTAGCAAACGAGCTGCCGTTCAAACCATAAGCAGGGTTCAAGACAGAGGCTTGATAAAGAGAAAGACCTCCGAGCAGAGGGTTTGGCGTAAGAGCACCAGCCAGAGCACCACTCTGGTTATATGCAGTGTGCCCACCGTCTGCAAACAGATCCGTCTCCGAGAAATAAGTACCTACCGGATCGATTGCGGACTCTTTCCAGTTGAACTGATAGAAGGCCTCCATCGATAAATTGTCAGTCAGGCCGATGTTGAAACTCAAAGCTTCGACCGGTACCAACACTTCCTTAACTTCCGAACCAGGCAGGCGGAACTTGGCAGCATCGACCGGGTTGGTGGTGTTCACACCACCGCGATAGAACAGACCCTCGCCCCAGTTGAATACCTGCTTACCGAAGCGGCCGGAAACCGGCATGTCGGCGATATCCCAGTTGCCATAGACATAGGCGTCGAGAATCTGCGCATCACGGCCGGCCTTGTGGCGGGTTTCACGGGTGAAGGTGTTATCGCGCGGATAGCTCTGGCTCGGCTGGGCCGGTGTATTGGCGTCATAGTAATCGTTGCGCTTGTCCATGATCTGGGTGTCATAGAAAGCGGTACCCCGAACGAACACGCCGTAGTTCTGATAGGAGACCTCAAGATCCGAGGTGATCTTGAAGACTTCGGAAACCAAGCCGGTATCGAAGTTACGGTTGCCGTCGTTGGTATTGATATCGTTATTGGTCTTGTCCTGCCCCTGAACACGCCACAACTGGCCATAGGAAAGGGTGGTGTCGATGGAGCCGGTAACTTCGTTATCGGCGAAGCTGAACTCCACCGCTTGAGCCTGGGCGGCGACCAGCAATGGCAGAACACCAGCGAACGCAAAGCCGGCCTTGGCCGGGGCAAAACGTAGAACGGGCTTGCGGGACTTAATTTCCATCGAGACTCACTCCGTGGACAGATCATTCTTTTGAGCGATCCCGTAACCGGGTCGCGATATGCCGTACTGGCGACGGCTTGTTTTTTGTAAGTACTGCAAAAAGGTTGAACGACCAAAGCGCCATCACGCGCGGTCAAATCCAACACGGCGTTGCAACCATGGTGCCAATTCAAACGGGTGTATCAGCGCAAACACGCTTGCAAGAGCCTTTGGCCAGTTTCTTTTCGTGACTGATCAGCCACTGACCAATACGTCAGCAATTCACGGAAAATCTGGCGCACTTTGTCCTACGATCCGACGCTTTATGCCACTCACCACGGGGCTTGCAGCCTCGTGGCACGGCGACGACTGATCAACTGTCAAGTCGTGATGCCCTAACTTTAGTGTGCAAACGAATAAGAGATCGCATACACATTCCATTGGGTAACAAAAAAGTGTTACCCATCAGAGACGGGTAACACTTTTTGTACAGCAAAACCCGCCTTAGGCCAGGCTCTTGCTCACCACTTCATAGACATCGCTGGACAGCTCACCGGAAGCGAGGATGCGCTCCAGCTCACCCTTCATCAGTGCCTGGCGAGCCGGCGCGTACTTGCGCCAGCGGGTCAGCGGCGCCAGCAGACGCGAGGCGATCTGCGGGTTGAGGGCATTGAGGGTGATCACCTGGTCGGCAAGGAAGCAATAGCCCGAACCGTCCGCCTGATGGAAGTTGATCAGGTTCTGGTTGGCGAAGGCCCCGATCAGAGCGCGTACCTTGTTCGGGTTCTTCAACGTGAAGGCTTCGTGCTGCATCAGCGCCTGCACGCGCGCCAGACCGCCCGGCAGGGTGCTGGATGCCTGCACGCTGAACCACTGATCCATGACCAGCGCGTTGTCCTTGAAGAACTCGGCGAAGGACGCCAGTGCCTGGCTGCGCTCGGCCTCGAACGGCGAGTTCACCAGCACCGCCAGCGCAGTCAGGCGCTCGGTCATGTTGTCGGCGCTGTCGAACTGCTCGACGCAGGCGGCCAGCACTTCAGGTTGCTCGCTGAGCATCAGGTACGACAGGGCGATGTTCTGCAGGCTGCGCCGAGCGAAGTGCGCAGCCTCAGCCACGTATGACGTGGTCTTGGAGATTTCGCGGTTGGCCTGATAACGCTTGAGTAGCGGTGCATAGAGCGCATCAGCCAGTTGCAGGCGGGCGAACTCGCGCGCCTCGTGGATGGCCTCGACATCGGCCTCTTCGCTGATCTCGGTCAGATACGCCTCGCCTGGCAGCGACAGCATCTCGGCGACCATCGCCTGATCCAGCGACTCGTCTTCGAGCAGGGTGCGCAGCGCCTCGACCAGACGCTGATCGAGCACCATTTCCTCACCCCGCTGGTACTGGCCGATCAACTCCTGCAACACCTGCACGGACAACTGCTGGCCAGCCTCCCAGCGGTTGAAGCCGTCGCTGTCGTGCTGCATGAGGAACATCAGCTGATCGCGGCTGTAGGGGAAGCTCAGCTTGACCGGCGCGCTGAAGCCGCGCAGCAAGGAGGGCAGCGGTTGTGCGGCGATGCCTTCGAAGGTGAAGGTCTGCTCGGTTTCGGTGACCGACAGTACGCGACTGGTACCTTGCGCATCGCTCTCGCCTTGCAGGCGCAGCGGCAGCTCATTGCCCTGAGCATCGAGCAGGCCGAGCGCCACCGGAATCACGAACGGCAGCTTCTCGCTCTGCCCTGGCGTGGCCGGGCAGCTCTGGCGGAAGGTCAGGCTGTAGGTCTGCGCAGCGGCATCATAAGCTTCGCTGACCGCCAGGCGCGGCGTGCCGGCCTGGGTGTACCAACGCTTGAACTGGGTCAGGTCGATGCCACTGGCATCTTCCATGGCCTTGACGAAATCGTCGCAGGTCACGGCCTGGCCATCGTGGCGCTCGAAGTACAGATCCGAGCCCTTGCGAAACAGCTCCGGGCCAAGCAGCGTATGGATCATGCGCAGCACTTCGGCACCCTTCTCGTAGATGGTCAGGGTGTAGAAGTTGGAGATTTCCATGTACGCATCCGGGCGCACCGGGTGGGCCATAGGGCCGGCGTCCTCGGCGAACTGGTGGGTGCGCAGGTAGGCCACATCCTCGATGCGCTTGACGGTGCGCGAGTGAGTGTCGGCGGAGAACTCGCTGTCGCGGAACACGGTGAAGCCTTCCTTGAGCGACAGCTGGAACCAGTCGCGGCAGGTCACGCGGTTGCCCGACCAGTTGTGGAAATACTCGTGCGCCACCACAGCCTCGACGCGCTGGTGCGCGGCATCGGTGGCGGTTTCGGCCTTGGCCAGCACGCAGCTGGAGTTGAAGATATTGAGCCCCTTGTTCTCCATGGCGCCCATATTGAAGTCGTTGACCGCGACGATCATGAAGATGTCCAGGTCGTACTCGCGGCCGTAGACCTCCTCGTCCCACTTCATCGAGCGCTTGAGGCTGTCCATGGCGTGCTGCACCTTGTCGATGTTCTCCGGCTCGACATAGATGCGCAGCGCCACTTCGCGATTGCTCATGGTGGTGAAGCTGTCCTCGACGCACCAGAGATCACCGGCGACCAGGGCGAACAGGTAGGCCGGCTTCTTGAACGGGTCTTCCCAGGTCGCCCAATGACGACCGCCCTCCTCGCT
Source organism: Pseudomonas mendocina (assembly GCF_003008615.1). Classification (NCBI taxonomy): domain Bacteria; kingdom Pseudomonadati; phylum Pseudomonadota; class Gammaproteobacteria; order Pseudomonadales; family Pseudomonadaceae; genus Ectopseudomonas; species Ectopseudomonas mendocina. The sequence goes on from NZ_CP027657.1 coordinate 184,568, forward strand.
GCCGCTGGCAATCGGGTTGCCATTGGACAGCAGCACCGGGTAGGCATGCTGCTCGGCGCTGACCGTGGTGGTGAATTTGCTCATCACGTCCGGGCGGTCGAGGTAGAAGGTGATCTTGCGGAAACCCTCGGCCTCGCACTGGGTGCAGAACATGCCGCTGGACTTGTACAGGCCTTCCAGCGCGGTATTGCTCTCCGGGTGGATGCGCACGCTGCTGTCGACCACGAAGCGCTCCTGGGTCGGCTGCAGGGTCAGGTGGCTGTCGGTCAGTGTGTAATCGCCTGCGCTCAGCTCGCGGTCGTCGAGCTTCAGCTCCAGCAGCTCCAGTTGCTGGCCATCGAGCACGAGCTTGGGCAGACCGGCGCCCGCTTCGGGATTGCGACGCATGACCAGCTGCGCGTGCACCAGGCTGTGATCCTCGAACAGCTCGAAGGTCAGGTGGGTTTCGTCGATCAGGTAGTCGGGAACCTGATAGTCCTTGAGGTAGATGGTCTTGGATTGCTCGGTGCGCATGGCGCTTGGCCTCTCGTCTGCGGCGCGTGGTGCGCCGGTGGCATCGGGTGTCAGGCGGCGATCTCGTGGACGGCCAACTGGTAAGCGGTGTACTTGCGAATATTGATCACACCGGTGTCGAACATCAGGTACTGGCCCTTGATACCGAGCAGGGTACCTTCGGCCAGCGGCTGCTTGTCCAGATTGAAGCTGGTGATCTTGGCCGGATAGGCTTCGATGGGATAGCGGATTTCCAGCACTTCGGCAGCGGAAAGCGGCTGGATGGCCTGCAGGCCGAAACGCTGCTGCAGCTCAGCAATGCCCGCACCACAGCTGTCGAACAGTTGCTCGCGAATCGCGATCAGGTCGACCGGCTCAGCATCGCCCTTGAGCAGCGCGCGCCAATTGGTCTTGTCCGCCACGCGCGTACGCAGCAAATCCTCGACGAAGCCGGACTGCTGCCGGGTAGCCACGCGCAGGATGGGCAGCGACTGAGTCGCGCCCTGGTCGATCCAGCGCGTCGGCACCTGGCTGGCACGGGTGATGCCGACCTTCACGCCACTGGAATTGGCCAGGTAGACGATATGGTCGGTCATGCAGAACTGCTCGCCCCAGCTCGGCTCACGGCAGGTGCCTTGATCATAATGGCAGCGTTCCGGGCTCATGATGCAGACATCGCATTGCGCCAGCTTCTGCATGCAGGGGTAGCAGTAGCCCTGGCTGAAGCTGGTCTTGGTCTTGCGCCCGCAGTGCGTGCAATGGATCGCGCCGAGGTATTCCAGGCGCAGGTGCTTACCCACCAGCGGGTTGACCGGCACCTCTTCCTCGCCCAGGCGGAAGGCGTATTGCACTGGCGCATCCAGGCGCGCCTTCATTTTGCTCAGCGAGCCACGTCCCAACTCACTCATCAGTGCAGGGTATCCGAGGATTTGAACAGCAGGTTGGGCACCGGCTCGGATTTGCTGCTGCATTCCTGCGGCCCCATGTAGCCGGTGCGCTCTTCCTCCGGCAGGTTCTGCACTTCCCAGGCGATCATCGCCTGCAGGCTCAGCTCCTTCTGTTCCTGGGTCAGCTTGCGGCCATCGGGCCACTTGCCGATTTCCACGGCCAGCTTGAGGCTCTCGTAGATTTCCGGGGTGATGTTTTCAATCGCATCGAGAAAGGACGACATACAGGTCTCCAGGTAAATCGTAGGGCGGGTGAAACCCGCCGAAACACTAAAGTCGAATCAAACGCTACGTCGGGCCAGCATACCGCCAAGCAGCCCGGTCAGGCAGCCGACCAACAGACCACCCACGTGCGCGGCATTGGCGATGGCGCCGAACTGCAACAGCTCGAACACGCCAGTCATGCAGATCGCCAGCCAGGCCAGCATCATCACCAGCACGCCAGGCGGCAAGCGATAGGCCGGGTTGGGCGCCAGGCGCTGGTAGATCCAGCAATGCCCAAGCAGGCCATAAAGCACGCCGGACAGGCCACCGAACAACGACGGGCCAGCCCACCAGTATTGGGCGAAGTTCGACGCCAGCCCGAACAGCAGGGTCAGACCGAGCAGACCAATGGCGCCCTGGCGAAATTCGATACGCCGCCCCAGTTCCCAGTACCACAAGCTGTTCATTGCCAGGTGCAGCCAGCCGAAGTGGATCAGCATGGGCGTGATCAGGCGCCACCACTGGCCGCTTTCGAGCGTGGCATCCAGATAAGTCAAATAGATGTGCTCGCCATCGATTCGAAAATCAACGAAGCTCAGCCAGCGAATGGTGGAAAAATTCTCGCCGGCCAGGGTCACCGCAAAGACGATGAAAGTCGCCAGCAGTACCAACGCCGTGACCGGGCTGCGCCGCAGCTGCGTGAAGAAGCTGTCCCGCGCAGGCGCAACGCTTGCCGGCAACTCTCCGCCGGCGTCGCCCTGCGGGTGACGCGCATAGAGCTCCCGCACCTGTTCAGCAAGCTCCTCGCCAGGCACCCAGAGCACTTGCTCGCCCCCTTCCTCAGCCACCCGATGAGGAACACGCAACCGTTGCAGCAAGGCGACGAAACCACTCAGATCGGTCTCAAGCGGCAAACGTAGTACAGCAACAGCCGTCATCGTGGCGCCTCCTGCGGGTCGACATCGACCCAGACGAATTTGTTTGCGTCCAAACGATGCTCCTGATCCAGACGATAGGCCACCAACCTGCCGCCAATCACCGCACTGTAATCCAGGCAGGCCAGATTCGGACGAATCGGTGCCGGCTTACCACGCCGCCAGTAATGGCCGACGAACAACAACGGCTCGTGGGCGCCATAGCGCAGCAGCTCGTCCTTCTGCAGCTCGGTCAGCGGCGTCTGTGCGGCCAGCTCCGGCAGGGCATCGGGTTGGAACACGATGTCGCCGTAGGTCTGCGGATTCTCTTCCCAGAATTTGGTGCGAAAGTACGAACGAGTAAAGCCGTCACCGCTGGTCTGGGTCAGGCCATGCGGCAGACGCATGTCGGTACCACGCAACAAACGATCCAGCGCCATGTTGGCGAAGCTGCCGGGCACGGCTGCCGACTGAAGAAAGTGCTCGTCGATGCAGCCATCGGGGAATTGCGCCTTGAGCGGCGTGATCAGTTCGTCATCCCAGCAGGCGTGGACAACGCGGAAGCGTCCGGCATCGATGAACAACGGCATTTCGTAGAACCAGTGGAGAAACTCGCGCCACTCCTGTGGATACGCCTCGAACTGCGCCAGGGTTTCACGCATCAGGCGGTGGTGGCGCGGGCTGTGCTCACGCACATAATGACGACCACTACCCGGTGACGCCGGTGTACTCCAGCCCAGCGCATTGAATTCGTGGTTGCCCATGATGCACAGCGCCTGGCCTGCGCGAACCATATCGTGCACCAGGTGCAAGGTTTCGCGAATGCCGGGGCCACGGTCGACCAGGTCGCCGAGGAAGATCACCATGCGCGAAGGATGGCGCCACACACCACTTTGCCGGCTGTAGCCAAGACGTTCGAGCAAACGTTCGAGCGTGCGCGCACAACCGTGGATATCACCGATCAGGTCATAGCCACGACGGGGGTCGAGGGACATTCAGTCGTGCCCTCCGAGGCGGCTCCCCCAGCCCAGTTTGGTACGACAGACCTCGTAGTAATTGTGATCCAGCGGATGGATCAACCGCAGTTTCTGCGCCTTCTTGGCCACGTGCAGGGTGTCACCCGGGGCGCAGGTGAAGTGGTTCTGGCCATCGCAGGACACCTGCGGATAAATCTGCAGATCCTGCGACACGACGATCTTCAGCTCACTGTTGCCATCGACCACGATGGGCCGGCTGGACAGGGTATGCGGGTACATTGGCACCACGACGATAGCATCGAGCTTGGGATGCATGATCGGCCCGCCGGCAGACAAGGCGTAGGCAGTCGAACCGGTGGGTGTGGCGACGATCAGGCCATCGGCCTTCTGGCTACAGACGAACTGACCATCGATATACAGCTCGAACTCGATCATCCGCGTCGACTTGCCCGGGTGCAGCACCACGTCGTTGAGCGCGTCGCCCTGGCCGATGGCTTCGCCCTGGCGGCGTACCTCAGCCTCGAGTAGGAAGCGGTTTTCGGTCAGGTACTGGCCTTCCAGCACCTGCGCCACCTTGAGCTCCAGCTCGTCAGGACGAATGTCGGTGAGAAAACCGAGGCTACCGCGGTTGATCCCCAGCACCGGCACCTTGTGCCGCGCCAGCGCGCGCGCGGCGCCGAGCATGCTGCCGTCACCCCCGACGACGATCACCAGATCGCACACTTCGCCCAGCATCTTGCGCGAGGAAGTCTGCAAACCGTGGCCGGGTAATACCTCAGCGATAGTGTCTTCAAGGATCACATGCAGATGACGGTCAATGAGAAAGCGCTTGAGCCGGCGAACGGTCTCCAACACCCGCGTGCTGCCCAGGCGCCCGATGATGCCGACATTGCGAAATTGATCCATGGGACTCCCGACAGCCGAATAAGAAACGAACAGGGATTATCGGCCAAAGGCCAAGGCCCCGGCAAACCGCGCTATGCTCGGGCCATGACCACTTCCGATTCGCTGCACGAACTGTTGCAGACGCTGCGCACCCCTGCGGTACGCGACCTGGCGTGGGTGCTGCTCTCACCACCCTTGCTGGGTGAGACAACGAAACCCCAGCGCCACCCTCTCCAGGCCAGTTGCTGGCTGCAGCGACCGCAGTTGCTGACGGACTGGCTGGCGAAGCAAGACAGGGATGCCAGCGTCCTGCATGACTGGCTGGCAGAGAAGCCGGTGCGGCGCCTCGGCATGCACTACGAGCGTCTCTGGCAATTCGCCCTGCACGCCGCACCGGATATAGAAATCGTCGCCGCCAATCTGCCGATTCGCCAGAACGGCCAGACCCTGGGGGAACTGGATCTGCTGCTGCGCGACGCCGAGGGCGAGCACCACTTGGAGCTGGCGGTTAAGTTCTATCTGGGCACGGGAGGCAGCGATGCCGCTCATTGGCTAGGCCCTGGCAGCCATGACCGACTCGATCTGAAGTTAAGCCATCTCGCCCAACATCAACTGCCTCTGTCGTCACGACGTGAAACACGAGGCGCACTGAACGAACTGCAACTGGCCGAGCCCCGAGCGGCCTTCTGGCTCGGCGGCTACCTGTTCTACCCATGGCCCGATGGCTGCTCGCCACCTCGCGGGGCCACGCCTGCGCACTTGCAGGGACGATGGCTGCGTCAACGCGACTGGAACCACTTCGTCGCCGAGCGGCCAGGGGCATGCTGGCAACCGCTGCCAAGGCTGGCCTGGCTGGCACCGGCGCTGATTGACGATGGCGAGCGCTGGTCAGAGGAGACTTTCCAACAATGGCTGGCAGCGTTGCCGACACAAAACCGCGCGCAATTGCTGGTACGCCTGGAGCCCGACTCGAAAGGCGACTGGCGCGAAGCCGAGCGTGTGTTTCTGGTCAGCGATCAGTGGCCGTCGTAGAGCGGGTACAACCCGCCATCCCCCGCCCTACGCAAGCGGCACACATCCTACCGGCTACGTTCGGTGCGCCCGCCGGAGCGCGCCAGATAACCAGCCCCGCTCTCGCAAAGCAGCGCATCACGCTGTACCGCCGGCAAGGCGTCCAGACCACCGCGCAAGGCGTAGACGCTATAGCCGAGCTGCGAGAGCAGAAACACCGCACTGCTGCTGCGCTTGCCACTGTCGCAATAACACAGGTAGGTGCGCGACCTGTCCAACAGGCGAGCCTTCAGCCGCAGCAGTTGCAGCGGCATGTGCAAGGCCTGTGGCGCATACGCCTTCTCGTACTCTTCCAGCAGCCGCACATCCAGCCATTGTGCACCCTGGGCCAGCAGCCTGGCAGCCTCCCCAAGGGAAACCTCGGCCACCACCGGAGCCTTGAGCAAAGCGAAAAAATCCTGGCGATCCAAGCGCAACACGCTGCCGGCTTCGACCATGGTTACCGTGGCGTTACGCGGTCTATCCGACAACAGCGCCTCCTCACCAAAGCAGGCGCCTACTTCCAGCTCGGCCAACACCTGGCGATCACTGCCGGCGCTGCGAATCACCTCGGCGCGCCCGCTTTCGAGGAAGAAACAGCAGTCGCCCGCCTCGCCTTCGGTGAGAACCTGGTGCCCCGCCTCGATCTCGACGCGCTGTAACCGGCCAAGCATGTTCTGCACGTTCGCTGGTGGCACCTTGGTGAACAGCGGGTTCTCCAGCAGTCGCTCCAGCCATTCGATGTCGGCACCACCCTGCTGCATCGCCAGCAACAGATCCTGATAGGCCAGGCGCCAGGTCAGCAGGCGGTCGAGCGTGACACTGTCGATCATCAGCACGCTGACATCAGTCAGGGCGCGCGCCTCGTGCAGACGCGGCATCCCGGGGGAAAGCGGATGACAGCTGATCGCGCTCCCCGCCGACACGCGTTGCGTCCGCCCCTCGGCATCCTGCAACTGCAGTTCGCCTGCCAGCAGGTAATACGTGAGGCGGGCCTGATCTCCCTGACGGAACAACAACTGGCCGGCCAGCAACGGTTGCGGTACCAGTTGGCTACGCAGCTCACGCCATTGCTGCTCGGACAGCACATTGAGCGGGGTAAGAATGCGTAACTGCTCGGGAGTGAGAGGTTCGTTCATGAGAATTTCCAGACTCCGCTGGTCAGACCTGAGTGTAGTCGGCGCCCATCAGCGCGCGGCGGCCCTGCAAGCCGCCAGTATGAACGAAGATCAGGCGAGAACCGCGAGGAAGATGACCGCTGCCGCAAAAATCACGTAACGCCATCAATGCCTTGCCGGTATAAACAGGCTCCAAGGGCAGACCGCTGTCTTGCTCGGTTCGTAAGATGAATTGGCGTAGCGGCTCATCCAGCCGTGCGAAACCACCGCGCGCCGCGTTGACCAGGCGATAGCCCTGCTCCACAACCTGAGCCTCGTCCAGCAACGCCGCCACCTGGGCAGCGACACCATGACTGGCTGGAACCGCCAGGGCGCCATACACCAGCCGCTGCCCTTGCTCACCCAGCACCAGGCCAGCCAAGGTCGTGCCGGTACCGGCGGCCAACCACCAGGCATCGAAATCCTGCCAGCCGATGCGCTGCAGTTGCGCCTGAGCCATATCGACCATCGCGCCACAGCCTTCAGCACCTGCCAGGCTCAAACCACCTTCGCCTACAGGATGAAAACCGGGGTAGCGCGCCAGCCAGGGCTGCCAGAAGTCGGCCTGATGACGCGCCCGATAACCGGCATAACCCAACCAGTGCAGTTGCATGCCCAGCGCTTGCAGATCGTCGATGGTAGGCGTCCGTTGCGGCTCGCCACGCAGCAAGCCAACGGTGGCGAAGCCGAAGCGCTTGCCCGCCGCAGCCAGCGCATGCAGATGATTCGAGTGCGCGCCACCCAGACTGATCACGCCCTGCGCGCCACCGGCCTCGGCAGCACGTAGATGCGCAGCGAGCTTGAACCATTTATTGCCCGATACCAGCGGATCGACCAGATCCAGACGCAGACAGGCCAGCTCGATGCCGGCCGCCTCGAGCCAGTCCAGCCTTAGCGGCTGCAGAGGTGCCTGCGGGCACCAATCAGGAAATCGCAGTGCCAAGATCAGCTGACGGTGCGCAGGCGGTTACTGGCCTTGTGGCGCGTGCAACAGTTGGAGTCGCCGAGGATGAAGCGACTGGGCGTATCCACTCGGTCGATGGGAATACCGCAACGCTCGCCGCTGGGCAGCGTCGTATCGCAGGTCGGTTGCTGATAATGAGCCAGCCAATGGCGGTACTGTTCTTCGGAAACGAAGCACTTGGCGGCAGCGTAGGCCATGGGGTTGTCCTGATAGCGCGCGACATCCGGCAGCGCAATGGTCAGGTGCCCGGCGCCGGGGTGATAAACCACGAAGACTACGCCGAGCTTGGCCAGACGCTCAAGGGCCTGATCCCCTCCCTGGCTGGCGAACTCATCACGCTCACGCTTGAGCCGTTCGACCTCGGCCTGTAGCTGGGCATCCAGTTCATTACGGTAGGCCAGTTCCACATCGCGGATGGCAATCTGTTCCTGATATTGCGCCACAGCAGCGGCGACCTTCGCCTGCAGCTCGCCATCGAACTGGGCACGCAGGATATCGCCCTCGGTACGTCCATGACGCTCCAGTGCACGCAATTGCTGGGTCATTTCTTCGCGACTGCACTGAAAGCTCTCAGCCTGTGCAGCCAGCTGCGCCTTGAGATTGGCGTTGAGTTCTTCCTGTTGACGCAATGCCTGGTGCAGCCCGTGGATCTGCCCTTGCAGATTCTTGCTCTGCTCTTCGCTGGCCAGCTTGAACTTGGCCAGCTCCTCTTCGTGCTGTTGGGTCAGGCTGGTGATGCGCAAACGTTGCTGCTGAATCAGCTGAGCCGTCTTGGCTCTGTGCTCCTGATCCATCTTTTGCGCCAACTGAGCGGCCACTTCCTTGGCTGGATCGGGGGCGTACCATTTATCCTCGGACGCCACCTGCAAACGCTCGGCCACCACGGCCTGGGCACTATCGTCCTCGACCAGCAGGCCAAGCTGATTGCGCTTGACCGCATCGCGCAGGATCACCAGATCGTTCTGCCCAGGCGCCAGGCTCGGATCCCACAGATGCATCTGGTGCCAGGAGACCGGGCACTGGCTGCGGCAAGCCAGTCGGATCGGCCCAGCACCCAGGTCAGGTCCACGACCGGCGCGCTCGGCCAGGTGTTGCAGGGGAATGTTCCAGCCCTTGTCAGGCCGGCCATCCTCGTCGAAGTCCAGATAGAAGAACACCGCGGCCCTGACCAGCAGACGCGGGTTGATCACCACGAAAACAGCACGCATCTGTTCGTCAGCGAACTCGGGCATGTTCACCACGCCATCGAGCAAGGCTTCGAATTCAGGGAACATCATCTGTTTGCAGATACCGCGCTCACTGAAGAACATCACGGCTTCCACCATCTGCGGCTTGTTCTGCATGCTCATCGAGGGCCCTCTGAACCAACGGGGGAATATGCGCGCACGGCATCGTGCGCCAGAGCAGCACAGGCTTTGGCGCAGATGTCGTCCTTGATCGGTCAGGCAAGTCTAGGGGAAAACCCAGCCGCGGCAATGTGACTCGGTTGGCACTCAATCGGCCACAGGCGACAGATAGACCGGCGGCAGCGCGAAACTGTGACGAAGCAGGTAAACGCAGCCACCATTCGCGCTCGATGAGAAAAACCTGCCGTCCTGCGCATACCGCCAAGAAATAAGCGAAGTTCCGCTCACCACGCACTAGCCATCAGCATCTTTCCGCCGACTGGATCCGATTTCCGATCACTCCGCACGCTCTAGCGCGCGAGAGGCTAGACCTGGCACGCCATCTGCTCAGCCCTCGATCGCCCGCACGCGATGATCGCGCAGGCAGGACTGATAAAAAAGATAAGAGGTCAGCCATGTTCCGCCATCGAGTTCCCCCTCGCACTGTCCCCTCGCATAGCGCTGCCTGTTCAAGCAGAAGCAGGAGAAGCCTGGCCGCGAATAACGCACAGGCCTGAAACGCTTCCGGCCGAAAACATAACAACAACGGAGAAACTCCATGCGCTTAACCAAGCGTCTTGGCCTGCTCGTCGCTGCCGCGATCCTGGTCAACAGCCCCAACGCCCACGCCAACCCAACATCGATCAACATTCTCACTGGTGGCACCAGCGGAGTTTATTATCCGCTGGGCATGACCCTCTCCACGCTCTACAGCGAGGGCATCGACAATTCGGACACGACTGTGCGCGCCACCAAGGCCTCGGTGGAAAACCTCAACCTGCTGCAAATCGCCCGCGGCCAGCTCGCCTTTGCCCTTGGCGACTCGGTGGCCGATGCCTGGAAAGGCAACGAGGAAGCCGGTTTCAGGGCACCGCGCGACAGACTTCGCGCGATCGCCGGCATCTATCCGAACTACATTCAGATCGTCGCCAGCAAGGAGTCGGGAATCAACAGCCTGCAGGACTTGCGCGGCAAGCGCATTTCCGTCGGCGCACCGCGCTCGGGCACCGAACTCAACGCACGGGCGATCTTCAAGGCCGCCGGTCTGAGCTACAAGGACATGGGCCATGTCGAATTCAAGCCCTATGCCGAATCGGTCGAATTGATCGAGAAAGGGCAACTGGATGCCACCCTTCAGTCAGCCGGCCTGGGCATGGCGGCGATTCGCGAACTGGCTGAACGCGTTCCCACTACCTTCGTAGCGATCCCGCCAGACATCGTCGCACGCATCGGCAGTGGAGCCTATCAGTCGGGCATCATTCCGGCCGGCACCTATGAAGGACAGTCCAGCGATGTGCCGACAGCCACCATCACCAATATCCTGGTCAGCCAGACCAGCGTGTCGGAAGAGCTGGCCTACGAGATGACCCGATTGCTGTTCGAGAACCTCGATCGCCTCGCCGACTCGCATCCAGCTGCCCGCGATATCCGCCTGGAGCGAGCCGTCAGCGGGCTGCCTATTCCACTGCACCCAGGAGCCGAGCGTTTCTACCGCGAGGCTGGCGTTCTGCGCTGATGTAGGCCTCAGCCCTTGGCTGCGGCGAGAAATGGCGCCAGGCGCTGCGCCATTTCCGCACCGAGCGCCTGCAGGCCACTCATCGGTCGCACCATCACTTCGAACTCGACGATCCGTCCCGATTCGTCGAAACGGATCATGTCGATCCCTTTCAACTCACGGCCACCGACCCGCGCAGAAAACTCCAGCACCACGTTGAGACCATCGGCCGTGGCCAGCTCGCGGTGATAGGCGAAGTCCTCGAACACCTTGAGCACGGTATTGAGGATCAGGTTGACCACCTGCGCCCCCGGATAAGGGGTGTGCGCCATGGGTGAGCGAAATACGGCCTGCGGATGCAGCAGTTCGGGCAAGGCGCTGAGATCCTTGGCGGCGACGAACTGATGCCAGCGCTCCAGACTGGCAGCGGCGGCAGGATGCAGTTGGGCATTGAGGGACATCGGCTTCTCCTTGTTATTGTCAGGCCAGATAGCAAACGCCCCGCAGCAGACCGTATGAAAACTACTGCGCTCGGCCATGCTGCGTTAAAAACGGCTCAAAATGCTCATTTACAACTCGTAAACTGCGTTTTCTCGCCGTTTTTTGCCTTGCCTGACCTTCGCTCGCTACGTTTTCAAACGGTCTGTAAGCGAGGCGTCAATTCGATCAGAGCTCGGCCGCCAGGCGCGAACCCTGGTTGATCGCCCGCTTGGCATCGAGTTCGGCGGCGACATCCGCGCCACCGACCAGGTGAACACGCTGGCCGGCGTTCTCCAGACCTTCTTGCAGCTCGCGCAGCGGATCCTGACCGGCGCAGACGATCACGGTATCGACCGGCAGCACCTGTTCCTCACCACCGGCGATGCGGATATGCAGACCGGCATCGTCGATCTTCACGTACTCGACGCTGTTGAGCATCTGCACATTCTTGTTCTTCAGCCCGGTGCGGTGAATCCAGCCGGTGGTCTTGCCCAGGCCATCGCCGACCTTGGATTTCTTGCGTTGCAGCAGGAACACCTCGCGCGCCGCCGGGTGCGGATGCGCCTCGATACCGGCCACACCGCCACGGGCTTCGAGCGCGGTATCGATGCCCCACTCCTTCCAGAACGCTTCGCGGTCGAGGCTAGTGGCTTTACCCTGATGGGTGATGAACTCGGACACGTCAAAACCGATGCCACCGGCGCCGATCACCGCGACCTTCTGGCCGACCGGCTTGCGTTCGAGAATGGCGTCCAGGTAGCCGATCACCTTGGCATGATCGATACCCGGAATTTCCGGCGTACGCGGGGCGATGCCGGTGGCCAGGATGATTTCGTCGAAGCCGCCCTTGACCAGATCGTCCACCGACACGCGAGTGTTCAGGCGCACGTCGACACCAGTGGTTTCCAGCTTGCGCTTGAAGTAGCGCAGGGTCTCGAAGAACTCCTCCTTGCCCGGCACCCGCTTGGCCACGTTGAACTGACCGCCGATCTCGCCGGCAGAGTCGAACAGGGTCACGCTGTGGCCACGCTCGGCAGCGACGGTGGAAGCGGCCAGCCCGGCCGGGCCGGCACCAACCACGGCGATTTTCTTCACAGCGGTGGTGGGAATGTAGTTCAGCTCGGTCTCGTGGCAGGCGCGTGGGTTGACCAGGCAGCTGGTCAGCTTGCCGCCGAAGGTGTGATCCAGGCAGGCCTGGTTGCAGCCAATGCAGGTGTTGATCTCGTCCGCGCGGCCTGCAGCCGCCTTGTTGACGAAGTCAGCGTCGGCGAGGAACGGGCGCGCCATCGACACCATGTCGGCATCGCCCTCGGCCAGCACCTGCTCGGCGACTTCCGGGGTGTTGATGCGGTTGGTGGTGATCAGCGGAATCGACACCTCGCCCTTGAGCTTGGCAGTGACTTTGGTGAAGGCCGCGCGCGGCACCTTGGTGGCGATGGTCGGGATACGCGCTTCGTGCCAGCCGATACCGGTATTGATGATGGTGGCGCCGGCCTTCTCGATGGCCTTGGCCAGCAGCACGATCTCGTCCCAGGTGCTGCCGCCCTCGACCAGATCGAGCATCGACAGGCGATAGATGATGATGAAGTTCGGCCCGACCGCTTCGCGCACACGACGGACGATTTCCACCGGCAGGCGCATGCGGTTGTCAAAACTGCCACCCCAGCGGTCGGTACGGTGGTTGGTGTGGGCGACCAGGAACTGGTTGATGAAATAGCCCTCCGAACCCATCACCTCGACGCCGTCATAGCCGGCCTGCTGAGCCAGCACGGAGCAATTGACGAAGTCGGCGATCTGCTTCTCGATGCCCTCCTCGTCCAGCTCACGCGGCTTGAACGGGTTGATCGGCGCCTGGATGGCACTCGGCGCCACCGACTTCGGGCTGTAGGCATAACGTCCGGCATGCAGGATCTGCATGCAGATCTTGCCATCCGCCTCATGTACGGCCTGGGTGACGATCTTGTGCTTCTCGGCTTCTTCCGGCGTGCTCAGCTTGGCCGCCCCGGCGTACACGCCACCTTCTTCGTTCGGGCCGATGCCGCCGGTGACCATCAGACCGACGCCGCCACGGGCACGCTCGGCGAAGTAGGCCGCCATGCGCTCGAAGCCGCCCGGCTTCTCTTCCAGACCAGTGTGCATGGAGCCCATCAGCGTGCGGTTCTTCAGCGTGGTGAAGCCGAGGTCGAGCGGGGCCAGCATGTGCGGGTAACGAGCAGTCATGGAAATCTCCACATCGCGGTGCAGTTCACGGATTGCCGCGGTCTCATGGTCACGCGGTCGGTTATGGAGCCAGACGATAAAGAGGCTGCATGGCATGCTCAATGATCAAAACTAACAAGATAATGATCAAAAATAGCAACATGGCTTGGCAGCACGGCTCGACCGACCTAACCTGCACCGCACTGAAGCCGAAAATCCTGAAATGCGCTTACTGATCACTCTCTTGCTCTCACTTGCACTGCTGGCCGGTCTTGGCAGCTACGCCTACTGGATCGAGCAGCGTCCCAGCGGCCATTACCTGTCCGATCTGCGCAGCCAGATCGCGCTTGATCTTGGTCAGCCCGGCCCACGTGGCAACCTGCTGGGCATCCAACCGGAACTGTTCGCCGCCGACTACCAGAGCCTTGACCGCCTGCGCCTGAAACTGGCCGCCTACCTGGATCGCGCCCGTGAGCAAGGCATGCTCAGCGAACGCACCGTCGTCGTGCTGCCCGAGCACATTGGCACCTGGTTGCTGGCCGTCGGCGAGAAGGAAGAGTTCTACCGCGCCAGCGACCGCCACCAGGCCTTGCATTGGCTGGCCGCGAGCAACCCTCTGGATTTCCTCGGAGCCCTGCTCAGCGCCGAAGGCGACACGCGACTGGACGATGCCCTGCTGCGCACCAAGGCAAAAGCGATGGCACGCGACTATCAGCAGTTGTTCGGCGAGCTGGCCCGCGATTACGGCATCACCCTGGTGGCCGGCTCCATCGTCCTGCCCGAACCGCGCGTGGAACTCGGCCGTCTCGAAGTCGGCCGCGGGCCGCTGTACAACGTCAGCCTGGTATTCGATCAGGCCGGCAATCCGCTGGGCCAGCCACAGCGACACCTGTTCAGCGCAAGCGCGCTTACCACCACGGCGCCAAGCGTACTGCAGGTGCTGGACACCCCAGCCGGCAAGCTCGGCGTACTGCTCGGTGGCGACGCCAGCCAACTCACAGGCGAGAAGTCACTGGCTGGCGAGCAGGTCGAGTTGCTCGCCATGCCCAGCGATCTGCAAAGCCACTCGAATGACATGCAGCTCAATCAACAGCTACAGACCCAGGGCATCCGTGCAGGCCTGAAAGTCCACTTGCGTGGACGACTGTGGGAGCGCAGCGGACAATCCCAGGCCCAGGCATTCGATGCTGGCCAACTGAGCCAAGGCGCCAACGACCCTGGCGCGCAACTGATCAACCTGTGGTTATGAAAGCTTCACGCGTTCGCCTGGGCGATCTTTCCGTCGGTTTCACCCAGGCACTGGCTGACGCACTGCGCGCCAAAGGCCTGAGCCCCGAGCCCTTGCTCGAACAGTTCGGACTGGACGCCACGCGCCTGAGCGAGCCACGAGCGCGCTTGTCGATCCCACGTTTCATGCGCCTCGGGCACAGTGCAGTTGCCCTGTGCAACGACCCGGCACTGGGTCTGGAGATGGGACAGCACAGTCGCCTCAGCCAGGTCGGCCTGGCGGGCATCTGCGCTGCGCAGGCGCCCAACCTGCGCGAGGCCGCGCGCACTCTGACACGCTTCGAGCCGCTGTATGCCGCCAACTACCGAGGACGCTCGGGCTTCAGCGAAGACGCACGCGGCGCCTGGTTGCACTTCTACTCGATCAGCCCGTACAACGCCTACAACCGCTTCGTGGTAGATTCGGTGCTGGCCGGCTGGCAGACCAATCTGGGCCAGGTGGTTGGCCACCCCATCACCCCGGAAAAGGTCGAAATCGAATTCCCGCACCCTGAATACGGAGAACGCTACGAGGCGCTATTCGATTGTCCGGTGGAGTTCAGCGCCAGCGCCAATCGCCTGCGCCTGAGCAACGAAAGCCTGGCCTTGCGCAACCCACAGCATTGCCCAGGCACCTGGCGGCACCTGATGGAATTGTGCGAGCGCGAACTGGATCAGCTGACCCGCACCCGTAGCCTGCGTGAACGGGTGATCCAGTTGCTCGGCCCATTGCTGCACGGCCATGAACCGGATCTGGAGGAAGTCGCCCGCAGCTTGCATCTGCCCAGCTGGACGCTGCGGCGCAAGCTGGCCGAGGAAGGCACGCAATTTCGCACCATCCTCAACGACACCCGCCGCGACCTGGCCACGGCCTACATCCGCGACACCGAACTGGCTTTCGGTGAGATCGCCTACCTGCTCGGCTTCGCCTCGGCCGAAGCCTTCCAGCGCGCCTTCAAACGCTGGCTTGGGCAAACGCCGGGCGACTATCGACGCGCGCAGCGCCGAGTCGGCAGTGACAGTCAGAGTTCGGTGGCGTCGTCGACGTCGGACGCATCCTGATCGAGGGCGTCGCGTTCGAGCAATTCTTCCTGATAGTCATCCATCGGGCGTTCTCCTGAGTCATTTCGTCTGTTCATTAGCAAGCTACGTTGTCGATATGAAGACAAGATGACGAAAAGCCGCAGGGTGATCGCCCAGGATGACAGGCAATAAAAAACTCGCTGATCTTGCGATCAGCGAGTTTCATATATGGCGCACCTCGACGAAGAAACGTCGAACCGACTTTTCGAAACCTTGGAGGAATGGAACGCGCTTTTGAAGCGCAATAGCCCTGCTCCATAGGTGCCGCCATGAATCATTTAGATGATGTGTCGGCCCCCACGATTTCCGGGCTTTTTAAGGATGCGGTCGGGCCTGATCCGGCCCTGAGCAAGCGTAAAACACCGCTTCCATTCTCCCTGCGTTTGAGCTGGGAGGAACGGGCGCAATTGGAAGAGGAAGCCGGATGTATGCCCCTTGGGGCCTATATCCGGGAGCGGTTGTTTAACGGCTCATTCCCGCCCCCTCGGCGGCGGAAAAACAGGCCCGTGAAGGATCAGCAGGCATTGGCCAAGGTACTGGGCGAGCTGGGGCGTTCCTGCCTCTCCAGCAACCTAAATCAACTGGCCAAGGCCGCCCATACCGGGTCACTGCCTGTCGCTAAAGAAATCGAGGCGGAATTGCTGGAGGCCTGCGAGGCCGTCCGGGCAATCCGCAACGATCTTATGAGCGCCCTCGGCCTAGGCGGGGAGGATTCGCCATGATCCTCAAGGGAAGCCAGCGCGGGGGAGCCAAACAGCTCGCCCGCCACCTGCTCAATACCGCAGAGAATGAGCATGTCCATGTACATGAGCTACGGGGATTCATGGCCGATGACCTGGAGGCGGCTTTTCAGGAGGCCTACGCGGTCAGCCGTGGCACCCGTGCTCGACAATTCCTGTTCTCGCTGAGCATGAATCCACCACTACAGGAAAATGTTCCCACGCATACCTTTGAAATGGCTATCGAGGCCGTGGAACAAAAGCTGGGGCTGGATGGCCAGCCCCGTGCGGTGGTCTTCCACGAAAAGGAAGGCCGCCGTCATGCGCATGTTGTCTGGTCACGGATCGACACCTAACAGATGAAGGCCATCAACCTCCCGCACTACAAGCTGAAGCTCCGGGATTTATCCAAACAGCTTTATCTTGAAAACGGCTGGCAGATGCCACGGGGTTTCATGGACAGCCAGGAGCGCGACCCGGCGAATTTCACGCTGAACGAATGGCAACAGGCCAAGCGTGGCGGTCATGACCTCAAAGCCCTGAAACGGATGTTTCAGGAATGCTGGGCTATTGCCGATTCCCGTCAGACGTTCGCCAAGGCTCTGAAAGTGCGCGGTTATACGCTGGCCCGCGGCGACCGTCGCGGGCATGTGGCCGTGGACTTTCGGGGTGAGGTTTACGCCATTGCCAAGTATGTCGGTGCCCGAGCCAAGGAGGTGAAAGCCCGCCTTGGGGATGCCGCCGACCTAATGTCGGTGGATCAGGCCAAACAGGCCCATACCGAGCGGATGACGGCCATGCTCCGCGAGCATATCCAGATGCTTGAATCCCTCCACAAACGGCAAGCCAGCACGCTCCAGCAACGCCGTAAAGAGACTGTCCAGCACCAACGCGAACAACGGGCGGAGCTGGAGAAAGCACACAGGGCTCGCCGCGAGCGTGAAGCCCAGCAACGCGCCCGGCGTTTCTCCACCGGGGTTCGGGGCGTGCGGGATTGGATGACGGGCAAGCACGCCCGTATCCGCCGCCAGAATGAGCAAGAAGCCCTGCTCAACTGGCAACGGGATCGTGCCGAACGGGAACGCCTGATCTTCAAGCAAATTGAGGATCGGCAGCTACTACACGCGGAAATCCGCCAGATGAAGCAGGAGCACGCCCGACAGGTTGCCGAGCTTCACCGGGACATTGCGGATTGCCTTGAACGCCCGGCCTCTCACTCCCTGGACTTGAAGGGGCATTTCGGGCGCGGGCATAGCCCGGTGAACGACAATGGCCGTGAGCGTCCAGACCGGGAAATTGAATTGGGCCAATGAACAACAGCCACCTCAAATGAGGTGGCCTTTGATTATAGAGATTAATTGACGGCGACAGCATTGTTGATGTCAATGCTTCTAGGCTTTAGAAGCATTGAAGATATAAAGCCATTTATTGTTTCTGCGCCCCCTCCTAGATTGTTGTAGACCCCTACGACTCTTGGGGTGATTTTTGTGTCATTCGCATACATTTTGGCCTTGATGGTTCCAAGTGCCAATATCGCATTCTGGATTGTTGATGTGTTAATTTCGCTTGGCATGGGGATTACGGATGAAACATTTTCTCCACTGACCCCCAGTGTTTGAATTACCAGTGATCCTGAAATTTTCTTAGCCTCTGCCGCAGCCCCTAATGCAAAAAGATTACCTAAGTCCACACTTCCTTCCGTAACTAATATATTGGCAGTCAGGCGCAATCCAACACCAATATAAGTAGGCACCAGAGCGTCTGGCTCTGGCGCATTAGGTGTAATATTTGCCTTTATATTTGCATTCTCTTTCTCAAGAATTACAGGTAGCGAATTTGTGTTGAATTTTATGTAGTCAAGTATTACTACATATTGATTACCTTTTATTCCTGTTGCCGCAACTCCAAAAGTTAGCCCCGTTTTCCCATCAAACTGACCTATCGCCAACCTCATGGTTTCATCAGGAAGCGCGTTCAATAAATGTGCATTTGATACGGGCAGTCTTGAATCTGCTATATTTAGTTCTATAGGAATTGGATCAATGGGGTGATAACCGTAGTTTTGCGCACTCTTCACGTCTCCGGGGGTCATTGGTATTTCCCATGATACGCAGCCCGGAAGGATGGCGAGACACATGATTATTGAAACGGTCTTATTCATACCAGCGAACTCCTTTACGCTAATGAAGGACTTCTAACTACAGAGGCTATGGCGTTCTGCCACCTGCTGTGTTTTCAACGTAGATGGCAAAACGCTATTCGGCAAACTACGACACCTCATGCTCATGCGGTGTGGTCGAAGGGGTTCCAAGGGGAGAGCGGACATCTCCACCTTGGTCATGGGGTGCCGGGGGAGCCTTAAAGCGCCCTGACTGGTGATGCAACGGCCAGACGTTGCACGGGCCCAGGTGGCCTTCATGCCTGAATGCGCCCGTATGCAGGGAGTATCCAGCAGGGGACGGCACGCCCCCCCTTTGGCAAGATAGGGTGTTGTACTACAACACACATCTTGCGGTTACGGTGCGCGCGGGTTTTGCTGGTGGGCTTGTATTACATTCAGGCGGTTTCTGATATCGCCCTATGGATGCGTTCCATCAGGTGGTGGAAATGGATGTGGTCGGATTTCTCTTCACAGCGCATCATCAAATCTTCGGTTTCACGCATGAGGGTGTGAAGCTGCTCCATTCTTTCCGGTATGGGCAGCCGCTTGGTAGATTGCAGTTTTTCCAAGGTATTTGAAATACGCTCATACTCTATCGCGGTGATGGAACTACGGCGGGGGCCACGATGCCGCTCCATCATGGAGACTTCCATCAGTTTTCTCATTTCGCGCATTTCAGCCTGAAGAATACCCATGGCAAGCTCTTCTTTCTGCCCTTTTAATTCAGGGATTCGGGCTGGATTATTTAAGGCAAGGAGCTTGACAATAGAGTTTACGTTTCCGGCCTCTCCATCCGCAGAAACGGTCGCTTCTATGGCATCTTTTAGCTCGTTCTGGCTCCGGAGGACTTCATGATATTTCATATCCTTTGAGTATTCTAAATATCTCAGGGGTGCGATATCGAAGATTTTAGGGGTTCCCGCCTCCTGAATAAGCACGACAGGCTTATCAAAAGCCTGACGAATACCGAGCTCAAAAAGCACGTTAGGATTGCGCGTACTTAAGTCGCAAATTGCAATTGGGGCATCAATCAGCTTTTTCAGGATATCCAAGTGGATGAGGTTTGTTGCTTTGACTTCATCGGCGCGGACAGCTTGGTAGCCTGCTAATTCGCAGGATGGATAGATTATATTTTCGTAGACATGCTTAAAATGGCCTTTGGGATAACCATCAACATCCGCGATGGGCATGATGATAAAGCACTCTTTGGGCTTTGTGTTTTCGTTGCCATTTATGGCTCCTGCGCCGACACTACGATCCAAGTCAATACTATGGCTAATGGCCACATTCTAGAGATTGCCTAGCCAAAAGCAACCACCCCCCTCTTGCCCAGGTCGTTGCAATGGAGGCACTTCGGACCGTTCTCCATCCCCCTGTATTGCAGTTCCGCTTTTTCTGGATTTTCCGAGACCGGATTTGTTATGGCATCTGTAGTGGTCTACTAGGTTCTGTACGAAAAGTCCGAACGGTTAAAATCGGCGCCATGACAGGCTGGAAGCCCGCATGGCAAAGCGCTACGAACTCCCAGATGCCGCTTGTGAGTTGATCGCCGATTTGGTTTCCCCCGAACAGAAAATGGGGCGACCTCGCAGTGATGATCGACTGATGCTCAACGGCATCTTCTGGATCTTGTGCTCTGGTGCTGCCTGGTGCGATCTGCCGGAACGCTTCGGCCCACGGTCGACTGTGTATCAACGCTTTCGTGATTGGAGAGACGACGGCACGTTCGATCAGGTGCTTAAGAGTTTGCACATTCGCCTGGATCAGGAAGGGCTGATCGATCTGGATACCTGGATGATCAACTCCACGGTGGTACGAGCAACGCGAGCCTCTTCTGGCGCCGGAAAAAAGGGGGCCAGAAGAGCCGGTAGATATGCGTTGGGACGCAGCAGGGGTGGCCTAACTACCAAGATTCATATGGTTTGCGATGCCAATGGCGTCCCCCTACGCTTTTTACTGTCGCCGGGTCAGGCCAGCGACATCTCGAATGCTCAAGCACTCTTGGATCAGATCCGCATCTCCGGCAAACAAGGTCGACCTCGCAAGCGCTGCAGCTGGTTGCTCGCAGACAAAGGCTACGATGCCGAGCACTTGCGCCAGTACTGTGATCGTTACCGGACGCAGCCTGTGATTCCGCAGCGAACCATGAAGCGCAAGCCCAAGCCGGGACTGCCTCGACTGTTCGACCGTCCGAAATACTGGCAACGGAACATCATCGAGCGGATGTTCGGCCGGCTGAAGGAGAATCGCAGGATTGGCACTCGCTACGACAAGCTGGCAAGAAGTTTTGCCGCCATGGTCACTCTGGCTTGCACGCTGCAGTGCCTACGACAGTACTTTTCGTACAGAGCCTAGTCTTGCTGCAATCGATGATTACGGAGCTCCCCCCCCCCATCTGCCTCAGAGCACTTGTGTTGCTGCCGCAGCGGACGGAGGTTCCGCCAAAAGCCTTGAAAAGGCATCGACAGACTTGGCGCGACTGCGATCCACAGAACTTCATCGCTTCTGAGGCGATGACTCTGCACGAGAGGCAATAAAAAACCCGCTGATCTTGCGATCAGCGGGTTTCATATATGGCGCAGCGGACGGGACTCGAACCCGCGACCCCCGGCGTGACAGGCCGGTATTCTAACCGACTGAACTACCGCTGCGTGTCGGTTGGACTTTCGTCCAGAAAACTCTTGAAGCGTTGTTGCATCTGATGGCGCCCTTGCGGGCTTTGCCATCTCAAACCGACGAAACGTCGATCTGGGAAATAATGGCGCAGCGGACGGGACTCGAACCCGCGACCCCCGGCGTGACAGGCCGGTATTCTAACCGACTGAACTACCGCTGCGCGTCGGTGGACTTTCGTCCTTCTCTCTAAGGCTATGGTGGGTGATGACGGGATCGAACCGCCGACCCTCTGCTTGTAAGGCAGATGCTCTCCCGGCTGAGCTAATCACCCATGTGCCTTAGCGAGGCGCGCACTTTATGCAGGCGGCGATGCTAAGTCAACACCCTGCTTGAATTTTTTCTGCAAAAGGCGAGTTCCACAGCTCTCTTCATTCCATCTCCCCGCACAGCTCGGCGGCGCGCAGCAGTGCCGCAGTGAGGCTGTGCCGCTCCCACTCGGTCAGGGCAGCGAAACGCTGATTGAACTCCGGCGGCATCAGTGAAGGCGCCTGCTGGATCAGTTCACGGCCGGCATCGCTGATCAACAGCCACTGGCGACGGCGATCCTGATCGTCGCGCTGACGCTGCAACAGGCCGCGCTCCTCCAGGCGATCGAGCAGACCAGAGAGCGTCGCCGCCGTCAGGCTGACCCGACTGCTGAGCACGCTGGCAGTCAGACGTGTCTCGCTGGCCAACACCTGCAGCACCATCAACTGCATGGGGGTCAGGCCACCGAAACGGGCCAGGCGCTTGGCGTGCACCTCCCCGGCCTGCTGCAGGCGCCGCAGGGCCTGAAAAAGTGGCATTTCAAACGCCATGACAGATGACAAATCCATTTCAGAAGGAACTTTTTTATCGACCATAAGCACCAATACACACTACCCAAAACTTTGACATGAAAGCATTTTCTTGTTTTGGTGTAAAAGGTTCGGCCTGCCCGAACCACTCTCCCCAACGGCAATACCGGTAAGGAAATATGTGCGGAATAGCTGGAGAACTACGTTTTGATCGACGCCCCGCGGATCTGGCGGCAGTCGAGCGCATCACCCACCACCTGGCCCCTCGCGGCCCCGACGCCCACGGCTTCCACAGCCAAGGCCCCATCGCCCTGGGCCATCGCCGCCTGAAGATCATGGATCTGGCCGAAGCCTCGGGCCAGCCAATGATCGACAGCGATCTCGGCCTCTCGATGGTGTTCAACGGCGCCATCTACAACTACCCCGAATTGCGCGCCGAACTGGAAGCCCTGGGCTACCGGTTCTTCTCTGGTGGCGACACCGAAGTGCTGCTCAAGGGCTACCACGCCTGGGGCGAGGCGCTGCTGCCCAGGCTAAACGGCATGTTCGCCTTCGCCGTCTGGGAACGCGACAAGCAAAACCTGTTCATCGCCCGCGACCGTCTCGGCGTCAAACCGCTTTATCTGTCGCGTACCGGCGAACGCCTTCGCTTTGCCTCGTCGCTGCCAGCCCTGCTGCAAGGCGGCGACATCGCCAAGACGCTGGACGCCGTCGCGCTCAACCACTACCTGAACTTCCACGCAGTGGTACCGGCACCGCGCACCATCCTGGCCGGCGTAGAGAAGCTGCCGCCAGCCACCTGGATGCGTATCGATGCCGACGGCAAGGTTCAGCAGAAAACCTGGTGGTCGCTGCAATTCGGCCCGCAAGGCGAGGAAGCCGGCTACGGCCTGGAAGAATGGCGCGAGCAGGTGCTGAACACCATGCGCGAAGCGGTGGCGATCCGTCAGCGCGCCGCCGTGGATGTCGGCGTACTGCTCTCCGGCGGCGTCGACTCGAGCATGCTGGTCGGCCTGCTGCGCGAAGCCGGCGTGGACAATCTGCTGACCTTCTCCATCGGCTTCCAGGATGCCGGTGGCGAGCGTGGTGACGAATTCCAGTATTCGGATCTGATCGCCCAGCGCTTCGCCACCCGCCACCACCAGTTGCGCATCGGCGAACACGAGATTCTCGATCAGTTGCCACAGGCCTTCCGCGCCATGAGCGAGCCGATGGTCAGCCACGACTGCATCGCCTTCTACCTGCTCTCGCGTGAAGTGGCCAAGCACTGCAAGGTGGTACAGAGCGGTCAGGGCGCCGACGAACTGTTCGCCGGCTACCACTGGTATCCGCAGGTCGATGGCGCCAAGGATGCCTTCGCCGCCTACCGCGCCGCCTTCTTCGACCGCGAGCATGACGAATACGCAGCCTGCGTGCAGCCTGCCTGGCTGACCGGTGACATGGCCGGAGAGTTCGTTCGCGAACACTTCGCCATGCCTGGCGCAGAGGCTGCCGTGGACAAGGCGCTGCGCCTGGACAGCACGGTGATGCTGGTCGACGACCCGGTCAAGCGCGTGGACAACATGACCATGGCCTGGGGCCTGGAGGCGCGCACGCCGTTCCTCGACTACCGCGTGGCGGAACTGTCGGCACGTATTCCGGCGCAGTTCAAGCTGCCCGACGGCGGCAAGCATGTGCTCAAGGAAGCGGCGCGCAAGGTCATCCCCAGCGAGGTGATCGACCGTCCCAAGGGTTATTTCCCGGTGCCTGGCCTCAAGCACCTGGAGGGCGCCACCCTGGGCTGGGTACGCGACCTGCTGCTCGACCCGAGCCAGGATCGCGGCCTGTTCAACCCGACCATGCTCGATCAGCTGCTGACCAACCCGCAGAGCCAGTTGACGCCGTTACGCGGCTCCAAACTGTGGCAACTCGCGGCGCTCAACCTGTGGTTGAGCGAACAGGGCCTGTAAGTCACACAGAGCGGCCCACGGGCCGCTCTTGCAGGATCAAGGTCGTCGTCCGGTTAGACCGGAGTTTGTCGCGACTCAATGACGATTCGGCTCAGACCGGACGTAGTGATAACGGACAGGGACTACTATTCATGCGCTCCACTGCCTTCAATCAGCGCCTGCTGCGCGGCCAGACACCCTCCTACGAGCGTCTACAGGCGCGCCTGGCCGAAGATCACACCAGCCAGCCCAGCCAACCACAAGCCATCCATTGCGGTTGGGGTCGCCTGCTGATCGGCCATACCTATCCGGATGCCAGCGATCTGGCCGAAGCACTGCTCGGCGAGCAACCGGGTGAACGCGACATCGCCCTGTACGTCGCCGCCCCGCACCAGGTACTGGCGCACGCCCCGCAGCAACTGTTCCTCGACCCCTCCGACACCCTGCGTCTGTGGTTCACCGACTACCGACCGGCACGCCGCAGCTTCCGCGGCTTCCGCATTCGCCGTGCACAGAACGAGGCGGACTGGCAGGCTATCAATTGTTTGTACCAGACACGCGGCATGCTGCCGATCGACCCGGACAAACTTACGCCCTATCACGAGGGCGGCCCGACGTACTGGTTGGCAGAGGACGAAGACAGCGGCGCGGTGATCGGCAGCGTGATGGGCCTGAACCACCAGCGCGCCTTCCGCGACCCGGAAAACGGCAGCAGCCTCTGGTGCCTGGCGGTCGACCCGCAGTGCAGCCGCCCCGGCGTCGGCGAAGTGCTGGTACGCCACCTGATCGAACACTGCATGAGTCGCGGCTTGAGCTACCTCGACCTGTCGGTGCTGCACGATAACAAGCAGGCGAAGAAACTCTACGCCAAGCTGGGTTTCCGCGAGTTGCAAACCTTCAGCCTAAAACGCAAGAACGGCATCAACCAGCCATTGTTCCTCGGCCCCGGCCCGCAGGCCGAACTCAACCCCTATGCGCGGATCATCGTCGACGAAGCGCTGCGGCGCGGCATCGAGGTGCAGGTGGACGACGCTGAAGCCGGGCTGTTCACCCTCAGCCAGGGCGGCCGACGCATTCGCTGCCGTGAATCGCTGTGCGACCTGACCAGCGCGGTGAGCATGACCCTATGCCAGGACAAGCGCCTGACTCATCGCACCCTGTCGCGCGCTGGTCTCAGTGTGCCGGCGCAATGCCTGGCCGGCAGCGCCGAAGACAACGCTACCTTCCTCGCCGAGCACGATTCGGTGGTGGTCAAGCCCGTCGACGGCGAACAGGGCCAAGGCGTGGCGGTCGACCTGCGCACGCCGGGCGAAGTACAGGAAGCCATCGAGCGCGCCCGTGTGTTCGATCAGCGCGTACTGCTGGAGAGCTACCACGAAGGCCATGACCTGCGCGTGCTGGTGATCGGCTATGAAGTGGTGGCCGCCGCCATCCGTCGCCCGGCCGAGATCATCGGCGATGGCCGCCACAGCATCGGCAAACTGATCGATGCACAGAGCCGCCGGCGCCAGGCTGCCACCGGTGGCGAGAGCCGTATTCCCAAAGATGCAGAAACCCTGCGCACCCTGCACGGTGCCGGCCTCGACTACGACAGCGTGCTGCCTGCCGGCCAGCGCCTGGCCGTACGCAAGACCGCCAACCTGCACACCGGTGGCACCTTGGAGGACGTCACGGCGATCCTCCACCCGACGCTGCGCGATGCCGCCATCAAGGCCGCGCGCGCGCTGGAGATTCCCGTGGTCGGCCTCGACCTGCTGGTGCCGGCCGCCGATCAACCAGAATACGTATTCATCGAAGCCAACGAGCGTGCCGGCCTGGCCAACCACGAGCCGCAGCCGACCGCCGAACGTTTCGTCGACCTGCTGTTTCCGCTCAGCCAGGTACCGAGCTGAACACTCTCCCCCGGCCCTCTCTCGAACAGGGAGAGGGGACACCTGAACGCCGAGGAGCTTGCATGCAACAATTCCCCGAACCCGACCTCGACTACATGCAGAAGGTGCTGCTGGAGATGCTCGCCATCCCCAGCCCCACCGGTTTCACCGACACCATCGTGCGCTATGTCGCCGAGCGTCTCGAAGAGCTGGAGATTCCCTTCGAGCTGACCCGCCGGGGCACCATCCGCGCTACCCTGCGTGGGCGTCAGAGCGAGTACGAGCGTTTCGACCGCGCCGTTTCCGTACACCTGGACACCATTGGCGCCATCGTTCGCGAAATCAAGGACAACGGCCGCCTGGGGCTGGCCCCGGTCGGCTGCTGGTCAAGCCGCTTCGCCGAAGGCAGCCGTGTCAGCCTGTTCACCGACAACGGCGTGATTCGCGGTAGCGTGCTGCCGCTGATGGCCTCGGGGCATGCCTTCAATACCGCCGTCGATACCATGCCGGTAAGCTGGGATCACGTCGAACTGCGCCTGGACGCCTACTGCGCCACGCGCGCCGATTGCGATTCACTGGGCATTGCCGTGGGTGACTTCGTCGCCTTCGACCCGCTGCCGGAGTTTTCCGAAAGCGGTCATATCAGTGCCCGTCACCTTGACGACAAGGCCGGCGCAGCTGCTTTGCTGGCCTCGCTCAAGGCAATTCGCGATCACGGTCTGCAGCCGATGATCGACTGCCACCCGCTGTTCACCATCACCGAGGAGGTCGGCTCCGGTGCCGCTGCCGCCCTGCCCTGGGACGTCAGCGAGTTCGTCGGCATCGACATCGCGCCGGTCGCACCAGGCCAGCAGTCCAGCGAGCACGCCGTCAGCGTCGCCATGCAGGACTCCGGCGGCCCCTACGACTATCACCTGTCACGCCAATTGCTGCGCCTGGCCGCGGAACAGGAGGTACCGGTACGCCGCGATCTGTTCCGCTATTACCACAGCGATGCACAGTCGGCGGTGGCCGCCGGCCACGATATCCGCACTGCGCTGCTGGCCTTCGGCTGCGATGCCACTCATGGCTACGAACGCACCCATATCGACAGTCTCAAGGCCCTCAGCCGCCTGCTCACGGCGTACATGATGAGCCCACCGGTATTCGCCAGTGATGCGCAGCCAGCCCAGGGTTCACTGGAGCGTTTCAGTCACCAGCTGGAGCACGACGCACAGATGGAAAGCGATACCCGTGTTCCTCCGGTGGACAGCCTGGTCGGCCAACATGATCGGGATGCTTGAAGGCTTCGGCACATAAAGGCAAAGTGACACAAAGGACGACAGGGGAGCATCAGCTCCCCTTTTTATGGCCTGCTATCTCTGCCGGCTACCCTTAGGGACGTCGCCCCGCGACGTTAAAAATGACTCCCGGCCATTTGTCATGGCCCACTGAGGTTCACGGATGCCTCGTCTTTGCCTGGCCTTGCTGTTGTTATGGCTTGCCTGCCCCAGTTGGGCCCTTACGCCTGCGCCGCTGGACAGCGACGACATACGTATTTCTCTAGGCACCTACACCAGCTATTACGAAGACGTAGACGGCACCCTGAGCCTCGAACAGATCCAGGCGCTGGACGACGATGCCTTCAAAGGCCTGCGCAGCGAGCACGCGAACCTGGGCAAGAACGACTCGGTGTGGTGGTTCAAGATACGCCTGCGCAATGGCCTGGAGCACTCGCTGGGCGGCTACTTGGAAGTCAACTATCCGCTGCTCGATCATCTGCAGGTGTATCTCGTCGGCCCCGACGGCAGTCGCCTGGAACAGGAGAGCGGCGACCGCTTTGCCTTCTCGCAGCGTCCGGTGCAGGTGCGCAACTTCTGGTTTCCCATGCAGCTGGAGCCGGGCGTCAGCACTCTGCTGATCCGCGTGGATACCACCAGCACGGTGTTCGTACCGCTGTTCTTCGCCACCTACGGCGCCAGCGCGGCGGCACAGGAAAACCTGATGGGTTTCAACGGCGCGTTCTACGGCGTGCTGTTCGCGATGTTCTGCTACAACCTGTTCCTCTATCTGTCGCTACGTGAGTCGGCCTACCTCTGGTACCTGGCCTACAACCTCAACGTCGGCCTGCTGGCCGCCTGCTTCGACGGCATGTTGTTCAAGCTGCTGCCCGAGCACGTGGCCTTCCAGTCGGTCAGCATCTACATCCTGATGTTTGTGCACTGCCTCACTGCCATCCAGTTCAGCCGTCACTTTCTCCACGCCCGCCAGTACTTCCCGAAACTGGACACTGGCCTGCGTCTGATGATGCTCATCTGCGTAGGCTGCCTGCTGTCGGTGCCGCTGGTGGGCTTCGCCGCCTGGAACATCCTGGCCAGCGTCACGGTGTCCCTGGTGTCGCTGGTACTGCTGCTCACCGGCATCTACGTCTGGCGCCGTGGTGTTCGCTACGGCTCTTACTACACCCTGGCCTGGGCCATCCTGCTGTTCGCCTTCATCCAGGCCACCACCGGCTCGCTGGGGCTCGAGGTGTTCGGCGTG
Organism: Pseudomonas mendocina; assembly: GCF_003008615.1. NCBI lineage: Bacteria > Pseudomonadati > Pseudomonadota > Gammaproteobacteria > Pseudomonadales > Pseudomonadaceae > Ectopseudomonas > Ectopseudomonas mendocina. The sequence goes on from NZ_CP027657.1 coordinate 212,717, forward strand.
TTCGGTGCCACGGCGGTGAAGATCGGCGTGACCATCGAGCTGATCACCCTGTCCATCGGTCTTGCTGATCGCATCAACCTGCTCAAGGAAGAAGGCTTCCGCTCACGCCGCGCGGCGGAACAGGCCGAATTCGAGAGCCAGGCCAAGAGCCGCTTCCTGGCCAAGATGAGCCACGAGATTCGCACGCCACTCAATGGTGTGCTGGGCATGTTGCAGTTGCTCCGTGAAACGCCGCTGGATCGTAGCCAGCGTTTCTACGTCGATACCATCTCCAGCTCCGGCAGTTCGCTGATGGCAGTGATCAACGACATCCTCGACTACGCCCGCATCGAATCCGGCAAGCTCAGCCTGGAGCAGATCGAATTCGATCTCGAAGACCTGATTTCCGAGACCCTCAGCCTGTTCACCGGGCAAGCCCTGGACAAGCGCCTGCGCCTCTACGTCAGCCTCGAAAACGGCGTACCACGGCGCATCCAGGGCGACCCGACGCGACTCAAGCAGATCTTGATGAACCTGCTCAGCAACGCCCTGAAATTCACCGCAGAAGGTCATGTGGCGATCAGCGTCAGCCGCCGCAGCGATAGCCACGGTCATCCGCACCTGATCTTCGCCGTCAGTGACAGCGGCATCGGCATCAGCGAGCAGGCCCTGGCGCAGCTGTTCGAATCCTTCGCCCAGGGTGACTCCAGCACCACCCGCCGTTATGGCGGCAGCGGCCTGGGCCTGGCCATCAGCAAGGAGCTGGTGGAAATGATGGGTGGACGCATCGAAGTCCAGAGTACCCTTGGTCAGGGTACTCGCTTCGCCTTCGACATCCCGCTGCTCAGCGAACAGGAAGCCCCTGACGAGCTCACCCGCCTGCTGGCTGGGCGCACTGCCCTGCTCGCCTCACTAGACGGCCTCGGCCTGGATGCCCTGAGCAGACTGCTCGGCCGCTGGGGCATGCGCACCGAACGCTGTCAGACACCAGAGCGCCTGCAAGATTATCTGGAAGACTTCGACGCACCGCCGCTGCTGGTGCTGATGGCACCCTGGCCCGGCAGCGTCAATCACTGGCTCGACTCGCTCAGACCCATGCTGCAGATACAGCAGCGCGTACTGCTGGTCTGCCCACCCGAGGCCTGCCAGCAATTGCCGGCGAGCCAGGGACTGCGCCTGCAACACCTGGCCCAACCGATGGCGATCACTGCCCTGCGTCAGGCCTTGCGCGGACTCTACGAAAAACCCAAAGCACAGGTACATCAGTTGGTCAGAGAGATACGCAGCGACAATGGCGACGCCCCCTGCATCCTGGTCGCCGAGGACAACCCGGTGAACCAGCTGGTGGTTCAGGGTTTTCTGAAGAAACGCGGTTACAACGTGCGCCTGGTGACCAACGGCCAGGCCGCTCTCGACGAATACAGCCGCGCCCCGGGCGCCGTGCACCTGATCCTGATGGATTGCGAGATGCCGGTGATGGACGGCTTCGAAGCTACCCGGCAGATTCGCCGCCTGGAGCACGACAGGCAGCTCGGCGCGGTGCCCATCATCGCCCTGACCGCACACATCCTCGACGAACACCGCCAGCACGGCCTGGACGCCGGCATGGACGATTTCCTCGGCAAGCCGCTGGACAGCACACTGCTCTACAGCACGCTGGAACGTTACCTGAAAATGTCCGGTTCCTGACTGCAGGGCACCTCTAAAAACGTAGGCGAGGCAGTCAGCGCAATACCGATGGCGGCCCCGCAAAAACAGGCGAAAAACGCTCGGAGTCGCACTCGACTTTACGAGCTGTAAATGAGCATTTTGAGCCTGTTTTTAACGCAGCGATGACAACGCAGGTAGTTTTTAGAGATGCCCAGCAGGCGCTGTCGCGGGGAGTCGGCGACAGCTCTATCATAGACAGCGCCAACTGGAGCCTACCTACCGTGCTGATCCCCGCTCACCTGCTGCAAGCCGAAACGCTCACCGCGCTGATCGAAGACTTCGTCACCCGCGACGGTACCGACAACGGTGACGAAACCCCGCTGGAAACCCGTGTACAACGGGTACGCCGAGCCCTGGACAAGAGTGAAGCGGTGATCGTCTTCGACCCGGACAGCCAGCAATGCCAGTTGGCGATGAAGCGCGACGTGCCCAAGGAATGGCTGGAGGCCTTGCAGGACTCACTCAGTGATTGACCGTGTGCGCCAGCATCACCGATAGCTGGCACAGTGGTCGGCCGCTTTCGGCGTGCCACTGGTTGAAAGCAGCCTGCACCGCAGCCAGATCCTTCTGACTGGTCGGCGCCTTGTCGATCACGCCCTGCGCCTTCAACGCCGCGACCATATCGTCGGTCGGGATGAAAGTATCCTTACCCACCATGCGCAGAAAGCGCGGTGCAGACAATCCACCTAGCTGGCTGCCGTGCTTGGCCAGGTATTTCCACAGCCCGACGATATCGGTTACCGGCCAGTCGGCGATCAGCGCACCGAAACTCCCCTTCTCGCGGCGCACGTCGAGAATGAACTGGGCATTGCGTGGCACGCTCTTGAGCTTGCCCAGATGGCGGATCAGCCGCGCATCCTGCATCAGGTTCTCCAGACGCTCGGCGCCCATCAGCACCACCTTCTCCGGATCGAAGCCGAAGAAGACCTCCTCGAACGCCGGCCATTTGGCATCCACCAGGCTGTGTTTGAGGCCTGCGCGGAAGATGCGCAGGCTGATCAGCGACAGGTAGCGGTCATCGCTCAGCGCACGCAACTCGGCGTCGCTGCGCGGCTGCGGCAGCATGGCCTCGAGTGCCTTCGCCGAGCCGAAACGGTTGAGGCAGAACTCGTGCAGCCACTTGTAATCACGCATGAATCGAACCCTTCATGAGACGGATGACGAAGCCTGCATGCAGTAAGCCGAACACCGCAAGCCCTGTAAAACCGTAGGGCGGGTGAAACCCGCCAATCTCGAACCGGCGGGTTGCACCCGCCCTACCCGCGCAAACGTGCCGCTGCCTGACGCAACGTAGCCTCGGTACCGTTCCAGCCCAGACAGCCGTCGGTGATCGATACGCCGTAGTGCAGCTCGCCGGACAGCGCCTGGCAGCCGTCGAACAGATGGCTCTCCAGCATTACCCCGCGCAGGCTGGCATCACCGGCCAGGCGCTGGTCGATCACGCTGTCGAGTACGGCCGGCTGGCGCAGCGGATCCTTGCCGCTGTTGGCGTGGCTGCAGTCGACCATGATGCGCGGCGCAATACCCTGGCGCTGCAGGGCATCGCGCGCGGCGGCGACGCTGGCGGCATCATGATTCGGCGCGCCGTGGCCGCCACGCAGCACCAGGTGGGTGTCTGGGTTGCCGGCAGTGTGCAGCAGCGCGGGGTGACCGAGATCGTCGATGCCGAAGTGCTGGTGCGGATGCGCCGCCGAGCGCATGGCGTCACAGGCAATGCCGACGCTACCGTCAGTACCGTTCTTGAAACCGACCGGCAGATCCAGGCCACTGACCATCTCGCGATGCACCTGCGACTCGCTGGTGCGTGCGCCAATCGCTGCCCAGCCGAGCAGGTCGTCGAAGTAACCGGCCGCCATCGGTTGCAGCAGCTCGGTGGCCAGCGGCAAACCACGTTCGAGGATATCCAGCATCAACTGCCGCGACTGGCGCAGGCCTTCGGCCATGTCGCCACTGCCATCCAGATGCGGGTCGTACAGTAGTCCCTTCCAGCCCACGGTAGTGCGCGGTTTTTCCACATAGGCGCGCATCACCAGCAGCAGTTGGTCATCGACCTGCGGTGCCAGTTCGGCCAGGCGTTCGGCGTATTCGAGGGCGCTGCTGCGGTCATGCAGGGAACAGGGGCCGACGACTACCAGCAGGCGCGGATCGGTGCCATCGAGCACGGCGCGGATGGCGTCGCGGTCAGCGGCGATACGCTCGGCAAGTGCGACGGACAATGGCAGGCGCTGGCGCAATACGGCGGGGCTGGGCAGCGGCTGGGCGCTGCGGCGGGCGATGGTGGTGACGGTGGAAGCGAGTTGAGCGGAGCTGTTCATGATCTGGCGGTTCCTTGGCCGGCGCGGTCGATGCCGCGGCGGCGCTATCGAGTTGTTCGTTCGAGGGGTATCAGGGCGGTGGTGACGCTGCTAAATCGCCAGTCGTTGCGGTAGTTACGGTAATAACGGTTCATCTGTGAGTCCTCGATCTGTGGCCGTTTTCGGCCGGAAAAAACAAAACCCCCGATCAGGTTGCCGACCGGGGGTTTTGTGGAAAACGTCTCTGGTGGCGACCCTGGTTTCTCAGGCCGCCTGTGGGGTATCAGGCGCGCCTGTGGCTAAACCAATACCCAAAGAAGTAATACGCCGCAGCCGCGACCGACTGCGCACACGCCAACGCAGCGCGCGAGGCACCGGCTTGCAGCATGGACAGGAGGTTGAGGCTGGCGGACATGGAATTCTCCAAAGCGATGGCCGAACCATACTCCAGGCTTTTATCGCCTGGCAAGCGTCGCGGCTAAAGCCCCTCCCACACGCAAGACAAACCGTGGGAGCGGCTTCAGCCGCGATGCCTTACAGGCTCATCACATCGAGAAAGCGCGGCGTGGCGCTGTCGTCGATCTTCAGGCTCTTGAAGTCGAACAGGTTGCGGTCGGCCAGTTGCGAGGGGTGCACGTTCTGCAGGGCGCGGAACATGATCTCGACGCGGCCCGGGCTCTTGCGCTCCCAGTCCTGCAGCATTTCCTTGACCACCTGGCGCTGCAGGTTCTCCTGCGAGCCGCAGAGGTTGCACGGGATGATGGGGAATTCCTTGAGCTGGCTGTAGGCCTCGATATCGGCCTCGGCGCAGTAGGCCAGCGGGCGGATCACCACGTTGCGGCCATCGTCGGACAAGAGCTTGGGCGGCATGGCCTTGAGCGTGCCGCCGTAGAACATGTTGAGGAAGAAGGTTTCCAGAATGTCGTCGCGGTGGTGCCCCAGCGCCATCTTGGTCGCGCCGATCTCGTCGGCGTAGGTGTACAGGGTGCCGCGACGCAGGCGCGAGCACAGCGAGCAGGTGGTCTTGCCCTCGGGGATCTTCTCCTTGACCACCGAGTAGGTGTCCTTCTCGATGATGTGGTACTGCACACCGATCGATTCCAGGTAGGCCGGCAGCACGTGCTCGGGGAAGCCGGGCTGCTTCTGATCCATGTTCACCGCGACGATCTCGAACTTGATCGGCGCCACTTTCTGCAGATACAGCAACACGTCGAGCATGGTGTAGCTGTCCTTGCCGCCGGACAGGCAGACCATCACCTTGTCGCCATCCTCGATCATGTTGAAGTCGGTGATGGCTTCGCCGGCCAGGCGGCGAATGCGCTTCTGCAGTTTGTTCTGGTTGACCGAGAGGGTGCCCATGGTGCGTCGAGATCCGAGGGGGTGAGAACGAAAGCGCGACATTTTACGCACAATGGCGCCTGCGCCCTACCCCACCCGCAACGAAATGCTAGGCTCGGCCGATGAACGACGACCTCGACCCCAGCCAGGATCTTGCCGATCAGGTGCTGCAGGTGCTGCAAGCAGCGCCCAACGGACTGGCTGAATATGCCCTGATCCAGCAACTCAAGGCCCGCCACAGCGGCCACCTGCCCAACCTGCCACTGACCGACAGGCTGGTGCTGTTTCGCACCCATTTTCTCCTGTTCAACGCCCTCTATCGTCTGCGCGATACGCTCTGGCAGCGGCAAACCCATCTGCTGCAAATCAGCCCGCTGTGCATCCAGCTTCTGCCCTACCAGGCCGCAAGTGCAGCCCTGAGCGAACGTGACGCGCTACGTGACTACTATCTGAACCTCGACAACCTGCGCGACACCGATGAGCGCGACGTCGAACGCCTGCTGGCCAGCTTCTGGACGCGCATGCAGGGCGGTGAAGAAAAGCAGGCCGCTCTGGGGCTGTTCGAACTGGACGACGAAAAACCACTGGATATGACGCGTATCAAGCACCGCTATCGGCAACTGGTCAGCCAGCATCATCCGGACCGAGGCGGCAGCACAGAGCGGTTGCAGTCGATCAACAAGGCCATGGAAATTCTTGAGCGCTATTACAGCTGACATATAGAGAGCGATTTGCTCTAAAGCCAGACACCACGCGCCCTCCAGCCCCTGCCTATACTGCGACATAAGGTCGCACAGATTCGGTCTGGCACCCGGTAACGCTACATGCGAACCGGACTTGCGCTGGGGGGCGGCCGTAATAAGAAAAAGGAGGTGTCTGACATGATCCACCACGTTTGGGGGCTCTTCACCCATCCCGACCAAGAATGGCAAGAAATCCGTGGCGAGGAGGAATCCATCAGCCACATGTACCTCACTCATGTGCTGATCCTTGCGGCGATTCCCGCAATCTCGGCCTACATCGGCACCACCCAGGTAGGCTGGGCCATCGGTGACCGAGCCCCGGTGATGCTGACCGAAGGCAGTGCGATGGTGATGACCATCATGTCCTACCTGGCGATGCTTGCCGGCGTGGCCGTGATGGGCGCCTTCATCCACTGGATGGCGCGCACTTACGACGCCAACCCAAGCCTGACCCAATGCATCGTGTTCGCGGCCTATACTGCTACTCCGCTGTTCATCGCCGGCCTCGCGGCGCTCTACCCACACCTGTGGCTAGGCATGGTCGTCGGCACGGTCGCCATCTGTTACACGGTGTACCTGCTCTATGTCGGCATACCGACGTTCATGAACATCCCCGAAGACGAGGGCTTCATGTTCTCCAGCTCGGTGCTTGCAGTAGGCCTTGTAGTGCTGGTGGCAATGATCGCCAGTTCGGTCATTCTCTGGGGTATGGGCATCGGCCCGGTCTACACCAGTTGAATCGAACGTACACCCACTGAACGACAGGCCGCCTTCGGGCGGCTTTGTCATTACAGGGAAAAGATTTGGGTTGAACCACCCGGCGTTATGACTGCCCGAACTTTAGAAGCAGTCAACGGATGGAATCTCCTTATGTTCATGAACCCTCTCACCGTCCTCACTCGCCCCGACCAGGCCTGGACGGCCATTCGCCAGGACGAGGAACGCAACAGCGCCAGCTACCTGCCCTACCTGCTGCTCTGGAGTCTGTTGCCGGCAGTCAGCCTGTTCATCGGCACTCACTGGGTCGGTTGGAGCCTGGTCGACGAGGAGCGCATCCGCCTGGAAGCGATAAGCGCACTGCAACTAAGTGTGCTGCTCTACCTGGCCACCCTGATCGGCGTGATCATCATGGGCTACTTCCTGCGCTACATGTCGCGCACCTTCGAAGCCAGGCCCACCTTCAACCAGTGCATCGGTTTTATCGCCTACACCTGCACGCCCTTTTTTCTGGCCGGTATCGCAGCGCTCTACCCCACGCGCTGGCTGGCGATCGGCGTGCTGCTGCTCGCCTGCGCCCATGCCGCGTACCTGATGTACGTCGGGCTGCCGCGCTTCATGCGCATCGACAACCAGCAGGGCTTTCTCTACGCCTCCTCGATGCTTGGCGTGGGGCTGCTGGTAATCGTGACCATCCTGGTCAACATGATCCTGTTCTGGACGTATACCCTGGAGCCTGACTATCAGCGCACCGTGCAGCAGGATCAGAGTCGTGGCACGCAGGAAGAGCGAATGCAGGCGCCTGGCGACGAGTGATACCTGCGCTGGTTGGCGGCTTGCGGCATAATTCGCCGTCAGCCTGCACCTGCGCCCCACCATGCCCGAACAGATTCACGCCCGTGTCGAAGCCTGCTACCAGCAGGCTGAAGCCTTCTTCAAGCAGCGCTTTACCCGCCCCGAAGTCAGCTTCAAGTTGCGTGGGCAGAAAGCGGGCGTCGCGCACCTGACGGAAAACAAGCTGCGCTTCAACCTGCAGCTGTACCGGGACAATCACGAAGACTTCCTGCGTCAGACGGTGCCTCATGAAGTGGCACATATGATCGCCCACCAACTGTTCGGCCCACGCATTCAGCCGCATGGCGAAGAGTGGCAATTGATCATGCGTGGCGTGTACGAACTGCCGCCACATCGTTGTCACAGCTACGAGGTGGAACGACGCCAGGTCAGCCGCTTCATCTATCGCTGCAGTTGCCCCGATGGCGAGTTTCCCTTCTCCGCCCAGCGCCACGCCCTGGTGGCCAAGGGGCGTCGCTACTATTGCCGACGCTGCAAGGTGACGCTGCACTTTACCGGTGAACACCGCCAGGAATGACCGCAGGCCCTCCATAAGGCATTGGTGCGCACAGCGCACCCTACACCAGTATCGAAATCCCGTAGGGTGCGCCGCGCGCACCGACAATCGCCACGCGCTGCACCGTTCGACTCACCCCAGTGCCCTGGCTGCCCTCAACGCCGCGATCTGTTCGGCGTCATAACCCAACTCCAGCAGCACCTGCTCGGTGTGTGCGCCGACTGCCGTCCCCACATGCCTGGGCGGTGGCAAACCTTCGGAGAATTTCAGCGGGCAGGCCAGTTGCGACTGCGCCGGCAATCCTTCGCGAGGCACCTCCACCACCAGGCCACGCGCCTTGATCTGCGGGTGCTCGACCGCCTCGGCCAGTGGCAGCATGGGTTCGACACAGGCATCCAGCCCGGCGAACACCTGGCTCCATTCGGCAAAATCGCGTTTCTCGAACTCGATCTCGATCTCGCGCTTGAGCGCTTGCTGATCCTCGGGCTTCTGCGACAAGCCACGTGCGGCCAGCTCCGGCCGGCCGATGGCGGCGCAGAACTGCTGCATGAACTGCGGCTCCAGACTGCCAACGGAAAACCAGCGGCCGTCGCGGGTGCGGTAGTAGTCGTAGAAGCTGCCCCCATTGAGCGCCTGGTTTTCCATCTCAGGCTGTACTCCGGCCCCAAGGAAGCCAGCCCCGGCCATGCCATGCAGGCTGAATGCGCAGTCGGTCATGCTCACATCGACCTGCTGGCCCAGGCCAGTCACCTGGCGCTGCACCACGGCAGCAAGCAGGCCGATCACGCCGTGCAACGAGCCACCGGCCAGGTCGGCCAGTTGCACCCCCAGCGGTAGCGGACCGCTGTCGCGGCGGCCGGTGTAGCTGGCGATGCCGGCCAACGCCAGGTAGTTGATGTCATGCCCGGCACGGTCGCGATAAGGCCCACTCTGGCCGTAACCGGTGATCGAGACGTAGATCAGCCGCGGATTGATCGCCTTGAGCGCCTCATAGCCGACGCCCAGCTTGTCCATCACGCCTGGGCGGAACTGCTCCAGCACGATGTCGTATTCGCTCACCAGTTGCTTGACCACTTCCACCGCCTCGGGGCGTTTGAGGTCGAGGGCAATGCTGCGCTTGTTGCGATTGAGGTAGGCGTGGCTGGTGGACGTACCCCCCTCGTGCGGTGGCAGCACGCGCACCAGATCCATGCGCGTGGGCGACTCCACCCGCAACACCTCGGCGCCCATGTCGGCCAGCAGCAACGACGCGAACGGCCCCGGCAGCAAGGTGGAGAAATCGAGAACTTTCAACGATGACAGCGGGCCGGACATGGTGACTCCAATTCTGACGATGCGGCGCGAGCCGCCCAATGGTTCAGTGGCGGATTTCCCCCGCCCTGCAGATCAGTCTTCCCAGACGATGACTTCATCGCCGGGTAACCTGGCGACGACCTCGGCATAGCGCGCCTCCAGAACATTGCGGCGAATCTTCATGGTCGGCGTCATGCTGCCGTTATCCACCGTCCAGGGCTCGTTTACCAGATAGAAATGGCTGATCCGCTCATGCGGGGCCAACTGCTGGTTGAGCACGGATAGATGCTCCGCCAGGGATCGATCGAGCGCTTGGCGCTGCTGCTGGCGGGCGGCCGGTGACAGTTCGATCAGCGCCAAGGGTTGATCCAGGTTGCTGCCCATCAGGCACACCTGCTCGATCCAGTGATTCTTGGCGATTTCGCCTTCGATGGGCGCCGGCGCCACGTACTTGCCCTTGCTGGTCTTGAAGATGTCCTTGACCCGCCCGGTAATGCGCAGATAACCCGCGTCATCCAGCTGTCCCCGGTCGCCGGTGTGCAGCCAGCCATCCTTGAGGGTTTCCTCGGTCTTTTCCGGCTCGCGGTAATAACCCTGCATCAGCGTCTCGCTGCGCAGCAGAATTTCCCCACTGTCATCGAGGCGCAGCTGCAAATGCGGCATCGGTCGCCCGACCGTGCCGAAGCGCACCTGCCCTGGTCGGTTGAAACAACCATAGGCGAAGTGCTCGGTCATGCCGTAGCCCTCGCAGATGGTCATGCCCAGGCGCTGATACCAGGCCAGCAAACCGGTGGAAATCGCCGCAGCGCCGGATACCAGAATGCGCGCTCGATCCAGACCGAGCCCTGCGCGCACCTTGCGTGCCACCAGACGCCCCAGCAACGGAATGCGCAGCAAACGCTCGAGCTTTTGCGCCGGCAGTTTTTCCAGCACGCCCTGCTGGAAGCGCGTCCACAGCCGCGGCACGGAGAAGAAGACGGTCGGACGAACCTGGCGCAAGTCGCTGGCGAACGTCTCCAGCGACTCGACGAAAGCCACCGACGCACCGCAATAGAGGCTGTTGAACTCCACTAGAAAGCGCTCGGCGGCATGCGAGAGCGGCAGGTAGGAGAAGAACTGATCCTGCGGCGTCATCTTCATCTCCGCCGTGGCGTTGGCGGCGGAATAGGCCATGGCATGAGCCGACAGCATGACGCCCTTGGGCTGCCCCGTAGTGCCGGAGGTATAGAGGATCGACAGCAGATCCTCGCCATGCTGCAGATGCGTACCGGGCAGCGGCTCATGCGCCTCCAGCAAGGCCTGCCATTGATGCTCGGCAGGCATGGTCGGATACGGCATGGCAATGCGGGTGATATGCGGCGCGATACCGGTCGCCAGTTTGTCCGGCTCGTCCAATTTGCCCACCAGTATGACCTTGCAGCCGGCGTGCTCCAGCACGTAGGCGATCTGCTCCGGCGCCTGCAGCGGATACAGCGGCACGCTGATCAACCCGGCATGCTGGATCGCCAGGTCACTGATGAACCATTCGGCACAGTTCTTCGCCAACAGGGCCACGCGCTCACCCGGCACGCAGCCCAGCGCCAGTAACGCGCTGGCCAGCCGACGCGCCTGGTCATCGACCTGACGCCAGCTGTAGTCATACCAGACGCCCTCTACAGGCTGGCGCAGCCAGATGGCATCGGGCTGCCGATCCAGCCAATGGTTGAAACGTTCGAGAGGCAGTTGCAGGGATTGACTCATCGCGCTGACCTTGGTTTTTGTTATAGGTAGCTGCCCGTAGGGCGGGTGCAACCCGCCCTACGGATGAAGCCTGCACGATCCTACAGCTTCATCCCTCGGCTGATGATCTCCTTCATGATTTCCGAAGTACCGGCAAAGATGCGCTGGATGCGCGCGTTCGCGTACATCTTGCAGATCGGGTATTCCCACATGTAGCCCCAGCCGCCGTGTAGCTGAACGCCCTCATCCACCACCTTGCCGAGCAGTTCGGTGGTGAACAGCTTGGCCTCGGCGGCCACCTCTGGCGTGAGCTTCTTCTGGTTGTGATCCATCACGCAGCGGTCGGTGAACACCTGCGCCACGTCGACCTGCGTACGCATTTCCGCCAGCTTGAAGCGGGTGTTCTGGAAGTGCGATACCGGACGGCCAAACGCCTGGCGCTCCTTCACGTACTCGATGGTGGTCTGCAACGCGGCCTCTGCCCCGGCCACCGCACCACAGGCGTTGGTCAGGCGCTCCTGGGCGAGCATGTTCATCAGGTAGAAGAAACCGCCCTTGGCATCGCCCAGCAGGTTTTCCTTGGGCACCCTGACGTCATTGAAGAACAGCTCGGCGGTGTCCTGGCTGTGCATGCCGAGCTTCTTCAGTTTCTTGCCGCGCTCGAAGCCGGGCATATCACGCTCCACCAGGAACAGGCCCATGGCGTGCTTGTTGGCCGGGTCGGTCTTGGCCGCGACGATCACCACATCGGCCAGGTAGCCGTTGGAGATGAATACCTTGGAGCCGTTGAGCAGCCAGTGATCACCCTTGTCCACGGCGGTGGTGCGCATGCCGGCCAGGTCGGAGCCAGCCGAAGGCTCGGTCATGGCCACGGCGAGGATGGTCTCGCCGCTGATGATGCCCGGCATGAAACGCGCCTTCTGCTCGGCATTGCCGTACTCGGCGATATAAGGGCCGCACAGCGCCGAGTGCAGCGGCAGCATGAATCCCGGCTCGTTGATGCGCGCCAGCTCCTCGCACATGATCTGTTCGTAGCGAAAGTCCTTGAGCCCGGCGCCGCCGTACTCCTCATCCGCCCAGGGCAGCAGGAAACCCATCTCGCCAGCCTTGCGCCAGACGCTGCGATCCACCACGCCCGCTTCCTCCCAGGCCTCCTGATGCGGTACTACCTCCTTGCTCAGGAAGGCGGCGAACGCGTCGCGAAACAGGTTGTGCTCGGTATCGAAATGGTTGCGCTGCATGGTGCGGTTCCTCCGCTGCTTGTTATTGCACGAAGGTTAGGTGCGCCGCCTCGCCCTGCTCAATGACCCATGCGCTCAGCCGGGTTGACCCATTCGGTCACGTAACGCCGGGCCAAAAAAAGCCCGCCATGAAGGCGGGCCGAAGGTGACTCCTGTGCGTGGCAGGAGCAGTACGTCAGACCAGTTCGCGATTGGCCGGAGCAGCGGCAACCTCAGGCTTGCCACCGGATGCCAGCTCGCGCTGCAGGGTGTCTTCGTCCAGCTCCTTGCACCACTTGGCAACCACGATGGTGGCCACGCCGTTACCGATCAGGTTGGTCAGCGCACGGGCTTCGGACATGAAGCGGTCGATACCGAGGATCAGCGCCAGGCCGGCAACCGGCAGATGGCCAACGGCAGACAAGGTCGCGGCAAGAACGATGAAACCGCTACCGGTCACGCCTGCAGCACCTTTGGAAGCGACCAGCAGCACCAGCAGCAGGGTGATCTGGTGGCCGATGTCCATCGGCGTATCGGTGGCCTGGGCGATGAATACCGCAGCCATGGTCAGGTAGATGGACGTACCGTCGAGGTTGAAGGAGTAACCGGTGGGGATCACCAGGCCGACCACGGATTTCTTCGCGCCCAGCTTCTCCATCTTGGTCAGCATGCGCGGCAGTGCCGATTCGGACGACGAGGTGCCGAGCACGATCATCAGCTCTTCACGGATGTAACGGATCAGGCGCACGACGCTGAAACCGTGGGCACGGGCGATACCGCCGAGCACCACCAGCACGAAGAACACGCAGGTGATGTAGAAGCAGATCATCAACTGACCGAGCTGCACCAGCGAGCCGACACCGTACTGACCGATGGTGAAGGCCATGGCACCGAAGGCACCGATGGGCGCCAGCTTCATGATCATGTTGATGATGCCGAACATCACGTGAGCGATGCGGTCGATGAACTCCAGCACCGGCTTGCCGAAATCACCCATGCGCTGCAGGGCGAAGGCGAACAGTACCGAGAAGAACAGCACCTGCAGGATGTCGCCATTGGCGAAGGCGCCGACCACAGTGGACGGGATCACGTTGAGCAGGAAGCCGATGGTGCTCTGCGCCTCGCCTGCCTGGGCATAGGCTGCGATCTTGCTGGCGTCCAGGGTGCTCGGATCGATATGCATGCCAGCGCCTGGCTGCACCACGTTGACCACGATCAGACCGATGATCAGGGCGATGGTGGACACGATTTCGAAGTACAGCAGTGCATAACCACCGGTTTTACCAACCGCTTTCATGTCCTGCATGCCCGCGATGCCGCTGACCACGGTGCAGAAGATGATCGGGGCAATGACCATCTTGATCAGCTTGACGAAACCATCGCCGAGCGGCTTCAGCGCTACACCGGTTTCCGGGTAGAAGTGGCCGAGCAGGATGCCGATGGTGATTGCGACCAGAACCTGTACGTAGAGCATTTTGTAGAACGGTTGACGGATAACGTCGGTCGTCATGGCAGTTCCTCAGTGACCACGCAGTGCATCCTTCCGATACTGCGTAGCCCTTTTGTAAGCATGTTCCCTCCATCTGGAGGGGTTTATTGTCGAGGCGCGTGAACCGCAGCCTTGCTCGCCTTATCGCAAGCCGCATGCCACTCCGAAAAAATATAAAAAAACCAATAAAAACAATAATTTATATATTTAGATAGCCAAGCAATAATTTCATCTGTGGCGGTTTTCCGCACGACCAGATGCCAGGGCCTGGCGGATATCCATCCGCACACGGGTCATGCAGGTGACTTGTTGGGTGCAGGCTGCTCTGGCTACCATCGGCGACCACCTCGACGGGCCTGCCCATGCGCGAACGCACCATCGCCAGCCATTTCGTCCGCGCCGCTCTGCGCGGCGCCCAGCGCCAGAACCTGGCCTGCGAGGGCATTCTGCGCGGCGCCGGCATCCAGCCGGCGATCCTTCAGGAACCCCGCGCACGCATTGCCCCCGAGCAGTTCGCTCGGCTGATGCAGTTGCTCTGGGAAGCACTGGATGACGAGTACCTGGGCTTCGGGCGCCAGCCGAGCCGACGCGGCACCTTCGCCATGATGGGGCACGCCATCATCCACTGCCGCAGCCTGGAAAAGGCGCTGAGCCGCGGCGCGCTGTTCTACGGCCTGTTCCCGGACGCACCGGTGATCCGCCTGCAGCGTGAAGGCGACTGGGCGCGGCTGAGCGTCGACGACAGCACCCTGTGGGATCCGGATCACTTCCTGGTGGAAAGCCTGCTGGTGATCTGGCACCGCCTCGGCAGTTGGCTGATCGGCCAGCGCATTCGCCTGGAAGAGGCCACCTTCGCCTACCCCGAACCGGAGCACGCCGCCGAGTACGAACTGCTGTTCCCCAGTAGCCGGCGGTTCTCCGCCGGACAGACCAGCCTGCTGTTCCATGCCCGCTACCTGAGCATGCCACTGCTGCAGGACGAACGTACGCTCAAGCAGTTTCTCCAACATTCCCCCGCCGATCTGCTGGCACGCCCAGATGGCGGCGACAGCCTGACCAGCCAGATCCGCCGCCTGCTGGGCCGGGACTGTCGCACCTGGGCCGACCTGGAACACGTCGCCCAACACCTGCACACCAGCCCACAAACGCTGCGTCGCCATTTGCGCGAAGAAGGCACCAGCTTCCAGGAGCTCAAGGATCATCTGCGGCGCGACTTGGCCATCTATCACCTGGGCCGAGATGAACTGGCGATCCAGGACATCGCCGAGCAACTCGGTTTCTCCGAACCTTCGGCTTTCCACCGCGCCTTCAAGAAATGGACAGGACTGACGCCAGGCGCCTATCGAGCCCAGGAAGGCTGAGAAAGGCCCTGGCGAAGCTGCCATAAATCGCAACAATCACCCGGACATTCAATGGATTTTGTCTTAAACAATCGCCAGGCAAGGCCGACATAACTCCCAGCCCAATCCAGAGAATCCCAGCGATGTTCGCCACCCGCCTGAAACAAGAGCTGCAAGCCCTGCGTGAAGAACTGGCGTCCATCGAACAGGTACGTTCCAGCCTGAACGAGGAAATGCTCGCCCTGTATCTGGATCCACAGGGTCGCATCGAATCGGTCAACCGCAACTTCGAGCAGGAAATGCTCTACCGTGCCGAACAACTGCACGGCCGGAACCTGCTGGAGATGATTCCCGATCACGTGCGCAATCTGGACTTCCATCACCGTGTCCGCCATGCCCTGGAACGTGGCGAGCACCTGGCTGGCGTCATTCGCCTCAAGCGTGGCAATGGTGAAGAGGCGTGGTTGCGCTCGATCCTGCAACCTATTCGCGACAGCCAGGGACGAATCAAGCAGTTCTCGCTGTTTGCCAGCGACCTGACTCGTACCATCGAGTCCTCGCGCGAGCACGAGAACCTGATCAAGGCATTGCAGCGTTCCACCGCCGTGATCGAGTTCAACCTCGATGGCGTGGTGCTTACCGCCAACAAGCCCTTCCTCGACGCGATGGGCTACACCCTGGCGCAAGTTCAAGGCAAGCATCACAACATCTTCTGCGATCCGGCTGAGGCCAAGTCACCGCAATACAAAGCGTTCTGGGACAAGCTGCGCCGTGGCGAATTCGTCGTCGACCGCTTCAAGCGCGTGGACAGCCTCGGTCGCGATGTCTGGCTGGAAGCCTCCTACAACCCCATTACCGATGCCAACAACCGGCTGTACAAGGTGGTCAAGTTCGCCACCGTGATCACCGATCAGGTCATGCGTGAGGCGGAAGTGGCCGAAGCGGCTGGTATCGCCTTCGACACCTCTAAAGGCACCGATAGCAGCGCGCGAAATGGCGCCGCCGTGGTGCAGCAGATGCTCAACGCCATGCATGAACTGGCCAACCGCATGCAGGAAGCCGCGCAAGGCATCGAAGCGCTGGACAAGCAGTCCCAACTGATCGGCTCCATCGTCAAGAACATCAGCAGCATTGCCGAACAGACCAACCTGCTGGCACTCAATGCGGCCATCGAGGCGGCGCGCGCCGGCGAGCAGGGCCGCGGCTTCGCCGTGGTCGCCGACGAAGTTCGCCAACTGGCCTCGCGCACCAGCGCCGCTACCGTGGAAATCACCAGTGTGGTCGAGCAGAACCAGCAACTCGCCGAACGCGCCGTGGAGATCATCGACCGCGGCAAGAGCCAGGCCGAACTTGGCCTGGAACTGTCCGCCCAGGCCGGTCAGGTCATCGAAGAAATCCAAGATGGCGCGCAGCGCGTGGTCAAGGCCGTGGAGCGTTTCGCGACGCAGCTCTGAGCACGACGACAAGGCAAAGGTAGGCTGCGCCATGCGCACCGTGGAAAACAGCGGTGCGCGCGGCGCGCCCTACAGCCTCAATCGTACAAACGCACCCGGAAACACGCCCCGCCCAACTCCGACTCTTCCAGGCTCAGCTCACCGTCGTAGCTCTCGACGATGTCCTCGACCACCGCCAGGCCGATACCCTGCCCCGGATTCTGCGCATCCAGGCGTTCGCCGCGCTGCAGCACGCGCGCACGTTGATCCGGCGGCACACCAGGCCCATCGTCCTCGATGGTGATCAGGCAGCCACCGGCCAGCGGCTCCAGGCGAATGTGCACACGATGCAGACATAGCCGGTAGGCGTTCTCCAGCAGGTTACCGAGCAGTTCCATCAGCGCGCCGCGCTCCATGGTGATCTGGCTATGCTCGGGTACATCCAGCGTCGCTTCCACGCGCTTGTCGCGGTAGACCTTGTCCAGCGAGCGACACAGGCCATCGAGCAGCGGCCACACCCGTTCACGGTGGCGCACCAGGCCGCTACGACGCAGGCTGGCACGCTGCAGCTGATAGCCGACCTGCTGGCTCATGCGCTCGATCTGCGCCTGCATCAGCTGCGCCTGCTCCCGGTTCTCCGGTTGCACCGCCAGGGTTTCCCCCATGCCCTGCAGCACGCTGAGCGGCGTCTTCAGGCTATGGGCGAGGTCCTCCAGAGAATCGCGATAACGCTCGCGCTGACGACGTTCACTGTCGAGCAGGCGGTTCAACGAATTGGTCAGGCGCAGCAGCTCGCGCGGGTGATCATCACTGAGGCGCTGGCGGGTTCCCGCCTCCACACCATCGAGCTCGTCGCTGAGCCCTCGCAGGCTGCGAAACCCCCAGGTCAGTCCGAACCAGAGCAGGCCGAGCAGAACCAGCAGCGCGATCCCCAGCCACAGGCGCAATTGCCAGGCAAAACCGTCGAACAGCGTCTGGTATTCGCGGGTCGGCTGCATGGTGACGATGCTCAAGGCCGTCTTGTCGCCGCGCACCAGATCGACCTCGATGTCGTAGACGAAATACTCCTGGCCATTCTCGTCACGGATGCGCACGAACTCGTGGCCGCGGCCATCGTAGCGCGGCAGGTAGCGCACCAACTCATCGATGGAGGAGCGCGAGCGCCAGATCAGCTTGCCCTCGCGATCGAAGATAAAACCCAGCAAGTGCGAGTCGAGGTTGTCGAATTCCTCGTCCGGCATCTTGTCCGGCATATGCAGCTGGCCATCATGAATGCGCGCGGCCGAAATCAGGGCAGCAGCATCGGAGGCCAGGCGCTTTTCCACCGTCTGCTCCAGGGCCATGAGAAACACGCCCTGCAGCACCGGCATCAGCAACAACATGAACAGCATCGCCAGCGCTGCGCTGGCCAGCATCAGGCGTAGACGCAGCGAACCGAGGCGAATCCGCAGCTTGCGCAGAACGGCGCGCGCTCGCCTCACTTGCAGCGCTCGTTGAATATGTAGCCCTGGCCACGCACGGTTTCGATCGGCTTGTCGTTCAGTACGGTCTCCAGTTTGCGCCGCAGGCGGCCGACCAGCACCTCGATGACATTGGGGTCACGCTCATCATCACCCGGATAGAGCTGCTCCATCAGCCGCTCCTTGGCCACCACCTGCTGGTGATGGAGCATGAGGTATTCGAGAATTCGGTATTCGTATGCAGTGAGCTGCAGCGACTGCTCATCGACGGTCGCCTGTTTGCGATTGAGATCGAGCACCAGATTGCCGGCCTCGATGGTCGACTTGGTGAACCCGGAAGATCGCCGCAACAAGGCATTCAGGCGCGCCTCCAGTTCCTCGAACTGGAACGGCTTGACCACGTAATCGTCAGCACCGCAGGAAAGCCCTTCGACCTTGTCCTGCCAGTTGCCCCGCGCGGTGAGAATCAGGATCGGGAAGTTCTTGTCCTGGCTACGCAGCTCACGGATCAGATCGATGCCGCTCATGCCCGGCAGACCGAGGTCGACCAGAGCCAGGTCATGATTGAACGACTCGGCCCGATACAGCGCCTCTTCGGCGGTTCGCACAGCGTCCACCACATGCCCGTTCTCACTGAGGCGAGTGAACAGATGGTGACGCAGCAGCGCCTCATCCTCCACCACCAACAATTTCATGACACTCCCCCTTCTCTCAGTTGTACGAAGGCCGAGCAAATCAGTCGGCGTGAAAACTACTGCGCTCGGCCATGCTGCGTTAAAAACCGGCTCAGAGTGCTCATTTACAACTCGTAAACTGCGCCCTCTTCGCCGGTTTTGACTCGCTGGCGCTTACCCTTCGGGCCAACCTTGGGTTGTTACTCCCGCTGGTCGTTGCGCCTTGCCTGACCTTCGCTCACTACGTTTTCACACGGACTGATGCCCGGCCAGGTGAAACGAAGCCTCCGTCAGAAGGCGAAGTTGGCACCAAGGTAGAGCTGCGAGGTGCTGTGCAGATCCAGCGACCCGGCCTTGCCCTCGCCATGCGGCGCCATTTCTGTGCTGGCATTGGTACGCAGATAACGATAGCCGGCTTCGATCGACGTGTTGCTGTTCAGTTCCTGCAGGATACCGGCCTGCAGGCCTGCCGCGTAGCCAACGTTGCTGTCACGCGAGAAACCACGGCTGTTCTGTTCCAGCTTGACCAGGCCCGCAGTCACACCACCGAACAGCTTGGTGTTGTTGTCACCGAGCGGTACGAACATGTCATAGCTGCCAAGCAGGTTCTGCTGGCGCAGCTTGTAGCCATTATTACTGTCGGAAACGTGCTCGTAGGTCGCGTAATAACGCCCATCAGCAGTCTTCTGGCCCGCACGCACGCCCCAGGTACCGGTGCCATTGATTACCTTGTCCAGCTTGGGATTGCCCAGGTTGGCATTCAGCGCATTGGACTTCTGGATGTTGTTGTCGGTCTGGCCCCAGGTCAGGCCGACGAAGTTGTCATTGGCCTGAGCAGCAGTAGCGCCGAGGGCCAGGCAGGTAGCGAATGCAATACGGTTCAGGGTGGCTTTCATCGAATCGTTCCTCTCGTTTCGGTTGTGATCAACTCGACAACGAGTCTGCAGGAAGAGTACTGAATCGCCGCTGAACCCTCCTTGAACCTGCACTGAACGAGCGGCAAACAGCTACAAACGCCGCACCAAAGCCGCAGCGAGCATGAACAATGACGCCAGGACGGCGAGCAATGCCCACCAACCGACATGCTCCCAGACATACCCACCGACATAGCCAACCAGGCTGGAACCCAGGTAATAAGCGCACAGATAAAGCGCCGAAGCCTGTGCCTTGGCCCCCTGCGCGTGAGCCCCGACCTGACCGCTGGCGACCGCATGCGCGGCGAAGAAACCCAGAGTGAACAGTGCCAGCCCGACCACCGCCGAACTCAACCAAGGAGTGGCACAAAGCGCCACCCCCAGCAACATCAGGCCTATGCCGCCATGCAGAACCTGCCGCGCGCCGAAGCGCGGTACCAGGCGCCCGGCCCAACCCGCACTGAAGATGCCCAGCAGGTAAACGGTGAACAGCAGACCGATCACCGTGGCCGAGAGATTGAAAGGCTCGGCGGCCAGGCGAAACCCCACATAGTTGAACAAGGCAACGAAGCCGCCCATCAACAGGAAAGCCAGGGCGAACAACACCCGCAAATGCGGGTTACCCAAGTGCAGAACGAAATTGCGCAGTAACCCGCGCAGCGACAGCGGTTGAGCAGTGAAATGGCGTGACGGCGGCAACAGCCAGAGAAACAGCCCAAGCGCCAGCAGACCGAGTCCGGCGATCCCTCCCAAGGCCCATGGCCATCCGCCAAGATCGCTGAGCAGGCCCGCCAGCAGACGACCGAGCAAGCCGCCCAGCGCCGTGCCGCCGATATACAGCCCCATGGCTGCCGGCAACGCTTCGGGATCGAACTCCTCGCCCACGTAGGCCATGGCCAATGCCGGTAGCCCACTCAACGCCAGCCCGAGCAGCGCCCGCAGAATCAGCAAACTGCCCCACTCCTCCACCAATGCGCAGGCGATACCCAGCATCGCCGCCAGCCCCAGCGCCGCCGCCATCACCGGCTTGCGCCCCCAACTCTCCGCCAGCGCGCCGGATACCAGCAGGCACAGCGCCAGGCTCAGGGTCGTCAAAGATAGCGCCAGGCTGCTACTGGCCGCGGAAACGCGAAAATGCGCCGCCAGCAGCGGCAGCAGTGGCTGCACGCAATAGAGCATGGCAAAGGTAGCGAAACCGGCGCAGAACAGCGCCAGAGTGGCACGCCGATAGGCGGCACTGCCGCGGGTGAGATGGGAAGCGGACATCAGGAACGGAACTCACGGGACATGGTGCAGGTAACGGCACAAATATTAGCACGCTATCGATCTGTCGATCTCGCGCCACACCATCATTGAAGTAACCCAACCCTGACCCAGCTCAACACGCTTTGCCCTTAATAAAACTAAGGTCTAGCCTGAACGTTGAATGAAACGGAGCCAAGCGCATGGACAACACGCCTGAACGCCGCGCGTCGAAAGGCAAGGAAACCCGCCTGTTCGTTTTCCTCGTCGTCTGCCTCTTTCCCCTTCTCTCGATCGCCCTGGTGGGTGGCTACGGATTTTTCATCTGGTTCATGCAGATGCTTTTGGGTCCCCCCGGCCCGCCCCACTGACGCCCACATAAAACAATGGAGCCACGCAAGATGGCCGAAGAAACCGTGCATATAGCCAGCCTGCTGATCCACATCCGCCCTGAACTGCTCGACGCAGTCAAAACCAATCTGCGCCAGCTCGATGGCCTGGAACTTCACCAGGAGAGCCCTCAAGGCAAGCTGGTGGTGGTCCTGGAAACCCAGCATGAGCGCCACATCCTCGAAAGAATCGATCAGATCAACAGCCTGCCGGGCGTTCTCAACACTGCGTTGGTCTACCACGAACTCCTCACCCTAGAGGGAGAATCAGAGTGAAGCTTTCCCGCCGTGACTTTGCCAAAGCCAACGCCGCTGCCATCGCCGCAGCCGCCGCCGGTTTGCCCTTCATCAGTGCCGCCAGCAACCTGATCACCGAAGCGGACATGACCCGCCTGGACTGGAACAAGGCGCCCTGCCGTTTCTGCGGTACCGGCTGCAGCGTGATGGTGGCGACCCGCGACAACCGCGTGGTGGCGACCCACGGCGACGTCAAGGCAGAGGTCAATCGCGGCCTGAACTGCGTCAAGGGCTACTTCCTGTCGAAGATCATGTATGGCGTCGACCGCCTCAACCAACCCCTGTTGCGCATGAAGAACGGCGTGTACGACAAGCAGGGCGAGTTCCAGCCGGTGAGTTGGGAACAGGCCTTCGACATCATGGAGCAGAAGACCAAGGAGGCATTGCGTGAGCACGGCCCCGAGGCTGTCGGCATGTTCGGCTCCGGCCAGTGGACAGTGTGGGAAGGCTACGCCGCCAACAAACTGATGAAGGCCGGTTTTCGCTCCAACAACATCGACCCCAATGCACGCCACTGCATGGCCTCTGCCGTGATGGGATTCATGCGCACTTTCGGCATGGACGAGCCGATGGGTTGCTACGACGACATCGAAGCCGCCGACGCTTTCGTGCTGTGGGGCTCGAACATGGCCGAGATGCATCCGATTCTCTGGAGCCGGGTCACCGACCGCCGCCTCAGCCAGCCGAATACCAAGGTCGCGGTGCTGTCCACCTTCGAGCACCGCAGCTTCGATCTGGCCGACATTCCCATGGTGTTCAAACCGCAGACCGATCTGCTGATCCTCAACTACATCGCCAACCACATCATTGAAACCGGCGCGGTGAACAAGGCATTCGTCAGCAAGCACACCAAGTTCGCCAAGGGCACCGACGACATCGGTTACGGCCTGCGCGCCGACAACCCGCTGGAAATGCAGGCCAAGAACGCCAGCAAGGCCAATACCTGGAGCGACATGTCGTTCGAGGACTTCGCGGCCTTCGTCAAACCCTACACCCTGGAGCGCACCGCCAAGGAAAGCGGCGTGCCAGCCGAGCGCCTCAAGTCGCTGGCCGAGTTGTACGCCGACCCGAAACGCAAGGTGGTGTCGTTCTGGACCATGGGTTTCAACCAGCACACCCGCGGTGTGTGGGCCAACAACCTGATCTACAACATCCATTTGCTGACTGGCAAGATCAGCGAGCCGGGCAACAGCCCTTTCTCGCTGACCGGCCAACCATCGGCCTGCGGCACCGCGCGCGAAGTCGGCACCTTCTCCCATCGTCTGCCAGCCGACATGGTGGTGACCAACCCAAAACACCGGGCCACTGCCGAGAAAATCTGGAAACTGCCGGCCGGCACCATTCAGGAAAAACCCGGTTTCCATGCCGTGGAGCAGAGCCGCAAGCTCAAGGACGGCGTGCTCAAGGTCTACTGGACCCAGGTCAGCAACAACATGCAGGCTGGCCCCAACATCATGCAGGAGGTTCTGCCGGGCTGGCGCAACCCGGGAGCATTCGTCATCGTCTCCGACGTTTACCCGACGGTTTCCGCCCAGGCTGCCGACCTGATCCTGCCCAGCGCCATGTGGGTGGAAAAGGAAGGTGCCTACGGCAACGCCGAGCGCCGCACGCAGTTCTGGCACCAACTGGTGCATGCCCCAGGCGAGGCCAAGTCCGACCTGTGGCAACTGGTGGAATTCTCCAAGCGCTTCACCACCGATGAAGTCTGGCCTGCCGAACTGCTGGCCAAGTCGCCCCAGCACAAGGGCAAGACGCTCTATCAGGTGCTGTTCACCAACGGCCAGGTCGACCAGTTTCCCGTCGAGCAGATCGAGGCCGGCTACTCCAACGACGAAGCAAAGGCCTTCGGCTTTTATCTGCAGAAAGGCCTGTTCGAGGAATACGCCCAGTTCGGCCGTGGCCATGCCCACGATCTGGCTCCCTTCGACAGCTACCACTCTGCCCGCGGTCTGCGCTGGCCGGTAGTGGATGGACAGGAGACGCGCTGGCGCTATCGCGAAGGCCTCGATCCTTACGTGGAAAAAGGCAGCGGCGTACAGTTCTACGGTTACCCGGACAAACGTGCGCTGATCTTCGCCTTGCCCTACGAACCGGCAGCCGAAGCACCTGACGACGATTATCCCTTCTGGCTCAGCACCGGCCGAGTGCTGGAGCACTGGCACACCGGCAGCATGACCCAACGCGTCGAGGAGTTGCACCGTGCAGTGCCCGACGCACTGGTGTACATGCATCCGGAAGATGCCAAGGCACTCAAGGCCCGGCGCGGCAGCGAGGTCAAGGTGATCAGCCGGCGCGGCGAAATGCGTGCACGCATCGAGACCCGCGGCCGTAACAAGCCACCGCGCGGCCTGGTTTTCGTGCCGTTCTTCGATGCCAACAAACTGATCAACAAGGTCACGCTGGACGCCACCGACCCGATCTCCAAACAGACCGACTACAAGAAATGTGCGGTGAAGATCGAACTGATCAGCCTGGCCTGAGGAGCACTGTCATGAGCCTGCGTTTTCTGCCCCTGCTGCTCGTCTGTGCCTTCGGTATGGCCGTTGCCAGCGAATTGAACTACCCCCTCGATGCCCCTGCGCCAGATGGTCGTCGCCCCGGCGGCACCATCACTCAGGAATTCCCGGCCCCCGTGCTCGGTAATGAAGAGAACAAGGACATCAAGCGCGAACGCAATTACCCGGAACAGCCGCCGACCATCCCGCACAGCATTCGCGGCTATCAGGTCGACGCCAACGGCAACAAGTGCCTGAGCTGCCACAGCCGTGCCGGCAGCGCACGCAGCCAGGCGCCGATGATCAGCATCACGCACTACATGGATCGTGACGGCCAGGCGCTGGCCGCGGTATCTCCACGGCGCTACTTCTGCACCCAGTGCCACGTGACCCAGCAGGAGGTGAAGCCGCTGATAGGCAATGATTTTCGCAACATCGATCACCTGCTCGAAGACGAAGCCGCCGGCGCGGCGAAGCCCTGAGGTGGCCCCATGAAGTCACTACTGACCCTGCTCAAGGATTACTGGGGCATCCTGCGTCGACCGAGCGTGCATTACAGCCTGGGCTTTCTCAGCCTGGGCGGATTCATCGCCGGGATCATCTTCTGGGGCGGCTTCAATACCGCACTGGAAGCGACCAACACCGAGCAATTTTGTATTTCCTGCCACGAAATGCGCGACAACGTGTTCGTCGAGTTGCAGGACACCATCCACTACAGCAATCGTTCCGGGGTACGCGCCACCTGCCCTGACTGTCATGTACCGCATCAGTGGACGGACAAGATCGCGCGCAAGATGCAGGCCTCGAAGGAGGTCTGGGGCAAGATCTTCGGCACCATCAACACACGCGAGAAATTCCTCGAGAAACGCCGCGAGCTGGCCGAGCATGAATGGGCTCGGCTCAAGGCCAACGACTCGCTGGAATGCCGCAACTGCCACAACTTCGACTACATGGACTTCACCAAGCAGAGCCAGCGAGCCCGGCAGATGCACTCCAGCGCACTGGCCAGTGGCGAAGCCACTTGCATCGACTGCCACAAGGGCATCGCCCACCACCTGCCCAACATGAGCGGGGTGCCGGGCTGGTAAGCATCAGCGACGCTTAGAGATTGCGGGGCCACCCAAGTAGTACGTACCGAGCAGGCCGTGGTGCGCACGGCGCCCCCTACACACCTCTATTCGCCGCGCAGGCGCTGCAAGTGGGCGAGCACGCCAGTGGCGGTCTGCTCGCCGACCAGGCGTTCACGCATACGGCCCTTGTCATCGACGATGTAGGTCACCGGCAGCACGTCGTTGTGCGGCAGCCCGAAACGCGCCGCAGGGTCTTGCGCGAGAACAGTGAAACGGATCTTGAAGCTATCCGCAGCCCGCTTGAGATCCTCGCCCTGCAATGCGTCGAAGTTCACCCCGATCACCCGAGCCGAGTGTTTCTGCAGCTCTTCTTCCAGGGCGTTTAGCTCGGGAATTTCAGTACGACAAGGCGCGCACCACTCAGCCCAATAATTAATGACTAGCCACTGGCCATCCAGGCTGTCAGCCGTTACCTTTCGTCCATGCTGATCAGGGCCGAAATCCTCGGCACATGCCGCCAGCAATAAGGCGGCGCAGATACCCAAGACAGCCTTGCCGACAATCCGGAGCCGTAAGCCCATGTATTCGATCCTCGTCCACTCGGGGTTGATATGACGCTGGATGCCCTGCGCCTGGAAGTACCGGACATCCGCGAGGACAGCAGTGTATCGCCGGCGGAAATCGTCGAACGGCTAGCCAGCGCACGCCATCTGGAGCTCGACAACGGCCTGCAGCAAGTACTCGGCCTGTTGTTCACGCTCAATCGCAGTGGCCTGACCTTACTGGAAAGACAGCGAGCGCTGCAAAACTTCAGTGACGAGTATCGCCACTACGCCGCGCTGGTGAATCACACCCATGTCCCCTGCACCTTGTTCGTGCGCCTGTGCGGCGAACTGGCGATCGGCTTCAAGCGGCTGCTGCTGCAGATTCTCCAGGGCCGCCAGCCGTCGCTTCCGCACCTGGCCTGGTGCCTGTACATGGCCCAGCATTTTCTCGCGCAGCAGTTGCTGCGTCATTACCAGCTGTATCAGGAGCCTCCGGCAACTCTTTGGCGCGACAGCCATCTGCTTTACTGGATCGGCGAACACCAGCAATGCCTGGACGAACCCGTCGCAGCGGCCTTCCAACCGAAGCCGGCAAGCACGCTGCGAGGCCTCTACCAGCAGATGCTGCTCCTGGCCCTGAGCAACCCCTTCCATCTCGCCGAAGGCGAATGCATGACCCTGTTCAGCGCCCTTGCGCCACTCGCCGACCTGGCACGATTGCAGGCCTGGGATGAAGAAGACGACAGCGCAGGCCCCGTGGTCGATCTCAGCGAATCCCAGGCCTGCCTGACGTTAGATCAGAACATCAAAGGCGAACCGGCCAATCTGCGGCGCTTCGAGCTCGGCGCCCTGCTGATCGCCCTGCATGAGCCCGCTCCCCTCCAGAGCCCGCAGGAGCGCCAGCTCCTCGAACGCGTACGTCAGCACTGGCTGGGCCGCCAGCAACGTCGCCACGAGCGCGCCGAATTCGCGGGACAGTGCGACCTTGTCGTCGGCCTGTCGGCGATTCACGCGCAGTTGCTGGACAAACTGCCGCAACGTACCGAAGCCCAGATTCTCGACGCCAGCCCCGGCGGCGCAAGGCTGCTGTGCAATACCAACGAAGGAAGTCTGCTGCAAGTCGGACAATTGGTACTGCTGTTGACCAATAGCACGCCGACGCTCGCCCTGGTGTGCTGGCGTCATCTCGGCAGCGAGGGTCTGCACCTGGGCCTGCGCTATCTCAAGGGCCTGCCACGCCCGGTCTGGCTGCGGCGCGCGCCAAACGCGCAAACCCATCCGGGCGTACTGCAAAGCACCCCGGCGCCGGGCAATGGCTGGCACCATGGCCTGTGGCTACCCAAAGGCCAGTTCAGCAACGGCGAGAATCTCTGGCTGCAACTGGTCAGCGTGCACAACCAGGCGATTCTGCCGCTGCCCGAGAGCAATCTGGAGACGCCCTCGGTCACTCGTCACCCGCTACGCCTGGCCTGATATCCGCAGTGCGCTAGGGCAGACGAGCTTCGACTGGGCGAAACTGCGACCCCAGTCACGCCCGCTGTCTGCCGAGCGCACAGTTTCGCTGGCTGGGGGCTGCTTATAATTCCTGGCACTGAAGTCTCACCCAGCCCGGAACTCCACCATGTCCCAAGCGCAAGACAAGCTGATCGGCTCCGTGCCTTCGCGCATCGTCGACGCCGCTCGCCTGTTGGTCACTCCCTACGAAGGACGCGTAGCCGAATACAATGTAGCCGCCTGGTTACAGCTGCCGGGGCTGGCCAATCTGCCGGTATCGCTACTGGTCAGTTATCGCGACGGCGACAAGCGCCGCGAAGTCAATGTCGACCACGGCAAGGTCAACGCACACGGCAAGATCCTGCTCTCGGGCATCGCCCGCATGCCCGTACGGCAGAAGATCGAAGACATGCAGGTACGACTGCGCTCGGCAGTCCCGGCGCAAAGTCTGGTAGTCGAGGAATTCTTCGTTCAGGCCGTCGAGCTGGCCAACAGCGAGAATCGCCAGGCAATGGCCTGAAGCGGACGCGGAAAATCGAACCCCCGAGCAGTGTCGCGTTTTCTGGTTTCAGCCCGAGGAGACGCCTGGGCAAGGCGAAGGCGGCTGAGTCGTCTCATCGGCAGGTTGCGGCACGTTCTCGGGAGCGACATGGTCGAGCAACGATTCCGGCCAGCGCGCGAATCGCAAACCGGTGATGCGGTTGAGCCGCGCCAGCGCTTCCTGCGGGTCTCGCCGATGAAGGTGAATCACTCGTTTATCGCCCGTCATTACTGCTTCATTCCTTAGCGATCCCTGCCCTGCTGGCAGTTCGATAGCAATCGTTCCTGTCATTGCCAGAAGCGTGCCAGTCCATATGTAGCGAATTCTCTGACGCCAGGTTGCCGACCAAGGCCACCTCGCAGAATGTCAGCGCCGTAAAATGACGTTTTTTGTCACTCCGATTACCAATCAGCTCTATCAGAGCACATCCGGCATTCGAGACCTGGCTTGACGATCACGCACTCATCGCTTGCCCGGCAGCCATTCGGCAAGGCTGGCCCCGAACTGCTCCTCTCTCTCGACCTGCAAACGCTCAAGCGCCTCGCGCAATGCCGGGTACCAGGGCTCGTCGAGTTGCGCCGGCAACTGCGACAGACTCGGCAGCGGCCATGGGCTGCACTCGAGCAGTTGGTGCAGGGAGAAATTGTGCAGGTCCCGGCACAACACCCAGCCCCCGCCACTGGCTTTGCAGGCCAGGTGTTCGCGCTCAAGGAAGTCCAGCACCTGACTCCATTCATCCTCAGGCAAACGCCAGCCAGCACGTTGCATGTCGCCATAGTGCAGCGCCTCGCCCTTCTGTTGGCGCTTCAGCAACAGGCGCAGCATAACCAGCAGAATCAAGGCCTTGGGGATGGGCTCACGGCGCCAGTGGCGGGGCTGCGACAGGCCATACACCATTTCGGCGCCAAGCAAGACGATCAGCCAGGACAAATAGATCCACACCAGGAACAACGGCACCGTGGCGAAGGCGCCATAGATCAGGTGATAGCCGGGAAAGAGGCGCACATAAAGGCCGAACAACGCCTTGGCGACCTCGAACAGGATGGCGCTGAACAACCCGCCAAGTAGCGCATGCGGCAAAGGCACACGGGTGTTGGGCACCGCCGCGTACAGCAAGGTGAACGCCGCAATGCTGGACAACAGCGGTGCGAAAGAGAGCAGCGTCTTGGCGCCGACTACCGCATCAGGCCCGGAGATCAGCGACAGCGAAGCGATGTAGGTACTCACCGCGAACCCCGCACCGAGCAGCAGCGGCCCGAGGCTGAGAATCGCCCAGTAAAGCAGGAAGCTGGACATGCCGCGGCGTGGCTGACGCACCCGCCAGATCACGTTGAAGGTCTTCTCGATGGTCACCAGCATGAGGAACGCGGTAACGGCCAGCAGCCCCACGCCAAACCAGGTCAGCTGTCGTGCCTGGGTGGTGAACTCGCGCAGATACTCCTGCACCGTCTCGCCAGTGGACGGCACGAAATTGTGGAAGATGAATCCCTGGATGTCCTCGCCCACACCTTTGAATGCCGGGATCGCCGAGAGCATGGCGAAGGTAACGGTCATCATCGGCACTACAGCGAACAGCGTGGTGTAGGTCAGCGCCGCCGCGTTGCCGGCGCCACGGTTCTCCACGAAACGCTGATACAGGCTAAACCAGAACCCCATCCAGTCCTTCAAACGCCCCCGCATGACCTCTCCTTAGCCCCAAAAACGTTCAGACAATGCACCGCGTGAAAAGGTCGCACTAGGGCGCCTCTAAAAACGTAGGCGAGGCCGTCAGCACAAGGCAAAAACAAGCGAAAAAGCGGAGTTTACGAGCTGTAAATGAGCATTTTGAGCTTATTTTTAACGCAGTGATGACAACGCAGGTAGTTTTTAGAGGTACCCATTAGCCGCTTGCGTGCATCTATGGATCAGGCGGTTAGAATAGCCGCCACTTCAAGCCGGATGCGAGCCACCATGACCGACCTGACCCTCTATCACAACCCGCGCTGCTCCAAATCCCGCGGGGCCCTGGAACTGCTCGAAGCCCGTGGGCTGCAGCCAGCTGTCGTGCGCTATCTGGAGACGCCCCCCAGCACCGCCGAGCTCAAGAGCCTGTTGGGTAAGCTGGGCATTGCCGCCCGCGACCTGCTGCGTACGGGTGAAGACGAGTACAAGGAACTGGGCCTGGGCGACGCCAGCTTGAGCGAGGCGCAACTGATCGAGGCCATGGTCAAGCATCCCAAGCTGATCGAACGCCCGATTCTGATCGCCGGCGACAAGGCCGTGATTGGTCGCCCGCCGGAAAAAGTGCTGGAGCTGCTGGCATGAGCACACCCTATATTCTGGTGCTCTACTACAGTCGCCACGGCGCTACCGCGCAGATGGCCAGACAGATTGCCCGTGGCGTCGAGATGGCCGGCCTGGAGGCACGCCTGCGCACGGTGCCTGCGGTGTCCAGCGAATGCGAGGCCGTCGCGTCGAGCGTGCCGGATGACGGCGCCATGTACGCCACCCTGGATGACCTGAAGAACTGCTCAGGCCTCGCGCTGGGCAGCCCGACCCGTTTCGGCAACATGGCTGCGCCGCTGAAATACTTCCTCGATGGCACCAGCAACCTGTGGCTGACCGGTGAACTGGTGGGCAAGCCCGCTGGCGTGTTCACCTCCACCGCCAGCCTGCACGGTGGCCAGGAAACCACCCTGCTGTCGATGATGCTGCCCCTGCTGCACCACGGCATGCTGCTCTGCGGCCTGCCCTACAGCGAATCGGCACTGCTCGAAACCCGCGGCGGCGGTACCCCCTACGGCCCCAGCCACCATGCTGGCGGCGACGGGAAACGCGCACTGGACGAACATGAAACCGCCCTGTGCCGCGCACTCGGCCAACGCCTGGCGAAAATCGCCGGCAAACTGGAGCACTGATCGTGGCCCGAGCGAAAAAACCATTGCCCAGCCTCGAATGGCTGCAACCGCGACTGAAGCTCAGCCGCGCTCTGAGCCTGTTCAGCTTCATCGCCTTGCTGAGCCTGGTGCTGGTGTGGAACCTGGTCTTCGCCGACCTGCATGGCGCGCGCATCTCGGTGGTATTGGCCATCCAACTGCTGCCGCTGGTTCTGCTCGCCCCAGGTTTGTTGATGGGCAACGCGCGCGCTCATGCCTGGGCCTGCTTCGTGGTCAACATCTACTTCATCCAGGGCGTACTCGCCGCCATCGACCCGGCGCGCGCGCTGTTCGGCGTGCTGGAAGCGGTGATCAGCTTCGGCCTGTTCTGCAGCGCGCTGCTCTACACCCGCTGGCGTTTCCAGTACGACCGCAAGTTGGCTGGGGAAGTCTGATGCGCCTGGTGCTGCTGCCGGGCCTGAACGGCAGCAGCCACCTCTTCACGCCATTGCTCGACGAGCTTCAGGACATCGACTATCAGGCGCTCCCACTGCCGGAGCAGGGGCCGCAGGATTACGACAGCCTGGCCGACAGGCTGATCCATGAGCTGGGCCACATGCCCTTCATGCTGCTGGGTGAATCTTTCTCCGGGCCGCTGGCCTACCGCCTGGCATTGCTAAACCCAGAAGGCTTGCGCGGCCTTATCTTCGCTGCCTCATTCCTGACCAGCCCTTTCGCGCCTCTGGCCTTGCTCAGGCACTTGCCCATACCTCTGGCACTGGCGACACGCCCCTGGATACTTCGCACCCTGTGTCTCGGCCACCAGGCCAGCGACGCAGAGCTCAGGCTTGTGCAAGGGGAAATCCGCCGGCTGGATCAGTCACTGGTGCGCGCTCGCCTTGCCAGCCTGGCAACACTGCACGCACCGCAGCAACCCCTCGCCTTGCCGGCGCTGCACCTGTGGCCACAGCAGGATCGACTGGTCACGACCAAGACCGCCAAGCGCCTGGCCGATTACTGCGACGATCTACGCCAAGTGCGCCTGGGAGGCCCGCACTTCGTTCTGCAGACGCAACCACGAGCCTGCGCGGCGGCGATTCGCCGCTTCATGGCGGAACACGAGCCGGGGAAAGCGCGACAGGGCTAGGGCCACCTCAGCGCCCGCCCCTCACCTCTACCAGCCCAGGGTTTCCTTGAGGAAAGGAATGGTCAGCTTGCGCTGGGCCTGCAACGAAGCCTGGTCGAGGCGCTCGAGCAACTCGAACAGCGCGCTCATGCTGCGCTCACCACGGGTAAGGATGAAACGCCCGACGTCATCGCTCATCTGCAGGCCACGGCGCGAGGCGCGTAACTGCAAGGCGCGCAGTTTGTCCTCGTCGGACAGTTCGTGCAGTTGGAAAACCAGGGCCAGGGTCAAGCGCGACTTGAGGTCAGGCAACTGGATCGGCAGCTCACGCGGCGACATGGTGCCGGCCAGCAGCAGGCGCCGGCCGCTGTCACGCAGGCGATTGAACAGGTGAAACAGCCCTTCTTCCCAGTCACTGCGTCCAGCCACTGCATCGAGGTCATCGAGGCAGACCAGCTCACAGAGCTCCAGGTTATCGAGCAACTCCGGGCCGTGCTGCACCACCTCGCCGAGCGGCAGATACACCACTGCCTCACCACGCTGCTCGAAACGCAAGCAGGCTGCCTGCAGCAAGTGGCTACGCCCTACGCCTTCGGCGCCCCATAGATAGATCAGGCTTTCCGTCCAGCCGGCATCGGCCTCGCACAAGCGCTCGACGTAGCCCAGAGCCGCGGCATTGGCGCCGGGGTAGTAGTTGGCGAAGGTGGCGTCATCACGCAGACGCACCCCCAGAGGCAGCTGGATTGGTTTCATGCAGGACTCGGCGGCTCGTCGGAACCGCTGTTGGACTCTCCGTAAAGGCCGGAAAGTTTATATAAATCATGAGCATGACGCAGCAAAACCATGATCACGGCAGCAACCGGCAATGCCAGCAGCACACCAGTGAAGCCAAACAACTGGCCGCCCGCGAGGATCGCGAAGATCACCGCGACCGGGTGCAGGCCGATGCGATCCCCCACCAGCATGGGCGTCAGCACCATGCCTTCGAGCAGTTGGCCGATCATGAACACTACGCCGATACCGATCAGCGGATACGGGTCGAGGCCGAACTGGAACAGCGCGGCAGTCAGCGCCGCCCCGATACCGACGATGAAGCCCATATAAGGCACGATGCTCGCCAGGCCAGCCAGCACGCCGATCAGCAGTCCCAGCTCCAGGCCCACCAGCATCAACCCAGTGGCGTAGATGATGCTGAGCGCCAGCATCACCAGCAATTGGCCACGCAGGAAGGCGCCGAGCACTTCGTGGCATTCGCCGGCCAGTTTGACGATCAACCCCTCGCGCTGACGCGGCAGCAAACGGCGCACGCGCTCGACCAGCACGTCCCAGTCGCGCATCAGGTAAAAGCTCACCACCGGAATCAGCAGCAGATTGCCCAACCAGGCGAGCAACGCCAGCCCCGAAGACGTGGCCTGGGACAGCACGGCCTTGAGCACGTCGGTAGTCTTGCCGATGTTGTCGGTAAAGACCTGTTTGAGCTGATCGACCTGCAGCAGATCATCCTGCAAACCCAGATGCGATTGCGACCAGGGCAAAGCCGTGCCCTGCAGCCAATCGAGCATTTCCGGCGCCAGCTGATACAGGCGCACCAACTGCCGCCCCAGCATGGGCACCAGTACCAGCAGCAGAATCAGCAACACCAGGGCGAACAGGGTGAATACCACGATCACGCCGCCGGTGCGCGACAGGCGATGGCGCTCCAGGCGGTCGACCAGGGGATCGCCGAGATAGGCCAGCAGAATGCCGATCAGGAAGGGGGACAGAATTGGATGCAACAAGTACAACAGCCAGCCGAGCAGAAACAGCCCAGCCATCCATAGCCAACGGGTGGAATCGGTCATGCTCGCGTCCTCGATGCGAAACGGCGCCAGGAAGGCGCCGCGTAACGGGGCTGTGATTGGCCCTGCAGAAATTCTACCAGCGGAAGCGCATCTCATCGCTGCGCGGCTTCACCTGTGGAGCCTGTTCACCGGCATTCGCTGGATTTTCTACCGGCTCGCTGGCGTCGAGCGGTTCGGTGACTTCCTGCAACTGCCCCAGCGCCAATTGCGCGCGCAGTTGCTCCGGACTGGCACTGACCTGATAGACCAGACGCTGGCCGTCGATCTCCTGCAAACGTGCAGCAAACGGCTCGAGCAGGCGCTCCAGAGCGGCGAAGCGACCCAGATCAGCGCCTTCGATCACCAACGTCAGGCTCTGCGCTGCGCCGGGCTTGACCAAAAATCGCGGAGCCAGACGCTCAGCCACCGCCAGCATCACCGCATCGGCCAGCGCCGCCTGATCGGCCGCCTCAGCCTTGCCCTGCTCACGTTCGTCACCCAGCCACAAACGCCAGGTCGCCTGCCAGCTGCCGCCGCTCTCGGTCGCCTGCACTGCCAGCAAGGCATCGGCGCCGTAACGTTCGGAAGCCTCTCGCAGCGCTTGCGGGTCATTGGCCATCAATGCATCGCCCGTGGCTACCAGTTGCTCGCTCAGATCGGCCAACGGCAGACGCAAGGGCAAACCGCGATGCTGAGCGGCGTCACGCAGCCCCGCCGCTGCGCTCTGGCTTTCGCCGATCAGTTGGCTGCCTTCGGGAGATTCATTGAGCCACCAGGTAAGGATGGCCGGACGATTGGCGCCCCAGAGGGCCAGACCGGCCTGGCGCAACTGACGATCGGTACTGGCTGGATCGAATTCGACGACCAGCGCATCGCCTTCGAAACCATACTGACTGACGATCTGCTGCGGATCCTTGCGCAGCCCCTCCAGCCCGGCACTCTGCAAGGCCTTGGCATCCCCGGTGAGACGTTGCACCAGCGTCTGCAAGGCCTTCTGCATGGCGGCATCACGGCTTTCCGGCTGCTGATCTGCAACGGCCTCACGCACCTGATACAAACCAGCGACCGGCGCAGCCAGGGCCGGCAGGCTCAGCAGCGACAGACAGAAGAACATCAGGCGGACAGACAGGCGCATGGCGGGCTCTCGCAAAGGGATAGTGGCACGGCAGCCGTGCGCAAAGGCCTATACCTTAAACAGCCGCTCAAGCCCCGGCAACCAGAGCCAGTGCCTGCGACGAAGCGCACGCGTGCGAGTGGCCGCTACCGGGCAAGCCTGATAAAATCGCGCGCCTTCGCCAGCCGGTACGCGCGCCGGGCTCCTTGGATGAGCCTGCGCCACGTCGGCGCCTACACGAACTCCCCATTCAAAGGCCCGGATCTATGAGCAAGCAACCCTCCATCAGCTACAAGGACGCAGGCGTCGACATCGATGCCGGTGAGGCCCTGGTCGAGCGCATCAAAGGCGTCGCCAAGCGCACTGCCCGTCCGGAAGTCATGGGTGGCCTGGGTGGCTTCGGCGCCCTGTGCGAGATCCCCGCCGGCTACAAACAGCCGGTTCTGGTGTCCGGCACCGACGGCGTCGGCACCAAGCTGCGCCTGGCGCTGAACCTGAACAAGCACGACAGCATCGGCCAGGATCTGGTCGCCATGTGCGTCAACGACCTGGTGGTCTGCGGTGCCGAGCCGCTGTTCTTCCTCGACTACTACGCCACTGGCAAGCTCAACGTCGACGTGGCCGCCACCGTGGTCACCGGCATCGGTGCCGGCTGTGAACTGGCAGGCTGCTCCCTGGTCGGCGGTGAAACTGCCGAGATGCCGGGCATGTACGAAGGCGAAGACTACGACCTGGCCGGTTTCTGCGTCGGCGTAGTGGAAAAGGCCGAGATCATCGACGGCTCCAAGGTCGTCACCGGCGACACCCTGATCGCCCTGCCCTCCTCCGGCCCACACTCCAACGGCTACTCGCTGATCCGCAAGATCATCGAAGTCTCCGGCGCCGACATCGAGCAAGTACAACTGGACGGCAAGGCTCTGGCTGACCTGCTGATGGCGCCGACCCGCATCTACGTCAAGCCGCTGCTCAAACTGATCAAGGACACTGGCGCGGTCAAGGCCATGGCCCACATCACTGGCGGCGGTCTGCTGGACAACATCCCGCGCGTACTGCCCAAAGGCGCCCAGGCCGTCATCGACGTGGCCAGCTGGACGCGCCCAGCCGTATTCGACTGGCTGCAGCAACAAGGCAACGTCGACGAGCACGAGATGCACCGCGTGCTGAACTGCGGCGTCGGCATGGTCATCTGCGTGGCTCAGGATCAGGTCGAAACCGCCCTCTCCAGCCTGCGTGCCAGCGGCGAAGCGCCATGGGTCATCGGCCAGATCACCGAAGCGGCAGAAGGCGCGGCCCAGGTTCAGCTGAACAACCTGAAAGCCCACTGATGCCCTGCAATGTCGTCGTCCTGATCTCCGGATCAGGCAGTAATCTGCAGGCGCTGATCGACAGCATCGCCCACGACGGCAACCCGGCCCGCATCGCTGCGGTGGTCTGCAACCGCGCCGATGCCTTCGGCCTGGAGCGTGCGAAACAGGCCGGCATCGCCACCGAACTGCTTGATCACAAGCAGTTCGGTGGCAGAGAGGCATTCGACGCAGCCCTGATCCAGGCAATCGACGCCCACCAGCCGGATCTGGTGCTGCTCGCCGGCTTCATGCGCATCCTCACGCCTGGCTTCGTCCAGCACTACAACGGCCGCCTGCTGAATATCCATCCCTCGCTGCTACCCAAGCACAAAGGTTTGCATACTCATCAGCGGGCTCTTGAGGCCGGCGACGCCGAGCACGGCTGCAGCGTGCACTTCGTCACCGAGGAACTCGATGGTGGCCCTCTGGTCGTACAAGCTGTGCTGCCGGTGAAGGCAGACGACACAGCCGAAAGCCTGGCTCGCCGCGTACACCAGCAGGAACACCGTATCTATCCGCTGGCCGTACGCTGGTTTGCCGAAGGCCGCTTGCGTCTTGGCGCTCAAGGCGCAATGCTGGATGGTAAGCCGCTGCCCGCCAGCGGCCACCCGATTCGAACCTAGGAGACTCTATGCGTCGTGCCCTGCTGCTCGCCCTGACTCTGTTCAGCCTGCCCGCCCTTGCCGATGAACTGCAGCCCTTCTCTGCCAGCTACACCGCTGACTGGAAGCAGTTGCCGGTCAGCGGTAGCGCCGAGCGCAGCCTCAAGCGCGAGGACGACGGCCGCTGGACGCTCAACTTCGAAGCCTCGATGCTCGTCGCCGGCCTCACCGAAGAAAGTACCTTTCGCGTCGACAACCAGGTCTTGCTGCCACTGACCTACCGCCTCAACCGCAGTGGCCTGGGCAAAGGCAAGAAGGTCGAGCAGGACTTCGACTGGGAGCAAAAGCAGGTGATCGGTACGGATCGTGGTGACGCCGTGCGCCTCCCGCTCAACCGTGGCCTGCTGGACAAGTCGACCTACCAGATCGCCCTGCAACAGGACGTCGCTGCCGGCAAGAAGAGCGTCAGCTATCAGGTGGTCGACGGTGACGAGATCGAAACCTATGACTTCCGCGTGCTGGGCGAAGAAGTAGTGCGCACCAAGGCCGGCCTGATCGACGCAATCAAGGTCGAGCGCGTACGCGACCCCACGCAAAGCACCCGCAAGACCGTTCTGTGGTTCGCCAAGGATTGGGGCCACCTGCTGGTTCGCCTGCATCAGGTGGAAACCGACGGCAAGGAATACCAGATCATGCTCAAGGAGGGCACGGTCGACGGCAAGGCGGTGGAAGGTCGTCGCGACTGATCCACAAGCAAACGAAAAACCGGGCCAACGCCCGGTTTTTTATTGCCCGCCGCAAACGTTGACAGACAGCTCAGTTACGTAGGGTGCGCCGTGCGCACCAAAGACATTTCGGTGCGCACAACCTGGGCGGCCACGCGCGCGCCTACAAAGGCCATCCGTGGCAGGTATTACGCCTTATCAGATCGACATCAGGCCAACGCCCGACATTTCATTCGCCATAGACGCTGACAGACAGCGCCCCATGGCTTCTCAGTCCTGGCTTACCGCGCCGATCTTGTGAATCGACAGGTCAGCACCGTTGTACTCCTCCTCCTGGCTCAGACGAATGCCCAGCGAGACCTTGAGCAGGCCATACACCAGAAAACCACCCAACAACGCCACCGCCACGCCCAGCGCGGTACCGATCAACTGACTGGCCAGGCTCACACCGCCCAGACCGCCGAGAGCCTGCATCCCGAAGATACCGCAGGCAATCCCACCCCAGATGCCGCACAAGCCATGTAGCGGCCAGACACCCAGCACATCGTCGATCTTCCACTTCACCTGCGTGGCGGTGAATGCCCAGACGAACAGCGCACCGGCCACGGCGCCGGTCACCAGCGCGCCAATCGGATGCATCAGATCGGAGCCGGCGCAGATCGCCACCAGGCCGGCCAACGGCCCGTTGTGCAGAAAGCCCGGGTCATTACGCCCTACCAGCAGCGCCGCGACGGTTCCGCCGACCATGGCCATCAGCGAGTTGACCGCCACCAGACCGCTGACACCTTCGAGCGTCTGCGCACTCATCACGTTGAAGCCGAACCAGCCGATGATCAGGATCCACGACCCCAACGCCAGAAACGGAATGTTCGACGGCGCCATGGCAACCAGTTTGCCGTCACGATAACGGCCATTGCGACGACCAAGCAGCAACACGGCGCCAAACGCCAGCCAGCCGCCCATGGCATGTACCACCACGGAACCGGCGAAATCATGGAAGCCGGCGCCGAAACGCGCTTCGAGCCAGGCCTGCAAGCCGTAGTTGCCGTTCCAGATCATGCCTTCGAAGAAGGGATAGACGAATGCCACGATCAACGCCGTGGCGCAGAGCTGCGGACCGAACTTGGCACGTTCGGCGATGCCACCAGAGATGATCGCCGGAATCGCCGCGGCAAAGGTCAGCAGGAAGAAGAACTTCACCAGCCCATAACCGTGGTTCTCGGTAAGCACTGCAGCCGGCTCGAGGAAGTTGATGCCGTAGGCGATCCAGTAGCCGATGAAGAAATAGGCCAGGGCCGAGATGGCAAAGTCGGAAAGGATCTTCGACAAGGCATTGACCTGGTTCTTCTGCCGCACCGTACCGACCTCGAGAAAGGCGAAGCCCGCGTGCATAGCCAGTACCATGATCGCACCCAGCAGAATGAACAGGGTATTGGAACCGTGGATCAAAGTGGCCACGGCACTGTTGATGTTTTCCATCTAGGAAGGACACTCCGGCAGTGAAGAAAAAGCACCAAACGAAGGCACATCAATGGCTTTCTGCACCGCAATGCAGCAGACATTTGAAAGATGCCCTCGAACGCACCGGCAGGAGGCTCCAGAATGGCGCATCCAGAAACCGGAAATTTGGTATTTATTTCTTATAAATTAATGAGTTATTCATCATGCGCGCCATCCTGGGCCAACCTCGAAAGGCACCATCACAGAGCACCCAACGAGCGTCACGCACCAGCAAAATGCAAGCGCTGTACCAAACGCCAACACGGTCACTTTCAGACTATTCTTGTGGAACCCTGGCGCTCCAGCGCACTCGTAAGGCATACATACTCAACGCAGAGGATTGCTCACCATGGCACGTAAAGCCGCTACTCCAAGCACCAAGGACGCCCTGCTGGACGAATTCCAGGCTCTGGTCAGCGACACCGAGAAACTCCTCCAGCACTCCGCCAGCCTGGCCGGCGAGCAAGCCGAGGCACTGCGCGACGATATCCGCAGCAGCCTGGGTCGCGCTCGTGAAACCCTGCACAACGCCGAAGCCGGCCTGCGCGAACAGGGCAAGATCGCCGTCGATGCCACCGAGGATTACGTACACAAACATCCTTGGCAGGCGCTGGGTCTTTCGGCCGCCGTTGGCCTGGTGCTCGGCCTGCTGATCAGCCGACGTTGACAACGCCCATCTCCAACGGGCCATCGCCACGGCGCCTGGGAGCAGCCCTGCTGGGCTTGCTCCAAGGCCACGTGGCGCTGCTGGCCCACGAACTCGAAGACCAGCGCAACCAGGCATTGCGGGCCCTGCTTCTGGGCGGGCTGTGCCTGGCTTTCGCCCTGCTCCTGCTGATTGGCCTTTCCGCCCTGCTGCTGATCATCTACTGGGACAGTCATCGCTTGGCGGTAGCTACAGGCCTGTGCCTGTTCTATGGCTTCGGCCTGCTGGGCTGCGGCACTTGGCTGCTACTCAGCCTGCGCAACGCAGCGCCCCCCTTCAGCGCCAGCCTCGAAGAACTGCAACGCGACCGCGAGCAACTACTGCCATGACGACTCCCATCCTGCCCCCCGGTGCCTCACGCCGCGAATTGCGCAAGGCCGTACTGCGCATGCGCCTGGAAATGCACCGCCAGGAGCTTCGCCATGAAGTGCTGCAGATCACTCAACCACTCAAGCAGGTGCGCGACTATGGCCAGCGCCTGCGCCAGGGCAATGCACCATTTCTGCTCACCGGTGGTGCACTGGCTTTGGCTGGGTTGCTCGGCGGCAAGCGAGGCTGGCGGCGCTGGCTACGCCTGGCACTGATCATCGCGCCACTCCTCCGGCGCCGGCAAAGCGGCATCGACTGAGTACGACATTGGTCTAGACCTTGGCTGGCCGCAATCTTGCTAGGTTGAGCTGTCAAACCGCCACGTTGGCGGATCAACCGCTCGCTGCTAAGGATTCCAGGTGCTCGACGGACTGCCGTTTGCCGTCTTCCAACCCTTCATCGACACCGCCACCGGTCGTATCGCGGGTGTCGAGGCGCTGGCTCGACTGCGCGATGGCAATGGCCAGGCTCATTCGGCCGGGCCGCTTTTCGCCGATCCGAAAACCCCACCCGCCGCGCTGCGCCGCCTCGACCGCCAAGTGCGCGAAGATGCCCTGAGCCGTTTCCATCAGGCACCGTCCGACTGGTTCCTCAGCCTCAACATATCACCACGCTGGATCAGCCGCCTGCGCCCGGCGCAGCCTTTGCCCAGCCTGATTCAACTGCAGCGCAGCGGCATCGATCCAGCGCGCATTGTCTTCGAGATCACCGAACTCGGCGGCGCCAGCCAGCGCCTTCCCGACGTGGTGTCGCGCTACCGCGAAGCCGGTGCGCGCATCGCCATCGACGATTTCGGCGCCGGCTACTCGCAGCTCGACCGTGTGTTGGCGCTGCAACCGGACATTCTCAAACTCGACATGCGCCTGTTCCAGGAGGCCGCACGTGGCGGGCCGAGCGGCGAAGTGGTGAAGGCACTGGCGCAGATGGCGGAAAAGACCGGCTGCTGGATCATCGCCGAGGGTGTGGAAACCGAAGCCGAGCTGAACTTCGCCCTGGAGTGCGGTGCCCGCTACGTGCAGGGCTTCCTGTTCGCCAAGCCAGAAGAAGCGCTGTTCGCCAGCGATGCCTTCGTCGGGCGTTTCGCCCGTCTGCGTGACAGTTACGTGCAGCAGAAACTCGCCGAGCGCGCACGCCTGGTCAGCCTGCGCCAACAACTGGCGGAACTGATGAGCGAACTCAGGCTGTGGGCCGAAAGCGGCGCGCCAGCAACCAGCCTGAAAGCTCCGGACAATTACCCCTGGTTGCTGCGCATCTATCAATGCGACCGCCACGGCACCCAGCTCACGCCGAACCTGGAATGGCGCAAGCAGAGCTGGCAGGCCGATGACCGCTACCTCGGGCACAACTGGTCATGGCGCCCTTACTTCTATCAATTGCTTGCAGAAGGTTGGGAAGAACGTCGCCTGACACTGTCCACCACCTACCGCGACGCCACCAGCAACCAATACTGCCTGACCGCCGGCCAGTTCATCGACAACGGCCGCCGCCTGCTGCTGGTCGATATCGACGCCGCGGGCCTTTAGGCAACCCAGGCTTGCAGGCTGCTGCCCGAACACCCAAGCTAGGGGCCTGGATCAACCCGGCGAGGATCGGCCTTGGATTGGCACACCCTGCTCACCCGTGAACGTCTCGGCAAGCCCGCACCCAGCTCGGCAGAACTGGGGCGTAGCCCCTTCCACAAGGATCACGACCGCATCATCTTCTCTGGCGCCTTCCGCCGCCTGGGCCGCAAGACCCAGGTGCACCCGGTGTCGAGCAACGACCACATTCATACCCGCCTGACCCATTCGCTGGAGGTCAGCTGCGTTGGCCGCTCGCTGGCCATGCGCGTCGGTGAGATGCTGCGCGACGACCTGCCGGACTGGTGTACACCGAGCGATCTGGGCATGGTCGTACAGTCGGCCTGTCTGGCCCACGACATCGGCAATCCTCCCTTCGGTCACTCCGGCGAGGACGCCATTCGCCACTGGTTCCAGCAGGCTGCCGGCCGCGGTTGGCTGGACGCTATGAGCGACGCCGAGCGCTCCGACTTTCTCAATTTCGAAGGTAATGCCCAGGGCTTTCGCGTGCTCACGCAACTGGAGTACCACCAGTTCGATGGCGGTACGCGGCTGACCTACGCCACTCTCGGCACCTACCTGAAATACCCCTGGACAGCCCGCCACGCAGAAGCGCTGGGCTACAAAAAACACAAGTTCGGCTGCTACCAGAGCGAACTGCCATTGCTCGAGCAGATCGCCGCCAAGCTGGAACTGCCGCAACTGGAAGCACAGCGTTGGGCGCGTCACCCACTGGTTTACCTGATGGAGGCGGCGGACGACATCTGCTACGGCCTGATCGACCTGGAAGACGGCGTGGAGATGGAGCTGCTCGATTACAGCGAAGTGGAAGCGCTACTGCTCGATCTGGTCGGCGACGACCTGCCGGAAACCTACCGCCAGCTTGGCCCCAAGGATTCGCGTCGGCGCAAACTGGCGATTCTGCGCGGCAAGGCCATCGAGCACCTGACCAATGCCGCCGCTGGCGCCTTCGTCGAGCAGCAGCATGACCTGCTTGCCGGCCGCCTGCAGGGCGATCTGGTCGAGCACATGCATGGCGCAGCGAAACACTGCGTGCAGAGCGCCAAGTCGCTGGCCCGGGAAAAGATCTTCCACGACAAGCGCAAGACCCTGCATGAGATTGGCGCCTACACCACCCTGGAGATCCTGCTCAACGCCTTCTGCGGTGCGGTGCTGGAACAACACGGCGGACGTGCGCCATCGTTCAAGCATCGTCGCATCCTCGACCTGCTCAGCTACTACGCTCCCGAACCGGGCTGGCCGCTGTACCGCTCGTTCATGCGCGTGATCGACTTCATCGCCGGCATGACCGACAGCTACGCTACGGAAATGGCGAGGGAGATGACCGGACGTTCCGTAAACCCATGAAAACGCTGATTCGCAACAGCTTCACCTGGCATGCCGGGCCACCGGCCTGGGGGCCGGCGGTGGTCGCCGGGCTAGGCTGTGCCCTGCCGCTGTTGCTCGGACTGACCACCGCGCACAGCGGTTTTCTCTGGGCCTCGGCAGGCGCTTTCCAGGCCGCACAGGCCAACCCGCTGCACCGCTTCGGCATGCTGCGCATGCTGCTGCTCACCGGTCTCGGCGCCTGCAGCGCCGGCCTCGGTTTCTGGGCTGGCAGCCACCCGCTGATCAGTCTGAGTATCTTCGCTGCCTTCGGCCTGCTGCTGGCCTGGCTGCAACGCTTCGGAAGCGAGGCCGGCAAACTGGGCATCGGCCTGTGTATCTGTCTATGCCTCGGCCAGGGACAGTTCGGCATCGGCAACCTGCACAATCCCTATGCGGTGGCCATGCTATTCATTCTCGGCGGACTCTGGGTGATGCTGCTGGCCTTCGGTCTGCGAGGCCTCCACGGCCTGCGCATGTGGCCGTACATGCCGCGCTTTCTTGCCATCCTCAAGGTACTCAAGCGCCACGCGCAACGCCTGCCACGCCAGCAATGGCGTCTGCATGCCCTGGCATGCATGCTGGCTTTCGCCGCATCGGGGCTGATCGTCAACCTGGCCGGATTGTCACGTGGTTACTGGCTGACCCTGACGGTGATCAGCACCTTGCAACTGGAGTTCCAGGGCAGCCTGGTGCGTGCCCTGCAAGCCAGCCTGGCCAGTCTGGCTGCTGCTGGTTTGCTGATCCTCTTCGGCCACAGCCTGCAAAGCCCACCGATGATGGTGATGACCCTGCTGGTACTGGTGACCCTCAGCCGTGCGTTGCAGGCCAATCACTATGGGCTTTTCGTGCTGCAGACCACGCTGTGCTTCGTACTGCTGGCCGAGAGCCTGGCACATGACTGGCACCTGGCCGAGGTACGTCTGCTCAACGCCCTGATTGGCGTCGCCCTGACCCTGACGGTGGCCTTGCTGGTACATGGGCTGCGCCTGCAGCTGAACAAATCGAGCAAGAACGAGGACGGTTCACAGCAGCCTTTATAGCGTTTCGGCAGATTCGCTCACTCTTCACTATGCTGTTGGAGCCTGCAGCGCCAGCAAGGAGTGACGTG
Organism: Pseudomonas mendocina; assembly: GCF_003008615.1. NCBI lineage: Bacteria > Pseudomonadati > Pseudomonadota > Gammaproteobacteria > Pseudomonadales > Pseudomonadaceae > Ectopseudomonas > Ectopseudomonas mendocina. The sequence goes on from NZ_CP027657.1 coordinate 256,683, forward strand.
CGATGCCCTACACCGCTGTTCCCCGCGAACGCCGCTTTCCCCTGCACGTCCACATCAGCGTTCTGTTCACCCTGCTCCTGCTGTTTACCGGCGTGGTGCTGGGTCTGTTCAACTATCAGCAGACCAGCCGCCTGATCTTTTCCAGCAGTGAGACGCTGTTCGAACGCATTCAGGTCGACGTGCAGAAGGATCTGGACAGCACCTATCGACCGATCCGTCATCTGCTCAGCCTGCTGGCCCTGAACGCGGCGACCCAGGCCGACAACCTGGAGGATCGCCTGGCCCTGCTGCCTTTGTTCGTCCAGGCGCTGCGCGACAACCCGAAACTGGCGTCGGTCTATCTGGGTTACGAGGATGGTGATTTCTTCATGGTTCGCCCGCTGCGCAGCGACATGCTCAAGCAGCGCTTCGATGCCCCCGACAAAGCGGCCTATCAGGTCTGGTCGATCGACCGCAGCGCCACCGGCACCGCCAGCGACTACCTGTTCTACGACGGCTCGCTGAATCAATTGAGCCGCCGCCAGAAGCTCAGCGAACCCTACGATCCACGCGAGCGCGACTGGTTCAAGCGCGCGCGCAACGATGGCGGACAGATCACCACGGCGCCCTACCTGTTCTTCTCGACGCAGGAAATCGGCACCACCCTGGCCAGGCGCAGCGGCCTGACCACCGTACTCGGCGCCGATCTGACCCTGGACGACCTGTCAGCCACGCTGGCCAGCCATCGCGTCACACCCAACAGTGAAGTGGTGCTGGCCGATGCCGACGGCAATGCCGTGGCCTACATCGACAGCAGCCGCCTGCTCAAGGAGGTTGACGGCAAGGTGTCGCTGGTCAAGGTGCGCGAGCTCAACCCAGCGCTTGGCGAGCTGCTGGCGGGCGACCTGACCGAGCAGGATCAGGGCGTCGTCGAATTGGCCAAGCAGCGCTGGGTCATGGCCCACCGACATATTCAGGAAGGCGGCCCGCAAGGCTTGCACCTGGCATTGCTGGTACCCGAGCAGGAGCTGCTGGCCGAGGCCTACCGCATTCGCTGGCAAGGTGCCCTGATCACCCTGACCACCCTGCTGCTGTGCCTGCCCCTGGGCTGGCTGACCTCGCGCCTGGTGGTCAAACCGCTACGCAGCCTGGTACAGGAAGCACAGGCCATACGCCGCTTCGACTTCGCTCACCCGGCCAGCGGCCGCTCGCCGATTCTGGAGGTCGACCAACTGGCCGTGTCGATGAGCAGCATGAAAGACACGCTGTCGAGCTTCCTCGATATTGCCGCCAGCCTCTCCGCCGAAACCCACTTCGAAACGCTGCTCAAGCGCGTGATGGACGCCACCGTGTCCATCAGCAGCGCCCAGGGCGGTCTGCTCTACCTGCTCGACAGCGACACCGGCCGCCTGGAGCCGCAGGGACTGGTGATCGACGGACAGGCTCGCCCGCTCAGCGAGGCCGACCTCCACGGTATCCGGTATGACGATCCGCAGTTGCCTGAATGGCTACGTAGCCCCGCTACCGGCGGCACCAGCAGCGCCACCTCCATCGGCTTCGATCAGGCCGGAATCTTCCGGCGTCTGTTGGCGATGGTCGACAGCCCGCGCCTGCACCTGATCGCGGCCGGCCTGCACAACCGCCAGGGCGATACAGTGGGCGTTCTGGTGCTGCTGCAACGCGATACCGGCGAGAACAGCGAAAGCATGCTCAGCCCAGAGCGCGTGGCCTTCGTCGATGCTGTGTCCGGCAGCGCCGCGCTGTGCATCGAAAGCCAACGCCTGCTGGCCAGGCAGAAACAGTTGCTCGACGCCTTCATCCAGTTGATCGCCGGCGCCATCGACGCCAAGAGCCCCTACACCGGCGGCCACTGCCAGCGCGTTCCGGAAATCACCCTGATGCTGGCGCGCGCCGCCGCCGACAGCGACGCCCCTGAATTTCGTGACTACAAGCCCAGCGATGAGGAGTGGGAGGCGCTACACATTGCCGCCTGGCTGCACGATTGCGGCAAGGTCACCACCCCCGAGTACGTAGTGGACAAGGCGACCAAGCTGGAAACCCTCTACGACCGCATCCATGAAGTGCGCATGCGCTTCGAGGTGCTCAAGCGCGATGCCTGGATCGCTTACTGGAAAGGCCGCGCCGAAGGTGGCGACGAAACGGTGCTGGCCGCCCTGCGCGAGCAACTGCTGGCGACCCTGGATGACGAGTTCGCCTTCATCGCCCGCATCAACCTCGGCGGTGAAGCCATGGCCGATGCCGACCAGGCGCGCCTTGGGCAGATCGCCGGACGGCGCTGGCTGCGTACCCTCGACAACCGGCTGGGGGTTTCCTGGGAGGAAGGCAAACGCCTGGAACAATCTCCTGCCGCCAGCCTGCCGGTGGAGGAGCCGTTGCTGGCAGACCGCCCCGAACACCTGATCGAGCGGGCGACTCAGGAGTCGATCACGGCGGACAATCGCTGGGGTTTCAAACTGGACGTGCCGCAGTACAAGTTCAACCGTGGCGAACTGCATAACCTGAGCATCGCCCGCGGCACGCTAACGGCCGAAGAGCGCTACATCATCAACCATCACATCGTGCAGACCATCCTGATGCTCGACCGGCTGCCCTTCCCCAAGCACCTGCGCAACGTCTCCGAAATCGCCGGTGGCCATCACGAGAAAATGGACGGCACCGGGTATCCCAAGCGCCTGACCCGCGAGCAGATGAGCCTGCCTGCACGCATGATGGCGATTGCCGATATCTTCGAAGCGCTGACCGCGGTGGATCGCCCCTACAAGAAGGGCAAGACCCTGTCCGAAGCGCTGAACATCATGGTCGGCATGTGCAAGGGCGCGCACATCGATCCGCAATTGTTCGCCCTGTTCCTGCGCAGCGGCATTCATCGGCGCTACGCCGAACGCTTCATGAAGGCCGAGCAGATCGACGAGGTGGACGAACAGGCCCTACTGGAGAAAGCGGGAATCGCGTAGGCGCGAGCGGGGAAACAGGCCCCGCCCAGCGCCTACGGTCTGCCGCTCAGAGGTATTTCAGCCAGCGAATATCCCGGCGGCGCGCCTTGAGCCGGGCAAACCATTGCGTGGGCGGGAACAACAGCACCGCCAACAGCAGCGTGGCGGCCCAGACCCAGGCCATCGAATCGAAGCCGAAATAATGCCCCTGGTTCGCGCCACAGATGGCAAAAGCAGCGATATAGAGCAGCTTCAGCACGTACAGGTGCAGCAGGTAGAAGAACATCGGTGCACTGCCGAACACGGCCAGAACCCTTACCATGCGGCCGTCGTTGTGCCGCTCGAAATACGCCAACAGCAGCAGACCAAGACCCAGTGTCAACGCCAGGAACAGCAGCGACGGCGGGTACTTGGTGATGTTGAACAATGCCATCAGCGTTTGCAGGCTGGTCTCCTCGATCGCCCAGGGCTTCTCGCCATAGCCGTTGACCAGGCGCAGCACCACGAACAGTGCCAGCGCGCCGAAACCAGCAGTGCGTAAATGCTGCAGGCGTTGCTCAGGCGCGCTCGACCAGCGAAACCACGGGCCGATCACATAGCCCAGCGCGATCACACCGATCCACGGCAACACTGGATACGAGGTGCGCAGGCGCAGCGTTTCGGAGAACTCGATCCAGCCACGGTCATGCAGCACCGCCCACGGCACGTGCATTGCCGACTCCAGCGCAAAGTGCAGGCCATCGAGCAGGTTGTGCCCGGCCACCAGCACCAGGCCCAGCACGGCCAGCAGCGCGCGCGGCAGCCACAGCAGCAGAGACAGCGCCAACATGCTCAGGCCAATGGCCCAGATCACTTGCAGGTAGATCACCGTGGGCGGGAACTGGAACGTCCAGGCGAAGTTGACCAGAGTGAGCTCCAGTACCACGAGGAACAGCCCGCGCTTGAACAGAAAGGCACTGGTCGCCGCGCGACTCATCTGCTTCTCGCCATAGAGGAAGGCCGAAAGTCCGGTGAGCAAAATGAATACCGGCGCGCACAGGTGCGCCAGGGTACGACTGAAGAACAACGCAGGTTCCGTAGCCGTTACGTCCATCGGGTCACCCACCTGCTGATGCAGGTAGAAGGTTTCGCGAACGTGATCGAGCAACATGAAAAGGATGACCAAGCCGCGCAGGGCATCGATCGAGAGCAGGCGATTGGAGGACATGAAAGGCTTCGAATTAAGGACGTGAAAAACGTAATAATATAACAATTTATCGACGATGCGGTGTGACCGATGCGCACATTCTCACGCGACCAGCACGGCATATCCCATCTGAACGAAGCGCGGCGGAGAAAGTCGGAAAAAGGCAGAACACTTGCCACGGAGGCTCTGCCCCATGCCGCTCAACCGCCCCCTTCTCTCTGCCCTGATCATGGCCGTGCTGAGCCCTCTTGCCAGCGCGCAGGAACCGCTGCGCATCCAGAGCCTGCAACGCTGCGGCGACCTGCTCGCCACTGAGCGGCAGGACTGGTGCCTGCAGGTACGTGGCCTTGGCGAGAAGCTGCCCACGCTGCGGCTCGGCGGCGATACCCTGCCCGCCTCGGTGGTGAAGCGCAGTGGCGACGGCCTACGCCTGCAGTTGAACAGCGACGAACACCGCAGCGCGCCGCTGTGGCTGGAGGACGGCTCACGCGCCAGCAACCCGGTGTGGCTGTCGCGACATCGCAGCCATGTGCTCGCCGCCGGCCCGGATGAAGTGGCGAAGAACATGGACGACCTGACCACCTACGTCGACCTGGTCAGCCTGCTGATCGAGGAAAGCCACGACGGCCTCGACGAGGCCAAACGCCTGGCGAAGAAATATGACGCCAAGGTGGTCGGCGCCATTCCACCCTTGAACGTCTACCAGTTGCGCCTGCCGGTGAAGAACCTGACCGAGCGCGATGCACTGGTGCTGCGCATTGGCAGCGAAACCAGCGTCGACGCCGTGGTGGTGGAAGAAAGCGCGCCGGAGCGCGGTGAAGAAAGCGAAGCCGCGCGCAAGCCGGCACGCAAACCGGAGAAGAACTCCGAGGAGTGGGCGGCGAATCGTTTCATGGATGCGGTCAACTATTACCAGCGGCGCATACCAGCAGGCGACTCGCCTATCGAAGCCGAGCCGATCCGCGTCGGCGTGATCGAGCGTAATGTCGATTTCGACGCGCCCGACTTCGCCGACTACCTGGGCGCCTGCCCAGACGGCAAACCGCGCACCTGCGTCTATGCGCGCGATGCCGACGAGCCGGACAACCATGGCAGCACCGTTGCCGGTATTCTCGCCGCCCACTGGGACAAGGGTGGCAACACCGGATTCCTGCGCGGGCTGGACAAGGCCAGCCAGGGCTTCGAGGTGATCGTCGAGCGCAACTCGGACGCCGGCATCACCGCCAATATCGCCGCGTCGGTCAATCTGGTGGAGGACGGCGTACGCGTACTCAACTGGAGTTGGGGCATTCACCGGGTCGGCACACGCAATGTCGAAGGCGACGAGATCGACTCGCTGGTGCGCTCCGGCATCGCCATGAGCGGTTACGAAGAACTGCTGGAGGAGTTCTTCCTGTGGTTGCGTGAGGAGCACCCGGACGTGCTGGTGATCAACTCGGCCGGCAACGGTTCGTCCTACTCCGGACGGGACGAATACCGCCTGCCCTCCTCCTTCATCACCGAGCAATTGCTGGTGGTCGGCGGACATCAGCGCAGCAAGGAGAAAGAGGTCGAAATCGACGACCCGACCTATGTGGTCAAACGCGACTCGTCGAATGTCGACATGCGCGTCGACATCACCGCAGCGGCCTGCGCGCGTGCCTCCACTCGCGAGATCGACGCCACCGGCGACGTGCATTGCGGCACCTCCTACGCCACACCGCTGGTGACCGGCGTAGTCGCCGCCATGCTGTCGATCAACCCGCGCCTGCAACCGGAACAAGTGCGCATGTTGCTGCGCCGCAGCGCCATGACCATTGGCGGTGATTACGACTTCGAACCGATGGACGCCGAAGACCTGACCGCGCCCATCCTGCCGTCGGAACGCAACTACAAGATGAGCGACAAGGACGTGGGCCGCTCGGCGCGGCTGGATATGCAGAAAGCGCTGGATCTGGCAGTGCAGAGCCGCGACCGGGTGCGCTGACAGGCAGTCAGGTTACTCGCCGGAGACCCGCTCGTAGAGCTCGACCGGTTCGACCTTGCCCTGACAACCGCACTCGCTGTGGCCCAGCCCCAGGTGGCGGAAACCGGCCTTGAACAGCACCCGGCCAGACTGCGGATTGCGCGCCAGATGGCTGGCGTGCAAGCGGCGCAGGCGCAGCTGGCGGAAGGCGAAATCCACCAGCGCATTGCAGGCTTCGCTGGCGTAACCACGGCTCCAGTACGGCACGCCGATCCAGTAGCCCACCTCGGCTTCACCTCGCCTGATGTCCTTGAGCGCCATGCTGCCGACCAGCCTGCCGCTATCGGACTCGGTGATGATGAAGTGGGCCGCCACGCCACTGGCCCAGTCCTGCGCACAGCGCTTGATCCACTGCTGCGCCAGCTCGGGTGGATAGGGATGAGGAATGCTGCCGGTGACATCGGCAATGCGAAAATCTCCGGCCAAACGCTGCACCTCGGCCGCGTCCTGCGGTTGCGGTGGGCGTAGCGTCAGGCGTTCGGTCTCGATGCGATGCTCATCCATCTGCGTCTCCTGTCAAATCCGTAGGGTGCGTCATACGCACCGGCGCCTCCCCCCAGGCTCACTCGTGGCAGTACTGCTGGGCATGGTCGCTCAGACTGGCACAGGCCCGATGGAATAGAACTGCCCGCCACTCCACACGCCCAACCAGGGTTCTCCGTCGACCTCACGCTCCACCGCCAGTTCCACCAGCTGGTAGAACACGTTGCGATGAATCAATGCTTCGAGGTTACGCCGCACCAGAATGTACGGCGAGGGCTCAAGTGTCGCAGGATCGATCTCCACACGGATCGGATGCTCGGCACCCGCCACGACTTCGTCCTCAACATTGGTGGTGAAACGCAGCACCTGCGCCTCGCCCTCCCCCTCGACCTGCAGAGTCACGGCAACGAAGGGAGCGTCCTCGACCTGGATACCGACCTTCTCCACCGGCGTGATCAGGAAGTAGTCGTCGCCATCGCGGCGGATGATGGTGGAAAACAGTCGCACCATGGGTTTGCGACCGATGGGCGTACCCAGGTAATACCAGGTGCCATCGCGGGCGATACGCATGTCGATATCGCCACAGAAATCGGGGTTCCACAGGTGCACGGGGGGTAGGCCCTTGCCTTCGCCCTTGGGGATCTGCGCCAGCAGGTCGCCGGCCTTGCCTGGATCGCTCATGCTCTCTCCTCGTCCGTTGCCCGACATAACGGGTCAGACCGACGAGGATACCCTACCCTCGCTGGAGCATCAGCCGCAGTACCTAGTCAGTTCGCCACGCCCAGCAGGCTACGCGCGTAGTCACGCAGTGGCGGGCCGATGATGTCCTGCGGCTGTACGTCGTAGAACGTCAGGAATCCGCCGCGACTGCGAATGCGTGCGGTGTCCACCAGATAGCGAGTGTTGGTTTCGATCAACATCAGCTGGATCACCGCACGGTCGGTACCGAGGCGATCCACGGCCTCCTGGTCTTCCCACTCCTCCATGGTGCCGATGCGGTCGTCGCTATAGGCGAAGCGGGCGTACAACAGATAGTGCGCGCCTGCCGCGCGCGCTTCGGTCATTGCCTCGTCCAGGCCGGCCGGCTGGCGCGCACGACGCACCAGCGGAAAGTATTCGACGAAGCCCTTGAAGGCTTCCTCGGCCACCACATTGGGCCGCGGATAGCCGTGCCCCGGCGGCACGAAGTGGCCCTGAGCGATATAGATGAAGGAGTCCTGCTGCAGGCGCCGCGAGGCCATGCGCTCGGTGCGGCCATGGTCGAGAAACCCGGCATCGCGCAGATGGTATTCGGCGCCACTGGCCATGTCGCTGACCTTCATGCAGCCAGCCAGCCCCAGCAGCGCCACCAGTAGAAGCAGGTTACGCATGAATGAATCCTCCTCGTGCCGGTGACGGAAAACCGGCGGGTAAGGAGGGAATGCAGGTTCTGCGCCAGCCTCCCGATCAAGGCTGACTCGCTCGCGGCTATCCCACCTAGCAGGCCGTTCGAATTAACAGAACAAAACAGCGAAGAGCGGACGATTGTTCACCACTCGCCGGCGAAACTAGGATGGAACCCTACCCTCGCTCACCTTCGGATAGCTCCCCCTCATGCGCAGAAATTTCTCACATCACCTGATGAAGTTTGCCGTTCAAGCGCTGGGGGCATTGCCTGCCTCGATTCAGCAGCGGATAGGCGCGGGTCGCCTGGATCTTCCCGGCCACAGGCTTTGTCCGGAGGTGTCGATGTTCCTGCGCCTCATGGGCGACATAGAAGCCGCCAGCCCACAGAACCGTCCCATGGCCCAAGTACGGGCGCAGACCGATCTCGACGCCTGGACGTTCGGCGGCCCGGAGATTGCGCTACACAGCGTCAGCGACTTGCGTATACCGGGCAGGACTGAAGAAATTCCGGCGCGGTATTACCGGGGAACCCCGACATCCAGTGGAATCCTGATCTACTTCCATGGCGGTGCCTGGGTCTCAGGCGGCCTGGACAGCTGCGACTCCATTTGCCGATTCATCGCCAGACACGCCGACATTCGCGTGCTCTCGGTCGACTATCGGCTCGCTCCTGAATATGCCTACCCGGCGGCACTGGACGATGCGCTCACCGCCTATCGATTTGCACTGTCGCTGCCAGGCAGCGAAGCCTGCTTCGTCGCGGTCGGCGGCGACAGTGCCGGCGGTAATATCGCCGCCTCCCTGTGCCAGCGACTGACAAGCTCGCACCTGCCGATGCCGCACTTTCAGTTGCTGTTCTACCCGGTACTCGATGTGCTGAACAAATCCGAGTCGTACCACCTTTTCAGCAGCGGCTATGTACTCAGCGAAGCGCAGATGGATTGGGCCAAGGCGCTGTATGCGCCGCAGGGCAATTACGCCGACCCCGCTCTTTCGCCGCTGCTCGCCACCTCGCTGCAAGGCCTGCCGCCCGCCTATGTCGCGACCGCAGAATTCGATGTGCTACGCGACGAAGGCGAACGCTATGCCACACGGCTCAAGGCCTGTGCTCCAGCCACACAACGACGTCGAGCGCCGGGGTTGATCCACGGTTTCGCCAACATGATGGGCGTCAGCCGCAGCGCACGAGAGGAGATGCGCCTGGCAGTGGAAGCGCTTACAACCGCGCGGGCGAATGGGCGCACGCTCGAAGACGCTAGCGTCGTCTGACGGCATTGAGCATGACAGGACACGAACACTGACAGCCGCCCACGAAAAACGCCGCGATCCTCGAAGAGAGTCGCGGCGTTTCTTTTAGCTATACGAGTACAACCTCACGGCACACTCTTGATCTTGAACACCAGCAAACCGCCAAGTATCCCGACCAGCCCCGAGAACGCGTACAACGCGTGATAGCCGCCCAGTTGGGTGATCAGCAACGCGCAGATGATCGGCGCCAGGATCTGCGGCCCGACGATGGCGATGTTGATCACGCCCAGATCCTTGGCATGGTCGGACGAGCTGGGCAGCACCTGGCTGATCAGCGCCTGATCCACCGCGACATAGGCGCCATAGCCCAACCCCAGCACTGTGGAAGACAGCATTGCCATTGGCCAGCTCTGCCAGAACGCCAGAAGCAGCGACGCGCAGCCCATCACCAGCCCGGCGAGAACCACAATGATCCGACGACGTCCGGTGCGGTCGGAAATGATCGCGCTGACGAAGGCCGATACCACCACCGCCGTCGTGTAGATCAGCACCAGAATCAGCAAGCCGTCCTCGGCGCGTTCACCGGGGAACAGCTTCTCGTACTGCAACCCATCGCGCAGGAAGTAGAGAAAGAACATGGTGCCGGTCGCACTGCTCAGCCCGACCAGAAAGCGCGTCGACCAGGCCCAGGCAAAATCGGGGTGCTTCCTCGGGCTGATCCAGAAGCTTTTCAGCAAGCCGGACAAGCTGAAGGGTGGCAGCGATGCCTTGGTAATCGACTGGTCGCGAGTCGCCAGGATGAAAGGCGTGGAAAACAGCACGAAGCCCACCGCCACCAGCAGGTAACCGCTGGCAATGCCCGAGGTGAATACGGTCGTCAGCATCGCGCCGATCACCACGGCCAGGGACAGCGTTACGCCGTTCCAGGCACTGACGGTCGCACGCTGCTGCAGCGGCACGCGATCCGGCACGGCAGCGGTCACCGAGCACAGCACCGCACTCGTACCCAGTTGCACCACGCCCCACCACAGCAGGACGCCGGGGAGACTGGTCTGCTGACCGAGCATCACCAGCGCCAGCGCGCCCAGCGCGATCCCGGCCAGGTTCCAGGGGTGGCGCCGGCCTAGCCGGAGCGTCGTCCGGTCAGACATGGCGCCGATCAGCGGCTGCGCCAGCAGCGCCACCGCCGAGCCCAACCCCATCACCATACCCAGCGCGGCCTCCTTGCCCAGCGGGACAATCAGCTCCATCTGCTGGGCGAGCAGTACCTGAATGGGGGCGAATACGGACAGCCACCCCCCCAGCAAGGACAGCGCCATGGTGCCGATGAAAATGCCGTTGACCCGGGTTTGCGGCAGCGTATGCGCCGCGCCGGTATCCAGCTCCGACTGCCTGATGTTCATGCTCGACTCCACCTGTTGTGTTTGTTTTCTGGAATGCAGCGGCAGCCCTGGGCCTAGAGGCTCTGGCTGGCGATCAACTGACGCAGGAAGCGCTCGCACTCGGCCAGTTGCTCGAGCGCGACGTATTCGTCGGCCTTGTGGGCCTGGGCGATATGGCCGGGGCCGCAGACGATGGTCGGCACCCCGACCTCCTGGAACAATCCGGCCTCGGTGGCGTAGGAAACCTGGCGCGTGGCGCTGTCCTGACGCAGCCCGGCGATCAGGGCGCAGAGCGCTGCCTTCTCGCCGCTGTCCAGCGCCGGGGCACGGGAAATGGTCTCGAACGAGATCCCCGTTCCCTCGATGCGAGCCTGCATCTCGGGTTGCAGCACCTGCTTCGCGTACTGCTCGATACGCTCAAAAATGGCGTCCGGGTTGATACCTGGCAGGTTGCGAAACTCGAACTGGAATTCGCAGTGCTCGGGAATGGTATTGATGGCGATGCCGCCCTGGATGGTGCCGGTCTGCGCCGTGCTGTAGGGCACATCGAAGCCATTGTCGAAGGGGCCCTCGGCCGCCGACTGACGCGCCAGATCGCTGATGAAGGTGATCAGCCGGGCCGCGTACTCGATGGCATTGATGCCCTGCGGTTGCAGGGACGAATGCGCCGCATGGCCACGCACGCAACAGCGATAGGCGTTGATGCCCTTGTGCGCCACGACGACACCCATGCCGGTCGGCTCGCCCACCACGCAACCCTTGGGTGCCACACCCCGCGCCACCAGATCACGCACCATCGACGGCGCACCGGCGCAGCCTATTTCTTCGTCGTAGGACAGCGCGAAATGCAGCGGCGCCGACAGCTTCGATGCCAGCATCACCGGCAACATTTCCAGCGCCACACCGATGAAGCCCTTCATGTCGCAGGCACCACGGCCATACAACTTGCCGTCACGCACGGCAGGCACGAAGGGATCGGACGTCCAGTTCTGCCCCTTCACCGGCACGACATCGGTATGGCCGGAAAGCACCAGCCCGCCGGTCACGCTGCCGTCATGCGCCGGCACCGTGGCGAACAGGTTGGCCTTACGTCTGTCCTCGTCATAGGTCAGCACACTGTCGATGCCATGGGCCGAGAAATAGCCACGCACCTCCTCGATCAGGTGCAGATTCGACAAGGCACTGGTGGTGTCCAGGCGGATCAGTCGCTCGACCCAGGGGTAGGCAGTGAGGAAGGTTTCGGATGGCATTTGAAGACCCTTAAGCAGGTAAATGCGGCAGGCCCGTCAACACGACGCGGTGTCGAGGACGAGCGCGTCATGGAGTGGTTGTTTTAATTCGCTGGCGTGCCGGGCAACCCGGTGCCTGGCCAAAAGTGGCGTAACAAGACGGCATCGACGCGCTGAAAAACGTACCGACGACAGAACCATAGAAGCCTCTGGACTGGGCATTTCAGCCTCGTTCCTGATGCGCTCGGAAAGGTTCGCTCGCATGATGATCGGCCCAGAAGAGTTGGCGGAATTTGTGTTGTCCGCTTGTGTGGGGCTGATGCTAGGATCGAGAAAGAGTGACTTCAATCAACAGAATTTCGCTTTTTGTTCTCTTAATTCGAACACCGCAGAGGCGATCCGATGTCCAGCTCCCTGAATCTTTCCCGCATCGCGTACTTCTACGAAGCGGCTCGCCTGGGCAGCATCCGTGCAGCCGCCGACCTGCTCAACGTAGCGCCATCAGCCGTCACCCGGCAGGTTCAGTTGCTCGAGGCCGAGCTGGGCACGGCGCTGCTGGAACGCCGCGGTCGCGGCGTCGCCGTGACGGACGCCGGACTGCAGGTGCTGGAGTTCCACCGTGAACAGGAGGCCCACATCGCGGACTTGCAGGCGCGGCTGCAATCGCTGCGCGAAATGCGCTCGGGCCGCGTCAGCGTGGTGCTGGGTGAAGGCTTCATCAACGACATCCTGGCCGGCCCACTCGGCCGATTCTGCCGTGAGCACCCGGGGATCAAGCTGAGCCTGGACTCGGCAGGCACCAACGAGGTGATCCGCAAGGTGCTCGAAGACGAGGCAGAGATCGGCTTGGTCTATAACCCGCCCAGCCACCCCAAGCTGGTTTCACGCTCCGTGCGCAAGCAACCGATGAAGGTCATCTTCGGCGCGGACTCTCCGCTGCGCGGCTCGGAAACGCCGCTCAAGGCCAGGGATCTGCTGAACTACCCGCTGGCCGTCACCTACCCCACCCATGGCGTGCGCCAGTTGCTGGATGTACTGGAATTCGCCGAGAAGGTGCGCTTCGATCCGGTGATGACCACCAACTCCATCGCCACCCTGAAACAGTTCGCCAAATCGGGATTGGGCATCGCCTTTCTTCCCGCGTTCGCCATCGATAGCGAGTTGAAATCCGGCGAGATTTTCTGCCGCGATATCGACCATCCGCTGTTCCTGGAAGCCGAGGCTCACCTGATCACGCGTGCCGGCCGACGTCTGTCCATGGCCTCCAGCCGGATGCTTCAGGTACTTACGAGCCAGATGCAAGCCTTCCGATAAGCCACCACCCGGTGTATTGACAGGTATTGCTTCGCCTGTATTCTGATGTCAGTTGTAGTCAAATTACAGGACAAGAACAATGAACTATGATTTGGTCATCAGAAACGGCATCGTCTTCGATGGCGTCAATGAAAATGGCGTCAAGGCTGACGTCGCGATCAAGGCAGGAAAGATTGCAGCTGTTGGAAGCAACATTACTGATGACAAAAATTGTCAGAATGTAATTGATGCCAAGGGCTGCTGGGTGATGCCAGGCTTCCTGGAAATGCACTCGCACTACGATGCCGAAATCCTCACGTCCGCGGCCTTGAAGGAGTCGATCCGTCATGGCGTCACCACGGTGGCCACCGGCCTCTGCTCGCTGAGCATGGTGGCGGCCAGCGCTGAGGACTGCGCGGATCTGTTCAGTCGAGTCGAGTCCATTCCTCACGACCACGTACTCTCGCTGCTCAAGGAGAAGAAGCAGTGGAGCACTCCGTCGGAGTACCGCAGCTTCCTCGAAGGCTTGCCGCTGGGCCCTAACGTGGCCTGCTACATCGGTCACTCGGACATTCGCTCCGCCGCCATGGGGCTGCTGGATGCAACGACCGAGCGCACGCCCAGCGAAGCCGAGATGCGCCACATGGAAACCTTGCTCAACGATGCGCTCGACAATGGTTTCCTCGGCTTGTCCGTGATGAAGACCAAGATCGACCGCGTTGCTGGCGAGCGTGCCTGGTCGCGCCCACTGCCCTCCACCTTCGCCAGCTGGAAGGAGTTCAAGCGCCTGTTCGCTACGCTGCGCAAGCGCGGCGCGATTCTCCAGGGCGCCCCGGATGTGGCCGAACCCAGCAGCGCGGTACGACTGATGTTCGCCACTGCCGGCTGGTTCCGCCCGAAGCTGAAAACCACGCTGCTGACCGCACTGGATCTGAAGGTCGCACCACTGCTGCACATGCAGGCGCGGCTCAGCGGCTGGATTTCCAACTGGCTGCTGCAGGGCAATCTCAAGTGGCAGTTCCTGCCCGCCCCGCTGCGCGTGTACAGCGCCGGCCTCAACTTCAACAACTTCGATGAATTCTCAGGCGGCCTGATTCTGCGTAACTTCCAGAACGAGGCCGATCAGTACGCGGAAGCCGCCAAACCCGAGTTTCGCCAGGTGTTCAAGCGCGACATTCAGAGCGGTTCGAAGATCGGCCTGTGGCATCGCGACTTCTCCGACGCCTACATCGTCGCTTGCCCGGATCAATCGCTGATCGGCAAGAACTTCGCCGAAGTCGCCACCCGGCGCGGGCAGGATCCGGTGGACTGCTTCCTCGACCTCGCCGTGACCCACAAGACCGACCTGGTCTGGACCGTACTGATGGGCAACAACCGCGAGGACGTGATGCGCACCCTGATCAGGAGCCCGAACGTGCACGTCGGCTTCGCCGATTCAGGCGCACATATTCGCGGCCTAGCTTTCTACAACTTCCCGCTGCGCCTGCTCAAGTACGTGCACGACGCCGAGCGCACCGGCAAATCGTTCATGAGCACCGGCGCAGCGGTGGCCCGCGTCACCTCGGAACTGGCCAACTGGTACGGCCTGGATGCGGGACACCTGTACGTAGGGTCGCGTGCGGACATCGCCATCATCGACCCGAGCGGCCTGGACGAAAGCCTCGACCAGGTGACGGAAGCCTGCATCGAGAACACCTCGCTGATGCGCCTGGTCAACCGCAACGACCGCGCCGTGCTGGCCACCCTGGTCAACGGTCGCGTCGCCTACAGCCGTGACGAGGGCTACGCCGAGGATCTGGGCCACTCCCAATCCTATGGGCGCTTCCTGCCCGCCCACAGAACCTGCGCTTGAGCGAATACGGAGCCACATAGATGGAAACCAAACTGATCGGCCAGTTCATTGGCGGCGAACACCATGTGGTGGAAGGTGGCGACAGCTTCACCACCCTCAACCCCGCCAACGGCGAGGTGCTCGCACACGTCCAGCAGGCAAGCAAGGCGCAGATCGACAAGGCTGTACGCCAGGCCGCGCAAGCTCAACGCACCTGGGCAGCGCTGAACCCGACTGCACGCACCGGCATCCTGCTGGATGCCGCAAACCTCATCGCCCGGCACAACGAGGAACTCGCCCACCTGGAAACGGCCGACACCGGCAAACCGATCCACGACACCGCACGCGTCGATATCGCTGGCGGCGTGGCGGTGATGCGTTACTTCGCCGGGCTGGCAGCAGCGCTGGAGGGGCGCCAATCCCCGGTGAACGGCAGCGCGTTCACCTACACCCGCCGCGAACCGCTGGGAGTCGTCGCCGGGATCGGCGCCTGGAATTACCCGGTGCAGATCGCGATGTGGAAACTGGCGCCTGCCCTGGCAGCCGGCAACGCAATGCTGTTCAAGCCGAGCGAAGTGACACCGCTGAGCACCCACCGGCTGGCCGAACTGCTGGTGGAGGCCGGCGTTCCCGCAGGCCTGTTCAACGTGCTACAGGGCAACCATGAGGTCGGCCGCGCGCTCATCGAGCATCCGGGGATCGCCAAGGTGTCCTTCACCGGCAGCGTCCCGACAGGCATGAAGGTCATGAGTGCGGCCGCTGGCACACTGAAAAAGACGACCATGGAGTTGGGCGGCAAATCACCGCTGATCATCATGCCCGATGCCGATCTGGAGCGTGCCGCGGACATCGCCACCATGGCCAACTTCTTCAGCAGCGGCCAGGTGTGCACCAGCGGCACCCGCGTCTTCGTCCACCGCAGCGTCAAGGCCAGGTTCGAGGAACTACTGCTGGCGCGCGTCAGAGCGATCGCCATTGGTGATCCGGCAGACCCGGCCACCCGTTTTGGTCCCCTGGTCAGCCAGGAACACAGAGAAAAGGTGATGGGATACATCCGCAGCGGGCTCGAAGAAGAGGCACGCCTGCTGACCGGCGGCGACGCACCAAGCGCTGCAACCCTGGCCTCGGGCAGCTACCTGCTGCCGACGGTATTCACCGACTGCACCGACACGATGCGCATCGTCCGAGAGGAAATCTTCGGCCCAGTGATGAGCATTCTGAGCTTCGACAGCGAAAGTGAAGTGCTACGTCGTGCCAACGATTCGGAGCTGGGCCTGGCTGGCGGCGTGGTGACCCAGGATCTGGCGACCGCGCACCGAATTGTTCACGCCCTGGAGGCAGGGATCTGCTGGATCAACACCTGGGGCCAGGTACCGGCGCACATGCCGGTGGCTGGTCAGAAACTCTCAGGCCTGGGCCAGGAAAACGGCATCGATGCGCTGTACGAACACACCAAGGTCAAATCCGTGTTCGTCGAGCTGGGGGCTTACAGCTCGGTGTTCCCGCCGAACTGAGTCGATGCGGGTGCGCCCTCAGTTGGCGCACCCCTCGATGATCGCCCTGGCGCTCTCGGCCAGTTGCTCGATGGGGTCGCGGTAATTGCTCAGGTGCCAGAACACCGCCATCTGGTTGATCGCGCCGAGCAAGCCCATGCACACGTAGAGTTCCGATGCGACCGGTTTGAGACCGCCATACAGACGCCCCATACCGCTCAGGAAGATGTTGCAGAAGCGCAGGTTGTTCTGCTGATACAGGTTATCGACCCGCTCACTCACGCCCAGTACCTCGACCAGCACGATGCGCGCGACGTAAGGGTCGCGCATGCATTCGAAGAAGCTCGTAAGAACAGCTCGCTGCTCATCCGCAGTGCCGGCGCTGATCCCCTGCACCTGCGCGCTGATACGCTGCTCGATCTCGCCCATGACCAGGGCGTAGACCTCGCAGAGCAGATCTTCAGTACCGCTGAACGACTCGTAGAAGTAACGATCGGTGAGCTTGGCATGGGCACACAGATCGCGAACGGTGGTCGCCCGATAGCCGGCCGAACCGAATAGATGAATCCCCGCCTGAAGGAACGCCTCCCGGCGCACTTTCACCCGCTGCTCCTGGCTCACACCGCGATAGGATCGCTCCCCTGCTCCGCTTCCCTTGCTCATTCAACACCCCAAATATGGTTTCACTTGTAGTCAGATAGATTCGACGAAGCAAGTCGGCATCAGCGAACCTGCAATGACTCTAATTATCGCAACAAAGCCCCTGATAAAACAGAATGAAACACGCTAAAACAAATTGACATGACCTGCCTTCAGATTAATCTTGATGTCACGTGTCGTCAGATTAACACAGCCGTGATGAGGCCCGCCTTGCACCCGCGATGACACGCTTTCACAAAAACAACAACACCTGTGGAGCAGTATCATGACCACCTACTCCTTGGCTCGGCGGCATCAGACGAAGCATGGCTTCGCACTGCTCGGGCTGGCATCCGCACTTTCCTTCAGCACCGCCGTCAATGCCATCGAATTCAGTTTCGCTGACGGAGAAGTCTCTGGCACCCTCGACACCACCGTGTCGTACGGACAGTTCTGGCGAGTCCAGGGTCAGGCCAAGGATAACGACGCGATCAATGGCAACGACGGCAACCGTAACTTCGACACCGGGCTGGCCTCGGAAGTCTTCAAGGTCACCTCCGAGCTCGAAGCCCGCTACCAGAACTACGGGGTTTTCGTGCGCGGTACGGCGTTCTATGACACGCAGATCATGGACAAGCGTACCGACTTCAACAAGAACAACCCCAACAACGAGCCCAGTCAGAACTACCCGGACAACGACAGTTTTACCCGTGATACGCGCCACGCAGCAGGGCGCTCCGGCGACATTCTCGATGCCTACATTTACGGCACCTGGGACGTGTTTGAGCGCCCCCTGTCAGCGCGCCTTGGCAAGCAGGTGTTCAACTGGGGCGAGGGCCTGTTCTATCGTGGCGTCGGCGTCGCTAACCCACTCAACGCGACGAAGTACCGACTGCCCGGCGCACAGATCAAGGAAGTGATCACGCCGGTTGAGGCGTTCAGCTTCAACGTCGGCCTGACCGAAAGCCTCAACCTCGAGGCCTATTACCAGTTCAAGTGGAAAGAGACCGCGATGGATCCGGTGGGCTCGTACTACTCCACCACCGACATCTTCGGCGCTGGCGGTGAAGCGGCCTATGCCACCATCCCCGATCTGATCCCGGCCCTGGCCGCCTATGACTTCGCCAGCGCCCTGCCTGGCGGTATCGGCACCGGCCCCCACAACGCCACGCGCTACATCGACCCCACCACAGGCACCTTCAAGGTCGGCAACGTCGGTTCCGATGCCGAGGCGCGTGACAGTGGCCAGTTCGGCATCAGCCTGCATTACATCGCCGAATCGCTGAACTACACCGACTTCGGTTTCTACTACGTCAATTACCACACCAAGGAACCGGTGCAGCAGGTCGACTTCGACGGCTACCGCGGTGTCGATATGAACACCCTGGGTTCGATTCTCGGCGCCCAAACCGCCCAAGCACTGGCAACCGTCGACATGTCGCTGAATTCCAATGTACGCCGCAAGTACGTCGAGGACGTGCGGGTAATGGGCGTCAGCTTCAGCACCACCGTCGGTAATGCCTCGGTATTCGGCGAGCTGGCCTACAAACCCAACATGCCGATTGCCGTGAGCGCGACCAACGACATCCTCGGCGACCTGCTCACTCAAGGCCTGGCCGGCACCTCGTCGATCTACGACGGCAACGTCGCAGACAGCGCAGCCTGCGGCCAGGTGGCAAACCAGCGCCTGTGTCGCGGCGGGCGCGTTGCCAACTACGAGCGCGTCGAGGCCTTCAACGCCTCGCTTGGCACCATCTACAACTTCGGCCCTTCGCTGGGTTTCGACTCGCTGATCGGCGTCGCGGAAGTCGCCACAGAGCAACTGCACGGCAGCAGCCTGACCTACACCGGCTACGCACCAACGGCGGAGAAACGCAAGTTCGTCGGCTCGCCTGACACGGCCTCGAACCCGATCGACCGCGAGTCCTATGGCTACACGGTGAGCATGAGCGGCACCTGGAACGACGTGTACGCCGGGGTGAACCTCTCGCCTTTCATCGTTCACAGCTACGACTTCAAGGGCAACTCACACCTGACCGGCAGCTTCATGGAGGGCCGCAAGGCCTACACCGTCGGCGTGCGCGCCAACTACATGGGGCGCTTCGAAGCCGGCCTGCAATACACCGCATTCACCGGCGCCGGCACCAGCAACCTGATCCGCGACCGGGACAACGTCAGCTTCGACATGCAGTACTCGTTCTAACGACAGCCAAGCATTCCCATTACGAGACCCATCATGCGCACCTCACTTCTCTCCAGCAAACGCTGCCTGCTGGCATTGGCAACGGCAGCCTCTCTCAGCCTTGGCATAGCGCACGCAGCCATCAGCGCTCAGGAAGCCGAGCGCCTCGGCGGCGAACTCACCCCACTGGGCGGTGAAAAGGCCGGCAACGCAGACGGCAGTATCCCGGCCTGGGATGGCGGCCTGACCGTCGCGCCAGCCGGCTTCACACCCGGCAAGCACTATGTCGACCCCTTCCCGGACGACAAGCCGCTGTTCACCATCACAGCGCAGAACTTCGAGCAATACCGGGACAAGCTCTCGGACGGCCAGATCGCCATGCTCAAAACCTATCCACAGACCTTGTCCTACCCGGTCTATCAGACTCGTCGCACCGCGGCAGCGCCAGATTGGGTCTACGCCAACACCCGCAAGAACGCCACCACCGCCACCCTGGTAGGCGGCGGCAACGGCTTTACCAATGCCTATGGCGGCATCCCCTTCCCCATCCCGCAGAGCGGCGTGGAAGCGGTGTGGAACCATATCGCGCGCTATCGCGGCACCTACCTAGTGCGCAACCTCTCCGAAGCCACGGTTCAGGCAAACGGCGCCTACAACCTCAGCACCTTCGATCAGCGTGTGTTGTTCAACTACTACATCAAGGATGGCGATCCGGCGAAGCTCGACAACATCCTGTTCTACTACCTGGCCTCGGCCCGCAGCCCTGCCCGCATCGCAGGCCAGGCGGCGCTGCTCTATGAAACGCTGGATCAGGTCAAGGAACCACGCATGGCCTGGGGCTACGTACCGGGCGTGCGCCGGGTTCGCCGCGCCCCGACCTTGGCCTATGACACGCCGGAAGAGAACTCCGACAACCTGATGACGCTGGACGACCGGGACATGTTCAACGGCTCGCCGGATCGCTACGAATGGAAGCTGGTCGGCAAGAAGGAGATGTACATCCCCTACAACAACTACCGCATCCTCAGCCCGTCGATCAAATACAAGCAACTGATCCAGCCCGGCCATCTCGCCCCCGAGCAGACCCGCTTCGAACTGCACCGCGTGTGGGTAGTAGAAGGCACCCTGAAAGGTTCGGCGCGCCACATCTACTCCAAACGCACCTTGTATTTCGATGAGGACAGCTGGCAGGTGGCGATGACCGATCGTTACGACAGCCGCGGCGAACTCTGGCGTGTCGGCATGGGCTACCTGACCAACTTCTACGATCTGCCCACCATCTGGTCGTCGATCGACGTGTTCTACGACCTGCAATCGCGTCGCTACGTGGTGCACAAGCTGGAAAACGAAGAGAGCAGCACGCTCGACTTCACCCAGCCGATCCCCTCACGCGACATCTTCAAACCCGCCAACCTGCAGCGGATGGGCAACCGCTGATTCGAGGCAGGCACGAAACGCAACGGCGCCGCGTCAGGCTTGCATAGCGACGCGGCGCCGTTGTTTTGAGAAGGGCTTGGAACAGCTGCGGCCTGCAGGCGGCAGCGAAGGCAGCGTCAACCGCCGATGATCTTCATCACCGTGACGCCACCTGAGAAGGCCAGATCCTGTTTGTCGCCCAACGCCTTGACCAGCAGGCGCTGCAATGCCGGCAAGGCCTGATGGCGCGGCTTGTCGAGCAGGTCGCCAACGAAGTGGCGGTTGCTCGACGACAGGCAGCCATGCAGCCAGCCGGTAGACGACAGGCGTAGGCGCGAGCAGGTACGGCAGAACGGTACGCTCTCGTTGGCGATCACACCAAAGTGACCCGTACCGGGAATGGCATAGCGCATCGCCGTGGCATCCACCGGCGCGCTGGCCTGGACGTACTGGTGACGGCTGCCGATCAGTTCCAGCAGCTCGGGCAAGCCGACGAACTGCTGGTTGAATGCATTGCCATCGCGCGCCAGGTGACCCATGCGCATCAGTTCGATGAAGCGCAACTCGAAGCCACGTTCCAGGCAGTACTCCAGCAGCGGCAATACCTGATCCAGGTTCTGTCCGCGCAGCGGCACCATGTTGACCTTGACCCTCATCCCGGCTTCGCGGGCCGCCTCCATGCCAGCGAGCACGGTGGCTAGGTCGCCACCGCGAGCAATGCTGCGAAAAGCGTCAGCGTCGAGGGTATCGAGGGAAACATTCAGGCGGCGGATACCGCACTCCACCAGCAACGGCAGCTTGCGCTCGAGCAACTGGCCATTGGTGGTCAGGCTAATGTCGTCGAGGCCGAGCTGGCTGACCTGGCACAGGAAGGGTTCCAGGCGCGTGCTGACCAGGGGCTCGCCACCAGTGATACGCAGGCGTTCGATGCCGGCGGCTTCGATCAGATAAGCCACGCCACGTGCCATGGCGTCGGCCGAGAGCTCGTCCTGAGCAGCAACCAGGCGCTTGCCGTTCGGCACACAGTAAGTGCAGGCGTAGTTACAGGCAGCAGTCAGGCTGACACGAAGATTGCGAAAGCGTCTGCCCTGGCGGTCGACGATCATGGAGAACTCCAGAGGAGGAATGGCTGGAGTATATCGCGCCACCGACCATGACAGGTCATGGTCGATGAGACGAAAAGCGGCCTCTGATCAGGCGTCGCGCTTGCGCTTGTTGCCCATCCGCACGCCGATATCCATAAGGAACTGGAAGAAGCCTTCCTGATCCTCGAGCACGTTGCTCCAGAACGGCGAGTGGTACAGCGCCACGGCGCCATGCACCAGCGCCCAGGCGGCGCAGTAGTGGAAGTACGGCGGTACGTCTTCCAGCTTGCCTTCGGCGATGCGCCCCTTGATCAACTGGGTCAGGCGCTCGAAATTGGAAGCACGGATCTTGTGCAACTGCTCGACCATCTCCGGCACCTGGTTGCCCTTGACCACCTTCTCTTCCAGGCGGTCGAACAGGCGATAGCGCTGCGGGTCGCGCATGCGGAACTCGAAGTAGGCACGCGACAGCGCTTCCTTGTCGCGATCCACATCAGCCGAATGCAGCAGCGTGTTGAGATCGCGCTCGTAGTCGAGCATCAGGCGCAGATAGATCTCCGCTTTGGACTTGAAGTGCTTGTAGATAGTGCCTTTGCCGATACCGACCGCATCAGCGATCATCTCGACGGTAACGCTGTCTTCTCCCTGCTCGAGGAAGAGTTTCAGCGCGGTATCGAGAATTTCTTGCTCGCGGCGACGGAATTCGCGGACCTTACGGGGTTCTTTCTGCATAAAGGGACTATGGGGTCAAAAATCGAAGCCGCTTATTATGCCCAAATGCGGCCAAATTGCACGGATCATCCGACCATGTACGTATTTCATGATGAGTTTCCCCAAGAACACGGACTGCGCTATCTGAACCACGCGGCGGTCGCTCCCTGGCCGAAACGCAGTGCTGAAGCGGTTCGGCGGTTCTCCGAAGTGAACGTGAGCAGTGGCGCACGCGACTATTCAGACTGGTTGAAACTGGAGCGTAGCCTACGCGAACGCCTTATGCGCCTGATGAACGCATCAAGTACCGGCGATATCGCACTGGTCAAGAATACCTCCGAAGCACTTTCCTTCGTGGCCTTTGGTCTGGACTGGCGTGCGGGCGACCAGGTGATCATCAGCAACGAGGAATTTCCCTCCAACCGCATCGTCTGGCTGGCATTGGCCGCTCAAGGCGTGGAGGTGGTCGAGGTCAACCTGAGCGGCGCAGACCCCGAAGCCGCCCTGCTCGCCGCCATCACGCCACGCACACGCTTGCTGTCGATCAGCGCCGTGCAGTTCGCCAGCGGCCTGCGCCTGGATCTGCAGCGTCTCGGCCGGGGCTGCCGCCAACACGGCGTGCTGTTCTGCATCGATGCCATCCAGCAGCTCGGTGCCCTACCCTTCGATGTCCAGGCCTATGACTGCGACTTCGCCATGGCCGACGGCCACAAGTGGATGCTCGGCCCGGAGGGCTTAGGTGTCTTCTATTGCCGCAGTGAAGTGCGCGCTCAACTCAAGCTGCATGAATACGGCTGGCACATGCTCGAACATGCCGGTGACTACACCCGCACGGACTGGCAACCGGCGCGCAGTGCACGACGCTTCGAGTGCGGCAGCCCGAACATGCTCGGCGCCTTCGCCCTGGAGGCGAGCCTGTCGCTGCTCGAGGAGGTCGGCATGGACAAGGTCGGCGCACTGGTGGAAGAACGGGTGCAGCGTCTGACCGATGGCATTCGTAGACTACCCTGCGCGGTGATCCATAGCCCTCTCGACACAGCGCGCCGCGCCGGCATTTTCAGCTTCAGCCTGGCGGGCTGGGACAATCCGGCGCTGTATCAGCGCCTGCGCGAGGAACAGGTGATCTGCGTACAGCGTGGCCCAGGTGTCCGCCTGTCGCCTCATTTCTATACCACTGAGCAGGTGATCGAGGAAACGCTGGGGCTTCTAACCCAGCTGGCAAAAGGGTGAGGACTCAGCAGCGGCCGCGGTATTCCAAATCTGTTTAAAAAACACCCAATTCGGCCTGGACGCTCGCCTCTCATGGCCAATACTGGAACTTACTGGTGTGCGGCATCTCCCCCCAAGTGCCCCGCCAGCCAAGGTACCGTGGATCGCGTACCTTGATTTACTCCTAATGGTCTTGACCCGGATTCATCCCCCAGAATCCGGGTTTTTTTTGCTCAGCAGATCGCCGCTTCTGTAGGGTGGATTAGCCGCCTGTCACGGTTGTTGATTTCACAGAGTCCGGGCGCGGTGTACCCCACCGCCGATTCAATACCTTACATCGCTTGGTGCGCACAGCGCACCCTACGGCCCGCTGTACGTCAGGCCACACTCGCCAGCGGGAACAGGCGTTTGAAGTTGCTCGAGGTCTGCTCGGCTAGCGTCTCGTAACTCACGCCACGCAGCACGGCCAAATACTCGGCCACTTCACGCACATATTGCGGCAGGTTGGGTTTGCCACGATGCGGCACCGGTGCCAGATATGGCGAGTCGGTTTCCACCAGCAGACGGTCGACCGGCACCTGACGCGCCACCTCACGCAAGGCCTCGGCATTGCGGAAGGTGACGATGCCCGACAGCGAAATATAGAAACCGATATCCAGCGCCGCCTTGGCCATTTCCCAGTCTTCGGTGAAACAGTGCAGTACTCCGGCTTGCGGCAGCGCTGCTTCACGCAGCAATGCCAGGGTATCGGCGCGGGCTTCGCGGGTATGCACGATCACCGGCTTGCCGGTGATACGCGCTGCGTCCAGATGCAGCCGGAACGAAGCCTGCTGCAACGCGGCAGACTCCGGCTCGTAGTGATAATCCAACCCTGTCTCGCCGATGGCGACCACCTTCGGGTGCGCCAGCTCGCCGAGCAGCCAATCCAGAGCGGGCTCAGCACCAGGCTCGAGATCCAGTGGGTGAACACCAACCGAACAATCGACATCCGGGTAACGCTCGGCCAGGTTCTTCACCGTTGCGGCGTTGTCGGCACTCACGCCGATACACAGGAAATGGCCAACCCCTGCGGCACGCGCCGCGTCCAGGGCAGCATCCAGCGAACCGCCATGGGCGGCAAGGTCGAGACGGTCTAGGTGGCAGTGGGAATCGATCAGCACAGCGACAACTCGGGCAATGACAAAGCCCGAATTGTAATCGAAAGCGGCGGATGCCTGGTCGTGTGGGAGGGGCTTTAGCCGCGACGATACGAGTTCGCGGCCAGAAGAGTTACATCGTATGGGTCGGGCGGTCGGATTTCAGCGCACCGGCCAGGTAGGTCTCGATCTTGTTGCGCGCGGTGTTGTCACCGTCATTGAACTGCACGCCGACACCGGCAGCGCGGTTGCCCTGGGCGCCCTTCGGGGTGATCCACACCACCTTGCCGGCCACCGGGATCTTCTCCGGCTCGTCCATCAGATTGAGCAGCATGAACACTTCGTCACCGAGCTTGTAGCTCTTGTTGGTGGGGATGAAGAGGCCGCCATTCTTGATAAAAGGCATGTACGCCGCATAGAGCACGGACTTGTCCTTGATGGTCAGGGACAGAATTCCGTTACGGGGGCCCAGATTGGGTGGCAGGCTCATTCGCGCATTCCTGGCAGCTATTGCGTAGTGCCCGATTCTAGGGCCTGTGCGGGCTCGCGTGCAAACCACTGGCCAGCATACTGCTAGCAGAATGTGACGCTCTGCCGAATCCGCCAGAACCTTGCATCAACGGCGATCGGTACCGGGCAATGCCGCCCACTGCACCAATAGCGCCTCCAACAGCAGCACCTGATTGAGATTGGCCTTACCGATCACTTTCTGACGCTGCTCCAGTAGCCAGCTCTGCATCGCCAATACCTTGGGCTGAGGCGTCTTGTCCGCCAGGTACTGCACGACCTTGTGCATGTCGGCAAGGCCAAGCCCCTGTTCATCCTGAGTCAGCTGGTAGCGCAACATCAGTTGCGTCCAATCACAGAACCAATCGAACAGCAGGTTCATCGGCAGCGCTTTCCAACTCTCGGCCAATTGACTCGGCGCCACCTGTTGCTTGAGCAGTTTCTTCACGCCATCCACCGCCAGGGCTCGCTGCTCACGCACGCCCTGCTCCTGCAAACGCAACGCCGCCAAAGGCGAGCCAGCAGCCAAGGTCAGCAGATCGGCACGCTCTTCGTCACCCAGGTCGGGTAGCGACTTGGCCAGCCAGGCCAGACTCATCGCCTCGCTCGGCAGAGGACAGGCCTGCTGGACGCAACGGCTCTTGATGGTCGGTAGCAGGCGACTGGGCTGGTGACTGATCAGCAGCAAAACGGTATTGCCGGACGGCTCTTCCAGGCTCTTGAGCAAGGCGTTGGCCGCATTGAGGTTCATGGCCTCTGCCGGCTCCAGCAGCACCACCTTGCGCCCGCCGAGCTGAGCGGTCTGCACCACGAACTCGACCAATTCGCGTACCTGATCGACCTTGATCGGCTTGTCCGCTTCCTCGGGCTCAAGGACGAAGTTATCCGGGTGGGTGCCCGCAGCCAGCAGGTGGCAGGATTTGCAATTACCGCAAGCCTCCAGCGCATTTGGTTTCTGGCACAACAGGCTGGCCATCAGGCGCTCGGCCAGGGCACGCTTGCCGATGCCCGCCGGGCCATGCAGCAGGTAGGCATGGGCATGCTGACTACGCCCAGCCAATTGCTGCCAGAGCGTCTCCTGCCAGGGATAGACTTCAGCCACGGCAGGCCTCCAGCAGGCTCGGCAGCAAGGCATCTATATCGGCCTGCACCTGAGTCAGGGTCTGCCCGGCATCCAGCACGCGGTAGCGCTGTGGTGCCTGCTCAGCACGTCGCAGGTAAGCCTGACGTACCGCCTCGAAGAAACCACGGCCTTCCTGTTCGAAGCGATCCAGACGGCCACGTGCAGCCGCACGCGCCAGACCGACCTCGACCGGTAAATCGAAGATCAAGGTCAGATCCGGGCGCAACTCACCCTGAACGAACTGCTCCAGCTGCGCGATACGCTCGGTGGACAGCCCTCGCCCACCGCCTTGGTAGGCGTATGTAGCATCGGTGAAACGATCACACAGCACCACGCTGCCCTTGGCCAAGGCCGGGCGAATGACCTGTTGCAGATGTTGGGCCCGCGCGGCGAACACCAGCAGCAGTTCGGTATCGACCGCCATGGGCTCGTCGCTGGGTGCCAGCAGCAATTCGCGAATGCGCTCGGCCAGCGGCGTACCGCCCGGTTCGCGGGTCAGCAGCACCTCGACGCCCTGCTCGCGCAAGCGCTCGGCGAGGTACTCGCGATTGGTGCTTTTACCGGCGCCTTCCGGGCCTTCCAGAGTAATAAACAGACCGGTCACGGATTGCCCTTATTCAGTGTCGGCAGCCGCGCGTGGTGCGGGGCTGGAACGGTAATCGGCACGGCGCTTGAGCTGGTATTCGCGCACCGCGCGGTTGTGCTCGTCCAGGGTTCTGGAGAACACATGGCTGCCGTCGCCTCGTGCGACGAAATACAGCGTGGAGCCATCGAGCGGATTGAGCGCCGCATTGATCGCCTCACGGCCGACCATGGCGATTGGCGTGGGCGGCATGCCGTCGATGGTGTAGGTGTTGTAGGGCGTCGGCGTGCGCAGGTCGGCACGGGTGATACGGCCGTTGTAGCGCTCGCCCATGCCGTAGATCACCGTGGGGTCGGTCTGCAGACGCATGCCGATGCGCAGGCGGCGCACGAATACCCCGGCGATTTCACCGCGTTCCTCGGGTACGCCGGTTTCCTTCTCGATCATTGATGCCATGATCAAGGCATCGTAGGGCTCACGGTAGGGCAAGCCCTCGGCACGCTTTTGCCATTCTTCAGCCAGTACGGCTTCGAGGCGCGCGTTGGCCTGCTTGAGCAGATCCTCATCGCTCATGCCACGCACATAGCGATAGGTATCAGGGAAGAAGCGTCCTTCCGGGTTCTGCCCGGCAAGACCCAGACGCTCCATCAACTGCGCGTCGGTGAGATCGGCCAGACGCTGCTCCAGGCGCTCCTGTCGGCCTAACGCGGCACGTACCTGGCGGAAGTTCCAGCCCTCGACCAGGGTCAGGCTGTACTGCACCACCTCGCCGCGTTGCCACAGGCCGAGCATGTCCTTGGCCGTGTGCTCGGGCAGCAGTCGATACTCGCCACTGTGCAAGGCTGGCGCGCGCAGGTTGAATCGCCAGTAAAGACGCAGCCAGAGGGCGTTGTCGATCACGCCCTCCGCCTCCAGGCGATTGAGCAGCCCACTCGGGGTGGCACCGGTCGGCACCTCCAGCAGCATTTCTTCAGTCAGATGCAGGGGTTGCTCCAGCGCCCTCTGCTGTTGCCAGGCGGCTCCCACCACCAGCAACGCGGCCAGCAGCACGCCGCACTCGAGCAGCACCAAAATCTTGCGTAGCACCAGTTATTTACTCAGTAGGTCGCAAACGATGGCCTGCAGTTTACGGGTGAGCGGCCCGACCGACCAGTGTCGCTCTTGCAGCGCCCGCACAGGCCAGATGCCGTAAAGGCTGTTGCAGAGAAAGACTTCGTCCGCCCCCAGCAGTTCGTCGAAGGAAATATCGCGTAACTCGATGGACAACCCGAGCAACTGCGCCTGCTGCAGGATTTCGGCGCGCATCACACCGGCCACCCCACAGCGCGATAGATCGGCGGTAACCAGCCCGCCAGCCACGACCAGAAACAGATTGCTGTACACCCCTTCGATGACCCGACCGCTGCTGTCACACATCAGCCCTTCGGCGCACTCGGCATCCTGCCACTCGGCACGCGCCAATACCTGCTCCAAGCGGTTGAGGTGCTTGAGTCCAGCCAGTGCAGGTTGCTCGGCCAGCCGGGTTACACAAGGGAACAGACGTACGCCCTGCTCGGCATGCGCAGCGGGATACTGCGGTAGCGGAGCCGCCTGCAGGATACGCAGCGGCTGGCAGGGTTGTGGCGGCGCGTAGCCGCGCTGGCCCTCGCCGCGGGTGACGACCAGCTTGGCCACCCCCTCGTCGAGCTGCGCAGCGAAGGCCTGCAGTTCGGCCTCCATCAGGGTCAGATCGAGCGGGATGGACAGACGCCGACAACCGTCGGCCAGGCGCACCAGATGTCGCGCCAGCAGCGGGATACGCCCACCACGCACGGCGATGGTCTCGAACAGACCATCGCCGTAAGCCAGGCCACGGTCGCGAACCGACAACTGCTCGCCGGGCGCGCCGTTGACCCAGCTGCGCATCAACCGTTGAACCGACGGAACAACAGCGAGCCGTTGGTGCCGCCAAAGCCGAAGGAGTTCGACAGAGCGATCTCGATCGGCCTGGCTTTGGCCTGATGCGCAACGAAGTCCAGATCGCAGCCTTCGTCCGGCTCGTCCAGGTTGATCGTCGGCGGCGCGACCTGATCACGGATCGCCAGCACGCTGAAGATCGCCTCCACCGCACCAGCAGCGCCGAGCAGGTGACCGGTCATCGACTTGGTCGAGCTGACCGACAGCTTGTAGGCGTGATCACCGAACACGCTCTTGACTGCCGCAGCTTCGGCGATATCGCCAGCCGGGGTCGAAGTACCGTGAGCGTTGATGTACTGCACCTGATCGGCATTGATGCCAGCATCACGCAGCGCCGCCTTCATGCAGCGGGCAGCACCGGCGCCATCCTCGGGCGGTGAAGTCATGTGGAAGGCATCGCCACTCATGCCGAAGCCAATCAGCTCGGCATAGATGGTGGCGCCACGCGCCTTGGCGTGTTCCAGCTCTTCCAGCACCAGGGCGCCAGAACCATCGGAGAGCACGAAGCCATCACGGCCCTTGTCCCAGGGACGACTTGCCTTGGCCGGCTCATCGTTACGGGTCGACAGCGCGCGAGCAGCGCCGAAACCACCCATACCCAGACCGCAGGCAGCCATCTCGGCACCGCCGGCAACCATCACGTCAGCTTCACCATAGGCGATGTTGCGCGCGGCCATGCCAATGCAGTGGGTACCCGTGGTGCACGCCGTGGTAATGGCGTAGTTCGGCCCCTGCAGACCCAGATGGATCGACAGGAAGCCGGAAATCATATTGATGATCGAGCCTGGCACGAAGAACGGCGAAATACGCCGCGGCCCCTGCTCATGCAGCGATTTGCAGTTGTTCTCGATATTGGTCAGGCCGCCGATACCGGAGCCCATGGCCACGCCAATACGCTCACGATTGGCGTCAGTGACCTCCAGACCGGAGTCACGCATCGCCTGGAAGCACGCAGCGAGGCCATACTGAATGAATAGGTCGAGCTTGCGCGCCTCCTTGGCGGAGAGGTACTCCTCGACATTGAAACCTTTGACCGACCCGCCAAAACGGGTGGAGTAGGCGGACAGGTCCATGTGTTCAATCAGACCGATGCCACTGCGCCCGGCCAAAATGCCCTGCCAGCTGCTCGGCACATCGTTACCCAGCGGCGACAGCATGCCCATACCGGTAACCACGACGCGTCTACGCGACACAGCAATCTCCTCTTGTTCTACTCAGGCGCTGCAGGCGCCTTGCACGTAAAGAAAAGCCGCACGCCTGATTAGGGCAGTGCGGCTTCTCTCGGTCAGAAAGCTGACGGTGACTTATTGCGCGTGGGCAGTCACGTAGTCGATAGCTTCCTGAACGGTGGTGATCTTCTCGGCTTGCTCGTCCGGGATCTCGGTCTCGAATTCTTCCTCGAGAGCCATCACCAGCTCAACGGTGTCAAGAGAGTC
Source organism: Pseudomonas mendocina (assembly GCF_003008615.1). NCBI lineage: Bacteria > Pseudomonadati > Pseudomonadota > Gammaproteobacteria > Pseudomonadales > Pseudomonadaceae > Ectopseudomonas > Ectopseudomonas mendocina. The sequence continues at coordinate 287,135 of NZ_CP027657.1, forward strand.
GGCACCCAGGTCTTCAACGAAGGAAGCGCTGTTGGTGACTTCCTCTTCCTTGACGCCAAGTTGCTCGGCAACGATTTTCTTGACGCGTTCTTCGATGGTGCTCATACCTTGTTTTCACTCCTATTGGACAAATCCAGGCAGCTGGTAGCGGCCAAGTGTATAGAAAGGGTTTTTAGCATTTCAAGCTGAATGCCGGGGAGCCCCCAGGAACACTTCAACGATCTGTCTATAAACCTGTTGCAGCTTTATAACGGATTTTAGACAGCCACTATGACAGTTTTCTGATGGCTCGCGTCACATTCGAGAGCCTCCGATCATTCGAAGGCGCCCTTTTTAGCTCATGTACATACCGCCGTTCACCGGGATAGTAGCCCCAGTGACGTAACCTGCGCCATCGGAAGCCAGGAAACCGACCACCTTGGCGATCTCTTCTGCCTGACCCAGACGGCCCAGCGGAATCTGCGTCAGCAGCGCATCGCGCTGACCTTCCGGCAGTTCGCGAGTCATATCGGTGTCGATGAAACCAGGCGCTACCGAGTTGACCGTGATACCGCGAGAACCGACTTCACGCGCCAGGGCACGGCTGAAACCTTCCAGACCGGCCTTGGCTGCTGCGTAGTTGACCTGACCGGCATTGCCCATCGCACCGACCACGGAGCCAATATTGATGATGCGCCCGAAACGCGCCTTGGTCATGCCACGCAGCACGGCCTTGGACAGACGGTAGAGGCTGTTCAGGTTGGTGTTGATGACGTCATGCCACTCGTCGTCCTTCATGCGCAGCATCAGATTATCGCGAGTGATACCGGCGTTGTTGACCAGGATCAGCGGCTGACCAAGATGTTGCTGGATGTGTTCGAGGGTGGTGGCAACGGATTCGTCGTTACTCACATCGAGTACCAGGCCGGCACCTTCGACACCATTGGCCTTCAGGGTCTCGGCGATACGCTCGGCGCCCGATGGGCTGGTGGCGGTGCCGATGACGATGGCACCCTGACGACCCAGTTCCAGGGCGATTGCCTGGCCGATGCCACGGCTGGCGCCGGTAACCAGCGCGACCTTACCTTGCAGACTCATGTTCGTTCTCCTTTCTCAAGCCAACGCAGCACGAGCGGCAGCGAAAGCATCGGGGGTATCCAGGTTGTAAGTGTTGATGCCTTTGACGCAGCGCTTGTTCAGACCACTCAGCACCTTGCCGGGACCGCACTCGACCAGGTCGGTCACGCCCTGCTCGGACAGACGCACCATCGACTCGACCCAACGCACCGGGCTGTACAACTGCGCCAGCAAGTCGGCCTTGAGAGTGCCCAGATCCGATACCACTGCGGCACTGACGTTCTGTACCAGCGGAATCTGCGGTGCTTGCCAATTCAGGGCCTCGACCGACTCGGCGAAACGCTCGGCGGCAGGCTTCATCAGCGCACAATGCGACGGCACGCTGACCGGCAGCGCCATGGCGCGCTTGGCACCACGCGCCTTGCAGGCCTCGATGGCGCGCTCGACGGCAGCAGCGCTACCCGCGATCACCACCTGACCCGGCGCATTGAAGTTCACTGCACTGACCACATCGCCCTGCGCCGCCTCGGCGCAAGCAGCAAGCACGTCGGCATCTTCAAGACCGAGGATGGCGGCCATGCCGCCCTGCCCGGCCGGCACAGCCTGCTGCATCAACTGACCACGACGCTCCACCAGCTTCACGGCATCGGCAAAGCCAATGCTGCCAGCAGCCACCAGAGCGGAGTATTCACCCAGGCTATGACCGGCGACGAATGCCGGCTTGGCGCCGCCCTCGGCCTGCCACAGGCGCCACAAGGCGATGGAGGCGGTGAGAATGGCCGGCTGAGTCTTGTCGGTCTGATTCAGTTGCTCTTCCGGCCCTTGCTGGGTCAATGCCCAGAGGTCATAGCCGAGCGCTTCGGAAGCCTCGCCGAAGGTATCGAGCACCAGTTTCTGCTGGGCACCGTGATCGGCGAGCATGGCCAGGGCTTGCGAACCCTGACCGGGGAAGACGAATGCGAGGGATGCAGACATGAAAAAGTCCCTTGAGTCGAAAAAACCACACCAGAACGAATCCGGCGCAGAAAACTGACAGTTGGATGGCAGGCCGCGTGTCGCGGTCACATTCCAGGCGATGAGTCCCGGCCAGCGAAGGCGACGAGTCTACAACAACAAGTCTTCAAGTCGACCATGCAGTCGCTGCGGCAAATTCTCCTGCACCTCGCGCAACGCACAGCGAATGGCACTCTGGAAGCTCTCCTGCCCGGCCGCGCCGTGACTCTTGACCACGATGCCCTGCAGACCGAGGAAGCTCGCACCATTGTGTCTGGCTGGCGCCAGGTCGGCCTTGAGACGGCGCAGCAGCGGCATCGCCAAGGCACCAATCGCCTGAGCGAACAGTCCTTCGCTGAACAGTGTTTCGACCCTTCCGGTAATCATCTTGGCCAGGCCTTCGCTGGACTTGAGCAGGATATTGCCGACAAAACCGTCGCACACCACGACATCGGCTTCGCCGCGATACACCCCATCACCCTCTATATAGCCGATGAAGTTCAGCCCCTGAGCCTGCTGCAGCATATTGGCCGCCAGCTTGACCTGCTGATTACCCTTGATGTCTTCGGTGCCGACATTGAGCAAGGCGACCCGCGGCCGAGACACACCAAGCGTCTCGGCCGCCACAGCGCCCATGATGGCGAACTGGTAGAGGTGCTCAGCACTGCAATCGACGTTAGCCCCCAAATCCAGCAAGTAGCAGTGACCGCGCTCAGTGGGAATCGGGCTGACCATGGCCGGCCTGTCGATGCCCGGCAGCGTCTTCAGCACATAGCGCGACAACGCCATCAGCGCACCGGTATTGCCGGCGCTGACGCAGGCGTGCGCCTGGCGCTGACGCACCATTTCCAGCGCCACGCGCATCGAGGCATCGGGCTTGCCACGCAAGGCCTGGGCCGGACGCTCGTCCATGGCGATCACTTCGCTGGCATGATGAACCTGCAGGCGAGCGCGATCGACGCCGGAATGGCGAGCGAGCTGTTCTTCGATAAGGGGAGCTTGGCCGACAAGGGCCAGGTGTAGCGAGGGGAATTCGGCCAGCGCAGCAATGCAGGCCGGAACAATGCAGTGGGGACCGAAGTCCCCACCCATTGCATCAATCGCGATGATCGAGGCGGACAAGGATTACTCGTCAGCGCCCTTGTCGATCACTTTGCGGCCGCGGTACACGCCTTCCGGAGAAACGTGGTGGCGCAGGTGAACTTCACCGGTGCTCTTCTCTACGGACAGGGTGCTGGCCTCGAGAGCGTCGTGCGAACGACGCATGTCGCGGGCGGAACGGGATTTTTTGTTCTGCTGAACAGCCATAACTCATTAACTCCTAAACGTTTGGGTCACGCTTTAACTGCGCCAATACACTGAACGGGTTGGACCGCGATACCTCGTCCTCGCCTGGCTCGGGCTCATCGAGACCGTCCGGCTGCTGGCAATCACCTGGGGCATGAGCAGGAACGATCGGCAGGGCGAGAAGTAACTCTTCCTCGACCAGACCAAGCAGCTCCAGCGGCTCTTCGCCCACTTCCAGCACGTCGTAGCCCTTCGGCAAGGACTGAGTGTTCGCTCCAACCCGAACCACCGCGTATTCACACTCGCTGCGGATGGGTAGCGCGACCAGCTCCAGACAACGCTGGCAGACCATTTTGACCTCAACCTCGAGCTCACTGCGGATAACCACAGTTTTCTGCTCATCACGGGCGAAATGAAACTTCGCCTGCACCACGCCAGCCGTATCGGCAAGCGGGTCGCAGAGACGCTGCAGGCTGGCCAGTTCGAGCTGCCCTTCAAGGGTAGCTTCGCGGTCGGCGAGCTTGCGCGGATCAACGTGAGGTGGAATCGGCCCATTCAACATAGGCGCAGCATTCTAGGGATGCACCCTGCCTCTGTCAAAGGAAATTCAGCCTGTCAGCGCAGGGGCGAGGCCAGTAGAATTTGCCGCCCCTCTATATAAAGAAGGAAGAGACCGTGCCTGCACTGCTGCTCGCCTCCAGCTCACCCTATCGCCGCGAACTGCTCGACCGCCTGCAACTGCCCTTCACCTGGCAATCACCGAGCATCGACGAGACCCGCCGCGAAGATGAAGCCGCCATCGACCTGGTCAGGCGCCTGGCCGAGGAGAAGGCGCGCGCACTGGCCGAGCGATACACCGACCACCTGATCATCGGCTCGGATCAGGTCGCCGTACTCGGCGACGGACAGATTCTCGGCAAACCTCACGACCTGGAGCGCGCACAGAAGCAGTTGCGCGCCGCCAGCGGCAGCAGCGTGACCTTTCTCACCGGCCTGGCACTGTTAAACAGCCAGAGCGGTCGCTGCCAGGTCGATTGCGTGCCCTTTACCGTGCACTTCCGCTCGCTCAGCGACACGCAGATACTGCGCTACCTGCAACGCGAACAGCCATTCGACTGCGCCGGCAGCTTCAAATCCGAAGGACTGGGCATCAGCCTGTTCCGCAGCACCGAAGGCGAAGACGCCAGCAGCCTGATCGGCCTGCCTCTCATTCGACTGGTGGACATGCTGATCAACGAAGGAATAGACGTGCCGTAGGGTGCGCCATGCGCACCACTGACACACCTCGGCCGACCCTCAGCGCAGCGTCGGCCCCTGGAAGCCCATCCATAGCGCAATACGATCCGCGACACTGGTACCCAGGCGCTTGGCAAAACGATCGAACGGTGTATCACGCACAGTGAAGTCGACCAGCTCTTTCTCGCCAATCACTTCGCGTGCGACATAGCTGGCACTGCCCAGCGCATCGACCAACCCCAACTGCAGCGCCTGCTCGCCCGACCAGACCAACCCGGAGAACAGTTCGGGATGCTCGCCCACCTTCAGCCGCTCGCCACGCCCTTTCTTCACACTGTCGATGAACTGACGATGCGTGGTATCGAGAACGGTCTTCCAGAAACGGGTCTCTTCTTCCTTTTGCGGCTGGAAGGGATCGAGAAACGCCTTGTGCTCGCCCGAGGTGTAGACGCGACGCTCGACACCGAGCTTTTCCATCGTCTCGACAAAACCGAAACTGGCCGCGGTCACACCAATGGAGCCGACCAGACTGGCCTTGTCGGCATAGATCTCGTCCGCCGCACTGGCAATGTAATAGGCGCCCGAAGCACCAAGATCGGAGATCACCGCATACACCTTGGTTTGCGGATACTCGCCACGCAGACGGCGGATCTCGTCATAGATGTAGCCGGACTGCACCGGACTGCCGCCCGGGCTGTTGATGCGCAGGATCACACCCTTGGTACCAGTATCCTCGAAAGCGGCACGCAGACTACCGACCACCTTGTCCGCACTGGCCTCCTCGCGATCGGCGATCATCCCGCGAATCTCGATCAGTGCCGTATGCCCTTCGCTCGTCGAGGTCTTTTTCAGATCGAGGATCGGCAGGAACAGCACCAATGCGCCAAACAGATAGATGAAAGTCAGGAACTTGAAAAAAATCCCCCAGCGCCGCGAGCGTCGCTGCTCTTGCACACTGGACAACAAGGCCTTTTCCAGCAGCTTCCAGCTCTTGGCATCCTCGCCCTGGGAGGAGGCCGATGACTTCCACTCATCCGACATGTTCGCTCACCTTTGCTTCGCGCCGTAGCGGATGACTCTCCAGCCACGTACGCAGTTCATTGAATTGCTCGATAGCCAGGCGCGGGCCACACTCACGCAGCACCGACAGCGGCTGGGCACCGTACCCGACAGCAACGCTATCGACACCCGCATTACGCGCCATCAGCAGATCGAAAGTCGAATCCCCAACCATCAGCGCACGCTCAGGAGACACGTCACAGTGCGCCAGAATCTCGTGCAACATGCGTGGGTCAGGCTTGCCGGCAGTCTCATCCGCACAGCGAGTGATATCGAAATAGTCCAGCCATCCTTTATCCGCCAGCACACGATGCAGGCCATTGCGTCCTTTGCCCGTCGCCACCGCCAAGTGATAACCCTGCTCGCGAAATACCTCGAGCGACTCTTTCACACCCTCGAAAAGCGGCGAGGGCTCACGCTCCAACAACAGGTATTGCTCACTGTAGGCACGGCGGATGACTTCGAGTAGAGCCGGCTCATGGAGTTCCGGATAGAGGGTCTGGATGGCATGCCCCAATTCCAGACCGATAATGCCGCGCACCTCGGCGTCACTGCAGCGCACCAGGCCAACCACGTCAGCGGCACGATGCATGGCCTCGACAATACGGCCGATGGAATCCACCAAGGTGCCGTCCCAATCGAAGATCAGCAGCCGATAATCAGGCACTCAGGCGCTCCAGGGTTTTCGCCCACATTTCATCTACAGGCGCCTCAAGCTTCAACACACCACCATCAGGCAATGGCACATGCAGCTCATAGGCATGCAGGAACAGGCGCTTGCCACCCAGGTCGCGGATTTCACGAGTGAAATCGTCATCACCGTACTTGGAGTCACCCGCGATGGAGTGCCCGGCATGCTTGGCATGCACACGAATCTGATGGGTACGCCCGGTCACCGGCTTGGCTTCGACCAAGGTGGCGAACTCACCGAAACGGCGCAGCACACGAAATAGCGTCAACGCCTCCTTGCCCTCGCTATCGACCTCGACCATGCGCTCGCCAGAACGCAGGTTGCTCTTCTGCAACGGCGCGTTGATCTGCTTCTTGGCGGTTGCCCAGTGGCCACGCACCAAGGCCATGTAGCGCTTGTCGACACCATCGCCACGCAATTGCTCATGCAGATGGCGCAGCATGCTGCGTTTCTTGGCAATCATCAGCAGGCCCGAGGTATCGCGATCCAGACGATGCACCAGCTCCAGATCCTTGGCATCGGGACGCAGCTGACGGAACGCCTCGATCACCCCGTAATTCAAGCCACTACCGCCATGCACGGCAATACCGGCCGGTTTGTTCAGCACGATCAGCGCCTTGTCCTCATAGACGATGGCCGCCTCGAGGCGCTCGAGCAGCCCCTGCGCCAGCGGCTCAGGCTCATCGCGCTCGGCCAGACGCAGTGGCGGCACGCGCACGATATCGCCAGCCTGGAGTTTGTATTCGGGCTTGATCCGCCCCTTGTTCACACGCACCTCGCCCTTGCGCAAGATGCGGTAAATCAAGGTCTTGGGCACACCTTTGAGCTGTGTCCTGAGGAAGTTGTCGATGCGTTGGCCGGCGAGTTCCGGTGCAACCTCGATCAGCTGAACGCCGGAGGTTGGAGAGGCAGGAGTAGTCATCGCGCAATCATAACAATTTTTTATGGAATTGAAGCACTTAATCATTACTGATATAGTCGCGAACGCCGCCAAAAGCGGCCTGGCCTGCGGATGATCGCCAACCTTGCCATCCCCTGCCCGCGCAAACCATTCAGGACGTGAGGCCGTCCGACGGATTCTTCAGAGTTAGAAAGGCCGCGAAGTGGTCGCGAAGAGTTCGGAAATAACGCCTTGAGTATGATGCGCGACTCGCCCTGACAAGGCGGTCGCGGTAAATGACAACCGCTGCGGAATCCGCGCGCGGCACCCGATTTTCAGCGATACGTGTAGGGTGGAGATGTACAACTGTCGGCCTGCGTAGCCCTGGCTTGATCAAAGACGCCTCATCTCGTCCGCGACCTTCAGTTGATTCCTCTTCCTGACTGAGTGCTTTCTGTCACCACAGCAAGCAGGAGACGTCCGTCGCGACCGCCACCTCTGATGACTGGCCGTCGCTCGACAGTGGAACGATTTACGACCGTTTCTGACGCGCCTGACACCGACCCTGAGAGTCGTGTGTGCCTAACGTGGCTTCCGGTAGCCCCGGAATCCATTGGTACCACATGAAAAGAATGCTAATTAACGCAACTCAGCCCGAAGAGTTGCGTGTTGCCCTGGTAGATGGCCAAAAACTCTACGATCTGGACATCGAGTCCGGCGCCCGCGAACAGAAGAAGGCCAATATCTACAAAGGCCGCATCACTCGCGTCGAACCCAGCCTCGAAGCAGCCTTCGTCGACTTCGGCTCCGAACGTCACGGCTTCCTCCCCCTCAAAGAAATCTCCCGCGAATATTTCTCCAAGTCTCCTGAAGGCGGCCGCGTCAACATCAAGGACGTGCTCAAGGAAGGCCAGGAAGTCATCGTCCAGGTCGAGAAAGAAGAACGCGGCAACAAGGGCGCAGCCCTGACCACCTTCATCAGCCTCGCAGGTCGTTACCTGGTACTGATGCCGAACAACCCGCGTGCCGGTGGCATTTCCCGCCGCATCGAAGGCGAAGAGCGCAACGAACTGCGCGAAGCACTGAACGGCCTCAATGCGCCGGCCGACATGGGTCTGATCGTGCGTACTGCCGGCCTGGGCCGCTCCAGCGAAGAAATGCAGTGGGATCTCGACTACCTGCTGCAACTGTGGAGCGCCATCAAGGAAGCCTCCACCAGCCGCCCTGCCCCGTTCCTGATCTATCAGGAATCCAACGTCATCATCCGCGCCATCCGCGACTACCTGCGCCAGGACATCGGCGAAGTCCTGGTCGATAGCGTCGAAGCCCAGGAAGAAGCCCTGAGCTTCATTCAGCAGGTGATGCCGCAGTACGCCAGCAAGATCAAGCTATACGAGGACAGCGTACCGCTGTTCAACCGGTTCCAGATCGAAAGCCAGATCGAAACCGCCTTCCAGCGTGAAGTGAAGCTGCCGTCCGGCGGCTCCATCGTCATCGACCCGACCGAAGCCCTGGTTTCCATCGACATCAACTCGGCGCGCGCCACCAAAGGCAGCGACATCGAGGAAACCGCCCTGCAGACCAACCTGGAAGCGGCTGAAGAAATCGCCCGCCAACTGCGCCTGCGCGACATCGGCGGCCTGATCGTCATCGACTTCATCGACATGACTCCGGCCAAGAACCAGCGCGCCGTCGAAGAGAAGGTGCGTGAAGCCCTGGAAGCTGACCGCGCCCGCGTTCAGGTCGGCCGCATTTCGCGCTTCGGCCTGCTGGAAATGTCCCGTCAACGCCTGCGTCCGTCCCTGGGTGAAACCAGCGGCATCGTCTGCCCGCGTTGCAACGGCCAAGGCATCATCCGCGACGTCGAGTCCCTGTCGCTGGCCATCCTGCGTCTGATCGAAGAAGAAGCCCTGAAGGATCGCACCGCCGAAGTCCGCGCCCAGGTACCGATCCCGGTCGCCGCGTTCCTGCTCAACGAGAAGCGCAACTCGATCACCAAGATCGAACTGCGCACCCGTGCGCGCATCGTGATCCTGCCGAACGACCACCTGGAAACGCCGCATTTCGAAGTGCAGCGTCTGCGTGACGACAGCCCGGAAGCACTGAGCGGCCAGACCAGCTACGAAATCGCCGCCACCGCGGAAACCGAAGAAGCGACCGCCCACCCGGCCGCCGCCACGCGCACCCTGGTTCGCCAGGAAGCCGCGATCAAGGCCGCCCCGCGCAGCAGCGCCCCGGTCGCAGCCGAGCCGCAAGCGCCGCTGGCCCCGACCAAGGCGCCGGAGCCGAGCCTGTTCAAAGGCCTGGTAAAGTCGCTGGTCAGCCTGTTCGCCGGCAAGGAAGAAGAAGCCAAGCCTGCGGTCGTCGAGAAGAAGAGCAGCGAGCGTCCGCCGCGCGAAGAGCGCCGCAACGGTCGCCAGCAAAGCCGCAATCGTGGCGGCCGTCGCGACGAAGAGCGCAAGCCGCGCGAAGAACGCGCCCCGCGTGAAGAGCGTGCTCCGCGTGAAGAACGTGCCCCGCGCGAGCCGCGTGAAGGCCAGGAAAACCGCCGCGAGCGCAAGCCGCGTGAAGAGCGTGCCCCGCGTGAAGAACGCGTACGTGAACTTCGCGAACCGCTGGACGCCACCAGCAGCGAGCAACGTGAAGAGCGCGCCGAGCGTCAGCCACGTGGCGAGCGCCAGGAGCGTCAGCGTCCGCCGCGCGAAGAGCGTCAGCCGCGTGCCGAGCAGGCAGAAGCCCTGCAGGACGAAGCGCTGCCGAACAACGAAGAGCAACTGCAAGACGACGAGCAGGAAAGCAACGATGGCGAGCGTCCACGTCGTCGCTCCCGTGGTCAGCGTCGCCGCAGCAACCGTCGTGAGCGTCAGCGTGATGCCGACGGTAACCTGATCGAAAACGCCGAAGCTGATGAAGGCGAAAGCCAGGTCGCAGCCGCCGCTACCGTTGCTGCCGCCGCGGTCGTCGCCGAAAGCGTCGAGAGCAGCGCCAGCATCGCTAGCGAAGAAGCCCCTGCAGCCGCCGAGCCAGCCCCGGTCGAAGCCCCCGTGACTCCGGTCGTTGAGCAAGCAGCAGTTGTCCAGGAACAAGAGCCTGGCGCAAGTGAAACCAGCGAAACCGTCGTAGCCGCGGAAGTCGTCGAGGCTGCCGAGCAACCTGCTGCCATTGTCGAGACCGAAGTTGCACCGGTCGCACCAGCACCGGCACAGGTCGACGTCCCAGAGCCCGTCGCTCAGCCGGAAGTCGCTGCTCAGGTAGAGATCGAGCTGGCCGCGCCAGAACAGACTCCAGCTGTAGCCGAAGCCCCCGTCGAAGCCGCACCCGCCGCTCCGATCGCTGGTGGTCGCGCGCCCAACGACCCGCGCGAAGTGCGTCGTCGCAAGCGTGAAGCCGAGCGTCTGGCCCGCGAAGCCGCCGAAGCAGCTGTCGTTGCGCCGGTAGCCGAGGCAGCTCCTGCTGTCGTGGAAAGCGCTCCAGTGGAAGCAGAAGCCGCCGTGGTCGAGGCCACTCCGGCAGCCGAAGCCAGTGCTGAAGTCGCGCCAGCCAGCAGCGAGCAGGCTGCAAGCGAAGTCGTCGAGCAGCCGCAGCAGGAAGAAGCAAGCAGCGAGAAGGAAGAGGCCAAGCCTCAGGTTTGATCCTTAAGCGGCAATGAAAAAGGGGGATGCCATGGCATCCCCCTTTTCATTTCTGTAGCAGCGAACGCCTACAGAGAGCGCAAACCATCAAAGGACGTTGGGCTCGATTTCCAGCACGACACCGAAACGCGTCAATACATCAGCCTGAATGCGCTGCGCCAACTGCAGCAACTGCTCGCCACTGGCGCCACCATAATTGACCAGCACCAATGCCTGCAGACGATGCACGCCGGCATCGCCCTCGCGAAAGCCCTTCCACCCTGCCCTCTCGATCAACCAGCCAGCTGCCAGCTTGACCAAACCCTCACCAGCCGGATAGCTGACCAGATCGGCATGCTCCGCGCGAATCTGCTCGGCCAGCTCGAAGGACACCACAGGGTTCTTGAAGAAACTGCCAGCGTTACCCAGTTCGGCCGGATTCGGCAGCTTCTCGCTACGGATCGCGCAGATCGCCCGACTGACGTCACTCGCTGTTGGCGCTTCGATTCCCATCTCCACCAGGCGCTGGCGCACCGGGCCATAATCCAGGCGCAACGAGGCCAAGCGGCTCAACTGGAAGCGCACGCGCAGAATCAACCAGCGTCCAGACTCGCGCTTGAACAGACTGTCACGGTAGGCGAAGGCACATTCGTCCAGCGTGAAGTCCCGAAGCTCGCCAGTCTGTCGATCCAACGCGCTGAGACCAGCGAACAGATCCTTGATCTCCACGCCATAGGCGCCGATGTTCTGCATAGGAGCCGCGCCAACGGTGCCAGGAATCAGGCTGAGGTTTTCCAAACCGCTCAGCCCTTGCGCCAGGCTCCACTGTACGAAGGGATGCCACGGCTCGCCGGCCTCGGCCTCCAGCAACACCCGCTCGCCGTCATCGCTGAGGAGACGGATGCCACGGCTGGCCATGCGCAGCACCAGCGCCTCGACATCACGAGTGAGCAGCAGGTTGCTGCCACCACCAATCACCAGCAGCGGCAAATTCCGCTGCGCCGCCAGGCTCAATGCCTCGCGTACATCCTCATCGTCATGCGCCTCGGCGAACAGCCGAGCCCGCACATCGACCCCGAAACTGTTGAAGGCCTTGAGCGAAACGTCACTCTGCAGATTCAGGCTCACAGACGCCCCTTGATTTCGACCAGCAACGCATCACTGGCCTGCTCGATCAGATCCAGTACCTGCTCGAAACCATCTTCCCCGCCGTAATAAGGGTCAGGCACTTCATCCAGGGCCAATTCGTAACGGCGCAGATACAGGTCGAGATCGGCACGGGCATTGGCTGGACGCAATGCCTGCAGGTTGCGCAAGTTGCTCTGATCCATGGCCAGGATCAGGTCGAAACGCTGAAAGTCGGCAGTCTCGACCTGGCGTGCACGCTGCGCGGACAGGTCATAACCACGGCGGAGGGCGGCCTGGCGTGTACGACTGTCCGGCGCCTTGCCAACGTGCCAATCGCCGGTACCGGCGGAATCCACCTGCACGCGCTCCTCCAGTCCCGCAGCACGTAGCTTGTGGCGAAAGACGCCTTCGGCAGTAGGCGAGCGGCAGATGTTGCCCAGACAGACGAAGAGAACCTTCATCAGGCCCCCAACAGGTGACGCACCCGCTCCAGGTCTTCGGCCGTATCGACCCCAGCGGCCGGCGCTTCGAGAGCATCGGCTACGTGGATACGCACGCCGTGGTACAGCGCACGAAGCTGCTCCAGGCACTCGGTGTCTTCCAGCCAGCACGGGCCCCAGGACACGAAGTCATGCAGGAAACCGGCGCGGTAGGCATAGATGCCGATATGGCGACGATAAGGCACGCCTTCAGGCAGGACATCACGCGTCCTGGCAAAGGCGTCGCGCGCCCAGGCCAGCGGTGCGCGGCTGAAGGTCAGGGCCAGGCCGTTCTTGTCGGCGACTACCTTGACCACATTGGGGTTGAACAGCGCAGTGACATCCTCGATGGGCTCGGCCAGGGTGGCGATAGCGGCCTGCGGATTGGCGGCCAGGTTGGCCGCCACCTGATCGATGATCACGGGAGGGATCAGCGGCTCATCGCCCTGCACGTTGACCACGATGGCATCGGCAGGCAAACCGAGCTGGGTGGCGACTTCAGCCAAGCGATCAGTACCTGAATTGTGATCCACGCGAGTCAGCAGTACCTCGGCACCGAATGCCTGGCAGGCCTCGACGATGCGCGCATCATCGGTGGCCACGACCACTCGGCTGGCCGAACTCTTTCTGGCCTGCTCCCAGACGTGTTGCACCATGGGCTTTCCGGCAATGTCCTGCAGCGGCTTGCCGGGCAAACGGGTGGAGGCGTAACGGGCGGGGATGACGACGGTAAAGGCTGCGCTCATTTACTTGTCCAGACGCTCATCGGTATTCAGGGTGCGTGCTTCGCTTTCCAGCATCACCGGGATGCCATCGCGGATCGGGTAGGCCACGCCAGCGCCCTTACTGATCAGTTCGGTCTTGTCTTCGGAGAGTTGCAGAGGGCCCTTGCAGATCGGGCAGGCGAGGATATCGAGCAGTTTAAGGTCCATGGCGGAGTCCTTGATGGGGTTACGTACGCCCCGGTATGAGGCGGGCCAGCTGTCCATCCAGCCAATCGACGAAGGCCGTCGTGGGCACGGCATCGACGGCCAGGTACCACCAGTCGGCAGCGGCGAAGGCCCGGCATTTCACCGCATCCTTCTCGGTCATCAGCAGCGGCAGCGACGGCTCGAAGCTGAGCCTGGCGGCGTCGTACTGGGCATGGTCGGCGAAGGGATGCGGAACCGGCCGCCAGTTTAGCGCTTCGAGGGTATTGAAGAAACGTTGCGGGTTGCCGATGCCGGCGACGGCATGCACGGCCTGACCCGGAGGGAAATGATCGAGTGCCACACGCTCACCACTGGCCAGATTCACCAACGCCGTCGGTTGCAGACGAAAAGCGAAACCCTCCTCGCGGTCAGACTCGGCGCCGTTGAGCAAGACCGCATCGACTTCGCTCAGACGCTCAGCAGGTTCACGCAGTGGCCCGGCCGGCAGGCAGTGACGATTGCCCAGACCACGGGCGGCGTCGATCAATACCAGCTCCAGGTCACGTGCCAGGCGGTAGTGCTGCAGGCCGTCGTCGCAGAGGATCAGATCCAGCGGTTCTTCGGCCAGCAGCGCGCGCACGGCACGGCTGCGATCCGGGTCGATCATCAGCGGCACGTCCGTACGCTGCACGATCAACAGAGGTTCGTCACCCGCCTGCGCTGCAACGTGCTCGCTGCGTACCCGCCAGGGCAGGCTCGGCGGCTTGGCGCCATAACCACGACTGACCACGCCGACACGTAGCCCACGTGAGCGGCAGTGCTCGATCAGAAAGAGGATCAGCGGCGTCTTGCCAGTGCCACCAACGGTGATATTGCCCACCACCAGCACCGGTACCGGCGCACGGTAGATATCCCCCTCGCCAGCCAGAAACCGGGCGCGCTTGCCCTGAACCACACGGCGGTACAGCCATTCCAGCGGACGCAGCAGCGCGAGGGCCGGATGGCCTCGGTACCAGGCATCGAGCAGGCGATCGGCGGCGCTCACTCAGGGGGCTTCCTGTGCTTCCACCGTGGTGATGCGCAGGTGCGAAAAACCCAGCTTGCCAGCCGCATCCATGGCAGTGATCACCGCCTGATGCGGCGTCTTGCCATCGGCGCTGATGGTCAGCGGCAGGCTGTTGTCGCCGTCGGACTCTTTCTGCAACGCGGCCATGAGGTTGCTCAGGTTGCTCTCCAGCAGCGCCTGGCCATTCACCGAAAAGGCACCGTCGGCGCTGACCAGAATCTCCAGCTGCTTGAGAGCGGTCTGCTCTGGCGGCGTGCCGCTGGCCGCTTCGGGCAGATCCACCTTGAGCTGGGTCTCGCGGGTGAAGGTGGTGCTGACCACGAAGAACAGCAGCAGGATGAACACCACATCGATCAGTGAGGCCAGGTTGATCTCGACGTTCTCACGCCGACTACGCCGGAACTTCACGCTTTGCGTCCTTCCTTGCGACCCGGTTTCTCGGCGGTGGCAGCAGGGGCCGGGGCATCGCTCATATCGACCTCACGGTCGCCCTGCAGCATTTCCACCAGTTTGATCGCTTCCTGCTCCATACCCACCACCAGTTCGTCGACACGACGGGTGAGGAAACGATGGAAGAACAGTGCCGGAATCGCCACGATCAGACCGGTTGCTGTGGTGATCAGCGCCTTGGCAATGCCGCCGGCGAGCATCTGGGTATTGGCACCACCGGTCGTGCCCATGAAGGCGCCGAAAATATCGATCATCGCCAGCACGGTGCCGAGCAAGCCGAGCAGCGGCGCAATACCGGCAATGGTGCCGAGGGCATTGAGGTAGCGCTCAAGATCATGAATGACACGAGCGGCGGCCTCTTCGATGCACTCCTTCATGACCTCGCGGCCATGCTTGGAGTTGGCCAGACCGGCAGCGAGGATCTGACCGAGCGGCGAATGCCCACGCAGTTCCTTGAGCTTCTGGTTGTTCAGCTTCTTGTCCTTGATCCACTGCCACACCTGGGCCAGCAGGTTGGCCGGGGCGACACGGGAAGGACGCAGGGTCCACAGGCGCTCGGCAATGATGCCGGCAGCAGCGATGGAGCAGAGAATGATCGGCAGCATCACCCAGCCGCCGGACTTGACCAGTTCCCACACGGTATAGATTCCCCCTCGAAAAAGTGGCGCCACTCTAGCACAGCCCCTTCCTGACGCACCGCTGCGGTTCTCATTTTTCCCGCCAGAAACGCCTTTGCTCACGCAAGCCGTTGACCTCTCCATAAGTGCCCAGCCATAGCATCAGAGCGCCCTGCTCAGCGGTATCGTGCAACACCACGTCACGCGCGATATAACGCGCCACCACCTGAGGGTGGGGATGACCGAAGCTGTTGTGCCGGCCACGCGACAACAGCCCGCCATGCGGCGCGACAGCGTTGAGAAAGCCCGGGCTCGATGAGCTGCGGCTACCATGGTGCGGCACCAGCAGCCATTCAGCCTGGGCTGGTAGCTCACTGCCCAGCAATGCCCGCTCGGTGCGACTGTCGATGTCGCCAGTCAGCAGCAGGCTCTCGCCCTGGGCACTGACCCGCAGGACGCAGGAACTCGGGTTACCCGGCCCGCCCTCAGCCCAGCGCCACAGCTGAAACTCGACGTCATCCCACTGCCAGCGCTGAGCGGTACAGGGTTCGGCCTGCAGTCCAGGCGCCAGGCGCTCCACCTCGCCACTGCGCACCAGGGCAACGGGCAAGCCATCAACGATGGCACCGGCCCCGCCAGCATGATCATTGTCAGCGTGACTGAGCAGCAGCAAATCCAGGCGCCGCACATCGAGCGCACGCAACGACGGCAAGACCACACGCTCACCCATGTCGAAGTCACCGAAACTCGGCCCTGCATCGTAGAGCAGCGCGTGCTCACGGGTACGCACCAGCACCGACAGGCCCTGCCCTACATCGAATACCCATACCTGCGCCAACCCATGTGGCACAGGCTTGCTCTGCACGAGCAGTGCCGGCAGCAATAGAAACAACCCGGGCAGACGCAACGGCACGCCCGATGGCAGCAGCAACAAGGCTGCTCCCAACACAGCCAGCAGCAACGCCCACCAGGGCACACTCGACGGCAGCCAGGCTGGCAACCACGACGCGATCTGTCCCAGCATGAGAAACAGCAGCGCCAACAACCCGCCCGCCAGCGTCAGCAACCCTTCACCCAACCAGGGAATGGGCAGCAGCAGTGTTCCCAGCAAGGCTAGCGGCACAACCAGTACACCCACCCAGGGCACGGCAATCAGATTGGCCAACGGCCCGCTGGCGCTGACCGGCAACCCCAACGCCAACATCGCTGGCAACAGGCCGAAAGCCATTGTCCACTGCGCACGCCCCAGACTCCGCCAGGCACTCCAACTACCCAGGCGCCCCGCGAAGACCACTATCAGCACGGCAACCGCAGCGAACGACAACCAGAAGCCTGGCTGCAACACCGCTAGTGGCTCGGCCAGCAGCACCACCACCAACGCCAGCAGCAATGGCCACCAGACACCCAGATGACGGAAGCGCAAACGCCACAGCAGCACCAGCGCGATCATCACGCAAGCACGCCGCACCGGCACCTCGAAACCAGCCATCAGTCCGTAGGCCAGAGCCCCACTCAATGCCAACACGCAGGCACAGGGCAACCAAGGCCAACGTCGCGGCCACAAGCCCAGGCGGGCCAAGCCTGCCACCAGACCATAGAGCAGACCGGCCAGCATGGTGATGTGCTGACCGGAAATGACCATCAGATGCACCGTGCCGGTATGCTGCAACAGACGCCAGTCGGCGGTGCTCAGGCCCGAACCGTCACCCAGCACCAGCGCGGCAAGACCGCCGGCGCGGCCGAAGGCCTCCACCTCGAGCAGATGCTGACGCACCTGATCACGCCAGGCCCCCAGCCCACCCGCCTCGCTCAGGCGCTGCCCGGTCTTGACCGTACCGGTGGCCCCGATGCGCTGCGCCAGCAACCAGGCCTCGTAGTCGAAGGCCTGCGGATTCACCAGACCATGGGGTTGACGCAGACTGACCGCCAGACGCCAGCGCTCCCCACCGCGAATCTCCGGCCCATTGCGCCAGGACAGGCGGATCAGTTGCGGCAGTTCGCCGCGACGTGACAACGCATCTTCGAGCTGAAAACGCACCACGCCATTGGCGACGGCTGGCAACCCGACCACCTGCCCTTCCAACCACAGGGTGCGGCCATCGAGCGCTGGCGCCAGTCGATCATCCAGCGCCCACTGCGCCGAGGTGCAGGCCCAGGCCATGCCCAGCAGGAAAAAACCGATTAGGTAGAGGCGAGAGGCCAACAGTGCAAGGCCCAGCGCTGCACAAACGAGCAACAACCAGGCTGGCGGCAATGCCGGAAGGAATCGAAGTGACAATAAGCCCAAAGCGAGCGCCAGCATCCCTGCGCGCATTGCTGTGCTCCCTGCACATGGGCCGATCTGGCCCGACGAACAGAAGTGTAGCCCGGATAAATCCGAGCTAACCGCTATTCGTAACGCAGCGCCTCGGCAGGCTGCACCTGAGCGGCGCGCCAGGACGGGTAGACCGTCGCCAGGAAGCTCAGGATCAGCGCTGCTGAGCAGATCAGCGCCACATCGAGCCATTGCAGATCGGACGGCAGGCTGCTGATGAAGTAGACATCGGAGCTGAGCACTTGCTGCCCAGCGAAGGATTCCAGCCAGGCCACCAGGGCACTGACGTTGAGCGCAGCGAGCACGCCTAGCACAGTGCCGATCAGCGTACCGACCACGCCGATCACGCTACCCTGCACCATGAAGATCGCCATGATCTGCCGCGGCGTGGCACCGAGGGTGCGCAGGATGGCGATATCACCGCCCTTGTCGGCCACCACCATGATCAGTGTGGCGATGATGTTGAATGCAGCGACGGCGACGATCAGCAGCAGCAACAGGCCGATCATGGTCTTTTCCATCTTCATCGCGCTGAACAGACTGCCCTGGGTGTGCGTCCAATCATCGGCGCGGTAACCGTCCCCCAGTGACGCAACCAGCGCCTTGGACACCTGCGGCGCCTGGTACAGATCCTTCAGCGCCAGACGGATGCCCGGCACCGTGCCTTCCGGCAGGCGCTGCATGGCGGCGGCATCGGCGACGTTGATCAACGCCAGCGAGCTATCCAGCTCGGCACCGACCTTGAACACTGCCGCCACGTTCAAGCGTTGCATGCGCGGGGTAATGCCACCGGGAGCATTGCTCAGCTCGGGAATGATCAGGGTCAGCTTGTCGCCCACCTGCAGGCCGAAACGCCGCGCGGTGATATCGCCGATGACCACGCCGAACTCACCGGGCTGCAGATTGCTCAGGCTGCCCTGACGGATATGGTCGGGCAGGATCGACACCTTGGCCTCCTCGGCCGGGTCGATGCCATGGATCTGGATCGGCTGCATCAACCCACGATGCGACAGCATGCCTTCGAGCTCGGCATAGGGCGCGGCAGCCTGCACCTGCGGGTTGCTCATGGCCTTGTCGGCCAGGGCGCGCCAATCGGCGACCGGTTCGGCGCCATAGAGCATGGCGTGCGGCACCATACCGAGAATGCGCGAGCTCATTTCCTTCTGGAAACCATTCATCACCGACAGCACCACGATCATCGCCAGCACGCCGAGCGCCAGGCCGATCATCGAGGTCAGCGAAATGAAGGAAATGAAGTGGTTGCGGCGCTTGGCCCGCGTGTAGCGGGTGCCGATGAACAGGCTCAGCGGACGGAACATCAGAGGCTCACCAGCTTGCCGTCCTGCAGGCTCAGCACGCGATCCATCTGCCGCGCCAGCTGCATGTCGTGGGTCACCACCAGGAACGCGGTATTGGAATCTCGGCTGAGCTCGCGCATCAGCTCCTGAATACCTTCGGCGGTATGTTGGTCAAGGTTACCGGTGGGCTCATCGAGCAGCACCAGGCCCGGACGATTAACCAGGGCACGCGCGATGGCCACACGCTGACGCTCGCCACCGGACAACTCGGAGGGTTTGTGATTCAAGCGATGCCCCAGCCCGACTCGCTCAAGCAGCGCGGTCGCGCGCTGGCGGGCCTCGGCAATTGGCGTCTTGCCGATCAGCAGCGGCATGCAGGCATTTTCCAGCGCGGTGAACTCGGCCAGCAGGTGGTGGAACTGATAGACGAAGCCCAGTGCGCGGTTGCGCAACAGGCCACGTGCAGTCTCGCTGAGCGCCGACAATTGCTCGCCCGCCAGCCATACGCTGCCTTCGCTCGGCGTATCCAGGCCACCGAGCATGTTGAGCAGCGTGCTCTTGCCAGAGCCGGAGCTACCGACGATGGCCACGCGCTCGCCGGGAAACAGCTCCAGCTCGAGCCCATCGAGCACCACCACGGACTCGGGGCCCTCTTCGTAGCGCTTGCCCAGGTTACGGCAGCTCAGGACAGCGTTGCGCGGATTCTTGGCTTGGTCGTTCATCAGATCACTCATAACGCAGGGCCTCGGCCGGCTGGGTACGCGCAGCACGCCAGGCAGGATACAGGGTGGCGAAGAAGCTCAGCAGCAGCGCCGCCGCGCAGACGCTAACCACATCGGAAGTCTGCAGCTGCGAGGGCAGGTAGTCGATGAAGTAGACGTCGGCATTGAGGAATTTGATGCCCAGCAGACGTTCGATAGCGGCGATCAGACTGCTGATGTTGAGCGCCGCAAGAATGCCGAGCACGGCGCCGATCAGGGTACCGACCACGCCGATTACCGTGCCCTGCACCATGAAGATGGCCATTATCTGCCGCGGCGTGGCGCCCAGGGTACGCAGGATGGCGATATCAGCCTTCTTGTCCGCCACCACCATCACCAGCGTGGAAATGATGTTGAACGCAGCCACCGCGACGATCAGCAGCAGCAGCAGGCCGATCATGGTCTTTTCCATGCGGATGGCCTGGTAGAGGTTACCGTGGGTGCGAGTCCAGTCACGGGCGTAGAAGTCGCCATCGAGGCTCTGGGCGATCTCCCAGGCAGCGCGCGGCGCCTGGAACAGGTCGTCGAACTTCAGGCGCAGCCCCTGCACCTGATCCGGCTGCCAGCGCTGCAGACGCGCCAGGTCGCTGATGTTGGCCAATGCCAGGGCACCGTCGATCTCGCCGGCGCCGACATGGAAGATACCGGTGACGGTGAAACGCTTCAGGCGTGGGAACATACCCGCCGGGGTCACGGTGACCTCGGGGGCGACGAAGGTGACCTTGTCACCGAGCTTGAGGCCCAGCTTGGCCGCGGCCTTGTCGCCGATGATCATGGCGAATTCGCCGGCCTGCAACGTATCCAGGCTGCCCTGCTGGAAGAAGCCGTCGATGATCGACACCTTGCGCTCCTGCTCGGGATCGATGGCGTTGATCAGCACCTTCTGCACCTTGCCCTCATGCGTGAGCAGGCCTTGCATCTGGGTGAACGGCGCCACGGCCTCGACCCGCGCGTGCTGTTCGACCTGGCGTGCCAGTGCCTGCCAGTCCTTCACCGGCGTTGGCGACTCGACCGTGGCATGCGGAATCATCCCCAGCACGCGGGTGCGCATTTCATGGTCGAAGCCGTTCATCACCGACAACACCAGGATCATCACCATCACCCCCAGGGTGAGGCCGAGCATGGAGGTCAGGGAAATGAAGGAAACGAAGTGGCTTCGTCTTTTTGCGCGCGTGTAACGCGTACCGATGTATACGAACAGAGGTCTGAACATGTCGGGAAGGGTCAGGGGAAAAAGGAACGTCCTTGTGGCGGGCCCTGGCGAGCGGCCTTACACTCAGAACCAGTACGAGCCCGCTACGTGGCGGATCGTCAACGAGTTCTCTGACCACCACCGCTGCCATGGGTTCGCCATGTCGACATACGATGTAGATGATCGCCGCGAATACTATCGTATCGAGGATACGATCGCACTGGAATTCACCCTGCTCTCTGGCGCAGCGGCGCACTCCAGTGACGTGCTTCACGATGCCTCGCCGCTGTTCAATCTGCTTAGCGACCTGCATCTGATGGACTTCGAGTCACAGCACCTGCTGCGTCATATCAGCGAACGCGATCGCACCCTGGCCAACTACCTAAAAGTGATCAACAAGCGCATCGATCTGCTTGGCCAGGCCGTGGCGCAGAGCTTGCTGCGCGATATCGGCTCACCACGCAAGGTGTCGCTGTCCGAAGGTGGCATCAGCTTCAACAATGCCCAGCCCGTGCCCGAATACAGCCACCTGGCGATCAAGATGGTGCTGATGCCACAGGCGCTCGGTCTTCTGCTGCGCGCCCGGGTGGTGCACTGCAGCCAGCGCGCCGACGGCCAATATGAAATCGGCACGGAGTTCGAAGCGTTGACCGACTCACAGCGTCAACTGCTTGCTCGGCATATCCTGCAGAGACAGGCCCTGGAGCGTCGCCAGGCCCGTGAGTGATCGCTGTTCAGGAGCCCCATCATGCATCGCTTCGTTCTTCTGCTTGCCCTGCTCGCCCCCACCCCACTGTTCGCTGAAACCCTGACCATCCCGGTGGGCACCCAGGGTGCAGATCTCGATGAGCGCAACCTGCCGCACAAAGGCGAGTCCAAACGCTCGGTGCTGGAACGCTTCGGCCTGGCTGACGAGGAACATGCACCTGTCGGCCAGCCACCGATCACTCGCTGGGACTACCGCGAGTTCAGTGTCTATTTCGAATACGATCACGTGATCAACAGCGTGCGCCATCACCGCGCGCGTCACCTCGACCCCGCCAAGGAGCAACAGTGACTCTTATCTACGGCCATCGCGGCGCCAAGGGCGAAGCCCCGGAAAATACCCTGGCCAGCTTCCAGCGCTGCCTGGAGCATGGTGTCGACCGCTGCGAACTGGATCTGCACCTGTCACGCGACGGCGAGCTGATGGTCATTCACGACCCGACACTCAAGCGCACGACCGGGCTACGCGGCAAGGTGGTCGAACATGACGCAGCCGATCTGGTGCGCTACGACGCACGCAAGAGTGGCCCTGGCTGGGTTCGCCCCTGCCCGATTCCGCGCCTGGATGATTTGTTCGAGCAGTGCCGCTTCGAGCACTGGCAACTGGAGGTCAAGAGTGCCTCGAAGATCCGCGCCGCCCGCACCGTGCTGGCCATCGCCGAACTGGTCGAACGCCATGGCCTGAAAGATCGCATCACCATCACCTCCAGCTCACGTGCCGTGCTCAAGGCCGCACGCGAACTGACGCCCCATCTACAGCTGGGCCTGGTAGCAGAATATGCCTGGCTCGATCCGCTGAAGGTCGCCGCCCATTATGGCTGCCACCTACTGGCGCTGAACTGGACGCTATGCACCCCGGAGCGCTTGCTCAAGGCGCAGAAACAGGGATTGCATGTGTCGGTGTGGACGGTCAACGAACCAGCGCTGATGCGCCGCCTGGCCGATTTCGGCGTCGACAGCATCATCACCGATTTCCCCGGTCTGGCAGCGCATACGCTGCGCGGATGAAAGCCGAGAAATATCCGGGTGAGGTGCGCCGTGCGCACTGAAACCCCGCGCGAACGTCATCGGTGCGCACGACCTGGGCGGCTCCGCGTCCCCCTACAAAGGCCATCCGCGCCAGACATCAAGCCTTATTAGGCAATGTCCAAACCTTCGCTCCCGGATTGCATCCAGGATACCCACCAACAAGAATGAAAAAACCGGCCCAAGAGCCGGTTTTTCTTTGCTGCCGCCTGAGATGCTAGAAGCTCTCCCGATTCGGCCAGCGCCATTCGGAAGCTACCACCCAGCCTGTCTCCCCGACCGGCTCAGGCCGCCGGCCGGAGCCGCTCAAAAAAGCCGGTTGAGGCCGTCGAACGCCGCCACTCGATAGGCTTCCGCCATGGTCGGGTAGTTGAAGGTGGTGTTGATGAAGTACTTGATGGTGTTGGCTTCACCCTTCTGATTCATGATCGCCTGACCGATGTGGACGATCTCCGAAGCCTGGTAACCGAAGCAGTGCACACCTAGCACTTCCAGGGTTTCACGGTGGAACAGGATCTTCAGCATGCCCACCGGTTCGTGGGAAATCTGTGCCCGCGCCATGCCCTTGAAGAAAGCCTTGCCCACTTCATAAGGCACCTTGGCCTGAGTCAGCTCGCGCTCGGTTTTACCAATGGAGCTGATCTCGGGAATGGTGTAGATGCCGGTAGGCACATCATTGACGAAACGCCAGCTGCCATTGTCGACGATGCTGCCGGCGGCCGAACGCCCCTGGTCGGAGGCAGCGCTGGCCAGACTCGGCCAGCCGATCACGTCACCGGCAGCGTAGATGTTGCCGACTTCGGTGCGGTAGTGCTCGTCAACCTGGATCTGGCCACGGCTGTTGACCTTGATACCGATGTTCTCCAGACCCAGCAGGTCGGTGTTGCCGGTACGCCCGTTACACCACAACAGCGCATCGGCCTTGATCTTCTTGCCCGATTTGAGGTGCAGGATGACCCCGTTGTCCAGCCCCTCGATGCGCTCGTAGTCTTCGTTGTGGCGAACCAGCACGTTGTTGTTACGCAG
Organism: Pseudomonas mendocina; assembly: GCF_003008615.1. NCBI lineage: Bacteria > Pseudomonadati > Pseudomonadota > Gammaproteobacteria > Pseudomonadales > Pseudomonadaceae > Ectopseudomonas > Ectopseudomonas mendocina. The sequence continues at coordinate 310,981 of NZ_CP027657.1, forward strand.
GTGATAACCGAGCGCATCGGAGATTTCTGCATCAAGGAAGCTGAGCAGTTGGTCGCGGTTGTCGATCAGATCCACCAGCACGCCCAGACCACTGAAGATCGAGGCGTACTCGCAACCGATGACGCCTGCTCCGTAGATGATCAGACGGCGCGGCGTGTGACCGATGCTGAGAATGGTGTCGCTGTCATAGATACGCGGATGGCGGAAGTCGACATCCGCCGGGCGATAAGGCCGCGAGCCGGTGGCAATGACGACGTTCTTGGCGACCAGTTTCTCGACCGCACCGTTGAGGCAGACCACTTCGACGGTGTGCTCGTCGGAAAAGCTGGCAGTACCGAAATAGGTGTCGATGCGGTTGCGCGCGTAGTAGCCAGTACGCGAGGTGACCTGCTTGGCGATCACTTTCTCGGCGCTTTTGAGTACATCAGGGAAGGAGAACCAGCGCGGCTCGCCGATCTGGCGAAACATCGGATTGGTGTTGAACTGCATGATCTGCCGCACCGAGTGACGCAGCGCCTTGGAAGGAATGGTGCCAAGGTGGGTGCAGTTGCCGCCGACCAGGGGACGATTATCCACCACCGCCACCTTGCGCCCGGCCTTGGCCGCGTTCATCGCCGCGCCCTCGCCCGCAGGCCCGGAGCCCAGCACCACTACGTCATAGTTGTAGACCGCCATCTAGCACTCCTCAAATTGTTGCGCCCCAGCACCAACCGCCGGCATGCGCCAGGCCATTGGTGGGCGTGGATTATCGCGGGCCGCATGACGACTGGCAAAAACTTCCGGGGAAAATCTTCGCAGTCGCTCACCATGATACCCAGAGTGGCCGCCCTGATTGGCCAGCCACAGGAATCGGAACGCGCAGCATGACTCATCTGCGCGTTGTCCTGCCATTATCGTTTGGTCGCGTCGTAGGCCAGGCTGCTGTCAGCCTCGTCCTCGGCATTGGCTTCTTCGCACTTGGTGCGATCACCACCGCAGATGGAGCATTCCTTCTCGATCCCCAGGTTGGCGATACCGCCGCAGGAACCGGCAATCGGCTTGCGCCCCATGAGCACGCCGACGGCCATGCCAAGCACGACCAGCAGCATGATGACGAATACCAGTAACCAGGTCATGGTTTCTCTCCTTGCGCTCCGAAAAGCGCATCGAATGCCGGCGTGCTGCGAGTGCTGAAACCTTCACCCTCACGGGTAATGAAGAAGGCGGCAATCTGCTCACGTTCGGCGAATGCATAGCCCCGATCCGGGCCAAGCACCATTAATACGGTAGACAACCCATCGGCATGCAGCGCCGACGGAACGATGACGGTGACAGCCGCCAGACGGTGATTGATCGGCGCCCCGCTCGACGGATCGAGGGTGTGCGAGTAGCGCTGACCGTTCTCCTCGAAGTAGTTGCGGTAGTCACCGGAAGTGGAAACCCCGTAACCATCCAGCTCGATGATCCGCTGCGCCACACGCTGATCGTCACGCGGCTCTTCCAGCGCGATTCGCCAGGGCGAGCCATCGGGCTTGCGCCCCACGGCCTTGAGTTCACCGGTAGCCTCGACCATATAACTGCGGACACCTTTGCGATGGAGCAGTTCACCAATGCTGTCCACGGCATAGCCGGCGGCGATGGCATTGAAATCCACCTCCACAGCGGCGTCTTTGCACAGTTGTTGTCCGTCGATACGCAGGTGCTCGTGCCCTACGCGCTGGCGCACTTCGGCCAGGGCTTCGGCACTCGGCACGCGCTCGCCCTGCCCTTTGGGGCCAAAGCCCCAAAGGTTGAGTAGCGGCTCCAGGGTCAGGTCGAAGGCACCGTCACTGACCTGCGACAGCTCCTTGCCATAACGCACCAGCATCAACACCGGCTCGGGCATGGTCTGACAGGTTCCGGCCGGCGCATCGTTGAAGCGCTCGATATCGGAATCCTTGCGGTAGGTGGACATCTGCTCGTCCAGCTCGGCGAGAAACGCTTCCACCTCGAGCTGCAGCTCATGGGGTTGCGGCGCACCGGAACTGCGCACGTACTTCACCGTGTAGGTACTGCCCATGGTCGGGCCGCCAAAGCTTTCCAGGGTGTCGGAAAACAAGCAGCCCGTCAGGGCTGCCGCTAATGCGGCAGCGATGACGGGCTTGATGATGCGTAGGGCCATATCAGCCGCCGAAGTCGTCGAGCAGGATGTTGTCACGCTCGACGCCCAGATCCACCAGCATCTTGATCACGGCGGCGTTCATCATGGGTGGACCGCACATGTAGAACTCGCAATCCTCAGGAGCCGGGTGATCCTTGAGGTAGTTCTCGTACAGCACGTTGTGGATGAAGCCGGTGTAACCGGTCCAGTTATCTTCGGGCTGCGGGTCGGACAGTGCCAGGTGCCACTTGAAGTTTTCGTTCTCGGCCTGCAGCTGGTCGTACTCCTCGACGTAGAAGGCCTCGCGCATGGAGCGCGCGCCGTACCAGAAGCTGATCTTGCGCTTGGAGTTCAGGCGCTTGAGCTGGTCGAAGATGTGCGAACGCATCGGCGCCATGCCGGCACCACCGCCGATAAAGACCATCTCGGCATCGGTGTCCTTGGCGAAGAACTCGCCGAACGGCCCGTACACGGTGACCTTGTCACCTGGCTTGAGGCTGAACACCCAGGACGACATCTTGCCTGGCGGTAGGTGATCCTTGCCCGGGGGCGGCGACGCGATACGGATGTTGAACTTCACCAGCCCGCGCTCTTCCGGGTAGTTAGCCATGGAGTAGGCACGGATCACGGTCTCGTCGACCTTGGACACGTACTTCCATTGGTTGAACTTGTCCCAGTCGCCGCGATACTCCTCCTGCACATCGAAGTCCTTGTAGTGCACGGTGTGCGGCGGGCACTCCAGCTGCACGTAACCACCGGCGCGGAAATCGACGTTCTCGCCTTCCGGCAGCTTGAGCGTCAGCTCCTTGATGAAGGTCGCGACGTTCGGGTTGGACTCGACGGTGCATTCCCACTTCTTCACACCGAAGACTTCTTCCGGAACCTCGATCTTCATGTCCTGCTTGACCGGAGTCTGGCAGGACAGACGCCAGCCCTCACGAGCCTCGCGCTTATTGAAGTGCGACTCCTCGGTGGACAGCATCTCGCCGCCACCGCTCTCGACGATGCACTTGCACTGCGCGCAGGTGCCGCCGCCGCCGCAGGCGGAAGACAGGAAGATGTCGTTCTCGGCCAGGGTCTGCAGCAGCTTGCCGCCAGCCGGAACGGTAATGGTGCGTTCGCCATTGATCTCGATGTTCACGTCGCCGCTGGACACCAGGCGCGCGCGAGCCATGAGGATCACCGCCACCAGGGCGACGATGACCCCGGTGAACATGGCGACTGCCACTAGAATCTCGAAAGCCATTAGTAACCCCTTACAGCTGTACGCCGGAGAACGACATGAAGCCCAGCGACATCAGGCCGACGGTGATGAAGGTCAGGCCCAGGCCACGCAGCCCGGCGGGCGGATCGCTGTACTTGAGCTTCTCGCGGATGGCGGCCAGCAGGATGATCGCCAGGGCCCAGGAGACGCCAGCACCGGCGCCGTAGACCACGCTCTCGGTGAAGTTGTAATCACGCTCGACCATGAACAACGTGCCGCCGAAGATGGCGCAGTGCACAGTGATCAGTGGCAGGAAGATACCCAGTGCGTTGTAGAGCGCAGGCAGATACTTATCGAGCACCATCTCCATGATCTGCACCACTGCGGCAATCAGGCCGATGTAGCAGATCAGGCCGAGGAAGCTCAGATCGGTATCCGGCATGCCGGCCCAGCTCAGCGCGCCTTCCTTGAGCAGATAGACGTAGAGCAGGTTGTTCAGCGGCACGGTGATGACCATCACCACGATCACCGTCAGGCCCAGCATCAAGGAGGTCTCGACCTTCTTGGAAATCGCCAGGAAGGTACACATGCCGAGGAAGAACGCCAGTGCCATGTTCTCGATGAACACCGCACGGACGAACAGGCTGATGTAGTGTTCCATTAATAGGCCTCCTCATTCTTGACCTGCGGTGCCATGCGGTACTCGACCTTTTCCACTTGCTCGGTCTTGTAGCTACGCAGGGCCCAGATGAACAGGCCGATCAGGAAGAACGCCGACGGCGGCAGCAGCAGCAGACCGTTGGGTTGATACCAGCCACCGTTGTTGACGGTTTCCAGAATCTGATAGCCCAGCAGCGAGCCCGCACCGAACAGTTCGCGCACCACACCCAGAGCGATCAGCATGGCGCTGTAGCCCAGACCGTTGCCGATACCGTCGACGAACGAGGCGACCGGCGGGTTGGACATGGCGAAGGCTTCGGCACGGCCCATCACGATGCAGTTGGTGATGATCAGGCCGACGAATACCGATAGGCGCTGACTCAGGCTATAGGCATAGGCCTTGAGGAACTGGTCTACAACGATCACCAGCGACGCGATGATCACCACCTGGGCGATCATGCGGATGGAGCCGGGAATCTGGCTACGCACCAGCGAGATGAAGAAACCGGAAAAACCGGTGACCAGGGTCAGGGCGATGGACAGTACCAGCGCCGTACTCAGGCTGGAGGTGACCGCCAGCGCCGAGCAGATGCCGAGGATCTGCAGGCCGATCGGGTTCTTGTTCAGAATCGGATCGAGCAACAGTTCTTTCATGGTGGGTTTGGACATGGATCAAGCCTCCCCTGCGGCCAGCTTCTTGAGGAACGGACCGAAGCCGTCCTCGCCAAGCCAGAACTGAATCATGTGAGTGACGCCGTTGCCGGTGAGGGTCGCGCCTGCGATGGCGTCAACCTGGTAGTCAGCCTGCGGGTTTTCCGGATTGACGCTGCCCTTGATCACGCGCAGAGCAGCCTCACCATCGTCGTAGACTTTCTTGCCGACCCACTTGGCTTGCCAATTGGGGTTGTCGATCTCACCACCGAGGCCGGGCGTCTCACCATGCTGGTAGAAACCCAGACCGGCGACAGTATCGAGATCCGGCTGCAGCGCGACGAAACCGTACATGGTCGACCACAGGCCATAACCACGAACCGGCAGGATCAGGCGATCCATCTGGCCATCGTGCTCGATCACGTAGACCACCGCGTAGTGCTCCAGACGACGGATCGAGGCGATATCGCGAGCTGCCGGAATGGTGCTGGACAGCCCCATATCCTTGGCGGACTTGTTCTGATCGAAGGTGTGCGGGTCATGCGCATCGCTGAACTGACCGCTGCGCATGTCAACCAGACGCGGGGTGACCTTGGCGCTGAAGACCTCACGAATCTCGTCGTTGGACATGCCTGGCTGCCACAGCCCGGCGATTTCCAGCACAGCGCGCTGGCGATCGACCAGGGCGTTTTCCTGCTGGGCCGGACGCAGGATCAGTGCAGCGGCCGATACAGCGATCGAGCACACCAGGCACATGACCAGCGCCACCACCAGGGTGCGGACAGGAGTTTCTTTGATTTTAGACATTACGTGCCAGCCTCCGCTTGACGTTGGCCCGTACCACGTAGTGGTCGATCAGGGGCGCACACAGGTTGCCGAACAGGATCGCCAGCATCATGCCTTCCGGGAACGCCGGGTTGACCACACGAATCACGGTGACCAGCAGGCCGATGACGATGCCGAAGATCCACTTGCCGGTATTGGTCATGGAAGCCGACACAGGGTCGGTGGCCATGAAGATCATGCCGAAGGCGAAGCCGCCGGTGACCAGATGCCAATACCACGGCATGGCGAATAGCGAGTTGGTTTCCGAACCGATGACGTTGAACAGCGTGGCGGTGGCGATCATGCCGATCATCACACCACTGACGATGCGCCACGAAGCGATCTTGGTCAGCAGCAGGAACGCACCACCGAGCAGAATGGCAGCAGTGCTGGTCTCACCGATCGAGCCTGGCATCAGACCAATGAACGCTTGAGTCCAGGTCAGTCCACCGTCGATCACGCCCTGGATGCCAGACGCCGCAGCGGTGTTGAGTGCAGTCGCGCCGGCGAAGCCGTCTACCGACGTCCAGACTTCCTCACCGGAAATCTGCGCCGGATAGGCGAAGAACAGGAAGGCGCGGCCAACCAATGCAGGGTTGAGGAAGTTCTTGCCGGTACCCCCGAAGATTTCCTTGCCGATCACGACACCGAAGCTGATGCCCATGGCCACCTGCCAGAGTGGAATGCTCGGGGGCAGGATCAGAGCGAACAGCACGGACGTGACGAAGAAGCCTTCGTTGACCTCATGCTTGCGAATCGAGGCGAACAGCACTTCCCAGAAACCACCGACGATGAAGGCCGTCAGATAGATGGGCAGGAAGTACGCCGCCCCCTGGATGAAGTTGTCCCATAGACTGCTCGGGTCGAAACCGCCCAACGCACCGATGAGGCCGAAGCGCCAGCCCTCCTGCGCAGCCAGCAGATCCGGGCTCTGCGCATAGACCAGGTTGGCCTGGTAGCCGATGTTCCACATGCCGAAGAACATGGCCGGGAAGGTGCAAGCCCAGACGGTGATCATCATGCGCTTGAGGTCGATGCCATCACGCACGTGAGCAGTGGTACGAGTCACGCTGCCAGGACGATAGAAGAAGGTGTCCACGGCTTCGTACAAGGCATACCACTTCTCGTACTTGCCGCCCTTCTCGAAGTTGTGCTCGATCTTGTCGAGGAATTCACGCACACCCATGCTCAACCCTCCTTCTCGATGTGGGCCAGGTTGTCGCGCAGGATCGGGCCGTATTCATACTTGCCGGCACACACGTAGGTGCACAGCGCCAGATCTTCCTCGTCCAGCTCCAGACAACCGAGCTGCTGAGCCATCTCGGTATCACCGACGATCAGCGAGCGCAGCAGTTGGGTTGCCAGGATGTCCAGCGGCATGACTTCTTCATAGTTGCCGACCGGCACCATGGCGCGCGGGCTGCCGTTGGTGGTGGTGGTGAAGTCGAACAGCTTGCCGCCCATTACCTTCGACACGAAGATGTTGAGCACCGAGTGCTTGTTCACCCCGGCACGCAGGTAGTGCAGCATTTCGCGGTCACGACCTTCACCCAGGCAGGAAACCTGGTTGTGGTAACGGCCAAGGAACGCGAACGGCCCACGAGCGGTACGACCGCCGAATACGGAACCGGAAATGACCCGGTTGTGGCCAGGCTTGAGCTGACCTGCAGCCAGTTCGTCCAGGCTGGCACCCAGGCGGGTACGCAGCAGGCGCGGCTGCTCCACCACGGGGCCGGCCAGCGCCACGACGCGCTCGACCCACAGTTGCCCAGTGGTGAACAGCTTGCCGATGGCGATCACGTCCTGATAGCCGATGTGCCAGACGCTCTTGCTCGCGCTGACCGGGTCGAGGAAGTGAATGTGAGTACCCGGCAGGCCGGCCGGATGCGGGCCAGCGAAGCTTTCGCTGCGCACATCGGGAAGCGCCTCACCCGGCAGGCTCACACCTTCGGCCTTGCACAGGAAAACCTTGGCCAGACGGGTCAGTACCTTGAGGCCGTTTTCGAAATCAGCGGCCTGCTCGGTGATCACGACTTGCGGATCGGCAGCCAGCGGATGGGTATCGACGGCGGTGACAAAGATCGAGCTCGGTTGGGCCTCGGGGGCCGGAACCTTGCTGAAGGGGCGAGTACGCAGTGCAGTCCACAGGCCGGATTGCAGCAGATTCTCACGCACCTGCTCCTGAGTCAGGCTGGCCAGTTGCTCGGCCGGATATTGCGCGAAGGTAACCTGCTCGTCACCTTCTACGTCGATCACCACCGACTGCAATACGCGACGCTCGCCACGGTGAATGGCACTGACCACTCCCGCAGCTGGCGACGTGAAGTGAACGCCAGGGGTCTTCTTGTCGCTGAACAGCACCTGCCCCAGCTTGACCCGATCCCCGACCTGCACCTCCATGGTTGGCTTCATACCGTGATAATCGGGGCCTAGGAGGGCCACGCTCCGGATTGGCCTGGCAGCATCTATGTGCTGTGCTGGCCCTCCCTTTATGGGCAAATCGAGCCCATGCTTAATCTTGATCATAGGGTTGCCTAACCACTTGATTTATAAAAATTTTAATTAGGTGACGGAGGGTCGGAAGACCCAAAGCAATGAACCACGTCAACCCTTTGGGTGACATGGACAGCAAGACCGAAACCGGGTGAGAAATCCGCCCGATTATAAATATCCCCCCCCACCCTGACCACCCAAGCGCTTGTTTTTTTAGCCATTTGGTAACAGCTGGCAACAGTCTTGCATCTGTCAGGACGTGTCCAGCCGGTCACGTTCGGATACGAGACAGCCCCCTGCCAACTCCCCCAAAACCAGCCACCACGCGGGATGCGGCGTTATGACGCAGAGACGTAAAGAGAGGTCACCGCCCCTACAAAGAGCGATAAAAAACTCTGAAAAAAATTCTTAAATTTTCCTCGCGCCGCAGGGGAATTTGCCCACCTAAAACGACAGGCAATAAAAAACGGGAGCCGAAGCTCCCGTTTCTTTTCACGCTAACCAGCTATCAGCGCGGGAAAGCTGGCGGGTTGACCCCAGCCATGTCTTCCATCACGCGAACCACCTGGCAGCTATAGCCAAACTCGTTGTCGTACCAGACGTACAGCACGACACGGTTATCGTTGGCGATGGTGGCCTCGGCATCAACCACGCCAGCGTGACGCGAACCAACGAAGTCAGTCGAGACCACTTCCTGCGAACTGACGAAGTCGATCTGCTTCTGCAGATCCGAGTGCATGGCCATCTGGCGCAGGTACTCGTTGATCTCTTCGCGAGTGGTGGCCTTCTCCAGATTCAGATTCAGAATGGCCATCGAAACGTTCGGCGTCGGCACACGAATGGCGTTACCGGTCAGCTTGCCTTTCAGCACCGGCAGCGCCTTGGCAGCAGCGGTAGCGGCGCCGGTTTCGGTGATGACCATGTTCAGCGCGGCGCTACGACCACGACGACTGCCCTTGTGGAAGTTGTCGATCAGGTTCTGGTCGTTGGTGTACGAGTGAACGGTCTCGACGTGACCGTTGACAATACCGTACTGATCATTGACCGCCTTGAGCACCGGCACGATGGCGTTGGTGGTGCAGGAGGCAGCGGAAATGATCTTGTCCTCAGCGGTGATTTCGCTGTGGTTGATGCCATGCACGATGTTCTTCAGAGCGCCCTTGCCCGGTGCGGTGAGAACCACGCGATCGACACCCGGGCAGGCCAGGTGCTGGCCCAGGCCTTCGGCATCACGCCATACGCCGGTGTTGTCTACCAGCAGCGCGTTCTTGATACCGTACTGTGTGTAGTCGACTTCCTTCGGCTCCTTGGCGTAGATCACCTGAATCAGGTTGCCATTGGCGGTCAGGGTGTTGTTCTCTTCATCGATGGTGATGGTGCCGTTGAACTTGCCATGCACCGAGTCACGACGCAGCAGACTGGCACGCTTGACCAGATCGTTGCTCGCGCCCTTGCGCACGACGATAGCGCGCAGACGCAGGCCATCACCGCCGCCGGTCTTCTCGATCAGGATTCGCGCCAGCAGGCGACCGATGCGGCCGAAACCGTACAGAACCACGTCGGTGCCTTCACGGCCGGAACCATTCTGCTTGCCGACCACGTCGTCCAGCTCGTCCTTGACGAACTGCTCGACGCTGCGACCAGCGCCTTCAGCCTTGAACTTGGCAACCAGCTTGCCCAGGTCGACGGAGGCGGCGCCCAGTTTGAGCTCGCTCATCGCCTTGAGCATGGGGAAGGTGTCGTGCACCGACAGCTCGGCATCTTCAGCCAGGCGGTGACGGGCAAAACGGTGAGCCTTGAGGATGTCGATAACCGAACGGTTGATCAGGCCACGGCCATAGATCGAGGTCACCACATTATTGTTGCGATAGAGCTGACCAATCAGCGGAATCATCGCTTCTGCGAGGGCTTCACGATCAATCCATTCACCGAGACACTGGTCGGGCTTCTGAGTCACGGGCAGTACCTTCCACATGTAGGGGCTGAAAAAAGGGGCTACATTATGACGGTGCTTGTTGCCTGGAGCAATGCGCGCCTGTCGACACTGACACCATCGCCCCGCCCCGCTACAATCGGCGCCCTGTCCGAGCAACCTTGAGCCGCCCGTGTCCGCAACGACCCAGTCCGTACTCAAACTCCCGTCCTTGCCGGCCAATGCCGGCAAGCAGCAATGGGGCAATCTGCCTGGTGCAGCCCTATCCCTGGCCATCGCCGAAGCCGCCAGTAGCGCAGGCCGCTTCACTCTCGTTCTTACAGAAGGCAGCCAGAGCGCCGAGCGCCTGCAGGAAGAACTGGCGTTCTTCGCCCCCAACTTGCCGGTGCTGCATTTTCCCGACTGGGAAACCCTGCCCTACGATGTGTTTTCGCCGCATCAGGACATCATTTCCCAGCGCATCGCCGCGCTCTATCGCCTGCCGGCGCTGACCAGCGGCATTCTTGTAGTGCCGATCACCACCGCCCTGCACCGCCTGGCACCAAAGCGCTTCCTGCTGGGTAGCAGCCTGGTGCTGGATGTCGGTCAGAAACTCGACGTCGAGGAGATGCGCAGTCGCTTCGAAGCTGCCGGCTATCGCTACGTGGACACGGTTTACGAGCACGGCGAATTCACCGTACGCGGCGCACTGATCGACCTGTTCCCGATGGGCAGTGACACACCCTACCGTATCGATCTGTTCGATGACGAAATCGAGACCCTGCGCACCTTCGACCCGGAAACCCAACGTTCGATAGACAAGGTGGAATCGATCCGCCTGCTACCGGCCCGCGAGTTCCCGCTGGAGAAAAAGGCCGTCACCGATTTCCGTGGGCGCTTCCGCGAGCGTTTCGACGTCGACTTCCGCCGCTGCCCGATCTATCAGGATCTGTCCTCCGGCATCACGCCTGCAGGCATCGAGTACTACCTACCGCTGTTCTTCGAAGAAACCGGCACGTTGTTCGACTACCTGCCGAGTGACACCCAGGTGTTTTCCCTGCCGGGGATCGAGAAAGCCGCCGAACAGTTCTGGTCGGATGCGAGAAACCGTTACGAAGACCGCCGCGTTGATCCCGAACGTCCGCTACTGCCGCCAGCCGATATCTTCCTGCCAGTGGAAGACTGCTTCGCCCGTCTGAAAAGCTGGCCGCGCGTGGTGGCCAACCAGCAGGACATCGAGCCTGGTGTCGGCAACACCCGCTTCGACGCCCGCCCCTTGCCTGATCTGGCGATCCAGGCCAAAGCCGGCGAACCGCTGGCGGCGCTGCGCCGCTTTATCGAGGAGCATCCGGGCAGAATCCTGTTCTGCGCCGAATCGGCCGGCCGCCGTGAAGTGCTGCTGGAGCTGCTCGCCCGCCTCAAGCTCAAGCCCAAGGAAGTCGACGGCTGGCCGGCATTCATAGCAGGCAACGAGCGCCTGGGCATCTGCATCGCGCCGCTGGATGAAGGCCTGCTGCTCGACGAACTGGCACTGATCGCCGAAAGCCCGCTGTTCGGCCAACGCGTGATGCAGCGCCGCCGTCGCGAGAAAGGCCGCGACGGCGGCGACAACGTCATCAAGAACCTCACCGAATTGCGCGAAGGCGCACCGGTGGTGCATATCGACCACGGTGTCGGCCGCTACCTGGGCCTGGTGACCATGGAGTTCGACGGCCAGGCCGCCGAATTCCTCGCCCTGCAGTATGCCGACGAGGCCAAGCTGTACGTGCCTGTGGCCAGCCTGCACCTGATCGCACGCTACACCGGCAGCGATGATGCCCTCGCTCCCCTGCACCGCCTCGGCTCGGAAGTCTGGCAGAAGGCCAAGCGCAAGGCCGCCGAGCAGGTACGCGACGTCGCGGCCGAGCTGCTCGACATCTACGCCCGCCGCGCCGCCCGCGAAGGTTTCGCCTTCCAGGATCCGGCGCTGGACTACGCCACCTTCAGCGCCGGCTTCCCCTTCGAAGAAACCCCGGATCAGCAGGCCGCCATCGACGCTGTACGCAGCGACATGCTGGCCGGCAAGCCAATGGATCGCCTGGTCTGCGGCGACGTTGGCTTCGGCAAGACCGAGGTGGCCATGCGCGCTGCCTTCATCGCCGTGCACAGCGGCAAGCAGGTCGCCGTACTGGTGCCCACCACCCTGCTCGCCCAGCAGCACTACAACAGCTTCCGCGACCGCTTCGCCGACTGGCCGGTGAAGGTCGAGGTGATGAGCCGCTTCAAGAGCGCCAAGGAAGTCGATGAGGCCGTACAGCAACTGGCCGAAGGCAAGGTGGACATCGTCATCGGCACCCACAAGCTGCTGCAGGACGACGTCAAGTTCCACAACCTGGGCCTGGCCATCATCGATGAGGAACACCGCTTCGGCGTACGCCAGAAGGAGCAGCTCAAGGCCCTGCGCAGCGAAGTGGACATCCTCACCCTCACCGCCACGCCGATTCCACGCACGCTGAACATGGCCGTGGCCGGCATGCGCGACCTGTCGATCATCGCCACCCCACCGGCGCGGCGCCTGTCGGTACGCACCTTCGTCATGGAGGCCAACAAGCCGACCATCAAGGAGGCGCTGCTGCGCGAGCTGCTGCGCGGTGGCCAGGTGTACTACCTGCACAACGACGTGAAGACCATCGAGAAATGCGCCGCTGACCTCGCCGAACTGGTGCCCGAAGCGCGTATCGGCATCGGTCACGGGCAACTGCGCGAGCGCGACCTCGAACAGGTGATGAGCGACTTCTACCACAAGCGTTTCAACGTGCTGGTGGCCTCGACCATCATCGAGACCGGCATCGACGTGCCGAGCGCCAACACCATCATCATCGACCGCGCCGACAAGTTTGGCCTGGCCCAGCTGCACCAGCTGCGCGGCCGCGTCGGCCGTAGCCACCACCAGGCCTACGCCTACCTGCTGACTCCACCACGCAAGCAGATGACTCCGGACGCCGAAAAGCGCCTGGAAGCCATCGCCAATGCCCAGGATCTCGGCGCCGGCTTCGTCCTGGCCACTCACGACCTGGAAATCCGCGGCGCTGGCGAACTGCTCGGCGACGGCCAGAGCGGGCAGATCCAGGCAGTGGGCTTCACCCTGTACATGGAAATGCTCGAACGTGCGGTCAAGTCCATCCAGAAAGGCGAACAGCCCAACCTGGATCAACCACTGGGCGGCGGCCCGGAGATCAACCTGCGCGTACCGGCACTGATCCCCGAGGACTACCTGCCAGACGTGCACAGCCGCCTGATCCTCTACAAGCGCATCGCCAACGCCAGTGACGAAGAAGGGCTGAAGGAACTGCAGGTGGAGATGATCGACCGCTTCGGCCTGCTGCCGGAGCCGACCAAGAACCTGATGCGCCTTACCCTGCTCAAGCTGCAGGCCGACAAGCTTGGCATCACCAAGGTTGACGCCGGCCCGCAGGGCGGTCGCATCGAATTCGCCGCGGAAACCTGCGTCGACCCGCTGACCCTGATCAAGCTGATCCAGGCTCAGCCCAAGCGCTACAAGTTCGAAGGCGCTACCGTGTTCAAGATCCAGGTACCGATGGAGCGCGCCGAAGAACGCTTCAACACCCTGGAAGCCCTGCTCGAACGCCTTGCCCCAACCACCTGAAGGACTCCTCCATGCGCCCACTGCACCTGATCGCCCTGCTGCTCTGCCTGCTCGCACCGAGCGCCTTCGCCGAACGCCTTTACCAGGTGGAGGTGCTGGTGTTTCGCCAGGCTGGCGAGCCAGTGGTAGCTCCCAAGGTTGCACCGGACGATTGGGCCGGCACCGCCCTACCGATCGCCGGCAGCGAACGCCCCACGACACTCGACGACGAGGCTGCCAAACTCAATGCAAGCAATGGCTACCAGGTGCTGCTGCACAAGGCGTGGGGCCAGACCCTGGGCAGCAATCCAAATCGCGCAGCCATCAGCAGCGGCGAGGCGCACTTTGGCCACTACCCGGTTGAGGGCACATTGAATTTCGTACAGGAGCGATTCACCGATCTGGATATCGAACTGTGGATCAACCGCTTCAGCAGCGACGGTCTGCTGGAAGCCAGTGAACACCTAAAAGTCGCCCAGCGCCTGAAGGACAACGCGCTCACCTATCTCGATCACGGCAGCCTGGGCGTGCTGATCCGCATCAGCCCGCTCTGATCCATCTTTGCACCGCGCGCACCTGATGAACTCGTCGGTGCGCACGGCGCACCCTACGCGCCCTGCCCCACCCCAGTAGGCTTCAAGCCAGCAATTGAGCGGCGCGCAGAGCGGACACCGCCTGCTGCCAACGTGGCACCTGGCGATAATCGGTGCAGGCATGGGCACGACCGCGCATGCGCGCCAAGCGCGTCGAAGCGGTCACATTCAAGCGCTGCAGAGTGGCAAGGGCCAGTTCGGCGGCTGCACGGTCATTGCACACCAGCCCCATATCGCAACCCGCACTCAGCGCCGCCTCGATGCGCTGCCCGGCATCACCCGCCACATGAGCGCCGGCCATGGACAGGTCGTCACTGAAGATAACGCCATCGAAGCCCAGCTCACCACGCAGAATCTCCTGCAGCCAGCGGCGTGAAAAACCAGCGGGCTGCTCGTCTACCTGCGGATAAATGACATGTGCCGGCATCACCGCATCCAGCTCGCCAGCCAGCAGCTTGAACGGCAGCATGTCACGAGCGCGAAGCGCTTCCAGGCTACGCTCGTCTCGCGGAATCGCTACATGCGAGTCGGCCTCTGCCCAGCCATGCCCCGGGAAATGCTTGCCGGTAGCCGCCATGCCGGCCTGGCGCATACCACGAATGAAAGCGGCGGCCAGGCACGCGGCACGCTGCGCATCGCCCTCGAAAGCCCGACTGCCAACCACCGCGCTGCGCTGGTGATCAAGATCCAGCACTGGCGCGAAACTCAGATCCAGCCCGACCGCCAGCACTTCGGTCGCCATCAGCCAGCCGCAATGCTCGGCCAGAGTCTCAGCATCATCGTTGTCGGCGATCGCACGCATCGCTGGCAGCCGTAGAAAGCCCTGACGCAGACGCTGTACCCGGCCTCCCTCCTGATCCACCGCCAAGAGCAGATCAGGGCGCAGCGCGCGAATCGACTGGCAGAGCTCACGCACCTGGCGCGGCGACTCGATATTGCGCGCAAAGATGATCAGGCCGCCCACTTGCGGCTGGCGCAGCATCTGACGATCCTCCGCGGTCAGCCAGGTGCCGGCGATGTCCATCATCAAAGAGCCTTGCATAAGAGTATTCCTTACTGAAAATCGGGTTCTGCCGCCCACCGCGGGCATGCTGCCTCATCGATACGCACCTGACAGTGCACCGGTACACGCTCGAACAAGGTCAGCATGTCGGCATTGCGCAGGCGAATGCAGCCATGTGACAACGGCGTGCCCATGGGTTCCGTGTCCGGCGTGCCGTGCAGATAGATATAGCGACGAAAAGTATCGACCGAACCAAGGCGATTACGTCCTGGCTCCAGGCCGCTCAACCAAAGAATGCGGGTAAGAATCCAGTCACGACCGGGAAACTGTTGGTGCAGCTCGGGCGACCAGACCTCACCCGTCCAGCGCCGCCCACGCAATACCGCCGCCAGTGGCAGCCCGGCGCCAATACGCGCACGCACCTGATGCAAACCACGAGGAGTACAACCACTGCCGTTGTTTTCCCCCGCCCCATTGAGTGCGGTGGAGACAGGAAGACGCATGAACAGACGGCCCACATGAAACCCGTAGAGCATCTGATCGGCGATGGAGATATGCAGTAAGTCGAGATCCGGCATGGGTCTAGCTTAGCGGATGACTAGCGCCAAGCCCACCGCAGTCAAGCTTTGGCCGGCGCGCTCACGACCTTGTTACGCGGCTTGAGTTGGGCGGCGGCCAAGGCAGGATCGGCAACCCCCGTCTCGGCACGCATACCGGCGGCGAGGAACGGCACCATCATGCGCATGACCTGCTCGATGGAAGTGTTCACACCGAAGTCGGTTTCGGCCATGGCGCGCAGCGCCTTGATACCGGACATGCTGAACGCCGCAGCGCCAAGCATGAAGTGCACCCGCCAAAACAGTTCCAGCGGAGGAATGCGCGGCGCAGCATCGTGCACCAACAGCATGTAGCGGCGAAACACCTTGCCGTACACCTCTTCCAGGTATTTGCGCAGGTGGCCCTGGCTCTGACTGAATGCCAGACCGAGCAAACGCATGAAGATGGAGAGGTCATTGCCACTGCGCGGCTTTACCGCCAGTGCCTGCTCGACCAGCAACTCGAGCAACTCCTCCAGCGATACCTGAACGTCGGACTTGGCCTGGCGACGGTCGAGCTCTTTTTCGAGACTGGTACAGAAGGGCCCGAGAAAACGCGAGAAAACGGCCTGGATCAGCGCCTTCTTCGAACCAAAGTGATAGTTGACTGCAGCCAGGTTCACTCCAGCCTTGCTGGTGATCAGACGCAGCGAAGTTTCGGCGAAGCCTTTTTCCGCGAACAGCTGTTCCGCTGCATCAAGAATGCGTTCAACGGTTTCCGACTGAGCCATGAATGATCACCTGACAAACACTCGTTTGAAACATACGTTTCAGCCCATTGAATTGTCAAGCCGCATCGGCCGTCTTTTGGCCAATCGGTCACAGCTTACAACAGGCAATGACGCGCATTCATCAACCCACGCTACAGCGCCAGCGGATAAAGAGAGAAATTGATCGTTGCCAAGACCAAGTTACTGTATATAATTCCAGTCACTGTATAAAAAGACAGAGCCCGCCATGTTGAAACTGACGCCACGCCAAGCCGAGATTCTCGCGTTCATCAAGCGCTGCCTGGAAGACAATGGTTATCCGCCGACTCGAGCGGAAATCGCTCAGGAGCTTGGGTTCAAATCCCCCAATGCTGCCGAGGAACATCTCAAGGCCCTCGCACGCAAAGGCGCCATCGAGATGACACCGGGCGCTTCTCGCGGTATCCGCATTCCAGGCTTCGAGCCAGGCGCAGCCAACGAAGATGAAGGTCTGCCGGTGATTGGCCGCGTCGCTGCCGGCGCACCGATTCTCGCCCAACAGCACGTCGAAGAATCCTGCCAGATCAACCCGGCATTCTTTCAGCCCAAAGCCGACTATTTGCTACGCGTACGCGGCATGAGCATGAAGGACATTGGCATCTTCGATGGTGATCTACTCGCCGTACACACCACCCGCGAAGCGCGCAACGGTCAGATCGTGGTCGCCCGCATCGACGATGAAGTAACGGTCAAGCGCTTCAAGCGCGAAGGCAACAAAGTCTGGCTGATAGCCGAGAACCCGGAATTTTCCCCGATCGAAGTGGATCTCGAGCACCAGGATCTGGTGATCGAAGGTCTGAGCGTCGGCGTGATTCGCCGATAAGCGCCACAGGAGACTCCCATGCAGTTGCAGCAGTCGTTCGAGCGCCCCCAACTTCCTCTGTTCAACGCCTTTCTAGCAGGCGCGTCTCCCGACACCCTGTTAGGTGATGCTCCTCCCTCGTTAGAAGACGATCAGGGTTTCAGCGAGTTGGCGCTACGCGGCGCGGCCGGCCACTGCCTGCACTTGCTGGCACCAATTCTCCGAGAGCTGAGCCAGAATCAGGACGCACGCTGGCTAACCCTTGTAGCGCCACCGGCCAGCCTGACGCAAACCTGGCTACGCGATGCCGGACTGAACCGCGAACGCATTCTGCTATTGCACCCACGCCAGGGTCAGAGCGCGATGGAACTGGCCGAAGAAGCACTCAAGCTCGGCCGCAGCCATACCGTTATCAGTTGGCTTCACCCTGTCGAGCACAGTACTCGCCTACGCCTCGCCAAAGCGGCGCAGGCTGGCAAAGCCGAGAGCCTCAACATCAGCCTGGGCTGATGGTACGCAAACGAAAACGGGCTCCCATGGGAGCCCGTTTTCGTTTGCGACCAACAGTCATCAGTGCAGCACGCGCGGCCCTTCGTCCTCGCTGCTGAAATCACCTTCAGCCAATCGCCCAGCCATCTGTACACCCACATTGAGCATGGCCTTGGCCACCTCGACATGCTGGCCCTGCAAAAAGGCCTTGGCATCGGCAGAGAAATCCAGAGTCACCAGCGCCTCTTCATCCTCTGCACGGCGCAGGGCAATACGCCCATCGGGCAGTTCGACGATTTCCAGAAAGGATGTAGGCATGGGTCAGTCTCGGTACGAAAACACGCCATTGTAACAGCCGACAGGGGTCATCCCCAGCCCACTTGTCCAGATATGCGCAATCAGCATTCGCTGAGCCCTTCACGGTAGCGCAGCACCAACGCCTTGAGATCCTGCCGCCAGGCTTCGACATCGTCGAGACTCAGCTCAATCGGCTCTTCCACCACGCTGACGGCCGTGATCAACGGCATGGACGGGTCTACCTTGGCCTTGCGCTCCTCGCGCGGAGGCTGAAACAGCGCGGCATAGGCAGCCAACAGCTGCGCCATCCAGGTTTCACGCTGTTGCGCCAGCTCGACCAGTTCAGCCAACTCCGGGCTGGGCGCGCCATCGAGCACCGCCTGCTGAACGAAGGCCTCGACACGCGAGGGCGTAGCGTCGTTCATACGGTAGTAGCCGGCAATTTCGTGACACAGCCCGAGCAGTCCGCCATACAGGTGAAACAGCGCAGCCTCGCGCTCGGCCTGCACCAGCGCTTGCACGTTGAATGCAGTGGAAGCCTCTGCCTTGCGCCAGTTATCCAAGGCGATACCGGCGAAGAAGATCTTTTGATTGGTGCGGGTATAGATTTCTTTGGCCATTGCGGCGACCTCCACAGCAGATCGGGTCATGATACGCGCGTCGACCTGTAGCCAGACGCGCATCTCGTCAGAGCACTGAGATCAGCGCTTGTCCTCGACCTTCCACTTGCCACCATCGTAGAACGCACGCCAGCCGGTCGGCTTGCCATCGACCTCGGATTGCACGTATTGCTCCTTGGTCTTGCGACTGTAGCGAATCACTGCCGGGCGGCCATCCGGATCCTTCTGCGGAGCCTCGCAAAGGAAGTGATACTTAGGGTCGATCTCATGCTTGTGCGGAACGATCTCCAGCACCAGCGGAGCGCGTGTCTCGCGGTTCTTCGGGAACTGGCTGGCAGCGAGGAACAGGCCTGAAGCACCGTCACGCAGCACGTAGGTGTCGTCCACCTTCTCGCACTTGAGCTCGGGCATGTCCACCTTGTCCATCTTCGGCGGCGCCGCTTCACCATTCTTGAGCAGCTTGCGGGTGTTCTTGCAGCTCGTATTGGTGCAACCGAAGAACTTGCCAAAACGGCCGGTCTTGAGCTGCATCTGGCTGCCGCACTTGTCGCACTCCAGGCTCGGGCCTTCGTAGCCCTTGATGCGGTACTGGCCCTGCTCGATCTCGTAGCCGCTGCAATCGGGGTTGTTGCCGCAGATATGCAGCTTGCGGGTCTCATCCAGCAGGTAGGCATCCATGGCAGTGGAGCAGATCGGGCAGCGATGCTTGCCGAGCAGCACCAGCGACTCGGACTCACCCTCGTCGTCTGCAGCGATCTCGTCGCCCGGCACCAGGTTGATGGTGGCCTTGCAACGCTCCTTCGGTGGCAGCGCATAACCGGAACAACCGAGGAACACGCCGGTAGAGGCGGTACGGATCATCATCGGCCGACCGCACTCGCGGCAGGGGATGTCGGTCAGGGTCGGCTGGTTGGCACGCATGCCACCCTCGCCGGCCTCGGCTGCTTCGAGCTTCTTCTTGAAGTCGCCGTAGAACTCATCGAGCAGGTTTTTCCACTCACGCTCACCCTGGGCCACATCGTCGAGATGCTCTTCCATGGTGGCGGTGAAGCTGTAATCCATCAGGTTGGCGAAACTCTCGTCGAGACGCTCGGTGACGATATCCCCCATCTTCTCGGCATAGAAGCGGCGGTTATGCACCGTGACATAACCACGATCCTGAATGGTGGAGATGATCGCCGCGTAGGTCGACGGACGGCCGATACCACGCTTTTCCAGCTCCTTGACCAGGCTGGCTTCGGAATAACGCGCCGGCGGCTTGGTGAAATGCTGGCTGGGATCGAGCTGGATCAGCTTGAGGCCCTCACCCTCCTTCATTTCCGGCAGGACATCGTCCTCACCCGGCTTGCTCTGCTGCGGCAGCACGCGGGTGTAACCGTCGAACTTGAGGATGCGGCCCTTGGCGCGCAGCTCGAAGTTGCCGGCAGCCACGGTGACGCTGGTGGACAGGTATTCGGCCGGCGGCATCTGGCAGGCGACGAACTGGCGCCAGATCAGGTCATACAGGCGCTCGGCATCGCGCTCCATGCCGGACAGCTGGGTCGGGCGCAGGTTGACGTCGGACGGACGAATCGCTTCGTGCGCCTCCTGAGCGCCCTCCTTGCTCGAATACAGGTTGGGCTTGCCCGGCAGGTACTTGTCGCCGTACTCGCTGCCGATGAAGCCACGCACCATCTCCACCGCGTCGTTCGACAGGTTGGTCGAGTCGGTACGCATGTAGGTGATGTAGCCAGCCTCGTAGAGACGCTGGGCCATCATCATGGTCTTCTTCACCCCGAAGCCCAGGCGATTGCTCGCCGCCTGCTGCAGGGTGGAGGTAATGAACGGTGCCGAGGGTTTGCTGCTGGTCGGGCGGTCTTCACGCTTGACGACGCTGTAGCTGGAGGCCTTGAGCTTCTCCAGCGCGGCCATGGCCTGCGCTTCGTTGACAGGTTTGAAGGCCGCGCCGTCTTCGCGCACCACCTCGAAGCGCACCTTGGCGTTCTTCGCGGTGCCCAGATCGGCGTGCACTTCCCAGTATTCTTCCGGGACGAAGGCGCGGATTTCTTTCTCACGCGCCACGACCAGCTTCACCGCCACCGACTGCACACGACCGGCAGACAGACCGCGAGCGATCTTCGCCCACAGCAGCGGCGAGACCATATAGCCGACCACACGGTCGAGGAAACGCCGCGCCTGCTGGGCGTTGACGCGGTTGATATCCAACTCGCCAGGCTTGGAGAAGGCTTCCTGAATCGCCTTCTTGGTGATCTCGTTGAACACTACGCGCTTGTAGCGGCTGTCATCGCCACCGATGGACTCGCGCAGGTGCCAGGCGATGGCTTCCCCCTCGCGATCCAAGTCGGTTGCGAGATAGATGGTGTCGGCATCCTTGGCCAGGCGGCGCAGCTCTTCGATCACCTTTTCCTTGCCGGGCAGGATCTCGTACTTGGCCTTCCAGCCATGCTCGGGGTCGACCCCCATACGCGTGAACAGCTGACGTTTGGCCTTTTCCTTGGGCGACAGCGCAGGCGCTTCACCGGCCGCCTTGCCACGCTTGGCAGGCTCCTTGGTGGCACTTGCCGAGCCGCTGGTAGGCAGGTCACGGATATGGCCGATGCTCGACTTCACCACGTACTGGCTGCCCAGGTACTTGTTGATGGTCTTGGCCTTGGCCGGGGATTCCACGATGACCAGCGATTTGCCCATGGATCAGAAAATTCCTGAATTGCGAAATATAGAAGGCAGGGAGCCTTAAGGCCCCGCTATATATAGTGGTGACCAAGCGAAGGTCAAGCGCAGGGGCTGCGCAGTCAGACTTCCGAGCTACCGATAGGGCTGACTTCAGCCTGAATCAAAGCAAAGCGTGGAACACGCTTGCCGTCCACCTCGATCTCTTCACGGAACATGCTCAGCGGCCGCACCCAGAGGCCGAATTCGCCGTACAGCGCCTGGTAGACCACCACCTCTTCCTCGTTCTCGGAGTGGCGCGCCACCCCGAATACGCGATACTGCGGGCCTTTGTAATGACGATAGAGTCCTGGCTGCAACTGCATGAGCGGTTCCCGAAATAAAAAGCCGTAAAAAGCAAAACCGGGGCACTGGGCCCCGGTTTCTGTCCGCTAACGCTTAAATGCGCTCGAAGACGGTGGTGATGCCTTGGCCAAGGCCCACACACATGGTGGAGACACCGAAAGTGCCACCGTTCTGCTTCATGACGTTGAGCAGGGTACCGGAGATACGGGCCCCGGAACAACCGAAGGGGTGACCCAGAGCGATCGCGCCGCCGTGCAGGTTGACCTTCTCTTCCATCTTGTCGAGCAGCTTCAGATCCTTCAGCACCGGTAGAGCCTGGGCCGCGAAGGCTTCGTTGAGTTCAACGAAATCGATGTCAGCCATGCTCAGACCGGCGCGCTTGAGGGCCTTCTGTGTGGACGGAACCGGGCCGTAACCCATGATCGCCGGATCGACACCGGCAACGGCCATGGCGCGAACCACAGCCATCGGCTGAATGCCCAGATCCTGGGCACGCTGGGCGCTCATGACGATCATGCAGGAAGCACCGTCGGTGATCTGCGAGGAAGTACCTGCAGTCACGGTGCCGCCTTTCGGGTTGAACGCAGGCTTCAGCGCCGCCAGGCTCTCGAGGGTGGTTTCCGGACGAATGGTTTCGTCGAAGTCGTACATCTTCAGGAAACCGTTCTCGTCGTAGCCTTGCATCGGGATGATTTCATCCTTGAACTTGCCTTCGACGGTGGCCTTGTGTGCCAGGCGGTGCGAACGCTCACCGAAGGCGTCCTGCTGCTCACGGCTGATGCCGTGCATCTTGCCCAGCATTTCAGCGGTCAGGCCCATCATGCCGGACGCCTTGGCGGCGTACAGCGACAGGTGCGGGTTCGGGTCGACGCCATGCATCATACCGACGTGGCCCATGTGCTCCACACCGCCGACGACGAACACGTCGCCGTTGCCGGTCTGGATCGCCTGCACGGCAGTGTGCAGGGCACTCATGGACGAACCACACAGGCGACTGACGGTCTGGCCGGCACTGGTGTGGGGGATCTGGGTCATCAGCGACGCCATGCGCGCGATGTTCCAGCCCTGCTCCAGGGTCTGGTTGACGCAGCCCCAGATCACGTCTTCCACTTCGGCCGGATCGACCTTGGCGTTACGCTCCAGCAGCTTGCTGATCAGGTGCGCGGACATCGTCTCTGCGCGGGTGTTACGGTGCATGCCGCCCTTGGAACGACCCATCGGGGTACGACCGAAGTCGACGATCACTGCATCTCTAGGATTCAGGCTCATATATTCATTCTCGCTCTAGTCATTGCGCGCTTAACCGAAGAACTTCTGGCCTTTGGCGGCCATGTCGCGAAGTTTGGCGGTCGGGTGGTACAGCGCGCCCAGGTCGGCGTACTTGTCGGCCAGGGCGACGAACTCGGCGACACCGATCGAATCGATGTAGCGCAGCGCACCGCCACGGAAGGGAGGGAAGCCGATGCCGTAGATCAGACCCATATCGGCCTCAGCTGCGGTGTCGACGATGCCGTCTTCCAGGCAACGAACGGTTTCCAGGCACAGCGGGATCATCATGAAGTTGATGATGTCCTCGTCAGTGACTTCACGCTCTTCGACCACGATGGACTTGAGCAGCTCGTAGGCAGCCGGGTCGGAGACCTTCTTCGGCTTGCCGCGCTTGTCGGTCTCGTAGGCGTAGAAGCCCTTGCCATTCTTCTGGCCCAGGCGGTTGGCTTCGTACATCACGTCGACGGCAGTCTTGCCTTCCACGGCCATGCGATCCGGGAAGCCTTCGGCCATCACGTCACGACCGTGGTGGCCGGTGTCGATGCCGACCACGTCGGAGAGGTAAGCCGGGCCCATGGGCCAGCCAAACTTCTCCATGATCTTGTCGATGCGCACGAAGTCGACACCGAAGCCCAGCAGCTTGGAGAAGCCGCCGAAGTACGGGAACAGCACGCGGTTGACCAGGAAGCCGGGGCAGTCGTTGACCACGATCGGGTTCTTGCCCATTTTCTTGGCGTAGGCAACGGTGGTGGCCACGGCCACTTCGCTGGACTTCTCGCCACGGATGACTTCCACCAGCGGCATCATGTGCACCGGGTTGAAGAAGTGCATGCCGACGAAGTTTTCCGGACGCTTTAACGCCTGGGCCAGCAGGCTGATGGAGATGGTCGAGGTGTTGGAGGCCAGGATGGCGTCCTCACGCACAACGGCTTCCACTTCGGCCAGCACGATCTGCTTGACCTTCGGGTTCTCGACCACGGCTTCGACGACGATGTCGACGTTGCCGAAATCACCGTAGGACATGGTCGGGCGGATGGCGTTGAGAGCTTCGGCCATCTTCGCCGGCGTCATGCGGCCCTTCTCGACACGCTTGCCGAGCAGCTTGGAGGCCTCGTTCAGGCCCATCTGGATACCCTCTTCACGGATATCCTTCATCAGGATCGGCGTACCTTTGGAGGCCGACTGATAGGCGATACCACCGCCCATGATGCCGGCGCCGAGTACGGCAGCCAGTTTCACGTCGCGAGCGATTTCGTCGTGGTGCTTGGCCTTCTTCTTCAGTTCCTGATCGTTCAGGAACAGACCGATCAGGCTCTCGGCCACCGAAGTCTTGGCCAGCTTGACGAAGCCGGCGGCTTCGACTTCCAGCGCCTTGTCACGGCCGAAGTTGGCGGCCTTCTGAATGGTCTTGATCGCCTCGACCGGCGCCGGGTAGTTCGGGCCAGCCTGGCCAGCGACGAAGCCCTTGGCGGTCTCGAAGCACATCATCTGCTCGATGGCGTTGAGCTTGAGCTTTTCCAGTTTGGGCTGACGCTTGGCCTTGTAGTCCAGCTCGCCGGAGATGGCGCGTTTGACCAGATCCAATGCAGCGTCCTGGAGCTTGGCGGGTGCGACCACAGCATCGACGGCGCCGACTTTCAGCGCGTCGTCGGCACGGTTTTCCTTGCCGGAGGCGATCCACTCGACAGCGTTGTCGGTGCCGATCACACGCGGCAGACGCACGGTACCGCCGAAGCCCGGGTAGATACCCAGCTTGACTTCCGGCAGACCGATCTTGGCAGTCTCGCTCATTACACGGTAGTCACCGGCCAGACACATCTCGAAACCGCCACCCAGGGCGATGCCGTTGATGGCGACGACGGTCGGCACGGCGAGGTCTTCGAAATCACTGAAGATCTTGTTGGCTTCCAGGTTGCCAGCCACCAGTTCTGCGTCGGGCAGTTTGAAGTTGTCGACGAATTCGGTGATATCGGCACCGACGATGAACACGTCTTTGCCACTGGTGACAATCACGCCCTTGATCGAACCGTCAGCCTTGATCGCGTCGACGGAGGCGCGCAGCTCGTTGAGGGTAAGACGGTTGAATTTGTTGACGGACTCACCCTTGAGGTCGAACTTCAATTCGACGATGCCGCTCTCAAGAGCCTTAACCGTGATGGCTTTACCTTCGTAAATCATCAACTGATCTCCACGGTATGGAAGCTGAACAGTACACATCGGAGCCAACCGGCAGGCCAGCTCACGGCACAGCCGTCGAGCATAGCTCCAATCGGTACGACACACCCACCGACGCGATATTCGGGCTGTAGTGGCGCGCCTGATAAGGCAAACGCTCAATTCATACGCCCGTTTGATTTGGGTGTGCACACCATCAGGGAAAAGCCTGCACTTGTCAATTGGCCTCTTTTCGTCGATTTCTCGACGAATTCTGCAAGCCCGGTCATTCGCGGCCTTCAGCCGATTCCGATAAATAGCGTCAATATCGCGCCATTGCGGGCATTTTCGGGTTTGTTGCAGGGATACCCGAGTGCCTAGCCAAATCGCCAAGCTCCGGGTACAGTCGTCTCACTTTCAGCTGGCATAGCGCCATCCGAAGGCAATACAAAAACAAATCGAGCCCCACGATGGGCCACACGGAGTCGCCAATGTCGAGCCGCCGTTCGCTTGCATTTCCCCTGAGCGCCCTGCTCGCTTTCCTTTTCGCATTCCTCTCCCCGCTCATACTCAACGCAGCCCCGTCCGACGATCTGCTACGCCTGCATCAGTTGCGCCTGGCGACACAGAAGAGCCTCGGTGACTTCTATATGTACAACGGCATGGAGGGGGATCAGCGCTACGCCCGGATGATTGGCGAGTCGCTGCAGGAAGGCCAAGCGCATCTGGATGGCCTGGGCGAGATGCCTGGGGACGCCAGCAAGGCACTGCGGGCGCAATTGCAAAGCAACTGGCAAAACTACCGTAGCGGGCTGCAGGCATTGATGGATGCCATGCGCACCCAGGGTTTCACCGACCTGCAACCGGTCGCCGACCTGGCCGACAGCAACCAGCGCCTGATGGCGATCAGCCAGGAGCTGTATCAGAAGATTCAGCAGGAAAGTGGCCAGAGCGTCCCGCCACTCACTCAGAAAAGCCGTGAGCAGAGCCTGCTGATGCAGAATATCGCCCTGGACTATGCTTCACGCAGCGCCTCGGTCGGCGCCAGTTTCTTCGGCGGCGGCGAGGAACGCGCCATCGACGAGCTGGCTGGAGAATTCGCCAACAAGCTCGACAGCCTCAGCAGTGCCCAGCAGAACACCCCGCAGATCACTGCCGCACTGAACTCCATTGGCACCAAGTGGCGCTATATCGAGAAATCCCTGCGTAACTACAACGAGAACACAGTACCCTTCCTGATCAGCAAGTACTCCGACAGCATCATCGAAGGACTGGAGGGCGTTTCCGCACAATACGCCGCCAGTCAACTGTAATACCCCTGTTTTCCGGCCTGCCTGGCCCCGTTAGGCCCGGTGTTCGCACCGGGCCTTTCTTTATCCATTGCAGCAAAGTGTCACGACAAATCACCACTTGTCTCATGCAATGGGGCCATACTTGATGTAGAGCCATTTTCAACCTTAGGAGATGTTCGCCATGCCCTATCAGCACATTCTGGTCGCCGTCGACCTGACCGAAGAATGCGATCCCGTGGTGGTTCGCGCACAGAAGCTGGCTCAGGCCAGTGGTGCCAAGATGTCCCTGGTGCACATCGTCGAGCCGATGGCCATGGCGTTTGGCGGCGACGTACCGATGGATCTTTCGATGTTGCAACAGCAGCAGTTCGAGCAAGCACGCGAACGTCTGGACAGCTTTACCGGCAAATACCCGGAACTCACTGCAGACCAGCGCCACCTGGCTTACGGTCAGCCGCGCCAGGAAATCCACCGCCTGGCCGAAGAGCAAGGTTGCGACCTGATCGTCGTCGGCAGTCACGGTCGCCACGGCCTGGCCCTGCTGCTCGGCTCCACCGCCAACGACGTGCTGCACGGTGCGCCCTGCGACGTGCTCGCGGTGCGCCTGAAGAAAGCGGAAAAAAGCGCCTGATATTTAGCGTGTCGCGGGGCTGCAAGCTCACGCAACGAGAGATAGCCGCAGGGTATGAGGTGCGCGCCGCGCACCTCGACGGTTACTCGAATGAATCGCCCGCACTCATGATCAACGGGCGAATCTTCTGCAGTTGAGTCTCCAGCGACACCGTCATGCTCGATGACATGGAGAAGAAGGTGAGGAAGGCCTTGAGGTTGGAGTCGCCTTCACAGGTGTCGTGAATGCGCTGCCAGAAGGCCTGATTGACCAACTTGAGCTGCAGGAACAGGCGAACCAGCCCCTTCAATTCCCAGTCGGCCAAGCGCCCTTCACGCATATTGAAATACTGCCGCGTCAGGTACAGCGACACGGCGCGCAAGATGAACTCCTGATTGTTGGCAAACGGCAGATGGTGCTGCGCCATCGGCCGCAAGCGCCCCAGCAACGGGCACGCGCTGGTGGCCATGATCACCCCGAGCAAGGCGCGCAGCCCCTCCTCCAGGCTCAAGTGTTTGGTGTACTCCCGCTCGGGAGTACGCACCCAGACACTGGCTTTCTTGAAGGCCGGCAGGCCACGGAAATCCTCGATCACACGATGCAGGTCGACTGCCGCCGGGCAGTGACTGAACTGCTCGCGGCTAAGCGGACAATTGCTGCATTGTTGATGTTCCAGGCGGGTCCAGGCGGGTGCCTGCCGCGCTTGTTCTGAATCGTACTCACGGTTCAGCTCGATCCTGTAGCTGAACTGATGATTGTCGTCGAGAGTAATGCGGTACTCGATGGCCATGCGGTTCTCCGTCCCCTTTTGAGTCTGTTCCCGTTTTCGACGCAGCTGCGCAAACGGGAACAGCCTCTTTACTAGGCTTCCAGTTCTGCCCAGCGCTCGATCAACCTGTCCAACTCCGTCTGCAGGTCATCGAG
The DNA here is from genome assembly GCF_003008615.1 of Pseudomonas mendocina. NCBI lineage: Bacteria > Pseudomonadati > Pseudomonadota > Gammaproteobacteria > Pseudomonadales > Pseudomonadaceae > Ectopseudomonas > Ectopseudomonas mendocina. The sequence continues at coordinate 338,883 of NZ_CP027657.1, forward strand.
GCGCGCCAACACTTGTGTGGTGATCTGCGACGCTTGCTGATAGAAGCCCGGATCGGCGATCTGCGCCTGCAGCGCCGCCATTTCCTGCTCCAGGGCATCGATCTGCCCGGGAATTGCTTCCAGCTCGCGCTGCAGCTTGTAACTCAGTTTCTTCTTCGGCTCGGCAACGGCATCTGTCGCGGCCTGATTTGCTGTGGAGGGAGCTGTTGTCTCGACAATCGCGCTCGCCAGTTCGGCCTTGCCCGACTTGCTCTCGCCAACGCCCAACAGACGGGGCGATCCGCCCTGACGTAGCCAGTCCTGATAGCCGCCGACGTACTCACGCACCTTGCCTTCGCCCTCGAACACCAGGGTGCTGGTCACCACGTTGTCGAGGAATGCCCGGTCGTGGCTGACCATCAGCACGGTACCCGGGAAGCTCAGCAGCACCTCCTCGAGCAGCTCCAGGGTTTCCACGTCCAGGTCGTTGGTCGGTTCGTCCAGTACCAGCAGGTTCGCTGGTTTGCTGAACAACTTGGCCAACAGCAGGCGCGCACGCTCGCCACCGGAAAGTGCTTTCACCGGTGTACGCGCACGTTGCGGGCTAAACAGGAAGTCTCCGAGATAGCTGAGGACATGACGGCTCTGACCGTCGATGACAATGAAGTCGCGCCCCTCAGCCAGGTTGTCGATAACGGTCTTTTCCGGCTCCAACTGATGACGCAACTGATCGAAGTACGCCACCTCCAGCTTCGTACCTGCCACTATCGTGCCAGCAGTGGGTTCAAGCTCGCCGAGCAGCAGTTTCAACAGCGTGCTCTTGCCAGTGCCGTTGGCTCCGAGCAGACCGATACGATCACCACGCTGCAGCACCAGAGAGAAATCGCGCACCAGCGGCACTCCCCCTGCGTGCGCAAAACTGACATTTTCTGCCACTATCACCTGCTTACCGGATTTGTCCGCCGTCTCGATCTGGATGCTCGCCTTGCCCTGGCGCTCACGCCGCTCGGAGCGCTCCGCACGCATCGCCTTGAGCGCACGTACACGTCCTTCGTTACGGGTACGACGCGCCTTGATGCCCTGGCGAATCCAGACTTCTTCCTGAGCCAGACGCTTGTCGAACAGCGCGTTGGCCGTTTCCTCGGCAGCCAGTTGCTGCTCCTTGTGCACCAGGAAGCTGGCATAGTCGCCGTTCCAGTCGATCAGGCCGCCACGATCCAGTTCGAGGATGCGCGTAGCCAGGTTCTGCAGGAAAGAGCGGTCGTGAGTGATGAACAGCACGGCGCCGCCAAAGTCCTTGAGCGCCTCTTCCAGCCAGGCGATGGCGCCGATATCCAGGTGGTTGGTGGGCTCGTCGAGCAGCAGCAGATCCGGCTCGGACACCAGCGCCTGGGCCAACAGCACGCGGCGGCGCCAGCCACCGGAAAGCTCGGCCAGAGTCTTGTCCGCCGGTAACTGCAGGCGGCTCAGGGTGCTGTCGACCAGTTGCTGCAGGCGCCAGCCGTCTTTGGCCTCCAGCTCCTGCTGCACGTGCATCAGTTGCTCGAGGTCGTCGTCACCCTGGATGTTCTGCGCCAGGTGGTGATAACGCGCCAGCAACTCACCCACGCCGGCCAGACCTTCGGCGACCACGTCGAACACCGTGCGCTCGTCGGCACGCGGCAGCTCCTGCGGCAACTCGCCGATCTTCAGCCCCGGTGCACGCCAGATCTCGCCGTCATCGGCCATCTGGTCGCCCTTGACCAGGCGCAGCATGCTCGATTTGCCGGTACCGTTGCGGCCGATGATGCACACCCGTTCGCCCCGGGCAATCTGCCAGGACACCCCGTCGAGCAAGGGCATGGCGCCAAAGGCGAGGGATACATCGGCAAACTTGAGCAGGGTCATGGGCATCTCCAGAAACAGGGGGCGCATTCTACCCGAGTTGCAGACAGGCTGTAGCCGTTTCCGCCCCGGTAGCCGGTGCTTCAGCAACGCACCTGCAATAGCACTGCGCCACGCATTTTTTCTGCATGTGTCCATCTGGCGCGACGGCATTCACCGCGCCCCGCCGAAGCGCTAAGCTAAGGGTATGCGACGACACGGAACGTGTTGCCCCACTCTCTGCTTGCCCCCTGGAAATGCCATGCGCGGTCGCCTTCTTTCTGTAGTTTCCTGCCTGATCTTCACCACCACTGCTGGCCTGGCCAGTGCCGAAGCCGCCAACCTGGCGCAACAACGCCAGTACTACGACGAAGCCAAGCGTGCTTTGGCCAAGGGCGACGCAGGCCCTTACCAACGCTATGCCAGCGCCCTGCGCGACTACCCGCTGACGCCCTACTTGGCCTATGACGAGCTGACCAATCGCCTGAGATCGGCGAGCAATGCGGAAGTAGAAAAGTTTCTTGCCGAACATGGTGACCTGCCCCAGGCCAACTGGATGAAACTGCGCTGGTTGCGCGCTCTGGCCGAACGGGGTGACTGGAAACCCTTCCTCGACCACTATGACGCCAAGCTCAATTTCACCGAACTGGATTGCCTCTACGGCCAATACCAGCTCAGCCACGGCCTGACCGCCGAAGGCAACGCCACTGCCGAGAAACTATGGCTGGTGGGCAAATCCCAACCCAATGCCTGCGATCCGCTGTTCGAGCGCTGGGCCGCCAATGGCCAGCTCACCGAGCAACGTCGCTGGCAGCGCACCAAGCTGGCGGTGGAAAGTGGCAACTATGGCCTGGCCAACTTCCTGATCAAGGGCATGCCGACGCTTGGCGAACGCGGCAAGCTGATGGTCGAGGTGGCGCAGAAACCGCAACTGCTGAAGAACACCGCACGCTTCGCGCCAGCCGATGACGCCATGAGCGATGTGGTCGGCCTCGGTCTGCGCCGCCTGGCCCGGCAAAACCCGGAAGACGCCATGGCCCTGCTCGACGGCTACGCCCAGCGCATGAAGTTCTCTTCCGACGAACAAGTCGCCATCGCCCGGCAGATCGGCCTGCGCCTGGCGCAGCGCTTCGACCTGCGCGGCCTGCAGGTGATGACCAAGTACGACCCGCAACTGCGTGACAACACTGTCAGCGAATGGCGTGCACGCCTGCTGCTGCGTCATGGCCGCTGGGAAGAGGCCTACCAGCTGACCCAGCGCATGCCGTCCGACCTGGCCAGCAGCAACCGCTGGCGCTACTGGAACGCACGCAGCCTGCAACTGGCGCAACCCAACAGTCAGCAACCGGCCGTACTGTTCCAGGCGTTGGCCAAGGAACGCGACTTCTATGGCTTCATGGCGGCGGATCAGGTCAAGGCGCCCTATGCGCTGAACAACCAGCCACTGGCCCTCGATCCCAAGGTGGTGCAAAAAGTGCGCAACACCGCCGGCATCAAGCGCGCCATGGAATTCCATGCGCGCGGCCAGATCGTCGACGGGCGCCGCGAGTGGTATCACGTCAGCCGCCTGTTCAGCCGTGACGAACTGGTGGCCCAGGCGCGCCTCGCCTACGAAATGGAATGGTACTTCCCAGCCATCCGCACCATCAGCCAGGCCCAGTACTGGGACGACCTGGAAGTGCGTTTCCCCATGGCTCACCGCAGCGAGCTGGTGCGTGAAGCCAAGCGCCGTGACCTGCACTCGAGCTGGGTGTTCGCCATCACCCGCCAGGAGAGCGCCTTCATGGCCGACGCCCGTTCCCACGCCGGTGCCATGGGTCTGATGCAGTTGATGCCGGGTACAGCCAAGGAAACCGCGCGCAAGTTCGGCATCCCCCTGGCGTCGCCACAGCAGGCACTCAACCCGGACACCAACATCCAGCTTGGCGCCGCCTACCTGAGCCAGGTGTACGGTCAGTTCAACGGCAACCGCGTACTCGCCTCGGCAGCCTACAACGCCGGCCCCGGCCGTGTCCGCCAGTGGCTGCGTGGCGCCAATCACCTCAGTTATGACGTCTGGGTGGAGAACATTCCGTTCGACGAAACCCGCCAGTACGTGCAGAACGTGCTTTCTTACTCGGTGATCTACGGCCAGAAACTCAACGCGCCGCATCCGTTGGTGGCGTGGAACGAACGCTTCTTCGACGATCAGTAATGTAAAAGCCCCGATCGGACTCGGTGTCTGATCGGGGCTCTCTACTTCCTACGCCAGGGTCGGACGACACTCCACCTCAGTACCGCATGAATCTCGGCCCAGCACCGCCCGCCTCCATCCCTAGGCGCGGATGTTCCAGCAGCTCGCGGATCATCCCGGTGCGCACGGCGCACCCTACCCCAGTACTTCGACCGGCAGGCCTACCTGCAGCTCACCAATACCGCGGGGCAGCAGATTCTGTCCGAAGTAGACATCTCCATCGCGTTCCCGATAAGTCTTGAGCGTAGCCAGCGGTTCGCGCTGGGCGTTGCGCTCGCCGGTCTGCGGATCGATGGTGGTGAGGATGCAGCGCGAGCAGCCCTTGGCCACCTCGAACTCCACCTCACCGATGCGGATGCGCTTCCAGCTGTCTTCGGCATAGGGCTCACTGCCGGTAACGACCAGATTGGGACGAAAACGCAGCATGGAAAGCGGCTGCCCGACACGTTGGGAGAGATCGTCCAGCGACGCCTGACCAATCAGCAGCAACGGGAAACCATCGGCGAATGCCACACGATCCCCTGGCTGGGCATAGGCGGTATCGACCTGACGGGTACGCTCCTCCGGCACCTGCACCAGTCGGCAGGATTTACCCAGCAGTGCGCTGAGCCATTCGGCCGCTTCATCGCCGGCATCCGGCACGCGCAGGCTGTCGCGCCAGACGATGACGCCGCGTAGCTCCTGCTCAGGGTCAGGCAGCGTCACCGATAGATCGTCACGGCCCGGCGCACTCAAGGTCAGGCCACCGCGCGCATCGTACAGGGCGCTCAGTTGGCTCATCTGCGGCAACAGGCGCTGGGTGATGAAACGGCCATTGTCGGCATCGACCAACATCCAGCGCCGATCGCCCTGCAGGCCAAGACCGTGAACCGCACTGCGCTGCAACACTTCGCCGCGGCCAGACTTGAGCGGATAACGGTACAGCCCCGAGAGACTCAGCATGGGTCAGGTTCCTGTTGGCAAAACGCCGTTATACGAGCTGACGGCGATGCTCACAAGCACCAATACTTTGGAAAATTTGCAGATCAGCTGCGAATACAAGCGGCCATCAGCACTCGGCGGGCGTCACCCGCCCTACGCCAACGCTAGCGGGGTTCGTCCAGCTCCAGCCGTTGACGAACCACGTCGACGAGCTTGTCCGGCTGGAACTTGGAGAGGAAGTTGTCGCAACCGACCTTTTTCACCATCGCCTCGTTGAAGCTGCCGGACAGTGAGGTATGCAGCACGACGTAGAGATCCTTGAGGCGCGGGTCGCTGCGGATCTCGCTGGTCAGACGATAGCCGTCCATTTCCGGCATCTCGGCATCGGTGAAGATCATCAGCAGCTTGTCGGTCATGACCTCGCCGGTGTCAGCCCACTTCTTCAGCAGGTTAAGGGCTTTCAGACCGTCGCTGGCCATGTGCAGCCGCATGCCCAGTTGCGACAGGGTATCGCGCAGCTGGCTGAGAGCGACGCTGGAGTCGTCCACCAGCAGCACCTCGCGTCCGCGCGCCTTTTCCAACAGCGGATCGGCGAGTTTTTCTTCGGAGACCTTGGTGCTCATCGGCACAATCTCGGCCAGCACCTTTTCCACATCGATGACCTCGACAATCTGCTCGTCGACCTTGGTGATCGCCGTCAGGTAATGCTGACGACCGGCGCCACCGGGCGGCGGCTGGATCGATTCCCAGTTGAGGTTGAGGATGCGATCGACGCTGCCGACCAGGAAGGCCTGCACCGAGCGGTTGTACTCGGTGACGATGATGGTGCTGCGCTCATCCGGCACCAGCGGACGCATGCCGATGGCTTGGGATAGATCGATCACCGGCAGGGTCTGGCCACGCAGGTTGACCACGCCACAGACGAAGCGGTGACGCTGCGGCATCAGCGTGAGCTTGGGCATCTGCAGGACTTCCTGCACCTTGAACACGTTGATGGCGAACAACTGCCGACCGGCCAGGCGGAACATGAGGATTTCCAGGCGGTTCTCGCCGACCAGTTGCGTGCGTTGATCTACTGAATCGAGGATGCCAGCCATCATGCGCTCCGAGGTATATAGGTTGAGTCTAGTCTGCCGTTCGGGTTATCGGCGGACTGCCGGCAGACTGAAGCCTTGCTGGCGCGCAGCCATCATGCCTCAGCCCCAGGCGCCTGACCAGCGAGCAACGGCGAATGCCTGGGTAGATGCAGACGCAACGCGCCAGGTTGTGCACTGAAGCGCAGACGCTTGCTTTCCATCGGCTCGCCATCGAGGTTCAAATCCAGCCCTTCCTGCGCTTCCACCTCCAGCCAGGGCAGTCGCGCATTGATCGCGACGCTCTGCAGACCATGCATGCCGCCTGACAGCAGAGTACCCAGGGTACTCACCACATCCTGCGCCGCAGGCACGATACACACGTCCAGCAGACCATCGTCGACTGTCGCGTCCGGGCAGAGCAGATGCCCGCCTCCAGCCTGACGTCCGTTGCCGATACCCAACGCCAGGAATTCGCCCTGCCACTCGAAGTCCGGCCCGTGAAACCGACCGGCGGCCGCACGTACTTCGGAAAAACGGCTGAGCCCGGTCAGCAGATAGGCGGCACCACCGAGAACTTTCTTGAGTTCTTCCGGGGTGTTGGCGGTGACGTTGGAACCGAAGCCCCCTGTGGCCATATTGAGGAAGGCACGCTCGCCCGCCATGCCCACGTCCACGGCCACCGGCTCGACCTCCAGCAGCGCCAGCGCCGCGGCAGGCGTCAGCGGAACCCCGGCGGCATGCGCAAAGTCGTTGGCCGTGCCCAGCGGCAGCAGAACCAGGCTGGCGTCACTCTGCGCCTTGACCAGCGCCTCGACTACATCACGCAGGGTGCCATCACCGCCCCCAGCGATCAGCGTCGGGTAACCGGCATCCAGTCCTTCCTGTACCAGACGTTCGGCGTCGCCGCCCTCCCAGGTCACGCGCACGGCCAGATCCCAGCCGCGCTCGCGCAGGCCGTTCACCGCTGCCCTCACCTCTTCGTTCAGCGCCTGCTTGCCATGCAGGATCAACCAGGCTTTGCGTTCGCGCATTGCACTGCTCCTTGAAGGAATCTGCGAAAGCCTAGTGCCTGGCCCCCGCGAAACTAATCAAATTAATAGATATTAATACCGTAAATATTGCGCTTTTAAATCGATCAATCCAAATAGATGATTCACCCATCAACGCTGCACGGGACTGAACTCGCGCACGACTGGAGGATTGACCATGATCGATGTACGTCCGTTCGAACAACTCGGTGGTGCTCACCACGGCTGGCTCAACGCCCGTCACCACTTTTCCTTCGCCGAATACTACGACGCCGAGCGGATGAACTGGGGCCGCCTGCGCGTCTGGAACGACGACGAGATCGCCCCGCACTCGGGCTTCCCACCGCATCCGCACCGCGACATGGAGATCATCACCTACGTTCGTGAAGGCGCCATCAGCCATGAGGACAACCTGGGCAACAAGGGCCGCACCGAAGCCGGCGACGTGCAGGTAATGAGTGCCGGCACCGGTATCGCCCACAGCGAGTACAACCTGGAGGATGAAACCACCAAGATCTTCCAGATCTGGATTCAGCCGAACCAGGCCGGCCTGCCGCCCTCCTGGGGTGCCAAGCCGTTCCCCAAAGGGGATCGCGCAGGAGCCTTCGTCACCCTGGCCAGCGGTTACGAGGAAGATGTCGATGCACTGCGCATCCGCACCGACGCCCGCCTGGTGGCCGCCACGGTCAAGGCCGGACAGAGCGCCGAGTACGCCTTGCAGCCTGGTCGCAAGGCCTATCTGGTGGGTGCGAGCGGTGCCTTCAGCGTCAACGGTGTGGCTGCCAAGGCACGTGACGGCGTGGCCGTTGCGGATGTCGAGGTGATCCGCGTCGAAGCGCAGGAAGACAGCGAGATCGTGCTGGTGGATGTCGCCTGACACATACCAATCGCCCTCCCTTCAGGAGGGCGGCTGGTTTCTGTAGGAGGGGCTTTAGCCGCGACCAAGTAACACCAAGGTCGCGGCTGAAGCGGAGCGCCGCCCGGCCCCTCACACAAATCCCCTTTCTAATCACCTCACGCCGGATAGCCGGTGATCTTGCGAATGCGCTGGTACAGCGGTTTTAGCTGGCGGTACATGCGCTGATAGACCTGCCCGTAGAGCAGCTCATAGGTGTGCTGCGCCGCCGGATTGGGCTGGAACACCTGACCAACCCGAGTCATTGCGGCAATGGCGGCCGGATAATCGCCATGCAGCCCCAACCCCACCGCGCAATTGATCGCCGCGCCCAACCCACTGGTCTCGTACAGGTGTGGGCGCTCGGCCGGCAGACCAAAAATATCGGCCGTCAGTTGCATGGCCGCATCACTCTGCGAACCACCGCCTGAAACGCGCAGGCGCTCGATACGCGTGCCTGAACGTTTCTCGATGCGCTCCTTGCCCTGACGCAGGGCATAGGCCAGCCCCTCGAGGATCGCGCGGTAGAGGTGCGCACGGGTATGCACGTCGCCGAAACCGATGATCGAACCCTTGGCTTCCAGCCCCGGTTCACGAATGCCCGGTGTCCAGTACGGCTGCAGCATCAAGCCCATGGAACCCGGCGGCACGGCGTTGACCAGCTCGTCGAACAGTGCCTCGGGCGGTACGCCCAACGCCTCGGCACGCTGCATCTCGCGCAGGCCGAACTCGCGCTTGAACCAGCTGACCATCCAGAAACCGCGGTAGATCATCACCTCGGTGTTGAAGTGGTTCGGCAGCGCAGCCGGATACGGCGGGATCAGCGGAATGGTTTCCAGGTAACGGCTGCGCGTGGTGTTGATGGTGGCCGTGGTGCCGTACGAGAGGCACGCGGTGTTGGGCTCCAGCGCACCGGAACCCAAGACCTCGCAGGCCTTGTCGGCTCCGGCAGCGATCAGCGGCAGGCCCTCGGGAATACCGGTATGGCGGCTGGCCTCGGCGCTGATCTGGCCCAGTCGCTCACCCGGTTTGAACAGCTCGGGCAGTTGCTCGTGGCGCACCTTCAGCGCCTGCCACTTCCAGTCGCCGGGCGCGGCCCAACGCAGGCGTTTGTAGTCGAACGGCAGGTAGGCCACGCAACTGCTGGTCGAATCGACGAAGCGGCCACACAGGCGATGGGTGAGAAACCCCGAGAGCAACAGCACCTTGTGCGCGCGATCGGCGATGTCCGGCTGATGCTGGGCGACCCAGTTGACCTCGGCCTGGCCACGGAAATGATCGACCGCCTCTTCGGCGCGCACCAGCTTGAATAGCCAGCCCCACAGGCCTTGGATACGTTCAGTCACCTCGGCACGGCGCTGATCGAGCCAGAGAATCGCTGGGCGCAGTGGCGCACCCTGCTCATCGACGTGAATGATGCTGCCGCGCTGGGTGGTAACGGCCACTCCCTTAATCAGGCTGCGGTCTATATCCACCTGCTGCCACAGCAGGCGACAGGCCTCACCGAGGCTGGCCCAGTAGTACTCCGGATCCTGCTCGGCCCAGCCTGGCTGGCTGGAGAAATAGGGGTCGAGCTCGACCTTGCCCTTGGCGAGCAGGTTGCCGTTGGTATCGAACAGCAGCGCCCGCACGCTCTGGGTGCCGTTGTCGATGCTCAGCAGGTAGCTTGGTTCGCTCAAGGTGTGATCCTTCTTGTTATACCTATGCCCATGCGTAGCCCGGATGAAATCCGGGAGCGGCATCTTCACTCATCCCCGGATTACATCCGGGCTACAACTGGCAGACCTGAGTTGGTGCGCGCGGCGCACCCTACGGGGAGTGCGATCCGGATCATGGCAGGCTGTAGCAGCGCTGCCACAGCTCCAGGTAATCGCCCTCTTCCCTCTGCCAGCGTGCATCGCTCCAGCCTAGCCTTGGTTGGCACAGTGCACGGATACGCGGCAGCTCGGCGCGGCCGCCTTCGGCCAGCAGCAGGCCCAGGCGCGTGCGGCGCAGCAGCAGGTCGTCGAGATGCAGCACCAGCTCACCCTCGGCAGCCCAGGCCAGTTCGGCCCACAGAGTGTCGGTACCGGCGACGCAATCGCTGCCAATCTCCGTGATCAGGCGCAACACATCCTTCAGTTGTCGGCCATGACGGCCAAGCAGTCGGCGTTGCTGCGCCAGGCTCAGGTTCGGCATGACTGGCGGTGTGCAGTCACGGAACACGACGCAGCCACGATCATCCACCGGCTTGCCGACGAATCCGGCGCAGGCACGCAGCACCTCCAACGCCAGCAGGCGGAAAGTGGTCAGCTTGCCGCCGGCCAGGGTCACGCTGCCCGGCTCGATCCACAGCGCATGCTCGCGCTTCTCGTCCGAGGGTTTCAGTGCGCTGCCACCATCGCTCACCACCGGCCGCACGCCGGCCCAGGTCGACAGCACGTCGGCGCGACTCACCTGCGCAGCCGGGAACTGCTGGGCACAGGCGGCCAGCAGGTAATCAACCTCCTCCATGCTGATGGCCGCCTCAGCATCCAGATCGCCCGCATGATCCAGATCGGTGGTGCCGATCACCGTCGCGCCTTCCCAGGGGAAGACGAATACCGGCCGGCCATCGGCTGCGTGCATGAAGCTGAAGGCATGTGCCACCGGCAGGCGCCAGCTCGGCAGTAGCAGGTGACTGCCACGCAGCGGACGAATGCGACCATTGCCGGGCTGGCGCAAGCGATCGGCCCAGGCACCGGTGGCTTGCGCCACGGCGCGGCTGCGCAGGCGGTACTGAGTGCCCGTTTCCATATCCTCGGTCAGCACACCGACCACCTGCCCCGACTCACGTAGCAACTCGACCACGCGCATGCCATTGAGCGCCTCGCCGCCTTCGGCGCGCGCCTCGCCCAGCACGCGCTGTACCAGGCGGGCATCGTCAGTCACTGCATCGAAGAAGCGCGTGCCTCCCAGCAGACCGTCCTCACGAATGCCTGGCGCCAGGTAACGCAGTTGCTGCAGCGGGTAGAACAGATGATTGCGCTTGCCGGCCAAGGCGTCGTACAGGCTGAGCAAACCGCCGAATACCTTCGGCCCAGGAAAACCACCGCGGTAGTGCGGCATGACGAAGCTCAACGGCTCCACCAACCCCGGCGCCTCGCCGAGCAGGCGCTGGCGCTCGCGCACCGAGTCGCGGGTCAGCCCCAGTTGGCCCTTGGCGACATAGCGCAGGCCACCGTGCACCATCTTCGACGAGCGGCTGGAGGTGCCCCAGGCGAAATCGCGCTGCTCCAGCAGCAGGCAGCGCCAGCCACGCCGCGCCGCCTCACGCAGGATGCCGGCGCCGCAGATGCCGCCGCCGATCACCAGCAGATCCCAGTCGCGCGCGGCCAGTTCAGGCAGCGCGCGCCTGCGCCAGGTGGCGTTCCAGGGTTCCATGCTCAGTCCTGCAGCAACACGCCAGGCGCAAGGCGCTGGTCGGGGTCGAAATGCGTGGCCAGGCTGCGCAGCGTGGCCATGCCCAGCTCGCCCTTCTCTGCTGCCAGATATGGCGCATGGTCGCGACCGACGCCGTGCTGGTGGCTGATGGTGCCGCGATTCTCCGCGATGGTACGGCTGGCCACCGCCTTGAGCCGCTGCCAGCGCGCCATGGCCTCGGCGTAGTCGGTACCGGGGCGGAACACGTAGGTGGTGTAGATGCTCGAACCTTCGCCGTAGACGTGCGACAAGTGGGTGAAGACGTGCACCCGCTCGCCGTCGCTGGTGAGCTCGTCACGCAGGCTGGCCTCGACCTTGTTCAGCAGGTTATCGACGTTCGACCAGTCGGTGGCGGTTTCCAGGGTGTCCACCAGGTAGCCGCGCTCCCACAGGCCATGACGCAGGTAAGGGAAGCGGAAACGGTTCTGCTCCCACTTCTTGCCCAGCAGGGTACCGGTGAATACGCCGCCAAAACCTTTCAGCAGGCGCCGCGCCTGTTTCAGCGAGGCGGCATTCTGCACCCGGCTGCCGGTGACGCCAAAGGTGAGCATGCACTTGCCGTCGCGGGCGCCGCGCAGGGCCAGGTATTTTTCCAACAGAGCGATCTGTTGCGGGTGGCCCGCCAGCGCCAGCTGGGTACGGGTTTCGATGGCATTGGACAGGCGCAACATGGACAACGGCACGCGCGCCTGGGCCAGGCTGCGAATGGCGCTCAGCGCCTGCTGCCAGTTGGGCAGGAACACCGCGTAGAAACGCTCCTGCTCGGCCAGACGACTGATGCGCACACGCACCTCGGAAATCACCCCGAAGCGCCCTTCCGAGCCCATCACCAGCTCGCGCAGGTCGGGCCCGGCCGCCGAGGCCGGAAAGGTTGGAATCTCCAGGGTGCCAGCGAAGGTTTCCAGCTTGCCGCCAGCAAACAATTGCTCGATGCGCCCGTAACGCAGCGACTGCTGGCCGCTGGAACGACTGGCGACCCAGCCACCGAGGGTGGACAGCTCCCATGACTGCGGAAAGTGGCCAAGCGTATAGCCACGGGCGCGCAGCTGGCTTTCTACCTGCGGGCCATTGGCGCCAGGGCCGAAGGTGGCGATCAGGCTGTCCTCGTCGATATCCAGCAGGCGCGTCATGCGCTCCAGCGACAGGGTCAGCACCGGGCGCTGGCCAGCCTGCGGGTTGATGTGGCCGGCCACCGAGGTGCCGCCGCCGTAGGGAATCAGGGTCACGTCATGCTGTTGCGCCCAGGCCAGCAGTTCGCGGATCTGCTCGGCGCTTTCCGGGCAGGCGACGCCATCGGGAAACAGACCGAAGTCACCAGAGCGCATCGCCAGCCAGTCCGGCAGGCTCTGGCCGCGGGCGTGGCGTACGCGCACCTCAGCATCAACGCTGATCAGCGGATGCGGCGCCAGGCGTGACGCCGGCACGCGCGCCAGCACATCCTGCAGGCTGGCATCGGCCAGACGCTGGCCCGGCCCGACCAGCTCGGCGAGAAAGGCCTCGCCATGGGCCGGCAGTTCCACTTCGGTCGCCTCGTCACCCCATCCGTTCCAGCGTCGCATCGCATCCCCCATTCCGATCAGCACTTATGGCTGCCTATACTAGCCAGCCGCCGATTTCCGTCACTGTCGAATCGGGACAAGCGCTATCGCCAATCAAGACAGGCATCCCAGAACAAGAAGAATCCATGGAAAACCTCGGCTATACCTCGGTTCCCGCCCTGCTCAAATACCTGCGCCAGGCCGAACAGCTCGGCCTGGACATCGACCGCGCCCTGGCCGCCGCCGGTATCGCCGCGCAGGACCTGGCCGACAATGGCAAACGCATGCCCAGCGAGGTGCACGAGCGCCTGCTGGCACATCTGATGGAGGTTTCCGGCGACCCCCTGTTCGGCCTGCATGCGGCGCGTTTCGTGCAGCCCGGCTCGTGGAGCGTGCTTGGCTACATCGCCATGAACTGCGCCACCCTCGGCGAAGCCATGGGCCGCATCGTGCCTTACGAGAAACTGGTGGGCGACATGGGCACCAGTCGCATCGAGGCGGCCGAGGATCACGTGCGGCTGATCTGGAGCTGCCGCCATCAGGCACCGGACGTGCGCCGCCATATGGTCGAGAACGTGCTCGCCTCCTGGCTGCTGTACGCCCGCTGGATCGCCGACTCCGAACATTCGCCGCGCGAGGTCTGGTTCGAGCACGCGCAGCCGAGCGCCACCGACCTGGCCGAATACCAGCAGCTGTTCGGCTGTCCGGTGCTGTTCGAACAACCCTGCAACGCCCTGCTGGTGCCGCTGGATTACCTCGGCGTACCGCTGCGCCAGGCCGACGCCAACCTGCTGCGCACGCTGGAAGAACATGCCCTGACCCTGATGGCCGGGCTGGATGACGACGAGCCGCTGCCGCGCCGGGTCAAGAATGCCCTGCGCCTGCTGCTCAAGGACGGCCTGCCGCGCAAAGAACGGGTAGCGGAGAAGTTCGACATGACCGTGCGCACTCTGCAGCGTCATCTGCAGCAGGCCGGCACCAGCTACCAGCAGATCCTCGACGAGCTGCGCCAGGAGCTGGCCGAGCACTACCTGCTGCGCAGCGATCTGGCGATCCAGGACATCGCCAGCTACCTGGGCTTCACCGAATCACGTTCGTTCCATCGTAGTTTCAAGAGCTGGACCGGGCAAACGCCGGGCGAGTTTCGCGAGAGCCGGCGCCGGGACAATCCGCTGGGTTAGCGGGAAATTCGGAAACGCCGCGCCAGCCAGTAATCGATGCTCAACCAGCGCCCTGCCCCGCTGAAGAACAACGCCACCAGCATCACCAGATAGGTAGCGGCGAACTCGATGCCGTTGTTCAACACCACGAACTTGCCGCTACTAGTCAGCCAATCGTAATTGCCGTGCTCACGCAGAATCGCCCGCGCCCGTTCGAGCTTCTCCGCCGCTGCCAGTACGCGTTCGCTGGCGAAGGGGGCGGACGAGTCGGCAATTGCCTGCCAGCCATAGGGCCAGTGCACGGTGACGATGGCCACCAGCATGGTGATGATCAGCGGGATGCTGATCCAGCGCACGGCAAAACCGAACAGTAGCAGGATGGCGCCACCGGCCTCGGTCAGCGCTGCCGCCCAGGCCAGCAGCTCGGGAAATGGCAGGCCCAGGCCCCAATCCGGATTGCCGAACCAGGCAGCGGTGGCGTCGATATCGGCCAGCTTGTGCGTGCCGGCCATCCAGAACACCGGCACCAGATACAGACGCAGCAACAGCGGGCCGAGAAAATCCAGGCGCCGGGAAGCCTCCAGCGCGTCCTGGAAGCGATTGAGCAAAGCGATCATGGCGGTCAGTCCTCGGGATACGGAAACCAGATATCGCGCGCCTGCCAGTCATCCAGCAGCACGCGGGCGTTGTCGAAATAGGCGCGATCCGCGGCCAAGCCATGGGCCGTGGCCAACCCCAGCTGCGCTTGCACAGGCGTCTCGGCGGCCTGCAGGCGCAGCGCCAACTGGTAGGCGAACGGCGACAGTTGCATGAAGCGCACCTGATCCTGGCGATCACGCCAGACCAGCAGGCAGGTCGGCTCGGCAGGCGGCTGCGTCGGGCAGTGATCGGCACCGATCATCTGCACCGGCCACTGGTAGGCCAAAGGCCAGGCCAGCGGCGACCAGCCGCGCTCGGGCAACTGCGCATCGCTGACATCCAGCGCCAGCTCGACCCACTCGTAATGCGCCAGCTCCAGCATGAACGCAGGGTCGTCAGGCTCGGCGCGATAGCCCTGCTGCAACCAGGCAATGAACTCCTGGCTGATCTCGAGAAAGTACGGCGTGCTCGCCCGATGCTCAGCGAAGAATGCGCGCAGCAACCGCTGCCAGCGCTCCGCCCCGAGAATCCCGCGCAGCACCGGAAAGGCGCCGCCGACCAGGCTGGCGACGTTATTGAAAAACAGCTCCTCGTAGATCGCCATGCGCTCGCCGCTGATGCCCGGTAACAGCGCCTGCGCTTCGGGCTGGCGAATACGCGCGGCGAAATCGCGCTGCAATTGCACGCCGCTCATGTGCCGTACCTGCTCAGCGGTTGCGCAGCCTGTTGCAGGCTGCGGATATGCGCCAGCTCGGCATACAGCTCGGCCAGCGGCGGGAAGTTGAAGTCGCGTTCCAGCAGCGTCGGGCGTACGCCATGCTGCGCGTAGGCGCTACTCAGCAGTGCCCACACCGGGTCGATCACCGGCGCACCGTGGGTGTCGATCTTCAGGTCTGCCGCCTGGTCGTAATGCCCGGCGACATGCAGATAGGCGATGCGCTCACTCGGCATCGCGGCGATATAGGTCTCGGCATCGAAACCGAAGTTCAGGCTGTTGACGTAGACGTTGTTGATGTCGAGCAGCAGTTGGCAGTCGGCACGTTCCAGCACAGCACAGACGAAACCTGCCTCGTCCAGCTCGCCGGGCAGGCGCGCATAGGCTGAGACGTTCTCAATGATCAGCGGCCGCTCCAGCACGTCCTGCACGATGCGTACGCGCTCGACGATGCGCGCCACCGATTCCTCTGAAAACGGCAGCGGCATCAGGTCATACAGCTGGCCATCATCGGCGCAGGCCGACAGATGCTCGCTGTAGGCCAACACTCCGTGCTCGTTCAGAAAGCCCTTGATGGCGTGCAGCAACTCCAGATTCAGCGGCGCGAAGCCGCCAAGGTTGAGGGACAGACCATGGCACAGCAACGGCCGGCGCTCGCTCAGGGCACGCAGTTGCTTGCCCAGCCGGCCACCGACACCGATCCAGTTCTCCGGCGCGACTTCGAGAAAGTCGGCGCCGCTGGCCTCATCACCGATCAGCTCGGCGAGCAGCCCGCGACGCAGACCGAGACCGGCGCCGGTGAGGTGTGCGAGGTGCATGATCCGTCCTCCCCTGTGCCCTTACTCGCTCTTCTCGCCGCCGCACTTGCCTTCGGCATCGGTCTTCTTGTCGGCGCCGCAGGAGCCTTCCTTGTCCGCCTTCATATCGCCTTTCATTTCACCGCCACATTTGCCTTCACCGCAGGAACCTTCCTGCGCCTTCTCACCGGCAGCCAGGCTGTAGCCGCTGCTCAGTTCCTGCGCGGCGAACGGGTTGCTCGCGGCATGCGCGGTGAAGGCAACAGTGCTCAGCAGCGCGGCGCCCAGGGTAGCGGTCAGGGTATTGAGTTGTTTCATGGCATCTCTCCATCGGTTTCGAATACGGCGCCAGGTTGGCGCCCTCGCAGCAATGGACGAGGCAGGGATGCGGGCGTTACAGCGGGCGAAAAAAGTTTTCGTAGCCTGGATGAAATCCGGGGGCGCTTTGCCCGCTACCAGTCGCGGCTACGACTGTATGGATGCAGGAGGTAGAGCGAAGCAGGATGCCAGAACCGAAAGCCCCTCCCACAGGCACAGAAACATCCACCAAACCGTGGGAGGCGCTTCAGCGGCGAGGCTTTCGATAGCCAGTAGCCCGAACGGCCATCGCAAGCGGTGGATGACAAAAGCGTCATCCGCCCTACGCGCGGTGAACAATGCGTAATGCTGGAGCAAAAAGATAAGATTAAACAAACACAGCTGACTGCCCAGGAAATAGCGGTAAGTCTATGACTTAGAGAAGATTCTCGTGCGAAGCGAAACGATATGGTGCGGGGTCAGATGGAAAATTTTATTATTACATCATTATCGCCTTACATATAAATCCTGCTAAAGATCCTACTACGCAAGGAAATCACATTGGCAATTCAAAAAACAATAAACCAGCATTATGTTCCCCAGTTTTTACTGGAGGGCCTTGACTCGACCGGAGCCAAAAAACCAAAAGTACATATTTTTGACTTAGAAAGGAACATTGTTCGCCAAAGCCAAGCAATTAAAGAGATTTTCTCTCAAAATTACTTCTATGACAAAAACAATGAAATCGAGAACTTTTTATCATCAAACATCGAAGGCCCCGCATCAGAAATAATAAATAGAATAAGACATGGTGACTTCAACATACCAAACCAAGCCAGAACCACATTAATTAAGTTCATGTGTTGTCAAAATGCCAGAACCGTCGAAGGCAGAGAGGACGCTCTAAACTTCATCAACGCGCACTTCCATCAAATAGTTTCAAATTTAAACAGACTTAACAACTTAGGAATAAAAAATCCAGAAGACTTCAATATAAGACCATCAAACAAAGACTCGATGCGCCTTTTCAATGCAGCACAAGCCTTAAACGGGGTCAATGACTCGAAAGGAATGGAGGATCTTGAATTTCATTTCTTGATAAACAAAACCAATCAGGAATTTATTATTTCAGACCATGCAATAGCCCGATACAACTGGCTCTATCGTGACCTTCATGATCCACGCATTGGGAGTATGCTAGCCAAAGGTGTTCAGCTGTTCCTTCCACTTTCAGACAAGATTTGTCTTTGTGCGTATGACGCGAAAATTTATAAGTATGGAAATAAATCCTCTAATATTTCCGAATTGATTTTTGAGAGCGATGTCTCCTGGATGAATCAGCTACAAGTGAGAAACGCTCACTCATTCATAGCTTTCAAGTCCATATCCATGGTTGGTATTTTAGAAAAAATGCGCGCAGAGTTTTATGGAAAAAAGATTTACGCTAGAAAAAGCGCTTACCTAGGACAAAAAAATATTGGAGAGGAAAGACTTAAGACGACGCACGTTGTGTATACCGAACAGGTAAAACTGAGAGACAAACCCACGTTCTTTAAAATTCTTAAAAAATCAAGAAACTCTGCCATCTGCTTCGAAGAGCGCGACCCCAATATATCTAAGAGCTTAATGATACTGAAAGAAAAGATACGGAAAGACAGAAACACCAATCAACCCTTAAAAAACCAAAGCACTCGAACGCAACAAAATTGCGCCGACAATTGAAGTAATATTCTTAACTGATGGGAGATTAGGTTTGAGTCAGAAAATAAGGATCTGGGAAACTAGCATCTCATTGTTAATTGCATATGAGATACTCGCCCTTGGATATAAGAAAGCTAAATCCATACGCACACCACTAAGGCTTGATGATGGAAATTTAGAGAAAGATACCACCCCGACATCCGATTATGCTAACTACCACCAGTCTTTTGCTTTGTTAATCTTAAATGCATCAATTATTGAAGGAACCATTAGAAGCATCCTCTCTGAAAGAATATCTAGCGACATTGACTATGAAATAGAAAAAGGAAAATCCTTCGGCCAAGAAAAGCCTTCTCGCGCCGAAGAGCTTTTGTATAAATTTCGAGAAGAAGTCGAACTCCAAGGCGGATGGGAAAAGCTCAAAAGCCAATACAAACAATATTTAGAAATCAACCTAGACAAGATCACAAACGAAGAAACCAGAGAAGGTATAAACACACTTTTTGCCCTTAGAAACATTTTATCGCATGGAACAGCAATCATCCAGCCAAGCATAAAAATGGACGACGAACTCAAAAATGTGTACCCATTTAATTGGCAGACAAAAATCCAGAGAGCTAGCGTATATCTAAAATCAAAATTCAGCCATGAAGGGATTTTTGAAAATCTAGCTGAATTCGAAGTTCCAGAGCATTTTATGGAAATCACCAAAACATATTTAAATGACCTAAAAAAGGCTGTAGGGGACATACCAGAGCGAGCGAAGAAAACCATTGAAATGGTAGATAGATATAGCTTCGGTTACATTAACTACTCCAGATAGCACATAAAAAAGCAAGTAGCCCGGGTAGAGCACAGCGAAACCCGGGAGAAATTCGATGGGTTTCGCGTTGCTCTACCCATCATACGGTGCTGCTCTTGCAAGCGAAGTTTGCCGGAGGTTTCTTCGTTGCGAGGCACTACCAATTAGCCCGAACAACCATCGCAAACGGTGGATGAAAAAAGCGTCGGCTACGCACCCCGATCCACCCTACGCAGGATCTTGCCCAGATGGGCGACACCAAGCCGTCCAACAAGCACGCAGTTCACCCCTGATTGCGCCGATCCTGCGCCAGGCGCTCGGCCAGGGCGTCAAGTTCGGGCAACTCCCCCTCCGGCATCTGCCGGATCACCGCCTGGGTCAGTTTCATCTGGCGGATAAAACGCCGGCAGTTGCCGCACATGGCCAGGTGCGTGCGCACGGCCAGGCGCTGGCGCAGGGTCAGCTGGCCGTCGAGATAATCGCTGGAGTGAGCGACCAGTTCCTTGCAGGTCAGCATTGGCCTGTCTCCTCGAAATGTTCCAGGGTGGCGAAAACTTTCAGGCGTGCCCGGTGCAGCAGCACACGGGCATTGGAGAGGGAGATGTCGAGAAGATTACAGATCGCCTCCAACTCCAGCCCCTGTCGCTCGCGCAGCACCAGTACGCTGGCCTGCAGCTCGGACAGGCTGGCCAGGGTGTGTTCCAGGCACTGGCGCAGTTCGTCCTCGGTAAGCAGCGCTTCGGGGCTGTCCTGGTGCCAGGCATGCGGCGCCAGGAGCCAGTGGCCGTCATCGGCAAAGCGCTCGTCACCCACCGTGCCATGCGGCGCAGCCAGGTCGTCGAGCAGCACCTCGCGGCGGTTGTGCTTGAGGCGGGTCTTGGCGGTGTTGGCGGTGATGGTCAGCAGCCAGGTCTTGAGGCTGGAGCGTTCCTGAAAGCCTGCCAGGCTGCGCACCACGGCGAGCCAGGCATCCTGTACCACTTCATCGGCGTGGCGGCTGCCGACGATGGCGTAGGCCACCGCGCGCATCGCCCCCTGATAGCGCACGACCAGCTCGCGGTAGGCCTTCTGCTCACCGGCGAGCAGACGGCCCAAGAGATCGGAATCGGACATGGAACTCCCGTAGGTCAGGCCTGCGCACGAAGCCGAACGCCCCGTGCATGTCAGGCATGCCTACAGAGAGTTCAACGCTTGCGCAAAATTACACTGCCGATCGAATAACCGGCACCGAAGGAGCTTAGAACACCCAGGCTGCCCGCCGGCAGGTCGTCCTGATTCTTGTGCAGGGCGATCACGGAACCAGCCGAACTGGTGTTGGCGTAGGTGTCGAGGATCACCGGCGCCTCGTGTGGCTCGGCGTCACGCCCCAGCAGCTTGCGCGTGATCAGCAGGTTCATGTTGAGGTTGGCCTGGTGCAGCCAGAAGCGCTTGACGTCGCTGACGTTGAGCTGGTTTTCCGCCAGGTGCGCGGCGATCAGCTCGGCGACCATCGGGCAGACGTCCTTGAACACCTTGCGGCCTTCCTGCACGAACAGCTTGTCCCTGGCACCAATACCCTCTTCCGCCGCACGGTTGAGGAAACCGAAGTTGTTGCGAATGTTGTTGGAGAACTGAGTCAGCAGCTTGGTGCCGACCACGTCGAACTGGTACTTGGAGGTGGCCTGGTCGGCACGCTCGATGATCACCGCAGTGGCGGCATCGCCGAAGATGAAGTGGCTGTCGCGGTCACGGAAGTTGAGGTGGCCGGTGCAGATTTCCGGGTTGACCATCAGGATGGCACGGGCCTGGCCGGTCTGGATCGCGGTGGTCGCAGCCTGAATACCGAAGGTGGCCGAGGAGCAGGCCACGTTCATGTCGTAACCCCAGCCCTGGATACCCAGCGCGGCCTGCACTTCGATGGCCACCGCCGGGTAAGCGCGCTGCAGATTCGAGCAGGCGACGATTACCCCGTCGATATCGGCGACGGTCTTGCCGGCGCGCTCCAGCGCCTGCTTGGCAGCGCCGACGGCCATTTCACAGAGGATGCCCCAGTCTTCGTTGGAACGCTCAGGAATGCGCGGCACCATGCGCTGCGGATCGAGAATGCCGGCCTTGTCGATGACGAAGCGGCTCTTGATGCCCGACGCCTTCTCGATGAAACCACTGCTGGACTCGCTCAGCGCCTCGACTTCACCGCGGGCGATGGCCTCGGCATTGTCGGCGTTGAACTGCTGCACGTAGGCATTGAAGGATGCCACCAGCTCGTCGTTGGAAATGCTGTTGGCCGGGGTATAGAGGCCGGTACCACTGATCACGACGTTATGCACGCTCATTCCTCTTGTCGGCCGCGCCGAGCGGCCTCAGGCAGTAAACCCGCGCCTGATGAGCGTGGGTAAATGGAGAAGTAGCAAGCGGGGCTTTGATAGCGGCCCCTGCCCAATCAGCAGAGTTTGCCACAGCCGTTTGCGTTCGTCCTCAAGCCGAAACAGTGGCCATATGGCCACTATATGACCGAAAATAATTAAAAAGTCTCCAACTATCTTGAGATAGCCATAAGTGGCTCGTATGGCGACACAGGCACCCTTTAGACGACAACCTGTGGATACTCAATCCACACTGTCTAGCCTGAAGCTTTCAGCGTCCTGCTAGAGTGAAGCCTTTGATCCCGGCACCAACGGAGACTGCATGAACCTATCGCTACTGAGCCGTTACGCTTTTTTTGCCTTCTGCGTCCTGTTCACCCTAGCCAGCCTGCCCTTCCTGCGTCATGAATGGCTGTGGCCGTTCACCCTGCTCACCGGCATTCTCAGCTTGATCGGTATCGGCGACCTGCTGCAAACGCGCCACGCGGTCAGGCGCAACTACCCCATCCTGGGCAACATCCGCTACCTGGTCGAAGGTATCCGCCCGGAGATTCGCCAGTACCTGCTCGAAGGCGATGCCGAGCAACTGCCCTTCTCCCGCGCCCAGCGCTCGCTGGTCTATTCGCGCGCCAAGAACGAAGGCGCCGACAAACCCTTCGGCACCCTGAGCGACGTGTACCAGAACGGCTTCGAGTTCATCAGCCACTCGATGCGCCCGGCGCCGCTCACCGATCCGTGCAGCTTTCGCGTGGAGATCGGCGGGCCGCAATGCAGCCAGCCGTACTCGGCCTCGCTGTTCAACATCTCGGCGATGAGCTTCGGCTCGCTCAGCGCCAATGCCATTCGCGCGCTCAACGAAGGGGCGAAACTGGGCGAGTTCTACCACGACACCGGCGAGGGCAGCATCAGCCCCTACCACCGCGAACACGGCGGCGATCTGGTCTGGGAACTGGGCAGCGGCTACTTCGGCTGCCGCACCTCCGACGGGCGTTTCGACCCCGAGCGCTTCGCCGCGCAGGCCGCCAGTACGCAGGTGAAGATGATCGAGATCAAGCTCAGCCAGGGCGCCAAACCGGGTCATGGCGGCATCCTGCCAAAGCACAAGATCACCGAGGAAATCGCCAATACCCGCGGAGTCCCAATGGGCGAGGACTGCATCTCGCCGTCGCGCCACAGCGCCTTCTCTACCCCCACCGAGCTGCTGCAATTTATCGCCCAGCTACGCGAGTTGTCGGGCGGCAAGCCGGTGGGTTTCAAGTTCTGCCTCGGCCACCCGTGGGAGTTCATGGGCATCGTCAAGGCCATGTTGGAGACCGGCATCCTGCCGGACTTCATCGTCGTCGACGGCAAGGAAGGCGGCACCGGCGCGGCGCCGCTGGAGTTCACCGATCACCTTGGTGTGCCGTTGCGCGAGGGCCTGCTGTTCGTGCACAACACCCTGGTCGGCAGCAACCTGCGCGACAAGATCAAGCTTGGCGCCAGCGGCAAGATCGTCAGTGCCTTCGACATCGCCCGGGTGCTGGCCATCGGCGCCGACTGGGCCAACTCGGCGCGTGGTTTCATGTTCGCCATCGGCTGCATCCAGTCGCAGTCGTGCCACACCAACAAGTGCCCCACCGGCGTAGCCACCCAGGATCCTCTACGCCAGCGCGCCCTGGTGGTCGAGGACAAGGCGCAGCGCGTCTACAACTTCCACCGCAACACGCTCAAGGCGCTGGCCGAGATGCTCGCCGCCGCCGGCCTCGATCACCCGGCACAGATCGACGCCAAGCACCTGGTGCAAAGGCTGTCGGCCACCGAGATCAAGCTGTTCTCGCAGCAGCATGTGTTCCTCGCGCCGGGCGAGTTGCTCAGCGGCCAGATCGGCGGCGAGTTCTACGAGCGCATGTGGCGCATGGCACGTGCCGACAGCTTCGAGCCGGCGCCGGCCTGAGCCAGCGCACCGACCTTCGCCCGAGCATCTTGAGCGGCGCACAAAAGCGTGACACCTTCGCCCGTGCGCCTGGTCGTCGAGGAGTCACCATGTTTTCCCCACGCTGTACAACATCATCGCTCGGTCGGTCATCGCCATCTGCATGAGCGTATCCTCCCTTTACCGCCTGTGCGCCCTGCTAGCCTGCCTGTTCAGCACGCAGGCGCAGGCCGAGCAGCCGGCGCTGCGCTTCGCCGTCACAGAAAGTACTGCCATGCCGATGATGCAGATCGAGCATGGCGAAGCCGTGGGCGGCATTCTCTACGACCTGCAAGCGCGCCTGGCGCAGAAAGTCGGGCGCCAGGCCAGGATGTTGGTACTGCCCCGCCTGCGCGTGCAAAGCATGATGATGCACGGCGAGATCGACGTGCGCTGCAACGTCAGCCCGGCCTGGCTGATCAGCGGGCACCATCAGTACATCTGGAGCCTGCCGTTCACGTTCCAGCACGACGTGCTGGTGACCCGTGCCGACATGCGACAGCGCAAGCCCAAGGCGGGCGAACGGATCGGCACCGTGCTCGGCTTCGGCTACGCCGCGCTGGAAGCACGATTTCTCAGCGGCGACCTGCTGCGCGAAGACGTGCGCACCCAGGATCAGGTGCTGGAGAAACTGGCAGCCCGGCGCTATGACTTCGCCGTCGCCAACCAACTGACCCTGGACTGGTTCAACCGCCACCTCGCTCCGGACAAACGCCTGGTGCGCATCGCCGAGATCGGCAGCGACCCGCTGGCCTGCATCATCCGCAACGAAGCGGACGTACCGACCCAGGCCCTGCTCAGGGCCATGGTGCAGATGAAAGAGGATGGCGAGCTCGACGCCATCCTCGCCCGCTATCGCTGAACGGCAGGTGCCGCATATTGCGGCAGAGTAATGCAGCCGACGTTGCCGCCGCCGAGCAACAACTCACGCGAGCGTTCGATGCCGATGATGCGATGCTGCGGGAACAGCTCGGCCAGCACGGACTGCGCGGCGCGGTCGTTGGGATCATCGAACAGCGGCATGACGATCGCCGAATTGCCGGTGTAGAAGTTGATGTAGGACGCGCAGATCAGCGTCCCGTCCTGGCGCGCCATGCTGCCGTCCACCGCATCGAGCCCCTCGGCCTCCTCCGCGCTCCATTCCAGCACTCGTGGTTGCGGCAGCTTGTGCACCTCCAGCGTGCGGCCACGAGCATCGCGGACGCTGCGTAGCACATCGTAGGCCTCCTGGTAGATTTCCCACTGCGGGTCGCTGCGGTCGTCCGTCCACTGCATCACCACCACGCCCGGCCTGACGAAACAGGCCAGGTCGTCGATGTGCCCGTCGGTCTCGTCGAACTTGCAGCCTCGCGGCAGCCAGATGATTTGCTCGGCGCCTAGGTAATCGGTCAGGCGCCGGGTGACCTCGGCCTTGCCCAGATGGCCATTGCGATTGCGGTTGAGCACGCACTGCTCGGTGCTCAGCAAGGTGCCCTGACCATCGCTGCGGATGCTGCCCATCTCGGCGATCAGCGAGGCGCGGTAGCGGTCGCACTCTTCCAACTCAAGAATCTTCTGCGCGATCTGGTCGTCCTTGTCCCAGGGAAAATACAGCCCGCCATCGAAGCCGCCATAGGCATTGAACTGGAAATCCACGCCGCGCACTTCACCAGTGGCGTCGTTGACCAGGAAGGCCGGGCCGCTGTCGCGGAACCAGGTGTCGTTGCAGCTCATCTCCACCACCCGTACCTCCGCTGGCAGGCGGCTACGGGCGTTGGCGTACTGCGCGGCCGAGGCGCAGACGGTGACCGGCTCGCTGCTGGCGATGGCACTGACCACGTCGACCCAGACCTGCTGCGCCGGCTTACCGCCGTTGCGCCACACATCCGGGCGCTCCGGCCAACCCAGCCAGCAGCGGCGCTTGGGCTCGAACTCGCCAGGCAGACGAAAGCCATCGGCCTTGGGGGATGAAGTCAGGGTACGGGCCATCTCACGGCTCCTCGTCGGTGGCTGGAATCGGCCCAGACACTACCCGCGCGGCCCGCTCGCGACCAATGAGGTTTATCGCGGAACCCTTGAATTCAATTCACAGGTCTACCAACTGATCGGTGAACCATTCGATGAAGCCGGCAACCGCCGGCTTGTCCAGGCGCAGGCGCTCGCAGACCAGCGCGTACTGCCCCAGCGCCGGCACCTGAGCGGCGAAGGGCCGCACCAGGCGACCGCTGGCCAGATCCTCGCCGCTGGTGAGGTTGTCGCCGATGGCCACGCCCTGGCCGCGCGCGGCGGCTTCCATGGTCAGGCCGGCATGCCCCAGATAGAGGTGCCGCGTGGGGCGAATGTCACCGGCATGGGTGGTCAGCCAGGCCGTCCAGGTCTTGCCGTCCTGATCATCGTGCAGCAAGCAGTGGCGCGCCAGGTCACGCGGGTGCTTGAGCGGCGACAGGTTGAACAGGCCGGGGCTGCATACCGGGAAGAACTGCAGGGTCGGCAACGGCCGCACGAAGTAGGCACTGGCATCGTCCGGGCCGGTGCCGTAGGTGATGGCGATGTCGATATCCGCCGCTGGCAGCGAGGCGTCGAGCGGCTGCTCGTGCAGGTGCAGGGTGACCTGTGGATGGCGCTCGGCGAAATCGGCCAGGCGTGCCACCAGCCACTTCTGCGCCAGCTCGGCAGTCACCGCGATACGCAACTGGGCTTGCGAGCCGGGGTCACGCAGTTCGTCGCAGGCCTCGCCGATCAGTTCGAAGGCCTGCTGCAGACGGCTCAACAGGCGCCGCGCCTGGGGCGTCGGGCGTACCTGGCGGCCATCACGCTCGAACAGGGCGCTGCCCAGTTGCTCTTCCAACTGACGAATCTGGTGGCTGACGGCGCTGTCGGTGACGCACAGCTCGTCGGCGGCGCGGCCGAAATGTGCATGCCGCGCGGCGGCTTCGAAAGTGCGCAGGGCGGTGAGCGAGGGCAGACGGCGCATGACGATCCCGGTTCGGTCGAAAACGCGCATCCTCGCCCAGCCATGGATGCCCGACAAGTTTCGTAGCGTGTCGCAACGCGCCCAGACGTTGCGCGCCGCTGATTGCAGCCATGGCTGGCTGAACTCCAGGTGTGTTCCACAAGCCGGTGCGCGCAGCGCACCCTACGCAAAACCACCTGCGGCATCCCAGCAAGTGCTTCGCTCGTTCGAGCGTAGGGTGCGCAGTGCGCACCGACTACCTCCGACTAGGTTCCGCTCAGGCTATGCAGCACCTGTTCGATGCGCTGTGGCAGAGAGCCGGTCAACCGGGTGAATGGCCAGCCGCGCCGCGTCAGTTCCTGCTCGTACCACTGGTTCTGGCGGCGGCGAAAGGTCTCGTCCTGACGCGTACCATCCTGCACGAAGGGGAAGTCATCGGCGCACAGGAACAGGTGGTGATAGTGCCGCTCGGCCAACTGCTCCAGTTCGACCTCGGCGCGGCCGAACAGCTCGCGGCAGTAGAACAGCGTGGTCAGGGGCGTGGTGTCGCAGACCAGGTAGCGTCGGCACTGCCCGGCCAACTCGCCCTCCCGCGCGACCTGGGTGCGGCCGATACGCAGCAGGTCGTCATAACCGAGCACACCGCCCTGCTCTTCCCACAGTTCGCGGCCGTACTCGGCGGCATGGCGCGTGCCCAGCGCCTCGGCCAGTGCCACGGCGAGGCTGCTCTTGCCGGTGGACTCACCGCCGAGCAAGGCGATGCGCTCGACGAAATCGGCATAGACCGGCGGCGCCAGATATTCGCGCAGACCATGGATATCGGCCCTTAGACGCGTACCGGACACCGGCACCTGCGTGCGCGCCCGGTCGATCTCGACATGTTGCACCGCTCGCCCGAAGCATCGGCTCAGGTGCGCGGCGAAGCCCTCGCCATAGGCCTCGCTGGTAAATACCGCATCGACCGGCTGCCTCAGCACGGCCAGGCAGAAGTCGGCAACGAACTGGCGCTGCACGGAATCGGGCTCGGATTCGTCGGGTAGATCAGGCAGCGCCAGGCTCTGCGCACGTTGCCGAGCCACCCACTCGGGCGTCACCACCCAGCTGCGTAGCTCGGGAAAGCGTAGCCGCAACCAGTTCGCCCGCCGCTCGGGCTCGCAGCCTGCACGCTCCGGTCGCGACCAACTGAGCAGCACGAGCTGCTCGCACTGGGCCTGCGCCTGGCGAATCAGCCACTCGTGCCCCAGGTGCAGCGGCGCGAACTTGCCCACCACCAGGCCAATTGCGAATCGCCTGGTCATGTCAGGCATTCTGCGCGTTCAGTTCACGGCGCCAGCGATACAGGCCGTACCAGGCGTTGCACCAGAACAGCAGGTAGATGAACGCCGTCAGGTACAGCTCACGCGCAGCGAACAGCGGTACGGCGAGGGTATTGACCAGCAACCAGCCGTACCAAGTTTCCAGCTTGCGGCGCATCAGCAGCAGTTGCGCCAGCACGCTGAAGGTCAACACCAGCGAATCGATGAAGGGCGCGTAGGCATCGGTGAAATGGTGCAACAGGACGCCATAGGCCAGCGCCACCAGCACCGCCACGGCGAGCGCCAGAGATAGCCCCGTCCAGGCCGAGCGACTGATCGGCATGGGCTCGCCACCGCGACCGTGCAACCAGCTCCACCAGCCCAGCAGACTGGTGACGATGAAGAAGCCCTGCAAGGTGACATCCGCATACAACTGCACGCTGAAGAACAGCCAGCCGAACAGCACGCAGCCGACCAACCCGACCACCCAGGTATGCACCGAATTGCGCGCCGCCAGCAGCACCGAAACCAGGTAGAAGAGGTTGGCGAAGATCTCCAGCGACGACGGCATGCACGCATCCTGATGGACATGAAAACAGCCGCGCAGCCTATCACGTGACGTACGCCACAGCCGTGCACGCGTCACCTGACAACACGCATGATCCGTGCTCTGATACGCATCCCTTCGCACTCCAAAGGACTGGATCGCACCATGCCCTTGCTCGCCCTGTTGGTCATCGCCTGCCAAGTCACCTGCGGCCTCCACGTGGTACGCAGTGGTCAGGAACGCTATTGGCTGTACCTGATCATCGCCCTGCCCGGCCTCGGCTGCCTGATCTACTTTCTCGGCATCATGCTGCCGGATCTGCTCGGCAGCCGTCGTGGCCGCCGCGTCCTCAATCGCCTGCACGACAGCGTCGACCCGCAGCGCCATCTGCGCGCCCTGCGCGATGAACTGGAAATTCGCGACACCCGCGACACCCGCGTCAATCTCGCCGATGAACTGCTGCGCATGGGTCAGGCGGAGGAAGCCGCCAAGCACTACCAGATGGCCTTGCGCGGCATCCACAGCGATGCGCCCGACATCCTCCTTGGCCTGGCCAGGGCACGCTTCGCCCTGGGTGATTTCGCTGGTTGCCAGGCGAGCCTCGATCAACTGATCACCCACAACCCCGACTTCCGTTCCAGCGACGGCCACCTGCTGTATGCCCGCGCCCTCGAAGGCCAGGGCAACGATTTCAAGGCCGAGGAGGAATACCGCGCCCTCGGCAGCTATTGCGCCAGCCCGGAAGCCAACTACCGCTATGCCCTGCTACTGCGTCGACTGGGGCGCGAGCGCGAAGCGGTCGAGTTGTTGCTGCAAATCCAGACCCACGCCCGCCGCTCTGCCCGACACTATCGCGTGCTGCACAAGGAGTGGCTGGATCTCAGCCAGAAAGCCCTGCTCGAGCTGCAACGCAACTGAGCGGTGAACGCCACTATTTGCGTGCATCGCTCACAAAACAGAGACGCCGCACGCCACTGCGCAAGACTTTGCGCATAGGTCATTGGTTAGCATCGGACGCTGACGAAGGAACCTGCCGGCATCCGCCGGCTGCAGCAGGGATGCAACAGGATGAGCGGCTACGTCCCCAACAACCGCAACGACCGCCCGGCTCCAACGCCGGAACCCTATAACGGCGATTTCCACCGCCAGGCCCCCAGGCCACTGGAAGGTGGCAGCACCCAGACCGCTAGTTGCCTGGTCGGCCTGCGTTTCGTCTGGGACAACGGCGAATGCCTCGGCGCCAATCTGCCCTACAGCCTCTCGCCGGCCAGCGGCAATGCCTTGCGCGGCAGCCTGGATACCCGCGGCAGTCTGATTC
Organism: Pseudomonas mendocina; assembly: GCF_003008615.1. Taxonomy (NCBI): domain Bacteria; kingdom Pseudomonadati; phylum Pseudomonadota; class Gammaproteobacteria; order Pseudomonadales; family Pseudomonadaceae; genus Ectopseudomonas; species Ectopseudomonas mendocina. The sequence goes on from NZ_CP027657.1 coordinate 368,353, forward strand.
AGAGCATACCCAGCGGCGAGTACGAAGCACAGCTGCTCGCTGACGCTGATGTCGACACCGACATCAGCAGTGCCCGTGCCGAGCTACAGACCGTACTGGACGAAATTCTTGCCGCAGAGCGCGCGGAAGCAGCGCGATTACAAGCCATCCAGGATCAGCGCAGCGCTTTCTCCAACTATGTGCATCGCCAACTCGCGGTGGGCAAAGGTTTCTTTCTTGGTGCCTGGGGGCTTCTCAAGACCGCCAAGGAATTCTCTGACCTGGTCAATCCCTTCACCGCCTTCTCCAATGCCCTGCGCAGCGCCTGGCAGGCTCGCGCCAGTGAAGGCGAAACCTGGCTGGCCGCCTACAACCGCCAGTTCAGCGCCGAGCAACACCGCGAACTGGTCGAGGCACTGGGCTTCGACCCGAGCAGCATCACCCGCGAACAATTGGCCGAAGCCTACGAACTGGCCTGCTTCATCTACGAAGACGCGCCCAGCAAGGCCATGCTCGGCCGTTTCGCCGTCGACTACGCCAAGGCGCAGAACGTCGAGGAGGTCGCCGAGTTCAGCGGCGGCGCACTGTTCGAAATCGTACTGGCAGCCCTGCTGATCGTCTTCACCGGCGGCGTCGGCCTGGCCGCTCGCGGTGCAGCATCGGTAAGCTATCTGGACAAGCTCACTCGCCTGGGCAATGCATTGAAACGCCTGAGCGCGGCCTTGAAGCGCGCAAGGATCAGGCGTGGAGGCAGAGCGAGAGGGAGCGGGACTGGGGCACGGACGGTAGAGGTAGAAAGACCTGAAACAATTCGACCTGAGACACTTGCTGCCCCAACCTTACGGAGCTGGTCGCATTTAACTCTTAGCGAAAGGCACTTTCCTCATAAGGTGACAATCCCTAAGAAAACTGGAAACACCATGTATACCGTTTCACCAGAGGAAGTCGCGAAAGATTTAAGAGAAATTCACACAAACGGTGAATCTATTCGCCAAGGCGAGTTATTTTATACATCCTCGGGGCGAGTATATGGCCTGCATGAAAACTCAATACACCCAATTAGTGGCCCTGGCACTGTAAATATCACCTCAGCCGAATACAACATACTGATAAATGCCAAAAAGAAAGGCCTGGACAACGCAAGAAAAACATTAGACATCATGACCCAAAAAGGAATATTCACCCTAGAACAAAAGACTCGTACAACACAACTACTCGACATCATGAAAGAACGAGGCATCAAATGAGCAAGTCAATAAATCTATTCATCAAGAGAAAAGTCTCCGAAGCACAAATAATCACATTGCTTAATCGATATATTCCAGAAGGGGTCGAATCTCTTGAGCATCCACAAGACAGTGCTGCTTTTTTTCTTCAATACTTCGACAACGAATCTGAATTTCATCAAAATCTAGGTCTCTCTTGGGCGTCTGATGATTTGATTCTTGACGAAGTAAAACTGGCCATGAATTTGGCCAATGAACTGTCCACAGATGTATTGCTGGAACCTGAGCGCCTGGCTCTGCCCGATGGCTACCAGTGGTGCCTCGCAACGATGAACAACCAACTGTATGCAGTCGAAACCATTGACGTCGAAGACGGAATCGCTCTAAGACCGCATACCCCAAAAGTTCTGCTCACCACTTGAAAAGCACTACCTTCACTGTTCGAACAGTAGTCATTAATGGACTTTTCAGACCATCCTTAAGCTAAATTCGCGAAGCCTCTTCCCAGGCCTCACGCTCCCCCGTCCACACATGCAACTCGCGCTTCTGTGCCCCTGACCATAGCCAGCCATTACGCGCACCGACGAGGGTGCTGACCGCATGCTGGCGACCGAAGCGGTTGTGCCGGGCAAGCATCAAGGCGATATCGCGCATGACCGCCAATACGTTGCTGTTGGACTGGAACAGGGGCGTCAGCAAACGGCTGGCCTGGCGGTAGTAACGCAGGTGATCACGGCGCGTATCGCCGTAGTGAGCGAAGACCGCGTTCCAATCGAGAGACTGCTGCTCGCGCTCAGTGGCATCACCCAGTGCATCGGCCAGCGCTGCTGCGTCGACCAGCGCCATATTGGCGCCCTGCCCCAGTTGCGGACTCATGGCGTGGGCGCAGTCACCGATGGCCAGGACGCGGCCATCGTGCCAGCGCTGCATGCGCACATCCGCGTAGGCGGCCAGGGTCAGTTGCGCGGTGTCATGGAGCTGTTCGAGATAAACCTCGGCAGGCTCGCCAGCCAGGCTACGCACGCGGGTTTTCCAGGCCTCCAGTCCACTCGCTCGCCAGGCGTCATGCTCACTGAGCGGCAGGCTCCAGAACAGGCTGGTCAGTGACGTTTCACGGGCCTGATGGGTACAACCGGTTGGCATCAACCCGAACATTTCCCGGCAACCGCGATACCACTGGCGCAGCTCACCGGAGCCGGCGTTCACCGACGTCGGCAACATGCTCCACAGGGCGCCCCAGGGATAGGGGCGCGACCACTGGCGTACCTGCATCTGCGCACGCAGGGTCGAGCGCGTGCCGTCCGCCAGGATCAGCGCGGCAAAGTCGCCCATGGGAAATTCCTCGCCATTCTCGTCCTGCCGCAGCAGTCGGATATGGCCGCAGGCCTGCTCGAAACGACTGACAGTGACACCGGTTTCCACCTGCACGCCGGCACGTTGCGCGGCATACAGCAATGCCGTCATCAGTACGCCGCGGTGGATGCCAAGACCAAAGCTGCCCGGCTGCCAGTCGTGATAACGCGTGTCGAGGATCGTCCGCCCCTGGCAACTGGTGCCGTACAGCCGACTGACCGGAGCGCCCAGTGCGGTGCACTCAGCCAGCAGGCCGAGGCGCTGCAATACCGCTAGGCCGGAGGGCTGCAGCAGGATGCCCGCGCCCACCGGCTGCAACTGCTCGACCCGCTCCAGCAGGCGCACCGCGTAGCCCTGGCGGGCCAGGAAAATTGCACTGGCCAGGCCGGCCGTACCCGCCCCCACTATCGCTATCGGCAATCCGTTCACAACTGCTCTCCCTCTTCGACCGGCCGATTCTAACCGTGATACCCAGCGCTGCGCTTGATCCGGCACGCACTTGAACGACACGGCTTGCAGGCGCGTCGCACACTCCACTAAGGTGGCGCCCTCCACAGGTACAAGGATCGACCATGCGCTGGAATTTCTGGACAGGCTTCATCGCCCTAGCCCTGCTGATGCTCGGCTTCTATCTGCTGAATCCACTGGGCCCGGCTACGCTCGATCCGCGAGCGCGCATCGCGGGCTACTTGCCCAATCAGGTGCCGGCCAACTCGATGGCGCCTACCCTGCAAACGGGTGACTACATTCTCAGCAGTGTCTGGGCCTATGTCGGTAGCGAACCCGAGCGTGGTGACGTGGTGGTCTTCGTGAGCCCGGTCAATGACGTCGTTTACGTCAAGCGCATCATCGGCCTTCCCGGCGACCGCCTGGCGATGCGTGATCATCGTGTCTACATCAACGGCCAGTTGCTGGACGAGCCGTACCTGCACCCTGCCCCAGCCCTGAACGTGCCGGATCGGAACTACGGCGACCTGACCGAAACGACCATCGCCGAGGGCGAGCTGTTCATGCTCGGCGACAATCGCCGCAACTCCGCTGACAGCCGCCTCTGGGGCAGCGTGCCACGGGCCAACCTGATCGGTCGCGTCGAGCGTATCTGGTGGGCCGAGGATCCACAGCGAACGGGCAAGCTGCGCTGACCCGCTGAACGTCCGAGCCCTGTGCGTCAGGGCGTATCCGGCACGATATCGAAACCACCACGGTTCTGGCTGATGATGCGCAGCTTGTGGGTCTCGCCAGTCTTCACCGGCACCGCCACTTCGCGCAGCAGTCGGCCCATGCCGCACAGGGTGTCATCCATGCGATCCGGCGTGATGCCTACCACACGCGTACCCGGCGGCACCTGGAAGGTGGCGACCTCGCCCATACCGATTCGCGCAGCGACCTTGCGATCAACCTCGATGGCCACGTAGCAACCGCCCCCCATCACGCCGAAATCACGATTGACCACGATCTGCGCGCTGTTCGCCTGCGCCTCCTGAAACGCCAGCAGGCGATCTTCAGACACCGGCTTGATGTTTTCCGGATCACCGCGAAACGATGAACAACCCGCCAGCAAAAGCAGAGGTAGAACGATGAGAGTCGAACGCATGAAGCCCTCCATGGGCAGATGGATGCCGCCTGAGTATTGGTGTTGACGAGCCAGCGAGCAAGGTATCGATGGCAGCAATGTTCAGTAGCACAAGCATCGATTTCATCAATGAACAGCGTGATGTTTTCATCTCTCTCGACCCCAGCGCCACACACTTCGGCGCCACTGATCGGAGACCATCACCATGAAACTCGCCGCTATCACCACCACGCTCATCGCCGCTTTCGCACCCATGGCGTTCGCCAGCGAAAAAGCACCTGACATCAGCAAGCTGGACGTGCAGCAGTATCACTACGGTATGCAGCTGGACATCGACCAGGTGCTGCAACGCACCGACAACAGCCGCAAGAGCGGTGTAGTGCCCAGCGTGCTGGTCTACCGCGACAGCCAGGGCGAAGTGCATGCCGTGCGTTTCATGGAATGGGGTGGGCTGAACAACCAGAACGGTTGAACACACCCATGAAGATGCCCCGACCGATTCACTCGGCCGGGGCATTCTCGTTTCAGCCTTGCAGACGTTTGACCAGACGCGCCTGCAACGCTTCCAGTTCGGCCGGGTCGGCCTTGTTGGCGGCATGAATACCGAGGCCTTCGCCCTCGAAACGCGGGATCACGTGCATATGGATATGGAACACCGTCTGCCCGGCGGGCGCGCCGTTGAACTGTGCAATCTGCACACCAGCCGGCTGCAATTCATCGACTATGGCCTGGGCGACCTTCTTCACCACGGCCATGACCTTGGCCAGGCTGGCTTCGTCGATCTCCAGGATATTGCGCGCGGCAGCACGTTTGGGGATCACCAGGCTGTGGCCCTTGGATTGCGGGAACAGGTCGAGAAAGGCCAGTACATCGTCGTCCTCGTAAAGTTTGTAGCAGGGCAAGTCGCCGCGAATGATCTGGGCGAAGATGTTCTGGGAATCGTAAGTACCGTGCAGGCTCATGCCGATGGGCTCCGTGCCGGGTGGATGAAAACCCGCACCATACCGCCTCGCTCGCGCACAGGGAACCGGGCAGGATTGCCCGAGTCGATGACTACTAGCAGTTGGATCGATTTCCTGCGCCCCACCACTCGTGTTCTGATCGCCCCTTTCGTAGAGGTTGTTCAGGATCTCGCGAGCTAGAGCGATACAAGGCAAAAACAAGCGAGGAAGCAGAGTGTACTTTTGTACATGAGCATTCCGAGCTTGTTTTTAACGCAGTAGCGCCGACGCACAGCAGATCGTGAACAGGCTCTTAGGCCCATTCGACATGGAACTCCACATGACCGACCTCAGCCCCTTCCACATCACCCGTAAATGGCCCGCCCAGCATCCCGAGCGCCTGCAGCTCTACTCGCTGCCCACCCCCAACGGCGTCAAGGTTTCGATCATGCTGGAAGAGATCGGTCTGCCCTACGAGCCGCACCTGGTCAGCTTTGAGAGCGATGACCAGTTCAGCCCCGAGTTTCTCTCGTTGGCGCCGAACAACAAGATTCCCGCCATCCTCGACCCCGATGGGCCCAATGGCCACCCGCTGCCGCTGTTCGAGTCCGGGGCGATTCTGATCTACCTGGCGGAAAAGACCGGCAAGCTGCTGCCAAAGGACGCCGCTGCCCGCTACGAGACGATTCAATGGCTGATGTGGCAGATGGGCGGCCTGGGGCCGATGTTCGGCCAACTCGGTTTCTTCCATAAATTCGCCGGCAGCCAGTACGAAGACAAGCGCCCGCGTGATCGCTACGTCGCCGAATCGGCCCGCCTGCTCGGTGTGCTCGATCAGCACCTGCAAGGCCGCGACTGGATCGCTGGCGAGTACAGCATCGCCGACATCGCCGTGTTCCCCTGGATTCGCAACCTGGTGGGTTTCTACGAAGCCGCCGAGCTGGTGCAATTCGAGCGCTTCGCCAACGTGCGTCGCGTGCTCGATGCCTTCCTCGCTCGTCCGGCAGTACAGCGCGGCCTGAACATTCCGGCTCGCGGCTGACGCGCCATGCCGGAGCCGTGGTGGCTCCGGCACAACCGCTGCCAAGGTTCTGTTCGAAAAGTCGCCGAGCGAAGGTCAGCGGCCCCACAAAAGCGGGTGAGGAACGACCGGGGTCGCGTCCGACTTTACGAGCTGTAAATGAGCATTCGACCGGGCTGGCGCTCCAGCCCGTTTTTAACGAAGCATCACCGAGCGCAGGCACCTTTCGTACAGAACCTAGGTCACCGCGACCTGCTGCTCAGTAACCTTGCGATCCGCCTGACTGCCCAGGTACCAGCCGAGCAAACCCCACAACGCAGCGCAGGCCGCTCCCACCAGCGCCACCAGCCAGGCGCCCTGAGCGAACATGTCGAGCAGGCTCTTGAGCCAGCCACTCATGGCATCGCCAGCGCGGTACACCACGGTATCGATGAAGTTCTTCGCCTTGTACTTGCTCTCGGCATCCAACGGGGTGAAGAGCATCTCCCGCCCGGGGCGGACGAAGGCATATTCACCGATGCGGCGCACGATCATCAGCGCAGCGAGCATGGCGAAGGTGGGCATCAACGCCAGACCGAGGAAGCCAATACACACCAGCAGCGGCACACAGGCCAGCAACACCCGCACGCCCATGCGCCTGGCGATACGCCCGGTGATAAAGAGTTGGGAAACCAGCGCGCCGGCCTGCACCACAAAATCGATCACCCCGAACACCCGCACCTGATCGGCGCGCTGCGGGAACAACTCAGCCACCAGGCGCGCCTGCTCGAAGTAGAGAAAGGTGCTGGCAGTAGCCAGCAGAATCACGAACCCGGCAATGCCCAGCAGATAGGGCGAGGCCAGCACCCGGGTCAAACCGCTGAACGGATTGCCCGGCACCGGCCGCCGTGGACTCTCGGCCTGCACCGCACCAGCACGCCCCGCACCACCCTGCTCACGCCAACGCATCAGTACCTGCTTGAGCATCAGCGCTACGGCCAGCAACAGCGCTGCCAGCACTATCAACCCGGCCTGTCCCAGGCTTCCGATCAACAGCGCGCTCAGCGCCGGGCCGGCCAAACCGCCGACACTGGCACCAGCGGCGATGAAGGCGAACAGGCGCTTGGCCTGCTCGCTGTCGAACACATCGGCCATCAGGCTCCAGGCCACCGACACGACGAACAGGTTGTAGACCGATATCCACACATAGAAACCGCGCGCCAGCCATACGCTCTCGTCACGGGTGAAGAACAGCACGGCGAACAGCAGCAGGTTCAGGGTGAAAAAACCGTACACCCAATCGATGAAATGCAGGCGCGGCACCCGTGAACTCAGCCAGGCGAACAGCGGCACCGCCACCAGCATCACCACGAAGGTGGCAGTGAACAGCCACTGCAGGTTTTCCACCCCGGCGAGGATGCCCATCGCCTCGCGAATCGGCCGCAGCATGAAGTAGCCCGAAAACAGGCAGAAGAACAGGCTGAAGCCGGCCAATGCCGGCCACAGTTCGTCGCGCTGCGCGTTGATGGCCACGGCCACGCGCTGCGACATCGTCAACGATGACATGGGAAGCTCCTCTATGACGCACGCCGATGCGTGCGTACCGTCATGCCTCAGCCGTATTTGACGCCGGTCAGGCGCTCGGCCACCGACCACAACCGTGCGGCGTCATCGGTGTCCGCCGCCGCATCCGGCACCTTGGCCAGACCCAATGGGCCACGCTTTTCCTCTTCACCGGTCGGGCCGTAGTAGCGACCGCCCTCGGCATCGGCAGCCGTCGCCGCGAACAACGAGGACAATGCGCCTTGCGCCGCCGAGTGATAAACCTCGCGATCCTTCGCCCACTCGCGCGCGAACTCGCTTTCCAGCCCAGGCCCACGCTCGACCAACTCGGTCACCGCCACCCCCGGATGCGCGGCAACGCTGCGTACCCCCCAGTCATTGGCGAGGCTGCGCCGTTGCAACTCGAACGCCATCATCAGGCAGGCCAGTTTCGACTGGGCGTAGGCAGCGTAGGGGTTGTAGTTGCGCTCGGACTGCAGGTCATCGAAATTGATGCGGCCGCGGTTCACCGCAATGCTCGCCAAGGTCACGACCCGCGGATCGGACGACTGGCGCAGCGACGGCAAGAGCAACCCCGTCAGGGCGAAGTGGCCGAGGAAGTTGGTCGCCAACTGCATCTCGAAACCATCGCGCGACACACCACGCTGCGGCGGCGCCATGATCGCGGCATTGTTGATCAGCACATCCAGGTTTTCGCCCTCGGCGTTCAGACGCTGAGCCAGGCTACGTACCGACGACAGGTCGGCCAGATCCAGTTGCTCGAAACGCAAGCGAGCATCCGGCACCTGCGCCCGAATACGCTCGATGCTCTCGGCACCACGCTGCGCATTGCGTGCGGCGATGATCACCTGCGCCCCCGCGCGGCTGAGCGCCAGCGCATCCTCGAAGCCCATGCCACTGCTGCCACCGGTGACCAGCATGCGTTTGCCAACCAGCGACGGCATATCCGCTGCCTGCCAGCCCGCCACTTCACTGGCCCAGGCGAACGACGGCACACCGCCCATCACACCGTGCAGGGCCAGGCTACCGCCCACCACGCCGAACATCTTCAGGGCATCCCGGCGTGTATGGCCACGCCCGCTTTCACGCTTCTTGTCCATTGGCTGTTTCCTCGTGTCCGTTAGCTCGATGCGCCGAAGGCTACGACGCTGGACACAGGGTGCAGGCAGAAGCGCTGTCCGATAAGCCGCCCTCGGCCGAACAGCGCATACGGTCAGGCGGACAGTTACAGGGTATTACCGTATTTCCACCAGTCGTGGCCCGGATACAATCCGGGAACATCCGCCAGACGCCCCCGGATTGCATCCGGGCTACGAAACCGATCCGCTGGATTGGCAAACGCGTTGCCAGGTCGCATCATCATGCGCTCGTCATTACCCAGTCGACGCTCATGCGCCAACCGAATCTGTCCGATATCGCCCTGTTCGCCGCCGTGGTCGAGGCCGGCGGCTTTCGCACGGCGGCGCAGCGACGCGGCATGTCGGCATCGTCGCTGAGCGACTGCGTGCGCCGCCTGGAAAAGGAGCTGGGCGTACGCCTGCTCAACCGCACCACCCGTAGCCTGACGCCGACGGAAATCGGTGCACGTCTGCTGGAGCGTCTGCGCCCGGCACTGGATGAAATCAATATCGCGCTCAACGACCTGCAGGAAGACCCGCAAAACCCGGTGGGCTCGTTGCGCCTGCACGTACCCGGCGTCATCGCCCGGCACATCCTGCCGCCGCTCGTGGACGGCTTTCTCAACCGCTACCCCGGTATCGCGCTGGAGGTGAACATGGACAACACCTTCATCGACGTGATCGCGGCAGGCTATGACGCCGGCATCCGCTACGAGGAAAGCCTGGCCAAGGACATGATCGCCATCCCCATCGGCCCACGCCGACAGTGCTTCATGGCCGTCGCCGCGCCCGCCTACCTGCAGCAACACGGCACACCGCAGCACCCCAGCGAGCTGAGCGACCATCGCCTGCTCGGCTATCGCTTCGCCAGCGGCAAGCTCGGCGTATGGGAGTTCGAGCAGGACGGCAAAACCCTGCGTATCGCCCCCGAAGGCACGCTGATCAGCTCCTCGCAGGATCTGCTGATCGCCGCCGCTTGCGCAGGGCAAGGCATTCTCTACACCTTCGAGGAATACATTCGCCCGCAACTCGAGAGCGGCCAGCTACGGCCTTTCCTGCAGGACTGGTGGCAGCACTTCGAAGGCCCTTACCTGTACTACCACAACCGTCGTCACGTGCCAGCGCCGCTGCGCGCATTCGTCGATTACGTGAAAGCCGCCAACACCCCAGGCCACTCGTCATAAAGCCCGAAATAGAGCGGCTACGAATACCCAAGCGAGGCGCTGGGAGAATATAATCGAGCGCCTGTTTTTCCCTCCTCCAGGTCATTCATGAGCAGCCATTCCAGCGACGCCGCGACCACCTTGTCGCCAGGCGCGATCCTTCTCATTCAACTCGCCCTGGCCCTCGGCGGCTTCGCCATCGGCACCGGCGAATTCGCCATCATGGGCCTGATGCCCAACGTCGCCCAGGATCTGGGCGTCAGCGAACCTCAGGTCGGCCACGTGATCAGCGCCTATGCGCTGGGCGTGGTGGTCGGCGCACCGGTACTGGCCCTGCTCGGCGCACGCCTGCCACGGCGCATCCTGCTCCTGTTGCTGATGGGCTGCTTCGCCCTCGGCAACTTCGCCAGCGCCCTGGCGCCGAGCTACGAACCACTGCTGATCTTCCGCTTCATCGCCGGCCTGCCGCACGGTGCCTATTTCGGCATCGCCATGCTGGTGGCTGCCTCCATGGCACCACCGCACAAGCGTGCCAAGGCCGTGAGCCGGGTGCTGGCCGGCCTGACCGTGGCGATCCTGATCGGCAACCCGCTGGCCACCTGGCTCGGCCAGTTCATGAGCTGGCGCTACGCCTTCGCCCTGGTCGGCATCATCGCCATCACCACCATCGCCATGGTCGCGATCTTCCTGCCGGCCGACCCGCACGAGCAGCGCAGCAGCCCCTCGGGCGAACTGCGCGCCTTCAATCGCGCACCGATCTGGCTGGCACTGGGCATCGGCTCCATCGGCTTCGCCGGGATGTTCTGCGTATTCAGCTACATGGCGCCGACCCTGCTCCACGTCACCCAGGTCGGCCCCGGCTGGATTCCCCTGGCCATGGGCGTGTTCGGCGCCGGCTGCATCGTCGGCAACAGCGCCGGCGGCTGGCTGTTCGACCGCCTGCGCTTGCGCGCCGTGGCCTGGATTCTGGCCTGGAGCACGCTGGTGCTGCTGGCCTTCCCGTTCGCCGCGCACAGCCTGTGGACGATCCTGCCGGCAATCTTCGCCCTCGGCACCATGATCGCCCTCGGCCCGGCCCTGCAGACCCACCTGATGGACGTCGCCACGGGCGCGCAAACCCTCGCAGCGGCCTCCAACCATGCCGCCTTCAACGTCGCCAACGCCCTCGGCCCCTGGCTCGGCGGCCTGGCCATCAGCGCCGGCATGGGCTGGACGGTCACCGGTTACATCGGCGCGGCCACGGCCGTTGGCGGTCTGCTGCTGTTCGCCTGGGCGTGGAAGGTGCAACAGAAAAGCGCGCAGGTTTGATAGATGCGAGATGGTGCGCCGGCAGGTATCGTCTACCTCCCAAGCCACTATCCCGTGCCCGCCCGATGATTGCCCAGCGTTTACGACTCGCCCTGATCGGCACCGCCCTGTTCACCACCCTGACGGCCCAGGCGCAAGTCAGCGTCGAAGCCAACGCCGGCCTGCTGGCAGCCAAGATTTCCGAAGAGATCGCCCCCGGCGATTACGAGAAACTGCTGGAAGGTTTGCGTGCCAACCCCGGCAAGTACACGCGCAAGATCGTCCTGCTCGACAGCATCGGCGGCAGTGCTCCGGAGGCTATCCGCATGGGCCGCCTGCTGCGGGAAACCGGTTTCGAGACGCTGGTACCGTCAGACGGCATGTGCCAGGGCAGTTGTGTCTACCTGCTGGCAGCCGGCAAGAAGCGCACCATCAACGGCCACGTAGCCCTGCGCCGCCCGCCCTTCCCCGCTGGCGACTCGGCGCTGGCTCAGGCAGCCCATGGCCGCCAGCCATTCAGCCCGGCCACGTACTTTCGCGACATGGGCGTCGACGTGAGCCTGGCCGAAGCGATCTACCAGGTCGCACCGGGTCGTTTGCACCTGCTGAGCAAGAACGAACTGGTGCGCTATCGGCTGAAATAGCGAAGCGCGCTGCATGATCACGAGAAGGTGGCTAACAAAGGCGGCGCCCCCAACCCGGCCATCACAGAAACACCAAGCCCCGGCATCAATAGATACCGGGGCTTTTTTACATCAGAACAGGAAGGTCAGCGCCAGGTTGAACAGCATCGCTGCGACGAAACCGATGGGTGCGGCGCGCAGCAGCAGTTGCGAGAACAAGGTCGAGCGCACCTTCTCATCGGTACAGGAACCCAGCAGCAGGCTGCCGCCAGAAGAGAACGGCGAGATCGAGGTAGCCTGCGCACCGACCACGATGGCGATGAAGATGATCATCGGATCGATCGACATCGAGGCCGACAGCGGCAGCACCATGGGGAACAGTGCCGGCGTTACCACACCGAGCGTGCTGGCGAAGATAGACATCAGCGCCGCCACCACACCGAAGGCCACCGGAACCATCAATGGCGGGATATTGCCGCCGATCCAGGAAGCCAGGGCATCGATGGTGCCGGCCTTGATTGCCACCGAAATGAGCATGCCGACACCGCAGATCATGATCAGCGTGGACCAGGGCACAGAGGCGATGGCCTTGCGTTCGTCACCGAGCTTGAGCAGCAGCGCGATCACCGAGAACACGCTGGCGATCAGACCGATATCCACCTTGCTGTTGATGAATCGAACCGTCTCGTTGCCCGGGAAGGCCAGCAGCGCCAGCGGTGCGGCGAGCACCAGCAGCATCATCAGTACGGTCAACAGCAGGGTCAGCTTCTGTTCACGATTGAAGGCTTGCGGCAGATCGGTGTTGATCACCGCGTTCTTCAGGTTACGGCCATGGCCACCGAGGAATACGAACGCAGAAATCACCAGAATCGGAATGACCGCGGTACTGGCAAAAATCGCCAGAGCGTTGACGAAGGCTTCGCTCTCGGGCACGCCCGCCGTGGCCATCAGGCCACGGAAGATGATGCCGCTCTGGCTGGAAACGAAGTTGGCACCCGCCAGTGCACCGTAGTTCACCGCCAGGCCACCGAGGATCAGGCTCATGCCAGTGCGCTGGCAGAGCATCAGCGTCAGCGGTGCCATGAAGGCCAGCACGGTGTAGTAACCGGCGCCCATGCCGGCGATCACGCTGGCGGTGATGAAGATCGCATAGGGCAGCAGGTGCGGCACGTTACGGCAGCGATACAGCAGGTGCCCAGCGAGTTTTTCCAGCGTGCCATTGACGGTGGCGAAGCTGTAGAACAGGCAGACCGAGAAGATCACGAAGAAGATCTTCAGCGGCCACATGTTGATGATGTCGCCCGGGCTCAAGCCCATGCCGAAGCAACCCAGCAGGTAGGCGAAGGCAATGGCGAACAAACCAATATTGATCTTGGTGGTGTAACCCAGCGCGACGGCAAGGACGATCGCGGCGACGACGAGCAAGCTCATCATGGTGTGTGCTCCTTATTGTTCTGGTGTTGGCCCGGATTACGCCGAAGCGAACCCGAATAGCGTTGCGGGGTTGTCCACCAGAACGCGGCGGCGCTCCTCGGGATTGGGCAGCAGAGCCTCGAGCAGCGCGAACTGCTGATCGTAGCGGGTCTGCGATTCGAACTGGGTGTTGGGCCAATCGCTGCCCCAGAGAAAGCGCCCCACTCCGCCACAGGCTTCGCGCAGGCGCGCTGAGATGGCCTGGGCACGGGCCGGGTCGGACTGACTGCGGTAGGCCGCCGACAGCTTGATCCACACCGGTGCCTGACCAAGCAGATCGAAGAATCCATCATGCTGCGGGTCGTCCAGTCGTACGCTCGGCGCCGGCAGGCCGAAGTGATCGATCACCACGGTCACCCCGGACTCGAGAATCGCCGGCACGATCAGCGCCAGGTCGGCGAAGCCACGCTGGATCTCCACCTGCCAGCCACGTCGCGCCAGGCGGCGGAACAGAGCACTCCAGGCAGGGCCGGCGTAGTCCTCCAGCGTCTTGCCGATCAGGTTCAGGCGTATGCCCACCACCCCTGCGGCAGCCAACTCGTCCAGCTCGGCTTCGCTGACCTGGGCATCGACCACCGCCACCCCGCGCAGACGCTGCGCGAAGCGCTGCAACGCCGCGACCATGTAGTGATTGTCGGTACCCAGGAAGCTCGGCTGGATCAGCACGCCATGAGACAGGCCACAGCCGTCCATGTGCTCCAGGTATTGCTCCACTGTGGCGTCGTAGCTGGGGCTGTAGCGGCGGCCAGGCACCATCGGAAGATCCTGGCGGAAGATGTGCGCATGAGTGTCGATGCCGGTAATACCGGCATAAGGCATGGGCGTCACGAAGCGATACCTCTGTGGATTGTTGTACGGGCCGGCTGGTACGTGCCGCGCCCTTTTATAAATCATCTATTCATATATATGATTAGATGACTGTATCTACAGAGATCGAGTGCTGTCAACGCACGAGGCAGTGGTAAAGTGACGACCGGTCGAATTTCGGATTTGAGGTTTATGAGCACCACGGCTCTGGGACAGGACGAACGCCTGCCGCTGTACCAGCGGTTGCGCGACGAGATGCTGGGGAAAATCGCTGCGGGAGAATGGCTACCTGGCGAGGCCATCCCTACCGAGGCGGAGCTCACCCGCCAGTACGGTGTGGCCATTGGCACAGTGCGCAAGGCGGTGGAAACCCTGGTCGCCGAGGGCCTTCTGCTGCGCGCGCAAGGCCGTGGCACCTTCGTGCGTCGACCGAATTTCGACGGTTCGCTGTTTCGCTTCTTTCGCCAGGTCAACGCCAGCGGACAATCCCAGGTGCCGCAAAGCCGCATCCTCGACTGCCGGCAAGCCCCTGCCGACGCAGCCGCTCGCCAGGCGCTGAAACTGGCCGACGACGAGCTCTGCATCCACCTGCAACGCCTGCGCCTGGTCGACAATCGCCCGTTGTTCCATGAACGCATCTGGCTGCCGCTGTCACGCTTCGCTGACCTGCTGGACGTGGCGCCGAACGATTTTCCACAGTTGCTCTATCCCTTCTATGAGCAGCAATGTGGCCAGCGCATCGCTTCAGCACAGGAAACGCTCAGCGTCTCCGCTGCCGACACCGAGACTGCCGCCACCCTGGACGTTGCCCTCGCCAGCCCCATCGTGGTGATCGAGCGAACAGCGCTGGGTTATGACCGCACCCCGCTCGAATATCGCCTGTCACGCGCCGCGGCGGAAAACTTCCGCTATCAGGTGGAAATCAGCTGAGAGACGGGGCGCAGGTCGAGCGCCCCAGTCAGCTCATTGCAGCGTGTACCCCTTGTCCACCACCCAGTCCTGGCCGTAAACGCCACGAGCGCCGTTGGAGAGTTGGAACAACACCACCTCGGCAATGGCCTGCGGGCTGAGAAACTCGCCATCGATCAGGCGCTGGTTCACCTCGCCGGCAACGCCGGCCAGAGCCTCATCCGTCAAGCCCAGGCTGCCCCATAGCGGCGTGGCGGTCGGTCCCGGCGACACCAGATTGAGACGCAGCCCCTCACCCGCATGCTCCAGCGCCAGGCTGCGCACCAATGCCGACAGCGCCGCTTTGCTGGCGATATAGCCACCCAGCCCGGCAAAACCAAGCTGACGCAGAAAGGTGCTGATGAACACCACCGAGGCAGGTCGTGCCAGATGGGGCTTGAGCAGCGCAAAGGTATTCACCGCACCGGCGCCGTTGACTTGCCACTGCTGCTCGAACGCCTGCAGATCGCAGCCCTGCGCCAGACGGGCGATGCCGGCGTTGGGCACCAGATAGTCCACAGTGCCGAGTCGACCGGCACGCTCGGCCAGCGCATGCAATGCATCGATATCGGTGACGTCGCCCGCGCACCAATGCAACTGCTCGGGATACTGCGTACGCAGTGACTCCAGCGCTCCCAGGCCGCGGGAGAAAGCCAGCACGCGCGCGCCGCGCTGCAGCAGCAGCTCGCAAACGGCCAGCCCGATGCCGGAGCTGGCACCAGTGACGACGGCCAGACGTTGTTGAAAATTCGTACTCATGTGCACCTCGAAACGCGAAAAGAGAAGACGTCGCAGCAGCCAGAACCGCCGCGGCTGATTCGGCTGTCACTGGAGTTGCAGGCGCCCCTGCTGCAATTCGACGTTCTGGCCCAGTTCGAAGCGGGCATTCGGCGAGCGCACCCACTGCTCTCGTCCGTCGCTGTGCCGCACAACATAGGCGGTGCCGCTGTTGCCACTGGCATCCTGAACCTGGGCGCCAGACCAGCCACCCACGACTGCACCGACCAGCGCACCAATCGGGCCGCCAGCAGCAGCCCCCAGCATCAGGCCGGACAGCCCACCGAAACCGGCACCAACCGAGTTTTCTTCACGTTCGGCCACCACTTCGGCGGCCTGCACAGCGTTGATGGCGACGAGGCCAAGGGAGAGCACGAGCAAGGCAATGGGTTTCATCTAAGTTTCCTTTTAGTAGTAGGCGTTGCACCCACTGCCATCTCAGATTCCATGCCAATAACTTTATTTATATAAATCAAACAGTTGGAAAACTTGAAGTCATAATGACAGCAATAAATCGAAGTCTTTATAACTACAATTGAAGTCATATCAACACAAGATCGCCTTAGAACCTGCCCACGATTCTTGTGCACTCGACAAACATAAACCCGTACTCCTACGGGATCGGCGGCACTAGCAGCCTTTCGATTTTCTGAGCTGAAGCTGATCGCCGCCCAGCTCTCATGCCACCAACTACCTCCAAAAAACGAGTGAGCGGAAGTGGAAATCCCCCCGCTGCTTCCAGCTATGCTGCACGGCACTCATTACGACAAGGGAATGTACGCACAATGACTTTCATCGCACGGCACTTCAAATGGCTGATGCTGGTATCCGGAGCCCTGACGGCCACCATGTTCTATGGCGTGGTCGCGCCACAGGCAGCACTCGAGTCGATGTTCGGCACATCGTTCGACGGCCAGCTGGAATCCATCATCATCCGCAGTTGGTCGGCACTGGTCGGGCTTATCGGCATCGTCATGATCTATGGCGCATTGAATGAAAGGCATCGGGTTTTCTCTGCGTCCATCGCTGCGCTGAGCAAAGCCATCTTCGTATCGCTGGTGATGATCTACGGACAGAAGTTTCTGGGTAGCGTAGCGCCTGCCATTGCGCTGGATCTGCTGGTCATCGTCTCGACCCTGCTGTTCCTGCTGACGGCACGGCAGTCCTGAACGCACCGAGCGAAGCGTATGCGCCTCATCCGCAACATCCTCTGGCTAGACTGTACAGCCGCCGCCCTGGCAGGCCTCGTCGTGCTGTCGTTCAGCACTCAGCTGAGTGATTGGTACGCCGCGCCAGAGGCACTTCTGAGGTTCATCGGCGCAGTCAATATTGCCTACGCCTGCTATTCCTTCTTCCTGGCTGCCCGTACCTGGCGCAGCGAAATATCCATTGGGCTGCTGGCATGGGCCAATGGTGCCTGGGCAGTGGTCTGTCTGTGCATCGCCGCACTCTTGGTGCAGACCCTATCCCCACTGGGGTTCATCCATATTGTTGGCGAGGCAGCCTTCGTCGGTGGCCTGGCAAGGATCGAGTGGAGATGGCGCAAGCAGTTGACCATGGCGACCTGAGCAGCGCCCCTCAACGCAGCGCCTGATACGGGAATATCGCCCCCGCTATTCCGCTACCCAGTTGAAGCGGTTCTTGCCGGCGTGCTTGGCTGCGTACATGGCCTTGTCCGCATGCTGCACCAGATCGTGGCCATCGTGGCCGTGCAGGGGGAACATCGCCGCCCCGATGCTTGCCGATATGCGCACCGGCGAGCCGTTCAGGTCGAAGGGCTGCTCCAGCATTGCCAGCACCTTGCGTGCAACGGCTTCGCAATCCTGCTTGCTGCCCAGGTTGGTGAGGATGATGCCGAACTCGTCGCCGCCAAAGCGCGCCACCGTGTCCTCACCGCGCACGCAATCCTCCAGCCGCCTGGCGACCTGCTGCAACAGCACGTCACCGGCGGCATGCCCGAGGCTGTCATTGATCGCCTTGAAGCCGTCCAGGTCGATGTACAGCACGGCCGACAGCCGCCCCGGACTGCGCTCCGAGGCCAGCGCCCGATCCAGCCGCTGGCGAAAATACCCCCGGTTGGGCAGGCCGGTGAGCCCGTCATGCTGCGCATCGTGTGAAAGCCGCGCTTCCAGGTGCTTGCGCTCGGTGATGTCCTGGGTGACCAGCACGAGGAAATCCGGATGGCCTTCGCGATTGCGCACCACCCCCAGCGCCTCGCAGACCCAGAGCCGCGAGCCATCCTGCCGCCGGTAGGTCTTCTCGATCTCTGGAGAAAGCGCCCGCGAATCGCTGCTTAGTTGCTCATGCAGAAAGTCCTGTGCCGCACTGGCCGCGTCGGGATCGCTCAATTCGAAAATATTGCGTCCCTGCAACACCTCGGCGGGGCAGCCCAGCATGCGCGAGAACTTCTCGTTGACCCGCAGGATCTCGCCATCGGGCGTGACGTGGGCGATGCCCATGGCGGCCTGGTGGAACGTAGCGCGAAACAGCGCTTCGCTGCCCTGCAAGGCATCGGTGGCAGCACGTTGACGTACCAGCATCAGCATCAACAGGCCAACGAAGATGCTCACCACCAAAGTGACACCAACTGCAGCACGCAGGTAGGTCGAGCGACGCTGCAGGGTCGTGGCCATTTCCTCGTCATAAGCCGTGGCCACGGTGACCATCAGAGGGTAGTCGGCCATGGTACGGTAGCTGACGATACGGGCCACACCATCCAAGGCCTCGCCGCTGTCGTAGAAATTATCGGTATCTTGCAGCTTCTGCCGCTGAAACCAGGCCAGTGGCGCGGCGCCCACGCCGAACTCGCTGCGTGGGCCAATCTTGCGCGCACGTACTACACCGTCGAGGCCGGTGAGTTCCAGCAGCCCTTGCGACCCCAGATCGACCTGATGGAAGAAATGCGTGACGTCCTCCGGACTGACCGCCATCACCACGACTCCAGCAAAGCGGCCATCGTCGCGCTCGATACGCAGTGACAACGGTATCAGCCAGCGTCCGGAAACCCGCCCGAGCACGGGCTGACTGATGAACAACCGATCGGCCTGCGCGTCGCGCTGCGCTGTGAAGAACTCACGATCGGCGTAATTGACTGCACCGGTGTTCTGGCTGCTGCTGACGATATCGCCATGCTCGTCCACCACACTGACGATGGTGAACATCTCCTCGCGGATCACGCCCTCTTCGACCCAGCGGCGCAAGTCGATTGCCCTGCCTTGCTGGCGGTATTGCTCCCGCACGAAGGCCGCCACCTGCTCGGCCGCCTTCAACGTGCGGAATACCTGTTGCTCGAAGGCGATGGCCAGGCTGGAGTTGGACTCCATCTCCGAGGCCAGCGTCTGCTCACGCTCGAACGCGATCCGTTGCAGGGTGATCAACCAGACAACGGCAACGAACACGCTCGCCAGAACGATCAACAGGTTCAAGGGTGTTGCGATACGAGCGCGGCGAGCGGCTGAATAGTGCTCGTCATCCGGCAGTCTGGGCGGGGTCATCGCCTTGTTCTCCAGGCCATCACATAAGCGGGCTGTGTCTTGTTGTCATGGGCTTTTGGGGGAAACTGCATCGACCCGGAAAGCCTCTGTTATCGCTCCTCGTTCAGCATCGCGGGGCTTTTCCTATCGCCTTGCCCTGAATCATAGGCACTGCAGTGCCGTTGTGCCGCCATCAGGCTGCAATGGGTTTTGCCCGAATATCGAGGTTGCGGCAGACTGACGCCCGACGCGTAAGCCCAGCCACATCGCCTCGCGTTCGGGCTCTTGCAGCACGTCTTCGACAACCACCAGCCTCCGAGGCCCGCTTTGGACACCACGGTCTTTCTCGCCGTCATCGCCGCCGCTGCCCTGCATGCTGGCTGGAACGCCCTGCTGAAAATCGGTCTCGACCGCTTCCTGACCGCCACCCTGATCCAGATCGGCGCCGGCCTGGTGGCTCTGTGCGCCTTGCCGCTGGTGGCGTTGCCACAAGCGGCGGCCTGGCCATGGATCGCACTGTCGGCGCTGCTGCATATCGGCTACAACTTCTTCCTTGCCCGCGCCTACCAGTATGGCGACCTGGGCCAGGTCTACCCCATCGCCCGGGGCAGTTCACCGCTGATGGTCGCGCTGCTGTCGTTGCTGCTGTTGCACGACAGCCTGAGTGCCTTGCAGCTGCTCGGCTTGCTGACCCTGGTAATGGGTATCTGGCTGATGGCGATACGCGGTGGTCATCACCGCGCGGCGCAGGGCGCGATGCTGTTCTGCGCACTGATGACGGCGCTGTTCATTGCCGGCTACACCCTCAGCGACGCCATGGGCGCACGCAGCAATGGCGACGCCCTGAGCTATTCGCTGTGGCTGTTCAGCGTCAACGGCGTGGTGATGGCTCTCGTTCTGGCCATCAGCCGTGGGCCACGCGCCTTCCTGCAACTGCGATCGCACTGGCGCGGCGGGCTAGCGGGTGGAGCGATGTCGATGGCGGCCTATACCATCGTCATCTGGGCGATGACCCAGGCTCCCGTGGCATTGGTATCGGCACTGCGCGAGACCAGCGTGGTCTTCGCGGTATTGCTGGGCATGGTGCTGCTCAAGGAGCCGTTACGACCTATCCGTCTGCTGGCATGCGCGGTGATCGCCGCCGGCGTAGTGATCATGAAGCTGGCCTGAAGAGCGAAGCGTCAGCAAGCACTTGGACAAATGCGCGCCTAAACGAGGTGGCCTGCCCTCACTTACAGCCCCGTGCTACCTTGCAGCCTCGCCCCGTAGCCGGAAGCCTGGATCCGCGTGACATCAGCACCGCCGTTTTTTCTGATTGCCATTCTTATCGCCCCGCTGATGTGGGGTTACCTGATTCTCCTGGGTGGTTTCACACTCAAGCTGTTCGGCAAGAATCCGAGAACGAGTATCGGGCGCCCATACTGGACCATGCTGAAAGTCAGCCTGCTGTCATTCATCATCTTCATCCTGGTGTCAGCCCCCATTCTCGCAGCCAACATCGCCAGCCCTGGCGCCAGCTCGTTTGCCATTCCCTATGACGCCTGTCTGTTCGTCGCCGGGTTCATCGTTTTCATTCAGAAGATCAGCACCGCCACGACAGGCACCCAACAAGCGCTCATCTGCACCGGCCTGGCGGGGCTGATCGTGGCGCTGTTCACGGCCAGTAAGCATCTGATCGGCTATGCGCTGCTCTCCTGATTGCAGCACCCAGGCCTGAAACGCTTGGCGCCGGCCCGAGAGCCCACGGCTTGCTCGCAGCACGCGCGCTGCAGAGCGCAAGAGTTTTTGCCCGCCGCCCAGGCTTGCGGCAAACTAGGCGCCTCCCGAGCGCCTGTCCGCTCCCGCATGCAAGAGCCCGTATGACCCGTTCCCCTTTTCGCCGCCTCGTCTTCGGATCGTTGCGCCGCCTGCTGTACCTCTGGGTACGCTCGGAAACCATCAACCAGTCCGCCTTCACCCTCAAGCTCGACCGCAGCAAGCCGGTGTTCTACGTGCTGCAACAGCCCTCGGTGAGCGATCTGGCAGTGGTCGACCGCGAGTGCACCAAGGCAGGCCTGCCGCGCCCGGTATTGCCGGTAGCGGTTGGGGAGCATATGGAGCCGGCCGCCTTCTTCTACCTGACGCCGGAACCGGACTGGTTCGGCCGCCAGGACAAACGCGGCATTTCGCCGACCCTGGATCGTGTGGTCACCGCCCTTACCCGGCATGCCGTGGACGACGCGCAGATCATCCCGGTCAGCGTGTTCTGGGGCCAATCGCCGGATCGTGAAACCAGTCCGTGGAAGCTGCTGTTCGCCGACAGTTGGGCCGTGACCGGGCGCCTGCGCCGGCTGGTGAGCATCCTGATACTCGGGCGCAAGACCCGCGTGCAGTTCTCCACACCGATCCACCTGCGCGAGCTGATCGAGCAGGACAAGGGCCAGGAGCGCACCCTGCGCATGGTGCACCGCATCCTGCGCGTGCACTTCCGCAACCAGAAGGCCGCGGTGATCGGCCCGGACGTGTCGCACCGGCGCAATCTGGTCAAGGGCTTGGTGCACGACCCGCTGGTGCGCCAGGCCATCGTCGAAGAGGCCGAGCGCGAGAAGATCAGCCTGGAGAAGGCCGAAGCCCAGGCACTGCGCTATGGCAACGAGATCGCCTCGGACTACACCTACACGGTGATCCGCTTCCTCGAACTGGTTCTGAGCTGGTTCTGGAACAAGATCTACGACGGCATCCAGATTCACAACGTCGAAGGCGTGCGGGATATTTCCCAGGGCAACGAAATCATCTACGTGCCCTGCCACCGCAGCCATATCGACTACCTGCTGCTGTCCTACCTGCTGTTCCGCAACGGCCTGACGCCGCCGCACATCGCTGCCGGCATCAACCTCAACATGCCGGTGATCGGCGGCCTGCTGCGCCGCGGCGGCGCCTTCTTCATGCGCCGCACCTTCAAGGGCAACCCGCTGTACACCGCGGTGTTCAACGAATACCTGCACACCCTGTTCAGCAAGGGCTTCCCGGTGGAGTACTTCGTCGAGGGTGGGCGCTCACGCACCGGGCGCATGCTGCGACCCAAGACCGGCATGCTGGCCATTACCCTGCGCAGCTTCCTGCGCTCGCACCGCCTGCCCATCGTCTTCGTACCGGTGTACATCGGCTACGAGCGCGTGCTGGAAGGCCGCACCTACCTGGGCGAGCTGCGCGGCGCGAGCAAGAAGAAGGAGTCGATCTTCGACCTGTTCAAGGTGCTGGGCGCGCTCAAGCAGCGCTTCGGCCAGGTCTCGGTGAACTTCGGCGAGCCGATCAAGCTGGCCGAATTCCTCGACCAACAGCAACCCGACTGGCGCGAACAGGATCTCGGCCCGCAGTACCGCCCGGCCTGGCTCAACAACACCACCAACCGCCTCGGTGAGCGCGTGGCGCGCCACCTCAACGAGGCAGCAGCGATCAACCCGGTCAACCTGGTGGCCCTGGCGCTGCTCTCCACCAGCAAACTGGCGCTGGACGAACGCGCCCTGTCGCGGGTGCTCGACCTGTATCTGGCGCTGCTGCGTGCGGTGCCCTACTCGCCCCACACCACCCTGCCGGAGGGCGACGGCCTGGCGCTGATCGAGCACGTGCAGGGCATGGATCTGCTGGCCGAGCAGAAGGATGCGCTGGGCAAGATCCTCTATCTGGACGAGCAGAACGCCGTCCTGATGACCTATTACCGCAACAACGTGCTGCACATCTTCGCCCTACCGGCGTTGTTGGCCAGCTTCTTCCAGAGCAGCGCACGAATCAGCCGCGAGCAGATCCTGCGCTACGCCGGCGCCCTTTATCCGTACCTGCAGGCCGAGCTGTTCATCCGCTGGGAACAGAGCGAACTGGAAGGCGTAATCGACCAGTGGCTGGCGGCGTTCGTCGAACAGGGCCTGCTCAAGACCGAAGGCGACGTGTACGTGCGCCCGGCGCCCAGCTCGCGCCAGTTCGTGCTGCTGACGCTGCTGTCGCGTTCGGTGGCGCAGACCCTGCAACGCTTCTACATGGCCATCGCCCTGCTGCTCAACGCCGGGCAGAACGCGATCAGCGCCGAGGAGCTGGAAGACCTGTGCACGGTCATGGCCCAACGCCTGTCGATCCTGCATGGCCTGAACGCGCCGGAGTTCTTCGACAAGAGCCTGTTCCGCCATTTCATCCAGAGCCTGCTGGATCAGGGTGTGCTGCGTCAGGACGAAGCCGGCAAGCTCAGCCATCACCCGCTGCTCAGCGAGCTGGCCGAAGGCGCCGCCAAGCGCGTGCTGCCGGCCGAGATTCGCCTGTCGATCCGCCAGGTGGCGCTGGATCGCAACGAGGACGAACCGGTCGCGTCGTGATGTGTGTAGGGTGCGCTGTGCGCACCTTCGCATCACCCCGTAGGCCTGGGCGGCCCCGCGACACCCTACCGCTCCACGCCGCATTTCACGTCAGCACCGTAGGGTGGATCGGGGCACGTAGCTGTCACTTTTTACATCCACCATGGCGGCGGCTCAATGCGACCAGCCGAACCTGTCACGGGTTTGGCAGTCAGTGATAGACCACACACCGGCAGGAGGCCCAGGCAATGATCGACTCCCTGATGCTCAGCGCAGCGCGCATCACCACCCTGGCGGCTGGGCAGATACTGACCAACGCCAGCGGCTTCTTCTTCCAGCGCGACGGCCGGCTGTTTCTGGTGACCAGTCGTCACGTGGTGCTCGATGAGCCCAGCGGCCATCAGCCCGATAGCCTGCAGATCGAGCTGCATACCGACGCGAACAACCTGGCCAGCACCGTCAGCTTCGCCATCCCGCTTTATGACGGCGACCAGCACCTGTGGCGCCAGGGCATGGATGGCGCAGGCGAGATCGACGTGGCGGTGATCGAACTCGATCAGACAGCCCTTCCCTACAACGGCGCCTATCAGGCCTTCACCCCGCAGCACCTGCTGCAAGCCGACGAGCATGTGGAAATCGGCTCGACGCTGCTGGTGGTCGGTTTTCCACTGGGCTTTCAGGACACCCTGCACCGCATGCCGGTGGCGCGCCATGCCGGACTGGCCTCCTCCTTCGGCCTGCGTTTTCAGGGGCTTGGCTACTTCCTGACCGACGGCCGTACCCATCGCGGCCTCAGCGGCGCCCCCGTGGTCAAACGGGCCAGCGTGGACGGCGACCTGCCCTGGCACCTGCTCGGCATCCACTCCACCCGCCTGCTCGGCAACCGCGACGAGGAACAGGACGAAGCCCTGGGCCTGAACTGCACCTGGTACGCCGACATCCTGATGACGCTGACGGAGTAGACCGTAGCCCGGATGCAATCCGGGAAAGCCGGCGCAGGTCGGATCGGGGCGCCGACCGCTCGTAGCGCCAACGAACAGTCCGCCGAATCATGCCCCGTTCGGCACCACGGCCCACCATCGAAACGCCAACGGCGTACTGCTTCCGAGCGGCCGGCGTCCCGATACGCCCTACTCGCTATCCGGTGGCTGCGTGCGCCTCGCTTCATTGTTCGCGGCTGAAGCCGCTCCTACAACAGCTGCGCGGATCTCGTAGGAGCGGCTTCAGCCGCGATCAGTCTGGCCATCGGTTCGAACAGCCCCCGGATTGCATCCGGGCTACTCGCCACGAAATACGAACGGCCGGCCAATAAAAAACCCGCCCTGCGCATCACGCAGGGCGGGCTCTTCGTAACGCTTAAACGCCTTACAGCGTCACGGGCGTCGGCTCGGGCTCAACGGCCATTTCCATGTCCGGTGCCACTTCCACATGCTGCAGTTGCAGGCGCTCGCTGCTCCACTGGCGAATGCGGTTGGTCAGCTCCAGATCATCGTTCAGCTTCTGTCCGTAGGACGGGATGATCTCTTTCAGACGTGCCTGCCACTCAGGCGTGGCAACCTTGTCGGCGAACGCCTTCTCGATCAGGTGCAGCATGATCGGTGCAGCGGTAGAGGCACCCGGCGAGGCGCCCAGCAACGCGCTGATGCTACCATCGGCGGATGTCACGACCTCGGTGCCGAACTGCAGCACGCCACCCTTTTCCGCATCCTTCTTGATGATCTGCACGCGCTGGCCGGCCTGCAGCAGTTGCCAGTCTTCGCTGCGGGCGTCAGGGAAGTACTCGCGCAGCGAATCCATGCGGTCTTCCTGGCTCAGCATCAGCTGGCCCATCAGGTAGGTGCTGAGCGACCAGTTGTCGATACCGGCGTTGGCCATCGGCAGGACGTTGTCGGTGGTCAGGGTGCTGAACATGTCCAGCAGCGAACCCTGCTTGAGGAACTTGGTGGAGAAGGTGGCGAACGGGCCGAACAGCAGCACGGTCTCACCATCGATCACGCGGGTGTCCAGGTGCGGTACGGACATGGGCGGCGAGCCGACCGAGGCCTTGCCGTACACCTTGGCCAGGTGCTGCGCGACGATTTCCTTGTTGCGCGTCATCAGGAACTGCCCGCCCACCGGGAAGCCGGCGTAACCCTTGGCTTCTTCGATATCGGACTTCTGCAGCAGTTTGAGTGCACCACCACCGGCGCCGATGAAGACGAAGCGGGCATCGACCACCTTCTCTTCGTCCTTGGCCAGGTCAGCCACGGTCACACGCCAGGTGCCATCATCGTTACGCTCGAGGTTACGCACCTCGTGCTCAAGGTGCAGACGCGCCTGGCCCCTGCCGATCAGCGAGTCGACCAGTTGGCGGGTGATCTCGCCGAAGTTGACGTCGGTGCCGATGGCCATGCGAGTGGCGGCAACGTGCTGGCCCTCGTCACGGCCCTGCATGATCAGCGGCGCCCACTGGGCAATCTGCGCGTGATCCTCGCTGAACTCCATGCCACGGAACAGGTTGCTGTGCTGCAGCGCGGCGTGACGCTTGCGCAGGTATTCGATGTTCTCCTCACCCCAGACGAAGCTCATGTGCGGCGTGGTGTTGATGAAGCTCTTGGGCTTGCTCAGCACCTCGCGCTCGACCTGAGTGGCCCAGAACTGCTTGGAAATCTCGAAGGACTCGTTGATCGCCACGGCCTTGCTGATGTCGATGCCACCATCAGCGGTTTCCGGGGTGTAGTTCAGCTCGCAGAAGGCGGAGTGACCGGTACCGGCGTTGTTCCAGGCGTTGGAGCTCTCACCGGCAACGCGGTCGAGGCGCTCGTAGATCTCGATGTTCCAGGTCGGCTCCAGCTCGTGCAGGTAGGTGCCCAGGGTCGCGCTCATCACACCAGCGCCGATCAGCAGGACATCGACGGTTTTCTCGGGCTCGCGGTTGTTGGAGCAGCCGATCAGGCTGAGGCTGAGCAGCGTCAGCAGGATTTTCTTCATGACACAGTCCAGATGGTGACGCACGGTGGACGCCGTACGCGCAAGGTTTCTGACAGTGGCCGGTTGGGCCACTCATGGGACGAATGCTGCAGGTATGCAGCGCTGCGGAAGGAAGGGTGTTCCAGGCCTCTTGGCGGGCTCGTTCCGCTCGCGCCATGCAGCAGCAAGATGCATGCCGCTGAATGGATTCAGCCATAGTCTGGAGGCCTGGCCGCCTGCTGCTGCGGCCGGGGTTGGCGAGTTCTCGCCAAACTCGGCCGAGCGAGGGGGCAAGGGTGGCGGGATTCCGCCCCCTTGCTCAGAGGGCGAACAGCAGGGGCAGCAACAAGGCGGTAGCGATACCCAGCAGGCTCATGCCCAGCGCGGCGAACGCACCGCACTCCTGCCCTTCCTGCAAGGCATGGGCGGTGCCGATGGCGTGGGCATTGATACCGTAGCTCAGGCCACGCGCAGCCGGATGCTCGACGCCCGCCCAGCTCAGCAACAACGGCCCGAGCGCGGTGCCGATGACGCCGGTGAGCATCACCATCACCGCCGCCAGCGAAGCGATACCGCCGATCTGCTCGGCCACCGGCATGGCGATCGGCATGGTCACCGACTTCGGCGCCAGGCTCATCACCACGCTCCAGTCAGCGCCCAGAACCCAGCCAATAGCCAGGGTCAGCGCCACCGACAGCACACCACCGGCCGTGAGGGTGATCATCACCGGCCAGAACAGTTGGCGGATGCGCTCGATGTTGTGCTGCAGCGGTACCGCCAAAGCGACAGTGGCTGGCCCCAACAGCCAGGCGATGGGTTCAGCGCCAGCACGGTAGGTCGCGTAGTCCACGCCGCACAGCAGCAAGGTGCTGACGATCAGCACGACCGAAACCAGCACCGGCTGCAGCACCAGCCAGCCACTGCGCCGGTAGAGCCAAGCGGCGAACAGGAACGCCGCCAGCGTCAGCGCGATGGCGAACAGCGGATGCTGGGTCAACATATTCATCGGTCGCGCTCCTGACGACGGATCAGCGTCTGCAGCAACCAGCCGCAGAACGGCACCGTGACCAGCAACGACAGCACCAGCGCGGCGGCGATCACCGGCAGTTCGCCGAGCAGCAGATCGCTGCTGGTCATGATGCCGGCGGCCGGCACCGCGAGCAGCAGCGGCAGGTAGGGCAACAGACCGCCAGCAGCCTGTTGCAACGGCTCAGGCACGGCGCCGCGCCACATCAGCCAGACCGAGAGCAACAGCAGGCCGATGATCGACCCCGGCAACATCGGCAGCAGCCAGTGGTTGAGGGCCACACCGGCAAGTTGCAGCAGCACCAGCCAGAACAGTCCGCGCAACAGCGTCATGTTGGCTCTGCCTCGGCACCGGCACGCCCACGCCGGAACAGCGGACGCGGCTCGATGACCGAGCGTCCGTAGAGCACGCTCAACCCTGCCAGGCCCTTGAGCGCATCCTCCACCGACTTGTCGGCGCGCACGGCAAAGGCATCGAAGCCGCATTGGCGCATATGCGCCAACTGATCACGCAACACATCGCCCACCGCGCGCAACTCGCCGCGCCAGCCCAGGCGGGTGCGCAGCAGGTAGGCCTGGCTGTAGCCACGGCCGTCGCGAAAGCTGGGAAAGTCGATGGCGATCAGCGCCAGGCTGGGCAGAAACGGCTGCAGCTCCTCAGGTTCGTCATCCACCTGCAGCAACAGACCGTCGGCGCTCATCGCCCTGCCCTGCAGCACCTCGGGCGACTGCCGTTCACGCCAGGCGGCCAGTGGCAGGATCAGTGGCGCCGCACCAACGTTCTCGGCGTCATGCAATTGCCAGGGATCATCAGTGACGATGCGGGCCTGGCCATCGACCAGGCGGATCAGATTGTTCATGCCACCACCTCCCGGGTGTAAACGCGTTCCTTGAAGGGCTCCAGGCCGATGCGCTGGAAGGTATCGAGAAAGCCCTCGTTGACTTCGCGATAGTCGACGTAGGTCTGCACGATCCGCTCGATCACAGCCGGCACCTGCTCGGCGGCGAACGATGGGCCGATCACCTTGCCCAGCGCCGCTTGCTGGCCCTGGCTGCCGCCGAGGGTCAACTGGTACCACTCGCTGCCGTTCTTGTCGACGCCGAGGATGCCGATGTTACCGATGTGGTGATGACCGCAGGCGTTCATGCAGCCGGAGATGTTCAGGCTCAGTTCGCCCAGGTCGTGCAGGTAGTCGAGGTCGTCGAAACGCTGCTGGATGGCCTGGGCGATGGGGATCGACTTGGCGTTGGCCAGCGCGCAGAAATCGCCGCCCGGGCAAGCGATGATATCGGTGAGCAAGCCGGCGTTGGCGGTGCCCAGCCCGGCAGCTTGCACCTGCGTCCAGAGCGCGTACAGGTCGGCTTTGCGTACATCGGGCAGCACCAGGTTCTGCTCGTGCGCGATACGAATCTCGCCGAAACCGTAGCGCTCGCTCCAGTCGGCAACGGCCTCCATCTGCTCGGCCGTGACGTCGCCGGGCGGCGCGCTGATGCCGGGCTTGGTCGACAGTACCACGCTGAGGTAGCCGGGCACCTGATGCGCCATGACATTGCGCGACACCCAACGCGCGAAGGCCTCGTCGCGTGCCAGGTGAGTGCCGAATTCGAGGTCGAGGCCGTCCAGCGGGGCATAGGCCGGTTTATGGAAGGACGCGGCGACGCGCTGGTATTCATCCTCGGTGAGCCGCGCCGGGCCATCCTTGATCGGCTGCCATTCGCGCTCCACCTCGGCGGCGAAGGCTTCGATACCCAGCGCCTTGACCAGGATCTTGATGCGCGCCTTGTACTTGTTGTCGCGCCGACCATGGCGGTTGTACACGCGCAGGATAGCCTCGACGTAAGACAGGCAATCCTGCCAGTGCAACCCCTCGCGCAGGGTCTGGGCGATGATCGGCGTGCGCCCCAGGCCACCGCCTACCAGCACGCGCAGGCGCAGCTCGTCGGCCTCGTCGCGATACAGTTGCAGGCCGATGTCATGCACCTGAATCGCCGCACGATCCTGCTCGGCGGCGCACAGGGCGATCTTGAACTTGCGCGGCAGGAACAGGAATTCCGGATTGACCGTCGACCACTGGCGGAGAATCTCGGCCAGTGGACGCGGGTCGAGGTACTCGTCGGCGGCAACCCCGGCGAAGGCTTCGGTGGTGATGTTGCGCACGCAGTTGCCCGAGGTCTGGATGGCATGCATATCGTGGTCAGCCAGCCAGTCGAGGATGTCCGGTACGCGCTCCAGATCGATCCAGTTGAACTGGATGTTCTGCCGCGTGGTGAAATGGCCGTAGCCCCGGTCGTACTCGCGGGCGATGTGCGCCAGCGCGCGCATCTGCGGGGCAGAGAGGGTGCCGTAGGGGATCGCCACGCGCAGCATATAGGCATGCTTCTGCAGGTACAGGCCGTTCTGCAGGCGCAACGGCAGGAACTCTTCTTCGCTCAGCTCGTCGGCCAGGCGCCGCTGTACCTGGTCGCGGAACTGGGCCACGCGTTCGCGCACCAGTGCGCGGTCATAATCGTCGTATTGGTACATGCCGGCAGGCCTCCTGATCACGGGGCGTCGACTATGCCTGTCAGGTGTGCTTCGAAAACAGCGCCAGAAAAGCCTAAAAAAACCAGATCAGATAGGTGCGGCAGTGGCCAGAACCGAGCGCTGATTGGCGCGGCGCGATGTCGCAGGTGCGCTTCTGTACCGCGAAGGCTTAAAACCACAGACGCCAGATATGACGTGGCCTGGAGACGTATCAGGTGCTTTTCGGCACGATTCCCCGCCATATCTGATCCGCTTTTTTATAGAAAACCTGAGTCTGTTTTGCGATCAGTTCCCCTCTGATCATGGCGCCAGCCTGATAAACGCCTGATGAGGGCAACAACATGACTGACCGTATCCCCGTGCGGGCCATCGAGACCATCGATCCTGCCAAACCCATCCGCCTGACACCGGCCCAGGCCGGCGGCCCGATCCACACGCGCAGTTTCACCGGACGCTTTCGCAACCTGCGCCTGCTCGGTGCCGGCCTGCTGTTCCTGCTGTTCTTCGGCACCGCCTGGATCAACTGGAATGGCCGCCAGGCCGTACTCTGGGATCTGGACAACCGCCAGTTCCACATCTTCGGCGCGACCTTCTGGCCGCAGGACTTCATCCTGCTCTCGGCGATTCTGATCATCGCCGCCTTCGGCCTGTTCTTCATCACCGTACTCGCCGGCCGCGTCTGGTGTGGCTACGCCTGCCCACAGAGCGTATGGACCTGGGTCTTCATGCGCGTCGAGCAGATCACCGAAGGTGACCGCGGCCAGCGCATCAAGCTCGATGCCGCGCCCTGGTCACTGCAGAAACTGGCTCGGCGCAGCGCCAAGCATGGCCTGTGGCTGGCCGTGAGCGTGGTCACGGCGATGGCCTTCATCGGCTACTTCACCCCGGTGCGCCAGTTGACCACTGACCTGCTGACCCTGGAGATGGGTGCGACCACCGCGTTCTGGGTGCTCTCCTTCACCGCTGCCACCTACATCAACGCCGGCTGGCTGCGCGAGAAGGTGTGCCGCGACATGTGCCCCTACTCGCGCTTCCAGAGCGTGATGTTCGACAGCGATACGCTGGTCATCTCCTATGACGCCGCCCGTGGCGAAAACCGCGGCCCGCGTCGCAAGGATGCCGACTACAAGGCCGAAGGCCTCGGTGATTGCATCGACTGCACCATGTGCGTACAGGTCTGCCCGACCGGCATCGACATCCGCGATGGCCTGCAACTGGAGTGCATCGGCTGCGGCGCCTGCGTCGACGCCTGCGACAGCGTGATGGACAAGCTCGGCTATGACCGTGGCCTGGTGCGCTACAGCTCCGAGCACGAACTGGCTGGCGGCAAGACCAACTGGCTGCGCCCGCGCCTGATCGGCTACGCAGCGATGCTGGCGGTGATGATCGGCGCCTTCGTCTGGGCGTTGAACGAGCGACCACTGATCTCCCTGGATGTGACCCGCGACCGTGGCCTGTTCCGCGAGAACGCTCTGGGCCAGATCGAGAACATCTACAGCCTGAAGATCATCAACAAGACCCAGCAGCCACGTAGCTATGCCATTGGCCTGGTCGATGCTGGCGACTTCGAGTTGCATGGCCCACGCACGCTGAACCTGGCTCCGGGCGAGATCCGCGATCTGCCGGTGAGCGTCGCGCTGACCGCCACGCACAATGGCGCCGGCCCGCAAACCCTGCGCTTCGAGGTAAGCGACAAAGCCGACTCGCAGAGCCGCGTCAGCACCAAGAGCACCTTCCTCGCGCCGCTGCGTTGAGGCCTGGTAACCCGGATGCAAGCCGGGGCGGCCGCTGTCCGCTCCCCAGATTGCATCCGGGCTACGGTTGCCACGAGTTTTGTAGGAGCGGCTGGGCGGCATTTCGTTTCAGCCGCGAAACCACCGCGCTGCACCATTCGCGGATAAATCCGCTCCTACATCCGAAACCTGCCCTCCCACTAACGAGGCACTGCCATGTCTGCCGCTCACCCCGTAAAGTGTTCGTCCGTACCCTTTGCGTCGGTGAACCAGGACAGGATGAAACGCTACGAAAAATTCGCCGACGAGATCGCCGAGCTGATCCGCACCGGCGTGCTCGGCCCCGGTGAGAAGGTGCCCTCGGTGCGCCACGCCAGCCGCACTTACGGGGTCAGCCCATCCACCGTGTTCCAGGCCTACTACCTGCTGGAAGACCGCGGCCTGATCCAGGCGCGGGCACGTTCCGGCTACTTCGTCCGCGAGCACGCCAAGCGCCCGCTGCACGAACCGGAGCTGACCGCTCACGCGGCGCAGACCACCGAGGTGGACGTCAGCGAACTGGTGTTCTCCGTGCTCG
Source organism: Pseudomonas mendocina (assembly GCF_003008615.1). Classification (NCBI taxonomy): domain Bacteria; kingdom Pseudomonadati; phylum Pseudomonadota; class Gammaproteobacteria; order Pseudomonadales; family Pseudomonadaceae; genus Ectopseudomonas; species Ectopseudomonas mendocina. The sequence continues at coordinate 400,788 of NZ_CP027657.1, forward strand.
CCTCGCTGAAGGATCCGCACACCGTGCCCTTCGGTTCGGCGTTCCCCAGCCCCGACCTGTTCCCCCTGCCGCGCCTGGCCAAGAGCATGGCGCACGCCCTGCGCATGCTCTCGCCGCACGAGATCATCGCCGACATGACCGCCGGCAACGCCGACCTGCGCCGGCAGATCGCCCTGCGCTACATGGTCAGCGGCGTGATGCTGCCAATGGAGGAACTGGTGATCAGCAACGGCGCCATGGAGGCGCTCAACCTCTGCCTGCAGTGCGTGACCCAGCCGGGCGACCTGGTGGCCATCGAGTCACCGACCTTCTATGCCTGCCTGCAGGTGCTGGAACGGCTGCAGCTCAAGGCCGTGGAAATCCCCGTGCACCCGCGCGAGGGCATCGACCTGAACGCCCTGTCGGAGAGTCTCAAGCAACTGCCGATCAAGGCCTGCTGGTTCATGAGCAGCCTGCAGAACCCACTGGGCGCAAGCATGAGCGAGACGAAGAAGCAGGCGCTGTACGATCTGCTGGTCGAGCATCAGGTGCCACTGATCGAGGACGACGTGTACGCCGAGCTTTATTTCGGCAGCCACCCGCCCAAGCCGGTGAAGAGCTTCGACCGCGAAGGGCTGGTGATGCATTGCAGCTCCTTCTCCAAGAGCCTGGCTCCGGGCTATCGCATCGGTTGGGTGGCCGGCGGCCGCTATGCCGAGCAGATCGCCCGGCTCAAGCTGATGACCACCATCTCGCCGTCGGTGCCGGCCCAGGCGGCCTTGGCTGACTACCTGCAGCACGGCGGTTACGACCGCCACCTGCGCAAGCTGCGCCACGCCCTGGAAATGCAGCAGAGCGCCATGCTCGCCTCGGCAGCCCGGCACTTTCCGGCCAGCACACGGGTGACGCGACCGGCAGGCGGATACTTCCTCTGGTTCGAATTTCCCGAGCGCCTGGATTCGCTGCAACTGCTGCGCCTGGCGCTGGCACAGGGTATCAGCCTGGCGCCGGGGCCGATCTTCTCCGCCAGCCAGGGCTTCCGTCACTGCGCACGGCTGAACTACGGCCACCCCTGGAACCCGCGCAACGAGCAGGCCATGGAAGTGCTCGGGCGCCTGGTGGCGGGCTTGTTGTAGCCCGGATGAAATCCGTGGCAGGAGAAGGAGTTTTCCCGGATTGCATCCGGGCTACGCCGCTGAAAGCGTCCGACGGCTGGTGCGCGCTGCGCACCCTACAATCCTCCGCGACTATGCCTACCGCGTAGGGTGCGCTGTGCGCACCGAAATCAACACCCGCACTCCCGGCATGATCCCGGACAATATCTGCCACCGCTCCCCGCCCTAGACTCGGGCTTTCCCGAGTTCGCAAGGAGAGCAGCATGTCACCCGATGTCGTCATCGTCGGCGCCGGCCCCGCCGGCCTATGCCTGGCGCGCGCCCTGTCTGGGCAAGGCCTGTCCATCGTGATGCTGGAGCGCCAGGCCGAGCAGGCCCTGGCGGAACCGGCCTTCGACGGTCGCGAGATCGCCCTGACCCATGGCTCGCAGGCGCTGCTAGAACGCCTCGGGCTGTGGCCACGCTTACCTACCGAAGACATCGCCGTGCTGCGTGATGCCCAGGTATTCAACGGCCCCTCGCTGTTCGCCCTGAAGATCCGCGCCGAACAGGCCGGCGCCGAGCGCCTCGGCCATCTGGTGGCCAACCAGGCGATTCGCCGCGCCGCCTATCAGGCCGTCAGCGAGTGCGCCGACGTGCAACTGCTGTGTGACACCCGTATTCATGCCATTCAGCAGAGCGAGAGCGAGGTGAAACTGGTGCTGCAGGACGGCCAGGTGCTGCAACCACGCCTGCTGGTCGCCGCCGACAGCCGCTTCTCGGAGACCCGTCGCCAACTCGGCATCGGCGCGCAGCTCAAGGACTTCGGCAAAACCATGCTGGTGTGCCGCATGCAGCATGAAGAGGATCACCAGCAGGTGGCCTGGGAGTGGTTCGGCTATGGCCAGACACTCGCCCTGCTGCCGCTCAATGGCAGCCAGTCGTCCACCGTGCTGACCCTGCCGCCACGCGAGATCGAGCGCTTGCAGAAGCTGGACGAAGCCAGCTTCGCTCGCGAGATGGAGCAACGCTTCGACCGCCGTCTGGGCGCCATGCAACTGGTCAGCAGCCGCCACGCCTACCCGCTGGTGGGTGCTTACGCGCGGCGTATGGTCGGCAACCGCTGCGCCCTGCTCGGCGATGCCGCCGTGGGCATGCACCCGGTCACCGCGCATGGCTTCAACTTCGGCCTGATTGGTGTGCAACTGCTCAGCGACGCACTGCTGGCTGCCCATGCCAAGCATCAGGACATCGGCGCAGTCGCCCCGCTGGCCCGCTACGAACGTCAGCTGCGTCTGGCCACCTGGCCGCTGTATCAGGCCACCAACCTGCTGGTGGAGCTGTACACCAACGACCACCTGCCTGCCCGCCTGCTGCGCGGTGCCGGCCTACGTGTGGCGCAGGGCCTGCTGCCGCTGAAGAAGGGCATTGCCCGTCACCTGACCGCCCAGGCCTGAGCACTGAAAGCGCGCGCCGGACAAGGCGCGCGTCACTCGCCGCTCCATCTGATACGCATCAGACAGCAGTTTCTGAGTCTGTTTTGTTTTCCCCAGCCTCCCTACAGTTTCGCCATTCGCGCGGCTGCGCCCGCATTACTGTATGGAAGGTTACCGCGATGCATTCTGCTGTTCCCCATCCGGCCTACAACTACAAGGTCGTTCGCCAATTCACCATCATGACCATATTCTGGGGCGTGGTGGGCATGTGCAACGGCGTGTTCATCGCCGCCCAGCTGGTCTGGCCGGAGCTCAATTTCGACACGCCCTGGCTGAGTTTCGGCCGCCTGCGCCCACTGCATACCAGCCTGGTGATCTTCGGCTTCGCCGGCAGCGCGCAGTTCGCCGCCAGCTACTATGCGGTACAGCGCACCTGCCAGACGCGACTGTTCTCCGACAAACTGGCTGCGTTCACCTTCTGGGGCTGGCAGGCGACCATCCTGATCATGCTGGTGACCCTGCCCATGGGCCTGACCACCACCAAGGAATACGCCGAGATCGAATTCACCGGCGCGGTGTGGATGGCCATCGTCTGGGTCGCCTACGGCATCGTCTTCTTCACCACACTGACGCAGCGCAAGACGCGCCACATCTACGTCGGCAACTGGTTCTTCGGCGCCTTCATCCTGGTCATCGCCATCCTCCACGTGGTCAACCACCTGTCGATCCCGGTGAGCTGGTTCAAGTCCTATTCGGTGTATTCCGGCGCCACCGACGCCATGGTGCAGTGGTGGTACGGGCACAACGCGGTGGGCTTCTTCCTCACCACCGGTTTCCTCGGGATGATGTATTACTTCGTACCCAAGCAGGTGAACCGGCCGGTGTATTCCTACCGCCTTTCCATCGTCCACTTCTGGGCGCTGATCACCCTGTACATCTGGGCCGGCCCGCACCACCTGCACTACACCGCCCTGCCCGATTGGGCACAGTCGCTCGGCATGGTGATGTCGATCATCCTCCTGGCGCCAAGCTGGGGCGGCATGGTCAACGGCATGATGACGCTGTCAGGCGCCTGGCACCTGCTGCGCACCGACCCGATCCTGCGCTTTCTGGTGGTGTCGCTGGCGTTCTACGGCATGAGCACCTTCGAAGGCCCGATGATGGCGATCAAGACCGTCAACGCCCTGTCGCACTACACCGACTGGACCATCGGCCACGTACATGCCGGCGCGCTAGGCTGGGTGGCGATGATCACCTTCGGCTCGCTCTATCACCTGATCCCGAAAGTCTTCGGCCGCGACGGCATGTACAGCACCGGGATGATCAACGCGCACTTCTGGCTGGCCACCATCGGCACCGTGCTGTACATCGCCTCGATGTGGGTCAACGGCATCACCCAGGGTCTGATGTGGCGCGCAGTCAACGAGGACGGCACCCTCACCTACTCCTTCGTCGAGGCGCTGGAAGCCAGTCACCCCGGCTTCGTGGTGCGCCTGGTCGGCGGCCTGTGCTTCCTCGCCGGCATGCTGCTGATGGCGCTCAATACCTGGCTGACCCTGCGCCGCCCAGCCACCGAATCGCACGATGCCGCAGAGGCCGCTCATGCCAGCTGAAGCCTGGTGGATGATCGCCCTGGCGGTGTTCTTCCTCGGCGTGCAACTGAGCCTCGGCCGTGGCAGCCAGCGTGACCTCGACGAGGCCACCATGCTGCCATTCGCCGACGATCCCGAAGTGGCCCGGCGGGTCGAACGCGATACCGGGCGCAGCACTCGCGGCTGCGCCTGCCCCGGCACCTGCAGCGGAGACTGCGAGCATCAGGGGCGGCAGGAGTTCTGAGAGCGTGTTCAAAGTCTGCTGCGCGTCGGCCATGCAGTGTTGAAATCAAGCTGGAACGCCAGCCCGGTCAGAATGCTCATTTACAGCTCGTAAAGTCGAACGCGACTCCGAGCGTTCTTCGCTCGATTCGCGGGGCCGCCATCGGTATTGCCTGGCTCTAGCTCGCGAGACTTTGAACAGGCTCTGAGAACTCAGACCCACTGGTCGCTGCGCTTGCGCTTGACCCGCAGCATGGTCGGCAGGATCAGGCCAAGCAGCAGCCCAGCGCCGGCGATACTGCCGCCATAGGCCATGTAGCGCATCAGCACCTGCTGCTGTTCCTCACCCAATTGCGCCTGGGCATCGCGCAGTTGCGAACGGGTGGTGGTCAGCTCGGCGTCCAGCGCACCGCGCGCGGCCTGCAGCTCGTCGATCAGGTTCTTGCGCGTGTCCAGGGTTTCCTGCATGCCTTGCACGCGAGCCTTCCAGGCATCGTCGATGCCTTTCAACTCGGCGGTGAGATCGGCGACTTTCTGTTCCAGTTGCGGCAGGCGCTCGGCCTGGCCGGGCACCGACTGCAGGTCGCGGCTGGGAATCCACACCGTGCTGCCACTGGCGCTGCGTACCTGGCTGTAGTCGCCCTGGGTGCGCAACAGCTCCACTTTCTCCCCGGAAACCAGGGTGCCGACGATACGGTAGCCGTCGGTGGGGCCACTGCGCACATAGGTATTGAGGCTGTCGCTGACCCAACGCTGGTTACTGGCGGGCTCTTCGGCCAGCGCTGGCTGAGCGCCGCCGAGCAGGCCGCCAAGCAGCAGGCAGGCACCGAGAATGCGGGGTTGGAATGGAGCATGACGAGATAAAAACATGGGGCGATCTTCACGTGGCAGTCAGACGAACCCGGCGAACGGGATGAACGATGCCGGCCACACGCACGAGCGCATGCTCAAGCACGATCCAGGCAGAATCCGCGACGAAGACGCCACGCTAGCGGCCAATAGCCATCTATTCCTGCCGGTACAGGCCGACAGCAGACAGACATTGCTCGCTTGCTTGGAGTTCACTCGAAGCTGGAGATGGTGGATGGACGGAGCGTCGTCTCAGAACCTGTTCACGATCTCGCGAGCTAGAGCCAGACAAGGCGAAACCAGGCGAAAAACGCTCGGAGTCGCGTTCGACTTTACGAGTTGTAAATGAGCATTTTGAGCGTGGTTTCAACGCAGCATGGCCGACGCGCAGCAGATCGTGAACAGGTTCTCAGGCGTTGTGACGCTGCACGAAGACGCAGAAGTCCGCCAGCGGCATCGGCCGACCGAGCAGGTAACCCTGGAACTGGCTGCAGCCGTTGTCGGCCAGAAAGCGCCGCTGCGCCTCGGTTTCCACACCCTCGGCGATCACCGTCATGCCCATGCTCTGGCCAAGAGCGATCACCGTGCGCACGATGGTTTCGCTGTTGGCATCGGTGAGCACATCGAAGATGAACGAACGGTCGATCTTGAGTTTGCTCAATGGCAGCCGCTTGAGATGGCTGAGGGAGGAAAACCCGGTGCCGAAGTCATCCAGCGAGAAACGCACGCCATGCTCGACCAGTGCCGTCATCTTGCGCGTGAGGTCTTCCATGTCGCGGACAATCAGGGTTTCGGTCAGTTCCAGTTCCAGGCGCTGCGCATCGATGCCATGGCGCTCGATCAAACCGAGAATTTCGGCAACGAAACTGGTCTGTGAGAACTGCTTCTGGCTGATGTTCACCGCCAGCCCTACATCACCAAAGAGCGGATCATCCTTCCATTGCCGCAGTCGTGCGGCAGTCTGTTCCAGCACCCATTGGCCGATGGGGATGATCAGCCCGGTGTTCTCGGCATGGTCGATGAACTCGCCCGGTGCCAGCAGTCCGCGCTGAGGATGCTGCCAGCGAATCAGCAACTCGGCGCCGATCACCCGGTTGGCGTCGTTGAGCTGCGGTTGGTAATACAACACGAACTGCTGCTCGCGAACGGCCGCGCGCAAATCCCGATCCAGCTCAGAACGCTCGGCAGTGTCGCTCTGCAGGATGTGCAACAGGAGAAAGAACAGCGCCATGGCCACCAGTCCCTGTACCCAGGAGCCGACCACCCGCACATCGTCCGGCAAGGCATAGAAATCGGTAGGTCGCCAGTTGGAGGCGGCCAGCGCGACGAACAGCAGCAAACTGAACAAAGAAACGCCGTAGCGCAACCACAGCGGCTCATCGCGAAAAGCCATCAAGGCCCCTACGGCGATTGGCAGCAGATACAGATGAGTGGCGCGTGGCGCGGTGAGCGTGGGCGGATCGAGCAGCAGCGTAGAGAGCACCACGATCAGCGTCAGAGCGCCGAACAGGATCAGATTGGCGCCACGCGCCTGGTTACGCAAGGTCAGGCCGAACACCGCCAGGCCGCTGAGGACAATCGTCACATCCATGACGACGATGGCCCAGTATCCCCGAGAAGAAAAGAACAGCCCCCAGAGCAGCCCCATCACGATCATGACCAGGCTCGCCAGCATGCGCATACGACGCTCGCGACGCTGACCGACCAGGGCCAGATCCGCACCATGCCAGAGTTGGCGAACGCGCTTGTCGAAGGTAGGGAGTGCTGGCATGGAGAAATCCTTGTCCGATCTCTCCATTCTCGGAGACAGCTGGCCAAATGCAAGCAGCTTTTAATGTTGCCAGTGCGCCTCGCTCGCCAGGCGCTCGGCGATGAAATCGAGCAACAGGCGCATCGCCGGCATCATCTGCCGACGCGTGCCGTACAGCGCATGGATGCCAAGCTCCGGCGGCCGGTAATCCGCCAGCAAACGCACCAGACGCCCTTCGCTCAACAAACCTGCCACCGAGTAGAGCGGCTGCAGACTGATGCCGGCGCCGGCCAGGGTCGCCTCCAGCAGCACCATCGACTCGTTGGCACTGAGACTGCCGGCAACCGACACGGCACTCACCTCGCCCTGGTGCTCGAACTCCCACAAGCTGCGACCGAAATAGGCATAGGCCAGGCAATTGTGCCGAGCCAGATCCTCCGGGCGCTGCGGCGCGCCGTGCCGCACCAGATAGTCCGGACTGGCGCAGACCACAGATCGGCATACCGCCAGGCGTCGAGCGATCAGATTGGGGTCGAGCTGGTTGGTAATGCGCAGCGCCAGGTCGATACGCGCCTCCACCAGGTTGACCGCCTCGCTGCCCACCAGCAGGTCGACGTTGACCTGCGGATAACGCTCGGTGAAGGCCTGCAGCGTATGCACCAACCAGGCCTGGGCAAAGGACTGGCTACAGGTGATGCGCAAGGTGCCGCGCGGCGTGTCATCCACGCCCTGACCGAGTGCCTGCATGCGCTCGGCCAACGCCAGCATCTCGCGGCACTGCGGCAACATCTGCTCGCCCGCGGCGGTCAGGCTCAGGCGTCGCGTGCTGCGATGCAGCAGGCGCACGCCAGCCCAGGTTTCCAGCTCGGCGAGATAACGTGAAACCATCGCCCGCGACATATCCAGCGCCTCGGCAGCAGCCGTCTGACTACCCCGTTCCAGCACCTCGACAAAGACTCGTGCTGCTGTCAGTCGATCCATAATTCGCCCGATTCATGCAACAAACACGGCCAGTTTACGAGGCTTTTCGTTCGCCATATAGCACATAAGATGCGCCGCACCTTACCTGCCTGGAGTTCGCCATGTCCCTCGCCACCCGTTTCATCGCCAGCCTCGGCCTGCTCGCCGCTGCTGGCGGCGCCCTCGCCCAACCGCTGACGCTGGATACCTACAACCCGCGCGAAACCGCCGTTTTCCCGGTCAGTTCGACCCTGATCAGTGGCGAGAAGGACGTCATCCTGGTGGATGCACAGTTCTCCAATCGCGAAGCCCAGGCGCTGGTCGAACGCATTCGCGCCAGTGGCAAGCGCCTGACCACCATCTTCATCAGCCATGGCGACCCGGACTTCTACTTCGGTCTCGATGTGCTGACTCGCGCCTATCCCGAAGCCAAGGTGCTAGCCACGCCGGCCACCGTTGCCTACATCGAGAAAACCCGTGCGCCCAAGCTGGCCTACTGGGGCCCGATCCTGAAAGACAGCGCGCCAGCTCGCACCCTGGTGCCTGAAGCCCTGCAAGGCAATCAGTTGGAGCTGGAAGGCCAGCGCATCGAAGTGGTCGGCCACGATCCGCAGCACACCAGCCTGTGGGTTCCCAGCATCAAGACCGTGGTCGGCGGAGTGCTGACCAGCGCCAATATCCATTTGTGGGTCGCCGACGCGCAAAGCGCCGAGGCACGGCAGAGCTGGCTGAAGTCGCTGGACGAACTCGAAGCCCTGCAACCGACCACCCTGGTGCCAGGCCACTACCTGGGCGAACCGGCGATGAACCTGGGCGACCTGCATTTCACCCGCGATTACCTGCTGGCGGTGCAGCAGGAACTGCCCAAGGCCAAGGACAGCCAGGCGCTGATCGCCGCAATGAAGGCGCGCTATCCTCAGCTGCACGATGACAGCAGCCTGGAGCTGAGCGCCAAGGTGCTCAAAGGAGAGATGCAGTGGCCGTGAAACGCCAGATCCTGATTGGCGGTGCCTCGCGCGGACTGGGCCTCGGCCTGGTGCGCGCCTTCCTCGAAGCCGGCTGGCAGGTGCATGCGGTGGTTCGTGAATTGCGCCCGGCCAGCCTGTTGGAGGCGCTGCGCACCCAGTACGCGAATGACCTGCAGGTGATCACCTGCGACCTCAACCGACTCGACGCCGCCTGCACCATCGACGCGGCCCTGAACGGCCAGCGCCTGGACTGTGCGCTGTTCAATGCCGGGGTCTATGGCCCCGCCCATCAGGATCCGCGCCAGGCCGAGGTCACGGACATCGGCCAGCTGTTCCTGGCCAACGCCGTCGCGCCAATCCGCCTGGCTCAACAGCTGGCCGGGCATGTGGTCGACGGCGGCGTGATTGCCTGCATGAGTTCACAGATGGCCAGCGTAGAACTGGCGCTCGCCGCCAATATGCCGCTGTACGGTGCCAGCAAGGCGGCCTTGAATAGCCTGCTGCGCAGTTGGCAGGCGCAATTGCCAGAGCTGCCCTGGAGCCTGCTGGCGCTGCATCCCGGCTGGGTGCGCACCGACATGGGCGGAGACAGCGCCCCCCTGAGTGTGGAACAGAGCGCCAGTGGCCTGCGTGAAGTGATCACCCAGCAATTGGGCCGACGTCAGTGCGCCTTTCTCGATTACCGGGGCCAGTCACTGCCCTGGTGACTCCTCTTCCACCTCCCAGCAGTGCCTCCTAGTCGAGGCATTGCAGGCGCCCTGATCCACACCACCTGAGTCAGGCGCTCGTAGAAGCGCGTGGAATTCTTTCTCGAATCCGAAACACCTATACAAAATCTGTACAAGTTAGTTATTTGTACATATATTGGATAGCAAGGCGGTTCGTACAACGCTCGTGCAAGCCTCTCCAGGTCTGCTCAAGACGACAACGAACCCTGTCGACAAGCTGCGCAATCCGGTAACACTCTTCTCCCCTCTTTGGTTGCCGGATTTTTTTATTGCATGCCCGCAGCCGCCGGGTATCCGAGCCAACGGCTGGGCGCGGCTCACGCCAGCCGAACCAGAGGGAACGACCATGGCAGCACCATTGCGACCTCCTCTGCGCCCAGCCGTGCTGCTGGTTCTGCTGCTGGCCAGCTTGCCCGTGTTGGCCAACACCCAAAGCGGTTGGCGTGAACGACTGCCGCAGGCCAGCCTGATCGGCAGCGGCGATTTCAGCTGGTTCGGCTTCTCGGTGTACAACGCCAAGCTGTGGAGTCCGCAGCGGCGCGTGGATTTCTCGCAGCCCTTCGCGCTGGAACTCACCTACCGGCGCAGCATCAGCCGGGAAACCCTGGTCGATACCAGCCTCGATGAGATTCGTCGGATCAACGGCGAACCGCTAGACCGCGAGCAGCAACAGGACTGGACGCAGCAGATGCGCCAGGCCTTCGTCGATGTGCAGGATGGCACCCGTATCACGGGCGTGTTCCTGCCCGATGAAGGGTGCCGGTTCTACGTCGACGGCAAGTTGCAGCACGTCATCGACGACCCGGAATTCGCCCGCGCCTTCTTCTCAATCTGGCTCGACCCACAGACCCGCAGCCCGAAACTGCGCGCCGCGCTGCTAGGCCTTAACCCATGAGGTATTGCATGAAAACCCTGTTGATTGTGCTGGCCAGCCTGATGCTGATCAGCTGCGGCCAGGTACCGGTCGAGCGTTACGCCAACGAGAAACCGGCGCTCGACCTGCCTACCTTCTTCGCCGGGCCGGTACAGGCCTGGGGCATGTTCCAGGATCGCTCCGGTGAAGTGATCAAGCGTTTCCACGTCGACATCAGCAGTCGCCGCGACGGCGACAAGCTGATCCTCGACGAGCGTTTCCTGTACAGCGACGGCACCCGCCAGCGCCGGGTCTGGACGCTGACGCCTGACAGCTCCGGACGCTGGATCGGCACCGCCGACGACGTGGTCGGCGAAGCCATCGGTGAAGTGGCCGGTAATGCCCTGCGCTGGCGCTACCACCTCAACCTGCCGGTGGATGACAGCACCTATGTCGTCTACTTCGACGACTGGATGTACCTGATGGACGACGACACCCTGATCAACCGTTCGAGCATGAGCAAGTTCGGCATCGAGCTGGGCCAGGTGACGCTGTTCTTCCGCCGCGGTGCCGCGCAACCATGACGTTGACCAGTCTGGGCAGCGGCTACAAGGCGCTGGTGATCGGCGCCAGTGGCACGCTTGGCCAGGCCTTCTGCCAATTGCTTCGCGCCGATACCCACTGCGCCAGCGTGCATGAACTGAGCCGTGGCAGCATGCCTGCACTCGATCTGGAAGACCCGTCCAGTATCGCCGCCGCCGCGCAAGCACTGGCCGACGCGGGCCCTTTCCAGCTGATTCTGCATACAGCCGGGTTGTTGCATCGTCCTGGCATCGCCCCGGAGAAGAGCCTCAACGCCATCGAAGCCGATGCCTTGCAGGCGGTATTTCAGGTCAATGCCCTGGGCCCTGCCCTGGTGCTGCGCCACTTCCTGCCGCTGCTCGACAAACAGGGGGCCATGGCCATGCTTTCGGCCAAGGTCGGCAGCATCGGCGACAACCGCCTGGGCGGCTGGTATGCCTACCGCGCGTCCAAGGCGGCGCTGAACATGCTGATCAAGACCGCCGCCATCGAACTGGCGCGCAGCAAACCCAAGGCACGCCTGCTCAGCCTGCATCCCGGTACGGTGATATCCCCCTTGTCACAACCCTTTCGCGGAGCGACTGCCGCGCGCCCAGCCGAACTGGCTGCGACTCAGATGCTGCAGGTGATCGACAGGCTCGGCCCGCAGCACAGCGGCAGCTTTCACGCCTATGACGGACAGCCCCTGCCTTGGTGACAACGGCTCGGCCGCCCATAACGACAACGCCACGCTTATGCGTGGCGTTGTCGTTTCCGGGGGGGGGGGGTCAGTACTTGCCGATGGCGTTGAAGAACCAGCCCTGGCTGCGGTACGACAGGTCGGTCAGGTCATCGCTGAAGTCACTGAAGTTGTAGCCCACACCGGCCTTGAAGTGATTGCCGAAGTGCCGGTAGACGCCTACCAGCGCGCCGTTCTTGCTGTCGCGCGCCTGTGATTCCTCACGGCGGCGCAGTTCGACCATCAGATCCCACTTCTTCACCACGTGCCAGTCGACCCGCGCCGCATAGAGCTGGCCGCGGCTGTTGAACCAGTCGGCCGAAGTATCGCGGCTCATGCGCAATTCACTGAGGCGGTAGGCGTACTTGCCGCCGACGCTCCAGCGTTCGTTGAGGTCGTAGATGCCATCGATGGCGAACACGTGGCTGCGCTGGGCGTAGTCGACGCTGGTGCCGGTGGCGGTGGACACCTGATCTGGCGGTGGCAGATCCGACAGGTAGGTGTACTTGGCCAGCAGGTTGAGGCGGTCGTTGAACACCGGGCGGTAGGCGTAGCCGAGCGAGGCCTCGACGAAGTCGCCGTCGAAGTAGTCGCCACGGTCGGAGTCGCCCACCGAGAAGTCCAGGCGGCCGAGGAAGCGCCAGTCCGGGTTGACCTGATAGCTGAGGTTGTTGCGCATCAGCCACACGGACAGATCCTGCACCTGGCTGCGATCCTGGCGGTACTCCAGGCGGCTGGCGTAACGCAGGTCGCCATTGCTGTAACCGATCTTGGCCCCATAGGCACGGCGCTTGAGTTCGTATTCGGTCTCGCTGTTGAAGGTGCCGAACTCGGTACTCAGGCCGTAGCTCCAGAACTCGTCCGGGGCGAAGTCCAGACCGTAGCCCTGAATCAGACCGGCCTGCTCGCCATGCTGCATGCGCTGCTCGGCGTACACGCTGGTGCTGTCGGTCCAGCGCGAACGGGCACCGGATACCAGTTGCCCGGTGCGACCGGTACCCACCAGGCCACTGCGGCTGGCGAAACCATCGTCGCCACGGTCGCTGTCGAGCTGGTAGTTGAGGTACAGGTTGGTGCGCTCGGAGGCGTCGTAGTTGATCCCGCCCTTGGCGCCCAGACCGAGGTTGCCACCGGACAGTTCGCCATTGAGCGAGGTGCGCTCGTTGAGGCGATAGTCGCCACCCACGCCGAGGCGGTTGTTGGCCTGACGACCAGCGTCGCGGCTGACGGTGCCTTGGGTGAAGCCGTACAGCGACCAGTCATCAGCCTCGTGGTACAGCGCCTGGAGGATGGCGTCGTTGCGCTCGCCCTCGTCACGTTCACCGTTGTCGTAACCGGCGTAGGTGCCGGTGTAGAGACTGCGGTAGGCGCCACCGTAGGTCTGCCGATCGTTGCGCAGCCCGGCGGAGAGGCGCCAGGCCTCGCTCAGGTCGTAGGCGATGATGCCTTCGACCGCACGCCGCGAACGGCCGCCCTCCTCGTCCGTCTGGTCACCCTTTAGGGTCACCTCGGTCTTCTCGCCAAGCGGTGCGGTGTAGCTGCCGCCCACCTGATCGGTGGCCAGGTCGGTGAGACGCCCCGGCGCAGCGAAGCCGGCGTCGCGGCTCTCGTAGTAGAAGGTGCCGCGCCCTTCGGCATCGGTGACCACGTCACGCAGGTCGAACGCGGTTTCCAGGCGATTGGCACGGGCGCGCGAATCGGTGCCGGCGATCTGCTCGCCAAAGCCGAAACCACCGTCATAGGAAAAACGCTGATCGAGGCTGTCACCACGGCTCTGCGCCGACTCGACCTTCAACCAGGTGCCCTCGCTGTGACGCAACAGCAGGTCGCCGCCGCCCAGGGTCTGGTCTTCGCGACCGGTCTGTTGCTGCTGACTGCCGGTGACGCCGATGCGCACCTTGTCGTTGGCCCAATAAGCGACGCGACCACCGTAGGCCAGGTCGTCGAGGCGATCCAGCCCTGGCGAGTATTCGTAGCCAACCACCAGGAACGCCGGATGCCCGGACAGGCTGCCACCGGAGCGGATCAGGCCACTGCCATCGGCGTTGGCCGACAGCGGTTGGCTGAGAATCACCCGGCCCTGCATGGCGTTGATCTCGTAGTCGATACCGGCGACCAGATCCTGGCTCTGCAGCACCAGGCCGGAATCCTTGTCGCGCACCTCGATGCGCACACGCTCGCTGCCCACGGTGAGATCCTGGTGGCGCAGGTAGTAGAGCGAGCCACCGGTACCGCGGAAGTCCTCACGGGCCGAGGCGGTGCCAGGCTCGGCGGCGAAGCCCTCGACCTGCAGGCGGCGTTCGCCGAAGCTGGTGAAACCGTCGCTGCGATAGCGGGCCTGGGCGCCGTAGAGGCTGCGGTCGACCTGCGCCAGCTCGGTGTCGCGAATCTGCTGGCGGAAGTTACCCCACAGGGCGTGAGACTTCTCGTCCTCGACCCGCACGTAGAACTTGCCGCGCGTCGGCGCATCCTCGATCAGCGTCGAGTCGTCGCCAAAGGTGGTCCAGCCCTTGTCGGCCTCGTTGTCGAGACGACGCAGGAACTCGCGCGGATCCTTCTCGTTGAAGTTGCTGAACAGGCTGTCCGCTGGCTCCTCGCCAGTGTCGACGCTGGCAGTGACGGTGTATTTGCCGTCGATCTTGCCCTTGCTGTAGAAGGCCAGGCGGCCATCGGCGTAGAGCTTGTCGTCGTAGTAGCGATCCTCACCAGTGACCAGGCTAGCCGGGCCGCTGGTGTTCTGCTGGCCGACGGTGAAGTCGGCGATGGCCACGGTGAACCAGTCCTGCTGCGGCAGGCGCAGGTCGCGGCGGTAGATGCGCCCCTTGCCCTGCCCGTCGAGCACCGCCACCTCCACGGTGTGCAGGCCGCGCGGGATGATCTGCGCACTGGCGAAGCTGCCGTTGCCATCGACCGGCACCGGCTTGCCCATGACGAACACGTGCTGCCCTTCGCGCACCTGCTTGCCATTGATGGTCACGGTGCCGCCGGCCACCGGGATGCTGTGCCGCTCCAGGCGATTGCCGTCGTAGCCGGCCAGCAGATTGGCCTCGCTGTCGGCCTCTTCCTCGGCTTCGCGCTGGCCACGGGCAACGTTGATCAGTTGTGGGCTGGTCTCATCGTAGCGGCCTTCGGCGTCATAGACCCGTAGTTGGTAATAGACGCGCTCCGGCAAGCTGGCGGACGGCGTCCACTGGCCTTGCAGTTGTTCGTCGAGCTTGAGGGTTTCCAGCAGCTCTGGCTCACCGAACAGGCGCTTCTTGCCGACGATGCGCACTTCGGCGCGGTCGATCCAGTGCAGGTAGTTGCTCGAACCACGGAAGCTCAGCGGCTGGCCGACACGCGCCAGGCGCGCGCTGGAGGTCAGGTTCAGGCGCGGCTTGGCCGACAGGTTGTCGTAGCGCACCTGCAGCAGGTCACGCGCCAGGGCCACATCCACGCAGCGCTGGGTATCGGCACTGCCAGCGGCCTGGCCGCCCTGCGGCTGGCCGTCGATGCTCAGGCGAAACGGTGCAACACCTTCGCCGGAGACGCTACCGGGCGCGCACTCCTGCGGTTTGGCCGGCGTGCTGACGATGGATTCGTCGTACCAGATTTCCACTTCCACACGGCGGTTGGTGGCCCAGGCTTCGGGGCTGTCGCCCTGCACCAGCGGCTCGCTCGGCCCGCGGCTGTCGAACATCAGTTGCTCTGGGCGCAGGTTCAGGCGCTCACGGAAGATCGCACCGACTTCCTTGGCCCGCTGCAAGCCCAGACCGAGGTTGTCCTGGTAGATGGCACGGGTGCGTTCCGACAGGTGCTGCGGGTCGGTATGGCCGATCAGACGCAGGCGCAGGTTGCGCTTGTCGCCCAGGCGCTGCATCAGCCTGGCCAGGGCATCGCTGTCGGTATCCGGCACCGCCGAGCGGCCCGAGGCGAAACGCACCACCGGCAGGCCGTCGCGCAAGGCCACAGTGTCGATGGTTTCCTCGCCGACTTCCAGCAGGTGTTCGCGCTCGCCGAGCGCACCTTCGTATTGCCAGAGAATGAGCTTCTCACGCGGCAACTCACGCTCGGCATTGTGCGGCAGGGCCGGCAGGCCGCCGGGAGTGAAAGGCCGGCGCTGCAGCAGCGACTCGTCTTCCATCGCCCCACGCGGGCCTTGCAGGCCGCAACCCTGGCCAACTTCACAGCGTTCGCTGGCCTGGGCCACGGCGGCCGCCAGCGGGTTCAGGCTCATGGCGGCGACGGTGCACGCCAGCAGTTTGCGCATGCTCATCGGATCACCTCCACGCTTTCGGTCGCCGGTACGATTTCTTCTTCCAGTTGCAGGTCGTAACAGCACTCGCGGGGCTCCCAACGTTCCTTGATCAAATCCCTGACATGGCCAATCCGTGCACGGGCCTGCTCGGCATCGCCACCCAGCGGCAGGTGGTAGGCGATCCGCAGGATCGACGGTTCGGCGTACAGCGCGGCCAGTACCTCATCCATGCGTGCCAGGTAGTCCGCGCTCAGGCGCTCGCCGGCGAAGGCATCACCGGTCAGATCCAGGCGCACCACGCGATGGATGCTGGCGCCGAAGTTGGCCTTGACCAGGCGGCCCTGGGTCATGCGCACCACGCGCGGGTTCTCGGTGACGATGCGGTAGCCGCTCGGCAGAGTGCGTTCGTCGACCTTGAGGATGAAGTTGCTGCCACGCAGATCACCGGGCACGTCGGCACAGGCGATGTGGTAGCGGCCATGGGCATCGGTGGTCACCAGCCAGCCACGCGGCGTGGCCAGACGTACGCCGGGCAGGCCGGGCTCGCCTTCGTCCTGGTAGCCGTTGCGGTTCTTGTCGTCGAAGACCTTGCCGATCAGGTCGGAGCAGTCGAAGGTCGGGTCGGCGACCACGCGCACGGTGGCGCTGGCGACGTTCGACACACGCGTGCCGACCGCCAGGTTGAGCGCCCAGGTCTGGTTGACGTACTCGTTGAAACCGACGCCGGAACCGACCACCAGCAGCAGCTTGACGGTCACCACCTGGCCACCGACCAGGGTGCGTGGCGGCCAGCGCAGACGGCGCCCTTCCATTTCCGGCTCCTGCGGCAGGCCATCGACCTGCGCCGAACCTTTCACGTACTGGAAGCCCGGTGGAATCTGATCCTCGATGGCGACATCGGCCAGCGAGGTGCCCAGGGTGTTGCGCGCAGTCAGTACATAGGGCACCAGCTCACCACGGGTGACGTTGACCTTGGGCGACACCTTGGTCATGACGATCGCACCGCCCATCACCGGATCGAGCGGGATGTGGTTGTTGACCAGGTCGGCGCTGCTGCCGTCGAGCACGAAGCTGAAGTAGTACTGCGTGCTGCCGGCACCGCCGGCCAGGCCGGCGCTGCTCGCCGGGCAGGTGGCCGGGTCATGCAGGGTCACCGACTCGGCCGGCGCCAGGTTGCTGTTCTGCACCAGTGCCGGGTCGGGCACCGCCGTGACCGGCAGGGTATTGGTACAGGCCGGAATCAGTGCCGACGGTGCCGGCAGGTAACCCGCCGGTGCGGTCACGGTCAGGGTGTAGGTACCCGCTGGCGCGCCTGCCAGTAGCAGGAACTGATACAGGCCATCGTTGCCGGTGGTCTGGCTCAGCGAGCCGCCCAGCACGTTGGCAGCGGAGAAACCGGGCGGGCCGCTGATGCTGACCACGGCGCCGCGCACCGGCTGCCGGCTGATGGCGTCGTACACCACACCGGACGGGTCGATCGGCAGGCTGTGCTCGACCACGTTGCGACCATGACTGATGGTGATGCCATCGAGGGTGCCGCCCGTGTTGTCGGCCCCAGCGGGGTTGCCGGGGCCTGTGGTGCCGGGGGTGTAGCCAACCCCCTGCTCGTTCGGCACCGGACGGCCGAACAGCGTGCCGGAATCCGGATGGCGGAAGCGCACTTCGTAGCCGTTACCCGGCGTCAGGTCGTTGAAGGCATAGGCGCCGTTGCTGTCGGACGTGGTGGTGGCGACCACCGTGCCGTGCTGCAGCAGCTCGACGGTCCAACCGGGCAACACGGTCTCGCCCGGATCACGGATGCGGTCATGGTTGCTGTCGATCCACACGGTGCCGGACAGCGACGGGATGGACACCTCGGCAAACCAGTTGTCCACCGACAGCGCGGTACCACTCAGGTCGATGCCAGTGATGGTGCTCGGTGTCTCGCTGACCACACCACCTGCCGTACCGGCCGTGGTCGAACCATTGATCAGGCCGTTGGGCTGGTTCGGCTGCACCAGGGTGTAGGTGCCCGGCGGCAGGCCGGTGAAGCTGAAGTCGCCGTTGCTATCGCTGGTGGTGCTACGGGTGATGCTGTTGCCATTGACGTCGGTACCGCTCAGCTCGATGAGCTGGCCCGCCAGGCCACTGTCGCCGGAGGTCGGTGCACCGTCCACATCACGGTCGTGGAACACCTTGCCGTGAATGGCGCGGCCATTGAGGATTTCGCCGAAGTCGTTGTTCTCCGACACGTAGCCCGGGCTCAGGCGCACGCCATCGATGATGCTCGGCGTGCTGCTCACCGGCGTCACGCTGGGCGTGGTGCCGTCGCTGTTGCCGGCGCGGGTGATGCCGTTGGTGGTGCCGTCCGGCTGGGTCGGCTCGGTCACGCGGTAATCACCCGGCGGCAAGCCGTTGAAACGGTAATCCCCATTGCTGTCGGTGACGCTGCTGCGCGTGACCGGACGGCCGAGCCAGTCGGTACCGCTCAGCTCGATGGGCACGCCAGCCAGGCCGCTGTCGCCGCTCTGGCGGATGCCATCATTGTTGAGGTCGACGAAAACCGAACCGCTGAGGCTGGCTGGACGCACTTCAGGGAAGTCGTTGCCGGACGAACCGCTGACCTCACCACCGGCGCCGTTGCCCTGAAGCACGATGGCGGCGATCTGGCTGCTGCTCTCGCTCGGGTTGCTCGGCGTACCGACGGTACCGCTGCTGCCGTTCACCGCGACAATGCCACCGGCCACCGGTTGGCCGTTCAGCGTGCCCGCCGGCTGGCTGGCCTGGCACACCGAATAGGTGCCGGCCGGCAGCCCCGCGAACAGGTAGTTGCCAGCGGCATCGGTGGTGCTCGGGTTGATCAGACCGATGATGCCGCTGACCGGCGCACCGCTGGCGCAACTGGCGCCACTGCGCAGCTCGATGGCCACACCAGCCAGTGGGCTGTCGGTGCCAGCCGAATAGCTGCCACTCAGGTCGTTGTCCAGATACACGCGACCGGAGATGAAGCCCAGGGTGCTGACCGTCAATGGCGCATGGGCCGGTTCCGGGTTGTTGCCCATGTCGGTCTGCAAGGCGCCGGCCGGGATGATGTTGGTGTGCTCACCCGCCGTATCGGCGGTGACATTCACCTCGATGGTGCAGCCGCCGGCCGGCACCACAGTGCCGCTGGCCAGGCGCACGCTGGCGCTGTTGGCCGCGGCGGTGATGGCGCCAGCCGGGCAACTGCCAGCGATATTCGGTGTGGCAGCGACACGCACGGCCCCCGGCAAGGTCGGCAGGTTGTCGACCAGGGCCGCGCTGAGGGTCATCGCCGTGGCATTGGGGTTGTTGACGAAGATGGTCAGGCGCGAGATGCCGCCTGGCGGGATCACCGCCGGGGCAAACTGCTTGCTGACGCTTGGCGGGCTGGAAATGATCAGACGCGCGCGGGTCGGCTCCTCGTTGCGCACGCCTTCGAAACTGCTCACCGCACCGACACCGATGCTGTTGGTATAGGTGCCGGCGATGTTGCTCAGTACATCCACCTCGACCAGGCAGCTGGCGTTGCCTGCCAGCGCGCCACCGGACAGGCGCACACTGGTGCCCGACGGCGTGACGCTCAGCGTGCCGCTGCAACTGTTGCTGGCATTGGGCACCTGGGCCACGACCAGGCCGTCGGGCAAGGTGTCAGTGTAAGCCAGACCGGTCAGCGGGCTGCTGCCGGGGTTGTCCAGGCGAATGGCGAGGCGCACCGGCACACCGGCCGAACCATTGGCCGTGCCGGTGGTGAAACCGGCCGGGTTGCCGGCATCCAGCGTGCGCGTGGCGATGGCCTTGTGCACGGTCAGCGGCGAGGTGACGCGCAGGGTGTCGGTGGTGTCCTCGTTGTTGGTCACCGGGCTGCCGCCGGCACTGCCGGTAAGGCCGCCGCCGGGAATGGTGTTGACGTACTCGCCCTGGCTATTGGCGGTCACGTCGATCTCCACGTAGCACGAAGCCGGAGCCGCGCCCGTGCCGGCAGGCAGTTGACCGCCACTCAGGCTCACCTGACCGGAGCTGCTGCTGACGCTGCCCTGGCAGGTGTTGACGACGTTGGCCGGGCTTGCCGTGACCAGGCCAGCCGGATAGGTATCGACCACGCTCAAGTCGCTGATCGGCTGGGTGGTCGGGTTGTAGAAAGTGATACGCAGGCGTGAACGCTCACCTGGTGCGATCACCTTGGGCGTGAACTGCTTGACCAGGCCAAGGCCGCTGCTGGTCTGCAGGCTGCTCGACGCCGGATCGACGTTGCTGACGCCCTGGTCGGTGCTGATCGCGCTCGCCGGGATCACGGCGGTCACCGTGCCGGTGTTGACCATGGTCACGTCCACCGTGACGGTGCAGCTCTGCCCCGCCGCCAGGCTCGCCCCGCTGAGGGCCAGGCGGTTGCCGTTGGCCGGTGCGTTGACCACGCCACCGGGGCAAGTGGTGCTGACGTTGGGCACGCCGGCGATACGCTCGCCGGTCGGAGCGCCACCCACCAGGCCATCATCGGTGAAGAAGCTGTCCAGCGTCAGGTTGCTCAGATCCAGGCTGCCGCTGTTGAACAGGGTCAGGGTCAGTTGGGTCACCGCCCCCGGCGCAGCGACGCTGGCCGTGGCGTGGTTGAGGGTCACGCTGACCCCGCCGCCGCTGGCGTTCTGCAGGGTGGCGCCAAAAGCGGTGACGTTCTGCACGCCACCGTCGGCCTTGAGCTGGCCAGCAGCGATGCTGTTGACCCAGTCGCCGCCGCCCGTGGCGGTAACGTCAAACAACAGGTCGCAGCTGCCGGTGGGAATCCGTGCGCCACTTAGCGTCACCTGACTGCTGCCAGGCGCGGCATTGATCGTCGGCGCACCATCGCAGGTGGAGTAGGCGTTGGCCGGGTTGGCTACGGTCATGCCGGCCGGCAGGTCGTCGGTGATGCTGACGTTGGTCAGCACACCAGCCTGCGAGTTGCTCAGGTTGATGCTGACGGTGGAGCGACCACCCGGCTGGATGCGGTTGGGCACGAAGGTCTTGTTGCCCGCCAGTGCCGAGAGGAAATCGATGCTGGCATTGACCGGGCCAGGACTCTGCACGCGATCCGGATTGGGCGAGCCATCGGCGTAACGCTCGACACCGCTGGCGGCGCCAGCAGGCAGGGAGTTGACGTAATGACCAGCAGCGCCGACCACGTTCACCCGCACCTGGCAGCGGCCGACCGCGCCCAGGCCGTCACCGCTACGAGCGGGCACGCTGGCCCCGGTGAGACGCACTTCGTTGCTGCCCGGCACCGCAACCAGAGTACCGCCGCAGGTGGTGGCGGCGTTGCTGGGGAATGCCACCTGCATCGGCGTGTTGTTGCTGCCCAACGGCAGGTTGTCGAGCAGGCTGACGTCGCTCAGTGCCTGCGCCGACAGGTTGACCAGGTCGATGGTCATGGTCGCCGCGCTGCCCTCGGGCCTGGAGCTGGCATCGAAGCCCTTCTCCACAGTCAAAGTGGAGCTGCTGACGCTGTACTGCGCGGACGTCGAACTGTGGTTGCAGATACCGCTGGCGCACACGCCACCGGCCGGAATCTCGTTGATCACCGCGCCGCTGCTGGCGTCGGCCGGCACCATGCCCCAGAAATTCAGGGTGCAGATCGCCGGGTTACCCGCCGCGCCTGCGCCCATGTCGAAGGTGAAGGTCGGACTGGTGGCGCTGCCGCCAACGACGACCGAGCCGCTGCAACCGGCGCCGCTGATGGAAGGGTTGGCTCGGTTCGGAGCGCTCAGCAGCACCATCCCGCTGGGCAGGTGGTCGGTTACCGTCACACCGCTTTGCGCGGTGGTCGAGTAGTTGCGCACCGCCACGCTGAAGTACACCGGGTTGCCAGGGGCCACCACATCCGGGCTGCTGGTTTTCTCGATAAGGAACTGATCGACCACGGTGACCGAGGCGGCCGCGCCCTGGCTGAACACATCCGGATTGCTGACGCTGACGCCGCCGGCCGGGATGGTATTGGTGAAGGACTCGGGCACACCCGCCGTACTCAGCGTCGCCGTGTAGGGCACGCGAATCACGCAATTGCTGTTGGGCGCCAGGGTGCCGCTGCTGTACACCAGGGTCTGGCTGCCCTGCCCGCCCAGGCCCGTGAGGCTGGAGCCACCGGTACAGGTGGCAGTCGGCGCCGAGGTGATCTGCAGGCCGCTGGCCGCGCCGTCGATGTCGTCGCTGAAGGCTTGCAGGTTGAGCGTGGTCAGCGGGCTGGCGTTGGTCAGGGTGATGGTCAGCAACGCTTCCTGGCCGGCCGCCACGGTGGCCGGGTTGAAGTTCTTGGCCACGCGCAGCGGCGCGGTAACGGTGAGGTTGGCGCTGGCGTTGCTCGGCGGCACCAGGCCGCGCTTGTTGCCGAAATCGGTGGTGCGGTTGATGACGTTGGTCAGGCCCATCGAATAGGCGCTGGCCGAGCCGTCGGCCACCACCATCACGCTCAGGGTACATGTGCCGTTGGCCGGCACCACGCCGCCGACCGCGCTGATCTCGCTGGCACCGGCCGCCGGATTGAAGCTCGGTGGCGTCGCGCCGCAGTTGATCTGTGCATCAGGGCTGGAAGCAACCTGCAGGCCGTAGTCACCGAGACGATCACGAATGGCGAAAGCCGGGCTGTCGCCAGCACCATTGAGCGGCAGCGGCTGTGAGGCGTTGTTGCGAATGACGATGCTCAGGCGCGTGGCCTGATCACGCTTGACGATGGTGCCGGCGGCGAAGCTCTTGCTGATGGTCGGCGCCGCCAGGGTGAGGAAGTTGAGCGACTGCTGCGCCGGGTCGGCGTTGCGCACCGTGCTGCCGTTGTAGGTGCCGCTGACGGCATTGGCGGGGATGACGTTGTTGCCGCTACCGGCCGTGGTGGAGGTGACCTGAACGACGATCTCGCAGCGCCCGGCCTGGGTACCGGCACCGCGCGAAGGGATCACGCCACCGCTCAGCGTGATGCTGTTGCTGCCCTGCGCCGCGGCAACGCTACCGACGAAAGGTACCGGGTTGCCACTGCCATCGGCACAGGTGGTCGAGACCACACCCGTACCCGCCACGCGGAAACCGGCGGGCATATTGTCGGTGAAGGTGACATCGGTGATGTCGCCGTCATTGAAGTTGTTGGTCAGCTGGATGAGAAAGCCGTCGGTATCACCGACGTAGACCGGGTCGGCAAAGCCGGGTGCCCGCGTCTTGCTGATGCCCAGACTGGCTTGTGCCGCCAGCGGCAACAACCCCGCCCCCAATAGTGCGCAGCCAAGCAGCCACGACCGATGCTTCGGTGTCGACAACATGCAACCCTCCCCCAGCGCAGTGCGCCCAAGGGATTCGCCTACCTTGGCGACTCAGTCATTCAGCGTGCTAAGCACGTCATGCTCCCGACATTCTCGGTCGAGGCGAACGACGAATCGGCAAGCGAATCCACAGCTCCCAAATGAGGGCGCAAGTTTCGCGATGGGGAGTCCGCGAACAAGGCAGCGGAGCGGGAAGTAGCGTTGCTGCGTGCGCAACCCCGATCCTCTTTGGCAAAGATCGAGGCCACTCGCCGATTCGTGAAAAGTGCTTTTAAAACAGAAGGTTGAAAACCAAAAAGGCGGGAGGAAAGTTTTGCCGGAGCGCCTGCGCGAGGCGACTCAGTAGGCCACTCTCAAGGTGCTACCGAACTGCCTGGCCTCGCCGACCACCACCCCGTAGTCGCCGGAACCGAGCTGGCCACGCACGGCGGTGATGTACTGCCTGTCAAACAGATTGCGAACCCATAGCTCAAGTTCCCAACCACCATCGCTACGGCCAAGACCGAAGCGCAGATGAGTGAGCGCATAAGTCGGTTGCTGGCTGCCGGCGCCGCCTTCCAGGGTGCCCTGCGAGGCACTGCGCAAGCTGTAGTCGAGCCCCGCGAAGACGGCCAGGCCCTGCTCCAGCGGCTGGCGATAATCGAGACCAGCAGTGACACCCCAGCGCGGCGCATTGAACAGCCGCTGCCCGCTCAGATCGCATGTCCAGCTCTGGCTTTGCGGTGCACAGGGCGCGTTGGCGAAGTCCCGGTAGCGGGCATCACTGTATGCGACGCCCAGCCGCAGTTCGATCTGTTCGCTGGCACGCAGGCGCCCGTCCAGTTCGACACCGCGCAGGCGAACCTGGCCGACATTGATCAGGTTGTCGCGTAGCGGCGGAGAGAACGCATCGGCCGGTGGGCTGTTGGTCAGTGCCTGGTAGTCGTCGACGTCGGTCTGGTACAGCGCCAGCTCCAACCAGGCGCGCTCGTTCCACAACCACTGCTTGAGGCCGACCTCCAGCGACGTGGCCCGCTCGGCAGCGAAAGTGGGTTGTGCATAGCGGCTGGTCACATCGAGGTTGATGCCACCAGCCTTGTAACCGCGCGACCAACTCGCGTAGCCGAGCAGGTCATCGTTGAAGCGGTAGCTGATGCTCAGGTGGCCAGACAGATTGTGCTCGTCGATGGTGTCGCGTCGATAGTAGTCCCCACCCAGCGCCACCTGGCGCAGCAGCGGGCCGCCCCACTGCCACAAGGGGTCTAGCGGATCGAGCGGGTTGGACACCAGCGGCGCCAGGTTGGAGACCGTCCGCGACAGCCAGGCACGCTTGCGTTCATGGGTGTAGCGCAGGCCTGGAGTGACTGCCAGGCGCGGCGTAAGGTGCCAGGTCAGCTGACCGAACAGGGCGCGGCTCTCGCTGCGCTGCTCACTGTCGAGATGTTGCTGGGCGCCTTCGAGCAGGGACGCCGGGATGACGCTCGGCGGCAAGGAGCCGAACGGCGGCGGCAAGTGCAGCTCGGGCCGATCACCCAGGAAGAATGCCGCCGCATCGCGACCGAAGCCCACGCCGATGTCGCGCGCCAGGTTCTGCCTCAGGTAGTAGAGCCCGGCCACGTAGTCCAGCCGCTCATGGGGCGAACCGGCCAGGCGCAGCTCCTGGCTGAACTGCCAGTGATCCAGCTCGGCACTGCCGGCTGCGACCGCCAGGCCGGTGCCATCGGCGTCCAGCCGGGTGTCGTAACGCCAATCGCGATAGGCGCTGATGCTGGTCAGTGTGGTGCCATTATCCCAGTAGCGGTTCAGCTCCAGGGAAATACCGTTCTGGCGCACATCGGCGAAACTCTCCCGGTCATGATCGACCTCGCGGGCGTAGGGGTCGATTGGCGGCAGCGCATAACCCACATAGGCGCTGCGTTGCACGGTCGCCTGGCTGTAGTTGCTGGCGGCCAGGGCGACATTCTCGCGACGCTGATCATGATCGAGAATCAGCCGTGCACTGAAACGCTCATCCGGCTGCCACAGCAACTGGCCGCGCAGCCCCTGCTCATCACGGTCACGCGATGAAACGCCGGGATGAAAATTGTCGACCGCCGCCTCCCGCTGGCTGTCGTAGCCGGACAGTCGCCCTGCCAGTACGCCCTCCACCAGTTCGCCAGACAGTACCCCGCGATATCGGCGCAGCCCGTCTTCGCCCATCGTCACCTCGCCGCTGGCCTGGGGATGGAAAGTGGGCAGGCGACTGTAGAAATTCAGCGTACCGGCGGTGCTGTTCTTGCCATACAGAGTGCCCTGCGGGCCACGCAGCACCTCGACACGCTCGAGGTCGAAGAGCGTGCCGACGGACATACCCGGCCGCCCCAGGTAAACGCCGTCGACGAACACACCGACACTGCCGTCCAGCCCATCGTTGTAGCCGCTCGAACCCAGCCCGCGTATGGCATAGCTGGCCTGCCGCGCATTGGGTGCGGCCAGCGACAGGCCAGGTACTCGCTCCGGTAGCTCACTGGCACGTGTCAGCCCGGCCTCGTCGAGTTGCCGCCCCTCGATCACGCTGATCGCGATGGGCACCTCGCCAGCCTTCTCCGGGCGCTGGCGGGCATTGACGCTGAGGTCATCGAGCTGCAGCAGCGCCGGCTCCTCGGTGGCCACCTGCGCCAGCGCCGTGCTGCCGAGCAACGCCAGCAGACCCGGCCAGCACGACCACAGACACCTCATGCCAGGACCTCCGCTCGCTCGCCTGGCAGCGCCAGGTTCAGCTCGAAGCTGAAGCGGCTACCGGATACGCCGTCGCTCTGTACCTGCAGCGCACTGCCCATGGCCTGCAACGCCTGGGTGACGATGGCCAGACCCAGGCCACTGCCCTCGACTGCCTCGACTCCCGCTCCTCGCTCGAAAGGTTGCAGCAGGCGCTGCTGATCGTCAGGGTGAATGCCCGGCCCCGTATCTTCCACCTGCAGTTGCAGGCTTACCGCAGCGACACCACGCGGCTGGCAGTTCACATGTAGCTGGATGCGACCGTCACGGGTGAATTTGACGGCATTGCCCAGCAAGTTCAGCAACACCGTGCGCAAGCGCCGGAAATCGGCACTCACCTGCTGCGGCACGTCCGTCGCCAGGTGCAGCTCAAAATCGTTGGCATGCCGCCGAGCCAGCGGCTCCACCTCCTCCGCGATCTCCCGCAGGAACAGGTGCAGATCACCCGGCACCTCATGCTGTGGCTGTTCGCTGTGGGAGAACTCCAGCAACTCGTCGATCAACGCCAATTGGCGGTGAGCGCTGCGCGTTATCCGTTGTGGATAGTCATGACGACTCTCGGCGACCAGACGCCGCGCATAGTCGACGATGTCCAACAATGGCGTGCGCAGGTCATGAGTGATTCGCGCCAACATCGCCCCGCGGGCCCGCAGCGACTCGCTCAACTGCTCGGTGCGGCGTTGCACCATGCCCTCCAGGCGCCCCTGCTCCGCCTGACGCCGATCCTCCAGTTCGCCGCGCGCCCGCTGCGCTCGCTTGCGGCTGCGGTAAAGCTCGGTGAGCAGCGTACAGGTCAGCATCACCACCCCCGGAACGATGGAGGAAAGGCTGAAAAAATCCTGGCGCGACTGCCAGATCACCTGATCGGCCTGCAGCACGTAGCGCATGAAAAATTGCAGCAGATACAGCAGCGGTATGACCCAGGCCATCCAGATCAGCGATACCCCGCGGTACCAGGCGACCAGCAGGGTCAGCGGCATCAGCAGATAGACGGTGAAGCGCCTGAGCAGATCGGTGAAGGCCCCGCCCTGCGCGTGATCGAGCAAGAGCGTCCACAGATGACTGCCGATGAACAGCACCAGCAAAGCGCCGTACAACAATCCCCAGCAGCGCGGCAGATGACGCACCTGCAGCAGCACACGGGCGTAGCCAAGGAAGCAGGCGAAGCTGATCACGCTGACCAGCGAACGGATCACGTCGCTCCACGGCAACAGCGCCGGCCAGTGGGTCAGATAACCGTTCAGCACGCAGGTCACGACGATGTAAGTGAGCACGGTTGCCGCGTGAGTGAGCAACAATGGCGAACGCATGATGCTGCCCACGACCAGGCTGAAAGGCACCACCAGCAACACGATCCCCAGGCTCAGGCCATCGACCAACGCGCTGGTCTGACGCTGCATGAGCATCGCCAGCTCCGACCACAGGATCGGCTCGACGATCAGCGCCGAACGGCTCGTCGCGCGAATCAACACGAGGCCGTCGTCCTCGTCGTAGAGGGGAAAACTCGGCTGGCGCCCCAGTACCGGCCATTCCTCGGCGGGATAGGCACTACCGGCGTGCATGCGCTGCCACTGGCCAGCGCTCCGGATGAATACCTGGATATCGTTCAGGCGCGGATCGCCCACCGTCAGCCAGCGCAAGCAATCGCGGCTCGTCACACCGGCCAGAGAGAAGCGCACCCAGTACGCCGAGTGGGTGTAATTGGCAAACAGGTAGCCCTGTTCGAAGTTGCTGAAAGCCTGCTCCGGTAAAGCCAGGATCTGCTCCAGGCGCAATTGCGCACCACGATCCTCGAAGACCGCCAGGCGTTCGAGACGCGCAGGTGGTTGATCGGCACATACCGTGGCTACGGCCATCTCACTGACGACCAGCAGGACGAACAGCAGCGCCAGACGCATCATGCCGTATCCAGCAACCTGGCTATCTGCTCGAGCAACTCGCCGCCATCGGCAGGTTTCAGCAGCGCGGCATCGAAGGCCAGAGCGGGACTGCAGGATGCGGGGCGCAGAGGCGGCGCCGCGGAGTACAGCAACACCGGAAGCGCTGGATACGAAGTACGTACCACCGACAGCAACTCCCAGCCGTCGATCACCGGCATCATCTGATCGGTGATCAACAGATCGAAGGCCGTCTCTTCGAGTGCTTGCAGGGCCTGCGCGCCGTCCTCGGCTACGAAGGTATCGAAGCCATAGCCACCGAGCAGGTCGCTGATGCTTTCGCGGTTCTGCTCGGTATCGTCGACGATCAGCACCCGGCGGTCGTCGCCACGGATGGCAATGCCGCGGCTCTCTTCCATCACCACATCGAGTTCGTGTTCGTTGGCAGTCGCCAGCAACAGGTGGAAGGAGAAACAGCTGCCGTGCCCCGGTCGCGTATCGATCAGCAACTCGGCGCCCATCTGCTCCAGGAGTTGATTGACGATCGACAACCCCAGACCACTGCCCTCATAGCGCCTGGCATTGCGCCCACGGCTGAAGGGCTGCAGCAGATCCGCGCGATCATCGGGATAGATACCGATGCCGGTGTCACGGACGCTGAAAGCCAACTCCACTTCAGCGGCCTCGGCCTTGACCAGGCTCACGCTGAAATCGATCCGGCCCTGGTGCGTGAACTTGCCGGCATTGGCCAGCAGGTTGACCAGAATCCGGCGCAGGCGGCGGAAATCGGCCTGCACCAACGGTGGCAGATCGATACCGAACTGGCAGTGCAACTGATTGCCCTGACGCTGTGCGAAAAAGCGCGCCTCGTCCTCGATCTCGCCCAGAAAGCCGTACAGGTAACCGGGCGCCAACACCAGCTCCTGCTGTTGCAATTCACTGCGCGAGAACTCCAGCAACTCGTCGATCAACTCCAGTTGGCGGCGCGCGTTACGTTCGATCTTCTGCGGATAATCCTGACGGGTCTCGGCACGCAGCAGACGCGCGTAATCGATGATGCTCGACAGCGGCGAGCGCAAATCGTGAGTGATTCGCGCCAGCAAGGAACTGCGTGCACGCAGCGACTCGCGCAACTGCTCGGTACGCCGTGCCACGGTGCTTTCCAGGCGCTCGTGTTCGGCATTGCGTTGTGCGTCCAGTTCGGCCAACGCCAGGCGCTCGCGACGTCGACTGTGGGCGAACTCCATGATCAGGGTGCAGACCAGCAACAGCACGCCCGGCAGGCTGGAAGCCAGTCCGAGGTAGTCCTCGCCGTACTGCCAGGCGGCATCGCTGATATCAAAGACATAGCGTGACAACGCCTGCAGGGTGAAGAAACCACTCAGCGACCAGGCCAGCCAACTCGGCCGCAAACCACTGTGCCAGGCGGCCAGACAGAGCAGCGGTACCAACACATAGAAGATCCAGCGCAGCTCGCTGAACAGGCTGCGTGTAACGGTGTAATCGAGCAGGACACCAGATAGCAGTAAACCGCCGAGCAGCAGCGCACTGATCGCCAGCAAGCCGCGCCAGAACCTGGACATCTGCTGCACCTTGAACAGCACGTGCAAATAGGCCATGAACAACATGAGCGCCGTACAACCCATCAGGCTGCTGACCTCACTGCTGTAGGGCAGGATCTTCGGCAGGTAGAACAGGTAACCGTTGGCGACGCAGGCCAGCATCACGTAGGCGAGAATCGCCAGGGCGTTGATCACCAGCAGCCCGGAGCGGATCTGCAAGCCAACGATCAGGCTGAACGGCACGATCAGCAACACGATGCCGAATACCAGACCATCCGCCATGTACAGATCCGGGCTGGCCTGCAGCAACTCCAGCTCGCCCCACAGACGCGGCTGGATCATCAATACGCCGCGGCTGGTCACTCGCACCAGCACCTGAACCTGCTCGCCCTCCTCCAGCACCAGCGGAAACAGGGGGGTACGCGTACGGGTTGGCCATTGCTCGATCGGGTAGTCACGACCGGCCTGCATGCGAGTCATCTCACCATCGCGCAGCACATATACCTGTACATCATTGAGCCGCGGCTCCCCCACGCTCAGCCAGTTCGAACAGGAAACATCGGACGGTGCGCTCAGAGAAAAACGCAGCCAGAACGCAGAATGACTGAACTCGATAGGAAAGGAGCCTGGCGGCAGGCTCCAGAAATCCTGTTCGTCCGCAGCCAGCACCTGTTCCACACTCAGCTGGCGAGAGGCGTCTTCCAACACCCGGATCGGAGCCTCACCGTCGAGCTGGCAGGCCGGCCTGCCATCCGCCGCCAGCGCCTGCTGCATCAGCAACAGCGCAAGCAATAGACACATGCTCCAGCTGGGCAGCGCCCCGCTCAACTCGGCTCTCGCATCTGCTGGCGAAACTGGCTGGGCGTCATGCCCTGACGCTCACGAAACGCCGTGGTGAAATTGCAGGCACTGCGAAAGCCGACCAGTTCGGCGATGTCCTGCACGCTCATGCCACTGCCAGCCAACAGCTCCTGGCCCTTGCGCAGGCGTGCCTCACGGACGTAGGCGAACACCGTGGTCTGCAAGTGCTGACGAAAGATCGCCGATAGACGCTTGTCATGAGTACCGACCTTGCGGGCGATCTCGGCCAGCGAAGGCAGATCCGCCAGGTTCTGCGCGATCAGGCGCATCGCGGCCTGCAGAATCACCACCTCTTCATCCACCGGTTCGAGCGGATTGTTGATCGCCCCCTGCGGCTGTCCGGTACGCGACAGCTGCAGATGAATGCGAATGCGCGCCATGACTTCGGCTGCTTCGAAAGGCTTGAGCACGTAGTCGACGCCGCCCATCTCCAGGCCTTCGAGACGTTCTTCGAGGCTACCGGCCGAGGTCAGGAAGATGATCGGCGTATTGCGCGTGGCCGGTGCCTCGCGCAACAGGCGGCAGAGGGTGAAGCCATCCATTTGCGGCATGCGCACATCGAGCACGATGAGATCGGGGCGCAGGGCCAGGGCACGTTGCAGCCCCTGCCGGGCTTCGCTGGCCAGCGACAGACGCCAGCCCTGGGCTCGGATCTGCTGCAGCAGCGTTTGCAGCGCTTCCGGCATATCGTCGATCACCAGAATCAACGGACTCTGAACGGCCTCTTTGCTCGCGAACATGACTACTCGTTCCCCTTCCAGGTGCGAGGGAACCGGTAGCAATCCCCCCAAGCAAAACCTTCGTCCGCTCCAGCAAAAGCCCGTGTTCGGAGCGGCGCATAAGATAGCGCATTGCCGGGGGAAGCTGAATGAATGACCGTTCACACGGATCGAACACTACGTACCGAAAACAGCAACTGCAGACCAACATGGCCGCCAGAATGCTGGGTGATCTCTATTGGTTCGTGCAGGTGGTCGAGGCCGGTAGCTTCTCTGGAGCGGCCGACCGCACCGGTGTGGCCAAGTCCAGCCTGAGCCGACGTATCGCCCAACTGGAGCGTGCACTCAACGTGCAACTGCTCAATCGCAGCACACGCCTGTTCGCCATGACCACCATCGGCGAGCAGATCTATCGCCACGCCCTGGACATGATCAACTCCATGGAGGCAGCGCTGCTCTGCGCACTGGAAACCAACAACACGGCCAGCGGCCTGATCCGCCTGGCGGCGCCCAGCTCGCTATCGGAGTGGACGCTCAATACCATGGCCAGCTTCCAGCGCAGTCACCCCAGGGTGCAGTTCGCACTGACACTGGAAGACGGCTCGCTGGATCTCGCTGCCCAGCGTCTGGATCTGGCATTGAGCCTCGATGAGGTGCCCACCGACAGCAGCACCCTGGTTGCCCGACCGCTGGCCGAGCTGACCATGGTGATCGTCGGCACTCCGGCCCTGCTCGCCCGCCTTGGCAACCCGAAACACCTCGGCGAAGTGAGTGACGAACACCTGCTGACGCTTGGCACCAACACCCTGCCACGGCCCTGGAAGCTGCAAACCGGCCTGCGCGATATCCATCAGCCGGCACTGCTGGCCGATAACACCAATACCCTGCTCAAGGCGGCGCAAGCCGGCCTGGGCCTGGCCTGTGTGCCACTCTACGCCTGCAGCGAGGATCTCATCGAGCAGCGCCTGCAACGCGCTTGTCCCGGTGAACACCCCTGTCCAATGATCCTGCATGCCCTCACGCCGCCGCACAAAGGGATTACCTCGACGGCCCGTCAATTGATCGAACATATGCGCCAGCGGCTGATCAGCAAGGAGCGCAAAGGCATCAGCCTGCTCTTCGAAGCAGCGCCTGGAGAGCGAGACCAATGAACTGCAAACGCCCTTCTGCGCAACCTCTGCAAGCGGTAAGCCTACCCGTCAGACGTCATGCGCCACCCCGCCAGAGCTCCACGCTGCCCTTGCCCCGCCGCGATGCCCCCTGCCAACACCAGGCAACCGCCGAATACCAGGCCGCTCGCCTGGGCAAGCTGCTCAGAAGCCAACCGAGCCAGGCCGACTCGGAAATGGCCAATGCCCTGCTGCAGGAACTGGTCGAGGCCTATCGCCTGGCATTGCACAAGGCCAGGCAGGGCTGAGCGCTCACAGGCCGCTGAACAGATCGTTGGAGTCGAGCAGGCGCCAGGCGATTTCCGGCCGTTTCTCCATGGCCCGACGGATCGCTGCCGGGATGCTCTGCCGGGTCTTGCGGCACAACCCCGGGTGAGCATCGAAGTGCATATGGATACCGCGCATGCTGCGCACCTCGCCGTGGCTCGGTTCGATGTGCAGGCGAATACCCAGTTGCTCGAACAGGCGCTGCTGCATGCGCTGCAGATCTTCCAGGCTCTGCAGGTTCTCCAGACGCTCGAGCAGGCGATGCTCCTCGTTACGCGTCAGCAGCAACACGCGCGTGTCGGCGCCCGGCCTGTCCAACAGCTCATCGCGTTGACAGTCACAAGCACCCGGCGGGCAGGAATTTCGTATGGGCAGCGGAGAATTCATGGCCCTGATCATAGCCATCGCCGAGCGCCCTGCCCATCCACGCCTATCGGCTGGCTTGCCAGTGCCACAGACTCCGTTAAGCTGACGCTATTACCCCCGATGCAAGGATGAACACCATGTTGCGCCTCACCACGTTCGCCGCTGGCCTGCTGCTCTCGGCCAACGTCTTCGCCCTGTCCCTTTCCGACCTGAGCCAGCAGGACGCCAGCGGCGGCCTGAAAGACGCGCTGATCCAGGGCGCCCAGGTGGCCGTCAAACAGCTGGGCGCGCCCGGTGGTTTCAGCAATAACCCGGACGTGCGCATCGAGCTGCCCGGCAAACTCGGCAAAGCCGCCAAGACCATGAAGATGATGGGCATGGGTGCCCAGGTCGATCAGCTCGAAGCGAGCATGAACAAGGCCGCCGAAGCCGCCGTGCCACAAGCCCAGACCTTGCTGGTCGATGCCGTGAAGAAGATGACCGTGGCTGACGCCAAGGCGATTCTCAGCGGCGGCAATGATTCCGCCACGCAGTACCTGAACAAGAGCAGCCGCGAGCAGATTCGCGCCAAGTTCCTGCCCATCGTCAAGCAGGCCACCGACCAGGTCGGCCTGGCCCAGCAGTACAACGCCTTCGCCGGCCAAGCGGCCAGCTTCGGCGTGGGCGATGCCAAGAACAGCACGGTGGAAAGCTACGTCACCGAGCAGGCGCTCGATGGCCTGTTCGAGATGATCGCCAAGCAGGAAGCCAGCATCCGCCAGAACCCGGCCGGTGCCGCCACCAGCCTGGCGAAGAAGGTCTTCGGCGCCCTGTAAGGCCCAGCCACCTGACGCGAACGCCCCGCTCGGCCTGTGGCCGGCGGGGCGTTTTCATGTCGGCTGAAGCGAACCGGGGCAAGGCCCCTCAAGGGAGACCGAGCACGCCAAGCTGAGGGCGCGCGAACAGGTAGCCCTGCATGTAGCGGATGCCCAGCTCGATCAACGCGTCACGCTCCCCGGCGGTCTCGATGCCCTCGGCGATGATGCGAATACCCAGGCGCCGAGCGACCAGCACGATCCCGGCGACGATGGCCTGGCGTACCGGATCATGGTCGATGCCACGGGTCAGCACCATGTCCAGCTTGAGCACATGCGGCTGGAAAGCCGCCAGCAGGTTGAGCCCTGAATAACCCGCGCCGAAATCATCGATGGCGGTGGTGAAGCCCTGCCGCCCGTACTCGGTGAAGATTCGTTTGAGATGCTCGGCATCGTGAATCTGCTCGCCCTCGGTCACCTCGAACATCAACCGCTCGCGCGGAAAATCGAAGCGCCTGGCGGCCTCCAGGGTGGCACGAATGCAGGTCTCGGCCCGGTAGACCGCATTGGGCAGAAAATTGATGCTGAGCAGGCAGTCGGGAATCCTGTGCAGGCCGAGGCCAGCCGCCAGCTCGATGGCCTTGACCCGGCACGCCTGATCGAAGCGATAGCGATTGCCATCGTTGACCCGCCCGAGTACTTCTCCTGCGGACTCGCCATCGAGGCCGCGCACCAGTGCCTCGTAGGCGAACGGCCGCTGCTCCTCGACATCCAGGATCAGCTGGAACGCCATGGTGAAATCGAACCCCAGCGCTTCGGGATTGCGGCACTCGTTACAGCCAACCGAACGAAAAGGTTCAGGAAAGATGCTCGTGCTGACAATGTCCATTGAACGGATCCTGATCAGGAGAAGACGCCGGCTGCTGACGAATCAGAGCTTGAAGTAATCCACCTGCCTTTCCAGAGACAGGGCCAACTGTTGCAAATCCCTCGCCGTGCGTGCGGTGTCGGCCACGGCCTCGCTGTTCTGCATCGACATCTGCGCGATGCGCTCGACGTTACGTGCCACGTCCTGGCTGGCCACTGTCTGCTCGCGCAGTGCCAGGGAAATCTGATCGACCACACCGACCACCCGGTCGGAGGCCTGACGGATGGTGACGATGGCGTCGCCGGCCTGATTGGCCTGCTCCACCCCGCTACTGACCTGTTGCACGCCGACTTCCATGTTGCCCACCGCATTGCGCGTACCGGTCTGGATCTTCTTGATCATCTCGGTGATTTCCTGGGTGGAATTGGCGGTGCGCTGCGCCAGCAGCCGCACCTCATCGGCAACCACGGCAAAGCCGCGGCCCTGCTCACCGGCACGCGCTGCTTCGATCGCCGCGTTGAGCGCCAGCAGGTTGGTCTGGTCGGCGATCTCCTTGATCACATTGACGATAGAGGAAATCTGATCCGAGTGCTGGCCTAGTTCGCTGATCTGCACCGCGGCACCCTGCACGGTGTCGGCAATGCGCTGCATGCTCGACAGCGTGCTCTGAATCACCGTACCGCCTTCGGCCGACTGCCGCCCCGACTCGCTCGACAGGCCATGGGCCTCGTTGGCGTTGTCGGCGACATGGTTGATGCTCACCGTCAGCTCCTCGACCGTCGCCGCCATACTGGAGGCCGCATGCGACTGTTCCTGAGTCGATACCGACAGCTGTGTGGACGCGCTGGAGATGTTCTGCGCCGAGGCGACCAGTTGCTCGGCGCCGGCGCGAATCTGCCCGATCATCTCGCGCAAGCGATCCTGCATCGTGATGAAGGCATCGAGCAGCACACCAATTTCATCGCGCCCTGCCTGCGCGATCTTCGAATCGAGACGGCCATCGGCGATCCTGCGAGCGACTTCGACCACCTGCTGCAGACGCCCGGCAATACTGCGCGACATGGCGAATGCCACCCCGATGGAGAGCACAGTGGCCAACAGTCCGCCGAGCAGAAGGATGGTGAGCGACATCGACTTGGCGCTGTTCATGGCCACGGTGCGTTGTTCGAGCAACGCGCTTTCTTCTTCACGGACAGCGTCCAGCAACTGCCGCATGGCATCCATCTTCGCCTTGTCACGACCAGCAGCGATCTGCTCGACGACGGCATCCAGGCTCCTGGCGCCACTCGACACCTGGCGACGCAGTTCGACGCTGCTGTCGATGTCCTCGCGCAACCACTGGTCATGCAGCGCCTGCAACTGATCGAGGCGCCGCTGCTGCATGGGGTTGTCACGGGTCAACTGACGCAATTGCGCGAAATGCGTCTGGAAGCTGCTCTCACCTGCAGTCAGTGGCGCGAGAAACTGCTCACGCCCGGTCAGCGCGAAGCCGCGCATGCCGGTCTCGATGTTGATCAGGCTGGTCAGCAAGGAGGCCGACTCATTGATCACGTTATAGGTGTGGATGTTCTTTTTCACCGTGCTGTCGACCTGGTCGAAGCCCTGCCATGTTGAAAGCACGAGCCCGACGATGACCAACAGAACGACAGCGAAACCCGCATACAACTTCTGAGACATGCTGAGATTGGCAAACATCGAAGACCTCTGAACTGAGGAAGTGGACAGGCGCAGGAATCCAACGGCCTCGGCACACAGGCCAAGACACGCCAAACACTGAAACGGGAAAGATGCATGCCATGAGGTGGCACAGCGACATTATGCATACTGCGAAAAATTGTACAAACAC
This sequence comes from Pseudomonas mendocina, assembly GCF_003008615.1. Classification (NCBI taxonomy): domain Bacteria; kingdom Pseudomonadati; phylum Pseudomonadota; class Gammaproteobacteria; order Pseudomonadales; family Pseudomonadaceae; genus Ectopseudomonas; species Ectopseudomonas mendocina. The sequence continues at coordinate 437,095 of NZ_CP027657.1, forward strand.
CTATTTATGTACAACTTAAATACAGGATTAATCGAAAGCAGGAAATGAAAAGCCCCGCCGGGCTTGTGGCCGGGCGGGGCTTCTTGTGTGCCGTTGCCGATCAGGCGCAGGCGGCTTGCATCTGACGATGCGTATCGATGAGGTGCTGCACCACGCCAGGGTCGGCCAGCGTGGAGATGTCGCCGAGGGAATCGTATTCGGCGGTAGCGATCTTGCGCAGGATACGGCGCATGATCTTGCCCGAGCGGGTCTTCGGCAGCCCCGGCGCCCACTGGATGACGTCCGGCGTGGCGATCGGGCCGATTTCCTTACGCACCCAGTTACGCAGTTCCTGACGCAGTTGCTCGGATGCCTCCTCGCCCGCATTCAGGGTGACGTAGACGTAGATACCCTGCCCTTTGATGTCGTGCGGTACACCGACCACGGCCGCCTCGGCCACTTTCGGGTGGGCGACCATGGCGCTCTCGATTTCGGCTGTGCCCATGCGGTGGCCGGAGACGTTGAGCACGTCATCGACGCGACCGGTGATCCACCAGTAGCCGTCTTCGTCACGGCGCGCACCGTCACCGGTGAAGTACATGCCGCGGAAGGTCTTGAAATAAGTGTCGACGAAACGGTCGTGGTCACCGAACAGGGTACGCGCCTGGCCTGGCCAGGAATCGATGATCACCAGGTTGCCTTCGGCAGCGCCCTCGATGATGTTGCCCAGGTTGTCCACCAGTGCCGGTTGTACGCCGAAGAACGGACGCGCAGCAGATCCCGGTTTCATGGCATGAGCGCCCGGCAGCGGAGTCATCAGGCAAGCGCCGGTTTCGGTCTGCCACCAGGTGTCGACGATCGGGCAACGGCTCTGACCGACGTTCTCGTAGTACCACTGCCAGGCTTCCGGGTTGATCGGCTCGCCAACCGAACCGAGCAGGCGCAGGCTGGAACCATCGGCGCCTTCGACGGCAGCCTTGCCCTCGGCCATCATGGCGCGAATGGCGGTCGGTGCGGTGTAGAGGATGTTGACCTTGTGCTTGTCGACGATCTTGGCGACGCGGGAGACGTCCGGATAGTTCGGCACGCCCTCGAACATCACGGTGGTGGCGCCGTTGGACAGCGGCCCGTAGACCAGGTAGGTGTGGCCGGTGACCCAACCGATGTCGGCGGTGCACCAGAAGACTTCGCCCGGACGGTAGTCGAACACACGCTCATGGGTCAGCGAAGCGTAGGTCAGGTAGCCACCGGTGGTATGCAGCACGCCCTTCGGCTTACCGGTAGAACCGGAGGTGTAGAGGATGAACAGGGCTTCTTCGGCGCCCATTTCCTTCGGTGCGCAGACGCTGCCCGCGACCTTCATCAGGTCTTCGTACCAGATGTCACGATGCTGGTTCCACTTGATCTCGGAACCGGTGCGCTGAACCACGATGACCTTCTGGATGCTGCGGGTCTCGGGGTTGGTCAGGGCGTCGTCGACGTTGGCCTTCAGCGGCACTTTCTTGCCGCCACGCAGCCCTTCGTCAGCGGTGATCACCACCTTGGACTGGCAATCGATGATGCGACCGGCCAGCGCCTCGGGCGAGAAGCCGCCGAACACCACGGAGTGGATCGCACCGATGCGGGTACAGGCCAGCATCGCTACCACGGCTTCCGGGATCATCGGCATGTAGATGGTCACCACGTCGCCACGGTGCACGTCCTGGCCACGCAGGGCGTTGGCGAACTTGCACACTTGCTCGTGCAGTTCGCGGTAGGTGATTTCCTTGTGCTCAGCCGGGTTGTCGCCTTCCCAGATGATCGCGACCTGATCGCCACGCTCTTCCAGATGACGATCCAGGCAGTTGTAGGAGACGTTCAAGGTGCCGTCGGCGAACCATTTGATATCGACATGGTGATCGTCGAAGGAGGTCTGCTTGACCTTGGTGTAAGGCTTGATCCAGTCGATGCGCTTGCCTTGCTCGCGCCAGAAGCCTTCAGGGTTGACCACCGACTGCTGGTACATGGCCTTGTAAGTGGCCTCGTCGGTCAGGGTTCGGGCAGCCACCTCGGGACGCACGGGATACAGGGACGCAGCACTCATCGGGGAAACCTCTCCGGTAGTTGTTTTTCTATGCTGCCTTTTGTATCTCCCGGCCCTTCGTGAGGCCATTCGACCATGGTCTTACCGGTCTAAGACCATGGTCTTGAGGTGGCCTGTGGTTCGGCTGGCATGCCCTCAATGGACAGACCACTGCACCGCGACAGGTGCAACCGAATCATCCACTCATCAACCGCGGTTCGCCGCCTCGGCTGCCTGGATCAGGTCGGCGCCGATGTCCTTCTCGAACTTCTTCCACACCGGGCGCATGGCTTCGCGCCATTGCTCGCGCTGCTCGGGCGTCAGCTCGATGATCTCGCTGGTGCCAGCCTTGACGATGGCGGCACGCGCTTCCTTGTTGAGGTCGTCGGCCTGACGGTTCACCTCGGCGGTGACCTCGACCATGATCGATTCCAGCTCAGTGCGCACGTCATCCGGCAGGCCTTTCCAGAACTTGGTGTTGGTGATCACCATGTAATCGATCAGGCCATGGTCGGAAGCGGTGAAGTACGGCTGCACCTCATGCACCTTCTGGCTGTAGTAGTTCGACCAGGTGTTCTCGGTGCCGTTGACCACGCCGGTCTGCAGGCCCTGGTAGACCTCGGCGAAGCTCATCTTGCGCGGCGCCGCGCGCAATGCCTTGAACTGCTCGTCGAGCACCGCCGACGCCTGCACGCGGAACTTCATGCCACGCGCATCCTTGGGCTCGTGCATCGGCTTGTTCGACGAGAGCTGCTTCAGACCGTTGTGCCAGTAAGCCAGGCCGGTGATGCCCTTGCCCTCCATGCTGGCCAGCAGCGCCTTGCCTTCGGCGCTGGCCTGGAAGCGGTCGACCGCCTCCATGTTGTCGAACAGGAACGGCAGATCGAAGATCTGGATCGGCTTGGCGTAGTGCTCGAACTTGGCCAGCGACGGCGCCAGCATGTGCACGTCACCGAGCAGCAGCGCTTCCATTTCCTTGCCATCGCCGAACAGCGACGAGTTGGGGTAGACCTCGACCTTGACCTTGCCTGGCAGGCGTTCTTCGGCGAGTTTCTTGAAGATCAGCGCGCCCTGCCCCTTGGGCGTGTGTTCGGCCACCACGTGGGCGAACTTGATGACGATGGGAGCGGACGCCGTCTCGGCAGCCTGAGCCAGGCCTGCGCAGGAAAGAATGGCGGCGCAGGCGAGCGCCTTGGCGGTGAGCTTGAACATGACGTTACCTCATTGTTTTTGTAGGTCGGTACGTGGATGGAAGGAAGCCGGACGCACCCGCCCGGCCGGTTTCAGGCGAGGTTCTCCCCCGCGCGTTGCAACAATCGGCGGGCACGGCCAAGCACCGGGGCGTCGACCATCTGGCCGTCGACCACGAATACGCCCTCGCCACTACTGGCGGCCGCCATCACCCGCCGCGCCCAGGCCAGTTCTTCTTCAGCCGGGCACAAGGCGCGATGAATGGTGTCGACCTGCGTCGGGTGAATGCACAGCAGGCCGTCGAAGCCCATGTCACGGGCATCACGCGCAGTGCGAGCGAGACCCTCGCGGTCTTCGATGGCCGGGAACACGCTGTCCAGCGGTGCCGCCAGACCGGCCGTGCGCGAGTGCAGCAGGAGCGCGTAGCGGGCCTGGTCGAGGATGCGTTCAGCGGCGGCGCTGCCGCTGCTCAGCCCCAGGTCGAGGCCCAGATCGAGGGCACCGAAGGACAATCGCTCGACTCCATTGGCGCGGGCGATTGAAGGCAGCTCCAGCAGCCCCGCTGCACTCTCGATGATCGGCCATACCGGCTTGCCGCAGGCCGCCACGCGCGCCACCTGAGCAGCGCACTCCACCTTGGGCAGCAATACGCCGATGACACCGGCATGACGGCCACATAACTCGATGTCGGCAGCGTGCCCGGCATGCTCGGGTGCGTTGATCCGCACCAGCAGCTGTGCCTCGGGATTGGTGGTGAGAAAGGCATCGAGATTGGCCCGAGCCTCGACCTTCAGGCTTTCCTGCACGGCGTCTTCAAGGTCGACGATGACCGCGTCGGCACCGACAGCGAGCGCCTTGGGAATACGCTCGGGCCGGCTCGCCGGCACGAACAGGGCACTGCGGATTATCTGTGAATTCATACCTTGCCCCGTAGGGTGCGCCGTGCGCACCAGCTTCTGGGTTCATCGGTGCGCACAGCGCACCCTACGCAGCGACACGCAACCGGATTGAATCCGCAAACAGGCGATCTCATACCGCCCCCTGCTGATGCAGACGCTGGATATCGCTCGCGCCGTAGCCCAGCTCGGCGAGCAATGCATCGGTGTGCTGGCCCAGCGCAGGCACGGCGTCCATGCGCGGCTCGAAGGCACTGTTGCGCCCCGGCGGCAGCAACGCCGGCAGACGGCCGCAGGGGCTGTCGACCTGGCGCCAGCGCTGACGCGCCTGCAGTTGTGGGTGGGCCCAGACGCCGGCCATGTCATTGACCTGGGCATTGGCGATCTGCGCCTGCTCCAGGCGCTCGATGACCTGCGCCGCACTCAGGTGCGAGAAGGCGTCGACGATGATGGCGCGCAGTTCGGCGCGATTGGCCGAGCGCTTGAAGTTGGCGGAAAAGCGTTCATCACCGGCCAGCTCTGGCTGCTCCAGCACCTTGGCGCAGAACGCCTGCCATTCGCGCTCGTTCTGCAAACCGAGCATCACCGTGCCGCCGTCGCCGGCCGGGAACGGCCCGTAGGGGTAGATGGTCGAGTGCGCAGCACCAGCACGCGGCGGCGGCGTGGCGCCGTCGTAGGCGTAGTACAGCGGGTAGCCCATCCACTCGACCAGGCTTTCCAGCATCGACACGTCGACGCGGCTGCCGACGCCGGTCTTGCCGCGCAGCATCAGCGCCGACAGCACGCCGGTGTAGGCGTACATGCCGGCAGCGATATCGGCGATGGAGCAACCGGCCTTGGCCATCTCCTCCTCGCCCGGCCCACCGGTGACGGAAAGAAAACCGCCCTCGCTCTGGATCAGCAGGTCGTAGGCCTTCTTCTGTTCGTACGGGCCACCCTCGCCGTAGCCGGAGATGTCGCAGACGATCAACTGGGGAAAGCGCTCGTGCAACGCCTCGAACGACAGCCCCATGCGCGCAGCGGCGCCGGGCGCGAGGTTTTGCACCAGCACATCGGCATCGGCCAGCAGGCTGTCCAGCACCTGCATCGCATCGTCCTGCTTGAGGTCGAGGGTCAGGCTCTCCTTGGAGCGGTTGGTCCAGACGAAATGCGAGGCCAGGCCATTGACCCGCTCGTCATAGCCACGGGCGAAATCGCCACTGCCGGGACGCTCGACCTTGATCACCCGCGCGCCGAGGTCGGCGAGTTGGCGGGTGCAGAACGGCGCGGCGATGGCGTGCTCCAGGCTGACCACGGTGACGCCATCCAGTGGCCGGGGTTGTTGTGCGTTGTTCATGTCCATGTCCTCGATCAGGCCAGGTGGCTCAGGTCATCGGTCTCGCGCAGACGCCAGACCTTGGCGATCAGCTCGCCCGCCTCATCACTGCTGCGTTTGCCGGCGAAGGCCAGCAGGCGGCGGAACTTGTCTTCCAGCTCGGCGCGGCTGAGGCTGTTGCCGGGGTCACCCTTGGGCTCGTCGATGGCGCCGCGCAGGGTGCGACCATCGACCGTGACCACCTCGACCCGGCCCAGCCAGCGCGCCGGGTAGGCGTTGTCCACCTCGGGGTCGAGACGCATGCTGACCTTGTCGCGAAACTCGGCAACGTCATCGTCGCGCAGCGCCAGGTTCTCGAACTCGGTGAGCTGCGCCTTGCCATGCACCGCGATCAAGCCGAGTACCGTGCCCATGGAGAACTTGGCCTGGTGCACGGTTTGCGGCACCTGCACGCGGCCCAGCACGTCGATGGCGCCCTGGTGCACATGGGTGATGACCTTGGCGATATCGCCGTGACGCAGCTTCTCGCGCTGCATCAGCGCCAGCAGCGCGTCGGCAGCCGGATGGGTATGGCGGCAGGAGGCGTGGTACTTGAACGAGGTCTCCACCAGCGCCCAGCGGCGGCCGAGACGGTCGGACAATGCCGCCGGATCGGCATCGCTGGACATGCCGGCAGCCATGCCCTGCTCGCCTTCGAGAATGTTCTGCGCGCCGGTCAGGCCCTGTTCGGTGAAGTAGGCGGCCAGCAGGCCATCGGCGGCCGCCTTGGCGGTGTGCAGCTGCTTGGAGTCGGCGGCGTCACGCAGGAACTCCCACAGCCCGGCAGCCTGAGTGCCGGCGTTGCCGAGCAGGTGAATGAACTGCTGCTGGTCGAAGTTCAGCAGCTTGCCCACCGCCACGGCGGCAGCCAGGGTGCCGACCGTCGCGGTGGTGTGGAAGATGCGGTAGTGCGAACGACCGAGGAACTCGCCGATGCGAATGCCCGCCTCGTAGCCGGCGACCGAGGCCAGCAGCAGCTCGCGGCCGGACTTGCCGAGATCCTGCGCCGCAGCCAGGGCAGCAGGAAAAACTACGGTGGCCGGGTGCAGCACCGAGCTGTTGTGCAGGTCGTCCTGCTCCACCAGATGGGACGACGCGCCGTTGACCAAGGCGGCGAAGTACGCCGAAGTGCCACGACCATTGACCAGGATGCGCGCCGGGCCGTCGGCCGGGCCCATCTTCTGCGCATAGGCCTCGAACAGTGGGATCGGCCTTGCACCCTCACTGGCCAGCGCAGAGCCGAGCCAGTCGAGGAACAGGTCTTCGGTGCGATCCAGTACGTGCTCGGGAATCTGCTCGTAATTGAGATTGGCGAGGAATGCCGCGAGTTGCTGAGTATGCTTGCTCATACACAGCCTCCAGGAGTCTGCTTATGAGCTCGCGAGCTAGAGCCAGGCAATACCGATGGCGGCCCCGCGTAAGCGGGCGAGGAACGGACTGGGCTCGCACCCGAGTTTACGAGCTGTAAATGAGCATTCGACCGGGCTGGCGACCCAGATCGATTACAACGCAGCATGGCCGACGCGCAGCAGTTCATAAGTAGGCTCCTCAGAAAGAGCGCGGCAGCTCGAGCAAATGCTCGGCCACGTAGCTCAGGATCAGGTTGGTGGAGATCGGCGCCACCTGGTACAGGCGGGTCTCGCGGAACTTGCGCTCGACGTCGTATTCGTTGGCGAAACCGAAACCGCCGTGGGTCTGCAGGCAGGCGTTGGCCGCCTCCCAGCTGGCCTTGGCCGCCAGGTACTTGGCCATGTTTGCGGCAGCACCGGCGTTGCGCCCGGCGTCGTACTCTTCACAAGCGCGCCAGCGCATCAGGTCGGCGGCCTCGATCTCGATGTGCGCCTCGGCGATGGGGAACTGCACGCCCTGGTTCTGCCCGATGGGGCGGCCGAACACCACGCGATCACGGGCGTACTGCGCGGACTTCTCGATGAACCAGCGACCGTCACCGATACACTCGGCGGCGATCAGCGTGCGCTCGGCATTGAGGCCGTCGAGGATGTAGCGGAAACCCTTGCCCTCTTCGCCAATCAGGCTGCTGGCGGGGATTTCCAGGTTGTCGAAGAACAGCTCGTTGGTCTCGTGATTGACCATGTTGGCGATCGGTTGCACGGTCAGGCCGTTGCCGATGGCTTCGCGCAGGTCGACCAGGAAGATCGACATGCCCTCGGACTTGCGCTGCACCTCGGCCAGCGGCGTGGTACGCGCCAGCAGGATCATCAGATCAGAGTGCTGAACGCGCGAGATCCACACCTTCTGGCCGTTGATCACGTACTTGTCGCCCTGACGCACGGCGGTGGTCTTGATCTTGGTGGTGTCGGTGCCGGTGGTCGGCTCGGTGACGCCCATCGATTGCAGGCGCAGCTCGCCGCTGGCGAGCTTGGGCAGGTAGTAGCGCTTCTGCTCCTCGCTGCCGTTACGCAGCAGGGTGAACATGTTGTACATCTGCCCGTGGATGGTGCCGGAGTTGCCGCCGCAGTGATTGACCTCTTCGAGAATCACCGACGCCTCGGCCAGGCCCAGACCCGAGCCGCCGTACTCCTCCGGGATCATCGCCGACAGCCAGCCGGCTTCGGTCATGGCCGTGACGAAGGCTTCGGGGAAGCCCTTCTCCTCATCGATCTTGCGCCAGTATTCGGCCGGGAATTCCGCACAAAGGGCGCGCACGCCTTCGCGGATCGCATTGAGTTCTTCGTTATTGTTGGGGTTCATCGGTCTTCCTCGGAATCATGGATGACACGTAGGGCGTACTCGGCTTTGGCCTCCTGCGTCGCTCTAACTCCTGCATCCATGCAGTCGTCGCGAAGCAGTACGCCGTTAGAAAACTGAGCCTTAGGCCCGGTGCCGGTATTGGCATGGTTCGGCGGACTGTTCGCTTAGGCTACGAGCGGCCGGCGTCCCGGTCCGCCCTACGAATCAGTCGAATTGCACGTCGGCACGTTGTGCCAGGCCGGCTTCGTTGCCGGCCCACAGCTCGGCCTGGCCTTCGCCCAGCAGACGCCCGCCCACCTCGAAGGGTTGCGGCGAGATCAACGGACGCAAGCCGCGGTAGGCGAAGCGGCGCAGACGTGCCTCGGGGTTGGCACGGCAGAAGGCGCGCAGGCTCAGCGTGGCGATCAGCGGGCCGTGCACGACCAGGCCGCCGTAGCCTTCGGTTTCGGTGACGTAGGGCCAGTCGTAGTGAATGCGATGCCCGTTGAAGGTCACCGCGCTGTAGCGAAACAGCAGCGTGCTGGACGGCGTGACCGCCTCGCGCCAATCGCCCGCCACCATCGGCTCGCCACTGCTGGCCTTGGGTGGGCTGGGCTCGCGGTAGACGATGTCCTGCTCTTCGCGAATGGCCAGTTGGCCGTCCTGCAGGTAGTCGTGCTGCACGGTGACGAACAGCAGCGCGCCAGTGCGGCCGTGCTTTTCCTCGATGTGCTTGATGGTCGATACCCGGCTGGCTTCGCCGCCCACTCGCAGCGGCTGGAAGAACTCGACGCGGCCGCCAGCCCACATGCGGTTGCGATTGTCCGCTGGCGGCAGGAAGCCACCGCGTGCCGGATGACCGTCCTCGCCCAGTTGGTTCTCGCTCAGCGGCTCCTGAAAGAAGGCCCAATGCCACAGCGGCGGCAGCGCCTCGCCATGCGCCGGCGTGGCTTCGCCAAGGGTGGCGGCGATGCGCTTGACCAGATTGCGACTGAGTTGGTCGTGGGCCTCTTCGCTACGACCGATCCAGGCAGAAACAGCAGAGTCACTCATAGGGGCAGGTTCCAGCTCGCTCTTGTGTGAACCGAAGCATGCAACGCTGCCGTGCGTTCATAGAATCCGCATTTATTTAACCCAGCGTTCGGATATGCTGAACGCCATATTTCTATGTGGGAGGGGCTTTAGCCGCGATGTTTTCCGGGGAAGCCAGGGCGTCGCGGCTAAAGCGGATCGCCGCCCGGCCCCTCCCACAGAAGCAGAGGAACCCATGCACTTCGATCTTGCCGACCTGCGCCTGTTCATCCATATCGCCGAGTCGCCCAGCCTGACTCAAGGTGCGCGCAAGGCGTTCCTCTCACCAGCCGCCGCCAGCGCACGGATCAAGACCTTGGAAAGCCAGCTCGGCAGTCGTCTGTTGTATCGCGACAGTCGCGGTGTCGAGCTGACGCCGGCCGGTCAGCGTCTGCTGCAACATGCGCGGCTGATCATGCGTCAGGTGGACTACCTGAAAAGCGAGTTCACCGAATACGGCACCGACGCCGCCGGGCATATCCGCATCTTCGCCAACACCACGGCAGTGACCGAATTCCTCCCCGAGGTGCTGGCCGGCTTTCTCGCCGAACGCCCCGGCGTCACCGTCGACCTGCAGGAGCGCCTCAGCCGCGACATCGTGCGTGGCGTACTCGATGGCGCCGCTGACCTTGGCATCATCGCCGGCCCGGTGCAGGCGCCCGGCCTGCAAGTGCTGCACTTCAGCACCGACCGCCTGGTGCTGGCCGTGCCACTGGGCCATGCGCTGGCGCAGCACAAGTCGGTGAGCTTCGCCGACACCCTCGCCTACCAGCACATCGGCCTGCACGAAGGCAGCACACTGCTGAGCTTCTTGCGCGAACAGGTGGAAACCCTTGGCGGCAGCCTGGCACTGCGGATTCAGGTATCGAGTTTCGAGGCGATCTGCCGGATGGTCGAGGCCGGCGTAGGCATCGGCATCATTCCCGAGTCATCGGCGTTGCGGCACAGCCGCACCATGCAGCTGGCGACCCTGCAGCTGGACGAAGCCTGGGCGGTGCGCGAACGCAGCATGCTGGTGCGTGAACTGGACGCGCTGCCAGGCAGCGTGCGGGCGTTGATCGATCGGCTGAACCAGGGCGTCTAGGCAGAAGCGACAGGCAAAAAAAGGGCGACCAATTGGTCGCCCGCCCATTCAAGGCATTCCCATAGAGGAATGCGGAAACGCTTGCACCCAAATCACGCAGGATCATTGGGACGGCCTCAGTGTCGCCGCAGGTGCCTGCCCTGCCTATTGCACCAAGGTCGTATGCGCGACCGACAATCGACAGGCACTGCCACCAGCCTCTGCGGCAGCGACGAACCTCCACTCATTGCGCGCCCACCACACGACGAGACCGGTATCGAAAGGACTTGCCTTGCAATCAATAACCATTATCATTAATGAAATGTTATACAGTAACCAAAGGCAAAATCCTCATGAAACCCGGCATCCACCCCGACTACCGCCCCGTGCTCTTCCATGACGTGGCCGCAAACGCTTACTTCCTGATCGGCTCCACGGTCGCCACCGACAAGACCCATGACTACCAGGGACAGGTCTATCCCTACGTCATCCTCGACGTCTCCAGCGCCTCGCACCCCGTCTATACCGGCCAGCAACGCCAGGCCAAGAGCGAAGGCCGCATCGCAGGCTTCAACAAACGCTTCGCTGGTTTTGCCGGAGGTGGGAAATGAAAGTCGTCGCCTCACTGAAGCAGGCCAAGCTGCGTCACCGCGACTGCCAGATCGTCAAACGTCGCGGCCGTGTCTATGTGATCTGCAAGACCGAACCACGTTTCAAGTGCGTGCAGGGACGACCGAAGCCGAAGCGCAAGAACAAGGGCTGAAAGTCGTGCGCGTTCAGCGTCCTGCCATCACTCCTTGCCCAACCCATGCTGACGCAGCTTGTTGGCGATGGTGGTATGGGAAACCCCGAGCCGCTTGCCCAATTGGCGGCTGCTCGGGTGCTCGTGATACAGGCGCTCCAGCACAGCCTTTTCGAAGCGCCCGAGAATATCGTCGAGGCTGCCTTCCACCGAGAATTCACCCAGAGGCTGCGGTGCGCCGTAATCCGGCAGGCGAATATGCTCGACCTTCACCGTACCGCCGTCGCACAGCGATACGGCCTGGAACAGCACGTTCTCCAGTTGCCGCACATTGCCCGGCCAGTGGTAATGCGCCATGCGTTCGAAGGCCTGCGGCGCCAGCTTCGGCAGACTGCAGCCGATCTGCCGGCTGGCCGAATCGAGGAAGTGATCGACCAGCGGCGCCAGGCCGTCGAGGCATTCGCGCAGCGGCGGGATATGCAGGCTGAGCACGTTGAGACGGTGGTAGAGATCCTGGCGAAATTCGCCACGCGCGCACAGTTCGGACAAGTCCACCTGGGTGGCGCAGATCACCCGCACGTCCAGGTACACCTCCTCGTCGCTGCCCACGCGGCGGAAGCAACCATCCTGCAGGAAACGCAGCAGCTTGGCCTGCATGCGCGGGCTCATCTCACCGACGCCATCGAGAAACAGCGTGCCGCCGGCGGTCAGCTCCAACAGGCCGAGTTTACCTTCCGGACGCGCGCCCTCGAAGGCCCCCGGGCCGTAGCCGAACAGCTCGGTCTCGGCCATCGACTCCGGCAGGCCGGCGCAGTTGAGCGCCATGAACGGCGACTGGCCACGCGGGCTGGCCAGGTGGCAGGCGCGCGCCAGCAGCTCCTTGCCCGTACCGGTTTCGCCCTCGATCAACAGCGGTGCATCCAGCGGCGCCATGCGCCGTGCCTCACGCACCACTGCCGCCATGACCTTGGAACTCTGGAAGATCGAGTCGAAACCGCGTAGCTCCTGCTTGCGCACGTGGTAGATGCGCTCACCGACACGGTCGGCGCGATGCAGGGTGAGCACCGCACCGGCCAGTGCCTCGCTCTCGTCATGCTCACTTTGCAGCGGCGCGATATCGGCAAGAAACACGTCGCCCTTGATCTGCACACGCAGCCCATTGATCCGTGCCTTGTTGGCCCGCACCAGCTCGGGCAGATCGAAGTCCTCGGCGTAGCGCGACAGCGGAATGCCCGGCACTTCGTCGACACGCACGCCGAGCAACTGCGCAGCGCTGCGATTGGCCGCGACGATGGAACCGCCCATGTCGATGGACAGCACCGGAAAATCAAGGGCGCCGAGCAAGGCGTTGAGTTCCAGGTGACGGCGCTCGCTGGGCATCAGGCCGACGCGCTTGACGCCGAACACCCCGGCAATGGCTTCCAGCTTCGGGCGCAATGCCTGGAATTGCAGGTTGATCAGGTTCGGGCAATGCAGATAGATGGCGTTGCCCTGCTCGCCCCCGACTTCGCCACGTGCCACGTTGATGCCGTAGTCGACCAGCAGTTCGAGGATGTCGCGCAGGATGCCGACACGGTTCTGGCAGTGGATCTTGATACGCATGGCGCAGGCTCTTATCGGTCTTGTTATGGGCCGCCAGGGCGAGCAATCGGCCGTGGCTGCGAATTTTCCGTCAAGAATATGTGACAGATTAGCGCAGCAGCAAGGTGACGCACTGTGGCCGCCGGAAATCCGTAATCAATTCTTTACGAAATTACCGCAGGCGCACATGGGCACCTGTCGCTCTGCCTCTGCCACATACGGCACAACAGGCCCATTCTCCGGTCAAGACAATAACAACAGGAGGCAGCGATGAAGAGCACGCAGTACCTGGCACGGGAACCGGATGAAAGCGGCTTTATCCACTATCCGGACAGCGAACATCAGGTCTGGCACACGCTGATCACCCGCCAGCTCGAGGTGATCCAGGGGCGTGCCTGCCAGGAGTACCTCGACGGTATCGAGCAGCTCGCCCTGCCCCTCGAGCGCATCCCGCAGCTTGGCGAAGTCAACCGCGTGCTCGAAGCCAGTACCGGCTGGAACGTCGCTCGGGTACCGGCGCTGATCCCCTTCCAGACCTTCTTCGAGCTGCTGGCCAGCAAGCGTTTTCCCGTGGCCACCTTTATCCGCACGCCCGAGGAACTGGACTACCTGCAGGAGCCAGACATCTTCCACGAGCTTTTCGGTCACTGCCCGCTGCTGACCAATCCCTGGTTCGCCGAATTCACCCACACCTACGGCAAACTCGGCCTCAAAGCGAGCAAGGAAGAGCGCGTCTACCTGGCGCGGCTGTACTGGCTGACCATCGAGTTCGGCCTGGTCGACACGCCAAAGGGTCGACGTATCTATGGCGGCGGCATCCTTTCCTCGCCGAAGGAAACCCGCTACGCACTGTCCGACGTACCCGAGCACCAGGCCTTCGATCCACTGGAGGCGATGCGTACGCCCTACCGCATCGATATCCTGCAACCTCTGTATTTCGTCCTGCCGGATCTCAAGCGTCTGTTCGAGCTGGCCCAGGAGGACATCATGGCGCTGGTACAACAAGCCAGACAGATGGGTCTGCATGCGCCTAAATTCCCACCGAAAGCCGCATAGAGCGGACATGCCGTCAGGCTTGCCAGCGAGTAGCCCGGATGAAATCCGGGATCACCCACAGACATGGCCCCGGATTTCATCCGGGCTACAAAAACCAGGAGAACTCCATGAGCCTTGCCCAAGCCCAATGCGAAGCCTGCCGCGCCGACGCGCCGCACGTCTCGGAAGAGGAACTTGCCGAACTGATTCGCGAGATTCCGGACTGGAACATCGAAGTGCGCGACGACCACATGGAACTGGAGCGGGTCTATCTGTTCAAGAATTTCCGCCACGCCCTGGCCTTCACCAACGCCGTGGGCGCCATCGCCGAGGAAGTCGGCCATCACCCGGCGCTGCTCACCGAATGGGGCAAGGTCACCGTGACCTGGTGGAGCCATGAGATGCGCGGCCTACACCGTAACGACTTCATCATGGCAGCCCGCACCGACGTGCTCGCCGCCAATGCCGAGGGGCGTAAGTAAACGTTCACTTGAACCGGGGCTGAGCCGTAAGGTGCGCTGTGCGCACCGACTCCAGTATCGCGTCAAACCAGCGGTGCGCACAGCGCACCCTACCCGATCGTCGCAATCCCGTAGGGTGGGTTAGCCGCCTGCCACAGTTGCCAGGAACACCCACAATGTCTGCTGCGGCGTAACCCACCATCGGCGCAACTCGGTCTATCGCCTGACGGATTGACCAGTGCACCTTCCCGCCTCGATGCCATTGCCTTTACCGCAGAAACGACAAGGCCCGTCAGTGACGGGCCTTGTGCTTTCGAGCTACAGCTCAGAGTGCAGAAACGTCTTCCGCCTGCAGTCCTTTCTGGCCCTGGGTCACGCTGTATTCGACCTTCTGGCCTTCGACCAGAGTGCGGTGACCATCGCCGCGGATGGCGCGGTAGTGAACGAATACGTCCGGGCCGCTTTCGCGCTGAATGAACCCGTAACCCTTGGAATCATTGAACCATTTGACGGTGCCCGTCTCGCGATCTGCCATTACCAACTTCTCCAAACTCGCTATATTTTTATTATCCCGAAGGCGCTTTGATGGCTCGGTAAAAACGTTCTTCTCATCGCTCGCCAACCCCGACACTTCGAGCGTGGAGCAGGTCAAGCGAATAGCGTTCTTGCTGCAGCCGAAGGCCGAGTATAGAGCATGATCTGTGACTGAAAAGCACTTTTTTGGAACCGATAGAAAACCAGAAAATATAAGGCTTAGCGCCGGCTTTACCCGCTTTTAGCCAGGAGATCGCGCAACTTCTTCGTCAGCCGCTGAACCTGATCGGCGTCCAGTCGATAGGCCCAATCACCGTGCCCAATCACCTCATCAGCCTTGAAGCCTTCGTGCTTGCCGAGCACCAGCCAATGCTGATCGCCCTGCTTGTACAAGGCGCCCGCCAGTGACTGCCCATCGAACCCGCTCAGTTGGAATTTCAAGATCGGCGCCTGTTTGAAACCGATCTGCGACAACGGCGCGGCATCGGCAAACAGCAGATTGGAAAACAGCGTGACCATGCCATTGGCGGCGCCCTCGAAACTCAGCGTCTGGTTACTGGCCAGCTGCTCGACGGCAAAATTGTATTGCTGGGCATCGGCCTTGCTCAGCGTCAGCGTCTCGCCATCGGCGTAGTTCAACGCCAGACGCTGCACGCTGGTGAATGGAATATCCGTGATGCGGCGATCCAGCCATTCCAGTTCGATCACAGGTAGCGCGAGCGACTGATCGATCTGCCAGACCTGATCCTCCCCGGCACGGCGTACCAGTTGGCCATTGCCCTGCAGAGACGGATTGCCCAGGCGCAGATTCAGATCGGGATGCCCTTCGAACTGCAATTTCAATCGCAGCGCCTGCTCGCCCTCCTCGCCACTTTCGGCCAGGCCCAGGCGCCCATGCCACTGCGCGTTGGCCGTCTTGGCCTCCACCGTCCGCGCCTCACGCAGTGCCCGCAGCAGCTCGGCCAAGGGTTGCGGCGCTGCGGGATAGTCCGCCTTGGCCGGCACCACCCAGGCATCGCCGCGACGCTCAATACGCACCGCCGGCTGGCCAGGCTGCTCGATCTCAAGGGCTTGCAGGCTGCTCAGGTAAACCTGCTCGGCCGCCAGCCAGGGCGCCCGCTCGACCTGCGCCGTGCGTTGCTGCTGGCTCTGCTGCACGGCCAGATAACCCAGCACGCAAAGCAGCACGATAACGATCAATACGATCAGACCTTTACGTCCCATGAACTCTCACTCTCGAATACGACCCGATTCGTGGGAGGCGCTTTAGCGGCGATTGTCGCGGCTAAAGCCCCTCCCACAAGTGATGGTCATCAAGCGCGGCGACGCCGCCATAGCCACAGCGCCAGCACACCGAGGGTCAGCAGCGCCGGCACCAGGGCGATATTGATCACCTTGAGCGTGCGGCCCAGTGCCTCGATATCGGCGTTGAGCTGATAACGCACATCGCGCAGCTCCTTGCGTATCTCCAGCTTCTGCTGGATGAAACGCTGCAGTGCCGTCTGCTGCTCCGGCGTCAACTCCAGTGCCTTGCTGGGGTCGTCGCTCTGCTGCAGCGCGGCCAGTTGCTGCTCGGTTTCCGCCAGGCGCGCCTGCAGCGCCTGCTCCTTGTCGCGAAAGCGCTGTTCGGCAGCGCGCTGCAACTCTTCCACTACCACGAACGGACGGCTGAAGCGGCCACGCGAACGCACGCTGATGAGTGCTTCGGAACCGGCCAGGTTATCCAGCGCGTTGATGGTGAAGGTGCCATTGTCGGCCCAGGGCTGCGGAATGCGCTGACCGAAGAAGTCCTGCACCTGCACCCACATGCGGTCGCTGAGGATATCGGTGTCGGCCACGGCGATCACGTTGATGTTGTCAGCCTGCTTGAGCCCGTCCTTGCGCCCTTCGATGCCATCGGGGAAGGCGCTCTGCGCCGGGCCATCGATACGCGCGGCGATGGTGTAGCGCTCGCCGGTCGGCTCCAGTTCGCGGATCAGCTCCTCCGGGTTGTTCAGCATGGCGAAGCGCTGGGCGTCGAACGGCATGGCGTATTCGGAGCTCTGCATCAGCGGCGTGAAACGCGTCTTCGCGCCTTCCACCGGTTCGAGAATCCCGGCAGTGGCGACGGTGATGCTTTCCAGCCCGGCGGTGGCGATGTCGGTCTGATCCAGCGCCTTGCGCGGCAGGCTCAACCAGGCGGCGTGACGCACGGGGCGCTGGTTCTGCCCCATGTTCACCGACATGGCATAGGAGCCGTCGCCCAGCACCTTGTCCGGCACCATGCGCAGGCCCCAGGCCTTGAACAGCGGCTCGATGTTCGAGGCTCTGTCCATCGCCACCTCGCCCGGCATATCGCCCGTATCGGCCTCGGCGTAAGGGTCGACGAACACCATCAGCTTGCCGCCGCGCAGCACGAACTGGTCGATGGCGTACAACGCCTGCTCGGGCAGATGCTTCGGATGCACCAGCCACAGCACCGAGATGTTGTCGGGGATCAGGTCAATGTCGGCCTTGAGGGTCTCGATATCGAACAGCTGACGCACCTGCTCCAGCACCATCCACGGAGGTGTTGGCTGGCGTGTGGCCATATCGAAGCCACCGGTCATGGGCAGCCCGGAGAGCACGCCAACCACCGGCAACTGCGGCTGAGCCAGGGTCTGTACCAGACGACTCAGCTCATATTCGAGATGCTCCTCCTGATCCAGGGCGAAGAACGGGATCACCTGGGTGTCGTCCAGCGCGTTGGTGCCGGCCAGGCCGAAGTAGATCGAATCACCACCCTGTTGCAGCGGAATGCCCTGCAGCCCGAACTCGGCGGCCTTGTCCTCATCCTCGGAGAACGGCTCGGGGTCGATGATGTGCAGGCGAATCTTGCCGCCGGCCTGCGCCTGGTAGGCCTTGAGCATCTCCTCCACCCGCTGGGCATAGGTGCGCAGCGCCGGCAGATCCTTGGCCACCTTGTCCGAGTAGAAGAAGTACAGGTTGATCGGCTCGTCCAGCTCGCCAAGTATCTGCTTGGTGCCGCCTGAGATGGTGTAGAGCTTCTGCTCGGTCAGATCCAGGCGGGCACCGCCCAGGCCCAGGCCGGCCAGCAGGTTGAAGGCGACGAAGGCGACCGCGATCAGCAGCAACCCGGCGCCGGAATAGATCAGCTTTTTCATGGGCGCATTCCTTCAGTCAGCTTTCTTCAGATCGATGACCACCGCGGTGGCGGTCAGCCAGGCAGCGATCAGCGAGAGGAAATACAGCAGGTCGCGCAAATCGATCACACCCTTGCTGATGGCGTCGAAGCGCACCAGGAAACTCAGCGAAGCGATGGCATCCACCAGCCACTGCGGCGCCCAGGCAAAGGCGTCGAGCACCATCGGAAAACCGCTGACGATGAACAGGAAGCAGGCACTGACCGCGAGGATGAAGGCGATCACCTGGTTCTTGCTCAACGCCGACATGCACGAGCCGATGGCCAGATACGCCCCGGCCAGCAGCCAACTGCCGATGTAGCCGGTGACGATGGCACCATTGTCCGGCTCGCCCAGGTAGTTGACGGTGATGATCATCGGGAAGGTCAGCAGCAGCGCGATGCCAGCGAATACCCAGGCCGCCAGGAACTTGCCGGTGACCGCCTCGAAGCGGGTGATCGGCAGGGTCATCAGCAGCTCGATGGAGCCGGACTTGCGCTCCTCCGCCCACAGGCGCATGGCGATGGCCGGCACCAGGAACAGGTACAGCCAGGGGTGGAAGTTGAAGAAGGCCGACAGATTGGCCTGGCCGCCTTCGAAGAAGCCGCCCAGATAGAAGGTGAACACCCCGGACAGCACCAGGAAGATCACGATGAACACGTAGGCCAGCGGCGTGGCGAAGTAGCTCGCCAGCTCGCGTTTGAAGATCACGGGCAACTGGGTCATGGCTGCTCTCCCCGGGTCAGCGTGCGGAACACTTCATCGAGTCGGCCGCGCTCCACATTGAGTTCGCGCACCTTCCAGCCACGCTCTGCGATCAGCGCATTGACCTGCGGGAAGATCACCTCGCCCGGCTGCGCCAGCACGCTCAGGCTGTGCTCGCGAGTATTCTCCTCTACACCGGCAACGCCCGGCAGCGCTGCGAGGGCGGCCTGGTCGAGTGCCTCATCGGCCACCAGCGTCACCGCCTGGTGGTAGCGCGAACGGCTCTCCAGCTCCAGCGGCGTGCCATCGGCCAGCAGGCGGCCCTGGGCAATCACCACGGCGCGGGTGCACAGCGCCGTGACCTCTTCGAGGATGTGGGTGGAAATGATCACGATCTTGTCCTGCGCCAGGCCCTGGATGAGCTGACGCACCTGATGTTTCTGGTTGGGGTCGAGGCCGTCGGTGGGCTCGTCGAGGATCAGCACGCGCGGGTCATGCAGAATCGCCTGGGCCAGACCGACGCGGCGCTTGAAACCCTTGGACAGCGTCTCGATGCTCTGCTCCAGCACCTTCTCCAGCTCCACCTGCTCCACTGCGCGCTGGACACGCAGCGTCTTCTCGGCGCCGCGAAAGCCGCGCACCTCGGCGATGAACTCAAGGAAACCGCGCACCGTCATGTCGCCATAGCACGGCGCACCTTCCGGCAGATAACCGATCTGCCGCTGGGCCTTGAGGGTCTGGGTCTGGATATCGCAACCGAGAATGCTCGCCGTGCCGGAAGTCGGCGCGAGAAAGCCGGTGAGCATCTTCATGGTGGTGGATTTACCGGCCCCGTTGGGACCGAGAAAGCCCAGCACTTCCCCTGGCTGGACTTGGAACGACAGATCATCGACTGCCGTGTGCTGCGCAAAACGCTTGGTCAGGTTTCTTATTTCGATCATGGCTTCTCACCGTCGCGAAAACACCCGCGCCGAGCGAAACCACCGCACCAACGCAGGCCGCAAGAACGCCGGGCAAAAACCGCTTACCCGGACGAGGGCAAGACCGTAGCACAAGGAAAAAGTTCAGTCGGCAGCTGGAAACATGCAGTAAATGGAATATGTGCTCAGCGATCCAGGGGGCTGAGAACCGCAAGGCCACCTCGGTTGAGAACATGGGTATAGATCTGCGTGGTTCTGATATCTGCATGACCAAGCAGTTCCTGAACAGTACGAATATCCTGCCCGGCCTCCAACAAATGCGTCGCAAAACAATGACGCAACGTATGAGGTGAAATGGGCTTTACGATACCGGTCGCTTTGGCTACTCGTTTGAGATTGCGCTGTACACGCTTCTCATCCAGATGATGACGCCGCACGGCTCCGGAGCGCGGATCAACTGATAACCCAGCTGCCGGGAAGACATACTGCCAGCCCAGTTCATGGGGCGCATTGGGGTACTTGCGAGACAAGGCAAAAGGCAACCATACATCGCCGCGCCCTTGCGCCAACTCCAACTCATGCAGCGCCTTCACCACCGCAAGGTGATTGCGCAGCGGTTGCTCCAAGCGTTGTGGCAGCATGGTCACGCGATCCTTCATACCCTTACCATCGCGAATGATGATTTCGTATCGGGAGAAATCCACATCCTTGATGCGCAAACGCAGTGCCTCCATCAAACGCATCCCCGTGCCATACAGCAGACTGCACACCAACCAAATATCGCCATCCAGCCCACTCAGCACTCGACGCACCTCATCGACAGACAATACCACCGGTAACCGTTGCGGCTTCTTCGCCCGAACAATATCGGCTAACCAAGGCAGATCCAGCCCCAGCACTTCCTTGTAAAGAAACAATAGCGCCGCCAGTGCCTGATTCTGAGTAGAAGCCGAGACATCCCGCCGTACAGCAAGATCAGTCAGGAAGGCCTCAACCTCCGCAGCGCCCATATCCTGGGGATGTCTGTAACGATGAAAGCGAATGAAACGCTTCACCCACTCGCAATAGACTCGCTCGGTACGGATGGAGTAGTGTTTGAGGCGAATTCGATCACGCATCTGATCGAGTAAACGAGGCTTATCATCCATGGTGCATAACCTTCCAAAATGGTCGTCCTGACCCGGAAAGCACCAGCCTAGACAGGGAATCGCACGATGACAAGGAAGGTTATCCACCAAAGCAGGCCGCAGGTTATGCACCATTTGGTGTCTATTTATAGTTAGGTAACTCACTCATGAAGGCGGAGCAATTCACCTCCGAGAAAATCGCTCTGGCCTTTCCAGAAATGAAGAACTTGAGCGACGAGTCGATTGAAAGAAACCCGTATATATTTGAGTCACTATCTGCCTGTGAGGCCGTTGAGCTAATTCCTGCATACATGGTATATGCGCTGAAAAACCTAAGGAGCAACCCTGGCTCCATGGTTTACTTGCAGCTAATTACCACAATAAACAACTACAGCAAGTGTAAAAATCCCGGAGACACCCATGCCGGACTGTGGTTTATTCTCTCAGTCCACCAAAAGAAAGCTATGCTAGCCTTCTTGGGCCACTTGGCAAACAACCAGCCTGCGAATATTGACGCTCACGAACTAAATAAAATAATTAAAAGGTGGCAATCCGTTACCTAACAACAGGTTCAAATCGCTCGCTTCGCTCACTGGGACGGGCTAAAGCCCGCCCCTTAACCAAACGTTAGGCATTAATCATGAGCCACCAGCAATCTGACAGCGTGCTAATTCCTCTCACGGCTGACGAAGCACTTGTCCTATTTGAGTTCTTACAGCGTTTCAGCAGTACCGATGAATTAACTATCGAAGATCAATCGGAGCAGCGAGCGCTTTGGAACCTATGCTGCCTTTTCGAAAAGCACTTATCAGTCCCATTTGATGCTAACTACACCGAAATTTTGCGTGCTGCGCAAAATAGGCTCAGAGATGAGTGTTAATCATGCCTAACAATGCGCTCAAAGCGCTCACTCCGTTCGCTGGGACCGGCGAAGCCGGCCCCTTAGCTTAATCGTTAGGAAATCCATGGAACGTATTTCATCTCGAAACATACCACTGGAAATTTATCACGGCGTACCAAGGGGCTGGTCTCGTTCAGAATTGGTCGCAATTCATAAATCGTTAGGTGGTACTTTTCCAATTGCTGCAATAGAAGCAACTGAGCCTGGCGCACCATCTTGGATGCCTGACCGTTACAATTGGCTTCAATACAGAGAGGCATTGCGCGGCATTGCTAAAGGAATAAAAGCTGGTGAGCCCGCGTGTTTTGAGTTAGCTATTCGTTATATTGAGCTGAATTATTTTGGTTCTTACTCTGGCTTTCTGAGGGCTAGGTTTGCACGTTTGCTAAAATCTCAGAATCTATCAAAAACTCAAATTTCTAGGCTAAATAAACATTTTGAGTTTCTAATACAAAACAAACAGTGTTTTGAGGAATTTAAGGAATACAATAAGCTGCGTAAAAAATTAGCGGGCTTATAAATTCCTAACAAAGCAATGAACCGGATGATTTTTAAGTAGCATTTTTGCCATTCCGCTTCGCTCCATTTTACGGCAAAAGTGCTACTTAAAAACCACCGATTATCGAAACGTTATGTGCCAAAGGAGGGCCGATGTCGTTCCCTAAAGACAGAGTTGTAGTCGCAAGTGATGTAAATCCACGAGACGGGATCGGCGTCGAAATTTACAGAGACGACAAATTGGTCGTTGAAATCTTCAGGGATGACAGGGAAAGAACTCGTACAGTAACTCTATTCAAAGAATCCATTTCGCTTGAGCTTATGGAAGAGTCCATTCGAATTTTCAAAAAAGAGATTCCTTGGGATTTCATTGAGTACGAAGAATAGGCACATAACAATGCACTCAAGTCGCTCACTTCGTTCGCCGGGACCGGCTAAAGCCGGCCCCTTATCTTAATCGTTAGGCCCTATGAAAAAAATCATCGCAAACCTTATAACATTTTTTATATTCAATAGTATCGCTTCGGCTCATGAAGACACTTCACTGTCGATAAGTGCCGACGGTTCAATATCCGGGATACCGCCAGAATTTGGGGCAGTAAAGCTAAATATTGAATTTTCCAATGAAAACGCGTCCGCATCTATTTCTAAACTAGAACTAATCATCGGCGGTAAATCCCTCGTATTCCCTACGTGCCTTAGCAACCTTCTAGAAACAAATAAAATCAACACTGTAATAGCATCCGGTTCATGGTATCACGACGAGTCGTATCTCCCTTATCATTTGAGCTTTAAATTCTACGACAGCACATATAATCCAAAATCTTGGGTGAATACCGGATATTCGATTTTAGTTAACCTTAGAAATAACACACTAATAAGCATGAACAAGTATGAAATTCTTGATGATGGCTTGGGTTACCAAGAGCCTGAAATCAATCTAAAATCTCAGTGTACCGAAAGTGAGCTCAAGAGCTTTCCTTATCACCCAGTAATTTAGGTAAAGCCTAACAAATTGTTCAAATCGCTTGCTTCGCTCACTGGGACGGGCTAAAGCCCGCCCCTTAACCAAACGTTAGGCAAATCATGATCTCAGCAGTCATAAAAGTCACATTCAAAATTTCAGATATTCTAAGCTGGGTTGCGTGCCTATTTTTTGGGGCGCTCGCACTCAGCTATCCATTCATTAGTTTAAAGTTAGCTGCAAGAGATCCAAGTTACGGATCAATCGGCTTCATTGCCACAGTGATCGCAATATCAACTGCCATGACCGCGTTATTCTATCTAAATACAAGAAGGAAATTTTTTGCGGCACTGATAATTTCAATTTACTTCCTATGCCTTGCAATCTACAAATCAACCGCAGTGCACTACTCGGTTTCGGCAGTAATAATTTTTATCATTACCGCCCCGCTATTGCTCTCATACATAGAAATGAAATTATTCAAAAACGCCTAACAAATGGTTCAAACCGCTCGCTTCGCTCACTGGGACGGGCTAAAGCCCGCCCCTTAACCAAACGTTAGGCTCCCTATGGTATTCCTGGCACTTACACGTAAAGGTTATGAAAGCTACCAGCGCATTGGAGGCAAGGCAGGTGATGCGCTCTGGCTATCCGCTGGAGTATTTTCCAATGCGGAACTTGTAGCACTTAGAGGATCAGGCGTGAATTTCTCCGATTTTAACTATGCAATTGAGCCTAACGACAAGGAAGCAATTTCATGCGCAGTCGAAACCATAAAAGAGCACCATCCAAATGAAACGGTATGGGTAGAAGCTTGAGTTACGAACGCTTATCTACGTTCAACCCTTTAGCTTGGGGGCGGCCTAACAAATGGTTCAAGCCGCTCGCTCCGCTCACTCGGGACCGGCTAAAGCCGGCCCCTTAACCAATCGTTAGAGGTATCTATGAAATACACTGAGCTTCTGAGCATCCCTATTCGAGTGCTTGGAGTTTATATATTTTACTCGGCATTTCTTGCTGTAATACGGCATTACTTTGCGCTGGGTCAGGTAGCCGCAACAACCCCCGACACATATAAAACCTATGCTATCACTGCAATTCTAGAAGTGAGCATAATGGTGATCACGGCTTTCTTACTAGTAAAGCTACCATTGACAATTTCAAAATTTCTTTCTCCAGCAAAACCTGAAAGTACGTTAAGCATTAGCATCACATTTGAGCAACTCCAATCAGTCACACTTTGCGTTTTAGGTATATATATACTCACCAAAACCATCCCGGAACTCATACTTAATGCCGCTTGGATAACTCATCACTTCAGCCAACCCGAGGCCTATCCTGGCGCCCTCACTGAACTGATAATTAACGAGCTAGTTACAATCGTTGAAATGCTCCTAGGCCTATTTCTCTGCATCAAATCTGACGGAATAGGCCTTCTAATTAACCGTATTAGAAAAGCCGGGATAGCAGCGCCCTCTAACTAGTGGTTCAAACCGTTCGCTTCGCTCACTGGGACGGGCTAAAGCCCGCCCCTTAACCAAACGTTAGAAGTCATCATGGATAACTGGTACAACACCATCGAATACCAAACCCATGTAGCCGAGAGATTAGAGGCACTTGGAGAGACAAGGTACGACCTCGAGGCGTATGAATTCGCGCTTGAGGCATACCAGTACGCCCCTGAATATCATGAGAATATTCCCGCACCGCCTCCTAACCTTGGGCTCACATATCATGTAAGTGCCTTCAACTTTGCTTACTGCTATGTGCTTCACGCCAAAGAGGTTTTTGAAGCCCCTAGAGACACGCTGAACTCGTGGGGCATTACGTCATCAATGGACATCGGTGAAATCGTTTATGGTTTGGTCGGTGTAGGTTTACTAGATCAAAGTTCCGACGACAGAAAAGAGCAGTTCGAGGGGCTTTTCTTAACAAAAGACGTGTTGTGATGCCTTCTAACTAGTGATTCAAACAGTTCGCTTCGCTCACTGGGACGGACTAAAGCCCGCCCCTTAACCAAACGTTAGGCTGAATAAGCGGATACACAGAAATGCTGAAAGTTATTGCTCAAGACTTCATCAAACCGGAGCATATCGAGGACGTGATGCCTCTTTACCAAGAGCTGGTGGAGAAAACCAGGGAAGAGCCTCTGTGCCTGTCTTACGACCTGTTCATCGATCAAAAAGACCCGGGGCACTTCGTATTCATAGAGGAGTGGCCTGATCGTGCGGCGCTGGATGCACACTGCAATAGCGAGCATTTCAAAAGGCTGGTACCACTGATCGATCAATATCAACGATCACCTGGAACCTACCTGCTCATGGACGCATTCCAGTGATTCCGCTCGATCGTTAATGCAGACGCGCTGTTCGGCACACTAGCCTCAGGCATTGGATTGCTTTCGCATATGGAAAACTCATACTTGATAGCCGGGTCTGCATTGAGCGCTGTTGCAGCCCTCTTGCACATCGGCTGTATCTTTTTCGGCCCAGCGTGGTACCGCTTCTTCGGTGCAGGAGAGCGCATGGTTCGACTCTCCGCTGCCGGACACAAAGCACCCGCGCTCATCACTGCCGGCATTGCAGCCTTACTCGCACTCTGGTCGCTCTATGCGCTTTCTGGCGCCGGAGTCATTGCACCCCTTCCGTTAACGCCCATCGCGCTTTGTGTCATTACCGGCGTCTACCTTCTGCGCGGTCTGGCTGGATTCGCCCTGGCTGCGGTAGCCCCAGGTGAACGTAGCGTGGCGTTCTGGTGCTGGAGTTCGGCAATCTGTCTCGGGCTGGGTACTCTGCATCTTCTAGGCACATGGCAAGCCTGGCCACCAGCCCCATGAAACGCAGAGCGTCGCTGGCTTTACTGCTCTGCGTCCTGAGCATCGAATGCCTCGGGCATCAAGACAGAGTACTGAGCCTTCACAACGATGAGGACATCACCGGCCTGCCCGAGCGCTACTCACCGGCGGCGCTGAAAATCGAACGCTCCGGCGGCTCCAGCGAATCACTGTTGCAGGGCATCCAGATACGCATTTCAGCCTATACCTCGACACTTCCGCCGTGTGTGGTGAAGCGGCTCAACACCCGGCACGTATCTCACATAGGCCTGACGGCCTCGTGGTATCACGACCTGACATTGCTGCCGCCCTATATCAACGTCGATTTTTACGATACCGGATATGATCCACATCGCTGGGAAAACCCCAGGCATTCGATACTCTTCAACCTGAACAATGCCAAGGTAGTAAGGATGACGTACTCAAGGTTCAGCACGGACGAGAGCCGCTTCGAGTTCCTGCCTATCGACCTCTCCAGTATCTGCGACAAACGGGAGATCGAGAATGTCGTGGAGCCTGCATCGACGCCATGACAACAAACTCCCCCTCAGACGTCGGCATGATCGACGAGTGTCTGTCCATCGTCCGAACGTCGCTTGCACGATGTTTCCAACAGCAGGCCCCAAGCATTCAAGCCACATGGCCACTTTCAGGACGCGCCGTATCTGAGATTGGAGGCCGCCTAGTCGAGAGTTTCGTTTTAGCACGACTCCCGCATGAACTGAGCACCACGCCTTTTGACGGCCAGATTCTATGTGAAATACCTGAATCCGGCAGAGCGATGGAAGACATTGCGGTGACCTTCATCGGCCCACATGGAAGGGCTCGACTACTCATCGACGTCAAGGGTCATAACGAATACCGCACGGGATCGAGACCCAATTTGGCTTCGATCCGAAAATGTCTGGAACTCTATCGCAGCTCCTCACATACCGTTGATGAGCTCGTTGTCTTCTTCTGCCGTTACCGCCCATCCGTCCACCCGGATCATCACGCACAAGCGGTCGAATATCACGTTCTGCCCGAGTCGTTTAATGAGCAGGGAATTTTCCTGCTTCGTGCCCTGAGCGAAAGCAACCTGGATCCAGCCAATATCGGAAGTGGCGGCCAGTTGCTGCTTGCCAGGGAAAACAACATACGGTTAGTGAATCGTTCAAGGTCGGAGTTCGTTCAACTTCTAGAGGGTCTCCAGTCACGCCTTCAACGGGGGCGAAGTACGGTTTGAATCGACCCAGCAGGCCATTTGGCACCCTGCGAGACGACATGGAGCCAACGATGCTCAAAGCAAGAATCATGATCCTCGCAAACCGTATCGGGTTGCTAACACCGGACGAGTTGATCGCTTGGGCAGATGCGATGATTCTGGGCACCAGTGAACCACCCGGCTATCTCATCGACCTCGCATTGGGCGACCTGCCGACAGACCCCGAAGCGCTGGATCTCGTTCGCAACGAGCCCAATGAGTCAGAAATCGCTCAACTGGCGCAGCTCATTCTGGAGAGATTCAACGACACCTCGGATATGAACGAGCTTGGCCTTCACTGCTATCAACTGGCGTTGCTCGCAAAAGGCCAATCCCGCGAGCGGCTACTTTGGGTGTCGGACGAGATTCATCTGTGCGGTGAAGGCATCAAGTCTTTATCGGACTCAGAGCCCCTGCTCATGGAAGCCCTGCTGGAGACTGCACGCCCCACCATTTGAAGCTGACAAGACGAACTCTTCTTCCTTCACCCTGACTGTCGAGACGCCCGTTGAAATACCTCTACCCTCTACTTCTACTCATTTCGACCACCGTCCTCGCCGCCGAGGCAGACGAAGATCCCTGCAACGCCCAGGGTGGTGGCGTGATGGCCGGTTACCTGTGCATCGCCCAGAAAGCCAAGGTGGTGGATGAACAGTTGAACGCCGAATACCAGCTCGCCCTGCAACGAATAGAGGAAGAAGAACGCGCCCTGCGTCAGACCTGGCCGAACACCGAGCTGGTCAGCCTGTTTCGCGCGGCACAACGGGCGTGGCTGAACTTCCGCGACGCCGAGTGTCAGTTCGCCGGTATCTCTTCGACGCCTTCGCCCTGGCAAGGCGTTCAGGTCGAGGAATGCAAGTTGAGAATGACCATCGAGCGTACGGAGTACTTCAAGGGTGTGGTGGCAGGATGAATAACCTGATCGGAGCCGTTTCGATGGGCCTTCTCGCCCTGACGTCCATATCTGCTCTCGGGGAGGAGCGCACACCCGTCGACTCCATCCTGACAGCCACCTGGCAACAGTTCGCCGGCGAGTACTGGCCAAGCCCGCTGTGTGGCAAGGATGAACTCACCCTGTGGAGTTGCGAGGCCGGCAGTCGCGCCTACGCGTTCTGTTCGTCCCGCGAGGTAACCCGCACCTCAGGCTATATGCAGTACCGCGCATCCCGGCACGGCAAGGTCGAATTCACCTACCCGCAGCAGAAGAAACCACCGCTGGGTTCGTTTACCTACAACTCCTTCGGCAACGGTAATGCCTCCATCGAATTCAGCAACGGTGGGCATGGCTACACGCTGGTCGATCAGCTCAGAGGAGCATCGTCCATTCTCGTCGCCCTGCCCTCCGGTCAGGGCAAGCAGATAGAGATCGCCTGTGGTGGCAACCAGACCCTGCAGCTCAACTACACGATGCGGCTGATGTACGACGCCGGTATCTGGAGCGATTACTGAGCGCGATTCCCGGTAGAATCGCCGCTCCCACTCCCGAGTCGAACACGATGAGCAACGATCCTCTTCACGGCCTGACGCTCAAGGCCATTCTCCAGGCGCTGGTCGACAAGCACGGCTGGGATCGGCTCGGACAGCTGATCAGCATCCGCTGCTTCCAGCATGAGCCGAGCATCGAGTCGAGTCTGAAATTTCTGCGCAAGACGCCCTGGGCGAGGGAGAAGGTCGAGGCGCTTTACATCAAGGACATCGCGCGGCACGCCTGATCGCTCTCAGAGCGTGTTCAAAGTCTGCTGCGCGTCGGCCATGCAGCGTTGAAATCAAGCTGGAACGCCAGCCCGGTCAGAATGCTCATTTACAGCTCGTAAAGTCGAACGCGACTCCGAGCGTTTTTCGCTCGATTCGCGGGGCCGCCATCGGTATTGCCTGGCTCTAGCTCGCGAGACTTTGAACAGGCTCTCAGGCGCGCGTGGCCTCGATGCGCTTGACTGCTTCCACCCAGGCCAGATCAAGGCGATTCTGCTCCACGTCCAGCCCCTGTTGCTCCATCGCCTCGCGGTGCGCGTCGATCTCGTGAACCATCTGGCTCAGCTCACTGGAGTTGCCATCGAGCTGGTGCATCTGGGTCACGCCCAAGTGATAGAAGCGCAGCAGTTTCATTGCCGTCTCATCGCCCTGAGCAACGCCCGCCTTGACGTGATGCATGACGTTGGTGATGCGCATCAGGCTACGCTTGAGCCGCCAGCCGTAAACGGCCGGCGCCATCCACGGGCGTGACCAGAACTGCAAGCGCACCAGTGCCACTGTCAGGGCAAAGCCAGTCAGCACACCGAGCAGGTTCCAGCGGAAGTTGTCGTCACCACCCGGCTCACCGAACAGCTGCACGCTGAGTGTCGCCAGCAACATGGCGAGGCTGACGAAGATCACCGCCACCAGCATCGTGATGCGACGGGTCTGCTGACGATATTTCTCGGGGCTGGTGGGGACAATTTCGAACATGCGCATGGGCTCTGAAACGAGGGCGAGGCGCGATGTTACGCCAGCGCAGCGGATTGCACGAACCTGCGATCGTTACCGACCGTTTGTCGTGAGCCACTGCACGCGTCAGGGAACGGCATGGCGCAACCATTCACTGGGGCTGGCTCCGACCTTGCGGCGAAACGCACGCGCCAGCGCCGAGGGGCTTTCGTAGCCGACCTCATCGGCGATCAGCGCCATGGGCCGGCCTTCACGCAGGCGCTTCTGCGCCAGGCTGACGCGCCAGCCCACCAGATAATCCGCCGGGGTGGCACCGACCACCTGGTGAAAATGCGCCGCGAAACTGGCGCGCGACATACCAGCCAGCGCCGCCAGCTCGGCCACCGACCAGCCATGTTCCGGTCGCTCATGCAGTTGATTGAGCGCACGCGCCAGACGCGGCTCGGCCAGCCCGGCCATCATTCCCGAAGCCAGCTCGCGGCTGTTCATCAAATGCCGCAGCAGTTGGATCACCATCAACTCGAACAGGCGGTTGAGCACCAGCTCGCGCCCGCAGTCCTCCCCTTCTGCCTCGGCGAACAGCCAGTCCAGGCAACCGCTCAGGCTCGGCAGCTCGCGCAGGGGTTTGACGATGGCACCAGGCAATGCGCGCGACAGCGGATTGTCGATACCACCGTCGAAGGCCAGCGTGGCGCACACCAGCTCGGCGCCATCGGCCTCGCTGGCACTCATCCGATGCAGGCGCGGCCGCGCCACCAGCATCAGGCTCGGTTCTTCCAGGCGCAGCTCGCGGCCATCGTCCTCGCGAAAGCTCATGCGCCCGGCGCGCAGCAGGTGAATGTAGCCATGCGGCTCATGCTCGCCATGGCTACTGGTGCCGCAGAACCCGCCACGGTGGAAGGTGCTGGCGTGCAGATTGAAGTGATGCAGCAAGCTGGACAGGCGATCCATGGTCGTTTCGCACTCTTGGACGATCTGTCGCATAACATCGACGATCTGAATCCGAAAAGCCAGATCGTTTCACTAGCATGGCTCCAAGCTTGAACAACAAGCTCCCACCCAAGACTGGAGAATCACCATGACGCGTATCACTGCATTGCCCTTCGAACAAACCGCCGCCAGCGCACAGGCGCAACTGGAAGGCATCCGCAAGGGCCTCGGTTTCATTCCCAATACCTTCGCCACCCTGGCCCACGCCCCTGCGGCATTGAGCGGCTACCTGGCGCTGTCCCAGGCACTGGGCAAGGGCACGCTGAATGCCAAGGCGCGCGAAGTGGTGGCCCTGGCCAGCTCGCAGGTCAATGGCTGCGAATACTGCCTGGCCGCACACACCCTGTTCGCCGGCAAGGCTGGCCTGAGCGAGGCGGATATTCGCAGCGCCCGTGACGGCGAGTTCGATGCCGTGGCGCGCCTGACCCAACAGGTCATCGACAGCCGCGGCCGCCTCAGCGATGCGCAACTGCAGGCCGCACGTGAGGCCAGGCTGAGCGACGCGGCCATCGTCGAAGTGGTGGCCAACGTCGCCCTGATGACGCTGACCAACTACCTCAACAATCTGGCGGAAACCGATGTCGACTTTCCGCCCGTAGCCGTCTGACGAGACAGGAGGTACATCATGCAAGCCGTCACTCTTTACACCACGGGCCACTGCCCCTACTGCGTCAACGCCAAGGTTCTGCTGACGCGCAAGGGCGTGGCCTTCGAGGAAATCGACGTGGGCAGTTCGCCACAGCGGCTGGCGGAGATGCTGCAACGCAGCAACCGCCGCAGTGTGCCGCAGATCTTCATCGGCGAACGCCATGTCGGCGGCTTCGATGATCTGGCCGCACTTGAGCGCGGCGGCGAACTGGATACGCTGCTGCAAGCCTGAACGTCGAAGGCCGGCCTGATGGCCGGCCTTCGCCTAATGCCAGTCAGTTAAGCGCCAGGATAAGGTTACGTAGGGTGTCGCGAGGCTGCCTAGGCCGTGCGCACCAATGGTGGTGGCGCCGGCATTTCGGTGCGCGCGGC
Organism: Pseudomonas mendocina; assembly: GCF_003008615.1. Taxonomy (NCBI): domain Bacteria; kingdom Pseudomonadati; phylum Pseudomonadota; class Gammaproteobacteria; order Pseudomonadales; family Pseudomonadaceae; genus Ectopseudomonas; species Ectopseudomonas mendocina. The sequence continues at coordinate 468,541 of NZ_CP027657.1, forward strand.
ACACCCTACAAAGGCCATCCGTGACAGACATTACGTCTTATCTGATCGGCATTAGGGTGTCGCGCCCTCCTGGCCGGTAATTGTGCTGGCCTACTCCTTTTCGCTACGGCGGTCGCCTTTGCCCTCATGCGCCGGGCCATCGCTGCCGATACAGGAGCGGCAACATCGGCCCGATAGGCTGAGCATTGCCCTGCGCCTTATTTCGAAATGGAGTATCCCCATGCGCCTCGACGCCCTCTCCCTGAAAACCCGCCTGATCATCGCGGTGGCGATCCCCTGCATCGCCCTGCTGCTGGTGGCGCTGACCAGCCTGAGCAGCATGTCGAGCATGCACCGGGACACGGAGGTGCTCTATCTCAATACCGCCGCGCCGATGCGCGCCATGGCCGAGGTAGCGTCGCGCATTCCGCGCATGCGCGTGGGCCTCGACATGATGCTGTTGCAGGAAACCCCGCTGCGTGACGAACGCGGCGTGAAATCACGCGTACAGGACGCCCGTAACGAAGACGTACCCGGCATGCGCGAAGCGATGCGCCAGGCTGTGGCCGCCCAGGTCAACCCGGAGCGCAAGGCGCAGGCGCAGCAACTGCTGGATCAGTTCGAGGCGATGGTCAGCAACGAGCTGAATCCGATGCTCGCCGCCTTCGATGCTGGTGACATGGCCAAGGCGCAGCAGATCTACCGTGACCAGTACGCCAAGACCTACGGCGGGATGCGCCAGGGCGCCAACGACCTGCTCGACGCCCTGCTCAAACAGGCCGAGCAACAGAACCTGCACAGCGCGCAAAGCTATGACGATGGCCTGACCCGCCAGATCGCCATCATCGTCACCGGCCTGCTGGTGTCGATCCTCATTTCCTGGCTGATCGTCATCCAGCTGCGCCGCCGCGTCAGCGTACTGCAGAACAGCCTGGGCCAGGCCGCCGACAACCTGGCCCTGAATACCCGCATCGACATGCCCGGTCAGGACGAGCTGAGCGAGATCGCGCGCAGCTTCAACCAGTTCATCGACAAGGTGCACGGCGCCATGCGCGAGCTCGCCGACAACTCGCGCCAGCTCTCGGGCATGGCCCGCGATGTGGCCGAACGCGCGCGCCTGACGCAAAGCAACTGCACGGCGCAGAGCGACCGCACGGTGCAGGTAGCGACCGCGATCAACGAGCTGGGCTCGACCGTCAACGAAATCGCGCGTAACGCCGAGAACGCCGCAGAAGTCGCCCGCGAGGCCACCCAGCACGCCAGCGACGGCAGCGCCGTGGTCAGCCAGGCACATCGCCAGGTCGACGCCCTCAACGGCGAGCTGGAACAGGCCGCCAAGGTGATCGAAGCGCTGGCCGCACAGACCAACGCCATCAGCACCACACTCAACACCATCCGCAGCATTTCCGAGCAGACCAACCTGCTCGCCCTCAACGCCGCCATCGAGGCTGCACGTGCGGGCGAACAGGGCCGTGGCTTCGCCGTGGTGGCCGACGAGGTGCGCACCCTGGCCAGCCGCTCCGGTGCCTCCACCGAGGAAATCCAGCAGGTCATCGACCGCCTGCAGAACGAATCACGCTCGGCCGTCGAGGCCATGGCCAAGGGGCAACGGCAGAGCGCGCTGGTGGTGGAATACGCGAGCAAGGCATCGGCGGCGCTGGAGCAGATCAACAGCCATATCGGCCAGATCAGCGATCAGAACATCCAGGTCGCCACCGCCACCGAGGAACAATCCAGCGTGGTCGAGGACATCAACCGCAATATCGTCGACATCAACGAGCTGACCGTCGGCACCACGCACATCGCCGATCAGCTCAACCAGGCCAGCAGCGACCTGCAGGCGCTCTCGACCCAGCTGGATGGCCTGGTCGGTCGCTTCCGGTTGTAACCTGAACCTCATTCCGACCAAGCCAGTGCGCACGCAAGGCAACCGTAGGGTACGCCGTGTGCACCGAGCCCAATGCCCTACAGATCCTCGTCGATACGTTCACGCAGATAGGCGTAGAACGGGTTGGAGGTCACACGCTGCAGGCCAGCGAGCCCGACCACCAGCACGCCCCGCTCCCCGCGCGGCGCCAGCGTGCCAAGGGCGACGCCATAGAACTCCTCGGAAGTCGGTTCGCTGCCATACAGCGGGTCATCCGGGGGGAACGGCAAGGCGACGTGGGACAGCGAGAACAGCTGACTCGGATACTCGACGTTCAACGGCGTGACCACGGCATCACGCTCACCGGCAGCGATGCGACGCGCCTCGACCTGGTGCCCGCCCTGCTCGCCCACGCCCACTACGGTCAGGTCGTAGTCACGCTGCGCCGGCGGCACGAGTTGCTCCAGCAGACCGCTCATGTCCGGACGCAGCAGCGAGCCGATGGCCTGCGAACGGTTGATGTCGAAAATCACCAGCTCGCTGCCATTGGCGGGCAGACGCTCGAACAGGTCATGCACCACGGCCGGCGTGCTTACCGTGCTATCGGCCAGCGACTGGAAGGCCAGCACCGGTGGCAGTTGCGCCAGCCGCCCAGCGCGCGCGGCACTGTCGAAGGCTCCCTGCACCTCATGCGTCAGCTCGTAGGTCTGCCGCGCGGCATGCACCGGGAAGGAGTTGTACTTGAACGGATTGAACTCTGGCAGCACGTTCATCCAGGCCGACTTGGCGAACGCCGGCAGCACTGCCGGCAACGCTGCCAGCCCGGCATAGCGCGCATAGCTGGTGACGCCGACCATGGGCGAGATCAGTACCAGCCGTTGCGGCATCGCCAGGCTCCGATCCTCCAATGCTGCCAGGCTGTAACGCAGGGCCAGGGCACCGCCGTTGGAATAACCGACGAGATACAGCGGGCCGTCCGCTACCTGCTCACGCGCCTCGCGAACCGCCATCCGAGTGGTCGCCAGCCATTGTTCCCAACGAACATCGGTCAACCCGGACGGCAGCGTGCCGTGGCCCGGCATGCGCGGCACCAGGCTGACGAAACCCTGCTCGCTCAGATGCTGGGCGAGATGCCGCAGGCTGTAGGGCGAATCGGTCAGACCGTGCAACAGCACCACCACACCACGCGCCTTGCCCGGTGGTTGCAGGATGAAGGAGCGGTTCCAGTCGCGTGGCAGGTTACCCGGATACACCGGGCTGGCGCTGGAGTAGCGGTTATAGCTATGCGCATTACCGTCGCTCAGGGGCTCGATGATCTTGCGGCGCAGCGCCTCGAATACCTGCTCTTCGGCGGCCTGGTAGGCGGCCCAGTCCATGCCGTCTATTTCCGTGACGCTCGGTTCTTCGAGCGTCACCCGGTGCCAGTCTTCCAGCTCCGGCAGGGACGACAACCCGGCGATACGCACGCCCAGCAGCACCACGACAACCAGCAGCACCAACACCAGTACCCAGGCGAAGATGCTGCGCAGGCGTGACAGACTCATCAGGCGTCTCCTTCATCGATTCAATGGCCTCCTCGGTTCGGCTGCCAGGTAGCACCTGACGCCGATCCACAGCGTGGCTATTGAACCAGAAGCGCCGCCCTTTCAGCAGACCCGAAGGATTCAGATTGTGTGCAGACGCGCTCGTCTTACCATCGCGCAGCCCAGTGTCAGGCCAATCACCGCAGCCGTGACCGAGGCCAGCAGCACACCGAGTTTCGCCGCGCTGAGCAGGGCCGGCGAGGCGAACGCCAGGTTGGCGATGAAGATCGACATGGTGAAACCGATACCGGCCAGGCAGCCCACCAAGCACATCCAGTTCCAGCTCATGCCCTCCGGCATGCGGCAGCCACCGACGCGGATCAGCAACCAGCTCGACAGCATGATGCCCACCGGCTTGCCCACCACCAGCGCCAGCATCACACCGAGCATCACGCTCATACCGCTACCCTGAGTGAGATCCACATCGTTCAGCGCCACACCGGCGTTGGCCAGCGCGAACAGCGGCATCACGCCGTAGGCCACCCATGGGTGCAGCGCCCTCTGCACACGCACGGCCGGCGGCATCAGCTCGCGCTGGGCATAACGCAAGCTGCGCACGGAGTGCGCCAGCACCTCGGGCGTGGAACGCTCGTCGAGGGCGCGCAACGCATTGCGAGCCAGCTCCAGCGGTCGATCCTCGAAACGCACCGGGCGCACCGGCGTCATCAGCCCCAGCACCACCCCGGCCAGGGTCGGGTGCGCGCCGGTCTTGAGCAGGCCGAACCACAGCAACGCGCCAGGCAGCAGATAGAACCAGGCGCAACCAACGCCGATGCGCTGTAGGCCGAGCACCATCAGCATCCCCACGCCGGCGATGGCGAAGCCTTCCAGCGCCAGGCCCTCGGAATAGAACAGCGCGATGATCAGCACGGCGATGATGTCGTCGATGATTGCCAGGGTGAGCAGGAAGATACGCGCGGAGGACGGAATCGAACGGCCGAGGATGGCCAGCACGCCGACGGCGAAAGCGATGTCCGTGGCGGTCGGCACGGCCCAGCCATGGCGCACGCTCTCGGCACCATTGAGCGACAGGTAGACCAGCGCCGGCACCATTACCCCGCCGATGGCGGCGACCATCGGCAAAGCCACCTGACCGACCGTCGACAACGAACCATCGTGGATCTCGCGACGTATCTCCATGCCGACGACCAGGAAGAACACGGTCATCAGCGCATCGTTGATCCAGAAGTGCAGCGAATAGGACAGGCTGAAATCGCCGATACCGAAATACAGCGGCGTGTGCCAGAGGTGTTCGTAGCTGGCGGCATAGGGCGAGTTGGCCCAGAGCAGGGCAACGGCAGCAGCGACCAGCAGAACGATGCCGCTGACCGCTTCGATATGGAGGAATTTTTCCAGACTGGCCAAGGCCTTGTCGGCCAGGCGCCGTGCAGCTGGCACGGCCTTGGGGGAAGGATGCTGATTCATGGGCGCACGCAGGGACAGTGTGCGGCGGCCCGACCAGCACGATTAAACCTGCCACACGCACCATGCGCGCGGCACCCGAAATCTACATTACACAGGCGCTTGCGACTTGAACAGCGTCCGCCCGATAGCTATTGGTCGAATCCTGCTGCTGGCGCGAAGCTCAGCCCTGCCAACAACGCCGAACCACCATGGCAGGACTGCGGCTAGTGGCGATGAGATTCATTCGGGACCATGTGCGTCGCTGTCACCAGGCGCGGATGATCATCGCCGAACAGCGTCAGCAGATAAGCCTCCTGACGCCTGGCTCCTCGCCGGATCAACCACTGACGCCCACCCGGCAGGCAGCGCGCCAGGCGGTGCAGCACATAACGCGGTGGCGCACTGAGCAGCGGATACCACGGCAGAATGCGATCCGGCAGCCCCAGGGCACGGCGTCCCTCAGCATCGATGAAGGTTCGCGCGATGCTCAGGTGAATCGCCCGATTGAGCCGGCCGCGCAGCCACGGCAGGTTCGGGTAATGCCGCTGCAGCGGCTCGTCGATCAGCGCCGAGCCAAGCTGGCGACTGCTGGCATCGGCTGGCGCCTGCGACAGCAGGTTATGGTAGAGCGCGCGCACGGCATCGTTCTCATGCTGATGCAACCAGCACGCCTCCACGCCCATCAACCAGGCGATGTAACGCCACAGGTGCAAAACGGCCTCACGCTCGCCCACCGACAGCGGTACGCCGAGCATGCGCTGGCCGATCAGGAAGATCACCGAGAACGCCAGGTAGGTGGCATGCATGTCGCCCTGGTTGATCGGCACCCCGTGGTAATCCGCATCCCACTCGGCCATGCGCGACACGCGCCGACGCACCAGCGCGTGCACCAACCTTACGTGCAAGGTGCCATGGTAGCCGGCAGAACCGCGGGCCATACCACCCGGACGCGTACAGTCGACCCACCACTTGGTGGTTTCCGCGACGCGGCGCTGAGCGCCCTTCTCCAATGCGCCAGTCAGCACCAGCGTGCGATTGATCGCCGAGGCCTGGTAACCCGCCAACAACCCCAGATCGCGTAGCACGCGCATGCCGGTCAAACCTGACAGACCACAGACCCGAGCGCCCTCGAGCAGCCGCTCGGGTTCCAGCCAATCCGGTACCGCCTCCACACTCGCGAAGAAGCGCAGCAGTGGCGGCGGCGCGTCGGCAATCGCCGCAACTCCATGCGCCAGTGCCTGGTTGTAGAGTGGCATGGCCTGCGCCAGGCCGACTTCGAACATCCACTCGACCAGTGCATCCATAGGCGCATCGCCCTGCAACAGCGACTCGCCGATGGCCTGCCACTGCGCGGGCTCAGGCTCACTCGCCCCCTTGATGAAACGCCGAATCGGCGCCGCCACCTGCCGTGCACGCAGCATGTCCGCACCATGGCGGGCCGGTAGAACGAGGGAGTCGCTGGAAGTTTTCATACCTTGGTTGGTTGCCTGCTGATGGGGTCGCTCTACGCTATTGCGACTAATTGCTCGCAAACAACTCGCGGACGGGACGCGCATGAGAAAGCAGCCAAAGCAGCATCGCGCCAACCTGATGATCGCCCTGTTGCTCGAGGCCACGGCCCTGGAAATCGCCGACCGCGGCCTGGACCGGCTCACCACCAACCACGTCGCGCAACGCGCCGGCGTCAGCATCGGCTCGCTTTATCAGTACTTCGCCAACAAGGAAATGCTCGTCGACGCCCTGTTGATGCAAAAGGCCGAGCGGCTGATGGGCGTGGTTCACGAACGCCTGCACCCGCTGCTGGGTGGGGACATCGCCACGGTGACGCGCGCAGTGCTGCTCGGCATCTTCGAGCAGGTCGCCGGCGACCCGACGCAACGCGAACTGCTGCGGCACTGGCAGCGCCTGAATGCAGCGCCGGTATTCCAGACGCTGGAAAGGCAAATGACCGAGCTGTGTCGCCAGTACCTGATGCGTCATGTCGACGAGTACCGGATCGAGAATCTGCCGGCGCTGCTGTTCGTGCTGATCAACGCGGTGCAATACACCACAGCCCGCTATCTCGGCGAGGAAAGGTCGCTGCTTGGCCGTGACGAGGTGATCGAAGCACTGGTACGGATGGTCGAGGCGCTGTGTCAGCCAACCGCGCAGCAGGCAGCGAAACGCGGCGGCTGATAGGCTGCGCGCATGACGCCCATCGCCCGCATCCAGACCCTGATCAAGGCCGACCCGCAACGCCTGCGGATCCTCAAACAGGTACGTGACCTCGGCCTGCCCGACTGCTGGGTGGCTGCCGGTTTCGTGCGCAGCGCGGTCTGGGATCACCTCCACCGACGCACATCATCCCCGCTGCCGGAAGACATCGACGTGATCTGGTTCGACCGCAGCCAGACCTCCCCTGCTCGCGACTATGAGCTGGAGGCGATCCTGCGACACCAGGACGAATCGCTGCAGTGGTCGGTGAAGAACCAGGCACGCATGCACCTGCGCAATGGCGATGCGCCTTACACCTCGGCGACCGAAGCGATGCGGTATTGGCCGGAGACCGCCACGGCGGTGGCCGTGCGGATGGATGCGCAGGGTGAGGTTGAAATTGCCGCACCGCTCGGCCTGGAAGATCTATTCGGCCTGATCGTGCGCCCAGCCGGAAGGTTCAAGGACGAGAAACTGCCGATCTACCGGGAACGGTTGCTTGGCAAGAACTGGCAGGCCACCTGGCCAAAGTTGAAGGTGCTGCCGCAGGGTGGATCACGCTTCATCGATCCACCGGCTGGCGGATGAAAAAAGCGTCATCCACCCTACGGCGCAAACACAGTGGGAGGCGCTTCAGCGGCGACAGTCGCGGCTAAAGCCCCTCCCACAGAGCCGAGGTCAGATACCGGCGACCACCGCGCTCCTACAAAGTTGACGTAGCCTGGGTAGAGCGGAGCGAAACCCAGCTACATGTCCACCGGCGAGGGATGTGAAGAGCGAATCCACCCTACGCCAGGAACTCCGTGGGAGGCGCTTCAGCGGCGACAAGCGCGGCTAAAGCCCCTCCCGCAGAGCCGAGGTCAGATACCGGCGACCACCGCGCAGATGCCCTGCGCGCTACCGGCGAACTGACTGCACAGGTGATTGATGGAAGTCACCAATACCTGCTCGGGCGAGGAGATGAAATCCACCGACATCATCACGCTGAGCATGGTGATGGTGACGATGGAGAAGGTGAACAGCTTGCGCGCCCACACTCGATCATCGGCGGCCTTGTAGCCCGATACGCCCATCCACAGCCAGTAGGCGCCGCTCAGCGCGGCGACCACGAAGTAGCTGTAGCCGGCATAGCCGCTGAGCGTCAGCATCAGGGTCGCGACCACGAAGGCCGCGATGTACAGCACGATCTGCCGCTTGGCCGCCGAAATCCCCTTGATGACGGGCAGCACCGGAATGTTCGCGGCCTGGTAGTCATTGAAACGGAAGATGGCGATGGCGTAGGAATGCGGCATCTGCCACAGGCTGAAGATCAACAACAGGATGGCCGCGCCGGCATCGAACTCGTTGCTCACCGCGCAGTAGCCGACCACGGGCGGAGCCGCCCCGGACAGGCTGCCGACCAGAGTGCCGTACACCGAGCCACGCTTGAGCCACAGGCTGTAGAGGCCGACGTAGACCACGAAGCCCATCAGCACCAGCATCACCGCCAGGGTATTGGTGGCGGCGTACAGCAAAGCCACCCCGGCAACCCCGAGCACGCAGGCATAGACGATGGCGTGCGCAGGTGAAACCAGACCCTGCGCCAGGACGCGATTACGCGTGCGCTCCATCTTCTGGTCGATGTCCCTGTCGATGTAGTTGTTGAACACACAGCCTGAGGCGATCACCAGCGAAACCCCCAGCGCTGTCGCGAGGAACAGCGCCAGATCGGCATCGCCACGCGAAGCCAGGAAGAAACCACCCGTCACGGAAATCAGATTGCCGAAGACGATACCTGGCTTGGCGAGGTTGAGGTACTGCTTCAGGAGAGCCAGCATCAGTTGGTCATCATGTGATAGTGCATGCTCCACATGATCCAGACCGACAGGCCCACCACGAACGCGATGATCAACACGGTGAAGATCATCGAAATCACGTTCCAGCGGCCTTCCGCATCGGTCTTCATATGCAGGAAGTACACGAGGTGGACGAGCACCTGCGCCAGGCCGAAGAGCACCACGGTGATCAGGGTCGCGCCACGGCTCAGGCCCAGCAGTTCAGGATGCATGACCAGGGCGAACGGAATCACCGTCAGGATCACCGACAGGATGAAACCGGTCAGGTAATCCTTGAAGCCCACCGCATGAGCGGCGTGATTGTCTTGGTGAGCCATTACAGCACCCCCATCAGGTAGACGACGGTAAACACGCAGATCCACACCACGTCGAGGAAGTGCCAGAACAGGCTGAGCAGCCCGACGCGGGTCTTGTTGGTGTCGGTCAGGCCACGGCTGCCGACCTGGAACATCAGCACCAGCATCCACAGCAGACCGGCACTGACGTGCAGGCCGTGCGTGCCGACCAGGGTGAAGAACGCCGACCAATAGGCGCTGACCTGCGGCCCGGCACCTTCATGGATCAGGTGGCGGAACTCGTACAGCTCGATGCTGATGAAGGCCGCGCCGAACAGGAAGGTGATGCCCAGCCAGCGCAGCACCGCGCCCTTGTCGCCACGGTAGGTAGCGAGCATGGCCATGCCGTAGGTGATACTGGAAAACAGCAGCGCGAAGGTTTCCACCAGCACCAGGTGCAGGCCGCCGCCGAGCATTTCCTTCGCGGTGGGGCCACCGGCGAAGGAGTTGCTCAGCACCGCGAAGGTGGCGAACACCGTGGCGAAGATCAGCAGGTCGGTCATCAGGTAAACCCAGAAGCCGAACAGCTTGATCCCACTGGTGTCGTGGTGGTGCTCATAGCCGTGGCCATGAGCGTCATGTGGAAAATGGGGTTCGTAAGCGGTCATGGTTAGGCCTGTACCACTGCGTTGGCTTTGGTTTGGTGGTGCGCCTGCTCGATCCGCGCGATCTCTTCGGGCTGCACGTAATAGTCGATGTCCTCGTCGTAGGAACGCACGATGAAGCTGACCACGGCGCCGACCAGACCCACGATGGCGAGCCACCAGATGTGCCAGATCATGGCGAAGCCGAAGGCGATGACGAACGCTGACACCACCAGGCCGTTGCCGGTGTTCTTCGGCATATGGATCGGCTCGTAGTGCTCCGGCGCGGGCATCAGCTCGACACCGTTCTTCTTCGCCTCATAGAAGGCGTCGATCTTGTCCGCCGTCGGGATGACCGCGAAGTTGTAGAACGGTGGCGGCGAGGACGTTGCCCACTCCAGGGTGCGGCCATCCCACGGGTCGCCGGTGACATCGAGGTTTTCCTTGCGCTTGATGTAGCTGGTGACGAACTGCACCACGGTGAACACGATGCCGATACCGATCAGCACAGCGCCGACCACGGCCACCTGCACCCACGGCACCCAGGCCGGGTTGTCGAAGTGGTTGAGGCGACGGGTCATACCCATGAAGCCCAGCACGTACAGCGGCATGAAGGCGAAGTAGAAGCCGAGCAGCCAGCACCAGAAGGAGTAACGGCCGAAGCGGTCGAGCAACTTGAAGCCGAAGGCTTTCGGGAACCAGTAGATGATGCCCGCCAGGTAGCCGAACACCGCACCGCCGATGATCACGTTGTGGAAGTGGGCGATCAAAAACAGGCTGTTGTGCAGCACGAAGTCCGCCGCTGGCACCGCCATCAGCACACCGGTCATACCGCCGATGGAGAAGGTCACCAGAAAGCCCAGGGTCATCCAGGTCATGGCGTTCAGTTGCAGACGGCCACGGAAGATGGTGAACAGCCAGGTGAAGATCTTCACCCCGGTAGGGATGGCGATGATCGACGTCATGATGCCGAAGAAGGCGTTGACGCTGGCGCCCGAGCCCATGGTGAAGAAGTGGTGCAGCCACACCACGAACGACAGGATGCCGATGGCCGCGGTCGCCCAGACCATCGAGGCATAGCCGAACAGGGTCTTGCGCGAGAAGGTCGCGACCACTTCGGAGAACACGCCGAACGCCGGCAGGATCAGGATGTACACCTCCGGGTGACCCCAGACCCAGAACAGGTTGGCGTACATCATCGGGTTGCCGCCCAGTTCATTGGTGAAGAAGTGGAAATCCAGGTAGCGATCCAGCGACAGCATCGCCAGGGTGGCGGTCAGCGGAGGGAAGGCGCCGCAGATCAGGATGCAGGTGATCAGGATGGTCCAGGTGAAGATCGGCATCTTCATCAGGCTCATGCCCGGTGCACGCATCTTGAGGATGGTGGCGATGAAGTTGACCCCGGTCAGGGTCGTGCCCAAGCCCGATAGCTGCATGCTCCAGATGTAGTAGTCCATGCCCACGCCGGGACTGTACTGAATCCCTGACAACGGCGGATAAGCCACCCAGCCGGTCTTGGCGAACTCGCCCAGGCCCAGCGACAGGTTGATCAGCAGCGCGCCGCCGACGAACAGCCAGAAGCTCAGCGAGTTCAGGTAGGGGAAGGCCACGTCACGCGCGCCGATCTGCAGCGGCACGACGATGTTCATCAGGCCGGTGACCAAGGGCATGGCCACGAAGATCAGCATGATGATGCCGTGCGCGGTGAAGATCTGGTCGTAGTGTTCCGGCGGCAGGTAGCCCTGCCCGTCACCGTGGGCCATCGCCAGGTGGGTACGCATCATGATCGCGTCAGCGAAGCCACGCACCAGCATGACCAGTGCGACGAGGATGTACATCACGCCGATTTTCTTGTGATCCACCGAGGTGAGCCACTCGCGCCACAGGTAGCCCCACTTCTTGAAGTAGGTCACCGCCGCGAACATCCCCAGACCACCCAGCGCCACGATGGCCAGGGTGATCATGATGATTGGCTCGTGGTACGGAATCGCGTCCAGAGTCAGTTTTCCAAACATATTCACTCCTGCACCTCCGCTGCTTCGTGCATGGCTGTGCTGTGGGAATCTTTCAGGGTCACGTACTGCCCGATCACCTTGTTGAACAGGTTCGGTTCGGCCTGGCCGAAGTAGCGGATCGGGTAGATCGGATAGCGGTGGTTGACCATCTCGCCAGGCTCGCCCACCTGCTTAAAGGTGGCGAAGTCCATGACCTCGGGCGATTGCTTGACCTTGTCGAGCCACTGCGCGAACGCTTCCTCGCTGACCGAGTGAGTGGTGAAGCGCATGGCCGAGAAGCCTTCGCCGCTGAAGTTGCCGGACTGGCCGAAGAACTCGCCCTGTTCGTTGGCAATCAGATTGAGCTGGGTGCGCTGGCCGCCCATGGCGTAGATCATCCCGCCGAGCTGCGGGATCGACAGCGCGTTCATCACCGTGTCGGAGGTGATGTGGAAGGTCACCGGCGTCTTCTCTGGAATCACCAGTTCATTGACCACGGCCACGCCCTGATCCGGGTAGATGAACAGCCATTTCCAGTCGAGCGAGACCACCTCAATGTTCAGCGCCGGCTTGTCCGATTCGATCGGGCGATAGGGGTCGAGCGAATGCGAGGTTTGCCAGATGATGACCGCCAGAACGGCGACGATGATCAGGGGAACGCCCCAGACGACCAGTTCGATCTTGTGCGAGTGTGCCCAGTCGGGCATGTAGGTGGCCTTCTCGTTCGACTCGCGATAACGCCAGCCAAACCAGAAGGTCATGACGATCACGGGGATGACCACGATCAGCATGAGTCCGATGGAGATCAGGATCAGATTGCCCTGCTCGACGCCGATCTGCCCTTTCGAGTTGAACAGCGCCCAGTCACATCCACCGAGCGCTGAGCAGGCAATCGCCATCAGCAACCAGCGCACACAACGATGGTATTTCTCTTCTTTCATGTCACGACCTTCAACTGAGTGATGTCCCACATGCGGCTTCAGTTGCCGTGCGGCCCATCGAGCAAAGGCCGGCAGCGGGAACTCAGAGCTTGAGCATCCGTGCAAGCGAAGCGGTAAATCCGTGGGAATCGCCGATGTTGAAGGCTAAAAGGGCCTCATACAATTCATTAGCGGCCTACTTATGAGCGAACTTACAGCATCTTCTCGACATGTTTAGAAACATTTACGCAAAGATTTGAAACACTTTGCAGCAAGAAGCCAGCAAAGAAGCGCAGGGGTGCGACAAATGATCACAGGCCCGTTTTAGAGCTGTTTGTCAGCAAATTGACAGGAATCATTGCAAGGAAAGATGCCGCCAGCCGGTTGCGCGATAGGCCTTGACATTGATGGCCATTCGATATTTCGAGTGCGAGCGAGAGGCGCTTGAGCCCTGCGAAAGGCTGAGGTGCACGCGGCGGTCAGATAGAGGATGGGAACGACTGACTGCGTACCCCGGATGCAATCCGGGGTCATTGGTTGCGGCCCAAAAGCATCGCGGCTGAAGCCGCTCCCACGGGACTGGTGGGCACCTGGAGAAGCGGCTGGGCGGCATTCCGCTTTAGCCGCGACGAGCAGCGAAGCTGAAGCCTTCTCGCCGCGCCTACAGACATTTCCCCACCCTGTAGGAGCGGCTTCAGCCGCGATAGCTCTACCTAACCCGCATTCGATCCTGAACGATTCGATAGGCGCCCAGATAGCACCCGGTTCGTGCAATTGCCGCCGGCAGGGACATCCGTGGGAAGGGCTTTTGTAGGAGCTGTGGGAGGGGCTTCAGCCGCCACAAGCCGGGTCTTGAGTACACCTGTAGGAGCGGCTTCAGCCGCGATAGCTTTATCTAGCCCACATTCGATCCCGAACGATTCGATGGGCTACCGGATTGCAGCCGACTGGGGCGTCCGAGGGAGGGGCTTTTGTGGGAGCTGTGGGAGGGGCTTTAGCCGCGACAAGCATCACTGCTAAAGACACAGGCAACCCTGCCCTGCTCCCAACCCTACAACCAGCCTACCTCGCTACTTCCAGGCGCAATAACACCCCACCGCCAACCCACTGGCCAGGGAAACCTGGCGCCCCTGGGTCAGCGCATCGAGCACTGGCTCGACGAAGCTGTTGCTGGAATTGCACACCAAACCTTCGCTGTAAGGCCCGGCATAGGCCAGGTTGCCGTCGCGATCCCAGATCGCCAGGGCCGGGCTGGCCGGCAACGACTGCATGCCCTCGATACCCGGCAAGGGCTTCATCCGCCCACGCAGGAACGGCGCGATCTCGCCTGTGCTGCCCGGCTTCTGCACGCTGTAGAACGCCACATCGGCATTGCGGTGCAGGCCAATCAGATAGCGCAGGTGCGCGTCGGTCTCCGCGTTGCAGGGGCAGTCCGGATCCCAGAAGTGCACCACCCGGATCGGGCCAGGGCCGGCCAATTCAGGCGGCAGCTTCAACTCGCCCCGACCGAAGATCACCATCTGCTCGGCATAGGGTCGTAGATAGGCTGCGCCGCTGAGCCACCAGATCAGCACCACGGCGCCCAGCGCCAATACACAGAAGCCCACCACCAGGTGCTTGAAGCTCAGGCGCTCCAGCAGGCTCATGGCTGATGGCCGAACTTGCGCAGGAACTGCTTCTCCATTTCCTGGCAACTTTCCTCGGTGAAGCTGCGTTCGGTGGCCTGTGCGCTCTTCCAGCAGGCTTCGATGGCCGCACGCTCGGCCGCCTCGATCTCGCCATCCTGGGGGCGGGTCATGATGTAGATGAGGCCGGCGAATATCAGCACCACGAACGCCAAGCCAGCCAGAAACAGGCCCAGGCAGCCACGGCGCCCCAGCCCGACGTTTTCATCATTCACGCTCATATTTCTCTATTTCCGCATTCATCAGTGGATAGCTCGCCCCACCGCCGGGGCGAGCGCCGATCATCAACTTTCAACCAGCGTCCACTGCTTGCTCAGGCGCTTGTCCGACACCGCCATCTTAGTGCCCAGTTGCTGGGCGAACAGCGACACGCGGTATTCCTCCAGCATCCAGCGGTACAGCGTCAGCTCCGGATCACGCTTGCCTTCCTGGGCATGCTTGGCAGCGCGGGCCTTGTACTGCTCCCAGTAGCCAGCCAGTTCGCCCGTCCATACGCGGTCACGCTGCACCTGCGCGCCGACCTTGTCCAGGCGCTGCTCGATGGCCTTCAGATAACGCGGAATTTCCTTGAGCCACTCACCCGGCGTCTCGCGCACGAAGCCGGCATACACCAGGCCCGCGAGCTGCTGCTTGATATCGTTGAGCGCCATCGCCTGGGCCAGATCGATCTTGCCCTTGAAGCGTTTCTGCAGGCCATGGTTGAGCTTGAGGATTTCCAGTGCCTGGCGGGCAATACGCTCGGCATGCGCGGTCCAGTCGCCACGCTTGCGCTCGGCCAGTTGCGCCAGGGCAGCGCCATCACGCGGCAGCGTCGCTTCGCCTTCGAGGATGCAGGCATCCAGGCTGGCCAGCAGAATGTCCTCGACCAGCGCCTCGACGCGGCCGATATCGCGATACAGCAGGCCCAACTCGGTCAGCCCCGGCAGCTTGCCACGCAGGAACTTGGCCTGCTCGGCAAGCTGTTGCAGCAGCAGGCGTTGCAGCGCACGGCGGTGCTGGAAGTCGGCCTCGGCCTGGGTCGGGAAGCGCCCTTCCTTGACCACGCCAGCTTCTTCCACCAACGCCGGATAGACCGTCATGGAGAGGCCGGCGATCTTCTGCTGAGTCTTTTCCGCCACCTGGGCGAAGGCCTTGGCCTCCACCGTTTTCGGCGTCTTGTCCTGCTGCGGAATGGCCAGCGCAGCCTGGCTGGCCTCGGCGAAACGCGCGGTCAGCTCGGCCAGGTCGCGGCCTTCGCCGAGAAACTTGCCCTGGGCATCGACCACCTCGATGTTCATCTTCAGGTGGTTTTCCAGCCCGGCGGCAGACTCCTGCCAGGCCTCGTCGGGCACCCGCGCACCGGTCATGCGTAGCAGCTCATGCCCCAGCGCCTGCGGCAACGAGCCCTGACCGAATACCAGCTTGTCCAGCGCCGCACCAACGAAGTCCGGCACCGGCACGAAGTTCTTGCGCAGCGCCTTGGGCAGACCGCGCACCAGAGCGATGCACTTGGCCTCCAGCAACCCCGGCACCAGCCATTCCAGGCGTTCGGGCGGCAGTTGCGGCAACAGCGGCGCCGGCACGCGCAGGGTCACGCCGTCACGCGGATGGTTGGGCTCGAAGTGATAGCTCAGCGGCAGTTGCAGCTCGCCGATGCGCAAGGTGTCCGGGTACTGCGCGGCGGTGACTTCCTTGGCATCGCGGGCCAGGGCGTCTTCCTCACGCATGATCAGCAGTTGGCTGTCGGCGGCGCTGCCCTTCTTGTACCAGCTCTCGAAACTGGCGGCCTGGTAGATGTCCTGCGGGATGCGCGCGTCGTAGTAGCCGAACAGGGTTTCCTCGTCGGCGAGAATGTCGCGGCGGCGCGACTTGGCCTCCAGTTCGTCGAGGCGTTCGAGCAACTGGCGGTTGGCGGTCAGACAGCGCACGCGGCTGTTGATCTCGCCACGCACCAGGCCCTCGCGAATGAACATCTCGCGCGCCACCGGCGGGTCGATGGGGCCGTAATGCACCGGGCGACGACCAACGATGATCATGCCGTACAGGGTGACCTGCTCGTACGCCACCACCTGGCCGCGCTTCTTCTCCCAGTGCGGTTCCAGATGGTTCTTCTTCACCAGGTGGCCAGCCAGCGGCTCGATCCAGTCCGGCTCGATCTTCGCCACCATACGGGCGAACAGCTTGGTGGTTTCCACCAGCTCGGCAGCCATGATCCAGCTGGGCTTCTTGCGCCCAATCACGCTCGACGGGTGAATCCAGAAGCGCCGCTGGCGCGCGCCGAGGTAGTCGCCCTCCTCGGTCTTCTGGCCGATCTGGCTGAGCAGGCCGGCGAGAATAGCCTTGTGCACGGCGGCGTAGTTCTTCGCCCGCACCGCCGCCTCGCTGGCTTCGGCCTGCTGGCGGGCGATGGCGTTGACGCGGGTGTCCTTGGTCGGTTGCGGCGAGTTCGCCGCTTGCTCGCCCTGCGCTTCCGAGCGGTTCTGGCTGCCTTTGCCCATCAGTTGCAGATCACGGGCGATCAGCACCAGTTGCCGGTGCGCGTCGCGCCACTCGCGCAGGCGCATGTAGTTGAGGAAGTTCTTCTTGCACCAGGTGCGCAGCGGGTTGCTGCCCAGCTCCTGGCGTTTTTCCTCGAAGCCACGCCACAGGTTGATCAGCGCGGCGAAGTCCGAGTCCACATCCTTCCACTGCGCATGCGCCTGGTCGGCGGCCTGCTGGCGATCCATCGGTCGCTCACGCGGGTCTTGCACCGACAGCGCGGCGGCGACGATCAGGATTTCCTCCAGGCTGCCCTGCTTGGCGCCTTCCAGCACCATGCGCCCCAGGCGCGGGTCGATGGGCAGGCGCGCCAGTTGCCGGCCGATGGGCGTGAGCTGGCTTTCGCGGTTGACCGCTGACAGCTCCTGCAACAGGTTGAAGCCATCGCTGATGGCCTTGCCGTCTGGCGGCTCGATAAAGGGAAAGTCCTCGATGCTACCCAGGCGCAGGTGCAGCATCTGCAGGATCACCGCCGCCAGGTTGGTACGCAGAATCTCCGGGTCGGTAAATTCAGGGCGCCCGAGGAAATCCTCCTCGCTGTACAAACGAATGCAGATACCCGGCTCGACCCGCCCGCAACGGCCCTTGCGCTGGTTGGCGCTGGCCTGCGACACCGGCTCGATGGGCAGGCGCTGCACCTTGGCGCGGTAGCTGTAGCGACTGATGCGCGCGGTGCCGCTGTCGATCACGTAGCGGATGCCCGGCACCGTCAGCGAGGTCTCGGCGACGTTGGTGGCCAGCACGATCTTGCGCCCGGCCATGGGCGCGAAAATCTTCTGCTGCTCGGCCGGCGTCAGCCGTGCATACAGCGGCAGCACCTCGGTAAAACGCAGGTTGGCCTTGCGAAGCACCTCGGCCGCCTCACGAATCTCGCGCTCGCCGGGCAGGAACACCAGCACATCGCCAGGGCGCTTGCCCACACTGCGCTCGTGCTCGGCGATCTCCTCCAGCGCAGCGAGAATGCCCTGGTCGATGGACAGGTCATCGAGCAGACGCTCGCCCTCCTCGTCCACCTCGGCCGCCAGCGGGCGGTACCAGGTTTCCACCGGGTAGGTACGACCGGACACCTCGATGATCGGCGCGTCGTTGAAGTGCTTGGAAAAACGCTCCAGATCGATGGTCGCCGACGTGATGATCAGCTTCAGATCCGGGCGACGTGGCAGCAGGGTCTTCAGGTAGCCGAGCAGGAAGTCGATGTTGAGGCTACGTTCGTGCGCCTCGTCGACGATGATGGTGTCGTACTTTTCCAGAAAACGGTCGTGCTGGGTTTCGGCGAGCAGGATGCCGTCGGTCATCAGCTTGATCAGCGTGCCGTCCTTGCTCTGATCCTCGAACCGCACCTGATAACCCACCAGCTCGCCCAGCGGTGTGCCGATTTCCTCGGCCACCCTTGTCGCCACACTACGCGCCGCCAGCCGGCGTGGCTGGGTATGACCGATCAGCCCATGCACACCCCGGCCAATCTCCAGGCAGATCTTCGGCAACTGCGTGGTCTTGCCCGAACCGGTCTCACCGGCGATCACCACCACCTGGCTCTTCTCCAGCGCGGCCTTGATCTCGTCGCGCTTGGCCGCAATCGGCAGCGCATCGTCATAGCGCATCGCCGGAATGCTGCTGCGCCGCGCCGCCACCTTGTCGCTGGACGCCTGAAAACGCTCCAGCCACTGCGCCAGCTTGGCCTCATCGGGCTGCTTCTGCAGCTCATGCAATTGCCGGCGCAAGCGATGGCGCTCGGCAATCATGACGTGGTCGAGGTTCTTCTGCAGCGTGGCGAGGTCAGTCATCTGGATCGGGGCAATCAGGGCAAAGGCGGGATTGTCGCAGATTACGGCTTATAGCGGGCAGGCTATACCGCAGCGAAAGAGAGTGAGATTAAGGCGTAAGGGAGCGGCGAGTTTCGGCCAGAAGCAGCACATCTGAAACTCCAATGCCGGGGCTGGAGTGGTATGGTCGAAAAACGCAAAGAACGTGAGATATTGCGTCGGTTTTAGGAGGGCACATGGGGCACGAACAATTCAGTAGTGACCCTACTTCTACCGCTTAGCCTACAAGCTCAGAGATTTGCAGAGGCCGAAATGGCGACCCTACTTGCGCAGTTGTCGATCAGTATCGTTTCACGAACCAAGATTGATTTACCTCCTTGCGTTAGGGGTAAAGGCTCGGAGTTGAATGGTTCCAAGCAGACATTACATACGCCCGCCAAGGATGAGGATGTCTTCCACCGGCGCTGAATAGCCTCTCCTCTACCGCATGGGGATGCATGTTGAGAGCTAGACCTAGTTCCTCGACTCGCAAGCAATAATCTAGGTAATCAGAGAACGAAACACTGTCATCAACAATTAGCCGCATCTTAGTAGGAGCTCCAAGAAGAGCAGCTTTCTTGGCGGTAGCCTGATCTTTCCGTACACCCGGGTACTGGCCTTGCCCAGTAAGCAAGTGGATGCTTCGAGCTGTCCACTGATCCAAGATGTATGCATCAGCCTTCGGGTCAGCGAAGAATAAAAGTTTCGTGAAGTACGCCGGCCCCATACCTGGCAATCGTCCGTCAGCTCGCAGCGCTGAAAACGCTGCATATCCGGTAGAGCGTGAGTGACGCCCAGCCCGTAAGTCCTGGCAAACGGGCAGCCAATTTTCTCTCGCGGCCCAAGCACGTCGGCCGTTACCTCTTTGCATTCCTCCCCAGGCCATGGTGCTTAAGAAACAAGCCTCTGTCGGGATGGTTGAGTTCGCCCAGACCGCCCGTAGAGAGGATCGAGTAAATGGAGTAGAAGACAAACCAAATCGATTGCCCAAACCAGCTTCTAACGACTCAGCCCAAGAATAGGGGTCTACACCAACCCAGGCGGATAGTTTCCCCACGTTGAGGCTTTGAAAGCGGATAATTTCGGAAGGAATCAATGGTGGAATCATGCAGTGTTCATCCGTGGCTTGCCGATGCAAAATACAGGAAACACATTAATGTAGTAGCGATTATGCCCTTCCGAGCATGCAACCTATCGTCGGTAGCGGGCGGCCATCGTCCAGATGGCGGACAGTTTAGCTTATAAAAAAATCCGCCTACTTATTTAAATGCATTGCTCGCACTGCATTTAATCGTCAGTCCCTACTTCTAACTCAGCCTCTGGAGCAAGAAGCTGCTTCGCCCGCAGCTCCGCGACTACAAGGCTGGATAACTGAAGCAGCTGCACATTAGGTTGGTTACGAACCCACTCCTTAACTTGCTCTGGCGTCAACGACGAATCGGTTATCAATGAAGCAATTACAGAGGCAGTAATCCGTGAAAGACCAAGCTCAACCAGCGAGCGTCCAGTTTCGGTAGATATGCCTAGCTCTAATGCTAGGGAGAAATCGTAGACTTGACCAATAAGATCACTCCGCCCTGACTCCAACAACACAAAACGAAGTAGGTCTACGTATGCCTTTGCCCATTGGACTAACTTAAAGCGAATTGTCTGTTCGACCAAACTAAACATGTTTCTAATCGCAGCATCAATTATAGCTTGTTTGCGATTTCTTTTAGAGGCGTCGGATGCTTTCTTTAGGTGATACTTAACCGACTCTCTGACCAACTGTGTAAGTGGCTCGCCTCTCATCCAGCTTAAAGCTGTAACGGTTACATGATTAACAAATCCGCGAGCTCTTTGGCCTTCATCTCCTGATAGAGTCACACCTCCTAAATGCTTGTATAAACGGCGGATTATGCCATTGTAAACCTTGTATGAGTCAGAGGAGGGATTAACTGGAATCAGCTTCTCAAATTCTCCTTTTTTCACTCCTTGACGTAATCGCTGCAGCAGGCTTGTCAATGCTGTAGGGTCGATCATCCAGCTGCTTGCAAGCACCTGCTCTGGCAAGCCGAGCTCTGACAATGCCCTCTCAGCAGAATTTTTAAGTGTTATTTTCTGTGCATCAGTGAGCTGGAGATTGGGGCGTCCTAGAAGTGTACCAAGACTTCCTTGGGCGGAACGAAATAGCACTAGTCCTGCCGCAGCAGTTATTCGTTCGTCAGTGCTTAGTCGATTTAATCCGTCTTGCGCCTTAGTTGCTGCAAATTCAAGAACTTTAACTACCGATTCAAAATCATCTTCTATAGCTTGTTTGAAAGCAACCTTTACTGCAAATGGTTTTCGCTCTGTAAGCGGCTGGGATTCCCAATTCTCATAATTAACCAAGAAGACATTACCAACAACCTCTTCTCCGAGTCTACCTGCACGTCCTGCGAAGTTCCAAAGTGCCGCTTCATCAAGAGACTCACCTTTATTTCCTCTTGTAGGTGTATCGATGAAAACATTTCGAGCAGGCAGATTAACGCCTTGGAATAAAGTTGTCGTACAGCAAAGGTAATCCAGATCTTCTTTTCGAAACGTGTCCTCAATACCTTCGCGCAGTAAGCTGGGCATGCTGCCGTAGTGGAAAGCAACGCCCTTCAGTACATAATCTGCCAGGGAGTAATCTTTATGGATATGTTGCTTGATGAATTTTGATAACTCTCGCAGCGCTTCTGTAGTTTTAGACTCGCGATTGAAAGCAATAAGGCCCGCTACTGCCTCAGCGTTAGCTGCTCCTGTGGCATAGACCAACGACCGGCCTGACACTCCAAATTCTTGGGCTACTGCTGCAAGCTTAGCATCTTCCTTTAATGCAAAGCCGCGCTTAAAAACATAGGAACCAATAGCTTCAAGTTTTTTGGGTGTGACTAGCTCCAGCTCAACGAGATTTTCATTTTGCATCGAGAAACGAACATTAATTCGGTTCTGAACCACAGGAGATAGTGACGTTTCCTTAATTTCCATTTCAGGTAAACCAACGCTATCTCCTATAAGCTGAAACCCGCTTGCGCCTGGAGCTAAAAATAGGAAGCGAGCATTGTGGTTGGATATTTTTATCTTCTCTAGCACATCCTGCAATATCATGCCGCGACTGTCATCCCCCATAGCCTGGGCTTCATCCACAACTACTAGATTAATAATCCCAGAGAGATCCACGACTGAAAGTAACAACTGAACTCTTTCTTGAGTGAGGACATAAATTTGTTTTGGGCGCCTTGAGGGATCAAGAACCGGAATGGTCGTAATTCGAAGCTCCGAGGAAATTGGAGACAAACGCTTTTCTAGTTTTACTTGTATCTCCGTCAGTAGCGCTCTGGTTGGTGCTATGTACAAAGCGGTAAAGCTGGCTTCCGCAATTGCTCGCTCGCACAAGTGCTCAAGGACTACGTATGATTTTCCTGCGGAGGTAGGCGCTGATATCGCTGCTGCAATGCTGGATTTTAAGCTATCCCAAACATCCAACTGGAACTCGGTTAGGGAGACTCTCTTACCCGCCATCTCAACAGTGTTGATTTCTTCAAGCAGATGTCGTCGCACATACGCTTGGAAACTTTGGGCAATGGCGTTCGCCTGTTCAAGCTTGTTCAGGCCAGGAAAATTCCCCAAATCTGACATCACATGTACTACAGCCTGATGCACTGCTTCATCATCAGAAGCAAGTGAGGAAAAGACTGCAATTTGCTGGGCTAGGTCACGACTTTGCTCATCGCTGGCCTGAGCAAAAATGCTAGCGGAGCTAAGAAGTCTGGCTACAGTCGCGCCCTCTAGCTCGGGGCCCTTTACTTCCGCAACTTTAGCGGCTGCAGAAAGTGTTGAACGAATGCCTACTGCTCTAAGCTCAGCCAAGTCAGTCCAGAATGCTTCTTCCCGACGAATATCTCGTGCTACTTCAGTCGCAAATGTGTTCATTGTTCAGCTCGGCGAATATTCGTTTCAACTCATAGACATCAGGCACGGCAACCAAGAAGACTATGCATCCACCAAGATCCAAACTCTTAGCCGCTGCTTGATTGGTTAGATTTTTTTGGAATCTAGGGTGCTTGGCCACATATTGAGACTCGAAGTGATCTTCGTGAATTGTGATGGGCTGTTCAGCATCTCGCTTTAGCTTCTCACTGTAAGCCTCTTCGCTAAAGACGAGGCTGCCAACATGTATATCTCTGCGCTTGAGATGGTTTCCGCTCCCTGAATAGACATTGAAGAAAGATTTAGCGGCTTCGCGCTGCTCCCCTTGTAGAGCCTCAAGGTTTGATAGATCGCTTACAAGGCGGAGCTCGTTCAGTCGCCTACCCCGATCAGCTTGGAATTCCGATACTGAATCGACCATCTCACGAGACGCATCCGCTGCGCTTGGAGTTATTTTTGACTCTAATAAAAAGAATGTTACGGTACCATCATCGTTTGCTCTAGCATGTAGTCCATCAGCGCCATGGATGGGCATTTCTGAGGATGTTTTTAGCGCCATCTTAGCGCCTACTTGACCGGCACGGAGGAAGTGAACAGCAATCACATAGGAGATCAGCTCCCCAATCTCCCCATAACGGCTAGAGTTTTCCTTACTGTATTTGACCAACAAACGGATTGCTTCGCGCCTCAATCTAGATGAAGCAGCCATGCTGCCGCCCGTATTAGATTTAGCACCTTGAGCATTTGCTTGCTGGCGCTTCGTCAAAGGTATCGCATAGTCAACGAGATGGTCAGATAAGAGCTCCACAAACTCATTAGTCTGCGCCTCGTGTTCTCGAAATCGAACAAATAGCATTCGCGGCTGTTTGAGCAGTGGCGAAGCAGAAACTTCCTTGAGGACATTTTCCAGTCCGTCAATCGGCTCAAGCAATGCATCGAAATAGTTCTCTACGTTTGCTGTCACTAAAAGTCCCTGTATTTTTCAGTATAGCAATGAACGAAAGATTACCATTCTATAGAAATAGGCTCTCATTTAAATTGATATTCCACCTATAGAACACAATATAAATACATTAACGATTTATTAGTGGATAACCGTGGCCTAATCAGGATAGTAGCCTAGTGATATCGCCATAGCTAGTCATTACAGTATGGCTTTTTCAGGGCGCATGTGTATGAGAATGCGGTGATTAGCCCCATAGGGAAATTCACTCCGGGGAGAAATCCTATCCAAGAACTACCATGCCGACTGGCCGCTCCTGGCCGATAGTTGCCACTCCACACCTTGCCCTGTCTTCCACCCCGCGCTACAGTCCGCCCCGTCACGGTCAATCCCGTGACCGGGTGTGGTAACCCGTTTTGTCCGGGCGCGGTAGCGCCATAGTCGAGAGCAGGCGCTTTTTTTGTGCCTGCTGTTTTCTCGTGCATTTATGGCGGGCCGTGTGAGGCAGGCTTCGGCCTGGCCGGTTCCCTCGGACGCCGGTTTACCACCCTTGCACGGTCCGCCTCCATTCCGTGTGGTAACGGGTGGAACGCGGCTCCTTAAACGTTCGAGGAGCATAAGGAAAATGCACTATCCCCCTTTTACCCAAGGGCTCCGCCCTGGGCTGCTGGCTGTTGTGCCGACTTCCGCTGTGGAGGTGTTGCATGACCAAGTCTGAATCCGTCGTTATCCCCTTCCCTACGCCACGCAATCCCTTGCACAGCTTTGTCGCGGACGAGTGTCCGTTGCAGGCAGCAGCCGAGTATCGGGCGGCATTGTTGGCCAAACTATTGCGGCGAATGCCGGAACCTGAGTTGGCCAATAGCACCAGTGCGCTGCTGAGCGAGTTGATCGTGCTCTACCGCCGAGCCATCGCTCAGGCATCCGGGAGGGCAGCCCATGATTGAACTGCAAAGGCACCTCACCCACCTGCCCGCCCATGACGGGCAACCGTCTGCCAACTTCGGCTGGAACGCAGATTGCCAGGCGAGCTTCGGCCACGGCGTGCAAACCGCTCAGGCCTGGCTGGACGACGCCAACAGCGGCTGGCTATGGGCCAATCTGTTGCTGGAGCGCCAGCTGTATCCGCCGGGTGCTCAGCGCCATGCCTTCGAGCTGGGCTTTCTCAGCCGCATCCACCAACGCTTGTGCTCACCGTTGGGCGGCGGGCATCAGGCCTTACGGACGGAATTGCGCTTGTGACGACAGAGGCGAGGGCATGCCCTCGCCTCTTCGCAGCAGCAAGCTACGCTGGTAGAACCAGGCGGGAATTGCGCTCGAACACAGCCATGCTGCTGGCTGGCAGGCCATGCGAGCGTCCAATAATCGAACATAACTTTCCCGTGAACCGGCTAATTGATTAGCAAGCTAAGATTATAATGGGGCGACTCAAACAGCGAGATACTTGCCATGAAGAAACAACCGCAGGCCTCCGGCCTCAGCAGGTTCATCCTGATCGGTCTGGGCGCCGTCATTGCCCTGCTCGGCCTCGCCCTGGCCGCTGGTGGCGTTCGTCTGATCGGCCTAGGCGGCAGCGCGTATTTCCTTATCGGCGGCCTGGCCATGACCCTCTCTGGTCTGCTGATTGCCCTGCGCAAACCGGTCGGCGCCTGGCTGTTCGCCGCCTTCCTCATCGGCACCGCCGTGTGGGCCGTCCTCGACACGGATCGCAGCTTCTGGCCGATGTTCTCGCGCCTGTTCATGTTCAGCGTGATCGGCCTGGTAGTGGCACTGGTCTACCCGACGCTGGTGCGCGCTGCCGGTGGTAACGCCGGGCGCGGCGCCTATGGCGTGGCCGGGGTAATGGCGATTGCCCTGGCCTGGGCAGTGGGCAACATGTTCGTTCCCCACCCCAGCGTGGCGGACACCGGCAACGGCCCAGGCCTGACTCCGGTTGACCCAGCCCACGCGCAAAAGGACTGGGCGCACTACGGCAATACCGAGGGTGGCAGCCGCTTCGCCGCACTGGATCAGATCAACCGTGGCAACGTCGACCAGTTGCAGGTCGCCTGGACTTACCGCACTGGCGATGTCGCCCAGAGCGACGGCAACGGTGCCGAAGACCAGCTCACGCCGCTGCAGATCGGCGACAAGGTGTTTATCTGCACCCCGCACAACAACCTGATCGCGCTGGATGCCGATACCGGCAAGGAACTCTGGAAGAACGAGATCAACGCGCAGTCCAAGGTCTGGCAGCGCTGCCGTGGCCTGGCCTACTTCGACGCCACTCAGCCGGTCGCCCAGCCGAGCCAGCCGGACAGCTCGCCGGTGATCGCCGTCAACGTGCCGGCCGGCGCCAACTGCCAGCGTCGCCTGCTGACCAACACCATCGATGCCCGCCTGATCGCGGTCGATGCCGACACCGGCGAGTTCTGCCAGGGCTTCGGCGACAACGGCCAGGTCGACCTCAAGGCCGGCCTCGGTGACGTGCCGGACTCCTACTACCAGCTCTCCTCGGCGCCGCTGATGGCCGGCACCACCGTGGTGGTCGGCGGCCGCGTAGCGGACAACGTGCAGACCGACATGCCCGGCGGCGTGATCCGTGGTTTCGACGTCATCACCGGCGCCATGCGCTGGGCCTTCGACCCGGGCAACCCCGAAGACAAACAGGCGCCGGCCGACGGCAGCACCTATGTGCGCAGCACCCCCAATAGCTGGGCGCCGATGTCCTACGATGCGGCGATGAACACGGTGTTCCTGCCCATGGGCAGCTCCTCCACCGACCTCTACGGGGCCGAGCGCACCGAGCTGAACCACAAGTACGGCGCCTCGGTGCTGGCCGTCGACGCCAGCACTGGCGCCGAGAAGTGGGTCTACCAGACCGTGCACAACGACCTCTGGGACTTCGACCTGCCGATGCAGCCAAGCCTGATCGACTTCACCAAGAGCGACGGCCAGAGCGTTCCCGCGCTGGTGATCGGCACCAAGGCCGGGCAGATCTACGTGCTCGACCGCGCCACCGGCAAGCCGCTGACCAAGGTCGAGGAAGTCCCGGTCAAGTCTGCCGGCATCCCCAACGAGCAGTACTCGCTGACCCAGCCAAAATCCGTAGGCATGCCGCAGATCGGCGCACAGACCCTGACCGAGTCGGACATGTGGGGCGCCACGCCGTATGACCAGATGCTGTGCCGTATCAACTTCAAGCAGATGCGCTACGACGGCCTCTATACCGCTCCTGGCACCGACCTGTCGCTGAGCTTCCCGGGTTCGCTGGGTGGCATGAACTGGGGCAGCCTGTCCACCGACCCGGTGCACGGCTTCATCTTCGTCAATGACATGCGCCTGGGCCTATGGATTCAGATGCAGCCGCAGCAGAAAGACGCCAAGACCGCTGGCGGCGGTGAAGCACTGAACACCGGCATGGGCGCGGTGCCGCTCAAGGGCACGCCGTATGCGGTGAACAAGAACCGCTTCCTCTCGGTGGCCGGCATCCCCTGCCAGGCGCCGCCCTACGGCACCCTGACCGCCATCGACATGAAGACCCAGCAGATTGCCTGGCAAGTACCGGTCGGCACCGTCGAGGACACCGGCCCGCTGGGCATCCGCATGCATCTGCCGATCCCCATCGGCCTGCCGACCCTTGGTGGCACGCTGTCGACCCAGGGCGGCCTGGTGTTCATCGCCGGCACCCAGGACTTCTACCTGCGCGCCTTCGACAGCAGCAACGGTGCGGAAATCTGGAAAGCTCGCCTGCCCGTCGGCAGCCAGGGCGGCCCGATGACCTACGTCTCGCCGAAAACCGGCAAGCAGTACGTCGTCATCACCGCAGGCGGAGCCCGCCAGTCGCCAGACCGCGGCGACTACGTGATGGCCTACGCCCTGCCCTGACGAAAACGCCCGCCAAACGGCGGGCGCTCCCTCCCCGGCGCGGTAACAGCTGTGCCGAATCAGGCAGACGTAGGACGGATCGGAACGCCGACCACTCGTGGCGTTAGCGAACAGTCCACCGATCCATGCCAAACCTGGCAACACGCGATCGCTCGAAATTCCATTGGCGTACTGCTTCGCGACGACTGCATGGATGCAGGAGGTAGAGCGACGCAGGATGCTAAAGCCGAGTACGCCCTACGCTCTAGCGGCCTCGCCCCAAATCATCACCGCTCCCACCTGGGAGATCGCCAGATAGCCCGCCCCTGCCTTGAGCACCGTACCGCCCAACACCGAAGCCTGGCTGGGCACAACCTCGGCGGTTGCCATCATGCGATGGAGATGCCGCAAAAGTGGATCACTCATAAAGCCTTTAATTGGATCAATACCTTGATCCTCTTAGTTGTCTTAATGGGGCAACGCCTTACTGATTCCACATCCTCAAAGGGTATTGCTCCATGAATCGTATTAACTGGTTTGAGGCATCAGCCGGTGCAGCTAAAGCACTGGGAGGTCTGCACCATTTCGTCACCACCGGAACAAACCTGCCGCCTCAACTCATCCATCTCGTGTTCTTGCGGGCGTCACAGATCAATGGATGCGCGCACTGCATCGATATCCATTCACGGGATCTGATCAAGGGAGGTATGTCAGTAGAAAAACTCGTGCTGGTGCCTGTCTGGCATGAGGCCGCGGATCTGTTTTCTGAGCAGGAACGCTCCGCTTTGGCCTGGACGGAAGAAGTGACCTTGGTCAGTGAGACGCATGTTTCCGACGCAGCTTATGCCGCAGTATCGTCCGCATTCACCCCGAAAGACCTGGTCGACCTTACGGCGGCTATCGCAGCCATGAACGCTTTCAACCGTATGGGCGTCAGCTTTCGCTTGAGTCCTGCTGCGAAGGCGTAAACCGAAAAGGGGTGGATCATTAATCCGCCCCTTTCCAATTGCCGCTCTCTTAGATCGCCGCAGCTGCCACTGCCCTGGAACGCCAGGCAAACCCCAGCACCATCAGCAGTCCCAGCCCCGCCATCGCCGCACCGGCCAGGGAGATCGCCGGGTAGCCCAGCCCTGCCTTGATCACCGCACCGCCCAGTGCCGCGCCGATGGCGTTACCCAGGTTGAAGGCACCGATATTCACTGCCGAGGCCAGGTTGGGTGCGGCCTTGGCCGCCTCCATCACGCGCATCTGTAGCGGCGGTACGATGGCGAAGCTGGCGATGCCCCAGAT
The DNA here is from genome assembly GCF_003008615.1 of Pseudomonas mendocina. NCBI lineage: Bacteria > Pseudomonadati > Pseudomonadota > Gammaproteobacteria > Pseudomonadales > Pseudomonadaceae > Ectopseudomonas > Ectopseudomonas mendocina. Next base: position 497,251 of record NZ_CP027657.1, read on the forward strand.
CAGGATGGCCACGGCGGCGGGCAGCGGCCAGCGCATCAGCACGGTGAAGGCCAGCAAGACCAGAATCAGAGTACCCAGCGAGACGATCAGAGTGCGGTCGACGGAGCGATCCGCCGCCTTGCCGCCCCACACGTTGCCCAGCGTCAGGCCGATGCCGTACAGCACCAACATGGCGGTGATGAAGGCGGTGGAGGCCTGGGTCTCGCTGCTGAGGATCGGCGCGATATAGGTGAACACGGTGAACATCGCGCTGGAACCGATCACGGTCAGGGCCAGCGCTGCCAGCACCGGACCACGGCCCAGCACGCGGATTTCAGCCAGTACGCCGTCGCTCTTCGGCAGCGGCACATTGGGCAGCGCGAACCACAGCGAGAGCATCGCCAGCACACCGAGGCCGGTGATGCCCCAGAACGCCGTGCGCCAGCCAAACACCTCACCGAACCAGGCCGCCAGCGGCACACCGCCGATGGTCGCCAGGGTCAGGCCCATGAACATGGCCGCCACCGCCCCCGCACGTTTGTCTGGTGCGACCACGCTGGCAGCGACGATGGAGCCGACGCCGAAGAAGGCGCCGTGGTTGAGCGAGGTCACCACCCGGGCGATCAGCAGGCTGGTGTAGTCAGTCGCCAGGGCCGACATCAGGTTGCCCAGGGTGAAGATGGCCATCAGCCCGATCAGCAGATAGCGCCGAGGAATCTTGCCGGTGGTCAGGGTCATCAGTGGTGCGCCGAGCAACACGCCCAGCGCATAGGCGCTGACCAGCAGGCCGGCGGCGGGAATGGAAACGCCGAGATCGCTGGCGATACCCGGCAACATGCCCATGGGGGCGAACTCGGTGACACCGATGCCGAAGGCACCGATGGCGAGTGCAACGAGTGGTGGATTGATACGCATGGAAAGTCTCCTCATCTATGCCGCGAATGCTACGATCCAGCCTTTACCGGCGGTAGATGGCTTTTCTGGCAAACACCTTTGCTTACGGAGCACAAATGGACATAGGCGGCAGATCAGGCGACATGGTGGTGTTCGCCACCGTGGCGGAGGAAGGCAGCCTGTCGGCCGCTGCACGCGCACTGGGGCTGACACCCTCGGCAGTCAGCCGGATCATCGCGCGCACCGAGCAGCGCCTCGGCACCCGCCTGCTGTTGCGTACCACCCGCGCGATCACCTTCACCGCCGAGGGTGAGGCGTACCTGCGCGGTGCCCGGCGCATCCTCGCCGACATGGCCGAGGTCGAAGAAGCCATCGCCGACCAGGGCGTGCCTCGGGGTCGCTTGCGCGTCAGTGCTGCGCTCGGTCACGGGCGGCTGGCCATCGTGCCGCTGGTAGCCGCATTCAGCGCGCGTTACCCGAACATCACCGTCGACCTCAGCCTGGGCGACGAAGTGGTCGACATTCTCGGTGGCCAGGCTGACGTGGCCGTGCGCTTCGGCCATCTGCCGGACAGCCCGTTGACCGCCCGCAAGGTCGGCGAAACCGGCCAGGTGGTGGTGGCCTCCCCCGACTACCTGCAGCGCCACGGCACGCCGCAGCAACCGGAAGACCTGCTGCAACACAACTGCCTGCGCTTCAACTTCCGCCGCGCCGAACCCAACTGGCCGTTCATCCGTGACGGCAAGGAATTCTCTCTGAAGGTCTGCGGCAATATCGAATGCAGCAGCGGCGAAGCGCTCGCGCAGTTCGCCCGGGTCGGCGCTGGCATCGCGCGCATCGGCGAATTCAGCGTGGCAGAGGATCTGCAACGCGGCGATCTGGTGCCGCTGCTGCAAACCTGGAACCCCGGTGACCGGGAGCCGATTCATGCGGTGTTCGTTGGCGGCTCGGCCATGCCGGCGCGCGTACGGGTGTTCGTGGATTTCCTGCTGGAGCATCACCGGATATGAGGGCGTCGCGCGCTGCCTCGCCAACCTCCGCCAGGCGTCGCCAGCAAACACCTGTGAAGCCGGCTGCACGCAAGGCTTGACCGGCAATCAAGCTGGTATGATCGCAGCCGTGCGCTCAAGCACCCGCCATCCGTGCCCGCCACGGATGCCTATGGAACGGCCATCGAATCGCTGATCAATGAACAAGTTCGACAATTACAAAGCCATTGCCGACAGCATCGCCACGCTGCTTTTTCCTCATGCGGAGGTCGTCATCCACGACCTGGCCAGCCAGACGGTCGCGCACATCGCCAACAACACTTCCAAGCGCAAACTCGGTGACGAGTCGGCGCTGGAAGACCTGGCGCAAGACATCATCTCGGCGTCCAACCTCGGGCCCTACGAGAAGCTGAACTGGAACGGCCAGAAGGTGCGCTCGATCAGCAGCGTGCTGCGCAATGACCAGGGCGAGCCCGAGGCGCTGATGTGCATCAACCTCAACCTGTCGGTGCTCGACCAGGCGCGTGAAGCGCTCGATGCGTTCTTCCAGATGAGCCGCATCATTCCCCAGCCGGACGCCCTCTTCCGCGATGACTGGCAGGAGCGGATCAACACCTTTCTGCACAGCTGGCTACGCGACAGGCAGCTGTCTCTCGGTGCGCTGAACCAGAAGCACAAGAAGGAGCTGATCGAGGCGCTTTTCAAGGAAGGCGCGTTCGATGGGCGCAGCGCGGCAGACTACGTCGCCAATGTGCTGAACATGGGCCGCGCGACGGTCTACAAATACCTCAAGGCCCTGCGCGCCGCCTGATAGCAGGCAGCGTCATGACAGACTGGAGCGCGCAAAGCGCGATCTGCGCATCCTGCACGGCGACCCCGGTCAGGTCGACCAGGGTGATTTCATCGTCGCTCGTGCGCCCGGCAATTCGCCCGTCCAGCAAGGCGCCGATTTCACCCAGTTGCGCCTCCTCGATCAGCCCTGCCTTCAAGGCGTGGGACACCTCGCCGTACTGACGGCATTGCACGATTGAATCCACGATGATGCGATCGGCCCGCGCGACCAGCAGCGGGTCGAGTTCCTGCTTGCCCGGCGCATCCGCACCGACTGCGGTGATATGCGTACCCGGCCTGATCCACTCATTGTCGAGAAGCGCTGCGCGCGATGGCGTGGTGCAGACGATCAGGTTGGCGCCCTCCGCCACCCGCCGTGGTTCCGTGGTGGTGTGAACGTCGAATCCGAGCGCACAGGCGAACGCGCTGTACGACTCCAGCGCGGCCTCGCTGCGGCCCCAGACGATCACCTTGCGGCACGCGGTAACCGGCAGCAGTTGTTCGAGTTGCATGCGGGCCTGCATTCCCGTGCCGAGAATGCCGATGGCATGCACCTCACGCGGCGCCAGAAGTCGTGCCGCGATGCGCCCAGCCAGTGCCGTGCGCATGCAGGTGAGCCAGCCTTGATCCTGCAACAGTGCAAGCGGCTGACCGTTGCTGGCCGACAGCACCAGCACCAAGCCGTCGTTGCTCTCCAGCCCTTTGCTGGGGTTGTCGTAGAACCCGGTTGAAACCTTGACGGTGAAGGTTTCGCTGCCCTCTACGAAGGCGGATTTGACGCAGCAATCGCCGTTCGCACCGGTGAAGGCGAAGGTTTGCACCGGAGGCACCTGCACCTTGCCATTGGAGAACGCGACGAAGCCTTCTTCGATCCACTGCACCGCCAGGTCTAGGTCGATGTGGGCAACGATTTGCTGCTTGTCGACGATCCTCACGCCAACGCTCCGAGGAATTTCTCGAGGGTGATATTGCGTCCGCAAATCACTACAGCGACTCGCTTGCCACGATACTCCGGCGCGAGTTTCTGCATCGCCGCCACGGCAACGCCAGCCGCCCCTTCGATGATCCAACGCTCGCTGGCGGCCACATCACGCATGGCTGCCTTGATCTCCTGTTCGGAAACCAGCACGGTGCGATCCAGAAGCTGCTGGCACAGCGCGAAGGTGATGCTGCCGGGCTCGACGCCTCCGGCGGTGCCATCGGACAGGGTCTCGCCCTCCTCCATTTCAATGAGCGCCCCGGCCTCCAGCGACTTCTGCAGCGTCGGGGCAACGGCAGGCCAGCAGCCGATGATCTGCGTCGATGGGCTCAGCCAGTTGAGTGCAGTGGCGATGCCAGAAATCATGCCGCCGCCACCCACGGCGACGAACACCGCATCCAGTTGCTCGGCCTGCTCATGCAGCTCCATACCGATGGTGCCTTGACCCGCGATGACCTGGGCATCGTTGTAGGGCGACACGAACGGTTTGCCCTGGAGCTCGGCCTGGCGCGCGGCTTCGAGTTCGACACTCAGCGGATCCGTATCCAGGCTCACCACCTCTGCGCCCTGCGCACGGATGGCGTCGAGTTTGACCCGCGAAGCCGTGGCGGTCGTGTAGACAGTGACCGGCACGCCCAACGTCTTGCCAGCCAGCGCGAGCGCCTGCCCGTGATTGCCGGACGACGCCGTGATCACCCCGGATTGGCGCTGCACCTCGGGTAGCAGACGGATCTTGTTGCTGGCACCGCGAAACTTGAACGACCCGGTGTGCTGCAGGTGCTCGCACTTGAGATGAACCTCGCAGCCCGTCATCGCGGAAAGCGCAGCACTGTGAATCAGCGGAGTAACCGCCACCTGCGGCCGCAGCGCGACATGCGCCTGGCTGATCGCCTCGAAGAGCTGCTGCAGGTAGGTATCGTCGAGTTGCATCTGGAACCTCTAACGTCAGAAATGATGAAACGGTTGCCCGTTCTGGCCCTTGCTCAAAAGCGGCGCGCCGGCGCTGTCGCTCCCGCCTGGAACAGGACGGCGTGACGAGACAGGCGGTGTGAGCTCAACAGTTCACAGCTGCGCCAATATAAAATACAAGTCTACAGTAGACTTTTATTCCACAAACAACAAGATCACTGCTTGAGGCAGTTCCGCCCTGGCTCGACAACCTACCAATGGTAAGTTACTTTTAGTAGGTAATGACTCGCCGACGCTATTTCGCTCAGCGAGCCGCTAACCGTCCCTACTGGAGAGCCAACCATGCACAGCCTGATCGTCGTCGCCCACCCCAATCCCAATTCACTGACCCACGCCATTGCTCAGCGCGTCGCAGCAGGCATCACCAGTGCCAACCCGCACCACACCTTCGAGCTGGCCGACCTGGCCGAGGAAGGTTTCGACCCGCGCTTCAATCAGGCGGATCAGGCGTTGTTCACGAAGCAGGCAGCAGCACCCGCCGATGTCGCAGCCGAGCAACAGCGGCTGGATCGTGCCGACGCCCTGGTGATCGTCTACCCGATCTACTGGTGGTCGTTCCCCGCCTTGCTAAAGGGCTGGATCGATCGCGTATTCGCCCAGGGTTGGGCCTATGAGGACAGTGACAACGGCAAGGTGGTGAAGAAACTGCAACGCCTGCAGGTTCATCTGGTTGCCATCGGTGGTGCCGATGAAGGCACCTTCACCCGACACGGCTACGCTCCCGCGATGAAGACCCAGATCGACCATGGGATTTTCGATTACTGCGGTGCAAGCGTGCGCAGCTCCTCCGTGCTATTGGCTTCGGATGCCGGTTACCCGGCGGCCCATCTGGAGACTGCACAGAAGATCGGTGCTGGCGTATTCGCTTCCCAGCCCTGAGTCGGAGTGGGACAATCGGGCGCATGACCTCGCCTACTTCCACGCCCTCGCGCCGACGCCTCCCCCGAGAAGCCCGCACTCGCCAGTTGCTGGAAACGTCGTGGACGCTGATCCGCGATGAGGGCACGGACGCTCTCACCCTCGGCCGCCTAGCCGAGGCTGCGGGCATCACCAAGCCGGTGGTCTATGACCACTTCGGCACCCGCAATGGCCTGCTGGCCGCGCTTTACGAAGACTACGACATTCGGCAAACCGCCCTCTTCGATGCCGCTGTCGCAGCCGCCAAGCCCACCGTGCAGGACAAGGCCCGCGTCATTGCCAGCGCGTATGTCGACTGCGTACTGACCCAGGGGCGCGAGATCCAGGGAGTACTGGCTGCACTCAGCGGCTCGCCCGAGCTGGCCGCAGTCAAGCGTCAGTACCAGGAGGCCTTCATCAAGAAGTGTGCCGGGATATTCGCGCCTTTCGCCGGGCCAGAGGGCGTTTCGACAGCCAGCCTGTGGGCGATGCTGGGGGCCGCCGACGCCCTGTCGGATGCCGCAGTCGTGGGCGACATCACCGAGGCACAGGCCAAGGAAGAACTGCGCCTGACCATCCTGGGAATGGTTCAGCGCAGCAACTAAGGCCCCACCATAAGCGGCTCAGCACCTGTAATCGCCCTCGCCACACCCAGCAGAAACACGAACGCCCGCATAGGCGGGCGTTTGTGTTCAAGCAGACAACCGCAATCAATCAACTGCTGATGAAGGGAAACACGCCCAGCAACAGAGCCGCCGCCAGAATCACCATGCACACCATCACCGCCCATTTTAGGGTGAAGCGTTGCAGGTCGCCGAACTCGATCTTGGCCAGGCCGATCAGCAGGTAGGTGGACGGCACCAGTGGGCTGAGCAGGTGCACCGGCTGGCCAACGATGGAGGCGCGAGCCATTTCCACGGCGCTGATGCCGTAGCTGGACGCTGCCTGGTTCAGCACCGGCAGGATGCCGTAGTAGAAGGCATCGTTGGACATGAAGAAGGTGAACGGCATGCTCACCAGCGCGGTGATCACCGCCAGGTGCGGGCCGAGTGCCTCGGGGATGACCGCCAGCAGGCTCTTGGACATCGCCTCGACCATGCCGGTGCCGCTGAGGATGCCGGTGAAGATACCCGCCGCGAAGATCAACCCGACCACCGCCAGGACATTGCCGGCATGCGCCGCGATGCGCTCCTTCTGCTGTTGTAGGCAGGGGTAGTTGATGATCATGGCGATACTGAAAGCGATCATGAACAGCACCGGCATCGGCAGCAGGCCGGCGATCAGAGTGGTCATCAGCACCACGGTGAGGATGGCATTGATCCACAGCAGCTTCGGCCTGCGCGCCTCGGGAAACTGCGACACGCTGATCTCTTCCTGAGTGAGCTGATCGTCCGGCAGATGCAGCACGCCCAGGCGCTTGCGCTCGCGCAGGCCGTAGAGATACGCGACGCCGAACAGTGCGATGGCGCCGATGACCATGCCCGGAATCATCGGCACGAAGACATCGGACGGGTCGACATGCAGGGCACTGGCGGCACGTGCGGTCGGGCCGCCCCAGGGCGTCATGTTCATGATGCCGCCAGCCATGATGATCAGACCGGCCATGATGGTCGGACTCATTTTCAGGCGACTGTACAGCGGCAGCATGGCGCCGACACAGATCATGTAGGTGGTCGAGCCGTCGCCATCCAGGGAGACGATCAGCGCCAGGGCCACGGTGCCGACCGCGACCTTCAGCGGGTCGCCCTTGACCAGTTTGAGGATCAGGCGCACGGGCGGATCGAACAGCCCGGAGTCGATCATGATGGCGAAGTAGAGGATGGCGAACATCAGCATCACGCCGGTGGGCGCGAGCTTGCTGATGCCTTCGAGCATCATCGGGCCGATCTGGTTGGCGAAGCCACCGATCAGCGCGAAAAGGATGGGGATGATGATCAGGGCAATCAGCGCCGACAGGCGTTTGCTCATGATCAGGTACATGAAGGTCGAGACCATGGCGAAGCCAAGGAATGTGAGCATGGGATTCTCCGGACGTGATTCGGCTGGATGCGAGGGCGATCAGCGAGGGTTGCTGGACGAACGAACGGAGAGAGGGAACGCGAGGCCTGTCAGAGGCATGGATGTGTACCGTTTTGTTCTTGTTGGTAATGGTCGGCCGCCTGGGCGGTCACGACGCGGTGGCAGGTCTGCGCCCGCCATGGGCAAGAACATAGGCGTGGAAGCTTTCTGGCAGCTTTCATCACGAAGCTGTCACAAAAAATTCATATTTAGCGATTCGCGCGCTGCACGGGCTTGCAGGCGTGTACGGGGATGACGCGCCTCTCATCCCGCATTGGCGCGCTACAGCAACAGGTAAGGATGCCCATGTCGCGGCTAAAGTCCCTCCCACGAACATGGCACTCCAACGGTCATCTGCCAGAACGGCGTATACCCTGCGACACAAGGTTCCGCGCTCACGCCCCATCCCGCGGAGCCAGCCCCGCCAGCAGCTTGCCATTCAATTCATGCAACGTGCGCTGCTCCTCGGCGGTCAATCCTGAGAGCACTCGCTGCAGGTTGGCCACATGGGCGGCGAGCATGTTGTCGATCAGTTCGAAACCAGCCGGCGTCAGCGCCACCAGCACGCCACGGCGATCGCTCGGGTGCTTGCGGCGCTCGATCAACCCGGCTTTCTCCAGGCGGTCGATGCGACTGGTCATACCACCGGAGGAAATCATCGCGCTCTCGTACAACGTGGTCGGCATCAGGGCATAGGGTTCGCCCGATCTGCGCAGGGTCGCGAGCAGGTCGAACTCGCCGGCCTGCAGGCCATGCTCGGCGAAGAATGGCAGCAGGTGATCACGGCTGATCAACTGGCTCAGCTCGCCCAGGCGCCCGATCACGGCCATGGAAAAACCGTCCAGATCGGGTCGTTGTTGCTGCCATTGCTCGGCAGCCAGTTGCGCACGGTCTTGCATGTCGCCCTCGATTTATCTTGCCATCAAGATACTTTTCAAAAAGAATGTTGCCATCGTAACGTATCCACACCAGGGAGGCACCCGCATGTCGGGCAATCAATATCGACCACTTCTGGCACTGGCCTTGTTGTTCACGGTCGGCGCGCTGATGGGGCTGACCAGCATCCTGGTCAAGCTTGCCGGCAACGCGGGCTGGCAACCGATGGCCTATCTGCTGTGGAGCCTGCTCGGTGGTGGTCTGCTGCTGTTGCTGTTCGCCTGGTGGCGTGGCGAGCGGCCTGGCATGAGCCTGCCGCAACAGCGCTACTACCTCGCCTCTGGCCTGCTCAGCATTGCCGTGCCGAACGCTTTGCTGTTCAGCTCCATCAGCCATGTCGGCGCCGGTTTCGCCTCGATGTGCCTGGCCTTCCCGCCCTTGTTCACCTACCTGCTGGCCCTGGCGCTGCGCATGGAGGCGCTCAGCCGCATCCGCCTGCTGGGCATCTGCATCGGTCTGTCCGGCAGCTTGCTGCTGGCGCTGGGCAAGCTGCACGGCGGCAGCAGTCCGGTTCTGTGGGTGATAGCAGCGCTGTGCGTGCCGGTGTTCCTCGCGCTGGGCAATATCTATCGCGCCCGCTACTGGCCGAGCGGTGCCACGCCACTGTCGCTGGCTCCCGGCATGCTGCTCGGCGGCGCCGTGCTGCTGGTGCCGACCGCCCTGCTCGGGGTCGACTTTTCCCTCCAGCTGAACAGTGCCATGGCCGTCGGCCTGCTGCTGGCGCAGATGCTGCTGTTCGCGACGGTCTACGCGCTGTTCTTCGTTCTGCAGAACCTGGCTGGCACGGTGTTTCTCAGCCAGATCGGCTCGGTGGCGGCGATCACCGGTGCTGTCATCGCCATCGGCCTGCTCGGTGAACAGGGCAGCCTGAGCCTGCTGCTGGCAGCGCTGTGTATCGTCGTCAGCGTACTGCTGGTGGCCTGGCGCGGCGCGCAGGAGGCACAAGCATGAAGCGCCAGACCTTGCTGCTGATCGCCATCGTCCTGCTCGGCCTGAACCTGCGCCCGGTGCTGGCGGCCATCGGGCCACTGCTCGACCGTATCCAGCTCGACACAGGGCTGGATCATATCGGCGCCAGCCTGCTGACCAGCCTGCCGGTCGTCATCATGGGCCTCGGCGCTCTGGCCGCTGGTCTGCTGCGTAAACGCCTGGGCGAGCGCAACGGGATTCTCGTCGGCGTGCTGCTGATCGCCCTCGCCTGCCTGGCGCGCGGCGTGCTGCCCGATTCCAGCATCCTGATCGTCACCGCATTGCTGGCCGGCGCGGGGATCGCCTTCGTGCAAGCGCTGTTGCCGGGCCTGATCAAGTCGCGCTTTGCTGCGGACAGCGGCCGGCTGATCGGTTTCTACAGCTGCGCGATCATGGGGGGCGCGGCCTTCGGTGCGGCGCTGACGCCCTGGCTGGCACAGTCGATAGGATGGTCGTGGGCACTGGCGAGCTGGACATTGCCCGCCCTGCTCGCTGCAGCAGTCTGGCGCCGCGCAGCACCGGCGGATGCCTTGGCGGCATCAGGCAACGTGCCGCATCTGGATGTCTGGCGCTCGCCCAGAGCCTGGCTGCTGATGAGCTTCTTCGGCATCGGTACCGCCGGCTACACGCTGGTACTGGCCTGGCTGCCGCCCTACTACACCGCGCTGGGCTGGAGTGCGCAGTCCAGCGGTCTGCTGCTGGCTGCGCTGACGCTCTGCGAAGTATTCGCCGGCCTGCTGGCATCGAGCCTGCTGCCGCGCTGCCCGGATCGGCGCGTGTTGCTGGGCGTGGTATTGCTTGCGCTGCTGACAGGCCTGCTCGGCCTGATGCTCGCACCGCTGCAATTGGTGGTACCGATCTGCATGCTGCTAGGTATCGGCATCGGTGCACTGTTTCCGCTGTCGCTGGTAGTGGCCCAGGATCACCTGGACGACCCACGCCAGACTGGCGACCTGCTGGCCTTCGTGCAAGGCGGCGGCTACCTGATCGCCGCCACCGCACCATTCCTGGCAGGCCTGCTACGCCAGTACACCGCCGACCTGCGCCTGAGCTGGCTGGCAATGGCCGCCGCCACCCTGGTACTGATGGGCATGGCAACGCAGTTCAAGCCAGGCAGCGGACGCTTCCATACACGGCCCCCTGCCTAAAATGTAAGGCGGACTCAGCATGTAGGGCGGACTCAGGAGCGAAGCGAACAGTCCGCCTGTAAACCAAAGGCGTACTGCTTCGCGAGTACGCCCTACGGCCGCTCCCTTCGCCCGCCCTGAGTGCCGCTAGCGATAAACCGGAAAGCGTCGGCACAGTTCCGTCACGTCCTGGCGCACCCGGTCACGCACTTCCATTTGCGCTTCGCCACCCACCTCGAGCGCATCCAGCACATCACATAGCCAGCCGGCCAGGCGTCCGCATTCGGCAATACCGAAGCCGCGCGTGGTCACGGCTGGCGTGCCGATGCGCAGCCCCGAAGTCACGAACGGCGAGCGCGGGTCGTTGGGCACCGAGTTCTTGTTGGCGGTGATATGCGCATCGCTCAGCGCCGCATCCGCCTCCTTGCCGGTGTAAGGCTTGTCGGACAGGTCGATCAGCATCAGGTGGTTGTCGGTGCCGCCCGAGACGATGCGATAACCACGCTGCTGCAGCACGGCGGCCATGGCCCGGGCGTTGCTGACCACCTGGCGCTGATATGCCTTGAACTCGGGCAGCAGCGCCTCCTTGAAGGCTATCGCCTTGGCGGCGATGACGTGCATCAGCGGCCCACCCTGGATACCAGGGAATACCGCCGAATCGAGCCGTTTGTAGAAATCCTCGCCCTGCCCCTTGGCCAGGATGATGCCGCCGCGCGGGCCGCGCAGGGTCTTGTGGGTGGTGCTGGTAACCACATGGGCATGCGGCAGCGGGCTGGGGTATTCACCGGCGGCCACCAGGCCGGCGACATGCGCCATGTCCACCCAGAAGATCGCGCCTACCTTGTCGGCGATGGCGCGCATGCGTGCCCAATCCTTGTAGCGCGAATAGGCGGAGAAGCCGCCGATCAGCATCTTCGGCCGGGTCTCCAGGGCGATGCGCTCCATCTCGTCGTAGTCGATCAGACCGGTCTCGGGGTCGAGGCCATAGGGCACGATGCGATAGTGGCGCCCGGAGAAGTTGGACGGATTGCCATGCGTCAGGTGGCCGCCCTGCGCCAGGTTCATGCCCATCACGGTATCGCCTGGATTGGTCAACGCCAGGAATACCGCCGCATTGGCCTGGGCCCCGGCGTGCGGCTGGACGTTGGCGTAGTCGCAATCGAACAACGCCTTGAGCCGTTCGACGGCCAGACGCTCGGCCACGTCCACATGCTCGCAGCCGCTGTAGTAGCGCTTGCCGGGGTAGCCTTCGGCGTACTTGTTGGTGAACACCGAGTTCTGCATCGCCATGACCAGCGGGCTGGCGTAGTTCTCGGAGGCGATCAGCTCGACGTGATCCTCCTGGCGGCCTTCTTCGAGGCGCACGGCCTCGGCCAGTTCGGGGTCGAAATCGGCCAGGCTCAGAGCGGTGTCATACATGGGGGTCATTTCCTGTGCGGGTTAAAAAATTGAGCGGTTTGATCAGCACGCCAAAGGCGTACTGCTTCGCGACGACTGCATGGATGCAGGAGGTAGAGCGACGCAGGATGCTAAAGCCGAGTACGCCCTACGCGACTAGCCCCAAACACCTCGTAGGGCGGGCTCAGGAGCGCCAGCGAACAGCCCGCCAAAATCTAAGCCAGCAGCCGAGCGACACGCCGCGCGATCTCGTCGATCTGCGCCTCGCTGCAGATCAGCGGCGGCAGCAGGCGAATCGTGCTGTCACGGGTGACGGTGATCAGCAGGCGCTGTTCGGGAAGCGCCCGTCCCACCAGTTCCTTGCACGGCCTGTTAAGTTCGATGCCGACCATCAGCCCCTGCCCTCGGATGGCAATGACCTCGGGGTGATCGCCCAGCGCCTTTTGCAAGCGCCCGAGCAGGCGGTCACCCAGTACAGCGGCGCGCTCCGGCAGGTGCTCGCGCTGCATGATCTCGAGCACGCTGTAAGCCACCCGGCACGCCATGGGATTTCCGCCGAAAGTGGAGCCGTGCAGGCCCGGAGAGAACAGATCAGCTGCCGCCCCGCGCGCCAGGCAGGCGCCAATCGGCACACCATTACCCAGGGCCTTGGCCAGGGTCATCACGTCGGCGCTGATACCTGCATGCTGATGGCCGAACCAGGCGCCTGTGCGCCCCATGCCTGACTGAATTTCATCGACCATCAACAGCCAGCCATGCTGATCGCACAGGGCCCGCAGCTCGCGCAGGTAGGCGATGCTGGCGACGCGGATGCCGCCCTCGCCCTGCACCGGTTCGAGCAGCACCGCCACGATGTCCGGGTGCCGTTCGGCGGCCTGGCGCACGGCCTCGATATCGTCGTAGGGCACACGCACGAAGCCATCGAGCAGGGGCTCGAAACCGGCCTGCTTCGCCGGGTTGCCCGAGGCGGACAGCGTGCCGAGGGTGCGCCCATGAAAACCGTTGTCCATCACCAGAATCTTCGGTTGGGCGACGCCGCGACGCTGGCCATGCAGGCGTGCCAACTTGAGGGCCGCCTCGTTGGCCTCAGCGCCCGAGTTGCAGAAGAAGACGCGCTGCATCCCGGTCAACGCGCACAGGCGCTCGCCCAGCCGTTCCTGCCAGTCGATACGGAAGACGTTGGAGGTGTGCAGCAGCATCCCCGCCTGCTCGGCGATGACCGCCGCGATCTCTGGGTGAGCATGGCCCAGGCTGGTGACAGCCACGCCGGCGATGGCATCGAGGTACTCGACGCCCTCTTCATCCCATAGCAGCGCCCCGCTGCCGCGAACGAAGGACACCGGTTGGCGGGCATAGGCGCGCATCAGATGAGAATGGGCAGCAGGCATGGATCGAACCTCGATTCGGGACGGTGGAAGAATGGGGAAAGCGTCATGGCTGTTCATCGGATACAGCGCCTGGCCAGTAGTGGCTGTCCGGCAACGGGCGGGCACCGAAGATCGCCTGGCCGACGCGCACTACCGTGGCGCCCTCCTCGATGGCGATCTCGAAATCGCCGGACATGCCCATCGACAGCGCATCCAGCTCGACGCCAGCAGGTGCGACCTGACGCAACTGGTCACGCAGGGTGCGTAAACGGATGAAGCACTGGCGCACCCGCTCGGCCTCGCTGGAGAACAGCGCCAGCGTCATCAACCCGCGTATGCGCAATGCGGAGAACGCCGGCAGTGCCTGAAGGAAGGCCGCTACATCGTCCGGAGCCAGGCCGTACTTGCTGGCTTCGCCGGAGCTGTTGACCTGCACGAACACGTCCAGCGAACGCCCCTCGATCTGCAGACGACGATCCAGTGCCTCGGCCAGACGCAGACTGTCCAGTGCCTGGAACTCCGTGGCGAAGCGCGCCACCAGCTTGGTCTTGTTGGTTTGCAGATGGCCGATGACCGACCATTGCAGATCGGCCAGATCCTGCATGGCCTGCCACTTGCCATGGGCCTCCTGCACCTTGTTCTCGCCGAACATCCGGCAACCGGCGGCATAGGCCATACGCAGGCTGGTTTCGGGCTTGGTCTTGCTCACCGGCAGCAGGCGCACCGTGGCCGGGTCGCGATCGACACGCCGGCAAGCCGCCTCGATACGCCGCTGCACCTCGGCCAGGTTGTGGCGAAAATCCTCGACCGAAACGGCCTCGGGATAGCGCCCGTGGTTGTCGTGGTGAGTCGCTGTCGCGCCAGGTACCGGCATCAGTTCGCCCCCTTGTTCAAGGGCAGCTCTGCCGCCGTGGGCTGCGCCACGGGTTGCGACCAGCGGGCATTGAGTACGGCGTAAGCCAGCAAGCCGATCACCAGCCCCCAGAACGCACCGCCGATGCCCAGCAGGTTGATGTTGGCGGCCGCCGCCAGAAAGGTGATCAGCGATGCCTCGCGGGTCTTCGCATCGATCATGGCGCTGGCCAGGCTGCCGCCGATGGTGCCGAGCAGTGCCAGGCCGGCCAGCGTGCTGATAAAGGTCGCCGGAAACGCCATGAACACCGCCGCAAGGGTGACGCCGAATACGCCGACCAGGATGTACAGCACCCCGGCAGCGATACCGGCGATCCAGCGTTTGGAGGAGTCTTCGTGAGCCTCACGCCCGGTACAGATGGCCGCGGTGATTGCAGCGAGATTGAAGGCGTGCGAGCCGAATGGTGCCATCAACAAGGAACCGAGCCCGGTGATGGTGACGATGGGATTGGCGCTGGTGGTGAAACCATCGTTGCGCAACACCAGCATGCCGGGCATGTATTGCCCGGTCAGGGTGATCAGGAACAGTGGCAGCGCCACGCTCAGCAGCGCGTTGAGCGAAAACGCCGGCATGGTGAACACCGGCGCCGCCAGTGTCAGGCTCACTGCCGACAGGTCGACACGCGCCTGCAACAGTAGAAAGGCCAGGCCCAGCAACAGGATGCCGACCACCGCATAACGGCCGCTGAAACGCTTGAATACCAGGTAGACGATGATCAACAGCCCAGCCAGCAACGGGTCGAGGCTGACACTGGCAAACGCACCGATGCCGAACTGCAGCAGGATGCCCGCCAGCAAACCAGCCGCCACGCCTGGCGGAATCAGGCGGATGACCCGCTCGAACCAGCCCGACAAGCCCAGCAGGACGAAGGCCGCCGCCGAGATCAGGTAGGCACCCACGGCCTCGGCGTAAGGCGTGGTCGCCAGCGCCGTCACCAGAAATGCCGCGGCAGGCGTCGACCAGGCGGTGATGATCGGCGCTCGGGCAATCCAGCTCAGTAGGATGCCCGTCACGCCCACACCAATGGAGATCGACCACACCCAGGAAGCCGTCAGCTCAGGACTGAGGCCTGCCACCTTGGCAGCCTGGAACACCAGAATGAAGGTGCCGCCGTAGTTGACGATGACCGAGATCAGCCCCGCCACGACGGGATGGGTGAGATCGCCAAAGCGGATGGACGAAGACGAAGGATTGGCAGACATGGCCTGACAAGGACTCCTGAAAGAATGGGGAGAAGGCTTGCGAGGCACCGTTATAGGCCTAGAATGGCCTGATTTATCCTGCCATTTTTACAAAGAGATACCGACCAATTGTTCAAACATGCCCAGCTCGAGTCCGTCAAAGCCTGGATCGGCGACCCAGCGCATGGCGGTCAGCCCCTGCACTTGCGCGTGCAGCGGGCGATTCGTCAGTTGATCCTCGATGGCGTACTCGATGTGGGCAAGCCATTGCCGGCATCACGTGCCCTGGCCAAATCCCTGGAGGTATCGCGCGATACGGTCGAAGCGGCCTACGGCCAGTTGCATGCAGAAGGTTTCATCGAGCGCCGCGTCGGTAGCGGCAGCTTCGTCTCGCCACGCACCCAGCGCCTGCCTGGGCGTGGCAGGGCCAGGCACACGCCATCGCGCCAGGCACTGCCACGTCTCAGCCAGCGCGGCGATGCCATGTTCGCGAACGGTGGTGTGCGCGATTTTCTGATGCCACGCCCATTCGCCCCTGGTGTGCCGGAGACGCGCAACTTTCCCCTGCAGACCTGGGAGCGCCTGCAGCGCCAGGTACTCAAGGAGTATGGCCATCAAGCGCTGCTGCACAGCCCGCCACAAGGCGTGGAGACACTGCGCCGCGCCATCGCCGACTACATCAACCTCGAACGAGGCGCCAGCGCCACGGCAGAACGCGTGCTGATCCTCACCAGCTCGCAGCAGGCGCTGACCCTGTGCGCCACTGTGTTGCTCGATGCGGGCGAGCGCATCTTCATCGAAGACCCGGCCTACCACGGCGCACGCAAAGCCTTCGAGGCGGCCGGCCTCGAGTGCGTGCCGGTGCCGCTGGATGAACACGGCATGCAGGTGGAGCGACTGAACCACGAGGGCGAATCCGCCAGGGCGGTGTTCCTCACCCCGTCGCACCAGTTCCCGACGGGCGCGACGCTAGCACTGGATCGCCGCCTGGCCATCATCGAATGGGCGCAGCGTCAGCAAGGCTGGATCATCGAAGACGACTACGACAGCGAATTCCACTACGCCGGCAAACCCACGGCCTGCGTGCAGGGGCTCGACCCGCACGAACGCACGATCTACATCGGCACCTTCACCAAATCGCTGTTTCCCGGCCTGCGCATCGGCTACATGGTGCTGCCGCCACAACTGGTCGCACCCATGACCGTCGCCCGCACCCTGCTCGACGGGCACAGCGCACCGATCCCGCAGCTCACCCTCGCCCGCTTCATCGAGGGCGGTCACTTCGGCGCGCACATCCGCACCATGCGCGCCGTCTATGCCGAACGCCGCGATGTGCTGGCGCGCCTGGTGCGTGAGCACCTCAGCGAGTTCGTCGAAACTCAGGTACCCGGTGGCGGCATGCAGATGCCCTGCACGTTCATCCGCGACATCGACGAAGACGAACTGGTGGCAGCCGCACGCCAGGCCGGCATCGACCTGCTGGGGCTCAGCGCCCTGCACGCCACGCCGCAGCGCACGGCAGGCTTCCTCATGGGCTTCGCCGCCCACGCGCCGCACGAGCTGGAGCCTGCGGTGAAGAAGCTGGCCGGCCTGCTGCGTGCCAGGTGCGGTTGAAGAGACGGCGCTATCACCATCGCCAGGCAACAAAAAACCCGCCGTAGCGGGTTTTCGTTTCAGCGAGCTCGAATCACTTCTTGCCCAGCTTCTTCAGCTCTTCGTCACGCAGTTCGCGGCGCAGGATCTTGCCGACGTTGGTGGTCGGCAGCACATCGCGGAACTCGACGGCCTTGGGCACCTTGTAGCCAGTGAGGTTGGCGCGCATGTGCTCCATCACCTGCTCCTTGGTCACGCTCTCTCCCGGCTTGACCACCACGAACACCTTGATCGCCTCACCGGATTTCTCGTCCGGCACACCGATGGCGGCGCATTGCAGCACGCCAGGCAGGGTGGCGAGCACGTCTTCCAGTTCGTTCGGGTAGACGTTGAAGCCGGACACCAGAATCATGTCCTTCTTGCGGTCGACGATACGCAGGTAGCCATCTTCCTGGATCAGGCCGATGTCGCCGGTCTTCAACCAACCGTCGGCGTCGAGGATTTCATCGGTGGCTTCCTGGCGCTGCCAGTAGCCCTTCATCACCTGCGGGCCTTTCACGCACAGCTCGCCGATCTCGCCGATGGCCAGCTCCTGGCCCTCGTCGTTGATGATCTTGCACAGGGTCGAAGGCACCGGAATGCCGATGGTGCCCAGCTGGATGGCACTGAATGGGTTCACGGTAGCCACCGGGCTGGTCTCGGTCATGCCGAAGCCTTCGCAGATGGCGCAACCGGTGACGTCCTTCCAGCGCTCGGCGGTGGCCAGTTGCAGGGCCATGCCGCCGGATACGGTGAGCTTCAGGCTGGAGAAGTCCAGCTTGCGGAAGTCCTCGTTGTTGCACAGGGCAACGAACAGGGTGTTGAGGCCGACGAAACCAGTGAAGCGGTACTTGGCCAGATCCTTGATCACCGCCGGCAGATCGCGCGGGTTGGTCAGCAGGATGTTGTGGCCACCGATCAGCATCATCGCCATGCAATGGAAGGTGAAGGCGTAGATGTGGTACAGCGGCAGCGGCGCGATCAGCACCTCGCAACCTTCATTGAGGTTGGCGCCCATCAGCTCCTTGACCTGCAGCATGTTGGCCACCAGGTTGCGATGGGTCAGCATCGCGCCCTTGGCGACACCCGTGGTGCCACCGGTGTACTGCAGCACGGCGATGTCGTCGTTGCTCGGGTTGGCTTCGCTGAAGGACTGACCACGGCCCTTGGTCAGGGCATCGTTGAACTTGACCGCCTTGGGCAGGTTGTACGCCGGCACCATCTTCTTCACGTGCTTGATCACGGCATTGACCAGCAGACGCTTGAAGGTCGGCAGCATGTCGCCGACTTCGGTGACGATCACGGTCTTGACGCCGGTCTTGGGTACGACCTGCTCGGCCAGGTGCGCCATGTTGGCCAGGCAGATCAGCGCCTTGGCGCCGGAGTCGTTGAACTGGTGCTCCATTTCCCGCGCGGTGTACAGCGGGTTGGTGTTGACCACCACCAGGCCGGCGCGCATGGCACCGAACACCACGATGGGGTACTGCAACACGTTGGGCAGTTGCACGGCGATACGGTCGCCAGGCTTGAGATCGGTGTGTTTCTGCAGGTAGGCAGCGAAATCACCGGAGAGCTTGTAGATCTCGCCGTAGGTGATGGTCTTGCCCAGGTTGCTGAAAGCAGGCTTGTCGGCGAAGCGTTGGCAGGACTCTTTCAGTACCGCGAGGATGTTCGGGTACTGGTCGGGATTGATTTCGGCAGCGACCCCAACGGGATACTTGTCCTTCCAGAAGTTTTCGGTCATGGAAGCCCACTCCTAAGCAACAGCTGATCTTCACCGCGCGAAGGCGGTTGTTTGTTGTGTGTTTAGCTCGCTTTTACCCTGGCTCAGGGCCCGGAAGCGCGCCGAGAGTAGCAGCTTTGCCAGAGGCTCACCAGCATCAAACATGGCCTTCAGAGTCGAAAAAGTGACCAAAAAATATCGAATAGTCACGACATATTGTTCGCCTGAAGAGCCGAACGAAGGCCTCTAGCTCGCATATTACAGCGCATAGAGCCTAGCTCGGTTGTGCAGAGAATGCCGTGCAATGATCGATGAAACGCACCGGGGCGGTTACGAAATCACAACAATTGGACTGCCCGACGGCAGTTGAGGCGGGAAAGTCCCCTCCCCCACTGGGAGAGAGGGGACTTCGGGTCAGGCGATGTCGCGCAGCTCGCGACGCAGGATCTTGCCGACCGGGGTCATCGGCAAGGCATCCTTGAACACGATGTGCTTGGGCACCTTGTAGCCGGTGAAGTTTTCCTTGCAGTAGGCCTTGAGCTCTTCCGCGGTGACGCCGCCGTCACGCGGCACCACGAACAGTTTGACCGCCTCCCCGGACTTCTCGTCCGGCACACCGATGGCCGCGCAGCTGGCGACTTTCGGATGCGCCATGACCACGTCTTCGATCTCGTTGGGATACACGTTGAAACCCGAGACGATGATCATGTCCTTCTTGCGGTCGACGATGCGCACGAAGCCGTCCGGGTCGATCACGGCGATATCGCCGGTCTTGAACCAGCCCTCGGCGTCGAGCACCTCCGCGGTGGCTTCCTCGCGCTGCCAGTAGCCCTTCATCACTTGCGGGCCCTTGATGCACAGCTCGCCACGCTCGCCCGTGGACAGCTCGTTGCCGTCGTCGTCGATCACCTTGAACGCCGTGCCCGGCACCGGAATGCCGACGGTACCCAGGCGCGCCTTGTCGCCGTAGGGGTTGGTGCTGGCTACGGGCGAGGTCTCGGTCAGGCCGTAGCCTTCCACCACGGTGCAGCCGGTCATGGCCTGCCAACGCTCGGCGGTCGCCTTGACCAGCGCAGTACCCCCGGAGTTGGTGACCTTGAGGTTGGAGAAGTCGAGGTTCTTGAAGTCCGGGTGATCCATCAGCGCGACGAACAGGGTATTCAGGCCCAGCAACGCGGAGAACTTCCACTTGCCCAGTTCCTTGACGAAGCCGGGGATGTCACGCGGGTTGGTGATCAGCACGTTGTGGTTGCCGTTGACCATCATGCACATGCAGTTCGCGGTGAAGGCATAGATGTGGTACAGCGGCAGCGGCGCGATCATGATCTCCTGGCCCTGCTTCATCAGCGGCGTGCCGTCGTCGCCGAGCTGGGACAGGCAGGCATCGACCTGGAGCATGTTGGCCACCAGGTTGCCGTGGGTGAGCATCGCGCCCTTGGCCACGCCGGTGGTGCCACCGGTGTACTGCAGCACGGCGATGTCGTCATGGCTGGCCTTGACCGGCGTCAGCGCCTGACCATGGCCCTGCTTGAGCACCTGCTTGAAGGCAATGGCCTGGGGCAGATGGTAGTCGGGCACCATCTTCTTGACCTTCTTCACCACGGTGTTGACCAACCAGCCCTTGAGGCTCGGCAGCAGGTCGCCCATCTTGGCTTCGATCAGGTAGTCGATCTCGGTGTCCGGCAGCACTTCCTGCACCAGCTTGCCGAACATGTTCAGGTAAACCAGCGCGCGTACACCGGCATCCTTGAACTGGTGGCGCATCTCGCGGGCGGTGTACAGCGGGTTGGTGTTGACCACGATCAGGCCAGCACGCATGGCGCCGAACACGGCGATCGGATACTGCAACACGTTGGGCATCTGCACGGCGATGCGCTCGCCCGGCTTGAGATCGGTGTGCTTCTGCAGATAAGCGGCGAAGGCCGCGGACAGGCGATCCAGTTCGGCGTAGGTCAGGGTCACGCCCAGGTTGCTGAAGGCCGGGCGGTCAGCGAACTTCTTGCATGAACGCTCGAACACCTCGATCACCGACTTGTAGCTGGCCATATCGATATCGTTAGGCACGCCGGCCGGGCGTTTGTCGTTCCAGAAATCAGGTTGCATTGTTCTTGTCCTCTTCCCCTGAAGTGATCTGGCCCGCATCGAGCACCTTGCAACGCCACGCTGACAATGCGGAGAGTTCTTGCAGGCGCCCTGAGGGACTGCCCGGAAAGTAGCAGCTTAGAGCTGCGCCGCAAATAGCTCGAAGGCGTCATTGATGGGCTGAATTTCGCAATAAATGTAGTGATTCGTAACCGATCTTTGCGCTTCGAGGGAAAGCGCCGGTGCTATGCCTGATGACGGCCAAGGTGCACAATGCCGCCAACTTCCGGCACAAGGATTCGCCATGCGCCACGACAGTTTCACCCTCAATGCAAGCGACGGCCTGCCGCTGCACGTCAACCACTGGTACGGCGCCGAACCACCACGGGCCATGGTCATGCTCTCTCATGGCATGGCAGAGCACAGCTTGCGCTACGCACGCCTGGCCGAAGCGCTGGTAGCGGCAGGCTTCGCACTCTACGCGCTGGATCAGCGCGGTCATGGCGCCACCGCCGAACGCGGTACCCTCGGTCATTACGCCGACGAAAATGGCTGGAGCAAGGTGGTCGGTGACCTCTCTACCCTCAACCACCACATCCGCCAGCAACACCCGCATACGCCGATATTCCTGCTCGGCCACAGCATGGGCAGCTACATCGGCATGGCCTACCTGATGGGGCATAGCTGCAGCTTGCAGGGCGCCGTGCTCTCCGGCTCCAACTACCAGCCGGTGGCGCTGTACAAGGCCGCCCGGCTGATCGCCGGCTTCGAACGCTGGCGTCTGGGGCCGAAGGGCCGCAGCAAGGTCATCGATTTTCTTTCCTTCGGCTCGTTCAACAAGGCGTTCAAGCCTAACCGCACCGCCTTCGACTGGCTCAGCCGTGACCCGGTCGAAGTGGACAAGTACGTGACCGATCCACTGTGCGGTTTCGTCTGCACCACGCAGTTGTGGTGCGACCTGTTCGAAGGTCTGCAACAGATCACCCCGGTGCAGAATCTGGCGCAGATCGATGCCGATCTGCCGCTGCTGGTGATCGGCGGCGACAGCGACCCCATCAGTGAAGGCAAGCGCCTGAAGGATCTGGCTGGCACCCTGCGCGAAGCCGGGGTGCGCGATGTACAACTGAAGATTTATCCCGAGGCCCGTCACGAGCTGCTCAACGAGAGCAATCGTGACGAGGTCACTGCCCAACTGATCGAGTGGTTGCAGCAGGCGCTGAACCATAGCCGACACCCTCTCAAGGAGCCCTCATGAGTCAGGTCACCAATATCCCTTACGACGCCCTCAGCGTTGGCCAGCAGGCCAGCTTCGAAAAGCAGGTGCAAGAGCGCGACGTGCAACTGTTCGCGGCAGTATCTGGCGACAACAACCCGGTGCATCTGGACGCCGCCTTCGCCGCCGAGACGATGTTCAAGGAACGCATTGCCCACGGCATGTTCACCGGCGCACTGATCAGTGCCGCCATCGCCTGCAACCTGCCTGGCCCGGGCACCATCTACCTCGGCCAGCAGCTCAAGTTCACCCGCCCGGTGAAACTCGGCGACACCCTCACCGTGAAGCTGGAAGTACTGGAAAAGCTGCCGAAGAACCGCGTGCGCATCGCCACCCGCGTGTTCAACCAGGACGGCAAGCAAGTGGTCGACGGCGAAGCCGAAGTGCTCGCCCCGAGTGCCGAGCAGACCGTGACCATGCCGCCGATGCCGCAAGTCACCGTCAACTGAGGCGCTGCAAGCTGGTGCGCGGCAGCAGCGCCGCGCACCACTTTTGTTCTACACTCACAAACCTTGAGCGACCTGGCGCTGCATAAGTGCATTTCTTTGTGCACTTCGCACAAAATCCTTTGATCACCTTGCCAACCTGCCCGCTGCGCCGATTCTGGCACGCCCCCTGCTATCGCCAAGGCCTCACCCTCTTACCGGAGCCAGGGCCATGAGCCACCCTACCCCCGATAGCGATTTCCCGCTGAGCGAAGTCCCCAGCCACGCCCGCAAGGGTCTGTTCTCCACGTCGATCATGCTGTTCTCCTTCACCTTCTTCACCGCCACCATGTTCGCAGGCGGCAAGATCGGCATGGCCTTCGATTTCACCACGCTGATCTGGGCTGCGATCATCGGCAACCTGCTGCTCGGTCTGTACGCCGCGGTGCTCGGCCTGATCGCCTGCCGCAGCGGCCTGAACTCGGTGCTGATGGGCCGCTTCTGTTTCGGCGAGGCCGGCAGCAAGCTGTCCGACGTGCTACTCGGTTTCACCCAGATCGGCTGGTACGCCTGGGGAACGGCGACCATCGCCATCGTCCTGGTGAAGATTCTCGACCTGCCGCAAGGCCTGACCATCCCGCTGATGGTGTTGTTCGGCTTCGGTTTCTGCGTCACAGCCTTCGTCGGCTACAAGGGCCTGGACATCCTCTCGCGCATTTCCGTACCGGCCATGCTCGCCCTGCTGGTCTGTTCGCTGTGGATCGCCACCGACGACATCGGCGGCCTGGCCGCGCTGATGGCCGTGGAGCCGACCCAGAGCATGACCCTCAGCGCCGCCATCACCCTGGTCTTCGGCACCTTCGTCAGTGGCGCCACCCAGGCCACCAACTGGACTCGCTTCGCCCGCAACGGTCGTACCGCGGTGATCGCCAGCATGGTCGGTTTCTTCATCGGCAACGGTCTGATGATCGTCGCCGGCGCTTATGGCGCCATCGTCTACCAGCAACCGGACATCGTCGAAGTGCTGGTGCTGCAGGGCCTATCCATGGCCGCCGTGGTGATGCTGTTCCTCAACCTGTGGACGACCCAGGACAACACCATCTACAACTTCGCTGCCGCCGGCTGCAACCTGCTGCGTACCGGTCGGCGCAAGACCATGACCATCGTCGGCGCAGCCATCGGTACCGGGCTGGCCATCGGCGGCATGTACGAGCTGCTGATTCCCTTTCTGATCCTGCTCGGTTCGATCATCCCGCCCATCGGTGGCGTGATCATGGCCGACTACTTCTACGGCCATCGCGGACACTACCCGAAACTCTTCGACGCGAACCTGCCGGCGTTCAACTGGGTCGGCCTGGGCGCCTATTTCGCTGGCGCGCTGTGCGCCTACTTCTCGCCCTGGGTCGCGCCACTGGTTGGCATCGCTGTAGCGGCGGTGGTCTACGTCGCGCTGTTCGAACTGCACAAAGTTCTGGCCGGCCGCCAGCAGGTCGCCGGCGCGTGAGCCTGACCGTCGCCGACGTACTTGCCCTGCCCGGCCTGGACAGCATGCACCTGCGTGCCGGCCAGGCCGGGCGCGACAATGCCGTGCGCTGGCCCTACGTGGCCGAGAACGAAGGCATCGCCGACTGGGTCATGGGCGGCGAGTTGATCTTCGTCACCGGCATCAACCACCCGCGCGACGAAGGCAACCTGCTACGCCTGGTGCGCGAGGGGCATGAGCGCCTCGTCGCCGGCATGGTCATCCTCACGGGTGCCGAGTTCATCCAGGCCATTCCGCCCAGCGTCATAGCCGAAGCCGAGCGCCTTGGCCTGCCGCTAATCGAGCAGCCCTATGCGCTGAAGATGGTGGTGGTCACCCAGGCTATCGGCACTGCGCTGGTTCAGGCGCAACAGCTCGGCCGTTCGCGCCAGCACGTACTGGAGCAGGTACTCGACGGCGATTACCAGTCACTCGACGTGCTGCTGCAACGTGGCGACAGCCTTGGCCTGGCCCTGCATGTGCCGCGTCAGGTGGCGCTGCTGCGCCTCGACGGCAGCGAGCAATTGTTCGGCGACCTGCCCGACGAAGACGCCGAGCGCCAGCTGCAGAGTCGCCAGCAATTGCTGCAACGGCGTCTGGAGCAATGTCTCGGCGAACTCGGTGACGCGCTGCCGCTGGTCAGCCAGGGCCGCCACTGGATCGCCCTGCTGCCCTGCCCTGATGCCCCCGCCGAAGCGCGTAACCGCCAGGCCATGACTGCGCTGCTCGACGAACTGCGCCCACAACTCGGCCCTCTGCGGCTGTTCCTAGGCCTGGGCAGCGCCGGTTGCGGTGCCTCGCGTTTCGCCCAGGGCCTGGGTGAGGCGCGCCAGGCACTGGCCGTAGCGCAGCGCTTTCCCGAGCGTCTGGGTCTGTGCAGTTTCAATGAATTGGGCGTGCTGGAGCTGCTCGGCGCGATTCGCGACCGCAGCCTGCTTGATCGCTTCGTCGAACGCGTGGTCGGCCCGCTGATCGGCGACGACTCGCGCCACCAACCGGTGCTGATGCCGACGCTGGAAGCCTGGTTCGCCGAGAACGGCAACCTGGCCCTGGCCGCGCAACGCCTGAACGTTCACCGCAATACCCTGAGCTACCGTCTACAGCGCATAGAAGCGCTGACCGGCTGCTCGTTCGAAGACCCGCACGACCGCCTGAACATCAGCGTCGCGCTGTTGATCCGGCGTCTGTCGTCGCCTGCCTGAGAGGAAACCTGATGATCATCCACAATGCCAGCCTGCGCGGCCGCGACGGCCTGCACCGCATCACCCTGAACGGAGAGCGCATCGCCGCCATCGAGGCCCAGCACGCCCTGCATCCCATCGCCGAGGGCGATCTGGACGCAGCCGGCAACCTGGTCGTGCCGCCCTTCGTCGAGCCGCACATCCACCTCGACGCCACACTGACCGCCGGCGAGCCGGCCTGGAACATGAGCGGCACGCTGTTCGAGGGCATCGAGCGCTGGGCCGAGCGCAAGGCGCTGGTCACCCATGAAGACACCAAAACCCGCGCCAGGAAGACCATCGACATGCTGGTCGACCACGGCATCCAGCATGTGCGTACCCATGTCGACGTCACCGACCCGACCCTGGCCGCGCTCAAGGCCATGCTCGAAGTGCGCGAGGAAACCCGCCATCTGATCGACCTGCAGATCGTCGCCTTCCCGCAAGAGGGCATCGAGTCCTACGCCAATGGTCGCGCGCTGATGGAGCAGGCCATCGAATTGGGCGCCGACGTGGTCGGCGGCATCCCACACTTCGAGAACACCCGTGACCAGGGCGTGTCGTCGATCAAGTTCCTCATGGATCTGGCTGAGCGCACCGGCTGTCTGGTGGACGTGCATTGCGACGAGACCGACGACCCGCAGTCGCGCTTTCTCGAAGTGCTGGCCGAGGAGGCCCGCGTGCGCGGCATGGGCGCGCGCGTCACCGCCAGCCACACCACGGCCATGGGCTCCTACGACAACGCCTACTGCTCCAAGCTGTTCCGCCTGCTGAAAATGAGCGGCATCAGCTTCATCTCCTGCCCCACCGAAAGCATCCACCTGCAGGGCCGCTTCGACACCTACCCGAAACGCCGCGGTCTGACTCGCGTGGCGGAGATCGACCGCGCCGGGATGAACGTCTGCTTCGGCCAGGATTCCATCGTCGATCCCTGGTATCCGCTGGGTAACGGCAACATCCTGCGCATCCTCGAAGCCGGCCTGCATATATGCCACATGCTCGGCTACGAAGACCTCAAGCGCAGCCTGGATCTGATCACCGACAACTCGGCGCGCGCTCTGGCGCTGGGCGATCGTTACGGGCTGGAGGCGGGTCGCCCGGCCAACCTGCTGATCCTGTCGGCGCCGGACGATTACGAGATGGTGCGCAGCCAGGGCCACGCGCTGGTGTCGGTGCGCCACGGCAAGGTGCTGATGCGCCGTACGCCGGCGCAGATCGAGCGCGGCTGACACAATGTGTGTTGATGGTACCCACGCTCTGCGTGGGCACCTGCACTTGGGACGCTCCGCGTCTCTCTTGGCGATGCTAGACGCTGCCTGAACCGCAGCGGACGCTCCGCGTCCTAGACTGTGCTACCACGCGGAGCGTGGGAGCGATCATGTGGGAGGGGCTTTAGCCGCGACAACCGATAAAGGGCTCGCGGCTAAAGCCCCTCCCACACGCCCTACTCCACCCGCACGCTGGCGGTCATCCCGGCGCTCAGCACCATGCCCTCGGGCACCTGGTCGAGCTTGATGCGCACCGGAATGCGCTGCGCCAGACGCACCCAGTTGAAGGTCGGTTCGACATCGGCCAGCAATTGCCCGTCCGGGCTGGCGTTGCGGTCGGTGATGCCGCGACTGATGCTTTCCACCTCGCCGCGGATCTGCTGATCACCGCCCATCAACCAGACCTCCACCGGCGCGCCAATCTGAATGCGCGGCAGCTTGGTCTCCTCGAAATACGCCTGCACGTAGAACGATTGGGTATCGACCAGCGCCATCACCGCCTGCCCGGCATTCACGTAATTGCCCTGCGCCAGCACCAGATTGGTTATCTGCCCATCACGCGGGGCGTGCACTTCGCTGCGCGCCAGATTCAGCTCGGCCACACGCAGATCAGCCTGCGCTTCGCGGTATTCGCTGCGCGCCATCTCGGCATTGATCTGCGCGTTTTCCAGCAGCTCGGCACTGATCGCCTGGGCGCCCAGGCGGGAACGGCGCGAGGCCTCATGTTCACGCAGGCTCAACTGCTGACGGCGAATGTCCACCACCGCCCTGGCTTTCTCCACCGCCGCCTGATAGCGGTCACGGTCGATGCTCATCAGCAGATCGCCCGCCTTGACCTGCTGGTTGTCGCGCACCTTGAGTTCGACCACCCAGCCGGACACGTCCGGGGCGATGGTCACCACGTCGGCGCGCACGCGGGCGTCACGCGTCCAGGGCGAGTACATGTAGTGCTGCCAGATCCAGGAACCGGCGAATATCGCCGCCCCCACCATGGCCAGGGTGATGCCGACTCGAATGGTCGAATGCATGCTTTCTTCTCCTCAATGCGCCAGGACGACCATCACGGCCGCCAGCACGCAGACATACAAGGCACAGTCGAACAGGGCTTCATGCCAGATCCAGCGCGACAGCCCGACGCGCTGCAGCCCTAGGCGCAACACGCCGGTCAGCAACAGCGCCAATACCGCGTAGGCCGCCATCGGGCTCAGCAACACGCCGCCCAGCGACCATTCATGCAAGCCCATGGGCTTCTCCCTTCAAATGGCACCAGTGGCGCCAGCCGTTCTGCAGCTGCAACAACGCCGCCTCGGCCAGGCGCTTGTCGATGCTGGGCGTGCAGGCGCGCAGGGCCTCCTGCAATTCGGCCACCGCTGCGTTCAGATCATCTTCACGCCCTGGCGCGGGGCCACGTTCCAGCGCGTCGTCGAGGCGCTCCAGGAAACGCTGCTGCGACCGCGCCAGGCCTGCATCGGCATTGGCCAGACACTTGCGCAGGTGCAGCAACTCGTCGCCCAGGTCGAGACCGGCCACGCCATCGTCCCAGCGGCTGCGCGCCTGATCCGGACGTACCGGATAGTGCCTCGCCAGCTGGATCAGACGATCAGCCATACGCCCGCCGAACCAGTTCTCGGCACGCCCCAGGTCGCGACGGGTCAAGCGTCCGAGGTCGGCCAGAACCGCCTGCATCAGGCGGCGGCCATGCCAGACCGGATTGCGCAGTACCACCAGTTTGAACGCCATCACCGCACAGCCCACGCCCATCAGCATGCCCGGCGCCTCATTGAGGAAGAACTCGACGTTGTAACCGACACCCGGCGCCGGCAGGCAGAGCACGATGAAATGCAGGCAGAACGAAGTGGATGTGGCGGCCGTCGCCGGCTTGGCCATGCCCAGCACGCCGAAGAACAGCGGCACGCCTAGCACCATGCAAAGCATCACGAAGCCATCGATCTGCGGCATAAGGATCTGCCCGACGAAGAACGCCACCGGCAGTGCGTAGAAGATGCCGCGCAAGAACATCATGCCGATCTGCGGCGCTGCTTCGAGCCGCGCGAACAGACTGCAGACCACGCAGGCCAGGAGCAACGCACCGGTGGCGTGCGTCCAGCCAGTGGCCAGCCAGAACGCCGCCAGGGTCAGGAAGGTCAGCGCGCTGCGCGAGCCATACACCAGTGCGGCCTGCCAGTCGTAATGCCAGGACAAGGCACGCGGCGCATCGGCCGGAGCTTTACCCTCCTCGACCGCGCGCAAGGCACGACTGGCGTCCTCGACACGTAGCAACAGCACCATCAACCGCTCCAGACACAACTGCTGGCCACTGCTCAACTCTTCGTCCTGCGCGGCCAAGCGTAATTGCTCGACCAGCTCCAACAGGCCTGCTGGTTGTGTCTGTTGCAGACGCTCATCCACCACCTGCAACCAGGGCGCGACCGCCTGCGCCTCGGTGCTACCCAGCTGTCGCCACTGCCGCGCTACACCACGGGCCAGACGCAGCATACCGAGCAGGTCACGGCTCAACACCCGCAACGCTACGGCGCGCTGGCGCCCCTGCGCGCCCTCGAACCAGGCGTGCTCACGCTGGGCATCGACGGCGACGATACGCGCCAGCACCTCCAGTAAGCCCTGCCGCGAGTCGACCTCGCCGGCCAGCGCCTGGCGCGACGCGGCGACGCCGGCCTGCCAGGTGTTGCGCGCCTGCTGCGCCAGTTGCCGCTCAACGCGTTGCGGCCAGAGCAAGGCGCTGCTCAGGGTGGCGCAGACAATGCCCAGACAGATTTCCGTGCAGCGGGCGATGGCTTCATCGAACACCACATGCGGCTTGCCGATGGCCGGCAAGGCGATGATCGCCACGGTGTAGCCGGCCAACACGAAAGAGTACGACCAGGCGCTGCGCAACATGGTCGAGGCAGCCGTGCACAACGCCAGCCACAAGGCGAAGGCCAGTATGAACAGCAGCGGCGCCTGGGCGAACAGCCCCATCATCACCACGGCCATGAAGGTGCCGACCAGAGTGCCGAGCAGCCGCGCCAGTCCTTTCTGCACCACCATGCCGGACAGCGGCTGGGCTACGATGAAGGCGGTCATCAGCGCCCACTGCGGTTGTTCCAGGCCGAAACGCAACGCGCACCACAGCGCCAGACCGCCGCCGAGCAGGGTCTTGATGGCGAATTGAACGGCTTGCGAGCTTGGCACGAGAAACGCCAGCAAGGAATCACGCACGATGGCTACCTGAAGAAATCTCAGCTCTGAACATAGCTGCAGCGATAGGGTTCCGCTTCCATGCGAAAACAAATTATTAGCTAGCTAACTATATCTGTCCAGAGGGAGAAATGATTTCAGGTCGCCAGGCAGCAGCCCGCAGGTTGTCACCCGGAACGTCGGGCAAAAAAAAGGGCGACCGAAGTCGCCCGAATTGCCTTGCGTGCCCAGTGAACTGGAAGGGTTAGCTCTGCTTGCGCTTGTGAGCATCCTTCCAGATGAAATAACCAACACCCCCGAAGAACGCGACCATCAGAAGCACGGTGCCGACTCCGGCGAGAACTACTGTATCGACGAACATGGCTGTCTCCTTTTGCGCCTGTCTGTCTGGGATGGCTTCACGTTATCAGCGCTGGCGGCGGGAAAATTGATCTGGATCAATAGCCGACGAGCAGGCGCGACCCGGCCTGGGGGAATACTGACCCAGGTCAAGAAATCGAGGGGGTAGGAGGCGGGAGGCGCGGCCCAGCGGCCGCATGCAACGGGAAATGCAGAGGTGTTCAGCGTTTCTTCGGCTTGCTCTTGGACTTCTTCTTGGCCTTGCCCAGCGGCAGCACCTGCTCGAAGACCTGGCGCATCTCGTTGAGGCGCTTGTCGTTGAGATCATGGATACGCTTGTCGCGCTCGGCGGCGAAATCGATCAGCTTGTCGTCATTGCTCATAGCGGAAACCGGATCAGGCGAAAGGTCAGGTTCAGGCGCGGCGCGCAGGCTTGGCGCGTCTTCGCCACTTGATGTTGCCAATGATGCTGGGTTGGCCCGCGCATGACCAGTAGCGAAGCGTGCTCCAGCGTCAGCGAATGTTCGATGCGCGTGCTGCCGACCCGGCGCAGGTCGAAACGGCGGCTGCCGCCCAGATTGAGCGAGGCGATCAGCGGATCGCGCCCCAGCTCTGGCTCGGCATCGCTGTGCCAGCCCATGGAGTCCTGGCCGTCGCGGTAATAGTTGAGCAGCACGGCATTGAGCGGTTGCCCCACAGTCTCCGTGACCCGCTGACGAACCTCGTCGAGCAGCGGCGTCCAGGGCAGCGGCTGGTGAATCGTCCCGGAATAGCGATAGCGCGCCGCCGGGTCGCCGTACCAGGCGGTCAGCCGAGGCGTTCGGTGATAACGGCCGTGAATGAACAGCTCCGGCTGCTGCCAGGGCGTCTGCTCGACCAGCGTATGCAGCCAGTTGTCGGCGAGCGCGGGGTCGACCCAGCCGGGCAGGTAGTTCAGTTCGGCATCGGCGAGTGAGGGCAAGGGGTCGGCGAACAGCATGACGATCTACATGAACGAGAATGAAAGGAGTGTCTCAGACTTCAACATCCACCCACAGTCCTTGGCGGGGCAAGTCACCCAGAGCCTGTTCCACCTCTTCCGGCTCGGCCTCGGCCAACTGTTCAGGGGTGTAGCCACGCCGCTGGCGCCGACGCTGCTCCTCGCGCAGCAGTTCCTCGGTTTCCTGCGGGTGCCGCCTCTCCAGGCCCAGCGCACTTTCCTTGGCGCTCTCCTCGGCCGGAGTCACCGGCGGGATCTCGGGCTTGGGCTTGATCACGTCCTGCGTGGCCGTGACCGGCACCAGGCTATGGGGGATCGGTGGCAGCATGAACAGCACCTCCTTTGGTCAGGCTGTCGGCCCCGCGACACGCGACTTGAGGGCGTGCTCGCTACACTTTCGACTGACGGACGCAACGATAGTGCCACGACCGCTTTGGCCGCGGCTCGGCATCCGTTACCATAGCCGGCTTTTTCACGCGGGAGACAGGCATGGCGCAGTATCAACCGGGGCAACGCTGGATCAGTGACAGCGAAGCGGAATTGGGTCTGGGAACCATCCTCGCCGAGGACGGCCGCCTACTCACCGTGCTCTACCCGGCCACCGGCGAAACCCGCCAGTACGCCACGCGCAATGCCCCGCTGACCCGTGTGCGCTTCGCCCCGGGTGACGAAATCACCCATTTCGAGGGCTGGAAGCTCACCGTGCAGGAAGTCGAGGACGTCGACGGCCTGCTGGTCTACCACGGCCTCAATGCCCAGCATCAGCCGGTCACCATGCCGGAAACCCAGCTGTCGAACTTCATCCAGTTCCGCCTGGCCAGCGACCGCCTGTTCGCCGGCCAGATCGACCCGCTGGCCTGGTTCGCCCTGCGCTACCACAGCCTGGAACACAACAGCCGCCTGCTGCAGTCTTCGCTGTGGGGCCTGGGCGGTGCACGCGCGCAGCCGATCGCCCACCAGTTGCACATCGCCCGCGAAGTGGCCGACCGCATCGCACCACGCGTGCTGCTGGCCGACGAAGTGGGCCTGGGCAAGACCATCGAAGCCGGCCTGGTGATCCATCGCCAGCTGCTCTCCGGCCGCGCCAGCCGCGTGCTGATCCTGGTGCCGGAAAACCTGCAGCACCAGTGGCTGGTGGAAATGCGCCGCCGTTTCAACCTCGACGTGGCCCTGTTCGACGCCGAGCGCTTCATGGAAAGCGACGCCAGCAACCCCTTCGAAGACTGCCAGCTGGCGCTGGTCGCCTTGGAGTGGCTGAAGGAAGACGAAAAAGCCCAGGACGCACTGTTCGCCGCCGGATGGGATCTGCTGGTGGTCGACGAAGCCCACCACCTGGTCTGGCACCCGGAACAGGCCAGCGCCGAATACTCACTGGTCGAGCAACTGGCCGAGGTCATCCCCGGCGTGCTGCTGCTTACCGCCACCCCGGAACAGCTCGGTCAGGACAGCCACTTCGCCCGCCTACGCCTGCTCGACCCGGCGCGCTTCCATGACCTGGAAACCTTCCGCGCCGAAAGCAGCCAGTACCGCCCGGTCGCCGAAGCCGTGCAGGAGCTGCTCGACCAGGGCAAGCTCAGCGCCCAGGCCCGCGATGCCATCGGCGGCTTCCTCGGTGACGAGGGCCGCGAACTGCTCGACGCCATCGATGGCGGTGACGAAGACGCGCGTGCCCGCCTGGTGCGCGAGCTGCTCGACCGCCACGGTACCGGCCGTCTGTTGTTCCGTAACACCCGCGCCGCCGTGCAGGGTTTCCCCGAGCGCGAGCTGCACCCCTACCCGCTGCCAAGCCCGGACGAATACCTGGAGCTGCCGCTGGGCGAGCATGCCGAGCTGTACCCGGAAGTCAGTTACCAGACCCAGGAAGATATCGACGACGAGCAACGCTGGTGGCGCATCGACCCGCGCGTCGAGTGGCTGATCGATACCCTGAAGATGCTCAAGAAATTCAAGGTGCTGGTGATCTGTGCCCACGCCGAGACCGCACTGGATCTGGAAGACGCCCTGCGCGTACGTTCCGGCATCCCGGCCACGGTGTTCCACGAAGGCATGAGCATCCTCGAGCGCGACCGCGCGGCGGCCTACTTCGCCGACGAAGAATTCGGCGCACAGGTGCTGATCTGCTCGGAAATCGGCTCCGAAGGTCGCAACTTCCAATTCGCCCATCACCTGGTGCTGTTCGACCTGCCAGCGCACCCGGATCTGCTCGAACAACGCATCGGCCGTCTCGACCGTATCGGCCAGAAGCACCGCATCCAGTTGCACGTGCCGTACCTGGAAAACAGCCCGCAGGAACGCCTGTTCCAGTGGTACCACCAGGCGCTGAACGCCTTCCTTGCCACCTGCCCGACCGGCAACGCCCTGCAGCACCAGTTCGGCCCGCGCCTGCTGCCGCTGCTGGAAAACGGCGACGATGGCCAATGGCAGCAGCTGGTGGACGAAGCCACCGCCGAGCGCATCCGCCTCGAAGGCGAGCTGCACAGCGGCCGCGACCGTCTGTTGGAGCTGAACTCCGGCGGCGCCGGTGAAGGCGAAGCGCTGGTCGAAGCCATCCACGAACAGGACGACCAGTTCACCCTGCCGATCTACATGGAAGAGCTGTTCAACGCCTTCGGCATCGACAGCGAAGACCACTCCGACAACGCCCTGATCCTGCGTCCCAGCGAGAAGATGCTGGACGCCAGCTTCCCCCTGGGCGACGACGAGGCAGTGACCATCACCTACGACCGCGAGCAGGCCCTGGCCCGCGAGGACATGCAGTTCCTTACCTGGGAACACCCCATGGTGCAGGGCGGCATGGATCTGGTGCTGTCCGGCTCGATGGGCAACACCGCCGTCGCGCTGATCAAGAACAAGGCGCTCAAGCCCGGCACCGTGCTGCTGGAACTGCTCTACGTCAGCGAAGTGGTAGGCCCGCGCAAGCTGCAACTGGGCCGCTTCCTGCCACCGGCGGCGCTACGCTGCCTGTTCGACGCCAACGGCAACGACTTGGCTGCCAAGGTTGGCTTCGAGACGCTCAACGACCAGCTCGAAAGCGTACCGCGTGCCAGCGCCAACAAGTTCGTCCAGGCCCAGCGCGACGTACTGGCCAAGCAGATCAACGACGCCGAAGCCAAGGTCATGCCGCGCCATGTCGAGCGCGTGAGTGAGGCCAAGCGCCGCCTGATCGCCGAACTGGACGAAGAACTGGCGCGCCTGGTCGCCCTGCGCGCGGTCAACCCGAGCGTACGTGACAGCGAGATCGACGCCCTGCGCGAGCAGCGCGAACAGAGCCTGGCGATGTTCGACAAGGCCGCCCTGCGCCTGGAAGCGATTCGCGTGCTGGTGGCGGGGTAATCCTCTCAGCACCTCCGGTCGAGGCAGTAATCCAGTATGGCCTCGACCGGTTTGCACGCGTTGCCCGCCCTTGCGCAAAATTGCGCTTTTTTACTCGCGCAGACTGGTAACCAGGCTGCGCAGGCGTAGGATTGGCGTCATCCGGGAGAACACGATGGCGCAACTCGAACACCTGCAGGTTTTTCAAAGCATGAGCCGCTCACCCAACGCGCGGCTGCATGGTCTTGCCGAACTGGGCAGTGGTATGGCCGTGGCGCGCTGGAGCAATGCCCATGATGCGCGCGACTACCTCGCCCCCAGCCATCACACGCTGTCGTGCTACCTCAGCGGTGGCACCGGTACCTTTCGTCGCGAGCGTCCGGGTGACAAGGGGGCACCGAACAGATTGTGCATCCTGCCGGCCGAACACCAATCCGCCTGGATCATCAATGGCGAAATCCAGCTGGCCCACCTTTATATCGAGCAAGAGCGCTTTGCTCTGGGCGCGGTCGCCCTGCTCGACCGTGAGCCGCGTAGCTTGCAACTGGAAGAAGCGACCTTTCTCGAAGATGCCGAGCAAGCCGCACGCTTTCGTCAGATCTGTGCGCTGGACTGGCAAGAGCCGGGCGAGCGCCTTCTGACCAGCAGTCTGGCCCATGCCCTGCTCGATCACGCCTTGCTGACCCAGGTTGGCTTACGCCAGGGTCTGCGCCTGAAAGGCGGGCTGGCGCCGATACAGCGCAGACGTGTACGCGAATTCATCGAGCAGCACCTGGAAACGCCACTGCCGCTAAGCCAACTGGCATCACTCTGCGCCCTGTCGGAATATCACTTCGCGCGCATGTTCCAGACCAGCTTCGGCCTGCCACCGCACCGTTACGTGCTGGCCCGACGCCTGGCTCGCGCCTGCCAGTTGCTACGCCAGCCTTCCTTGTCTCTGAGCGAGGTCGCGCTGAGCTGTGGCTTTGCCAGCTCCAGTCATTTCAGCAACCGCTTCCGCCAGGCACTCGGCGCGACGCCGGGGCAGTACCGCGCGGCATTTCTGTAGGGCGGGTGCAACCCGCCAACTTCGCTGCGGCGGGTTGCACCCGCACTACTCGCCGAAGGCCTGGGCAACGCTCACGACAGCACGTCGGCAATCTCACCACGACGCCTGCTAATCGCCTCACAGCTATGCGAAAATCTGCGGCTTTGCATTGCCACGGCTAAGTCATGCGTCCACTTCTCTGCGCGATGGGGCTTCGTTGATGCCCCTGGATATTCACCAGTTACGCCAGGAAGACTGGCGTTCCGAGTTTGGCGCCGGTGACCTGCGCCGTGGCATCGCCTACGCAGAAGAAAAACGCAGCAAACTGCTCAGCCTCAAGGACAACAGCCTGCTCGCCAATTGCCGCGGCTCGGCCGGGCAGGTCTACCAGCAACGCATCACTCTGCACCCTTACGGCCGCAAATGGAGCGTGACTGGCCATTGCAACTGTCCTGTCGGTTTCAACTGCAAGCATGTGGTGGCCGCCCTGCTCACGCTGGAGGCTCAGCAGCGCGACGGCAACGATCTCTCGAGCATCATCGTGGTCAACAAGGAACTGGCAGAGACGCGCCTGGAAGGCATCGCCCCCATTGCCGTCCTCAGTCTTGGCAGCCAGGTGCGCGTGCATTTCGATGCGCGCAAGGGACGCATGCAGGAGCAGACCCAACACCGCGCCGCACTGGCCTTCGACTATGCCGGCCATAAGGTCTTCGGCAAACCCGCCAAGGATCTGGTCAAGCGCCTGGATGGCGATACCAATCTGCGCGTAATCCGTGATGCCACGGTAGAGGCCACGCTGCGCAAACGCCTTGAAGGCCTCGGCTTGCAGGTGGCGTTGCGACAAAGCGAGGCACTGCCGGCCGACGCTGGCGAGCCGTTCGAACTGGAGCGCGAACGCGACTGGCTGGATTTCGTCCAGCAGCGCTTGCCACAACTACGCGCCGAAGGCTGGCAAATCCATATGCGCCCGGACTTCCAGTACAACCTGGCTGAGGTCGACGACTGGTATGCCGAGGTCGAGGAAGATCCGCAGCAGAACTGGTTCGATCTTGAACTGGGCATCGAAGTGGAAGGCCAGCGTCTGAGCCTGCTGCCGATTCTGCTCCAAGCCATCCGACGCACGCCCTGGCTGCTGGCGCCCGAAGCGCTGGCGCAGCGCTCGGATGAAGACCGCCTGCTGGTCAATCTGCCGCACGGAGGCAAGCGCATCGCCCTGCCCTTCGCTCGCCTCAAACCGCTGCTGGCAACGCTCGGCGAGCTGTACTTTCGCGACCCCGGCGAAGATCACCTGCCGCTACGCCTAGGCCGCGCCGACGCCGCACGCCTGGCCGAACTGGCTACAGGCCCTGCCCTGAGCTGGCAGGGTGGCGATGAACTACGCGGCTTCGCCGAACGCCTGCAGCATCTTTCCGTCCGGGAAATCGGCGCACCACCAGGCTTGCGCGCCGAACTGCGCGCCTATCAACTGCAGGGCCTGAACTGGATGCAGACCCTGGCCGAATTACGCGTCGGCGGTGTACTCGCCGATGACATGGGTCTAGGCAAGACCTTGCAGACCCTGGCGCATGTCCTCTGCGAAAAACTGGCCGGGCGCCTGCAACAGCCAGCGCTGATCGTCATGCCCACCAGCCTGATTCCCAACTGGCAGGATGAAGCCGCACGCTTCACCCCGGAGTTGCGCGTGCTGGCCCTGCATGGCAGCAAACGCAAGGTACTGTTCGAGGAAATCGCTGCACACGATCTGATTCTGACCACCTATGCCCTGCTACCGCGCGACCTCAAGGCGCTCAATCAGCACCGTTATCGCCTGCTGATCCTCGATGAGGCGCAGAACATCAAGAACCCGCGCAGCAAGGCGGCCAGCGCGGCCGCGCAGGTACAGGCCGACCTGCGCTTGTGCCTGACCGGGACGCCACTGGAAAATCACCTGGGCGAGCTGTGGTCGCTGTTTCACTTCCTCATGCCTGGCTGGCTGGGCGATGCCAAGGCCTTCACTCGCGACTACCGCACCCCCATCGAGAAGCGCGGCGACAGTCAGCGACTGGCTCATCTCAATGGTCGTATCCGTCCGTTCCTGTTGCGCCGAACCAAGGAACAGGTGGCCCGCGAGCTGCCGCCGAAGACCGAGATAACTCAGTGGGTCGAGCTGACCCAGCTACAGCGTGACCGCTACGAAACCCTGCGCCTGGCCATGGATCAGAAAGTGCGCGACGAAATTGCTCGCCAGGGCCTGGCGCGTAGCCACATCGTCATCCTCGAGGCATTGTTGCGCCTGCGCCAGAGCTGCTGCGATCTGCGCCTGCTGGGGGAAGACAGCAACCCGTTGACTGCCAGTGACTCGGGCAAACTCAGCGCCTTGCTGGATATGCTCGAAGAACTGGTGGACGAAGGCCGCCGTGTGCTGCTGTTCTCCCAGTTCACCTCGATGTTGGCACTGATAGAGCAAGAGCTGCAGGCGCGCAAGATCGCCTACGCCAAACTGACCGGTAGCACCCAGGATCGGCGTACTCCGGTGCAACGCTTCCAAGCCGGCGAATTCCCGGTCTTTCTGATCAGCCTCAAGGCCGGTGGTAGCGGACTCAACCTCACCGCCGCTGACACCGTGATCCACTTCGACCCCTGGTGGAACCCGGCAGCCGAGGCTCAGGCCAGCGACCGCGCTTACCGTATCGGCCAGGACAAACCGGTGTTCGTCTACAAGCTGATCGCTCGTGGCAGCGTCGAAGAGAAGATCCAGCAACTGCAACAAGCCAAGGCAAGCCTGGCCAAGGGCGTGCTGGAAGGAGGTGGCCAGGGCCAATGGCAACTGGATGAAGCTGACCTGGCAGCGTTATTCGCGCCACTCAGTTGATATCGGAAGGCCTGCCAGATCCATATCAGCTCGCGCAGACAGGACGGTATTGCCTACCAACGGCTGAGCATGGCACACCCTATCCATGACTCTGGTTAAATAACCCACCACCCCGTTTGCGTGCGCCGATGAGCCGTATCCACTACCGCTGCCTGCTACCGTTGTTGCGGCCATTGGTCGACAAGTTCTACCGCAGCCATCGTTCGCCCATGCGCAGCCAGGCGGGCGATGAGCTGTGGGTCGCCGAGAGTGAGGGAGAAATCGTCGCCGCCCTCGGCCTGCGTGCAGTAACAGGCGGACAATGGCTTACGGGGCTGTTCGTCGCCCCCATGTGGCGGTGCCAGGGCGTTGCTGCACAGCTGCTGCGTCACAGCCTCGCAGCGCATCCAGAGCCCGTCTGGCTGTTCTGCCACCCCGATCTGCGCATCTTCTATCAACGCCTGGGCTTCGTTGACTGCCAGACGCTTCCTCCCGAACTAGCCGAACGGCTGGCCCGCTACCAGCGCAACAAGTCGCTAGTATCGCTGCGCATTAACTAGGCAGCCTGTCACCCCGGGCGTAAATACTGGCACTTTGCTCAGGAATGCCCCTTGCCATTCGCGGTCAAAGCTCTGCATGCTTGTTCCATAACAACGAAAAGAAACGCTATGGCTATCCAGACCGCTCGTTTGCTGAAGCGCCTGCGCAATGATTTCCAGCTGTCGATCATTACCCTGATGGGGCTGTTCGGCGTCATTGGCATCACTCCCTACGCCGTCTACCGCCTGCTGAACGGCAACTATCTGGTCGGTATCGCCGACACCGTCATCGTCTTATCCACACTATTCGCCGTGCTCTACGCCTGGTTTACCCGTGACACGGTCAAACCCGGTATCTACCTGGCTGCAGTCTTCTCCATCGGTGCCACGCTGATCGCCATCAACCTGGGCGTCAATGGCCTGTTCTGGATCTATCCGCTGATTCTCTTCAACTTCTTCATGGTCACGCCTGGCAAAGCGCTGCTGGCGACCTCCGTGGTGCTGGTCAGCCTGGTCAGCCACGCCCTGCTGGTGCCTGGCAGCGTGTTCGAAAGCCACTACCAGATGGTTTCGTTTCTGGTCACCTGCATGATGGCCAGCGTACTGAGTTTCATCTTCGCGTTCCGTACGCGTAACCAGCGCGACCAACTGCAGCTGCTGGCCATTCATGACCCACTCACAGGTGCCCGCAACCGCAGGGCGATGAACGAAGAACTGAAGATCGCCATGGCCAGCCATCGCCGTCACAGCGACAACTACGGACTGCTGGTAATGGATCTGGATCATTTCAAGCAGATCAATGACCGCTTCGGCCACCATGTCGGCGATCAGGTTCTGGTGGCTTTCGTCGAGCTGATCATACGTTGCTCGCGCAAGGAAGATCGCCTGTTCCGCTTCGGCGGCGAGGAGTTTCTCCTGCTATTGCCCAACACCGAAATCGACGGCCTGCGCGCTGCCGCACAAAACCTGCTGATGCGGGTCGAACAGGAGTTGAAAAGCCCAGGCGGCGCGGTCACCGTGTCCATCGGCGGCGCCGTCCTGCACAGCGGCGAGCATTGGGAAAGCTGGCTACAGCGCGCCGACGCCTGTCTCTATCGGGCCAAGAGCGAAGGACGTAACCGTGCGGTGATCGCCGGCACCCCGAGCCCCGTGGATCACACCGCCGCAAGCCATTGAACGATCAGCGACTGCGCTGCTGCTGATAACTGCCGCTACCGGGTTGGCGTTCGATGATCAGCCCACCCGGATACTCGATGCTCTGCCGAATCCCGCCGCGCGTTTCGCTGGAATGGCTGCCGTAGCTGCTTTCCTGGCGCACGCTGCCCTGCGGCAGGCGTTGCCCGCCATAGAGGTTGTACTGCTCGTAACTCGACGACCCCGAGACACTGCCACTGGCGCCCGGGCTGACATAGCTCTTGGGAATCACGCGAATCGTCTGCGGCTGATCGGCGAACGCAGCACCACACACGGATACAGCCAGGATCACCAGAATCGAACGAATGAACATGAGCACCTCCCATCGATGCCGAGGCCAGGCGATACCCGCCCGCAGCCGAAACACTATCACCACATGTGCTTCGACAGCAGCGAACAGGAATGTGCGGCCAGAAACGACAAAGGGTTGGCCGAGGCCAACCCTTTGAATCAACTGGTGCCGGAGATAGGAATCGAACCTACGACCTTCGCGTTACGAGTGCGCTGCTCTACCGACTGAGCTACACCGGCGATGACAAGCGCGCATTATGCGAGTTGCCGCGCTCGCGCTCAAGTCACTGGTGCGTCAACTATCGAGCAGTTCGATACGATCGTCGTGAATGTGAATCAGGCCCTGCTTGTAGAGGCCGCCGATGGCCTTCTTGAAGTTGCCCTTGCTGACCCTGAACTGCTCGGCGATCAACTCTGGCGGGCTCTTGTCGCCCAGCGCCAGCACGCCATTCTGCGCCCGCAGGCGCTCGATGATCTGCTCGGCCAGGCCGCTGGCAGCCTCACGCCCGATGGGCTGCAGGCTCAGGCTGATCTTGCCGTCGGCGCGCAGTTCCTTGATATAGCCCTTCTCGCGCATGCCATTGCGAATGAACTTGAACAGCTCGTTCTTGTGGATCAGCCCCCAGTGCTTGCCATCGATGATGGCCTTGAAACCAAGGTCGGTACGCTCGACCACCAGCAGGTCGACTTCCTGGCCGACCTGGTAGTTGGCCGGCACCTTGTCCAGATGGCGATCCAGGCGAGCTGTCGCGGTGAGGCGGCGGGTGTGCTTGTCCAGATAGAGGTAGATCACACAGTAATCGCCGATCTGTAGCGGGCGCTTCTCTTCGGAGTGCGGCAGCAGCAGATCCTTGGGCAGGCCCCAGTCGAAGAACAGACCGACACGGTTGATGTCCACCACCTTGAGGCTGGCGAATTCACCTAGCTGGATCTTCGGTTTCAACGTGGTGGCGATCAGCTTGTCTTCGCTGTCGAGGTAGATGAACACGTTGAGCCAGTCATCGACTTCGCTCGGCGTGTCCTTGGGGATGTAGCGCTTGGGCAGGAGTATTTCACCGTCCGCGCCACCGTCCAGGTACAGACCGAAGTCGGTGTGTTTGACCACCTGCAAAGAATTCATGCGCCCAATCAAGGCCATCGTGTTTCACCTCGCCAAAACAGCCGACCATTCTACCCGAGTTAGCGAGCTTCAGGGCTTGCTGCGTGGCGATTCGACGGCCGGTCAGCGGGTGGCGTAAGTACCTGGGAAACAAGCCATAAACGGCTGCGAAAAGCGACCTCTGGATAGGGTTCTGGTAGGCATCAGGGCGATTAACCAAGCAGGAAGGGGCCAGTTGTGGCATAATGGCCGGCCGCCCATCTGAAAGAGATCAAGGTCATGGCCACTCTGCGCGTGAAGTCCTCCTCCAGCAAAGTCAGCAAACCCGCCCCTGCCGTGGAAACCCGCGAGTCCATCGAGGCGCAGATTGCAGCCTTCCTGCAAGGTGGTGGCGAGATCCAGCAGATCGCCAAAGGTGTCAGCGGTCAAACTTACGGCGGCACTCGCCAGATCACCATCAGCAAGAAGTGATCGCCTTGGGTGCGCCATGCGCACCCGGCCCCTCCTCCCCCATTACTCGCTCGCCAACCCCAGGCGCAGCAACTGCCCTTTCGGCGCATCCGTCAGCACGTAGATATAGCCGTCCGGCCCTTGCCGCACGTCGCGCACGCGTGCGTTGAGCGACTCAAGCAAACGTTCCTCATGGACAATCTTGTCGCCATCGAGCTGCAGGCGTATCAGCGCCTGGCCCGAAAGCGCGCCAATGAACAGATTGTGCTGCCAGGCCGGGAAACGCTCGGCATCGTAGAACGCCATGCCGCTGATAGCCGGCGACTTTTCCCAGACATGATGCGGCGGCTCGGTGCCTTCGACAGTCTTGCCCTTGGCCT
This sequence comes from Pseudomonas mendocina, assembly GCF_003008615.1. Classification (NCBI taxonomy): domain Bacteria; kingdom Pseudomonadati; phylum Pseudomonadota; class Gammaproteobacteria; order Pseudomonadales; family Pseudomonadaceae; genus Ectopseudomonas; species Ectopseudomonas mendocina. The sequence continues at coordinate 539,521 of NZ_CP027657.1, forward strand.
CGGGAATCGCCAGCATCGAGTAGTTCACCCCATGAGTCGCCAGCGGCCAGCCGTAGTTCTTGCCGGCTTCGGGAATATTGATTTCATCGCCACCACGCGGACCGTGCTCGTGCGTCCACAGGCGACCGCTCCAGGGGTTGAGCGCCGCGCCCTGCTGGTTGCGATGGCCGTATGACCAGATTTCATCGCGGGCACCATCGCGACTCAGGAACGGGTTGTCATCGGGAATGCGTCCATCAGGGAAAATACGCACCAGCTTGCCCTGCAGCTTGTCGAGATCCTGAGCGGTGGGACGATCATTGTTGTCACCCAGGGCGATGAACAGGTGGCCGTCACGGTCGAACACCAGGCGCGAACCGAAGTGCGTACCGCTCGACAGCTTGGGCTGCTGACGGAAGATCACCTCGAAATCCTCCAGCGCCGTGGCATCGGCCGACAGTTTGCCACGCCCAACAGCCGTACCCGCCGCCCCGTCACCCGCCTCGGCAAAGGACAGATAGACCAGTCGATCCGTGGCGAAATCAGGCGACAGCACCACATCGAGCAAACCACCCTGCCCCACGGCGAAGACTTCCGGTACACCGCGCAGCGGCTCGGACACTTCACCTTCGGCGCTTACCCGGCGCAACGCACCTGGCCGTTCACTGACCAGATAACCCTGCCCGTCCGGCAGAAAGGCCACGGCCCAGGGGTTGGCCAGGCCTTCGGCAACGGTGTGGACGCTCAGCGACCCCAGCTCGGTGGACTGCTGCCGGTCTTCGGCGAAGCTGTACTGACAACCGAACGAGGCGAGCAAAGCAAAGGCAGCAAGTGGCTTGAGGCGCGGCATTGTGGCATCTCCATGCGTCAGACAAGCGGCCATAGTGCAACAGCCGCCCAAAGCCAGCAGCCCTGCAAAAGTTTCCTCAGGTTTCAGTCCGTCAGGTAGCGCTGCTCGATACGCCGGTACTCGCCAGACTCACGCAAGATTCGCAGCCCCCGGTCGAAACGCTGACGCTGTTCGGCACGGCGAAAACCGACGCGGTAAGGCGTAGGCGGGAAAATCTCGAACCAGGCCAGTGGCTGGGTCACGTCAACCTGATCGGCAACCTCTCGGTCGAAATAGCGAATGATGCGCTTGTCTCCTACCACCACCTCGGAACGTCCGCTGTAGAGCAAACGGTTGCGATTGATCTGCAGGGCCTCTTCGCGATAGCGCGGGTTGCTCAGGGCCATGCGCTCGAACTCCGCCCCCAATAGCAGACGAGCACGCTGAAAAGCACTGACGGAGTATTGACCGAGATCGGAGATGCGCTCGATGCGATAGCCACGCTTGGCCAGTGACACCGCAACGTTGTGGTAGTGGATGTAGACGTCCGAATAGAAGGCCTCTACGCCACTGCGCTCATGAGTCGTGGCAATGGCATCGATCTCGCCGCGCCGCAGCATCAGATGCAGGCGCTCGATCGGCGCGTAGTAAGCAGTCAGCTCGAAACCCGCATGTTGAGCGGCACGATCCACCAGCTCGTATTCCAGTCCCCGTGGCTCGCCCTCGAATACGTATGGCGGCTTGTGCGTACCGAAGCCGACATGCAGTACCTCTGCTGCAACCGTCGTACTCAGGCACGCCACCACCAAACCCAGCCACCCTCTGAGCATCATCTATCCCGTTATCGATCCCGGCAGAGCATAGACGGCTCAAGGTGGTCATCACCAGAGTGGATGCCAACTGATTCATTCCGCTTTGCCCTATCGCAGCTAGACTGGCTCCACGCATTTTGCGCCTGCTTTCAGGAGACCAAGCCCATGCTCAAAGCCGAATACCAACACCGTGGCCCGGTGCCGCAAGACGTCATCAGCGCAGTGCCGTTGCAACTGCCGGAACCTGCCGCTGGGCAAGTCCGGGTCAAGGTACTGGCTGCACCGATCAACCCTTCCGATGTGCTGACCCTGACGGGCGCCTACGGCATGCTGCCACCACTGCCGGCCATTGGCGGCAACGAAGGTGTCGGCAAGGTCGAGGCGCTCGGTGAAGGCGTCAGCCACTTCAAGGTCGGCCAGACCGTGCTGCTGCCGGTTGGCTGTGGCACCTGGGTCACAGCCCTGAATGCTCCGGCGGACAAACTGATTCCGCTGCCGGATGCCGACCCGCTGCAACTGGCGATGCTCACCGTCAACCCGCCGACCGCCTCGTTGCTGCTCAGCGAATTCGTCGACCTCAAGCCTGGCGACTGGGTGATCCAGAACGCCGCCAACTCGGGCGTCGGCAGCTACCTGATCCAGCTGGCCAAGCTGCGCGGCTTCAAGACCATCAACGTGGTGCGCCGTGAGTCGGCTGTTGCCGCAGTAGAAGCCGAAGGTGGCGACCTGGTGCTGGTCGATGGCCCGGATCTGGCCAAACGCGTACGCGTAGCCACGGGCGGCGCCGAAGTGCGCCTGGGCATCGATGCGGTCGGCGGTGTCAGTACCGACAACCTGGCAGCCACGCTGGCCAACGGTGGCGTACTGGTGAACTACGGCATGATGAGCGGCCAGGCCTGCCAGGTATCGCCGGCCTCGTTCGTGTTCCGCGACGTGACACTGCGTGGCTTCTGGCTGGCCAAGTGGTTCCAGCAAGCCAACCAGGCGCAACAGATGAAGGTGTTCGGTGAACTGGTGCAGTTGATCGCCAGCGGCAAGCTGAAGACCCGCGTCGCGGCCACCTATGACCTGGCACATATCAAGGATGCCGTGGCGGCAGCCGCCAGCGGCGAGCGTGACGGCAAGATCCTGTTGGTGCCCTGAAGCCTCCAGCGCGTGGTGCGCCCTACTCCCGTAGGGCGCGCCCCATACCCCCGCTTCCCCCGATAGGGACGTAATGCGTAGCACCAACCCTGCTACCGCTGACTAGCGGCGTACGGCCTGCGGCGAGTACGCCCTGCGCGGGGGGACGCCGCTGCGTAGGGTGTGCCACGCACACCGTGCTCACTCTCTATGCCGGAACCGCCCCGGCCAAGCCCTCACGCATCCGTAGCGCGTCGCGCTGGAAGCAGCGCGACGCCTGCAGCAATGCCAACAGAGTCAGGAACAACGCAACCGGGATCAGCACCATCGCGTCATGCAGGCCAGCGGCCTTGAACGCCTCGCTCATCTCGCTGGCACCGGCTGCGTGCATGGCTGCCTGCGCGTAATGATCCGACAGCCAGCCCACCGCCAGCGGACCGAGGCCCCCACCCAGCAGGTATAGGCCGGCGAAGAACAGCGCCATGGCCGTGGCCCGCAGGCGCGGCTCGATCACATCCTGGATCGCCGTGTAGACGCAGGTATAGAAGTTGTAGGAGAACAGCCAGCCCAGGCTGAATACCCCGACGAACACTGCCGTATCGATTCGTCCTGCGCTTAGCGCCCAACCGGTGCAGACGCAGGCCACCAGCATGCTGAGGGCGGCGAACAGCAGCCGGCCGTTGTGCCAGCGCTGATGTACCTTGTCGGCGATCCAGCCCCCTGCCGTCAGACCGACCAGCCCGGTGAGCCCGACGATCACGCCAGTGGCCATTGCCGCATCCTGCAGGCCCAGGCCGAAGTAGCGTTGCAGCATCGGCACCATGAACGAGTTGCAGGCGTAGGCGGCGAAGTTGAACGCCAGGCCCGCCAGTACCAGCCACCAGAAGGTGCGGATTGCCAGCACCGTGCGCAGCGGCTTCTCCACTGGCGCGCTGCTGACGCGAGTGACCTCCGCCGCACCACGTGCCGGCTCGCGAATGAAGAACAGGAACAGCGCCAGAATCAGCCCCGGCACGGCGGCGATCAGAAACGGCGCGCGCCAGCTGCCGAATGCCTGAACCATGGCGCCGATGGTGAAGAACGCCAGCAACAACCCCAGCGGCAGGCCGAGCATGAAGAGGCCCATGGCCCGTGAGCGCTTGTGGGCAGGAAACAGGTCGCCGATCAGCGAGTTGGCCGCCGGTGCATAGCTGGCCTCACCGATGCCCACGCCCATGCGAATCAGCAGAAAGCTCCAGAAATTCCAGGCCATGCCGTTGAGCGCTGTCAGGCCACTCCAGGCCGCCAGGCCCCAGCCCATGATCTTGCGCCGCGCGCCGGTATCGGCCATCCGCCCGAGCGGAATGCCGGCCAGGGCATAGACGATGGTGAAAGCGGTGCCGATCAGGCCGAGCTGCAAATCGCTCAGGCTCCACTCCAGGCGTATCGGCTCGATGATGATGGCGGGAATGGTGCGATCGAAGAAGTTGAACAGGTTGGCAAGGAAAAGCAGGAACAGAATGCGCCAGGCATTCGTGGCTTGCTGATTGGGCTGCATGGCAACGTCTCTTTTTTGTTGTCCGCGTGCGGCCTACAACGGTGGCGCCTACCTTGGCAGCACCAGCCAAACGCTGGGACGGGCAATCTAGAGGCTTTGCCCGGCGTTGTCTGCGACCATTCGCTAGGTTTATGCAGATCGATGGTGACCGATGCCAATCTGCCTCATATCCGGCCGGAATAAGGCACGGTGCTTTTTTCCGTGCTAGAACCAATGGGGTTGGTCATTTTATGGCCAACAGCCAACACCCCACTGACTCGCCCGGACTGTCACCGATGAAAACTAAAAAAGACGCCGTAGCCCCCGCCAAGGAAGCCACCCTGGCCGATCTCGCCGACACCCTGCTGGCGCCACCCGCGCTGCCGGTGCACAGCGACAGCGGCGAGCAGTACCTGTACTTCACCGAACGCGACATCGAACGCATCCTCGATAACCTCGATGGCCTGCGTAACCTGGTGTTTCCTCTCGGTGAACCGCTGGACGACAGCGAGTCCAGCCGCATCCAGCAGTTTCCCTCGGTGTGCCTGATCGGTCTCGGCCGCTGCGGCTCGAACATCGCCCTGGACGTCGCCTCCCTGGTCTACAACGCGCGCCAGTTCTATCTGGAGGAGTTTCACAGCGAAGCCACCGCCGCCATCGAGCAGGCCTCGCGCCCCAGCCGCTGGATTCGCAGCAACCTGCTGCGTACGCCGAGCAAGAGCAGCAAACCGGTATTCCTGATCGAACCGCTGGTGATGCTCGGGGATCTGGACAAGGACATCGAAGGGCGCATCCGCTTTTCCCGCAAAGGAGAAACCAGCGGCTTTCTCAACGACTACAGCAAGATGAAGATCATGGATCTGTCCGAGGTGCATGCCGGCGGGGCCGGCAACGCGCCGATACTCGGTCAGTACCTGGCCAAGATCATCCTCAACAAGGACACCCAGCGTTTCACCAACGAGGACTGGAAGTTCATCCACAGCTACCTGATCGACTCCTGCGGGATCAAAGCCAACCAGTCACGCCTGTACTTCTACATCTTCAGCGCCGGTGGCGGTACTGGCTCGGGCATGGCCTCGGAGTTTGGCCTGGCGCAGCAGTTCGCCTACATGAGCAAGACCTTCGACAGCAAGGCACCGGACGACAGCGAGGGCGAGCGCGACCGGGGCTTCGTCTTCGAACCGATTTTCACTAGTGGCATCTGCATCCTGCCGAACATCTCCGACCAGCGCAGCGAGATGTCCGAAGCGCTGCACATCAATGCCGGGCGTCTGCTGTGCAAGTACCTGGCCGAGGAATGGGACTTCTCCTACAACTTCGACAACGAGCAGAGCAGCGCCGAAAGCGTGATGCGCCGCATCCGCCCATGGAACGCCATGATGCTGATCTCCAACGACATCATGCGCTACGCCGAAGAGAGCGGTGACGGCAGTATCCACAACCTCGACGTAACGGCCATGGAGCGCCATGCCAACCAGTACATCTCGCAGCAGATCTTCAACATTCTTACCGCCCAGGCAGTAACCAGCGACTACGACCAGAACTACTTCCGCCGCGCCGGCATCGACATCGGCGAAACCATCCGCCTCGACGCCAACGACCTGTTCATGAGCCTGGCCGGCCCGGTGGCCGTGGCCTATGCCGAGTCCGTGGTGCCCGAACAGCCGGCTCAGCTCTCGGAGAAATTTCGCGTGCTGGACAAGGAACAGCACCCACCGCGACTGAACATCGACGACCTGTTCTTCCGCTCCATCGACCTGCCGCACTTCAATAAGGTCACCCAGGCCATCGAAGGTATCAGCCTGCTACCGATCGAATCCAAGCGCTATCGCCAGGCGCTCGAGCAATACAAGTCCAGCGGCTACGACGCCACCCAGTTGAGCGACCTGCACTTCTTCAAGAACTGTTCCTCGGTGGTGTCCATCGTCTCGCTGCCCAAGGACTACAAGCTGTCGTACATGGATCTGAACCGGCTCAAGACCCACCTCAACAACCTCTTCCCCAACACCACGCTCAAGCGCTACGCACTGGTGATCGGCGCCTCGGCCAACCTGTCGCTGACCACCCTGATCGTCAAGAGCCCGTGCCTGTCGGACGACTTCCTGACCTTGATCGTCGCCTACATCAAGCGCTGCTTCGCCCGCGACCAGTACCGCTTTGACGACAGCCTGGACGACGCCATGCTCGATTTCATCGTCGCCGAACGCTTCAACGAGGCACAGCTCGACAGCATGCTCAACGAATACGAAGACCCGGCGAAGATCCTCGACACCAACTGGTATGCGATCAAACCGATGTACGAGAAGAAGTACCGTGAACTGATCCATGACGCTGAGAAGTTCGTCTCGATCAACGACATCCGTCTATCGCGCGAAAGCGTCAAGCAGGCGATCAAATACCTGCGCGAGATTTACCGCCATCGCATCGGCAAAACCCGGGTAATTTCGCTCAACGACTACGGGAAATAGGCGGTCTGGGGCGTGCTTGTGCTTCACTGAGTAGGGCACGCTAGCCACTGCCAAGCGGGGTGACTATGGAAGGACTTTCGATCCGCTTTCTCGCTGATCTGCCCGAGCAGGGCCAACTCCTGCTCGACTGCAGCCATGATCCCTGGCTGGTGTTGCTGTCGTACGTCATCGCCAGCGTCGGCAGTCTCAGCACACTGACCATCGCCAAGCACCTCGATCATGTACAGAGACGCAGCATGCGCCTGGCTTGGGGCCTAGTTGGTGGCTTGTGCCTGGCGGGCGCAATCTGGTCCATGCACTTCATCGGCATGCTGGCCTTCCAGGCGCCTGTCGCCATCCGTTATGACCTGGCCACCACCGTGCTGTCGTTACTGGTAGCCCTGGCTGCCGCCCTGCTCGCCTTGTACTGCATGGCCATGCCACGCCCCGGCTTGGATCGGCAGCTACTGGCCGCCGTGATCATCGGCCTGGGCATCACCGCCATGCATTACAGCGGCATGGCAGCGATCCGCTCACAGGCCCAAGCCTACTACCACGGTGGCCTGTTCACCCTGTCCATCGTCATCGCCATCAGTGCCAGCTTTGCCGCGCTGCAACTAAACCGCTACGTACGCTACGGTTCATCGCGCCGTCAGCGCTGGCTGAAATATTCCGCAGCCCTGGTGATGGGGGCAGCCATCGCCGCGATGCACTACACGGGCATGGCCGCGCTGCATCTGGTGGTGCCGGATGGCACGGCCCTGGAGTTGCGCAGCGCCGATAACAGCGTGCAACTGGTCGTGATCGTAGCCTCGATCACCCTGCTGATCCTCACCTTGAGCCTGGCCGCCGCCTGGGCCGGACGCAAGCTGGACGACAAGGAGCGCGACCTGCAGCGGGTCAACAACCTGCTGGTACAACTTGATCAGGCCAAGGCCTCGTTGGAACAGGTAGCGCACTTCGATCCGCTGACAGAGCTGCTCAACCGCCGTGGTTTCAATCGGGTATTCGCTGCCACGCTGGAGGAACATGCCGTCACCGGACGCACCCTGGCGGTGATGTTTCTCGATATCGATCACTTCAAACGCATCAACGACACCCTCGGTCACGATGCCGGTGACGAACTGCTGCGCGTCGTGGCGCAACGCATCCGCGCCGCGCTGCGTGAACGCGACATCATCGCCCGCTTCGGTGGCGATGAGTTCTGCGTGGTCGCCAGCCTCGACAGCAATGCCGACCCGCGCGCGCTGGCCAACCGAATGCTGGAACAGATGAAGGAGCCGATCAGCCTGGCCGGGCGCAAGATCGTGATGACCACCAGCGTCGGCATCAGCCTGTTCCCACAAGATGGCAGCAGCGCCGACGAACTGCTCAAGCACGCCGACCTGGCGCTCTATCAATCCAAGGGCAGCGGACGCAACGTGGTGCATTTCTTCAATCCGCACCTGAAACAGAAGGCCTCGTTCGAGCTGCAACTGGAAGAGGATCTGCGCCAGGCATTGCAGCAGGATCACGGCCTGACCCTGTTCTACCAGCCGATCATCGACCTGAGCAGCGGCGCGCTGAGCAAGCTCGAAGCTCTGGTGCGCTGGCATCATCCGCAACATGGGTTGCTCACGCCCGAGCGCTTCATCGCCGTTGCCGAAGCCAATGGTTTCATCGACCAGCTCGACAACTGGGTGCTACGCCGCGCCTGCCTCGACCTCAACAGCCTGGATCAGATGGGCTACCCAGGCCTGAAGATCGCCGTCAACTGCTCGGCCCTGAATCTGGCTAACGACCAATTACCCGGCCGCATCGAGCAGTTGCTCAACGCCACCGACTGCCCCGCTCAGTGCCTGGAGTTGGAGGTGACCGAAAGCGCGCTGCTGAGCAACATCAACCGCGCCATTGGGCTGCTGGAAAACATTCGTGCACTGGGCGTGAGCCTGTCCATCGACGACTTCGGTACTGGCTATTCGTCCCTTGCCTATCTGCGTCGCCTGCCGCTGGACACACTGAAGGTCGACCGCTCCTTCATTCAGGACATTGCCGATTCGAACCAAGATCGTGAAATCGTCCACGCCATCATCGCCATGGCCCACGCCCTGCATCTGAAGGTGGTGGCCGAAGGCGTGGAAACCGCCGAACAGTTGGCGTTCCTGCAGGAACGCGGTTGCGATCAGGTACAGGGCTATCTGTTCAGCAAACCGGTGCCACTGGAGGAGATCGTCACCCTCTTCCCGCCACATTACCGCCCGCTGGAGCGCGTGGGCACGAGGTTCTGACCTCCGTCACCGGCGCACCATCGGCACTGTAGGGTGCGCCATGCGCACCGAGCCAAATTGATACAACCGAGAACCATGCGAACCGCGGTGCGCACAGCGCACCCTACGTACGCTGCTGCCACTGCGCCAGCCAGCCGAGGCTCGCCTGCGTGCCCGCATCACCTGGTTTGTACTCGGCGCCCAGCCAACCGGCGTAACCGCTGTCACGCAGCGCACTGAGCAGGGCCGGGAACGCCAGCTCCCCCGTACCTGGCGCACCGCGCCCCGGCACATCGGCGAACTGCACATGACCGATGCGCCCGGCCAGCAAGCGCATACCCGCCGCCACATCCAGCCCCTGACGTGCCATGTGGTAGAGGTCGTACTGCGCGGCCAGGTTGGGATGATCGACAGCATGCAACAGCTCGTCCAACTGCTCAGGCGTATTGATCAGGAAACCCGGCATGTCGATAGGGTTGATCGCCTCCACCAGCACCTGAATGCCCAACAAGGCAAAGGCCTCGGCACTCTTGCGCAGGTTGGCGGTAAGGCAATCCAGTGCCTGCTCACGATTCACACCCTCAGCCAAGCGCCCCGGTAGCACATTGATGCAGGCCGGGCGCACCATGGTGGCGTAGGTCAGAGCCTCCTGCAGCGCGGCATCGAAATCCGCCTGACGTGCCGGCACGCCAGCCAGGCCAGGGCCACCGGTCATCAAGTCACCGGCAGGTACATTGATCAGCACCAGCGGCAGGCCCGTGCGTTCCAAGGTTTCTTTCAGGCTGATGGCCGGCAGCTCGTAGGGGAACTGAATCTCCACACCGTCGAAGCCGGCAATCGCAGCGGCCTGCACACGCTCGCGCAGCGGCAACTCGGTGAACAGCATGGACAGATTGGCGGCAATTCTCATGGGCATTGCTCCCGCAGCAGTTGCACCAGCGTGGCCGGATCACGCTCCAGATTGCCCTGGCTGCCGTGCAATCGCATCAGTTGCGCAGCCAAACCGCTCATCGGCGTAGCGCTGCCCTGCTCGCGCGCAAGCTTCACCGCTGTATCGAGATCCTTGAGTAGCGTGCGCACGTGCCACTTGATCGGCTCGAACTGGCTGGCGGCCATTTGCGGCGCGAGAATCTGCAACGGCTTGGAATCGGCGAAACCACCGGCCAGCGCCGGAGCGATCAAGCTCGCGTCGACATCGGCGCGCTCGGCCAGCGCCACCACCTCGGCGATCACCAACGCATTGCAGGCGACGATCATCTGGTTGCACACCTTGGTCACCTGCCCGGCGCCCACCTCGCCCATGCGCGTCAGGCGCTGCCCCAGGTGCGCGAGCACCGGACGGATACGCTCCACGTCGTCCTCACGCCCGCCGGCCATGATCGCCAGAGTGCCCGCTTCGGCCCCGGGCGTACCGCCGGAAACCGGTGCGTCCACCCAGCGCATGCCAGTGCGCGCTTCCAGCTCGGCGGCCATCTCACGCGTTGCAGCCGGCTCCAGGCTGGAGAAATCCACCAGCAGTTGTCCCGGCCGAGCCCCCTCGACGATACCGCCCACGCCAAATACCACCTCACGCACCACGTCGGTATTGGCCAGACACAACATCACCACATTGGCATCGCGGCACAGCTCGGCCGGTGTTTCCACGCGGTGCGCACCGTGTTCCAGCAGAGGCGCACATTTATCCGGGGTACGGTTCCAGATGGTCAGCGGGTAGCCGGCAGCGAGCAGGCGACAGGTCATGGGCAGGCCCATCAGGCCAATACCAGCGAAGGCGACGGCGGGCAGCGAAGCGGTCATACGAGGCTCCAGATGGCAGTGAATAAATCGATCGGCCAATACTAACCGCGCACGGCGCTTTGCCTGGAGGTTTCATCCACCAATACCACGCTCATTGAAAACACACAGGGCTTGAGCGAGCATCAATAGCTCATGGCCATCATGCGCTTAGCACTTGCGCAGTGCCTGGTCATGAATCAACAACCCTTCCCGACAACAGGATGTCGTATGCACGCCCTTAAATGCCTTCTCGTCGCCAGCCCACTGATCATTGCCGGCTGCGCCAGCCAACCTTCGCTACCGCCACCGGAATATCCAGGCATCGAGCAATCCGACAAGATCGTCATCCACGATCGACGCCCAAGCAGCGAGAGAGAGAAGGAAATTTTCAGTCTGCTGGTCACCAGCAGCGCCTACGCGATCTATCGCATGCCGGACACCGCGACCAAGCCCACAGGCTCACGGCTGCTCGCCCACCGCGCCTACGAGAAGTTTCCAGAACTGGGCACGCAGCCATCCATCAACGTCCATCACTTCGTGACCTACGCCAACCTGCAGTCACAGCTGCGCAAGAGTTCGCTGCTCGCCGGGCTGACCGGCCCGATTGGCGTGGCCATTCTGAGCCGCCAGGAACTACCTGTCGGCGAAGTCCTGACCACTCGGATCGACAGCAGCATCTTCGACAAAACCGCCGGGGACGAGGAATACACCCGCGCCTTCTTCAGCGCCGAAGAAAACCCGGAGAAATCGCCGGTGAACCTCATCTACATCGACGCGGAAATACTCGGCCAACGCGTTGCCAGCCGCTGCCTGGTGCCGCCGATCAAGGACAAGCCCCACTTGTTCCTGATCGAGGCGATGGACATGTGCATCACCAACCACCTGGCGCTGTATCGTACCGACTCCGTGAAGGGAACGGCGGCCAAGTGAACAGGCCTTGAGCCAAGCAGAAACCTGTCGCGAGGTGGGTTTCTGCTCAAAACCTCAGCGCCTCCACGGCTCGCTCCCGATGCTAGTAAATGGGCGATGACCAGCCCTCCGATGCTTGCTTGATAAGGCGCCCGCCAGAGGGCCTGCATCGATGGATGCGGGCGTATCGTTGAGCATGAATGAACCACGCATTGACATATCGGTAAATATCGATATTATCGCTCCCCATGGAACTGATCGACGTATTCAAAGCCCTCTCGAACCCTACACGCCTCAAGATCTTGAAAGGCCTGAAGGATCCCGTGAAGAACTTCCCCCCACAAGATGAAGGGGACGTTCATACGGTGGGCGTCTGCGTCAGCAGCATTCAAGAAGGTGTCGGTCTGTCGCAGTCGACGGTGTCCGATTACCTTGCGACGCTGCAACGAGTGGGCCTGGTCGAAGTCCGTCGCATCGGGCAATGGACTTACTACAAGCGCAATGAAGCAAACATCCGTGCCCTTGCCGAGCTTCTGGACAAGGAGCTGTAATTTTTTCACCCATACATATCGAAAAATCTCGATATTCCTTTTTACCGAAACGAGGGCTCACAATGAACTGAGGCCATAGAAGCTCCCTTAAATCTTCGCATCAGCATATCGGAAATTCCCTATATCCCTTTTTCCAGAAACGAGGTTTACCATGAAAGCACAGATACTGAAGTCATTTGGCGGCCCGGAATCGTTCGAACTGCGTGACGTGCCCAAGCCCGTACCGCAGGCAGGACAAGTCCTGGTTCGTGTCCACGCCACCTCCATCAACCCGCTGGATTTCCAGGTTCGCCGCGGCGATTACGCCGACTACGTGCCGCTACCAAGCATTACCGGGCATGACGTCTCCGGCGTCGTCGAAGCGGTCGGCCCCGGTGTGACGAGCTTCGTGCCAGGCGACGAGGTCTGGTACACCCCGCAAATTTTTGATGGCCCCGGTAGCTACGCCGAGTACCACGTTGCGGCCGAAAACATTGTCGGGAAGAAACCTGCCTCGCTGAGCCATCTCGAGGCTGCCACCCTGACCCTGGTTGGCGGCACGGCATGGGAAGCACTGGTGGTGCGTGCATCGCTCAGGGTGGGTGAAAGCATTCTGGTGCACGGCGGCGCGGGAGGCGTCGGTCATGTGGCGATCCAGCTGGCAAAAGCCATAGGCGCCAAGGTGTTCACCACAGTGCGCGAGGCAAACTTCGAATTCGCACGAAGCCTGGGTGCCGACGTCGTCATCGACTACGAACAAGAGGATTACGTCGACGCCATCCTGCGAGAAACCGGTGGCCAGGGCGTCGACGTGATATTCGACACGATCGGCGGCAACACCCTCTCGCGCAGCCCCGACGCCCTCGCACAACTGGGCCGCGTGGTCTCGATCGTGGATATCGCCCAGCCGCAGAACGTCATCCTGGCCTGGGGCAAGAACGCAAGTTACCACTTCGTTTTCACCCGCCAGAACCGCGGCAAGCTCGATGAGCTGAGCGCATTGATCGAGCGCGGCCAACTGCGGCCACACGTGGGCGCGGTCTTTTCGCTTGCCGACATCCCTCGCGCCCACGCGCTACTGGAAAGCCCCAACAACGGCCTGCGCGGAAAGATTGCGATTGCCGTCGATCCCTCGCTCGCCCGGTAAACGGCAACGTTCAAATACGCAAACCACTTTGGAGAAATCCCATGATTTACGAGATCGCTCTACTCCCCGTTCACCCGGAACATATCGAGAATTTCAGACCTGCATTTGCCAATGTCGAACCGTTGCTGAAACGCGCCACGGGTTACGGCGGCCACATGCTCACGCAAGGCATCGAAACGCCTCAGGTATTCAACCTCATCGTGCGCTGGCGCTCACTTACAGACCACAAGGTCTTCGAAGCGAGTGATGACCATCAGGTATTCATGGATGGGCTAGAGGAATACTTCTCGGCAGAACCGACGGTCTACCACATTGAAGATGCACCTTTCGTTTCTGCAGGACAGAACGAACAGAGCAGCATCTTCGATCAGGCAGCGCCTTAGAGCCTGTTCAAAGTCTCGCGAGCTAGAGCCAGGCAAGGCGAAATCGAGCGAAGAACGCTCGGAGTCGCGTTCGACTTTACGAGCTGTAAATGAGCATTCTGAGCTTGATTTCAACGCTGCATGGCCGACGCGCAGCAGACTTTGAACACGCTCTTAGAGGCCTATTGGTCTTAAGCAACGGTTCGTTTCGAGAAATCCTCAGACTTGATTCCGCCAATTTTCAGCAACAGTGATTTGACCTGACAGTTATTGCTCTGAGCGCATGGCTGCCAGGTCAATTCCGTGCTTCATGGCAACGCCCGCTCGACTGACCTCCCCCTCCAACGCCGAACCAAGGCGTTTTCAAGGCCGCTCGCGCCTGCGCGAGATCCGGCTCAGCGCTGAGCGCATCGTCCACCGCGTCGCTCGTTCTCCCACCTCGTCAACATGGCGCGCCCCCACCTCAGGTGAGTGCCCTCCCGGCGATTGCCACCGGGCAAGCGGCTTCTGCCAATGATTTTCATGCGCATGATTGATTTATACATTTGGAAATAATTATCATTAAATGAATCTAAAACAATGTGAGCCATCATGCACAACAGGAATAAGAGAGCTCTGCTGGGTCTTCTGCTGGCCAGCTGCAGCGCCCCGCTTGCCGCCCAGGTCGTCAGCCTGGACGCGGTAGAAATCTCCAGCGCCCCCATCGAGAACGCCGTGCAACGCGCTCACGCCGAACGACGTGAGGCCAGCAGTTCGAAGGCTGTTATCGAAGCCGAGCAGCTCAACCAGTTTGGCGACCAGCCGCTGGGCGATGCTCTTCGTCGCCTGGTCGGGGTCTCCTTTGCCGGCGCCAACCGCGCGCGTGAGGTGCAGTTGCGCGGCATCGGCCCCGAGTACGCGCAGGTGCTGGTCAACGGTCGACGTATCCTCGATGCCAACTCCAAGCGCAGCGTGCAGCTGGATCGCATCCCAAGCTCACTGGTCGAGCGAGTCGAGATTATCCGCTCGCCCCTGGCCAGCCAGGAGGGCCAGGGCGCTGCGGGCACCGTCAATATCATTCTCAAGCAGCGCGCCAAGGGCGGTAACGGCGAGATCGGCATCGGTGCCGGGCATATGGAAAGCAACGGTGGCCTGGGAGATGCCACCGCCTTCTACAGCCTGGGTAACGACAACGTCACGCTGAACCTGGCGGGTGGCGTGCAGTTGCAGCGCCGTAACGAGAGCAAGGACTCGCTGGTGTTCAACAACAGTGGCGCCAATGGCGGTGAGCTGGGCACCAATGAACGCCGCTTCGAGCAAGGCAACTTCCTGCCCTCGCTGGAGCTGCGCCTGGACGAGGCCAACCGCCTGAACTTCCAGCTCGATTACCTGAAGACCACCGAATACCGCGATGACATCGCTGCCGAGCTGGAAACCGCGCAGAACGCGGTTCGTCGCACCGAGTTCGAGGATCGCGAGCGCAAGCGCACCAACCTGGGCCTGCTCAGCGACTGGACGCACCAGTGGAGCGATGACACTGAGCTGCTGCTGAGCCTAGACCTGCAGAAGGCCGACGAGGACACCACCCGCGACGCCAAACGCTACCGGGCCAACGGCACCCTGGATCGCACGCGCCTACGCGACGAGAACATCCACATGACCTCCGTCTCTCCCAACCTCAAGGTCAAGACGCTGCTCGACGCGCACAGCCTCGAATGGGGCGTCGGGGCACGCCGCGAAACCCGCGAAGAGGACAACAGCAATATCGAGAACGGTACGCTCAGGCCAATCAATGCCGCGCGCACCTATCAAATTCGTGAAGACATCACCCATCTGTTCGCTCAGGACACCTGGCTCCTGCCCTGGGGCGACAGCCTGACCTACGGCCTGCGCCTGGAAGATGCCCACACCCGCACCCGCGATTTCAGCGGCGCCAAGCAGCAGACCAGCAAGCTGAGCCCGCTGCCTTCGATCAGCTACCTGGGCCATCTCAGCGCCAACACCGACTGGCGCCTGGGTATCGCGCGCACGCTGCGCCGGCCGGATCTGCGCGAACTGAGCCCGACCGTCACCACCGACTCCGGCACGTTGGCCAGACCCGACACCGGCGGCAACCCGGCAATGACGCCAGAATCCATCTGGGGTGTCGACCTGGGGCTGGATCACTTCTTCAATGATCAACGCGGCCTGCTCTCGGCCAACCTGTTCCATCGCCAGTTCAGCGACAAGATCGAAAGCGTCCTCAGCCAGCAGGACAACGGTCGTTGGCTGAGCCACACGGAGAACGCCGGCGACGGCCAGGCCAGCGGTCTGGAGCTGGAAGCACGCGCGCCGCTGGATGCCCTTGGTATGCCGCAGCTAACGCTATGGTCCAACGCCACTGCCGTGCACACCCGTCTGAAGAGCGAAGCCACCGGTGAAACCCGGCGCTTCCTCGATCAACCGGACTACCTGTTCAACGCTGGCGCCGACTACTACCTGGCCAGCCTGCGCACTACCTTCGGCGTCAACTACAACTGGAACAGCGGCTACAACCAGAAATATCGACTGACCTCGGGCAAGACGGCAGAGGGCGATCAGGATGCCGTCGGCCGTGTCGATGTCTCGGCGCGTACCCAACTCAGCGAGAACACCAGCCTGAACCTGTCGGTGCTCAACCTGTTCGCCCAGAACGAGGACAGCCGCGCCACCACCTATGGCGCCAATGGCCTGCTGGAAAGCAACAGCCTGACCGAGGAAGGCACCTACCGCACCTTCTACGTACGCGTACAAACCGCCTTCTGACCGGTTTCACCCGCGCCAAAGGCTCCGGGCACATCAGTGCCTGGAGCCTTTCTCATTCTGGCATCGCCAGCGTTATTGCCGACTAGACTTCTGACTCCATACACCGCTCTGGAGAGTCGGAATGAGCAGCAAGAACACCATCTGCCTCTGGTACGACCGTGACGCGCTGGAGGCTGCCACCTTCTACGCCGAGACCTTTCCTGACAGCACCGTGTTGGCCGTGCATCACGCGCCCGGCGATTACCCCAGCGGCCAACAGGGCGACGTGCTGACGGTTGAGTTCAAGGTGATGGGCATTCCCTGCCTCGGCCTCAACGGTGGCCCGGTGTTCCGACACAACGAGGCGTTTTCGTTTCAGGTCGCCACCGACGATCAGGCCGAGACGGATCGCTTGTGGAGCGCGATCATCGACAACGGTGGTCAGGCCAGCGAATGCGGCTGGTGCAAGGACAAATGGGGTATTTCCTGGCAGATCACGCCACGCATTCTTAGCGATGCCATCGCCAACCCTGACCGCGCAGCCGCCAAGCGCGCCTTCGAGGCGATGATGACCATGAGCAAGATCGATATCGCCCGGATCGAGGCGGCGCTTAGAGGTTGATCAGCCCGTCGGTCAGGTGCGGGCGTTCTTCTTCTCCAGGATCAGAGACGCTTCGTTATAGGCGCTCTGGAAGGCGTCGCTGCCGATCCAGGCGACCGCCGCATCCTCGTCTTCGCCATGGAATATCGCCCGGTAGACGATCAGCAGGCCCATCATGAAATCGGTCGCGGCGTCTTGCGACTCCTCGGCGACTACCAGCTCCAACACCGGGTATTGCAGGAACACCAGGCACAGCGCGAGCAGGCTGATGCCCTCGCCGGCCTTCATCGCCTGGAGCAGGTCGTCGAAATGCGCCGGGTCGAAGCCGTTCTCTTCGATGTCCTTGAAGTCGAACGTACTGAGATCGATCTCGACATCGTCGAACGGCTCGTTGATCAGTGGGTTGGCCAGAATCGGGTGGACGAGATTGGCCTGGTGCTTGGGCTTGCCCATGCGGTTCTGCTTGGCCTTGGTCTTGGCCCGCTGGGCGCGCTTCTTCTGTTTCTCAGGGGAGGCCATGCAGGCGAGTTCCTCGTTGGTGCAGCCATGTTCATGGCCCGGAATGGTCAGGCGCCCATTGTATGGGGTATTGCCGAAGACTGTCGGCCCCAGGCACAGGCATTTTCGAGGCGGCCGAACGCTATACGCCGCCGGCGCCAACCGGCATGGCATCCACCGCAACGCTGCTGCGAGCGCATGCATCAGGTCGGTAGTTGCGATACGAGCCGGCAAACCCATATCATGCGAATAATTCTCAAATGTAATTTGAGATGGATTCCCCCATCGCGAGTTTGCGCATGTCCGCGGCCGAGCCTCCTTTCCAGCAAGCCCTCCATGAGCTCTACAGCGACCACCACGGTTGGTTGCTCGCCTGGTTGCGTCGCAAGCTTGGCTGCTCGCACAACGCGGCGGATCTGGCGCAGGACACCTTCGCGCGCATTATCTCCTCACGCGAGATGCTGGGCAGCATCCGTGAGCCGCGAGCCTTCCTGACCACCACGGCACGCCGCCTGGTGATCGACAAGTCACGCCGCCAGCAGATCGAAGACGCCTACCTGCGAGAACTGGCGCTGGTCGCCGAGAGTCTGGAGGGTTACCAATCGCCCGAGCAGATTCTCGTCACCCTCGAAGCGTTGGAGCAGATCGCCTTCGTGCTCGAGGAACTCAGCGCCAAGCAGCGGCAAGCCTTCCTCCTGTATTTCCTGGACGGCCAGACGCAACTCGAAGTCGCCGCACAGATGGGTATTTCCGAGCGGATGGTGCGCAAGCACCTGATGCAAGCGCTGCTGCATTGCAGTAACGCGCTGGATATCTGAACACTGCCATGAGCAAAACCGACGCCATCAACGAACAGGCCGCCAACTGGCTGATCCTGCTCAACGAGCCGGATGCCGACGAGCGCCTGCGCGCCGAGTTCGAGCTCTGGAAACACAGCGACCCGCGTCATGCCGCGGCGGCCGAACGACTGCAGGGGTTCATCGGCCAGATGGCGGCGCTGCGTCCGCAGAAGGCTTCGGTGCATGCCGCGCTGGATGCGGCATTCAGCAGTCGCAACACGCGTAGCAAGCGCAGCACCACTGCCCTGCTCCTGCTGTTCGCCCTGCTGCCCGCCTGGGCGCTGTGGCGCAGCGAGCTACCCAGCTACATGCTGGCTGACCTGCGCACTCAGCCAGCGCAGTGGTTGCAGCACCAGTTGCCCGATCAGTCGCTGCTGACCCTCAACGGCAACAGCGCCGTGGACGTGCAGTACGACGGCGAACAACGTCGTATCCGTTTGTTGCGTGGCGAAGTGCTGGTGGAGGTCGCTCACGATCCGGCGCGGCCGTTCGTCGTCGAGACCGAGCAAGGTCAGATGCGTGCATTGGGCACCCGTTTCGTGGTCACCCGGCAGAACGACGTGACCCTGCTGACCATGCTCGAATCACGCGTGGCAGCCAGCGCTGTCGACGCGCCCATAACCGTCGAGGTAAGCGCTGGCGAGCAGGCACGTATCAGTCGCAGCGACGTGCAACTGACGGCCCCGGTGGATACCCGTAGCGTCGAAGACTCCTGGCGTCACCATCAACTGGTGGTGAAGGATCAGCCGCTGCCGGAAGTGCTCGACCAACTGGCCAGGCAGTTCCCCGGCCATGTGCAATTCGACCGGGAGGAACTGGCGAATCTGCGCGTCTCTGCGGTGCTGCCGCTGGATGACAGCACTCGCGCACTGAACCTGCTCGCCGAGGTGCTGCCGCTGCAGGTTCGCGAGTTCACCCCATGGCTGCGCATCGTCACCCGCAAGCCCTGAGGCAGTGACCTGAAATAATTTGCACGACCGAGGGTTCCGGGTTTCAGTGCTCGCCCGTCAAGGAGGATAGAAACCAAAAAACACGGGACTCTATCGATCATGCGCCTCTCCACCGCGCCACTTGGCTACGCCGTCACCCCATTGGCTCTAGCCGTCCAGCTGACGCTCGCCACCCTGCTCGGCACCGCAGTCATCCTCCCTGCCAGCGCCCTGGGCGCAGAGCAGGTGCAGCACCGCTACGACATCGACGCCGGCCTGCTGGCCGACGTACTGAACCGCTTCGCCCAGCAGTCCGGCATCGCCCTGGCGTTCGAGCCGCAGCGGCTGGCCGGCCGGCAGAGCACCGGCCTGCGCGGCCAGTATGACGTCGACAGCGGTTTCACCACCCTGCTGCAAGGCAGTGGCTTCGCAGCCAGCCGGGGCAACAATGGGTATGTCCTGGTATCCGTGGGCGACAGCCTGGAACTGAGCGCCCTGACCGTCACCGGAGTCGGCGAGGAACGCGCCACCGAGTACGTGGCCGGCTACGTGGCCAAGCGCAACCTGAGCGCGACCAAGACCGATACGCCCATCATCGAAACACCGCAGTCGCTGTCGGTGGTCACCAGCGACGAAATCCGTGATCGCCAATCGGAGACACTGTCCCAGGCGCTGAATCTGACGCCCGGTTTCACCAGCCAGCCGACCAGCTTCAACCGCACCTCCGACCGCTTCCGCATCCGCGGCTTCGATGTGGAATCGGCCACCGGCGGCTCCCTGCGCGACGGCCTGCGCCTGCAGAACAACTCCTACGACGGTGTGCAGGAGCCCTACGGCCTGGAGCGCGCGGAAGTGATTCGCGGCGCGGCCTCGGTACTCTACGGCCAGCTCTCGCCGGGAGGCCTGATCAATGCGGTGAGCAAGCGCCCCACCAGCACACCGCTGCGTGAAGTGAACCTGCAACTGGGCCAGGATGATCGGCGCCAGGTTTCGGCCGACTTCAGTGGCCCGCTGGGCGACAGCGAAACGCTGAGCTACCGCCTGACCCTGCTCAACCGCGACAGCTCGACGCCGCAGGATCATATCGACAACGACAAGCTGTACATCGCCCCGGCACTGACCTGGCGCCCGAACGAAGACACCTCGCTGACGCTGCTGTCGTTCTACCAGAAGACCAAGACCGGCTTCTCTGCACCGCTGCCCTACCAACTGGTAAAAGGCGTCGGCGACAGCCCGTACAAAATCGGTCGCCATGACTTCATCGGTGAGCCGGACTACGACAAGATGGACGGCGAGATGTCGACCCTCGGCTACGAGTTCGAGCATCGCTTCAACGAGCATGCACGCATCAGCCACAAGCTGCGCTACTACCAGTCGAAGGTCGAGTGGGATTACCTGCAGGTCAACAACGCCAGCCTGGCCAATGTCCCGACCACCGGGGTGCTGGGCCGTCAGTACAGTGACCGAACCGAAAACTCGCGAGGCATTGCCAGCGATACCAACATCGAGACCAACTGGCATTTCGGTGACTGGCGCCATGTGCTGCTGGTCGGTTTCGACGGCTACGACACCTCGTACGACTCGCACAACTTCCGCGGTAATGCACCTGCACTGGATCTGACCCGCTACAACTACGGCCAACCCGTGGTGGTGGACAAGCGCCAGTCGCGCGACCGTGGCTCGCAAGTCGACACCCTGCAGAAAGGCGTGTATCTGCAGGATCAGATCAGCTTCGACGATCGCTGGATCGCCGTGCTCGGCGCCCGTCACGATTGGGCTGGCCAGGATCAGCGCGCGCATGCCAACGGCATGAAGGCCAGCAGCGACAACGAAGCCACCACCTGGCGCGCCGGGCTGGTGTACAAGGCCGACAACGGCCTGGCGCCCTATATCAGCTACAGCGAATCCTTCTTCCCCATCGCCGTGGCGGATGCCGCCGGGCAGAGCTTCGCGCCCACCGAAGGCGAGCAGTACGAGATCGGCATACGCTACCAACCGCAAGGCAGCAACCTGCTGCTCAGCGCAGCGGTCTATGAGCTGACCCAACGCAACGTGCTCAAGCCGGATCAGTTGAACAACACCTACACCCAGACCGGCGAAGTACGCTCGCGCGGACTGGAACTGGAGGCCCGCGCCGACCTCACGCCGAATGCCAGCCTGATCGCCTCCTATGCCTATGTCGATGCGCGCATCACCAAGAGCACCATCGCTGCGGAAATCGACCAGCGCAGCGAGGACACGCCCTATCACCAGGCAGCCCTGTGGGCCGATTACCGCTTCACCGACTTCGGCCTGCCGCAGCTGCGCATCGGCGGCGGTGCTCGCTACAAGGGCAGCACCCAGGCCTCGCAGATCGACTCGGCCCTGCCGCCGTACACCCTGTTCGATGCCATGGCCAGCTACACCATCGACGACAACTGGGAAGTGACGGTGAACGCCAGCAACCTGACCAACAAGCAGTACACCTACTGCGAGTTCGCCATCTGCCGCTATGGCGACGAACGCCAAGTCGTCAGCACAGTGAGTTACCGCTGGTAGAAACGGCCGCACCAGTTCGAGCACTCGGGTTTTCGCATCTGAGGGCGTGACGCTACTGCTGCCACATGGTGAGATAGCACGCCCACTCAAGGCAGAGCGATACTGCCTTGGGTGGTGGACGAGGCCTTTGCCAGTTGGCATATCCGCCCCCTTCTCCTGGAGATGCAGGGAAGCTCATGGCGTCATGACAGACCGCGACCTGCTCCATCTGCAAGGCTATGCCCTGCTAAGCCAGGCGGTTCCACCGGGCTGGCTGGATGAACTGCGTACAGTGTTCGATGCCGGCGTCAGAGCCTCGGATCAATGGCCCGTGCCACGCGGTTCCGATTGGCGTCACTCGCAGCTCGATGATGACGCCAGGGTTCACGCCTGCCACAGCTGCTGACAGTGGTTGGCGAACTGATCGGTGAGCGCTTCTTCCTCGCCCTGGTGGAAGGCCGCGAGCCATTGGCAGGCGGTGGTCATCAACAGCTGCACCGTGATCTCTCGGCGCAGCGCCCGGGCGATATCGCCAACGCCATGATCTACTTCGACGATTACGGCCCCGGTAACGGCGCCACCCGCATCGTCCCGGGGAGCCATCGCCCACAATCGGGCGAGCCACCATTCGACTGCAACGACGAGTCGCACGCCGAACAACTTGCCGGTGCAGCGGGCGACATTCTGGTATTCGACGTCGACCTGGTACACGCCGGCAGCCGAAACGTACTCGGCCCCCGTCGCCGTTCCATCCTGATCAGCTACTTTTCCGAGGCGCTGTATGAGTCCTACCTGCAGACACGCAGCATGCGGGGGATTCGGATGGATGCAAGCGAGCGGTTCGAGCCTGGGGTATTCAGGATCTAAATAAAAAGAAAGGGATGGCCAGTCAATTACTGAAATATGCCAATTGGTAAAAAATGCATTCCCCACATCCCCAAACATTCGCTCAATAGCTTGTTAAATAACGACCCAACACATGAGCATCACCACAACAGGCATACATACCCCTGCGAATCAATTACCTGTGCTAACGCCTCACAGCGAATTAATCACCCCCAAGCCCTGGGCAATATCAGTACCTTGGACACGTCACTAATGCGGTGCTACCCCGCCAAATACGGCCTCGAACAGAGATGGTCGTCGATTCCTATTGGCAGGGCAATTCAGCTTCAAACACTCCATGGCTGTACCTTCGCGAATTCTAGTTAGCGACGACAGCTTTATACTTTTTGTTGCAGCGCTTGCACATTAAAGAGTAGCCTGCCGACTAATAACAGCGGAAAACCGCAGATTGCCGATGCTAGGGAGAAAGTCTTGAACAAAAATAATAGAAAAAACGCATTTACAGGACTATCTGAGGATTGGATCGTCTCCCCGCTATCGACGATTAAAGAGAAAGCACTTAAATCGGATAATTTATTTACCAAAGCACTGTTAGCAACGAGTATTTCCGTAGCAGCAGGCACTGCAGCAGCCAATATAGTTATTGACTCTGGCATGTCCCAGAGTGTGCCTTCAGGTATGCTGTTCGACGCTGCCGGGTACCTTGTTGTTGGCGGAAACACGTTTGGCCAACTCAGCATCGCCGGTGGCGGCGAAGCTACCAACACCGATGCTTATGTTGGCTTTAGCAATGGGAGCCAGGGCGAGGTATTCGTTAGCGGCACAGGCGCCAAATGGACAACTAACGGCTTCCTCTCCATAGGTTTTGATGGGCAGGCCATCGTCATGGTTGACGACGGTGCAAGTGTCATCGTCCAAGATGGCACTGACCTGGCGGCAGGCTTGAACAGCTACGCTCAGTTGACACTCAGCGGTACCGGTAATGCCCGTGGGCTGTTTTCAACGCCTTACATCATGAAGGGCATAGGTATAGGGCTGCTTCAGTGGGACGGCGGTATCCTGCAGGCTAGAAGTAACGAGCTCGAATTCTTCCCCAACTTCAGCTTCGGGGACATTAACATTACAAACAACGGGGCCTTTCTCGATACCAACGGCTACAACGTCGGTATTCAAACGCCCGGCATCCTCATTGGCACCGGCGGTCTGACCAAGCTGGGCGCGGGCACCCTGACCATCGCCGGCAACAACTCCTGGAATGGCGACACAACCGTAACCGCAGGCACACTAGCGCTGAGCAGTTACACCCAGAGTGGCAGCCAGACACTGACCATTGGCGTCGCCAGTAGCTCGAACTACGGCAGGCTCAATGTCAGTGGCGTCGCCAACTTCAACAACAGCAACCTCGCCGTCGATGTCATCGGAAGCCCTACGCTGGCCAACAACCTCTCTCTGACAGGCGTTGTCACGGCCGGTACGCTGAACGCGACGAGCTTCAACGTCACTGACAATTCCGCGCTGTTCGACTTCAACGCCACCATCAACGGTAATAGCGTCGATCTCAACGTCATTGCCAGTGGTAACGGTTCGAGCGGCACTACCGTCTACGGTTCGGCGCTCAACAACCGTCTATACCCGGCCTTGGGTGCAGCCAGCGTCCTTGATACTCAAGTCCAGGGGGCCCCAACCGGCGATATGGCCGATGTCGTTACCGCGCTTGGCCGCCTGCCGGACGAGCGTAGCGTCGCGCGCGCCGCAGCACAGACTCTCCCCCTCAACGCCAGTGCCCAGGCCACACTGGGGGCACTCAACACCATCAACTCGATCTTCGCCAGTCGCTTCGCTCCCAGACCCAGCGGTATGTCCGCTGGTGACACAGCGATGAACAAGCAAGTCTGGATCAGACCCTTCGGCTCCAGAGCCGATCAGGACGATACCGATGACAACGCCTCGGGTTACAGCGCCGATACCTGGGGACTGGCGGCGGGTGTCGAGGGTGATATCGGAGAAACCCAACTAGGCATTGCCTATGCCTACGCCAACACTCGACTCGACGGCAACACCCACCTGAGTGGTGCAGGAACCCACTCGGAAATCGATAGCCATGTCATCGCCCTCTACGGCAGCCGCCCGCTCAGTGACATGGTGCTGGGCTTTCAGATCGATGCTGGATGGAACGACAACGACAGTGATCGCAGCCTCGACTTCGGGGGGCTCAATCGCTCTGCCAGCGCCAGCTATGACAGTTGGAGCCTGCATGCAGGCTCCAACTTGTCCAAAGCCATCGTTCTGGATCAGGCCAATACCTTCATTCCGGCTATCCGTGCTGATTACACCCGGCTTAGAAGTGAGTCCTATACCGAGCGCGGTGCAGGTGCACTGAACCTCGATGTCGAAGCTAATACCGTCGAGGTTCTGACCTTCGGTTTAGATGGCCGTCTCGTCCACACTCTCACCCCCAATGCACAGCTCGAAGCCATCGTTGGCGTGAGTTATGACGTCATCAACGACGACAACAACTTGGTGGCCACGTATGCCGGTGCTCCGGGGCAAAGCTTTGTAGCCGCCGGGATCGACCATGGCCCCTGGCTGGCCAGGGCTGGCGTGGGCTATACCTACAGCCTTGAGAACGGAACGGATATCTCGATTCGCTACGAAGCCAGTGGCCGAAATGACTACCTGGCTCAATCAGCCTCGATCAAGGCGGTTTGGAGTTTTTGAACGCTCACCTGCAAAGCAGGCCCGCGTAGCCGAACCGCCGAGGGCACCATATAGCCCAGTATCCCGCCGCTCTCCTGCACGCTATCGGGAGACGGTGAACAAGCGTGGCGACGCTGCACGTCTACCTGACCAAGAACTGGGCAATCGGGGGCCGCGGTCAATACCGCAGCCCCCATCGCGCGAGCCGGATTTTTTCGGCGCTGCCGTGCCCGACATGCCGGATCTGAACACGGTATTCGCGGAGAGGATGGCGCTTGGCCGTGTGGGCGTACCGGACGATATCGGCCCGATGATCGCCAGCCTGCTCGGTGAGGAGAATCGCTGGATCAACGCTCAACGCATCGAGGTATCCGGCGGGCAGACGATCTGACCGCCAAGCAGTACGCCATGCGATCAGGCAAGTGTTCGTGTCACCGCGAGCACTTGCCTGTCGGTTCTAGCACCGCGGCGGCTGCGTCTGTATCCGCTCCCGTATCAACTCGAGATAGCGTCGAGCCCCCAATCCCAGTGGCCGACCACTGCTCCAGACGATGTCGACCCAAAGCCGCAGCTGGCTGGCCATGTTGTCAAATTTCACTTCCTGCAAGCTACCCGAGGCAATCAGCGTAGCGACCAGGGGCGCCGGCAGATAGGCCCAGCCAAGCCCCGCCTGCACCAGGTTCAAGGTGGCCAGGTGGCTGTCGGTGAGCCACAGCCGATGGGAGAGCACAACCTGCGGATCGGTTGCCGACGGCGAACCTGCGGCGACGATGATCTGCCGTGTATCGACCATCATCTGCGCGTCCATTGCTTTCAGGTAATCCGGCGCGGCAACTGCCACCAGCAACTGACTACCCGCCTCGAGAAAGCGCTCACGCTCATCGATGCCCGGGCGCTCGAACACCAGCGCCAGGTGAGCGCTGCCTTCGTGCATCAGGCGCACGGCCTCGGCCTGCGAGGCGGAGCGCACCTCGATCTCCAGCAAGGGAAACTCATCCGCCAGGTCGACCAGAGGCTGGCTCCATATACCGGTCTGCAGCTCCGGGGCCATGGCGATGATCAGGCGCCGCTCCAGGCCCTGATGCAGTTGCAGCGCCTGCGCATCGAGCCGGTTGAGCTGGCTGGCAACCTGACGCGCCTGTGGCTCCAGAGCCAACGCCGCCTCGGTGGGGAGGGCCTTGCGCGTACTGCGGTCGAACAATTCCAGATCCAGCTCCGCCTCGAGCTGAGCAATCGCCATGCTCACGGCCGAAGGCACACGACCCAAGCGACGAGCTGCGGCGGAAAACGATCCGGCATCGAGTACGGCGAGAAAAACACGCAGGGTTTCGCTGTTGAACGCCATGGTTATTGTCAGAATCACTGATAACGATCGTCTTTATTTATCAGTAAATCCAACCTAATTTCCAGCCATCTGCAACAGGAGAGGAACAAGGTCATGAGTCAGAATTGGAAAGACCAGGTCGCGCTGATCAGCGGCGCGGGTAGCGAGCACGGCATCGGCATGGCCATCGCCAGACGGCTGGGTGCGGCCGGCGCAAAACTGATCGTCACCGCCAGCAGCGCGCGCATCGAACAGCGTGTCACCGAGTTGCGTGCCGCAGGCTACGAAGCCGAGGGCAAGGCGGTCGACCTCACCGATGAAGCCGGCGTAATGGCGTTCGCCGTGTGGGCCG
The DNA here is from genome assembly GCF_003008615.1 of Pseudomonas mendocina. Taxonomy (NCBI): domain Bacteria; kingdom Pseudomonadati; phylum Pseudomonadota; class Gammaproteobacteria; order Pseudomonadales; family Pseudomonadaceae; genus Ectopseudomonas; species Ectopseudomonas mendocina. The sequence goes on from NZ_CP027657.1 coordinate 566,541, forward strand.
AGGGGCTGTGGGGACGGGTCGACATCCTGGTCAACAATGCCGGTATGGCCATGCAGGGTAGTCCCGAGCCGTTCGCGGAGGTCTCCAGCATGAGCCTGGAGGTCTGGAACCTTTCGCTGGCCCGCAATCTGACCAGTGCCTTCCTGCTCACCCGTGCACTGCTACCCGGCATGCAGGCACGCGGTCATGGCCGGGTCATTCATATCGGTTCCACCACCGGCACCCGCGGCGGTAACCCCGGTGAAGCGGCCTACAGCGCGGCCAAGGCCGGCATGGTGGGTCTGAACATGGGCCTGGCACTGGAGGTCGCCCGTCACGGCATCACGGTCAACACCGTGGCACCTGGCTGGATTGCCACCGGGTCAAGCACGCCGGAGGAACAGCGCGCCGCAGCCTATGTACCGGTAGGCCGGGCTGGTCGCCCCGAGGAGGTGGCGGCGGCCGTGGCCTTCCTCGCTTCGCCTGAAGCCAGTTACATCACCGGCGAAACCCTGGTGGTCGACGGCGGCAACTGCCTGATCGAGAACAAAGCACCATGAAGCTGGAATCAACGATAAACCCCGTGGTTCTGATCACCGGTGCCGCCGGGGGCGTGGGCAGTGCGCTGGTGGCACGTTTTCTGGCCGGTGGCTGGCAGGTGTTTGCCACCGACGCCAATGCCGCCGGCCTGGCTGAACTGGGCAAGCGCCACGTGCTCATCGGCAGCCTGGCGGCGGACATTCGAACACCTGCAGCCTGCAACGCGGTGGTGAGTGCGGCAATCGCAGCGGCCGGTCAGCTCGATGCGGTGATCAATGCGGCAGGCGTGTGGCGCGAGGGGCCGGTGGAATCCTTCAGCGAGGAGGATTTCGACCTGGTGTTGAGCGTCAACCTCAAGGCCAGCTTCTTCATCTGCGCTGCGGCAATCCCGCATCTGCGGCAAACCCGCGGCGCGATCGTCAACATCTCCAGCGACGCCGGGCGCCAGGGCAATCCGAATGCTGCGGCCTATTGCGCCAGCAAGGGCGGCCTCAGCCTTTTCACCAAGGCGTTGGCACTCGACCTGGCGCCCTACGGCGTGCGCTGCAATGCCGTCTCGCCCGGCGATATCGACACACCCATGCTCAAGTTTCAGGCCGAGCGTTACGGCAATGGCGACCCGGACGCCTACTACCGCGAGCTGCTGGCGAAGTACCCGCAAGGCGAACAGGCGCGCTTCATCCAGCCAGAGGAAGTGGCTGAGCTGGCGTTCTTTCTCTGCCAGCCTAGCGCCAGGTCGATCACCGGGGCAGATATGGCGATCGACCAGGGTGTCTCAGCCGGTCATTGAGCCTCTGGCCGTTCGTAGCGTCGCTGGATACGCGCCAGCTCACCCGTGCGACGCAACCGTGCCAGAGCTGCGGCCCAGGCGGCAACCAGTACGTCGTCGCTGTCACGGCTGAAGGCGATGTAAAGCGAGGAGCGATACAGCTCGATGGGCACCCGTCGCAAGGTGCCAGGGGCGATCTTCAACTGGCCGCTGTAGTAGGCCACCCCGGCGTCCGTGTCACCGACGATGATCTCGGTACGACCAGCGAGCAGCATGCGGTAAAGCTGATGACTCTCGCCTGCGCTCCTGTCGAGGTTATTGAAACCCAGCGATTGCAGCATGTTCGGCACCAGGCCGGCATGCCGCGTGGTGATTTGCGGCGCACGCAGCAGTTGTTCCAGAGAACTGATCGGCTGCGCGGAATTGGCCAACTGATAGGGATGAATGGACTCTTCCACGATGGGCCCTACCCACTTGTAAAGTGGCTCGCGCTCAGGCGTACGGAAGAGCGAGTACATGATGGTATGCGGACGATGTTGCAAGACGTGAGCGGTGCGCATGCTCGGCAGCAGCACGATCTCGAAGTCATCTCCGGTGAGCGCCATGATCGCCCGTACGACTTCCGTGGCCATGCCGGTCAGTTGGCCGTTGTCGCGGTAGTTGTAGGGTGCCCACTCCTCCGTGACGACCTGATATGGCTCGGCCCTGGCCAGGGCACCAGACAACAGACAGAGCAGCGCTAAGGTGAATATCGAAGGCTTCACGCATCCTGCCTGACAATTCGAGGGATCAGGCAATCATAGCCGTTGCTACCTGCATCGCGCTGCCACTCGTGTGAGGAAACGCAGCAGTTGCATGAGCGAAAACGAAGGTTAAAGTAGTGCTTCAACCTATGGCTCGACCATCACGATAGAGGCGCAATCGGTATGAAGATCGGTGAACTGGCGCAGCGCACCAGCCTGGCAGCCTCGCGCATTCGTTTCTACGAAAGCATTGGCCTGCTCAAGCTGGTGGAGCGTCAGGCCAACGGCTATCGCAGCTACCCGGAACAAGCCGTGATGGTGCTCAACCTGATCACCACGGCCCAGCAAGCCGGCTTCAGCCTGGATGAACTGCGCACGCTGCTGCCGCAGGATCTGTCGCAATGGCAACACGGCAAACTGCTCGACACCCTGCAGGCAAAAGTGAAAGACATTGAGGCGCTGGAGCAGCGCCTGACGCAGAGCAAGACGCACCTGCTGGCGTTGATCGACGAGATCGAAAGCAAACCGGACGACCTCGACTGCGCCGCCAACGCCAGGCGGGTACTATCGAAGATGAACCTGGGCGAACCGAGCGAGGCACCCAAGCGCGCCGGCAAGAACAGCAAGCGCGCATAAGGCTGCCCTTCGTAGGGTGCTCCGCGCGCACCGCCTCCGTTGGTGAATGGCCGGATCGCTGCTCCAGCCGACGCCAGGCTCACCTCAACTTGACCACTACCTTGCCCTTCGCACGCCCACTGTCGACGTAGGCCAGTGCTCGATCGGTGGCCTCGAACGGAAAGACCTTGTCGATCACCGGGCGAATGACGCCATTGTCGATCAGCTCACCCAGCGTGGCCAGTTGCTCGCCACTGCCACGCATGAACAGAAAGGCGTAACTGACCTGGCGCTGCCTGGCCTTCTTGCGAATCCTGCGGCTCAACAGCCCCACGATCAGTTGCAGCAGCTTGGGCATGCCGGCATCTCTGGCGAACTCAGGGTCAGGTGGACCGGATAGCGTGATCAGTTGGCCGCCGGGTCTGAGCACACTCAGGGATTTCTCCAGTTCCTCCGCGCCCAGGCTGTGCAGTACCAGATCGTAGTCACGCAGTGTCTTGGCGAAATCGTCCTTCTTGTAGTCGATGACGATATCCGCGCCGAGGCTTTTCACCAGCGCGATATTGGCGCTGCTGGTGGTGGTCGCAACGTGCGCGCCCAGGTGCTTGGCCAGCTGGATCGCCAAGGTGCCGACACCACCGGAACCGGCATGAATGAAGACTTTCTGCCCCTTGCGCAGGTTGCCCTTCTCCACCAGCGCCTGCCATGCGGTCAGGCCGACCAGGGGGATCGAGGCGGCCTCCTCCATGTTCAGGCTGGCCGGTTTCAGGGCGAGGTTGGATTCGGCGACAGCGATGAACTCGGCGAAGGTGCCGATGCGACGGGTATCGGTACGGGCATAGACTTCATCACCCGGCTTGAAGCGCTGAACCTTGGCGCCAACCCGCGTCACCACGCCGGCCAGGTCGTTGCCCAGCACCAACGGCAGGCGCAGCGGCAGAATCCGCTTGAGTGCACCACTGCGAATCTTCAGATCCAATGGATTGATGCTGGCCGCGTGGATCTGCACCAGCACGTCCTGCTCGCCCAGCTTCGGCTCCGGCACCTCGGCCAGTTGCAAGGGTTCCTGCTTTCCATAACGATCGATGACGAAGGCTTTCATTGAAATCACCTGGGTTCACTGCGTGGCCGGTGGCGCAGGAAGACGCCACCGGATGGTTAGACGATCTATCGCTGGATCAGCGAATCCCCTGAGCTCTGAGAGCGGCCGGCACGAACTCCGACTTGCTCGCCTTGAAACCAAAGGTGATGGGCTGCGTGCTGTTGTAGGTCAGGCCGAACACCAGATAGCGACCATTGGTGAAGTCGTAGATCGCCTCACCCGCATACCAGGGTGTGTCGGCGTAGTCGTACTGCACATGAAAGCCCTCGGAGAACCGCCACAGCACGCCACGGCTGTCGTAATGCTCGGCCAGGGCGATCTGCCAGGTGTCTTCATCGACATAGAACACGCGCTTGGCGTAGATGTGGCGCATGCCCGGCTTGAGGGTGCCGACCACTTTCCATACGCGGTGCTTTTCATAGCGCAGATAGGCCGGATCGAGATGCCCCTTCTCGATCAACTTGTCCGAAGTCAGCTCATGGCTGGTCAGGCGGTAGTTGTTGTAGGGGATATAGATTTCCTGCTTGCCTTCCAGCTTCCAGTCGTAGCGATCCGGCGAGCCGGTGTACATGTCGTAGTTGTCGGACGTGCGCAAGCCATCGGCGGCAGTGCCAGGGCCGTCATAAGCGACCTGTGGAGCCCGCCGCACGCGACGTTGCCCGGAGTTGTAGAGCCAGGCCAGGCGCGGCTCCTTGACCTGATCGATGGTTTCCTGCACCAGCAGGATGTTTCCCGCCAGGCGGGCCGGCGCCGTCACCTTCTGCGTCGAGAAGATCATGATGTTGGCGTCGCTCACCGGGTCGAAGCCATTGAGGTTCTCCGGCCAGGCCGCACGGTCTTCGAGCTGGACTTCGCTGAAAGCACCGTTCGGCTGAGTGATCACCTGGGTATGCGTGCGCAGCAGGCTGCCACCCCGGTAGCGCATGAAGTGGTTCCACAGCACCTCCACCCCGCTCTTGGGATGGATGAAGGGGTAGTAGCCCTGGTAGTCGAGTACCCCATTGCCGCCCGCGACCAACCTGGCTGTCTGCGCGTTCTCTTGCGCCGCCTCGTAGACGTATTCGGGGTATTTGGCGGTACGCCGTGTTTCGTAGATGTTCAGGCGATAGCCGTCCGGATTACGGCGTAATTGTTCTATCTGCCCAGGCGTGAGGTTGTCTCGATAGCTCTCGTAGTTACTGGCGTCGATGGAAAACTTCACCGGGTCGTCGGCAAAGGGGTCGACGAACTGCTTGCCGATATCGCTCCACGTCACATCACGACTGAAGCCGCCCGTCCAGGCCGGAATGGAGCCGTCGGCATTGCCGGCAGCTTCGGCGCCCAGCGGCGTGAATTCCTGCGCCGCAGCAAGACTGAAGCTGGCGGCGAGGGTCGCCGCCAGCACCGAGATCGTGATGGCCTTAGTCATGGGCTTGCCCTGCCTGCGCCAGTTTTCCTTCGACGACGTCCAGGCCTTGGCGCGCCTGGCTGGAACCGAGTGCTTGCGCCTGCAGGAACCAGCTGTGGGCGTATTCCAGCGCCGATATTGCCTCGCCTTCATCACTGGCACGGGCCAGGTGGCAGTTGCCAACGGCAATCGCGAGATCCGCCGTGATCAGGCGGTCGTCCAGTTCATTGGTAACGCAGTTGCTGTGGGGTTCGGCCTGTGCGGTGGCGACGACGAAGAAGGCCGTCGCAGTCAGGAGCTGCTTGATCATGGATAGACCTCGGTAGGATGCTTCTCGATAGGTTCTATAACAGAACCTTGTGACGAGAAATTAGGTGCTATCATGAAACCTGTCAACCGCTTTGTTGCCGGCGCTCGTACGCCGCCCACCCGCCCGGAGACATTCACGTGGAACGAGTCACCTTCGAGGATCGCAATTGCTCTGTAGCCCGCTCGGTGGATGTACTGGGCGACTGGTGGAACCTGCTGATCATCCGCGAGCTGCTCTGGGGCACGACCAAGTTCGATGAATTCCAGCGCAACCTGGAGATCTCCAAGGGCATCCTGTCCAAGCGCCTGAAGCTGCTGCAGGACTACGACATCGTCGTGAAACACTCCGTCGGCAGCGGCACCGAATACGCCCTGACCGAAAAAGGCCGGGCCCTGCACGTGATCATCATCGCCATGATGCAGTGGGGGGATAAGTGGAACCCGCTGCCGGAGGGAGCCCCGCTGATTCCCATCAACCGCAAGACCGGAGCGACGCTCGCCCCGGTTCAACTGACGGATGTCAACGGCGAACCGCTTGCGCTGGAGAACCTGAGCCTGCGCCCCGGCCCTGGCGCGGATGATTCGACGCTGGACCGCTTGGACAGCCTGCGCAAGGCTTATCAGCAGAAGGCTGCGGTAGGCCACTGAGCGACTGCCCTCCGCCATGGGTATGGGGCTAGCGAGCCCCATTGACATTAAAGTGAACTTTAAAGTTAAGGTCGCTTCACCTTCAGCCGAGAAAGCGCCCATGAACCTGTTCGATCCCCTTGCCCTGCCCAATGGTTCGACCCTGCCCAATCGCCTCGCCAAGGCGGCGATGGAGGAGAACATGGCGGACGCCGACCATGCCCCCTCCACGCAGCTGATACGTCTCTACCAGGCCTGGGCCGAAGGTGGCGCCGGTCTGCTGATCAGCGGCAACGTGATGGTCGACAGCCGCGCCATGACCGGCCCCGGCGGCGTGGTGCTGGAAGACGACAGGCAACTGACCCGTTTCGAGCACTGGGCCCGTGTCGGCCGCGCCAAGGGCGCGCAATTCTGGCTGCAGATCAACCATCCCGGCCGGCAGATGCAGGTCAACCTGGGCCAGCCGACCTGGGCGCCATCGGCCGTGGCACTGGAGCTGGGCAACCTGTCCAAGCGTTTCGCCACGCCACAGGAAATGACTCCGGCGGTGATTCAGGAGGTGATCGAGCGCTTCACCCGCACCGCGCGTCTGGCTGAGCAGGCCGGTTTTACCGGGGTGGAGATCCACGCCGCGCATGGCTACCTGCTCAGCCAGTTCCTTTCACCGCTGAGCAATCAGCGCAGTGACCAGTGGGGCGGCTCGCTGGAGAACCGTGCGCGCCTGCTGCTGGAGATCGTCAAGGCAGTGCGTGCTGTGGTCACGCCTAGCTTTGCCGTGGCGGTCAAGCTCAACTCGGCCGACTTCCAGCGCGGCGGCTTCAGCGCCGAGGACGCACAACAGGTGGTGCGTCTGCTCGACGGGCTGGGCGTGGATCTGGTCGAGTTGTCCGGTGGCAGCTACGAGGCGCCGGCCATGCAGGGCCAGGCCCGCGACGGCCGTACCCTGGCGCGCGAGGCCTACTTCCTGGAGTTCGCCCGCGAGATCCGCGCCGTGGCAAGCATGCCGATCATGGTCACCGGCGGTATCCGCCGTGCACCGGTGGCGCAAGAAGTGCTGGCCAGTGGCATCGAGATGGTCGGCATCGGCACGGCCCTGGCCATCGACCCGAACCTGCCGCGCGACTGGCAACTCGGCCTCGGCAACACCCCGCAGCTACCTCCGATCACCTGGAACAATAAGGTGCTGGCCTCGCTGGCCAACATGGCGGTGGTCAAGTACCAACTGCACAAGCTCAGCCAGGGCCGGGAGTCCCAGCCCCGCGTATCCCCCTTGTGGGCGCTGCTGACGCAGCAGGTGAAAGACATCTTTCGCACTCGCCAATATCGGCGCTGGATGCAGCGGCGACAGGCGCGGTAACCGCGCCTCACCACTCAGAACGCCAGCACCTCACCATCCTGCGGAATCAGCAGTTCGACCTGCGCGCGGGTAGCGGCCTCGGCCAACGCCAGGCGGCTGACCGGGCAGTGGTTGATCGCCTCGAGGTGATTGGCCACTACAGCCTTGCCGCTCAACCGGGCGAACTCGATCACCTCGTCGATACCCATGATGATGTCGCCGCTCAGGTCGAAACGCGCACCACCTGCCGGCACCACACTGACGGCAGGCCGATGCTCGCGCACGCAGGCACGCAGGCACGCAGGCACGCACCGTATCGGTGAGCAGCGTGTCGCCCGCCAGGTACAGGCTCGGCTCACCCGGCATCTCGATCAGAAAACCGACACCGTGCTCCATCAGGCGCCCGATCATTCCCAGGCCATGGGTGCAGCGGATGGTGCGAATACGTCCGCCGAGAAAAGGGCCGGGGTATTCATGCTCTGGCAACAACACCTGCACGTTCAAACCGCGCTGTCGCAGGTAGCGGGCGTCGTGCGGCGTGCAGATCACCGGAATCTGCCGTTCGCGCAGCCACTGGGTGCCGGCACGATCCTGGTGATCGAAATGACCTTTCTGGCAATGGGTGATCAGGCAGTGAGTGACCGACTCCTGCGCGGCGCGAGCACCGACTGGCAACTCGACCAGTGGATTGCGCTGGCGAGCGCCGAACAATCGCAGCGGTGGTAACGCGCCCTGGCGCGCAAGGTAAGCGCGCAAACCGCTGAACCGGTGGCGAGCTACGCGCGGCGCATCAAGCTCTACCAACTCAGCGAACGCCTGGCCATGACCTCCTCACCGCTGAGCACGCTCAGTGCCGAACTGGGCTTCAGCAGCGCGGCCAATCTGCGGCGCATGTTCAAGGCGCTGACCGGACTGACACCCGCGCAGTATCGCCAGCAATATGGGCGCGTCTGAACTCGTAACTGCCGGTCTTTTGCGACAGTCGGCCAGGCCAGACGACAACCAAAACGCCGCTTCGCTCGTTGCGCTGATGCAACAGTCCTTTGCCAAATCCCCGGTTTAATGAGCTTGCTAACGAGGCGTATAAACGAACTGCGACATATCGCCGCATTCGCATTTCGAGGAGACAAGCATGAACGTGATCGTGCATGAGCGTGACAACGAACATCTTTCCCGTGAAGCCCGTGCCATGGGGATCGTGGTCTGGGACGTGATTCAGAATGGCGAGCTGGTCGGCATCTTCCCGTCCCAGGACGAAGCCGATGCCTACCGCCAGGCGCTGGAAGAAGCGCAGCTGCAAGGATGAGCGGAGGCTGTTGCCGTTTCCAGCGAAACGGCAACAGCTTCGAAGAAGCACTCAGCCCACCGCTCTCAAACGAGCCACCGCCCTCCCGCCAGTGCACAACATCCGCCCCTCCCTCGACAACCAACGGCGCAGGCTACGCGCCCAGCGTTGCCAAAACCTTGAAGTGCCCGCTTGGTAGCCGAGCAATTCGCTACGCACTAGTAACTGCGCCGCCAGATAGCCGACCTCCACTTCACTGTATTCGTAACGCCCATACGAGCTGCGCGAACCCTCTGTATCGACGTCAGACCAGGCGTAACGGCTTTCAGATTGAATATTCATCACCTCGGCCCTCTCACAGATCGAGCACGAGGGGCTGCACGCCGTCCTCGCCTTGCGCCGGGATTGCACAGCAGATCAACACACTACCGTCTTCCGGCAATTCAGCCGGTGGGTTCGGGTAGTGCACCTGACCGCTGACCAGGCGCGTCTTGCAGGTACCGCAGGAACCGCCACGGCAGCTGAACTCAGGCGTCAGGCCACGGCTTTCTGCCAGTTCCAGCAGGCTGCCACCCTCCGGCTTCCAGCGTGCCTCCTTGCTCGAGGAGGTGAAATACACCGGTACCGGCTCGCTCGCGGCGGGCGGCTGGACGAAGGTGACACTCTGTCCATCCGTGCGACGCGTCAGTGTCGACGGGCCGAACGCCTCGGCATGAATACGCGTGTCGGCGACGTTCAAATCGCGCAGGCCGTCGTAGATCGCCTGGGTAAAGGCGGCCGGGCCACACAGGTAGAAGTCGTAATCGTCGAACGACAGCGCCGCCTTGATCTGCGCCAGCTCGATGCGCCCGTGCTGTTCGTAGTCGTGCCCGAGCACTGCGTCCTGTTCCGGTGCACTGAGAGCACGGTGAACCTGCAACAGACCACCTGCGCGCTTTACCAACTCGCGCAGCTCAGCCTGGAACGGCAGGTCAGCGAGCGTCCGTGCGCCCTGAAAGAAGTGGATACGCCTGCCCTGCCCCAGCGCCACCTGCTCGCGCAGCATCGACAGCAATGGGGTGATGCCGACACCGGCACCGACCAGCACCAGTGGCCGGTTGGTGTCACTGTTCAGGGTGAAACTGCCCAGCGGCGGACGCACTTCCAGCACATCGCCCACCTGCACCTGCTCGTGCAGATGTCGCGAAACCACACCCTGCGCCTTGACGCTGATGCGCAGCTGACCGTCCGCCGGCGCACTGGACAGGCTGTAGGTACGCAGCAGGGTTTCACCCGTGACAGTGGTGATGCGAATCGGCAGGTGCTGACCGGCGGCGAAGCGCGGTGCAACGCCTTGCTCCGGCGCCAGCACGAATGAGCGGATATCGGTGCTTTCCTGCTGCTGGTGCTGCACGCGCCAGCGCTGCCACTGGTTGCGCTGCTCACGCTCGCGCAGACGGGCGTCGGTTTCCGCCCAGGTGCCGGTCATCAGGCTGGTCGGTGCATATTCTTCGAAAGCCCAGCGCAGTGAGGTCGCCGCCGGGCGCAGTACCGCCTGTTCGACGTCGAGCGTCCACAGCCGCTCGGCGCCTTCGAAGGCGTTGATCAGCGGGCTGTCGAGGATGATCTCGGCGCGGCCGCCCAGTTGCAGCACGTCGCCGCTGGTGAAATCGACGAACAGCAGGCCGGCGCGCGGATTGACGCTGAGATTGCCCAGGGTATTGAAGAACAGGTTGCCGGCGTAGTCGGGAATGGTCAGCCGATTGCCCTCCACCCGCACGAAGCCGGCGCGTCCGCCACGGTGCGAAACGTCTACCGAGCGGCGGCCATCGTCGTGCTCGACATAACTGGCGACGAAGAAGGTGTCGGCGCTGCGGATCATCTCGACGCTGCGCGCATCCAGTTCGGTCGCATCAATGCGCTCGATACCCCGTTCGTGCGCGCGGCGGTACTGGCGCAGCTGGATGTACTGCGGGCAATTGCCGTAGGAATGCTCCACTGCAATCTCCAGACGCTGCGCCGAGGCTTGGCGAATATGCCCATTGAGACGATTGCGCCGCCGCGTATGCAGCTCGATGCCGAGCAGGCCGATGGCCTCGCCGCTGCCCAGGCCGGATGTGGCCGGATCGAGCGGGTCGAGCGCAATGTCGGCGAGATCGAACGACAGTCGATGTGGATCAGGCGAGGTGACGAAACCCTCCTCGCCCTCGATCAGCGTGGCCCAGGGCTGGCCTGCACCATCCACAGCACCCGCGATCATGAACGGCAGCTGGTGGTAGAACTCGCGATGCTGATCCGGCATGTAGTCGCGGATCACCTTCTGCCCGAGCACTTCCATGCGCTCGGCGACGCCGACCTTTTCCTGCAGTTGCCGTTCACCGGCGTGCCAGGGCGACTGCCGATGGCTGGGGAGCTGTTGCATGTTCTGTCCTCCACGCAAGAAGCTGCCGAGTGATCCCGGCAGCTATCGGCGACTCAGGCTTGCAGGCCGGCGGCGGTACGCGGCATCGGCACGAAACCCGGCAGCGCTTCGATGCGTGCCAGCCAGGCGCGAATGTTCGGGTAGGGCTCCAGCGAGACGTTGCCCTCCGGCGCATGGGCGATATAGGAGTAGTTGGCGACATCGGCGATGCTCGGTTTGTCGCCAGCGAGGAACGGGGTGTCGCTCAGTTCGCCTTCCATCACGGTGAACAGCGCATGGGCACGGTTGATCACTTCCTCGGTGTTGAACGAGGCGCCGAATACGGTGACCAGGCGAGCGGCGGCAGGGCCGAACGCCACCAGGCCAGCGGCCACCGACAACCAGCGCTGCACGCGGGCGGCTGCAGCCGGCTCTTGTGGCAGCCAGTCGTCATTGCCGTAGCGCTTGGCCAGGTAGACGAGGATGGCGTTGGAGTCGCTGACAATGGTGCCGCCGTCATCGATCACCGGCACCTGACCGAAGGGGTTGAGGGCAAGGAACTCGGGGGTCTTGTGCTCGCCCTTGGCCAGGTCGACGAAGATCAGCTCGGTGGGCACTTTCAGCAGCGACAGCATCAGCTCGGCACGGTGGGCGTGGCCGGAGCGTGGGAAGTTATACAGTTTGATGGCTGGGGACATGGCGATGATTCCTTTGAGGTTGGCTTAGGACACCGCGAGACGGCTTGCCTTCGCGACGATGGGGCCATGTTCGCCTCATCCAATCTCGATAAGAATCACCACACAGGACAATCCACTATTTCACTTTCTGCAATTCAATTCCGTCACGCCTGAAATGCCGGATGGGCACGCAGGCGTGGCACGGCAAAATCGAGGAAACTGCGCACCCGCCCCGCCGCCCGCCGCCCTTCTCGGTAATACAGCTGCACCGGCACTGGCGGCGCGGCGAAGCTTTCCAGCACCGCCTGCAACTGCCCGCTCTGCAGCTCCTGATAGGCTTCGTAGCTCAGGCAGCGGGTCAGGCCAAAACCGGCGAGCGCCGCGCGGATCGCGGCCTGCGGCGTGCTGCAGGTCAATCGCGGCGCGAGCCTCACCGCGCCGTCCGCAAAACGCCATTCCCCCGCATGACCGGTCGAAGACCGGCCAATGGTGCGGTGCACGTACAGGGCTTGCGGATTGGCGGGCCAGCCCCAGCGCTCCAGGTAAGCCGGCGCCGCACACACCAGCGGCCGCGCCCATCCCAACGGTACGGCGAAACCGGACGAACTGGGCAGATGGCCAACCACCACGGCCAGGTCGATGCCCTCCTCCAGCAACCTGGGCGGCTCCTCGCGCGCCAGGGTGGCCAGGCTCACCTCGGGAAATGCCGCCAGGTAGTCGACCGCGATGGGGGTCAGCACCTGATGGGTCATCAACAGCGGCAGGGCGAGGGTCAATTGTCCGGCGGGAGTGGCGTGCAGCCCCGTCACCGACTGCTCGGCCTCCTCCACCCGCTGCAGGATACGCTGGCAGCTCTCGGCGAACGCCGCCCCAGCCACGCTGAGGCTGACACCACGAGGCCCGCGCTGCAGCAAGGTGCTGTCCAGACGGCTCTCCAACGCGGTCACGGTACGCATCACCGTGGCTTGCGACAGCTGCAAGTGCCTGGCCGCGGCCGCCAGACTGCCGCTCTGGGCCACGGCAAGGAACACCTGCATCTCGCGGTGATGGCTCATGAAACAGGCGCTGCCCCTGCTGCACGCAGCGCCGGATCGGCGCGAAAACTGGCAGCACAGTGGTCGACGAAGGTACGCACCTTGGCCGACACCTGGCGACCGCCCTGGTGAATGATATGCACCGGCAAGGCAGGGGGTTCGAAGGCTTCGAGCACCAGTTCGATCTCGCCGCGAGCCACCGCGGCGGCCACCTGGTAGGACAGCACGCGGGTATAACCCCAACCCAGGCGTGCCACGCTGATCGCCGCCTGGTTGGAACTGACGGTAAAGCGCGGCTGAGGCATGAAGCCGAACGGACCGTCGGCGCCGACGAACTGCCAGTGCGACAGCAGGGTGCTGGCGCTGGACATGACGATGGGCGCATCACGCAACTCATCCGGATGGCGCGGGCGCCCGACACGATCGAGAAAGGCGGGCGAGGCGCACACCACCGGGCGGATTTGCCCGACCTGCAACGCCGGATGATCGCCCTCAGGCAACGAGCCGATGCGCACAGCCACGTCGATGCCCTCCTCCATCATGTTCACCACGCGGTCGACCAGCAGCGCGTTGATTTCCACGTCCGGGTGGGTGTCGAGGTACTGGGCGATGCGTGGAATCAGGAACAGCTCGCCGAACATCACCGGCGCGGTCACGGTGAGTCGTCCACGCGGGCGCACACTGCCGCCGGCGGCCAGTTCCTCGGCCTCTTCCAGTTCCAGCAGAATGCGCCGGCAGTCCTCGACATAGCGCTGGCCGGCCTCGGTCAGGCGCAGGCTGCGCGTGCTGCGGGCCAGCAACAGCGTGCCAAGGCGCGCCTCCAGCGCAGCGACGGCGCGGGTCACGCTGGGCGGCGAAATGCCCAGCAGCTTGGCGCCCCCGGCGAAGCTCTCGGCCTCGGTCACCGCCAGCAACACCCTCATTTCCTGAAACCGATCCATCGTTACCGCCTGGTTTTCTGTTGCATCGGCACAGGGTAACTCAAGCCGACGTGGTGGCAGGGCTCAACGCCGGCTCAGAGCCAGACGCGCCGCGAAGAGGACGAAGATCAACCCGGTACAGCGATCCATCCACCTGATCACCGCCGCCCGCCGCAGCCAGTGGCCAAGCGGCTGGGTGGCGCCGATCAGCAGCAATGCCCAGACCAGGCTGAGCGCCACATGGATGCCCACCAGGCCAAATGTCCAGATAATCAGCGGCTGCCCCTGCGGGATGAACTGCGGCAGGAAGGACAGGTAGAAAATCCCCACCTTGGGGTTGAGCACATTACCCAGCAGGCCACGCAGGAACCAGTTGGCTCCAGGTGTGCCACTCGCCTGGGCAGGCGCCAGCGAGGTACGCGGGTGCAGCAGCATGTTCAGCCCGAGCCAGACCAGATACGCCGCACCGCAATACTTGAGGAGGTTGTAGCCGAATTCGGAAACCGCCAGCAGCGCGCCGAGGCCGAAGGCCACCGCCGCGCCCCAGATCAGGCAGCCTGCATTGATGCCCAGCGCCGCGCGAAACGCCTGCTGCCGGCCCTCGACCGCAGCGGTACGCAACACCAGCGCAGTGTCGATCCCCGGTGTCAGCGTCAGCAGCGTGGCGGCAAGGGTGAAAGCGATCAGGTTTTCGGCAAAGGGCATCGGCAGGCGCTCCGTCCGCAGGGCAGAGCGCGAGTATAAACAGCGCATCGCTGGCCGTCGTGGGGGCCTGCGATCCCGTAGGGTGCGCCGCGCGCACCGCGGTTCGGTCATGCGGTGCGTGTTGCCGGTGGTGGGCGCGGCGCACCCTAGGTTTAGCCGCGATAGGCCTCGAACAATCCGCTGGCACCCATGCCGCCGCCAACGCACATGGTGACGATGCCGTAGCGCAGTTCGCGACGCTGCAGCTCGCGCACCAGATGGCCGACCTGGCGCGAGCCAGTCATACCGAAGGGATGGCCAATGGAGATGGAGCCGCCGTTGACGTTGTACTTCTCGTTGTCGATTTCGAGCGTGTCGCGACAATACAGGCACTGCGAAGCGAAGGCCTCGTTGAGCTCCCACAGGTCGATGTCGGCCACGCTCAGGCCCTTGGCCTTGAGCAGCTTGGGCACCGAAAACACCGGGCCAATGCCCATCTCGTCAGGCTCGCAACCGGCCACGGTGAAGCCGCGGAAATAGGCCCTGGGCGTCAGGCCCAGCTCCAGCGCCTTTTCCAGGCTCATGACCAGGGTCATGGAGGCGCCATCGGACAGTTGCGAGGCGTTGCCGGCCGTGACGCTACCCGCCGGGTCGAATGCCGGTTGCAGCTTGGCCAGGGACTCCAGGGTGGTGTCCGGGCGGTTGCAGTCATCGGCCTCGACCACGCCGTCGACGATCTTCTTCTCGCCGGTCGCCTTGTCTTCCACCTGATACTTCACCGTCATCGGTACGATTTCGTCGGCGAACAGGCCTTCGGCCTGGGCGCGCGCGGTGCGCTGCTGGCTCTGCAGGGCGTAGGCGTCCTGGGCCTCGCGGGTGATGCCGTAACGGTTGGCGACGATCTCGGCGGTCTTGCCCATGGGGTAATAGATGCCGGGGTTTTCCTTTTGCAGCAGCGGGTTGAACAGGTTGTCCATGTTCATGCTTTTCAGGGTCATGGTGATGGACTCGACGCCGCCGGCGACGATGATGTCGCTGCAACCGGATGCCACCTGGTTGGCGGCGATCGCGATGGCCTGCAGGCCCGAGGAGCAGAAGCGGTTGAGGGTCATGCCCGCTACCGGGTTGCCCAGGCGCGAGAGCACCGCGACGTTGCGGCCGATGTTCATGCCCTGGGCACCCTCGTTGGAGCCGGCGCCGACGATGCAGTCATCGACCAGCTTCGGGTCGATGCCGTTACGCACCAGCAGCGCATCGACGCAGTGAGCGGCCATATCGTCCGGCCGGGTCATATTGAACTTGCCGCGGAAGGACTTGGCCAGGCCAGTCCGGACGCTATCGACGATCACCACTTCACGCATGACGCACCTCGTTGTTATTGGATGGCGAATGGCGTGAAGATAAATCCAGCCCATGCATAGGCGCGACCATCATTGATATGGCGTATACGAGGCGATGCAGAGACGTAGCCCGGATGCAATCCGGGATCACCGGGAACGACATAAAAGCATCGCGGCTAAAGCCCCTCCCACGGCTTCCCTGTAACCTGTGGGAGGGGCTTTAGCCGCGACAAGACATCAATCCCTCGCGAACGCCGCCTCGATGGCCTCGTTGATGGTGCGCAGCACCTTGACCCGGGCGAAGCGCTTGTCATTGGCCTCGATCAGCGTCCAGGGCGCGATCTCGGTGCTGGTGCGGTCGACCATGTCCCCCACCGCATCGGCGTAGTCGTCCCACTTGTCGCGGTTGCGCCAGTCCTCCTCGGTGATCTTGAAGCGCTTGAACGGAATCTGCTCACGCTCCTTGAAACGCTCCAGCTGCGTCTGCTGATCGATGGCCAGCCAGAACTTCACCAGAATCACCCCGGCGTTGGTCAACTGTTCCTCGAAGTCGTTGATCTCACCGTAGGCACGCAGCCAGTCCGCCTGACTGCAGAAGCCCTCGACCCGCTCCACCAGCACGCGGCCATACCAGCTACGGTCGAAGATGGTGAAATGCCCGCGCGCCGGGATGTGTCGCCAGAAGCGCCATAGATAGGGCTGGGCGCGCTCTTCCTCGGTCGGCGCCGCCACCGGCACGATGCGGTACTGGCGCGGATCGAGAGCTCCGGTCACGCGGCGAATAGCGCCGCCCTTGCCGGCCGCATCATTGCCTTCGAATACCGCGATCAGGGCATGCTTGCGCATGCGCTTGTCGCGCATCAGGCCGGACAGGCGCGCCTGCTCGGTGGCCAGTTGCTCCTTGTAGTCGTCCTTGTCCAGCGTCTGGGTCATGTCCAGACTGGCCAACAGGCCGCGGTTGTCCAGGCTCGACACCAACGGAGCGGCGTGTGGCCGCTGGGGTTCGCGGGCCGTATTGGCCAGCGCCGCCTGCAGCCCCTCGAGCAAAATGCGGCCCACGGTGAGGCTGCGGTAATAGTGATCGACGCCCTCGACCACGTACCAGGGCGCGTAGTCGCGGCTGGTGCGACGCAACACGCGCTCGCCGTAGCGCACGAACTTGTCGTAGGTCTTCGACTGCTGCCAGTCCAGCGGACTGATGCGCCAGCTGTGCAGCGGGTCATCCTTGAGCGCTTCGAGCCGTGCCTTCATCTGCTTCTTGGACAGGTGGAACCAGAACTTGAAGATCAGCGCGCCCTCGTCGCAAAGCATGCGTTCCAGGCGCTCGGCACCGTCGATGGCCTGATCCAGCACGGCGTCCTTGAAGTGGCCATGCACGCGGCCCTGCAACATCTGGCTGTACCAGTTGCCGAAGAACACCCCGATACGCCCCTTGGGCGGGAGTTGCCGCCAATAGCGCCAGGCCGGCGGACGCGCCAGTTCTTCGTCGGTCTGGATATCGAAGGTGCTGACCTGGATCAGCCGCGGATCCATCCACTCGTTGAGCAGCTTCACCGTTTCGCCCTTGCCGGCACCCTCGACACCGTTGATCAGCACGATGAGAGGGAAGTGCGCCTGCTGCTTGAGTTCGTACTGCGCCTCCAGCAACGCCTCGCGCAATGCCGGCTCTTCGGCCTCGAACGTGGCCTTGTCGATACTGCGGCCGATTTCGGCGGATTCGAACATGCAATGACCTCCCTGGAATGATCATCAGAGCCTAACGGATAGAACGCGACTTTGCCCGATAGGCATCCGTGGCAGATTGATCTGCGCCAGGAAAACCCGGCTCGCAGCGGTTAGAATCGCCGCCTGTTTTACCCGGAACCCCAGCATGTCCGACGCCCACAACGCCCAGCTCGACTGGGATGAATACGGCCAGCCGCTGTCGCGCAGCTACGGCGACGTATATTTCTCCCGCGCCAACGGCCTGGAGGAGACCCGTCACGTCTTCCTCGCCCACAACCACATCGTCGAGCGCTGCCAGGCTCTCCCGGCTGGCGGACGACTGGTGATCGGCGAAACCGGCTTCGGCACCGGGCTCAACTTCCTCTGCGCCTGGCAGGCCTTCGCCGAGCATGCCCCGCGCGATGCCCGGCTGCATTTCGTCAGCGTGGAGAAATTCCCGCTGACCCAAGCAGACTTGCAGCGCGCCCTGGCCCTATGGCCGGAACTGACGCCCTACGCCGAGCAACTGCTGGCGCAGTACCGCGCCATCCACCCCGGTTTCCAGCGCCTGCTGCTCGATGGCGGGCGCGTGGTGCTGACGCTGATGATCGGTGATGTGCTCGAGTGCCTGCCGCAGCTGGACGCGAGGGTCGACGCCTGGTTCCTCGATGGCTTCGCCCCGTCGAAGAACCCGGAGATGTGGACGGACGCCCTGTTCGCCGAACTGGCGCGGCTGTCGGCCCCCGGCGCCAGCCTGGCCACCTTCACCAGTGCCGGTTTCGTTCGTCGCGGGCTGATCGCGGCGGGTTTCGCCGTGGTGCGGGTGAAGGGCTTCGGCCACAAGCGCGAGATGCTCGCCGGCCCTTTCCAGGCTGAGCAATCGCAGCACCCGACACCCTGGTTCGCCCGCCCGGTATTGCCACCTGGCGAACGCCATGCCGTGGTGATCGGCGCCGGCCTGGCAGGCTGCGCCACGGCTGCCAGCCTGGCTGCACGTGGCTGGCGCGTCATCCTGCTGGAGCGCCATGACGATGTCGCCCGCGAGGCGTCCGGTAATCCACAGGGCGTGCTCTACCTGAAACTGTCGGCACACGGCACCGCGCTGTCGCGACTGATCGTCGCCGGTTTCGGCCATACCCGCCGCCTGCTCGAGCGCCTGCAACGCGGCGCCGATTGGGATGCCTGCGGCGTGCTGCAACTGGCCTTCGATACCAAGGAAGCCGAGCGCCAAGCCAAACTGGCCGCGGTCTTCCCGAATGACCTGCTGCATGCGCTGACCAAGGATGAGGCCGAGGATCTTGCAGGCATCGGCCTGCCAGCCGGTGGCCTGTTCTACCCGAATGCTGGCTGGGTGCACCCGCCAGCGCTGTGCCGGCAACTGGTGCAGCACCCGCTGATCGAACTGCGCCCCTATCAGGAGGCGCTGAGCCTGAGTCGGCAAAATGATCGCTGGCGCGTCGAGGGACAGAACGGCGTGCTGGCCGAGGTGCCCGTGCTGGTACTTGCCTGCGCCGCCGAGATTGGCCGCCTGCTGCCGAAGGCGAATCTGCCGCTCAAGCGCATCCGTGGCCAGATCAGCCGCCTGCCGGCCAGCGAAGCCAGCCGCGCGCTGCGCACCGTAGTCTGCGCCGAAGGTTACGTCGCGCCACCGCGCGAAGGCGAACACACCCTGGGCGCCAGCTTCGACTTCCATAGCGATGATTTGACGCCCAGCGTCGCCGAGCACGCCGGCAACCTCGAACTGCTGCGGGAAATTTCCCTCGATCTGGCCGAGCGGCTCGATACGCAATCACTCGACCCAGCCACACTACAAGGCCGCGCGGCGTTTCGCTGCACCAGCCCGGACTACCTGCCATTGGTAGGCCCGTTGGCCGCGCAGGGGCCCTTCAACGATGCCTATGCCGTGCTGGCCAGAGACGCTCGCCAGGTGCCGGAAACGCTCTGCCCCTGGCTGCCGGGCCTGTACATCAACAGCGGCCACGGCTCACGCGGTTTGATCACCGCGCCACTGTCGGGCGAGCTGATAGCTGCCTGGCTGGATGACGAGCCACTGCCGGTGCCGCGCGACGTGGCCGAGGCCAGCCATCCCAATCGCTTTATGCTGCGCAAGCTGATTCGCGGGAGCTGATAGACGGTGCGCACGGCGCACCCTACCGGGTAGACCGCGCTTAGGCTCTGGCCTCGGTCAGCACTGGCTTCGGCTTGCGAAACACCAGCACGTTGCCCAGCATCACCAACCCCAGGCCGAGCAGCGCGGGCGCTGTCCATTGGTAGCCCTCGGCAAATACCGAAATATTCAGCGCCACCACCGGGAAAAGCACCGTACAGTAGGCGGCGCGCTCCGGCCCCATACGCCCGACCAGGGTCAGGTAGGCGGTGAAGCCGATCACCGAACCGGGAATCGCCAGGTACAGCAGCGAACCGACGTAGCGCGCGTTCCATTCGAAGGCGAACGACGTACCGCTGACCAGGCAGATGCCCACCAGCATCAGCGCGCCGTAGAGCATGCCCCAGGCGTTGGTGGTCAGCGGCTTCAGTCCGGCCTTCTGCTGCAGACTGGAGAGCATGTTACCGGCGGAGAAGAACAGCGTGCCGCACAGCGCCAGGCCGATGCCCAGCAGGCTTTCGCGACTGGCCTCGTGCCCGGCCAGTTCCGGCCAGAACAGCAAGCCAAGGCCGGCAAGCCCCAACGCGCCGCCGAGCAGCACGTTGGCGGCAATACGCTGCTTGAAGAACAGCCGCGCATTGATCGCGTTCCACAAGGTGGCAGTGGAGAAGATCACCGCGATCAGGCCACTGGGGATCCACTGGCTGGCGGTGTAGAAGCACAGGAAGTTGAGGCAGAACAGACACAGCCCCTGCACCAGGCAGATGCCCTGACCACGTCGATCCAGAGGCTGCAGGCGACCGCTGAACCAGAGCATGGCGAACAGCACCAGCGAGGCCAGAGCGAAGCGATAGGCGATGGAGGCGGCGACAGCCACCTCGCCCATCTGCAATTTGATGGCGATCCAAGTGGTGCCCCAGATCAGTACGGTAAGCAGATAAAGCGACAGGTTCATCGAGCATCTCCCAAGACTGGAGCACAGTCTGGAAGCGATGTACGCCGGGCGCTTGCACAAAGTTGCGCATTTATCGCTGCGCCATCACTGCCTGCCATCGCCTCACAGGCTTTATCATGCAGGCCTTTTCACTAAGGCCTTCACCACCGCATGCTTTCCGCTGTCGCGCGCTACAAACAACTGCTGTCCAGCGCCCTCGCCCGTTACTTCCCCCGCACCACCGCCTACCTGCGCGCCGAGCGCGAAGCCACGCAGCCGCGCAAGCCCGTACGCAAACAGAGCAAGAAGAAATCCACCGGCAGCAAGAAAGCGATCGCCAGCAAATCGGCCAAGAGCAAGCCTGGCCCCGCCGGCATCTACCCCGCCGCCCGACTGAAGATCGAAGATGCCCAGGTGCAGGCCATGCGCGAGCGCGTGGCCCAGGCGGTGAGCGCCGGCCTGATCGGCGCACCGTCGGACGAACAGTGGGCGATGATCCTCTGTCGCGCCCCGCTGGCGCGCATCTTCGCTGGCGCCGGCTCGGGCAAGTCGAGCACCCTGGTACTGCGCGTGGTGTTTCTGCTCTGCCACCTGGAGGTCGAGCCGAAACGCCTGACGGTGATCTCCTTCACCAACGCCTCCTGCCACGAGCTGCGCGAACGCCTGCAACGCCTGCTCGACTTCTGGCACTACCCGCATGATGCGCGCCAATGCGTGCGCACCTTCCACGCCGCCATGGCGACGCTGGCCAAGGAGCGCCTGGGCAACCCGCGCTGGTTCGAGCAACTGGACGACCCCAGCGACGAACCGGACAACCCGCTCGCCGGCGGACGCCTGCGTCCCGCGCAACAGCGCCTGCTCAAGCAGGCCTACCAGAACGCCTACGCCGACGATGCGCGCTTTCGCGCCCTGACTCACCGCCTGCTCAAGCTACCGGCGCCCGAGGAGCCGCCACAGGGCAAGGCCAAGGCACCACTGGACGCCTGCAAGCTGCCCGGTGAATTCGCCGCTCTGCCGCTGTTCGAGTTGCTGCACGGGCAGATCGATTTCGCCGAGAGTCTGGGGACTCGTCTCGAGCGTCTGGACGTGAAAGCGCTGGACTGCGGCCCCCGCGAGCGTGATTTCATCGAGGCCATGCAGCGCTTTCACCAGCACTTCAGTGCGCTGCTGCACAGCCAGGGGCTGATCAGTTTCAACGGTGCCTTCGCGCAGCTGAGCGAGCGCCTGAGCAGCGACGGTGGCAAATCCGGCCCCGCCCTGCTCGCCTTGAGTCACTTGCTGATCGACGAATTCCAGGACATCTCGCCACAGATCGTGCTGTGGCTGCAGGCAGTACACCGTCGCCTGCACGCAGCGGGCGAACGCATCAGCCTGATGGCCATCGGTGATGACTGGCAATCGATCTACGGCTGGCGTGGCAGCTCGCCGGAGCTGTTCATCGACTTCGACCGTCACTTCCCCAGCCGGGGGCGCGGCAAGAGCACCACCCTGCTGCTGAGCACCAATTACCGCAGCATCGAGCCGGTGATCCGTGACGGCGAGAAGGTGCTGGCCGAGGTGCACAACAAGCAGGCCAAGACCTGCGTCGCGGCCAAGGCGATGCAGCCGGGCGACCATGGTGTCAGGCTGATCCAGCGCTTCGACCTGGCCAGCGGCCTGCCGACGCTGCTCAAGGAAATCAGCGCGCAGTGCCAGCACGTCAGCCAGCGTCCCAACGCGGATCGTACCGCCGTGCTGCTGCTCAGCCGACGCAACGAGCCGTTGCAGCAGGTGCGCGCACAGCTGGATAAGGCGCTGCCGGTCAGAACCATGACCATCCACCGCGCCAAGGGCCTGCAGGCCGAAGTGGCAATCATCCTCGACGACTGCCTGCCCGTGGACAAACACCCGCTGCGCAACGCGCTCTACGCCCAATGCGGCTTCTTCGCCGGTAGCTACGACCAGGCCATGCAGGACGAAGCCAGACGCCTGGCCTACGTGGCCATTACCCGCGGTGTGAGCCGGGTACTGTGGTACACGCGCAAGGCCCAGGGCGCCACGCAGTGCTTGGCAGCGAGCCGGCCAATCGCGCAAGCTTCAGGCTGATCGGCACTTCAGGCGTTCCCATGGACAAACTGCTGGCTCTGCGCACCTTCGTCGCCACCGTCCGCTGCGGAGGTTTTTCCGCTGCAGCGCGGCAACTGGGCCTGGCCACCTCATCGGTAACCCGCGCGGTCAACGCCCTGGAGCAAGAGCTGGGCTGCGTGCTGCTCAACCGCAATACGCGGCAGATCAGCGTCAGCGAGGCTGGACGTGAGTATTTCGAACGCGCCCTGGCCATCCTCGACGCTCTCGACGAAGCCGATGCTGCCGTGGCCGACAATGGCGAAGAGGTGCGTGGCAGGCTCGCAGTGAGCGTGCCGGTGGAGTTCGCCCGGCGCATCATCGCTCCGCGCCTGGGCGAACTGCTGGAGCGACACCCGCACCTGGAGCTGACGCTGCGCGTGACCGATGAGGTGGTCGACCTGCTTAGCGAACGGGTCGACCTGGCGCTACGCCTGGGCTCGTCCATCGTCAGCGACGACGTGGTCAGCCAGCGCGTTGGTAGTTTCAGGCGTTGGCTGGTGGCAAGCCCGCAGTACCTGGGGCGCACCTCCACCATCGCCCATCCGGATGCCCTCCAGGCGCACGCCTGCCTGCAATACGACTATGGCAGCCCGGCGAACTATTGGCGTTTCGAGCAGCAGGGCACGACGCTGCAGGTGCCGATCAGCGGGCGCCTGCGCAGCAACAACGCCGATATCCTGCGTCAGGCGGCGCTGGATGGTCAGGGCATCGCGCTACTGTCGGACTGGCTGGTACGCGACGATGTGGATAGTGGCAAGCTGCAGCGCCTGCTGCCCGACTATGAAGTTGCCCCCGGCCCTCACGAAGGCACCATCCACCTGCTGTACCTGCCGAACCACCGGGGTTCGAAGCGCATCGCCGCGTTCAGCGAGTTTCTCCAGGGATTGCTGCGGGACTAAGCGCCTTTGCACGGCGCGCAACGCAGCGTTGCCGGTTCGACGGATTCTCCGCTTGGCGTTACCTGCCTAACCTTGCGCCTGTCGCTTCCTCTCATCGAGATCCCATCATGACTAGCCAGACCTCCTCACTCACGAGCGAGTCGCCAGCCCTGCCGCAGGCATTGGTGCTGCTGTTCGCCCTGTGCTGCGGCGCCATCGTCGCCAACCTCTACTACGCCCAGCCGATCATCGAGCTGATCGCCCCGGATGTCGGCCTCAGCGCCGAGCGCGCCAGCCTGATCGTTTCGCTGACGCAGATCGGCTATGCCCTCGGGCTGCTGTTTCTGGTACCGCTTGCCGACCTGCTGGAAAGCCGTCGGCTGATGCTGATCACCACCGCGGCCGCCCTGCTCTGCCTGCTGGCGGCCGCCTTCGCGAATCAGCCGGATCTGTTTCTCGGTCTGGCACTACTGATCGGCCTCAGCTCGGTCTCGGTGCAGATGCTGATTCCTCTGGCGGCCAACCTGGCACCGGAAGCCAGCCGGGGCCGCGTCGTGGGCAACATCATGAGCGGCCTGTTGCTGGGCATCCTGCTGGCGCGGCCGCTGGCCAGTCTGGTGGCTGGCGAGCTCGGTTGGCGCGCGGTGTACCTGATGGCTGCCGGCCTGATGCTGCTGATTACACTGGTGATCGCCACCACCATCCCGCGCCACGCCCCCAGCCACCGCGCCAGTTACGGGCAACTGCTGGCTTCGCTCATCCACCTGCTGCGCCGCTACCCAACACTGCGCCGCCGTGCGCTTTATCAGGGACTGATGTTCGCCAGCTTCAGCCTGTTCTGGACTGTGGCGCCGCTGGAACTGTCGCGTCACCTGGGATTGAGCCAACAGGACATCGCCCTGTTCGCCCTCGCCGGCGCCATCGGCGCAGTGGCGGCGCCCATCGCCGGGCGCCTGGCCGATGCCGGCCACACCTGGCGCGCCAGCCTGGTGGCGCTGATCCTGGCGCCACTGGCCTTCGCCCCCAACCTGTTGAACACCGGGCTGGGCTGGGTCGGGCTGATCGTCACCGCCATCGTCCTGGATTTCGCGGTGCAGATGAGCATGGTGCTGGGTCAACGCAGCATCTACGCCCTAGAGCCGCAGAGCCGAGCCCGCCTCAATGCGCTGTACATGACCAGCATCTTCGTCGGTGGCGCCATCGGCTCGGCGCTGGCCAGCCCGGTCTACGAGCGCTTCGGTTGGTCAGGCACGGCCCTGCTGGCCGCCGGATTGCCCCTGCTGGCTCTTTGCGCCTTCCTGCGCGGCGACAGGTGATCGCACCTGCCGGCTGTGGTTCACTTCGCCACACGGAAACCGGCCGCACATTGCTGGTTCGACCAGGGGAAGGAGGCACTGCGATGGCAACCATGAAGATTCACGAAGGCGGCTGCCTGTGCGGCCACATCCGCTTCGCCGCCAAAGGTCAGGTGCTCCGGCCACATACCTGCTCATGCCGAACATGCCAGCGTCACTCCGGAGCCTTGACCCAGGCCTGGGTGGAGTTCGCCATCGACCAAGTCGAGTGGACAGGCCCGGGCGGAGCACCGGCCACCTGGCGCTCATCGGAGTGGTCGAGCCGGGCGTTCTGCCCGGTATGCGGCAGCACCATCGGCGCCATCGACGACGAGCCGACACTAGCCATCGCCGTGGGTGTGTTCGACACTCCCAAGCGCAAGACACTGATGCCGCAGTACCACTCCCATGTTTCCAGCCGCCCCCACTGGTGGCGCCTGCAAGAGCCGAATCAGGGCTGATACCCGCCCCAGCTGTGCCGCCGAAGGAAAGGGGTAGCAGGGAAAATGCAGGCAACAAAAAACCCGCCGAAGCGGGTTTCTTCCCAACCATCCGACATCCTGTCGGTGGCCAATCCTGGCCTGGTCATCGTCCTTGATCCTCAGCGATCCGTCGCTGCAGGGGATGTGTATAGATTAATGATCGGGCCTAGGCAGACATAGCAGCGGTTGGCGCCAGTACGTGTAGGAGATTTGCTATAGCGTTACCGATTGA
This sequence comes from Pseudomonas mendocina, assembly GCF_003008615.1. Taxonomy (NCBI): domain Bacteria; kingdom Pseudomonadati; phylum Pseudomonadota; class Gammaproteobacteria; order Pseudomonadales; family Pseudomonadaceae; genus Ectopseudomonas; species Ectopseudomonas mendocina. The sequence goes on from NZ_CP027657.1 coordinate 592,045, forward strand.
CGATCCTGCCGAGCCCCTTATGCTCAGGGAAACAAGGAGTCGTCATGCATTCAGCCCCGGAAGCTCTCCGTTCGCTCCCTGAAAATCGCTATGCCGAACAGTTGCACCGCGGTTTTCGTTTCTTGCGCTTCAGCCAGCAGCTGGAACCGGAATATCGCCAATACATCAGCCAGGTGCAGGCGCGCTACCAGAAAGTCGCCGTACTCCTGGGGCTCGGCATATGGATGGTCTTCACCTTTGTCGACGTACTGCGCCTAGATCTGTGGCAACGCTTCCCTGACTACCCGGCAGCGCTCTGGAGCCTGCTGCTGGTGCGCGGCGCGATCATCCTCATGCTCGGCCTCCTCGCCCTGCAGCTGCTCAACGGCAGCCGGGGGCACTACGGCCCGAACGTGGTAACCGTCACCCTGCTGAGCCTGGTGCTGGGCACCACGCTAACGGTCGTTCTCTACCAGAATCTAGACGTCCACATCTCCAACAGCGTGCTGCTGCTGATGGCCATCACCCTGTTCTTTCCCCTCGGCCTGTCGTTTCGCGGCAATCTGCTGCTGGCAGCGGCCAGCCTGCCCCTGGTCGTGATACCAGGTCTGTGGTTATTAACGGAGACGCAACAGGTCGATCACCTGCGCCTGTGCTTCATCTTCAGCCTGGCACTGCTGATCTGTGCAATGGGCGCCTATGTCAGGGATCACACCCAGCGCGAGCAATTTCTGTTGCTGCAACTGCTGGACTGGCAAGCCAATCACGATCCGCTCACGGCCTTGCACAACCGCCGCAGCTTTACTCAGCACCTGGATCTCGCCCTGCTCCAGGGGCGACGGGAGTCAGCCAAGGTCGCGCTGTTGATGCTCGACATCGATCATTTCAAGCGCTTCAACGATCACTACGGACATCAAGCCGGCGACGATGCGCTACGCCAGGTCGGCCGACTACTGCAGCATTTCGCTCGTCGCCCCATGGACATGGCAGTACGCCTGGGCGGAGAAGAGTTCGCCCTACTGCTGTACGGCTGCGACGCTGAGCAGGTGCGAGCGCTCGGAGAAGCGCTGCACAGCGAATTGGCCTCCCTGAACATTGCCCACGCCGCCTCACCGACGGCCAACCAGCTCACCGTGAGCATTGGCGCGCACCTGGCCATGGATGGCGAAAGCAGTGAGGAGCTGTATCGCCGAGTCGACGGCCTGCTCTATCAGGCCAAACAGTCCGGTCGAAATCGCCTGACACTGGGCTGAGCTTTTGCCGGCCAGACAAGAGCATCGGGAACATCCTTTGGCATCGCCTGCACGCCCGAACGCTTGCCGTGAAAAATTGCAGGCAACAAAAAACCCGCCGAAGCGGGTTTCCTCCCAACCATCCGACATCCTGTCGGTGGCCATTCATGGCCTGGTCATCGTCCTTGATCCTCAGCACTCCATCGCTGCAGGGGATGTGTGTAGATTACTGCTCAGGCCGGTGCGGCAAAAGCGGTGCTTACCGCCATAGCGTGTAATACATTCGCTATAGCCGGCCAACTCAACGACCGATCATGCGCGCCAGCACGTCTTCACCACTCTGACGGCGATGGACGAAAGCCATCGCCGCATGGCCGATCACCATGAACAGCAGCAGCCAGCCGAGGTTGCCGTGCAGCAGGCTGGCCAGGGCAATCATCCACTCGATCTTGCCATCGCTGAAGCCGGGCATGATGGTCATGCCGAAGGCGACGAACTCGCGTCCCGAACCGTACTGGCGCAGCAACGCAATGAAGGGAATCACGAACATGAGTCCATACAGCGCCAGGTGACCAAAGCGCGCCAGGCTGCTGACCGCTGCCGGGCGCCGGCCGCTGTTGTACAGCGCCCACAATAGGCGAATCACCACCAGCACCATCAGCAGCAGGCCGGTGGCCTTGTGCGTACCCCAGGCGAATTTATCCAGGGCGCTGTCCTCTACCAGTGTGTGCGCGAGCACGGTCACGAATTGCCAGCCGAGCAGAACGGCCATACCCCAGTGCAGCAGGCGCGTAACGGCGCCATAGCGCTGTGCAGAATCATGCAGGTTCGACATCACGGTTCCTCTCCAATGTCATCAATGAAATCTACGCGGCTTCATGCCGCTATCGGTGCGAAAGACCCGTCCCAGAGCCAATGGTGCCGCGCCGACTCAAATCATGAGCAAGAGAGATGTTAGCAAGGATGTCAGAAAGGCATCACGGCACGCACCCGTGAAAACGAGGACGTGCCGGATGATCAGGCGTCGCGCAGCGCTTCGCGCCAGGCGTGGTATTGCGGCTCCTGCCAGATGCGCGCATGCAGCCGCGCCATGCCGTCAGGATCGTTGAGCAGTCGCCAGCGGGTTGCCTCGACCTTGCCCTCAGGCCCGGCATTGAGGATTTCCTCGATACGCGCCTCGCGCAATGCTTCGGCAGCCGGCACCACCTTGGCGTGGCGGGCACGGGCCATGGCGCAGACCAGGGCGTTGTACAACGGATCGACCACGGCACGCAGGAAGCCCTTGCGCAGCGCCCGCGCGCTGTTCAGTTGCTCGTACGCAGAGGTGTTGCTCAGTTCAAGCGGAATCTTGTGCTCTTCCGGAATCACGAACAGCTTGCTGCGTCGGGCCGCCAGCCCCGGTGTGGTTCGGCTGGTCAGCACCGACACCACCGGCGAGAGAATCAGCGACACAACGATCGGCGCCAGCCACCAGAGGAAATCCGGATCGAGCCACGCAACCAGCGCAGTCCAGCCGATCCCCAGCAGCACCTGGGTGCCATGGCGGCGGAAGGCTTCGCTCCAGGGCGTCGAATCATCGACACGCTGTGGCGAATTCCACTGCACCGACCAGCCAAGGAAGGCGGCCGTCACGAACAGGCTGTGGAACAACATGCGTACCGGTGCCAGCAGAACCGAACAGGACGCCTCCAGCAACATCGACAGCAACACCCGCAGACGGCCGCCATAAGCGTCGGCGCCCTTGATCCAGATCAGCAGTACGCTGAGCAGCTTGGGCAGGAACAGCAGGGTCATGGTCGCGGAGAACAGCGCGATGGCCTGCTCCGGCTGCCAACGTGGCCATAGCGGGTAAAGCTGATTGGGCTGCAGGAAGTACTCCGGCACCATCAGCGTATGAATCGCCAGCAGGCCGGTGGACAGCAGCAGGAACAGCAGCCACAGCGGAGCCGACAGATAGGACATCACGCCGGTGAGGAACACCACGCGGTGCACCGCGTGCATGCCGCGCACGAGGAACAGACGGAAGTTCATCAGGTTACCCTGGCACCAGCGGCGATCACGCTTGAGCTCGTCGAGCAGGTTCGGCGGCAGCTCTTCATAGCTGCCCGGCAGGTCGTAGGCGATCCACACACCCCAGCCGGCGCGTCGCATCAGCGCGGCTTCGACGAAGTCGTGGGACAGGATCGCCCCGGCGAAGGAACCGGTGCCCGGCAAAGGCGCCAGCGCGCAGTGCTCGATGAAGGGTTTGACGCGAATGATCGCGTTGTGGCCCCAGTAGTGCGACTCACCCAGCTGCCAGAAGTTGAGCCCCGCGGTGAACAGTGGCCCGTAGACGCTGGTGGCGAACTGCTGCAGGCGCGCGTACAGAGTGTCCATGCCGGACGCCTTGGGCGCGGTCTGGATGATGCCGGCGCCCGGGTTGGCTTCCATCAGGCGCACCAGGCGCGTCAGGCATTCGCCACTCATCACGCTGTCGGCATCGAGCACCACCATATAGCGGTAGTTGCTGCCCCAACGACGGCAGAAGTCGTCGATGTTGCCGCTCTTGCGCTTCACCCGGCGCCGACGGCGGCGGTAGAAAATGTGGCCGAAGCCCTCGACCTCGCGGCACAGCTCCATCCAGGCCTGCTGTTCGGCGACGCAGATGTCCGGATCGTTACTGTCGCTGAGGACGAAGAAATCGAAGTGCTCGAGTTGCCCGGTGGCCTTGAGCGACTCGAAGGTCGCGCGCAGGCCGGCGAATACACGCGGCACGTGCTCGTTGGCGATCGGCATGACCAGCGCGGTGCGCGCCCGCGGCGAGATCGGCTCGTCACCGCAGCTGCTGGCCGAAATGCTGTAGCGGTCACGCCCCTTGAGCAACTGGAAGAAGCCCATCAGCGCCGTCCAGAAGCCCATCGACACCCAGCAGAACAACAGGGCGAACAACGCCAGGATGCTGGTCTGCACCACGTACGGCAGAATCTGCCGCGCCGACTCCAGCCAGGGTTGCTCGAACACCAGGCCCAGGTCGACCAGCGACCAGCCCTGGTAAGGCAGCACCGATTTCATGTACCAGGTGGCGACCACCGTCTGCACCAGCATCAGCACCAATAGGGCGCTGCGTCGCACGGCGGCGACACGCCGCCAGTGCGCTTCGCTGAAGGCTTCGGGCTCACGCGTACGCGGCCGCGGCGCCGTCTTCTTACCCTTGAGACGCGACCAGCCGCGACTCAGGATATTGATCTGCCAGGGCTCCGGAACCATGCGCGTGCGGGTGATCGGCGGCGTGGAATCGATGGTCGGGCGGCCCTGGTGATCCTGCACGATACGGCAGCCACGCTCGACAGCGTCCGGCCAGCCCAGTGCCAGGCGCGCTGGCACCGAGTCGAGCATCTCACGGGTTTCTTCTAGTGGCTCGGCAACACCGTGCTCCTGCTCCTGCAGAGCCCGGTGCAACGCGGCGAGATCACCGCCCTCCAACTCCAAGCGATGGGCCAACGCCTGTTGCCGCTCCTGATCGAGCGGCAGCTCATCGAGATAATCCTGGATCTGTGTAGCGTCGAGGGAGTTATTCATGGGAAGGCAGCTGATAGCTCCAGGTTTCCGACAAAGGCTTGCCATCCTCGACCAGGGCGGCACGCATCTCCACCGGCTGCGCCGAGTTCTTGACCTTGATCCGCAGGGTCAGGCGCCAGCCCTTGCTCACCGGGTTGTAACGCAGGCTCTCTTCCAGCAACTCGGCGTTGCCATCAACACTGACCTGCGCGGTCGGCGCTGCATCGGGCGAGCGCTTGGCCAGTTCCTTACCAACGAAATCGACCACCAGCGCGGTACTGCCATCTGCCTGACGAATCAGATTGGCCTGCTTGATATCACCCTCGGACAGACGGGTCTGGCTGACCATAGCCAGTTGCGGATCGTGCAGCTTGGCATCGTCACGGCTGAAGTGTAGGCGATAGGCGACATCCAGCGACTCCCCCTGAGCCGGCAGCTTGTCCGGGCGCCACAGGGCGACGATGTTGTCATTGGTTTCGTCCGGCGTAGGAATCTCCACCAACTCGACGTGACCGGCCCCCCAGTCACCGACGGTTTCCACCCAACCGCTCGGGCGCAGCTCGTAGCGATCGTCGAGATCCTGGTACTGGTTGAAGTCACGACCACGCTGCATCAGGCCAAAGCCACGCGGGTTGTCGATACGGTAGCTGCTGACGTTGAGGCGCTGCGGGTTATTCAGCGGACGCCAGATCCACTCGCCATTGCCGGCATGGATCGCCAGACCATCGGAGTCGTGCAGTTGAGGACGATAGTTCGGGCGCGGCCAAGGCTGGTTGGCACCGAACAGGAACATGCTGGTCAGCGGCGCAATGCCAAGCTTCTCGACGTTTTCGCGCAGGTACACCTTCGATTGCACGTCGAGCACGCTGTCACGGCCCGGCTTGATTTCCATCCGATAGGCACCAGTGGCACGCGGCGAGTCAAGCAGCGCATAGATCACCAGGCTGCGGCGATCCGGTTGCGGCTTCTCGATCCAGAACTCACTGAAACGCGGGAACTCCTCACCAGAGGGCAACGCCGTGTCGATCGCCAGGCCACGGGCGGAGAGGCCGAACACCTGCCCCTTGCCGACGATGCGAAAGTAGCTGGCGCCGAGCACGCTCATCACTTCGTCATGCCTGCCATCGGCGTTGATCTCATTGATGACCTTGAAGCCAGCGAAACCCAGACCTTTAAGATCATCCGGATTCAGATTGAGATCGCCGAAGTCGAACATCGACGGATCGTATTTGATCTCATGAGTACCTTCGGCGGTCACTTCGTTGATCTTAACCGGTACGTCGAAGTGCATGCCCTGGTGGAAGAAGTACAGCTGGAACGGCGTCTTGCCGTCACGCCAGTGCGCCTTTTCTTCAAGGAAACGAACTTTCTGGTAGCCAGCAAATGGCAGCTCGCGCAACGATGCCGGCAAACGGCTTTGTGGCGCGCTATAGCCTTCGGCGGCAAGGGCCTTGGCCTTGACCGCCACATCATCCAGATCGAAGGCCCAACTCTGGGCAGCGAACAGCAGAGGGAGCACACAGAGGGCCAGCTTGCCGGCCTTGCCCATACGGGCTCCAGAACAACGACTCATCGACACACAGCCTCCAAGGCGACACGTATTGACGTGCAGCAGCTACCCCACGGGCAACCGCTACACGGAATTCAAATCAGGCGAATGATGCAACGACAACGCGAGCGCAATGCAGACAGCCAACCGAGCGGAGACGTCCCCGCATGCGCGGATTCTTTCTGCGCATTATTACCAGATCGTGAAGTCTGGCAAAGGTACCCGCGCGAGTATATTTTCGCCTCCTAGAGCCACCCCTTCACTGGCGTGGCAGCAATTCAAAACGTGCTTCCTGCACGGTCTCCGAATCCAGCCCTAGCTGAACGCGGAAGGCGCCTGGCTCGCTGACCTGCTGCAGGCTAGCGTTGTAGAAACGCAGCATGCTTTCATCGATCTCGAAATGCAGCTCGCGAGCCTCACCAGACTCAAGCTTGACCCTGCGGAAATCCTTGAGTTCCTTCACCGGCCGGATCACCGAGGCGGCCTCGTCGTGCAGATACAGCTGCACCACGGTGGCGCCAGCTCGTGGCCCGACGTTCTTAAGCGTAACGCTGACGCGAATTTTCTCCTCTGGCCCCATGCGCTCGGCGGACAGCTTTGGAGCAGACAAGCGGAAATCGCTATAGCTCAAACCATAGCCGAATGGATACAGCGGGCCATTGGGCTCCTCGAAATACTGGGAAGTGTAGTTGCCCGGTGTCCCTGGCGTGTACGGTCGTCCCACACGCAGATGATTGTAGTAGGTCGGAATCTGCCCAACCGAACGCGGGAAGGTGATCGGCAGCTTACCCGAGGGGTTGTGCTCGCCGAACAGCACATCGGCGATGGCGTGGCCACCCTCGATGCCGCTGTACCAGGTTTCCAGAATCGCGTCGGCGTTTTCCTTCTCCCAGCTCAGCGCCAGCGGTCGCCCGTTCATCAACACCAGCACCAGCGGCTTGCCGGTGGCCTTGAGCGCACGCAGCAGGGCCTGCTGGCTGTCAGGCAGATCCAGACGGGTGCGGCTGGACGACTCATGCGACATGCCACGCGCCTCGCCGACGGCAGCGACGATAACGTCAGCCTGCGCCGCGACGCGCACGGCTTCCTCCAACATCGCTTGCGGCGTGCGCTTGTCCAGCACCACCTCCGGGCGATCCCAGTTGAGTTGGTTCAGATAGTTGATCACATGAGCATCGTCGGTGACGTTCGCGCCCACCGCGTAAAGCAGCTTGCCCTGGCCCTTGAGCGCCGCCTCCATACCTTTGCGCAGCGTGACGGCCTGCTCGGCCACGCCGACGGCAGACCAGCTGCCAAGCATGTCCACCGGCGAATCGGCCAGCGGACCGATCAGGGCGACGGTCTTGGTCTTGCTCAATGGCAGGGTGTCGCCATGGTTTTCCAGCAGCACCAGTGAATCACGCGCCATGGCCCGCGCATCGGCACGGTGCAGGCGACTTTCGGCGTTGACGTCGGCCGGATCGTCCTCGGCGCGGCCGATGCGGCGGAACGGATCATGGAACAAACCCAGGTCGTACTTGGTAATGAGTACGTGGGTAACTGCCTCATCCAGCACACTCTGCGGTACTGCGCCGCTGCGCACCAAAGCTGGCAGCTCCTGATCGTACAGCGTGTCAGCCATGCTCATACCAACACCGGCGGTAATCGCCAGGCGCGCAGCCTCGCGACCATCAGCGGCCACGCCATGGCGCATCAGTTCGGTGATCGCACCGTGGTCGCTCAGCGCCACTCCCTTGAAGCCCCAGTCACGGCGCAGCAGGTCGCGCAGCAGCCAGGTGTTGGCCGAGGCCGGCACACCATTGATGGCGTTCAGCGCCACCATCACACCACCGGCGCCCGCGTCGATGGCCGCACGGTAGGGCGGCAGGTAGTCCTGGTACATGCGCATCGGGCTCATGTCGACCACGTTATAGTCGCGTCCGCCCTCCACCGCGCCGTAAAGGGCGAAGTGCTTGACGCTGGCCATGATGCGCTGCGGATCGCTGGGATCCTTGCCCTGGAAACCATGCACCATGGCCGTGGCGATGCGTGAGACCAGGTAGGGATCCTCGCCAAAACCTTCAGAAGTGCGGCCCCAGCGCGGATCGCGGGAAATATCCACGGTCGGCGCGAAGGTCATGTCCAGGCCATCGGCACTGGCCTCGAAGGCTGCGACTCGAGCACTGTTCTCGATGGCCGGGATGTCCCAGCTCGAGGCCAGCCCCAGACCAATCGGGAAGGTGGTGCGATGGCCGTGAATGATGTCGTAGGCGAAGAACACCGGAATGCCCAGGCGGCTGCGCATTGCAGCCTCCTGCATCGGGCGGTTCTCCGGCCGCACAACCGAGTTGAACGTGGCGCCGATACGGCCGGCGGCCATCTCCTCACGGATGCGCTCACGCGGCATATCGCCGCCGATGCTGATCAGGCGCAGTTGACCGACCTTCTCCTCCAGGGTCATGCGCTTGACCAGATCGGCGATAAAAGCCGATTTGTCATCAATGGAAGGGGCGGCAACCACCAGGCAGGGGGCAACGAACAGGGAGGCAAGAGCGAACTGGCGCAGAGATTTCATCAAGAGCGGCATCCGGGCTGCAGATCATTGTTTGAATGCTCGCCACGATACTCCGAGTCCGCCCCCCGCGCCGCTGCCTGGCATAAAAAAACTGGCGTGTTTTCACACTATCGCAATGACATTGCAAGCATTGACTGGTGCTAACCTATGAGTAAGGAACAGATTCTTATCAAGCGGCAAGTTGGAAACTGGTCAACCCAGGAAAGGTGAACGTTCACACTACGGTTCGTCACCCAACTCCTCCAGCCTCTTCTGCAGAAACTGCCGATCCGGGCCCTGCTGCGCCAGCGTCAGGGCCTGGCGATAGGCAACCAGCGCCTGCTCACGGCGGCCCAGCCGGCGCAGCAGGTCGGCCCGCGCTGCATGGGCCAGGTGGTAGCCTTCCAACTCTCCCTTGGCCAGTAGACGGTCGACCTGCTCCAGCCCGGTCTCAGGCCCATCACGCATGGCCAGCGCCACGGCGCGGTTGAGTTCGATCACCGGCGACGGATTCAGGCGCAGCAGCTCGTCGTACAGGCCGACGATCTGCATCCAATCGGTTTGCTCCAGACTGTCCGCCTCGGCATGCACCGCGGCAATCGCCGCCTGCAGGCTGTAAGGGCCGAAACGCCGTGAATGCAGCGCCTGCAAGACCAGGGCCTCGCCTTCGGCGATCAGCTCGCGGTTCCACAGGTTGCGATCCTGAGCCTCCAGCAGAATCACCTCGCCATCGACCCCGCTGCGTGCCGCACGACGCGATTCGTGCAGCAGCATCAGCGCCAGCAACCCCTGCACCTCCGGCTCGGGCAGCAACTCCAGCAGCAAGCGGCCTAGGCGAATCGCCTCGTCGGACAGCTGGCTGCGGGTCAGCGATTCACCGGAGCTGGCGAAATAGCCTTCGTTGAATACCAGATAGACCACCCGCAACACCGCCTCCAGGCGTTCGGGCAGTTCGCTGCGCCCCGGCACTTCGTAAGGGATGCGCGCATCGCGAATCTTCGCCTTGGCCCGCACGATGCGCTGCGCCAGGGTCGAGGGGCTGGAGAGAAAGGCGCGGGCGATCTCTTCGGTGCTCAGGTCGCACACCTCGCGCAGGGTCAGCGCCACCTGGGCATCGCTGGACAGCGCAGGATGGCAGCAGGTGAAGATCAGGCGCAGGCGGTCGTCCTCGAGTAGCTCGCCCTCCTCGGCGCCGCGCTCGTCCGACAACTCGACCTGATCATCGAGCGGCTGAAAGCGGCGCTGCCGACGCAGGCTGTCGATGGCACGAAAACGCCCGGCAGACACCAGCCAGGCACGCGGATTGTCCGGTACGCCCTCGCGCGGCCACTGCTCTACCGCACTGCGAAACGCCTCGTGCAGCGCCTCTTCGGCCAGGTCGAAATCGCCGAGCAGGCGAATCAGGGTGGCGAGTACACGACGAGACTCTTCGCGGTACAGCCGCTCGATCAGCTCGGTGACAGGTGGCGATATCGACATGCGCTTCTCCTGAACGAACACATACGTTGCCCAATACTGCCGATGGCGTCGAGTGGCGGCACGATCCGCCCCTCGATTTGGCACCCCTCGCATTGGCAGCCATCCGGTCGCTGGGCATAGTCGCGCCATTCCAATCACGAAGGGAGTCTTGCTATGCGTTGGTTGCTGCTCGGTCTGGCAGGTGCTGCGGTATTTCTCTACGGCCGGATCACCGGCGATACGCAGCTCAGCCTGCTGACCAAGGGCATCCCAGTGATCGCCCTGCTCCTATGGCTGCACCAGGCGCCGGCCGGCACCTACCGGCGCTGGATCGGCATCGGCCTGCTGTTCTCCCTGGCCGGTGACATTCTGCTGGACTGGCCCGGCGACCTGTTCGTGTTCGGCCTCGGCGCCTTCCTGCTCGGCCACCTGGCCTACCTGCGCGCCTACGTCTCCGACAGCCGCCAACCTGCCCTGCCCGCCCTGCTGCTTGCGCTGATCGCCGGTGGCGCGATGTTCGCCATACTGGCCAGCAGCGGCCTGGGCGAGCTGCTGATTCCTGTGGCCTGCTATGCCACCGCGATTTGTCTGATGCTCTGGCGCGCCCTGGCCCGTATCGGGCACCCGGCTCTGCAGCCACGCTCAACCTGGCTCGCCGCCGGCGGCGCCGTCCTCTTCGTGCTGTCCGACAGCCTGATCGGCATCGACCGCTTCGTCGCCAGTTTCGACGCCGCACCCTACGCCATCATCCTTACCTACTGGCTCGGCCAGTGGGGAATCACCGCCTCAGCCTTTCAACGCACCCAGGTTTGATCGCCCCGGCGAGCAGTCGGAAAAACCCTGACTATTGCCCGCACTTGGCCAGGCTTTGTACGAAAAGTGCCTGCGCTCGGTGATGCTTCGTTAAAAACTGGTTCGGCAAGCCGCTTACGGCTAACGCGCTTCAGCGCGGCCCGGAGGGCGAGCGCAGCGAGTCATGCTCATTTACAACTCGTAAACTCCGCTTCCTCACCCGTTTTTGCCTCGCCTGACCATCGCTCGACGACTTTTCGTACAAAGCCTAAAATGCCGGCCTTTTCTGCTATCCGTTGCGACTGCCGTGAGCCAAGAACCTGATCGTCTATTCGCCCAGCCTCTGCCCGAGGTGCCCGATTTCGTCTTCAACGAGGACGTGGTGCGGGTGTTTCCCGACATGATCAAGCGCTCGGTACCTGGTTACCCGACCATCGTCGAGAACATCGGCGTACTTGCCGGCCAGTTCGCCCAACCGCAGACCACCCTGTACGACCTCGGCGCTTCGCTCGGCGCGGTGACTCAGGCCCTGCGCCGCCACGTGCGCGTCGATGGCTGCAAGGTGATCGCCGTGGACAACTCGCCGGCCATGGTCGCACGCTGCAGCGAATACCTGCATGCTCAGGACGCCATGTTCCAGGAGCTGCTGCCGGTGGAGGTGATCGAGGCCGACATTCTCGCCCTCGAGCTGCAGCCCACCTCACTGGTCACGCTCAACTTCACCCTGCAGTTCATCCCGCCGGAGCGGCGCCTGGAGCTGCTCACCCGCATTCGCCAGGCCCTGTTACCCGGTGGCGCGCTGATCCTCTCGGAGAAGCTGCGTTTCGAGGACGCCGCCGAGCACGACCTGCTCACCGAACTGCACGTCGCCTTCAAACGCGCCAACGGCTACAGCGAACTGGAAATCGCGCAGAAGCGCAGTGCCATCGAGAAGGTGATGCTGCCCGACAGTCTCGAACAGCATCGCGAGCGCCTGCTGGCCGCCGGTTTCAGCAAGGTGCTGCCCTGGTTCCAGTGCCTGAACTTCGCCTCGCTGGTGGCCCTGCCATGATGCGCGACCTGGATCTCGATGCCTTGCAGGCGCAACTGGCTGGCACTCCGCTGCAGGACTGGGCTTGTGAGCTACCCGGCCAGCTCGATGCCAAGCTGGCCATCGGTCACGGCGACCTGGCGCGCTGGTATGGCGCCGTGCAGGCGCTGCCGAACCTGTCGGTGAGCGAGGTGGAACTGGTTCAGCGCTTCGCCTTTGGCGGTGCCTGCGACGAGGCAAGCCGTGCGCAATTGAAGACCGCCCTGCAGGGCCTGATTCCCTGGCGCAAGGGGCCGTTCGAGCTATTCGGCGTACACATCGACACCGAATGGCGCTCGGACTGGAAATGGCAGCGCGTTGCACCGCACCTGGATCTGGCCGGCAAGCGCATCCTCGATGTCGGTTGCGGCAACGGCTACTACATGTGGCGCATGCTCGGCGCCGGCGCCGATAGCGTGGTCGGTATCGACCCCAACTGGCTGTTCCTCTGCCAGTTCCTGGCGATGAAACGCTACCTGCCGGAGCAACCGGTGTGGCACCTGCCACTGGCCTTCGAAGAGCTGCCGACCAAACTGCAAGGCTTCGACACGGTGTTCTCCATGGGCGTGCTGTACCACCGTCGCTCGCCCATCGATCACCTGCTCGACCTCAAGGATGCCTTGGTCAAGGGCGGCGAACTGGTGCTGGAAACACTGGTGGTCGAGGGCGACAGCGAGCAGGTGCTGGTACCGGAAGACCGCTACGCACAGATGCGCAACGTCTGGTTCCTGCCCTCGGTACCCGCGCTGGAGCGCTGGCTGCGCCGCGCCGGTTTCGAGGACGTGCGCTGCGTCGATGTCAGCACCACCTCGGTGGAGGAGCAGCGCGCCACCGAGTGGATGCGCTTCCAGTCGCTGCCGGAGTTCCTCGATCCGGCCGACCACAGCCGCACCGTCGAAGGCCTGCCGGCACCAACCCGCGCTGTGTTGGTAGCGCGCAAGCCCTAAGGACAGCGAGTCTCGCAGGGCGGGGCAACCCGCCAGACTGCAATTGACGGGTTGCACCCGCCCTACGGCCGCAGCCAACGTGCACGCCGCTGTGCGATCAGCCGCAGCGGTTCACCGGCGCCCTGCTCCACCACGCCACGGGCACCGCCCAGGCGGATCCTTCCCTCGATGTCCTGCGCCAGCAGGCGACGCATGCGCCGACGCCAGAACCAGGCGCCAACCCAGTCGACGATGGCGTTCTGCAGATCCAGCGGCCACATGGCCGGCATGTAGAACTCTGGCATGGCCGAGCGCGACTTGTCGTGCTTGCTCGAACTGTTCATGGCATTTCCTCCGTTTCGCTGCCGGCGTGTGCCGGGCTTGCGATCAGGATGAAACGCGCCTATCGTTCAAACAAACGACAAATATAAAACATTAAGTTAAGTAATATTTAACAATTATGAACTCGACAGCCCCGACCGCGCTGCCACTTCTGGAAAGCGACGTGCTGCGCACCTTCGTCGCCATCGCCGACAGCGGCAGCTTCACCCGCACCGCGGCACAAGTGTTTCGCAGCACCGCAGCCGTCAGCCTGCAGATCAAGCGCCTGGAGGAAACACTGGGCCAGCGCCTGTTCACCCGCGAGGCCAGACGCGTGCAACTGACGGCCGAGGGCGAGTTGTTGCTGGGTTACGCCAGGCGTCTGCTCAAGCTCAACGAAGAGGCAGTGGCCCGCTTTCTCACCCCGACGCTGACCGGCCGTGTGCGCTTTGGCACACCGAACGATATCGGCGACCGTGTGCTACCCGGCGTACTCATGCTGTTCGCTCGCAGCCACCCAGGTGTGGAGGTCGAAGTGAACGTCGGGCGCAGTGTGGAATTGGTGGCCAAGCTGGATGCTGGCGAACTGGATCTGACCTTGATCAACGCCGGCAACGACGGCCTGGATGATTCGCGCGGCGACGTGATCTATTCCGAAGAGCTGGTCTGGGCCGGACGCGACGGCGGCCTGGCCATGCAGCGCTCGCCCCTGCCGCTGGCGCTGGCTAACCCAGGCTGCGCCTGGCGCCGTACCGCCCTCGATGCGCTGGATCGGCAAGGACTGGCGTACCGTATCGCTTATTCGTGCGAACAGTGCGCCGGCCAGGAAGCGGCGATGACTGCCGACCTGGCCATAGCGCCCTTCCCTCGCAGCCTGGTCAGGCCACCCCTGCGCCGGCTCGGTGCGGAACAAGGCCTACCGCCGCTGGGCGAGTACCACATCAAGCTGATTATCGGCCATCAACGCAACGACGCCGTCGAGGCACTCGCCGGGCAGATGGTTCAGGCGTTCGCGCAGAGCTGAGTAGGGTGCGCCGTGCGCACCGGGAATATCGCAGTGCCTGCCTGGTGCGCACACAGCGCACCCTACGAGCTGCCGCCTGGCCAACAGTTAGTCGTTTAGACAGCCGCGCGCCCACGTTTAGCCGCGATTGGCAGCCGCGACGATCAACGCCTTCATCTCGGCAACGGCCTGCTTGAAACCGACGAACAGGGCATGAGCGACGATGGCGTGGCCGATGTTCAGTTCGTTGATACCGGGAATCGCCGCCACGGCTTCGGCGTTGTGGTAGTGCAGTCCATGACCGGCATTGACGATCAGGCCGTGGTTCAGGCCGCAGATGACGCCATCACGAATGCGCGAAAGCTCATGCGCAGCTTCTTCCGCGGTGTGAGCATCGGCATAGCGACCGGTGTGCAGTTCGATGGCCGGAGCACCGACACGCATGGCTGCTTCGATCTGCCGCTCTTCGGCATCGATGAACAGCGACACCTCGCAACCAGCCAGCGTCAGACGCTCCACCGCCGCAGCGATGCGCGCCTCCTGACCGGCCACATCGAGGCCGCCTTCGGTGGTCAGTTCCTGGCGGGTTTCCGGCACCAGGCAGACATGCGCAGGACGGATCTGCTCGGCGAAACCGAGCATGAAATCGGTGACGCCCATCTCGAAATTCATCCGCGTCTGCAGCACATCGGCCAGCACACGCACGTCGCGATCCTGAATGTGCCGGCGGTCTTCGCGCAGGTGCACGGTGATACCATCGGCGCCGGCCTCTTCGGCGTCCAGCGCAGCCTTGACCGGATCCGGATAGCGCGTGCCGCGAGCCTGGCGCAGGGTGGCGACGTGGTCGATGTTCACGCCGAGCAGAATACGATTGGCCTCAGTCACGCTTGGACTCCTTGAGCGTCATGAAAAGTTCGCGGCTGACCAGTGGCCTGCCACCAAGATGGGGTGCCAGCGCCTGGCGCATGAGGCGCTTGGCCGCAGCCAGTGCACCCGGCGTTTGCCAGTCAGCTTCGGCCATGGCCAGCAGTTCGCGGCCCTGGAACACGCCGGGCTGCAGTTGTACCACCGGCACCAGGCCGATGTCCTGCTGCCAGCGATACAGCGCCGTCGGCTCGATGGGCTGGTCATGCTGGTCACGATCCAGGGCGAAACCATAGCCCAGCTCGTCCAGCAGGCGCCATTCGAATGCACGCAGCAAGGGTTCCAGCGGCCGCCCGGCCGCCAGCGCCTGCAAGGTCAGGCCATAGTGTTCGAGCATCACGGGGTGCGGGTCTTCGGCCGGCAGCAAGCGAATCAGCAGTTCGTTGAGGTAGAGCCCGGAGAACAGCGCCTCGCCGCTCAACAGCAACGGGATACCGGCGCTCTCCAGACGGCCGACGGTCTTCAGCTCGCCACGTCCGCGCAGCTCCAGTTCGAGCTGTGCGAAAGGCCGGGCGATGCTGCCGACCTTGCCGCGCGCCGCGCGCAGCACCGCACGCACACGTCCCTGCGCGGTGAAGAAATCCACCAGGGCGCTGCTTTCCTTGTAAGGACGGCTGTGCAGGACGTAGGCGGCGTGAGTCATGAAGATGGCAACCGCCTGGAGAAGGCCATGAGAGAGTGCGCGAAGCGCGCTCTACAGATCCAGATAACCCAGTGAACGCAGGGCACGCTCGTCGTCGGACCAGCCGCCTTTTACCTTGACCCAGAGGTTGAGCATCACCTTGGAGTCGAACATGGTCTCCATGTCCTTGCGCGCGTCCTGGCCGATGCGTTTGATGCGCTCGCCCTTGTCGCCGATGATGATTTTCTTCTGCCCGTCACGCTCCACCAGAATCAGACCGTGGATGTGCAGGATGCGACCTTCTTGCTTGAACTCCTCGATCTCAACGGTGATCTGGTACGGCAGCTCGGCACCGAGCTGACGCATGATCTTCTCGCGAATCAGCTCGGCAGCCAGGAAGCGACTGGAGCGATCGGTGATCTGGTCTTCGGGATAGAAATGCTCGGACTCAGGCAGACGCTCGCCGACCAGCTTCTCCAGCGTGTCGAGGTTCTGCCCCTGCAGCGCGGAGATCGGCACGATCTCCGCTTGCGGCAGTTGCTCGGCCAGCCAGTTCAGGTGCGGCAGCAGCTCACTCTTGTCTTCCAGGCGGTCAGCCTTGTTAACCGCCAACAGGATCGGGCATTTGACGTGCTGCACCTTCTCCAGCACCAACTGATCCTCATCGGTCCAGCGCATGCGATCGACCACGAACACCACGACATCGACATCTTTCAGCGCAGTGGTGGCACTGCGATTCATGTAGCGGTTGAGTGCCTTGTCGTTGTGCTTGTGCAGGCCGGGCGTATCGACGTAGACGGCCTGGATCTCGCCCTCGGTCTTGATCCCGAGCATGTTGTGGCGGGTGGTCTGCGGCTTGCGCGAGGTGATCGCCAGCTTCTGCCCGAGGATGTGGTTGAGCAGCGTCGACTTACCCACGTTGGGGCGGCCGACGATGGCGACATAGCCGCAACGGGTCACAGGTGCATCAGTCATTGCCATTCTCCACCCCGAGGGCGATCAGCGCCGCAGCCGCGGCGACCTGCTCGGCGATACGCCGGCTGCCGCCCTGGCCCAGGGTCTTTTCATTGAGCAGGGCCACCTGGCACTCGACCATGAAGGTACGGCAGTGCGGCTCGCCCTGAATGTCCACAACCTCGTAACGAGGCAGCTCGCAGGCGCGCGACTGGAGGAACTCCTGCAGGCGCGTTTTCGGATCCTTGTTGGTATCGACCAGCGTCAGGCCGTCGAGCTCATTGCTCAGCCAGGCCAGCACACGCTCACGCGCCGCGTCCATGCCGGTATCCAGATAGATGGCGCCGATCAGCGCTTCGAGCGCATCGGCGAGGATCGACTCACGACGAAAGCCACCACTTTTCAACTCACCAGAACCCAGGCGTAAGTACTCACCCAGCTCGAAGCCACGGGCCAGCACGGCCAGGGTTTCGCCTTTGACCAAGCGTGCGCGCAAGCGCGACAACTGGCCTTCACGGGCCTGCGGGAAGCGCTGGAACAGCGCCTCACCGGCTACGAAGTTAAGGATGGCATCACCGAGAAATTCCAGGCGCTCATTATTGCGACCGGCGAAACTGCGATGGGTCAGGGCCAGGATCATCAGATCCTGATCCTTGAAGCTATATCCGAGCTGGCGCTCGAGGCGGGACAAATTGGGACTCACGGCATCCGTACACGAAATTCTTTGTCGAAATTCACCACCAGATCGAGGTTCTCGATCAGCGGCTCGCGTTTTTCATATTTGAGGTGAACCAGGAACTCGTTGTTCTCGACCTTCACCTGCAGAGCGTCGCGCATGTTCAGGTCACGAATGTTGTTGACCTGCATACCTTTGCTGACATGGGTGTAAAACTCGTTGAGGGTTCGCACGTCAGCCGCCTTGTCGGTTTCCACCGACGTGATGATCTTCTCCATGGACATATAATCCAGGTAATGCGGCAGTACCTTGAACGCAGTACTGGCGAAGAACGCCACCACGGCCAGAACCACCAGCCAACCCAGAATGGAAAGCCCCTGCTGCGAGCGCGCGAAAGTCATGTGTATCCCCAATGAACGGTCTTGTTGGAAAGCCTGACGGCTAGACTATTTATAGCCTGCGGCGCTGCGTTGAACAGCGCGCCAGTGCTCAATGAATCAGGCCGACACGAGAGAAATTGGGCAGATTGCTGAGCTTGGGCTCCGGCCAGCTCATCCAGATGGCGAAGGCCTTGCCGACGATATGGTCGTCGGGAACCATGCCCCACAGCTCCTGAGGGATATGACGATCACGCCAGTAGCGGCTGTCGTTGGAGTTGTCACGGTTGTCACCCATCATGAAATAGTGCCCTTCAGGCACCACCCATTCACCGCCAGGCTCGCGGCGCATGCGGGTCATTTCCTTGCGGATGGTGTGTTCCACCTGGCCCAGACGCTCTTGATAGAGCGTTGCGCTGCCCAGGCTGCCCGCTTCTTCGCCGATCAGTTTCTCGGCCACCGGCTCACCATTGATCAACAGACGCTTGCCCTGGGTGTACTGGATCTGGTCGCCTGGCAGACCGACCACACGCTTGATGTAGTTGATGGTAGGGTCGCTGGGGTAGCGGAATACCATCACATCACCGCGCTGCGGGTTATCCACCTCGATGACCTTGGTGTCGATCACCGGCAGGCGAATGCCGTAAGCAAACTTGTTGACCAGAATGAAGTCGCCCACTTCCAGTGTCGGCTTCATCGACCCCGAAGGAATCTGGAACGGCTCGACCAGAAACGAACGCAGCACCAGCACGATGGCCAGCACCGGAAAGAACGACTTGCCGTATTCGACCAGCAAGGGTTCCTTGTTCAGGCGCTCCAGCACCCTGTCTTCAGGATCGTCGACCCGCCCCTGATACGCCGCAATCGCCGCACGGCGACGCGGGGCCAGCAGAATCAGATCGATCAGAGCCAGGAAGCCACAAACGGCGACGGCGATAACCAACAGGAGCGGGAAATTGATCGACATAAACCCTTAGCCATCCAACCTGAGCACAGCGAGGAAGGCTTCCTGTGGAATTTCCACGTTGCCGACCTGCTTCATGCGTTTCTTACCGGCCTTCTGCTTCTCCAGCAGCTTTTTCTTACGGCTGACGTCACCGCCGTAGCACTTGGCCAATACGTTCTTGCGCAGCGCCTTGACAGTGGTACGCGCAACGATCTGGCCACCAATGGCTGCCTGGATCGCCACATCGAACATCTGCCGAGGAATCAGCTCTTTCATCTTCTCGGTCAATGCACGCCCTTTGTAGTGGGCATTGTCACGGTGCACGATCAGTGCCAGGGCATCGACCTTGTCGCCGTTGATCAGCACGTCCAGCTTGACCAGATTGGCCGACTGGTAACGGTCGAAGTGATAGTCCAGCGAAGCATAGCCACGGCTGGTCGACTTCAGACGGTCGAAGAAGTCGAGCACCACTTCGTTCATCGGCAGGTCGTAGCGAACCTGAACCTGCGAACCGAGGAATTGCATGTCGCGCTGTACGCCACGCTTCTCGATGCACAGGGTGATGACGTTACCCAGGTGCTCCTGCGGCACCAGGATGGTGGCCTGCACGATCGGCTCGCGGAAATCCTCGACCGATGAGACATCCGGCAGTTTCGACGGGTTGTCCACGTAAATGGTTTCACCGGTCTTGAGCACGACCTCGAAGATTACGCTTGGCGCCGTGGTGATCAGATCCAGGTCGTACTCGCGCTCCAGGCGCTCCTGGATGATCTCCATGTGCAGCATGCCGAGGAAGCCGCAACGGAAGCCGAAGCCCAGTGCGTCGGAGCTTTCCGGCAGATATTGCAGCGACGAATCGTTGAGGGTCAGCTTCTGCAGGGCATCGCGGAAATCTTCGAAATCATCGGAGCTGACCGGGAACAGGCCCGCGTAGACCTGCGGCTGGATCTTCTTGAAGCCTGGCAGCACTTCGACGTCAGGAGTCGAACTGAGGGTCAGGGTATCGCCCACCGGCGCACCATGAATGTCCTTGATGCTGGCGATGATGAAGCCCACTTCACCGGCTTTCAGATCAGCCGTAGCGGTGTGCTTGGGGTTGAATACACCCACGCTGTCGACCAGGTGCACCTTGCCAGTGGACTTGACCAGAATCTTGTCGCCCTTCTTCACCCGGCCGTGACGTACACGCACCAGGGAAACGACGCCCAGGTAGTTGTCGAACCAGGAGTCGATGATCAGCGCCTGCAGCGGCGCATCAATCTCGCCGGTCGGTGCCGGAATGGTCTGTACCAGGCGCTCGAGCACATCTTCGACGCCCATGCCGCTCTTGGCACTGCAAGCCACCGCCTCGGAGGCATCGATACCGATGATTTTCTCGATCTCGTCCTTGACCCGATCCGGATCGGCCTGCGGCAGATCCATCTTGTTCAGCACGGGCATCACTTCCAGGCCCTGCTCGATGGCGGTGTAGCAGTTGGCGACCGACTGCGCCTCGACACCCTGACCGGCATCGACCACCAGCAACGCACCTTCACAGGCCGCCAGCGAGCGGCTGACCTCGTAGGTGAAGTCGACGTGACCAGGGGTATCGATGAAGTTCAGCTGATAGGTGATGCCGTCCTGCGCCTTGTAATAGAGCGTAACGCTGTGGGCCTTGATCGTGATGCCACGCTCACGTTCCAGATCCATGGAGTCCAGTACCTGAGCCTCCATCTCGCGCGCGGTCAAGCCGCCGCATATCTGGATGAAACGGTCAGCCAAAGTGGACTTGCCGTGGTCAATGTGGGCAATGATGGAAAAATTGCGGATATGACTCAGGTCACTCACAGATCAACACTCGAAGAAGGCACAGGCAAGACGCTTGCCGAAAATAGCCGCGGATTGTACCTGAACCCTGATAGCCGCGTCACGTCTGGCACCCGGACTCGCAGATACGTAAAAGGGCGCCCGAAAGCGCCCTTTTTCCGTCGTATATGAGCCTTATTCCGCCAACTTGAAGGTAATGAAGCTGGCGCGCCCCTGGCGCAATACACGCATGGATACAGAACGGTTCTTCGGCAGTTCCTGCGCCACCTGGGTGAAGGTAGCGGTGGAGTCGATGGCCTGATTGTTCAGGTGGGTAATCACATCGCCCGGGCGCAGCCCGATCATCGCGGCCGGCCCGTTGAGCACGTCCTTGACGACTACGCCGCCCTTCAGGTCGAGCCCCTTCTTCTGCTCGGCCGTCAACTCGGCAACCGTCACACCCAGGCGATTGTTGCTGCGCTCACCGCCCTGGGCAGAGCCCGTAGAGGCCAGCTCCTGACCTTCTTCAGGCAAGGTGCCGATGGTGACGTTGAGTTTCTTGCGCGAACCGTCACGCACCACGTCCATCTCGGCCTTTTCGCCGGGCTTGAGACCACCAACCAGATGCGGCAGGTCAGCCGACATGATGATGGGTTTACCATTGAGGCTGAGGATAACGTCACCTACCTGCAGGCCGCCCTTGTCCGCCGGGCCATCCTCCAACACCTGAGCGACCAGTGCACCGGCCGGTTTGTCCAGACCGAAAGACTCGGCCAGATCCTTGTTCACCTCCTGAATCACCACGCCTAGCCAGCCACGGGTCACTTTTCCTTCAGCCTTGAGCTGATCGGCGACCTGCATGGCCACTTCCATCGGAATAGCGAAGGACAGACCCATGAAACCACCGGAGCGAGTGAAAATCTGCGAGTTGATGCCGACCACTTCGCCCTTCAGGTTGAACAGCGGGCCACCGGAGTTACCTGGGTTTATCGCCACATCGGTCTGGATGAATGGCACATAGCTGTCGCTCGGCAGATTACGCCCTTTGGCACTGACGATGCCGGCAGTTACCGAGTGGTCAAAGCCGAACGGCGAGCCGATGGCCAGCACCCACTCACCGACCTTCAGGTCATCGGCCTTGCCCAGCGGCACGGTTGGCAGACCCGAGCCCTCGACCTTGAGCAAAGCAACGTCGCTGCGCGGATCGGCACCGATCAGCTTGGCCTCTAGCTCACTGCGATCGGAAAGACGCACGATGATTTCGTCTGCGTCGGCAACCACATGGTTGTTGGTCAGCACGTAGCCATCGGAAGAAATGATGAACCCGGAGCCGAGAGACTGCGCCTCGCGCTGGCGACCGCCAGGATTGCGCGGCACCTGCGGAATATTGCGCTCGAAGAATTCACGAAACATCGGCGGCAGACCTTCCAGATCGGGCATCCCCGGCTGCCCGGCGACATTGCGCTCGGGAACCTTCTGCCGCGTACTGATATTGACGACCGCTGGCGAGGCCTCCTCCACCAACTCGGTGAAGTCCGGCAGACTGGCTTGCGCCAGCAGACTCTGCCCCCACAGCAGCGCTGCAACCAGCAGCGGTGCAACGGACTTGAGATTTTTCATCGAACGACGACTCCCCATGTGAAACGCGGACACTCTCAGTGCGCCACCGGCATCATCACCAGCAGCGTACGTAGGACAACGGGTTATAAAGCGGGTTTCTCGACACAACGCGAAATACACCAGCGCGCCGGTGATAAGGAGAAAGATGAGAATCGCAGCCAGAGCGGCATTGACCAACAGGGCATAACAGACGCCCCAAGCAATGCCGCATAACACCCGACTCTTCACTCATTTGCTGGCCTGTGCAGGCACTCCGGCACGCATGGAAAGGGCAATACGCTCGGCGGTTCCCAATGGAATTTCGCCGACAACGGTAACCATGACCTCACCCGAATCAGTGCTCATACGACGCGACACTGCAACAGTCGGCCCCAACTGGCTTCGCGCGTCGTCCACAACGCTGCCGTTCAAGGGCTCGAGGAATACCGAAAACCGCGCCAGGCCATCGCCATACATCAGGTAGGCGACTTTCGCATCAGAGGATGGCAACTGCCGCAACTGAGCAGCATTAAGCGTGAAACCGGGAGGCAACCACTCCGAGCGCCAACTGCCTTCAGCCATGCTGTCGACCGCATGCAGGCGCACAGGGCGACAACGCGAGCTGGGCTGCACGTCGCTGGAATCAGGCGCCACAACATTCAACTGGGCGAACTGGAAACGCTCCAGAAGCTGGCCTCGCTCATTGAGCAACAAGGATTTCAGCGGCAGCCCCGTCTCGCGATCCAGATGCAGTTCGAAGCCATAACGATGCTGATCCTTGGGCTCCAATACCAGAACCACGGCTGCACGGCCTGCGATGCGAGACTGTCCCGCGACACGTATGTCGTACCAGTTACTCAGTTGTTCTGCATCGAGATGGCGTGCCGGCCAAGCTTGCCCTTCGCTGACCTGGTCGGCCAACGCACCGCTTACGCACTGCGCTTGTCCGTCGACCTTGAGCACTTCCTGCGCAGGGCCATCGAGTTGCAGAAGGCGCTCGCGAATTTCGCCCCCCTCCCCCACTCGATGCCAGATGCCGTGAGTGGAAAAACTGCCATTACGCTCGTAGATGAAAGTGCCCTGAAAGCTCTGTTGACGCTCCGCATCTGCGAGGCGCTTGAGCCAGTCCTGCACCTCAGTGGCGTGCACCGGCATAGCCAGCAAGCCACTGAGCAGACAGAGAGGGATCGCGCGCATGTGATTCCTTAGCGATTTTCCAGGCTGGCAGCTCGTGCGTAAGGTAGAGCGGTCTCACCGGCACCCATGACCGCTTGCTGTGCATGCTGGCGCAGGTAAGTCGGCAGGCGCTGTTCGTGCCAGCTTGCAGTACCGGGCTCGGCGGCCTCGCTGACTTCTTCGCTGCTGTTGTAGCCGGCGAGCAGTGCAGGCCCCTGCACTTGCGGCACAGAGATTACCGGAGAAGTCGTTTGCTGGGCCAGTTGCGCGCCGTTCAGGTCATCCTGGTTGTACAGACGTACGCCTGCCAGCACGGCAACAGTCACCGAAGCTGCGACCGCTACACGCCCGACACTGCGCCACATCGGCGTCTTGCGAGCGGGTGCAGCCTCGTCAGCCAGCGCCGCGGAAACCGCAGAAGCGATGTCTAGCTGCGGCACCAGCAACTCACGGTGCATGGCTGCCCGGGCGACCTGATAACGCGACCAGGTGCCACGCAACTCGCCATTCTCACTGGCTGCAAGCACACGCCGCAGCTCCAGTTCGTCCGCTTCGTTATCCATCACCGCGGACAGCGATTCCTGCAGGGTTTCACGACTCATGGTGTTCCTCTCTTGGCTGTCGCCGCTGCCTTAGGCTTCCTGCAACAGAGGTTGCAGGGACTTATCAATTGCCTCACGCGCACGGAAGATCCGCGAACGCACCGTACCAACCGGACACTGCATGACGCTAGCGATGTCCTCATAACTCAGACCTTCAAACTCACGCAAGGTCAGAGCCGTACGCAAATCATCCGGCAGCTGGGCGATGGTTCGATGCACAGTCGCCTCGATCTCGTCGCGCAGCAATGCCCGTTCCGGTGACTCGATGTCCTTGAGGGCATGGTCGCCGTCATAGAACTCCGCGTCATCGCTACTGACATCACTATCTGGCGGCCGCCGACCGCGGGACACCAGGTAGTTCTTCGCCGTGTTGATGGCGATGCGGTACAGCCATGTATAGAACGCGCTGTCACCGCGAAAGTTTCCAAGCGCTCGATAGGCTTTTACGAACGCCTCTTGAGCGACATCCTGAGCCTCGTGAGTGTCGTGCACGAATCGCACGATCAAACCGAGGATCTTGTGCTGATACTTCAGCACCAACAGATCGAAGGCACGCTTGTCACCACGCTGCACTCGCTCGACCAGCTGCTGATCATCTTCCTGGGTTAGCATGCACTCTCCTCGTTACGCTTGGAGGAGGCTTGCGCCCGAAAGCGAATCAGCTTGCCAAGATAGACTCGGGCCTTACGCAAAAGTTCTCCCCTCCAAGCAAGCTTCCCGCAGAGTTTTCTTCCCTCTGCCCGGAACGGCACGAGCGGAACCTCTCCACTCGAGCAAATAATCTTATCGCTGCTCATTTTCCACACCCTCCGCTGACTTCAGATGCAGGCACGCGCAAGCGCTCTCCCTTATATGGGCGACCCTGTATGGAACCTTAAAGACTAAGAAAGTTCCCGAGCACCACGGTCGGTCATAAGAGTCTGTTCAGGAGCTTGCGAGCTAGAGCCCTACAAGGCGAAACGATCAAGGGCGCGGAGTTTACGAGCTGTAAATGAGCAGTCCGAGATTGTTTTCAACGCAGTAGGGCCGACGCGCAGCAGATCCTGATCCGGCTCTGGCTGGCTATTGTGCCGCTGCCCCTCTCTATATACTAGGGCTCGCTTTCACGCGGAACTCGACATGAGCCAACATTTCCAGCACGACGTTCTGGTCATCGGCAGCGGCGCCGCTGGCCTGACCCTCGCCCTCACTCTTCCTCCCCATTTGCGCATCGCGGTTCTGAGCAAAGGCAACCTGGCCAACGGCTCGACCTACTGGGCGCAAGGTGGTGTAGCAGCCGTACTGGATGACACCGACACGGTGGAATCCCACGTTGCCGATACCCTCGATGCCGGCGCCGGCCTGTGCCGTGAAGATGCCGCCCGTTTCACCGTGGAGCACAGCCGCGAGGCTATCCAGTGGCTGATCGACCAGGGCGTCCCCTTCACCCGTGACGATGAGACAGCGCGCGAGGATGGCGGCTTCGAATTCCACCTGACCCGCGAGGGCGGCCATAGCCATCGACGCATCATTCACGCAGCCGATGCTACGGGTGCAGCGATCTTCAATACCCTGCTGGAACAGGCTCGCCAACGCCCGAACATCGAGCTGTTGGAACAACGTGTGGCGGTCGATCTGATCACCGAGCGCAAGCTCGGCCTGGACGGTGATCGCTGCCTGGGCGCCTACGTGCTGGATCGTGCCCGCGGCGAAGTGGATACCTTCGGCGCCCGTTTCGTGATTCTTGCCACTGGCGGCGCGGCCAAGGTCTACCTCTACACCAGCAATCCGGACGGTGCTTGTGGCGATGGCATCGCCATGGCCTGGCGCGCCGGTTGTCGCGTGGGCAACCTGGAATTCAACCAGTTCCACCCCACCTGCCTGTACCACCCGCAGGCCAAGAGCTTTCTGGTCACCGAGGCAGTTCGCGGCGAAGGCGGCCTGCTCAAACTGCCGAACGGCGAACGCTTCATGCAACGTTTCGACGAGCGCGCCGAGCTGGCGCCACGCGATATCGTCGCTCGCGCCATCGACCACGAGATGAAGCGCCTGGGCATCGACTGCGTCTATCTCGACATCAGCCACAAGCCGGCCGACTTCGTCAAAAGCCACTTCCCCACCGTTTACGAACGCTGCCTGGGCTTCGGCATCGACATCACTAAACAAGCCATTCCCGTGGTACCCGCGGCGCACTATACCTGCGGCGGCGTGGTGGTCGACCAGCACGGGCGCACCGATGTGCCAGGCTTGTATGCCATCGGAGAAACCAGCTTCACCGGCCTGCACGGCGCCAACCGCATGGCCAGCAACTCGCTGCTCGAATGCTTCGTCTACGCCCGCTCGGCCTGTGCCGACATCGTCGCCCAACTCGATAGCATCAGCGCCCCGAGCGACCTACCGCAATGGGACGCCAGCCAGGTGACGGACTCGGACGAGGACGTGATCATCGCCCACAACTGGGATGAGCTGCGTCGTTTCATGTGGGACTACGTAGGCATCGTGCGTACCAACAAGCGCCTGCAGCGCGCCCAGCACCGCGTACGCCTGCTGCTGGACGAGATCGACGAGTTCTATTCGAACTACAAGGTCAGCCGGGATTTGATCGAACTACGCAACCTGGCTCTCGTGGCCGAACTGATGATCAGCTCGGCCATGCAGCGCCATGAAAGCCGTGGCCTGCATTACACCTTGGACTACCCCGAGCAGCTGGCCGAAGCCCGCGATACTATTCTGACCCCGACGCCTCTGGCTCAGCCCAGCGTCGCCTGCTGAATTTCAGGCGCAAGCGCAGGCGTCGATGCTGCTCGGGCGCCAGCGCATCGCGGGCAATGCACAGCCCGCGACCGAAACGTTGTCCCGGCAAGCGAAAACGCAGCACCACAGCAAGCGGCAAGGCCAGGCTATCGGGAAGCAGCTGCACCGACTGCCAGCCATGCGCCTCGCTCCACAGCTGCCAGCCCGACGCGTCGCGACGCAGGCCGGTGAAGGCTTGCGCCGACGACAACAGGATATGCCGCGGCAACACCCAGGCGGCATGCACCAGGCACACGGCTAGCGACAGCAGTTTCGACCAGAGGGGAATGTCGGCCAGCCAGGGCGCCAGCAAGGCCAGCGCCAGAACCGAAAGATAGAGCCTCAGCAGCGCGCGGGACGGCTGCCAACGGCACTCGAAGACATCATTGCGGCTGGACACGATCCAGGATCATGCGCACGATGTGGCGCAGGTCAGCATCCTCGGGTTCGCCGCGCTGCATGAACCAGCCGAACATGTCCTGATCCTCGCACTCCAGCAACTTGCGGTAGCGCGCCTGGTTCTCGGCATCCAGGGTCGGGTACACCTCCCTGACGAAAGGCACCAACAGGACGTCCAGCTCCAGCATGCCACGGCGGCTATGCCAGAACAGACGATTCAGTTCACTTTGCTCAACCATGCAACGCACTCCTCGAACGAGGGCGGCAGTATAACGGTGAATTGCTTCGCTGTTCACCGCGACGCTTTGCAATTGCGCTGACAAGGCCCTATCACGCCCTCTATGATGGCGCACCAGACTTATTCTCAGTGATACCACTTCTACCATGGCCGATAGCGCGTACTTCACCCTCCTCGACCACGAAGGCCTGCTCGCCGTGCGCGGCGCAGACGCGGCCAAGTTTCTGCAGGGCCAAGTGACCTGCAACCTCAATTATCTGTCCCCGACACAATCGAGCCTTGGTGCCCGCTGCACGCCCAAGGGCCGCATGCTGTCGAGCTTCCGCATCGTTGCGGTAGAGGGCGGTTACCTGCTCGCCATGGATCGCGAATTGATCGCCTCGCAGCAGGCCGATCTGCAGAAATACGCCGTGTTCTCCAAATCCAAACTGAGCGACGAAAGCCAGGACTGGATACGCTTCGGCCTCGCGGGCGGCGACGCCGTGCTGAATGAGCTCGGCCTGCAACTGGGCGATGCCAGTGACTCGCTAAGCAGCGCCGGCCAGTTGCTGGCGGTACGCCTGAGCGATGGCCGTGCCGAACTCTGGGCACCAGCGACCGAGGCCTCACGCCTGCAGAGCCACCTGGCGGCCCATCTGCCACAAGCGCCACTGAACGACTGGTTGCTGGCTCAGGTTCGTGCCGGTGTAGGCCAGGTGTTCGGCGCCACCCGTGAGCTGTTCATCCCACAGATGATCAACCTGCAAGCCCTGGGCGGCGTGAGCTTCAAGAAAGGCTGCTACACCGGCCAGGAAATCGTCGCGCGCATGCAGTACCTCGGCAAGCTCAAGCGCCGCCTGCAGCGCCTGCGTCTGGTCGCTGCAGAGCTACCGGCCATCGGTGTCGAATTGTTCTCCCCGGTGCATGGCTCCAGCGTTGGCGAAGTGGTACTGGCGGCCCAAGCCGGCGACGCAGTCGAACTGCTCGCAGTGCTGCAGGAAGACGCCGTGAACGACGGCCGCATTCATCTCGGCAGCAGTGAAGGCCCGACGCTGACCCTACTCGATCTGCCTTACCAGCTGGATGCCGACAAGGAAATCCAGCGCTGACTAAACTTCCCTGGCGCCACACCGGATCGCCTAAGAGAGCCACTTCATGAGCAAGCTTGCCGAAAAAGTCCAACAGGATCTGATCCATGCCATCGAGAACGATGAGCTGGTGCTGCCTACTCTTCCCGAGGTGGCGCTGAAGGTTCGTGAGGCAGCGGAAGACCCGGACGTGGGCATCCCGCAGATCAGCAAAGTGATCGGCAACGACGCCGCCCTCACTGCCCGCATCATCAAGGTGGTCAACAGCCCGCTGCTGCGCACCAACAAGGAAATCACCGACCTGCAGATGGCGGTCAGTCGTCTGGGCATCAATTACACCTGCAACCTGGCGACCGGCCTGGCCATGGAACAGATGTTCCAGGCCACCAGTGACGTGGTCGACCGCAAGATGCGCGAAGTGTGGAACAAGAGCACCGAGATCGCCGGTATCTGCCACGTGCTGTGCCGTCACTACACTCGCCTCATGCCGGATCAGGCCACCCTCGCAGGCCTTGTGCATCAGATCGGCGTGCTGCCGATTCTCACCTACGCCGAAGAACATAACGAGCTGCTGGCCGACTCCATCAGCCTCAACCATGTGATCGAGCAGATCCACCCGATCATCGGCGACAAGATCCTGCGTACCTGGGAGTTCCCGGAGCCCATCGCCATCGTGCCCAGCCAGTACCTGGACTTCACCCGCGACTCGGCCAAGGTCGATTACGTCGATATCGTCCAGGTCGCCACCCTGCAGAGCTACCTGGGCAGCGAGCACCCTTACACCCAGCTGGACTGGAGCAAGATTCCCGCCTTCGCCAAGCTCGGCCTCGATCCAAACGTCGATATGCAGGCCGACGAAGACCTGTCTGCTGCCATGGAAGCAGCGATGAGCATGCTGCAATAAAAGCGTCTCGCCACGGACGGCAAAAATTGTCGGGAACAATGTTTGACGTCGCTCCGCGACGGCCCGGAGGGTGATCTACAGGGATGTAGGTCACAAACTGCCTCCGCACTCGAGCCATTCGCCTGAGGAAGTAGAGCCATGCGTCTCACGCTTCTGTTGCTCATTCTGTTCGTCGGCAGCGCTCAGGCTGCTGACACGGTGCGTCTGACCAACGGTGAATGGCCGCCCTATCTGGGCGAGGATCTGCCACACCATGGCGTCGCCTCCCGTATCGTCGCCGAAGCCTTTGCCCTGCAGAACGTCGAAGTACAGTGGGAGTTCCACCCCTGGGCACGCTCGCTGAAGATGGCCGAACAGGGCACGCGCGATGGCAGCGCCGTCTGGCTTTCTAACCGCGAACGCGAGCAACGTTTCCATATCAGCGATCCCGTGGTGGAAAGTGGCTACTACCTGTTCCACCGCAAGAATCGCCACTTCGACTGGAGCAGCATCGAGGATCTGCGTGGCCTGCGTATCGCCGCTACGCGTGGCTATGACTATGGTGAGGCCTTCCAGCAAGCTGAAGCGGCCGGTGAAATCAATGTGGTGCGCCTGACCGGCGACGAGCAGGGATTGCGCCAGTTGCTGGCAGGACGCATCGATCTCTTCCCGGTCGACAAGGTGGTGGGTTTCGACCTGCTCTATCAGAACTTCAGCGCTGCCGAACGTCGCCTGTTGAGCTTTCACCCGGTGCCGTTACGCAGCGACAGCCTGCATCTGCTGCTGTCGCGAGAAGTACCAGGCAATGCCGAACTGATGCAGCGCTTCAACCAGGGCCTGAATCGACTGCGCGACAGCGGCAAGATTTCTCAGTACCTGCTGGAGATCCAGCAGCCGTTAAGCCTCGGGCACTGAGACCGGGAATACCACCCTCACCCGCAGACCATGTGGCACTGCCTGATGCAGGGTGATCTGCGCACGATGCGCTCTGCAGATTTCGCCGACGATAGCCAAGCCCAACCCGGCGCCACTGCCCTGCGCACTGCGCCGATAGAAGCGTTCGAACACTTTGTCGTGCTCCTCTTCAGGAATACCCGGTCCGTCGTCCTCGACTTCCAGCACCGCAGGCGCCAAAACCCGCAGCACCAGGTTACCGCCAGACGGCGTATGCGCCAGGGCATTATCGATCAGGTTGTTGAGCAGTTCATTGAGCAAGGTTGGTTCACCGTCGACCCAGACCGGCTGCTCGGCTTCGAGCGCCAGCGCGACACCGCGCGCATGCGCCAGCGGCGCCATGGCCAGGCCCAGTTCTCGAGCCAGCATGCTGAGATCGATACGCTGCGCTCCACCTTCTGTTATAGCCCGCGCACCACTTTCGATACGCGCCAGCGACAGTAACTGGTTGGCCAGATTGGTCAGTCGATCACTGTGTTCGGCTGCCTGCTCCAGGGTCTGGCGCCAGTCATCGGGGTTATCGGCACGCAGCCCCAGGGCGATTCGCGCCTTGAGCGCGGCCAGCGGCGTGCGCAGTTCATGAGCCGCATCGGCGATAAAGGCCGACTGCCGCTCGAACAACGTCTGCAGGCGCTCGTTGAACTGATTCAGCGCTTCGACCAGCGGACCAATCTCGCGCGGCAACTCGGCGTCAGGCAATGGACGCAAATCATCGCTGGCGCGTTCGGCCACGGCTCGGCGCAAGGTTTCCAGCGGACGCAAAGCCAGGCTGACCGCCACCCAAACCAACAGCAGCGCCACGACCACCAATAAACCGATGCGCCACAAGGTACCGATCAGCAACTCTCGAGCCATGCGTTCGCGGGCGCCTTGAGTTTCGGCCACGCGAATTTCCGCCATGCCCTTGATGGTGGTCTCGCTGACCGGTTGCAACAGACTCACCACACGCACGCCCTGCCCGCGATACATACCGTCATAAAAGCGCGCCAGCGCCGGATAATCCTCTGTACGCGGGGTATCTGCAGGCGCCGAAGGCAGGTCTTCGTAACCGGAGATCAGCTCACCCTCGATCCCCAGTACCTGGTAGTAGATACGCCCGGCGCTGTCATAGGCGAAGGCATCCAGCGCCATGTAGGGCACGTTGGCGCGCAATGCACTATCGGTGCTGTACAGGCCGTCGGCAATGGCCCTGGCCGATGCCAGCAGCGTGCGGTCATAGGCCGTATCCGCCGCATGACGCGCGCTCCAGTAGGCACTGAGGCTACTGACCAGCAATATCACCGACAACAGCAGCGCCAATCGGCGTAGCAGGCGACCACGCAGGCTGCCGATACGGGTCATGCCTCCACGGCCTCCAGCAGATAACCCAGCCCGCGAAAGGTGACGATACGCACGGCATGCCCTTCGAGCTTCTTGCGCAGTCGGTGGATGTAGATCTCGATGGCATCGGGACTGGCTTCCTCGTCCAGACCGAAAACCTGAGCAGCCAGTTGCTCCTTGCTCATGACCCGGCCCAAGCGGGCGATCATCACTTCCAGCACCGCCTGTTCACGCGCCGTCAGCGTCAAGGCTTCACCGCTCAGGGTGAAACGTCGGGCACCAAGGTCGTAGACCAGCTCGCCACAGCGTTGCAGTTGCTCGCCACCCAGCACACTGCGACGCAACAGCGCCTTGACCCGCGCCTCCAGTTCGGAAAGCTCGAAGGGCTTGGCCAGATAATCATCGGCGCCAAGATTGAGGCCGTGCACCCGATCCTTCACCTCGCCACGTGCGGTCAACATCAGCACCGGCAGGGTCTGGCCACGGTCGCGCAAACGCGCCAGCACGGCGAAACCATCGAGCCGCGGAAGGCCTATATCGAGGATGGCCAGCGCATAGTCCTCGCTGGAAAGCGCCAGGTCGGCGGCCACGCCATCGTGCAGCACGTCGACCGTCCAGCCCGCGCCCTTGAGGGCCTGGGCCACGCTTTCCGCCAGTTGCAGATGGTCTTCGACCAGCAGAATTCGCACCCTAAACCTCCACTACAAGATCGTTCGAGGCGCGCAGTGTAGCGCCGTCATCGATGCTGTGAATTGCCGAAATGCCGAACGAGTCGAAAGCCTCTCCTACAGAACGCAGCCCTCGTAGGGAAGTGCCAGTCCGTCAGGCCTCAGGAGAGGGATAGGTAGGGTACGCCGTGCACACCGCTGACACTCGCATTGGCACTTCGGTGCGCACGGCGCCCCCTACACCCAAATGACGGAGCCGCGCAGGCCACAAAAATCGCTCCCGGCGTTTTTTTCAGCACTGAAAGGCTGCTGAAAGCTTGCACACCTAGGATCGCCTCTCAGGTGGCTCGACCCACCTGCCTGAGCGGCCTGCAGTGGAGCAGTGCCGTTACAAGAACAAGAACGGAGACCACACCATGTTTGCTGCCTCGCGTCAGGCTTTCCCGCCTGCACACCTGCTCAGTCTGGCCATCGCCGCCAGCCTCGCCGCCCCCCTCGCTCAAGCCGCTTTCGTCGAAGACAGCTCGGCTACCCTCACCGCCACCAACATCTATTTCAATCGCGACTTCCGTGAAGGTGACGGACAGAACAAGCGTGAAGAATGGGGCCAGGGCTTTCGCCTGGACGTTCAGTCCGGTTTCACCGAAGGCACCGTAGGTTTTGGTCTCGACGCCATGGGCCTGCTGGGTATCAAACTCGACTCGGGCAAGGGCCGCACCGGTACCGATCTGCTGCCCGTGCACGACGATGGCCGTTCAGCTGACGAGTTCAGCCGTATCGGCATGACCGCCAAGGTCAAGGTCTCCGCAACCGAATTCCGTTATGGCTCGCACGTTCCCGAGCTGCCCGTGGTCAAGGCCAGCGACAGCCGTCTGCTGCCGCAGGTATTCGAAGGCGGCCTGCTGACCTCCTCCGAACTGGAAAACCTCACCTTCACCGGCGGTCGCCTGGACAAGGTGATCGATCGCGCCTCGACCGACGAGGAAGACCTGGTACTCAACAGCAAGAACCGTCGTTTCGCCGCCGGCATCAGTGCCGATCACCTGGATCTGGCCGGTGTCGACTACAAGTTCGCCCCAGGCTTCACCGGTCGTTATTACTTCGCCGACCTCGACGACATCTACCGCCAGCACTTCTTTGGCCTGCTGAGCAGCCACAAGGTGGGCGCCGGCACCCTGAGCAGCGATCTGCGCCTGATCCTCAGCAAGGACAGCGGCGCGTCCAAGGCCGGCAAGGTGGATAACCGTGCGATCAACGCCATGGTCAGCTACGGTATCAGCGGCCACAAATTCGGCCTGGGCTTCCAGGACATGAGCGGTGACACCGGTTTTGCCTACATCGACGGCAGCGACCCGTTCCTGATCAACTTCGTACAGATCAACGACTTCGCCAACGCCGACCAGCGCTCCTGGCAGGCCCGTTACGACTACAGTTTCGCCAGCTTCGGCCTGCCCGGCCTGAGCTTCATGACCCGCTACATCACCAGTGACGACGCGCGCGTCGCCGGTAGCAACCAGCGTGGTGGCGAATGGGAACGCGACATCGAACTCAAGTACGTGGTGCAGAGCGGCCCGCTCAAGGATCTCTACATCCGTGCGCGTAACGCCAGCTTCCGTTCCGACTTCGCTCGCGATGCGGATGAGAACCGCATCATCGTCGGCTACAGCCTGCCCATCTGGTAATCCACAATAAGATTAGCGAGGAGATCCATCATGAAACCTGCCCTGATCCGTGCCGCAATCGCTGCCTCCTGCCTGGCCTTCGCCAGCCAGCTGATGGCTGCCGAACCGAAACGCCCAGAATGCATCGCCCCGGCAGCCCCGGGCGGTGGTTTCGACCTGACCTGCAAACTGGCGCAAAGCGCGCTGGTGGACAGCAAGCTACTCTCCTCGCCGATGCGTGTGACCTACATGCCGGGCGGCGTTGGCGCCGTGGCCTACAACGCGGTGGTCGCTCAGCGCCCGTCCGAAGCCGGCACCATCACCGCTTTCTCCAGCGGCTCCCTGCTGAACCTGGCGCAAGGCAAGTTCGGTCGTTTCGACGAGAATGCCGTGAAGTGGCTGGCCGGCGTCGGCACCAGCTATGGTGCCCTGGCCGTACGTAGCGACTCGCCGTACAAGACCCTCGACGACCTGGTCGCCGCCATCAAGGCCGAGCCCGGCAAAGTGGTGATCGGCTCCGGCGGTACCGTTGGCAGCCAGGACTGGATGCAAACCGCGTTGATCGCCCGCGCTGCCGGCATCGACCCGCGCCAACTGCGTTACGTGGCCATGGAAGGTGGTGGTGAACTGGCTACCGCCCTGCTCGGCGGTCACATCCAGGTCGCCAGTACCGACATTTCCGACTCCGTGCCGCACATCGAAAGTGGCGACATGCGCATCCTCGCGGTGTTCTCCGACGAGCGCCTGCCGGGCGAAGTGGTCTCGAAGATCCCGACCGCCAAGGAACAAGGCTACGACGTGACCTGGCCGGTAATCCGTGGTTTCTACGTTGGCCCGAAAGTCAGCGACGAAGCCTACGCCTGGTGGAAGAACGCCTTCGATCAGCTACTGGCCTCGGAAGACTTCGCCAAGCTGCGTGAACAGCGCGAACTCTACCCCTTCGCCATGACCGGCGATGAACTGGATGCCTACGTCAAGCAGCAGGTCGTTCAGTACAAGCAACTGGCTCAGGAATTCGGCCTGATCCAGCAGTAACGCGCCAGGGCGCCAGCACCTAGCGGTGTTGGCGCTCCGGCAGTTTCCGCAACCCGCAATCCCCAACCGCCTGGAGCTTCGTGCTCACGGGCTGGCGTCGTTCACGCCAGGAAACCCGGCAGGCAACACAACACCACGAGGATTTCCTCATGTACCAACGCATCTTCGGCATCGTGCTGTTGCTCTGCTGCCTGGGCCTGGCCGCCACCGCCTGGGGCTACCACGCGCCGTTTTCCTATGAACCTGTCGGGCCTCGCGCCTACCCACTGCTGCTACTGATGCTGATGGGCCTCGGTGCCATCTACCTGATCGCCAAACCGGCCAGTGCCACGGCGGAACATGACGAGCCGCCACTGGATCGCCACGTACTGAGCAAGGTCGTTGGCTGCGTGGTGATTCTCAGCATCTACGCCGCCGTGTTCGAACTCCTCGGATTCATTCCGGCAAGCATCATCTTCGCCATCGCCATGGCCCGCCTGTATGAGGGCTCCTGGAAGGTCAGCGTGATCGCTGGCGTGGCACTCGGCGTCGGTCTGTATCTGCTGTTCGACAAAGCCCTCGACGTACCCCTGCCGCTCGGCATCCTCGCCGCGCTGGAGAATTAATCATGGATACCCTCAGCTATCTCGGTCAGGGCTTCGGTGTCGCCCTGAGCCCCTACAACCTGCTCACCGCCCTGTGCGGCACCCTGATCGGCACGGTGGTCGGCCTGCTGCCGGGCCTGGGCCCGATCAACGGCGTGGCGCTGCTGATCCCCATCGCCTTCGCCCTCGGCCTGCCTCCGGAAACCGCGCTGATCCTGCTCGCGGCCGTGTACCTGGGCTGCGAATACGGTGGCCGTATTTCCTCGATTCTGTTGAACATCCCCGGCGAAGCCTCGGCCGTGATGACCACCCTCGACGGCTACCCGCTGGCGCGTCAGGGTAAAGCGGGCGTTGCCCTGTCCATCTCCGCCTGGAGTTCCTTCGTCGGCGGCCTGATCGCCACCTGCGGTGTGGTCATCTTCGCCCCGCTGCTGGCGAAATGGGCCGTGGCTTTCGGCCCCGCGGAATACTTCGTGCTGATGGTATTCGCCATCGTCTGCCTGGCCGGCATGGCCGGCAACAAGCCGATGAAGACCGCCATTGCCTGCTGCATCGGCCTGTTCCTGTCGTGCGTGGGCATCGACTCGAACAGCGGTGTATACCGTTTCACCTTCGGTAGCCTGGGCCTGGCTGACGGCATCCAGTTCGTGGTGCTGGTACTCGGCCTGTTCTCGGTCAGCGAGATTCTCGTGCTGCTCGAGCGCACCCACCATGGCCAGAAGGCCATCGAAGCCAAAGGCCGCATGCTGTTCAACCTCAAGGAAGGTCTGTCGGTTCTGGCGACCAACCTGCGTAGCGGCGCATTGGGCTTCGGCCTGGGCATCCTGCCGGGGGCTGGTGCGACCCTGGCCAGTGCCGTGGCGTACATGAGCGAAAAACGCCTGGCGCACAAGGACAACAAGTTCGGCAATGGTGACCTGCGCGGCCTGGCTGCCCCGGAAACCGCCAACAGCGCCTCGGCCTGCGGCTCCATGGTGCCGATGCTGACTCTGGGCGTTCCCGGCTCGGGCACCACCGCGGTGATGCTCGGCGCACTGACCCTGTACAACATCACCCCTGGCCCGCTGCTGTTCCAGAACCAGCCGGACATCGTCTGGGGTCTGATCGCCTCGCTGTTCGTCGCCAACGTCATGCTGATCGTGATGAACGTACCGATGATCAAGATCTTCACCAAGATCCTCGCCGTGCCGTATTGGGCACTGGTACCGGCCATCGCCATCATCACCTCGATCGGCGTCTACGCGGTGCATGCCACCACCTTCGACCTGTTCCTGATGATCGGTATCGGCGTCGCGGGCTACATTCTGCGCAAGCTGGACTTCCCGCTGTCGGCCATCCTGCTGGGCTTCATCCTCGGTGGTCTGATGGAGCAGAACCTGCGTCGTGCACTGTCGATCTCCAACGGCGAGCTGGGTATCCTGTTCGCCAGCCCGATCACCTGGGGCGTGTGGACACTGATCGTCGGCATGATCGCCCTGCCCTTCTACCGCAGCTGGCGCAAGCGCAGCCAGCGTCAGGCTGAAGTGGCTGACGCCGCCTAAGGAAGATGCGTGTCCCTAAGCATCGCTTCCTTTAACCCACGCGGCTGGTGGCCTACGCCACTGGCCGGCGCGTTGGGTGGTTACCTGGCCAGTCTTGCAGACTGGCCTTTGCCGTGGATGGTCGGATCACTGCTGGCAGTGATCCTGTTGCGCTGCGCCACGGATCGTCCCTTCAGCGAAGTGCCGGGCGGCCGCCGTGTCGGCCAATGGCTGATCGCCTCCGGCATCGGCCTGCACTTCACCAGCGAAGTGCTGGAGCAGGTGCTCACTCATTGGTGGGTCATTCTCATCGGAGCACTGTGCCCACTGCTGGTGAGCGTGACCGGTATTGCCCTGCTGCGTCGGGCCGGCGTCGACCGCGCCACCGCGTTCTTTGCCAGCATGCCGGGCGGCGCCAGCGAAATGGTCAACCTCGGCCTGCGCCACGACGCCCAGTCAGCCCGCGTGGCAGCGGCGCACAGCATGCGCCTGCTGCTGGTGGTGCTGCTGATTCCAGCGCTGTTCACCTGGAGCCTGCCCAACGTCCCGGCACCTGAGCGTTTTCCGGTGGACTGGAGCTGGCTGGTGCCGTTGCTGCTGGCGGGTGTCGCCCTGGGCGTACTGTGGAACAAATTGAACCAGCCCAACCCCTGGATGCTCGGGCCGCTGACCGTTTGTGCGGTGGCCAGCGCGATGTTCGACCTGCACCTGGCATTGCCGGCGGAGCTTGGCCAGTTCGGCCAGTGGCTGATCGGCAGCGCCCTGGGTTGCCATTTCAATCGCGCCTTCTTCCGCAGCGCACCGGGCTTTCTCGGCCGTGTGCTGCTGTCGACGCTGCTGGCGATGCTGGGTGCCGTGGCACTGGGCGAGCTACTCGCCTGGCTATCCGGCCAGGATCACCTGTCGCTGATCCTCGGCATCATGCCCGGCGGCATCGCCGAGCTCAGTCTGACGGCAGAGGCATTGCAGCTTTCGGTGGCCCTGGTCACCGCGCTACAGGTGCTCAGGCTGTTTCTGGTGATGTTCCTAGCCGAACCCTTATTCAAGCTCTGGTGCAAGAGCCACGCTTAGCCCGCCTCGTGCGGGCTTTTTTTATGGCGACGCGTGCATGCAAGGAGAACGACAAAGCAAAAGCCTCTTTTCTTCTCCCGCCACATCACTATCCTCGACAAGCCCTTTACCCTGCACTCCCACACTGGCGGATACGCGATGGAGCTGAGACAACTGCGTTACTTTCTCAAGGTGGTCGAGCACGGCAGCCTGGGACGTGCGGCCCTGGAGCTGGGCGTGGGAACCTCGGCCCTGAGCCAGCAGATCAGCAAGCTGGAGAACGAGCTCAGCACCCGCCTACTGACACGCAGCAGCACCGGTGTCTCACCCACCCCGGCGGGCATCGCCTTCCAGCACCATGCCCAACTCACCCTGCGCCAGGCGGAGAACGCCGCCCAGGCTGCGCAGCGAGAGCGCATGAGTGGCTACGTGAGCGTCGGCTTCGCCCCGAGCACGTCATCGGTGCTGGCGCTGCCGCTGATCGCGGTGATGCGCCAGCGTTACCCGAACATCCAGCTGCACCTGGTGGAAATGCTCTCCGGCTATCTGACCAGCCAGTTGCACGCGCGCCAGCTGGATCTGGCGATACTTTTCCACAGCGATCCGGGCAGGCGCTGCCGCGTCAGGCCCCTGCTCGATGAGAAGCTCTTCGTGATCGCCGCTCCCAACCTGCCTGGCATGCCCACCGGCGACAAGGTGAAGCTCGATGAGCTTGCGCAGTTGCCACTGGTGCTGCCCAGCGTCCAGCACGGCTTGCGCACCACTATCAGCAATGCCTTCGCCCATTCACGCTGCGAACCCAGCGTGGTGATGGACATCGATGGCCTGGCGCTGCTGATGGACACGGTCAAGGCCGGTTATGCCGCCACCATCCAGCCCGGCTCCGTCGCCGCCAGAGCGCGCGAGCAGGGGCTGCACGTGGTGCAGATCAGCGATGCCCATGCAGGTCGGCGCAACCTGTTGGTGTCCCTCCCCGACGATGAGCTGTCTCCCGCGGCCCTGGCCGCACGCATAGCGATCCTGGATACAACCCGCGAGCTGGTCGGCAGTGCTCGCTGGCCCGGCGCTCATCTGCTGGATGAGCATGACGCCTAACCCCGGAGTGGGTGTTTAGAAATACTGAACACCCCACGCCATTCCTGCTCTTTCGAGCCACCACACGCCCTCCTAAAGTCCCTCGCCAGACGGGGAGCCCTATCATGTAGCGCTCCTCTGCCAACGAGGAGACACGATGATCGATGTTCTGGTTATAGGCGGTGGCAACGCCGCACTATGTGCCGCGCTGATGGCCCGAGAGGCCGGGGCCAGCGTACTGCTGCTGGAAGGCGCCCCACGCGCCTGGCGTGGCGGCAATTCGCAGCACACCCGCAACCTGCGTTGCATGCACGAGGCCCCGCAGGATGTTCTGGTCGATGCCTATCCTGAAGAAGAATTCTGGCAAGACCTGCTCAAAGTCACCGGTGGGCAGACCGACGAGCACCTGGCGCGCTTGGTCATCCGAGCATCGTCCAACTGCCGCGACTGGATGCGCAGCCACGGCGTGCACTTCCAACCACCCCTGTCCGGCGCCTTGCACGTGGCACGCACCAACGCCTTCTTCATGGGCGGCGGCAAGGCGCTGGTCAATGCTTACTACCGTAGTGCTGAGCGCCTGGGTGTCGAGATCCGCTACGACACACCCGTCGACGACATCGAACTGGACGGTGATCGCTTCGTCGCCGCGCACATTAGCGCGCGGGAAGTCGATGGCAAGCAGTATTCAGCCGAGCGCATAGAAGCGCGCACCTGCGTGCTGGCAGCCGGCGGCTTCGAGTCCAATCGCGAATGGTTGCGCGAAGCCTGGGGCGTCAACGAACGCGGCGAGTGGCCAGCGGACAACTTCCTGATTCGCGGCACCCGCTTCAACAACGGCGTACTGCTGCGCAAGCTGATCGATGCCGGTGCCGAGACCATCGGCGATCCGACACAGGCTCACATGGTG
This sequence comes from Pseudomonas mendocina, assembly GCF_003008615.1. NCBI lineage: Bacteria > Pseudomonadati > Pseudomonadota > Gammaproteobacteria > Pseudomonadales > Pseudomonadaceae > Ectopseudomonas > Ectopseudomonas mendocina. The sequence continues at coordinate 632,237 of NZ_CP027657.1, forward strand.
GCCATCGACGCTCGTGCGCCGCTCTATGACGGCGGCATCTGCACCCGTATCGACTGCGTCTCGCTCGGCGTAGTGGTCAACTGCGAGGGTGAACGTTTTTACGACGAAGGCGAGGACTTCTGGCCCAAGCGCTACGCCATCTGGGGTCGGCTGGTCGCCCAACAACCTCGCCAGGTGGGGTTTTCGATCATCGATCAGAAGGCCATCGGGCGCTTCATGCCACCGGTATTTCCCGGCACCACGGCCAACAGCCTGGAAGAACTCGCCAGCAAACTCGGCCTGCCGGTCGACGCCTTCGTGAAGACCCTGCAAGCCTACAACAGCGCCTGCGTGGGCGACGACTTCGACCATACCCGCCTCGACGGCTGCCACACCGAAGGCGTGACGCCGGCCAAGACCAACTGGGCACGCCCCATCGATACCCCGCCTTTCTACGGCTACCCGCTCAAGCCAGGGGTGACCTTCACCTACCTCGGCCTGAAGACTGACGACACGGCCGCCGTGCACTTCGCCGGCAAGCCCAGCGCGAACCTGTTCGTCGCCGGAGAAATGATGGCGGGCAATGTCCTCGGCAAGGGCTACACGGCGGGCGTCGGCATGTCCATCGGCACTGCTTTCGGCCGTATCGCAGGAAGCCAGGCTGCCGCGGCAGCCGGTCATCGCCGCCATACAACAAGCGACGGAGAATCCCGTGCAATCGCCTGAGATCATACAAATCGCCTCTCCAAGCAAGAAAGCGGAGCAGCAAAACCTGATTCCCCTGCTTAACGTCCACGAAGCCGAAGTCGACCGGCAGATGCACATCTGCAACGCCTGCCGTTACTGCGAAGGTTTCTGCGCCGTGTTCCCGGCCATGACCCGTCGACTGGATTTCGCCAAGGCCGACGTCCATTACCTGGCCAACCTCTGCCACAACTGCGGCGCCTGCCTGCATGCATGCCAATACGCCGCACCGCACGAGTTCGCCGTGAACGTGCCGCAGGCCATGGCCAAGGTGCGCCTGAACACCTATGTCGAGTACGCCTGGCCAGGCAAGCTCGGCACACTCTACGAGCGCAACGGCCTGACCCTGTCGCTGGCCTTGGCAGGCTCGCTGGCGCTGTTCCTGCTGCTGACCCTGCTGGTCAAAGGCACGCTGTTTCCCGGGCCGCTGGCCGGTAACTTCTACGCGATCTTCCCGCACAACACGCTGGCCCTGATGTTCGGCGGCGCCTTCGGTTTCGCCATTCTCGCCCTGGCCATCGGCGTCACGCGCTTCTGGCGGGCGATCAGCCCCACCGACGCGCAAGCGCTCGCCAGTGGAGCCGCCGTAGCGGAAGCCTCCGGTGCGGTGCTCAAGCTCAAGTACCTCGACGGCGGCCATGGCGAGGGCTGCAACAACGAAAGCGACCGCTTCACCCTCTGGCGCCGCCGCTTCCACCACTTCACCTTCTACGGCTTCATGCTGTGCCTGGCCTCCACCAGCGTGGCCACGCTTTACCACTACCTGCTCGGCCTGCAGGCGCCTTATCCACTACTCAGTCTGCCGGTCGTGCTCGGCACGCTGGGCGGCATCGGCCTGCTCATCGGGCCTGCCGGATTGCTGTGGCTCAACTATCGCCGTGACCCGGCGCATGGTGACCGCGCCCAGGCGCCCATGGATCGCGGCTTCATCGTGCTGCTGTTCCTGATCAGCCTGACCGGCCTGGCCTTGCTGGCCTGGCGCGATACCGGCGCGATGGCCCTGCTGCTGGCGATTCACCTGGGCATGGTGATGGCGTTCTTCCTGACCATGCCGTACGGCAAGTTCGCCCACGGCATCTTCCGTAGCGCGGCGCTGCTCAAGTACGCCATCGAGAAGCGCCAGCCGGACAACCTCAAGCTCGGCAGCGACTGAGCCGCAACCCCATACCGGCGGGATGCACCGTGCATCCAGCCCGTTGCCCCGACACCGCCAGCGGTGTCCCAGCCTGAACCACAATAAAACTCCACAGGAGAACACATGAAAAACCGCCTCACCTGCGCCGCGCTGCTGACCTCTGGTCTGCTTGCCGCCGGCATGGCACTCGCCGAACCCAAACGCCCCGAATGCATCGCACCAGCAAAGCCCGGTGGCGGTTTCGACATCACCTGCAAGATCGCCCAGAGCGGCCTGAAGGACAGCGGCCTGCTCAAGGCGCCCATGCGCGTCACCTACATGCCCGGTGGCATCGGCGCCGTCGCCTACAACGCAGTGGTCGCACTGCGGCCGAAAGAACCCGGCGTCATCACCGCCTGGTCGAGTGGTTCGCTGCTGAACCTGGCGCAAGGCAAGTTCGGTCGCTATGACGAAAAGGCCGTACGCTGGCTCGCCGCCATCGGCACCGATTACGGCGCGATTACCGTGCACCGCGACTCGCCGCTGAAAACCTTCGATGACCTGATCAAACAGCTGGAAAAGGCGCCATCGGAACTGGTCATCGGCGCGGGCGGCACCGTCGGCAGCCAGGACTGGATGCAGGCGGCGCTCGTCGCCCGCAGCGCGCATATCGATCCGCAGGCACTGCGTTACGTGGCCTTCGAGGGCGGCGGCGAACCCATGACGGCGCTGCTCGGCGGCCACGTGCACGCCATCGTCAGCGGCTTTGGTGAGGCCACGGCGCAGCTGGAGGCAGGCAACGTGCGCATCCTCGCAGTGATGGCCGAAGAACGACTGCCGGGAAAACTCGCGGATATTCCCACCGCGAAAGAGCAAGGTTATGACGTCGTCTGGCCTATCGTGCGTGGCTTCTACATGGGCCCAGAGGTCAGCGACGAGGACTTCGCCTGGTGGCAGGAGCGCTTCGAAACCTTGCTTGCCGAGGAAGGTTTCGACAAGACCCGCGAGCAGTTCGACCTGCTGCCCTTTGCCAAGACGGGCAAGGATCTGGAGCAGTTCGTCCATGAACAGGTGGCCGAGTACAAGGTGCTGGCGGACGAGTTCGGCCTACTGCGCTAACGCCCGAGCCGTTCTGGCTCCGATCAGGAACCACGTTTAGCCCGCCCCGTGCGGGCTTTTTTATACATCACCACTGCAACTGCAGAGCACTGTCGAACTCACGTGGCTGGCCGCTCACGGGGTCGACGAAACGCAAACCCCGCGCCAGCAGTTTGAGCGGCTTGCCGTAGTCGTCCGGCTGGTTCCGCGACGCCTGCAACTCGGGGTAGAAATCATCGCCCACGATAGGCGCGCCAAGCCCGGCCAGATGCACCCGCAACTGATGCTTCCTGCCCGTCACCGGTGACAGGCCGTAACGCCACAGCGCACCACGTTGTTCCAGCACCTCGATCAGCGTCTCGCTATTGGCCTGCCCAGCCACCTCCTGCATGCGGAAGAACGGCTCGCCATCCACCATGCGCGAACGATGCAGGTAGGGAAACTGCAGCTGCGGCAGTGCCGGGGCGATGGCCTCGTAGCGCTTCTCCACCTGCCGCTCGCGAAACAGCGCCTGATACTGACCGCGACTGCTCGGGCTCACCGAAAACAGCACCAGCCCGGCAGTCAGCCGGTCGATGCGGTGGATCGGCACCAGGTCGGGATTGCCAGTGCGCCTGACCAGCCGTGCCAGCAGAGTCTGTTCGACGTATTCACCGGCCGGCATGACTGGCAGGAAATGCGGCTTGTCCGCCACCAGCAGGTGTTCGTCCTGCCATAGCACCTGTTCTTCGAAGGGAATCGGCGTTTCGTTCGGCACTTCGCGGAAGTAACGCACCTTGAGCCCGACGCGGTAAGGATGCTCGGGGCCGATAGGCACACCCGCGCCATCCAACACCTTGTCCGTCGTCATGCGCTGCAACCAGGTGGCACGATCGATGGCCGGAAAGTGATCGCACAGGCAATCAAGCACCGTTGTCCATTCGCCCAGGGGCAAGTGAAGGGTGCTGGGGCGCATGGCGGGGCTGGGCATTGCGGGAAACACTCGACGAATCCGGAGGGGTGAATTAGGCCGCAGTCGTTGCACTCAGTCAAAGCAAACGGCTTGAGCGGGCGTCCGGCAGTGGCTATGGTGGCCGCTCGTATTTGGAGAGACCCATGTCCATCACCCGTTCCCTGCTCACCAGCATCGCCCTACTCCCGCTCCTGGCCGCCTGCCAGGTCTACACCGGCAAGCCGGAAGGTCCGCCTCCGGCCACCCGTCTGCAGGGCCAGGTGCAGGTCGAGAATGGCCAGTTGACCTTCACCCCTTGCCAGGAGCAACGCCGCTTCGTGCTGGCCGATGCCGGCAACACCGGTATCGAACGCGAAGCCAGCCAACTCGGCAATGATCTGTTCGCCGATCTGGCAGGCCGCCTGGGTGGCAGTCAGGGCAAAGGCAACGACGGGCGCTTCGAGATCAGTCAGATCTATCGCCTGCAGAACGAAGGCCATGGCTGCGACGATCTCAACTTCAAGCGCCTGACCCTGCGCGCCAGCGGCAACGAGCCGTTCTGGCAAGTGGAAGTCGGCAGCAAGGGCCTGGTACTCAACCGCCCCGAGCATGAGCCGCTGGCCCTGCCCTATCTGGAAGAACAACTACCGGACGGCCGCCTCAACTTCAGCAGCGAAGCCAACGGCCAGCGTCTCGACCTGTGGCTGGCGCCGCAGCGTTGCGTCGACGGCATGAGTGGCGCAGTCAATCACCTCAGCGCCGAGCTGCGTCTCGACGGCCAGGTGATGCGTGGCTGCGCGCACTTCGGCGGCGCGCGTAACTGACCGTTGAACTGCGGGTGATCCTGCGCAGGGTCATCCGCACGAAGCGTGCGACCGCGCTAACCGCTAGCCCAGACTGCCGGCGAAACGCCGCGCATAATCTTCCCGCTCGAAGGCCTCGACCACGAAGTCGATGAAACTGCGCGTCTTGCCCGGCAGCAACTGACGGCTGGGGTAATACAGCGACAACGCGCCGGCATCCGCCCACCATCGCGGCAGCACCCGCACCAGCTCGCCCGACTCCAGCCAGGGCAACACATCGGGCACGGCAAGCATCGCCACCCCCAGGCCCAGCAGCGCCGCTTCTCGCACGGCCGCAGGATCATTGACCACGATGGTTTCTCGCATCGCAGCGGCCACCTCATCGCCCTGCACGGTGCGCATGTTCCAGGTGCGGATACGCCCCGAAGAAAGGGAGCGCATGACGATGCCATCCAGCTCGATCAACCCCGAAGGGTCGGCTGGCAACTGGTGACGAGCCAGGTAAGCGGGCGAAGCGAAAGCGATGACATGCAGCGCAGCCAGCGTTCGAGCAACCACGCCAGTCGCCAGTTCGAAGCCGCCACCAATGGCCGCATCGTAGCCTTCGGCAATCAGATCGACCGCCCGGTTCTCGAAGTGCCACTCGGGCCTTACCCGGGGATAGCGCTGGAGAAACTCGGGCAATAGCGGCAGCAGGTAATCGAGCCCGAAGGATGGCGCCACGCTGATCTTGAGCACACCGGCCGGCTGGCCATCATCGGCGGATACGGCGGCGATGGCGTTCTGCAGAGACTCCAGGTTGTCGCCAATGGCATTGAGGAACGTCTCTCCAGCCTCGGTCAGCGTCAGCTTGCGAGTCGAGCGCTGGAATAGCCGTACGCCCAGGTTGCGCTCCAGCATGGCGACATTGCGGCTCACCGCTGCCGGCGTCAGAGCAAGGCGACGTGCAGCCGCCGAGAAGCTGCCGCTCTCGGCACTGCGTACGAAGGATTCAAGATTGGCGAGCGTTTCCATGGCGCGATCTTAAATAGATACTTGAAGATAATCCAAATGATTAGCAACTAATCAAAGAGCAATGAAAACACGATAGTCACTCCACCGAATGTCTCGGCAATCAAACGGAGTGAACCATGAGCAACGTAATTTCTTCCCAACCCCTTCCTCTGGCCGGCAAAACGGCTCTCGTAACAGGCGGCTCTCGCTCCATCGGCGCAGCTATCGCCAAACGCCTGGCCGCCGACGGTGCGCAGGTTGCCTTCACCTACAATGGCTCGCCCCAACAGGCCAAGGAAACCGCAGCGGCCATCGAGTCGACAGGTGGTCGCGTGCTGGCGATCCAGGCCGACGCAGCCGATCCCGAGGCCGTGCGCGCCGCCGTCGCGCAGACAGTAGAAGCGTTCGGCGGCCTCGACATTCTGGTGAATAACGCCGGTATCGGCGTGTTCAGTCAGTTCGAAGAAACCAGCTTCGAGGATTACCAGAAGATGCTCGCGGTCAACGTGACCGGTGTATTCGTCGCCACCCAGGAAGCGGTAAGGCACATGCAGGCAGGCGGCCGCGTCATCCACATAGCCAGCTCGGTCACCAAGTACGCCGGCGTGCCCGGACTTGCCGCATACAGCCTGACCAAAGGCGCCGTCGCCGGTTTCAACCGCAGCCTGGCACATGATCTGGGGCCACGTGGGATCACGGTCAACAGCATCCACCCGGGGCCAGTGAACACCGACATGAACCCGGCCGATAGCGAGGTAGCCCAGCTCCTGACGCCTCGCATGGCAGTGGGTCGCTACGGAGAGCCACACGAAATTGCCAGCCTCGTGGCATTCATCGCCAGCCCGCAAGCCTCGTTCATCACCGGTGCGGACATCCTCGCAGACGGCGGGTTGACCTCCTGAGTGCGCCGGGGCAGGCCAGTCGGCCTGCCCCATGGTTTTCCGCCACCTCAGGTATCAAGGAGTCCCAGCATGAGCAAGTTGCCCTCCATCGGCATCATCGGCGCCGGCCATATCGGCGCGGCCTTCGCTCGCGCCCTGGCGCGTCGGAACATTCCGGCAATCCTCGCCAACAGCCGTGGGCCAGAGAGCCTGCAAGGCCTGGTACAATCCATCGGCCCGAGCATCCGTGCCGGTACCCGTGAGCAGGCGGCAGCGCAGTCCATCGTGCTGGTCGCAGTGAACTGGTCGAAGCTGCCAGCCGCACTGTCCGGGCTTGCGGACTTCGCCGGGCGTGTCGTCATCGACAGCAACAACCCGATCGAAGCGCCGCTGTTCAACCCCATCGATCTGCATGGCCGCACCTCAAGCGAGGTGTTTGCCGACCTGGTGCCGGGCGCCCATGTAGTGAAGGCGTTCAACCACTTGAACCCCAGACTGCTCATCGCCGATCCCGCCGAGCGCGGCGGCCGACGTGTGCTGTTCCTGGCGGGTGACGACAATCGCGCGAAAAACCAGGTCAGCGCACTGATCGATGAGCTGGGCTTCGCCGCTATCGACCTTGGCGAGCTGGCCGAAGGTGGCCGCCTGACGCAATTCCCCGGTGGGCCGTTGCCCTCGCTCGAACTGGTGCAGTTCGGCTGAACTACCGGGAGACGAAAATGAAGGATTCCATCATGCCCCATACCGATTCATCTGCTGCTGACACCCGATCCATGTCTGCTGCGTGGTGGGCCGTCATCTCTCTTGCCCTGGGCGCCTTTGGCCTGGTCACGGCGGAATTCCTGCCGATCAGTCTGCTGACGCCGATGGCCGCCGACTTGGGTGTATCCAACGGCGCTGTGGGCCAGGCCATCACCGCCACGGCCGTGATCGCCGCATTCGCCGGGCCACTGGTGGTGCTGTTCTCGGGCCGCCTCGATCGGCAGAAGATCGTCTGGGGGTTGATGGGCATGCTGGTGTTCTCCTGCATCCTTTCGGCCTATGCCTCAAACATCACGGTACTACTGATCGCGCGTGGGCTGCTGGGCTTCGCCCTCGGCAGCTTCTGGGCCATGATGGCAGCGCTCGCCCTGCGCCTGGTGCCCCCGGACAAGGTGCCGCGAGCCATTTCGATCATCATGATGGGCATCTCGCTCGCAACCATCTTCGCTGCCCCACTGGGTGCCTACCTGGGAGAACTGTGGGGCTGGCAGGCAACCTTCCTGGCCGCGTCCGCTATTGGCGTGGCGGCGCTGGCGATCCAGATGCTGACCCTGCCCAAACTGCCGGCCGCCGCAGCGCCGGGCCTGGCGTCCTTCAAGGCGGCCCTGACGCGGCGCGCGGTCGCCATCGGCATCGGCACCGGGCTGTTGGTCATTTCCGGGCACTTCGCTGCTCTGACCTTCATCCGCCCCTTCCTCGAGGAGGTTCCACGCCTGGATGTCGCGACCGTCTCGCTTGCCTTGCTGGCCTTCGGTGTCAGCGGCTTTTTCGGCAACCTTGCCGGCGGCGCCATCGCGGCGCGCAGTCCGGCCTGGGCGGTCAGCAGCTGCTCGTTCCTGATCGCTGCCGTTGCACTCACGCTGATCCTGTTCGGCACGCAGGCCGACGTTGCCTTCGTCGCGATTGCGCTATGGGGCTTCGCCTTCGGCGCCTTCCCGGTATCGATCTCGATCTGGAACGCGCGTGCTGCCGCCGATCACGCGGAAAGCGCTGGCGCCCTGCTGTCATCGACCTTCCAGGTGGCCATTGCCGCAGGTGCGGTTCTAGGAGGGCTGATCATCGACAGCCTCGACTCGCAAGCCGTGATCGTCTATGCCGCGGCAGCAGCCTTCGCGGGCGCTGCCCTGATGTTCATCCGGGGTCGCGCAATCGAACGTCAGCACGGCTGATCAGCCCATTTGCCTGCACTGGCGCAGCGCTCAAGACATCGTTCACCTACGCTCAACGGAGCAAAGCCGCCAGTATTTCAGAATGCCGGCCTCCTCCATCCGGGCAGCGAATCCCGTACAATCGCCGCCCTTCTTCACATTGCCGGATCACCACCGGCCAACAGGATGCCCCACATGATTCGCCTGACCGAACTGAAACTGCCCCTCGACCATCCCGATGAGGCCCTGCGCCCGGCCATCGTCCAACGCCTGGGCATCCCTGACGCCGACCTGCTCGCCTTCAGCGTGTTCAAACGCAGCTACGATGCCCGCAAGAAGTTCGGCGACATGCCGTTCATCTACACCCTCGATTGCGAGGTAAAGGACGAGGCAGCGCTGCTCGCTCGTCTGCACGATGACAAGCATGTCGGCCCGGCACCGGACATCAGCTACAAGCCGGTCGGCAAGACTGAAACGCCGCTGGACGAACGCCCGATCGTGGTCGGCTTCGGCCCCTGCGGCATCTTCGCGGCGCTGATTCTGGCTCAGGCCGGCCTGCGCCCCATCGTGCTGGAACGCGGCAAGGAAGTACGCGAACGCACCAAGGACACCTGGGGCCTGTGGCGCAAGAACGTGCTCAACCCGGAGTCCAACGTGCAGTTCGGCGAAGGCGGTGCAGGCACCTTCTCCGACGGCAAGCTGTACAGCCAGATCAAGGATCCTCACCATCATGGCCGCAAGGTGCTGCAGGAGTTCGTCAAGGCTGGAGCACCGGAGGAAATCCTCTACGTCAGCAAGCCGCACATCGGCACCTTCCGCCTCACCGGCGTGGTCGCCACCATGCGCGAGGAGATCAAGGCGCTCGGCGGCGAAGTGCGTTTCCAGGAGCGGGTCAGCGACCTGCTGATCGAGGGTGATCAACTCTGCGGGGTGGTGCTGGAAAGTGGCGAACAGATCGCTAGCCGCCACGTTATCCTGGCGCTCGGCCACAGTTCCCGTGACACCTTCCGCATGCTGCATGCGCGCGGCGTGTTCCTGGAGGCCAAGCCGTTCTCGGTGGGCTTCCGCATCGAGCACCCGCAATCGCTGATCGACCGCGCGCGCCTGGGCAAGTACGCCGGCCACCCGAAGCTCGGCGCCGCCGACTACAAACTGGTGCACCACGCCAGCAACGGCCGCTCGGTGTACAGCTTCTGCATGTGCCCAGGCGGTACCGTGGTCGCCGCCACCTCCGAGCCAGAGCGCGTGGTCACCAACGGCATGAGCCAGTACTCGCGCAACGAGCGCAACGCCAACGCCGGGATCGTCGTCGGGATCACCCCCGAGCAGGACTATCCGGGCGGCCCGCTGGCCGGTGTGGAGCTGCAGGAGCGCCTGGAGTCGCACGCCTATGTGCTCGGCGGGCGCAACTACGAAGCACCAGGGCAACTGGTCGGCGACTTCATCGCTGGCAAGCCGTCGAGTGCACTGGGCGAAGTACAACCCTCCTACAAGCCGGGCGTGAAGCTGGGCGACCTGGCTCCGTCGCTGCCGAACTTCGCCATCGAGGCCATCCGCGAAGCACTGCCGGCCTTCGGCAAGCAGATCAAGGGCTTCGACCTGGCCGATGCAGTGCTGACCGGCATCGAGACACGCACCTCCTCGCCGGTGCGCATTACCCGTGGCGCCGACCTGCAGAGCCTAAACCTCAAGGGCCTGTACCCGGCAGGAGAAGGAGCAGGCTATGCCGGTGGCATTCTCTCTGCCGGCGTGGATGGCATTCGCGTCGCCGAAGCGGTCGGCCGCTCGATGCTTCGCCTGGACTGAACCTCTAGCAAGGTGCGCCATGCGCACCTCTTCCTGCGTACAACAATTGGTGCGCACAGCGCACCCTACTGGTCACCAAGGCGCCGGCAGCACAAGGTCGAGCGACGCGAGCCATGGCTACGCCGTGCAGGGTCGTCATAGCTCAACAATTCAGTGAATCCAGCCTTGCGCATCATCCCTGCCGAGGCGGCATTCTCCTCGTGTCGGTCGATGTAGACGTCTTGCACGCCCAATGCGCTGATGCGCTCAATCGTCGCTTCGAGCAATCGTGAACCCAGCCCCTGCCCCGCACAGCCGCGATGCACGACCGCCTCACAGATATACGCGTGCTGTTGCAGCTCTCGCCCCATGGGCTGATGAGCGGAAAAATCGTGGGTCAGTCGATAGCTGACGAAACCGAGCAAGCCACTGCCGCCCTCGGCCAACACGGCCAGTGTTTCGCCACTTGCGATGGCCTGCAGGTGAGCACGCACCTCGGCCTCGGGCAGGTAGTTCCAGGGGTTGGGGCCGTGTTCGAGTAACAGTTCGCACATGGCCTGGATATCGGCCGGCTGCGCCTGGCGAATGCGGGCTTCGTTCATGACCTGGCTCCCCAAAGAAAAGGCCAGTCTAGAGACTGGCCTGGTACAGACACAGGTACAGCAAGAGACGAGAACTGTGCCTGTTAACGGTCGTCTTCCCAGGGACGCCCGCGGGTGCGTTCGACCAGTTCGACCTTCTGCTGCATCGCCGCCTTGGACAGCATGTGCGCACTCACCGGTGCGGTGATGAACAGGAACAGGGTGATCAGAAACTCATGCAGGCTCAGCCCTTCGCCGCGGCTGCCGAAGAAGATCAGCGAGGCGATGACCATGCCACCCACACCAAGGGTGGTGGCCTTGGTCGGCCCATGCAGACGCATGAAGAAGTCCGGCAGACGGTACAGGCCGATGGCGCCAACCAAGGCGAACAGGCTGCCGATCAGCAGGAACAGGGAGACCAGTATTTCGATCCACAGTGGCATAAAAGAACCTCCTTGGAATCTAGTCGATGATGTCGCCGTGCATCAAATGCTTACCCACGGCGACGGTACTGACGAAGCCCATCACCGCGATCAGCAGGGCGATCTCGAAGAACAGGTCGGAATCCAGCCAGATGCCGAACAACACGATCAGCGCCAGCGCATTGATGTACAGGGTATCCAGGGCCAGCACGCGATCCGGCATGCTCGGCCCCTGCACCAGGCGCAGCACGTTGAGCACCATGGCCACGCCGATGATGAACAGGCAGACAGGAATCACGTAGGCGAGCATTCGAATATCTCCAGCAGCGGCGCTTCGTAACGGCTCTTGATCTCGGCGATCATGGCATCGGCATCCGGCACATCCAGGCCATGCAGCAACAGGGTCTTGTGATCATTGCTGAGTCCAGCCGAGACGGTGCCCGGGGTCAGCGAAACCACACAGGCCAGCAACGACAGAAGGAACTCGTCCTCGATGTCCATCGGCACCTCGACGAATGCCGGTCGCAGGCGATCCTGCGGCCCCAGCACCAGGCGCGCGACGTGCAGGTTGGCCAGCACGATGTCGTAGAACACCTTGATCAGGAACGCGGCCAGCTTCAACGGCCGCCGCAGGTGCGGCACATTGAGCAGAAAGTCACGGGTCAGCCAGACGATGGCCCAACCGAGGAACAGGCCGAGCAAGACCTGGCCGAGCGCGATGGTGTTGACCAACGCCAGCCAGATGACGGCCAGCAGCAGGGTCAGGTGGGGATGGGGAAACAGACGTCTCATGCCTCACCTCCATTGATCAGCGAAAGGTACGGCTGCAGGTTGAGCAACTGCTCGGCGGTGGCCTGTGCGTAGGCCAGCAGCGGTTGCGCCATTACCAGCAGCAAGGGGCTGGCCAGCAACAGACCCAGCGTTGCGCCAAGGCGCGTCCAATCGGCCGGTTCGGTGTTCTCCAGCGGCCGGCCATGGCTGTGCCAGAACAGCTGGCTACCGGCGCGGCTCAGCGCCACCAGCGTGACTAACCCTGAGAGCAGCACCACCGACCACAACCACAGCGCCTGACTGCCCGGCTCTACCGACCGCAGCAGCAACAGCTTGCCGAGGAAGCCGGAAAATGGCGGCAAACCTGCCACCGAAATGGTCGCGGCGAAGAACAGCGCGCCCAGCAGCAGCGGCTGGTGCAGGGCCTGCAGCAGGTGCAGATCGTCACGCGCCGGGCCACGCTGACGCACGATCAACCCGGCCAGCAGGAACAACGCCGCGCTGATCAGGGTGCTGTGCAGCAGGTAATACAGGGCGGCACTCAACGCCTGTGGCGTACCGAGCGAGAAGCCCGCCAGCAGCGTGCCCACCGACACCACCACCAGGTAGCCCAGCAGCACTTGCAGGCGTTCGGCAGCCAGTGCACCGATGGCGCCTGCCGCCAGTGTCAGCAACGCCAACCACCAGAGCATCTCATGGGCCATATTGGCCAGTGGGCCAGCACCTTCACCGAAGACCAGGGTGAACACGCGGAAGATCGAATACAGGCCGACCTTGGTCATAATCGCGAACAGCGCCGCCACCGGGGCAGGCGCCGAGGCGTAGGCCCTCGGCAGCCAGAAGTACAGCGGCAACACCGCCGCCTTGAGGGCGAACACCACCAGCAGCAGATAGGCGGCGGCGCTGAGCAGCGGCGCCAGCTCAGGGTCGGCGTCGGCCACTTTCTGCGCCAGATCCGGCATGTTCAGCGTGCCGGTCAGGCCGTAGAGCATGCTCACGCCGATCAGGAAGAACGACGAGCCAAGCAGATTGAGCACCACGTAATGCACACCGGTTCTGATCTGATCCTTGCCGTTGCCATGCACCAGCAACGAGTAGGAGGAAATCAGCAGAATCTCGAAGAAGACGAACAGGTTGAACAGGTCGGCGGTGAGAAAAGCGCCGTTGATACCCAGCAACTGGAACTGGAACAGGGCATGGAAGTTCTGCCCGCGCGCATCGTCACCACGGCAGGCGTAGAGCACGGCGAAACCGGCCAGCACCGCGGTCAGCAGCAGCATCAGCGCGCTGAGGCGGTCGAGCAGCAGCATGATGCCGAACGGCGCCTGCCAATTGCCCAGTGCATAGGCGCGCAACTGGCCATCGTCGGCCAGCAATACCAGGTAGAGTCCCAGCGGCACCAAGGCCCAGGTGGCCGTCAGCGACAGCGCGCGCTTGAGGGGTTTGCTCAGATTGTGGCCAACCAGCAGCAAGGCACCCGCCAGCATCGGCAACAGAATCGGCAGGATCAGAGCATGATTCATACGCGCGGCTCCTCGCCGTCGACGTGATCGGTCTTCAGCTCACCCAGGCCGCGCAGTGCCAGTACCACGACGAAAGCGGTCATGGCGAAGCCGATGACGATGGCAGTCAATACCAGCGCCTGCGGCAGTGGGTCACCATAGGCCGGACTGCGTCCGATCACCGCCGGCACCCCGGTGCCGAGCCGCCCCATAGCGAAGATGAACAGGTTGACCGCGTAGGAAATCAGGGTCAGCCCCATGACCACCGGAAAGATCCGTGCGCGCAGGATCAGGTAGACACCGGCAGCCGTGAGTACCCCAAGGGTGATGGCGAACAACACCTCCATTTAGATGACCTCCTTGCAGGATTCGTCCTGGCCGACGTGTCCGAGGTTGGACAGGATCAGCAGCGTGGCCCCCACTACCGCGAGGTAGACGCCCAGGTCGAAGAGGATGGCCGTGGCCAGCTCGATCTCGCCGATCAGCGGGATGTGGAAATGATCGAAGGCGGACGTCAGGAACGGCACGCCGAACGCCCAACTGCCGAGACCGGTGAATGCGGCGATCAATACGCCCCAACCGGCCATGCTGTGATAGCTGAAACGCAGGCGCTGCTGCGTCCAGGTCACGCCATGAGAGATGTATTGCAGGATCAGCGCGACCGCGGTGATCAAGCCAGCGATGAAGCCGCCGCCCGGCAGGTTGTGGCCGCGAATGAAGATGAACACGGCGATCAGCAGCGCCAGCGGCAGCAAGGCCCGCGCCAGGTTGTCGAGGATCATCGGGTGGCTGTCGGTCGACCACAGACGACCGTTCTTGTCATGGGTCGGATGTGGGAGGTGCAGGCCGTACAACAGTGCGTAGATACCGATGGCGGCAATCGCCAGCACGGTGATCTCGCCAAGGGTATCGAAACCGCGGAAGTCCACCAGGATCACATTGACCACATTGGTTCCACCGCCGCCGGAGACGCTATTGTCGAGGAAGAACGAGGAAATGCTCTGGTAGGGACGGGTCAGCACCGCGTAGGCGAGCATCGCCACCACCGCACCGACACCACCAGCCAGGGTGAAATCACGCAATGCACGCAGACTGCTGGACTCGACCGGCGTGCGATCCGGCATGAAATACAGCGTCAGCATCAACAGGATGATGGTCACCACTTCCACCGACACCTGGGTCAGCGCCAGATCCGGCGCCGAGAAACGGGCGAAGGCCAGCGCCACCATCAACCCCGCCAGGCTGAGCAGCATCAACGCCACCAGGCGACGGCGATGGAAATACACGGTCAACAGCGCGCTGCCCATCAGCAGGATCATGCCCAGCACCGTGATGCCATCGAGCGGCGTCAGCTCCACCGAGCCGGTGAGGTTCTGCAGCGGGCTCAGCGCGACGATCAGCAGCAGCAGCGTGGCACCGAGCATCCAGCCGAGATAACTCTGCAGCGAACCGTTCTCCAGCAGGCCGGTGAAGCGGCGCGCCAACTTGATCAGGCCGACCAGCGCGTTGTCGAACACCAGCTTGGCATCGACGCTCGGCAGTCCGTCGTACCAGTGGTATAGCGGCTTGCGCAGCACGTAGACGGCAATACCGCCAAACAGCGCGATGAAGCTCATCAGCAGCGGCAGGTTGAAACCGTGCCAGATCGCCAGGCTGTACTCCGGCAGCTCGCCGCCAAGGGTCGCACCTGCGGCGCTGGCCAGCAGCGGTGCCACCGTATAGGTCGGCACGATGCCGACCAGCAGGCAGAGGAAGACCAGAATCTCCACCGGCACCTTCATATAGCGCGGCGGCTCATGAGGCGGGTACTTGGGCAGATCATGCGGCTCGCCGTTGAAGAACACGTCATGAATGAAACGCAGCGAATAGGCCACGGCGAATACACCGGCCAGCGTCGCCACCGCCGGAATCACCCAATTGAAGCTGCCAAACAGGTGCTGATTGAGGGTTTCGCCGAAGAACATTTCCTTGCTGAGGAAGCCGTTGAGCAACGGCACCCCGGCCATCGCCGAAGCGGCCACCATGGCCAGCACGGCCGTATGCGGCATGTACCGCCATAGCCCGGCGAGCTTGCGCATATCGCGGCTGCCGGTCTCGTGGTCGATGATGCCCGCGGCCATGAACAGCGAGGCCTTGAAGGTCGCATGATTGATGATGTGGAACACCGCCGCCACGGCTGCCAGACGGGTATCCAGGCCGAACAACAGAGTGATCAGGCCCAGGTGGCTGATGGTCGAGTAAGCCAGCAGTCCCTTGAGGTCATGCTGGAACAACGCCATGCAGGCGCCGACCAGCAGCGTGGTCAGGCCGGTGAGGCTGACCAGATAGAACCACCAGTCGGAGTCGGCCAGTGCCGGGTACAAACGCGCCAGCAGGAACACGCCGGCCTTGACCATGGTCGCCGAGTGCAGATAGGCCGAAACCGGCGTGGGTGCCGCCATCGCGTGCGGCAGCCAGAAATGGAAGGGAAACTGTGCGGACTTGGTGAACACCCCAAGCAGCACCAGGATCAGCGCCAGCGGATACAGCGCATGGGCGCGGATCAGGTCGCCCGAAGCCAGCACGTCGGTCAGCTCGAAGCTGCCGACGATGTTGCCGATCAGCAGGATACCGGCCAGCAGCGCCAGACCACCGCCGCCTGTGACGGTCAGCGCCATGCGCGCGCCCTTGCGCGCTTCGGAACGCCAGCCCCAGAAACCGATGAGCAGGAACGACGACAGGCTGGTCAGCTCCCAGAACACCATCATCAGCAGCAGGTTTTCCGACAGCACCACGCCCAGCATGGCGCCCATGAACAACAGCAGGAAGGAGAAGAACTGTCCCATCGAGTCGCGCTTCGACAGGTAGTAACGTGCGTAGAGAATCACCAACAAACCGATGCCGAGGATCAACAGGGCGAACAAAAAGCCCAGGCCATCGAGGCGCAGGCTAAGGTTCAAGCCCAGTTGTGGCAGCCACTCGTACTGCACGCGCAGCACTTCACCGGCGAACACACGCGGTTGTTGCATCAGCAGCAGGATCAGGGCCGTGAGCGGCGCAATGGCTGTGGCCAGGGCACAAGCCAGACGGCCGAAGCGGTCGGCCAGCACGGGCAGGATCAGCCCGAGAAACGGCAAGGCGATAATCAGCGCAAGTACCATCGGCACCCCCTCTATGCGGAACGGCCGGCGCGACCCGGCGGCATGAACTGGAGTCAAAAGTCCGTGACGGCGGCAGTCCCTACCGCCCGGAAACGGCTACACCGTCGTCAGAACCAGAATAGCCAGCGATTATCCATAACTATCGAACCATCGTCATGCATTGAATTATTACTAAAAACAGCATGTTGCAATGACTGTACGAATGCGAGGGCGCCAGGGGTGATGTTCCCCTCGTCAGTGCGGGGCTTGGAGGTTAGCCGCCATGAATGACGCAGGAATAAAAAAGTCGGAGCGGTGTCGCACCGCTCCGACTTTCATAGAGATGCAGACTTAATGAGTGACGCGACTGGTACCGTTGACGGTCATGATACGAACGCGCTCGCCAACCCTGAACACTTGATTCGGCTCGACTTCCTGCACATAGGCCCGCATGGTGCCGTCGTCTTCACGCACGGTGATTTCGACACCCTGGGTACGCGTCAGGCCCTCTTCGGCTGCGGCGCCCAGCAAGCCGCCGGCAACTGCACCGATCACCGCCATGACGGCGCTACCCCGACCACCACCGACGCCACTACCACCAACGCCACCGATCACCGCACCGGCACCAGCACCAATCGGCGTCTTGGTACCTTCGATCTTCACAGGACGGAGCGACTCGATGGTTCCCATGCGCACCGTTTGCACAGCTCGGGCCTCGTCACGGCTGTAGGTGTCGCCGGTCAGGCTGGACTGGCAACCGCCGAGAAGCAGAAACGCAGCCAGCGAGGTGATGAGCAGAGTAGGTTTACGCATAGCAATTCCTCCAGAGATATCTCGATCCATTAGACGCCACGCCCAGGCAGTCGTCACCAACATGCCTCAACAATAGTAGATTCAGACAGACAGAGTTCAGCTAGGTTCTATACGTGGAATCAGCGTAGCGCTTCGGCTCGTGCCAGACCGCTCAGGCGCCAGAGCCGAGCGATATCCACCGCGCGCGCCTGCAACTCCGCTGCAGCACCAGCCATCGCCTGCTCCAGCGAAAGCGGTCCCGGCGCCAGGCTGAACGCGGCTTCGATGCCGGCGTCGTAAAGCGCCTGGTAGTTCTCGCCCAGGCTACCAGCCAAGGCGATCACCGGCGCACCAGCTGCGCGTGCGACGCGCGCCACGCCCATGGGCGTCTTGCCGTGCAGGGTCTGTTCGTCCATTCGCCCTTCACCGGTAATCACCAGATCAGCCCCCTGCACCGCTTCGGCCAGCCCGGACAGCTCGGCAACCAGCTCGATGCCCGGCCGGAAGCTGGCCTTCAGGAACGCCCGCGCGGCAAAACCAAGGCCGCCCGCCGCACCTACGCCTGGAAATTGCCCGTGATCCTCGCCAAGCGTAGACGCAACGACGTGCGCATAACGCTCCAGCGCAGCATCCAGTTCGACGACCTGCTCGGGCGTCGCCCCCTTCTGCGGGCCGAACACTGCCGACGCACCGCGCGGGCCGCAGAGCGGGTTATCGACGTCCGCAGCGACCTCGACCTGTACCTGCAGCAGCCGTGCATCCAGGCCACTCAGGTCGATCTGATCGAGCCCAGCCAGCGCGGCACCGCCTGGCGCCAGCTCATGCCCCTGCTCATCGAGAAAACGCACGCCAAGCGCCTGCAGAAGGCCCATCCCACCGTCATTGGTGGCACTGCCGCCAAGCCCGAGGATAATGCGCCTCGCCCCAGCCTCGAGCGCCTCCCTGATCAGCTCGCCCGTGCCAAAGCTACTGGCCCGGCGTGCATCACGCTGCTCACGCGGCACCCAGTGCAGGCCGCTGGCAGCAGCCATTTCAATGACCGCTGTGCCCTGCCCCAACCAGCCCCAATGCGCCGTGACCGGCTCACCCATGGGGCCGCGTACCTGATGCTCGCGCCGCTCGCCACCTACGGCAGCCAGCAGCGCATCCACCGTGCCCTCGCCGCCATCGGCCATAGGCCGTAACAGGCATTCGGCTTCGGGAAACACCTGTTGCCAGCCGCGAGCGATGGCTGCGGCCACATCGGGCGCACTGAGACTCTCCTTGAAGGAGTCGGGAGCGATGACGATTTTCATGATGGAAACCTCGGAAGGGACGAACGGCCCGAAAACCGTCCGCCAATGAAGCGAATTACAGCAGAACCAGGCTAAGCAGCCAGACGGTGATCATGCCGGCGACACCCTGGATCAGGGTAGCGACCGTTTGCGCACGATAAGCCGTGGAAACCTTCATGCGGCTGAACTGGGTGACGACCCAGAAGAAGCTGTCGTTGGCATGCGAAACAGTCATCGCTCCCGCCCCGATGGCCATGACGGTGAGCACGCGGCCCATCTCGCTATCGAGCCCCAACTGACCGAGCAGTGGCGCGACCAAGGCAGAGGTGGTGACCAGCGCGACAGTCGTCGAACCTTGTGCACTCTTCAGCGCGGCGGCGACCACGAACGGCATGAACAGACCAATGCCCAGTGCCGACAGCGTAGTACCCAGGTAATCACCCAGCGGGGTGACCTTGAGGATCGCACCGAAAGCGCCACCAGCACCGGTGATCAGCAGGATTGGCGCTGCGGACACCAGGCCATCGACGACGTAATCATGGAATTCCTGGCGCTTGTCGGCGCTCTTGAGCAGCGTGCAGGCCAGAGCCAGGCCAACCAGCAGCGCCGCAATGGGCTGACCGAAGAAATTCAGCATGCCGAACAGCAGACCATCACCGAACGGCTTGCTGGGGAACACGGCGATGGAACCCAGGCAGATCAGCACGATGGGCACGAAGATCGGCGCGAAAGCCTGGAAGGCGCTGGGCAACTTGCCATAGCGGGCCTTGAGGGCCTCGAAATCGACCGCATCGTCGAGCAGTTCGCTCGGCGCCTCTTCCAGCAGATCCTTGTCGTTCTGCTTGAGGAAGCGATTGGCCCACAGCATGCCAGCCAGCGCGGTAACCAGCGCGACCACCAGGCCGACAGCGATCACCAGGCCCAGCGAGGTTTCCAGGCCGAGGTTGCCGGCAGCGGCAATCGGCCCCGGGGTCGGCGGCACGAAGGTGTGGGTAGCGTACAGACCGGTGGCCAATGCCACGCTCATGGCCACCACGGATACCTTCATCCGCGCCGCCAGGGCGTTCTTCAGCGAGTTGAGGATGACGTAGCCGGAATCACAGAACACCGGAATGGACACCAGATAACCGATGATCGACATGGTCAGCGTAGGGAAACGCTGGCCCAGCAGACGAATCACGGTCTCCGCCATGGTGATGGCTGCGCCACTGCGCTCCAGGATCACCCCAATGATGGTGCCCAGCGCGATGACGATACCGATGTAGCCGAGAATGCCGCCGAAACCCGACGCGACGGTCTTGAGAATCTCGGGAGCGGGAAGCTGATAGGCGAAACCGGCGATGATCGCGGCGCCCAGCAAGGCGAGAAAGGGGTGCAACTTCAAGCGTGTAGTGGACAGTACGATGAACGCGATGAGCGCCACCAGGATCAGGACCAGGCCCATGACCAGTCTCCTCATTGTTGTTATGACCGGATGCAGTATCCGGCTGGGAATGCCGACAGGCAGGCCATTGTGGCTCAGCCTTGAGCGGCAGACCCTGTGCACCTGCACCAAAAGACAAGAGCCTTGAACGAGCCGTTTAGTTCAGGCGCACAATAACCCTTCAACGGGACTCGTCACCCTCGACACCCAACAGACCCAGGCCAAGGGATAATTGCAGGCGCTGATCGAAACGATTGAGGTCGAGTCCACTCAGCTCGCCAATGCGCTCCAGGCGATAACGCAGGGTATTACGGTGAATGCCCAATGCCTGGGCACAGGTCTGAATCTGGCCATCATGGGCGCACCAGGCTTCCAGCGTGGCCCGCAACGTGCCTTGTGCATCCTGAGCCAGAACCTGGCGCAACGGCGCCAGCCACCCCTGTAACAACCAACTGTGGCGTTGCGCATAAAGCAAGGTGGGCAGGCGCAGCTCCTCCAGCGATAGCAGGCGACGCCGCGGGAAGCGCGCCTGTCCATAAGCCTGCAGATCACGCAGCACCAGGCTGGCCTGACGCAATTCGGCAAGGTCGCCCAGAGGGTCGCTCAAGGCCAGGGAACGCACGCCCCATTCGCGCTCATCAGCCTGGCTCAACCAGGCCTGATCATCGCGACTGGCGTTATAGGGACGACACCAGAGCAATTCATTACGCCCCAGCGGCGCCACCAGATGCTCGCTCTTGCCTCCAAGCGCCGCCAGCAGACGCGCCTGGCGCGGCAGCGGGTCGCCCTGCTCCACCAGACGCAGCAGGCACATCTGCCGGGGCCAGCCCAGATTCAGTCCCAGCCGCTCGGCCTCCGCCTCGAGACTGGCCAAGGCCTGTTGCGGATCGAGCAACTGACGCAACCAGGCTTCCTGCTGATGCCGCTGCCAATGCCGCTCAGCCTGCAACACACGATGCTCCACCAGCATCTCGGCGGCCATGCGTACCAGCTCGGCGTAGGGGCGCACCACCTCGGGATCACCGGTGATGCCGAGCACGCCGATCAGTTGTTCGGCATGACGAAGCGGCAAGTTGACGCCCGGCTTGACGCCACGCAGACAGGCCGCCGCCTGTGCGTCGATTTCCACCACACGGCGGTTGGCCAGCACCAGTTGCGCACCTTCATGACGGGTGTGCAGTCGGCTGGGATCACCACTGCCGATGATCATGCCCTGAGCATCCATCACGTTGATGTTGTGCGGCAGGATGGCCATCGCACGGTCGACGATGCGCTGCGCCAGGGTGGAATCGAGTTCGAGCATGAGAAATGGCTCCACGACGGGAGCCGGCATTGTAGGCCAGCTACGAGCTCACACCTCGGGAAACCACCCAGAATGCATCCAAAACCCTGGTAGGGCGCGCCACGCGCACCAATGACGGTGGTGCGATCTTGATTGATGCGCACCACGCCCCCCCCCCTACAAGGCCGTCATTGCGGGTGGATCAGGGTGCCAGGCGCTCGCGAATCCAGGCCTCGCCCTGCAGGCGGTAATTGAGCCGGTCATGCAGACGGCTGGGACGCCCCTGCCAGAACTCGATACGTTCCGGCAGTAGGCGATAGCCGCCCCAGTGAGGCGGGCAATGCGGAGTCTGGTTGAGAAAGCGCTTCTCGGTTTCGGCGAGCAGGCCTTCGAGCTCGGCACGATCCCGAATCACCCGGCTCTGCGGTGAAGCCCAAGCACCGATCCGGCTGCCCAGGGGGCGTACCTGAAAATAGCCATCGGACTCGGCTGCAGTGACCTGCTCCACGCGCCCTTCGATGCGCACCTGGCGCTCCAGGCTGGGCCAGAAGAAGGTCATGGCGGCGAATGGACGCGCCGCAAGCTGACGCCCCTTGGCGCTGTCGTAATTGCTGAAGAAGGTGAAACCGCGCTCGTCGAGGCCCTTGAGCAGCAGCACCCGACAGTGCGGCCGACCGCCATCGTCGACCGTCGCAAGAGTCATGGCATTGGGCTCGACCGGCAACTGCTCGGTCTTCACCGCGTCATCGAACCATTGACGGAACAGGGAAAAAGGCTCCAGCGGGGCCTGAGTCTCGCTCAGGCCGTCGCGGGTGTAGTCGCGGCGCATATCGGCCAGTGTCTGGGTCATGGCAGCTCCTCAGGGCACCTCTAGAAAGTAATTGCGTTTCCAGAGCCACCTCAGCGAGTGGGAAATGCCGCCAAGCTTACTCCGACTTGCTCTGTTTTCCTTGATCTACAGCAGCTACCTTGGGTGCATCCTTCAACTCGGCCTTGGCCGGCTGACTGTACTTGGCGATCAGGCCCTGCATGGTGTCACGCGAGGTCAGCAGAATCTCCACACGGCGGTTGAGCGCACGGCCCGCGGCGCTGTCGTTGGCTGCACGCGGGGCATCCGAACCCAGGCCCATGACCTGCAGTCGGTTCTGCTTGAGGCCACTGAGACGGAAGATCGAGGTCACGGCACGCGCACGTTGCTGGCTGAGGTCGCGATTCTTCGCATCATCACCGCTGCTGTCGGCATGCCCGAGCACGACGACGGCGATGTCCTCATCGGTTTCCAGCAGCTTGGCGACGCGGGTGATTGGGCCAAGGCTGACCGGCAGCAGCATCTGCGGACGATCCGGGTTGAAGGAACCCTGTACCGGCGCGGTGACCACCAGCAGGTTCTCGCGACGCTCGAACTCGAAATGGCTGCCTTTGACCGCTTCGCGCAGCTTGGGCTCATATTCATCGAGCCAGGCACGGGTCACTTGTGGCGGCGGCATCACTGCCGGCTTGGCCACTTCCTTCTTTTCCGGGCTGGAGCAGCCTGCAATCAACAGGCAGCAGGTGAAAGCGAAGATCTTGTTGCGCATGAAGCCCCCCAGGGTCTCAGTCGATTCGAATTATTCAAAACACGACTGCCAGGCAGTGTAGACCGGCAGTTACAGGCATTGGGCCAATATCCGCGCTAATTTCTGCGCACGCGGATCCATCAGGACGAACGGTCCCAGATTATTGATAACGAAGCCGAACGCGACATCGCGCTCGGGGTCAGCGAAGCCGCTGGAACCACCGGCACCGGGATGGCCGAAGGCGTTGCCACCCAGACCGTAGGTGGCGTTGGCCACCTGTGCCTGATCGAGCATGCAGCCAAGACCGAAACGGGTCTGGGTCAGCAGCGTCTTGTCTTCACCGACAGCGTGCTCACGGGTCATCTCGGCGAGCAGCTCGCTCTCCAGCAGGCGACCATCGAGCAGGCCTGCGTAGAAACCGGCCAGGCTACGGGCATTGCCGTGCCCATTGGCGGCCGGCTGCTGCATGCGTCGCCACTCGGGCTTGTTGGTGCTGGTCATGATCGACGGCGGATTGGTGAACGAACGCGTACTCATGGCAGCGGCATCGCTCATCATCACCTTGAGCAGTCGCTGCGCTGCGGCATCCCCCAGGTTGCCCTTGCCCCGGGCGATATGAGCGACGCGCTCGAACTCGCTGTCAGCCAGGCCGACATGGAAGTCCAGGCCCAGCGGTTTGGCGATACGCGCGGCAATGCTTTCGCCCGGGCCACGTCCCTCGACACGGCGGATCAGCTCGCCGATCAACCAGCCATAAGTGATTGGTGCATAGCCATGGCCTTCGCCGAGCGTCCACCAGGGCGCTTCGGCGGCCAGCGCGGTGGTCATGGTCTGCCAGTCGTAGAGGGCTTCGGCCGGCAGCAGTTGGTGCAGCGCCGGCAGGCCCGCCTGGTGGCTGAGCAGATGACGCAGGGTGATGCGCTCCTTGCCCGCGGCAGCAAATTCAGGCCAGTAACGTGCAACCGGCGCGTCGAGTTCGAGCTTGCCCTCGCCAACCAGCTGCAAGGCGACGACAGCGGCGAAGGGTTTGGTGCAGGAGAACAGGTTGGCGATGGTATCGCTATGCCAGGCTTGCTGGCCGTCCTTGTCCATCACACCGGCCCAGATATCCAGCACGGTTTCCCCGCCGACCTGGACACAGAGCGCGGCGCCGCGCTCCTGTGGATCATCGAAGAGACTGGCAAAGGCTTCCTTCACCGCCTCGAAGCGCAAGTCGAAATACCCCTGAACCTGCACAGTTGACTCCTTTGACGAAATTGCGGGCATTGTTCCAGCCAATGCGCCTGTTGGGAACCGCTGGTAATCGACAAAACGCCCGTGGCACGGGCGTTTCAGTGGATTTCCCGACGAAAGGGCGGCAAGGCATTGAGAATCGCCTTGCCGTAACGCTGCGTGACCACGCGACGATCCAGCAAGGTGATGGTGCCGCGATCCTCTTCGGTTCGCAGCAGACGGCCACAGGCCTGCACCAGACGCAGGGACGCATCCGGCACGGCGATTTCCATGAACGGGTTGCCGCCACGGGCCTCGATCCATTCGGCCAGCGCCGCCTCGACCGGATCATCCGGCACCGCGAAGGGAATCTTGGCGATCACCACGTGCTCGCAATAGGCACCAGGCAGGTCGACGCCTTCGGCAAAGCTGGCAAGGCCGAACAACACGCTCTCCTCACCGGAATCGACACGCGCCTTGTGCTTGTTCAGGGTCTCCTGCTTAGACAGGTTGCCCTGGATGAACACGCGTTTGCGCCAGTCGCGCTCCAGACCGTCGAATACATCCTGCATCTGCCGACGCGAGGAGAACAGCACCAGCGAACCACGGCTACCCGCCACCAGCGCCGGCAGATCGCGAATGATCGCAGCAGTGTGCGCGGCGGCATCACGCGGATCGGCCTTGAGGTCGGGCACCCGCAACACACCGGCATCCGCGTGATGGAAGGGGCTCGGCACCACCGCAGTGACGGCCACCTTGGGCAGCCCTGCGCGCATGCGGTAACGGTCGAAAGTGCCCAACGCCGTCAGCGTGGCCGAGGTCACCAGAGCGCCGTAGGCGACGCTCCACAGGTTGCGCCGCAGGGTCTCGGCAGCCAGGATCGGGCTGGCGTTGACCTCGATATCGAACAGAGCGCCGCTCTCAGCCAGGGTCAGCCAACGGGCCATGGGCGGACTCTCTTCCGGGTCTTCGGCGGTGAATGCCAACCACAGCTCCCAGTTGCCCTTGGCTCGTGCCATCAGACTGCCGAACAACGGGTACCACTCCTCGGCCTGGTGGCTGGCGACACCCACTGCGCCCTCGCCGTCCATCGCCTCCTTGAGCAGCTCGGTGACACCGGTGAACAGGTCGTTGAGTTTGGAAAAACCTTTCTTCAGCTCCAGCCCCAGCTCGCGAATGTGCTCGGGCACTACGCCGCCGACGAAGCGATGACGTGGGCGCTCGCGTCCTTCCATGTCCTCGCCCGCCTTGAAGTCGGCAATTTCCTCGCAGGCGCTGAACATGAACTGCTGATGACTCTTCAATTCGCGCGCCAGCTCCGGCACCTGCTCGATCAGGCGACCCAGGTCACCCGGTAGCGGATTCTGCGCCAGCAGCTTGGTGAGGTTCTTGTCGATCTGGGTCAGCCAGTCGGCAGTCGAGCGCAGCCGGGTGAAGTGAGCGAAGTGACCGATGGCCTTGTCCGGCAGGTGATGGCCTTCGTCGAACACGTAGATGGTTTCGCGCGGATCAGGCAGCACGGCACCGCCACCCAACGCCAGGTCGGCCAACACCATATCGTGGTTGGTGACGATCACATCGACCTTGCCCATGCCTTCACGGGCCTTGTAGAACGCACACTGCTGGAAGTTCGGGCAATGACGATTGGTGCACTGGCTATGATCGGTGGTCAGTTGGCTCCAGCGCGTGTCTTCAAGTTCTTCAGGCCATGAATCGCGGTCGCCGTCCCATTTGTTGCCGGCGAGTTTCTCGATCATCGCGGTGAACAGCTTCTGACCCTGCTCGTCGACATCGATGCGAAAGCCTTCCTCTTCGAACAACTGAGCGGTGGCGCTTTGCGCGGCGCCATCCTGCAATAGATGGTCGAGCTTGGACAGGCACAGATAGCGGCCACGCCCCTTGGCCAGGGCGAAGCTGAAGTTCAGACCACTGTTGCGCAGCAGATCCGGCAGATCCTTGTGCACGATCTGCTCCTGCAGGGCGACCGTCGCAGTGGCGATGACCAGACGTTTGCCCGCTGCCTTGGCGGTCGGAATGGTCGCCAGGCTGTAGGCCACCGTCTTGCCGGTACCGGTGCCCGCCTCTACCGCGACCACGGCAGGATCGCCCAGGCGCTTGCCTTCGTCGTCAGCCTTGATCGCGCCGAGCACCTTGGCGATCTCGGCGATCATCAAGCGCTGGCCATAGCGAGGCTTGAGCGACTTGGCCTCGAGGAAACGGGAGTAGGCGCCCTGGATCTGGGACTTGAGTTCAGTGCTGAGCATGTATTCTGAAACGAAAAAGGCTGGATAAATTTTCAGTATTTCTGAAGCGGTCGCTATCATAGCGCGCCAATCGATCCGGCGCAGAACCCTGTGTCGAAGGATCGCTACAAGAATCGAACGGAGACGCCTGATGACGCCCTATGCCTCGCTCTATGCCCTGCATCTGCTCGCTGCCCTGATCTGGGTAGGCGGCATGTTCTTCGCCTGGATGATCCTGCGTCCCTCGGCGGTCGAAGTGCTGGAAGCACCAGCTCGCTTGCGCCTGTGGCTGAGCGTGTTCAAGCGCTTCTTCATCTGGGTATGGGCCGCGGTGGTGCTGCTGCCGGTCAGCGGCATGGGCATGCTGCAGATGGGCTTCGGCGGTATGCAGGGCGCACCGCGCTACGTGCACATCATGATGGGGCTGTACCTGGTGATGCTCGCCCTGTTCCTGCGCATTCAGGCCCTGCAACTGCCGGAATTGCGTCGTGCGGTGGAGGCCGAGGACTGGCCGGCAGGCGGTGCAGTGCTGGGCAGGATTCGCAAGGTGGTGGGATTCAACCTGCTGATCGGCCTGGCACTGACTGCTCTGGTCGGTATGCGCCCCACTTTCTGACGCGAGGCGGCCCGGGTAGCGGCACTAACGGGAAGCCGCATGCGGTGGGTGTGGCCACACACTCACCGTCCACTACAGCGCGCGGCGCGCCCTACGCGACAGAAGCGGAAGGCTCAGAAACGGAAAACCTGCAGCTCACCACTGCGGCCGACACTGCCTTCGCGGCCCGGTCGACCATGGCTGCCATCACTGGCACCCTCTACGCCATAGAGCAGGCAGCCCTTGGCAGCACCGCCACGACCACCACGCCCCGCAGTGCCGGCCTCACCGCCAGCACCGCCATCGAGCAATACCTGGAGACGCTCGACCTCGACGGCGTGCGAAACTTCCAGGGTAACGTTGCCACCGGGCGCACCTTCATGACCGTCCGTGCCATCCTGGCCGTCATAGCCACTGCTGGCACTGCCCCAGGTGCATCCCCCCGGCTGTCCGTGAGCACCGTCGAGCCCTGCATAGCCAGGCGTACCACGACCACCGCGAACGTCCAGGGTCAGTGACTCGAAGGTGATCTTATGCAGCTTGAGCTTGATCTCGCGTCCTGCAGTGGCAGGTTTGCTGTATGAGCCTGCTGCCCCTTTGGCGCTGATCCAGGCCCCCTCCCCCACGTCGGCATCGAGGATTTCCAGACGCAAGGGTTGAGCACCAGGCGCAACGCCGATACGCGCTTCACGCCCCATCTGCAGTTCGGCGATACGCAGTTCGGTCACTGTCGCCGGGATCAACAACGTGCCGTGATCGGCCACTTCCAGGCGATCCAGCTGCAAGGCACTGGAGGCAGCTGGCAGGCGCATCAGCGTGTTGGAGGAAACCTTGATCTGCGAATCGGCCAGCGCCGTTGTCGCACAGAAACACAGCACAAGCGCCAGACTACGCATGAGCAGCCTCCTCAACTGTCACCACAACCGGTGCTTCGGCCGGCTTTTCCACTTTAAGCGGATACAGATGAAAGATGCCGAACAGCAGTACCTGGACACGATCCAGCCAGGGACTGCTACGCCCGACCAGGAGTGACGAGAACAACCACAGCTGAAGGCCATGCAGCGACAACAGGAAGGCAGCCAACAGGTAGATCAGTTGTTCGAACGGGCTGCCCAGCCACTTGGCTAGGGCAGCGCAGAACACCAGCCAGAAGGACAAGGCCAACGCCTTACCCGTGATCATCAATGCTTTCATCCCCGCCCTCGTGCACGCGCTTTCTAATAGCGCAGCACGTTAACCGCTCATGGCGCCGGCCACCAGTGTGGAGGAATGTTTTTCCATCGCTTTCTGTCGCACGCCGAGAACAAACGGCATGCACCATCGGTGATAGCATCACGGTTCCAGAGAGAAGACTGTTGGCCATGGCACTGAACGACGCAGTTGCGCAACGCCCCATCGCGGGAGCAAAGGCGTTATCGCGAAGCCGAAAAGAACAGAGCCCGCACGGCCTTACAACCGTGCGGGCTCTTGTAGCGGTGTGAAGCGGCCTTACGGCTGAGCCTCGACTTCGGCTTCTACGCGACGGTTGATGGCACGGCCATCAGCAGTGGCGTTATCGGCGACAGGACGGCTTTCACCGTAGCCCACTGCCTGCACGCGGCCAGATTCAACACCATACTGATTCACCAGTACATCACGAACGGCGCTGGCGCGACGCTCCGACAGACCCTGGTTGTAAGCATCGCTGCCGACCGAGTCGGTATGACCTTCAACCACGGTGCTGGTTTGCGGGTACTGCTTCATGAAATCAGCCAGAGCTTTGATATCGCCGTAGCTTTCCTGCTTGACCTGGGCTTTGTCGAAATCGAACTTGACGTCCAACTCGACTCGCACGGCTTCAGCCGGCTCGGCGACCACGACTTCCTCGACGACCACTTCTTCCTCGACCACAGCTACTTGCTGCGCATCGGCCCCATGAACCCAGCAGTATGCCGCTGCCAAGCCAGCACCGGCGACAGCACCACCGCCTGCCCAGGTAGAACTTTCGATTGCGCCCAGTGCAGCACCACCGACACCGCCTACGGCTGCGCAAGTGGGCCAGTCGGTTTTCTGCAACCCGGCACAACCGGTCAACAGGGTACTAGCCAGAATCAGGGGTACAGCGTTCCTTGTGATACTCATACTTTAGGTCTCCAATGTTCATCGGCCCATAACCGACTCCATAGTAGTAAAGACAGGAGTTTTACAATCCGCCAGCTATAGAAGGTATTGCGCTTAGTTTCTTCTATCTCTAGGCCTATTAACGACACCACGTTAGTCTTTAGTGACTTTTCGAGGATGTTCGATGACTGCCAGCCTAAGTTCCCGTACGCCACAGCAGGCCCTGGCCGCGCTGCTCGCCCGTTATACGCCCGAGAAACTGCTGTTGCTCGGAGCAAGCGAATTACCCGCGCTCAGCGCTTTCCAGAACGCTCATCCACAGTGTCGTGTCACTACTGCACCAGCTGCTCCGCTGGCGCCTGAAGTGGCCGCACAGCGATTCGACCTCGCCCTATTGGTCGATTGCCTGGAGCACCTGCCCAAACGCGAGGGTCTGCAACTGCTCGGCGGCATCCGCAACCTCAATGCCAGCCGAGTCGCCGTACTGGTCGACCTGCAGGCCGGCGATTGGCAAGAAACCGACTTCTTCGCCCTGGCCATGCAAGCAAGCGAGCAATTCCAGCGCGAAGGACAGACCCTGCATCTGTTCACCTATGATCTGCTCGATTACAAGCAAGTTCCCGACTGGTTGAACGCAAAGTTCTGGGCCAACCCGGAAAACTTCGGCAAGTACTGGTGGTAACGCGATGAATCCACTCGACCCCAACTGCCCTTGCGGGAGCGGCAACCCGCTGAGCCAATGCTGTGGTCAATACCACGACGGTGCTTTTGCCCCCAGTGCCGAACTGCTCATGCGCTCGCGCTACAGCGCTTATGTTCTAGGCCAGGTGGACTATCTGGTCGCAACTACCCTGCCAGCTCAACAAAGTGCACTGGATCGCACCGCCATGACTGCCTGGAGCGCTCAAAGCACCTGGCTGGGCCTGGAGGTGGAAAGCAGTGATGTATTCGGCGGCCAACCCGAGCACGCTCAGGTCACCTTTACCGCACGCTGGCATGACCAGCAGGGTGAGCACAGCCATCGCGAACGCTCGGCCTTCGTGCAGATCGACGCACGCTGGTACTTCATCGATCCGACCGTACCGCTGAAAGCCGGGCGCAATGACCCCTGCCCCTGCCAGGGCGGACAAAAGTTCAAGAAGTGCTGCGCCGCCTACCTCGGCACCTGAGCCGGGCTGGCACTTACGACGCTTTCTGCTTGAGTTGAAACGTCCACCCGGACATTCAACAAGGAGAAAGTCATGCACAAGAAGAGTGGTATCGCCATCATCCTGGCCGCCCTGCTCGCAGGCTGCGCCGGTCAGCCCACTGGGCAACAAGGGGAGCGTATCGACCTGGGGGATAGCCAGCGCGTCAGCCGGCTATTCGCCTATCCGAACAACTGCAGTGTGATCTGTTACCGCGACTGGACGCTGGAACAGACCGTACAACACTACCTGGAGCAGAGCCTCAAGCGAGACGGCTACGCTCAGGCCAGCGTAAAGGTGCTGCGCAGCGGCGAACGTATTCAGGCTTACTTCGAGGGCACCCCGCCGGGCTATGGCCAACCACTGCAGCAACTGCTGGATTCCGGCGACCTCGCCTACCAGGGTGCCAGCCAACTGAACAAGGATGGCAAGTGGCAGTACAACTGGTACTTCTTCCTGCCATTGGGCATGGCCCTGGAAAATCGCAAGAGCGTCGAACTGCTGCACTTCCCACCTGACTACTCTCTGACTCAAGCCCAGGACTACCTTCGCTCCAGCACCACGGATCGCTGGGCCGCCCTGCTCAGCAGCAACGGCGTACCGCCAGAGCAGACACCGGCTTACCAGACCATCGTCGATATCGCGCCGATTGCCGCTCCCGCCAACGCCGGCAGCGCACTCGAAGGCGTCTACAGCTATTTCAACCGCTATCAACAACGCATGGTCGTCGAGCTGAGCGCTGGCAAAGGCGACGGTACCTTGCCAATGGTTGCATTCGGCAGCCCGGTACGGAACTGGATCAAGCAGCAATACGGCGTATCGCTTGCAGTACTTGGCCTGGGTCAGATCACTGCAGCCCCCGGCCAGCAGGTTTCAGTCCTGGGAGCCAATCATCCCAGCTACATCTGGTATGCAGCCGACCCCGCCAACAATCAGGGCAGCGAGGACAAGGCCAATGCGACCGGAATCAAGGTCATGGGACAGGATCTGAGCGCAGCTTGCTGGCAGGCCGGCATGGGCCAGCAACCTTCACGCGACCCGAAGCAGACCCTCGATGGCTGCACCCAGAAATGGCAGGTGACGGACAAGCTGCAGACCTGCGAGCTGTTCTTCGTGACAGTGCGCAATCTCAAACCTGAAGAAGCCGAAGCCAAGTGCAAGAGCCAGGCGGGCTGACCACAGGGCCAGCGATCACATGAAAACGCCGCGACTGAGCAAACGAGTCGCGGCGCTTCCTGATGTTCAGCCGTAGCCCGGATGAAATCCGGGGATATCCTCACAATTTCCGGATTGCACCGGGCTACTACTTATTCCTGCAATTTCAGGTGTGAGGTATCGGGCGGCGGTGCAGCCGCTGCGGCCTTGGCCTGGCCCATATCACTGCCGACCGGTGCCAGGCTGAACTGGGACAGATCGACTTGCGGTGCCGCTGCATCAGGCCTGGCATCCTGAAGATCGCTACCGACCGGAGCGATACCGAAATCTGGTGCATCCACCTCACTGAATGCCGCCATGTATTCGTCCCGTGGCGCCACCTGCAATCGGCCGGGGCGCGCGGCCTGCGCAGCTAAAGGTGCCGCGAGAGCAGAGACTGGCTCGACCGGAGGCGGCGGCGCCAGCTCGACCTCTTCGATCAACACGTCCATGTCGACCACATCGACCCGAGCACCGGCTCGCTCCAGCGTAGCCCGGTATTTCTCGGCGCCGGCCGCATCCAGGTTGTTCTTGATCACGATACGCCGCCCGGAAAACAGCTGGGCGATGCGCTGAGCATCGGCCTGGAACAGCTTGGCCAGATTGGCCTTGACCAGCTCCAGCTGGGCGCCCGGCACCAGCTGCCCGGAAAAGGCGATCTCGTAACGGCTCATGGTCACACTCCTGTCCTATTCGGCCATCAGTATGGCGCAGGTTTTTTTGCGCTGACACCGTCGGCTTCTCATCCCGACCTCGCAAAGTCTTCCCAGTGCAAGTAGCGACAGTATCGCCTTGAAAATAATGGCATCTTCCCAGTTGCAGCCAAGCAGTTGCTTGTTACACTGGGGCGCAATGGGGGTATGAAATGTTTTCTCAGGCGCAAATGATAAGAATTATCAGCCTATTGATGTTTTTCGGCCTGACTTTTGGCCTTGCAGGATGCTCTACCTGGATGACAGGTGGATTCAAGGACCCGGATGTCCAACTCATCAAAGTTGATGTCATCAAGGCCAGACTGCTCGAACAGGAGTTCCGTCTGCGCTTTCGTATCGACAACCCCAATGGGGTAAGCCTTCCCGTACGCGGGCTGGACTACAACGTCCACCTCAATGGCATCCTGCTTGCCGAAGGCCACTCCAACGAGTGGTTCACCGTTCCCGCTCACGGCCACCACACTTTCGAAGTTCCGGTGCGCACCAACCTCTGGCGCCATGTCAGGCAGGTGGTAAAAATGCTGGAAAAACCCGACACACCAATCCGCTATACCCTCAAGGGTGAAGTCAAAACCGGCATGTTGTTCGGTCGAAGCGTGCACATGTCGCGCAATGGCGAGATAATTCCTGGCGATTTCATCCCCGAATAACCAGCAAGAGCAACCACCATGAGTAACCAACCCCACGTCCACGGCCCTGACTGCGACCATGACCACGATCATCATGATCATGGTCATGTGCATGGCCCGCACTGCAATCACGCTCATCAGGAGCCGGTTCGCAACGCGCTGAAAGACGTCGGTCGCAACGATCCCTGCCCTTGCGGTAGCCAGAAGAAGTTCAAGAAGTGCCACGGCGCCTGATCAGCCGATGAGCACTCTCACCCTCTCCCTGTTACTCGGTCTGGCGCTGATCGCAGCGCTAGGCCTCTATGCCCTGCACCTCTGGCGCCGTGTCTGGGCCCAGCAGCGAGCCCACAAGGAAGCGACTCAGGCACGCCAGGAAAGGCTCGGGGGAGACCTCGCTATCCTCGCCAGCAGCCTGCTGGATGAACAACTGCCGTTGATCGAAGGCGCCATTCGCATCAAGGTGCTGCTCGACAACTACGACAGCAGCCTGAGCAACGATCCTCGCTGCCAGGTGTTTCATCAGCTTTTCGAGGCGACAGCCGACGTTCCCACCCATACCGCCTGGAAGGCTCTGGACAAGGGCGACAAGCGACGCTTCGAGCAGCGCTTCAGCGAGTTGGAACAGCAGCACAAAGTCCCTGCCCATACCGCTGCACGCTGGCTTCTGGATGAAGGGCTCAAGCGCGCGCCCGCAAACGCCTGAGCCCCTCTTGCCAGGCCTGCATTGCCTCTTTACCTTGGCGACTTCACGGCTGGCCACTCACTGACCGGCCCTTATGCCCCGTCCTGACCGTATTCCAAGGAATTTCGCCATGCGCACGCTGGCCTGCCTGACCCTTGCAGTTTCACTGACCGGCCTTGCCGGCTGCCAGTCTCTGCTCAATAGCCGCTATGCCGACAGCGTGCCGCCGACTCGCGGAGTGGAGCGCGTCAAAGGCATCGCCGAGAGCGCATCGGTCAGGCGCAACGCCCTTGGCATGCCACTGATCGAGTCGGGTACATTCCATGACGCACTCTTTACCCTCGGCTACGTGCATGCGGGTGATCGCCTCAGCCAGATGGTCGGCATGCGCCTGCTCGCCCAGGGACGCCTGGCGGAGCTAACCGGACCAGGTGCGCTGGAAATGGATCGATTCATGCGCGCGGTGAACCTCAAGAAGAGCGCAGAAATCCTCTACGCCGACGCATCGCCACGCCTCAAGCGCTTCTTCGAGGTCTACTCACGCGGCGTCAACGCTTACATCTTCCGCTATCGCGATCGTCTGCCGATGGATCTGGCCGAGGCCGGCTATCGACCCGAATACTGGAAGCCCGAGGATTCGGTACTGCTGTTTTGCCTGCTCAACTTCGGCCTGGCGGTGAATCTCCAAGAAGAAATCGCCGCACTGACCATGGCCCAGCAAGTGGGAGCTGACAAGCTGCCTTGGCTGCTGCCAATCTACCCCGATGAGCCCCTGCCCTTCGCCGAGGCGGAAAAACTCGCGGGCCTGAATCTCAAAGGTCAGCTGCCTGGGCTGCAGGCGATTTCCCGAACCGCCGCGCAGATCGCCGAACAACACATGCTTGGCGTCGCCGCCTCAAATAACTGGGCTATCACCCCCGAACGCAGCCGTGGTGGCAAAAGCCTGCTGGCCAACGACACTCACCTGCCGCTGAGCATGCCTTCGCTGTGGAATTTCGTGCAGATCCGCTCGCCCAAATACCAGGCCGCAGGAGTCTCCCTGGCTGGCGTACCGGCCGTTGTGGCCGGCTACAACGGCAAGCTGGCCTGGGGCATGACCATGGTCATGGGCGACAATCAGGACATCTACCTCGAACGCATCAAGCGTGAAGGCAGTCGCCTGATGTACCAGGCCGACGGCAAATGGCTGCCGGTCATGGAACGCCAGGAAACCTTCTTCATTCGTGGCCAACGCCCCATCCGCGAAACGCTCTACGAAACCCGCAATGGCCCGCTGCTCAACTCGGTACTGGGTGAGCGCAAGCACGCCCTGCAACCGCTACCTCTACAGAGTGGTTATGGCCTGGCGCTGAAGACCACCCAGTTCGAACGTGACAAGAGCCTCGATGCCTTCTTCGACCTGTCCCGGGCGCAGTCGGTCGACCAGGCCTTCGAAGCGGCGCGGGAAATCCGCGCCATGCCACTCAACATCGTCTTCGCCGACGCCCAGCACATCGGCTGGCAGGTCACCGGCCGCTATCCGAACCGCCGCGAAGGTCGCGGCCTGCTTCCATCCCCTGGCTGGGACGAGCGCTATGCCTGGGACGGCTTCGCCGATCCGATGCTGCATCCCTACGACCAGGATCCACCACAAGGCTGGCTGGGCACTGCCAACGAACGCAGCGTACCGCCAGGTTATGGCATGCAGCTGTCGAGCTCCTGGTATTACCCTGAGCGCGCCGAGCGCATCGCCCAACTGGCCGGCAACGGTCGCCACGATGGCCGCAGCATGATCGCCATGCAGTACGACCAGACCTCGCCCTTCGTCGCCAAACTGCAAACCATGTTCAACGACCCGGCCATGCACGACCCGCTGCGCCAGGCCATTGCCGCCCTGCCGGCCGGCCAACGCGAGCGCGCCGATGAAGCCCTGAAACGTCTGCTCGCGTTCGACGGCAAGCTCACCGCCAGCTCGGCAGATGCAGCCATTTACGGCGCCTTCCTGCATGAAAGCGCACGGCAGATCTTCCTCGACGAACTCGGCCCGGACACCAGCCCGGCCTGGAAAGCCCTGGTGGAAACCGCCAACACTTCCTACTCCGCGCAGGCCGACCATCTGCTCGGCCGCCCGGACAGTCCGTTCTGGGACGACATCCGCACCCCGCAGAAAGAAGACAAACCGGCCATTCTCGCGCGCAGCCTGGCCGCCAGTATCGAACTGCTGGAAAGCCGCCTGGGCAACGAACGGCGCAACTGGCAGTGGGGCAAGCTGCACACCTACGAATGGGTAACCGACACCACGCGCATGGCGCCGTACATGAGCGCCAGCCAACGTACCAGCATCAATGCACTGAAAGGTTATCTGGATCGCGGTCCCTACCCTGCTGGCGGCGACCACAGCACGCTGAACGTCTCGGCGTACGCCTGGGGCCAGGACTTCAATACCGCCCTGATCCCCGCCATGCGCATCGTCGTCGACTTCGCCGCCGACGAGCCGCTGGTCGGGGTCAACAGCTCCGGCCAATCGGGCAACCCGGCCAGCCCGCACTATGCCGACGGCATCGAGTCCTGGCTGAAAGGCGGCTACATGAGCTTCCCATTCAAGTCGCAGAATCTGGACAAGGTCTATGGCAACCAGCGCCTGCTGTTGATGCCGGGCAAGTGACGACCGTTCGTCGGGCGGCGCTGAACCTTTCGCTCAGCGCCGGACTCTGAATAATCGACTTACTCCATAGATCATCGTTTTAAGGCGCCTCTGGCGCCTTTTCTTTTGCCTGAAGAAAAGATGGCATTTGCGCATTGCGCAGTGAACTTTCCAACCGATACAGGTTCAGAACCTATGCATCGATTGAAATGCTCCCCTGGCGCCTCTGGCGCCTATTTTTTTGCCTGCGATTTCTCGCCTCGCTCCCCTTCATAGCCGCGCAGCCATCAGGCCAACAAGCTGCGGTCGAAGATAAAGGCGCCTGCTGCCACTGGCCGATGCTCCAGCAGGTTCTGCGGCCGCCCCATCTTCGGGTAGTTCTTCTCGCCAGTCTCGCTGATCCAGCCTTGCGCCTTCATGCGTTCCAGTCGCCCGCGCAGCGTGGTGTGCTGTACCGGTTGGCCCAGACAGGCCTGGAACGCGCACAAAGCCTCGGTAACGGTGAAACGCGACGCCAATAGATAAAGCGGCAGCGAGCTATACACCGACTTGCCCTGCAAGCGCTCGAAAGCCAGGCGAACCAACTGCGCATGATCGAAAGGCAGCGCCTGCTGACCTGTCATCAGCCCCTGCAGGTCGACGAAACGCAGGTTGTCATCAGGCGGTATCGCGTCCGGCGCCAGCAGTGCCAGATAACAGGTACTGAGCGACCAACCACGCGGATCCCGGACACCATTGCCCACCGTCGCCACCTGCTCCAGATACTGCGGCTGCAGTTTCGCCTTGTCGGCCAGCGCTCGTGCTGCTGCAGCATCCAGGCTGACGTCAGCGCAACGACCATTGACCAGCACTCCGGGCAACGCCCATTGACCCGCGAAGGGTTCGCGCCCACGACGTACCAGCAGCACCTGCAGCGCGCCCTCCTCACTCAGGCGCAACGCGACGATATCGACCCCCGCCAAAACTTCTGCAGCACTCATCTGTGCCTCCCGGCCTCCATGACATATTTCATCTTGAACAATAACCCAGGTTTTTTCATCTCTGTTCGTGAGGTATCGCTTGACTACATATTTCATCTAATGAAATATGTAGTCACTCCAAACGAGAAAGGAGCCACGCCATGAAGATTGCCAGTTTCGATGTCGATGCCCAGAAAGGCTTCACTCCGCTTTGCCCGAACGAGCTTCCGGTACCCGATGGCGACAGCATCGTTCCCGCGCTCAACCAACTGGCCAGCCGTACTCAACTGCGCATCGGCAGCAAGGATGCCCACAGCCCGAAGGCCGCCTGGGTAGTCGACAATCACGCCGACATGCTGCAGTTCCTGCCCATGGCCAACGCCGACCTGACCTGGGTCAGCCACTGCGTACCCGGTACAACGGGTTTCGAATTGCTCGACGACCTGCCCGCACCGCTGGATTACGACTACTTCGTGTGGAAAGGCGTGGAACCGGATCTGCACCCTTACGGCGCCTGCTATCACGACCTGGCCGAGAAGCGCAGCACGGGCGTGATCGAATTTCTCCGGCAAAATGGCGTCGACCTGATACTGGTGGGCGGCCTGGCACTGGACTACTGCGTCAAGACCACTGCCCTGCAACTGCGCCGCGCCGGCTTCGAGGTGATCGTTCACCTGCCAGCCTGCCGCGCCATCGCCGACGACACCGCCCAGGCAGCCTGTCGCGAGATGCAAGACCGCGGCATTACCCTGACCGCCAGCCTGGAACAGCTGGATATGGCCCTGGCCAAGGAGACCCAAGGATGAGCAACAGCATCTTCGCCGACCGCATCGTGCAGAACCTGCTCGATACCGATTTCTACAAGCTGACCATGATGCAGGCGGTGCTGCACAACTACCCCAACGCCGAAGTCGAATGGGAGTTCCGCTGCCGCAACGCCGAGGATCTGACGCCTTACCTGGCCGAAATTCGCTACCAGATCGAGCGCCTGAGCGAGTTGAGCCTGACCGTCGACCAACTCGCCTTCCTCGAGCGAATTCCGTTCATCAAGCCGGACTTCATCCGTTTCCTCAGCCTGTTCCGCTTCAACATGCGCTATGTGCACACCAGCATCGAAGACGGCCAGCTGAATATCCGCCTACGTGGCCCCTGGTTGCACGTGATCCTCTTCGAAGTCCCGCTGCTGGCCATCATCAGCGAGGTGCGCAACCGTTACCGCTATCGCGAAGTGCTGCTGGAGCAGGCTGCCGAGCGCCTGTACGAGAAGCTCGACTGGCTACGCGCCGAAGCCACTGACGACGAGCTGGCCGGTTTCCAATTGGCGGATTTCGGCACCCGCCGGCGCTTTTCCTATCGGGTTCAGGAGCAGGCCGTACGCATCCTCAAGCGCGACTTCCCAGGGCGCTTCGTCGGCACCAGCAATGTGCACCTGGCCCGTGAATTCGAACTCAAGCCGATCGGCACCATGGCCCACGAATGGCTGATGGCCCATCAGCAACTCGGCCCGAGGCTGATCGACAGCCAGATCGCCGCGCTGGACTGCTGGGTACGCGAGTACCGTGGCCAACTGGGGATCGCCCTCACCGACTGCATCACCATGGATGCCTTCCTGGGTGATTTCGATCTGTACTTCGCCAAGCTGTTCGATGGCCTGCGCCACGATTCGGGCGACCCGCTGGTCTGGGCAGAAAAAGCCATCGCCCACTACGAGAAGCTGGGCATCGACCCCATGAGCAAGACCCTGGTGTTCTCCGACGGCCTCGATCTGCAGAAGTCGCTACAGCTCTATCGTGCACTTTCCGGGCGAATCCACGTAAGCTTCGGCATTGGCACCAACCTGACCTGCGACATCCCTGGCGTCGAACCGATGAACATCGTGATCAAGATGATCGCCTGCAACGGCCAACCCGTAGCGAAGATCTCCGACACGCCGGGCAAGACCCAGTGCCGCGACGAGAACTTCGTCAGCTACCTGAAACACGTCTTTCGCGTCACCCAGTGAGGACTCCAGACATGAGCAACCGCCAAGCCGAAATCGCCGCCGCCCTCGACGTGGTGCCGCCTTTCGCCGATGAAGCTGCCCTGGTGGCGGAAATCGAACGACGTAAGACCTTCATCAAGAACACCCTCAAGCAATCCGGCCTGAAAGTGCTGGTGCTGGGTATCAGCGGTGGCGTGGACTCCACCACCGCTGGGCGCCTGGCTCAGTTGTCGGTCGAGGAGCTGCGCGCCGAAACCGGCGACCAGGGCTACCGCTTCATCGCCGTGCGCCTGCCGCACAACGCGCAGCACGATGAACACGACGCGCAGGATTCGCTGAAATTCATTCGCGCCGACGAGAACGACACCGTCAACATCGCCGGCAGCGTCAATGGTCTGGGCGAACAGGTCACGCACCTGCAAAAGCTCAGCGATGCGCGCCGTGACTTCGTGGTCGGCAACATCAAGGCACGCATCCGCATGGTCGCGCAGTTCGCCATCGCCAACGCCAATAACGGCCTGGTGATCGGCACCGACCATGCTGCCGAAGCGGTGATGGGCTTCTTCACCAAGTTCGGTGACGGCGCCTGCGACCTCGCCCCGCTCTCCGGCCTGGTAAAGAACCAGGTTCGCGCCATCGCCAAACACCTCGGCGCGCCACAGCATCTGGTGCAGAAGACGCCGACCGCCGACCTGGAAGAATTGCGCCCCGGCAAGCCGGACGAGGAAGCGCATGGCGTGACCTACGCCGAAATCGATGCCTTCCTACATGGCGAGAAGGTCAGTGACGAGGCCTACGCCACCATCGTGCGCACCTATGACGCCACTCGCCACAAACGCGAACTGCCGCTGGTTCCTTGAAGCGGATAGCCATGCGCACTCAGGTGTGCATGGCGTCGGTCGTCAAGCCGGGCGCGACGGCGACAACAGTTCGATCTTGTAGCCGTCCGGGTCTTCGACGAAGGCCAGCACCCGCGTGCCGTGCTTCATCGGCCCAGGCTCGCGGGTGATCTTGCCGCCCCGGCTGCGGATATCGGCACATGCTTTGTGAACATCCTCCACCTCCAGCGCAATGTGCCCATAGCCAGTGCCCAGCTCATAGCTCTGCACGCCCCAGTTATGGGTCAGTTCGATCACGCTGTTGTGCGCTTCGTCGCCGTAGCCGACGAACGCGAGGGTGAACTGACCATCCGGATAGTCCTTGCGCCGCAGCAGGGTCATGCCCAGCACTTCGGTGTAGAAGGCGATGGATCTGTCCAGATCGCCGACGCGCAGCATGGTATGCAGCAGTCTCATGAAGATTCTCCTCACCGGCTCGGTATTTTCATGGGCCATGAACGACGAACCCCGGCACATGGCCGGGGTTCGTTGACATGCAGCAGGCAGTCTATCAGACCAGCTTGCGGCCCTTGCCGGCAGCGATGCGCATGCGCAGGGCATTGAGCTTGATGAAGCCCGCCGCGTCCTGCTGGTTGTAGGCGCCGCCATCTTCCTCGAAGGTCGCGATGTTGGCGTCGAACAGCGAGTCGTCGGACTTGCGGCCGGTGACGATAACGTTGCCCTTGTACAGTTTCAGGCGTACCACACCGTTCACGTTGGCCTGGGAGGCGTCGATCATCTGCTGCAGCATCAGACGCTCCGGGCTCCACCAGAAACCGTTGTAGATCAGGCTGGCGTATTTCGGCATCAGCTCGTCTTTCAGGTGAGCCACTTCGCGATCCAGGGTGATCGACTCGATGGCTCGGTGAGCCTTGAGCATGATGGTACCGCCGGGGGTTTCGTAGCAGCCGCGGGACTTCATGCCGACGAAACGGTTCTCGACGATGTCCAGACGGCCGATGCCGTTCTCGCCGCCGATGCGGTTCAGCTCGGCCAGCACGGTGGCTGGGCTCAATTCCTTGCCGTCAATGGCGACGATGTCACCAGCACGGTAGGTCAGCTCGATGTAGGTCGGAGTATCAGGCGCCGCTTCCGGCGACTTAGTCCAACGCCACATGTCTTCTTCGTGCTCGGTCCAGGTGTCTTCCAGCACGCCGCCTTCATAGGAGATGTGCAGCAGGTTGGCATCCATGGAGTACGGCGACTTCTTCTTGCCGTGACGCTCGATCGGGATGGCGTGCTTCTCGGCGTAGTCCATCAGCTTCTCGCGCGACAACAGATCCCACTCGCGCCACGGAGCGATGACCTTCACGCCCGGCTTCAGTGCATAGGCACCCAGCTCGAAACGCACCTGGTCGTTACCCTTGCCGGTGGCGCCGTGGGAAATGGCGTCGGCGCCAGTCTCATTGGCGATTTCGATCAGGCGCTTGGCGATCAGCGGACGGGCGATGGAGGTACCCAGCAGGTACTCGCCTTCATAGACGGTGTTGGCGCGGAACATCGGGTAGACGAAATCACGCACGAATTCTTCGCGCAGGTCGTCGATGTAGATTTCCTTGACGCCCATGGCCTGAGCCTTGGCGCGGGCCGGCTCGACCTCCTCGCCCTGACCGAGGTCAGCGGTGAAGGTCACCACCTCACAGTTATAGGTATCTTGCAGCCACTTGAGGATCACCGAGGTGTCCAGGCCACCGGAATAGGCCAGAACTACCTTTTTGACGTCCGCCATGCCATCACTCCACGGGTTGTACGGTAAAACCGGTGATTCTACTGACCCTGCGGGCCAATTTACAGGGGCGCGACAGCTAGTGACGACGAAGCGACGACAAGAATGGCGTTTTCTGTCTCAGGAGGGGGTACTTCCAGCCGGGTCGACCGGTGTACTCGGTGGTGCCGCCTGCGGGGCGCTCTGTGGCGGAGCCTCGGGGGCTGGCACACGTTCCAGGCGCAAGGTGGCCCGGCGGTTCTTGGCTCGATTGGCTTCGCTGTTGTTCGGCGCCAGCGGGTAACGCTCACCATGGAAGCGCATGGTGATCTGCTCGACCGGCACACCACCGGCCACCAGATACTCCTGCACGGCCAATGCCCGGCGGCGCGACAAATCGCGGTTGGTCAGGCGATTGCCGCTGTTGTCGGCATGCCCGTCGATCTGGAAGCTGTTGATGGTCGGGTCAGCCTTGACGAAGTCGATAATGATATCGAGCTTGGCCTTGGCCATCGGATCGAGATCGATGCCGCCACCTGGAAAGCCGATCTGCGCCTGACGAATCTGGTCGAAATTGACTGGCAGCAGGTTGGCGGTACAGGCCTGGTAATCGTCATAGGCCTTGTGAAACTTCACCGGTAGCAGGCGCACTTCCAGGTTGTCGCCGCCGTTCAGCGTGCGGTGGCGCACCAGCGGACTGCGGCCTTCGAGCAGGCCGGTGAGCAAACGCGCGCCCTGCTCCTGCGAACTGTTGAACGGCACCTCGCCATTGCCGACGCTGACCACACCCAGGTTGATATCGCCACGCCCCGGCTGCCAGGGCGCTGCAGCTGCCAGCAACGTGGCAGAACCGGCCCCCATCCAGCGCTCGCGCGCCTTGAGACGGAAGGTGACCTGCTCGCCAGCTCGGCGCACGAACTCGCCGCTGCCGAAGTTGCTGATCGGCTGAGTGAGCCGGCACTCGAACTTGTCCCCCTCGACCTTCCACTCCACGCTCTCCAGACGCGTCTGGAAGCTGATGGCGTGTGCCGGCAGACACAGGGCCAGGCCGGCCAGCAGGCTGGGAAGGAGGAGATGAGGCTGGCGCACGACGGGCTCCACGAAAACGCTGTTCTTTCTAGGTATCGGTGGCTTCCGGAAAAACTGTAGGGCGAGCGTCGGTACATCAGCAGGATTTGTTGTGTGTCACTGGCTGCCCATGGTGTTACTCGACCGTGCCACCACACCTGCGCGGCCCTGTAGTTCGCAGGATGGTCTTCGCGACACCACCCCGCAGTCAGACGAGGCAGAAGCGAATCGCCGCGCTGGCGCACGCCGGCCTGGGTGCTCGAATCTCGCAGCCTGCAGCGCATTTTCCGCCGGTTTCCGGTAGCATTCGCAGCCTGATTTGCCCGCCTGGAACTCCCCATGTCCGACCGACTGACCCTACTGCGCCCCGACGATTGGCACATTCACCTGCGCGACGGCGCGGTGCTGCCGCACACCGTCGGCGATGCCGCCCGCACCTTCGCTCGCGCGATCATCATGCCCAACCTGGTACCGCCGGTACGTAACGCCGAAGAGGCTGACGCCTATCGCCAGCGCATTCTCGCCGCCCGCCCGGCCGGCAGTCGCTTCGAGCCACTGATGGTGCTCTACCTCACCGACAAGACCACCGCCGAAGACGTGCGTAACGCCAAGGCCAGTGGTTTCGTGCATGCGGCCAAGCTCTACCCGGCTGGCGCCACCACCAACTCGGACTCCGGCGTCACCAGCATCGACAAGATCTTCCCAGCCCTCGAGGCCATGGCCGAAGTGGGCATGCTGCTGCTGATTCACGGCGAAGTCACGCGCACTGAAATCGACGTGTTCGACCGCGAAAAGACCTTCATCGACGAGCATCTGGTGCGCGTGGTCGAGCGCTTCCCGACGCTGAAGGTGGTCTTCGAACACATCACCACCCGCGATGCCGTGCAGTTCGTGCAGAGCCGCCCGAACAACCTCGGCGCCACCATCACCGCCCATCACCTGCTGTACAACCGCAACCACATGCTGGTCGGCGGTATTCGTCCGCACTTCTATTGCCTGCCGATCCTCAAGCGCAACGTGCACCAGGAAGCCCTGCTCGACGCAGCCGCAAGCGGTGACAGCCGCTTCTTCCTCGGCACCGACTCGGCACCGCACGCCCAGCATGCCAAGGAAGCCGCCTGCGGCTGCGCCGGCTGCTACACCGCTTATGCCGCCATCGAGCTGTATGCCGAAGCCTTCGAACAGCGCAATGCGCTGGACAAGCTGGAAGCCTTCGCCAGCCACCACGGCCCGGACTTCTACGGCCTGCCACGCAACACCGACAGCATCACCCTGGTGCGCGAAGAGTGGGTCGTACCGGCCACCCTGCCCCTGGGCGAGAACAGTGTGGTGCCGCTGCGCGCCGGTGAAACCCTACGCTGGAAGCTGCTGGAGGGCCAGGCGTGAGCGAAGACAACTACGAAGACGAACTGGAAGCCAGCCTGCCGTCCGGCCCACGCACACCAATGGCCGCGCGCTTCCGTGGCTACCTGCCAGTCGTGGTGGATGTGGAGACCGGCGGCTTCAACAGCGCCACCGATGCGCTGCTGGAAATCGCCGCGACCACCATCGCCATGGATGAAGGCGGCTTCCTCTATCCGGATCACACCCACTTCTTCCGCATCGAACCGTTCGAAGGCGCCAACATCGAACAAGCCGCGCTGGAATTCACCGGCATCAAGCTCGATCACCCGCTGCGCATGGCGGTAAGCGAAGAGCATGCCCTGGGCGAAATCTTCAAGGGCCTGCGCAAGTCGATCAAATCGGCGGGTTGCAAGCGCGCCATCCTGGTCGGCCATAACAGCAGCTTCGACCTGGGCTTCCTCAATGCGGCGGTGGCGCGCTGCGGCATCAAGCGCAATCCGTTCCACCCCTTCTCCAGCTTCGACACCGCGACCCTAGCGGGCCTCGCTTACGGCCAGACCGTGCTGGCCAAGGCCTGCCAGACCGCCGGCATCGAGTTCGACGGCAAGGA
Source organism: Pseudomonas mendocina (assembly GCF_003008615.1). NCBI lineage: Bacteria > Pseudomonadati > Pseudomonadota > Gammaproteobacteria > Pseudomonadales > Pseudomonadaceae > Ectopseudomonas > Ectopseudomonas mendocina. Next base: position 676,920 of record NZ_CP027657.1, read on the forward strand.
AGCGCACTCGGCCCGCTACGACACCGAGAAAACTGCCGAACTGTTCTGCGGCATCGTCAATCGCTGGAAAGAAATGGGTGGCTGGGACGAGTTCGACCAGTAGGCCTTACGCCTGACCCGAAGCATGAAAAACCGGCCTTGCGCCGGTTTTTTCATGGCTACGGCAATCCGCTCAGGAACCGTTCGTCAGCCAATGCGAGTGTTCCCAACAGATCTTTGACAAGCATTCTCATTAACATTAGTATCCTTCGCATCGAACAGAACAACCAAGACGAGCCTTGCTTATGTACGTCTGCCTCTGTGAAGGTGTTACCGATACTCAGATCCGCGACGCGGTCTACGAGGGCTGCTGCAGCTACCGCGAAGTCCGTGGTACGCTCGGCATCGCCAGCCAATGTGGCAAATGCGCCTGCCTGGCCAAACAAGTGGTACGTGAAACCATCGCCGAAGTTCAGAGTAGCCAAGCAGCACTGGCCTACCCTGCCGGGTTCGTCGCCGCCTGAATCGAGACCTAGACCTCGACATAAAAAAACCGGATCCCATGATCCGGTTTTTTATGCCCGCCGTTCAGCTGATCTCCCAGAGGCCTTCGCCTGCCAAGAAGACCTGCCAGGCTAGAGACCATCGCTCTTCAGATGCTCCAGATTGACCGCCTCACCGGGCTTGGCGTGCAGCTTGGCGCGAATATCCTCGAAAATGGCGTCGTATTCCTGATGCGCCCGCATGATCGGGCTGGCATTGGGATGCAGGCCATGCTTGGCCACCAAACGAGAAATCACACTGGCGAAATTGAAGGCGGTATCGCGGTGCATCTCGAATACCTCCTCGAAGTGCTGGCCATCGATCTCGCCGACCAGGCGCCCATGTAACATGGCGCCCTCCTGCGGATCCTGACGAACCTCATAGTAAAAGTCGATGCTGTATCCGGGTTGGCCATTCTCTCCGGGTAGGTTGCTGCGATGCAGGTGTCCAGGTTCGAACATGATTCAACTCCTTTGACGTGATGCATGAGCTCCCGGCAGGAGCGCCCAGACAGTCTAGACCGTGATTCACGCCCCTGCCGCGCACCACCTCAGTGCAGCGTCGAATCCCCTGCCCTTTCCTGTACCAGCACCCAAGGGGCCACCACCACCGCCCAGAGTTGCGGATCACGGGCTAAAAGGTCTTCGGCGCGGGTATCTTCGAACTTGCTCAATACCCCCTGGTTCATCCATTGCGCGACCCTGGCCTGGTCATCGCTCGCCAGGGCCTGCGCCACGGCGATCAGATCCGCATGCCCTGCCACCCAAAGCAGCGCACCACGAGCAAAGAAGGGTTGCAGCTCCTGCCAGCGAATAGGTGCGGTTTCGCCAAGCAGCTTGGCATAGAGGGTGCTAGATTCATCCGTCATGGTGTGCCCCGTATCGATGGCGGTAAGTGCAGGCGCGCATGATAGCGCCGGCTCTTCCCCTGACAAGCCGCGGGACGCTCTGTAGCCGCAACGGGGCACGCCGTATTTCTATACATTCCTTGCAATTTAGCGACAACCCCGCGTTCAGCCTCCCAATGCCGGCTTTTCAAGGCGCAAATCCGCGCTCTACACTGTTCCGGTACAGTTGCCTGAGGCGTGACCGGGGTGTTGAACCCGGTTCTGCAGCTTAGGCAGCAAGAACTACAACAATGAAGACACAACGACGAGTGGAGCACTCATGAATAAGGCTACTAAGCAGATTTCCAAGCTGTTCGCTGCAATGGCACTGGCGGGGGCGGCCAGCTATTCGATGGCGGCCGACAACATCAAGATCGGCCTGGCCGGTCCGGTGACCGGTGCCGTCGCCCAGTACGGCGAGATGCAATTCATCGGCGCCAAAATGGCAATCGAGCAGATCAACAAGGCCGGCGGCGTCAACGGCGCCCAACTCGAAGGCGTGGTCTACGATGACGCCTGCGATCCGAAGCAAGCCGTGGCGGTAGCCAACAAGATCGTCAACGATGGCGTAAAGTTCGTGGTCGGTCACCTGTGCTCCAGCTCCACTCAACCGGCTTCGGACATCTACGAAGACGAAGGCATCCTGATGATCACTGCGGCTTCCACCAGCCCGGACATCACCGCTCGCGGCTACGAACTGGTATTCCGCACCATCGGCCTGGACAGCCTGCAAGGCCCGACCGCCGGCAACTTCATCGCTGACCACGTCAAGCCGAAAAACGTCGCTGTCATCCACGACAAACAGCAATACGGCGAGGGCATCGCCACCGCGGTCAAGCAGACCCTGGAAAGCAAAGGCGTGAAAGTCTCCATGTTCGAAGGCATCAATGCCGGTGACAAGGACTTCTCGGCTCTGATCGCCAAGCTGAACCAGGCGGGTGTCGACTTCGTCTACTACGGCGGCTACCACCCGGAACTGGGCCTGCTACTGCGCCAGACCAAAGAGCGTGGCCTGAACGTCAAGTTCATGGGCCCGGAAGGCGTGGGTAACAAGGAAATTTCGGCTATCGCTGGCCCTGCTTCCGAAGGCCTGCTGGTCACCCTGCCGAAGTCCTTCGATCAGGATCCGGCGAACAAGGCACTGGTTGATGCCTTCAAGGCCAAGAACGAAGACCCGAGCGGTCCGTTCGTGTTCCCGGCCTACGCGGCCGTTCAAGTTATCGCCGAGGGCATCGAGAAAGCTGGCGACACCGACACCGCCAAGGTGGCCGAAGCCCTGCGCGCCAACACCTTCAAAACGCCGACCGGCGACCTCGCTTTCGACGAGAAAGGCGACCTGAAGAACTTCAACTTCGTGGTCTACGAGTGGCACCAGGACGGTTCCAAGTCCGAAGCCAAGTAAGCTTCCCGCCTGAACCCAAAGCCCACTGCACACGCAGTGGGCTTTGCTTATTAGAAGAATTCCGGCCTTGCGCTGCGCCACAAGCGCCGCTTCACGCAGGCCCAGGAGTTAGGCAATGCCTGAGCTTTATCACTACCTACAACAACTGATCAATGGCCTGACCATTGGCAGCACCTATGCCCTGATCGCCATCGGCTACACCATGGTCTACGGCATCATCGGCATGATCAACTTCGCCCATGGCGAGGTCTACATGATTGGCTCGTACGTGGCCTTCACTGTGATCGCCGGTCTCGCCATGTTCGGCCTCGAAGCCGTGCCGTTCGTGATGATCGCGGCCTTCGCCGCCACCATGATCGTCACCAGCGCCTACGGCTACAGCATCGAACGGGTCGCTTACCGCCCCTTGCGCGGCGGCAATCGACTCATCCCACTGATCTCCGCGATCGGTATGTCGATCTTCCTGCAGAACGCCGTATTGCTCTCCCAGGACTCCAAGGACAAATCCATCCCCAGCCTGCTACCCGGCAATTTCCTGTTCGGTGAAAGTGTCAGCAACGGCGTGGTGATTTCCTATATGCAGGTGCTGATTTTCATCGTCACCTTCGTCGCCATGATCGGCCTGACCCTGTTCATCTCGCGCTCGCGCCTTGGCCGTGCCTGCCGTGCCTGCGCCGAAGACCTGAAGATGGCCAACCTGCTGGGGATCAACACCAATAACATCATCGCTCTGACCTTCGTCATTGGCGCCTCGCTGGCCGCCATCGCGTCGGTGCTGCTGAGCATGCAGTATGGCGTGATCAACCCGCATCTGGGCTTCCTCGCCGGCATCAAGGCGTTCACTGCCGCAGTGCTCGGTGGTATCGGCAGCATTCCGGGCGCCGTGCTCGGCGGCCTGCTGCTCGGTGTAGCCGAAGCCTTCGGCGCCGACATCTTCGGTGATCAATACAAGGATGTCGTCGCCTTCACTCTGCTGGTACTGGTTCTGCTGTTCCGCCCCACTGGCATTCTCGGTCGCCCAGAGGTGGAAAAGGTATGAGCAGCGCTATTACGAAAAACCTCAAATCGGCGATTTTCAGCGCCCTGCTGGTGCTGATCATTTCCTACCCGGTACTGGGCCTGAAACTGACCACCGTCGGCATCAGCCTGCGCGTAGAGGGCGCGACCGCGCTCGAGCTATGGTGCATCGGCGCGGCGGCAACGCTGATCTTCATCTGGCAACTGCTGCGTGATCGCCTCACTCCAGCCTGGGCCAAGGTATCGCTGCCACGCCTGCCCGGTAGCGCAAGCAACTTCCTGACCCTGCCCTCTACCCAACGCTGGGTGATTCTGGCGCTGATCGCCTTCGCCCTGGTCTGGCCGTTCTTCGCCAGCCGTGGTTCGGTGGACATCGCCACGCTGATCCTGATCTACGTGATGCTCGGCCTCGGCCTGAACATCGTCGTTGGTCTGGCCGGCCTGCTCGACCTGGGCTACGTCGGCTTCTACGCCGTCGGCGCTTACAGCTACGCGATCCTTGCCCACTACTTCGGCTTCGGCTTCTGGATCTGCCTGCCACTGGCAGGGATGATGGCGGCGCTGTTCGGCTTCCTGCTGGGCTTCCCGGTGCTGCGCTTGCGCGGTGACTATCTGGCCATCGTGACCCTCGGGTTCGGCGAGATCATCCGCATCATGCTGCGCAACATGACCGAGTACACCGGCGGCCCGAACGGCCTGAGCATCGCCAACGAGAACAAGCCGACCCTGTTCGGTCTGTCCTTCGAACGCCGCGTGCCGGCCGACATGCCGACCTTCCACGGCTTCTTCGATATCGCCTACAGCTCGATGTACAAGGTGATCTTCCTCTACCTGATCGCCCTGCTGCTGGTGCTGCTGACCCTGTTTTTGGTCAACCGCCTGCTGCGCATGCCGATCGGCCGCGCCTGGGAAGCCCTGCGTGAAGATGAGATCGCCTGCCGCGCGCTGGGTCTGAACCCGACCGTGATCAAGCTCTCGGCCTTCACCATCGGCGCCAGCCTGGCCGGTTTCGCTGGCAGCTTCTTCGCTGCCCGTCAGGGCCTGGTGACGCCGGAGTCCTTCACCTTCATCGAATCGGCGATGATCCTCGCCATCGTGGTGTTGGGCGGCATGGGCTCGCAGTTGGGCGTGATTCTCGCAGCGGTGGTCATGGTCATGCTGCAGGAGATGCGTGAGCTGAGCGAGTACCGCATGCTGATCTTCGGCCTGGTCATGATCTTCATGATGATCTGGCGCCCGCAAGGTCTGCTGCCGATGCAACGTCCCCACCTGGAGCTGAAGCGATGAGCCGCCCGATTCTTGAAGTAAGCGGCCTGACCATGCGTTTCGGCGGCCTGCTGGCCGTCAACGAGGTGGCCCTGAAAGTAAGCGAAAAACAGGTGGTCTCGATGATCGGCCCGAACGGCGCCGGCAAGACCACCGTGTTCAACTGCCTGACCGGCTTCTATCAGCCGACCTCCGGCAGCATCCGCCTCAACGGCGAAGCCATCGAGGGCCTTCCAGGCCACAAGATCGCGCGCAAAGGCGTGGTACGTACCTTCCAGAACGTGCGTCTGTTCAAGGACATGACCGCAGTGGAAAACCTGCTGGTGGCCCAGCATCGTCACCTGAACACCGGCTACCTGGCTGGCCTGTTCAAGACGCCGGCCTTCCGCCGCAGCGAGCGTGAGGCGATGGACTTCGCCGCGCACTGGCTGGAGCAGGTCAATCTGGTGGAGTTCGCCAACCGCACCGCAGGCACCCTCGCCTATGGTCAGCAACGCCGCCTGGAAATCGCCCGTTGCATGATGACTCGCCCAAGCATCCTCATGCTCGACGAACCGGCCGCGGGCCTGAACCCACGCGAAACCGAAGACCTCAAGGCGCTGATCGCCATGCTGCGCGACCAGCACGGCGTCACCGTGCTGCTGATCGAGCACGACATGAAGCTGGTAATGAGCATTTCCGACCACATCTACGTGATCAACCAGGGCACGCCTCTGGCCGATGGTACGCCGGAGCAGATCCGCAACAACCCGGACGTGATCAAAGCCTACCTGGGGGAAGCGTAAATGCTCAGTTTCAACAACGTATCCACCTTCTACGGCAAGATCCAGGCGCTGCACGACATCAGCATCGAAGTGCAGAAAGGCGAAATCGTCACCCTGATCGGTGCCAACGGCGCCGGCAAGTCGACCCTGCTGATGACGCTTTGCGGTAACCCGCGCGCCACCAGCGGCAGCATCCGCTACATGGGCGAAGAGCTGGTCGGCATGGACACCCCGGAGATCATGCGCAAGAGCATCGCCATCGTGCCGGAAGGCCGCCGCGTGTTCGCCCGCCTGACCGTCGAGGAGAATCTGGCCATGGGCGGCTTCTTCGGCAGCAAGGCTGACAATCAGGAGCAGATCGACAAGGTGCTGCACCTGTTCCCACGCCTGAAGGAGCGCTTCGCTCAGCGGGCAGGCACCATGTCCGGCGGCGAACAGCAGATGCTGGCGATCGGCCGTGCGCTGATGAGCAAGCCGAAACTGCTGCTGCTCGACGAGCCTTCGCTCGGTCTGGCGCCGATCATCATCCAGCAGATCTTCGACATCATCGAGCAACTGCGTGAAGACGGCGTGACCGTGTTCCTGGTCGAGCAGAACGCCAACCAGGCGCTGAAGCTGGCCGACCGCGGCTACGTGCTGGAGAACGGCCATATCGTGATGCAGGGTAGCGGCGAAGCGCTGCTGAACGATCCGAAGGTGCGCGACGCCTACCTCGGAGGCTGAACGCGCTCTACAAGCTGTATCGTAACCGCCCTTCGGGGCGGTTCTTTTTTGTGGGCGTGCGCGTTACACGAACTGTTAAGCGGATATTTCCAGCCTATTGCGTCTACCCCGGCCAGTATTAGGCTCAACGCTTCTGCCCTTGTGAAACAGCGGTCATGCGTAAATCCCTGCTCCTGCTACTGGCTCTCACCCTGCTGCTCGGCGCGTGCAGTCGAGTCGGCCTGGCCTACCGCAACCTCGACTGGTTGATCCCCTGGAAGCTGGGTGACTACGTCACGCTCAGCAGCGAGCAGAGCGCCTGGCTCAAACCCCGACTGCAAGAGCACCTCTCCTGGCACTGCAGCGTGGAGCTCCCGCGCTACCTGGAGTGGCTGGAAACCAGCCAGCAGGCGCTGAGCAATCGCGACAGTGCAGGCCTGGCCAAACAACTGGCGGCCTTCGACGAAGCCATGCAACGCATCGCCGTGGAAATCACGCCCAGCACCACCGAACTGTTGCGCGGCCTCAGCCCACGCCAGGTGGAACAACTGTTCGAGGAGCTGGAGAAGCAGAACGAAAAATTGCGCGAAGAATTCCTCTCCCCCTCATTGGAGCAGCAGATTGCCAGGCGTGCCGAGCGCATGTCGGAGCGCCTGCAACCCTGGTTTGGCAAACTGAATACGCAACAGACCCGCGAGGTGGAGAACTGGGCGCAAAGTCTGGGTGCACAGAATGAGATATGGCTGGCCAACCGCCTGGCCTGGCAGCAAGCGCTGCGTGAAGCGCTGGAAGTCCGCCGCGGTGATGACTTCGAAGCGCGCATGACCGCCCTGTTGCAAGAGCGCGAACGCTTTTACACGGGCGACTACCTGGCCCGCTACGAGGCAAACCGGCAAGCCATGGCCGAGCTGATCGTCGACCTCATCGAGCAGGCCGAAGACAGCCAGTTGGAGCGCGCGCGCAAGCGCCTCGATGGTTTGCACAGCGAATTGGCAGCCCAGCAATGCCAGGCACCCGATGGCCTGGCCGGGCGCTGAGCCGCTTCGCCGTCAGATCCCGATCTTGTCCAGCGACTCACCGATGGAGCGCCAGAATCCGCGCTGTGCTCGCTCCACCTCGACCTGGCTGGCAGCAATGCGAGTCATCGGCTGCACGCTACGCGTGGCTCCCAGTTCCTGCTCGGCCAGCTCGGCCGAAACCAGTTGCAACGGCCCATCGGCATTGGTCTCGGACGCTGAGTTCTGCGGTGGCGGGCCGTCCTCGTCATAACGCAGGTAGTAGGTAGCGCCTACTGCTGCATCGAGGGTGAAGCTGGAGATCAGGGTGAAATCCAATGGCCCGTCGGCCAGCAACGTCCAGAAACTTCCAGCCAGTGGGCGACGCATCTCCAGCTTGTAGTTGGCCGCATCGAACTCCAGCACCAGATAGCCATTGCTGGGCAGGCTGCCAATCAGGCGATTGTCGAGAAACAAGCCTGGCGCTTCGAGCTCCTGATCCGCCCAGTCGTTGCGTGGCCGATAGAGGTAAACCAGCGCGTGATTCTCGTCACTCAGCGTGTGCGCAACGAAGGGTTCGCCCTCCACGTCACCGAAAAAGGCGCCCGGAGTGGAGCAGCCAACCAGAAGGCAGATGGAGAACGGCAGCAGCAAACGGCGCATCGGGTCGTCCTTAGCAGATCGTCAGCCGAGCTTAGTCGGCGCCGTGGCGAACGGCACCCGACGAAAGTGCGGGTCTTTCAGAATCGGCCGTGTCGCCCCGCGCCGTCACGAAAACGACGCGCGCCCGCCTGCGTCTCGCCACTGCCCACCACTGCCATCCCACCCTCGAATTCGGCGCGCAGCGCCGCGTCCAAGGGCAGCGACCATTGCCCGTGAACACTGGCGCGGTCGGCGAGCATGCAGCGCTGCGGAAAGGCCGCGATCTGCGCTGCCAGCGCCTGTGCCAGCAACAATGCCTGCCCTGGCTCGCAGACACGGTTGACCAGTCCCATCTGCAAGGCTTCATCGGCCTCGACCGGGCGCCCAGTGAGAATCAGATCCAGCGCCCGCCCTTGGCCAATGAGGCGAGGCAAACGCACTGTGCCACCGTCGATCAGGGGCACACCGAAGCGCCGGCAGAACACCCCAAGGATCGCATCGCTGGCCATCACTCGCAGATCCGCGAGCAACGCCAATTCAAGGCCACCGGCCACCGCGTGGCCCTCGATGGCGGCGATCAACGGCTTGCCCAGGAGCATGCGACTCGGCCCCATCGGCCCGTCACCCTCGACCTCCAGCCGATTGGCACGCGCACCACCTTCGGCGACGGCAGCAAGGTCAGCCCCCGCGCAGAAGGTGCCAGCCGCGCCACTCAACACTGCGACACGCGCCTGCTCGTCCGCCTCGAAGGCGCGCAGGGCATCGGCCAGAGCATGCGCCGTGGGGCGATCCACTGCATTGCGCACCTGGGGTCGATCGATGATCAGGGTGGTGACCGGGCCATGCTGCTCGATGATCACGGACATCTCGTTGCCTCCACCAAAAAGAAAAGGCCGGCATCGCTGCCGGCCTTCTACCCTATTGCGTCGCCAAGGCGGCGTCAGCCCCGTTGGCCGATCAGAGGGCGTACTTCTGCAGATTCGCCATCATTTCCTTGAGTGCCTCGACGTTATCGGCCGGATGCGCCGCGCCATCGAAATCACAGATGCGCTGCCACTGCGCGGCGACATCTTCCGGCGCGAAACCGGCCTTGGGATCGAAGCCAGCCCCCAGGCTACGCTCCCAGCGAACCTTGCCGACCCAACCACCACCGACCTCGAACAAGCCACCGGTGTCCTGGCAGGCGTCGCTGCCGAGATAAACCACCAACGGGCTGATCAACTCGGGCTTGAGCTGCTCGAATACCTGTGGCGGGATCAATCCTTCGGTCATGCGCGTGGCACCGGTAGGTGCGATGGCATTGACCAGAATGTTGTTCTTGCGGCCTTCGATGGCCAGCGTACGGGTCAGACCATAGAGGCCAAGCTTGGCCATGCCATAGTTGCTCTGGCCGAAATTGCCGTAGATGCCGGAGGTAGAAGAAGTGAAGATCACCCGACCGTAATTCTGTTCGCGCAGATGAGGCCAGGCGGCGTGGGTGGTCTTGTAGGCACCTTCGACGTGCACCTTGTAGACCAGATCCCAGTCGGCGTCCTCCATCTTATGGAAGCTCTTGTCACGCAGGATGCCGGCGTTGTTCACCAGCACATCGATGCGCCCGAAGTGATCCAGCGCGGTCTGCACGATCTTGTCGCCATCGGTCACCGAATCGTGGTTGGCCACGGCACTGCCGCCAAAAGCCTTGATCTCTTCCACCACCTTGTCCGCGGCCGAGGCGTTAGCGCCCTCACCGTGAGTACTGCCGCCCAGGTCGTTGACCACTACCTTCGCGCCATGACGAGCGAACAGCAGTGCATGGGCGCGACCGAGGCCACCACCAGCACCGGTGACTATCACCACTTGATCTTCGAAACGGATGGCATCACTCATCGACTGGCTCCTCGGGGCAGATTGGCAATGCCCCCGAGTGTCCGGCAGCGTCGCGTGCTCCACAAGAGCGCGCGACCTGCCTGAATGACGACTGATAATGCGACGTTATAGGCCGTCAGTTGCCCGAACCGGAGCCAGAGCCGGCCCCATTGCCATCGCCACCAGTGCCACCGTCACCATTGCTGCCGCCCGGATTGCCATCGGTACCCGGACCACCGCCAGCAGGAGGAAGACCGTAGCCATCGCTATCTTCGCCACCCGGGGTAGTCGGCGCCTGCGGGTCGGTTGGTGCAGGCATGGTAGGCCCACTACCATCGGTATCTGGGTCATTAGCTGCGAATGTAGGCAGTGCTACGGCGCTCAGCATGCCACCCAGCAGTAGCGCGGATAATGTCTTGTTCATGACGTACCTCGATTGTTGGTGAGTTACAGTTTTAGTGAGTCACCAGGGTCGAGATTGGTTCGACAAAAATGATCGGCGGCCACTTGCCAGCTGGCGGGTGAGACCGGCAGCAGCATTGGACGCCGTGAAGACTGGAAGCCGTGAAAGTGGTTGGTCAGGCGGGACGAATCAGGCTCAGATGGTTGTACAGGTGCATCACGTGCGCCTCGGCATATTCGGCATGATCGAGCGCACCGTAGGCGAAGTGAGGTTGTAGTTCGCCCTCGTAACTGGCGAAGCGTTCGAAGGCCGCTTGCAGGCGCTGCAACGCCAGTTCCTGGCTAGCCGGTTCGGCCAGCGGCGCGGCACCTGGAATGACCTCGTCGAGCGGATGACGCATGGCCCCACGAGCACTGAACACGGCAAAGGCGGCCGGCCCAACGCTGTGCCGAAACCAGGCAGGCTTCAGCTCGGGATAACCGTCCATGGAGTACTCGATGCTCTGTGCGCAATGATTGAACACTTCTTTCGGGCTCCAGCCACGGCTGCTGAGCAGGGCTCGTCCGTGCAATTCATCGAGCACCTGACGCGCCCCCTCCAGGCTGACGGCCGCCGGCCGCGGGCTGGTCGGTAACGCCCAGAAACCGACGCCCAGAGCCGCCACACCGCCGACAGCGGCGCCTTTCAACAGAGTACGCCTACGCATCATTACTCCTTGTTCCATGAACAAACTGCAGATAGTGCTCCAGCACTTGCTGCGGCGCCTCGAGCTGTGGGTAATGGCCAATATCGTCCAGCAGGATCGTGTCGGCATTGGCTATCAACTCGCGATAGCGCGCCACCATATGCGCACCGGAGATCGGATCAAACGCGCCATCGATCACCCGCATCGGCACCGTCGTCGCCTGCATCGCCGTCACCCAGCGCTCACGCTGTTGGCGCCGCTCGGGCATGTAACGGATCAGCCGGTGCATCACTGCAGGGCCATTGTTGTATTTCACCAGTTGCCAGAGAGCGTCCAGTTCAGCATCGCTGGCCTGCGAGCGCGGGCCAAAGATACGGGCGAAACTCTGCGCCAGCTTGTGCCGCGAGAACAGACGACCGATCAGGGGCCCAAGCGGTCCCAGCAACAATTTCTGTACACGCACCGGATGGTGAGTCTCGGGAAACAGGCCGCCGTTGAGAAACACGCAACTGGCCAGCTTCACTCGCCCCTCCTGGTGCCGGGCAATCATTTCCTGCGCCACACTGTCGCCATAGTCGTGCGCCAGCACATGCAAGGGCCGCTGCTCGCCGATGTGCGCCAGCAACGCCTGTTGCAGATCCGCCTGCTCCAGCAGGCTGTAATCATGGCCGCGAGGCTTGGCGGAATAACCGAAGCCAAGCATGTCGCAGGCGATCACTCGGTAGCGCTCGGCCAGTGGTGCCCACAGGTAGTGCCAATCCCAGCTCGCGGTAGGGAAACCGTGGATCAGCAACAACGGTTCAGCGTCTTCAGCACCGGCTACCCAGTAGCGGATAGCGTGTCCGCGAAAGTCCATTGCAAGACCCCGAGCATGCCAGTCATCCAGGGCAATGCCTGGCAACTTGCTCACTGGTCGTAGCCCGGCATCTGCTGATCGAGTTTGCGCAACAGCGCCGGCCAGGGCAGTGAACCGCCCATGCCCTGCGGGCTCTTCATCACCCCGGCGATCATCGCTTGAGCGCCATCGAGAATCTGCTGAGGGATATGGATCAGTTCCGAACCGCCACTCTGCGCCATCACCTGAATCTCGCAGGCACGCTGCAGGATGAACATGCCGAGGAAGGCATCGGCGATGCTGCCGAAAGCCGTGAGCAGGCCATGATTGGGCAGAATCATGAAGTTCTTCTCACCCAGGTCAGCCTGCAGGCGCGCCTTCTCGTCATGGTTCAGCGCCACACCCTCGTAGCCGTGATAGGCCAGGCTGGCGAGCACGAACAGCGACTGCTGCGAGAGCGGCAGCAACCCCTGCTTCTGCGCCGAAACGGCGATACCTGCCGTGGTGTGGATATGCAGCACGCAGCCAACATCGTGACGCACCTCATGCACAGCACTGTGGATGGTGTAACCGGCCGGGTTGATGTCGAACGGGCTGTCCATCAGCTTGGTGCCCGCCAGGTCGACCTTCACCAGGCTGGATGCGGTGATTTCGTGGAACATCAGCCCATAGGGGTTGATGAGGAAATCTTCGGTGCCCGGCACCTTGGCGGAAATATGGGTGAAGATCAGATCGTCCCAGCCGTACAGGGCGATCAGCCGATAGCAGGCAGCCAGGTCGACACGGGCGCGCCATTCGGCTTCAGACACTTGGTTCTTCACGGCAGGGAGCTTCAGCGGAGCGTTCACGGCGGTCACCTCGATATTCTTGTTGGTCGGTGGTGTCCGCAGTCTAGCCCGGCCGCTGACGGGCGATAGTCGCTCTGGCAGCCATCTTGATGACCTTGCGAGTCACGAAACCGATGACGCGTGGCGCGATAAGCCGATATTCGCCGCTCTTATCGTCAGGACGGCGCAGGCAGGTGCGCATGAAGTACCCTGCCCGTCCTTGATCGCTCAGCCCTGCAAGGCCACAGCAAGTTCCTGCAGCCAGGGCTCGGCATCGGTTTCAGGCGTGACGGTTTCACTGGAGTCCAGACGCAGCATTTCGACCACCTCGCGCAGCCCCAACTCGGCATAGAGTTCGCGGATCAGCTCGCCGCCACCACAGAAGGTGTCGTAACTGGAATCCCCCAGCGCCAGCACCGCGCCCGGCAAACCACTCCAGGCTGGCAAACGGTCGCGAATCTCGCTGTACAGCGGCAGCAGATTGTCGGGTAGCTCACCCATGCCCGTGGTCGAGGTCACGGTGAGAAAGGCATCGGGCGCGAAGGCCAGCAGTTCGTCCAGGCTCATGTTCGATTTGTGCCAGGCCTCCAGGCCAGCAGCCTTGAGTTGACGTTCGGCGTGGCGGGCGACTTCTTCTGCGGTGCCGTAGACCGAACCCGAGAGGATGGCGATTTTCATGACAACTCCGGAAACAGGGAAAAACGCCGCGCATTATGCCGCAAGTGGACAGCCCGACCCGATGTTTTAGAATGCAGCGCATATCTCTCGCGGAATTGTCCTCATGATCAATGCCAAGCTGCTGCAACTGGTAATCGATGCCTCCAACGACGGAATCGTGGTGGCCGAGCAGGAGGGTGAAGACAACATCCTGATCTACGCCAATGCAGCGTTCGAACACCTGACCGGTTATCCCTGCGACGACATCCTCTACCAGGACTGCCGCTTCCTGCAGGGAACCGACCGTGCTCAGGTTGGCCTGCAGGCCATTCGTGACGCGGTGCGCGAGCAGAAACCCTGCCGCCAGATCATCCGCAACTACCGCAAGGACGGCAGCGCCTTCTGGAATGAACTGTCGATCACTCCGGTATTCAACGAAGGCGACCAATTGACCTATTACATCGGTATACAGAAGGACGTCACCGAGCAGGTGGAAGCTCAGCAGCGTATACGGGAGCTGGAAGCCGAGGTCGCGGCGCTGACCGCCGAGCTGGCACGTTTGAAAAGCTGACGAACGTACAAAACTATCGTCGCGCGGCGGGGTCTGAATGGTTTGCAACCCTATGCAGTACCTATCATGCAAAGCGATCCGCTGCTGACTCAGGACGAACTGGACTACATCCAGAAGATCCTTTCCACCTCCTCGCGCAGGCGCCGTCCCAGTACGGCGCCACAGTTGGCCATTGGGGAACAGCTGAGCGAACTACTCAGCCGTCTGGGCAATCAAGAGCAACTGAGCCTGGACACTCACCGCGACGACCAGCACCTGAGCTTTCCGCTGCATCTGATTCAGGATGAACAGAGTCATTCGCGCCTGGAATTGGGCGCACCGTTGATCTTCGAACACGGGGTCAATGAGCGACCCTGGCGGCTGGAGCTGCCGGCACCACTGACCTTGCTCGACAGCGACGATCGTCCCAGCGGCTTACAAGCCATGGAACTATCGCACAGCGGCATGCTTGTGCATTACGGCAAGCCAGGCAGCCCGGCCAAGGATCAGTTGCTGCAACTGATGCTGCCGCAACAGCGCCGCGTGCAGTTGCGTGCACGCCTGGTGCGTCGCCTCAGCCAGGCGCGCTATGCCTATAGCCTGACGACCCTGCATGCGGAAGATGAGCAGACGCTACGCCAGTACCTTTTCGAGCAACACAGCGACCTTCAGCATCGCCCCGCAACGATTGGTTGAAAGCCCCGCTCAGGTGTCGAGGTGACCGGCGAGAAACTGCTGCAAACGCCGCTGCATCAGTCGCCCTTCATTGCCCAGGCAGGCAATGGGTGAACCCGCCAGGCTTTCTTCGGCAAGATCGGAGCTGTCGCCGGCCAGCAACAACGGGCATTCCAATGCCAGTGCCAGGCGTGAAAGCTGGCGTGGAAAATCCTCGCCTGGCGGTTGATTGCTGAACAGCACCAGCGCCTGCGGCTGCATCCGCTCGCAGATCAGCGCCAGATCCTTCAAAGGGACGCCCGGCCCCATCAGCGTCACATCGGAGTCCTGGTTGCTCAGCAGCAAGGCTGCTACCAGCAACTCCAGCTCACGGCACTGCCCCGGCAGCGATGCGAGCAGGATGCGATCACGCGACTCATCACGGCCCAACTGCAAACGCTGCCAGCAGCGTCCTCTGAGAAAGCCGTCGAGCAGAAGCCATTCACCACGCTGACCAACGTCATCCTGACGCAACAATAGCTCCTGCCACAGCGGCATCAGGATGTCCTGAAACACCACTGCCAGTGGATAGCAGGAGAAAATCTGGCCGTACAACCGTTCAAGGCGCGGCTCGTCGAAGTTCTCCAAGGCACGACGCAACTGCTCCTGCCACTGGCTCCAGTCATCGCTGCTGACTTCGTCGTAAGCCGGTGTCGCGACACTACGGCTGGCGACGCTCTTGGCCAGGATCGAGCCGACCTTGCTGACTGCGACGCCACGCTCGATCCACGCCAGGATGCTGCGCACGGCATCGATATCGGCTTGCGAGTAAAGACGGTGACCGCTGTCGGTGCGGGTCGGCTGGATCAAGCCGTAACGC
The DNA here is from genome assembly GCF_003008615.1 of Pseudomonas mendocina. Lineage (NCBI taxonomy): Bacteria > Pseudomonadati > Pseudomonadota > Gammaproteobacteria > Pseudomonadales > Pseudomonadaceae > Ectopseudomonas > Ectopseudomonas mendocina. The sequence continues at coordinate 692,455 of NZ_CP027657.1, forward strand.
CGTTCCCAGGCTCGCAAGGTGACAGGGTTGACGCCCGTCAGCCGCGATACTTCACGGATCGGAAACAGTTCTTCCTGCTTCAGCGCACTGGAAATGGGTGATCTGGCACCGGCAAATTCGGACATGGCATGAGCATCACAGCAGACGGGAATCGCCGCATTGTACAGCAGGCGTTCAAGCTGCCAACTTCGCACCGCCTGCAAGCACGGTGCACGATCAGGGTGCATCTGCTTCGATCCTCACCAGCCGCATGACAGCTCGCGGGCAGGCCATCACATGGCGCTGGCGCTTTCGCAGAAAATGGGAATAATCCTTGCTGCATATTTACTGAGCGCATTACCCCGCGCTCAGTACCGCCCACGGCACCACCCCTGCCCCGGGCCACATTCGAGGAGATACACAATGTCCCCCGTTACGCTCATGGTGGCGCGTCGCGTTGCCAACGGCCGCTATCACGACTTCATCGCATGGCTGCGTGAGGGTGAACACCTGGCCACCGATTTCCCTGGTTATCTCGGTTCCGGCGTCCTGGCGCCCCCCGCCGGCGATGACGAATTCCAGATCGTATTCCGCTTCAGCGACGAACAGACCATGGCAGCCTGGGAGCACTCGGCTTCTCGCCAGGCCTGGCTCGCACGCGGCACTGGCCTGTTCGCCCAACCGCAGGAGAAGCGCGCCGTAGGCCTCGATGCCTGGTTCGGCAGCGCCCACCGGCAAACGCCGCGCTGGAAACAGAGCGTGGCCATCTGGCTGGCCTTCTTCCCGGTTTCGCTGGCCTTCAACCTGCTGTTCGGCCCCTGGCTGAGCGACCTGTCGCTGGTCACGCGCGTTCTGCTTTCCACCCTGGCACTTACACCGCTGATGACCTATCTGTTCATCCCGCTGTCCACACGCCTGCTGGAGCCATGGCTACAAGGCTCCAGCGCACCTCGGCTGAGCAAACGCGCGGCCAGCATTGGCAAATCCTGAAAGTTCTCGCCTCGTCATCGGCCAGCCTCGTGCTGGCCGATTCGTTTCTACAAACCGCCAAAACCTGTACAAAATATAAAAATCGTATAGATAAAGTACAAACAGGCATTTCCCCGATTCGCAGCAAAAGTCGTTTAAAGACAGGAAAATAGCGCCATGCGAGGCTCCTTCGAGCAAATCCTCACGCTTCGCATGGTTGTACAAGTCGTAGCACTGGTATAGCTTTATTGGCGATCTGCCAGAAGAGCATTATCGCAAGAGCGTGACATCTGGCCCTCATCTTCCCTGCACGAGTCGCCCATGAGCGCTGCCAGCTTTCCCATCCTGATCACCGGCGCCGGCCAGCGAATCGGCCTGTACTGCGCCGAGCGTCTGCTCGATGACGGCCAGGCGGTGATCATCAGCTACCGCCAGGAGCGCGACAGCATTGCCCGCCTACGCGAACGCGGCGCCATCGCCTTGCAGGCAGATTTCAGCGATGAAGCGGGCATCCTCGCCTTCATCGAGCACGTGAAAAGCCATTGTTCAGGACTGCGTGCCATCGTGCACAACGCGTCGCAGTGGCTGGCCGAAACACACGGTGAAGAAGCCGATGTCTTTCGCCAGCTGTTCAGCGTGCACATGCTCGCGCCCTACCTGATCAACCTGCATTGCAGCGAGTTGCTGCTGCGTTCGGAGCACGCGGACATCGTCCATGTCAGCGACGACGTGGTACGCAAGGGCAGCGCCAACCGCCCGGCCTATTGCGCCAGCAAGGCCGGCCTGGAAAGTCTGACGCTGTCCTTCGCTGCGCGCCTGGCACCTCGCATCAAGGTCAACGGCATCGCCCCGGCGTTGCTGATGTTCAACGAAGGCGACGACCAGGCATACCGCAGCAAGACCCTGGCCAAATCGGCACTCGGCATCGAGCCCGGCCCGCAGGTTTTCTACCAGAGCCTGCGCTACCTGCTGGACACCCCCTATCTGACCGGCACCACCCTTACCCTCAACGGCGGCCGCCACCTCAAGTGAGGCCAGCCCCAGGACACAGCCATGAGCGAACCTCTTTCCCAGCAATACCGCGAGATTCTTGTAGGCCTCGGTGAAAACCCCGAGCGCGAGGGCCTGCTCGACACGCCGAAACGTGCGGCCAAGGCCATGCAGTACCTCTGCCACGGTTATCAGCAGTCACTGGAAGAAATCGTCAACGGCGCACTGTTCGAGTCGGACAACGACGAGATGGTGATCGTCAAGGACATCGAGCTGTATTCGCTGTGCGAGCATCACCTGCTGCCCTTCATTGGCAAGGCGCATGTCGCCTACATCCCGACCGGCAAGGTGCTTGGCCTGTCCAAGGTGGCACGGATCGTCGACATGTTCGCCCGCCGTCTGCAGATCCAGGAGAACCTCACCAAGCAGATCGCCGATGCCGTGCAGAGCGTCACCAACGCCGCAGGCGTTGCCGTGGTGATCGAAGCCAAGCACATGTGCATGATGATGCGCGGGGTAGAAAAGCAGAACTCGGTCATGAGCAGCTCGGTGATGCTCGGCGCCTTCCGCGAGTCCTACAATACCCGCCATGAATTCCTGCAACTGATCGGACGGAACAACTAATGCCGCGACTGGAACCCGGAATGGCGCGCATCCGCGTCAAGGATCTGCGCCTGCGCACCTACATCGGCATCAAGGAAGAGGAGATCAACAACAAGCAGGACGTGCTGATCAACCTGACCATTCTCTATCCGGCCGTCGATGCCGTGCAGGTCAACGACATCGACCACGCCCTGAACTACCGCACCATCACCAAGGCGATCATCGCTCACGTCGAGGGCAATCGCTTCGCCCTGCTCGAACGCCTGACCCAGGAGATTCTCGACCTGGTGATGGCCAATCCGGCAGTGCGCTACGCCGAGGTGGAAGTGGATAAACCGCATGCCCTGCGTTTCGCCGAGTCGGTGTCGATCACCCTGGCCGGGCACCGCTGACGGCTTGCTGGCCTCGAAACGCGCTCTTATCATCGCCGCCAACCCCCGCCCCGGAGAGCCCAGCATGACCGAGCAAGAACGCCTCGAACTGGAAGCCGCAGCCTTCCGTGCCCTGGTGCAGCACCTGCGTGATCGCACTGACGTACAGAATATCGAGCTGATGAACCTGGCCGGTTTCTGCCGTAACTGCCTGTCGAAGTGGTACAAGGCCGCCGCTGATGATCTTGGCGTCGAAGTGAGCATCGACCAGGCCCGCGAAACCGTGTACGGCATGCCCTATGCCGACTGGAAGGCCAAACACCAGAAAGAAGCCTCGGCCGAACAGAAAGCCGCATTCGAAAAAGGAAAACACGCATGACCGCCCTCACCGACCTGCGCAGTCGCTTGCAGCAGGACGACTACGCCTTCAGCGAAACCCTGGCCTTCGTCGCCGAGCACTATGACTATCAGCCCAGCGCCTTTCGCAATGGAGACGTGGAAAACGCTGCCGGGCAGAACGAAGGCTCGTGCAAGACACTGGGCCTGGCCCTGCTCGAGGGGTTCAGCCAGGACGAAGCACTGCGTGCCTTCGGCGAACACTATCGCAGCGTAGTGGCCACGCCGAACGGCAGCGATCACGGCAATATTCGCGCCTTAATGACCCACGGCCTGGAAGGTGTGGCGTTCGAGCAACAGCCGCTCAAAGCCAAGCAATAGCGCAAAAACTTGCGCAACTGTCGGCAAAGGCTGACAGACATCACTTCGCCACCACGCTATGCTGCGCGCCACAACACATCATGGAACACGAGGGAACGTGTTCTGCGCGCAGCTGCCGCCTCTCCCTCCTGTTTCGCGCTCGGCATGGAGTCGTCCGATGCAGCAAACCCTGGTATGGAAACCCTGGTACACCGCCGGCGTGGAAACGCTGCGCCTGAGTCAGGATGCCAACGGCATTCACGCTACCAGCCATCTCATGCAGGTCATCAAGGGCAACAGCATCGTTGCCAACTACCTCATCGATTGCGATACGCGCTGGCGCTTCCGCCGCCTCTGGCTCAAGGTGGACAACCACGGTCAGCGCAGCTTGTGCCTGCATCGCGATCTGCGCGGCAACTGGCTGCTCGACGGCCAACCTCGACCCGACCTGCTCGACTGCCAACACGTCATGCTGTCGGCTTCGCCCTTCACCCATACCCCGCCACTGCAGCGCAGTGCGTTGGAGACCGGGCAGAGCGATGAAATGCAGGTCGCCTATATCGACATGCTCAGCCTCAAGATCGAACCGCGTCAGCAGCGCTACCAGTGTCTACGCCGTCGCCCTGGCGAAACGCTCTACCGCAGCCAGGCCGAGGGCAGTCCTCAGACAGAGTTGTGCGTCGACGACCAGGCCCTCTTGCTCAAGGCCAACGAACACTACCTGCGCCTGAGCCAGCGTGATCTGAAAGTCAGCGCGCTGGTGTAACACGCCTCACCTGTGCGCACCGCGAATACGGCTGAACCTGCCTGGTGCGCGCAGCGCACACTACGCAAAGCCAGGGCACGCGCCACTCAGATGGGCAACTGCCCAAACGCCCAGCGCAGCAGAAAGAACACCAGAAAACCGCCGCCGATGGTCGCCAGCAGATGGCGACTGAGAGCGGCGATGGCAATGGCCGCCAGGCCTGCCAGCAAATAGGCGTTATCCCAGCGCAAGGCCCAGTTCTGCCCATCAGGCAGCAGCATTCCGGGCACCACGATGGCCGTCAGCACGGCGGTCGGCACGTAATGCAGTCCCTGCCGGATCAACGGTGGAAAACGTAGATCAGGGAAGGCGAACAGGCTGTAGCGGGTAACGAAGGTGATCGCCAGCATGCCCAGGATCAGCAACCAGATATCCATCAGACCAGTTCCTCCAGCAAGACCGGCTTGCGCCGCTCCAGCCATACGCCGACCACGATGCCACTGGCCGCGGCAGCCATCAGCCCGAGCTTGTATGGCAACGGATGACAAGCCAACGCCACAGCTGCTGCAACCAGCGCCGCAGCGACCTGTGGCTGGTTGCGCAGCATGGGCACGACGATGCCGATGAAGGTCGCCAGCATGGCGAAATCCAACCCCCACTCACCGATGTTCGGCACGGCCTGGCCGAACAGTACGCCGACCAGCGTGCATAACTGCCAGTTGCAGTACATCGCCAGGGCCGCGCCGAGGAAGTACCAATGCCGATAGGGCTCGGTATCGCCGCGCGCATAGCGTTGCACCACCACCGCGTAGGCCTCGTCGGTGAGCCAGAAGGCCAACGGCATGCGCCAGCGCTTGGGCAGGTGACGTACGTATGGCTGCAAGCTGGCGCTATACAGGGCATGGCGCAGGTTGACCACGAAGGTGGTCAGCAGCACCACAGCGATACCCGCGCCGCCAGCCAGCAGACTGATGGCGATGAACTGCGCCGAGCCGGCGAACACCAGTACTGACATGCCCTGCGTCTGCCAGGGATCGAGCCCGGCGGCGCCAGCCAGACTGCCAAAAATGATGCCGAAAGGCATGGCGCCGAGCAGCATCGGCAGCATATCGCGGGCGCCCTGAGTGAATTCTTGATAACGAGACATGGAACCTCCTTGGGCAGCCAAGCTTAGCCAAGTGCCCCAGGCAGGTCTTGAACGTTCTTGCTCAAATCCTCTTTACGATCTCAGACGTAGGGCGGGTGAAACCCGCCAGACAGACAGCGGCGGCGGGTTGCACCCGCCCTACGAACAGCGCTTAGAAACCCGCGGCGACGTCCCGCAACAGCGCCGGTGCGGCACCACGCTCCATCACGATGCCTTCGAGCCCCAGCAGGTCGCCCAGATCCGAATAGATGCCCCGGCCACGCTCGCTGACCTGCTTTTCGCTACCGTCGGCGCACAACAGTCGATAGTCGAAAGCGAACGGCCGTGACTCGCGCAACGCCTCCTGCACGCCGCGCCAGACCCGCTCACGATCAGCAGGGTGGATCAGCCCATTGAAGGTCAGACTCTGACTGTCGACCAGACGCTGCGCAGCGTAGCCGGTCAGTTCCAGGCACCCCGCACTGACGTACTCCATGCTCCAGTTACGGTTGTTGCGGCAGCGATAGACCATCAGCGGCAGGCCATCGAGCAGGTTGCTCAGGCTGCGATGGCGCGCCTGCAACTGCTGATGCTCGGGCATCTGCGCGCTGATATCGGCCAGGCTGGCGACGAAGCCATCTCCGTGCCGCGCCAGGCGAATCTCGACCCAACGCAATTCTCCCGTGCGATTCATGTAGCGCAGGCTGCCCACCCAGGGTGCCTCTCCATCCCGCAGGCTGTGCAAACCGAGCTGCCACAAGGGGCGATCCTCGATATGCAGAAACTGGCTGTGCTCGGCCTGCTGGCAATCGCGCAGCCGGTAGCCACTGAGCAGCTCCCAGCCGCGATTGGCCTGACGTATCAGCCCAGCGCCATCCAGATGGATCAGCGCAATCGGCAGCGCATCGAAATCCACCGACCGGCTTCCGCCACTCAACGCATCGCGCAGACGTCGCCACCCATTCATCGACACCCTCCATTGCCCTCGGGCTGGCCGCTGCGATGCGCCCAGGCCGCCAGCTCCAGGCGCGAACGCAGGTTGAGCTTGCTCAGCAGATGCTTCACATAGACTTTTACCGTGCCATCGCTGATGCCCAACTGGCGGGCGATCAGCTTGTTGCTGAAGCCCTCGGCGATCAGTGCCAGGGTCTGCCGCTCACGCTCGGTCAACTCCACGCGTTCGGCCTCCATGGCCGTCTCGCGCTCGCGCAGGCTGCTGGCGAGCAACACCGACAGCGCCGGATCGAGCCGGCCCTGGCCATGCGCGCAGGCACTCACTGCGGCCAGCAGAGCTTCCGGCTCGCTGTCCTTGAGCAGGTAGCCATCGGCGCCGGCACGCAGGGCGGCGAGCACATCGTCACGCGCTGCCGAGGCCGTCAGCACCACGACGTTCACCTCGGGCAGATCACGCTTGAACCATTCCAGCGTGGCCAGGCCATCAAGCCCGGGCATATGCAGGTCGAGCACCACCATCGCAGGGTTCAGCTCACGCGCCAGACTGATGCCTTCGCTGCCGCTGGAAACGCTACCGATCACCCGGAATTCGCCACTGGATTCGAACAGCTCCGCCAGGCCGCGGCGGAGCATCGGGTGATCATCGATCAGCAGCAGGTCGAACGGCGTATTCATGGCCGACTCCAGCGCAGATGCACCCGTGTGCCGCTACGCTTCGGCAGCGCCTCGACACTCAGCTCGGCGCCGATCGCAGCCGCACGCTCGCGCATGATGCTCAGGCCGAAGTGACCGCTGTCGGGCAAATCCTCCGGCAGACCGATGCCGTCGTCGCAGACTTCGACTTCCAGGCCACTGGCGGTCGGCCACAGACGAATACCCACCTGCCGCGCATGCGAGTGCCGCACCACATTGGCCAGCGCCTCACGCACGATCTGCAGCACCTGCAACTCGCTGTCGGCAGGCAGGCAATTTCCGGGTAGACGGTTGTCCAGGCTGAACACGCAACTGCTGCTGCGGGCGAACTCCTCCACCGAAGCTTCCAATGCCTGGCGCAGCGTGCGGCCGTCCATGGTCAGTCGCGAGCTGCTGATCAGCTCGCGCACCTGGCGATGCACACCCCGCAAGGTATCGCGCAGATCATCGAGCATCACCTCGGCCTGCCTGGCATCGCCTAGCACGCTTTGCAGGCGCGCGCTGCGAATTTGCAGATAGCCGAGCTGCTGCGCCACCGAGTCGTGAAGTTCACGCGCCAGCACACCGCGCTCGGCGCTCAACTCGCGACGACGCAGGCGGCGATCCTCGGCGAAGGCTTGCAACACCTCGCCCAGGCGCCGGGCGATATCGCGTAACTGGTTGCGCTGGCCGATACCCGGACGACCGCTGAAACCCACCAGCAGCAGCGCGCTACGCCCTTCCTCCTGCTGCAGACCGCACAAGGCCTGAAAGCGCCCCTGCTCCAGACAGCTGCGACAGAGTTGCACCACGCCGGGCAACGGCAGCTCTCCAGAATGCTCGGGACAGCTGGCGCAGGCAGTTCTCTCGCCCAACGCCCGCCAACCCGGCCCTGTGCGTTGCGGCAACAACAGACTGACGTGATCGGCCTGAAGCGCCTGCTGCAGCTGAGGCAACAATTCCAGCAACGGCCCATCACCGCCGCCCTGCTGCAACAGACGCAGCGGCAGCTCCAGCAGCGTCTGTCGATAGGCCGGGGACGCAGCGGGTCGAGGCTGTCGCTCGAGCAGCAGGGTGCGCAGCAGCAACTGGATCATCCGGCCTCCACGGACAAGGAATCGCTCTGGATCGAGCAAGTTCCATGCCCTGGCAGGACGCAGACAAAAACCACTGATAAGAAACAATATTTCCCAAAAAGAAATAACCCTCCTCTCCCGCGCGCACCATCAGAAGGCCGCCGCGCCCCTCCGCAGAGCATGTTGAGCCACGCGACTACCTCCAAGGAGGTATCCCCAATGAGCGAGTTGCGACTGGGCATCGAGCCAGTAAGGTAATTCCCAATAGGAAATTTAAATTCCTGAAATTACACATACGATTTCATACGGGAGATTCAGCATGACCACTCGCATCGCCATCATCGGCGCCGGCCCCTGCGGCCTGGCTCAGCTCCGTGCCTTCCAGTCCGCCGCGGCCAAGGGCGCGGAGCTTCCCGAGCTGGTCTGCTTTGAAAAGCAGAGCGACTGGGGCGGCATGTGGAACTACACCTGGCGCACCGGCCTGGACGAGCACGGCGAACCGGTGCACGGCAGCATGTACCGCTACCTGTGGTCGAACGGGCCGAAGGAGTGCCTGGAGTTCGCCGACTACACCTTCGACGAGCACTTCGGCCGCCCGATGGGCTCCTATCCGCCACGTGAAGTGCTGTGGGACTACATCAAGGGGCGCGTCGAAAAGGCCGGCGTGCGCAAGTACATCCAGTTCAACACTGCCGTGCGCGGGGTGAGCTTCGACGAGGCCAGCGGCCAGTTCGACGTGACCGTGCACAGCTATGACCGCGACCTCACCCGCACCGAGCGCTTCGACTACGTGGTGGTCGCCAGCGGCCACTTCTCCACGCCCAACGTGCCTTACTTCGAGGGTTTCGAGAGCTTTGCCGGGCGCGTGCTGCATGCCCACGACTTCCGCGACGCCCTGGAATTCAAGGGCAAGGACGTGCTGATCGTCGGCGCCAGCTACTCGGCCGAGGACATCGGCTCGCAGTGCTATAAATACGGCGCGCGCTCGATCACCAGTTGCTATCGCAGCGCGCCGATGGGCTACAAGTGGCCGGAGAACTGGGAGGAAAAACCGCTGCTCACGCACGTCTCGGGCAGCACGGCCTTCTTCGCCGACGGCTCCAGCAAGCACATCGACGCCATCGTTCTGAGCACCGGCTACAAGCACCACTTCCCCTTCCTGGCCGAGAACCTGCGGCTCAAGACCGACAACCGCCTGTGGCCGCTGAACCTGTTCAAAGGCGTGTTCTGGGAGGACAACCCGAAGCTGGTCTACCTCGGCATGCAGGATCAGTGGTACAGCTTCAACATGTTCGATGCCCAGGCCTGGTACGCCCGTGACGTGATCCTCGGACGCATCGCCCTGCCCGACCACGCTGCCATGCACGCTGAAGATCTGGCCTGGCGCGAAGAAGAACTGACCCTGAAGAACGCCCAGGAGATGTTCGAATTCCAGGGCAAGTACATCCAGACCCTGATCGATGCCACCGACTACCCGAGCTTCGACATCGCCGCGGTGAACCAGACCTTCCTCGACTGGAAGCACGACAAGTACGACGACATCATGGGCTACCGCAACAAGTGCCACCGCTCGCTGATGACCGGCACCCTGGCCACGCCGCACCACACCTCCTGGCTGGAGGCGCTGGACGACTCGCTCGCCGCCTACCTTTCCGATTCGCCGCAGACAGCCATAAAAGCCGTTGGCTGAAGGGAAACGGTGCGCACAGCCTAGACGGCCCCGCGACACCCTACGTCGCAGTGTGCACGCCCCCCTAGGGTGCGCCGTGCGCACCGAAAAAAGAACCAAGGTGCCTTGCATGCAGATGCCCGTGATTTCCCGGCCGCACGAGCCGGCGCTATTCGCTCGAACGCCTGGAGTGGAACGTCACCGCGTCGCCCCGGGCGGCCTGACAGTAGTCGCTCTGGAACCCGGTGACCGCATCGAGGTGATCGATATCGAAGGCGACCAACACGCCGAGCTGCTGGCCTTCACCGAGGACGGCCGTGAAGCGCTAGCGGCGCTCGGCCTGCTGTCCAGCCCCGGCGCCAACTTCATAGGCCGCCTGCTCAGCGACGGCAGCCGCGAGTCGCAGCACGTCGCCAACGGTCTGCTCAAACACCATATCGACTCACGCCACCTGCCCACGGCCGCACGCCTATGGCCAGACGGCACGCCAGCCGGTCATCAGGTGAAACTGCAGGCCAACGCAGCCCTGCTGCTGATCGTTGCCGCCCCCGGCGGACAGACGGCGGTGGACAGCCAGCAGCGCGCCAGCGAGTTGCGCCTGCTGATCCACCGCGCCAACCCATCGAGCCTGCTGATTCCAACCCTGCCGACGCCGCTGGGCGAAGTGCTCGACGAATTCACCATCAGCCCCGGCAGCGCCCGCGACTATGTGGTCGGTGCCGGCCAGTACATCCAGGTGATCGACGTCGCCGGCCGGCAATGCTCGGACTTCGTCGCCTTCGACCGGCGCGGCCTCGATGCCGGTCGCGAGATCGACCTTGACCCCACCGTCACCCGCACCCTGAACGGCAACGCCTATCCCGGCCCCGGCCTGTTCAGCAAGTTCTTCGACCGCGACATGCAGCCGATGCTGGAGGTGCTGCGCGACACCGTCGGCCGCCATGACACCTTCGCCCTGGCCTGCACCGCACGCTATTACGAGGCGCAGGGTTACTTCGGCCACGCCAACTGCAGCGACAACATCAGTCGCGCCCTGCAAGGCCATGGTGTGCAGGGCCGTCGGGGCTGGCCGGCGATCAACTTCTTCTTCAACACCGGGGTCGATGCGCACCAGCAGTTGACTCTGGACGAGCCCTGGTCGCGCCCCGGCGACTATGTGCTGTTGCGCGCCATGAACGATCTGGTGTGCGCCAGCAGTTCCTGCCCGGACGACATCGACCCGGCCAACGGCTGGAACCCCACCGACATCCACATTCGCGTGTATTCCGACAAGGAGCGCTTCAGTATCGCCATGGCCAACCGCAAAACGCCCGACGCCGACCCGGTGCTGACCCGCGAAAGCGGCTTCCATCCGGGCACTTCCGCCCTCACCCGCCACTTCATCGATTATCGCGGCTGGTGGACGCCCACCCAGTTCGACGGTTACGGCACGCTGGCCGAATACCACGCCTGCCGCGAACGGGTGGCGGTGATGGATCTGTCTGCCCTGCGCAAGTTCGAGGTGCTCGGCCCCGACGCCGAAGCCCTGCTCAACTACTGTCTGACCCGCGACGTGCGCAAGCTGGCGGTCGGTCAGGTGGTGTACAGCGCCATGTGCTATGAGCACGGCGGCATGCTCGACGACGGCACGCTGCTGCGTCTTGGCGCGGATGCGTTCCGCTGGATCGGTGGCGAGGATCTCGGCGGCGAATGGCTGCGCCAGCAGGCCGAGAAACTGGGCATGAAGGTGTGGATCAAATCCGCCTCCGAGCAGATCCACAACATCGCCGTGCAGGGCCCGCTGAGCCGCGAACTGCTGCGGCAGATGATCTGGACACCAGGCACCCAGCCGCCGTTGGAAGAGCTGGGCTGGTTTCGTTTTCTGGTCGGCCGCCTGGACGACTACAACGGCATTCCACTGATGGTCTCGCGCACCGGCTACACCGGCGAGCTGGGCTATGAAATCTGGTGCCATCCAGGCGATGCCATGCAAGTCTGGAAGCGCCTCTGGCAACTTGGCGAACCGCTCGGCCTGGCACCCCTCGGCCTGCACGCGCTGGACATGCTGCGCATTGAGGCAGGCCTGATCTTTGCCAGCTACGAGTTCAGCGACCAGACCGATCCGTTCGAGGCCGGTATCGGTTTCTGCGTGCCCCTGAAGAGCAAGCAGGAGGATTTCATCGGCCGCGAAGCACTGCTACGGCGCAAGGAACATCCGATGCATCGGCTGGTTGGGCTGGAGCTGGAAGGCAACGAGCCGGCTGCCCATGGCGATTGCGTGCATGTCGGCCGCGCCCAGGTCGGGGTGATCACCAGCGCCACGCGCTCGCCGGTGCTGGGCAAGAACATCGCCCTGTGCCGCCTGGCGGTCGATTACTGCACGCCAGGCACCCGCGTGGAGATCGGCAAGCTCGATGGTCAGCAGAAACGCATCGGCGCCACCGTCGCTGCCGGCACCGTGGCTTATGACCCGGACAAGAGCCGGGTCAGGGCCTGACGCCGGCATGTCGCCGTAGGGTACGCCGTGCGCACAGAACCAAGCTGTGTCGAGCCCGGTGGTGCGCACGGCGCACCCTACGGGCTGACACATGCAGTAGGACGCGGCTCTTGGAAAGAGAATTGCTAGGGAACCGGGTAGCAGCTGCCAATCAGGAGGGCAGCGCTCAACGACCCCGAGGAGGATCGGCCGATGTGGTTCAGCAATACGCCCCGAAACCTGGCCAATGAACTCAACCAGTGGCTCGAGCACCTGCTCAGCCAGCGCACGCCGGCAACGGCTCGCCCGCACCTGCAGCAACAGCCGCAGTTGCTCGGCAGCCTGGAACGCCTGCAGCGTGACTGGGAGGAGCTGCAGCGCATTCGCCAGCACAGCGAACAACAGCCACCCGCGCCCTGTACCGCCGATGATTACGCGGCGCTGCAACAGCGGCTGGCCCAGGCCGAACGGCAATGTGCGCAGCTTGAAGACGAGCTGCGCGCCAGTCACGCACAGAATCAGGACGTCGCGACCGAGCGCGCCCATTGGGAAGAGGAGCGCCAGGTCTGGGAACTGACCAAGCGCACCCTGACCGAGGGCTGCTGGGCAATGAACGTAGTCAACGGCGACCCGGATCACCCGCAGAACCTGATCCGCTGGTCCGAACAGTTCCGCGAGCTGATCGGCTACAGCCGCGCCGAATTCCCCGACGGCTGGGACAGCTATTTCCAGGTGGTCAACCCGGACGATCTGAAAGCGGTGATGCAGGCCTTCAATGCCTCGATGGTGGACAAGAGCGGCGACGGTTTCTACGCCGTGGAATACCGCATGCGCCACAAGACCCGTGGCGAAGTCTGGTATCGCGAGCGTGGCCGCTGCCTGCGCGATGCCCAGGGCAAGCTGACTTACGTCACTGGCGCGGTACGCGAAATCAGCGACGAGAAGGCCGCCGCCAGCATGCACGAACGCGAGCAGGCCAGCATCCAGGCCACTTATGGGCAGATCGCCCAGGTCGCCGGGGTGATCAAGGGCATCGCCGAACAGACCAACCTGCTGGCCTTGAACGCCGCCATCGAAGCCGCCCGCGCCGGTGAGCAGGGCCGCGGTTTCGCGGTGGTCGCCGACGAGGTGCGCAACCTGGCGCGGCGCACCCAGGAATCGGTGCAGCAGATTCAAGGCATGTTGCAGAAGAACATCTGAATTACGACCCATTTTCAGGCGTGATACCGACCGAATGAGCACAAACAGGGCATTTTTTAACCAGCTGTTTCAGCCTCGCCGCAGCCACCGGGCGCTCAGCGCAAGACGACTTCTGGCACAGCTATTGCCTATTCACACAAAGAACTTTTTATAACTACAGATAAATTAAAACCCAGGGCTTAACACTTTCATTTCCACTGCCAATACCGACGAACCTTCATAAGAACAGCATCGAGGATTGATTGATGGAAGAGCAGAAGACACCCACTCTGGAAGAGCTACAGGCTCTGATAGAGATGACCAACACCCTGAACATGGAAATGTTCTACTGGTGGTGTACCGCGCTGATGATCTGCATTCACGCAGGCTTCCTGTCCTACGAGATCGGTGCATCGCGACTGAAGAACGCCCTGGCGGCCGGCGTGAAGAATATTCTCGCCTTCGGCTTCATCGTACCCAGCGTGTTCCTGCTCGGCTGGGCCGTGTACAACGCCTTCCCGGACGGTCTGGTGCCACGCATGGACGCGCTGATGGCCGGCATGCCGTGGAGTCAGTCCATGGGCCCGAACATCCAGGACAACGCCACCGGCATCTTCTGGGGCGCCTTCGCCCTGTTCGCCGCCACCACCGGTTCGATCCTCTCCGGCGCGATCATCGAGCGTGCACGGATGAGCGCCTTCATCATCATGACCATCGTCCTCGGTGGCTTCCTCTGGCTGCTCGCCGCGGCCTGGGGCTGGCACCCGGAAGGCTGGCTGACCGTGAAGTGGGGCTACCATGACGTCGGCGCCGCTGGCGTGGTGCACATGATCGCCGGCTTCTTCGCCCTTGGCGTGCTGATCAACCTGGGCGCACGCATCGGCCGCTTCAATGCCGACGGCAGCGCCAACGCCATCGTCGGTCACAGCATGCCGATGAGCGTGGTCGGCCTGATGCTGATCATCGTCGGTTTCTTCGGTTTCCTCGGCGGTTGCATCATCTACAACTCCGGCGCGCAGTGGATCAACATCTACGGCCAGCCGACCAACCTCTCGGCCTTCTCCTTCAACACCCTGATGGGCTTCGCTGGCGGCCTGATCGGCGCTTACCTGACCACTCGCGAACCCTACTGGATGATGTCCGGTGGTCTGGTCGGGATCATCTCGGTCGCACCGGGTCTGGATCTCTACCACCCCGGCCTGGCCTACCTGATCGGCATGGGCGTGTCGGCCCTGGCACCGCTGGTCAACAACCTGTTGCTCAAGTTCAAGCTGGACGACGCGGTCGGCGCCTTCGCCGTACACGGCTTCGGCGGCTTCGCTGGCCTGGTGATCAGCGGCATCTTCCTGGCCGGTTACCCGAATGTGAACGGCATGCCGGAAATCAGCTTCTTCGGCCAACTGGGCGGCGCCATCGTCATGGCCGCGCTGGGCTTCATCCCTGGCTACGCGATCTCCTACGCCCTCAAGCAGGCCGGCATGCTGCGCGTTCCGGCGCACGCCGAAGAGCGCGGTCTCGACCTGACCGAAGTACCGGCCCAGGCCTACCCGGAATGGAGTTCGATGTACGGCAGCAGCACCAGCGTCGGCAGCTCCGCGCCCGCCCCGCTGGTTGGCGAAACCAAACCGGCCTGATCAGCAAACGGCCCGTGCCACTGGGTGACGGGCCAACCTAAAGGAGCATCGCCATGAGCATCACCACTTACGACGGCGCCAGCGCCGTATTCACCTTCGCCGACAAGCCCGCCATCCTGATCTTCATCAGTCTGCTGGTGGCTGGCGTCAGCCTCTATGCGCTGGTCGCCACCATGATTCACGAGAAACACAGCTACGCCCTGCCTGACGACGAGCTGGAAAAGCTCAAGTAAGCCCTCCGGCCGGCGGCACATGTCGCCGGCTCCCTGCTTTAGATACACCACCACCGCCATGAGCCCAGGCCTCACCGAATCCCGCTCCACTGCAGCCCAGGCAAAGAAAGGCGTGGAATATCCGTGCAGCAGCAATGGCCTGGATGGTGGCCCGCTGGTCGGTACCAGCCCAACAGCAAGAGGCCGCCAGATACCCCCGTCAACAGGGCCCTACCGATCATCGGCATTCTCGGTGGGGGGACTATCCACTACGTCCATCCTTATGACTATCATATTGCCATCACGACTTGATTGAGCCGTGATCGGCGGTGTGGCCTTGCGGCCACCCAACTTCCCTCATCAACCATGGCAGCCGCCATGGAGATCGGCAAAACCTTTCGTGGACGACGCAGGATGCGGAACCGAGCGCACAGCGCAACGGTATGCGTCCCTAGCAAGCTCGTGACCGTCACTCATGCCGAAGGTGCCTTATGTCGTCGCAATCTGCCCGCTTCTCTACCCGCACCCTGATCTATGCCAGCTACGCCATCATCCTCGCGCTGATGCTGCTGCTCACTGTCGTGTCGCTGGTCAGCCTGTCTGACGTCAACGACGACTTCACTG
This sequence comes from Pseudomonas mendocina, assembly GCF_003008615.1. NCBI lineage: Bacteria > Pseudomonadati > Pseudomonadota > Gammaproteobacteria > Pseudomonadales > Pseudomonadaceae > Ectopseudomonas > Ectopseudomonas mendocina. Next base: position 708,409 of record NZ_CP027657.1, read on the forward strand.
GCTACATCAACGGCATCGACCAACGTACCCGCCTGGCCAACCAGTTGAACGATGCCGCGAAGGAACGCGCCATCGCACTGCGCAACATGGCCCTGACTCCGGATGTGGCAGCACGTGCTCAACGCCGCACGGCCATCGAGAGCCACGACCGGGCCGTGAGCGAAAAACTGGCGGAACTGCGCAAGGCCATCGACACGCACGAGGGCGTATCACCCCAGGCACGGGATCTGTTCAAACGTATCGAGCAGGTTGAAATGCGCTATGCACCGGTTGCGCGCACCATCGCCGACCATCTGTTCAAGGGTGAGGACGCCACCGCCCTGAAACTGGTGGCCGAACAATGCACGCCGTTACTCGAAGAACTCACCCAGGCCATCGAGGCCTACCTGAATTACTCCATGCAGGTCGCCCAGGGCCGGGTCACCGAGGAAGAAGCCGAATATGCGAACCAGCGCCTCGCCCTGCTGGTGATCGGCGGCATCGCACTGTTCACGGCCATCGTGCTCGGTCACTGGATCAGCCGCTACCTGCTCGGCGCCCTGGGTGCCGAACCCAGCGACCTCAACCGCATCGCACAACGCGTTGCCGAAGGCGATCTGCGCATCACGGAGAAAGCCGTGGACAGCGCCGAGAACAGCGTGCTCGCCGCCCTGCTGCGCATGCAGCAGAACCTGCGCCAGGTAACCCAGGGCATCGACAGCTCATCGCGTACCGTCGCCCATTCCAGCCAGGAACTGAGCGAGTCGAGCCTGCGCAATGCCGAAGGCGTGGCCCAGGCCCAACGTGAAGTGGAGCAGATCGTCACCGCCGTGCACGAAATGGCGGCAACGGTGCAGGACGTGGCACGCAGCGCAGAATCGGCCGCACAGGCCGCCAGCGAGGCCGACGAAGCGGCCGTGCACAGCCAGCGCAAGGCCAGCCAGGCGGTCAGCCTGATCGGCGAACTGGCGCAGGTGATCGACAGCTCCAGCGAGGCCATGGGGCGTCTGAAGACCGAAAGCAGCAACATCGGCAGCGTGCTCGACGTGATCAAGGCGGTGGCCGATCAGACCAACCTGCTGGCACTCAACGCTGCCATCGAGGCAGCACGTGCCGGCGAGGCCGGGCGCGGTTTCGCCGTGGTCGCCGACGAGGTTCGCAGCCTGGCACGGCGTACCCAGGAAGCCACCACCGAGATCGAGGGCCTGATCGCCAGCCTGCAGAAGATCGCCGACGAAACCTCGCATTACATGGAGCGCTGCCAGAACTCCAGCTCGCAGTCGGTTTCCGGTGTCTCCGAGGCCGGTGAGGCCGTGGTACGAATCGTCACCATGATCGAGCGTATCAACGGCATGAATCAGCAGATCGCCACCGCCGCCGAGCAGCAGAGCACGGTCGCCGAGCAGATCAGTCAGGGCATCGTCTCGGTGCGCGACAGCGCCGAACAGTCGGCCACGGCGTTTCGCAGCACTCATCAGGAAAGCGAGAGCCTGGCGCGTACCAGCGAGGCATTACGCGAGAACATCGCGCGCTTCCAGCTCTGACGCCAACACGCGCGGCCTGGGCTGGGCCGCGCGTACGGGTCAGCCGAGCAGGTAGTCCAGCACCCGCGCCATCAGGACATTTCCAGGCACGTATGTGCGCGGCTCTGCAGTCAGTCGTTCGGGCGTCTGTACCCATTGACCAGGCGTGAGTTCATCGGCGCATTCGGCCAGCAGGTCGGCGACGATCTGCGGCGTCATTTCCGGGTGGCATTGCAACCCGATCACCCGCCTGCCGAGCTGGAACGCCTGGTGCCGACACGCTTCACTCGACGCTAGCAGCGTGGCGCCCGCAGGCAGTTCGAAGGTTTCACCGTGCCAGTGCAGCAGCTCGACACGGTCGGGAAAGACGAAGCAGTCGTCGCCAACAGATTCGGCTCGCCATACCGGAAACCAGCCGATCTCGGCCACCGGATTGGGATGCACGCGAGCCCCCAGCGCGCTGGCGATCAACTGCGCCCCCAGGCATACCCCCAGCACGGCGACACCTGCCCCGATCGCTTCACGGAGAAACGCCTTCTCCGCAACCAACCAGGGCAACTCGGCCTCGTCGTTGACGCTCATCGGCCCACCCATTGCGACGATCAGATCGCAGCCCTGCACTGCCGGCAACCTGGCATCAGCCTCGAAGAAACGGGTGTATTCGACCGTGCAACCACGAGCCTGAAACCACTCAGCCATGCTGCCAATACCTTCGAAGGGCACGTGCTGCAATACCTGTACATGCATGTTCAACTCCTTGAGCATGGTCTGAAATAGTCGTCATTCCCGCACAGCACCTGGACTCCCGCCTTCGCGGGAGTGACGGTGTGGGGCTTTTTTCAGAGTCTCTTTACCAGGCTCTTACGCCGTCTCGTGGCTGGCCAGTTTCAGGCCGACGATGCCGGCGACGATCATCACCAGGCACAGGCTGCGCAACAGGTTCAGGCTTTCACCGAGAAACATCGCGCCATAGGCCACCGTGCCCAAGGTGCCGATGCCAACCCACACGGCGTAGGCCAGGCCAAGCGGCAACTCGCGCACCGACAGGCTCAGCAGGTAGATGCTCAGCGCCAGGAAAAACGCGCAGTACAGGCTCGGCCACAAACGCGTGAAGCCGTCGGTACGCGGAATGATCGAGGCATAGAACACCTCGCAAATGCCGGCCAGCAGCAGAAAACCCCAACCGTTCAACCAGGCCATGACGCTCTCCTAATTCGAGGTAAATCGGGCCATGTCCCTATGGCCCTGTTCCCTTGCCCCAGGAACCCCTTGTCCGCGACGACTCCCGGTCGCGGGATCTAGGCTCTGTTGCCATTTCGTGCACGGCCGCGTCGGAGCCAGTTTTCCGTGGGGCTAAGCGCGAGACGCAAAGTTTGGTCGCTCGCCCAAATGAGCCATCGAGTAACAACGCACCACGCAAAAACTGGCCCGTCCCTTCGGGTCGCGCGGCTCGCGTCGAAAGGGCAACAGACCCCCAACACTCAGCCCTTGGCCGTACGTTTCTTCTTCTCCGGGTCATCGAACGGCAGGGTATGGGCAATGGCCTTCACCGCCAGGCTGCCTTTGACTTCCAGCGGTGCGCCCTGCTCGGCGTAGGGCACGTCCATGCGCGCGATGGCCATGGACTTGCCGGACAGCCGCGAATACATGGCGCAAGTGATCACGCCCACCTGCTTGCCATCGGCCCACAGGGTGTCGCCGGCTTCGGCCGCCTTGTCGCCGTCGAGCAGCACGCCGAAGATCTTGAAGCGCTCCTTGCCCTGCAGACGGCGATGCTCGTTGGCGCCGCGAAAATCGCTCTTGGTCGGCGAGACGGTGAAGTCCAGCCCCAGTTCCCAAAGGGTGTCGCCAGCCGCCTGGTCGGCGAAGGGGTACATCTCGGAGTTGTCGTAGGGGAAGAACAGCAGGTAGCTCTCCACCCGTAGCCAGTCCAGCGCGGTGAAGGCGCAGGGAATGATGCCCAGCCCCTTGCCCTTCTCCAGGATGCCGTCCCAGATCGCCGGCGCATCGGCAGCCTTGCAGAAGATCTCGTAGCCACGCTCACCGGTGTAGCCGGTGCGCGAAATCATCACCGGGCGGTCGAACAGCTTGGTCTGCAAATGATGGAAATACGGCAGCTCGCGAATGCCCGGCACGTGCTCGGCGAGAAAATCCACCGCCAGCGGGCCCTGCAGCGAAAGGTCATGCAGGTCGTCATCGAACAGCACCGCCACCTGGCGGCCCTGGGCCGAACGCACCAGCATCTCGTGACCGTTGCCGGAACCGTGCACCACCATGAAGGCGTTGGGGCCGGTGCGATAGATCACGCAGTCGTCGACGAACTTGCCGGCCTCGTTGAGCATCGTGGCGTACACGCTCTTGCCCGGATAGACCTTGGAGATGTCGCGGCTGGTGGCGTACTCCAGCAGGCTCTCGGCATGCGGGCCGACGTAGTGCACCTTCTTCAGCCCGGACACGTCCATCAACCCGGCACGGGTACGGATCGCCTCGTGCTCGTCGGCCAGGTCGCTGGCATAGGTCCATGCGGTACCCATGCCACTCCAGTCTTCGAGCTTGGAACCCAGTGCACGATGACGCTCGGCAAGGGCGGAAATGCGCCAGGAATTGGCCATGTCAGTTCTCCTGTTATTGACCTGCGCACGCAGGCGATGAATTCGGGCACCTTCCCCGGCTCAGCGGGAAAAGACTCAGCGGTAATCAGGCAGCCTCGGCTTGCGGATCGAACTGGCGCAGCCAGTCCACCACGGTCTGCCGGTAACGGGTCAGGCCCTTGTAGTCGGCGATCTCGTTCGGCAGATCGCGCAGCACCCGGTGCAGGCGGCAGGCCCAGGCCGGGTTGCTGGCCAGTTCCTCGAGGCTGATCAGGTAGGTGCGGATACCGAACAGCAGCGCATTGCTGCGCGGCAGGCGCGGCATGAACTGCAGCTCGACGCGCAGGTGCACCAGCCGTGCGACGTTCTCCGGCGTCACCAGCCCGCGCTCATGGCCCCACTCGTGAAAGGTTTCCGAAGAGGTGTCCATGCGCGGGTTGATGGTCATGGTCCAGTTCAGACGGCGCACGGGATGGCCGACCTGGATGTTCAGCAGGTACTTCAACGCACGGTCGAAAACGCCGAGCTGGTGCGCCACGCCCGGCACCGGCGCATGCCACTGCTTGAAGCTCATGCCGGCGTCGAACTTGATCGACCAGTCCGCCGGGCAGGTGACCATGCCGGCGTCCATGAACAGGTCGCCGTCGCGCTGATCGAGCACGGCGAAGTCTCCCTGCGCCTGGCGGGTGATGTACTCCAGTGGCTCGAACGGCAGCGTGCTGGAGTCGCCGAAGGTGAAGCGCTGCTCGATACCCAACGGGCGGTTGATCCACAGCCACTGGTCGCCCTCGCGCTGCAGTTCGAAATGCTCGGGATAGTCGGTGCTCAAATGCTCCATGAGCATTTCCAGGGTGTCCCAGGCAGCCTGGGCCATGTGCGGCATCACCAGGCAACGCTGCGGATCCTTATCCAGCACGCAGGCACGCTCGGCCATCTCCGAGACATAGTGCTCGTCGATGTCGAACCAGTGTTCGAACACCGAGCCGGGCTCGCGCGGCGTGGCCGGCTCGATGTTGACCGAGTACATGTAGTTGTCCTCGGGAAAGGGGAAGGGAAAACGGGCGATGGCCTGCGGGCTGTTGCTGAAGGTGAAATCGTCCCGGTAGGTTTCCAGCGGTTTCATCACGACGGGCATGGCGGAATCCTCAGTAGGGTGCGCCGTGCGCACCATTTCCAATCGTTGTGGTGCACATGGCCTGGACGGCCTTGCGATACCTACAAATCGAGCAGCAGCGTGCCGGTGCAGCCGCCACGGGAAACACAGGGCATCAGCGCTTCGCCGCGCTGTTGCTCATCCAGGTAGTGGTCACGGTGCTCCACCTCGCCGCTCAGGTAGCGCGTGGTGCACTGGCCACATACACCGCCCCGGCACAGGTTGGGCACCTCCACACCGGCTGCCTCCAGCGCTTCGAGCAGGCTGTGGTCACCTGGTACCTGCAAGCGTTGACCGCTGCGCGTCAGTTCGACGGTAAAGGGCTGGCCCGGCTCGGGCGCGGCAAAGGCCTCCCAGTGCAGGCGCCCGGTCGACCAGCCATGGGCGTCGGCCTGAGTCTTGAGTTCATCGAGCAGGCGCTGCGGGCCGCAGACGTAGAGGTGACTCCCAAGCGGCTTGCCACTGAACAGATCGGCGCATGCCAGGCGCTCGCCGATAGCCGCGTCATAGCCGTGAAAGCGCTCGCCCAGGCGCTCGCGCAATTCGCTGGCGTAGGCGTCGGTCAGGCCGCTGCGGTAGGCGTAGTGCAGCTCGAAGGAGGCGTCACGCGCCTCCAGCTCAGCGAGGTAGGCCATGAACGGCGTGATGCCGATGCCACCGGCCACCAGAATGTGATGGCAGGCCTGTGAATGCAGCGCGAACAGGTTGCTCGGCACGCCAATACGCAGGCGGTCACCGACCTGAACCTGCTCGTGCAGATAACGCGAGCCGCCCCGCGAGGCATCCTGCAGACGCACGGCGATACGGTAGATGCCGGTCTCGCGCGGGTCGCTCAACAGCGAATAGGCATTGCGCAGGGTGCGCCCTTCGATGGGCAACACCACTTGTACATGGCTGCCGCAGGAAAAACCCGGCAGGCTGCCGGCGACAGCGACGAAGGTGAATTCGCGTACCACCGGGGTCAGTTGACGTACATCGGTGACCTGAACGTCGATCATCGCGCTCATGGCCGCACCACCTTGGCATAGGGGCTGTCCGGGTCGATGCATACGCCCATGTAGGCGCCGAGGCGTTGAGAGAAATGCTCGCGAACCAGCAGCTTCACCCCGCACTGCTCACACATGCACTGCCCTTCATCGCCGATGTCCTGAAAGTGCGTGCAATGCACGCAATACAGACGGCGACGACTGCCCTGTTTGAACAGCTCGATCTCGTCACCGAGCAGGCCGGCATGCCGAGCCAGGCGGTAAACGTGCCAGAGGAAGCCTTCATCGCCACTGACATACAGCCGGGTGCCGGCCTGCGCCTGCTCCAGCAGCATCTGCAGGCGCAGGTAAAGCGCCTCGATGCTCGGCAGGCTTTCCTGGTCGACGCTCGTTGTCAGCGGTTCGTCCAGGCACAGCAGCAAGGTGGGCGCGGGGTGGTCGAGCAGCGCAACGGCCGCCCTCGCCTGCTGCGCAACCACGATACGTCGGCTGGCGGGGTGCCTCGACGCCTCGCTGGCGTAGCGCGGGGTACTGAACATTGGTTCGGCACTGGATGCTGTCATCGGAAAACCTCCTGGGTGAGAGCAAGGCGATGGTCGGTTTGGCTCCAAGGAAAATTCTTTTGGAGAACTTTTTGTTCTCACAAGGAAAGCACGGACTGTGCCATTTCCCTCTTTCCGCGCCATTACCGGGCTGGCGCCCGTGTCGACGAGCAAACCCATGCACAGCCTGCACAACGGCAGGGCAATGCGCGCTGCCGCGGCGCATCGAAACGATTTCTGAAGAGAGGTATTGAGGGGTGAACAAGAAGCTTCGTGCAGGCGCCTCGACCACTATCGAAGCGCCTGGCGAGAAGTATCAAAAAGCACATCTTCTCAGGTGATAAAAAATATCATTAGCAATACAATTCCTTTACAAATTCTTACAACGTTGGAAATTGAAAATCGATGCGTCGCACGCTCCTCTCGCTCTGTGTACTCAACGCCATTGTTTGCGCTGCCTGGGCTGACCAGCCCGAACCCCCTCTCGAACTGGAAGCCCTGAGCGTCAACGCTCAAGGCCTGGAAAGCGCCGATGGGCCGGTACAGGGCTACCGCGCCAGCCGCTCGAAAAGTGCAACCCGCACCGATACCTCACTCCATGAAACACCGCAGTCGGTGACTGTTCTGCCCCGCGACGTGGTCGAGGACAGCTCGGCCAGCCGCCTTCAGGAAGTGCTCGACTATGCCGGCGGCGTCGGTCGCGCCAACAACTTCGGCGGCCAGGGCCTGACCACGTTCACCGTGCGCGGCTTCACCACGGGCGAGTTCTACCGCAACGGCTTCCCGATCAACCGTGGCTACCCCAACGCCCCCGATGCCAACATCATCGAGCGCCTGGAAGTGCTGCGTGGCCCGGCCAGCAGCCTGTACGGTCGAGGCGACCCCGGCGGCACCTTCAATATCGTCAGCAAGCAGCCACAGGCCGAGCGTCGCACCACCATCGGCGGCCAGTTCGATGATCAGGGCCTGTACCGCAGCACGCTCGACACCACCGGAGCACTGGACGAACAAGGCGCCCTGACCTATCGCCTCAACCTGCTCGGCGAAGGTGGCGAAACCTTCCGTGACGATGTGAAGACCGAGCGCTATGGCGTTGCACCGGTACTCGCCTGGCAAGTCAACGAGACGACCCGCATCGTTTTCGAGGCGGATCTGATGCGCAACAACCACCCGCTGGATCGCGGCCTGACGCGATATCCCAATCAACGCGGCAACCCTTCGCGGGGCACCAACGCCTGGGAAAAGGGCAGCGACAACACCCTGCACAACGACAACGAAATGCTGCAGCTGCGCTTCGAGCATGCCCTCAACGACAACTGGACACTGGCCGGCGGCGTGCAGCAACTCGACGGCACGCTCAAGGGCAACGCCGTCGAAGCCAATGGCCTGGGCGCGGATGGCCGCACCCTCGGGCGTAACTTCAACTACCGCAAGCTCGACTGGAACGACCGCGACTACCAGTTGAACCTGACCGGCTATTTCGATGCGCTGGGTGTCTCCCACACCCTGCTGACCGGCATCGAGTACGAGGACTACGACTACCAGTCGATCATTCGCCGCTCCAGCGGTGCGCTGGGTGCCTACCCTGTCGACATCTTCGATCCGGTACTGGGCCAGCCACGCCCAGCACTCACCCGAACCACCACGCACGACAAGGAAAACCTGAAGACCTGGGCCGCCTTCGTGCAGGATCAGGTGGCGCTTACCAAGCGCCTGAAGGTACTTGCCGGGGTGCGCTTCGAGCGCTTCGAGCATGATTACGACAACCGCCTGCCTGGCAGCACCGACTGGACGGCTGCCGACAATGCAGCCACGCCGCGGCTGGGGGTGATCTACGACCTGAGCGAAAGCCTGGCGGTCTACGCCAACGCCGCCCGATCCTTCAAGCCCAACAGCGGCGCAAGCCTTCAGGGCAAAGGCTTCGATGCGGAGGAAGGTACGTCCTACGAACTGGGTATGAAGTGGGAATCGGCAGATCAGCGCCTCAGCGTCGATGCGGCCGTCTACCAGATTCTCAAGGAGAACGTGCTGACCAACGACCCGAACGACCCGAGCGGCATCTACAAGATCGCCGCCGGTGAGGTGCGCAGTCGCGGTTTCGACCTCAACGTCGCGGGTAACATCACCCCGGAGTGGCGCGTTACCGGCGGCTATGCATTCGTCGACGCAGAAGTGACCAAGGACAACAGCCTGGAGAAAGGCACGCGCCTGGCCAACATCCCGCGCAACAGCTTCAGCCTGCTCAACATGTACGAATTCCAGAATGGCGCAGCCAAGGGCCTGGGGCTCGGCATGGGCGTGAAGTACGTCGATGAACGTGCCGGCCAGACCTCCGCGACCAGTTACGACATGCAGGGCTACACCGTGGTCGACCTGCTGAGTTTCTACCAGGTGAACGAGCAGTTGCGGCTCAACCTCGACGTGAAGAACCTGTTCAACGAGGAATACGAAGAAGGCGCCTTCAACCTCTACGCCTACCCCGGCGCACCGCGCACCGTGCAGGTCGGCTTCGCGTACAGCTTCTGATCCGCGCAATCAGGCGCCGACACTGCTCGGCGCTCGATTATTTTTCCCCGCATCGACCTTTCGTTGCTGCCGGTCAAAGGCCGGCAGCCGATTTTGTTTAATCTGCTTAACGAGCGCCCGTACTCGCTACGGACGACAACGTCCCTGCTGCCGTGCAAGTTTCACCAAAGACCTGCCACAGACATACGATGTCATATGTATCCAGCCCCGCTCGAAACCCGTTTCTGTCTCACGCCTAAGCCTCAAGCAGCACCGGCGAAGGCACATGAAACGGACAATCCCCAGAAGCAGCCGATATCACGAAGCACAACAACAACGCCGCAACAGAAGCAGAGGGGCACCAAGATCCCTCGCGCCTGCTCAGCCATCAGCCCGAAAGGCTGTCGACAATCGTCGTAACTTCGCCTGCCAACGTTCAATTCAAGACGATGAGACCCTAAAGAAATGCTTAGAAATGCCCCGCTGAGCGTGAAGCTACTCCTCATATTGATATTCCCCCTACTCGGCTTCCTGGCGTTCGCCGGTGTCTATGTCGCCGGCAAGTACCACACGCTGACCGAGATGGATCGCACCGTGAGTGCCAGTGCCACGGCGCAGAAAATCAGCGTCGTGATCACCGCCCTGCAACGCGAACGTGGTGCCAGCGGCGTATTCATCGGTAGCCAAGGCAACTCAATGCGCGACAAGCTGGCCGAATATCGCCGCGATACCGACGTAGCGACCAGCCAGATGCGTGCACTCTCGCAGCAAGGCTCGGCCAATATGGACGAGGCCCTGCGCGCACTGGATGAGCTGAAAGCGTTGCGCCCGCAGGTCGATGCCCTGTCGCTGAACAGCACCGACTCAGGTAACCGCTACACCAACCTGATCAAGACATTGATCGGCTACACCCATTCGCTCGAAGCAAGCGTCGACGATCCGCAGATCCTGCGTGCCCTCGGTGCGCTCAACCAATTCGTCGAAATGAAGGAACGCTCTGGGCGCGAGCGCGTGCTGCTCGGCCTGGTCTTCACCCAGAACCACTTCGATGCCGATCTGCTTTCACGCTTCAGCCGCAACCTGGGCGAATTCTCCGCGTATATGGATGCGTTCCAGCGCCGCGCCTCGGCCAGCTTCCGCAGCAAGCTCGACAGCGCCCTGCAACAGCCAGAATCGCTGGAAGTGGCGCGCCTGCAGCGCCTTGCCTTCGAAACACCATTGGGCGATGCGTTGGGGATCAAGTCCGAAGACTGGTTCAGACTCTCCACCAGCCGCATCGACCTGATGAGCCAGGTGGAAAGCGAACTGGGACAGAGCGTAGGCCACCTGGCTGCACAGGCTCGTGACGAAGCAGCCAGCAGCCTGTGGCTGACCGTCACGGCCATGCTGGCCGTACTGATCGCCGTGTTGGCGTTGTCGCTGCTGATCATTCGCAACATCAAAGCGGCGGTCAGCGACGTCAACGATACCCTGGTCGCCCTGTCGATGCGCGACCTCACCGCGCAAACCCATTACGAAGGCGGTGACGAATTCGGTGTGATCGCGCGCAACCTCAACAACATGGCGCTGCAGATCAAGGAAGTGATCCAGGAGATCGGCGGCGCCACCGCGCAAGTCGCCACCGCCGCCGAGGAATCCTCAGCCGTGGCCCTGCAAACCAGCCAGAACGTGGCGCAGCAACGCCTGGGCACCGACCAGGTCGCCACCGCCATCAACGAGATGAGCGCCACCGTGCGCGACGTGGCACGCAGCACCACCGAAGCGGCCGAGATGTCGCGCCAGGTCAATGACAACACGGTGCAGGGCAAGACCGAGATCGAGAGCACCGTGCGCCTGGTACAGGCCCTCTCGACCCAGGCCGAGCAGACCGCACAGATCATCGTCGAGCTGAAGCAAGAGAGCGACGCCATCTCCTCGGTGCTCGACGTCATCCGTGGCGTCGCCGAGCAGACCAACCTGCTGGCCCTCAACGCCGCCATCGAAGCGGCCCGCGCGGGCGAACAAGGCCGTGGCTTCGCCGTGGTCGCCGACGAGGTACGCCAACTGGCGCAGAAAACCCAGGCCTCCACCGTCAGCATCCAGCAGATGATCAGCAACCTGCAAAGCGGTTCCGACCGTGCGGCCAGCTCCATGCAGGAAACCCTGAACAAGGCGCAGGCCGGCGCCAACAACGTGGTCAAGGCCGGCAACCTGCTGGTGGAGATCGCCGATGGCATCGCCAGCATCAGCGACCGCAACATCCAGGTGGCATCCGCTGCCGAGGAACAGAGCCTGGTGTCGGAGGAGATCAACCGCAACGTCAACGACATCAACGACCTGGTCATCCAGGTCAGCGCTGCCGCTGAACAGACCGCCGTGACCAGCCGCGAGCTGGCGCGCCTGGCCGACCACCAGCAGCAACTGGTGGGCCGCTTCAAGGTGGCCTGAGTCGTCGCCCGCGCCGGTAAACCTCCCTACCGGCTCGCTGGCTTCACACAACACCGAAATAGCGGCCCCGCCACCCGGCGGGGCCGTTTCGTTACCACTGGTGGCTGTAGCTGACCGTCAGCGTGGTGCCGGGTGCCGGCAGGTGGCTGGCGTTGTTGTTGCTGCGCAGGAGCTGGCTGTATAGCGGGTAGTAATCCCGGTTGAACAGGTTCTGGATGCCCAGGCTGACCTTGTCCGCCTCGCTCAGGCGGTAGTCACTGATCAGGTCGACCGTGGTGTAGCCGTCCACGTCGCGACGGCCGAAGCTGGCCTGACCATCGAGGCGATAGTCCTTGCTGGCGAAGTAGGTCGCCTGCAGGCGGTTGCTCCAGGCTTCGCAGGGGTTGTATTGCACGTAGGCGGTCAGTTTCAGCGGCGGCACGCGGAAGCCGGTCATGTCGCGCCATTCGCCGTTGTCCGGTTTCTCGCGCCCTTTCATCCAGGTGAAGGTGCCGCCCAGGCCCCAGGTTTCCTCCAGATTCAGCCAGTCGAGGCTACCTTCGACGCCATGGATGCGCTCCTCGGTGCGGGTCAGGATCAGGCCGTTGTTGAAGCTCTGCACGTCGCCCAGCTTGGAGGTGGTGTAGAACAGCGCCAGCGAACCCAGCGTCTGTTCCCCCAGCGCACCACGCCAACCCAGCTCGTAGTTGTTGGTCTTCACCGGCTCCAGGTCGGAGGATGCGATATCGAAACCGCTGCGCGCATTACGCAGCTGCACGCCGATGTCCGGCAGCTGGAAGCCCTGGCTGAAGGCGGCGTAGAGCTCCTGGCCGACAACCGGCGAATAGACCACGCCGAGGTTGCCGAGCACATCGTCGTAGCGCACCTTGCCGCCACTGACGGTCGCCGGGTTGGCGTTGCGGATTTCCGACAGCGGCACGAAGTCGTCGAACTCGGCCGTGGCGTATTCGTAGCGCAGGCCGCCGTCGACCGACCATTGTTCGTTGAGGCGGTGGCGCAACTGGGCGAAGGCACCGGTGCTGATGGTGGTCAGCTCGGGCATGTAGGTCAGCTTGCCGATCTTCTCGAACACCCGGCCGCCGCTGGCGTCGTAACGCGCCGCATCGAAGATATCGAGCGGCATGTCGCTGCGCTCGTGGTTGAGATCGGCGCCCCACACCAGCTCGGTGCTCTCCCCCAGCGGCGTGCGCAGGGTGAAACGGCTGCCGAAGATCTCGCTGTTCTGCATCACCTGGTCGACGAAGCGGCCACGGGTCGCCACGCCGCGTGCATCGAAAGGCGTGAAGCGGGTGAAATAGTCGCGGTAATAGAGCTGCGCGGACAGACGGCTGCCGAGCAGGTCTTCGTGGCTGTATTCGAGATTGGCCAGGGTGTTCTTGATGCGGTTCTGGGTATCGAGCTTGAGGCCATCGAGCGGCTGCGCCGGCACCGAGCCGGCCGGCAGCGCGTTGACCGACGGATCGGAGGTGTAATCGCTGTCCTGCTTGGCGTCGTAATGGCTGAGGGCGAGCTGGATGCGCTGATCGTTATCGATGCGCAGCCCCAGCTTGCCGCCGATGTTGAAGGTATTGGAGTCGAACAGATCGCCCTGGCTCGGCTCCGGCGCGATGCGCTGGCCGTCCGCGTCGAACGAACCGCCGATGTGACGCACGCCAAGGTCGAAGGCGTAGTCGACCTGCCCCTGTGCACCGGACAGATGATGCTGCAGCTGGCCGCCGAGGCTGTCGTTGTCCAGTTGCGTCAGTGACGACGTGCCGCTCAGCGTGGTCTCGGCACGGCTCTCGCCACCAGCGGGGCGCGTGGTGATGTTGACGATGCCACCGGTGGCTCCTGCGCCATAGATCGCGCTGCTGCCGTGTACCACTTCGACCCGCTCGATCAGCGCCGGGTCGATGCTGGCCAGGTTGCGCGAGGAATCGCGGTTGGTGTTCATCGGCACGCCATCGACCAGAATCAGCATGGTGCGGCCACGCAAAGTCTGGCCGTAGTCGGTGATGGTGCGGCTGGAATCGGACATCCCGGGCGTGACCTTGGCCAGCAGCGTGGCCAGGCTGTCGGAGCCCTGGCGCAACTGCTCCAGCTTGTCGCGCTCGATCACGTCGACCTGGCGCACCTGCGGAACCAGGCCGCTGGAAGTACGCGAGGCGGTCACGTCCAGCGGCCCCAGTTCCAGCGGCGCAGCAGCGCCAACCTGCGCCGGCACCGGCTCGCGGGATACGACGAGATAGGTCTGCTCGTCCTGCTGACGAACTTCCAGGCCACTGCCCTCGAGCAGGCGCTGCAGGGCCTCGGTGGTGCTGTAGCGACCGCGCAGCTCGCCTGCCTGCTTGCCGCCGGCAATGTCGCTGGAAAAGAGAATCTGCACGGCGGACTGGCCGGCCAGGGCATTGAGCGACTGTTCGAGCGGCGCGGCAGGCAGGTCGAAATCGACTTCGCTGGCGGCCTGCACCATCGACGACAGGCCCAGCAGCAGGCTGCTGGCCAACAGAGTAAGGCGCAGTGTCGGGGTTCTCACGTGAGGTCTCCGGGAATGAAAAAGGGCGTTCCTGGAGATAGCCGCCACAGCGCGGGCAGAACCCTACCTCGTGGTGAAATTATTTTTTCGCCTCGCGCCGGCTCAGGGTCGGTACGCCATCGGCACCGGTCTTCAAATCAACCGGCAGGATCTTCGGCAGCAGGGCCGGCAGGCCATCGAGGCGCGACCGCTCGAAGCGTCCGGAAACCGGCAGCTCCGCCAACCTGGCGTCGGCCAGACGCACCTGGATGCCCGCCTGGCGCCGCAGGGCATCGAGCACCTCGCCCAGCGGCGTGCGCTCGAACACCAGTTGCCCTTCGACCCAGGCAGCGGCAGCGCTGGCATCGATTCGTAGCGGCGTGCCGATCTGGCCGGCGCGCACACGCACCTGGTCGCCCGGCGTGAGCAGCAGTGCATCACCGTGGCCGCGGACTGACACCCGCCCCTCACTCACCGTGACCCGCACATCGTCACCTAAGCGGTTGACGTTGTAGCGGGTGCCGACCACGGCGATACGCGTCGACCCGACTTCGGTGAAGAACGGTCGATACACCATCGGTGCAACAGCGAACAGCGCCTGTCCCGCCTGCAACTCCACCCGCCGGCTGCGCAGGTGCCAGCTGACGCGGATACGGCTGGCGCCATCGAGCGTGATCTGGCTGCCATCGGCCAACGTGACCGCCTGCACCTGCCCCGCCGCGCTGGCATGATCCTCGCTGCGGTAGGCAGGGTCGAGCCAGAGCAGGCCACCGGCCAGGGCCAGCGCGGCAGCGAAAAGCCCCAGCGTCGTACCCGGCGAGCGTCGGCTGCGCTTGACCGGCGCAGGCATGGGAAAGCGCGCCTTGAGTGCCTCGCGGTGGCGTGCGATGGCGTCGTCGGCAGGGATACGGTCGTCTTCGTGCGGCGGCTGGCGGTTCATGGCGCTCCCCGATCCAACCAGTCCAGGCACTTGCTCATGCCCACACGCAGGTGCTTTTCCACGGCCTTGAGGGAAATGCCCAGTTGCTCGGCCACTTCCTGCTGGGGCAGCTCGTGAATCTTGTGCATGACGAATACCTGCTGACAGCGCGGCGGCAATTGCGCAATCGCCGCACACAGCCGCTCCAGTTCATGAGCGGCTTCGTGGCAGCGATCCGGGCCGGGAAGCGCACAAGCCAGCTCGGGCAATATCGCCTGCTCGTCCACCCACGCCTGGCGCCGCCGCTCGCTGCGGTAATGGCTGACGGCACGATCATGGGCGATCTTGCGCAGCAGCGCCAAGGGCACGCGCACACCGTCCTTCTCTGGCGCCTCCAGTAGCTGGACGCAGACATCGTGCACCACCTCACGCGCCGCATGGCGATCACCGAAACGCCGGCGCACCGAGTCGACCAGCTCCTCATAATGACGAGCCAGCACGGCGAGCAGAGAGGTATTGGCGGAGGAATGAGGCAAGTGGGCGCTTCGCTGCCGATCAAGTGAGCGCGAATATAAGTGAGAATTCTTTTCAGTTAAAGCATTGCCACCAGCCCGCCCATCTGTGCTATCGGTATCGACCAACCGAACAGCAAGCCTGAGCCTCCGGAATGAGCATCGAAATCCGCGCCGCACAGCCGCATGACGCCCCCGCGATAAGCCGGGTAATCATCGATGCCTTGCGCATCAGCAACGCCAGGGACTATTCACCCGAGGTCATTCAGCGTGTGGAGAGCAACTTCACCGCCGAACACATCGGCAAACTGATCGAGACGCGCCTAGTTCTGATTGCCCTGCAGGGCCAACAATTGCTCGGCACTGCCAGCCTCGATGGGCAGGTGATCCGCACGGTTTTCGTTGACCCGACCCAGCAGGGCAAGGGCATCGGACGCAGGCTGATGGCAGCCATCGAACGGCTCGCACAGGAACGAGGCGCCAGCGAATTGCTCGTGCCGTCATCACTGACAGCGCAGGGCTTCTACCGGCAGCTTGGCTTCACTCTGCTCCGTGAAGTCAGCGAGGGCGAAGAACGCACCCTGGTCATGGTGCGTCGGCTGTCTGAGTGAAACGCCGCGGCATAAATGGGAGCACACACGAAGAGCTGAAGACCTCCTCGTGCAGTCTCATGTTTGCCCGTCGCACCGCACCGGGCTATGGTCGCCCCTTTTGCAAGGAGCAACGCAATGGGCGCCACTCTTCGCCAGGCCACGACGGCCGACATCGAAACACTGTTCGACATCCGCACCAGCGTGATCGAGAACCACCTGTCACGCCAGCAGATGGCCGAACTCGGCATCACGCCGGCCGCATTGGCCGAGGCGATCGACCAGGCACCTTGCGCCTGGATCGCGGAGCTCGATGGCGTGGCGGCGGGCTTCGCCATGGTGGATTTCGAAGCAGGCGAGCTGTTCGCCCTGTTCATCCGCCCGCACGCCGAAGGCCATGGCCTCGGGCGCCTGCTGCTGAATGCCGCGGAGGCTGCACTGTTCGAGCAGCACGGGTCGATCTGGCTGATCACCGATGGCCACGGGAGCATCCGCGCCAATGGTTTCTACCGCCGCCATGGCTGGCAGTTGACGGAAGCCGTCGATGAACGTGATGTCAGGTACGAGAAGCAGCGCGGCTGACTACTCAACTGACAGACGAGCGGAAAGCCAGCCCCCTCAGAGCGAAAAGAACGCGCGGTAGCAGTCGATCTGTTCGTTGAGCATACTGATCCCCGGCTGCACCGGCAGCCCGCGTTCAGCGGCCAGCCTGAGCAGGCGCGTTTCGGCCGGCTTCATGATGATGTCAGCGACCCAGGTGCCTGCGGCCAGCACAGCCGGGTCGAACGGCAGCGGATCATCAGGCTGCAACCCCAGAGGCGTGGCGTTGACCAACAGGTCGACATCGCTGATCGATCTTTCCCGATCCAGCGTCACGCGCCCTGGCCAGTGCAGCTCCAGACGACGCACGAGGTCTGCGGCTTGACCTGATTCGGTTAGCGCCCGCCACACGCCATCGGCTCGGCACGCACTCAAGCCGGCCAGGCGCTTACAGTTTGATCGCCCGCCCAGACTCACCTGCAGCCTGTGCGGCCTCAACCAACCTCAGGGTTTGCAGGGCATCGTCGGCACTTATCAATGGCGAGCAGTGCCCCCGAACGACCTGCACGAAGTGCCGCAACTGGTTATCGAGCGCTGACCCCGGAGCGGCCGTGCCGGCGCTTTCCAACAATGGCGAATACCAGCCTCTGCTCTCACCGTAATGCCAACGCTTGAGTTGAGGCACCGACAGCGAACCCAATGTACCGCCGATCAAGTAACAGGGCTGTTCCGGCTGCTGGGCAAAAGCGGGGTTTTCAGCCGCATTCTGATCCCACCCCCAGGGCGTGGCACAGGCATCCGAGCCCGTCAGAGTGCCGAGCGCGCCACTCTTGAACTGCAGCAACAACGCGGCGCTGTCTTCGACCTCGAACCCGCGCGCCGCATGGCTGGTAATCGCCTGCACGCTGCCCACCTCGCCGCATAGATGGCGCATCAGGTCGAGGTCATGCACGAGGTTGATCAGCAGTACCCCGGCACCCTTGCTGCGTCGCCAGGCCATGTCGTAGTAGCTATCCGCCTTTTGCAGTTGCCAGAGCGCCGTGAAGGTGGTGATTTGCCCGAGTTCGCCGCTCTGGATGATCCGCCGCGCCTCACGAATGATCGGGTTATGGCGACGATGGTGTCCAACCAGAATGGCCACGCCCGACTCGGCCTCCGCCTGCACCAGTGCCTTCACCTCCTCGACCGAGCAGCCAACCGGTTTTTCCAGCAGCATAGGTATGCCGGCCTCGATGCAATCGAGGGCCGTCGCCACATGCAAATTATTGGGGTTGGCAATGATCACTGCATCAGGCTGGCTCTGCTCAAGCATCTGCCGATGTTCTCTGAAACCGGGCAGGTTCAGTTCCTGTGCCAAGGCTGAGCTGAACGGGTCGGCGATGGCCACCAGTTCGGTCTCGTCATTCAGGTCGATCTGGGCGGCATGTTGCCGCCCCATGACGCCCGCTCCGACCAGGGCGATACGCAAAGGCTCGGTCATGCTTTTCTCCTATGTTCTATGGGCTCAGAGCGAAAAGAACGCGCGGTAGCAGTCGATCTGTTCATTGAGCATGCTGATCCCCGGCTGCACCGGTAGCCCACGTTCGGCAGCCAGCCTGAGCAGGCGCGTTTCGGCCGGTTTCATGATGATGTCCGCGACCCAGGTGCCAGCAGCCAGCACGGCCGGGTCGAACGGTAGCGGGTCATCGGGCTGCAATCCCAGAGGCGTGGCATTGATCAACAGATCGACATCGCGAATCGACTTGTCCCGATCCAGCACCACGCGCCCTGGCCAGTGCAGTTCGAGGCGGCGCAAGAGTTCTGCGGCCTTGGCCTGATCCGGTTCGCGCAGATGCAGGCGCTGCGCACCAGCCTCGAGCAACGCCACGGCGATGGCGCTGCCCGCACCGCCGCCGCCGAGCAGCAGCACGTTCTTGTCTTTCGGCTCGAAACCGGCATGGCGCAGGCCCAGAACGAAGCCGATGCCGTCGAAGTTCTCCGCGCGCCATACGCCATCGAGGTCACGCCGCAACGCATTGGTCGCCCCGGACAGCTCGACGCAGAGGCTGTGCCGCTCGGCGAACTGGCAACAGGAGAACTTGTGTGGAATGGTCACCAGCATGCCGTGAAAATTCTCCGTCGCCTGCAAGCCGCGGATGACCGTCTCCAGGTTCTCGGCGCGGGCATGTACGGCAATCATGACCATGTCCACACCCTCGTCACGAAAGAGCCGATTGAGCAGCATGGGGGCCCTGACCTGGCTCACCGGGTCGCCGACCACTGCCAGAAAGCGGGTGGTGCCGGATGGGCTGGGAATCATCGAGTCGTTCATGAGTCACCTCAGGCGCATGCGCCATGTTGCCGATCCAGGGTCTGGCGCATGAAGGCAAGGCTCTTGTCGATCGCCTCCTCTTCGCTGCCATAGCGCGGATGCAGATAATCGATCTCCAGCGCCAGCAACCCTTCGAAGCCATGTTGACGCAGCAACTGCAGGGTTCGCGGAATGTCGATCAGGCCCTCGCCCAGCGGCACGCTCGGCCAGAAACCGAACTCTCGCGGGCTGCCACGGAAGGCGCAGATGTCCTTGATGTGAGTGGCTTTGGCATGGGGTGCGAGCAGCTCGATCACCTGCATCGGGTCTTCGAACATGCGCAGGTTGTTGGCGGTATCCAGGCACACGCCCAGGGCCGGATTGTCGACGGCCTCGAGCAACTCCAGCACTTCGGCAGCCAGCAGGTCGACATGGTTCTCCATGGCCAGTACCACGCCCTGCCCTGCCGCATAATCGGCCGCCCGACGCAGCAGCGGCAGCAACTGAGTCTTGTGCGCGAGCCAGGAGTCCGGCCGCGTGCGACGACCGCCGGCGCAGATGCGCATCACGCCGGCACCCAGCGTCCTGGCGATATCGACATGGCGCTGCAGATCGGCCAGTTCTTCGCCGCGTGCGCCGGAACCCAGCCCATGGGGATGCCCCCAGGCCCAGACCAGTTCGAGGCCGGCGTCATCCAGCAGACCACGCAGGCGCTCCAGGTTATGTGGCGAGCTGTCATCGAGCATGAACGACTCGATGGAAACACCTTGCACCTCATGGGCGCGTGCCCTGTCGATGAAATCCTCGAGGGTCATGCGGTAGGCGGGAGGCTGTTCCAGGTTCGGGTACACCTCGCCGAAGTAACGGTGGTAGCAGTAGGAGTCGATGGCGATCTTCATGATGGGCGTCCTGTAGGGCCTGAGGGCCGGGGCGTACCCCGGCCGAAAATGGAAAGCGAATGCTCAGGAATGGGAGGCGTTGCCCAGCACACCAGCGGCCGCCTGTGGCTTGCGATCACGCAGCCCTTTCACGTAGGCGGCGACCACGGCGATGCCGATGGGCAGGGTGAGGAACATGAACAGGTGGCTGAAGTCCCACTTCAGGCCCAGCAGCACGGCACCGACGGACGCACCGAGGATCGCGCCGAAGCGGCCGATACCGGTCATCCAGCTGGTGCCGGTCGCACGCATCTCGGTCGGGTAGTAGGTCGCGGCCATGGCCGTCCAGCCGGTGTTGGTCGCGTTGATGCAGAACCCCAGCATGAAGACCAGCGCCATCAAGCCATACAGACCAGGCGACAGGTTGCCCAACGAAAGGGTCAGCACGGCGCCACCGATGAGCGTGCCGATCATCACCTTGTGCGGATTGAAGCGATCCATCTCCCAGCCGATGACGATGTTCCCGAGGGTGCCACCGACCTGCATCATCGCGCCCACCAGCGCCGCGTCGGCCAGACTGAAGCCGTCGTCCTTGACGATGATCGGCAGCCAGCTGTTGAGGAAGTAGACCGTCAGCAGGTTCATGAACAGGCCGACCCACAGCGCCAGGGTGATCAGCCGATGCGACGGCGAGAGGATCAGCTTGATCGTGCCCTTGCCGGCGCGTTGCGGCTCCGGGCTGATGTACTGAGTGGCCTGATCGGCAGTGCCCGGTTCGATGGCGTTGACCACCTGCTGCAGCTCTCCACGGTGCTGGTGCTTCATCGCCATGTACTTGGCCGACTCGGGCAGCCCGAAGCACAGCAGCACGGCGAAGAGGATCGGCACCACGCCGCCAACCACCAGGATCGACTCCCAGCCGTAGCTCGGGATCATCCCATTGGCCAGGAAGCCACCGCCGGCGGCGCCAAGGGTGAAGCCGCAGTACACCACCGTGACCATCAACGAGCGGTATTTCTTCGGCGCATATTCCGACGCCAGCGTCGCCGCGTTGGGCTGCGACGCGCCCAGGCCAAGGCCGGTGAGGAAGCGCAGCAGCGAGAGGATCTCGACGTTCGGCGACCAGGCCGAAATCAGGCTCATGAAGCCGAAGAAGAAGATCGAGACGATGATCACCTTGCGCCGACCGAAGCGGTCAGCCAGCGGCCCGCCCATCAGTGCGCCGATGGCCAGGCCGAACAGGCCCATGCTCATCACGATGCCCAGCTCTTCGCGTGGGATGTTCCAGTCGGCGATCAGCGAGGGCGCGATGAAGCCCATCGCCACCACGTCGAAGCCATCGAGGATCAGTACGGTCAGGCACAGCAGGAGGATCTTCCACTGGAAGTGGCCGAAAGGCCGGGAATCCAGGAACGCCTGGATGTCCAGTTGGCTGGAGGGTTTCATGGGGAGGCTCCGATTGTTGTTGTGTTTATGTCTCAGACCCTTTCCGGCAAGGCCAAGGCAGTGGCGCCGAATCTTGGGAGTCTTGGCCCCCGATTGTCGGTGGGCAACTCAATATTACACTTCTGGAATAGCATTCCAAGTGGAAAATAAAACCAGAATAGAGAAATCTATCTGACTGCATTCAATTGGATTGCAATTCCATAGCGCTCTAGAATGAGGGCTTTCCTGCTTCTGGAGCTGCCCCCTGATGTCCACGTCCGTTCGTGACCGCGCCCTGTCCATTCTCGAGCTGCTGGTAAAACACGTCGGCGGGCTTCCCATGTCCGAAATCGCCGACCGCCTGGACATCCCACGTACTGCGACGCATCGCCTGCTGAACGAACTCAAGGACATGGGCTACGTGAAGCAGAACGCGGCGACCACGCACTACCTGCTGACGGTGAAGCTCGCATCGCTCGGCCTCACCTACCTCGCCGCGAGCGGCATCACCGATGCCACGCAGCCCCTGCTGGACGAGCTGGCCCAGGAAACCGGGGAGCTGATCCGCATGGCCGTGATCGAGGGTAACCACCTGATCTGGGTGGCCAAGGCCCAGGGTGCGCGCACCGGATTGCGCTACGACCCCGATGCCGGCTCCGATGTCTACCTGCCGGCGACCGCCAACGGCCTGGCCTGGATGGCCGCCGAAAGCGAGGAGCGCGCACTGGAGCTGATCGCCGAGCAAGGCATGGAACGGGCGCAGCACATGGGCCCCAATGCCCCGAAGAGCTTGCGCGAGCTACTGGATCGCATCGACCAGACGCACAAGCGCGGCTACGGCGTGGTGCACGATGTCTACGAGCCCGGCACCAGCGCCGTGGCCGTGGTCATTCGCCACGTGGACGACGGCCGGCCCATCGGCACCGTCAGCGCCGCCGGCCCATCGGCCAGGATGACCGCCGAGAAGATCGAAGCGATTGCACCGCAGTTGCAGGATTGCGCCAAGCGCCTGGCCGCCCTGAGCCTGGTCTCGCCTGCCTTCAACAGCCGCTAATCAGCACAGATTCGTAGATTTCGGCAGCCAATTGGCGAAAGTAGCCGCTCGCAATCTTGTAGGAGCGGCTTTAGCCGCGAGCTCTTTGCCCCCCAATGAAGCTCGGGGCTGAAGCCCCTCCTACATGCTCACCGACTGCTTTTGCCTTGTAGTTGCCGCTTCAGGCGCATAAAGGTTCTAAGGCAATGAAAAAGGGCCGCAACACCAAGCGTTGTGGCCCTTTTCACTTTTACTGTCAGGCTCAGTACTGCAGCTGCCCCGGAACCCAGTTGGTGCCGGCCAGCGGTACGCGAGCCATGGCGGCGGCCTCCACGGTCAGGGCCACCAGATCCTCGGGATCGAGGTTGTGCAGGTGCGACTTGCCGCAAGCGCGGGCCATGGTCTGCGCTTCCAGCACCAGCACGCGCAGGTAGTTGGCCAGGCGGCGGCCAGCGGCGACCGGGTCGAGGCGCTTGGACAGCTCCGGATCCTGGGTGGTGATGCCGGCCGGATCGCGGCCGTTCTGCCAGTCATCGTAGTAACCGGCGGCCGAGTCGATCTTCTTCAATTCCTCGTCCAGACGCGGGTGGTTGTCACCGAGGGCGATCAGCGCGGCAGTACCGATGGCCACGGCATCCGCGCCCATGGCCATGGCCTTGGCCACGTCGGCGCCGGTGCGAATGCCACCGGAGACGATCAGTTGCACCTTGCGGTGCATGTCCATCTCCTGCAGGGCCTGCACGGCTTGCGGGATGGCCGAGAGGATGGGGATGCCGACGTGCTCGATGAACACTTCCTGGGTCGCGGCGGTGCCACCCTGCATGCCGTCGAGCACGATCACGTCGGCACCGGCCTTCACTGCCAGCTTGACGTCGTAGTACGGGCGGCTGGCACCGATCTTCACGTAGATGGGTTTTTCCCAGTCGGTGATCTCGCGAATCTCGGCGATCTTGATCGCCAGGTCGTCCGGGCCCGTCCAGTCCGGGTGACGGCAGGCGCTGCGCTGGTCGACGCCAATCGGCAGGGTACGCATGCCGGCGACGCGCTCGGTGACCTTCATGCCCAACAGCATGCCACCACCACCCGGCTTGGCGCCCTGGCCAAGCACGATCTCGATGGCGTCGGCCTTGCGCAGGTCATCCGGGTTCATGCCGTAGCGCGACGGCAGGTACTGGTAGACCAGATGCTGCGACTGGCCACGCTCTTCCGGGGTCATGCCGCCGTCACCGGTGGTGGTGCTGGTGCCGGCGATGGTGGCGCCACGGCCGAGGGCTTCCTTGGCCTGGGCCGACAGCGCGCCGAAGCTCATGCCGGCGATGGTCACCGGAATCTTCAGGTAAATCGGCTTCTTGGCGAAGCGGTTGCCCAGCACCACGTCGGTGCCGCACTTCTCGCGGTAACCCTCCAGCGGGTAGCGCGACATGGAGGCGCCGAGCAACAGCAGGTCATCGAAGTGCGGCAGCTTGCGCTTGGTGCCGCCGCCGCGGATGTCATAAATGCCAGTCTCGGCGGCACGCTGGATTTCCTGGATGGACAGGCGGTCGAAGGTGGCGGATTCGCGCAGCACCGGGGTGGTTTTTTCGCTCATTGCAAATTCCTCGTCGAAGCGTTGGTGCGCACAGCCTAGACGGCCCCGCACACCCTATGGGCGTCGGTAATCGGTAGGGTGCGCCGCGCGCACCAGACGGTGCTGGATCAGTACGCAGAAGCGTTGTCGACCTTGAAGTTGTAAAGCTGGCGGGCCGAGCCGTAGCGCTTGAAGCTGGCCGGGTCTTCGTCGAAGCCGGCGCGGTTGAGCAGTTCGGCCAGTTCCTCCAGGTGCTCGGGGCGCATGGCCTTCTCGATGCAGTCCGAGCCCAGCGACTTGACCGTGCCCTTGACGTAGATGCGCGTCTCGTAGAGCGAATCGCCCAGCGCGTCACCGGCATCGCCGCATACCACCAAGCGCCCGGCCTGGCCCATGAAGCAGCTCATATGGCCGATGCTGCCGCCGACGACGATGTCGACGCCCTTCATCGAGATGCCACAGCGCGCGCCGGCGTCGCCTTCGATCACCAGCAGGCCGCCATGGGCGGTGGCGCCGGCCGCCTGCGAGGCGCTGCCCTTGATGCGCACCATGCCGCTCATCATGTTCTCGGCCACGCCGACACCGACGTTGCCGTGGATGGTGACGCTGGCCTTCTGGTTCATGCCGGCGCAGTAGTAGCCGGCATGGCCGTCTATCTCCACGCTCAGCGCTTCGTTCAGGCCCACGGCCAGGTTGTGCTTGCCGCCCGGGTTGCTCACCACCCACTCGCGCTCGGTGAGGGTCTTGGCCTGGTCATGCAGAGCCTGGTTCAGGTCGCGCACGGTGGCGCTGGAAAGGTCGATGGTTTTCATGATGTGGTCTCCAACTCGCGAAATCAGGCGCTGCGTTCCCAGATGTACATGGTCGCCGGCTCCGGCTCCCACACCTTGGCCTTGTCGATACCCGGCAGGGTCGACAGGGCCTGGTATTCGGAGGCCATGGCCACGTAGTCGTCGGTCTCGGCGAGGATCGCCGGCTTGCAGGCGATGGGGTCGCGGATCACCGCGAAGCCGTCGCGGGTGCCGATGGCGAAGGTGAAGAAGCCATCGAGATCCTCCAGTGAATGGTCGAGCGCTTCCTTGAGCGAATCGCCCTGGCGCAGGCGCCAGGTCAGGTAGCCGGCGGCGACCTCGGTATCGTTCTCGGTTTCGAACTCGATGCCGTGGCGGCGCAGTTCCTGGCGCAAACGGAAGTGGTTGGACAGCGAGCCGTTATGCACCAGGCACAGATCCTGGCCGGTGGAAAATGGGTGGCTGCCTTCCATGGTCACCGCGCTCTCGGTGGCCATGCGGGTGTGGCCGATGATGTGGCTGCCCTTCATCTTGGCCAGCGAGAAGCGCTCGGAGATTTCCTTCGGCAGACCCATGCCCTTGAGGATCTCGATGCTCTGGCCGACGCTCATCACCCGTACGGCCGGCGCCAGCTCAGCGAGCACGGCACGTACCGCCGCCTCGTCGGCATTGGTCTTGAGCACGGCGGCGCTGGCGTTCTGGAACCAGTCCAGCGAGCAACCCAGGCGGCCTTCCAGCTCACCCATCAGGGCCTTGAAGTCATAGCCGGCTGCGGTGCTCTGCAGGGTCAGCTTGATCCAGCCATCCTTCACCTCGTCACCGTAGATGGCGAAGCCGGCGCTGTCCGGGCCACGGTCGGTCATGGCCAGCAACATGGGTTCGAACAGGGCCCCGAGCTGGTTCTCCAGCGCCGGGTTCTTCAGGTACAGACCTACGATTCCACACATAAAAAAGTCCTCATCACCTCCCTTGGGGGAGGCTCGTTCGGGGGCGTTGGCGTGTGCCCGTGCAGGCGGGCGTTCGGCTAGAAGAATTCGGTGTAGCGCTCGATCTCCCAGTCGGAGACGTGGCGGCTGTACTCGACCCACTCCATGCGCTTGAGCTTGAGGAATTCGTCGACCACTTCCGCGCCCAGCACCTCACGGAACAGTAGGTCGACCTCCAATGCATCGCAGGCCTCCTTGAGCGATTGCGGCAGGGTCTTGATGCCGCGCGCGGCGATCGCCTCCAGGCTCAGGTTGTAGAGGTTCTCGTTGCAGGCGGTGCCCGGGTCGAGCTGGCGGTCGATGCCGTCGAGACCGGCGGCGATGATCGCGGCGGTGACCAGATACGGGTTGCAGCCGGCGTCTGGCAGACGGAATTCGATGCGCCCATAAGGGATGCGCAGCATCGCCGAGCGGTTGTTGTCGCCGTAGGCGATGAAGGCCGGCGCCCAGGTCGCGCCGGACAGCGAACGGCCTACCACCAAGCGCTTGTAGGAGTTCACCGTCGGCGCGGCGAAGGCGCACAGCGCAGGCCCATGGGCCAGCAGGCCGGCGAGAAAGTGATAGGCCAGCTTCGACAGGCCCATTCCGCTTGGGTCGCTGGCGTCATGGAACAGGTTCTTGCTGGTGTCGTTGCCGATCGACAGGTGGAAGTGCATGCCGTTACCGGCGCGGCGCGGATCCGGCTTGGGCATGAACGAGCAGATCATGCCGAGGTCGTTGGCGATCTCGCCAGCGGCCATGCGGAAGAAGGTGAAACGATCCGCCGACTCCATGGCATCGCTGTAGGTGTAGTTGATCTCGAACTGACCGCAGGCATCCTCGTGGTCGATCTGGTAGATATCGAAGCCGACCGGCTGCAGCGACTCGGTGAGCTTTTCCAGGAAGGCGCGGGAACGCGACAGGCCCTTGTAGTCGTAGCAGGGCTTCTCCAGCTTGTCGCTGGCATCGACCGTGGTCAGCTTACCCTCGGCGTCACGCCGGAACAGGCTGAACTCCGGCTCCAACCCGGTATTGAGCGTCCAGCCGCGCTCGCTCAGGCGCGCCACCTGCTGCTGCAGCACATAGCGGGTGTCGTAGGGCCAGGGCTGACCATTGACATGACCGACGCATACCACGCGGCCATAGCCCGGCTGCCAGGGCACCGGCATCAGTGTGGAGAGATCGCCACGCGCCATGAAGTCGGGGCCGTGCGGCTCCATGCCCATGCCCCAGATGGCGAATCCGGCGAAACCGGCGCCCTCCTCAGCCACGGCCTTGAGACCCGAGACAGGTACCGACTTGGTCTTGGCTGCACCATGGATATCGACGAACTGGGCCAGCACGTACTTGATGCCGTGCTGGTCGATGATTTTCTGGGTTTCGCTGGGCAACATGGGTAGGGCCTCCGGTGGCGTCGCCATTATTCCGCTGGGGAATTTTAATTTCTCCAAAAGAAATGCAAGCAGCTTGCCAACCTTGTCCTTACCTTTCGAAATGCCTCAAAGGCCCGCCATTCTTCTATCCGCCAAGGAAAGATGCTTTCATAGGAGGAAATTAAAACCGTGAAAATGCACCGAAGAAAGGCACCCCGCACATTCTCAGTGCGAACTTTTTATTCATAAGAAGATATTGGTACGCATGACGACTTCTACAGAAATCCCTCCCCGCCTCAAGCTCGAGCAATACCTGGGCATGCAGATTCGCCGTCAGCGGCAGGCGCAGGAACTGAAGATCGCCGATGTAGCACGCATCGCCGGAATCAGCCAGGGCATGCTGAGCAAGATCGAGAACGCTCAGGTCTCCACCAGCCTCGACACCCTCAGCCGCCTCTGCGACGTGCTCGGCATGCCCATGTCCAAGCTGTTCAGCCAGTACGACCAGCAAGGTGGCAGCGCCCTGCTGGTGAAGGCCGGCGAAGGCCTCGAAGTGGTGCGGCGTGGCACCGACAAGGGCCACACCTATCGCCTGCTCAATCACACCCGCGGGCCGAAGAAGAGCTTCGAGGCGTACATGGTGAGCATGGACGACGCCAGCGAGGAGTTCCCTACCTTTGCCCACCCCGGCACCGAGTTCCTGCACCTGCTGGAGGGTGAACTGGTGTACCGCCACGGCAACCAGCTCTACCCGATGCAAGCCGGCGACAGCCTGACCTTCGACGGCGAAGTGCCGCACGGCCCGGAGAAGCTGGTGAAAGTGCCGATCCGGCTGTTGTCGATCATGAACTACGGGGCGGACTGACCAGTACAGCATGGCGGCCTCGGGTATCGGCTGCGCCCTGCCCGCACCATGAAACAACCTGCAACGCCATGCGGTTGAAGCACGTCAGTAACGCGCTATAAAATCCCCGCACTTTGGCGTGTGCTGCGTGCGCCCGGGGTAAGCCCCGAATACGGAGAACGATCAGTCGTTTTCCGTGAGGCTTTCCCGAAACATGCAGCCGTTCAGCTTTTTGTGGCGACGCCGCGATTCGTCGAATCCGTCCCGGGCCTTTTCCGCCACTCCTCTGTGCCCTTTCCCCGTCCCTGACCAGACCCCGTTCTGGCCAGCGCTTCGCTGTGTCCGCCTTTCCCAGACTCGCTCATTGGCCGCCCGACATAGCGCCTGTTTCCACTCGTCCAAGGAGAACCTTGTATGACCTATTCGTCGTCGATCCCGCAGCCGTCCGCGCTCAAGCGCTTTCTCGTCAGCGAGGCGGCCGGTGGCGTACTGCTGATGTTCGCAGCCGCAGCAGCCGTGATGATTGCCAACAGCCCGCTGGCCAGCAGCTACCTGCATCTGCTTCACATGACGACCGGCCCGACGCTCAGCGAGAAGCTCGGCCCCATGACGCTGCACCTGTGGATCAACGATGGCCTCATGGCGATCTTCTTCTTGCTGGTGGGGCTGGAGATCAAACGTGAGCTGGTAGACGGCCGTCTTTCCTCCTGGGAACAGCGACGCCTGCCCGCCTTGCCCGCATTGATGGGAATGATGGTGCCAGCGGGAATCTTCCTGGCAATCACCCAGGGGGAGGCACAACTTGCCAACGGCTGGGCCATCCCCGCCGCCACCGATATCGCGTTTGCCGTCGGCGCGCTGGCCCTGCTGGGCCGCCATGCACCGCTGTCACTGAAACTGATGCTGGTGTCGGTAGCCATCATCGACGATATGGGTGCCGTGGCGATCATCGCGATCTTCTACACCGCCTCGATCAACGTCACCGCGCTTCT
Organism: Pseudomonas mendocina; assembly: GCF_003008615.1. Classification (NCBI taxonomy): domain Bacteria; kingdom Pseudomonadati; phylum Pseudomonadota; class Gammaproteobacteria; order Pseudomonadales; family Pseudomonadaceae; genus Ectopseudomonas; species Ectopseudomonas mendocina. Next base: position 737,328 of record NZ_CP027657.1, read on the forward strand.
CATGGCGGCCACCATCATCGCCGTGCTGTTCACCCTCAACCGCCTGCGCGTGATGGTGCTGTGGCCCTATCTGATCGGCCTGGCCCTGCTGTGGTACGTGACACTGCTGTCGGGCGTACATGCCACCATCGCAGGTGTCGTCGGCGCCTTCCTGATTCCCTACATTCCCACGCCTGGCGAACCTGACTCTCCCGATTCGCCCCTGCACCGCCTCGAACATGGCATCGCGCCCTGGGTGGGGTTCCTGATCGTCCCCGCCTTCGGTTTCGCCAATGCCGGGGTTTCCTTCGAGGGCCTCTCCCTTGCGGATGTCTTCGCACCCTTGCCCCTGGGCATCGCGGCCGGCCTGTTCCTCGGCAAGCAGCTCGGCGTATTCGGCGGCGTGCTGCTGGCGGTGAAATCCGGGCTGGCCGCCAAGCCCCGAGGCTGCACCTGGTTGCAGATCTATGCGATCTCCATGCTCTGCGGTATCGGCTTCACCATGAGCCTGTTCATCAGCGGCCTGGCCTTCCCCGGTTCCCCGGAGCTGGTGGAAGAATCCAAGATCGGCATCATGCTCGGCTCACTGCTGTCGGCCATCATCGCCTGCCTGATTCTGCGCTTCGCACCCAAGGCACAGGATCAAGCCCAGGAAGAACGCGCGCAGAGAGCAGAAATTCGCCAGGACGGCGATGTGCAGCGGATCTAGCCATGCCAATGGCTCCTGCCAAGAGCATCTGAGCAACCTGCAGGGCGTCTACGGACGCTCTGCTTCACGCAGGTACAGGCTCAAGCCATCACAGCTCGCCGACCACTCCCGCAACCATTGCGGCAACGGCGGCGACTGCTCGTCGATGCCAAGCTCACGGGCGAACTCGGCCGGCGCGACATTGCCTGTCGGCCCACGAAACAACCCGCGCATGACCACCACGGCGATCACCCGCTGATCCTTGACGAAGCGGTGTTCGACGAAGCTCCATCGCTCATCCCAACCCAGCATGCGTGTGTGGATTTCAAAGCGTTCGAACAGCTTCAGCTCACGGCGAAACTTGCCGCACACGTCGCCGACGATGGGTAGCGCGCGGTGCCGAAGCGCCACGCGAAAAGCCCCGCTGCGCAGTACGTAATCCATACGTCCGACATCGGCCAGGGTGAAGTAACGACCATTGGTGACGTGCCGATTGAAATCCAGATCCAGTGGCCAGACCCGCAGCCGTACAACGGTGGTGGCGAGCCACGGCACCGGCTTGCGCCAGGGGCGACGCAGCAGCATCAGGAAAAGGCGAAACCATAGGTTCATGTGGCGAGCACCTGTTTGAATGACGAGGGCCGCACTCTAGGTGGCACGCATGGAGTAAGGTAGATGCAGAAATGACTAATACCATGCGATTTACGCAAGAGAGTTCCCATGCACATCACGCTGCTGGTGGCCGAACACAGCTCGCTGGCCAGCGCCGCCCTGGCGCTTGAAGTCCTCGACGCCGCCAATCGCTTCGCCCAGCCAGCCGCAGCACCCTTCACCCTCAGCGTGGCATCGCTGGACGGGCAGCCGGTGGCCAATTCCCTGGGTCGAGCGATGCCGGTAGACATGTCGCTAGACGCGGTGACGCAAACCGACCTGGTGCTGATTCCCGGCTTTCTCTTCAGCCTGCGCGACGCCCTGCCCGCCTTCGGGCACTATCGCGGCTGGCTACGGAGCCAGCACGATCAGGGCGCGGTCGTCGCCTCGATGTGCACGGCCACCTTCATGCTCGCAGAAGCGGGTTTGCTCGATGGCGTCGAAGCCACTACCCACTGGGCTTTTGCCGACCTGTTGCGCCGCCGTTACCCTGCGGCTCGCGTGGACGAACGACGTATTCTCTGCGAGGACGGACGGGTGATCAGCAGCGCCGGGGCGAGCGCGGCAATGGACTTGCTGCTGCACCTGATTCGCCGCTTCGCCTCGCGAGAACTGGCGCAGCGATGCAGCCGCTACCTGCTGATCGACAACGTGCGCAGCGAGCAGTCCGTCTACATCAGTTGGTCAATGCCGCGCAGCCATGGCGACGAGGCCGTGTTGCGCGTTCAGGACTGGATGGAGTCGAGCTTCGCCGAGCCCTGCAACATCGATGAATTGGCCGAGCGCTTCGGTTTCGGTGTGCGCAACTTCAAGCGCCGCTTCAAGGACGCCACCGGCCATACCCCGTTGGCCTACCTCCAGGCATTGCGCCTGGAAAAGGCCAAGGAACTGCTGGAAACCACGCGCCTGAACTTCGAGGTGATCACCAGTCGCGTGGGCTACGAGGACAGCAACTCGTTCCGCCGCCTGTTCTGTCAGCGTGTCGGCATTTCACCAGCAGCCTTCCGCAAGCGTTTCCTCAGAAGCCCTGCCGAGCTGCTGGCAGGCCAATAGTCTTGGCCACATCCACTTTGCGCCTGGCCATGGGTTACCAATCGATGGGCGTTTCGATGCTCGACGACTGCTGCGACCTCGGCTAACGGCTGAACAGGGTTTCGAGTTGACGAACCGAGATCGCGGTTTCTTCGGCCGTCTTGAAGTTGGCAAAGCCCATCAGCAACCCGCCCTGCCCTGCACCGTGCATTCGCCAGTCATTCAGGGCATGCACTGCAAGACCGTTGCCTCTGGCGGCCTTGGCCAGGGTTTGGTCGTCGCTGCGACCATTCAGGTAGGCCAGCACGTGAATACCGCCGGCCTGCGGCGAAACGTACAGGCGTTGTCCCATCGTCTGGGTCAGCGCATCGATCAGAAACTGATGCCTCTGCGCGTACAGAGTCCGCATCTTGCGAAGATGCCGGGTGAAGTGCCCCTGCTCCATGAAGTCGGCGACCATGGCCTGCGACAGGATCGAGCCAGCGCTGGGATACTGGTGCGCTGCCGTTCTGAAGGTGTCGACCTGACTGGCAGGCACCACCAGATAAGCCAAGCGCAAACCGGGAAACAGTACCTTGCTGAAGGTACCGGTGTAGAGCACCCGACCATCGCGATCCAGGCTCTTGAGTGCCGGCAGCGGGCGGCCGTGGTAACGAAACTCGCTGTCGTAGTCGTCCTCGATGATCCAGGCGCTGCGTCGGCTCGCCCAGTCCAGCAGCTCCAGACGGCGCGGCAGCGACAGCGCAACGCCAGTCGGGCTCTGGTGTGTGGGGGTAACCACGGCGAAACGGGCGTCGGCGGCACGCTGCTGACCACTCGCCACGTTCAGTCCTTCCTCATCGACCGGCACCGGCTCCAGGCGCATGCCTGCCTGCTGCAAGAACTGCCGGGCCAGCAGGTAGCCAGGCTCCTCGTACCAGCCCAGGTCGCCAGGTTGCAGCAGCGTGCGGCACACGAGCTCCAACGCCCCGCGATAACCCGCCGTGACGAAGACCTGTTCATGCGAGCAGGCGATACCGCGTGATATTCCCAGATAGGTCGCAATGGCCCGCCGCAGTGGTTCATATCCCGTCTCATCGGGGTAGGTCATGGCGGCGGTATCCAGGGAGCGAAGGCGGCGCCCGGTCAGGCGTACCCAGGCTTTGCGCGGAAACGCATCCAACGCCGGTAAACCGAGCTGGAACGACAGCACCTCGCTGCTCGAATGGCTCAGGCTGGAAGCTGGCGACGGGGCGGGAGCGAGCGGCGTCGCGTGGCCAGGCTCTGCCAGGCCATCCAGGTGGGGAGAAACGACGGTGCCGGAAGTGCCGCGCGTCGTGAAGTAGCCCTCGCTCACCAGCATCTGGTAGGCCACTTCGACCGTACCACGCGCCAGGTTCAGTTCGCTGGCCAGGCTACGCACGGACGGCACTCGGTCGCCTGGGTTGAGTTTGCCGCTGGCGATTGCCTCCCGGTAACGGCGGTAAAGCTGCAGGTAGATCGGCGCGTCGTGTTCCCGAGAGGGCGTCAGGTGCTCTAGCTCCATGAAAACTGTCCCAGTTATCCGATTGGTTATTGCACCTGTCCACTAGGCCAAGGCTCACCTAATTTACGGTCCTACAACCAAGGAATCCATCGGATCGGGGCGCCAAGGCCACAAGACTTTGGCTGCAGGCATAGCCGGAGTGTTGCACACAAGCTTTCGCTACCCGGATCAAGCTCCATTTCAGATTTCGGCCGTCTCAGGAGAGCGCCATGAGAATCCCGTCCTTCCCTGCCAATGCAGTGCCCCATACCACTGACACCGCCAAGTCACAGCGGGCCAGTTCCACACAGGAGGCAGACGGTGCGCGCACAGCACTGACGACCTCGTTCAGCGCAATCAAGGTCGGCGGCTCGTCCACTCTCGCCAAGGCGCAGGGTGTGCCGGGCATGGACGGCGGACTGCTGAATGCAATGGTGGAAACGTCCCGCAGAATGCAGGACATTCGCAACGATCCCAATATTGATCCACTGACCAAGGAAAGGATGCTGAGGCCGCTGGAGAAAGCCAGCAAGGACACCCTGAACACCGTCAACGACATGGCCGAACAGGAGGAGAAATCGAAGATCCTCGAAGCGTCGAGCGAAGATGCGCAGGCAATCCGGGAAGCCGGAGAAGAGATTGCCGCATCGCTCGAGGAAAAGCACACCGAGTCGGCCAGCACTGCCGAACCAAATGCACCAACAGACAACACGACAGAAGACGATCAGGCTGGCGCAGTCTCTCAGGGCAGTCGCGTGACACCCGCACCAGCACCGGCCTCCACCTCGCCGGTTTACTCAACCTCGCCTGTCGTCGGCGATAGCCTGGACACTCACGCCTGACACGGTATTACCTTTGGCACTGCGCATGATCCGCGTTGAGCAACCCCGCGCCACGCAATGTGCGCCCGCAACGCCCTCCGTTCACCAGAGCAGCGCGGAATTTCCCGACACTCACGTGGTTTGATGCCGTGGCACGTAGGGCAGCAGACGGTCGGTTTCTCGCTTGACCACGGCATAGCACTCGCAACTCAGTTGCTCCAGCTTCTGGCGATCCAGAACGGTGATGTGCCCTCGGCTGTACTCGATCACTCCCTGACGCTGCAGTTTTCCTGCGGCTTCAGTCACCCCCTCACGACGAACCCCGAGCATGTTCGCGATCAACTCCTGAGTCATGGTCAGTTGGTTGTCAGGAAGACGGTCGAGTGATAACAGCAGCCATCGACAAAGTTGCTGATCAATCTGGTGATGCCGATTGCAAACAGCGGTTTGTGCCATCTGAGTGATCAGCGCCTGGGTGTAACGCAGCATCAAAACCAGCAATTCACCATGCCGATTGAATTCATCTTTGAGGCGCTGCCCCAGCAGACGATAGGCATGCCCGCCACTCTGTACGATAGCGCGGCTTGGAGTGCTTTCCCCCCCCATGAACAGGGCCACCCCCACTAGTCCCTCATTGCCCACCACGGAAATCTCAGCCGAGGCACCGCTCTCCATTACATACAGCAGTGAGACAATGGCGTCGGTGGGGAAATACACATGACGCAGGGTATCGCCGGACTCGTAGAGAACTTTGCCCAGTGGCAACTCCACGTGCTCCAAATGAGGAAAAAGCCGATCCTGCACCTCCTTCGACAAGGCGGCGAGCAGGTGATTTTGCTGGGGCATGGTGGTCGTCCCCATATATGACCTCTCTAGAAAGATAACAACAGGTCGTTACACCATACGCCCTTGTACACCCTGCTCTGTGCGCTATCGAACAGACGGTGGCAACGATCCCCCTAAACTGATCAGCCGCCCGGCCGAACTTGCCATGCGCTCAAGGTAGGGTATCGATGCCAGCCCCCAACGAAGTCACCAGATACTTCGGACACTTGCTATCGTGAGCCAGGATCATCTGGCCGATAGGGCAGCCATTCAATTGCCCAAGGTGATGGTCGACCGACTGGCCAGACCATTGTCTCGGTTCCTGCATATCGAATCGGCAGCCGCAGGCGTGCTCCTGCTGTTCACCATCGCCGCCCTTGTTCTCTCCAACTCGCCATGGGCGCAGTCGTTTCTGGCTCTGTGGGAAACCCAGGGCGGCTTTCGACTCGGTTCGTTCGACTACACACGCTCGATGAAAGGCTGGATCAACGACGGCCTGATGACGCTGTTCTTCTTCCTGGTCGCCCTGGAACTCAAGCGGGAACTGGTGCTGGGCGAACTGAACAATGCACGCATGGCCGCACTCTCGATCTCGGCAGCCCTCGGCGGCATGGTCGTGCCCGCCGCCCTGTACTGGGGCTTGCAGCAGGGCCAGCCCGGCCAGCATGGCTGGGGCACCGTCATGGCCACCGATACCGCATTCGTCATCGGGTGTCTGGCGCTTCTGGGCTCACGCATTCCGCAAAGCCTGCGCGTATTCATGCTGTCACTGGCCATCGTTGACGACATCGGTGCAATCCTGGTCGTGGCCATCGGCTACAGCGAACATATCTCCTGGGAAATGCTGATATTGGCTGCAGGAGGTCTGGCGGTCGTTTACGGCATGTCGCGAGCCGGCATCCGCAGCTTCAGGCTCTATTTTCTGGTCGGAGGGCTCATCTGGATTGCAGTGGATGCATCCGGCATACATGCAACGATCACCGGGGGGATTCTGGGGCTGATGACGCCGGCACGCCGCTGGGTCAGCGATGAGCGCTTGTACGCGATCCTGAGCCAGGTCGTCGCTCATCCCAGCAGTGGTGAGGGAAGCGGTGAAACCAAGGATCGCCAGACCCTGCTTGCAGCCGAGATCGCCGCGCGTGAAGCCCTGTCCCCCGTCGAGCGACTGGAGCTTGGCCTGCACCCCTGGGTCGGTTTCGTCATCATGCCCCTGTTTGCATTTGCCAATGCCGGATTGCCGCTGTCCATGGCGGAGATTGGCAACTCCGTCACCCTGGCCGTATTCATCGGTTTCGCACTGGGCAAACCCATTGGCGTCCTGGTCTTCAGCTGGCTGGCCGTCTACCTGGGCGTCGCCGCACGGCCTCTCGATCTCGATTGGCGATTGATCGCCGGTGGCGGTCTGCTCGCGGGTATCGGATTCACCATGGCCCTGTTCATCGCCAACCTGGCATTTCCCGCACATCTGATCGACAGCGCCAAGCTGGGCATCTTCGCGGCCTCGGTCTTCTCGGCCGTCGCGGGTCTCATGCTGCTGGTGTGGATAGCCAAACCAGGAAGTCACCACGCCTAGACGCTATGTGCGCTAGCGGACAGACCCTGCCAGAGGCTTCATGCACACTGACTACCTGAGCCACGCCCACCCCGTTGCTCCCTCTGCGCTCCTGCAGGCCGCCGGAAACTAGCGTGGCCGGCCAAGGACACAATGCCCAGAACCTGGTTCCACCGCCTGATACGCTCACGTAGTGCAACGCGCAAGTTCACCTACGAACCCATCCTGCGTGCCGAACTGTTCAGCGCCGAGCAGATGGCTAACCATGGCCGTCAATTGGCCAGGCAGCACCAACTCAGCCCACGGCCAGCCAGCGCAACTCTGCTGGGACGCCTGGACGACAACGAAGCGCTACTGGTGCACAGCTGCGCCATGCTCGGCGAGGTACCGCCGATCACGCGCCGCGCCACCCCGGCAGCGGAATGGCTGCTGGACAACTTCTACCTGATCGAAGAGCAGATCCGCACGGCGCGCAAGCACCTGCCGCGGAGCTACAGCCGCGAGCTACCACGCTTGGCGGACGGCCCCTCACGCGGTTTGCCGCGGGTCTACGACATCGCCCTGGAAACCATCTCCCACGGTGACGGACGGGTCGACAGCGAGAGCCTGAGACGCTTCATCGCCGCCTACCAGTCGGTCACGCCGCTGGCCCTTGGCGAACTGTGGGCGATCCCGATCATGCTGCGCCTGGCGCTGATCGAGAACCTGCGCCGCGTGGCATCACGAGTGATGGCCAACTGGGATGATCGCAACCTGGCCAACGACTGGGCCGACCGCCTGCAGGAAACCGCCGAGCGTGACGCCAAGAGCGTGTTGCTGACTGTCGCCGACATGGCCCGTTCACAACCACCGCTGACCAGTTCGTTCGTTGCCGAACTGGCCAGGCGCCTGCAGGGCCAGAGCGCCGCACTGATCCTGCCGCTGACCTGGATCGAACAGACGCTCAGCGAAGACGGGCTGAACATCGAGCGTCTGGTGCAACTGGATGCCCAGCAGCAGGCCGCCGAACAGGTGTCCATCAGCAACAGCATCAACAGCCTGCGCCAGCTGTCTGCCGTCGACTGGCGCGGCTTCGTCGAAGACATGAGCAGGGTCGAGCAGGTACTCAATGAAGACCCGGCGCAGATCTACCCCACTATGGATTTCGCCACCCGCGACCACTACCGCCACGTGGTCGAACGCCTGGCCAGAAACTGCGAGCACGCGGAAGAAGCGGTAGCCCGTGCCGCCGTTGACCTGGCAGCCGCTGCCGGCACCGGCATCGGCACTCACATCGGTTTCTATCTGCTGGGTCAGGGGCTGGTCGAGTTGGAGCAGCGCCTCGAAGCCCGTATCCCCTTCGCCGAGGCCTGGCAACGTCTGCTGCGCCGTGCCCCACTGGCCTTCTTCCTCGTCCCGGCGCTGCTTCTCAGCCTGGCGCTGGCCTGGCCCTTCCTCGCCGCTGCCCAGGCCAGCGGCCTGAGCGACGGCCTGGCGCTCCTGCTCGGTCTACCGATCCTGCTGCTGACCAGTAGCCTGGCCCTGGGTTTGCTGAACCGGCTGGTGACCCTGACCGTGACCCCGCACATCCTGCCGCGCCTGGACTACAGCCGCGGCATACCCGAGCAGGCGCGCACGTTGGTGGTAGTGCCCACGTTGATCGGCAGCGCGCGCGATATCAAGGAATTGGTCGAGGGTCTGGAGGTGCGCTATCTGGCCAATCGCGACGCCTGCCTGCACTTCGCCCTGCTCAGCGACTTCATGGATGCGCCGAGTGAGGTGCTGGAACAGGATGCCGCCCTGCTTCTGCTGGCCCGCCAGTCGATCGAGGCGCTCAACCGCAAGTACCCGCCGGTGGGCGCCGACCGTTTCTACCTGCTGCATCGGCCACGCCGCTGGAACCCCGCCGAAGGCGTGTGGATGGGCCATGAACGCAAGCGCGGCAAACTTGCCGCGCTGAACGAGCTGCTGCGCGGCCGCGGCCTGGAAGCATTCGCGCTGATCGTCGGCGACATCGCCACCCTGCCCCGGGTGAACTACGTGATCAGCCTGGATACCGACACCCAGCTGCCGCGGGACGTCGCCCGGCAACTGATTGGCGCACTCGCCCACCCGCTCAACCAGCCGCAGTTCGATCCCATACGGCGGCGCATCAGCAGCGGTTACGCCATCCTCCAGCCACGGGTGGGCATCAGCCTGCCGAGCACCGCCCGTTCGCCCTATGCCCAGCTGTTCGGCAGCGACGCCGGGATCGATCCCTACACCCGCGCCGTTTCCGACGTGTATCAGGATCTGTTCCACAACGGCTCATTCATCGGCAAGGGCATCTATGCCGTCGATGCCTTCGAGCAGGCGCAGCACGGTTCTCTCCCGGACAACCGCATCCTCAGCCACGACCTGATCGAGGGCTGCTACGCTCGTTCCGGCCTGCTCAGCGACGTGCAACTGTACGAGGAGCATCCGGCCAGTTACAGCGCCGACTGCAAGCGCCGGCACCGCTGGATCCGCGGCGACTGGCAACTGCTGCCCTGGCTGCTGCCGTGGACGCCCGCCGCATCGGGCGGCCTACAGCGCAATCGCCTCGACGCCCTGGCGTGCTGGAAGATCTTCGATAACCTGCGCCGCAGCCTGGAGCCCGCCGCCACGCTGACGCTGCTGCTATGGGGCTGGTTCGCCATCGACCAGGCCCTGCTCTGGACTCTCGCCATACTCGCACTGCTGCTGGCGCAACCCCTGCTTGGTGCCTTGCTCGATCTGTTGCGCAAAGCCCATGACATCTCGCTCGGCCAACATCTGCAAGCCACCTGGCGCACGGCCAGGCTGCATTTCGGCCGCGCGCTGCTGGCACTGGCGTGGCTGCCCTTCGAGGCCCTGCTCAGCCTGGACGCCATCGCCCGCACCCTGTGGCGCATGTTCATCAGCCGGCGCCACCTGTTGCAATGGAGCCCCTCGCGTGAGGTGGAGCGCAGCAGCCGTAATGATCTTCCTGGCCTGTACCGGTTGATGTGGATCGCCCCCGGCCTGGCTCTGGCTTGCGCCACACTACTGCTGTTCGCCCCCGCGACATTGGCCCTGGCCAGCCCGTTCCTGTTGCTCTGGCTGACCAGCCCGGCCATCGCCTGGCGGCTGAGCCAGCCCAGGGCACGAACACGCTTCGAACCTTCCGCCGAGGAACTGCGTTTCCTGCACAGCCTGGCGCGCAAGACCTGGGCCTTCTTCGACCAGCACGTCGGCCCACAGAACAACTGGCTGCCGCCCGACAATATCCAGGAGCAACCGAGCCTGGTGGTAGCTCAGCGCACCTCGCCCACCAACATGGGCATGTCCCTGCTGTCACACCTGGCCGCCTACGATTTCGGCTACCTCAGCGCCGGCAGGCTGCTGTTGCGCCTCGATCGCTCGCTGAGCAGCATGGCCGGCCTGGAGCGCCACCGCCGGCACTTCTTCAACTGGTACGACACCCAGACCCTGCAGCCCCTGCCCCCGCACTATGTGTCGACGGTAGACAGCGGCAACCTGGCCGGCCTGCTGCTGACCCTGCGCCCCGGCCTGCTGGAGCTGGCGAGCCAGCCTCTGCTCCACCCGCGGATGTTCGCCGGCCTCGCCGATACCCTCGTCTTGCTGCGCGAGGCCATGATTGCAGAGCACCTCGGCGAACAGCTGCTGCGCGAACTGCAAAACGACCTGCACAGCGCACAGACAGAGGCCACGCAGGATCTGCATACGGCCTGCCAAGAGCTGCAACGCCTGCTCGGCCACGTCCAGTTGCTGGACAAGAACCTGCGGCCGACGCACGACAGCGAGAGCGAGCGCTGGCTGCAGGCATTGCTGGCGCAGATTGAAGACCTGCATGACGAGCTCGCCCCATTTCGTCTGCCACCTACAGGTGCAGGCGAGCAGCCGGCACAGACGACCTGGCAGCAATTCACGCAACTGGACAGCAGGCAATGGCCCGCCGCCGACCAGGCCCAGGTGCAAGCGGTGCAGCACCGCGCCGGCGAGCGCATCGCCAGCGCCAAACACCTCGCCCGGCAAGCCGGTGAACTGGCGCAGATGGACTTCGGTTTTCTCTACGACCCGCAGCGCGACCTGTTCTCCATCGGCTACAACGCCGAGAAGGATCGCCTGGACGCGGCCTACTACGACCTGTTGGCCTCCGAAGCACGGCTGACCAACTTCGTGGTGATCGCCCAGGGCCAGTTGCCCCAGGAGGGCTGGTTCACCCTCGGCCGCCTGCTCACCAGCAGTGCAGGCGTGCCGGTACTGCTGTCCTGGTCCGGCTCGATGTTCGAGTACCTGATGCCTATGCTGGTGATGCCCAACTATCCCGGCACCCTGCTCGACCAGACCTGCCGCGCCGCCGTGGCCCGGCAGATCGAGTACGGCAACCAGTTGGGCCTGCCCTGGGGCGTGTCCGAGTCTGGTTACAACACCCAGGACGCCCACTTCAACTACCAGTACCGCGCCTTCGGCGTCCCCGGCCTGGGCCTCAAGCACGGGCTCGGCGAAGACCGCGTGGTCGCCCCCTATGCCTCGGCCCTGGCCCTGATGGTCGAGCCACAGGCCGCCTGCCGCAACTTGCAGCGCCTGGCCAAGCTGGGCCTGAGCGGCACATTCGGCCTGTACGAGGCAGTCGACTTCACGCCGACACGCCTGCCACGCGGACAGAACGCAGCGGTGATCCATTCGTTCATGGCCCACCACCAGGGCATGAGCCTGCTGGCACTGGCCCATGTGCTGCTGGATCAACCGATGCAGCGGCGCTTCGAATCCGATCCGCAGTTCCAGGCCACCGCCCTGCTGCTGCAGGAACGCGTCCCGAAAGCCGCTGCGCAGTACCGGCATGCCGCCCACTCATCCGCTGCCGACGCCGCCGTGCGCCTGACCGAGACCAAGCTCAGGGTATTCACCGACCCGGATCGACGCCGCCCCGCCGTACAGCTGCTGTCCAACGGTCATTATCACGTCATGCTCAGCAGCGCCGGCGGCGGCTACAGCCGCTGCGACGGCACCGCCGTGACACGCTGGCAGGAGGACATCAGCCGTGACCACTGGGGCATGTTCTGCTACCTGCGCGATGTCGCCAGCGGCGACTTCTGGTCGGCCGCGCACCAGCCGACGCTGCGCCACAGCGCCGGCTACGAGGCGATCTTCACCGACGCCCGTGCCGAATTCCGCGTCCGCGAGCGCGACTTCGACTGTCACACCGAGATCGTCGTCTCACCCGAGGACAACATCGAACTGCGCCGCCTGCACCTGACCAACCGGGCCCGCGTACGACGCAGCCTGGAACTCACCAGCTATGCCGAAGTGGTGCTCTCCCCGGCCATCGCCGATGCCCTGCACCCGGCCTTCAGCAAGCTGTTCGTGCAGAGCGAACTGCTGCCGGAACTGCAGGCGATCCTGTGTAGCCGGCGGCCGCGCTCCAGCCAGGAACAGGTGCCATGGATGTGTCATCTGCTGGCTGCCCACGATGTGGATATCGACGCGATCTCCTACGAAACCGACCGCGCCCGCTTTATCGGCCGCGGCCGCAGCACGGCCCGCCCGGCGGTTCTGGATGCCGGCGTCGACAGCCTGTCCGGCAGCGCCGGCTCGGTGCTCGACCCGATCGTGGCGATCCGCTGCCGCATCAGCCTGGAACCCGGTCAGACCGCCATCATCGATCTGGTCACCGGCATCGGCGAGAGCCGCGAAGGCTGCCTGCAACTGATCAACAAATACCGCGACCGCCACCTGGCCGACCGCGTGTTCGGCCTGGCCTGGACCCACAGCCAGGTGCAGTTGCGTCAGCTCAACGCCACGCAGGCCGACGCCCGCCTGTTCGAGCAGATGGCCACCTCGATCCTCTACGCCAATGCTGCGCTGCGCGCCGACGCCAGCGTGCTGAGCGGCAATCAGCGCAACCAGTCCGACCTCTGGGGCCAGGCGATTTCCGGCGACCTGCCGATCGTCCTGGTACAGATCGCCGATGCGGCCAATATCGAACTGGTGCGGCAACTGGTACAGGCCCACGCCTACTGGCGGCAGAAAGGCCTGGCCCTGGATCTGGTGATCTGGAACGAGGATCAGGCCGGCTACCGCCAGCAACTGCAGGATCTGATCATGGCGCTGGTCACCTCCGGCAGCGAGGCGCATATGGTCGACCGCCCTGGCGGCATCTTCGTCCGCCCGGCCCAGCAGCTGTCGAACGAGGACCGCCTGCTGATGCTCGCCGTGGCGCGCCTGGTGCTCAGCGACGGCAATGGCAGCCTGGCCGAGCAGGTGCATCGGCATGTCAGCGAGCCGGCGCTGCCACGCTTCGACCCACTGCGGATGCGTACATCCCGCAGCCGGCCGCCCAGCCCAACCGCCGACCCTCCCTCGCTGCTGCTGGGCAACCCCTACGGCGGCTTCAGCGCCGATGGCAGCGAATACCTGATCCACCTGGCCGAGGGTACGAGCACACCGGCGCCCTGGTCCAACGTGCTGGCCAATCCCGACTTCGGTACGGTGATCAGCGAGAGCGGCGGCGCCTACACCTGGAGCGAGAACGCCCATGCGTATCGCCTGACCCCCTGGCACAACGACCCGGTCGGCGACGCCAGCGACGAAGCGCTGTACCTGCGCGACGACGACAGCGGCCACTACTGGTCGCCAACGCCGCTGCCGCGCCCCGGCAAGGGCGCCTATACCACCCGCCACGGCTTCGGCTACAGCGTCTTCGAGCACGAGGAGGACGGCATCCACAGCGAGCTGTGGGTATACGTGGCGCTGGATGCCGCAATCAAGTTCTCACGCCTGATAATCCGCAACCGCTCGGGCCGCGAGCGGCGTCTGTCCGCCACCGGTTACGTGGCCTGGGTACTCGGCGACCTGCGCGAGAAATCGGCCCTGCACGTGGTCACCGAGCAGGATCCGGCCAGTGGCGCATTGTTCGCCCGTAATGCCTACTCCATCGACTTTCCCGGTCGGGTGGCGTTCTTCGATGTCGACTCGCCAGCGCGTAGCGTCAGTGGCGACCGCAGCGAATTTCTCGGCCGCAACGGCAACCTGAACGCCCCGGCGGCGCTGGCCAGGCCGCGCCTGTCCGGGCGCAGCGGTGGCGGCCTCGACCCTTGCGCGGCGATCCAGGTCGCCTTCGAACTCGCCGATGGCGACAGCCAGGAAATCATCTTCCGCCTGGGCGCCGGGCTCAACGCCACGGCCGCCGCGCAACTGGTTCAGCGCTTTCGCGGCAGCGACGCAGCCAGCAAGGCCCTGGAACAGGTGCGCGCGCACTGGCGTGCGACTCTGAGCACGATCCGCATCCGCACGCCCGAGCCGGCCATCGATGTACTGGCCAACGGCTGGCTGATGTACCAGGTGATCGCCAGCCGCTTCTGGGCACGCAGCGGCTATTACCAGTCCGGCGGCGCCTACGGCTTCCGCGACCAGTTGCAGGACAGCATGGCGATGATCCACGCCAGCCCGCACGCCAGCCGCCAGCACCTGCTGTTGTGCGCGGCCCACCAGTTCGGTGAAGGCGATGTGCAGCACTGGTGGCATCCGCCGCTGGATCGAGGTGTGCGTACTGGCTGCTCGGACGACTACCTGTGGCTGCCCCTGGCCACCAGTCGTTATGTACAGATGAGCGGCGACCGCAGCGTGCTCGATGAGCAGGTGGCCTACATCGAAGGCCGCGCGCTGAATGCCGGCGAAGAATCCTATTACGACCTGCCCCAACGCTCGTGTCTGCGCGAAAGCCTCTATCGGCACTGCGTTCGAGCCATCGAACATGGCCTACGCCGCGGTATCCACGGACTGCCGCTGATCGGCAGCGGCGACTGGAACGACGGCATGAATCGGGTCGGTGAACAGGGCCTTGGCGAAAGCGTGTGGCTGGGCTTCTTCCTCCACGAAGTACTGCGGCAGTTCGTCCCTGTCGCGCTCATGCAGAACGATGCGAAGTTCGCCCGGCACTGCACGGAACAGGCCGCCGCCCTGCGCAACAGCCTGGAAGAACACGGCTGGGACGGCGCCTGGTACCGCCGCGCCTACTTCGACGATGGCACGCCGCTGGGCTCGGCGAGCAACCAGGAATGCCGCATCGACTCCATTGCCCAGAGCTGGTCGGTGCTATCCGGCGCCGCCTCAGCAGAACGCCAACGCAGCGCCATGGACGCCCTGGAGCACCACTTGCTGCGCCGCGATCCAGGCCTGGTGCAACTGCTCGACCCACCGTTCGACAAGAGCTCACTGGACCCTGGCTATATCAAGGGCTACGTGCCGGGCGTACGCGAAAACGGCGGCCAGTACACCCACGCCGCCGTGTGGGCAAGCATGGCCTTCG
The DNA here is from genome assembly GCF_003008615.1 of Pseudomonas mendocina. Classification (NCBI taxonomy): domain Bacteria; kingdom Pseudomonadati; phylum Pseudomonadota; class Gammaproteobacteria; order Pseudomonadales; family Pseudomonadaceae; genus Ectopseudomonas; species Ectopseudomonas mendocina. The sequence continues at coordinate 752,670 of NZ_CP027657.1, forward strand.
CCCATCTCGGTGACAGCGCACGGGCCTGGGAACTGCTGCGCCTGATCAACCCGGTCGGCCACAGCAGCGCACAAGCGATAGCCCGGTACAAGGTCGAACCCTATGTGGTCAGCGCCGATGTGTACGGCATGGCGCCGCATGCCGGGCGTGGCGGCTGGAGCTGGTATACCGGGGCTGCCGGCTGGATGTACCGGCTGATCATCGAATCGCTGCTAGGCCTGCAACGCAGTGCCGACAGCCTGCGCCTGCAACCGCTGCTGCCTGCTGACTGGCCCGGTTTCAGCCTGGACTACCGCTTCGGCTCGACGCTGTATCGGATAGAGGTATTGCAACAGGCTGGGGATACAACGTCGCTCAGCCTGGACGGCGTGCCGATAGACGGCATTCAGTGCCCACTGCTGGACGATGGCCACGAGCACCACATAGTGTTTCGCTGCCCACCGGCCAAAGCTTACGAAGCGGGTCAGACCGATACGCACCCCATATCCCTGACAGGAGGCAGCTAGCTGTGCATCAGGTCATCCTGCTGATCACTGAACCGGCCTCTCTCCTCTACTGCTCCAACGCCACTACCAAGCGCTGTGCCTGCTCCTTCATCGCCTGCGCCAGCGCCTGTCTTCTGGCATCGGTCATGCGCGGCCGCGCCAGCGCACAGCTGAGTGCCCCGAGTGGCTGCCCGCAGGCATCGAGGATCGGTACGGCCAGGCCGGTGTAGCCCGGCAGGCGTTTATCGACCAGGCCGCTGGCATAGCCCAGGCGTTTTACGCTGGGCAGGCTGGCGGTGATGCGTTCCACCTCCAGACCGTAGTCCAGGCGCAGGGTCGCGGCGTTGTGGGCAAGGATGTCGTTGCGCTCGCTGCGACCGAGCCAGGCCAGTAGCACCTGCGAAGCCTGACCGACACCCATGGGAATGCGCCCACCTACTGCGCCGCTGTAGCTCTGCACCGGGAGTTCGCCAGCCAGCATGTCCAGGCACAACACCTGGTGACCGTCCGCCACCAGGAGAAAGAAACTGTCGCCGAAACGCTGCGCCAGGCGCAGCAACACCGGTCGCGCCCGTTCACGCAGGGCGCTGGCGTTGCCGGCCTGGGCGCCGAGGGCGAACAGTTCATAGCCGAGCACGTAGCGCCCGCGCGGCACTGCGCCACGCACGAAACCCTGGCGGCGCAGGTACTGCAGCAGACGATAGGCAGTAGCCTGCGAGCAGTCAGCTGCCTCACGCAACTCGGCCAGGCTGGCGCCCTGCTGACCGGCGGCAGCGATGACACGCAACAGCAGGAACGCTCGCTCCAGGGTCTGGGTGCCACTCATGGTGTTTCTCACATACTGATAAAGGATGACCGACCAGCGCGATGCAAATTGCACGCCTCGTCGGCCAGGGCATGCTCGCTGAACCTTCCTTCGGTGCGCGCGGCGCACCCTGTCCCGGAGAGCGTGCATGTATCCGCAGATTGAACAGGTGGTCAGCGACAGGCTGCCGGAAAGCACCGAGGTGGCCATCATCGGCGGCGGCATTATCGGCGTCAGCACGGCCTATTGTCTGGCCCGCCGAGGTATCGCCGTCACCCTGCTGGAGAAGGGCCTGATCGGCGCCGAGCAGTCCTCGCGCAACTGGGGCTGGTGCCGCAGCATGGGCCGCGACCTGACGGAGATTCCCCTGGCCATGGCCAGCCTGCGCCTGTGGGACACCTGGCAAACGCAGCTCGGCGAAGACCTGGGCTTTCGCCGCAGCGGCGTGCTCTATGCCTGCGAAACCCCGCGCCAGTTGCAGCAGCAGGCGGACTGGCTGCAGGCGGCCAGCGCCCATGGCGTGCAGGCACGCCTGCTCGAAGGTGCCGATCTGCTGCGGGTGATGCCGGAAGGAGCCGCCGCCGGATGGAGCGGCGCGCTGCATACGCCGAGTGATGGCCGCGCCGAACCGCACCGCGCCAGTGCAGTGATCGCCCGCGCCGCTCAACGCCTGGGCGCGCGCATCGTCACGGGTTGCGCGGTGCGGGGTTTGGACATTCAGGCTGGTCGAGTTCGTGGGCTGTATAGCGAACAAGGCAAACTGCATTGCAGCAGGGTGGTGCTGGCGGGTGGCGCCTGGTCGACGCTGTTCTGCGCCAATCTTGATCTGCGCCTGCCGCAACTGAAGGTGGTGGCCTCGGTACTGCGCACCGCACCGATGGCCGGCGGCCCGGAACTGGCCGTGGGCGCCAGCCGCTATGCCTTTCGCAAGCGCGCCGACGGTGGCTATACGATTGCCCAGCGCAACGGCAACCTGGCGCCGATCACACCGGACAGCTTTCGCTACCTCGGCGATTTTCTCCCGGCACTGGGCAAGCAGTTTCGTGAAGTACGCCTGCGCCTGGACGGTCGTTTTTTCGAGGAGCTATGCCAGCCACGCCGTTGGGACATGGACAGCGCAAGCCCCTTCGAACGCTGCCGGGTACTCGACCCGCAGCCCTCCCCGGCCATCCTGAGCGAGGCGCGCGACGCTCTGGCCGCCGCCTTCCCCTTCTTCCGTCAGATGCGCGTGGAGCAAAGCTGGGCCGGAGTGATGGACGTCACCCCGGATGCCATCCCGGTGATCGGCCCGGTCGAGAAGCTGCCAGGGCTGTTTCTCTCCACCGGCTATTCCGGCCATGGCTTCGGCATCGCTCCCGGCGCCGGCCATTTGCTGGCCGACCTGATCGATGGCAGCACGCCGCTGGTCGATCCCCAACCCTTCGCCTACGACAGGCTCTGAGCAACCTCATGCACAACGGCGTGCAATCGATTGCTGCAGAGCCAGTGCCCACTTACTTGATGTACCAGCCCCAGGGCTGATCACTGTCGTAGCGGGTGACCTGCTTGACCTCGCGGTAGCTGTCGAACCCCCACTGGCCCAGCTCGCGGCCGATGCCGCTCTGCTTGTAGCCGCCCCAGGGCGCTTCGGTGAAGGTCGGCTGCGAGCAGTTGATCCATACGATGCCGGCACGCAGGCCCTTGGCCACTCGCTCGGCACGCGGCAGGTCACGCGACATCACTGCGGCGGCCAGGCCGAACGGCGAGTCGTTGGCCAGGCGCAGGGCCTCGGCCTCGTCGTCGAAGGCACGCAGGCACACCACCGGGCCGAAGATCTCCTCGCGCCAGATATCGCTGTCGGTCGGTACGTCGGCGAAGATCGCCGGCGTCAGGTAGTAGCCCTTGTCCAACCCTGCCGGTCGTTCGCCGCCGTGCAGCAGGCGCGCCCCGCTGTTGCGGCCGGAGTCGATGGCAGCCAACACCTTGTCGTATTGCCCAGCGCTGACCAGCGGACCGAGCAGCACGCCCTCCTCCAGGCCATTGCCGATGCGGATTTTCTGCGTCTCTGCGACCAGCCTTTCCAGCAGTGCCGGGTACAGCTCGCGCTGCACCAGCACTCGTGAGGTGGCCGAGCAGACCTGGCCCTGGTTCCAGAAGATACCGAACATGATCCACTCCACCGCGGCCGCGACATCGCTGTCGGCGAACACGATGAAGGGCGATTTGCCGCCCAGCTCCAGGCTCAGATTCTTGATCTCGCGCGAGGCAGCCTGCATCACCCGGCGCCCGGTCGGTACGCTGCCGGTGAAGGCCAGTTTGTCCACCAGCGGATGCTCGGTCAGTGGTGCACCGGCATCCGGCCCGAGTCCAGTGACCAGATTGAACACCCCGGCCGGCACACCGGCTTCGTGGACGATGGCGGCCAGTTCCAGCGCCGTCAGCGACGTCAGCTCGGAGGGTTTGAGCACGATGCTGCAACCGGCGGCCAGCGCCGGAGCGATCTTCCAGGCCGCCATCAGCAGCGGGAAGTTCCACGGAATGATCGCCCCCACCACGCCCACCGGCTCGCGCTCCACCCAGGAGCTGAAGCGCTCGTCGGCCAGAGCGATGTCCTGCCGTGGTTGCGCATCGGCGGTTTCGGCGAGATCGGCGTAGAACTCGAAGCAGCCGGCGGCATCGCCCAGATCCCACTCGGCCTCGGGCAACGGCTTGCCGTTGTCACGCACTTCCAGCTCGGCCAGTTGCGGCAGCCGGCGACGGATACCGGCGGCAATGGCGCGCAATACCTTGCCGCGCTCGGCACCGGACATGCGCGGCCAGGGGCCTTCGTCGAAGGCGCGGCGCGCGGCGCGAACCGCCAGGTCGACATCCTCGGCAGTCGCTGCCGGCACCTGGGCCAGCAGCGTCTCGTCGCTCGGGTCAATGCTGGCGAAGCTGCCGCCCTTGACCGGCAGCGTCCACTGTCCGTCGATGTACAGATGCTGATAGCTATCCATCGGCTATTCCTCTCAGGCCCGTTCGGCCGCTTCGATTCGTATGTTTTCCAGACGGCTGAAGGCCGCCACGCGAGCGCCCTGGCCAACCCGTACGCCCGGCCCGAAGACCACGCACGGCTCCACCTTCACATCGGCCGCCAGTTCGGTATCGGCACTGAAGAATACGGTATCGGCGGCGGCCAGCGTCACGCCCTCACGCATCGCACTGCTGCGGCGACGGCGCTGGAACACCTGTTCGGCGGCATGCAGTTGCTCGCGGTCGTTGACCCCCATGATTTCCTCTTCCTCGACTTCCACCGCCACCACGGCGAGGCCAGCGGCGTTGGCCAATTCCACCGCATCGGTCAGATAGAACTCGCCCTGCGCATTGGCGTTGCCGATGCGCTCCAGCAGCGCCAGGCAGTGTTCGGCCCGAAAGCCCATCACGCCGCCATTGCACAGGTTGATGGCCAGCTCAGCCGGGCTGGCGTCCTTGGCCTCGCGAATGGCACGCAGGCGCCCCTCCTCCACCAGCAAGCGACCGTAAGGGCCGGGCTGCGCGGTGGTGAAGCCGGCCACTGCCACTGCGGCGCCGTCGATCAGGGTCTGGCGCAGGCGTTCCAGTGTCCGCGTGCCGATCAGCGGCGAGTCGCCGAACAGCACCAGCACACAACCCTCGGCGTGTGCTGCCAGCGCTGACCGAGCGGCCAGCACCGCATGGGCGGTACCCAATCGTTCACGCTGCACGAAATGCTGCGCGTGCGGCGCCTCACGTTCGACGTAGTCGGTCACCTCCGGGCTGTCCGGCCCCAGTACCACGGCCAGGTGCTCGACCCCGGCTTCCAGCGCGGTGGCCAGAACGTGGCCAAGCAGCGGGCGGTTACCGACTTCGTGCATCACCTTGGGCAGCCTGGAGCGCATGCGCGTGCCCTGGCCAGCGGCCAGGATCAGCGCCAGGGTGGGGAACTGCGCTTGATCGCTCATCATTCCCTCCTCAGGCACGGTAGAACGCGTCGTCGGCGTACGGATACCACCAGGACTGGATCTGCGGCTGGTGGTCGATGATCACCATCTTCGAGCGCCGGAAAGCATCCAGCCCCTGACGGCCCAGCTCGCGGCCCATGCCGGACATCTTCCAGCCACCGAACGGCAGCGCGTCGTTGTCGATCAGCGGGTTGTTCACCCAGACCATGCCGGCTTCCAGACGATCCGCCGCTTCCATGGCCTCGGCCAGGTCGGTGGAGAACAGCGAGGCGCCGAGGCCGAAGGGCGAGTCGTTGGCCAGGCGCACGGCTTCGTCGAAGTCGGCCACCTTGCAGATTGCCGCCACCGGGCCGAAGCACTCCTCGTGGAAGATCGCCATCTCGGCGGTCACCCCGGCGAGGATGGTGGGCTCGTAGAACCAGCCGACCTGGTGCTGCGGCGGGATACGCCCCCCACAGACCACCTCGGCGCCCTTGGCCACCGCGTCGTCGACCAGGCGCATGACCTTGTCGCGCGCCGCCTGGCTGACCAGCGGTCCGATCTCGCTGTGTTCCAGGCCATGGCCGATGCGCAGCTGGCGGGTGCGTTCGGCGAAGCGGGCGACGAACTCGTCGTGAATCTCGTCGACCACGAAGAAGCGCTCGGCCGAGGTGCAGATCTGCCCAGTGAGGTGGAAGGCAGCGGTCACCGCACCAGCGGCGGCTACGTCCAGCGGTGCGTGCTTGCTGATGATCATCGGGTCGCTACCGCCAGCCTCGATCACCGCCGGTTTCATCCGCTCGGCACAGGCCATCGCCACCGCCTTGCCGGCGGCAACGCTGCCGGTGAACGCCACCGCGTGGGTGCGCTCGGACTGCACCAGCAGTTGCGCGGTCTGCGCATCACCCGGCAGGCAGGAAATCAGCCCGGCAGGCAGTTCGCGGAAATGCTCCATGAACTTCAGCGTGCACAGGCTGGTGCTCTCGGCCGGTTTGACGATGCAGGCGTTGCCGGCGGCCAGGGAGGCGGCCAGCGTCCAGCACATCAGCAGGATCGGGAAGTTGAACGGCATGATGTGCACGCTGACGCCGTAAGGCTCGTAGCGCACATGCTGGAACGAGCCGAGCTGGGTGGTACCGGCCACCTTGCCGGCCTCGTCACGAGCCATCTCCGCGTAGTAACGGAAGATCGGCGCGCAGTTGGCCAGCTCGCCCATGGCCTCGGGGAAGGGTTTGCCCATTTCCAGGGTCATCAGGCGGGCCACTTCGCGGTTGCACGCCTCGTTCTGTTCGATGGCGTTGGCCAGGCGGTGCAGCACTGCCGCACGGCTTTTCGCGTCGACCTTGCGCCATTGCAGGTAGGCGGCGCTGGCGGCGTCCAGCGCGGCGTCGACATCTTCGCGCTCGCACAAGCCGATGCTGCCGACCTGCTGCAGGCTGGCCGGGTCGATGATGCCGCGCAGACGGCGGGTCGCCGGGCTCTGGTAGTCCGGGTTGATGAAGCGCAGCGGGGTGTCGCAGTTGAAGGTGGTCATGGCAGTTCCTGCAAAGTCAGAGAGATTGGCCACGCAGGCCGTCGAGCACGGCGACCGGAAGGTCGTCGCGCCAGCCTTCGAGGTGGCAATCGAGGAAATCGCGCAGCGGGTGCAGTGCAGGCCGTTCCAGTGCCTCACGGAATAGGCGCAGCACCCGTGGCAGGTGAGCGAGGTAGCCGAGTTTGCCGTCGCGCTGGCCCAGGCGCACGAAGATGCCGAGCACCTTGGCGTGGCGCTGCGCGGCGAGCACGGCGTAATCGGCCATGAACGCCGCCTGGTCGAGCTCCGGGCGCTGCGCCAGGTAGCGCTGCAGCAGTTGCGCCTGCAGTTCGCGTGGCACATCGCGCCGGGCGTCTTCGAGCAGCGACATCAGGTCGTAGGCACAGGCACCATGCAAGGCATCCTGGAAATCCAGCAGGCCGCAGGCAGCCACGCCGCTGCGCCCGTCCAAAAGCATCAGGTTATCGACGTGAAAATCGCGCAGCACCAGTGCCTCACGGCGTTGCGCAGCGTCGTCACAGAGGCCGTCGAACAGCCCCATGTAGGCGGCACGTAGCGATGAGGACGGCGCCGCCCCGAGCAGCAGCGGTGCATACCAGTCGATGAACAGGGCGAATTCGTCGGCCAGGCGTTTGTCGTCGTAGGCCGGCAACACCGCGCCCTGCTCGGCCGGCGCCGCGTGCAGCTGCGCCAGGCAATCCACCGCCAGCTCATACAGCGGCGCCTCGGCATGGCCGGCAGCGAGCAGACGGGTGTAGGTGCTGTGGCCAAAATCTTCGATCAGGGCCAGCCCTGCCGCCTCGTCGGCCGCCAGCACGCGCGGCGCCGACAGGCCCAGTTCGCGCAGCAACTCGGCAACCCGCAGGTAAGGCCGCAGCGGCTCGGACTGCGGCGGCGAATCCATCAGCAGCAGGTCGGCACCCGCCAGGCGGAAGTAGCGGCGCGCCGAAGCGTCCGCCGGCAACGCCTGCAGTTGCACCCCGGCATGCCAGTGGTCGGCGACGAAGGCCTCGCGCATCTGCGCGCGGGCATCCGTTTGAGAGGTCAGGACTGGATTCATGTCATCACCGGATCATGTAGACCTTTTTCACCGTCTCATGGACGGTGCACACCCCTTTCCAATCCTTGGGGAAGAAGGCGGCGGTGTCCGGGGTGATCTCGATCACTTCGCCCGACTCGTGCACGTAGGTGCAACGGCCTTCGAGGAAGTGGCAGAACTCGTCGCTGGTCACATGGCAGAACCACTTGCCCGGCGTGCAGTGCCAGATGCCGCATTCGGACTCACCGTTCGGGCCCTTGTGCAGCACCACGCCGCTGACGTGCGACTCGCCTTCGAGCATGGTCGGGATGATGCCCCAGTCCTTCAGCTCGGTGACTTCCAGTGGGCGGCGGATGATGGGAGTTGTCATGGTCGTGTACTCACTTTGTTCAAACGAAGCCGCGCCCACATGGACGCGGCAGAATCAGCCGGTTCAGACCAGCATGTAGGTATTGCGCAGGGTCTCGACGACCTCGCATTCGCCAGTCCAGCCAGCGGGGAACAGCACCAGGGTGTCGGCGCCAACCTCGATCACCTCGCCGTTGTCGCGGCGGTAGATGGCCACGCCCGACAGGAAGTGACACAGCTCGTCACGCGGAATGGACAACTTCCAAGTGCCAGGCGTGCACACCCAGAGGCCGACTTCCGGGCGATTGTCCGGGCCCTTGTGCAGCAGGCGGCCGCTGGAATGCGACTGCCCGGCGACGGCATCGGACTGGTAACCCCAGTCGACCAGATCGGCGTAGTCACGCGCGCCGACGATGCGTGGCGCGCTGGATTGCAGGATGGCTTCAGGCATTTTTGAGGATTCCATCGAGAATGTTGGCCGCGTCTTGCGGGCCCTTGCGCGAGGTCATGTACTCGCTGGTGCGCTTGAGGCGCGCGTTCATGTCGGCGTCGCCGACGCACAGCGCCAGTTTCTCGGCCAGCTCGGCGTGCTCCCAGTTGCTGCGGTGCATACGGAAGCCGTGGCCGCTTTCCTGGGCACGCATGGCGTTGTCATGGCCGTCCCAGACATAGGGCATGACGATGGCCGGCTTACCGAAGTACAGGCACTCGGTGAAGCTGTTGTTGCCACCGTGGTGGATGACTGCGTCGACTTGAGCAATTACCGACGGCTGCGGGTACCAGTTGGAGACGATCACGTTGTCCGGCAGGTCGCTGTACTCACTGACATGCTCGCCGACGTTGAACAGTGCGCGGTACGGCAGTTGGCCGATGCTGGCGATCAGGCGCTTGAGCAGGCCGACGTCGCCCGAACCGAGACTGCCGAAGCTGACATACAGCAGCGGCTTGTCGTTGTTCGCGCGGAACTCGGGGATCTCGTATGGCTTGTCCTGGCGCACGCAGCCCTGCAGGTAGTGGAAGGTGCGGCTCGGCAACGGGTAACGGCGCTCGAACTTGACCGGATCCGGGTACAGCAGCAGGTTCATCCACGGCGACTCTTCGAAGAAGGTGCCCAGCGGATAAGGGCGCTCGCCACACTCGTTGAGGAAGCGGTTGAAGTCGTCATGGATCGGTGTGATGACTTCCTCGAACTTGGCGCGGAAGCGCGCATGCCCAGCCTTGTCGTCGATGCTCATGCCCGATAGATACGGCGGGATATCCGGGTCTTCGACCTCGTTCTCCGAGCAGGAGATGATGCGCACCCACGGCTTGCCGTACTGCTTGATGGCCGGGAAGAGGATGACGTTGTCGACGCAGATCAGATCCGGCTTGATGCGGTCGAGAATCGCCGGCAACTCCTTCTGCGCCCACTTGCTGGTTTCGACGATGGCCGACCAGCACTCCTTGACGTAGTTATCGAGCTGGTCGATCGGCTCCTTGCCGAAGTTGGGGATATGGCCATTGATGAAGTCGGACCAGTAGCGCGCCATCTCGTCCGCCGGCATCGGCTCGGACATGTTCACGTAGTGCTCCTCGAAGCCGTAGGCCGAGTAGACCCCGGTCATGCCCGGGTCGGTCAGAAACACGGCCTTGTGCCCCAGGGCCTCGCAGGCCTGGGCGATGCCCACGGAGTTGAGCGCCGGGCCGTAGGCGGCCTCGGGGAAGAAGGCGATGACTTTGCGTTCACTCATTTCGGTACTCCCAACGTTGTTCTTGTGATTCAGCAGGACAGGACACGGGCATGCACGGCGTTCCAGCCAAGGCTGATCGGCATGCCACAGGTGAAGGCGGAAAATTCGTGTTCGGCGCTCGGCACGCGAACGATCAGCGGCTTGCTCGATACCGGCGTGCGCACGTGCAGGTTGGTGTCCAGGCCGTGGTAGGCGACCTCCACCACCTGACCATCGAGGCGGTTGTCGCAGGCGTTGTCACCGCCCCCCAGCACGCGCAGGCGTTCGGGGCGCACGGCCAGGGTCACTTGACCGTTGAGCCCCTCGCCCGTCGGCTCGATGCGCAGCGTCTGGCCGCCAGCCTCGACCTGGTTGCCGGACAGGCGCTGGGCCTCGATCAGGTTGCTGACGCCGATGAAGTCGGCGACGAAACGGTTCTGCGGATACTCGTAGAGTTCGGCAGGCGTACCGCACTGGCTGACCTGGCCGTCCTTGAGCACGGCCATGCGGTCGGCCATCACCAGCGCCTCTTCCTGGTCGTGGGTGACCACGATGAAGGTGATGCCGCTTTCGTGCTGCAGGCGCTTGAGTTCCAGCTGCATCTGTCCGCGCAGCTTCTTGTCCAGGGCGCCGAGTGGCTCGTCGAGCAGCAGCACGCGTGGACGCTTGATCAGCGCGCGGGCCAGAGCCACGCGCTGGCGCTGGCCGCCAGACAGCTGATCCGGACGGCGCCGGGCCAGATCGCGCAGTTGCGCGGTCTCCAGCATGGCCTCGACGCGCTGGGCGATCTCGTCCTTGGGCAGCTTTTCCATCTCCAGACCGTAAGCAATGTTGGCCGCCACGCTCATGGTCGGAAACAGCGCATAGGACTGGAACATCAGGTTCAGCGGACGGCGGTTGGCCGGCATCGGCGAGATGTCGCGACCATCGAGCAGGATCTGCCCGGAGGTCGGCGTCTCGAAACCGGCGAGCATGCGCAGCAGCGTGCTCTTGCCGCAGCCGGACGGGCCCAGCAGGGCGAAGAATTCGTTCTCGCGCACGCTCAGCGACACATTGTTCACAGCCAGACCCTGGCCGTAGCTCTTGCTGATCTTGTCCAGAACCAGCACCGGGGCTTTGTCAGTCTTCATGCTTGCTTTGCACCTTGTTGAGCCGCTGGGAAGCGAACAGCGCAGTGAAGCTGACCAGCATCACCAGGGTCGCCAGCGCGTTGATTTCGGGAGTGACGCCAAAGCGGATCATCGAGTAGACCTGCATCGGCAGAGTGGTCGAGGCGCTGCCGGCACCTGCGTTGAAGAAGGCGATGATGAATTCGTCCACCGACAGGGTGAACGCCAGCAACCCGCCCGCCAGCACGCCCGGAAAGATCGCCGGCAGCAGCACCCGGCGCAGGGTGGTCGGCCAGCTAGCACCGAGGTCGATGGAGGCTTCGAGGATCGAGTAATCGAAGTGCTTGAGGCGGGTACGCACCACCGCGCAGACGAAGGCGATGTTGAACACCACGTGACTGAGGATGATCGAGTGCAGACCCAGGCTCATCTTCAGCAGGTTGAAGAAGCTCAACAGCGCGATGGCCAGGACGATGTCGGGGATGATCATCGGCGCCATCAGCAGGGTATCGGCTACCCCTGCGCTGCGTGCCGGGTTGCCGCTGGCATGCGCGCGCAGCTCGACGCCGAGCGCCAACAGCGTGCCGAGCAGGCAGGCCAGAACGGTGGAGATCACCGCAACGATCAGCGTGTTCAGTGCCGCATGCTGGATCGCCTGGTTGGCCAACAGCGCGCCGTACCACTTGAACGAGGCGCCGCCCCAGGCGGTGGGCAAGCCACTGGCGTTGAACGACAGGGCGATCAGCACCAGGATCGGCACATAAAGGAAGGCATACACCAGCCAGAGGTGACTGCCGAGCAGCAGGCCAGACGAATTACGCATGGCGCACCTCCTGGGCACGTCGCGACAGCAGCGCCTGGGCGAACAGCAACAGGAGCATGATGCCGATGAGGAAGAAGGCCAGCGCCGAGCCGAACGGCCAGTCGCGCGCAGTGAGGAACTGCGAATAGATCAGGTTGCCGACCATCAGCACCTGCTTGCCACCGAGCAAATCGGCAGTGATGAAGTTGCCGATGCTGAGGACGAAAACGAACACCGCGCCGGCAGCGATACCGGGCACGCTCATCGGCAGGATGATGCGGCGGAAGGTCGTCCAGCCCGAGGCGCCGAGGTCGTGGGAGGCTTCCCACAGCTCGCCATTGATCCGCGACAGCGAGGAGTAGATCGCCAGGATCACGAAGGGAATGTAGTTGTACACCAGGCCGAGAATCACGGCTTTCTCGGTGTACAGGATGTCCAGCAGCTCGCTGTACAGGCCCATGGGCTCCAGTACGCTGGCGATCAGGCCCTTGCGGTTGAGCAGGACGATCCAGGCGTAGGTGCGGATCAGGTAGTTGCTCCAGAACGGCAGCATCACCAGGAACAGGTACACCGCCTGACGGCGCTGCGGCGCCCGGGTGATGGCGTAGGCCGCCGGGTAGCCGATCAGCACGGCGTACAGGGTGGCCAGCCCGGCGATCTTCGCCGAGCGCAGCAGAATATCCAGGTACAGCGGGTCGAACGCGCGCTGGTAGTTTTCCCAGGTGAATACGTAGTCGATGCCGCCATAGGCACCGCGCTCGAAGAAGCTGTAGACCAGCACCAGCAAGCACGGCACCAGCAGAAACAGCGCCAGCCAGCTCAACGCAGGCAGCAGCAGCCAGGCCGACAAACGTCTGTCAGCGTGCAAAACACTCATGCGTAGCTCCCCCAACCCCAAGCCAATGAGGTGGTATGCAGCGGATTTGGATGGCGGGGCTACGAACGCAACCCCGCAGTCGTGCAGCCGTTATTGGGCGGCCATGATCTCGGTCACTGCCCGGGTATAGGCTTTCTGCGTGGAGCCACCGACGTCACGTAGCAGTTGCTGCTCGACGAGTTCGGCTGGTGTGGTGGTGAGGTTCGGGTACTGCGTCAGCAGTTCCTTGCTCAGCCCTTCCATGGCGGCCTGGTTGGGCACCTTGTAGAGGATGTTCTCGGCGACCCAGGCGTGGTTGTCCTTCTCCAGCATGAAGTTGACGAACTGGTAGGCCGCGTCGAGGTTCTTCGAGCTCTTCATCACCACCATGGTGTCGACCCACAGGTCGGAACCTTCCTTGGGCACCACGAACTTGATGCTGGCGTTGGCCTGGGTGCCGTAGTTGCACCAGCCGTCCCAGGCATGCGCCAGCACCGTCTCGCCAGAAGCCAGCTTGGAGTAGAAGGTGGTGTCGTCGAAGGAGAGGATGCGTTTCTTGGTGGCGATCAACTGATCGCGCACCTTGGCGATATGCTCCGGAGCGTCTTCGTTGACGTTCCAGCCATTGGCCAGGAAAGCAGCCCCGAGCAACCAGCGATCGGTCGCCAGCAGCGTCAGCTTGCCCTTGGTTTCCTCACTCGGCTCGAGCAGGTCGCTCCAGCTCGATGGCGCCTGGGCCAGCTTGTCGGAGCGGTAGCAGATGCCGGTGGTACCCCAGGTGTAGGGCACCGAATAATGGTTGCCCTCGTCGTAGGCCAGTGTCTGGGCCTCGGGGTAGAGGTTCTTCAGGTTGGGCACCTTGACCGGATCGATCTCCGCCAGCAGCTCCTGCTTCTGCAGAATCTCGGCGAAGGGCGAGGACACGAAGACGACGTCATAGCCTTCACCACCGGAGGCCATGAGCTTGCCCATGATCTCTTCGTTGGTGGCATGCAGCGACTTGTCAGCCTCGATACCGGTGGTCGTGTGGAATTTATCCAGGGCATCCGGGGCCATGTAACCGTCCCAGATGGAAATCACCAGATCCTTGGCCTGGGCCAGCGGAGCCGCCAGGGAGGACAGGATGAGACTTGCGCACAGCAGGGTTCTGCTTCTTTTCATGTGGCACACCTAACGACTGTTTGTTGTTGTTTCGAAGGCAGCGAATCAAAAGCGGTATTGCATGTCTTTTTTTTCAAATAAAAACCAGAGACCCAATCAAGTCAACACTTTTCTGCTTTCTTGTTGAGCACGCAGGGCTGTGGCATAAGGTGGGGCGCGCGCGACCACCCCGTACGAGACGAACCAAATTGAGCAAGACCACCGAGAAAAAACCCCGCACCAATCACCTGGAACTGGCCCGCCGCATCATCGAGCTCGCCCAGGAAAACGGGATGACCAGCGGCGACGCACTCTCGGAACAACAGCTCGCACGCAGCTTCGAGGTATCCCGCACGCTGATTCGCGCCGGACTCAATCTACTGGTCGAGCAAGGCCTGGCCGAGCACAAGACCGGACGCGGCTACAGCCTGCTGACCGACCCGACCAGCCAGGCACTGGCCCCCGCCCTGCCCCAGGCGGAAGAAGAAGAACTGGCCAGCTCGGTGCTGCGTGATCGCATGGCCGGGCGCCTGGGCAGCAGCATCAGCGTCAGCGAAATCATGCGCCGCTATGCGATCGGCCGACCGGCCGCACAGAAGGTGCTCAGCCAGCTCAGCGAGGATCAGGTACTGGAGCGCGGGCCCGGCCAGTCCTGGCGCTTCCGCCCACTACTGGACAACCTCACCGCGCTCGAAGAGAGCCTGCACTTTCGCATGGTGATGGAGCCCGAAGCGTTGCTGGCCGAAGGCTTCAACATCGACCGACAACGCCTCTCCCTGCTGCGCGACAGCACAGAGGATCTGCTGACACAGCCGATCGAGCGCTTCGACCTGGAGCAGTTTCGTGAACTGGACATCGGCTTCCACGAAATGATCGCCACCTGCAGCGGCAACCGCTTCATCGGCGATGCCCTGCTACAACATCAGCGCCTGCGGCGCCTGCCCAACCTGCTGCCGTCGATCAACGCGCATCGCCTGAAGGAATCGCTGCGCGAGCACCTGCGCATCCTCGACCACATCGAGCGCGGCCAACTGCAGATCGCCGCCGACCTGCTGCGCCTGCACCTGCGCCTCTCCGCCGCCATGCGCCCGCAAACTGCCAACCGCGGCATCCCGCTGGGCTTCTACCAGCGCCGATAAGACTTGTAACCTGCTCGCCCGATAAACCAGCGACGAGCATGGCATGCTCGTCGCCGAACGGACGCGACTGCCCTTTGCGCAGCATCCCTAAAAATAAAAATGTTTTTTTATCGTAAAAAATACAGTATTAAATTTACGCAGGCAGGAGCAGAAGCTCCCCTGCCATGGAAGAAAGTCGACTATGCCTAGAGAAAGACTCATCGCCCTGTTCCCCGAGGCCAGCTTCGGCGCCGCGCTGAACTGCATCGGAATCGCCCAGGCGCTGCGCGAGCAGGGCGCTCGCCCGGTTTTCATCTGCCACGAACACTTCCAGGGCCTGTTCGCCGAATACGGCTTCGCCGAGTACCCCCTGCTGCTGGACAGCCCGCTGTCGGCCGAGGAACACCAGCATTACTGGGAGCGCTTCATCGAGCGCAACATCCCCTACTTCGACCAGACCCCGCTGGCGCAAATCGACAGCTACGTCGCACCGGCCTGGGAAGCAATCATCGACACCGCCATCGAGGCGGAAAAACCCTTGCAGCAACTGCTCGCCCGGCTCAAGCCGGACGCCATCGTGCTGGACAACGTGGTGATGTTCCCGGCCATCGCCAAGGCTGGCTGCCCCTGGGTGCGGGTGATTTCCTGCGCCGAAACCGAACTGCCCGACCCGGCCGTGCCGCCCTATCTGTCCGGCGCCAGCGCCAGCGACAAGGAGGCCTGTCAGGCGTACTGGCAGCGCTATGTCGAAGCGGTGGAGCCGGCGCATTCGCGTTTCAGCCGTTTTCTTGAAAGCCACGGCCATGCCCCTTGCGCCCCCGGACTGTTCCTCGAGGAATCGCCCTGGTTGAACCTGCTGCTGTCGCCGACACCCGTGCGCTACGCACGCCAGCAGCCGCTCGACCCGCAGCGCTTCGTCTACCTGGACGGCTGTGTTCGGCGCGAGGCGCCCTACGTGGTGCCGCCCTTCCCGCAGCACAACGACGCGCCACTGATCTACCTCAGCTTCGGCAGCCTGGGCGCCGCCGACGTCGGCATGATGAAACGCCTGATCGCCATCGCCGCCACCCTGCCCTACCGCTTCCTGGTCAATGTCGGCGCCTACCGCGAGCAGTACGACACGGTGCCGGACAACGTCTACCTGGACAGCTGGTATCCGCAGCCGGCGGTATTGCGTGAATGCCAGTTGTTCATCCACCACGGCGGCAACAACAGCTTCTGCGA
Source organism: Pseudomonas mendocina (assembly GCF_003008615.1). Taxonomy (NCBI): domain Bacteria; kingdom Pseudomonadati; phylum Pseudomonadota; class Gammaproteobacteria; order Pseudomonadales; family Pseudomonadaceae; genus Ectopseudomonas; species Ectopseudomonas mendocina. Next base: position 768,756 of record NZ_CP027657.1, read on the forward strand.
GGCCCTGTATTTCGGCCTGCCGTCGCTGATCATCCCCTATTGCTGGGACGGTCACGACAACGCCCGCCGCGCCGAGGAAGTCGGCGTCGGCCGCTACCTGCCGCGCTTCGCCGAGCCGCTGAGCGCGCTGCCCGAGGCCATCGCCGAACTGCTCACCGACAGAGCCATGCAACAGCGCCTGGCCGATGCCCGCACCGCCATGCAAGCCTCCCACGGCACCGAGGTGGCTGCCCGAGCCATCCTCGGGCTATCGAGTTCATAGACCAACAAGAAGCCATCGACATGACTCACCGCGCACTCACCAGCCTCAAACACGCGATTCCCCAGCCCTACTGGCTGGATGCCGAAGGCCCTCCCCCGGCCTTCACCCGGCACGCCGGTGAGCTGCACTGTGACCTGGCCATCGTCGGCGGTGGCTTCACAGGCCTGTGGACGGCCCTGCTGGCCCGCCAGCGCTACCCGGACAAACGCATCGTGCTGCTCGAAGCCAATGCCTGCGGTGGAGCCGCCAGCGGACGCAACGGCGGCTTCTGCGCGCCGAGCATTTCCCACGGCGTGTCCAATGCGCTCAAGCGCTGGCCGCAGGAAGCTGAAACCCTCATTCGCCTGGGCCGGCAGAACCTCGACGCACTGCAGCGAGACATCGAACGCCTGGGCCTGAATGTGGAGTTCGAGCGCGAGGGCAAACTGAACGTGGCCACCACGCCCTGGCAGGTCGATGGCCTAAAGGCCATGCAGGAGAAGTACCGGCGCTTTGGCATCGATTGCCAATACCTGGAGGGCGACGCGCTCAAGACTCGCCTCGACTCGCCGAATTACGTGGCCGGTCTGTTCGAACCCAACTATGCCCTGCTCAACCCGGCGAGAATGGTGCGCGAACTGCGCCGCGCCTGCCTGGAACAGGGCATCGAGGTCTACGAGCACTCGCCGGTACGCCAGTTGGTCGAGCATGTCGATGGTATCCGCCTGGAAACCGACTACGGCGTGGTAGTGGCCGAACGTCTGGCCCTGGCCACCAACATCTTCACCTCGCTGTTGCCGCGCCTGACCTCCAAGGTCATCCCCATCTATGACTACGCACTGACCACCGAACCGCTGAGCGACGAACAGTTGTCGAGCATCGGCTGGCAGGGGCGCTACGGCATCGCCGACTCCGGCAACCAGTTCCACTACTGGCGCAAGACGGCCGACAACCGCATCCTCTGGGGCGGCTACGATGCCGTCTACCCGTTCGCCAGCAAACTCGACGAAGGCCTCACCCAACGTCCGGAAACCTTCATCCGCCTGGCCGAACAGTTCCTCGATACCTTCCCGCAGCTCGGTGACATCAACTTCAGCCACGCCTGGGGCGGCATCATCGACTCCTCGGCGCGCACCACCCTGTTCACCGGCAGCGCCAGCCAGGGCCGCATCGCCTATGCCCTCGGCTTTACCGGCCAGGGTGTCTCGGCCAGCCGCTTCGCCGCCGCCACCATGCTCGATCTGCTGGCTGGCGAGAAGACCGAGCGTACCGCACTGAAGATGCTCAGCCGGGCGCCGGTGATGTTCCCGCCGGAGCCGATCCGCTATAGCGCCGTGACCCTGGCCCAACGCGGCCTGGAGCAGGAAGACCGCACCGGTCGACGCAACCTGCTGCTGCGCACCATGGACGCCTTCGGCGTCGGCTTCGACTCCTGATCATTCCAACAAGAGATAACCCACCGTGTCCAAGATGCCCGCTCACGTCATCGATTTCGCCGCCAGCCCGGTCGAGCCACTGGTTCGCGACATCACCGATCCCGCCATCGTCGAGGCGCCCTACCGCAGTCACACCTGGCGTCACTTCACCAACCCCGGCAAGCACTTCACCGCTGGCGTCTGGGAGGCCGGTACGCACAAGGAATATTGCGACTGCGACTACGACGAGCTGTGCCACATCCTCGAAGGCCAGGTGCGCCTGACCGACACCGACGGCAGCAGCCGCGAGTTCGGCCCCGGCAGCACCTTCGTGGTGGCGGCGGGCTTCAAGGGCACCTGGGAAAACCTCAGCCAGGTGAGAAAGGTCTACGTGATCCTGGGCACCTGAGAACCTGTCTACGATCTCCTGGCCGTCGGCCATACGGCGTTAAAAACAGCTTCGGCAAGCCGCTTGCGGCTAACGCGTTTCAGCGCGGCCCGAAGGGCGAGTGAAACGAGTCATGCTCATTTACAACTCGTAAAGTCGAGCGCGACTCCGACCGTTCCTCAGCTGTTTTTGCGGGGCCGCCATCGGTATTGTCTGGCTCTAGTCCAAAAGATCGTAAACAGGTTCTGAACACAGCAGAACTGGAATCCCCATATGGAATATCGCGTCAACCGCCTGACCCAGCCTCCCGCCCTGAACGCCGACTGGGCGGATCCGATCTGGCAGGCTGCGGAGATCATCCGTATCGAACAGTTTCGCCCGGAAAGCAGCGACCACCGCCCGCTCACCGAAGCGCGCCTGCTGTACAGCGATGCCGGCATCCACGGCATCTTCCGCGCCCATGATCGCTACGTGCGCTGCGTGCACACGCAGTTCCAGGATCTGGTGTGCAAGGACAGCTGCGTCGAGGTGTACTTCCAGCCCAAGGCCGGGCAAGCCGAAAACAATGGCTATCTGAACCTGGAAATGAGTGGCAACGGCACCCTGCTCAGTTACTACATCACCGATGCCAAGCGCGCACCGGGCGGCTTCAAGGCCTTCGTCAAACTGACGCCCGAACAGGGCCGCCAGGTCGACATCCGTTCGACCCTGCCCGCCGTGGTGGAGCCGGAGCTGAGCGAGCCGACCGAATGGTGCCTGCAGTTCTTCCTGCCCTTCACCCTGCTGGAGGCTTATGTCGGCCCGCTCGGCGCACTGCCCGGACAGACCTGGCGCTGCAACCTGTTCAAGTGCGCCGATGAAACCTCGCACCCTCACTGGGCTTCATGGCGCCCGGTAAGGGAGCTCAACTTCCACGCCCCGGAGACCTTTGGAGCGATTCGTTTCGCATGAATCCTGCCGTCGCTCACCACCGGTCTGGCTATCACTGCGCGCCTGATCGGGCTCTGGGCAGCGCCCGATCCACCAGCACCTGCAGACGCCCGCGCGAGCACTGCTCGACCCGCGCCTCGACGCCGTAGACCTCGGCCAGCAACGCCGGGGTCAGCACCTCTGCCGGCACACCGCTGGCATGCAGACGCCCGCCATGCAGCACCACGATAAAGTCGGCGCAGGCAGCGGCCAGGTTGATGTCGTGCAATACCGCCACGGCCAACAACTGATGTTCTCGCACCAGCTCGCGCACGCAGTCCATCACCCGCAACTGGTAATGCAGATCGAGCGCGCTGGTCGGCTCGTCGAGCAGCAGCACCTGCGGCTTGCGCGCGATCAGTTGAGCCAGCGAAACCAGCTGCCGCTGACCACCGGACAGGCCGTCCAGCGATTGCTCGGCCAGATCCTCGATACCGATCCGCGCCAACGCCTCGAACGAGGCGCGCAGTACATCGGGTTCGTTACCCACTCGCAACGCGGCGATCACGCTTTCCAGCACACCCAGGGCGATACCCGGCGGCAGTTGCTGCGGCATGTAGGCCAGCAGACGGGCGCGCTCGGCGGCGTTCAGCCGGGTCAGGTCGCGATCGCCCAGGCTCAGCCCGCCTTGCATGTGCTCCAGCCCGGCCAGCGCGCGCAGCAGTGTGGATTTGCCGGCACCGTTGGGGCCGACCAGCGCCACCAGGCTGCCGGCCGGCAACTCCGGTAGCGACAGGCCATGAATGATGCGCCGCCGCCCGTAGGCCACCTCGATGCCATCGACCTTGAGATTCACAGGCGCCTCCCCCGGCGAAACACCAACGCGACGAACACCGGCACGCCGACCAGCGCGGTGACGATGCCCACCGGCACGATCACGCCCGGCAGGATCAGCTTGCTGGCAATCGACGACAGCGACAGCAGCAAGGCGCCGACCAGTGCGCTGGCCGGCAGCAGAAAGCGCTGATCCTCACCGACCAGCAGGCGCGCCATATGCGGGCCGACCAGACCGACGAAACCGATGGTGCCGACGAACGCCACGGCGGTGGCGGCCAGCAGGCTGATACGCAGCAGCGAGGCGTAGCGCAGGCGGCGCACATCGACGCCGAAGCTGCGCGCGCGATCCTCACCCATGCGCAGCAGGGTCATGCTCGGTGCGGCGCGCAAGGAGAACGGCAGCAGCACGGCGAGGACGGCCGCGAGAATGCCGAGCTTCTCCCAGTTGGCCCGCGCCAGGCTGCCCAGCGTCCAGAACACCAGTTGCTGCAACACGTCTTCGGTGGCAAGCAGTTGCAGCAGCGACACCAGCGCGTTGCAACTGAACACCAGGGCGATGCCGAACAGCACCAGGCTCTCCACACCTGCCCCGCGCAAACGCGACATGGCCTGCAACAGCAGCACCGACAGGCAGGCGAAGACGAACGCCGCCACCGTCACCTGGCCGCTCGGCGCCAGCCAGTCGATGGCCAGCGGATAGGCGATGGCCAGCGAGGCGCCAAGCGCTGCCGCCGAGGACACGCCAAGGGTGAAGGGACTGGCCAGCGGGTTGTCGAGGATCGCCTGCATCTCGGCGCCAGCCAGCGACAGCGCTGCACCGACCAGCACCGCCATCAGCGCGTACGGCAGGCGCACATTCCAGATGATCACTCGTTCGGTGGCGCTCAGCGCATCGGGATCGAGAATGCCAGCCAGCAACTGGCCCAGGCCCATGCCCGAGGCGCCGCTGGCCAGGTCAGCCAGCACGCTGGCCACCAGCAGCGCCAGCAACAGGCCCACCAGCACGCTGCGGCGTAGCAACAGGCGCTGATAACTCAGCGCTGCCGCCTCCAACGCGGGCGTGCCGGCACTTTGCAAATAGGCACTCACGGCGTTGCGTCGATCCAGTAGTGGCCATCCAGGCCAACGGCAAGGAAGCGATTGATCTCTGCCTGAGTCGCCAGCGGGTCGAGATCGGCGAAGCGCTCGGGGTGAATCCAGCGCGCCATGCTCTCGATGGCGAGGATGTTGAACGGCGAGTTGTAGAAGTCATGCCACAGGCCATGGGCCTGGCCATTCTGGATCGGCCGCAGCGGCGCGAACTCGGGGCGTGCGGTGATCTTCGTCAGGCTGTCGCGGGCGGTCTTCTCGTCCACACCGGCACCGAGCAGCACGCCGGGGTTGCGGTTGCCGGTGGCGATGTAGACATCCGGGTCGGCGCTCAGCACGTACTCGACGCTGACGTCACCAATCGCGCCCGGCACTACGCCGGCGGCGATATTGCGCCCACCCACGGCTTCGACCACGCCACCTAGGCCGCTCTTGCCGGTGGTATGCCCCGGCGCCTGCCAGACGCCAGCCAGCAGTTCGAGGAACACCTTGGGCCGCTGCGCATCCGGCAGGTCGGCCACGGCATCGGTGATGCGCGCCAGGTGGCGGTCATAGAAGCTCAGGTACTCCTGCGCCTCACGCTCACGCCCCAACACTTTGCCCAGCGCCTCCAGGCTGACGCGGGTGTTCTCGATCGGGTGCACGCGAAAATCGATGAACAGCACCGGCACGCCCGCAGCAGCCAGCAGGTCGGCGACCGGACTGTGCTGGGTCGGGCCTTCACCAGCGATGCTGAACACTGCCAGATCAGGCTTGAGAGCAAGGATCTGCTCGGCGCTGACACTCTGCTCGGACGCCTGGCCAATCAGCGGAATATCGGCGATGGCCGGGTATTTCTGCGCGTAGACCTCATAGGTGTGCGGGTCGAGCAGGCGCATGTCGTTCTGCCAGCCAACCACGCGCTGGAACGGCGCCTCGCGGTCGAGCAACGCCAGGGCGAAGAACAGCCGACCTTCACCCAGCACCACACGTTTGGGTTCGGCCGGTACTTCGACCTTGCGCCCGAGCACGTCGGTGACTTCCACAGCATGGGCGGAACCAGCCAGTGACAACCAGGCACAAAACAGCAAGGGCAACGCCGCCAGACGACGCAGGAGCATAGGAGAGACTTGGGACATCGAGATTCCTTAAATACAATCAGTCGCATTTGTATCCGCGGCATTCTAGCGATCCGCCCCACCCGGCCCGCTGCCCAAGATGTATCGCCAGTACAAAACCGGCACCCGCAACACAATCCATTACATTTGCCCCTGAGCGCCGGTGTATGTTCCGCGCTCAGCCTTTGCAGGTACTGCCCGATGTCCCGACAGGATCACATCCTCATCGTCGATGACGACCCCGAGATTCGTCAGCTGCTCGCCACCTACCTGAGCGAGGCCGGCTACCAGACCTCGGTGGCCAGCCAAGGCACGGAGATGCGCAAGCGTCTGGAAGAGCAGTTGATCGATCTGGTGGTGCTCGACCTGATGCTGCTGGGTGAAGATGGCCTGACCCTGTGCCGCGAACTGCGCGTGCGCAGCAACGTGCCGGTGATCATGCTCACCGCGCGCGGCACCCTGGTCGACCGCATCGTCGGCCTGGAAATGGGCGCCGACGACTACCTGGCCAAACCCTTCGACCCGCGCGAGCTGCTGGCACGGATCAAGGTGGTGCTGCGTCGCACGCAAAGCTTCCCGGAGCGCGCCCGCCTCGACGAGGTGGCCAGCCTGCGTTTCGCCGGCTGGCGCCTGGACACCGCCACCCGCCAGCTGCGCTCCCCCGCCGGCCTGGTGATCAGCCTCGGCAACTCCGACTACCGCGTGCTCCGCCTGCTGTTGCAGCACCCCAACCGCCCGCTGAGCCGCGACTTCCTGCTCGGTCATGCCTTCGATAAGGAGAGAGCGCCGTTCGACCGCAGCATCGACGTATGCATCAGCCGTCTGCGTCAACATCTGGAGGAGAACCCACGCTCACCGAAGCTGATTCGTACCGTGCGCAATGAGGGCTATGCGCTGACCGTCGAAGAGGTGCAGCAGGCGTGAAGCGACTCTGGCCCGATTCGCTGTTCGGCCGTCTGGTGCTGATTCTGGTGGCCGGTCTGTTCGCCGCGCAGATTCTCACCAGCAGCATCTGGTACGAGATCCGCCACGGCCAGGTGCTGGAAATCCCCACGCGCCTGCTGGCCACGCGCCTGGCCGACCTGATCCTGCTCGACCGCCGTGATCCGGCCCTGGCGGTGACGCTGATCGAGGCGCTGCAAGGGCCGGACTTGCGCCTGCTGGACACAGCACCGCCCGCCAGGCAACTGGACGAAGCCGATCACAATCGCGAGGCGCTGCTGCGACAGGTGATCGCCGAGCGCACCGGCAGCACGCCAACCCTGCGCCTGCTGGCGCTCGATGTGCTCGATCCGGATGGCCATCCCGCCAGCCTGCCGGTGCTGTTCGGCACAGCGCCGGCCAGTGGCCGCTTTCAGGTCGAGCTGCAGTTGCCCAGCGGCCCCGTGCTGTATCTGGAAGCCATCGAGGAACAGGGCTGGACGAGTGCCTCGACACTGTCGCTACTGCTCGATTACCTGACGCGCATCTATTTGCTGCGCATCGTCGTGGTGGTGCTGATCGCCCTGCTCGCGGTGCGCCTGGTGCTGCGCCCGCTGCAGCGCATGACCGGTGCCGCCGAAGCCCTCGGCCAGGATATTCACCGTCCGCCCCTGCCGGTCGACGGGCCACGTGAAGTGCGTCAGGCCGCGCAGGCATTCAACGCCATGCAGCGCCGCCTGATCGACAGCATCGCCGAGCGCACGCGCTTCTTTGCCGCTGTCTCACACGATTTGCGCACGCCCATCACCCGCCTGCGCCTGCGCGCCGAACTGCTCGCCGACGAAGCCACCCGCCAGCGCTTTCGCGACGACCTGCAACGCATGGAGGAGATGGTCTCGGCCAGCCTCGACTTCCTGCGCAGCGGCGAGCTGGACGACGCCCGCGAGCCGGTGGATATCGATGCATTGCTACAGGGCCTGCAGGCGGACTTTCACGACCTGGGGGCACAGGTCGAGATTCACGGCAGCGCCTGCCCACTGGTGGCCCACGCCAGTGGCCTGCACCGCTGCCTGCAGAACCTGCTGGAAAATGCCGTGCGGCATGCCGGTGGACTCATCGAAATCCAGCTCGACGACAGTGCCGACCGCCTGCGCATCGGTATCGCCGACCGTGGGCCGGGCATCGACGAGGCGCTGCTGGAGAGCGTCATGGAGCCCTTCTACCGCCAGGACGAAGCGCGCAGCGAAAGTGCCGGTGGTTACGGTCTGGGCCTGAGCATCGCTCGGCAGATCGCCAGCGCCCACGGCGGTAGCCTCACCTTGCAGCCCCGCACAGGCGGCGGGCTGCTGGCAGTGCTCGACCTTCCTCGCCAGAGTTGAGCGTCGTCGGGTGCACTGCGCGTAACGCCTGACGACAGCGTTTCCCCCGGTGCGCACGGCGCACCCTACAGCTCTTTGTCCACCGAGCCATCTGCATACAGCCCCCCCGGATTGCATCCGGGCCACACACTCGTAGGGTGCGCTGCGCGCACCGCCTGAAGACAGCGTTCTCCCCCGGTGCGCATGGCGCCCCCTACGGGCTTGTGCCTCCACGTCATTTGCATGCAAGCCGTTCTGGATTGCGTCGCGAATAGGAGCGTCGCTGCCATCTGTCCTTTATTTCTCGTCAGGATAAAAAAATTCCTAACAGGCATGGACAGAGCATCTTCATTCACTTATAAAAATCACCAACACGAAAAATAGATTCGTCACAGTAATTTTTATTCACAGACGAACATCCTCTTTATCCCTGAAGATTTTCCTGCCGCCGACCCCAGCAGAGGATTCGCCATGCAGCACGCCAAGCACCCATACGTGATCAAGATCAGTTGCCCGGCCACATCCGGCATCGTCGCCGCCGTAACGTCCTTCCTCGCCGACCATGGTTGCTACATCAGCGAAATGGCGCAGTTCGACGACGAGGTCAGTGGTTCCTTCTTCATGCGCGCGGTATTCCGCTTCAACGAAGGTTTCGCCGGCGACATCCAGCTGATCCAGGACGGTTTCGTCGATGTCGCCGAGCGCTTCGAAATGAACTGGGAGCTGCACGACACCACCGAGCCGATGCGCGTGCTGCTGATGGTCAGCAAGTACGACCATTGCCTGGCCGACCTGCTCTATCGCCACCAGAAGGGCGAGTTGCAGATGAAGATCACCGCCATCGTCTCCAACCACCTCGACCTGCGGCCGATGGCCGAACGCGAGGGCATCCGCTTCATCTACCTGCCGGTGACCAAGGACAGCAAGGCCCAGCAGGAAGCCGAACTGTTGAAGATCGTCGACGAGACCCAGACCGACCTGGTGGTGCTGGCGCGCTACATGCAGATCCTATCCGACGACCTGTGCAAGCAGCTCTCCGGCCGCGCCATCAACATCCACCACTCCTTCCTGCCTGGCTTCAAGGGCGCCAAGCCCTATCACCAGGCCTTCGATCGCGGCGTGAAGCTGATCGGCGCCACCGCGCACTACGTCACCTCGGATCTCGACGAAGGCCCGATCATCGAGCAGGAAGTGCAGCGCGTGGATCACAACTACACCCCCGACGCCCTGGTGGCGGTGGGTCGCGACACCGAAACCGTAGCCCTGTCCAAGGCGGTCAAGTACCACCTCGAGCACCGCGTGTTCCTCAATCACGACAAGACGGTGATCTTCCGATGAGCAGCAAGCTGATCGACGGCAAGGCCGCCTCCGCCCGCGTGCTCGCCGAAGTCGCCGCAGACGTGACTGCGCTCAAGGGCGCAGGCATCGAGCCGGCGCTGGCCGTGGTGCTGGTCGGTGATGATCCGGCCAGCCACGTTTACGTGCGCAACAAGGTGCTGCGCGCCAACGAAGTGGGCATCCGCTCGCTGGAATATCGCCTGGGCGCCGACGCCAGCGCCGAGGCCGTGCTGGAAGTGGTGGCCGGGCTCAATGCCGACGCATCGGTCAACGGCATCCTGGTGCAACTGCCGCTGCCGGCGCATATCGATGAAAGCCGCGTGCTGCAGGCCATCGACCCGGCCAAGGACGTCGACGGTTTCCACAGCGAGAACGTCGGCGGCCTCAGCCAGGGTCGTCCGGTACTCACGCCCTGCACGCCGGCCGGCTGCATGCGCCTGCTGTACGACACCTTGGGCGATCTGTCCGGCAAACATGCCGTGGTGGTCGGTCGGTCGAACATCGTCGGCAAGCCGATGGCGGCGCTGCTGCTGGCCGCCAACTGCAGCGTCACCGTGCTGCATTCGCGCAGCGTCAAGCCGGAGAAGCTCTGCGGCCAGGCCGACATCGTCGTCGCTGCCGTCGGCCGGCCACGGATGATCGGCGCCGACTGGATCAAACCCGGCGCAGTGGTGATCGACGTAGGCATCAACCGCATCGACGAGGACGGCCGCTCGCGCCTGGTCGGCGATGTCGACTTCGACGCCGTGCTGCCGGTGGCCTCGGCCATCACCCCGGTGCCCGGTGGCGTCGGCCCGATGACCATCGCCCTGCTGATGCAGAACACTGTCACCGCCGCCCGCCAGCAACATGGCCTGACGACCCAGGAGTAAACGCAATGCCCCTTGCCCTGCTCAAGTACGGCCTGTCCTCGGAATACCCCGTGGAGGTCGACCTGCCTGCGCCGAAGGAACTCAAGCCGGCGTACGACGTGGTCATCATCGGTGGTGGCGGCCATGGCCTGGCCACCGCCTATTACCTGGCCAAGTACCACGGCGTGACCAACGTCGCGGTGCTGGAGAAATCCTACCTCGGCGGTGGCAACACCGCGCGCAACACGGCGGTGATCCGCTCCAACTACCTAACCAGCGAAGGCGTACGCTTCTACGCCGAGTCGGTGCGGATGTTCAAGGAGCTGTCCAACGAGTTCGACTTCAACATCATGTATTCCGAGCGCGGCCAGCTCACCCTGGCGCACACCGACGCCACGGTGCGCGCCTTCCGCCAGCGCGCCGAGGTGAACAAGCACTTCGGTGGCCGTACCGAGATGATCGACCGCCAGCAGATCCGTGAACTGGTGCCCTGCCTCAACCTCGACCCCGGCCATATCCCGGTGCTCGCCGGCCTCTGGCACATCGACGGCGCCACCGCGCGCCACGACGCCGTGGCCTGGGGCTACGCCAAGCAGGCGGCCAAGCGCGGCGTGGAAATCCACCAGCTCACCGAGGTGCAGGACTTCATCGTCGAGAACGGTCGCGTCACCACCGTGCGCACCAACCGTGGCGACGTGCGCTGCGGCTGCGTGGTGCAGGCGGTGGCCGGCGCCAGCTCGCTGCTGATGAACAAGCTGAACATCAAGGCACCGATCCACACCTACCCGCTGCAGGCCATGGTCACCCAGCCGTTCAAGCCATTCCTCGACCCGCTGGTGAGCTCCTCGGCACTGCACTGCTACGTGCAGCAGACCAGCCGTGGCGAGATCGTCTTCGGCGGCGGCTCCGACCCGTACCCGCTGTACAACACGCGCTCCACCCTCGACCTGAAGGAAAGCCTGCTGGCCCACGCCATCGAGATGTTCCCCTTCATGGCCGGCGCCAAGCTGATGCGCCAGTGGGCCGGCAGCACCGACATGACTCCAGACTACAGCCCGATCATGGGTCACTCGCCGCTGGACAACTACTACCTCGACGCCGGCTGGGGCACCTGGGGCTTCAAGGCCACGCCGATCTGCGGCTGGACCATGGCCGAGCTGGTCGCCACCGGCAAGACCCCGGCGCTGATCCAACCCTTCGCCCTCGAGCGCTTCTCGACCTTCCGCCAGGTCAACGAGATGGGCGCCACGGCTGCCAGTCACTGAGGTTCGCACCATGAAGATCATGCCCTGCCCGCTCAACGGGCCTCGCAACATCAACGAATTCACCTACGGCGGCGAACTCAAGCGCATGCCCGACCCGAACACCTGCTCGGACGCCGAATGGGCCGACTACGTGTTCAACAGCGAGAACATCGCCGGCGTCGTCACCGAGTGGTGGATGCACAACGCCTCCAGCTACTGGTTCCTGGCCGAACGCCACACCGTCAGCGATGAAATTCTGCGCACCTTCGACCCGAAGGAACTGTTCGACCGCCGCGTCGATTTCGCCGCGCCTGCCAAACCCCAGGAGGTGAGCGCATGAGCGCCGCTGCCCGCCTGCCGGCCCCACTGGGCCTGCTGATCGACCGCAACCGCCCCGTCAGTTTCGACTTCGAGGGCACCACCTACCAGGGCCTGGCCGGCGACAGCATCGCCAGCGCCCTGCTGGCCAACCAGCGCTGGCTGCTGTCGCGCTCGTTCAAGTACCACCGCCCGCGCGGCCCGCTGTCGATGGCCGGGCAGGACGCCAACACCCTGGTGCAACTGCCGGACGAGCCCAACGTGCTGGCCGATATGCAGCCGCTGTCTGGCGGCCTGCAAGTCAGCGCGCAAAACTACAACGGCAGCCTGGACAAGGATCGCGACGCCCTGCTCGGGCACTTCTCCAAGTTCATGCCGGTGGGCTTCTACTACCGCTCGTTCTACAAGCCCAAGGGCATGTGGAAGGTCTGGGAACCCTTGATCCGCAAGAAAGCCGGCCTCGGCGTGCTCAACCTCAAGCTGCAGCCGCAGTACCACGACAAGGCCTTCCTGTTCACCGACCTGGCGGTGATCGGCGCCGGCCCGGCCGGCCTGTGCGCGGCGCTGAGCGCTGCCAACGCCGGAGCCAAGGTGCTGCTGATCGAACAGCAGAATTATCTGGGCGGCGCGCTGGCCTGGGCGCGTTTCGACGTTGAAGGCAAACGTGCCGCCGAGCTGCGCGCCGAGCTGTTGGCCGCCGTCGAAGGCCACGCCAATATCCGCATTCTCAAGGAAGCCACCTGCAACGCCTGGTTCACCGATCACTACCTGCCGGTGATCCAGGGCAATCGCCTGTACAAGGTGCGCGCCCGCCAGTGCATCGTCGCGGCGGGCGCCTTCGACCAGCCGGTGGTGTTTCGCAACAACGACCTGCCTGGCGTGCTGCTGACCAGCGCCGCGCAGCGCCTGATCAAGCTCTACGCGGTCAAGCCGGGCCAGCGCGCCGTGGTGCTGACCGGCAACGACGACGGCTACCTGGCCGCCCTCGACCTGCTCGATGCCGGTGTCGAGGTCACCGCCCTGGTGGACATGCGCGAACGCGCCGATGACGGCAGCCTGGCCACCGCCCTGCAAACCCGTGGTGTCGCCTGCCATGCCGGCAGCACGGTGTACGAAGCGCTGGGCGACAAACACCTGAACGCCGTGGACGTACGCCGCATCACAGGCCAGGGCAAGGTGGCGGGCAGCGGCCTGCGCATCGACTGCGACCTGCTGTGCATGTCCGCCGGCTACATGCCGGTGTACCAGTTGCTGTGCCAGGCCGGCGGCAAGCTGGCCTACGACGACGCCAGCGCCTGCTTCAGCCTGTCCGGCCTGCCGAGCGGGTTGCAGGTGGTCGGTTCGGTCAATGGTCACAACGCCCTCGACGCCCTGCTGGCCGATGCCGCCAACGGCGCCCAGCGTGCGCTCTCTGCTCTTGGACTGGAAACGGGGGCGAGCCTGCGCGAGCTGCCAAGCGAGCCTCGGGTCAACTTTCCCTGGCCGATCTTCCCCCACCCGAAAGGCAAGGATTTCGTCGACTTCGACGAAGACCTGCAGGTGCGTGACATCGTCAACGCCACCCGTCACGGCTACCGTGACGTGCAACTGGTCAAGCGCTTCTCCACAGTCGGCATGGGCCCCTCGCAGGGCCGCCATTCGGCGCTGCCCACCGCGCGCCTGGTGGCCCATGCCACCGGCCGCAGCGTCAGCGAAACCGGAGTGACCACCGCGCGCCCGCCGTTCTGCCCGGAAACCCTGGCGCAGGTCGCCGGCCGTGGCTTCGATCCGTATCGGCAAACCGCCATGCACGCACGGCACCTGGAGCTGGGGGCGAAGATGATGCCCGCCGGCATCTGGCAGCGCCCGGCCTACTACGGCAAGCCGGAAGAACGCGAAGCCTGCATGCAGGCCGAGGCTCACCAGGTGCGTGAGAAGGTCGGCCTGATCGACGTGTCCACCCTGGGCGGCCTCGACGTGCGCGGCCCGGACGCCGCCGAGCTGCTCAACCGCCTCTACACCTTCGCCTTCGCCAAGCAGCCGGTGGGCCGTTCGCGCTATGCGCTGATGACCAACGAACACGGCGTGGTGATCGACGATGGCGTCTGCGCACGCTTTGCCGACGAGCATTTCTACGTCAGCGCCACCACCAGCGGTGTGGACCGCGTCTACCAGCAGATGCTCAAGTGGAACGCGCAGTGGCGCCTGAACGTCGATATCACCAACGTCACCGCCGCGCTGGCTGCCGTCAACCTGGCCGGGCCGGACTCGCGCAAGGTGCTGGCCAAGCTGTGCGGCGATGTCGACCTGTCCGCCGAGGGATTCCCCTACCTGGCGGTACGCCTGGGCACGGTGGCGGGTATTCCCGCCCGCTTGCTGCGGGTCGGCTTCGTCGGCGAACTGGGCTACGAGATCCACGTCCCGGCGCGCTACGGCGAAGCCCTGTGGGATGCGCTGATGGAAGCCGGTCGGGAGTTCGACATTCGCCCCTTCGGCGTCGAAACGCAGCGCCTGCTGCGCCTGGAAAAGGGTCACGTCATCATCAGCCAGGACACCGACGGCATGACCAGCCCGGCCGAGATCGACATGGGCTGGGCGATTGCCCGCAGCAAGCCGTTCTTCGTCGGCAAACGCTCAGTTGAGATCCTCGAAGCGCAGCCACCGATCCGCAAACTGGTCGGTTTCACCTTGCCCAAGGGCAGCAGCCAGCCGCTGGAAGGCCATCTGGTGCTCAAGGGGCCGGACATCAGCGGCAACGTCACCTCCTGCGAGTATTCGCAAACCCTCGGCCAGATCATCGGCCTGGCCTACTGTGCGCCCGACCAGGCCACGCCAGGCCAGCGACTGCCAATCCGCGTCGAAGGCGGCGAGGTGGTGCAGGCCACGGTGGTGCAACTGCCCTTCTATGACCCTGAAAGCCAACGCCAGGAGCTGTGAGATGACCCTCCACGCCAATCAATTCGCAGCGCGCAGCCCACTCTACCGCCTGCAGGCCGACGCCACCCTCGCCCCATTCGGCGAGAGCTGCATCGTCACCACCTACGGCCAGGGCGACGAAAGCGCCCTGCTGGGCCACTGCGCGCTCATCGACCTGACCAGCCTGGCGCGCTACGGCCTGCGCGGCCCGGCGGCTGCCGACTACCTGGGCGCACTGGGCTACCAGTTGCCACAGGCGCCCAACCAGGCACTGAGCCAGGCCGATGGCAGCCACGTACTGCGCCTGTCGCAAACCGAGTACTTGCTACTCGGCAGCCTGCACGATGCCGGCAGCAAAGCGCAGCGCGAGGAAAGCCAGTGGCAAGCCAGCGCCGGCCAGTACCTGCTGCCGCGCCAGGACAGCCATGCCTGGCTGGTGCTGACTGGCACATGCCAGGCCGAGGTGATGGCCAAGCTCTGCGGCGTCGACCTCAGCCCGCAGGCCTTCGCCGTCGGCCAGGTGGCGCAGACCTCGGCGGCGCGGATCAACGTCATCGTCGCCAACCTGCCGCTGGGCGAAGTGCCGTGCCTGCACATCCTCTGCGACCGCGCCTCGGTGCATTACTTCTGGGGCGCGCTGCTCGATGCCATGCAGGAGTTCGGTGGACAGCCGGTCGGGATCGACGCCCTGCCCTGAGCCCCCTAGGTGCGCACGGCGCACCCTACGGCCATGGCGCCAAACGTAGGGTGCGCCATGCGCACCACCGAATCAGGAGGACAACCATGGGCATCCACGAAGACGAACTGGACTACCGCGTACCGGCGCTGCAACGCGGTCTGAGCATCCTGCAGATGTTCAACGCCAGCGAGCGCAGCCTGAGCAGTAACGCCATCGCCGAGCGCCTCGGGCTCAGCGTCTCGGCCATCTACCGCATCCTGGTCACGCTCACCGACATGGGCTACCTGCGCAAGCTCGGCAAGAACAGCTACGAGCTGGGCCCGCAGGTGCTTTGCGACGGCTTCGCCTACCTGGCCAGCCGCGATCTGGTGGACATCGCCATGCCGCATCTCAATGCCCTGCGCGACCGCACCTCGCTGTCGTGCCACCTGTCCATCCGCGAGCAGACCGACAGCCTCTATATCGCCCGCGCCTTTGCCGCCCAGCGCCTGTCGGTGAACATCCCCATCGGCACGCGCATTCCCTGCCACTGCACGGCCATGGGCCGCATGCTGCTCAGCGGCCTGACGCCCATGGCGCTGGACACGCTCTACCAGCACGTGCGCCTGGACGACTACCCGCCGCCCGCACCGAAGACCCTGCCCGAGCTGCAGCAACTGCTCGAACGCGACCGCGAGCGCGGTTGGGTGATGCACCGTTCCGACTACTCCACCGCCATCGCCTGCGCCGTGCGCGACCACCGTGGTGACGTGGTGGCAGCGATCAACCTGTCTGGCCCGGAAGCGGTGATGGACAGCCCCGTGGCGCGTGAACGCTACCGGGAAAGCCTGCAACGGTGTGCGGACGCGATTTCCCTCGAACTCGGAGGCAAATAGCAGGCCCCAGCAGCGAACGGACAAAACCTCCCCGATCAGCGCCAATTAAGCGGCGTCATTTTTTTAGCAAAATACGTAACATCATATTGCCATCACTGGGCGGACTGATATTCTGCGATCGCCGGATCACTTCGAGTATCGAGCATCACCCGAACGCTTGCGGCCATCCCATGGCAAGGCCAGGGCCTCTTCCCGCAAGAGGCCAGGACATCCGCACAAGCACCCACTTCCATTGCACCTGACCGAAAGCGGCCAGCCCTCCTCGCACCACCCACTCGTTGCATCGGCACCGTTTCGCCAGTACGGCCGCGCCTGCCTGCTGCTCACTTCTTCCAGCAGTCACGCTGCAGACCACAGGTTCTACGAGAAGAACGCGTTACAAGGAGTTGTCATGAATACGCTTGCTAGAGTCCTGCTTGACCTGAGTGTCCGTAAGAAACTCATGGCCGGTTTCGGCCTGATATTGCTCATCACCCTGTGCACCGTATGGATCGGGCACTGGGCACTGGAAACCAGCCTGACGCGCTTCGATAACCTGCTGGGCGTCAACGCCATCGACAGCAAACTGACCCAGGCCCGCCAGCAGGAAAAGAACTACATCATCCGTGGGGAAAAACAGTATCTGGCCCAGGCCGTCGCCCTCGCCGATGAAATCGGCGCCCAGGCACAGACCAGCGAAGCACGTCTGCAACTGCCGGAGAACAAGGCCCTGATGCGCCAGATCCAGGAGGATGCCGCGCTCTACCGCGCGGAACTGCTGCATCTGCAGGAAACCACCGACAGCAATCTGCAGACCCAGAAAGCCATGGAAGACTCGGCCAGGGCAGCCCTGGAGCGCTTCGAAGCACTGACCGAACGCCTACGCCAAACCGCCGTGGAGCAGATTCGCCAGACCAACGACGCCACCAGCATCGAACTGCTGGATCACGCCAACCTGGCCAACACCCTTTCCACCGAGTTGCTCGAAGCCAGGCGCCGGGAAAAGGACTTCCTGCTGCGTGGCAGTGACGATTACGCCAGCCAACTCGAGGCGCATTTCCGCTCGCTGGAGAGCAATGGCGAAAAGCTCCAGCAACTGCCCCTGGATGCCCAGGCGCACCAGACCCTGGGTGAGGCCATGCGCTCGCTCGGCGAGTACCGCGAGCAGTTCAAGAACATGCGCGCCAGCATTCAGGCCCGCGACCAGTCCGAGCAAACCATGACCGAGCGCGCCCGCGAAGTGGCGGCAGCCTCCAGCCAGTCGCTGGGCCTGCAACGCACGCTCCTGGAGAGCGACTCCGCCGATGCCAAGCACCTGCTGATCACCGCAGCGGTGGTGGCCTTTGCCCTCGGCCTGCTGTGCGCCCTGCTGATCACCCAGGTGATCGTCGGCCCACTGCAACGCGTGGTCGGTGTCGCGCGCCAGGTGGCCAGCGGCGACCTGACCCTCGATATCCGCAGCGAACGACGCGACGAGCTGGGTCAGTTGATGCAAGCCATGCAGGCCATGACCGAGAGCCTGCGCGACCTCATCGGGCGCCTCGGCGCCGGCATCACCCAACTTGCCACTGCTGCCGAGGAACTCTCGGCCGTCACCGAACAGACCAGCGCCGGGGTCACCGAACAGCGCATGGAAACCGAGCAGGTCGCCACCGCCATGAACCAGATGGCCGCCACCGTTCTCGACGTCGCGCGCAACGCCGAAAGCGCCGCCACATCCGCCAGCCACGCCGAGGATCAGACCCGCCAGGGCGGCGCCGTGGTGCAACAGGCCATCACCAGCATCGAGCAGCTGGCCCATACGGTGGAGGCCTCCGCCGAAGCCATCGGCCGACTCAAGGGCGACAGCGCCAACATCGGTACCGTGCTGGACGTGATCAAGAGCATCGCCGAACAGACCAACCTGCTGGCCCTCAACGCCGCCATCGAAGCAGCCCGCGCTGGCGACGCCGGCCGCGGCTTCGCCGTGGTCGCCGACGAAGTGCGCGCCTTGGCCCGCCGCACGCAGGAATCCACGCAGCAGATCGAGCAACTGATCGAAACCCTGCAAAGCGGCGCCGAGAATGCCGTAGGCGTGATGACCCGAAGCCGCAGCATGGCAGGCGACACCGTGGAAGCGGCGCGCCAGGCTGGTACCGCCCTGACTCTGATCGACGAGGCCGTGTCACGCATTCAGCAGATGAACCAGCAGATCGCCACCGCCTCCGAGCAGCAGAGTTCGGTGGCCGAGGAGATCAACCGCAGCATCTCCAACATCCGCGACATCGCCGAACAGTCGGCCGCCGCCACCGAGGAAACCTCTGCGGCCAGCGTCGACCTGGCGCGCCTGGGCAGCGACCTGCAGGAGCAGGTCAACCGCTTCCGGGTCAGCGCCTGACCCACGCTGCGGCCTGGCGATACTCTCCAGGTCGCACACCCGATCCACTCGCGGCGCGACTCGCCACGCGCCGCCCTTCCCGAACCGTCGGCCTGCCGCTAACCTGTCGCGCCATCCCACGGACAGCGACTGGCAGGATGCACATGACTCCGCGAACCTTCATCGTCACCAGCGCCCATACCAGCGAGTATCCCAACCCGATCACCCTCACCGAGGGCGCACCGCTCACGGTTGGTAAGGCGTATCAGGGCGACGAAGGCTGGGATGACTGGTTCCTCTGCAGCACGCCAGGCCAGGAAGCCGGCTGGGTTCCCAGTCAGGTCATCGAGCGGATCGACGGACAGCGCGCTCGCGCTCGCGAGGCCTATACCGCCCGAGAACTCGATGCACGCATCGGTGAACGGCTGATCGCCTCGCGCAGCCTCAATGGCTGGTTCTGGTGCACGCGCGAGGGTGGCACAGAGTCAGGCTGGGTGCCCCAGGCCAACCTCGTCGAACACGCGCTGCGCTGCGTGATCCAGGAAGAAATCAGCGGCTGCGGCATCGCCGCCTCTGCCAATATTCTCGGCAAGACCTACGCCGAGATGAAAACGATCGCCAACGCCATGGGCATCCATGCCGAGGACGCATCGCTGTGGTCCGATACCCAGTACGTCAGGCGCCTGCTGGCCACGGGCGGTGCGACTGCCGCAGCCGGCGAGACACCCTTCGAATCCTGGGAGAGCCTGCCGGATCTGGCGCTGCTGGCGATCAAGCACCACCAGGAAAACGGCCGCGACTTCTGGCACTGGGTGGTATTCGAACGCCTGGCGGGTCAGCTCCGCGTGCTGGATTCAGCCAGTTACCTGCCCTCGAACATCCGCACCGACTTCGCCGCCATGCAACCCAAGTGGTTCATCGAAGTGAACAGGCCGACGATTTGAGGCGAATGGAGCCAATCGGCTGCGTCAGCGTGCGAGGTTGACGCAGCCCACCCGCGACCTCTGGCCACGTCCAGATAACGCTAATCCATCTTATTTAAATTACGTTAGCCTGCTAATCTTGGCGCCCCGTTTCCTGCCCGCCCGGATAGCTCCTCGATGTCGCCGCTTCAGCGTTGCCTGCTGCCCTTTCTGGCCCTGACCCTGATTGCCTGTGAACGGCAGCCTGAATTCACCGCGGCAGAGCCCGGCGAAGCCCTGTCAGCCGGTGCGGCCACGGTACGCAAGTTCGATCACAACGCCTTCTCCCAGCCTTCGGCCAACCTGGCGCCAAGCCGCCGCCTGGACTTCTCGGTCGGCAACAGCTTCTTCCGCAACCCCTGGGTCACGGCGCCGGCCACCACCACCGCACGCGACGGCCTGGGCCCGCTGTTCAACACCAATGCCTGCCAGAACTGCCACCTCAAGGATGGTCGCGGCCACCCGCCTGGCCCGGACGCCGTCAGCGCCGCCTCGATGCTGGTACGCCTTTCGATACCGGCCAAAGCGGAGCATGCCGAGTTGCTGGTACGCCAGGGCGTGGTCGCCGAACCGACCTATGGCGCCCAGTTGCAGGACATGGCCAACCCGGGCGTGGCACCCGAAGGCAAAGTGCGCGTGACCTACGGCAGCGTGCCGGTGCGCTTCGCCGACGGCAGCGTGGTGGAGCTGCGCAAGCCGCAGCTGGTCATCAGCCAGCTCGGTTACGGCGACATGCACCCGGACACCCTGTTCTCGGCGCGCATCGCTCCGCCCATGATTGGCCTCGGCCTGCTCGAAGCCATCGCCGAAGAAGACATCCTGGCCGGCGCCGATCCGGATGACGCCGATGGCGATGGCATCTCCGGTCGCCCCAATATGGTCTGGGATCGCGCCCAGCAGCGCAGCGTGCTCGGCCGCTTCGGCTGGAAGGCCGGCCAACCCAACCTCAACCAGCAGAACGCCGACGCCTTCGCCAACGACATGGGCCTGACCAGCTCACTGATTCCCCATGACAACTGCACCGCCGCGCAGGCCGACTGCCTGGCCGCGCCCAGTGGTGGCGAACCCGAGGTCAGCGACAATATCCTCGCCAGCGTGCTGTTCTACAGTCGTAATCTAGGCGTGCCGGCACGGCGTAATGTCGACGCACCGCAAGTGCTCAAGGGCAAGAGTCTGTTTCACCAGGCCGGCTGCCAGCAGTGCCATACACCAAGCTTCACCACGTCGGCCGATGCGGCCGAGCCGGAACTGGCCAACCAGTTGATCCGTCCTTATACGGATCTGCTGCTGCACGACATGGGCGAAGGGCTGGCCGATGGCCGCGAGGAGTTTCTTGCCAGCGGCCGTGAATGGCGCACGGCGCCGCTGTGGGGCATCGGCTTGACGCAAACGGTCAACGGCCATACTCAGTTCCTCCATGACGGCCGCGCACGTAACCTGCTGGAAGCCATTCTCTGGCACGGTGGCGAAGCCGAAGCGGCCAAGCAGAAGGTGCTGCGTTTCGATAGCGATGAGCGAGCAGCGCTGCTCGCCTTCCTGAATTCTCTGTAAGGAGCCTGCGATGTTGCACAAAACCCTGATCGCTTCACTACTCGGCCTGGCCCTGGTCGGCTGTGGTCAGCAGGATCCCAAGGCCAAGGTCAGCGCCGCGTTGACCGAAGGCGTGATCCTTCCGGCTTACAACAGTTGGCAGGAAGCCGACCGCCAACTGGCCAGCAGCGCCGCCGCGTTCTGCGCAGGCAGCGCCGACCTGCCAGTCGCGCGCCAGGCCTTCCTCGGTGCCCAGAGTGCCTGGGCCGGCTTGCAGCCGGTGCTGCTAGGCCCGCTCGCCGAGGGCAACCGCGCCTGGCAGATCCAGTTCTGGCCGGACAAGAAGAACCTGGTGCAGCGCCAGGTCGAAGCGCTGCTCAACAGCAAGCCGCAGTTGAGCGCTGACGACCTGGCCAGTGCCAGCGTGGTGGTGCAGGGCCTGACCGCTTACGAGTACCTGCTGTTCGACCCGAACCTGGATCTCAACCAGGCCGAGCAGAAAGCCCGCTACTGCCCGCTGCTGCAAGCCATCGGCAAACACCAGCAAGCGCTCGCCGCCGATATCCTCGGTCAGTGGCAGGCCAAGGACGGCACCGCGGCGCAGCTCAAGACGTTCCCCAACGAGCGCTATGCCGACTCCAACGAAGCCATCGCCGAGCTGCTGCGCGTGCAGGTCAGCGCCCTGGACGGCCTGAAGAAGAAACTCGGCGCGCCCATGGGTCGCCAAAGCAAGGGCATCCCCCAGCCTTACCAGGCCGAAGCCTGGCGCAGCGCGGCCAGCCTGGCCAACCTCGGCGCGGCGCTGGCCAATGCCGAACTGCTCTGGCATGGCACCAACCGTGACGGCATCCAGTCGCTGCTGGACAAGGATCAGGCCGAGCTGGGCCAACGCATCGATGCCGCCTACCAGGACACCCGTCAGCGCCTGGCTGCACTGGATCGTCCACTGGGCGAATTGCTCGCCGACGAAGCCGGCCGCACCAGCCTGAACGAGCTCTACGACAGCCTCAATCGCCTGCATCGTTTGCAGGAAAGCGAGCTGGCCAAGGCGCTCGGCGTGCAGATCGGCTTCAACGCCCACGACGGAGATTGAGCATGCAGCGCAGAGCCTTTCTCGGTCTCGGCGCCGTGGCTGCGAGCCTGGCAGCCGCCGGTGCTTTCGGAGGCTGGACGCTGTTCGGCCCCTCCGGCCAGCCGCTGCTGCTGTCGGCCCGCGACGACGCCGACGGCCGCCACTATGCCGTCGGCTATCGCTTGGATGGCGAGCGCGCCTTCGCCACCCCGGTGAATGAACGCTGTCACGATGTGGTGCCCCATCCCAGCCTGCCGCTGGCGCTGTTCGTCGGCCGCCGCCCGAGCACCGAAAGCTACCTGATCGATACCCGCGACGGTCGCCTGCTACAGACCCTCGCCTCGCCGGACGGACGCCACTTCAATGGCCATGCCGTATTCCACAAGGGTGGTGACTGGCTGTACGCCACCGAGAACGACACCACCGAACCCGGGCGTGGCGTGCTCGGCGTCTATCGCCTGCAAGGCGAACAGCTGCTGCGCGACGGCGAGCACGGTACCCACGGTGTCGGCCCGCACCAACTGCTGTGGATGCCTGACGGCGAAACGCTGGTGGTAGCAAACGGCGGCATACGCACCGAAGCGGAAAGCCGCGTAGAGATGAACCTCGACGCCATGGACGCCAGCCTGGTGCTGATGCGCCGCGACGGTAGCCTGGTCAGCCAGGAACGCCTGGCCGACCCGCAGAACAGCATCCGCCACCTGGCCGTCGCCCGCGATGGCACCGTGGTCAGCGGCCAGCAATACATGGGCGACCTGCACGACAGAGTGCCGTTGTTGGCGATCAAACGCCCTGGCCAGGCGTTCCAGCCCTTTGCCCTGGGTGAAGCGCAACGCGCGATGATGAATCAGTACACGGCCAGCGTTGCCATACACGACGAGCTGCGCCTGCTGGCAATGACCGCCCCGCGTGGCAATCGCTTCTTCATCTGGGATCTGGACAGCGCCGAGGTTCGCCTGGACGTGGCGCTTGCGGACTGCGCCGGCGTCGGCGCGGTAACCGATGGCTTCGTCGTCACTTCCGGCCAGGGTCGTTGCCGCCTGTACGACTGCCGCAGCGAGCGCATCGCCGCCAAGGCGCTGGAGTTGCCCGCCGGTCTGTGGGACAACCACCTGCGTCTGGCCTGAACCGACAGTTAAGTAGGGTGCGCCATGCGCACATGCAAGCACCGCAGCATTCCCGGTGCGCACAGCACACCCTACCCTGCCCCGAACTGGCATTATCTCGACTTCCATTCACATCGAGATACGTTGTCATACAACTTTAGTCAAAAAGCCGAACGCGCCGTTTTGCTCAAGCGCCGCCCGCAAAGCCCGCCGAACCTCCGCCAACCACCTGAAACCCGGCCAAGACAAGCGTTATAGAGCTGCTCAACGCCAGCATTTACATAGATAGCGAATAGCCTATCACTGCGCCCCTGGCTATCGAAGCCCAGGTGAAAACTCGCAATTTTCCCTTTCCACTGCGTTGACATTGCCTAGTTGGCTGCTGATAATCGATCCAAGTCATACGACAACGTATGACAACCCAATAACAACAAGCGACAAGAGTCCAGGCCCTGCAATGACCTCTAATTCCAGCGACCTCCGTCCGTTCAATCGTCTGTTGCTCACCGGTGCTGCCGGCGGCCTGGGCAAGGTACTGCGCGAACGCCTCCGCCCTTACGCCAACATCCTGCGCCTTTCCGACATCGCCAACATGGCGCCGGCCGAAGGTTCGCACGAAGAAATCGTGCCCTGCGACCTGGCTGACAAACAGGCCGTGCATCAGTTGGTCGAAGGCGTCGACGCCATCATCCACTTCGGCGGCGTATCGGTAGAACGTCCCTTCGAAGAAATCGTCGGCCCCAACATCTGCGGCGTATTCCACATCTATGAAGCGGCTCGCCGCCATGGCGTCAAACGTGTGGTGTTCGCCAGCTCCAACCATGTCATCGGCTTCTACAAGCAGAACGAAGGCATCGACGCCCACGCCCTGCGCCGCCCCGACAGCTACTACGGTCTGTCCAAGTCCTACGGCGAAGACATGGCCAGCTTCTACTTCGATCGCTACGGCATCGAGACCGTCAGCATCCGCATCGGCTCCTCGTTCCCGGAGCCTGCCAACCGCCGGATGATGAGCACCTGGCTGAGCTTCGACGACCTCACGCACCTGATCGAACGCTGCCTGTACGCCGACAACGTCGGCCACACCGTGATCTACGGCATGTCCAACAACCGTGACGTCTGGTGGGACAACAACCATGCCGCTCACCTGGGCTTCAAGCCCAAGGACAGCTCGGAAATCTTCCGCGCCAAGATCGAGGCACAGCCGCTGCCTGCCGAAGACGACCCGAATCGCATCTACCAAGGCGGTGCGTTCGTTGCCTCCGGCCCCTTCGGCGACTGATTCACCCGTTACACCCCGCGACGCTACAAGAATAACCAGAGCGACGAACTGCCATGTCAGCCGAACTGATCTTCGATGCCCGCAACGCCACCGGCGAAAGTCCGGTATGGAACGCCCAGGAACAGGCTTTGTACTGGGCCGATATCCCAGCCGGTCGCCTCTATCGCTGGAACGCCGCTGATGCCAGCATACGCAGCTGGCAGGCCGACGAGATGCTCGCCTGCATCGCCATGCATCCGGCCGGTGGCTGGCTCGCCGGCATGCAGAGCGGCCTCTTCCACCTGCGCCCACAGGACGACGGCAGCGTACTGTCCGAGCGTCTGGCGCAGGTCGATCATGCCCGCCCGGAGATGCGCTTCAACGATGGTCGCTGCGACCGCCAGGGGCGCTTCTGGGCCGGCACCATGCTCCTGGACATGGCCGCAGGCGCCCGCGTCGGCGCGCTGTATCGCTACGACGGTCAGCTGCAACAGGTGCTCGATGACTTCATCGTGCCCAACGGCCTGGCCTTCAGCCCCGATGGCCGCACCATGTACCTCTCCGACTCGCACCCGACCGTGCAGAGCGTCTGGGCCTTCGACTACGACACCGATAGCGGCACGCCGCACAACCGTCGCCTGTTCATCGACATGAAGCAGCATCCGGGTCGCCCCGACGGCGCCGCGATGGATGTAGACGGCTGCTACTGGATCTGCGGCAACGACGAAGGCCTGATCCATCGCTTCACCCCGGATGGCCGCCTCGACCGTTCGCTGGCGGTTCCCGTGAAGAAGCCCGCCATGTGCGCCTTCGGCGGTGCCAACCTGGACACCCTGTTCGTCACCTCGATCCGCCCCGGCGGCGACCTCTCCGACCAGCCGCTGGCTGGCGGCGTCTTCGCCCTGCAAGCCGGCGTGCGCGGTATCGAGGAGCCGACCTTCCACCCCTGATCCGATTCACCCCGGGCCGCTCGCGGCACCGGACTCGCACTGCTGTACACCAACAACAACAAGACGGAGTTTTCCGCATGAACCTCAAACGCAAGTTGCTTCTCGCCACACTTCCGCTAGCTCTCGGTCTGTCTTCCTTCGTTCAGGCCGAGACGACCCTGAAGATTGCCGAAATCCACCCTGCCGGCTACCCGACCGTAGTCGCCATGGAAAACCTCGGCAAGAAGCTGGAAGCTGCCACCAACGGTGAAATCAAGTCCCGCATGTTCGCAGGCGGTGTACTGGGCTCCGAGAAGGAAGTCATCGAGCAAACCCAGATCGGCGCCGTCCAGCTGACCCGCGTCAGCCTCGGTTCGGTCGGTTCGGTGGTTCCGGCCACCAACGTGTTCAACATGCCGTTCGTGTTCCGCGACATCGACCACATGCGCAAGGTGATCGACGGCGACATCGGCCAGGACATCCTCGACGCCATCACCAACTCCGACTTCAACATGGTCGGTCTGGCATGGATGGAAGCCGGTAGCCGCAGCCTCTACACCAAGAAGCCGGTACGCAAGATCGAAGACCTCAAGGGCATGAAGATCCGCGTGATCGGCAACCCGCTGTTCATCGACACCCTCAACGCCATGGGCGGCAACGGCATCGCCATGGACACCGGTGAAATCTTCAGCGCCCTGCAGAGCGGCGTGATCGACGGTGCCGAGAACAACTCGCCGACCCTGCTCGAGCACAACCACTTCCGCGCGGCCAAGTACTACACCCAGACTCACCACCTGATCCTGCCCGAGCCGCTGCTGATGTCCAAGACCACCTGGAACAAGCTGACGCCGGAACAGCAGGAGCTGGTCAAGAAACTGGCCAAGGAAGCCCAGCTGGAAGAGCGTGATCTGTGGGTCGCCAAGGAAACCGCGTCCAACGAGAAGCTCAAGGCCGAAGGCGTCGAGTTCATCGAAGTCGACACCAAGCCCTTCTACGACGCCACCGCCCCGGTTCGTGAGAAGTACGGCGCCCAGTTCGCCGACCTGATCAAGCGCATCGAAGCCGTCCAGTAATCCACGCGCAAGCGCGCGGCGCAGGCACCACGCCTGCGCCGCGCAACCGGTGAAGTCTCATGAAAAACCTGGTTCTAGGCGTCAACGACGCCATCTACCGTGCCTGCATCGCAACCGCCAGCCTGGCGATCGTGATCATGGCCACGATCATCCCCTGGGGCGTCTTCAGCCGTTACGTGCTGGGTCAAGGACTGGGCTGGCCCGAGCCTATTTCAGTGCTATTGATGGTGCTGTTCACCTTCGTCGGAGCCGCTGCCGGCTATCGCGCAGGTGCCCACATGGCCGTGACCTCACTGACCGATCGCCTGCCACGACCCCTGGCACCGCTGATCACGCTGTTCGTACGTCTGGTCATGGGCGGCATCGCGCTGTTCATGCTGATCTGGGGCTACAAGCTGTGTGCAGCGACCTGGAACCAATACCTCAGCACCCTCCCCTCGGTACGTGTCGGCATCAGCTACATGCCAATCCCGGTGGGCGGTTTCATCACCCTCCTGTTCGTCATCGAACAACTGCTCTACGGCGATCAACACAAGCGCCGTGCCGTCGACTTCGAACACTCTGAAGATTCCAAGGAGGCCGCGTAAATGGATGCCGCCATTCTCGTGGGCAGTTTCATCGTCCTGATCCTGCTACGCGTCCCCGTTGCTTACTCCCTCGGTGTCTCCGCCCTGATCGGGGCCTGGTGGATCGAGATCCCGCTGCACGCCGTGATGATCCAGATCGCCGGCGGTGTGAACAAGTTCTCCCTGCTGGCCATTCCGTTCTTCGTGCTGGCTGGCGCGATCATGGCCGAAGGCGGCATGGCTCGCCGCCTGGTGGCCTTCGCCGGGGTACTGGTGGGTTTCGTCCGCGGCGGTCTGTCGCTGGTGAACATCACTGCCTCGACCTTCTTCGGCGCCATCTCCGGCTCGTCACTGGCCGATACCGCCTCGGTGGGTTCGGTACTGATCCCGGAAATGGAGAAGAAAGGCTACCCGCGTGAATTCGCCACGGCCGTGACCGTTTCTGGTTCGGTGCAGGCGCTGCTCACTCCGCCCAGCCACAACTCGGTGATCTACTCGCTGGCCGCTGGCGGCACCGTGTCCATCGCCGCGCTGTTCATGGCCGGTATCGGCCCGGGCCTGCTGATGAGCGCCACCATGGCCGCGCTGTGCCTGTGGTTCGCCAAGAAGCGTAACTACCCGAAAGGCGAAGTCATTCCGCTGCGCCAGGCGATCAAGATCTGTGTGGAAGCCCTGTGGGGCCTGATGACCATGTTCATCATCCTCGGCGGCATTCTCTCCGGTATCTTCACCGCTACCGAGTCCGCTGCCGTGGCCGTGATCTGGGCCTTCTTCGTGACCATGTTCATCTACCGCGACTACAAGTGGAGTGAACTGCCGAAGATGCTGCACCGTACCGTACGCACGCTGTCGATCGTGATGATCCTCATCGCCTTCGCCGCCGCGTTCGGCTACATCATGACCCTGATGCAGATCCCATCGAAGATCACCACCGCGTTCCTGACCTTCTCGGACAACCGCTATGTGATCCTGATGTGCGTCAACTTCATGCTGCTGGCACTGGGCACGCTGATGGACATGGCACCGCTGATCCTGATCCTGACTCCGATCCTGCTGCCAGTGGTCACCTCTTTCGGTGTAGACCCGGTACACTTCGGCATGATCATGCTGGTCAACCTGGGTATCGGCCTGATCACTCCGCCAGTAGGTGCAGTGCTCTTCGTCGGCGCCGCAATCGGCAAGGTCACCATCGAAAACACCGTGAAGGCCCTGCTGCCGTTCTATGCGGCACTGTTCATGGTGCTGATGGCCGTCACCTACATTCCAGCGATCTCGCTGTGGCTGCCGAGCGTCGTGCTCTGACAGCAACCCGGGCATTGAACGACAACGCCGCCCAATCGGGCGGCGTTTTGCTTTAGGGCCTGATTTCAAGGCCATGACAACAGGATTTAGTCATGCAAGGTTCCACCCCGTTTCCACGTCACATCGCCGTCCTGATCCTCGCAGCACTGGCTTGCTCTTTCGCGGGCAACCACATCGCTGCGCGGATCGCCTTCGACCACGACACCGGGCTGCTGCTGGCCATGCTCACGCGTGCCGGCGTGACGCTGGTCGCGCTGGCCGCCTTGGTAATGTGGCGACGTGAATCGCTGAAACTGGGTCGCGCTACCTGGGGCTGGCAGATCCTGCTGGGCCTGCTGATCGCCATCCAGAGCTTCTGCATCTACTCAGCGGTGGCGCGTATTCCAGTGGCGCTGGCACTGCTGGTGGTCAACCTTTCGCCGATCCTGCTGGCCCTGCTCACCTGGGCGCTCGGCGGTGCAGCGCCAACCCGCCAGGCGTTGGCCATCATGGGCGTGATTCTCTTCGGCCTGGTGCTGGTGCTCGATGTTCCTGGTCGCCTGACCAGCGCCGATGCACCGGATGGCGAGTGGGTAGCCGGCATCCTGTTCAGTCTGACTGCTGCCGCCGTGTTCGCCGTGGCGCTGTGGATCACCGAAAATCGTCTGTCGAAAATCGCCGGCTCGGTGCGCAGCATGCTGACCCTGGCCGTGGTGTTCAGCGCCTCGACCCTGCTGGGCAGCAGTGGTCTGATTCCAGGCGGTTTGAGCCTGCCCAACGCCAGCGCTGGCTGGATCGCACTGGCCTGCCTGGTGCTGCTCTATGGCGCGGCCTTCTCCACCCTGTTCATCTGCATGCCACGGCTGAACATCGCGCGTAATGCGCCGGTGATGAACATGGAGCCGGTGGCGGGCATGGTGCTGGGCTGGCTGGTGCTCGGCCAGGTGCTTGGCGGCCTGCAGGTGATCGGCGGGCTGATCGTGGTCGGCGGTATCGTCGCCCTGGCCTACCGTCGCTAGGATGTCGCGGGGGCGCCCACGTTGTGCCGGCAGGGAATAGCCGGCGGGCGTGCAGCGCACCCGCCTGGCGTTGCGACGACTTTAGCCGTGCAGCGCCTCGGCCTCGGCGGTTTCATGCGCCTGGCGCAGGCGCTCGCGGCTGTTGGTCAGGTGCAGGCGCATCGCCGCACGAGCCGCTTCGGCATCCTGGCGCGCGATGGCTTCGAAGATCTGCTCATGTTCACGCTCCAGACGCGCCATGTAATGCGTCTGGTCATCGTGGGCCAACCTGGCCGAATTGACCCGAGTACGCGGGATGATGCTGGTACCCAGGTGGCTCATGATGTCCGTGAAGTAGCGGTTACCAGTAGCCTCGGCAATGCGCAGGTGGAACTGGAAATCCGAGGACACCGCATCACTGGAGCTGGCCGCACTCTCGTTGATCGCATCCAGTGCCTGACGGATCTCCTGCAACTGCACATCGCTGCGGCGCTGTGCCGCCAGACCGGCGGACTCCACTTCCAGGCTGATGCGCAACTCGAGAATGGCCAGCACGTCACGCAGCGTGACGATGGTTGCCGGGTCGATACGAAAACCACTGGCGCTGGGTGTATCGAGCACGAAGGTGCCGATGCCATGGCGGGTCTCGACCAGGCCCGCAGCCTGTAAACGCGACAGCGCTTCACGCACCACGGTGCGGCTGACGCCCTGCTCTTCCATGATCGCCGACTCGGTCGGCAGCTTCTCACCGCGCTTGATCACCCCGTCGCGAATGCGCTGCGACAAGTCGGCCACCAACTCCTGAGCCAGGCTGCGGTGCTTGCGACGAGCGCGAGGTGGGGTGTTTTGCATTTCCATGGCGGGCGGATTCTCGATTCAAGAGTTTGCAGCAATGATAGCCCAGCAGTTGTACGATGACACTATGAATTCCCGACAAATACCACCTCTGGAACGCCAAATGCCAACTTCTTTGCTGACGCTGAGCGATCACCTGACGCAACTGACCATCGCCCCCGAATTGGGCGCCAGCCTGGTCAACTGGACACGCCTGAGCGACGGCTGGCCATTATTGCGTTACAGCGACGAACAGGCACTGGCCAGTGCCAACCCGCGGCGTCTGGCCTGCTACCCGCTGCTGCCGTGGTCGAACCGCGTTGGCGGCGGGGGCTTCGACACCCCTACCGGCTGGCAGCCACTGACACCCAACACCGGCCACGAACCGTTGCCGATCCACGGCAGTGCCTGGCAACAGCCCTGGCAGGTAGTGAATGCGACGTCCGACAGCGCCATGTTGCAACTCGACAGCCAACAGCCGTATCCCTACCAGGCACGCCTGCACGTACAACTCAGTGACGGCCGCCTGAGCCTGACGTTACAAGCCACCCACATGGGCGACCACCCCACCTGGTACGGACTCGGCCTGCACCCTTACCTGACACGCAGCGCGCAGACTCAATTGCAGGCGACGGCCAAAGGCGTCTGGCTTTGTGGCGAAGATAAACTTTCCAGGCAATGGATCGAGTTGCCCGACATCTGGAACTTCGAGCAGCCCAAGACACTACCCGAGCAACTTGTCGACAATGCCTTTACCGCCTGGCCTGGTAACGCACGCATCATTCAGCCGGATGCAGGTTATCAACTTGTCTGCCAGGCAGAAGGTACTGAAGTTTTTCTATTGTTCTGCCCCCAGGAACAGAACTTCTTCTGCTTCGAACCCGTTACCCACCCGGTCAATGCGCATCACCTAGAAGGGCACCCAGGCCTGCACCTGCTGGCCACTGGAGAAAGCCGACAATTGCGATACAGCCTGCATTATCAGGCAATTGCGGGTTGATGGCTGGACATTCGAAAGGCATTGGCGATAATACGTGCGAGTTGCGTCTTGCAACTTTTCTCATGAAAAAGTTACCAATACATCAGTAACTGAACATAACGGGTGGCCGTGCCAAGCATGCAACTTTGTAGTGCACGCACCGCCCGATAAGTCATGAACCTCTCGATTACCCTACGACCGCAACAGTGAGACGGAGCGTTTCACGCGTCGTATAGGCCGATCACCACACTTACAGGTAATACACGTGACGAAAGACGAACTGCGCGCCGAACTCGAGCGCCAGGCGCAACGTTACAAGGATGTATACGGCGGGGAAGTCATCACCTACGCCGCTCAACCGGATCCTGACCGCAAACCCTGGCGCAAGAGGCCCAGCCTGCTCGATCAGGCTTTCGATAAAGAAATCGAAAAAATCGAAAAAGAACGTCAGGACAAGCTAGAAGCTGCCGACGAAGCCGCCAGCTAGCTACACCCAACACGAACGGCGTAGGGCGAGGGGCAACCCGCTTGAGTGGCAATGGCGAGTAGCCCCCGTCCTACGACTAACGTTTCTTGCTGCCAGTCAGCGATCCCATCAGCCCACGCACCAGTTGTCGGCCAATCTGGTTAGCGGCCTGACGCAGGGCGCTCTTCATCGCACTGCCAATCAGGTCACTGGCCATCTCGCCCAGCCCTGGTTCGGTCTTCTGCTTGCCAGGCACCTTCGCAGGTGCCTCGGTGCGAGCCTTTTCAGCGCGTGCGGTGAGCATTTCATAGGCCGATTCGCGGTCGATGGGCTTGTCATAGCGCCCGGCCAGAGACGACTGACGCACCAGCACCGCTCGTTCACTCTCGCTCAACGGACCGATGCGTGATTGCGGCGGCGCAATGGCCACACGCTGAACCATCGCGGGCGTCCCCTTTTCTTCGAGCGTGCCGACCAGCGCCTCGCCAATTCCCAACTCGGTCAACACGCTGAGGCTGTTGAACGCCGGGTTAGGACGGAAACCATCGGCCACGGCGCGAAGCGCCTTCTGCTCTTTGGCGGTGAACGCACGCAAGCCGTGCTGAATACGCAAGCCGAGTTGCGCCAGCACGTCATCTGGCAAGTCGCTCGGCGACTGAGTGACGAAGTACACCCCGACCCCTTTCGAGCGAATCAGCCTCACTACTTGCTCGAGACGATCCTGCAGAGCCTTCGGTGTGCCCTGGAACAATAAGTGGGCCTCATCGAAGAACAGCGCCAGCACCGGTTTGTCGGCATCGCCGCGCTCCGGCAACTGCTCGAACAGTTCGGCCAGCAACCACAGCAGGAAGGTGGCGTAAACCTTGGGTGCTTCATGCACGAGGCGCGTGGCGTCCAGAAGATGAACCCGTCCACGACCATCGCGATCCGGATGCAGCAGATCCTCGAGTTGCAACGCCGGCTCGCCGAACAACGCCTCGGCGCCCTGCTGCTCCAGACTGGCCAAGCGTCGCAGCAAGGCTTGCGCCGAGGTATTGGTGAACAGCGCACTGTCCTCGCCGAGTACCTGCGGGCTGTCCTTGAGATAGCCGAGCAGCGCTTTCAGATCCTTCAGGTCGAGCAGCAACAACCCTTCTCGATCCGCCACCTTGAATGCGGCATAGAGCGCAGCCTGCTGGCTGTCGGTCAACTCCAGCAAGGCGCCGAGCAGCAGCGGGCCCATCTCGCTGAGGGTGGTACGTAACGGATGACCGCTCTGCCCGTGTACGTCCCAGAGGGTCAACGGATAGGCCTGCGGCCGGTGCTCCAGCCAGGGCATGCTGGCGATACGCTCGGCGATCTTGCCTTGCGGCGTACCGGCGGCGCCCAGGCCACAGAGATCCCCCTTAACGTCAGCAGCGAACACCGCTACGCCTGCATCACTGAACGTCTCGATCAGACGCTGCAGCGTCACTGTCTTGCCGGTGCCAGTGGCGCCCGCGATCAGACCATGACGGTTAGCCAGCCGCAACGGCTGTCCCACCGGTTGTCCATCGCTACCAGCACCCAATATGAACTGCGAACTTAAAGGCATCTTGCCATCCCCTGGGTTAGAGCTTTACTGCAACTATGCCGACACAGGCACCGGATCAAAGGCGAGCTGCGCTCGCCGCAACACCCACGCCATTACCGTTCAGGCGAGGCGGTGAAACACAAGACTGGTTCCAGAGCCCTCCGGAAGCAAGACACCATGACTAAAAACCTGCAGTTCAGCCACAAGATCCTGCTCGCAGCCTCGCTTGTGGTAATGGTCGCCTTCTCCCTGTTCACCCTTTACAACGACTATCTGCAACGCAACGCCATCCGCGAAGACCTGGAAAGCTACCTGCAGGAAATGGGTAACGTCACCGCCAGCAACATTCAGAACTGGCTGTCCGGCCGTATCCTGCTGGTAGAAAGTACCGCTCAGTCGATCATCAACGACAGTGATGCGGAGCGAGTGATCAAGCTGCTTGAACAGCGCGCCCTGACCTCGTCCTTCGCCTTCACCTACCTGGGCACGGCGGCAGGCGGTTTCACCATGCGCCCGGACGAGCAAATGCCCGCCGACTACGACCCGCGCACCCGCCCCTGGTACAAGGACGCCCTGGCGGCTGGCGGCACCACCCTGACCGAACCCTACGTCGACGCCGCGACCAGCGAGCTGATCATCACCATCGCCACGCCCGCACAACCTGCCGGCGTGGTAGGCGGCGATCTCAGCCTGCAGACCCTGGTGAACATCATCAACGCCCTGGACTTCGATGGCATCGGTTACGCCTTCCTGGTCAGCGCCGACGGCAAGATCCTGGTACACCCGGACAAAAACTGGGTGATGAAGAACCTCAAGGACATCTACCCACAGGACACGCCGCGCATCAGCAACCAGTTCAGCGAGGTGACGCTCGATGGAGAGCCTCGCATTCTCACCTTTGCACCGGTCACCGGGCTGCCGTCGGTGCAATGGCATGTCGGCCTGTCGGTGGACAAGGCCAAGGCCTATTCCATGCTCACCGAATTCCGCGCCTCGGCCATCATCGCCACGGTCATCGCCGTGGTTTTGATCATCGCCCTGCTCGGCCTGCTGATTCGCGTGCTGATGCAGCCACTGACCACGATGGGCAAGGCGATGGAAGACATCGCTCAGGGCGAAGGCGACCTGACCAAGCGCCTGGCCATCCAGTCCAGCGACGAGTTCGGCGCCCTGGCCAGCTCGTTCAACCGCTTCGTCGAGCGTATCCACGGCTCGATTCGAGAAGTGTCGCAGGCCACCACCAAGGTCAATGAGGTGGCCAAGCTGGTAGTCGGCGCCTCCAACTCGTCGATGGCCAACTCCGACGAGCAGGCCAGCCGCACCAACAGCGTGGCGGCGGCGATCAATGAGCTGGGCGCCGCCGCCCAGGAAATCGCCCGCAACGCCGCCGACGCCTCGAGCCAGGCATCCGACGCCCGTCATCAGGCCGAGGATGGCGGCAAGGTGGTACAGCAGGCGATCCAATCGATGAGCGAGCTGTCGGACAAGATCAGCGACGCCTGTGCCAAGATCGAGATGCTCAACAGCAAGACGGTGGATATCGGCCAGATTCTCGAAGTGATCAAGAGTATTTCCCAACAGACCAACCTGCTTGCGCTCAATGCCGCCATCGAAGCGGCACGTGCGGGCGAGGCCGGCCGCGGTTTCGCGGTGGTGGCCGACGAGGTACGCAACCTGGCGCACCGCACCCAGGAGTCGGCACAGGAAATCGAGAAGATGATCGAGGAACTGCAGGTCGGCTCACGCGAGTCGGTCACTACCATGACCGAAAGCCAACGCTACAGCGAGAATAGCGTGGAGATCGCCTATCAGGCCGGTGAACGCCTAGGCACGGTCACCGCGCGCATTGGCGAAATTGACGGCATGAACCAGTCGGTAGCGACCGCGACCGAAGAGCAGACCTCGGTGATCGAATCCCTGAACATGGACATCATCGAGATCAACACCCTCAACCAGGAAGGCGTGGAAAACCTGCAGGCCACCTTGCGCGCCTGCGGCGACCTGGAACAACAGGCGATACGCCTGAAGCATCTGGTCGACAGTTTCCGCATCTGAGGTAGGGTGCGCCGTGCGCACCAAGGTTGGCGCTATCAGCGCCAAATGAATCAGGGACGCCTGGAGCGCCCCTGATTCATGCTGCGATCATCACTCAGAACCCTCGGCGGGGTCTTCGGCCTGCGCCTCCTGCAACGTGCACCACAACTCGGCAGCATCGGGAAACTCGGTGCCATCTTCACTGCTCAGCGCCTCGGGGTCGTAGCGCCGAACGCAACCTTCACCAAGGGTGGGCGGCGCCTTGGACGTCGCCCGATCCAGTGGATCACTCATCGCACCACCTGCCTGTCAGCTGGCTTCCTGAGACTTGTTGTTTTCATGCTGGGCGAATGCCTTGACCGCTCGCAGAACGTCACTACGACTGATCTGACCGATCAGGCGATTACCTTCTACGACTGGCATACGCCGACGCCGACCACGCAGGAAACGTTCGGACACTTCGATGATGTCGGCCTCCGGGGAAACCGTCTCCACCACCTTGGTCATGTAGGTGCCGACATTGCCTCCGATGGCCTCGTAATAGGCACCCGAGAGAATGCCACGCAGACAATCGCCCTCCGACAGCAGACCAATCAGCTCGCCCTGATCATCCACCACTGGCGCACCCGAGATACGGTGTTCCAGCAGGCGGTGAATAGCGGTGAACAGATCGGTCTCGGCCCGAAAAGTCACCAGATGGCGAGTCATGTAGTCCCGAACCTTGATCGAATTGAGCATGAACAACCTCCTAGTAGACACCTCTGAAACCAACGGCGTGGTTATCGCTTGCGCGTTCAGAGGCGCCTGTTGTGGTACTGCCTACCGGAGCGCTGGTGTCTGGCGAACTCAGTCGAACACGACCGTCTTGTTGTCATGCACCAGAACCCGGTCTTCCAAGTGATAGCGTAGCCCACGTGCGAGCACCATTTTTTCCACGTCCTTGCCAAGACGCACCATTTCCTCGATATCGTCGCGATGGGTCACGCGTACAACGTCCTGTTCGATGATCGGGCCGGCATCCAGCTCTTCGGTAACGTAATGCGAAGTGGCCCCGATCAACTTGACGCCGCGCAATGAAGCCTGGTGATAAGGCTTGGCGCCGACGAAAGACGGCAGGAAGCTGTGGTGGATGTTGATCACCCGCTGCGCGTACTCGCTGCACAGGGCAGGCGGCAGAATCTGCATGTAGCGCGCCAGCACTATGACGTCGGCCCCATGTTCCTTGACCAGGCGTTCCACCTCGGCGAAGGCCGGTGCCTTGTCCTGCGGATTGACCGGCACATGGAAATAGGGAATGCCGTGCCATTCGACCATGCTGCGCAGGTCGTCATGATTGGAAATCACGCAGGGAATATCACAATCGAGTTCATCACTGTGCCAGCGATGCAGCAGATCGGCGAGGCAATGCGATTCACGGCTGGCCATCAGCACGACGCGTTTTTTCTCTGCCGAATCGGTGATGCGCCACTCCATGGAAAATTCGCGCGCGATGGGCGCGAAAGCCTGTTTGAAACCATCGAGTTCGAACGGCAACGAGTCGGCACGGATTTCATGACGCATGAAAAACCAGCCACTTTGCGTATCGGAATGATGGCTCGCCTCGGTGATCCAGCCGTTGTAAGTCGCCAGGAAACTACTGACCTTGGCCACGATACCAACGCGATCCGGGCAGGCGATGACCAATCTGAACGTGCGCATATACAAAACCCCAATGACGGCGCAAAAGTCGCTCATTCTAACGACAAGCCCGGAAAACTGCAGTAGCGCAGCTCCGAATAATGCGTGCGAAGCGACCTCGACGGGCACGTAAACATCCTCACAAGGCGCAACGCCAAAACTTTACACACAGTTGAAACAATCGAATTAATTCAACCCTACCCGACACAAAGGGTTGCACTGCACATAGGTTATTTCTTTGTACGCTGTTTACTTGTTTAAAGTGCCTGACTATTATTAGCCCACTGTTCACTACTAAAACTTATTCACGCCAAGGTAATGCCCATGTCGCTGATCAATGAATACCGCGCCACCGAAGAAGCCATCAAAGAGCTGCAAGAGCGCCTGAAGAACCTGTCGCAAGATGACAAGCTGAAGAAAGAGCTGGAGTTCGAAGGCAAGCTGCGCACCCTGATGGGCGAATACCAGAAGTCCCTGCGTGACATCATCGCCCTGCTCGACCCGGAAGCCAAAAGCGCCAAGGGCGTACGCGCCAGCAAGCCTGCTGCCACCAAGCGCGCTCGCAAGGTCAAGCAGTACAAGAACCCGCACAGCGGCGAAGTGATCGAAACCAAAGGTGGCAACCACAAGACGCTGAAAGAGTGGAAAGCCAAATGGGGCGCCGATGTTGTTGAAGGTTGGGCCACTCTGCTGGGCTAACGCTTGCGCAACCCCCTCAAAACGCCAGCCATGCTGGCGTTTTTTATGCCTGTAACTTTCTCCCTGGAGTTGACCGAAAAAACAGTTTCAGGCAATTCCCTGCCCAGTTGCCAGGAAGCACCACCTTATCAAGCCAGAGCACGCACGCTGAATCGATTGAACCGCCAATAATTCAGGCGTTCAGATAAAAGTTCCCGAATTAATTTTTATCGCACAGGGTAGCAGGCACTTTCCCCGGCGCCCTCTGACTTCTCGCACAGTCCACAGCTCACCCGTTCGATTTTTCCAAGCCGTAGCGCACCTGCAATTGCTGTGCATAAGCCTGCCATTGCTGAAGCAATTGCAGCTGGCCCGGACTGCAATTGCCACACCTCTCCTCGAGTGCCAACTGAAATTGCGCCAACGTATTGGGCGCGCCAAACTCCGGGTTACTCAGGCGTTGACGGCAAAAGTCCGTCCAGCGTTGCCGCTCGGGCGGTGAAAGCGTTTCCGGGAAGTTGCGTGCACGGTAGCGAAACAACAACTCGGGCAGGCGTGCGTCGTCGAATGGCCAGTCTCGCGAAGCCAGCTCCTGCGGTTGAGCATTGCGCACCTGCTCACACAGACGGCGGTCACGATCGCCTATGAACCCATCGTATAGCTGCTGCTCTGGGTCAGAGCTGCCAGCGAATCCTTCCTCGTGGTAAATCGTCGCCAGCTTGTCCTGCCATAGCGCCTGTGCCGTCCTGAGCATTTCGGCATTACGCTCGCAGAGCGACCACTCCAGCCTCAGGCGCTGTCGATCCGCATCACGTAGCACAGACAAGGGGGCGACCACCGGGCAGCGATTGATATGCAGCAGTTTCAGCGGGACTGGCGTCTCCCCCTCTGCAAGATCCTCGTGGCGAGTGTATAGACGACTGCGCAAGGTCTCGGCATCCAGATCCAGCAACACGCTCGGATCAGCCTGCAGATCGCAGACGATCAATGCATTGCGGTTACGCGGATGCCAGGCCAGCGGCAGGACCGGCGCGAGGTAATGACGCACAGCCGAGAAACGCCCGGAAACATGCAGCAGCGGCTGCAGCAGGCGAATCTGATCCATCACCCGCTGCTTGCTGCGCAACTGATAGAGGAAGTCGTACAGACGCGGTTGGCGCTCACGCAGCAGACGAGCCAAGCCAATGGTAGCGCGCACGTCGGAAAGCGCATCGTGGGCCTGACCATGATCGATGCCGTTGGCTTGCGTCAGGCGCTCCAGCTTGAGCGTCACCCGCCCATCCTCTTGCGGCCACTCGATACCCTCGGGGCGAAGCGCGTATGCCGTGCGCACCAGATCGATCAGATCCCAGCGGCTGTTACCCCCTTGCCATTCACGGGCATAAGGGTCGAAGAAGTTGCGGTAGAGGCTGTAACGGGTCACCTCATCATCGAAGCGCAGGCTGTTGTAGCCGGCACCGCAGGTACCCGGTGCAGATAGTGCAGCATGCACGCGGGTGACGAACTCGCCCTCGTCCAGACCTTGCTGACGCAGGCGCTGCGGGTCGATACCGGTGACCAGGCACGCAGCCGGATGCGGCAGGATATCGTCGCTGGGCTGACAGTAGATGTTCAGCGGCTCACCAATCTCGTTGAGCGACTCGTCGGTGCGAATACCAGCCACCTGCAGCGGCCGGTCGCTACGCGGGTTGATGCCAGTGGTTTCATAGTCGTACCAGAAGATGCTGGAGGCCATCTGCGGTTCCTTCAATGCAAAGTGCAGGGAGTCTAACATCCGTGTCCTGCCACACCGCCGTCGGCAAAGCTTGAACCAGCGCACAGAGGCTGCACGCCTCGGCATGGTGCCTCTTGTAGGCCCAACACCTCTGCTACTAGCATTGCGGCCCCCACCACCCTCATGAACAAGGATGCCGCCATGAGTGACAGCACTGCCCCCAATCCCTACGCCGCCCCCGTCAGCAACCTGCAACTGCCCGTCAGCGACCAGACGCCCAGCATCGAAGAAGCCCTGGCTCGTGGCTACGATTTCAACATCGGTGATCTGCTCAGCGAATCCTGGAGCAAGGTCAGTGGCACCAAGGGCATCATCATCGGCGGTTTCCTGGTGTTCTACGTGGTGCTGCTGGCCGCGTCCTTCATCCTCGGAAGTGTCGTCGGTATCTTCAGCGCATTGAGCGACAACCTGTTCATCATGTTCGCTGGCGAGATCGTGATCTCGCTGCTGGCCTCGGCCCTGGCCTACCCCTTCATGGCCGGCATCAACATGGTGGGTATCCGCCGCGCGGCTGATCAGCCACTCAGCTTCAACGAGATCTTCAGCCACTTCGGCCGCACAATACCGCTGATCATCACTGCGGTGGTGATGATGCTGCTGATCTACCTTGGCATGATCCTGCTGCTGATCCCTGGCATCTACCTGGCCGTCGCCTACCTGCTGGCCATCCCGCTGGTGGTCGAGCGCGGCCTCTCGCCATGGCAGGCGCTGGAAGCCTCGCGCAAGGCCATCACCCAGCACTGGTTCAAGGTCTTCGGTCTGTTCCTGCTGCTCGGCCTGATCGTCATGGTCAGCGCCATTCCGCTGGGCATCGGCCTGGTATGGACCATCCCGCTGATGGTCGTCGCCATGGGCGTTCTCTACCGCACGATCTTCGGCGTACTGCCTGCCGGCCAATGAGCTGACCTGACCGGGCCGAATCGATCGGCCCGGTTGCGTTATCGACCCGCTGCTCGCTAGCATCGGGCTTTCCCTGATGCAGTCCGCCATGTCCTCACGCTCAAGCGCCAGCTTTCCGCTTAGCCAGCCGCCCCTGGACACCCGCTACCAGGTCGAGACGCCGGAAGGCATCGATCTGCATCTGCGTCCGGCCGGTTTGGTGCCGCGCGCCCTGGCTTTCGCCATCGACCTGGCGATCCGCGGCCTGATCCTGGCTGTCATGTTCATCGTTCTCGGTCTTCTCGGTCAGTTCGGCATGGGCCTGGGCACCATCCTGCTGTTTCTCGTGACCTGGTGGTACATGGTGCTGTTCGAAGTGCTCAACCAGGGCCGCTCGCCCGGTAAGCAGATGCTCGGCCTGCGTGTGGTGCACGATGACGGCACGCCCATCGGCTGGGCTGCCTCGCTGACACGCAACCTGCTGCGTTTCGTCGACATCCTGCCGTTCGGTTACACCCTGGGCATCATCAGTTGCCTGAATCATCCGGCGTTCAAACGTCTCGGCGATATCGCCGCCGGCACCCTGGTGGTCTACCGCGATGCCGCCGTGGCGCGCCCGCAATTACCGGACGCCGAACCGCTGCCACCACCCTTCCCGCTCAGCCTGGCCGAACAACGGGCCCTGCTCGGTTTCGCCGAACGTGGCGGTCAGTTGTCCGCCGCCCGCCGCGCCGAACTCGCGGCGCTGCTGGCCGAACCCTTGCAGGTACCCGCCGAGCAGACCGAAGCGCGCCTCAACGGCATCGCACGCGGCCTGTTGGGAACCACGCCATGAAGCAAAGCCTGTTCGAAAATCGCCACCAGGTCGACTGGGATAATTTCGCCGTTCAACTCGAAGCACTCGAGCGGGGCAAGGCAGACCCCAAGTCCAACAGCCGCTTCGCCGCCAACTACCGGCAACTCTGTCAGCATCTGGCGCTGGCACAGGCGCGAGGCTACAGCAGCCACCTGATCGATCAGTTGCAACAGTTGGCCATGCGCGGCCACCAGCAGTTCTACCGTCACCGCAGCCACCTCGGCGCACAGCTGATCCGCTTCCTGTTCGGCGGTTTCCCTCGCCTGGTGCGCAGTGAATGGCGCGCAGTCTGTGCAGCCAGTCTGCTGTTCTTCGGCAGCCTGGGCCTGATGGGGCTGCTCACCTACCTCTACCCGGAGCTGATCTACAGCCTGGTCAGCCCCGATCAGGTCAGCGAGATGGAACGTATGTATGACCCCGATGCACGACGCCTGGGTCGTTTCAGCGAACGTGGCTCGGGCGACGACTGGGTGATGTTCGGTTTCTACATCATGAACAATATCGGCATCGCCTTTCAGACCTTCGCCAGCGGCCTGTTGCTCGGCCTGGGGAGCCTGTTCTTCCTGCTGTTCAACGGCCTGATGATCGGCGCGGTGGCCGGTCACCTGACCCGCATCGGCTACGGCGAGCCGTTCTGGTCGTTCGTCATCGGCCATGGCGCATTCGAACTGACCGCCATCGCCCTGGCCGGCGCCGCCGGCTTCAAGCTCGGCTGGGCCTTGCTGGCACCGGGTCGCCTACCGCGTGGCGAGGCCTTGCGCCTGGCAGCCGGCAAAGCAATCCAACTGGTCGCCGGCGTGATCCTGTTCCTGTTGCTCGCGGCGTTCATCGAGGCTTTCTGGTCATCGACCACCTTCGCCAGCCCCGACATCAAGTACGCGGTAGGCACAGGTCTTTGGGCGCTGGTGCTGATGTACCTGCTGCTAGCCGGCCGGAGGCAGCATGCGCCTGACTGAAGCCAGCGTCGCCATCCGTCCGCGTACCGCCTGGGAAGCCATCGACCTCGGCGTGCTGCTCGCCCGTCGTCACGCCGGCCTGCTGATGGCCAGCTGGGCACTGGTTACCCTACCGTTGTTCGCCCTGCTCTGCGCAGTGCTCTGGCAGTACCCGGGCTGGGCGATCTTCATCTTCTGGTGGCTCAAGCCTGCTTACGAGCGCTTGCCGCTGTACATCCTCTCGCAGGCACTGTTCGGCAACACGCCATCGTTGAAGCAGTCCCTGCGGGCCCTGCCACGCCTGCTGTGGCCGCAACTGCTGGCCAGCCTCACCTGGCGCCGCCTGAGCCCGACGCGCAGCTTCGACCTGCCGGTACTGCAGCTCGAAGGTTTGTCTGGCCAGGCACGCAGCCAGCGCCTGATCGTCCTCGGCCAGCGCGACAGCGGCGCGGCCACCTGGCTGACGCTGGTCGGTGTGCACCTGGAAATCGCCCTGTGGATGGGCCTGGCCGCCCTGTTCTATCTGATGCTGCCGCAGCAGGTGGAAACCGACTGGAGCTGGGAAACCCTGATCGCCGCCAGCAGTGGGCAATGGCTCTGGCTGGAGCACCTGTCCAACCTGCTGTACGTGCTGCTGCTGATCCTCTGGGAACCGGTCTACGTCGCCTGCGGATTCACCCTCTATCTCAATCGACGCACCGCGTTGGAGGCCTGGGACATCGAGCTGACCTTCCGCCGCCTGCGCCAGCGCCTGACCGGCAGCGCCTATGCCGTGTTACTTGGCTGCGCCCTGCTGCTGAGCCAACTGCCGAGCGCTGCCTGGGCTGAAACGCCAGCGAGCGCCAGCGAACAAGCCGAACAACAAGGCCCTGACGCACCACGCCTGCTCAAGCAACAGCTGACCAGCCAGGCAGCGCGCGCCGGCATCGAATCCCTGCTCGACGAACCACCGTTCCAGCATCGTGAAACCGTCACGCGTTGGCGCCTGGGTGAGGAAAAACCGGCCCAGGAAGCCGACCCGCAAGACCTCGAAGCCCTGCTCGAGATGCTCAAGAACCTGCTCAAGCTTGGCGAGTGGTGGAAGAGTCTGGATGTCGTCGCACAGATATTCGAAGTGCTGTTGTGGGGTGCTCTCGTCGCCCTGCTGGCCTTCATCCTCTGGCGTTACCGGGAATGGCTGCAGATCTTCGGCGAACGCGTTGGCCTGCCACTACGGCGCAAGGTATCGACACCCGATCAGTTGTTCGGCCTGGAACTGGCACCGGAGAGCCTGCCCGACGACGTCGCCAGCGAGGCCGAGCGACTCTGGGCCGAGCAACCTCGCGCGGCCCTCGGTCTGCTTTATCGCGCCCTGCTCAGCCGCCTGCTGCATGAGCATCGGTTGCCGCTGAAACAATCGCACACCGAGGGCGAAGTCCTGCATCTGGTCGCCGGATTGCAACAGCAGGATCTGGAAGACTACAGCCAGCAGCTCACCGGCCATTGGCAGGCGCTGGCCTATGGACATCGTCTGCCTGCCGAGGCGCTACGCCTGGGCTTGTGTCAGGGTTGGCGCAACCTGTTCGGCCAGGGGCGCACACCATGAGTCGGCGCGCCGGATTCATCCTGGGCATGGCCCTGCTATTGGCGCTGGGTCTGCTCGCCAGCTACCTGCTGGGCAATCTCGAACCCTATCAAGAGGTGGTCGAACACGGCCCTTCACCGGAAGTGGACAGCAGCCCCTACCTGGCCGCCGAACACTTCCTGCGCCTGCAGAACATCACTGCGCGCCGCGCCGACAGCCTGGAAGTGCTCGACGGTCTGCCCAGCCAGGGCCAGACCCTGATGCTGCTGGCCGACCGCAGCAACATGACCCCACGTCAGGCCGAAAAACTACTGCAATGGACGGCCAATGGCGGTCATCTGCTGCTGATCGCCGAACGCCTGTGGGATGAGGACGAGGGCAAGAGCGGCGACCTGCTGCTCGACCTGCTCGGCATCCAGCAATACATGAGCGACGAGCTGGACGAAGAAGAGAGCAGCGCGGACGAAGCGAGTGAAGAAGGCGAAGCCTATCCGCAGTTGACCAAGCTCTACCTGGAAAACGAGCAGGCACCGGCCTATATCGCCTTCGACACCGACTACCACCTGTACGACTCGCAGAACCGGGCCCACGCCTGGGCCAACAGCGCGCTAGCCACCCACTTGCTGCAGCTCTATCACGGCGACGGCTTGATCACCGTACTCAGTGACCCGT
This sequence comes from Pseudomonas mendocina, assembly GCF_003008615.1. Lineage (NCBI taxonomy): Bacteria > Pseudomonadati > Pseudomonadota > Gammaproteobacteria > Pseudomonadales > Pseudomonadaceae > Ectopseudomonas > Ectopseudomonas mendocina. The sequence continues at coordinate 813,224 of NZ_CP027657.1, forward strand.
GGATCTGGCAGAACCGCAACATCGACGAATACGACCATGCCTGGCTGCTCTGGTATCTCGGCCAGGACAGCGCGGTGACCCTGCTCTACCACGCTGACAGCGACAGCCTGGCAAGCCTGCTGCTGCGCCATTTCCCGCTGGCGCTGGCGGTGTTGGCTCTGCTGATCATCGCCGGTCTCTGGCACCTCGGCATGCGCCACGGCCCGCTGCAAGCACCGGCCAGCCGTGCACGTCGGCAACTGGAAGAACACCTGCGCGGCAGCGCCGACTTCCTGCTGCGCCGCAGCGGCCAGCACAGCCTGCTCAAGGGCCTGCAGCAGGACATCCAGCGCCGTGCGCGGCGCCGTCACCCCGGTTTTGAAAAACTCGCCGTGGCCGAGCAATGGCAGGTGCTGGGTCGCCTGACCCGTCTGCCGGCCAGGGAAATCAGCCAGGCCATGCGCCCGCTGCCACACAAACGCCTTTCCGCCACCGACTTCACCCGCCAGGTCGCGCACCTGCAAACCCTCAGGAATGCCCTATGACGAGCGAACAGACACCCGACGCCGAAATCACGCCAGTCAACGAGGCCCCCGCCACGCCCGCCAGTAATCCGCAGGCCCAACAGCGCCAGCGCGCCAGCCAGCTGGCCCAGGCACTTCGCACTGAGCTGCGCAAGGCGGTGATCGGCCAGAATACGGTGATCGACGATGTGCTCACCGCCCTGATCGCCGGCGGTCACGTGCTCGTCGAAGGTGTTCCCGGTCTCGGCAAGACCCTGCTGGTGCGTGCCCTGGCACGTTGCTTCGGCGGCGAGTTCGCACGCATCCAGTTCACCCCGGATCTGATGCCCAGCGATGTCACCGGCCATGCCGTGTACGACATGCAGAGCGAGCAGTTCAAACTGCGCAAAGGACCGGTGTTCACCAACCTGCTGCTGGCCGACGAAATCAACCGCGCCCCGGCCAAGACCCAGGCTGCGTTGCTGGAAGTGATGCAGGAGCGCCAGGTGACTCTGGAAGGCCGCGCCCTGGCCGTACAACTGCCGTTCATGGTGCTGGCGACCATGAACCCGATCGAGCAGGAAGGCACCTATCCGCTGCCGGAGGCCGAGCTGGATCGCTTCATGCTCAAGCTGCGCATGGACTATCCGGAGCAGGACGAAGAGCTCAACATGGTGCGCCAGGTAACCCGCTCGGCCAAGGCCGATATGCTCGAGGTCAGCCCGCTACGTACCCTGCTGCAGGCCAAGGATGTGCTAGCCCTGCAGAAGATCGCCAGCGACCTGCCGCTGGACGATCAGGTGCTCGACTACGCCGTACGCCTGGCCCGCGCCACCCGAAGTTGGCCCGGCCTGGCCATGGGCGCCGGCCCGCGCGCCTCCATCGCGCTGGTGCGTGGAGCACGGGCGCGGGCGCTGCTGCGCGGCGGTGATTTTGTCCTGCCCGATGACATCAAGAGCTGCGCCCTGGCCGTGCTGCGTCATCGCGTGCGACTGACTCCGGAGCTGGACATCGAAGGCCTATCGGTGGATCAGGTGCTGCAACAATTGCTCGACCAGGTGCCGGCTCCTCGTCTATGAAACCCTCGCGCCTGCTCCTCGGGCTGCTCGGCGGCCTGTTCGCCGCCGCCGTGCTGCTCGGCGCTCTGCCCCTGCTCGGCATACGCCTGGCCAGCAACGTGATGCCGATTGCCTGGGGTCTGCTGGTAGCCCTGGCGTTGCTCGCCACCCTCGACGCTCTGTGGCTGCGCCGTCTGCCCTCGCCACGCGTGGTGCGCACGCTGCCGGGCAACCTGCCGCTCGGGCGCTGGAGCGAGGTGCAACTGACGGCTCATCACGACTACACCCAGCCCCTGGATATCACAGTCTTCGACCACATTCCCGAAGGCATGGCATTCGAGCACCTGCCGCAATGCATGAGCCTGCGTCCGGGCCAGCAGACGCGCATCCTCTATCGCCTCAAGCCACTGGTGCGCGGACATTTCCACTTCAGCCATTGCGAACTGGCACTGCCCAGCCCGTTGCGCCTGTGGCAGGCCAGACGCCTGCTGGATCTGCCCGATGAAAGCCGTGTCTACCCCGACTTCGCGCGCCTGTACGGCGCCCAGCTCAAGGCCGTGGATGACTGGTTGAGCCAGCTCGGCGTGCGTCAGCGTCCACGTCGCGGCCTGGGCCTGGAGTTCCACCAGTTGCGCGAGTTTCGCGACGGCGACACCCTGCGCCAGATCGACTGGAAAGCCACCGCGCGCAAGCGCACGCCGATTGCCCGCGAATACCAGGACGAGCGCGACCAGCAGATCGTCTTCCTGCTCGATTGCGGCCGGCGCATGCGCAGCCAGGACGATGAACTCTCGCATTTCGATCACGCCCTCAACGCCACGCTGCTGCTCAGTTACGTGGCGCTACGCCAGGGCGATGCCGTGGGGCTTGCGACCTTTGCCGGCAATCAGTCGCGCTACCTGGCCCCCGTCAAAGGGCCGGCTCAGCTCAACGTGCTGCTCAATGCCGTCTACGACCTGGAAACCAGCCAGCAACCGGCCGACTTCAGTGCGGCCGCCGACCTTCTGCTGGCCCGTCAACGCCGCCGTGCCCTGGTCGTGCTGGTGACCAACCTGCGCGACGAAGATGATCAGGATCTTCTCGCCGCCGTGAAGCGCCTGTCGCGCCAGCATCGGGTGTTGATTGCCAGCCTGCGCGAAGAGGCGCTCGATCGCCTGCGCCACACGCCCGTGGAACAGTTCGATCAGGCCCTGGCCTACTGCGGCACGCTGGATTACCTCAACGCCCGCGCCGAGCTGCACGAGCGCCTCGCCGCCCACGACGTACCAGTGCTCGACGCCCGGCCAGGTGAACTGGGCCCGGAGCTGGTCAGCAGTTACCTGGCCTGGAAGAAGGCCGGGGCACTTTAAAAAGCAACACCTCCCACATGCCGCGGTCGAACCCCACATACGGAGACGTAGAGGCCCTGGCATCGGCTTTCCCACACAGTTGTTGCGTGGTTAAGCCGGGGGGCCGGTGCTATGATCCCCGTTCTGCGGCGCAAGGAGTGGAAACTCCCGCCGCCTGCAGGCTGTAGCGGAACACCGCACTGGCCTGCTGTTCCGGCCGCCCGTGAACGGCCTCATGCGCATACCGCACACGACCTGAGTAGGAGATAGACCATGGCTTTCGAATTGCCGCCGCTGCCTTACGAAAAGAACGCTCTCGAGCCTCACATTTCCGCCGAGACCCTGGAATTCCACCACGACAAGCACCACAACACCTACGTGGTGAACCTGAACAACCTGGTGCCGGGCACCGAGTTCGAAGGCAAGAGTCTGGAAGAGATCGTCAAGACTTCCTCGGGCGGCATCTTCAACAACGCCGCTCAGGTGTGGAACCACACCTTCTACTGGAACTGCCTGTCGCCCAATGGCGGTGGCCAGCCGACCGGCGCCCTGGCTGACGCCATCAACGCTGCCTTCGGTTCCTTCGACAAGTTCAAGGAAGAATTCAGCAAGGTTTCCATCGGCACCTTCGGCTCCGGCTGGGGCTGGCTGGTGAAGAAAGCTGACGGTTCCCTGGCCCTGGCCAGCACCATCGGCGCCGGCTGCCCGCTGACCAGCGGCGACACTCCGCTGCTGACCTGCGACGTCTGGGAACACGCTTACTACATCGACTACCGCAACCTGCGTCCGAAGTACGTCGAAGCGTTCTGGAACCTGGTCAACTGGGACTTCGTTGCCCAGAACTACGCGGCCTGAGTCCAAGCCTCGTAACGCAAGAACCCGGCCTCTCGGCCGGGTTTTTCGTTTCTGCCCCGAATATTCAGAAATGGGGGACGCCCTCCTATGCAGCCTCAGGTTAGAGCAGGCGTCGCGGAGAAAACGCCACCTCCTGTTCTTCCACTCGACTGACCGCCTGACTGAGCACCCGATCCGCTCGTACTGGACCGAGAAACTCGCACAAGCCGATATAGAGCAGATTGAGCAACTTGCGCAGCTGTTCCAGACCGAGGCTTTCTATGCCCTCTTGCGTCCCCTGCTCCAGCCAGGCCCGCAGCCGAGTGGCCAGCTCCGCCCCGATCTGCATCCCTCCCAGGTTGCCAGCAGCGAATCGACGCAAGGCCTGCTGCTGCGGTACTTCCAGTTGTTCCAGCAATGCCTGACTGAGCGAGAGGAAGGTTTTCTGGGCGGCAGCATCCGGCTTGGCCACACTGCGAATCGCCTCGTTACGGCCCTGGCGCCAGGCCAGTAATTGTTCTTCCGGATCCGGCAACAACTGCGAGGGCGGCCCGGTCAAGGCGCCGACCAGCTCGCGATACAGACGCGCGCGCTCGAGCTTGCGCTCAGTGCGCAGAACCACTTCGGCGAGAAACTCATTGAGTGCAAAGGGCGGCTTGTCGGCGTACTTGCTCTCCCACAATGCCAGCAGGGGCCAGATTTCCTCCTCGGAGAAGTGTCCGGCCAGGCCGGTATAGATGGCGCGGCGACGAAGGCTCAGTCTCATCCTCAGCCCCTCCTCGACCACTGCTCACTATCGAAGGTCTGCGCCAGGTTGAATTCTGGATACCCCACCTCGGCGTGCTCGGCAAAATCGAGCCCGCGCTGTTCCTGCTGCGGCGTCACGCGCAGACCGATGGTCTTGGCCAGCAGCAGGTACATCAGCAGCGCCATGGGAAATGCCCAGAGGAAAGCAGAAGCGGCGCCCAACGCCTGAATCGCCACGCGCGACCAGTTGAACAGATCGCCCTGATAGAACAACCCCGCGGCCAGCGTGCCCCAGATGCCGGCAAAGCCATGCACAGACACTGCACCGACGACATCGTCGATACGCAACCGGTCGAGCAGGCGCATGCCGAACACCACCACGAAACCAGCCAGCAAACCGCTGAGCGCGGCGAACCCCGGAGCCATCGTCGCGCAGCCTGCCGTGATTCCCACCAGCCCCCCGAGCGAGCCGTTGACGGTGGTGGTCAGCAGGATCGGGCTGGCGGTACTGCGCTGTGCCAACAAGGCACCAATGGCACCAGAAACAGCAGCAAGGTGGGTATTCAGAGCGATCAATCCCAGACTGGTGCTGACCTCCAGATTGCTCCCGGCATTGAAGCCGAACCAGCCGAACCAGAGGATGAAACCGCCCAGCGCCACCATGCCGAGATTGTGGCCGGGAATCATCCGCGCCTCACCGTCACTGCCGAAGCGACCCAGTCGTGGCCCGAGTACCAGAATGCCAGCCAATGCACACCAGGCACCGACGCTATGCACCACGGTAGAACCGGCGAAGTCGACGAACCCCATCTTGGCCAGCCAACCCTGACCACCATAGACACCGCTCCATACCCAACTACCAAATATCGGGTAGATCACACCACTGATCAGCACCGCGCCAATCAGATACGCCGAGTAACGCGTGCGCTCGGCCATCGCGCCACTGGCGATGGTCGCCGCAGTGACAGCGAACATCATCTGAAACAATAGGAAGGTGTAATCCCAGGGCTCGCCCTCGTGCAGACCGAAATGGCTCATGCCGAACCAGCCTGTGAGGTTGCTGCCGAACATCAGGCCGAAGCCCACCAGCCAGAAGACGATGCCGCCCACGCAGCTGTCCATGTAGTTCTTCATCATCACGTTGACCGCATTCTTCGCGCGCGACATGCCGCTTTCCAACAAGGCGAAACCGGCCTGCATGAAGAACACCAGGACACTGGCCAGCACGATCCAGGCGATATTGATCGCCTCGTCATCGGCGGCATGTGCATACGGGGTAAAGCAGACAACGACGAACCACAGCCACAGTGTTTTCATCCGAGCCCCCTCATAATGGTCACGTCAGCCTTCGCAACTCTTGTGCCAGCCATTGGCCATGTCAGATAGCGCTCAAGTCCGCGAAATTCGCACCGACACAGAGCAAGGGGCACGGCCAGAGGGATTGCCACGCACCATGAGCGATCCTTGAAAACAAAAAGTGCCACCAGTGATGATGGCCCTTTGACGGCTAGGTCGAGATTGCCAATACTCTCGTCTGACTGACGCTGTAAGCATCGACACAAGGAATTGCCTTTGAAGCTGGAATTGAAGAACAGCTTGTCACTCAAGTTGCTCCGCGTAGTGCTGCTGTCGGCACTGGTAGTGGGAGTGGTGCTGAGCTGCGCGCAGATCGTGTTCGATGCCTACAAGACGCGCCAGGCGGTTGCCAATGACGCGCAACGCATTCTGGGGATGTTCCGCGACCCATCGACCCAGGCCGTGTACAGCCTGGATCGGGAAATGGGCATGCAGGTGATCGAAGGCCTGTTTCAGCACGAGTCGGTGCGCTACGCCGCCATCGGCCACCCCAACGAGCCCATGCTGGCGGAAAAATCCCGCGACCTGGCGCAGATCCCGACACGCTGGCTGACCGACCCGATTCTCGGCCAGGAGCAGCAGTTCTCCACCAAACTGGTTGGCCGAGGCCCCTACAGCGAATACTACGGCGACCTCAACATCACCCTCGACACGGCCCCTTACGGTGAGAGCTTCGTCACCAACTCGGTGATCATCTTCATCTCCGGCGTGTTACGCGCCATGGCCATGGGCCTGGTGCTGTACCTGGTCTATCACTGGCTGCTGACCAAACCGCTGTCGAAGATCATCGAGCACCTGACCCACATCAACCCGGATCGCCCCAGCGAACACAAGTTGCCCATGCTCAAGGGCAACGAGAAGAACGAACTGGGCTTGTGGATCAACACCGCCAACCAGCTTCTATCCTCCATCGAGCGCAACACCCACCTGCGCCGGGAGGCCGAGAACAGCCTGCTGCGCATGGCTCAGTACGACTTCCTTACCGGCCTGCCCAACCGCCAGCAACTGCAGCAGCAGCTCGACCAGATTCTCGAAGACGCCGGCCGCCTGCAACGCCGCGTCGCCGTGCTGTGTGTCGGTCTGGACGATTTCAAGGGCATCAACGAGCAATTCAGCTACCAGAGCGGCGACCAGCTACTGCTCGCGCTCTCCGACCGCCTGCGTAGTCACAGTGGCCGTCTTGGCGCCCTGGCGCGTCTTGGTGGCGACCAGTTCGCCCTGGTTCAGGCCGATATCGAGCAGCCCTACGAAGCCGCCGAACTGGCGCAGAGCGTGCTCGATGACCTGGAACTACCCTTCCTGCTCGACCATCAGGAAGTGCGTCTGCGCGCCACCATCGGTATCACCCTGTTCCCGGAAGATGGCGACAGCACCGAGAAGCTGCTGCAGAAAGCCGAACAGACCATGACCCTGGCCAAGAGCCGCTCGCGCAATCGCTACCAGTTCTACATCGCCAGCGTCGACAGCGAGATGCGTCGCCGTCGCGAGCTGGAGAAGGATCTACGCGACGCCCTGGCGCAGAACCAGCTGCACCTGGTCTATCAGCCGCAGGTGGATTATCGCGACCACCGCGTGGTCGGCGTCGAAGCGCTGCTGCGCTGGCAACACCCGCAGCATGGTTTCGTTCCACCGGATCTGTTCATTCCGCTGGCCGAACAGAACGGCACCATCATTCCCATCGGCGAATGGATTCTCGACCAGACCTGTCGCCAATTGCGCGAATGGCACGACCAGGGGTTCACCGACCTGCGTATGGCCATCAACCTGTCCACCGTGCAGCTGCACCACTCGGAGCTGCCGCGCGTGGTCAACAACCTGATGCAGGTCTACCGCCTGCCACCGAAGAGCCTCGAGCTGGAAGTCACCGAAACCGGCCTGATGGAAGACATCAGCACGGCCGCGCAGCACCTGCTCAGCCTGCGCCGCTCAGGTGCGCTGATCGCCATCGACGACTTCGGTACCGGCTACTCCTCGCTGAGCTATCTGAAGAGCCTGCCGCTGGACAAGATCAAGATCGACAAGAGCTTCGTGCAGGATCTGCTCGAAGACGAGGACGACGCTACCATCGTTCGCGCCATCATCCAGTTGGGCAAGAGCCTGGGCATGCAGGTAATCGCCGAAGGTGTGGAAACCGCCGAACAGGAGGCCTACATCATCGCTCAGGGCTGTCACGAGGGTCAGGGTTATCTGTACAGCAAACCGCTGCCGGCGCGCGAATTGACCCTGTTCCTCAAGCAGGCAAGACGCCTGAGTTCTGCCGCGACACTCTAGACGGCCACCGCAAGGAAAAGCCGGTGCGCATGGCGCACCCTACAATGTCGCACACAGCCTCAGCATCACCGAGGGCGCGCTTTACCAGTGCTGCACGCCGAACAGCCAGGCCGTGGACAGCGCACCTGCCAGACACAGCGCCGCGCCTGCGGCAGCCTGCCAATAGAAACTGCGCGCCAGCTCGTCCTCTCCGCTATTGGAAAGAATGAAGGGCTGACGCTCACCGGGCTTGCTCATCTGGTGCCGCGCAGGCTGCGCTGCCTTGCGCCGATGCCGATCCTCGGCTTCGAGTTGCGCCGCCAGGCGCACACGATTCCACTCCAGCTCATCGAGTTCACCATTACCGTCGCTGTCGAAACGCCGCAGCAAGCCGACGTAATCGCCTTTCCACTCACGGATCACCTCGCCCTGAGCCGAGTGCATGTCGAAACCCTGCTGCGCAGCGCCGTGAGTACGGAAATCGCCGATGGCATACAGCGGTTGGCCGGCATGAAAACGCTCTTCGCTGTAGCGGTAGCGTTTGCCGCTGGTGAGAAAACCGAACAGCCCGGTCTTGGCTGGGCCCAGAGGGTGACGCAGGTTACCCTCCCAGACCTCGCGAACTGCCGTGCGAATCTCCGCCCCGCGCGGGTCGATCAGGCACTCACCGGTGCCATCGACCAGGCGCAACCAGGTATCGCTGGCGCCACTCTCGACAACCCGCCAACTGCGTTTCTTGTCGCTGGAGACGTACTCTTCGATACGGAAGCGCCACCACAGGCAGGGTTTGCCAGTCAGCGGCCCGCGAGTCTGCACATCCGGCAGTTCTTCGAGCACACCATAAAGTTCGACATAGCCCTGCGCCGCCGAACGAATCTTCGAAGTTGGCGTGTCGAGCAGGTGGCGTGCCTGCGACCAACGTCGCAAGCACCACCAACCACCGCCCAGGCAGGCACCGAGGGTGAAGAACAGTGCGACCAGAAAGCCGAGAGGATCGCCGTGCATCATCTCAGTTGAACAGGGACTTGATATCGACGTCGGCTTTCTCCGCGTCGCTGAACACCAGCAACTCGGCCGCCTGGAAGTTGAACATGCGCGCGATGATCACATCCGGAAACTGCTCGATGCGCACGTTGTTGAGATTGACCGCTTCGTTGTACAACTCACGCCGGTCGGCGATGCCGTTTTCCAGACCGCTGATGCGTTGCTGCAGATGCTGGAAGCTGTCATTGGCCTTGAGCTCCGGGTAGTTCTCGGCCAGGGCGAACAATTGCCCCAGGCCGGCGCGCAGACCACTTTCGGCCTTGCCCAGGGCGCCTACGTCATGTTGTTCGCGAGCACTGGCAACCGCGCTGCGCGCCGCGATTACACGTTCCAGCGTGGAGCCTTCGTACTGCATGTACTGCTTGCAGGTTTCCACCAGCTTGGGCAGCTCGTCATGACGCTGCTTGAGCAACACGTCGATATTCGACCAGGCCTTGCTCACTCCATGCTTGAGACGCACCAGGCCGTTGTACAACGACACCGCGTAGGCGCCCAGCAAAATGAGGACGACGATCAGGATCACGGCGGTCAGGCTCATGCAGTTTTCTCCATGCAGAACTGCGAATCGGGTGCTGGCATTCTAACGGCAGTCACGGGCGGCGGAAGCGATATCCCGCACAGCAACGAATAATGGCCTTTACACATAATGCGAAACATTTGCATTATGTTGCAGTTTTTCAGGTACCCCTGCGTACCATCCACATTCTGTACATGCAAAGGACCACGCCATGATTCGTATGCCCCTGGCTTCCGCCAGCCTGCTGGCCATCGCCATTTCCCTCGCCGGCTGCGGTGAAGACAAAGCGCCTGCCAACCAAGCGGCGGCTCCGGCTGCCAGCACCGAGAGCACCGTCACCAGCGCAGCCGCCAAGGTCGACGAAGCAGCTGCGCAGGCAGTAGTGAAGCACTACGCTGACCTGGCTCTGGCCGTATTCAGCGACGCAGCCAGCACCGGCAAGGCCCTGCAGAGCGCCGTGGATGCCCTGCTCGCCGACCCGAGCGAGGCGACCCTGAAGGCTGCTCGTGAAGCCTGGCTGGCCGCGCGCGTACCGTACATGCAGACCGAAGTGTTCCGCTTCGGCAACCCGGTGGTGGACGAGTGGGAAGGTCAGCTCAACGCCTGGCCGCTGGACGAAGGCCTGATCGACTACGTCGCCGCCGACTACCAGCATGCGCTGGGCAACCCGGGCGCACAGGCCAACATCATCGCCAACACCGAAATCCAGGTGGGTGAAGACAAGATCGACGTCAGCGAAATCACCGGCGAGCTGCTGGCTAGCCTGAACGAGCTGGGCGGTTCCGAAGCCAACGTCGCCACCGGCTACCATGCCATCGAATTCCTGCTCTGGGGCCAGGATCTGAACGGCACCAACCCTGGCGCCGGCGAGCGTCCCTACACCGATTACCTGGTGGGCGAAGGCGCTACCGGTGGTCACAACGAGCGTCGCCGCACCTACCTGAAAGCTGCCACCGACCTGCTGGTCAGCGACCTGGACGAAATGGTCGAGCAGTGGAAAGACGGCGTCGAAGGTAACTACCGCAGCGAGCTGCTGGCCGACTCCGCCGAGAACGGTATGCGCAAGATGCTGTTCGGCATGGGCAGCCTGTCACTGGGCGAACTGGCCGGCGAGCGCATGAAAGTCGCGCTGGAAGCCAACTCCACCGAAGACGAGCACGATTGCTTCAGCGACAACACCCACAACTCGCACTTCTACAATGGCCTGGGCATCCGCAACGTCTATCTGGGCGAGTACAAGAAAGCCGATGGCAGCACCCTGACCGGCCCGAGCCTGTCTGAACTGGTCGCCAAAATCGACGCTCAGGCTGACAGCACCCTCAAGGCCGATCTGGACGCCACCCAGGCCGAACTGCAAAAGCTGGTCGACAGTGCCGAGAAGAACAACGTGCACTTCGATCAACTGATCGCAGCCGACAACGCCGAAGGTCAGGCTCTGGTTCGCGGCGCCATCGCTGCACTGGTCAAGCAGACCGGCGCTATCGAGCAGGCCGCCGGCAAGCTGGGCATCAGCGACCTGAACCCGGACACCGCCGATCACGAGTTCTGATCGAAACGCAGGGTTGAACAACCGGCGCATCCGCAAGGAGCGCCGGTTTTTTTATGGCGGCTGTTACGCTCAGTAGGGTGCGCCGTGCGCACCGGGGAAATGCTCGGGCTGCTGGTGCGCACGGCGCTCCCTAAGAATCCCCAACCACAACCCGCGCTACGCCGCTGCGGTATTCGCCAGGGCTGACGCCATAGACCTGCTTGAACTGCCGTGACAGATGACTCTGATCGGCAAAACCCAGCTGCATGGCGACCGCGACTGCCGAGCAACCGCCTTTGAGCAAGGCACGCGCCTGCTCCAGGCGTCGCTGTTTGAGCCAGGCATGCGGAGGCAGGCCAGTGGCGCGACGAAAAACCCGGGCGAAGTGAAAGGGCGACAGATTGACTGCACTCGCCAACTCTTCCAGCGAGGGTGGCTCGACCAGTCTTTCGGCGAGCATCTGCTTGGCGCACGAAACGGCCCAGGGCTCGCGGCCGGGCAACGGTGGCTCGGCTATTCGCGCATGACGCTGGAACAACGCCAGAATGGCTTCGCGCCAGGCCAGTTGCTGCTGCAATGCCTCAGCACCATCCTCGAGCAGGCGATGCAGATGCAGAAAGGCCGCATGCAGCTGCGGGTCATGCAGCACGCTGGAGTCGAATGACGGCATGCCGGCGCTGGCCAGACCGAGTTCCTGCAATGCACCCAGTACCTGGCCGTTGCTGGGGTAGAACCCCCGGTAACGCCAACCATCTTCATGAGCCTTGGAACCGGTATGTACCTCATCCGGGTTGATCAGCACCATGCTGCCCTGCGGCGCCAAATGATCGCAGCCGCGATGGCGAAAGCGCTGGGCGCCGTGTTCGATCACGGTGAAGACGAAGCCCTCGTGCACATGAGGTGCGAAGCGTTGCTCGCGATAACGCGCCTGTAACAGTTCTACCCCGGATAACGCCGAGGCCTGCCAGAAACGTGTGTGCTCGCGACTCGCCATGAGGATCAGGCGCCGAAGCGCGACTCCAGTGCTTCGCGCACCTGCGGCCATTGCTGATCGGTGATGCTGTACAGCACGGTGTCGTCGAGACGTCCATCGGCCAGGCGACGATGATTGCGCAGCAGCCCTTCACGCACGGCACCGAGCTTTTCGATGGCGCGCTGCGAGCGCAGGTTGCTGGCTGCGGTCTTCAGTTGCACGCGCACCATGCCCCAGTTGTCGAAGGCATGCTTGAGCATCAGGTACTTGATGCTGGTGTTCAGCCCACTGCCATGCTGGCTGCGATCGAGCCAGGTCCAGCCAATTTCACAGGCCGGCAGCGTGTTCATGAAATCAGCGAAACGAGTCGTCCCCACCAGCACGTCGCCGAGCCGGATGACGAACGGCAGTGCGCGCTGCTCGCGCAGATCGGCCAGCGCGCTGCGATACCAATCCAGACGCTGAGTACCACTCATGTAAAGCAGCTCTTCGCGATTGGCCTCGGCCAGCGCCACCAATGCAGGAATATCGGCATCGGCCAGCGGTTCCAGGCGTAAAGCACCACGTTGCAGCGTGACCAGTTGCGGCTTGAACATTAGGATCCCTCCTGAGTCCCAGATCGATCACGCTATCAGGCGCCCGACTCCGACACAATCGACCCGTGCCGCAAAGCCCGGCAGCCACCGTGCGACCTTGGTCGCAGCCGACAGTGCGCTGCTTTGTGCAACACTGCATTATCGTCCGCCTCGCCCACCGGCGCTGGCCGTTCTCGTTCCTTGCTGCGTTCTGGAGTTCGCATGTCGCTGTCCCCTGGGCTGATTGCCGCGGTCGCGCTGATCTACATGACCATCCTCTTCGCCATCGCGTTCTACGGCGACCGTCGTAGCACGCCGATGTCGCCGAAGGTTCGCGCCTGGGTCTACAGCCTGTCACTGGCGGTGTACTGCACGAGCTGGACATTCTTCGGTGCGGTGGGCCAGGCGGCCGAGCAGCTGTGGTCGTTCCTGCCGATCTACTTGGGGCCGATCATCCTGTTGCTGACCATGCCCTGGGTGCTGCAGAAGATGGTCATGATCAGCAAGCAGGAAAACATCACCTCCATCGCCGACTTCATCGCCGCCCGTTATGGCAAGTCGCAACCGCTGGCTATCGTCGTCGCACTGATCTGTCTGGTCGGCGTGTTGCCCTATATCGCCCTGCAGCTCAAGGGCATCGTGCTCGGCGTCAACCTGCTGATTGGCGTGCACGCCCAGGACACCGGCACCAGTGCGCAGGACACCGCGCTGATCGTGTCGCTGGCCCTGGCGCTGTTCACCATCCTGTTCGGCACGCGCAACCTGGACGTCACCGAGCACCACCGGGGCATGGTGCTGGCCATCGCCTTCGAGTCGCTGGTCAAACTGCTGGCCTTCCTCGCCGTCGGCGCCTTCGTCACCTTCGGCCTTTACAACGGTTTCAATGACCTGATAGCACAGGCGCACAACACCCGAGAGCTCGATGCCTTCTGGAGCGAGGCCGTGAACTGGCCCGCCATGCTGGTACAGACAGGTATGGCGATGATCGCCATCATCTGCCTGCCACGGCAGTTCCATGTCACCGTGGTAGAGAACATCGAACCCAAGGATCTGCGCCTGGCGCGCTGGGTGTTTCCAGCCTATCTGGTACTGGCCGCCCTGTTCGTGGTGCCCATCGCGCTGGCCGGACAGATGCTGTTACCGGCAGGCGTGACCCCGGACTCCTTCGTCATCAGCCTGCCGCTGGCCGAGGCGCATCCTGGCCTGGCGGTACTGGCTTTCATCGGCGGCGCTTCAGCCGCCACTGGCATGGTGATCGTCGCCTCCGTGGCCCTGTCGACCATGATTTCCAACGACATGCTGCTGCCCTGGCTGTTGCGCCGGCAGAGCACCGAGCGCCCGTTCGAAGCCTTCCGCCACTGGATGCTCACGGCACGTCGCGTCAGCATTGTACTGATCCTGCTGTTGGCTTACGTCTGCTACCGCCTGCTCGGTGAGGGCGCCAGCCTGGCCACCATCGGCCAGGTATCGTTCGCCGCCATCGGCCAGCTGGCGCCGGCTATGTTCGGTGCCCTGGTATGGAAGCAGGCCAACCGTCGTGGCGTGTTCGCCGGGTTGATCCTGGGTTCCATGCTGTGGTTCTACACCTTGGTGCTGCCGTTGGTGGCACGTGGCATGGGCTGGTCGCTGGAGAGTTTCCCCGCGCTGACCACCCTGCTCTACGCACCAATCGGCCTGCATGTCGATCCGCTGACCCGCGGTGTCGTGCTCTCGCTGGCCGGCAACTTCCTGCTGTTCGCCTGGGTTTCCTGGTTCTCCCGCACGCGGGTGTCCGAGCACTGGCAGGCCGGGCGCTTCATCGGTCACGACCTTGGCACCAAACCCAGCAGTCGCAGCCTGCTGGCGGTTCAGGTAGCCGACCTGTTGATGCTGGCCAGCCGCTTCGTTGGCGAGGAGCGCGCACGCAAGAGCTTCCTGCGCTTCGCTCAACGCCAGAGCAAAGGCAAGGAATTCGACCCCAACCAACCGGCCAACAGCGAATGGATCGCGCATACCGAGCGCCTGCTTGCCGGCGTGCTCGGTGCATCGAGCACGCGCGCGGTGGTCAAGGCGGCCATCGAAGGCCGCGAAATGCAGGTCGAGGATGTGGTGCGCATCGTCGACGAGGCCAGTGAGGTCATGCAGTTCAACCGCGCCCTGCTGCAGGGCGCGATCGAAAACATTACCCAGGGCATCAGCGTGGTCGATCAGAACCTGCGCCTGGTGGCCTGGAACCACCGCTATCTGGAACTGTTCGAGTACCCCGAGGGGCTGATCTACGTCGGCCGCCCCATCGCCGAGATCATCCGTTTCAATGCCGAACGCGGCATGCTCGGCGGCGGCGATGTCGAGGAGAACGTCGCCAAGCGCCTGTACTGGATGCGCCAGGGCACCGCGCATAGCTACGAGCGGGTCTTCCCCAATGGACGGGTGATCGAGCTGATCGGCAATCCGATGCCCGGTGGCGGCTTCGTCATGAGCTTCACCGACATCACCGAATTCCGTCAGGCCGAGCGTGCCCTCAAGGAAGCCAATGAGAGCCTGGAACGTCGCGTCGCCGAGCGAACCCAGGAACTGTCGCAGCTCAACCAGGCGCTGAGTGAAGCAAAAGCCCACGCCGAAGCGGCCAACCAGTCCAAGACCCGCTTTCTTGCAGCCGTCAGCCATGACCTGATGCAACCGCTCAACGCTGCGCGTCTGTTCTCCGCCGCACTGGCGCATCAGGATGATGCGCTGCCGGTGGAGGCGCAGGAGCTGGTACGCCACCTGGATAGCTCACTGCGCTCGGCCGAGGATCTGATCACCGACCTGCTGGATATTTCGCGCCTGGAAAACGGCCGGATCACCCCTGATCGCCACCCCTTCGCCCTGGCCAATCTGTTCGACACCCTCGCTGCCGAATTTGGCGTGCTGGCCACCGAACAGGGTATCGACCTGCGCGTACGGGGCAGCCGGCAGTGGATCGACAGCGACATCAAGCTGCTGCGCCGCATCCTGCAGAATTTCCTGACCAACGCCTTCCGCTACGCCAAGGGTCGCGTGGTGCTCGGCGTACGCCGTGAAGGCCAGCACCTGCGACTCGAAGTCTGGGACTGCGGCCCCGGCATTCCCGAGGACAAGCGCAAGGTGATCTTCGAGGAATTCAAACGCCTCGACAGCCACCAGACCCGCGCCGAAAAAGGTCTGGGCCTGGGTCTGGCGATTGCCGACGGCCTGTGCCGCGTACTCTCCCATCGCCTGGAAGTGCGTTCCTGGCCTGGCAAGGGCAGCGTGTTCAGCGTCAGCGTACCGCTGGTGCAGAAACCCGCCTCCCGTCCTCAGGCACAGGCCACCCAGGCCGTGCATGGTCAACCGCTGCAGGGTACCCAGGTGCTGTGCATCGACAACGAGGACAGCATCCTCACCGGCATGCACAGCCTGCTGTCGCGCTGGGGTTGCCAGGTGTGGACGGCGCGCAACCGCCTGGAGTGCGAGCACTTGCTGAGCGAGGAAGTACGCCCGCAACTGGCCCTGATCGACTATCACCTCGACGAAGGTGAAACCGGTACCGAGCTGATGGCCTGGCTACGTACGCGCATGGGCGAGCCCATGCCGGGCGTGGTGATCAGCGCCGACGGCCGCCCTGAGCTGGTGGCAGAAGTGCACGCCGCTGGCCTCGACTATCTGCCCAAGCCAGTCAAGCCTGCCGCCCTGCGCGCCTTGCTCAGTCGCCATCTGACCTTGCGCGGCTAACGGTGAGAGTATCCAGATGCCATCCGGGAGATCGTCCAGGCTACGGATAACTTCCGAGCCTGGGCAGATGCGACGCTAGTTGCGCTGCAGGAATCCCTGCAGCAACTGGTGCACCCGCTCGCTCAGTTCACGATTGGCCGCCACCGGCAGACCACGCGCCAGCTCGGCTTCGACCACCTGCTCGACCAGCGGTCGCAATTGCAGCAACTGGGCGCTGAGGCCTTCCAACTGGTCGGCACGGGGCAACGAGCTCTGCAGCAGCGGGTTGACCAGATGTCCGACGATCATCTGCACGATGCCTGTGGACACCTGCTCGACATGCCGGCGAATCGACTCCAGTTCATCGAGCAGCGCCGGCAGCGGGATACCGGCGCGATACAACTCCACGCCAGCAGCGAACAGACGCGGGCTGGGTACGCTCAGGTGATCGCCGGCAAATTGCAGCAACCCCATGGCCTGAGCGCGATCGATCACGGCATCATCCAGATCGTCGCCAAAGATCGCCTGCAACTCGGCGAACTCCAGCCGTCCCGGCTGCTCGGGCTCACCCGGGCCGCGAATGGCCTGCTCGAGCCCCAGCACATGAGCCAGATCACGGCCCTGCGCCCATGCCTCGAACAACTCGCGAATACTGGCGATGCTATAGCCACGCTCGAGCAACTGGCCGATCAGGCGCAAACGCGCCAGATGCTCACCGCTATAAATGCCGACGCGCCCACGGCGCTCGGGCGGCGGTAGCAGGCCACGATCCTGATAGGCGCGCACATTACGCACAGTGGTCTGCGCCGCCTGCGCCAGTTCGTCCACCGTGTATTCGGCGGCGACTGCCGCAGCCACGGGTGCGGCGCTACTCAGAAGGCGTTGGAAAAATGCGGAGGCTTGAGTCATGGCGCGATCATAGCCCTGCGCCAGCAAGGCTCACAACCGCCCCAACCAAGGGCTGGACTTGCTCGCAGCTGCCGCCTAGGAAACCCGCTAATTGCACCAGCAAGGCCGATTCCAGAGCACCTGGCACCTTGAGGTAACGCCGTAACGCTCCACTGCCACTTGATCTCGGGATGACTAGGCAAGTGCGCGTGGGCGCACAACAATGACGATTACATCAAACAATGTAATCGTCATCTCCCTGGAGCCTGCCATGTACCTGCTCGCTATCCGCCTGGGCCTTGCATCATGAATGCGCCACTGCAACGCCATGCATTGCCGCCGCAACAGGTGTGCGTTCACAGCGACGACCTGTGCCTGCAAGCCTACATCTGGGACAAGGCAGACGCACCGACCCTGCTGCTGGTGCATGGCTATCCGGACAATCATGAGATCTGGCTACCACTGGTTCGCGAGCTGGCAGCCGACTACCGCATCGTCGCCTATGACGTGCGCGGCTGTGGTGCCTCCCAGGTGCCGAAGCGTCTGCGTGACTATCGCCTGGAACAGTTGGCGCGCGACCTTGAAGCAGTGGTAAAGGCCACCAGCGCGGATCGCCCGGTGCACCTGATCGCCCATGACTGGGGCTCGATCCAGAGCTGGGAGGCGGTGACCGAGCCACGCATCCAGCCGCTGCTGGCGTCCTACACCAGCATTTCCGGCCCCTGTCTCGACCATGTCGGCCACTGGATGCGCGAACGTCTGACCTTGCGTCGCCCAAAGGCATTGCTACAAGCGCTGGGGCAGCTGCTCAGTTCCTGGTACATCGTCTTCTTCCACATCCCGCTGTTGCCGGAGCTGTGCTGGCGCCTGGGCCTGGATCGCGCCTGGCCCTGGCTGTTGCGTCGCCTCGAAGGCATACGCAACCTGCAGGCGAGCCGCACGCAACGCGCTGATGGCATGCGCGGCGTGCAGTTGTACCGCGCCAACTTCATTCGCAGTCTGCTGCGCCCACGCAGCCGCAGCACCCGCGTCCCGCTGCAACTGATCGTGCCGCTGAACGACCGTTTCGTGCGCCCACAGCTGTTCGACGACCTGCAGCATTGGGCGCCACTGCTGAGCCGCCGCGAAGTCCGCGCCGGCCATTGGCAGTTGCTGGCCGAGCCCACCGCCCTGGCCGGCTGGGTGCGTGAATACGTGAACAAACTGGAACAGGCACGCCCCCACGAGGCTCGCACATGAACCCGCCAAGCCAACCCGCACTGCAACAGCGCAAAGTGCGCTTCGACTTCGCCGACACCCCGCTGCACTGGGTACCGAACGAGCCGGAAGCTTCGCACATCATGAACGGCCTGCACCTGCTGTTGCCGGCCGGCGAGTTCTGGTTCTGCAAGGTCTACAACAAGGCACTCCCGCTGGTCAACGAAGCCGGTCTGCGCGAGGACGTGCGCGGTTTCGTGTTGCAGGAAGCCCAGCATGCCCGTGCTCATGGCAGCGCGCTAACGCCCTACCTGATCCGCCACGGCATTGATCCCAAGCCCTTTACCCGCAAGGTCGACTGGCTGTTCGACAAGGTTCTGTGCGACTACCCGCTGGGGGAAAATGCCCTGGCTCGCCGCCTGCAACCCTGGTGGTTGCGCCAGCGCGTCGGCCTGATCGCCGCCGTGGAGCACTTCACCTGCGTGCTCGGTGACTGGGTCGTCAACAGCCGCGGGCTCGATCATGCCGATCCGGTGATGCTCGATCTGCTGCGCTGGCATGGCGCCGAGGAGGTGGAGCATCGCTGCGTGGCTCATGACCTGCACGTGCACCTGGGCGGCAGCCTGGCGATGCGCTGGCTGTGCATGCTGATCGCCACGCCAGCGCTGCTCTATCTGTTCAGCGATGCGATGAAGATGATGATGCGCCAGGATCCGGCCACGCGTTACCGCCCTGGCTTTCTGCGCATGTGGCACGACCTGGGCAAGCGCGGTTTGCTGCCGACCACGGCCAGCGTGGGACGCTCGGTACTGCGCTATTTCAATCCGCGTTATCACCCGCGTGTCGAGGGCGATCTACAGGCGGCACTGGATTACCTGGCCAACTCGCCGGCCGCGCTACGCGCCGAGGCGGAAAAAGCCGCGGCCTGAAGCGGTGGATCGCCACATGTAGGGCGGGTGCAACCCGCCATTGGCGCTCCGGCGGGTTGCACCCGCCCTACTTCCTACAATCACCGGCAGTGAGCGCTCACTCGCCGAGTTCGTCAAACGCCGGCAGATCGGCGGAGCGCTCGAGCAGCTCGCTCGGCAGACTCTTGCTGGCACGTGCGCCCAGCAGCTTGAGGTTTTCCACCCGGCCAATGAGATTGCCACGGCCGTCCACCAGCTTGTTGCGAGCACCGGCGTAGGCCTTGTCCAATTGCTGCAAACGGCTGCCCATCTCGTCCAGATCAGCAATGAAGGCGACGAACTTGTCGTACAGCTGGCCGGCACGCTCGGCAATCTCACGCGCATTCTGGCCCTGGCGCTCCTGGCGCCAAAGGCTGTCGATGACACGCAGCGTGGCCAGCAAGGTGGTCGGACTGACGATCACCACGTGCTGCTCGAAAGCATCCTGGAACAAATCCGGCTCGGCCTGCAGCGCCGCGGCGAAGGCCGCCTCGATAGGTACGAACAGCAGCACGAAATCCAGGCTGTGCAACCCTTCCAGGCGCTGGTAATCCTTGCCGGAGAGGCCTTTGAGGTGGCTGCGCAGAGACAGCAGATGCTGCTTCAACGCCTGCTGACGGCTGGGCTCGTCCACCGCGGCGACATACTGCTGATAAGCGGTGAGGCTAACCTTGGCATCGACGATTACCTGTTTGTCGCCCGGCAGACGAATCAGTACGTCGGGCTGGAAGCGCTCGCCACCGGCGCCCTTGAGGCTGACCTGAGTCTGGTACTCGCGCCCCTTCTCCAGGCCGGCATGCTCCAGCACCCGCTCCAGCACCAGCTCTCCCCAATTGCCCTGGGTTTTCTGACCTTTCAGGGCACGAGTCAGGTTGGTCGCCTCATCGCCCAGACGCTGATTGAGCTGCTGCAGACGCTCGAGCTCCTTGCCAAGCGAAAAACGCTCGCGCGCTTCCTGCTGATAACTCTCGTCGACCCGCTTCTCGAACGCCTGGATGCGCTCCTTGAGCGGGTCGAGCAACTGGCCGAGGCGCTGCTGGCTGGTCTCGGCGAAACGCTGCTCACGCTCATCGAAGATCTTCGTCGCCAGCTCAGAGAACTGGGCACGCAGCTCGTTGCGCGCCCCCTGCAAGTCATCGAGGCGTTGTTGCTGATTGTCGCGATTTTCCTGCAGCTCGGCGGCCAGCGCCGCACATTCGGCGGTGAGCCGTCGCAGTTCAGCTTCATTGCGATCGCGCTGCTGGTTCCAGGATTGCGCAGCTTCGCGGGCAATCTGCCGCTCCTGCTGCAACAGCTCGTTCTCACGGCGCAGCCCGGCCAGCTCGGTCTGCTGCTCCACCTTGATCTCGCTGACCTCGGCCAACTCGGCGCGGCAGGCATCGAGCTGCGCCAACAGTCCGGTTTGACTCAGTTGGGCATGCTCCAGACGCTCCTGCAGCAGCGCCTGCTCGCTCTGCGCCTGGGTAACCCGGCGTTGTAGCGACCAAAGGCCCGCCAGCAATGGAATCAGCGCGGCGACGGCGCCAATGGCGAGAGAAAGGGGATCGATTGGCATAGACGCTCCATGTTTGACCGCCGAGCAGTATACCCAGCTGACTATTCACACGGGGCCAGCACGGAATCAGCGCGACAGGCGCTCCAATTCCAGTTGCGCACCACGATCACCCGCGCGGGCGGCCTGGCGCAGCAGCTCGTAACCGATACGACGGTCACGGGTATTGCCACAATCACGGCACAACAGTTGGCCCAGGCGACTCTGCGCCTGCACGCAACCTTTCAATGCTGGCTGCTTGAGCAGGTTGCCGGCCAGACGTTTGGCACTGGCCGTCTGCCCAAGGCGCGGGTTGTCGAGCAACCAGAGCGCGACGCGCATGGGAACATTGGGACGGGGCGTGGAAGATGCAGAGAACGGAGCGCGAGGCATAAATACGAGGGGGTGACTGCCGGGGCGCGCCACTCTACTCCTTTTTTTCCAGAGGTAAAGACTTGCCAGAACCGCCCGATTGCGTTCCACGAAATAGGTTCCGCACAATCCACAGAAGCTGTGGATAACTCCGTGAACAACTTGGGAGAAAGAGGTCACAGGCCCGATGCCATGGGGCTCTCAGTCAAACTGTCGATTTTTTCACCAACGAAAAAAATGCATATTTTTCATTGACTTAAAAATCAACCACGGAAAATCAAACGTTTAGCGGCGATTCTGACAGTGAGATGACAGACTGCTTCAGCATTGTGCACAACTCGCTGCGACATATCCGCGCAGCGCTCTGTTTCGGGGCAGCGGAACGCTCAACACTGTGTTCATGCGGGGTGTGGCAACTGCCCTCGCACAAGGAACTGCTCCCAGTGAAACAGCCGTGGCTGATCCGGCGTCTGCGCATGCTTGAATGCCACGTATTCGCCGGTGGTTTCACATAACCAAGCCGTGAGGTTGCGCGGACGCTTTTCCGCGAACGCCCCTGGCACGTAGAGCGCAACATTGCTACCGCCATCCGGGCAGCGCGCCGAGCGGTACTCGAAGGCCTGGATACCCGCCGCACGCATCGCCGCGCCGAGACGCTGGGGTACGCTGTAATCGCTGGGATGGGCTAACAGGGCGCCGTGCTGATCGAATGGCGGCTGTTGCAACTGGATACCGCGCTCGACGCGATAACGCGCTTCGAAGGTGGAGTGCTCGGAAAGGATGCGCCCACTGGGCGGCGGCGTGGCCATACCGTTCCACAGCACGAAACGGTAGTAGGCAGCCTCGGCCATGGCCGTTTCCAGACGCTGAGCGGCATAAAACAGGCTGGGTTCGTGCACGGTGCCAAAACGCGAGCCCCAACGCAGCGGTGGATAACGAAACGGTGTCTTGAGCAGATAGTGCAGAGGCTCGGCGGCCTCGGGCAGTGGCGGCTTGCTGCTCTCGAGCAATTCTTCGAGCAGGGCCTGCTCGGCGAGGTTATCCACCAGTTGTAGGGTCGCGACCTGCGCCTGGCTTTCCACCATGCGCAGCAGTTTGCCGCGCAGCGGCCGAACCTGGCGCTCGCCTTCACATCGTTGCCAGATATCCATGGCAATACCTCCTTAAAGCGTAGAGCCTGCTCAAAGCATCGCGAGCCAGGGTCTGATGCCGTTCACATAGGAAATGGTCTGTGCGATCAGTCGTAGGGTGACCGGGCGACAACCCGTTCGCGAAGCAGCACGCCGCGGCCTTCAAGAAGGCGGGCTGTCAGCAAACCGCGCCGATAATCGGTGCGCATGGCGCACCCTACATGCGCTCAGACCTTGCCGCGAATGGCGTCCAGATACTCGACGACACGCACCAGGCCCTGCACCTGACTCATCTGCTGCAACGGAACGCCAGCCAGATGGCGATTCTCGGTACGCAGAAAATGGCGCATGTCCTGTTGGTTGCCGCCAAACAGGGCGAACAACGCGCGATAGGCGCGTATCAATAGCAGCGCCAGTTCGCCGGTCTTGCTCTGTGGACGCAATCCACCCTGCTCGTTCCAGCGCCCGATGGCACTGCGATGGACGCCGACGATATCGGCCAGCTCCTGCTGGGTAAGCCCCAACTGTTCGCGGGTATTGAGCAAGGCCTTGGCCAGTACCGCATCGGCGTCAGGCTGGCTGCGAGTTACTGCACTCATCATCTCCTCCTACGCGTGTTTTGAACAAAGAAACCTTCGAAAGCTGTAAACACACAATAGCATGGAAAGCTGCTTGGCACCTACCCGAGCATGGGGTACCGTCCTTTGCACTGCATCGGGCAAGGAGAACTCATGAGCCGCCGGCGTTTCTGGCTGAGCATAGGCATCGCAACATTGGCGGTGTTGTCGCTACTGATCTGCTATGCCGGCTATCGCGTGCAGCAACTGCTCGAAGAGCAACATATCGAGCTGGACTGGCACCGATTGAGCCTGTCCTGGCGCGGCCTCCAACTGCATGACGTGAGCCTGACGCAGCACCAGAGCGGTGAGCTGCATGCACAGGTCAAACAATTGCAACTCTTCTGGCTGGCAAGCGAAGCGCCGCGCTATCGCCTCGTCGCACAGGGTCTGCAAATGACCTGGCAACCGGCCCCGGCTGAGGTACAAAACTCGGCAGACAGCGACTTCAGCGCCCTCTTCAGCAACGCGCTCAACACCCTGCCCTGGCTACCACGACAGATTGACGTGCAGGACGCTCATGTCCAGCTGCCCTGCTACAGCGGCCAATGCACAGTCGATGGCGACCTCAGCCTGCAGCATCTGGACGATGCATTGCAGTTGCACCTGCTGCTTGTGCGCGATAGCCACAGCGCAACACTGCAGGGGCAGCTGCAAGGACTCGGCAGTGCTCTGAACAGTCCACGCCAGTTACAGATGACCCTGCACCTCGACGATCAGCAGCAGATGGAGCTGCACAGCGACCTGCTCGCCCAGAACGATGCGCTGCAATGGGCTGGCAACCTGCTGCTCGCCCCCTTGCAGGAAATCGCCTGGGTCGGCGCCTGGCTGAGCGAATGGACGCCGCTTGACGCTACCAACCTGCCAACGACACCGCAGCAGGCCGGCGTCATTGCCCAGTGGCAATTGCAACTACCGCAGACCACTCGCCAACTCGAAGAGCTGCTGGCAGCGCCGGGATGGCTGCGTGTCGACGCACAGCTGCCACAGCCCTGGCCGTTGCCCGGTGTCGGCATGATCAGCGGGGAACTGCAGCTCGACCTGCTCAACACCACAGGCCTGTGGCAAGCCCGCAAGCTGCACGGCAACCTGCAACTCGACACGCAGGACGCGCCCTGGCTCGACTCCCTGCCAAGCGGCTTGCAACCCCGCCAGTTGCAGATGCAGCTCACACCACTGGAGAGCAAACTCGACAACGAACTGGCCGTACAACTGAAGCTCGCCGGACAGGGAGCACTCGAGCTGCAGGCCAATGCCGAGCTCGGCCTGCAACAGGCCCCTGACTGGTCGTTGAACGTGCGCCAGTTGCAACTCGATGCCCGTAGTAAGCGCGTGGATCTGGCAGGCAATCGTGCAGATGGCCTGCAGCTGAACCTGGGCCTGACCGGCAGCGCGAGCACGCAGCAGCTACAACTCACCCTCACAGGCAACTCTCGCCTGGATATCCAACGTCTGCGCAGCAGTGATCTGGAGCTGCAACAGACTCGACTGACACTCGCCAACCTCGGCATTGCTGGAGCGCCAGGCTCACCAACGCTGTCCGGGCCATTGGCGCTGCGCATACAGAGCCTGCAACACCCGCAATTGCAGGCTCAGGGCTGGCAATGGCAAGGCCGAGTGGAAGCCGAGAGCGCCAGCCAGAAGCTCGATGGAGCCCTACTGGCTGACTCGGGGCTGAGCATGGCGCTGAGCCTGAACCATACAGCCGATGCGCTGGGCCTGAATGCCAAGCTCGACGAACTCTTCCTGCGCGCCGGCAACCCGCTGGCGCAAACCCTGGCCAACTGGCCGCCACTGTTGACGCTGGACAATGGCCGCATCCAGGCCGACGCCAGCCTGAATCTGCCCAGCGGCAAGCCCCTGCAACTCAGGGCGAGCCTGAATGGCAAAGGCCTGGCCGGCATCTATGACCGCAGCACGCTGGCCGGTGTGGACGCCGAGCTGCAGTTGCGACTCGCTGGCGACCGCCTGATGCTGGAAGTGCCGAGCCTGAGTGCGAAACAGATCGACCCCGGCATCGCCCTCGGCCCCTTGCAACTGCAGGCCAGCTATCAGGCTAGCTTGCAACGCCCCATGGCCGGCCACCTAAGCCATCAGCGCGCCGAACTGGGTATCCTCGGCGGCATCCTGCGCCTGGAACCGGCGACCTGGGCACTGGATCGCCCCAGCCAGTTGCTACCGCTGAAGCTCAGCGGCCTGGATCTGCAGGAACTGTTTCGCGTCTATCCGGCCGAAGGCCTGGAAGGCTACGGCCTGCTCGACGGCACCCTGCCGCTGCGCCTGGGCGACGCGATCAGCGTCGAGCAGGGGCTGATCGAAGCACGCGCCCCCGGCGGCCGCCTGCGCTTTCACTCGCCGCGCATCCGCGCCATGGGCCAGGCCAACCCGGGCATGAAGCTGGTCACTGATGCCCTGGAGGACTTCCACTACGATCTGCTCAGCAGTAGCCTCGACTATGATTCGTCCGGCACACTGCGCCTCGGTATGCGTCTACATGGACAGAATCCGGCCATCGAACAGGGTCGGCCTATCCACTTCACCATCAACCTGGAAGAAGACATTCCGACCCTGCTGGCCAGCCTGCAACTGACCGACAAGGTCAGCGACATCATCCAGCAACGGATTCAGCAACGGATGCGCCAGCGTGTCCCCCAAGAGTCAAAGGAGTAGCGCCATGCGCACGTACCGCCTCCTCGCAGCCCTGAGCCTGGGTCTGCTCTGCCAGGCCTGTACCCCGACGGTGCAACTGGCCATGCCCAACGAGCCGATCAACATCAACCTCAACGTCAAGGTCGAGCACGAGATCTACATCAAGGTGGACAAGGCGCTGGACAATGTCTTCAACGAAGACAGCGGTCTCTTCTAAGGAGAAGCATGATGATTCGATACCTTTCGACCCTGCTGCTGGCATTGACCCTGAGCCTGCCGGCCTATGCACTGAACCTCAACCAGGCCATGAGCGCGCTGGGCGACGCCAAGGCCAGCGGCCAGCTGGGCGAGCAACCCAATGGCTATCTGGGTGTGGTCAAATCTGGAGGCCAGGCCGACGAGATCGCTCGCCTGATCAACCAGGCGCGTCGCGCCGAATACCAGAAAGTGGCCAAGGACAACGGCATCAGCCTGAGCGACGTGGAAGCCATCGCCGGCAAGAAGGCCATAGAGCGCACGCCCAAGGGCCAGTTCATCCAGCTCAATGGCCAGTGGCTACAGAAGTAGAAAGCCTGCGGCAGAAACGAAAGAACCCGCCTAGGCGGGTTCTTTGCTTTGTGCGAACGGCGATCAGGCGCCGGCTTTGCTCACGGCGTCCTTGATCAGGGTCTGCAGCTCGCCCTTCTCGTACATCTCGGTGAGGATGTCGCTACCGCCAACCAGTTCACCACCGACCCACAGCTGCGGGAAGGTCGGCCAGTTGGCGTACTTCGGCAGATTGGCGCGGATTTCCGGATTTTGCAGGATGTCGACGTAGGCGAACTTCTCGCCGCAGCCCATCACCACCTGGGCAGCGCGGGCGGAGAAGCCACACTGCGGGGCATTGGGCGAGCCTTTCATGTACAGCAGAACGGTGTTGTTGGCGATCTGCTCTTTGATGGTTTCGATGATATCCATGGGGCACCTCAGCATAGACTTCGCGACCCGACGGTCGCCACGGTGGCGCGATTGTAGCGAAAAACCGAGCGCAATGCTCGGCCTTGCCATCACCCCCATCACGTCAAGACAACCCCGGATTTCATTCGGACTACGCAGCTACTACCTCAACCGGCACGCCATTGAGCACCGCATTGCCGGACAGCGCATCAAGCCGGCGCTCGTCGGTCAGGTCATTGGCACTGGCGCCCGGTTGCGCACGGGCAATATCCATCTGTACCCCAGGTCGGGCATGACCCCAACCATGGGGCAGGCTGACCACACCCGCCATCACTTCATCGCTGGCGGCCACCTCCACCTCGATGCTGCCGACCCGCGAGCGCACCTGTACGCGCTGACCATCGGCCAAGCCGCGGCTGGCAAGATCCGCCGGGTTCATCAACAACTGATGACGTGGCTTGCCCTTCACCAGACGGTGATAGTTGTGCATCCAGGAATTGTTGCTGCGTACATGACGGCGGCCGATCAGCAGCAGCTCATGGGCGGCGGGCTGCTCCTGCTCGGCAAAGCGTGCCAGATCCGCCAACAACTGTTCGGGTGCAGCCTGCACCGTTTTGCTCGGAGTTTTCAGACGTGCCGCCAGATTCGGCTGCAAGGGCCCCAGGTCGAGCCCATGCGGATGTTCGCGCAACGCCGCCAGGCTGAGCTTGTGCTCACTGCGATCGCCATAGGGGCCGAAGCGCAGGCCCATATCGATCATCTGCTCCGGCGCCAGGGTCGGTTTCAGCTCGAGGCTGTTGCGCGCCGCGAAGGCCTTGGCCAAGCCCACGAAGATTTCCCAGTCGTGCAGCGCGCCGTCCGGTTTGGTCAGGATCGCCTCGTTGAAACGGGTGACGTTGCGCACGGCGAACACATTGAAGGTGGTGTCGTAGTGATCGTGCTCCAGCGGTGCGGTTGGCGGCAGGATCAGGTCGGCGTAACGGCTGGTCTCGTTGATGTAGAAATCCACCGAGAGCATGAAGTCCAGGCCGTCCAACGCCTGCTCCAGCTGCCGGCCGTTGGGCGTGGACAGCACCGGATTGCCAGCCACCGTGACCAGGGCGCGAATCTGCCCTTCGCCGGGGGTCAGCATCTCTTCGGCCAGCGCCGAGACCGGCAGCTCACCACCGTATTCCGGCAGGCCGGACACACGGCTCTGCCAGCGATTGAAATGGCCACCCGAGGTGCTGGCCACCAGATCCACCGCCGGTGACGTGCAGAGCACACCGCCCGAGCGATCCAGGTTGCCGGTCACCAGATTGATCACCTGTACCAGCCACTGACACAGCGTGCCGAAGGCCTGGGTGGAAACGCCCATACGGCCGTAGCACACCGCCTTGTCCGCGGCGGCAAAATCCCGCGCCAGTTGGCGGATGGTGGCGGCCGGCACGCCACAGCGCAAACTCATGGTTTCGGCATCGAAGCCGGCGATGGCCGCGCGCACCTGATCCAGCCCCTCTACAGGCAGATGGCTGTCACGCGTCAGGCCTTCCTCGAACAAGGTATTCAACAATGCCAGCAGCAGCGCGGCATCGCTGCCGGGGCGCACGAACAGGTGCAGGTCGGCTATGGCCGCGGTTTCGCTGCGACGCGGGTCGACCACCACCAGCTTGCCGCCACGGGCCTGGATGGCCTTCAGGCGCTTCTCCACATCCGGCACGGTCATGATGCTGCCGTTGGAGGCCAGCGGGTTGCCGCCCAGGATCAGCATGAAGTCGGTGTGATCGATATCGGGAATCGGAATCAGCAGGCCGTGGCCATACATCAGGTGGCTGGTCAGGTGGTGCGGCAGCTGATCCACCGAGGTGGCGGAGAAGCGATTGCGGGTTTTCAGCTGACCGAGGAAATAGTTGCTATGGGTCATCAGCCCGTAGTTATGCACACTGGGATTGCCCTGATACACGGCCACGGCGTTTTGTCCGTGCTCGGACTGGATCGCACTCAGACGCTCGGCTACCAGCTCGAATGCCTCATCCCAGCCGATGGCCTGCCACTGCTCGCCAATGCGACGCATGGGCTGGCGGATACGGTCGGGGTCGTTCTGGATGTCCTGCAGCGCAACGGCCTTGGGGCAGATATGGCCACGGCTGAAGCTGTCCTGGGCATCGCCCTTGATCGAGCGAATCTGCGTGCTGCCGTCAGCTTGGGTTTCGGTTTCGATGGCGAGCCCGCAGATGGCTTCGCACAGATGGCATGCACGGTAATGGAGGGACTTGGTCATGGCCTGGCCTCTTGTTCTGATCCGAGACGACCGGTCAGGTCGCAGGTCATGAACTATGGGCCGAGCACGGAGGCGACGCCAGCAGCGTTCGTCTCATGAATCGGCAGGCATCAAGCCTGCCGATTCAGGGTCGCGACTGTCCGAATTAACGGATGGAGGTCACGGTGCCCTTGTTGCCGGTAACGTTGACGCTAACGGTCTTGTACACGAAGTAATCCTGAACGTTCACTTCGTAACGCGGGGCGACGATCACGTCGGCACCCGAGGCCTTGACTGCCTTGTAGGCAGCTGCGGACTTGGCGGAAGCGACCGGGTCGAGACCCAGCGCGAAACCACCCTCGCCACCACCGTAGGTCACACCATCGGCGAACTGAGTGTCACCACCCAGCTTGAACACACCGAACAGGATGTTCACCGAAGATTGACCGGAGATGGGCTCGCCCACTTTCACGTCGGCCTTGAGGTTAGTCTGCACGGTGCCGTTCAGCGGAACGGTCGGCTGGCTAACGTTCTGGCTGGCACAGCCAGTCAGCAGGGCGAGAGCGGAGAAAGCGGCGGCGTAGGCTACGTGTTTCATGCAAAACTCCTTTGCACATATATTCCATGGATGTCCCCGTTGCGGGGGCAATGCATTGCCTTGGAAAGGCGGCGGCATCCTAGAGGCCCGTTCTAGAGCGGCGCAAGCGAGGATGTCAGTTTTGTGACATCTCGCACGCAGCTTTGGGAAAAAGCTTACAAAACAGGATTTTGTATGCCTGAGGGCGGCAATTTGCGCCTTCTCGTCATTTCCTTATAAGATCGCGCCTTCCCCTGTTTCGTCGCATCCTGCGGCCTCCTGCCGCAAGCTCTGCTGTTTTTGTCGGTTTTGATCGCCGGCCATGGGCTTGCGAACTGTTGTGATAAAGGTAGTTAACGATGAGCGTCAGACACTTTCTCTCGATGATGGATTACACACCGGACGAACTGGTGGGGCTGATCCGCCGAGGCATCGAGCTGAAGAATCTGCGCAATCGTGGCGTGCTCTTCGAACCGCTGAAGAATCGCGTGCTGGGCATGATCTTCGAGAAAGCCTCGACCCGCACCCGCCTCTCCTTCGAAGCCGGCATGATCCAGCTTGGCGGCCAGGCCATCTTCCTCTCGCCGCGCGATACCCAGCTGGGTCGTGGCGAGCCGATCGGCGACGCGGCCATCGTCATGTCGAGCATGCTCGATGCGGTGATGATCCGCACCTTCGCCCACAGCAACCTCACCGACTTCGCCGCCAAGTCCAAGGTGCCAGTGATCAACGGCCTGTCCGATGACCTGCACCCCTGCCAGTTGCTCGCCGACATGCAAACCTTCCTCGAGCACCGCGGCAGCATCGCCGGCAAGACGGTAGCCTGGATCGGCGACGGCAACAATATGTGCAACTCCTATATCGAAGCGGCGATCCAGTTCGATTTCCAGCTGAGGGTCGCGTGCCCTGCTGGATACGAGCCGGATGCACGTTTCCTGACCCAGGCTGGCGATCGTGTGCAGGTCGTGCGCGATCCGCGTGAAGCGGTCGCCGGCGCCCACCTGGTCAGTACTGACGTGTGGGCCTCCATGGGTCAGGAAGACGAGGCCGAGCAGCGCATGGCGTTGTTCCGCCCCTACCAGGTCACCCGTGAACTGCTCGATGCGGCGGCCGAAGACGTGCTGTTCATGCACTGCCTACCGGCGCACCGTGGCGAAGAAATCAGCTTCGACCTGCTCGACGACCCGCGCTCGGTGGCCTGGGATCAAGCCGAGAA
The DNA here is from genome assembly GCF_003008615.1 of Pseudomonas mendocina. NCBI lineage: Bacteria > Pseudomonadati > Pseudomonadota > Gammaproteobacteria > Pseudomonadales > Pseudomonadaceae > Ectopseudomonas > Ectopseudomonas mendocina. The sequence goes on from NZ_CP027657.1 coordinate 843,905, forward strand.
CCGCCTGCACGCACAGAAAGCGCTGCTGGAACTGCTGGTCGAGCCGGCGTACCACCACGCATGAACCAGCCCCTGCTGCAGCTACGTGGGCTGAACTGCGGCTACCACGCACACAAGGTGGTGCAGGATCTCGACCTGCACCTCAACGCTGGCGATATTGGCTGCCTGCTCGGCCCGTCCGGCTGCGGCAAGACCACCACGTTGCGCGCCATTGCCGGCTTCGAGCCGGTACTCGAAGGTGAGATCGAGCTGGCAGGCGAGGTAATCTCCCGCGCCGGCTTCACCCTGGCACCGGAAAAGCGCCACATCGGCATGGTGTTTCAGGACTACGCCCTGTTCCCCCATCTGAGCGTGGCGGAGAACGTCGCCTTCGGCATTCGCAAACAACCCAACGCCGAGCGCGTGACTCAGGAACTGCTGGCACTGGTCAAGCTCGGCCACCTGGCGAAGCGTTATCCCCACGAGCTGTCTGGCGGTCAACAGCAACGCATCGCACTGGCCCGCGCACTGGCGCCGGAGCCGAAGCTGCTGCTGCTCGACGAGCCCTTCTCCAACCTCGACGGCGAACTGCGTCGGCGCCTCAGCCATGAAGTGCGCGAGATTCTCAAGGCACGCGGCACCAGCGCCATTCTGGTGACCCACGATCAGGAAGAAGCCTTCGCCGTCAGCGACCACGTAGGCGTGTTCAAGGATGGCCGCCTGGAGCAGTGGGACACGCCATTCAACCTTTACCACGAACCACTGACGCCCTTCGTCGCCAGCTTCATCGGCCAGGGTTATTTCATCCGCGGCCAGTTGCTCAGCCCGGAAACGGTGCAGACCGAACTTGGCGTGATCCGCGGCAACCGCGCCTATACCTGGGCACAAGGCAGCGCAGTGGATGTGCTGCTACGTCCGGACGACATCGTCCCGGACGAAAACAGTGGGCTGAAGGCTCGTATCGTCGGCAAGACCTTTCTTGGCGCAGCCACCCTATACCGCCTGCAACTGCCGACCGGCAGTCAACTGGAGTCGATCTTCCCCAGTCATGCCGACCACCAGCCGGGCGACGAGGTGGGCATCCGCATCGCCGCCGACCACCTGGTGGCCTTCCCGGCCCTGGGCAGCGTCGCCGCTCAATTGCAGCTGAGCGACTCCGGCGGCGTTCGCCGAATCAGCAGCAACTGATCAGAGCATCAGCTGGCCGCTGGCGATATGCCGCGCATGGCCAGCGATCTTCACCCGCTCACCTTCCAGACGACAGAGCAGCTCACCGCCACGTGCCGAGCACTGAAAGGCGCTGAGCGTGTTGCGACCCAGGCGCTCGACCCAATAGGGCATCAGGATGCAATGGGTCGAACCGGTCACCGGATCCTCATCGATGCCGATACTCGGCGCGAAGTAACGCGAGACGAAGTCGTGCTGTTGCCCGGCGGCCGTGACCAGTACACCCAGCCCTGGCAACGTGGCCAACACTGGCAGATTCGGTTTCAACTCGCGAAGCTCGGCTTCAGATCCCAAGACGACCATCAGCTCCTGCACGCCGCCATCGGCGTTGCCCAGTGCCAGCACCTCCTCCACCTGGCGCCCCAGGGCCTGCTCGGCTTGCTCGCGTAGCGCCTGCTCCACCACGGCCGCGCGGCGCACCGGGAAATCCAGCTCCAGACGCTCGCCCTGCCGGGTAACCTGCAACGCTCCGGACAGGCAAGTGAAATCCAGTATTTCAGCCGGTTCCTGATAGATATCGAACAACACCTTGGCAGCGGCCAGGGTGGCATGCCCGCAGAGCGGCACCTCGCTGACCGGCGTGAACCAGCGGATATGCCAGGCGTTGCCCTCCCTCACCACGAACGCCGTCTCGGCCAGATTGTGCTCGGCCGCGATGCGCTGCATCAGCGCCTCATCGAGCCAACGGTCAAGGCGATAGACGATGGCCGGATTGCCGGCGAAGGGCTGATCGGTGAAGGCGTCGATCTGATGAAATTCGAGAGACATGGGGCTTTCCTGGCCGGTTCTGAAAAATCAGAGCATGCCCAGTTTACCGGTAGTGAACCCGGTACAGCCGCGCTGTATTTTCCCCGAACAGTGGGCGTCAGCGAATGCCGTAGCGCCGTAACAGTTGCTCCATGCGCCCGTCCTCACGGAAACGCTGCAGCCCTTGCTCGAACAGTTGCGCATAACGCGCGCTTTCCGGCAACCCTGGAGCGAATGCCAGGTAGATGGGAATATCCGGCTGACGGCAACCTACTTCCACCACGTCACCATGCAGATAGCGCTCGCTGAGCAGCGCCTGCATCACCCAGGCATTTTCCACCAGCGCATCGATACGACCATGACGCAGCTTGCGCAGGTTACTGATCAGCGCGCGGTCGCCGGTCATCAGTTGTACGTGATCCAGGTCATGGTGGTTACGCAGATACAGATCGAGTTCGGCGCCGTAGCTGTAGCCGTTGATCGCGCCGAGACGCACGGCCTGCAACGACTCCAACCCCTTGTAGCGCCAGGCTCCACCGCGCAGGGCGTAGAAGCACATGCGCGAAATACCGGGGGCACTGGACGTGAAAATGAAGTCCGGCGCATCCTGCACCCCGGCGCCGATCAACGCGCCCAGCTTGCCGCGTCGGGTATCGTGCACCGCACGCGCCCAGTTGATGACACGGTACTCCACCTCGATACCGGACTCGGCAAAGATCTGCTCGGCCAGCTCGACGAACAGGCCACGCTTCTCCGCATCCGCTGCACAGTTGATCGGACACCATAGATCGCCGGCAATCACCAGCTTCTCCGCCCGCGCCAGCCCGCTGCCTAGCAGCAGCGACAGCAGCACGCCGACGCCCATTCCGCTCAGCAGGGAGCGTACCGGGACGAGTCTTTTCACGCTTCGCTGCGCACCCGTTTCACCGCATCCAGCCAACCGGCGTAGAGTCGCTCGCGGTGCGCTTCGTTCATTCGCGGCTCGAAGCGCTGCTGGCGATGCCAATGGCTGGCAATGGCATTGAGGTCTTGGTACAGGCCGAGCTTCAAACCCGCGAGATAGGCCACGCCAAGCGCGGTGGTCTCGGTAACCTCGGGGCGCTCGACACTGACGCCGAGAATATCGGCGAGAAACTGCATGACCCAGTTGTTCTCCACCATGCCGCCGTCCACGCGCAAGGCGCTGGGCGCCGCCGCACCGTCCTGGCGCATGGCTTCGAGCAGGTCGCGAGTCTGGTAACACACTGATTGCAGGCCGGCGGTAACGATCTCCTTGATCCCGGTGTCGCGGGTCAGGCCGAAGATGGCGCCCCGCGCCTTGGGATCCCAGTACGGCGCTCCCAGCCCGGTAAAGGCCGGCACCAGGTACACGCCGCAGGCCTCGCCGGTGGCTTCGGCCAGCGCTTCACTCTCACGCGCATGACTGATCAGCTTGATGCCGTCACGCAACCACTGCACCGCCGCGCCCGCGACGAAGATACTGCCCTCCACGGCGTAGGTGACCTTGCCATCAAGGCGGTAACCGACCGTGGTCAGCAGGCGATTCTTCGAGCTCACCGGCTGGTCACCGGTGTTCTGGATCATGAAGCAGCCGGTGCCGTAGGTACTCTTGACCATACCCGGCTCGAAGCAGGCCTGGCCGATCAGCGCTGCCTGCTGGTCACCGGCCATGCCCAGCACAGGGATGCTGGAGCCGAGCAGTTCCCTGGCGGTATGACCGAACTCGGCAGAGCAATCGAGCACTTCGGGCAGCAGGCTGGTGGGGATGTCGAACAGTTCGAGCAGCTCTTCGTCCCACTGCTGGGTATGGATGTTGAACATCAGCGTGCGCGAGGCGTTGCTGGCGTCGGTGCGGTGCACCTTGCCATCGGTCAGGCGCCACAGCAGGAAGCTGTCGACGGTGCCGAAGCGCAGCTCACCGCGCTCGGCACGCTCACGGGCGCCCGGCACGTTGTGCAGAATCCAGCGCAGCTTGGTGGCGGAGAAATACGGGTCGATCAGCAGGCCGGTCTTGGCCGAGACCATCGCTTCGTGGCCTTGCTCCTTGAGCCCGGCGCAATAGTCGGCGGTGCGGCGATCCTGCCAGACGATGGCCGGATGGATGGGCGTGCCGCTGACGGCATCCCACACCAGGGTGGTTTCACGCTGGTTGGTGATGCCGATGGCCGCGATCGCCTCGGGCTGCAGACCACTGCTGGCAATGGCATCGCGGCAAACCTTGAGCGTGGACAGCCAGATCTCCTGACCGTCGTGCTCGACCCAGCCATCCTGCGGGAAGTACTGCTTGAACTCCTGCTGGGCACGCGCAACCGGCAATCCCTGCGCACTGAAGATGATGGCGCGGGAGCTGGTGGTGCCCTGGTCGATGGCTAGCAGGTATTGGGTCATGCAAGATTCCTTGTTGTTATCGGTAATGTTCGCTGCTTTTGACCGCAGAGTGGCTTATTTTGCTTGCAGCACATTGCGCGGTTCAGGGCTTGCCGATAGCGGCGAAACTGCCCTGAGTATGCTGCGCCAGGGTCTCGGCCGAGAGTTCCAGTTCCAGCCCACGCCGGCCACCACTGACATGAATGGTCGGGTGCTGACGCGCCGATTCGTCAATGAAAGTGCGCAGGCGTTTCTTCTGCCCCAGCGGGCTGATGCCGCCGACCAGATAACCGGTGGCGCGCTGCGCAGCAATCGGATCGGCCATGTCGGCCTTCTTCGCGCCAGCCGCCGCGGCCAGCGCCTTGAGATCGAGACTGCCGGCGACCGGTACCACGGCTACCAGCAGTTCACCTTTCTCGGTCGCCGCGAGGAGGGTCTTGAACACGCATTCGGGGGCCAGCCCCAGCTTCTCCGCCGCCTCCAGCCCGTAGGATGGCGCCTTGGGATCGTGCTGGTAGCTGTGCACACGGTGTTCGGCCTTGGCCTTCTTCAACAGATCGATTGCTGGGGTCATGTTCGAATGTGAAAACGCGATGAAAGATGCCTTACAGTAGCAGGCCCAAATCCACCACCGCCACACCCTATAATGAGTGACCATCACAGGAAGCGCTCATGAACCTCGCTCCGCGCCAGCACGACATTCTCAACCTCGCCCGCGAACGCGGCTACGTCAGTATCGACGAACTGGCTCAGGCGTTCGCCGTAACTCCGCAAACCATTCGCCGCGATATCAACCAACTGGCCGAACATGGTCTATTGCGCCGCACGCATGGTGGTGCGGCCTGCGAATCGTCGAGCATTCAGAACACCGCCTATGGCATGCGCGCCGGGCAGATGCGCGATGAAAAACAACGCATCGCCGAAGCCGTGGCAGCGCAGATTCCGGATCACGCCTCGCTGTTCATCAACATCGGTACCACCACCGAAGCCATCGCCCGCGAACTGCAGAACCACAAGGGCTTGAAGATCATCACCAACAACCTGCACGTCGCCGCACAACTCAGCGCCAAGGCCGACTTCGAGGTGCTGGTGGCCGGCGGCACGGTGCGCAGCGACGGCGGTATCGTCGGCCAGGCCGCGGTGGACTTCATCCAGCAGTTCAAGGTCGACTACGCCATCGTCGGCATCAGCGGCATCGACGACGACGGCAGCCTGCTCGACTTCGATTACCAGGAAGTGAGGGTTTCCCAGGCCATCATCGACAATGCCCGCCAGGTCTTTCTCGCCGTCGACTCCAGCAAGTTCGGCCGTAATGCCGTGGTACGCCTGGGCTCCATTTCCCTGGTCGACCGCGTCTTCACCGATAGCGCACCTTCTACCGCCATCACCCGCCTGCTCCACAGCCACAAGGTTCAGCTCGATCTGGTCTGATTGACGCAGGCTCGGCATCTACTCAAGTAGGGCAGGTGCAACCCGCCATTGACCTGACTGCGGGTTGCCCCCTACTGCAAACCCGATCCTGCACTACCGCTCGACGCGCAATCGCGTGTCGGGGTAGCGGAGCTGCGCATCTTCGTCTAGCATATTTTCGAAAGTGAACATAAACACATTCGAATCCAAATAGCCGAGCGTGCCACATGCCCCACGACCAGTTCGCCAGCCCCGTTGCGGAAGTCTATGACCTCGCCGTCGTTGGCGGCGGTATCAACGGTGTAGGCATTGCAGCCGATGCAGCCGGTCGCGGCCTGTCTGTGTTCCTTTGCGAAAAGGACGACCTGGCCAGCCACACCTCTTCGGCCAGCAGCAAGCTGATCCATGGCGGCCTGCGCTATCTGGAACATCATGAATTTCGTCTGGTACGCGAAGCACTGGCCGAGCGTGAAGTGCTGCTGGCCAAGGCTCCGCATATCGTCAAACCGATGCGCTTCATCCTGCCGCATCGCCCACACCTGCGCCCGGCCTGGATGATTCGCGCCGGCCTGTTCCTCTATGACCACCTGGGCAAGCGCGAGCGCCTGCCAGCTTCGCGCAGTCTGCGTTTCGGCGCCGGTAGCCCGTTGAAGGCGGAGATCAGCCGCGGCTTCGAATATTCCGACTGCTGGGTGGACGACGCGCGCCTGGTCGTACTCAACGCCATGGCAGCGCGGGAAAAAGGCGCGCACATTCATCCGCGCACGCGTTGCGTCAGCGCCCGGCGCAGCAAAGGGTTGTGGCATATCCACCTGGAGCGCAGCGACGGCAGCCTGCTGTCGATTCGCGCACGTGCCCTGGTCAATGCCGCAGGCCCCTGGGTCGCACGCTTCATCCGCGAGGATCTCAAGCAGCAATCGCCTTATGGCATTCGCCTGATCCAGGGCAGCCATATCGTCGTGCCACGGCTGTACGACGGCGAGCAGGCCTACATCCTGCAAAACGAAGACCGCCGCATCGTCTTCGCCATTCCCTATCTGGAACGCTTCACTCTGATCGGCACCACCGACCGCGAGTATCAGGGCGACCCCGCTCAGGTGGCGATCACGGCAGAGGAAACCGATTATCTGCTCAAGGTGGTCAATGACCACTTCAAGCAACAGCTCAGCCGCGCCGATGTGCTGCACAGCTTCGCCGGCGTGCGCCCACTGTGCGATGACGAATCCGATGACCCCTCGGCCATCACTCGCGACTACACCCTGTCGCTCTCCGGTGCACCGGGCGAAGCGCCCCTGCTGTCGGTGTTCGGTGGCAAGCTGACCACCTATCGCAAACTGGCCGAGTCCGCCATGCAGCAATTGGCGCCGTACTTCACTGAACTGGGCCCAAGCTGGACAGCCAGCGCCCCACTACCAGGCGGTGAGGATCTGCAAAGCCAGGGCGCATTGGTCGAAGCCCTCTGCGAGCGCTATGGCTGGCTGCCCACCAGCCTGGCCAGACGCTGGGCCACCAGTTATGGCAGCCGCACCTGGCGTCTGCTCGATGGCGTGCACAACCTCACTGACCTCGGCGAACACCTCGGCGCTGGGCTCTACACCCGTGAAGTGGATTACCTGCGCCGCGAAGAGTGGGCACGCAGCAGCACCGATATCCTCTGGCGACGCAGCAAGCTGGGCCTGTTCATGACTCCGGCGCAGCAGTCCCGCCTGCAAGATTATCTACGCAGCCGCGACCCGCATTCGGCTCACGCCGCCTGAATTCTGCGTGCCCCATGCCCCGCTCTGCGGGGCTTTTTTATGGGCGGCAAAAAATAAATTACGCCCGCCAATTAACCGTTTGAGTCACGCAGGAACTTTCAGCAACTTTTTTATTACGGCAATTCAATAACTTGGCACCTTGATGCGGAATAAAAACATTCTTATTCGGTTTTATTTTTACTTATGTTTCAAATACTTAGGTTTGACATAAAGAAAAACGGAGCCGAAAATTCAAGGCCATCACGGTCATTGAAGCTGCAGGAGCGAACATGAAAGGCGACAAGAAGGTCATTCAACACCTGAACAAGATTCTTGGTAACGAACTGGTCGCCATCAACCAGTACTTCCTGCATGCGCGCATGTACGAAGACTGGGGCTTGAAGAAACTCGGCGAGCACGAGTACCACGAGTCCATCGACGAGATGAAGCATGCCGACAAACTGATCAAGCGCATTCTCTTCCTCGAAGGCATTCCCAACCTGCAGGATCTGGGCAAGATCCTGATTGGTGAAAACACCAAGGAAATGCTCGAATGCGACCTGAAGATCGAGCACAAGGCTCACGGCGACCTCAAGGCCGCCATTGCCTACTGCGAGAGCGTCGGCGACTACGCCAGCCGTGAACTGCTGGAAGACATTCTGGAGTCCGAAGAAGAGCACATCGACTGGCTGGAAACCCAGCTCAGCCTGATCGAAGCCGTCGGCTTGCAGAACTACCTGCAGTCGCAGATGGACGAATGATCCGACTGCACTGAACGAAAACGGGAGCCAATGGCTCCCGTTTTTCGTTGCCACCCGCCACTGCTTCAGGCATTTCGCAGGGGACTCTCGGCTCCGACGCGCCTGCTTCGCTTTGCCACCTGCATCCATGCTGTCGCAGCAGCGACGAGGTTGCCGCTCAAGCACCGCCTGAAAGCTCCGTAGGGTGCACTATGTGTTCAGCCGGGGGACATGGTAAACACCTGTCGGGAGACATGGGTAACAGGTTGATGATCATGTTGCCCGTTGCCTCAGGTCTATCTGACGCAGCGTTTTGCGGATGAATACCACATCGTAGACACCCTCTTCGGCAGTTGGTCGGATGGCGACCTTCTCCCCATATAGACCTCCACTTACGAAGACGTTGAGCCCTTTGAAATACACCTGCCCGGTCTGACGTACATTCACCACGTGATCACCCGGTTCATATTCGATGGCTGGCAGTTGCTCCGGGTAGCTTCGTGGACTGGGCCTATAGCGCTCTATAGGGGGCCGTTGATCAAGTGCTTCGTGCGGACGGTAATGGTTGTACTCGTCTCGCCAGCGGCTCATCACTTGCTGACAATGCTGCAAGTCGCTGAACGCGCGATGCAGCACTTCGCGTTTGAGTGTCTGGTGGAAGCGCTCCAGCTTGCCCTGAGTCTGTGGATGATGAGGCCGACTATGGCTGACCTCGATCCCCAGCCGCATCAGCCAAACCTCCAATTTTGATAGTCCACCGGCAATATTAGAACCCCAAGGCGGCCCGTTGTCGGCGGTGATACGCAGCGGCAAACCGTACTGACGGAAAACCTCGATCAGATGCGGTTTGACCAGCTCCAGCCGCTCCCCCTCACAGGCTTGCAGGCAGAGCGAAAAGCGTGAGTGATCGTCCAGCAGGGTCAAGGGATGACAACGAGGCGAACGGCGATCGTTTAGGGGGACGCTACCCTTGAAGTCGATCTGCCAGAGGTCGTTCGGATTGGGATGCTCGAAACGATGGTTAGCCGGCGCTTGCGCCTGCTCATTGTGGTAAAGGACATGACAATCGTGGCGCTTGAGGATGGCGTCGATAGTGCTGTGGTGAGGCGGATCAACAGCCGCAGTCATCAACAAGCTTCGCAGTTTGCGAGCGCCCCAATAGGGATAGCGGTGGTGCAATTGCACAACCGTTTGTTCCAACGTCGGATCGCTGCGCCCTGGACTGCTCAGGGGACGGCGGGATCGATCCTGTAAGCCTGCATCGCCTTGCTCACGGTACCGATCCAGCCATTTGTAGCCAGTTCTGGGACTGATGCCATACCGCCGACAGAGCTCCCGCACATTACTTTGGGGCTGCCCTGCCAGCAGAACAAACTCTCGCCTTATCGACATAGTGCTGCGCTCCAGCCACGGCATCATTCGATCTCCCGATCCGATGAACACCGTAAGCCTAAATGCGTTACCTATGTCTCCCGACACCCGTTACCTATGTCCCCCGGCTGAACACTATGCGCACCGCCACGGAACCCTGGATCAATGCGCGTCCTGCCGCACCTCGTTTTCCTTGACCCGGAACCACGCCGCATACAGCGCCGGCAGGAACAACAGGGTCAGCGCCGTAGCCACCACCAGGCCTCCCATGATGGCCACCGCCATCGGCCCGAAGAACACGCTGCGCGACAGCGGAATCATCGCCAGCACGGCCGCCAGGGCCGTCAGCACGATTGGCCGGAAGCGCCGCACCGTAGCTTCGATGATCGCGTGCCAGCGATCCAGGCCGTGGCTGATGTCCTGCTCGATCTGATCCACCAGAATCACCGAGTTGCGCATGATCATCCCGGCCAGGGCAATCGTGCCGAGCATGGCGACGAAACCGAACGGTTGTCGGAAGATCAGCAGGAACAGCGTCACACCAATCAGCCCCAGCGGCGCCGTGAGAAACACCATCGCCGAACGCGAGAAGCTCTTGAGCTGCAGCATCAGCAGCGTCAGTACCACCACGATGAATAGCGGGATACCGGCGTTCACCGACTTCTGGCCACGCTGCGAGTCTTCCACAGTGCCACCCACTTCCAGCAGATAGCCGTCCGGCAGTTCGGCGCGAATCGGCTCCAGGGTCGGCAGAATCTGCTGCGTCAGGCTGGCCGGCTGTTCCTTGCCATAGACATCGGCCCGCACGGTAACGTTGGGCAGGCGATTGCGATGCCAGATGATGCCTTCCTCGAAGCCGTACTCCAGCGTCGCCACCTGTGAAAGGGCCACGCTGCGACCACTGTCGGTCGGTACAGCCAGGCTCGGCAGCAGGCTCAGTGCCTTGCGCTCCTGCGGCGTACCACGCTGGAGAATCTCGATCAGCTCGTTGCCCTCGCGGTACTGACTGACGCTGGTACCGGACAGCGAGCCCTGCAGGAAGCGCGATAGCTCGGCGGTGTTGACGCCCAGGGCACGGGCACGATCCTGATCGATATTGAGGATCACCACCTTGCTCGGCTCCTCCCAATCCAGGTGCACGTTCACCACATGCGGATTCTCACGCACCTTGTCCGCCACCTGGCGGGCCAGCGCACGCACCTCGTCGATATGTTCACCACTGACGCGGAACTGGATCGGATAACCCACGGGCGGCCCGTTCTCCAGGCGGCTGACGCGACTGCGCAGGCTCGGGAACTCATCGTTCATGATCTGGATCAGCCAGCCACGCAGGCGTTCACGCTCCTCGATGCTCGAAGCCAGCACCACGAACTGGGCAAAGCTGGCCGCTGGCAACTGTTGATCCAAAGGCAGGTAGAAACGCGGCGAACCAGTGCCAACATAGGCCACGTAGTTATCGATACCGGTCTGCTCCTTGAGCAGTTTTTCCAGACGATGCACTTCGGCCTCGGTCGCGCTCAGCGAAGCGCCCTCTTCCAGCTTGATGTCGACCATCAGCTCCAGTCGCCCGGAGGCCGGGAAGAACTGTTGCGGCACGAAACGAAACAGCAGTACCGAAGCGATGAACAGCGCAATGGTCAGCAGGATCACGATGCCCCTGCGGCGCACGCACCATTCCACCGTGGCGCGCACGCGGCGGTAGAACGGGGTCGAATAGGGATCGTGACCACTGGCGCTGCCGCCGTGCTTGGCCGCGTGCAACTTGGCCAGATCCGGCAGAAGCTTGTCGCCCAGATAGGGTACGAACATCACTGCCGCGATCCACGAGGCGATCAGCGAAATGGCCACCACCTGGAAGATCGATCGTGTGTATTCGCCGGTTCCCGACTGCGCCGTGGCGATGGGCAGGAAGCCGGCAGCGGTGATCAAAGTGCCGGTAAGCATGGGGAAGGCGGTGCTGGTCCAGGCGAAACTGGCCGCTTTGAAGCGGTCATAGCCCTGCTCCATCTTGATCGCCATCATCTCCACCGCGATGATCGCGTCATCCACCAGCAGGCCGAGCCCGAGCACCAGCGCGCCAAGGGAAATCTTGTGCAGACCGATGCCGAGGTAGTACATGGCGGCGAAAGTCATCGCCAATACCAGCGGAATCACCAGTGCCACGACCAGGCCGGTGCGCACCCCGAGGGAGAAGAAGCTGACCGCGAGCACGATCACCAGTGCCTCCACCAGCACCTTGACGAACTCGCCCACACCGGTTTTCACCGCCGCTGGCTGATCCGACACCTTGCGCAGCTCCATGCCCAACGGCAGCGTCTGTTGTAGACGGGCGAACTCGCCTTCCAGTGCCTTGCCCAGCACCAGAATGTCGCCGCCGTCCTTCATCGACACGGCAATACCAAGGGCGTCCTCGCCCATGAAGCGCATGCGCGGCGCGGGTGGGTCGTTGAAACCACGCTTGACCTCGGCCACGTCCGCTATACGGAAGGTGCGGTCGCCGACGCGAATGGGGAAATCGCGAATTTCCTCCACCGACTCGAAACGCCCGGTCACGCGCAGTTGAATACGCTCACTGGGCGTCTCGAAGAAACCGGCGGCCGCCACCGCGTTCTGCGCCTCCAGCGCCTGCTGTACCGCCGACAGCGGCAGGCCGAGGGTCGCCAGCTTGGTGTTGGACAGCTCGATCCAGATTTTCTCGTCCTGCAGGCCGACCAGTTCGACCTTGCCGACGTCCTTGACCCGTTGCAGTTGCAGTTGCAGACGGTCGGCGTAGTCCTTGAGCACGGCGTAATCGAAGCCACTGCCGGTCAATGCATAGATATTGCCGAAGGTGGTGCCGAATTCGTCGTTGAAGAACGGCCCCTGGATGCCGGGCGGCAACGTGTGACGGATATCGCTGATCTTCTTGCGTACCTGATACCACAGCTCGGGAATCTGCGAGCTGCGCATGGAATCGCGCGCCATGAAAGTGACCTGCGATTCGCCGGGGCGGGAGAAGCTGGTGATACGGTCGTACTCGCCGGTCTCCATCAGCTTCTTCTCGATACGCTCGGTGACCTGGCGCGACACCTCTTCGGCACTGGCGCCCGGCCAGTTGGTGCGAATCACCATGGCCTTGAAGGTGAACGGCGGGTCTTCGCTCTGTCCCAGTTTGGTGTAGGACAGCGCACCGACCACGGCGAACAACAGCATGATGTAAAGGACGATCTGGCGATGGCGCAGCGCCCAGGCAGACAGGTTGAAGCTCATGCGGGCTTACTCCTTGACTGCCAGTTCGACATTGCGGTTGTCGCGATCGACCGGACGAACCTGCTGGCCCTCACGCAGAATTTGCACACCCGCTGACACGACCCAATCGGAGGCGGAAAGTCCCTCCAGTACCGGTACCCGGTCATCACCGTAGGCGCCAACACGAACCAGACGACGCTGTACGGTGTGCGCCTTGGGGTCGACGACCCAGACGAACGGCTGATCCTGCTCGGCACTGAGTGCCGACAGCGGTACGGCCAGCGGCACCTCGCCATTGCTGGCGATGAAAACCCGTGCGCTCTGTCCCAGTTCGGCCGGCACCTTGCCCTCGGTAAAGGCGACACGGGCGGCGAAGGTACGCGATTGCGGGTCGGCCGCTGGCGCCATCTCGCGAATGCGACCCGGGAAGCGCTGATCAGGCTGCGACCACAGCTCCACCTCGACTGCCTGACCAATCTCGAAGCGCCCGAAGTTCTGCTCCGGCAGGCTGATCGACACCTCACGCTCACCGTCGGTCGCCAGGGTGAACACGGTCTGGCCCGCGGCCACCACCTGCCCCACCTCGACCGCACGACGCGCGATCACACCGTCCTGCGAGGCACGCAGCACGGCATAGTCAGTCTGGTTGCGGGCCACGTCGTACTCGGCCTTGACCTGCTTCAGACGAGCTTCGCCGGCGCGGTATTGGTTTTCGATATTGTCGAATTGCGAGCGGCTGACCAGATTGCGCTCGAGCAGGGTCTTGTAGCGCTCACGCTCGGCACGAACGGTCTGCAGGTTGGCATCGGCTGCCGCCATCTGCGCACGAGTGGCTTCCAACTGCAGGCGTACATCCTGCGGATCCAGTTCGGCCAGCGCCTGATCCTTCTTCACCCGATCACCGACATCCACCATGCGCTTGCTCACCTTGCCGGCGATACGGAATGCCAGCTCCGGCTCGTAACGTGCCCGCACCTCTCCCGGATAACTGTCGACCAGAGCGGTAGCCGGCTGCGGCTGCACCACCATGGCAGGGCGGATCGGCTGCTCCATCTGCTCGCTATTGCCGCAGGCAGATAACAGAAATACGAGACCCAGAGACGCAACAAGCGGGAGAACGTGGCGGGACATGTGTAAGACCTTTCGGAGAAGGTTTCGGGCTGCCTCCCAAAGCTGACGACCAAGCCAACGCTTTTGGAGATGCCCTTTGGAATATTTGTACTGCCGGGTATAGTAAAAATAGCAAACTCGCCAGTCCAGTATTAAAATCCGCCAATGCCTGACAAGTTGTTACAACCTTCCGGCCCCGGCCGTCCGAAGGATCCCGCCAAACGCTTCGCCATTCTCGAAGCGGCCAAGAGCCTGTTTCTGCGCAATGGTTACGATGGCAGCAGTATGGATGCCATCGCCGCCGAAGCTGGTGTTTCCAAGCTCACGGTCTACAGCCACTTCACCGACAAGGAGACGCTGTTCTCCGCAGCGATCAAGGCCAAGTGCGAAGAGCAGCTCCCCGAACTGCTCTTCGAACTGCCGGATAACGTGCCCCTGGAAAGCCAGCTAATGGGCATCGCGCGTGGCTTCCTGGCGCTGGTCAACAGCCGTGAATCAGTAGAAATGCACCGCATGATGGTGAATCTGGCCAGCCAAGGCTCGAAGCTGTCGCAGATGTTCTACGAAGCCGGCCCGAAGCGGGTGCAGGAGGAAATGGAAGTGCTACTGCACAAGGCCGCCAAGCGTGGTCTGCTGAATCTGGATAACCCACACCTGGCCGCCGATCACTTCTTCAGCCTGCTCAAGGGTGGCGCGCATTTCCGCTTGCTGATCGGTTGTGGCGAACCACTGGAGGGTGAAGCCGCAGAGCATCATGTGCAGGATGCGGTGCAACTGTTTCTGCGAGCCTACAAAGCCTGAGTGCTGACACCCTACGCGCCAGGCCCCAGCTTCTTCTTCGGGTAGATGTCGTAACGGCTGGATTTACCTTCCAGTACGTACCCCGGCTTGCCTCCTTCGATTGCCGGCGCCTTGCGCGGGCGCTTGACCACTACACGATGAGTAGCCAGCGCCAGTGCCGCCTCGAGTAGTGCTGGCGCATCCAGATCGTCACCCACGAAGGGACGGAACAGGCGCATTTCCTTCTTCACCAGCGCGCTCTTGTCGCGATGCGGAAACATCGGATCGAGATAGATCACCTGCGGCGCCTCGCCCTGCCAGTTGCGCATCAGCTCGATGGCATTGCCGGTGAACAGGCGCATACGCTCTGCGATAGGTGCCACTTCGAGGTCAAGCGCTGCACGCTGCAGACCGTCCTCGAGCAGTGCAGCGACCAGCGGCTGACGCTCGATCAGGGTCATCTCACAGCCCAGGCTGGCCAGCACGAACGCATCACGCCCCAGGCCTGCCGTTGCATCGAGAATGTTCGGCCGAACACCCGATTGCACGCCTACTGCCTTGGCGATCATTTGCCCACTGCCACCGCCGAACTGACGCCGGTGCGCCGCTGCACCCTCGACGAAATCCACCCGCACCGGGCCAGGCGCCTTGTCGCCCAGCTCCACCAACTGCAATCCGTCGTCACCCAATTGCAGGGCGAACTCGGTTTCCCCGTCTTGCGGCAACCCCAGGCGTAACGCCCATTGGGAGGCTGCTTCGGCGTACTGAGGATGCAAGGCTTGGATGCGGATGCTGGCGTTATGCCGCTCGTCGGTCATTGGCTCGTTCTGCTCAAAAATCACTCAAATCATCCGCCCTTCGGCCGATATCGAAGAAGCGGCATTCTGCCAGACCCGGCCGCCGACAGCCGCATCGAGTGCAAACATGTTCGACGCCCTATCCGTTCCACGCCCAAGCAGCAGCCCTGCCAGCCCTCGCCCACTGAACGAGGAACTCGACAGCGCGGCACATGAGTCGATCAATTATCAGATCCTGCGCCGCACCCTGGGTATCGAAGACGGGCAGAAACCGGGGGAAATTGCTCGCGAGCTGCGGGAAACCACCGAACCACCTGCCGTATCCAGCAACGTAGCCGCCGTCAGCCAGACGGTTCTCGAGCAGCGCGGCCTGGAGCTGAATGTCAGCGTGGGCCAGGCGCCCCAGCAGGTCGACCCATTGGCGCTGGACTTGGCTGGCAACGGATTCTCCACCAGCGGCCTTGGCCGTGCGGTGCGTTTCGATCTGGATGCCGATGGGCGTATGGATTCGATCAGCGTGCCCACCGGCGATGACGCGCTACTGGCGCTCGATCGTAACGGCAACGGGCGTATCGACGATGGCCACGAGCTGTTCGGCGATCAGCACGGCGCCGCCAACGGTTTCGCCGAGCTGGCGCGCTTCGACGACAACGGTGACGGACGCATCGATGCTGCCGATGCGGTATTCGACCAGCTACGTCTGCTGCGTTTCGACAGCCAGGGCCGCCAGCATCTGCAAGCGCTCGGTGAAGCCGGCGTCAGCGCCATCGACCTGCGCGCCCGCGATGTCAGCATCGCTCTCGGCGCCTACGACCAGATCGCGCAACTGGGGCAGTTCGAATTCGCCGATGGGCGCAGCGGTCAGGCGGCCGATCTGCTGTTGGCCAAGCGCTAGTCGCGCCGCGTTGACATTCGGGTAGGGTGCGCCATGCGCACCGGGAATCACGCAGTGCTTGCTAGGTGCGCATGGCGCACCCTACGTAAAACCGCCCTACGAATCACAAGCGCCTCAGCGGCACATCCGCCACATTCCCATATCCACGTGAAAGTGGTCACGGTGCGCAGCGTTGTATTCAGGGCCGAGGGTGACATTGAAGCTGTCGCAAGCTGCCTCCTGCACCAGCCGCAGGAAGCGCGCCTTGTCGTCTTCTCGCGGCCAGTCCCGCAGCACGCTGATGTGCTGACCGTCGCGCAGACGGAAGCCGACCATATCCAGCGCATTGGCATAGGAGTGCTGGCTGGGCCGCTGACTGCCGGCAATGCTGCGGCAGGCGAAGCTGCCAACGTGTTCGACACGGGTCACCGGCTGACCGAAAACGGCCTGCGCCGCAGGTTGCAGCCCATGCCGCTCGAACAGGGCGAAGCTCACCGCCAGTGGGCAGGTGGCCATGAAGCTGCTGCTGAGGCCAACCCTGGCGCCCTGGATGCGCACGGCATTCTCCACCGGGCAACCAGGGTGCGGCGTACTGTCAGGCAGGCGCGTGACACGCAATTCGGAACTCGCCAGGGCCAGGTCGCACAACTCGCGATCTTCGCTCAGGCGCCAGAGCTTGAAAGGCGTCAGCAGGTTCGGCGTCTCTCTTACATCCAGCGGCGCCCAGGGGTTGAAACGCGGCGCGACATCCAGCCAACCACGCCACAGCGCCAACAGCAGTGCCGCGCCCAGTAGCACGGAGAGAAACAGCAAACGGCCGATTATCCGTATCAGCATATTCATCCCTTATCAGAGCAGGTCGAGCTGCTCCAGTTCCGGCTCCGTCTTCAGTACCGGCAACTCAGGCAAACCTGGCAGCCGCTGGATCAATTGCTCGTGGAAGCGCCGCGCCAGCTCGGGGGCCAGGCGATTGTCCGAGGTATGGGCAAACACGTAAGGGCGTAGCCCCTGCTCGATCCAGCCAGCGACCTTGTCCAGCCAGGGGGTCATGAAGGGATCGTTGGCGAGCACCTCCGGGTGACCGATGAAACGCAGCTGCGGGTTCTGGCTGAATGCCGTGGGCCGGGTCGGCAGACGCGGCTTCTTGGCCTGCGCGTGCAGCACCGCAGGCGCCTGCGAGTCGCAACTGAACAGCGCGCGCGAATCCAGGCAGATGCGCTCGACGCCCCGCTCATGCAACAGGCGATTGAGCAGGCGCTCGGCATCGCCCTTGGCGAAGAACTCCGGGTGACGAACTTCGACGGCCAGCGGCCAATTGCCCCATTGCTCGATGAATGCAGCGAGCTCGGCCAGTCGTGAAGGGCCGAAGCTGGCCGGCAGTTGCAGCCAATAAGGCGCTACTCGCGTCCCAAGCGGCGCCAGCAACTGACGAAACTGCGCGACCTCATCCAGTTGCTGACAAAGGTCGCCACCATGGCTGATGTCGCGGGGCAGTTTGGCGCAAAAGCGAAAGCTCTCCGGCATCTGCTCGGCCCAGCGCGCAACGGTCTGCTTGGAAGGCCGCGCGTAGAAGGTGGTATTGCCTTCCACGGCATTGAACACCTGTGCATAGCAGGCGAGAAAATCACCAGAGCGGGTGTCATCCGGATAGAGCGTGGAGCGCCAGGCAGCCTCGCTCCAAGAGGGGCAACCAAGATGATAGGGAAAGGCTGACGTCATCGAATGGGGGCGGCGTTACACCGTTAGCAGGCCGCTGCAAAACTATCTGCGTTGGCAATACATCGTTAAAAACAGCCTCAGAATGCTCATTTAGAACACCTAAACTGCGCTTCTTCGGCTGTTTTTGCCTCGTCTTGCCTGCCTCGCCAACGTTTTTCAACGACCTGCTAGGCGTAGAGGTCGAGCCCGAGCACTTCCTGGGCGTCGTAATCATTGGCGTAGGCAGCCGTGGTGCTGTAACTGGCCAGTGCCTGCGCAGCGCGGCTACCCGGTGCGGGTTGGGCATAGGTCGCATCCTGCGCACGCGTCGGCAAGCTGTCGTTACCAGCGCTGCTGGCTTGTACCCGACGAATCTGCGGCGCCTGCTCCAGCCCTTGGCTACTGGCTGGCGCTGCCGGCTGCTCACGCTGTGCCTCGACCTCCCGCTGCGCCTCACGATAAGGCGTGACCGCAGTCCCCGAACGGGGGCCGCGATCTGGCGAGTAAGGAGGTAGGTAACCGTCGATCCGCATTTAGGACTGCTCGGTAGGCTCGGCTGAACAAGTGACAGTGCTGGCAATGTAGCGGCGAGCACGGGTGTTGGCAAATACCGTGGGCCGGTTGGCGATCAGCATCCGACCAGTTGTCATGCGGGAGGCGCCTTGGGCGTGGCGACCTGATCACGCAGGTATACCGGCTGTGCCTGGTCGGCCGGCAGCGCTTCGCCACGAGCCCAGGCGAAACGGGCCAGGCTCAGCAGGTCTTCGGCATGCGGCAGCAGGCTGCCATCCATAGCCGTCGGCTTGAGAGCGATACGTGACGCGAAGGTGCCCCAGCCGGTACCGGCACCAAACCATTCGCCGCTGCTGCCGCGCGGCGCTTCGGCCTGCTCCGGCGGCAGCACCGCTTCCTGCCCGAGCAAGCGCATCTCACCAGCATTACAGCGGTAGCAACCCCAGTAGACTTCGTCCATGCGCGCATCGATGGCCGCTGCCACCTGACTCGCGCCCTGCTCACGCAGCGCACGCTGAGCAAGCACGGCCAGGTTCGACACCGGCAGCACGGGGCGATCCAGTGCGAAGGCCAGGCCCTGCACTACACCAATGGCGATGCGCACGCCGGTGAAGGCGCCAGGACCGCGACCGAAGGCGATCGCATCCAGTTGCGCCGCGGCGATACCCGCCTCGCCCAGCAGTTGCTGAATCATCGGCAGCAGGCGCTGAGCATGCAGGCGCGGCGCCACTTCGTAGTGACTGAGCACGCGACCGTCATGCAGCAGTGCGACGGAACAGGCTTCGGTGGCGGTATCCAGGGCCAGGAGAGTGGTCATTGCATTCGGACAGCTGAAGAAAAAGAGCCGGCATTAGACCGGCTCGGGGATTTTTTTTCCAGCGCCACGACAACGCCATACTTCCACAGAGTGACCAGCGCAAGTCAGCCTGACGTTACCAGGGCTCGACCACCGGCTCGGCATCCCAGCCTTTCAGCGGCGCCTTGGACCACGTGCCGTAACCGGCGTTGGGGAAGACGATCCACTCGACGCCCCACTTGCCGGATTCCTCGGCGACGGTCTTGCGCTGAGCGTCGAGCGGCGTCTTGCGGAAACGGGCATCGAAGTCATGCAGCGTGTCACCCAGCAACATGATGACCTGATGATCGGCACTGACGATGGCGCGACGCTCGACCTTGGGCGGCCCCAGCAGCAGCACGCTCTCCTCCGACACCTGCGGCAGGCCCAGCTTGCTCAGGGTGGCCAGAGTGTACTTCTTCTGTTCATCGGCCCGATCGGAAATGTAGCGGATGGTCACACCGAGCTTGTCGGCATGCTCGAGGAATTTCTTCGCGCCAGGGATCAACTCCGGCGTGCCATCGCGCTCCCAGGGCAGCCAGGTGTCCCAGGCGTCGTACTGGTGACAGTTGGCCAGGTCACGCGCGAGCAGGGCACTGTTGTCGATCACGGTTTCATCGAGGTCGGTGACGATGGCCAGCTTCGACGGATCTTTCGCCGCAGCCACGGCCTTGTCGAGTTTCTCCGTGGCGATGTTGTAGGCCTGCAGCTGCAGTGCCTGAACTTCCGCCGACTGCTGCTGAAAGCGCAACCCCATGGTGAACTCGGCGACGGAACAGTCGGCCTTGCCCTGTGCGGTGGAGTCGGCGAATGCCAGCGGAGTGGCCAGCAGCGATACCGCAAGGCCCAGCCAGATGCGTTTCTCGGTCATTGAATGCCCTCTTCCTTATTGGTTCACGTATCAACTCCCTCCAGCGCCGGCCGGAGGCTCGCATCGTCGATACTAGTCGGCCGGCGTTGCACGGCCATGCTTGAGAGCGACCAGAACGTATCCGTGTTCCATAAACGACCAAGGCCCCTTTCGGGGCCTTGGTGGGAGGACAGCAGGCTCAGTGGACTCAGTCCAGAGCAGCCAGGGTCTTCGCGGTGATGTCTTCGACGCTGCCGACACCCGGAATGTGGGTGTACTTCGGCGTACCGGTCTCGGCGGAGAGCTTCTGGTAGAAGTCCACCAGCGGTTTGGTCTGCGAGTGGTAGACGGACAGACGATGACGCACGGTTTCTTCCTTGTCGTCTTCGCGCTGCACCAGTTCTTCACCGCTGACGTCGTCCTGACCGGCGACCTTCGGCGGGTTGTATACGGTGTGGTAGACGCGGCCGGAGGCCGGGTGTACGCGACGGCCGGACAGACGCTTGACGATTTCTTCGTCGTCGACGGCGATTTCCACGACATGGTCGAGGGTCACGCCAGCGTCACGCAGGGCTTCGGCCTGCGGAATGGTGCGCGGGAAACCGTCGAACAGGAAACCGTTGGCACAATCGGCTTGAGCGATGCGCTCCTTGACCAGATTGATGATCAGGTCATCGGAAACCAGGCCACCAGCATCCATTACGCTCTTGGCCTTCAGGCCGAGTTCGGTGCCGGCCTTGACCGCAGCACGCAGCATGTCGCCAGTGGAGATTTGCGGAATACCGAATTTCTCGGTGATGTAGCGAGCCTGGGTACCTTTGCCGGCACCGGGCGCCCCCAGCAGAATCACGCGCATCGATGTGCTCCTCAAGAGTTATGTAGTAATCGGTCGGACTCGCCTCGTGGGGCCAATCTCTTAAGTGTTTACGGCAGCTGTAGCGGCCAAAAGGCTGCTCAAGATACACAGCGCACCCCAGCGGCACAAGCCGCCAAAAGTCGGATAAAAAACCTTCTTCCGGCGACTCGTACGGTGCTTTGGGCAGCAACTGAGCCTGCAGTTAGCGACGCGTTCACCCACCTCAGCCGGTGTTGCGCAAACCCGCCGCGATCCCCGCCACGCTGACCAATAGCGCTTGCTCCAGAGGGCTCTCCGGCGCCTGTTCACGCAGCCGGCAGCGGGCCAGAAGCTCAGCCTGCAGCAAGTGCAACGGATCGAGGTAGGTATTACGCACGCTGATCGACTCGAGAGTTTCGACACTGTGCGCGAGCAACTGTGACTGCCCAGTCAATTCCAGTACCGCAGCGCACGCCTGCGACAATAGGTCGCGTAACTGCGCACCCAGTGGACGCAGCGCCGGCTCGACCAGGCGCTCGTCATAAAGCGCGGCAATGCTGGCGTCAGCCTTGGCCAGCACCATCTCCAGCATGTCGATACGGGTGCGGAAGAACGGCCAGTGCTCGCGCATCTGCTTGAGCAGTTCGCCGTCGCCATCGGCCAAGGCCTGGCCCAGCGCCTGCTCCCACCCGAGCCAGGCCGGCAGCATCAGCCGCGTCTGCGTCCAGGCGAAGATCCAGGGAATCGCCCGCAGGCTCTCCACGCCGCCCTCGCGCCGCTTGGCTGGCCGGCTGCCCAATGGCAGGCGGCCCAGTTCCTGCTCCGGCGTAGCCTGGCGGAAGTACTCGACGAACTGCGGATGCTCACGCACAACGGCGCGATAGGCCGTTACGCCAGCACTGGCCAGACGATCCATCATGGCTCGCCAGCTCGACTCCGGTGCGGGCGGCGGCAGCAGCGTGGCTTCCAGCACGGCTGCCAGGTAGAGATTGAGGTTTTGCTCGGCGATATCCGGCAGACCAAATTTGAAACGAATCATTTCCCCCTGCTCGGTGGTGCGGAAACGTCCCGCAACCGAACCAGGCGGTTGCGACAGGATTGCCGCGTGCGCCGGGCCACCGCCACGGCCGACGGTGCCACCACGACCATGAAACAGAAGCAACTCGACCTGATGTTCACGGCACAGGCGCACCAGCTCTTCCTGCGCGCGGTACTGCGCCCAGGCTGCAGCAGTGGTGCCGGCATCCTTGGCCGAATCCGAATAGCCGATCATCACCTCCTGCGGGCCGTGCAGACGGGCGCGATAGCCTGGCAGGCCGAGCAGACGGTCGATGACCGGGCCGGCGTTATCCAGATCAGCCAGGGTTTCGAACAGTGGCACCACGCGCATCGGCCGGCGCAACCCGGCCTCTTTGAGCAGCAGTTGCACCGCCAGTACATCGGAGGCGGCGCCAGCCATGGAGATCACATAGGAACCCAGCGAGGCCGCTGGCGCAGCGGCCACTTCACGGCAGGTGGCGAGCACTTCGGCCGTATCGGCAGAGGGCCGGTAGTCGCTTGGCAGCAACGGTCTGCGGTTATCCAGTTCGCGCTGCAGGAAGCTCAGGCGCGCTTCTTCGTCCCAGTCGGCGTAGCGCCCCAGGCCAAGATAATCGGTGATCTCCGACAGCGCGGCGGCATGCCGTGTGGCGTCCTGGCGGACGTCGAGACGCACCAGGAACAGGCCAAACGTCGCCGCCCGACGCAGGCAGTCGAGCAGCCGGCCATCGGCGATCACGCCCATGCCGCACTCGTGCAGCGACTGGTAGCACAGTTGCAGCGGCGCCAGCAGGTCGCGGTTGTCCTGCAGCACCGCAGCGCTGGGAGCCACGGCAGCCGTGAGCGCCTGTTGCGCCCAGCTGCGGGTTTCACGCAGGCGCTCACGCAATTGCTTGAGTAGCGCCCGATAGGGTTCGGCACTGTCGCCGACCTGTGCAAGCAGCGCATCGCTGGCCTGCTGCATGGAGAGTTCGGCAGCCAGCTGATCGATGTCGCGCAGGTACAGATCCGCCGCCATCCAGCGCGCCAACAACAGCACTTCACGGGTGACCTTGGCGGTGACATTGGGGTTACCGTCACGATCCCCGCCCATCCACGAAGCGAAGCGGATCGGCGCGGCTTCCAGCGGCAGGCGCAACCCGGTGGCGGCATGCAGACTCTGGTCGGCCTTGCGCAGGAAACGCGGCACAGCTAGCCACAGCGAATGTTCGATGACCGCGAAGCCCCACTTGGCCTCATCCACCGGGCTGGGTCGGCTGCGGCGGATCTCCTCGGTATGCCAGGCCTCGGCGATCAACCGCTGCAGCCGTTCGATGATGCGCTCGCGCTCGACCGGCAACAGGTCGCTGTGATCCAGCGCCGTCAGTTGCGCGGCGATGGCATCGTATTTCTGGATCAGGGTGCGCCGCGCCACTTCGGTAGGGTGCGCTGTCAGCACCAGTTGAATATCCAGGCGCCCCAACTGACGCGCCAGCTCATCGCCACCCTGGCCTGCGGCAAGCAGACGTTCGAGCAACTCGTCGAGCACACGCAACTCGAAAGGTTCGGGCTCATTCGGCCGGCGGCGACGTACCCGATGCTGTTGCTCGGCAATATTGGCCAGGTTGAGAAACTGATTGAAGGCGCGCGCCACGGGCAGCAGCTCGTCGTCACCAAGATCGCCCAGGGTGCTGCTCAGTTGCTCGGCACCTGCCGCAGAGCCACGCCGACCGGCCTTGGCGCTCTTGCGAATGCGTTCGATCTTGTCGAGGAAGTCGTCGCCCAACTGAGTACTGATGGTTTGCCCAAGCAACTCGCCGAGCAGGTGAACTTCCTCACGTAGACGCGCATCGATTTCCGCCATGTCGCACTCCTTCTGCTAACCAAGGTCAACAGAGTGCACAGCCCTTCCGTTACTTACAAGGCTGGGTCGCCTCTCCCCGATGCACATGCAAACAGTGCTGCATTGGGTGCCACTGCCTGTTCGTTATTCTGTTCAAGAAACCGTCATGGAATGCTCATAAGTCCGTTTGGCATAGGACTCTTCAGTGCATGCCAGACGCCGCCATCATCTCGTCAAGCCCGTTGAGCAGACTGTTCAAAACACTAGTTCAGGGCTAATTGAAAGCATGATCGCGAGCTTCAAGCTGACCAACCGGTCATACCATAAAACATAAGCTCACTGTCTTTTTTTCTGAACTATCCAAAAAAAACGCCTGTCCATTCGATAGGCCATCCAGTAATGCCGGCATCAGCAACCCTCTGGGTAAAACGCCGTCACGATGCGCCAGATGTCACGGATATCGTCATTCATAGGAGTGTTTCAAATGGAGTTAGCCGCCATGAAGACCCATACCGAAAAAGCCCAGCGCACTCGTCTGCATGGGATCAAGCTGGCTGCACTGGTACTGGGCAGCAGCCTGGTACTCGCGGGCTGCGCCGGTAATCCGCCCAGTGAGCAGTACGCCGTGACGCAGTCTGCCGTGAATTCGGCAATCAGCGCTGGCGGTACCGAGTTTGCCGCCGTGGAAATGAAGTCGGCGCAGGACAAGCTCAAAGAAGCCGAGCTGGCCATGCATGAGAAAGAGTACGAGAAAGCCCGCCGCCTGGCCGAACAGGCCGAGTGGGATGCTCGTCTCGCCGAGCGCAAGGCCCAGGCCGCCAAGGCCGAACAAGCACTGCAGGACGCCCGCCAGGGTGTGCAGGAACTGCGTGAGGAAGGCATGCGTAGCGCTCAGTGAGCCGCATGCACCCCACCCATTCGCTGACAGATCAAAGGATGAACGCCATGCGTAAACACGTAATGATCCCCGCCCTTCTGGCCCTGAGCGTCGGCCTGGCCGCCTGCTCGCACCAGCCCAATGCCAACCTGGAGTCGGCGCGCAGCAACTTCTCCACGCTGCAGAGCGACCCGCAGGCAAGCAAGGTTGCCGCACTGGAAACCAAGGAAGCCCAGGAATGGCTGAACAAGGCCGACAAGGCCTACATGGAGAAGGAAGACGAGAAGAAGGTCGACCAGTTGGCCTACCTGACCAATCAGCGCGTCGAGGTGGCCAAGCAGACCATCGCCCTGCGTACCGCCGAAGCCGAGCTGAAGAACACCTCGGCGCAACGTGCCCAGGCCCTGCTCGATGCGCGCGATGCACAGATTCGCAAGCTGCAGGACAGCCTCAACGCCAAGCAGACCGAGCGCGGCACCCTGGTGACCTTCGGTGATGTGCTGTTCGACTTCAACAAGGCCGAACTCAAGAGCAGCGCGCTGCCCAACGTCACGCAACTGGCGCGCTTCCTCCAGGAAAACCCGGAGCGCCAGGTGATCGTAGAGGGCTACACCGACAGCGTCGGCTCGGCCAGCTACAACCAGGGCCTGTCCGAGCGTCGCGCCGAATCCGTACGTCGCGCGCTGATTCGCGCTGGCGTCGAGCCGGCGCGTATCGTTGCCCAGGGTTACGGCAAGGAGTATCCGGTTGCGGATAACTCCAGCGACTCCGGCCGTGCGCAGAACCGTCGTGTGGAAGTGACCATCTCCAACGATAATCAGCCGGTCGTACCGCGTTCGGCTAGCGGCGCCTGATAGCGCCACCGCAATGAAGAAACCCGCCTGATGGCGGGTTTCTTTTTGGCTATGCGCCCGTAGGGTGTTTTTGCCTTACTGCTCCAGCGCCGGAGTGTCCTGACCCATGCAGCGCACGGCTTGCTTCTTGTTGTCCACCAGCACGCCGGTCAGGCCCTTCTGTTGCAGGTCGAACAGTACCAGCACGCCGTCGATGCACTGCGCCACCTGGTCAGCAGGCTTCAGCGAAACCTTGTAGTCCTCGCCGGGAATGGTCTTGAGCATGGTGAAATCGGACAGCAGCAGCGCATCTTCCGGCTTGGCGAAGTGCACATAACCGTAATACCAGAGCACGCCAACGGTACCGACGATGCTGGCGACACCAGTGAGGATCAGAGGGATGGGATTGCGTTCGGTCATTGCAGATTCTCTGTTGCGGATTCGGTAGCCGGCACCTGGCGTTCGACAAAAGCCTGCGGCGCACTGAAAAACGCCAGCAACGATTGGCGCCAGGCGGGCTCGGCAAAGGTTTGCACGTGCGGCCCACGGGTCGCCTGAAAGGCGCGTGGCGGGCGCGCAGCTTGATACAAACGGCGGCCATTGGAAAGCGGCACGATCGTATCGTCAACACTGTGATAGATCATCAGCGGCAAACCCTGGAGCTGATCGATGCTGTTGATCGCACTGTCGGCATCCGGCACCAGCCAGGACAATGGCACCTGCAACGGCCAGGTCAGCCAGGACGTGCTCAGTGCGTAGCGGGCGACATCACGGTAACTCGCCGGTACACCATCCAGGGCCATGCCCTGCAGGGCTGAGCGCCGCTCGGGATGTTCGGCCAGGTAATGCACGGCCAGAGCGCCGCCAAGGCTCTGCCCCAGCATGAAAAGCGGCGTGCCCTGCACCTGCGGCGCCTGTTCGAGCCAGGCGAAGGCCGCATCGATATCCTGGTACACCTCAGGCAACCGCGGTTTGCCGGCGGACAGGCCATAACCGCGGTAATCCAGCATCAACACCTGATAGCCCTGCTCCGGCAGCCAGTGAACGCCGCCCAGGTGCCAGGCCAGGTTGCCGCCATTGCCGTGCAGGTGCAGCACCGTACCCTTGACCTTCACCCCGGCTTTGGCCGGCAGCCACCAGGCGTGCAGGCGCGTGCCGTCAGCGGTACGCAGTTCGATGTCGCGGTATTCCAGCCCGGCACGCTCCGGGGTGATCGGCAGCCCTGGCTCGGGGTAGAACAGCAGGCCACTGCAACCGGCCAGCCACAGGCTGGCCAGCAGCAACGCCAGCGCTCGCAGGCTACTTGCCACCAGCGCGAACCTCTTCGCGTGCCTGCACGGTCGCGGCATACACGCGCTCGGCCAAGCGCGAGAACGGCAGGCTTTGAATCCACACCGTGCCGGTGCCCTTGAGCGTGGTCAGCAGAATGCCTTCACCACCGAAAAGCATGCTCTTCAGGCCGCCAGCAAGGGCGATGTCGTAATCGATACCACTGCTGAAGGCCACCAGGCAGCCGGTGTCCAGACGCAGGGTTTCGTTGTTCAGCTCCTTGCGAATCACCGTGCCGCCGGCATGCACGAAGGCCAGGCCATCACCTTCGAGCTTCTGCAGGATAAAGCCCTCACCACCAAAGAACCCCGCACCCAGACGCTTGGCAAAGCTGATACCAATGCTGGTGCCATGCGCCGCACAGAGAAAGGCATCTTTCTGGCAGATCAACCGGCCGCCGATCTTGGCCAGATCGATGGGCACCACGGTTCCCGGATAAGGCGCGGCAAAGGCGACCCGCGCCTGACTCTTGCCGGCATTGCTGAAGTGGGTCATGAACAGCGACTCGCCGGTCAGCATGCGTTTGCCGACACTCCACAGCTTGCCCAACAGGCCGCTGGACGAGCCATCGCCCATGCGCGTTTCGAAGCGCACGCCGTCAGTCATGTAGTTCATCGCACCGGCCTCGGCGATTACCGTCTCGCCGGGGTCGAGGATGATCTCAACCGATTGCGCCGAAGCACCGAGGATTTCGTATTCGAGTTGATGGCTGGGCACTTGTTGATCTCCTGGGGGCCTACGACAGGGTTAGACATGCCTCGTCGATCAGACTGCATGCTGGCGCCGTGGTGCGCGGGGCGCACCCTACAGTCGCTAGAGGATATTGGCGTAGTCCGCTTCGATCCGATCCAGGCTCAAATGGTTGAGGAAGTTGGAGAAGCACATCCAGGCCGACAGCGCGTTCATGTCCTGGAACTGCGGCGGCAGGTACTTGGGTGGCAGTACCAGGCCTTCGTCCACCAGCTTGCGCAGGGTGCGCATGTCTTCAAGGGTGGTCTTGCCGCAGAACAGCAGCGGAATCTGCTCCAGCTTGCCCTTGCGCACCGCCAACTGGATGTAGTTGTAGATCAGGATGAAGCCCTTGAGATACGACAGATCCTTGGTGAACGGCAGGCCGTTCGGTAATGAGCCGCGGAACACCCGGCTGGCGTTGCTGTAGCCGCCTTCCAGGCCGTACCCCTGCTCGCGGAAGAACTCGAACACCTCGAGGAAATCCGCCCCCTCTTCGGCCATGTGGATGGCGCGGGTGCGGTTGGTCAGCTTGCGCAGGCGCGTCGGGTAGGAGGCGAAGGCGATCACTTCCATCAGGATTGCCAGGCCTTCCTGGGTCACGGTCGACGAGGGCGGGCCCTTGGCCAGGAAGGTGCAGATCGGCTGGTTCAGGCCATTGAGCGTGGTGCCGACATGCACCAACCCCTCATGTACCTCAAGTGCCTTGACGTCACGCTCGTTGAAACGCGCGTCGCTGCGAATCTTGATGTAGTCGGCGCCAGCTGCGGCGTCGGCGAGGATGCCGTCGGACTCGAACACGCGAATGGTGTCGTCGCCGAACACACCGGCCAGGCGCTGCTGCAGGATGCCCACCGCATCGGCGGCGCCGAGCACCTTGGGCTCGTCTTCCAGGTCGCCACGCGCGGCGATGTTGTTGAGGTAGTCCGAGAGCATCAGGCCGAGATCGGCGAGGGTCGGATCACCAGCATGGAAAGCGTCGGAGGCGGCGCCGTAGAGCTCCTGGCTGATCAACCCGAAATCCTCGGTACCGCGCGCTTCGAGCATACGGATCACCATGCGGTATTCCTTGCACATGCGCCGCATGATCTGCCCGACTGGGTTGAACTGGCCGAGCTGACGAGTGATGTCACGCTCGATGTTCTGAAACTCCAGTTTCTTCGCTTGCGCATCGAAGGCCAGCGGCCGACTCAGGTAATAGTCGCGATCCACCGCTGGAGGCTGCTTGCCCTTGGCCTTGAGGAAACCGTCACGGATGCCATCGTCCCACTTCACTGCATCGAGCACGCGAATCGGGGTCTGCGCCTCGACGATACGGTCGCTGAGGGCACGAATGCAGAGTTGGTAATCGTCCAGTTTTTGCTGGCTGTTCATTGCTTTTCCTAGTCGGCAACCCGCTGATAGCGCGCCACCTCGACGAACAGGTCGGCGTTGGCCGGATCGTCGAGGTATGCGAGTACCTTCTCCAGCGGGCTGGTGATCAAGGCGCCATCAGCTTCGGGCATGGAGACGGTCTGCCCTTCCAGCAGGCCTTTGTCCATGTCCTGGAGAATGCGGTCGCTATCGAGGTTGTACACCACCAGTTCGTTGTCCCGAGTCAGCTCGAAACCGGCGATGGCGAAGTTGGCACCGAGGCTTTTGGGCAATCCAGCCGAGAGATACCAGCGGCGACCATGATGGGCGACGGTGAAACCAAACTCCTCGAGACTGTCGAGGTTGTCCGCACTGCCTTCATAGATACGTGCCTCGTACAGGTTGGCACCGGCACGGGTGATTTCCAGAAAGAGCTGATCGCCCCATTCGTCCTGCCGGGTCCATTCACCCAGTAGCGGAATAGGTGCCGCCTCGTTGGCCGGGATCGGATCCTTGAAAGTGACCAGGCAACCACTCAACATCAGGAAGGACAAGGCGACCAGTACGCGCCAGGCTTTCATTTCGCTCTCCTTGTGAAAACCACCAGCCGGTTGGGCATCAAAGCCCGAGAACCAGATTCATGTAGCGTTTAAGGATGGCCAGCATTCCCTGGCTGTCCAGATTCTCGACGCCGTCGAGCAGGCCCTGATACTCCATCCGCACGATGGTAGCCGTCAACAGCACGGCATCCTGCTCTGGCTGGCGCGAACCGAGCACTTCGAAGAAGTGCGTCACACCCTGCTGCAGGATCTGGCGATGGGCGCGAACCAGGTCACTCAGGCGCGGATTGAGCAGCGCCTCCTGCTGGAATGCCTGCTCGGCGATCAGGTGCTCGCGACGTTCGCGTAATTGACGCTGCACGTACTGCACGGCCAGCTCGGCGATCTCGTCAGCCAGTTGCCGACGCGCGGCCTCACTGCCGTCGAGGCGACCGACCATCTCCTGCAGCGCGCCCTGGGTACTGGCCCAGAAAGCCGCCATCTGCGCAGCGCTGCGCTCGACGAACAAGGCGAAGGTATCGGTGATCAGGTCATCGATATCCTTGAAGTAGTAAGTCGTGGCCGACAGCGGCACCTGCGCCTCGGCAGCGACCGCGCGATGACGCACGGCGCGCACACCGTCACGCACGATAATGCGCATGGCGGCATCGAGAATCGCCTGGCGGCGTTGCTCGCTGCCGTGTCGACTGGCCTTGCGGCCCTGGTACTGGACACTTTCGGCAACGGCGTTGGCAGCCTCGGTGGCATTGGGGGACGCAGAAACGGAACTCACTATGGCTCGACCCTCTACGTTCTGGTTATGACATTCAGAGTAATGGTTAACAGGCCGTTGAAAAACCATCTACGTTGGCAAGGCCTACAAAGTGGAACGACAGGTAGCAAAAAGCCGCCCGAAGGCGGCTTTATGTGAGGCATCAGGCCTGTGGACGCATATGCGGGAACAGGATGACATCGCGGATCGACGGCGAGTTGGTCAGCAGCATCACCAGGCGGTCGATGCCGATGCCTTCGCCAGCGGTGGGCGGCATGCCGTACTCGAGCGCACGAACGAAATCGGCGTCGTAGTGCATGGCTTCGTCGTCGCCGGCGTCCTTCTCCGCCACCTGGGCGAGGAAGCGCTCGGCCTGGTCTTCGGCATCATTGAGCTCGGAGTAGGCGTTGGCGATCTCGCGGCCACCGATGAACAACTCGAAGCGGTCGGTGACGCTGGGGTTGTCGTCGTTGCGACGCGCCAGCGGCGAGACTTCGAAGGGGTATTCGGTGATGAAGTGCGGCTGCTCCAGCTTGCTCTCCACCAACTCCTCGAAAATCATCACCTGCAGCTTGCCCAGGCCTTCGTGGCCGAGCACCTTGGCGCCGGCCTTCTTGGCGATGGCACGGGCCTTCTCGACATCATTGAGGTCAGCCGCCGTGATGTCCGGGTTGTACTTGAGGATGGAGTCGTACACCGACAGACGCACGAACGGCTCACCGAAGTGGAACACCTTGTCGCCATACGGCACATCGGTGGTACCGAGCACAGCCAGGGCCAGCTCGCGGAACAGCTCCTCGGTCAGGTCCATGTTGTCGCGGTAGTCAGCGTAGGCCTGGTAGAACTCGAGCATGGTGAACTCGGGGTTGTGCCGGGTCGAAACGCCTTCGTTACGGAAGTTGCGGTTGATCTCGAAGACCTTCTCGAAGCCACCAACCACCAGACGCTTGAGGTACAGCTCCGGGGCGATACGCAGGAACATGGCCATGTCCAGCGCGTTGTGATGGGTCTCGAACGGCTTGGCCGCTGCACCACCGGGGATGGTCTGCAGCATCGGGGTTTCCACTTCGAGGAAACCGCGGTCGTTGAGGAAGCGGCGGATGTGGGCGATGACCTGCGAGCGCACGCGGAAGGTGTGGCGGGTTTCCTCGTTGACGATCAGATCAACGTAGCGCTGGCGATAACGCTGCTCGGTGTCGGTCAGGCCGTGGTGCTTGTCCGGCAGCGGACGCAGCGACTTGGTCAGCAGGCGCACGTTGGTCATGTGCACATACAGGTCGCCCTTGCCGGATCGCGCCAGGGTGCCCTCAGCGGCGATGATGTCGCCCAGATCCCAGGTCTTGATCGCCTCCAGGGTTTCGGCCGGCAGCCCCTTGCGGTCGACATAGACCTGCAGGCGGCCGGAGGTGTCCTGCAGCACCATGAAGGCGCCACGGTTGAGCATGATGCGCCCGGCGATCTTCACCGGGATGGCAGCCGCCTCCAGCTCTTCCTTGCTCTTGCCCTCGTACTGTTTCTGCAGGTCAGCGCACAGGCTGTCGCGGCGGAAATCATTGGGGAAAGCAATGCCCTGCTCACGGACGACAGCAAGCTTTTCCTTGCGCTGGGCAATCAGCTTGTTTTCTTCCTGTTGCAGTTCGTTGTGGTCGAGTTGTTGGTCGCTCATGGTCGCTTGTCTGCCTGGCGTATCTTTCAATTGAATTCGTTGTAGGCCATCTGACACCTGCTCGCGAGCCCGTTACAGAGCATCGCGAGCAGGCTCGCACCTACCGGGTTGGTGCTGCCTTACAGCCCCTGCTTCAAACTGGCTTCGAGGTACTGGTCAAGGTCGCCATCGAGAACCTTCTGGCAGTCGCTACGCTCGATGCCGGTACGCAGATCCTTGATGCGCGAGTCATCGAGCACGTAGGAACGAATCTGGTGACCCCAGCCGATGTCCGACTTGCTGTCTTCCAGCGCCTGCGAGGCGGCGTTGCGCTTCTGCATCTCCAGCTCGTACAACTTGGCCCGCAGCATTTTCATGGCGGTGTCCTTGTTGGCGTGCTGCGAGCGTTCGTTCTGGCAGGCCACCACGGTGTTGGTCGGCACGTGGGTGATACGCACCGCCGAGTCGGTGGTGTTGACGTGCTGACCACCAGCGCCGGAGGAGCGGTAGGTGTCGATGCGCAGGTCGGCCGGGTTGATCTCGATCTCGACCTTGTCGTCGATCTCGGGCGAGACGAACACCGCCGAGAACGAGGTGTGGCGACGGGCGCCGGAGTCGAACGGGCTCTTGCGCACCAGGCGGTGCACGCCGATTTCGGTGCGCAGCCAGCCAAAGGCGTACTCGCCCTTGATGTGCACGGTGGCGCCCTTGATGCCGGCGACTTCACCCTCGGACAGCTCGACGATCTCGGCATTGAAGCCGCGCTTGTCAGCCCAGCGCAGGTACATGCGCAGCAGGATGTTGGCCCAGTCCTGGGCTTCGGTGCCGCCGGAACCGGCCTGGATGTCCAGGTAGCAGTTGTTCGGATCCATCTCGTGGCTGAACATGCGGCGGAACTCGAGCTTCTCGAGGATCTCGCGCAGGCGCTCGACTTCGGCGGCGACGTCGTTCACCGCGCCTTCGTCGTTTTCTTCGGCGGCCATTTCCAGCAGATCCTTGGAATCGGCCAGGCTGCCGGTGAGGTCATCGATGGTTTCGACGATCTGCGCCAGCATGGCGCGCTCGCGGCCCAGGCTCTGCGCGTACTCAGGCTTGTTCCAGACGCTGGCGTCTTCCAGCTCGCGGTTTACTTCGACCAGACGATCATGCTTCTGATCGTAGTCAAAGATACCCCCGAATGGTCTGGGTGCGTTCGGAGAGATCCTTGATGCTGTTGAGGATCGGATTGATTTCCATGGTAGGCGGCTCTCACGGGCAAATCGGACGGAAAGCCGGCGATTATACCCGAGCCGACACTGGCTGGCAGCCCACTCTTGACAGGTGAACGCGGCTCAATGGATCAACGGCGCACTATACTGGTCACAAAACCGATAACAGCGCCCTCTCTCGGAACCCCAGCATGCCCCCATCGCATAGCCTGCGTAGCCATATCGCCCTTTTCATCGCCCTATTGGTAGGCGCACTCACCTGGTTACTGGGCACCTTGATCGGCCAGCACACCAGCCAACAGATCCGCGAGGACATAGGCCGAAACATGGCCGAGGTGTCCTATGCGATGGTCGACCGCCTGGATCGCGATATGGATTCGCGCGCGGCAGTGCTGCGCGTGCTCGGCAACCTGCAAACGCTAAGGCAGCCAGGTGATCCGGCCGAGATACGGCGCCTGCTCGACAGCCTGCAGAAGGAAATCCCCAGCATCGCCTGGATCGGCTTCACCGACCCGGCAGGCCAGGTGCTGGCCTCCAGCAATGGCGTGCTGGAAGGCGCCAGCATTGCCCAGCGGCCGGTCTACCTGAAAGGGCGTGAGGATCTGTTCATCGGCGACGTGCACGAGGCCGTGCTGCTGGCCAAGCTGCTTCCCAACCCCAGTGGCGAGGCGATGAAGTTCGTCGACATCAGCCTGCCGATAACGGCGAACGATGGCAGCCTGGCCGGCGTACTGGCCAGCCATCTGTCGTGGGGCTGGGCCAATGAAGTAGGCCAATCGATTCTCGCCCCGATCCAGGATCGACGTCTGGTCGAGTTCTTCGTGATCGGGCGCGATCAAAGCATCCTGCTTGGCCCCCGCGAGATGATCGGGCAGCCCTTGCACCTGCCGGCACTCGACGGCCTGCGCCCAGGGGAGAGCCGCTGGGCGGTACAGCAATGGCCGGATGGCAACGAATACCTTACCGGCCTGACCCTGAGCCAGGGCTATAAGGATTATCCCGGCCTGGGATGGACCGTCATCGCGCGGCAATCACTGGATCTGGCCTACGCGCCAGCGCACAGACTGCTGCTCACCATCCTGCTCTGGGGCTGCGTTCTGGCATTGATCTTCGCCATACTCGGCTGGCTGATCAGTGGCTATTTCACCCGTCCACTGCAGGAAATCGCTACCGCCGCGGATCGCCTCAGCGCGGGTGAGATCAACGAGATTCCCGAACTGCGCGGCAGCCGTGAGGTTCACCAACTGAGCCAGTCGATCCGGCATTTGGTGGAAAGCCTGACCCTGCAACAGACGGCGCTTGGCGTCATGGAGAGCCTCGCCCATCACGATGCCCTGACCGGGCTGCCCAACCGCATGGCGCTGGAGAAATTCCTGCCCCAGGCGCAGCAGCGCAGTCGCCTGCAACATGGCTGCCTGGCCCTGCTCTATCTTGACCTCGATGGTTTCAAACCGATCAACGACACCCATGGCCATGCCGCCGGCGATCACTTGCTCCGGGAGATCGCCCAGCGTCTGCGCAGTTGCCTGCGCGATGGCGATATGGTCGCGCGTCTGGGCGGTGACGAATTTCTCATGGTGCTGCAAGTACCGGGGCAGGACGCACGACAGCATGCGCGCCAGGTGGCTGAGCGGGCCATCGCCACGCTCGGCCAGCCGGTGCTGCTGGAGGTGGGTGCGGTCGCCATCGGCTGCAGCGTAGGCGGCGCTCTGTGGCCACTGGATCACAGCGAGCTGGGCGAGGTGCTGCAATTGGCCGACCAGGCGCTGTATCGCGCCAAACAAGGCGGACGTAACCGGGCGATCTTCCAGAACGAACTCGAAAACCACCTCAACTGACCAGGATCTTGCGCACCGGGGCCGCCTGCCCCTGGCGCAGTGCGTCCTCGACGATCATCTGTGCGGCCTTCTCCGCGATCATCAGCACTGGCGAGCAGGTGTTGCCCGAGGTGATGCTCGGCATGATCGAGGCATCGACCACTCGCAGGCCACCAATGCCATGCACGCGCAGACGAGCATCGACCACTGCCTCGCGCCCCTGCCCCATCGCACAGGTTCCCACCGGATGGAAGATGGTGGTGCCGATCTCACCGGCCGCCCGCTGCAGATCTTCCTCATTGCGGTATTCCGACCCAGGTTTGTATTCCTCAGGCCGATAACTCGCCAAGGCAGGCGCGGCGACGATGCGCCGGGTCAACCGAATGGCGTCGGCCGCCACCTGTAGATCGCGTGGATCGCTCAGGTAGTTCGGCATGATCGACGGCGCAACGCTGGCGTCCAGCGATGTGATCGCGACACGTCCACGACTGTGCGGGCGCAGGTTACAAACCGAGGCGGTGAATGCCGGGAAGTCGTGCAACGGCTCGCCAAAGCGCTCCAGCGACAGGGGCTGCACGTGGTATTGCAGGTTGGCGCGCAACTGCTCGGCACTCGACCTGGCAAAGGCGCCGAGCTGACTGGGCGCCATGGCCAGCGGCCCGCTGCGATTGAACAGGTACTCCAGGCCCATGCCCAGTTTGCCCCAGGCGCTGGCGGCAATGCGATTGAGGGTTTTCACCCCGCTGACCCGGTAAATCAGGCGTAGTTGCAGGTGATCCTGCAGGTTCTCGCCAACGCCGGGCAGCTCGTGCTTCACGCCAATGCCCAAGCCTTCGAGCACGGGTCGAGGGCCGATGCCGGAGCGCTGCAGCAGCGCCGGCGAACCAATGGCACCGGCACACAGGATAACCTCACGGCGGGCACTGACCCGCAGCGCCTGCCCCTGCCAGCGCAAATGCAGCGCATTGGCGCGACCACCATCGAGTTCAATGCGCTCAGCCTCGGCACCTGTCAGCACCTGCAGATTGGGGCGCTGGCGAATATCGCGCAAAAACGCCTTGGAGGCGTTCCAGCGCACCCCACGCTTCTGGTTGACCTGAAAGTAGCTGCAGCCTTCGTTATTTCCACCATTGAAGTCATCGATGCTGGCGATGCCAGTCTGCGCCGCGGCCTGGCGAAAGGCTTCAAGAATTTCCCAGGACAATCGCTGACGCTCGACCCGCCATTCGCCTGCGCTGCCGTGCAGTTCGCTATCGCCGGCAAAATGATTCTCCGAACGCTTGAACAGCGGCAGCACGTCACGCCAGGCCCAGCCCGGATTACCAGCCGCCGCCCAGCCATCGTAGTCGGCCGCCTGGCCACGCATGTAGATCATGCCGTTGATCGAAGAGCTGCCACCAAGCACACGGCCGCGCGGATATTTCAGCGAGCGACCATGCAGGCCAGGGTCGCTCTCGGTGCTGTAGCACCAGTCGGTGCGCGGGTTACCGATGCAATAGAGATAGCCAACCGGAATGTGGATCCACGGATAGTTATCGCGCCCGCCGGCTTCGATCAACAGCACGCTGACCCCAGGATCGGCGGAGAGCCGGTTGGCCAGCAGGCAACCGGCCGGGCCAGCCCCGACGATCAGGTAGTCGTAACGTTCCAGGGGCAGTTGCGCCATGAGCATCCTCGCAAGGGCAGCCAATCGAAACCCTGAGACTAGCTGTCGAACAAGCTGCGCAGAATGATCTTTTGGTCTGATGCAACGAATGAATGTTTGTCCATCTACGGACGACACCTATGGTTAAACGACTGCGCCTTGCACTTTACTTGTAACTTTTCCTGCCTGAGCCATTGCGATGCCGCCAGCGTCACCGAGCAACACGCACAAGCCGCTTCCCACTGCTCAGCAACAGAGCGGCTGGCTGCGCTGGCTACCCGGTCTGCTGATGCTCAGGCAATACCAGTTGGCCTGGCTACCCAAGGACATTGCCGCCGGCCTGGTGCTGACCACCATGCTGGTGCCGGTGGGGATCGCTTACGCCGAAGCTTCCGGCGTGCCCGGCATCTATGGCCTGTACGCGACCATCGTGCCGCTGCTGGCCTACGCGCTGTTCGGCCCAAGCCGAATCTTCGTGCTCGGCCCGGACTCGGCGCTGGCTGCGCTGATTCTGGCCGTGGTGCTGCCGCTCTCAGGTGGCGACCCAATGCGCGCGGTCACGCTGGCCAGCATGATGGCGGTGGTTGCCGGGCTGACCTGCATCATCGCCGGTTTTCTGCGCCTGGGTTTCATCACCGAACTACTGTCCAAGCCGATTCGCTACGGCTATATGAACGGCATCGCCCTGAGTGTACTGATCAGCCAAACACCCAAGTTGTTGGGTTTTTCCATCGACAGCCAGGGCCCGATCAGCGATATCCGCGCAGTCGGCGCCGCACTGCTGGATGGTCAGGCCAACCTCTACAGCCTGGCAGTCGGCGCGGGTACGCTGGCCTTGATCCTGTTGTTGAAGCGTTTCAAACAGCTTCCCGGCATCCTGATCGCCGTGACGCTGGCGACGCTCGCGGTCGCTCTGCTGGATCTCGATGCTCAAGGCGTTCAGGTACTCGGTGAACTGCCACAAGGCCTGCCGAGCTTCGTCCTGCCCTGGCTCAGCGGTGTCGATATCGCCAGTGTGGTGATTGGTGGCATCGCCATCGCCGTGGTCGCATTCGCCGACACCAGCGTGCTGTCACGCACTTACGCGGCGCGCACAGGGCATCAGGTCGATCCCAATCAGGAGCTGGTCGGCCTCGGCGCCGCCAACCTGATTGGCGGCCTCTTTCAGGGTTTTCCCATCAGCAGCAGCTCATCACGCACCCCCGTCGCCGAGGCCGCAGGGGCCAAGACTCAGATCGCTGGCGTGATCGGTGCCCTGTGCGTCGCCCTGCTGCTGGTCGTGGCGCCCAATCTGATGCAGTACCTGCCCACCAGCGCACTTGCCGCAGTCGTGATCGCCGCCGTCATTGGTCTGTTCGTCATTACCGACCTGCAGCGTATCTTCCGCGTGCAGAAATGGGAGTTCTGGCTATCGATGGCCTGCTTCGTCGGCGTGGTGACCTTCGGCGTCATCCCCGGCATCGGCATTGCCGTGGTGCTGGCAGTGATCGAGTTTTTATGGGATGCCTGGCGGCCGTACTACGCCATTCTCGGCAAGGTCGATGGTATCCGTGGCTTCCATGACATAGAGCGCTATCCCGAAGCACGGCAAATACCCGGTCTGCTGCTGTTTCGCTGGGACGCGCCACTGTTCTTCGCCAACGCCGAACTGTTCCAGCAATGCCTGCTGCAGGCGATCGCGCAAGCTCCCACGGTCGTACGCCGCGTGGTGGTCGCTGCCGAACCGGTAACCAGTATCGACGTGACGTCCGCCGACATGCTCGGTGAACTGGAGCAGATGCTGGAAGATGCCGGCATCGAGCTGCACTTTGCCGAGGTAAAGGGCCCGGTGATGGACAAGCTACGACGCTTTGGTCTGCTCAACGAGAGGCAGGAGCACCATCATCAACCTACGGTAAGCGCCGCTGTCGACGCCTACCTGAACGATCATGGCGGGGACGCGATGCCAGACAAAGCCTGGCATGCGGATTGAAATGCGAAGGGTCGTTCAGACGCCGGCTGGCAGAGCTCGTACCTGAGCTTCCAGTTCGGACTTGAGTGCGGGCGGGAGCTGCAACTGGCGCGCTAGCTCTTCGAGGTAGGCACGCTCCATGAAGTGCTCCTCGTCGACCATCAGCACGCTGGCCAGGTACATCTCGGCGGCCATTTCCGGAGTGGTAGCAGCACGCGCGACATCGGCCGGATCGAGCGGCTTGTTCAACTCGGTGTGCAGCCATTGCTTCAGCTCGGCATCGTTGGCCAGCTTGCCCAGCTCTTCCTCGATCAGCTGACGCTCACGATCATCGACATGACCGTCGGCCTTGGCCGCGGCCACCAGTGCCTTGAGAATCGCGTGGCTGTGCTGCTCGACCTGCGGCGCCGGCAAGCGATCCAGTGTCTGCGGCTCGGCCGGCTGCGCCTGACCTTGCTGAGCCTGTTGCGCCTGCCAGTTGCCATAGGCCTTGTAGGCCATCACCCCAAGCGCGGCCAAACCACCATAAACGGCCACCTTGCCACCGACCTTGCGCACACGCTTGTTGCCCAGCAGCATGGCCAGCGCTGCACCGCCACCGGCGCCCTTGAGCATTGCCCCCAAATCGCTACCGCCAGACTTGCCTGCGCCACCGCCGAGCAGACCGCCCAGCGCCCCACCAAGCCCGGAAGAGGCGCCGCCAGCGCCCTTCTGTTGTAGCAAGTCCTGCCCGGATTTGAGCAGTTGGTCGAGCAAGCCACGTGTGTTCATGAAGGAATTCCTCTTGCGCAAATGCCGTCGATTCTATGCCTGCCCTAATAGAGCGTCGGTAAGCAGATCAATTCCAGATGTTGCTTATATTCCCCCTTCGACACGGCCAAGCTTTCGATGAAAAAGAACGAGGAAGAACACATTCGATAAACCATAATGGGCAAAACTGCCAGAACCTCTCATGCCATGATGACCCTGCGCCAGATTCGCCATTTCATCGCCGTTGCCGAGACAGGCTCGATATCTGCGGCGGCTCAAGCTGTGTTCATTTCCCAGTCGACACTGACCCAGGCGATTCAGCAGTTGGAGGAAGAAATCAGCGTTACTCTGTTCAACCGTCATGCCAAGGGTATGAGCCTCACTCACCAGGGCCACCAGTTCCTGCGGCAGGCGCACCTGATTCTCGCCACGGTGGAAAACGCCAAGCGCAGCCTGCAGCAAAGTACATCGCAAGTGAACGGCCAACTCACCATTGGTGTGACGAGCCTGGTCGCAGGCTACTACCTTGCTGATCTGATCACGCGATTCCAGCACGCCTACCCCAATGTGCAGACCCGCGTTATCGAAGACGAGCGACCCTATATCGAACATCTGCTGGTCGCCGGGGAGATTGATGTCGGCGTACTGATCCTTTCCAACCTCGAAGATCGTCATGCGTTGCAGACCGAAGTGCTGACGCACTCTCCGCACCGCCTTTGGCTACCACCGCGTCACCCGCTACTGGATCGCGACAGTATCACCCTGGCCGACGTAGCCAGCGAGCCACTGATCCAGCTCAACGCCGATGAAATGGGCCTGCACACCCAGCGCATCTGGCATCGCGCCTGTCTCACGCCTCGCGTCAGCCTGCGCACAGCCTCGGTGGAGGCCGTACGTAGCCTGGTTGCGGCGGGGCTCGGCCTGTCCATTCAACCCGACATGACCTATCGCCCCTGGTCATTGGAGGGCGACATCATCGAGGCCCGGCCACTGGCGGATCTGAACGAGCCGCTCGAAGTCGGGCTGGCCTGGCGCAGAGGCACCGCCCGACCGGCACTGGTCGATCCATTCCTGACGCTGGCACGGGCCCAGCCGACAAACCGCAAGGTTTCGATTTAATCGAACGCCACTTTCAATATTTAGAATTTGTGAAGCCAACTGTCGGACTCTAGTCTCGCTTCCGTGAATACAGGCGCTCCGACACACGAGGAGACGTCATGCAGAACGACACGAGAAAAAGAAGAAGTCCGAGAATGCCCGCGAGCCTCCCGCCCCTGCACAGAGCTCAACTGATCGATGGCCAACTGGTCAACGGCGTGGGCTTTGTCGAGCCGATCATCAACCCAGCCACAGGCGACGTTCTGATCAGCATTGCAGAGGCCTCGCTAGAGCAACTTGAACTGGCTGTCATCGCTGCTCACAACGCCTTTCCGACCTGGTCACGCACCACACCAGCGCAGCGTTCTGGACTCTTGCTGGCGATTGCCGAGGCAATCGAGAGCAATGGCGAACTGCTCGCACGCCTGGAATCGCTCAACTGTGGCAAGCCGCTGCATCTCGCTCGTCGGGACGATATCCCTGCCGCGGCTGATGTGTTTCGCTTTTTCGCAGGCGCAGTGCGCTGCCAGCAAGGTCAACTGGCAGGCGAATACATTCCCGGCCATACCAGCATGGTCAGGCGTGACCCGGTCGGCGTGATCGCCTCCATAGCACCATGGAACTACCCGCTGATGATGGCCGCCTGGAAAATCGCCCCCGCTCTCGCGGCCGGCAATACCCTGGTTTTCAAGCCGTCCGAACACACTCCGCTGTCCATTCTCGCGCTGGCGCCGGTACTGGCTCAGATTCTTCCGGCAGGTGTACTGAACATCGTCTGTGGCAGCGGCGAAGGTGTCGGCAGCCAGTTGGTCAGCCACCCGAAGGTACGCATGGTGTCATTGACCGGTGACATCATCACCGGACAGAAGATCCTCCAGAGCGCATCACGCACACTCAAGCGAACCCACCTGGAACTGGGCGGCAAAGCCCCCGTCATCGTCTGCAATGACGCCGATCTCGATGCCGTGGTTGAGGGTATCCGCACCCATGGTTTCTACAACGCCGGGCAGGACTGCACCTCGGCCTGCCGCATCTATGCCGAGAAAGGCATACACGACCGCCTGACCGCGGCGCTGGGCGATGCGATAGGCAATATTCGCTTCGCCCGCAAGAAGGACAGCGACAACGAGATGGGCCCCCTGATCAGCACTCGCCAACGCGACCGGGTGGCCAGCTTCGTTGAGCGCGCCCTTGGCCTGCCGCACATCGAACGCGTTACCGGCGCCGCCATGCATTCCGGCCCTGGTTTCTACTACCAGCCGACGCTGCTGGCTGGTTGCCGCCAACAGGACGAGATCGTCCAGCGCGAAGTGTTCGGCCCAGTCGTGACCATCACCCGCGTAGAGGATGCGAGCCAGGCCCTGGAATGGGCCAACGATTCCGAATACGCACTGGCCAGCTCGGTCTGGACCCAGGATCTGGACAAGGCTTTCCAGTTGGCCAATCGCCTGCAGTACGGCTGCACCTGGATCAACACTCATTTCATGCTGGCCAGCGAGATGCCCCATGGCGGGTTCAAGCGCTCCGGCTATGGCAAGGATCTGTCCACTGACTCATTGCAGGACTACAGCGTGGTGCGCCACATCATGGCGCGCCACAAACCACTCTGAGGCTCAAGGATCGGCCAATCCGAAAAACACAATAAGGGCCAGCCGACATTAGCCGGCCACTGACATACCTGCCACCAACAAAAATCGTCAGCGCACCTGCGAGAAAGAGGTATCCATCATGCAGTTCCAGTTTTTGTTACCCACCCGAATAGTCATGGAGCCCGGCCTGCGTGCACGCACCGGTGAGTATCTGGCCGAGCTTGGCCTGCGCCATGTTCTACTGATCACCGATCCGGGGGTCAAACGAGCCGGCCTGCTGGAAAGCATTTACCAGAGCCTGGACGCATCCGGCATTCGCTATGCCGAAGTTGCCGACGTCAAGCCCAACCCCCG
Source organism: Pseudomonas mendocina (assembly GCF_003008615.1). Classification (NCBI taxonomy): domain Bacteria; kingdom Pseudomonadati; phylum Pseudomonadota; class Gammaproteobacteria; order Pseudomonadales; family Pseudomonadaceae; genus Ectopseudomonas; species Ectopseudomonas mendocina. The sequence continues at coordinate 886,351 of NZ_CP027657.1, forward strand.
GGCCGAGGATGTCAATCTGGTAGCCGAACAGTTCCGCGGCCAGGGTATCGATGGCCTGCTGGCAGTCGGTGGTGGCAGCGCCATGGATGCCGCCAAGGCCATCGCAGTGCTGCTGACCCATCCCGGCAAGGTCGAAGACTATGAAGGTGCGTTCAAACTGCAAGGCCCTGCCCTGCCTGTGGTGGCCATTCCGACCACAGCCGGAACGGGCAGCGAAGTCACCTTCTTCTCGGTCATCACCGATACCAAACGCCAGTTCAAGATGAGTCTGCTGGACTACCGTATCGGCCCAGTGCTGGCCTTGCTCGACTCGGACATCACTACCACGCTGCCACCTGCCATCGCCGCGGCTACCGGCATGGATGCCCTGACTCACGCCATCGAAGCCTATACCGGCAAGCCGGCGAACCCCATCAGCGACGGGCTGGCCTTGCATGCGATCCGCCTGATCGCACGCTACCTCAAACCCGCCGTCCAGGAGCCGGACAATCTCGAAGCCCGCGAGCAGATGCTGATCGCCAGCCTGATCGCCGGCATGGCTTTCGGTAACGCCGACATCGCCAGCGTGCACTGCATTTCCGAGGCGATCGGCGGCATGTACGACACACCGCATGGCGTAGGCAATGCCATCTTCCTGCCGTTCGTCTTTGCCCACAACCGCGATGCCGATCTGCGCCGCCATGCCGATGTCGCCTATGCGCTTGGCATCGATCCGACGCTGCCCCTGGAGGCTGCCGCCGAGGCGGCGGTAGAACATCTGTTCGCCATGAGTCGTGAGCTGAAGATACCTCGTTTCAAGGAAGTTGCCGGCGTACGTGAAGAGGATTTCCTGGCCATCGCCGAGAAGTCCAAGAGCAATTTTTCCGACAGCAGCAACGCCAAGCCGATGAGCGTCGAGAGCTACCTGGCAATCATCCACCAGGCTTACCAATACTGAATCGAGGCACGGACATGACATCCACTTCATTGAACAGAACCCTCGGTTTCTGGCGGGCCTTCGCCACCTGCACCGGGCTTGTCGTTGCCGGCACCACCATGGTGTCCCTCGGCTACAGCATGGGCCTGGTCGGCCCGGCCTTCATGGTCAGCGCGCTGATCGCGATGTTCGTCAGCATCCTGGTTTCCTTCTCCTATGCCGAGCTGTCGTCATTCATGCCCGGCGCCGGCATGATCGGTGACTACACATTGATTGCCATGGGCCCATTCATGGCCATCGTCAGTGTGCTGGGTGGCTACATCGTGCTGGTCTCCGCGGCCGGTGCGATGGAGTCGATCACAGCCGGGCTTGCTGTGCAGAGCCTGTTCCCATCGATCAGTGCCACCATCGTTGCCATCACCATGCTGGTGCTGTTCCTGGTGGTCAACCTGGTTGGCGTTGGCGTATTCGGCTCGGTTCAAGTGCTGATCACCGGCTCGATGATCATCGGTACCTCGATCATGGGCCTGCTCGGCCTGCTGAGCATCGGCACCGTGGGCGAAATCCAGAGCGTGCCCTTCAATCCCAAGGGCTGGGAGGTGGTATTCCAATCTCTGGCCCTGGGCATCTGGCTATTCGTCGGCATCGAGTACGTCGCCCCCATGGCCGAGGAAGTGGTCGAGCCCGAGAAGACCATCCCCAAAGCCATGATTTTCGGCCTGCTGACCATCTTCGTGGCAGACATGCTGTTTGGTCAGGCGATTGCCCATTATGTGCCGCTGAATATTCTCGAAAGCTCCACAGCACCACAGGTTGAAGGCGCCCGGGCGATGTTCGGCCATATCGGCGCGGTCTTCATCGTACTGATCACGGTACTGGCCAGCGCCAGCTCGGTCAGTTCCCACCTCGCTGCCGTTCCGCGCATGCTCTACGGTCTGGCTCGCGAAGGTCTGCTGCCCAAGGCCTTCACCTATGTACACCCACAGTTCCGCACGCCCTGGGTCGGCATCATCGCGGTGTTCGCACTGCTGTGCATTCCCTTCCTGCTGAGCATCGACATGGATCTGATCGCCACCCTGATCCTGGCGTCCTGCGTCACCTGGCTGCTGTCCTACGTGATTGCCCAGATCAACGTGATCATCCTGCGTCGCCGCTACCCCAACATCAAACGGCCGTTCCATACCCCGCTGTTTCCAATCCCTCAGATCATCGGGATCGCAGCCTGCCTGTACATGATTCTGACCATCCACCCCGAGACGGACATGAAGCTGCGCATCTATGCGATCTCCGGCGGCTTCATGCTGTTGATCGTGACCTATGCCATCTGCTGGCTGCGTTACAAACGCATCCCACTGTTCCGCCCGGTACCTCTGGAACAGCTCTATGGGCTGAGCACTACGGAAGACGATCAGGCACGCACCATCCCGTCTTCTGCAAAAGCGCTGGAACAGGTCTGAGATGAACATCTTCGGCAACGTAGAGCGCCGTGCACAGCAGGCCTTCCGGCATCTGTGCACGCAGTTCGGGCACGCACCGTCTGCAGAAGATCCTTTGCAGGCACTGGACGAACAAACCGGTATCGAGCGGCGCCTGGACTACTACGTCCGCCGCCAGTTCTTCAGCCGTATCTACAAGCTGGATGTGCGTTACGCACTGAACATGAACACGGCGCCAGAAGGCCGGGCCAAGTGGGTAAAGGGCCGCCACTGGAAGAGCGACCAGGCAGCTCTGGAGGCCTGGTTGAACCAGTCTCCCGAGCTGACCGAAAGCTTGCGCAGCCTGGATACCGAGCAGGTCGAGCTGACCTGTGAACAGGGCCAGGTGAACCTGCGCGTACGCCCGTTGCCCGGCTGCTTCGTATGGACGCTACTGCCGCCGATGCACTACTTCGTGCGCATGAAGGAAAACGAAGTGGCTCTGATCTCCGGGCTGCCTGCGCTGCTACAAGCCAGGCGCTGACCGTTCCCAGAGCGACTTAACGAAGAACATCCGGCCGGCAATCAGTACTGATAGTGCCGGCCCTGCAACGAGGCCAAAAACATGCAAACCAAGCTCTTGATCAACGGCCAACTGGTCGCTGGAGAAGGTGAGGTTCAAACCATCTTCAACCCCTCGCTGGGTAGCGCCCTGATGGAAATTCCAGAGGCCAGCATCACCCAGGTTGATGCTGCCGTACTCGCCGCGGACGCGGCGTTCGAAGACTGGTCGCAAACCACTCCCGGGCAGCGCTCGGCGCTGCTGCTGGCACTGGCCGATGCCATCGATGCCAATGCCGAGCAACTGGCCCGCCTGGAGTCGCAGAACTGCGGTAAACCTTATAACGCTGCACTCAACGATGAGCTTCCCGCAGTCGCCGATGTATTCCGCTTCTTCGCTGGTGCGGCGCGTTGCCTGCAAGGGTCGGCCGCCGGCGAGTACCTGCCGGGGCACACATCGATGATCCGCCGCGATCCGGTTGGCGTGGTCGCCTCCATCGCCCCCTGGAACTACCCGCTGATGATGCTCGCCTGGAAGCTCGCCCCAGCGCTGGCAGCCGGCAACACCGTCGTGCTCAAGCCTTCGGAGCAGACGCCCTTGACCGCTCTGCACCTGGGCCAATTGCTGGCAGAGATCTTCCCCGCAGGCGTCGTCAATATCGTATTCGGCCGCGGCTCCAGTGTCGGTGAGCCGCTGACCTGCCACCCCAAGGTGCGCATGGTTTCCCTGACCGGCTCGGTGAATACTGGCAGCCGCATCATCGCCGGCACCGCAGACAGCGTGAAGCGGATGCACATGGAGCTGGGCGGCAAGGCACCGGTCATCATCTTCGACGATGCCGATATAGACGCCGCAGTAGAAGGTATCCGCAGCTTCGGTTTCTACAATGCCGGCCAGGATTGCACCGCGGCCTGCCGTATCTATGCCCACCGCGACATCTACGAGCGCTTCGTCAGCAAACTCGGCGAGGCGGTAAGTACGCTCAAGATTGGTCTGCAGGACGAAGAAGGTGTCGAACTCGGCCCGCTGATCACCGAGCAGCATCTGCAGCGCGTCGAAGGTTTCGTCGAGCGCGCCAAGGCCCAGCCACACATCGAGGTCATCACCGGGGGTAAGCGAGCCGATCGTGCAGGTTACTTCTTCGAGCCCACCGTACTGGCCGGAGCCCGCCAGAATGACGAGATCGTCCAGCGAGAAGTGTTCGGCCCGGTGGTATCGGTCACCCGCTTCGATGACGAAGCCCAGGTGCTGTCCTGGGCCAACGACTCCAGCTACGGCCTCGCCTCATCGGTCTGGACGCGTGATGTGGGTCGTGCCCATCGCCTGGCTGCCCGGTTGCAGTACGGCTGCACCTGGGTCAACACCCACTTCATGCTGGTCAGCGAAATGCCTCACGGAGGCGTGAAGCTCTCGGGTTATGGCAAGGACATGTCGATGTATGGCCTGGAGGACTACACCGTCATTCGCCACGTCATGTTCAAGCACTGATCAGCAATTGTCCGGCACGGGGAAACCACCCCGTGCTTGACAGCATCGCGCTCGACCCCGCACCATCGCCGAACGATTTACGCAACGGGCTCTCTATGTACGCCACCTTCGACCAACTGCCGCTGATCCCAGGCTTCACTGCCTGCCAGTGCGCGTGCGTCGTCGTTGCCAAGAAATCCAAGAAACAGTCGCTCATTTGACCGGGGCGCTGTCCCGTCAGATGGGCTGACAGGACAAGCGCCAGGTTGTATCTCCCCTCCCGCTCGATTCCCGCACCCTCCCTGACGGCGACCAGACGGTCAGTCGCAAGGAGTTTTGCATGTCCAATTTTCAGGGTATCTGGGTGGCGCTGGTCACCCCTTTTCGTAACGGTGAGATCGATTTCACCAGCCTCGACCGTCTGCTGGCCAAGCTGCTGGAGGATGGCGTCGCCGGCTTTGTGGTCTGCGGCACCACTGGCGAAGCCGCCGCGCTAAGCCAGGCTGAGCAACTGGCGGTGCTGGATGCCGTACTCCAGCGCGTCCCCGCAGAGCGCGTGATCATGGGCCTGGCCGGTAACCAGTTGAGCGCCCTGCTCGACCTGCAACGGGAAATCCAGCGGCGCCCGCTGGCCGGCCTGCTGGTGCCGGCGCCTTACTACATCCGTCCATCCCAGGCCGGGCTGGAGCATTTCTTCACCACGCTGGCAGATGCAGCCGAGGTGCCGCTGGTGCTCTACGACATTCCCTATCGCACCGGAATACGCATCGAGCGCGAAACGCTGCGCCGCATCGTCAGCCATCCCAATATCCAGGCCATCAAGGATTGCGCGGGGGATCCCGAAACCACCATGACGCTGATCGCCGAAGGCCAGGTGCAGGTGCTGGCCGGCGAGGACACGCAGATCTTCAACACCCTGTGCCTGGGCGGCGCCGGAGCCATCTCGGCGTCGGCACATATCCGCGCCGATCTGTACGTGCGTATGCAGCAGTGCGTAGCGGGCGGTGATCTACAGGGCGCCCGTCAGTTGCACTACCAGTTGCTGCCCTGGATGCAGGCCGCCTTTGCCGAAGCCAACCCATCGGCGATCAAGGCGGCGCTGGCGCTTCAGGGCCTGATTGGCGAGGAACCGAGGGCACCACTGCTGCCCTGCACAGAGGCAACACGCGAAAGACTGCGGGAGGTGCTGGCCAGGCTTAAGTGCTAGCGCGGAGCGATATGCGCCACCATCAGTTGCACGGTCTCGTTACCGCGGAACTCGTTGAGGTCGAGCTTGTACGCCAGCTCGGCCCAGCGCAACGTCGGGTTGGGCCAGACGTCACGGTCGATGTTGAAGGCGATGCCGTCGAGCTGCACGCTGCCGCACTCGGTCTTGAGCACCAGTTTCAGATGGCGCTCACCCACGATACGCTGGCCCACAATCTGGAATACGCCATGGAACAACGGCTCGGGGAAATGCTGTCCCCAGGGGCCGGCATTGCGCAACGCGCGCGCCAGTTCGAGATGGAATTCGGTCACGTCGAGCTGACCGTCGGATAGCAAACGGCCAGTCAGATCGTCCTCGCACAGCTGACGACGCACTTCGGCATCGAAAGCCTGGGCGAAGGCCCCGAAGTTGGCCTGCGGCAGCGACAGGCCGGCCGCCATCGCGTGTCCGCCGAACTTGCTGATCAGCCCAGGATGGCGCGCCGCCACGGCGTCCAGCGCATCGCGAATATGCAGCCCCGGCACCGAGCGCGCCGAGCCCTTGAGCATCCCCTCGCCTGCATCGGCGAAAGCGATGGCCGGGCGGTGGTAACGCTCCTTCAGACGCGAAGCGAGGATGCCGATCACGCCCTGGTGCCAGTCCGGCTCGAACAGACACAGGCCGAACGGCATGTCCTCAAGGGACAGATCCTTGAGCTGGGCCAGCGCCTCGCGCTGCATGCCCTGCTCGATGGCCTTGCGATCCTGATTGAGCTGATCGAGCTGTACCGCCATATCGCGGGCCAGCGCCTCGTCGTCGCAAAGCAGGCATTCGATGCCCAGGCTCATGTCGTCCAGGCGCCCGGCCGCGTTCAAGCGCGGGCCGAGGATGAAACCGAGATCAGTGGAAGTGATACGCCGATGGTCGCGACCGGCGACTTCGAGAATCGCGCGCAGGCCCGGTCGCGCCCGGCCGGCGCGAATTCGCGCCAGGCCCTGATGCACCAGAATGCGGTTATTGGCGTCCAGCGGCACCACGTCGGCGACGCTACCGAGCGCGACCAGATCGAGCAACTCGCCCAGGTTCGGCTCCTGGCGATTGGCGAACCAACCGGTCTCACGCAGACGCGCACGCAGCGCCAGCAACACGTAGAACATCACACCAACGCCTGCCAAAGCCTTGCTGGGGAAGGTGCAGTCGGGCTGGTTCGGGTTGACGATGGCATCGGCAGCCGGCAACTCCGGCCCAGGTAGGTGGTGGTCGGTGACCAGCACCGTCAACCCCGCCGCCTTGGCTGCTGCTACGCCATCAACGCTGGAAATACCGTTATCCACAGTCAGCAACAAATCGGGCTGGCGCTCCAGCGCCACGGCGACGATCTCCGGCGTCAGGCCGTAACCGTACTCGAAGCGGTTCGGCACCAGGTAATCCACATGCGCCGCGCCGAGCAGACGCAGGCCAAGCACGCCGACCGAGCTGGCGGTGGCACCGTCGGCATCGAAGTCACCAACAATGAGGATGCGCTGACGCTGTTCAAGCGCCTGCACCAACAACTCCACCGCCGCATCGATGCCCTTGAGCTGCTGGTACGGGATCAACCGCGCCAGGCCCTTGTCCAGTTCCTCGGCGGACTGCACGCCACGCGCGGCGTAGAGACGGGTGAGCAGTGGCGGCAGGTTACCCAGGTCGGGCAGTTGTGCAGGTAGGGGACGGGCTTCGATACGCATCTTGAGTCTTTTCGTGTAGGGCGGGTGCAACCCGCCACAGGTGATCCGGCGGGTTGCACCCGCCCTACGGCTTCAACGCTGGCCAGCCAACCATTCCAGCGGAATCTCGTGCTGACCGCGCTCGTCAGTCACGAACAGCTCGCCATCGCTAATCATCACGCTCCAGGACAGCGAACGCGGCATGTCCAGCGCCAGGTCGGCCAGCGCCTCCTGGCCCAGGCCAACCACGTTGATGTTCTTCAGGCTGCGCACCGGGTCGAGGCACTTGGTCTGCCACACGCGCAGGTTGCCATAGGCCACCAGGCTGAATTTCTCGGTACGTCGCGAACACCAAGTGATGCGCTCGCTGTCCGGCTGACCCACTTCGATCCAGTGCAGCACACGGTCATCCAGGCTCTTCTCCCACAGCGCCGGCTCGTCGACATCCGACAGGCCACGGCCGAAGGCCAGTTGCTCGTGATAGAACAATGCATAAGCGATAAGCCGCGCAGCCAGGCGCTCTTCGGTCTCCGAGGGATGACGCGCGACGGTGAAACGCAGGTTTTCGTAAACGCTGCGATCCATGTCGGTGAGGTTCAGTTCGATCTTGTAGGTGGTCGATGGCAGGGCCATGGCGGGCTTCTTGGCTGGTCGAAAGACGGCAAGTCTAACGCGAATCGCCACCTCGATGCCGACGCGCCAATGAACAGGTTGGCAAATGTCCCGATACGCGGTTGTCAGCCTGACCGGTGATCCGTATAAACCGCAACGCCGGAGCATTCATGATGAATGCCCAAGGGAAAGCACTGCCACAAGGAGGTTTCATGGAGGCGCTCATCATTGCGGCGATGGTATTTTTCATCATCGTCAGGCTCCTTAACTCGGTCAGCGGCACGGAAGAAGAACTTCACGTGGATGTCTCAGGCCGCCATGCGCGCATCACGCCCACAGACGCCGCACAAATCAATCGCATCAGCATACTGAGCCTCAGCGCACCGGAGCTGGCCTTGCAGGTCGCCTCCCGCCTGTGGGGAGATGCCTGGCAAATCGCTCATGTTTCGCTCTGCAGCGTACTGCTGAAGCTGGATAGGGAGGAGGACGCGCTAAAACTGCTCTCACATCTCGAAGCGCCCTACGCCCAGAACGCCCTGGTAGAGATGCTGCAGTACCTGCTGGAGAACGGGCAGAGGGACAAGGCGCTCGAGATAAAGAATCGCCTGGGTGCAGATCTCTCCAGCCTACCGCTGCTGCATGCCGAACTGCTGCTGGCCGAGGGAAAAGCAGATGGGGCACGTAGCGTATTGGCTGCCCTGACCCAGGATGATCAGCTCGATGCCGACCAACTGATCGCTCTCGCGCGCCTGCAGCAATGCAGCGATATGCCCGATGCAGCGCAGGCGAGCCTTGCCAAGGCTGAGGCTGCATTAAATACCGAAGAACAGCGCTCGCTTATCGAGTGGCGCCCCTTCATGCAGGCGCTGGCCGAATTTCAGCGCTATCCGGAACTGCTTCAACTCGCCGAACGGAGCGAGGAAGACAAGCGCTACATCGCGCAGTTGCTATTGGACAAAGGGCAGTACGAGCACACCTTGACCTTGCTGGGCTCCGTCGACTCCGCCGCCGCTTACCTGCTGGATTACGAAAAGCTGCTCGCTCAATTGCTGCATGACCAGCGCCATGATCTGGCACAACAGCTGTTGCTCAACTCGACCGGAAGCACCCACTCGATCCTGCTGGAGCACTATCTGGACTGGTATGTCCGGCAAGGCGATACCCGGCAAGCGCAAAAACTGCTGGACGATGAAGCATCGCGTCTGGAGCCCGCCACGCTCAACTGGCTCATGCTCAACCTGGCGCAGCGCCATTGCGAAAGCCAGCACTATTGGACGGGAGATCTGCTACGCCAGTCGGATCGCCTGGTGAGCAGTCGCAGAGGACAGCCGGAGTGGCCATTCATGCGCCTGCTCTACCTGCAACACCTGCTAAAAGAGCAAGCCAAGCGCCCCTTGAGCCAGCGCGATAGCTGGACGATCCGCAATCATCTGGAAGAAATCGCCAAACTGCACGCCCAACTCGAATTCGACGACGCACTATCCGAGCGCATTCATCACTGTGAATTACTGCAGACACTCGGCGAGCCGGAGCAGGCTCGGACACTGGCGAAAGAGATCGAACGACAACTGCGCGATGCGCAGTTCCAGGAAGAGGACGATAGAAGTTTCTACTGCGATGAATTCGTCACAGTCCTGATCAAGCTTGGCGAGCTGGACACTGCCAGGAAACTGTTTGAGGAGGGCCTGACCAGCGACTGGCAGGAGGAGCCGTTGCTACAGGCTTATGTCGAAGCAGATCGACTGGAAGAAGCCGTGGAGCAGATCAGCTTCAAAACGCTTATCGGGCACGCTGACGCCCCCATAAACGCGCTACATCAACGTATCGTGCACCTGGCCGAGCAAGACAAACAACGCAGCCAACACCTGCAGCAGCGCTTGTTCGAGCGCCTGAATGACGACACCACCTGGAAATCCTGGGGCATGCTTAGCCAAGGTCAGCGCAACGAAACCGAGGCCTCGACCTAGAGGCGCGCCAGTAGCGCCTCCAGCGCCTGCTCCGGCGCCTCGCGCCATAGGCCGTAACTCAGCGGCAGGGTTTCCAACCCTGCCCGCGCCAGCACCAGGTAGCGCTCCAGTTCGAGAAAGCCCTCGCCCTCCCCCGGAAAGCCGATCAGGTCGATGGCCAGGCACTTGTCGCCGCGCCGGCAGAAGATATCCAGCACCAGCCCGGCCAGCGGGTAGTGATTCCAGGTGGTCACCCCTTTGGCCTGCAACGCCTCGCACAATTGGCTCCGCGCCGCATCAGTAGCGCCGGGTTGCCAGGCGGCGCCCGGTATCTCCAGCGACTCCAGATAGCGACGTAGCAGGTGCGTGGCAGGCAACTGGCGTTCGTCGCCACTGAACAGCAGCACCTGGCGTTCGCGAGCGCGGGTGATGGCGACGTTGAACAGGTCGGCGCGATTGAGGTAGGCCGCAGCCTGGCTCGATTCGCGGTCGATGGCGAAACTGAGGATCATCAGGTCGCGCTCTTCACCCTGGAAGCCATAGGGCGTGTCCACCAGCAGGCGAAATTCACGCAGCTGCTCCAACGGCAGCGTTTCACCGACGCGCTTGCGGATCAGCTCGACCTGATCACGAAACGGCGACAACACGCCGACGCTGGGCTTGAGTGGGCTGCCACGGTACTCGGCCAGGTGCGCCTCGAGCAGCGCCATTACCCGAGCCACTTCCACCTCGTTGGCGCCATTGCGCCCGCGTTGGCCATCCAGCCGCTGCAACTGCAGGCTGTCGCAACCCTGGCTGCCGGGGCGCTCCTTCATCACCCGCAGGCGGCGGTCGTAGAACATCTCGTTGCTGAAACGGATCAGCGCCGGGCGGCTGCGGAAGTGTTCGTCGAGAAACACCACCGCTTCCTGGCTGGCCAACTGCTGGCCGACCAGATCGAGCACGCTGTTGTCGCGGTAGCTCCAGGCCTCGCGCTCCTTGGCCTGCAGACTGGCGCGCTGCAACAGCTGCACCTCGCGCGCACGGGAAAGGAAGGAGATATGTCGCAGCTGGCGTATGTCACCGGTGACCACGGCGCGCTTGCAGCGCTGGAAGGCCGGCAGCGCCGAGGCGATATCGCACTGGGTCGCCTCGTCCATCACCATCACGTCGAACAGCTCGGGGCGCAGCGGCAGCAGGCGGTGCAGCTCGTCCAGCGTCACCACCCAGATCGGGAAGGCAGCCAGCAGGCGTGCCGGGTCGATATCCTCGAACAGGGCCAACTGGCGCTGCGAGTTGCGCGCGCGGATGGCCTGGTTGTACCGCACGAACAGCGCCCGGTCGCTGAGCAGCAGGCGCTTGAGGTTCAACGCCCGATGGCTGTTGAGGTGCTCGCGGCTGAGGCGCTGGCGGCGTTGCTGACAATCGCGCAGCTCATCGAGCAGCACCCAGGGGCGCACGCTGCTGCCAATGCGCTTGCGCACCCAGGGCACCTGCAGCCAGCGACGCCAGAACACCAGGCTACCGCGCTCGGCGCGCAACAGCAGGCGACTCCAGCGCACCGCCTGTTCGCAGCGCTCACGAAAATCCGCCGACAGCCGTCGTTCGGCCTGGGTAAGCACCTGCAACTCGCTGCGCTGACGCTCCTCGGCCTGCTCGGAAACGTTCTCGAACTCGCCCTGCAGCAGGCGTTCCAGGCGCTCGCGCAGGGCCTGACGCAGGCTCTGACCATCGCCTTCGAGCACACCGTCACGCAGGCCGAAGTCCTCGCGCAGCTTCTGCGCGATAACCCGTACCGCCTGGGCGCTGCGGCTGACCAGCAGCACGCTCTCGCCCTGCAGGTAACGATCCAGCGCCAGCGCCGCCAGGCTGTAGCTCTTGCCGGTGCCTGGCGGCCCGGAAATCTGGCTGAGGGGATAGCGCGCGGCATTGTCCAACGCCCGGCACTGGGCAGTGCTGAGCTGCGCCGGCAAGCGTTGCGGCGTGCTGCTTGAACCGGCGAGCTGAACCGGCGGCGTCTCACCGAGCAGTTGCAACAACGCAGGAGATAGATGCGGCGCCTCGTGCAGCAGTTGCAGCTCGTGGGCGATACCACGGCTGCCGCTGCCACGCGGCACCAGCGCAACGAAGGCGCCGGGCAGCAGGCTCAGGCTGCGCCGGCGCTGAGCCTGGGCCAGTTCGTCGGCGCTGGCCAGCGCCGGAAAGCCGGCCGCAGCGGCTACCTCCCGCACCAAAGTATGACGCTCGACCCAGGCCAGCAGCTCGCCGAGCCCGGCAATATCCAGTGCCTCCACCGGCAGCGGCAGGCCGTCGATCTCGCCGCCCTGACTGTCGTCGAACAGGCGGCGCAGCAGACGCCAGTTGCCGTGGGCACGCTGCACGTCGATGCCGAGCAGATGGCCGTTGCCATCCTCGGTGGGTTGCAGGCTGGCCTCGTAGTAGAACAGCGGGCCGCAGATGGCCTGCGAGCCGCCCTGCTCCAGCTGCAGGCGACCGCACACCGGCAGCACGCCATAGACCAGTTGCAGTTCGCGCTGATACAGGGCCTGGGCCTCAGCCAGGGTACGGCCCACATCCGCCGACAGGGGCAGCAGCGACAGGCTGCCGCTGGCCAGTTCTTCACGCCCGTCGAGCCAGGTCCAGCGCTGGGCAGGCAGCTTGCCCAGGTTGTCCAGATCCAGGTCGCGGCTGTCGGCCAGGTAGCAACTGCGGTAGAAGCCGATCAGCTGGCGGGCGTGTTGGTCGCTCATCAGTTACCTGCGTAACGCGCCCAGAGCTTGTCGAACTCGCGACGGTACTCGGCCACCAGATGCGGGTCATCGGTCACCAGCAGGTTTTCCTCGTTGCTGGTGCTGGCGCTGCGGGTCCAGTTGAAACTGCCGCTGAGCAGCAGGCGGCCATCGAACAGGGCGAACTTGTGGTGCATGTGGAACGGGCTGTTGTCGATGCGCAGCGGAACACCCTGCTCGACCAGGTGCTGGATGTCACTGCCGGCATCGAAGCGCTTTTCGCTGTCGCTGATGATGCGCACGGCGATACCGCGACGGTGCACGGCAATCAGCTCGTCGCTGAGCTGGTTGTCGGAGATGGTGTAGACACAGACGTCCACCGACTCCCTGGCCTGGCGGCAGAGGTCGCGGATGCGCTGGCGGCAGCTCTCGCCAGGACTGAAGTGCGCGCTGCTATGGCCGCGAATCGGCGAGCAACGTACTTCCAGGGTCTTGATCACCTGCTCCAGCCACTTCAGGGCGGGCATCGCGTCCTCGGGATTCTGGATCAGCTCACGCACCAGGGCGAAGGCGCGGTTACGCATGTAGCGCACCTGATCGGGGCTCAGGTCATTACCCAGCTCGCGCAGCTCGTCACGTTCCTCGTTACTCAGGCGCAGGTCGGCCAGGCTCTCGCGCAGGTGTTGGTCGAGTCGGTTGAAATCCATGCAAATTCCCTTTCGTCATTGATTGCGGCGGCGACTCAATGCGGCGTAGAGCACGCCGCTGAAGGCACCGGCCAGATGGTACTCGAAGGACACGCCAGCACGTGGCAGCAGACCGAAAAACCAGCCGCCGTAGAGGAAGAACACCAACACGGCCAGCAGCAGATCGAGCAAGCTGCGCTCGAACCAGGCCCGTGCCAGCAGCAGCCCCCAGAAGCCGAACAGCCAGCCACTGGCGCCGACATGCAAGCCGGTACGGCCGAATAGCCAGACCAGCGCACCGCTGAGCAGGATGATAAAGGCACTGGAACGGAAGAAGTCACGGCGCGAGCGCAGCAACACCAAGCTGCCGAGCACCAGCAGCCCGCTGAGGTTGCTGAGCAGATGCGCCCAGCTGCCATGCAGCCAGGGCGCGAGAAGAATGCCGGGTAGCGCCTCGATATGCCGGGGCAGCAAGCCCCAGACGTTCAAGGCGCCGCCAAGGGCGCCATTGACCACTTGCACCAGCAGCATCGCGCCGCTGATCAGCAACAGCGGGCGAAGCTCGGTCAGCCAACCTCGCCTCACGGCGCCTCGTCATCCACGATGTCGCTACGCTGCTCCTGTCCGAGCAGCGTCCCCAGGTCACGCAGTTGGGTGGAGATTTCCAGCATGCGGTTGTGGGTGCGCAGATCGATATCGATCTTCTTGTCCATCGCCTTGATCAGCGGCAGGAAGCTGTTCTGCAAGCTGTCGGCCAGGTTCTCCAGCAACTTCTGCGTGCCCGGCTGCGGCGGCGCGACCACCTCAACCTGCGGACGCAGCTTGCCCAGATTGTCCAGACCAGCCAGCAGTTGCTCCCAGGGAATGCTCGGCGTCTCGCTGGCCGGCTTGCCGGCGCCCAGACCGCGTACACCTTCGACCAGGTCGACCAGTTGCGCCACCACGCGGCCACCGACATCACTGTCGCTGCCCCCCATGGCCTTGTTGCGCATGAAGTCGCGCTTGATCTGCGCCCAGCGCTCGATCTGCTCGGGCGTCTGGTTACCGCGCAACTCAGCGAGCTTGAGCAGGTTCTCCTCGGCGCCGGTGGTGAGCAGCTGCGACTCGCCCTGGTAGTGGTCGGCGATCAGTTGCAGCAACTCGGAGTCGTTCATCACCGAGCTGATCTTCTCAGCCATCTTGTTCATGTTGCGGTAGCTGCCCTGCAGCTTGAACGGCGGCTCGGTGCGGTAGGTGTCGGCCTGCGCAGCGCTGACGATGTACTGCTGGTTGACCCGGCCGACCACGTCGCGCACCTGCATCAGGCGCTGCAGGGTCGAAGTGATCTCGTTGATCTCGGCGGCGCTGTAGGTGTGACTCAGCTCGTTGGCGGAGAACGGCTTTCCCTCGGCCTTGGCGACGAAACGATAGACGTCGGCCATGTCGCGAGTGGCCAGCGGCGCCAGCACCGGGTTGGAGGTCAGGCTGTTCTCGATGTAGGACAGCGCGAAGGCTTCCTGCATGCCACCCAGGGTATCGCCGAGGTTGTAGATGTCGGCGCGGTTGGCGAGCATGTCGGGAATCTTGAACACGTCGCCGGACTCGGTGTACGGGTTGCCGCTCATCACCACGCAGAACTTCTTGCCGCGCATGTCGTAGGTCTTGGTCTTGCCCTTCCACACGCCTTCGATGCGCCGCGTGCCGTCGCACAGCGAGATGAACTTCTGCAGGAACTCGGGATGGGTGTGCTGGATGTCGTCGACATACAGCATCACGTTGTTGCCCATCTCCAGCGCCAGATTGAGCTTTTCCAGCTCCTGGCGCGAAGTGGCGTCCGGGGCCTGGGCCGGGTCGATGGAACGCACCTCGTGGCCCAATGCCGGGCCGTTGATCTTCATGAAGATCAGACCGAGGCGGTGCGCCACGTACTCCATCAACGTGGTCTTGCCGTAGCCGGGCGGCGAGATCAGCATCAGCAGGCCCATCAGGTCAGTGCGCTTGTTCTCGCCGGCGGTGCCCATCTGCTTGGCCAGGTTGTCGCCGATAAAGCCCAGATACACGTCATTGATCAGCTTGTTACGCACGAACGACGACAGCGGCCGCGGCTTGAACTCGCTCAGGCGCAGCGCCGCGCGCTCGCGGTTGATCACTTCCTGGCGCAGTGCCTGGTAGCGCTGCAGCTGCGGCACGAAGTGACCACGATGCTGCTCGAGGCGGGCGAAGTAGTCGTCGATGGCCAGCACCAGGGTGCCATCCTGCACACGCGGATGGTCGCCGAGCAGTCCGCTGACGGAAAAGCGCAGATCGACCTCGGTGAAACGTCGCGCGAACTCCTCGTCCAGCAGGCTGATGGCCACGGCTTCGGGAATGTATTCGACCAGCTCGGCCAGCGCCTCGTCCTGCGCACAGAGACCATCGAACCAGGTCTGCGACAGCGACCAACGCTGCACGGGGCGACCGCGCAGGTTGTCCAGCGCCTCACGGTAGTCGTCCCAGACATGGCTGGTCTGCATGCGCTGCTGCAGGGTGTCGAGCAGTTGCCGAGCGTACTTGCTAAAGGTGAACTCAATGGGCTTGGCCGCCAGTTCTTCGACCAGATAGGCTGCAGCCGCCTGGCGCTGCGCCGCGGTCACGGCCAGCGGGTGCTGGGCGAGGAAACGCTGCATCGCCGCATCGATCTCTTCTCGCAGGCGCAGCACGCCGTCTTCACTGCCGAACATCTGCCGCAAGTGCAGGCTGCTACGTGCTCGCTCGGGCCACAGTTCAGCCTCGATATCCTGCCCCCAACGGTTCCAGAACAGCGCGGCGAAGCCACGAGCGGCCGGCGCATAACGCAGCAGCCCGGCGCTTTCGCGCAGCGGCAGCAGCTGGATCAGGATCAGCGCAGCATCATGGTCGTGGATGCCTTTCTCGTAGGCATCCTTGTAGCGCGGCGCGGCAAAATCACGAATCAGCCGGGTCAGGTCATCCGGCTGCGCCAGGTGGGTCTTGAGCAGATCCAGGCTGAGGCCTTCACGCCCGCCCAAGGCGGCGTCCAGCACCAGCCCGGCGAGGTATTCGGCGCGGTACAACGATGGCGATTCGGACTCCAGGGAAACCTGCCAGTAGTCGCGCAAGCCCTCCAGGGTCTCGTCGCGCAGCGGCTCGAGAAAGTCGGTACCGGTCAGGTGCAGATACAGCGCATCGCCGCGCGGCATCAGGGTCAGGTCGAGTTCCTGGGTGTTGACGCTGAAGCGGTGGCGCGGGCCGAGCTTGATGACGTTGCCGCCTTCCTCGAACAGCTCGCTCTTGTCGCGCAGCGCTCGTACAGCCTGGTCGCGGGCGGCCTTCAGGCGCGCCTCCACGTCATCGGCCTTGACGCTGTCCTTGAGCTCGCGCAGGCGCTCGGCCATCTCGCGCAGCTTGAGGATCAAAGGGTCGGCGGCGAAGAAGGCGTTGAGCTCGTCCATCTGGGTCAGGCGTGCGGTACGCCGGCCAAGACTGTCGAGGATGCGCTGGGCGGCGTCGAGCACACCCTGGGCACGGCGCTGACGCTCGTCGAGCAGGCTCTGCTTGTGCGCCTCGAAGGTTTCCAGCAGCTCCTCGCGCTTGCCGAGGATATCGCTGAGGAACTGCTCCTGATCGCCGAACTGGCTTTCCAGTTCTTCCAGTTGTACCAGCAGGCGCGACAGCTGCTCGTCGCACTTCTCCGGATCCTGGGCCAGCGCCAGGGCGTTGGTGATGCCCTGGCCGAAGAGTTTGAACTGGGCGCCGAACTGCGCCACGGTCTCGGCCGAACCCAGGCCCTTGCGCCGCTGCTCGGCGCGCGCCTTGGCCTGGTTGAGACGGGCGTAGACCTCGGAAATCGACTCGACGATGCGCGTGCGCTGGGTGGCGTCGTCGATCTTCAGCGAGGCCATCAGACTCGACAGCATGTCGAGGTTGCCGGCCATCTCCTGCATCTCGAGCAGCGGCTCGTTCAGCTGGGTGACGGTCTCAGCCTTCTGCGCCAGGCCATCCAGCTCGCCCAGGCGCTGCACGTAGGGTTGCAGCGCCGCATCGCTGGCCAGGAAAGCCGAGGTGGCAGTGGCCACGCGCTCCTGCGCGTCGAGCAGCTCGGTCTCCATGGCGTCGATGCGCGCCACGTCGATATAGCGGTAGTCGCGTATGCTCAGCAACTGGCCGCGCTGCGCGGTGATGGCGTTGAGCGCCTCGACGAAGTGCTGCACCTCGTCCCAACTGTCGACCAGCAGGCCCGAGAGCAGGCTCTTCTGCCGCGACTCGGCCTCGGCCATGGCCCGGCTGGACTGCTGGCGAATGCTCTCCACCTTCTCGAACTCGTCGAGCACCAGTTCGGAAGTGGCGGCCACTTCACGCAGCAGCGGTGCCAGCTCGGCGCACTGGGCGTCGCCCAGCCAGTGGTAGATGTCAAATAGGCGGCGGGTGTTCTGGCACAGCTGGGTATAGCGCGCCACCGACACTTCGCGGCTGTCGATCTCGCGGCTGAGGTTGAGCAGGTCGGATACGCCACGCACCAGCTCGGCGTTGCCGATGCGCCCGAAGAAACCGCTGCGCGCCGGCTGGCGGGCGGCGTAGTCCTCGCTCTCGAACGGCGTCTGCCAGATCTGCATCGGGTGGATGCGGGTCGGCTCGCTACCCTCGGCAGAGAAGATCACCATGCGCCCGTCTTCCAGGCGCGCGTAGCCGTGGCCGAAGATCGGGTTGTGCAGCTGGCGGTTGATCATGTTGTAGGTGAACAGCGCCGCGCGGCCTTCTTCCGGATGGTAGAAGATGTACTGCACGTCTTCGCCGTTGGGTGAACGCACCGAGCGCTTGAAGCGCATGCCGACCATCGATTGCTCGAAGGTCTTGTGCTCGCCGTTCTGCAGGTAGTAGCCACCGGGGAAGATGATGCCGTGGTCTTCCGGCAGCTGCACGCAAGCCAGGCCGATGGCGTCGATGCGCTCGACCTGGCGGGTCAGGCTGTTGAATACCAGATAGCGCCACTGTTCTTCGCGGTACGGCAGCACCTTGAGCAGGATCAGGCTGCCCAGGCGGGCATATTCGATCTGTGCGTCGTCCAGCGACTGGGTCTTGTCCACCACTGCTTCGCGGTAGATACCCTGGCCGTCCTGGGTGTTGTTCTCGACCTTGATCGTCAGGTCGCCGCCGACGGTCTCGACGAACACGGTGTCGAGAATGTTCACGTGCGGATGGCGGCCCATGACCACCATCTCGCGGGTGGTCTTCTGCCACTCGAAATCGAACGGCGCCGGCAACGCGATATCGCGCTCGCCGCGGTTGTCGATGTAGCGGACATCCTTGCCGTCGGTGGAGATCGACCAGCGGAACACGCGGATATCGGTGATTCGCTCGCCGATCTGGAAACTCGCCAGCAGCTTGCCGTCACGGATGGCCAACTGCAGCAAACGGGTGTTCTTGTAGTAGGTGTACAGCTCGTTGAAGTCGGCGACGAAGCTGGCCTGGGCCAGAAAGCTGCCCTCCAGCGGCACTGGCTCGGCCTCGTATCCCTCGGCGTTCTCCACCAGGCGGTAGAGGGAGAACACGTCGGCGACGTGGGTTTCCTTCTTCAGGCCGATGAACACGTTGTAGCCGAACAACAGGCACTCGCCGACCTGAACGATATCGCGAGCGATGCAGTTGTTCTCGGTGCGGATACGTACCCGGCCGATGGCTTCCATATGACTACTGCCGAACTCAGCCAGGCGCTGGCCATTGAGCGTTTCGGTCAACCCGCGCAGGCGCTGGCCCTGCTCCTGCAGGCGCTTGTGCAGCACCTCGTAGGCGCCGCCCTCGGCGACGGCCTTGTCCAATACGTCCTGTGTTTGTGCGTCCGACATCGTGTTCTTCCTGGATATTCGGCATCGAGCACCCTCGCCCAATCAGCAGGGCAAGGGGTCTGGAAAATGCGTGGGAGGTTCGCGGCTAAAGCCCCTCCCACAGCCGGTAGGGTGGACAACGCTCTTTTTTTGTCCACCGCTCGTGTCGCCAGTGGTGGGCAAAAAGTGCGTTGTCCACTTGCTAGGCTGAAGCCCACCCTACAGGCAGGTGGCTCAGGCCTGCTCCGAACCGGCGCTCGGTGCGACCACCGGCGCGGCCGGTGCCGCCTTGCCAGCCAGCAGACGGGAGATCACGTCCTGCACCACCGGGCTCTTGCCGACCACGCCTTCGATGGCCTTGCCAACCGATAGCGACTTGGCGAAGGAGTTGAAGAAGTCGCCTTCGCCGCCGACGATCTCGATCTTCGCCTTAGCCAGCGCGGTGGCCAGCACCTCGGCCTGATCCTTGGCGATTTCCTTGTTCGCGGCGATGGCGGCCATGGCCTCCTCGAAGCTCTTCTCCAGCTGCATGCGGAACTCTTCGTGCTGTCGGGCGTTGTCGCTGAGCGCGTCGAGAGCACCGAACTTCTTGCCCAGACCTTCGGCTTCGGCGTTCAGACGCTCCAGCAGCACCTGCGCTTCGGCCATACCCAGATCCTGGGTAGCCTTGGCCTTGGCGGTACCGAGCTGCTCTTCGCCGCGTGCCTGGGCGCCGAGTTTTTCTTCCAACACCTTGGCGTCGGCCAGGCCGTCTTTTTCCTTGGCGGCTGCCTGCGCTTCGATGACACGCGCCTGGGCCAGACCTTTTTCCTGCTCGCCCTTGGCTTCGGCGATCAGGCGCTCGGCCTGCACACGAGCCTCGGCCAGACCTTCCTTCTCTTTCGCCGCGGCGGTGACTTCACGCACCCGCGCATCGGCCAGACCAGGCGCGGCACGCTCGGCTTCGATCCCCTCGGCCAGTTTCTTCTTGGCCTCGGCACTCTTGGCCGCGGCTTCCAGCTCGGCCTGTGCCAGGTTGTTGATTTCAACCGCTTTGTGCTTGGAACGGGTTTCGTCGGCTTCGGCCTGTTTGACCTGGCGTACCAACTCCTGCTCGGCTTCGGCCTGGGCGTTGAGCACGGTGACCTGCTTCAGGCGCTCGGCTTCGGACACTTCACGCACTTCCTTGATGCGCTCCTCTTCCTGGGCCACGGTCTTCTCGACCGCAACACGCTCGCGCACCACAGCGGCGATGTTCTTGCGCTCTTCTTCCAGCGCCTTTTCCTTCTCGATGCGCTGCAGTTCGACCTCGCGCTCGCGGGAGACCACTTCCAGATCCTTGGCGCGGGTGACTTTCTCCACTTCGATGACCACGGCGCGCTGACGGTTCTGCTGCGCCACTTCCACTTCGCGCTGGTGGTTCTCGGCGCGGATGTCCAGTTCCTGCTGGGTCTGGATACGTGCCTGCTCGGCCTTGAGGCGTTCTTCCTCACGCACCTTCAGGGTTTCCGCTTCCTCACGGGCGCGGATGGTCTCGATCTCACGCTTCTGGCGCGCCTCGGCATCAGCCTGCTGACGCTCCAGCGACAGGGTCGCCTCGCGGGTTTCGACGTTCTTCTTCTTGATCGCCAGCTCTTCGTTGCGCTCCAGTTCGTTGGTGATGACGTTCTGTGCGGCGGTCAGCTCGGTGATCTTGCGGATACCTTCGGCATCGAGGATGTTGCTCGGATCCAGGGAAGCCTTGGAGGTCTGCTCCAGGTAATCGATGGCCACGTCTTCCAGCACGTAACCATTGAGGTCATTGCCGATCACTTCGACGATGCGATCACGGAAGTCCTGGCGATTCTCGAACAGCTCGACGAAGTCGAACTGCTTGCCGACGGTCTTCAGCGCCTCGGAGAACTTGGCGTTGAACAGTTCGTTGACCGCACCACGATCCGAGGCGCGCTCCACGCCGATGGCCTTGGCCACCTTGAGCACGTCTTCCTGGGTCTCGTTGACGCGCAGATAGAAGGCCACGGTGATATCGGCACGCATGTTGTCGCGGCAGATCAGACCGTCCTTGGCGCGGCGGTCGACTTCCAGGGTGATCAGGGAGATCTTCATGAACTCCTTGAGGTGGATCACCGGGTACACCAGGGAGCCGGTGAAATGCACCTTGGGCGTCGAGCTCATGTCGTTGACGATCAGCGCGGTGCCTTGCGGAACCTTGATGTAGAAGGCCTTGAACAGGAAGATCAGCCCTGTCACCAGAATTGCTATAGCGGCGACAACTGTGAGCAGCCCCATTAACGTAAGTCCCATTCTCTTCGATCTCCCTTACTTGCTTTGCGAGCCAGGTTCAGACGCCCCGGAACTCATTCTCAGAAATGACGCGATAGGCATGCTCGGTGGCCAGATACTCCAGCAACACCACACGATCGCCCCGTTTGAATCCTTGAGCCTCATCAGCCCTCACTCGGAGGATGAGCCCCGCACCACCATCCTCCAGCACGGCTTCACCATGCTGCAGGGTAACCTTGCCACTGCGCACCAGCGCTACCTGCCCCAGCACTGTCTTGCTGCTGGTCGCTTCCGCCTTTCTGAAAAGCGGACGAAGCGGCCGGCAAATGGTGGCACAGACAGGAACCGCCAGAACCAGCGCACCTAGCGTCACGATCAGTCCCAGGGGAAACCGCAGCACACCCAGAGGCAGGTACTGCAGTAACCAGACCTCGACGAGGTAGCTGATCAGCCAGCCGATCAGCGTCAACAGCGTGACCACCACAGTGACCGGCACATCATTGAGCTTGAGCTTGGATAACAGGCCGGCGACGCCTTCTACCTGGCCTGCACCATCGAGACTCGAATCCATGCTGACATCGAGCAGGTCGACTTCAACGCCGCCCAAAGCCACCGCGAGCCAATAGATGAGCACGAGGCAGAACATGATGCTGAAAAGCACGGTGGGAAATGACAAGGCTACTTGCAGGAAGAGTTCCATGGCGTTCCTTTTCCTAGATCCATGCGCAAGGAGCGATCACTCGCCCCTTGCGCCTTGCCCGGCCCTGATCAGGCCTTGGACTTGTCCTTCAAGCGCGCCAGCACACTGTCGGCACTGGCGTTGTCGGCCTTGATGCCAGCAGCACGCAGCTTGGCTTCCAGCGAATCATCCGGCGCGCTGGTGGCAGCCAGTTCGGCCGAAGCCTCCATCTTCGCCGCTCGCTCGGCCTGCTTCTGCTTGATCCGCTCGAGCGACTCGACCGCCGTCTGCAACTTGGCCTGCGAGCCACCATAGCGCTGTGCTACGGCCATCTGCGCCTTCTGCACGCTTTCGGTGGCCTTGACCGTATCCACCTGCTGCTTGAGGCGCTTGATGTTGCCCTCGGCCTGGGTCACGGCCTTGCGCAGTTGCGCCACGCTGGCGGCGAAACCCTCGGCCTGTTCACGCTCGCTGGCCTGCTCGACTTCCAGGTTGGCGATCTTCTCGGCGACTTCCTTGGCCAAGGTTTCGTTGCCCGCATCCAGCGCCTTGAGCGCGTACTGTTCGTACTCGGCGATGCTCGCCGCGCTCTTGTTGGCCTTGTCGCTGGCCAGCTTCTGCTTGGCCATGATCTCGGCCAGGGCTTCCTTAGACTTGCGCAGCTCGACATCGGCGTCGCGGATTTCCTGATCGAGGATACGCAGGGCCTGGCTATCGACCACTGCCTCACCCACTTCGTTGGCACCGCCACGCAGCGCCGTCAGCAATTTGCTCCAGACATTCATCGTCTTATCTCCTCTCAGGCGCTGGTCTTGAGGAAGCCTTCATAGGCTTCGGTGGCCTTGATCACGTTGTCCGCCAGCAGTTCGATCTCGAACACCACGTCGGACAGTGTCGACGACGAGCTAAGCGCGCCGAACATGATGTAGCTATCGCTACCGTCGGCCGAGCGTTCCAGGCCGATGGACGACAGCGGAAACAGCTTGTGGGTACGCAGCACTTCTTCGTTGAACGCGGCGATATCCGTGACATCGGCAGCCGGCCAGAGCAGCGCCTCGACGACGATCTGCTCACCGAATACGGCGATGAACAACGGCAGCTCGCCGTACTCGCGCATGGTGACATGCAAACTGGCATCGGCACCCTGAAGCAATTCGATGCCGGCCTGCCCGCTTTGGAACAGTTCCGCTGCCGCCAACGCTTCACTCAGCGCCTGGGCGGTCCAAACCTGCGGCATGCTCATACCTTCCTCCTTTTCCATCGAAGCCAGCGACAACTGAGGCTGGCGCAGTTTGCGCTCGAACGCGAGCAACAGCGGCGCGTGCTCGGGCAAGATCCAGACTTCCTTCTTCACCAACCCCTGCTCCCGCAGGCGCTGACGATAAAGACGCTGGTAATGGGCTGATGATTTATTGTCCATGAAGAGCAGCCTAGATCCTCACATGTAATAACGCAACACATCACATGTGATGAATTTCATACCATTCGTCGAAATATCGGACAGGACTCATCCACGACCACGAAGCGGCCGGCGAGACAGAAGGGCTTTGAAGGAAAGGACAAGAAGGGAAAGCCATCCATGCGATCTGACCAAGCGCATCCATTCGCCTGGGCGAATTAAACCGCAGCACGCCTGCCGATGCACGCCGAAAAGCGCCAACCTCTTCGCACTTGGGTCGTTTGCCACTGCACGAGCAAACGTGGTCAGGCCCTCATCAATGCAATAGGCTTGCTGCCGTCCGCAGCTACAGGAGTCATCATGAGCACACCCAGCAAACCCCTGTCCGGCCTGAAAGTGGTCGAACTCGGCAGCCTGATCGCCGGCCCGTTCGCCTCACGCATCTGCGCCGAGTTCGGCGCCGAGGTGATCAAGGTGGAGTCTCCCGACGGCGGCGATCCACTGCGCAAATGGCGCAAGCTCTACGAAGGCACCTCGCTGTGGTGGTTCGTGCAGGCGCGCAACAAGCGCTCGATCACCCTCAATCTCAAGCATGAAGCCGGCCGCGAGGTACTGCGCAAATTGCTGAAAGAGGCGGACATCCTGATCGAGAACTTCCGCCCCGGCGTACTGGAAAAACTCGGCTTCGACTGGCAGACCCTGCACGCACTCAATCCCAAACTGGTGATGGTGCGCCTCTCCGGCTTCGGCCAGAGCGGCCCGATGAAGGAACAACCCGGCTTCGGCGCAGTCGGCGAATCCATGGGCGGGCTGCGCTACATCACCGGCTTCGAGGATCGCCCACCAGTGCGCACCGGCATCAGTATCGGCGACTCCATCGCTGCCCTCTGGGGCGTGATCGGCGCACTGATGGCATTGCGCCAACGCGAGGTCAACGGCGGCAGTGGCCAAGTCGTGGACGTAGCCCTGTACGAGGCGGTGTTCGCCATGATGGAGTCGATGGTGCCGGAGTTCGACGTCATGGGCTTCATCCGTGAGCGCAGCGGCAACATCATGCCCGGCATCACGCCCTCCTCCATCCACACCACGTCCGACAACAAGCACATCCAGATCGGCGCCAACGGCGACGCTATCTTCAAGCGCTTCATGCAGGCGATAGGCCGCGAAGACCTGGCCAACGACCCGACCTTGAGCAGCAATGACGGCCGCGATGCACGCCGTGGCGAACTGTACGAAGTGATCGATCGCTGGGCGGCAAGCCTGCCGCTGAGCGAAGTGGAAACCCTGCTGCGACAGGCAGAGGTTCCCGCCAGCCGCATCTACTCGGCCGAGGACATGCTCAGCGATCCGCAGTATCTCGCCCGAGAGATGTTCCTCTCAGCCAAACTGCCGGATGGTAAGGCGTTCAAGATGCCGGGCATCGTACCCAAGCTATCGGAGACGCCAGGCAGCGTCGACTGGGTCGGACCGGAACTGGGCGAGCACAACGAAGAAGTGCTGGGCGGGCTCGGCTACAGCACCGAACAAATTGCCGCGCTGCGCGCAGACGGCGCGCTCTAGGATTCCATTCCTGGTTTTCATCCGGTTCACGCCAGTTTCCAGAGATGCGAATAACGGGACACGAGAAACTCCTTTTCATGATGGACAGGCATTGCCCAGTCTCCAACGCGCAGCATGGCTCGACTCGTGAAGAACGATTCAAAGTGCCATTATCTAATTCACAGATCCGCAGCAGAACCGTCAGGGTAGGCAAGCTACAGCACTTCGCTGTGGCCTAAACACCGAAAGCAAGGAGATGCACCATGACCGTTTTCAATGTGAACTTCGCCGTCGACGACATGGAAGGCAAGACCGTACTGGTTTTCCTCAAGCCGCAGAACCCGCAACGCGACTACCGCATTCACGCCTGGCAGGTTCTCACAGGCTCTACCGGTACCACCGAATCCTTCAGCTACGAAGCGGTGATCGAAACCGACGTCACCACCTTGGGCGACATGGAAGGCAACATGATCATCTCCGAACGCCGAGAAATCACCCCAGGGCAGCTGCTACAGGCGGTCAACCCGAACGGCATGTCACCAATCCTGGAACGAGCACCTACCTCTCTGGCATTGGAAAAGCTGACCCCACAACAGTGCGGCGTCATCAATAAAACCAACCCGTACATTCAGTTCGACAGCAACTGGTACGTTAATGGCCGCCCGGTAGTGACCATGCCCAAGGTCGACTCGCGCATGACCGTAAGCTTCGAGTACGGGCCAGGTTTCTACTTCATGGTGACCACGCCACCAATGGCTGGGCAGACCTATATCGTGCAGAACTTCTCGGATATGACCCAGTACATCGCCCCCATCGCGGCCACTGAAGTGGACGTTACGCTCAGCCGCCCGAACGGCCTATGGAATTTCGACTTCGCAGCCAGCTAAGCACGATCTCTGAAATAAAAAGCCCCCGACGATCACTCGCCGGGGGCTTTTCACATCAACGCATCAGAGCGGCTTGCCACGGTTGCCGTGAGCCGCGACGAATTGCTGTACGGCCTTCAGATCATTGGCCAGCACCGTGCAACGCTCCTCGCGCTGGAACAGATCGGTCAGGTGAGCCGGCAACGCCGGAACGGCGTCGATGCCAGCCTTTTCCACCGCCTCGGGGAACTTGACCGGATGCGCGGTACCCAACACCACCATCGGCGTCGCCAGGCTGCGGCGGCACTCACGCGCGGCGCGCACACCGATGGCAGTGTGCGGATCGAGCAGCTCGCCGCACTCCTTGTACACCTCGGTGATGGTCTCGCAGGTCTGCTCGTCATTCACTGCCAGCGAATCGAACAGCTTGCGCGCCTCGACCCAGCGATCCTCCTCGACACTGAAACCGCCTCCCTGCTTGAAGCTGTCCATCAGGCTGGCGATGGCAGCACCGTTGCGACCATGCAGATCGAACAGCAGACGCTCGAAGTTGGACGAAACCATGATGTCCATCGACGGCGACAGGGTCGGGTGCAGGGTTTCCTTGACGTACTGATTGCCGCTCATGAAGCGATGCAGGATGTCGTTGCGGTTGGTGGCGACGATCAGCTGGCTGACCGGCAGGCCCATGTTGCGCGCCAGGTAGCCAGCAAAGATGTCGCCGAAGTTGCCGGTCGGCACCGAAAAGGCGATGGAGCGCGCCGGGCCGCCGAGCTGCAGAGCAGCGTGGAAGTAGTAGACGATCTGAGCCATGATTCGCGCCCAGTTGATCGAGTTGACCGCCACCAGGCGCGTGCCCTTGAGGAAGCCCTGGTCAGCGAAGCTGGCCTTGACCATCTCCTGGCAGTCGTCGAAGTTGCCTTCGATGGCGATGTTGTGGATGTTCTCACCCAAAATGGTGGTCATCTGCCGGCGCTGCACTTCGGACACACGGTTGTGCGGGTGCATGATGAAGATATCGACGTTGTCGCAGGCCTTGCAGCCCTCGATGGCCGCCGAGCCGGTGTCGCCACTGGTGGCGCCCATGATCACCACGCGCTCACCGCGCTTGGCCAGCACATGATCGAGCAGGCGACCGAGCAACTGCAGGGCGAAGTCCTTGAACGCCAGGGTCGGGCCATGGAACAGCTCCAGCACCCACTCGTTACCGTTCAGCTGGCGCAGCGGCGCGACCGCGTTGTGGGCAAACACACCGTAGGTTTCTTCGAGGATCTTCTTGAAATCAGCATCGGAAATGCTGCCGGCAACGAACGGGCGCATCACCCGGAAGGCCAGCTCGTGATAGGGCAGCCCAGCCCAGGAAGCGATTTCCTCGACGGTGAAGCGCGGCAGATTCTCCGGCACGTATAGGCCGCCATCGCTGGCCAGGCCAGCCAGCAGCACGTCTTCGAAATTCAGGGCCGGCGCCTGGCCGCGGGTACTGATATAGCGCATGGGATAAACCTTCGTTCGGCTGCACCCGCAGGCCTGGGCCTACGGGTGGACACGGGATTAGTTGAGCTGTTCGACGCGCAGACGCATGACCGGCGAGGTCACGCCATCGAGCGCTTCCATGGCGGCAATGGCTTCGATGATACGCGCCTCGACCACGCGATGGGTCACGAGGATCATCGGCACCAGGCCATCCTGCTCCTCGGCTTCCTTCTGCATGATCGACTCGATGTTGATGCCACGCTCGGAGAGGATGCTCGCCACCTGCGCCAGCACACCGGGGTGATCCTTGGCCTGGATACGCAGGTAATAGGCGCTCTCGCACTCGGCGATGGGCAGGATCGGGTGGTCGGAAAGCGAGTCCGGCTGGAAGGCCAGGTGCGGCACGCGATTGGTCGGATCGGTGGTCAGTGCACGCACTACGTCCACCAGGTCGGCCACCACTGCCGACGCAGTCGGCTCCATGCCGGCACCAGCTCCGTAATACAGAGTGCTGCCCACCGCATCGCCATTGACCATCACCGCGTTCATCACGCCATTGACGTTGGCGATCAGGCGGTCGGCCGGGATCAGCGTCGGGTGTACACGCAGCTCGATGCCCGCCTCGGTACGACGAGCGACGCCCAGGTGCTTGATGCGATAACCCAGCGCCTCGGCATAGTTCACGTCGGCCGTGGTCAGCTTGGTGATGCCTTCGGTATAGGCCTTGTCGAACTGCAGCGGAATGCCAAAGGCGATGGAGGCCAGAATGGTCAGCTTGTGCGCAGCGTCGATGCCTTCGACGTCGAAGGTCGGGTCGGCCTCGGCGTAGCCCAGCGCCTGCGCTTCCTTGAGCACGTCTTCGAAGGCACGGCCTTTCTCGCGCATTTCGGTGAGAATGAAGTTGCCGGTGCCGTTGATGATGCCGGCCAGCCAGTTGATGCGGTTGGCCGACAGGCCTTCGCGGATCGCCTTGATCACCGGGATGCCACCAGCCACGGCGGCCTCGAAGGCGACGATAACGCCCTTCTCACGAGCCTTGGCGAAGATCTCGTTGCCGTGCACAGCGATCAGCGCCTTATTGGCGGTGACCACGTGCTTGCCATTTTCGATGGCCTTGAGCACCAGCTCCTTGGCCAGGGTGTAGCCGCCGATCAGCTCAATGACGATGTCGATCTCGGGATTGTTGACCAACTCGAAGACATCGCTGGTCATGGCAATGCCGGTAGTGTCGTACTGCGGCTTGGGCGAACGAATGGCGATCTGGGCAATCTCGATGCCGCGACCGGCGCGCCGAGTAATCTCCTCGGCATTGCGCTTGAGTACATTCAAAGTACCGCCACCGACGGTGCCCAACCCACAGATGCCCACTTTGACCGGCTTCACACTCAATTCCCCATCAGCACTGCACGAAACGGCCGGAGCATGCCCCGGCCGCAGATAAAGAGCCGCACCTTACGAAGCGGCTGTTTGTTAGTCAATCCACGACTCAAAGAACCTATTCACGAGCTCGCGAGCTAGAGCAATGCAAGGCGCAACGACCAGCGGGAGTAACAGCCGAAGGCTGGCCCGAAGGGCGAGCGCCAGCGAGTCAAACAGGCGAGGAACGCTCGGAGCCGCGCTCGACTTTACGAGCTGTAAATGAGCAGTACTCACTTCGTTCGCCCTTCGGGCCGCGCTAAAGCGCGTTAGCCGCAAGCGGCTCTCCGAGCCTGTTTTAAACGCAGCAGAGCCGACGCACAGCAGGTCGTGGATAGGTTCTTAGTTCGACTCCAGGGCAATCTTGGCCAACTGCGGCGCAGGCTGGTAGCCCGGAATCATCTTGCCGTTGGCCAGAACGATGGCCGGCGTGCCATTGACCCCAATCATCTGACCGAGCTGGTACTGCTTGGCCACCGGATTGTCGCAAGTAGCGTCGGCTACGCTCTGGCGAGTCTTGGCGCGATTCATCGCCTCCTGCTGATCCTTGGCGCACCAGACGCTGACCAGTTCCTTGGCCGCCGGGCTGTTCATACCCTGACGCGGGAAGGCGACATAACGCACTTCGACGCCCAGACGATTGAGTTCCGGCACTTCGCTGTGCAGCTTCTGGCAATAGCCGCAGTCGGTATCGGTGAAGACGGTGATATGGGTCTTCGGTGCCTTGGGCGCGAAGACCACCATTTCCTTGGCCGGAATGGCATTGATCTGCTGGGCCACCGCGCGGCTTTCTTCGATCTCGGTCAGGTTGACGGCCTTGCCATCCTTGACCTGGAACAGGTAGCCCTGAATTAGGAACTGACCATCGGCACTGGTATAGAGCTGACGACCACCCTGCAGTTGAACCTGATAGATACCCGTCATCGGGCTCTCGGCGATAGCCTCGATCGGCAGGCTGGCATCCAGCGATTTCAGGCTCTGACGAATCGCCTGATCGGGATCATCGGCCAGGGTTACGCTACTGCCCAGCACGAGTGCCAGCGCAAGGGAAATACGGCTCAGGGACATGGATACTCCTGTCGAATGACGGACGAGCAAATATCGGCACAGCCTACCACAGATGACCTGACGGACAGCGCTTCAGCGACCAGACGGCGCACTCAACCGCGCGGGTGGTGCTTGGCATGCAACTCCTGCAGACGGGCACGTGCGATATGAGTGTAGATCTGCGTGGTAGACAGATCGCTATGCCCCAGCAGCATCTGTACGACCCGCAGATCGGCACCATGATTGAGCAGATGGGTGGCGAAGGCGTGACGCAGCGTGTGCGGCGACAGCGACTTGGCGATCCCGGCGACCCGCGCCTGGTGCTTGATACGGTGCCAGAAGGTCTGCCGAGTCATCTGCTCACCACGCAGGCTAGGGAACAGCACATCACTGGGCTTGCCACCAAGCAATAGCGGGCGCGCTTCGCGGCTGTAGCGCTCGATCCAGGCGATAGCCTCCTCGCCCAGCGGCACCAGACGCTCCTTGCCACCCTTGCCGAACACCCGCAGCACACCCTGACGCAGGTTCACCTGCTCCAGCGTCAGCCCCACCAGCTCGCTGACCCGCAGGCCACAGGCATACAGCACCTCGAGCATGGCGCGATCACGCAAACCAATCGGGTCATCCAGATCGGGCGCCTGCAGCAGGGCTTCGACATCCGCCTCGGACAGCGACTTGGGCAGCGGCCTGCCGATCTGCGGCAACTCGATCTGCAAGGTCGGGTCTTCGCTGATCAACGCCTCACGCAGCAGAAAGCGGTAGAAACCGCGCAGACCGGAGAGAAAGCGCGCCGTGGAGCGCGCCTGATAGCGCTGCTCCAGACGCCAGGCCAGGTGATCGAGAATCCCATCGCGGCCAATTGACTGCAGCTCCAGACCGCGCTCATCGAGCCAGGCGTTGAAGTGTTCCAGATCACTGCGATAAGCAGCACGGGTATGGTCGGACAGCCCCTTCTCCAGCCAGAGGGACTCAAGAAACTGCTCGATCAACGGATGCGACAGAGTGGACATGCAAAGACTTCGGTAACGGCGGATACCTAGTGTTTCACAGCCCCGATCAAGCCTCCAGCCACAAAGACACGCAGCTGCAACCAATCGAAACAGCCGGGTAACCGGACGCTACCAGCCAGACGAATCTCCATCAGACAAGCCTATCCTTGGTTGGGTGACAGCCAGCATGGTTGGGACGATGATTTCAACCTGCCATCACCCACCGGTAGCTCCTCCATGTCCCAACACGCCCACTCGCGACTCGGCCAGATACTCATCAACAAAGGATTGATTAGCAGCACGCAGCTGGACGCCGCGATCAAGGCACAACTCACCAGCCAGAAGCGGCTCGGTGAAGTGCTCATAGAGCAGGGATTGCTGACTCAGAAACAACTGAGCAAAGCACTTAAGAAGCAGAACAACCTGCGCCTGGCCGCCACCCTGGTGGCAGCCCTGATGACGCCCTTCCAGATGGCCAGCGCCGACATCCAGCGCCTGCAGCCACCCAGCAGCATCACTCAGGAGGAAACGCCGCGCGGCATGCAGTCACTGAGCGACAGCGAAATGAGTTCGGTGAGCGCACAAGGCCTGGACGACGCACTGCAGGGTTTGCTGCTGCGCGCGGAAAGTGGCGATGGGCTGGGCACGGTCAAGCAACTGGCCAAGCTGGTGATGCCGGTACTCGATAATCTCGACGCAGAAACCAGCCTGCGCGATGTGCGCTATGACACCGGCAAGCTGCGCTCGACGCCGAACAACGACGGCTCGTTCAACGTCAACCTGCCCAGCTCCATTGGCGAACTGCGCTTCGACAACATCCGCGTCAAGGACGCCCCCGCCGGGCAGAGCTTCGGCAACCTCAGCCTGCACAACATCGACCTGTCCCAGGCCAGCCTGAAAATCAGCCTGCGCCCCTGAGCTCATACCAGGTTGTGATGCCCCATAACGAAAAAAGCAGCCCGTAGGCTGCTTTTTTCAGAGAAGCGTCCGAACTTAGGACAGCTTTTCCTTGATGCGCGCGGCTTTGCCGGACAGGTCGCGCAGGTAGTACAGCTTAGCTTTGCGCACGTCACCGCGACGCTTGACGCTCAGGCTGTCGACCAGCGGGGAGTAGGTCTGGAAGGTACGCTCGACGCCAACACCGCTGGAGATTTTGCGAACGGTGAAGGCGCTGTTCAGACCGCGGTTACGCTTGGCGATAACGACGCCTTCGAAAGCCTGCAGACGCTGACGGTCGCCTTCCTTAACTTTTACCTGAACGATGACGGTGTCACCTGGGGCGAAAGTCGGGATTTCTTTGTTCATCTGCTCGGCTTCGAGCATCTGGATAATCTTGTTGGTCATGCTGCGCTCCTAAGACAAGCCTCCCGGCCTGCCATCGATACGTTAACTATCGTTCCGCTGGCGGATGTATTCCTCCAGCAGCTTCTTCTCTTCTCCAGAAAGCGAGCGGCTATCCAGAAGATCAGCGCGACGTTCCCAGGTCCGCCCAAGGGACTGCTGCAAACGCCAGCGCCGGATGTGTTCGTGGTTGCCGCTAAGCAACACCTCAGGAACACGTTTATCCGCATACACCTCCGGGCGAGTGTAGTGCGGGCAGTCGAGCAGGCCATCCGTAAAGGAGTCCTCCTCGGCCGAATCGGCATGACCCAATGCTCCAGGCAAAAGGCGCGTCACCGCATCGATCAGCACCATGGCCGGCAGCTCACCGCCGGACAGGACGTAGTCGCCAATCGACCATTCCTCGTCGACATGCGCCTCGATGAAGCGCTCGTCGATACCTTCATAACGACCGGCGATCAGGATCAGTGCCTGCTCCTGCGCCAACTCGCGAACCGCAGCCTGATTCAGCTGACGGCCCTGGGGCGAAAGGTAGATCACCTTCGCACCCTCTCCCGCGGCTTGCCTGGCGCTAACCAGAGCATCCTCGAGAGGCTTGATCTTCATCACCATGCCGGGGCCGCCACCGAAGGGGCGATCATCCACCGTATGATGTCGATCGGTCGTGTAGTCCCGCGGGTTCCAGCAGTTGAGCTGCAGCAGCTCCTGCTTCACCGCACGACTGGTGATGCCGTACTCGCCGATGGCGGCGAACATCTCAGGGAACAGCGTGATGACTTCTACGCGCATGAGCCTTAGAAATCCGCATCCCAGTCCACCCGCATCTCGCCAGCAGCCAGATCAACCGTCAGCACGCATTGCTCCGTATAGGGCAACAGGCGCTCGCGATCATCCAGACTGCCCGCCACGGGCTTGACCACCATCACATCATTTGCACCGGTCTCGAACAGATGGTCGACCACACCGAGCAATTGCCCCGCCTGATCGATGACCTTCAATCCGTGTAACTGGTACCAGTAGAACTCGCCATCATCCAGATCCGGCAGCTCGCTGCGCGGCACGCAGATCTCGAAGCCGGCGTAGGTACGCGCGATTTCGCGATCATCCAGACCTTTCAACTTGGCAACCAGCACCTTGCCCTGAAGGCGGCCGCTGGCCAGTTCTACCTGCTTTACCTCGCCATCACGCCTGAGCGTCCAGCGCTGGTAATCGAGCACGTTATCGATGGGGTCAGTGAAGGAATAAACCTTTACCTCACCCCTGACGCCGTGCACCGAAACAATCTTGCCGAGAACAACCAGATCTTCGGCTACGGCCGGCGTCGTACTCATAAAGATGCTTAGGCAGCAGCCTTGGCAGCTTCCTTGAGCAGCTGAGCAACGCGCTCAGACGGCTGTGCACCCTGGCTCAGCCAGTAGGTAGCACGCTCTTGATTGACGGACAGCTTGACTTCAGCACCCGAGGCGATCGGGTTGAAGAAACCGATACGCTCTACGAAGCGACCGTCGCGCGCATTGCGGCTGTTGGTCACGGTCAGGTGGTAGAAGGGGCGCTTTTTGGAGCCGCCACGAGCGAGACGAATAGTTACCATGAGAACATCGTTCCTGTAGTCGGTGCTAACTTGAGGCACACATCAAAAATGGGCCTAGGCCCGAAAGGCCGCATATTCTAAGGATTATGCGGCTGTTTGCAAATCTCTTTTTCCGACCAGCCGTCGAGCTGGGCACAAGCATCAGAATTTCGGCATGCCGCCGCCGGGGAACATCCCCCCCATGCCGCGCATCATCTTGGCCATACCGCCCTTGGCAGTGAATTTCTTCATCATCTTCTGCATCTGCTTGTGCTGCTTGATCAGCCGACCGATGTCCTGCACCTGAGTGCCGGAACCCAGCGCGATGCGACGCTTGCGCGAACCACTGATGATGTCCGGGTCACGGCGCTCGGCGGGGGTCATGGAGTTGATGATCGCCTCCATCTGCTTGAACTGCTTTTCGGCAGCGCCCTGGGCGTTACCCATCTGCGACAGGTTGACGCCGCCGATGGACGGCAGCTTGTCCATCAGGCCGCCGAGACCGCCCATGTTCTTCATCTGCTGCAACTGGTCACGGAAGTCTTCGAGATCGAAGCCCTTGCCCTTCTTCAGCTTCTTGGTGAGCTTCTCGGCTTTCTCGCGGTCAAGGGTCTGCTCGGCCTGCTCGATCAGACTGAGCACATCACCCATACCGAGGATGCGGGAGGCGATACGATCCGGATGGAACGGCTCCAGCGCGTCGCTCTTCTCACCCATACCGATGAATTTGATCGGTTTGCCGGTGATGTGGCGCACCGACAGCGCGGCACCGCCACGGGCATCGCCATCGACCTTGGTCAGCACCACGCCGGTCAGCGGCAGGGCATCGGCAAAAGCCTTGGCGGTATTGGCGGCGTCCTGACCAGTCATGGCGTCGACCACGAACAGGGTCTCGACCGGCTTGACCGCGGCGTGGAGCGCCTGGATCTCGGCCATCATCTCGGCGTCGATGGCCAGACGACCGGCGGTATCGAGGATGACCACGTCGATGAACTTGAGCTTGGCCTCACGGATCGCCGCATTGGCGATGTCCACCGGCTTCTGGCTGACATCGGAAGGGAAGAAGGCGATGTCCAGGTCGCTGGCCAGGGTTTCCAGCTGCTTGATCGCCGCAGGGCGATAGACGTCAGCGGAAACCAGCAGTACCGACTTCTTCTTACGCTCCTTGAGGAACTTGGCCAGCTTGCCGGCGGTGGTGGTCTTACCCGCACCTTGCAGGCCAGCCATCAGCACCACGGCAGGCGGTGCAGCGTTCAGCGCCAGATCTTCGTTGGCCGCGCCCATCAGCTCTTCGAGCTCGGCACGAACGATCTTCACGAAGGCCTGACCTGGAGTCAGGCTCTTCGACACCTCGGTGCCGACCGCACGCTCCTTGACCCGGTTGACGAAGTCCTTGACCACCGGCAGAGCGACGTCGGCCTCAAGCAACGCCATACGCACTTCGCGCAGCGTGTCCTTGATATTGTCTTCGGTGAGCTTGGCCTTGCCGGTGACGCTACGCAGCGTCAGGGAAAGGCGATCGGTAAGATTTTCGAACATGCGCGTTCCTTTGAAGAGCGCCCAGACTGGGCCAGGCATGCAACAGGCGGCGGATTATAGCGGAGTCACCGCGCCACCGACACCGCCTGCGGTCTTTCGTGTCACCGGCCTTCTGTGCCACACTCAGCGCCTTTCGGGCTCGCCTTACACGGACTTATGCACCCTCTGCTGCCCAGCCTAGCCGCTGCCTTCCTATATGCCGGCGCTGCCGCCTACCAAGGTCTGCACCTGAAAAAGCGCAGCACACCCGACAAGCGCCTGCTCGTAGTGTTCGGCGCACTCGCCTTGCTGCTGCACGGCGTCAGCCTGTTCTTCCAGCTGAACCACGGCGGCGCCCTCAACCTGGACTTCTTCAATGCAGCCAGCCTGATTGCCTGCGCGGTGATCGCACTGATCCTGCTGGCCTGCCTGCGCATACCGGTGCAAAACCTGCTGCTTTTTCTGTTCCCGCTGGGCGCGATGACCGTGCTGCTCGCCGAGTTCATGCCCTCTGGCACCATCAGCCCGGTGCAGGCACACCCCGGCATCCTTGCACATATCCTGCTGTCGATCCTGGCCTATGGCCTGCTGACCATCGCCGTGTTCCAGTCGATCCTGCTGTTGCTGCAGGACTACCAGCTCAAGCACAAGCACCCGTCCGGACTGATCAAGAACTTTCCTCCTCTGCAAACCATGGAAAGCCTGCTGTTCGGCTTCCTGCTGGCTGGCTGGATCGCCCTGTCGTTGTCACTGCTGTCAGGTGCGTTGTTCCTCGACGACCTGTTCGCCCAGCACCTGGCGCACAAGACCATCCTCTCCTGCTTCGCCTGGGTGGTATTCGCCGTGCTGCTGTGGGGACGCCATCAGATGGGCTGGCGCGGGCACAAGGCCATTCGCTGGACGCTGGCCGGCTTCTGCCTGCTGATGCTGGCCTACTTCGGCAGCAAGCTGGTTCGCGAATTCATCCTGCACGTTTGACTGTAGGACGGGTGCAACCCGCCACCGACACCAATGGCGGCTTACACCCGCCCTACTTACGGATCTTCCCGGATTGCATCCGGGCTACGGATTCAGCGGCACCTAGCTGAAGCTCAACAAGCCCTCGCCAGGCGCTCAGCCAGGCCTTGCGCCCAAACCCTGTAACCCAGCGCGGATGGATGGTAGCCATCCTCCGCCAGGTAGCGCGCCTCGAAGGCCAGGCTCAACTCGCAATATTGCGCTTGCTGCTCCCGTGCCACCGCACGCAGCTCGCGATCCAGCAAACTCGCCCGCCAGCCAAGCAGTTGCCGCAGCAGCCAGGGCAAGGCCCGAAAGTGCTGCAAGGGCGGTACGGCGCTGAACGCCACCACCATCCCCCGCTCACGCAACGCCACGGCCATGCCGCGCAAGGCCGCCTGCCAGCGTTTGCAGGTAGTGAGATGAGTGGTGTCGTTGACGCCGAAAACCAGCAAGGCCAGATCGGCCGGCTCGTTCAGGACTTCAGGCAACAGACGCTGACACGCCTGCTCGGCAGTGATGCCGTTTTCGCCACAGGCATGCCAGCGCACCGGCCGCTGCATGCGTTCGGCAAGCGCTTCAGCCAGGCAGGCGACCAGCGCCTCATCAAGGTGCTTTACACCGACTCCGGCGACCGTCGACTCACCGACCAGCAGCAGGCGAAACGGCTCGCCAGGCAATGCGGCGCCAGCCAGGCCACGAACCTCCCCCTCTGCCGGCGGCAAACGCAACGCCGTGCGCCGCGTACGCAATGCCAGCGGCACTGCGAGCGGCGCTAGCGCAAGCGTCGCCAGCCACCAGAGGGCATGTCTCACAGCTGGACGCGAACAGCCTTGGCGCTGCGCAGTGCCTTGGCACGAGCCTCATCGATCGACTCGTCACGCGCCAGTGCCACACCCATGCGACGCTGGCCCTTGACCTCCGGCTTGCCGAACAGGCGCAGTGCGGTATCCGGCTCGCTCAGCGCAGCACCGAGATTGGAGAAGCTGGCCTGCTGCGAGTTGCCCTCGACCAGGATCACCGCCGAAGCCGACGGGCCCAGCTGGCGAATGGCCGGAATCGGCAAACCGAGAATGGCGCGCGCATGCAGGGCGAATTCGGACAGATCCTGAGAAATCAGAGTCACCAGACCGGTATCGTGCGGACGCGGCGAGACCTCGCTGAACCACACCTGATCGCCCTTGACGAACAGCTCGACACCAAACAGACCACGACCGCCCAGCGCCTCGGTGACCGCCAGCGCAACGCGCTCGGACTCTGCCAACGCTTTCGGACTCATCGCCTGCGGCTGCCAGGATTCCTGGTAATCGCCGTTCTCCTGGCGGTGGCCGATCGGCGCGCAGAAACTGGTACCACTGGCATGACGCACGGTCAGCAGGGTGATTTCGTAATCGAAGTCGATGAAACCTTCGACGATCACCCGGCCCTTGCCGGCACGACCGCCTTCCTGAGCGTAATCCCAGGACTTCTGCAGGTCAGCATCGCTGCGCAGCACGCTCTGCCCCTTGCCGGAAGAGCTCATGATCGGCTTGGCGACACAGGGATAGCCAACGGACTTCACCGAGGCGACGTAGTCTTCGAAGTTGTCCGAGAAGTGGTACGGCGAAGTCGGCAGGCCCAGTTCTTCGGCGGCCAGACGACGGATGCCTTCGCGGTTCATGGTCAGCTGTGCGGCGCGTGCGGTGGGCACCACGTTGAAGCCTTCGCTCTCCAGCTCGACCAGGGTCGCGGTGGCGATGGCCTCGATCTCGGGAACGATGTAGTGCGGCTGCTCCTTCTCGATCACCGCGCGCAGGGCAGCGCCGTCGAGCATGTCGATCACGTGACTGCGATGCGCCACCTGCATGGCCGGGGCATTGGCATAGCGATCCACGCCGATGACTTCGCAGCCTAGGCGCTGCAGTTCGATCACCACTTCCTTGCCGAGCTCACCACAACCACACAGCAGTACACGGGTCGCGCTCGGCGACAGAGGGGTTCCTATACGGGGCATGAATATTCCTCGAAAACGGGACAGTGAATCAGGAAGACGTCAGTAGAAGTCCCGAAGCGCGGGCGCGCTCCAGGCATAGTTGCAGCACCGCACGGCGCTCGGTGTTCTCCATGCGGCCCCAGCGGGTGATTTCGGCAGCCGTGCGCTGGCAACCGATGCAGACATCCTGCTCGTCCAGCGCGCAGACATGCACGCAAGGCGAGCGCACGGGCTTTTCCGCTTCACTCATCGTCAGGCACCAGCTCGCGGGCGTAGCGCTGCGCATTATGGACGTAATGAGCGGCACTGGCTTCGAGCAT
Organism: Pseudomonas mendocina; assembly: GCF_003008615.1. Taxonomy (NCBI): domain Bacteria; kingdom Pseudomonadati; phylum Pseudomonadota; class Gammaproteobacteria; order Pseudomonadales; family Pseudomonadaceae; genus Ectopseudomonas; species Ectopseudomonas mendocina. The sequence continues at coordinate 924,740 of NZ_CP027657.1, forward strand.
CTTCTTCTGCGGCTCGGTGAGCTCGCGCACCACCTTGCCGGGGCTGCCCATCACCAGGCTGCCGTCGGGAATGACCTTGCCCTCGGGAATCAGGCTATTGGCGCCGATGATGCAGTACTTGCCGATCTTCGCGCCGTTGAGGATCACCGAGTTGATGCCGATCAGGCTGTAATCGTCGACGCTGCAGCCATGCATCATCACGTTGTGGCCGACGGTCACGCCCTTGCCCAGGGTCAGCGGAAATCCCATGTCGGTATGCATGACGCTGCCGTCCTGGACGTTACTGTTCTCGCCGATGTGGATCAGTTCGTTGTCGCCACGCAGCACGGCACCAAACCAGACGCTGGCACCGGCCTCCAGACGGACTTTGCCGATCAGGTCGGCGCTCGGCGCAACCCAGCTGTCGGGATGGGCCTCGACACGGGAGCTTCCCAGGCGGTATTTCATGCTCGTCAGTCCTCAGCGCAGATGGATGAAGTGTTCGAGGGGCTGGTTCAGAGCGATGCCGGCGTCATAAACCAGATTGACCAGCTCCACCACCATGATCGCCGTCAGGCCCCAGATGCGGTACTCGCCATAGGTGTAGGACGGCACGTACCAGCTGCGCCCGAGGTAATCGATACGATGGGTCATCTCGCGCGGGTCGCTGCGAAAGAACTCCAGCGGCACCGAAAACACCGAGGCGATCTCGGCATCGTTGGCCTTGTACTCCACGTAGTCCGGCACCAGGCCGACATAGGGCGTAACCTGAATGCCGTGGCGCGACACCAGGCTGCTGAGCGGCCCGATGACCTCGACCAAGCCTGGCGGCAGGCCGATTTCCTCCTCGGCCTCACGTAGCGCGGTATCCACCAGATCACGATCCTCCGGATCGCGCCGGCCACCGGGAAACGCCACCTCACCGCCATGGGTCGACAGACTGGTGGCGCGCAGGGTCAGCACCAGCTCAGGTTCGTCACTGCGGGTGATGGGGACCAGCACCGCCGCCTCGGGGAAGCTGCGCTCGGTCTCCAGAGGGCGCGGTGAATAACCGCGCACGCGATGGAGCAACTCGTCCAGCATGGGCATACTCGGAATCTTGTTTTGCCCGGCATCATGGCATGAAAGCGCTCGCTCGCCCAACCCCGACGATAGGCTTGAATGGCTTCAATGGCGGGCTTGCCGGCCACAACGCAGGCAGCCAAGATAGCGCCAGCAACCGAGGACAGGGCATGAAATTCTGCAGCCAGTGCGGCAACGCCGTTACCCGCATGATTCCCGCTGGCGACAACCGCATGCGTCACGTATGCGGCCACTGCGCCACCGTTCACTACGAAAACCCGCGCATCGTTGCCGGCTGCCTAGCCGTTTGGGGTGACCAGGTGCTGCTGTGTCGCCGCGCCATCGAACCGCGCCGCGGTTATTGGACACTGCCCGCCGGTTTCATGGAGAACGGCGAAACCACCGAACAGGCTGCCGCCCGCGAAACCCTCGAGGAAGCCTGCGCTCGCGTGCGTGACCTGAACCTCTACACCCTTTTCGACCTGCCCCACATCAGCCAGGTGTACATGATGTTTCGCGCCGAGCTGGTCGACCTGGATTTCGCCGTGGGCGAAGAGAGCCTGGAAGTGCGCCTGTTCGAAGAATCGCAGATCCCCTGGTCTGAGCTGGCTTTCCCGACCATAGGGCGTACCTTAGAATGCTTCTTTGCCGACCGTCGGCAGAACCTCTTCCCGGTACGCAACGAGCCGCTCGCGGCGCTGCGCGCTCATTACACGCCCCGTTGACCTTTGCGGATATCACCCGATGCGCTGGTTGTTGCCCCTGCTTTGCCTCACCCTCAGCCTCAATGCCATGGCCAGCACCACACCCGTGGCCAGCAGCCGCACAGTGGACAAGGTGCTGGTACTCAAATCCGAGCGCAAATTGCATCTGCAGCAGCGCGGTGAAACCATAAAGTCCTACCGCATCTCCCTCGGTAAACAACCCGACGGCGCAAAGCTGCGCGAGGGCGACCTGCGCACGCCCGAAGGCTTCTACTGGATCGACTGGCGCAAGCCCAGCGACAAGTACCAGCTGTCGCTGCATATCTCCTACCCTAATGCCCGCGACCTGGCCAAGGCCAAGGATGCCGGCGTACCGCCAGGCAGCATGATCATGATTCACGGCACGCCGCTGGACGAGGAATACCCGGAGTGGTTCTTCCACACCCTGGACTGGACCGAAGGCTGCATCGCCATGAAGAACGACGATATGCGCGAGGTATGGAGCCTGGTCAAAGATGGGACGCTGATCGAAATCAGGCCCTGAGCCATTGCAATGAAAAAGGCGCCAATGGCGCCTTTTTCATATCGAATCAGAACTGCAGGTCGGATAGCCGCCAGACGTCGAAAGCCGGCGTTTCGTAGGGATGCGTCTTCTTCAGAGCTTTCACTGCATCGTGGATCAGTTCGTCAGCGACGACCATTTCAACCTTCCACTCCGCGACCTGCTCGATGCCGCCAACCTGGCCAAGAAATGGCTGACTACCTTCCAACGCACGGAACTGACCCTGCCCCAGCACTTGCCAGCAGCAACTGTCGTAGAGGCCGATACGCCCACCACCTGCCGCGAATACCGCTTTTTTCACCGGTTCCAGATGGGTTTCCGGCACATAGAAACACAGCTTGTACATCAAGTTCTCCGCAGATGGGCAACCGAACAACAGACAATCCATGACGCCAATATGATGTCACTTTGACATTGAATTGTCTTGAGGGCGCCTGCACAAATCCACTTGAGGCGTGACAGGTTCCGCTGTTTTCGACTCAACCTGCTGGGGTGACGTTCTCAATTGCCCCTGAAAAAGCGCCGCCATTTGTCGGCCAGACCTGGAGCCGATGGGCTATGACTGCCATCGCAGTAGGGCAACCCGGCCGAGCGCCCGCAGCGGCACAGCAACAAACGCTGTTCACGCTCAGGGCGCAGGATCAGGGAGCAATCGCAGTGGTCGTCGCAGTCCGGCAGGGACGCCGAATGTCCGCAGCGGCACAGACGGTGGACTTCGCCAGATTTGACCAGGCGCACTTCAGGAAGGATGAGGGGAGAATCATCGGCCATGGATGGGCCTGCGTAGCTCGGATGAAATCCGGGGAAGGTATGCCACAGGTTTTCCCGGATTGCATCCGGGCTACACGGCCGTGCTCCCCTCTCCCGCTTGCAGGAGAGGGCTCGGCGTTCGATCTACACCGGCGCCAGCTCAAGCTGGATCGGAGCGCGGCCGCTTTTGCCCTCTCCCGCCCTTCGGACACCCTCGGCTTTGGCATCCTGCGTCGCCCTACCTCCTGCATCCATGCAGTCGTCTCCCATGAATGGGAGAGGGTCAGCAGAAGGCCGCTACGCGGCCGCTGTTAATCCACCCATACCCGTGCATTGCGGAACATGCGCATCCAGCCGCCGTCTTCCTGCCACTCGTCCGGACGCCAGGAGTTCTGCACGGCGCGGAACACGCGCTCCGGGTGCGGCATCATGATGGTGACGCGACCGTCGCGGCTGGTCAGGCCGGTAATCCCGCGCGGCGAACCGTTGGGGTTAGCCGGGTAGGTCTCGGTGACCTTGCCGTGGTTGTCGACGAAACGCATGGCCACGGTGCCGGAGAGATCGGCCTCCAGCAGCGCCTCCTCGCTCTCGAACTCGGCATGGCCTTCGCCGTGAGCAATGGCGATCGGCATACGCGAACCGGCCATGCCCTGCAGGAAGATCGACGCCGACTCCTGAATCTGCACCATGGCTACGCGCGCCTCGAACTGCTCGGAGCGGTTGCGCACGAAGTGCGGCCAGAACTCGGTACCCGGAATCAGTTCGTGCAGGTTGCTCATCATCTGGCAACCGTTGCACACGCCAAGGGTGAAACTGTCCTTGCGCTCGAAGAAGCCCTGGAAAGCATCACGGGCACGGGCGTTGAACAGCACCGACTTGGCCCAGCCTTCACCGGCACCCAGCACGTCGCCGTAGGAGAAACCACCGCAGGCCACCAGACCCTTGAACGCTTCCAGGCTGACGCGGCCAGCCAGGATGTCGCTCATATGCACATCTATCGCACTAAATCCGGCGCGGTCGAAGGCTGCCGCCATTTCCACCTGGCCGTTAACGCCCTGCTCACGCAGGATCGCAATTTGCGGACGCACGCCCTTCTTGATGTAGGGCGCGGCAACATCCTGATTAACGTCGAAGCCCAGCTTGACGCTCAGGCCAGGGTTGTCTTCTTCCAGCAGCGCATCGAACTCCTGATCAGCACACTCGGCGTTATCACGCAGGCGCTGGATCTGGTAGCTGGTCTCGGCCCACTGACGCTGCAGCAGGCGACGCTCGCCGGAGAACACTGGCTCGCCGTTGAAGCTGATGCTGACTTCGCTGTTGTTCACGGCCTGGCCGATCACGGCCACGCAATCGCCAAGGCCAGCTGCACTGAACTGCGCCAGTACTTCGGCAGTGGCGTCCTGATGCACCTGAATGACGGCGCCCAGTTCTTCGTTGAACAGAACGGCTGGCAGCTCGCTGGCCTCATCCGCCAGAGCATCGAGGCTCAGGCTCAGGCCGCAATGGCCGGCGAAGGCCATTTCCAGCACGGTGGTCAGCAGACCGCCGTCGGAACGGTCGTGGTAGGCCAAGAGGTGACCATCGGCATTGAGGCCCTGGATCACGGCGAAGAAGGCCTTGAGGTCTTCGGCATCATCGACATCCGGCACCTGCTGACCGATCTTCGCGTAGACCTGAGCGAGGATCGAGCCGCCCATACGGTTCTGGCCACGACCCAGGTCGATCAGGATCAGGTCGGTGACACCCTTGTCCATGCGCAGTTGTGGGGTCAGGGTCTGGCGAATGTCCTGTACCGGCGCGAAGCCGGTGATCACCAGCGACAGCGGCGAGGTCACGCTCTTGTCGACGCCCTCTTCCTGCCAGCGGGTTTTCATGGACATGGAGTCCTTGCCCACCGGAATGGTGATGCCCAGCGCCGGGCACAGCTCCATGCCGACGGCCTTAACGGTGTCGTACAGGCGGGCGTCTTCACCCGGATGACCGGCAGCGGCCATCCAGTTGGCCGACAGTTTGATGTCGGAGAGTTTTTCGATGCGCGCGGCGGCCAGGTTGGTAACGGTTTCGCCGACGGCCATACGCCCGGAAGCCGGAGCATCCAGCAGCGCCAGCGGGGTGCGCTCGCCCATGGCCATGGCTTCACCGGTGTAGACGTCGAAGCTGGTGGCGGTGACGGCGCAGTCGGCCACCGGCACCTGCCACGGGCCGACCATCTGGTCACGTGCCACCAGACCGGTGATGGTGCGGTCGCCGATGGTGATCAGGAAGCTCTTGCTGGCCACGGCCGGATGGCGCAATACGCGCTCCAGCGCTTCGTCGATGGCCACTTCGCTGGCGGCGAAGTCATCGCCCTGCTCGGCTTCGCGCGCGACGCTGCGATGCATACGCGGCGGCTTGCCCAGCAGCACCTCCAGCGGCATGTCCACCGGGGTGTTGCCGAAATGACTGTCGGTAACGGTCAGATGCGGCTCGGCTGTGGCCTCGCCGACCACGGCGAAGGGGCAGCGCTCGCGCTCGCAGATGGCCTTGAAACGCTCGAAGTCGGCAGCGTCCACGCTCATCACATAGCGTTCCTGCGACTCGTTGCACCAGATTTCGTGCGGGGCCATGCCCGGCTCATCGTTGGGCACGTTGCGCAGTTCAAAACGGCCACCACGGCCGCCGTCGTTGATCAGCTCCGGCAAGGCGTTGGAGATACCACCAGCGCCGACGTCGTGGATGAATTTGATCGGGTTGGCTTCACCCAGCTGCCAGCAGCGGTCGATGACCTCCTGGCAGCGGCGCTCCATCTCCGGGTTCTCGCGCTGTACCGAGGCGAAGTCCAGGTCAGCCGAGCTGGCACCGGTGGCCATGGAGGATGCAGCACCGCCGCCAAGGCCGATGAGCATGGCCGGGCCGCCGAGCACGATCAGCTTGGCGCCGACCGAGATCTCGCCCTTCTGCACATGGTTCTCACGGATGTTGCCGAGACCGCCAGCGAGCATGATCGGCTTGTGATAGCCGCGCACTTCTTCACCGCGCGGGCTGTCGACCGCCTGCTCGAAGGTACGGAAGTAGCCATTGAGCGCCGGGCGACCGAATTCGTTGTTGAACGCGGCGCCGCCCAGCGGGCCTTCGATCATGATATCCAGCGCGCTGACAATGCGCTCGGGCTTGCCGTAGGGCTTTTCCCAGGGCTGCACGAAGCCGGGGATATTCAGGTTGGAAACCGAGAAGCCAGTCAGACCGGCCTTGGGCTTGGCACCACGACCAGTGGCGCCTTCGTCGCGGATCTCACCACCGGAACCAGTGGAGGCACCGGGGAACGGCGCGATGGCGGTCGGGTGGTTGTGGGTTTCCACCTTCATCAGGATGTGCACCGGCTCCTGCACCGCGCCGTACTGGCGGGTTTCAGGATTGGGGAAGAAACGCCCGGCGGTGTGGCCGACGATGACCGAGGCATTGTCCTTGTAAGCGGACAGCACACCTTCGTTGTGCATCTGGTAGGTGTTCTTGATCATGCCGAACAGCGACTTTTCCTGGCTCTCGCCATCGATGTCCCAGCTGGCATTGAAGATCTTGTGGCGGCAGTGCTCGGAGTTGGCCTGGGCGAACATCATCAGCTCGATGTCGTGCGGGTTGCGCCCCAGGTCGTTGAAGCTCTTCACCAGGTAATCGATTTCGTCTTCGGCCAGGGCCAGGCCCAGATCCTGGTTGGCCCGCTCCAGCGCCGCGCGGCCACCGCCGAGTACGTCCACCGCGGTCAGCGGTTTGGGCTGAGCATGGCTGAACAGTGCAGAGGCCTCTTCCAGGCTGCTCAACACGAGCTGGGTCATGCGGTCGTGCAGGGCAGCAGCAACAGCGGCCTGATCATCCGCCGACAGCTCGCCAGTGACGTAATAGGCGATGCCACGCTCCAGGCGCTGGATCTTGGCCAGACCACAGTTGCGGGCAATATCGCTGGCCTTGCTCGACCACGGCGAGATGGTGCCGAAGCGCGGAATCGTCAGAAACAGCTTGCCGCTGGGCTCCTGCACCGGCACGCTCGGGCCGTACTTGAGCAGACGCGCCAGTACCTGTTCCTCGTCGGCGCTGAGAACGCCTGTGACATCGGCGAAATGCGCGAACTCGGCGTACAGCCCGGTCACGGCCGGCACTTTGCTGGTCAGTTGCTCGAGCAATTTGCCATGGCGGAAAGCGGAAAGGGCGGGAGCGCCGCGCAGAATCAACATCGTCGGAACAGCCTCTGGGAAGGGGTGTGCTGGAGGCCGGGCATTCTACCCTAAAGCCGCCGCCTGCGGCACCCGTGGCCTGGCGCTTTAAGGACGAACGCGCATTAACAGAGAAGCGAAGCGCTGTCGAGATATGGCGCCGCAGCGGCTTTGCGTATACTGCGCCGATGTTTGCACGACCTGCGATACGCATGCGTTGCGCCACAGGGCTGTTGGCGATTGGAACCCTCCTGATGCTCGCTGGCTGCGGCGAAGACCCCAAGCCCAGCGTACTCGAGCAGGTAAAGGCGGAGGGTGAGCTGCGCGTGGTTACTCGCAACAGCCCCGCCACCTACTTCCAGGATCGCAACGGCGCGACCGGTTTCGAATACGAACTGGCCAAACGCTTCGCCACCGACCTCGGCCTGGAACTGAAGATCGAAACCGCTGACAACCTCGACAGCCTGTTCGCCAGCCTGGATCGCGCCAACGGCCCGGTAATGGCCGCTGCCGGCCTGGTTGATACGCCGCAGCGCCAGCGCCAGGCGCGTTTCTCCATTCCGTACCTGGAAGTCACGCCACAAATCATCTATCGCCAGGGCCAGCCGCGCCCGAGCAAGGCCGAAGACCTGGTCGGCAAACGTATCCTGGTACTGGCTGGCAGCAGCCATGCCGAACAACTGGCGGCTCTCAAGCTGGAGCTACCGGAACTACAGTTCGAAGTCTCCGACGCTGTGGAAGTAGTCGACCTGCTGCGCATGGTCGACGAGGGGCAGATCGACCTGACGCTGGTGGACTCCAACGAACTGGCGATGAACCAGGTGTATTTCCCCAACGTACGGGTCGGCTTCGACCTTGGCGAGACCAATCACATGCGCTGGGCGGTGGCCGCTGGCGAGGATGACAGCCTGCTGCGGGAAATCGACGCATTCCTCGAACGCTCGGAGGCCAACGGCACGCTGCAACGCCTGAAAGAGCGCTACTACGGCCATGTCGACGTACTCGGCTACGTCGGCGCCTACACCTTCGCCCAGCACCTGCAACAACGCCTGCCGCGCTACGAGAAGATGTTCCGCCAGGCCGGCCACAGCCATCAGGTGGATTGGCGATTGCTCGCTGCCATGGGCTATCAGGAATCGCTGTGGCAACCCAATGCCACCTCCAAGACTGGCGTACGCGGCCTGATGATGCTGACCCAGCGCACTGCGCAATCGGTCGGCGTCTCCAACCGACTCGACCCCAGGCAAAGCATCGAAGGCGGTGCACGCTACTTCATTCAGGTTCACCAGCAACTGCCGGAAAGCATTGCCGAGCCGGATCGCACCTGGTTCGCCCTGGCAGCCTACAACGTCGGCGGCGGCCATCTGGAAGATGCACGCAAGCTGACCGAGGCCGAAGGGCTGGATCCGAACAAGTGGGCCGATGTACAGAAGATCCTGCCTCGCCTAGCGCAGAAGCAGTGGTACAGCAAGACGCGCTACGGCTATGCGCGCGGCGGTGAGCCCGTGCACTTCGTGCGTAACATCCGCCGCTACTACGACATCCTCACCTGGGTGACCCAGCCACAGCTGGAAGGCACGCAAGTGGCCGAAAGCGGTATCCACCTGCCAGGCATCGACAAACGCAAGCCCGAAGAAGAAACCCCGCCGCTCTGAGCCTTCAGAGCAAACGCTGATTCCCTACAGCACAACGACTGATTACTCGCCGCGCCTCAGGCAGCCCCTTGAGACGACTCGAACACTGCGCCTGGCTCTCGACTCGCTCGACCCGCAAAACGGCCTGCTCATCGATGCTGATCAGGTAGGGATGGTTGTAGCGCGCCCGATCATCCCAGTGGCTGAAACGCTGATCGCTAAAAACGCAGCGATAATCCAGCTGGCCAGTGAACCCCTGAAAGCGGTCGCGCAGGAAGATATGGTGGTAGCGCAGCCAGTCACGATCACGCTGACCAACACGCACAGCCTCCTGGCACTCTTCGAGCGTAGTGATCTGCGGCTCATGCAGAAAGATGCTCTGCGCCAGGTTGGAGCCACCCAACTGCACGCTGGCCAGCAGATACACCTCCTGCTCGGCAGCGAACGCAGGCGCGGTCGACAGCATCAGCAGGGCCAACATCCGTTTACTCATAATCTTTCCCTGTAGCAGTGCTCAGCCTCGCCGAGCCTTGAAGAACTCTCGCAGCATCGCCCCGCTCTCCTCGGCCAGCAACCCTCCCTCCACCAGCACACGGTGGTTGAGAAAGCCCTGCTCGAAGAATTGCCCCTGGCTGATCGCCACGCCCGCACGTGGCTCGCTGGCGGCGAACACCACGCGCGCGATGCGCGCATGGACGATCAGGCCGGCGCACATGCTGCAGGGCTCCAGCGTGACGTACAAGGTGCTGCCAGGCAGCCGATAGTTCTGCACGCTTTGCGCCGCCGCACGGATCGCCACTATCTCGGCATGAGCACTGGGGTCGTGGCGCAGGATCGGACAATTGAAGCCCTGGCCGACCACTTCGTCGCCCTGCACCAGCACCGCCCCCACTGGCACCTCGCCTTGCTCGGCGCCCAGTCGCGCCTGCTCCAGCGCCAGACGCATGAAGTACTCGTCACGCGAGCGGTCGATGATCTGCGGTCTTTTCATTGCATCAATCCCAGGACTGACCGCCGACGAAGGCAGGCCGAAAAACGGCGCCTACCCTACACCACTTCGATGGCGGCCATCAGCCCGGTTTCCATATGATCGATCACATGACAATGGAACATCCAGACACCGGGATTATCGGCGACGAAAGCGATGCGCGCCGTCTCGTTCTTGCCCAGCAGGTAGGTATCGGTGAAGTACGGAATGATCTGGCGCCGATCAGAACTCAACACCTTGAAAGTCATACCATGCAGGTGAATGGGGTGCTGATACTGCGCCATGTTGCGCAGTACGAAGATGTAGTGACCATCCTTTTTCAGGGTCGCAATCGGACGATCCGCACAGGTCTTGTCGTTGATGTCCCAGGCCTGGCCGTTGATCTGCCAGTACTTGTAGCTGCCGCCCTGCTCCACGTTACCGGACAGCATCGCCGCCCACTCGAAATTGAAGCGCAAGGTCTCGGCGCGAGCCAGCTCCGGCTCGGCAATGGGATTGGCCGGCAAGGCTGGCGGCCAATCCGCTGACGGCTCGCTACTGGCAACACTCTTTATGGTCGCCAGACGCAACGGTCCATTACGCAGGGACAATTCCTGCCCAGCCGCCGGCACCTTCAGCGCCAGATCGATGCGCATGCCAGGGCCCAGCCAATATTCCTTGCCCAGCGGACGCGGCTGCACCGGATTGCCGTCCAATGCATAGATACGCGCCTCACCACCTGGCAGGTTGAGGCGATAGGTGATGGTGTTGTCGACATTGATCAGGCGCAGGCGCACCACCTGCCCTGCCGGCAGTTCCAGGTCAGGATTGGGCTCACCATTGATGGTGCTCAGTCGACCTCGCGTACCCTCGCGTGCCGCCTGGCGCGGTACCAGGAACTCGGTGAAAGCGCCCTGCTCATCGATATGCCAGGTCTTCAGGCTCAGCGTGCGTTCGTGACGAAAGCCGGTCGGCTCGCGCTCCTCGACGATCAATGGCCCGACCAGGCCACGCCCCAACTGCTCGGCACTGGCCGTGTGCGGGTGGTACCAGAAGCTGCCGGCATCATGGCAGATGAAGTCGTAGTCGAAGTATTCCCCTGGCAGCACCGGCGCCTGGGAGACATAGGGCACGCCATCCATCTCCAGCGGCAGACGGATACCATGCCAATGGATAGTGCTTTGCACGTCCAGTTTATTGATGAAGCGCACCCGCAGACGCTCGCCCTGCCTGCAGCGCAACTCGAATCCAGGCGCCTGACCACCATAGGCCCAGGCTGGCGTCACATGCCCCGGTACCAGCTCCAGATCCAGTGGCGCGGCGATCAGCTCGTAGTCGTGGGTCGCCACATTCTCCGGACGCCCCAGCCAGTAACGCACACCGCCAGCGCCAAGCCCGGCGATACCGAGACCAGCCAGGCCAGCGAGCACTTGTCTGCGGGTAAACGACATCTTCATCCTCGAACTTCACAGGGTCATGCCCAATCGCACTATCTTCTCATTTTCATGCAGAGAGAAACGAGCCCGCATGAGGGGCTTATTGCCGCACATGAGCGCTCTGCACATCACAGGAGGAAGCGCTCAACTCTCACTCTGGGTCAAAGCGTCGGTAGAATCACACCAGGCCCACCGGAATATTGATGCGACATGGATCTGTTCGACACGGCGATGAGCATTGCCCTGGCAATACTCACCCCGCTGTTGCTGCTCTTCTGAGTGGTGCTGATGGGCGGCATCGGCCAATGGTTATACGAGGGCGTACGCAACCTCGGCCGCCCCATAGCCTGGTCGCGGCGAGGATCATCGATCAACGTCAGATCGACACGCGCATTCACGGCAACCATATCAGCTGGATCGGCACGCGAACCGTCTACCGACTGCGCTACGAGTTCGCTGACGCCACTCATGAAATCGAGTACCTGGTGCGTAACGAGCCACAGGTGATGCTCGATGGAGATGCGGGCACCTTCAAGCTGTACGTTCCCCACGATCAGCCAGCACATGCCCGAGCGGAATACCACCCAAGCCAGCTCGTCTACGGGATCTTTCTGATTGCCGCGATGGCCTATGGCTCCTGGATGACGGCCCCCTTCCTGCTGTTTCTGAAATGACGATGGATATTATTTTCGTCACCTTCTTGCTGGCCTTCGGAGGGCTGCTATGGATCGGGCTGATCGCCATCGGACTGGGAAGGCTATTACCTGTCCGGACGCCTCATACTGAAAGGCATACGCCAGGCTTTTCGGCGACCCGGTACGACCCAGGTTGCAGCTTATGAGATTCGGACTCCGGATCCGAAGGAAGACGACACCGAAGATGTCCGGCCAATGATCTGCCTAGAGCTCAGCGGCGAACGCCACGGCCAGCATTATCGTGAGCATACCGAAAAGAACAGATTTTCTACTGAGCCTTTCCCTACACCCACTATCGCTTAACCAATACGCAAAACAAATTATAACTGCCATTCGACAGGTAAATACTGCGCTTATAACCGAGACGCAACAACGTGCGCCTTACAAACCCCATTAAGCCTATACCCCCAAGGCAGACAAGCAGTCTACTCTTGATCTGCGCCCGCCAAGACCGCTCACTGAGATTATCAATAAAATTGCTATCCGATGGAAAACCAAGTTGCTGGTAATGGCAAACCGAAAGACTATTTTTACGGCACAGTTCTGACACAGCACCATTTGTCAGATACTGCATATGTTCCAAATCGACACGCAGAGCAATCTTGCGATTATCATTCGCGATAGCGTCCCCATTCGGGGTCCATATTAAAATCTTGCCGCCCTTGTCAAGCAAATCGCACAAAGCAGAAATGAGCTGATTAGGGTTCAACACGTGCTCAATCACATCGTTCAAAACAACAAGATCAAATTTTTCATTGATGTTTTTCAAAACATCGATGCCACCCAAGAGAACAGATTCAAGGCCGAGCTGGTGACAGATCGAAACCGCGGCATGATCAAATTCAACGCCAACAACAGAGGCACCCAGTCGTTTTGCTTGATATAGAAACTCTCCTGTTCCGCAGCCAAAATCAAGCACCCTGTACCCTGCATTTGACCTGAAAGGCATATCCTTTATAAGAAAACTCAACCTTGGATCGGATTGCGGATCCAAAACATCCAACTCGGACTTTATATTCTCAGCACCATAACTTATAAGCCCACCAAAATGCTCAATGTGGTAGGAACTATAAAAGTCATTGAGCAAATTTTCGGAGGGTGCCGGAGAAACATAATAACAACCACACATCGAGCAACTTAACACAGAACACTTATCAGGACGAATGCAATACAGCTTAGCGCTTATCGCATCACAGAAAGGGCAGCCCCTACTCTCAAAACGAGAAAAATCCCAACTTATCATTCGCTTATCGAGAGGCTCGAGAATCATTACATCTCCTTCTATACCCAAAGCCCAAGCATGTTAAAACCAAGCAACTCTGCTGATGCCACCCCAACATGAGGTTCGACAGCTCGAACAACTCACATCACTTACATCACTTACATCACTTACATCACTTACATCATTCATGAGCAAAGCACTTTAATAAGTGCTCCGCCGAAAAACTGCAAGCAGGCACACCAAGCCTGACCGTCGCAGCGACCAAGAATATCAATTGATGCCTACAAGCCAATGGCAGCATCAACATCACTGAGGATGATGGTTCTTCAAACGCCCATGAAAAAACCGGCCTAAGCCGGTTTTTCATTCAGCGCAGCGGGATCACTCCCACTCGATGGTCGCTGGCGGCTTGCTCGACACGTCGTAGGTGACGCGGGAGATGCCTTCGATCTCGTTGATGATGCGGCCGCTGACAGTCTCCAGCAGCTCGTAAGGCAGGTGCGCCCAGCGTGCGGTCATGAAGTCGACGGTTTCCACGGCGCGCAGGGCGACGACCCAGGCGTAACGACGGCCGTCACCGACCACACCAACCGATTTCACCGGCTGGAACACGACGAACGCCTGGCTGGTCTTGTGGTACCAGTCAGCCTTGCGCAGTTCCTCGATGAAGATGTGGTCGGCGCGACGCAGGATGTCGGCGTATTCCTTCTTCACTTCACCGAGGATGCGCACGCCCAGCCCCGGGCCCGGGAACGGGTGGCGGTAGACCATGTCGTAGGGCAGCCCCAGCTCCAGGCCGATCTTGCGTACTTCGTCCTTGAACAGTTCACGCAGCGGCTCGACCAGCTTGAGGTTCATTTCCTCCGGCAGGCCACCAACGTTGTGGTGGCTCTTGATCACGTGGGCCTTGCCGCTCTTGGCGCCAGCCGACTCGATCACGTCCGGGTAGATGGTGCCCTGGGCGAGGAACTGGATGTTGTCCAGCTTGCTGGCCTCGGCATCGAACACGTCGATGAAGGTGCGGCCGATGATCTTGCGCTTCTTCTCCGGGTCGGCTTCGCCGGCCAGATTGCCGAGGAACTGCTCTTCGGCGTTGGCGCGGATGACCTTGACGCCCATGTTCTCGGCGAACATGGCCATCACCTGGTCGCCTTCGTGCAGACGCAGCAGGCCGTTGTCGACGAATACGCAGGTCAGTTGGTCACCGATAGCCTTGTGCAGCAGCGCCGCGACCACCGAGGAGTCAACGCCACCGGACAGGCCCAGCAGCACATTGGCATCGCCAACCTGCTCGCGCACCTGGCGGATGGCATCTTCGACAATATTGGCCGGCGTCCACAGCGGCTCACAGCCGGCGATTTCCAGCACGAAGCGCGAGAGGATGCGGCCGCCCTGCTTGGTGTGGGTCACTTCAGGGTGGAACTGCACACCATAGTAGTGGCGAGTGTCGTCGCACATGGCAGCGATCGGGCAGCTCGGGGTGCTGGCGAGGATGTGGAAACCTTCCGGCAGACGGGTGACCTTGTCGCCGTGGCTCATCCACACGTCGAGGCCGAGTACGCCGTCAGCATCGACATGGTCTTCGATGCCGGCCAGCAGCTTGCTCTTGCCGACCACGTCGACGCGGGCATAACCGAACTCACGCAGGTCGGAGCCTTCTACCTTGCCGCCGAGCTGTTCGGCCATGGTCTGCATGCCGTAGCAGATGCCCAGCACCGGTACATTCAGGTCGAACACGGCCTGCGGCGCGCGCGGGCTGTTGGCTTCGTGCACCGACTCCGGGCCACCGGCGAGGATGATGCCGCGCGGCGCGAAGGCACGAATGTCCTCGTCGCTCATGTCCCAGGGGTGCAGTTCGCAATAGACGCCGATCTCGCGCACACGACGGGCGATCAGCTGGGTGTACTGGGAACCGAAGTCCAGAATGAGGATGCGGTGGGCGTGAATGTCGTGGGCCATGGCCGTCTCTCGTAAGTATTCACAAATGACACGGGGCTGATCGAACAGCCCCGTTATTCATACATTGCAAAATCGATTTGCCGCGTCGCGAGCGACGAGCAGGCAAGGCGGAGAGAAACGAGAAAGCGGAGTTTGCTGAAGCACGCATTTACTCACTTCGTTCGCCCTCCGGGCCGTCCTTTCGGACGTTCACTGGCGAGCCAGTGTCGAGTTTTTCTCCAACGCCGCATGCGCAAGCGCAGCAGCGTCAAATCGATTTTTTAGCCAACCCGGTAGTTGGGGGCCTCTTTGGTGATCTGCACGTCGTGCACATGCGACTCAGCCATACCGGCGCCAGTGATACGCACGAACTCCGGCTTGGTGCGCATCTCTTCGATGGTGGCGCAGCCGGTGTAGCCCATGGATGCACGCAGGCCGCCCATCAGTTGGTGAACGATGGCCGCCATCGCGCCCTTATACGGCACACGGCCTTCGATACCTTCCGGCACCAGCTTCTCGGCACCAGCCGAGGAGTCTTGGAAGTAACGGTCGCTCGAACCTTGCGCCTGCGCCATGGCACCCAGAGAGCCCATGCCGCGGTAGGCCTTGTAGGAGCGGCCCTGGAACAGTTCGACTTCGCCCGGAGCTTCTTCGGTACCGGCCAGCATGGAGCCGATCATCACGGCTGAGGCGCCTGCGACGATAGCCTTGGACAGATCGCCGGAGAAACGGATGCCGCCATCGGCGATCAGCGGTACGCCGGTACCCGCCAGCGCAGCGGCGACATTGGCCACGGCACTGATCTGCGGAACACCGACACCGGCGACGATGCGGGTGGTGCAGATCGAGCCGGGGCCGATGCCGACCTTGACACCGTCGGCGCCGGCTTCGACCAGCGCCTTGGCCGCAGCACCAGTAGCGATGTTGCCACCGATTACCTGGACGTCCGGGAAGTTCTGCTTGACCCAACGCACGCGGTCGATCACGCCTTTGGAGTGACCGTGAGCGGTGTCGACGATGATCACGTCCACACCGGCATTGACCAGCGCAGCAACCCGATCACCCGTATCGGCACCGGTACCGACAGCGGCGCCAACGCGCAGACGACCTTGGTCATCCTTGCTGGCCAGCGGGTAGGCCTTGGCTTTCTCGATGTCGTTGACGGTCATCATGCCTTTGAGGCGGTACTGATCATCGACGATCAGCACGCGCTCGATGCGGTGTTTGTGCAACAGTTTGCGCACGGTGGCCTTATCTTCGCCTTCCTTGACGGTGACCAGGCGCTCTTTGGGCGTCATCACCTCACGCACCTTGGCGTCCAGGCGGTTTTCGAAGCGTATGTCGCGAGAAGTGACGATGCCCACCAGATCGCCGTTGTACAGCACTGGCACACCGGAAATGTTGTTCAGGCGGGTCAGTTCGAACAGATCGCCAACGGTCGCATCAGCCTCGATGGTGATCGGATCCTTGACCACACCGGACTCGAACTTCTTGACCTTGCGCACTTCGGCAGCTTGCTGCTCGATAGTCATGTTCTTGTGGATGATACCAATGCCGCCTTCCTGCGCCATGGCGATAGCCAGGCGAGCCTCGGTGACCGTATCCATGGCGGCTGACAGCAGCGGGATGTTCAGTTCGATGCCGCGAGTCAGGCGGGTCTTGAGGCTGACGTCCTTGGGCAATACCTCGGAGTAACCGGGGATAAGCAGGACGTCGTCGAAAGTGAGTGCTTCTTGGCTGATGCGCAGCATGGCGGGCTCCCGAGCGGGAAAATAAGAAGCGCGGCATTATACCCAGCGACCTCATTTCACTCAATGCAAAGTGTGACTCTAGGCAGCCATACCTAGAAACACATAAAATAATGATTCTCAAAAACACTTGCACTTGAGTGCCAAATGAAACCAAGCCTCCCTTCCCTGAGCAGCCAGCGTGCCGCTCTGCTTACCCTTTGCCTGCTTCCAGCCAGTCACCTGCTGGCTCAGGAGCTGGAGCTACCCAGCCAGGAAATCGTCGCCGCCCCGGCTCTCGAAGACGATGGCTACCAGGCCAAGCGTGCCAGCACGGCAAGCAAATCCTCCGTTGCACTCAGGGATGAGGCTCAGTCGGTTCAGGTGGTTACGCCAAAGACCATTGAAGATTATCGGGTGCGCTCGCTGGATGATGCGATGAAGTTCGTCAGTGGCGTCGGCCAGAGCAATACGCTAGGTGGCACCCAGGACGGTTTCGTGAAGCGCGGTTTTGGTAGCAACGCCGATGGATCGATCCTCCGTGACGGCATCCGCTCCAGCCTTTCGCGCAACTTCAGCGCCACCAGCGAACGCGTGGAGGTGCTCAAGGGGCCGGCCTCACTGCTGTATGGCGCGTTGGAACCGGGCGGCCTGATCAACGTCATCAGCAAGAAGCCGCAGTACCAATGGGGCGCGCGCCTCGACGCAGGCAGCTCAAGCTTTGGCGGCGGTAACCTGGCGGTCGACGTCACCGGCCCGATTGCCGACAGTGGCCTGGCCTTTCGCCTGATTGCCGAGCGTCAACACGAAGATTACTGGCGTAACTTCGGCACCAAGGAAAACAGCCTGATTGCACCCTCGCTGAGCTGGGAAGGCGAACGCCTGCGCCTCAACATCGCCTACGAATACAAGGAATACAGCACCCCGGTGGATCGCGGCACGGTGATCATCAATGACAAGCCCGCCAAGGTGTCCTACAACGACCGCTTCGGCGAGAGCTGGTCGAAGGCAGAAGGCATCGACGAACTGCTCACCGCCACCGCGGAGTATCAGCTCAGCGACGACTGGTCGACGCGCCTCACCTACGGCTGGAACAACGAGCGTTACGACTATGCCGAAGCGCGGCCGAACGTGCTCAATGCCAGCACGGGAGCAATGAGCCGCCGCTCCGATGGCAGCGAACATGACAACCAGACCCAATACCTGGCCTGGGACTGGATCGGCAATTCCGACCTTTTCGGCCAGCGTCATGACCTGCTGATCGGTGCCGACACCGAGCGAGTCGACAACTTCCGTGGCGACACCTGGCGCGGCCCGGCAGTGGGAAGCTTCAATATCTACAACCCGGTATACGGCAACCTCGCCGCACCTTCGCTGCTCAATCCGGCGCAAAGTGATCGCAGCGACGAGCTGCATTCACGCTCGATCTACGCGAAGGACAACTGGCACCTGAACGACCAGTGGATTCTGGTTCTCGGTGGCCGTTATCAGCGCTTCGAGCAGCTCGTCGAGCAAGGACGAGGAGCCACCTACGTCCGCCCAACCGACCGCCACGACACCACCTTCCTGCCCTTCGGCGGCCTGGTCTTCCAACTGAACGACCACGTGGCCTTCTACGGCAACTACAGCCGCTCCTTCGTACCCAATGCCTCGGACGCCACTACCGGCCAGGCCTTCGACCCCGAAGAGGGTCGCAGCTACGAGCTGGGCGTAAAACTCGACCTGCCGCAAGGTATCGGCGCCAGCCTGGCGCTGTTCGATATCGAGAAAGAGAACGTGGTGGTAAGTAACAACAACGTTTCGGAAGCGGCAGGCAAGGTCGGCTCGCGTGGTGTGGAGCTGGATATTACCGGCCGCCTCAGCGAGCGTTGGGAAGTGCTCGGCAGCTACGCCTACACCGATACGGAAATCCTCGATGACCCGGCCAACAAAGGCAACGAGCTGGTCAACGCTGCGCGTAACATCGCCAGCCTCTACCTCACCCATCACCTGAACCTGCCACAGCAATTCGGTCAGTGGCGGCTGGGGGGCGGCGCGCGTTATGTCGGCGAGCGCGCCGGCGACAATGGCAACAACTTCTGGCTGGACAGCTACACGGTGGCCGATGCTTTCATCAGTTGGGACAGCCAATTGCTCGGCGAGAAGACTCGCCTGCAACTGAACGTACGCAACCTGTTCGACGAGCGTTACTACCCGTCCAGCGGCGGCAATCTGCGTGTCGCAGTCGGCGAGCCGCGCGAGGTACGCCTTTCCGCCAGCGTCGAGTTCTGACTCAGGCCGGATCGTCGACCCGCACCTGCCTCACTGCAAAGCCCAGGCGTTCGCCGAACTCCTCGACGAACGCCGGGCGCAGGCCGGCATCCATCCAACCGTTGAAGATGAAACCCAGGTTGGAAAAACCGCACGGCTGCAGGAACAGGAAGCCATTGATGTCATCTTCATGCCCGCATTCCGGGCAGGTGAAGTTGTCGGTTTCCCCTGGCCACCACACTTCCAGGCTATCGAACAACGGCACGCCGACTTCCTTGCGACATTCGGCGCAGCCCGCCTCCTCGAGAAAACCACGCGTTGGCATATAGATACAGCGATGGGTAATGATTTCCAGGCCATTGTGCGACTGCCCATAGGGCAGCAACTCGGGTTGCTTGGCGATGCGCCGAGCGCCGGGCCCGATGGCATAGGCCATGCCGTTGCCGCCCTGGCCACAGGTGGTCGGCAGCGCCTCGACGATCTCGCGCTTGACCAACCAGCGCAGCATGGCCCGTGCCTTTTCCTCGTGGGCGGGAAGCGTGGAAATCTGCGGGACTAGGATCAGTTGCGTGGTCATGGTGCTCGAACGGCTGGCAAGGAAAGGGCGGCAGCTTAGGCGCTGCCGCCGGCAAATCAAGCCCCGCGACAGATCGCAGCATTGGTCTGGGCCTCACGTCGCGCCAATAAGCGGGCACGCAGCACGTCGTAAATCCAGTTGAATGCCATGGTGTAGGGCAGGAAGAACAGGATCAGCCCGATATCCAGCAGCAACGCCTCAAGCAGGCTGATCGACAGCCACCAGGCCGCCAACGGCACCAGCATGACGACCAGGCCACCCTCGAACAGCAGCGCATGGCAGACCCGTGCCCACAGGCCGCGTTCGAAGCCCAATCGACTCTGTGCGCGATCGAACAGGTAGTTGAACAGCATGTTCCACAGCATGGCGACGGTGGAGAACATCAGGGTCAAGGCGCCGAGCTGCAGCAAAGGCTTATCCATGAACCAGGCCATGGTCGGCGCGCAGATGAGCACAGCAATGGCTTCGAAGGCCAGGGAGTGACCAATGCGCTCACGCAGGGAGCGCGGCAGGGGCTGAGTCATGAAACGAACCTCGTGATAAATGACGACGAGGGCTATGATCATCGGAAAACCAGCCAACCAAAAAGCAGCAGCCATCGGCAAAACCGATATGAATATTTCCCCCGAATCGCTTCAAGCTTTCGCCCAAGCGGCCAGTTGTGGCTCGCTCAGCGCTGCCGCCAGGCGCCTGGGCAAAAGCCAGTCGACCATCAGCGAAGCCGTGGCGTGCCTAGAAATCGACCTGGGCGTGGCCCTGTTCGAACGCGGCCCCCGCCATCTGCAACTGACCGAAGCCGGTGCCAGCCTGCTCGCCCACGCAGAAGAAGTCCTGTGTGCCAGTGACCGCCTGGCGCGACATGCGGCCGGTTTGGCCAGAGGCCAGGAAGCGCGCGTGACCCTGGCGCTGTCCGACGCCTACCAGCCGAAACAATACGAAGTACGCCTGCAGGAGCTGGATCAGCGCTTCCCCGATCTGCAGTTCGAAAGCCTGATCGCCGAACAGGCCGACGTGCTCGATCTGGTCACCCAGGGCCGCGCACAACTGGGCCTGCTCGGTGCACAACCGACCTACCCGCCGCATATCGCCCACGCCCGCCTGGAAATGAGCAGCGAGTTCGGCCTGTTCGTCGCCAAGGATCATCCGCTGAGCCAGCTGGCTCAGGTGCGCCAGGAAGACTTGTCGCATTGGCGCCTGTTACGCCTGAGCAGCGTCGCCCATGACGATGCGAACACCGACGATCTGCCCGGCAGCGGCGGACGCTGCTGGGCCGCGCCGGATTATCTGATGCTGCTGGAAATGGCGCGTCTGGGCTTCGGTTGGGCCGAGCTGCCACGGCAACTGGTCGACACCTACAGTTTCGGCAGCCTGCATGAACTACCCTGCAGTGGCTGGCCACGACGGGTGACAGTGGACGCCATCTGGTCGCGGCAACGCGAACTCGGCCCAGTGGCGGCCTGGCTGCTTGATCGCCTGCTCGAAGACAGCTGAGCAGGGTCGCGCCCGTGCACCTCTCGGCTTATCATGCCGGCCCATGATCAATGATCCCTTTGCTCGCTTGAACCTCGACCGCGAGGTGCTCAGCGTCAGCCAGCTCAACAACCGCGCCCGCCTGCTGCTGGAGGACGTGTTCTCCGGCATCTGGGTCGAGGGGGAAATCTCCAACCTCGCCCGCCCGGCCTCCGGCCACATCTACTTCACCCTGAAAGACAGCCAGGCCCAGGTGCGCTGCGCGTTGTTCCGGCAGAACGCTGCGCGCGTACGCCAGGCGCTGCGCGACGGATTGGCGGTTAAGGTTCGCGGCAAGGTCTCGCTGTTCGAGGGGCGCGGCGACTATCAGCTGATTCTCGATGCGGTGGAGCCTGCCGGTGACGGCGCACTGCGCCTGGCCTTCGAGGCACTGAAGGAGAAGCTCGGCGCCGAGGGGCTGTTCGCCACCGAGCGCAAGATCGCCCTGCCCGCCCATCCGAAACGTATCGGTATTGTCACCTCGCCCACCGGCGCGGTGATCCGCGACATCATCAGCGTTTTCCGCCGTCGCGCACCGCAGGTGGAGCTGAACCTGATCCCCACTGCCGTACAAGGGCGCGAGGCCACCGCGCAGATCGTCCGAGCCCTGCAACACGCCGATGCGCAAGGTTTCGACGCGCTGATCCTGGCCCGTGGCGGCGGCTCGCTGGAAGACCTCTGGTGCTTCAACGAGGAAGCCGTGGCCCGCGCCGTGGCGGCCTGTGTGACCCCCATCGTCAGTGCCGTAGGTCATGAGACGGATGTGTCCATCGCCGACTTCGTCGCTGACGTGCGCGCGCCAACCCCTTCGGCCGCCGCCGAATTACTGGCGCCGGACAGCAGCGAACTGGTGCAACGCCTGCACAACCTGCAGCGGCGCCTGGTGCTGCAGATGCAAGGCCGTCTGGCCCGCGAACGCCTGCGCCTGGACGGCGTGAGCAAGCGCCTGCGTCACCCTGGAGAACGCCTGCGCCAGCAGGCGCAGCGCCTTGACGACCTGGACATGCGCCTGCGCCGCGCCTTCAACCAGCAACTCGCCAATCAGCGAGAACGCCTGGCCCGCCTCGACGCTCGTCTCGCCGCCCAGCATCCGGGGCACAACCTGGCGCTGCTGCGCCAGCGCCTCGACGGCCTGGCCGCGCGCCTGCCACGTGCCATGCACGGCCAGCTACGCAGCCAGCGCCAACAACTGGGTGCACTGGCCGCGCAACTGCAGATCGTCAGCCCACTGGCCACCCTGGGCCGTGGCTACAGCATCCTCCTCGACGAACGCGGCCATGCGGTGCGCAGCGCCGCGCAGACCCAGCCGGGCCAACGCCTCAAGGCGCGCCTGAGCGAAGGCGAGCTGGACGTGCGCGTCGAAGACAACCACATACAACCGGCGACGCTGTCGCTCCTGGATTGAGAACCGATGTCCAGCCTTACCCGCACGCAATTGTTCGCCGGCCTGCTGGCCCTATGCCTTGCCATCCCCGCTCACGCCGAAGGCTTCATCACCCGCCTGCTGAACAAACCGGTGCCGGGTGGTGTTGCGGTGGTCGATCTGGGCAACCCGGCACAGGCACCGAAGGTGCGCTACCAGGGCAAACCGGTGCTCACCGTGCACGAGGACGGCCAGCGTTGGATCGCCGTCGTCGGTATTCCGCTCAACGTCAAACCGGGCAGCCAGCAGGTAGAGGTCGAAGGCGGCCAGAAACTAAGCTTCCAGGTCGGCGCCAAGCACTACACCGAGCAGCGCATCACCATCAAGAACCAGCAACAGGTCACGCCCAACGCCGCCAACCTGAAACGCATCGAACGCGAACTGGCAGAGCAGACCCGCGCCTACCAGCAGTTCAGTGCGCGCCAACCAAGCAACCTGATGTTCGACAGGCCGGTCAACGGCCCGCTGTCCAGCCCATTCGGCTTGCGTCGCTTCTTCAACGGCGAGGAACGCAACCCGCACTCGGGCCTGGACTTCGCCGCCAACCGCGGCACACCGATCAAGGCGCCGGCGGCCGGCAAGGTAATCCTCATCGGCGATTACTTCTTCAACGGCAAAACGGTGTTCCTCGACCACGGCCAGGGGCTGATCAGCATGTTCTGCCACCTATCGGAAATCGACGTGAAGCTGGGTGACGAAATCGCCCGAGGCGGCCATGTCGGCAAGGTCGGCGCGACCGGTCGCGCCACCGGCCCTCACCTGCACTGGAACGTCAGCCTCAACGATGCGCGAGTCGATCCGGCGATCTTTATCGGCGCGTTCAAGCCCTGAACCGACGTAGCGCGCAACACCTGCCGTTTGGGTTAACGGCATATTTTTGCTAGGGTACGGCGGCTCAGATGGCCGGCCCTGTAGCGTCGGCCTTTCCTCACTGCCTGCTTCGGAGTCGGAAATGCCGAATGAGCTCAACACCTGGATGGGTTGGCTGAACGAACAGCCTGAACTGCTCACCCTCACCGCCACCCTCGCCCTGATCGTTGCCGCCTGGCTGTCGAACTGGATCGTCAAACGTATTCTGGTACGCGCCATCTACCGCGTGGTCGGCGCGACCGCCCTGGGCCGCCACGGCCAGATCAAGGAAAGCGGCATCATCAAGCGCCTGTCCAACATCGTGCCGGCGCTGGTGCTCTCCTCCGGCGTGGCCGTAGTGCCAGGCATGCCGGAAGCCGTGGTAACGGTGACGCAGAACGTCTGTGGCGCCTTCATCGTGCTGACCATCGCACTGGCCATCGGCGCCCTGCTGGACATCCTCAACACCCTTTACCAGCGTCGCCCCAACGCGCACCTGAAGCCGATCAAAGGCTACCTGCAGGTGATCAAGATCGCCATCTTCGCCATCGCCACCATCCTCATGGTGGCGACGTTGATCGACCGCTCGCCGTTGATCCTGCTGTCCGGCCTCGGTGCCATGGCTGCGGTGCTGATGTTGATCTTCCAGGACACCCTGCTGTCGCTGGTGGCCAGCGTACAGATTTCCTCCAGCGATATCGTGCGTGTCGGCGATTGGGTGGAAATGCCCCAGCTCAATGCCGACGGCGATGTGATCGACATCGCCCTGCACACGGTGAAAGTGCAGAACTGGGACAAGACCATCACCACCATCCCGACCAAGCGCTTCATCACCGACCCGTTCAAGAACTGGCGCGGCATGCAGGAATCCGGCGGACGCCGGATCAAGCGTGCGCTGTATCTGGATCAAACCAGCGTGCATTTCCTCAGCGACGAGGAAATCGCCCGCCTGCGCCGCTTCATGCTGCTCGACGAGTACCTCGACCGTAAGGACCAGGAACTGCAGGACTGGAACACCAAGCTGGCCGAACACGGCAAGGAAGCGGTCAACACCCGCCGCATCACCAACATCGGCAGTTTCCGCGCCTACGTCGAACACTACCTGCGGCACAATCCGAACATTCACCAGAACATGACCCTGCTGGTGCGTCAGCTCAGCCCGACCGCCGACGGCCTGCCGCTGGAAATCTACTGCTTCACCAACACCATCGCCTGGAATGCCTATGAAGGCATCCAGTCGGATATCTTCGACCACCTGCTGGCCATCCTCCCCGAGTTCGGCCTGCGCGTGTTCCAACACCCGAGCGGTGCGGACATGCGCGAGCTGCGTCCGACGCTGCAGCCAGCCCCTTGACGCCAACGGGAACCAGATTCCCGCTTTTCAGGAGCCAGCTTGTTGCGATGAACACCGCCAACAGGCTGGCTTACAACCGCCTTCACAAGCACGCCAGCACTACGCAATGAAAAGTTGAATAAGCGAAAAAGGCAGCAACAAAAAATCGCCAGACCATCCAATCCGCTTTTTTTCACCAATTTTTCCAACATGCTTGCCAGCTTTTTCCTCAATGGTTAGGGTTGGCTCCATGAATATCTCGCAGACCCTCATCATCCTCAGGCAACACGCCAACCTGTGCCTGGTCTCTCAACGACTGCGCTAGGGTCTGCCGACCCCGAATTCCCCACCTTTTCTCTGTTTTTATTTTTCAGCACGGCCCATAGAGGCCCTCGCTTTCAGGATTGACTCATGACCATGCTCAAAGACCCGTCGAAGAAGTACCGCCCCTTCACCCAGATCCAGATCCCGGATCGCACCTGGCCGGACAAGATCATCGACAAGGCACCGATCTGGTTGTCCACCGACCTGCGCGACGGCAACCAGTCGCTGATCGAGCCGATGGATGCCGAGAAGAAGATGCGCTTCTTCAAGTGCCTGGTCGCCGTGGGCCTGAAGGAAATAGAAGTGGGCTTCCCGTCTGCCTCGCAGACCGATTTCGACTTCGTCCGCGAGTTGATCGAAGGCGGCCACATCCCGGACGACGTGACCATCCAGGTACTGACCCAGGCCCGTGACGACCTCATCGAGCGCACCTTCGAGTCGCTCAAAGGCGCCAAGAAGGCCATCGTCCACTACTACAACGCCTGCGCGCCGAGCTTCCGCAAGATCGTCTTCAATCAGGACAAGGCCGGCGTCAAAGCCATCGCCGTAGCTGCTGGCACCACCATCAAGCGCCTGGCCGACGCCGCGCCGGAAACCCAGTGGGGCTTCGAGTACTCGCCGGAAGTGTTCAGCAGCACCGAGATCGACTTTGCCGTCGAGGTGTGCAACGCGGTGATCGACGTGTTCCAGCCGACCCCGGCGAACAAGCTGATCCTCAACCTGCCGGCCACCATCGAGTGCGCCACGCCGAACAACTACGCCGACCAGATCGAGTGGTTCGGCCGCCACGTCGACCGCCGCGACAGCGTGCTGATCAGCGTGCACACCCACAATGACCGTGGCACTGGCGTCGCGGCCTCGGAACTGGCGGTGATGGCCGGCGCCGATCGCGTCGAAGGCTGCCTGTTCGGCAACGGCGAGCGCACCGGTAACGTCTGCCTGGTAACCCTGGCACTGAACCTCTACACCCAGGGCGTCGACCCGGAGCTGGACTTCTCCGACATCGACGCCGTGCGCAAAGTGGTCGAGGACTGCAACCAGATTCCGGTACACCCGCGCCATCCGTACGTCGGCGACCTGGTTCACACCGCCTTCTCGGGCTCGCACCAGGACGCCATCCGCAAGGGCTTCGCCCAGCAGAAGAAAGACGCCCTGTGGGAAGTGCCATACCTGCCGATCGACCCGGCCGACATCGGCCGCGACTACGAGGCAGTGATTCGGGTGAACAGCCAGTCCGGCAAGGGCGGCATCACCTTCCTGCTCGAGCAGGAATATGGCATCAGCCTGCCGCGCCGCATGCAGATCGAGTTCAGCCAGGTGGTACAGCGTGAAACCGACCGCCTCGGCCTTGAGATGACAGCCGCGCAGATCCATCAACTGCTCGAAACCGAGTACCTGCAAGCACGCAGCCCCTATGCCCTGAAAGGTCACCGCCTGCAGGAAGAGAACGGCACCAGCGCGGTAGACGTGGAAGTCGTCGAAGCCGGCGAGAGCCACCACTGGCGCGGCATTGGCAAGGGCCCGCTGGAAGCCCTGGCCGCTGCCCTGCCGGTCGCCGTTGAAGTCATGGACTACAGCGAGCATGCCATTGGTGCCGGCGCCAACGCCAAGGCCGCGGCCTACATCGAGCTGCGCGTCAACGGTGGCCGCGCCCTGCACGGTATCGGCATCGACGAGAACCTGACCACCGCGAGCTTCCGCGCCCTGTTCAGCGCCTTGAACCGTGCGCTGAGCCAGACCGAGTCGCAAGCGGCCTGATTCGCTTGCGCCACACATGAAAACGCCGGGCAATGCCCGGCGTTTTCGTATGCTGCAAGCTGCATAGGGTGCGCCGTGCGCACCGAAGATCCGAGATCATCGACACAGGTGCACACGGAGCATCGCCACCGGACTCAAGCCAGCATCCGGGAATACGGCGTTCAGATATCGAAGATCATCAGCACCGCGAACATCAATGCGGCCACGGCCAAAGTGAACAACAGGCCGATACCCGCTGCACGCCAGTTCGAGAGGTACATGCCTCCAGCCTCGGTGTGCTGCTTGAGTTCGGCCTCCATCAGGTTCTTCGCCAGCATGATCATCGCCATGAGCTGCGCGATGGCGAAAGGCAGTGCAGGCACTTCTTCCGGCAGCACGAAGGCCAGCACCAAGGTGACCAGCAGCAGCGCAATGGATACGCCCCAGACCATCGCCACCCGATCCGCCTTGCCGAGCAGCTGCAGGTTGTGCGCCAGCAGCCAGGCACCAGCCAGCGGCGTACCGATGAATGTCGCCAGGCCGACGCCAGCGATGCTGTACAGCGGCGCCTGATTGGTAGTGGTCTGTTGCAGATCCGCCTGCGGCGTCTGGAAGGGATTGCTCTGTTGTACGTCCATGTCATGTAGCTCCTGATCAGTTCATGGTGAAAACATCGGCATCCAGGTACGCCGGGAAGCGCTCGCGATAAGCCGCCAGCGCCTCGCTGGACAACCGGGCACGGAACACGCCATCGCCATCGCCTGCCGTCAGCAGCGCCTCACCCTGGAAATCCAACACCTGGGAATCGCCAGTATACCCATGGCCCTTGCCGTCCTGACCGACACGGTTCACAGCCGCGACATAGCACAGGTTCTCGATGGCCCGCGCCGGTAGCAGGCGGTTCCAGTGCAGGCGGCGCGCGCCCGGCCAGTTGGCGGTATACAGCAAAAGATCAGTACCGCCAGCATCACGGCTCCACACGGGAAAGCGCAGGTCGTAGCAGATCAGCGGACGCACACGCCAGCCCTTGAGTTCCAGCACGACCTGCACATCGCCAGCGCTGTAATGCTTGTGCTCACCGGCCATCCGGAACAGATGACGCTTGTCGTAATGCGCCAACGTACCGTCGGGGCGTGCCCAGAGCAGGCGATTGCGGTAGCTGCCATCAGCAGCCTGGATGATCAGGCTGCCGCAGACGACTGCATCGATGCGCTGCGCCTGTTCGCGTAGCCAACTGCTGGTGGGGCCATCCTCGGACTCGGCCAGTGCTGCCGACTCCATGGAAAAACCGGTGGAGAACATCTCCGGCAGGATCACCAGATCGGCGCCCCGCGCCTGCTCCAGCAAGGCCTGGAAGTGCTCGCGGTTGGCGGCCGGATCGTGCCAGACCAGCGTGGTCTGGATCAGTGCCAGTTCGAGATCGGATTTGTTGTTCATTGGGGCCTCGCTCACCGTAGGGCGGGTGAAACCCGCCAACACCTCAGAGGCGGGTTGCACCCGCCCTACCCATCACACCATGCACAGTTTTTCGGCGGCCTGGCGCAGGGTCTCCTCACGCTTGGCGAAGCAGAAACGCACCAGGCGCAAATCCTGTGGCGCCGACTGATAGAACACCGACACAGGAATGGCTGCTACGCCATGCTCACGGGTAAGCCACTCGGCCATGGCCACGTCGTCCAGATCGGGGCGGATAGCCGAATAGTCAGCCAGTTGGAAATAGGTGCCCGGCGCACGAGTGAAGGTGAATCGCGAGCCGGCCAGCAGGTCACAGAACAGGTCGCGCTTGACCTGATAGAACGCAGGCAGCTCTTCGACATGTTCGGGGTGCGCAGCCATGAAATCAGCCAGGCCATGCTGCAACGGAGTAACACCACAGAAATTGACATACTGGTGAATCTTGCGCAGCTCGGCAGTCAGCGCTGGCGGCGCGACCACGTAACCGGTCTTCCACCCAGTGACGTGGTAGGTCTTGCCAAAGGAGCTGACCACGAAGGCACGCTGATACAGCTCCTCATGGGCCAGCACGCTGGCGTGATGGGCACCGTCATAGATCAGGTGCTCGTAGACCTCGTCGCTGATCAGGTGAATATCGCGCCCGCGAATCAGCTCGGCCAGACGATCCAGGTCAGCCCGCGAGATCAGTGCCCCACTCGGGTTGTGTGGCGAATTGAGGAAGATCAGCCGGGTGCGCGGCGTGATCGCATCGGCCAGACGCTGCCAGTCGATGACGAACGCCGGCAAGGCCAGCGGCACATGCACGCAACGCCCGCCTGCAAGCTCCACCGAAGGTTCGTAGCTGTCGTAGCAGGGATCGAGAACGATGGCTTCATCACCGGCACGGATCAACGCCTGCACAGCGCAGAAGATCGCCTCGGTGGCGCCGGGGGTGATGGTGATCTCGCTGTCGGCGTCACGTTGCACGCCGTAACTGCGCGCCAGTTTGGCCGCCACCTGCTGACGCAGGCTGGGCAGACCGGTCATCGGCGAATACTGATTGCGACCTTCCAGCACATGACGCGCTACCGCCTCGCGCAACGCCTGCGGGCCGTCGAAATCGGGAAAACCCTGAGACAGGTTGATCGCGCCAACATCGGCAGCGAGCTGGGACATGCGGGTGAAGATGGTGGTGCCGACGTTAGGCAGTTTGCTGGCGAGCATCGCGACTTCCTGCGGGGATAAATCAAGCCGCGAGGATAGCCGAAGCACGGCGCGCGCGGCACCCGCGCGGCTTATGAAAAGGCGGAAGAAGCTTATGCACTGCCCAGCGCAACTCCACCGGGCAGGGCGAGGCCGATATTACTTGCGCTTGTCCTTGCGCTTTTTCTCGGCCTTCTTGTGGTGGCTCATCAGGCGGCGTTTCTTGTTCACCTGGCGATCCGTAAGGGTGTTCTTGTTGCCCTCGTAGGGGTTCTCGCCGCCCTTGTACTCGATGCGAATCGGCGTACCAACCAGCTTGAGCACGCGTCGGTAGGTATTTTCCAGGTAGCGGGTGTAGGCACGCGGTACGGCATCGACCTGGTTACCGTGGATCACGATCAACGGCGGGTTGGCACCACCGAGGTGGGCATAGCGCAGCTTGATGCGACGGCCATTGACCAAGGGCGGTGCGTGATCGCTGACGGCATCTTCGAGAATCTGCGTCAGGCGGCTGGTCGGCCAACGGGTGATAGCCGACTTGAACGAGGCCTGCACCGACTTGTACAGATGGCCCACGCCGGTGCCATGCAGTGCCGAGATGAAGTGGATATCGGCGAAGTCGACGAAGAACAGCCGGCGCTCCAACTCGGTCTTCACATAGTCCTTCTGGCCCTGATCCATGCCGTCCCACTTGTTCAGGGCGATGACCAGCGCGCGGCCGCTTTCCAGCACGAAGCCGAGCAGGTTCAGGTCATGATCGACCACACCTTCGCGGGCATCCATGACGAACACCACGACGTTGGAGTCCTGAATGGCCTGCAGCGTCTTGACCACCGAGAACTTTTCCACCGCCTCGAAGATCTTGCCGCGGCGGCGCACGCCGGCGGTATCGATCAGGGTGTACTTCTCGTCGTCACGCTCGAAAGGGATGTAGATGCTGTCGCGGGTGGTGCCCGCCTGGTCATAGACGATCACCCGCTCTTCGCCGAGCATGCGGTTGACCAGGGTCGACTTGCCGACGTTGGGGCGACCGATGATGGCCAGCTTGATGCCATCCTTCTCGCTCGGCCCTGGAATGCGCTTGGCTTCCTGGCCTTCCTGCACGTCCTCCTCGTCAGCGCCCTCCTCCGGCTCGCTGGCATCCTTGGGGAAGGTACCGAGTACGGACTCGAGCATCTGGGTGATACCACGGCCATGCGCGCCGGCAATCGCCAGTGGCTCGCCCATGCCCATTGGGCTGAACTCGGCGCGGGCCAAGTCGACGTCAAGGTTGTCGACCTTGTTCACCACCAGGAAGCTTTGCTTGTTACGACGGCGCAGGTGTTCGCCAATCATCTGGTCGGAAGCGGTCATGCCTGCGCGCGCGTCCACCAGGAACAGCACGGCATCAGCCTCTTCGATGGCCTGCAGCGACTGCTCGGCCATCTTCGCGTCGATGCCTTCCTCGTCACCGGAAATACCACCGGTGTCGATCACGATATAGGTGCGCCCCTGCCACTTCGCCTCGCCGTACTGGCGGTCGCGGGTCAGACCGGACAGGTCGCCGACGATGGCGTCGCGGCTGCGGGTCAGGCGATTGAAGAGTGTGGACTTGCCGACATTCGGCCGGCCCACCAGGGCAATTACGGGAACCATCAGGCTCTCCACTCGGTTAATTCAGAAAATGCAAAGGCCGCTGCAGGGGCAGCGGCCGGAATCTGTTGCGCATGCTTCACCCAAACTTCAGGTCTGGATGCAGCATAGTCGGTTCATTTGATGGTCAGTGCCACCAACTTGCCGCTATTGCCGTAGACGTACAGCCAGTCACCCACCACCAGAGGCTGGGCGCGCAGTCCGTCGCTGTCGATGCGGGTACGGCCGACGAAGCGACCATCGACCTGGCTCAGCAGGTGCAGATAGCCCTCGAAGTCACCCACGGCGACATAGCTGGAGAACACCGCCGGGCCCGACAGTTGGCGACGCGCCATCGAGTCGTTGCTCCACAGGGCCGAAGCGCTGCGCTCGTCGATACCTTCGACGGTACCGCTGGCCATGCTGACGTAGACGTTGCCGAAGCCTTGAGCAACGCCGACCGAGCTGGATGCCTCGCGCTGCCAGAGCACGCGACCGGACTCCAGATCCATCGCCGCAACACGGCCCTGGTAGCTCACCGCGTAGACGGTGCCGCCGGACAACAGCAGACCGCCGTCGATGTCGACAACGCGCTCCAGTTCGGAGCGGCCCTGCGGAATGGCGATACGCTGCTCCCAGACTGGCAGACCACGCTGCGCATCGACTGCGACCACCTTGCCGCTCGACAGGCCAGCGACAACCAGGCGGTTGGTCACCAGCGGAGCGCCAGTACCACGCAGGGTCAGCACGGCCGGAGTATTCTCGACGATCCAGCGCTGGCTACCAGTGCTGGCATCGAAAGCGATCAGACGGTCGTCCTGGGTTTGCACCACGACGATGTCGCCATTGCTGGCAGGCGCGGCCAGTACTTCGCTGGTCACGCGCGAGCGCCACTGTTCTTCGCCATCGCTGGAGTCCAAGGCGATCACTTCACCCTTGAGCGTGCCCAGCAATACCTGGCCGTAACCAACGCCAATGGCGCCAGAAACCGGAATATCGAGCTTCTTGCGCCAGATCACCTTGCCGCTGGTGCGATCCATGGCCATGACCAGCCCTTCGACATCGGCGGCATAGATGACCTCGCCATCAATGGCCGGAACCAGCATGTTGAAGGTGTCGCCCTGGCCGTCACCGACGGAGCGGCTCCACTCGGTGCGCAGTTCGACTTCGGCGTCGAACTTGGTCAGTTCGGCGGGCGGCAGTTCCTTCTTGCTATTGCTGCTGCAACCCACGGCCAGAACGGCCAGGGCCAGCAGTGCGGCATTCTTCCAACGCATCACGTCACGCATCCCCTTTTGCCAGGTCGTCCAGCTTCATCTGCAGGCCGCCCACAGCGGCGTCGTCTGCCAGCGCATCCTTGGCCTTCTGATAGGCGGCATGCGCATCATCGCTGCGACCCAGCTGTACCAGCAGATCGCCCTTGAGTTCTTCACGGCTGGCGAGGAAAGCGTCCTCGACCTTGCCGTCGAGCAGTTTCAGCGCGGCGTCAGCCTTGTCCTGGGCAGCCAGTACGCGAGCCAGACGCTGACGGGCCATCTCGCCCAGCGTCGCGTCGGCCGGTTTGTCGACTACGGCCTGCAACGCAACGGCAGCATCATCGAGGCGCTCGGCTTCGACAGCGACCTTGGCAACGAACAGATTGCCGTACTGAGCGTAATGGCTGCCGCCATATTCGCTGTTGAGCTTGCCGGCCAGATCCGCAACCTTGGCCGCATCAGGCTTGCCTGCCGGATCCAGGGCGGTTTCCAGCAACTGCTGATAGAGCATCGAAGCGCCCTGCGACTGGTTGACCTGATGTTTCTGCCAGGCGTGCCAGCCGAATACCGCTACCAGCGCCAATACGCCACCGGCCAGCAAAGGCTTGCCGTTGCGTTCCCACCAGTCCTTCAGTTGCGCGATCTGTTCGTCTTCGGTCTGCATGTTTAACCCTGTTCCTAAGCTATTCGGATGCTCAAGCCTGCGCCAGGCAGGCTGCAAGATGCTCGGCCAGAGCATCCCAGGCAACGCTTTGTTGTTCACTGTCGTCGCGCAGCGGTTTGAAACCTACCACGCGCCCTGCCAATTCGTCGTCCCCCAGAATCAGCGCATAGCGTGCGCCACTCTTGTCGGCCTTCTTGAACTGGCTCTTGAAACTACCGGCACCGGCGTTGACCAGCAGACGAATGCCGGGAATGGCATCGCGAATCCGCTCGGCCAGCGACAGTGCCGCCAGCTCGGCCGGCTCACCGAATGCGCAGATGTAGATGTCGGCGGCGCGGTTCAACTCGGCCGGCAGCAGCTCGAGAGTCTCCAGCAGCAGTACCAGACGCTCCACCCCCATGGCGAAACCTACGCCAGGTGTCGGCTTGCCACCGAGCTGCCCGACCAGGCCGTCATAACGGCCACCGGCGCAGACGGTACCTTGCGATCCCAGCTTGTCGGTGACCCACTCGAATACGGTGCGATTGTAGTAATCCAGGCCACGTACCAGCTTCTGGTTGATCTGGTAACGAATGCCAGCGGCATCCAGGCGCGCCTTGACCCCTTCGAAGTGTTGCAGCGACTCCTCGTCCAGATAGTCACCCAGAACCGGCGCACCGACCAGAACGGCCTGAGTGCTCTCGCTCTTGCTATCGAGGATGCGCAGCGGATTGGTGGTCAGGCGACGCTGGCTGTCTTCGTCGAGCTGATCGAAACGCTCCTGCAGGTAGGCCACCAGAGCGTCACGATAGGCGGCACGCGCCTCGCTGGAGCCCAGGCTGTTGAGCTGCAAGGTCACTGCGTCGGACAGGCCGAGCTGCTTCCACAGACGCCAGGTGAGCACGATCAACTCCGCATCGACGTCAGGCCCCGGCAAGTTGAAGGCTTCCACGCCCACCTGATGGAACTGGCGATAACGCCCCTTCTGCGGTTTCTCGTAGCGGAACATCGGACCGGCGTACCATAGCTTCTGCACCTGGCCACCACCGGACAAACCATGCTCGAGCACGGCACGCACGCAGCCGGCGGTTCCTTCGGGACGCAGGGTCAGCGATTCTTCGTTACGGTCGCGGAAGGTGTACATCTCCTTGTCGACCACGTCGGTGCCTTCGCCAATACCGCGGGCGAACAGCTCGGTGTACTCGACGATGGGCAGACGGATTTCCTTGTAGCCATAGCCATCGAGCAGGCTGACCAGAGTACTTTCCAGGTAGCGCCAGGCAGGAGTCTGCTCCGGCAGAATATCGTTCATGCCACGAATGGCTTGCAAAGACTTGCTCACAAAGAATCCTTAAAACGCAGCAATTCAGCCGCGCACGATCACAGCGGCATCGGCGGCAGCTTTTTCGGCTGCCTTGTCGCGGATGAGCTTCTCCAGCTCATCCACCAGATTTTCGTTGGTCAGCTTCGATGCCGGCTTGCCGTCGATGTAGACCAGGTTGTTCGGGCTACCGCCAGTGAGACCGATATGCGCCTCCTTGGCTTCACCAGGGCCGTTGACCACGCAGCCGATCACGGCAACGTCCAGCGGCACCAGCAGATCCTCTACGCGGCTTTCCAGCTCGTTCATGGTCTTGACCACATCGAAGTTCTGCCGCGAGCAGCTCGGGCAGGCGATGAAGTTGATGCCACGCGAACGCAGACGCAGGGATTTGAGGATGTCGAAACCGACCTTGATCTCCTCCACCGGGTCAGCGGCCAGCGAGATGCGGATGGTATCGCCAATTCCGTCGGCCAGCAGCATGCCCAGCCCCACGGCGGACTTCACCGTGCCCGAACGCAAACCGCCAGCTTCGGTGATGCCCAAATGCAGCGGTTGCTCGATCTGCTTGGCCAGCAGTCGATAGGCCTCCACCGCCATGAACACGTCGGAAGCCTTCACGCTGACCTTGAAGTCGGGAAAATTCAGGCGATCCAGGTGTTCGACATGGCGCAGAGCTGACTCGACCAGTGCCGCGGGAGTCGGCTCGCCGTATTTCTTCTGCAGATCCTTTTCCAGCGAACCGGCGTTAACGCCGATGCGGATCGGGATGCCTTTGTCGCGCGCGGCCTCGACCACCGCCCTGACGCGATCCTCACGACCGATGTTGCCGGGGTTGATGCGCAGACAGTCGACGCCCAGTTCAGCCACCCGCAGGGCGATCTGGTAATCGAAGTGGATATCCGCCACCAGCGGTACACGCACCTGCTGCTTGATCCGCCCGAAAGCTTCGGCAGCATCCATGTCCGGTACGGAAACGCGCACGATGTCGGCGCCAGCATCTTCCAGACGACGAATCTGCGCCACGGTAGCGGCGACATCATTGGTGTCGGTGTTGGTCATGCTCTGCACCGCGATCGGCGCATCGCCGCCCACCGGTACCGAGCCAACCCAGATCTTGCGCGACAGTCGGCGCTTGATCGGCGATTCGCAATGCATGATTTACAACCCCAGTTTCAGGCGCGCGGTTTCGCCAGTCATATGCGGTGCAACGTTGACGTTCTCGCCGTTGTAGCTGACCTGAGCGCCCCGGGCGAAGCCCAGGCGCAGCTCCAGCGGAGCCTTGCCGCTCAGCTCGATACGCTCACCGCTACGCTTGAGCGCACTCAGCAGCACCTTGCCATCGGCATCGGTGACCTGCGTCCAGCAATCGGCGGTGAATTGGATGTTCAGCGCGCCCTGTCCAGCAGCGACCGCAACAGGTGCTGCCGGCTGAACAGCAGAGGTTGCCGGCGCCTGTTCTGCAGCAGGAGTAGTCGGCGCAGGTGCTGCCTGGCTTTCTGGCACGGCAGCAGCAGTGGAATCAGCAGTAGTCGGCTCACTAGCAGACTGTTGGCCATCACTGGAAACTTCCGGCGCCTCGCCCGGTTCTATCGACAGCAACAGAGGGCTGCTCTGCTCGTTACCCTGGGCAGCGACCACGGCCTGATCTTCCGGCTCGGCCAACGAGTGAACCTGGGTAGTGCCATCAGCGCCATCCACTTCCACATGCTCCAAGCCCAGATCGGCCAGGCTGGCAACAGGGCGCCCCTGATCCTGCCACCAGAGAAAACCGGCGCCGACCAACGCCAGCAGCAGCAGGAAGCTCACCAGGCGCAGAATGCTCTGCGAGTAGCGTACCGGCTCTTCGATACGGCCCAGGCTGTGCACGCTACTGCCGGCCGAATCGGTACCGGTGAACTGATCGAACTCCACCACCAGGCGATTCTGATCCAGCTCCAGCAACTTGGCGTAAGCACGGATATAACCGCGAGCGAAAGTCGTACCCGGCAGCTTGTCGAAGGCACCTGCCTCGATTTGGGCTAGACGCTGTGGCGTCAGGTTGAGTTGCACTGCCACCTCGGCAACGCTCCACCCTTTGATCTCGCGGGCCTGACGCAGGCTTTCGCCTGGATTGTTCGGCATTGGCTGTGTCACTTCGCTATGTGCCGTTTTCATTTTTGCCCCGAAACGTATTGCTGATATTCCTGAGAAGCCGGGTACAGGCGTCGCAATTGCAGCCCGAGACTAGCCGCCCGATCACGATCTTCGAAGACCTCGGCCAGGCGCGCGCCAAGCAGCAGGCTGCGAGCATTCTGCGGCGCCATCTCGCTGTAACCGTCGTAGTAACTGCGAGCCGGCACGTATTCTTTGTCCTCGTAGGACAACACAGCCATTTCCAGCAATGCACGTGGCTGGCGACTGCTCAGACGCAACGCACGCTGGAAATACTCCTTGGCCTGCTCACGCTGCTTCAACTGCAACGCCGTCAGCCCCAAGTTCTCGAAAACCCGGGAGCGCTCCGGATAGAGAGTGTCCTCGGCAGCCTTGAGGTAGGTATTCATGGCGTCCTGATAACGCTTCTGCTCGAACAGAAAGCCACCGTAGTTGTTCAGCAGGCGCGCATCTTTCGGACGCTGGGACAGTGCCTTGCGAAAATGTTCATCGGCCAGTTTCGGTTCCATTTCCAGCTGGAAGGCCATGGCCAGTGCGGCATGGGCGTCAGCATTGGACGGATCCAGATCGAGCGCATTCTTCAGCGGCACCTTGGCACGCTGGGTGTCGCCCTGCTGGATATACGCGACCCCCAGTTGCACATAAGAGTCACGCGCCTTTTCACGCCCTTCCGCCGTACGCATGGGGTCGACATCGCCAGTGGTCACGCAACCACCGAGCAGACTGACGACGAGCAATAGCAGCGCGGGGCGCAAAGTCATAGGCATCCTCTCTTCAATTTCGGTTGACAGCGGCAGCAGGCTCTTGCGCCTCGCTACCCAGCTGGCGCACGGCGATATAACGCTCGCTGCGGCGGGTACGATCCATGACCTGGCCAACCAACTGACCGCAGGCAGCATCGATATCGTCACCACGCGTCGTGCGCACCGTGACGTTATGGCCAGCCTTGTGCAACAGATCCTGGAAGCGGCGAATAGCGTTATTGCTCGGCCGCTCGTATCCCGAGAAGGGGAATGGATTAAACGGAATCAGGTTGATCTTGCAAGGCACATCGGCGAGAAGTGCGATCATCTGCTCAGCGTGCTCGAGTTGATCATTGACGCCCTTGAGCAAGGTGTACTCGATGGTCAGCACACGCTTTTCACCGAGTTTGGAGATGTAGCGCTTGCACGCCGCCAGGAGCACTTCCAGCGGGTACTTCTTGTTGATCGGCACCAACTGGTTGCGCAGTTCGTCGTTGGGCGCGTGCAGTGACAGCGCCAGGGACACGTCGATCACATCGGCCAGCTTGTCGATCATCGGCACCACGCCGGAGGTGGACAAAGTCACCTTGCGCTTGGAAATGCCATAACCGAGATCGTCCATCATGATCTGCATGGCAGAGACGACGTTGTCGAAGTTCAGCAACGGCTCACCCATGCCCATCATCACCACGTTGGTGATGGCACGGTCGATCTTCGCCGGCACGCTGCCGAAGGATTTGTTGGCGATCCATACCTGGCCGATGATCTCGGCACTGGTCAGGTCGCTGTTGAAACCCTGCTTGCCGGTGGAGCAGAAGCTGCAATCCAGTGCACAGCCGGCCTGCGACGACACACACAGAGTGCCGCGGCCGTTCTGCGGGATGTATACGGTTTCAACACAGCTGCCGGACGCCACCCGCACCACCCACTTGCGCGTGCCATCGGCGGAAATATTTTCGCTGACCACTTCCGGGCCGCGAATCTCGGCAGAGGCCTCGAGCTTCTCGCGCAAGGCCTTGCCAACGTTGCTCATGGCGGCGAAATCATCGACGCCAAAGTGGTGAATCCACTTCATTACCTGGCCGGCACGGAAGCGCTTCTCGCCAATGGACTCGAAGAACTTTTCCATTTCCGGCTGGGTCAGGCCCAGCAGGTTGATCTTGCCGGTGGTATTGGTCATGGTTTCACCCTCGCATCATTCGCTGTAATTAGCGAATGCGCGCGCACTGCTCGGTAGCGGAGAAGAAGTAAGCGATCTCGCGAGCAGCGGAGGCTTCGGAATCCGACCCGTGTACGGCATTCTCGTCGATGGAAACGGCGAAATCGGCGCGAATGGTGCCAGCAGCAGCTTCTTTCGGGTTGGTGGCGCCCATCAGCTCACGGTTCTTGGCAACGGCGTTCTCACCTTCCAGAACCTGAACGATGACCGGGCCGGAAGTCATGAAAGCAACCAGATCCTTGAAGAAGCCACGCTCGCTGTGCTCGGCGTAGAAGCCAGCTGCTTCGCGCTCGGACAGTTGAACCATCTTCGAAGCTACGACACGCAGGCCGGCCTTTTCGAAACGGGAGGTGATCTCACCGATGACGTTCTTGGCAACGGCGTCAGGCTTGATGATGGAGAAAGTACGTTGAACGGCCATGTGAAGCTCCAGAAACTATGGGTTAAAGCGAAAAATTAAACCCGCGAATTATACGCGGGTTCCGGTCAAAAGCGTAGGGCGTGCGCCCTGAGGCGCCTGAGCTCAATCGTTTTCTTCGATCCACGCCGCCTGGATCGCCTCGAGCACCTTCTCACCACCACGCTGCGGGTCGTCGGAAAACTCCGGCAGAGCCAGCACCCAGCTACGCAGATCGACGAAATTCACATAGCGCGGATCGACATCCGGCTTCTGCTCACTCAACTGGATGGCGATTTCCAATACATCGACCCATTTCAGGCTCATGATGATACTTCCTGATCAGTGCGGCGCTTCAGCTGCATGGTTAAGCGAATATTTCGGAATCTCGACGGTGATGTCTTCTTCACCAACGATGGCCTGACAAGCCAGGCGCGATTGAGCTTCGAGGCCCCACGCCTTGTCCAGGTAGTCCTCTTCCAACTCATCCGCCTCGTTCAACGAATCGAAACCTTCACGGACGATGCAGTGGCACGTGGTGCAGGCACACACACCACCGCAGGCACTTTCCATCTCGATATGGTGCTCGTGCGCCAACTCAAGAATCGAGATACCCGGCTCTGCCTCGACTACCAGGCCTTCCGGGCAAAATCTCTCGTGGGGCAGAAAAATCACCTGCGGCATCAGTTATTCCTCGATCTCATTCAGATTGCGCCCGGCCAGCGCGGCTTTCACGGTGGAGTCCAGACGACGAGCAGCAAAGGCATCGGTGACCTGCGACAGGCGCTTGGTCTGCCGCTCGATGGCAAGTCCATCGTTACCAGCGAGCAAATCACGCAGCTCCTGCACTTGCAGCTCGATGACCTCGCGCTCCTCGGCATCCAGCAAACGCTCGCCATCGACCTGCAATGCAGCCTCGACAGCCTCGATCAGACGCTGAGCATCGACCTGCTGCTCACGCAGAACCCGCGCAACCTTATCGTCTCCAGCATTCTGGAAGGAATCCTGCAGCATGCGGGCGATTTCGCCATCGGTCAGCCCATAGGACGGCTTGACCTGAATGTTCGCCTCCACACCGGAACCGAGTTCACGGGCCGCCACACTAAGCAGGCCATCGGCGTCCACCTGGAAGGTCACGCGAATCTTCGCTGCCCCAGCCACCATCGGCGGGATGCCGCGTAGCTCGAAACGCGCCAGGGAACGACAGTCGGCGATCAGCTCGCGCTCGCCCTGCAGCACGTGAATCATCATGGCCGTCTGGCCATCCTTGTAGGTCGTGAACTCCTGCGCGCGCGCCACCGGGATAGTGGTGTTGCGAGGAATCACCTTCTCCATCAGCCCGCCCATGGTCTCCAGGCCGAGCGACAGGGGTATCACATCCAGCAGCAGCAACTCTTCGCCATCGCCACGCTGATTGCCGGCCAGCGTATCGGCCTGAATCGAGGCGCCAATCGCCACCACCTGATCCGGATCGATATTGGTCAGCGGCGCACGTCCGAACAATTCACCCACGGCCTCACGCACGCGCGGCACACGTGTAGAGCCGCCCACCATGACCACCGCGCTCACTTCGTCCAGCTCGACGCCCGAGTCACGTACGGCGCGCCGGCAAGCCTTGAGGCTGCGCGCGACCATCGGTTCGATCAGTGCTTCGAACTGCTCGCGCGACAGCCTGCCACGCCAGTCGCCATAGCTCAGCTCGACCTCATCAGCGGCCGTCAGTGCCTCCTTGGCGGCACAGGCG
Source organism: Pseudomonas mendocina (assembly GCF_003008615.1). NCBI lineage: Bacteria > Pseudomonadati > Pseudomonadota > Gammaproteobacteria > Pseudomonadales > Pseudomonadaceae > Ectopseudomonas > Ectopseudomonas mendocina. Next base: position 965,330 of record NZ_CP027657.1, read on the forward strand.
GCCTGCAGCAGGCTACGCTGAGCAGCCGGATCAAGATCGCTGGAGATACCGGCCTGCTGGATGATCCAGTCCGCCACGGCATGATCGAAGTCATCGCCACCCAGTGCGCTATCGCCACCGGTCGCCAGCACTTCGAACACACCACCGGTCAGGCGCAGGATGGAAATATCGAATGTGCCGCCACCCAGGTCATAGATGGCGACCACGCCCTCGGCCTTCTGATCCAGGCCATAGGCGACAGCTGCTGCCGTGGGCTCATTGAGCAAACGCAGGACATTCAGGCCGGCAAGTCGCGCCGCGTCTTTGGTGGCCTGACGCTGGGCATCGTCGAAATACGCCGGCACGGTGATCACCGCACCAACCAGTTCGCCACCCAGAACCTGCTCGGCGCGCTGACGCAGCGCCTTGAGAATATCTGCCGACACCTCGACCGGGCTCTTCGCCCCCTGCACCGTCTCGATGAAGGGCATGTGCGACTCGCCAACGACGAAGCGATAAGGCAATTGCTCGCCAAGCTGATGCACATCGGCGATACCACGCCCCATCAGACGCTTGACCGACAGCACTGTGTTGAACGGGTCGCTGGCAGCCGCCAGCTTGGCGGACTCGCCCACCTCAACACGATCGGGGTGATAGCGAACTGCCGATGGCAGAATGACCTTGCCCGCCGCATCAGGGAGCGGCTCAGCCAGCCCGCTACGCACTGCAGCGACCAGAGAATTGGTGGTACCCAGGTCGATACCCACCGCCAGCCGACGCTGGTGAGGTTGTGGGCTCTGTCCTGGCTCGGCGATCTGCAATAAGGCCATGGTCGTCTTGAAATCATCAGGCGGGCTGCCGGAGCAACCCACAGGTTAATCGTCGAGGCGCTCTTCTAACTGGCGCACTTCATGGGAAAGCTTGTCGAGGAACTGCATGCGGCGCATCAGGCGCTCGGCCTCCTCGCGCCGGGCATCATCGTCCCAGCAAACAGCGAAGCTTTCGTTGAGCTGCTCCTGCGCAGATTTGAGGCGGCGCTTGAATGCAGCAACACCCGCCAGATCGGCATCGTCGTGCAGTTCTTCCAGCTCCTCGCGCAGCTCCATCTGCTGCAGCAGGAAGTCCGGATCCTGCACCGTCACTTCCAACGGCAGCTCGGGACCGCGCAGGGCGAGCAAGTATCGCGCGCGCTGTGAAGGCACCTTCAACACCTGATAGGCCTCGTTGAGACAGGCCGATCGCTCCAGCGCCACGCGCTGCTCACGTTCACCGGCGTCAGCGAAGCGGTCCGGGTGCACCTGGCGCGCCAGCTCGCGGTAACGCGCAGCTAACTGATCGAGGTCGAGGCGAAAACTTGGCTGCAGGTCGAACAGCGCGAAATGGCAGGGATTACCCATCAGACGTTGAAGCTCTCACCGCAGCCGCATTCGCCACGCACGTTGGGGTTGTTGAACTTGAAGCCCTCATTGAGGCCTTCCTTGACGAAGTCCAGCTCAGTGCCATCGAGATACACCAGGCTCTTGGGATCGATGATCACCTTGACGCCATGGCTCTCGAAAACCTGATCCTCGGCCGCCAGCTCATCAACGAACTCGAGCACGTAGGCCAGACCGGAACAACCCGTGGTACGCACGCCAAGACGAATACCTGCACCTTTGCCACGCCCATCGAGGGAGCGTTGCACGTGACGGGCAGCAGCTTCAGACATGGTGATGGCCATTACAAACCTCGTTTCAGAGCAAGCCTTTCTTCTGCTTGTAGTCACGCACGGCCGCCTTGATGGCGTCCTCGGCGAGCACAGAGCAGTGGATCTTCACTGGCGGCAACGCCAGCTCTTCGGCAAGCTGGGTGTTCTTGATGCTTTCAGCTTCATCCAGGGTCTTACCCTTCATCCACTCGGTAGCGAGGGAGCTGGAAGCGATGGCGGAACCGCAGCCGTAGGTCTTGAACTTGGCGTCTTCGATCACGCCGCTCTCGCTGACCTTGATCTGCAAGCGCATCACGTCGCCGCAGGCCGGCGCGCCGACCATGCCGGTGCCGACGTCCGGATCCTCGGCATCCATCTTGCCGACGTTGCGCGGATTCTCGTAGTGGTCGATGACCTTGTCACTGTATGCCATGGTGTACTTCCTCTCTCATCAGGTGCCGCTCTCCGGCGGATCGCTGGAAACCGAGCGATCCGCCTCGGCAGCTTTTAGTGTGCTGCCCATTCCACGGTGGAAAGGTCGACACCTTCTTTGAACATATCCCACAGGGGCGACAACTCGCGCAGCTTGTCCACGGCCTCACGAACCTTGGCAGCGGCGTAGTCGACCTCTTCTTCAGTGGTGAAGCGGCCGAAGGTGAAGCGAATCGAGCTGTGCGCCAGTTCGTCGTTGCGACCCAGGGCGCGCAGCACATAGGACGGCTCCAGGGAAGCCGAGGTGCAGGCCGAGCCGGACGATACGGCGAGGTCCTTGAGCGCCATGATCAGCGACTCACCCTCGACATAGTTGAAACTCAGGTTGAGGTTGTGCGGCACACGAGCAGTCAGGCTGCCGTTGACGTACAGCTCTTCCATGTCTTCCAGCTGACGGTAGAAACGATCACGCAGAGCAGCGATGCGCTGGTTTTCCGCGACCATCTCTTCCTTGGCGATACGGAAGGCCTCGCCCATGCCGACGCATTGGTGAGTCGCCAGGGTGCCCGAACGCATGCCACGCTCATGACCACCACCATGGGTCTGCGCCTCCAGGCGCACGCGCGGCTTGCGACGTACGTACAGGGCGCCGACGCCTTTCGGGCCGTAGGTCTTGTGAGCAGAGAAGGACATCAGATCGACCTTCATCTTTTCCAGATCGATTTCCACCTTGCCGGTGGACTGCGCCGCATCGACATGCAGCAACACGCCGCGCGAACGGGTCAGCTCGCCAATGGCAGTGATGTCATTGATGGTGCCGATTTCGTTGTTGACGTGCATGAGCGACACCAGAACGGTGTCCTCGCGCAACGCAGCCTCAACCATTGCCGGCGTGATCAGACCGTCTTCGCCCGGCTCCAGATAAGTTACTTCGAAGCCTTCGCGCTCAAGCTGGCGGGTGGTATCCAACACCGCCTTGTGCTCGATCTTGGAAGTGATGATGTGCTTGCCTTTGCTGCTGTAGAAGTGCGCAACCCCCTTGATAGCAAGGTTGTCAGACTCGGTGGCACCACTGGTCCAGACAATCTCGCGCGGATCGGCATTGACCAACTCGGCGACCTGGCGACGGGCATTTTCCACCGCTTCTTCGGCCTTCCAGCCAAACACATGGGAGCGCGACGCCGGGTTGCCAAAATTACCGTCGACCAGCAGGCACTCGCTCATTTTCTGCGCAACGCGCGGATCTACCGGCGTGGTTGCGGAGTAATCGAGATAAATCGGCAATTTCATTGGGTTTCTCCTATCAGGCAAACGCCCTGCTCATTCGATGGCAGACGCTTCAATCTTATCCAGGCGCGGCGTCCTGCCATTGCAGCGGCGCTGATCCTGGCGCAACGCGACCTCTTGAACCTCACGACGCGCGACCAGATCGGCCAGGCTGATGCCACTGAGGAATTCATGAATTTGCTGACTGAGATCGCACCACAGGTGATGAGTCAGGCAGGTGTCGCCAGAGTGGCAATCACCCTGCCCCTGGCAACGCGTGGCATCCACAGACTCATTGACCGCATCGATCACTTGAGCCACCTGGATACCACCCATATCGCGCGACAGCTGATAGCCGCCACCCGGGCCACGCACACTGGAAACCAGGTTGCCACGGCGCAACTTGGCGAACAGCTGCTCCAGATAGGACAAGGAGATGCCTTGTCGCTCTGAAATGTCGGCTAGGGAGACAGGCCCATGCTGCGCGTGCAGCGCCAGATCAAGCATGGCGGTAACGGCGTAACGGCCTTTGGTGGTCAGTCGCATGGCTCTACCACGAATCACTGAATTGCGGCGAAGTATGCAATTTCCGAGTATTTAAGTCAACTATAAGACCTATTGATTTACTCAGGATTGACCGCGAAGGGAGGCGGGATGATAGCAGAGACCACCCCGCCACGCATCAGGCTGCCGGCTTATCGCCCTGACCCTTGCAGACCTCGGCGAAGTCCTCATCACGCAAGGCCGGCAGAGCCCTGGCACGATAGTCGCAATCCATCGACGCCAGCGCCTTGCTCACATCCTCCAGACGCCCATCCACCGCCTGCAGGTGGTCGAGCAGTTGACCAATGGCGCGCGCAACCGGATCCGGCATGTCCTGCCCGACACCATAGGCATCGAAGCCGATCTTCTCGGCCATGGCCTGACGCTTGGCCTCCTGCTCGTCATCTGACTTGACGATGATCTTGCCAGGAATACCCACCGCCGTTGCACCAGCCGGCACCGCCTTGGTCACCACTGCGTTGGAGCCGATCTTGGCCCCCGCACCGACGGTGAACGGCCCCAGCACCTTGGCCCCGGCCCCGACCACCACGCCATCCTCCAGCGTCGGGTGGCGTTTGCCCTTGTTCCAACTGGTTCCGCCAAGAGTCACGCCCTGGTACAGCGTCACATCGTTACCGATCTCGGCCGTCTCACCGATGACGATACCCATACCGTGATCGATGAAGAATCGCCGCCCGATCTTGGCCCCCGGATGAATCTCGATACCGGTCAGCCAGCGACCGAAATTGGACACCACCCGCGCCAGCCACTTCCAACCCGAACGCCATAGAGCGTGCGCCACACGATGCAACCAGATGGCGTGCAGACCCGGATAGCAGGTCACCACCTCGAAGGCGTTGCGCGCCGCCGGGTCACGGTGAAATACGCTCTGGATATCTTCTCGCATGCGTTCAAACATCAGACTTCCCCTGCTTGTGAGGCTCTCCGCGCACGGCTTTCTCGGTCTCGGTGAGAATGCCGCGCAGGATATTCATTTCCAACTTGCTCACCGCACTGCGCCCATACAAACGACGCAGGCGAGTCATCAGGTGTCGTGGCTTCTGTGGATCGAGAAAACCGATCATCACCAGCACGCGCCGCAGATGACCGTAGAAAGATTCCAGCTCATCCGCCGTCGCCGCCTGGGAATTGAGCATCGCCGTGGCTTCCAGCTTTTCCACCTTGGTTGGCAGGCTCGAAGCAGCCAACCAGGCCATGCGCACTTCATAGGCCAGCACCTGCACTGCAGCCGCCAGATTCAGCGAACTGAAATCCGGATTGGACGGGATATGCACGTGGTATTGACATCGCTGCAGCTCTTCATTGGTCAGGCCGGCGTATTCACGACCGAAAACCAGCGCCACCTCACCACCCGCAGCCGCCTGCTCGCAACTGGTTACACCGCACTCACGCGGATCGAGCAAGGGCCAGGGAATACGCCGATCACGGGCACTGGTGCCAATCACCAGATTGCAGCCGACCAGCGCCTCTTCGAGCGATCCAACCACCTGAGCAGCATCCAGCACATCGGTCGCACCGGATGCGCGAGCAACTGCATCGCTACTGGGAAAATCTTCCGGCTCGACCAGCACCAAGCGCGACAAGCCCATGTTTTTCATCGCCCGCGCAGCACCGCCGATATTGCCCGGATGACTGGTGCCCACCAGAACGACGCGAATATTGTCCAGCAATGCAGACACTCTCAGAAACGATTAGGGGGCAACGATCTTACCCAAGCCCTTGCGTGATTGCCATGCGGGGTACAGACGGCGCTTCATCGGCAACGGTTTTCTGCTAACATGGCCGGCTTTCTTTAACGCCCCAGGTGAACCACCCATGCAGCCCATGCTGAATATCGCCCTGCGCGCCGCCCGCAGCGCCGGTGAAATGATCTTTCGCTCCATTGAGCGCCTGGATGTCATCTCGGTCGACGAGAAGGATGCCAAGGACTACGTCACCGAGGTCGACAAGGCCGCCGAACTGATGATCGTCCAGGCCATCCGCAAGGCTTACCCGACCCACAGCTTCCTCGGCGAGGAAGGCGGCGTACTGGAAGGCAGCGGCGAAGGCGCTGACTATCAGTGGATCATTGATCCGCTGGACGGCACCACCAACTTCATTCGCGGCGTTCCGCATTTCGCCATTAGCATCGCTTGCAAATACCGCGGCCGCCTCGAGCACGCCATCGTCCTCGACCCGGTTCGCCAGGAAGAATTCACCGCCAGCCGGGGCCGTGGCGCCGCCCTCAACGGTCGTCGTCTGCGCGTCAGCAACCGCAAGAGCCTGGACGGCGCACTGCTGGGCACCGGCTTCCCGTTCCGCAATGAACAACTGGACAACCTCGAGAACTACCTGGGCATGTTCCGCAGCCTGGTTGGCCAGACCGCCGGCGTACGCCGCGCCGGTGCCGCCAGCCTGGATCTGGCCTACGTCGCAGCCGGCCGTTATGACGCTTTCTGGGAATTCGGTCTGTCCGAATGGGACATGGCCGCAGGCGCCCTGCTGATTCAGGAAGCAGGCGGCCTGGTCAGCGACTTCACTGGCGGCCACGAATTCCTTGAGAAGGGCCAGATCGTTGCCGGCAACACCAAATGCTTCAAGGCCGTACTGACTGCAATCCAGCCACACCTGGCTCCCTCGATGAAGCGCTGAGCACGAATCGCAGCCAATAAAAAACGCCCCGAGGGGCGTTTTTTATTGCTCTGTATTTCTTACTGTGCCTGCTGCACCAGCACCAGTTCACCTTGCTTGTTGACCGGAATACGGCTGCCCGGATCGCGATCCATGCGCACATTGCCGATCTTCTCGCCCAGCTGATACTTCACGTCGTACCCAACCAGCTTCTCACTGGTATCGGTCACGGTGTTGCAGCGGGTTTCGGTAGTGGTGTAAGTGTCGCGCTGCTGCATGCCTTCCTGAATCTTGTTACCGGCATAACCACCGCCGACCGCACCCGCTACCGTGGCGATCTTCTTGCCAGTGCCACCACCGACCTGGTTACCCAGCAGACCACCAGCGATGGCGCCGATGGCGGTACCCGCGATCTGATGCTGATCCTGCACCGGACGCTGACGGGTTACGGCCACGTCCTTGCAGACTTCCCGCGGGGTTTTCACGGTTTCATTGATCGGAGTGACGGCCAGCACCTCAGCATAGTCCGGGCCGCGATCGACCAGGCTATAGGTGGCGACAGCACCACCAGCGGTCACACCAACAGCACCCAGTACGGCACCTACCAACAGTGATTTATTCATTTTTGTGTCTCCTAGGCTCGGCGACTCGCGCCCTTCTCCCTGCCTAGGACAGCAAAAAGCCGCGGCAAGTTCGACTCGCCGCGGCTTTTGCGTTCTTTCATGAAGCGCGTCACACCCTATGGACGGCCGTCGTCTGCCTCAGCTTCGACTGCCGGAGGGATCAGATCCTCCACGCCCAGCTTCAGCCAGATCAGCACGGTAGCGCCGATGTAGACCGAAGAATAGGTACCAACCACAACACCGACCAGCAGGGTCAGGGCGAAAGCCGCCAACACGTCGCCACCGAACACCAGCAGCGCGACCAGCGCCAAGGAGGTGGAAAGCGAGGTGGCAATGGTACGCAACAACGTCTGGGTCACGGAGATATCGATGTTCTCCTCCAGGCCGGTCTTGCGCAGCATGCGGAAGTTTTCGCGAATACGGTCATAGATGATGATGGTGTCGTTGAGCGAGTAACCAATCATCGCCAGCACCGCAGCCAGCACGGTCAGGTCGAAAGGCACCTGGAAGAATGCCAGCACACCCAGCGTGATCACCACGTCATGCGCCAGCGAGGCGACGGCACCGACACCGAACTTCCACTGGAAGCGGAAGGCCAGGTACAGCAGGATGCCGCCGAGCGCCAGCAACATGGCCAGGCCACCCTGATCGCGCAGCTCTTCACCCACTTGCGGACCAACGAACTCCACACGCTTGAGCTCGAAGCGGGTATCCACATCGATCTTGCGCAGCGCATCGGCGACCTGCGAGCCCAGCTGCGGGTCATCACCGGACAAACGGATCAGCACATCGGTGGTGGCACCGAAACTCTGCACGATGGCGTCGTTATAACCGGCCTGCCCCAACTCGCGCTTGATTCCCTCGAGATCCGCCGGTTGCTCGTACTGCAGCTCGATGAGCGTACCACCGGTGAAATCGAGGCCGTAGTTCAACCCCTTGGAAAACAACGCACCGAGACCGATGAGGGTCAGCAGCACGGTGATGGCGAACGCAAAGTTGCGGATCGCCATGAAACGAATAGTTGACTTGATCATGGCTTGCCTCAGATCCACAGCTTCTTGAAGTCACGGCCACCAAAGATCAGGTTGACCATGCCGCGGGTAAACATGATGGCTGTGAACATCGAGGTGATGATCCCGAGGGACATGGTCACCGCGAAGCCCTTGACCGGCCCGGAGCCCATGGCGAACAGGATGCCGCCGACCAGCAATGTGGTCAGGTTACTGTCGAGAATCGCCGTGTAGGCACGGTCGAAGCCCTCGTGAATGGCACGCTGCACCGACAGGCCGTTGCCCAGCTCCTCACGTATCCGTGAGTAGATGAGTACGTTGGCGTCCACCGCCATACCCAGGGTCAGCACGATACCGGCGATACCTGGCAAGGTCAGCGTGGCACCGATGGCCGACATCAACCCCACCAGCAGCACCAGGTTGAACGCCAGCGCCACGGTCGCCAGCACACCGAAGAAGCGATAGATCAGAACCATGAAGATGGCCACGAAGATCATCGCCCACTCGGTCGACTCGATACCCTTGGTGATGTTTTCCGCACCCAGGCTCGGGCCGATGGTGCGTTCTTCGGCGAAGTACATCGGCGCAGCCAGACCACCAGCGCGAAGCAGCAGCGCCAGTTCGGACGACTCGCCCTGGCCATTGAGGCCGGTGATGCGGAACTGACTGCCCAGTGCCGACTGGATAGTCGCCAGGCTGATGATCTTCTTCTCTTCGACGAAGGAAGAAATCGCCACATCCTGCTCGACACCGTCGACGGTCTGACGCTCGTAGCGCGTGATCGGCTTCTGCTCGATGAAGATAACCGCCATGCTGCGGCCGACGTTATTGCGCGTAGCGCGATTCATCAGCTCGCCACCGTGACCGTCGAGACGGATGTTCACCTGTGGACGGCCGTTCTCGTCGAAGCTGGCCTGAGCGTCGGTGACTTGGTCACCGGTGATGATCAGTTCACGCTCGAGCTGAACCGGCGGGCGGCCTTCCTCGCGGAAGCCGAAGCTCTCGGTAGCGCCACGCGGGGCATCGAAATCGGCCTGCAGGCGGAATTCGAGGTTGGCGGTCTTGCCGAGAATGCGCTTGGCTTCGGCGGTGTCCTGCACGCCTGGCAGCTCGACCACGATGCGGTTGGCGCCCTGGCGCTGCACCAGCGGCTCGGCTACGCCCAGTTCGTTGACACGGTTACGGACAGTGGTCAGGTTCTGACGGATCGAGTATTCGCGAATCTCGCTGATCTTCGCCTGGGTCAGTGCCAACTGCAGTACCTGCTGACCACCGCGCGTCACGGTGCTCAGCTCGAAATCGGTGAAGTCCTTGCGAATCAGGCTCTGCGCCTTCTCCAGACTCTCGGTATCGGCGAAGCCCAGCTGGATGCGACCACCCTGCTCCGGCATGCTGCGGTAGCGCACACGTTCCTTGCGCAGCAGCGTCTTGATTTCGCCTTCGTAAACCTTGCGGCGCACATCCAGCGCCTTGTCCATATCCACTTCCAGCAGGAAATGCACACCGCCAGAAAGGTCGAGGCCCAGCTTCATCGGGCTGGCTCCGAGGTTGCGCAACCATTGTGGCGTGGTTTGCGCGAGGTTCAGTGCCACCACGTAGTCATCACCCAACGCACGGCGGACGATGTCCTTGGCCGGCAATTGGTCATCCTGACGGGTCAGACGAATCAGGCCACCACGACCACGCTCGTCGACACTGGCTTCCTTGACCTGGATATCCGCGTCCTGCAGCGCCTTGGCAGCGCGATCCAGGTCGGCCTGCTCGATGCTCAGGGCGGAACTCGCGCCACTGATCTGCACAGCCGGATCGTCCGGGTAGAGGTTGGGAATGGAATAAACCAGGCCAATGGCCAGAACGGCCAGAATCAGCAGGTATTTCCACAGGGGGTATTTGTTGAGCATGAATCAAGCCACCCGCTTATGACGCGGGGCGCTAAATGCGCCCCGCCGATAGAAAACCAAGAGCCAGATCAGATGGCTTTCAGCGTGCCCTTGGGCAGGGCGGCTGCAACAGCCTGCTTCTGGAATTTCAGTTCCACGTTGTCGGAAACTTCGACGACGATGAAATCATCGGTCACTTTGGTCACTTTGCCGGCGATACCGCCGCTGGTCACCACTTCGTCGCCCTTCTGCAGGCCGCTGATCAGGCCTTTGTGCTCTTTGGCACGCTTGGCCTGGGGACGCCAGATCATCAAATAGAAGATGACCAGAAAGCCGATCAGGAAAATCCACTCGAAACCACTACCGGCAGGGCCGGCAGCTGCGGTGTCAGCGTAGGCAGCTGGGATGAAAAAGCTCATGTAACACTCCTGTTGTAATCTCGAATTAGAGACAGTTATTCAGTCCAGCGGCGGCACGGGAAGACCGCGTTTGGCGTAGAAGGATTCGACGAAGTCGGCCAATTTACCCTGTCCGATAGCCTCGCGCAAACCAGCCATGACCCGCTGATAATGGCGCAAGTTATGGATGGTATTGAGCATACTGCCGAGCATTTCCCCGCACTTGTCCAAGTGATGCAGATAAGCCCTGGAGAAGTGTTTGCAGGTGTAACAGTCGCAGGTCGGATCCAGCGGTGAATCGTCGTGCTTGTGTACGGCGTTGCGGATCTTGACCACACCGGTATCGACGAACAGGTGGCCGTTACGCGCATTGCGCGTCGGCATCACGCAGTCGAACATGTCCACGCCACGGCGCACACCCTCGACCAGATCCTCGGGTTTGCCCACGCCCATCAGGTAGCGCGGCTTGTCGGCAGGCATGTGCGGCGGCAGGAAGTCCAGCACGCGGATCATCTCTTCCTTCGGCTCGCCCACCGACAGACCGCCAATGGCCAGGCCGTCGAAACCGATCTCGCAGAGCCCTTCCAGCGAGCGCATACGCAGCTCTTCATGCATGCCGCCCTGGACGATGCCGAACAACGCTGCCGTGCTTTCGCCATGAGCAGCCTTGGAACGTTTGGCCCAGCGCAGCGACAACTCCATCGAACGTTTGGCCACATCGAACTCGGCCGGATAGGGCGTGCACTCGTCGAAGATCATCACGATGTCCGAGCCCAGGTCGCGCTGCACCTGCATCGACTCCTCCGGCCCCATGAACACCTTGGCGCCGTCGACCGGCGAGGCGAAGTACACGCCCTCCTCCTTGATCTTGCGCATGGCGCCGAGGCTGAACACCTGGAAACCACCGGAGTCGGTGAGGATGGGTCCCTGCCACTGCATGAAATCGTGCAGGTCGCCATGTTTCTTGATCACTTCCATGCCCGGGCGCAGCCACAGGTGGAAAGTGTTGCCGAGAATGATCTGCGCGCCAATGGCCTCGATATCACGCGGCAACATGCCCTTGACCGTGCCATAGGTGCCCACCGGCATGAAGGCCGGTGTTTCCACCACGCCACGCGGGAAGGTCAGACGGCCACGGCGGGCCTTGCCGTCAGTGGCGAGCAATTCGAAGGACATACGACAGGTGCGCGACATGCTCAAACCTCGGGCCCGCGCGCGGCGGGATTGCGGGTGATGAACATGGCATCACCGTAACTGAAGAAGCGATAACCCTGCGCCACCGCCTCGCGGTAGGCCGCCATGGTCTCGGAATAACCGGCAAAGGCCGACACCAGCATCAGCAAGGTCGACTCGGGCAGGTGAAAGTTGGTCACCAGGGCATCGACCACATGAAACGGCCGCCCCGGATAGATGAAGATGTCGGTATCACCACTGAACGGTTTCAACTCGCCATCGCGTGCAGCCGTTTCCAGCGAACGCACACTGGTGGTTCCCACCGCCACCACCCGTCCACCACGCGCCCGGCAGGCTGTCACGGCATCGACGACGTCCTGGCCGACCTCCAGCCACTCGCTGTGCATGTGGTGATCTTCGATACGCTCGACACGTACAGGCTGGAAGGTACCGGCACCGACATGCAGAGTCACGAATGCGGTGTCCACGCCCTTGGCACGAATCGCTGCCAGCAATTCATCATCGAAGTGCAGCCCGGCAGTAGGAGCGGCCACCGCACCGGCTTTCTCGGCATAGACGGTCTGATAGCGCTCACGATCCGCCTCGTCGTCGGGGCGATCTATATAAGGAGGCAGAGGCATATGGCCGACACGTTCGAGCAACGCCAATACCGGCTCGGCAAAGCGCAGCTCGAATAGCGCATCGTGGCGCGCGACCATCTCGGCCTCGCCACCACCATCGATGAGAATCTGCGAACCAGGCTTGGGCGATTTGCTGGAACGCACGTGGGCCAACACGCGATATTGATCGAGCACGCGCTCGACCAGTATTTCCAGCTTGCCGCCCGACGGCTTTTGCCCGAACAAGCGCGCCGGAATCACCCGCGTATTGTTGAACACCATCAGGTCGCCGGCACGCAATTGTCCGAGCAGATCGGTGAACTGGCCATGGCGAAGCTCGCCGCTCGGCCCATCCAATTGCAACAGGCGACTGGCACGGCGCTCGGCCAGGGGATGGCGGGCGATCAACTGTTCGGGAAGATCGAAGTGAAAATCGGCAACACGCATGATTCGGAGGGGTATTTCTGCAGGGTGGCAAAGCTTACCGGATTTCCCCTGCCCCGGCCACGTGAGCCTGCGGCGCGTACCGGGCAACGATACGCGCCAGGGTGCCATCGCGCTGCAAGGCCATTATGGCGGTATTGAACGCTTGTAACCGCCCAGCCAATGCCGGGTGTAAGCGCAACCGCAGCTGCGAGCGATTGATTACCGGCCCCTCCTCCACATTCCAAGGTAGCGCCTGTAATTGCGCGTTCTCATGCTGCAGGTAGCGCCATTCCAAGCGATCCAGAATGCCTGCCTCGCTATGCCCCTGAGCAACCCGGTAGATCAAGGCACGAACATCGGCACCATCTTTACGCTGAAAATACTCACTACCGGCATACCCATAACCCCGTACCGTGGCGATGGAACGACCACGCAAATCCTCGAGGCGTCGATACGGAAAGCGCTTACCGGGTGCAAAAATCAGCATCTCTTCCGCTTCCAGCACGGGCACCGTCCACAGCGAACTTTCGACCTGCGGGGCGGAACTGCGCCAGCTCTTGCTCACGCAACACTCAACCTGCAGCACGCCTTCACGAAACAGTTTCTGGGTACGCAGCGGTGGCAACGGGTGACTGGCCTGCAACACCTCCGGCAATCGCTCGTCCAGAGCAAGCATGAACTCATGCAGAATACCGCTGACTCGCCCATCCTCGACTATCCAGTAGGGTGCCCAGCTCTCGTCAGTAACGGCATAGGTCAGGGTGCCGGCTTTGGCGGCAGGGGCCAGCAGCAAAATAGCGATGATCGCCCGGCAAAAGACGTTGAGCACACCCCCTCCCACTCCATGACGACTCTGACACCACCGATATAAACACCGGACTCGGCATTTCTGAGGACAGATGCGATTCTAGCGCCAACCACCCGAACACCGAGGCAATAAAAGCGGGATGCGGCCAGCCGTGCCATTGGCGTTTGGTATAGGGATGCATTAACAGACAACGCCGATTGACCGACGCTGGGTCGATCCCTATACTGCGCCGCCATTGTGCCCCGGTGGCGGAATCGGTAGACGCGGCGGATTCAAAATCCGTTTTCGAAAGGAGTGGGAGTTCGAGTCTCCCCCGGGGCACCACAATTAAAAGCCCGCAAGACATTGGTCTTGCGGGCTTTTTTCGTATCGGCGAGAACCACCTGATCGATTGTTGCAACTTTATGGCCGCGGCGGGTTCTCGTTGCCTCGGTAAGCCCCGTAATACCTGGCCGGCGACGGTGCGGGCAGGGGTTGGCAATTGCGTAAAAGTTAGCGTAGAGTTATCCAACTGTTTGCATGGGTCGCTGTGAATCGTGACTCAGGTGCGGCAGATCATTTAGATCCGCTACATCCCGCTCGACTTCTATTACTCTTTGCAACCAGTCTCAGCCCTCTAACAATAAGCGATAGAGGCTGTCATCAACTCTAGTTTCAAGGAAAAAGACATGTCGAATCGTCAGAACGGTACCGTCAAGTGGTTTAACGACGAGAAAGGTTTTGGTTTTATCACTCCCGAGAGCGGTCCGGATCTGTTCGTGCACTTCCGCGCGATCGAAGGCAACGGCTTCAAGAGCCTGAAAGAAGGCCAGAAAGTCAGCTTCGTAGCTGTGCAAGGTCAAAAAGGCATGCAGGCTGACCAGGTTCAAGTCCTGGGCTAATCGCCGCTGCTTTGAAGAACCCCTGATCACTATCAGGGGTTTTTTTATGCATGCAGAAAAGTCGCGGTTAGAATGGCCCGCTCTATCGTCACAGCGAGCCCGTCATGCCAAGACACACGCTACGCCCGCAGGGAGACTTTCCCACGGCAGGGCTGATCCGTCGCCTAGCGGCAATCTTTTATGATTTTCTGCTCGGCGTAGCCTTGATCATGGTGGTCACCCTGATCTACCAGCAAGGCATTCTGCGCCTGATCCATGGCGGCGATACGCTACGGGCAATGGCCGAGGCCGGCGCACTGGACAATGATCCGGTATTGGCCAGCCTGGTTCTGCTGAGTCTCTTCGGGTTCTTCGCCAAGTTCTGGACGCACAACGGCCAGACGCTGGGCATGCAGGCGTGGGGGCTACGCATCCAGAATGCCGACGGCAGTGCCATCGATCTATGGCAGGCCCTGCTCCGCTTCGTCGTATCCATCGGCTCATGGCTGTTCGCCGGACTGGGTTTCATCTGGATGCTCTGGGACAAACAGCACCGCACCTGGCACGACATCTACTCCGATAGCCGAGTGGTGCAGTTGCCGAAGAACATCCACAAGAAGTGAGCCCCGACGCTCACAATCAGAATCGCGGACAACAAAAAGCCGGCTGAAAGCCGGCTTTTTCATTGCTTCGATATCAGCCCGCTCGACGCAGTAACCAGAACCCGGCCAGCGCACAGATGCCTGCCGGCACCAGCACCGCAAGCAACGGCGAGAAACCGAATACCAGGCTGGAAGGCCCGAGCAGATCCTGGGCGATGCGGAACACGAAGCCCACCAGCACGCCAGTGAACACTCGCTGTCCCAAGGTAACCGAGCGCAACGGGCCAAAGATGAAGGAAATCGCCATCAACACCAGCGCGCCCGTCACCAACGGCTGCAGCAGCTTGGTCCAGAAGGCCAGCCAATAGCGCGCATTGTTCAATCCCTGCTCGCTCAGGTAATGGATGTACTGCCACAACCCGGTAACCGAGAGCGCCTCGGGCTCCATCACCACGGTGCCGAGCAGTTCTGGATTGAGTTCGATATCCCAGCGCTCTTCAGGCTGCTTGACCACTTCGGAGTGGTCTTCATGCAGGAAGGTGGTCTGCACGTTACGCAGCATCCACTGCCCTTCACGGAATTCGGCCCGACGCGCAAAGCTGGCAACCTGCAGGCGGCGTTCATCATCGAAACGATAACGCGTCACCCCGAGCAGAACGCCATTAGGCTGCACGGCGTTGATATGCACGTATTCCTGCCCCTGACGATGCCACATACCACGCTTGGAACTCTGCGCGGCACCACCACCTTGTGCCAGAGCGCGGTCGGCCTGGGCCTGATTCTCGGTGAGGGGCGCGACGTATTCGCCGATCAGGATGCCAACCAGCATCAGCACCAGCATGGGCTTCATCACCGCCCAGACGATGCGCCCGATGGAGACGCCCGCAGCACGCATGATGGTCAGCTCGCTGTTGCTGGCCAAGCTGCCGAGGCCGATCAGACAGCCGATCAGCGCTGCCATCGGCAGCATCTCGTAGGCGCGGCGCGGTGCAGTCAGCAGGATGTACCAAAGCGCCTGACCCAGACCGTAATCGCCCTTGTTCAGATCACCCAGTTCGTCGATGAAGGCAAACAGCAGCGCCAGGCCGAGGATGATGCCCAGCACCGCAAGAATGGCAAAGAACACCTGGGTGCCGATGTAGCGATCCAGCTTAGCCATGGGCCACCTCCGACGCACGACGGCTGGCCCACCACAGGCTCAGGCGCTCCCAGTACAACAGCAGCAAGCCTATCGCCAGGAAGATGCCATGCACCCACCACAGTCCAAGTGCTGGGGGTAACCGCCCCTTGTCGAGCGCACCACGAGCCGCAATCAGCAGACCCAGGTAGGTCATATAGAGGAAGATTGCCGGCAACAGCTTGAGGAAACGCCCCTGCCGCGGGTTGACCCTGGACAGCGGTACAGCAAGCAGGGTGACCACGAACACCAGCAACGGAATCGACAGACGCCATTGCAACTCAGCCTGCATGCGCGGGTCGTCGCTACCGAACAGTTCGCGAGTCGGCATTGCCTCACGCTCGCTGGCTTCGATGGCCACTTCAGGCTTGGGCAACAGAACCCCATAGGTGTCGTAACGAATGGCGCGGTAGTCAGCCTCGCCCGGCTCGCCGTCATAGCGGTAGCCGTTCTCGAGAATCAGATAGCGACTGCCATCGGCCTGGATTTCCTGGCGCCCGCTTTCGGCCACCAGCACGGTGATACCGCGCTCGGCGCCACTGCTGGCGGCAAGGCGTTTCTCGGACATGAACACGCCGCGCAGCTCACTGCGATCTGCCGACAACTCCTGTGAATAGGTGACTCGCGAACCATCTTTCATCGACTGGAAGCGCCCTGGCACCAGGGTATCAAGCTCAGTCAGGGCATCCTGCTCATTGAGAATGCGCGCCACGCTGGCCACGCCTTGCGGTGCCAGCCCCAGGCTGAGCCAACCGACCAGCAGCGCAACGATCAACGCGGGCGCCATGCTGTATACGGTCAGCCGCTGCTGGCTGACGCCAGTGGCCGACAGCACGGTCATTTCGCTATCTAGGTACAGCCGGCCGTATGCCAGGAGGAAACCGAGGAACAGTCCCAGCGGCAGAATCAGTTGCAGAAAGCCCGGAATCCGGTAGCCCATGATCAAAAACAGTACGCCCGGATCGAGTGCGCCCTGCGCAGCCTGAGCCAGGTACTTGATGAAACGGCCGCTCATGATAATCACCAACAGCACGGCGCTTACCGCACTGAGGGTTACCAGCACTTCACGGGAAAGATAACGGAAGACGATCAAACCGGACGCTCCAGGGTTGTCAGGCTCAGGCACGAGCGCTCAAACTAGCCGCACCTACTTGCCGGCCCACCCTAAGGTGGACCCTCGAAAAATGGCGGCCATTATCCGTCAAACCCGACTCTTTGTCTTGGGGACAGCTCATATGGAATTCCTCGTCAAAACGACCCGCCCGGAAACCCTGAAGACCGCCACCCTGGTCGTCGCCATCGGCGAAGGCCGCAAGCTGGGCGAGGCGGCCAAAGCCGTGGACGCTGCCAGCGGCGGAGCCTTGTCGGCCGTTCTCAAGCGCGGTGATATCGCCGGCAAAGCGGGCCAAACACTGCTCCTGCACAACCTGCCAGGCCTCAAGGCCGAGCGTGTACTGTTGGTAGGTAGCGGCAAAGGCGACCTATCCGACCGCCAACTGCGCAAATTGGTTGCAGGCGTACACGGCGTGCTCAAGGGGCTGGGCGGCAGTGACGCACTCTTGGCCCTGGGTGAACTCAAGGTCAAGGGTCGCGACGCCTACGGCAAGACCCGCCTGATTGTAGAAACCCTGGCCGATGGCACCTACCTGTTCGAGCAATTCAAGAGCAAGAAAGCTGATCCGCGCGCCCTGAAGAAAATCACCCTGGCCATCGACAAAGCCGAGCAGGCCGATGCCGAGCGCGGCCTGCAGCATGCCCTCGCCATTGCCAGCGGCGTGGCCTTCACCAAAGACCTGGGCAACCTGCCACCGAACCTCTGCCACCCCAGCTACCTGGCCGAAGAGGCCAAGGCCCTGGGCAAGGCGCACAAGAATCTCAAGATCGAGATCCTCGACGAGAAGAAACTCAAGGAGCTCGGCGCCGGCGCCTTCCTCGCCGTGGCCCAGGGCAGCGAGCAGCCGCCACGCATGATCGTCATGCACTACCAGGGCGGCAAGAAGGACGACAAGCCCTTCGCCCTGGTCGGCAAAGGCATCACCTTCGACACCGGCGGCATCAGCATCAAGCCGGCAGCCGGTATGGACGAGATGAAGTACGACATGTGCGGCGCTGCCAGCGTATTTGGCACCCTCAAGGCCGTGCTGGAGCTGCAACTGCCGATCAACCTGGTATGCCTGCTGGCCTGCGCCGAGAACATGCCCAGTGGCCGTGCGACCCGTCCTGGCGACATCGTCACCACCATGAGCGGGCAGACTGTGGAAATCCTCAACACCGACGCCGAAGGCCGTCTGGTGCTGTGCGACACCCTGACCTACGCCGAACGCTTCAAGCCGCAGGCGGTGATCGACATTGCCACCCTCACCGGCGCCTGCATCGTCGCGCTGGGCAGCAATGTCTCTGGCCTGATGGGCAACAACGACGCGCTGATCAAGCAGATCCTCAAGGCTGGCGAAAGCGCCGACGACCGCGCCTGGCAACTGCCGCTGTACGACGAATACCAGGAACAACTGGACAGCCCATTCGCCGACATCGCCAATATCGGCGGGCCAAAGGCCGGCACCATCACCGCTGGCTGCTTCCTGTCGCGCTTCGCCAAGAACTTCCACTGGGCGCATCTGGATATCGCCGGCACCGCCTGGATCAGCGGCGGCAAGGACAAGGGCGGCACCGGCCGACCGGTACCGATGCTGACCCAGTACCTGTTGGATCGCGCCAAGGCCTGACCACTCCTCAGCCCGGATGCAATCCTGGGACGCCACCGTCCCGGATTGCATCCGGGCTGCGCTTTTTCATACGCGGAATCGCAATGCCCAGAATCGAGTTCTACGTCCTCTCCTCCAGCGATGCCCTAGGTCGCCTGCGCGCAGCCTGCCAGTTGGCCCTGAAGGCCTGGAATGCCGGCATGCCGGTGTTCGTTCGTGGCAGTGATGAGGCGCAGTGTGACGAACTCGACGAGATGCTCTGGCAATTCAAGGCTGAGCGTTTCGTGCCCCATGACCTGCACCGTGACGCCCCGCTGTCGCCCGTGGTCGTGGGCATCGATGAAGTGCCCAGCACCGAACAGGGTGTCTTGATCAATCTGGGCAGTAGCCTGTCGCCCAACGTCGAGCGGTTTGCCCGCGTCATCGAAATCGTCAACCAGCAGCCTGAACTGCTGAACGCCTGTCGCGAGAATTTCCGCAGCTATCGCCAGCGCGGGTATGATCCCAAGCGCGTCGAACTTTAGCGCCTGCTGATGCTCACAACACAGGCCACCCCTGCCCTTCTTCTCGCTGTGCCGACCGCCATGGACACCCCCAAACCTCCGCAAAAACCTGCTCAGCTGCTGCACGACCTGGAGTCGATCCGCGAATTGCTGGGCGAGGACAGCCACGAGCCGCCGCTGCTGATCGACTCGCTCGACCCAGACAGCATCCCCGTGCTGTCCGATATCGTCAGTGCACCACCCGGCCCGCCTCCACCGTTCAACGTGCCCCCGAGCCCCGTCTCGGCTCCAGCGCCAATCAGCCAGCCGACGCCGAGCCCCGTGCGCGCCACCCTGCAGCCACGCCTGCAGGACAGTACCCGCGAGCTGCAACAACTCGATGGAGAACTGCGTGCTGCGGCGCAATTGATATTGCAGGATGTGATCGACGATTTCGTGCCGCAGATCGAAGCCGAACTCAAGCGCCGCTTGGAAGCTCGCCTGCCGCGCCTGCTGCCTCCACGCAAATCCTGACCGCAGGGTACGGCGCACCAAAGCAACCGAACCGCTGATGCGCGCGGCGCACCCTACGAATGCCGCGCCCTCACCCTTACGCCGCCAGCCCTATCCCCGCTATACTTGCCGGCTTTTCCGATCAGCCGTCAAAGGGTCCCGCCGCGCATGGACAAGACCTACCAGCCGCACGCCATTGAAACTGCCCTGTACCAGAACTGGGAAGCCAAGGGTTACTTCGCCCCGCAGGGCTCGGGCGAGCCCTACACCATCATGATCCCGCCGCCGAACGTCACCGGCAGCCTGCACATGGGCCACGGTTTCAACAACTCGATCATGGATGCGCTGATCCGCTTCCGCCGCATGCAGGGTCGCAACACCCTGTGGCAGCCGGGCACTGACCACGCGGGCATCGCCACGCAGATGGTGGTCGAACGCCAGCTGGCCGCCGAAGGCATCGGTCGCCACGACCTGGGCCGCGAGAAATTCCTGGAGAAAGTCTGGGAATGGAAAGAACAATCCGGTGGCACCATCACCCGCCAGATTCGCCGCCTGGGCAGTTCGGTTGACTGGTCGCGCGAGCGCTTCACCATGGACGAAGGTCTGTCCGAGGCGGTCAAGGAAGCGTTCGTGCGCCTGCACGAAGACGGTCTGATCTACCGCGGCAAGCGCCTGGTCAACTGGGACACCAAGTTCCACACCGCCATTTCCGACCTCGAAGTGGAAAACCACGACGAGAAAGGCAGCCTGTGGAACCTGCGCTACCCACTGGCCGACGGTAACAAGACCGCTGACGGCAAGGACTACCTGATCGTCGCCACCACCCGTCCGGAAACCATGCTCGGCGATAGCGCCGTGGCCGTACACCCGGAAGACGAACGCTACAAGGCGCTGATCGGCACCTTCGTCGAACTGCCGCTGCTGGGCCGCCGCATCCCGATCATCGCCGACGACTATTGCGACCCCGAGTTCGGCACCGGCTGCGTGAAGATCACCCCGGCGCATGACTTCAACGACTACGAAGTCGGCAAACGCCACAACCTGCCGCTGATCAACATCTTCGACAAGAACGCCGCCGTGCTGGCTCAAGCTCAGGTGTTCAACATCGACGGTAGCGTCAACAGTGAGATCGACGGCAGCCTGCCGGCCGAGTACGCCGGCCTCGACCGCTTCGTCGCGCGCAAGCAGATTGTCGCCGCCTTCGAGGCCGCCGGCCTGCTGGGGAGCATCGACGACCACGCCCTGAAAGTGCCGAAAGGCGACCGCTCCGGCACCGTTATCGAGCCGTGGCTGACCGACCAGTGGTACGTCTCCACCAAACCGCTGGCCGAAAAAGCCATCGCGGTTGTCGAGAGCGGCGAGATCCAGTTCGTACCCAAGCAGTACGAGAACATGTACTTCAGCTGGATGCGCGACATCCAGGACTGGTGCATCAGCCGTCAGCTGTGGTGGGGCCACCGCATTCCGGCCTGGTACGACGATGCCGGCAACGTCTACGTCGGTCGCGACGAGGCCGAGGTTCGCGCCAAGCACAACCTCGGCGATGCCAACCTGCGCCAGGACGAAGACGTGCTGGACACCTGGTTCAGCTCCGGCCTGTGGACGTTCTCCACCCTCGGCTGGCCGCAGCAGACCGACTTCCTCAAGACCTTCCACCCCACCGACGTGCTGGTCACCGGCTTCGACATCATCTTCTTCTGGGTCGCCCGGATGATCATGCTGTCGACTCACCTGACCGGGCAGATTCCGTTCAAGACCGTCTACGTGCACGGCTTGGTGCGCGACGGCCAGGGCCAGAAGATGTCCAAGTCCAAGGGCAATGTGCTCGACCCGCTGGACATCGTTGACGGCATCGACCTCGAATCGCTGGTCGCCAAGCGCACCAGCGGCATGATGCAGCCCAAGCTGGCCGAGAAGATCGCCAAGCAGACCCGCGCCGAGTTCCCCGAAGGCATCGCCGCCTACGGCACCGACGCACTGCGCTTCACCAACCTGGCGCTGGCCTCCACCGGCCGCGACATCAAGTTCGACATGGGCCGCGTCGAGGGCTACCGCAACTTCTGCAATAAGCTGTGGAACGCCGCCAACTTCGTCATCGAGAACACCGATGGCCAGGACACCGGCATCCATGGCGAAGCCGTCGACCTGTCACCGGTCGATCGCTGGATCATCTCCGCCCTGCAGCGCTGCGAGCAGGACGTGACCCGCCACCTCGATGCCTTCCGCTTCGACCTGGCCGCGCAAGCCCTGTACGAGTTCATCTGGGACGAGTACTGCGCCTGGTACCTGGAGCTGGTCAAGCCGGTACTGTGGGACGAGAACGCCCCGCTCGAGCGCCAGCGCGGCACCCGCCGCACCCTGGTGCGCGTGCTGGAAGTAATCCTACGTCTGGCGCACCCGTTCATGCCCTTCATCACCGAAGAAATCTGGCAGCGCATCAAGGGCCAGGCTGGCGTCAGCGGCGATACCATCATGTTGCAGGCCTGGCCGGTGGCCAATGAAAGCCGCATCGATCCGGCCGCCGAAGGCGACATCGAGTGGGTCAAGCAACTGATGCTCGGCGTACGCCAGATCCGTGGCGAGATGAAAATCTCCATGGCCAAGCGCATCGACATCATCGTCGCCAACGCCAACGACGCGGATCTGCGCCGCCTGGCCGACTTCGAGCCGCTGCTGAGCAAGCTGGCCAAACTGGTATCGGTTCGTGTGCTGGCTGCCGGCGAGGAAGCGCCGATGTCCGCCACGGCCCTGGTCGGCGAGATGGAAGTGCTGGTACCGATGGCCGGGCTGATCGACAAGGATGCCGAACTGGCGCGCCTGGACAAGGAAATCACCCGCCTGCAGGGCGAAGTGCAGCGCGTTGGCGGCAAGCTGGCCAACGAAGGCTTCGTCGCCAAGGCCCCAGCCGAAGTGCTGGAAAAGGAACGCGCCAAGTTGGCCGAGGCCGAGCAGGCGCTGGGCAAATTGGTGGAACAACGCGAGAAGATCGCCAACCTCTGATCGCGCCAAGCAAACAGGCTCCCGCACCCGTAAACGGCAAGGGGGTTAGCACCAGGCGCCAGTGCTCCACAGAGCAGGCGCCGAGCAGATGACCGGGCCTACCGGCCCGGCAGGAGAACTCTGAATGCTGCAACTGCACAAACTGCTGTCCGTCGCTGCCCTGGCCCTGGCGCTGGGCACCACCGCACAGGCTGCCGACCCGAAATCTGTGGCCGTCACCGCCATCGTCGAACATCCGGCGCTGGACTCGGTGCGCGACGGCATCAAGGCCGCCCTCGAAGAAGGCGGCTACCGCGAAGGCGAGAACCTCAAGTGGCAGTACCAGAGTGCCCAGGGCAACACTGGCACCGCTGCGCAGATCGCCCGCAAGTTCATCGGTGACCGTCCAGACGTGATCGTCGGCATTGCCACGCCGTCGGCCCAGGCACTGGTCGCCTCGACCAAGAGCACGCCGATCCTGTTCAGCGCCGTCACCGATCCGGTCGAAGCGCAGCTGGTACGTAACTGGGAAGCCTCCGGCAGCAATGTCAGCGGCGTCTCCGATCTGCTCGAACTGGACAAGCAGATGGAGTTGATCAAGCGCGTACTGCCGGACGCCAAGCGCGTCGGCATGGTCTACAACCCCGGCGAAGCCAACTCGGCTGTCGTGGTTCGCCGTCTCAAGGAACTGCTGCCGAGCATGGGCATGACCCTGGTCGAAGCCGCCGCACCACGTTCGGTCGACGTCGGTTCCGCGGCCCGCAGCCTGGTCGGCAAGGTCGACGTGATCTACACCAACACCGACAACAACGTGGTCTCGGCCTATGAGTCGCTGGTCAAGGTCGGTAACGACACCCGCACCCCGTTGATCGCCTCCGACACCGACAGCGTCAAGCGCGGCGCCATCGCGGCGCTGGGTCTGGACTACTTCGAGCATGGCAAGCAGACCGGCCGCATGGTGCTGCGCGTGCTGAACGGCGAGAAACCAGGCGACATCAAGCCGGAAACCAGCGAGAACCTCAGCCTGTTCCTCAACCCGGCGGCTGCAGAGCGTCAGGGCGTCACCCTGAGCCAGGAACTGCTGGACTCGGCGGCTGAAATCATCGAATAAGCTGTACTGGTGTAACTGAACGCGCCGCGACAGGCCACCCACCGCAACAGTCAGTGGGCACAGTCAATGTCGCGGCCGCTCAGTTTCCACCCACCCACCAGGTCAAACCTATGTCCCTGTTTTCCCTGTTCGGCGCCCTCGAGATCGGCCTGATCTTCAGTCTGGTGGCGCTTGGCGTATTCATTTCCTTCCGTTTGCTGCGCTTTCCCGACCTTACCGTGGACGGCAGTTTTCCTCTGGGCGGCGCGGTCTGCGCCGTACTCATCGCCAATGGCACCGACCCGTTCCTGGCCACGCTGATCGCCACCGCCGCCGGCGCGCTGGCAGGCGTGGTCACTGCGGTGCTCAACGTGCACCTGAAGATCATGGATCTGCTGGCCAGCATCCTGATGATGATCGCCCTGTATTCGATCAACCTGCGCATCATGGGTCGGCCGAACATCCCGCTGATCATGGAGCCAACCATCTTCACCGTGCTGCAACCTGAGTGGCTGATCGACTACATCGCCCGTCCGCTGATCCTGCTGGTAGTGGTGATCGGCGCCAAGCTGGCACTGGATAGCTACTTCGCCACGCAGCAAGGCCTGGCCATCCGCGCCACCGGTTCCAACCCGCGCATGGCGCGCTCGCAAGGCGTCAACACCGGCGCCATGGTCATCCTCGGCATGGCCATCTCCAACGCCCTGGTGGCGCTGGCCGGCTCGCTGTTTGCGCAGACTCAAGGCGGCGCGGACATCTCCATGGGTATCGGCACCATCGTCATCGGCCTGGCCGCCGTGATCGTCGGCGAAAGCATCCTGCCGGCACGCCGCCTGTTCTACCTCACCCTGGCGGTGATCCTCGGCGCCATCGTCTATCGCTTCTTCATTGCCCTGGCGCTGAACAGCGACTTCATTGGTCTGCAGGCGCAGGATCTGAACCTGGTCACCGCCGTGCTGGTAGTCATCGCTCTGGTCATCCCGTTGGCGAAGAAACGCCTGGCTCGCAGGAGGCACATCTGATGCTCAGTGCACAGAACCTCAAGATCACCTTCAACCCCGGCACGCCGATTGAAACCCGCGCACTGCAGGGCCTGTCGCTGGACATCCCGAGCGGCCAGTTCGTCACCGTGATCGGCACCAACGGCGCTGGCAAGTCCACCTTCCTCAACGCCGTTTCCGGCGATCTGCCGGTGGACAGCGGCACGATCATGATCGACGAGCAGGACGTCACCCGCCTGCCAGTCTGGAGCCGCGCCCAGCGTGTCGCCCGCGTGTTCCAGGACCCAATGGCAGGCACCTGCGAAGACCTCACCATCGAAGAGAACATGGCCCTGGCACAGCAACGCGGCCAGCGTCGCGGCCTCGGCCGAGCGGTGCGTGCCTCCATGCGCGAGGGCTTCCGCGAAAGCCTGGCGACCCTCGGCCTGGGCCTGGAAAACCGCCTGAGCGACCGCATCGGCCTGCTTTCCGGCGGCCAGCGCCAGGCGGTCAGCCTGCTGATGGCAGCGCTGCAACCGTCGCGCATCCTGCTGCTGGACGAACACACCGCGGCGCTCGACCCGCGCACCGCCGATTTCGTCCTGCAACTGACCGCACGCATCGTTGCCGAGAAGCAACTGACCACCATGATGGTCACCCACAGCATGCGCCAGGCGCTGGATGTTGGTGACCGTACGGTAATGCTGCACCAGGGCCAGGTGGTGCTGGACGTATCCGGCGAGCAGCGCAAGGGCCTGGATGTGCCGGATCTGCTGCAGATGTTCGAGAAGGTGCGTGGCGAGAAGCTGGCCGACGACGCCCTGCTGCTGAGCTAACCCCTTGTAGGGTGCGCCGCGCGCACCGAAACGTGCACAGCACTTTCACGGTGCGCACGGCGCACCCTACGCATGACGGTCCTGGCCCTCAATGCCCATTGCGTTAGGCGCCGGGAAGCGACTGCAAAAGCCTTCCGAACAATCGCCTCTTCACCTCGGATGCATAGGCTGGCAGGATTACCCCCTGCCAGCCGCCCGCAGGCGGTGTAACCGGAGCCACCAGCGCTCACTGCGCCCATGACCCTGCACCTGAGTTTCACCTCTACCCTGCCCGCCGAGCCGGAATGCGTCTGGCGCTGGATCACTGACGTGCGCAGCCTGCGTGCCGAGATGCATCCCTGGCTGTGGATGAGCCTGCCCAAGGGCATACGCAACATCGAGGATCTGTCTTTCGAACCGGGCAAGCCGCTGTTCACCAGTTGGCTGTGGCTGTTCGGCATCCTGCCCATTGGCACCTCGCACCTGACCCTGCAATCGCTGACGCCCGGCACCGGCTTCGTCGAGCAATCCCCCATGACCGGCATGCGCCGCTGGCGCCACGCCCGGCGTATCGAAGTCGTCGATGGCGGCACTCGGGTGGTCGACGACCTGACCATCGATCCGATCCTGCCGGCCGTGCTGGTAGAGCCCTTTCTGCAACTCTTCTTCGGCAGCCGCCATCGCACCCTGCGTCGCCGCGCGGCACGCCAGGCTCACTGAACGCTCAGTTGAGCTGCCCCATGAACGCCACCAGCGCGGTACGGCTGTCGATGTTGAGCTTCTCGAAGATACGCACCACATAGGTCTTGGCCGTCGCCAGGGTGATGTTCATCGCCTCGGCGATCTCGCGATTGGAGGCTCCAGCCCCGATCAACGCGGCGACCTGCCTTTCACGCACGCTCAGGCCGCAGGCATCCAGACGCTGCTCCAGTTGCAGCTGACGAACATGTGGATGGGCGCTGAAGCTGGCCTGCAGCAGACGCTGCAATGCCACCAGGCCTGTCGTATCGACCTTGATCGGGGGGTCGCCCAGCGTTCGCAGAAAACCGATGCCGCCAAAAGCCGCATGTTCACCCCAGAACATCAGGTCGACGGTATCGAGCACGCCATAGGTATCGAGATAGCCCTGATAGTGACGCATCTCGGCGCGGTTCTGCGATTCGCGAGCAATGCTCAGTACGCCAACGCTGTCGTGTCGCGCCAGCATGCGGCTGACGCACATCGGGTCGAACGGCTGCATGCCACGACGGTACTGTTCGAGAAATCCGGGAGGCACATCCAGCGTCTCGAGCACCTGCATCTCCTGGCGCCGGCGATCCACCCAATAGAACAGGGCGCCACTGACGCCAAGAAAATCGCGACTGAAGTGCATGGCCTCCCTGACCAGTAGATCACCCTTGGCCGTTTGCATCGTACTCATGACAGGCACTCTCGGGATTGTTGAACACAGGCGTGGATGCCATGCCTCTGCAAGCAATCGACATGCCGCGTCCGAAAGGTGCTCCAGAAGCCTGTGAAGCAGCCTGCAAGCACCACAACAGAGCTTCGCCACGGCAATTGCACCAAGAGCGTGAAAAACACCGAAATCGCGAAATTTTGTCCATCTTCGGATGGATTGTTGCGTTTTCACGGGCTGCCTACTCTCGCCTCGACCTGTTAGCCACGACCGTCGAGGTAACCCTGATGACACTCAACCGCCTGCCCACTACCGCCACCGCCGAGCAGATCAGCCAGTCACTGCGCGAGCACGGCTACGTGATCGTCGACGAGCTGGCCAGCGCCGAGCAGATGGATCGCATTGCCGCCGAAATGGCGCCCTATATCCAGGACACTGCTTACGGCAAGGACAACTTCATCGGCCATCAGACCAAGCGCACCGGCTCGCTCATCGCTCGTTCACCGGCGGCCCGCGAGCTGGTCATGCACCCTTCCGTGCTGGGCGCCACCGAACTGTTCCTGGCACATGCCTCGACCTTCCAGCTGCACCTGACGCAGATCATCAGCGTCTTCCCCGGATCGCCCGCGCAAATGCTGCACCAGGACGAACTGGCCTGGGACTTCTTCCCCTTCCCTGACGACTATCAGGTGCAATGCAACCTGCTCTGGGCCATGACCGACTACACCGAGGAAAACGGTGCCACTCGCATCGTCCCCGGCAGCCAGTTCGTCGGACGCAAGCAGAAATACACTGAGGAGCAGAGCATTGCGGCCGTGATGAAACGCGGCTCGGCCCTGTTCTACACCGGCAAGATCTATCACGGCGCTGGCAGCAACCGCTCCGACGCCATCCGCCAGGCCATCAACATCACCTATGCCGTGGGCTGGGTACGTCAGGAGGAAAACCAGTACCTGTCCTGTCCGCGCGAAATCGCCCAGACCCTGCCCGATGACCTGCTCAAGGTCATGGGCTACCAGTACGGCTGCTTCGCCCTTGGCTACACCCGCGACTTCGAGGATCCGCTGACCGCCCTGCGTGACGACGTCGCTCCCGTGGCCATGAGCATCGAACTGGTCGATGCGCAGCGCGCGGACAACGGCGGCAGCTTCCGCCATAACCTGCAAAGCGAAAGCGCCTGAGGAGAGCACGCCATGATCACGCGTAACACACCCGAGATCGGCTACCTGGGCCAGGACGTCTTCGAGGCCTTTGCCTTCCACCAGTCGGTACGGGCCGGCGATACGCTCTACCTGTCCGGCATCGCCCCCCTGCGTGGCAACCTAGAAAGCCTGGAACTGGTAGGTGAAGGCGACATCGGCGCGCAACTGGACTTCGTGCTGGACATTCTCGACCGCTGCCTGCAGGCAGAAGGCCTGGAACGCCGCCATCTGGTGACCTGGACGTTCTACACCACCGATATCCAGGCGCTCTCGGCGGTCATCCCCGCCCGTCTCGGGCCCTGGGTCGGTGCGCATCGCCCCAGCAGCACGACCCTGGAAATTCAGGGAATGATCCACCCCGCCCAACAGCTCGAGGTCACCGCAATCGCCATGGCCACGCCTTGAGCCGTGACCCCTTGCGTGCCGCGCCACTGGCGCGAACCTCTCCCGCCCACGCGCGCCCTGCCGCGGGGACAACAGAACAGACAACGGGACTAGCAAGCATGAATGACTCGACCGTTGCGCAGAGCGCAGCGAAACCCCATGCCCTCAGTGGCAACCTGGGCATCGTGCCCATCGTCATGATGGTCGTTGCCACCGCCGCCCCACTGACCGTGATGGTGGCCAACACACCGCTGATGATCGGCCTGGGAAACGGTGCCGCCGCACCTTTCGACGCCCTCGCCGCGATGCTGATCATGTTCATGTTCGCCGTCGGCTTCGTCGCCCTGTCACGCCATATCGGCAATGCCGGGGCCTTCTATGCCTGCATCCAGAAAGGCCTGGGCCGCGTGGTCGGCCTCGGTGCGGCGACCCTGGCGATGATTTCCTACTCGCTGTTCATGCTCGCCATCGGCACCTACGTCGGCTACGCCTCGAGCGAACTGCTCGACAGCCTGTTCGGCATTGCGCCTCCCTGGTGGCAACTGACCCTGGCTGCGATCGTCGTGATCGGTGTACTGGGCTATCGGCGTATCGAAATGAGCTCGAAGTTTCTCGGTGTCGCCCTGATCCTGGAAATCGCCGTGGTACTGGTGATCGACCTACTGGTCGTGGCCGACAAGGGCATAGCCGGCCTACCGCTGGAGTCCTTCCAGCCCGAACACATTCTCTCCGGCTCGCCGGGGCTGGGGATTCTGTTCGCGATCTATTCGTTCATCGGTTTCGAATCCACGGTGATCTACCGCGAGGAGGCACGAAACCCGGAGCGCACCATTCCCATCGCCACCTACACCGCCGTGTTCAGTGTCGGCATCTTCTATGTTCTGTCGATGTGGTGCGCAGTCGCCGGTATCGGTGTCGAACAGATCGTCGCCTTCGCCAACGAACACCCCGGCGACATGTACCTGCTCCTGGCCGAACAGCACCTCGGCAAAGCCTTCAGCGATGTAATCCAGGTGCTGCTGATCACCAGCCTGTTCGCCTGCATGCTGTCGCTGCACAACATCGTCGTTCGCTACCAGTACATTCTTGGCAAGTACTCGGTACTTCCGGCGCGCTGCTCACGCATCCACGAACAACACGGCTCGCCCTACATCGCCTCGCTGCTGCAGAGCGCCTTTGCCTTGGTCGGCATCCTGCTGCTGACCCTGGCCGGCCTCGATCCGGTCACGCAGATCTACGCCTGGGGCGCCACCGCCGGTACCATCGGTTACATGGTGATTCTCGCCCTGACCAGCCTGGCCGTTCTGGTCTACTTCAAGCGCAGTGGCAGCGATACCCGCCTGTGGCATACACGCATCGCCCCGCTGGGCGGCCTGATCGGCATCCTCGCCTGTCTGGCCATTGCTATCGCCAACCTGCCCATGCTGATCGGTGGCGACGATGCCGACGATATCGCCAAGCTCATGGGCCTGGGTGTCGCCTGCGCTTTTGCACTTGGCAGCATCTCGGCCCTGCTTCTGAAGGGGCGCGCCCCTGAGCGCTACCTGGCGCTACGCGAACTGGCCTGAGAACCTGACGGGCTTGTCATCCGACAAGCCCGGCTCATGGCACAACCGGTTTGCAGACGGTATTCTCCGGATTCTTCTGCACAGCCGGATACCGCCCAAATGGATGTGAGCAAGACCAAGACCAGCTTCTACCGCCGTCTCTACGTTGCCTGGCTGATCGACAGCGGCCAGGCCACCAACGTACCGGCACTGATGGAGGCGACCGGTATGCCGCGGCGTACCGCTCAGGACACGCTCACAGCGCTGGCCGATCTGGACATCGATTGCCCGTTCCAGCAGGCCGATGGCGAGCGCAACAATGCTGGGCACTACCTGATTCGCGACTGGGGCCCGATCGACAGGCAGTGGATTGCCGCCAACCTGCAGCAGATCAAGACGACGCTCGGCTATCCCTGAGATCCTTGGCCCGGTCTTTCAAGGAGCCCGCATGAACCCCGATCTGCTCTGGACGCTGGCGCTACTCGCCGGCGCCGTCACCCTCTTCATCATCGGCAAACCACGCATGGATGTGGTGGCCCTGCTGGTGCTGGTCGCCCTGCCGTTGAGTGGCGTGCTTACCGTGCAGCAGTCGCTGTCCGGTTTCAGCGACCCCAACGTGATACTGATCGCGGCGTTGTTCGTCATCGGCACCGCGCTGGTACGCACCGGCATCGCCTACCGACTCGGCGACTGGTTGGTGAAGAAGGCTGGCAGCAGCGAAACCCGGCTGCTGATCCTGCTGATGCTGGCTGCCGCCGGCCTCGGCTCGGTGATGAGTTCCACCGGCGTCGTGGCGATCTTCATTCCCGTGGTGCTCGGCGTCGCTGCGCGCCTGCGCATTTCTCCCGCACGGCTGATGATGCCGCTGGCCTTCGCCGGGTTGATCAGCGGCATGCTCACCCTGGTAGCCACCGCGCCCAACCTGGTGATTCATGCCGAGTTGCGTCGCGCCGGCCTGGAGGGCTTCGGCTTCTTCAGCATGACGCCGGTCGGGCTGGCGATCCTCGTGCTGGGTATCGGCTACATGCTGCTCACCCGCCGCTGGCTGCAGCATGGCGATGCGCAGGGCAATGCCGCCGCGCCGCGCCTGACCCTCACCGATCTGGCCCAGGCCTACAACCTCGAAGAACGCGAGCGGCGCCTGCGCCTGCAAAGTGGTTCGCCATTGGCCAACCAGCCGCTGAACGAGCTGGAGCTGCGCCGTCAGTACGGTATCAACGTGATCGCCGTGGAGCGCCAGGGCAAGTTCCGCACCCTGCTACTGATGGCCACCGGCAATACCCAACTGCAGCCCGGCGACGTGCTGCTGGTGGATCTGATCAGCCCGTCCATCGCCCTGCTGGGCATCTACCAGACCCTGGGTCTGGAGCCCATGCCGCTGCCGCATTCCTATTACAGCGTGCACGCCCATGAGCTGGGCCTTGCCGAAGTAGCGATGCCGCCGGAGTCGCAACTGATCGGCAAGACCATTCAGGAACTGGGCTTTCGCAGCCAGCACAAGCTCAACGTGGTTGGCCTGCGTCGCCACGGCCAGGCGCTGGAAGGCGTGCTGGTGGACGAACGCCTGAAAGCCTCCGATACCCTGTTGGTGGCCGGTGAGTGGAAAGCCATTCGCCGCTTGCAGGGGCTGAGCCGCGATTTCCTGGTGCTCAGCCTGCCAGCCGAAGTGGATGAAGTGGCACCGGCCGCGCGCAAGGCGCCTTATGCCCTGCTCAGTCTGGCCGTGATGATCGTGCTGATGGTCAGTGGCCTGGTCTCCAACGTGCTCGCCGCGCTGATCGCTTGCCTGCTGATGGGCGCCTTCCGTTGCATCGACCTGGACAGTGCCTACCGCTCGATCCATTGGCCAACGCTGATTCTCATCGTCGGCATGCTGCCCTTCGCCCAGGCTCTGCAGCAGACTGGCGGCATCGATCTGGCCGTGCATGGCCTGGTCGCCCTGCTCGGCGATGCCGGCCCTTACGCCATTCTCGCCAGCCTGTTCGCCGCCACCGCGCTGATCGGCCTGTTCATTTCCAATACGGCGACTGCCGTGCTGATGGGGCCGGTAGCCATCGCCACGGCGCAGACGCTGGGCGTGTCGCCCTACCCCTTTGCCTTGACGGTTGCACTGGCGGCCTCGGCAGCGTTCATGACGCCGATTTCCTCACCGGTGAACACCCTGGTGCTGGGGCCAGGCCAGTACCACTTTGGCGATTTCGTGCGAGTTGGCGTGCCCTTCACCATTCTGGTGATGATCGTCAGCGTGCTGCTGGTGCCGCTGATTTTCCCACTCTGAACAGGCTCAGGCTGCGCCGCGAAAGAAGCGGCGCCCGGCGCGGCGCAACCAGCCGCCCTCGGAAACGTCGGCGCTCAGCCGGCGCAGGTTCTGATTGACCGCCTCGACGTAATTGCGGTCGTCGCTGCGGATATGGCTGAACAACCAGCGTCCCAGCATGCCCTTGAGCTCATCGGCAATGTCCTCACCACGATTGAAGCGCTCGCGGTAATCCTCCACACGCTTGATGAACAACGCGTGCACCCGCTTGTGCGCCTTGGTGAAGATGTAACCTGCCTCTTCGATCATCGCCTCCTCGAAGGCGAAGTGCGAGACGGTGTAGTCGATCAGTTCGTCGATCACCTCCCCAGCCTGCTCCTGGCTGGCAGCACGCTGAGCGGCATCCAGCTGATTGATCATCGCGACGATGCGCTTGTGCTGATCATCGATGACCCTGATGCCGGTATCGAGGTCGTCGCTCCAGTCCAGGTATGCCATGATGCCTCCTTGCTGCTGATCGATGGGGCGCGCAGTCTACGAGCACAGGCGAGCGAACCCCATTGACCTGGATCAACACAAGGCCCCCTGATTTATGGCCACTGGCCAGGTTTCGCTAAGCGCCACACAGATCGTTCCCGCGTTGGTGTGGGTTACGGTCTGCAAGCAAAGCGTGGGAAAATCCCGCGTCCGACTCCGCAGATCCCCACCATGCCCCAGCCGCCAAAACGTCCACGCAAGCCAGCGCCTGCTGCCGTAAAAACAGCACCGAACAAAGGCGAGCTGCATCCGCGTAATCGTCATCAGGGGCGCTACGACTTCCCCGCGCTGATCAAGGTCAGCCCCGAGCTGGGACACTTCGTCATCACCAACCCGTACGGCAAACCCAGCATCGACTTCGCCAACCCGGCCGCGGTCAAGGTGTTCAATCGCGCGCTGCTGCGTCAGTACTACGGTATCGAGCACTGGGATATTCCTGAAGGCTATCTGTGCCCGCCAATCCCCGGCCGTGCCGATTACCTGCACAACCTCGCCGACCTGCTGGCGACCGATAATGACGGGCAGACTCCCCGTGGCGAGAACCTGCGCGCGCTGGATATCGGCGTCGGCGCCAACTGCATCTATCCGCTGATTGGTTGCTGCGAATACGGCTGGCATTTCGTCGGTGCGGACATCGCCGCCGAGGCACTGGCCTCGGCCCGCGCCATCGTGCAGAACAACGCGCAGTTGGCGGGCGCGATCGAGCTGCGCCAACAGGCCAATGCCGAGCACATCTTCCTCGGCCTGCTGCAAAGTGATGAGCGCTTCGACCTGAGCCTGTGCAATCCGCCCTTTCACACCTCTGCCGCCGAGGCCAGCAGCGGCAGCACGCGCAAATGGCGCAACCCCGGCAAGCTCGACCCCAAGCGCAAGCTACCGGTACTCAACTTTGGCGGCCAGGCGGCCGAACTCTGGTGCCCGGGGGGTGAGGCAGAATTTCTCAAGCGCATGGCCAGCGAAAGCGCGCAGGTGGCTGATCAGGTGTTGTGGTTCAGCAGCCTGGTGTCCAAGAGCAGCAATGTGCAACTGCTGCAAGGCTGGCTGGCCAAGGCCGGTGCTGTCGAGGTGAGGATTCTCGGCATGTCTCAGGGACAGAAGCAGAGCCGCCTGGTGGCCTGGACGTTCAAGGATGCGCAGCAGCGTAGTGCCTGGCGCGACAACCGTTGGCGCTGAGGCAGTCCGCAACGATCTCGTAACCGGTAGCAACGGCGGACTGTTCGCTGGCGCTCCTGAGTCCACCCTACGCTCTGAGTCCGCCCTCAGCCGTTACCAGGGCAACCAGCCGCCCAGACCAAGCCAAAGCCCCGCCACCGTCATACTCAACAACGTTACCGGCACACCGCTGCGCGCATAGTCGACGAAACCAAGGCTGACACCCTGGCGCTTCGCGCCTTCGGCAACGATCAGGTTGACCACGCTGCCGATCAGCAGCAGGTTGCCGGCCAGGGTCGACATCACCGCCAGGCCGATCAGTACCGAGTGGGACAGCTCCGGCATTAGCCCCAGCAGCAACACCACGAACGGTACGTTGCCGATCAGGTTGCCCGCCACCAGCGACGAGGCCGCCAGCGACCACACGCCCTGCGGCAGCAAACCATGCTCGGCCAGCCAGGCGGCGCCTTGCGCCAGCTGCGGCAATTGCAGCGCCGCACCGCTGACCAGGAACAGGCCGACGAACAACAGCAGCAGGTTCCAATCCACCTTGTTCACGTAGTCGCGACTGTCCACCCGGCGCGACACCATCACCAGCACCGCCACCAGCAATGCCGACAACTCGCGCGGCAAGGCCGTGGCGAACAATGCCAGCAAGGCCAGGCTGGCCAACAATGGTTTGAGGTAGCTGTGTGCGCCGTAGATGTGCTCGACTGGGGTGTCCTCCACGGCCAATGGCCTGGCCTCGCCCCAGTGGCGGTGCCATTGCAGCCAGATCACCGCATAGACGATGGCCATGGCCACCAGCGCGGGCGGCCCGGCCACGGCGACATAGCCCCAGAAATCCAGGCCCCCGGCCTGACCGATGAGAATGTTCTGCGGGTTGCCGATCAGGCTGGCAGCGGAGCCGGCATTACACGACAGCGCCAGCGCCAGCAGGAACGGCCGCGGCTCCAGCCCACGCAGATGTAGGCTGCGGCAGAGCAGCGGGGTCAGGGCGAAGGCGACGATATCGTTGACCAGAATGGCCGAGAGAAAACCGCCCAGCATCACCACACCCGCCAACAGCACCGCGGGCCGCTCGGCGTGCTCGGTCAGGTAGCGATTGAGCCAGGCGTATACACCAGAGAAGTCGAACTGCGCGGAAACCAGCATCAACGCCAGCAGCAGCAACAACGCCCCTGGGTCGAGATGATGCGCCGCGTCATTCATGCTCAGCGCGCCGCTGACCAGCAGCACGACAGCCGCGAAGCAGGCGATCCAGCTGCGGTCGATGCGCAGCCCGCGAATGCCACCGGCCGCCATGCCCACATAGGTCAGGACGAATAAACCAATGGTCAACCAGGCAGCGAAGGTCATGCGGTATCCACCCGAACGGATGTACGAAAGAAGCAGCGGACTCTAGCGATGCGAATGCATGACGGGAATAGCGCGCTGCATATTTTTATCGTCACTCAGGGTCGCGCCAGATAAGCCGCCACAAGCGCCTGGTAGACCGACGACTCTCGCTGAATTGCCACCTCGGCCCAGATGCTCTCGGCCAATGCCGGATCGCGCACCAGCAGCGCATCGGACAGCATCAGGTAATAGGGCTTTTCTTCCAGCAATTGCGGCAATTTTTCTATCTGGCGTGCCAACTGCGGATGGCCCTGCAACACGAAATCACCGCGTTGAGTCTGTAGTGCCACCGCCTCGACACGGCCATGAATGAGCATCTGCAACAGTGCCAGCGGATCACGACTGGACTCATCGACCTGCGCACCTTGCGCCAGCAGCAGATCACGAATGGAAAAACCACTGAGCGAGCCGACGCGCCCATTGAGTTGGTCGAAGCGCTGACCATCCCAGGACACGGCGCTCCCCACTCGGCGATACAGGGTGTAGCGCGAGGTATGCAGACGCCTGAGCACGTCTGGCCGGCCCTCGGCATCCGTTGGGTAATGCCCCATGCGCAGGCGCTCGGTCTTGAAACTGGCCGCGAAGGCGCCGTCGTAAAGGCCTTGCTCCAACCCTGCCAGGCAACGCTTCCAGGGCACCGAAACGTAGATGACCTGCAGCCCGAGCGACTGCTCCACCAGGCCCAGCATCGCCCTGTTGAGCCCTGAGCCG
The DNA here is from genome assembly GCF_003008615.1 of Pseudomonas mendocina. Classification (NCBI taxonomy): domain Bacteria; kingdom Pseudomonadati; phylum Pseudomonadota; class Gammaproteobacteria; order Pseudomonadales; family Pseudomonadaceae; genus Ectopseudomonas; species Ectopseudomonas mendocina. The sequence goes on from NZ_CP027657.1 coordinate 1,001,590, forward strand.
TCGGTCATCACCCAGGGAAAGGAGTCCTGATCCTCATGACAGAAGGTCAACGAGGGCTGTGCGCCGTAACAGGCAGCGCTGAACAACCAGATCAGGCAGTAATGCAGCGCTTTGTGCAAAAAACGAAACTCCCTCGCCAGAGCACAGACTGACCCGCATGCTCCCTAGGTTACCAACCGTATTCCTGTGACTAAGCATAGGCAGATTCAAGAGCGCTGGTCAGCCAGGCTCCATGGAAAGATCTTCCCCTGATTTTGCTTGCGATGTGCGTCGCATCCACAACACAGCGCCAGCCGCTAGGCTTGCAACAACCTTTTGCAACGAACCAACCGGGGCGATGACTGGGAGCGACCGGGCAAAGCGTCTAAATTGCCATCATCCTGCTGCCCTGCTGTCGAGGATCACTGATGCGCCATGGCTTGCCGATTCTGTTCATGGGCCTGCTCGTTAGCGCTGCATTGAGCGCCACGGAGAAGCCTTTACTGCGAGTCAGCGCAGGTGAATGGCCGCCATACCTGTCCGCAAAGCTCGAGCATCAGGGGCCGGTGGCGCATCTGATCCGTGACCTGTTGGCCGAGGAAGGCTACCGCGTCGAATTCAGTTTTCTACCCTGGCCACGTGCCTACGCCGAAGCGGCTGCAGGTCGCTATGACGCTACCGCAGTCTGGATGCACAAGAACGAACGTGAGGCGGAATTTGTCTTCAGCGAACCGCTGCTCGACGAGCAGTTCGTGTTCTTTCACCTCAAGAGCCAGCCGTTCGACTGGCAGCGCTTCGATGACCTCAGCGGCATGACCCTCGGCGGCGGCCTGGAATACAGCTACGGGCCGGCCTTCGATGCTTTTCTCGCCGAAGGCAAGGTGCGCATCGAACGCGTCTCCAGCGACCGACAGAACTTCGAAAAGCTGCTCAAGGAACGTGTGGTGCTCTACCCTCAGGAACGCAACGTCGGTTACGCAGCCCTGCGCAGCGAGTTCGCCAAAGAAGATGTCGAACGCATCACTCATCACCCCACGCCGCTGCTGATCAACCTCAGCTACCTGATGCTACCCAAGCGCCTGGAACAGAGCGAAGCACTGCGTGAACGCTTCAACGCCCGCCTGCAACGGTTTCGCGAGGATGGTCGCTACCAGCAATACTTCGACGATCTGCAGGCCGGCCACTACCGACTCGAACCGCAGCCAGCCACCCCATAGTTTCAGCGGATGAAATTGCGACTGACCTCGCGAAATACATCCGTGCCGGCCTGCTCCAGCCACTCGAAAGCGACCATCTCACGCGAGACGATCACCGCCCCAGCGCGCTCCATGCGGGCCAGACCCAGTGCCTTGTCGCGCGGCCGGCGCGAGCCTACGGCCTCGTCCACCACGAACACCTCGCGCCCGGCCGCCAGTAACCCCAGTACGGTTTGCAGTACGCAGACATGGGTTTCCGTGCCGCAGACGATGAACTGCCGGCGTTCACCACCCGGCAGATCGAACAACCCGGCGCCAGCGGTCGCCGAGAAGTGAATCTTTTCGCGCAGCCCCTCGGCCGGCAGCAACTCACGCAGCTCGGCGCCGGTAACGCCCAGCCCCTTGGGGTATTGCTCAGTGGCGATCACCGGCACATCGAGCCGCTGCGCCAGGCGTACCAGCCAGGTGGCCTGTTCGACCACTGCTGCACCGCCATCAATGGCTGGCAACAGCCGCTCCTGCAGATCGATCACCAGCAGGGTGGAGTCCTTCGCTTGCATCAGCATGGTCATGCTCCTTCCTTCACCGCAAAACGCGCGTCGAGCCGGCTGTAACCCAGGCCGACGCCCTTGTGCACCCGCAGTTGCACGGGAATTCGTTCCTTCATCGCCTCGACGTGACTGATCACACCGATGGTCTTGCCGCTGGCATTGAGGTTGTCCAGCGCATCCAGCGCCACTTCCAGGGTTTCGCCGTCCAGAGTGCCGAAGCCCTCGTCGAGGAACAGCGAGTCGATACTGGTCTTGTGGCTGACCAGGTCGGACAGCGCCAGAGCCAGCGCCAGGCTGACCAGAAAACTCTCACCGCCAGACAGCGTGCGGCAGTCGCGCGCCACATCGGCCTGCCAGGTGTCGCGCACCTCCAGTTCCAGTTCACCGCTGCTCTTGCGCGCCAGTTGATAGCGCCCATGCAGGCGCGTCAGTTGGCGGTTGGCCAGGTGGATAAGGTGATCGAGGGTCAGGCCCTGGGCGAACTTGCGGAACTTGGCGCCGTCGGCCGAGCCGATCAGGCCGTTGAGCTGCTGCCACAAGCGCTGCTCGCCCTCTTGCGTGGCGATCTCGAGGAACAACGCCTGCTGGCTGCTACGCCGCGCCTCGTCGGCCTGCAACTGCGCGCGCAGCTCACCCTGACGCTCGCTCAGCGTGCGCAGACGCTCCTGCACGGCCTGAATCTGTTCAGCCAACGCCTCCAGGCTCAAGGCGGTCTGCGGCTCGGCCTGCAAGCGCTGCACCTCGGCCTGAGCCGCGGCCAGCAAGGTGGTGGCCTGGGTGTGAGCACGCTCGAGGTCGGCCTTGAGCTGCATCAGCCGCTGACGTTCGTCGTCGGCCAGCACAGCAGCCTCGAATGCCGCCTGATCGGTAAAAGGACTGCTCGCCAGCGCCTGCTGCCAGGCCTGGAGACATTCAGCCTGGAGCGCCTGCAGGCGTGCCTGCAACGCGACCTGGGCCTGTTCGCTGCCAGCCAGGCCATCGCGTTCGCGCTGCGTAGCGGCCAGCCGTTCGACCGCCTCGTGCAAGGCCTGCTGTGGATTCACTGCGGGTGCCAGCTCGGCCAAATTCTGCGCGCCGGTTTCCTGCCAGCGCTGCTGCCATTGCTCGGCTTGCACCTGGGCCTCGTCCAGTTGCCGCTGCGCCTCGCGTAGGCGCTCGTGCAGTTGCTGCTCGCGTGCTTGCGCCTCCTGCCAGCCCTGCCAAGCCGCCTTCTGCTGCGCCAACCAACGCTCCCCATCGACAGGCAGCTCACTGGCGAATCCCTCCAGGCTGGCCAGCAGCTCCTGGGCCTGTTGCGTCTGCTCGACCTGCAGCTGGCTGCAGTGAGCCTGTTGCTCGGCCAAACGCGCGTGGGTGTTGTCGAGATCACGGCTCAGCAGCGCCTGCTGCCGTTCGGCCTCGGCCTGTTCACGCTCGGCTTTTTCGCGCAGCTCGCGCAGGCGCTGCCATTCGGCTTGCTGGGTTTGCAGCGCCTCCAGACGCGCTTGTAGCGCTGCCAGCTCGTGCTCGTGCTGCTGTTGCAAGCGCCCCAGCTCATTGGCTTCCTGCAGGCGGATATCATGCTCGGCCAGTTGCTGCTGCCACTGCTGATCCAGCGGCTGCAATTGCGCCTGGGCCTGGCTCTGTTGCGCTTGCACCTGCTCGATCTGCGCAGCCAGGCGAGTCAGTTCATCGCGCAGGTTGGCGCCCAGACTCTCCAGCTCGCTCAACTCGCTGCGACACTGCACCAGTGCCTGCTCGGTCGCCGAGACATTTAACGCCTGGTACTGAGTGATCGCCGGATGCTCGTGCGAGCCGCACAGCGGGCAAGCCTCACCAGGCTGCAAACGAGCGCGATGGGCTTCCAGATCCTGGATGCGCTTTTCCTGCTCCAGCAATTTTTCCTTGTCGGCGACCTGTTGCTTGAGCGCCTTGTAGCGTTCGCGCAAGGTGCTGATCTCTGCATTCTTGTCCGCCTGCCTGCGCTGCAACTCGGCCAGGCGCGGCGGCAACTCGGCGAGTTGCGTACTCAGCGCTTCACGGCTTTGCAGCAGTTGCTGCAAGCGGTCGAACACTCGGCTGCGTGCTTGCAGGCGTTGCCAGTCCTGGCGCAGGCCAGCTTCCCCTACTTCGCCCAGCAGCGCTTGCACGGCTTCCTGCTGCCGAGATTCGGCGTCACGTGCCTGCTGCACCTGCTGTTGCATGGCTGCCAGGCGCACGCCTTGTTCCTCACGCTGGCGCTGCAGCGCTGCAAGCTGCGTGCTCGACTCGCTCAAGCGCGCCTGAGCGGCCTGTAGCGCCTGCTCGCCCTGTGCCCGCTGCACGAACCGCGCGCCCCAGCCCCCGAGCAACTCGCCCAGGCGCGAATGCTGGCTGCGCTCAGTCAGCAGCGCCTGCACGTCTGCGTGCTGGTGCAGCAACTGCGCGAGCGCAACCTGCCGCTCATCACGCCAGTGCGACGCATGACGGCTGGCCTGCCACAGCGCCTGCCGCTCACGCTCGGCGCACGTCTGCATGTTCTGCCGCAGTGCGAGCAGCCCTTGCTCAGCCTGCCGAGACTCCTGCTGCGCCTGTTGCCAGGCCAGGTGCAATGGCTGCAACCGTGCAGCAGGCTCACTGGCAGCCAGGCGCTGCAGATCATCGACCGCTGCGCCCTGACGCTGCTGCACCTGTTCCAGCCCCTGCGCCGCTGCAGCCGCCTGTTGCTCGGCACGCTGCAAGGCCTCACGCCAGCGCTGCCCGGCCAGCAACGCTTGTTGCTCACTGTGTAGCGGTGCCTGGTCGAGGGCCAGACGCTCGGCTTCTGCCTGTAGCTCGGTGCGCTGCGCCTCGTCCAGCAACTCCATGCCCTGGGCACGGCTTTTCAGCAGGTTGAGAGATTGTTCGGCGGCCTTGGTGCGCTCATAGACCTGTTGGGAAATCTGCCCGTACACCTCGGTGCCGGTCAGCTCCTCCAACAACTCGGCACGCTGGTTGGCATTGGCCTCGAGAAACGCGGCGAAGCCGCCCTGGGCGAGCAGCATGGACTTGGTGAAACGCTCGAAATCCAGGCCGGTCAACTCGGCTGTCAGACTTTCCTTCTCGCGGATCTTGTCGGTGAGGATCTCGCCATCCACGATACGCGCCAGCTCCACCTTGGGCGCCTGTAGTGCACCATCAACTTTGTCGCGCGCGCGGCGCTGGCTCCAGAAGGCACGGTAGCCCTGCCCCTTCACCTCGAACTCGACCTCGGCCAGACAGTCGGCGGTATGCCGGGTCATCAGCTCGTTGCTGTTGGCCGACAGCGTGTTCATACGCGGCGTACGGTGATACAGGGCCAGGCAGATGGCATCGAGCAAGGTGGTCTTGCCCGCACCGGTCGGCCCGGTGATGGCGAACAGGCCGCTACCGGCGAAAGGCTCGGCAGCGAAGTCGATCTTCCATTCACCCTTGAGGGAATTGAGGTTCTTGAGGCGCAGGCTGAGGATTTTCATGCACAGGTCGTAAGCCGTTGAAGGCGGTCATTCTGGCATATCCAGGTAACGATTCAGTTGCGGCAATAGCCCTCACCGCTGCGCACGGTCAGGCAGTTGTGCTTGTCCAGCAGCCATTTCATGCCGGTGGCTTCACCATCGGTGGCGCTGATGCTCTCCACCACGCCGTCACGCACGAAGACGATCCGTTCGCCCTGCGCGCGCCCGACGAAACGCCGCGGGCCGTCGAGGTTGGCGATGGTCAGACGGTAATCGGCGGGCGTGCCGGTGATCTCCAGGTAGGTGCCCTCCGGCCCATTCCAGCGGCCGAGCCATTGCTCGGTGACGGAGGCATCACCACCGGAGTTGCTGGCGCACCCGCTGAGCAGCAGTGCGCCAAGAGCCAGGGACGAGGTCAAACGGATAGTTGCCATGCAGACGTCTCCGATATGAGTTGGGGTGCGAGATTCGACTCGTCAACTCGGGGCGCAGTTCATCCATAGGCCGTTGCCATACCCGCAGCAATTTCAGAGGACAGCGGCCAAGTTATGCCGCGCCTGCGCCTCATAGCGCGCCCTGAAATGATCGGTGCCGTATAGACGGGGGCGCGCCAGAAATGCCTTGAGCACGCTACGCCGCTTCATACGGTAGACGAAACCCGGCACCCAGGCGTACTCGGCGCGCACCTGAGCGTCATACTCGGCGAAGCGCTCTGGCGTGACGCCGAGGATGGCCAGGTCGATATCCACCAACAGTTGCTCATCCGCCTCGCTTGGCGTCGCGTCATGCCGGGTGGCCATGATCAGTCGCTCGACACGATCCAGTGTCGCCTGACTGGCCTGGCAACTCGCAAGTACCCGGATAGCCCAATCCGCGCTCTGGCGCTCGTTATCCTTGCCGCGCACATCGTAGATGGCGTCATGGAACCAGAGCGCGATGACCACCTCACCCGGCTGCTGCGCCAGGTGCCGCGCCTGTTCGAAATGCGCCAGGCATTCGGATAGGTGCTGCAACGAGTGATAGTGCCGCTGGGGCTCCTCGTAGGCACGGACGAGTTGGTCGAACAGGCCGGAGGGAGGCTGTAAGCCAAGATCTGACCAGGCGTGAGCCCAGGATGAGAGGAGAAGAGTCATTTAGGGATCGATAGCGGCCGTTGGGTAGGGGCGGGCTTTAGCCGTTCCCGAGCGAGCGACTTGAACCACCTGTTAGGCGTCACCCTAGAAAGATTCCAATAAGGTCTCCGTATGCCCATATAAGTGTCCCTATTATCGCCATGCTGACACCGAGCCTAGATGCACTACCGTCAATTTCTATTTGATGATCCGCTTCTAGTTCTTCTGCTGTCGGTACCAAACTGCCTCCATCAATGGTTGACTGACTTCTAAGCCAATTGGTAAGGCCCATACGTACTAAAGGTCGGAATGTGAGCAATAGTCCAGCAATAGTAAGGATCGCGCCTGAGCGTCCAAACCAATGCCATTGATGTGACCAAAAACTAGCAGTTACAGACGCTAGGACAAAAAGAAAACTGACTACAACAAGAAGTTTGACGTTTGAAAATAGTCGTTTCATTTGACGGGCTCGCTTGATGCCTACCGATTTTGGGACAAAAAGAGGACAGATTTATTTTTCAGTTGTTGAGGGTGCCAATAAATAAATCTGTTCCTTTTTCTACGACGCAGATCTACACACGTGCTTGGCCAAGGCTTTGCTGTTGTAGTCAGCCCACTGGGCTTACAGAGAGTATCTGTGACGGACATCCCCCGGATTGCATCCGGGCTACGGTGGCTATGCACTCGACCTACTCGAAAATCTCATAATGCCGCGTCACGTCGACGGTCACTTGTCCCCAGCGAGAAGCACGCACTCGCGCCTGATGTAAGGCGAAGGCCTGACGGTCGACAAACTCTTCAAAAACGTCGAAGCGTAGTGGGTTCTCGGCATTCTCGGTAACGATGAAGCTTATGCAACCGGGCTCGTCCAGCGTCAGGCGCCGATGGTTGATCAGTTCGCGACGAACCTCTTGCAAGTCCTTTTCCGGTACCAGGATGTACCCCTTCAGTGTCACTTTGGCCATAAGCGCTCCTATCGATGGATCGTCCGCGTCGCTATTGCCCCTGCACCGCCTCCAACACCTGCCGATACAACCCCTGCAAACGCTGGGCATCCTCTTCTTCCAAGACCTCCTGTTGCAGGCGGCGGGCGAATACGTCCTCCACGCTCAGCTCGTCCAACGTCTCCCGTGCTTCGCTGGCCAGGCTCGCCGCCGCGTTGCCGCGTTCGCGGCGGATACGCAGCACCTCCACGGGGAGCCCTTCGCACAGGGCGTTGATACGGCTCTGCAGGTCGCTCAGGTAGTCGTCGGAGCTGACTTGCACCTCCAACCACACAGGGCGCTCGGGCGTGCCTTGAGCCGCTATGTCGGCGATGGCGACTGCCAGTTCCTTGAGCGAGCCGCGCAGGCTGGCCATGGACTGGAATACCGGCACGGGCAGTGGCGTGATCGCTTGCAGCGCGGCATCGCCGAACTCCAGCAGCAACACTTCCTTCTGCTGACGCGCCTCGTCGAAGGACAGCGCGACGGGCGAGCCGCTGTAGCGGATATGCTCCAGGCCGCCGACCTTCTGCGGGCGGTGGATATGGCCCAGGGCGATGTAGTCGGCAGGCGGGAAGGCGCTGGTGGGAAAGGCCTCCAGGCTACCGACGTAGATCTCGCGCACCGATTCGCTGGCACTGGCACCGACGGTGGTGAGGTGGCCGGTGGCGATGATCGGCAGCGCCTGATCCAACTCGGTACGCTTGCTCAACGCCAGGTCATATAGCGCTCGGTAATGCTCGGCGATGGCCTGCTGCAGCGACTGCTGCTTGTCCTGCGCACTCTGTCCGGGCTGGCTGGCCATGACATCGCGCGGACGAATGAAGGGAATGGCACAGAGGATGGCGCCCGGCAGTCCAGCGCGATCATTCAGCACCAGCACCTGCTCGGCCAGGTCGACACCCACGCCAGGCACCACCTGAGTGCCCAATTGCGCCAGCAGGCTGCGGCTTTCACCGAGCATCGCCGGCGAGTCGTGGTTACCACCGAGCACGACCAGGGCGCAACCAGCGTCGCGTAGCTCCACCACCAATCGGTAGTACTGCTCACGGGCATAACTGGGTGGCGATCCGGTATCGAAGACATCACCAGCGATCAGCAGCACATCCACCGCCTGCTCATGAACCTGCTGCAGCAACCAGGCGCAAAAGGCCTGGTGCTCGACCTGGCGGGTTTTGCCCATGAAGTGCTGGCCCAGATGCCAGTCGGAGGTGTGCAGGATACGCATTGAAAGACTACCCAGACGGAAAACCCGCCTACAGTGCCTGCGCGCCGCCAAGGAGGCAATGCCACTGCGCAGGCACCGCGCATCACATCCGGTTACACAGCCACAGGCGTGGTGATTAAAGGCCTGAGGGGCGTTCTTGCCCGATCCTGCTGCGTTCCGCTTCGAACCTCGCCAAACCTCGTCAGTCGGAGAAAAATCGCCACCTGCGAGGAGACTCCACCGATGAGCACTTCATTCGTTCGACCACTCTCGTCACTCACGCTGCCTATCGGCTTCCTGGCCGGGCTGCTGATCAACCCAGCCCAGGCGCAGACGCTCCACCTCGATGTGCCCTACGTCCCCACGCCGGAAGCGGTCGTGGCGCACATGCTGGAGGTCGCCAATGTGGGGCCGGACGACTACCTCATCGATCTGGGGTCGGGTGATGGTCGTATCGCCATTGCCGCGGTGGAGGCGCGTGGCGCCAAGGCCGCTTATGGCATCGATCTGAATCCGGTGCGCGTCAGCGAGGCGCAGGAGAACGCCGAACAGGCCGGGGTGGCGGACAGGGTTACCTTCGAGCAGGGTGATCTGTTCGAGAAGGACATCTCCGAAGCGGACGTGCTGACCATGTACCTGCTTTCCACGGTGAACATGCGCCTGCGCCCGGTCATTCTCGACACGCTCAAACCCGGCACCCGCGTGGTGTCGCACGCCTTCGACCTAGGCGATTGGGAGCCGGATCAGGCCGATGTCATCAACGGTGCCTCGGTGTATCTGTGGATCGTACCGGCCAAGGTCGCAGGTCAGTGGACAATCGAAGCCGACGGCAAGGCCTATCAGGTCGAGCTGGAGCAACGCTTCCAACAGGTGGTCGGTAGTGTCGACGGCCAGGCCGGCGGGCTGAGCGGCCAACTGAAAGGCAGCGAGCTGCATTTCACGCTGGGTGACAAGAGGTACATCGGCGAGGTCGACGGCGACCGCATCGAAGCGATCTCGGCGGAAGGCGCGGTACCGGGCTGGGTCGCCCGCAGGAGCTGAAGCATGACGATGCTGGCGTCCTCTCAACGAGTTGGACTGTCGATCACCGATGGAGTGGCCATGCTGGTCGGCGTCGTGGTGGGTGTAGGTATCTTCGGCCTGCCGCCCCTGGTCGCGCAGCATGCCAGCAGCGCCGAACTGTACCTGGCACTGTGGCTGGCTGGCGGATTGGTGATGCTGATTGGCGCACTGTGCTACGGCGAGTTGGGCGCTGCACATCCGGATCAGGGCGGTGAGTACCATTACCTGCGCCTGGCGTGGGGCGCCCAGGTCGGCCTGTTGTTTGCCTGGGCACGTGGCACGGTGATCCAGACTGGCGCCATCGCCGTGGTCGCCTTCATCTACGGCGATTATGCCCAACGCCTGCTACCACTGGGGCCGTACGGCAGCGCCTGGCATGCAGCCTTGGTGGTGATGGCACTGACGCTGCTCAACGTACTCGGCACCCGCGAGTCGCGACGCGCTCAGGTGTTCTTTACCGTGGTGACAGTGGCAGCGCTGCTGCTGGTGATCCTAGCCGGGCTGGCGCTGGCTGAACCGCAGCCGGAAATCACGCCCGCCGCGCCAGCGAGTGGCAACCTGGCGGCGATGCTCGGCATGGGCATGGTCTTCGTGCTGCTCACCTACGGCGGCTGGAACGAGGCGGCATATCTGTCCGGCGAGCTGCGCAACCCGGCGCGTAACATGAGCCGCGTGCTGCTGTTCGGCACGGCGCTGGTGACCGGCATCTACCTGCTGGCCAATCTGGTATTCCTGGATATCTTCGGCCTGGAAGGGCTGCGTCAGTCCGATGCCGTGGCGGCGGATCTGATGAGCATCGTCGCCGGGCCGAAAGCCGAGGCCCTGCTCGCCCTGTTCGTCTGCCTGACCGCGTTGAGCACGCTGAACGCCACCATCTTCACCGGCTCGCGGGTGTACTACGCGCTGGGCCGCGACGTACCGCAACTGGCCTTTCTCGGACGCTGGAACGAGCGAGGGGCAACGCCGGTGCGCGCGCTGTTGCTGCAATGCACGATCACTCTGCCGCTGATCCTGTTCGGCGCGCTGAGCCAGAGCGGCGTGGAAACCATGGTGGCCTATACCGCCCCGGTGTTCTGGCTGTTCATGTTCCTCACCGCGCTGTCGCTAATCCGCCTGCGCCGCCTCCACCCCGGGGTGCAGCGGCCATTCAGCGTGCCGCTGTATCCGCTGACGCCGATCCTGTTCGCCCTGAGCTGCCTGGGTCTGTTCTATTCCAGCACGCTCTACGCCGGCGGCGGCGCGCTGCTCGGCTTGCTGGTGCTCGGTGCAGGCCTGCCGCTGCTGTTACTGCAGCGCCCGCAAGCCGCCGAACAGGCCGGCAGAGCCGAGTGAGGCAGCACGCTACATCGTCCAGTCCTTGACCACCACGTGGGTCTTGACCTTCTGCATGCCGGGGAACAGTTCGATGGCGCCACGCACTTCGCTCAGGCGCGTCATGCTCGGCGCCTCGATCAGCACCAGCATGTCGGTCTCGCCACTGATGCCGTTGCAGTGGCGCACCTCGGGGAAGGCGCGCATGCGCTCGACATAATCCTCACAGCGCCGCCCCTGATAGAACAACTCCAGAAACGCCCTCACGCCACTCTCACCGAGTTCCGCGACCTGGGCGTGATACCCGCGGATCACTCCACTTTCCTCCAGATGACGAATGCGCTCGCTGACGGCGGAACGTGACAGATTGATCTCACGGGCGATGTGGCTGACGGAGGTGCGCGCATCACTGCGCAGCAAGGCGAGGATCTGGCGATCGAACTTGTCCACGGGGGCTCTCGGGGTGGCAATCAGGTTGACGGAGAAACCGTCATTTCGTCGGTGAAAGCCGACGCCTTGCTCAAGGACGACGGCTTACCATGGCGGCATCTGGAAAAGCACGAGCATACCCCATGAGTCGTTTGAACAAGGAGCTGGGCCTGCTGCAAGGCATCGCCCTGCTCAGCACCTCGCTGCTCGGCACCGGCATCTTCGTGGTGCCGGCCTTGGCCGCCACCGCAGCTGGCGAGGTGTCGCTCTGGGCCTGGCTGATCCTGATCGCCCTGGTGCTACCGGTGGCCTTCACGTTCGCCCAGTTGGGCAAGCGTTTCCCTCATGCGGGCGGTGCACCGCACCTGATCGGCCGCGCCTTCGGCCTGCGCATGGAGGGCATCAGCGCGCTGCTGTTTCTTGCCGTGCTGCCGGTGGGCCTGCCGGCCGCGCTGCATATCGCCAGCGGCTTCTGGTTGGCGCTGTTCGACCTCGATGGCAGCGAGCTGCTGGCGATCCAGCTGCTCACGCTCGTCGCCATGCTGCTGCTCGGCCAACGACCGGCCAAGGCCTCGGGTGTGCTCCAGGGGCTGATCGCAGTAGCCATCGTCGCCAGCGTGGCGCTGATCTGGTGGGTCGGCGATCTGCCCCACAGCACACAACCCCTGCTGCCACCGCTCGGCGAGCAATGGCACCTGCTGCCGGCCGCGCTGGGCGTGATGTTCTGGTGCTTCGTCGGCATCGAGGCCTTCACCCACCTGGGCGAGGAATTCAAGAATCCGCAGCGCGACTTTCCGCTGGCATTGCTGCTCGGCGTGCTGCTGGCCGGCCTGGTGTACTGGGCCTGCTCGGTGGCGGTGCTGAGCTTCGCCACCTATGGCGACGTGCACAGCGACACCACCGCCCTGCCTCGTCTGTTCGAGCTGCTACTGGGCGAGAAAGCGCGCGTGCTGGTCGCGGTGCTCGGCTACCTGGCCTGCTTCGCCTCGATGAACGTTTACGTGCAGGGTTTCGCCCGGCTGATCTGGAGCCTGGCCGACGAGGGCCGCCTGCCGGCCTCGCTGGCCGTGCGCAACGGCCACGGCGTACCGGGCCGCGCCCTGATACTGGTGGTCGCCATCTGCGCGTTGTGCGCCGTGCTATCGGCCGCGCTGAACCTGTCGGTGGACGACCTGATCCGCTACGCCAACGGCAACTTCGTGCTCATCTATCTGCTCAGCATGGCCGCCGGCTGGGTGCTGCTGCGCGGTATCTGGCGCTTGCTCGCCGGGCTCAGCGCGGTGCTCTGCACACTGGTGCTGGTGATGCTCGGCAGCGACGCGCTGTATGCCGTGGCGCTGCTCGGGGCGTTGCTGTTGCTCGACCGCTTGCGCGTGATGCACAAGGCGCTGACCTAGCGAACAGCCCGTCATTGATGCCGGCTATGGGATGGTGGCGGCGTACTGCTTCGCGACGACTGCACGGATGCAGGAGGTAGAGCGACTCAGGATGTCCAAGCCGAGTACTCCCTACATGGGCGATCCACTAGTGCAACCAGCAGTCATTGGTATGACGCAGCCTGCACCTTCCCGGTAAGTAACGGTCGAAAACGGCGTAACCCAAGCGGCATCGCAGCCAAGGGGTGACCATCGTCGCTCAGGGGTTCTATCCTTGAATCGACACCGCAGAAAGGATGCCCAATGCGCCGCGTACTGAACGACCTGAAAATCATGATCCTGGCCAACCTGTGGATCGTCCCCGTGGTGGCTGGATTGGTCTGGGCCTTGTTCCAGTTCGTCCCACCACCTCCGACGATGAGTGCCAGCATGGCCACCGGCAGCCAGGGCGGCGCTTACCAGCAGTTCGCCGAGCAGCTCAGGGAAGAGCTGGCCAAGGAAGGTTTCAACCTGAAGCTGGTGCCCACCTCCGGCTCGCGTGACAACCTGCAGCAACTTCTGGCCGATGATCCCGAAGTGCAGATCGCCCTGGTGCAGAGCGGCCTCGAACGCCAGCTGAGCGAAGCCGAACGCGACCGTCTGCACAGCCTCGGCGCGATCTATCAGGAGCCTCTGTGGCTGTTCTACCGGCGTGATATCAGCCTCGACCGCATCGCCGATCTACAACCCTTGCGTCTGGCACTTGGCGGCGAAGGCAGCGGCACCCGCGCCGCCAGCGATGCCGTACTCGGTGCCAATGGCATCACCCCTGAACAGTATCCAGAGACCTGGCAGAGCATCGGCGGTGGCAAAGCCGCACGGGCCCTGATGGCTGGTGAGCTGGACGCCGGTTTCTTCGTCGGCCCGGCCGAAAACAGCCTGGTGCAGCAACTGGCGACCCACCCGCAAATCGCCCTGGCGCATTTTCGCCGCGCAGCCGCCTACGAGGCACGCCTGCCTTTCTTCACCCAGGTAAGGGTTGGCGAAGGCCTGCTCGACCTGGCCAGAAATGCGCCGGATCGCGATATCGTCACACTCTCGCCGGTGGCCACGCTGGTGGCCAACGAAGACTTCAACCCCGGCCTGGTGCCGCTGTTTCTCGCCGCCACCCGCGAAGTGATGAAGAACGGCAATCTGCTCGATGCCGCCGGCGCCTACCCCAGCGCCGAGCCGCGCACCTTCGAGTTACACAAGGACGCCGAGCATTACTACAGCAATGGTCTGCCGATCCTGCAGCGCTACCTGCCGTTTCGTATCGCCTCGCTGGCCGACCGCTACATCATCCTGCTGATCCCGCTGATCGTGGTGATGATCCCGCTGTTCAAGGCGGTCGGGCCGATCTACCAGTGGCGCATCCGTGCGCGCATCTACCGCTGGTATAAATACCTGCGCGAGATCGACCGCAAGCTGCACGCAGGCTCCTTGCCTGACGAGCTGGACAGCGAGATCCAGCGCCTGGAGAAGCTGGAGGACGAACTGGCCTCAGTGGAGGTGCCGCTGTCCTACTCCCACGAGCTGTACGAACTGCACATGCACCTGCGCTATGTGATCAACCGCCTGCGCATGCTGCAGCAGCGCCGTTCGCCGGAGCCGGAGCTGAAGCCGGAACAACGCTAGACCAGAACACGTGGGAGGTGCTTCAGCCGCGATCGTCGCCGCTGAAGCGCCTCCAACGCAGCGATGGCAGCCGAACACTCGCCCACCATCGGCTTCGGGTAAACTGCGCGTCTGTTTCAATTTGCCCACGAGAACGCCATGCCGATCCGCCACTGCATCGTCCACCTGATCGACAAGAAGCCCGATGGCAGCCCTGCCGTACTGCACGCCCGCGACAGCGAGCTGGGCAGCTCGCAGGCCATGGAAAACCTGCTGGCCGATCTCAACGAGAGCTACAACGCCAAGCAGGGAAAAGCCTGGGGTCTGTTCCACGAAGAGTCTGGCGCCTATCCGTTCAGCGGCTGGCTCAAGGCCTATCTCGATGGCGAGCAGGATTTCACCGCCTTCAGCCGCCAGGCCGTCGAACACCTGCAGAAGCTGATGGAGGAATCCAACCTGTCCACCGGTGGCCACGTGCTGCTGGCGCACTACCAGCAGGGCATGACCGACTACCTGTCCATCGCCCTGCTGCACCACAGCGAAGGCGTGGCGGTGACCGACGCGCTGGACGTGGCTCCGGCCAAGCATCTGGATCTCGGTCAGTTGCACCTGGCCGCGCGCATCAACATCAGCGAGTGGCAGAACAACAAGCAGTCCAAGCAGTACATCTCGTTCATCAAGGGCAAGAACGGCAAGAAGGTCTCCGACTACTTCCGCGACTTCATCGGCTGCCAGGAAGGCGTCGACGGCCCGGGCGAGACCCGCACCCTGCTCAAGGCCTTCAGCGATTTCGTGGAAAGCGAAGATCTGCCGGAAGACTCCGCCCGCGAGAAGACCAAGACCCTGGTCGGCTACGCCACCAGCCAGGCCAAGCTGGGCGAGCCGATCACCCTGGAAGAACTCTCTGGCTTGATCGACGAAGAGCGCCCCAAGGCCTTCTACGAGCACATTCGCAACAAGGACTACGGCATGGCCCCGGAATTTCCGGCGGACAAACGCACCCTCAGCCAGTTCCAGCGTTTCACCGGTCGCGCCGAAGGCCTGTCGATCAGCTTCGAGGCGCACCTGCTGGGCTCGAAGATCGAATACGATGAGGGCCGCGACATGCTGATCATTCGTCAACTGCCGACCCAGTTGAAGGATCAGCTCAAACGCCGTCAGGATTGAGGCATTTCGGGCGGCGATCCGCTTTAGCCCACCGAAGAAGGTGCCCGGCTTTCCTCACGACGCAGAGAGCGTTTTTGGTGGGCTGAAGCCCACCCTACGCCCCCTATGAAGCACGGGCTGATATGGCGGTATGACCTCGCGCGGTTTAGGCTGAGATGATCGCGCCACTGCACAAGGACGTGAAACGATGAAGACAATCCTGCTGATCCTGGCCGCCCTGGCCCTGTTCCAGCACTGGGACAAGATCGAGCGCTGGATCGATCCGCCGCAGGCCGGCAATGTCAGCGGTGAAGTGGTGCTCTACGCCACCCAGTGGTGCGGCTATTGCGCCAAGACGCGCGAGTTGTTCGCCAAGGACGGCATCGCCTATCGCGAAGTGAATATCGAGACCGATGCCGCCGGCCGCAGCCAGTATCAGGCCCTGGGCGGGCGCGGCGTACCGGTGATCGATATGCGTGGCCAGGTCATCCACGGCTACGACGTGCGTGCCATTCGAGCGGCCTACTGACGCTTCAATGTGAAACGTCACCCTCGCGCCGCCACTGCCGCGGGCTGACGCCAAACCAGCGGCGAAACGCGCGGGAGAAGGCGCTGGCCTCGGAATAGCCGAGCAACGGTGCCAAGGCAGTGATCGGCAACTGCTGCTGGCTCAGGTAATGGGTGGCCAGCTCGCAACGCAGCTTGTCCACAACCACCGAGAAGCTCAGTCCCTGCTCACGCAGACGCCGCTGCAAGGACCAACTGGTCATCCCCAGCTGCTCGGCCACGCCTTCGAGTGTCGGCTCCCCCGCCAGCAACTGCTGGCGAATCTGTGCGCGGGTATCGTCGGCGATGTCCTGCTCACTGCGCACACTCTGCTGGCTGAGCTGCCGCAGCGAATCCTGCATCACCAACAGCAGCACCGGATCGTGCTCCGGCATTGCCCGGTTCAGACCGCGCTTGGGAATTAGCAGAGAATTGAACGGCTGCTCGAAGTACACCGGCGCATCGAACACCTTACAGTGCTCATGCCAGTGTTCCGGGCGCGGATGCTCGAAATGCACTGCACGCGGCGCCCATTGGCTGCCCAGCACGTGACGGATCAGGTTGAGCGCCATGCCCAGGGTCAACTCGGCATCCTGACGGCGGCTGAGAATCGCGCCGTGGCGAATCTGATAATCGAAGCGGTAACACTCGCCCGCATCGACCAGCCGAATCAGGCTGTTGCGCTGGTGCAGCGGGAAGGCGCGGGCGAAGTTGATCAGCGCCTGTTCCAGCGTCGCCGAACACAGGCCGATGTAGCCCAGCAGGCCGAGCGCCTGCGGCTTGAACTGCTGCCCGTAATACAGACCGAAGTTGTCGCAGCCGGACTGTCGCGCGGCCTCTTCCAGTACCTGGCAGTAGTTCGGCAGCGCCAGGCTCAGGGTGGGATGACGCAGCAATTCGGGGTCGATGCCCGAAACGCCGAGAATACGGTCGGCGTCGCCGCCATGCTTTTCGATGAAGCCGCATAGTCCGCTGGCGGCCGCAGCCAACACGCCGGTATTGCTCTGCGTACCCGGCAGCGAAGACAAACCCGGGCTCTGGGCGGTAAGGGAACTCATCGATGCCTCCTCGGTGACAAGCCTGCAGTTGAAGCAAGAAACACACCGGCCGCCCATGATCACCAGCAACCGCCCAGCACACCAGCATCCGGCGTCCCTCTCGGTGCATACGCCAGCCCGGTCACGCCCCAAAACGGGTCATAAGGAAACACTTGCCCTCAATCGAGGCAGGGAAATTTATCCCTTTACGACACGCTCATGCCCAGACGCGGAAACTTGACTTCAGACGACAAGCGCTCAGCTGCAGCGTCAAGTTCGCCACATGAAATCGTTTCATGATCGAGATGAGTGTTCTTTGCACAGCCCTCGTTGCACATAACTACAACAATCGTCGTTACGGAGAGACATCTCATGATTTATGCCAAACCCGGTACCCCAGGCGCCGTCGTTACCCTCAAGCCGCGCTACGGCAACTACATCGGTGGTGAGTTCGTCGCCCCGCTCAGTGGTCAGTACTTCACCAACACCAGCCCGGTCGATGGCTCGGTGATCGCCGAATTCCCCCGTTCCAACGCCGCCGACATCGACAAGGCGCTGGACGCCGCGCACGCCGCCGCCGATGCCTGGGGCAAGACCTCGGTGCAGGAGCGCTCGCACATTCTGCTGAAGATCGCCGACCGCATCGAAGCCAACCTCGAACTGCTGGCCGTGGCCGAAACCTGGGACAACGGCAAGGCTGTGCGTGAGACGCTGAACGCCGACGTGCCGCTGGCCGCTGACCATTTCCGCTACTTCGCTGGCTGCATCCGCGCCCAGGAAGGCAGCACCGCCGAGATCAACGAAGGCACCGTGGCCTATCACTTCCACGAGCCGCTGGGCGTGGTCGGGCAGATCATCCCGTGGAACTTCCCGCTGCTGATGGCCGCCTGGAAACTGGCCCCGGCGCTGGCTGCCGGCAACGCCGTCGTGCTCAAGCCGGCCGAGCAGACGCCGCTGTCGATCACGCTCTTCGTCGAGCTGATCGGCGACCTGCTGCCGCCGGGCGTGCTCAACATCGTCCAGGGCTTCGGCCGCGAAGCCGGTGAGTCGCTGGCCACTAGCAAGCGCATCGCCAAGATCGCCTTCACCGGCTCCACCCCGGTGGGCTCGCACATCATGAAGTGCGCCGCCGAGAACATCATCCCGAGCACCGTCGAGCTGGGCGGCAAATCGCCGAACATCTTCTTCGCCGACATCATGAACGCCGAGCCGGCCTTCATCGAGAAAGCCGCCGAAGGTCTGGTGCTGGGCTTCTTCAACCAGGGCGAGGTGTGCACCTGCCCGTCGCGCGCACTGGTGCAGGAGTCGATCTACGACGCCTTCATGGTCGAAGTGCTGAAGAAGGTCAAACAGATCAAGCGTGGCAACCCGCTGGACACCGAGACGATGGTCGGCGCCCAGGCTTCGCAGCAGCAGTACGACAAGATCCTCAGCTACCTCGAAATCGCTCAGCAGGAAGGCGCCCAGGTGCTCACCGGCGGCGCTGCCGAGCAGCTGCAAGGTGATCTGGCCAGCGGCTATTACATCCAGCCGACGCTGCTCAAGGGCACCAACAAGATGCGCGTGTTCCAGGAAGAAATCTTCGGCCCGGTGATCGGTGTGACCACCTTCAAGGACGAAGCCGAAGCCCTGGCCATCGCCAACGACACCGAGTTCGGCCTGGGCGCCGGCGTGTGGAGCCGCGACATGAACGTCGCCTACCGCATGGGCCGTGCGATCAAGGCTGGCCGCGTATGGACCAACTGCTACCACCTGTACCCGGCGCATGCTGCCTTCGGCGGCTACAAGAAGTCCGGGGTCGGGCGTGAAACCCACAAGATGATGCTCGACCACTACCAGCAGACCAAGAACCTGCTGGTGAGCTATGACATCAATCCGCTGGGCTTCTTTTAACCCACCGTTTTCAACGGTCTGCCATGCATAAGGAGCGGCCCTCGCGCCATCGAACAGCCCGCATGCCCGCCCTTTCCCATCTCCGGGAGAGTGGCCGGGCAGCGCTCCGTTCGAGCGAACCCAGCCGCCCGCCATCCAATAAAACAGTCAGGGCACAGCAATGGATCAGATAGGTAATTACGTTCTCTACATCATCATGGCTTGCGCCGTGGTGGGGGCTTTCGCAGCCATCTACGACAGCGAGAAAGGCCTGGGCAAGGAGTTCATGGAAGGCATCCACGCCACCGGTTACATCTTCGTACCGGCGGCCGGCATCATGGCCTCCATCCCCTATCTCACGGTACTCATCGAGAAGGCCTGCGGACCGTTCTTCGATGCCCTGGGCGCCGACCCGGCACTGGCCGCGACGATGATCATCGCTTCGGACATGGGCGGCTATCACCTGGCCTCGGCCCTGGCCTCCAGCAAGGAAGCGCTGATCATGGCGCTGATCACGGGCTTCATGGGCGGCGCCACCATCGTCTTCTCCATTCCGATGGGCCTGGCGATGCTCGACAAGCGCGACCACAAGTACATGGCGCTGGGCATCATGTCCGGCATCCTGACCATTCCAGTCGGCGTACTGATCGCCAGCGTGCTGCTGGTGGTCAGTGATCCGATGGTGCGTGAAGTGGTCGCCACCAACGGCGAGGCCACCTACCAGTTGGCACTGGGTCTGGGCAGCATCTTCACCAATCTGCTGCCGATCTTCGTCTTCGTCGTGGCGCTGGCCGCCGGCCTGCGCTTTCTGCCGGATATGATGATCAAGGGTTTCATCGGTTTCGGTCGTGGCCTGGATGCGATGATCAAGCTGGTGCTGGTGTTCTCCATCGTCGAATACTTCACCGGCGTGTTCACCATCGTCTTCGGCGGCTGGGGCTTTCACCCGATCATCGCCGACGCCGAGGATCAAACCCGCGCCTTGGAGACCGCCGGCTACATCGGCATCATGCTGGCTGGCGCCTTCCCGATGGTCTATATGCTGCGCAAATACTTCGGCGGCCCGCTGGAGAGCCTGGGTAGAAAGGTCGGCCTGAGCGCCGTCGGCAGTGCCGGCATGCTCGCCACCATCGCCAACATCCTGGCCATGTTCCGTCTGGTGCGCTTCATGCCGCCGAAAGACAAGGTGATCAACATTGCCTTCGCCGTCTGCGCGGCCTTCCTGCTCGGGGATCACCTGTCCTTCACCGCCAACTTCCAGCCGACCATCATCCTGCCGGTACTGGTCGGCAAGTTGATCGCCGGTTTCGTCGCCATCGGCCTGGCCTACTGGCTGTCGGTGCCCAAGGCACTGGAACTGGAGAAACAGGATCGCGCCGTCGGCATCATCGACAAGGACGAGTACCCGGTCGCCGGTAAGCCGCAGGTCAGCCCGGCCTGACACTTGCCGTAACGCCCGGCGCCTGCCCTGGCGGGCGCCGTGGGCGAAGATGAAAGACTGGTTCAGGAGAAATACATGGCAAGCTACTCCCACAGCATCGGCGGCCAGACCTGGCGCTTCGACGACTTGCGCGAGCTGATGGCCAAGGCCACGCCGGCACGCTCCGGCGACTACCTCGCCGGCGTCGCGGCAAGCAGCGATGCCGAACGGGCAGCCGCGCAGATGACCCTGGCCGACGTGCCGCTGAAGAACTTCCTGCATGAGGCGCTGATTCCGTACGAAAGCGACGAAGTCACCCGCCTGATCATCGATACCCACGACGCCCAGGCCTTCGCACCGGTCAGCCACCTGACCGTGGGCGGGCTTCGCGACTGGCTGCTCAGCGACGCCGCCGACGAAACCAGCCTGCGCACCCTGGCGCCGGGCATGACGCCGGAAATGGCAGCAGCGGTATCGAAGATCATGCGCGTGCAGGATCTGGTGCTGGTGGCGCAGAAGATTCGCGTGGTCACCCGCTTTCGCAACACCATGGGCCTGCGCGGACGCATGTCCACGCGCCTGCAACCCAATCACCCCACCGACGACCCGGCCGGCATCGCTGCCAGCGTGGTCGACGGCCTGCTCTACGGCAATGGCGATGCCATGATCGGCATCAACCCGGCCACCGACAGCATGAGTGCGATCTGCACCCTGCTGGACATGCTCGACGCCGTGATCCAGCGCTATGAAATTCCCACGCAATCCTGCGTGCTGACTCACGTCACCAACTCCATCGCCGCCATCGAGCGCGGCGCACCGCTGGATCTGGTGTTTCAGTCCATCGCCGGCACCGAGGCGGCCAATGCCAGCTTCGGTGTCAGCCTCAAGATCCTGCAGGAAGGCTATGAAGCCGGGCTGAGCCTGGGCCGTGGCACCCTCGGCAACAACCTGATGTATTTCGAGACCGGCCAGGGCAGCGCGCTGTCGGCCAACGCCCACCATGGCGTCGACCAGCAGACCTGCGAGGCCCGCGCCTACGCCGTGGCGCGCCACTACAACCCGTTCCTGGTCAACACCGTGGTCGGCTTCATCGGCCCGGAATACCTGTACAACGGCAAGCAGATCATCCGCGCCGGCCTGGAAGATCACTTCTGCGGCAAGCTGCTGGGCGTGCCCATGGGCTGCGACATCTGCTACACCAACCATGCCGAAGCCGACCAGGACGACATGGACATGCTGCTGACCCTGCTGGGGGCGGCCGGCATCAACTTCATCATGGGCATCCCCGGCTCCGACGACGTGATGCTCAACTACCAGACCACCTCGTTCCACGATGCGCTCTATGCGCGCAAGGTGCTCGGCCTGCACGCCGCGCCAGAGTTCGAGGCCTGGTTGGCGCGTATGGGCATCTTCCAGCAACAGGGTGGTCGCCTGCACATGGGCGAGGAACTGCCCCCCGCCTTTCGCCAGGCCCTGGCTCAGCTCACCTGAGTATTCGAGATAGCCATGACAGACAAATCCCCCGCAACCGAAAACCCCTGGCGGCAACTGCGCCAGCTGACCCCCGCGCGCATCGCCCTGGGCCGCGCCGGCACCAGCCTGCCGACCGCCGCGCAGCTTGATTTCCAGTTCGCCCACGCTCAGGCCCGTGACGCCGTGCACCTGCCCTTCGAGCACACGTCCCTGCGTGAGGCGCTGCACGACCGCCAACTCCCGACACTGGTGCTGCGTAGCGCCGCCGCGGATCGTCATACCTACCTGCAACGCCCGGATCTGGGCCGGCGCCTGCACGAAGACGCGGCGCGCCAGCTCGATGACTACACCGAGAAACACGGGCGTGGCTACGACCTAGCCATTGTCATCGCCGACGGTCTGTCGTCGCTGGCGGTACAACGGCACAGCCTGCCGTTTCTCGATCGCTTGCTGGAGCAGGTGCTGGAGGAAGGTTGGTCACTGGCGCCCATCGCCATCGTCGAGCAGGGCCGGGTCGCCGTGGCTGACGAAGTCGGCGAACGCCTGGGCGCGAAAATGACGGTGATCCTGATCGGCGAACGCCCCGGCCTCAGTTCGCCGGACAGCCTCGGCCTGTACTTCACCTACGCGCCGCGAGTCGGCCTCAACGACGCCTACCGCAACTGCATCTCCAACGTGCGCCTGGAAGGGCTCAGCTACGGTATGGCCACCTTCCGCCTGATGTACCTGATGCGTGAGGCCTGTCGCCGGCAACTGTCCGGAGTGGATCTCAAGGACGAGGCGCAAGTCCCTACCCTTGAAGGCGGCGGCCCAGGAAACTTCCTGCTGCCACCGCTGCATGACTGAGGCGCTTCAACGCGCCTCGATGCGAAAGCCCAGGCGAGGGAAATGCACGTGCACCACGCCGGCACGCTCGTCCTCACGCCGCAGGATCAACTCTTCGCGCCCGGCGAATACCAATTCGCCCTCGACCGGATCGACGCCATAGTCGATGGCTGCAATGGCCACGCGCTGACCAGCGCTGAAACCGTTGGGCTCGCTGAACGCCTCGTCCGGCAAGGCTGCCGGCTGAGCGTCGCGGGCAGTAGCGATGGCCTGCTCACTGCTCATCTCGCTGAGCGCACCATGGCCGAAACCCAGTACCCGCGCCAACCAGGCCGCCACGTCCGGATAATCGTCGACCAGCGGCGCGGTGACCGGCGTAGCACGCAGGAACCACAGCGGATGGGCAACGGCGAAGTCGGCAATCGAGGGCTCGCCAAACAGAAAATCCCCCCCGCCCTGCTGCAGTTGCTGCTGCAAACGCTCCATCAGCACCGGCCATTGGTGGCGCGCCTGCTCCAGCGGCAAACGGCTGGCCGTGCCACCCGAGAACAGCGCTGCACGATCGGCGGCGAAAGCCTTGGCGAATTCCGGCGGCACCTTGGCGAAGCGCACAGCCATGGACTCGGGGGCGAACACCAGCGATACCGCATGCTGGAACAGCACCGAGTCAGCCCACTGCGCGAGTGTGGCGGCATTGAAACCCTGCCCTTCCGGGAACAGTGACGGCGTGCTCTTCTCCGCTTCCAGACGACGGGCGATCAGTGCTGTATCGCAGTAGATGTCAGCGCCGATCTGCAGCACCGGGGTTTTACGGTAACCGCCAGTCAACGCGGTCAGGTCGGGTTTGGGCATCACCGGCGGAATCATCACCGAGCGCCAGGACAGTTGCTTGAAGCCCAGCAGCAGGCGGGCCTTCTCGGCAAACGGCGAGGTCGGATAGTGATGAAGGATCAGCTCGTGCATGGCGCGCTCCGCGTCGATTCGAAAGCGCCCAGCTTACCCGCGCGGCCGAGACGCGCACACCGCCTCAGGCTGATGAATCGCCATCAACGGCCAGAATGAGCGCTTCTTTGGCGGTTTTACTCAGGCGTTTGATCGCACGCTCACGACGCAGGGCATCGCCCTTGCCGGCACAGGCCTCGACATAGGCCAATGCAAGCGCTGGACTGGTGTGAAAGAAACGTGCGCCCTTGCCACTCTGGTGCTGCGCGAAACGCCGCTGCGGGTCATCGCTGATGCCGCAATACAGCGCACCATTGGCGGTGCGCACCAGATAGACGAACCAGGGCTTGTCGAGTGCTGCCGTCATCCGCGCGCCGGGAACCACTCACGCGCCGAGCGCCACAGGCACATACCGACGAAATAGGCCGAAGCCAGCCACCAGAGCGCCAGCAGCCAAGGCTGACTAACGGGGTACTGCAGGATCAGCAGGGCGCTGCTGAGCATCCAGACGAAGGTCACCAGAATGTTCAGCGGCATGAACTGACGCACGCGGAACGGGTGCAGGAATTTCATCTTCGTCAGGGTCAGGCCCGCCAGCAGCACGATCATCGCCAGCGTCACCCAGGGATGGATGTCAAGGATGTAGAAATACAGCACCACCACGTTCCAGGCCGCCGGGAAGCCAACGAAGTAGTTGTCCTTGCTCTTCATGTTCAGGTTGCAGAAGCAGAACAGCGACGACACCAGAATCAGGCCGACGGCGAACAGCGGGGTGTATTCGGGCAACGGAATGAAGCGGTAAAGGAAGATCGCCGGGATGAACACATAGGTGAGGTAGTCGATGACCAGATCCAGGGTCGAGCCGTCGAAATGCGGTAGCACACCCTTGACGTCGTAACGTCGCGCCAGAGAGCCATCCAGACCGTCGACCAGCAGCGCCAGCCCCAACCACATCAGGCATTGCTTGGGCTGGCCGTCGAGCACGGCGAGCAGCGCCAGCAGGGCAAGGATCACCCCACTGGCAGTGACGGCATGCACCCCCCAGGCCTTGGCCTGTTTTACGGCTACGATCAGTTCGGTCACGATAAGTCTCGATTGGCAGTGGAGATGCGGCACCCCATGTGCGCACTCTCTTATTGAAGGCTATGACCGGCTAGCCTACCACTGCGTTCCTTCGCCCGCCTTAGCGCGCCGTCCGAAACTGGGCCAAGCCACGGGCCGCTTGCCGACGAATGGCAGCCTGAACCGGTGGAGCCCAGCCCAGCAACAGCCCTTTGGCTCCTAGCGCCTGGCGACTCCAACGCCACAGATCGAAATGATCACGATGCTCGACGATCAAGCCGTCACGGAAGACGAAGCGCGCATGGATATGGTTGACCACCTGCCGCCCCGTGGCGCTGAAACGGTAGGTGGCGACCCAGCGGGCGCTACCGGCATGGTCATCGGCATGCACCGAGTCGAAGGTCAGCGAGAAGTCCTCGGCACGGCTGCACAGCATGCGCCACATGTCCCCTGCCTCCGCGCCCTGCAGACCGACGAAAACCGGGTCGGAGAAACGCACATCCGCCGCATAACAGGCGGCCATGGCCTCGGCGTCGAGCTTCTGGAAAGCGCTGTAGAAGCGCTGGATCAGCTCGGCATTGGGGTGGCTCATGAAGGGCTCCTACAGGCTTTTCATTACGTAGGGTACGACGCGCGCACCGCTGTCACGGCGTCGCTCACTGATGCGCACAGCACACCCTACACGTTCGCAAGGATGGTTCACTCCAGTCTGTTCGTCCGGCGGGGACGTGGCGATTGGCTATAACGACAACTTTGTGTCAATAATCGCCAACCTCAATCGAGAGCACTCCCATGCTGCGCATTGCGCTATACGTCTGCCCGCAAACCGTCTGCTCCAGCCTGAGCATGGCGCAGGATGCCTTCAGCCTGGCCAATCGCCTGGCGGGCACGGCATGTTTTCTGGTTCAGCGCTTCAGCCTGGACGGAGAACCGGTGCAACTGGAGTTCGCCCAGATACAGGTCGATGGCGGCCTACCGCTGGCCGAGCAGGCCGACCTGCTGATCGTGCCTGCCACCGGCAGTGCCATCAGCCGCACGCTGGAGAACAACGCCAGGCTGCTGCCCTGGTTGGCCCAACGTGGTGAGCAACAGGTGGCGAGCCTGTGCAGCAGCGCCTTCCTGCTGGCAGCCGCCGGCCTGCTCGATGGGCGCCAGGCGACCACTCATTGGGCGCTGGCAGAAGCCTTCACCCGACACTATCCGCAGGTGAACCTGCGCAGCGACCTGCTGCTGACCGAAGACGGCCCGCGGTTCTGCTCCGGCGGTGCCCAGGCCGGGCTCGATCTGTGCCTGCACCTGATTGCCCTGCATGCGGGCGAATGGTTGGCCCAGCAGGTGGCCAGCGCCATGGTGATCGAACGTCAGCGCGGCACGCAGACGCGTTTCGCGCCGTTGTTACCCGCCACCGATGACAGCACGCTGCAGCCCGTACTGACCTGGCTACGCGAGCACCACGCCGAAGCGATCGACCTTAACCGCCTTGCGCAACAGGCACACTGCTCACCTCGCACCCTGCTGCGCCGCTTCAAACACACCACCGGACTGACGCCAGGTGACTACCTGCAACGCCTGCGCATCAGCCTGGCGCAGCAGGCGCTGGCAAGCTCGAGCCAGTCACTGGAACAGATCGCCAGCCAGATCGGCTTCGCCGACCGCGCCACCTTCGCCAAGCGCTTCAAACAGCTTTGCGGCGAAACACCTGGGGCCTTTCGCAAACGAATGCAGCGTAGCGTTTAGGCCGCGACAACCCTTCCAACTAAAAGCGTTGCGCAGTGACATCCCTCTACAACATAAATAAGGCCCGCCAAGTGGCGGGCCGGCTAGATGCACTATTCGATCAATGCCCGTCTAAATAACGCTCGACATCCAGCGCCGCCATGCAGCCAGCACCGGCCGAGGTAATCGCCTGGCGATAGACCGAATCGGCCACGTCGCCGGCAGCGAACACGCCAGGAATACTGGTCGCAGTGGCATTGCCTTCGCGCCCGCCATTGACTACCAGGTAGCCGTCTTTCAACGCCAGCTGACCTTCGAACAGACTGGTATTGGGGGTGTGGCCGATGGCGACGAACAGCCCTTCGACGCTCAGTTCGCGGTAGGCGCCGCCGTACTGTTTCAAACGCACGCCAGTGACGCCACTGGCATCACCCAACACCTCGTCCACCTCGGCATTCAGTTGCAGCTCGATCTTGCCCTCGGCCACGCGCTCTTGCAGCTTGTTCTGCAGGATCTTCTCGGCACGGAAGCCATTACGGCGGTGAATCAGGGTCACCTTGCTGGCGATATTGGCCAGGTACAGCGCCTCCTCCACTGCTGTGTTACCACCACCGACCACAGCCACCTCACGACCGCGGTAGAAGAAACCGTCGCAGGTTGCGCACGCCGAAACGCCACGGCCCATGAACGCCTCTTCGCTGGGCAGTCCCAGGTAACGGGCGCTTGCACCGGTGGCGATGATCAGCGCGTCGCAGTGATAGGTGCCACTGTCACCGACCAGGGTAAAGGGTTTGCCGGCCAGATCCACGGCGTTGATATGGTCGAAGACGATCTGGGTATCGAAGCGCTCGGCGTGCTCCTGCATACGCTGCATCAGCGCCGGGCCGGTAAGGCCATGAGCATCGCCCGGCCAGTTGTCCACCTCGGTAGTGGTGGTGAGCTGACCACCCGCCTGAATGCCGGTGATCAGGAGCGGCTTCAGGTTGGCGCGCGCAGCATAGACCGCGGCGCTATAACCGGCAGGGCCGGAACCCAGGATGATGACGCGGGCGTGACGAACGGCAGACATCGCTATCTCCTCGCAGGCCCACAGAACCAGCAGGCCAGAATAAAAAGGGACTCTCGAAGCGCTAGGGGAAGGCTTGGAAGGATGAGAGCCCCGCAAAAGGGAAACTGTGCGCAAGGCTATCGATGCTGCTGACGAAGCGGAAATATCCATTGCCAATTTCGCGAATAGAATTCGCCTATTGTCACTGGCATTGAACCTTGCCCATGGCTGAACTTTCACCGCGCCGGCGAAGTCGGTATGGTCGCGCGCATCAACCACTCAGGAGACCGCCATGCCTGCCGCTCCCGTCCTGTCCGGCCCGCAATACCTGCGGGAAGGCCTGAAGCTGGTACTCAGCCCAGGCCTGCGCCTGTTCGTGCTGTTGCCGCTAGCAGTCAATCTGATTCTATTCGTTGCCATGATCAGCTTTGCCGTGCAGCAGTTCAGTGGTTGGGTCGACACCTTCATGCCCACCCTGCCGAGTTGGCTGAGCTTTCTCCAATACATCCTCTGGCCACTGTTCGTGGTGCTGGTGCTGCTGATGGTGTTTTTCACCTTCACCATGCTGGCCAACATCATCGCCGCGCCGTTCAACGGTTTTCTCGCGGAGAAGGTCGAGGTGGTAGCGCGTGGTGAAGATCACTTTCCACCATTCAGCTGGGGCGAACTGGCCGCCATGGTGCCGCGCACCATGGGCCGCGAGATGCGCAAGCTGGCGTATTTTCTGCCACGCGCCATCGGCCTGCTGATCCTCAGCTTCATCCCGGTGGTGAACCTGATCGCTGCGCCACTGTGGCTACTGTTCGGCGTGTGGATGATGGCCGTGCAGTACATCGACTACCCGGCGGACAACAACAAGATGAGCTGGCAGGACATGCTCGCCTGGCTGCGCGAAAAGCGCTGGCAGAGCCTGAGCTTCGGCGGCATCACCTACGCCGCGCTGCTGGTGCCGGGGCTGAACATTCTGATGATGCCCGCCGCCGTCGCCGGCGCGACCTTGTTCTGGGTGCGCGAGCGCGGCGAGCAGGCGCTAGGTTCGCACAAGCACATCGTGTAACGCCCGCATCGACGCCTGCGACTCACGCTCGATGCGGCGGCGCATGAACAAGGCGTTTACCACGCGCATCAGCCAGCCGTCGAAACCATACTCGAGGGTGCGCACGAACTCGCAGCCGTCCTCGAGCGACACGCACTCGTAGGTCAACAGCAATTGCAGGCCATGATCGCCACGCGCGCTGGCCTGCCAACGCTGGCCGGGCTGATAGTCGAGCACGTCCCAGCGCAGATGCCCGGCACGGCCACCTGCATGGATGTCTTCTTCGAATCGCTCGCCCGCGAACAATGCACCCTCGCGACCATAGATACGCAGTGACGACGGGTGCCACTGCGGCCAGTGGCTCGGCGCCGCGGCGTATTCCAGCACGCGCTCGGCAGGCAGGGCGATGCGGATTCGGTGCAGCTGGCGGTTCTGCTGATGAATCGCCTCAGGCTCCCAGTGCAGGGTGCCGTACAACCAGTCCATCAGCGGATGGACGATGCCGAAGTTGCGCGAATGCATCAGCTCACGACGATGGTGCAGCGCGTGCAGGCGGCGCATCTGGCGAATCCACGGCAGGCGCGACACCGGGTGCTCATCCGGCAGGTGCTCGCAGGCATGCACCACTTCGTAACTCATGTAGCCCAGCAGCATGCTGCCGGCGAACAGTGCGCCGAGGTTGCCGTCGAACTGAGACAGCAGCCACCAGGCGGCGAAGGTAGGCAGACTGAACAGCACGATGAGCCAGGCAGGGAACAGGATCACGCGCCAATCGCGCGCCGTTTCGTAGGGCATCAGCATCTCGACGAAGAAGCTGTGGTGGTCGCCGGTGTGACGTTTGTAGAAGAGTTTGCCGAAGCGCGTCTTATTGTGGCCGAGCCGTTTGTGCACCTGGTATTCGCCCCAACTGAAGAACACCAGCGTGGCCGGCACCAGTAGCCATTGCCAGGGCGCCACGGCCTCCAATGTGCTCCAGAGCAAGCCGATGCAGAGCAGCCCATAGGCCAGCACGAAGGCGGCGTGCAGCCAGGGGTTGTAGAGCGGATGGATGGCAGCCCGGTAATCGCTGCGAAAAGCCTGGGCATTGTCGTTGTTATAGGCCATGGCGCTCTCCTGTGGATTGACAGCAGTCTAGGCCTGGCCACATCATTCGAATAATGGATAGTTGAAAAGAGCATTATCCGTGATAACGAATTTGCGCCAGCTCGACCTCAATCTGCTGCTGGTCTTCGATGCTCTGATGCAGGAAGGCAATCTGACCCGCGCAGCCCAGCGCCTGCACCTGAGCCAGTCGACCGTGAGCAACGCCCTCGCCCGCCTGCGTCAGCAACTGGGCGAGGAATTGTTCCAGCGCACCGCGCGCGGCATGACCCCGACCGCGCGCGCCCAGGCGCTTTACCCGCCCGTGCGCCAGGCGCTGCAGCTGCTGCTGGCGGGCCTCGGCCCCGCGGAACCCTTCGATGCGCAGGCGCCGCACGTGTTCAACCTGTCGCTCAACGACTACGCCCAGACTGCGCTGCTGCCGATGCTGCAGGCGCATATGGCTCGCGTCGCGCCGCAGGTGGAGCTGGTGGCGCAGCACGACGACGCCGACAACCTGCTACAACGCCTGGAGAGCGGCGCCCTGGACATTGCCATCGACTACCTGCATTTCGACTCGCCTGACCTGCGCTATTCGCCCCTGCGTGAAGAGGCGCTGGTGGTAATCGGACGCAAGGATCATCCGGCATTCGTCGGTGGCCTGAGTCTCATGGATTACCAGCAGGCCCGCCACGTAATCGTGACGCCGCGCGCCGGGCGCGGTTCGCCGCTGGAAATCGTTCTGGGCTCGGCCAAGGTCAGGCGCCAGGCGGCGCTGCACCTGCCCAACTACCTGCCGATTCCCGCCATCGTCGCCCAGACCGATCTGCTCGGCACCGTGCCGGCGCGCCTGGCCGACGCCTTCGCCCCGCTATTCGCCCTGCAGGTGGCGCCGCTGCCCTTCGACATGCCGGCCGTGCAGATCAGCCTGATCTGGCACCGTCAGCAGCACCACGACCCGGCACATGCCTGGCTGCGTGAACAACTGCACGGCCTGCTCGCCTGACACATAACCGCAATCGAAACGTCATGTTCACTACATGACCTGGGCAGAGACTGCATGCATGAACGCATCCTCTCTGCATATCGCGCTGATCAGCGAAACCTTCCCGCCGGAAATCAACGGCGTAGCCAATACCCTCGGCCGCCTGGTCGACGGCCTGCGTGGTCGTGGTCATCACGTGCAGCTGGTACGACCACGCCAGGAGGTCGACCAGGAGCAGGACACGGGCAATGATCTGCTGCTGACCCGCGGCTGGCCGCTACCCGGTTATCCGGGCCTGCAATGGGGCCAGTCGTCATTGCACAAACTGCTCAGGCGCTGGCAGCGGCGACGCCCGGATGTACTCTATATAGCCACCGAAGGCCCGCTGGGGCTGTCCGCACTGCGCGCCGCCAGGCGCCTGGCGATCCCGGTGGTCAGCGGTTTTCACACCAACTTCCAGCAGTACACCGGACACTACGGCATCGGCCTGCTGACGCGGGCGATGACCAACTACCTGCGCTGGTTCCATAACCGCACGCAGCTCACGTTGGTGCCGAGCATCGGCCAGAAGGTCGACCTCGAACGCCGTGATTTCGAACGCCTGGCCCTGCTCGCACGGGGTGTCGACAGCCAGCTGTTCCACCCACGCCGACGCAGCGACATCCTGCGCGAAAGCTGGGGCCTGGGGCCGGATGATCTGGCCGTTCTGCATGTCGGTCGCCTGGCAGCAGAGAAGAACCTCGGTCTGCTGGTGAAAGCCTTCCACGCCCTGCAGACAGCCCACCCACAGCGCCGTATGCGGTTGATTATGGTCGGCGACGGGCCACTGCGCGCCAACCTGCAGACGCAACTCCCAGACGCGCTGTTCTGCGGCCTGCAGCGCGGTGAGACGCTGGCCACACACTATGCCTCTGGCGATCTGTTCCTGTTCCCCAGCCTCTCGGAAACCTTCGGCAACGTGGTGCTGGAAGCACTCGCTTCGAGCCTCGGCGTGGTGGCATTCGACCAGGCTGCAGCCGCTCAGCATATCCATCACGGGCACAACGGCATGCTTGCCCGCCCTGGCGACGAGACCGGCTTCTGCGAAGCTGCCTGTGAGCTGTTGGAAGATGCAGAGGTGCTGCGCCGCATCCGCCTCAATGCCCGCCGACATGCCAGCCACCTGAGCTGGGACGGCATCGTCGCGTTGTTCGAACAGCACCTGCGCAGTGCCATGCAGCCACGCCCAAAGATCGTCCATGTCAGTAGCCCGGATGAAATCCGGGGCGGGATGCAAGATGGCTAAAACGTAGGGCGGGTGAAACCCGCCATTGGTAAAGGGCTGGCGGGTTTAACCCGCCCTACGCCAGCACATCCGCTCAAAACATACAGGCGTAAAAAAGCCCCGATGTGCCGGGGCTGAAAACGGGGCGCCGGATCGCGACGCCCGATAGAAAGGGACTCAGACCAGCGTGGTCAGTGCCTCGCGACTGAACGGCAAGATGTCCTGTTCGCGGCCTTCGCGCACCTTCAGCGCCCAATCCGGGTCGACCAGCAGCGCACGGCCCACGGCCACCAGATCGAACTCCTCCTTGTTCAGGCGCTCGAGCAGATTTTCCAGGCTGGCCGGTTCGGCCACCTTGTCGGTCTTGACCATGAATTGTAGGAACTCGCCATCCAGGCCGACGCTGCCGACAGTGATGGTCGGCTTGCCGGTCAGCTTGCGCGTCCAGCCGGCCAGGTTGAGGTCGCTGCCTTCGAACTCCGGCTCCCAGAAGCGACGGGTCGAGCAATGGAAGATGTCCACGCCGGCATCGGACAGCGGCTTGAGGAAGGCTTCCAGTTGCTCCGGGGTCTGCACCAGGCGTGCGGTGTAGTCCTGCTGCTTCCACTGCGAGTAACGCAGGATGATCGGGAAGTCCGGGCCAACGGCAGCGCGCACGGCATGAATCAGCTCGATGGCGAAACGCGAACGTGCCGCCAGGTCGCCACCGTAGCCATCGGTGCGCTGGTTGCTGCCTTCCCAGAAGAACTGGTCGATCAGGTAACCGTGGGCGCCGTGGATTTCCACGCCGTCCATGCCGATGGCCTTGGCATCGCGCGCGGCCTGGGCGAAGGCGGCGATCACCTCATCGATATCGGCCTGGGTCATACCGTGTACGACCACCTGGCCATCCTTGACCTTCTCCATCGGGCCATAACCGGGCACGCTGGCATCCGGTTCGGTGCCCAACTTGCGCACATTACCCACATGCCAGAGCTGCGGAACGATCTTGCCGCCTTCGGCATGCACGGCGTCGACCACTTGCTTCCAGCCGGCCAGCGCATCTTCGCCGTAGAAACGCGGCACGTTCGGGTAGCCGTTGGCCGCCTTGTGGCCGACGGTGGTGCCTTCGGTGACGATCAGGCCCACGCCCGCAGCCGCGCGGCGACGGTAATACTCGACGACCTTGGCGTTGGGCACGCCACCGGGCGAGAAGGAGCGAGTCATCGGCGCCATGACCACACGGGTCGGTAACTCTAGGTTACCGAGGCGGAACGGAGCGAACAGGGCTTGAACGGGGGCGCTCATCATCTTTCCTCTGGGGTTGAACGGTAATCAGGCCTGCAGCAAACGCTCCAGGCGGGTGACGAAAGCTTCCAGCGGCTGCAGGTTGCGCCCCACCTTGAGGCGAGCCAACACGCCCTGCCAGGCGTCGCTGATGAAGGTGGCGAGGTTGCCGCAGTCCTCGTCGGCCGGCAGTTCACCGGCGGCCTGCGCCTGCTCCAGGCAGGCGCGCAGGATGTCCACCGAGGCCTGCTGGATAGCGGCGACTTCGGCGCCGATCGCCGGCAGCATCTCGCTCATCTCGAAACTCAGGCTGCCGATGAAGCAGTGGTACTGCGGCGTGTCCTGGCGGGCGAAGTGCGCCAGCAGATCACGGTAGTAAGCGAGGATACGTGTACGTGGGCTTAACGCCGGCTCATTCAGCGCCTGGGCATAACGCGCCAGCCGCGGCCGATAGATGAAAGCCAGCGCCTGCAGGGCGAAGTCTTCCTTGCTGGCGAAGTAGTGGTAGAAGCTGCCCTTGGGAATCCCAGCCGCCAGGACGATCTCCAGAACACCCGTGCCGTGGTAGCCGCGACGCGTCATCACCGCCGAGCCCTTGCTCAGGATCAGGTCGCGCTTGTCGAGTCGAATGCTGTTCATGGCACCGAGCATATGACCGGTCGTCTCGCTCGCGACAGCACTATTGATATTGGTGATTAAGGGCTAGAAAACGCAGGGCGGGTGTAGCCCGCCGCTAGCCAGTCTGGCGGGTTTCACCCGCCAGACTTCACGCTCAGCGCTGCAGCCAGATCAGCGAAGCAAAACGCCCGGTGCGGGCACTGCGGCGATAGGAGTAGAAACGCGGGTCGTTGTAGGTGCACAGCCCACCGCCGCTGACCGCGGTCACGCCGATGGCGGCCAGCCGAATGCGCGCCAGTTGGTAGATATCGGCCATGAACTTGCCGGCATTGACGCTGGCTGCGAATGCGCTGACAGCCTCGGCATGCTGTTGCACGAAGGCCTCGCGCACCTCGCTCCCGACTTCGAACGCAGCCGGGCCGATGGCCGGGCCGAGCCAGACCAGCAGCTCTTGCGGTGCAACGTCCAGCGCCTTGACGGTCGCCTCCAGCACACCACCGGCCAGCCCGCGCCAACCGGCATGGGCCGCCGCCACACGGGTACCGGCGCGGTCGCAGAACAGCGCCGGCAGGCAGTCGGCGGTCATTGCCGTGCAGGCGATACCAGCCGTGGCCGTCCAGTTGCCATCGGCTTCGATGACCACGGCAGGATCAGCCTGCGCCACGACGATGCCATGCACCTGACGTAGCCAGGCTGGCTGGCAACCCAGAGCCTCGACCAGATGCTGACGATTGCTAGCCACCGCCGCTGGGTCGTCATCGACATGATCGCCCAGGTTGAAACTATCGAACGGCGCGGCGCTGATGCCGCCACTGCGCGTGGTGACGCAAGCGCGCACGTTGGCCGGCGCTGGCCAATCGGGAATGAGCCAATCGTGGGTGCTCACCCGACGAAGGCCTCGCGATCCTGACGCAGCAGGGTCAGCAGCCAGACCAGATCATCCGGCAGCTCCGACTCCCACTTCATGCGCTTGCCTGTGGCCGGGTGATCCAGTTCGAGGAAACGCGCATGCAACGCCTGACGCGGGAACTCCTTGAGGCTCTGCACCAGGGTCGGGCTCGCCGCCGGCGGGATGCGGAAACGCCCGGCATAGACCGGATCGCCCACCAGCGGGTAGCCAACGTGGGTCATGTGCACGCGAATCTGGTGGGTACGCCCGGTTTCCAGCTTGACCCGCACATGGGTGTGCGAGCGATAACGTTCGAGTACCCGGTAGTGACTGATCGCCGGTTTACCGCCATCAGTCACCGCCATGCGCTGACGCTGGCTGGAACTGCGGCCAATCGGCGCATCGATGGTGCCGCCAGCGGTGATCACACCGATACAGATGCATTCATATATGCGGCTGACGGTGCGCTTCTGCAACTGCTCGACCAGATTGGTCTGCGCCTGCAGGGTCTTAGCCACCACCATCAGGCCGGTGGTGTCCTTGTCCAGCCGATGGACAATACCGGCACGCGGCACGTTGATGATGTCCGGCACGTGGTGCAGCAGAGCATTGAGCAGCGTGCCGTCGGCATGTCCGGCAGCCGGGTGCACCACCAGGCCTGCGGGTTTGTCGATCACCAGCAGGTGTTCGTCCTCATAGACGATATTCAGTTCGATGTCCTGCGCGATCCATTCGCCCTGCGCTTCCTGCTCGGCATCGAGCACCAGCGTCGAGCCGGCATGCACGGTGTCGCGCGGGCGCGCCACGGTGCCATCCACGGTCAGACGGCCTTCCTTGATCCAGGTGGAGAGGCGCGAACGGGAGTACTCGCCAAACAGCTGCGCAGCCACCTGGTCGAGACGTTGACCGCCCTGTTCAAAGGGGACGACGGCCTGGAGTTGGATCAGCTGTTTGTTTATAGAAGTCATCTTAGGCAACGGCGGGAGCCTGGCCTTTGGTTTCGGCGACAGGCTTGTGGTTAAATACGGCGTCTTTGCCCCAGGGTTTTCCGGGGGCGCTCATCATAACAGGACGGCCGCGCGGCCGTCACAGGGACGCAAGCCGCCATGCAAGTGAAACACCTGCTGCTGATCGCCATCCTCGCCCTTACCGCCGCCTGCTCTTCCAAGCAGCCGGAGGTCGATGAAAACCTCAGCGAGGTGGAGCTGTACCAGCAGGCCCAGGCCGACCTGGACAACCGCAGCTACACCCAGGCTATCTCCAAACTGAAAGCACTGGAGTCGCGCTATCCGTTCGGGCGCTACGCCGAGCAGGCGCAGCTGGAACTGATCTTCGCCTACTACAAGAATGCCGAGCCGGAAGCCGCCAAATCCTCGGCTGAGCGCTTCATCCGCCTGCATCCGCAGCACGCCAACGTCGACTACGCCTACTACCTCAAGGGCCTGGCCTCGTTCGACCAGGATCGCGGCCTGCTGGCGCGCTTCCTGCCGCTGGACATGACCAAGCGTGACCCGGGCGCCGCGCGCGACTCCTACAACGAGTTCGCCCAGCTCACCAGCCGTTACCCGACCAGCCGCTACGCGCCGGACGCCAAGCAGCGCATGATCTACCTGCGCAACCTGCTGGCCGCCTACGAAGTACACGTTGGCCACTATTACCTGACCCGCCAGGCCTATGTCGCTGCAGCCAACCGCGGCCGCTACGTGGTGGAAAACTTCCAGGAGACCCCGTCGGTCGGTGACGGCCTGGCGATCATGACCGAAGCCTATCAGCGCCTGTCGCTGGACGACCTGGCAGCCACCAGCCTGGAAACCCTCAAGCTCAACTACCCGGATCATCCGAGTCTGGAAAGCGGCGAGTTCGTCCCGCTCGAAGAAGAAGCCGACAACCGTTCCTGGCTGGCCAAGGCCACCCTGGGCCTGATCGAAACCGACACGCCGCTGCCGCCAGGCGAAACCCGCGCCAGCCAGGACGTGATCCGCCAGTACGAAGACGCCGAGCAACAGATCCCGGCCGAACTGCAGCAGGACGCCAAGACCGGCGAAACAGCCAAGAAGCGATCGATCTGGAGCTACCTGACCTTCGGTCTGTTCGACTGATCCCAGCAGTAATCGACAAAAGGAGGCTTCGGCCTCCTTTTTTATGGCCTGCGCGATCATGCAACATCAGCCCCACCCTCCCGTTTGGAAACAGCGCACAGCTTGTCACCACGCCACTGTGCCGCCGGCCTCACCTTGGCTAAACTGGCGGCGTCAACCAGAAGAAAGAGTGCACCATGGGTTTGTTTCGCCTGCTGTTCTGGATCGCCATCATCTTCGCCGCGATCTGGGTTTGGCGCCGCTATATCAGCGCCCCCAAGCGCCCCAGCCAAACGCAGCGCGAAGATGAGCCTGCACCGATGGTGCGCTGCGCGCACTGCGGCGTGCACATTCCTCAAAGCCAGGCGTTGACCCAGGATCAGCGCTGGTACTGCAGCCAGAAACACCTCGAGCAAGGCCCGCAGACCGGTGACCGCTGATCTCAGCGTTCAAGGCAGCCCCCAGGGGCGGCGCATCCTCAGGCTCTATCATTTCTATCGCCTGAGCATTGGCCTCGCACTGATCCTGCTGATCTCCAGCAACCTCGACGAGCAGTTGCTGGATGTCGTGCATATCGAGCTGTTTCGCACCGGCAGTTGGGTCTACCTGATCCTCAATATCCTCATCGCCGTGCTGGTGCAAAGGCCCAAGCACCTGATGCAGCTGTTCAGCCTGGCACTGGTCGACGTGATCTTCCTCTCCGCCCTGTTCTATGCCGCCGGCGGCACGCCCAGCGGTATCGGCAACCTGCTGGTGGTCGCCGTGGCCATCGCCAACATCCTGCTGCGTGGGCGCATCGGCCTACTGATCGCTGCCATCGCAGCGATTGCAATGATCTACCTGACTTTCTACCTCAGCCTCAGCCGACCCGCCGCCGCCGCGCAGTACGTCCAGGCAGGTGCCCTCGGTGCGCTGTGCTTCGCCGGCGCCCTGTTCATCCAGGGCATCACCCGCCGCCTGCAAGTCAGCGAAAGCCTGGCCGAGCAACGCGCGGCCGACGTCGCCAACCTGGAAGAACTCAACGAACAGATCCTGCAACGCATGCGTACCGGCATTCTGGTGCTCGATACCCAGCATCGCGTGTTGCTGGCCAACCAAGGGGCGACGCAACTGCTCGGACGCGGCGAGCTCAGTGGCAAGATCATCGACCCGCACTGCCCCGAGCTGGTCAAGCGCCTACAACAGTGGCTGCACAACCCGACCCTGCGTCCGGACAGCCTGCAGGCGCAGGTCGACGGCCCGGTGCTGCAACCCAGTTTCATTTCCCTGCAACGCGGCGACCAGCAGCACACCCTGGTGTTTCTCGACGACATCTCGCAGATTGCCCAACAAGCGCAGCAGCTCAAGCTGGCTTCGCTCGGCCGCCTGACCGCCGGCATCGCCCACGAGATCCGCAACCCACTCGGTGCAATCAGCCACGCCGCACAGCTGCTGCAGGAGTCGGAAGACCTGCAAGGCCCGGATCAGCGCCTGGCGCAGATCATTCAGGATCACTCCAAGCGCATGAACCTGGTGATCGAGAACGTCCTGCAGCTCTCACGCAGACGCCAGGCCGAACCTCAGTTGCTCGACCTGAAATACTGGTTGCACCGCTTCGCCAGCGAATTTCGCAACTCGGCGCCGAACGACCGGCAGATTCATCTGGAAACCCAGGGCGGCAGCCTGCAGACGCGCATGGATCCGCATCAGCTGACCCAGGTGCTGACCAACCTGGTGCAGAACGGCCTTCGCTACAGCGCACAGAAACACCGGCTCGGCCAGGTGTGGCTACGCCTGTTCCGCGACGAAGCCAGTGACCTGCCGGTGCTGGAGATTCTCGACGACGGTCCCGGCGTGCCGCCCGAGCTGGAGCAGCATATCTTCGAGCCCTTCTACACCACCGAAAACAAGGGCACCGGCCTGGGCCTGTATATCTCCCGCGAGCTGTGCCAAGGCAACCAGGCCCGCCTCGACTATAAACCTCGTGAAGGGGGCGGCAGCTGCTTCCGCATCACCTTCGCCCATCCGCGCAAACTGAGCTGAGCATGAACCGTCAGAGAGCCCTGATCGTCGACGACGAACCCGATATCCGCGAACTGCTGGAAATCACCCTCGGACGCATGAAGCTGGACACCCGCAGCGCCCGCAACGTCAAGGAGGCACGCGAGTGGCTGGCGCGTGAACCCTTCGACCTGTGCCTGACCGACATGCGCCTGCCCGATGGCACCGGCCTGGAACTGGTGCAGCACATCCAGCAGCGCTACCCGCAAGTGCCGGTGGCGATGATCACTGCCTACGGCAGCCTGGACACCGCGATCAACTCGCTCAAGGCCGGCGCCTTCGACTTCCTCACCAAACCGGTGGATCTCGGCCGCCTGCGCGAACTGGTCGCCACCGCCCTGCGCATCCGCTCCCCCGAGGGCGAGGAAACCCCGGTCGACAGCCGCCTGCTCGGCGACTCGCCGCCCATGAAATCGCTGCGCAAGCAGATCCAGAAACTCTCGCGCAGCCAGGCACCGGTCTATATCAGCGGTGAGTCAGGCAGCGGCAAGGAACTGGTCGCCCGCCTGATCCACGAGCAGGGCCCGCGCGTCGAACAGCCCTTCGTCCCGGTCAACTGCGGCGCCATCCCCTCGGAGTTGATGGAAAGCGAGTTCTTCGGCCACAAGAAAGGCAGCTTCACCGGTGCCATCGAAGACAAACAGGGCCTGTTCCAGGCGGCCAATGGCGGCACGTTGTTCCTCGATGAAGTTGCCGATCTACCACTGCCAATGCAGGTGAAACTGCTGCGTGCGATTCAGGAAAAAGCCGT
This sequence comes from Pseudomonas mendocina, assembly GCF_003008615.1. NCBI lineage: Bacteria > Pseudomonadati > Pseudomonadota > Gammaproteobacteria > Pseudomonadales > Pseudomonadaceae > Ectopseudomonas > Ectopseudomonas mendocina. The sequence continues at coordinate 1,040,956 of NZ_CP027657.1, forward strand.
GCGCGCCGTCGGCGGTCAGCAGGAAATGGTAGTCGACGTACGCATACTCTGCGCCACCCACAAGGATCTCGCCGCCGAAGTCGCCGCCGGCCGCTTCCGCCAGGATCTCTACTACCGCCTCAACGTCATCGAGCTGCGCGTACCGCCGCTGCGTGAGCGCCGCGAAGACATCGCCCAACTGGCCAGTGTCATGCTCACGCGCCTGGCCGACAGCACCGGCCTTGCCGCTGCCAAGCTGCATCCCGATGCGTTGGAAAAACTGAAGAACTACCGCTTCCCCGGCAACGTGCGCGAGCTGGAGAACATGCTCGAGCGCGCCTATACCCTGTGCGAAGACGACCAGATCACCCCCAGCGACCTACGCCTGGCCGACGCCAGCGGCCCCAACAATGAAGGTGGCGAAGCGAGTCTCGCGCAGATCGATAACCTCGAGGATTACCTCGAAGACATCGAACGCAAGCTGATCATGCAGGCCTTGGAAGAGACACGCTGGAACCGCACGGCCGCCGCCCAGCGCCTGGGCCTGACCTTCCGCTCGATGCGCTACCGGCTGAAGAAGCTGGGCATCGACTGATGCCCACCATGACACCTTCACATCGGTGCGCACAGCGCACTCTACGAATTAGACCCCACAACGAAAAAGGGAGCCCGAAGGCTCCCTTTTTGATAACGCAACGATGACTCAGTGAATGATCTGACTGAGGAACAGCTTGGTGCGCTCGTTCTGCGGGTTGGTGAAGAAGCTGTTGGGTTCGGCCTGTTCGACGATCTCACCCTTGTCCATGAAGATCACCCGGTTGGCCACGGTGCGAGCGAAGCCCATTTCATGGGTCACGCAGAGCATGGTCATGCCGTCTTCGGCCAGGCCGATCATGGTGTCCAGAACCTCTTTCACCATCTCCGGGTCGAGTGCCGAGGTCGGCTCGTCGAACAGCATGATCTTCGGTTTCATGCACAGCGCACGGGCAATCGCCACACGCTGCTGCTGCCCACCGGAGAGCTGCCCCGGAAACTTGTTGGCCTGCTCCGGAATGCGCACGCGCTCGAGGAAATGCATGGCGATTTCCTCGGCCTGACGCTTGGGCATCTTGCGTACCCACATCGGCGCCAGGGTGCAGTTCTGCAGCACGGTGAGGTGCGGGAACAGGTTGAAGTGCTGGAACACCATGCCCACTTCGCGGCGGATCGCCTCGATGTGCTTGAGGTCGCTGGTCAGCTCGGTGCCATCAACCACGATGCGCCCCTGCTGGTGTTCTTCCAGACGGTTGATGCAGCGGATGGTGGTGGACTTGCCCGAGCCGGAAGGGCCGCAGAGCACGATACGCTCGCCCTGTTGCACGCTGAGGTTGATGTCCTTGAGCACGTGGAACTGGCCGTACCACTTGTTCACGCCTTGCAGCAGGATCATCGGCTCAGCGCTGGGTTGCTTGATTGCTTCACTCATTATTCATTCCTCCAAGGGACTCATTCAGGTTCTGGCGCGCCGCATCACGGGCAGGCGCGCCTCAGCGACTGAACGGTTCCTAACGCTTGTGGCCGGTATCCAGCTTTCTCTCCAGATGCAGGGAGTAGCGGGACATACCAAAACAGAAAACCCAGAAAACCAACGCGGCGAATACATAACCCTCGGTCGCCATCCCCAGCCAGGCTGGGTCGGTAGTCGCCTGCTTGATGCTGTTGAGCAGGTCGAACAGACCGATGATGATCACCAGGCTGGTGTCCTTGAACAGGGCGATGAACACGTTGACGATGCCGGGAATCACCAGCTTCAGCGCTTGCGGCAGGATCACCAGCCCCATCATCCGCCAGTAGCCCAGGCCCATGGCAGCTGCTGCCTCGTACTGGCCCTTGGGGATGGCCTGCAGGCCACCGCGCACCACTTCGGCGATGTAGGCGGACTGGAACAGGATCACCCCGATCAGCGCACGCATCAGCTTGTCGAAGTGCATGCCTTCGGGCAGGAACAACGGCAGCATCACCGAGGACATGAACAGCACGGTGATCAGCGGCACGCCGCGCCAGAACTCGATGAAGGTGACGCAGATGACCTTGATCGCCGGCAGGTTGGAGCGACGCCCCAATGCCAGCAGGATGCCCAGCGGCAACGCACCGGTGATACCGACAGCGGCGATCACCAGGGTCAGCATCAGGCCGCCCCACTGACTGGTGGAAACCACGCTCAGACCAAACACGCCACCGTGCAACAGGCACCAGGCGATGACCGGATAGATCACCAGGAAAGCCAGGCCATACAGCGCCTTGCGCGGCATCTGCGGGACGAACAGCGGCGCAGCGCCGATGATCGCCAACCACAGCGTGGTATCTACCCGCCAGCGCAGCTCGGTGGGGTAGAAACCGTACATGAACTGACCAAAGCGCTGCTGAATGAACACCCAGCAGGCGCCCTCCTTGGTGCAGTCGGCGCGCGTGCTACCGACCCAGTTGGCATCGATGATCGCCCACTGCAGCAAAGGCGGCACGATCAGCCAGATCAGGTAGATGGCGAAAAAGGTCAACAGGGTGTTGAACCAGTTGGAAAACAGGTTGGCCCGCAGCCAAGCCAGCACACCGACGCTCATGCGCGGCGGCGGCAGATCCGGTTTGAAAATATGACTTTGCATGGCTGCTCCTTACCGCTCAGTCAGCGCAATGCGCTTGTTGTACCAGTTCATCAACAGAGAAATGCTGATGCTGATGGCCAGGTACACGCTCATGGTGATGGCGATCACCTCGATGGCCTGCCCGGTCTGGTTGAGTACCGTTCCGGCGAACAACGAAACCATGTCGGGATAACCGATGCCGGCGGCGAGCGAGGAGTTCTTGGCCAGGTTGAGGTACTGACTGGTCAGCGGTGGAATGATCACGCGCAGCGACTGCGGAATGATCACCAGACGCAGCGTGATACCCGGGCGCAAACCCAGCGAGCGCGACGCCTCGGTCTGGCCATGGCTCACGGCCATGATCCCGGAACGCACGTTCTCGGCGATGAAGGCTGCGGTATAGATGGTCAAAGCCAGCGTCAACGCCATCAGTTCGGGGATCAGCACCCAGCCGCCGCGGAAGTTGAAACCGGTCAGTTCCGGCACGCTCCACACCAACGGGTTACCGCCGATCAACACAGCCAATGCCGGGATGCCGACGATCATCGCCAGCGACGTCCACAGCAGCGGGAAGATCTTGCCGGTGGCCTCACGCCGCGCCTTGGCCCAACGGCCGAGCACGATGATGGCTGCGATGGTTGCCAGCAGCACCACGGCGAAGAAACCAAAGCTCTCCGATGGAGCCGGTGCCGGCATGTACAGGCCGCGGCTGTTGAGGAAGAAGACTTCGCCGACGTCCAGGCTTTGCCGCGGACCGGGCAGGGTCAGGAATACCGCGAAGTACCAGAAGAGAATCTGCAGCAATGGCGGAATGTTGCGGAAAATCTCGATGTAGACCGTCGCCATCTTGCTGATCAGCCAGTTCGGCGACAGCCGCGCGATACCGAGCAGGAAGCCGAGAATGGACGCCAGCACGATACCGATGACCGACACCAGCAAGGTGTTGAGCAGACCGATGATGAACACACGCCCGTAGGAGTTGCTCTCGGAGTAATCGATCAGGTGCTGAGCGATGCCGAAACCGGCACTGTTGTTGAGAAAACTGAAGCCGGAGATGATTCCGCGCTTCTCCAGGTTGGCCTGGGTGTTCTGGAATAGAAACCAGCCGAGCGCCACAACGGCAACTACGGCAATGATCTGGAACAGCCACGCGCGCACCTGCGGATCGGTCAATAACGATCCTCGCGGGCGCGGGGCATTAGCGGTCGTTTGCATAACAGCCCTCGTTGAACCTCCGGCCCGCTGCAGCGGGTCGGGGATTCATGTAGTCGGAAACGACAACGGCAGGCTCCCGAGAACCCGTCCAAAGCCTGCTGCGCGTCGGGCCTGCTGTGTCAAAAACAGGCTCAGAATGCTCATTTACAACTCGTAAACTGCGCTTCTTCGCCTGTTTTTTCCTTGCATGCCTCTAGCTCGCGAGCCTTTGAACAGATTCTCGCCTGCCGTTGTGGATGGTCAGCGCACTGGCGGTGCGTATTGCAGACCACCCTTGTTCCACAGGGCGTTGAGACCACGCTCGATCTTCAGCTCGCTGCCGGCACCGACGTTGCGATCGAAGGATTCGCCGTAGTTACCCACTTGCTTGACGATCTGAACAGCCCAGTCTTTCGGCAGTTTCAGATCCTTGCCGAACTCACCTTCGGTACCCAGCAGACGAGCGACGTCCGGGTTCTTGGTGGTTTTGGCAGTTTCTTCGACGTTGGCCGAGGTCACGCCCAGTTCTTCGGCGTTGAGCATGGCGAACAGGGTCCAGCGCACGATGTCGAACCACTCCTCGTCACCCTGACGAACGGATGGGCCGAGCGGTTCCTTGGAGATGACTTCCGGCAGTACGACGTAGTCGTCCGGGTTGGCCAGCTTGATGCGCTGTGCGTACAGCTGAGACTGGTCGGAGGTCAGTACGTCACAACGGCCAGCTTCGACCGATTTGGCGCTCTCGTCGGAGGTATCGTAGGTGATGGGGGTGTACTTCAGGCCATTGGCACGGAAGTAGTCGGAGAGGTTCAGCTCGGTAGTGGTACCGGCCTGGATGCACACGGTGGCGCCGTCCAGTTCCTTGGCGCTGGAAACGCCCAGCTTCTTGTTCACCAGGAAGCCTTGGCCGTCGTAGTAGGTCACGCCGGTGAAGTTCAGGCCCAGAGCCGCATCACGCGAGCTGGTCCAGGTGGTGTTGCGCGACAGAATGTCGACTTCGCCGGATTGCAGAGCGGTGAAGCGCTCCTTGGCGGTCAGCGGGCTGTACTTGACCTTGGTGGCGTCACCGAATACCGCAGCAGCAACAGCGCGGCAGACATCAACGTCCAGCCCCAGGTAATTGCCTTTTTCATCGGCGTAGGAGAAGCCCGGCAGACCATCGCTGATGCCGCACTGCACGAAGCCTTTTTTCTGTACCGCGTCCAGGGTGGCACCGGCTTGCGCGAAGCCGCTGACACCAAGCACAGCTGCGGTGGTCAGCATTGCCAGGGTGGATTTCACCATCTTCATCAAAAACCTCCAGTTGCTCTTGTTGTGTTGGAGTCTCCGTCCTACTTCCCCACCCTTTTGAGGCCTGCGCGCCGCTGGCAGCAACGGCGACGACGAGAAGATCGGACGTCAGGCATGAGTCTAGTCGGCGATGCCCTCTGCTGGCCAACCGACTCTCACCCTGCCCATTGGTTGAACGGGCTAGAGACGGATCGTCGTCCACCAGGACGGTAGTGCCCCGGTGGCTTGAGTCAAGGAACCCCACACAGCAGATTCCTGCCTGTTGAGCAGCGGGCAATGGCACAGTGTTACCGTTACCGCGCTACCTCGTCAGTCCGTCTCAGCCATAGCAAGCGCCGTACCAGCGTCATGCGAAATGCAGCATAGCTGCCGGTCAAGAGCAAAAGTTGCACCCGTGCGACAACTTATTCACAGATTAGCCAAGCCTGAAAAAAGGCGCCGCCCCATTTTCGAGCAGGCGCACCACCCTGGAGCTACCAATGACCCCACCCATGATTCTGCAGCCCCCACACACCGCTGATGCCTGCGTGATCTGGCTGCATGGCCTGGGCGCCGATCGCTATGATTTTCTGCCGGTGGCCGAGGCCCTGCAGGAGCGTCTGCCCAGTACACGCTTCGTGTTGCCGCAGGCACCAACCCGCCCGGTGACCATCAACGGCGGCTGGAGCATGCCAAGCTGGTACGACATCCTGGCCATGACCCCGGCCCGCGCCATCGACGAGCAGCAGATGGAGGCGTCAGCTCAGCAGGTACTGGATCTGATCCAGGCCGAACTGGACAGTGGCATCGAGGCCCGCCGCATCGTGCTTGCAGGCTTTTCCCAGGGCGGCGCGGTGGTGCTGCATACCGCCTTCCTGCGCTGCACCGAGGCGCTCGGCGGTGTGCTGGCACTGTCCACCTACGCCCCGACTTTCAGCGATGAAATGAGTCTGGCAGATACAAAAAGACAACTGCCGGTGCTTTGTTTGCATGGCAGATTCGACGACGTCGTAACCCCCGATATGGGACGCGCCGCTTTCGACCGTCTGCACGCTCGATCTGTACCGGTACAGTGGCGCGACTACCCGATGGCCCACGAGGTCATTCCGGAAGAGATTCGCGACATCGCCGACTGGCTGAGCCAACTGCTCACCAGCTGAACAGTGCCGTAGGGTGCGCCCTGCGCACCACAGAGCCGGCACCGGATTCGACCCGGTGCGCACGGCGATACCCTACATGCTGGCAACCCGCCCCGGAGAAGAAGCACGAATGAGCACAGCGCCCCTGATCCGCACAAAGCAGGACATCGAAACGATCGAGCGCACCCCGCTCGCCGAACGCGACCTGCCACCGAGCACCTATGAGCTGATCCGCCGCACGGCACAGGCCCACCCCGACGCTCCAGCCCTGTCGTTCATCCTCCAGGGCACGGGCGAAGAAACCCCACTGCGCCTGAACTACCGCGAACTGCTGGGCAAGATCACCCAAACCGCCAATGCCTTCCACCGCCTGGGCTTGCAACCGGGCAAGGCCGTGTCGTTCCTGTTGCCCAATCTGCCGCAGACCCACTACACCATCTGGGGCGGCGAAGCGGCGGGCATCGTCAACGCGATCAACCCGCTGCTCGATCAAGAACATATCGCCGAGCTGATCCATGCATCCGACTCCGAACTGCTGGTCACCCTGGCGCCCTTCCCCGGCACCGACCTGTGGGCCAAGGTCGACGCCCTGCGTGAACAACTGCCGGAGCTGAAGGCGATTCTCTGTGTGGACATGGCCAACCTGCTGCCTGAACCTCAGCGCAGCGCCATCAAGGCGCAACGCGGGCCGTTGCCTGAGGGCGTACTGGACTTCGACGCGACCATCGCAGACTGCCCCGCCGACCATCTGGAAAGCGGCCGTGTGATCGCAGCAGACGACATCGCCAGCTACTTCCATACCGGCGGCACCACCGGTACACCGAAACTGGCGCCGCATAGCCATGGCAACGAAGTGGCGATGGCCTACAGCATGAACCTGGTCACCCGTTTCGGTTCAGGCGACGTGACGCTGTGCGGCCTGCCGCTGTTTCACGTCAATGGCGTCATCGTCACCGGCCTTACGGCCTTTATCGGTGGTGCGGAAGTGTTGCTGGCCACACCGCAGGGTTATCGCAATACCACGCTGATCAGCAATTTCTGGAAGGTCATCGAGCGCCACAAGGTGAGTTTCTTCAGCGGCGTACCGACTATCTATGCCGGCCTGCTGCAGATCCCCAGCGAAGGCTATGACCTGTCCTCGCTGAAGTACGCCCTGTGCGGCGCCGCGCCGATGCCGGTGGAGCTGATTCGCCAGTTCGAGACCAAGACCGGCCTGGCCCTGCTCGAAGGCTATGGGCTGACCGAAGGCACCTGCGGCAGTTGTGCCAACCCGCCGGCGGGCGAGCGCCGTCCTGGCTCCATCGGTCTGCCGATGCCTTACTGCGCAGTCAGCATCAAGGTGCTCGACGAACAGGGACAGTACCTGCGCGAGGCCGCGCCCAACGAAATCGGCAACCTGTGCATCCGTGGCGCCACGGTGTTCAAGGGCTACCTGCAGGCGAGCAAGAATGCCGGCATCTGGGTCGATGGCGACTGGTTCAACACCGGCGACCTCGGCCGTGTCGATGCGGAGGGTTACATCTGGCTGACCGGACGCAGCAAGGATCTGATCATTCGCGGCGGTCACAACATCGACCCGCAGATGATCGAGGAGGCCCTGCACAAGCATCCCGCCGTGGCCATGGCCGCCGCCGTCGGCAAACCCGACGAGAAAGCCGGTGAACTGCCGGTGGTCTACATCCAGCTCAAGCCCGGCACCGAGGTCAGCGAAGCCGAACTGCTCGAGCATGCCGCCGCGCATATCCCCGAGCGCGCCGCCGTGCCCAAAGACGCCTGGATCATCGACGCCATTCCGCTGACCGCGGTAGGCAAGACATTCAAACCGGCGCTGCGCTTCGATGCCATTACCCGTGTCTACCAGGCCGCACTGATCGATCTGCATCCAGCCATTCAGGTCGAGGTACTGAGCGACGACAAGGCCGGGCAACTGGCCCATATCCACCTGCCCAGCCAGGAACAGGCACTTGTGCCTGCCATTGGCGAGCGCCTGGCAGGCTATGCCGTAGGGCACCGCATCCACCTTGTATCGTGACGCCGAGCGCGCAAGGACGCGCGCCAGTTAACAGCCTGGCATCAACACCGCACCACTGGTCGGCCCAACTTTGGGCAAGCATTGCCACGCCTTCAGCGCGGGAATAATGTCGAAACTCGTTCATGACCACGACACGGAGCGTTTGCGATGCCATCCGGCCTCGACGCCCAGACAGGCCCGACAAGACCGCGATGAAACCGGCGCATTGGCAGGCAGACCTGCAACAAGTTCGAGAGTTGCGACTGTTCCAGAAAGTCGCAGTCAGCAGCCTGGATCAGTTGCTGCGAGAGTTTCGTGCCTGCGAGCTGGAGGCCGGCGAAGTCCTGCTATCCCCCTTCAACCGCAACCAACACCTCTACCTGCTGATAGAAGGCCAGCTCCGGGTCTACCTCGGCTCGCTGGATAACCAGGCCGTCAGTACCCTGGAAGTCGGTGACTGCGCCGGCGAGATCAGCTTCATCGACAATGAGCATCCCTCTGCCTACGTGGTAGCCGAGTGCCCCTCCACGGTGCTGCGCCTGCACCGTGAATCGCTGGTCGCACTGTTCCAGCAATCGCCACAAATGATGCAGAACCTGCTGGAGTTGCTGTGCGAGCGAGTGCGCCAGGGCAACCGGCTGATCCTCGATAGCGAACAGAACGCCAACGTCGACACCCTCACCAGCTGCTTCAACCGGCGCTGGCTCGAGCACGTGTTCGAGCGCGAGAGCACCCGCTGCGCCTTCAATGACGAACCGATGTCGTTGCTGATGCTGGATGTCGATCACTTCAAGGCCTACAACGACCAGCACGGCCACCTGGCCGGCGACTATGCCCTGTGCCTGGTGGCACACACGCTGCGCAGTCAACTGCGACCCAAGGACAGCCTGGTGCGTTTCGGCGGTGAAGAGTTCGTCATCGTGCTGCCCGAGATCAGTGATCTGGAGGCACGCAGCATCGGTGAGCGTCTGCGCGTGAGCCTGGAGCAGATCGCCTCCTTCTACTCACCGGTCGGCGTCCTGCCCGGCGTGACCATCTCCATCGGCCTGGCACAGATGCAGCACCAGGACAGCCTGCAAAGCCTGATCGCCCGCGCCGATGCCGCGCTGTACCAGGCCAAGCAGCAAGGGCGTAACTGCCTCTGCGGTTGAGCCGTCTTGTTTGGTGCGCACGACACGCCCTACCGTAGGGTGCGCCGTGCACGCCGCTTCCCTGCTAGAGTGCCCGGCATAACAACACGCCCGGATGGCTTCTCATGCGCAAACTGCTGATCGCTGTGCTTCTGCTCGTCCCTCTTTCCGCCCTCGCCTTTCTGGGCCTGCCCCAGATACTCGACGCACAGATGAACAGTGTGGCCAGCCCGCCACCCTATCCAGCCAGCGCCAGCGCGCAGAAGTTGCACCAGGGATTGTTCGTCGCCGACCTGCACGACGACGCCCTGCTCTGGGAGCGAGACCTGCTCAAGCGCTACGACTACGGCCACTCCGATCTGCCACGCATGCTCGAGGGCCGACTCGGCCTGCAGGTGTTCTCCACCGTGACCAAAACCCCACGCGGCCTGAACATGGAGAGCAACGGCGCCGACAGCGACAACATCACCCTGCTGGCCATGGCCCAGCGCTGGCCGCGGGAAACCTGGAGCAGCCTGCTGCAACGTGCGCTGTATCAGGCGCAGAAGCTCAAGGACGCCGCGGCCGACAGCGACGGCCGCTTGGTGTTGATCCGCACGCGTGGCGACCTCGCCCGCTTCGTCGAAGCCTGGCAACAGGATCCGCGCCGCGTCGCCGGTCTGCTCGCCACCGAAGGCCTGCAACCCATCGAAGGCAAACTGGAGAACATCGACATGCTGTATGACGCCGGCTTTCGCATCGCCGGCCTCACCCACTTCTTCGACAACGAAGTCGGCGGCTCCGCCCATGGCCTGAAGAAAGGTGGCCTGACCCCATTGGGTCGCCAGGTCATCGCACGCCTGGAAGAGAAATCCATGCTGGTGGATCTGGCCCACGCCTCACGCCCGCTGATCGACGACGTACTGGCCATGGCCAAGCGCCCGGTGCTGGTCTCTCATACCGGCGTCGAAGGCACCTGCGCCGGCACGCGCAACCTCAGTGACCAGCACATGCAGGCCATCGCTGCCACGGGCGGAGTGATCGGCATCGGTTACTGGAGCACAGCCGTGTGCGACACCTCGGTCGCCGCCATCGTCAAAGCCATCCGCTACACCGCCGACAAGGTTGGCGTCGAACACGTTGCCCTGGGCTCGGATTTCAACGGCACCGTGCATACGCCATTCGATGTCACCGGCCTTGCGCAGATTACCGAAGGCCTGCAGAAAGCAGGCTTCGACGATACGGCCATCGCCGCGATCATGGGTGGTAACGTGCAGCGCCTGTTGCTGGCCAGCCTGCCGGAGAAATGAGACGCGCGACGCGCTGCCCTCTTGACAGACGCGAGCGAAGCACTTCGCCACGCCCGCGTCTTGCATTACACTGGCGGGCGTTGACTCCTTAACCAATCGATGAGAAGCCCGTGCTCAAAGCACTCAAGAAAATGTTCGGCAAAGCCGAAGGCGAGCAGCCACAACCGGCACCTACGCCCGTAACACCCGTCCAGGCCAAGGCCGGCGACCAGGAAAAGCCTGGCCGCAAAGACAAACCATCACGCAAACCTGAGACAAGCGCTGCCGCTCAGGAAGGCCAGGCCCGTCCGCCCAAGGCCGACAAACCCCGCCGCGAGCGCCCGGCCAAGCCAGTAAACACCTGGAAACTGGAAGACTTCGTGGTCGAACCGGCCGAAGGCAAGACGCGCTTCCATGACTTCAAGCTCGCTCCCGAGCTGATGCATGCCATTCACGACCTCGGCTTCCCCTACTGCACGCCGATTCAGGCGGGCGTACTGGGCTACACCCTCAAGGGCCAGGACGCCATCGGTCGCGCCCAGACCGGAACCGGCAAGACTGCCGCGTTCCTCATCTCGATCATCACCCAGTTGCTGCAGACCCCGCCGCCGAAAGAACGCTACATGGGTGAGCCACGTGCACTGATCATCGCGCCGACCCGTGAACTGGTGGTGCAGATCGCCAAGGACGCCGCCGAGCTGACCAAGTACACCGGCCTCAACGTCATGCAATTCGTTGGCGGCATGGACTTCGACAAGCAGCTCAAGCAGCTGGAATCGCGCTTCTGCGACATCCTCGTGGCCACCCCCGGCCGCCTGCTTGACTTCAACCAGCGCGGCGAGGTGCACCTGGACATGGTCGAGGTGATGGTGCTCGACGAAGCCGACCGCATGCTCGACATGGGCTTCATCCCGCAGGTGCGCCAAATCATCCGCCAGACGCCGATGAAGGGCGAGCGCCAGACCCTGCTGTTCTCTGCCACCTTCACCGAAGACGTGATGAACCTGGCAAAGCAGTGGACGGTCAACCCGGCCATCGTCGAGATCGAGCCGGAGAACGTCGCCAGCGACACCGTCGAGCAGCACGTCTACGCCGTGGCCTCGGCCGACAAGTACAAGCTGCTGTACAACCTGATCAGCCAGAACGACTGGACGCGGGTGATGGTCTTCGCCAACCGCAAGGACGAAGTGCGCCGTATCGAAGAGCGTCTGACCCGCGACGGCATCAGCGCCGTGCAGATGTCCGGTGACATTCCGCAGCACAAGCGCATCCGCGCGCTGGAAGGCTTCCGTGAAGGCAAGATCCGCGTCATGGTCGCCACCGACGTGGCCGGCCGCGGCATTCACGTCGACGCCATCAGCCACGTGATCAACTTCACCCTGCCGGAAGACCCGGACGACTACGTGCACCGCATCGGCCGTACCGGCCGTGCCGGCACCAGCGGCACCTCGATCAGCTTCGCCGGTGAAGACGACGCCTTCGCCCTGCCGCCGATCGAGGAGTTGATCGGCCGCAAGATCCAGTGCGAAATGCCGCCGGACGAATTGCTCAAACCGGTACCGCGCAAGCACTGAGGCGGCGCAGACAGAACAAAGGCGAAGCCCTCCGGCTTCGCCTTTTTCATTTGATCCAGTTGATTCGATACGCCATGCAGCACTGCGATTACCTGATCATCGGCGCCGGCATTGCTGGCGCCTCCACCGGTTATTTCCTCGCCAGCCACGGCAAGACACTCCTGCTCGAACGCGAAGCGCAGCCCGGCTATCACTCCACAGGGCGCTCGGCGGCACTGTATACCGTGGCCTACGGCACGCCGCAGGTACGCGCGCTGACCGCCGCCAGCCGCGCCTTTTTCGACGCGCCACCAGCCGGTTTTGCCGAACATCCCCTCCTCACGCCGCGTGGCGAGCTGGTGGTGGATTTCAGCGGTGACGCCAGCGAGTTGCAGCGCCAGTACGAGCAGGCCCGGGAACATGTCGCCGAGGCTCGCCTGTTCAGCGCTGACGAAGCCTGCGCACTGGTTCCGGTGCTGCGCCGTGAACTCGTGCATGGCGCTCTGTTCGACCCCAGCGCCGCCGATATCGATACCGCGGCGCTACACCAGGGCTACCTGCGCGGCATCCGCCAGCAAGGCGGGGAGATTCATTGCAACCGCGAGGTGCTGACGATCAGCCGCCAGGCAGGCGGCTGGCAAGTGGATTGCGCAGGGCAACGCTACCGCGCGGCCGTGCTGATCAACGCGGCAGGCGCCTGGTGCGATGAGATCGCACATCTGGCCGGCCTGCCCGGTATCGGCCTGCAACCCAAACGCCGTGCAGCATTCACCTTCGATGGCCCGGCGGGCGTCGACTGCCAAGCCTGGCCAGCCCTGGTCAGCCTCGAAGAATCCTTCTACTTCAAGCCCGATGCCGGCCTGCTGCTGGGCTCGCCAGCCAATGCCGACCCGGTGACAGCGCATGACGTGCAACCGGAAGAGCTGGACATCGCTCTGGGCATCCATCAGATCGAGTGCCACACCACGCTACGGATTCGCCGCCCGGCGCATACCTGGGCAGGCCTGCGCAGTTTCGTCGCCGACGGCGATCTGGTCGGCGGCTTCGACACCCAGGCGGATGATTTCTTCTGGATCGCGGCTCAGGGCGGCTACGGCATCCAGACCAGTGCCGCCATGGGCCACGCCTGCGCAGCACTGATCCGTCGGCAGCCACTGCCGCCGTCGCTACAGCAGCTCGGCCTCAGCGAAGCGCTGCTCAGCCCAGCACGGTTATCCACATGCGAACCACGCTGATTCGGCTGCTACAGGGGCTGTGCCTGCTGCCAGGCACCGCCCTGTTCATCGGTCTGCTGACCTGCCAGTTACAGCAAGCGTGCCAGGTACTGGCCTGGCCGCTGTTGACGGAGCCAGACGGCCATCTCGCCATCGAGCTGGTGCTGGCCTGCTTACCCGCATTCGCGCTGTTTCTGCTGGCCGCCTGCGGTCTGTTGCGGCGCGCTCAACCCGTGACGGTGCTGCTGGTCTTCGCTCTGTGCGCTGCGTTTGCGGCGTACTGCGCCGTCAACCTGCTCGCCAGCGCCTACGGCAACACCTGGACACCAGGCGAGATTTTCCACGAGTTATTCCTAAGCAACCTGGACTTGCTTGTACTGGCGCTGTCGCCAGGTCTGGGGCTGCTGGTACTGCTGGAATGGCTCAACCACCCGCGCCTTTGAGTACGTTCTACTCCTCCTCGGCCGCTTCTTCGTGCTTGGCCGAGCTGTCTAGCTCGTGACGGAAACCGTCATCCTTGTTCAGGCTCAATTCCAGCACCCGATCACGCCCACCTTCGGCGATCAGGTAACGACCGTCGTCCAGCGGCAGGATCGTCTGCGGCGCCTTGAGGAAGGACAGCACGGTGGTCTGCTCGCCCTGCGCATCGACCAGCAGCAAACGGGCGCGATGGGTCGAGTCCTCGCTGATCCACAAGCCCTGCTCGTCGCACAACAGGAACGTCGGGTTACGCAGGCCATCGATCACCACGGGATCGCGGCCATCCTCGCGCAACTCGCGAATCACCCCGGTTTCCTTTTCGCTGTAGAGCATACGCCCGTCCGTGCAGCGGGTGATCGACTCGGTTTCCGACAGGTTGTCGCGCACCACGCTCAGTTGCTGGTCATCCCAGCGATAGCGCCACAGCCGGCCGTTGCCCTTGCGATCCTCGATGGCATACAGGTAGTGGCCATCGTCCCACAGCCCCTGCACCTGGTCGCCTTCGAACAGCGCCGAGACGCGTTCGCCCAACAGGAAGCTAACTGGCTTGTCGCCCGCCTCCTGGCTGAAGACCAGACCACCACGGGCGCTGAGCAGACCATCGGGCTTGGACAGGCCCTGAACCACCACCTCGCGCTCGCCATCAGGCTGCATCAGCAGGATGCTGCCGCGGCCATCCTGCAGCTCCTGGCTGACCAGGATGCCGCCGCCCGGAGCCCGCGCTAGCCCGGCAGCCTTCTGCACGCTGTCGTAGGCAACGCGATATGACCAGCCATTGGCGGCCTGCACGGGAAAGAAATACTGCCAGGCGAAGAACACCAGGGCGGCGGCGACTAGCGCGGCAGCAGCCAGCAGTGCGTTTTTCAGCAAACGCAGAGACATGTTCATGTTTACAGACTCGCAAAGTGTTCGTAGAGAATCGTCGCGCCAACCAGCATCAGCACCACGCCGCCGAGTATCTCGGCGCGCTTGCCAACCAATTGACCGAGCATACGACCGAGCAACATGCCCAATGTCACCATGAGGGAGGTGGCCAGACCGATACAAAGTGCTGCAACCAGGATGTTCACCTCGACGAACGCCAGGCTCACACCGACAGCCAGCGCATCGATGCTGGTGGCCACGGCGGTGATGGCCAGTACCCAGAAGGAATGGCGCGCGGGTCGATCTTCTGGCTCGTCCTCATCGGTGCTGAGCCCGGCATGGATCATATGCAGGCCGAGCCCGACCAGCAGGATGAAGGCGATCCAGTGATCCCACTCGAGGACGAAGCGGCTGGCCGCCTGGCCGATCAGCCAACCGATGATCGGCGTGATGGCTTCGATGGTGCCGAAGATCAACCCTGCGCGCAGGGCTTCGGCAAAGCGTGGCTTGTGCAGGCCCGAGCCCTTGCCGATGGCAGCCGCGAAGGCATCCGTCGACATGGCGAAGGACAGAAGAAGCAGCGAGAGAGGATTCAAGGGAAACTCCAGCCGGGCCTGAGTCAACGACAAGCCACTGCGCGCCCGACCTGGCACAGGACTGTCGTTGGTCTCACCAATCCCAGCGGATGCGTTGGCCACGGCAGGTTGCCGAGAATGTTGACCAACGCGCCGAGGCTAACGCGACGGCAGGCTACTCCCCAAAGAGGCGCGCAGAATAGCAGAACCCCGGCGAGAAGGCGTACCGGCCGTCAGCCGCCATTCGCTTTCGCGGCTTGACCCTGTAGCCGCTTCAGGGTGTTCACTCGGCGCCCGATTGGCGACCTCAACGGGGTTGCCTGCCCTCAACCACGAGCCCCGTCGATGAGTACCACACCACCCTCTCCTGCCTGGACACCTTTACTGCTGGCCTGGCTATTGGCCTTGTCCGCCACCCTCGCCGCCCTGTTCATCGGCGAGGTCATGGGGCAGGCGCCCTGCGTACTGTGCTGGTTCCAGCGCATCTTCATGTTCCCGCTGGCCCTGATTCTCGCCGTGGCCTGCTACCGCGCGGACTTCGCCGTCTGGCACTACGCCCTGCCGCTGTCGGTCATTGGCGGACTGATCGCCCTCGGCCACAGCCTGCTGTACTTCGGCATCATCCCGCAGCGCATCCAGCCGTGCAGCGCCAGCGGCCCATCCTGTACCGATGCCAACATGACCATCCTCGGCCTGCCGCTGCCTTTGCTGGCCCTGGCCACTTTCGCCCTGATCACCATCCTGCTGCTCATCGTTCGCCGGAGAACCCTGCAATGACCCGCAAAACCCTGGTCGTCACCCTCAGCCTGCTGATTCTTGCCGTATTCGCTGGTGCGGCCCTGCTTTACCAGGGGCTGGCGCCCTCGGAGCAGCACACCGAAGCCCCACATCCGGTTCAGGACAGCAGCAACCTGGTACGTTTCCACTCCCCCGTGGTCGGGCCGGCCAAGGCCCCGGTCACCATCGTCGAGTTCTTCGATCCGTCCTGCGAGGCATGCCGGGCATTCCACCCCTACGTCAAACAGATACTCGCCGAGAATCCACAAAGCGTGCGTCTGGTGATCCGCTACACCCTGTTCCACCAGGCCTCGGAGCAAGCCGCGCGCCTGCTGGAGGCCGCGCGCAAGCAGGATATCTATCTGCCGGTGCTCGACGCTATCCTTCAGGCCCAGCCGCAATGGCATGACGACGCCAGCGCCGCCAAGGCCTGGGAGGCAGCCGAGAAAGTCGGTCTGGACGTAGCCAAGGCACGCGAGGAGATGCATTCACCGGCTATCGACGCCATCTTGAAGACCGACATGCAGGATGTGCAGACCGTAGGTGTACGCGGCACGCCGACCTTCTTCGTCAATGGCCAGCCGCTGCGTGAATTCGGCCCAGCCCCATTGCGGGCACTGGTGATGGAGGAAGTCGCGCGGGCAGGCAACTAGCCCACCCCGCCGTCTCGATACAGGGCGTTGCGACCTCAGGTCTCGACGCCCTGGGCCTCGAGCTGATCCGCCTTCTGTGGCTCGGCTTCATCGTCCTTCTCGGCCTGCTCCTCGCCTTCTTTACCCAGGGCGCGGTTGGTGGATTCCTGCAGGGAATCCACCTGGCGATTGACCTCATCGACCACCTCGCCAACCGAGTCACTGATCAGCGCCTGGGCTTCCTTTTTCGCCTCTTCGGCCAATTTCTGCGCGGACTGCTCGGCAGCATCGCAGCCGACCAGGGCGATCAGTGCCAGGCCCAGTGCGGCAGGCGCTAGGCGGTGTTTCCAAGGTTTGTACATCAGGTTTCTCCAGTGTCGAAAGCCCGGCCACGCGTGGGGCGTGGCCGGGCGAAAAGCTTGTCCGTCAGAGCTTGGCGGGCGGCTGACCACGGGTCTTGTACAGCGACAGCAGCACGCCGCCGATCAACAGGCCCAGGGTCACGCTCAGCGACACCACGGCCGGGATCTTGCCGATGATGCCGACCAGGAAGATCTTGGCGCCGATGAACACCAGCACCAGCGCCAACGCGTACTTGAGGTAGGCGAAACGGTGGATCAGTGCCGCCAGGGCGAAGTACAGGGCGCGCAAGCCAAGGATGGCGAAGATGTTCGAGGTGTAGACGATGAACGGATCCTGGGTGATGGCGAAGATCGCCGGTACGCTGTCGATGGCGAACATCAGATCGGCGCACTCGATCAGGATCAACGCCAGGAACAGCGGCGTCACCCACAGCACGCTGCGCCCCTTGCCGTCGTCCTGACGGATGAAGAAGCGCTCGCCGTGCAGGTCGTCGGTCACGCGCAGGTGCTTGCGCAGGAATTTCACCAGCACGTTGCTTTCCAGGTCAGGCTCGGCGTCCAGCTTGGAGAACAGCATCTTCACACCGGTGAAGAACAGGAAGGCGCCGAACACGTAGAGGATCCAGGCGAACTCGTGGATCAGCGCAGCGCCCAGGCCGATCATGATCGCCCGCAGCACCAGCACGCCCATGATTCCCCAGAACAGCACCTTGTGCTGGTACTGCCGCGGGATGGCGAGGAAGCTGAAGATCATGGCCATGAGAAACACGTTGTCCATCGACAGCGATTTCTCGATCAGAAAGCCGGTGACGTAATCCATGCTGGCGTCGCCGCCTTTCTGGAAGAACACCCAGACACCGAACAGCAGGCCTGCGGTGATGTAACCGGCGGACAGCAACAGACTCTCGCGCACGCCGATTTCGCGGTTATCGCGATGCAGCACGCCAAGGTCGAAGGCCAGCAGGGAGATGACGACAGCGATGAAGACCAGCCACAACCAGGTGGCCGTGCCGAGGAAGTCGGCGAAGAGGAACGGTTCTAGGGCAGTCATGAGCCCCTCCTACAGTCAGATTGAACAGACTGTGATTCCGACATCGCGGTATTAACCGCCAGAGGGGCCCGGCATCACGGGCGCAAAGATACTCAGGCCGCGAACGCCGCTCAATGGGGCGAATTTTGCAAAGTATTTCACGGCAAGTCGCCCGTTTCTCGACGCGGAGGTTCTGCCCAGAGCGGCGGCCGGAGTTTTTCAGAACAGCCCGAGTTGCCCGTCGACCAACCGCTCGAACTCACCGCCGACGAACGGCAGGATGGCATCGGCCACCGGTTTCAACTGGCGGCTTATGTAGTGCTCGTAGTCCACCGGTGACAGCAGGCGCTCCAGCGGTTGCGGCCCGCAGGTGGTGATCAGGTAGCTGATCCAGCCGCCGCGCTGGTACTGCAAGGGCCGGCCCAGGCGCTGATTGTGCTCGTCGGCCAGGCGCGCGGCGCGTACGTGCGGCGGCACGTTGCGCTGGTAGTCGTCGAGGCGCCGACGCAAACGCTTGCGATAGACCAGCAGCTCGTCCAGCTCACCGGCCAGGGTGCGCTTCACGTAGTCGCGCACGTAGTCCTCGTAGGGCTGGTCAGCGAACACCAGTCGGTACAGTTCCTGCTGAAAGCGCTGGGCCAGCGGCGACCAATCGGTGCGTACCGTTTCCAGCCCTTTGAACACCATGCGCTCACTACCATCGGCGCTGAGTACCAAGCCGGCATAGCGCTTCTTGCTGCCCTCCTCGGTGCCGCGAATGGTGGGCATCAGAAAGCGCCGGTAATGGGTCTCGAATTGCAGCTCCAGGGCGCTGGTCAGACCGTACTCGTGCTGCAGATGTTCTCGCCACCAGGCGTTGACGCGCGCCACCAGCACACGACCGATGCGCGTCGCCTCATCCTCGTCATGGGCGCGGCCGAGCCAGACGAAGGTGGAGTCGGTATCGCCGTAAATCACCGCATGCCCCTCGGCTTCGATCAGCTCGCGCGTGCGTTTCATGATCTGATGCCCGCGCAGGGTGATCGACGAGGCCAGGCGCGGGTCGAAGAAGCGGCAGCCACTGGAACCGAGCACACCATAGAAGGCGTTCATGATGATCTTCAGTGCCTGCGACAAGGCCGCGTTGCCCTCGCGCTTGGCCACTTCACGGCCCTGCCAGACGCGCTCGACGATGGCCGGCAGGCAATGCCGGGTACGCGAGAAACGCGCGCCGCGAAAGCCTTCCACCGAGTGTTCGTCATCCGGCTGGTGCAGCCCTTCGACCAGGCCCAGCGGATCGATCAAAAAGCTGCGGATGATCGACGGATACAGGCTCTTGTAGTCCAGTACCAACACCGAGTCGTACAGGCCGGGGTGCGAGTCCATGACGAAACCGCCGGGGCTGTTCTCGCCACGAATATCGCCGAGGTTCGGCGCGACGTAGCCCAAGCGGTGCATGGGCGGCAGGTACAGGTGGGTGAAGGCCGCCACCGAGCCACCGCTGCGGTCGGCGGCCAGGCCGGTGACGCTGGAGCGTTCCAGCAGGAAAGCGAGCAGATCGGTGTGGGCGAAGATGCGCGTGACCAGCTCGCAGTCCTTGAGGTTGTAGAGCGCCAGCGCCGGCTTGTCCTCGTCGAACATGCGCTGGATCTCGTCCATCCGCGCATAGGGC
This sequence comes from Pseudomonas mendocina, assembly GCF_003008615.1. Taxonomy (NCBI): domain Bacteria; kingdom Pseudomonadati; phylum Pseudomonadota; class Gammaproteobacteria; order Pseudomonadales; family Pseudomonadaceae; genus Ectopseudomonas; species Ectopseudomonas mendocina. The sequence continues at coordinate 1,060,705 of NZ_CP027657.1, forward strand.
GTGTCGATGGCCTTGCCCTCGCCGAGCAGGGTTTGCGCCACCGATTCCAGGCTGAACGAAGGGAAGCTCCAGGTCGCCGAGCGTAGCGCCTCGATGCCATCGATGATCAACCGTCCGGCCGCCTCGGCGAAGTAGTGCTGGCTACTGTTGTGCTGGCGCCAGCCCATCACGTCGCCACCACGCCCCAGCAGCAGCGGCACCTTCAGTTGCTCAGCGTGATCGCGCAGCACCCGCAGGTCGAATTGCACCAGGTTCCAACCGATGATGGCGTCCGGATCATGCCGCTGCAGCCAGGCATTCAGGCGCTCGAGCAGCGCCTTGCGGCTGTCGCAGTACTCCAGGTCGAAGTCGACGATGCTGGCGTCGCCATTGGCCGGGCCGAGCATGTACACCTGGCGCTGGCCGCAGCCCTCCAGGGCGATGGAATACAGCTCGCCACGGGCGCTGGTCTCGATATCCAGCGACACCAGGCGCAGCGTCGGACGGTAATCGGCGGCGGGCTTGAGCGACTTGCACAGTAGGCTGCCGTCCGGCTGCTCGATACCGTCAAAGAGCACGCTGGCGGTGATAAAGCGCTCCATCAGGTAGCGATCCGGCGGGCGAATATCGGCCTCGTAGACGTCGACGCCGACCTGGCGCAGCTTCTTCTCCAACTGCAGCAACTGGCGGTACTGGCGGCAATACAGACCCAGCACCGGGCGGCGCTTGAAGTCGCGCAAGGCCAGCTCGCGCAGCTCGACGCCCTTCTCATTACGCAACAACGGCTCGGCCCAGGCGCGCTGCTCGGCGGGGATAAAGGCCACCGTCTCCTGGCACGGCAGGCGTATCTGACGCGGGCCAGCATCGGTCGCCAGCCAGAAGGCCACCTCGGTGCCCTCCGGCGTATCGCGCCAATGGCGGCTGAGCACGAAGCCTTGCTGGGGTTGCATCATCGGGATTGGGCTACGGATTCAAACTCGGTGCTTATGGGCTACTTGTGGGAGGGGCTTTAGCCGCGACCGTCGCTGCTAAAGCCCCTCCCACAGGGCATGTACTTCAAACTGGCCGGCCATTCTACGCCAGCGGTTACAATGGCGCCTTTTCCGCGGAACAACGCGATGAGCCACACACCTCCCTACGGCACCGGCGATGCCTCCTACCAGGCCGCCGGCGGCATCGACGGCCTGCGCCATCTGGTCGACGACTTCTACCGGCTGATGAACGAACGCCCCGAGGCTGCCGCCCTGCGAGCCCTGCACCCGGCCGACCTGAGCGCCTCACGCGACAAGCTGGCGTGCTTTCTCAGCGGCTGGCTGGGCGGCCCACGCCTGTTTGCCGAAAAATACGGCAGCATCAGCATCCCGGCCTTCCATGCCCAATGGCCAATCGACCAGGCGCTGGCGGAAAGCTGGCTGAGCTGCATGGCCGGCGCCATCGCTCTACAGAGTTATGCGCCGACCTTCGCCGACTACCTGCTGACTCAGCTGCGCGTACCCGCCGAACGCTCCGTGCAGGCCAGCCAAAACCGTCACCGCAAGGAAACCTGACATGACTGACGAACTGATCATCGAAGACCTGCAACCCGGCAACGGCAAGGCCGTGGTCAAGGGCGCCCTGATCACCACCCAATATCGCGGCTGGCTGGCCGACGGCAGCGAGTTCGACTCGTCCTGGTCGCGCGGCAAGCCGTTCCAGTGCGTGATAGGCACTGGCCGGGTGATCAAGGGCTGGGATCAGGGCCTGATGGGCATGCAGGTCGGCGGCAAGCGCAAGCTGCAGGTGCCGGCGCATCTGGGTTATGGCGAGCGCAGCATGGGCGCGATTCCGCCCAACTCCGACCTGACCTTCGAGATCGAACTGCTGGAAGTGCTGACCCGCGATGACTGACACGCCACTCGCCGTCCTGCGCGAGCACCTGCTGCAGGCACTGGAAAACCACCCCGGCACCGAAACGCGCCGCCTGTTCCATGGCCGTGGCCGCTGCTGGCCAGGACTGGAGCAGATCACCATCGACTGGTTGTCCGGCATGGTGCTGGTGATGCTGTTCCGCGAGCCGTCGCCGGCGCTGCGACCGCTGCTCATGGAACTGCTGGAGACGCCGCTATGGCAGGCCAGCGGTGCGCGCGGCCTGCTGCTGCAGCACCGCTATGTACACGGCAGCGAGAGCGAATGGTTGGCCGGCGAGCCGCAGGCGCATTGGCCCATCATCGAGGACAGCCTGCACTACCTGCTCGACCTGGGCAGCAAGCAGAACAGCGGGCTGTTCCTCGATATGCGCCTGGGCCGCCAGTGGGTGCGCGAACAGGCCGCCGGCAAGCGCGTGCTCAACCTGTTCGCCTACACCTGCGGCTTCTCCATCGCGGCCATCGCCGGCGGTGCCGCGCACGTGGTCAACCTGGACATGGCGCGCGCAGCCCTGTCACGCGGGCGTGAAAACCACCGCCTGAACGGGCATGACCTGAGCCGAGTGGAATTTCTCGGTCACGAGCTGTTCAAGTCCTGGGGCAAAGTGCGCAAAAGCGGGCCATACGATCTGGTGATCATCGACCCGCCGAGTTTTCAGAAAGGCAGCTTCGCCCTCACCCAGGACTACGCCAAGATTCTCCGTCGCCTACCCGAGTTGCTGACCGAGCACGGCATCGTGCTGGCCTGCGTCAATGACCCGGATATCGGCCCGGACTTTCTCATTGAGGGCATGGCCGCCGAAGCATCGCAACTACGCTTCATCGAACGCCTGAACAACCCACCGGAGTTTCCAGACATCTCGCCCGAAAGCGGATTGAAGGCCCTAGTGTTTCAGCAGGGATAAACCTGTGGGAGGGGCTTTAGCCGCGACCTGAGCGAGTCGCGGCTGAAGCCCCTCCCACCATCCGATTACCGAATGCCCAGCCGCCTGGCCAAGCGGCTGAGGTTGGCGCGATCCACGCCCAGCTCCCGCGCGGCATCGGCCCACTTGCCCTGATGACGCGCCAGGCACTGTTCGATCAACTGGCGCTGGAAAGCATCCACAGCCGGACGCAGCTCCACGCCTTCCGGTACCGGCTCGCCGGACGCCAACACGGCCTCGACGGCTGCGCTCGCCTCACTGCTCGGCAAGTCCAGATCCTGCACGTCCAAGCTGAGGATTCGCGGTCGCTCGCCATGACGCGCCAGCGCCTTGATGGACGCACGACCAACCAGGTGTTCCAGCTCGCGCACGTTGCCCGGCCAGTCGTGGCCGACCAAGGCCTTCTGCGCTTCAGGGCTCAGGCGCAGGCTGCGCAGCCCGAGCCGGGCGCGGTTCTCTTCGAGGAAGTAGCCGGCCAGCAACAACACATCGCGACCGCGTTCGCGCAGCGGCGGCACCGGCAGCGGATAGACGCTCAGGCGGTGATAGAGGTCGGCGCGAAAACGTCCGGCACGCACTTCGGCCGCCAGGTCGCGGTTGGTGGCGGCGATCACCCGCACATCGACGCGGTGCTCGCGATCCGAACCGACCCGCTGCAGCTGACCACTCTGCAGCACACGCAGCAGCTTGGCCTGGATCGCCAACGGCAGCTCGCCCACCTCGTCAAGGAACAGGCTACCGCCATCGGCCAACTCGAACTTGCCGCTGCGCTCGCTCATCGCCCCGGAGAAGGCGCCGCGCACATGGCCGAACAGCTCGCTCTCCACCAGCGCATCGGGCAGCGCCGCGCAGTTGATGCTGACCAGCGGCCGCTGCGCACGCGGCGAAGCGGCATGAATCGCCTCGGCCACCAACTCCTTGCCCACACCGGTCTCGCCGGTAATCAGCACGGTCAGCGGGCTATCGCCGACCAGACGAATCTCGTCCTGTAACTTGCGCAGCGCCGCGCTCTGCCCCACCAACTCGCGCGGTTGCTGACGCGTCTGCTTGTACAACTCGGTGAGCTGGCGTTCGGCTTCCACTCGCTGCGCCAGGCCGCTGATACGCTGGCTGACCTTGACCGTGGCCGCAGCCAGGCTGGCGAAAGCCTCCAGATTGTCCAGCTCGAAGCGACCGAAGCTGGCCGGATCGAGCGAGTCCAGAGTCAGCAGGCCCCAGAGCTGCTCGTCCAGGTACAGCGGGCAACCGAGGCAGTCGTGCACCTCCAGGTGGCCATGCAGCCCATCGACCAGGCCGTCATAGGGGTCGGGCAGGCCGCAATCAGCAGCGAAACGGGTCGGCCCGGTGTGCTCCAGCAACGCCGCCAGACGCGGATGCTCGCTGACCTTGAAACGTCGCCCCAGGGTATCGGCGCTCAACCCCTCGACCGCCAGCGGCACCAGAATTTCGCCATCCAACCGCAGCAGCGCCACGGCATCGCAGGGGAATAGATGGCGCAAGGCGGCGAGCAGGCGGCGGTAACGCTCACCGTCATCCAGCTCACGGGACAGATCGGCGACCAGGGGAATCAGAGTTTCCAGCAGAGGATTAGCGGTCATTAAGACTACTCTTTGTCTTTATGACCCACATGCAAGGCGAGTCATTAACACAGCAAAATAAGCAAACCATTGATATTTAAAGATTATTTAAATGGCACGCTTTCTGAAAGGTATCTACCGCTAACGCTAGCACGCCACAACTGGCCATACGAGCCACACCGGCGTCTTTTACTTGCCTTGCGGAGATACCCCATATGCTGACCCACGCTCAACGCGACCTGATCAAAGCCACCGTGCCCCTGCTGGAAAGCGGTGGAGAAGCGCTGACCACGCACTTCTACCGGATGATGCTCGGCGAGTACCCCGAGGTGCGCCCGCTGTTCAACCAGGCACATCAGGCCAGTGGTGATCAGCCACGCGCTCTGGCCAACGGTGTGCTGATGTACGCCCGCCATATCGACCGCCTCGAAGCCCTCGGCCCGCTGGTGCGCCAGGTGGTGAACAAGCACGTCGCCCTGCAGATTCTCCCCGAGCACTACCCCATCGTCGGCAGTTGCCTGCTGCGCGCAATCCGCGAAGTGCTGGGCGCCGAGATCGCCACCGATGCGGTGATCGAGGCCTGGGCCGTGGCCTACCAGCAACTGGCCGATATCTTCATCGGTGCCGAGGAACAGCTCTATCAGGACAACGCTACGGCGCCTGGTGGCTGGCGCGGCGCGCGGGCCTTCCGCGTAGCACGCAAGGTCATCGAGAGCGCCGAGATCACCTCCTTCCATCTGGTACCTGTCGATGGTGGTGCCCTGCTCGACTACCAACCTGGACAGTACATCGGCCTGCGCCTGCTGCTGGACGGCGAGGAAGTGCGCCGTAACTACTCGCTGTCAGCCCTGGCCAACGGTCGCGAGTACCGCATCAGCGTCAAGCGCGAGCCGGGCGGCCGGGTCTCCAAACACCTGCACGACAATGTCCAGGTCGACGACGAGCTGGAGCTGTTCCCACCGGCAGGAGAGTTCACCCTGAGCGCGTCGGACAAGCCGCTGGCCCTGATCAGCGCCGGCGTCGGCATCACCCCGGCACTGGCCATGCTCGACGCGGCACGGCACAGCGGCCGGCCGATCCACTTCATCCACTGCGCGCGCAATGCCGAGGTACATGCCTTCCGCGACTGGGTCGATGCCCATGCCTCCGAGCATCCGCAGATTCGCCACTACGTCTGTTACAGCGAACCACGTGAGGGCGATGCAGCCGACGCCACCGGCTTGCTGAGCCGCGATCTGCTGGCGCAATGGCTGCCGGCTGATCGCGATCTGGACGCCTACTTCCTCGGCCCGAAACCTTTCATGGCTCAGGTCAAACGCCACCTGCAGGCGCTGGGCGTACCGGACGAGCAGAGCCGCTACGAATTCTTCGGCCCGGCTTCGGCCCTGGATAGCTGATCGATGAGGGGGTGAACCATGTACCCGCTGAACCTTCCACCCGCGCACATTCTGCACCTGTCCAGCCAACTGCTCTGGAGTGGTCTTTTTCTGCTACTTCTGGGACTGCTGGCGGCCTATGGCCTGGAACGCTACCTGAATGTGCCGACACTGGTGTTGGCGCACGGCCTGACGCTGATCGGCCCGAGCCTGCTGAAGATCGGCTATGTGCTGCGCCTGATCGCGCAGGAGCGTCTGAAAGAGAGGGGCGGTGTTCATGCAATTGCTTGATCGCAAACAGGCACTAAGCATCCCGCCGGTATGGCGCCTGGGCTTTCGCCCGTTCTTTCTCGCTGGCGCCCTGTTCGCCCTGCTCGCCGTTGCCCTCTGGGCGGCGGTGCTGCATGGCGTACCAGGCCTGGCGGTGCCCGGCGGCATGCTGGCCTGGCACCGGCACGAGATGCCCTTCGGCTTCGGCCTGGCGATCATCGCCGGTTTCTTGCTCACTGCCGTGCAGAACTGGACAGGCCGCCCAGGCCTGAGCGGATGGCCTCTGATCAGCCTGTTCGGCGTGTGGTTGGCGGCACGCCTGGCCTGGTTCGTGTCCGTACCGCTGGCGGTGCTGACCGGGCTGCAACTGGCCTTTATCGGCCTGTTCATCGCGCAGATGGCACGCCAGTTGATCGCAGCGAGGCAGCGCAACAACTACCCGATTCTGCTGGTGCTGAGCCTGCTTGCGCTGTGCCAGTCGCTCAACCTCGCCGGCCTGTTGCAGGGCAACGACGACCTGCAACGCCGCGGAGCGTTGGCCGCACTGTGGTTGATTGCAGTCATGCTGAGCCTGATCGGTGGGCGGGTCATTCCCTTCTTCACCCAGCGTGGCCTGGGCCGGGCCGAGGCCTTCGCCGCCCATCCCTGGCTGGATCGCTTGCTACTGGTCTGCGGCGTGCTGGTCGCGGCGCTGTTCGCCAGCGGACATAACCTGCGGGCCAGCCCATGGTTGGCAACGCCCTTCATCGCGCTGAGCGTGCTGCATGGTCTGCGCCTGTGGCGCTGGTACCTGCGCGGCATTTGGCGCGTACCGCTGCTGTGGTCACTGCACCTGGGCTACGCCTGGCTGTTGCTCGCCACACTCGGCATGGCCGCCTGGCACATGGGCTGGCTGGCACAACCCAGCCTGGCCAGCCACGCGCTGGCGGTGGGTGCGATGGGCGGACTGATCCTGGCGATGATGGCGCGGGTCAGCCTTGGCCATACCGGCCGCGCCCTGCAACCGCCCAAAGCGATGGCCTGGGCCTTCGGCCTGCTCAATCTGGGCGCGCTGATTCGGGTCGCCGCCGGCAGCGGCTGGCTATGGCTGGCAGCAGTATGCTGGGGCGTGGCCTTCGCGCTGTTCGCCTGGTATTACGCGCCGATGCTGTGCCAGGCGCGGGTAGACGGGCATCTGGGGTGAGTGGCGGAAATTTCGGTGCGCACGGCGCACCCTATGGGGAGGGTGCACTGTCCAGGACGCAGTATCCGACTTCATCCCAATCGACCAACGCCCCAGGGCGGACTCAGGAGCTACGGGTAGGGTGCGCCGTGCGCACCACCCAAGACGAAGCAACCGAGCTTCATCTCAATCGACCAGCACCGTAGGTCGGCCTCAGGAGCGCAAGCGAACAGTCCGCCAATTACCTTCGTCATCGCCTGCCGTCGCTTCGCGAACGGATCGTCGCCTGCTACCCCAAAGCCTCAATCGACCAGCGTACAGGCCATCACCAGCGCATCTTCGCGCCCACCGACCGCCGGGTAGTAGTCACGGCGACGCCCCACCTCGTTGAAGCCGAAACGCTCATACAGGCGATAGGCACTCTGGTTGCTGGCGCGCACTTCTAGGAAGCACTCGCGCCCGCCCAACTCGTAAGCCTCTTTCATCAGGTGTTCGAGCAGGCGCAGGCCGAGGCCGCGGCCCTGGCTTTCCGGCTTGACGGTGATATTGAGCAGATGCGCTTCGTCGAGGATCAGGTTGATCACGCCGTGACCAACCTGCTGATTGCCCTCGAACATCAGCCAGCAGTTATAGGACTTGAGGCTGTCGGTGAAGATACCGCGCGTCCACGGATGACTGAAGGCGGCGTATTCGATCTTCAGCACGGCATCGAGATCCGCCTCGGTCATCGGGCGGAAGGAAATCGCATCGCTCATTGGAATACTCAAAAATATCTACGATCTTGCGAGCTAGAGCCATGCAATACCGATGGCGGCCCCGCAAAAGCAAGTGAGAAACGGTCGGAGTCGCGGGCGACTGTACTCTTGTGCATGGGCATTTCGACCGGGCTGGCGTTCCAGATTGTTTTCAACACAGCAGGGCCGACGCGCAGCTGATCGTGTCACGGAGCTAGCCAGCGCTGACGAACACGCCGCATGGCCTGCCACAGCTCGCGCTTGCGTGCCGGCTCTTCCATCAGCAGCTCAAGGCCCGGCAAGGCCCAGCAGGTACCCAGCCCCTCGACCTGCAACTCGCGGTTGTAGCTGTGCTCGTCGCCCTCGCCAGCGAAGCGAATGGCCGGCAGGCCGATCAGCCACAGACAAGTGCTGGGCTGCTCTTCCAGCCGCGCGGCAACGAAACTCTGCACGAACTCCAGCGCCTCTTGCGGGCCCTGATCCATATTGCCGCGCACCAGCAGCGGCCAGCGCACCGGCTCGCCGAGCAGTTGCGGGCTGTCCGGCAAGCCGGCGGCGCGCAGCAGATCCTTGAGCAGGATGTAGGCCGGGTCGCGACTCTGGAACGGCTGGCCGGTGGGCAGCTCCACCAGCAGGGCACAATCGCCGGCGCGCAGCAATTGCAGGGAAAATCGCGGCGGTGGCGCGCTGACGCGGGCCGGCTTTTCCTCGACTGGTTCTGCCGCAGGTGTCTCGACAACCGCCTGGCGCGCTTGGCTGCCTGGGCGCGGCACTTCGATCTTAGGCCGCTCGACAACCGCTGCCACCGGGGCTTCGCGCACGGCGACCGGTGCCGGAGCACTCGGCTCGACCGGCGTTTCGACCACACCTGCATCGACTTCAGCCTGCAGTGGTTCGAGCAACTCGGGACGTGACGGGGCCGCGAAAGGCAAGACGGTGCGCGGTAGCCAACTGGCAACCTGCATGGCGTCGAGGTAGGCACGTCGGCGCAGCTCGGGGATCACACGGCCTCCACTTGCAAGGATGCGCCGCTCCGACAGGCGTCGGGCACGGCAACTGGATGAGGATCGCGATGCCTGGGGCATCGCAAGATGGCGGCAATTGTCGCGTGAAATACCCCGCGCGGGAAGCACGAACGGCCACTAGCCGCCTTCATGACCTTGTACCCGGCCAACCGCCTGGCGGAACTGGCTCGGTGTGCCACGCGCCAGCTTGCGCATCAGCCGGCGCAACGCCGAGGTGTCGGCATAACCAACCTGCTCCGCCACCTGTTCGACCGACAGGCGGGAATTTTCCAGCAACATGCGCGCACGGTTGATGCGCACACCCTGCAACAGAGCGGAAACGCTGCCTCCGGTGGCCTTGCGCACATGCCGCGCCAGCGTGCGACTGGACATCGCCCGCTCCGCCGCCAGTTCTGCAACGCTCGGCGGATTCGGCAGCGCCGCCTCGAAACGCGCGACCAGATCTGCCACCAGTTCATTGCCAGCGGCCAGCAATGCCGGATCGATGTAGCGTGCCTGCGACTGCCGGCCATCGATCAGCAGCACCCGCGAGACCGCCTCCGCCAGCGCGGGGCTGAAGCGGTAACGCAACAGGTGCATGATCAGGTCGACATGGGCGAAGGCTGCGCCCGCCGTCAGCAACTCGCCATCGGCCACCAGCACCTGTGCGACATCCACCTGGCAATCGGGCGCGCGGCTCTGCAACAGGCTGCCCAGCCACCAGGTGGTGGTCACCCTTCGCCGCGCCAGCAATCCAGCTTCGTGCAGCAGGAACACCGCTGTGCAGGCCGCAGCCAGGGCGCCACCGCTGGCGGCATGCGCACGCAGGCCGGCACCGACCCTCCGGGCGTCCTCCTGCGCCAAACGCGTGTCTATGCTTTGCGCATCGGTCACACCAAGCCCCGGCAACAGCCAGACCGAACCGTCGGGCTCGCCGGCCCCAGGCAGCGGCTGTGCGTCGATGCGCAAACCGCTGCTCAAGGCCACGCTGGTGACCGTCGAACACACCCGCCAGCGCGGGACGGCGCAGCCGACCTGGCGCGACAGGCGTGCTGCGCAGGCCAGGATGTCCAGGGTGCCGCTGACCGCCGTGGCGAACGCCCCCGGCAGGACGATGAGAGTGAAGTCGTACATTGACCGATAACGCTCGAAAGATGTCGCTCAAGACACTTCAAGCAAGCGACATTTCAGCGCCAAATGCAAGCCAGCTGCCCACCCCAGGAGACCCGACCATGACGTCCAGAACGCTCGATGAGTTCGATCCACTCGATGACTTCACTCCGCGCACCATCACCCTCGACGGCATCACCAAGGTGGTGCAGGTCAGCGGCAGCGGCCCGGCGGTCATCGTGATGCCGGAGCTGCCCGGCATCAGCCCGTACATGGCGCGCTTCGCCCGCTGGGTGCGCGAGGCCGGCTTCACCGTCTACATGCCGTCGCTGTACGGTCGCGACGGTGATCCCTCCAGCCTGGAGGCCACCCAGGAAATCTTCCGCAAGATCTGCGTCAGCGCCGAGTTCCACGCCTTCGCCGGCAACGGCTCGAGCCCCGTGACGCAATGGCTGCGCGCCCTGGCGCGGCAAGCTCACGCCGAATGCGGCGGCGCCGGCGTGGGCGCGATCGGCATGTGCTTTTCCGGCAACTTCGCCCTGAGCATGATGCTCGAACCGGTGATGCTGGCTCCCGTACTGGCCCAGCCGTCGTTGCCAATCGACGACCCGGCGGGGCTGGAGAGCAGCGACGAAGAACTGGCCCGGATCAAGGCACGCCTCGACCGCGACGGGCTGGACGTGCTGGCCTACCGCTTCGCCGGCGACCGCATCTGCCAGGCGCAGCGCTTCGCCGCTTACCAGCGCGCCCTGGGCGAGCGCTTCATCGCCCGCGAGTTGCCCGATAGCGCGGCCAATCCAGAGGTACCTGAGTTCTTCGAGAAGGTGGTGCAGACGCCGCACAGCGTGGTGACCGTGCACCTGATCGACGAGGCCGGGCAACCGACCCGCGCCGCACGCGACGAGATTCTCGCCTTCTTCAGGCAGAAGCTGGCGCCCGGCGCCTAGCAGAAAAGGCGAGGCCCGCCGATTGGCGGGCCTCGTTCGGGGTCAGAGTGCCTGATCCCAGGGGCGATCACCGTGCTCATCCTTGATGCGCGTCGGCAGGCCCATTACGTCCAGCAGCTTGAGGAACGGCTCGGCCGGCAGCTCTTCGACGTTGACCATGCGCTTGGCATCCCACTCACCACGCGCGACCAGCAGCGCGGCGGCAACCGGCGGCACGCCGGCGGTGTAGGAGATGCCCTGGCTGTCGGTCTCGGCGAAGGCGTCTTCGTGGTCGGCCACGTTGTAGATGAACAGCTCACGCGGCTGGCCATCCTTGGTGCCCTTGACCAGGTCGCCGATGCAGGTCTTGCCGGTGTAGCCGGGTGCCAGCGACGCAGGGTCGGGCAGCACGGCCTTGACCACCTTGAGCGGAACGACTTCGAGGCCTTCAGCGGTCTTGAGCGGCTGCTCGGAGAGCAGGCCAAGGTTCTTCAGCACGGTGAACACGTTGATGTAGTGGTCGCCGAAGCTCATCCAGAAGCGGACGTTCGGTACGTCGAGGTGCTTGGACAGCGAGTGCACCTCGTCATGGCCGGTCAGGTACAGGTTCTGTACGCCCACCACGGGCAGGTCGTCGGTGCGCTTGACCTCGAACATGGTGTTGCTGATCCACTGGCTGTTCTGCCAGCTGTAGACCGTACCGGTGAATTCGCGGAAATTGATTTCCGGGTCGAAATTGGTGGCGAAGTACTTGCCGTGCGAACCGGCGTTGACGTCGAGGATGTCGATCGACTCGATCGTGTCGAAGTACTGCTGTTGCGCCAGAGCAGCATAGGAGTTGACCACGCCCGGGTCGAAGCCGACACCGAGGATGGCGGTCACGCCCTTGTCCTGGCATTCGGCCAGGTGCTTCCACTCGTAGTTGCCGTACCACGGCGGGGTTTCACAGATCTTGCTCGGGTCTTCGTGGATGGCGGTGTCCAGGTAGGCGACGCCGGTGTCGATGCAGGCGCGCAGCACGGACATGTTGAGGAACGCCGAACCGACGTTGATGACGATCTGCGATTCGGTTTCGCGGATCAGTGCCTTGGTCGCTTCCACGTCCAGGGCGTTCAGCGCATAGGCCTTGATCTCGCCGGGCTGCTTGAGACCGCCCTTTGCCTGCACGCTGTCGATGATGGCCTGGCATTTGGAGATGTTCCGTGACGCAATCGAAATACGACCCAGCTCGTCGTTATGCTGCGCACACTTGTGGGCCACCACCTTGGCAACACCTCCTGCACCAATGATCAGAACATTCTTCTTCAATTGTTTCACCTCCAGGGTACTGCGTTGTTGAAAGCGTTTGATGCGTGTCGTGAAGGTGGGCTGAAGCCCACCCTACCAGTCATGCAAGGCGTAAGCCGTAGGGTGGGCCGGGCGGCGTTCCGCTTGAGCCCACCGCAGCAATGTCAGGACAAGCTGGACAGGTAGTCGTCGAACTCGAACTGGCGAGCTACCTCGACGCTGCCGTCGAGCTGCTTGACCACGATGGATGGCATTTTCAGACCGTTGAACCAGTTCTTCTTGACCATGGTGTAACCGGCCGCGTCGATGAACGACAGGCGATCACCAATCTGCAGCGGCTTGTCGAACTGGTACTCGCCGAAGATATCGCCGGCCAGGCAGGATTTGCCGCAGACCATGTAGGTGTGCTCGCCATCGTTCGGCGCCATCTTGGCGTTGAGGCGGTAGATAAGCAGGTCGAGCATGTGCGCTTCGATGGAGCTGTCGACCACGGCCAGATGCTTGCCGTTGTACAGGGTATCGAGCACGGTGACTTCCAGCGAGGCGCTGAGGGTGATCGCCGCTTCGCCCGGCTCCAGGTACACCTGCACGCCGTACTTCTCGGAGAAGGCTTTCAGGCGCGCGCAGAAGGCATCGATCGGATAGCCCTCGCCAGTGAAGTGGATGCCGCCGCCGAGGCTGACCCACTCGACCTGAGCGATCAGGTGGCCGAAGCGCTCCTCGATGGTGGTCAGCATCTTGTCGAACAGCTCGAAGCTGCCGTTCTCGCAGTTGTTGTGGAACATGAAGCCGGAAATCTGCCCCATGACCGGCTCGATCTTCGCCGGATCCCACTCGCCCAGGCGGCTGAACGGGCGCGCCGGGTCGGCCAGCAGGTAGTCGGAGCTGCTCACCTGCGGGTTGACGCGCAGGCCGCGGATGGTGCCCTGGGTACGCTCGGCGAAGCGTTCGAGCTGGCCGATGGAGTTGAAGATGATCTTGTCGCAGTTGGCGACCATCTCTTCGATCTCGTCGTCGGCCCAAGCCACGCTGTAGGCATGGGTTTCGCCAGCGAACTTCTGCCGGCCCAGTTTCAGCTCATACAGCGAAGACGACGTGGTGCCGTCCATGTATTGCTGCATCAGGTCGAACACCGACCAGGTGGCGAAGCATTTCAGCGCCAGCAACGCTTTGGCACCGGAGTTCTCGCGCACGTAGGCGATCTTCTCCAGGTTGACCAGAAGCTTCTGTTTGTCGATGAGGTAGTACGGCGTCTGGATCATGTCGTCGCCCCAGCAAGGTCGGCTTAGGGAGGACTTTCAGCCCCCCGGAAAAAAGTGGACGCGAATTGTGCCGATAACCGACGCATATCGAAAGGGCATTGGGGATTTTTTGTACAACCGGTAATTGCCAGCGCCCCGAAGAACGCGGTTACAGGTAGGGTGCGCCATGCGCACCACAGGCAGCGAAGACCTTTCGCCAGCAGCCGCTCCCCTCATACAGCCAGCAGGGACACCTTAGCGAACCGCGATGACAACCCCGTGACCACGGCAGTCAGTTGATCGGCGTCGCGGTCAGGTTGGCGCGGATATCGGCATTCTGCAGTTTCATGCCGTACATGGAGGTGACCGCCCCGCCCGTGGGGTGGACGTTCTGGATGCGGTCGATGTTGATCTCCTTGAAATGCACCCGGCCGTTGACGGCGAACCCCAGCGGGTCGGGCGACACCGGCGGACAGCCGCTGGCGCCCTTGTTGCAGACCTTGGTCGGCGCCACGTCCAGATTGAGGTCGACACGCACACCGTAGCTGTTGGCATTGGCATCGCTCGGATTGGCATCGGATGTATGGAAGTTATCCACCACCAGTTGCGCCCCAGTGCCGTTGACGCCACCCACCCGATCCGTCTCGATGATCAGCTGGTTGCGCTTCTCGCTGGTCGACACGCTGTCCGCAGGATTGCCCGAGGTATCGCGCACGAAGACGTTCTTCAGCCCCGCTGTCAGCCCTTCGTTACCGCGATCCTCCCAGCGCCCACCACTGGCGGTACAGGCCGATGCACTGGCGCCACTGCCACCGACGCACAGAGCCCCCGCGCCACCGGAACTGAGGCTGAGGGTCGAACCCTGCTCGTAGCGACGCAGCACGATACGACCGAGGCTCTGCCCGCTGCTGCGGTCGCCCCAGCGCACATCGTGCACATCCAGCGTCGACCAGTAGGTGCCCTTGCTCAGTTGCACGCCATTCTGGGTCACGTCCAGCGAACCGTCGCGAAAGTGCATGTCGTAGCGGGTGCCGGCCAGCCACAAGCCCTTGCCGGCCTCGTCGACGGTGATCGCAGCATTGGCATCGGTGACGACGAAGTCGGCGTTGTAGCGCACGCCATCGCCGCTCGCCCCACCGGGACGCAGGGTCAGTTGGCCGTTGAGGGTGAAATCGTAGGCCGGGAAGATTTCCAGCAGCACCAGCAACTCGGTGCCACCCTGCAGCGGCGCATCGGCGCGACCGACCCGCAAGCCATCGAAGCTGTAGCTACCCTTGACGTTCTTCAGGCCCAGGCGCAGGCCGTCGAAATGGCCGTCATAACCGCTGCTGCCGGGCTGGGTATTGGCACTGCCGGCGTAGCAGCCGGCACTGCTACCGCCCGCGCAGCTCTTGGTCAGGTCGACCGTCAGCTGACCGCTGCCATGGGTACGCAGGCCACTGAACCACATGCTGTTGCCGTTATCGGTGAGCGAAACCGAACTGCTGACCATGTTCCATGACACATCCGCGGTAATGCCCTTGAGCCCGGAGTTGGGATCGCCGCCCGGACGCAGCTTGAACCAGTTCTGCCGCGCGCCCTGATCCTGGAAATTGAGATCCAGCGCCAGGCTGCCGATCTTCTGATTACTGGGGTTGCCGATGATCAGGCCACCCAGGCTGGCGTTGAGCTTGAGATCCTGAAAGGCCAACTGGGCATAACGCCCGCTGCCGTCCTCGCCCAGGTCAAGGGTGATGCCGTTTTGGCTACTGAGTACGCCGGCGAAGTTCTCGGCGCGCAGCACGCCGTCGTCCTTGTACTGGAACAGACTGCTGGCGATGGTGATCTGCGGAATCAGGCGCAGCCCCTGACCGCTGGCGCCCCCACCGGCGATACGAATACTGCCACCAAGGCGCAGATCCATATCCAGTTGACCGAAGCTGCGCGCGTGGTCAGGGTGCCGCGTATCCGGGGCGCCAGGCGTTACCGCAACGCCGGCCTGCGGATCGCCATGAGCCAGATCCAGGCCGATACCGCCGATATGCGCGACGAAGCGCGTATCGCCCAGGTCGAGGCGCACCGCCGAGCCATTGCCGCCGCTGACGATGTCCAGGTAGGCGTTGTTCAGGTAGGCATCGAACGAGGCATCGCGCACGATCAGGTCGAAACCGTTGTCGCGGTAATAGAAGGTCACCGCATCCAGGCTCAGCCGGCTGTCATCGACGCTGAAGCCGGCCACACCGCTGGCCCCACCGCCGCTCAACTTGAGGCTGGCGCCAAGGGTATAGAAAGTGCGAAAGGCACCAAAACTCTTGTCGCTGCCGGCAAAACCGATGGCGTTCACTGCCAGTTCGTTCGGACGCCCCTGGTGCTCCACATGCAGGCGATCATCGATCACATCGACCTTCGTAGTGGAGACACTGCCGGCCTGCTGCGGCCGGCTGGAAACGCCCTCGAGGCGCAGGCTCTGGCCGTCCTCGCGGTACTCGAGGCTCTCTGCCGACCAGCCACCACCGGCGGTTTCGATGCTGATACCGCCACGACCACTGACATTGGCCAGGCCATCATCATCCAGCGCCTGCATGGCCCAGACCGGTGAACTGCCGAGAACGAGCGCCGAAAGCCATCCGTAACGCTGCATGATCCGCTTCCTCAGTTCGTGGGGAACACCAGCACGCTGCCTTGCATGCGGATGCTGCCGTCGATCTTGGCCGAGAAGATGTTGGTCTGCTGATAGCTCGGATCACCACCATTGGCCGCGCTCAGCGCCTTGTTCTTCCAACCGCCCTGACTGGCCACGCCGAAGGAGAAGTTGCCGTCCTTGAAGCGGATCTCGTTGGGCAAGCCCAGTGCCAGCACTTCGCGCTCACCAGTGGCGCTGGTGAGCGTGCGGGTGTCCAGGGTCAGGCCTTCGAAACTGAAGATGCCCTTGAGATTGTCCAGCACGTACCAGCCGGCATTGGCACCGGAGCGCACGGCCACACGCATGCCGCAGCTCTCCGGGCTGGCCGCGCCGGCCAGAGCACAACTGCGCTGGTTGGCCGTCCACTGCGCCGGGTTGTTGGTCGCCGGCGTGCCCCAGAGCACACCACCGTCCTTGTTGATGCTGAACTCGCCGGACAGGTAAACCCCGCCCTGCCCGCTCATCTCGCTGAGGGTGCTGTCGTCCAGCGCCTGCATTTCTGCCAGCGCCAGCACCGGCAGCAGCGATAGCAGCGCTACAGCCGTTCTAGCGCAGGTCATAGCTGCTTACCTTCAGGTAGTTGAAGCTCAGCCCGGAAATCTCGTTGCGGCCAAAGTTGTAGCCACCGGTGGGCACCGCAGTGGGGCTGCTGCGCGTGCCGCCAACGGTCAGGTTCTCGAACACCAGGTTGGTGCGCGGCGCATTGGCGTAGAAGTCACTGGCCAAAGCCTGGCGTTGCGCCGCCGTGGTGGCGCCGCTGGTGGGGTTCTGCAGCTCCAGGACGAACTGGCCATCGGCGCTGGAGCGCAGACGCAACGGCTGCGACTTGCCATAGCCCAGGGCGATGTTGGCGTAACCGTTGGTGATATACAGCGTGCGTGCGCCGCGCTGCGCGGCTGTCTCACCGGCTGTATTGCAATTGGCCTGGGCGCAGGACATCACCTCCAAAGTCTTGGCGAAGAGGTTGATGCGCGCTTCGCCCACCAGTTCACCGTTGCCGTTCTGCCCACGGTCGCCCCATAGGCGCAGGTAGGAGCCGTCCATCACCAGTTGGTGAAAATCCAGCGCGAGCATTTCGGTGCGCCCGGCCGCCACCTGGAAGTCGAAGCGTACGCCGAGGTCGGCTCGACCACTGGCGGCTGTCGAGCAATTCGAGCCCGCGGCCGCATAGCCATCGATACAGGGGTTGCCACCGGCGACCAGGCGCTCGGGAAACTTGAACGACAGCACCGTGATATTGCTCGGGGTGGTCTGCACCCACTGCCCATCATCGCGCAGGGAGCGCAGCTCCTCGCCCTTGGCCAGTTCCAGCTCGAACGGATGGTCGAGACTGCCGATGGTCACCGGATTGAGGTTGGCGCCCTTGTTGCTGCCGGCGGCGCCAAGGTAGAGATTCTTCATGGAGATGGGCACGTTGCGGCCCTGGCCGTCGGTGATGTCGTTGATCACGATCTGCGCACCGGAGCCGTCGAGCAGTACCTGATCCAGCACGAAACCAAGGCCGGCGCCCTGCACGTCGGACAGCTCAGCATCGCTCAGGGGCTCCATGGCGCCGGCCAGAGCGGCCGGAAGTGCGGCCGCCAGCAGCAGGTAGCGGCTCATGCTCAGCACCCCGCAGTAGCAGTGCCGAGGCAGGTGTCCTGCCGGGGAATACCGTTGAAAGCCTGATTGAAATCGATATTGATCGGCGAAACCAGGTTGCCGTTGGCGTCACGGTACTTGGGCAGGTTCATGAAAGCCCCCTGCAGCGCGGTAACGAAGGCGTTGCTGTCCATGTCACGCCAGGCCACGTCCTGGGTCTGCAGCGAGATGAAGAAACCCTTGGCCGCGTTCTGCATGTTGGACATGTCGCTGGTATTGCCCACTGGCAGCGACTGGAATTGAGAGAGGTTGAAGCAGGTCTGGATCCCCAGAATGGCGCAGTTGCTGGAGGCGAAGGCACCCAGCAGCGCATCGGTCCAGCCCCCTGCGCAGCCTGACGTGCAGGTCAGCCCGTCACCGTTCTTGATACCGGACATGGTGCCCCTGACCGGATCGCTCGTACCGCCGGAGCTGACCAGTGTCGCATCGGCCTCGACGATGCTAGTGCGGTACACACCAGCCAGGAACAAGGCGCTCTGCTGCAGGAAATTCGACTTGTTGTAGATGGCATCGCCAGTGCCCTTGATGTGCACGGGGATATTGCCAGTCAGGCTCTGAATATCACCGGACAGCACGCCTTTCGCCTCACCGAAGCCGATACGCACCCCAACCACGCGATTGCCGTCATAGGCCAGTTCAAGGAAAGGATTGGCAATCTTGAAGGGGCTAATGCTGTCGTTGGCGCCCACGGTGCCCAGCGCGAAGTTGTTGATCAGGATATCGGAAGAGCCCGTCGCCTCACCGGGCCGATTGTACTGACCAAGCTGCAGTTTCTTGATATTCAGCTGGGTATCGACGTTCACCCCGAAATTGACCCGGGTGTAGTTGACGCCGGCATTGCTGTCGGTGGTCAGGTTGATGAAGGCCTGGCCGGTGATATCCGACAGCTCTCCGTCCTCCAGCTCGACCATCTTGGCCTGGGCCGTGGTACTCAAGACCGCGGCGCATACCAGTGCCAGAGCATGTTTGGCGAAGCGAAAGGACTGGCGCATGGCGAAACCCCTGTTCTTATTAGTGCTGTCGAGCACTCCGACTCGAATCCTTATGGCCACTATAGGGACAGCAGCGCCAGAGCGGCCCGACCCATAGTCGAGAAAGGGCCGGCAAATGGCCGTCAACCGCTTGGCCGAAGCGGGACGAGTGTTACCAGTGGCAACAGCGGCGTAACACCTCTTCATTCACCGCTGAAGAACCATCAACAGGCGCCTCGTCATCACGTACATCGAGTCGCTTGCCTCTGATCGATTCGGACTCAAACCCGGCATCCACCTTGCAGTACAATCTCCCCTTTTCACTTGCCTGGAACCCGGCGCCTCGATGATCGATCCCAAGCGCGTATTGCGCGCCCTCGCCGAACACTGGACGTTGCTCGAACCGCTCTGCGAGCGTTTCGACGCCGGCACCCTGAGCCTGGTCGAGCTGCGTGGCCAGCTTGCCGCGCAACTGCCCGACGCCACGCCCAGCGACACCACCGCCCTGCTCGACACCTGGATTCGCCTGGACATTCTCGTGCCGGTGGCCAAGAGCCCCAACCGCTTCGAGCTCAACGCGCAGATCCATGACTTCCTCGCCTACCTGCGCCGCGAGCATCGCCTCGGCCTGTGCCTGGAGATCGAAGCCTACCTGCGCCACCTGGAACGCCTGGCCGGCTATATTCAGGACGCCTTCGAGGTACGCGACGCCAACGACCTGGCGCGCCAACTGCGCCTGCTCGATATGCGCGTCAGGGACGTCCTCAAAAAGCTGGCCAACGACGAACAGGCACTGGTCGGCGTGGCCGACCGGGCCAAGACCAGCGACCGGCAGATTCCTCTGCGTCAACGCTATGCCGAAGTGCTCGCCACCTGGGACGAATACGTCGAGCCGATGATCCAGTTGGTCGCCGCCGACGGCGCCTTCGAACAGGGCGTGCGCCGCGTCGAACAGGTGTTGCTGCGCCTGCTCGGCGACCAACAGCGCCTCGGCCAGTTGGTCGACGACGACCTGCTGCTGCGTACCCACGCGCGCATCCTGGAGATGCAGACCACTGCCCAGCTGACCCTGCGCAAGGCCCGCGAACTGCTGCTGCCACTGCGCGAGGAAGCACGCCGACACAACGCGGTGACCCGCGGCGCGGCGCTGGCGCTGTCGGTGATCCGCAAGAAGGGCATCGACGCCGTACCGCAGGCGGCCATGCCGATGTTCACCCGGCCACAGAGCAACTTCCTCGGTTCGGCCAGCCAGGTCGAGGCCTACGTCTATGCCCTGGCACGCTTCGAAGCCAAGCCGGCGCACTTCCCCAAGGCCAGTGGCAGCCGCAAGGGCGGCACGCCCAAGGCGCCGAAGACCGCGCGGGAAATGATCGAACGCTGCGAACAGGCCCTGCCGCTGCCGGATCTCATGACCTGGCTGCTGGAGCAGGAACCGGAAGGCGCTACCGACGAGCTGCTCTACTGGTTCTCACGCCTGTCGCGTGAATCGCGCTTCCAGCGTGAACGCCTGGAGCGCCGCCAGTACCTGACCCGAGACCATGAGGTCAGCCTTGCCTCCTTTGCCCTGGTAGGCCAGCCCAATGGCTGAGCTGCCCGTAGGGTGCGCTGTGCGCACCGCAACCGACGACATGGTGCGCACAGCGCACCCTACGACTGCCCGTGAGCATTGCGTATGAATATCGACCTGAAAGAAATGACCCAGCTCGCGGCCGCCTTCCGCGACCTGTTCAAGGGCTACCACATCTCGCGCAGCGAGCCGGAGTGCTACGCCCAGTTGTCCAGCATGCAGGATCAGTATCGCGCGCTGTTCCGCGCGCTCGGTTTCGAGCTGGTGTGCGACCCGCGCGGTTTCTACTACTTCGTCCCCGAGCAGGTCGCACCGCAGGTGAACAAGACCGCTCAGCGTCTGGCGCTGTTCACCTTCATCCTCGTCGAACACCTGGCCGACCAGGGACGCGACCCGCTCTCCGTACTGGACGGCGGCAGCATCGGCCGTGATGAGCTGCCAGCACTGCTGGACAAGTACCGCGACCTGTTCCTGCAAGCCGAAGTGACCACCTTCGAGGAACTGGAAGACAAGATCATCCGCCGCCTTACCCAACTCGGCTTCGCCGAGGACAGCAATGGCGTGTACCGCTTCCTGCCGCCGATGCACCGTTTCCTCGACGTGTGCCTGGCGGTGCAGCACGACCGTGACCTGGCCGCCAGCCTGCACAGCAGCGACCTGCCGCTGCCGGCGCCGGTACTGCTGGACGATGACGGCGACGCCGACCCGGTCAAAGCCGTGGACGCTGAAGAATCCGAGGAAGACGCCCTGGCTCGCGCCATGGCCGACGAACGCGCCGCACAGGAGATGGACGCATGAGCCAGGAACGCTACGGCATCCGCCGCTTCGCCCTGCTGAACACTGCCGGCTACAGCCTCGGCCTGTTCCCGCTGGAAAACCCGCTGTCGGTCTACGGCGCCAACAACCTGGGCAAATCCGCCTCGATCAACGCCTTGCAGTTCCCCATCCTGGCACGCATGTCGGACATGAGCTTCGGCAAGTACAGCCTGGAAGCCTCGCGCAAGTTCTACTTCGCCAGCGACACCAGCTACATCCTCGTCGAAGTCGCCCTGCCCCATGGCCCCCATGTAATTGGTGTGGCCGGTCGCGGCCCGGGCGGCGGCTTCGGCCACCAGTTCTTCGCCTACGCCGGCGAGCTGGATCTGGAGCATTACCAGCAGAACGGCACATGCCTGCGTCAGCGCGAACTGTTCAAGAACCTCGGCCAGGCCGGCATCACTGCCTACGAGCTGAAGCCAGACGAACTGCGTCGCCTGCTGGTCGGCGGCCACACCAGTATCCCGCTGGATCTGACCCTGATTCCGCTGCGCTCGACCAGCGAGCAGAGCCTGAAGACCTTCCGCGCACTGTTCATCAACCTCTTGCATATGAGGGAGATCACTGCGGCGAAATTGAAGCAGCTGTTCCTCGATGCCTTCGAGCACAGCCTGCGTTCGGGCAGCGTCGACTACATCGCCGCCACCGAAGAAGCCTTCCGCGACGTGCGCCGCATGGAGCAGGACTACCAGGCCCTGGTGACCGCCGGTCCGCAGATCGAGGCACTCGCCGCCGGCGTTAGCCAGCGCGAACTGCTACGCGGCAAGCTGCATCGCCTCTCCCCGCTGCTCGACAACCTGCTCGGCACCTGGCACGACTACGCCGATGCTCGCAAGGAGGAACTGGTGATCCAGGCCGAGCACTACCGCAACGAGCAAGACGGCCTGCAGAACGAACAACGCGGCGGAACCAGTGAGCTGATGCGCCTGGAACGCGAGATCAGCGAAATCCAGCGCTGGCTCGGCGAGCTATCCGTACTGAAAAACCGCTTCGCCCTGGTCGACGATGTCAAGGTGCTGGAAGCCCAGTTGCTCGCCGCCAAAGACGCCCACGACGAACTGGCCGGCGCCCTGGCGCAGTCGCGGCAGTTCTCCAGCGAAGATCTGGACGAGCGGCTGCGCGACCTGGAAAAACGCCTCAAGTCGGTCAAGCAGCAGCTCGACCATGCCGACAACAACAGCTACTCGCGCCTGCGCGAAGAATTCAGCCAGGCCGATGTCGATCGCCTGATGCGCCTGTTCAACGGCCAACTGTTCAGCCTGCCGCTGGGTGAGAAAGGCATCCAGGCCGAGGGCGACGACTGGGTCAAGGCCGTCGAAGCAGTGCTGGATCGCTTCAAGGGCGATACCTTCGCCGTACCGGGCCTGTCCATCGATCTCAGCCATATCGAGCCGCCGGCGCTGCAGGCACTGGCCGACCGCGCCGCCCTGCGCGACCAGAAGGATCGCCTGGAGCGCGAGCTCAAGCAGCTCAAGACCCAGCAGTCGGTGGCCGCCGACCGCGCCGCCAGCAAGGCCCAGGCCGAGCAGCTGTACCAGGCCGTGCTGGATGCGCAGAAAGCGCTGGAAGACTTCCGCAAGAGCCAGACTCTGGCCGCCGAAGAACCACAGAAGCTGGAGCGCCTGGCAGAGCTGGAAGGCGCTCAGGACGAACTCAAGCGTGCCAGCGATGCCTTCGCCGAGCGCGTGCAGCAACTGTCCGCCAAATTGCAACTGGTCGGTCGTCAACTGGCCGACCTGGAAGCCAAGGAGCGCACCCTGGAAGATGCCCTGCGTCGTCGCCAGCTACTGCCGGCCGACCTGCCCTTCGGCACGCCGTTCATGGAGCCGGTGGACGACTCGCTGGACAACCTGCTGCCGCTGCTCAACGACTACCAGGACACCTGGCAGGCGCTGCAACGCATCGACGGTCAGATCGAGGCGCTCTACGCCCAGGTCCGCCTGAAAGGCGTGGCCAAGTTCGACAGCGAAGATGATGTCGAGCGCCGCCTGCAACTACTGGTCAACGCCTACGCCCACCGCCAGGACGAAGCCCTCACCCTGGCCAAGGCGCGTCGCGCGGCGGTCACTGATATCGCCCGCACCCTGCGCAATATCCGCAGCGACTACGATAACCTGGAACACCAGCTGGCGCTGTTCAACCGCGAGATCAACAAGCGCCAGGTCTCCAACCTGCAAAGCTTCCGTATCGTCCTGGCGCCGAACAAGGAAGCGCTGCGCCATATCGACCAGATCATCCACAGCGCCGGTCAGTATGAGGAAGGCGAGACCCTGTCGGTCTTCGACCTGTCGCAATCAGCCGATCAGGACGCGAAGAACGAGGAAGCCAAGGACTACCTGTCACGCCTGGTGGCGGCCAACGGCAACCAGCTGGGCCTGAAGGATCTGTTTGAACTGGCCTTCGAGATCACCAAGGTGCACGGTCAGCCGATCATCCACACGGACATCGATGGTGCCGCCTCCAACGGCACCACCATGACCATCAAGGCGCTGACCAACATGTACCTGCTGCTGCACCTGATGGATCGCGAGCAGGCGGGGCGCGTGCGTCTGCCCTACTACCTCGACGAGGCCGCAGACATCGACGAACGCAACCAGCAGGCACTGATAGAAACCAGCCTGCAGCTCGGGTTCGTACCGATCCTGGCCTCGGTGAAACCGCAGGTCTCGGCTCATGTAGCCATCGACCTGGAAGGTGGCAGCGGCCCCAACGGCATCTACATCGACGAGGCGGACTGGAAGTTCATCAAGCCGCGCGAGGAAGCCAAGGCCCAGGCGCCTGTGCAGGAGGAAGCCACCGAGCCGGCCTGACCACATCGCGGCTGAAGCCGCTCCTACGAGTATGTGATTCGTGGGAGCGGCTTCAGCCGCGAGCTTCTACATCCGCACAAATGAAAAGGGCCGCTCGATGCAGCCCCTTTCATTTCCAAGGTTTGCTCACTGCTCCAGCACGATCTTCGGCGCCCACTGCATCCAGGGTTCCTGCGGTTCATCGAATAGCGCGAAGGTCTGCCCAGGTTGCGCCGGCCCGCCCATCTCCGGATTGTTCGGTGTGGCGAAAGCGATACCGCCCTCGATCAACGCCTCCAGCGACTCGGTACGCACCTTCAGGCCCTTGAACAGCCCGGCATCGACACCAATACCGCTGGCGTTCCAGAAGCGGCTGCCTGAGCGTACCAAGGGCGCGTAACGTGGTTCGATCAGCACATGGATCAACACGCGATCCGAAGTCGGTCCAAGCTCGAAATCCACCACCTTGCCCACCGGCACCTCACGGTAACTGACGATCACGCCCGGCTTGATCGAACCACGCCGCGGCGCGCTCAACACCAGGCGCAGGCCCTCCTCGCGTACGGCCTGATTCGGCGCACTGGCGAGCGCGGTGAACTCGGTACGGCGCGCGCCCTTTTGCGCCGAGGGCTGCACTTCCAGATACTGGCCGCTGACCAGCGTTCCGAGATTCGCGGCACGGGTCAGACTCAACTCCGGTTTCACGACCCAGAAGCGCGTGCCGTCACGGGCAATCTGCTCGGCGGCCTGAGTGATGCGGACATTGAGAATCACTGCTTGCAGGTCATCCGTGAGGCTGAGGTTCTCGACCTTGCCGACCTCCAGACCTTTGTAGCGCACCAGCGTACCCGGTTGCAGGCCATCGCCATCGGCGACGCGTATGGTGATCTGCTGACCCAACTGCAAGGCGCTGTCGCGATCGGCGTGCAGGGCAAAGCGTTGCACCTGGCGATCCGACCTGGCCGCCTGCAGATCAGGCGTCTCGAAAGCGATACCGCCTGCAAGCAGGGTCTGCAGCGACTCGCTCTTGACCTCGACACCAGACAGTCCACCCTTGAGGGTGATGCCGCTGGCGTTCCAGAAACGTGTGGTGGTATTCACCAAATGCACATAATCCGGCTCGATATGCACACCCAGTACCACCTGATTGTTATCACGCCCCAGTTGGTAACTCTGCACCGAGCCGACCTTGATCTGCCGGTAGAGCACCGGGCTGCCGACCTCGATGGAACCGAGCTGGTCGGTGAACAGCACCAGGTGCAGACCCGGCGCCCCCAGATCCAGAGGCGGAGCCTTGCTGCGCGCGACGAAGCTGCGTGCCGGCGGCTTGCCCTTCTCGCCCGGTCGCACAGCGATGTAGTTCCCCTTGACCAGCGCTTCCAGGCCGGTGATTCCAGCCAGCGAGATGGACGGTTTGACCACCCAGAACTCAGAGCCTTCGACCAGGTACTCCTCGGCCAATGGGTTGATGGTCAGCTCCGCCGTGGCACTATTGAGATCGCGGTCGACCTTCATGGTTTTCAGCGAGCCCACCTGGATACCCTTGTACATAACCGGCGTACGGCCTTCCTGCAAACCCTCGAAGTCGGTCAACCTCACCACGACCTTGATCCCGGCCTGCGCCTCGTCATAGTCCTCGTACAGGCGGAATGGTAGCGCCGGATCGGTAGGCGGACTGTCCTTGCGGTGCTCCGGCGTGGCGAACGCGATACCGCCGGCAACGATACTGGCCAGCGACTCGCTGCGCAGCTTGAAGCCGGACAGGTCGGCATCGACGCTGATCCCGCTGGCATTCCAGAAACGCGTATGTTTGCGCACCAGATTGGCATAGGCAGGTTCGATGAAGACTTTCACCTCGACGGTGCTCTGATCTTCACCCAAGGTGTAGCTTTTCACCCGACCGACTTGAATCTGCCGATAGAACACAGGGCTGTCGCGATTGAGCGAGCCGAGCCGATCGGCCTTCAGCGTCAGGTGCAAGCCTGGCACGTCATCGCCCATCGGCGGTTCCTGGGTCAGAGCGGTGAAACTCTTGCTCGGCTCGCCATCGCCTGGGCTGAAGGTGATGTAGTTACCTGACACCAGCGTTTCCAGACCACTGATCCCTGCCAGGCTTACATTCGGTTTGACCAACCAGAAACGCGTACCGCTGCGCAGATACTGTTCGAGCTCCTTGTTGACCTCAAGCGTGGCGATGACGCCCCTGTTCTTCTCGCTGCTATCGAGACTGATGGCCGTCACCTTGCCAACCGCCATGCCCTTGTACATCAGCTCGGTCTTGCCGGCCTGGATGCCCTCGCCACTGGCGAATACCAATTCCACCTGAATACCGGCGTCACTGTAGGCACGCCAGGCCAGCCACCCACCAATCATGAGTGCAATCAGGGGCAAAACCCAGATGGCCGACCAATTCGAAGCAGGACGCGTCTTGGCCAGAGGAAGGTCAGTCATGGTCGGTTTCCGTGTTGTCCCAGATAAGGCGAGGGTCGAAAGTCAGTGCAGCCAACATGGTCAGGATGACCACACTGGCAAAGGCGGCCGCTCCGGCTCCAGCTTCGATACTGGCCAGGCTGCCAAAATTCACTATCGCCACCAGAATGGCGATGACGAATATATCCAGCATCGACCAGCGGCCGATCCATTCGATAAAGCGGTACATCAGAATACGCTGACGCGCCGACATCGGCTGATGGCGCTGAACCGAGTACAGCAGCAGCGCGATACCCACCAGCTTGAACGTCGGCACCAGAATACTGGCGATGAACACCACCGCAGCGATCGGCAGCATGCCCAAGTGGATGAGTTCCACCACCCCACCCATGATGGTTGCCGGCGAGCCCTTGCCCAGGCTGTTGACCGTCATGATGGGTAGCAGGTTGGCTGGAATATAAAGAATCGCCGATGTCAGCAACAGCGCCCAGGTACGCACCAGACTGCCTGGCCGACGCTCATGAACCCTGCCACCGCAGCGACTGCAGTACTGATGCTCGGCCTCGGTATCGACCGGATTGAGCTGATGACACTCATGGCAGACCAGCAATCCAGCTTCAATCGCCCGCATGGATGTCCTCCCCGGACAAGGCTTGCCAGATCTGATGCGGCGACATGGTCACCTCCAGCCAGACCTGCACCAGCAACAGCGCGATAAAACAGAACAGCCCCAGGCCGATACTCAAATCAGCCAGATCCATCAGCTTCACCATCGCCACCAGGATGCCCATCAGATAGACCTCGAGCATCCCCCACTCACGCAGATGGTGATAGATACGATAGAGCAGCAGACCGTAGCTACGGCCAAAATCGAGACGAATGCTGAGCAACACCAGTAGCTGGCAAAGCAGCTTGAGCAGTGGTACGGCCATGCTGCAGAGGAACACCACCACAGCGATGCCCTGCATACCGCTGTCATACAAGCCGATCACGCCGCTCCAGACCGTATCTTGCGAGGTCTGGCCCAGTAGATTGAGCTGCATGATTGGCAGGAAGTTAGCGGGGATATAAAGCAATAGAGCAGTCAGCACCAACGCCAGACTACGTCGCACGACATGGTGGCGATGGCTGAACAACTCATACCCACACTGTGGACACTCGGCGCTTTCTCCATCCTGCAGCACCGGTTTGCGCATCAGCAGGTCGCACTCATGACAGGCAATCAACTGTTCGAGCGGCAAAGATGACAAGGACGGTTCGGGCGGCGAGTCAGACATGAAAGTCCCCTGCAGAATTCACGCATTCTACCCGAGCGGCACCAAACGCCGACATATCGTAGGGTGCGCCGCGCGCAGCGGCCTGTCGGCGTGATTGGCGGTGCGCGCAGCGCACCCCACGCGAAGCGCTATTTTCCTTGCCACAAAGAAGAAACCCCAGACCGCTAGGCGATCTGGGGTTTCGTATAGGAGCTTGACGATGATCCGGCCGGCGCTCCGGGACTCTCACCGCCACGCGCTTTTGCGCACATAGAAGAACGCCCTGACCAGTTACCTGATCAGGGCGTTCGTATAGGAGCTTGACGATGACCTACTCTCACATGGTGAAGCACCACACTACCATCGGCGATGCGTCGTTTCACTACTGAGTTCGGGATGGGATCAGGTGGTTCCAACGCTCTATGGTCGTCAAGCAATTTGTTGCTGTCTCGGGTTTAACCGTTACAGCGAATTGGGTATGTGATTCGTAATTTGTAGTTCTTGCAAACTTTCGGCTTTCTGTCGACTTCACCATCGACACCCTCTGCTTTGAGGGCAGATTGTTTGGGTGTTATATGGTCAAGCCTCACGGGCAATTAGTATTGGTTAGCTCAACGCCTCACAGCGCTTACACACCCAACCTATCAACGTCGTAGTCTTCGACGGCCCTTTAGGGAGCTCAAGGCTCCAGTGAGATCTCATCTTGAGGCAAGTTTCCCGCTTAGATGCTTTCAGCGGTTATCTTTTCCGAACATAGCTACCCGGCAATGCCACTGGCGTGACAACCGGAACACCAGAGGTTCGTCCAACCCGGTCCTCTCGTACTAAGGTCAGCCCCTCTCAAATCTCAAACGTCCACGGCAGATAGGGACCGAACTGTCTCACGACGTTCTAAACCCAGCTCGCGTACCACTTTAAATGGCGAACAGCCATACCCTTGGGACCGGCTTCAGCCCCAGGATGTGATGAGCCGACATCGAGGTGCCAAACACCGCCGTCGATATGAACTCTTGGGCGGTATCAGCCTGTTATCCCCGGAGTACCTTTTATCCGTTGAGCGATGGCCCTTCCATACAGAACCACCGGATCACTAAGACCTACTTTCGTACCTGCTCGACGTGTCTGTCTCGCAGTCAAGCGCGCTTTTGCCTTTATACTCTACGACCGATTTCCGACCGGTCTGAGCGCACCTTCGTACTCCTCCGTTACTCTTTGGGAGGAGACCGCCCCAGTCAAACTACCCACCATACACTGTCCTCGATCCGGATAACGGACCAGAGTTAGAACCTCAAGGTTGCCAGGGTGGTATTTCAAGGATGGCTCCATGAGAACTGGCGTCCCCACTTCAAAGCCTCCCACCTATCCTACACAAGCAAGCTCAAAGTCCAGTGCAAAGCTATAGTAAAGGTTCACGGGGTCTTTCCGTCTAGCCGCGGATACACTGCATCTTCACAGCGATTTCAATTTCACTGAGTCTCGGGTGGAGACAGCGCCGCCATCGTTACGCCATTCGTGCAGGTCGGAACTTACCCGACAAGGAATTTCGCTACCTTAGGACCGTTATAGTTACGGCCGCCGTTTACCGGGGCTTCGATCAAGAGCTTCGCTTGCGCTAACCCCATCAATTAACCTTCCGGCACCGGGCAGGCGTCACACCCTATACGTCCACTTTCGTGTTTGCAGAGTGCTGTGTTTTTAATAAACAGTCGCAGCGGCCTGGTATCTTCGACCGGCATGGGCTTACGTAGTAAATACTTCACCCTCACCGGCGCACCTTCTCCCGAAGTTACGGTGCCATTTTGCCTAGTTCCTTCACCCGAGTTCTCTCAAGCGCCTTGGTATTCTCTACCTAACCACCTGTGTCGGTTTGGGGTACGGTTCCTAGTTACCTGAAGCTTAGAAGCTTTTCCTGGAAGCATGGCATCAACCACTTCGCATTCTAAAAGAACGCTCGTCATCAGCTCTCGGCCTTAAGATCCCGGATTTACCTAAGATCTCAGCCTACCACCTTAAACACGGACAACCAACGCCGTGCTGGCCTAGCCTTCTCCGTCCCTCCATCGCAGTAACTAGAAGTACGGGAATATTAACCCGTTTCCCATCGACTACGCATTTCTGCCTCGCCTTAGGGGCCGACTAACCCTGCGTCGATTAACGTTGCGCAGGAAACCTTGGTCTTTCGGCGTGCGAGTTTTTCACTCGCATTGTCGTTACTCATGTCAGCATTCGCACTTCTGATACCTCCAGCAAGCTTCTCAACTCACCTTCACAGGCTTACAGAACGCTCCTCTACCGCTCATCCAAAGGATGAACCCGTAGCTTCGGTGTATGGTTTGAGCCCCGTTACATCTTCCGCGCAGGCCGACTCGACTAGTGAGCTATTACGCTTTCTTTAAAGGGTGGCTGCTTCTAAGCCAACCTCCTAGCTGTCTAAGCCTTCCCACATCGTTTCCCACTTAACCATAACTTTGGGACCTTAGCTGACGGTCTGGGTTGTTTCCCTTTTCACGACGGACGTTAGCACCCGCCGTGTGTCTCCCGTGCTGACACTTGCTGGTATTCGGAGTTTGCATCGGTTTGGTAAGTCGGGATGACCCCCTAGCCGAAACAGTGCTCTACCCCCAGCAGTGATACACGAGGCGCTACCTAAATAGCTTTCGAGGAGAACCAGCTATCTCCGAGCTTGATTAGCCTTTCACTCCGATCCACAGGTCATCCGCTAACTTTTCAACGGTAGTCGGTTCGGTCCTCCAGTCAGTGTTACCTAACCTTCAACCTGCCCATGGATAGATCGCCCGGTTTCGGGTCTATACCCAGCGACTAAAGCGCCCTATTAAGACTCGCTTTCGCTACGCCTCCCCTATTCGGTTAAGCTCGCCACTGAATATAAGTCGCTGACCCATTATACAAAAGGTACGCAGTCACCCAACAAAGTAGGCTCCCACTGCTTGTACGCATACGGTTTCAGGTTCTATTTCACTCCCCTCTCCGGGGTTCTTTTCGCCTTTCCCTCACGGTACTGGTTCACTATCGGTCAGTCAGTAGTATTTAGCCTTGGAGGATGGTCCCCCCATGTTCAGACAAAGTTTCTCGTGCTCCGTCCTACTCGATTTCATTGATAAGAGATTTTCGTGTACGGGGCTATCACCCACTACGGCGGAACTTTCCAGAACCTTCCACTAATCTCAAATCAACTTAAGGGCTAGTCCCCGTTCGCTCGCCACTACTTAGGGAATCTCGGTTGATTTCTATTCCTCAGGGTACTTAGATGTTTCAGTTCCCCTGGTTCGCCTCTTGCACCTATGGATTCAGTACAAGATAACCAGCTTATGCTGGCTGGGTTCCCCCATTCAGAGATCTCCGGGTCATAACGGTTGTTTGCCACCTAACCGGAGCTTATCGCAGGCTACCACGTCTTTCATCGCCTCTGACTGCCAAGGCATCCACCGTATGCGCTTCTTCACTTGACCATATAACCCCAAGCAATCTGGTTACTGTCTCAATCGTGAAGACGACATTCGCCGAAAATTTGCGTCTTGAGAACTACAAATTTTACCTTGACCAGATCAATTGCCAGTGAAAGCAATTAATCAGTCACTTCTATCACATACCCAAATTTTTAAAGAACGATGTTTCGACTGATCAAAAGACCAGAAATCAACACTCTTCTGCTTCTGCAGGAATGCTCATTTCTGAACTCTTACGCTACGATCAAACTGTAAGTGGTGGAGCCAAGCGGGATCGAACCGCTGACCTCCTGCGTGCAAGGCAGGCGCTCTCCCAGCTGAGCTATGGCCCCGTAAGCATCTGCACCTGAATTGGTAGGTCTGGGCAGATTTGAACTGCCGACCTCACCCTTATCAGGGGTGCGCTCTAACCAACTGAGCTACAGACCTATAACAGGGTCGCGTTACAGCATCGTCTTCTACAATGAATCAAGCAATTCGTGTGGGAGCTTATGAGAAAGCTGAAGTCTTCGATTAAGGAGGTGATCCAGCCGCAGGTTCCCCTACGGCTACCTTGTTACGACTTCACCCCAGTCATGAATCACTCCGTGGTAACCGTCCCCCCGAAGGTTAGACTAGCTACTTCTGGAGCAACCCACTCCCATGGTGTGACGGGCGGTGTGTACAAGGCCCGGGAACGTATTCACCGTGACATTCTGATTCACGATTACTAGCGATTCCGACTTCACGCAGTCGAGTTGCAGACTGCGATCCGGACTACGATCGGTTTTATGGGATTAGCTCCACCTCGCGGCTTGGCAACCCTTTGTACCGACCATTGTAGCACGTGTGTAGCCCTGGCCGTAAGGGCCATGATGACTTGACGTCATCCCCACCTTCCTCCGGTTTGTCACCGGCAGTCTCCTTAGAGTGCCCACCATAACGTGCTGGTAACTAAGGACAAGGGTTGCGCTCGTTACGGGACTTAACCCAACATCTCACGACACGAGCTGACGACAGCCATGCAGCACCTGTGTCTGAGTTCCCGAAGGCACCAATCCATCTCTGGAAAGTTCTCAGCATGTCAAGGCCAGGTAAGGTTCTTCGCGTTGCTTCGAATTAAACCACATGCTCCACCGCTTGTGCGGGCCCCCGTCAATTCATTTGAGTTTTAACCTTGCGGCCGTACTCCCCAGGCGGTCAACTTAATGCGTTAGCTGCGCCACTAAGTACTCAAGGTACCCAACGGCTAGTTGACATCGTTTACGGCGTGGACTACCAGGGTATCTAATCCTGTTTGCTCCCCACGCTTTCGCACCTCAGTGTCAGTATCAGTCCAGGTGGTCGCCTTCGCCACTGGTGTTCCTTCCTATATCTACGCATTTCACCGCTACACAGGAAATTCCACCACCCTCTACCGTACTCTAGCTCGCCAGTTTTGGATGCAGTTCCCAGGTTGAGCCCGGGGCTTTCACATCCAACTTAACGAACCACCTACGCGCGCTTTACGCCCAGTAATTCCGATTAACGCTTGCACCCTTCGTATTACCGCGGCTGCTGGCACGAAGTTAGCCGGTGCTTATTCTGTCGGTAACGTCAAAATTGCAGAGTATTAATCTACAACCCTTCCTCCCAACTTAAAGTGCTTTACAATCCGAAGACCTTCTTCACACACGCGGCATGGCTGGATCAGGCTTTCGCCCATTGTCCAATATTCCCCACTGCTGCCTCCCGTAGGAGTCTGGACCGTGTCTCAGTTCCAGTGTGACTGATCATCCTCTCAGACCAGTTACGGATCGTAGCCTTGGTGAGCCATTACCTCACCAACTAGCTAATCCGACCTAGGCTCATCTGATAGCGCAAGGCCCGAAGGTCCCCTGCTTTCTCCCGTAGGACGTATGCGGTATTAGCGCCCGTTTCCGGACGTTATCCCCCACTACCAGGCAGATTCCTAGGCATTACTCACCCGTCCGCCGCTAAATCAGAGAGCAAGCTCTCTTCATCCGCTCGACTTGCATGTGTTAGGCCTGCCGCCAGCGTTCAATCTGAGCCATGATCAAACTCTTCAGTTCAATACTGCTTGGGTTTTGAGAAAACCCTAAACTTGGCTCAGCAATCGCAAATAAACTCTCGAATTCACGAGTGTTACTTGTGATGCTGATAATCAGTCGACTATCAGTCTTACCTCACAAGCACCCACACGAATTGCTTGATTCAGTTGTTAAAGAACATTCGGTTAAGTCTTTCGCCTCAACCAAGGCCGCGCATTCTACAGCAGCCTCTCTATCTGTCAAGCTGTTTTTCGAATTTGTTTCCGGAGAAACTTCTTTCTACTCAACCACTTGCGCTTTCGATCAGAACTTCTTCTCTCCAGCGGGAGGCGCATTCTACAGCGTTCAAAACCGCTGTCAACCACCTCTTTCAAACCGCTTTCGATCCATTCGACCGAAGCATCAACAGGATCAAACCACCACCCCGTCGACCCGTGCGCATTCTACACACCACCTCCAGCTTTGCAACCCCTCTTTTAAACTTAACTTATTGATTAACAAGAAGTTTTTGAAGAGCTTCATCGCTGAAGTGGCGCGCATTCTACCGCCAGGGAACGGCACGTCAAGCTTATATTTCAATTTTCTTCGGATTCTCTCCCCATGTCGTACCCGCCTTCCGCAACAAAGCAGCTATATAGGGCAAGCGCATCAACAGCAGCACGCCCCCCGCGAGAGCATAGGCAAGCCACTCGGACAGATCAGCACGCACCACCCACAACATGTGCAGCAGAGCCAATAGTAGAACGACGTAGACCAGTCGATGCAGCGCTTTCCATTGACGTCCCAGCCTTCTGATACTGAGTCGGTTGGAAGTGGCCGCCAGAACCAACAACCCGGAGAAAGCCAGCGCACCGACGATTATGTAAGGACGCTCGGTGAGATCTCGCAGCACCAGCTCCAACCTCAAGCCTGCGATGAATAGCACATAGCCCGAAAGATGCAGAACGGCATAGGTGAAGCTCCATAAACCCACCTGACGCCGTACGGCAATCCAGCCACCCCAGCGAGTGAGCTGCTGCAGCGGTGTCATCGCCAGGGTGATCAACAACAGGATCAGCGCCCCAAGGCCCAGGTTATCCACCAGTACCTTGCCAGGATCAGGCCCGAGCAGTCCGAGCACCGCGCAGTACAACCAATAGAGAGGCGACACCATCGCAACCACGAAGATCGCAATGCGCCAGAGCCGATACCGCATCAGTAATACTTCCTCAGATCCATGCCCGTATAAAGCTCGGCCACTTCTTCGTAGCCATTGAACATCCGCGTATCGACAACGTTGGGACTGAACAACCCACTGGGCAGGCGTCGCTCCGTCGCCTGTGACCAGCGCGGGTGATCGACTTGAGGATTGACGTTGGCATAGAAGCCGTACTCGTTCGGCGCAATGCGCTCCCAAGTGGTTTTCGGCGCCTGATCGACGAGACTGATGCGCACAATGGACTTGATGCTCTTGAAGCCATACTTCCAAGGTACGACCAGACGCAGCGGCGCACCGTTCTGAGCGGGCAATACTCGCCCGTACATGCCAACCGCCATGAACGCCAGCGGATGCATGGCTTCATCCAGACGCAGCCCTTCCACATATGGCCAATCGATCAAAGAGAAACCCGAGCGCTGTCCCGGCATATGCTCGGCATCGACCAGAGTTTCGAAACGCACATAACGAGCCGCTGATGTCGGCTGAACCTGCTTGAGCAGATCAGCCAGAGGAAAGCCCAACCAGGGAATCACCATGGACCACGCCTCTACACATCGCAGCCGGTAGATGCGCTCCTCGAACGCATGCGGCTTGATCAGATCCTCGATGGCATAGCGCCCGGGCTTGGCAACTTCGCCATCGACCATGACGCTCCAAGGCTCGACCTGCAACTTGCCAGCATTGGCAGCTGGATCGCCCTTGCCCGTACCAAATTCGTAGAAGTTGTTGTAGTGCGTCGCATCCTTGAAGGGCGTAATGCTCTCACCTTCAGCGACGACTGCCTGCCAGCGGGTTCCCGCTAATTTCTCTTCGAACCAGCCCGGCGCCTTGGCCGGCTCCGCATCAGCATACGTACCCAGGGTATCGGCACGCGCCCACCCCGGCATGGCCCCCACTGCAGCCAAAGCCAGCGAAGCCTGCATCAGCTTGCGACGGGAGAGATAAACGGACTCAGGGGTGACTTCGGACTCTAAAGCCCGGGAGGGGGGAGGAACTCGGATGAGCATGGCGACTCCGCGACGACAGTTCGAGAAACGAACTGTAGACCACGGAGCGCGAAAGAAATTACAGAGTCACGCAGATTTACGACGACGCAGTTGCAGCAGGTACTGAACCGGACCGGAAGCGGCATAAGCCAGGAAAATCAGTAGCAGGATACGGGGCGGATCACTGAACACCACCGCGAAGACCAGCACCACAGCCAGGATGGCCACGAACGGCACGCGCCCTTTCAGATCCAGATCCTTGAAGCTGTAGTACTTGATGTTGCTGACCATCAGGCAGCCTGCGGCGGCAACCAGCAACGCCACGGCAAAGGCCATGTTCGAGCCTTTGATACCGAAATCGCTGAATGCCCAGACGACACCAGCCACCACCCCCGCAGCAGCCGGACTGGCGAGACCGATGAAGTAGCGTTTATCGACACTACCGATCTGCGTATTGAAACGGGCTAGGCGCAAGGCGGCGCCCGCCACATAGATGAAGGCGACCATCCAGCCGACCTTGCCCATGCTGCCCAATGCCCACTCGAAGGCAAGCAGTGCCGGCGCGACACCAAATGCGACCATATCGGAGAGCGAGTCGTATTCGGCGCCGAAGGCGCTTTGCGTGTTGGTCAGGCGAGCAACACGGCCATCCAGACTGTCGAGCACCATAGCCACGAAAACAGCAGCGGCGGCGACATAGAAGTTGCCGTTCATGGCATTGATGATGGAGTAGAAACCGGCGAACAGGTTGGCCGTGGTGAACAGGTTAGGCAGCAGATAGATGCCACGGTGACGAACCTTGCGCCCCTCGGCGTCCTGCCCTTCCTCTATATGCTCATCGATCGGCAGCAGGCTTTCGGTATTTTCGCCTGCAGGCTTTTGATCTTCGGAACCTTCACTCATGAACAGCACCTTGCAACGGGTTTGACAGATTTCGACCGGGACGACTGAGCTCAGTTCGCCAGCCAGCGAGCTGGCTTTATACCAGAACCCTTGCCCCAGAATGAAAAAACGCGGCATAGAGCCGCGTCTTTTCACACATCGCAGACCTTAGTTCTTGGTCTTGTCGACGATCTTGTTGGCTGAAATCCACGGCATCATCGCACGCAGTTTCTCGCCAACCACTTCGATGCCGTGAGCAGCATTGTTGCGGCGATAAGCAGTCATCGACGGGTAGTTGGCAGCGCCTTCGGTGATGAACATCTTGGCGTACTCGCCGTCCTGGATGCGCTTCAGCGCATTGCGCATGGCTTGGCGCGACTGCTCGTTGATCACTTCCGGACCAGTCACGTACTCACCGTACTCGGCGTTGTTGGAGATCGAGTAGTTCATGTTGGCGATGCCGCCTTCGAACATCAGGTCGACGATCAGCTTCAGCTCGTGCAGGCACTCGAAGTAGGCCATTTCCGGCGCGTAGCCAGCTTCGACCAGGGTTTCGAAACCGGCCTTGACCAGCTCGACGGTGCCGCCACACAGAACAGCCTGCTCACCGAACAGGTCGGTTTCAGTCTCGTCCTTGAAGGTGGTTTCGATGATACCGGTACGGCCGCCGCCAACGCCCGAAGCGTAGGACAGAGCAACATTCTTGGCGTTGCCGGAAGCATCCTGGTAAACGGCGATCAGATCAGGAATACCGCCGCCCTTGACGAATTCGGTGCGTACGGTGTGACCCGGAGCCTTCGGCGCGATCATGATCACGTCGAGGTCAGCACGCGGAACGACCTGGTTGTAGTGGATCGAGAAGCCGTGGGAGAAGGCCAGGGTAGCGCCCTTCTTGATGTTCGGCTCGATCTCGTTCTTGTACAGCTGGCCCTGGAATTCGTCCGGGGTCAGGATCATCACCAGGTCGGCAGCAGCAACGGCGCTGGCAACGTCAGTCACTTTCAAGCCATGGGCTTCTGCCTTGGCAACGGTGGCAGAGCCTTTACGCAGGCCAACGGTGACATCCACACCGGAATCTTTCAGGTTGCAGGCCTGGGCATGGCCCTGGGAGCCGTAACCGATGATGGCGACTTTCTTGCCCTGGATGATGGAGAGGTCGCAATCTTTGTCGTAATAAACTTTCATGTTCTTGGCTCTTATGTATCGAAAAGGATGGGGTGCTAGCACCGCGACACAGGCACCTTAAGTGATCCGCCCCATTGCGTAAAATGATATATTTGCAACACAACATGCCGATATATGAAACGCCGATGGATAGCCACGCACTTCGCCTCTTTCTTTCCCTTGCAGACAACCTGCACTTCGGCAGAACCAGCCGCGAGCAGCATGTCAGCCCGTCCGCGCTCAGTCGCAGCATCAAACAACTCGAAGACGAACTCGGCGTCCCACTCTTCGTCCGCGACAACCGCTCGGTTCGCCTGACCCGTGAAGGGCAGAAATTCCGCGAGTACGCGAGCGAGGTCATGAACGGCTGGCAGGCCATTCGCCAGACGTTCATGGAGGATCAGTCCATCCTGCATGGCGAGCTTTCCCTGTACTGCTCGGTAACGGCGAGCTACAGCTTCCTCTACGACATTCTCAGCAGCTTCCGGCAGGACTATCCGCGCATCGAAATGAAGCTGCACACTGGCGATCCAGCCAAGGCCGTCGAGCGCGTACAACAGGGACTGGAAGACCTGGCTATCGGCGCCCGCCCCGACCATCTGCCAGCTGGCATCGACTTTCAGTCGATCACACGCTCGGAGCTACGCTTCATCGGGCCGCAGTCGCCTCAGCTACTTACCGAAGAGCAACTCAAGCACCCGACAGCGGAGAGCTGGAAGGACGTGCCGATGATCCTCTCGGAAGAAGGCCTCGCCCGGGTTCGCACCGACCGCTGGCTGAAAAGTCATAGCATCAAACCACGCATCTATGCCCAGGTGAGCGGCAACGAAGCCATCGTCAGCATGGTGAGCCTGGGCTTCGGCATCGGAGTGGTACCGCAGATCGTTCTCGACAACAGCCCTCTGACCGCGCGCATTCGCATCTACGACATTCAACCGCCGTTGACCGCCTACGACATCGGCCTGTTCGCCCTGGAAAAACGCCTCAAGGATCCGTTGATCGCAGCCTTCTGGAACCGCCAGCAATAACCGTCGACGAAAAAAAAGCCCCGCACTTGGCGGGGCTTCATTTGAGCGTTGCGATCAGACACTCAGTACCTTGTCGCCGCGCGCGATACCGGTAACGCCACTGCGCACGGTTTCCAGGATCGACGCCGTGCCAATGGCCTGGATGAAGCTATCCAGCTTGTCGCTGGTACCGGTCAGTTGCACGGTATAGACGCTACTGGTCACGTCCACGATCTGACCGCGGAAGATGTCGGTGGTACGCTTGACCTCGGCACGCTGGGCACCGGTGGCCTTGATCTTCACCAGCATCAGCTCGCGCTCGATGTGAGCACTCTCCGACAGGTTGACCAGCTTGACCACCTCGACCAGCTTGTTGAGGTTCTTGGTAATCTGCTCGATCACCTCATCCTGGCCCACGGTGGTGAGAGTCAGACGCGACAGCGTCGGATCCTCGGTCGGCGCTACGGTGAGGCTTTCGATGTTGTAGTTACGCTGGGAGAACAGACCGACCACACGGGACAGTGCGCCCGGCTCGTTTTCCAGCAGCAGGGAAATGATGTGTCGCATGCTCAGGTCCGCTCCGTCTTGCTCAACCACATGTCACGCATAGCGCCGTCCCTGATCTGCATCGGGTAGACGTGCTCGCTGGTATCCACAGCAATGTC
Organism: Pseudomonas mendocina; assembly: GCF_003008615.1. Taxonomy (NCBI): domain Bacteria; kingdom Pseudomonadati; phylum Pseudomonadota; class Gammaproteobacteria; order Pseudomonadales; family Pseudomonadaceae; genus Ectopseudomonas; species Ectopseudomonas mendocina. The sequence goes on from NZ_CP027657.1 coordinate 1,099,729, forward strand.
GAGGAACACCAGTCGATTTTTCAATGCGAAGGCTTCTTCAAGTCCGGGCTTGAGGTCTTTCAGCGCAGTGATGCGCATGCCCACATGACCATAGGCCTCAGCCAACTTGACGAAGTCCGGCAGCGACTCCATGTAGGAATGCGAATAACGGCTGTTGTACTGCATGTCCTGCCACTGGCGAACCATGCCCAGCGCGCCGTTGTTCAGGTTGACGATCTTAACCGGCAGGTCGTACTGCAGGCAGGTCGACAGCTCCTGGATGTTCATCTGGATGCTGCCTTCACCGGTCACGCAGGCCACGTCGGCATCCGGGAAGTTCATCTTGACGCCCATCGCAGCCGGGAAGCCAAAGCCCATGGTGCCCAGGCCACCGGAGTTGATCCAGCGATTGGGCTTGTTGAACCTGTAGTACTGCGCCGCGAACATCTGGTGCTGACCTACGTCGGAGGTGACGAAGGCATCGCCGTGAGTCACTTCGCACAAGGTTTCGATCACAGCCTGCGGCTTGATGACGGAACCGTCGCCCTCGTTGTAGGGGAACAGACGGCCGCCACCGCGCCACTCGTCGATCTGCTTCCACCAACTGGCAACGGTGTCCTTGTTCGGGGTTTCACCGATTTCCTTGAGGATGGCGACCATCTCGGTCAGCACGCTGTCCACCGGACCGACGATCGGAATGTCGGCCTTGATGGTCTTGGAGATCGAAGCCGGGTCGATGTCGATGTGAATGATCTTGGCGTTCGGGCAGAACTTCGCCGCGCCATTGATCACGCGGTCATCGAATCGCGCACCAACGGCCAGGATCACGTCGGCATGGTGCATGGCCAGGTTGGCGGTGTAGCTGCCGTGCATACCGAGCATGCCGAGGAACTGGCGATCGGTACCCGGGTAGCCACCAAGCCCCATCAGGGTATTGGTAACCGGCAAATTGAGCATCTGCGCCAATTCGGTCAGCGGCGCGGAGGCATTGCCCATGATCACGCCACCGCCGGAATACATGACCGGACGCTTGGCGGCCAGGAGCATCTCGGCAGCCTTGCGAATCTGACCGGAGTGGCCACGTACCGCCGGGCTGTAGGAGCGCAGCTTGACCTTCTTCGGGTAGACGTACTCGAACTTCTGAGTCGGGTCGCCCATATCTTTCGGAATATCGACCACGACCGGACCGGGGCGGCCGGATTCGGCGAGATAGAACGCCTTCTTCAGCACCTCAGGGATTTCTGCTGGGTGCTTGATGATGAAGCTGTGCTTCACGATAGGACGGGAGATACCGACCATGTCGGTTTCCTGGAAGGCATCGGTACCGACCATGGCGCTCGGCACCTGGCCGGAGATCACCACCATTGGAATGGAGTCCATATAGGCAGTCGCAATACCAGTGATGGCATTGGTCGCACCAGGGCCGGAGGTCACCAGCACCACACCGGCCTTGCCGGTGGCGCGGGCATAGCCGTCAGCCATATGGGTCGCGGCCTGTTCATGACGCACCAGAATGTGAGTCACTTCCGGCTCTTTGAACAGGGCATCGTAAATGTGCAGAAGAGCACCACCAGGGTACCCATAGATGTGCTTAACGCCTTCGTCACGCAGGAAGCGGACGACCATTTCAGCGCCAGATAAAAGCTCCACGTTGTTCACCTCTTGAACGCCAGTATGCCACCCACGAACGGGTAGCCCTAAGTAGGTTCTTACTGTCAGCGGACATGCACGACGGTGATCGTGGATTCAGAACATCAGCTTGACGAGTAACGGAGCAGCCCATGGTCTTGCGGGGCTGGCCCTCCCAGCGCGAGGTAACGCGTTGCGGGTGTCACGGTTCGGCGCGGGTAGCGCCTCTTTTCCCCGAGCTGCAGGACGCTTGCGGCGGACTCCACTACGAGGAAGGCTGGATTGTTCGGGTTCGGCAGAGGCAAGTCAAGAGATGTGTAACCTATTATTCGATCTTCTGCTGTGACGCAGCGCAGGATGAAGATTGTTGGCTTTTGGTTATAGTAACCAGCAGCACCGCAGCTCTCGACAAAGGAAACAGCATGCGCCACATGATCCTTACTGGCACCTTGATGCTCGCCCTGAGCACAACTGCCATGGCCAGCCAGATTTACAAGTGGGTGGACGAACAAGGCGTCACTCACTTCGGCGCGCAGCCCCCGCAGGGTCAGCAGGCGACGACGGTCAACACCTCCGCCCCACCTCCCCGCCCTGCCAGCGGCGAGCCGCCGCCAACCGTAGAGGAGCAGCTCGACCCCGAGCAGGCGGCCATCGACAAGAAGGTCAAGGAAGATGTGGCGAAGCAAGAGGCCGAACGCAAGCAGTACTGCGAGAACGCCCGCACCAACCTGGCTCAGCTGGAAAACAATCCACGCCTGCGCATCGAAGATGCTGGCGAAGTGCGCCGTATCGACGAGAACGAACGCCAGGAACGCATCACCGAGCTGAAGAAATCCATCGCGGAAAACTGCAAGTGATGCAGAGCGCGCACGCCGTCAGGACGTGCGCGTGATCAGTTGATCGAACTCGCCAAGCAATTCCTGCAAGCGGCGCGCAATGCCCGCCTGCTGCTGATAGACCATCTCAGCCATCGCCTGGATTCCTGACACCGACGGCAATGTTGCCCCGGCCTCCAACAGCTGCTTCATCCGCGGCAGAAAAATCCACTGCAGCCATTGTTCGAAGGACAGCGTATCGACGCAGAACGGCTCCTGACTGGCCAACGCCTCGGCGCTCGGCGCCTCGTCCTGCCACCAACCGAGAACGCGCAATTCGCGCTCGATCAGTAGCAACTGCTCGGCCAGCAGAGCAACCCGGCTTTCCATCACAGATTGACCCTGGCACGCTCACGCGCCTGAGCAGCGCCGGCTGGATCGCCCTGACGTTCACGCGCCTGGGCGATCAAATCCCACAAGCTGGCCTGTAGCGCCGGACGCCCGGAAGCATAAGTCAGACCGCGGCGGGCGAATTGCTCGGCCTGGGCCGCATCACCCTGAGCCAGACGCACCTCAGCCAGGCGATAGAGCACTTGCGGCTCACGCGGAGCAATGCGCTGAGCACGCTCGAGGCTGGATGCGGCGCCATTGAGATCACCACCGCCCTGCTGTTGCTGAGCGGTGGTCAGCAGCGCCAGCACTGGCCCGTCCAGCTGTTCGTCAGCAGCCAGACCACCACCGCTGGGAATGCCGCTGGGCATGCTCGGAGCCGAGGAGCCAAAACTACCTTGAGTCGGCGCAGAGGGCTGGCTGCTCACGGGCGGATCGAACGTCAGGCCACCACTGGAAGTGATTGGCTGCGAGCCGGTCTGCAATGGAGTCGAAACGGCGCCTTGCGGCACCATCACCACCACGCCGGAATCCTCTTCGATGCGCTGCGGCGTGGCGGCCGGGCTAGGCGTACTCGCCGAACCAGAGCCACCGGACGAGAGCGGAGAGCCGGCATCGATCACCGGAATCGAACCCTGCGGCACCGTACTGCAACCACCCAGAACTACCGTCGCCAGCATCGTGGCAAGCCACTTCTTGTTCACATCCAATCCTCTTCAGGTAACACCGAGCCATTCGGCTCGGCCGTCAATCCAACCAGCCACGTACCCAGTCCATCACCGACTCGACCGGTGCCTGGATACCGCAGGCGGAGCCCGGGGCAGGTTCACTGCCGCGAATATAAGGCATCTGTACCGCGTTCGGGCAGCCCGACGCCGAGCCGAGACCGGTCTGACGATCCACCCAAGCCTGGGTAATATTGTCCGGCATAGGCATATCCAGGGGTAGCGGGTCGGCCTTGCGCATGAAACCGGTCCACACCTGCAGAGCGCCAGTCGCCCCCGTCAGCGGAGTGGGGCCATTGTCGTCGCGACCGAGCCAGACCACCGACAACAGATCCTGACTGAAACCGGCGAACCAGCTGTCGCGCGAGTCATTACTGGTACCGGTCTTGCCGGCCAGATTCAGCGAACTGGGCAATTGGCTGTACACCGAGCGCCCAGTGCCTTCGCGCATGGTGCGCTGCATGGCGTTCTGCACCAGATAGATGGCGCCCGGATCGAAGCGCTGCTGGATCTGGAATGGATAACGCCCGAGCGGCTCGCCTTCGGCAGTCAGCACGCTGCGAATCCCGCGTAGCGGCGTATTGAAACCGCCATTGGCCAGGGTCTGGTACATACCTGCCACTTCCATCGGTGTCAGTGCGCCAGCACCCAGCAGCATCGACGGGTAGGCCGGCCATTTGCGCTCGACGCCCAGTCGCTCGAGGGTCTTGAGCACGTTGGGCACACCGATTTCCAGGCCGAGCTTGGCCGTGGACAGGTTGTAGGATTGCGCCAGCCCCTGGTACAGATAGATGGTGCCGTGGGCCTTGCGGTCGTAGTTCTGTGGCGTCCAGACCTGGCCATCCTGCCCCTTGATAGAGAATGGCTCGTCCTCCAGCCAACTGGTCAGGGTGTACTGGCTCGGGCGTTCCAGCGCCGACAGGTAAATCGCCGGTTTGATCAGCGAGCCAATCGGCCGTACCGCGTCCAGCGCCCGGTTGAAGCCGGCGAAACGCGGCTGGCGACTGCCGATCAGCGCCTGGATCTCACCGGTTTCCGGGTTGGTCACGACCATCCCCGCCTGCACCTCATCCACACCCTTGCGGCCGGCCAGGCGTTTGAGCGTCTCGGCCAACGCCTCCTCGGCCTTGAGCTGCAGCACCGGATCGAAACTGGTGAAGATACGCAGGCCTTCTTCAGTCAGATCCTGCTCACGGTAGTCTTCACGCAACTGGCGTTTGACCAGATCGAGGAACGCGGGGAAGGAACTGTCAGCCATGCTCCCGCGAGAAGTGACACCCAGCGGCTTTTGCTTGGCGGCGGCGGCCTCCTCGGCAGTGATCGAGCCCTGCTCGGCCAGCAGATCGAGCACCAGGTTGCGGCGAGCCAGCGCGCGCTCAGGATTGCGCCGCGGATTGAAATAGGTCGGCCCCTTGACCATACCTACCAGCAGCGCCACCTGCTCCAACTTGAGCTCGGAAACCGGCTGACTGAAGAAATACTGACTGGCCAGACCAAAGCCGTGCACTGCGCGCTGACCATCCTGACCGAGGAATACCTCGTTCATGTAAGCCTCGAGAATCTCGCGCTTGTCGTAGTGCAGTTCGAGCAGCACCGCCATCATGGCCTCGGTGGCCTTGCGCAGCAGGGTGCGTTCGTTGGTCAGATAGAAGTTCTTCACCAATTGCTGGGTCAGGGTACTGCCGCCTTGAACCAGCCGCCCCGATGAGGCGTTGATCCAGAGCGCGCGAGCGATGCCCTTGGGCGACACACCGAAATGATCGAAGTAATCGCGATCCTCGACCGCCACCAACGCATCGATCAGGTAGGCCGGCACCTGATCCAGCTTGATCAGGATGCGATCTTCCTGATGCGCCGGATAAAGCCCACCGATCAGCAGCGGTTCCAGTCGCGCCACCGCCAGGTTACCGCCGTCAGCCTGCGTCAGTCCGGCTACATAATCGCCGGAGAAACGCACTCGTACTTTCTGCGAAGGCTCGGCGCCCTCATAGAACTGGAAGCCGCGGCTGTGCAGCTCGATATTGTTACCGGCCACCGATACCGCACCCGGCCCCTGAACCGTACTCTCACGGCGATAGCCCAGCGCATCGAGCTCGCGCAGGAAGTCGTCCTTGGCCAGCTTCTGGCCGACGAACAGTTCCAGCGGTCTGGCATAGACCTTGGCCGGCACCGTCCAGCGCTTGCCGGAGAATTTCTCCTGCACCACGGCATCGAGGTAAACGGCAAAAACGGCAAGGATCACCAGGCCGACAAGGCCGAGCTTGAGCCCCCAGCCAAGCCAGGGACGCATACCGGACGAGCGGGGTTTCTTGTTTGAGCGGGGGGAGCGTTTTCGAGTCATGGCGGGATTATACGCACTTTACATAGGAGCCAGCAGGCCGCCCGGATGGTTTGCAGAGCCGCTCACAGCGGCCATAATGCCGAGCTCGAACAGCGTCTAGAACAAGGATCGAACGTGAGCCAAGCCCTGATTGCCGCATTGCAGAACCCGGCCCTGTATCCGCATCCTGTGGATGGATTTCAGGTGATTGAGACCCACATTTCCTGGGTTTTGCTCACTGGCCCCTACGCCTACAAGATTAAAAAACCAGTCAATTTCGGCTTTCTCGATTTCACCGAGCTCGACGCACGTCGACATTTTTGTGCTGAAGAGCTGCGTCTAAATCAGCGCCTGACCCAGGATTTGTATCTGGAAGTGTTGCCGATCGGTGGCAGTGAAGACGCTCCCAGCCTCGACGGCAGCACACCCGCCATCGAGTACGCGCTGAAAATGCGCCAGTTTCCGCAGGATCAGTTGCTCAGTGCCGTGCAGGCACGTGGCGAGCTGGGCAATACGCATATCGATGCACTGGCCGAGCAAATCGCTGCCTTTCACCTGAGCGCTCCGCGAGTGGCGCAGGAACATCCGCTGGGTACCGCCGAAGCGGTAATGACGCCGGTGCAACAGAACTTCGACCAGATTCGTCCGATGCTCAGCGACAAGGCCGATCTGCTGCAACTCGACGCCCTCGAAGCCTGGGCCCAGTCCAGCTATGAGCGCCTGTACCCACTGCTGAGCGAGCGTAAGAAACAGGGTTTCATCCGCGAATGCCATGGCGACATTCACCTAGGCAACGCAGCGCAGATCGATGGCCGCGTGATGCTGTTCGATTGCATCGAGTTCAACGAGCCCTTCCGCCTGACCGACGTCACCGCCGACATCGCCTTCCTCGCGATGGATCTCGAAGACCGCGGCCTCAAGTGCCTGGCACGACGCTTCATCAGCGCCTGGCTGGAACACACCGGTGACTATGCCGCGCTGCAACTGCTGAATTTCTACAAGGCCTATCGTGCGATGGTGCGCGGCAAGGTCGCCCTGTTCCGCCTGGGCCAGGAACAGGATCCGGTGCAGCGTGCCGTGATCCTGCGTCAGTACCGCGGCTATGCCGCGCTGGCCGAGAGCTACAGCGCCATTCCCTCCCCCTTCCTAGCCATCACTCACGGCGTCTCTGCCGTGGGCAAGAGCCATGTCGCCATGCGCCTGGTCGAAGCCCTCGGCACCATCCGTCTGCGCTCCGATATCGAGCGCAAGCGCCTGTTCGGTGAGCAGACCGACGCCTCCAAGGATCAGCTTGCCAAAGGCATCTACAGCGCCGAAGCCAGTCAAGCGACCTACGATCGCCTGCACCAACTCGCACGCGAGACGTTGCTGGCCGGTTTCCCGGTAGTCATCGACGCCACCTATCTCAAAGCCGGGCAACGTCAGGCCGCGAGCGAGGTCGCCGAGCAGACTGGCGCTCCCTTCCTGATCCTCGACTGCCACGCACCGGAAGCCGTGATCGCCAGCTGGTTGGCGCAACGCCAGCAAGACGGTACAGATCCTTCCGATGCGACGCTCGAGGTGATCCAGGCGCAGCAAGCTGCTCGCGAACCACTCGACGATGAAGAAGTGATCCACAGCAAGCGCGTCGACACCCATGACAGCGCCAGCCTGGATAGCCTGGTCGAGCGTATCCGCCAGCGCCTGCCGGGAATCTGAGCCTCATTACTGGTTGGCGCCCCCTGCCAGGCAAAGCCTGGCAGGGGTTCTATACTGCCGGTGAGACCACCACCGGTATCTGCCATGAGCCAGCCACGCCAGCTTGACCATCCGCTCTACCACCTGCTGCATAACGACGATGTGAAAGGCTTCAATGCGCAGAAGCCCCAAGGCGTCGAGGTCGACCTTTCCGGCGGCGATTTCCGCGGGCTCGACCTGCGTAGCATGGACACCGACGCCGTCAATTTCACGGATGCCTATTTCCGTGGTGCCGATCTGCGCGGCCTGGATTTCCGTAACGCCAAGATCGAAGGGGCCAGCCTGGCCCACGCACAGATCTCTGGCGCCTACTTCCCGGTCGAACTGACCGCCGACGAAATTCTCATGTCAGTGAATTTCGGCACTCGCCTGCGTTATCGCACCAAGTAACCCAGCGAACGGAGCCGACAAAGCACTCGCCTCATTGACCGCTACACTTCCTGGCAGGCACGCCAACGCGAAACACTCACTCGCACGCATGGAGGCCCGATGAACGACGAACTGCAACACCTGAAGAACCTCGGAAAAACCTCAGCCCAGTGGCTGCATGCCGTAGGCATTCACAGCGCCAACGACCTGCGCCGCTATGGCGCTGTCGGGGCCTACCGCGCCGTACGTGCTCGGGGTTTTCGTGCTTCCAAGGTTCTGCTCTATGCGATAGAAGGCGCACTGCTCGACGTACATTGGAGCGAACTGCCGGAAGCGCACAAGGCAGAACTGAACGGCAAACTCGGCGAAGTGCAGGGTTACAACAAGAGCTAGCTCACAACACCAGTGCGTGGAGATTTACTCAGGACGCGCCGCAGCCTATTGTTTCAGGGACGTTCGTGTGGTCAGTCAGCCCAGCCAGTTCAAGGAATTACGGTTATGTATTTACTCGGGGAGCAACCGGCCTACGCCGATCAGCTGATCAATCGCCTGCAGAGTATCCCCACTCAGTTGCTGGAAGGGCTGCAACCCGCTGGTGAACCGCTGCGTCTGGAACGAGTCGATGATCTGGCTCAGGTCCTACCAGGCAACCAACTGTTCATCATCGAAAATGGCTTGCTGCATGCAATAGTCGACGAACGCCCGCTGTTCTACCTGCAGGAAGGCGACCTGGTCGGCCTGCGCCAGGGCATCGATCTGCCCAGTTGCCGCTACAGCAGCGAAGAACCCATCAGCCTGCTTCCCTATTCGCGCAGCGAAGTGTTCCAGCACATCTATGCCAGCGAGCAACGTCAGGAGCAGTTCATTCACTACCTGATCGGCCACACCGCCCTGCTCTCCGACGCACTAGCGCGCCTGAAACAGCCGGAGATCCGTCCTGCTACCGGTTTCCAGCACTTCGCCGCCGGCGAGGAACTGATCCACCAGGGTGATGACGCCGACCACGTGTTCATCATCATCGAGGGGCACGCCGAAGCGTTGGTCGATGGGCAGAAAGTCGGTGACGTGCAGAAAGACGAGATCTTCGGTGCCATGGCGGTATTCACCCGCGAGAAGCGCAGCGCCACGGTCGTCGCCAGCGAACCCTGCACAGTCATGGTGATCCCCAAGGAGCAATTCCTCAGCCTGATGCAAAGCAACCCGCGCATCGCCCATAGCCTGATCGAGAGCATGGCGCGGCGCATCGACCTGCTGAACAAGGAAGTCACTCAGTTGCGCGTACCTACCACTTCCTGAAACAGGAAAGACTCCACGAACCCCGGCAAAGGTCGGGGTTTTGCATTTCTGAGCCCTGGGAAAACTTTCTGAGAAAAATTCTCAAAAGGGCGTTGACTATGAAATGAGAATTGTTATTATTATCTCAACTGGTCGCGAGATCAGCCGATAAGCTAAAGAGACCATTCAGTCGGACTCTTCAGATTATCTCCTCATCAGGCTAATCACGGTTATTGACCCGGCTCTTGCCGGGTCTTTTTTTGCCCGCTCGAAAGCCTCGGTGGCCCGCCTCAATCGTCGACCTGCGCCAGCCAGTCCGGCAGGTTGAAATGCAGGGTGATACGGCTGATCAGCCCATCACGTATCTCGAAGAAAGCCCCTACACGCAATGCGTAGCGCTGCCCGCAGGCCTCCGGCAGCCCATCGTCGGTTGCCAGGTACTCACCGACGAGCTGGTATTCACAGGCCGCGTGGCGCCCTTGCGGTTCAGCCAGAATCACCAGTTTTTCGGCAGTTTCACGGTAGCAGTGCAGTTGCCGCTCGAGATAAGCCGCGAAAGCGTCGTGCCCGTGCTCGGTGAAACCCTGATTGGGTTCCAGGATCAGGTCAGCACTGACCAGCGTCAGGCAAGTGCGGATATCGCGGTCGTTGAGGGCGTGAAAGTAACGTTGCAGCAGGTCGCGAACGGCGGCAGACATGAGCAGGCTCCAGATCGGCAAAGCGCCGAGGATACCTCCCTGCTCGCTCGTGAAAGGCGCTTATGGTCGCAGTTTGGCGCAGTGATCCTGCTCAGGCTGGGCCGCTGTGTACCAGACGTAGTCGGCCATGGACGCATCCACTGAACGACCGACCTCGGCAAGAATCAGCACGGCAGTGGCGTTCCGCGCCCCAAGGTCGATCAGGTGCAGCGGTACGCCAAGATCCTTGCGCACATGGAAAGCGCCCGCCAATAACAGACTCGGCTGCGGCGCTGCCAACAACGCCTCGGCCATGCGCCGGTCACGCTGCTGTTGCACGGCGAGCATCGCCGGTAACTGGCTGTCCGGCAGCAGGCCGCAGTGCGAGTCACGGATGTCGCTCAACAGCCTCTCCTGAACGCCCGCCGCGCTGGAACGCTCGCCTTGCAGCAGCGGCCGTTGACGGTATATCTGCATGATCTCGGCACGATCCAGATTGGCGGCGAGCAAGGGATAGGGCTGACGCAGCTGATGCAATACCAATGGCCCGTAGAGCGACCAGTCCCACCCCGGCTGCCAGGCCAGCGTGTCGAATGGATCGGCCATTACCTGTCCTTCATGGACGGCCGCCTGGGCCTGGTCGACCTTCGCCTGCTGATCGCGGTTGAGCATTTCCATCAACACGCTGCCCTGCGCTCGCCGCTTCGACAACTCACGTGACAGCCACAGTTGCAGGGCATGGTGATCGGGATTGTCATGCTGCTCGCCGACCAGCAGCCGCTCGGCCTCCGCCAACCGCGAGAGGAGCTGCTGCGGACTGAGTGTCTGCCCACTGTTCAGATCGACGATGCGGCCAAGGTCGACATGCTCGCGCCCCAACGGCGCGATGGGCGCAGGCGGCGGTAACACATGCTGGCTCTGACAGGCAGCGAGAAAGATCAGACAGCTCAGCAGAACGACTCGCATGACAGGCTCCAGCGATCAGCGTGCGACGATTAGAGGATGACCACGCTCGGGATGAGTTTGTACCAGCACTTCCAGGCCAAACACTGCCTGTAGCGGTTCGGCTCGCAGCACCTCGGCTGGCGTACCCAGAGCATGCATCCTGCCCTGCTGCAGTAACAGCAGTCGATCACAATAGCGCGCTGCCAGGTTGAGGTCGTGGAGGATCACCAGCACTGCCGCGCCAGCTTCAGCCAGGCGCCTGACCGCCTGTAAGCAGGTGTGCTGGTGCAGCGGATCGAGCATCGACGTCGGCTCGTCGAGCAGCAGAATCTGCTCCTCACCACCCGGCCATAATTGCGCCAGCACTCGCGCCAAGTGCACACGCTGGCGCTCTCCGCCAGACAGCGCGAGATAGCTGCGGCCGGCCAAGTGCGCAGCATCTGCAGCGTGCAGCGCCTCCTGTACGATCTGCGCATCGCGCACACGACCACTGTCATGGGGCAAGCGCCCCATGGCGACCACATCTTCCACACGAAAGGCGAAATTGAGGCTAGAACTCTGCGGTAACACAGCCAGACGCCGAGCGCGCGCCGGCCCGGGCCAGTCATCGAGCGCACGCCGATCCAGTGTTACCTGACCGGCACTGGCGGGCAGCTCACCGGTCATGGCCGCGAGCAAGGTGCTCTTGCCGGCACCGTTCGGCCCCAGCACACCCAGCACCTCTCCTGGGCGCAGTTGCAGATCGATACCACTGAGCACGACGCACTGGCCACGGCGAATTTCCAGCTGTTCGACCTGCAGCATCAGCTTCTCCCCCGCACCAGCAGGTACAGAAAGAACGGGGCACCGATAAGCGCCGTGACGATCCCGATCGGCAATTCGGCGGGTGCCAGTGCCAACCGCGCAACCAGGTCGGCCAGCAACAGCAGGCTCGCTCCAGCCAGTGCCGAGGCCGGCAGCAGCAGGCGATGATCAGGCCCCACCAGCAAGCGCATCAGGTGCGGCACTACCAGCCCTATGAATCCGATAAGGCCGGCAGCTGCCACCGCAGCGCCCACTCCCAGCGCCGTGCAGAACACCAGTTCACGCTTGAGCCGTTCCACATCGAAGCCCAGATGCCGCGCTTCCGACTCGCCCAGTAATAATGCATTCAGCGCCCGCGCACGTCGCGGCAGCCACAGTGCGACAGCCAGCGTGGCCAACAACAGCGGCCAGAGCCGGGCATAGCTGGCACCGTTGAGGCTGCCCAGGTTCCAGAAGGTCAGGGTGCGCAGAGTCGCATCGTCAGCCAGGTAGGTGAACAGGCCGATGGCTGCGCCGGCGAGCGCCGTGAGTGCGATACCGGCCAGCAACATGGTCGCTACGTTGGTCTGCCCGTCGCGCCGACCCAGGCGATAGACCAGAGCCGTCACCAGCAAGCCTCCGATGAAAGCAAAAGCCGATAACAGATAGGGAGCGAATGCCTCAGGCAAACCGCCGAAGGCGGCACCAGCGACGATGACCACTGCCGCGCCGAGCGCAGCACCACTGGAAACCCCGACCAAACCCGGGTCTGCCAGCGGATTGCGAAACAAGCCCTGCATCGCCACACCGCAGAGCGCCAACACCATGCCCACAGCCAACCCGAGCAAGGTGCGAGGCACGCGGATCTGCGCCAGGATCAGCTCTGCCTGTTGCACCGATGCATCGGCTGCCAGCGGCACACCGAGCAAGCGCAACGCAGCACGCAGGGTATCGCCCAACGGCAGGCTGACAGGCCCCAGCGCCAGCGAGAGCCACAACACGAACATGAGCAACAGGCCCAATGCGATGAACAGTGGGCGTGCCTGAAGAGGGGGAATCATGGCTGGCGCAGGGCTTCGGCGGCTCGGGATTGGCTGGCAGGATAAAAGCCTGCGGCAAGCATCGCCAGCCCATCCGGCACACGAGGCCCAAGGCCACCTACCAGCAGCGTTGGATCGAGCGCCAACAGGCGCCCCTCACGCGCGGCACGGGTACCCGCCAACGCCGGGTTCTGCTGCAGCAATGCCTGCCTGGCCGCCTCCCCTTCCAGCGCGCGATCGGCAACCACCACGACCTGCGGATCGAGTGCCAGCAATGCTTCACTGGACAGTGCCTTGTAGCCACTGTGAGTGGCCAGATTGCGACCTCCCGCATGGCTGATCAACCAATCCGCTGCCGTATCGACACCGCCGACCAACGGACTGCCGCCTGCATGCCCGATCAGCAGCAAAACGCCTGGCGCCGCTTGGTCGTGCTGCGCCCGCTCAACCCATTGCCGCTGCGCCTGCAGGCGCGCCAGGTAGTCAGCGTAGGCGCGCTGCGCTGCCACCTCATCACCGAGTAATTGCCCCAGGCGTTGCAGGTTGGCCTGCAGGCTGTCCAGCTCGGCCCGTGCACTCAGGCGCTCGATACGCACGCCGGCAGCCGCCAGTTGCTCGAGCACTGGAGGCGGCCCCATTTCTTCGCTGCCGAGCAACAGATCCGGCTGCAACGCAAGAATGCCTTCGGCAGCCAGTTGCCGCTGATAGCCAATACTGGGCAGTTTGCTCAGCGCTACCGGATGACGACTGGTGGTATCGACGCCCACCAGTTTGTCTTCACCACCGAGCTGCACGACCCACTCGCTGAGCGCACCACCGGAACTGACCCAGCGCTGCGGCAACGACTCCTGCGCCAGAACCAGGTTGGGAAAGAGCAGGACGGCGGTCAAGCCGCCCAGAATATGTGCAAGACGCATGGTCTCGACTCCTCGAACGTGAGATAGGCCGACTCAGTACTTCGAATGGTCGGCGCTCGTGCTTCAGGCCAGAACAGGCAGCGCTTCGGTCAGTGCTCAGCATTCGACGCGCACACGCATACCGAGACAGCGATGCAATTGAAGAGAACATAATTCACCTGATAATTATTTGCAGCAGATAAATAGTCTCGATAATATCCCGCCCACTCCACCGTCGAACAACGCGCTACGCGCCTCTGTCCCGCTCGTGTCCACCGCGAGCCTGGCCCAGCCTCCCGACATCTACGCCCTGGCAGTTGCAAGTTCCACTTGGCGCATGGATGCGCCCTCCTCCTTCCTGCGGGATAATCGCGCCATCTGAAACGGAGACCGCGATGATCCGCCTGTGCGCCCCAGACGAACTGACCGAAGGCCAGAGCCGGGGCTTCCTAATCGACCAATTGAACCTGCTCGCCGTACGCAGCCACGGCCAGGTACATGCCTACCTCAACCGCTGCCCGCATCGCGGCATCGCGCTGGAATGGGTGAAAGACGACTTTCTCGACGACAGTGGCAGCCTGATCCGCTGCGCGAGGCATGGCGCACTGTTTCTCATCGATAGTGGCGAATGCGTCGCAGGCCCCTGCGAGGGGCAGGCATTGCAGATGCTGGAGTGCCTGGAGGACGCGAATGGGATCTGGATCGTGCCGTAGGGCGCGCTGTGCGCACCGTTCTCCCAAAGCAGAAGCCGGTGCGCACGGCGCACCCTACACCAGGACTTCCAGGCGACGAACCAGGGCGATCCCTTCAGGACTGATCTCGGCGCCGTAGGCCAGCACCTCTACACCCGCAGACTTGGCTTCGCGCAGACCGGCGGCGTAAGTCGGGTCAATTTCCTCGGCCGCACGTACAGCGCGAATGCCGGACAGGTTCACGCAATACAGCTGCACGGTACGCACACCAGCACGCGCCAGCGCAGCCAGTTCACGCAGATGCTTGGCGCCACGCAGGGTCACGGCATCAGGGAAAGCCGCCACGTCGGAGTCTGCAAAGCCCAGAGTGACACTCTTGACCTCGACGTAGGCCGGCCCATCGGGGTAGTCCAGGCGAAAGTCGGCACGGCTATTCTCCACGCCGTAAGCCACCTCGCGCTTGAGCGCGGTGAAGCCGGCCAGTTCACTGATAAACCCGGCGCGCAGCGCTTCCTCCACCAGCCCATTGGCCCGCGCGGTATTGATGCAGGCCAGACGCCCCTGAGGGGTCTCGCTGATTTCCCAACTCCCCGGCAGTTTGCGCTTGGGATCGTTGCTGCGGCTGAACCAGACGCGGCAGCCCTCGCTCATGCAGTTGAGCATCGAGCCCGTGTTGGCGCAGTGAATGGTCATCTGCTCGCCACTGGCAGTCTCGATATCGGCAAGAAAGCGCTTGTAGCGGCGCAGCAGACGTCCCTCTTCCAGCGGCGGATCAAAGCGCATCGGGGTTCCAGCTCTTCAAGCCACGCGCGATACGTTCGACCGCCTGCTCCAGACGCTCGACATTCTGCGTGTAGGCGAAGCGCACATGGTGTCCCGCCTGGTAGCGACCGAAGTCCAGGCCCGGAGTGAACGCCACATGCTCGGTCTCGATGAAATGGCGACAAAAGGCGAACGCATCGCCACCGAAGGCACTGATATCGGCATATAGATAGAAGGCCCCTTCGGGCTCCACGGCGATGCCGAAGCCCAGCTCGCGCAGCGCCGGCAGCAGATAGTCGCGACGACGCTGGAATTCGTGACGGCGTTCTTCGAGGATCGCCAGTGTAGCCGGCTCGAAGCAGGCCAGCGCGGCATGCTGGGCCATGCTCGGTGCACTGATGTAGAGGTTCTGCGCCAGTTTTTCCAGTTCCGGTACGGCATTGTCGGGGGCGACCAGCCAACCGAGGCGCCAGCCAGTCATGCCGAAATATTTGGAGAAACTGTTGAGGACGAAGGCGTCGTCATCCACCTCCAGCACGCTGGCCGCATCACAGCCGTAGGTCAGGCCGTGGTAGATCTCGTCCACCACCAGATGACCGCCACGTTGTTTGATGCAGTCGGCCAAGGCCCCCAGCTCGTCCTTGTGCAGCAGCGTGCCGGTCGGGTTGGCCGGCGAGGCGACCAGCGCACCGACGCTGTCGCCATCCCAGTGCCGCTCGACCAGTTGCGGCGTCAGTTGGTAACGCACGTCCGGGCCGACCGGCACCAGTTGAGCGGCGCCTTCCACCAGGCGCAGGAAATGGCGGTTGCACGGATAGCCGGGGTCGGCCAGCAGCCAGTGTTTGCCTGGGTCGACCAGCAGGCTGGCGGCCAGCAACAGCGCACCCGAGCCGCCCGGCGTAATAAGGATGCGCTGGGGATCGATATTCAGCCGGTAGCGCTCAGCGTAGAAACCGGCGATGGCCTCCCGCAGTTGCGGCAGTCCCCGCGCAGCGGTGTAGCGGGTATGCCCCGCGGCCAAGGCGGCCTGACCGGCACGAATGATCGGCTCGGCAGTGGTGAAATCCGGCTCGCCGATCTCCAGGTGGATGACGTCGTGGCCGGCGGCCTGCAGCTCGTTGGCACGCGCCAACAGGGCCATCACATGAAAGGGTTCGATGGCGCGACTGCGCGCGCTGTAGAGCTGAGCCATGGGTCTGTCTTCACGGTTGCGAGGCGCGGATTCTAGCAGGGCTGCTTCAGGCCGCGGCAAGGACACGAAGCGCCGCCGCGCTTGGCGCCCAGTCCCATGCAGATTTCCTTCACACCCCGGACAAGCCGGAGACAACCGGGAGTAGCGCGCCCCGATTCGATCTGGTAAGTTCGCCCGCTTGCAGCCGCAGGGCCAGGACAAATGCCTGGCAATGGAATACCCTGCGCGATGGATTTGAAAGAGTGAGAGGCGTCATCCATGCCCACAAAAGAAAAAGCCAAAAGCACCAGCCAGCTGATTCGTGGTTTCGAGCCTTATCCAGAGAAGAAGGGCGAGGAATACATGAGCGAGCCGATGCGCGCTCACTTCACCAGCATCCTCAATAAGTGGAAGCTGGAGCTGATGCAGGAAGTCGACCGTACCGTGCACCACATGCAGGACGAAGCGGCCAACTTCCCGGATCCGGCCGACCGCGCCAGCCAGGAAGAAGAATTCAGCCTGGAACTGCGTGCCCGTGACCGCGAGCGCAAGCTGATCAAGAAAATCGACGAGACCCTGCAGCTGATCGAAGACAACGATTACGGCTGGTGCGACTCTTGCGGCGTTGAGATCGGCATTCGCCGCCTCGAAGCCCGCCCGACCGCCACGCTGTGCATCGATTGCAAGACGCTGGCGGAAATCAAGGAAAAGCAGATCGGTTCCTGATCTGACGACGGGGCGCTTAGGCGCCCCGCTCTGTTTCTGGCCTTCGCTCCTGACGCGCCTTGATGAACACTGCCTATATCGGGCGCTTCGCCCCCACTCCAAGCGGCTACCTGCACTTCGGCTCGCTGGTCGCCGCACTCGCCTCCTACCTCGATGCCCGTGCCGTTGGCGGCCGCTGGCTGCTGCGCATGGAGGATCTCGACCCACCACGGGAAGTGCCCGGCGCTCAGGATGCGATCCTGCAGACCCTGGAAGCCTACGGTTTCGAATGGGATGGGGAAATGGTGCGCCAGAGCGAGCGACACGCAGAATATGCCGCCGTGATAGCCCGGCTGTTCAGCCAGGGACTGGCCTATGCCTGCATCTGCTCGCGCAAGCAACTCGAAGGTTACGCCGGTATCTATCCGGGTTTCTGCCGTAACGCCTGCCACCCTGATCATGACGCGGCCATCCGTCTGCGCGTACCAGAACTGGACTATCACTTCGTCGACCGCGTGCAGGGCGAATTCCGCCAGCATCTGGGTCGCGAGGTGGGCGATTTCGTGATTCGCCGTCGCGACGGCCTGTTCGCCTACCAACTCGCAGTGGTGCTCGACGATGCCTGGCAGGGTGTTACCGATGTGGTACGCGGCGCCGACCTGCTCGATTCCACGCCGCGCCAGCTCTACCTGCAGGAATTGCTGGGATTGCCGCAGCCGCGTTACCTGCACGTGCCGCTGATCATCCAGCCGGACGGCCACAAGCTGGGCAAAAGCTACCGTTCGCCACCGCTCCCTTCCGATCAGGCAGGGCCGCTGCTGCTGCGCGCCCTGCGTGCGCTCGGCCAGCAGCCGCCAGCCGAGCTGCAAGGTGCCGCCCCCGCCGAGTTACTGGCCTGGGGCATCGCCAACTGGGATGCCACACGCATTCCGCGCAGCCGCACCCTGGCCGAAGCGCAATTGAGGTAGGGTGCGCCAAACCCGCTATTCCGGAACCCTGTACGGTCTCGGTGCGCACGGCGCCCCCTAGATGCAAGCCTCAAGTTTGTGGCTTGGGATGCGCGGCATCCTTTACCATCGCGGCATCTATCGACGAGATGTCACATGTATATCTACCGACTGGTTTTGATCCTGGTAGTGGGGATCTACCTGTTCTCCCCGGCCATCATGGACTGGTGGATCGATCACAATGGTGCCTGGTACCGGCCCTACCTGCTGTGGCTGATCCTCATCGTCGTGACCTTCATTCTTCAGAGCCAACGCGATGCTGACGAGCTTTAGCCTGAGCGAGCTGATCCTGATCAGCGCCGGCTACCTTCTGGTTCTGTTCGGCGTTGCCTGGCTCAGTGAACATGGCTTGATCCCGCGTCGGATCATTCGCCACCCGCTGACCTACACCCTGTCGCTGGGCGTCTACGCCAGCGCCTGGGCTTTCTATGGCACGGTGGGCCTGGCCTACCAGTACGGTTATGGCTTCCTCGCCAGTTACCTGGGGGTGTCCGGCGCGTTCCTGCTGGCGCCGGTGCTGCTCTATCCGATCCTGCGCATCACCCGCACCTATCAGCTGTCATCGCTGGCCGATCTGTTCGCCTTCCGTTTTCGCAGCACCTGGGCTGGCGCACTGACCACGCTGTTCATGCTGATCGGCGTGCTGCCGCTGCTGGCCCTGCAGATCCAGGCGGTGGCCGACTCCATCGGCATCCTCAGCCGCGAGCCGCTGCAGGAGAAAGTGGCGCTGAGCTACTGCGGCCTGATCATCCTCTTCACCATCCTGTTCGGTGCACGCCATATCGCCACCCGCGAGAAACACGAAGGCCTGGTGTTCGCCATCGCCTTCGAGTCGCTGGTCAAGCTGATCGCCCTCGGCACCATCGGCCTCTATGCACTGTATGGCGTATTCGGCGGCCCGCGTGAGCTGGAGCTGTGGCTGGTACAGAACCAGGCGGCGCTGTCGACGCTGCACACACCACTGCAGGAAGGCCCGTGGCGCACCCTGCTGCTGGTGTTCTTCGCCTCGGCCATCGTCATGCCGCACATGTACCACATGACCTTCACCGAGAATCTCAACCCACGCGCCATGGTCAGCGCCAGCTGGGGCCTACCGCTGTTCCTGCTGCTGATGAGCCTGGCCGTGCCGCTGATCCTCTGGGCCGGCCTCAAGCTCGGCGCCACCACCAACCCTGAATATTTCACGCTCGGCCTGGGCATCGCGGTGAACAGCGAAACGCTGGCGCTGCTTGCCTATATTGGAGGTCTTTCGGCCTCCAGCGGCCTGATCATCGTCTCGACCCTGGCACTGTCAGGAATGGCACTCAACCATCTGGTGCTGCCGCTGTATCAACCGCCGGCCGAGGGCAACATCTACCGCTGGCTGAAGTGGACGCGCCGCGCGCTGATCGCCTTCATCATCATGGCCGGTTACGGCTTCTACCTGCTGCTCGGCGCCCAGCAAGATCTGGCCAACCTGGGCATTGTCGCCTTCGTCGCCACCTTGCAGTTCCTGCCCGGCGTGCTCTCGGTGCTGTATTGGCAAACGGCCAATCGCCGCGGCTTCCTCGCCGGGCTGATGGCAGGGATCAGCGTCTGGGCGCTGACCATGCTGCTGCCGCTGCTGGGCAACCTGGAAGGTCTATACCTGCCGCTGTTCAACGTCATCTATGTGCTCGACGATGCCAGCTGGCACCTGGCAGCCATCGCCTCGCTGGCCGCCAACGTGCTGGTATTCACTCTGGTGTCACTGTTCACCGAGGCCAGTCCTGAAGAAAAGAGCGCCGCCGAGGCCTGCGCAGTAGACAACGTGCGTCGCCCACAACGACGCGAACTGGTGGCCATCTCACCACAGGACTTCGCCGCGCAACTGGCCAAACCGCTCGGCGCCAAGACCGCTCAGCGTGAAGTGGAGCAGGCCCTGCGCGACCTCCATCTACCGTTCGACGAGGGACGCCCTTATGCGCTGCGCCGCCTGCGCGACCGCATCGAAGCCAACCTATCCGGCCTGATGGGGCCGAGCGTGGCACAAGACATCGTGGAAACCTTCCTGCCCTATAAGTCCGGCAGCGAGGGCTATGTCACCGAGGACATCCACTTCATCGAAAGCCGGCTGGAAGATTATCAGTCACGCCTCACCGGCCTGGCCGCCGAACTCGATGCACTGCGTCGTTACCACCGCCAGACCTTGCAGGAATTGCCAATGGGCGTGTGCTCACTGGCCAAGGATCAGGAGATCCTGATGTGGAACCGCGCCATGGAGGAACTCACCGAGATTCCCGCGCAGCGCATCGTCGGCTCGCGCCTGTCCGCCCTGGCCGAACCCTGGCAGAGCCTGCTGCAGAACTTCATCGAACTGCCCGACGAACACCTGCACAAACAGCACCTGGCGCTCGATGGACAAACCCGCTGGCTGAACCTGCACAAGGCCGCCATCAACGAGCCCCTGGCGCCGGGTAACAGCGGCCTGGTGCTGCTGGTCGAGGATCAGACCGACACGCAGATGCTCGAAGACAAGCTGGTGCACTCCGAACGCCTGGCCTCCATCGGCCGCCTGGCGGCCGGCGTCGCGCACGAGATCGGTAACCCGATCACCGGCATCGCCTGCCTGGCGCAGAACCTGCGCGAGGAACGCGAGCACGACGGCGAGCTGACCGAGATCAGTGGGCAGATTCTCGAGCAGACCAAGCGCGTGTCACGCATCGTCCAGTCCCTGATGAGCTTTGCTCACTCCGGCAGCCACCAGCGCAGCGACGAACCGGTATGCCTGGCCGACGTGGCGCAGGACGCCATCGGCCTGCTGTCCCTGAACAAGCGCAACTTCGACATCCACTTCTATAACCTCTGCGATCCACAACACTGGGCCTGTGGCGACCCACAACGCCTGGCGCAGGTGCTGATCAACCTGCTGTCCAACGCCCGCGACGCCTCACCGCCCGGTGGCGCCATCCGCGTGCGCAGCGAGGCCAGCGAACATACCGTCGATCTGATCGTGGAAGACGAGGGCAGTGGCATTCCCAAGGCGATCATCGACCGCCTGTTCGAACCCTTCTTCACTACCAAGGATCCAGGCGAAGGCACCGGTCTGGGCCTTGCGCTGGTCTATTCGATCGTGGAAGAGCATTATGGACAGATAACAATCGACAGCCCGGCCGACCCCGAGCGCCAATTGGGCACTCGAATTCGGGTCACCCTGCCGAGGCATGTCGAGGCGACGTCCGTAGCGATGTAAACAGCGACAGAGGGTGCCTGCGGCACCTCCGTGACCGTCGAGAGACCGAATTGATGCCACATATTCTTATCGTCGAAGACGAAACCATTATCCGCTCTGCCTTGCGCCGCCTGCTCGAACGTAACCAGTACCAGGTCAGCGAAGCTGGCTCGGTACAGGAAGCTCAGGAGCGCTACAGCATTCCGACCTTCGACCTGATCGTCAGTGACCTGCGCCTGCCCGGCGCGCCCGGTACCGAACTGATCAAACTGGCCGAAGGCACCCCGGTGCTGATCATGACCAGCTATGCCAGCCTGCGCTCGGCAGTGGACTCGATGAAGATGGGCGCGGTCGACTACATCGCCAAGCCCTTTGATCACGATGAGATGTTGCAGGCCGTCGCCCGCATCCTGCGTGACCGTCAGGAAGCCAAGAACTCCCCGGCCAGCGCAAGCAGCAGCCCCTCACGTAGCGGTAACGGCGAAAAAGCCGCCGATAACGCCAATGGCGAAATCGGCATCATCGGCTCTTGCGCCGCCATGCAGGAGCTCTATAGCAAGATTCGCAAGGTCGCCCCCACCGACTCCAATGTACTGGTGCAAGGCGAATCCGGCACCGGCAAGGAACTGGTCGCGCGTGCCCTGCACAACCTATCGCGTCGCGCCAAGGCGCCACTGATTTCGGTGAACTGCGCGGCGATTCCGGAAACCCTGATCGAGTCCGAGCTGTTCGGCCACGAGAAAGGCGCATTTACCGGCGCCAGCGCTGGTCGCGCCGGTCTGGTGGAAGCGGCCGATGGCGGCACATTGTTCCTTGATGAGATCGGCGAGCTGCCACTGGAAGCCCAGGCGCGCCTGCTGCGCGTATTGCAGGAAGGCGAGATTCGCCGGGTCGGCTCGGTACAGTCGCAAAAGGTCGATGTGCGCTTGATCGCCGCGACCCACCGCGACCTCAAGACTCTGGCCAAGACCGGCCAATTCCGTGAAGACCTCTATTACCGCCTGCACGTGATCGCCCTCAAGCTCCCAGCACTCCGCGAGCGCGGCGCCGACGTGAGCGAAATCGCCCAGGCGTTTCTGGTGCGCCAATACACCCGCATGGGCCGCGAGCCGCTGCATTTCGCCCACGATGCGGAACAGGCCATCCGTCACTATTCCTGGCCCGGTAACGTTCGTGAGCTGGAGAACGCCATCGAGCGTGCGGTGATCCTGTGTGAAGGCACGGAGATTTCCGCTGACCTGCTGGGTATCGATATCGAGCTGGACGATCTGGACGACGAAATCTTCGGCCTGCCCGGCCTCCCCAGTCAGCCGGGTAACAGCAGCCATGAGCCGACCGAGGATCTATCCCTGGAGGACTACTTCCAGCACTTCGTGCTCGAGCATCAGGATCACATGACCGAGACCGAGCTGGCCCGCAAGCTGGGCATCAGTCGCAAATGCCTGTGGGAACGCCGTCAGCGCCTGGGCATCCCACGCCGCAAATCCGGTGTGACCAGCGGTTCTTGACCTTGCGCCCCGGTGACAACCGACCTGCGCGCAGGTTCCACAGGTTGTTACCGGTTCAATATCTCGTAACAAAGGTCGGGTCTATCGGTAACGAAAACCCGGCCTCCCCCCCGCCACACACCACCCCAAAAAACGCGCAAACCCTTGATTTACAAGGAATCGCCAAAACTGGCACGGCAACTGCTTTATCTCTGGCACAACAACAATAACAAGCAATGCCCTACACAATAAGAACAAGACGAAACGACTCCAGAACAACAAAAACAATAAGGACGGAGGCGCAGCTAACTGATTCTTTTGGAGAGGAGTTGCCTCAGGGGTTCGCCCCTTACGACCAGGCTGAGAACAATAAAACTGCCCCAAGGCAGCGCCGGAACTGGTTGGAACATGGCAGCATCAGCGTCCAAAGAAATCCGTTTGCTATTGGCTCCCCTCTCTAGGGAGCACCCGGTAAGCCACGGCGAGCCGGGAAGGGCCAAACAACAAAAACAACAGGCCCTCAATAACAATAAAAACAAAGCACGCACCAACTTGGGGGGGAGCTTCGGCTCCCCCAGTAGCTTCCGGTTCTCGGATCCCCGCCTGCCGCCTCTCTACACACCTTCTCCCTACACGATGCTAGAATCCGCAGCAATCATGCGGTCATCGTTTCGCATGCCGTTGAAAAAATCATTGCCGAGGCGAGCTGCTTTTAGCGCTACGACGCCCGTGCCGGTAGTTTTTCAACAGCATGCGGGGCTGACCGACCACTACTCCAAACAGTGCATCCCATGCTGAAAAAGCTGTTCAAGTCTTTCCGCTCACCTCTGCGCCGCGCCGCTCGTCCACGCAGCACCCCTGAAGTGCTGGGCAGTCGACAACATCCGCTCAATCGTAACGAGATCAGCCGCCACGCCATCAGTGTGGTCGAACGCCTGCAGAAAGCCGGTTATCAGGCCTACCTGGTCGGCGGCTGCGTGCGCGACCTGCTGCTGGATATCGATCCGAAGGATTTCGACGTCGCCACCAGCGCTACCCCCGAGCAAGTGCGCGCCGAGTTCCGTAATGCACGAGTGATCGGTCGCCGCTTCAAGCTGGTTCACGTGCACTTCGGTCGCGAGATCATCGAAGTCGCCACCTTCCGCGCCAATCATCCACAGGGTGAGGAAGAGGAAAACAGCAACCTGGCCGCGCGCAACGAAAGTGGTCGTATCCTGCGCGATAACGTCTACGGCACCCTGGAAGACGACGCCCAGCGCCGTGACTTCACCATCAATGCGCTGTATTACGACCCGACTCAGGAGCACATTCTCGATTACGCCCGCGGCATGCATGACGTGCGTAACCACCTGGTGCGACTGATCGGCGACCCCGAGCAGCGTTATCTGGAAGATCCGGTGCGCATGCTCCGGGCAGTGCGTTTCGCCGCCAAGCTCGATTTCGATATCGAGAAGCACAGCGCCGAACCGATACGCCGCCTGGCACCGATGTTGCGCGACATACCCTCGGCGCGTCTGTTCGACGAAGTACTCAAGCTGTTTCTCACCGGTTACGCCGAGTACACCTTCGATCTGCTGCTCGAACATGACCTGTTCGCGCAACTGTTCCCGGCCAGCGGTGAAGCGCTCAAGCGCAATCCCGAGTACACCGAGAAGCTGATCCGTCAGGCGCTGATCAACACCGATGATCGCGTCCATGAGGGCAAGTCGGTCACCCCCGCCTTCCTCTTCGCGGCCATGCTCTGGCCAGCCCTTCCGGCCCGCGTGCTGCACTTGCAGGGCAAGGGCATGCCACCGATCCCCGCCATGCAGGAAGCCGCTCACGAGTTGATCACCGAGCAGTGCCAGCGCATCGCCGTGCCCAAGCGCTTCACCATCCCGATCCGCGAGATCTGGGATATGCAGGAGCGCCTGCCAAGACGCAGTGGCAAACGCGCCGACCTGCTGCTGGAGAACCCACGCTTCCGCGCCGGTTACGACTTCCTTCTGCTGCGCGAACTGGCCGGCGAAGACACCGGCGGCCTGGGCGAGTGGTGGACCGAGTACCAGGATGCCAATGACAGCCAGCGCCGGCAGATGATCCGCGATTTGGCCGGCAAGCCCGAGGCCGCGGGCAACGCCCCACGCAAACGCCGGCGCAACAACAATCGGCGCAAGCGCAGTGACGACGGCAGCACCGCCGCAGAATGATGGAACGGGTTTACATCGGCCTGGGCAGTAACCTGGAAACGCCCCGTCAGCAGTTGCAGGAAGCTCTCGGCGCTCTTGCCCGTCTGCCGCACAGCCAGCTGGCAGGCCGTTCCTCGTTATACGCCAGTGACCCGCTGGGCCCAGCGGATCAACCGCGCTACGTCAACGCCGTGGCAGCGCTGGATACCGAACTGGAGCCCTGGCAGTTGCTCGATGCCCTGCAACGCATCGAGCAGGAGCAGGGCCGCGTACGCAAGGCCGAACGTTGGGGACCGCGCACTCTGGATCTGGACATTCTGCTGTTCGGCAAGCGGGTGATTTCCGATGAGCGCCTGACCGTACCGCACTACCATATGCACGCTCGCCCTTTCGTACTCTACCCACTGGCTG
This sequence comes from Pseudomonas mendocina, assembly GCF_003008615.1. NCBI lineage: Bacteria > Pseudomonadati > Pseudomonadota > Gammaproteobacteria > Pseudomonadales > Pseudomonadaceae > Ectopseudomonas > Ectopseudomonas mendocina. Next base: position 1,124,902 of record NZ_CP027657.1, read on the forward strand.
AACTCGACCCCGAGCTGGAGCTGCCAGATGGACGCCACCTGTGCGAACTACTGGCCGCCTGCCCGTTCACCGGGCTGGAGCGTCTGCCCGAGTGACCCTGCGCTGTTGCGTGGCCCAGCTTCCGGGCAACACCCCCCTGCGTAACGCCTGGCGCCATGGCGCAGCCGCTCTAGCCTGAAGCCTGGCCGCCCACATTGGCGGTAACGCCAGTAACAGAGCGGTAACACCCGCAATTGACTTCAAGCCCCCCCATCAGGACTATAGGCGTCCCGTCGCCCAGCGCCGGGCGCACCTTTATGCCAATCCAGGCCGGATTGCAGCCAGATAGAAGCCGTACACCGAGCCTGAGCGAGGATCCTTGAAATGCCTGACGTTACCCTGACCACCCTGCAAAGCCTGAAGCAGAACGGTGAAAAGATCGCCATGCTGACCGCTTATGACGCCACCTTCGCCCAAGCCTGCTGCCAGGCCGGTGCCGAGGTGCTACTGGTCGGCGACTCCCTGGGCATGGTGCTACAGGGCCACGACAGTACCTTGCCGGTCAGCGTCGATGAGATGGCCTACCACACCGCCAGCGTCAAACGCGGTAACCAGGGCGCGCTGATCATCAGCGACCTGCCGTTCATGGCCTATGCCACCACCGAACAGACTCTGCTCAATAGCGCCAAGCTGATGCAGGCCGGTGCGCACATGGTCAAACTGGAAGGTGCCGGCTGGCTGGCCGAGCCGATCCGCCTGCTGGCTGAACGCGGTGTGCCGGTCTGCGCCCACCTCGGCCTCACGCCACAAGCCGTGAACATCCTTGGCGGCTACAAGGTACAGGGCCGCCAGGAAGCGCAGGCCCGCCAGATGCGCGCTGATGCCATGGCGCTGGAGCAGGCCGGTGCAGCCATGCTGCTGCTCGAATGCGTGCCCAGCGAGCTGGCTGCCGAGATCGCTCAGGCGGTGAAGATTCCGGTTATCGGTATCGGCGCCGGCCCAGGCACCGATGGCCAGGTGCTGGTGCTGCACGACATGCTCGGCCTGTCGCTCTCGGGCCGCGTCGCCAAGTTCGTACGCAACTTCATGATCGGTGCGGACAGCATTCAGGGCGCCCTGAGCGCTTACGTGAAAGCGGTCAAGGATGGCAGCTTCCCCGCTGCCGAACACGGTTTCTCGGCATGAACACGGTCAAGACCCTGCGCGAGCTGCGCGCCGCAGTGGCCCAGGCACGCGCCGAGGGCAAGCAGATCGGTTTCGTACCGACCATGGGTAACCTGCACGCCGGTCACGTTTCCCTGGTCGAGATCGCATCACAACGCGCCGACTTCGTGGTTGCCAGCATCTTCGTCAACCCGCTGCAGTTCGGTGCTGGTGAGGATCTCGACAACTATCCGCGCACTCTGGCTGCTGACCAGGAGAAGCTCTTCGCCGCGGGTTGCCACCTGCTGTTCCACCCGGACGTCGCGGAAATGTATCCGCACGGCATGGACAGTCAGACGCGCGTCACCGTACAGGGTGTGTCCGAAGGGCTGTGCGGCGCCAGCCGCCCTGGCCATTTCGAGGGTGTGGCCACGGTCGTCACCAAGCTGTTTCACATGGTGCAGCCGGATCTGGCCGTGTTCGGCGAAAAGGACTACCAGCAACTGGCGGTGATTCGCACGCTGGTGCGCGACCTGAACATGCCGATCCAGATCATCGGCGCGCCCACTCAGCGCGCCGAGGACGGCCTGGCGCTGTCTTCGCGCAACGGTTACCTCAGCGCCGAGCAGCGCGCCACCGCGCCCGTGCTCTACCGCGGCTTGCAGGGTATCGCTGACGAACTGAAACGCGGCGCGCGCGATTACGCCAGATTGATCGAGAACGCCCAGGCGCAGCAACGCGAAGCCGGCTTCGTCCCCGACTACCTGGAAATCCGCAATGCCATCAGCCTGCGTCCGGCGGCCATCGACGATCGCCACCTGGTGGTGCTGACCGCAGCACAGCTGGGGAAAACCCGCCTGATCGACAATCTGGTCGTTGAACTGCCTGGCCAGTAGCAGCGTCCAAACACGGACGGTTACACTCTTAGGCCCGGGTCACCCCCGGGCCTTTTGCTTTCGCGGATCAGGAGCTCCGATGGCCTACTACCAGCAGCCTCACGACGTCACCACCCTGCCCGCCTGGCAGGCCCTGCGCCAGCATCGCCAAGCGATGGCCGGATTCAGCATGCGCGAGGCTTTCGCAGAGGACGCTACCCGCTTCCAAAGCTTCTCCCTGAACAGCTGCGGCCTGCTGCTGGACTACTCGAAAAACCTGATCAACGAAGACAGTCTGGCATTGCTGATCCAACTGGCCGAGCAAGCCGGTCTGCCGCAGTCCATCCATGCGTTGTACCAGGGGGAACAGGTCAACGCCTCGGAGCAACGCGCCGCGCTGCACACCGCCCTGCGCAGCCCGATCGGCCGCCGCCTGGTGGTCGATGGCGCCGACATCATTCCCGAAGTGCACCGCGTGCTGCATCAACTGACCGAGCTGGTCAGCCGCGTGCACAGCGGCCTCTGGCGTGGCTACAGCGAAAAGCCGATCAAGGAAGTGGTCAACATCGGCATCGGTGGCTCCTTCCTCGGCCCGCAACTGGTGTCCGAAGCGCTGCGCCCGTTCACTCAACGCGGTGTGCGCTGTCACTACCTGGCCAATATCGACGGCAGCGAATTCCGTGAGCTGACTGCGCGACTGGATCCGGAAACCACTCTGTTCATTGTCTCCAGCAAGTCCTTCGGCACCCTGGAAACCCTGAAGAACACCCTGGCCGCACGCGACTGGTACCTGGCCATGGGCGGCCCGGAAGAGGAGCTGCACCGCCACTTCATTGCCGTGACCAGCAACCGCAAGGCGGCCATCGAGTTCGGCATCCGCGAAGAGAACATCTTCCCGATGTGGGACTGGGTCGGCGGACGCTACTCGCTGTGGTCTGCCATCGGCCTGCCCATCGCCCTGGCCATCGGGGTATCCAACTTCAAGGAACTGCTGGCCGGCGCCTACGCCATGGATCAGCACTTCACCCAGGCTCCGCTGGCCCAGAACATGCCGGTACTGATGGCCCTGCTGGGCATCTGGTACACCAATTTCTGGGATTCGCAGAGCCACGCGATCCTGCCTTACGACCATTACCTGCGTAACTTCACCAAGCACCTGCAACAGCTGGACATGGAGTCCAACGGCAAGAGTGTGCGCCAGGACGGCAGCTCGCTGGACATAGCCACCGGCCCGGTGATCTGGGGCGGCGTCGGCTGCAACGGCCAGCACGCCTACCACCAGTTGCTGCACCAGGGCCGCCTGCTGGTACCGGCGGACTTCATCGTCCCGGTCAACAGTTACAACCCACTCTCGGATCATCACCAGTGGCTGTTCGCCAATTGCCTGTCGCAGGCCCAGGCGCTGATGCAGGGCAAGAGCCGCGAGGAAGCCGAAGCCGAATTGCGTGCCAAAGGCCTGCCGGAAGCCGAAGTGCAGCGCCTGGCGCCGCACAAGGTCATCCCCGGCAACCGCCCGAGCAACATCCTGGTGATGAACCGTATCGCCCCCTTCACCCTCGGCGCGCTAGTGGCGCTGTATGAGCACAAGGTGTTCGTGCAGAGCGCCATCTGGGGCATCAATGCCTTTGACCAGTGGGGGGTGGAGCTGGGCAAGGAAATGGGCAAGGAGGTTTACCAACGCCTGACCGGCCAGCTCGACAGCAGCGCTGCAGATGCCTCGACGCAGGGGCTGATCGAACACTTCCGCGCCCACCATCGCGGCTGATGGATATGGGGTGCGTCCAACGGCGCACCTCAACGACAGAAACGCTGGCGATACTCTCCAGGCGTCACACCCAGCGCCCGCGCAAAGGCCTGCCTGAGGTTGTACACATTGACGAAGCCACTGCGCTGCGCCACGCGCTTGAGCGACGCCTCACCCGCCTCCAGCGATTGACAGGCGCTTTCCAGGCGCAGGTGCAGCAGCAGCCGAGCCGGTGTCACCCCGGCATGGACGAAGTCAGCCTGGCCCTGCGGGTGGATGCTTGGGCGCGTACCTTTCGCACGGAGGTACAGGGTGTGGCCCATCACCCCGTATTCAGCGCCAGCGGACTGGAGTTCGTAGCGCAACGGACAGACGCCTCCGGGTTGCCAAGACTCCCGGGAAGCACGATGCCCGCCGGGCAGGCCCTCGACGAGGCACTCGTCGAAATCGCTACACGCTACGGTGCCTCGACCCGGAGCCTGGTCGCAGCACAACTGGAATATCGGCACAGCGAGCAGGCCCGGCAGCATCTCGACACGCACAAGCCTTGAACCAAGCACCTGCTTGGGTGCACCCTTGTGGCTGTTGCGGACAAACAATTACAAGGACCCCGCCATGTTCGAGATCACTCGCCATCCCGTGCCAGACGCGGTGCGCCAGCGCGCGCACCTGGATAACGACGCCTACCTGCGCCTCTACCAGCAGTCCATCGAGCAGCCCGAAACCTTCTGGGGCGAGCAGGCCAAGACCTTTCTGAACTGGTTCAAGCCCTGGGATCAGGTGCACAGCAGCGACCTGAAACAGGGCCGCGCCGAATGGTTCAAGGGTGGCCAGCTCAACGTCGCCTACAACTGCATCGACCGTCACCTGGAAAAGCGCGGCGAACAGATCGCCATCATCTGGGAAGGCGACAACCCCGCCGAATCCGCGCACATCACCTACAACAAGCTGCACCACAACGTCAGCCGCCTGGCCAACGTGCTGAAAAGCCGTGGCGTGAAGAAAGGCGATCGCGTGTGCATCTACATGCCGATGATCCCCGAAGCAGCCTACGCCATGCTCGCCTGCACACGCATCGGCGCCGTGCACTCGGTGGTGTTCGGCGGCTTCTCCCCGGACGCCCTGCGCGACCGCATCCTCGATGCCGACTGCCGCACCGTGATCACTGCCGACGAAGGCGTGCGCGGCGGCAAGTACATCCCGCTGAAGAACAACGTCGACAAGGCCCTGCAGAGCTGCCCGAACGTCTCCACCGTGGTGGTGGTCGAGCGCACGCAGGGCGATGTCGCCTGGGTCGAAGGTCGCGACCTCTGGTATCACCAGGCGCTCAAGGACGTCAGCGCGGACTGCCCAGCCGAGCCAATGGATGCCGAAGACCCGCTGTTCATCCTCTACACCTCGGGTTCTACCGGCAAACCCAAGGGCGTGCTGCACACCACCGGCGGTTACCTGCTCGGTGCCGCGATGACCCACAAGTACGTGTTCGACTACCACGAGGGCGACGTCTACTGGTGCACTGCCGATGTCGGCTGGGTCACCGGGCACAGCTACATCGTCTACGGCCCGCTGGCCAATGGCGCCATCTCGCTGATGTTCGAAGGCGTGCCCAACTACCCGGACGCCTCGCGCTTCTGGCAAGTGATCGACAAGCACCAGGTGAACATCTTCTACACCGCGCCGACCGCCCTGCGCGCGCTGATGCGTGAAGGCGAAGGCCCGGTCAAGGCCACTTCACGCAGCAGCCTGCGCCTGCTCGGTTCGGTGGGCGAGCCGATCAACCCGGAAGCCTGGGAGTGGTACTTCAACGTGGTTGGCGAACGCCGTTGCCCGATCGTCGATACCTGGTGGCAGACCGAGACCGGCTCCATCCTGATCACCCCGCTGCCCGGCGCCACCGACCTCAAGCCGGGCTCGGCTACCCGCCCGTTCTTCGGCGTGCAACCAGTACTACTGGATGAACAGGGCAAGGAAATCGACGGCCCCGGCAGCGGCGTACTCGCGATCAAAGCGAGCTGGCCAAGCCAGATCCGCAGCGTCTATGGCGACCACCAGCGCATGATCGACACCTACTTCAAGCCCTACCCCGGCTACTACTTCACCGGCGACGGCGCACGCCGCGACGAGGACGGCTACTACTGGATCACCGGCCGCGTGGACGATGTGATCAACGTCTCCGGCCACCGTATCGGCACCGCCGAGGTGGAAAGCGCGCTGGTGCTGCACGACGCCGTCGCAGAGGCAGCGGTGGTCGGCTACCCTCACGACCTCAAGGGCCAGGGTATCTACGCCTACGTCACCCTGATGAAAGGCCAGGAGCCCTCGGACGAGCTGAAGAAAGAATTGCTCACCCTCGTAGGCAAGGAGATCGGCAGTTTCGCCAAGCCGGAACTGATGCAATGGGCGCCCGGCCTGCCCAAGACCCGCTCGGGCAAGATCATGCGGCGCATCCTGCGCAAGATCGCCTGTAACGAGTTGGAGAACATGGGCGACACCTCCACCCTGGCCGACCCCAGCGTGGTCGACAGCCTGATCGAACAGCGCCTCAACCGCTGAGCCTCGCGCCCGGCCCGAAAGGGCCGGGCTCATCTTGTCTTGCGTCAGCCAAGCGCCGAAACTGCGCGCCATGGAAACCTTACGCAGACAAATCGAAAAACAGGTACACAGCCTCACTGGCGCCTCGCTCGGTGTGCTCGACCTCGACCAGCCGCGTGGCGACGCTGGCCTGTTCGGCCCCGAATCGATGGTGTGGGAGGTGCATGCCGATTTCACCTCGATGATGGTGGGCGGCGTTTCCGCCCTGCTCCTGCAGATGCTGCACCCGCTGGCACTAGCTGGCGTGTGGGATCACTCCACCTTTCGTCAGGACATGCTCGGCCGCCTGCGCCGCACCAGCCTGTTCATCGCCGGCACCACCTATGGCGGCGCACATGACGCCGAGCAGTTGCTCGAAAAGGTGCGCACCATTCACCTGCAAGTGGTCGGCCATGCCCCGGATGGCCGACCTTATGCCGCCAGCGATCCCGAATTGCTGACCTGGGTGCACGTTTCCGAGGTCAGCCAGTTTCTCGCCGGCTATCTGCGTTACGTCGACCCGCAACTGCCGGTTAGCGAGCAGGATCGCTACTACCGCGAAGTCGCCTTGATCGCCGAACGCCTGGGCGCGAAGAACGTGCCCAAGTCGCGTCAGGCAATCGAGGCATACCTTGAGCACATGCGCTCGCAGTTGCTTTGCGACGAGCGAACCCGTGAGGTGGTGCGGCTACTCTACGCCGCGCCCATGCCGAACATTCTGGCCAAACCCTTTGGCAGCCTGGTGATGCAGGCGGGTGTCGACCTGCTGCCAGACTGGGCCAGCGACCTGCTCGGCGAACACCAGGCTGCCTGGCGCCGCCCACTGATTCGCAGCAGCGTGCAGCGCACCGCCACCCTGCTGCGCTGGGCAATCCGCAACAGCGCCGCGCAACGGGCTCGCCGTCGACTGGCTTAGGCAGTATGTGGCGGGTTGCACCCGCCCTACGCGCGACGCGACGCTACGCCCCTGACCGCCATGCTCACCACATGACGTGGCTGGCCGGTCACATTTGGCTATGCGACCATCGAGGCCTTTCCGGTCACTGTCTGAACCGAGTCGAGGACATGTACATGCAAGACGTCGTCATCGTTGCCGCCACCCGCACCGCCATCGGCAGCTTCCAGGGCAGCCTGGCCGACATCCCCGCGCCGGAACTCGGCGCCATCGTCATCAAGCGCCTGCTGGAACAGACCGGTATCGACGGCGCCCTGGTCGATGAAGTGATCCTCGGCCAGGTGCTTACCGCAGGCAGTGGTCAGAACCCCGCACGCCAGGCCGTGATCCGCGCCGGCCTGCCGCATGCCGTACCGGCCATGACCCTGAACAAGGTCTGCGGCTCGGGCCTCAAGGCTCTGCACCTGGCTGCCCAGGCCATCCGCTGCGGCGATGCCGAGGTGATCATCGCTGGCGGCATGGAGAACATGAGCCTGTCGCCCTACGTGCTGCCCAAGGCACGCACCGGCCTGCGCATGGGCCATGCTCAGATGCTCGACAGCATGATCGTCGACGGCCTGTGGGATGCCTTCAACGACTACCACATGGGCATCACCGCCGAGAACCTAGTGGAAAAGTATGGGATTTCCCGCGAAGCCCAGGACGCCTTCGCCGCCGCCTCGCAGCAAAAGGCCGTGGCCGCCATCGAGGCCGGTCGTTTCGATGCCGAGATCACCCCGGTGCTGATCCCGCAGCGCAAGGGCGATCCCGTCGCCTTCGCCCGTGACGAGCAACCGCGTGCCGGCACCACCGCCGAATCCCTGGCCAAACTGAAGCCGGCGTTCAAGAAGGACGGCAGCGTCACCGCCGGCAACGCTTCCAGCCTCAACGACGGCGCCGCTGCCGTGCTGCTGATGAGCGCAGCCAAGGCCCAGGCGCTGGGCCTGCCGGTGCTGGCGAAGATCGCCGGTTACGCCAATGCCGGCGTCGACCCGGCGATCATGGGCATCGGCCCGGTCTCGGCCACCCGCCGCTGTCTGGAGAAAGCCGGCTGGAGCCTGGCCGATCTGGATCTGATCGAAGCCAACGAGGCTTTCGCCGCTCAAGCGCTGTCGGTCGGCCAGGAACTGGGCTGGGACGCCGACAAGGTCAACGTCAACGGCGGCGCCATCGCCCTCGGCCACCCCATCGGTGCCTCGGGCTGCCGCGTGCTGGTCAGCCTGCTGCACGAGATGATTCGTCGTGATGCCAAGAAGGGCCTGGCCACCCTGTGCATCGGCGGCGGCCAGGGCGTCGCGCTGGCCATCGAGCGCGAGTAAGGCGCAAGAAACCGTAGGGCGGGTTACACCCGCCCTACGGTTCCCCTGCCGTTGCCCGTTCGCGACCACCACGTTGTAAAGCCTAGCGAGCTAGAGCAATGCAAGGCAGAAGCCGTGCTGACGAAACAGCAGATTCCTGTCTCAACGGTTAGACTTTGCATCAACCGAAGTCTGATAACGAGAAATCACCATGCCCGAATGGCTCAACGCCCTGCCCAAGGCTGAACTGCACCTACACCTGGAGGGCTCCCTGGAGCCCGAATTGCTGTTTGCCCTGGCCGAACGCAACCAGATCGCCCTGCCCTGGGCCGATGTCGAAACCCTGCGCGCCGCCTACGCCTTCAACAATCTGCAGGAATTTCTCGACCTGTATTACGCCGGCGCCAACGTGCTGCACAGCGAGCAGGACTTCTATGACCTGACCTGGGCTTACCTGCAACGCTGCAAGGCGCAGAACGTCATTCATGTCGAGCCCTTCTTCGACCCGCAGACCCATACCGACCGCGGCATTCCCTTCGAGGTGGTGCTGCGCGGCATCCAGCAGGCGCTGGTCGATGGCGAGAAGCAACTGGGCATCAGCCATGGGCTGATCCTCAGTTTCCTGCGTCACCTGCCCGAGGAAGAAGCGTTCAAGACCCTGGAGCAGGCCATGCCGTTCCGCGATGCCTTCATCGGCGTCGGTCTCGACAGTTCGGAGAAAGGCTTTCCGCCACGGCTGTTCGAGCACGTGTTCGCCAAGGCGCGCAGCGAAGGCTTGCATGCGGTCGCCCATGCTGGTGAGGAAGGCCCGCCCGAGTACATCTGGGAGGCGCTGGATCTGCTCAAGATCAAGCGCATCGACCATGGCGTACGCGCCATCGAGGACGAGCGGCTGATGCAACGCATCATCGACGAGCAGATTCCGCTGACCGTCTGTCCGCTGTCCAACATCAGGCTCTGCGTGTTCGAGCACATGGGTCAGCACAACATCCTCGAGATGCTCGAGCGTGGTGTGAAGGTGACGGTGAACTCGGACGATCCGGCCTATTTCGGCGGCTACGTCGGCGAGAACTTCGCCGCCCTGCACGAGCACCTCGGCATGACCGAAGCACAGGCCAAGCGCCTGGCGCAGAACAGCCTCGACGCGCGCCTGGCCTGAGCAAGGCTCATCGCGGCTAAAGCCCCTCCCACAGAGCGTGGGTACTGTGGGAGGGGCTTCAGCCGCGACTGTACACTCAGTGCTCCTGCAACTTGCGCCGCTTGCCAGTCACCATCGACAGCGGCAGGTTCTCGCGCAGCCGATAGCTCTCGACCAAGGCCGCGGCGATATGCAGGCCGACCAGCGCCATCAAGCCGTTGGCACAGAGTTCGTGGATCTCCAGCGGTAAATCCGCGCCCCAGAAATAATCGACCTCCTCCATCAGAAAGCCGGTCACCCCCAGGCCAAGCATCAGCAGCATCATCAGGATCATCACCAATGCGCCCAACGGCGAATGCCCCAGGCGGTGATACGGCTGCCCGGAAATCAGCGCGCGCAGGTGTTCGCTCAAACGGGCACGGCTCGGCCAGAAATCCGCCCAGCGCGCCGCCGGCGTACCGACGAAACCCCACAGCAGGCGAACCACCAGCCAGGCCACGGCGTAGTAACCGAACCAGCGGTGCCAGCTCTCACCTTCTTCGGTGAAGAAGTAATTGGCCAGAAAAGCGCCGGCCAGGGACCAGTGGAACAGGCGCACCACTGGATCCCACAGACGCACGGTCGCGGCGCTCATCAGCTTTCCACGTTGCTCTTGACGGCATCACCACTGACCGGGTCGAAGTAGATCTCGACCTTCTTGCCTTCCTTGTTGAAACCGTAGATTTCGTAGCAGTTGCCACCGGTGACCTTGAACTTCTTGATCTCGTAGCCCTGAGCCTTGAGATCGGCCTGGAACTTGTCCTGATCCTGCCACTGCGACTTGTCGGCGGTGGTGCATTGGGTGGCTGCAAAGGTCAGCGGGCTAGCCAGAACCAGGGACAGCAGAAGCAGTTTGCGCATGATGTAGTCCTCTTCGGTGCAGGGAGGTGTGTCTGCGGTGACTACTCTCGCGGGTAAAGCTTAAGGCTGTATTAGCGCGCGCAAAATCGTAGTTCCCTCGCGCCGTTGGAGAGATGGTTAGGGCCGCCCCTCTCCCCCAGCCCCTCTCCCATGAATGGGAGAGGGGAGCAAAAACACCGAAGCTTTAGAAGTCGAAATCGACCTTGGCCCAGAAGGTACGCCCCGGCTCGTCGATGCGGGTCTCGGCCGGGAAGCCGAAACCGGCGTCGCCGGCAAGGTTGAGGTGCTCGGCGTAGTTCTTGTCGAGCAGGTTATCCACACCGGCGCTGAGCTTGACCTGCTGGCTGAGGCGGTAGGCGCTATTGAGCGAAAGCACGCCGAAGCCGGCGCTATCGCCGAAGTCCTGCCCGACGACGTTGCCGCGCCCTTCGGCGATACGACCCTGGCCGTCGACCACACGCCACAAGGCGCCGACGCTCCAGTCGTCGCGCTGGTAGGTCAGCCCCAGGCGCGCTTCCAGCGGCGGCATCTGCGGCAATGCCTCGCCATCGCTGCTGTTCTTGCCCCAGGCGTAGGCCAGCGTCGCGTCGGCCTTCCAGTTGGAATCGAGGACGTAAGCCACGCCCAGCTCGCCGCCCATGATGCGCGCGTCGACGTTGTCGGCCTGCGTGCTCATACCACGATAGTCGAACAGGATGTAGTCGCGGATCTGCCCGGCATAGGCCGAGGCCCAGGCCTGCAGCTTGTCGTCCTGATACTGGATGCCGATATCGAGCTGGGTGGTCTTCTCTGGCTCGATGCCGTCGAAGGCGTTGTCCGCACCAGCCGGGCCGTTGAGGCCGGCGGAGAACAGCTCCCAGTAATCCGGGAAGCGCTGCACATGGCCGATGCCGGCATAGACGGTGGTCGGCGAGCCGGACAGATCGTGCTCGTAGCGCACGAAACCACTGGGCAGGGTCTCGGCACGAGTCTCGCCCGCCGTCGGGTTGGGCGTCGACATGCCCATCATGTTAGTGAAGTTCTGCCGGGAGTCCTTGGCCGAGGCGCGATCCAGGCGTGCGCCGGAAATCAGCCGATCACGCTCGGCCAGGCTCCAGGTGGCTTCGGCGAACACACCGTAGTTATGCATCAGCGCGTCCTTGTCCCAGGGGAAGCGATCAGCGTCGACATAGGGCATGCCCATCATGCCGCCGCTGGAACTGCGCTGGCGGTGTTCGCTGCGCTGCGCATCGATGCCGGTGATCAGCTCGACGTCATCCCACTTCCAGGTCGCGGCCAGGCGTGCACCGAGGGTGCGACGGTCGACCTGCGCCGCCATCGGCCCGGCCATCATGCTGGTCGGATCGGGCACGCGCAGGCGGAAGTTGTCCATGATGTGGTCGGCGTAGTTGTAGTAGACCTTGGCCTCGACCTTATCCAGCACGCCGCCGAGGTTACTGCGCTCGATGCGCAGGCCGAGGCTTTCGCGCTTGAACTGGGTGCCATCCATGCCACGGCCGCCGTAGCGCGCTTCGCCATCGCCACGGCCGGCGCTGAGTTCGATCAGGGTATCGGCATCCGGCGTCCAGCCCAGGGCCACGTCGCCGTTCCACTTGTCCCAGCGCGAGGCGATGGTGTCGCCGTCACCGTTGTCGTAATCGTCCGAGTGCGAGCGGTTGCCCATGACCCGCAGGTAACCCTGCTCGCTGCCGACGGCACCATCCAGTACCTGATCGAAACGGCCATTGGAACCCGCCAGCACGCTGGCATGCAGGCGCGCGCCCAGCTCGCCGAAACGTTCCGGCTCACGCTCGAAACGCACCACGCCCGCCGAAGCGCCTGGTCCCCAGATCACCGTCTGCGGGCCCTTGGTCACGGTCAGCAGGTCATAGGTTTCCGGGGAGATGTAGGAACTGGGCGCGTCCATCCGCCCCGGGCAGGCGCCGATCATCTGCCCACCATCGGTGAGCAGTAGCAAGCGCGAGCCGAACAGGCCACGCAGCACCGGATCGCTGTTGCTGCCGCCGCTGCGGATCGCGGAAAAACCGGGAATGGTCTTGAGGTAGTCGGCTGCATCACTGGCCGGCACAGGCTGGCGCGCATCCTTGGGATCGGCCACCACGGTCAGCGGCGAGCTTTGCTGGATCGCCGTGATCACGCTGGGCGGCAGTTCGTGCACATGCTCCTCAGCGGCCTGCAGTGCAGTCATGGAACACAGGCCGCAGGCGACGGCCAGGGCGGACAACGGAAAACGCGAGCGCACGGAAGCGGCGCCCGAAACGAAGGAAACGGACATGCGGATACCTGAAAAGTCGATTTGCGAAGAGGCTTGGTAACGGCCTCGTGGGAATGCTGACTTCAGGTGCGCATGGGTGGTGCGCGTGATAGCGCATGAGGAAAGTGGGCACCCGCCAGCGGCTGCGCCGGTAACGCCAGGGCGGCGCCGCGAGACGACTCCCGTCGACTCGCGGCCATCGAGCCATTGTCGGCCAGCGCGGGGCATTGCGAGAGCAGCGAACAGTAGCCGCAGGCATCCACCTGCAACACAGGGTCGGTACTGCCCGTTGGGGCCGGCACGCTACCAGCCCCATCATGACAGCTGAGTTCGTTCAGCCAGCGCCAGTCAGCCGGCTCGGCACGCAGCTGCGACGCCAGTGGCGCCAGAACGATAAGGACGAACGCCAGCAGCCCAAGCTGGGCGGCAAGGGTTCGTCTGCGTGCCGTGAACATCATCAGTGCTTGTGCTTGCCTGCGTCATGACCGGCAGCATGGTCATGTCCCGCCGGCGCATCTTTCTGCACCGCGACTTCGACTTCGACCTTGCCCGCTTTCTCGAAGTCGAGGGTCAGCGGGAAGCGCTCACCGTCCTTGGCCTGCTGCTTCAGGTTGAACAGCATGACGTGGTAACCCATGGGCTCGAACTTCACCTCTCTGCCGGCGGGGATGGCCACATCCTGCACCTGCTGCATTTTCATCACGCCCCCCGCGTGCACATGTTCGTGCAGCTCGGCCTTGCCAGCCACCGGGGTGCTGACACCCAGCAAGCGATCGGCTTCGCTGCCCTTGTTATGGATGACGAAATAAGCGGCAGCGGTCGGCGCCACCGGCGGCATCTCGCGCGACCAGGGATGGTCGATATGCAGCTGGCCGGCCTCATACTCGTGGGCTTGAGCCAGCAGGGCCGGCAGCAACAGGGTCAGGCCAAGCAGGGTTTTCTTCAGACTCATGGTGAACCTCCTGGTTGTGAAACATCTCGGTGTATAGCCATTGGCAGGTCGATACACCACGGAAAAGGGCAACTCGCAAATACTGCGTCCGATGGGCGCAATGAACCACTCAAGATTCCAGCATCTTTTGCACGACCTCCTTGCGTCGCCGGCTGCGCCCACGGCGCAGGCGGCGCCAGCCCAGCACCGTGCCACTGAGACAGATCACCAGGCCGCCAAGGCTGAAGGCGATGATCAGCGCTTCGCGCAACAGCGGACGCTCCAGCAGCGGCGGCCAGTCCCAGCTATGCAGCAGGTTGAACAGCCAGCGGCCGACGCGCTGGCGCTGGTCATGCCGCGCGACCATCTCGCCGCTGGCGGGGTCGAGGTAGACCCAGGTCTGCTCCGGGTCATCGAAGCGCACCCGCAGCACCGGCAGCGGCCGGCTCTGAAAGCCGTACATGCTCTGCGCATCGCGGGCGTAGTAGTAAGCATCGAAGCGCTCCAGCCAGTCGCTTTGCAGCGCTGCATCCGGCGCCATGAGGCGGGCCGTATCGAGCAACTGCTCACGAGGCAACTGACGCAGCACGGTCTCACCGTGCAGTAGACGGCTCGCGCCACTCGCGTCGCGCGCCACCAGATAGGTGCGGCCATCCAGGCGGCGCCATTCCAGCTCGACCACCTCCAGTTCCGTGCGCAACCGTTGCAGCGCATGACTGACCGAGAGCGACACATCCGCCGCCCGCAGCGCGCCGCCTTGCATCAACGCGGTGTCGAGGCGTGAACGGCTGTCGGTGGTGCCCCAGGGCCGCATGGACATCAGGCCACTGAAGATCCACGCCACCAGTACGACGCCGAACAGCAGGCCGCCGACATGGTGCCAACGCAACCAGCCCCCCGAGTACGGGCTGCGGGAGCCGTTGCGATAGGGCCGGCGAAAACGCCAGCGCATCACGCCAACCACCATGCCCAGCAAGGCCATGGCCGTGCCCAGCAGGGACAGGCCGATCACCAGCACGCGCCAGCCATTGTCGAAGCCGAAACCACCACGCAGCGGATAGAGCCAGTGCAGCCAGGCGCCCAGCCAGTTCCAGCGCCGCTCCTGCTGGCTGGCGTCACGCACCACTTCGCCGGTTCTGCCGGATAGGTAGAGCCAGGTTCGCTCGGCATCGCCCAGCTCGACCAGATGCAACGGACGCTCGGCATCCAGTGCACGCGAGTGCGTCCAGACGTCCTCGTCGAACTGGCCGCGATAGCGCAGGGGCACGTCGCCGGCATATTGCCGGGCGCCAGCCAGCGCCCAGGTTTCGTCGGCACCTTCCAGTGGCTCACCGCTGCGCGCATCGAGGGTCACCCGGCGCCCGTCGGCCAACTCCAACAGATAGAACGGCCGGCCGCCCAGGCTGCTCAGGCGCAGCCGCTGCAACGGCAGCTGCGCCCACTGCGCCGGCACCTCGGCGCAACAGGTTGCGGGCAGCGCCGGCAGATGCCCGAGGCGTTCGCTGCTGGTCAGCTTGGGGTAACCGACATAGAGCATCACCACCCCGGAGACGAACCACAGCGCCATCAGCAGGCACAGGCCAATGCCCAGCCAGCGATGCCAGAGATACAGCTGTCGTTTCAGCATCATCAGTAACGCCACTGCACAGCCACTTCCAGGCTGCGCGGCTCACCCAGGTAATACTGGGTGTTGCTCTGGTGGATGAAGCGGGCGTAGGTCTCGTCGGTGAGGTTGCGCAACCGCGCGCTGAGCTCGGTGTGGGCATCCAGATCGTGCTTGAGGAACAGCCCGTAGACCGTGTACGACGGTACCCACATGGTGTTGGCGGTGTTGGCGTAGACCGAGGAGACGTAACGCGCATCGGCACCCACCTGCCAGTCCGGCGCGACGTCGTAGGTCAGCCAGAGGTTGGCCAAGCGCTCGGGGATGTTCACCGGGTTCCTGCCCTTGCGCGAGACCGCCACACCGCCGACGTTTTCGTTGAACTCGTCGTACTCGGCGCGTACCCACGCGACGTTACCGGCGGCCAACAACTGCGGAGTGACCTTGAACGAGGCCGCCAGTTCGACACCGGTGGAGGTCTGCTGCCCGGCTTGCTCGGTGGTATTGGGCGCAGAAGTCGACGGCACCGAGATGTTCTTGCGCACGATACGATAGGCCGCCGCCGTCGCCGAGCCGCGCCCATCGAGGAAGTCGAACTTGCTACCCACCTCGATCTGCCGGCCGGTACTCAGGTCAAAATCGGCAACCTGGGCGACCGAGGCGCTGGTCAGCGTGCCGCCGGGCGGCTCGGCCGAGGTGCTGTATTGGGTGTAGAGGCTGACGGCATCGGTGAGGTCATAAACCAGGCCGACGCGCCCGGTGAAGGCATCCCAACGGCGATCCAACTCCACGCGGGTCGCGTGCTCGACCACCTCGAAGTCGATGTGGTCGTAACGCAGCGCGGTGATCAGCGCCAGGCGCTCGGTCAGGCGGGTACGGTTCTCGACGAAGGCAGAAGAGGTATCGGTCCAGGTACTGCGGCCCTTGGTGCGCGGGGCATCCATGCCGGGGATGTCGAGAAACTCGCCTGGATCGAAACCGTTGGGGTCGACCGTGTCGAAGTTCGCCGAGATCGAAAGCGGGTAGTTGGTCTGCTGGTTACGGCTGTACTCCAGACCGAAGGCCCAATCGCTGGCCAGGCCGAACAGCTCGCCGGCGTGGGTCAGCTCGAAGCGGTCGCCATTGACCTCCTGATCATGCCGCTGCCGGTAGGCGGCAGAGCGTGTCACCAGGGTGTTGTCGGCGTTGTAGCGGTAGCGCTCGAGGTTGCGGTAATCGCGCTGGCCCTTGTAGTGATAGAAGGTGTTGCGCAGTTGGGTGGCGTCATCGAGACGGTAGTCGGTGATCGAACGCAACCAACGGGTGCGCTGCTCGTAACGGCCGTCCTCGACGTTGTAGTTGTTGAAGCGGTTGTGCTTGTCGATACGCAGCTTGCCACTCAGTGGCTGCAACACGGGCGAGCCCCAGTACGGGCTATCTTCCTGCTCTTCCAGATACTCGATGGCCAGGGTGTGGGAAAGCTGGTCGTTGATGTCGCTGAGCAGGGAAAAGGCCAGGTTGCCCGCCCCGTTCTCCTGGCGATCGATGTAGCCGTTGGTGTGGGTACGGCTGTAATCCAGGCGCGCGTAATGCCGTGGCCCGTCGCCCTCGTTGAGCGCCTGATTGACGCCGATGGCGGTTTCCCAGGTGTCGTAGCGCGAGTAGCTGACACGCCCTTCCAGGCTGTCCCGGTCACGGCTGGCCAGCTTGGTGATGTAGTTCAGACTGCCACCGACCGCACCGCTGCCATTGAGGAAGGAAGATGGCCCGCCAAGCAGTTCGACCCGCTCGTAGATCCAGGCGCCGACTGGGCGCGCCGAACCGCCGTACTGCAGGTTGATGCCATTGAACAGTTGGCCGATCTGCGCGCCATTGAAGCCGCGATAGGCCACGTAGCCACCCCAGCCGGGTGGTGCCGAGGCGTTCACGCCAGGCAAGGCATTGGCGGCATCCTGGAAGTTGCGCACGCCCAGACGCTCCATGGTCGCGCGGTCAGCCACGCTGACCGAGGCAGGGTTCTCACGAACGCTCAGATTGAGGCGCGAGCCGCTCTCGATGGTTTTATCCAGGTCGATGCCGGTGGCCTCGTCGGGCTTGGCGGCAACGGCGGATACGGTGCTGGCAGGCAGCGTCAGGGCGTCATCTTGCGCCCAGGCAAGGGAGGCGCTGCAAGCGAGCAGCGCCAGGATGGTCATGCGAAACATGTAAGGCTTCCAGGCTTTTTTTCGATAAGCCCGCACGTGACCTGGCGTCAAAGCCAGGTGGAACGGGCGACTTCTAGAGCGCAGGAAGCAGGAAGGGAGAAGCGCGGGGATTGGCGGGTGGCCAGCGATAGCGGGCAAGACGCGGGATGTGCAGCGTGAACAGCGGGCGTACACGCTCGGCAGCGAGCAAACCGAGAAGGCCGAAGAACGCCGCCAGGATGATCGCGCTGAACAGGCTGGCCAGGGCGCAGTTGGAACCGGTGGCCGGGTTCGGCGCGACGATGCCGGAACCGTCGAGGTCAGCACCGGCGCCGAAGTTGCCCTCGAAGGAACAGTACTGTCCGTCCAGGCCGCTGAGCTGCATGCCGGCCATCTGCCCGTGGCTGATCGCACAGACAAACGCACTGAACAGGATGCTGAAGTACAGCAACCAGGCAGTCAGCGAGCGGTCTTGGCGGGCCAGTTTCATGGGGCGCGACTCTAAACAGAGGATGGCGGCGCGACACTGCGGTACGTTGCCGCAGTCGTTCGATGCAGGAGTCTAGCAGAGGCTCAAGGCTTTACCGCATGGCGACTAATGCCATGGCGCGGCATCCAGCAGGCGCTGGCAACGCTGTTGCACGAACTCACGCAGCAGGTGCACCGCCTTGCTCAATTGGGCACGGTGGGCGCACACCAGATACAGCGGCGTCGGCTCACCCGACCACTCGGGCAGCAGTACCTGAAGTCGACCCTCGCAGACATCGTCGGCGACATCCAGCCAGGACTTGTACACCACGCCCTGCCCGGCCACCGCCCAGCGACGGGTGACATCGGCATCATCACAGATCCGATCCCCCCGGACGCTCAAGGCAATTTCGCGCTTGCCATCGTGAAAGCGCCAGCGGTCGTGCACACGGCCATGCAACATGTAGAGCAGGCAATTGTGGCGGGTGAGATCGTCCACGGTCTGCGGCGCCCCGTGCCGCGCGAGGTAAGCAGGCGAGGCGCAGAGCACCCGTCGATTGCTCTGCGCCACCGGCAGGGCCACCAGGCTGGAGTCCTCCGGAGCGCCGTAGCGCAGGGCGATGTCCACCGGCTCGCGAAACAGGTCGGCCACGCGGTCGGCCAACAGCAGGCGCAGTTGCAGTTGCGGATGCTCACTCTGGAATTCATCGAGCCAGGGCAGCAGCGTGTTGCGACCGAAATCCGAAGGCGCCGAAAGCTGCAAGGCACCGCGAATGCCTTCCTGACTGCCAACCAACTGCTGACGTCCCTCCTCCAGGCTCTGCAGCGCCAGGCGCGCGTGCACCAGATACAACTCGCCCTCGGGCGTCAGGCGCAGGCTGCGCGTCGAACGCGCCAGCAAGCGCACCTGCAGTTGCTGTTCCAGGCGCTTGAGTGCAGCGCTGGCCACGGCTGGTGAGACATCCAGCATCCGGGCGGCGGCGGAAAGACTGCCGGTTTCAGCGGTGCGTACGAAGAGCTGCAGGTCATCGAAACGCAGCATGGCGAACTCACTTTCAAAAAAATAGTGAAAGAGACTCTATATCCAGCTTCTTTTTCTTGCCATGCAAATAAACGAGCATGGATTCACCCCATGCAGGAGCCCGCCATGAGCCACCCACTGACCCTGATCGCCACCATTACCGCCCTGCCCGGCCAGAGTGCTGCCGTGACAGAAGGCCTGCGCCGCCTGGTCACTGCCAGCCGCGCCGAACCCGGCTGCCTGCAATACGACTTGCACCAGCACCAGGCGCGTCCCGAGCAGTTCGTGATGATCGAGCAATGGCGCGATGCCCAGGCATTGAACGAACACCGCAACACATCGCACTTCCAGCACTTCACCCATGCTTTCGGTGAACGCGTGACCGGGATCGATCTGCTCCCGCTGCAACGCATCGCCTGACCGACTGACCAGGAGCCCCGCAATGAAAGCCGTCGCCTATTACCAATCCCTGCCTGCCGACCACGCCGAAGCCCTGCAGGATCTACAACTGGCCGATCCGACACCGGGCCCGCACGATCTGCTGGTCATGGTGCGGGCTATTTCGGTGAACCCGGTCGACACCAAGATCCGTCGTGGCGTCACCCCGGAGAACGGCGCCGCCAAGGTACTCGGCTGGGATGCGGCCGGCATCGTCAAGGCGGTAGGCAGCGAGGTCAGCCTGTTCAAACCGGGCGACAAGGTTTTCTACGCCGGCGCCATCGACCGCGCCGGTGCCAACAGCGAGCTACATCTGGTCGATGAACGCATCGTCGGCCACATGCCGAAGAGCCTGTCATTCGCCGAGGCCGCCGCACTGCCGTTGACCGCCATCACCGCCTGGGAGCTGCTGTTCGAGCGCCTGCAGATCGCCGAAGGCTCGCATGACCAGGGCCAGAGCCTGCTGATCGTCGGCGCTGCCGGCGGCGTCGGCTCGATCCTGACTCAGTTGGCACGCCGCCTGACCGGACTGACGGTGATCGGTACCGCGTCGCGCCCGGAAACCCAGGCCTGGGTTCGCGAACTGGGTGCGCATCATGTGATCGATCACAACCAGCCGCTGAGCGAGGAGCTGGCACGTATCGGTATCGGCCAGGTCACCCACGTCGCCAGCCTGACGCAGACCGACCAGCACTTCACGCAACTGGTCGAGGCCCTGCAACCGCAGGGGCGCCTGGCACTGATCGACGACCCGGAACAACCGCTGGATATCATGCAACTCAAGCGCAAGAGCCTGTCGCTGCACTGGGAGCTGATGTTCACCCGCTCGCTGTACCAGACCGCGGACATGATCGAGCAGCACCGCCTGCTGGATCGGGTATCGGGGCTGGTCGACAGCGGTGTACTGAAGACGACCCTGGGCGAGCATTTCGGCCGTATCGATGCCGCCAACCTGCGCCGCGCCCATGCGCTGCTGGAAAGCGGCAAGGCGAAAGGCAAGATCGTGCTCGAAGGTTTTTGAGGCGCAATGGTGGGCTGCCCGAATGGGGTGGGCTGAAGCCCACCCTACGCCCGACCTGGTCACACGCTCTTCGCGGCATCGCTTATCGCAAAGCGTTCTTAACGCTGCCCACCCGTTTGACCCACGTCAGAAAAAGATCATGCAAGCGGACTATCCTGACTTTCCCAACCAGCGCCGACAACTCGTCGCAGCTCAAGGAGGTGGTCAGCATGAAGATTGTCGTCCAACCGCAAAAGCAAGGTGGCGAAAGCCTATGGCAAGTACGCCTGGATCAACATTGCGTAAGTTTCCGCAGTGAAGAAGAAGCCCGGCAATTCGTCGCCACACTGGAAGCGCGACTGCGAGCACCGCATCGCCTGCCGGAGCGAGCAGAACAACGACGCGCGAGCTGAGGCCCAGCCTTTACAGCCACGTCGTAGGGTGCGCGGCGCTCACCGGAAGCCCCTGGTGCGCATAGCGCACCCTACTCCCTAGCCTGGCGCAACGCCGTGCTGCTGCGCAGCATGTCCAGTACGGCATCGACCAAAGCTGGCGCCTGGGCGGCCAGATCGAAGTTGGGCACCAGCAGCCAGTTGGTTTCGATGCCCTCCATATAGGCATGCAGGCAGACAGCGGCGCGGGAGCAGTCGAGGTCGCTCGGTAGCTGCCCCTTGCTGACTGCATTGCCCAGCGCCTTGGCGATGCGCAGGTCGCAGTCGAGGCTAAGTTCCTGCATGCGTTCACGCAGGCCCAGCAGCTCGCCGGTGTATTCACATTTGTAACGCAGGATGTCGTGAATACGCCGACTCTGCGAATCCTGCGCCAGACGGGTCAGCGCCTTGACCAGCAATTCGCGCATGCAGCCGAGCGGATCCGGCTCATCCTCGCTCTCACTGGCACGCGCCAGTTCCTCCAGCGGCAGGCGCAGGCGATCGAGCATGGCCTGAAACAGGTCTATCTTGTTCTCGAAGTGCCAGTAAATGGCACCACGGCTAACGCCGGCCTCCTTGGCCACCTCTGCCAGAGAGGCGCGGGAAACACCCTGGGAATGAAACACCTGCTCGGCAGCATCGAGTATCTGCACGCGTGTTGCCTGGGCTTCCTCTTTGGTTCGTCTGGCCATGTAGCCCCCGTATGCGCGTTGCCTGTAACCCTCCCGTAAGGGAGACGGGGCGAGAGTATGAGGGCAGTTTTAGGCATTTACAAACATTCACGTACGTAAGTATATTCGGCCATCATTTTTTCCCCCTGCCTTAGTACCCTTCGCCCGTCGGGCTCAGATTCGATAAAACGAGGTTCTCAGATGCATTCGAAGCCAGCCTTCGCCGCCTTGGTTTCTGCCGTCGCCGTGGCGCTGCTCAGTCTCACCGGCTGCCAGGAGTCCAGCGCCCCACAGGCCCAACAAACACCGCAAGTCGGAGTGGTCACGCTTGAGGCCAAGCCCTTTACCCTGACCAGTGAAGTGCCGGGGCGCACCAGCGCCTATCGCATCGCCGAGGTTCGCCCGCAGGTCAATGGCATCATCCAGAAGCGCCTGTTCACCGAAGGTAGCGAGGTCAAGGCCGGTCAGCAGCTGTATCAGATCGACCCGGCGACTTATGAAGCCACCTTCAAGAGCGCCCAGGCCACACAGATCTCGACCAAGGCCCTGGCTGATCGCTACAAGCTGCTGGTCGCCGACAAGGCCGTCAGTCAGCAGGCTTACGACGAAGCCCGTGCCGCCGGCCTGCAAGCCGACGCGGCACTGGAGCAGGCACGTATCGATCTGCGCTACACCAAGGTGCTGGCGCCGATCAGCGGCCGCATCGGCCGCTCCGCCGTGACCGAGGGCGCACTGGTCAGCAACGGTCAGGCGAGCGCCATGGCCATCATCCAGCAGCTCGACCCGATCTACGTCGACGTCACCCAATCGAGCAAGGAGTTGCTGCGCCTGCGCCGCGATCTGGCCGAAGGCCGCTTGCAGAAAGCCGGCGACAGCGCCGCCAAGGTTGCGCTGAAACTGGAAGACGGTAGCCGTTACGCCCATGAAGGCACCCTGGAATTCTCCGAGGTCGCCGTGGACGAAGGCACCGGCTCGGTAACCCTGCGCGCCGTATTCCCCAATCCGGATCACCTGCTGCTGCCGGGCATGTTCGTACATGCCGAGCTGCTCTCCGGGGTCAAGCAGAACGCCATTCTCGCCCCGCAGCAGGGCGTGACGCGCAACCAGCGCGGCGAACCCACAGCAATGGTGGTCAATGCCGAGAACAAGGTTGAACTGCGCGTACTCAAGGCCGATCGCACCGCTGGCAGTGCCTGGCTGGTGGAAGACGGCCTGAACGAAGGCGACCGCCTGATCACCGAGGGCTTGCAGTTCGTGCAGCCTGGCGTCGAGGTCAAGGCCGTGCCGGCTGGCAACGTCAAGACCGAGCAGCCTGCTCAAGACGCCGAACCAGCCAACGGCCAGGACTAACGGAGAAGTACTGAATGTCCAGATTCTTTATCGACCGGCCGATCTTCGCCTGGGTGATCGCCTTGGTGATCATGCTGGCCGGCGGCCTGTCCATCCTCAAGCTGCCGATCAACCAGTATCCAAGCATCGCGCCGCCCGCCGTTTCCATCCAGGTCTCCTACCCTGGCGCCTCGGCGCAGACGGTGCAGGACACCGTGGTTCAGGTGATCGAGCAGCAGCTCAACGGTATCGACGGCCTGCGCTATGTAAGCTCGTCGAGCAACTCCGACGGCAGCATGGAGATCATCGTTACCTTCGAACAGGGAGTGAACCCGGACATCGCCCAGGTTCAGGTGCAGAACAAGCTGCAACTGGCGACACCGCTGCTGCCACAGGAAGTCCAGCAACAGGGCATCCGCGTGACCAAGTCGGTGCGTAACTTCCTCATGGTCATCGGCGTGGTGTCGAAAGACGGCAGCATGACCCGTGAAGACCTGTCGGACTACATCGTCTCCAACCTGCAGGATCCGATCTCGCGTACCAAGGGCGTCGGTGACTTCCAGGTATTCGGCGCGCAGTACGCCATGCGTATCTGGCTCGACCCGGCCAAGCTCAACAGCTTCCAGCTGACACCGGTGGATGTGCGCAGCGCCATCCAGGCGCAGAACGTGCAGATTTCCTCCGGCCAGTTCGGCGGCCTGCCTGCGGCGCCGGGCAACCAGCTCAACGCCACCATCATCGGCAAGACGCGTCTGCAGACCCCGGAAGAGTTCCGCAAGATACTGCTCAAGGTTCAGGCCGACGGCTCCCAGGTACGCCTGGGTGATATTGCCAAGGTCGAGCTGGGCGGCGAGAACTACGCCATCAATGCGCAGTTCAACGGCCTGCCGGCTTCCGGTCTGGCGATTCGCCTGGCCACCGGTGCCAACGCCCTGGACACCGCCAAAGCGGTACGCGAGACCATCTCCAACCTGGAGCCGTTCTTCCCTGCCGGAATGGAAGTGGTCTTCCCCTACGACACCACGCCGGTGATCTCGGCCTCCATCGAAGGGGTGGTACAAACCCTGTTCGAGGCGATCGTGCTGGTGTTCCTGGTGATGTTCCTGTTCCTGCAGAACCTGCGCGCCACCATCATCCCAACCATGGCAGTGCCGGTGGTACTGCTCGGCACCTTCGGCGTACTCGCTGCGTTCGGCTTCTCCATCAATACCCTGACCATGTTCGCCATGGTTCTGGCCATCGGCCTGCTGGTGGACGATGCCATCGTGGTGGTGGAGAACGTCGAGCGGGTGATGCGTGAAGAGGGACTTTCGCCGAAGGAAGCGACACGCAAGTCCATGGGCCAGATCCAGGGCGCGCTGATCGGTATTGCCCTGGTGCTGTCCGCGGTGTTCCTGCCGATGGCCTTCTTCGGCGGCTCCACGGGGGTGATCTACCGGCAGTTCTCCATCACCATCGTCTCGGCCATGGCCCTGTCGGTGCTGGTCGCGCTGATCTTCACCCCGGCGCTGTGCGCCACTCTGCTCAAGCCTATCGATGGCGACCACCACGAGGCCAAGCGTGGCTTCTTCGGCTGGTTCAACCGCACGTTCGAGCGCAGCAGCAACGCCTATCAGCGCGGCGTCGCCGGCATGCTCAAGCGCAAGACGCCTTACCTGCTGCTGTATCTGGTGATCGTCGGCGTCATGGTCTTCATGTTCACCCGCATCCCTACCGCCTTCCTACCCGAGGAAGACCAGGGCGTGCTCTTCGCCCAGGTGCAGACGCCTTCCGGCTCCAGTGCCGAGCGTACCCAGGTGGTGGTCGACGAGATGCGCCAATACCTGCTGGAAGACGAAGCGAGCACGGTCAAATCGGTGTTCACCGTCACCGGCTTCAACTTCGCCGGCCGTGGTCAGAGCTCCGGTATGGCCTTCATCATGCTCAAGCCCTGGGGAGAACGCCCCGGTGCCGAGAACGGCGTCGCCGCGCTGGCGCAACGTGCGCAGATGCACTTCTTCAGCTTCCGCGATGCGATGGTATTCGCCTTCGCCCCACCGGCCGTGATGGAGATGGGGAACGCCACTGGTTTCAACTTCTTCCTGCAGGATCAGGCAGGCGTCGGTCACCAGGTGATGAACGAGGCACGTGACAAGTTCATCCAGTTGGCCAACCAGCATCCCGTGCTCGACAGCGTGCGCGCCAACGGCCTGCGTGACGAGGCGCAGTACCAGTTGTTGATCGATGACGAGCGCGCTCGTGCACTGGGCCTGTCGCTGGCGGACATCAACAGCACCCTGTCGATCGCCTGGGGCGCCAGTTACGTCAACGACTTCATCGATCGCGGTCGGGTGAAGAAGGTCTACCTGCAAGGTGCGTCCGAAGCACGCATGAGCCCGGAAGACCTGAACAAGTGGTACGTGCGCAACGACCAGGGCCAGATGGTGCCATTCAGTGCCTTCGCCAGTGGCGAGTGGACCTATGGTGCACCGAAGCTGGCGCGCTACAACGGCGTCTCGGCGGTGGAAATCCTCGGCGCCCCGGCCCCCGGCTACAGTACCGGCGATGCCATGGCTGCCGTCGAGGAAATCGCCTCGCAGTTGCCGCAGGGTGTCGGCTACTCCTGGACCGGACTGTCTTATGAGGAACGCCTGGCCGGCTCGCAAACCACCGCACTGTTCGTGATCTCGGCCATCGTCGTGTTCCTCTGCCTGGCAGCGCTGTACGAGAGCTGGTCGATCCCGTTCTCGGTGATGCTGGTGGTGCCACTGGGGATCATCGGCGCCTTGCTATTCACCGAGCTGCGCGGGCTATCCAACGACGTGTTCTTCAAGGTCGGTCTGCTCACCACCATCGGCCTCTCGGCGCGTAACGCGATCCTCATCGTCGAGTTCGCCAAGGCGCAGTACGAACAGGGCATGACCTTCGCCGAGGCGGCCATCGAAGCCTGCCGCATGCGTTTGCGCCCGATCATCATGACCTCGCTGGCGTTCATCCTCGGCTGTCTGCCGCTGGCCATCGCCAGTGGTGCCGGGGCGGGCAGCAAGCACGCCATCGGCACCGGGGTGATCGGCGGCATGCTCAGCGCGATGATCCTGGCGATCTTCTGGATTCCATTGTTCTACGTGGTGGTCTGCTCGCTGTTCGAGAAAAAGCGCCCCGAGCCGGCCAGTGAAAAAGAGAAGGAGGTACTGCAATGAGGCAGTCCCTGTTGTCCCTGGCCGTGGCCACCGCTTTGCTCAGCGGCTGCAGCCTGATTCCCGACTATGAGCGCCCGGAGGCTCCGGTGGCGGCCGACTGGCCGCAAGGCGAGGCCTACGGCAGCGCCGCCAGCGAAGGCAGCCGCGCCGCAGCCGACCTGCAATGGCGCGAATTCTTCCGCGACCCGGCGCTGCAGCAACTGGTGCAGCTGGCGCTGGAGAACAACCGTGACCTGCGTGTCGCCGCGCTGAACGTCGAAGCCTATCGCGCGCTGTACCGTATCCAGCGCGCCGACCTGTTGCCCTCGGTTTCCGCCGATGGCGCCGGCACCCGCCAACGCCTGCCAGCTGACCTGAGCCAGACCGGTGAGGCGCGCACCAGCGGCCAGTACAGCGCGACCCTGGGCGTCAACGCCTGGGAGCTGGACTTCTTCGGCCGCATCCGCAGCCTCAGCGAGCAGGCCCTGCAGCAGTACCTGGCGACCGAACAGGCCCAGCGCAGCACGCAGATCAGCCTGGTAGCCAGCGTCGCCAACGCCTACCTGCAGTGGCAGGCGGATCAGGCACTGCTGCAACTGACCCAGGACACCCTGAAGACCTTCGAGGAAAGCTACAAGCTGACCCAACGCAGCTTCGACGTTGGCGTAGCCGATGCCCTGGCACTGAGCCAGGCACGCAGCTCGGTGGACAGCGCACGAGTGAGTCTGGCGCAGTACAAGCGCCTGGTCGCCCAGGATCGCAACGCACTGATCCAGCTGGTCGGCACCGGCCTGCCAGTCGATCTGCCACAGGGCCTGGCGCTGAGCGCCGAGTTGCTGGAACAGGTGCCTGCCGGTTTGCCTGCCGACCTGCTGCAGCGTCGCCCCGACCTGCTGCAGGCCGAGTACCAGTTGAAAGCGGCCAACGCCAACATCGGCGCGGCGCGCGCTGCGTTCTTCCCCAGCATCAGCCTGACGGCCAATGCCGGCACCGCCAGCAGCCAGTTGTCCGGTCTGTTCGACAGCGGCTCGGGCACCTGGCTGTTCCAGCCGCAGATCAGCCTGCCGATCTTCAATGCCGGCCGGCTGCGCGCCAACCTCGACTACGCCGAGCTGCAGAGCGATATCCAGGTCGCGCAATACGAGAAAGCCATTCAGGTGGCGTTCCAGGAAGTTGCCGACCGCCTGGCTGCGCGCACCACCTACCGCCAGCAACTGGACGCCCAGCGCGCCCTGCTGGAAACCACCGAAACCTATTACGACCTGGCCGAACGCCGCTACCGCACCGGCGTGGACAGCTACCTGACCCTGCTCGACGCCCAGCGTCAGCTGTTCAGCGTGCGCCAGCAACTGATCGCCGACCGCCTGGCCCAGCTCAGCAGCGAAGTGGAGCTGTACAAGGCCCTGGGTGGTGGCTGGAGCAATACGGGGAGCAACGCCCCACAAGGTTGATCGCGCGTAACCCGCTTCAAGGACGACCTTATCCAACGCGCCGCCCCCGCAGTCTTTGCGGGGGCGTTTTTTTCTAGCTTAGCGCACGGCTGTCGGTCAGAGCTCCGACTTGAGAATCTCGAACGCCTCTTCGAGGAAACTGGCTACCGGCTTGGGCTGACCCGTCTGCTCCTGCCAGGCGAGAATCGCCAAGCGCATCGCACCAAGCGCTGCCATGGCCACCACGCGCAGGGTCATACGCCGCTCGGGTTGACGCCAGACCTCGCAGAGCGTGGCGAACAGCAGTTTCTCCTGCTCCGCGTAATATGCCTGCTTACGCGCCAGCAACGATTCGCTGGAACGCATCAGCCGGTCGATTGCCGCCATCTCCTCGGTGGTGTACCGGGAGATATGGCTCACCAGCACATCACGCACGGCGTCCAGTGGCGATGTATCGGGCGACACCTGCAGCAACTCGGCGTGGATGCCGGCCCAGCCAGCCTCCTGCCAGGACAGGATGACGTCATCCTTCGATTTGAAATAGGAAAAGAAGGTACGCCGCGAGATGCCAGCCTCCGCGGCAATCGCATCGAGCGTGGTGCTTTCGTAACCATTTGTGAGAAACAGGCGCTGCCCCACTTCGGCGATACGCTGGCGAGTCTCCCGGCGCTTGCGCTCTCGCAGGCCTTCGACGGGTGTGCTGCCCTGGGGAGGGAGAGGTTCGGACATTCCAATAGCCTATTGCAGAAATTGCACTCAGTGCACTAATGTTTGCACTCGGTGCAATTATTGATGCACTCAGATTAACGCCCCATTCTGAGGCAAGGCAATGACCATGGCCAACTGGACAGTTTCCGACATTCCCTCCCAACACGGTCGCACGGCCGTCATCACTGGCACCGGCGGCCTTGGTTTCGAGGGTGCCCTGGCCCTGGCTCATGCAGGCGCAACGGTGATCATCGCTGGCCGCAATCCCTCCAGGGGAGCTGCCGCCGTCGAACGCATCCGCCAAAGCGCTGCGGGAGCCGATGTCAGCTTTGCCGAACTGGATCTCGCCAGCCTCGACTCCATCCGGGCTTTCGCCAAGCGGCTTGGCGACTCACACAACAGCCTCGACCTGCTGATCAATAACGCCGGGGTGATGACACCGCCGCAACGCCAGGAGACCGCGGATGGTTTCGAGCTGCAGTTCGGCACCAACCACCTCGGCCACTTCGCCCTGACCGCACAACTGTTGCCACTGCTGCGCAAGGGCGACCAGCCTCGCGTCGTCAGCGTCTCGAGCATCGCCGCCAGACAGGGCGCCATCGACCTGAACGACCTGCAGTCGGCGCGCAGCTACAAGCCGATGGTTGCCTACAGCCAATCCAAACTGGCCTGCCTGATGTTTGCTCTGGAACTGCACCGGCGCAGCCATGCGGCTGGCTGGGGGATTCAGAGCATTGCAGCGCATCCGGGTATTGCACGCACCGAGCTGCTGCCCAATGGCGCCGGTAAATGGAGTGCGGCTGGCAGCGCGCGGCGCTTTCTCTGGTTTCTGTTCCAGCCCGTCGCGCAGGGGGCGCTGCCGACGCTGTTCGCAGCCACCTCGCAACACGCAGAAGGCGGCGCCTATTACGGCCCCGACCAGCTCGGCGAAACCCGTGGTCAGCCAACGCTGGCCAAGACACCGCTGCAAGCGCTGGATCAAGGCATGGCCAGACGACTCTGGAAGGAATCCGAGCGTCTCACGGGCATGGCCTTTCCCCTTCCTGCGCTACGGGCGCAAAAGCCCTACCAGCTATTTCAATGACCGGATCGATGCGCCCAATCACCAGAACTCTCTGCCGCCAGGAACCTGTCCAGCGATGAATACGACTCTGAAATACACAACAGCAACCGGCGAAAGTGTCGCCTCCGAAGTCGACACCCTGTTGCCAAAAGCACTGAGCAAAGGCTGGAAAATGTTGGCAACGGCGTTGTTGGCCAGCTTGGCAGTCTCCACCCCAACTCAGGCTACTGAGGACGAAGCAGAGGCTCCGTCCTACGAAATCGTCGATTTCGATTGGGTCGACCAGTCCCGTTCGCGCCCGGTGCCAGTACGCCTGTACTGGCCGGCCAACGTACAGCCAGGCAGCACGGTACCTCTGGTGGTGTTCTCCCACGGCATCGGCGGCTCACGCAAAGGCTACAGCTATCTCGGCAAGCACTGGTCGAGCCATGGCGTCGCCAGCCTGCATGTGCAGCATGTCGGCAGCGACTCGGCCTTATGGCGGGGCAATCCGTTCAGCGTGGTCACCCGCCTGCACGATGCCGCAAAGGAGAGCGAGGCCATGGCCCGGGCGGCCGACGTGAGCTTCGCCCTCGACCAGATGCTCTCCGGCACAACGGATCACAGAGGTGCCGCGGTGGATCGCCAACGCGTCATCGTCGCCGGTCACTCCTACGGCGCCAATACGGCCTTGCTCGCAGCGGGAGCACAGGTAATCCGCGACGGCAAGACCATCGATTATCAGGACGAGCGTTTCTCCGCGGCAGTGATCATCTCGGCGCCACCGTTCTACGGTGAAAGCAATTTGCCAGCAGTGCTGGGCAACGTCTCGGTGCCTACGCTGCACGTGACCGCCACCGATGACGTGATCCAGATTCCCGGCTATCGCTCAGGCGCGGATGATCGCCTGGCCATCTACGATGCGCTGGCCAACCCACAAAAGCTGCTGGCGGTGTTTCGCGACGGCTCCCACAGCATCTTCACCGACCGTTCGTTCACCGGCGGCCCATCGCTCAATGCCCAGACCAAGGCAGCGACGGCCGATCTGACCCTGGCCTTCCTCGACCTGGTGTTCGAAGGCGATGAAGCCGCCTTGACGCAATGGCGCACGAACTGGCAACCGATCCTGGCTCAGGCCCCCGGCATCGGTTCGGCATCGCTGAGCATCGCCCAGCCACACCGCAGCCATTGAGCCTCAGACCGTGAAACGTCGGCTCCACCAGGCAAAGGCACTCGCTGCCGCTCCGCACAGCGCGATCACCAGCGCCATGGGCAGCGCCGAGCCGTCGTGAAGAGACGCCACCAATGCCGAGGCCCCGGCCGCCACAGTGAACTGCAAGCTGCCGAGCAGGCCTGAGGCGCTACCGGCATGCTGCCCCTGCCCTGCCATGGCGCAGGCGGTGGCGTTGGGCAATACGCAGCCGAGACTGGCCACGCAGATGAACAGTGGAATCATCAGCGCCCAGAGGCTCGCCGGCTGCCACGCCGCCAGCGCCAGCAGGCAAAGCCCGCTGGCCAGATACACCAGCACCATGCGCCGCAACCACAAGGCCGGGCCACCCACCCGCACCAGCCGCGCATTGACCTGCGCCATGATCACGAAACCCGCCGCATTGCTACCGAACAACCAGCCGTAGTGCTCGGCCGGCACCCCGTAAAGCTCGATGAAAACGAAGGGCGAGCCCGCGATATAGGCGAACATACCGGCCATCGCCACGCCGCCCGCCAGGCTGTAGCCCATGAAGGGCGCATTGCCCAACAACGCACGGTACTGGCCGAAGGCACCGCTGAGTGGAGCCGGCTGCAGATGCTGCGGTCGCGTCTCCGGTAACCACAGCAGCACGGCCAGCAGGCAAAGGCCGGCGAACAGCGCCAGGCTATGGAAGATCCAAGGCCAACCCAGCGTATTGAGCAGCAGGCCGCCCCCCAGCGGGGCGAGAATCGGTGCAAGCCCCATCACCAGCACCAGTTGCGAGAACACCTTGGCCGAGGTCAGCGGATCGCACAGGTCGCGCACCACAGCACGGGTGATAACCATACCGGCGCAGCCGCCGAGAGCTTGCACGAAGCGCGCACCGATCAGCCACTCCAGGCTGGGCGCCAGCGCGCAGGCCAATGACGCGAGCGCAAACAGGGTCACCCCGATCAACAGCGGCACACGCCGGCCAAAGCGGTCAGCCAGCGGCCCGTAGAACAACTGGCCGAGAGCGATACCGACAAAATAGGCGGCCAGCGACAACTGCACGTGCTCCACATCGGTGGCGAACTGATGTGCCAATGTCGGGAAGCTGGGCAGGTAGAAGTCGATGGCAAGCGGGCCGAAGGCGCTGAGCGCGCCGAGGATCAGCAGAATACGCAGAGGCATGGGCAGTCCGAAATTTTATTAGCCTGCTAATCGTCTCACTCTTGGCCTCGACGACGAAAGAGCCAGGTCGCCAGAAGACGACCTGGCGTGTTCGATTTCGACATGGGTGGCATCCGGCTACAGGCCTCCAGTCAGTACCAGTGGAACGGCATCAAGCGCCGTGTCCGGGCTCTTGCGCCTCGGGCTCATGCTTACCCCGGCCGAAACGCTGCGCCGCCGACTCCACCAGCAGGTAGAACATCGGAATCAGGAAGGTGGCCAGCAGCGTGGCCGCCAGCATGCCACCGATCACCCCGGTGCCGATGGAGTGGCGGCTGGCTGAACCGGCGCCGGAGCTGATGGCCAACGGCACGCAGCCGAGAATGAAGGCCAGCGAGGTCATCACGATAGGGCGGAAACGCAGCTTGGCCGCCTCCAGCGCCGAGTCGAAGATGCCCTTGCCCTCGGCGCGCAGCAACACGGCGAACTCGACGATGAGGATGGCGTTCTTCGCCGCCAGACCGATCAGCGTGACCAGCCCCACCTGGAAGTACACGTCGTTCTGGATGCCACGCAGCCATACCGCGAGAATCGCCCCGAACACCGCGAAGGGCACGGCCGTGACCACCGCCAGAGGCAACGTCCAGCGCTCGTACTGCGCGGCCAGAATCAGGAACACCAGAATCAGTCCGAAGACGAAGGCCTGCGCCCCCGAACCTTGCGTGGCCAGCTCCTGATAGGCCGAGCCGATCCAACCCAGGCTGTAGTCCTCGCCGAGCACCTCGTCGGCCACCTCCTGCATCGCCGCCAGCGCCTGCCCGGAACTGTAGCCAGGGGCCGGCCCGCCCAGCACCTTGGCCGAGGGGTAGACGTTGAAGCGGTCGTAAGAATCCGGCCCGAGGATGCGCCGCACGCGCAGCAGGGTCGACAGTGGCACCAGATCGCCGCTGCTGGAGCGAACGTAGACCTGGCCGAGATCCTCCGGTTTGCGGCGGAACTCCGACTCCGATTGCAGGCTGACCTGCCAGGTGCGCCCGTAGAGGGTGAAGTCGTTGACGTAGTAGCTGCCGAAGGTCGCCTGCATCGCGGTGAACACGTCGCTGACGCTGACGCCCAGGGCTCGTGTCTTGGTGCGATCCAGGTCGATGTAATATTGCGGCACGTTGGCACTGAAGGTGCTCTGCACGCCTGCCAGTTCCGGTCGCTTGCTCGCGGCAGCGACAAAGGCCTGCACCTTCTCGCCAAGCTGCTCGACACTGCCCCCGGAGCGATCCTGAATGAAGGACTCGAAGCCGCCGGTGGTGCTCATGCCGGTGATCGGCGGCGGATTGAACGACAGCACCAGACCATCCTTCTGCGCGGCGCCCATGCCCATGAACTCGTGCGTCAGGTTACGCGCATCGAGCTCGGGGGTGGTGCGCTCGCTCCAGTCCTTGAGCGGTACGAAGGACACCCCGGCATTGCTGCGTACGCCGAAGGTGAGCACGTCGAAACCCGCGAAGGTCACCACGTCCTGCACCGCCGGGTGCACCATCAGTTGCTCACTCACCGCACCACTCAGTGCCTCGGTGCGATTGAGCGAAGCTGCTGGGGGCAGGTAATAGGCATTGATCACGTAGCCCTGATCCTCATCAGGCACCAGCGAACCGGGCACCCGCGCGAACAGCAGCATGATCAGCGCGATCATCCCGCCGAACAGCAGCAGGCCGACCAGCGAACGCTTGAGGAAGAAACGCACACCCGCGCCATAGCCGGCGGTGGCCTTGTCGAAGAAACGGTTGAACAGGCGAAATGGCGCGGCCGGCTCATGATGGCCGGGCTTGAGTAACAAGGCGCACAGCGCGGGTGAGAGGGTCAACGCGACGATGCCGGAAATCACCACCGATACCGCGATGGTGATCGCGAATTGCTTGTACATCTGCCCCGCCAAACCACCGAGAAACCCCACTGGAACGAACACCGCGCAAAGCACCAGCACGATAGCGATGATCGGCCCGGTGACCTCCTCCATCGCCTTGATCGAGGCGTCGCGAGCATTGAGGCCCTGAGTGCGCATCACCCGCTCGACGTTCTCGATCACCACGATGGCGTCGTCGACCACAATGCCGATGGCCAGCACCATGCCGAACAGGGTCAGCAGGTTGATGGAAAAGCCCAGCAGGTACATGCCGGCGAAGGTGCCGACCAGCGACACTGGGATCGCCAGCACCGGAATCAGCGTGGCGCGCCAGTTCTGCAGGAACACGAACACCACCAGCACCACCAGCACCAGCGCTTCGAAGAAGGTCTTGATCACCTCGTCGATGGAGACCTGCACGAACTTGGTGGTGTCGTAGGGGATCTTGTAGGCGATGCCTTCGGGGAAGCGCTTGCTCAGGCGCTGCATGGTGCGTTCGACCGCTTCGGCGGTATCCAGGGCATTGGCGCCGGGCTGCAGGTAGATGCCGAAGGCGGCGTTCTGCTGGCCATTGAGGGTGGTGACCAGCGAGTAGTCCTGCGCACCCAGCTCGACCCGCGCGACGTCCTTGAGCAGCAGGCTGGCGCCGGTGGCATCGGTGCGCAGGATGACGCTCTCGAACTCCTTCGGATCGGTGAAGCGCCCCTGAGTGGTGACGGTATAAGTGAAGTCCTGCGGCTCCTTGAGCGGCTGCTGGCCGAAGCTGCCGGCGGCGAACTGCGAATTCTGTTCGCGAATGGCGTTGACCACATCGGTCGGCGTCAGGTCGTACTGCGCCAGCTTGTCCGGGCGAAGCCAGATGCGCATGGAGTAGTCCTTGGAGCCGAACTGGCTGGCATCGCCAACGCCCTTGAGGCGTTTCAGTTCATCGATGACGTTGATCAGCGCGTAGTTGCTGATGAAGATCGGGTCACGCGAACCGTCCGGCGAATAAAGGGTGATCACCTGCAGAATGTCCGAGGACTTCTTCTCCACCTTCACGCCTTGTCGGCGCACCTCTTCCGGCAGCTTGGCCAGCGCGGCCTGCACCTTGTTGTTGACGTTGATGGTGGCCTGATCCGGGTCGGTGCCAACCTCGAAGTACACCGTCAGGCTCATCGCTCCGCTGCTGGAGGAATTGGACAGCTGGTAGATCATGTTCTCGACGCCATTGATCTCCTGCTCCAGCGGCGCCGCTACGGTTTCGGCGATCACCTGCGAGCTGGCCCCCGGATAAGCGGCACTTACCGACACCTGCGGCGGCAGGATTTCCGGGTACTGGGCAATAGGCAACGCGCGCATCGCAGCCAGGCCGGCGAGCACGATGACGATGGAAATGACGGTGGCAAAAACCGGACGATCGATAAAGAAGCGCGAGATCATGAGCGTTACTCCTGCGCCGGACTTGCAGGCGTGTCTGCCTTCGCCTCCTCGACCTTGACCGGACTGTCAGGCCGCACCTTGGCCAGGCCATCGACGATCACCCGTTCGCCATCGCTGACCCCGGAGAGAATCAACCAGCGCCCGCCTGCCGTATCGCCCGTAGAGACCTGGCGCATACGCGCGATGCTCTGTTCATCCACCACGTAGACGAACGTACCGCGCGGCCCCTGAGCGACGGCACGTTCCGGCACGGTGATCGCCCGCGGACGCGTCAGACCCTTGACCTTCACCCGCACGAACTGGCCCGGCAGCAGCTTTTGTTCAGGGTTGGGCACCACACCACGCGCACTGACGGTACCGGTGCCTCGGTCGATCAAGCTGTCGGTGAAATCCACCTCGCCCACCATCGGATAGGCCGAGCCATCGCCAAAGTAGACCTCGACGCTCAGCTTGCCGCCGCTCGGCGGTACCAAACTGCCTTCGGACAACTCCCGACGCAGGCGTTCGGCCTCGGCATCCGGGTAAGCGAAGTTGGCGAAGATCGGATCGAGCTGAGTGATCTGCGTCAGCAGGCTGGCGCTGGGATCACCAGCGACGATCAAGCTACCTTCGGAGACGCTTTCCTTGCTGGTCATGCCGGTGATCGGCGCCTTTACCGTGGTGTAGTCAAGGTCGATCTGGCGCGACTGCACCTCGGCTTGAGCCGCCTCGATATTGGCCTTGCTCTGCTCGAAATTGGAGATGGCGTTGTCCAGCTCACTCTCGCTGGCAAAGCCCTTCTTCTGCAATTCGCGGATGCGCTTGAGGTCACGATCGGTCTGCCGAAAACGCGCCTGCTCCTGCGCCAGCGCTCCCTTGGCACGCGCCAGGGCGGCTTCATATGGTCGCGCGTCGATGCGAAACAGCACCTGATCCTTCTGCACCCGGCTGCCTTCCTGATAAGTGCGCTCCTGCAGGATGCCGCCGACCTGCGCCCGCACCTGCACCTCGCGATAGCCCGTCGTACGGGCCGGGTACTCCAGCACCACGGGCAGCTCACCCACTTCGATCCGCTCTACTGTCACCGCCGTTGACGGTGCATCGGCGGCCTGCGCACCGAGCGCTAGGGCAAGACTTGCGAACAGGCAGAAACGAATCAGGCGAACGAGCGGCATGAGGCATTCCTCTCCTTGGGCGAAACGCATCGCAGAGGCGGCACAACGAAGCGTGCCCCCAGCAGACAGGGATAATCGGTACACTCGGCACAACCAGAGCCTAGCTTCAATTAACCGGATCGCCATGCGTAGAACCAAAGAAGACGCGGAGAAAACCCGCTGCGCCATCCTCGCCGCTGCTGAACAACTGTTCCTCGAGCGGGGGGTCGCCCACACCAGTCTGGAGCATATCGCCCGGCATGCTGGGGTCACGCGCGGTGCGGTCTATTGGCACTTCCAGAACAAGGCGCACCTGTTCCACGAGATGCTCAACCAGGTGCGCTTGCCGCTGGAGCCGCTGGCTCAGCAACTGGCTGAAGTCGACGGTTTGTCATCGCTGCAGTTGTTGCGCGACCTGTGCATAGAGGCCATGGCCAACCTGGTGCTGGATGAGCAACGCCGACGCATCCTCACCGTGCTACTGCGCCGCTGCGAATTCACCGAGGATTTGCGCGAAGCCGAGGAGCGTCACGAAGCCTTCGTCAATCAGTTCATCGACTTGTGCGAACAACAGTTCGCCCTGCCAGCGGTACAGCCTTACCTGCAGCCTGGCATCACACCGCGCCTGGCCTCACGCACGCTGCACGCGCTGATCGTCGGCCTGTTCAGTGACTGGTTGCGCGACCCCAATCTGTTCGATGCCCAGACCGATACCCCGGCCATGATCGACAGCTGCTTCCGCGGCTTGCTGCGTCAGTGGCCCTAGAATGAATCGGGGCCACTCTGCCGAGACGCGCGGCGCACCCTAGGTGAGTTCGGCCTGGTAGCCCTCTTCGCGAATCGCCGCCTGTACCTGCTCAGCGTTCAGACTACTTTCTACACGTACCAGCCCGGCGGCGAGGTCGACCTCGACCTTGGCCGCCTGATCCAGCATCTGGATCGCCTGGGTGATGGCCCGCACGCAATGACCGCAAGACATTCCACTAACCTTGAACTGTTGCATCTGTTGACTCCTTGAACCGCTGGTCGATGGGTGTAGTCTCGACCTTGCCACGATGGCAAGGTCAAGCCCTTGCGTCATGTCATCCGCTTCGTTTTCAGTATGAGGGTCGCCACCATGCGCCTGTTCTATCTGATGCTCTTCCCGCTGCTGGCATCCCAAGCCCTTGCCCAACCACTCGCCCCTCTGCCAGCGACTACGCAAGGCGAGGGCTACGCGGTGCTGATCGTCTCGCGCGAGCGCCTGGAGGTGGCCACCACCTGCGAAGTCGCGCTGTATCTGCACGACCAGATGGCCGCACGCTTGCATCAGGGCCAGTCGGTGTCCTTCAATTTGCCACCGGGCCCGGTTTCTCTGCGCCTCGGTCTGACCGGCACTGGCCCGTGTCAGGACGGCATCAACCAGCTCGCGGGGCAATCGCTGGAGCTGCAGGCTGGCGAAGTGCGTCGCTACCGTATCGCCATGGGCAGCGATGGCCTGCGACTGCATGCCGCGCCTGCGTTGAACTGAAGGCTTGACCTTGCCACGGGGTCAAGGTTGATCCTGTAGCCACGATGCTACAGGGAGCTGCACCATGATCTTCGACCTACCCATTGAGGGCATGACCTGCGCCAGTTGTGCCGGCCGTGTCGAACGCGTGCTGAACAAGTTGCCGGAGGTATCCAACGTCAGCGTCAACCTGGCCAGCGAGCAGGCGCGCGTCGAGGCAACTGCCGGCAGCCTGCCGCAACTGATCAGCGCCATCGAGGGCGCCGGCTACAGCGTCCCCAACCAGCCGCTGGAGCTCGGCATCGAGGGCATGACCTGCGCCAGCTGCGTCGGCCGTATCGAACGAGCACTGGGCAAGCTGCCAGGCGTCAGTCAGGTGGCCGTTAACCTGGCCGACGAGAAGGCGCGCCTGCAGGTGCTCGCTGGTTTCGATCCACAGCAGGCGCTGAAAGCCGTATCCACCGCCGGCTACAAGGCCTGCCTGCTCGATGGTCGCCCTGCCACGGATGAAGCCGACAACCGCCTGCGTCGTGAGCGACTGACGTTGCTGGCGGCCATCGTCCTGACCCTGCCACTGGTCGTGCCGATGCTGGCCGAACCCTTCGGCCTGCACTGGATGCTGCCGGCCTGGGCGCAGTTCCTACTCGCTACGCCGGTGCAGTTCATCTTCGGCGCACGTTTCTACCGTGCGGCCTGGCGCGCCCTGAAGGCCGGTGCCGGCAATATGGATCAACTGGTCGCCATCGGCACCAGCGCCGGCTACGGCCTGAGCCTGTACCAGTGGGCGGTGACGCCGCCGGGGCATATGCCGCACCTGTATTTCGAGGCCTCGGCGGTGATCGTCAGCCTGATCCTGCTCGGCAAGTACCTGGAAAGCCGCGCCAAACGCCAGACCGCCAGTGCCATCCGCGCCCTGCAGGCACTGCGTCCGGATCACGCGGTACGCCTGGTGGAGGGACGTGAGGAGCGCGTCGGCCTTGAGGCCCTGGTGCTGGGGGATCGCATCCTGGTCAAGCCGGGTGAGCGTTTCCCGGTCGATGGCCAGGTGCTGGAGGGTAACAGCCACGCCGACGAGGCGCTGATCAGTGGTGAAAGCCTGCCAGTGGCCAAGCAACCCGGCGATAAGGTCACGGCCGGAGCCATCAACGGCGAGGGACGTTTGCTGGTGGAAACCACCGCCCTGGGTGCGGAGACCGTGCTGTCGCGCATCATCCGCCTGGTCGAAGACGCCCAGGCGGCGAAGGCGCCGATCCAGAAGCTGGTGGACAAGGTCAGCCAGGTGTTCGTCCCAGCCGTGCTGCTGATTGCCCTGGCCACGCTGCTCGGCTGGCTGGCATTCGGCGCGCCGCTGGAAAACGCTTTGCTCAACGCCGTGGCCGTGCTGGTGATCGCCTGCCCCTGCGCCCTCGGCCTGGCCACGCCGACCGCGATCATGGCGGGCACCGGCGTGGCTGCGCGCCATGGCATCCTGATCAAGGACGCCGAAGCACTGGAGGTGGCGCATGCGATCCAGCACATCGCCTTCGACAAGACCGGCACACTCACCGAAGGTAAGCCGCGCATCGTCCATATCGGCCTGGCCGACGCCAGCGAAGCGGAGCTGCTGAGACTGGCCGGCGGCCTGCAACAGGGCAGCGAACATCCACTGGCCAAGGCTGTGCTGCAGCGTTGCGCCGAACAGCACATTCCCTTGCCAGCACTGAGTGACAGCCATGCCCTGGCCGGGCGCGGCATCGCTGGTAGCGTCGAAGGGCACGCCCTGCAACTGGGCAGTAGCCGCCTGCTGGAGGAAAACCAGCTACAGGCCGGCGCGCTGGCCGAATCCGCACGCACCTGGGAGGCCGAGGGCCGCACGCTGTCCTGGCTGATCGAAACCGGCAGCGCACCTCGCCTGCTCGGCCTGCTGGCCTTCGGCGATCAACTCAAGGACGGCGCCGCCGACGCCATCGCCGAACTGCGTGAACAGGGCATCACCAGCCACCTGATCAGTGGCGACAACCAGGGCAGTGTCGCTGCCGTGGCCAGCGTGCTGGGCATCGACGAACCGCACGCCCAGGTACTGCCGGCGGACAAGGCACGCCTGGTTGGTGAACTGCGCCAACACGGCACCGTGGCCATGGTCGGCGATGGCATCAACGATGCGCCGGCCCTGGCGGCTGCGGACGTCGGCATCGCCATGGGCGGCGGCACCGATGCCGCCATGCACGCGGCCGGCATCACTCTGATGCGCGGCGACCCGCGTCTGGTACCGGCCGCACTGGAGATCAGCCGCCGCACCTACGCCAAGATTCGCCAGAACCTGTTCTGGGCCTTCATCTATAACCTGATCGGCATCCCGCTGGCTGCCGCCGGGCTGCTCAACCCGATGTTCGCGGGGGCTGCCATGGCCCTGTCCAGCGTCAGCGTGGTGAGCAACGCGCTGCTGCTCAACCGCTGGCGACCGAAAGGATCGTAGCCGGCATTTTCTTGAACCGGCGCATGGTATGGGAATGCCATCATTGAACCTGCGCCCGGTGTCCGGCACCCTTCAGGCTTCGCCCAACTCATGGATGGAGGCCAAGGCATGCTGGATGCCAATCAGGCGCATATCACCCTCGCCATTCCTGCGGTCGAGAACGACCTGCAGGTTCTGAGCTTCGAGGGGCGCGAAACGCTCAACAAGCCCTACCGCTTCGAAATCGAACTGGTCAGCCAGAGCGCCGAACTCGATCTCGACGCTCTGATCAACCAGACCGCCTACCTGACCTTCGGCCCCTCCGGCAAAGGCGTGCACGGTGTGGTCTACGCCATCGAGCAAGGTGACTCAGGCAAGCGCTTGACGCGCTACCGCATCAGCCTGCGCCCACAGCTCGCCTACCTGGCCCATCGCTACAACCAGCGTATCTTCCAGCACCTGACGGTGCCGCAGATCATCGGGCAGATCCTCGAAGACCACGGCATCCAGAGCGACGCCTATCAATTCCAGCTCGGTTACATCTACCCCGAGCGCGACTACTGCGTGCAGTACGACGAAAGCGACCTGCACTTCATTCAGCGCCTGTGCGAGGAAGAAGGCATCAGCTTCCACTTCCAGCACAGCGAAGACAGTCATCGCCTGGTGTTTGGCGACGGCGCCAGCGTCTTCCCCAAGCTCGATCCGCTGAATTACCAGCAAGACAGCGGCCTTTCCGCTGACAACGAAGTGGTACGCGCCTTCGGCGTGCGCCTGGAAACCCGCAGCACCCAGGCCACCTGGCGCGACTATGACTTCGAGCAGCCCAAGCTGCAGATGGAGGCGGACTACCGCAGCGAATTCACTCCGGCGCTGGAGGTGTACGACTACCCCGGCCGCTTCACCGACCGCACGCGCGGCAAGCACCTGGCCAAGCGCAGCCTGGAGCGACTGCGCAGTGACTACGAACTGGCCGAAGGCCAGAGCGACGCCTACCTGATCTGCGGCCACTTCCTCGCCCTGGCCGGGCACCCACGTGAGCAATGGAACGACCTCTGGTTACTGGGTGAAGTCATCCACGAAGGCAAGCAGCCACAGGTGCTGGAAGAGTCGGTGACCAGCAATGCCAAAGCCAGCGACGGCTTCCAGCAAGGTTACCGCAACCGCTTCACCGCCACACCGTGGGACATACCCTACCGCCCTGCTCTCGAACACCCCAAGCCCAAGGTACTCGGTAGCCAGACCGCCGTCGTCACGGGCCCGGCCGGCGAGGAAATTCACTGCGACCAGTACGGCCGGGTGAAAGTGCAGTTCCACTGGGATCGCGAAGGCCTGGGCAACGACACTACCAGTTGCTGGCTGCGCGTAGCCTCCAACTGGGCCGGCGACGCCTATGGCGGTGTGGCCATCCCACGGGTGGGTATGGAAGTGCTGGTCACCTTCCTCGAAGGCGACCCCGACCAGCCCCTGATCACCGGCTGCCTCTATCACGCCGAGCATGTGGTGCCCTACGACCTGCCGGCGAACAAGACCCGCAGTCTGTTCAAGACCCTGAGCAGCCCAGGCGGTGGTGGCTACAACGAGTTCCGTATCGAAGACCGCAAGGGCGCCGAGCAGATCTACATCCACGCCCAGCGCGACTGGGACGAGAACATCGAGAACAACCAGAAGATCCGCGTCGGCAACGAGCGCCACGATACGGTCGAAGCCAACACCCACACCGAACTGCGCGCCGAGGAACACCGCACCACCGACCTCGACCGCAAGGTGGAACTGCGCAGCAACGACCACCTCACCGTTGGTACCACTCAGCACGTGAAAGTCGGCACTGGCCTGTTTATCGAAGCCGGCAACGAGATTCACTACAACGCCGGTAGCAAAGTGGTGATCGACGCCGGCATGGAACTCACTGCCGCAGGCGGCGGCAGCTTCCTCAAACTCGACCCGAGTGGTGTGACCCTGAGTGGCGCGAATATCAAGATGAATACTGGTGGGGCGCCGGGGAGTGGCTCCGGCGCCAAGCCTATTTTGCCAGGCAAGGTGAAACCGGCGGATGCCGACAAG
This sequence comes from Pseudomonas mendocina, assembly GCF_003008615.1. Classification (NCBI taxonomy): domain Bacteria; kingdom Pseudomonadati; phylum Pseudomonadota; class Gammaproteobacteria; order Pseudomonadales; family Pseudomonadaceae; genus Ectopseudomonas; species Ectopseudomonas mendocina. The sequence continues at coordinate 1,166,910 of NZ_CP027657.1, forward strand.
GCCGGTATGCCCCTGGAAGCGCTAGCCAAGCAGCGCCGAGTGTTCTTGCAGGCCACCAGTGGTGTCTGCGAGGTGTGTGAAGCCGCCAAGCAAGCCAAGGAGGCGAAATGATCGATAGAGGATTTCTGCTCTTCGATGGCGCCTCACACAAGCAGGCATTGGCATGGCTGTGCCAGACCTTCCCGGAGCACAGCCCACGGCCCTTGTTGCAAGGAACAGCTTATGAGGGATTGGCGGAAATTGGCCCCATCCTGCTGGAGGCGAATGCTGGCAGCGCGCTGCATGAGGCCTGGGCTCAGGGCCGAGATGAATTGCTCACCGCCGTTTGGCTAAAGAGCGACTTCAGCCTGCCTGACTTGCGTGATGCCCTGCAGCGTCGCTTGCGCATCTTCTCACCTGATGGCCGGGAGTTCTGGTTGCGACTGGCCGACGGCAGGCCGCTCTTGAACGCCTGGCGTGACCATGCCCTGTGGCCTGATGGTTTCTGGTACGGCGTGCAGCAAGTCTGGCTGCGTAACCACGATACCCCCGTGCTGGCCTGGAGCAACGGCAATCCCGAGCTGGATACCACCCACCCACAGGACACGCTTGACGCCCAGCTCACCCTGGATTGGCCATTGCTGGAAGCTTTGGCGCAACACCAACCTCACTTGCAGGATGCAACGGCATGAATCAACCCATCGCCCAACCTGAACGCCTTAAGCCTACCGCTTGCCCACTGCTGGCAGCGATTCTGCCGGTTCGCTATGCCATTGGCCCCATCGATCCACGCAACCCGTCTAGCCTGGATGCTGCCAGCCTGGGTGTACCGAATATCGAGGGCCTGTTTCCAGACTTGGGGCCTGATCATCCTCAACTACATGAACGCCCGTTCGGCTATGTGCCGCGCATGCTTCGTGATGGCTGGCTGTATGTCTGGGACGACAGTCTGCAGGAGCTGAACGAATACCGGGTCGAGTCGTCCATGCTCACGCCAACGGCTCGCGGTGGCCAGTCTCGGGATAAAACCGCCAGACCCTATCTGCTGCAGGAGGCTGGTGCGCCAATATCCCTGGTCTGGTCGCCCGTCGAATGGAGTGCGGACATCTATGCCGAGGTCGAGCAACAGGCTGAAATGCGTGAGCGCATGATGCGCAAGGTCACCCCTGGCGTTTCGCCTTTCAGCGGCACAATCAAGTCCCTGCATCCACAGATCGGTGATGTGAGGCCGGAAAACTACAACTGGAGTTGTGCCAAGGAGGCTCAATACTGGCTGCTGGAAGAACCCGCGCTAAAAAATATGCGCCGCTGTGAGCAGCAACATTTCGCCTTGATCGATGACCCCTGGGGCATATTGATCGACATCGCTTGCCTGTTGCGCGCCCGTAACCAGGCGTTCGACAAGCTCAACAAGCACCGCTTCGATGAGTGGTCGATGGCCGCCACGGTCAAGTCCGTCGGTGAAGGCGACCAGGAGATACGCGCTCGCTTGGCTTCAATCGTCGATGTTCCGCGTGTGCAGCGGGTATTGCAGGAGCAGGAACGCGAGCAGGAGTCACTGGATCAGGATCGGCTGCGCTTTGCCGAGTTGTGGGCGGCCTGGTTCTCCACCCTGGGCGGCTGCAAGCCTTCCGATCTGGAGTCGGCCTGCCACAACTTCGATCTCAGCCAACCCTCCCAGCGCGACATGCTGGAGGCCAGCTTCGCGGCTGTCTGCCTGGGGCCAGCGGCTACGCCACCTGGCGTGAAGGCGATTGGCGAGGCGCTGAGCATGCAGAAACCCAGAGGCGACATGTGGCTGCTGTTGGCTGTATTGGGTGTTACCAGAAAGCTCGAACCAGGCAACCTCAAGCAATTGCTGGATATGCAGCAGGGAACCGCCGAGGTCGCCGCCGATGCCAGCGCAGCCGCCGCCAACCTCTCCCGCGCAACGACGCTTACCCTTGCCCTCAACTTGGGGGCTGAACGGTTGCGAGGCCTGTCCCTAGCCGGCGGCGGCGAGGCCTTGTATGCCGCATTGTCCCCTGTTCTCATGGGTAATCTGCGCTTGAGCCTGGCCCAGCAAATCAATGAGCTGGCCTATAACCTGATGACCGCCATGCTGGCTCGCTCCCAGCAACAGTTGGAGCTGGTCAAACTGAGCCCTGTCGAGGCCCGGCGTTGGCTGACGGAACAAATGGAACAGGCCCATAACAAGGGGCAAGTGCGTAGCCTCAAGAAACGCATCGAACAACTGGAGCGTGAAGAGGCGCGAGCAGCCCGTAAGGCGGGTACATCCGCGCCAACCAAAAGCCCTACCGCTACCCAGGTCGAGGAAGCCATACCGCATCTGCGCGTCGTCCCTGCTCCGCAGCCTGCGCCCGCACATCCTCAGCCAGGGTATGGCAGTGATGTGCCGTACCCGGCGCCGAGCAAGCCGGCAACGGCATTGCCGCCTTTGAGCGGCGAAGAGGCCAAGGTGCAAATGCCGCGCAATATCCGTAACTTGCTGGATGAGGCGCCGTTAAAGGCGCTGATTACGGCGGTGGCGATTTGGAATTTGGCGGAAGTTGGAACACAAACTTGGAAGGACTTTTCAACTAAGAGCTTTGTATCGTCATTAAGTGCGCTCATGGCTACAGCAACTGCTGCAACAGCAGTCTTGCAACAACTTGCAGATTCTAGCTGGGAACATCATGTCGCCCAAGCGAGTCATCTTGACGGCAAAGCCCAAGAGTATTTGGCAAGGGCGCTGGGGCTAGGCGCTGCCGCCATGCTTTTGCAGTCCATCACCGCTGGCATCGACGTGTTCTATTATGGCTGGCATGCGCTGGACGCCTATCGAAACGGGGATCTGGATACGGCGGTTGTCAGCACCAGCCTGGCCGGTGCTCAACTGGGCTACGCCCGTATATCGCTCCAGGCCATGCGTGCCATGCGCGTTGCCCGTAGCGCTGCCCTCGCAGGCGAGGCAGAAGCGCTGGCCACGGGTATTCGCGTGCTCTCCCTGCCGCTGCGTCTGAGCCTGGTAGGGCTGACCATCACCATCTTTATCGGGCTGATCTCGCTGATCTACACCGAAGATACGCCGCTGGAACAGTGGCTCAAAAAGACCCGCTTCGGCACGCGCCCGGCGGACTGGTCTGGCGACTTCAACCAGAGCATGCGCGAGTTCTACCGCATCGTCTTGCCGGTCAGCCTCAAGCTCGAACGCTGGAACGACATCAACCCGCGCTCGGGCCTGATCAATGAACTGCGCCTGGTGCTGCGCCTGCCTGGCCAGCGTGAGTACAAGCAAGGTATGGTCAGCTTCGACGGCCATGAAGAATGGCAACGCTCGTTGGGCCTTAGAGGCCTTTCCACCCGTTGCGTGCCCCTAGTCTGGGGGGAAGATGACCCTATTCCACTCGATCTGGACATCGGCACTCGCGTACAACCCGAAGCCGATGGCAGCGTGCGCTTGCGCCGTGCCTACCACGAGGACGTCGAGAAACTCATCGCCATCCGCGGCAGCCTGACCTACCAACCCATCGAAGGGCTGTATCTGGCGCCTATCGATATCGACCTGAGCTGATCATGACCACCGCGACCGACCACCCTTTTGCCCAACGCCTGGCCCAGCTACCGGACAGCCGCCTACTCCGTGCCGATCAACCTACCGGCGCCCCCTTGATGTGCATGCCGGAAGTGGAAGAACAGACGGAGCACTATCTGGCTATCGAGCATGGTGATAGTGCTGATCGAGGGATGCTAACTGGAGCGTTGGGGGGGGTAGCCGGTCTTTTTTGTAGCGCCTTTTCCCTGGCTTTCTACTTGGATCATCGACCTGAACCAGCTCTAACCACCCTGTTATTTGCACTTGCCCTCTTTACCATTCCATTCGTATGGGAAGTCCTACGTCCCATGCCACTCCCCATCCTGCTTAACCGCCGCACCCGCGAGCTGTACTTCGAGCAAGAAGGCGAGATTTACCACACACCCTGGGACGTTATCGCCGCAGCCACCTATGCCTATGGCACGGTCGGCCCTTATACGGCTGGCATGCGCCATGCCGCACTCGAAGCCCTGCTGCACCGCTATGGCCATCCTCAGGAGCAGGTAGTGATCAACCTAGGCTCGCCTACAGGCAAGAGCCTGGAGATGCAATTGGGGTTCTGGGAATACCTGCGCACCTATATGGACAATGGCCCATGGTTCGATCAGAAAGGGCAGTCCAGTGACTCGCCCGAGTTCAACCATAGCCTGCTGGCCGCACGCAAGCGCCGTGGCCACTGGACGCGCCTGCAGTGGCGTGACATCAAGGAACAGTATCAAGCCAATGATGGCCGTAACTTCCTGAGTGGCTCTGACTTCGTGCTGTTGGTCGGCAGTCTCTTTTTGGCACCACTCAACGCCATTCAAAACTTCACCTACGCCATGGCCAAACGCCGTGCACGCAGCCAGTGGCCGCAGATGATTCGTGAGCGCTTGCGTGCAGATGGCCCCACCAGTCGGCTGGTGGATCTGGAGCAAGGCCGAGCCTAGGTGGCAAGGCATGGTCAGTTTCGACGGTTACGAGGAGTGGCAACGTTCCGCCGGTCTCACTGGTTCTGCCAAACGTTGCATACCGCTGGTCTGGGGGGGAGGACGACCCTATTCCACTCGATCTCGACGTTGTCACCCGCGTACAACCCGAAGCCGATGGCAGCGTGCGCTTGCGCCGTGCCTACCACGAGGACGTAGAGGATCTTGTCGCCATCCGTGGCAGCCTGACCTACCAACCCATCGAAGGGCTGTATCTGGCGCCTATCGATATCGACCTGAGCTGATCATGACCACCGCGACCGACCACCCTTTTGCCCAACGCCTGGCCCAGCTACCGGACAGCCGCCAACTCCGTGCCGATCAACCTACCGGCGCCCCCTTGATGTGCATGCCGGAAGTGGAAGAACAGACGGAGCACTATCTGGCTATCGAGCATGGTGATAGTGCTGATCGAGGGATGTGGACGGGGGCGCTGGGGGGGCTGGGATGCTTTCTTTTCATTATGGCCATGATTGCCTTATTAAACGGACATACTCAAAGTGCTGCCCAGGCATTCTTTGTTGCCATAACATGCACAGTGATTCCTTTTCTACTAGAAATCCTGCGCCCCATGCCACTTCCCATCTTGCTCAACCGCCGCACCCGCGAGCTGTACTTCGAGCAAGAAGGCGAGATTTACCACACCCCTTGGGACGACATTGCCGCCGCCACCTATGCCTATGGCACGGTCGGCCCTTATACGGCTGGCATGCGCCATGCTGCACTCGAAGCCCTGCTGCATCGCTATGGCCACCCTCAGGAGCAGGTGGTGATCAACCTTGGCTCGCCTATTGGCAAGAGCTTGGAGATGCAGTTGGGGTTCTGGGAATACCTGCGCACCTATATGGACAATGGCCCATGGTTCGATCAGCAAGGGCAACCCAGTGACTCGCCTGAGTTCAATCAGAGCCTGCTGGCCGTGCGCAAACGCCGTGGACAATGGACGCGCCTGCAATGGCGCGACATCAAGGAGCAATATCAAGCCAACGACGGTCGCAATTTCCTGAGTGGTTCTGACTTCGTGCTGTTGGTCGGCAGCCTCTTTTTAGCGCCACTCAATGCCTTTCAGAACTTCACCTACGCCATGGCCAAACGCCGCTCGCGTAGCCAGTGGCCGCAAATGATTCGTGAGCGCTTGCGTGGCGATGGCCCGACCACTCGGCTGGTGGATCTGGAGCAAGGCCGAGCCTAGATGGCAAGGCATGGTCAGTTTCGACGGTTACGAGGAGTGGCAACGTTCCGCCGGTCTCACTGGTTCTGCCAAACGTTGCATACCACTGGTCTGGGGGGGGGAGGACGACCCTATTCCACTCGATCTCGACGTTGTCACCCGCGTACAACCCGAAGCCGATGGCAGCGCACGCCTGCGCCGTGCCTACCACGAGGACGTCGAGAAACTCATCGCCATCCGCGGCAGCCTGACCTACCAACCCATCGAAGGACTGTATCTGGCGCCTATCGATATCGACCTGAGCTGATCATGAACACCGCGACCGACCACCCTTTTGCCCAACGGCTCGCCCAGCTACCGGACAGCCGCCTACTCCGTGCCGATCAACCTACCGGCGCCCCCTTGATGTGTATGCCGGAAGTAGAGGAACAGACGGAGCACTATCTTGCCATCGAACATGGGGATAGCGCTGATCGCGGAATGCTAACGGGAGTATTAGGAGGGGGGGGGTATTTTTTAGCCTGTTAGCCATCCTTCCCTTGTTAGTTGAGGGTGATCTTCAATGGGCTCTCAAGTTATTTACTATTGTCTTTTCCATCACATTGATAGCTTTCTTTTGGGAAGTCCTACGCCCCATGCCACTCCCCATCCTGTTCAATCGCCGCACCCGCGAGCTGTACTTCGAGCAAGAAGGCGAGATTTATCACGCCCCCTGGGATGGTATTGCCGCTGCCACCTACGGCTATGGAACAGTGGGCCCCTACACGGCTGGCATGCGACATGCCGCACTCGAAGCCCTGTTGCATCGCTATGGCCATCCTCAGGATCAGGTGGTGATAAACCTAGGCTCGCCCATTGGCAAGAGCCTGGAGATGCAATTGGGGTTCTGGGAATACCTTCGGGCCTATATGGACAATGGCCCATGGTTCGATCAGCAAGGGCAGCCCAGTGACTCGCCCGAGTTCAATCAGAGCCTGCTGGCCGTACGCAAGCGTCGTGGCCACTGGACGCGCCTGCAGTGGCGTGACATCAAGGAACAGTACCAAGCCAATGATGGCCGTAACTTCCTGAGTGGTTCTGACTTCGTGCTGTTGGTCGGCAGCCTCTTTTTAGCGCCACTCAATGCCTTTCAGAACTTCACCTACGCCATGGCCAAACGCCGCTCGCGTAGCCAGTGGCCTCAGATAATCCGTGAGCGCCTACAGGCAAATGGCCCAACCAACCGACTGGTTGATTTGGAGTCAACAAGCTCCAACACAGGCGTCTAGCGTTATCCTGCGCAACGACTCAATGGCGAGAGTTTTCATATGAACATCGGCCAAGCCGCCAAACACACCGGCCTTAGCGCCAAGATGATTCGCTACTACGAGTCCATCGACCTGCTGCCCCATGCTGGGCGGTCGGAAAGTGGCTATCGGCAGTACAGCGCGGGCGATGTGCACCGCCTGGCCTTTATCAAGCGGGCGCGGGATCTGGGCTTTTCGCTGGAGGAAGTCGGTAAGCTGCTGGCGCTGTGGCAGGACAAGCAGCGTGCCAGTGCCGATGTGAAGGCGCTGGCCGAGGGGCATATCGCCGAGTTGGAACGCAAGATCACCGAGATGAGTGCGCTGCGCGATACGTTGGTGGAGCTGGCGGCCAGTTGTCAGGGTGACAACCGGCCGGACTGTCCGATCCTGAAAGGGCTTGAACAGGGTGTAGGCTGCGGCGAGCCGATGTGTTCGCATCGCAGTAAAGACACCCCGTAGCCCGGATGCAATCCGGGGATGCAAACGCATCCCCGGATTTCACCGTTCACAGGTGCGCACAGTGCACCCTACGGATCGGAGCCCTCGGCAAATACCTGATCAACGCATCCAGGGCGGGATCGGTTCGGCATCCTTGGGTTCGTCTTCGGCGTTGAGCAGGGCCTGCTTCTTCGCTTCCTCGGCCAGCGCGGCCTTGATCTCGCGCATAACCGCGTCGATATCGGCGGCGTCCTCAGGCTCGGCGAACTCACCGGTCAACTGTGTATCTGGCTGCAGTTTGCCGGCCTCGTAGAGCGCCCACATTTCCTTGGCGTATTTGGTGAACCTCAATTCGGGTGCAAATTGACCGAAGTACTCGGCCATGTTGCGCACATCCCGCTCGAGCATGCTGAAGGCATGGTTGTTGGCAGCCGCATCCACGGCTTGTGGCAGATCGATGATCACCGGGCCTTCAGGGCCGAGCAGCACGTTGAACTCGGACAGGTCACCATGCACCAGGCCGGCGCAGAGCATCTTGACGATTTCCTGGATCATGAAGGCGTGGAACTCACGCGCGTCATCCGGATGCAGGTCGACGTCATTGAGCCGTGGCGCAACGTCACCTTCACCGTCACCCACCAGCTCCATCAGCAATACGCCATCGAGAAAGTCATAGGGTTTGGGCACTCGCACGCCAGCGCTTGCCAAGCGGAACAGTGCGGCGACTTCGGCATTCTGCCAGGCCTGCTCCTGCTCCTTGCGGCCGTACTTGCTGCCCTTGGCCATGGCGCGAGCCTGACGGCTACCGCGCACCTTGCGCCCCTCCTGATACTCGGACGCCTGGCGGAAACTACGTTTGTTGGCCTCCTTGTAGACCTTGGCGCAACGCAGCTCATCGCCGCAGCGCACCACATAGACCGCTGCTTCCTTGCCGCTCATCAGCGGTCGCAGCACCTCGTCCACCAGGCCGTCCTCGACCAGGGGTTCAATACGTTTGGGCGTCTTCATCGGTGTGGATCACGGGTCCTTTCTGGCCGAGGGAATAATTGCGGCCCATCCTCGCACAGCCTGAGGCGGATGCCGACTGTTGATCGTCATGCACTGACCAGATGACGCCGGAGCGCCTCGATGGCGTAGCGCACCTTTGCCGGTTGCGCATCGCGCCGCGGCGTCACGATATGCAAGCCGATGGGTTCCAGTTGCCAGTCCGGCAGCAACGGCAGCAGCTCACCGCTGGCCAGCAGATCACGGACTTCCGGCTCAGGCTGCAACGACACGCCCATACCCGCCAGGGTGAACTGGCGTGCCGCGAGAATGTTGTTGCAGCTGATCCGCGTCTCCAGACGCAGGCGCTGCTGCGCCCCGGCAGGACCATGCAGCGTCAGATGCTGACTGCGCTCGAGGTGCAGGCCGATCCAGTCCAGCTTCAACAATTGCTGCGGCTCGCTGGGCCAGCCGGCACGTGCCAGATAGGCCGGAGCAGCACATAGCAACATCCGCCAATCCGTCACGTAGCGGGCAACCAGGCTGGAGTCCTCCTGACGACCGACACGAATGGCGAGGTCGATGCGTGATTCGATCAGATCGATCTGCTCATCCTGAAAGAACAGGCTCAGGCTCAACCCTGGATGAGCACTGAGCAGCGGCGCCAACGCCTCGCACAGCAATGGCCCGGAAAACCCGACCGGCGCGGCGACACGCAACTCCCCCACCGGCGCATCGCGCTGCTCGGCAAGACGCTGCTCGGCCTGCTGCGCCAACTCGACGATCTGTTGGCAGCTCTCGTAAAAAGTCGCCCCCGCCTCGGTCAGGGTCAGCTTGCGCGTCGTGCGGTGCAGCAACGTGACGCCCGTAGCCTCTTCCAGTCGACGGATCTGCTGGCTGACGGCGGACGCCGTCATGCCCAGCACTTCGGCAGCACCGACCATCGACCCCTTTGCAACCACCGTGGCGAACAGCGCCATGCGCTTGAGCTGTTCCATTATGAAGCTCTACTTAATTATTCAAGTGCATCAGGCCACTTTTTCTCGTGTTTATCCAGCAGCGATGATGTGTTCACCGTCACTATTCGAGGTTTCCCCATGAAGATCGCTCTGATCGGCGCCACCGGCTATGTCGGTGCGCCATTGCTGCAGGAAGCACTGAACCGCGGCCATCAGGTCACGGCGCTGGTACGCCACCCGCAAAAACTGGCCGTACACCCTCAGTTGACTACCGTGCAGGCAGACGTGCACGACAGCGTAGCGCTGGCCGAGCAGTTGCGTGGACATGACGTGGTTATCAGCGCCTTCAACCCAGGCTGGGGTATTGCGGATATTCGCGAGCAGTTCATCGCCGGCAGCCGCGCGATTATTGCCGCCAGCAAGCTGGCCGGAGTCAAGCGCCTGCTGGTGGTCGGTGGCGCCGGAAGTCTGTACGTTGCGCCCGGCGTGCAATTGATCGATACACCGGACTTCCCAGCCGAGTACAAGGAAGGCGCCGAAGGCGCGCGCCAGGCGCTGGAAATCCTGCGCGGTGAGCAAGAGCTGGAGTGGACTTTTCTCTCGCCAGCGGCCCTGCTCGTTCCAGGCCCACGCACCGGCAAGTTCCGTCTCGGCCAGGATGAGTTGCTGATGAATGGCGATGAACCAGGCAGTGTTTCGGTTGCCGACCTGGCCGTGGCGCTGATCGACGAAGCAGAGCAGCCGCAACATATCCGTCAACGCTTCACCCTGGCTTACTGAGCCTTGCCGCGCCCTACCGCGGTAGGGCTGGGCATGAATCACACGAAAAAGGAACTCCCATGCGTACATTCAGCAGCAGCGCCTTCGTCGCTACCGATACCCCGGCCCGCTACATCAGCCGACTGTGCAAGCACTTCGCGCACAAGATTCCGGTCAGCTTCGACGAACAGCAGGGGCGCATCGAGTTCACCTCTGGCCTGGCCACCTTGAAGGCAGAAAATCAGGGGCTGCGTCTGCAGGTGGAAAGTGCAAGCAGCGATGACCTGCAACGCCTGCAGGGCGTTGTCGGCAGTCACTTCGAACGCTTCGCCTGGCAGGAAGAGCTGAGCCTGGACTGGCAGCCTGATTAGGCGTTCAGAGTGCATCCAGGCGGGCGCGCAAACGGCGCAACACCGCTAGCGACTCGGGGTTGTCGCCATGCACGCAAAGGCTGTCGGCTCGCAAGAGCAGCGGTTTGCCATCGATATCATCGAAGGCTTCGCCTCGGGCGATGGCCAACGCCTGACTCAGGATGCGCTCAGGATCCTGGTGCACCGCGGCACTGAGCCGGCGCGGAGCCAGTTGCCCATCGGCCAGATAGGCCCGATCCGCGAAGGCCTCGAACATCAGCGGTACATCGGCTTCATCGGCCAGGCGCAGTTCCCGATCATTGTCAGCAAGCGCCAACACCATCAGCGGCAGACCCTTGCGGTAACTCGCACAAGCATCGAGTACCGCTCGCAGTAGCGCATCGTCACGCACCAGATCGTTATACAGCGCACCGTGCGGTTTGACGTACGCCAGTTGGCAGCCGGCAGCACGACAGAAGGCATCCAGTGCGCCTATCTGGTACAGCACCAGAGCGCGAACCTCCTCTGGCGAGCACTGCAGATGGCGCCTACCGAAACCTTGCAGATCGGGATAGGAGGGATGCGCGCCCACGCTCACGCCGTGCGCTACGGCCAGCTCGACGCTACGCGCCATGATCAGTGGATCACCCGCATGGAAACCACAGGCCAGATTGGCCTGATCGATCAGCGGCATGGCCAATTCATCATCGCCCATGCGCCAGGCACCGAAGCCTTCGCCCATGTCGCAGTTGAGAAGAATGCGGTTCATGCCGGCAGCTTAGAGTGCCCGACATGCATCCGCAAAGCCCTTCTCACATTCGAGAATTAATCGTATTTACAAAATTTACACCTGCCTGCAGCCCAGTCACTGCGGGCTCTCCAGCCACATAGCGCAGGTCTCAATATCATCCGCAATTGAACCTTATATGCAAATCACTATCATCCCGGCCGTTCGCAACCGTTCCGACTGCACCCTCTTACCGCCAGGAGTAGATCGATGTCCGCCCTCAATTCCCGCACCGCCTTGGCTAGTGCCATTGCCTTGGCCGCCAGTTTTGGCGCCCAGGCCAACGAGCCCATCGCCCTCGGCGACGTGGTTGTCAGTGCCTCCGGCTTCGAGCAGAAGATCACCGAAGCCCCCGCCAGCATCAGCGTAATCAGCCGTGAGGAACTGCAGCAGAAGCGCTACAACAACTTGGCGCAAGCGCTGGGGGATGTGGAAGGTATCGACATCGGCCAGGGCACCGGCAAGACCGGCGGCCTGAACATCAGCATCCGCGGTATGCCCAGCCAGTACACCCTGATTCTGATCGATGGCCGCCGCCAGAATGCAGCCGGCAACGTCACCCCAAACGGCTTCAACGAAACCTCCACCAGCTTCATGCCGCCGATGTCGGCCATCGAGCGGATCGAGGTAATTCGTGGCCCAATGTCGACCCTCTATGGTTCCGACGCCATGGGCGGCGTGATCAACATCATCACCCGCAAAGTGGGCAAGGAATGGACGGGCTCGCTGACCCTGGATCACACCTTCCAGGAAAACCGCGACTTCGGCGAAACCAGCAACACCAGCCTCTACGCCAGCGGCCCGTTGGTCGATAACCTGCTGGGCTTGCAGGTTCGCGGCAGCCTGTTCAACCGCGAAGAGTCGGATCTGAGCTATGGCAACGGCGTAGAAGTCAGCAAGCGCGGCCCCTCTCCCGTGGAAGGTCGCAACAATACCCTGGGTGCGCGCCTCACCCTCACGCCTCACGAGGATCATGACTTCGCGCTGGATGTCGAACGTGGCCGTCAGGTTTACAACAACGACGAGTGCCAGCTAGGCACACTCGATGGTCTCAACAATGCCTGTACCGCCCCGAGCACCAATGCTGCCGGCTACGACGACGAGTTGCGCTTCGAACGTGAACAGATCGCGCTCACGCACACCGCACGCTTCCAAGCCGGAACGCTCGAATCGAGCCTGATGCACAACACCACCGAAACCATCGGGCGCACCATCCCCGGTACTATCGGAGTCCCAACTGCAGTTCCGGGCGCAATCGGCGGCGATGACCGGGAGCTGGAAACCACCAACCTGGTTCTCGACAGCAAGTTCGTAGCACCGATTGGCGAATCCCACATAGCGACTGTCGGCGGTCAATGGTGGAAAGCCGAAATGACCGACGGTATTGCTCAGACCACATTCGAACAGAAGACCTGGGCGTTGTTCGCCGAGGACGAATGGCGTTTGCGTGATGATCTGGCACTGACCTTGGGCGCTCGCTATGACGATCACGAGGCCTTCGGCGGCCACGTCAGCCCACGCGCCTATCTGGTATGGAACACCACCGACAACTGGACCATGAAAGGTGGTATCAGCCGTGGCTACAAAACCCCAGATCTGAACGACCTGCATGGCGGCATCAACGGTGTCACCGGCCAGGGTACTGTCATCACCATCGGCAACCCGAACCTGGAGCCCGAGACCACCACCAGCACCGAGTTCGGTGTCTACTTCGACAGCCTGGAGGGATTCAACGCCAACGCCACGCTGTTCCACAACAAGTTCAAGGACAAGATCGCAACCGGTGACCCGGTGTCCAACCCTCTGTGCGCCGGCAACAACGGTGGCACCTGTGCCCAGCAGATCAACATCGACGAGGCGGTGACCCAAGGTCTGGAGCTGGCTGCCAGCTGGAACTTTGCGCCGGCCTGGACACTGAGTGCCAACTACACCTACACCGACAGCGAGCAGAAGAGCGGCGACAACAAGGGTGAGCCGCTGACCAATACGCCGGAACACCTGGCCAATGCCAAACTGGCCTGGCAGACCACCGATCGCCTCAACCTCTGGCTGAAGAGCGAATACCGTGGCGAACGTGCTCGCTTTACCTCGAAGTACGAAAACCTGGCCAACACCAACGGCAGCTATTCCACCAACCAGTCGATCTACGACACCCTCGGCAAGAACACCAAGGCCTATACCCTGTTCCACCTGGGTGGCTCGTTCAAAGCCTCGGAGAACGTGACGCTCAACGCAGCGATCTACAACCTGCTCGACAAGGACTTCGTCAAAGGCAAGGCCTATACCACCTATGCCAACAGTGGTGCAGCCAACGGCACGGCATACGGTACGGACTACATCCAGAGCACCCAGTCCACCACGGGTGTAATGGAGGAAGGTCGCCGCCTGTGGCTGTCGGCGGTCATCGAATTCTGACCCCTGCCACATCAAGCAAAACGCCAGCCCTCGGGCTGGCGTTCTGCTTTCTAGCGACTGTCGACCTTGCAGGTGGACGCTACATCACTGCACACATAAGCGACAGATCATGCATCGTCATGCCGTAGCCGACTCGACAAGGCACGTACGTTGGCCATGTGAGAGAACGGTTGTCTAGCGAGCAGCAGGGCGCCAGATCACATCCGGGCCGATGCTGGCCAGATCGGCGCACCCGGTCAGGGCCATGGCCACTTCCAGTTCGGCGCGCAGCAATTGCAGCACATGCGCGACACCGACGGCTCCCGCAGCAGCCAGAGCAAATACATAGGGCCTACCGACCAACACCGCATCCGCGCCCAAAGCCAGCGCCTTGAGGACGTCGCTGCCCCGACGAATGCCGCCATCGAGCAACAACGGCACCCTCCCCCGCACTGCGGCAGCCACCTCTGGCAGCACATCGATGGTTGCTGGCAGGCCATCCAGGGTGCGGCCGCCATGGTTGGAAACGATCACGCCATCCATCCCCGCTGCCAGAGCCTGTTCGGCGTCGACGCCATTCATGATGCCCTTGAGCAGGATCGGCAAGCGCGTCTGGGCACGCAGCCAAACCAGGTCGCTCCAGGTCGGCGCTGCGGCCAATAGCGGGCCGCCCAGCAGCAGGCTGCTGCTCTGTGGATCAGCCTGGGCCTGCAAAGGCCGTATGCCCCGCAGGTTGACCGCCTCCACACCTGCCGGCAGGGCGAAACCCGCACGCTGTTCGCGGTTGCGCACGCCGTTGACCGGCGCGTCCACCGTCAGCACCAGGGCTTGGTAGCCGGCGCTTTCTGCACGCCGGATCAAGGTGGCAGTGAAATCACGATCAGGCTGGATATACAGCTGGAACCATAACGGCGACTGGGCCTGCGCGGCGATGGCTTCCAGCCCGACGCTGGCCTGGGTGCTGACCACCATCCCGGCACCCAGCGCAGAGGCGGCCAGGGCGCTGGCCAGTTCGCCCTCGGGATGGGCGAGTTGCTGATAGGCCACCGGGGCGAGAAAGATTGGATGAGCGAAGTCCTGCCCAAACAGGCGCAGACGCGTATTACCGCCACTGAGATCCTGCAGCACCCGACCGCGCAGACGCAGACGCTCGAACGCCGCCCGGTTGTCCGCCAGAGTCAGTTCATCGGCAGCGCCACCGGCGAGGTAGGCCCAGGCCTGCTCGCTCATACGCTCACGGGCGTAGGGCTCGTAGTCGGCGACGGCAGCGATGGTCGACGGGATCTGCTGCAGCGTGGGCAAGGGCATGGCATTTCTCGGCACATTGGTGCGTGGAAGACATCGTTGAATTCGTGGCCAGGATTGCATCAGGGCCACAGGTCAAACTCAGGTCTGCGACCATTGCCGCAACAGGTTGTGGTAGATCCCGGTCAGGCGCACCAGCTCAGGGCTATCCGGCACCTGCTGACGCAGCGCCTGGATGCTGTCATCGAGCTCCAGCAACACGCCGCGCTGGTCATCCTGACGCACCAGGCTCTGTACCCAGAAGAACGAAGCCAGGCGTGCACCACGGGTCACCGGTTCGACCCGATGCAGGCTGCCGCTGGAATAAAGGATCAGGTGGCCAGCGGGCAATTTGATGCGTGTGTCCTGCACCACCAGCTCGCCACCTTCGTACTCATCCGGCTCGCTGAAGAACAAGGTGGCCGAGAGGTCGGCACGAATCCGATGTGGCGTGCCTGGCACGCTGAATACGGCATTGTCGATGTGATCGCCATAGGCACCGCCGCCAGCGTAGCGATTGAAGCGCGGCGGCACCACTTTCAGCGGCAGCGCGGCGGCCATGAAACGTGGGTGCTGGGCGAGTCGCGCAAGAATGAAATCCCCCAGCTGCTGGGTCAGCGGATCATCCTGAGCAAGCTGCTGGTTGGCCTTGACGCTCACCGCCTGATGCCCGGCCGTGAGCCGACCATCCTGCCAGTTGCCGGCCTCCAGCGCCGTGCGGCACTGCTGCAGTTGTTCGGCGCTCAGCACATCGGGAATGCTCAGCATCATATCGGGGAGTCTCCAAGGCCATTCGCCATCGCGAATGATTCTAAGGGGCTGCGGCACTCGGGCAGAAGCCTGATGTGCAAATGAAAACGCCCCGGCTGCCATACAGCCGGGGCGCTGAAGCATCCAATCTCGCTTAGAAGCGGAAATTGGTGCTCAGCGTGAAGGTACGCGGGTCACCCAGCAGCGCACGACGGCCCTGCCAGTTGGCCGAGCTGACGTACTCCTCGTTGGTGAGGTTGTCGACGTTCAGGCTGACATCCACATTGGCATTGACCTCGTAACTGGCCATGGCAGCGAAGGTGGTGTAGCTCGGCACACGACCGTAGCGACCATTGGCGACGATACGCTCGACGTCATCCGGACGCCCCAGGTAGGACGAGCCGACATGTTGCGCGCCCAGCCCGAGGGTCAGGCCGACCGGCAGACGGTAGGTCGTCCACAGGTTGCCGGAGACCTTGGGTGTGAAGGCCAGTTCATCGCCATCGGTGCGCAGTTCGGTACCGTAGTCGCCGCCATTGGCACGACGACGGACGTCATCCAGGTAGGCGCTGTGCTTGCGCTCGCTGTCCATGAAGACGATGCCGGCGAAGACATCCCAGTTCTCGGTGATCTTGCCGCTGGCCCCAAGCTCCAGGCCTTTGACCACCTGCTCGCCGTAGCCCTTGAGCGTGGCCGGGCCGGTTTGGCCGACGTCCAGCCCGGTGATCGCCACCTTCTTCTTCACCGTGTAGAACAGCGCGGCTGTGGTGGACAGGCGGCTGTCGAAGAAGTCCCACTTGGTACCGATCTCGTAGTTGTGCGCACGCACCGGATCGGCGCCCTTGATCAGCGCCGGCAGGCCCTGGTCGGTACGCGAGATATCCGAGTTGGACAGGTACGAACCCGGTGGTTGGGTGGACACACCGTAGGCCGCGTAGACGCTGCCGTTGGGCAGCGGCTTGTACACCACGCCCAGCTTGCCGCCGAGGCTCAGCTCGGTGTCGTCGAAGTCGTCACCCGGTGCGGTACCACCGGCCAGGCGCTTGTTGCTGATGCTCGCCTCGTACTGCTCCAGGCGCAGACCACCGGTCACCTGCCACTGCGGGTTGATCTCGATGGTGTCGTAGACGTAGAGCGCGGCCGTATCCACGTCCACTTTGGTGCGATCACGCGGTGCCAGTGCTGCCGGTGCGCTGCGCTCCCAGTCCGGGTCGAACACGTCGACCAGGCCCGGCAACGTCTGCGACGCGAAGCCCAAAGACTCGGACTTCTCGCGACTCAGCTCCAAGCCCGCCGAGAGGTTGTGACGCAAACCACCGGTGCTGAACTGGGTGGAGAAATTGGTGAGGTTGCTCAGCGAGGTGTTGACGCGGTCGTACTGCTGACGCTGCACGTTGACCAACGCGGCATTGGCGTTGTTGTCGTCATCCAGCACATGGGTGTAACGCGCCTGACGGTCGACACGCGCCCAGCGGGTCTGGTTGCTGATCGCCGCCCCCGAGGCCAGGTCATGCTCGATACGGAACATCAGCGCATCGCTGGTGGTGTCATCGAAGTCGGACTTGAGGCCGAAGTACTTGTCACGATCAGCCGACCACACCGACGGATCGAGCGGCGTATTGGCACCCTTGAGCTTGTCACGCAGGGTCACACCGGCCACGCCCAGATCCGGACGGTCGTTCACCTCGACGTGTTCGTAGGCGAAGATGGTACGCGTGTCGGTACCCAGGCCGAAGGCGACCGACGGCGCGATGCCCCAGCTGTTCTTCTCGGCATGTTCACGACCTGCGACACCGCTATCCTCGACCAGCAGGTTGAGGCGGAAGGCCGCGTGATCGTTGATCAACTGATTGGTATCGACGGTGGCACGACGACGCGGCTCGGAGTCGTACTGGTCGAAGCCGAAGCTGGCACCACCGGCGATGAAGCTTTCCAGAGTCGGAGTCTTGGTCACCTGATTGACGTAACCACCCGCACCGCCGCGGCCATTGTCGGCTGCCGGGCCCTTGAATACCTCGACCTGTTCGACGTTGAACACATCACGGGCATAGCTGCCGTTGTCACGGGCGCCGTCGATGAATAGGCTGCCGCTGGTGTTGAACCCACGCAGGCTGAAGTTGTTGGTGCCGGTGGCAAAACCGTTTTCACCGGCCTCGAAGCTGATACCGGGGGTGTTCTTCAGCACATCGGTCAGAGTCCGGGCGTTCTGCTGACGGAACAGGGTCTCAGGAATGATGTTGACCGTCTGCGGTGTATCGAGCAGCGCAGCGGTCTGCTTCGGCGAGGATGCCTTGTCGACCTTGAAGCCTTTGTCCGCTTGCCCCTGGACGGTGATGTCATCCAGTTCGACTGACGACTCCTGGGCCACGGCGAAGCCGGACAACAGGGCCAGGCTGACGGCTGAGGCCAGCAGACGACGTGGTGGGAGGGTGGCACGCTTGTTATCGTTTTTGCTCACGAGAATCACTCCTGATTGAGACTGCGCGCGATAGTAGATGAGACTCAGTCTTAATCAATCTTTACGAATGATTTACATGAACTTCTTTGTAACAAAAATGTCGGCTCTCTTTATTGGCTACTCACGCAAGGCTCTGCCTCGGTATTTCACCTGTAAATACAGAGAGTTATGAAAATATGGCGCCAGAAATGCAAACGCCCACACGAGGTGGGCGTTGATGACCTGCAGTGGCGCTTACAGGTAGTAGGACTTCAGCGGCGGGAAGCCATTGAACTCCACGGCGCTGTAGCTGGTGGTGTAGGCACCGGTGGACAGCCAGTACAGACGGTCACCGCTGGCCAGGTTCAGCGGCAGCCCGTACTTGTAGTTCTCGTACATGATGTCGGCGCTGTCGCAGGTCGGGCCAGCGATCACCACCTCTTCCATCTCGCCCTTCTTCTCGGTCCAGATCGGGAACTTGATGGCTTCGTCCATGGTTTCGATCAGGCCGCTGAACTTGCCCACATCGGCATACACCCAGCGCTCGACGGCGGTACGCGACTTGCGCGCCACCAGTACCACTTCCGATACCAGCACGCCAGCGTTGGCGATCAGCGAACGGCCCGGCTCGAGGATGATTTCCGGCAGCTCGTCACCGAAGTCTTCCTTGAGGAAACGGGTGATTTCCTCGGCGTAGGTTTCCAGGTCATTGGTGCGCTGGATGTAGTTGGCCGGGAAGCCGCCACCCATGTTGATCATCTTCAGGGTGATGCCGTCTTCTTCCTTCAGGCGCTCGAAGATCACCTTGACCTTGGCGATGGCCGCGTCCCACACGTCGATGTCGCGCTGCTGCGAACCAACATGGAAGGAAATGCCGTAAGGCACCAGGCCCAGTTGCTTGGCCAGGATCAGCAGATCCAGGGCCATGTCCGGCTGGCAGCCGAACTTGCGCGACAGCGGCCAGTCGGCGCTGGTGGAACCCTCGGTGAGGATACGCACATAGATCTTCGAGCCCGGCGCCGCCTTGGCGATGTTGCGCAGGTCAGCCTCGGAGTCGGTGGCGAACAGGCGCACGCCCTTCTCGAAGAAGTAACGGATATCACGGGATTTCTTGATGGTGTTGCCGTAGCTGATGCGCTCCGGGCCAACACCGGTGGCCATCACCTTGTCCAGCTCGTAGATCGAGGCGATGTCGAAGCTCGAGCCCTTGTCACGCAGCAGTTCGATGATCTCGGTGGCCGGGTTGGCCTTGACCGCGTAATAGATCTTGGCAAACGGGAAACAGTTGCCCAGTTGGTCATAGGCGTCGGCGATGATCTGCCGATCGATCACCACGAACGGGGTTTCGTGCTGATCGGCGAATGCCTTCATGCGTTGGAAAGTAGCGGGTGCGTAGTAGTCTTCGACCTTGATCGACATGCTGGGGACTCCAATGGCAAAACCGGGAACACATTGATTCGGGCAGCAGAACCGCTTACAGGTTCCGCCACGTGTCGGGGCTGGCAGCGCATCGCGCTGGCCTGAACGTCTGACAGTTTCCCCACTTTGGTTCGCCTACTTCCCAAGGCATGTCGCCGAGCATCACCGGTACCGACCATAAGCCGGCCGGCAACCTCTCGTCGTCAGTACTTGAGCCGGATGGATCGTTTCCAGCATGGACGTTCGGGCGCGGACTTTAAGACCATGCGCCACTCAGATCAACCGGAAATTCGTCCTAATTTCATCTCGTTCCGGATATCACACAAAACGTCCTGAAATGCTGAACAGCCGGGGCTTTCAGGCAGTTTGCCGCGGGCATGTTTCAGCGCCGTTGCAGCGCATCGAATGCCGCGCCCAATCAATACACATCACGGCGGTAACGTCCTTCCTCGACCAGTTCCTGCACCGCCTCATCGCCGAGCAGTTCGCGCAGCACCGCATCGACGCCACCCGCCATGCCCTGCAGACTGCCGCAGACATAGATGGCGGCCCCTTCGGCCAGCCAGACATGCAAACGCTCACCCTGTTCGCTCAGCAGATCCTGCACGTAGCGCTTCTGCGCCTGATCGCGGGAGAAGGCCAGATCCAGGTGCTGCAGATCGCCCGCACTCAGCGCTGCTTGCAACTCATCACCACAGAAGAAGTCCTGGGCGCGGTTGCGCTCGCCGAACAGCAGCCAGTTGCGCCCCTGCCCCGCCAGCGTGCGTGCCCGCAGCAGTGAACGCAGGCCAGCCAGGCCGGTGCCATTGCCAATCAGGATCAACGGACGATCGTCAGCCGGCAGATGGAAACCGCTGTTGCGTCGCACCCGCGCCAACAGCTGACCGCCTTCAGGCAGGTGCTCGGTCAACCAGCCGGAACCCAGCCCCAGGCTGCCATCGGCCTGCACCGCCTGACGCACGATCAGTTGCAGCACGCCGTCGGCCGCGACCGAGGCGATGGAGTACTCACGCGAGCCCAACGGCACCAACGCATCGACCAGTGCCTGGGCGTGCAGGCCGACCAGGTGAGCGAAACTATCCGGCAATTGTCGTTCGGCCAACGCCTCCAGCAGGCTGCTCGCCTGCCCGTCCTGCATCACCGCCTCGTTGCCCGCAAACCCGGAGTGCTGCAACCAGGCCTGCACTCGTGCCGGTGCATGGCGCGGACGAATCTCCAGGATGTCGCCAGCCTGCCAGGTGCTTTGCGCAGGCGGCGTCAGGCCGATGAAGAACACCGCAGCGCCCTGGCTGCCAGGGTTGAGCAGGCGACGCTCGGCCAGCGTCCAGTTCTGCCACGGCGCTTCCTCGAAGCGAATCGGCGCGGCACCGGTCAGTTCGCTGAGATTCTGTTGCCAGCGTTGCAGCGCGGCCTGGTCGTCAGCATCGACCTCGACGCTGTCGAACAGGCGATGCGCGCCCTGCAACCCCAGCCAGTCGTTGATGCGGCGGGCGAAACCACAGAAATGCTCGTACTGCCGGTCACCCAGTGCCAGCACGGCGTAACTCAGTTGGCCGAGCGGCACGGAACCACCAAGCACCTTGCGCTCGAACCCCTGGGCGGCGTCAGGCGCCTCGCCGTCGCCAAAGGTGCTGACCACGAACAGAGCCTTCTGCGTGCGGCTCAGACTGTCGGCATCGAGGCGCGACAACGGCTCGACCCGCACTGGAATACCAGCGGCCTGCAACTGTCCGGCACTCTGCCAGGCCAGTTGCTCGGCGAAACCACTCTGGCTGGCGAAACCGACCAGCCAGCCCTCGCCCGAATCGTCGGCCTTCAGCTTGCCGCGCGCCGCCAGCGCGGCACGTTGCTTGCGGCGGCGATCCAGATACAACAGCCAGCCGGTGATAAAGAACAACGGCATGGCCCCGGTGGCCAGCATCATCAGGATGCGCCCCGGCATGCCGAAGTACTCGCCAACATGTAGTGCATAGACGCTGGTCAGCAATTGCGCCTTGAAGCTCTTCTCCGCATAGCGCTCATGGCGGCTGATTTCGCCACTTTTCGGGTCGATCTGGAACTGGTTGAAAGCACGTACATGCTCGGCATCGTCGAGCATGTAGAAGACCGTCGCCGGCTGTCCGGCCACGGGCGGCAGGCGCAGGTTCCAGGCGATCATCTTGGGCCCGGCAGCCTGCTGGATGCCTTGCCATACGGCGTCGTAGTCAACCTCCGGCGCTGGGCCGCTGGGCGCCTGGCGACCACCCCGGCCACGACCTTCCCCGCGTTGCTCGGGTGGCGTGTCGGAAAGCATGCGTGTCAGGCCTTCGCGGTACCAGTCGTACGACCAATACAAGCCGGTGAGCCCCGCGCAGAGATAGAACAGCAACGCCCAGGTGCCGGCGACCGCGTGCAGATCCCAGTTGAAACTGCGGCCCTTCTTCTTCCAGTCCAGGGTCAACCAGGTGCGCCAGCTCAATGCCTTGCGCGGCCAGCGCAGGTAGATACCGGACAGGCAGAAGAACAGCAACGCCACGGTGCTGGCGGCTGTGATCTGCTTGCCGACCTCGCCCATGGATAGGAAGCGGTGCAGCATCAGCATCAGGTGGAAGAAATCCTGGCCAATGGGTTCAGCCAGGACTTCGCCGGTGTAGGGATCGAACACGATGCGCGGCCCGCGCCGCTCCCCTGGTGGCGGGGCGAGAAAAGCGGTGCCTGGCCCATCATGTCGGCCATCGACCCACAATCCGGTAACGCGATCAGCGGTGGCGGCCTCGATTCGCGAGGCCAGCTCGCCCGGCGTCAGGTGCCCTTGTGCGCTGGGCTGGATCTGCCAACGCTCGGCGTTCAACGCACGGGTTATCTCGCCCTCGAAGCTATAAAGGGCGCCGGTGATACCCATGATGGCCAGCACCAGCCCGGCGCTGATACCGAAGAACCAGTGCAACTGGAAGATGATTTTCTTGAACACGACGGAGCCACCCTTACCCTGACCCTCTGCGACGGGCGGCTACTCTATATGGGAATAATTTTCATAACCATTCATTTACGCGTTTTTTACGCATCCGCAAATCACCTCCGGGCCAACCTCGAGCACGCCCCACAGCGGCCCCAAAGCCGATCAGCGCCCCTCGGCCAGAGTATGCAGTTATCGGTATAATCGGCAGTTTTCCGGGTACCAAGGTGCCCTCAACGATTCAATCCAGGCACGCATTCATGACCACCCAGGCCGCCGAAGTCGCCAAGCGCCGTACCTTCGCCATCATTTCCCACCCGGACGCCGGTAAGACCACCATCACCGAAAAGCTGCTGTTGATGGGCAAGGCCATCGAGGTCGCCGGTACGGTGAAATCGCGTAAATCCGACCGCCATGCCACCTCCGACTGGATGGAGATGGAGAAACAGCGCGGCATCTCCATCACCACCTCGGTGATGCAGTTCCCCTATCGCGAGCACATGATCAACCTGCTCGACACCCCCGGCCACGAAGACTTCTCCGAAGACACCTACCGCACCCTGACCGCGGTGGACAGTGCGCTGATGGTGCTCGACGGCGGTAAAGGCGTCGAGCCACGCACCATCGCCCTGATGGACGTCTGCCGCCTGCGTGATACGCCCATCGTCAGCTTCATCAACAAGCTCGACCGCGATATCCGCGACCCCATCGAGCTGCTCGACGAGATCGAGGCCGTACTCAACATCAAGGCCGCCCCCATCACCTGGCCGATCGGTTGTTACCGCGACTTCAAGGGCGTGTACCACCTGTCGCAGGACAAGATCATCGTCTACACGCCGGGTCACGGCCACGAGCGTACCGAAGCCAAGATCATCGACAAGCTCGACTCGGACGAAGCCCGCGCACACCTGGGCGACCTCTACGACAACTTCGTCGACCAACTCGAACTGGTGCAGGGCGCCTGCCACGAGTTCGACGCCGAGGCTTTCCTCAAGGGCGAGATGACTCCGGTGTTCTTCGGCACCGCGCTGGGCAACTTCGGCGTCGACCAGGTGCTCGACGCCGTGGTCGACTGGGCGCCGCGTCCGCTGCCGCGCGCCGCGCACGAGCGTAACGTCGAACCGACCGAGGAGAAGTTCTCCGGCTTCGTGTTCAAGATCCAGGCGAACATGGATCCCAAGCACCGCGACCGTATCGCTTTCATGCGCATCTGCTCCGGGCGCTACGAGAAAGGCATGAAGATGCGCCATGTGCGCATCAAGAAGGATCTGAAGATCGCCGACGCGCTGACCTTCTTCTCCAGCGAGCGCGAGCACCTGGACGAAGCCTTCGCCGGCGACATCATCGGCCTGCACAACCACGGCACCATCCAGATCGGCGACACCTTCACCGAAGGTGAAGTACTGGGCTTCACCGGTATCCCGCACTTCGCGCCGGAGCTGTTCCGCCGCGTACGCCTGAAAGACCCGCTGAAATCCAAGCAACTGCGCCAGGGCCTGCAGGAGCTGGCCGAGGAAGGCGCGACCCAGGTGTTCTTCCCAGAGCGCAACAACGACATCATTCTCGGCGCGGTCGGCGTGCTGCAGTTCGATGTGGTCGCCAGCCGCCTGAAGGAGGAATACAAGGTGGAATGTGCCTACGAGGCGATCAACGTCTGGTCGGCGCGCTGGATCGAATGCAGCGACGAGAAGAAGCTCAAGGAGTTCAAGGACAAGGCCTACGAGAACCTCGCCGTCGACGGCGGTGGCCACCTCACCTACCTGGCCCCGACCCGCGTCAACCTCAGCCTGATGGAAGAGCGCTGGCCGGATATCAAATTCCGCGCGACCCGCGAGCACCACTGATGCAGTAACGCCCCGGCCAAACCGGGGCGGTCAAGCTGTTGTAGGGTGCGCCGTGCGCACCATAAAGCAGCCATTGCACTACGAGCCTCGAACCCATTCCGATGCGCGGTGCGCGGTGCGCGCAGCGCACCCTACCCGGCACGCAGCAACGCGCGCACCTTGGCGGCCGAGAGTTTCTGCAAGCCGCACAGGTATTCATGGCTGGCGCGGATAGCGTGGCGTTCGAGCAACAGGCGCTGCAGGTGCAGGGTCAGGTTGGCGGCCATCTCCGCATCGGCCAGGGCGCGGTGGGCGCGACCGGTATCCGGCAGTCCGGCCCAGACATTTAGATTGCCCAGCTTGTGGCTCGGCGCCTCGGGTAGCAGGCGCCGCGACAACAACAGCGAACAGGCGAACGGCTGCGACCGACGACGGCGTATGCGTGCCAGTTCGGCATCCCAGAACTTCTGATCGAACGCAGCGTTGTGCGCCAGCATTGGGCGCTCGCCGATGAAGTCGGCCACCTCGTTCATCACCTGATCCGACGGCGGCGCACTGCGCAACATGGCGTTGCTGATACCGGTGAGTTGCTCGATGAAAGGCGGCACCCAGGCGCCACTGTTCATCAGGCTCTGGTAACGGTCGACGATGCGACCGTCCTCGATGATCGCCACGCCGATCTCGGTGGCGCGGGCCTGATCCGGCGAGACGCCAGTGGTTTCGAAGTCGATGACGGCGATGGATTCCACGCTGGCCTCAATGATTACGAAGCAGAAGGTCGCCCTCGATGGGCACGTACAAACTGGCGGCGCGAATCAGTGACTGCGCCGTCAGCCCTGGCACGCCGAAGGCAATCGCCTCGACACCCTGGCTGCGCACCCGCTCGAGCAACAGATCGAAATCGCCATCGCCGGACGCAAGCACGACCTCGTCGACCCGCGCAGCGGCATCGAGCACATCGATGGTGATGCCCACGTCCCAATCGCCCTTGGCCGAGCCATCGCTGCGCTGGATGTAGGGTTTGAGCTTCACGGTGAAGCCCAGCTTGCGCAGGATCTGCTGGAACTGCTGCTGCTTGGCGTCCCCCCGGTCGATGGCATAAGCGTAGGCCTCGACGATCACGCCACGGCGACTGACCTCGGCCCACAGCACGCTGTAGTCGAAGTGGCAGCCATAGACCTGGCGCACCGTGTAATAGAGGTTCTGCACATCGGCGAATACGGCGATCTTCTTCACCGGGAGTCCTCATGGGGCTTTAAGCGCGCCAGTATGCCAGAGCCAACTGCCTGCGCGCTCGCCGGTGCTGGCATGGCTGATTCACAGCCCCTATCCTTGCCGCCATGACACCTCTAGAGCGCCTCTGCCAGCGCAATCTCGATCTGCTCCAGAGCCTGGACATCGCCCATCGCCTGGTCGAGCACGAGCCGGTACTGGACTACTCGACCGCACATGCCGTGCGCCAGCGCTTCGCCCTGCGTGGTGTGGAGAGCAAGAGCCTGTTCCTGCGTATCGGCGAGCAACGCTACGCCATGCTGGTCAGCGTCGAAGGTGCCCGCGCCGACTGGGCACACCTCAAACAGTTGCTCGGCAGCCGCCCACGCATCGCCAGTGACGAAGAGCTGACCGAACTCACCGGCTGCGTGCCGATGTGCGCCTGCCCGTTCGGCCATGACGCGCGGATCAGCTTGCTGATCGACCGCGCAGTGCTCGCCTGCGACTTCCTGCTTTACTCACCCGGCCCACCGCAGCTGACCCTGGAGGTCGCGGGCGCTCATTTGCCACGCCTGCTCGCGGCCCTGCCCAACCCGCAGCTGGAGTACTCTTGAATCTTTCAATCACCCTGGCGAACGGCCATCAGCGCCCACGCCTCGATACCTGGTAGCCTGCCGATGAGTCCTTTGTCCGTCCTGCGCGACGCCTGGTTTTTCTTCAGTCACAACCTGCCCGCCATTGCCCGCTTGTGCCTGCCGCTATTGCTGCTCGAAGCCATCTGCCAGGCATTGCTGGCGGCGCAGCTCGGCGAGGGCGCCAACCCGGCCTATGCCATCTTGCTCGGCGTGCTGTTCTATCCTCTGTACGCCGCGCCACTGATCCTCTTCCTGCATGCGCGCAGTAATGGGCAGACGCCAGGCAATGGCCAACTGTTCGCAGCCGGTTTACAGCTGTGGCCAGCTTTCGCCCTGATGGTCGGCCTGAGCACGCTGGCGATCATGCTCGGTCTGTCGCTGCTGATCGTACCGGGGATCTGGATCATGATTCGCCTGGCGTTCTCGGAGCTGATCCTGGTGCTGCAGCAGGAGCCGCCACTGCGTGCATTGCAGAGCAGCTTCGAACTGACCAAAGGGCGTTTCTGGCCGGTGTTCACCTGCCTGATCAACGTGCTGCTGCCACTCTGGCTGCTGGACTGGTGGACACTGCCGAAGCAGAGCGACACCCTGCTCTGGGTACTGCATCAGGTAGGCAATGGATTCATCCAGCTGTTTGCCGTGGTGGTGCTGTTCCGTCTGTTCATGCTGCTTGCGCCACAGGCGGCGCACAATAATGATGACGACTGACAGGCCGCTGGAAACCAACTGCTAGGCTTGCCTCTTCGGCAAAGGAGGAATGAGTGCAATGAGCGACTACAACCCGAGCATCCTGTCTCACGTGTCCATCGGTACCAATCGTTTCGAGGAGGCCAGCGCCTTTTATGCCAAGGTCTTGGCAACGCTGGGCTGCAAGGAAATCATACGCCACCCTGGCGCTGTGGCATTCGGCCGCGAGTACCCGGAGTTCTGGGTGCAAACCCCGATCAACGGCCAGCCCGCGACCCAGGGCAATGGCAGCCACTTTGGCTTCGTCGCACCGGACAAGGCCTCGGTACACGCCTTCCATCAGGCGGCTCTCGAAGCTGGAGCGACCGACGAAGGCCTGCCCGGCCCACGCCTGGACTATGGCGAGCCCTATTACGGCTGTTTCGTGTGTGATCTGGACGGCCACAAGGTCGAGGCTGCCTACTGGGATATGGCGCTGGCACAGGCGCTGTACAGCGAACCACACGATCACTCATAGCGCGTCATTACTGACCCGCCACCACCGCCTGGTAGCGCAGGGCTGCGCGGGCAATCCAGCCCTCGCGCAGCAGATTCTCGATGGCAGCAGCCAGCTGCGGCATGCGCGCCAGGCGCTGGCGCGAGAACCCGATATAGAGCTCGGTGCGGGCATCCGGTTGATAGGCGGCCTTGACGATGCGCCCCGCCAGTTCGGGATCGAGCAAGGCATAGTCGACCTGGCAATCGGTTCCCACCAGGGCATCGATACGGCCACGCGCCAACATCTCGAGCAACTGGCTTTCGTTACTCACGCCGACCTTGTTCAGTTGCTCATCGCCGTCGAACGGCTGGAAGTAAACCGACTCCAGCACATAGCCGATGCGCAGCCCGCGCAATGTCGAGTAGTCATTCAAGCGCACCGCCACCGAAGGGCTGGCGTAGAAACGTGGCGAGCACGCGTAATACGGCATATCCAGGTAATGGATGTAACGCTCGCGATCCGGCGTTTTCGCCAGGCCGGTCATCAAATCGGCCGTGCCCTGATCCAATGCCGCCAAACCGCGCGCCCAGGGCGCACGCTGCACATCGAAGCGTATGCCGGTACGACGCGACAACTCATTCAACAGGTCGATGTCCAGCCCGCGCAGTTGGCCGGCCTCGTCCTCCATGCGAAACGGCGGCCACAGATCCGTCATTACCTTCAGCGACTCGCCCTCGCCTGCCCGGCACAACGGCGCGAGCAGCGCTAGGATCAACAGCCAGACACGCATCAGAATCTCCAGAACCTCATGGTTTACCGAGCCACCACACGACAGGAACACCTTGCTTTTCGCGTATTGCGGCATGGTACTTCAGCACTTCGGGACTGTCCCCAGGCGCCGCGAACCTCTGGGAAGTGGGGCTCAACATGCCTGGGCCGATGCAACGCACTGGGGTATCCTCGCCTCCTCCCAGCATAGTCGCCCGCGTCGCCATGTCCCTGTCCCGTCCGCTGCGCCTGTTCCTGCTCACCCTCGCGGTGCTTTTCGGCATTCTTCTCATCCTGCTCTACACGCTGACCTGGCGCCCGGCCGCGCGTGAGGACGCAGTGCTGAGCTGCAACGCCCAGACCGCCAAGCTGCAACCGGGCCAGGCACTGAAGGTGATGACCTGGAACGTGCAGTACCTGGCCGGCAAGCGCTACGTGTTCTGGTACGACTTGCCTGGCGGCGATGGCCCGGACGAACGCCCCAGCCGCGAAGACCTGGCGACCACGCTCGATGAAGTGGTGCGCGTCCTGCGTGACGAGCAGCCCGACGTGGTACTGCTACAGGAGCTGCATGACGGCGCCAGGGCCAGCGACTACCAGGATCAACTGGCGCTGCTGCAGGAACGCCTGGCCGACCTTTACCCCTGCGCCAGCCAGGCCTTCTACTGGAAATCCGGCTTCGTGCCACACCCGCGTATTCTCGGTAGCGTCGGCATGAAGCTCGCAACCCTCAGCCGCTTCCAGATAGCCCGCGCCGAGCGAGTGCAATTGCCGATTCCCGGCAGCGACCCGCTGAGCCGCCAGTTCCAACTCAAGCGCGCCTTGCTGATCAGCTATCTGCCGATTCGTGGCAGCGGCGAACTGGTCATGATCAATACCCACTTCGATGCCTTCGCCCAAGGCGATGACACCATGCAGCGCCAGGTGGCCATGACCGACGGCCTGCTGCAGCAATTGCAGAGCGCAGGAACACCGTGGGTGCTGGGCGGCGACCTCAACCTGCTGCCGCCTGGTCAGTTCCAGCATCTGCCCGAGGATCAGCGTGGCTGGTATGCCTCCGACAGCGAGCTGCAGGATCTCGCCAGACGCTACCCGATGATTCCCAGCCTGCAACAATCCAGCGGAACGCGGCAGGCAGACTGGTACACCCACTACCCCAACGACCCCGCCGCCAAAGGTCCGGATCGCACCCTCGACTACCTGTTCTACAGCCCACGCCTCACCCCGCTCGCCAGCCAGGTACGCCAGCACGACACGTTGGGCATTTCCGATCACCTGCCGGTCATCGGCCGCTTTTTCCTGCCCAGCCACGAATAAGCGGAACCGGACTGGACAAGCCCGCCAAGACTTGTCCATGCTCGAAGGGCACGACCCAATAACGACAAGACGGCGAAGAGCCGCGATACCCGGATGCCAAGACGCTTCTGCCTGATACTCATCACCCTGCTATGGCTGCCCGTTGCTCACACGGCCGAAGCCAAGCAACGCATTCATGTCGGCTATTACGAATTCCCCCCCTATTCCTATACGGACGCCCAGGGCCAACCTAGCGGCTCTGGCCTGGAGCTGACTGCACGCCTGCTGGAGCAGGCCGGCTACCAGGCCGAGTTTCGCTCCTACCCCGGCGCTCGTCTGTACAGCGGCCTGCAGGATGGCAGCGTGCAGATATGGCCCGGCGCCCCCGGCAAGACTGAGCTGGCCGATCACACCCTGGAAGGCCGCCATCTGCTGGGCGAAATCACCCTCAACCTGTACTTTCGCCCCGACACTCCACCACCGCACCTGCCGGACGATCTGCAGGGGCGTGGGGTGATCCTGATTACCGGTTACAGCTACTGGCAGGACGTCAATCAGTGGCTGGAAGATCCGGCCCGCCAGATCACCCGTCATCGCACGTCCAGCCATACCTCGGCCCTGGAAATGCTGGAACGTCGACGCGGCGACTACCTGCTGGACTATCAGACTCCCGTCGAACAAGCCAAACGCGCCTTGGCCATGGGCGATCTACCGTTCGTCGAAGTGCAGCGCCTGCCACTGCGACTGATCTTCTCCCGCCACGCTCCCAACGCCGAACGCCTGCGTGACGACCTGGATCGCGTCTATCAACAGCTCAAGGACGCCGGCGAGGATCTGTGGCTATATTGACGCCTCACTCCGGCTGTAACGCTACCAGCGCCCGCGCCAGGCTGGCATGCGACAACTCGCCCAGGTGGCTGCCGACCTGACGCCCTGCGGCGTCGTAGAACAACGTGGTGGGCAAGGCCCGCGAACCGACCATCTGTCCCAGTTGCACCGAACCATCAAGCAGCAGGTTGTCGAGCGTCAGGTTCTGCTCGGCCAGGAAATCGGCTACCCGCTCCGCACTCTCGCCCTGATTGACGAACAAGAAGGTCACTCCTGCCTCACTCTGCTGGGCCTGCATCAGCACCGGCATCTCGCGGCGGCACGGCGGACACCAGGTGGCCCAGAGGTTCACCACCAGTGGCTGACCAGCGTAATCGCGCAGGTTCACCGTGCGGCCCTGGGCGTCCTGAACCTGCAGGTCGGGCAGTCGCGTACCCTGCTCCAATGCTTGCAGCAGCAGGTTGCCGCCCAGCCACAGCGCCAGACCGACGCTCATCGCAATGCCCAAGGGTCGACGCAGCGGTATCTGGCGCCAGATGATCCAGGCACCCAGCATCAATCCGGCAAGAACGCCTGGCCAGGCGATAAAACCGCCATCGCGTATATCCACCACCCGCCACGGCTCGTCACGGTAGTACTCGGCATACACCAGCACGAAGGCCAGGCGCGCCACCACCAGCGCCAGCAGCAACATGCGAAACAGCTGCCGCTCCGGATTGCAGCCATGCCGGCGGCCGATCAACCAGCCAACCAGTGTGGCCAGCAGCAGGCTGCCGAACAGCAGCACATGGGAAACGCCAAGGGCCAGCGGGCCGATATTCAGCGTCAGCATGTGCGCACCGAGGCGCGTAAACGGAGAGAGAAGTACGCAGGGGAGGCGAAAGCCAGGTATGGAAGCATCGGAAGAGGAAACGCGCGGCAAACGAAGAGAAGATCCTAGTCGTTAGCCACGCGAACACTCAAGCGAGTAGGAATAAGAGCACCTGCGACACTCGCTCATGCGAGTTGCTGCGAATGTCGCAGGGCAATCGATGGCAGATCAGGCAGTGCCGGTCTGCACACTGGGTTTGCGTTTGAACAACGGACGCAGGCCCAACAGCAGCACGAGTACCGTGAGCCCCAGCACGGCCGCACTGATCGGGCGATCAATGAAGGTGCTGAAGTCACCGCGCGAAAGCAGCATGGCCCTTCTGAAATGCTCCTCCATCATTGGTCCCAGCACGAATCCCAGCAGCATCGGCGCGGCCGGGAACCCGAGTACACGCATGCCGTAGCCGATCGCACCGAATAGCACCACCAGGAGCACATCGAAGTAGCTGTTATTGACGCTGAATGTGCCAATGCAGATGAACATCAGAACCGCCGGGAACAGCAGTTTGTAGGGCACCATCAACAGGCGTACCCACAGCCCGATCAGCGGGACGTTGAGGATCACCAACAACACATTGCCAATCCAGAAGCTCATCACCAGCCCCCAGAACAGCGATGGCTGCTCGGTCATCAGCTGCGGGCCGGGAGCGATGCCATGGATCATCAGCGCACCCAGCATCAAAGCCATGGTCGCACTGCCAGGAATGCCCAGAGCCAGTGTCGGGATGAACGAAGTCTGGTCTGCCGCATTGTTGGCCGACTCCGGCGCCATGATGCCCTCAATGGCTCCCTTGCCGAAGCGCTCGGGCTGCTTCGCCACGCGCCGCTCGACAGCATAGGCCATGAAGGCGGCAATCGAAGGGCCGGTTCCCGGCAGGGTGCCGAAGAAAGACCCGATGGAGGAACCACGCACCATCGGCATCCAGGATCGCTTCACGTCGTCGCGCGTGGGCTTCATCGCCGACAGCTTGAGGGTACTGCGATCGACACGGCTGCCGTCGACCTTGCCAATACTGGAAATGACCTCCGCGACACCGAACAACCCCATCGCCAATGCCACGAGGTTGATGCCGTCCGCCAGATCGAGGATGCCGAAATCGAAGCGTCGAGTTCCCGTGTAGATGTCACTGCCGACAGTCCCGAACAGAATACCGAAGGCGACCATGATCAAGCCCTTGATCACCGAACCACCGGAAATATTGGAGGCAGCGACCAGCCCGAGCAGCATCAGCGAGAAGTACTCGGCCGAGGAGAAATTCAGCGCGTAGGAGCTGATGGTGGAGGCGAAACTCATCAACAGGATGATGCCCACCGAGCCGCCACAGAACGACGCCACGGTCGTCATCAGCAAGGCGATGCCGCCGCGCCCTTGCAGGGTCATCGGGTAACCGTCCAGGCACGTCACCGCATTCGATGGAGAACCGGGCACATTCAGCAGGATAGAGGCCGTGTTGCCGCCATACGAGGTGCCGTACCAAATGCCAGCCAGCATGATCAATGCAGCGGTCGGCTCCAGGTGGAAGGTCATGGGGAACAACATGGAGATGGCCGCCAGCACACCGATACCCGGAATCACACCGAGCAAGGTGCCGAGGAATACCCCCAGAAAGCAGTAGAACAGGTTGTACAGCGAGAACGCTGTCTCGAGACCCAGGAGTATGTTTTCGGAAAAAGACATCAGAACCCCCACCTGATGAAGACGAAGTTCATGCCCAGGCCAACCTGAAAGATCAGGTAGGACAGCAAGCAGAGCACGACCCCCAGGATCGCCACCTGAAGAATGCGCACCTTGCTCTCGGCGAAGGAAGAAACGATCACCACACTCAATACCGCCGGCACCAAACCGAGTGGTTTCACGCATACGGCGAACAGCGTGACCGAGACCAGCACCATCACGGCGGCACGCCATTGCACTTCGACAGGTTTGACGATGCCGGTTTTCAGGAGCGAAACGACGCAGAGCAACACCCCGAGAAAGGTGATCAGCCCCCCCATGGCCAGAGGAAACATGCCAGGCCCCATGCGCTGCAAAGTGCCGGCGTTGAATGCGTTGGATGAGTAAATCGCCACGGCGAGGCCGCACAAGGCGATAAGAATGCCCACGACGGCATCCTGGTAATTGCGAACCGGCATATCAGCCTCCCCAGCTCTGCTTGGTTCCATTGCGTGCCTGCGCCCCAGGGAAATCCGGGAGCGCAGTCAGGCGTCAGTTGACCGTCGCTCCCGAAACCTTGACGACCTCCGCCCAGCGCTCCAACTCGTTGGCCAGGAGGTCGGAGAACCACTGGCTGTCCTCCAATATGACGGTACTGCCCTCGGCCTCGATGGCCTGGCGTAGCGACTCGGACTGCAACGCGGTATTGATCGCCGCATTGAGCTTCGTCACCAGCTCATCGGACATGCCGGCCGGCCCCACGACGCCTTTCCAGTCGGCCGTATCGAAACCCGCGAAACCGGACTCCGCCACGGTGGGGACATCGGGCAATACGGCATTACGCTCCTGCGAGGTAACGGCCAAAGCACGGATGGAGCCGGAGCGAATATGGGGAAGGACGCTCGGCAGGCTGCCGATATAGACGTCGACCACACCGCTCATGACATCGGAAATCGCCTGAGCGATGCCCGGATACGGAACGTGGGTCAATTCGATGCCCCCTTCCCCCGACAGCAGCTCCATCGACAGATGCGCGACGGTGCCCGAACCCGGCGTACCGAACAGAATGCTACCCGGTGCTTTCTTGGCCGCAGCCAGGAAGCCATCCATGTTCTCTATGGGCGATTTCGCATGCGTGACCAGCACCATCGGCTGGGTCGAGATGACCGCGATGTGCCTGAAGTCCTTGATCGAGTCATAGGGGATATCGCTGTAGAGCGAGGGATTGACGGCCAGGTTCGAGGTCTGCCCCATCCCGAGGTACTGCCCGTTGGCCGCAGAACGGGCCAACTGTGCCAGTCCGATGTTGCCGCCAGCGCCCGGACGATTCTCGACCACGAAATTCCATCCACTGTCCTGGCTGATCTGTTGAAGCAGCAGGCGCGCCGGAATGTCGGTACCGCCGCCCGGCGGGAACGGCACCACGAAATTGATGTTGCCTTGCGGGTAGTCCTGCGCATGGGCCGGCGATATGGCGGCAGCGACTGCGAACACGGCCGACACCAGGATTTTTTTCGTCATTTTCATGGGCATTGCTGATTGATCCTATCTCTGGCGGAGTCACGGAAGCATGTCCGCACCGCACTTTTTGTTTTCACATTGCTCGCTGTATTGCCGCGTAGAAAGCCTGCGTGCCGTCTTACCGGCTCACATCGATCTTGCCGACGGCCATGCTGATTGGAGGCACGCCCCCAGCCTTTTGTAGGTGGTTGGATGGCTCGACGCGCAAGCCATGCACCACGATCACCCGGCATTCAAATCCGAGAAGTGCTGTTCGGGCGAAGGGTCAGACAGCCTCGCACAAAGGGAGGCTGATCGGCGCTCAGGAGATGGGATCGACTAGCGTGGAGTGACGCGATCAAGGAGGGGCTTCGATTCATGGTAGGTACCTTCATTCTTATTTTTACCCGTCTGCCGAGCCATCGGATGGCAGCGAATGAACCGAGCCTAGCATAACGGAACGCCATTTCAATAATTAAATAATGCAGCACCAATGCCCGCTAAATGGCAGGTACCAGCCCGTCCCCGTGTATCAGCCAGTTCTCTCACCAATCATGAAGTTGAAGCTCCTTGCGTTTATCGATCATGGCTCATGCCTGACGCATGCATGGTTGATGTGAGCAGTTTTGAGTGATAGATTTTTTGAAACTCCATTTCAATAAATCAAAAAGCAAAACAAAACTCACACGAGGAGTCGCGTATGTCCATCGGTTTCAGAGTCCTGAACCGCGCCCGCAAAGTCAGCCCTGAATGGGTCGAGCTGTACCGCAGCGTTCCAGTCGCCAATGCCAGCGACTCGATGAATCGCATGACGGCTGGTGGCGCTCGACTGCGCCCGATGCACCGTCAGGGCGTGCTGTCCGGGGTAGCGCTTACGGTGAAATCACGCCCTGGCGATAATTTGATGCTGCACTACGCCATCGATATCGCAGAGCCAGGTGATGTGATCGTGGTGGACGCAGGCGGCGACCTGAGCAACGCGCTGATCGGGGAAATGATGGTGGCCTACGCCATCAAGCGAGGCGTGGCAGGCATCGTGATCAATGGCGCCATCCGCGATGCGGCCAGCATCGGCGCCGAGGACTTCCCCATGTTCGCGGCCGGCATAACGCACCGCGGCCCGTACAAGGACGGACCGGGTGAGATCAACGTGCCGATTTCAATCGACGGAATGGTCGTCGAACCAGGCGATCTGATCATTGGCGACGACGATGGCTTGCTGTGCATCCCCTATGACCACGTAAAGGACGTCTATGAACGTGCCCACGCCAAGCACGTAGCTGAGCAGAAGCAACTCGAACAGATCGCCAAAGGCGAGAATGATCGCTCCTGGGTACTGAATACCCTGCGCGAAAAAGGCTGCCAGTTGGCCTGAAGCCAACCCGTTCGCCGCTGCAAAGCGCCTGTCATGGCTCAGCGCGTGCAGCGGCTCTTCCCCCTCAAAGCGAATGCTTGCTCTGATCGGCCGCCTCAGGCGTGGCACTCTGCTCCCACAAGAAAAGCGTCTTGCTGCCCAGGCTGCGTGCCAGCCGAGAAGCGGCCGAACAGAACGACTCGCGCAGTGACTGGACACGCTCCAGCGTCAGTCGGCTTGCAGGCCCGGAGATAACCATGGCCCCCACCAACTCCTCCTGTGCCCCGAATATCGGCAAGGCCATCGAGGAGGCATGGGGATCGGTAGCTGCACACGAGTAGTACGGATCACGCAGCGTTCTGGCTTTTTCGAAAGGCGTTCTGAGCGCCTGGGCACCGGCAGCGTCGTCCATTGGACGCATATCACCCGGCTGCAGGTGCATGCGCAGACGATGCGGCGAGTTGACCCGGAACTGGCACAAACGGTAGGCGCCATGCCGAACGTAAAGCGAGGCGGTCTCGCCGGTCTCGTCGGTCAGCGCCTGCAGAACGGGCATGACGTGGCGCTCAAGATCCAGGGCGTCCTGATACACCGCATTCAGGCGCATGACCTCACTGGCAAGCTGATAACGGCCATCGGACATCCGATTGATGAGACCGAAGGTTTCCAGCGAGACCACCAGGCGCATGATGGTGCTCTTGTTCAGCCCCGTCCGCTCAGCCAACTCGACCAATCCCAGGGAGATGTCACCCAACTGAAAAGCCGTCAGCACCGTGAGCACTCGATCTGCAGATGCCACGCCACTCACCGCAGGACGTGGACGCGTCTTGATCATCGAAAAACCTCGTTGGTTACATGTAAGTCAAGCGTGAATGCCGGCATTATCGTGTTGCTTTCCACGTCAGCGCCAGCGCTATCAATGTCTCTTCAGCAGCCGCGTCCGGAGTCATGCTGCTGCGCTTTAATCGCGGCCGTCATGGCGACCACCCTGCCTATCTGTCATCACAGCGGGCCAGCAGACGACTGCACGCCAGATAGACCAACAGACCTCCCCCTAACACCGCAAAGGTGGCAGTAGCGCCGCTCCATGCAGCCAATCCCCCGACCAACAGCCCACCGACCGCCTCGAAGCCGAAACGCATGGAGATATAGAACGCCACGATACGCCCCCGCAACTCGGCGGGTGCGTCACTCTGCAGCAGCATATTGCTGCTTACGTTGTTCACCGTAATGCCAAACCCCAGCAACGCCAGTGCCAGCAGCGCGACGACAAGAGGTGCGTGCATCGCCAGAACCAGCAGGGCCAGAACACACAGCCAGATACTCGCAACGATGAACCTGTTCAGTTGCCGCAGTGCGCCATTGAACATCAGAAACAGCGTGGCGATGAATGCACCCGCCCCTGCTGCCCCCCATAGCCAGCCCAGCGTCCTGGCATTACCGGCATAGGTATCGGCGGCCAGGATCGGCAGAAGCACCGTGTAGCAGGACGCCAGCAGGTTGACCACGACGACGCTGATCATCAGCCGTCTCACCCGCCAAGTACGCCATATGTAGTGCAACCCCTCGCGCAAGACCTCCGCCGTCGAGCCCAAGGCACGGGCAGAAGGGGCTGCCTGCGTGTTCATCAGGCCAGCCAGCAATGCCATGAACGCCAAAGCCGTAAGCAGGAAACATCCGGCTTCCCCGCTCACTGCGATGAGCGCTCCGGCCAGGGGAGGCCCCATGAAGCGTGCCGCATTGACCAGCATGGCATTGAGTACCAGTGCATTGGGCAAATCCGCCGGGCTGGCGACGAAGCTACCGATCAATGCCTGACGCAACGGCACCTCGAATGCGTTGAGTATCCCCAGCAGCAACGCCATCAGAACCAGGATGGTGCTGTCCATCGCGCCACACCAGGTGAGTAGCGCCAGGCTCAACGACTGCATCACCAGCGCGCATTGCACGCCGATCAACAGCTTGCGCTTGTCATGCCGGTCGATCCAGGCACCGGCCAGCGGCCCGACCAGCAACTGCGGCACCAGTACCAGGAAGGTGATAACACCGAGCAGGAAGGCAGACCCCGTCAGCTGATAGGTCAGCCAGGACAGCGCAACCTGCTGCACCCACTTGCCTAACGTGGAGATACCTTGCCCCGTGAAGTAGATCCGAAAGTCACGATGAGCCAGTGCCCTCAAAGGCGTGGGCCAGCGCGTGCTGGATGTTCGGGGCACGGGCAACTGCAGCTACCTCTCTGGGGCTAGGACTCGGCGCTCACTCGACAGCCGTGGCGCTGCCACTCCTTGCACCGCGCGGTTCATTTTCGCCAAATAAAATAGAACATTATTTCGTTTTTAACCATTGAAAACGGAGCCAGCAGGGAAATCGATCTCAAGAACAAATATTGAAATGCCATTTCATTATGATAAGGTTCGAGCCCGGCCTCACCGTTGTTGCTGCGGCCGTTTTTTTCATGACAAGAACAAGGCAACCACCATGACCCGTACCATCCTCCTGACAGGCCCGGCGTTGACACCCGATGCCATGAATTACGCAGCGACCAACGGTGTCAGGATCATCCCCACCACGCCGTATGCCCCGGCGGACGAATTAGTGGCCGTCATTCGCGCTGAGCAACCCGACGCCATCATCGTGCGACAGGGCAAGCTGACCCGCGAAATGATCGAGGCATCGGCCAAGCTCACGGTCATCGCCAAACACGGCGTCGGTTACGACAGCATCGATATCCAGGCCGCCGCCGAGCGCAGTATTCCGGTCAGCATTGCTCTGGGTGCCAATGCACAATCGGTTGCCGAACATGCCTTCGCCCTGATGTTCAGCGTGGCGCGGCAAATTGCACTGCTGGACGCGCGCATGCGCGATGGCCACTGGGACAAAGCCACAGCCAATGGGGTCGAGTTGTTCGGCAAGACGCTGGGCCTGATTGGCCTGGGCTCCATCGGCAGCATACTCATGGATCTGGTGGCGCCCTTGCAGATGAAGGTCAAGG
This sequence comes from Pseudomonas mendocina, assembly GCF_003008615.1. Lineage (NCBI taxonomy): Bacteria > Pseudomonadati > Pseudomonadota > Gammaproteobacteria > Pseudomonadales > Pseudomonadaceae > Ectopseudomonas > Ectopseudomonas mendocina. Next base: position 1,205,481 of record NZ_CP027657.1, read on the forward strand.
TGTACGACCCCTACCTCACGCAGTTGCCGGATCGTGCTCATGTAGAACGGGAGGACGACTTCGACAGACTGCTCGCCGACTGCGACATCATCAGCCTGCACTGCCCACTCACCGAGACCAACCGCCATCTGATCGGCACCGCACAATTGGCCCGGATGCGCCCACGCAGCATCCTGATCAATACCGCTCGCGGCGAGCTGATAGACAGCGAAGCGCTGGTCAGCGCACTCAGCCAAGGGCAGATCGGCGGTGCCGGCCTGGACACCTTCAGCCCAGAGCCGCCGCCAGCGGACAGCTCGCTGTGGGGCCTGCCAAACCTGGTTGCCACTCCCCACGTAGGCGCCAATACCAGCGAAGCCCGTGATCGCGTCGGCCTGCTTGCCGTGCAACAGATCCTGGGCCTGTGGAACGGCGTACCGCTCGAGCCACGCTGCATCGTCAACCGGCATCTGCTGAACAGCTGAACCCTCGGCAACAGCCATCCCAAAGCCACTCCTGTCAGCCCCCAAGGGACGGGGCCGGGCCGGCTGCTGCCGATTGGCGCAACACCGCTTCTTTCAAACACCCGTCAGTCGCAACCGCTGCTGACGGTCGCTCGCCCGCAGGGATACCTCACAGAAAGGAATCTCTGGGAAATCACCGCAGTACTCAGTGATCCGCCATACCGAACCCATAACAACAATCGGAAATCGGAGAAATACATGTCCATCACCCGCAACACACCGGCCCTCATGCTCGCCCCCGTCACAGCCGCAATGGCATTGTCGGGCCATGCACATGCCGACTTCATCGCCGACAGCAAAGCCTCTCTGCAGATGAGGAACTTCTATTTCAACAGTGATTATCGTCAGCCGGGAGCGCGGCAATCCAAACGCGAGGAATGGGCGCAAGGCTTCATTCTCGACGTCAAATCGGGTTACACCGAAGGCGCTATCGGCTTCGGTGTGGACGCGATAGGCCTGCTCGGCGTCAAGCTGGACTCCAGCCCAGACCGCACCAACACCGGGCTGCTTCCGATTGATAACGATGGTCGGGCACCCGACGAGTACAGCCAGTTAGGCTTGACCGCCAAAGCACGGCTGTCGAAAAGTACCCTGCATGTGGGTACGTTGATGCCAAAGTTACCGACACTTCGCCCCAGTGACTCCCGCCTGTTGCCGCAGACCTTTCGCGGCGCCCATCTGGTTTCCGAAGAAATCAGCGGGTTGCGCTTCAATCTGGGCCGCATGACCCAGAACAGCCTGCGTAATTACGCCAGCAGCGACGACATGTCGGTCACAGGCAAAGGCATCAGGGGCGGACAACCGTCCGATCGGTTCGATTTTGGCGGTGTTCGTTACGACTGGGGTTCAGGCCTTGCAACGTCCTATGACTACGCTCAACTCGAACGAAACTATCGACAGCACATCGTCAACATCACTCATCTGTTGCCCATAGCCGAGGGCCAGTCGCTGGCAAGCGACATTCGCTATGCCCACTCCACGGATGATGGCAATACCAATGTCGACAATGGCGCATTCGGTGCCATGTTCACCTACAACCTCTCGGCGCATGCCTTCACGCTGGCCTACCAGAAGATGAGCGGGGGCAGCGGTTACCCCTATGTGAATGGCACCGATGCCTTCCTCGTCAACTATTCGATGCTGTCGCCCGACTTCGCCAACCCCAACGAAAAATCCTGGCAAGCGCGTTATGACTATGACTTCAGCAGTCTTGGCGCGCCCGGATTGCTGTTCTCCGTACGCTATGTCAAGGGCGATGGCTTCGAGTGGGCCGACGGCAGTAATGGCCGGGAATGGGAGCGCAATCTCGATCTTCGCTACACCATCCAGAGCGGGCCATTGAAAAACCTGGGGCTGCGCTGGCGCAACGCGATCTCCCGCAGCAACGGAGGCAACGACCTGGATCAGAATCGCCTGATCCTGAGCTACACCCTCCCCCTGCTATAAAGCCACTGCCCGAGGAACCCACATTCGGGAATTGCCCTCATCCACGCTCACCTGCGCGGCTTGGCCCGCGCGGTGGGCTCGGCGATCAACGGGTCGTCCGGCCAGTAGTGCTTGGGGTAGCGGCCCTTGAGATCCTTCTTCACCTCCAGGTAGGTATTGGCCCAGAAGCTGGCCAGATCCTGAGTCACCTGCACCGGCCTGCGCGCCGGTGACAGCAGGTGCAGCTTGAGCCCCAGGCGACCACCGGCGATACGCGGCGTCGCGGCCAGGCCGAACAGCTCCTGCAGGCGCACGGCGAGCACCGGCGGATTGTCCGTGTAGTCGATGGCGATGCGTGAGCCGGACGGCACGCTCAATGCGCGCGGCGCCAGCTCGTCGAGGCGTTGTGGCAACGGCCAGGGCAGCAGCGCCTGCAGAATCGAAGGCAAGTCGAGATTGGCGAAGTGGCTGAGGCGGTTGACCTTGCCCAGGTAAGGCGTCAGCCACTGCTCCAAGCAGGCCAGCAGGGCAGCATCGGACAGATCCGGCCATTCGCTCTGCCCCTGTTGCTGCATGTCCAGCTCGCGCAACAACGCCACGCGCGCCTGCCACTGGCGCAGCTCGGGCGTCCACGGCAGCAACTCCAGGCCCTTGCGTCGCACCAGGCCGACCAATGCGCGGCCGCGCGCGTCCTCGTCCAGCGCAGCCAGCGCCTGGCGTTCCAGCACCAGTTCACCGACCTTGCGCTGGCGCTCGGCACGCAGCACGCCCTCGCGTTCGTCCCAGTCGAGCACCTCCAGCGTCTGCACCTGCTCGGCCAACTCGCTGGCGAACAGCGCCGGGTCGAGATCGGCAGCCAGGTAGATGCGTTCTTCGCGCTGCCCCTGGCGGCTGCCCAGGTCTGCGATCACCAGCCATTCGTGCTTCATCAGGGCATCGGCCTCACCGAACTGCGCGGCGCGGCCATTGGCCAGGCGATAGTCGGCACCACCGGCGCGGCGCTGCTGGGCGATGCGGTCGGGGTAGGCGAAGGCCAACAGGCAACCCAACCAGCGCGGGTTCTCGGGATCGCTCACGGCCTGATTGACCGGCCGGCCTTTGAGCAGCCCCGAAAACTGCCTAGCCAGTTGCCGCGCGCGCTGCACACCACCCTGGGCACTACGCGCGGCGCGGTTTTCACCAGACAGCAGGGCGAGGCGGCTGTGCAGATCAGCGCCGCCACCTCGAAGGATGTCGCGCTCCGACAGTAGCGCCGCCAGATCACAGGCCAGAGCACCTAACCCAAGCGCCTGACCACGCAATAGCAGGTGAGCAATACGTGGGTGGCAGGGCAGCTCGGCCATGGCCTGGCCATGGGCATTGAGTGCATCGCGCTCGTCCAACGCACCAAGGCGGCCGAGCAGATCCAGCGCCTGGGCGTAGGCGGCAGGTGGTGGAACGTCGAGCCAGCACAGCTCCTGTGGTGTCACGCCCCAGCGCAGCAGCTGCAGGGCCAGCCCGGACAGATCGGCCTGAAGGATTTCCGCGCCCGAATAGGCACTGAGCTGCTCGTGCTGCGCTTGCGACCACAAGCGGTAGCAGGCACCGGGTTCCAGGCGACCAGCACGCCCAGCGCGCTGAGTGGCCGAAGCGCGGGAAATGCGCTGCGTGTCGAGACGCGTCATGCCGCTGGCCGGGTCGAAGCGCGGTACCCGCGCAAGGCCAGCGTCGACCACCACCCGCACGCCGTCGATGGTCAGGCTGGTCTCGGCGATGTTGGTCGCCAGCACCACCTTGCGCATACCCGCGGGTGCCTGCTCGATGGCGGCGCGCTGAGCGGACAGCTCCAGCTCGCCATACAGCGGGCAGAGCAGGATGTCGTCACGGCCGCTCAGCGCCTCGCCCAGTTGCTCGGTCACACGGCGAATCTCGGCCTGACCCGGCAGGAACACCAGCAGGCTGCCCGGCTCGTCGGCCAGCGCCTGCTGCACCGTCTGCAGCACACGCGGCTCGATCCACTCGCCGGGCTGAAAGGGCGCGCCCCAGCGGATATCCACCGGGAACATGCGGCCCTCACTGCGCAGCACCGGCGCCTCGCCAAGCAGTGCTGACAGGCGCTCGCCTTCTAGGGTGGCCGACATCAGCAGCACCTTGAGCGGCATCTCACCACTGTCCGTAGCACGGAACATGGCGCGGCCGTTGAGCGTCAGCGCCAGGGCAAGGTCGGCGTCCAGGCTGCGCTCATGGAATTCGTCGAAAATCACCAGGCCAACGCCATCCAATGCTGGATCGTCCTGCAGGCGGCGAGCGAGGATGCCTTCGGTGACCACCTCGATGCGTGTGTTCGGCCCGACCTTGCTGTCCAGGCGAATGCGATAGCCAACCGTCTCACCCACCCGTTCGCCTAATTCGCTGGCCAAACGCTCGGCGGCAGCACGCGCGGCCAGGCGGCGCGGCTCGAGCATGAGGATGGTTTGCCCGGCCAGCCAGGGCGCATCGAGCAGCGCCAGTGGTACGCGGGTTGTCTTGCCGGCGCCAGGCGGCGCCTCCAGCACCACTTCATGGTGGGCACTCAGTGCATCGCGCAAATCAGGCAGCAGCGAATCGATCGGCAGGGTGTTCATCATTTCTCCACAGCAGGCCGGCGATTATAGAGCAGCCGCGATGCGGCGAACCGCCAGCGCCGCCGTCGGTCTTATTGACAACCGCCTTCAACTAGCGGCTTTGCAATGGCGAACTGCTATAGTTGCGCCACTTTTTCAGGAGGTGCTCATGCGCACGAAATCCCGTGTCATCACCGGCGTTATCGCCGCTGCCCTGCTCGCTCAACTGACCGCCTGTGGATCGATCTTCTACCCGGATCGCCGTGGCCAGATCGAAGGCCGAATCGACCCTGTGATCGCCGGGGCCAACGCCATTGGCATCCTGTTCTACGTGATTCCGGGCCTGATCGCCTTCGCCGTGGACTTCGCCACTGGTGCCATCTACCTGCCCGAAGGCCAGACCGTCCAGGTCGACCCGCAGCAGCTCAAGCACCTGATCGGCGAAGACGGCAAGGTCGACCAGTACGCCCTCAAGGCCTTGATCGAAACCCGTACCGGCCACCAGTTGCCGCTCGACGATCCGCGCCTGATCCAACATAGCGGCAGTGCCGAACAACTGGCCGCCTACGGCCTGCGTCCGGCAGCCTGAACCGATGCACACCCCGCAGCACGCCAGGCTGATGCGCCTGGCCACCCGGGCAGCGCTGGCAGTTGCGCTGACCCTGGTGCTGGCCAAGGCGATTGCCTGGTGGCTGAGCGGCTCGGTCAGCCTGCTGGCCGGCCTCACCGATTCGTTGCTCGATAGTGCCGCCTCGCTGATCAACCTGATCGCCGTGCATTTCGCGCTGCGTCCTGCGGACGAAGATCACCGCTACGGCCACGGCAAGGCCGAGGCTCTGGCCGGACTGGGCCAGGCGCTGTTCATCGGCGTCAGTGCCATCCTCATTGGCCTGCAGGGCATCGAACGCCTGCAGTCGCCACAGCCGCTGGAGGCCGAAGCCGTCGGCATCGCCGTCATGCTGCTGTCGCTGGCATTGACCGTCGCTCTGCTGACCTTCCAACGCAAGGTGGTGCGCGAAACCGGCTCCACCGCGATTCACGCCGACTCGCTGCACTACCGCTCCGACATCCTGCTCAACAGCAGCATTCTCCTCGCCCTGCTGCTGACCCGCTTCGGCTGGCAGCAGATGGATGCGATCTTCGCCATCGGCATCGCCTTCTACATCTTCTGGAGCGCCATCAGCATCGTGCGCGGCGCGGTCGCCGTGCTGATGGACGAGGAGCTGCCCAGCGAAACCTCCCAGCACATGTACGACCTGGCCAATGCCGTACCTGGCGTGCTGGGTTCCCACGACCTGCGCACACGCATTTCCGGTACGCGCTGGTTCGTCCAGTTGCACCTGGAGCTGCCGGGCGAGATGAGCCTGTCCGAGGCCCATACGCACTGCGAGGCTGTGGAAAAGTCGATCCATGAGCATTACCCACGTGCGGAAGTGCTGGTACACGCCGACCCGCAGGAAGTTGTGCAGCACTGACAGCCAGACCTACGACTCCCCCTCGAAAGTCGCGGCCCACCGCAGATTCCGCACACAAATTCCAGGCATTAAAAAGGGGCCTTGCGGCCCCCTCGGGATATCTGTCCGGTGCTGGCGATATTGTCGCCGCTTTCGTCGCCCGCCTGGTTGGGCAGTGCGGACCCGGGTGCCGGTGCGATCCGGTAGGATCGTCGGCGCCGGCTCACCTGGTTGGGCGAGGCCGGTAGGACTTGTCGTCCGGGCCGTGAAACTGAGAGAAAGCTTACGCCTGCCGCACCGAAATAAGATTGCTAATATTGCTTACAAATTTACCAATTGCGCAATTTACAGCTAAAGGAGCACTATCTAACGCAATCAAATGATGAGCCCGATTAGAAATGGACAAACTCGACCGTTACGACCTGAACATTCTCGCCGAATTACAGCGCAACGCTGCCCTGTCCAACCAGGAACTCGCCGAACGTATCGGTCTCTCGCCGTCACCCTGTTCGCGCCGGGTCAAGCAACTAGAAGACGATGGCTACATCACTGGCCAGGTCGCCCTGCTCGACCGCAAGAAGCTCGGTCTCAGCCTGACCGCCTATGTGCTGATAGGCATGGACCGACACACACCCGAGCGCTTCGAACACTTTCAGGATGAAATCCGCAAATGCCCGGAAGTGCTGGAATGCTGCCTGGTGACCGGGATGGACGCTGATTACCAGCTCAAGGTGGTGGTGCCGGACATGGATCATTACCAGAAGCTGCTGCTCGGTACCCTGACCCGTATCGACGGGGTATCCAGCGTACGTTCGAGCTTCGTGCTGCAGCAGATTCTGTCCAGTACGCAGTTGCCATTGCAGCACCTGCGCGACTGAAAGTCGCAGGGTGAAGCAGATCATGCCGCGCCCTAGGTCAGGGCGCGTATAATTTTCGCCCTGCGTTTTCCGTCCGAATCACGAGGCACCATGGAAACCGAACAATTTGAAGCCCTGATGATGTACGTCCTGGTGGGCGGCCTGATGCTGTTCATGTTCTTCATCATCTGGGACCTTGCGAAGAAGTCCAAGGCCGGTCGCCTCGGCACCGCCATCCTATTCCTCGGCCTGGGCCTGTGCCTGTTCGCCTTCCTCGCCAAGCCGATCATCACCTACATCATCGAGACCGCGCGCGGCATTCACGGCTGACCCAGCCAGCGCGATACCTCTGATCGATACCAGGCCGCCGCACACGCGGCCTGCAGCCCACTCAAGGAGTGACACATGAGCGCCGCCAATCTGGTGATGCAGAGCTATGGGCGCTGCTGCGCCAGCCCGGATTTCTTCGACAGTTTCTACCGCCACTTCCTCGCCAGCTCACCACTGATCCGCGAGAAGTTCGTCGACACCGACATGAGCGCGCAGAAACAGCTGCTGCGCCAGGGCATTCTCAACCTGGTGATGCACGCCCGTGGCATGCCCGACACCAAGCTGCGCGCCCTCGGCGAATCGCACTCGCGTGAGCGTCTGGACATCCGCCCGGAACTCTACGACCTGTGGCTCGATGCGCTGCTGGCGACCATCGGCGAACACGACAAGGAGTGCGATGCAGACGTGCGCCAGGCATGGCGTGAAGTGCTGAACAAAGGTATCGCCGTGATCAAGGCCGGTTATTGATCCAGGTCATGTTCGCCAGCGCCTAGGTGCTGCGACAAATCGCCCGCTGCGCGGTGCACCTTACTGATCACTGCGGCCGCCGCCGTTCTCCACCTATACCCGCCCAGCAACGACACGGGAACAATCGGCGCACCCTACAGAGACACCGCCGGCCGTAGGGTGCGCCGTGCGCACCAACTTCGCCTGCAATGACGCGCCCTATGGCAATAACGCCGGAACCTCACGCCATTGCCCGGGCTGCAAGCCGTCCAGCCGCCAGGGGCCGATGGCCACGCGCACCAGGCGCAAGGTTGGCAAGCCGACAGCGGCGGTCATGCGCCGTACCTGACGGTTGCGCCCCTCGCGAATCACCAACTCCAGCCAGGCCGTCGGCACGCTCTTGCGAAAGCGTACCGGCGGGTTGCGTTGCCACAGCTCGGGCTCGTCCAGCCGTCGCGCCTCGGCCGGCAGGGTCGGGCCGTCATTGAGCGTCACCCCCTCGCGTAACTGCTGCAATTGTGCCTCGCTCGGCTCGCCCTCCACCTGCACCCAGTAGGTCTTCGGCAACTTGTGTTTTGGGTCGGCGATACGCGCCTGCAGGCGGCCATCGTTGGTCAGCAGCAGCAAGCCTTCGCTGTCACGATCCAGACGCCCGGCCGGGTAGACGCCGGGTACTTCGACGAAATCCTTGAGGGTGGCGCGGCCCTGCTCGTCGTTGAACTGAGTGAGCACGTCGAACGGCTTGTTCAGAACCAGCAGGCGCGGCTGCGCGGGCGGCACCTTGGCCACTCGGCGCGGGGCGGCAGGACGGCGATTGGCGGGAGGACGAGGGCGTGACATGCGACAGGCTTCAGTGGAGCTGGGCAGCGCAGTGTAACCCACGATAAGCGGCGCTGATGGTGCTTCCACGTCCTGCCAGAGCGGCTAAGCTGCTGATTCACCCCCTGCGATCAGGTGCCACCAATGAGCAACAACGACGAACTCGCCACCTTCACTGGCTGGGCCGCCACGGCGCCCAAGGCGCCACTGGAGCGCCTGAGCTACGACCCCGGCCCGCTCGGCGCCGAAGAGGTGGAAGTGGCGGTGGAATACTGCGGCATCTGCCACTCCGACCAGTCGATGATCGACAACGAATGGGGCAATGCGCGCTACCCTTTCATCCCCGGCCATGAGGTGGTCGGCACCATCGTCCGTCTCGGCGAGCAGGCGCGTGGCCTCAAGCTGGGTCAACGGGTCGGCATCGGCTGGTACAAGGGCAGTTGCATGCACTGTGGCTCGTGCATGGAAGGCTCGCATCAGCTGTGCCGCTCGGTGAAGCCGACCATCGTCGGCAGCCACGGTGGTTTCGCCGACCGCCTGCGCTCGCACTGGGCCTGGGCCGTACCGCTGCCAGATGGCCTCGACCCGGCACTGGTCGGCCCGCTGTTCTGCGCCGGTTCCACGGTATTCAGCCCGCTGCTGGAGTTCGATATCAAGCCGACGGATCGCGTCGGCGTGGTCGGCATCGGCGGCCTCGGTCACCTGGCGCTGCGTTTCCTCAACGCCTGGGGCTGCGAGGTGACCGCCTTCACCTCGTCGCTGAACAAGCAGGACGAAGCCAAACGCCTGGGCGCGCACAAGGTGGTGGCCTCCACCGACAGCGCGGCGATGAAGGCGATTGCCGGCACGCTGGATTTCCTCCTGGTCACTGCCAGCGCCGACCTCGACTGGATTGCCCTGCTCGGCACCCTGCGCGGCAAGGGCCGCCTGCACTTCGTCGGCATCGTGCCAAGCGCCATCCCGGTGCATGTGTTCAATCTGATCCCACAGCAGAAGAGCCTGTCCGGCTCGCCAGTCGGCTCCCCCAAAACCATGGCGACCATGCTCGAGTTCTGCGCGCGGCACCAGATCCTGCCGCAGGTCGAGCAGTTCCCCATGAGCCAGGTGAACGCGGCCATCGACCATCTGCGCAGCGGCAAGGCACGCTATCGCGTGGTACTCGACGCCAGCAAATGACAGCACGGGCGCAGAGCTGGCATGCTCTGCGCCCTGTTTGATCTTCGATACCTACTGACATGCCGCTGACTCTCGACACCCCCACCGACACTGAACTGCCCACCCTGGTGGAAGTCTGGGAGGCCGCCGTGCGTGCCACCCATCACTTCCTGCCGGAAAGCGACCTACAGGTGATCAAGCCCTTGCTGCGCGAGCAGTATTTCCCGGCCGTACAGCTGACCTGTGCACGCGATGAGTCGGGGCGAATCCTGGGTTTTCTCGGTACCAGCGAAGGCATGGTGGAAATGCTCTTCGTCGACCCTACCTGCCACGGCCAAGGCGTGGGCAAACGGTTGATGCTTCACGCCATCGACGAGTTGGGCGCCACGCGGGTCGACGTCAACGAACAGAACCCGCAGGCCGTCGGCTTCTACCAGCACCTGGGTTTCGTGGTGACCGATCGCTCACGCCTGGACGGCGGCGGGCGCCCCTTCCCGATCCTGCATATGCAACTCGCAACCTCATAACGCGGGCCAGTCGTAGGGCGGGCTCAGGAGCGCCAGCGAACAGCCCGCCCCCTTGCAAAGGCTTGCACCGCACACGCCCCCCCAAAAACGCCCTCGGCGACGCAGGAAGCCAAAGCCGAGCGCACTCTACGGCGAACTCAACCGATAGGCCAGGCCGCCACGATCGCTTCCAGCGCCCGCTTGAGTTCGACCCGACTGGCTGCCGCCGCGAGGCTGACGCGCACGGCATGTCCCGGATTGGCCTCTACCGCAAACACTTCTGCCGGCACCACCTCCACGCCATTCTGCCGGCACGCCTCGGCCAGGCCGGCAGGCGCTGCAGCGTCCAGCCACAGATGCGGCGCTACCGCCCGGCCCTGCGGCATGCGCGGCCCGAGCACGCGCGCGGCCAAGCGCCAGCGCTGTTGCAGCTCGTCGATCTGCCAGGCCAGACGCTGTTCGGCGATGCCACTTTCGATCCATTCACAACCCAGCGCCAGGCTCAGCGGCGTCACCGCCCAGCGCGTGGCCTGGGCCTCGGGGTCAATGCGTTCGAGCAACTCCGGCGCCCCCGCGATAAAGCCCAGGCGCAAGCCCGGTGCAACGCTCTTGGACAGGCTACTGATCAGCAGGCAACGTTCCGGCGCCTTTACCGCAAGCGGCGCCTCGCTGCCGAGTACGCCGTAGACATCGTCCTCGAGTATCCATAAGCCACGGCGTCGCGCCACCTCGGCGATGGCCGCGCGGCGCTCGGCGTCCAGGCTGGCGCCAGTGGGATTCTGCAAACAGGGCGTGAACACCGCCACGCGCGCCCCGGTGGCACGAGCCAGGCGATCGAGGTCATCGGGCAGAATGCCGTGCTCGTCCATCGCCACACCGTGCAACGGCAGGCGCAATTGGCGTGCAGCGGCCTTGATTCCCGGCGCGGTATAGCGCTCCACCAGGATCGGCTCGCCCGCTTCGCAGAGCGCCAGCAGCGCCGCCGACACGCCCTGCTGGGCACCGGCGCAGAGCAGCAGGCCGCCTGGCGCCAGCTCCAGGCCGCGTCGGCGCAGCCAGGTCGCACCCGCCAGATGCGCACGCTCGACCAGCGCCGCCGACGGGTAGGCCTGCAACGCGTCCAGCTCGCCACGTGCAGCCAGTGCGGCGAGGCTGGCGGAGAGGTCATGATTGTCCGGATCATGCACCGGCACATTGGTCGACAGGTCGATCAGCTCGCCCTGCGCGGTCGGTTGCTTGAGGCGGAACAGGCTCGCTTCGCGGCTGCCGGCCAGCACGTAGGTGCCGCGCCCGACCTCACCAGAGACCAGGTGCCGCCGCGCCGCTTCGCGGTAGGCGAGCATCACCGTGCTCGGATTGATGCCCAGCGTCCAGGCCAGGCGCCGCTGAGGCGGCAGGCGCTCGCCGGGCTTGAGTTCACCCCGGCCGATGGCCGCAGCGATGGCCTCGACCAATGCCAGGTATGTGGGTAAGGCGCTGTCTTGAAGGTCAGGAAGCCACATTGCTTGCCATGCAATATAAAGATTTACCCATACAATGCGCCGCACTAGCATCGAGGTCAACGCCACCCGGAGCATCCGCCATGTTCGACCTCGCCCAACTGCGCCAGAGCGCGCAACTGGTTCACCGCCATATGGCGGCCACGCCGCAACTGAGCTGGCCGTTGCTGGCGCAGCGCACGGGCTGCGAGGTCTGGGTCAAGCACGAGAACCACGCCCCGACTGCCGCCTTCAAGGTGCGCGGCGGGCTGGTCTATATCGACGCCCTGCTGCGCCGCGAGCCGCAGGTGCGCGGGCTGGTCACCGCCACGCGCGGCAACCATGGCCAGAGCCTGGCGCTGGCGGCGCGCGCCGCGGGCCTGGCGATTCGCATCCTGGTGCCACATGGCAATGCCCGCGAGAAGAACGCCGCGATGCGCGCCCTCGGCGCCGAGGTGATCGAACATGGCCGCGACTTCGACGAAGCCCGTGCCGAAGCCGCGCGTATCGCCGAACGCGACGACCTGCACTGGGTGCCGTCACTGCACGAGGATCTGGTGCGCGGCGTGGCTACCTATGCCCTGGAACTGCTGGAGGCGGTACCGAATCTGCGCCGGGTGTATGTGCCTATCGGCCTCGGCTCGGGCATCTGCGGGATGATCCGCACCCGCGACCTGCTTGGTCTCGACACCGAAATCGTCGGCGTCGTCGCCAGCGGCGCCGACGCCTATGCGCAGAGTTTCGAGCAAGGCCGCCTGGTGCAGACCGAACGCGCCGATACGCTGGCCGACGGCATGGCCTGCCGCCAGCCGCAAGAATTGGCGCTGGACATGATCCGCGTCGGCGCCTCGCGCATCGTACGGGTCGACGACGAGGAAATTCGCGCCGCCATCCGCACCTATCACGAGGACACCCACAACCTCGCCGAAGGTGCCGGCGCTGCGGCGTTGGCTGCTCTGATGCAGGAGCGTGAACTCAATGCCGGCCAGCGCGTGGCCGTGGTACTCAGCGGCGCCAACATCGACCGCGCAGCGCTGGCCGAACTGCTACGTGACGAGGCGCCGGTTGCGGCCTGAAATGCCCCGACCAGCGATGGCTGAATGGCGTAGGGTGCGCTGTGCGCACCGCTGGCAAACAGATACTTGAGCGCGACAACAGCCTGCTGGCCGCGCTCAAGCCTTCAGCGCCGGATTGCACCTCAACGGAACGGCGGCTCGTCGAAGCTGCGCAGCTTGCGCGAATGCAGCGAGTTGAGCTGGCTGCGCATCAGTTCCAGCGCGGCGATGCCGATGTGCAGGTGCTGAGTCACCGCGCGCTCGTAAAAGGCGCCGGCGGCGCCGGGCAGCTTGATCTCGCTGTGCAGCGGCTTGTCCGACACACACAGCAGGGTGCCGTAGGGCACCCGCAGGCGATAGCCCTGGGCTGCGATGGTGCCGCTTTCCATGTCCACCGCCACCGCGCGCGACAGGTTGATCAGCGGGCGCTCCTGGGCCCAGCGCAGTTCCCAGTTGCGGTCGTCGTAGGTCAGCACGGTGCCGGTGCGCAGGCGCTTCTTCAGCTCGTCGCCCTGCTCGCCAGTGACCAGCTTGGCCGCCTCTTGCAGCGCCTGCTGCACTTCGGCCAGCGCCGGCAGGGGAATGTTCGGCGGCAGCACGCGGTCGAGAATGCCGTCACGGCGCATGTAGGCGTGGGCCAGCACATAGTCGCCGATGGTCTGCGACTGACGCAGGCCGCCACAGTGGCCGATCATCAACCAGCAGTGGGGGCGCAGCACGGCCAGGTGGTCGGTGATGTTCTTGGCGTTGGACGGGCCGACGCCGATATTGACCAGGGTGATGCCGTGGCCATCCTCGGCCTGCAGGTGGTAGGCCGGCATCTGATAGCGGTGCCAGACCACATTCTCGATGATTGCCTGCATCTCGCCTTCGGCCATGCCACGCTCGACCACCACATTGCCCGGCAGCACCATGCGGGTGAAGCGCGAGTCGCCCACCAGCATGTCCAGGCCGTGACGGATGAACTGGTCGACATAACGATGGTAGTTGGTCAACAGGATCCAAGGCTGCACATGGCGCCAGTCGCTGCCGGTGTAGTGCTGGATGCGCTTGAGCGAAAAATCGGTGCGCGCCGCGTCGAACAGCGCCAGCGGCAGCGGGTCGATGTTCTCCCAGTCGTACAGGCCATCGGCGGTGCCGTCGGTGGCGGCGGACAGGTCGGTGCTGGGGAATACGCGCGCCAGCTCGGCGGCGGTCACACCACTGCCGGCCAGCTCATCGCCGCCCTCGACCACGTACGGGTAAGGAATGTTCTGCTGGCTGCGGCCGACTTCCACGCGCAGGGTGAAATCGTTCATCAGCGGACGCAGTTGCTCCAGCAGGTATTTGCGGAAGGCCGCCGGCTGGGTCACGGTGATGGCGTAGGTGCCAGGCACCTGCACCTTGGCGTAGGCGCGCACGGTGGTCGGCACCTCGCCCTGGCACAGGTAGGTCAGGCGCAATTCGGGGTAGCGGAACAGGCAGTGCTCGCTGGCATCGGGACGGATGCGCTCCTTGAGGTAGCGTTTGAGCGCGTGGCTCAGGGCGCCAGTGGCCTCCTGGTGCAACGCGGCGAGGCGATCGACGGCCTCTTCGGGCGTGAGGGCAACGATGAAATCATCTGAGCAGGCTTTCACTGTGCATCTTCCTGACTGAACGTACGCGCCTATCTTGCCTGCATACGGTGACGAAAACATAGCGCGACAGGACTCACCACCCGACGGCCGAGACTAGACTTGGAGCTACTCGTCGGAGGTCATTACCATGGTTCGTCCAATCCTTCTGCTGCTGGCTGTCGTTTCCTGCTTCAGCGTTCAGGCAGGTGAGCTGGACGGTCACTACCGCGCCACGCTCGACGGCCTGCCGACCGTGCTGATTCTGCGCCAGCAGGGCAATCAGGTTGAGGGGCAATACGTTGAGAATCAGACCCTGCGCCTGAATCTGAAGGGCCACTACGATGGACAGGTGCTGCGCGCCGAGATCAGCGATCCACAGTCCGGCCTGCTGCTGGCCAACATGAACGCCACCTACGCCAATGCCATGCTCAACACCAGCATCGCGGCTCGCAACCCACGCAACGGCGAGGTACTGGAACGTCAGACACTATTCCAGCGCGAAGCAGCAGCCCCCCCACCTGCAGCAGGCGTTCAGGATTCGGCACTGGTCGGCACCTGGGTGCACGAGAAGATCATCAACAGTGGCGGCGCCAACTTCGCTTCGTTCAACACCGTGATGACCCTGCAGTTGAACGCCGATGGCAGCGTCACGCAGTGGAGCCGCTCGGCCGGCGGCGGCAGCGACTGGAGCTACGACAGCCCCGGCGAGGTGCAGTACAGCGGCCAATGGCGCAGCCAGGACGGCATGCTGATGGTGCGCCTGGCAGGCGCCGCCGATTATCAACCCGCTGCCTATTACCGCTTCAGCGACCAGTATCTGGTCACCGAGAGCAATACCGGCAAGATGATCTGGCAGCGCCGCCGCTAAACGACTGGGTCAGGCCGCCTGGTGCAGGCGCACGTTGAACAGCGGCCCCTGGCTGAAACGCGACAACGCCTTGGCACCGGCCAGCACGCCCAGGTCGATCAGCGGCTCGATCAGGATCACGCTCATGTAAGCCAGGCCGAAGCTGCCCACTGCTGCCAGGTTTTCGCTGGAAAAGCCGTGACCGTAGAAGGCCCAGAACGCGACCCAGGCGACGATGCCACCCTGGTAGGCAGTCGACAGTGCCAGTGCCTGCTTATAGGAAAGATCGACGTAGGCGGTACCCGGCGCAACGATGCGCTTGGCCAGCAGGCTGATGCCCCACAACGGGATCAACAGCGTGGTGACGTTCATGCCGTACTGCGGCAGGTCGAACTGGGCGAACAGCAGCCCCTGCAGCAACAGCCCCGCGGCCAGGCCGATGGCAGCAGCACCGGCACCGAACAGCAACAACAGGGTAGAACCGAGGATCAGATGCACCTCGGAAACACCCACCGGGTGATGCGGGAATACTTCGAAGAAGCAGAACACCAGGGCGGTGGTCAGCAGGCTGCGCAAAGCCAGGGCGGCGACACCACCGTTGCTGCGGACGCTGTCCAGGGCGAGTTTGGCGGTCAGGCCGAAAGCGGTGACGGCCGTTGCGTAGCTGAGGAGGATCTTGGCGCCTTCGACGACACCGGGTTCGATATGCATGCGAGTTCCTTGTTCGCGCCCACCGCGCGACGATTCGGATGAAGGTTGGGCGAAACGCCCGTTGTCGATGGCAGGTCTCCTGGCTCACGGCTTGGCACTCCGCCCGCCTTCCCGACCGAAGTCAGTGGCATGAGGGCATCGTTCGCCGCTTACAGTTGCGGGGGCAGCCAGGGCATTGGCGAGATTCGCCGCACCCTGTTCCCTTTTCATCCGCGTCACATGCGTGCACGCAGAACCATCGAGCGCAAGATTACTCGCCTGCTCGGCTAAAAAACAGCGTGCCTGGCCATCCGCTCTCGGCTCTCGCTCAGGCCGGCAACGTCACCACCGCCATGGTCACCGAAGCCTTGCTGTACAGGCGCTTCTGGCCGCTCTCCTCGCCGAACACCTCGGCCTCAACCACCGTGGCCTGGCGCCCGGCCTTGAGCACCTCGGCGCGGCAGAACAGGCGCGTGCTACGCGCCGGGCGCAGGAGGTTGACCTTGAATTCCAGGGTCAGCACCGTCTGCCCTTCGGCCACCAACGTCGCGGCGGCGGCACCGGCAGCATGATCGGCCAGAGTGGTCTGCACACCAGCATGGATGAAACCGTTCTGCTGCAGGTGGCGCGGCAGGATATCCAGCGCCGCCTCGACCCACCCTGGGCCGCAGTCGGTGGCACGAATGCCGAGATCCTGGATGAAATTGGCGTCGGCGAAGCCTTGCTCAACCAGCTCCCGATAACGCGGATGAGCGTGCATGGCGAACCTCCGATCAGGCCAGGTGCGGCGTGCTACGCGCCAGCAGCGCCTCGACGTCGACACCACGCGGCAAGGTGCCGTAGACCCGGCCACGGCCCTCCAGACGGCTGGCGATAAAGGCATCGGAGACGGTGGCGTTGCCCGCTTCCAGCAGCAGCTTGGCCTGCAGCGCCACGGCCATGTCTTCGGTGAGCTGGCGGGCGCGGTACTGGATATCGGCGGTATCGCTGAAGTCGGCCTTCAAACGCTGGATGTGCGCCTTCAGACGGGCATCACCGTGGCCGTCGCCCAGCTCGGCGAACAGCGCATCGAGCACGCCCGGTTCCTTGGACAAGGCGCGCAGCACGTCCAGACACTGCACGTTGCCCGAACCTTCCCAGATCGAGTTGACCGGCGCTTCGCGGTACAGGCGCGGCAGGATGGTTTCCTCGACGTAACCGGCGCCGCCCATGCACTCGCTGGCCTCGTAGATCATTTCCGGCGCACGCTTGCAGATCCAGTACTTGCCCACGGCAGTGACGAGGCGGGCGAACTTGTCTTCCTGCGCGTCATGCGAGTGGTCGAGCGCACGCCCCATGCGCATGCACAGCGCCAGCGCGGCTTCGCTCTCCAGCGCCAGGTCGGCCAGCACGTTCTGCATCAGCGGCTGGTCTGCGAGCAGCTTGCCGCCGACCTGGCGGTGTGCGCAGTGGTGCGCGGCCTGGGTCAGCGCCTGACGCATCAAGCTGCTGGAGCCGACCATGCAATCGAAGCGCGTCATCGCCACCATCTCGATGATGGTGGGCACGCCGCGTCCTTCCTCGCCAAGCATCCAGGCGAAGGCACCGCGGTACTCCACCTCGCTGGAGGCGTTGGCCCAGTTACCCAGCTTGTTCTTCAGGCGCTGGATGTAGAACGCGTTGCGCGTGCCGTCAGGGCGGTGACGCGGCAGCAGGAAACATGACAGGCCCTTGTCTGTGTAGGCCAGGGTAAGGAAGGCATCACACATCGGCGCCGAGCAGAACCATTTGTGGCCAACCAGCTCGTAGCCCTGCCCCGGCCCGCCGAGGCCGATGGGATAGGCGCGGGTGGTGTTGGCACGTACGTCGGTGCCGCCCTGCTTCTCGGTCATGGCCATACCGATGGTGACGCCGGTTTTCTGCTCCATCGGTAAATTGCGCGGGTCGTACTCGGTGGCGAGGATCTTCGGCAGCCACTGCTCGGCCACGTTGGGCTGCAGGCGAATGGCAGGCACCGCAGCGAAGGTCATGGTCAGCGGGCAGCCGCTGGCCGCTTCGGCCTGACTGTGCATATAGGTCAGGCCGGCACGGGCGACATGCGCGCCAGCGCGTGGGTCTGTCCAGGGCAGCGACGGCAGGCCATGCTCGACGGCCGTGCGCATCAGCTCGTGGTAGGCCGGGTGAAACTCCACCAGATCGATGCGATTGCCGTAGCGATCATGACTCTTGAACACCGGCTTGTTCTCGTTGGCGAGAAAGCCTGCCTGCATCAAGGCGCCGCCGGCCAGCGCGCCATAGGCGCTCAGACGCTCGTCGGCCCAGGCCCCATCATAACGACGAGTCCACTCCTGCAGCGGCAGATCGAGGCGGTAGAGGTTGGTGCCGTCCAGGCTCGGCACCTGGTTGAACACTTCATGTGTTTCGGCATGCAGGCTGGGTCTCATCGCGAGGGCTCCTCGGCGCCGACGGCGCGCAGACAGAAGGTGGCAAGGCTGGCGCTGACCTGAGCCAGCTCCAGGGTGGGTTGACCGGCCTCGCGAGCGGCGCGAGCAGGTGGTGACAGGGGACCGACCAGCGCCTCGGCAATCGCGCCGACCAGGCAAGCCGACGTCAGAGCGATCTGCTCGACGCGAAATTCGCCGGCAGCGGCGCCTTCCTCCAGCAAATCGATGAACAGTTCGGCATAGGCTTCACGGTAGAGCAGGCGCTGCTCGTCGACCTCCGGATCGACCGGCTCGGCGATCAGCGCAAAGGCCAGGCGGCGGCTGTGCCAGGCGCGGGCGGCGAACTGTTCGAGGCCGATACGCAGCCGCTCACGGGCACTGCCCGGCCCGCGCAAGGCGGTGGCCAGGGCATCAACCTCACGTTGGCTGGCGCTGGCGAAAACCTCGGCGGCCAGTTCGCCCTTGCTGCGAAAATGGCGGTATAGGCTGCCAGTGGCGATACCGACATGCTCGGCCAGCGCCTGCATGGTCAGGGCAGCGAAACCGCCCTCGGCCACCCGTAGCAAGGCGCAATCGAGGATGCGCTGGCGCTGCGTCTGATCGCGGTCGAGTCGAGCTTCAGTGATGCGATAAGCCATGGTCTGAATCCTGATTCACCTGCATGTAGTGAATCAGGATTCAGACCACGGCTAAAGGGACGATCCGGCCAAAACTGCGGCCGAAAAAGCGCCAAGCGGGGGGGGGGGGGGCGAGAACACCTGCCGACACACCGGTTCGAGTCGCCCGCCTCTACGGTCTGGACATTTTCTGTACAGCGGCGCATATTTTTTCGCGCGCCTGCATGGGAGCAGGCTCAACCGAGGATCACCGTATGAGCAAGAAAGCCGCAAAGCGGCCGAACAAGGCCAAATCCATCGTCGCCCAGCCACTGTTTCGCTCCCGCCAGGAACGACCGCAGAAAGGCAAAGGCAGTTACCGCCGCGAAGCCTCCCACAATTGGGAGGCTTCTTGCTTTATGGGCGGCGTAAACATGCTGATAGCCCTGTCTACAGCACGGGCATGCTAAGGTAGCGACCTGCTAAACGCTTTGAGATAGACATGCCACCTCAGCTACCTCGCCGCACTCTGGCCCTGCTCCCTATCCTCCTGCTGGCAGCCTGCGCTCAGGCTCCCGCTGAAAGCCTGCCGGCGACACCCAGCCCCGCCGTCACGCAGACGACGCCTACGGCTCCAGCGCCAAGCTTCTTCGAATGGCAGCAAGCATTGCGCAATGAAGCGCTGGCCAATGGCATCGATGCAGCCGTGTTCGACCGAGCATTTGCCGGAATCAGCCCTGACCCCGCCGTACTCAAGGCCGACAGTAGCCAACCGGAATTCACGCGACCGGTGTGGGAATACCTTGATGGCGCCGTGTCTTCCAGCCGCATCGGCCGCGGGCGTGTTCTGCTGGCGCAGCACAACAGCGTGCTACAGCGCATCGAGCAGCAATACGGAGTAGAAGCCCGGATACTGGTGGCGATCTGGGGCCTGGAAAGCAACTTCGGCAGCAACATTGGCAGCCACAGTGTGATCCGCTCGCTTTCCACGCTGGCTTTCGAAGGCCGTCGCCAGGCCTTCTGGCGCACCCAACTGCTGGCCGCCCTGCAGATTCTGCAGCATGGCGACATCCCCAGCGAGCGCATGATCGGCTCCTGGGCCGGCGCCATGGGCCAGACCCAGTTCATGCCCACCACTTACAATCAGCACGCCGTCGATTTCGATGGCGATGGCAAGCGCGATCTGTGGAGTTCCTCCAGCGATGCCCTGGCATCTGCCGCTCATTACCTGCAATCCTCGGGCTGGCAGCGCGGCCAACCCTGGGGTTTCGAAGTACGCCTGCCGTCCGGCTTCGACTACTCCCTGGCCGATCCGGAACAACGCCGCACCCTGACCGAATGGGCCGAGCTTGGCGTACGCCCGCTGTCGCCTACCGGTGCTGCCGCCAATGCCCGTGCCAACCTGTCACTGCCTGCAGGTCACCGCGGCCCGGCCTTCCTCTTGCTGGACAACTTCCGCAGCATTCTCAAGTACAACAACTCTACCTCCTACGCCCTGGCCATCGGGCTGCTCGCCGACAACCTGGTACGTCCAACGACAGTTCAGGGAAGCTGGCCACGTGACGAGCACCAATTAGGCCGCAGCGAGCGTATCGAGTTGCAGGAGCTGCTAGCGGTGAATGGTTTCGATCCCGGCCCAGCCGACGGCATCATCGGCGCCAATACACGCAAGGCCATTCGTGCCCTGCAATTGCAGTTGAACTGGCCGGCGGACGGCTACCCCACCCAACAACTGCTGCTGCAGCTGCGCGGCCGCTGACCGCAGATCGCAGATCGCTCAGCCGTAGGATGCGCCACGCGCACCGCGGCACTATGGGGCCGGCTTTTGTCGACAAGCGGCCCCGGCGCCTGCATACACCTTCTGTGGTAGACTGCCGGGCGGCCACAAGCCCCCGCCAATGGAGCCTCTACCGGAGTCCAGATTTCCGATGTCAGACACGTCCTCGCCTAAAACCGTTGCCAGCGGCGAAAAATTCCGCACTGCCCAGGGCATCACTGCGATCAAGGACGGCCAGAAGCGCCGCGCCTCGGCCGAACCTCAGGTTTTCGAACCCAAGCCCAAGTGGTTGCGGGTAAAAGCCCCTGGCGGCAGCCGCTTCGAAGCAGTCAAACGCAACGTCGGCGAACATCGCCTGAGCACCGTGTGCCAGGAATCGCATTGCCCGAACATGGGCGAGTGCTGGTCCAACGGCACGGCCACTATCATGCTGATGGGCTCGGTATGCACCCGTGCATGCCGTTTCTGCGCCGTGGACACCGGTAACCCCAATGGCTGGCTGGATCTGGAAGAGCCGCAGAACACCGCCAAGTCGGTGGAGTTGATGGCGCTGCGCTACATCGTGCTGACCTCGGTGGATCGCGACGACCTCGATGACGGCGGCGCGAGCCACTATGCAGCCTGCGTACGAGCGATCAAGGAAAACACGCCGCAGGTAGTGGTCGAGGCCCTGACTCCCGACTTCGATGGCGATCATCAGGCCATCGAACGCGTGGTGGACTCTGGCCTCGAAGTCTTTGCGCAGAACGTCGAAACCGTCAAGCGTCTGACTCATGTCGTGCGCGATCCACGCGCCGGCTACGAAAAAACGCTGAACGTGCTGGCTCACGCCAAGCGCCACCGTCCGCAGGTGCTGACCAAGACCAGCCTGATGCTGGGTCTGGGTGAAACAGACGAGGAAATTCTGGAAACCATGGATGACCTGCGCGCCATCGGCGTGGACATCCTTACCCTCGGTCAATACCTGCAACCGACACGCAACCATCTGAAGGTGCAGCGCTGGGTCAGCCCGGAAGAGTTCAACCGCTTGCGCGACATCGGCCTGGAAAAGGGCTTCATGGAGGTCGCGGCGGGCCCGCTGGTGCGCTCCAGCTACCGTGCTGACCGTGTGTTCGAGAAGAACAACCTGGGTCTTGCAGCCCCGGTACCGGTGCCTGGCCAGGACATCAACAACAGCCTGATCCCGGCGCTGAATCTGAACTGACCCTCACCGTCAGGCACAAAAAAACGGGGCTATATGCCCCGTTTTTTCGTTCACCGTTCTCGCCAGACCTGGCTGGCGAGAACGGCATTGCAGTAACTCAGATCGCGCCGCGCTGACGCAGCAGATCCAGCACCGCTTTCACGCCCTCTTCGACCGACTGCGACTGGGTATCGATCACCAGATCGGCGTCCAGCGGCACGTCATAGGGGAAACCTTCACCAGGAATGTTGTCGCCACCGGCGGCGTACAACCCCTGCGGGTCGCGCTCGGCGCAGATCTGCGGCGAAGCCTGCACGTAGACAGTGATCAGACGTTCGTTACCGATCAGCACCTTGGCCTGCTCGCGGCCTTCAGCATCTGGAGCGACGAACGCAGCCAGAGTCAGCAAGCCGGCTTCGTTGAACTGACGCGCCACGTGGGCGGCACGACGCCAGTTCTCAGTGCGCCCGGCACGATCCTGCGGCAACCCTTTGTTCAGGTCGTGGCGCAGGTTCTGGCCATCGAGCACGTACACGGCGCGGCCCATGTCGAACAGCTTGCGCTCGACGGCATAAGCCAGGGTGCTCTTGCCCGCACCGGACAAGCCGGAGAACAGCACGGTAGCCGGCTGCTGGCCAAAACGCAGGGAGCGCTCCTCGGTAGACACATGAGCCAGGCGACCATGCTGACCGCCGCCATGAGCGACCGGATCAGCGATGATCATGCCCGCACCGACGGTGCCATTGGTCAGACGATCGATGACGATGAAGGCACCCGTGGTGCGGTTGTATTCGTAGCCATCCAGCGCGATCGATGCATCCAGCGCGACCTTGACCCGACCGATCTCGTTGAGTTTCAGCTCACTGGCGGCGCCCTGCTCCAGGGTGTTTACATCCACGCGGTGAACGATGCTGGGAATCGAACCGGGCACGTAGCTAGTAGCACGCTTGATGTCGTACTTCTTGCCCGGCAGCATCGGCTCTTCGCCCATCCACACCAGCATCGCTTCGAAACCATCGGTGACCTGCGGACGGTTGTCGGCATGAACCAGCATGTCGCCACGCGACACATCGATCTCGTCCTCAAGGGTCAGGGTGACCGCCTGACCCGGGCCGGCCTGCTCCAGTTCACCTTCGAAAGTGACGATAGACTTGACCCGACTGCTCTTGCCCGAGGGCAGTGCCACAACTTCATCGCCCTTGCGTACGATGCCGCTGGCCAGGGTGCCAGCGAAGCCACGGAAGTTGAGGTTCGGCCGGTTGACGTACTGCACCGGGAAGCGCAGGTCATCGAAATTGCGGTCACCGGAAACCTCGACGGTCTCGAGGATTTCCATCAGCGACTGGCCGGTGTACCAGGGCGAGCGCTCGGACTTGTTGACCACGTTGTCACCCTTGAGCGCCGACATGGGCACGAACTCCAGGGTGGTCGGACGCAGGTTGATCTTCTCGGCGAACGCCAGGTAATCAGCCTTGATCTGCTCAAAGACGGCCTGATCGAAGTTCTTCAGATCCATCTTGTTGATGGCGACGACGATGTGCTTGATGCCCAGCAAGGAGGCGATGAAGCTGTGTCGACGGGTCTGGGTCTGCACACCGTAACGCGCGTCGATGAGGATGATCGCCAGGTCGCAGGTCGAAGCACCAGTGGCCATGTTGCGCGTGTACTGCTCATGGCCGGGGGTGTCGGCGATGATGAACTTGCGCTTGGCGGTGGAGAAGTAGCGGTAGGCCACGTCGATGGTGATGCCCTGCTCGCGCTCGGCCTGCAGACCGTCGACCAGCAGAGCCAGATCCACTTCGTCACCGGTGGTGCCGACCTTCTTGGAGTCCTTGGTGATTGCTTCCAGGTGATCTTCGTAGATCATCTTGGAGTCGTGCAGCAGCCGGCCGATCAGCGTGCTCTTGCCGTCGTCGACGTTGCCACAGGTGAGAAAGCGCAGCAGCTCTTTACGTTCGTGCTGGGCCAGATACGCGAGGATGTCCTCGCTGATCAAATCGGATTGATGACTCATGGTGCGCGATCCTTAGAAATAGCCCTGACGTTTCTTTTCTTCCATCGACCCGGCGGCGTCGTGATCGATCACGCGGCCCTGTCGTTCGGAAGTACGGGTCAGGAGCATTTCCTGGATGATGTCCGGCAAGGTGGCAGCCGTGGACTCGACCGCGCCAGTCAGCGGGTAGCAGCCCAGGGTGCGGAAACGCACCATCTTCTTGGTGATGCGCGCTTTCTCTTCATCGGACAGGTGTTCGAGGATGCGCTCGTCGTCGATCATGATCAGCGTGCCGTTCTTCTCGATCACTTCACGCTCGGCGGCGAAGTACAGCGGCACGATTGGAATCTGTTCCAGGTAGATGTACTGCCAGATATCCAGCTCGGTCCAGTTCGACAGCGGGAAGACGCGGATCGACTCGCCCTTCTTCACCTTGCCGTTGTACACGTTCCACAGCTCGGGGCGCTGGTTCTTCGGATCCCAGCGGTGCTTGCTGTCGCGGAAGGAGTAGACACGCTCCTTGGCGCGCGACTTCTCTTCGTCGCGACGCGCACCACCGAAGGCGGCGTCGAAGCCGTATTTGTCCAGTGCCTGCTTGAGACCTTCGGTCTTCATCACATCGGTGTGCTTGGCACTGCCGTAGGTGAAGGGGTTCATGTCCTGCGCCACACCATCGGGGTTGATGTGGGTGATCAGATCCAGGCCCATCTCGCTGACCATCTTGTCGCGAAAGCTGTACATTTCCTGGAATTTCCAACGCGTATCGACGTGCATCACCGGAAACGGCAGCTTGCCGGGAAAGAACGCCTTGCGTGCCAGATGCAGCATCACGGCGGAATCCTTGCCGATGGAATAGAGCATCACCGGGTTGTCGAATTCGGCGGCCACTTCACGAATGATGTGGATACTTTCCGCCTCGAGCTGTTTCAAGTGCGTCAGTTTGTCGAGCATGGCTACTCACGGGATAACGATATTATTCAGGCCGGCGGGCCTTGGACGAGCGCGCACTCTAGCACAGCGCCCTCTTCTATTCAGGACGGCACTTAGATCGAAACGATCTAGCTTTATGCCAGGAGAAAAGCCCCGCTCAGACCGGGTTCGGACAGTCTATGAAGACGTGCTCCAGAGCAAAGCGGCGTGCCAGATAATCCCCCAGTGCTTGCACACCGTAGCGTTCGGTAGCGTGGTGGCCGGCAGCGATGAAGCTCACACCGTTCTCGCGTGCGCTATGGAAGGTCTGCTCGGAGGCTTCACCGGTCAGGTACAGATCGACGCCAGCAGCAATGGCGGTGTCGATGTAACCCTGGCCACCGCCGGTGCACCAGCCGACACGACGGATCAGCCCCTCACCTTCGATCAACAAGGGCTCACGCCCCAGTACCTGTTGCACATGGCGAGCGAAATCCACCGCACTCATTGGCTCCTCCAGCGACCCCACAAGCACTACGGTGCGTGGATTCTCCGGCTCCAGCGGTCCTTCGACGACGATGCCGAGCTGGCGCGCCAACTGCACGTTGTTGCCCACCTCGGGATGCACGTCCAGTGGCAGGTGGTAGGCCAGCAGACTGATCTCGTTGGTCAGCAACGCCTTGAGCCGACGCTGTTTCATGCCGGTAACGCAAGGGTTCTCGCCTTTCCAGAAATAGCCGTGATGAACCAGCAGCACATCGGCTTCAGCCTCTATGGCTGCCTCGATCAGTTCCTGGCTCGCAGTAACACCAGTGACGATCCGGCTCACCTGCGGGCGGCCTTCGACCTGCAACCCATTCGGGCAGTAATCACTGATGCGCGACGCGTTCAGAAAAGCGTCAGCTTCTTCCACTAAAGTGGTCAGAGCAATGGCCATGAAGATTCCTCTCAAGCTGTTGCGGCCGCTGCCTTATTGGCGAGCACCTCACTATAATGCGCCACCTTAAGGGTCACCTTTGGCCCTCGCAACCCTCAGGATTGTCTCGATGCCCCAGGCACTGCGTTTTCTCGGTTGGCCCTTGCTGGTCGGCGTGCTGCTGGCCCTGTTGCTGATCCAGCAATACCCTGAATGGGTCGGCCTGCCGCGGCAGGAAGTGCAACTGGTGCAGGCCCCCCTCTATAGTCGCTTGCAGGAAGGCCCGGTGTCCTATGCCGAAGCCGTGGACACCGCGTCGCCAGCCGTCGCCAACCTGTACACCACCAAGCTGGTGAGTAAACCCACTCACCCGCTGTTCGAAGACCCCACCTTCCGCCGCTTCTTCGGCGACAACCTGCCCCGCCAGCAACGCATGGAATCGAGCCTTGGCTCGGCGGTACTGATGAGCCGCGAAGGCTACCTGCTGACCAACAATCACGTGGTCAGCGGCGCCGACCAGATCGTCGTAGCGCTGAAGGACGGCCGCGAAACCCTGGCGCGAGTGATCGGCAACGACCCGGAGACCGATCTGGCGGTGCTCAAGATCGACCTGCCGAACCTGCAGGCAATCACTCTGGGTCGCTCCGACAACATCCGTATCGGTGACGTCACCCTGGCCATCGGCAACCCCTTCGGCGTCGGCCAGACCGTGACCATGGGCATCATCAGCGCGACCGGGCGTAACCAGCTGGGCCTCAACACCTACGAAGACTTCATCCAGACCGACGCCGCGATCAACCCCGGTAACTCCGGTGGTGCGCTGGTCGATGCCCACGGCAATCTGGTCGGGATCAATACCGCGATTTTCTCCAAGTCCGGTGGCTCACAGGGCATCGGTTTTGCCATCCCGGTCAAACTGGCGATGGAAGTGATGCAGGCGATCATCGAGCACGGCCAGGTGATCCGCGGCTACCTGGGCGTCGAAGTACAACCGCTGACGCCCGAACTGGCCGAGTCCTTCGGCCTCGATGGCCGCCCAGGCATCGTCGTGGCTGGCGTCTATCGCGACGGCCCAGCACAACGTGCCGGCCTGCAACCGGGCGACCTGATCCTCAGCATTGACGGCGAAGCCGCCAGCGATGGCCGCCGTTCGATGAACCAGGTGGCGCGCACCAAACCAGGCGACAAGATCCGCATCGAAGTACTGCGCAATGGCAAACAACTGCAACTGACCGCAGAAATCGGCATCCGCCCACCAGTCAACGACAACTGATATCTACGCAACGAAAAAGCCGGCATCATGCCGGCTTTTTCGTTCTCTGCTACTCAATCAGTCGGGCGCCATCAGAGCCCCTGCAGCGCGTCCAGCAGCGCCTGATTCTGCTCCGGCGTACCAATGGTGATACGCAAGAACTGGGCGATGCGCTGCTGCTTGAAGTGGCGCACGATCACGCCCTGCTCACGCAGACCAGCCGCCAGCGTGGCAGCATCCTTGCCCGGATGACGAGCGAAGACAAAATTCGCCGCCGAGGGCAGCACCTCGAACCCCAGGGCCTGTAAACCGGCAATCACTACCTCGCGACTGTCGATCACCTGCTTGCAAGTCTTCTCGAAGTAGTCACGATCCTCGAACGCCGCAGCCGCGCCCACGATGGCCATGCGGTCGAGCGGATAGGAGTTGAAACTGTTCTTGATCCGCTCCAGTGCCTCGATCAGATCCGGGTGGCCGACCGCGATGCCGACGCGCAGACCAGCCAGCGAACGCGACTTGGACAGGGTCTGGGTGACCAGCAGGTTCGGATACTTGTCGACCAGGCTGATGGCCGTCTGGCCGCCGAAGTCGATGTACGCCTCGTCCACCAATACTACGGAATCCGGGCTGCCTTGCAGCAACCGCTCGACGGCATCGAGCGGCAACAGGCAGCCGGTCGGCGCGTTGGGGTTGGGGAAGATGATGCCGGCATTCGGCCGCGCGTAATCCTCGACACGAATCTGGAAGGCGTCATCCAGCGGCAGCGCCTCGTAGTCGATGCCATACAGCCCACAGTAAACCGGGTAGAAGCTGTAGGTGACATCCGGGAACAACAGCGGCTTGCCATCGTGCTGGAACAGGCCGTGGAAGGCATGCGCCAGCACCTCGTCGGAACCATTGCCGACGAAGACCTGGCCAGTCTGCACCCCGTAATAGTCGGCCACCGCCTGCTTCAGGCGATCGCCGTTGGGATCCGGGTACAAGCGCAGGTTGTCGTTCAGCTCGGCCTGCATAGCCGCGATGGCCTTCGGCGACGGGCCATAGGGGTTCTCATTGGTGTTGAGCTTGACCAGCTTGCTCAACTTGGGCTGCTCACCCGGCACGTAGGGCACCAGGTCTTTGACGAAGGGGCTCCAGAATTTGCTCATCTGCCCTTCTCTCCTCGAATGCGTAGGGTGCGCTGTGCGCACCGCGAATAATCAATAGGCGCGCGTGACGCGCCCTACATCACTTGATTCGGTACTCGGCGCTGCGCGCATGCGCAGTCAGCGACTCGCCACGTGCCAGCACCGAGGCGCTTTTGCCCAGCTCCGACGCCCCATCCGGCGAGCAGAAAATGATCGAAGACCGCTTCTGGAAGTCATAAACACCCAGTGGCGAGGAAAAGCGCGCAGTACCGGAGGTCGGCAGCACATGGTTGGGGCCGGCCACGTAGTCGCCCAGCGCCTCAGCGGTGTAGCGCCCCATGAAGACTGCGCCAGCATGGCGAATCTGCGGCAGCCAGGCTTCCGGGTCGGCCACCGACAGCTCCAGGTGTTCCGGGGCGATACGATTGGCCACTTCGATGGCCTGTGCCATGTCGGCCACCTGGATCAGCGCGCCACGGCCTTCCAGCGAGGTGCGGATGATCTCGGCACGCTCCATGGTCGGCAGCAGCTTGGCGATGCTTTCAGCGACGCGGTCGAGGAAAGCGGCATCCGGGCTGACCAGGATCGACTGGGCGTCCTCGTCGTGCTCCGCCTGGGAGAACAGATCCATGGCGATCCAGTCCGGATCGGTCTGGCCATCGCAAACCACGAGAATCTCGGAAGGCCCGGCGATCATGTCGATGCCGACCTTGCCGAACACGTGACGCTTGGCGGTGGCCACGTAGATGTTGCCGGGGCCGACGATCTTGTCCACCGGCGGCACACTTTCGGTGCCATAGGCCAACGCAGCCACGGCCTGAGCACCACCGATGGTGAATACGCGGTCGACCCCGGCGATGGCCGCAGCGGCCAGGACGATTTCGTTGATCTCGCCACGCGGGGTCGGTACCACCATCACCACCTCGGGCACGCCGGCAACCTTGGCAGGGATGGCGTTCATCAGCACCGACGACGGGTAGGATGCCTTACCACCCGGCACATACAGGCCGGCACGATCCAGCGGGGTAACCTTCTGCCCCAGCACGGTGCCGTCAGCTTCGGTGTAGCGCCAGGAATCCTGCTTCTGCCTTTCGTGATAAATGCGCACGCGCTCGGCTGCCACTTCAAGAGACTGGCGTTGCTCGACACTGATGCGGGTCAGGGCCAACTCCAGACGCTCACGCGGCAGGATCAGGTCGGCCATGCTGGCGACTTCCAGACCATCGAAACGCTGGGTGTATTCGACCAGAGCGGCGTCGCCACGCTCACGCACGGCCTGGATGATTTCCAGTACACGCTGGTTGACGCCATCGTCGGACACACTCTCCCAGCTCAGCAGATGATCCAGGTGTCGGGCGAAATCCTGGTCAGCGGCGTTGAGTCGGCGAACAGCAATGGGAGCGGTCATGGCAAAGCCTCGTGTAATGGCAAATCTCAGGCGCCGCTAGAGTAGCAAGCCCACCGTGCGGGCACCTGAGAATTTGGCTATGACACGGATAGGCGCGCGCGGCATTTCGCCGCGCGAAAGGTATCAGTGCGAATGTCGCGCCTCGACGGCGCCACGCAGGGTTTCGATCAGCGACTGAATGCGCGCGTGCTGCATCTTCATCGACGCCTTGTTGACGATCAAGCGCGAGCTGATCGTAGCGATCAGTTCCTGCGGTTCCAGACCGTTGGCACGCAAGGTGTTACCGGTGTCGACCACGTCGATGATCTTGTCGGCCAGCCCCACCAGCGGCGCCAGCTCCATCGAGCCGTACAGCTTGATGATGTCGACCTGACGACCCTGCTCGGCGTAGTAGCGCTTGGCGACGTTGACGAACTTGGTGGCCACGCGCAGACGGCCTTTCGGCTCCGGCGCACCAACCTTGCCGGCGGTCATCAGCTTGCACTTGGCGATCTGCAGATCCAGCGGCTCGTAGATCCCCTGACCGCCGTATTCCATCAGCACATCCTTGCCCGCCACGCCGAGGTCAGCAGCGCCGTGCTCGACGTAGGTCGGCACGTCGGTGGCCCGCACGATCAACAGGCGCACGTCATCCTGAGTAGTCGGGATGATCAGCTTGCGGCTCTTGTCCGGGTTCTCGGTCGGCTCGATGCCTGCAGCCGCCAGCAACGGCAGAGTGTCATCGAGAATACGGCCTTTGGACAGGGCGATGGTCAGCATGAAACGGTTTCCTTGAACGGAAGCGGCCGCTCCGACAGGGAGCGGCCCTACGGCAACGAACGCAGGTAATCAGCCCGGCACACGGCGAATCTTGGCGCCGAGCAGCTGCAGCTTCTCTTCGATGCACTCGTAACCACGGTCGATGTGGTAGATGCGGTCGATCAGGGTGTCGCCCTCGGCCACCAGCGCCGCCAGCACCAGGCTGGCGGAGGCACGCAGATCGGTCGCCATGACCGGGGCCCCCTTGAGCTTTTCCACGCCGGTAACGATGGCGGTGTTGCCTTCGACCAGGATGTTGGCGCCCATGCGCAGCATTTCGTAGACGTGCATGAAACGGTTTTCGAAAACGGTCTCGATGATGGTACCAGTGCCCTCGGCAATGGCGTTCAGCGCGATGAACTGCGCCTGCATGTCAGTGGGGAACGCCGGATAGGGAGCAGTACGCAGGTTGACGGCCTTGGGACGCTTGCCCTTCATGTCCAGTTCGATCCAGTCAGGGCCGGTGGTGATTTCAGCACCTGCTTCCTGAAGCTTGACCAGAACGGCTTCCAACGTGCTCGGGTCGACGTCCTTCAGCTTGACCCGACCACCGGTGACGGCAGCAGCAACCAGATAGGTACCGGTCTCGATACGATCCGGCATGACGTTGAAGCGAGCACCGTGCAGACGCTCGACGCCGTCGATGATGATGGTGTCGGTACCAGCGCCCTGGATCTTCGCACCCATGGCGATCAGGCAGTTGGCCAGATCGACGACCTCAGGCTCGCGCGCGGCGTTTTCCAGAACGGAGCGTCCCTTGGCCAGGGCAGCAGCCATCATGATGTTCTCGGTACCGGTCACACTGACCACGTCGAAGAAGAAGTGCGCGCCGCGCAGACCGCCTTCCGGGGCTTTGGCCTTGATGTAGCCGCCCTCGACATCGATGATCGCACCCATGGCTTCAAGGCCACGGATGTGCAGATCGACCGGGCGCGAACCGATGGCGCAACCGCCAGGCAGCGCCACTTCGGCTTCACCGAAGCGAGCGACCATCGGGCCGAGTACCAGGATCGAAGCGCGCATGGTCTTGACCAGTTCGTAAGGTGCGACCAGAGTCTTGATCGCACGCGCATCCACTTCCACCGCCAGCTTCTCGTCGATCACCGGCTCGATGCCCATACGACCGAACAGCTCGATCATGGTGGTGATGTCGTGCAGGTGCGGCAGGTTGCAGATGGTGACAGGCGCATCGCCCAGCAATGTCGCTGCAAGAATCGGCAGGGCAGAGTTCTTCGCACCGGAAATGCGGATTTCGCCATCGAGGCGAGCGCCGCCGGTAATGATCAGTTTATCCATAGGAATCTCGTCGCCCGCAGGCTCAGGAGCGCGCGGCCCAATCGGCCCGGCTGAAGAATTTCGGAGTTACTGCGTGAATGGTGCCGTCAGCGATCAAGTGGCTCAAGGGAGCAAGAGCCATCTGAGATCTTTTGACTGGACTCAAAGCTGCCAGTTCGTCGCTGATCAGGTTGAGCTGGAAGTTGCAGCCTTCGCCTTCGACTTCCACCTGGGTATTCGGTAGTTTTTCCTCTAGGAGGCTTTTTACTTCTGCAGCCTGCATGCTCGACCTCGACTGACGCATTCGGGCACCTGAGCCCGCGGGTCGGCCATCATACAAAAAAGCCCCCCGCCTGCGAACCCCGTACATAGCGGCGCTGACGGAACACCAGGAAAAATCGACACATCGACGCTAGGGCAGACTCAGGAGCGAGGCGAACGTCCGCTTTGTCATGCAGGGTTCCATTGGAATACCTGCGGCGTACTGCTTCGCGAGCACGCACTACTCTCTTCGTTCTTGAGGTGATTCCAGCGGCAACACGTCCAGCAAACCACTGACCTGGGCAATTTGGCGCATGTCTTCGGGCAACGCACTGATCGACAGTTCCCGCCCAGCCTTGTGCGCATCCCGCGTGAACGCCAGCAGCAACGCCAGACCAACGCTGCTGGACTTTTCCACAGCGCTGCAGTCGAGCGCCAGACGCGTCATACGGCTGGCGGCAATCAGCCGCGCCCCCTGTTCACGCAGCAACGGGCCGGTGCTGTAATCCAGCACGCCAGCGAGCTGCAACTGCCCAGGCGCGCGCTCGGTGATGCTCGCCCGGCTCACGACTCGCCCCGAGCCTGACGCGCCCTGGCCACGGTATCGGCCCAGGTATCGATGACCTTGTCCAGATCGTTGCGATTGCTCTGCATCGACTGGGCGAACTGGTCACGGAACAGCTTGCCGATGTTGATGCCGTTGATCACCACGTTACGCAGCTTCCAGGTGCCATCGATCGACACCATGGTGTAGGACAGCGGATAGACGGCGCCCTTGCCGTCACGGATCTCCATGCCGACCGAAGTACGATCACCCTCCGCCTTGCCACTGCCCGACAGCACGCGAATGTCCTGGTTGTTGTACTCAAGCAGGGCGTTGCCGTAGAACTGCATCAGGCTGCGCTTGAAATTCTCCTGAAAGCGCGTCATCTGCTCGGGCGAGGCCTGGCGCGAATAACGCACGGTCATCACGCCGCGGGCGATGCCATCGACATCGACCACCGGGCCGAGAATCTCGTTGAGCGAGTCGTAAAAGGCATTGGGGTCGCTGCGGTAGCGATCCTTGTTGGCCTTGAGGTCAGCCAGCAGGGTATCGGTGGTCTGCTGCACCACTTCATGGGCGCTCGGCGCGGCCATGGCCAGCAGCGGCATGGTGGCCAGGAGCGCCAGCAGGGAGTTACGCACGGTCTTGAACATGTCAGGAGCCCTCATCAATTGGCTTCATCTTTATTGACCGAATTGAGCAGGAATTTGCCAATCAGGTCTTCCAGCACCAGCGAGGACTGCGTGTCGTGGATGGTACTGCCGTCCTTGAGCACCTCCTCGTCACCACCGACGCTGATGCCGATGTATTTTTCGCCAAGCAGACCCGCAGTCAGGATCGACGCAGTGGAATCATCAGGCAGGTTATTGACGCTACCATCGAGCTCCAGGGTCACCCGCCCCATGTAGCTGTCGCGATCCAGGTCGATGGCCGTGACCTTGCCAATCGTCACTCCGGCCATGGTCACCTTGGAGCGCACGGTCAGCCCGGCGATGTTGTCGAAATAGGCGTAGACCTTGTAAGTATCGCCAGCGCTGCCGACGCTCAGGCCACTGACGCGCAGGGCCAACAGCAGCAGGGCCAGCACACCGGCCATGAGAAACAGGCCGACACCAATCTCCAGCGTGCGGTTTTGCATCAGAAGTCTCCAAACATCAAAGCGGTCAGAATGAAATCCAGGCCAAGCACGGCCAGCGAGGCATACACCACGGTGCGCGTGGTCGCACGGCTGATGCCTTCGGATGTAGGCTCGCAGTCATAGCCCTGGAACACGGCGATCCAGGTCACCACGAAGGCGAAGACGACGCTCTTGATGATCCCGTTGAGCACATCGTCGTAGAAGGAAACACTGTTCTGCATATTGGCCCAGAACGAGCCTTCGTAGACGCCCAGCCAGTCGACCGCGACCATGGCGCCCCCCCAGATGCCGACCACGCAGAAGATCATCGACAGCAGCGGCATGGAAATGAAGCCCGCCCACAAACGTGGCGCAACGATGTACTTGAGCGGGTCGACACCAATCATTTCCAGGCTGGAAAGCTGCTCGGTGGACTTCATGTTGCCGATCTCGGCCGTCAGCGCCGAACCGGCACGACCGGCGAACAGCAGCGCGGTCACCACCGGGCCGAGCTCACGTAACAGGGTCAGCGCGACCATCTGCCCGACCGCCTGCTCGGAGCCGTAGCTGACTAGGATGTTGTAGCCCTGCAACGCCAGCACCATGCCGATGAAGATGCCGGAAACGACGATGATCGCCAACGACATGACCCCGACGGCGAACAACTGCTTGATCAGCAGTTGCAGTGGCTTGCCGGCACGGCTGCGGCCGAACAGCGCCCTCACCAGGAACAGCACCGAGCGCCCCAGCGTCGCCACCACATCGATACCCGCACGACCGAACAGACGTAGCCGTTCGAGCGGTGAAATTCTGCGCATCAACCTCTCCCCAACAGATCTTCGCGGTAGTCAGGCGCCGGAAAATGGAAAGGCACCGGGCCATCCGGTATACCTTTCATGAACTGGCGAATGCGCGGGTTATCCGACTCCATCAGCTCGGCAGGCGTGCCTTGCCCCAACACCTGCGCATCCCCGACGACATAGATGTAGTCGGCAATGCTGGCAGTTTCTGCCAGGTCATGTGACACCACCACGCTGGTGATCCCCAGCGCGTCGTTGAGCAGGCGAATCAGCCGCACCAGAACCCCCATGGCAATCGGATCCTGGCCGACGAACGGCTCGTCATACAGCAGAATCTGCGGATCCAGGGCAATCGCCCGCGCCAACGCCACGCGACGCTTCATGCCGCCTGACAACTCATCGGGCATCAGTTCGATGGCACCACGCAAGCCCACCGCCTGCAGTTTGAGCAGGACAATGTCACGAATCATTTCTTCAGGCAGTTGAGTGTGTACGCGCAAGGGGAAGGCGACGTTCTCGAACACATCGAGATCGGTGAACAGCGCACCGCTCTGGAACAACACGCCCATTTGCTTGCGCATGTCGAACAACGCGTCGCGCGACAATTGCGGCAGGTTGACGCCATTGACCAGAACGTTACCTGCCAAAGGTCGCAACTCGGCAGCGATCAGGCGCAGCAAGGTGGTCTTACCGCAGCCGGAAGGCCCCATGATGCCGGTCACCTTGCCGCGCGGAATGCGGATGTCGACCTGGTCGAAAATCGCCCGCGCGCCACGCTGAAAACTGACGCCCTGCAACTCGATCGCGTACTCGTGCTCGGCGCTCATCTGAACTCCTTGAAAATCAGGCCATCCTGGCAGACGCCGCCTCCACAAGCGAGGACACGCACCAGTAGAGGGCCGAAATGGCCGCGGACTATAGCATTTGCTGGACATGCCGCCCAATAGCGGCCCATCGCAGCGTTCAGACTTGCGACAGCTTCATCACTGGAGCGACTCAGCAAAGGTGAGCACTGCCGTCTTTTCTCGTTATAATCCCCGTCTTTTTTCGCCTAACAGCTCAGCTCAATGAACCAGACTCGCGACCTGATTGCCTCCGCCCAACGCACCATCCGCCTCGAAATCGAAGCGGTGCAGGAGCTTTTGCCCCGTATCAACGCGGATTTCGTCAAGGCATGCGAGTTGATCCTGAGCTGCAAGGGGCGTGTAGTTGTGGTTGGCATGGGCAAGTCGGGCCATATCGGCAACAAGATCGCCGCAACGCTTGCCAGTACCGGCACCACGGCCTTCTTCGTTCACCCCGCCGAGGCCAGTCATGGCGACATGGGCATGATCACCAAGGATGACATCGTCCTGGCCCTGTCCAATTCCGGCACAACCGCCGAAATCGTCACCCTGCTACCACTGATCAAGCGCCTGGGAATCCGTCTGATCAGCATGACCGGCAACCCCGAGTCGACGCTGGCCAAGGCCGCCGAGGTCAATCTCGATGCCCGCGTCTCCGAGGAAGCCTGTCCGCTGAACCTGGCCCCGACGTCCTCGACGACTGCCAGCCTGGTTCTCGGTGACGCGCTTGCCATTGCCCTGCTTGAAGCCCGCGGCTTTACCGCCGAAGACTTCGCCTTCTCTCACCCAGGCGGAGCACTGGGCCGTCGCTTGCTGCTCAAGGTAGAGAACGTCATGCACAGTGGCGAAAGCCTGCCCCAGGTCAAACGCGGAACCAGCCTGCGGGACGCGTTGCTGGAGATGACCCAGAAAGGCCTGGGCATGACCACCGTCATAGAGAGCGACGGTCACCTGGCCGGAATATTCACCGACGGTGACCTGCGCCGCGCACTGGACAAGGGTATCGATGTACGCCATGCGCAGATCGATGAAGTGATGACGCCTCATGGCAAGACCGTTCACGCCGAAATGCTCGCCGCCGAGGCTTTGAAGATCATGGAAGACAACAAGATCAGCGCGCTGGTGGTGGTCGACGGCGATGATTACCCTGTCGGTGCCTTCAACCTCGGCGATCTGCTGCGCGCAGGGGTAATGTGATGAACGACCTTCTGCAACGCGCCCGTGCTGTCAAACTGGCTATCTTCGATGTCGATGGCGTACTCACCGATGGTCGCCTGTACTTTCTCGAAGACGGCAGCGAATTCAAGACGTTCAACACCCTCGACGGCCATGGCATCAAGATGCTGATCGGCTCGGGCGTACGCACCGCCATCATCAGCGGCCGCAAGACACCCGTAGTCGAGCGCCGTGCCAACAACCTCGGCATCCAGCACCTGTTCCAGGGCCGCGAAGACAAGCTCGTCGTTCTCGACGGCCTGCTTGCCGAACTCGGCCTAAGCTATGAGCAGGTCGCCTATCTCGGCGACGACCTGCCGGATCTTCCAGTTATTCGCCGGGTCGGATTGGGCATGGCCGTAGCCAGCGCCGACAGCTTCGTCCGCCAGCACGCCCACGGCGTGACCCAGGCTCGTGGCGGTGACGGTGCGGCACGGGAATTCTGCGAACTGATCATGCGTGCCCAAGGCACGCTGGATGCGGCCCAAGCCGCTTACCTGTAGAGCACAGCATGCTGCGTAAAGCCCTCAACACCCTGATCTTCGTTCTGATCGCTGGCGCCGTGGCGGCGCTCGGCTACTGGAACATCGCACCAGACAGCGCCCGACAGACTCAACAGGCCAGTGATGACGATGCCGTGGACTTCTACGTCCTTGGTGCACACACCGTGCAGTATCAGGATGACGGCAAGCTGCACTACCGCATGACCGCCGATAAGCTCGAGCACATCAAAAGCACCGACATCACCTTGATCGACACACCCAAACTGGATCTGTACCGCGGCACCGAGCTGCCTTGGAAGGTCACCAGTCAGCGCGCCGAGGTTTCTCCTGGCGGTGTCGAAGTAGAGCTGATCGACGACGTACGCATCGCCCGCACCGATGCCAAGGGTCGCCCGACGGTCATCACCAGCAGCCGCATGACCGTGATTCCTGACAAGGAATATGCGCAGACCGAGCAAGCCGTTAGAATCGAGGCCGCCAACGGGGTGACCACGGCACAAGGAATGAAAGCGTACTTGAATGACGGCCGGATGATCCTGCCGTCCAACGTAAGAGGCCAGCATGAGGTTCGTTAATACCCTCCCCCTGATTCTCAGCCTCGGCGCCGCATTGGGAAGCGCGGCTGCCTGGGCTCTGCCATCGGATCGCGACCAGCCAATCCGCATCCAGGCCGACAGTGCCGAACTGGATGACAAGCAAGGTGTAGCTGTCTATCGCGGCGACGTGATCATCACTCAGGGCACCCTGAAGATCACCGGCGATACCGTGACCATCACCCAGACCAACAGTGGTGACATCGACGTCTTCACCTCGGTGGGCAATCTCGCCTACTACGAGCAGAAGCCCGCCGTGGACAAGGACATCGTCAAGGCCTATGGCCGCACCATCCAGTATTTCGCCAGCAATGAGCGCATCGTACTGATCGACCAGGCCAAGGTGATCCAGGAAGGCAATACCTTCGAAGGCGAGAAGATCGTCTACGACACCCGCCGCCAGATCGTCAACGCTGGCCGCGCCACTGGCACCAATGTCGGCACGCCGCGCCCGCGCATCGACATGGTCATCCAACCGAAGAACAAACCCGCGGATCAGCAGCAGTAATGGCCATACTCAAAGCCCAACACCTGGCTAAAAGCTACAAAAGCCGCCAGGTCGTGCGCGACGTCAGCCTGAGCATCGAAAGCGGCCAGATCGTCGGCCTGCTCGGCCCCAACGGCGCCGGCAAGACCACATGCTTCTACATGATCGTCGGCCTGGTGCGCGCCGATCAGGGCCGCGTACTGATCGACGACCTCGATGTCAGCCATCAACCGATGCACGGCCGCGCTCGTGCTGGTATCGGTTATCTACCCCAGGAAGCCTCGATCTTCCGCAAGCTCTCGGTGGCCGACAACATCATGGCCATTCTCGAGACACGCAAGGATCTTGATCGCGCCGGCCGTCAGACGGAGCTGGAAAGCCTGCTGCAGGAATTCCACATCCACCACATCGCCGACAGCCTTGGCATGAGCCTGTCCGGCGGTGAACGCCGCCGCGTGGAAATCGCCCGCGCCCTGGCGACCAACCCCAAGTTCATCCTGCTCGACGAACCCTTCGCCGGCGTCGACCCGATCTCCGTGGGCGACATCAAGCAGATAATCCACCACCTCAAGACCAAGGGTATCGGCATCCTGATCACCGATCACAATGTGCGCGAAACCCTGGATATCTGCGAAACGGCTTACATCGTCAACGACGGTCAGCTGATCGCCGAAGGCGATGCCGAGACCATCCTCGCCAACCAGACGGTGAAAGAGGTTTACCTGGGGCACGAGTTCCGCCTGTAGGCCTGCGGATATTTCACTACAGAAATATGGCACCCCCTAGGCAAAATCGAGAACATCAGGCATATAATTTGCTTCCTGGCGGCGCTTCGGCGCCCTGATGTGGAAGGCGTAACTCGCCGGTAAATTAAGGTCTGCAATGAAACCATCGCTAGTCCTCAAGATGGGCCAGCAGCTGACGATGACCCCGCAGCTGCAACAGGCTATCCGCCTCCTCCAACTGTCCACCCTGGATCTGCAGCAGGAAATCCAGGAGGCGCTGGAGTCCAACCCCATGCTCGAGCGCCAGGAAGACGGCGACGATTTCGACAACAGCGACCCGATGGCCGATGGCGCCGAAAGCGCCACTCCCAGCCCTCAGAGCAAAGAAGAGAGCTATCAGGAAACCACTCCAACGGTAGATAACCTGGAGGAAGGCGAATGGGGCGAGCGCATTCCCAATGAGTTGCCGGTCGATACGGCCTGGGAAGACGTCTACCAGACCAGCGCCAGCAGCCTGCCGAGCAATGACGACGATGAGTGGGATTTCACCACCCGCACCTCCAGCGGTGAAAGCCTGCAGAGCCACCTGCTCTGGCAACTCAACCTGGCGCCCATGTCGGACAAGGATCGGCTGATCGCTGCCACCCTGATCGACTGCATCAACAACGATGGCTATCTGGAGGAAACCCTCGAGGAAGTCACCGAATCATTCGACCCCGAACTGGATATCGAGCTCGATGAAGTGGAAGTGGTGCTGCACCGCATCCAGCAGTTCGAACCAGCGGGCATCGGTGCCCGCGACCTGCGCGAGTGCCTGCTGCTGCAACTGCGCCAGTTGCCTGCCAACACCCCGTGGCTGAACGAAACCCAGCGTGTCGTCAGCGACTACCTGGAAGTGCTCGGCAGCCGTGACTATGCCCAGCTGCTGCGCCGCATGAAGCTCAAGGAAGACGAGCTCAAGCAGGTCATCGACCTGATCCAGCGCCTCAACCCGCGTCCGGGTTCGCAGATCGAATCCAGCGAACCGGAATACGTCGTGCCGGACGTCATCGTGCGCAAGCACAACGACCGCTGGCTGGTTGAGCTGAATCAGGAAGCCATGCCACGCCTGCGCGTCAACCCGCAGTATGCCGGCTTCGTCAAACGCGCCGACTCCAGCGCCGACAACACCTTCATGCGCAACCAGCTGCAGGAAGCACGCTGGTTCATCAAGAGTCTGCAGAGCCGCAACGAAACCCTGATGAAGGTCGCCACGCAGATCGTCGAGCACCAGCGCGGCTTCCTAGACTACGGCGACGAGGCGATGAAACCGCTGGTACTGCATGACATCGCCGAAGCGGTAGGCATGCACGAGTCGACCATTTCACGCGTTACCACGCAGAAATTCATGCATACCCCGCGTGGTATTTACGAGCTGAAATATTTCTTCTCCAGCCACGTCAGCACCTCCGAAGGCGGTGAATGCTCGTCCACCGCGATACGCGCGATCATCAAAAAACTGGTTGCAGCAGAAAACGCGAAAAAGCCGTTGAGCGACAGCAAGATCGCTGGTTTACTGGAGGCACAAGGCATCCAAGTCGCCCGCAGGACGGTTGCCAAATACCGTGAATCCCTCGGTATAGCGCCCTCCAGCGAACGCAAGCGACTGATGTAGGCCAAGGGGGCGACATGCCTCCAAGCCAACGTGTTCCGGTGGCGGATTCTCATGGAATCCGTCTCTTACACAAGGCAACAAGGAGAAAGCGGTATGCAAGTCAACATCAGTGGACATCAGCTGGATGTGACCGACGCCCTGCGTGACTATATCGGCGAGAAACTCGGCCGACTGGAACGTCACTTCGACAAGATCACCAACGTTCAGGTGACCATGGAGGTCGAAAAGCTCAAGCAAAAGATCGAAGCCACCCTGCACATCGCTGGCGGCGAAGTCGTCGCCAACGCCGAGCACTCGGACATGTATGCAGCTATCGACCTGCTGGCCGATAAGCTCGACCGCCAACTCATCAAGCACAAGGAAAAGCAGCTCGACCGCCTGCAAGGCGCCACAGCCCGCTAACATCCATCCTTCATGATCCGACTTGAAAACATCCTGACCCCCGGCCGTTCCCTAGTGAACGCGCCGGGCGGCAGCAAAAAGCGCGTGCTCGAACAGATCGCCAACCTGATCGCGCGCGACCTGTCAGACCTGGATGCCCAGGATATCTTCGAAAGCCTGATTGCCCGCGAAAAGCTCGGTTCCACTGGCTTCGGCAACGGCATTGCCATTCCTCACTGCCGCCTGGAGGGTTGCGACGCACCGATCAGCGCAGTGCTGCACCTGGAAACGGCCGTGGACTTCGACGCCATCGATGGCGCCCCGGTCGATCTACTGTTCGTCCTGCTGGTACCGCAGGCGGCAACCGACGCTCACCTCGAACTGCTACGCCAGATCGCCGGCATGCTCGAAAGCCAGCAGGTCTGTGAACGCCTGCGCCAGGCACCAAGCGGCGAAGAACTCTATCGACTGATAGTCGAGATTCAGAACGGTCAATGAGCATGCGCCTGATCATCGTCAGCGGTCGCTCCGGCTCGGGCAAGAGCACCGCCCTCGATGTACTCGAGGACAATGGCTTTTACTGCATCGACAACCTGCCGGCCGGTCTGCTACCGGATCTAGCCGAACGTTTTCTCCCGCATAGCGACATGCTGCTGCCGCAGGTCGCGGTCTCCATCGATGCGCGTAACCTGCTGAGCCAGTTGCGCCGCTTCCCCGAACTGCTCGATGAAGTACGCAAACGCAACATTCGCTGCGACGTGCTGTACCTGGATGCCGAAGACGAGACCCTGCTCAAGCGTTTCTCGGAAACCCGCCGTCGCCACCCACTGACCAATGACAATCGCTCATTGGCCGAAGCCATCGCCTACGAAAGCCAGTTGCTGGCGCCGATCACCGATCGTGCCGACCTGAAGATCGACACCACCCGCCTGAACCTCTACCAGCTACGCGATACGCTAAAATTGCGCCTGCTCGGCCAGACCCAGACGGGCACCGCCTTTCTCGTCGAATCCTTCGGTTTCAAACGCGGCATGCCGGTAGACGCCGATCTGGTATTCGATGCGCGTTGCCTGCCCAACCCCTACTGGAAACCCGAGCTGCGGGATTTTTCCGGGCTCGATCAACCGGTCATCGACTACCTCGCCGCACAGCCGGAAGTGGAGGAGATGTACCAGGATATCCACGCCTACCTGGACAAGTGGCTGCCGCGTTTCGCTGCCAGTAACCGCGCCTACGTGACTATCGCCATTGGCTGCACGGGAGGCCATCACCGCTCGGTCTACCTGGCAAGCCGCCTGAGCGAGGCCCTGAAACAGTCATTGCAAAACGTCCAGGTTCGTCACCGCGACCTCAGTTAAGGAACCACAGCCGCGATGCCAGCCCGTGAAATCACCATCATCAACAAGCTCGGCCTGCATGCCCGCGCGGCGGCCAAGTTCGTCGGCGTTGCGAGCACCTATCCATGCCAGGTGCGTATAGGGCGCGCCCCAGAAAGCCTGGTGGATGGCAAGAGCATCATGGCGGTCATGATGCTCGCCGCCGGCAAAGGCACGCCAGTACACCTGCATACCGAAGGTGCCCAGGAGCAAGAGGCGATGGATGCGCTGATCGGGCTGATCGAAAACTACTTCGACGAAGGCGAGTAGCGCCGCCTGGCGCGCAATACGCACATCCTCCCCGTTCTGATGGCAATCGCCTACACCAACGCGGTATCCAGCACCATCATCAGACAAAAGCCGGCCGCCACAGCCAGACTGGCATCGGCGCGGTGTCCATTGGCATGAGCTTCGGGAATGATCTCGTGGATCACGGCGAACAGCATGGCCCCGGCAGCCAGCGCCAAGCCCCATGGCAGCAGCACGTGCGACACACCTACCAGCCAGGCGCAGAGCACGGCGAACACAGGTTCCACCAGGCCTGACGCTGCACCGATCAGGACTGCCTGGCCCCGCCCCATTCCCGCGCTGGCCAGCACCAGGGCGACGATCAGCCCCTCCGGTACGTCCTGCAGGGCGATGCCGATAGCCAAACTATCGGCGCCACTCAGTCCCGCCCCTGCCGCTACGCCAACGGCCATGCCTTCGGGCACGTTGTGCAGCATGATGGCAATGACGAACAGCAAAACCCCGGAGGCCAGGCCGTCCTGCGCTCGATCAGACTCGTCGTGACGCTGTCGCTGCGCCAGCAGTCGTCCCAGCCCCAACAGCGCCGCAGCCCCCAGCAACACACCGATACTGGTGAGCATGCCCGCACTCCAGGGACTGAAGCCCTGCTCGCCGGCGACCTCGAGCGCAGGTACCAACAGCGAAAACACTGTCGCTGCGAGCATCACACCCCCGCCGAAGCCCAGCAACCGGCCGTGCCAACGCTCAGACAACTCGCCCATGAACAACACCGGCAAGGCACCGAGAGCAGTCCCTGTTGCGCATAGCAGGCCACCACGCAGCGCCCGCAACAGTTCAGGCTGCGCGTTCTGGTCGAGCATTACGAGCGCCTGGATGAGCAACAACAAGCCGCCGCACAGCAGAATCGCGCCACCGAGCAGATAGCGAAAAACCCGGCCATGGAGGTCGGGCAAGGACGTCAGCAAGGTTCGCATCCTGTTCACAATCCGCCTGTTCAGCTCAGGGCCTGTCGATATCGGCGCGCCACTTCACGCCATTCGATTACATTGAAGAACGCGCCGATGTATTCCGGCCGGCGGTTCTGATAACGCAGGTAGTAGGCATGCTCCCAGACATCGAGACCGAGAATCGGCGTATTGCCATGCATCAGCGGGCTGTCCTGATTGGCACTGCTTTCCACTACCAGCTTCTTCTCCGGCGTCACGCTGAGCCAGGCCCAGCCGCTACCGAAGCGGGTCAGTGCAGCCTTGGTGAACAAATCCTTGAAAGCCGCGAACCCACCTAGTTCGGCATCGATAGCCGCCGCCAGTTCACCCGCTGGGAGCCCGCCACCGCCGGGCGACATCACCGTCCAGAACAGGCTGTGGTTGGCGTGCCCGCCACCCTGGTTGATCAGTGCCGCATGCAGGCTCTGCGGCAAGGCGCTCAACTGACCGAGCAGTTCCTCGACCGGCACCTCGGCGTAGGGCGTTCCCTCCAGTGCTGCATTCAGGTTGTTGATATACGTTTGATGATGCTTGCTGTAGTGGATTTCCATGGTCTGCGCATCGATGTGCGGCTCCAGAGCATCGTAGGCGTATGGCAGTACTGGCAGGCTATGAGGCATGAGCGGTCTCCTTCAGTGGTAGTGGCGGCCATGACTGGCCTGATTGTTCGCTGGGCGCTGCCAGGCATGACGCTGCGAGGCGCCAAGCAGACGATCGGTACGCGGAAAGGCACCGTGCTCGCTGATGAACTGCAACAGCTCCAGGTAGGTGCGACGGCTGTGATGCAGGGCAACCTCACGCAGGGCCTGCGGCTGCTGCATGTCGGCC
Organism: Pseudomonas mendocina; assembly: GCF_003008615.1. NCBI lineage: Bacteria > Pseudomonadati > Pseudomonadota > Gammaproteobacteria > Pseudomonadales > Pseudomonadaceae > Ectopseudomonas > Ectopseudomonas mendocina. The sequence goes on from NZ_CP027657.1 coordinate 1,249,445, forward strand.
AGGGTCTGCAGAAGGCGCTCATGGCTTGCACAGAGGTTCTCCGCAGCCTCCTCCGGCTGACCCAGTGTCAGATGCAGGTCGGCCAGGTTGTGGTGCGAAATGACGAAGGCGGCAACCGCCATGTTGTGATCGGACCAGCGCCCGAACATCACCTGCGCCTCAGCCAGGGCCTGCAGATAAAGCTCGCGAGCCTGCACCCAATCGCCCTGGGAGAAACAGCGATTGCCCGTTTCGATGATGGTTTTCCAGTGCTCCATGACAGACCTCCTGATAGGAACCGAGCCACGCCATGCGGCATGCCGAGCCCATCTCGAAAGCGCCTGCTATCGCGCGTTCGAGATGGGCAAAGCACCCCAGCGACATGACCGGAACTGAAGGGAAAACGGCTCAGAGGCCGCCTTCGGTGAGTTTTTCCGGATTCAGCAGTTGCTCGAGCTGCGCCCGCGACAGATCGGTGTGCTCCAGTGCCACCTCGATGATCGGCCGCCCTTCGCGGTAGGCCTGCTTGGCGATCTCGGCGGCCTTGAGATAGCCGATGATCGGGTTAAGCGCCGTGACCAGGATCGGGTTGCGCTCCAGCGCTTCCTTGAGCTTGGGCTGGTTGACCTTGAAACTGGCGATGGCGCGGTCGGCCAGTAGATGGCTGACATTGGTCAGCAGCTGCATGCTGTACAGCAGGTTGTCAGCGATCAGCGGCAGCATCACGTTCAGCTCGAAGTTGCCGGACTGCCCGGCGATGGCGATGGCTGAGTCGTTGCCGATCACCTGCGCAGCGACCATGGCCGCCGCTTCGGGGATGACCGGATTGACCTTGCCCGGCATAATCGACGAGCCAGGCTGCAGCGCTTCCAGCTCGATCTCGGCCAGCCCCGCCAAAGGCCCCGAGTTCATCCAGCGCAGGTCATTGGCGATCTTCATCAGCGACACAGCAGTGGTCTTGAGCTGCCCGGAAACCGCAACGGCAGTGTCCTGCGAACCGATCAGCGCGAAGAAGTTGCTGCCGGAGGTGAACGGCACACCGCTCAGACCACTCAACTCCCGGCAGAACTGTTCGGCAAAACGCGGATGGGCATTGACCCCGGTACCAACCGCGGTACCGCCCTGCGCCAGCGCCTGCAGGCTGGGCTGTAGCGCACGCAGGTGCTCGATGTTGGCCTGAATCTGCTGCCCCCAGCCGTCCAGCACCTGGCTCATGCGTACCGGCATGGCATCCATCAGGTGGGTACGGCCAGTCTTGACGTAAGGCTGCACCTCCAGCGATTTCTCGCACAGCACCTTGAGCAGATGACCGAGCGCCGGCAGCAAACGCTCATGCAACTCGATGGCAGCACTGGCATGGATGGTGGTAGGGATGATGTCGTTACTGCTTTGCCCACAATTAACATGATCGTTGGCGCTGACCGGACTACCGAGAATGCGGCTGGCCAGCGTAGCGATCACCTCGTTGGCGTTCATGTTGGAGCTGGTACCGGAGCCGGTCTGGAACACGTCGACCGGGAAATGCGCCATGAAGTCACCGTCGAGCAGTTGCTGGCAGGCACCGACGATGGCATCGCCCATGGCCGGCTCGATCTGCTGCAATTCGACGTTGGCCCGGGCGGCAGCGGCTTTGACCAGAATCAACGCACGGATGAAGGGTGCCGGCATGCGCTGCCCGGATACCGGGAAATTGTTGACCGCTCGCTGGGTCTGCGCGCCATACAGCGCCGCGCCCGGCACCTCCAGTTCGCCCATGCTGTCGCGTTCGATGCGGGTGTCATTCATAGGGATGTCCTTGTGCCGGTTCGTTGAATGAGAGGGAGGGTTCCAGGCGCAGCGTCGCCAGGCGATTGAGCAGCACGTTCAGGCTGCGCTGACGGGGGAGGTCGTGTGCCTGTTGCTGCATGACTCGCAGAGGTCGGTAGGCGCGATCCAGGCAGAGGGTGCGCCAATGCCAGGGCAATGCCGGGTCACAGGCAGTGTCGAGCAACAATTCGAGCGTGATGCGCGAGGCGCGCCAGGCATCCAGCAGGCCACGATCCAACAGTTGCCGGGCGTGCCACTCGTGGAACTCGAGCAGGCGCGGTTCATCGGGACGCAGTGCGCAGCGCACGAGAAAGCCCTGCCAGTGCCAGCAGTTCACGCAAGGTGTGAAGAAGGGATAGAGCATGGACATCCACCTGATCATGTAATGATATTTATTCTCTTTTGAGAAAAATAATCAATACAGAATCTATGTGGACTTTCCCACAGAGAGCGACTCACAGCCTCTGGGGATGACAGACAAGCATGGCCCGAACGGCCATGCTTATCTGATTTCAGCGGGACTCAACTCCCGGCGACAGTCATCTTCTCGATCAGTACCGAGCCGGTGCAGATGTTGCCGCGACGTTCCAGGTCACGGCCGACCGCGACGATCTGGCGGAACATGTCGCGCAGGTTGCCGGCGATGGTCACCTCCTGCACCGGGAACTGGATTTCACCGTTCTCGACCCAGAAGCCAGCCGCCCCTCGCGAATAATCGCCAGTCACCAGATTCAGCCCCTGCCCCATCAGTTCGGTCACCAGCAGTCCTCGGCCCATTCGGCGTATCAGCGCCTGCTGGTCTTCGTCGCCATGGGTCACGAACAGGTTGTGCACACCACCGGAGTTGGCCGTGCTCGGCAGCCCCAGCTTGCGCCCGGAATAGGTGCCGAGCACGTAGGAAACCAGCTCACCCTTCTCGACGAACGGTTTGGCATAAGTGGCCAGGCCGTCGCCATCGAAGGTTGCACTACCCAGGGCTCGCGGCAGATGCGGACGCTCATCGAGACTCAACCACTCAGGGAACAGACGCTGACCGAGCGCACCTTCGAGAAAGGAAGAATGGCGATACAGGTTGCCACCGGAAATGGCCGCCAGCAGGTGGCTGAACAACCCACCGGCAAGCTCCGCGGCGAACAGCACCGGCACTTCGCAGGTCGGCACCGGGCGCGCGCCGAGACGGCTGACCGCACGCACTGCCGCGCGCTGACCGATGTCCGCAGCATCGGCCAACAATTCGCCCTGGCGATTGACGTCATACCAGTAGTCACGCTGCATCTGCCCTTCACCCTCGGCGATCATCACGCAACTCAGGCTGTGACGGGTGCAGGCGTAGCCACCGATGAAACCGTGGCTATTGCCATAGATGCGGCAGCCCTGGTGCGTATTGAGGCTGGTGCCATCGGCATTCTTGATCCGCTGATCAGCTGCGAATGCCGCCGCCTCACAAGCCAGCGCCTGTTCTACGGCTTGTTCCGGGGTAATCGACCAGGGGTGATAGAGATCCAGCTCCGGCAACTCGCGCGCCATCAGCGCAGCATCGGCCAGACCCGCGCACTCGTCTTCGCTGGCATGCTTGGCAATGGCCAGCGCAGCCGCCACCGTCTCGCGAATGGCAGCCTCCCCCGTCGCCGAAGTACTCGCAGAACCCTTGCGCTGCCCCACGTAGAGGGTGATGCCAAAGCCCTGGTCGCGATTGAACTCGACGGTTTCTACCTCGCCCTGGCGCACCGTGGTAGACAGGCCCTGGCCAGCAGAAACGGCCACTTCACAGGCGCTGGCGCCCTGACGAGCAGCCTCGGCGAGAATCGCCTCGACCTGTTGCTGCAGCGCTGGCAAAGCCTGCGGCCCGATCCGTTCTACTTCACTCATAACCTCTCCCGATTCTCTTGTCGCGAACGCCAATGGCTCGCTCTCGACTGCCCGCCCACAGGCCGGCAGTCACGGTTACTGCTATCATGGCGGCGTTTCCCTTTGGACCCACCCCATGTCTGATTCCTACGACGACTTCTCCCTGGAGAAGAGCAAATCCCAGGTCAAACGCGAACTGCATGCCCTGCAGGAGCTCGGCGAGCGATTGACCACGCTCAAAGCTGATCTGCTGGCCAAGATGCCGCTGACCGATGCCCTGCGCCGCGCCCTCGCCGAAGCGCCGAAACATACCGCCAACGCCGCGCGCAAACGTCATATCCAGTTCATCGGCAAGTTGATGCGTGAACAGGATGTCGACGCGATCCTTGCCATGCTCGACCAGGTAGACAGCTCCACTCGCGAATACAACGAACGCTTCCATGCCCTCGAGCGCTGGCGTGACCGCCTGATCAGCGAAGGCGACAGCGCCCTGGAAAGCCTCGTCGAGCTCTACCCGGACGCCGACCGCCAGCATCTCCGTGGACTGATCCGTCATGCCCAGCACGAAGCGGCGCATAACAAACCACCAGCCGCTGCGCGCAAGGTGTTCAAGTACATCCGCGAGCTCGACGAAATCCAGCGCGGCTTGCGTTGAACCAGCTCGGGGGGATGCGTCCACGCACTCACCTCGAGCTTGCCAGCCACAGCAGCAGTGGCACGCACCAGGCCAACGTGACCAGTAAACCGACCAGTGCGACCAGGCTGTCATTCCAGCGCCTTGGCTGGATCCGCCCCGCGGACACCAGCCGTAACGTCCAGTAGCCCTTGCCGTACAGCACCACTTCGAACACGAAGCTGAACAGCGCCTCCAGCATCAGGCTCCCGTACCACCGACGGTGATCGCATCGATCTTCAACGTCGGCTGGCCGACGCCAACCGGCACCGACTGGCCGTCCTTGCCGCAAGTACCGACACCACTGTCCAGAGCCAGGTCGTTACCGACCATCGATACTTTGCTCATCGCCTCCGGGCCATTGCCGATCAGTGTCGCGCCCTTGACCGGCGCGGTGATCTTGCCGTCCTCGATCAGGTAGGCCTCGCTGGTGGAGAACACGAACTTGCCACTGGTGATATCGACCTGACCGCCACCGAGATTGGCGCAGTAGATGCCCTTCTTCACCGAGCGGATGATCTCTTCCGGGTCGCTCTCGCCCGCCAGCATGTAGGTGTTGGTCATGCGCGGCATCGGCAGGTGCGCGTAGGATTCACGACGACCGTTACCGGTAGCGGCCACGCCCATCAGGCGGGCGTTGAGCTTGTCCTGCATGTAGCCTTTGAGCACGCCATTCTCGATTAGCGTGGTGCACTGGGTCGGCGTGCCTTCGTCATCGACGCTGAGCGAGCCGCGGCGCCCAGCCAGGGTGCCGTCATCGACGATGGTGCACAGACTGGAAGCGACCCTCTCACCCACCTTGCCGCTGTAGGCCGAACTGCCCTTGCGGTTGAAGTCGCCTTCCAGGCCATGGCCAACGGCTTCGTGCAACAGCACGCCGGACCAGCCGGCCCCCATCACCACCGGCAGCGTGCCGGCTGGCGCCGGGATGGCCTCCAGGTTGACCAACGCCTGGCGCAGCGCTTCACGGGCGTAGCCCATGGCCCGGTCTTCATCGAGAAAATAGCGGTAGTCGGTTCGCCCACCACCGCCGTGACCACCGCGCTCGCGACGACCGTTCTGCTCGACGATGACGCTGACGTTGAAGCGCACCAGCGGGCGGATATCGGCACTCAGGCTGCCGTCATGAGCGGCGACCAGGATGCGATCCCAGACCCCGGCCAGGCTCACAGTCACCTGTTTGATACGCGGATCCAAGGCACGCGTGGCGCGGTCGATGCGCTGCAGCAACTCGACCTTCTCGGCGCGGCTCATGACGTCCAGCGGATTGCCTTCGGCATACAACTGGGTCACCTGCGGGCTGACGAAGGCCTGCACGCGGCCCTGCTGGCCAGCACGGGAAATCGAGCGCGCGGCACGGGCGGCCTGGCCCAATGCATCGAGGCTGATCGCGTTGCTGTAGGCGAAGCCGGTCTTCTCACCGGACTGCGCACGCACCCCGACACCTTGGTCGAGGTTGAAGCTGCCTTCCTTGACGATGCCGTCTTCAAGCGCCCAGGTCTCCGAAACCTGACTCTGGAAATACAGATCGGCTGCATCGATTCCCGGGCCGGCGACCTCGCCCAAGACAGAAGCGAGACTGTCCAGCGTCAGGTTACCGGGGGCGAGCAGATGCTCGCTGACGGATTGCAACATCGTATTCATGGTCACTCCACAACGATCGGACGTGCTACGTCCGATGGAAAGAATCGGCGGTGCTGCTGCACCGGCATGCGTTGGCGAATCGCCGCCTGCTCAGCGGCATCGCGTGAGGCCAGCAAAACGGTCTCGCCCTGATCCTGCTCGGCCAGTACCACACCCCAGGGGTCGACGATGGCCGAATGGCCAAAAGTCTGCCGTGACCCTGGGTGCTCTCCGCCCTGTCCGGCCGCCAGCAGGTAGCACTGAGTTTCGATGGCGCGCGCACGAATCAGCACCTGCCAGTGCGCGGCGCCGGTAACGCCGGTGAAGGCTGACGGCGCACTGATCAGCTCGGCGCCCGCCTGGCGCAACGCCGAGTACAACTCGGGAAAACGCAGGTCGTAGCACACCGTCAGGCCCAAACGCCCGACCGGGGTATCGGCCACCACCACGCGCTCACCATGCGCGAAATCATCGGACTCACGGTAGCGACCTCGATTGTCGCTCACGTCCACATCGAACAGATGCAGCTTGTCATAACGCGCAGCGCGCTCACCCTGCTCGTCTATCAGCAAGGAACAGGCCCGCGGCTTGCCCTCGGCATCATCGTCAGGCGGCAGCGGCAAGGTACCCGCCACTATCCATAAGCTGAGGTCGCGCGCGGCCTGTTTCAACCAGGGCAGGATTGGCCCTTCGCCCAGCGCCTCGGCCCGGCCGATGGCCGCCAGGTCACGGCGCCCCATTGCGGCGAAGTTTTCCGGCAGCACGGCCAGGCGCGCACCGCCCTGGGCGGCACGCTCCAGCATGCGCCGAGCCAGCCTGAGATTGGTCTGCACATCATCCTGGCTGACCATCTGAATGACGGCGAGATTCATGGACACCTCATTGGTAGCGTTCTGCACAGGCTACGCCATGTCGCCACGTCATTGCGGTTTTTCGAAGGGTTTGTCGAAGCTGATCTCCGGATCCTGCATCGAGCCCTTGACGTCGTACTGCACGCTGGCAAAACGCGCCACCCTGTCGCCGAGCAGCTTGTCGACGACGAACAACGCACCACCGATGGCAGGAGCACCGACGATCAGCGCCGCCAAGGGCAGGTTGTTGGTCACCGGCAGAGTAACCAGTAGCTTGGCATCGACCCGCTCGTTGCGCACATCGAGATTGCCCTTGAGCTCGAGGTTGCTCGAAGGCCCGGTCATGGTGATCGGCTCATTGGTGACGAGCAAACCATTGGTGGCCTGCAGGTTGCCTTTGACCCGGTCGTAGCTCAGGCCCTTGCCTAGCAGGTCGGAGAAGTCCAGACGCAGCCGGCGACCGATGGAGTTGAAGTTGAGCACCCCGAACACCCGCAGCGCCTGGGCCGAGCCCTGCACCTCGACGAACTGACCGTTGCGCAGCGAAGGGTCGAGATTGCCACTGAAGCGTTTGAGCGAGAACCACGCCGGTGAACCCGGCCAGTTGCCGTCAGCATCCAGGCGGAAGCTCTCGCTGGTCACGCTGGGCGCATAGCCCCAGGCCTTGAGTACCTCGCCCAGATCCTTGCCCTGCAAACGCCCCTTGTACCAACTACGGGTATTGCCAGGATCACCAGACCAGCCAGCAGAGCCACCGATCCTGAGCCCTTGCAGGTCGAGATCGAGCTCGTCGAAACGCACGCCCTGCGCCTCCGGACGCACTTTCAGCGACCAGGCGCCGAGCACCTTGTCGCCGCGCTGCACGCGCTCGATACGAATATCCAGCGGTGGAATCTGGCGGGGGTCGAAATCAGCCAACGGATCGGGCGCATCGGCTGACTTTTCGGCGTCCGGATCAGGCGCAGGCAGTCGTACATGCTGCAGGTCGACACGAATCGGCACACCCTCGGCGTCAGCCACCACCACCCGCCCGGCGGCCAGCGCACTGTCGAGCTGCAGTGCCCAGGCCTGGCCTTCGCGGGCCAGCCCCACATTTACCTGCTCGACCTGCTGGCCAAAACCGCGGAAGCGCCCGATCTCGAGCTGGCCGCCTCTGAACAGACGCTGGCTGTCGGCATCGACGCTGACCTTGTGGCTCTTGCCAGCCTGCTGCCAGGCGTCCAGATCCAGTTCATCGAGACGCCCGCGCACACGCAGGCCCTGTCCGGGTGGCAGCCCGGCTGCGCCACCACCCAGCACCACTTCGCCACGCCCATCAGCCAGAGCCGCGGCAGGCGCTGCCAGACTCAGGCTGGCCACATCGCCATAGTCGGCCCAATAACGACGTTCACGCCCGGAGAGAGTCATGCGCCAGTAGGCCTGACGCTCCTGCGTCGCTGCCTTGCCGAAGGGTGCTGGCAGGTCGATGGCGACGCCGTTCAGGTTGGAGTCGACGCGCAACTGACTGTCATCACCATCAAGAGTCAGACGCAGGCGATAAGGCAACAGCCCACTGACTGGCAAGCTCTGCGGGCCACCCAGCCACTGGCTGAGCGTATCGACCTGAACCTGGCCGTTCAGATCGAACAATGTGCGTGCGCGCCCACGTGCCCCCTCGGCGCTGATCTTGCCGCGTACCTGACGACCGAATACCTGCGCCCGCACATCCGGAGCGCTCAGGCCGGTGGCGCTGTCGAAACGAAACGCGCCCTGCACTTGATTCAATTGCAGGTCAGGATTGGCCAGTTTGAGGTTGGCGCCCTCGGTGGCGAAATCCACCACGACACCCGGTTTCTGCCCTTTCTGCAGCGGGATATCCAGTTGCAGGCGCCCGCTCAGAGGGCCTTCCCCCTGCCAACCGGCGAAGATCTCACCGGTGCCCAAGGGTGCTTCCTGCAACAGCTTGATGGCATCACCGAGGCTGCTTTGCACCTCGCCATCGAGTTGCAGTCGCGGCGGTTTGCCATCGTGCAACAGTGGGATGGTCGCGGTGACGTCATTGACCTGGCTATCCAGCAGGCGGCCCTGCTTGAGACGCACACGCACGGCATCGTCCTCGATCAGCACCTCGCCACGCCCCTCGCGCAGCGACGGCCAACCTGGCTGGAAGGCCAGCTCGGCGTCCTTGACCAGGAAGAACAGGCTGAGACTGCGCGCACCGAGAGGCGCGCCCTTGTTCAGCGAGCCCTGATACTGGAAATAGCCCTCCTCGACCTGGCCAGCATGGATCGCGATCTTCAGCCAGTGGTCGAGTTCGGCACTCATACCCGGCGAGCGGCTCGGCAGATACTTCTCGGTGTAGGCCGCGTCACCATCGCGCAGGCCCACGCGCAAGTCCATGTAGTCCTCGGCCTCGGGATCGCGCAGCAGGCGGATGAGCATGTCGCCGGCAATCTGCCCTTCTTCGCCATCCAGACGCATGTAGGGGCTGACCAGGGTCAACCCTTCTTCATTCCACGCCCAGCTCAGTCGCGCCTGGGCATGACGGTAGCGCCAGGGTTCGGGGAACAGCTGATCCAGGTGCAGGGCAAAATCTTCGGTATTCAGGCGTAGCTCACCCTGAAACATATTGCCGGACACACTGCCACTGACGTTCTCCGCCGCCGGAGCACCGTGATAGGCCTGAATCCCCACCTTGGTCAGGTTGGCGGCGAACTGCAGGCGCTCGGCGCCTTCGCGCTGCGGGTAATAGTCGAGCAACAGATTGCTCACTGCGCCGACCGGCGCCAGCGCCACCAGAACCTCACGGGCCCGCTCCGGCATCGGCGCCAATGCCTCAACCAGCGGTGCCCAGGCGTCCAGATCGAGGCGATCGGCCGTTAGCGCCCAGCGCTCGTCGGCACTCTCCCGATCCTTCTGCGCCAGGGTCATGTGCACTTCACCGATACGCTGCTCGCCATGAGTCAGCGCCAGTGAGTCGATCTGTGCGCGTACACCTTGGTCGTCCTGGCTGAAATAGGCATTGAAAGCCAGATCCTTCAGCGTCACGGCCTCGCGCCTGGCCTGACCACCAATCAGCTCGGGCGCATGCAGACGCAGAGCGCCCTTGCGCAGGGCCAACCCTTGCCCCTCGAGCCAGAGCTCACCGCCTGCTTGCAGGCGCTGCAACTGCCAATCGCCGAGCAGACGTTGTGGCAACCAGGTAGCCCAATCACTCTGTGGCAGGCTCAGGTACAGCTCCGATTTGGCTTCACGCCAGGTCTGCGGCTGCATCCGGGTACGCAGAAGCAGGGCAACCGGTTGGCCGTCCGGCAGCAGCAGGCGGCCGTCCAGACGCTGACTATTGGCGCCATAACGCAGGCTCAGATTGACGTAGCTGAGCAGCAGCGGTTCACCGTCATGCGGCTGCAGCACGACACGGCTGTCGAGCAGGCTGACCCGGTGCAGCACACGTGCCTGCTCCAGCACCTTGGCGACATCCAGCTCGGGGCTGTTGCGCTGCGGCAAGCCCTGCAGGTGCCAGGCGCCCTCTTCGTCTTCCTGCAGGTTCAGTTGCAGGCCGTCGAATTGCAGATGGGCGATGCGAGGCTGCCATTGCAGCAGGCTGCCCAGCATGTCCGGCATCAGTTGCACACGCTCCAGGCTGAGGCCCTCGCCTTCCTCACCGAGCTGCACATCATGCGCCACCAGCAGCGGAGCGAAGCCCTGCCAGCGTCCCTCCAGACGACCGATGCGCAGCGGCATGCCCAGCGCCTCGCTAGCCCGATCCTCCAGTTCCAACCGGTATTCGGCGACCAGCGGTACGAGTTCACGCCCCAGACTGACATACAGCGCAGCCAGAACCAGCAATGCGGCGCAGCACCCCAGGCCCCAGCGCAGCAGGCTCAGGGTAAAGCGGCCGATCACGCCCACTTCAGGGCTTCCCGCACTCAGAGCAGCACCACATCGTACTGTTCCTGGGAATACATGCTTTCCACCTGGAACTTGATGGTTCGCCCGATGAAGGCTTCAAGATCGGCGACGTTCCCTGACTCTTCATCGAGCAGACGGTCGACCACCTTCTGGTTGGCCAGCACGCGGTAGCTCTCGGCCTGATAGGCGCGAGCCTCACGCAGGATCTCGCGGAAGATCTCGTAGCAGATGGTTTCCGGGGTTTTCAACTTACCGCGCCCCTGGCAGGCGCTGCATGGCTCGCAGAGAATCTGCTCGAGGCTCTCGCGCGTGCGCTTGCGGGTCATCTGCACCAGGCCGAGTTCGGTAATGCCGATGATGTTGGTCTTGGCGTGGTCGCGTTCGAGCTGTTTCTCCAGGGTGCGCAGCACCTGGCGCTGGTGCTCCTCGTCTTCCATGTCGATGAAATCGATGATGATGATCCCGCCCAGGTTGCGCAGGCGCATCTGCCGCGCGATGGCCGTGGCCGCCTCCAGATTGGTCTTGAAGATGGTTTCTTCCAGGGTGCGATGGCCGACGAAGGCGCCGGTGTTGACGTCGATGGTGGTCATCGCCTCGGCCGGATCGACCACCAGGTAGCCGCCGGACTTGAGCGGCACCTTGCGCTCCAGTGCGCGCTGGATTTCATCCTCGACGCCATACAGGTCGAAGATTGGCCGTTCGCCCGGGTAGTGCTCCAGTCGGTCGGCGATTTCTGGCATCAGTTCAGCGACGAACTGCGTGATTTTCTGGAAGGTTTCCCGCGAATCCACGCGAATCTTCTCGGTGCGCAGGCTGACCAGATCACGCAGGGTACGCAGCGCCAGCGACAGATCCTCGTAGATCACCACCGGCGCCTTGGCGTTCTGGATCTGCGCGGCGATCTGATCCCACAGGCGGCGCAGATAACGAATGTCGATGAGAATCTCGTCGGCACCAGCGCCTTCGGCCGCAGTGCGCAGAATGAAGCCTCCGGCCTCCTCGATTCCCTCGGCTGCCACGCAATCGGCCACCACCTGCTTGAGGCGGTCGCGCTCGGCCTCGTCCTCGATCTTCAGGGAAATGCCGACATGGCTGGTACGCGGCATGTACACGAGGTAACGCGAAGGAATCGACAGCTGCGTGGTCAGGCGCGCGCCCTTGCTGCCGATCGGATCCTTGGTCACCTGCACTACCAGGCTCTGCCCTTCGTGCACCAGCGCACTGATCGGCTCGACCGCAGCACCTTCACGGGTGGAGATTTCCGAAGCATGGATGAACGCGGCGCGTTCCAGGCCGATGTCGACGAACGCCGCCTGCATGCCCGGCAGTACGCGCACCACCTTGCCTTTATAGATGTTGCCGACGATGCCGCGCTTTTGCGTGCGCTCGACGTGCACTTCCTGCAGCACGCCGTTTTCCACCACGGCCACGCGCGACTCCATCGGCGTGATATTGATCAGAATCTCTTCGCTCATGCATCCGTCCTGATGGATTCGTTGCCAGCCGCGGGCGGCAATTTCAATTAGTTCGCGGTTTCCGATTGCCAGCAGGCAATGCCGAAGTCGCCCAGCATCTGCGCCGTTTCACACAATGGCAGCCCGACTACCGCCGAATAGCTGCCCTCTATACGGCTGACGAACACCGCCGCCAGCCCTTGAATACCATAACCGCCCGCCTTGTCGCAGGGTTCTCCGCTGGCCCAGTAGGCAGCGATTTCCGCCTCACTGAGATCACGGAAAGTAACCTCACTGCATACCACCTGAGCGGCTTCGGCCTGGCGACTGACCAGCGCCACAGCTGTCATCACCTGATGACTACGACCAGAAAGGCCGCTCAGCGTGCGGCGAAAATCCTCGTAATCCAGCGGCTTGCCGAGAATTCGGCCATCGAGCACCACAGCCGTATCGGCCCCCAGCACCACCGCATCGTCCGCCCCCAGCGCAGCCAGGCCAGCGCGTGCCTTTTCCAGCGCCAGACGTTCTACATAGGCTGCGGCGGGCTCATCAGGCAAGGGGGTTTCATCTATCGAAGCGATTTGCGTGACGCATGGCACAGCGATCTGAGCCAACAGTTCACGACGACGGGGCGAAGCGGAGGCCAGGAAGAGCGTGGCCATGAGAATTCTCCCTACAGGCCGTTGAAAAACTACCTACGTTGGCAATACTGCGTTAAAAACAGCCTCGCGTGCGAGCCCAGTCAAAATGCTCATTTAGCACACCTAAACTGCGCTTTTTCGGCTGTTTTTGCCTTGTCTTGCCTGTCTCGCCTACGTTTTTCAACGGCCTGTTATCGGACGAGTCTCGGCCCGGCGTACCCCGTGGCCGATCTCAGTTGACGTTCAGGCGGCGATGCAGCCCGCGCAGGAAACCGCAGATCCACGGCCAGAGCAGTGCGCTGACCAGCGCAGGTAAGACGAAGGCCAGCGTGGGCGGACGGCTGCCGGTCAGGGCATTGAGCCATAGCTGTACCAGCTGAGCCAGGCCGAACACCACCATCAGCACCATGCTCTGCTGCCACATGGGGAACATGCGCAGGCGCTGATGCAGGCTCAGCACCAGAAAGGTGATCAGGGTCAGGATCAACGCATGCTGCCCAAGCAGCGTACCGAACAGTACATCCTGCGCCAGCCCCAGCACCCAGGCGGTGGTCATGCCGACACGGTGCGGCAATGCCAATACCCAGTAGGTCAACACCAGTGCCACCCAGAGCGGCCTACCGATCTGCATGAACTCGGGTAGTGGCGAAACACTGAGCAGCAGCCCAAGGGCCAGGGTCAGCCAGATCACCCAACCATTACGCGCCTGTATGCCGACCATCAATTGGCCTCCTGTACGGGGGCCGCTTCAACCGGTGCTGCCGGCTCGGCGGGAGCAGGCGTAGTACCTGAAGCCTGCTCGCCCTGCTGCACCTGTTCGGCTTCGCGATCCGCCGCTTCCTGGGCTTCGGCCGAGTCATTGGCACGCTGCTCCGGTGTGCGCCGGTCGGAAAACACCAGCAGCAGGTAGCGACTGCGGTTCAACGCCGCAGTCGGTACGGCCCGGACGATGGCGAAGGGCTGCCCGGAGTCGTGGATCACTTCCTTGACCGTGGCCACCGGATAACCCGCCGGGAAACGCTGACCCATTCCGGAGCTGACCAGCAGATCGCCTTCCTTGATATCGGCCGTGTCGGCCACGTGACGCAACTCCAGACGTTCCGGGTTGCCAGTGCCGACAGCGATGGCACGCAGGCCATTGCGGTTGACCTGCACCGGAATGCTGTGGGTGGTATCGGTCAGCAGCAGCACCCGCGAGGTGTAGGGCATGATCTCGACCACCTGGCCCATCAGGCCGCGGGCATCGAGCACCGGCTGACCGAGGAACACTCCGTCCTTCTCGCCCTTGTCGATGAGAATGCGATGGGTATAGGGATTGGGATCGACACCAATCAGTTCACCGACCAGGACTTCCTCATCCACCAGCGCCGACGAGTTGAGCAATTCGCGCAAGCGCACGTTCTGCTCGGTGAGAGTGGCGAGTTTCTGCAGCCGGCGCTGCAACAGCAACGCTTCGGCCTTGAGCTTCTCGTTCTCGGCCATCAGCTCACTGCGCGAGGAAATCTGCTGCGTGGCGCCATCCCAGGCACGCACCGGCAGATCGGCCAACCAATAGAAGGGCGTGAGTACCAGGCCCATCTGACTGCGCGCCGACTTGAGCGCATCGAAACGCGCATCCACCACCATCAACACAGCCGAAAGCACGGCCAGCACCAGCAGGCGGATGCCCAGCGAAGGACCTTTGGCGAAGAGCGGCTTAATGGCCGACTCCTTGTGTGCCACGAGGGCGGAAAGCGCGCGAATTCATGCGAAAGGCAAACCGGTCAGGCGAAGGTTGGGCCGAGTGTACTGCAATGCTCGAATATGCGAGTGCCGCCCGGAGGCGGCACGACAGCGAGCCACGGATGGAAGGCTTACTCGGTGGAGAGTAGATCCATCGCATGGCGATCCATCATTTCCAGCGCCTTGCCGCCGCCACGGGCGACGCAGGTCAGCGGGTCTTCGGCGACGATCACCGGCAGGCCGGTTTCCTGGCTCAGCAGCTTGTCCAGGTCACGCAGCAACGCACCACCGCCAGTCAGCACCAGACCGCGCTCAGCGATGTCCGAGGCCAGCTCGGGAGGCGATTGCTCCAGCGCGCTCTTGACCGCCTGAACGATGGTTGCCAGGGATTCCTGCAGCGCTTCGAGCACTTCATTGGAGTTCAGGGTGAAGCTGCGCGGTACGCCTTCGGCCAGGTTACGGCCACGTACGTCGACTTCACGGATCTCGCCGCCCGGGTAGGCGGTGCCGATTTCCTGCTTGATACGCTCGGCGGTGCCTTCACCGATCAGCGAGCCGTAGTTGCGGCGCACGTAGGTGATGATGGCTTCGTCGAAACGGTCGCCACCAACACGGACGGACTCGGCATAGACCACACCGTTGAGGGAGATCAGGGCGATCTCGGTGGTGCCGCCGCCGATGTCGACGACCATCGAACCACGGGCTTCCTCGACCGGCAGCCCGGCACCGATAGCTGCGGCCATCGGTTCTTCGATCAGGAACACTTCACGTGCACCAGCGCCCAGAGCGGATTCGCGGATGGCACGGCGCTCGACCTGGGTCGATTTGCACGGCACGCAGATCAGTACGCGCGGCGATGGCTGCAGGAAGCTGTTCTCATGAACCTTGTTGATGAAGTACTGCAGCATCTTCTCGCAGACGCTGAAGTCGGCGATGACGCCGTCCTTCATCGGGCGGATGGCAGAAATGTTGCCCGGCGTACGGCCGAGCATGCGTTTGGCTTCGGTACCGACGGCCACGACGCTCTTCTGGTTGCCGTGGGTACGGATAGCGACCACGGACGGCTCATTCAGGACGATACCGCGCTCGCGCACATAAATAAGGGTATTGGCAGTGCCCAGGTCGATCGACAGATCGCTGGAAAACATGCCACGCAGTTTCTTGAACATTAGGAAGGGACCCTAGGCAACGCGTGGGTGAAGGCCAGGCGCGCAAAACGCGCAGGTAAAAAGTGCGGCAAACTCTAACAACGGCAGGGATTTTGAGCAAGGCGGCAATATGGTAGATTGCCTGTTTTTCCGGGCCTTGCAGCCGCACATCGCGGCCTTTGACCGCCTGCTCGCGACATCTGTTCCCTGCGACCTGCATACCGAAGCCCACCTTTCACTCTTCCACTGGAGAACCCCGATGGCGCTTGAACGCTCCGAGGTGGAAAAAATCGCCCACCTGGCCCGCCTGGGTCTGAACGAAAGCGATATTCCGCAAACCACCGAAACCCTGAACAACATCCTCGGCCTGATCGACCAGATGCAGGCCGTCGATACCCAGGGCATCGAACCCCTGGCTCACCCGCTGGAAGCCACCCAGCGCCTGCGCGCCGACGTGGTTACCGAGAGCAACCAGCGCGACGCCTACCAGGCCATCGCCCCGGCCGTGGAAAGCGGCCTGTACCTCGTGCCGAAAGTCATCGAATAAAAGGAAAAGGGTTCCCATGCATCAACTGACCCTCGCCGAGATTGCCCAAGGCCTCGCCGCCAAGCAGTTTTCCGCCGAAGAGCTGACCCGCAACCTGCTGGCGCGCATCGCTCAGCTCGACCCGCAGCTCAACAGCTTCATCACCGTTACCGAAGATCTGGCCATTGGCCAGGCCAAGGCCGCCGACGCCCGCCGTGCCGCCGGCGAGAACGGCGCCCTGCTCGGCGCGCCGATCGCCCACAAGGATCTGTTCTGCACCAACGGCGTGCTGACCAGTTGCGGCTCGAAGATCCTCACCGGTTTCAAGGCCCCCTATGACGCCACCGTGGTCGAGAAACTCGCCACTGCCGGTGCCGTAACGCTCGGCAAACTGAACATGGACGAGTTCGCCATGGGCTCGGCCAACGAATCCAGCCACTACGGCCCGGTCAAGAACCCCTGGGATCTGACTCGCGTGCCTGGCGGTTCCTCGGGCGGCTCGGCGGCGGCGGTCGCTGCACGCCTGCTGCCGGCCGCCACTGGCACCGACACCGGCGGCTCGATCCGCCAGCCGGCCGCACTGACCAACCTCACAGGCATCAAACCGACCTACGGCCGTGTTTCGCGCTGGGGCATGATCGCCTACGC
This sequence comes from Pseudomonas mendocina, assembly GCF_003008615.1. Lineage (NCBI taxonomy): Bacteria > Pseudomonadati > Pseudomonadota > Gammaproteobacteria > Pseudomonadales > Pseudomonadaceae > Ectopseudomonas > Ectopseudomonas mendocina. The sequence goes on from NZ_CP027657.1 coordinate 1,266,255, forward strand.
CTCCAGCCTCGATCAGGGCGGCCCGCTGGCCCGCACCGCCGAGGACTGCGCCCTGCTGCTCGGCGCCATCGCCGGTTTCGACCCGAAGGATTCGACCAGCGTCGATCAGCCAGTCGATGACTATCTGGCCGCCCTCGCCCAGCCACTGGCCGGCCTGCGCATCGGCCTGCCGAAGGAATACTTCGGCGCCGGCCTCGATCCGCGTATCGGCGAGAAGGTGCTGGCCGTGGTCGAAGAGCTGAAAAAGCTCGGCGCCACTGTCAAGGAAATCAGCCTGCCGAACATGCAGCACGCCATCCCGGCCTACTACGTGATCGCTCCGGCGGAAGCCAGCTCCAACCTGTCGCGCTTCGACGGCGTGCGCTTCGGCTACCGCTGCGAGAACCCGAAAGACCTCCAGGATCTGTACAAGCGCTCGCGTGGCGAAGGCTTCGGCGCCGAAGTGAAGCGCCGTATCATGGTCGGCACCTACGCGCTGTCCGCCGGTTACTACGATGCCTACTACATCAAGGCTCAGCAGATCCGCCGGCTGATCAAGAACGACTTCGTCGCCGCCTTCAAGGACGTCGACGTGATCCTCGGCCCGACCACGCCGAACCTGGCCTGGAAACTCGGCGAGAAGAACGCCGACCCGGTTTCCGCCTACCTGGAAGACATCTACACCATCACCGCCAACCTGGCCGGCATCCCCGGTCTGTCGATGCCGGCCGGCTTCGTCGATGGCCTGCCGGTGGGCGTGCAGTTGCTCGGCAACTACTTCCAGGAAGGTCGTCTGCTCAATGTCGCGCACCAGTACCAGCAGGTCAGCGACTGGCATAAACAAGCACCGAGCGGCTTCTGAGGACGATAAAGATGCAGTGGGAAACAGTCATCGGGCTCGAGATTCACGCTCAGCTCAGCACCCAATCGAAGATTTTCTCGGCCAGCGCCACCACCTTCGGCGCCGAGCCCAACACCCAGGCCAGCCTGGTCGACCTCGGCATGCCCGGCACTCTGCCGGTGCTCAACGCCGAAGCCGTGCGCATGGCCTGCCAGTTCGGCCTGGCCATTGACGCCGAGATCGCCGAGCGTAACGTCTTCGCGCGCAAGAACTACTTCTACCCGGATCTGCCGAAGGGCTACCAGACCAGCCAGATGGATCACCCCATCGTCGGCAAGGGCTTCCTCGACATCACTCTGGAAGACGGTACCGTCAAGCGCATCGGCATCACCCGCGCGCACCTGGAAGAAGACGCCGGCAAAAGCCTGCACGAAGACTTCCAGGGCATGAGCGGCATCGACCTGAACCGCGCCGGCACACCGCTGCTGGAAATCGTTTCCGAGCCGGACATTCGTTCCGCCAAGGAAGCGGTGGCTTATGTGAAGGCCATCCACGCACTGGTGCGTTACCTGGGCATCTGCGACGGCAACATGGCCGAAGGCTCGCTGCGTTGCGACTGCAACGTCTCGGTGCGCCCCAAGGGCCAGGCCGAGTTCGGCACCCGCGCCGAGATCAAGAACGTCAACTCCTTCCGCTTCATCGAAAAGGCCATCAACCATGAAGTGCAGCGCCAGATCGAGCTGATCGAGGACGGCGGCAAGGTGGTGCAGGAAACCCGCCTGTACGATCCGAACAAGGATCAGACCCGCTCCATGCGCAGCAAGGAAGAAGCCAACGACTACCGTTACTTCCCCTGCCCCGACCTGTTGCCGGTGGTCATCGAGCGCAGCTTCCTCGACGCACTGCGCGCCGAGCTGCCCGAGCTGCCGCCGCAGAAGCGCGAGCGTTTCGAAAGCCAGTTCGGCCTGTCCACCTACGACGCCAGCGTACTGTCTGCCAGCCGCGAGATGGCCGACTATTTCGAAGCGGTCGAGAAGACCTGCGGCGACGCCAAGCTGTCGGCCAACTGGGTGATGGGCGAGCTGTCCAGCCTGCTCAACAAGGAAGGCCTGGAGATCGAGCAGTCGCCGGTGTCCGCCGAGCAACTGGGCGGCATGATCCTGCGCATCAAGGACAACACCATCAGCGGCAAGATCGCCAAGATGGTCTTCGAAGCCCTGGCCGCCGGTGAAGGCGCCAGCGCCGACGAGATCATCGAGAAGAAGGGCCTCAAGCAGGTCACCGACTCCGGCGCCATCGAGGCGATGCTCGACGAGGTGCTGGCCGCCAACGCCGAGCAGGTCGAGCAGTACCGCGCCAGCGACGAAGCCAAGCGCGGCAAGATGTTCGGCTTCTTCGTCGGTCAGGCCATGAAAGCCTCCAAGGGCAAGGCCAACCCCGGGCAAGTGAACGAACTGCTGAAGAAGAAGCTCGAAGGCTGAGTCGAACCGTCTCGCTTGCTTACGAAACGACGCCGGGCTTGCCCGGCGTCTTTCCATCAGGAGAACCCCGCGATGGCCACCCGTAGCCCGGATGCAATCCGGGAATTCTCACTACCCCGGATAGCCTCCGGGCTACAGACATACGCTCTGCTCGGCGTACTCGCCCTGCTCACCGGCTGCTCTACCTTTGGCGGCGGTGGCAGTGGCGCCAGCGAAAGTGGCAAGGCGTCCTACTATGGTGATCGCCATCATGGACAGAAGACCGCCAGCGGCGAGCGCTTCAACCAGAATGCGCTGACCGCCGCACACCGCAGCCTGCCCTTCGGCACCCGAGTGCGCGTCACCAATCTGAACAACGAGCGCAGTGTGGTGGTGCGCATCAACGACCGCGGCCCGTTCGTGCGCGGGCGCGTCATCGATGTCTCTCGCGCCGCCGCTGAGCGCCTGGACATGCTGCGCGCCGGCGTGGTGCCGGTACGCATCGAAGCACTGGACTGATACGAGGATGCAAACGCAATGAGCGACACACATGACCAAGGCTTGAAAGTCCGCCGCGAGGTGATGGGCGACGCCTTCGTCGACCGCGCCCTGGGTAATGCCACCGAATTCACTCAGCCGTTGCAGGATTTCGTCAACGAGCATGCCTGGGGTGGCGTGTGGACGCGCAGCGGCCTGCCGCGCGCGACCCGCAGCCTGATCACCCTGGCCGCACTGACCGCGTTGAAGTGCCCGCAGGAGCTAAAAGGCCACGTGCGTGGCGCCCTGAACAACGGCTGCACCGTCGAGGAAATCCGCGAAACCCTGCTGCACTGCGCCGTTTACGCTGGCGTGCCAGCCAGCATCGACGCCTTCCGCGCCGCCCAGGAAGTCATCGAGGAATATCAGAGCAAATGAAACGCAGGGCAGGTACGACCGCCATTAGCACGCTGGCGGGTTACCCCTGCCCTACGCCCGATCCTAGATCCACCCGCCCCACTGCAGGATCAGCAGGCCGATATTGGTGGTGACCACCGCCGCCAGCGTGGTGATCACGATGATCGCCGCAGCCAGCTCATGGTTGGCACCGACGGCACGCGCCATGACGAAACTGGCCGCTGCCGTCGGGCTGGCGAAATAGAGGAAGAGAATCGCCAGGTCGGCATCACGAAAGCCCCACAACCAGGCCCCCAGCGTCGAGATCAGCGGCAGCCAGACCATTTTCATCAGGCTGGAGCCGACGGCGACGCCACTGCTGCGGCGCAACGAGTTGAGGCTGAGCGTACCGCCGATACAGATCAGCGCCAGCGGTAGGGTCATCTGCGCGAAATACTGCCCTGAGGTCATCAGCCAGGCTGGCAGCGGAATCTGCCAGTAGGCGAAGGGAATCGCCGCCAGCACACCGATGATCAGCGGATTGGTCACAATGCTCTTGCTGATGGCCAGCACACCGGTCTTCGCACCCGGGCTGTAGATGGCCAGGACGATGGCCGAGAGCACGTTGTAACAGAGGATCACCACGCCACCGAGCACCGCGCCCAGCGACAGGCCGTAGTCGCCGTACATGCTAGTGGCCAGCGCCAGACCGACGATACCGTTGTTACCGCGAAACGCGCCTTGGGTGTAGATACCGCGGTCGACGTGCGGCACTCGCCAGATCGCCCATGCCCAGGCGATGGCGAAGCACACCAGCGTGGCGATCACGAAGAACAGCAGCAACTCGGGTTGCAGCGCCGCACTCAGGTCGGCCTTGACGATGCCGATGAACAGCAGGGTCGGCATGGTGCCGCGAAACACCAGGCTGGACGCGGTTTCGATGAAGGCGTTGTCGATCCAGTGCAGGCGCTTGAGAGCCACGCCGAGAAACAGCATGGCGAATACGGGTGCAGTAATGGCGAGGGTTTGCTGGATGACGGCGAACATCACGGCACCGAAAGGTCGTCTGACAACCTATGTTAGCCGGCTAAGCATTTTCCGGCTATGGGCAATCATCGCGGCGGCCCAGGATTCAGGCGCTCTGGGCTATGGTGGACTCAGCGCGCATCGCCAGCCGCTCGTAGCGCAAGTAGGGTGAACCGGGTCGCCGGCCGCTCGTAGCGTAGCGAACAGTCCACCGAGTCCTCGCAGCTCAGGTCACAGCGTGCCAGCGCAACACCAGCAGCGTACTGCTTCGTGACGACGACATGCATGCGGGAGGTGGAACGACGCAGGCAACCAAAGCCGAGCACGCCCTACTCGTTATGAGCCGCTCGCCAAAAGCCTCAGCGGCGAACCGGGCGCTTCTGCAACTTGCGCTGCAGGGTACGGCGGTGCATGCCCAGGGCGCGGGCTGTCGCAGAGATATTGCCTTCGTGCTCGGCCAGAACACGCTGGATATGTTCCCACTGCAGGCGATCCACCGACATCGGGTTTTCCGGTACCAGGCTATCCAGATCGGCATGCTCGGAGAGCAGTGCAGTCAGCACATCATCGGCATCGGCCGGCTTGCACAGGTAGTTGGCGGCCCCGCGCTTGATCGCCTCAACCGCAGTGGCAATGCTGGAATAGCCAGTGAGAAGCACCACGCGCATTTCGGCGTCCAGCTCCAGCAGCTTGGGCAGCAGCACCAGGCCAGAGTCGCCCTCCATCTTAAGATCCACCACCGCGTAATCGGGCAGATCCTCCTTGGCCAGCGCCAGGCCTTCTTCGGCGCTGGACGCGGTGGACACGCGCAGACCGCGACGGCTCATGGCGCGCGCCATGACGCGGGTAAAGGTCGGATCATCGTCCACCAGCAGCAGGTGGGGCTGCTCTTCGCCTTCGAACAGGGATTCTTCGCTCATGCTGGTTTTTCCTTCTCAGGCCACGCCATAGGCTCGCGGCAACTTCAATTCGGTGAGGGTGCCGCCTTCTTCATGGTTATACAACTTAACCGTACCACCGGCGCGGGTCACGCTGGCCTGGCTGAGGAACAATCCCAGGCCGAAACCCTTGCCCTTGGTGGTGAAGAACGGCCGGCCAAGCTGCTCGGCGATGGCCAGCGGCACGCCAGCGCCATGATCACGGATGCTCAGACGCACCCACTGATGATCCCAGTCCAAACGAATGTCGAGCTTGTCCGGACAGGCGTCGGCAGCATTGTTCAACAGGTTGAGCAGCGCCTGGGTGAGATCGGCGGGCGGCATCAGCTTGGGCGGCGTACCGCGCCCCAGGCACTGGTAGCGATAGCTGGCCTCGGGTCGCATCAGGTGCCAGCGATTCAAGGTCGTTTCCAGCCATTCGACACAGGACTGCTCCACCACCGCCTGACGCCGATCATTCTCGGCAGCACGCACCAGTTGCTGCAGGGTGTACTTGCACAGCTTGACCTGCTCCTGCAGCAACGCCAGGTCGTCCTGCAGAGCCGGTTTGTCACGGTATTCCTGACGCAGTTCCTTGAGCAGCACGCTCATGGTCGCCAATGGCGTGCCCAGTTCATGGGCGGCGCCGGCAGCCTGGGTGGCCACGGCCAGCAACTGCTGATCACGCAGGCTTTCCTCACGACGCTCGGCGCGCAGCTCGTCCTGGCGGCGCAGCTCTTCGGCCATCTTGGCGACGAAGAAGGTGATCAACGACGCGGCCAGAGCGAAGCTCAGCCACATGCCATAGACCAGCAGACTCTCGCGCGCGGCGGGCAGCTCCATCGGGTGCGTCCACACCAGCAGCAGGGTATAGCCAGTCAGCGCCATGCCGGAGAGGACGATGGTGAACATCCATGGCAGGGTCGCCGCAGCGATGGTCAGCGGCACCAGATAGTAGGAAACGAAGGGGTTGGTCGAACCGCCCGAGTAGTACAACAGCACACTGTGAATGATCAGATCGCACCCCAGCTGCACCGCGTATTCCACTTCGGTGACCGGCCATGGGCCGCGCAGGCGCAACGCCGTGCCCAAGCACAGCAGCAGGGATATGCCGAGGGTGACCGACAACTGCATCCAGGGCAGCGGCAATATGCCCGACTTGTAGGCGAGCCCCACCGAGCCAGCCTGGGCGGCCAGTACGAGGATACGAATCAGGGTGAGCCGCCAGAGATTCTGGCGGCTGGCGGACAATAACTGCACGGGTTCGAGCATGAAGACTCCATTGAGGGCGCCTCTGAAAACGTAGGCGAGGCAGTCAGCGCAAGGCAAAAACAGGCGAAAAAGCGCAGTTTACGAGCTGTAAATGAGCATTTTTAGCCTGTTTTAACGCTGCGATGACAACGCAGGTAGTTTTCAGAGATGCCCTTGGCTGGAGGCGAGTATAACCAAGCCCGACGCGGCCTTCCGCCGCTGCGTCAACCGGACGCACAGCCGCATGACTAGCGTTTGTACGCCAAACCATAAAAAGATGAACCGCATTTAACCCGAATGGTCACTAGGCTTCGTCTACCCTCGGGAAACGGCCACAAGGCCATCAGAAAAGGAACTGCACATGCGCACCATGCCCCGTATCGCCTCCGCCCTCGCCCTGACCATCGCCAGCCTGGCCAGCACCGGTCTGCTGGCGGACGAGGCTCGCTACAACCAGATTGCCCTGCGCGCCGAGGTCAATCAGGAGGTCGCCCATGACCTGATGCACGTCACTCTCTATACCGAATCGCAGAGCAGCGATCCGGCCAAGCTGGCCGCGGAGATCACCAATACCCTGAACCAGACCCTGGAGCAGGTTCGTCAGGTGAATGGTGTGGCGGTCAAGCTGGGCAGCCGCAACAGCTACCCGGTGTATGACGACAAGGGTCAGAAGATCACTGCCTGGCGCGAGCGTGCCGAGGTGCGCCTGGAGAGTGCAGACTTCGCCCGCCTGTCCACCCTGACCGGTGAGCTGCTGCAGAAGATGAAGATGGGTGGTATGGATTTCAGCATCGCCGGTGACACCCGCAAGACCCGCGAGGACGCCATGCTCAAGGACGCCGTGAATGCCTTCAAGGCCCGCGCGCAACTGGCGACCGAAGCCCTGGGTGGCAAGGGCTACAAACTGGTCAGCCTGAGCCTGAACACCGGCGGCTTTCAGCCGCAGATGGCCATGCGCAACTTCGAGGCCAAAGGCATGGCGATGATGGATGCAGCGCCCACACCGGAAATCGAAGCCGGCACCAGCCAGGTCACGGTAAGCGCCGATGGCGTCATCGAAGTGCAAATGCCCTGATTCACGCCCCGCAACAAAGCAGCGCCGTTGTCGACAGATAACGGCGTTTTGCCATCTTTTCCCTGCACACTTTCATAAATGCGACAGCGACTTATAACGCTGTAGCGCTAACCTTGTTTGCCTCGAAAACGCGCTTGCCTCAGGCACATGCCCTGCATAGCTTGCCAGGAGGCTCCCATAAGGAGCTCCTCGACAAAAAGCACAAAAATGAAGAGGTCATGATGCGCAAGAACGCCCTTATCCAGGCTTTGCTTACCGCTGGGCTGATCGCCAGCGCTCCTCTCGCCAGCGCCGCCAACCTGGTGTTCTGTTCCGAAGGCAGCCCCGCCGGTTTCGACCCGGGCCTGTACACCACCGGTACCGATTTCGATGCCGCAGCGGAAACCATCTTCAACCGTCTGACCCAGTTCGAGCGGGGCGGCACCAAGGTCGAACCCGGCCTGGCCGAAAGCTGGGAGGTCTCCGACGATGGCCTCAGCTACACCTTCAAACTGCGACCGGGGGTGAAGTTTCACACCACCGAGTACTTCAAGCCCAGCCGCGAGTTCAACGCTGACGACGTGCTGTTCACCTTCGAACGCATGCTCGACAAGGATCACCCGTTCCGCAAGGCATACCCAACCGAGTTCCCCTACTTCACCGACATGGGCATGGATAGCAACATCGCCAAACTGGAGAAGCTGGACGATCACAGCGTGCGCTTCACCCTCAACGAGGTGGACGCCGCCTTCGTGCAGAACCTGGCGATGAGCTTTGCCTCGATCCAGTCTGCCGAGTATGCCGACCAGTTGCTCAAGGCCGGCAAGGCCGCCGATATCAACCAGAAGCCCATCGGCACCGGCCCCTTCGTCTTCAGCCGCTACCAGAAGGACGCGGTGATTCGTTACAAGGGCAATACCGATTACTGGAAACCCGAGGACGTGAAGATCGACAACCTGATCTTCGCCATCAATACCGACGCCTCGGTGCGCATGCAGAAGCTGCGCGCGGGCGAATGCCACGTCACCCTGTTCCCGCGCCCGGCCGATATCGACGCGCTGCAGAAGGACGCCAAACTGCAGATGCCCGAGCAGGCCGGTTTCAACGTCGGCTACATCGCCTACAACGTCACTCACCCGCCGTTCGACAAGCTGCAAGTGCGCCAGGCGCTGGACATGGCGGTGAACAAGCAGGCGATCCTCGATGCGGTGTATCAGAAGGCTGGCCAGTTGGCCGTAAACGGCATGCCGCCGACCCAATGGTCGTATAACCAGGACATCAAGGATCCGGCCTTCGACCCGGAGAAGGCCAAGGAATTGCTCAAGGCGGCTGGCGTCAAGGAAGGCACCGAGATCACGCTCTGGGCCATGCCGGTGCAAAGGCCGTACAACCCCAATGCCAAGCTGATCGCCGAGATGCTGCAGGCCGACTGGGCCAAGATCGGCATCAAGGCCCGCATCGTCAGCTACGAATGGGGCGAGTACCTCAAGCGCGCCAAGGCCGGCGAACACGATGCCATGTTGATCGGCTGGAGCGGCGACAATGGCGACCCGGACAACTGGCTAGGTACCCTCTACGGCTGCGACGCGGTCGACGGCAACAACTTCTCCAAATGGTGCTTCGAGGACTATGACAAGCTGGTCAAGGCCGCCAAGCGCACCACCGACGTGGGCGAACGCACCGAGCTGTACAAGCAGGCACAGGTGATCCTCAAGCGCGAAGTGCCGATCACCCCGCTGGCACACTCCACCGTGTACCAGCCGATGCGCAAGGAAGTGCAGGACTTCCGCATCAGTCCGTTCGCACTCAACTCCTTCTATGGTGTAGGAATATCCAAGTGATGGCAGGCGGCGTGGCCCAGGGCACGCCGCCTCTACCCTGGACAGGAGTTACCCATGCCCTTTCTCCGAGGCGGCCTGTTGTTGGCCGCACTGCTCACCGTGCACGCGCAGGCCGCGAACAATCTGGTGGTCTGCACCGAGGCCAGTCCGGAAGGCTTCGACATCGTTCAGTACACGGCGGCGACCACGGCCGACGCCAGCGCCGAGACGCTGTTCGAACGCCTGGTGGACTTCGCCCCCGGCAGCACTCAGATCGTGCCCGCACTGGCAAAGAGCTGGGAAATCGCCGACGACAGCCTGAGCTACACCTTCACCCTGCGCCAGGGCGTGAAGTTCCACGCTAACAAGGGCTTCACTCCACGCAGAGAATTCAATGCCGACGATGTGCTGTGGAGCTTCCAGCGCCAGCTCGACCCGGCTCACCCCTGGCACAAACTGTCGCCGCGCGGCTTTCCCTATGCCGAGTCGATGGGCCTGGCGCAGTTGATCGAACGCGTGGAAAAACTCGACGAGCATCGCGTGCGCTTCGTTCTCAAACACCCCGAGGCGCCCTTCCTGGCCAACCTGGCCATGGGCTTCGCCTCGATTTATTCCGCCGAGTACGCCGATCACCTGCTTGCCGCGAACACGCCTGAACGATTGAATGCAGAGCCCATCGGCACCGGCCCCTTCGTCTTCGAACGCTACACCAAGGATGCCCAGGTACGCTTTCGCGGCAACCCCGATTACTGGGGCGAGCCGCCTGCAATCGAGCGCATGGTGCTGGCCATCACCCCCGAGCCCAACGTGCGCCAGCAACGCCTGAAGGCCGGCGACTGCCAGATCAGCCTGTTCCCACGCCCCGTGGACATTCCCGCCCTGAAGGCCGATACGAAGCTGCAGGTACTGGAGCTGGACTCGCTGCTGACCGCCTATATCGGCATCAACACCCGTCACCCACCGCTGGATGACATGCGTGTGCGCCAGGCCCTGAACCTGGCGTTCGACAAGGCTGCCTACATTCGCGCGCAATACGGCGAAGGCAACGCGACACCTGCCGTTGCGCCCTACCCGGCAACCTTGTGGGGGCATGACGACACGCTGAAGGACTGGCCTCACGACCCTGAGCGCGCCCGCCAGTTGCTGGCCGAAGCGGGCCATGGCGATGGTTTCAAGCTGTCGATCTGGACGCGCCCCGGCGGCGGCCCGACCAATCCCAACCCGGGTATCGGCGCACAGATGCTGCAGGCTGATCTCGCCGCCATCGGCATTCAAAGCGACATCCGCGTGTTCGAATGGGGCGAACTGATCAAGCGCGCCAAGAATGGCGAGCACGACCTGGTATTCATGGGCTGGGCCGGCGACAACGGCGACCCGGATAATTTCCTCACGCCCAACCTGTCCTGCGCCGCCGCCAGAAGCGGCGAGAACCAGGCCGGCTGGTGCGATGAAAACTTCGACAGACTGATCACCCAGGCACGTCAGGAATCCGAGCAGGGCAAACGCGCCGCGTTGTATCGTCAGGCACTGGCGATCTTCCATGAGCAGGCTCCCTGGATCGCCTTGGCGCATCCAAAGCAGTTCGTCGCCCTGCGCAAGGACGTGGAAGGCTTCGTCCTCAGTCCCATGGGCTCGAACAATTTCGCCAGGGTTAAAGTGCCATGAGTCGTCGTAGCCCGGATGCAATCCGGGACTTCTTTGCCACGTCCTTCAACCAATCCCCGGATTACATCCGGGCTACGCAATCACTACAACAGCGCCAGGCCACGCAGTCCGGCGCCCGCTTCCAGCCATGGAGTAGAACCGCCTGATGCTGTCATTCATCGCCCGACGCCTGGGGCTGCTGATCCCCACCTTTTTCGGCGTCACGTTGCTGACCTTCTCGCTGATCCGCCTGATCCCCGGTGATCCGGTGGAGGTGATGATGGGCGAACGCCGCGTCGACCCCGAACTGCATGCCCAGGCCATGGAGCGCCTGGGCCTGAACAAACCGCTGTACGCCCAGTACCTCGACTACATCGGCCAGCTCGCCACCGGCGACCTGGGCAAGTCCCTGCGTTCCAACGACGGCGTGTGGAGCGAGTTCATCACCCTGTTTCCGGCTACCGTCGAACTGGCCCTGGCGGCCCTGCTGTTCGCCGGTACGCTGGGCGTCATCGCAGGCGTCATCGCCGCGCTCAAGCGTGGCTCGCTGTTCGATCACGGGATAATGGGCATCTCGCTGACCGGCTATTCCATGCCGATTTTCTGGTGGGGCCTGCTGCTGATCATGTTCTTCTCCACCGGCCTGGGCTGGACACCGGTGTCCGGGCGCAATGACCTGCTCTTCGATATACCGCCCGTCACCGGCTTCATGCTCATCGATACCCTGCTCTCCGACGAGCCAGGCGCCTTCGTCGACGCCCTGCATCACCTGATCCTGCCGGCCATCGTGCTCGGCACCATCCCCTTGGCGGTGATCGCACGCATGACCCGCTCGGCCATGCTCGAAGTGCTGCGCGAGGACTACATTCGCACCGCGCGGGCCAAGGGGCTGTCACCGACACGGGTGGTGTTCGTCCACGGCCTGCGCAACGCGCTGATCCCGGTACTGACCGTGTTCGGTCTGCAGATCGGCAGCCTGCTCGGTGGCGCCGTGCTGACCGAAACCATTTTCGCCTGGCCTGGCATCGGCAAGTGGCTGATCGAGGCCATCGGCGCCCGTGACTACCCGGTGGTGCAGAACGGCATCCTGCTGATCGCCTGCCTGGTGATACTGGTCAACTTCATCGTGGACATTCTCTATGGCCTGGCCAACCCACGCATTCGCCATCAGAAATAAGGACGGCACGATGAATCGACAGACCGTAGGGTGTCGCGGGGCCGCCCAGGCCATGCGCACCACCATTGGTGACGAACGATCGGTGCGCACGGCGTACCCTACCCTGGAGGCGACATACCGATGACCACCTCCACCAGCCTCGACCAGAGCCTGCTCTACCCTTCGCCACTGAAGGAGTTCTGGCATGCCTTCAAGCACAACAAGGGCGCCGTCTGCGGCCTGGCGTTCATACTGCTGGTCGTGTTCTGCGCGCTGTTCGCACCCTGGATCGCCCCACACCATCCCAGCGAGCAATACCGCGACTTCCTGCTCACCCCGCCGGTGTGGTTGGAAGGTGGCCAGTGGCAATTCCTGCTTGGCACCGACGAACTGGGCCGTGACCTGCTCTCGCGGATCATCCATGGCGCGCGACTGTCGCTGCTGATCGGTCTGGCCTCGGTGGTGTTGTCGCTGGTTCCCGGCATCCTGCTGGGACTCTGTGCCGGCTTTTTCCCGCGCCTGCTCGGCCCCGGCATCATGCGCCTGATGGATATCATGCTGGCACTGCCCTCGCTGCTGCTGGCCGTGGCCATCGTCGCCATTCTCGGCCCCGGGCTGATCAACACCATCTTCGCCATCGCCATCGTCTCGCTGCCGTCCTATGTGCGCCTGACTCGCGCTGCGGTGATGGGCGAGCTGAATCGCGACTACGTCACTGCCGCGCAACTGGCCGGCGCCAGCCTGCCGCGACTGATGTTCGTCACCGTGTTGCCCAACTGCATGGCGCCGCTGATCGTGCAGGCCACCCTGAGCTTCTCCTCGGCGATTCTCGACGCCGCCGCACTGGGTTTTCTCGGCCTCGGTGTGCAGCCACCAACGCCCGAGTGGGGCACCATGCTGGCCTCGGCTCGCGACTACATCGAGCGCGCCTGGTGGGTGGTCACTCTGCCCGGCCTGGCCATTCTGCTCAGCGTGCTGGCGATCAACCTGATGGGTGATGGCCTGCGCGATGCGCTCGACCCGAAACTCAAGAACGCCATCTGAGGAGGCCTGCATGCACGACTTCGATTCGGTGCGCACGGCGCACCGCCTCCCTGCGAGGGCCTGCGCATGAGCCTGCTGGATATCCACAATCTGTCCGTGCGCTTCGGCGGCGCCGACGCCGTACCCGTAGTCGATGGCCTCGACCTCTCGGTGAAAAAGGGCGAGGTGCTGGCCATCGTCGGTGAGTCCGGCTCCGGCAAGTCGGTGACCATGATGGCGCTGATGGGGCTGATCGACGCTCCCGGCATCGTCCATGCCGATTGCCTGCAGTTCGACGGCACCGACATGTTGCGCCTGAAAGGCAGGCAGCGCCGGCATATCGTCGGCAAGGATCTGGCCATGGTTTTCCAGGATCCGATGACCGCCCTCAATCCCAGTTACACCGTGGGTTTCCAGATCGAGGAAGTGCTGCGCCAGCACATGGGCCTGAAAGGCAAGGCCGCCCGCGCACGTGCCCTCGAGCTGCTGGAGCGGGTGGAGATTCCCGGCGCGGCCAGCCGCCTCGATGCCTATCCACATCAACTCTCCGGTGGCATGAGCCAGCGCGTGGCGATCGCCATGGCGATCGCTGCCGAGCCCAAGCTGCTGATCGCCGACGAACCCACCACGGCGCTGGACGTGACCATCCAGGCACAGATCATGGAGCTGCTGCTGAACCTGCAGCGCGACCAGGGCATGGCCCTGGTGCTGATCACGCATGACCTGGCGGTGGTCGCCGAAACCGCCCAGCGCGTCTGCGTGATGTACGCCGGGCAGGCAGTGGAGCTGGGCCAGGTACCGAGCCTGTTCGATGCGCCCAGTCATCCCTATACCGAAGCCTTGCTCAAGGCACTTCCTGAACACGGCGCGGTGGCCAACCGCCTGGCCACCCTGCCCGGCATCGTGCCTGGCCGCTATGACCGCCCGCAGGGCTGCCTGCTGTCACCACGCTGTCCTTACGTGCAGGAGCGCTGCCGCCAGCAACGACCGACGCTGGACGAACATGCCCGTGGCGCCGCCCGCTGCTTCTTTCCCCTGGAGGTGGCCTGATGAGCAACGTACTCGAGGCCCATGAGCTGACCCGTCACTACAGCGTCTCGCGCGGCCTGTTCAAACCGGCAGCGACGGTGCAGGCGCTCAACGGTGTGTCCTTTAACCTGGAGGCCGGCAAGACCCTGGCCGTGGTCGGCGAGTCCGGCTGCGGCAAGTCGACCCTGGCCCGCGCCCTGACCCTGATCGAGCAGCCCAGCTCCGGCAGCCTGCAGATCGCCGGGCGTGAGGTGGCCGGCGCCAGCAAGGCCGAACGTCGGCAACTGCGCCGTGACGTACAAATGGTGTTCCAGAACCCCTATGCCTCACTCAACCCGCGGCAGAAGGTCGGCGACCAATTGGCCGAGCCGCTGCTGATCAACACCCGCCTGAGCGCGGCCGAACGCCGCGAGAAGGTGCAGGCGATGATGCAGCAGGTCGGCCTGCGTCCCGAGCATTACCACCGCTATCCGCACATGTTCTCTGGCGGCCAGCGCCAGCGCATCGCCCTGGCTCGCGCGATGATGCTGCAGCCCAAGGTGCTGGTGGCGGATGAACCGACCTCGGCGCTGGACGTGTCGATCCAGGCGCAGGTGCTCAATCTGTTCATGGATCTGCAGGAGCAGTTCGGCACCGGCTACGTGTTCATCTCGCATAACCTCGCGGTGGTGCGCCATGTCGCCGACGACGTGCTGGTGATGTACCTCGGTCGCCCAGTGGAAATGGGCCCGGCCGAAGTGCTCTATGAGCGCCCGCTACATCCTTATACGCAGGTGTTGCTGTCAGCGACGCCGACCATCCACCCCAATCCGGACAAACCGCGATTACGTGTCAGCGGCGAGCTACCCAATCCGCTCGATCCACCGTCCGGCTGCGCCTTTCACAAACGTTGCCCGCATGCCGATCAACGCTGTCGGGAGGAGCGCCCCGAGCTGCGGCTGATCGATGCACGGCAGGTGGCCTGCCACCATGTGGAGCGCCTCGCTAGCTGACGAATGCAGTAAATCTCTCAAGGTGCCGACGGCAACGTCAGTTCGATGCTTTCGGCAAGCGAGTCCTCCAGCCGCTGCAACTCGACGCCGACCGCAGCGGCATCGTCGGCAAGGGTTTGCGCGATATGCAAGAACTCAGGCGTCGCCTCGACGAATGCCAGCACTACCATCGGGTCGAAGCGTGTACCACTGGCCGCGCTGATCTGTGCCACTGCCTGATCCAGGCTGAGCAGCGGTAGATAGGGGTGTGGGCAGGTCAGTGCCTCGAAGTGGCCGACCAGCGCCATCAACCGCGCCGACAACGGAATCTGCTCGCCATGCAGGCCTTGCGGGTAGCCCTTGCCATCCCAACGCTCGTGCTGGCCGTAGACGATGTCCTTGGCGTCGGAAAGAAAGTCGGTGATGCTGCCCAGCCGGCGCTCGGCCCGCTCCAGCGCATCGCGCCCAGCGATCACGCCCTCCTTGAGCAGGCGCAGGTCAGCCTCGTCCGGTTCACCGTGGTTGAGCAGCACGCGGTCAGGCAAGGTCAGTCGGTCGATCACATGCAGCATGGCTGACTTGCCCAGCTGGGCGATGCGCTCCTCGTCCAATTCGTCCGACAAGGCCGGCTGCTGACGCGCCAGCGCCGCAGCCAGGCAGGTCATGTAACGTTCGGTACGCACGAGACGACGGCTACAAGGGTTGTCGCGCATCACCGCCAGGCTGGCCATGGCCTCGATGATGACATCCTGCAGGCTCTGGATGACGCGGGTGCGCCGCTTGACCTCGAGTTCCAGGTACTCGCTCTTGTCGCGCAGGTAGTCGGTGGCGGCCTTGAGCTGCAGTTGCGCCTTGACCCGGGCAAGGACGATGGGCGGGCTGACCGGCTTGGTGATGTAATCGGCGGCGCCAAGATCGAAACCCAGTTGTTCGTCGGCGACCTCGCTCCTGGCCGTCACCAGGATCAGTGGAATATGCCGGGTACGCGCATCGATCTTGATCTGGCGGCAGAGCGCGTAGTCATCCTGCCAGCCAAGCAGGATCAGGTCGGGCTGCGGCTTGCTCCTTGCCGCCTGCAGCGCCTCGTCACTGCCAACCAGCTTGACCTGATAGCGGTCGACCAGCAAAGCCCCCAGGCGTTGGCGGGAGTCCACGGCGTCATCCACCACCAGAATCAGTTCCTGTTCCGACCTATCGAGCATTCCCCGCATGGCGATCTCCCTCGGCGGCTGCCTACCGATCATTAAAGGCGCTGAGCTGCATTTGTGCTCGCCTCGTCATACAACTGACCTTGCACGGGGTTTGAAAGTGCAATGCGGATTGGCATGGAGTCGAGGGCAACCGACAATCGTCAGCAAACTCCCGCCCAGAGGCACACAATCGATGCTCGACCAAGAACGCTGCTGGCAGGCCGTGTGCGAACGCGATGCTGCGCAGGACGGGCGTTTCGTCTTCGCCGTGCGCAGCACCGGTATCTACTGTCGACCGAGCTGCCCGGCCCGACGGCCTAGGCGTGACAACGTCAGCTTCCACCACGATGCCGCCAGTGCCGAAGCCGCTGGTTTTCGCCCGTGCAAACGCTGCTCGCCACAAGGACAGAGCCCGGCGCAGCAGCTTGATGCCTTGGTCGCGGCGGCTTGCGAACTGCTGCGCGGGGCGCAGCGCTTCACCCTGCCACAACTGGCCGCCCGAATCGGTTTGTCACCTTCCCACCTGGCACGTGCTTTCAAGGCCCGTACCGGAATGACGCCCAACGCCTGGGCCGCCGCCGAACGACGCCGGCGCCTGGACGATCACCTGCTGCTAGCCGACAGCGTGCTCGATGCAGCCCTGGCCGCCGGCTACTCCGGCACCCGCGCACTGTATGAAAAGCCCCAGGCGATGAGCCCCGCCCAACGCCGCCAGCGTGGTGCTGGCGAACATCTGCGCTATGCCATCGCCCCCTGCCCGCTCGGGCACATGTTGCTGGCGACCAGCGACAAGGGCATCTGCGCTCTGCTGTTCGGCGATGAGCCGGCAGCCCTGCGTGAGGAGTTGCAACAGCGTTTCGCCGCCGCCCAGCTGGAGGAGGATGAAGAAGGCCTACGAGCCTCGTTGGAACAGGTGCTGGCGCAACTGGAGGAACCGGAGCGGGCCGCCCATCTGCCACTGGATATTCGTGGTACCGCCTTCCAGCAGCGCGTGTGGCAAGCCTTGCAGAGCATTCCCAGAGGCGAAACCCGCAGCTACGCGCAACTGGCTGGGCAACTGGACAGCCATCCCCGCGCGATTGCTCGCGCCTGCGCCAGCAACGCCATCGGCCTGCTGCTGCCGTGCCATCGGGTGGTCGCCAGCGATGGAAGCCTCAGCGGCTACCGCTGGGGGCTGGCTCGCAAGCGACAGCTGCTGGAACGGGAACAGTCATAAGCCATCGCGGTTGTCCGGTGCACACGGCGCACCTTACGGACACACGGGTAGGGTGCGCCGTGCGCACCAATCGCTCCGCCCTGCTCGCTGCCCTACACCAACATCGCCTTGGCCACTTCGTTGCGCGTGCTGCGACCCACCAGTTGCTCAACCAGCGTCAGCGCAAAAGCCAGAGCCGTGCCCGGCCCCTGGCTGGTGATGCAATTGCCGTCCACCACCACAGGCTCATCGACGAAGCTGCAACCACTGAGCCGATCACTGAAACTCGGGTAGCAGGTCATCCGTCGCTGCCGCAGCACGCCGTAGTGCTGCAGTGCAACAGCTGGCGCCGCGCAGATGGCAGCGAACAGCTCACCGGCCTTGGCCTGCTTGCGTACCCGCTCGGCCAGCGGTTCGAAATCAGCCAGGCGCTGCGCACCTGGCATACCGCCGGGCAATACGATGAGGTCGAAATCCTGCGCCAGGACATCGAGCAACATGGCATCGGCAGTCAGCCGGGTACCGCGGGCACAGGTGATCATCCGGCGATCCTCGGCACTGGCCAGCACCACCTCGATTTCCGCGCGGCGCAGCACGTCGATCAAGGTCACGCATTCAAGGTCTTCACTGCCGTCGGCCACGGCAATCAGGGCGCGTTTACTCATGTCTGAAATCCTCGCTGAAATGGACGAAAACTGACCACAAGGTCATAAATTCACCAGGCAAAATCTTGCTGCTATGATGCGCCCCTTTCGCAGAATCCAGCACGTTATCTGCCGATTCGGGCAGATGTGCTTTGCTGAACATTGCCGGCGCCGCTTGCGCCTCTGGGGAGCCCCGCCATGCTGGAAAGACTGTTCCAACTCCAAGCCCACAACACCAATGTGCGTACCGAGGTGCTGGCCGGGGTCACCACTTTCCTGACCATGGCCTACATCCTCTTCGTCAACCCGAGCATCCTCGGCGAAACCGGTATGGACAAGGGCGCGGTGTTCGTCGCCACCTGCCTGGCCGCAGCATTCGGCTCGGCGGTGATGGGCATGATCGCCAACTACCCGATCGCCCTGGCACCGGGCATGGGTCTGAACGCCTTCTTCACCTACACCGTGGTGCTGGGCATGGGCCACACCTGGCAGGTGGCACTGGGTGCCGTGTTCCTCTCTGCGTGCCTGTTCTTCCTGCTGTCGATCTTCAAGATCCGCGAGTGGATCATCAACAGCATCCCGCTGGAGCTGCGCTCGGCCATCGCCGCCGGCATCGGCCTGTTCCTCGCGCTGATCGCCCTGCAGAACGCCGGTATCGTCGTCGCCAACCCGGCCACCATGGTCGGCATGGGTGACCTGGGCAGCCCGCAGGCGCTGCTGGCGATCCTCGGTTTCTTCCTGATCATCGGCATGGAGGCGCTGCGCATCACCGGCGCGGTGTTGATCAGCATCCTGGTGGTCACCGGCCTGAGCATCCTGCTCGGCGTCAGCGAGTTCGGTGGCGTGGTGTCGATGCCGCCATCGCTGGCGCCGACCTTCATGCAACTGGATATCGCCGGCGCGCTGGACGTGGGCCTGATCAGCGTGATCTTCGCCTTTCTGTTCGTCGACCTGTTCGACAACTCCGGCACCCTTATCGCCGTGGCCAAGAAAGCCGGCCTGATGCGCAAGGACGGCCACCTGCCGAAAATGGGCCGCGCCCTGATCGCCGACAGTACCGCAGCATTGGGCGGCTCGCTGCTGGGCACCAGCACTACCACCAGCTACATCGAATCGGCGGCGGGCGTCAGCGCTGGCGGGCGCACCGGCCTGACCGCCATCGTGGTCGCCGTGCTGTTTCTCTTCGCCCTGTTCTTCGCGCCGCTGGCCGGCAGCGTGCCAGCCTTCGCCACCGCCCCGGCGCTACTGTTCGTCGCCGTACTGATGGCCTCGGGCATGGCCGAGATCGAGTGGGACGACATCACCGTCGCCGCCCCGGTGGTAGTCACCGCGCTGGCCATGCCGCTGACCTACTCCATCGCCACCGGCATCGCCTTCGGCTTCATCACCTGGGTCGCGGCCAAGACCCTGGCCGGACGTGCCCGTGAGCTGAACGGCATGCTGGTAGCGCTGGCCGTGTTCTGCGTGATCAAGCTGTCGCTGTTCTGAGAGCAGGCGTTCTTGTCATTGGTGGGCTGAAGCGGATCGCCGCCCGGCCCACCCTACGCGGCGCCCGATCATGTAGGGTGGGCTTCAGCCCACCTCTCCCCCTGACCATCCCCTTCCGCTCAAGCGTCCCCTAGCCACGCCCCACCAATGATCGACGACCACGGCACGCCGGCCACGGAATCGCTACAATGGCGCCCCGTTTTCCTGCCCCATGAGTGACCGATGAGCCGCCCCGCATTCGACCCCGCCAGCTACGACGCCCAACTCGCCGAGAAGAAGGCTCGCCTGGTCGAATTGCTGGCGCCCTTCTCGGCTCCGGAGCCAGAGGTTTTCGACTCGCCGCGTGAGCACTACCGCCTACGCGCCGAGTTTCGCCTGTGGCGTGAGGACGGCCAGCGTCACTACGCGATGTTCGCCCCTGGCGACAAGCACACGCCGATTCTGATCGACGACTTCCCCATCGCCAGCCTGCGTATCAACGACCTGATGCCGCGCCTGCGCGCCGCCTGGCAGGCCAGCGAGACGCTGTCGTTCAAGTTGTTCCAGGTCGAATTCCTCACCACCCTGACCGGCGATGCGCTGATCACCCTGGCCTACCACCGGCCCCTGGACGCCGCCTGGCAAGCCGAGGCCGAGCGCCTGGCCGCCGAGCTGAACGTCAGCCTGGTCGGCCGCTCACGTGGCCAGCGCCTGGTAATCGGCCGTGATTATGTCGACGAGGAGTTGATCGTGGCCGGGCGTAGCTTTCGCTACCGCCAGCCGGAAGGCGCCTTTACCCAGCCCAACGGCGCGGTGTGCCAGAAGATGCTCGGCTGGGCCTACGACGTACTGGGCCAGCGCAACGACGACCTGCTGGAGCTGTACTGCGGCAACGGCAACTTCACCCTGCCGCTGGCGACCCGTGTACACAAGGTGCTCGCCACCGAGATCAGCAAGACCTCGGTCAACGCCGCTCTGGCCAACCTGGCTGACAACGGCGTGAACAACGTCGAACTGGTGCGTTTGTCCGCCGAAGAGCTGACCCAGGCGCTCAACGAGGTGCGCCCGTTCCGCCGCCTGGCCGGTATCGACCTGAAAAGCTACGAATTCGGCAGCGTCTTCGTCGACCCGCCACGCGCCGGCATGGATCCGGACACCTGCGAGCTGACTCGACGCTTCGAACGCATCCTGTATATCTCCTGCAACCCGGAAACCCTGGCCGCCAACATCGCCCAGCTCGATGACACCCACAAGGTCACGCGTTGCGCACTGTTCGACCAGTTCCCCTACACCCATCACATGGAATCGGGTGTTTTGCTGGAAAGGCGCTAAGCTGCCGCTCGCCGTGGCCCGGATGCAATCCGTGAACTGGATGACGCAGAATCCCCCGGATTGCATCCGGGCTACGATCTGCAGGGGTACGCGGCGCTAGCGTGCGAGCCCGCGTAACGCCCACCAGGCCAGCACGGCCGACATCACCTCAAGCAGCAGCGCATAAAGATTGAAGGTCTGCTGCGCCCCGCCATCCAGCCACAGTCCGGCGATACGTGCCAAGGCCAGCGCGGCATACAGCAACACCAGCAGCATCAGCGCCGGGCGCAGCAGATCCAGGCGCGTCAAGGCCATCGCCAGATAAGCCGCCAGCCCCAGTTGCAGGCCGCCGTAGTAGGCTCGAACCTCGGTCACGGCGGCACTCCCCATCAGCAGGGCACCACTGAAACTGGCCATTTCCTCAGGGCGAATGAAATAGGCCAGCCCCAGCAGACTCAGCGCCGCGATCTGGATCAGCAGAACGATTCGGGCAAACAGCATCGTATGACTCCTCGCGCAGTGAGTGGCGGCGTGGGCCCGGTTGTTTCATCGCCACAAACCCGCCCGTTCCAATCTAAGACCATGGTGTGGAGCGCTGCCAGCAGAGGCTGATGGCACTTTCACCAGAATGATCTACAACTATCCTTGCAACTGCGACACCCCACCGTACTCGACAAGGAGGTCGACATGCCCGCCATTCCTCTTGCGTCGTTCTCGTCGTACCGCTCGCCGGCACGGCAGCGCAGCCATGTCCGAGTGCCTTCCCGCCAATGCCATCCCAGGAGCCCCGCGCAATACCGTGAATCGGCGCGACGGATGCCGCGCCACAGCCGATAGAACCATAACGGACACCCTGCCCCTACGCGAATACCTCGCCTGGCAGGCGTAGCCACATAAGGAGATGATCCATGCGTAAGTCACAAGGAACTCTGATCTGCACACTGGCGCTTGCCGCTCCCCTGCTCACTACAGCGGCCCACGCCGGTACCTACCCCGACTTCGGCTACAAGCCGCCTACCGCCGAGTACAGTGGCCCGCTTTTCCAACTCAGTCAGTCCTACCCAAGCTCCGCCCCACCGGCATCCGCCTTGCCGGCCTTCTTCAAGCTGCTGCCAAAGGAACGGAGCAACGACTTCGAGACCTGGCGCGCCTACATGGATGCAGTGAAGGACTACTGCCTGGAAGGCAACGTGGAAAACGACTGGGACGTGCAGAAAAACAAGGTGCGCGACTGGTTCCACATGCCCTGGCAGCACTACGGCCCCCTGGGCCGCGAAGGCATTCACGGCCTGACCAAGGAAGCGCAGATTCAGGCCAAGCAACTCGCGCCGACCCAGACCACCACGGGCCAGACCTACGCGGTCGGCATCTACAACGACATCGGCGCCTACACCATTGGCCAGATATGGAAGGATCCGCAAAACCCCAATCCGGAATTCACCTCCAAGCCCAACAGCTTTGCGGATGGCACCGTGGTGTGCAAACCGCTGTTCGCCGATGTCGACCGCAGCCAGGTGCCCTTCCTGCAGAATCCGGTGCTCTGGCAGGGCTACATCACCAAGACCTTCGACTCGGCTGACCGCGAGGTGAAAGAGGTTGCGCTGATTCAGATGGACATCGCCATTCGCGACACCCGTATCAACGAAACCGGTTGGATCTTCGGCACCTTCCAGTACAACGGCGCCATTACCGGCAAAGCTGGCTGGGACAACCTGGTGCCAGTGGGCATCATGTGGGGCAACGACCCTGAGGATAACGGCAACGATTACAGTAACCCTCAACCGAGCCAGACCCGTATCAACCCCAACCTCAAGGAAACCGCGATCAACGCCAAAACCAGCGAGTTGCCGCCGACCCACCTGGGCTGGAACGGCCGCCTCAACGGCCCGGTGGACAACCCGGTAAGCTCCTGCCTGAGCTGCCACATGACCGGCGAATACCCACAACTGGCGATCATGAACCCAACGTTCCAAGCCAACCCACCTGCCGTAGGCTCGCCAGAATGGATGCGCTGGTTCCAGAACATTCCTGCTGGCCAACCCTTCAGCCCCGGCACCAAGAGCACCGATTACAGCCTGCAACTGGCTGGCGGCCTGGCCAACTTCTATGACTGGAAGTGCAATCAGGGCGGCGTTTTCGCCGATGGCAACAATGCTTGCCAGAAGTCCAGCCAGCTGAAACTGATGCTCAAGAGTGGGATCAAGCCTGAGCAGATCCAGCCCGTACAGCGCGATCCGAGCCTGATGGAACTGGAATAACCCGACTGCGGCTCCGGAGTCTCCCTTCGGAGCCGCATCATGATCCTTGGGCATCACCGGACATGGCGCTATCCTCTACGCCATCGCCCATTGGAGCCCCATCATGCGCCACTCGCTGCTCGCCCTCTGTCTCTTCACCAGCCTGGCCCAGGCCAGCGAAG
Organism: Pseudomonas mendocina; assembly: GCF_003008615.1. NCBI lineage: Bacteria > Pseudomonadati > Pseudomonadota > Gammaproteobacteria > Pseudomonadales > Pseudomonadaceae > Ectopseudomonas > Ectopseudomonas mendocina. Next base: position 1,289,525 of record NZ_CP027657.1, read on the forward strand.
CGCTGACCATCGACGTCCACCGCGACGCCAACTGCGGCTGCTGCAAGGCCTGGATCAGCCATCTGCAGGACAACGGCTTTACCGTCAACGACCATGTCGAAGCCGACATGAGCGCGGTCAAACAGCGCCTTGGTGTGCCGCCACGCCTGGCCTCCTGTCATACCGGGGTGATCGACGGCAAATTCGTCGAGGGCCATGTACCGGCCGCCGACATTCTCAAGTTGCGTGAACGCCCCGATCTGCTCGGCGCGGCGGTGCCAGGCATGCCCATGGGCTCGCCCGGCATGGAATACGGTGACCGCGTCGATGCCTACCAGGTGATTGGTCTGGATCGTGAGCGCCAGGATCAGGTACTGGCCGACTATCCCGGCAACTGATCGCCACCATCGCGCAGCTACACTGCACAGAAATCAATCCAGGGAGTGAGGCCATGCGCTGGCAACGCGGCAGACGCAGTGACAACGTGGTGGATGCGCGCGGCCGATCGGGCAGGCGCGTCGGTGGCGGGCTGAGCCTGGCCGGGGTGGCAGTGATCGTCATCGTCGGCCTGCTGATGGGCCAGGATCCGCTGCAGATTCTTGGCCAGATCGCCGGCCAGGCCACCCAGCCGCAGGTCAGCCAACCCCAGAGCGCACCACCGGCCAACGATCAACAGAGCGAGTTCGTCCGCGCCATCCTCGGTGACACCGAAGACACCTGGCGCGAGCTGTTCCAACAGGCCGGCCAGCAATATCGCGACCCGAAACTGGTGCTGTTCTCGGATGGTGTCAACTCGGCCTGCGGCTTCGCCAGCTCGGCCGTCGGCCCCTTCTACTGCCCCGGCGACCAGCGCGTGTACCTCGACATGGCATTCTTCCGCGAGATGGAGCAACGCTTTTCGGCAGCGGGCGACTTCGCCCAGGCCTACGTGATTGCCCATGAAGTAGGCCACCACGTGCAAACGCTGCTCGGCGTCTCGGCCAAGGTCAATGCCGCACGTCAGCGGGGCGAGCGGGTCGAAGGCGACGGTGGCCTGCTGGTTCGCCAGGAGCTACAGGCCGACTGCCTGGCAGGCGTCTGGGCACATCATGCCCAACGCCGCCACGACTGGCTCGAAGCCGGCGACCTGGAAGAAGCCCTGAACGCCGCCAGCGCCATCGGTGACGACCGCCTGCAGAAACAGGCCCGTGGTCAGGTGGTTCCGGACGCCTTCACCCACGGCACCTCAGAGCAGCGCGTGCGCTGGTTCAAGAACGGATTCGAGAACGGCCAGCCCGGGCGTTGCGATACCTTCAAGGCAACTCGGTTGTAACCGTAGGGCGGATCGGGACGCCGGCCGTTCGTAGCGCAGCGAACAGTCCGCCTGCGCCCACGGCGTACTGCCTACGGCGATTACGCCCTACAGAAGCGCCAGCAGCTCCCCGCAATCGCGCGCATGCAGCTCGGTCAGCTCCGGCCAGGGGTTGTCCGGTAGGTTGACCAGCACGCCACGTGCGCCAGCGGCCTGGGCACATTCCAGATCGAAGCGATAATCGCCGACCATCACCAGCTCCTGCGGCGTTACCGCCCAGCGCTCAGCCAGATGCAAAAGGCCGCCCGGGTGCGGCTTGGGCGGCGCTTCGTCGCGGCCGAGAATGTCGGCGATGGAGAAACAGTCATCCAGCCCGATGGCCTGCAGCGTCAGCAGCGCCAACTCATGCGCATTGCGCGTGAGGATGCCGAGCTGGCAACCCCGCTCGCACAGCGCACGCACCAACTCGATGGCGCCCGGCGCCGGACGTGAGACCAGCGCCAGCTCGCGCTCGTGCTCGAGCAGCCAGGCATGCTTCTGCGCCGCTTCCTCTGACGGCAGCGCCGCCAGGTGATGGAGGATGTCGTCGTCCTGGGGAATGCCCAGCATCCGCTTGATTGCCGGAAAATCATGCACCGCCAGGGTCAGGGTGCCGTCCATGTCGAACACCCAGTGGCGCGCGTCGCGCAATGCGTTCACTTCCAGTCCTCACGCACGCGGGTCAGACCTTCCTGAGCGACCGAGGCCACCAGCTCGCCCTGGCGGTTGTAGATGCTCGCACGGGAAAAGCCGCGCGCATTACCGGCCCAGGGGCTGTCCATGGCGTACAACAGCCAGTCATCCATGCGCAGGTTGCGGTGGAACCATAGCGAATGGTCGAGGCTGGCCACCTGCATGAACTTCTGGAACACCGACACGCCATGGGGCTGCATCGAGGTGGTCAGCAGGTTGAAGTCACTGGCATAAGCCAACAGGTACTTGTGCAGTTGCGGGTCGTCCGGCAACTCGCCGGCGGCACGGAACCAGACGTACTTGACCGGCTCGCAGGGTTGCGGCGCGAAGGGATTGATCAACGTGACCGGGCGGATCTCGATCGGTTTGTCGCTGATCGCACGCTCGCGCAGACGCTCGGGAATCATCGGTGCGACCATGCGCGCCAGTTCGGTTTCCGACTTCAGACCCTCGGGGCCGGGTACGTCCGGCATCTGGCTCTGGTGGTGGAACCCCTCTTCGTCATATTGAAACGACGCACTGCAGAAGAAGATCGGTTTGCCCTTCTGCACCGCCACCACGCGACGGGTGCTGAAGCTGCCACCATCACGAGTGCGCTCGACCTGGTACACCACTGGCAGGCTGGCGTCACCGGGGCGCAGGAAGTAGCCGTGCATGGAGTGCACGTGGCGTGCCTCCTCGACCGTCTGACTGCCAGCGGATATGCATTGGCCAAGCACCTGGCCGCCGAACAGCTGGCGGAAACCCAGATCCTGGCTGCGGCCACGGAACAGGTTTTCCTCGATCTGCTCCAGGCTGAGCAGCGCCACCAGATCGTCGAGCACCTGGGTCATGGATTGTCTCCTCGGGCAGGGGGTAATCGCGGTTGTGAATAGGCCGGCAGGGAGGTCAGGCGCTCGTCCCATACGGCGCGGCCAAGGGTGAAATGGTAAAGACTTTGCCAGCCGCTGTCGGCATCTCCGAGCAATTCCCTTAACGCATCGTCGAAGTAGCAGCCGATGCCGGTACCGGAAAGCCCCGCTGCCTCGGCCTCCAGATACAACAACTGGCCGACCTGACCGCATTCCCAGTAGAGCCTGGGATAACGCCAGTTGCCATTGGCAACGGCGCGCCCCACCTGCGCCAGCATGGCCAAGGCCACGCAGCCGTCGGCAGCGATGTCCTGGCCGCAACTGAGAAAACCCGCCAGACCACGGGTATCGCCTTCGAGCAGGCGATACAGCGGCAGGTCATCGTCCACCCGCAGCCACAGATAATCCTCGCGCAGCGGCTGCACACCGCTGCCGCTGCGATCCAGCCAGTACAGGCCAGGCGTCAGCCCCTGCACACGATGGACGAACAGCAACAGGTCGATCTCGCTCGGTTCACCGGTGACGGCGAACGGCACTGGCGATTGCGCCGGCATCAGACGGCGCAGCCAGGCCAGCAACAGCTCGGCCTGAATGCCGCTGCGACCATCCATGCTCTGCGCACTGCGCCGGCGATGCAGGATGGGTCTCAAGGGCAGGCCGGGGTTGTCGGCGCGCACGCTGGCGGTATCCAGCTTCCATGGGCCGCGCGGGCGGGCCGGCGCGCGGCACAGGTCATGCACGCGCTGCAGTTCCGGCCACTGCCGATACTCGCGCGACAGACGATTCGGCGTGCCGATACGCTCCAACTGCGCCAACCCCATCAATAGCTTCTCGGGCAGCGGGAACTCCATCGCCTGCGCCGGGCCGATCCATAGCAGGCAGTCGCCGTGTTCGGCTTCGTAGAAACCCTCGCAATCCAACCCCAGCAAGCCGTCCAGACGTGCTTCGTCCACGCCCTGCAGCATCCGTACTTGCCAGCCCTGCACACTGGCGGCGATGGCCAGCGCTGCCAGGGCATGCCCCAGATCATGCTGACAATAGCGATAGGCGCGCTCGCCGTACTTCCAGGCCTCGCGCCAGGCGATGCTGCTCAGACCGAGGAGAAAACCACCCGGCGGTAGGCTGTTCGCAAGCCGCTGGCCCAGCGGCGCCGGCAAGTCACTGCGCACCTCCAGGGCATGGATATCCGGGGCATAGTGGGCCAGCACGCCGTCGTCGCCCACCACGCCCGGCGGCAACAGCAGATAAGCCTCGGTTGGGTGCAGGTTGCCGGATGACGGGTTGACCCGCAGCGCCCAGCGACTGCCCCCGGCCTCCTTCCAGGCGGAAATGGCCAGGCTGTCGTACAGCAGTTGCGAGATGCTGGCTCGGTCGAGCGGTGCAGGCGGCGTCTGCAGCCCGGCGAAAGCCGCGTCGTACACCGGCCCCTCTTCCAGTGGGCGGTGGTACAACTCAATCAACCGGGCGCCCTCGTAGCGGCGAAACGGCGCAGGTTGGGTCGACCAGTCCAGTTGCCCCGGCCCCGGCGCGAAGCGCTCGGGCGCGTGTTTGCTGAGCTGATGATAGGCGAGCACATCCGTCATCGCCGCGCCTCCCAGTGCTCGCGGCGGATGCGATAGAGCACGTGCGGCTGCAGGGGATGACCATCCGGCACCCGTGGGTGGAGGAAATCGCCGCTCTCGTCACGCTGCATACCGATGCTGCGCATTACCGCTTGCGACGGCAGGTTGGCCGGCACGGTGAAGCTCAATACCTCATCCAGCCCAAGCTGCTCGAAGGCCACGATCAATGAAGCGCGCGCTGCCTCACTGGCGTAGCCATGACGCCAGTGGGACCGAGCCAAGCGCCAGCCAATCTCCACGGCAGGCACGAAAGGCGCCTCGAAGCTGACCTGCGCCAGGCCGGTGACACCGATCAGCTCGCCAGTGTCGCGCCGCTCCAGCGCCCAGAAGCCAAAACCGTGCTCATCGAAATGCGCACGGATGCGCGCCAGCAATTGCGCGCTCTGCTCGGCGTCCAGAGGGGCAGGAAAATGACGCATAACCTCCGCATCGGCATTGAGTGCTATCAGCGCCGGCAGGTCATTGTCGCGCCAGGTACGCAGCAAGAGCCGCTCGGAAGAGGTTTCGATCAGGGGCATGGCGATTGTCTCGATTGGCTGCGACCATGAGTCGTCAATTCGATGAGACCTTTATTGTATGCCGCTACCGCTGGTCTACCACGAGGATTACAGCCCACCCTTTCCGGCCGGGCACCGTTTCCCCATGGAGAAATTCCGCCTGTTGCGCGATCACCTGATCGACAGCGGTCTGACCACCGATGCCGGGCTGCAACGCCCCGAGCTGTGCCCGGCGCAGATTCTCACCCTGGCCCACTGCCCGGACTACATCGCCCGCTATATGGCCGGCGAGCTGTCGCATGAGGATCAGCGTCGCCTTGGCCTGCCCTGGAGCGCAGCCCTGGCGCAACGCACCGTACGTGCCGTGGGCGGTTCGCTGCTGACTGCCGAACTGGCGCTCAGCCATGGCCTGGCCTGCCACCTGGCCGGCGGCACGCACCACGCGCACTACGACTTTCCTTCCGGTTTCTGCATCTTCAACGACCTGGCAGTGATCGCTCGCTACCTATTGGAGGCCGGCCGCGTGCAGCGCGTGTTGATCTTCGACTGCGATGTGCACCAGGGCGACGGCACCGCACGCCTGCTGACGGACGTACCGGATGCCGTCACCGTATCGTTGCATTGCGAACAGAACTTCCCGGCACGCAAGGCCGAAAGCGACTGGGACATTCCACTGCCACGCGGTATGGGTGACGAGGACTACCTCAAGGTTGTGGACAGCACGCTCGACTACCTGCTGCCGCTCTACCAGCCGGATCTGGTGCTCTACGACGCGGGCGTCGACGTGCACAAGGACGATGCTCTGGGCTACCTGCAACTCACCGACGCCGGACTCGCCGCTCGCGACGAAGCCGTGCTGCAGCACTGCCTGGGTCGCGACATTCCAGTAATGGGCGTAATCGGCGGCGGCTACTCCAAGGATCACGCCGCCCTCGCCCGCCGCCACGGCATCCTGCATCACAGCGCGGCCAAGGTTTGGGCTGCGCGCGGGTTGGGCTAGCCCCTCGTAGGGCGGGTGCAACCCGCCAATTCACCGGTGGCGGGTTTCACCCGCCCTACGACAGAGCGTTGATCAGCCGGCCTGCACCTTGTCCAACGCCTGCTCCAGCGTCTTCACCGTGCGCTCGATATGGCCCAGCTTGTCCAGCCCGAACAGGCCGAGGCGGAAGGTCTGGAAGTCGGCGGGCTCGTCGCATTGCAGTGGTACGCCGGCGGCAATCTGCAGGCCGATGGCGGAGAACTTGGCGCCGGTCTTGATCTGCGCGTCATCCGTGTAGCAGACCACCACGCCCGGTGCCTCGAAACCCTTGGCCGCGACGCTCTTGAAGCCACGCGCCGCCAGCAGTGCACGCACCCGGTCGCCGAGTTCCTGCTGTTGCTGGCGCACCCGGTCGAAACCGAGGGCCTTGGCCTCGAACATGGCATCACGGAAATGCGCCAGCGCATCGCTGGGCATGGTGGCGTGGTAGGCGTGGCCGCCCTGCTCATAGGCCTGCATGATCTGCAGCCACTTCTTTAGGTCACAGGCGAAGCTGGTGCTCTGGGTGGCCTCGACGCGCGCCTGGGCGGCCTCGCTGAGCATCACCAGGGCGCAGCACGGCGAAGCGCTCCAGCCTTTCTGCGGTGCGCTGATCAGCACGTCGATGCCACAGGCCTGCATGTCCACCCAGAGGGTGCCGGAGGCGATGCAGTCGAGCACGAACAGGCCACCAACGGCGTGCACCGCGTCGCTCACCGCGCGCAGGTAGTCGTCCGGCAGGATCATGCCCGAGGAGGTTTCGACGTGCGGGGCAAATACCACCTGCGGTTTCTCGGCAGCGATAGTCGCCAGCACCTCGTCCAGTGGTGCCGGGGCGAAGGCGGCCTGGCTACCCTCTGCCACCGGGCGTGCCTTCAGTACCAAGGACTGGGCGGGAATCCGGCCCATCTCGAAAATCTGCGTCCAGCGGTAGCTGAACCAGCCGTTGCGGATCACCAGACACTTCTGATCGGTCGCCAACTGCCGCGCCACCGCCTCCATGCCATAGGTGCCGCTGCCAGGCACCACCGCCACGGCATGGGCGTTGTAGACCTGCTTCAGGGTGGCCGAAATATCGCGCATCACGCCCTGGAACGACTGCGACATATGGTTCAGCGAGCGGTCGGTGTAGACCACCGAATATTCGATCAGGCCATCGGGATCGATGTCGGGGCAGATATGGGACATAGCGGACTCCAGCCGAAAAGGTTCGACCAGAACCTGCCCTAACCCCGGGCAAATGACAAGGCCAGGGAGCACTCGGGTAGAATGCGCAACCTTCCGCCGACTGTCCCGCCATCATGACCACTGCCGCCCAGCCCACCGCTCATCACGTCGCCATCATCGGCGGCGGCCCCGCCGGGTTGATGGCTGCCGAAATGCTGGTACAAGGCGGTGTGCACGTGGAGCTGTTCGACGCCATGCCCTCGGTGGGACGCAAGTTCCTGCTGGCCGGCGTCGGCGGCATGAACATCACCCACTCCGAAGCCAAGCCGGCATTCCTCGGACGTTATGGCGAGCGCCAGACCGAGGTCGCGGCACTGTTGCAGGAGTTCGATGCCGACGCCCTGCGCGCCTGGATTCATGGACTGGGCATCGACACCTTCGTCGGCACCTCCGGCCGCGTATTCCCCACCGACATGAAGGCTGCGCCGTTGCTGAGAGCCTGGCTGCGGCGCTTGCGCGAACTGGGCGTGGTCATCCATACGCGCAGCCGCTGGCTGGGCTGGAACGATGACGGCAGCCTGCGTATCGCCAGCGCGGACGGCGAACGCGCGCTGTCCGCTGCTGCCTGCCTGCTGGCACTGGGCGGCGGCAGTTGGGCGCGACTGGGCTCCGACGGTGCCTGGGTGCCCCTGCTGCAGGCACGCGGTATCGAGGTGGCAGCACTGAAGCCGAGCAACTGCGGTTTCGAGGTGGCCGGCTGGAGCGACTACCTGTGCGAGAAATTCGCCGGCGCGCCGCTGAAGAACGTCGCCCTCAGCCTGCCCGGTCAGCCCGCCCGCATCGGTGAGTTCGTACTCACCGCAGGCGGCATCGAAGGCAGCCTGGTGTATGCCTTTTCCGCCGATATCCGCCGCGCCATCGAGACCGACAGCCAGGCGCTGATCCACCTCGACCTGCAGCCGCAGATGCCGCTGGCCAAACTGCAACAGGCGCTGGCCAAACCACGCGGCAAGCATTCGATGGCCAAGCACCTGCACCGCCAGGCCGGCCTCGATGGCGTGAAAGCTGCGCTGCTGCGCGAGCTGGCACCGGCCGCGGCCTTCGCCGAGGCAACCACGCTGGCGCGCTGGATCAAGGCGCTGCCGATCACCCTGCTGCGCGCCCGGCCGCTGGACGAAGCGATCAGCAGCGCCGGTGGCGTGCCTTTCGAGGCTCTGGATCAAGGCCTGATGCTAAAGGCCCTGCCCGGCATGTTCTGTGCCGGCGAAATGCTCGACTGGGAAGCCCCCACCGGTGGCTATCTACTCACTGCGTGTTTCGCCAGTGGCCGGGTCGCGGCACAGGGCGTACTCGACTGGTTGCATGCCGTGTAGTTGTAGGGTGAACCGGGCGGCGCTCCGCTTCAACCCACCAAGGCTGGCCGCTGTTGGTGGGCTGAAGCCCACCCTACGGACGTGCACAGCCCACTACCGCCGAAAAACGCTGTGACGCCACGCAGGCTGCGGCTATGCTCAGTCTCAGCGCTCCACACACAGGTAACCTCCCGCCGTGATCCCTCTGCTGGTCTGCGACGACTCCAATATGGCGCGCAAGCAACTGATCCGCGCCTTGCCGGCTGAATGGCCGGTCACCCTCAGCCAGGCCAGCAACGGCGAGGAAGCACTGGCCTTGATCCGTCAGGGCCAAGGCCAGGTCATGCTGCTCGACCTGACCATGCCCGTGCTCGATGGCTACCAGACACTGGCCGCGCTACGCGCCGAAGGCCTCAACAGCCAGGTCATCGTGGTGTCCGGTGACGTGCAGGACGAAGCGGTGCGCCGCGTCCGCGAGCTCGGTGCCCTGGCGTTCATCAAGAAACCCGCCGATCCCGATATCCTGCGCCAGACCCTGATCGAACTGGGCCTGTTCAATCCACAGGGCACACCAACGGCGCAGGCTCAGGCAGCGGCGCTCTCGGAGCTGAAGGTGAGCTTCCGCGACGCCCTGCGCGAGGTCAGCAACGTCGCCATGGGCCGCGCCGCCGCGCTGCTGGCCAAGGTGCTCGGGGTATTCGTGCAGTTGCCGGTGCCGCAGGTGAACATCTTCGAAGTCAGCGAACTGCACATGACCCTGCTCGACGCCCAGCGCGGCGAACGCTTCAGCGCCATCTGCCAGGGCTTCATTGGCGAGGCCATCGCCGGCGAAGCGCTGCTGCTGTTCCACGACTCGGAAGTGGACGACATGGCGCGTCTGCTCGGCTGGCAACCGAAGAACGAGGCAGAAACATCGGAAATGCTCCTGGATCTGGCCAGCATCCTGATCGGCGCCTGCCTGGCCGGCGTCGCCGAGCAACTCGACCTGCGTTTCTCCCAGGGCCATCCGCAACTGCTCGGCCAGCATGCCAGTCTCGACCAGATCATCCAGGTCAACCGCCAGCGCTGGCGCAAGACCCTGGCCGTGGAAATCAGCTACAGCCTGGAAGGCCACGCGATTCATTTCGACCTGCTGCTGTTGTTCACCGAAGACTCGATCAAGCGCCTGACCGCCAAGATCGGCTACCTGATGGAGTAAGGCGATGCCCGCGCAGATCGATATCAAGGAAGTTCACTGGCTGCTCGACATCGTGCAGTGCATCGACGTCGGCGTGGTGGTGCTCGACCGCCAGTACCGCGTCGAGGTGTGGAACGCCTTCATGGAAAATCACTCCGGGTTGGGGCCGGATCAGGTACAGGGGCGCTCGCTGTTCGAACTCTTCCCCGACATCGACCGCCCCTGGCTGGAGCGCAAGGTGGAAAGCGTGGTGCAGCTGGGCACGCGCGCCTTCAGCCTGTGGCAGCAGCGCCCGTACCTGATGCGCTTCAAGAGCTATCAGCCGATCACCGGCCAGGCCGACTTCATGTACCAGAACGTCACCGTGCTGCCGCTGGCTGGCCAGCCGGTGGAACATGTGTGCCTGGTGATCTATGACATGACCGCGGCGGCAGTGGCGGCACAGGCTTGATCCGCTAAGCCGTAGGGTGCGCCGTGCGCACCAGCCAACCTCTTCTGAGTTCGGTGCGCATGGTGTTCAGCCGGGGGACATGGTAAACACCTGTCGGGAGACATGGGTAACAGGTTGATGATCATGTTGCCCGTTGCCTCAGGTCTATCTGACGCAGCGTTTTGCGGATGAATACCACATCGTAGACACCCTCTTCGGCAGTTGGTCGGATGGCGACCTTCTCCCCATATAGACCTCCACTTACGAAGACGTTGAGCCCTTTGAAATACACCTGCCCGGTCTGACGTACATTCACCACGTGATCACCCGGTTCATATTCGATGGCTGGCAGTTGCTCCGGGTAGCTTCGTGGACTGGGCCTATAGCGCTCTATAGGGGGCCGTTGATCAAGTGCTTCGTGCGGACGGTAATGGTTGTACTCGTCTCGCCAGCGGCTCATCACTTGCTGACAATGCTGCAAGTCGCTGAACGCGCGATGCAGCACTTCGCGTTTGAGTGTCTGGTGGAAGCGCTCCAGCTTGCCCTGAGTCTGTGGATGATGAGGCCGACTATGGCTGACCTCGATCCCCAGCCGCATCAGCCAAACCTCCAATTTTGATAGTCCACCGGCAATATTAGAACCCCAAGGCGGCCCGTTGTCGGCGGTGATACGCAGCGGCAAACCGTACTGACGGAAAACCTCGATCAGATGCGGTTTGACCAGCTCCAGCCGCTCCCCCTCACAGGCTTGCAGGCAGAGCGAAAAGCGTGAGTGATCGTCCAGCAGGGTCAAGGGATGACAACGAGGCGAACGGCGATCGTTTAGGGGGACGCTACCCTTGAAGTCGATCTGCCAGAGGTCGTTCGGATTGGGATGCTCGAAACGATGGTTAGCCGGCGCTTGCGCCTGCTCATTGTGGTAAAGGACATGACAATCGTGGCGCTTGAGGATGGCGTCGATAGTGCTGTGGTGAGGCGGATCAACAGCCGCAGTCATCAACAAGCTTCGCAGTTTGCGAGCGCCCCAATAGGGATAGCGGTGGTGCAATTGCACAACCGTTTGTTCCAACGTCGGATCGCTGCGCCCTGGACTGCTCAGGGGACGGCGGGATCGATCCTGTAAGCCTGCATCGCCTTGCTCACGGTACCGATCCAGCCATTTGTAGCCAGTTCTGGGACTGATGCCATACCGCCGACAGAGCTCCCGCACATTACTTTGGGGCTGCCCTGCCAGCAGAACAAACTCTCGCCTTATCGACATAGTGCTGCGCTCCAGCCACGGCATCATTCGATCTCCCGATCCGATGAACACCGTAAGCCTAAATGCGTTACCTATGTCTCCCGACACCCGTTACCTATGTCCCCCGGCTGAACACATGGCGCACCCTACTTTTTTCCGCCCTTGGGCTTGCTGCCGAAGCTCGGCACCTTGCGTACCGCCTTGGCTTTGGGCTTGGCATCCTCTTCCTCGAACCAGCGACCGAGGTGGATATTGCCCTTGCCGCCCGCCTTGCCCGCACCGGGAATCAGCTTCTGCTTGGGCTTCTTCGGTTTCTTCAGTACCTGACCGCCGACCGCCGTCAGTGGTACGCGGTGATCCGGAATAAAATCGGGCTCGTCGACACGCTTGATCAACTGCTGAGTGAGGTTCTCGATAGCCGCCAACTGGTCGACCTCGTCGGCGCAGACCAGCGAGATCGCCTCGCCCTTGCTGCCCGCGCGACCGGTTCGGCCAATGCGGTGCACGTAGTCCTCGGCGTTGATCGGCAGGTCGAGGTTGACCACCAATGGCAGGTCATCGATATCCAGCCCCCGTGCGGCTACGTCGGTAGCGACCAACACCTGCACCTCGCCGGCCTTGAAACGCTCCAGGGCGCGCAAGCGGCTCGGCTGCGGCTTGTCACCGTGGATCGAGTCAGCACTGACGCCGATGGCCAGCAGTTCCTGTTCGAGCTGATCGACACCCTTGCGGGTCTTGGCGAACACCAGCACCTGCCCCCAGCGTTTTTCCTGCAGCAGGTACAGGAACAGTTCGCCCTTGCGCTTCTTGTCCACCGGGATCAGCCACTGCTTGACGCTCTTGGCCGCCGCGTTGCGCGGGCTGACTTCCACCGACAGCGGGTCGCGCAGCAGTTCGCCGGCCATCTGCCGGATGGCGTCGGAGAAAGTGGCAGAGAACAGCAGGGTCTGGCGCTTTTTCGGCAACGCGCTGAACAGCTCGTCCAGCTCACGGGCGAAACCGAGGTCGAGCATGCGATCCGCCTCGTCGAGCACCAAGGTCTGCAACTGGCTGAACTTCACCGCGTTCTGCCGGTACAAGTCGAGCAACCGGCCCGGCGTGGCCACCAGCACATCGACACCCTTGCGCAGCTTCATCATCTGCGGGTTGATGCTGACCCCGCCATACACCGCATAGCTGGAGAGCGGCAGGTTCTGGCCGTAGCTCAGAAAGCTCTGCAGCACCTGCTCGGCCAGCTCACGGGTCGGCACCAGCACCAGCGTGCGTACCGAGTTGCTCGCCACCTGCGGCCCCTCCAGGGTCAGACGTTGCAACAACGGCAGGGCGAAACCGGCCGTTTTGCCGGTTCCGGTCTGCGCTGCGGCCATCAGGTCGCGGCCCTTGAGCACGGCGGGAATCGCCTGGCTCTGCACCGGAGTCGGAGTCTGGTAATCGAGGTCAGCAAGGGTGCGCAGCAGCGGCTCGATCAGGCCAAGGGAGGCGAAGGTCATGGGGTAACCGAATCAGAGGGAAACAGGCGCGCAGTTTACCTGAACAAGCCCCCGCGTCGGCTGCGGACATTGACTCGCGACGAACAGTAGATCCTTGCGCAGGCAGGCTTTTCCGCACCGCATGGCCGTTACTGGCACAGCCTACAAAGGACAATGAATCGTCTAGGATGGGGGACATAGCAAATGCGTCGAGCACTCAAGCATGCCTCATCCCAATATCGTCATTCTCACCGGCGCCGGTATCTCTGCCGAAAGCGGCATCCGCACCTTCCGCGCCGCTGACGGACTCTGGGAGAACCACCGCATCGAAGAGGTGGCTACGCCCGAAGGTTTCGCCCGTGATCCGGCGCTGGTGCAGCGCTTCTACGACATGCGTCGCGCCCAGTTGCGCGATCCGGCCATCGCACCGAATGCCGGGCACCTGGCCCTGGCCGAACTGGAGGCCGGCTGGCAAGGTGAGTTCATGCTGGTCACGCAGAACGTCGACAACCTGCACGAACGCGCCGGCTCCAGGCGCTTGCTGCACATGCACGGCGAGTTGCAGTCGATGCTGTGCAGCAACAGCCAGCAGCGTTTTCAGCTGCTGGAGGACATGCCGGTCGAACAGGCGTGCGCCTGCTGCGGTCTGAAGGGCACGCTGCGACCGGATATCGTCTGGTTCGGCGAGATGCCCTATCACATGGAGCGCATCCATGACGCGCTGGAGCAATGCGAGCTGTTCGTCAGCATCGGCACCTCGGGCCATGTCTACCCGGCGGCGGGTTTCGTCGAGCAGGCCCGTCGGGCCGGCGCGCATACGCTGGAGATCAATCTGGAGCCGAGTCTGGGTCACTCGCTGTTCGCGGAAAAACGCTACGGCCCGGCCACCGAGCAGTTGCCCCGCTGGGTGGCGGAGCAACTGGCCAATTGATACATGTAACGGTAAGCCGACCACCGTAGGGCGGATTCAGCATGTAGGCGGACTCAGGAACGCCAGCGAACAGTCCGCCGTTTTTCAGCGGCCCACACATCCAGCAGCGTACTGCTTCCGAGCGGCCGGCGTTCCAGTACGCCCTACCGAACTGCAGGCCGTGCCGGAACGCCAAAGCCGAGTACGCCCTACCCGGCGTCCTGAACGGGCGCCGCCGCTTCGGCCGGCGCCTCTGGCTGCGGGCTGAACACACCCTGGTTCCAGGCGTAGTAGCCCAGGCCCAGCGCCAGCAGCAGCGCCAGTATCCACGGCCATACCAGCGGTTTCTCGGCGTAGGGATCGCGCAGCGCGCGGTCGCTGCCCTTGGGCAGCTCCGCCATCTGCGTGAGCGCGGTGCCGAAGGGAATGCTGATACGAGCCTGGGCATTCACCGCCCAGCCGTTGCCGTCGAGGATCGGCCCCAGGCTACGGCGACGCAGCTTGAACCAGGCCAGCAGCATGGCCGGCCCGGAGATGGCCAGCAGCACGCAGAGCAGCAGCAGCGGAACCTGCCACCAGGCCAACGAGAGAATCCCCGTGACCACCGCCGCCAGTGCCGTACCCAAAGCGCCGACTGCCAGGCCGATGGCCGCGAAGATACCGGCGAACTTGGCGATATCGAACGCTGGTGCCGGCGTTGCCGCAGGCGCAGCCCCGGTTTCACCAACTTTGGCGGCGGTCTTGCTGACCATGTCAGCGTCACGGCTGGCTGCCAATTTCTGTACCTGATCGGAAACTAGGCTGGAGATACGCCGATAAGGCGACCAGAACGCCTCACGGATACTGATGGCGTTCTGCACCACCTTGACCACGGTGGCATCCCAGTCATTACCGTCGCGGTCGTAGAACAGGCCATGGCGGCCGGCCTGCAGATCGCCCTCGCTACCGGCCGTCACCGCCACCACGATGTTCAGCGTCTCCTTGCCGCGCACCGGCTCACCGCGGCGGGTGCAGGCGCAGTAGAGCAGGAAACAGTCGCTGGCCGCCGCCACCTTGGCATGGGCCTCGACATCGCCGACTTCCACCGCCAGCTCGCAGCTCTTGCCGTCGATGTAGAGCACGCCAGCCTGGAATACCGCTTTCTCCTGGCGGGCATAGAAGCACTGGAAGGACACGAAGTTGCGCAGCAGCTTGACCAGGCCGTGGCGCAGGCGAATCAGCTTGTCCAGCTCGACCAGGCCATCGGCAGCCTCGGCCACCGCCTTGTCTTCCTCGACCAGGGCCAGCAGGCGCGCCTCGGCACCCTGCTCCACCAGTTCGAGAATGCGTCCTCGCTCCAGCACCTCGGCAATCGCCACGGCCGGCGTCTCGGCGCGCCAGGCCAGGTAGTTGCCGCACAGTGCAACCAGGTGCTGCCACTGCTCGCGCGACAGGCTGTCCAGCTCGCCATACACAGGCACCACCACACGCTGGCGGAACTCGTCGACGGCACTCTGCCAAGCCGGGTTGAGGCCCTTGTGCAGCGGCAGCTCGTCGCCATGCTGCACCACCGCCAGCGGCAGGTCGGCCACCTCGCGGGCATCGGCCAGGGACAACGATGCCAGGCGCACCAGTTCTTCTTCCTTGGCGTTCATCAAGGCCGCGGCGCGCGGGTCGAACTCGGCCATGGCCACGCGGGTGAAGTAATCGTCGATCTTGGCGCGCACGGCACTCAGCGCCTCGACCGCCGCCACGGTGCCTTCACCGAAAGCATCCAGCCCCTGCTCGGCAGCGCGCGCATGCCAAGCGTGCAACTGACGCGCCTGATCGAAGAAGGCGGTGATCTGTTCGACACCGACGGCAGGCTCGCCACTGCGATCGGTCTGCGCACCCAGGCAGGCGATGATGTCGGCGATGGCGGCCTTGAGCTCGGCATCATCGGTCATACTGGCCGGCACCAGGCCGTCGCCATTGGATTCGTAGGGCGGAAACAGCAACGCCAGATCAACAGTATCGGCCGGCGTCAGGCTCTCGGCGTCAGGACGCCCGAGCACGCCCAGCAGACGCTGTGCAGCCAGGCACAGGCGCACGCCTTCGGCGTCATCGGTAAGTGAGGCCAGCAGCAGCGGGCCGTCCTGAAACAGCACAGCGGGATCACGCAGGCGCGCCAGCGTCCAGTCGACCACATCGAGCACTTCCGGCGCGCGAATACGACCGTCCTTGTTCAGGTCGATGTACTGCAGCATGCGCCGATCCAGTTCCAGATTGTTCACCGGGCAGGCCAGGCTGGCCCAGAGTTTCTGATCCAGACCACGCAGGGCGGCGAGGTCGGCGGGGGTTTCCAGTTGCACCTGATCGAAGCCGCCGGCACGGAAGAAGCGCCAGCGATGCGCGAGAGCTTGAGTCATCTACAAAAGATCCTTTCTTTGTGAGGGCGACTGCGCCAAGGAGTCGATGATGATCCAGCGCTGCGCATCGGCGCGTGGATCACTCAACAGACTCCTACTTCCCAGGCGCTGTTCAACCCAGTGTAACCGAGCAACAAGGGCGTGCGCTTATCGCGCCTCGACTGCCAACGGCTGCGCCTCGGGCTGTTTGATCAACGCGTAGAGCACGCCGGTAAGCAGGCTGCCGGCGACGATGGCCAGCAGGTATAGCAGCGCGTGGTTCATGGCGTTGGGGATCAGCAGCACGAACAGGCCTCCGTGCGGTGCCATCAGCTTGCAACCGAAGTACATCGACAGTGCGCCGGTCAGCGCACCACCGGCAATACTGGCCGGGATCACCCGCAACGGATCCTTCGCAGCGAAGGGAATCGCCCCCTCGGAGATGAAGCACAAACCCAGCACCCCGGCCGCCTTGCCTGCCTGACGCTCGCTCTGGGCGAACTTGCGCCGCGCCAGCACGGTGGCGATGGCCATGGCAATCGGCGGCACCATGCCACCGGCCATGGTCGCGGCCATTGGCGCGTAGCTGCTCGAAGCCAGCAGGCCGACCGAGAAGGCATAGGCCGCCTTGTTGATCGGCCCCCCGAGATCCACGCACATCATGCCGCCAAGCAGCGCGCCCAGGAGGATGGCATTGGTGCTGCCCATGCTGTCGAGGAACTGGGTGAGCGCCAGCAACACACCAGCCACGGGGCTGCCGACGATATAGATCATCGTCAGACCAGTGATCAGGCTGGCCAACAGCGGGATGATCAGGATCGGCTTGAGCGCCTCCAGACTGTCCGGCAAACGCACCCAGCGGGCAATGGCCTTGGCCGAATAGCCGGCGATGAAGCCGGCGACAATGCCGCCGATAAAACCGGCGCCCAGCGAACTGGCGAGCAATCCACCGATCATCCCTGGTGCCAGCCCCGGACGGTCGGCGATGGAGTAGGCGATGTAGCCGGCCAGTACCGGCACCATCAGCTTGAATGCGGCGTCGCCACCGATCTGCATCAACGTAGCCGCCAAGGTGCCCTCCTGCTCATACGCCTTGATGCCGAAGACGAACGACAGCGCGATCAGCAGGCCACCCGCCACCACCATCGGCAACATGTAAGAAACGCCGGTGAGCAGGTGCTTGTAGGGGCCGGATTTCTCACCACTGGGGGCAGCAGCGTTGCCCTCGGCCGGCTTGGCCTCGCTCAACGGGCGCGCCTCGCTCAAGGCGCGCTCCAGCGTCTGTTGCGGCTGCTTGAGCGCCACACCAGTGCCGCAGCGGTAGACCTTCTTGCCGGCGAAGCGGCTGGTGTCGACCTCGATATCGGTGGCCAGCAGCACGGCATCGGCCGCATCGATTGCCGCATCGTCGAGCAGGTTGCGCGCACCGACCGAGCCGCGGGTTTCCACCTGCAATTCGATGCCCATGCGCAGCGCCGCCTGTTGCAGCGCTTCAGCGGCCATGAAGGTATGCGCCACACCGGTCGGGCAAGCAGTGACCGCGACCAGCCGACGACGCCCGCCTGAGGCAGGCTCGCTGCTGTCGCCATAGGTCTGAGCACGCTCGGCGGCCTCGCGCAGAAAACGCTGCGGGTCGGCCAATGCCTCGGCCGGCGTGGCCTGAAACAGGCGCTTGCCGACGAAGCGGCTCAGCGGCAGCTCACCGGTCTTGACCACCAGCACCCAGTCGGCCGCGGCAATCTGCGCCTCGCTCAATGGCGAACCAATCGCGCGCGCGTCATGCACCTCGACACGGGTTTGCCAGCCCAGGCGCTCGGCTGCAGCCTGCAACAGGCGCGAACACAGCACGCTGGTGACCTGGCCATTGGGGCAGGCGGTGACGATCAGCAGATTCATGGTGGGTGCCTCTTATTCTTCTATGGAGTGCAATTGCACGGCCGCTTCAAGACGGGCCAGCTGCTCGCGATCATGGATGCCGAAGCCGATCTGGGTGACCGCCTGCGCCGCCACCGCCGTGGCCAGGCGCAAGGTGCGTTCGGCTGGCCAGCCCTCGAGCAGGCCGTGCAGGCTGGCCGCCAGCAGCGAGTCACCAGCACCGACCGTACTGGCGACCTCGACACGCGGCGGAATGGCGCGCAGGGCAATGTCCGGGCCGTGCCATTCGACGCCTTCTGCGCCACGTGACAGCAGCACGTGCTCGATACCCTGTGCGCGCAGCGTCTGCACGGCGGCAGACAGATCGCTGCCGCATACTTCGGTAAGCTCTTCCTCATTGGGTTTGATCAGCCAGGGGGCGACGCCGAGGGCCGCCTGCAGGGCAGCACCGCTGCTATCTACAATCAGTGGTACGCCACTGGCCTTGATGCGCCGCAGCAAACCGGCGAACCACTGCGGGGTGATGCCACGCGGCAGGCTGCCGGCCACCACCACGGCGTCATGCCCGGCTAGCAGCGGCTCCAGCTCCTCTTCCAGGCGTTGCAGGTGTTCGGCCTCGACCTGCGGGCCGGGGCCGTTGAGGTCGGTGATGCAGCCGTCGGCTTCGGCCAGCTTGATGTTGCTGCGCGTCTCGCCCGGCACACGGACGAACAGGTCGTGAAAGCCGCGCTTGTGCATCAGGCTTTCGAACGGCGCGGCATTGGCGCGCCCGAGAAAGCCGCCGACGCTCAGATTGTGACCAAGGTCGGCCAGCACCTGGGCGACGTTCAGGCCCTTGCCGGCCGCATGGCTGCGCAGCTCATGGCAGCGGTTGATCGCGCCGGGCTGCAGGCGGTCGAGACGCAGGGTCAGATCCAGTGCCGGGTTCAGGGTCAGGGTCAGGATTCGGGCCATCAATGCATCTCCGCGACCAGCGCGCGCACGGCGCTGGCACTGTCCAGGGTCAGGGCGCGATCTGCCAGGGTGCGTGCCTGGCGGCTGTCCAGCTCGCGCACGCGCGCCTTGACCAGGGCAATCGAGCGTGGCGTCACGCTCAGTTCGTCCACGCCAAGCCCCACCAGCAGCGGCACGGCCAGGCGGTCGCTGGCCAGTTCGCCACAGACGCCGACCCACTTGCCCTGCGTATGAGCAGCGGTCACGGTCATCTCGATCAGGCGCAACACGGCCGGGTGCAGTCCATCGGCCTGCACCGACAGCTGCGGATGGCCGCGGTCGATGGCCAGGCAGTACTGGGTCAGGTCATTGGTGCCGATGCTGAAGAAGTCCACCTCACGCGCCAGCACCGGCGCCAGCAGTGCGGCCGAGGGCACTTCGATCATGATGCCGACCTGCAGGTCGCGCACATCGATCTCTTCGCGCAGGCGCTGCACCATGTCACGCGCCGCACGCCACTCCTCCACCGAACCGACCATGGGGAACATGATCCGCAGCGGGCGGCCATCGGCCGAGGCGAGCAAGGCGCGCAACTGGGTTTCCAGAATCTCCGGGCGCTGCAGGCTCAGGCGAATGCCACGTACACCAAGGAAAGGGTTCTCCTCAGCCGGCATCGGCCAGTAAGGCAGGGGTTTGTCGCCGCCGACATCCAGTGTGCGCACCACCAACGGGCGGCCACCCAATGCATCGAGCACACGCCGATACTCGCGCTCCTGCGCAGCGTGATCCGGCGCCTGAGCATGCTCCATGAACACCAGCTCGGTGCGCAGCAGGCCCACCGCTTCCGCGCCCAGTTCCACCGCATCAGCGGTTTCGCCACTGGCGCCGATATTGGCCGCCACTTCCACACGCACACCGTCACGGGTCTTTGCGTCGCTGAAGCGCTCGGCATGCGCCTGCTCACGCCGCTGCTGCGCCACCTCACGCTCATGCAACGCCTGATCGCGCTCGGCGGTATCCGGCGCGATACGCAGCAGGCCGCTGTCGCCATCGAGCAACAGCGGCGTGCCTTGCGCCAACGCCAGCACGCCATCACCGGCCCCGACCACAGCGGGGATTCCCAGTGCGCGAGCGATGATCGCGCTGTGCGCGGTAGCACCACCGCGCGCGGTCAGGATGCCAGCGACACGTTGACGGTCGAGGCCAGCCACGTCCGACGGCACGACTTCGGCCATCACCAATATGTAAGGTTCATTCGGCTCGCTGGGCAGCTCGACACCGCAGAGGTGCGCCAGCACACGATTGCCAATATCACGTAGATCAGCCGCACGTTCGGCCAGCAATGGATCATGCAGGGCCTCCTGACGCTTGGCCGCCGCCTCGACTTCGACCTGCCAGGCCGCCTCAGCGCTCGCGCCCTTGCCCAGGCGGGCCTCGACATCTTCACGCAGCGCGGGATCAGCGAGCATGGCCAGGTGGGCGCTGAATATCTCACGAATGCTCGCCACGCCGGCGCCATCGACCAGGCGCTGAATCTGCGCGGCAACGGCGGCCAGGGCTGCATCCAGACGCGCACGCTCCGTCTCGACACCCTGACCTTGCTCGGCGAAATCAAAGGTCGGCGGCGTACGTACCAGTGCCGGCCCCATGGCGATACCGGGCGAGGCGCCAACGGCCAGCAAGCGACTACCGGCGACGGGGGCGACGGCCTCGATCAGCTCAAGCTGCGCCGCCACCTCGGGCAGCGCTTCGCTGAGTGGTTCGACCGTTTCGCCCAAACCACTTTCCACTGCGGCGCGAATGGCCGGCAGCGCGCTGTCGGCAATCACCGCTTCGGCGCTGAATTCGAGCGTCTGGCCACGCCGCGCGCCCAGCGCCAGCAGGCGACTGAGGCTCTTGGCCGAAACCCCGGCGCCCGTGTCGCCGAGCAGGCGCACGCGGATCTCACCGGCGAAGCCCTGCGCCAGTTCGCTCAGTGCCTTTGCCGGACGCGCGTGCAGACCATGGGCATTGAGCAACGGCACGCTGAGACTGGGCCAGTCCGGCGGCACCTCACCGCCCAGCGCCTCGATCACCTGGCGGCTATCGCTGGCGTCGCTGAACGCTGCGGCTCGGCCACCGATCAGCACATCGCACAGGCGCTCCAGCGCCTGTCTGTGCGCCTCGCCCTGGCTGGCCAGGCAGAACAGACCACGCAGCGCTTCGCCGCGGAACGTCAGCGGTTGCGCCGGGGTGACGAAGGCCAAGCCAGGGCGCTCGACGCTGGCCTCGCTGTGCAGCCACCACAGGCCATCGCCCAGCGGCAGCGGCTCACCACGCGCCAGCCCGAGGGCGAAACCGCTACGGGCGCAGCCGGACTGACGCAACAGGCGTGCCCCCTGCCAGAGCAATTCGTCGAAATCTTCGGCAGGCTGCGCCAGCGCCACCAGTTGGCCGTCCAATGCCAACGCCTGCGGTGCGCCCTGCAGCAACTCGAGTATCTGCGCCGGCTCGCGAGCTTCACGCAGCGCCTGGCTCAGGTCACCCTCGCCCAGGGCGCGGGTCAGCAGTTGCAGCAGATGCAGGTGCTCATCGGACTGGGCAGCGATGGCGATGGCCAGATAAACCTGCTGGCCATTGCCCCAATCCACTCCAGCCGGAAACTGAATCAGGCTGACGCCGGTGCGCAGTACCTGATCGCGGGTCTGTGGCGTGCCATGGGGAATGGCGATGCCCTGGCCGAGAAAGGTCGAGCCCTGGGCTTCGCGAGCCTGCAAGCCGTCGAGGTAAGCCGCAGTAGCCAGGCCGGCACTGGCCAACGCATCGCCAAGCATGGCCAGGGCTTCGCCCTTGTTCGCCGCCGCCCGGCCCATCTGGATTTGGCTGGCATCGAGTTCGAGCATGGGTGCCTCCGGCTTGGATTCTTGTTCTGATTGAGAAGAGTGTTCACGGGCTCGGCGCTCACTTACGCCCCGCAAACACCTTCAAGACTAGCTGATGAATCAAGTTGCTGAAACGATTCATCAAACGCTGGCACCTTATCCGATAATGGGTAATCCTTGAAGCCCGGTCGTCGTCGAGTCGGTGTAGACTCGCCGCGCTCACACGCTCGAAACCTCTTCTCTGCATGGTGCTGCGCCCGTGAAACTCAGCGACATCGCCCGCCTGGCGCAGGTCTCGGTGACCACCGCCAGCTACGTGATCAACGGTCAGGCCGAACGCCGGCGCATCAGCCCTGCGACTGTGGCCAAGGTGCTGGCGGTGGTAGAAGAACATGGCTATCGCCCGGATCAGCAGGCCGCCAGTCTGCGCCGCGGGCAAAGCCGCTGCCTGGGCTTCATCCTGCCGGATCTGGAGAACCCCAGTTACGCGCGCCTGGCCAAGCTGCTCGAACAGAAGGCCCGCGCCGCCGGCTATCAGTTGCTGATCGCCAGCTCCGACGATGACCCGAGCAGCGAGCGGCAGTTGCTCGAACTGTTCCGCTCGCGCCGCTGCGAAGCATTGATCGTCGCCAGTTGCCTACCTGCCGATGATCCGCTGTATCCCGCCATCGTCGCTGCCGGCCTGCCGGTCGTGGCGGTGGATCGGGCCCTGTCGCCTACGCATATCCGCTCGGTGGTCAGCGATGACGAGCAGGCCGGGCGCACCCTGACCGAAAGCCTGCTGAAACCCAAGCCCCGGCATATCGCCCTGCTCGGCGCCCGTGCGGAACTGGTCATCAGCCAGGCGCGCGAGCGTGGTTTCCATGCCGCGCTGGCTGGTTTCGACGGACGCATCAGCGTCTATCACGGCGAGCTGTTCAGCCGCGCCTGCGGTTACCGGGAGATGCAGACGCTGATGAATGAAGTCGGTCCGCCGGATGCCTTGCTGACCACCGCCTACGTGCTGCTCGAAGGTGTATTCGATGCGCTACGTGAGCAGGGCAACGAGCAATGGCCGGCGGTGCGCCTGGCAACCTTCGGCGATACCCAGTTGCTGGATTTTCTGCCGCTGCGGGTCAATGCCATGAGCCAGCAGCACGAACGTATCGCCGAGCGCGTGCTGGCCTGGACGCTACGAGCGGTTGAACACAACGACTATCAGCCCGGTATCGAGGCCATTGGCCGCAGCTTCAAGGCCCGAACCCAAGGGTAGGGTGCGCCATGCGCACCAACTGTCGGAAAAGGTCGGTGCGCGCAGCCTAGGCGGCCCCACGACACCCTACATGTAGTTCTGATGCCTCCTGCTAACCACCTTGAATCTTCTGCAGCAGCGGCTCGCATTGGCTTGGCTCGTCGCCAGCGCTGGGCGCCACCAGCGCCAGCAAGCCGGCCGCCGGCGCCACCGCGACACCCAGCGCCACCAGGCCGACACCACGCAGCGCCAGCGGCGTGGCCTGCACGCCCGGCGCGGGCTCCTTGAACGTGCCGCGCACGTACAGCGGCGAGCGCAGGGAGAATATGCGAAAGCCCTTGGTCGACGGCGTGATGGTGAAGTCCAGCCGCTCACTGGCGAAGTTGGCGCTGCCGTCGACCTTGATCACCGCATTGTCGGTATCGATGACGAACAGCCGCGTACTCATCAGCCCCTGCTTGATGCCGAGATCGGCCGCCGCGCAGTGGATCTTCACATCCTCGTCACCGAACAGCCTGCCTACCAAGTAGTTGCCGACGTTCAGCCCGGCGATCTCCATCAGCCCGCGGCTCACCGCGCCGTCGTTGATCAGCATCTTCAGCTCGCCATCGGCACCGCCAAGCAAGGCCGCCACCGAGTTGCCGCGACCGCTGATGCGCGCATCACCGTTGAGCTCGCCGAAGCTGGTCTGCATCGGCGCGAAGGTGGGAAACAGCTGCTTGAGCTTGAGGTCACGGGCGCGCAGACGCATCTGCCCCTGCAGCGGCGCGGTCGCGCCATTGAGGCGGATCTGCGAGTCGAGCACACCTCCGGCCATGCCGAAACGCAGCGGCTCCAGACTCAGCGTGCCGTCATTGAGCACCACATGGGTGTCGAGATCGGTGATCGGTAACTGCTCGCTGTGCACGATGCGCTTGCCGACGAAGCGCACATCGGCGTCCATCGCACGCCAGCGGTCGGTACGGAATTCCGAGACAGGCAGCACCTTGTTCGCCGGCTGCACGTCCCGCTCGCCGCGCTCGCGCTTGTCCTCGCTGGAGTCGGCACCGATCAATGGCGCCAGGTCACTGAACAGCAGTTGATTGGAGGTCAGGCGGCCGGACAACTTCGGCCGCGGCTCGCGGGCCACGAAAGTCAGGTCGCCGTAAATATCGCTCTCCCCAATCTGGCCATTGAAACCGAGGTAGCGAAAGATCGCTCCATCGGCATCGTGCAAGTCGGCCTGCAGGCGACCATCGGTGCTGTACGGCGGGGTATCCGGCAAGGTCACGCCGGTCAGCGGATACAGCTGACCCAAGCTGGCACCGGACAGCCGCAAACGCAGATCCAGAGCCCCCAGATTCTGCGGATCGGTCAGGCTGCCGGCCAGCACGATGCGGGTCGCGCCGATGCGCAGATCGGCCTGCAACGGGAACGGCTGCGACGCATCGTGCAACGCCAGCAGACCACCGACCTTGCCGTTACCGGTCAACGGCTGGCCGCGGAAGCTGCCCTTGGTCTGCCAGGCGAAGGCGTAATCCTGGGCGCTGGCATTGCTCTGCGCCAGACGCTCGGCAGCGCTCTTGCCAACGATGTCGGCGAACGGGATCGGCTCGCCCAGCGGCTGGATGGTTGCCTCCAGACGGGTATTGCTGACATTGTCATCCAGCTTCACCTGCCCCTTGTCGAAGCCGATGGTGCCGATATCCAACGTCCAGGGGCTGGGCTGATCGGTGTCGTCCGGCTGCTCCTTGCCCAGATCGAACACCCAGTTGGCTCGTCCATCGGCCAGGCGCTGCAAATCGGCGACTGGCGCCCCAAGCTCGATACTGGGGATGCTCACCGTCTTCCACAAAAGCGGCAGCGGAGACAGACGAAAACGCACGCTGTCGAGGCTCACGAAGGCATCGCCCTGCGCCCAATCAGGGTTGCCCAGGCGCAGCTGCTCGGCGGCGAAGTGCGGCCAGGGCACCCAGGCACTCAAGCCCTGCTGGCCCACCTCACGCTGCCAGACCACACGCAGGTCGCCCTCGATGGCGAACGGCCGATTCAAGGCCGCAGAAACCTGCTCGTTGATCAGCGGCCGTGCACGATTCCAGTCGAACAACACCAGAAACAGCATCACCGCGGCCACCAACAGCAGAAAAACGGCGAGCAACGCGCCCAACAAATTGCGTACTTGGCGCACCCAGCGACCTCCTTACTTCACTGCCCGAGTGAAATCCGTCCATGTCCATACGACTGAAAAGATTAGCCAACGCTCCCTTGCTCTGGCAGGAAAGGGGAAAATAGCCGACTCTGAACACTAGTTCGTGAGCCGACCGATGCGCCTGATCGATACCCACACCCATCTCGATTTCCCCGACTTCGATGCAGATCGCGACGACGTGCTCACGCGCAGCCGCGCGCTCGGAGTGCAGCGCATGGTTGTACTTGGGGTCTACCAGGCCAACTGGCAGCGGCTGTGGCAGCTGGTCGAGGAAGACGAAGGCCTGTACGCCGCCTTCGGCCTGCATCCGGTCTATCTGGACGACCATAGCCCGCAGCATCTCGACGAGCTGCGCGACTGGCTGGACAAACTGGCCGGACACCACAAGCTGTGCGCCGTCGGTGAATTCGGCCTGGACTATTACCTGGAGCATCTGGATCGGCAACGGCAGCAAACCTTGTTCGAGGCACAGTTAAAACTGGCCGCCGAGTTCGAACTGCCAGCGTTGCTGCACGTGCGCCGCGCCCATGCCGCGACCATCGCTACGCTCAAGCGCTTTCGCCTGGCACGCGGCGGCATCATCCACGCCTTCGCTGGCAGCTACGAGGAAGCACGCGAGTACATCAAGCTGGGTTTTCGTCTTGGCCTTGGCGGCGCCGCTACCTGGCCGCAGGCCAATCGACTGCGCAAGGTAGTCGCACAACTACCACTGGAAGCCATCGTGCTTGAAACCGACTCCCCGGACATGGCGCCCGCCATGCACGCGAATCAGCGCAACAGCCCGGAATACCTGGCAGACATCTGCAGCGAACTGGCAACACTGCGTGGCGTGACGGACGAAGAACTGGCAGCGGCCAGCAGCCGTAATGCGGATGAGTTGTTCGGCTGGAACTAAAGTCAGGTCGCCTCTGTGGGAGGGGCTTCAGCCGCGACGACTACAAACGCATCGCCGCTGAAGCGCCTCCCACAGAGCAGTTAAACCCGGAAGGCGCTGATCAGCTGCTTGAGACGCGAAACCAGTTCGCTCAGCTCGCGGCTGGCCTGCTCGGTCTGGCTGGCCCCGGCAGCGGTGCGCTCACCCGCGTGGTTGATCTCGACGATGTTCTGATCGATATCGTGCGCCACGGCGGTCTGTTGCTCGGCCGCTGCCGCGATCTGCTGGTTCTGATCGACGATCATGCCCACCGCGCCAAGGATGTTCTCCAGGGCCAGCTGCACCTTGGCCGACTCGCTCACCGTGCCGTCAGCCATCTGGTGACTGGCGTTCATCGCCTTGACCGCCGCACCAACGCCGCCCTGCAGCTTGACGATCATCGTCTCGATTTCTTCGGTGGACTGCTGCGTGCGCTTGGCCAGGTTACGCACCTCGTCGGCCACCACGGCAAACCCCCGGCCCTGCTCACCCGCACGCGCCGCCTCGATGGCAGCATTGAGTGCCAGCAGGTTGGTCTGCTCGGCGATGCCCTTGATCACGTCCAGCACCTGGCTGATGGCCGCACTGTCACTGGCCAGTTGGTTGATCACCGCCACCGATTGATCGATCTCGCCGGCCAGACGCTGAATCGCACCGACCTGCGCCTCGACCAGCGCACGTCCCGTGACCGTCTCCTGATTCACGCTCTGCGCACTGCCCACCGCCGCGGCAGCACTGCGCGCCACCTCCTGCGCGGTGGCAGCCATCTGGTTCATCGCCGTCGCTACCTGCTCGATCTGCGCACGCTGGCTGGCAACTGCCTGGTTACTCTCACCGGAGACCAGCTCGACACGATCCGCCTGGCCACCCACTTCACCCACCGTGTGCCCAACGCGCTCGATCAGGTCGTGGATACGCACCACGGTCTGGTTGAACACTTGCCCCAGCTCACCCAGCTCGTCGCGGCTCTGTGCCTGGAAGTTGGCCGTCATGTCGCCGGCCGCCACCTTGTCCATCACCTGGCCGAGGTTCTTCAGGGTCGAGCGGGTGGACACGTAGAAACCGCTGTAGAGGTAGACGATCAGCAGGAACACCACCACCAGCGCCACCACCAGCAACACCATCTGAGCGCGGTTCTCGACCAGGCGCTCGCTCAACTGGCTGTCGAGGAATGCCAGCAGGCCATCGTTGAAGGCGTAGGTCTTGGCCATTTCCTGGCTGACCTGGTCGTAGAACTGCGTCCACGGCGTATCCAGGCTGTCGGCGATGATCACCTGATCCTCGAACAACACGGCGCTGTCCTTGAGTGTCTGGCGGCTGGCCTCGGCCAGGCTGCCCAGGCCATTTTGCGCGGCGACGTTGCCAGCCAGCGCATCCTGCAGGTTCAGGCCATATTCGGCGTGGAGTTTTTCCAGCAGCAGCAATAGCTCATCGAACTTGGTGCTGGCCGAGGAATTGAGAAAACCCTGGCCCAGGGAATAAGCGCCAATGGCGCGGCCCTGGCTCAGGGTCTCGGTAATCTGCGGGGTGACATTGGTGATCAGCTCGGTGATCTGCCGCACCTGACGCTGCGGATCCTGGCTAAGACCCGCCTGGCTGGCCACCAGCTTGATGAACACCTGGGAAGAGCCAAGCAGCTTCTCGACGATCACCGCCTTGCTCTGCAATGAGGTCTCGGATTCGGCGTTCTTCAATTCGGCCAGCAGTTCATCGCGTTTGGCGATGAACTCGGCACTCTGCTCGGCATCGTAGGTGACCGGGTCGAGGCCTTGCAAACCGGAGGTCAGCGACGCCTGCAACTGGTCGATGCGCCCCTCCAGATCCCCCGCCTGACCGGACTGACCAATCATCGAGTTGATCTGTACGAGATCGTTGAGGCTCTCCAGATCGCGGCGTAACTGCAGGCTACTGCCGAGCAGTTCGAGGCTTTCCAGAGCGGTTTGGGTTCCAACGAACTGGCGATAGGAATCACGCACCAGGTAGAAGTTGGTCACCAGCATGGGCAGGAAGAATAGAACGCTGATCAGGCTGAACTTCATGCCGAAGCTGAGGCGGTTCATCAGCGCGATGGCCGGATACAACACGGTCTTCACTAGACGTCTCCAGTTGCCATTATTGTTATTAGTGTCGCTAGAACGGCCGCAAAGCCTCTCACGGGCTGACAACGGCGTCCTGCGCAGCCCGACCTGTGGCATGCGGATAGGCGCAGCGAATACAGGCAGATAAATGTAACGAAAACCACCAAACAGGGTCGGCTACGGCCTCCTTATACCCCTTATCGACAGCCTTCTCTGTAACTTAAGGTTAAGCGCGCGGCGCTCCTCGCCCCTTTACCGGGACAAACGTGGCTCGCGAACGGGATTGCAGAAAAACGTAGGGCGGGTGCAACCCGCCAATTTGCGTAATGGCGGGTTGCACCCGCCCTACAGAGAGCGCGATAGGGCATACCGGGTGGCAATCCGTTCGCGAAGCAGTACGCCGTTAGATGTGTTGTGGACTGTTCGCTGGCGCTCCTGAGTCCCCCCTACGCGCTGGCGCTACGAGCGGTCAGCGTCCCGATCCGCCCTACGGGAGCGTAAACAGGTTTCTAGACCAGCAGCACCCACAGCGCATAACCGGCGTACCACACCACGGCAGCACGAATCAGCAACTGCCACAGCTGATCCAGCGTCTCGACGCCCTCTTCGCCCATGACCGGAGCCGGCATTTCCCCGGCAGCTCGTCCCGCCTTGGCCACCAGTTGCATCGCCGAGATATCCCAACTGAGCAACTCATGCAGCAAGGCGCGGCTGACGGCGACGAAATTGCCGACCAGAGCGAAGCTGGAGGCGAGCACGCGCGCGGGCAACCAGTCGAAGGCATGACGCAGTTGCACGGCACGCTCGCGCAGTGCCGGCTGCTCGGCATGCTCTGCGCTGAGCGCCAGCAGGCGATAAGCCAGGGCAGCCATCGGGCCGAGCAGGAGGTACCAGAAGATCACCGCAAAGAAACTCTGGTAGGCCTGCCATAGCAAGTGCCCCTGAACCTGCGGCAACAGCGCCACACCCTCCTCGGGCTGGAGTCCCAGATCACGCTCTGCCACGTGGTAGGCAGCCTGAGCGTCGCCACGACGCCAGGCATCGCGAAATGGGCCCAATGCTGCCAACACATCGCCTCGCCCCAGGCTGTAGATCAGCACCAGCAGGTGTACAGGCAGCGCGAGCCAGCCGTAGGCCAGCGGTTCGAGAATCAACAATACGAGTCCCAATGCCAGCACAGGCATCAGCACCAGCGCCGCCAGGCACAGCCAGGGCGCCTGCTGCAGGCTGCCTTGTTGCACACGCTGCAACAGGCCGAGCCAGAAACCGTCCTGCTGGATACGTAGGCGTCCGGCCGAGAACTTCTCGACCCAGAGCACCAACAGAATCACCAGAAAACTCATCGCTACCTCTCCTTCAATTCTGCATGCAGACGCGACCAGTCGAACGCAGGCCCGGGGTCGGTCTTGCGGCCCGGCGCGATATCGCTGTGGCCACGGATACGCTGCGCCGACAACGCAGGATAAGCGTCCAGTAACTGCCGAGTGAGCTCGGCCAGCCGGGCGTACTGTTCATCGGTATAGGGCTGATCGTCCGTGCCTTCCAGTTCCACGCCGAGAGAAAAATCGTTGCAGTTGTCACGCCCATCGAAGCAGGACACACCGGCATGCCAGGCACGATCGAGACAGGAGACGAACTGAGTCAGCGCGCCATCACGCTCGATGAAGAAATGCGCAGAGACCTGTAGGGAGGCAATTTCGGCAAAGAAGGGATGCTCGTGCAACGGCAGACGGTTCTGGAAGAAGGCCTGCACCTTGCCAGTACCGAACTGTCCTGGCGGAAGACTGATGTTATGCACCACCAACAACGAAATTTCGCCATCGGGACGGGCATTGAAGTTCGGCGAAGGACAGTGGCTGACGCCCTGAAACCAACCAGAGGAAGGGTCAAGCTGCATGGAATGCTCCTGAACGAGCCACCACTCTAGAGCAGTGGGCTACAACGGCCAAGAGCGAGGCCGCAACAGGATGTGCAGCAGCGAGAAATACCCCCTTGAGGGACGCTAAGGCAAAGCAACTGAGTGGAGAATATTCCTGCCGGCTCAACAGCTTCTCGCAGAGTGCGCCATGCGCACCGCGAAGCCGCATATAAACGCAGCGCGTGCTGAAGAATCAGGCGTTCTTCAGCTTGCGCAGATTACCGATCACCGACTCCAGCGCCCGATCGAACAACAGCGCATCATCGAGCAAACGGATGGAGTTACGACGAAACTCCACGGCCAGCGCATTGCGAGTCTTCTCCAGCACCTTCATGCCGGTGCGATTGACGAACACGAACTTGCCAGTGGGCTTGATGATCGCTGCCAGCTTGCAACGCAGCTTGTGCTCTTCATCTTCCTGAAACTCGACCCAACTGCCCACTCGCAGGCTGTCTACCTGCAGCAGCGCTTCGTCATCATCCGGTGCAGCTACATCCGGCTCTTGCGGGCGAGTCTGGCCCGGAGCCAGCAGGATGATTTCTTCGACTACCTCGACCATCGTCGGCGCGTCATCGATTTCCTCGGCAACCGGCAGTTCCAGTAGCGGAAGTTCGATACCCGACTCGTTCACATCCGTCTGCACGCCCCCATCGGCTTCGACAAACGCCGAATCAGGCTCGGGTGCGGCACGTTTGAAACGCTGGAAGGCCTGCACATGCAGCGCTTCCAATTGGCTGAAGAATTCACTGGTGGAGAACGGGTCGAACGCCGCGCTGGTCATGCCTTCACGTAGCGCCTTGAGCAGCCCGGGTACCAGTTCCAGCAAGCGCAAGCGCGCTTCGGGATCTTCATGCGGAGCGACGCTCCACACCAGATCATCCATGGTCTGCAGTGCAGCATGCCACTCGTCCGACTCGACCCCATGCTTGAGGCAAGTCAGCATCAGCACCTTACTCCAGGCCTCCTGCAGCAGACGCACCACCACTTCCGGCAGGGTCTTGCCCAACAGACGCTCGTTCAATGCCTGCTCGACCTGACGGCGAGCCAGCTCGGCCTTGGCACTGCCCTCCTCGGCGTCACGGGTACGCTGTTCCAGCAACTCGCTACGACGGCGCTCATCCCCGGTAAAGGCCATGAACTCGGCCAACAACTCGGAGAAGATCGCTGGATCGTCGACGAAATCATTCAACAGGC
The DNA here is from genome assembly GCF_003008615.1 of Pseudomonas mendocina. Classification (NCBI taxonomy): domain Bacteria; kingdom Pseudomonadati; phylum Pseudomonadota; class Gammaproteobacteria; order Pseudomonadales; family Pseudomonadaceae; genus Ectopseudomonas; species Ectopseudomonas mendocina. The sequence goes on from NZ_CP027657.1 coordinate 1,320,817, forward strand.
GCTGAACTACCTGCTCGATCTTCTGGTACAGGCTGTCGCGCTGTGCGTCGTCCTGATCGACCCAGCCCAGTGCAGCGGAGGCGATCTCGTTGAGCAAACGGCGAGCCGGGTGGCTGCCGCGACTGAAGAAGGTCTTGTCCAGCACCGCGACCTTGAGCATGGGAATCTGCAAGCGGCCGATCAGCGCCTTGAGCGAATCGGGCAAAGTGCGGTCATCGAGAATGAACTCGAAGAGCATCGACACCAGGTTGATCACGTCCTCGTCAACTTCACCGACCACACGCGCCTTGCCACTCTTGGCGCTGGCACGTGCGAGCAACTGTTCGAGCTGCTCACGCAGATCGAAATCCTCGATGCTGACCTGCGCCGGTGCACGCTGCTGCATGTGCGACAGCAGGCGCATCAGATCATTGCTGGTGATCGGCAGCGCATCAGCCACCTGCGCACGGCGCGACATCGCCGTACCGCGTACTTGCGAGAGGAGATCCTGCAGAGCGCCGAATACTTCCTGCACGCCCTGATCCGCGCCCTCCAGCAGCGGAATGCCCTCCTCGGCAGAGATTTGAGCATGCGAAGACGTCGCAGAACGCTGTTGACGGCGAGGCGGGGCAGACTTCAGCTCAGGCAATACACCAGCACTGACCAGCGCTTGGTTGGCCTCTGCATACAGGTTGTCGCAACCGCCCAGAACGTATTTCTCGAACAGCTTGAGGATGATCAGCTTGACCTTGATCTCCACCCCCAGACTGCTGCATGCGTCGAGGAAGTACTCGCTGAGCAGGGTCGGGCCAAGCGGGTTGCTCTTGTCATCGAGCTTCTTGCTGATCACCGCATTGAGGCGAGTGGTGAGGTGGCCTAGCGCTATCGCGTCGCGGCTCATCACCTTGGCGACCATGGCATCCAGCGCCACGGTTTCTTCCAGCTCGTCGTTCTGCACCAGGCTCAGGCTATCGAACGACACCGCATCCAGCGCTGGCTGCGGTTTGCCGATTTCATATTGATTGAGATTGGAGAAGGCCTCGAACACCTTCTGCAGGAAACCGCGCTCGATGCTCTTGCGCTTCAGGCGCAGGTCGCGCATCGCCTCGAAAAAGGCATTCTGCTCGGCATTGCTGGTCGCCCGATCCGCCATCTCGAAGAGGGTATCGTCGGCATTGTCGAACAGACTCTGCAGACTCTGCTTGAGCTGTTGCGCAGCTTTGTCACGCACCTGGATCAGCGCCACGGGCAGTCTTCCTACCGGCGAAGTTGGCGATTGCTCTGTGGCGGCCTTGTTCAGGTGCACCACATTCGCGTCGGTCTTCATTCTAGTCTCCCGCAGACTGCCCGAACTCGGGCCTCCTGGTCTGCACAGCGTCAACCGAGCGTCGTCCGTAACGTCAAAGGCCTGGCGTCAATAATGAAAAAAGTAAAGGCATTATAGGGAGGCTGCGCGCCATACCAAGCCAATTTTTCCTACAGACATGATCCAGATCACAGATAGCCACACGCCATCTCCAGGCGGTAGCCAATACACCACCGCCGCACCTCTACAGCCTAACGCTGACAGCCTGGTAACGCTGCGCCGGCTGTCAGTGCATAGGGTACGTATTCTTCATTAAGAGCTGCGGTCACTTATAAAAGTGCCTGGTCAATTTTGCAGAACGACGCAAGACCTAACGACGCGATGGAGCATTGCCCTGCAACCACCTGCCTCTATAATCGCCGCTCGTCTACACCGGAGCCGACCATGCCCAACCTGACCCTCGCCGATCTCAGCAGCGAAATCGAAGCCAATGTCCGCCGCGCCCTGGCCGAAGACATCGGCAGCGGCGACATCACCGCCCAGCTGATCCCGGCCGAGCGCCTGGCCAGCGCCCGCGTGATCACCCGCGAAGACGCTGTGATTTGCGGCACGGCCTGGGTGGACGCAGTATTTCGTCAGCTCGACCCACGCGTAGCGGTGCATTGGCAGGTGCAGGACGGCGACCGAGTTCACGCCGACCAAACCCTGTTCACCCTCGAAGGCCCGGCTCGCGCCCTGCTCAGCGGCGAACGCAGCGCACTGAACTTCCTGCAGACGCTTTCTGCCGTTGCCACCCGCTGCCGCCAGTATGCCGACCTGGTCGAAGGCACTCAGGTAAAGCTGCTGGACACCCGCAAGACCCTGCCCGGCCTGCGCCTGGCGCAGAAATATGCCGTGACCTGCGGCGGCTGCCATAACCACCGTATCGGCCTGTTCGACGCCTTCCTTATAAAGGAAAACCATATCGCCGCTTGCGGCGGCATCGAACAGGCAGTTTCCGCCGCCCACCAGATCGCGCCCGGCAAACCGGTGGAAGTCGAAGTAGAGAGCCTGGAAGAACTGCGCGAAGCGCTGGAAGCCGGCGCCGATATCGTCATGCTCGACGAGCTGTCACTGGAAGATATGCGTGAAGCCGTGAAACTTACCGCCGGCCGCGCCAAGCTCGAAGCGTCGGGCGGGATTAACGACAGCACATTGCGCACGGTCGCTGAGACAGGCGTGGATTACATCTCGCTGGGGACGCTGACCAAGGATGTGAATGCAGTGGATTTGTCGATGCGGTTGGCGCTGTGATCCATCCAACCTGTAGAGGCGCAAGACACTAAAGTAATCAGCCTATGCCTCCACAAAAAACACCCCGCAAAAGCGGGGTGCCATACAAAGCATGAATTTAACTACTACACCATCGAAACAGGGTCATCCGAGACACGCTCGATAGAGTTCCATCCACCGAATTACGGAGCGTGAGAGCACTGACCACCAGTCGACAGATCGCAAGTCACAGTACCACCGCCAGGAGCAACAGGCACAGCAGTGAAAGTGCTAGCCAGAGTCATAGCAGCGCCCGCGCCATTGTAGCTATCACACGCACCACCCGCACGAGGCTCACCTGCAGCGTTGCCCAGGTTCAACTCAGCAATGGCAGTGTTAGCGTAGGCCTTAGCCTCGATTAGGCAGGAGTTGTTAGCAGAGGTTTGGGTGTAGTTAGTGTAGGCCGGGATAGCGATAGCGGCCAGGATACCAATGATCGCTACCACGATCATCAGTTCGATTAAAGTAAAGCCTTTTTGCATTTGAGCCTTCATACATTTCTCCTTTGGCTGAGTAGGCAGAAGCCTACGAAGACCCTAGCATTTCTCGTGCCAGACACCATGCCCCTTGCCTAGAGCTTGCAATCACCCCAACCATACTCGGCACACGGCATAACCAAGCAACTTGCGACGTTTTTTGTCACTCTCCGTTGAGGTGTTTGGCAGCACTGGCTAACTAAGCTATAAGGCTCGAATATCCACACCCGACATGGATTTTGATGAAATGAATGATGTAGCTTCCCTTTCGGGCTTGGCCAAGCAGATGGTGGTTGCTCAGCTCCTAGACGAGAAAAGCGCCCAGCAAGCCCAAACGCAAGCAAAACGCAACCAAGTCCCATTGGTAACCTACCTCGTACAGAGCAAGCTTGTTAAAAGCCGCGACCTAGCTGAACTGGCGGCCGAACAGTTCGGCATAGCATTCATTGACATCTCTGCAATCGACAAGGAAGGACAGCCCAAGGAGCTGATCAGTGAAAAGCTCATTCGCCAGCATAGAGCCCTCCCGCTTTGGCGACGCGGCAACAAGCTTTTCATAGCCGTTTCTGACCCGACCAACCATCAAGCCATTACAGACATCCAGTTCAGCACGGGACTCAATACCGAAGCGGTTCTGGTAGAAGACGACAAGCTGGGTGATGCCATAGAGAAATTCTTCGATGGCGCAGGCAGCGGGATGGAGGATCTAGCCGATGTCGACTTGGACGGCCTAGATGTGGAAGCCGTCGACGATGACAAAGCGGACAACACAAACAGTAGTGATGCCGATGATGCACCAGTAGTGCGTTTCGTAAATAAAATGCTACTAGATGCCATTCGCCTGGGGTCATCCGACTTACACTTTGAGCCTTACGAAAAAGCCTATCGTGTACGTTTCCGTACAGACGGTATCCTCCATGAGGTGGCCCGGCCGCCCATCCAACTCTCCCCACGAATTGCTGCACGTCTAAAGGTCATGGCTGCACTCGATATTTCCGAGCGGCGAAAGCCGCAAGATGGCCGGATAAAGATGAAAATATCCAAGAACAAGGCCATCGATTTCAGGGTCAACACCCTGCCTACACTATGGGGCGAGAAGATCGTTATGCGAATTCTTGACCCAACCAGCGCACAAATGGGTATCGATGCCCTAGGCTATGAGGAAAGTCAAAAGAACCTATATATGGCCGCCCTCAAGCAGCCACAGGGGATGATTCTGGTGACCGGGCCCACAGGCTCAGGCAAGACTGTATCGCTCTATACCGGCCTAAACATCCTCAATACCCCAGACGTGAATATCTCTACCGCCGAAGACCCAGTGGAAATAAACCTGGAGGGCATCAACCAAGTCAATGTCAATCCCAAGCAGGGTATGGATTTTACTCAGGCGCTACGCGCCTTCCTGCGCCAGGATCCAGATATCATCATGGTCGGCGAGATCCGAGACCTGGATACTGCCTCTATTGCAGTCAAAGCCGCACAGACAGGGCATATGGTGATGTCTACTCTACACACCAATAGCGCGGCAGAAACCCTCACTCGCTTGCAGAACATGGGCGTGCCGTCCTTCAACATCGCCACCTCGGTCAATTTAATCATTGCTCAGCGCTTGGCACGCAAACTGTGCAATAGCTGCAAAAAGGAAGTGGACGTACCGCGGGAAACCTTGCTGGCAGAAGGTTTCCCCGAAGAAAAAATAGGCACCTTCAAGCTCTACGGCCCAGCCGGTTGCGACAACTGCAAGAATGGCTACAAAGGGCGTGTCGGGATTTATGAAGTAGTTAAAAACACGCCCAACCTACAACGGATTATCATGGAGGAAGGTAACTCCATCGATATCGCAGCACAGATGCGCAAAGATGGCTTTAATGACTTGCGTACCTCCGGCCTGCTCAAAGCCATGCAAGGCGTGACCAGCCTCGAGGAAATCAACCGCGTGACCAAGGACTAACCCATGGCGACGACAAAAGCTCTGAAAACAAGCACTTTCGCTTGGGAAGGCACAGATAAACGCGGTGGAAAAGTCAAAGGGGAATTGAGCGGCCAAAACGCCGCCCTAATCAAAGCACAACTGCGAAAACAAGGTATCAACCCAATAAAAGTCCGAGCAAAGTCTAATATTTCTATATTAAGCAAGGGAAAATCGATAAAACCGTTAGACATTGCCCTTTTCACTCGACAAATGGCAACAATGATGAAAGCAGGCGTCCCGCTACTTCAGAGCTTTGATATTATCTCTGAGGGATTCGAAAACCCGAACATGCGCAAATTGGTTGACGACCTCAAACAGGAAGTAGCAGCCGGCAATAGTTTTGCATCCGCGCTACGCAAACAGCCTAAGTATTTCGACGATCTATACTGTAACTTGGTTGATTCCGGCGAACAATCCGGGGCCCTAGAAACTCTTCTCGAACGAGTGGCAACCTACAAGGAGAAGACGGAGGCATTGAAAGCAAAAATCAAAAAAGCAATGACATACCCCATTGCTGTCGTAGTAGTTGCAATCATTGTCTCCTCAATCCTTCTGATCAAAGTTGTTCCTGCTTTTGAAGGAGTCTTTGCAGGATTTGGAGCCGAGTTGCCTGCTTTCACTCAAATGGTCGTAGGCCTCTCGGATCTGCTACGAGAATGGTGGCTAATTGTTATACTCGCTCTTTTCATAACAGCTTTTGGGCTAAAAGAAGCAAACACCCGCTCAGAGAAATTTCGCGACACTAAAGATAAAATCCTTCTGAAGATTCCAATTGTCGGTCAAATCCTTTATAAATCGGCAGTAGCTCGTTACGCAAGAACTCTATCTACTACTTTTGCAGCCGGCGTTCCGCTGGTTGATGCTCTTGACTCTGTTTCAGGCGCCACAGGAAATGTAAAATTCCGCAATGCGGTCAAACAGATAAAGAACGATGTTTCTAGCGGCACACAACTGAATTTCTCTATGCGAGCCGCAAACATATTTCCCTCATTAGCTATTCAAATGACTGCTATTGGAGAGGAGTCAGGGGCGCTAGATGAAATGCTCGGGAAAGTAGCCACCTTTTACGAAGACGAAGTTGACAACATGGTTGATAACCTGACTAGCCTGATGGAACCTATGATTATGGCAGTGCTTGGAGTACTCGTGGGCGGATTGGTTATTGCCATGTATCTACCAATATTCCAATTGGGCACCGTTGTTACTGGCTAAACTTTTATGTCCTTCGTTATTTTCCTAGCCACCCACACCGTGTTCTTTACTTTTTGTGCTTGCATATTTGGCCTGCTGATTGGCAGCTTTCTCAATGTGGTGGTCTACCGCGTTCCGCTGATGCTGCAGCGTGACTGGCAAAGCCAGGCGCGTGAGGTGTTGGAGCTACCGCCAGCACCTCCGGCACAAACCTTCAATCTGGTTCTACCCAACTCCTCCTGCCCAAACTGTGGCCATGAGATCAGGCCTTGGGAAAATATCCCTGTCATCAGCTATTTATTCCTTCGCGGTAAATGCTCGAACTGCAAAACGCCGATCAGCAAACGCTACCCCATCGTCGAACTGGCCTGCGGGCTGCTTTCCGGTTATGTCGCCTGGCATTTCGGCTTTACCTGGCAGACTGGCGCGATGCTGGTGTTGGCCTGGGGGTTGCTGGCGATGAGTCTGATCGATGCCGATCACCAGATTCTGCCGGACGTACTGGCTTTGCCGCTGTTGTGGCTGGGCTTGATCGTCAACTACTTCGGGCTGTTTACCAGCCTGGAAGACGCGCTGTGGGGGGCGATTGCTGGCTATCTGAGCCTGTGGTCGGTGTACTGGCTGTTCAAGTTGATCACCGGCAAGGAAGGCATGGGCTATGGGGACTTCAAGCTGCTGGCCATGCTTGGCGCCTGGGGCGGCTGGCAGATTCTGCCGCTGACCATTCTGTTGTCGTCCCTGGTTGGCGCAGTGCTTGGGGTAATTTTGCTGCGCCTGCGTGGTAGCGACTCCAGCACGCCTATTCCCTTCGGGCCTTATCTGGCCATAGCCGGGTGGATCGCGCTGCTCTGGGGCGATGTGATTACCGGTAGTTATCTGAAATTCGCTGGATTTTGAGCTAACCCGGCAACACTCGTCACTCCCGCGAAAGCGGGAGCCCAGGAGTAGTCGTGACGCCACAAGCCGGATCCCCGCCTTCGCGGGGATGACGGATTGCGGCACACGCGGTTCGCATCATCAAGCAATCCCCCCTACAATCGCGGCCTTGAGCAATAACGAGACCGCATTGGCGCTATGAAACCCTGGATACTCGGCCTGACTGGCGGCATTGGCAGCGGCAAGAGCGCAGTGGCGCAAGGCTTTATCGAGCGCGGCGTGCATGTCGTGGATGCCGATCATGCCGCCCGCTGGGTCGTCGAGCCTGGACGACCAGCGCTGGCCAAGATCGTTGAACACTTCGGCGACGGCGTACTGCAGGCGGATGGTCAACTCGACCGCACCGCACTGCGCAAGCTGATCTTTGCCGACCCCGAGCAGCGCCGTTGGCTGGAGAGTCTGCTGCATCCGTTGATCGGCCAGGAGATCGCTCAGGTGCTGGCTCGCGCCGAGTCGCCCTACGCCATCCTCGTTTCACCCTTGCTGGTCGAGTCCGGCCAACACCGCATGACGCAACGCGTGCTGGTCGTGGACACGGCGGCAGAGCTACAGGTGCAGCGCACCATCAGCCGCGACCAGAGCTCCGAAGAGCAGGTGCGCGCCATCATGCAGGCTCAGGCCAGCCGCGAAGAACGCTTGCGTCATGCGCACGATGTGTTGGTCAACGACCGCGATCTGGCCTGGCTGGATGCGGAGGTCGAACGCCTGCACAACTTCTATCTAACCCTGCGCGGAGGCCAGTCATGACCACTATCGTCCAATGCCCAACCTGTGGCGCACCTGTCGAATGGAAGGTGGAAAGCACCTACCGCCCCTTCTGTTGCGAACGCTGCAAGCTGATCGACCTCGGCGCCTGGGCCGCCGAAGAGCATGCCATTCCCGGAAATGACCTCGAAGACGAGCTGTTCAGCGGTGATCTGCCGACGCGGCCGCATTGATTCGAGCCCTTACCTGAGCGGGATGTTGATGCCAACGACAGGAACAGCCTCTACACAAATCAGCCTGCGCATGGCGCACCCTACCCGGCTATGGACGCATAAAGGCGTAGTCGCGATCATCGTCGAGGTTGTCGGCGAGAAACTGCAGCTCGTGCGCCAGTTCCTGCGGCTCTCGCAGTCGCCTGTTGCGCTCGACCACCTCGGCGAGCAATGCACGCATTGCCATCAGTGAATCGATACCCTGTGCTTCGGCGTTGTGCAGATCCGCCTGCACCGCGGCTCTGGCCCATTGATGAACGCTCATCCTGTTGCCCTCCGTGTTTGCCTCAGCTTGCCGTCTGCTCGCAGCATGGACTTGATCCGGATCAAGTCTCGCTGCGCCATTCAGCAGGCCGATACGGAGCTATTCACTCGTCTCGATCACCTTCTTTCCAAGGCGCTTGCAGGTAACGGCTGCGGTTGAAGGTCTCCAGCCAGTCCGGGTAGAACACCACCAGGGCAGTCACCACCATGCCGTTGATGAAGGCCTCGGGGAACATCACCAGCCAGAGATAGCCGGCGAAGTCGTCCAACCAGGGCGGCATGGGGAATAGCCCATCCAGCCAGAGCAGCCCAAGGCCACCCAGCAAGGTCAGCAGGGTCGCCAGTGCAGCCGGGAAGAAGCCACAGCAGAAGATGTAGACAAACAGATTGCGTGGCTGCGCGCGCTCTACGCGAAGTGCACACACTTCGGTCACCAGCACCGGGATCAGCACCAGCAGCACGCCGTTGACCCCGAGCGCAGCCAGATCCAGACGACCGATGGCCAGTAGACCGAGCTGCGCCGCAAGCCCTGCCAGCACCGCCAGCGGCCAGTCCAGCAGCAAGGTGACCGCCGTCATGCCGATGAAGTGATAGGACAGCCCCGAGTCGAAATCGCGACGCACCAACCAGAGCAGAAACAAGGCCAGCATAGTGCCGAACAACAGGTGCTGGCGGCGCAGATCGCTGAACAGCTCCAACCACGGCGCTCGCATCACCGCCCAGAGCAACGCCACCCCGTAGATCAGCCAGCCAGCGAGCAAGGTGCCGAATGCCAGCAGGTTGGAAGCGATCATGCGTAGACACCCTCTCTTTCGTTCGTCGCACTCATGCTGCGCAGTCTACACCGGCACTTGCCGGGCCTGGGCAATTGGGCAAGAACTACAAGATGCGTATTACTGCTGTTTCCCATCATCCCCTACGCAAGCGGCACAACCGAAGAAGCTGTTTTACCTCCGCCAGAACCAAGCGAATACAGAGAACCTCTAGCTTGGCCTAAAACCAAAGCGCCTGGATGGCTCAGCGGTCTATCACACACCTGGATCCCCGCGCAGGCGGGGATCCAGGTGCCCGGCGTCAAGTCCAGCGCTGGATGACTCCCCCTTCGGGCCAGCGCAAACGCTGTTCAGCGACGAAGCCGCGCCCCTGCCTGCGTGCGGGGGTGGTTGTCTTCTATGCAGCCCTCATACTCGGAGCCTTCATGCGATTACCCTGCTCGTTACACAGCAAGCGCTAGCAAGCCAACCTGCGCTGCGGCTAAGCTCTGGACATGGACGACTCCGATTATCTGCGCTTACTCACGCACCAAGCCGAACAGGCCAACGCCTTTCTCTCCAACGCGAAGAAATGGGAGCGCGAGCGCTGGGTCTGTCAGCGCCTGCTGCAGGCGTTGAACGTGCGCCATCACACCGACGACTTCACCTCCAGTGGGCAGGAGCCGCCAGACGTGCTGTTTCGTGATGCCAACTTCGAGGTGTTCTTCGTCCTCGATGAAGGACGCCGTCTCAACGACGAATGGCGCGCCGAGCTGGAGCGTCGGCGTAGTGCCTTTTCCCTCAGCCAACTGGTCAGGCGCGAAGCCCGCCCCAAGCGTATCCCTGCCAGCGAGATGCAGGCACGATTGGGGCCGACCCTGCGCAAGAAGGCCCACAACTATCGCGAGCGCGGTATCGATGTGGGTGAACTTGACCTGATCGCGTTCGTCAGCCTCAAACGTGCCGTGCTGGACTGCAACAGCCATTTCCCGCCGCCCACCGAGTACCTGCGTCAGGGCTGGCGTTCGCTGTCACTGGTCGGGCCACGCTTCGCCCGCGTGCTCTTTGCCCACCCGGATGCGCCGGACTTCCTGCGCCATAACCTGGGCCGCAGCTTACTGTTCGACGTTGGTATCGGCCTGTGAGCCCATTGCAGGAATTGCTTGCCGAGGTACCACAGGTCGGCCGTGTACGCTGGATGGGTGTACGCCCGAAAGCGCGCGAAGCCATGCTCGAAGTAGAGGCTGTGGAAGCGCGCCGCGAGGCTGGGCTGACCGGCGATCACAGCCGCCCCGGCCCACGTAATGCACGCCAGGTCACGTTGATTCAATGGGAACACCTGGCGGTGGTTGCCGCCCTGCTTGGCCGCGATGCGCCTATGCAGCCCAGCGAGCTGAGGCGCAATATCGCGATCGCCGGAATCAACCTGTTCAGCCTCAAGGGCCGACGCTTTCGCATTGGCCAGGCTTTGCTGGAGACCACCGGCTGGTGCCAGCCGTGCGCCCGCCTAGAAGAACGCCTGGGCCCTGGCACCTTCCAAGCCATGCGCGGACACGGCGGAATTACCGCGCGAGTAATCCAGGGCGGCATCATTCGCCTGGACGATGTCGTGCAGGTAGAGCCACTGGATACCTGACGCACAAGCCAGGCCTGCACGCCAAGGCTGACGAGCAGGCCATTGAAAAACTACCTGCGTTGGCAATACTGCGTTAAAAACGACCTAAAAATGCTCATTTACAGCAGTAAACTCCGCTTTTTCGGTCGTTTTTGCCTGGTCTTGCCTGCCTCGCCTACGTTCTTCAACAGCCTGCTAGAATAGTCGCAATCAAGCAGAGGCCTACCGATGACCAGCCGCCTGAGCCCCGAAGACCAGCAGAAAGTCGACCAGTACCTGAGTGCACCGCAGCATCAGGTTGAGCGCCAGCCCTTTCGCGTTTGGCGCCTGCTGGTGGTCGTCCTGGTCGTGGTCGTCGGCCTTGGCCTGCTGAGCCGCTTTCTGAGTCGACTGGTGCTATGAGCTGCCTCGCGCTCGCCCTTTCGCACTCACACCGCCTTTTTCAAAGCCTTGTGAGCATTATCCATGTCCCATCGTATCGTGATTGTCGGCGGCGGCGCCGGCGGTTTGGAGCTGGCCACCCGTCTGGGTAGAAAACTGGGCAAGAGCGGCGCAGCCCGAGTCATCCTAGTCGACGCCAACCTCACCCACATCTGGAAGCCCCTGCTGCACGAAGTGGCCGCCGGCTCGCTGAACTCCTCGGAAGACGAACTGAACTACGTGGCCCAGGCCAAGTGGAATCATTTCGAATTCCAGCTCGGCCGCATGTCCGGTCTCGACCGCGCCGGCAAGTGCATCACCCTCGCGCCTACTCTGGACGACGATGGCCAGGTGCTCATGCCCGAACGCCGCATCGCCTACGACAGCCTGGTGATCGCGGTCGGCAGTACCACCAATGATTTCGGCACGCTGGGCGCTGCCGAGCACTGTATTTTCCTCGATACCCGTGAGCAGGCCGAACGCTTCCACCGGCGCATGCTCAGCCATTACCTGCGCGCGCACGCCAGCGAGCACGAGCAGGGCACGCAGATCGACATCGCCATCGTCGGTGCAGGTGCCACTGGCGTCGAGCTGGCCGCCGAACTGCATCACGCGGCGCAGCAGCTGGCGGCCTATGGTCTTAACCGCATTCGCCCCGAAGACATGCGCATCACCCTGATCGAGGCAGGCCCACGCGTGCTGCCAGCACTGCCCGAGCGCATTGCCCGCCCGGTGCATCAGACCCTGGAGAAGCTTGGCGTCACCGTGCTGACCGGCGCGGCCGTCAGTGAAGTGACCGCCGACGGCCTGAAGACGGCTGACGGCAACGTCATCCCGGCCAGCCTGAAAGTCTGGGCCGCCGGCATCCGCGCCCCCGGTTTTCTCAAGGATCTGGACGGGCTGGAGAGCAACCGCATCAACCAGTTGCAGGTGCGCCCGACCCTGCAGACGACGTTGGACGACGACATTTTCGCCTTCGGCGACTGCGCAGCCTGTCCACAGCCGGGTAGCGACGGCCGTAACGTACCGCCACGCGCGCAAGCCGCGCACCAGCAGGCATCCCTGCTGGCCAAATCACTGCGCCTGAGGATCACCGGCCAACCGCTGCCGGAATACCGCTATCGCGACTACGGCTCGCTGATCTCACTGTCGAGCTTTTCCGCAGTCGGCAACTTGATGGGCAATCTGACCGGCAGTGTAATGCTCGAAGGCTGGTTGGCGCGGGTGTTCTACGTGTCGCTCTACCGCATGCACCAGATGGCGCTGTACGGCGTGCCACGCACCCTGCTACTGATGCTCAGCGACCGCATCGGGCGCAGCACCGAGCCGCGCCTCAAGCTGCACTGAAGCTGTCTATACTGGGGCACGGACGCCCCACTTGATCGCCAGTATCCTGCTCGGCGACGTCAGCCTTCTCGAGGCCCCCGGCATGACGACATTATGACCGTGCAACGACCTCACCCCGACCGCCTCCCGCTTTCGGCAACAGCCTGACACCTCCATTCAAAAAATCCGCCCGCAACGGAGCATCGCAGATGCACCCAAGCAACACCTCTGCCGCCAAACCCTCAGCACTGGCCTTACTGGTAGCCGCGACCGGGGTTGTCTACGGCGACATCGGTACCAGCCCGCTCTACACCCTGAAAGAAGTCTTCAACTATGGCGTGGCTCCCAATCACGAAGGCGTGCTGGGGATTCTCTCGCTGATCATCTGGTCACTGATCTGGGTGGTATCGGTCAAGTACGTGCTGTTCATTCTGCGCGCGGACAACGACGGTGAAGGCGGCGTAATGGCCCTGACCTCACTGGCACAACGCGCCGCACGCAACCATCCGCGCCTGCGCAAGGTGCTTTTGCTGATCGGCTTGTTCGGCGCGGCGCTGTTCTTCGGCGACAGCATGATCACCCCGGCGATCTCGGTGCTATCCGCCGTCGAAGGCCTGCAGATCGCCTTCGATGGCATCGAATACTGGGTCGTGCCACTGGCGCTGGTGATCCTGGTCAGCCTGTTCCTTATCCAGAAACACGGTACGGCACGCCTCGGCACGCTGTTCGGGCCGGTCATGCTGCTGTGGTTCAGCGTGCTCGCGCTGCTGGGTATCCACGGCATCAGCCAGTATCCAGAAGTGCTCAAGGCGCTGAATCCTTACTGGTGCATCCACTTCTTCATCGTCCACCCCGGCATAGGCGTGGCCATCCTCGGCGCCGTGGTACTGGCCCTGACCGGTGCCGAAGCGCTGTATGCCGACATGGGTCACTTTGGCCGCAAACCTATCGCTCGCGCCTGGTTCTTTCTGGTACTCCCCGGCCTGCTGCTGAACTACCTGGGTCAGGGCGCCTTGATCCTCGCCAACCCTGCTGCCGCACACAACCCGTTCTTCCTGTTGACGCCAAGCTGGGCGCTGCTGCCGATGGTCGCACTATCCACCCTGGCCACGGTGATCGCCTCCCAGGCAGTCATCTCCGGAGCATTCTCGCTGACCCACCAGGCCATCCAGCTGGGTTATATCCCACGTATGTTCATCCAGCACACATCGGACACCGAGCAGGGGCAGATCTACATCGGCACGGTGAACTGGATGCTGATGATCGGCGTCGTGTTGCTGGTACTCAGCTTCGGCTCATCCAGCGCCCTGGCTTCGGCCTATGGCGTGGCCGTGACGGGAACCATGCTGATCACCACACTGCTGGCGGCCGCCGTGATGCTGCTGTTGTGGAACCTGCCCAAGTGGCTGTCACTGCCTATTCTTGGGGGGTTCCTGCTGGTCGACAGCCTGTTCTTCATCGCCAACCTGCCCAAGGTACTGGCAGGAGGCGCCTTCCCACTGGTCGCCGGCATCGTCCTGTTCGTGCTGATGACCACCTGGAAGCGCGGCAAGGAAATCGTTTTCGAGCGTCTGGGCGAGAATGCCCTGCCGCTGAGCGTGTTCAGCGACAGCATCAGCCGCCAGCCACCACACCGCGTCAAAGGCACGGCGGTATTTCTCACCGCGCGTACCGACACGGTGCCGCATGCGCTGCTGCATAACCTGCTGCACAACCAGGTACTGCACGAGAAGGTGGTGCTACTGACCGTGGTCAGCGAAGACACCCCGCGCGTAGCCCTGAACAAGCGCGTGGAGGTGCAGGAACATGGCGAGGATTTCTATCGGGTAGTGCTGCACTTCGGCTTCATCGAGCGACCCGACGTACCAGAAGCCCTGAGCCAATGCCATGTCGAGGGGCTGAGCTTCGAGCCGATGCACACCACGTACTTCCTCAGCCGGGAAACGGTGGTTTCGACGCGCCGTATCGGCATGGCGCGCTGGCGCGAGGTGCTGTTCGCCTTCATGTTGAAGAACGCCAACAGCAGCCTGCGCTTTTTCAACTTGCCCCTGAACCGGGTGATCGAGCTGGGTACTCAGGTGGAAATCTGAAACGCAGAAACGATGAAGCCCGCACTTGGCGGGCTTCATCGTTGACTATGGTGGGTCGTGTAGGATTCGAACCTACGACCAATTGGTTAAAAGCCAACTGCTCTACCAACTGAGCTAACGACCCAAAAATGGTCGGGGTAGGGGGATTCGAACTCCCGACATCTTGCTCCCAAAGCAAGCGCGCTACCGGACTGCGCTATACCCCGATAGGAAGTTGGCTCCGCGACCTGGACTCGAACCAGGGACCCAATGATTAACAGTCATTTGCTCTACCGACTGAGCTATCGCGGAACTTCGGTCTTCCAGCTCCGTTGCGTTTCAGCTTTCGCTTTCCCGCTTCAGAGGCGCGCCATTTTACGTAGCAAAACTTCCCTGTCAACCCCTGCAAACTGCTTTTACGACAATGCTTTGCAGCGCGAGCATGGACTACTATATGTTTCATCGCACAGCGGCACGACGCAGGACGCGCCAGCCGACGACGCCAGCCAGGATAGTCCATGAGTAACCAGGGCAAGCCCCCCAGCCATCCGAAGGTGGTCAGCCTCGCCAGCCGCGGCATCCAGCCGCGCTTCAGCGACCTGGTGCAGGCCTGCCGCAAGCTGGTGATGAACCGCCTGGCGGAACACCTGAGCGGCGTCTTCGGCCAGGTCGACGATACCCTGTTCGAATGTGCCGAGAAGGCCGAGAACAACAAGGTACAGACGCTGTTCTTCGACAGCATGCGCGAGATTCGCCGCCAGCGTCCGCAAATCGAGCGCAGCTACCACCAGACGATCGCCAACAACTTCTCCGATTTCCTCGACGGCAAGCTGCAGAACCAGTCCCAGACCGAACTCGACCCGGAGCATCTGGCCCTGGTACAGAACGAGGATTACGAAGAGACCCTGCAGGTCACCAATATGGTCAGCCGGGTCAAGGCGCGTTGTACTCAGCCGCTGTTCGCCCTGGAGCAACGCCTGGCCCTGCTCAATAATGGCCAGAAGCTCGGCGAAGACAGCAACCCCTTCGGCCCACAGGCCATCGCCCAGGCGTTTCGCGACGCGCTGGCGCCCTGCCCTTTCCCGCTGCAGATCAAGACCATCCTCTACATGCTCTTCGATCGCCATGTGATGCAGAGCCTGGATTCGCTCTACGGCGCGCTCAACCAGCGCCTGATCGATGCCGGCGTGCTGCCCAACCTCAAGTACAGCGCGCAGGTCAACCCGAGCGTCAGCCGCCCGCAGACGCCCAAGGTAGAAACCCAGACGGTTCAGGCGAGCGCTCAGAATCAGGGCCAGACACAGGGCAAATCCGGCCAGCCAGTCGCTGACATGCCACTTCTCGACCTGGATCTCAGCGCACCACCGCCGAGCGACCCAGGCGCCCTGTTCAGCGGCCTCTCCAGCCTGCTCGGCGAAAACCGCCAGAGTCATCCGGATACGCCGCTGCTCGGCGGCACACGCAGCATCGTCAGCTTTTCGCCACGTGAGGCCAGCCGTACCTACAGCGCCAACGAGCTGCTCGCTGCGCTCAACCGTATGCAGCAGCAATCGGCGCACGAACTGGCCCAGCGCCTGCACAAGCCACAGCCCGTGGAAGGCCTCAAGGCCGACCTGCAGCAGCAACTGGAATCGCACAGCAGCCTGCCAGGCGACAGCAAGGTGTCCGACCAGGAAGCCGACGTGATCGACCTGGTCGGGATGCTGTTCGACTTCATCCTCGACGACGAGAACCTGCCGGACAGTTGCAAGACAGCACTGTCACACCTGCACACGCCCTATCTGAAAATCGCTCTGCTGGACAAGGCGCTGTTCACCCAGCACCACCACCCTGCTCGCCGCCTGCTCAATACCATGGCCCAGGCCGGTGTAATGTATGGCAACGAAGGCGACGAACGCGGCCTGCTGGCGAAGATGCAGTGGGTAGTAGAACGAGTGATCAACGGTTTCAGCGGTGATCTGAGCCTGTTCGACGGCCTTATCGACGAATTCAACGAATACGTCGAAACCCTGCGCCACAAGGTGGAGCTGCGAGAACGCCGCGCCGTGGAGGCCGCCAAGGGTCGGGATCGCCTGCTCGGAGCCCGCGAGCAGGCGCTGGAAGTGATTCAGCGCTGCGTCGAGCAGCGTGATCTGCCCGCAATCATCCGCAACTTCCTCGAACTGACCTGGGCCGACGTGCTGGTCTTTGCCCTGCTGCGCCATGGCGACAACAGCGCCGAATGGCGTCGCCACTGCGAAGTCGCCGAACAACTGGCCTGGAGCGGCATGCCGCTGAGCGAAGAGGACAAAAAGCGTTTGCAGGAGCTGCGCGTACCTCTGCTAAGCGACCTGCGCAAAGGTCTGGAGCTACTTGGTGGTTACCACGAGGACGGTATCCGCCGCCTGTTGCAGGATCTGGTGGCCTGCCAGCACGCGGTGCAGGCCAAGCAACCACAGCTGGCGGCCCAGCTCAAACCGACGCTACCGGAAAGCCCGCTCGGCGCCATGCTCGGCGAAGATGCCGACCTGGCGCGCCAGGCTCCGCCGCGTACCAAGCTCTCGAGCCGCGCCCAGGCACTGACCAAGGAGCTGGCCAACGTCGAGTTCGGCACCTGGTTCGAATTCGTCGAAGGCGACCAGAGCCGCATACTCAAGCTCTCATGGTTCAGCCCCACCACCCACAACTACATGTTCGTCGACAACAGCGGCCAACGCGTGGCAATCAAACCACTGACCCTGCTGGCCAGCGAAATGGAAAAGGGCCTGGCCCGCATCGTCACTCCCGAACGCGCGACTCCACTGGTCGACCGCGCACTGACCGCCATCTACCGTGTGCTGCAGCGCTTCACTGGGCGCACAGCCGAACCCCGCTGAGGAATTTCCATGGAAGAGCGTCGTCAACACAGCCGCCATGGCACCGAGATGCAGCTGGAGGTCTTCGACCTGAACAGCGGGCAGCGCCTGGGCCGCATCGTCGACCTTTCTGCCGATGGCTTCATGCTGTTCAGCGACACGCCGCATACAGCCGATGCCGTGCTGCAATGCCGGCTGGTCTGCACCTCGGGCAGCGATGCGGTTCAGGAGGTGCGCCTGGGCGCCGACTGCCTATGGAGCCGCCCCGGCGCCGATGGCCAGCACTGCTGGGCGGGTTTTCACATCATCGATCTGGCCGAAGACCAGGCCACAGCACTGGACAGCCTGCTGGCGAAGCTCTGAAGCCGTAGGGTGACATCGTAGGCATGCTGAAACGAAAAACGGAGCCCGAAGGCTCCGTTTTTCATCCAGGCACAACACCTGGTACTGGGTTACGCCGCGCACTGCGATAGCGGCACCTGAACGTTCGGCGATTGGCGCCGCTAACCCACCCTACGCCAGCTTCTTGTAACGCACGCGGTGCGGCTGGGCAGCGGCGTCGCCGAGGCGTTTCTTGCGATCCGCTTCGAACTCGGTGTAGTTGCCTTCGAAGAAGTTGACCTTGCCATCGTCCTCGTAGGAGAGGATGTGCGTGGCGATACGGTCGAGGAACCAGCGATCGTGGGAGATCACCACCGCGGCGCCAGGGAAGTCCAGCAGCGCCTCTTCCAGCGCGCGCAGGGTTTCCACGTCGAGGTCGTTGGACGGTTCGTCGAGCAGCAACACGTTGCCGCCCTGCTTAAGGGTCAGCGCCATGTGCAGACGACCGCGCTCACCACCGGAGAGATCCTTGACGAACTTCTGCTGGTCGGCGCCCTTGAAGTTGAAGCGACCGACATAACCGCGCGACGGTACCTCGTAGTTGCCGACCTTGATCATGTCGAAGCCGTCGGAGATCTGCTCCCACACGGTCTTGTTGCCTTCGAGCGCCTCACGGCTCTGCTCGACGCTGGCGATCTGCACGGTTTCACCGATCTCGATCCGGCCTGAGTCCGGTTGCTCCTTGCCGGTGATCATGCGCAGCAGGGTCGATTTACCCGCACCGTTACCGCCGATCACACCGACGATGGCGCCTTTCGGAATGCTGAAGGACAGATCGTCGATCAGTACGCGGTCACCGAAGGACTTCGACACGTTGACGAAATCGATGACCTTGTCGCCCAGGCGCGGGCCAGCCGGGATGTAGATCTCGTTGGTCTCGCTGCGTTTCTGGAATTCCTGCGATTGCATTTCCTCGAAACGCTGCAGGCGCGCCTTGGACTTGGACTGACGTGCCTTGGCGCCCTGGCGTACCCATTCAAGTTCGGCTTTCATCGCCTTGGCGTGCGATGCCTCGGCCTTGGCTTCCTGGGCCAGACGGTTGGCCTTCGACTCCAGCCAGCCGGAATAATTGCCCTCGTAGGGGATGCCATGGCCACGGTCGAGTTCGAGAATCCAGCCAGCGACGTTGTCAAGGAAGTAACGGTCGTGGGTGATGGCCACCACGGTACCGGGGAAGTCGTGGAGGAAGCGCTCCAGCCAGGCTACCGAGTCGGCATCCAGGTGGTTGGTCGGTTCGTCCAGCAACAGCATGTCGGGGGCCGACAGCAGCAGGCGGCACAGGGCTACACGGCGCTTTTCACCACCGGACAGGTGCTCGATCTTCGCGTCCCACGCAGGCAGGCGCAGAGCGTCAGCGGCGACTTCCAGCTGGCGCTCCAGGTTGTGGCCGTCGGAGGCCTGCAGAATCGCTTCCAGCTTGGCCTGTTCGGCGGCCAGGGCATCGAAGTCGGCATCCGGCTCGGCGTAAGCGGCGTACACCTCATCGAGGCGGGCCTGGGCCTGCTTGATTTCGCCTACGGCCTCTTCGACGATGTCGCGCACGGTCTTGTCCGGATCCAGCTGCGGCTCCTGCGGCAGGTAGCCGACCTTGATCCCAGGCATCGGACGGGCTTCACCATCGATCTCGGTATCGACACCGGCCATGATGCGCAGCAGGGTCGACTTACCGGCGCCGTTGAGGCCCAGCACGCCAATCTTGGCGCCCGGGAAGAACGACAGGGAGATGTTCTTGAGAATTTCACGCTTCGGCGGGACAACCTTGCTGACCCGATGCATGCTGTAGACGTACTGAGCCATGGATAACCTGACTTGTGAGAATTGGGAGCTGGAAACGGCGCGCCATGCAGGTCGCGTGAAAAACATGATGAATGCGTCGAGGGCGCAATCTCTTGGCTATGTTCGCGTTAGCTGTTGTACACCCTGTAGGAGCGGATTTATCCGCGAAATTCGCGGCTGAAGCCGCTCCTACCCAGAGGCCGGATCGCTAACGCGGGGTAGCCATCAGTTTTCACACCACCTGCGCGTACGCAATGTGCAGAGACCTTAGCCCCTGCGAAGGCGAACGCCAAGTACCGCGCGGACAGATCACGCGCGCGGCGCAAAGCTACCGCAATGTCTGACACAGGGCAAACCTACGCTCGTCGGCGCGGCTGGCACTTGGCCACATTTGCAGGCATCCTAGCCGACCGCGCGCGCATAGGCATGCTCGCGCGTTCTACTATATAGATCCGCAGTAGCTGCAGGTTCCTAAAACGTGTCGAGCTCCCCATCACTGCCTTCCCTACCATCGGGTGAGTCACACGCGCCAGGCCGCCGCGAATTGCTCCGGCGCTCTCTGGTAGTACTGGTACTGGCGATACTGGGACTGCTGGCCTGGCAACTGACACAGGAATACCGTCAGTTGCTGAACAACCAGAAGCAGCTCAGCCGCAGCTACGGTGAGCAACTGGCCAAGCACCTGAGCCTGAACATGCGCCTGAAGGCTCAAGCGGGCCAGGCCATGCTACAGGAGGCCAAGCGGACAGACGGCAGGCAACGCGAACTGATCGAAGCATTGCGCAGCCTGTTCCCGACGCTGAGCAGCATGGCCTGGTTCGACGAGCATGGACAACTGCTCAGCGATACCGCCAGCGAACCACAGGATCTGACCTTTATCCGCGCCCTGCAGCAACGCAACGCTGCTGCCGCTTACCACTTTTCCTTCAGTGCCCATGACGGCGGTGTGCTCTACCTGTTGCTGCGACAGAGCGACGGCAGCCATCGGGTGCTGCGCATGCGTGCCAGTGCACTGCTTGCCTGGCTGCGCGAGCAGCATCAGAGCGAATATCGCTGGCTGCTCGAAGACATGCAGAGCCAACGCGTGATCGCCCGCGCCGACGACCTCGCACAAGCCGGCAAGGTCATCGCCCCGGTCACCGCCGCAGAGCAGGCGCAGAGCCTGCACATGATCCCGCTCGAAGGCAGCGACTGGCAGTTGCGCGCGCTGTTCGACGCCGACAATGCCAGCAGCGAACTGATGCCCCCTCTGGCCGGCAAGTTTCTACTGTTTGCTCTCTGCAGCCTGCTGGCGTTGCTCGCCCTGCACGGCCTGCAGCGCGAACAACGCAGACTGCAGCGTCTGAACAATGAGTCCCGTCGCTCTCTGCGCCAGGCCGCAAGTGCTCTGGGCGCGGTCGAAGAACGCATCCTGGTGACCCAGGCCGATGGCAAACTGCGCTACCTCAACCCGCAAGCCGAAGCCTTGTTCGGCCTCACCAGCCAGGCGGCCTGGGATCGTCATCTGCTCGACCTGCTGCCTGACCTTGATCCACTGCTCCTGAACAGCCCCCAGCCGGTCAACGAGCTCGGCCCGGAACTGGTGCGCGTGGAGCAGGATGGCCGGGCGCGACTGTTCGCCGTCACCCGCAGTGATATCAGCGAAGTCGGGCGCCAGGCCGGCTATGTGTGGGTGTTACGCGACGTGACTGACGAGCAGCAAGCCATGCGCGTATTGCAGGAAACCCGCCGCCGCTACCAGGACATCTTCGAAGGCACCGGCGTGGCCCTGTGCGTGCTCGATCTGTCCGGCCTGCGCAGCCTGCTGTTGCAACACAAGCTGCGTGATGCCGCCGGGCTGGGGCGCTGGCTGGAGGCTGACGACAGCCATCAGCAACAGTTGCTGGAGCAGATGCACATCACCGAAGCCAACCAGGTCGCTCTCAACCTGTTGGGTGTGAAGTCCACCGACCAGGCCTGGCAGCAGTTGCTCGACAATGGCCCGGTGCAGCCTGATGACCTGCGTTACCGCCTGGCCGTCGCCGTGCTGGAAGGCCCCAACCTGGTGGAGCTGGAAACCCAGCTGGTCACCGCACAGGGCCTGCAACGCCACGTCTGGCTGGTTCTGCGCCTGCCGGAGATGATCCAGGATTACCAGGCGGTCACCCTGAGTATCAGCGACATCACCAGCCGCAAGCGCATCGAGCTGTCACTGATCGAGCGCGAACGTTTCTGGTCCGAGGTGGTTCGCTCGGTGCCAGATCTGCTCTACGTGCACGACATGCAGAACAAGCGGGTGCTGTTCAGCAACCACAGCCTCGGCCTGCAACTGGGCTACA
Source organism: Pseudomonas mendocina (assembly GCF_003008615.1). Lineage (NCBI taxonomy): Bacteria > Pseudomonadati > Pseudomonadota > Gammaproteobacteria > Pseudomonadales > Pseudomonadaceae > Ectopseudomonas > Ectopseudomonas mendocina. The sequence goes on from NZ_CP027657.1 coordinate 1,342,720, forward strand.
GCAAGTCCGAGCTCAAAGCCATGCACGAGGACTTCTGGGAGCTGGTGCTGCACCCGGACGACAGCGAGTACTACTGGCGCATCCGCAACCTGCAGAAGGTGGTCGGCGACGGCCTGCTGCTGGAGTCGGTGCTGCGCTGGCGTCACCGCGACGGACAGTGGCGCTGGTTCAGCATCCGTGAACAGGCCCTGGCGCGCGACGAGCGCGGCCGGGTCAGCCGCCTGATCGGTGTGGCCAAGGACATCACCGAACAGATCGAACGCAATCAGTCACTGCGTGACAGCGAACAACGCTACCGCCTGCTGGCCGAGAGCATCAGTGACGTGATCTTCTCCACCGATTGCACTCTGGCGCTCAACTACGTCAGCCCGTCGGTGGAGCCAGTACTCGGCTACTCCGTGGACTGGGTCATGGCCAACAGTTTCTACAGCCTGGCGGCCAATCCGCAGCAACTGCAGGGCCTCAACCTGCTGATCGAACGCATCCGCGACTCGCTGGACGAACGCGACCGCCTGGAGCGCCTGCGCGAAGAATTGCCGGATCAGCTGTTCGTCTTCGACTGCCTGCGCGCCGACGGTCACAAGATTCCGGTGGAACTGCGCCTGGTGCTGATGTGGGACGAGAACGGTCGCTTCGAGGGCATCCTCGGCGTGGGCCGCGACATCAGTCAGCAACGCCGCGCGGAGAAAGACCTGCGCATGGCAGCCACGGTATTCGAACACTCCACCGCAGCGATTCTGGTCACTGACCCGGCCGGTTACATCGTCCAGGTCAACAAGGCATTCAGCCGGGTCAGTGGCTATTCAGCCGGGCAGGTACTCGACCAGCTGCCCGGCATGCTCACCGCCGACCGCCAGCAGGCCAGCCACCTGCAGTACATTCTCGGCCAGCTCAACCAGCGCGGCAGCTGGGAGGGCGAGGTCTGGCTCAAGCGCAAGGGCGGCGAGAACTTCCCAGCCTGGGTTGGTATCACCGCCGTGCATGACGAAGAAGGCGACCTAGTCAGCTACGTGTGCTTCTTCAGCGATATCAGCGAGCGCAAGGCCAGCGAGCAGCGCATCCACCGCCTGGCCTATTACGACGCCCTGACTCACCTGCCCAACCGCACGCTGTTCCAGGATCGCCTGCACAGTGCCCTGCAACATGCCGACCGGCATGACGAATGGGTCGTGCTGATGTTCCTCGACCTCGACCGCTTCAAGCCGATCAACGACTCGCTCGGCCACGCTGCCGGCGACCGCATGCTCAAGGACGTGGCCGTGCGCCTGTCGGCCTGCGTCGATGGCGACGACACCGTGGCGCGCATGGGTGGCGACGAATTCACCCTGCTGCTGCAACCGCGCGCGACGCGCGAGGGCTCGCTGAACCGCGCCATTCATGTGGCCGAGCAGATTCTCTCCAGCCTGGCTCGCCCCTTCGTCCTCGAGGGTCGCGAGTTCTTTGTCACTGCCAGTATCGGCATCGCCCTCGCCCCACAGGATGGCGAGGAGTTGAGCCAACTGATGAAGAACGCCGACACCGCCATGTATCACGCCAAGGAACGCGGCAAGAACAACTTCCAGTTCTACCAGGCGGACATGAATGCCAGCGCCCTGGAACGCCTGGAACTGGAAAGCGACTTGCGCCACGCCCAGGAGCAGGGTCAGTTCGTGCTCTATTACCAGCCGCAGTTCTCCGGCGATGGCAGCCGCCTGACCGGCGTGGAAGCGCTGCTGCGCTGGAACCACCCGACGCGTGGTCTGGTTCCGCCCGGCGATTTCATCCCGGTGCTGGAAGAACTCGGGCTGGTGGTTCAGGTCGGCGAATGGGTACTGGAAGAGGCCTGTCGCCAATTGAAGCTCTGGCACGGCGAGAAGATCCGCATCCCCAAGGTGTCGGTCAACCTGTCGGCACGCCAGTTCACCGAGGGCAACCTGAGTACGCGTATCGCCGCCATCATCGAGCGCACCGGCATCCCCCCGGCCTGCCTGGAAGTGGAACTGACCGAAAGCATCCTGATGCGCGACGTGGCCAGTGCGATGCAGACCCTGGCAGACCTCAAGCGCCTCGGGCTGTGCATCGCGGTAGACGATTTCGGCACCGGTTACTCGTCACTCAACTACCTCAAGCAGTTCCCCATCGATGTACTGAAGATCGACCGCAGCTTCGTCGACGGCCTGCCGGAAGGCGAGCAGGACGCACAGATCGCCCGCGCCATCATTGCCATGGCCCATAGCCTGAACCTGGCGGTGATTGCCGAAGGGGTGGAAACCCAGGAGCAGCTGAACTTCCTGCGCGAGCACGACTGCGACGAAGTGCAAGGCTATCTGCTGGGACGGCCGATGCGGGCCGCGCAGATCAGCGCAGAGTTCAATGGTGAGGCCTTGTTCATGCTGAACTGACCCTCGCTTGCCGAGGGTCAGGCGGTTGCAGCAGCGCGGCGCAACGCCGCGCGTGCGTCACTCCTGCTGGGACTCGATACCCAGCTCGTCCCACACCGCTTCGGCGAGGTGGAAGGTGGCGTTGGCAGCCGGGATGCCGCAGTAGATGGCGCTCTGCATGATCACTTCCTTGATCTCTTCGCGGCTCACCCCGTTGTTCTTCGCCGCACGCAGGTGCAACTTCAGCTCACCCTCGCGATTCATGCCGATCAGCATGGCTATGGTGATCAGGCTGCGGGTGTGGCGAGGCAGGCCTGGGCGCGTCCAGATATCGCCCCAGGCGTGACGGGTGATCATCTCCTGGAACTCTTCGTTGAACGGCGTCAGGTTCTGCAGGCTGCGGTCGACGTGGGCATCGCCCAGCACCGCGCGGCGCACCTGCATGCCGGCTTCGTAGCGTTGTTTCTCGTCCATAGCATCACTCCGAAAAAAGAAGCGGTGCGCACGGAGCACCCTACGGCGTGCGTGGAGCCGTAGACTGCGCCGTGCGCACCATGACAGGTTCAGGCGCGCAGAAAATCCAGCACCCGCTGGCTGAATTCATCGCCGGCCTGCACGTTGGACAGGTGCGCGGCGTAGAACTCCACCAGTTCGGCGCCAGCGATGCGCTCCTGCATGAAGCGGCCATTCTCGGTGGTGGTCACCGGGTCGCCACTGCCGCAGACGATCAGCGACGGCGCGCGAATGGCGCCCAACTGCTCGCGGTAATCGGCATCACGCACCGCCGCGCAGTTGGCCGCGTAGCCTTCGGGCGAAGTCTGCGCCAGCATGCCGACGATGGGCTCGACCTTGCCCGGATTGGCCTCGGCGAAGTCGGCGGTGAACCAGCGCGAGATCGACGCATCACGCAGACCGCGCATGGCCTGCTCGCCTTCGGCCAGCACCATCTCGATGCGCGGGTTCCACACCTCGGGCGTACCGATCTTGGCGGCGGTGTTGCACAGCACCAGGCGCTCGATGCGCTCGGGCGCGTTGATGCCCAGCCACTGGCCGATCAGGCCGCCCATGGACAGCCCGCAGAAATGCGCCTTGGCAATGCCCAGCGCATCGAGCAGGGCCAGCACGTCGCGGCCGTTCTGTTCGATGCTGTACGGGCCTTCGCTCACCAGCGAGGCGCCATGGCCACGGGTGTCGTAGCGCAGCACCTGGAAATGCTGGGTGAAGGCCTCAATCTGCGCGTCCCACATGTGCAGGTCGGTACCCAGTGAATTGGACAGTACCAGCACCGGCGCACCAGCCGGGCCTTCGAGCAGGTAATTCAGATCGCCATCGGCGAGACGTACGGCAGGCATGGAAACTCCTAAGAGGAAAATTGCGTGTGTTCGGCAATGGCCCGCTCGACCCAGCGGCGGGCCTGCCCCAGGTAATGCGCCGCATCGAGCAGGCGATCCAGCTCGGTGGCCGACAGTTGTGCGCTGACTTCGGTGTTGGCGCCGAGCACGGAGCGCAGGTGGGCGCCCTCGCGCACCGCCTGTTTGCAGCATTGTTCGATCAGGTGATGAGCCGCATCGCGGCCGATCTTCTGCGCCAGGGCGATGCTCACCGCCTCGGCCAGCACCAGGCCCTGGGTCAGCTCCAGGTTGGCGCGCATACGTGCGGCATCCACCTCCAGCCCCGGCACCACCAGCAGCGCCTGCTGCAGGGCGCCGGAGACCAGACAGCACAGCTCCGGCAGGGTGTCCCACTCGGCGTGCCACAGGCCGAGACTGCGCTCGTGCTCCTGTGGCATGGCGGCAAACATCGTCGTCACCAGGCCCGGAGCGCGCGTGGCGGCGCCGATCAGCACGGCGGCGCTGACCGGGTTGCGCTTGTGCGGCATGGTGGACGAGCCGCCCTTGCCGGGCGCCGATGGCTCGAAGACTTCACCGGCCTCGGTTTGCATCAGCAGACTGAGATCACGACCCAGCTTGCCCAAGCTGCCGGCGATCATGCCCAGCAGGCTGGCAAACTCCACCAGTCGATCACGCTGGGTGTGCCAGGGCTGCTCCGGTAGGGCCAGTTCCAATTCTTGCGCCAGCGCACCGCTGACTGCCCAGCCGACATCGCCGAGTGCCGCCAGGCTGCCGGAGGCGCCGCCGAACTGTAGGCTCAGCAGCCGTGGTTTGAGTTCATGCAGACGCTGACGATGACGGGTGACCGCGCCGAGTACGCCGGCCAGCTTCATACCGAGGGTGACGGGCGTCGCCTGCTGCAACCAGGTGCGCCCTGCCAGTGGGGTGTCGATATAGCGCTCGGCCTGCGTCGCCAGGGCCTCGGCCAACTTCGCCAGATCGCTTTGCAGCAGGCCAATGGCCGCGCGCAGTTGCAGCACCAGGCCGCTGTCCATGGCGTCCTGGCTGGTGGCACCGAGGTGCACGTAGCGCTCGGCTTCGGGATTGCTCGCGGCGATGCGCTTGCCCAGTGCCTTGACCAGCGGGATGGCGGAATTGCCAGCGGTGGCGATGGCCTGGGCCAGCGCCGGGTAATCGTAGAGTTCGGCCTTGCAGGCGGCCTCGATGGGAGCCACGGCCTCGGTGGGGATCAGCCCCACGCGCGCCTCGGCCCGCGCCAGGGCGGCCTCGAAGTCGAGCATGCCCTGCACCCGGCCGGCGTCGCAGAAGATCGCGCGCATGGCCGGCGCGGTGAAATAGGCATCGAAAAGTTGGTTGCTCACGCGCGCAACGCTCCTGGGAAAAATGTACGGCTAGTGTGGCATCAACCGGCGGCGCCGCGCACGGAGGGTGCCTGTGGGAGGGGCTTTAGCCGCGACAGATTAAAAGCGTCGCCGCTGAAGCGCCTCCCACAAGTTTCAGGCCGTAGGGTGGGCCGGGCGGCGTCCGTTTCAGCCCACCAATAGCCGTAGTGAACATGGTGGGCTGAAGCCCACCCTACGCGCCCGAATCAGCTTCGGGTCACACCCGCTCGATGGCCAGCGCCAGACCCTGGCCGACGCCCACGCACATGGTCGCCAGGCCGAGTTTGCCGCCGGTCTTTTCCAGGTGATGCACGGCGGTCAGTACCAGGCGGTTGCCGCTCATGCCCAGCGGGTGGCCGAGGGCGATGGCGCCGCCGTTGGGGTTGACCTTGTCGCTGTCGTCCGGCAGACCGAGGTCGCGGGTAACGGCCAGGCCTTGAGCGGCGAAAGCTTCGTTCAGCTCGATCACGTCGAAGGCATTGATGTCCAAACTCAGGCGGGTCAGCAGCTTGCGCACCGCCGGCACCGGGCCGACGCCCATGATGCGCGGGGCGACGCCGCCGCTGGCCATACCCAGTACCTTGGCGCGGGGCTTGAGGCCGTATTTCTTAACAGCTTCAGCCGAGGCCAGGATCATCGCCGAGGCACCATCATTGAGCCCCGAGGCGTTGCCGGCGGTGACGGTCTTGCCTTCGCCATTGACCGGTTTGAGCTTGGCCAGGCCTTCGGCGGTGGTGTCGGCACGCGGGTGCTCGTCACGGTCGACGACGATCTCGCCCTTCTTGGTCTTGATCACCACCGGGACAATTTCCTCGGCGTAGTAACCGCTCTCCTGAGCCGCCGCCGCACGCTGCTGGCTGCGCAGGCCGAAGGCGTCCTGGTCGGCGCGGCTGACGCCGTAATCCTCGGCGACGTTGTCACCGGTGACCGGCATCGGGTCGACGCCATACTGCTCTTTCATCAGCGGATTGACGAAGCGCCAGCCCAAGGTGGTGTCTTCCAGCTTCTGGCCACGGCCAAAGGCACTGTCGGCCTTACCCATCACGTAAGGCGCGCGGGTCATGGACTCGACGCCAGCAGCGATGGCCAGCTCCATCTCACCCGTGGCGATGGCGCGGAAGGCAGCGCCCACCGCTTCCATGCCCGAAGCGCACAGGCGGTTGAGGGTCACGCCCGGCACCGTTTCCGGCAGGCCGGCAAGCAGCAGCGCCATACGCGCGACGTTGCGGTTGTCCTCGCCGGACTGGTTGGCGCAGCCCATGAACACTTCATCGACGGCAGACCAGTCGACTTGCGGGTTACGCTCGATGAGTGCCTTGAGCGGAATCGCCGCCAGGTCGTCGGCGCGCACCGCCGACAGCGCGCCATTGAGGCGGCCAATCGGCGTGCGCACGGCGTCGCAGATGAATACGTCGCGGCTCATTCTTCACCTCCAGCCTGACCGTGGGCAGTGGCGGTGCGCGCTTCCAGGTCACGCAGTGCGGCCAGTTCCGCTGCGGTCGGCGCCTCGGTGGTGCCCACGCTGTCAGCGAAGCGGATCTGCCAGCCGGTGTTCTCGATCACCTGTTCGCGGGTCACGCCCGGATGCAGCGAGGTTACGATGAATTCGTTGGTGCCGGCTTCCGGCTCCATGATGCACAGATCGGTGATGATCGCCACCGGCCCGTCGCCCGGCAGGCCCAGGCGCTTGCGATGGTCACCGCCCTCGCCGTGACCGACCGAGGTGATGAAGGCCAGCTTGTCGACGAAGGTGCGATGACCCTGCTTGAGGATGATCAGAACCTTCTTGGCAGAACCGGCGATTTCCGGCGCGCCACCAGCGCCCGGCAGACGCACTTTCGGCGCGTGGTAATCGCCGATCACAGTGGTGTTGATGTTGCCGTACTTGTCGACCTGGGCGGCGCCGAGGAAGCCGATGTCGATGCGCCCGCCCTGCAGCCAGTAGCGGAAAATCTCGCCGGTCGGTACCACGGTGTCGGCGGTTTCGGCCAGCTCGCCGTCACCGATGGACAGCGGCAATACGCTCGGCTTGGCGCCGATGGGGCCGGATTCATAGATCAGCACCACTTCCGGGGCGTGGGTCAGGCGCGCCAGGTTGGCAGCCTTGGACGGCAGGCCGATGCCGACGAAGCAGACGGTGCCATTGCCGAGGCGGCGCGCGGCGGCCACGGTCATCATTTCATTGGTGTTGAACTCGCTCATCACTTGGCCTCCCCATTCACTTTCGCCTGGTACTGCGCAAAATCCTCGGTGCCGCGGATGTACTCGTCGATCCAGGCGGTGAAGGTGTCGCGGTTGCGGGCGATCGGATCCCAGTCCTGGTAGAAGCGGTTGTCACGCTCGTAGTAGCCATGGGCATAGGACGGATGGGCGCCACCGGGCACCACGCAGACCGCGCTGATGGCCCAGGTCGGCAGGACGCAGGCGTTCATCGGCGCCTGCAGGTCGTCGACGATTTCCTCGACGGTGACGATGCAGCGCTTGGCGGCCAGGGCGGCTTCCTTCTGCACGCCGAGGATGCCCTGGATCAGCACGTTGCCCTTGCGGTCGGCCTTCTGCGCGTGGATCACGGTGACGTCCGGGCGCACGCTGGGGATCGCCGCCAGCTTCTCGCCGGTGAACGGGCATTCGATGAACTTGATGTCCGGGTTGACCTTGACCAGGTCGGAACCCTGGTAGCCACGCAGCACGGCGAACGGCAGGTTGGAGGCACCGGAGACGTAAGCGTTGGCCATGGCGGCGTGGCTGTGCTCGCTGATTTCCAGCTTGTGCGGCCAGTGCTTCTCGACCGCGTCGCGCAGGCGGTGCAGCGAACCGACGCCGGGGTTGCCGCCCCAGGAGAAGGTCAGCTTGCGCGCGCAACCGGCGCCGATCAGCAGGTCATAGACCAGATCCGGGGTCATGCGCACCAGATGCAGGTCTTTCTTGCCCTGGCGGATGATCTCATGAGCAGCGGCAGTGGGAATCAGGTGGGTGAAGCCTTCGAGGGCGACGCAATCGCCGTCGTGGACATGGCGCGAAATGGCGTCGCGCAGCGTAATGATGTCGGCCATCGTATTGTTCTCTTCAGGTTGCAGGCGCCACCGGCACAAAGGTGACGAATGAGTGTGAGGTTAGGGCGGGGCTCTCGGCCGAACAATCCGATAATCGCCTTATCGTGCGATTATCGAACCATTCCTGACAACAGGTTCATCATCCAGCGCGGTACGCATGGCCAGGGCCAGCGCTTGCTGAGTGGCCAGGCGCTCGACGATGCGCTGCACGATCACCAGCCGCGCGCTGGCCCCTTCACGCATCTCGGCCATGGCCTGCAGAGCGTCGGCCGACTGCCCGAGGCCGGTGCGGCTGTCAGCCTGCACCTGACCCAGACCGCCCCGCGCATCGGCTGCGGCCAATTGCAGGCTGGTGACGATCTGGCGGATCTGCTCGCTGGCCGCGTTGGCCCGCTGCGCCAGTTGACGCACCTCGTCGGCGACCACGGCGAAGCCCCTGCCCTGCTCGCCTGCCCGCGCCGCCTCGATGGCTGCGTTGAGGGCCAACAGGTTGGTCTGCTTGGCGATGTCCTGAATGCTGCCGACGATGCTGCCGATGCGCTCGGTCTGTACACCGAGGTCGTCGAACACCCGCGTCACTGGCTCCATGTGTCCGGCCAGGCGCTCGATGGTGGCCGTGGCGGCGCGAATGCTCTCGGCGCTGGCCTGCACTTTCTCCCCCGCCCCGCGCGCCAACTGGTCGGCGTACTGCATGTCGTCACGGCTGGCGGCAATGGCCTGTTCCAGTTCGTCCAACCGCGCCAGCACCGGGGCAAGATCCAAGGCCGGCGCGGGCGGTACGAGCTCGATCAGCGGTTCGGCCGGAACCAGCAGCATCGGTTCAGGCAATGGCGGCAAGACGTTCAGGGTCGGCGGTGTGGGCGTGGCTGGTCGTCGCCAGCAAGCACCCAGGCTGGCGAGCATAGCCAGCGCGGCGGCGCCCTGCGTCAGCGACTCGCTGACCTGGGTCAGCAACACGAGCGAGCAGAGGGCGGCGAGCACCGCGCACGAAATTGCGAACATGGAGGCTCTCCACAGGTTGCGGAGCCGGCCGCACAGCCGGCTCCGCCTGCCGTTACAGCAGGTTCCAGGTGTAGCTGAGGATCAGCCGGTTCTCGTCGATATCGCTGCGGTAGTTGGAGCGCGCGACGACATTGCGCACACGCACGCCGAGGCCCTTGAGCGAACCGCTCTGCACCACGTAGCCGATGTCCAGGTCACGCTCCCAGTCCTTGCCCTCGTAGCGCGGGCCGCTGCGATTGGTGGCCTGTACATCGACGCTGTCGCCACGAATGTAGCGCACCCCGGCCACCAGGCCCGGTACGCCCATGGCGGCGAAGTCGTAGTCGTAGCGCAGTTGCCAGGAGCGCTCGTCGGCGGAGGCGAACTCGAAGGTGGGCACCTCGTTGCCCAGCGGCGTGACGTTGGCGAACACGCGGGGAAAAGCCGTGTCACCGAACATCGCCTGATAACCGACATAGAGGGTATGCCCGCCATGCCTGGCCGAGAGCAGGGCGAACAGCGCCTGGTTGTCGATGTCGCCGAGCAGGCCCTTGCCGTCCTCGCTGGAGTCGTAGAAGCCGAGGTTGGCGCCCAACGTCCAGGCGCCTAGCGGCTCGCTGTGCTTGAAACCGAGGAAACGCTGCTGATAGATGTCCTCGAGCTGGCCGTACCAGGCGCTCAGCGAGCTGCGCGCGGCATTGAAGGCATAGTCGCCGCCGGCATAGTTGAAGGCATCGCTGGTCGCGCCGCGCTGCGGCAGGTGCCCGAGCATGGCGAGCATCTTGTCGTCGCCAGCCTCGTTGCGCAGGCTGGTGGAATTGAGGTGGCCCGCCTGCAGGGTGAGGCCGGCGAACTCGTTGGAAACCAGGCTCACGCCCTGATAGCTGGGCGGCAGCAGGCGGATGTCGGAGAAGGTCAGCACCGGCAGGTTGGGTTGCAGTTCGCCCACCTTCAGCTCGGTCTTGGACACCCGCACCTTGGCCGCCACGCCCAGACGGCTGTAGTCGTCCGCCGCCTTGCCGCTCTCGCGGGTCGGCAGCAGACCAGTGTTGACCCGATCCGGGCTGCTGTCGAGCTTGATGCCGAGCAGGCCGATGGCATCCACACCGAAGCCCACCGTGCCTGGCGTATAGCCAGATTTGACGTTGAGGATGAAGCCCTGCGCCCACTCCTCGGCCTTGGACTGCCGGTTCGGCCCGACGATGTCGGAGAAGTCGCGGCTGAAGTAATAGTTGCGCGCCGTGAGGGTGGCAGTGGTGTCTTCGATGAAACCGCCCTCGCCGGCCAGGCTAAGGCCCGGCAGACAGGCGGCGATGGCGGAGGACAGCAGGCAAAGGCGTGGGGTGTGCGTCATGGCTCTCGTACTCTTTGTTGTTCGGATTGTTGTTATCGAGGTTGCAGAAACCCGCCCGGCAGCCTGGAAGCGGCCGGTTGGGAGGTTGAATCAGGTCTCGGTAGGGTGCGCTGTGCGCACCAGGCATTGCAGCTCGCAGCGATACGCACGGCGCCTGTCAGCTGACGCGGCGTTTCACTCGCGCATCGGCGCGGCCCGCGAGTTATTCGTGGCACTTGGCGCTTGCCGCCTTGCACGTAGCAGCAGATGCGCGGCCAGGCCGAACAGCAGCCCCCAGAAGGCGGCCGACAGGCCGAGGAAGGTCACCCCGGAAGCCGTCACCAGGAAGGTGAACAGCCCGGCATCACGCTCCTGCGGCTCGCTCAGGCTGCGCGCCAGCGCCTCGCTGAACGCGCCGTACAGCGCCAGCCCGGCCAGGGCAGCGATCAGCGCGGCGGGAAAAGCGGCGAACAGCGACACCAGCGTGGCCCCGGCGATGCCGAACACCAGGTAGGCAAGGCTGCCGGACAGCGCGGCGATATAGCGTCGCCGTGGATCTTCATGGGCTTCGCGCCCGGTGCACAGACTGGCGGTGACCGCCGCCAGGTTCAGGCCATGGCAGCCGAAGGGCGCCAGCAGCGCCCCACCGATGGCGCTGGCGCCAATGATCGGGCTGGCCGGGGTGTCGTAGCCGGCGTTGCGCAGCACCGCCATGCCCGGCATGAACTGCCCGGTCAGCGCCACCAGCACCAGCGGCAGCGCCAGGTTGAGGGTGGCGGCCAGGCTGAACTCGGGGGCGATCCACTGTGGCGTGGCCAGCTCCAGCACCAGTGCCTCGCTGCGCAGTTGCCCGCCAAACAGGGTCAGCACCGCGCCCACCAGCAGCACCCCGGCCACCGCATAACGTGGCGCCGCGCGGCGCAACAGCAGGTAGGTGACGAACATGCAGGCGATCAGCAGCGGCTGCTCGGGCAGCGCCTTGAACACCTCGATGCCGAAGGCGAACAGGATGCCGGCCTGCAACCCCGCCGCGATGGAACCCGGCAGGCGCGCCAACAGGCGGTCGAAGCTGCCGCTGAAGGCGATCAGCAGCAGGATCAGGTTGGCCACCAGATAGGCGCCGATGGCCTGGTTCAGCCCCAGCGTGGGTAGCGCCCCCACCAGCAGCGCGCTACCGGGGATCGACCAGGCAATTACTACCGGCGTGCGATAGCGCAGGCTGAGCACGATGCCCAGCACGCCGCTGCCGATGGAGATGGCCCAGACCCAGGACGACAGCAAAGCCTGTGACAGGCCGGCGCTTTCGGCCGCATGGAAGATCAGCACCAGCGGCCCGGCGTAGGAGATGGTGGTGGCGAGCAGACCGGCCACCAGGGCAGGCAGCGAACAGTCGCGCAGCAAAGCGTGCATGTCAGCCTCGCAAGTCAGTGTGGCCTTCCGGCAGCGGAAGGCGCTCGGTGTCGGAACGGCCGTCCCCTGCCCAGCAGCGGGCAGGAGCACGGCGTGCGGATCAAGCCTTGGCGGCGAGCAACGCGGCGTCGGCGGCCTGGCGCCGCTGGCCACTGAGGGTGAACACCGCCATGGCCAGTGCGGCGATGGCCCCCGGTACGGCGAAGGCGATGAAGTTCAGTTGCAGCGGCAGGTTGATGGCCATCAGTGCGCCGCCGAGCAGCGGGCCGACGATGGCGCCATTGCGGCCGATACCGGAGGCCCAGCCCAGGCCGGTGGAGCGAATCGACAAGCCATAGAACTGCGCGGCACCGGCATACAGCAGGATCTGCGTGCCGATGGTGGTGGCCCCGGCGATGAAGATCAGGCCGTAGAGCAGCGGCGTCGGGCTCTTGAAGCCGAGCAGGCTAATCGACACGGCGGCAGCGACGAAGAACGCCACCATCACCTTGCCCAGGTTGAAGCGGTCGCCCAGCCAGCCGCCGAGGATGGCCCCGGCCATGCCGCCGAAGTTCAGCGCCAGCAGGAACGACAGGCTCGACCCCAGGCTGTAGCCGGCGCCGGCCATCAGCTTGGGCAGCCAGGAGCTGAGTGCGTAGACCATCAGCAGGCAGCAGAAAAACGCCAGCCACAGGCACAGGGTGCGCAGTGCGCGGCCTTCGCGGAACAGCTCCAGCACCGCCACGCCCTGGCCCTTGGCATCGGTCATCTGCAATTGATCGGCCGCGTCGATGCGCAACTCCGGATCGATCTTGGCCAATATCGCGCGAGCCTGCTCATGACGGCCCTGGCGCACCAGAAAGCCCACCGACTCCGGCAGCTTCCAGAGGATCAGCGGCAGCAACAGCAAGGGAATGGCGGCGGCGAAGAACATCGATTCCCAGCCGAAGCGCGGCAGCATGTAGATGCCCACCCCGGCGGCGAGCATGCCGCCCAGCGAGTAGCCGCTGAACATCACCGCCACCAGCGTGCTACGCAGGCGCTTGGGCGCGTACTCGTTCATCAGCGCCACGGCATTGGGCATCAGGCCGCCGCAACCGAGGCCGGCGAGGAAGCGGAAGATGCCGAATTCAGTAGGGCTGCTGGCGAAGCCGTTGAGGATGGTCGCCGAGGAGAACAGCACGAAGCAGATGGCGATGCCCTTCTTGCGCCCGATCCGGTCGGCCAGGGTGCCGAACGCCAGGGCACCGAACATCATGCCGAACAGCGCGTAGCTACCCAGTGCACCGGCTTCCAGTGGCGTCAGGTTCCACTGCTGCATGATCGAGGGCAGCACCACACCGTAGATGAACAGGTCGTAACCATCGAAGATCAGCAGCAGCGCGCACAGCGCCATGACCATCCAGTGGAAACGGGTGAAACGGGCACCGTCTATGACGGTGTGAACGTCGATCTGTCGCATGGCATCGATACTCTTGTTTTTGTTGTCGAAACTGCGTTGTGTTCCACGGCCGTGGCAGCGGCCGGGAGGGTGATTCAGCCCAGGTCGCCACCGCCTACCGGCAGGGTCACGCCGGTGATGTAGGAGGCCTCGTCCGAGGCGAGGAAGAGGATCGCGCCAACCTGCTCGTCGAGCGTGCCGTAGCGCTTCATCAGGCTGCTGTGTACGGTCTGGTCGACGATCTGCTGGTACCAGACCTTCTCCTGCTCGCTCTGCTCGGCACTGTTGCGCGGGATACGCCGCGGCGGCGCCTCGGTACCGCCGGGGGCGGTGGCGTTGACGCGGATACCGCGCTCGGCGGTCTCGAAGGCCAGGCAAGCGGTCAGCGCGTTGACACCGCCCTTGGCCGCGCCGTAAGGCACGCGGTTGACGCTACGGGTGGCGATGGACGAGACGTTGACGATGGCGCCACTGCCCTGCGCCAGCATCTGCGGCAGCGCCGCATGGCAGCACCACAGGGTGGGGAACAGCGAGCGACGCACTTCGGCCTCGATCTGCGCCGTTTCGTAGTGCTCGAACGGCTTGGCCCAGATGGTGCCGCCGACGTTGTTGATCAGGATGTCGAGCCGGCCGAAACGCTCGACCGCCGCCTGCATCACGCGCTGGCAGTCGCCGGCCTGCTCCAGGTCGGCGGTCAGGCACAGCACGCCTTCATGCTCGGCCAGTTCGAACACCAGCTCGGAGCGATCCACCGCCAGCACCTGCGCGCCCTCCTCCAGCAGCCGCTCGGCCACGCGACGGCCGATGCCCTGGGCGGCGCCAGTGACCACGGCAACCTTGTCTTGGAAACGCTTGTTCATCTGTTACACCTCGATCATGACTCGTGGGAGCGGCCTCAGCCGCGAATCGACCCGCCAAGCGCATCGCGGCTAAAGCGGTACGCCACCCGGCCGCTCCTACAGCCTGTAGCCCGGATGCAATCCGGGACTGGTGCGTGGCCTTCCCCGGATTTCATCCGGGCTACGCATGCCCGCTCGCACCTAGGCGCTGGCGGCGAATTTCTCGTAGTAGAAATTCGCCGGGGCGATGCCCTGCTCGCGGATGTAGGCGCTGACTGCCTCGACCATCGGCGGCGGGCCGCACAGGTAGATGTCTACCTCGCCGTCGTTGAGGTGACTGGGTTCGATGTGCTGGGTCACGTAGCCCTTGTGCGGGTAGCTGCTGCCTTCGCTGGCCACGCAGGCGCTGAAGGTGAAACCGGGAATGTTCGCGGCGAAGGCTTCCAGCCTGTCCAGCTCGACCAGGTCATGGTCGTGGGTCACACCGTAGATCAGGTGCAGCGGGTGCGCGCAGCCTTCGGCGGCGATCTTCTCCAGCATCGCGGTGAACGGCGCCAGGCCGGTACCACCAGCCAGCAACAGCAGCGGGCGCCTGATCTCGCGCAGGTAGAAGCTGCCCAGCGGGCCGGCCAGACTGATGCTGTCGCCAGCCTTGGCCAGGTTATTCAGGAAACTGCTCATCAGCCCGCCCGGCACGTTGCGGATCAGGAAGCTGACCTCGCCGTCCTTCGGCAGGCTGCTGAAGGAGTAGGCGCGCGTCTGTTCGCTACCCGGCACCTTGAGATTGACGTACTGTCCCGGCAGGAACGCCAGTTGGCTGAGCGCCTCGCCCTTGATCGACAGCGCGATGGTGCTGTCGGAGAGCTTGCGCACGGCGCTGATGGCGGCCTCGAAACTGGCCTGCTGGGTCTTGCACACCTGCGACGACGCCGGCACGCGGATCACGCAGTCGCTCTCGGCGCGCATCTGGCAGGTCAGCACATAACCCTGCTCAGCCTCGGCCTCGCTCAGAGCATCCTCGATGTATTCCTCGCCGAGGTCGTACTGCCCCGCCTCGGCGAAGCACTTGCAGGCACCGCAGGCACCGTCGCGGCAGTCCAGCGGAATGTTGATGCCCTGGCGATAGGCGGCATCGGCGACGGTTTCGCCGGTCTGGGCGTCGATGAAGCGGGTCACCCCGTCTTCGAAATTCAGTGCGATCTTGTGGCTCATGGCGCACCTCGCTATGCAGTTTTTGGCGTGCAGCGCCCCGAGGCGGGAGCCAATGGCCCCACCGGCAAGGCTGCAGCGGATTCAGATGTGATAGACGTCGATGATCTGCCTGACGTAGTCGTTCTTCAGCACCACCTTCTTGGCCTTGATCAGCGGGTTCGGCCCGCGTGTATCGAGGGTGTAGAAGCTGGTGCCGTAGAAGTGGTCGACGGTCTTGTAGCGGAAGCTCAGGGTGTGCCAGTTGAAGCGCACCTTGGCCACCCCGTCGCCCTGCTCGACGAGCTCGATGTTGTTGATGTTGTGCGACGTCCGGGTATCCGGGATGGTGGCACTGGAACGCTCGGTGCGGATGCGGAACACCCGATCCTCCAGACCGCTGCGGTTGCCGTACCAGATCAGCGAGATCTCGGTCTGCGGGTTCTCCACCAACTGGTCACGGTCATCCCAGGCCGGCATCCAGAACTCGGCGTCCGGGGCATACAGCTCCAGCCACTCGTCCCACTGCTTGTCGTCCAGGTAGCGCGCCTCGCGGTAGAGGAAATCGCGCACGGCATCATAGGAAAGGCTCATTCACGCACCCTCCACGTGGATCAGGTGTTCCTGTTCTTTCTTCACCGCCTCGATCATCTGCTGCTGCCAGTAGTGATGCTGCAGCACGAACAGGCCTTCGTCCTCGGTACGCGCACCGGACAGCAGCGGCTGCAGGTCGATCTCCCTGGCCGAGTCGTCGGCGCCGTCGATCCAGTGCTTGGCGCCGCGCGACATATCGTTCCACTCCATGGCGCGGCCGGCGAAGCCCTGCTGGCAGGCGCGGAATTCTTCCAGATCATCCGGCGTGGCCATGCCGGAGACGTTGAAGAAGTCTTCGTACTGGCGGATGCGCCGAGCGCGCGCTTCGGCACTCTCGCCCTTGGGCGCGATGCAGTAGATGGTCACTTCGGTCTTGTCCACCGACAGCGGGCGGGCGACGCGCAGTTGCGAGCCGAACTGATCCATCAGGTACAGATTGGGGTACAGGCAGAGGTTGCGCGAATGGCCGATCATCCAGTCGGCGCGTGCCTCGCCGAACTCGGCGGCCAGGCGCTCGCGGTCGGCGAACAGCGGGCGATCCTCGGGGTTGTCCCAGCGCGTCCAGAGCAGCAGGTGGCCGTTCTCGAAGGAGTAGAAACCACCGCCCTTCTTGCCCCAGCCGCCGGCGCTCATGGCGCGGATGTCATCGCCGGCTTCCTTGAGCTTGCGCTGTTGCTGAGTGGCGGCGTAGTTCCAGTGCACGGCGGAGACGTGGTAGCCATCGGCGCCGTTCTCCGCCTGCAGTTTCCAGTTGCCCTCGTAGACGTAGGTGCTGGAGCCGCGCAGCACTTCCAGGCCCTCGGTGGACTGGTCGCAGACCATGTCGATGATCTTCTTCGACTCGCCGAGGAAATCCTCCAGCGGCGCCACGTCCTCGCGCAGGCTACCGAACAGGAAGCCTCGGTAGGACTCGAAGCGGGCGACCTTCTTCAGGTCGTGGGAGCCGTCGCAGTTGAAGCTGTCCGGGTAGCCGGCGTCCTTGGGATCCTTGACCTTGAGCAGCTTGCCGCTGTTGTTGAAGGTCCAGCCGTGGAACGGGCAGGTGTAGCTGGCCTTGTTACCACTCTTGAAGCGGCAGAGCATGGCGCCACGGTGGCTACAGGCGTTGATGAAGGCGTTGAGTTCACCGTCCTTGTTGCGCGCGATGAAGATCGGCTGGCGCCCCATGTAGGTGGTGTAGTAATCGTTGACGTTGGGGATCTGGCTCTCGTGGGCCAGATACAGCCAGTTGCCTTCGAAGATGTGCTGCATCTCCAGGTCGAACAGGCGCGGGTCGGTGAACATCTCGCGCTTGCAGCGGAAGATGCCCTTGTCCTTGTCTTCTTCAAGCAGGCTGTTGAGGTAGTCGAGTCCCAGGGTCATGGCCATGGCTCCGTTGTTATTGTTTCAACGGTTCCAAGGCTAGGGACTGATTCCCGCGACCAATATCCAGTTCGTGCAGAACCCTATCCGTTTTCTGCAGGGTGCGAATGACGGAGCCTACGACCTATACCCCTACGCCGCTTGCGAGGGCGCCGGCACGTAGGGTGCGCCGTGCGCACCGAAAACGCGTGGGATCAGGATTCGCGGCGTCGCAGGGTATCGGAGGGCAACTCGCCGAAGGCACTCTTGTAGCTCTCGGAGAAGCGCCCGAGATGCAGGAAGCCGTAGTCCAGCGCCACCTCGGTGACGTTGCGCACCTTGGACGTCGGATCCTTCAGACAGGCATGCACGCGCTCGAGCTTGCGCTGGCGGATGTAGTGCTTGGGCGTGGTGCGCAGGTATTTCTCGAACAGCGCGTAGAGCGAGCGCGGGCTCATGTGCGCGAGCTGAGCCAGTTGCTCGACGCTGATGTCCTGCTTGAGGTTCTCTTCGATGAACTGCACCAGGCGCTCGAACGACGGGCTACTTTCCGACAGCTCCTGACGCTGCACGTTGTTGCTCAGCAGCCCCAGCAGCTTGCTGGCGATGATGCGCGTGTAGTGCTCCTGCACCAGCGGCAGCGACTGCTCGCTCTCGGCCTCCTCGCAAACCAGACCGAGCAGGTTGGTGAAACCCTCCAGTTGCGGCAACTGATGACGCGAGGCGAAACGCACGCCATCACCCGGCCGCTGCCAGTGGTTATCGACGCAGGCACGCTCGATCAGGTGAGCCGGCAGCTTGACGATGAACTTCTCGCAGTCGTCGGAGTAGGTCAGGTCGACCGGGTCGTCCGGGTTGATCAGCAGCAGTTCGCCAGGGGTGAAGTAGTGCTCCTCACCATGGCCGCGCCAGAGGCAATGGCCTTGCAGCAGCACCTGCAGGTGATAGATGGTTTCCAGCGCTGGCGAGGTGACCCGCACGCTGCCGCCATAGCTGATGCGGCACAGGTCGACGCTACCAAAGCTGCGATGGCTGAGGCTGGCCGACGGGCGGCCGCTATTGGGCAGACGAATGCAATGCGACCCCACATGCTGGTTGACGTAATCGGACACCGCATAGGGATCGGCATTGGCGAACAGCCGACTCTTCTCGTTGAGCATCACGGCACTCTTATCATTGTTATGAGGTGGCGAGTGCTGACGGGCCAAGGCTGCCCTCCTCGCTCGAACCATGAATACAGGCAAATCGCCCGCTGTGCAGACGAGGCGATCAGCGGTCGCCTCGTCCACCAGCTTATTCAGTGGCCGAGCTTAGGCAATCGCACCTTCGGCGAACATCGAAGCGGTCGATAATCGCCCTGTTTCGCGCGATCAGGCTGGACGGAACAGCTGCCCACTCAACTCGCGACTGGCACTGAGCATCAACGGCAGATAGCGTTTCTCCAGTTCGGCGACTGGCACGCGGCCGGCATGGGTGCTGATGTTCATCGCCGCCAGCACGTGACCGGCCGAGTCGTAGACCGGCACCGCCAGCGAGCGCAGGCCCTGCTCCAACTCCTGGTCGACGATGCACCAGCCCTGATGGCGCACGCGCTGCAGGCACTCCCACAACGCGTCGGGCGTGTGCAGGGTACGACTGGTCTTGGCCTGCAGTTCGGCATGGGCCAGATAGTCCTGCAACTGGTCATCGTCCAGTGCAGCCAGCAGGATACGGCCCATGGAGGTGCAGTAGGCCGGCAAGCGGCTGCCAACGCTCAAGTCCACCGAGATCAACCGCTGCGGAATCGCCGAACGCGCCAGGTACAACACCTGTTCGCCTTCCAGCGTGGCCAGGTTGCAGGCCTCATGCAGCTGCTCGCTGAGACGGTCGAGAAACGGCTGTGCAGACACCGCCAGCGGTGTCGACGACAGATAGGCATGACCCAGAGTCAGCACCTTGGGCAGCAGCGAGTAAGTACGCCCGTCGGTAGTCACGTAGCCCAGCTTCATCAGACTGTAGAGGCAGCGGCGCACGGCGGCGCGAGGGATCTCGGTGCGATGGCTGATCTGCGCAATGGTCAGGTGGCGCTTGCGCTCCTGGAAGGCGTTGATCACTGCCAGACCACGAGCCAGGGAGGTCATGAAGTTGGGGTCGCCAGCGAACTCCTCGATACGCTTGGCCGGTGATACGTAGGGGGGCGGCGCAAGGCTGGTAAGCGGCGGACGGGTTTCGCTCATGATGCCTCCGAAAACAGGATGGACAGCGTCAGGCGATTATCGAACCATTGTGCGGTAATCGCAAATTAACGATTAGGTGAACATTATCGACCGGATCAGATTTCACCAAAATCCAGAGCAGCACCATTCCCCCCATTACCTAGAGGTCTGTCTTTGCACCATGACCATGCAAGATTGCTCCAGCTCGGTGCATCTCAGCCAACAGACCAATCTTTTGCGCCATTCAAATAAGACTAAGCACATGAAATAAAGGACTTTATTAGAGCTGGCACCGTCATTGCTCTGCTGATCCCAACTTGGATACAAGATGGGATCTAAACGCATGAACCACACACCGATCGCTTTCACCCTCGCGCAATGGCAACAGGCCTACCGTGACGGCCAATCGCCTGCCGAACTGCTGCACGCCCTGCGCCGAGAACTGCGCGCTGACGACACCGCCTGGATCGCCCTGGCCAGCGAAGCCCAACTGGACACTCAACTCGACGCCCTGACCAGCGCACTGCAAGGCGCAGGCGGCGACCTGAGCAGGCTGCCACTGTACGGTGTGCCCTTCGCCATCAAGGACAATATCGACGCCGCCGGCTGGCCCACCACCGCTGCATGCCCCGAATTCGCCTACCAGGCCGGGGCCGATGCCACTGTGGTCGCCCGCCTGCGCGCCGCTGGCGCGATCCTGATCGGCAAGACCAACCTCGATCAGTTCGCCACCGGCCTGGTCGGTACCCGTTCGCCTCATGGTGCGGTGCCCAACAGCTTCAATCCGGCTTACGTCAGCGGCGGCTCCAGCTCGGGTTCGGCCAGCGTGGTCGCGCGTGGCCTGGTGCCCTTCTCCCTCGGCACCGATACCGCCGGCTCCGGCCGTGTACCGGCAGGCTTCAACAATATCGTCGGGCTCAAGCCGACCAAGGGCTGGCTGCCCAATACCGGCCTGGTTCCGGCCTGCCGCACCCTGGACTGCATCTCGGTGTTCGCCCTGACCGTCAGCGATGCCCTGGCCGTGGCCAACATCGCTGGCGGCTACGACGCCGCCGATGCTTACAGCCGCCAGAACCCGGCCAGCGCCAAGGTCGGCATGCCAGCCCAACCGCGCCTGGCGGTGCCGGCCAACCCCGAGTTCTTCGGCGACTGCCAGAACCAGGCCGTCTATGCCAGCGCCCTGGGCAAGCTGCGCGAACTCGGCGCCGAGCTGGTGGAGATCGATTTCACCCCCTTCCAGCAACTGGCCGAGCAGCTCTATTACGGCTCCTGGGTTGCAGAGCGCACCGTCGCGGTGGAGGGTGTCGATCCAGCACATATCAACCCGGTGGTGCGCGGTATCGTCGAAAACGGCCACAAGTACAGTGCTTGCGATGCCTACAAGGCCGAATACATTCGCGCCGAATTGAGCCGGAAGATCAACGACGCCCTGGCCGGCTTCGATGCCCTGGTGGTGCCCACCTCACCAACCATTCGCACCCTGGCCGAGATGGAAGTCGAACCGGTGCTATTCAACAGCCAGTTCGGCACCTACACCAACTTCACCAACCTCGCCGACCTGTCCGCCCTGGCAGTCCCGGCGGGTCTGCGTACCGACGGACTGCCGGCCGGCATCACCCTGCTCGCCCCGGCCTGGCATGACCAGGCGCTGGCCGCCTTCGGCCAACGCTGGCAGCAGGCCCTCGCCCTGCCGCTGGGTGCCACCGGCAAGCCGCTGCCAACACAAAGCGCCAGCGACAAGCCAGCACCGGGCAGTATCCGCGTCGCCGTGGTCGGTGCGCACCTGACCGGCATGCCGCTGAACTTCCAGCTGACCAGCCGCGATGCCGTGCTGGTGGAGCAGACCACCAGCGCCGCGCATTACCGCCTGTACGCCCTGCCCGGCACCGTGCCGCCCAAGCCGGGCCTGGCGCGGGTCGCCGAGGACGGCGCCGAGATAATCGTCGAGCTGTGGGACGTGCCGCAGGCGCGCTTCGGTGAGTTCGTCGCGGAGATCCCGCCACCTTTGGGTATCGGCAATCTGGAGCTGGCCGACGGCCGCTGGGTCAAGGGCTTCATCTGCGAGCCCTACGCCCTGGACGGCGCGCGCGACATCACCAGCTTCGGTGGCTGGCGCGCGTTCATTGCCAGCACCAGGGCCTGAGCACACTGATGCCACGTTCTACCGAGCGCCCGCAGAGCCTGGCCGAGCGTATCTACGCCCAGCTCAAGGACGACATCTTCGAGTTCCGCCTGATGCCCGGCGACCGCTTCTCCGAAGGCGAGGTCGCCGAGCGCATGGCAGCCAGCCGCACGCCCGTGCGTCAGGCGCTGCATCGCCTACAGCGCGAGGGTTTTCTCGACGTGCACTTTCGCAGCGGCTGGCAGGTTCGCCCGCTGGACTTCGCCCAATTCGATGAGTTGTACGAGCTGCGCATCGTCCTCGAACTCGAAGCTGTACGCCGACTTTGCCTGCGCCCCACGGACGAACACCCAGCTGCACTGCAGGCACTCGCGCGCACCTGGATGGTGCGAAAGGACGAGCAACTGCAGGGCGGCGTCGCGGTTTCGCGCCTCGACGAGGCCTTCCATTGCCAGTTGCTGGACGCGGCCGGCAACCAGGAGATGGCCCGCGTCCACCGCGAGGTCAGCGAGAAGATCCGCATTCTAAGGCGGCTGGATTTCACTCAGGCGCAGCGCATCGACCTGACCTATGCCGAACACCAGCAAATTCTCGAGGCAATCCTGACCCGTCGCTCAGAAGAGGCACAGCAATTGCTCAAGGGCCATATAGAGGTCAGCAAGGCAGAGGTGCATTCGATCACCTTGCACAAGCTGTACGGCGCTCGTCAGCGCGTAGAGCCGATGCCGGAATAACCGGGCCATGACCTTCACTGCATGACCAATAACAACGCTGTCCGCTTACTCACACTTGTGAATGGAGATCGCACCATGCAACGTCGCAGCCTGATCAAGGCCTTCACCCTTTCCGCTTCCATCGCCGCCATGGGCCTGTCCTGGTCCATCCAGGCCGCCGAGACCATCAAGGTCGGCATCCTGCACTCGTTGTCCGGCACCATGGCCATTTCCGAAACCTCGCTGAAAGACATGGCGCTGATGACCATCGACGAGATCAACGCCAAGGGCGGCGTGCTCGGCAAGCAACTGGAGCCGGTGGTGGTCGACCCCGCATCGAACTGGCCGCTGTTCGCCGAGCGCGGCCGCCAGCTACTGACCCAGGACAAGGTCGCGGTGACCTTCGGCTGCTGGACCAGCGTATCGCGCAAATCCGTGCTGCCGGTCTATGAGGAACTCAACGGCCTGCTGTTCTACCCGGTGCAGTACGAGGGTGAAGAAATGTCGCCGAACGTGTTCTACACCGGTGCGGCGCCAAACCAGCAGGCCATCCCGGCGGTGGAATACCTGCTCAGCGAAGACGGCGGCGGCGCCAAGCGCTTCTTCCTACTCGGCACTGACTACGTCTACCCGCGCACCACCAACAAGATCCTGCGCGCCTTCCTGCACAGCAAGGGCATCGCCGACAAGGACATCGAAGAGGTCTACACCCCCTTCGGCCACAGCGACTATCAAACCATCGTCGCCAACATCAAGAAGTTCTCCGCTGGCGGCAAGACCGCCGTGGTTTCCACCGTCAACGGCGACTCCAACGTGCCGTTCTACAAGGAACTGGCCAACCAGGGCCTGGAAGCCACCGAAGTACCGGTGGTGGCCTTCTCCGTGGGTGAGGAAGAACTGCGCGGCATCGACACCAAACCGCTGGTCGGCCACCTGGCGGCCTGGAACTACTTCCAGTCCGTGGAGAACCCGGTCAACGAGAAGTTCGTCGCCGACTGGAAAGCCTACGCCAAGGCCAAGAAGCTGCCGAACGCCGACACCGTGGTAACCAACGACCCGATGGAAGCCACCTACGTCGGCATCCACATGTGGGCGCAGGCGGTCGAGAAGGCCGGCACCACCGACGTCGACAAGGTGCGTGAAGCCATGGCCGGCCAGGAATTCGCAGCGCCGAGCGGCTTCACCCTGAAAATGGACGAGAAGAACCACCACCTGCACAAGCCGGTGATGATCGGCGAGATCCAGGAAGACGGTCAGTTCTCCGTGGTCTGGGAAACCGAAGGCCCGATCCGTGCCCAGCCGTGGAGCCCCTTCATCGAAGGCAACGACAAGAAAGCCGACACCCCGGTGAAGTCGAACTGAGGATGCCCTGAAAGAACTGTTTATCGTCACTCCCGCGCAGGCGAGAGCCCAGGCGTTTCGTGGCCTCTGGATTCCCGCCTGCGCGGGAATGACGGTAATTTCAGAGCATCCATAAGGCAAAAGCCCCTCTCCCCCAGCCCCTTCTCCCATTCAGGGCGCAGGGGCAGTGGGAGAGGGCAGCCCTAACCCGGATGCAATCCGGGACGCTCACCCCGGATTGCATCCGGGCTACGCCAAGGACACCCCTTATGCCCACTGCCCTTACCCGAATTCTTCTGAGCCTGCTGCTGTTGCTGCCGCTGATCGCGAGCGCTGGCGAGGCCGACGACTTCGTCGCCGCCAATGCCGGCCAGCAGGCCAGCCTGCTGCAGGACTGGGCCGCAGCGCCCAACACCGCGCGCATGCCCTTGCTGCAAGCGCTGCAGCAAGGCCGCGTCGCCGGTGACAGCGACAAGCGCGCCTTCATCGAACAGGACGGCACCTGGCAAGCCGCCGATGGTGCAGCCGAAGCCAATGGAACGCCGCGCAAACTGCGTCTGAACAACCGCCTGCGCGGTCTGGTGGCGGTCGCCGTCGCCAGCCACCAGTTGCTCGAACACGATGTCGCTGCACGCCTGGCCGCCGCCAAGCAGCTGCAACGCAATACACCGCCGGCCTTGCTGCCGCTGCTGGAAAGCCGCATGAGCGCCGAGGCCGACGAGAACGTGCGTGACGCACTGACCCTGGCACTGGCCAACCTGCAGCTGGCGGATACCAACCCGACCGTGCGCCTGGCTGCCGTGCAGCGCCTGGGCCAGACCGGCGATCCGCTGGCCCGCGTGCGCCTGGAAGCCCTGCTTGATCCAGCGCAGGAAAGCGATGCCGAGGTACGCGCCGCCGCGCAGAAGAGCCTGGCCCAGGTGAAGAACAAGCTGATGATCGGCGAAGTGCTCGGTCAGGCCTTCAGCGGCCTGTCGCTCGGCTCGATCCTGCTGCTCGCCGCCCTCGGTCTGGCCATCACCTTCGGCCTGCTCGGGGTGATCAACATGGCCCATGGCGAGATGCTGATGCTCGGTGCCTACACCACCTATGTGGTGCAGCTCAGCTTCCAGCGCCTGGCCCCCGAATACCTCACGCTCTACCCGTTGGCCGCACTGCCGATTGCCTTCCTGGTCACCGCTTGCATCGGCATGGCCCTGGAACGCACGGTGATCCGCCACCTCTACGGCCGCCCGCTGGAAACCCTGCTGGCCACCTGGGGCATCAGCCTGATCCTGATCCAGCTGGTACGCGTCACCTTCGGCGCACAGAACGTCGAAGTGGCCAACCCGGCCTGGCTGTCCGGCGGCATCCAGGTGCTGCCGAACCTGGTGCTGCCGTACAACCGTATCGTCATCATCGGCTTCGCCCTGTTCGTCGTTGTCCTGACCTGGCTGCTGCTGAACAAGACGCGCCTGGGCCTGAACGTGCGCGCCGTGACGCAGAATCGCAACATGGCCGCCTGCTGCGGCGTGCCCACCGGCCGCGTGGACATGCTGGCCTTCGGTCTGGGTTCGGGGATCGCCGGCCTCGGCGGCGTGGCCCTGAGCCAGATCGGCAACGTCGGCCCGGATCTCGGCCAGAGCTACATCATCGACTCCTTCCTGGTGGTGGTGCTCGGCGGCGTCGGCCAGTTGGCCGGTAGCGTGCTGGCGGCCTTCGGCCTGGGCGTGGTGAACAAATTCCTCGAGCCGCAGATCGGCGCCGTGCTGGGCAAGATCCTCATCCTCGCGCTGATCATCCTGTTCATCCAGAAACGCCCGCAAGGCCTCTTCGCGCTCAAAGGACGGGTGATCGACTGATGACCAGAGACCGTTATTGCGCCATCACGCGTAGGGCGGGTGAAAACCGCCAGAGACAGACCAAACGCCATCACTGCTGCGGCGGGTTGCACCGCCCTACGGACTTGAAGGACGAGTGACCGACTGATGAATGCGATAAACCAAACGCTGCTGGCGCGCGCCAGCGCCAAGCTCGGCCCACGGATCTCGCTGGCCATCGGCCTGGTGGTGCTGGCGATCCTGCTCGCCATGCCGCTGCTGCACATGCTACCGGCCGACCACGCCCTGCACGTCTCGGCCTACAGCCTGACGCTGGTGGGCAAGATCCTCTGCTACGCCATCGTCGCCCTGGCGCTGGATCTGGTCTGGGGCTACGCCGGCATGCTGTCGCTCGGCCACGGCCTGTTCTTCGCCCTCGGCGGCTACGCCATGGGCATGTATTTGATGCGCCAGAGCGCCGGTGACGGCCTGCCGGCGTTCATGAGCTTTCTCGCCTGGAGCGAGCTGCCCTGGTACTGGTACGGCACCTCCAGCTTCCTCTGGGCGCTGTGCCTGGTGGTGCTGGCCCCCGGCCTGCTGGCCCTGGTGTTCGGCTTCTTCGCCTTCCGCTCGCGAATCAAGGGCGTGTACTTCTCGATCATGACCCAGGCACTGACCTTCGCCGGCATGTTGCTGTTCTTCCGCAACGAAACCGGCTTCGGCGGCAACAACGGCTTTACCGGGTTCACCCGCATCCTCGGCTTCGACATCACTGCGCAGGGCACCCGTGCCGTGCTGTTCTTCGCCACCGTGATGCTGCTGGTGGGCAGCCTGTACCTGGGTTTTCGCCTGGCGCGCAGCAAGTTCGGCCGGGTGCTCACCGCACTGCGTGATGCCGAGAACCGCCTGATGTTCTGCGGCTACGATCCGCGCGGTTACAAGCTGTTCATCTGGGTATTGAGCGCAGTGTTGTGCGGCCTGGCCGGTGCGCTGTACGTACCGCAAGTGGGCATCATCAACCCCAGCGAAATGGCGCCGACCCAGTCCATCGAGGCCGCCGTCTGGGTCGCCCTGGGCGGCCGCGGCACGCTGATCGGCCCACTGCTCGGCGCCGGCCTGGTCAACGGCATGAAGAGCTGGTTCACCGTGGCCTTCCCGGAATACTGGCTGTTCGCCCTGGGCGCACTGTTCATCGTCGTCACGCTCTTCTTACCCAGAGGCGTCGTCGGCCTGCTGAAGAAGGAGAAGGATCAATGAGAGCCACTCCGGTACCCGAAACCATGCTCGAAGCTGCCTTCGACCCCACCGGCCTGGCGCTGGACACCGGCAACCTGCTGGGCAAGGGCGTCAACGTCCGTCACGGCACCATCCTCACCCTGGAAGACATCAACGTCAGCTTCGATGGCTTCAAGGCGCTGACCAACCTGACCCTGTACATCGGCGTCGGCGAGCTGCGCTGCATCATCGGCCCCAACGGCGCCGGCAAGACCACCATGATGGACGTGATCACCGGCAAGACCCGCCCGGACAGCGGTGTGGCCTACTTCGGCGAGCAGTTCGACCTGACCCGCATGAGCGAAGTGGAAATCGCCCAGGCTGGCATCGGCCGCAAGTTCCAGAAGCCCACGGTGTTCGAAGCGCTGTCGGTGTTCGAGAACCTGGAACTGGCGCAGAAGACCAACAAATCGGTGTGGGCCAGCCTGCGTGCCAGGCTCACGGGCGAACAACGCGACCGTATCGACGAAGTGCTGGGAACCATTCGCCTGGAATCCTCGCGCCACCGCCCGGCCGGCCTGCTCTCCCACGGCCAGAAGCAGTTCCTCGAGATCGGCATGCTGCTGATGCAGGAGCCACACCTGCTGCTGCTCGACGAACCGGTGGCGGGCATGACCGACGCCGAGACCGAGTTCACCGCCGAGCTGTTCAAGTCCCTGGCGCGCAAGCACTCGCTGATGGTGGTCGAGCACGACATGGGCTTCGTCGGCTCCATCGCCGACCACGTCACCGTGCTGCACCAAGGCAGCGTGCTGGCCGAAGGCTCGCTGGAGAAGGTGCAGAACGACGAGCGGGTGATCGAGGTTTATCTGGGGCGCTGACACCAACCGTGGGAGGGGCTTTAGCCCCGAGCTCTCAAAGATCAAAAGCGTTGCGGCTAAAGCGGATCGCCGCCCGGCCCCTCCCACAAAATGAAAAGGACATCGATATGCTGCAAGTCCAACAACTCCACCAGTATTACGGCGGCAGCCACATCCTCCGTGGCCTGTCGTTCGACGTGAAGGTCGGCGAAGTCACCTGCCTGCTCGGCCGCAACGGCGTGGGCAAGACCACCCTGCTCAAATGCCTGATGGGCCTGATCCCGGCCAAAGACGGCAGCGTGCAGTGGGAAGGCAAGGCCATCACCGGCTTCAAACCGCACCAGCGCGTGCATGCCGGCATCGCCTACGTGCCGCAGGGGCGCGAGATCTTCGGCCGCCTGACGGTCGAGGAAAACCTGCTGATGGGCCTGTCGCGCTTCCCCGGCAGCCAGGCCAAGACCGTACCCGAGTTCATCTACGAGCTGTTCCCGGTACTGCGTGAGATGAAACATCGCCGTGGCGGCGACCTGTCCGGCGGCCAGCAACAACAGTTGGCCATCGGCCGCGCTCTGGCCAGTCAGCCGCGCCTGCTGATCCTCGACGAGCCCACCGAAGGCATCCAGCCCTCGGTGATCAAGGAGATCGGCGCGGTGATCAAGAAGCTCGCCGCCCGTGGCGACATGGCCATCCTGTTGGTCGAGCAGTTCTACGACTTCGCCGCCGAGCTGGCCGACCAGTATCTGGTGATGAGCCGTGGCGAGATCGTCCAGCAGGGCCGTGGCGCGAACATGGAAGCCGAAGGCGTACGCGGGTTGGTGGCGATCTGATGCGGAACGTAGGGCGGGTGTAACCCGCCAGATCCATCCAGGAAGCGTCAATTGGTGGGCTAAAGCCCACCCTACGGCAGGCGAGCGATTTGTA
The DNA here is from genome assembly GCF_003008615.1 of Pseudomonas mendocina. Lineage (NCBI taxonomy): Bacteria > Pseudomonadati > Pseudomonadota > Gammaproteobacteria > Pseudomonadales > Pseudomonadaceae > Ectopseudomonas > Ectopseudomonas mendocina. The sequence goes on from NZ_CP027657.1 coordinate 1,371,139, forward strand.
GGGTGGGCCGGGCGGCGCCCCGCTTTAGCCCACCGAAATCGAATGGTTGCTACGGCCTCAATTCAGCCCTTCACTCGGCGAAATCCGCCCCCTCGCGCAGCAACTGACGCTTCACGCTCTCCAGATGCAGGTACGCACTTTCGGCGTTGCCCTGCAGCATCTGCCGGCACGCCGCACTGGCAATCGCCGGCGCCACCGCTTTCAACGGACGACCGCTGGCCATGGCCTTGAGCTGCACCTCGGCGGCACGCTCCAGGTAGTAGAGGTCGTCCCAGGCCTCGGCAATGCTCGGCCCCAGCACCAGCGGGCCATGGTTCTTCAGCATCACCACATCGGCATCACCTGCCGCACGGGCGATGCGCTCGCCCTCTGCGTAGTTCAGGGCAAGGCCCTGATAATCCTCATCCACCGCCAGACGCTCATAGAACTTCAACGCCGTCTGTCCGGCCCAGATGAAGGGCTCGCCCTCCAGCATGCACAGCGCCGTGGCGTTGGGCATATGGGTGTGAAACGCCGCCGTGGCACGCGGGTTGAGGCGGTGCAACTGGGCATGGATGAAGAACGCCGTGGCCTCCGGGCGCCCCTCGCCCAACACCACGCGCCCCTCGAAGTCGCAGATCAGCAGCGACGAGGCCGTGACCTCGGCGAAAGCCAGGCCATAAGGGTTGACCAGAAACAGCTCGGGCCGCCCCGGCACCACCACGGAAAAGTGATTGCAGATGCCCTCGCCCATGCCGAGCCTGGCAGCCATGCGAAAACAGGCGGCCAGGTCGATACGCGCCTGGGCGATTGCGGGGCTATCAAGGCCTTCGGTGGACGCCAGCGGGGCGGTGTTGATCTCGAATGCATGGGCCATGGTTTCACTCCTGAAAACGGATGCCTCCAGCCTAGCCTGTGCACACAAAGCGCCTAGGGACAGTTGCCCGACGTCGGCGAGCCAGACGCGCTGACCCGGCCACTTCCGGCATCTGGCCCTACGGCACCCGGCAGCTTTGTTCCTATGGTGCAGCCATCCGCAACGGCCAGCCCGAGGTCATCATGAGCACACCGATCAACAACCAGTACGTCCACGATCTGGATCGCCAGCACGTCTTCCACTCCTGGTCGACCCAGGGCGCCCTCAACCCGCTGGTGATCGCCGGTGGCGAGGGCTGCACGCTGTGGGACTACGACGGCAAACGCTACCTCGACTTCAGCAGCCAACTGGTCAACACCAACATCGGCCACCAGCACCCGAAGGTCATCGCCGCCATCCAGGCACAGGCCGGCAGCCTGGTGACCATCGCCCCGGCCACCGCCAACCTGATGCGCGGCGAGGCGGCCAAGCGCATCCTCGCCCGCGCACCGGCTGGCTTCTCCAAGGTGTTCTTCACCAACGCCGGCGCCGATGCCAACGAGAACGCCATGCGTATGGCGCGCCTGTACACCGGCCGCGACAAGATCCTCTCCGCCTACCGTTCCTACCATGGCAGCACCGGCGCGGCCATCGTCGCCACTGGCGACCCACGCCGCATACCCAACGAATACGCCCGTGGCCACGTGCACTTCTTCAATCCCTACCTGTACCGCAGCGAGTTCAACGCGGCGAACGAAGAAGAAGAATGTGCGCGTGCCCTGCAGCACTTGCGCCGGGTTATCGAGTGCGAGGGGCCGGGCGCCATCGCCGCCATCCTGCTGGAAAGCATCCCCGGCACCGCCGGCATCCTGGTGCCACCCAAAGGCTACATGCAGGGCGTACGCAAGCTGGCCGACGAGTTCGGCATTCTGCTGATCTGCGATGAAGTGATGGCCGGCTTCGGCCGCACCGGTGCCTGGCTGGCGCTGGAGCATTTCGGCGTGGTGCCGGATCTGATCGTCTTCGCCAAGGGCGTCAACTCCGGCTACGTGCCAGCGGGCGGGGTGATGATCTCCAAGCCGATCTGCAAGCACTTCGACACGCACTTCTTCCCCGGCGGGCTGACCTATTCCGGCCACCCGCTGGCCATGGCCGCCATCGTCGCCACCCTGGATGCGATGGCCGAAGAAGGCATGGTGGAGAACGCCCGGGACATTGGCGCCCAGGTGCTCGGCCCAGGCCTGCAGAAGCTGGCCGAGCGCTACCCGATGATCGGCGAAGCGCGTGGTATTGGCCTGTTCTGGGCACTGGAGTTCGTCAGCGACGTGCAGAAGAAGACGCCGATGCCGGCGCCGGTTATGCAGGAAATGAAAGCGGCGCTGACCTCCCGCGGGCTGCTCAGCTTCGTGGTGGAAAACCGCATCCATGTGGTGCCGCCGTGCATCGTCAGCGCCGCGCAGGTGAACGAGGCGCTGGCGATCTTCGACGAGGTGTTCGTCCTGTTCGCGCCGCGCTTTGCCTGAGAACCGTCGCGGCTGAAGCCGCTCCCACAAGGTCTGCGAAACTCGGGAAGGCTGCGTAGCACGGATGCAATCCGGGGACTGCGGTTCTGCCTCCGGCGCCAGCCACGCCGCAAACTGCCCCCTCTCTCATTTATGGGAGAGGGCTGGGGAGAGGGTGGTACTGGGGGCCCAGATCGCGGACCGACATCGCGCACGGCCCCGCAAATGGTGGATCGTGAAATCCGCCCTACGATCGAAACAACATCGCGGCTGAAGCCGCTCCCACAGCTCTGCGACATCCGGAAAACCAGTCACCGCAGTGGCCTTGCTCTCACATATGAAGCGACGTCTTGTGGGAGGGGCTTCAGCCGCGACCGCTCTTCACAACCCCGCCAACACCTCACCCAGTTTCTGCACGCCCGGCCGAATGCGTTCGGCATCGATGGCGTGAAACCCCAGGCGCATGAAGTTGGTCGGTGCCGTGCCGTCGCCGAGGAAGAACTGCGCCCCGGATTCGATGAGCACGCTCTGCTGCGCTGCTGCCCAGGCCAGGCGCTGGGTATCGACGCCCGCAGGCGCGGCCAGCCAGCAGGCGCTGGCACCGGGGCTGCCCATCGGCTGGCAGTCGCTCAGGTCGCTGCGCAGCGCCTGGTAAAGCAGCTCGCGGCGGCGGCAATGCTCCTCGCGAAAACGCCGCAGGTGAGCATCGTAATGTCCCTGAGCGAGGAAATCGGCGAGCATGCGCTGGTTGTTCAGCGGCGGGTGGCGGTACATCAGCCGGCGCAGTGCCCTCAGCTCGTCAATCAGCTCGGCGTCGGCCACCATGTAGCCGATCCGCAGCCCCGGCGAGAAGGCCTTGGACAAGCTGCTCAGGTAGATCACCCGGCCGCTGCTGTCGCTGGCCTTGAGCGCCGGCAGCGGGTGGTTGTCGAGATTGAATTCGGCGTCGTAGTCGTCCTCGATCAGCACTTGGTCGTGCTCGCGAATCTGCCGCAGCAGTTGCTCGCGCCGCGCCGCGCTCATCGCTACGCCGGTGGGCACCTGGTGCCCTGGCGTCACGTAAAGGTACTGGCAGTCATCCAGGCGCCGATCCACCACCAGGCCCTGGTCGTCGACATCCTGAAGGTGCACTTTGGCGCCATGCAGGTCGAAGATACTCGCGGCATCACGAAAGCCGGGGTTCTCCACACCCACGCGCACCCCGCGCGCCATCAGCAGACTGGCCAGCAGATACAGCGCATTCTGCGAGCCCAGGGTCACCAGGATCTCATCGGCACGCGCCCAGATACCGCGCTTAGGCAGCACGCGGGTACGCAGTTGCTCGATCAGTTGCTCGTCGTCCCTGTCGAAGCGGTCGCCCAGCCAGCCCTGGTCGCGCTCGCCGCTGAGGTTCTTGCGCGACACCTCGCGCCAGCGCTCCAGCGGGAACAGCTCGCTGATCGGCTGGCCGTAGATGAACGGGTAGGTGAAGCGGCTCCAGTTGCTCGGGCGCAATACGCCGTGCTTCAAACTGGGCTGCATGCGAAAGCGCGTGGCCCAATCCGGGGCAGTGGCGGCGCTGCTGTCATCGGACGGTTCCGGCTTGCGCAGTGGCGTCATGCGCAGGACGGCATCGGTCTGCCCGCAGTAATCGGGATGCAGGTAATAGCCACTGCGCGGGCGGCTGACCAGGTAGCCGTTGTCGAGCAGGCTCTCGTACACCAGCGCCACGGTATTGCGCGACACAGACAACTGCTGGGACAGCTTGCGACACGAAGGTAGCGGCTCGTCGGCCGGGAAACCGCCACCGAGAATGGCCGACACCAGCGACTCGCGAAGCTGCTCCTGAAGGCCGCGCTGACGGTCGAAATCGAGGTGGTAGAAGTGATCGATCATGGCGCCCTCCAACATCCAAACAACCCTGTGATGTAGCAAGTAGCGCGCCACTGTCACTGGCCAGAACAAAGGCCGGAACTGCCCCTATCGCCGGCTCGACAGGCGTCTCTAAGGTGAAAACGAAACCGCCGCCGAGCGGCCTGGACAACCCTTGTCGACACCTCTGGAGCACGCCCATGAAGCCATCGAACACCGATTCCAAATCCTTCGGCCTGCTGCGCAAGCTGGCCCTGGCCAGTTGCCTGGTCGGCGCCTCGCTGAGCGCCCATGCCGACCTCGACGATATCAAGTCCAAGGGCGTGATGACCGTCGCCACCGAGGATGACTACGCGCCGTTCAACTTCATCGTCGACGGCAAGCCGGAAGGGTTTCACAAGGAGCTGCTGGAAGACCTGAAGTCCTACGCCAAGGCCCAGGGCTTCGACGTGAAGCAGGAAATCCTGCCCTGGACCGGCCTGCTCGCCTCGGTCTCGGCCGGCCAGTACGACATGGCCTTCACCGGCGCCCTGGTCACCGACGACCGCCTGCGCGTGTTCAATTTCGCCCCGCCCTTCGCCTCCGCGCAGCACTTCTACGTCAAGCGCGCCGGTGACGACCGCCTCAGCGACATCGCCAGTCTGTGTGGTAAGACCGTCGGCCTTCAGGCCGGCAGCGCCCTGCTCGCACGCCTGCCGGAGCTGAAGAAGATGATGGCCGACGAAGGCTGCGAGATCGGCACCGTGACCGAGTACCCGTCCTACCCGGAGGCCTACGCCGACCTGGCTAACGGCCGTCTGGACTACGTGATCAACGCGCTGATTTCGGTCAACGACCTGGTCAAGACCCGTGGCGACACCTTCGCCAAGGGCATCGCAGTCTCCGGTGACGGCTTTGCCGCCTGGCCGGTGCCCAAGAGCAGCCCCGAGCTACTGAAATTCCTCACCGCTTTCATGACCGAGGTGCGCGATAACGGCCGCCTGGCCGAGTTGCAGACCAAGTGGTTCGGCGAGGCCTTCCCGGCCATGCCCAAGGAGCCGATCAGCAACGTCGAGCAATTCCACAAGCTCGCCGGCATGTAATGACAGCAGGCCGGCGGCCGACTGAGTGATGGCCGTAGGGTGCGCCGCGCGCACCAGCATTAACGGTGCCAGCGCTTCGGTGCGCACGGCGCACCCTACATGCACATCGTCAACGCAATGCCGTCTATCAGGGCCAGCCCTGGCCCTGACCTTGCTTGCAACACCCCACCATTTTTCTAGGAGCCCGACATGAACGGACAAGCCTGGTTATTGCTGCTCGAAGGCGCCTGGACGACTCTGTGGATCTCCTCGATCGCCATCGCACTGGGCGTGGTCATCGGCCTGGGCATTGCGCTCCTGCGCATGGCACGCATCCCCTTCGTGGAACAGGCGCTGATCCTCTACGTGAGCCTGGCGCGCGCCACGCCGCTGGTCACTCTGGTGCTGTTCATCTTCCTCTCGGCACCCACCTTCGGCCTGGCCATGGATCGCAACACGGCGGCGATTCTCGCCCTCACCCTGAACACCGCAGCCTTCAACGCCGAGGTGTGGCGCACGGCCTTCATCAGTTTCTCCCGCGAGCAGAAGGAGGCGGCGCTGGCCTGCGGCATGACCAATGGCGTGTTCTTCCGCCGCATCATGCTGCCACAGATGATCACCAGCAGCCTGCCCGGCCTGGTCAACGAGATGTCCTTTTTGATCAAGAGCAGCCCGGCCATCGCGGTGATCGGCATCGTCGACCTGACCCGCGTGACCAACCGCATCAGCGCCGTGACCTACGAGCCGCTGCCACCGATTCTCGCCGCCGCCCTGCTGTACATGCTGATCATCGGCGTGCTGCTCAAGGTGCAGGCCATCGCCGAGAAGAAAGCCAACCGACTGGCCATGTGAGGACGCGACCATGACCGAATGGAGCATCATCTGGGAAGCGCGCGGCGCCTTCCTCAACGGCGCACTCAACACGCTGATCCTGTTCGCCCTGTCGGTGCTGGCGGCCTTCGTCATCGGCTGCTTCAGCGTCTACCTGCTGGAGGGCCGCAACTGGCTGTCGACCTTGCTGCGCGGGGCGATCAACCTGATGCGCATGCTGCCCTTCCTGGTGCTGGCCTACCTGCTCTACTACGGCCTGCCGGCCCTGGGCATCAAGCCCAGCGCCTGGGGCGCGGGCTTGGTGGCGCTGGCCATCTATCACGCGGCCTACTTCGCCGAGATCCTGCGTGGCGCGCGCCTGGTGCTGCCGCTCGGCCAGGTCGAGGCGGCCAAGGCCCATGGCTTTCGCCCCGGTCGCCTGTACTGGCGGATCATCCTGCCGCAACTGGTGATCCGCACCCGTCCGCTGCTCGGCAATCAGTTGATCTACGCACTGAAGGACACCGCCTTTCTCACCATCATCACCGTGCAGGAGCTGACCGCAGCGGCCAACTCGGTGCAGGCCACCTACTTCATTCCCAGCGAGGCATTCATCGTGGTCATCGCCCTGTACTGGATCATCAGCATCTGCCTGGAACTGGCGCTCAAGTGGGCGAGCCGGTTCGGCGCCAAACGAGGTTTCGAACATGCCTGAGGCACCTGCGGTACAGATCGACAATCTTTCCAAGAGCTTCGACGGCGTCGAGGTGCTGCGCGACATCTCGCTGACCGTGAACAAGGGCGAGGTGGTCAGCGTGCTGGGCTCGTCCGGCTCGGGCAAATCCACCCTGCTGCGCTGCATCAACTGGCTCGAAGAGCCGGATCGCGGCAGTATTCACATCGCCGGCCAGCGCATCGGCGTCGACGTCCAGGGCAAGCGCATGAACAACCGCGACCTGGCGGCGATTCGCGCCCGCACCGGTATGGTGTTCCAGAGCTTCAACCTGTGGCCACACCTGAACGTGCTGCAGAACGTCATGGAAGCACCGATGCAGGTGAAGAAGATGCGCAAGGACGAAGCCCGCGCCATCGCCCAGACGCTGCTGGAAAAGGTCGGCATGGAACAGAAGGCCGAGGCCTTTCCCTACACCCTCTCCGGTGGGCAGAAGCAGCGCGTGGCGATTGCCCGCGCCCTGGCCATGAGCCCGGAAGTGATCCTGTTCGACGAGCCGACCTCGGCACTCGACCCGGAGCGGGTCGGCGAAGTGCTGACGGTGATGAAGAACCTCTCCAGCGAGGGCTACACCATGATCGTGGTCACCCACGAAATGGAATTCGCCCGCGCGGTGTCGGATCAGGTGGTGTTCCTGGAAAAGGGCCTGCTGATCGAGAAATCCGCGCCGGAGAAGTTCTTCACCAACCCGGAAACCGAACGCGTGCGCAAGTTCCTCGAACTGTCCGCATGAATCCGCGGCCAGCTGTGGAGCGCGGCCTTTAGCCGAACGCCTTACACTGGCGCCCCGCCCCAGTAGGACTGCTCTAGCTGCGCCCGATAGCGGATGCAGGAGCAGGCCATGAACCCTGATAGCAAAACGAGGTTATCCATGAGCAAGGTGGCATTCATCACAGGCGCGACATCCGGTTTCGGCCGCGCCACGGCACGACGCTTCGCCGAGGCCGGCTGGGCCCTGGTGCTCAGCGGCCGACGCCTGGAGCGCCTGGAAGAACTGAAGGCCGAACTGCAGGACAAGGTACCGGTGCATATCGCCGCGCTCGACGTGCGCGATGCGGCGGCAGTGAAGGCGCTGGTCGACAGCCTCCAGGCACCCTTCAACCGTATCGACGTGCTGGTCAACAACGCAGGTCTGGCGCTGGCCCCGGAAGCCGCGCAGAAGGTCGCCCTGGAAGACTGGCACACCATGATCGACACCAACGTCACCGGCCTGGTCAACGTCACCCACGCGGTGCTGCCGAAGCTGCTGGAAATCGGCAAGGGCACCAGCATCATCAACATCGGTTCGGTGGCCGGCGAATGGCCCTACCCGGGCGGCCATGTGTACGGTGCCACCAAGGCCTTCGTCAAACAGTTCAGCTTCAACCTGCGTTGCGACCTGGTGTCCACCGGCGTGCGCGTCACCGACATCGCACCGGGCATGGCCGAGACCGAGTTCACCCTGGTGCGCACCAAGGGCAACCAGGCTGCCTCCGACGCGCTGTACGGCACTACCACACCGCTGACCGCCGAAGATATCGCCGAGCAGATCTTCTACGTCGCCACCCTGCCCGACCATATCAACATCAACCGCCTGGAAATCATGCCGAGCCGCCAGGCCTGGTCGCCCTTCGCCATCGACCGCGATTGAAGGACGAGCCTCTCAGGGCGGGTCATCGACTCCGAACCCGCCCGTAGGGTGCGCCGTGCGCACCGCCGTGATCCCGCAGCAACGGATACTTCTCGGTGTGCGCAGCGCACCCTACATGATCGCCTTCAGCAGGCTGCCCAACGACAACAGCACCAGCAACCCTCCGACCAACACCCGCAACGACAAGGGCTGCCAGCGTGGATGCAACCACTGGCCGAGCAGGTTGCCGGCCAACGCCGGCAGTGCCAGCTCCAGCGCCAGCCGCCACTGCCCGCCGCTCAGCACACCCGCGACACCCAGCCCGATCAGCGCAGCGCCACTGCTGGCCAGGAAGAACAGCACCGCTGTACCGCGCAACTGACCTGCGTCGAGGCCGCTGCGCAGCAGGTAGATCATCAAGGGCGGGCCGCCAGCCGAGGCCAAGGTGGTCGCCAGGCCGGATGCCAGCCCCGCCAACCAGGCCATGCCCTGGCTCACCGGCGTGGCAACGGAGGGCCGCCACAACACCAGCATGCCCCCACACAAACACAGCACCGCCACCAGCGGCGCCATGATGTGCGCCGGCAGCCACAGCAGCAGCCAGGCGCCCAGCGGCACCGCCAGCAGCATGCCAACCAACAGACGCCCCAGCACGCGCCCATGCACGGCGCGCAACGCCGCCGGCCATAGCGTCACACTGCAGGCCACGTCGAGAATCAGCGCCACCGGCACCGCCTCGGCAGGCGGCAACTGCAGCATCAGCCCGAGCGCCATCAGCATGGCGAAACCGAAGCCGCTGTAGCCGCGCACCAGGCCCGCAGCGAAGGCGATAAGAATGAACATGAGCACTCCGCACGAATCGACGCCCGACTCTAGAGCTGGCCAGGCGCGATAAGGCAGAGCCAGATGCAGCACCGCGACTGGCCACAGGTGCAAGCAGGTGCATAGGCGCACCGAATTGGTTCAGGGCACGCCTCTTGCTTGCCCACTCGGTCAACTATCCTGCGGAACCGCTGCCTCAACATGAATCTGCCTGCCACCCTGTTCACGCCAAGCTGGCCCGCCGAGCTGGAGCTGGCCTACGCGCGCCACGGTGAGCGCACCACACCGGTGCGCAGGCGCCACCTCGGCCCTCTTAGAGTGCAGAAGCACCTGTACGCAGAAGGGCCCGAAGTCTGCCAGCACATCATCGTCCACCCACCCGGCGGCATTGCCGGTGGTGACCGCCTCGACATATCGGCCCACGCCGGCGAACACACCTGGGTACAGCTCACCAGCCCCGGCGCGGCCAAGTGGTATCGCGCCGCAGGTGTCGCCCATCAGGATCTACATCTGCGCGTCGACGCCGGCGCCACCCTGGAATGGCTGCCGCAGGAAACCATCATCTATGCCGGCGCCCAGGCCGAACTGCACACACAGATCGACCTGTGCGGTGACGCCCGCCTGTTCTACTGGGACATCGTCGCCCTTGGCCGCCCTGCTGCCGACGAGCGCTTTACCAGCGGCCATTTCCAGGCCGCGCTGGACGTCCGCCGCGATGGCAAGCTGCTCTGGCATGAACGCCAGCGCGTGACCGGTGGCGACGGCCTGCTCGACTCGCCCATCGGCCTCGACGGACAGCCGGTGTTCGCCACCCTGCTGGTCAGCGGCGAAGTGGACAGCGAGCTGCTGGAGCGCTGCCGTGAATTGAAAATCGACGGCGTGCGCGGTGATCTCAGCCAACTGTCGGGCCTGCTGATCGCGCGCTGCCTGGCCAGCGAAGCGCTCAAGGCACGAGCCTGGCTGATCGAACTCTGGCGTCTGCTACGCCCGACGCTGCTGGGTCGCGAAGCGGTGCCACCCCGAATCTGGAATACCTGAGGCGGAGGCTGCCTGCAGCCACCCCATGAACTGGAGCGAACGATGGATCTGAGTCCACGCGAGAAAGACAAGCTGCTGATCTTCACCGCCGGCCTGGTGGCCGAACGCCGCCTGGCGCGCGGGGTGAAGCTGAACTACCCGGAGGCCATGGCCTATATCTCCGCCGCCCTGCTCGAAAGTGCGCGCGACGGCCAGACCGTCGCCGAGTTGATGCACTTCGGCACCACCCTGCTGAGTCGTAATCAGGTGATGGAAGGCGTGCCGGAGATGATCCCGGAAATCCAGATCGAAGCCACCTTCCCCGACGGCACCAAGCTGGTGACCGTCCACCAGCCGATTGCTTAAGTCATGACCTATTCGATTCAAGACGCCGGTGAAGCCGACCTGCCCGGCATCCTGGCCATCTATAACGACGCGGTGGAGTTCACTACGGCGATCTGGAACGAGACCCTGGTGGATCTCGCCAACCGCCGTGCCTGGCTGGTCGAACGCACGGCAGCCGGCTTTCCGGTGCTGGTAGCGCGTGACGCCGCAGGCCTGGTGCTCGGCTACGCCAGCTATGGCACCTGGCGCACCATCGAAGGCTTTCGCCAGACCGTCGAGCATTCGGTCTACGTACGCGCCGACCAGCGCGGCCTCGGCCTCGGCCCGGCGCTGATGCAGGCGCTGATCGAGCACGCTCGCGCCGCCAACCTGCACGTCATGGTCGCCGCCATCGAGTCGCAGAACACCGCCTCGATCCGCCTGCACCAGCGCCTCGGCTTCGTTACCACAGGGCAGATGCCCCAGGTCGGCCGCAAGTTCGGCCGCTGGCTGGATCTGACCTTCATGCAACTGATTCTGGAGTGAGCAGCCCATGATTCCCGGCGAATACCAGATTGCCGACGGCGAGATCGAGCTCAATGCCGGTCGCCGTACCCTGACCCTTTCCGTGGCCAACAGCGGCGACCGACCGATTCAGGTCGGCTCGCACTACCACTTCTTCGAAACCAATGACGCCCTGCTGTTCGACCGCGCCAGCACCCGTGGCATGCGCCTGAATATCCCGGCCGGCACCGCCGTGCGTTTCGAGCCGGGGCAGAGCCGTGAGGTCGAACTGGTCGATCTGGCCGGCGCACGCCGCGTATTCGGCTTCGCCGGCCGGGTGATGGGCGATCTATAGCCCGTAGGGTGCGCCGTGCGCACCAGCAACGACAGAGATAGCAACGGTGCGCACAGCGCACCCTACGAGGACTTCCAATGAAGATTTCCCGCCAAGCCTACGCCGACATGTTCGGCCCCACCGTCGGCGACAAGGTGCGCCTGGCCGATACCGACCTGTGGATCGAAGTCGAAAAGGACTTCACCACCTACGGCGAAGAAGTGAAATTCGGCGGCGGCAAGGTGATCCGCGACGGCATGGGCCAGGGCCAACTGTGCGCCGCCGACGTGGTCGACACGCTGATCACCAACGCGCTGATCATCGACCACTGGGGCATCGTCAAGGCTGACGTCGGCCTCAAGGACGGTCGTATCGCCGCCATCGGCAAGGCCGGCAACCCGGATATCCAGCCGGACGTGACCATCGCCATCGGCGCGGGCACCGAGGTGATCGCCGGTGAAGGCATGATCCTCACCGCGGGCGGCATCGACACCCACATCCACTTCATCTGCCCGCAGCAGATCGAAGAAGCGTTGATGAGCGGCGTCACCACCATGATCGGCGGCGGCACCGGCCCGGCCACCGGCACCAACGCCACCACCTGCACCTCCGGGCCGTGGCACATGGCGCGCATGCTCCAGGCCGCCGACGCCTTCCCGATGAACCTGGGCTTCACCGGCAAGGGCAACGCCTCGCTGCCGGAGCCGTTGATCGAGCAGGTCAAGGCCGGCGCCATCGGCCTGAAGCTGCACGAGGACTGGGGCACCACCCCGGCGGCCATCGACAACTGCCTGTCGGTCGCCGATGAATACGACGTGCAGGTGGCGATCCACACCGACACGCTGAACGAGTCCGGCTTTGTCGAGACCACCCTCGGCGCGTTCAAGGGCCGCACCATCCACACCTATCACACCGAGGGTGCTGGCGGCGGCCACGCCCCGGACATCATCAAGGCCTGCGGCTTCCCCAATGTGCTGCCGTCCTCGACCAACCCGACACGCCCGTTCACCCGCAATACCATCGACGAGCATCTGGACATGCTCATGGTCTGCCACCACCTCGACCCGAGCATCGCTGAGGACGTGGCCTTTGCCGAGAGCCGCATCCGCCGCGAAACGATTGCGGCTGAGGACATCCTCCACGACCTCGGCGCATTCTCCATGATCAGTTCCGACAGCCAGGCCATGGGCCGTGTCGGCGAGGTCATCACACGCACCTGGCAGACCGCCGACAAGATGAAGAAGCAGCGCGGCGCCCTGCCCGAGGACGCCCCCGGCAACGACAACTTCCGCGCCAAGCGCTACATCGCCAAATACACCATCAACCCGGCCATCACCCACGGCATCAGCCATGAAGTGGGCTCCATCGAAGTGGGCAAGTGGGCCGATCTGGTGTTGTGGCGCCCGGCTTTCTTCGGCGTCAAGCCGACGCTGATCCTAAAAGGCGGGGCGATTGCCGCCAGCCTGATGGGCGACGCCAACGCCTCGATCCCAACGCCGCAACCGGTGCACTACCGGCCGATGTTCGCCAGCTACGCCGGCAGCCGTCATGCCACCAGCATCACCTTTATCAGCCAGGCGGCGTTCGACGCAGGCGTGCCCGAGCAGCTTGGGCTGAAGAAGAAGATCGGTGTGGTCAAAGGCTGCCGCGAGGTGCAGAAGACCGACCTGATCCACAACGGCTACCTGCCGGATATCGAGGTCGACCCGCAGAACTACCAGGTCAAGGCCGACGGCCAGCTGCTCTGGTGCGAGCCGGCCGAAGTGCTGCCGATGGCGCAGCGGTATTTCCTGTTCTGAAATGACTGGCTGAGACAACAATGGCCGGTTTCACCCGCCCTACGGGAAGGCGATTGCTCGCCTGCGCAAACCTGTAGGGCGGGTGAAAAACGCCATTACCATTCAGGCTAGCTCATTCAGGAGGCCTGCTTCATCTCGTCGTAGGCACTCAGGTAATCACCGGCCAAGCGCTCTTTCTGCTTGTCGCTGAGCAGCTTCCCGGCCATCTGAAAGAAGGTGCGCTCCTCTTCCTTGAGATGATGCTCGACCTTCTCCGCCAGCGCTTTGGCTTGCGCCAGCCAGCTCGGACTGCTGGGGTCGGTCTCCTCCAGATCTTCGATCATTTCGTCCATCTCGTGATGCTCGGCAATTGCATGGCGCGACAGGTCGACACCTGCGTCCTGCTGCATCAGGGTGATGTAGAAATGCCGCTCTTCGGCCACCGAATGCACGGCCAGCTCCTGCTTGAGCTGAGAGAACAAGGCGTGGCGCTCGGCACTGTCGCCACGGGTGGCGACCAGTTTCTGCGCCAGGTCGCGCTGGATGTCGTGGCTGATGCGTAGGGCTTCGAAAATCGTCATGCAGGCACCTCTTCCTGAGTCACGGTCGTAGTAGCACTAGACCGTCAGTTCATGGATAGGTGCCCCGCTGGCGGATCAACGCAATTGGCTGTCCTTGCTACCGCGACGGTTGTATCCGGTGAAAGCAGCATTCTCCCGGTCGTGCTCGGCCTGACAGTTGACGCACAGGCGCACGCCGGGAATGGCCTGGCGACGCGCCTCGGGAATGACAGCATCGCACTCCTCGCAGTGACGCAGGCTCTCACCTTTCGGCAACTGGCTACGAGCACGCGCGACGGCGTCCTCGATGCTGCTGTCGATCTGCTCCTGTACCGCGTCGTCGTTCGCCCAACCGCTGGCCATGCTCAACCTCCTCGCACTCACCGGACAGATATGCGCCCGGGGAATGCGAAGTGCAAGTGCTGCCCGTCGAGGGAGGCTATTCGCGGACTTCCATGAACTCCTTGGCCCAGAGAATGTAATCCTCGGGCATGGTGTACTTGTGGGTCAGCTCGGTGGCATTGAGGTCGCACGGCTGAGCGCCGCGCTGCTCGCGCAGGCAGTCGTAGGTGGCCTTGATCGCAGCGAAATAGGCGGCATGACCGTTGACCACGATACGCACGCCCAGGCGCGCCAGGCGCTCGTTGTCGCGCAGCTCCGGGTTACCGTAGGTGACCAGCATCAGCGGCACCTTGAGGCCTTCGGCGATCTGCTCCAGGTGGGCGAAGTCCTTGACCCCGACCAGGCAGATGCCATCGGCACCAGCAGCCTCGTAGGCACGGGTGCGGCGGATCACTTCATCCACCTCAAGCACGCCGGCATGGGTACGGGCGATGATCGCCAGATCCGGATCGACGCGTGCTTCCAGCGCAGCGAGGATCTTGCCGACGCCTTCCTCGATGGAGATCAGGTCGGTGGACTTGCGGCCGAATTGTGCTGGCAGCAACGTATCTTCGATGGTCAGTGCGGCGACGCCGGCGCGTTCCAGCTCGACCACGGTGCGCATCACGTTGAGCGCGTTGCCGTAGCCGTGGTCGGCATCGGCGATCACCGGCAGACGCGCCACGCGGCCAATGCGCGCGGCCTGCTCGACGAACTCGCTCAGGGTGATCAGGGCGAAATCAGGCGCACCGAGCACCTGCAGGGAAGCGACGGAGCCCCCGAGGATGCCGACCTCGAAGTCGAGATCGGCAGCGATGCGGGCCGACATCGGGTCGAAAACCGAAGCGGTGTGATAACAGCGGTTGGAAGCCAGCAGAGCACGAAAGGCACTGCGCAACTCATGATGGGATGCACGTTGAAGGATGGGCATGGGGCGTATTCCAAAGTCAGTTGAATCGCTTTTTTCTCTTTTTAGTAATGGCGTAGACGTGGCGAATCCTAGCGCAAGGCACTTGCGCCCAGCTTTCAGCTCATCGACGTGATCGATGACCAGCAAATTATCGGCCAGCCAGCCCCTCGGGCAGCATGGGAAAGAACCCAGCCCCTGTGAGCAGGCTATGCGCCATCCACCCGGCTACCGCCAGGTAGAATAGGCGCGGCAGCCAGGTCGCCAGCAGTTGCTGGCTCGCGGCCAGCTGCTGCGCCTGTATCCGGGCGAAACGTAGCAGCGCCTCTCCTGGTCGGCCGGTCGCCTCACCGGTATTGAGAACCGCGACGAGCATGGCTTTCCCCGGCAGAGGCAGGGCATCGAAGGCACGCGTCAGTGACTGTCCGGCGGCGACCCGCGGCGCCAGATTGGCGAAATCCCGCCGCAGACGAGGGTTGCTCAAGGTACTGCAAGCGCGCGGCAACGCATCGAGCACCGGCATGCCCGCCTCCAGCAACAACCCCAGACTGTCGCAGAAATTGCGCAGATCCGCACGGCGCTGCAGGCTGCCGAGTAGCGGCAGGGACAGCAGCAGATCATCGATCCACCCTGGTTCGGCACCCCGCCGCAACTGCCAGCGACGCCACAGACCACGGGTAGCGACATACACGATCAGCAGGCAGAACAACGGCAGCAGCACAGCAGCCAGGTATCCACCCAACCCAAGCGCACCACCGACCAGCGCCGGGAGCGGTTCGACCATCAGCGCCAGAATCAGCACGCCAGCCGGCATCAGCAAGCGCGCCTTGAGTTCACTGGTTTGCCGTGCTTGGACAGCGTATCGCTGCGCCAATTGCTCGTGTATGAGTGCCAGGTTTCCGGCCTCCTGGCCTGCGCGCAGCAGGGCGGTTTCCAGTGGCGTGAATACGCCACTCAACTGGCCAGAACTCGCCAGGTCACGCCCCGCTGCCACCGACTGCCGCAAGCGCCTGAGTGCCTGCTCGTGACGAGCCCCCAACTGAATACTGGCCAATGCCTGCTCCACCGGCACACCTGCCCGCTCCATCACGCACAGGTGCTCGAAGAAGCGGGCGCGGCTGGCAAGATCGAGTGAGGGTGGCGTGCGAGGCATGGAGGAAATTCGACGAGGAGGAAGGTCACAGGTTAGCGATCAGCAGGATCACTCGCTACGGCTGCAGCGGCGGCAATTCGGCTTGCGGTAGCCAGCGCTGGAGAATGGCAGCCAGGCTGCCGTCCTCGTGTATCTGCCGTAACGCCTGTTGCCAGCGCGCGACCCGCTCGGCCGAAGTGGGCAGCGAGAAGGCGATGTAATAGGCCGAACGCATGAACGGCAAGTGCGCGGTGACATCGGCGGGCCTCAATCCGACACTGGCCAACTCGCCGGCCAGCGTCAGATCTTCGGTGGCAATCAGTTGCACCCGACCATGCTTGAGCATGGTCATCATCTGCTTGGAGCTGGGCACACCGTAGAGATTGTCGAATCCATGGGCGCCAAGAATCTCGAAGGTATACCACTGTTTGGGCAGCGCCAGCGGCCCGGTGGCAGCTGCCTGCGCCATGCTATCGATACTCAGACCGTGAGATTTCAGCGAGTAGAAGCTGGTAGTGCCAACCACGATGGGCCCCACCCATTGGAATTTTCCTTCACGCTCCGGCGTACGCACGGTGGAAAACAAAGCCGTGTCGGCCTGCTGTTGAACCAGATGCATTGCGCGCGTCCAGGGCAGCAACTCGATACTGGCGCTGTCACCGGTTCGCGCCAGCAGGGCTCTGACGACCTCCACCGACAGACCGCTCAGTTCACCATCGCGCATGAAACTCATGGGCGGTGCTGCTTCGGTGAACAGGCGCAACTCGGCCAGCACCGGCGGACACAGCGCGACCAGCCAGCAGGACAACAACGAGCACAGCACCTGATGCTTCATCCACCCCCTCCCATCAGTGCAGACTAGCAAGCACGTAGGCGATCCGCAGGCCGCTCAATCGACATTGAGCAAATCAGCAATGGTCTGCTCGTCGGCAGTCGGAAACCAGTACCGATAAAGTCGCTCCAGGCTGCCGTCCTGACGCATCTGCTGCAATGCCTGCTGCCAGCGCGCCACGCGCTCGGGGTCGGTCTGGGGGGAGAAGGCGATATAGGAATCACTGGGCATCAGGTCGAACTGCTCCTGCAGCTGCTCGGCGCGCATGCCCTGTTCCGCCAGCATGCCGTCAAGCATCAGGGTGTCGGCGAGCAGCAGCTTGACCCGGCCATGGCGGAACATGCGCAGCATGTCCTGCGGAGTCGGTACACCATAGAGATTGTCCAGCCCCTGCTCGGCCAGCAACTCGTAGCTGTACCACTGCTTGGGCACCGCCAGAACCCCGACCTGCCGCAGCTCCTCCAGACTGCCGATGCTGACAGCAGAATCCTTGAGGCTATAGAAACGCGTCTGACCGCGTGTAATCGGCCCGACCCACTGGAACAAAGCCTCGCGCGGTGGCGTGCGCACGGTAGCGAACAGTGCCGTATCGGCTTGCTGGCGCACCTGATGATAGCCACGCGTCCAGGGCACCATTTCAATACGTGCGGACTCGCCCGTACGCCGGATCAGCTCGTCGACCACTGCCACAGCCATGCCGCCCGGCTTGCCCTCTTCGAAGTAGCTCAATGGTCGGTAGTCTTCGGTATACAGGCGCAACTCGCTGGCGCACAGGGTCATGCTCAGGCTGCAAAGCAGCCACAGAACACCGGCCCAGCACATCCTGATCATCGCTCGCCACCGTCTACAGCGCACCCTACAGCCCATTCAGGACGCCCACGGCAGTGATCATAAATGGCTGACTCGTCCATCACCAAGACCGCTCTGGCACGGCGTGCCCTGCCTGATCCGTGCCTTGCAACACCTTCGGCTCCAACAGCAATTCAAAACGCGAGGCCGCGGGCTCACCGCGCAAGGCCCTGTAGGCCAGGCGCACCGCCTGTTCACCCATGGCCTGTGGTTGCTGCAGCAACAGAGCCTGAATCTGCCCCTCCTGCAGCGCTTCGAATAACAGGTCACCGCCATCGAAGCCGACAAATTTCAGTTGTCCAGCCTTGCCCAGTTGGCGCAAGGCTGCCAGCGTAGCGCGGGTGCTGGTGCCGTTGGGGCTGAACAGACCATCGAGCTGCGATAGCCGCTCACCGAGAGCATCGGCAATGCTCTGCCGGTCATCGCCCAGGTAGGCATCCAATACCACCTGCAAACCAGCAGCCTCTGCCGCCATGAGAAATCCACGCTCGCGCTCTTGCGTCGAGTGCAGATTCTGCCGCAGACGCAACAAGGCGACCCGGCCCTGACCACCCAGCAGTTCTGCCAACTGCATTGCGGCCAGTTGCCCGGCGAGGAAGTTGTCGGTAGCCACCAGGGCGTAGGCCCCTTCACCGCCGATATCACGGTCAACGTAAACCGTGGCGATACCCTGCTCGCGCAACGCGGCGACTCGCCCCGCAATAGCCTCACCGGCTGGCGCGATGACCAGCGCCTTGCAACCACGCGCGACGACCCGCTCGATCAGTTGCAACTGAACCTCGACGCTACCCTCCTGGCTGGGGCCACGGGTGTATAGATCCAACTCGAGCGTTTCCACAGCCCGGCGCGCACCAGCCTCCAGTTCAGTCCAGAACGCCGAAGCGCCAGCCGGCACCAGGCCGACACAGTCACGCGCCCAGCCCGGCACTGGTGTCAGTGCAGCCACGCCCAACAGCAGGCAGAAAAAGGAGATGACTCTTGGCATGCTGAACTCCCACTCCACGCCATCACTTTAGCATCACCCCACAAGGCCATGGCGCCTGTCGCCAAGCTGTCGACTCATACTTTTTCACACTCGACGCCGACGGTCGGACTAGCTCTGGCGCGCCAGGCAGGCGATCATCTGGCCTCCTACGCAGACTCCAGCCGCTATGACCGCCACTACAGACAGCCGTACCCCGACGCACAAGCCCCGCCCTCTGATCGATCTGGCCATCAGCATCCTGATTCCCTCCTTCATCCTGATGAAGCTCAGTGGCGAGCACCGCCTGGGGGCCGACGGCGCGCTGATCCTGGCACTGGCCTTCCCCCTGGCCTGGGGCGCGTTCGAATTGATCAAGTACCGCAAGTTCAACTTCATCGCACTGCTCGGCCTGATCAGCGTCGCGCTGACCGGCGGTATCGGTCTGCTCAAACTCGATACCCAGTGGCTGGCCGTCAAGGAAGCACTGATCCCCGGCCTGATCGGCATCGCCGTGCTGGTCTCGACTCGAACCCGTTATCCGCTGATTCGTACTTTGCTGTTCAACAAATCGGTGCTCAATGTCGACAAGATTCACGAACGTCTGGAACAGGGCGGCCATGTCGAGCACTTCGAAACACGGCTGATGCGCGCCACCTACTGGCTCAGCGGCACCTTCTTCTTCTCCTCGTTCATGAACTACGTGCTGGCCAAATGGATCGTGATCAGCCCGGCCGGCACCGAGGCCTTCAACGACGAACTCGGGCGCATGACCTTGCTCAGTTATCCGATGATCGCCATTCCGTCGATGATCATGCTGATGACCATCTTCTACTACCTGTGGAAAACCATTAACGGCCTGACCGGACTCAGCCTGGAAGAGATCATGGCCAATCCCCAGGAACGCCAGTCCTGACCGACTGACCCCATGCTGGCCACCTCCGCCTACCTGGGCCTGTTCCTTTCCGCGTTCTTCGCCGCCACCCTGCTGCCCCTGCAATCGGAGGCCGTGCTGGTGGCGCTGCTGCTCGGCGGCGCTCATGCCACCTGGACGCTGCTCACGGTCGCCACCGCCGGCAACGTACTGGGCTCCTGGGTCAATTGGCTGCTCGGGCGCTCCCTCGAACACTATCGTCAGCGTCGTTGGTTTCCTGTCAGCGACGCACGCCTGCAACAGGCGCAGGCCTGGTATGCCCGCTATGGCCGCTGGTCACTGCTGCTAAGCTGGATGCCAGTGATCGGCGATCCGCTGACCCTTGTGGCCGGCGTGATGCGCGAACCCCTATGGCGCTTTCTGCTGATCGTCACCCTGGCCAAGGCCGGACGCTATGCCGTACTGGCCGCAATCACACTGGCCTGGGTGTGAATCCTCGCTCGCGGATATCCACACCCCCTGCGAGGACATACTCGGTAACGCCGCAAATGCGCATAGCGGTTGAGCATCTGCCGCGCCTCCGTGATACTGCGCAGCGCGCTGAGCGGGCATGACACGTCCGCGCGCCCGCATAACCGGCCCACAAAGCCGATGAACAGTAGCCTCGATAGGGGCGTACGGCCCGTCTTCACCGCCTCATGGGCCTATCGAGTGAGGAGTTGCAGTGTCCGTTGTTGAAGCCAAACCCAAACTGAAACGCAGCGATCTGATCTGGTCGCTGATTGGTCTTGGCGCCGTAGTGCTGTCCTGCTTCCTGCTCTACCGCGAATTGCGCAACATCTCCCTCGACGAGATTGCTGACAGCCTGCGCGCGATCAGCCACACCAATTGGTTGCTGGCAGCCAGCGCCACGCTCGGTGCCTATTGGGCACTGGCCTGGTACGACCGCATCGCCGTCGCCCACCTGGGCCGAAAGATTTCCTGGCGCTTCATCACCCTCTGTTCCTTTACCACCTACGCCCTGGCCCACAATATCGGCGCCTCGGTATTTTCCGGTGCTGTGGTGCGCTATCGGGCCTATCGCACCAAAGGACTGACACCGCAGGAAATCGGTATCCTGATCGTGTTCTGCTCCTTCACTTTCGCACTTGGCACCATCTTCGCCAGTGGTTGCGTACTGATCGCCCAACCCGACCTGATCCACCGCGTGATCGACGTCACACCGCTGATTTCCATGATCATCGGTTCGACCCTGCTGACACTGGTCGCCCTCTACGTACTCGGCTCCTGGCGCCAGTTCAAACCCTGGACACTGGGCAAGCTGCACGTTGAATACCCACGCCTGCCCATCGTTGGCCGCCAGTTGCTGGCAGGCCCGCTGGAGCTGCTGTGCGCTGCGGCGATCATCTATTTCGCCCTGCCGGCCGATAATCATCCGGGCTACCTGGTGGTGCTCGGCGTGTTCCTCGCCTCCTTCTCCCTGGCTCTGCTGTCACATGCGCCAGGAGGTCTTGGCGTACTGGAAGTGACCTTCCTCGCCGCCCTGCCGGAAATTCCCGCAGCCGACGTACTCGCCGCACTGATCGTGTTCCGCGTCTTCTACCTGTTGCTGCCCTTCGCCCTGTCGTTGCTGGTGGTACTGGGCTTTGAGTGGTCGCAGTGGAAACAGAAGCGCGAAGAGAACATCGACCTACCATCCTGATCCTGCGCGAAAGAGCGGCGCAAACCGTCGCTCTGACATAGAATACGCGGCCGTTTTTGCCGGCCGCCTGTAACGGGCCGTCACCTTCCGGGTCGTCGCGATGCGACGTCGTCATTTTTCCCGGTAATTTTTCTGGCGGCCTGCACCATGTCCTTTTCCACTCCCGCCCGCGCCTGCGGCATCGACTTCGGTACCTCCAACTCCACCGTTGGCTGGTTGCGCCCCGGCGAGGACAGTCTGCTGGTACTCGAAGACGGCAAGATCACCCTGCCCTCGGTGATCTTCTTCAATACCGAAGAGCGCCGCCCGGTCTATGGTCGTCTGGCCCTGCACGAGTATCTGGAAGGCTACGAAGGCCGCCTGATGCGCTCGCTGAAAAGCCTGCTGGGCTCCAAGCTACTGAAGAGCGAGACCACCGTGCTGGGCAGCGCCCTGCCGTTCAAGGATCTGCTCGGTTTCTTCATCGGCGAGTTGAAGAAGCGCGCCGAGGCCCAGGCCGAACGGCCCTTCGAGGAAGTGGTACTGGGCCGCCCGGTATTCTTCGTCGATGATGACCCGGTGGCCGATCAGGAGGCGCAGAACACCCTGGTGGCCGTCGCACACAAGCTTGGTTTCAAGGACGTATCGTTCCAGTACGAACCCATCGCCGCGGCCTTCGACTACGAGTCGGGGCTGGATCGCGAGGAGCTGGTGCTGATCGTCGACATCGGCGGCGGTACCTCGGACTTCTCCCTGGTGCGCCTGGCGCCTGAGCGCCATCACTTGGCCGAGCGCCAGGGCGATATTCTCGCCACCGGCGGCGTACACATCGGCGGTACCGACTTCGACAAGCAGTTGTCGCTGGCAGGAGTGATGCCGCTGTTCGGCTACGGCAGCCGGATGAAGAGCGACGCCTTCATGCCCACCAGCTACCACCTCAACCTGGCTACCTGGCACACCATCAACGCGCTCTACGCGCAGAAGACCCAGCTCGCCCTGCAGAACATGCGTTACGACATCGTCGACGCCACCGGCATCGACCGCCTGTTCGGTTTGATCGAACAGCGCGCCGGGCATTGGCTGGCGATGCAGGTGGAAGAAAGCAAGATCGCCCTCAGTGAACAGGACGCACGCCCGATTGATCTGTCGCGCGTCGAACCGGGCCTGGTCGCCGAGCTGACCCGCCCCCTGTTCGAGAACGCCATCGAGCCACTGCTGGAACGCATCCGCGCCAGCCTGAATCAGCTACTGGCCGATGCCGGTATCAGTGCCGACCAGGTCGACACCCTGTTCTTCACCGGCGGGTCCAGCGGCGTACCCGCGCTGCGCCAGAGCGTGGCGGCCATGCTGCCGAATGCCCGCAGCGTGGAAGGCAACACCTTCGGCAGTATTGGCAGCGGTCTGGCCATCGAAGCCAAGAAGCGCTACGGCTGATGTATTCTTTCGTCGTTCCCGCGCAGGCGGGAACCCAAAACGATAACAACACTGGACTCCCGCCTGTGCGGGAGTGACGGTGAATGATTGTTCAGAGCGCAGGGTGCGCCATGCGCACCGATTACCGATGCTCTGGTGCGCACAGCGCACCCTACCCAGGCGATAATATTCTTGCCCCAAGTCCATCCCGAGGAACCACCCGATGAAAGCCCAGCTGGAAGAACTGATCGCCAAGATAAGCTCCGGCTGCCTGCCCGAGGACGAAATCGCGCGCATCGCTGACGAGGCCGCGCAGGCTTATGCCGATCCGACCGCCTTCCTGGCTGCCAACCCGGATATCAACTACGACGACGACTTCCCCATTCCTCTGGGCGAATGGGTGGTCATCGGCAGCCTGCCGGAAACCGTGCTGTTCCAGGCCGACAGCTATGAAGAGCTGTTCCAGCACATCACCGAGTCCTTCGGCCCACAGGTGCAGTTCGTGCTCAAGCCCAAGCAGTTGGCCAAGACCGAACCACTCAAGGCACTCAATCGCATCCAGGTACAGCTCTCGGCGCTGTCACCGGAAACCGGCGGCTATGTACTGGTGGATCTAAGCGAGCCGCTGGATGACGAGCTGCAAGCCGTATTGGTGTATGCCAACGACCTGCAACGGGTGATGGAACTGGCGGTCGAGGTGGGTATCTACGCCGCACCGTCGCTCGAAGCGCTGAAAGCAGCTGAGGCTGACGAGTAAAGCCATGTCCCGGCCCTTGCCTGCATTGACCCCGGAGTTACTGGTGCACAACCTGTCCACCAGCCTTGGTTTCTATTGCGACTTGCTGGGCTTCAAGGTTCTGTTCGAGCGTGTAGAGCAGGGGTTCGTCGCGATTGGCCTGGGAGAGGCGGCGCTCATGCTGGAGCAGATTGCCGACAACCTGGACAGCGATGATCCCTGGGTCGTCGGCCCACTCGATGCACCATTAGGCAGGGGCATCAATCTGCAAATAACCGTGGATGACATTGAACGGCTGCACCAGCGGCTGCTGCAGTCAGACCAGCGCCCGAGGCTGCCGCTGGAAGACGTGTCCTACCAGGCAGGGGCCCAACTGCTGAAAGTGCGCCAGTTCATGCTGCAGGATCCGGATGGTTATCTGCTGCGCTTCAGCCAGATCATCTCAGACTGATCCCTCTCCCCCGTTCAGGGTCGCAAAGCGCGGGCCTTCAGAGGCCCATCCCCGTCATCCACAACGGCAGCGTCAGCGCCGACAACAGGGTCGACAGCGATATCGCGGCGCTGACGCTGCGGTTGTCCTCAGCCGTGCGGCAGAACGCCATGACATTGACTCCGCTGGGGCAGGCTGCCAGCAGCACCAGCACCGTACGCGCGGAGTCGTTCAATCCTGGCAGCAGACCGCTCAACAGCCAGACCAAGCTCGGGAACAGCGCCAGCTTGGCGAAAGTCAGCCCCCAGGCCTCGGTCGTCGGACGCAGGCGATAGCGCGACAGACTCGCGCCGAGCACGATCAGTGCACAGGGCAAGGCCGCCTGTCCCAGCCAGGTGACCACACGCCAGAGACTGTCCGGCACCACCAGCCCAGAGATATTGAGCAGCGCGCCCAGTAGCAGGCCGATGATCATCGGGTTGGCCAGGTTCTTCAGCAATGCGCGGCCGTCGACGCGCTCCTGGCTGCCGAAGGCGGCATAGAAACTGTGCAGGGAGAACAGTGTCAGGCTGTGCAGCACCAGGATGGCAAAGACATAGACCAGCCCATCGGCCCCCATCAGGCTGGCAATCAGCGGGATGCCCACCAGCACGTTGTTGGAGAACGCCGCAACCAGCCCCAGCGGTGAAGCACTGCCTCGACGCCAATGGGCCAGCACGTTGACCAGAGTGAATACCAGCAGCACCGGCAGGTAGTAGGCCAACAGCAACATCGGCGAAAGGCCTTCGGCCAGCGAAGCCTTGGCGATGCCGGCGAACAGCAGCGTCGGCATGAACAGCTTGAAGGTGATATTGGCCAGCCCAGACGCCGACTCAGCCGTGAGCCACTGGCGCCAACCCAACAGGTAGCCAAGAACGATCAGAGCGAAAATCGGCAGAATTGCCTGTGCCGCGAGCATCGGTGAACCAGCCTCCGGTGTACTGCAAAAAGGGCACGAATCGATGACGCCCCAGCAAAAGTCGCCAAGCATACGCGCGCCCGAGCCCCTGCGCGACACCATGAGAACGCCCCGATGCGTGCTTGATGGCTCACCAGAAGCCACGTCCTAGAGCCCTCTAATCAAGTATTGAGGGCATCGATGTTCACTATCAGGTCAGTCAAGTTCTTATCTGCGGCCATGTCCTCAACAATTCATCCCGTAGCCACTTTCTGACTCCACACGGGAGACACCGACATGAAAACCAAACTGACCCTGACCGCCCTGGCCCTGAGCATCCTGACCACCAGCGCTTTTGCCCTGCCAAGCAGCGCACCGGCACCTCTGGCTGGTGAAGCCAAAGACAACAGCCAGCAATCCAGCATCCTTAGCACGGTTGCCGATGGTGGTTCCGACCGCGTTATCGAGCGCATGATCGAGCGCAACAACGCCAGCCTGGTTGCTGACGGTGGTTCTGATCGTGTCATCGATCGCATGATCGACCGTAACAAGAGCAACGTCGTCGCCGATGGCGGTTCCGACCGCGTCATCGAACGCATGATCGAGCGCAACAACGCCAGCCTGGTTGCTGACGGTGGTTCTGATCGCGTCATCGATCGCATGATCGACCGCAACAAGAGCAACGTCGTCGCTGATGGCGGTTCCGACCGCGTTATCGAACGCATGATCGAGCGCAACAACGCCAGCCTGGTTGCTGACGGTGGTTCTGATCGCGTCATCGAGCGCATGATCGAACGCAACAACGCCAGCCTCGTTGCTGACGGTGGTTCTGATCGTGTCATCGAACACATGATCGAGCGCAACAACGCCAACCTCGTTGCTGACGGCGGTTCTGACCGTGTCATCGATCGCATGATCGAGCGTAACAAAGTGGTCTGAAGCCAGACCCATCTCCAAAGCCCAGCACGAGCTGGGCTTTTTCATTTCTGTTACCCAGCAACCGGCAAACGATAGATCCAGACCCGCCGCAGCACCGTCCAGAACTGACCCCGTAATGTCCCGCAGTTGTAGTGCTGGCCATAACGCTCGGCAATCAGACGTACCTCGCGCGCCAACTCGGCATAACGCCGCGCCGGCAGATCCGGGAACAGGTGATGCTCGATCTGATGGCTGAGGTTGCCGGTGAGAACATGCAGCAGCGGCCCGCCGGAGAGGTTGCTCGAGCCGCGCAACTGGCGCAGGTACCAGTGCCCACGCGTTTCCCCTTCGAGAATTTCGGGCGCAAACACCGCCGCCTTTTCGGTGAAATGCCCGCAGAAGATCACCAGAAACGTCCACAGGTTACGCAGCAGGTTAGCCACCAGATTACCTGTCAGCACGGCCAGAGCATTGGCACCGAGTAGCAGGGCGAGCAACGGAAATACCAGATAATCCTTCACCCATTGCCGCGCCAGTTTGGCGCCGAACTGACGCACCAGTGGCCGCACTTCTTCCTTGCTGATACGCCCCTTGACCAGCTTGTCCAGACGCAGATGCTGGATCGCCACGGCGTACTGGAACAGCAGTGCCTGGATCGTTACCCACAGTGGCTGCCAGCGATAGAAGGGTTTCCAGCGCTGTTCCGGGAACAAACGCACCACGCCATAGCCGACGTCGTCATCCATACCCAGCACATTGGTGTAGGTGTGATGGATGTGGTTGTGGGTGTGCCGCCAGAAATCGGCCGGCCCAACGATGTCCCACTCATACTGGCGCCCGGTGAATTCCGGGTCGTTCATCCAGTCGTACTGGCCATGCATCACGTTATGGCCCAGCTCCATGTTCTCGAGAATCTTGCCCAGGCCTAGCAGCAAGGTGCCGAGCAGCCAGGTTGGCGGGAACCAGCCCAGCATCAACAGCGCACGGCCACTCCAGCAGCACAGCCGCACAACACCTCGCACTCGGCGGATGTAGCGGGCATCGGCCTCGCCCAGATTGGCCAGAGTGCGCTGGCGCAGCGTGTCCAGTTCCCTACCGAATGCGTCGAGCTCGGCGGCATTCAACTCACGATCAGGACGGGTATTCACAGGTCGATCTCCACATCCCCATGCGGGGCGCTGACGCACAGACGAATGGGCTGCTCAGGCTCGGCAAACAACGCGCCGCTGCGCAGATCGCGCACGGTGCCCGCCAGCAACGTGCAGGTGCAGCTGGCGCAAATGCCCTGCCGACAACCATGCGCAGGGCGCAGGCCGTTGGCCTCGGCCTGCTCCAGCAGACTCAAGGCGCTGTTGCCCGATACCTGCTGGCGGCTGCGAGCGAAGCCAAGACGAACCTCACCGCCCTCCTCGACAGGCACCGCACGCAGGGGGGTGAAACTTTCCAGTTGCAGGCTGCCGTCCCGCTCGCCCGCCAACCACCACTGCCGCAACTGCTCGACGAAACCCTGAGGGCCACAGCCCAGCAGATGAGCACCCGGCAGTTGCGCCAGGCCCGTCGCGCTGAGCCGTTCACCGCCCTCTCCACTCAATGCCCAGCGCAGTTGCAGATTGGGATGACGTTCAGCCAGCGTCTGCAACTCCTCGACATAGGCACGCTGGGCGCGATAACGCACCTGATGCAGCAACATCACCGGCGCACTGAAACCACGCGCCAGGGCATCGCGGAGTAGGCCAAGCAGCGGCGTAATGCCGCTACCGGCGGCGACCAGCAACACCGGCCGGGCATCGCTCGGCCACTGCAACTCGCCAAAGGCCGCCGCCAACTCCAGCACCTGGCCCACCTCGAGCCGATCGAGCAAGGTATTGGACATACGGCCGCCGGGATGGCGCTTGATCGCCAGCTCGATACAACCATCGTGCCTCACCGCAGTCAGGCTGTAACTGCGCCCATGCCTTACACCATCCAGCTCCAGATAGAGCTGCACATGCTGTCCGGCGCGCCAGCCACGGGCATTGCCATTGCAGCGCAGGGTCAGCGCCAGCATGTCTTCGGCGACCCAGCGCCGCGCCTCGACATGCGCCAATATCCGGTTCAGGCGCAATACCGGATGAATGAGCCGCAGGAAGAAATCGACATCGCCCTCGCGCAGCCAGCCATTTCTGCACAGATAGCGCAAAGGCTGCAGCAAAGCGTCTAGACGCCGAGCAAGAGACAGAGGAAGCAAGGCCATCGCCAATCTCCAGTGAACAAGTGTTCACAATGCTCGCAGGCACCCGACACTCAGTCAACACTTGTTCACTGAAATACATGCTGCGGTTCGACGCTCTCTGCCCGCATTTGCTAGAGTGCGCCTTCACTCAATGACCCGATTTCGCATGACACCACGCTCCGAACAGAAGCAGCAGACCCGCCAGGCCCTGATGGACGCCGCGCTCACCCTGATGGAGAGTGGACGCGGCTTCGGCAGCCTGAGCCTGCGTGAAGTGACGCGCGTCGCCGGCATCGTGCCGACCGGCTTCTATCGCCACTTCGCCGACATGGACGAACTGGGCCTGGCACTGGTGGCGGAAGTCGGCGAGACCTTCCGCGCGGCGATTCGCCAGGTGCGCCGCCACGAGTTCGAGATGCGCGGCATGATCGACGCCTCGGTGCGCATCTTCCTGGCCGAGGTCGCCGCCAACCACGGCCAGTTTCTGTTCCTCGCCCGCGAGCAGTACGGCGGTTCACAACCCGTACGCCAGGCCATCGCAGCTCTGCGCGAGCGCATCACCAGCGATCTGACCGCCGACCTCAAGTTGATGAACCGCATGCCGCACCTCGATGATGCAGCGCTCGATGTGGTTTCGGATCTGGTGGTCAAGACCGTGTTCGCCACCCTGCCCGAACTGATCGACCCGCCCGCCGAATCCCTGCCCGCGCATCTCAGCGCCGAAGCCAAGATCATCCAGCAGTTGCGCTTCATCATGGTGGGTGGCAAGCATTGGCTGGGTCTGGGTAAGCCTCCCAGCTAAAGCGCACCACAATCGTGCATCACCAACAGAAACGCACCAAATAAATCCTGACCATCCCGCCAAGTTATCCACAGGCCGCCGAAATGCGCCGCGCTGCGGCACGCTTGCGCCTTGGCAAGCCACTTGCACTATTTCCGGGCATATTGCTCCGGAATAGATACGCATGCTGGTGATCCACTCCCGAATCGCGCCACAGGCCGCCTTCGATACCGAACTGGAACTGACCTTCGAGGCGCGCAGCAAAAGTCGCCTGCGCTGCTTCACCATCGATGGCGAGGAGGTCGGCCTGTTCCTCGAACGCGGTCAGGCCGCGTTGGCCGATGGCGAATGCCTGCAAGCCAAGGACGGCCGTGTCGTGCGCGTGCGCGCCAAGCCCGAACCCCTGTTGCACGTCACCTGCGCCAGCCCCTTCGAGCTGATGCGCGCTGCCTATCACTTGGGTAACCGCCACGTCGCCCTGCAGTTGGGCGACGGCTGGCTGCGCCTGCCCGACGACTACGTGCTCAAGGCCATGCTCGAACAACTCGGCGCCACGGTCGAAGCCGTCGAGGCCCCCTACCAGCCCGAGCAGGGCGCCTATGGCGGTGGTCATCACCACTCCCATCATGGCGACGAGGAATTCAACTACGGCCCGCGCCTGCACCAGTTCGGTGTGCGCAAGTGAGCCGAACCACGTCGACTGCACGCACCAAGGCCTGGGCATGAAACCGGCCTGGGCATTGCTGCGCCTGGCCAGCCCGCAGCTGCCCATTGGCGGCTACAGCTACTCGCAAGGCCTGGAGTGGGCCATCGACAGCGGCCTGGTGCATGACGAAAGCAGCGCCGAACGTTGGTTGGTCGATCAGTTGCAGCTGAACCTCGCCCGTTTCGAAGCACCGCTGCTGCTTGCGCATTGCCGTGCAGCGGACGAATGCGACTGGACACGCCTGCAGGAGCTTGCCGAACAACACCGCGCCAGCCGCGAGACACGCGAACTGGCGCTGGAAAGCCGGCAGATGGGCTATTCGCTCAGGCAACTGCTCGCAGGTCTGCCCGAACTGGACGAGGCGGCGCGTGAAGCACTTGCAGCCCAGGACGAACCTGGCCTGGCGCTGGCCTGGGCACTGGCCGCGCGTGCCTGGCAGATCACCCCGGACGACGCCCTCGCTGCCTGGCTCTGGGGCTGGCTGGAAAACCAGCTCGCGGTGCTGATGAAGGTGCTGCCGCTGGGCCAGCAAGCCGCCCAACGCCTGACCAGCCGGCTGCTGCCGCAGCTCGATGCGGCCCAGCGTCAGGCCGCCACCCTATCCCCCGAACACTGGGGCAGCGCCGCTTTCGGCCTGGCCCTGGCGAGCATGGCGCACGAGCGCCAGTACTCACGTCTCTTCCGCTCCTGACGAGGAACCTGAAAATGAACAGCCAACCCCTGCGTGTCGGCATCGGTGGCCCGGTCGGCTCCGGCAAGACCGCCCTGACCCTGGCCCTGTGCCGCGCCCTGCGCGAGCGCTACAACATCGCCGTGGTCACCAACGACATCTACACCCAGGAAGACGCCCAATTCCTGGTACGCAACGAGGCGCTGGAGCCCGAGCGCATCATCGGCGTGGAAACCGGTGGTTGCCCGCACACCGCCATCCGCGAAGACGCCTCGATCAACCTGGAAGCGGTGGAACAGCTCAACCGTCGTTTCCCCGGCCTCGACCTGATCATCGTCGAGTCCGGCGGTGACAACCTGTCCGCCACCTTCAGCCCCGAGCTGTCCGACCTGACCCTCTACGTGATCGACGTATCGGCCGGCGACAAACTGCCACGCAAGGGCGGCCCCGGTATCTGCAAATCCGACCTGCTGGTGATCAACAAGGTCGACCTGGCACCCATGGTCGGCGCCTCGCTGGAGGTCATGGAACGCGACACCCTGAAGATGCGCGGCGACAAGCCCTTCGTCTTCAGCAACCAGAAAGTCGGTCAGGGTCTCGACGAGATCATCGCCTTCATCGAACGCCAGGGCATGCTCACCGCGGCCTGATTCCCCTCAAGGAGACCTCTATGAATCTGCGCAAAACCCTCTACGCCATCGCTCTGTTCTGCACCCCGGCACTGGCCTTCGCCCACCCAGGACATGGCGATTCCGGGATCATGGCCGGCCTGGCCCACCCAGTGTTCGGCCTGGATCACCTGCTGGCGATGTTCGCCGTCGGCCTGTGGGCCGCGCAGCAGAGCGGTGCGGCGCGCTGGGCGCTGCCAGTGACCTTCGTCGGCACCATGCTGGTCGGTGGCCTTCTCGGCTTCGCCGGCGTGGAAATCCCGCTGATGGAAACCGGTATCGCCGGCTCGGTTCTGGCCTTCGGCCTGCTGGTGGCCGTGGCAGCGCGCCTGCCGATGACGGTGTCCATGGCGCTGACCGCCCTCTTCGCCCTTACCCATGGCGTCGCCCATGGCCTGGAGCTGCCAGATCTGGCCAGCCCCTTCGGTTACGCCGTCGGCTTCATCGTCGCCACCACGGCGCTGCACGCTATCGGCTTCGCCTTGGTGCGTTTCCTGCCGCAAGCGGCGGCGCCGCTGGTGCGTATCGCTGGTGCGGCCTCGGCAGCGACTGGCGTCTGGTTGCTGGCCAGCTGAAGACTCGCAGCCCATCGCGGCCGCCGTGGTGCGCGTAGCGCACCCTACCCCCGTAGGGTGCGCCATGCGCACCGCCCCCGACTCGCCCACCGCCAATACTGCGCTGGGCGCGTCGTGCCCTCCTCCTTCAGCCGCAATGCTTGCCAATGCATCTGTAGTGGGGCACAAAGTCCCGAACCGGTTTCGAGACTCTGCCCATGCTGCGCCTCACCCGATTTCTGATCGTTCCACTGTTGCTGATCGGCATCGTCGCACTGGTACTGGCGCTGACCAGCCGCCCAGCGAGCATGCCCGCGGTATTGAAGGATCTGGGCGAACGCCCTCTGGTGATCGCCCATCGCGGCGGCATGGGCCTGTGGCCCGAGAACACCCTGTTCGCCTTCGAACGGGCCGCCGCCCTCGGCGTCGACATGCTGGAAATGGATCTACACCTGAGCCAGGACGCCCGGCTGGTGGTGATTCACGATGACACGCTGGAACGCACGACCAACGGCCAGGGGCCGGTCGCGCACTTCAGCCTCGCCGAACTGCAAGCGCTCGACGCCGGCTACAAATGGACAGCTGATGGCGGCCAGAGCTATCCCTATCGTGGCCAGGGCACACGCATCGCTACGCTGGCAGAGGTGTTCGAGCGCTTTCCATTGATCCCCAAGGCGCTCGAAATCAAGGTGCCCGATGTCGGCATGGAGGCAGTGCTCTGCGAGATGCTGGCGGCCTACGACCAGCTCGACCGCGTCATCGTGGCCAGTTTTCATGAACGCAGCCTGCAGCGTTTTCGCCAACTCTGCCCAGAGGTCGCGACTGCTGGCGGGCCGGTTTCGGTGCGCCTGCTGTTGGCCCTCAACTGGCTGGGGCTGAGCGACCTGCTATCGCCGTCCTACCCCGTGCTGCAGATTCCGCAGCAGCATAGCGGCCTGAACCTGGCGACGCCTCGTCTGGTTCGCAATGCCCAGGCACGCGGCCTGCGGGTACACCTGTGGACGATCAACGAGCAACCCAGCATGCGTCAGCTGCTGGAGATGGGCGTCAATGGCCTGATCACCGATTATCCGGATCGCGCGCTGCAGTTGCTCGGGCGCTCCACCCAGCTCGGCGCCCTGACTGAAGAGTAGGCACACTGCGCGGCCAAAGCTGATCACGACGCCCCCCCAGCGGACACCATCACCAGGTTATCAACAGGATCATCAACAGATTCAGGGGATAATCTGCGCCCAGCGCTGCACTGCCAGAAAAAATACTGGACAAACGCGCGTCATCCACCACCTGCGCAGCGCCCCCAACGGCTTGATCAAAAAAACGCCAAACCGCTGAATCGCCTGATAATAAAGGGCTACAACGAGGCGTACAGAAGTTATCAACAGCATCACCCACAGCTACCGTGGACAAGCTGACGACTCATCAACAGCCCTGATAATTTCTGTCAACCCTTTGTGCATAAAGGAAAAACACCACTGCTCAAAACTTCACCAGAATGCTGAGAACGGCATCAATACGGCCCGGTAGACAGCCGCTACCAGCTTATCCACAACTATTCCCACAGGCTTCGTGGAAAACTTTATTTTCCAGGCTGGCATGTTGCCTGCTAAGCGAATTAGCCTTCTTTTCTCTGCCTAGTAAGGACGCTCCATGTTCAGCTTCTTCCTCGCCGCCATGCTGCTCGGCTTCGTGTTCAATGCCGCGCCCGGTGCCGTGTTCAGTGAAACCCTGCGCCGCGGTCTGCGTGACGGCTACAGACCTGCGCTGCTGGTGCAGATCGGTTCGCTGGTGGGCGACGCCACCTGGGCCGCACTCGGCCTCACCGGTCTGGCCCTGTTGCTCGACAGCGCGCAGATTCGCTATCCGCTGACGCTGGCCAGCGCCCTCTATCTGGCCTGGCTCGGCTATCAGTCACTGCGCGATGCCCATCGCCCGCCGCAACCCAGTGACGATGGGCAGGTCGCCGCCAGTAGTGCCTTCGCCGCCGGCGCGGCCTTGTCGCTGACCAACCCGCAGAACATCGTCTACTGGGCCGCCATGGGGGGTGCGATGGCCGCCATCGGCGTCGCTCAGCCAACGCCCATGCACCTGGCGGTGTTCTTCGCCGGCTTCATGGTGTCGTCGATACTCTGGTGCTTCATCTGCGCCGGCCTGGTGGACTGGTTCCGCCGCGCCGCTTCGCTACTCTGGCACCGCCTGACCTACGCTGCCTGTGGCGTGGTGCTGCTGGGTCTGGCCGGCATGAGTGCGATGGAGCTGGTCTGATCGCACTGGGGCTATCGCCATCATCGAAACAATCTAACGGCGCAGAGTCCGCAACGGGACTAGCCTGAACAGCATGTCCCTGCGTCAGGAAGCCGCGCCATGCACCTCAACGACCTGCTCAAGCAACTGCTCGCCAGCTACGCCTGTGCCACCTGCGGCATTGATACGCTGCACTGACACTTGGTGGCAGCGCAGCGGCTGGTTACCCTTGGCGCATTCAGCCAAGGAGTCCGTCCATGTCCCTGCGTAGCCTCTGCGTCTTCTGTGGTGCCAGCCCCGGTGCCAGTCCCATCTACCGCGAAGCTGCCGAAGCGCTGGGTCAGCACCTGGCCGAGCGCGGCATTCGCCTGATCTACGGCGGCGGCGCCGTCGGCCTGATGGGCGTGGTTGCCGACGCGGCGCTCAATGCCGGTGGCGAGGTAATCGGCATCATCCCGCAGAGTCTGGAGCGTGCCGAGATCGGCCACCGCGGCCTGACCTGCCTGGAAGTGGTGGACGGCATGCACGCGCGCAAGGCGCGCATGGCCGAACTGGCCGACGCCTTCATCGCCCTGCCCGGCGGCCTCGGCACCCTGGAAGAGCTGTTCGAGGTCTGGACCTGGGGCCAGCTCGGCTACCACGCCAAGCCGCTGGGCCTGCTGGAAGTGAACGGCTTCTACAGCAAACTCGGCGATTTCCTCGATCATCTGGTCACCGAGCGCTTCGTCCGCCCGCAACACCGCGAGATGTTGCAGATCGCAGGCAGCCCCCAGCACCTGCTCGATGCCCTGAGCGAATGGCGCCCCAGCGTAGCGCCGAAATGGGTGGATCGCTCGCCCGTCTGAGCCTGTACGCAGGGATGTAACACAATGCTACGCTCTGCGGCTTCTCTCCCCACGGAAGCCGCAACATGGCCGGAAGCAGCCTGCTCGCCCTGATAGACGATATCAGCACCGTACTCGACGACGTCGCCACCATGACCAAGATCGCCGCGCGCAAGACCGCTGGCGTCTTGGGTGACGACCTCGCGCTTAACGCCCAGCAGGTCACGGGCGTACGTGCCGACCGCGAACTGCCGGTGGTCTGGGCGGTGGCCAAGGGCTCGCTGCTCAACAAAGCGATCCTGGTTCCCGCCGCTCTGCTGATCAGCGCCATCGCGCCCTGGCTGGTCGTGCCGCTACTGATGCTCGGCGGCCTGTTCCTCTGCTACGAGGGCGCCGAAAAACTCGTGCACAAGCTGCTGCACCGCCATGAGGAAGACGACAAGCAAGCGCGTCTGCAGGCCATCGCCAACCCCGAGGTCGACCTGGTGGCATTCGAGCGCGATAAGATTCGCGGCGCCGTACGCACCGACTTCATCCTCTCGGCGGAAATCATCGCCATCACCCTCGGCACCGTCGCCGCCGCCAGTTTCCTCAATCAGGTGCTGGTGCTCAGTGGCATCGCCTTGGTGATGACCATTGGCGTCTATGGCCTGGTCGCCGGTATCGTCAAGCTGGACGACGCCGGGCTTTACCTCAGCCAGCGCACCAATGCCTTCGCCCAGGCTTGCGGTCGCGGCATCCTGCGCCTGGCGCCCTGGTTGATGAAGACCCTGTCGGTAGTCGGTACCGCCGCCATGTTCATGGTTGGCGGCGGCATCCTCAGCCATGGCCTGCCGCCAGTAGAGGCGGCCGTACACCACACCGCCGAGTGGGTAGCGCGCGATGCCGGGCAGTTGCTGTCGCTGCTGGTTCCCACGCTGCTCAATGCGCTGTTCGGCGTACTGGCAGGCTTGCTGACACTGCCGCTGGTCAGCCTGGGGCAGCGTATCTGGCAGGCCCTGCGCGGTAACTGATCATTTTTCAACCAGCACCTGGCGCCTCCCAAGGGGCGCCAGTCAGCGCGACTTTCCCCAACCTTGTCCACAGGCTCCTCCACAGCTTCTGGGGATAGCGCCAGAAGCCTGCATGCACCTTGATGAACCGTCGCTGGCCTAAGCGAAGCATTTCATTACAAAGGACTTTTTGTCTGACGTGAGGTGCGCCAAGCGCCCTGCGCGAAAGCTGACCAACCGCCCAGAAAGCCCGAAACCAGCGGCCTGATCGCAGCTTTTCAGACCTTGCGCACACACTTATCCACAGTTTCTCTGGATAACCACCGTGACCTTCGGTCGCACTCTACAGAGGCCGCGGCTGTGCCACTCTCGAAAAACCTGACCGACTCAATGGAATCTGGAGGAAACATGATGTTGCGTAACGTGGCACTGATGGCTCTGCTCGGACTGGCCAGCACACCTCTGCTGGCCGCCGAATGTTCGGTAGACGTCGAGTCGACGGATCAGATGACCTTCAACACCCAGGCCATCTCCGTAAGCAAGAGCTGCAAGACCTTCACCGTCAACCTCAAGCACACGGGCTCCCTGCCCAAGACGGCCATGGGCCATAACTGGGTGCTGAGCAAGACCGCCGACATGCCCGGTATCGCCACCGATGGCATCCCCGCCGGCCCCGATGCCAGCTACCTCAAGGCCGGCGACGAGCGTGTCGTCGCTCACACCGACCTGATCGGCGGCGGCGAGAGCACCTCGGTGACCTTCGACGTGAGCAAGCTGGCAGCGGGCGAGGATTACAGCTTCTTCTGCTCCTTCCCCGGCCACTACTCGATGATGAAAGGCAGCCTGAAACTGGCCGACTGACGCTCCAGCGCGGCCAAGTCCCAGCCATGGCCTTCATCGCCATGGCTGGGATCTCCTCACCCCAGTGGCAATACCGTGACCTGCACTTCCGGGTCGTGACTGCCACCGCCCAGAATCACCCCACGCAGCGGTGAGACATCGGAGAAATCCCGCCCCCAAGCCAGGGTGATGTGCTCCAGCGCTGGACGCACGTTGTTGGTCGGATCGAAGTCCACCCAGCCCTGACGCGGGCAATACAGCGACACCCAGGCATGCGAAGCATCCGCTCCTATCAGTCGCGGCTGACCGGGTGGCGGCTGAGTCAGCAGGTAGCCGCTGACGTAACGCGCCGCCAGACCGCGTGAGCGCAGGCAGGCAAGCATCAGGTGGGCGAAGTCCTGGCAAACCCCACGCTTCTCCTCCAACACTTGCAACAGCGGTGTGGCCACCTGAGTGGCTTCGGCATCGAAGCTGAACTCGTCGAAGATCTTTTGCATCAGCGCCTGGCCGGCCTGCAACAACGGGCGCCCCGGCGTGAAGCAGTCATCGGCGTACTCGGCGAACACCTGCTTCAGGCGCACATAGGGTGACTCGAAGCGATAGCGCGCCGCCTCCAGCAGTGCCGGCGCCATGGGCTTGCCGCTGTAGCTGAGGGCGGCGCAGGCAGCTTCCCAGTTCGGTGAATCATCCAGTTCCAGCGCTGGCCGCGCCAGCACCTCGACGCGCAACCGCGCACTGACGCTCAGTGCCTCGTGCGGGCGCTCGAACACCAGCCGTGTCAGCGGATTGCCGAATACGTCCAGGCCGTCGCGGCGCTGGCAGGGCTGCGGATCGATGCGCAGTTCATGTTCGTGGCAGCGCTGCCAGGGGCATTCGCGCGGCCACAGGTGCGCCAGTTGCTGGGCCAGGGAAACCGGCGCCGAGTAACGGTAATAGGTGTCGTGAAGAACCTGATACAGCGCACTGCTCATGAGGATTGCGTCCGCTGGCTGACGTCGACATGGACGAAGAAGCGCAGCCCAAGGTGATCGGATACCGCACCGGCGGCTTCGCTGATGGCCACCAGCAGATCGGCCAGGCCTTCGAGCACCGCGCGAGTGCTGCCGGGGCCGAACAGCGGGTTTTCCAGGCTGGCCAGGCTGAAGGCGCTCAACTGTTGCTCCAGATAGACCAGGTAGCGTTCGGCCGGCAGTTCGAAGCGCTCGTGAAGGCCTTGCAACGAATGCAGCAGGGTGCGCATCTGGAAGATCACCGCATGCGGGTTCTGCTCGTCCAGCAGCAGCAGGTCGAGTACCGGGATCAGTTGCGCCGAGGCCAGGTAGCGGGTGCGGTAGGTGATGCTGCTGTTGCCCAGCTCCAGCAGCCACTCCAGCGCCGACTGATCGGTGGCCGAGCCGCTGCGCAGGAAGCCGGCGAAGCTGTCGCAGAGAAACTGCAGGCGCTCGATGTAGCGGCCGAGCATGAGGAAGCGCCAGCCGTCGTCGCGGGTCATGTCGTCGAGGGCGAAGCCCGACAGCGCCGCCAGTGACATCAGCAGGCGGTTGAGGAAATCCAGCAACTCGCCAAAATCGGCCGGCTGGCCTTCGAGCAGCTGCGCCTCGCGCTGCAGCTCGACCAGCGCCTGCCAGTTGGCCTGGGACAGCTTGCCGCGCACGCTGCCAGCGGCCCACTGCAGACGCTGCAGGTTGGCCCGCAGGCTGGCCGGCCAGTCACCGCCAAGTAGCGCCTGCAGCAGGCGCGCCTCCAGCTCGCCCTCCTCCGCCCCGGCCAGCAGACCCAGCTCCTCGGCCAATGCCAGCGCACTCTGTAGTGCCTGCGGGTCGTCGTCATCGTCGACGTAGCGCGCCAGCATGATACGCAGCAGCCGCGCGCTGCCCTCGCAGCGCTCGGCATAGCGACCGAACCAGAACAGGTTCTCCACCACCCGCGAGGGCAGGAAGGGGTCACTGCGCACCAGGTCGGCAGTGCCCAGGGTGCGCTGCGTCTGCCAGGGCTCACCGCCACTCTGACGGGTGCCGAGTACCCAGGTGTCCTTGCTCGCCCCGCCCCGCTGCATCGACACCACCTCGGCGTCGGCTTCGCCGGCCACACGGGTCAGGCCGCCGGGCATCACCCGGTAACCCTCGGCGCTGGCCACGGCGAACACGCGCATGCCAATGGCGCGCGGTTGCAGGCCGCTGCCGTCCCACACCGGTGCCTGTGACAGCTTGGCCCGCGCCTGCGCCACGTAGGCGTAGGGGCGCAGCTTGAGGCGTGCGGCCAGCTTGGTACGCTGCGTCTCGTCCAGGTCGCGGCCGAACACCGGGGTAAAGCTTTGCGAGGGAAAGGCCGGGCGCACCAGCAGCTCATCGAGTTTTTCCAGCGCCTCGTCCAGTACAGGCGGCTCGCCGCACCACCAACTGGCAATGGACGGCAACAGCAGTTCCTCGCCGAGCAGGTGCTCGCTGATCGCCGGCAGGAAACCGGGCAGACCGGGCGATTCCAGCACGCCGCTGCCCAGGGCATTGGCCACCAGCACGCGGCCACGGCGCACGGCCTCGAGCAGGCCGGGCACACCGAGAGCAGAGTCGGTGCGCAGCTCCAGTGGGTCGCAGTAGTCGTCGTCGAGGCGGCGCAGCACCGCATGCACGCGACGCAGACCGGCCAGGGTCTTGAGGTAGAGGGTGGCGTCGCGCACGGTCAGGTCGCTGCCTTCGACCAGTGGATAACCGAGCTGGCGCGCCAGGTACAGGTGCTCGAAGTAGCTCTCGTTGAAGCGTCCCGGCGTCAGCAGCACCACCAGCGGTGTCTCGCCGCCACTCGGCGCCTGACGCGCCAGAGTGTCCTGCAGGGTGCGGAAGAAGCCGGCCAGGTACTGCACGCGCAGGTCGCGGTAAAGCTCGGGGAAGGCACGCGAGACGATCTGCCGATTCTCCAGTGCATAACCGGCGCCGGAGGGTGCCTGGGTGCGGTCGGCGGTGACCCACCAGCGACCGTCCGGCGCGCGGGCCAGATCCACCGCATACAGGTGCAGCCAGGTGCCGCCAGGCGCCTGCATGCCCTGGCAGGGCCAGAGGAAGTTGTTGTGGCCGAACACCAGCTCGGTCGGCAGCAGGCCTTCGGCGATCAGTTTCTGCGGGCCATAGAGATCAGCCAGCACACGGTTGAGCAGGGTCGCGCGCTGCGCCACGCCAGCGGCGATCTGCTGCCACTCGTCAGCCGGGATCAGGTTGGGCAGCAGGTCGAGTTCCCACGGGCGATCCGCGCCGTCCGGGTCGGCGTAGACGTTGTAGGTGACGCCGTTCTCCTGGATCTGCCGAGCCAGCATGGCCTCGCGCTGCGCCAGGTGCTCCGGGCGGCTGCGTGCCAGTTGCTCGTATAGGCGGCGCCAGTGCGGGCGCACGCCACCCTTGGCATCGAGCAGTTCGTGATAGGCCCCGGCGGGGGACGGGTAATCGGCTAGCAGGTCGTGCATGGCAGGCTCGGCAGTGGCAAGGCGGTGCAAATCCTTGAAGCACCGTGGGAGGGGCTTTAGCCGCGACCGTCGCCGCTAAAGCGCCTCCCACACATTGCTGGATTGCGTCAGACGCGACGCATATCCAGGGTCATTGGCAGCTCATTATTGTCTATCGGCTGCATGACTGGGCGCTTGCCTGGGCTGTGGCCCAGGCGGAAGAAGCGCGCCAGACGCCGGCTTTCCGCCTCGTAGGCATTGACCGGCAGGCTGTCATAGTTGCGACCGCCCGGATGCGCGACATGGTACTGGCAACCACCCAGCGAGCGCTGCATCCAGGTGTCGATGAGGTCGAACACCAGCGGCGCATGCACGCCGATGGTCGGTTGCAGGCAACTGGCCGGCTGCCAAGCGCGGAAGCGCACACCACCGACGAATTCGCCGACCTTGCCGGACGGCCGCAGCGGCACCTGCACGCCGTTGCAGGTCAGCACGTAGCGATCCGGCGCCATGCCGCCCACCTTCACCTGCAGCCGCTCCAGGGACGAGTCGACGTAACGCACGGTGCCACCGACCGCGCCCTCCTCGCCCAGTACGTGCCAGGGTTCCAGCGCCTGACGCACTTCCAGATCGATGCCCTTGACCGTGAAGTCGCCGGCCTTGGGGAAGCGAAACTCGAAATGCGGGGCGAACCACTCATTGCGCAGGCGATAGCCGAAACTGCCCAGTTCCTGCAACACGTCGGCGAAATCCTGTTCGACGAAATGCGGCAGCAGGAAGCGGTCGTGCAACTCGGTACCCCAGCGCACCAGCTTCGCCGGCCGATAGGGCTCTTGCCAGAAGCGGGCGATCAGCGCACGCAACAGAAGTTGCTGGGCCAGGCTCATCTGCGCGTGCGGCGGCATCTCGAAGGCGCGCAACTCGAGCAGGCCAAGGCGGCCGCTGGCCGAATCCGGCGAGTACAGCTTGTCGATGCAGAACTCGGCGCGGTGGGTGTTGCCGGTGACGTCCACCAGCAGGTTGCGCAACAGCCGGTCGACCAGCCACGGTGGGCAGTCGCGGCCCGGCTCGGGCATCTGCGCAAAGGCGATCTCCAGCTCGTACAAGGCGTCGTTGCGCGCCTCATCCACGCGCGGCGCCTGCGAGGTCGGACCGATGAACAAACCGCTGAACAGGTAGGACAACGACGGGTGGTTGTGCCAGTAGCTGATCAGGCTACGCAGCAGATCGGGGCGGCGCAGGAACGGCGAATCCCCCGGCGTCGCCCCGCCGAGGACGAAGTGGTTGCCGCCGCCGGTGCCGGTGTGGCGCCCGTCGATCATGAATTTCTCGCTGGACAGGCGTGATTGGCGCGCGGCCTCGTAGAGAAATTCGCAGCGTTCGACCAGCTCTTCCCAGTTGCCGGCCGGGTGGATGTTCACCTCGATCACGCCCGGATCAGGGGTGACGCGGAAATACTGCAGGCGCGGGTCAAGCGGTGGCTCGTAGCCCTCCAGCAGCACCGGGCAATTGAGCTCGGCGGCCACCGCCTCAATGGCCGCGACCAGCTCCAGGTAATCCTCGAGATGGCTCAGCGGCGGCATGAACAGGTACAGGCGGCCCTCACGCGGCTCGGCGCATAGCGCGGTGCGCACGATGCCGGCAGCCGATTGCCCGCTGGCCGGGCGCACGCTCTGCGGGCCGCTGGCGGGGGCGCCGCGCCAGACGCCACGCAACTGGCGCTGGATCTGCGCCGGACGGGGCAACGGCGGCAACGCCTGGCTAGGGTCGACCGGGTTGATGTAAGGGTAGTCGGCCTGGCTGACCCAGGGCAGCGAATCCAGCGGCAGGCGGTAACCCAATGCCGAGTCGCCTGGCAGCAGGCGGCAGTGTTCGTCACGCAGGAACCAGCGCCCACTCTGCCAGCCCTCGCCGACCACCTGGCGCGCCAGCGGCAGCACATGGCCGACCACGGCGTCGAGGCCCTGCTCGAACACCTTGCGCAGGCGCTCACGCTCCAGTGGGTCGCTCAGGCGCGGATCGTCTGGGGTGACGTTGTCCGGCAGCTTGCGTTCGCGCCACAGGTAGTAGAACCAGTCCTCATAGGCCGGGAAGACGTTACCGACATCCACATCCAGGCGCGCCGCCAAGGCGGCGAGAAAGCGCGCGGCGGTTTCGGCGGTGGCGCCGTAGCCACGTTTCTCGTCGGCCAGCAGCTTGGGATCCTGCCACAGCGGCTCACCGTCGCGACGCCAGAAGCAGTTCAGCGACCAGCGCGGCAACTGCTCACCCGGGTACCACTTGCCCTGGCCGAAATGCACCAGCGCTTTGGGCGCATAGTGGTTGCGCAGGCGATAGAACAGATCGGCTGCCAGGCGACGCTTGTTCGGCCCCAGCGCAGCGGTGTTCCACTCATCGTCATCGGGATAGTCGAGGGCGACGAAGGTTGGCTCGCCGCCCATGGTCAGGCGCACGTCGTGCTTGTGCAGGTCATCGTCGATCTGCTGCCCCAGCGCCAGGATCGCCTGCCATTGCGACTCGCTGTAGGGCTTGGTGACTCGCGGCGCCTCCCACACGCGCTCGACGCTCATCAGATGCTCGAACTCCACCTCGCACTCGTCCAGCCCGCCGGTGATCGGCGCCGCCGAAGACGGCTCGGGGCTGCACGCCAGCGGGATGTGGCCTTCGCCGGCGAACAGCCCCGAAGTCGGATCGAGGCCGATCCAGCCGGCACCCGGCAGGTACACCTCGCACCAGGCGTGCAGGTCGGTGAAGTCCTGTTCGGTGCCGCTGGGGCCATCGAGGGATTTGACGTCGGCGGTGAGCTGGATCAGGTAGCCGGAGACGAAGCGTGCAGCCAGGCCCATGTGGCGCATCAGCTGCACCAGCAACCAGGCCGAATCGCGGCAGGAGCCGGACGCCTTGTCCAGGCTTTCCTCGGGCGTCTGCACACCGGGCTCCATGCGAATCAGGTAACGGATATCGGTCGACAGACGCTGATTCAGCGCCACCAGGAAATCGATGCTGGGCACCGGTTCGCGGGAGATGCTGGCCAGGTATTTGGCAAACAGCGGGGTGGCCGGCAGCTTGACCAGATAAGGCGCCAGCTCGCGCTGCTCGCCTTCGGTGTAGGTGAAGGGAATACGCTCGGCATAGGGCTCGAGAAAGAAATCGAAGGGGTTGAACACCGCCATCTCGGCGACCAGATCCACCTCGACCTTGAGCTCGCGGGTCTTCTCCGGGAAGACCAGGCGCGCCAGGTAGTTGCCCTGCGGATCCTGCTGCCAGTTGATGAAATGCTCGCCGGGCTCGACCTTCAGAGAGTAGGACAGGATACGTGTGCGGCTGTGGGGAGC
The DNA here is from genome assembly GCF_003008615.1 of Pseudomonas mendocina. Classification (NCBI taxonomy): domain Bacteria; kingdom Pseudomonadati; phylum Pseudomonadota; class Gammaproteobacteria; order Pseudomonadales; family Pseudomonadaceae; genus Ectopseudomonas; species Ectopseudomonas mendocina. Next base: position 1,414,186 of record NZ_CP027657.1, read on the forward strand.
AGGCCGCAGACGAACGACCTGTGGCCCAAGGTTGACCGCACGGTCGTAGCGGTAGTGGGTGACATGATGCAGCGCGACATGAATCGACACGGCGGCCTCCTGCTAGCCTGGACGATACCCAGTGCAGCGCAAGACTTATGCCAGGGCCCAGGCCACGCACCAGCTAGGCCGGCCAGACACCCTGCGCACCAGAAGCAGGCCACGCACGCACCAGAGTCGACATCATGCACCATATGGATGCGCCGTTACGGCCAATTTGCCGGGATCGACGTCTACCGTAGACTGCGCTGACTTCATGCAAGGACGTATGCCATGCCGCGCACAGCCCTCTATCCTCCCTATTTGGCTTGCTGGTCTTTGCATTCACCTCGTTCGTCTGGGCCGACGACCCATTACTCGAGTCACTGACCCCAGTCACCACGCAATCCGGCGAGCGCCAGGTGCGCGGGGTGCTGCCTGGCCGCATCATCGAGATGCCGTTCAGCGATGGTCAGGACTTCAACAAGAACGATGTTCTGGTGCGCTTCGACTGCAGCGTCACCGAGCAACGCACGCAGCAGGCTCTGGCGATCATGTTCAAGGATCAGGAACCGCTCAGCGGCCCACTGACCCTGCAAGACGCCATGGCCCGCGCGGTGAAGTACAACCTCGAGGCACGCCTGAAGGTCATGGAGGAAGCCATGGCCCAACGCCAGGTCGACTTGGCCACCTTCGACATGCTGCCACGCATGGCACTGTCCGCCGGCTATGCCGGGCGAAACAACGTCAGCGCCAAGCAACAGGGCGACCAGCGCCTGATCGTGCAGGAACGCCGACGCAAGGTGGTACATACCATCATCCAGGACGTGCGCTCCGCTTATTGGCGCGCGGTGGCCGCGGATCGTCTGCTGACCCAGATCGATAGCCTTATGGCGCGCGTCGCCCAGGCCCGCGACAACAGCCAAAGCCTGAGCGAGCAGCGTATCGGCGACCCGATCCAGGCCCTGAGCTATCAACGCGCGTTGATCGAGGCCACCCGCCAGCTGGAAGAACAACGCCGCGCCCTGTCGCTGGCCAAGACCGAACTGGCCACGCTGATCAACCTGCCACTGATAACCGGAACTCAAGGTGGAGCTGGACACGCTGGAGCAGGAGGCTCTGGCCAGCCGTCCCGAACTGCGCGAGCAGGACTACCAGGCGCGCATCAGTGCCGCAGAAACACGCAAAGCCATGCTCCGTCTGCTGCCGGGCCTGGAGTTTTCCGCCGGCGGCCACTACGACAGCAACTCGTTTCTGGTGAACCAGAGCTGGGCCGACTACGGCGTGAAAGTCACCTGGAACCTGTTCAACGTGCTCTCCGCGCCAGCCGCCATCGATGTCGCCAAAGCCGGCCAGGAAGTCGCCGATGCGCGGCGCCAGGCCATGTCGATGGCCATCCTCGCTCAATTGCACGTGGCCAACGCCAACTTCCGCGAAGCCCAGCGTCAGTTCCAGACCAGCCAGCAACTGGCCGGCTTGGACGGGCAGATCGTCGAGCAACTGCGTAATCGCTACCAGGCCCAGGGCATTGGCGAACTGGAACTGATCCAGGGCGAGCTGAACACGCTGCAGGCGGATCTGCGCTGCGACCTGGCCTACGCCGAGCTGCGTAACAGCTATGGCCAGCTATTTGCCAGCGTCGGCCTCGACCCGCTGCCGGAGAGCGTCGCGTCCGACAGCTTTGCGGACATCGCCGCCGCGCTCTCCACTCGCGAAGCGCAGTGGCAGGCAGGTCAGCTCTAGTCTGTCAGCACTCGCCATCGAGACTGGCGATCCAACGGTCGATCACCTCCAGCCCTTCGCGGTGGGAGGTGGAACGACCCAGCTCGGGCATCATGATGCTGGGATCGGTGCTGTGCAGGCGGAAGCTCAGCACCGATTTCTCCGGCACACCGGGGTGGATGTCCACCAACCGGTCGCCAGAACCCTTGCCCGCAGCGACCGGCTGCTTACATAGCCCATAGGCGATGCTCAACGGCGTAGCTGGATCGAGATACAAACCCGACGTCCGCCCCGGCCCCTCAGGGTTATGGCAATGCGCGCAATTGGCATCCAGATAACTGCGCGCCTGGTGCTCCAGACTCTCCCCTTCACGCGGCGCGCTCCACAGAGCATTTCGCGGAACGCTGGCCATGTCAGCCGGAACACCTTGCAGGAAACCAATGCTCTGCCAATGCTGCAACTGGTTGACAGTGCCATCGGCGTAGGCGAAATCCTTGTTCAGATGACGCGCCTTCGGCCCCAGCGGCTGCACACCCTTGCCTGCCTGCTCCTCATGACAACCCGCGCACTGGTTGGCGTCGGGAACCTGGTAGTCGACCGCCAGCACCTCACCCGCTTCATCATGAAGCGCCAGATCGAAACTGGCACCTGCCCAGTCCAGGGTGGCCTCGCGTTGCGCCTCGTCCCAGACATAGGGCAACGCGACCCAGCCCTGCTCCTGGCGCAGCAGAATGCGCGTCTCGATCAGTCGCACCCGCTTCAGCTCCACCGCCTCGGCAGCGTGCTGCTCGCTACGCAGCAGCCGGCCCTGGGCATCGAGCGGATAGTAGAAGGTCTTGCTCAGCACGGTGCCGACAGGGTAATCGAAACGCATGTCGGCATAGCGAGCCTGGCTCCCCTCCGGCATCCAGACGGTACGCAGTTTGTGCGCGTAATCGGTGAACAGTGGCGTGTTCAGGTCGTAGGGCAGTACACCATCGGCTGGCTGCAACTGGCCATTGCGCTGCTGCAGCACGCCCCAGGCACTAAGCTTCTGCGGATAGTCCTCACCGCTGGGCAGATACAGGGGCGTGCGTGCCTGCTCGCAGGCAGCGAGCAGTACCGCGGCAATCAATAGCCAAGCGTGCTTCATGCTCACTCACCCGTCTCGGCCAGGGCTGCACGCAGCTCGACGGCGGGAAGACGGGGCAGCGCGCAACGATGGGGCTCGATGTCGGTGCTGATGTTCTTGTAGCCGCCTGGCCCATCGACGTTGACGATACCCGCCTCGCCATTGTCGATGCAGATGGCCAGCTCCGCCGGTAGCTTGCCGTCGACCAGTTTTTCGGGGTTCACGTAGCCATCCCAGAGGATATCGGGCAGGCGCCCATTGAGCCCGAACTTGGCCAGCCTCAGGGCCTTGAGCTCGAGATTGTCAGGGCTGTCACCGCCAGGGCCGAAACGATTGCCATGAATATGAATGGCTTCCGGGTAGGGATCGAAATCCTCGGTCGTGGAAAGATCGGTATAACCGGTGCTGAAGTAACTGCTGACGATGACGTTGGCAGTGCGGTGATCGCCAATATCGTTGTCGAAGATTTCCACCTTGTCGTTGGAGTTGATCAGCACTCCAGAGCCCGCCGGCACACTGGCGACCGGCGTGCCCTTGTGACCGAAGTTCTTGTGGTTGTTGCCCTCGACCTTGTTGCGGTAGACCCGCGTGGTGTGTCCTGGCTGCGGCAGGTTGGGCATGTTGAATACCAGAATGCCGCCGGTGTTGCCGGTGGCGACGTTGTCGTAAACGTCGGCACCGATGGTGTTCTCGATTTCGATACCGGCGACATTACGCTCGGCACGGCTGTTGCGCACCACCACGTTGCGCGACTGGCCCACATAGATGCCAGCATCCGAAGCAGCGATGGCTACCACGCCGTCGATCAGCACGTTCTCGGTCTGCACCGGATAGATGCCATAGGCACCATTCTCGGTAGCCGGGCCATTCGTCCACTCGGTGCGTACACGGCGGATGATGATGTTCTGACCGCCCACGATCTTGAGCGCATCACCCTTGGTGTCCTCCAGCGCCAGATCCTCGATGGTGAAGTCGGAAGCGTTCACCAGCAGCCCTTCGGCACCGGACTTCTGCCCCTTGAAATTGAGGATGGTCTGATCCATGCCGGCGCCACGCAACGTCACACCACTGACCTTGAGGCTCAGGCTACGGTCGAGCTGCCAGGTGCCAGCGGGAATATCGATCACCTCACCCGGCTTGGCCTTGATCAACTGCGTCTGCAGTTGCTTTTGAAAGTCGAGGCTGGCCACGGGCGGCGCGTCGCTCTCCCCACACGCAGTCAGCAATAAGGACAGAGCAATAGCAGAGGGAGCGGCAAGGCGCATGGCAGGACTCCGATGTTGTTTTTATATATTGGAACTATAGTACCAAAATAAAAGCAAACCAAGCCCGCCATGCATCACCAGCCGAGCCATGAAACCAGGCGAGACGCTTGCAGCCCTTGCCGGGAAACAACAGACTACGCCCGCCATATCTTCCTTCCACAGCCCAAGGACAGGCCGCCATGCACACCCTCGAACGCATCTATCCGTTGAAGATGGATGAGCGTCTGGCCGCCGACCAGGCCACTCTCGACCTGCACATGCAACGCTACGAATTCGCCAGCGACTCGCTAGCAGGCTCGCGGGTGCTCGACATGGCATGCGGTTGCGGTTACGGCAGTGCGTTGTTGGCCGAACGAAATCCGGACAAGCAAATCACCGGTATCGACATCGACCCGGAAGCTATCGCCTACGCTCAGGCCCACTACCAGCGGCCGAATCTGCGCTATCAGTGCGCCAATGCCGAAACCTTCGCCGACAGCGAAGGCTTCGACAGCATCGTCAGTCTGGAAACCATCGAGCACCTGCCAGACCCGGTACGCCTGATAGAAAACCTCACGCGACTGCTGGCCGAGGGTGGCCGCATCATTGCCTCGGTGCCGACCACGCCAACGCTCGACGGCAACCCGCACCATCTTCACGACTTCAGCCCAACCAGCTTCGCCCGCCTGTTCCGCCGCCATGGCTTGCGCCCACATGAGCGCTTCGAGCAGATCCAACGCTGGGAGTTTTCGGGGCTGTTCAAGAAGTCAGAGAAGAAAGAAGCCCGCCAGCACCGCTCGGAAGGCGTCGGCAACGCCGTGCTGGCGTACTACCTCAGCCACCCGCTGTACCTGTTCAGGCGCTTGTGGTCGATCCTGCGCTACGGCCCCAGCAACCGCTACCTGACCTGCCGGTTCAGCGCTGACTGAAACTGTCGCACCTCACGATGACAACGGTGGGCTGAAGCTCACCCTACCGAGTGCAGGCCAGGGCTTCTGAAACGAAAACGCCAGCGTGGTGCTGGCGTTTTCGTGAGCGCTGCCGATGATTCAGCGCGGTACTGCTGGCTTCTTCGACGGTTTCTTGCCCTTGCCTTTACCGGCGCCTGCGCGCTCACGCGCCGCTTGCTGGTTACGCGCCTCAGCCGCCGCTTTGGCCTGCTCGCGCTTGTCCCAGGGCTTGCTGCCATCACTGCCACGCGGCGGCAGCCCCGTGTGCTGCGTGAGAATCTTGCCCGCATTACCCGCCTTCTTGCTGCCAACCGGCGTGGAGTTCTTGCGCCGTGCACTCTGGTAGCCATCATCAGCAGCCGGCTGATTGGCCGGAATCAACTGATGTTTGGCCGGGCCGATCAGATCACTGCGGCCCATGCGCTCCAGAGCCTCACGCAGCAGCGGCCACCCTTTCGGATCGTGATAGCGCAGGAAGGCTTTGTGCAGGCGACGTTGCTGATCGCTTTTGACGATCTCGACGCCGTCGCTCTTGTAGGTCACCTTGCGCAGCGGGTTCTTGCCCGAGTGATACATGGCGGTCGCCGTAGCCATCGGCGACGGGTAGAACGCTTGCACCTGATCGGCGCGGAAGCCATTGCGCTTGAGCCACAGGGCGAGGTTCATCATGTCCTCGTCGGTGGTGCCGGGGTGCGCGGCGATGAAGTACGGGATCAGGTACTGCTCCTTGCCCGCCTCCTTCGAGAACTTCTCGAACATCTGCTTGAAGCGGTCGTAGCTACCGATCCCCGGCTTCATCATCTTGTCCAGCGGGCCACGCTCGGTGTGCTCCGGGGCGATCTTCAGGTAGCCACCGACGTGGTGGGTGACCAGTTCCTTGACGTACTCCGGCGACTCGACAGCCAGGTCGTAGCGCAGGCCGGAGGCGATCAGGATCTTCTTCACGCCCGGCAGCGCGCGCGCCTTGCGGTACAGCTCGATCAAGGACGAGTGGTCGGTGTTGAGATTTTCACAGATGCCGGGGAATACGCACGACGGCTTGCGGCAGTGGCGCTCGATCTCCGGATCCTTGCAGGCGATGCGGTACATGTTGGCGGTCGGCCCACCGAGGTCGGAGACCACGCCGGTGAAGCCCGGCACCTTGTCGCGCATTTCCTCGATCTCGCGGATGATCGACTCGTGCGAACGGTTCTGGATGATGCGGCCCTCGTGCTCGGTGATCGAGCAGAAGGTACAACCACCGAAGCAGCCACGCATGATGTTCACCGAGAAGCGAATCATCTCGTAGGCCGGAATCTTCTCCTTGCCATACGCCGGGTGTGGCACACGCGCATAGGGCATGCCGAATACGTAGTCCATTTCCTCGGTGGTCATGGGAATGGGTGGCGGGTTGAACCACACGTCCACCTCGCCGTGCTTCTGCACCAGCGCACGGGCGTTGCCCGGGTTGGTTTCCAGGTGCAGCACGCGGTTGGCATGGGCATAGAGAACCGGGTCGTTGCGCACCTTCTCGAACGACGGCAGGCGGATCACCGTCTTGTCGCGGGTCATGCGCGGACTGTCGAGAATCTGCACCACCTTGGCTTCGTTGGGGTCTTCGATCTCGCCTTTGGCCTGCTCGATGGCACAGGCCTCGGTGTCCTGCGTATTGACGTAGGGGTTGATGATCTTGTCGACACGGCCCGGGCGGTCGATACGGGTGGAATCGACCTCGAACCAGCCTTCCGGGGTGTCACGGCGAATGAAGGCCGTGCCACGCACATCGCTGATCGCCTCGACACGTTCACCACGCGACAGGCGTTGGGCGATCTCCACCACCGCGCGCTCGGCATTGCCATAGAGCAGGATGTCGGCGGTAGCGTCCATCAGGATCGAGCGACGCACCTTGTCCTGCCAGTAGTCGTAGTGGGCGATGCGGCGCAACGAGGCTTCGATGCCGCCAAGGATCACCGGCACGTGGCTATAGGCTTCCTTGCAGCGCTGGCTGTAGACCAGGCTGGCACGATCCGGGCGCTTGCCGGCCAGACCACCAGGCGTATAGGCGTCGTCGGAGCGGATCTTCTTGTCCGCGGTGTAGCGGTTGATCATCGAGTCCATGTTGCCCGCTGCCACGCCGAAGAACAGATTCGGCTCGCCAAGCTTCATGAAGTCGTCCTTCGAGCGCCAATCCGGCTGGGCGATGATGCCCACGCGGAAGCCCTGAGCTTCGAGCAGGCGGCCGATGATGGCCATGCCGAACGAAGGATGATCGACGTAAGCATCACCGGTCACGATGATGATGTCGCAGCTGTCCCAGCCGAGCTGATCCATCTCTTCCCGGCTCATCGGCAGGAAGGGCGCAGGCCCGAAACACTCGGCCCAGTATTTGGGATAGTCGAACAGCGGCTTGGCGGCTTGCATATTTTTTGATCAGAGGACGGTCACGAGGGGCGCGGACTATAGCACAAATTTTGACCAAACCAGACTACTGCACTGGGGTTTAAAGCCCTCCTCCGCACGCGTCATGCATCCTGCCCAACCGCTCAAAAATGCACCTTTTCACATCCAGCGCAATCGGCTTCGAAACCGAATGAAACAGGAGAAAAAACCGCCATTTACTCGCAATAGCCATGAGCCATATTTGTTTTAGATCAATAACAAAGCTGTGCATATACTCAATCACTCGAACACTGCATTTCTGGATGCCTATGCTGCAGCGCCTCGTCTTATCGATCCTTCTTCTGTTGGGGCCATGCGCCATGAGCCTGGCTGCAACTCCATTCGCGCTGACGCCGAACAGCAGCGGCCTTGCACTGAATGGAAACATTGAGTTGCTGGAGGACACACGAGGCGAGATCAATGCAGCCAACCTGGATTCAGCCGAGATACAGGCGCGCTTTCAGCCAGCCAATGGTCGCGCCAGCGTCGGCCAGAGCCTGACGCCCTGGTGGATCAAGCTCACCTTGCAGCGCGAGGCCGATGCTCCCAAGCAATGGGCGCTGGAAGTGGGGTCGGTCACGCAACTGGATCTGCAGCTGTATCTGCCCGACGGCCAGGGCGGCTGGCAGGTACGCCAGTCCGGCGAGCGCGTTGCCTTCGCAGAAAGCCGCGATCATCCGTATCGGCGCATGTTGTTCAAGCTTCCCGCTCTGGACGAGCAACCACTGACCCTCTATCTGCGCGTCTTCGATCCGGCCGGCAACTCCTTTCCGATGCGCATTTGGCAGCTTGACGACCTCACCCAACTGGCCACCCACGAGAATCTCGGCCTCGGCACCATCTACGGCGTTATTCTCGCGCTGCTGCTGTACAACCTGTTCATCCTCATTTCCCTGCGCGACAAGGCCTACTTCTGGTACGTGCTCACCACCGCTTTCGCCCTGGTGTTCATCATCAGCATGACCGGTCATGGCGCCCAGTACCTGTGGCCCAACGGCGCTGTGCCGCCCTGGCTCGACCGCGTCACGCTGCCCTCGCTGTGGGGGCTGTTCGCCTGCCGCTTCACTCAGACCCTGCTACAGACTCGCGTCTACGTGCGCTGGGCGCACCATCTGCTGAGCATGGCTTGCGTCATCTACATCGTCGCCATCGCGCTGAACCTGTTCGGCCAGCGCTACCTGGCCGCCTGGGCCATCGCCCTGCTGTCACTGACCAGTATCCCCGCCGCGCTCGGCAGCGCACTGATCCGCTGGCGTCAGGGTTTCTTCCCTGCGCAGCTGTATCTTTACGGCTATGGCCTGGTGCTCGGCAGCGTCGGCATCCTGCTGCTACGCACCACAGGCGTATTGCAGCCGGCCGAATGGAACGCCTATGTGTTCCCGCTAGCGGTAGCTGCCGAGTCGATACTCTTCTCCTTCGCCCTGGCCTACCGCATCCAGATACTCAAGCAGGAACGCGCGGTCGCCCTGCAGCAGGCGGATCGCGAGAAGACTGCACGCCTGGCGCAACTGCAGGCGAGCGCGGACGAGCTGCAAGCTGCGGTCACCGCCCGCACTGCCGAGCTGGCCGCCACCAATGACCAGCTTCGCGAACGCGAGCGTGAACTCAAACATGCCGCCTTCCATGATCTGCTGACCGAACTGCCCAACCGCCGCTATCTCGTCGAACGCTGCGAGTCGGCTCTGGCCCATGCGCAGCGGCACAACGAAAGCGTGGCGTTGATGCTGATCGACCTGGATCACTTCAAACCGATCAATGACCGCTTTGGCCACGCGGCAGGCGATCTGATGCTGCAGGTGATCGCCAAACGCCTGCGTGAACACGTCCGCGCGGGTGATGCAGTGGCACGCCTGGGTGGCGATGAGTTCGCCGCACTGATCTGCGGCAGCGATGCCGAAGGCCAGGCTCGCGAGATTGCCGCACGCCTGCTGGCCGAGTTGTCGGAGCCTGTGCACTACGGCGCCGAACGCCTGCGGGTCACCATCAGCATCGGCGTCGCACTCTACCCATCGCACGCGAGCAATTTCACCGGCCTGTACAAGATCGCCGATCAGGCGCTTTACCGCGTCAAGGAACTGGGCCGCTCAGGGGCACGCGTGCACGGCGACGATGGTGAGCTGAGCGAACAGGCCTGCCTGCAACTCGACGTACTGAAAGTACCGAGCGGGCTGGTCTAGCCACGCAGGGCGGGTTGCACCGCACTGGCATAGATCCCGTTAGCCGATATAACGACGGGGCACACGAGCGGTGACCTTGGTCAGCAGCTCGTAGCCAATGGTGCCGCAGGCTGCTGCTACCTCGTCCACCAGCAGGTTCGTTCCCCATAGCTCCACCGACGAATCGATATCGGCCTCTGGCAAGTCGGTGATATCCACCGCCAGCATGTCCATCGATACCCGCCCAACCAGCGCTGCACGCTGGCCAGCCACCAGTACTGGTGTACCGCTCGGTGCGTGGCGCGGGTAACCGTCGGCGTAGCCACAACTGACCGTGGCGATTCGCGATGGGCGCTCGGCCACCCAGGTCGCGCCATAGCCAACACTGTCGCCCACCGCGACTTCACGCACGGCGATGACCCGTGCAGCCAGGGTCATCGCCGGTTTCAGACCGAGCTCAGAGACGCCAAGATCGGCAAAAGGCGTGGCGCCGTAAAGCATGATGCCGGGACGCAACCAATCCATATGCGCAGCGGGAATAGTGAGCACGGCAGCCGAATTGGCCAATGAGCGGTGATCGAAATCGAGATCCAGCACATCGAGAAAGCGTTCGACCTGCTGTTCGGTCAACGGGTGACCGCGCTCGTCGGCGCAAGCGAAGTGGCTGATCAGATTGAGCTCGGCCAGCTGTGCAGTGCCTTGCAGGTGTGCATGCCACTGACGCAAGCCGGCAGCATCGAAACCCAGACGATGCATCCCGGAGTCCAGCTTGAGCCAGACGTTGAGCGGTCGCGATAGCTCGCTGCCAAGCAATGCCGCAGCCTGCACCGCACTCTGCACCACCACGTCCAGACCGAGTTGGGCGGCGATGGCATATTCACCGGCCTCGAAGCAGCCTTCAAGCAGCAGGATGCGCGCCTCGCCATGCATCGCACGCACCTCTGCCGCCTCCTCCAGGCTGGCCACGGCGAAACCGTCAGCCACTTCATGCAGCGCCGTGACCACTTCACGCACACCATGGCCATAGGCGTTGGCCTTGACCACGGCGAACGCCTGGCGCCCTGGCGCGCAGCGCTTGGCGACAGCGTAATTGTGGGCGATGGCGGAAAGGTCAACGATGGCAGCAAGCGGACGCATGACAGAAGGCCTGAACGAAAAACGGGCGCCCATCTTAACCGCTGGACGCCCGTTTTCATTGATCTGTGCCACGCCCTCATGGCTGCGAAAACCATCGCGGGGTGGGCAGGATGCAAGGAGCACACAGCCAGCGAAGTGGCCCTGTGCTCGTGAGAGTGACTACAGGAGGTCTGGATCTATTCGTCGTCGAACTGATAACTGCCCGGCGCCAGGTTCTCGAAGCGCGAGTACTTGCCGAGGAAAGCCAGACGCGCCGTACCCAACGGACCGTTACGCTGCTTGCCAATGATGATTTCCGCCACACCCTTGTACTCGGTCTCCGGGTGGTACACCTCGTCGCGGTATACGAACAGGATGATATCGGCGTCCTGCTCGATCGCACCGGATTCACGCAAGTCGGAGTTGATCGGGCGCTTGTTGGGACGCTGCTCCAGACCCCGGTTGAGCTGCGACAGGGCGATGACCGGACAGTTGAATTCCTTGGCCAGGCCTTTGAGCGAGCGCGAAATCTCGGAGATTTCGTTGACCCGGCTGTCGCCACTGGAACCCGGAATCTGCATCAGCTGCAGGTAGTCGACCATGATCAGGCCGATCTCGCCATGCTCACGGGCCAACCGGCGGGTACGCGCACGCATCTCGCTCGGGGAAATACCGGCGGTATCGTCGATGAACAGCTTGCGGTCGTTGAGCAGGTTGACCGCGCTGGTCAGCCGCGGCCAATCGTCGTCATCCAGTTGGCCGGCACGCACCTTGGTCTGGTCGATACGCCCCAGCGAGGCGAGCATACGAATGACGATGGACTCCGAAGGCATCTCCAGGGAGTACACCAGAATCGCCTTGTCGCTGCGCATCAGCGCGTTTTCCACCAGGTTCATGGCGAAGGTGGTCTTACCCATCGACGGGCGACCGGCGACGATGATCATATCGGCCGGTTGCAGGCCGCTGGTCAGGTTGTCCAGGTCGTCGAAGCCGGTAGACAAACCGGTAATCGCATCGCCGTTGTTGAACAGTGTGTCGATACGGTCGATGGCCTTGACCAGAATGTCATTGATGCCCACCGGGCCACCGGTTTTCGGTCGATCTTCGGCGATCTGGAAGATCAAGCGCTCAGCTTCGTCGAGAATCTCCTCGCCGGTACGGCCTTCCGGGGCGTAGGCACTGTCGGCGATCTCATTGCTGATGCCGATCAGTTTTCGCAAGGTGGCTCGCTCGCGAATGATCTGCGCATAGGCCTTGATGTTGGCGACCGACGGCGTGTTCTTGGCCAACTCGGCGAGATAAGCCAGGCCGCCGACCTGCGACAACTGCCCTTCCTTGTCCAACTGCTCGGACAGGGTCACCACGTCGAAGGGTTCGTTACGCTCGGCCAGCTTGAAGATGGCGCGAAAGATCAACCGATGATCGTGACGGTAGAAATCGACATCGGATACCCCATCGAGTACGCGCTCCCAGGCATTGTTGTCGAGCATCAGGCCACCCAATACCGCCTGTTCCGCCTCGATGGAGTGCGGTGGCACTTTCAAGGCAGCGGTCTGCAGGTCGTATTGCTCGGGAATGGTGATGTCGTTCATAGGCTCGGGAAGAAAATACAGCGGTAGAAAAAACAAAGGGCACGGATCGCATAGCGATGCCGTGCCCGATTGTCAGCAGACCTGCAGCAGAGTGCAAGCCCGCTTGGCGGCTGCTTAATTAAGCGGCAACCACGATCACCTTGACGGTGGCTTCGACGTCGGTGTGCAGGTGCACAGCTACGTCGTATTCGCCAACCTGGCGAATGGTGCCGTTCGGCAGACGCACTTCAGCTTTGGCCACTTCAACGCCGGAGGCGGTCAGGGCATCAGCGATGTCGTGGGTACCGATGGAACCGAACAGCTTGCCTTCATCGCCAGCGGTGGCGGTGATGGTGACTTCCAGTTCAGCCAGTTGAGCAGCGCGAGATTCAGCGGAAGCTTTCTTCTCGGCAGCGGCTTTTTCCAGCTCGGCGCGACGTGCTTCGAAAGCAGCGACGTTGGCTTCGGTGGCAGCGGTAGCTTTGCCTTGCGGCAGCAGGAAGTTACGGCCGTAACCAGCCTTAACGTTCACTTTGTCGCCCAGGTTGCCCAGATTGGCGATTTTTTCCAGCAGGATGACTTCCATTTGGGTCTTACCTCTTAACTTTTAACCTTCACCGTTCGTGGGGCCACTCTTGCGAGCGAGGCGACCACGAAAATCAAACAGACTATCGACCAGAGCCAGGACAACCAGCAGCGGATAGATCAGGTGCATTACCACCAGCAGCGTCACGTACAGCCCGACCAGCCAGAAGCGGCCGAGCCCACCCTTTTCCACCAGGCCGTGCACCAGGGCGACCCCAGCGACCAGCAGCGGCACACTGCACAGCGGCGTCAGCATGCCCATCTCCGGCCCAAGATTGGGACCGATCAGCATGCCCGCCAGCAGCACAAGCGCCTGCGGCAGAGATAGTCTCAGCGCACGGAATTCGCGACCGAAACCACCCGGGTTGTACAACGCTGCCTGCCAGTAACGCCCAAGCATCAGGCTCAGCAGGCTGACGATCTGCAGCAAGGACGCCATCAGTCCGATCAGCACTGGTGTGATCAGGCCCTCAAGGCGCGCGCGTTCGTCCACCGACATCTGTTGGTGAACCCCGTCGAGCATGGTCGGCAGGAGCTTTTTCAGCTCACCGGCCATGGCCTCGATGGGTTCGCGGAAAACCGCCCCAAGAATAAGCCCATACACCAGGCCCAGCACCACACTGCACAACAGTATGCGGTTCCACGACCAGCCAGCGCGCAAAAACAACGCCAGCCCCAGCGCGCCACCAAGCACCAGCAAGGTGCGGGGTTCGCCGAAATACCACCAGACAAGCGCCGGCAGCATGGCCCACGCCAGAATGCCAATGGCATCGTTGGCTCCGCGCCGCAGCAGCACCAGGCTACCGGCGGCGGCACTCAACCAGAACAACAGCGGCATCGCTGCCGACCCGACCACCACGAGGGTGGCCTGCATACGGCCGCGCATGATGTATTCAGCAAGGGCGCGCATGCGATCTATTCCTTAACTCTTGTCGACCGTCCGGTCTCAGCGGCCGTGGCTGTCGGTGTAGGGCAGCAGGGCCAGGAAGCGGGCGCGCTTGATAGCGGTGGCCAGCTGACGCTGATAACGAGCCTTGGTACCGGTGATACGGCTAGGAACGATTTTGCCGGTTTCCGAGATGTAGGCCTTCAGAGTGTTGAGATCTTTGAAATCGATCTCTTTCACGTCTTCAGCGGTGAAGCGGCAGAATTTACGACGACGGAAGAAACGTGCCATGTGATTGGCTCCTCAATAGATCCGTGGATTACTCGTCAGCGTTGTCGCTGTCGTTGCTGTCGCTGTCATCGCCGTCGTTGGACTCGGCGTTTTCAGGACGTTCACGACGCTCGCGGCGCTCACTGCGGTTTTCTTCGGCCTTCAGCATCTCGGACTGGCCAGTGACGGCCTCGTCGCGACGGATGACCAGGTTACGGATCACGGCGTCGTTGTAGCGGAAGTTGTCTTCCAGCTCGGCCAGGGCCTTGCCGGTGCACTCTACGTTGAGCATCACGTAGTGGGCTTTGTGGACGTTGTTGATGGCGTAAGCCAGCTGACGACGACCCCAGTCTTCCAGGCGGTGGATTTTGCCACCGTCTTCTTCGATCAGCTTGGTGTAACGCTCGACCATGCCGCCGACTTGCTCGCTCTGATCCGGGTGAACCAGAAAGATGATTTCGTAATGACGCATAAATGCTCCTTACGGGTTGTAGCCTGCCAACAAAGGTGGTCAGGCAAGGAGTGGGTTTTCTCGTGATGAGCTTGCCAGGCGGTGGGCGCGAAAAGGCCTACCGTCGCGGCAAGGGGCGCCATTCTAGAGAAGCCCCTCCCCGCACGCAAGGCGAATTGGCGATTATTTGAACAACCAGTCGTGAGCGCATCCATGCGCAGCAGGCCCAGAGCGAAAGACGGATCGGGACGCCGAACGCTCATAGGGCAGAGCGTAAAGCTAGGACGTAGGGCGGACTCAGGAGCGCAGCGAACAGTCCGCCAAGGCATAGCGAGTCCAGCATACGCACCATCAGGACACCAGGCGTACTGCTTCGCGACGACTGCATAGATGCAGGAGGTAGAGCGACGCAGGATGCCAAAGCCGAGTACGCCCTACCGCAGTGCTTTGTTCAGCTCACGCAATACGCTCTACGCCTTGCGCTTGGCCTGACGCTGACGTACTGCCTCGAACAGGCAGACACCGGTGGCGACCGAGACGTTGAGACTGCTGACACTGCCAGCCATTGGCAGCTTGACCAGGTAATCACAATGTTCGCGAGTCAGGCGTCGCATGCCCTTGCCCTCGGCGCCCATGATCAGCACCGTTGGCCCGGTCATGTCCTGTTGATAGACCTCTTGCTCAGCCTCGCCGGCCGTGCCGACCACCCACAGGCCGCGCTGCTGCAACTTCTCCAGACTGCGCGCCAGATTGGTCACCGCCACCAACGGAATCACCTCGGCAGCGCCGCAGGCCACCTTGCGCACCGTGGCGTTGAGGGTTGCCGATTTGTCCTTGGGTACGATCACCGCCAACGCGCCGGCAGCATCCGCCGTACGCAGGCAGGCCCCCAGGTTGTGTGGATCGGTCACGCCATCGAGAACCAGCAGCAAAGGCGGGCCCTCGCAGCGGTCGAGCAACTCTTCGAGCATCGCCTCGCCCCAGACCTGGCTGGGGCTGACATCGGCAACCACGCCCTGATGCACGCCCTCGACCCAGGCATCCATCTCACGGCGCTCGCACTGCCCCACCTTTACGCGAGACTGCGCAGCCAGCTCCAGCAAAGGCTGCACCCGAGGATCGCTGCGACCATCGGCCAGCCAGACCTGCTTCACCCGCTTGGGATGATGACGCAGCAAGGCTTCTACGGCATGTACACCGTAGATCTTTTCCAGATCACTCATGACTTGGCCTTACGCTTGCGCGGCTTGCTGGCAGGCGGCGGCGCACTGTCGCCACGTCCGGAGCCCTTGCGCGAGCCACCGGCCGGCTTGCTCGCTGCCTTGCCGGCAACGCCTTTGCCAGTCGCGCCCTTGCCAGCCTTGGCACCAGCCAGCAGCGCCTTCTTCACATCTCGGCTCTTCTGCACGTCGGTATTGCCCATGCTCGGCGTCTTGCCAGCGCGACCGGCACGGCCAACGGCCTCACGCTCAGCGGCCTGGGACAGTTCGAAGTCGATCTTGCGCTCGTCGAGATCGACACGCATGACCTTGACCTCGACGCTGTCGCCCAGACGGAAGCTGCGCCCACTGCGCTCGCCGGACAGACGATGGTGAACAGGGTCGAAGTGGTAGTAATCCGCCGGCAGCGCGGTGACATGCACCAGACCTTCGACATAGATATCGCGCAGTTCGACGAAGATGCCGAAGCCGGTCACGGCGGTGATCACCCCGGCGAAGGTCTCGCCGACACGATCCTGCATGAACTCGCACTTGAGCCAGTTGACCACATCGCGCGTGGCTTCGTCGGCACGGCGCTCGGTCATCGAGCACTGCTCGCCGAGTTTCTCCAGCGCAGCTTCGTCGTAGGGATAAATACGTGCGCGCGGCATGATCGTCGCACCGGCACGGCGCACATGCGGGGTATCGGCCTTGGAGCGGATCACGCTGCGAATCGCACGGTGCACCAGCAGATCCGGATAACGACGAATCGGCGAGGTAAAGTGGGTGTACGCCTCGTAGTTCAGGCCGAAGTGGCCGTTGTTATCGGAGCTGTAAACCGCCTGACTGAGCGAGCGCAGCATCACGGTCTGGATCAGGTGGTAGTCCGGACGCTCACGAATGCTCTCCAGCAGTTTCTGGTAGTCCTTGGGCGACGGGCCATCCTTGGACTTGCCACGCTGCAGCGACAGACCGAGTTCGCCGAGGAAGGCCTTGAGCTTCTCCAGGCGCTCCAATGGCGGACCATCATGCACACGGTAAAGCGACGGAACCTCGTGCTTCTGCATGAACTGCGCAGTGGCCACGTTGGCGGCCAGCATGCATTCCTCGATCAGCTTGTGCGCGTCGTTACGCTGGGTCGGGCGGATCTCGTCGATCTTACGATCCTCTCCGAAGATGATGCGCGTCTCCTGCGTTTCGAAATCGATGGCGCCACGCTCATGCCGAGCGGCCAGCAACACCTGGTACAGCGCATAGAGCTGCTTGAGGTGCGGCAGGATTTCCTTGTACTCGCTGCGCAAGGCCTTGCCTTCGCTGCCCTTCGGATCTTCCAGCATGTAGCTGACCTTGTTGTAGGTCAGGCGCGCATGAGAGTGGATCACTGCCTCGTAGAACTGGTAGTCGACCAGTTGCCCACTCTTGGACATGCTCATTTCGCAGACCATGGCCAGGCGATCGACATGCGGGTTGAGCGAGCACAGGCCATTGGACAGCTCTTCCGGTAGCATCGGCACCACCCGCTCGGGGAAATACACCGAGTTGCCGCGTTCGGTGGCTTCGGCGTCCAGCGCCGAGCCGACCTTGACGTAGTGCGACACATCGGCAATCGCCACGTAGAGCTTCCAGCCACCGGAGAACAGCTTCCAGCGACTGCTGTTCTTCTCGCAGTAGACCGCGTCATCGAAGTCGCGCGCGTCTTCACCGTCGATGGTGACGAACGGCAGATGGCGCAGATCGATGCGCTTCTCCTTGTCCTTCTCTTCCACCTCGGGCTTGAGCTTGCGAGCTTCCTTGATCACCGCTTCGGGCCAGACGTGCGGAATATCGTAGCTGCGCAGGGCAACGTCGATTTCCATGCCCGGTGCCATGTAGTTACCGATCACCTCGACGATGTCACCCTGCGGCTGAAAGCGCGAAGTGGGCCAGTGGGTGATCTTGATTTCGACGAACTGGCCAACGCGGGCGTTCTTGGTACGCCCCGGGGTGACCAGTACTTCCTGCTGGATCTTCGGGTTGTCGGCGACCACGAAACCGATGCCGTTCTCTTCGTAGTAACGGCCAACGATGCTCTCATGAGCGCGCTCGATCACCTCGACGATGCCGCCTTCGCGGCGACCACGGCGATCGAAACCGGCAACCCGCACCAACGCGCGATCACGGTCGAAAACCAGACGCATCTGCGCCGGACTGAGGAACAGGTCGTCACTGCCGTCGTCGGGCACGAGGAAGCCGAAGCCATCGCGGTGACCGCTGATGCGACCGCAGATCAGATCAAGCTTGTCCACCGGCGCGTATGTACCACGGCGGGTATAGATGAGCTGGCCGTCGCGCTCCATGGCGCGCAGACGGCGGCGCAAGGCCTCCAGCTGATCTTCTGTATGCAGGCCGAACTCTTCGACCAGTTGTTCACGACTGGCCGGCGCGCCGCGCTCGGCCAGGTGCGAAAGAATCAGCTCACGGCTGGGGATGGGATTCTCGTATTTTTCCGCCTCGCGGGCGGCCTCGGGATCGAGGGATTGCCAATCGGCCATGTAGGAAGGATTACCTATGCTTATGTATAAAGGTGTATGCCATTTGCCTATTGAAGCGCGAAAACGACTTTCGCGGCAGCTTTTCCGGCGACAATAATTTTTTCAGGGTCAGGGGTTTACAAGGTAAATGCCCGCCCGTATAGTTCGCGCCCACAGCGTCGAGCAGACGTTGTAACACGAAGCAGATGAGGAATCATCGGTTTCAGTGCCCAGGTGGCGGAATTGGTAGACGCGCTGGTTTCAGGTATCAGTGACTTAACGGTCGTGGAAGTTCGAGTCTTCTCCTGGGCACCAAATTTCGTGAAGCAGCTTGATAACCTGCTTTGCAAATAACGGATGCAACGCTCCGTGTCGGTAACGACGAACATTGCTGCAGTGCCCAGGTGGCGGAATTGGTAGACGCGCTGGTTTCAGGTATCAGTGACTTAACGGTCGTGGAAGTTCGAGTCTTCTCCTGGGCACCAAATTTCAAAAAACCGAGCTAAGGCTCGGTTTTTTATTGCCCGCAAAAAAACGCACCACCTCGTAGGGCGCGCTGTGCGCATCGCCAAGACTGCAGCGCACCCTACACTTTGAACTGCCCCAGACTGGCCTTGAGCTGCGATGCCAGCTCATCGAGCGCTCGCACGTTGCCGGCAATCGCCGCCACGGCCTCGGCCGCATGCTGCGCCTCTGCGTGAATGACCTCGACTCTCCCGCGCACGGCACCCGCCCCCTGCGCCTGATGCGCCGCGGCCTGGGTAGCAGCATTGATTGCACCATGCACTTCGTCGACAGACTGCTGCACCGACTGCTGCAGGCGCGCACTGTCGCGCAGCACCTCCAACCCTTCGCCACCCTGCGCGCCAGCCTGGGCGATAGCCGCCACCGCCTCCCGCGCCCCACGCTGCAGAGCAGCGATATGGGTCTGGATATCACCAGTGGATTGCTGAGTCTTGCTGGCCAGGGCCCGCACCTCGTCCGCCACCACCGCAAAGCCACGCCCACTCTCACCCGCGCGCGCCGCCTCAATGGCTGCGTTGAGCGCAAGCAGGTTGGTCTGCTCGGCAATGGACTGAATCACCGTCAACACCACTTCGATCTGCTCGCTCTGCTTGGCCAAACGCTCAATTACCGCCGAGCCGTCAGCCACGCGCGCCACCAAACCCTCGATCAATGACGACAAGCGCTGGGCAATAGCAGCGTTCTCATGCGCCGCCTGCCGGATAGTATCGACGCGCTGCAACGCCTCCTGCATGGCCTGGCTTTCCGCCTGAGCCTCGTCGGCCATTTGCTCCAGGGCCTGCAAACTGCCCGCCACCTCATCGCGCTGCCGCCCGGCAGCTGCTTCGGCCGCCACACCACGCTGGGTCAGGCTGCGAATCTGCTCACCAGTACGCAGCGCCACCTCTCCAGACTCACGAACGATAGGCTGCAGCTTGGCGATAAAGCGGTTGACCGCATCTGCCATCTCCCCCACTTCGTCCTGGCTGTCGATACTCACACGTCGGGTCAGATCGCCCTCGCCAGCGGCCAGGTCGTTCAGTGCGGCACTGAGCAGACGCAAGCGACTGAGCACGCGCCAGCCCAGCACCAGTGCGACCACCACCAGAGCCAACGCACCAACGATCAGCAGCCCCAAGGCAATATTCCAACGCAGCGCGTCAGCCGCCACCCGCACCGAGTCCCCACCATTGCGCGCCATTTCCTGGGTGTAGCGCTCGGCCGACTGCAAGCGCTCACGCAGCGCACGAGTAGCCTCTTCGGAAGCCCCAGCCAGACTACTATCGACCAACTCACCCGCACCGCCGACCAGAGCCGTGAAGCGACCATCCAGCGCTGCCAGCTCCTTTTCGACCACATCCAGCGACAACCCCATCTGCACCCTGCCGATCTGCGCCCCCATCGGATTGATACTGGCCTCAACCACATAGACACGCGCGTCACGCGATGCCGCATCGACCAACTTGTCCAACGGCGAGTCACCCTGTCCTGCCGCGATCAGTTCGCGCACCTGTGCGCTGCTACGATTGAAGTTGCGCGTCAGTCGCTTGCCCTCGCCGTCATAGATAATGGCGAACAGCACGGCCGGATCCTGTTGAGCGATACGAGTGAGCGCAGTCAGCGCCGGAATATCCAGATCCCAAATGGATTTCGGCGCCACACCGGCGAGCAATTGCGCAAGCGCCTGACCGGATTGTTTGAGATTGCCTTCGAGTACGACACGAAGCTGCTGCTGCTCATCCTTCAACTGCCCGGAAAGCCCCTCACCAAGACGAGTTCGGGTACTGCCAGCCAACGCAGCAAGGCCCTGGCTCATCTCGCGCTCAGCCATGTTCAGCTCTTCGCCCAGACGGCGACTCTCGCCCCCCAGGCGCTGCGCCAGATCCTCGACCATGCCGTCGACCGAGGCACGCATCAACCACACCGCCAGCCCGACCTGCACCAGCATGGCCAAGCCGAGCGCGACGAATACAGGACGCAGCAGGCGGCTGCGCAACATGGAAAGGATGGCGAACACTGGGGACACTCCTCAACGACCGTATCAGCTATAACGGCGACTTCCGGGATTTGTTGAGCACAAGCAAAGCGCATGCCCAGGTTTGCACTGAAAAACGGCGATAAACCAACCAATAGCCAGCAGTATGGGCGCAAAAACGTGTCAGCAGCACCGCCCAGCAAAACAGTCGCCATAAGCAAGCAGGCAATAAAAAAGCCGCCCGAAGGCGGCTCTTTCAGCTAGACAGACGTCGATCAGGCGAACGGATGACGCAGCACGATGGTTTCGTTGCGATCCGGGCCCGTGGAAATGATGTCGATCGGCGCACCGACCAGCTCTTCCACACGCCTGATGTAGGCGCGAGCGGCTTCCGGCAGCTCTTCCAGACTCTTGGCACCCAGAGTGGACTCGCTCCAGCCCGGCATCTCCTCGTAGACCGGCTGCAGGCCAATGTAGCTGTCAGCATCGGTCGGCGCATCGATCAGCACCTGACCATTGGCGTCCTTGTAGCCGGTGCAGATGCGGATGGTTTCCAGACCGTCGAGCACGTCCAGCTTGGTCAGGCACAGGCCGGAGATGCTGTTGATCTCGATGGCACGACGCAGGATCACGGCATCGAACCAACCACAGCGACGGGCACGGCCGGTGGTGGCACCGAACTCATGGCCACGCTTGGCGAGGAAGGCGCCAATATCGTCGAACAGTTCGGTCGGGAACGGGCCGGAACCAACACGGGTGGTGTAGGCCTTGGTGATACCGAGGATGTAATCCAGGTACAGCGGACCGAAACCGGAGCCAGTGGCAATGCCGCCAGCGGTGGTGTTGGAGCTGGTGACGTAAGGGTAGGTGCCGTGGTCGATGTCCAGCAACGAGCCCTGAGCACCTTCGAACATGATGTCCTTACCTTCACGGCGCAGGTCATGCAGCACCGCGGTGACGTCGGCCATCATCGGCTTGAGCAGCTCGGCGTACTCCATGCACTCATCCAGAGTCTTCTGGAAGTCGATGGCCGGCTCTTTGTAGAAGTTGACCAGCTGGAAGTTGTGATAATCCAGCAGCTCACCCAGCTTGGCGGCGAAACGCTCGCGATGGAACAGGTCACCGACGCGCAGACCGCGACGCGCAACCTTGTCTTCATAGGCCGGGCCAATACCGCGACCGGTGGTGCCGATCTTGGCATCGCCACGCGCCTTCTCGCGCGCCTGATCCAGGGCCACGTGATAGGACAGGATCAGCGGGCAGGCCGGGCTGATACGCAGTCGCTCGCGCACCGGTACGCCCTTCTCTTCCAGCTTGGTGATTTCACGCATCAGCGCATCAGGCGCGACGACCACGCCATTGCCGATCAGGCACTCGACGCCTTCACGCAGGATGCCGGACGGAATCAGGTGCAGGACGGTCTTCTCACCATCGATCACCAGGGTGTGGCCAGCATTGTGGCCTCCCTGGTAACGCACGACTGCAGCGGCCTGTTCGGTGAGCAGATCGACGATCTTGCCCTTGCCCTCATCACCCCACTGGGTGCCCAGGACGACGACATTCTTACCCATAAACTTGTCCTCTTCGCGCAAGCTTCGATGCCGGCCGCGGGCCGGCGAAAATGAATTCAGGACGCCAGGGGCGCCACCTGCCAACGTCCATCGCGCAGCGCCAGCAGGCGGTCACAGCCTGCCTCGCGCGCATCCGCCTCACTCTGCCCGGGCAGCGCCTGTACCACGCGCTCGCCCTCACCACGCAGACGACGAACGGCCTGCCACAGATAGAGGTCATGATTGTCCGGCGCCCAGACACCGCTGACTGCCTCGTCCAGGCGCATATCACCCAGGGTCACCAGAGTCTTCAGATCGGTGGAAAAGCCAGTAGCCGGGCGCGCCCGACCAAATACCGCGCCGGTATCGTCGTAACGGCCACCTTGAGCAATGGCACCGCCCTCACCAGGTACGAAAGCAGCGAATACCACCCCGGTGTGATAGTTGTAGCCGCGCAGCTCGCCCAGATCGAAGTACAGTGGTAGCTCCGGATAGCGCAGCTCCAGGGCATCGGCGATGGCCACCAGCTCATCGAGCGCAGCATGCACCTCATCGGGCGCCTCGACCAATGCAGCCTGAGCCAGATCCAGTACGTCACGCCCACCGCACAGCTCGGCTAGCGAGCGCAGCATGTTGCCCAATCCCACCGGCAGTGCGGTGGTCAGGGTCTCGATTTCGTCCATTGCCTTGCGCTGCAACGCGTCGAACAGCTGCTGCTCGGCCTCACCAGACAGACCGGCAGCACGCGCCAGCCCGCGGTAGATGCCGACATGACCGAGATCCATGTGCACGTCCGGCACCGCGGCCAACTCGAGGGTCTCGACCAGCAGACTGATCACCTCGATATCGCTGGCCGGGCTGGCGTCACCA
This sequence comes from Pseudomonas mendocina, assembly GCF_003008615.1. Taxonomy (NCBI): domain Bacteria; kingdom Pseudomonadati; phylum Pseudomonadota; class Gammaproteobacteria; order Pseudomonadales; family Pseudomonadaceae; genus Ectopseudomonas; species Ectopseudomonas mendocina. Next base: position 1,437,292 of record NZ_CP027657.1, read on the forward strand.
TAGAGCTCGGCGCCCAACTGGATCGGGCTGCGCGAGGTGGTCAACGCACGCGGCTTGGCGTGCAGCACGCTACCGGCATAGCACAGACGGCTCGGCCCTTCGCGGCGCAGGGTGTGCGCGTCGATGCGCGCCACCTGTGGCGTAATGTCGGCGCGAAAGCCCATCTGCCGACCGGACAACGGATCGGTGACCTTGAAGGTGCGCAGGTCGAGATCCTGGCCAGCGCCAGTCAGCAGGGATTCCAGGTACTCGATATGAGGGGTAACGACGAACTCGTAACCCCAGCGTTGGAACAGATCCAGCACCTGGCGGCGTGCCGCCTCGATGCGTGCCGCTTCCGGCGGCAGTACTTCTTCGATGCCATCTGGCAGCAGCCAGCGGTCTACCGTTGCCATTTCGCCATTCCCCTCTTGAACCGGGCGGCACAAGCCTTCAGTGAAGCAGATAAAGAAGAGCTGTTCCCAGCAGCATGCTGGCCAGCCCCATCAGGCGCAGTCGGTGGTCGGACAGGCGAATTGCCTGCAATACCGCTCCGCGCCAATGACGCGGATAGAGGAAGGGCAGGATGCCTTCCAGCACCAGTACCAGACACAGTGCGATGCCAAGTTCCTGCCACATGATTCCCACAGACGCAAAAAAGCCGGGATTTTCCCGGCTGCCGCATGATACCACGTTTTACCTTGCGGTCACCCTGACGACGCATCGCGTCGTCAGGGTTGCCGGTCAAGGCTTGGACTTTTCCAGGTAGCGGAAGAAATCGCTACTCGGATCCAGTACCAGTACATCGCGCTTGTCCGCGAAGCTTTCACGGTAGGCGCGCAGGCTACGGTAGAAGGAGTAGAACTCCTGATCCTGGCCGTAAGCCTTGGAGTAGATCGCAGCAGCCTGGGCATCACCATCACCGCGCAGCTCTTCAGCCTCACGATAGGCTTCTGCCAGCAACACGCGGCGCTGACGGTCAGCATCGGCGCGAATACCCTCGGCCAGCTCACGCCCCTTGGCGCGGTGCTCGCGTGCCTCACGCTCACGCTCGGTGCTCATCCGCTCGAACACGCTGCGGTTCACCTCACGCGGCAGATCGATAGCCTTGACCCGCACATCGACCACTTCGATACCCAGCTCACGCTCGGCAGCGCGGTTGAGGGTCGCGGTCACATCGGCCATCAGCGCATCACGCTCACCGGACACCGACTCATGCAGGGTGCGCTTACCGAACTGGTCACGCAGCGACGCTTCCAGACGACGCGCCAGACGCTCGTCGGCGACCTGCTTCATACCGGAGGTGGACTGATAGAAGCGCTCGGCATCCTTCACCCGCCACTTGGCATAGGCGTCGACCATCAGCGCTTTCTTCTCCAGCGTGAGGAAGCGCGAGGAGGTCGAATCCAGGGTCAGCAGGCGACCATCGAAGATGCGCACCTGGTTGACGTAAGGAATCTTCACATGCAGACCAGGCTGCACGTCCGGATTGACCACACGACCGAACTGCAGCAGTACCGCACGTTCGGTTTGCGCCACGATGTAGAAGCTATTCCATGCCACCAGGGCCAGAACCACGGCCACGATCAGGCCGATCAGGGACTTGTTGCTCATCAACGGCCCTCCCGGGTACGCAGGTTACGCTGCGACAGGTCGCTGCTCAGCGGCACAGCCGGATCACGCGTTGTCGTATTGCTGCTGTTGGCAGAACTGGAGGAAGTAGAACCGCCACGGCTGTCGATCATCTTGTCCAGCGGCAGATAGAGCAGGTTGTTCTGCCCCTTGTCGCCAGTGACCAGAACCTTGCTGGTGTTGCTCATCAGCTCCTGCATGGTGTCCAGATAAAGACGCTCGCGGGTGATTTCCGGTGCCTTGCGGTACTCGGTCACCAGCTTGGTGAAACGATCCGCCTCACCTTGGGCACGGGCGATGATCTCATCACGATAACCATTGGCCTCTTCCAGCAAACGCTGGGCCTGACCACGGGCTTCCGGGATCACGCCGTTGGCGTAGGACTCGGCCTGGTTCTTCTCACGCTGCTCATCCTCACGCGCACGAATCACGTCATCGAATGCCTCCTGCACCTCACGCGGCGCAGCGGCGCTCTGGATGTTCACCTGAGTGATGGTGATACCGGTACGGTAGTTGTCGAGGAAACGCTGCAGACGCTCACGCACCTCACTGGCCATCAGCTCACGACCCTCGGTCAGAACCTGATCCATCTCGGTGGATCCCACGACGTGACGCACAGCGCTATCGGTCGCATGCTGCAGACTGACTTCCGGCTGATCGACGTTAAGCACGAAGTCCTGCAGGTTGCTCACGCGGTACTGCACGGTTAGCGGCACTTCGATGATGTTCTCGTCCTCGGTCAGCATTGCGCCTTGCTTGCTATAGGCACGCTCACGAGTGACGTTCTCCTGAAACTTGCGATCGATCGGCGGGAAGTAGATGTTCAGGCCCGGCCCGACGGTCTCGTGGTATTTGCCGAAGCGCAGCACCACAGCCTGCTCCTGCTCGTCCACCACATAGATCGCACTGTAAAGCCAGATCACCGCCAACAGGCCGAGACCAACGAACAGCAGACCGAAGCCACCGCCACCACTGCTGCGCCCGGAATCGTCGTCACCACGTTTCTTACCGCCACCGAACAAGCCATTGAGGCTTTCTTGCAGCTTGCGGAACGCTTCGTCGAGATCCGGCGGGCCCTGGCGCCCACCGCCTTTGCGGCCGCCCCAAGGGTCTTGATTGTTCGAGTTTCCACCCGGCTCATTCCAAGCCATAGCGTTCTCCGTACTGATAAAGCAAAGGCGCGCCCACGGCGCGCCGGCCAATGCTACCCAAAGCCCTATGGAGACAGCAAAGCCACTGTCCCAGGCTTTATTGCAAAGTATGTTGCTCGATGAACGCCTGAGGCTCCAAGCCCTCTCGGGACACCAGTCGATTGAGTTCGACTCGCGGCAGTCGCACCGACAGCAGACTCTGCCCCAGCTCATCATGTCCTTCGTTCTGCACTGCGCCCAAGGCGAAAAACTGTGCACGAAGCCGCCCGAGACGTTGCGGCAATTGCAGAGTACCGACGAACAAATCATCGCCAAGCAGCTCTGCCACAGCCTGACGCAACAACTCCAGGCCGCGCCCCTCACGGGCCGACAACCAGACTCGTTGCGGCCTGCCATCTGCATCGCGTTGAATCTGCGGCTCGACACCATCCAACAAATCCAGCTTGTTGTATACCTCGAGCATCGGTAATTCGTGCGCGCCGATCTCCTTGAGCACCGCCTGCACCTGTTCGATCTGCGCCATGCGCTCAGGCTCATGGGCATCGATCACGTGCAGCAGCAGATCGGAATTGCTCGACTCTTCCAGCGTAGCGCGGAAGGCCTCGACCAGCTTGTGCGGCAGGTGACGAATGAAACCCACGGTATCGGCCAGCACGATGGGGCCGAGATCATCGAGCTCCAGACGACGCAGGGTCGGATCAAGCGTGGCGAAGAGCTGGTCGGCCGCATAGACCTCGGAGGTGGTCAACGCATTGAACAGCGTGGACTTGCCGGCGTTGGTGTAACCGACCAGGGAAACCGAAGGAATATCCGCCCGCTTGCGCCCGCGCCGAGCCTGTTCACGCTGGCTACGCACCTTCTCGAGCTTTTGCTTGATCTGGCGAATGCGCACACGCAGCAGGCGACGGTCGGTTTCCAGCTGGGTTTCACCCGGGCCACGCAGACCGATACCGCCCTTCTGCCGCTCGAGGTGAGTCCAGCCCCGCACCAGACGCGTACTCATGTGGTCGAGCTGAGCCAGTTCGACCTGCAGCTTGCCTTCGTGGGTACGCGCACGCTGAGCGAAGATATCGAGGATCAACCCGGTACGATCGAGCACGCGGCATTCGAACGCACGCTCGAGGTTGCGCTCCTGGCTCGGTGTCAGGGTGTGGTTGAAGATGACCAGATCGGCCTCTTCAGCCTTGACCTGGTCGCGTAGCTCCTCGACCTTGCCACTACCGATAAGGTACTTGGCAGTCAGGCGACTGCTGGGCACGCTAAAGAAAGCGACCATGTCAGCACCTGCCGACATGGCCAGCTCTTGGAACTCCTGGGGATCTTCGCTCGCCTCGGAGTCTTGGCCGTCCAGATGAACCAGGATGGCCCGCTCACCGCCCTCATGACGCTCGAAGAACAATGCAGCCCCCTATTAGGCGTTACCCGGCTCGGCATCACCTTGCTCGGCATCACCAGCGCTAGGCAGGCGTACCGGACGGCTAGGCACGACGGTAGAAATGGCGTGTTTGTAGACCATCTGGCTGACAGTGTTCTTCAGCAGAATGACAAACTGGTCGAAAGACTCGATCTGGCCCTGCAGCTTGATGCCGTTGACCAGATAGATGGAAACAGGGACGCGTTCCTTACGCAGGGTATTCAGGTAAGGGTCTTGTAGCGAATGCCCTTTTGACATGTGCCGCACTCCTTTCGAGGATCAATTTCAATAATTTTAGTAAGTAAACAATGGCTTCAGACCGCCTTACCCCCAAGGATAGACGGCCAGCGGCAAGGTCTCAGTTCAATATGGAGACGCTTTCCAGGTATTTCAAGACGCGAGACAGATTGTCGCAGGCCAGACTGTCCAGCCAGTGCAAATCGTCCCAACCGCGCAACCAGGTGAATTGACGCTTGGCCAATTGCCGAGTGGCAATGATGCCGCGTTCGACCATCTCGTCGCGGGTCAGATCGCCATCCAGGTATTCCCAGACCTGGCGATAACCCACTGCCCGTATAGACGGCAATCCCGCGTGCAAGTCACTTCGACTGCGCAGAGCTTCGACCTCTTCGACAAAACCCTGTTCCAACATCACTCGAAATCGTTGTGCGATGCGCTCATGCAGAATCTGACGCTGCGCCGGTGCGATAGCAAGCTGAGCAACAGTATAGGGTAATTGCCCGGTGGCCGATGTGCCCGCGTCGGGATTTCCTTCTGCCTGACGACGACGGTGCTCGGTCATGCTCAAACCGCTGACCCGATAGACCTCGAGCGCCCGCGTCAGACGCTGCGGATCATTGGGGTGAATACGCGCAGCGGACTCAGGGTCGACCTCGCCCAGCTCTCGATGCAAAGCCTCCCATCCTTCGGCGGCGGCACGCGCTTCCAGCTCGGCGCGCACGACCGGGTCGGCGCTGGGCATATCGGCCAACCCCTGCAGCAGGGCCTTGTAGTACAGCATGGTGCCGCCCACCAACAGCGGGATGCGCCCCTGTTCAGCACTTTGCGCCATGGCCGCCAGCGCATCGGCGCGAAACTCCGCTGCCGAATAGCTCTCGGCCGGGTCGCGAATATCGATCAAGGCATGGGGAAATTCGTCGAGAATGGCGCGCTCAGGCTTGGCCGTGCCGATATCCATGCCGCGGTAGACCAATGCCGAGTCGACGCTAATCAGGTCGCAGGGCAGCAGACGGGCGAGTTCGAGCGCCAGGTCGGTCTTGCCGGCAGCGGTAGGCCCCATCAGGAAGATGGCGGGTGGCAGACCGGCGGTCATCAGCGCCCCCGCAGGAACAATTTGTCGAGGTCGTCCATGCCCAATTGCGTCCAGGTCGGGCGACCATGGTTGCACTGACCACTACGCTCGGTCTGTTCCATATCACGCAGCAGAGCATTCATCTCGGGAAGGGTCAGACGCCGATTGGCACGCACCGCGCCATGGCAGGCCATGGTCGCCAGCAACTCGTTCAGATGCGCCTGAATGCGGTCACTGGTGCCGTACTCCAACAAATCGGCCAATACATCACGCACCAACTGAGTGGCCTCGGCCTGTTTGAGCAGGGCCGGAATCTGGCGAATCGCCACGGTTTCTTCACCGAGACGCTGCAGCTCGAAGCCCAGGCGCTGGAACCAATCACCGTGCTCCTCAGCACAGTCCGCTTCGCGCTGACTGAGAGCAATGGACTCCGGCACCAGCAGTGGCTGCCCGCGCAGCCCTTCGCTGGCCATGGCCTGTTTCAGGCGCTCGTAAGTGATGCGCTCATGGGCGGCATGCATATCCACCACGACCATGCCCTGCGCATTCTCGGCGATGATGTATACGCCCTTGAGCTGCGCCACTGCGTAACCCAGCGGGGGAATGTCGCCCTGCTCCTGCGGCAGGGATTGAGACTGCGCCGCCGGCAACGGCGAAAAATATTCGCGGTAAGCAGCCCGGGCTTCGCCAGTCGATACGCCAGGGCTACCTACAGACTGCTGGTAGCCAGCGCCACTGCCGCGCCAAGCCGGCTGCACGCTGGGCGCTGGCGTTTCAAGAATGCTGGCTGCCAGGCCCATTTCCCCTTGCGGACCGAACTCACCGGCAGCCAGCCCTGTCGGGCGTACCATGGGCGATACGGCCGCTGGAGCAGCGACCTGGTCTTCCGGGCGCACATCGGCCAGGGCACGGTGCAGAGTGCCATAGAGGAAGTCATGCACCATGCGACTGTCGCGAAAACGCACCTCGTGCTTGGTCGGGTGGACGTTGACGTCCACCGTAGCCGGATCGATTTCCAGAAACAGCACGAAGGTCGGATGACGGCCGTTGAACAACACATCGCGATAAGCCTGGCGCACCGCATGGGCCACCAGCTTGTCGCGCACCATGCGCCCATTGACGTAGAAATACTGCAAATCCGCCTGACTGCGGGAGAAGGTCGGCAGACCAACCCAGCCCCATAGCCGCAGGCCACCGCGCTCGATCTCGATCGGCAATGCCTGCTCCAGGAAGGCCGGCCCGCAGACCGAAGCCACTCGCCGCGCACGACTGATCTCATCGCCCGCCTCATGCAGGCTGAGCACGGTCTTGCCGTTGTGACGCAGATGGAAGCCGACATCGAAACGCGCCAACGCCAGGCGCTTGATCACTTCCTGCAGATGATCGAACTCGGTCTTCTCGGCACGCAGGAACTTGCGCCGCGCCGGGGTGTTGAAGAACAGATCACGCACTTCCACCGAAGTGCCCACCGGGTGCGCAGCTGGCTGCACACGCGGTTCCATGTCACGCCCCTCGGTCTCCACCTGCCAGGCCTGTTCAGCATCGGTGGTGCGCGAGGTCAGGGTCAGACGCGAGACCGAACTGATCGATGCCAGCGCCTCGCCGCGAAAGCCCATGCTGAGCACGGCTTCGAGATCTTCCAACTCACGAATCTTGCTGGTGGCGTGGCGCGCCAGGGCCAGCGGCAGGTCGTCGGCCGCGATGCCGCCACCGTCGTCACGTACCTTGAGCAGTTTGATGCCGCCCTGCTCCACTTCGACATCGATGCGCCGAGCGCCGGAGTCCAGGCTGTTTTCCAGCAGCTCCTTGGCCACCGAAGCCGGACGCTCGACCACCTCGCCCGCGGCGATCTGGTTGGCCAGGCGCGGGCTGAGCAAATGAATACGGGACATGACACTCACTACTGGGCCGCCAGCGCTGTGGCGGGTATCTGCAATGTCTGGCCAACCTTGATCACATCGCCATTGAGCTTGTTGGCGCTGCGCAGGGAGGCAAGGCTGATCTGGTAGCGCTGAGCGATCAGCGCCAGGCTTTCACCACGAGCCACCACGTGCTCACGCGGGCCGGCGGCGATCTTGCCCTCGTCACGCAGCCAGGCCACGTACGTACCAGGCGGCGGATTTTCGTGGAAGAACTGCCGAACCCCGGAGGTGATCGAGCGCGCCAGAGCCTGCTGATGGCTGGCAGTGTGCAGCTTCTTCGCCTCGTTGGGGTTGGAGATGAACCCGGTTTCCACCAGGATCGAGGGAATATCCGGCGATTTCAGCACCATGAACCCTGCCTGCTCGACACGGCGCTTGTGCAGCGGGGTAATGCTGCCCATGTTCGACAGGACTTTCTGCCCGACATTGAGGCTGGAGGACAGCGAAGCGGTCATCGACAGATCCAGCAACACGCCAGCCAGCATCTTGTCCTTGTCGTCGAGACTGACGTTGCCGGCCCCACCGATCAGATCCGACTGGTTCTCGGCATCGGCCAGCCAGCGCGCGGTTTCCGACGTGGCACCGCGCTCGGACAGCGCATACACCGAGGCACCGAACGCCGAAGAACGCGGCGCGGCATCGGCATGAATGGAGACGAATAGATCGGCGCCCTTCTTGCGGGCGATCTCGGTACGCTTGCGCAGCGGAATGAAGTAATCCCCCGTACGCACCAGTTCGGCACGGAAGCCCTTCTCGGCATTGATCTGCCGCTGCAGCTCCTTGGAAATGGCCAGGGTCACGTTCTTTTCGTACTGTCCCTTGACCGGCGAAAGCGCGCCCGGGTCTTCGCCGCCGTGACCGGCGTCGATGGCGATGACGATCTCACGCTTGCCGTTGGGCACCGGCGTCAGCTTGGGTGGTGGCTGGGTTGGCGTCACCGGCACCGGCGGTGCAGTGGCAGCGACACTGGGCGTCTGAGCAGGCGGCGCACTGCCTTGGTCGAACAGATCGACCACCAGGCGGTGCCCGTACTGCTGATTGGGGGCCAGGGTGAAACTCTTTGGCGTCACCGGGGCCGACAGGTCGATGACTACGCGCAAATCCTCGGCACTACGCTGCGCGGAGCGGACACCGGTGATCGGAGTATTGGCGAGCGAAAGCTGCTCGAGATTGGTCGACAGCTTGGCGCCACTGACGTCGATAACGATGCGATCAGGTGCTGCCAGGGTAAATACACTGTGCTGTACCGGGCCGGACAGATCGAAAACCAGGCGAGTGTTGTCCGGGGCGCGCCACAAACGCACGCCACGTACATCGGAGGCAGCCAGCACCTCGGCAGCCAGGGCAGCCCACAACACTGCCACTGCGGTAACCAGCGCGCCTATGCGCATACCCAACCCCATCGATTCTTATCTAAACCTTGCCGCTCAGGGCCTTGCACCAGGCATCCCCTCGAGTCCCATGCCCTTGCAGCAACAGCGAACGGCCGCTCGCTTGGGGGCTAATGGTAATGTCCAGGTCAGGCTTTGGCAAAACGCCCTCGCCACGCTGCGGCCACTCGATCAGGCATAACGCGTCGCCTTCGAAGTAGTCGCGAATGCCGAGAAACTCCAACTCCTCCGGATCGACCAGGCGATAAAGGTCGAAATGAAACGCCCGCAGTGCGCCGATCTCGTAGGGCTCGACCAGGGTGAAGGTCGGGCTTTTCACGGCCCCTGCATGGCCCAGGCCACGCAGAATACCGCGTGACAACGTAGTCTTGCCCGCCCCCAGATCGCCATGCAGGTAGATGACGCCCACACCACCGCTGACCGCAGCGATACGTGCACCGAGAACCAGCATAGCCGCTTCGTCGGCGGCTTCGAGTTTCAATTCACACAAGGACACAACTCCTCCAGTAACAGACGAATGGCGCAGGGTAGATCACCCGCCGCCAGACCACGCCCCTGCGCGGCGAGCACCTCACCGGCCCGCGCATGCAGCCAGACCGCCAGGCTGGCTGCCTCGAATGCCTCCATGCCCTGCGCCAGCAAAGCGCCTATCAGCCCCGCAAGCACATCGCCCAGGCCAGCGCCAGCCATGGCTGGATGCCCGCGATCACACAACACCAGGCGCCCATCCGGCGCCGCAACAAGACTGCCGGCGCCCTTGAGCACCACGACCAGGCCGAAACGCGCTGCCAGCGCACGCGCCGCAGCAGGACGATCCGCCTGCAACGCAGCGCTATCGATGCCCAGCAACCGCGCCGCTTCGCCCGGATGCGGCGTCAGCACGCCCTGAAGCGGTGCTGACACCTGGCCGGCGGCCAGAAGATTCAGCGCATCGGCATCCCAGACCTGCGGCAGATCAAGACCAACGACGGCAGACAGCACACTGCGCGACCAGGCACTCTGCCCCAGTCCAGGGCCCACTACGCAGACACCGGCACGCTCGATCAGTGCGATCAGCTGATTGGCCGAGTTCACCGCCGCACACATGACTTCCGGCCGGCGCACCAGGGCCGCCGTGACATGCTCCGCGCGCGTGGCTAACGACACCAGGCCAGCGCCAGCACGCAAGGCGCTGTCGGCACATAACAGCGCCGCACCGCCCATGCCCAGGTCGCCGCCCACCACCAGCACATGGCCAAACTGGCCCTTGTGCGCGACGGGTGAGCGGGCAGCCAGGCGCGGCAGGTTGGCAGGATCGAGGCGCTGCGCCAGGCTGGGGGCCTGTGCCAGCAAGGACGCATCGCCCAGCAGGTCGTCGAACTGCAATTCCCCGCATAGCTCCGGCCCTAGCCCGGTGAACAGACCCAACTTGAGAGCGATGAAGGTCACGGTCAGATCGGCACGCACCGCCACACCAAGCTGCGCCCCCGTCTCGGCATGCAACCCAGAAGGGATATCCACCGCCAGCACCGGCAGGCCGCTGTGATTGATCAGGCGTATCGCCTGGGCATAAGGCTCACGCACATCGCCAGCCAGGCCGGTGCCGAGCAAGGCATCGACCAGCACGCCGGACAACGGCGCGCACTCGCTCCATGGCTGTATAGCCACCTGTGCACTGCGGGCCTCCGTGCACGCCTGAGCGGCATCCCCGACCAGGGCTGCCGCGTCACCCACTGCCAGCACCCTCACACGCCAACCCGCGCGCAGCGCAAGGGCAGCAATCAGATAACCATCCCCGGCATTGTTGCCGCGCCCGGCCAGCACGGTGATCTCGCCGGCCTCCGGCCACTTCCGGCGCAAAACGCGCCAGGCCGCATGGGCCGCACGCTGCATCAGCTCGAAGCCCGGCGTACCGGCTGCGATCAGTTGTGCATCCAGCGCACGCACTTGCTCGGCGCTGTGCAGGCTCAAGGGCAAAGAAGCAGGAAGTCGATGCATGGCTCGCTCAGGGCAGATGTCTGGCAGAATTATACGCACGTCCAACGCCAGCGCCCGCCCCATGTCCGACCACGCCCTCGACCTCAATGCCCTCGCCCTGTCCATCAAGGACTGGGGGCGCGAGTTGGGCTTCCAGCAAGTTGGCATTGCCGATGTCGAGTTGGGCGAGCACGAAGCGCACCTCAAGCGCTGGCTGGCCGCAGGCTATCAGGGCGAGATGGACTATATGGCCGCGCACGGCGACAAGCGCTCGCGCCCGCAGGAACTGGTGCCGGGCACTCTACGTGTGGTGTCGCTGCGCATGGATTACCTGCCCGGTGATACACAGATGGCTCAGCGCCTGAGGGAACCAGAGCAGGCCTATGTGTCGCGCTACGCCCTTGGCCGCGACTATCACAAACTGATCCGCAAGCGCTTGCAGCAACTGGCCGAGCGCATCCAGCAGCAGATCGGCCCATTCGGCTACCGTGCCTTCGTCGACAGCGCCCCGGTACTGGAAAAGGCCATCGCCGAGCAGGCCGGACTGGGCTGGATTGGCAAGAACACGCTGGTGCTCAACCGCAAGGCCGGCAGCTATTTCTTTCTCGGCGAACTGTTCGTCGACCTGCCGCTGCCGGTCGATGCCCCGCACGGCAGTGAACATTGCGGGCGCTGCAGCGCCTGCATGGACATCTGCCCCACCGCCGCCTTCGTCGGCCCTTATGTACTGGATGCGCGGCGCTGTATCTCCTACCTGACCATCGAGCTCAAAGGCTCGATCCCGGAGGAATTGCGCGCCCCCATCGGCAACCGGGTGTTCGGCTGCGATGATTGCCAGATCGTCTGTCCCTGGAATCGCTTCGCCCGCCCCACCGAACAGGGCGATTTCCAGCCACGCCATGGCCTGGACAACAGCGGCCTGGCCGAGCTGTTCCTGTGGACGGAAGAGGAGTTTCTCAGCCGCACCGAAGGCTCGCCGCTGCGCCGCGCCGGCTACGAGCGCTGGCTGCGCAATCTGGCGGTCGGGCTTGGCAATGCGCCCTCGACGATCCCGGTGCTGGAGGCCTTGCGGGCGCGACGCGAACACCCCTCAGCACTGGTGCGAGAGCACGTCGAATGGGCGCTGGATCGGCATGGCGCCCCGTAGCCCGGATGCAATCCGGGGATTAGGTGAGCCGTGGCCCCGGATTCCATCCGGGCTACCCGTTCAGCCTCCAGCGCTCTTTTATCGGCCGTTCAGACCTTGAGGAAGTGCTCGCGGTAGTGGCGAAGCTCGGCGATGGACTCACGAATGTCGTCCAGCGCCTGGTGCGTGGCGGTTTTCTGGAAGCTGTCCTTGACCTCTGGCGCCCACATGCCGGCGAGAATCTTCAGCGTCGACACATCCAGATAGCGATAGTGGAAATAAGCTTCCAGAGCTGGCATGTACTTGTAGAGGAAACGACGATCCTGGCCGATGCTGTTACCGCAGATCGGCGATTTGCCCTTCGGCACCCACTGCTCGAGGAAGGCGATGGTCTGCGCTTCGGCCGCTGCCGTGTCGATACGACTCTCACGCACGCGTTGGGTCAGGCCACTCTGGCCATGGGTGCGGGTATTCCACTCATCCATGCCAGCCAGGGCCTCATCGCTCTGGTGAACGGCGATGACCGGGCCTTCGGCCAACACGTTCAACTCGCTATCGGTGACGATAGTGGCCATTTCGATGATCACATCGCGCTCTGGCTCCAGACCGGTCATTTCCAGGTCGATCCAGATCAGGTTGTTGGGGTTCTGCATGATGAAGGGCTCCTTGGCTCAGGCGCCAAGTCTAGCGGATATCCGCCCCCTTCATCTGCCAGAGCAACAATCGGGTCTGGCGCCCTTCGTTGACCTCGAACATCTGGTCGGCAGGCACTTCCGGAATCTCGAAGGTATTACTGATCAACCAGCTACCTGCACGCATCTCAGTGTGTGCCTTGGCCCAGAGCCGCGGCATCGGCACCGGCGAGAGAAAGCAGTAGACGACATCGAAGGTCGCCAGATCGACCTGCCACAGGCTCTGATAGCGAATGCTGCAATTTTCCTGCAGCAAGCAGCGCAACCAGGCGAAGACAAAGAGCAATGGCGCCGTTTCGACCCCGACGAACTGCCCACGCGGAAAACGTCGTGCGAGTTGCAGCAGCGTGCCTGCCGTCCCGCACCCCAGATCAACGAAACGCAGTGGCAACTCGCGCTCGCTCAAGCACTGCTGCAGGCGTTGCTGCGCTTTGCGACCACTCAAATAGAGGGGAACCTGTTCGCGCAGGCTGTTCCAGTTGACCAGGAGCAACAGCACGAAGCCCAAGAGGAACAGCCAGCCAGGCAATTCGGCGCGCTGCACCACGAGCAGAGCCGGCAGAAAAGCCAGGTTGATCCACAACCACCAGCGCGACAGGCCAAGCCGCCAGCCAATCCCCGCAGCCAGAACGCCCTGCAAGAGAGCCACCGACAGCAACGACATGCGCCAGGGCAGCAATGCCAGCAAATACACCAGCACCACCACCAGGGCCACGGCCAGGCCTTGTGCCAACAAGGCACGCAACACCGGTAACCGCAGTACCGCTCTTTCCTCGCTTATCGCCATTCCCAGTCTCTGCTGCTGGCAGCCGAATGGCCGCCGAGCGCTCATGCTAAACTCGCCGCGATCAACTCTCCACCACCCCGGAAACCCCATGGCCAAACGCCAACTCAATCGCCGCCAGAACTGGCGGATCGAAAAGATTCAGGGCGAGCGCGCCGCCCGCGCCGCCAAGCGCGAGTCACGGGCGATGGAAGCATTGGAAGGCGGAGACCTGGGGCCGGAGCAGACCGGCCTGGTGATCGCTCACTTCGGCGTCCAGGTTGAAATCGAAGGCCTGCAGGGCGAACTGGCCGGGCAGATATTCCGCTGCCATTTGCGCGCCAACCTGCCGGCGCTGGTCACTGGTGATCAGGTGGTCTGGCGTCCCGGCAATCAGGGCGACGGTGTGATCGTCGCGCAACTGCCGAGAACCAGCGAGCTATGTCGGCCCGACATGCGTGGCCAGCTCAAACCGGTCGCCGCCAACGTCGACCAGATCGTCATTGTCTTTGCCCCACTGCCCGAACCGCACGCCAATCTGATCGACCGTTATCTGGTGGCCGCCGAGCACGCCGGTATTCATCCCTTGCTGCTGCTGAACAAAGCCGACCTGATCGACGAACAGAATCAGGGGGCGCTCGATGCGCTGCTCAAGGTCTATCGCCAACTGGGCTATCCACTGCTGGAGGTTTCGGCCCATCAGGGCGATGGCATGGAGCAGTTGAAGCAACGCCTGGACGGCAATGTCAGCGTATTCGTTGGCCAGTCCGGCGTGGGCAAGTCATCGCTGGTCAACGGGTTGCTGCCCGGCGTCGATACCCGCGTCGGCGCCCTGTCGGAGCTGACCGGCAAGGGCACGCACACCACCACCACGGCGCGACTATTCCACTTCCCGGGCGGCGGCCAGTTGATCGATTCGCCCGGCATCCGCGAATTCGGCCTGGGCCATGTCAGCCGTGATGATGTGGAGGCGGGTTTCATCGAGTTCCACGACCTGCTCGGTCGCTGCCGCTTTCGCGACTGCAAGCACGACCGCGAGCCTGGCTGTGCGCTGCTACAAGCTCTGGAAGATGGCCGCGTGCAGCCTCAACGCATGGCCAGCTACCGGCACATCCTCGCCAGCCTGCCGGAAGACGATTACTGATTGTTCAGTTGATCGAGCTGCAGAGCGCCATCTTCGAAGATATTCAGACGCTGGCGCACCTGGTCGGCTGGTAGCGGGTCGCCTGGCGCACCGTTCGGTGCCTGACCGTTCGGCGCCTGGGCGGCAGGCGGCGCATCCGATGCAGCCGGAGCGGCCGCACCTTCGTCAGCTCCCTGTTCACCCTCGATGGCGCGCTGGGCCTTCTTGGTCAGCACGATGATGTCGATACGCCGATTGACCGGATTGAGCGGGTCTTCGCGATCGAACAGCGCCGACGAGGCATAGCCCACTACCCGCGCCACCTGGTCTTCGGAATAGCCGCCCGCGATCAGCGTACGCCGCGCCGCATTGGCGCGGTTGGCCGACAACTCCCAGTTGCCGAAATCACCGCGCCCCACGAAGGGCTTGGCATCGGTATGGCCGCTGATGCTGATCTTGTTCGGCACCGCGCGAATGGTATCGGCCATGGCCAGCAGGATGTCTTCGAAATAAGGCTGCAACTCGGCGCTGCCGAGGGCGAACATCGGTCGGTTCTCGGCATCCATGATCTGGATGCGCAAACCATCCTGGGTGATCTCGAACAGGATCTGGTCCTTGAAACGCTGCAGTTGCGGATTCTCCTCGACCTTGTTCTGCAACTCCTGCAGCAGCAACTCCAGGCGTTCGCGCTCCATCTTGTCCGCCAGGGTCTCGACCATGTCGGAGCTGATGTTGACTTCATCCGGCTGGCTTTCAGGCGTTTCCGACATATCCGGGTTCAGCGTGCGCTCGGGAGCCGGCGTCGGCGTGCCGCCCAGATCGATGGCATAGGGGCTGGCACTTTCGGTAAAACCAACGGGATCCTGGAAATAACCGGAAATGGCGCGTTTCTGCTCCGGCGTAGCCGAAGACATCAGCCACATCACCAGGAAGAACGCCATCATCGCGGTGGCAAAGTCGGCGAACGCGATCTTCCAGGCACCGCCATGATGCCCGCCAGCGCTCTTCTTGACCCGCTTGACGATGATGGGTTGGTTGTTTTCCATGATTCAGCGACTCGGCTCAGTTGCCACGCATGGCCTGCTCGAGCTCGCTGAAGCTCGGCCGGTGCGCCGGATAGAGCACCTTGCGGCCGAACTCCACCGCCAGGCTCGGCGGCATGCCCGAGGCCGAAGCGACCAGGGTCGCCTTGATCGCTTCATAGAGGTTCAGTTCCTCCTTGGCATCATGCTCCAGCGCGCCCGACAGCGGGCCGAAGAAGCCATAAGAGGCGAGAATCCCGAGGAAGGTACCGACCAGTGCGGTACCCACTTTCTCACCGATCTGCGCGTTGTCCGCCTCGGCCAGAATCGACATGGTGATCACGATGCCCAGTACCGCCGCAACGATACCCATCGCCGGCATGCCGTCGGCGACCTTGGCGACCGCATGAGCCGGGTGCTCGACTTCCTCCTTGAGGCTGGCTAGCTCCATGTCGAACAGCCCTTCCAGTTCATGCGGTGCCATGTTGCCGGACGACATGATGCGCAGGTAATCACAGATGAACGCGGTCATTCGCGCATCTTTGAGTACGCCTGGATACTTGCTGAAGATCGGACTGGCGTTAGGATCCTCGACATCTGCCTCGATGGCCATCATGCCTTCGCGGCGACTCTTGTTGAGGATTTCGTACAGAAGCTTGAGCACTTCGAGGTAATAAGCATGGGTGAAACGACTGCCAAACATGCTCAGCGACTTTTTAAATACCGTCATGAACATGCTGCCGGGGTTTGCCTGCAGGAATGCACCCAGCGCCGCACCGCCGATAATCATCACTTCGAAGGGGTGCACCAATGCCATCAGCTTTCCGCCCGAAAGCATGAACCCGCCGAATACGCAGCCAAAGACGACAATGATGCCTATGATTTTTGCCATGAAAGAGACGCTTGCAGAGCCTAGAGGATGGGTTATTAAAAACAACCCTTCTAATTATCGGAACTTATACGCCAGACTATAGCCAGTTATGGTCAAAAGCCAGTTCGACTCGAGCCAATATGTCGACGTCAAAGTCTCTACCACGCACTCTGGATGCCTGGTTACAACAACTGGGCAAGTTGCCACTGCCAATCGAGCAGCAACAACACTTGCGCCTGCGTCGCATCCTTGCCGACAGCCGCCGCACCTGGCGCGAAATTGCCGAGGCGATCGAACTGAGCCCCTCCTTCGCCCTGCAGGTATTGCGCGAAGCCAATCAGTCAGGCAATAGCCTCAGCGACCCGGCCGAAAGCGTCGAAACAGCCTTGTCGCGCCTAGGGCTGAGCCGTTGCGAGGCGCTACTGAACCAGGCGCCAGCCCTGCCCGAGCACGAAATCCCCCTGGCATTCCGGCAAATCCTGTTGATCAGCCAGCATGCCAGCCAACAGGCCCGTGGCCTGTTTGGAGCACGCCTGGCACGCCTGTGGAATGAGCTGCACGGTTGTAGCCTGCTGTTTCTCGCGCCGATCTGGCCGCTACTGTGCGCACACCCTCAGCTTTTCGAGGCATGGGAGCAGCGCGTTCTGCTCAAGGGTGAACGCCCGGCGAAGGTCGAAAAGGAGTTGCTCGGCGTTCCGCTGATCCAACTGTGCGTCAAGCTGGCCGAGCGTTGGCGCCTACCGGAATGGATCGTGCGAGGCTACCGCCTGCTGGAGCGTGATCGTCGCCAGTTGGTCAAGGCGCTGCACATCGCCCGCGACAACGAACACCCGCTGCATCAGCAGCAGATGCTCGATGCCGATACACCGCTGCGCCACTGGCTGACACAACCGAGCAACTGCGTATTGCTGGCCAACGGCCTGGCCGTGTCCGCCCACCATGCCTGGAATACCGACCACAGCCTGCGCTGGCAAAGACTCACCGGCCTCTACCTGCAGCTCCCCTTGAGCGAGCTACAACAGGAAGTCCACCAACACGCGGTCAGCAGCGCCCGCCTGATCCATGACAACGCACTCTGGCATCCAGCGCAGGCCCTGATCTGGCCATGGGACGCCCATCGTCTGACGCCTGCCGTTAACGTGGCGCCGCCGCCCAAACGCGATGACCTCGCCGCCTGGCGCCAGCACTGTGCTCGTCTGCTCGAAGAGCCCAGCAGCTTCACCAACGTCCCGCAATTGACTGCATGCGCGCGCGATGCCCTGCAAGCTTGCGGCCTCAGGCGCATCCTGTTGCTGCTTGCCGATCGCCTGCATAGCCGACTGCAAACCCAGCAACAGTTCGGGCTCGACGCTGGCGCGCTTACCCTGGCACTCGACCCGGCACAGAGCCAGGTATTGCGCCGTCTGCTCAGCCAGCCCGGCCAACTGCGCCTGACGCCCGCCAACGTGGCCCAATTTTCCGCACTGTTGCCAGGCAACCTGAAAGCCCTGTTCCCCAGCGAGCATATTCTGCTGCGCTCCATCGCCAGCAACGGTCGCGTGGTAATGCTGGTGGTCGCCGACCAAGGCGGCCAGCCGCTGAACGATGTTTGCCTGCAAGCGTTCGGCAAGACCGTACAGTGCATCGAACGCGCCCTGGCCAGCTTTTCCCGCCGCGGGCGCTGAACCACTCGGATTCCGCTACAATCGACCTCTTTTCATATAGGGAGGCCGTCATGTCCGCCTTCGCCAACCTGCCGCTGGTGATCGAGCCCGCCGAACTGGCCGAGCGCCTGGATGCAGCCGATCTGATCCTGATCGATCTCAGTAGCGCTGCACGTTATGCCGCCGGCCATATTCCCGGCGCCCAGTGGGTCGATGCCAAGCGCACGCAACTGGGCCAGCCGCCCGCCCCCGGCCTGCTGCCCGAGCGCACTCAACTGGAGGCGCTGTTCGCCGATATCGGCCATCGCCCGGACGCGACCTACGTGCTGTACGACGATGAAGGCGGCCCCTGGGCCGGACGATTCATCTGGCTTCTCGACGTAATCGGCCACAGCCGCCATCACTTCCTCAACGGCGGCCTGCAAGCCTGGATCAGCGAAGGACGCGAGCTGAGCCAGGACACGCCAGCGCGACACCCCACACAGGTATCACTGACGCTGCACGACGAACCCACGGCAACGCGCGACTACCTCCAGACACGCCTTGGGGATGCCGACGTGGCAATCTGGGACGTACGCGGCGCAGATGAATACCGCGGCGAGAAGCTCAGTTCAGCACGCGGTGGCCATATTCCCGGCGCGATCAATTTCGAATGGACGGCTGGCATGGATCCGCAGCGCGGAATGCGTATCCGTACGGACATTGCCGATGTCCTGCACCATCTGGGCATCACCCCGGACAAGGAAATCATCACTCACTGCCAGACCCATCGCCGCTCAGGCTTCACCTACGTGGTGGCCAAGTCACTGGGCTATCCGCGAGTGAAGGCCTATGCCGGCTCCTGGGCCGAGTGGGGCAATCTGCCCGACACGCCGATCGAACGCTGAGCCTGATCGACAATCCGTTGCACCCCGGCCTGGCCATGCCAGCCTGGTTCGAACCTTCAAGGAAACACGATGAAACAACGTCTTTTTATCCTCAGCCAGTACCTGCTGCCTCACCATCTGCTCTCGCGCCTGATCGGCTGCGTGGCCGAATGCCGCATCGGCTGGCTGAAGAATCGCCTGATCGCCTGGTTCGCCAAGCAGTACCAGGTCAACATGAGCGAAGCCCAGGTCGAAGAGCTGAGCGCATACGAACACTTCAATGCCTTCTTCACCCGCGCACTGAAAGACGGCGCCCGCCCACTGGATGAAACCCCAGGTGCAATTCTCAGCCCGGCCGATGGTGCGATCAGCCAACTGGGTGCCATCGAGCATGGTCGTATCTTCCAGGCCAAGGGACACAGCTTCAGCGCCACCGAACTGCTCGGCGGCGATGCCAGCCGCGCCGCCCCCTTCATGGGTGGCCAGTTCGCCACCGTGTACCTTTCCCCCAAGGACTACCACCGCGTCCATATGCCGCTGGCAGGCACGCTGAAGGAGATGGTCTACGTGCCGGGCCGCCTGTTCTCGGTCAACCAGACCACGGCGGAAAACGTACCGGAACTCTTTGCCCGCAACGAGCGCGTGGTCTGTCTGTTCGACACCGAGCGCGGCCCGATGGCCGTGGTTCTGGTCGGTGCAATGATCGTGGCCAGCGTGGAAACCGTATGGGCCGGCCTGGTTACGCCACCCAAACGCGAACTGAAGAGCACTCGTTACGACGCAGAGTCGCGCGGCCCCATCGAGCTGGCCAAGGGTGCCGAGCTGGGACGTTTCAAGCTGGGTTCAACCGCCATCGTTCTGTTCGGCCCGGAGCAGGTGCAGTGGGCCGAAGAGCTGGGCGCTGGCAGCCCCGTGCGCATGGGTCAGTTGCTCGGTAATGCCCAAGCCTGAGACTGGGCAGCCTGAACCCGAACATCGACCATCTGGTCATAGAACCGAACGCTCACATGGCAGCCGTTCCATAGAACGGCTGCCAGCGCGGCGAGATGCTGCTAGAGTTCGAAAGACTATTACTAGAGCCGCTGGTCCGTGTGGCCGGAGTATCCGAGTTTGATGGATAAGCAGAGTCCCCACCTACAGTTGTTACGCGTTCCCACACCGAGCAAGCAAAGCCTCAGCTTCTGCGACGGCAGCCCCCGCGACCTCAAGCGCTGGATCGCTGGCCTGCCCAAAGCGAACATCGGTGAAACTGCGCGCCAGCTGTACCAGAGCCTGGTGGAACTCAACCAACTCCTGACGCCCTCGGAAAACCGCCTGCAACTTCTGGAACTGCTGCGCCCGGAAGTCAGCTTCGTCTGCCAGCACCTGGAGCGCCATTTCCTCAATCAGGCCATCGTCCTCGATGAACGCCCGCGCAAGGTCGCCAACCTGTGCCAGGCCCTGCAGAATCACCTGGCCGTCGGTTACAAGCTGATCATCTCGCGCGCCATGACGCGCAGCGGCAAAGAGCGCGAGCAGTTGCTCGCCGTTGCTCTGCAGCGCGCCAGCCACAGTCTGTGCAGCCCCCTGATCCGCGCCAGCCAGCTGTATTGCCCGGTTCCCGAGGGACTCTGGCTGGAGCTGCACCAGCTGTACCAGATCGCCTGCGAGCAGCGCCTGCAACGTCAGGTCATCCGCGACCCGCTGGCACGCCATACTCCCGGACTGAGCCTCGAACAAACCTACGTGACCGCGCTTCTGCTCGGTTGCGCGCGCACCAACCAGATGCGTCAGAACGGCATTGCCCGCCTGGCAGAAGCCCTGGAACCCTGGAGCACGTTGGTCAAACTGCAACCCGGCGATCACCCCAATAGCCTGTTCGTTCTCGCGCCTCAGGTCGACGGCCCACCGCGCTACAAGTCGCTATACCAAAGCAGCGAACTGCATAACCTGCTGGGTATCGACACCCAGCCACTGGTCGATGCGATCAAGGAATACCTGGAGCTCCCTGAAGAAGAGCGCAGCAAATCGCACCTGATGATTCCCGACGGCATCAGCCTGGACTTGCTGCAACACGTGGCAGCGGCCTGGGGCGATATCGCCGAACGCACCTTCCAGCGCACTGCAGGCCAGGGCAATCTGACCCTGTGCATTGGCATGACCGCACTGCATTTCTTCCTCTCCGGCCGCCGCTCCTTTGCAGAAGTGCTCAAGCGCCCGGTTGAAATCGGCGCCGCTGTGTTCAAGCCATCCACTGGCGAACCGGACATCTGGTCGAATGCCTTCGATGCTCAACGTAGCGCAGCCGACGAGATCCACTTCGAAGAAATTCAGTACACCAAAGTGACGCCTGGTGAGCAGGCCCCGCCGGAAACCAGTGGCGAGACCTATCCCACCTATCCACTGGCGATCGTCAACCACAGCCCCGGCGGCTACTGCCTGTCCTGGCCCAAGGATGTCCCCAGCCAGTTACAAGCGGGTGAACTATTGGGCGTACAGGACAGCCCCAGCCAGGGCTGGAGCGTGGCCATCGTGCGCTGGATTCGCCAGGTTCGTGGTGGCGGCACGCAAATGGGCATCGAACTGATCGCACCGCATGCCCGCCCTTGTGGCCTGCAGTTGCTGCGCAAGGCCGAGCAGAACAGCCAGTATCTACGTGCCCTGCTGCTGCCGGAAATCAGCGCCATCTCCCGTCCTGCCAGCCTCATCACGCCGCGCCTGCCCTTCCAGGAAGGCAGCAAGGTACTGATCAACGACCATGGCGAAGAGCACCGCGCGGTGCTGACTCGCAAGCAGGTCAGCACCGGTAGTTTCAGCCAGTTCGAGTATCGCCGTGTGGGCGATGAAGAAGGCGCTGCCGGGAAGCCGGTCACAGCCTCGCAAAGCCAAAAGCCTGCTGGGGAGGAAGATTTTGACTCACTCTGGAAGTCGCTGTAGGCTGCGGCCAACTCACCATTTGTCGCCTTTTCGCGCACGTTCGGCGCGGTATTGATTCATCCTATGGCTATCGAAAAAAAAACCATCCGCCTGCTGATTCTCGAGGATTCGCAGAACGAAGCCGAGCGCCTGGTCAGTCTGTTCCGCAACGCCGGGCATGCCACGCGCGTCCATCGACTGACCTCCAGCGATGACCTGGCAGAAACCCTGCAACAGACCTGGGATCTGCTGATCTGCGCGCCGAGCAGCGAACAGCTCGACCCCAGCGAAGCGATCACCGCCATCCGCCGTCAGGCCAAGGACATTCCGGTCATCCAGCTGGTCGATGGCAACGATCCCGAGATCATCACCGAAGCCCTGCTGTTTGGTGCCCAGGATGCATTACCTCAAGGCGAGGACGAGCGCCTGGTGCTGGTGGCTAAACGCGAACTGGCCAACCTCGAAGAGCGCCGTGCCCGGCGCGCCGCCGAAGTGGCCCTGCGTGAGGCAGAGAAACGCTGTCAGCTGCTGCTGGAAAGTTCGGTAGACGCCATTACCTACGTCCACGACGGCATGCATATCTATGCCAACCGCGCCTATCTCGAACTGTTTCGCTACGAAGATGGCGAAGAGCTCGAAGGCATGCCGATGATCGACCTGATCGCCAGTGCCGATCAGAGCGCATTCAAGGACTTCCTGAAGAACTATCAGAGCGCCGAAGGCAATGCCGAGCTGAGCTGCCAGGGCATTCGTGCCGATGGCAGCAGTTTCGCCGCGCAAATGAGCTTCTCGCCCGCCACCTATGACGGCGAACCCTGCATTCAGGTGGTGATCCGCGCGGAAACCTCCAATGCAGAGCTGGAAGAGAAACTTCGCGAGATCAGCAGTCAGGATCTGGTCACCGGCCTGTTCAACCGCAACCACTTCCTCGAACTGATGGATAGCGCTGCCGAGCGTGCAGTCAGCACCGGGCAACCGTCGACGCTGGCTTATGTGCGCGTCGACCGTTACGCCAGCATGCAAGGCGAAATCGGTCTGGCCGGCGTCGATCTGTTGCTTGCCGACCTTGGCGGCCTGCTGCGCGCGCACTTCCCGGCCGAAACCCAACTGGCCCGTTTCGGCGACGACGTGTTCGCCGCCCTGCTGCCAGGACAGACGCCCGAGCAGTGCGAGGCCAACCTGGCCACACTGCTGAAGAAAGTCGAAGGCCATCTGTTCGACGTCAGCGGGCGCACAGCGCAAACCACCCTGTCGATCGGCGTTGCCGGCCTCAGCGAGAAGACCGCCAAGGCCCAGGAAGTCATCGACCGCGCCCACCGTTGTGCCGACGAGTTAGCCGATGGCAATGCGCTGAAACTGTTCAATCCGGCCGACGAACTGGCCGCCGCCGCTAACCGCGGCAACCTGCTGGCGATGGTGCAACAGGCATTGGAAAACAACAGTTTCCGCCTGCTGTTCCAACCGATCATCAGCCTGCGCGGCGACGCCCACGAACACTATGAAGTGCTGCTGCGCCTGCTCAGCCCCCAGGGCGAAGAAGTACCGCCCGCCCAGTTCCTCGCGGCAGCCAAGGATGCCGGCCTGGGTGAGAAGATCGACCGCTGGGTGATCCTCAACTCGATCAAGATTCTGGCCGACCACCGCTCCAAAGGCCATAACACGCGCCTGTTCGTGCACCTGTCCAGCGCCAGCCTGCAAGATCAGACCCTGCTGCCCTGGCTCAGCGTGGCACTCAAGGCCGCTCGCCTACCATCGGACTCGCTGGTATTCCAGTTCAGTGAACCGGATGCCATTGCCTACCTGAAACAGGCCAAAACCCTGACCCAGGGCCTTGCCGAGCTGCACTGCAAGATCGCCCTGAGCCAATTCGGCTGCGCGCTGAACCCGTTCAACACGCTCAAGCACCTGCAGGTGGACTTCGTCAAAATCGACGGTTCCTTCTCCCAGGATCTGAGCAACGCCGATAATCAGGAAGCGCTGAAAACCCTGCTCAGCAGCCTGCACGCCCAGGCCAAGCTGACCATCGTACCCTTCGTCGAAAGCGCCAGCGTACTGGCCACGCTGTGGCAGGCCGGGGTCAACTTTATCCAGGGTTACTACCTGCAAGGCCCGAGTCAGTCGATGGACTACGACTTCTCCGCCGGCGACGAATAATCCGCCGCAGAAACGAAAAAGCCGCCTGAACAGGCGGCTTTTTCATTGCCGAGGAACCGAGATTCAGTCCTGTCCCTCGCGATCACGGAAGCCCAGCAAATAGAGAATGCCATCCAGGCCCAGGGTGGATATGGCCTGCTTTGCCGATTGTTTGACCAGCGGTTTGGCACGAAACGCCACACCAAGGCCGGCCAGCCCGAGCATCGGCAAATCGTTGGCACCGTCGCCGACGGCGATGGTCTGCTCCAGCTGCAAGCCTTCCTTCTGCGCCAGTTCGCGCAGCAAGTCCGCCTTGCGCTGGGCATCGACGATAGGTTCGACCGCGACACCGGTGACCTTGCCGTTCTCGATCTGCAGCTCGTTGGCGAACACGTAATCGATACCCAGCTTGGCCTGCAGCTGCTTGGCGAAGTAGGTGAAGCCGCCGGAAAGAATCGCGGTCTTGTAGCCCAGACGCTTGAGCTCGGCAAACAGCACCTCTGCACCCTCGGTCAAACGCAGCGAGGCGCCGATCTCCTCCAGCACGTCTTCCGACAAACCCTGCAACAGACCCAAGCGTTCCTTGAAGCTGGCGCGGAAGTCCAGCTCGCCACGCATGGCGCGCTCGGTAATTTCCGCCACCTGCTCGCCGACTCCAGCCGCCTTGGCCAGCTCATCGATCACCTCGGCCTCGATCAGCGTCGAATCCATATCGAACACGGCCAGGCGGCGGTTGCGGCGAAACACCGAGTCACGCTGGAAGGCGATATCGACGTTCAACTCCTGCGCCACGCTGAGGAACTCGGCACGCAAGGCCGCAGGATCGGCCGGCTCGCCACGCACGGAAAACTCGATGCAGCCCTTGCCCTGCTCGGCCGGCATATCCAGCGGCATGCGTCCGGAAAGACGGTCGATATGGTCGATGTTCAGGTCGTACTTGGCGGTGATCGCGCTGACCCGCTGCAACTGCTCGGCACTGACCTTGCGCGTCAGTAGCGTCACGATATGGCGGGCCTTGCCCTGGCCGCCGACCCACTGGCGATAGTCGTCTTCGGATACCGGGGTGAAACGTACCTGCTGATCGAGCTCGTAGGCGGTGAACAGCAGATCCTTGAGTACGGCCTGGGAGCGGCCGTTGTCTGGAATCTCGATAAGGATGCCGAACGACAAGGTGTCGTGGATCACCGCCTGGCCGATGTCGAGGATATTTACCCCCCCTTGCGCCAGTACGCCGGTGATGGCTGCGGTGAGTCCGGGGCGATCTTCGCCAGTGATATTGATCAGGACGATTTCGCGCAAGACGCACCCTCCAAGGCAAACGATTGAGGCAGGCAAGCGGCGAATTGACCACAGGCCGACGAAAAGGCGCACATTCTACCCAGTTTCCCTCCGATCCGTGCAGCCACGCGCTTTGCCCGCTCCAGACCGCTCGCTATACTGCGCGGCAACTTCAGTCGACAAGAGCCGTGCTCTGTGAACCGGCCTGCGCCCGTCAAACCCGATAATTTCTTCATCATGATCTTCCACGCGCTGCGTCAGCGGCGGGTGCCCTTGGTGCTGCGCATCGCCAGCCACAGCCTGTTGCTGGTGGCGCTGGCCATGGTCATCTACGCCTGGGTCATGGGCATGCAGTTCAAGCAGGCCATGCAGCAGCAGGCCGATGCACTGGGCCAGGCGCTGATCACCCAGACGGCGGCTTCGGCCACCGAACTGCTGGTGTCCAACGACATCCTCAGCCTCAACGTACTGCTCAATAACCTGGCGAAGAATCCGCTGGTGGCGCATGCGGCCATCTACAGCGTCGATAACCGCATCCTTGCCGAAGCAGGCGCACGCCCGACACGCAGCGTACTGGGCGAAACCGAGGGACTGTATTCCACCCCCATTACCTTCCAGGAGGTGATCGCCGGGCAACTGCGCATCAGCCTGGACATGCGCCAATTCCAGCAACCGATGACCATCAGCCTGCAGAGCATGGGCATTCTCAGCCTGATTCTGTTGGCGCTGACGCTATCGCTGAGCATGCGTCTCGGCAGGCATATCTCCACGCCACTGCTGCAATTGCGTTTATGGCTGCGCGACCCGGACGATCCTGCACCGGGCGCAGGCCGCAACGATGAAATCGGTGACCTGGCGCGCCAGCTGCAATCGCGCCTGGTGCCCGAGAAGCCGGAGCCAGAGCACGACGACTCCGTCTTCGATGATGCCGAAAACTATCCCCACGAGCAGGATGAAAACGCCTTCTCCGACCTGGGCGATGATGAAGAAGTGGCCACTGCGGAGCATGCATTCGACGAGCACGATCTCGGCGAGGACAACGAAGAGCCGCTCAAGCCGTGGCCCGAGTCCATAGAGCCGGATGATCCCTTCTCCGATCTGCGTGACGAGTCTGAAGCCCCTGCCCCGGCCGTCAAACCGCCGCGTCCATCGCAGACCAGTGCCGTTCTGGCGATCCAGCTTGGCGCACAGGAACAGTTGCGGCGCCTGCCGCGCACGCGCCTGCTGGATCTGCTGGAACGCTACCGAGCATGCATGGAACAGGCTGCCGCGCTTTATCAGGGCCAACTGCACACGCTCAAGGACGGCAGCAGCCTGATCCTGTTCCATCAGCGTGAATGCGGCGAGGACTACCTGACCCACGCCATCTGCTGCGGCGAGCTGATGCGCGCTCTGGGCCATGCCTTGCAGATCGAAGTGGCGGACAGTGGCATCACCCTGCAACTGCAGTTGGGACTGACCCTGGGCAGCGACCTGGAGGCAATGAGCCAAACCGAGTTGCTGCTCAGTGACAGCGCCCTGGATGCCTTGGCCCTATCGCAGCACAGCCGCAACCTGCTGCTGGTCGAACAGCGGGTCGCCCAAGATGCGCTGGTGCGCCAGCGTGCTCGCATCCGCCCGATTGCCAGCCCGGAAGGTGCAAGCTGCGTGGAGCGCCTGCTCGATCCGTATCCAGCCCTGCTGGAACGGCAACTGACGCGCATGCACGACAACCGAGTGTGAAAGCGACGCAGCCCATGTAGGGCGGGTGCAACCCGCCAGACGGCCAACGGCGGGTTGCACCCGCCCTACGCGCCAACCGAGACGCGCTGCGGCGTCGATGCCGCGAAGCGACCCAGCCAGTCCTTCCAGCGAATTCGCTCGTCACGTACCAGCCAGCCGTCCTGCTCGGCGAAACTCTCCGATAGCCACACCCCTCGGGTACTGGCCGCCAGCAATTCACCCTTGCGCAGCGTGAACAGACCACCGCTGGGTACACCGCGCTGCAATGCCAGCAGGTAGATGTCCGGGCGACGACGCTCCAGTCGTGCGACCAAATGTCCATCCTCCAGACACTCATCGACATGGAACAGGCTCAACTGACGGGCATCGCGCGGCAGCTCCAGGCTCAAGTCGTAGACCAGTTGCAAGGATGCCGTGGGCAGATGCACGTAGGCACGCGGCCGCTCGAGCAAGGTCAGGTTGCCACACTGCACCGGACGCGCAGCGCCGGACAACGGACTGAGGCGAAAATGACTCGATTCGCGATAGCGCAACGTCCCCTGATAAGGCGTGGGCAGCCAGGTGTCGGCAAAACGCCCGCCCAGCCAGCCTTCCGCACTCTCCAGCAGACACTCCTCGGCCACTTCCTGAATGGCGGTGAGCAGGGGCAGGTTCAGCTCATGCGCGGGCACATAGCCAGAAATCAGCTTGAGTACGGTGTCACCACGATCCGGGCGACGCTGGCGTACCAGCAGCCAGTAGTCGCGTCCGTGCAGGCGCAGGGTCAGACGCACGGAAACGCCGAGATTGGCGAGCTCCACCGCGAAACGTGAACTATCGGTGATCTCCACTGGCCGACGCCGCTCGAGCATCTGACGAAAATTCAGCGGCTGCCCGAGACTCTGGTATCTCAGGCCATCAGGGCCAGCCTCGACGAATAGCGGCAGGGTCTTGAAGTTACTCGGGTCCTTGCGGATCAGCGTACGCGGCATCTCGACTCCTTGTTCCAGCTGGGCATGAAGCCGACTCGGCCGCCGGCATCCACGCGAGGATCAGGTTGAAGCGAAAACCGCTCAAGGCTGCCCCAAGCCGACCGTCCAACACAACCCAAGCCTGTAAGAGGACGTGACCAAGAGCCTTAGCGGATACCCTGCAACACCGCCGCTACGGTCGCGACATTGGCCGCCAGGTGGGCGGGGGTTATGGTGCCGACGATGGCGCTGCTGACACCAGGATGATCGAAGATCAGCTCGAAACTGGCGCGTACCGGATCGACACCCGGAGCCAGGCAGGCGTGCCCACTGGCCAGCGCCTTCTTGATCAGAATTCCCTTGGCGTGACTGGCAGCGTAGTCCAGCACCGGTTTTTCGCCTTGCTCACTCAGGTTATAGGTGACCATGGCACAGTCACCTTGTTCCAGCGCCAGGAGACCGCCCTCAACGGTCTTGCCGGAAATCCCGTAGCCAAGGATCTTGCCCTCACGCTTGAGCGCTGCGAGAGTCTCGTACACGCCGGTATCACGCAGCACCGCCAGATCGTTACCGTCGGAATGCACCAGTAGCAGGTCGATGCGATCGGTCTCCAGGCGCTTGAGACTACGCTCCACCGACAGGCGAGTGTGCGCGGCGGAAAAGTCGAAGAACGACTGTCCCTGCTCGAACTCCTCGCCGGTCTTGCTGACTATCACCCACTCATCGCGCTGACCGCGCAGCAGCGGGCCGAGGCGCTGCTCGCTGACGCCGTAGGCCGGCGCGGTATCGATCAGGTTGATGCCCAGCTCGCGCGCCTGCTGCAGCAAGGCCAGGGCCTGCGCATCGTCAGGGATGGTGAAGCCGTTAGGGTATTTTACGCCCTGGTCGCGGCCGAGCTTGACCGTTCCCAAGCCCAGCGGCGAAACCCGCAAGCCGGTGGAGCCCAGCGGGCGATGCAGATCGTGCAGGGTACTCATGGCAGCAACGCCTCCCACACCGGCTGGCCCAGCGCGGGGCGCGGCAGTTCGGGCAACGCGGCATGCTTGGCCGGCTGCAGTTTGTCCCGTTGCAGCGTGGCCAGTACACGGTCGGCGAAGTCCGGCGCCAGCGCCAGCTTGGTCGGCCAACCCACCAGCAGACGCTGCTGCTCGGCAAGGAAGGCGTTGTCCGGACGCACCAGCCCCGACTGCGCGGGCTCGGCGCGATCGACGCGCAATGTCGCCCAGCGCGTCTGGCTCTGATCGACCCAGGGCAGCAGCGCCGCCATTTCCTTCTGCGCGGCCTGAATCTGCGCCGCTTCATCGCGTGCCACGCCATCGGCCTCGGCCAGATCGCCACCGAGGTACCAGACCCACTGGCCATCGGCCGCCGGATGCGTGGTAACGGTCACCCGCGGCTTTGGCCCGCCACCCAGGCAGTGCGCGTACAGCGGTTTCAGCGCCGGCCCCTTGGCCAACACCATATGCAAAGGACGCAATTGCTGAGCGGGCTGTTCGATACCCAGCGCCGCGAGCAGCTCGGCATTGCCGGCGCCGGCGCTAAGCACAATGCGCTGCGCGTGAATCTCGCGACCGTCGACGATAAGTCCGCACAGCTCACCGTTGTCCTGCAGCGGTTCGATACGTTCGGCGGCCAGCAGGCTATCACCGGCGAGTTCGGCCAGACGGGCGATCAGGCTCGGCACATCGAGCACCAACTCGGCAAGTCGGTAGACCTTGCCCTTGAATTTCGGATGCTGCAGCGCCGGCGGCAACTGCTCGCCCTTGACCTGATCGACACGCCCACGCACCGCCTTGCTGGCGAAGAAGCTGGTGAGGTTGCCCGCCAGGGTACCGGGCGACCACAGGTAATGGGCATCGGACAGGATGCGCACACCGGAGAGATCCAGCTCGCCCGTGCCAGCCAGCGCCTCGCGCCAGCGACGCGGCATATCGGCAATAGCCTCGGAGGCGCCGGTCAGCGCCCCATGCAGAGCGTACTTGGCACCGCCGTGGATGATGCCCTGCGACTTCAGGCTCTGCCCGCCACCCAGGCTGCCGCGCTCCACCAGAACAGTGGCGAAGCCCTGCTGGCGCAGGCGCGCATTGAGCCAGAGGCCGGCGATACCGCCGCCGACGATCAGGACATCGGTGCTGAGAGACTGGGACATGAACGGGCCTCGGCGAAAAACAGGCGCGCAGTATAACCCGTCAACTTCCTCGCCCGCGGCCCATCAGTGCCCGGTCGATTGCGAGAACAGCTGTATCACCACCACGCCACTGACGATCAGGCCCATGCCGAGCACCGCTGGCAGGTCGAGCTTTTGTTGATAGATGACCAGCGCAGCGATGCTGACCAGGACGATGCCCAGTCCGGCCCAAATGGCGTAAGCGATACCCACCGGGATGGTGCGCACCACCAGAGTCAGCATCCAGAAGGCGATACCGTAGCCACCAATAACCAACAGCAACGGCAGCGGCTTGCTGAAACCATCGATAGCCTTCATCGAGGTAGTGGCGACCACTTCGGCCGCGATGGCAATGGCGAGATAGAGGTATCCGGGCATGATGGTGACTCCTGAAAGATGGTCGCAATTCTAAGTCTCGCCATGATGGGATAAAGTCATTACCTATCTATTTCTAAGATAGGCAACCATGAACTGGAATCTCGATCAGCTTCAATTATTCGTCCGCACCGCCGAGAGCCGATCCTTCTCCGCCGCAGCCCGACAAACCGGACGCGCGCAATCAGCGGTCAGCACCGCCATCGCCCTGCTCGAAAGCGATCTCGGGGTCACCCTCTTCGAACGCAGCAGCGGGCGCCAGCCGCGTCTGACCGAGGCGGGGGGCGCGCTGCTGGAGCAGGCCCGCAGCGTGTTGCAACAATGTGAGCGACTGGATGGCCGCGCGCTCGGCCTGGCACGTGGCGAAGAGGCACGTCTGCGCCTGGCCCAGGACGAAGCCATGCCCTACCAGCCGGTGCTGGCCAGCCTGGAAGCCCTGGCCGACGCCTTTCCCTTGCTCGAAGTACAGCTTTCCAGCGGCGCGCAGGGCGACGTTGCGCGCAAGCTGCTGCAACGCCAGGCCGACCTGGGCCTGCTGTTTCATCACGAGCAAATGCCCAGAGAGCTGGAAAGCCAGCGCCTGGGCACCATCGAGATGGTCACGGTGTGCAGCCCGCAACACCCGCTGGCAGAACTCGCCAGCGTAGAACGCCGCGACCTGGCCGAACATCGCCAACTGCTGATGGCACCGCAAGACAGCCACTACCCAGGCGGTGAGCAGATCAGTCCGCTGGTGTGGCGCGCCGACAGTTTCTACGTGATGGCCGAGCTGGTGATACGCGGCGTTGGCTGGGCCTGGCTCCCCCGCCATGTAGCGCAGTATCCGACCTACCAGGGCCACCTGCAGGAACTGCGCAGCGACTGGGCGCCGCTGCCGCTGGTGGTGGAGCTGGTCTGCCGTCGCGACGGCGCGCTCGGCCCCGCCGCCAACTGGCTGGCCGACTGCCTCGCGCGCGAACTGCTGCGCCCGCAAGCGTGATCACGCTTCCAGGCGATGGCGGGCGGCGATAAGCTGCGCCCCCATGAACAGACTCCTCTACACCCTGCTGCTGCACCTGGCCCTGCCCCTGATCGCCCTGCGTCTGGCGCTGCGCGCACGCAAGGCGCCGGCGTACGCTCGGCGTATCAACGAACGCCTCTCCCTCGGCCTGCCGACAATGAAACCCGGCGGCATCTGGGTGCATGCGGTATCGGTCGGGGAGAGCATCGCCGCCGCGCCGATGATCCGCGCACTGCAGACGCACTATCCCGAGCTGCCGATCACCGTGACCTGCATGACGCCGACAGGCTCCGAGCGCATCCAGGCCATGTTCGGCAGCAGCGTGCAGCACTGCTACCTGCCCTATGACCTGCCCTGGGCCGCCGCACGTTTTCTCGACCGCGTACAGCCACGCCTGGCCGTGGTGATGGAAACCGAGCTGTGGCCAAACCACATCCACCAGTGCGCCAAGCGCAGCATTCCGGTTGCCCTGGCCAACGCACGCCTGTCCGAGCGCTCGGCACGCGGCTATGCGCGCTTTGCCACGCTCACCGCCCCGATGCTCGCCGAGCTGTCGCTGATTGCGGTGCAGACCCAGGCCGAGGCGCAACGCTTTCTCGATCTGGGTGCACGCCCTGCCTGCGTGGAAGTCACCGGCTCGATCAAGTTCGACCTGAAGATCGATGCCGAACTGTTGCAACGTGCCGTCGAGTTGCGCCGTCAGTGGCAGGCCGAACAGCGCCCGGTGTGGATAGCGGCCAGCACCCACGCGGGCGAAGACGAGATCGTTCTCGCCGCCCATCGCCAGTTGCTGAAGACGCGACCAGACACACTGCTGATCCTGGTGCCGCGTCACCCCGAGCGCTTCAACTCGATCCATGAGCTCTGCATCAGTGAAGGACTGACGACACGCCGCCGCTCCACGGGTGAAGCAGTGCAAGCCAGTGACCAGGTGCTGCTGGGCGACACCATGGGTGAGCTGCTGTTTCTCTACGCGCTGGCGGATATCGCCTTCGTCGGCGGCAGCCTGGTGGCCAATGGCGGGCATAACCTGCTGGAGCCTGCCGCATTGGGCAAACCGGTACTGAGCGGGCCACACCTGTTCAACTTCCTGGAAATCGCCACGCAGCTGCGGGAAGCCGGAGCGCTGGACGTGGTCGAAAGCCAAACGCAGCTGGCGGACAGCGTTGCGCACTTGTTGAGCACACCTGGCGAGGTGCAGCGCATGAGCAAGGCTGGCCTTGCCGTGCTCAAGGCCAACCAGGGTGCGCTGGAGCGGCTGCTGAATGGATTGCGCCGCCTAATGTAGCCCGGATGCAATCCGGGAGGAGCATTCGCGGCTGAACACCGCGCACCACGGCCGCCCCCTAATATCGCCGGTGCGCACGGCGCACCCTACGGGTAGCAACCCAAGTAGCCCAAAACAAAAAACCCGACTTGCGTCGGGCTTTTTTGTTTACTGCGGGCGACTCAGAAATCCTGATTGTTCTTCAGGCGTTCCTCGGCGGCAGATGCCAGATCCGGCGGCAGGAAGTCCTTGTCCGGGTTGTAGTCCGGTTTGAGGAAACTGCCCAGCGCGTCCAGATCAGCCGGGCTGAGGGTACCGGCGGCCTGCTTCAGGCGCAGGTTGTTGAGGATGTAGTCGTAGCGCGCATCGTTGTAGTTGCGCACGGCGCTGTACAGCTGACGCTGGGCATCGAGCACGTCGACGATGTTGCGGGTACCGACCTGATAGCCGATCTCGGTGGCCTCCAGCGCGCTCTGGTTGGAGATGATCGACTGGCGACGCGCCTGCACGGTCTCCACATCGGTGTTCACCGCACGGAACAGGTTGCGCGTGTTCTGCACCACCTGGCGACGCAGGCTCTCGCGCAGCTGCTCGGTCTGACCCAGACGCTGGTAGGCCTCGCGCACCTGCGAGCTGGTCAGGCCACCGCTGTAGATCGGGATATTCAGTTGCAGGCCGATGGAGCGCTGCGACACGTCACCGCTGTAACGAGGGAGCCCGCCGGAGTTGGTGAAACCCAGGCTGTCGTTGTCGCCCTGCTGATAGCTGGCCACCGCATCCAGGGTAGGCGCATGGCCGGCCTTGCGCTGACGCAGATTCTCCTCGGCAGCGGTGACTGCATACAGGCTGGCCTGCAGATTGAGGTTCTGCGCGGCGGCGGTATCGACCCAGGACTTGGCGTCATTCGGCGTCGGCGCCAACACCGGCAGGGTATGGACGATCCCTTCGACAGCCACGTAGTCGCGATTGGTCAGGGTCACCAGGGCTTCGAAAGCATCATCCACCGCCCGTTCGGCGAGCAGGCGGTTGGCGCGTGCAGTATCGAAACCGGCCTGGGCTTCGAGCACGTCGGTCTTGTCGGAGAGACCGACGTCGAAACGCTCATTGGCTTGATCCAGCTGACGCTTGAATGCGGCTTCTTCGGCCTTGGTCGAGGCCAGGTTGTCCTGGGCACGCAACACGGCGAAGTAGGTTTCGGCGCTCTGCAGGATCAGGTTCTGCTCAGTGGCGGACAACTCCAGCGCGGCCTGTTCACTGGTGGCCTCGGCCGCCTGCAACTGGAACCAGCGGTCGGCGCGGAACAGCGGCTGGCTGAGGTTGGCCTGATACACCAGGCCACTGCGCGAAAGGGTCGCGCTGGGGGAGTCGAGTTCGGTGCGCGTATCACCATAGTTGGCGCCAGCCGACAGGTTGGGCAGCAAGCCGGCACGCGCCTGCGGCACCACTTCGCGACGGGCCTGATAATCGGCGCGCGCGGCGGCGATATCAGCATTGTTCTTCGCCGCTTCCTGATACACGGTGACCAGGTCGGTCTTGCTGGACAGCGGGGCCTCTTCGGCCTGAACCAGGCCGACCGAAGCGGCGGCCACGGCGATGGCCAGGGAAAGTCTGCGCAACATGGATGTCGATCCTTGAATAGGCGGTAATCGGCAAGGCTACGGGGCGCCACAGGCGGGGGTCAAGCGCGCCATGGACGGCATCAGTCTAGCTGGCGGCAAGCTATGTTGCTCGTTGGGAACAATCCGCCATCAGCAGCGGCATTAGTCGCTTTCCGACGCACGGGTCGAACTTTATTGACCGTCGAGTTGGTTTTCTCTCATCAGCTTGTTTAGACTGCCCGAGTTCTTGTCGGGGTGCCCCAAATGCGGGGCTGAGATTGGCAGCTGCCGGATCCCGTTGAACCTGATCAGGTTAAGGCCTGCGTAGGGAACAAGATGTCCTCGCCAGTGCACCCGGCGAGTCCTCTCGGCACCGCCAGTGGTGCGCCTTCGCTCCTCCTCTTTTCAGGTTCTGCTCCGACAACCATCCCGGAGAGCCTTGATGAGCGCACAACAACAAAAGAACCTGAGTGAATCTGCACAGGTCGACCAACAGTCGGTAAAGCCCTTCCCCCGTTCGCAGAAAGTCTATGTACAGGGCTCGCGCCCGGACATTCGCGTGCCGATGCGCGAGATCAGTCTGGACGTCACCCCGACGGATTTCGGTGGCGAGATCAACGCTCCGGTTACCGTCTACGACACCTCCGGCCCCTATACCGACCCGAACGTCACCATCGACGTGCGCAAGGGCCTGGCCGACGTACGCAGCGCCTGGATCGAAGATCGCGGTGACACCGAGAAACTGCCGGGCCTGTCATCCGAGTTCGGCCAACGCCGCCTGAACGATGCCGAGCTGACCAAGATGCGCTTCGCTCACGTGCGCAATCCGCGCCGGGCCAAGGCCGGGCATAACGTCAGCCAGATGCACTACGCCAAGAAGGGCATCATCACGCCCGAGATGGAATACATCGCCATCCGCGAGAACATGAAGCTGGCCGAGGCGCGTGAAGCCGGCCTGCTGAACGAACAACACGCCGGCCACAGCTTCGGCGCCGCCATCCCGAAAGAGATCACCCCCGAGTTCGTGCGCAGCGAAGTCGCCCGTGGCCGCGCCATCATCCCGGCCAACATCAACCACGTGGAGCTGGAGCCGATGATCATCGGCCGCAACTTCCTGGTGAAGATCAACGGCAATATCGGCAACTCGGCGCTGGGTTCCTCCATCGAGGAAGAAGTAGCCAAGCTGACCTGGGGCATTCGCTGGGGCTCTGACACCGTGATGGATCTGTCCACCGGCAAGCACATCCACGAAACCCGCGAGTGGATCATCCGCAACTCGCCGGTACCAATCGGCACCGTGCCGATCTACCAGGCACTGGAGAAGGTCGGCGGCATCGCCGAAGACCTAACCTGGGAGCTGTTCCGCGACACCCTGATCGAGCAGGCCGAACAAGGCGTCGACTACTTCACCATCCACGCCGGCGTGCTGCTGCGCTATGTACCGCTGACCGCCAAGCGCGTCACCGGCATCGTCAGCCGTGGCGGCTCGATCATGGCCAAGTGGTGCCTGGCGCATCACAAGGAAAACTTCCTCTACACCCATTTCGAAGACATCTGCGAAATCATGAAGGCCTACGACGTGTCCTTCTCCCTGGGTGATGGCCTGCGCCCCGGTTCGATTGCCGATGCCAACGACGCCGCGCAGTTCGGCGAACTGGAAACCCTCGGCGAGCTGACCAAGATCGCCTGGAAGCACGACGTGCAGTGCATGATCGAAGGCCCCGGCCATGTGCCGATGCAACTGATCAAGGAAAACATGGACAAGCAGCTGGAGTGCTGCGACGAGGCGCCGTTCTACACCCTCGGCCCGCTGACCACCGACATCGCGCCAGGCTATGACCACATCACCAGCGGCATCGGTGCGGCGATGATCGGCTGGTTCGGTTGCGCCATGCTCTGCTACGTCACGCCCAAGGAACACCTGGGCCTGCCGAACAAGGATGACGTGAAGACCGGCATCATCACCTACAAGATCGCCGCGCATGCCGCCGACTTGGCCAAGGGGCATCCGGGCGCACAGATCCGCGACAACGCACTGTCCAAGGCGCGCTTCGAGTTCCGCTGGGAAGACCAGTTCAACCTCGGCCTTGATCCGGACACTGCGCGCGCCTTCCACGACGAGACGCTGCCCAAGGAGTCGGCCAAGGTGGCGCACTTCTGCTCCATGTGCGGGCCGAAGTTCTGCTCGATGAAGATCACCCAGGAAGTGCGTGAGTACGCCAAGGAGAATGGCCTGACTGACGAACAGAAGGCCATCGAGGCTGGCTTCGCCGAACAGTCCGAGCGCTTCAAGGAAGAAGGTGCGGTGATCTACCGGCAAGTCTGACGATCAGCCTGCCAAAGCCCCTTTCCATGAAAGGGGCTTTTTCTTTCAGGAGCGTACCGACGCCCCGTCATAGAAGCAGTAACCACTGTTACGCAGGGTCTTGATGGGCAACTCCGTTCCGCCGTTGTCCAGCACCTTGCGTCTCAGTCGCCTCATCTGGGTATCCAGGCGCCGTTGGTCGTAGCTCAGGTAATCGCCGCCCAGTACCTGGATAATCTGCCGACGACTGATACTTTCACCGGGTGCCGCCATCAGACAACGCAGCACCAGCATATCCTGTTGCGACAGTGAGACTTGCGTGCCATCAGGCAAACGCAGGCGGCGCGGGCCGATTTCCAGGCACCATTCCAACTGACTGCGGTTCAGCTCCAAACGGCGACTCAGCGCCTCCAGCGTGGCAGAGAGCTCGCCAAGGTCGCAGCCCTTGCCGAGATAATGATCGGCGCCGATGCACAACCCTTCTATCTTGTCGGTCGCGGTGCTGCGTGCACTGAATACAACGATGCCCAGCCGATCACCCGCCTGGCGCAGATTCTGGATCAGCGCCAGACCACTGCCATCAGGCAGGCCAATATCGATTACCGCCAGGCGATGACGCCCGGCCTCGAAGGCCGCATCGAATTCCGCCAGGTTGGTCACGAAGGTCACGCGATAGCCGATCTCTCCGAGAAAGTCGGCCAGCTCCGCCCCCAGTACGGGGTCGTCTTCGAGAAAAATCAGATCGATCATACTTGCCAAACTCATTCACTGGCGGCTTTCATAGCCCTGCCGCCCATGATCTTCAAGCCTTGAGACTCCTCACCCCAGGCATGTTCAGACTCCCTCCTTTGCTATTGCTGCTCATCCTGCTGTTGCCGTCGACGCTGCATGCCGCCGCGTTGTACCTGGACGATACCAAACCGATGTTCAGTACCGCAGGCTATCTCGAGGGTCTGGCAGACCCCGGCGGACAGTTCGATGTCGCACAGGCCAATGCCGCGCAAGGGTGGCAGAAACTGCCCAGCAACCTCAATGCTGGCTATACCCCGGATACCTACTGGCTGCGCTTGCGGCTGGACGTGCCGCAACCCCGGCCCGGTGGGTGGATGCTCCACCTGAGCAATGCGCTACTGGACGATGTACGCATCTACATCTGGCGCCCCAGCGGCTGGCAGTTGCTTGGTCTCAGCGGCGAGAACGTGTCACGCAGCGAGTGGCCTGTCGACTACCGCAGTGCGGTGATCCCGTTCGAGCCGACAGAAGCGGGCCAACATGCGTTGCTAATCAGGCTTGAAAGCAAGAACTCGCTGGCGACGCGCGTGGAGATCTGGCAGCGCCTGGCCTTCGACGACAACTCGCGGCGCGAGGGCCTGTTCTTTGGCCTGCATTTCGGATTCTACCTGCTACTGATCGGCCTGCACGCGATCTTCTGGGCAGCGACCCGCAGCCAGATGAGTGGCCTGTTTCTCCTGTACATCAGCCTCAGTCTGCTCAACGAAGTCCTGAGCCTGGGGCTGATTCAGCAGATCAGCGGCCTGCCCGTGACCTGGAGCGATCGTCTCCTCGGGGCCGGTTTTGCCTGCAACCTGCTGGTCGGATTCCGCGTATCGATGCAGCAGTTGGGCATGCCAATACTCTATCCACGAAGCAGCCGGTGGATGGATCACTTCATCAAGGTCGCGGCGCTCTACTGTCTGAGCATGGCCTTGCTCAACAACTATTCCCTGAGCGTGGTGCCAGTGCTCCTGCTGGGCATGGTGATGATGGTCGGGTTCAGCGGTATGTGCATCCGGCTGCTGATACGGGGTTATCGACATGCCAGGTTCTTTGCCCTGGCCTTCGGCATCTTCTATGCGGGATTGCTGATCGGTTTCCTGCGCAACCTTGGCTACCTGCCGGTCAATCCCTGGACCGAACTGGCGACGACGATCGCCACCATGCTGCACATGATCCTGCTGAGCCTGTGGCTGATCGCTCGCTACGAGCGCAAGCGCCGCTCGCGCGAACGCTGGCAGGCCAACCGCGCCGCCAACATGGCCCAGCAACACAGCCAGGAACTGACCCACGAAGTGGAACAGCGTACCGCTGACCTGCGCAAGGAGATACACCGTCGCGAACTGCTCGAACAGGAGCTGCGCAATGCGCTGGAGCTCGAGCAGCGTGTACGCACCGAACAACAGGATTTCGTCGCCATGGTGTCTCACGAATTCCGCACCCCATTGGCGATCATCACCACTCTGTCACAGCGTATCGAGCAGAGCACACCACCGCAGACACCGAGGAATGCGGAGCGTTGCCAGCAGATACGCGACGCCGCCTCTCGACTGCTTGCACTGGTCGACGAATACCTGAGCGACGACCGCATGAGCGAGTCGCCAGTCGAGTTGAAGCACGCGCCCTACGACCTGCCAGCCCTGCTGGAGGATCTCAGCGGCGACTTCGCACCGGGGCGTATTCGCAACCATTTCCGCTGCAAGCCCGAACGCCTGATCACCGACGTGGGGCTGTTGCATATCGCCCTGCGAAACCTGCTGGCCAATGCCGACCGTCACTCCCCCACCAACGAAACGGTGGAGGTCGATGTCAACGAAGACGGCGACTTCCTTCTCATCGACATCTGCAACGTATCCAGCCAGATTCCCGCACATGAGCGAGAACGTCTGTTCCGCAAGTACTTTCGCGGACAGAACGCCAAACACGCCGCAGGCGCAGGGTTGGGTCTGTATCTGGTGAAGCGCATCAGCGAAATGCTCGGCGGCGACGTGACCCTGCTCTCTGCAGGTGGTGAACAGGGCGTGTGCTTGCGCCTGCGCATACCGAAAAACCCAGCACCACAATAACCGAGTCAATCACTCAACTACCGCTCAGATTTGCTCAGCCCCCCGCTACCAAAGACCAATAGACTCATCGCAAATTGCCATCACTCATGCAGTACGAGCGAGCGGGTCTGCCATGCCGAATCTCCATGCACTCTCATGCCGTTCCTCCGGCATGCCGTCCACAGCGTCTTCTCCTGTCGATAGCGCCCCGAACATACGCCGATATCCCCTGCTGAATGTCCTGATGATCCTGCTGCTCGGCTCGGCAAGCGTCGCCGCCATGGCACAGACGCCGAGCGACCTGGAGGCAGCCGCACGTCAGGCAGAACGTCTGCAGAACGAGATGAACCAGCGCATCCAGCAGCAGCGCCTGCAGGATCTGCAATCGGATCAGCCCCCCACTCGCCTGCAAGTGGTGCCGCCAACACCCCGACCACGCGATTCGGCGGCCTGCCGGGACATCAGCACGGTCGAGATTCAGAATGCCGAACTGCTGCCCGAACGCGTTCGCCGCGACATTCAGGAGAGCTATCAAGGCCGCTGCCTGGGCGTCGCCGAGATCGAGCAACTGCTGGCCGACATCACCGCCGCATACATGACACGTGGCTACGTGACCGCACGTGCCTACCTGCCTGGCCAGGATCTGAGTCAGGGCACCCTGATCATCGAAGTCGAAGAAGGTCAGCTCGAGCGCATCGACATCAACGATGGCGACAAACGCTCCATTTCCCCCGGCAACGTATTTCCCGGCAAGGTCGGTGAACCACTCAACCTGCGTGACCTGGAGCAGGCGCTGGATCAGATCAATCGCCTGTCGTCGAACAACGCCACCATGGAAATCCTTCCAGGCACCGAAGCGGGCGACAGCCTGGTGCGCTTCAACAACGAGCCGGGGCAGCCGTACCACCTGAATCTCACTTATGACAACAACGGCCAGAAAGCCACCGGCCGCAATCAACTCGGGGTCAACCTGGGACTCGACAACCCACTGGGCTTCAACGATTTCCTCAGCCTAACCCACCGCCGCGCCCAGCCTTACGAGAGCGGCAAGCGTTCGTCCTATTTCAACAACCTGACCTACGTGCTGCCCTGGGGCTACAACACCTTCAGCCTGAGCCTCTCCGACTCCGAATATGCCAGCCTGTTGAAGGCGCCCAGTGGTGCCAAGCTGAAAACCAACGGCGATTCGCAGACCTACACCCTGCAAATGGATCGCGTGCTCTGGCGCGGCCAGTCCGGCCAATGGAACCTGTCCGGCGCCCTGACCCAGAAAGAACAGGGCAACTACCTCGAAGACATCCTGCTGGAGGTCAGCAGCCGTCGCCTGAGTGTGTTCGACCTCGACTCCAGTTACACCACGCGCGTACTCGGCGGCGCCTTCAGTCTGAACCTTGGTGTGGCCCGTGGCCTGCACCTGTTCGGCTCGCTCAAGGACGCCTCCAACCTGCCCGACTGGGCACCACGCGCACAATTCACCAAGTACAAGTACGGCTTCGGCTACTACCGCCCCTTCGAGTTGCTGAACCAGGAACTGAGCTTCAACAGCCAGTTCAGCGGCCAGCATGCTCGCGACGTGCTCTATGGCTCGGAGCGCATCTCCCTCGGCAGCCTCTACACGGTGCGCGGCTTCAACGAGGAGTCGATTGCCGGCGATCACGGCTACTACTGGCGCAACGAGTTGGCCCTGACCCATCGTTTCAGCCTGCCCAATGGCCGTCCTGCCCTACTGCGCCCCTTCGTCGGACTCGACTACGGCAAGGCCTGGAACCGGGAGGACGAATCCGCTGGCGACCTCAGCAGCGCGTCGCTCGGCGTGGGCGTGATGACCGGCCCGGTCAATCTCAACCTGACGCTGGCACACCCGCTCGACTCCCCCAAATATGAAACGGATCAGGGCGACACCCTGGCCTTCAGCCTCAGCCTTTCCCTCTGAAGGAAGATGACATGAACCATATCTATCGCATCGTCTGGAACAGGGTTCGCAACGCCTTCATGGTGGTGGCGGAGAACGTCGGCAGCGGCGGCCGCAGCGCCAGCGGCTCGGGCCGTGGCCCGATGGGCTCGGTTGGCCTGTTCGCACTGAGCGTACTCGGAGCCTCGATCTTCGTCGGCTCGGTGCATGCAGCAGGCGTCGAAGTTGCCAGCGGCAACACCCAGGTCTTCCAGGCGCCGAACGGCGTCCAGGTCATCGATATCGCCACGGCCAACAAGGCCGGTGTTTCGCACAACCGCTACATCCACTACAACGTCGACCCGAGTGGCCAGATTCTCAACAACAACTCGGCGCTTACGCGTGCCGGCGCGCTGCAATCGCAGCTCGGCGGACAGATCGTGCCCAACGTCAACCTGACCAACGAAGCACGGGTGATCCTCAACGAAGTGGTCGCGCCCAATCGCTCTTCGCTCAAGGGTTATACCGAGGTGGTCGGCGGCAAGGCCGACGTGATCGTAGCCAACCCCTACGGCATCACC
Organism: Pseudomonas mendocina; assembly: GCF_003008615.1. Lineage (NCBI taxonomy): Bacteria > Pseudomonadati > Pseudomonadota > Gammaproteobacteria > Pseudomonadales > Pseudomonadaceae > Ectopseudomonas > Ectopseudomonas mendocina. The sequence goes on from NZ_CP027657.1 coordinate 1,479,136, forward strand.
TGCTCGGGCTGTGGCTTCATCAACACCGACCGTGCCACCCTGACCACCGGCGTACCCACCATTGGCGGCGACGGCCGCGTGGCCGGCTTCAACGTCAACCGGGGTGACATCCTGATCGAAGGCACCGGCCTCGACGGCCGCAACCAGAAAGTACTGGATCTGGTGGCACGCTCGGTGAAGATTGATGGCCAGATCAACGGCCAGGATGTGGCCGTGGTGGCCGGCAGCAACACTTACGGATATGCCGACCGCAGCACCACGGCCCAGGCCCCAACCGGCGATACGCCGCTGTATGCCATCGACTCCACCGCCCTGGGCGGCATGTACGCCAATCGTATTCAGTTGCTGGCCACCGAAAACGGCGTCGGCGTGCGCATGCGCGGCGAAGCGGCGGCCAGCGCCGATGACTTCGTGCTCAGCGCATCGGGCAAGATCGAAATCAACACGCGCATCAGCGCCGAGCGTGATATCGCACTGAGCAGCTCGACCGCAGGCGAATCGATTCGCGTCGAAGGCGAGAGCACCCAGCTGACCGCCAAGCGCGACATCGCCATCACTGCCCAGGCTGGCCAAGTGGCGCTGGACGAGTCGACCCTGACTGCCAGTCGCGATCTCACCCTGACCGCCGCCAGCCTCAGTGACAACAGTACGGGCGACAAGCGCTACGCCGGGCGTGATGCGCGAATCCAGACCACCGGCAGCACGCAGATTGCCGGCAGCGCCTGGGGCGCGGGCGACGATCTGTCCATCCGTGCAGCCAGCCTTACGGTGAACGACGCAGCCAACCTATACAGTGGTGCCGATGCCCAGGCCACCGGCAAATCCCTGACGCTGACCACCACCAGTGGCGACCTGCGCCTGAACCAGGCGACCGTGCAGAGTGCGGGCGAACTGAAGCTGGATTCCGCCACCGTACTCGCCACCGGCAGCAACACCGAGATCAAGAGCGTCAGCGATTTCGACGTGAAGGCAACGGGCGCCATCGATCATGCCGGCAAGCTCCTCGGCGCCGCGGATGGCCAGGTGCAGGCCGGAGGGCGCCTGACCAACAGCAACGTGCTGCACGCCAGCGGTAACCTCAACGTCAAGGCCAACTCGCTCGTCAACACCAATACTGCGGGTCTGTCGTCACTCAAGACGCTCGATATCCAGGCCACCACCAGCATCGACAACTCGGGCGCCCTGTATGCCGGCGAACACCTGTCGCTGAAAGCCGGTGACAAGGTACAGAACCACAGCAGCGGCACCGTCGACAGCAATGGCAGCATGGCCACGGACAGTGCACGCTTCATCAACAACGGTGCCGTCGTCGGCGTAGGCGATATCCACATCAAGGCCAGCCAGTCGTTCGTCAACGAAACCCTGTGGAGCGGCGGCAGCCTGACCAAGCAGGATGGCTCGCCGACTTATGGCAACGTCATCAGCTCAGACAAGATCGCCAACTCCGGGTGTTTTCTGGGCATCTGCAAGGGCATCGATGCCTGGATGTATGACGTCCAGTACACCTACAACGAGCAACTGGTCGGCCTGACCCTGGCCCAGCTGCAGGCGCTGCAGAAAGCCCAGATCATCTCCAATGGCGCTGGCAGCAAGCTGACCATCGACTATGGCAACAGCGGCCAGAACAAGGTCGGCGTCATCTCCGCAGCCAACGTCGAGATCGGCGGCACCGGCACCTTCCGCAACGAAGAACTGGCGCTCTACCACTACACCAAGGTGCTGCGCTGGATCGATAACGATGACGGCAGTGTTGGCTGGGTTCGTGTCGACCCCGATCGCTTCTGCTATGACGGCGGCCCGGCAAACTGCGCTGGTCGTGACGACGGGCTGCCCAACAGTCCTGACGACGACGGCACCAGTTGGGGCGACTGGAATCCCGGCTGGGGCTGGGAACGCGTACCTGATAGCCAAGCCTATGCAGAGGGCATCCGCGGAGGCGTCTTCAGTGACGCCGAGGTCATCGGCCGCAGCGGTGCCGGTATCTACGCCACCAGCCTGAACTTCACCAGCGGCACGCTGGAGAACGTCGGCTCACCCTGGCCGGAGGATGAGGGCAAGGCCCGCCTCGGCAGCCAACTGGGCACCAGCGTCAACACCCCTGGCATCGGCGCCCCCAGCATCACGCTGCCGACCAACCCCAACGGCTACTACGTCCCCAGCAAGACACCAGGCGCCAAATACCTGGTGGAAACCAACCCGAACTTCGCAGTGGGCTCGAACTTCGTCGGCTCCGATTACCTGGCCGAGCGCTACGGCTTCAACCCGGACACCGTGCAAACGCGCCTGGGCGATGCCAACTACGAGGCCTACCTGATCCGCCAGCAATTGATCCAACAGACCAACAACAATGTGATCGCCGGCTATGACAACGAAGTCGACCAGATGAAACGCCTGATGGATCAAGCCTATGCTCAGGGCAAGTCACTCGGCCTGGAATTCGGCAAACCCCCGACCGCCGTGCAATTGGCAGGTTTGACCGAAGACATCGTATGGATGGAAGAGTCCGTCGTCGAAGGTCAGAAAGTTCTCGTACCCAAGGTCTACCTGGCCGCCAGCACTGTGGCAGCACTCGAGGCAGGCGCGGTGATCGCCGCACGCGACACCCGCATCAGCGGCGAAGGCCTGAGCAACACCGGCGGCACCATCTCCGGCAGCGGCAGCCTGACGGTGGAAACCCGTGGCGACATCACCAATACCAGCGGCACCATCAAGGGCGGCAATGTCGATCTGAAGTCCACCGAGGGCAGCATCCGCAACGAAACCCTGGCCGTCGGCCAGGGCGACGGTACCACCTACACTACCGCCATCGGCAAGACCGGCAGCATCCAGTCCACCGGTGACCTGAGCCTGGACGCTGCACGCAATATCGAAGTGATCGGTGCCGATATCAGCTCGGAAGGCAATGCCTCACTGAATGCAGGTGGCGACATCACCGTCGACACCATCGTCGACAAGAACACCACCACCAGCTACACCGAGAGCGGCGGTTTCCTCAGTTCCAGCAGCACCCGCACCTCGGTCAGCAGCGAGACCAACATCGGCTCTGGCCTGAACATCAAAGGCGACCTGAAGACCCGCAGCGGTGGCGACACCACCATCGCTGGCAGCGAAGTCAATGTTGGCGGCGACCTGGATGCCGAGGCCGACGGCAGCTTCAACGTCGTTGCCCGTCAGGACAAGCTGACCGTCGACACCCAGACCTCGAAGTCCGGCATTGGCGTTGGTGGCGGCCTGTATGGCAGCCAGAAGACCACCGTCAACGACTTCACCGGCACCAACGTGGGCTCCACCCTCAACGTCGGCGGCAATGCCAACGTCAAGGCGGGCGAACAGATCGTTGTGCAAGGCTCTGACGTCAATATTGGCGGTGATGCCAGCCTCGATGGCAAGCAAGGCATCGCCATCCTCGACGGCCTCGACGAACGCCGTACCGACACCAAGGTCGAGACCACCACGTTCCTCAAAATCGACAGTTCTTCAGGCGCGTCAGCCGGCACCGAAACCGAGGCCAACCGTCAGGGTGCCAGCGCCAGTGCCAAGGCCAGCGCCAGCAACAGCACCAACGTGAAGCTGGCTGAGGTCAGTACCACGGTGACCAACACCGGCAGCAACACCAGCGTCGCCTCCAACCTCAACGTAGGGGGCAACCTGTCGATGCGCAGTGACGGCGACGTGACCGTGCAAGGCTCCAATGTCGAAGCCGGTGGCGACCTGAATGTCGACGCCAAGGACATCAACGTCCTCACCGGGCGCAACGAAAGCTGGAGCGAGAGCAACACCACCCGCACCTCGATCGGCATCTACGTCGACTCCGAGGCTGGCGCCGAGGCATCCGCCAATGCCAGTGCCCACGGCACCGGTGGCGCCAAGGCCGAGGTCAAGGCAGAGACCACCGCAACCGCGGGCGCACGCCACGAGCGTGAGCAGTCTTCCAGCTATGACCTGGTCAATAGCGCCTCGACCCTGAAGTCCGGCGGCAACATGAACCTCAAGGCCAGCGACACCGCAACCTTCCAGGGTGCCCAGGTATCGTCCGGCGGCGACATGAACATCGAGGCGCAGGACATCCGCAACGTCGCCGCGCAGGACATCAGCACCAGCAGCAGCAGTGCCGAGACCCATACCGCGGGTCTTTATGTCGGCGCCAGTGCCGAGGCCAGTACCGAAGCCAGCGTCGACAAGAACGGCCAAGCCAAGGCTTCGGCCAGCGCCAGTGCCGAAGCCAGCGCCGGTGTGCGTCAGGCGACAGAGAAGTCCAACAACAGCAGCACCTCGATCACCCAGGTGACCAACAGCTTCACCTCTGGCGGCAACTTCAACCGCACCGCGCAGAACACCATCGTCGACCAGGGCACCCTGGTCGAGGCGGCTGGCAACATCAGCCAGTCCGCCCGCGAGATTCGCGACGAGGCAGTGTCAGACCAGAGTTACTCGTCGGAAAGCTCGTACAGCCACGACGCCCGCGTGGGTGCCTACGTCGGTGCCGAGGCCAAGGCCAGCACCGATGAAGGCGCCAGCGCCGGCACTGGTTACGGCGCCAAGGCGTCGGTCGAGGGCGAGGACAGCAAGGCTTCTGAACAGTCCAGCACAGCCGTCACCAGCCGCTTCAAGGCCGGTGGCAGCATCTCCTCCACCTCCACGGAGAAAACCACGCTGGTCGGTACCAGCTTCGAGGCCGGCGAGGACATCAACATCCAGGCCGGTTCGCTGGATATCCAGGCCGCTCGCGACACCAGCAGCAGCTCGAGCAGCAGCAAGTCGCTGAACGCGGAGGTGAAGGTCGGTACCGACGGCGCCAGCGTCGAAGCAGGCTTCGAGGCAGAGAACGCCAAGGAAAATGCGTCCACTGCTCGCACCGCCAGCCTCAACGCCGGCGGCAAGCTGAACATCAGCACCACGGGCGATGCACGCTTCGAAGGCACGGAACTCAATAGCGGTGGCGACACGACCATCGGAGCCGGCGGCAACGTCGAGTTCGCGGCGGCGCGTGATACGTCCAGCAGTTCGTCGAACAACCTCTCGCTCAGCGTCTCGGCGTCGGAAGACAACGAGGGCGCGCAGAGCGGCGAAGGTTCCATCGGTGGCGGCCTGAGCCGCAGCAATTCGAACCAGGCACGCACAGGCTCGATCAACTCCGGTGGCAACGTCACGGTAACCTCCGGCGGCGACACTACTCTGCAAGGAACTCAGGTGCAGTCGGCAGGCGATACCAACCTGTCGGCAGGCGGCCAGGTGCGCATGGAGTCAGCCGAAAGCAGCTCGTCCGAAGTGGGCGTACAGGCAGGCTTCTCGGCCAAGGCCAGCAAGGACAAGGACGGCGAAGAAAGCGGCGGCAGCTCGGCAGCGGCCTCGGTGATCGGTAGCAGCCAGAAGGGCAGCAGTGCCGCGACGATTCGCTCCGGTGGCGAGACGCGTATCGAACAGGGGCGCTGATCAGGGGCTGTTTCCACGCCGCAGGCGCGCTAGGATGTTGTAAGGCGCGTATTCCAGCGCGCCTGCAGTGGGGGAAACACAATGAGCGAAACCTTCAAGCCCGACGCCGATGCGGTCGACATCATCGAGCGCGAGACCTGCTTCCGCGGGTTCTATCGCCTCGATCGGATCAAGCTGCGTCATCGTCAGTACGCTGGAGGCATGGGCCCGCAACTGACCCGTGAGCTGTTCGTGCGCCACGATGCCGTCTGCGTGCTGCCCTACGATCCGCAGCGTGACGAGGTGGTGCTGATCGAGCAGTTCCGCGTCGGTGCCATGGAGAAGGTCGCCAATCCCTGGTTGCTGGAACTGGTGGCAGGCCTGATCGACAAGGACGAAGAGCCTGAGGAGGTTGCGCGCCGCGAAGCCATCGAGGAAGCCGACCTGACGCTCACCTCGCTGTGGCCGATCACCCAGTACTTCCCATCGCCGGGCGGTTCCAACGAGCGCGTGCACCTGTTCGTCGGCCGCTGCAACAGCGAGGGCGCCGGCGGTGTGCACGGTCTGCCCGAAGAAGGCGAGGATATCCGTGTCCATGTGATGCCAGTGGAAGATGCGCTGGCCGCTGTGCGCGACGGCAGAATCGACAATGCAGCCAGCATCATCGCGCTGCAGTGGCTGGCCCTAAACCGCGACGAGGTGCGAGGAATGTGGTCGTGAATCTGCTGCGCGAGCGCTATCGGGTCGACCTGGTCGAGCTGCAAGCGGCCTGCGAGGCCAATTATGCGCGTCTGATGCGCCTGTTGCCGCGCATGCGTGAACATAGTGAGAGCCGCCGCGTCGCCCTGAGCCAGGGCGAGCACCTGCTCGGCGTGCTGGCCCTGGATGTGCTGGAGAGCTGCCCGTATACCACGACATTGCGCGTACGCCAGGAGCACAGCCTGCCCTGGCTGCCCGTGCCGCAGCTGGAGGTACGGGTGTACCACGACGCCCGCATGGCCGAGGTGGTGAGCGCCGAGAACACCCGACGCCTGCACATTCGCTACCCCTACCCCAACGCCGCCATGCATCAGCCAGACGAAAAGAACCAGCTCAACCTGTTCCTCGGCGAATGGCTCAGCCATTGCCTGGCCTGCGGTCACGAACCCCAGCCAGTGATGTAACACCTTACGACAAGCGATCAAGCTTTCTCCCGCCCTGCCGATAGCGCCCCGTAGCTGTTCTTGCCTCCAACTCACAAGGATCAGCACTAAGGTGCGCAAAAAATGCCCTCGGCGTTTTTTTCTGTGATCTGCGTCCGCTTGCCGGGTTTTCCCTTTGCCGCGGCAACCACCATAATTCACTCGATAATGCCTTAGGAGATGGTCTTGCCGAGCCTGCCCACCCCATCCACGGATTCCTCGGTTCTGCTGGTGCAGCTATCCGACAGTCATCTGTTCGCCGAAGCGGACGGTAAGCTGCTGGGCATGGATACCTGCGACAGCCTGCAGCGAGTGATCGAACAGGTGCTGCAGGAACAACCGCAGATCGACCTGATCCTGGCCACGGGCGATCTTTCGCAGGATGGCAGCGAAACCTCCTATCAACGCTTTCGTCAGCTCACCGCCGCCATCGGCGCGCCTAGTCGCTGGCTGGCCGGCAACCATGATGAAACACCGCCCATGCAGTCGGCCTGCAAGGACAGCGAGCTACTGGAGCCGGTGATCGACCTCGGTGCCTGGCGCATCGTCATGCTCGATTCCTCAATCCCTGGCGCAGTGCCCGGCTTCCTCGCCGACAACCAACTCGAACTGCTCGAACGCGCCCTAAGCGAAGCCCCGCAACGCCATCACCTGATCTGCCTGCACCATCACCCGGTGTCCATCGGCTGCAAGTGGATGGAGCCTATTGGCCTGCGCAACGCCGATGCGTTGTTCGCCATCTTAGGCCGCCACCCACAGGCGCGCGCGGTGCTCTGGGGGCATATCCATCAGGAGTTCGATCAGATGCGCGGCAACCTGCGCCTGCTCGCTTCACCCTCGACCTGCGTGCAGTTCGCACCGGGCAGCGAAGACTTCCAGGTCAGCAACGAAGCCCCTGGCTACCGCTGGCTGCGCCTGCATGCCACCGGTACGCTGGAGACCGGCGTATCCCGTGTCACCGGCATCCATTTCGAAGTGGATTACAGCGTCAAGGGTTACTGACATACCCCCAATCAGCTTGAAGCTTGCAGCTTGAGGCCCCGGACGAGTAGCCTCCCGCTCCATGACCGCATCCATCCTCTATATACACGGCCTGAACAGCTCGCCAGCCTCGCACAAGGCCAGCCAGTTAAGCCGCGCCATGGCCCACCTGGGCCTGGAAGACCAATTACGCGTGCCGGCCCTGCATCACCATCCACGCCAGGCCATGGCCCAGTTGCAAACGCTCGTCAGCGAGCTGGATTCGCCACTTCTGGTGGGCAGCTCCCTGGGCGGTTATTACGCTACCTACCTGGCTGAGCAACACGGCCTCAAGGCACTGTTGATCAACCCTGCCGTACGACCGCACCTGCGTTTCGACGGTTACCTGGGGCCGCAGAAGAACTACTACAGCGACGAAACCTGGGAGCTCACCCAGGATCACGTCGATGCCCTGGCCGAATTCGAGGTTGCGCCCCCCACCGACACGGTGCGCTATCAGGTCTGGCTACAGACTGCCGACGAGACCCTCGACTACCGCGACGCCGAGCGTTACTACCGCGCCTGCGCCCTGCGCATCCAGGCGGGTGGCGACCACAGTTTTCAGGGCTTCGTGGAACGCCTTCCGATACTCTTCGCTTTTGCCGGCATCAACGCCACGCTCTGGCGCGATACCGACTTTTCCGCATTCAATTGATGAACAAGAGACCCTATGGCCCAGCAGAACGCCTATAACGCAGACGCCATCGAAGTCCTTTCCGGCCTCGACCCGGTGCGCAAGCGCCCGGGCATGTACACCGACACCACGCGCCCCAACCACCTGGCCCAGGAAGTCATCGACAACAGCGTCGACGAAGCCCTGGCCGGCCACGCCAAGTCGATCCAGGTGATCCTCCACGAGGACAACTCGCTGGAAGTGCTCGACGACGGCCGTGGCATGCCGGTGGACATCCACCCGGAAGAAGGTGTCCCCGGGGTCGAGTTGATCCTCACCAAGCTGCACGCTGGCGGCAAGTTCAGCAACAAGAACTACCAGTTCTCCGGCGGTCTGCACGGCGTCGGCATCAGCGTGGTCAACGCCCTGTCGACCCGCGTGGTGGTCACCGTCAAGCGTGACGGCAACGAATACCAGATGAGCTTTGCCGATGGCTTCAAGGCCAGCGAGCTGGAAGTCATCGGTACCGTCGGCAAACGCAACACCGGTACCAGCGTGCACTTCTGGCCGGACGCCAAGTACTTCGACTCCTTCAAGTTCTCCATCAGCCGCCTCAAGCACGTGCTCAAGGCCAAGGCCGTATTGTGCCCGGGTCTGAATGTCAGCTTCGAAGACAAGGCCTCCGGCGAGAAGGTCGAATGGCACTACGAGGACGGCCTGCGTTCCTACCTAGTCGATGCCGTCAGCGAATTCGAGCGCCTGCCTGCCGAGCCATTTTGCGGCGCGTTGGCCGGCAACAAGGAAGCGGTGGACTGGGCCCTGCTGTGGCTGCCCGAAGGCGGCGACGCGGTACAGGAAAGCTACGTAAACCTGATCCCCACCGCGCAGGGCGGCACCCACGTCAACGGCCTGCGCCAGGGCCTGCTGGATGCCATGCGCGAGTTCTGCGAGTTCCGCAACCTGCTGCCGCGCGGCGTCAAGCTGGCGCCGGAAGACGTCTGGGAGCGCATCGCCTTCGTCCTCTCGATGAAGATGCAGGACGCGCAGTTCTCCGGGCAGACCAAGGAGCGCCTGTCCTCGCGCGAGGCGGCCGCGTTCGTCTCCGGCGTCGTCAAAGATGCCTTCAGCCTGTGGCTCAACGCCAATCCGGAGACTGGCCTGGCCCTGGCCGAGCTGGCCATCAGCAACGCTGGCCGCCGCCTCAAGGCCGGCAAGAAGGTCGAGCGCAAGAAAATCACCCAGGGCCCGGCACTGCCCGGCAAACTGGCCGACTGCGCCGGACAGAACCCGCTGCGCTGCGAGCTGTTCCTGGTAGAGGGTGACTCCGCCGGTGGTTCGGCCAAGCAGGCGCGCGACAAGGAATTCCAGGCCATCATGCCGCTACGCGGCAAGATCCTGAACACCTGGGAAGTGGACGGCAGCGAAGTACTGGCCAGCCAGGAAGTCCACGACATCGCCGTGGCCATCGGCATCGATCCGGGCTCCAACGACCTCACCCAGTTGCGCTACGGCAAGATCTGCATCCTCGCCGATGCCGACTCCGACGGCCTGCATATCGCCACTTTGCTCTGCGCCCTGTTCGTCCGTCACTTCCGTCCCCTGGTGGATGCCGGCCACGTCTACGTAGCGATGCCGCCGCTGTACCGCATCGACCTGGGCAAGGAGATCTTCTACGCCCTGGACGATGCCGAACGCGACGGTATCCTCGATCGCCTGGTAGCCGAAAAGCGCCGCGGCAAACCGCAGGTCACCCGCTTCAAAGGTCTCGGCGAGATGAACCCGCCGCAACTGCGCGAAACCACCATGGATCCCAACACGCGGCGCCTGGTGCAACTCACGCTGGAAGACTTCGAAGGCACCCGCGAAGTGATGGACATGCTGCTGGCGAAAAAACGCGCTGGCGACCGCAAGAGCTGGCTGGAAACCAAGGGTAACCTGGCCGAGGTACTGGCCTGATGCGCAATCACCTCCTCGCACTCGGTCTGTTGGCTGGCGTCGCGAACGCCGAGCCAGTAGTGCTGGAAGAGCTGAAGCTGCAGGCGGAATACCCGGTGACGGAAATGCCCAGTGGCAACCTGTCAGGCCTGGCCATGTGCGGCGAAACGCTGTGGACGGTCTCCGACCGCGATGACGATCGCATCTATCAACTGCATCGCGAAGAGGGCCTGCTACGCGCCGAAGCGGAAACCTTCGTCGCCCCCGAACCGCCCGAGAGCGCCCTGCCCTGGGGCCTGCGCATGCGTAACTGGGCTGCCGGCCTGGTGCGTGGCGGCAAGCTGGATTTCGAGGGCATATCCTGCGACGCGCAGGGCAATCGCTATCTGGTCAGCGAAACCCGCGCCACCGTGCTGCAAGTCGCCAGCAATGGCAGCGCACAGTGGCTCAACCTGCCCAGCGGACTGGTTCGTCAGGCCCGCGCCAGCGGTATGCTGCTGCACTTCAATCAGGGGTTCGAGGGCATCGCCATCGACCCGACAGGTGATCGCCTGTGGCTAGCCGCCGAGCAGCGCCGCCGCGGCCTCACCGTATTGCATCGTCGCGGCAGTAGCTGGCGCTGCACCGGTGGCTGCGTGCTGAACAGCGAAGGCGGTACCGAGTCCTCTCCAGAAGCGCTGGGCGGCCATATGGCACCGCGCGACTTTTCCGGCCTGGCCTACTTCGACGAGAAACTCTTTACCCTCGAGCGTCAGGCTCATCGCGTCTGCCGACGCACGCTGAGCGATGGCGTAGTAGAAATCTGCTGGTCATTCGCAGCCGAAGCCTTGACGGAACAGCGCCGCTACACGCCGAACTACGGCATGGCCGAAGCGCTGTGGGTCGACAAGGAAGGCGCCTGGATTGGCGTCGACAATGGCAGCCAGACCCGCGCCGATGGCGAAGAGCGTCCCATCGTCTGGCGTTTCGCGGCGCCCAAGGGCGGCTGGAGCCGGCGTCCGTGAGCGAACAGGCGCCTGGCCGTCGTGCCGGACGAGTCATGCTGGTGCTCGCCTGGGGCGCCGGCTTGCTGTTGGCCACGCACTTCTTCGGCAACTGGGAAGATAGCCAGCGCAACCCCAACCAGATGCCGCAGTCGGTGCATGGTGACGGTTTCGTCGAAGTGAGCCTGGCCAGCAGTCGGCAGGGGCATTACGTGGTCAATGGCCAGATCGATGGTCATGACGTGACCTTCCTGCTCGATACCGGCGCCACTCAGGTCGCGATACCGAGCGCGGCGGCCGAACGACTCGGTCTGCAACGTGGTGCGCCGATCATCATCAGCACCGCCAACGGCCGTGCCACCGGGCACCGCACACGTCTGGACAGCCTGCGCCTGGGCGATATCGAACTACGTGATGTCGCAGCATTGATCGCCCCCGGCATGGACGGCGACGAAGTGCTGCTGGGTATGAGCGCCCTGAAACAACTCGAATTCAGTCAAAAGGGCGGCACCCTGGTGCTGCGCCAATCAACCTTGCAATGAGGCCCGCATGAGCGAATCCCTCGATTTGAGCCTGGAAGGCGTTGAACGCCGGTCACTCGCCGATTTCACCGAGCAGGCTTATCTCAATTACTCCATGTACGTGATCATGGATCGCGCCCTGCCGCACATCGGCGATGGCCTGAAACCCGTGCAGCGCCGCATCGTCTATGCCATGAGCGAATTGGGCCTGGACGCCGACTCCAAGCACAAGAAATCCGCCCGTACCGTCGGTGACGTGCTCGGCAAGTTTCACCCACACGGCGACAGCGCCTGCTACGAAGCCATGGTGCTGATGGCGCAGCCGTTCAGTTACCGCTACACGCTGGTCGATGGCCAGGGCAACTGGGGTGCACCGGACGATCCCAAATCCTTCGCTGCCATGCGCTATACCGAGGCGCGTCTGTCGCGTTACTCGGAAGTGCTGCTCACCGAACTCGGCCAGGGTACCGTCGACTGGGTACCGAACTTCGACGGCACGATGAACGAGCCGGCGACCCTGCCGGCACGCCTGCCCAACCTGCTGCTCAACGGCACCACCGGTATCGCCGTGGGTATGGCCACCGATGTGCCGCCGCATAACCTGCGCGAAGTCGCCGCCGCCTGCGTGCGCCTGCTGGACGAGCCCGGCGCCACCGTCGAGCAGCTCTGCGAACATATCCAGGGGCCGGACTTCCCTACTGAAGCCGAGGTCATCACCCCCAAGGCCGATCTGCTGAAGATCTATGAGACCGGCCGCGGCTCGGTGCGCATGCGCGCCGTCTATCGCGTCGAGGACGGCGATATCGTCGTCACTGCGTTGCCCCATCAGGTTTCCGGCGCCAAGGTGCTGGAGCAGATCGCCGCACAGATGCAGGCCAAGAAGCTGCCAATGGTCGCCGACCTGCGTGACGAGTCGGATCATGAGAACCCGACCCGCATCGTCATCATCCCGCGCTCCAACCGCGTCGATGCCGACGAGCTGATGACCCACCTGTTCGCCACCACCGACCTGGAGTCCAGCTACCGGGTCAACACCAACGTCATCGGCCTCGACGGCAAGCCGCAGGTCAAGGATCTGCGCACCCTGCTCAGCGAATGGCTGGTGTACCGCGTCGGTACCGTGCGCCGTCGCCTGCAGTTCCGCCTGGACAAGGTCGAACGCCGCCTGCACCTGTTGGAAGGCTTGCTGATCGCCTTCCTCAACCTCGATGAAGTCATTCGCATCATTCGCACCGAGGATTCGCCCAAGCCGGTGCTGATGGAAACCTTCGGCCTCACCGATGTGCAGGCCGACTACATCCTCGACACCCGCCTGCGCCAACTGGCTCGCCTGGAAGAAATGAAGATCCGCGGCGAACAGGACGAACTGGCCAAGGAACGCGAGAAACTGCTGGCCCTGCTCGGCAGCGAAGCCAAGCTGAAGAAGCTGGTGCGCAAGGAAATCATCGAGGACGCCGAGAAGTACGGCGATGACCGCCGCTCGCCGATCGTCGCTCGCGCCGAAGCCAAGGCCCTGTCCGAAACCGAGCTGATGCCGACCGAGCCGGTCACCGTGGTGCTCTCGGAAAAAGGCTGGGTGCGCTGCGCCAAGGGCCATGACATCGACGCCACCGGCCTGTCCTACAAGGCCGGCGACGGCTTCAAGGCGGCCGCACCGGGCCGCTCGAACCAGTACGCGGTGTTTATCGACTCGACCGGCAGGAGTTACTCCCTCGCCGCGCACTCGCTGCCGTCTGCCCGCGGCCAGGGCGAACCGCTGACCGGCCGCCTGACGCCGCCGCCGGGCGCCAGCTTCGAGTGCGTGATGCTGCCGGAAGACAGCGCGCTGTATGTGATCGCCTCGGACGCCGGCTACGGCTTCGTGGTCAAGGGCGAGGATCTGCAGGCCAAGAACAAGGCGGGCAAGGCGCTGCTGACCCTGCCCAACGGCGCCAAGGTCGTTGCCCCCAAACCTGTAACGAATCTGGAAGACGATTGGCTGGCCGCGGTGACCACCGAAGGTCGCCTGCTGCTGTTCAAGGTCACGGATCTGCCACAACTGGGTAAAGGCAAGGGCAACAAGATCATCGGAATTCCCGGCGAGCGCGTCGCTTCACGTGAGGAGTATCTGACCGATCTGGCCGTACTGCCCAGCGGCGCCAGTTTGGTTTTGCAGGCCGGGAAGCGTACCCTGACACTCAAAGCCGACGACCTGGAGCACTACAAGGGCGAACGCGGCCGGCGCGGCAACAAGCTGCCGCGCGGCTTCCAACGTGTCGACCAGCTTTTGGTGGAATAGCGCCGGCAACACGCCCCGTTCTTCCGGGATATCCGCGCTACCGGCAGGCAGTCAAGGCTGGAGTCGTAGCGCGGTTTGACGGATGATACGCGCCCTGGGTCATGCGCAAGTGACCCCACTGCATGATATGGGATCGATGTGCGGTTGCCCCATAAGCAGCTGCCGGGAACGAATGATGACTGTAGTACGCCCTGCGGCCCTACTTCTGACCACGCTGCTCGTGCTGAGCGGTTGCAGCCTGCTGCAGCAGAAGCCAGTGCCCCTCTACCAACTGGATAGCGGCAGTGCCGTGACGCCAACTCAGGATAACGGTGTCACCGTGCTGGTAGGCCCGATCAGCGTGGCCGACTACCTGCGCCAGCAGAATCTGCTGCAACGTCAGGCTGACGGCAGCCTGGTCGCTGCCCAGGATGCGCGCTGGGCCAGCGGTCTGGCCAATGACATCGACCAACAGATGCTGCGCCAGCTGGCCTGGCGTCTCGACAGCCAGCGCCTGGTCCTGGCACCGGCAGCACCAGGCTTCAGCGCCGACGCCCAAGTCATGCTGACCATTACCCGACTGGACTCGGGCCCGACCCAACCCGCCGTTCTGGAAGCACAGTGGCGCCTGCTCGACCGTCGCGGGCAACTGCGCGATAGTCGTCTGATTCGACTGGAAGAGCCTCACAGCGGCTCCCTGGCAGAACAAGTCAAGGCACAGAGCGCGTTGGTACAGCGCCTGGCAGCGCAACTGGCGACAGCCATCCAGCCAGTGGCTGCGGCCACAGACCCGACACCCGAACCAGCACGCAAGAAACCCCCGGTGGCCAGAGCCAAACCGCAGGAACCGGCCTCGGCCGGGCCGAAGATTCCGGTGGCAGAACCCATCAAGATTGATACGGAAGTCTTCCGCTTCTAAGCAAAAAGCCCGCAATGCGGGCTTTTTGCTTGTGGGGTGGAACTCGCTTGCCTTACTTGAGCTCGCTGGAGCTCTTGCCCAACAACCGCCGAGCGACGATCAGCAACTGGATCTGCTGGGTGCCTTCGAAGATGTCGAGAATCTTCGAATCACGCGCCCACTTCTCCAGCAACTCGTCCTCGCCGTATCCCATCGCACCGGCCAACTCGACACATTTGAGCGTTACCTCGCTGGCCACGCGTCCAGCCTTGGCCTTGGCGATGGAAGCCTCCTTCGAGTTGGGCAGCTTGTTGTCAGCCATCCATGCAGCCTTCAGCGTCAACAGGCGCGCCGCTTCCCACTCCGCCTCCAACCGATACAGCGTCGCCTCGGCATGGGTCACGGCCAGCAGCGGCTTGGCGTAGTCGAAACGGCAACCCGCCTTGACCAGCAGCTCGCGGGTACGCTCCAGCGCGGCACGGGCCACGCCGACGGCCATGCCTGCGACCAGTGGCCGGGTGTTGTCGAAGGTCTCCATGACCCCGGCAAATCCTTTCTGCACATCGATTTCGGCGTTGCCCAGCAAATTGGCCGCAGGCACACGGCAATCGCTGAAACTGATCGAGGCGGTGTCCGATGCCTTGATGCCCAGCTTCTTTTCCAGACGGGTGACCGTCATGCCGGGCGTGCCCTTCTCCACCACGAAGGACTTGATCGCAGCACGTCCGAGGCTCTTGTCCAGGCTGGCCCAGACCACTACCGAATCCGCACGCTCTCCAGAAGTGACGAAAATCTTTTCACCATTGAGGATGTAATCATCACCATCCTTCACTGCGGTGGTGCGAATCGCCGCCGAGTCGGAGCCGCATCCCGGCTCGGTGATGGCCATGGCCGCCCAGGTTCTGCCGAAGCGTGTCAGTTGCTCATCATTGGCCACCGCCGCTATGGCGGCATTACCCAGGCCCTGGCGAGGCATGGCCAGCAATAGGCCGACATCACCCCAGCACAGCTCCATTACACCGAGCAGCGCCGCCATGTTGCCGCCATTCTTGATACCGTCCTGCTGCTCGCGGGCGGCACCACGCTTGCTCGCCGAACCAGCGCCGACGACCTCGGGAGATCCTTCGTTCATGCCGTCGAGCAGCGCGGCAAGCAGATCCAGCTCCTTGGGATAGGCGTGCTCGGCCTTGTCATACTTGCGCGAGATCGGCCGGAAATAGTGCTTGGCCACCTGTCCAGCCTGGTGTTGCAGGCCGCGGAATTTCTTCGGGGTTTCCAGATTCATCGTTGCCACCTGTTCAGAGATGAAGGCCGCCAGCGAGCACGGCAACGCTGCGCAAGTCGCGATACCAGCGCTCGACCGGGTGCTCCTGGGTAAAGCCATGGCCGCCGAGCAGTTGCACCGCGTCGGAGCCAATCTTCATCGCCTTCTCCGCACAGAGCAGGCGCGCCAGGTACGCCTCACGGCGAAATGGCAAGCCGGCCTCGGCACGTGCGCAGGCACGCCACACCAGCAAGCGCATGGCATCCAGTTCGATGGCGATGTCGGCGACCATGAAGGCCACACCCTGACGATGGCTGATCGGCTCACCGAAGGCTTGGCGCTCATTGCAGTAGGTCGTCACGTAGTCCAGCGCCGCCTGCGCCGAACCGACAGCCAGCGAGCACAGCGCCAGCGCGCTGCAATCGAGAAAGGCCTGAAAGTCGAAGCCCTCGCCAGCCAGCCGAGACTCGCGCGGTACCTTCACACCTTTAAGCTGAATGCGCGCCAGAGCGCAGGCCTTCAGCCCCATCGCAGGCTCGGCACGGCGGGTGACCCCCTTGCTCGCCGCATCGACGATGAACAACGCCGAGCCATCACCGGCCTGAGCACTGACAATCAGCTGACTGGCACTTAGACCGGCAATGACCAGCGCCTTTTCACCATCGAGCAGATAATGTCTGCCGCGCTTGCGTGCTCGCGTGGCTGGCTGACGCGTGTCGCTCAACACGCCCGGTTCGCTCACAGCCAGGGCGAAGGGCTGGCCCCCCTCCTCGCTGACGAAAGACGGCAGCCAGGCAGCCTGTTGCTCAGGTGATCCCCAGCGACGGATGCAGTTGGCGGCGGAAAGCGGCACCAGCAGCGCTGCAGCCAGGGAAAAATCTCCTTGCGCCAAGCTTTCGGCGATCAGCGCATTACTGAGTACAGTGCGCTCTCCGGCCAGCCCACCATGCGCCTCACCCACGCCATAGTGGGCCAAGCCCAGTTCACGCGCCTGATTGATCAATGCAGCAGGCACGCGCGCCTGAGCGTCTGCCTCGTGTGCAGCGGGACGCAGAACCTCCAGAGCGAAGCCCTGGAGCATGTCCACCAGCATCTGCTGTTCATCGGTCAGGGACAGGTCGAACAGATCATCCGCCGCCGGGCGGGCCTCGCGCGGCTTGCTAGCTGCCCGTCCTGCAGCCAGGCGAAAGCTGGCACGGCTACCGCTGTAGACGAGTTTTTCGAAGGATTTGCGTACCTTGAGGCGATCCGGCCAGTCGGCCTGGGCCAGTTTGCTCAGTACGCTCAGGGCCTGGCCCTGTACATCGACGGTCATGGCATCTCGCTCCACATGGGGGATGCCGTCGATGATGCGCCGCCCGCTGACGAGCGCCTATGACCCTCAAGACGCGTCGCAGCGGCAATCGGGTCAAGCCAGGGCAGGAAACGAGCAGGCTGAGCAGGACTCGTGACTTGCCCTGCCTTCTGTCACTTGCTGCGGATTTTCTCGACGATCGCCGTGGTGGAGCTGTTTGCCACCAGGCCAAGCACACGCACCTCACCACCGTAGGCCTGGACGATATCGGCGCCCACCACCTGGCCGATACCATAGTCACCACCCTTGACCAGCACGTCCGGCTGCACCTGCTTGAGCAGACGCTCGGGGGTGTCTTCACTGAAACTTACCACCCAATCCACCGCACCGAGGCCGGCGAGCACCGCCATGCGGCGGTCAACGGCGTTGATGGGGCGGCCTGGGCCTTTCAGGCGACTCACCGAGACATCATCGTTGATCGCCACGATCAATCGGTCACCCTGTGCACGCGCCTGCTCCAGGTAGGTCACATGGCCGGCATGGAGGATGTCGAAACAGCCATTGGTGAAGACGATCTTCTCGCCATGGGCGCGGGCGTCTTCGATGGCGATCAGCAATTGATCCAGGCTCAGTACGCCGCGCTCGGAACCTTCTTCGCGCTGTACCGCACGCCGCAGCTCCGGCGCGCTGATGGCTGCAGTACCCAGCTTGCCGACGACGATGCCGGCGGCCAGGTTGGCCAGGGCCACCGCCAGCGGCAGCTCCTCGCCCGCCGCGATTGAGGCGGCCAGGGTGGAGATCACCGTATCGCCGGCACCGGTCACATCGAACACTTCACGGGCACGGGCCGGCAGGTGCAGCGGCGCATGCTCCGGGCGCAGCAGGGTCATGCCGTGCTCGCCACGGGTCACCAGCAGGGCACCCAGTTCCAGCTCACGCATCAACTTGGCGCCCTTGCTGACCAGCTCGGCCTCGTCGGCACAACCACCGACGATCAACTCGAACTCGTGCAGGTTGGGCGTGATCAGGCTGGCGCCACGGTAGATGGAGAAGTCCTTGCCCTTGGGATCGGCCAGCACCGGAATGCCCTTGTTACGCGCCGCCTGGATCAGCGCCTGATGGTTCTGCAACGCGCCCTTGCCGTAGTCCGACAACACCAACACCTTGACCCCGTCGAGCAAGGCATCGACCTCACGCGCCAGAGCGGCGGTGTCGGTGTTGAACGGTTCCTCGAAGTCCATGCGCAACAGTTGCTGGTGACGGCTCATCACCCGCAGCTTGACGATGGTGGGTTGATCATCGATACGTTGGAAATGGGTTTCCACCCCCACACCCTGCAGGCTGGCGCTGAGGCTGTCGGCGGCTTCATCCGCACCCGTGACACCAACCAGCAGCGCTCGCGCGCCGAGCGCCGCAATATTCAGTGCCACGTTGGCAGCGCCGCCCGGGCGATCCTCGATCTGGTCGACACGCACCACCGGTACCGGCGCCTCCGGGGAAATCCGCGAAGTTCCACCATGCCAGTAGCGATCGAGCATCACGTCGCCCACCACCAGAACGGCGGCTTGGTCATAGCGGGGCATGGTCAGTTTCATGGCAGCTCCAGAAGGGGAGAAAAACGGGAAAAATCATAGCATGACGCATTCACTGCACCGCTCAACGCCGGCGCACCCAGAACAGCTCATGGCGGCGCACCGCCTTGCGGAAGAATTCATCCTGGCCGGTGGAGGGCCAACGGCGTCCCGCCAGGATCCGCTGGATCAGCCGGCGCAGGCGCTTCTTCAATGGCAACGGCCCCTGCAGATCATGCTGTAACCCAAGGGCCATGGCCTTGTCCAGTTGCCGCTCGGCATCCAGCGTCGGGCTCCACAGGCGATCAGCTGGCAACGCCGTGATCGCCGGTGGCAGGGCGATGCCGTTGCCTGCCGGGCCCATCGGCCAACGGTCGTTGTCATGCAGGTGGTTGGCATAGAGCAGCAGCGTATCCGGCTGCCACTGTGCGCGTTCGCAGGCCTCGAGCAGTGCACGAGTGCTGGCGACATGGTCGTGATGCGGATCCAGCTCCGGGTGCGGAGTCAACAGCACCTCGGGGCGGTAATGTTCGATCACGGCGACCAGATCAGCGACCAGGTTATCCCAGGTCGGCTGGCCATCGACGTCGGACGGCAAGGTGAACGGATTGTGGCGGCGCACGCTGCGCACGTCGCACTCCCCCGACTCACGCGAGCCGAACGGTGTTTGTGGCTGCTCAGCCATCGCCGGCAATTGCAGGCAGTAGTATCCGAGCTGTACGCAGCGCTGCTGCGTGACCCCGCCCCAGAGCGGCGCTGCCAGACTGTCCCAGGCCCGCAGACGGCCCTTCAGACGAGCGGCTGCGGCCTTGTCCAGGCCCAAGTGCTGGTAGTTCTCGGCTTCAATCTCGCCCTGAGTGAGGGTGACGATGGCCGCGCCGGGCGAACGGCTGTACTGGCCAAAGGCTGCCAGCTCGGCGTCATCGGCATGCGGCGCGATGATCAACATGCGCTGAGCGGCGAAATCGGGGTTGCGCATGGCATGCAGACGCAACTCGCCCTCGATACGGCAGAAGCGCGGTACGACGCTCAAACCGTCCGCCTGCAGCCCGGAGAGGTTGAGGTAGCGGCGCCCTGAAACACCGCGTTCGAAATCCTGGCGATCGTTGCCAAGTTGCACATAGGGGTCGAACCAGCGCCCCAGCCAAGTGGCTTTTAGCTGCAGCTCGAGGATCAGGGTATCGTAACCATCCAGATCGGCCTCGATCTGCAGCACACCCTGCTCGATACGACCCGGCACACTGAGGCAGTCCTCCGGGAAGTCGTAGCAGTAATTATCGCGCGGCGAATAGAACAGATGATCGGCGAACCACGCCTCGTGGGCCACCCACCCCAGCACCAGCAACACTGGCGGCAGCCACCAGGCGACGAACAGACCCGACATCAGCAGTGCCAGCAAGCCCAGCAGCAAGGCGATGCGCTTGTGGCGCCGATGGCGTTTGAGCAGTTGTTGCTTGCGTCCGTTCATGCGTTCACACCTGATAGACCGGTACCCGGTTACACCAGCGATCCTTGTATTCGCGGTCGGCGCGGCCGAACGAATAACGCAGCGGTTTGCCCAGCGCCCGCGCCTGCTCCCATTCGCTTTGCGTGTTGACGAAACTGAGTACGCTGCCGGGGCTGAACTCGCGTTGTTGCGGGTCGACGCCGCCGTTGATGTACTCCAGGCTGACCCACTGCGGCGCCTCGACGCGATAGAGCACCTGGATCGCTACAGGCTCGTCGTTGAGGTAGATCAGCGAGCCGGTCATGAACTCGCGCAACAAGCCGAATACCTCACCCAGGTGATCCTTACCGGTCGCCTCGAAGCCCCAACGGCGCAGGAACAGGTCGGCGTATATGCGCGCCTGTTCCTGCGGCGCCAGCTCCAGCATCGGCCGGATAATCCCCCCCGCCTCCTCCAGCAAACGCTGCTCACGGCGCTGGTTGTAGCGGAATTTCTTGCTGTACTGCTCGGGTTCACGCGCCAGCGCCAGCCCCTCGGGCTGCTCGCTGACGCCGATGAGTCGGGCTGCATGGAGTTCGGACAGATAGCGCACGCGATGGCGCAGCGGTACGTGCGCATCGGCAGCCAGCGGCAGGATGATCTCGGCATTGCCCAGATCGAACAGACCGCGTTTGCCTTGCTGCTTGAGCACATCCTTGGACAGGGCCAGATGCCGGCCCCAGGTCGGCATGGCGGCCTGGAGCTGGCCATCGACCTGCCAGCCGAGGTAGCGCACGGGAATGCCGGCCAGATCGGCCAGCCGCGCCACCACCTCGGGATGAGTCGCGACACTGCCGCCGAAACGAGTCCAGGCCTCGGCGTAGTCAGCAGCGGTAATCGGCGTCCAGCCGCGTTCACGCCAGAATCGTAGACGGCTCAGCATCAGACGCTCTGCTCAGCCACTACCGACTCGTCACCGTCCTCGAACTGCTTGGCATGCAGGCGCGCATAGTAGCCGTTCTGCGCCAGCAACTCGGCATGGCTGCCGCGCTCGACGATCTGCCCCTGATCCATCACCAGAATCAGGTCGGCCTTCTCGATAGTGGTCAGGCGGTGGGCGATGACCAGGGTGGTACGCCCTTGCATGACTTGATCCAGTGCGGCCTGGATATGCCGCTCGGACTCGGTGTCCAGCGCCGAAGTGGCCTCGTCGAGAATCAGCAATGGCGCATCCTTGAGCAAGGCGCGGGCGATGGCCAGGCGCTGACGCTGACCGCCAGAAAGCAATACACCGTTCTCACCGACCAGAGTGTCGTAGCCTTGCGGCATCTTCTCGATGAATTCGGCGGCATAAGCATCACTGGCTGCCTGCTGTACCGCTTCGAGCGGCGCGCCGGCCAGATCGCCGTAGGCGATGTTGTTGCGTACGGTGTCGTTGAACAGGGTGACGTGCTGGGTCACCAGGGCAATATGCCTGCGCAGGTTACGCAGGGTGTAGTCCTCGACATCCAGCCCATCGAGCAGAATCTGACCCTGCTCATGGTGATAGAAACGCGGAATCAAGTTAGCCAGGGTCGACTTGCCACTACCGGAACGTCCAACCAGCGCCACCATCTGCCCGGGCTCGGCGACGAAAGAAATGTTGTTCAGGACAGGTTTTTCCGAGCCGGGGTAGCTAAAGCTCAGATTCTTCACCTCCAACCGGCCACTGATGCGCTTGCGCTCCTGAGTGCCATGATCGACCTCCGGCTCCTCGTCGAGTTGCTCGAAAATGCTTTCGGCACCGGCGACACCCTTCTGAATCGTCGAGCTGACCTCGGACAACTGACGGATCGGCTTGGGCAGCAGACCGGCCAGCGTGATGTAGGCCACCAGATCACCTGCCGACGAATCACCACGCAGCCAGAGCACGAGGAACATCAACACCGCCATGGCGCTGTAGATCACCAACTGCAACGATGGCGTATAGACCGCACCGGTGCGCACCATCTTCAGTTGCTTGTTCTTGTTCTCCTCGCTGGCATCGAGGAATCGCTGCTTCTCGTAATCCTCGCCACCAAAGCTGCGCACCACACGATAGCCCTGGATACTCTCGGAGGTAACATGGGTGACATCGCCCATGCTGGTCTGGATCTTTTTGCTCTGCTTGCGGAATTTCTTGCTGGTACTGGTCACCATCAGCCCGATGACCGGCAGGATCGCCACCATTACCAAGGTCAACTTCCAGTTCATCCAAAGCAGCGTGGCGAACAGAAACACTACCGTCATGCCTTCACGCACCACGACCTTGATCGCATCGGTCGCCGCACCGGTGACCATAGTCACGTTGTAGGTAATGCGCGAGATCAGATGGCCGGAGTTGTGGTTGTCGAAGTAGCGATTAGGCAACGTCAGCAGGTTGTTGAACAGTGCGATGCGCAGATCCTGCACCAGCCCCATGGAAACCTTTGCCAGGTAGTAGTTACCCAAAAAAGAACCGATACCCTGCCACAACGCGATCAGTACGATCAGTAGTGGTACGGCTTGCAGTAGCTTGAGGTGGGCCAGCCATGGCGCATATTCCAGCATCCAGGGCACACCCGCGAACAGGCTGGCTTCCGGATTGGACAGCCCGTCGACGAAATACTTGAGGATGTAGCCCAGCATCGGCTGGGTGGAGGCGAAGATCAGGAACCCAACGATACTGATGGTGAACAGACCCCAATAGGGGATCACGTAGCGCAGCAATCGCAGATACACCTTCATGCTGGATTGCTGGTCGGAATTGGCCATTCGGCTTGCCTCGTACACTGGCAGGATTAGCAAGCGGCGGATTGTACCAGCACACTCTCGTTACGCACCTCAGCGCATCTAGGTTTTTCCAGCCCTGCCATGCGAAGCACCAGGAACAAAACGGTGAACTCAGCAGCTTGCTCGCAGCTGATCCGGCGAGGTGCATGCACGCTGGGTAGCAAGCGCCACGGCCAGCCCGATCGGCAACCAAGTCACAAACCACTCTGCTCGCGGGCTGCCCCAGAGACTGGCCGCATCAAACTGCGACGCAACAAAAGAAACCAACAGGCTACTCAACAGGATACGCCCCTCCCAGGTTCGCCTCTCACGCAAAGCGACCCTGAATGCCGCACCCCATAACCCAACCCAAAGCAGCAACCCCGGCAATCCGAGCTCAATCGCAGCATGGGTGAAGGCATTATGGGAATGATCGAATCCTTCAGGGAAGTTGTAGGTAAATACACGATACTCCGAACCGATCCCGAGTCCCAACCACGGATGCTGCAAGATCATCTGCACACTTGAGGCGAATATTTCCGGTCGAAAGGAAAGGCCGCGCTCAAGAATGAAGGGCATGAACATGACTGCCCCGATGACAGCCAAGACAGACGTCACCAAAGCGACCAGCCAGGCGACACGCCCCCCACTCCACAGCGGCATAGAAAGTGCGGACAACCCAAGTGCCAGCATGGCGCCACGGCTTTGCCCCAAAGCGACAAACATCATCAGAAAAATAATCAGGGCTCCCCATGCGACACGAGCCAAAGCAGTGTGAGGCATAAATTGCACCCCCCACAGGAGAGCCAAAGCCATAACATAGGCACCCAGAATGGGGTGACCGGCCTCCCCCACCCCTAATAGCCGCGCCTGTATTGGATTCATGTCGTGAACGTAGAACAGGTAGAAGCTGACCGGACAAGATAGTGCCAAGGCCACAAAACCCAACCCCAGACCTTTCCAAACAAAAGACGGGCGCACCGCCCCCAACACCAGAAAAAGCGCCAGAAACAGGCCTACATAAAGGACTCGCTTGATCTCTTTGAGCGGCTCCTCGGCCGCGGTCCAAGTTACGCTAAATGCAGCCCAGACCAGCAACATCAGCACCAAGCCCAGGAAAACCTTATTGTGCTGCCAGGACTGCAGCAGAGGCTTGCCCATCACCACCACTGCTGCGAGAGCGGGCAACCAGAGAAAAACGACCAGACCTTGCTGGTAGAGCTTGTTACTGGGCATCCAAGCGATGCCGAACAGAAACCACAGATAGCCAAGACAAAGGAGACTGACCAGCCATACGCTACGAACGCCTACCATTCTTACTCCATTAAGATGGGCCATCTCGCACGGCCATATATTGGGAGGGAGCTATTCTACATCGCTTAACGATGTTGGCCTGCCTGCAATGACTAACGCTACACAATTGATTTATCTGGCTTTTAGTGCGGCGATCGACCAACGTGAAGCCATGTGCAGCTCTGCAAGCACCCCGATGATCGCGATGCCGACTCCCTCAACCACTCCAAATCCTGGTTTCAGTGTCGTCGCCAAGCTATCGACCCTAGCAGACTCAACCCACACCATTTAAAGCGGTCGACGCCTGGCTCACCAAACATTGACAGTCCCCGCTAAGTGACGAGGCAATTTGGGCTATGCAGTTCCTGATTGATCATCTATCACGACTACCCTATCGGGGCAGACCAAACTACTGAACGGCCTGACGACCCATGACCCATGACCCATGACCCATGACCCATGACCCATGACCCTCGACAATTTTGCCGCGAACCTCTTTGCGGCTACCATACCGAGGGAAATTAGTTCGATCAGCCATGCGAAAGCATGTGGAGCGATCAGACGCTAACGAATGCTCAAGAACATCTCGGGCACATGCTCTTAACGAACGAGCAGGGAACCTGTCTCAACAGCCCACGTTTGAAACATTGACCGGCCAGCACTATTCGGCAATGCACTCTCATATACTCATCGCTCGCCAAGCCAACTGAACCGCTCACGAATTCATGCCCATCAAGACCAAACTGAGCAATGACCAGCTCGCCATCCTCATAGACGGTGCGAACGTACTGGAAGAGGACAGCCTAGGCCCCAAGGTCTACAAGCTATCGAATGGGAGCTTCCTCAAGCTCTTCAGGCGCAAGCGACTGCTCTCATCGGCCCTGATCAATCCATACTCGTATCGGTTCTGGCGCAATGCCATCCGCCTTACAGAGCTGGGTATTCCCACACTGACGCCACTAGAGCTCTACAAGCTGGCAGATAGCTCGTTGAGTGCTGTCCTATACCGTCCTCTAGAAGGGAAAACGCTCAAGGATATCTATCTGAGCAATCCCAGTAACTTCGAAAAATATTTGCCTGGCCTAGTCAAATTCATCCGCCATCTACATCGCAATGGCATCTACTTCCGCTCACTTCACTTGGGCAATATCGTACTCACTCCCCAAGGCACGCTGGGCCTAATAGATATTGCAGACCTGCGTTTTCAGCACCGGAGACTCTCGAAAGCGAAAGCCAGACGCAATCTCGCGCATTTCTCTCGCTTGCTGGAAAACCTGGGTATTGCCGAACAGTTCCCGCTCGCAGCGCTGACCTCGGGAGTGCTGGCAGACTAGCGCAGTAGGGCCCGATAAAAGCCTATAAAATGCTGCCATGTGCGTTCAGGCGCCATACCCGCCTGCTGGGTCTCAAGCAGAGCGCCGAGATCTCCTTGCAGATAGTGGCTCAGGGCGACCTCCCACGCTGCTTTATTACCTGCTTCCACCAGCCCAGCCCCGCCAGACAACTGCTCACGAAAAACCGGCAAATCTGTCGCCAGAACCGGCACCCCGGCGATCAGTGCTTCCGGCAGCACAAGGCCCAGCCCCTCCTGCTGAGAAGGAATGCAAAGCAGGTCGAACGCCCGGTAAAGACGAGAGGCATCCGGCTGGTACCCAACCAGGTGGACTTGACCTGCAACATCCAGGCGTCTCGTCAAAGCGACCAGCGCCTCACGTTCTGATCCCTCGCCTACAAGAACTAGATGATCACGAGGGTGCTCCTTCAGCCAACCAGAAACGGCTTCGATCAACAGGTCGAAACCCTTCTCGACCACCAACCGCCCGACTGCACCGAGAACACGCCCCTGCATGGGCAGCAGAAGTCCAAGTACAGCCTGCGCATCCTCTCGACTCAGCAGCGAAGCACGCAGCGCATCGGGCTCCAGGGCCATGCGCCCTCCGAGAACTTTACGACCGATTTGCCGTTCGAGATCAGCCGCCAAGGTTTCGGATACCGCAACCAGCTCCAGCCTGTCGGAGGGAAAGCACTGCAGCATCTTGGCCTCATCAGGCTTGAACTGCTTGTTGCCATGGAACAAAACAATGACGCGAGTGGACGTTTGCTCAAGCAACAACGGAAGGAGGTAGAACGCAACACCGATACCATCAAGTATTGCCAGTCTCGGATTCTGACCGGCTATCCATTTGGCCAATCGACGCCGATCAAACCACCGCTGACATGCAGCCATACCACGCCCCTTGAGGCGTTTAGAGGAAAGCCCGAGCTTAGAAACATCACCAACATCGAGGAGCGGACGAGCCTCGCCATCCTGCAGTATCAAGGTACTGACGGTAGCCTCCGCCTCTCTGAGTCGAAGAACTTCACGATGCACCTTATGCACGGAGCCGAAGGCAGAGCCACCGCTCCACATGACGTTCAGGATATCCATGTGAGCCTTGTATCAATCACTAGAGGCCGACTGTGCGTAGCATTCGCTGCAGCCAGGAGAGTGTTTGCCCTTGAGATAACGGAGGGCGCATGGCCTCGACGATCTGCTGCCCGATTGCACTAAAACCATAGCGCTGCTCGACGAGGCGCCGACCTGATTCCGCAATTGCAGTTGCTCTTTCCGGAGCGCCACGCAGCGCGTCGAGCTTCTCACGCAATTCGGCGACATTACGATACAGAACCAGATTTTCCATATCGACGAAGCCCAAAGCAGAATTTTCCAGAGCCCCGTGATCGTAGGCCAACAACACACAGCCACAGGCCATCGCCTCGAAGTTCTTGATCATGTATTCGCCCATTCCCACATCCGCACTCACGAAGAAACGAATACGGTTCAAGGTGTCGCAATACTCCTCGCCCGACTTGGTCTTGGTCACAAGCAAGTTTTCATGGCGCCCCAACTCATCCAGGAAAGCCTTGCGACCACTGTAAGCCACGCTCTTCGTGCTACCGACGAAGGCCAGCTCAATGTCACGCTCCCGCCCCTGATAGGACAACAAAGCCTGGTCATACCCCTTGGGAACGAAGCAGGCGTCGAAGCCCTCATCGCGAAGGCGCTGACTGACCCCGGCCCCAGAACTGATGATGCGCACCCAAGGCATGCGACGGTAGTGGGCACTGAACTTCCCCGTGTACTTGCACGGGATGTAGTTCTGATAGGCATCGTGCTCCAGAATCACCAGATTAGGCAGGGTGCGAATGAATCGCCACTGGCGCATTTCCTTCTTGAATCGCAGAAAGAAAAGAATCCTATCGTACTTCGAGATATCGACGTGCTCGTGGAAATAACGTTTCAGGTCGGCCTGCTCATCACC
Source organism: Pseudomonas mendocina (assembly GCF_003008615.1). NCBI lineage: Bacteria > Pseudomonadati > Pseudomonadota > Gammaproteobacteria > Pseudomonadales > Pseudomonadaceae > Ectopseudomonas > Ectopseudomonas mendocina. The sequence continues at coordinate 1,506,875 of NZ_CP027657.1, forward strand.
GCTTAGCCAACGGATATCGCAGCTATCGCACGCATCGGCAATGCCATCATATAGTCGATCCAGTATCGCTCTCTGTTCGGCTTGAACCAGAAAAAGCACTTTCAATCACACACCTCGAATACGATAGAAACCCCCTCTGAGCCATAGCCACAGAGCATTAAGACTCCGCCGGACGTCATTGAAATACTGAGTTCAAGGCTTACTATCCGGCATCCCAAGCAGCTCCGCCAAACGCTGTCGATGAATATCACTCAACACCCGGCTCCAGAGCTGAGCATTTAGATCCTCACCTTGCGGGATGGCTTTACGCCTCAACTCCTCGGCATACGCCCGACCGCAGGCCTGGGTGTAAGGATCGTCCAGCATGACGGCGGCGTAATACGCCAGCTTGGCATGCGAGCGAACTCGGGAAGGCAAGAAAAGACTTCGTAAGTGAAAATTCAGACGATGCCACCAGGTAGGCCTGGGTTTAACCGTTGGTAACTCGCGAACGGCTTGTACTGCCTCGGGCGAAAACGCCTCTCCATGACGCAGAAAGAATGCCGCGATCATATGACGCCAGTAGTTCTTCCCCGAGAAGTAATGCTTGACGATACCTTGTGCTTGCGCGGGCCGCCCCAAATGCCTGGCGGCGATGCCGACTGCGAACTGCTCGATGATGTGGATCTTGGGAACCATCGGATGCATCACATCGATCAAGGCCAGGGTGTCATCCATCAACCGAGAGGCATCTTCCTGAAAGCCCAGAACCCCTGAGTTGATCAGCAGCATCTGTTGATCGACCCCATGCTGTTCGGCCAGATATGCAGAGAGTACTGTATGCAATTCATCGCCCTCGTACTCTTTCCAGACGCCTTCGATTTCGTCGACAAGCCAAGGAGCATTTGCAAGACGCTCGAAGAGCTTCGCTGGAGCATCCAGAAAGAAGGTATCCGTATCGACGAAGATGCTCTGATCTGCGTAGGCCAATGCATCGCGAATAGCGGCTGCCTTGCGCCGATGCAAGTAGGCTGCGGGGCCTGTCCAGGCTGACAGGGTTTCCTCGTCGAGCCGCACCAGATCGACCGGCCAATCGCTGAACTGTGCTGGCTCATCGGTGTAGAGCAGGATTCGAGGGCAGGTGCCATGCGAATGGTACAGCGCGGAAAGGATGCTGTACTTGGCCTCCCTGTGATAATCGGGCTTTCCCCCGTAGACCAGATAGACCAACTGCCTGGATACGCGCTCAGGCATCACGACACACTCGACGGCATGATGCGCAAAACGCCTGGCAACGACCAGAAGCATGCATACCCCTTCTCATCCGAAAAATAAGCCTGCACACGCGGCAATCCTTCCTGCCCGGCCCCAGAGGTCGATGATGCCTGCAAACGAATGGCGAGGGCTTTATCGTCACCCAACGGGTATAGGGCGTCAGGTTCGCCAATCACCTCAGGCGCCCCACCACAGTCACTCGCCAGAACAGGTAACCCAGCCACCATCGCCTCCAGTAATACCATGCCGAACGGCTCGTGGTCGGAAGTCAGAGCGAATACGTCGAACGCTTTGAAGTAACGCCGTCCATTCGGCACCTGGCCGAGAAAACGCACCGACTTACTCACTCCCAGCTCTACTGCCAGCGCCTTAAGTGAGGATTCCAGACGACCAGTACCCATGATCACTAGCAAGCTGCCCACAGGCAGTTGCGGTAGCGCCTGAGCGAAGCCGCGAACCAGTGTGGCCTGATCCTTGTCAGGGTGTAGACGCCCTACATTGCCAACCACCCAGACGTCCTGAGGCAGCCCCAGGTGCTCACGAGCCGCCTCGCGGGAAACCTGCTCGACTTGCACCGCCTCTACATCGATACGGTTGTAGAGGGTTTCGATACGCTCGGCAGGCCAGCCAGGTAAACAGGCACGCATGTCGTCGCGCACGGCATTGGAAACACCGAGCAGCATCAGCCGCTTGCGAAAGAAGTTGGCGAACATTTGCCGCGAACGGCGCTTGTAGTCGCCGAAGGCGTGGTGCACGCCAATTACCGGCAGGTTGCTGCCCAGCAGGGCGACGTATATCGGCTTGAAGCGATGCGCGATGCACAAGGCAAAGTTACGCGATGCGGCGATGCGGCGAAAATCGCGGATCGCCCCCAGTTTCAGGCCGCGCACCTGGGCGCTGGAGTAGTCGAGAAATATCACCTCGTCGGAGGCCGAACCGCGCTCGACCTCCGACGAAGGAGCACCAGTCAGATAGACCGTGCAAACCTTGTAGGGCGTCCCCTTGAACAGCACGGCATACTGCCGTGCGCAATCCAGAAAGGGGCCGTCATAGCCATGGCAGAACTGCAGAACCCAGCGCTGTGCCTGGCCAGAGGGCTGCTCAGAGGCTGTCATACCAATCCTTGCCGTCCTTGACCACGAGAACGTCTTCCATGATCAGGTATTGCAGATCCGAGCCGTAGAACATGTTCAGCGCATCGGTTGGCGAGCAGATCATTGGTTCGCCACGGCGGTTGAGCGATGTGTTCAGCGACACGCCATTGCCGGTCAACTTCTCCAGCTCCAGCATCAGGTCGTACCAGCGCGGATTGAAGCGACGCTCCAGCACCTGGGCACGCGAGGTACCGTCCTCATGCACCACTTCGCCCACACGCTCCTTCCACTCATCGGTAACCTCGAAGGTGAAGGTCATGAACGGGCTCGGGTGATCCACCTTGAGCATCTTCGGCGCCACGGTGTCGAGCATCGACGGACAGAAAGGTCTCCAGCGCTCACGAAACTTGATCTGCTCGTTGATCCGGTCAGCCACACCCGGCACGCTCGGACAGCCGATGATCGAACGTCCGCCCAAGGCACGCGGGCCGAACTCCATCCGCCCCTGGAACCAGGCCACAGGATTGCCGTCGACCATGATCCTGGCGATACGCTCAGGCGTGTTGTCGATGCGCTTGAACACCGGCTGGTTCGGGTGCTTGGCACAAGCAGCGATGACGTCTTCGTTGGAATAGGACGGGCCGAGGTAGACGTGTTCCATCTTCTCGACCGGCACGCCACGCTGGTGCGAGACGTAGGCGGCGGCGCCCACGGCAGTGCCCGCATCGCCAGAGGCCGGTTGCACGAACAACTCCTTCACATCGTCGCGGGCGATGATCTTCTGGTTGAGCTTGACATTCAGCGCGCAGCCGCCGGCGAAAGCGATCTTGCCGGTCTCGCGCAAGATGTCGCCGAGGTAGTACTCCATCATCTGCAGCGCCAGCTTCTCGAACAGCGCCTGCATGCTGGCCGCGTAATGGATATAGGGATCGTCGGCGATGTCGCCTTCACGCTTCGGGCCCAGCCATTCGATCAGCTTGGGCGAGAAGTAGTAGCCCTTGCCGTTTTCCTTGTAGCGACGGAAACCGATGACGTTGGCGTACTCGGTATTGATGATCAGCTCGCCGTTCTCGAACTTGGCCAGGCGCGAGAAATCGTACTTGGCGGCGTCACCGTAGGGCGCCATCCCCATGACCTTGAACTCGCCATCGAGCATCTCGAACCCCAGGTACTCGGTGATCGCGCCATACAGGCCACCGAGCGAATCCGGGTCGTAGAACTCCTTGATCTTGTGGATCTTGCCGTTCTCGCCGTAGCCGAAGAAGGTGGTGGCATACTCACCCTTGCCGTCGATACCAAGGATCGCGGTCTTCTCCTTGAAGCCCGAGCAATGATAGGCACTGGAGGCGTGGGCCAAGTGATGTTCGACCGGCTCGATCTTGACCTTCTTCAGGTCGAAGCCCAGTTGCACAAGGCACCATTCGATACGCTTCTTGTAGCGCTTGTAACGGCGGTTGCCGAACAGGATCGCATCGAGAGCGCGATCCGGCGCGTAGGCGTAACGCTTGGCGTACTGCCAGCGGGCCTTCTCGAAGATGCTGATGGGCGCGAAGGGAATGGCGACCACGTCGACATCCGAGGGCTTGATGCCGGCTTGTTCCAGGCAGAATTTGGCCGACTCGTAGGGCATGCGGTTCTTCGCGTGCTTGTCGCGCACGAAGCGCTCCTCTTCCACGGCCGCGATCAGTTTGCCGTCGATATACAGCGCGGCGGACGGATCGTGACTGAGGGCGCCGGACAGGCCAAGAATGGTCAGTGCCACAGGTGTAAGCCTCTAATTCGGGCAGGTGCCAGGCACCTGCGGTAAACGTTGGTCGAGCAACTGGTGCAGAGCCGAGTCCGCCGGCCAGTTGCGTAGAAAACGGGCACGGTCGCGGGCATAGGCCCGAGCGAAACTGCGCGCACTGCGATGCTGCTGCATGGCATCCAGGTCGATCAACGACCAGGCATCCTGTGCGTCATCCCAGAACAGGTTGTGCCCCTTGAAATCACCGTGGCTGATGCGTTCGCGCAGCAGGGCAGCGAACAGACGATCCAGCGCCAACAACTCGTTTTCCGGGGGTGTCGCCTGTTTGTATGCCTCAAAACGCGCAATTATATCCTGCCCGCCGCAATAGTCGGTAATCAGGTACGCACGTCCACGCAGCCAGCACCAACGCCGCTCGATCACAGCCAACGGCGTTGGCGTGACGATGCCCAGAAGTTGCAGGCGATTGCCTTCGCGCCAGCTATGCCAGGCACGACTGGGCCGCCAGAAGCGCTTGAACCAGTGCAGCAGGTTCTTCACGTTGTAACGCTTGACCACCAGAGGCCGACCTTCCACCTCGACGCGAGCCACCGTGGCCGCGCCACCGGTCTTGTAGATATGCCCGGCGTCGATCCGGGCATCCAGGTCGGCCAATAGCAGCTGCAGCTCTGGCTCACGCTCACGACGCACCACGCGCAGGCCGAAGGCACTGATACGCGCCGCGAACAGGCTGCAGTCACGGGCTGTTTTCTTCAGGTAATCACGCAGACGCCAACGACGCACCTTGGCTATTTCGGCCTGGAGCATTTCCAGCGGCAATGCGTGCTCGCCATTGGCCAGCAGGTAGTGGATCAGCAGCTCTTCCAGGTAGGGATCCAGCTCGGCCGGCAACTGGGCGAAAAAGACCCCGAGGTTTTCCAGCACTCTTGCCCGCGACAGCGGCTGCCCGGCCGTTTCACAGCACACGCCTCCTCCGTCAATCAGGTATAGACGGCCCTCATGCCGAAGCAGGTTGTCCAGGTGCAGGTCGGCCTGCCAGAGGCCCCGAGTATGCATCTGCCCAATGGCCACCAGCGCTTCGGCCAACACGCTCTGCTGGGCGTCGCTCAGTAATGGTTCGCGAGCTGCCTCGTGCCAGGCATACCAGAGGCTCTGCGAGTTTTCCAAAAACTCGAACAGCAACCAGCCGCCCTGCCCGTCGATGAAACCTTGAGTCAGCAGTTCGGGCGTGACGAGCCCCTGGGAAGCCAGATACTCGGCGCCTTCACGCTCGCGCTGAAAGTGCCGCTGTGCCTTGTCGCCGACCAGCAACTTGGCCAGCACCGGACGGCCCTGCCAACGCGCGAGTGCAACGTAACGCTGCCCAGGCAGCACGCGCAGCAGGCGCTCCAACACAAGCGGATCGCCTGCCATAAGCAGTGTCAGTGGCATCTCCGGCGTGCGACCGGCCTGGCTCAATTCGCCCAGTTGCATCAGCGCGCCTCCTTGTTACGCTGCCGAACGCCAAGTTGCCGCCACCAGGCATCAACGTCGCCCCCATCCCCGAGGTAAGCCACCAGCAGTTCGCGCACCTCGGCCTCGCTCCAGATTCTGGCGCGGCGCAGCAGAGGCTCCAGGTCTTTGATCCGATCACGCCGCCCCAACAGCAATGGACGGGTTTTCTCCAGATCGATCAGTTGCGCCTCGAACGCACCTCCCTGCTCACGTAGGAAGATATGCTTGGGATAGAAACAGCCGTGCATCTGCCCAGCCTGGTGCAAGCAACGTGCAAGACCACCGCAGGCACGAAGGATGGACACATGCGCAGCACCGTCGAGTACAGACCATTGCGTCAGCCAGTGTTCCAGATCCTGCCACCCGTCCAGCGCACGAGTCAGCAGGACGGCACGACGCTCGCCCGGTAAACGGCGCTCGGCAAAGAACGCCGCCTGCAGGGCCGGTATGTTCAGCTCGGCATAACGGCGAATATTGCGAAACTCGCGCGCGAAGGTCGGTTCACCGAATGGATGCAGCAGGCTGCGCGTCAGGTGATTGCTTTGCCGCTTCAGGTAGAAGGCGCGCTCGCCCAACTCCAGGCGATAGACACTGCTCCAACCGCCACGCTCGGTGTTGGGCTCATCCACTGCTTCCAGTTTCAGTGCCCACAGCGCATCGAAACTGGCGAGCCCGTGACGCTCGAGCAGGGCGCGATCCTGCTCCGCGATGAAGTCACTCATTCGCGGCCCTCGAAAAATTTAAGTATCTGCAGAACACGTCGTTTGTCACCGTTACTCAAGCGGCTACGCCCCCGATACTGCAGATAGAAACGCAGGCGCTGCGTCCTCGACAGCACGCGCTTGGCCACCTTGTCGAGACAGGCCAGATCCTTGACGATGCGGTAGCGCAGTAGCGCCCCCCACCAGAAACTGCCGGTGGGGCAATCGATGAAAAACAGCTCGGCCTTTTCATTGACAAGCAGATTGCGCCACTTCAGATCATTATGGGTGAAGTGGTGGTCATGCATCGCTCGCGTGCCCTTGGCCAACTGCTGGCTGATGACCTGAACCCATCCCCGATCTGCCAAACGCAGATCCTGACGGTTGGCGATTTCAGCTAGATCGACGGTATCTTCCAGCTCGCGCGTTACCAGCGCACCACGCACGAATGCTCCGGCCTTGCGCTCAAGACCATGAGCGACGATCGGTGCTGTCGGGATGCCCCACTTGGCGAACAACTTGAGGTTCTGCCACTCGGCCTTGACCCGTGGCCGCCCCAGGTAGCGGCGCAGACCTTTACCAGCCCCCCAGTAACGCTTGACGTAATAGCGAACCCCATCGATTTCCACCCGGATGACTTCGGACAGAGGATCGGAGGTCAACCGCTCACCTTGCAATTGGAAGACGGACTCAAGGCTACCGAAAGCGCTCAACAAGGAACCGCTGACGTCATGTTTCCACGCCGACATGGCTAAGGCCTCGCCACGGCGGGGAACTCGCGCAGAACACGCCCGAGCGGAATGAAGGGACGCCAGATCGTTTTACCCATCCACTTGAATGTGAAAACAGGACGAACGACCTGGTTCAACGTATTAAAACCCGGACGCCAGGTAAAATCTGGACGGCGCCGGGTGATGGTGAACGTGCGCAAGCCAAGCAGTGATCCTAGATGGCCGCCCCCCGAATCGTTACTGATGACGACCGAGCAGGTCCGCAAGTAGTCGACCAAGCCCTTGAGGTCTGCAAAGGCGTGCACGATAAAACCGGGATACTGCGATTGCAGTGCTCCCTGTTCTGGCAAAGTTCCCACGAACTCCACCAGCCAGCCTCTCGCCACCAGGCTAGCGGCAAGGCGCCTGAAACCTCGGGCTGAGTAGTTCTTGCTGGCATGGGGTGTGGTTGGAAAGATTACCACGCGCCGATCGGCATCCTTTGCCGCGTCCGGCAATGATTGGAAACCGGCAGGCGTCGTGGACACATCAAGCCCAAGTACCTCGGCGGCATAGAGATCAATCCATTGCACCATGGTTTTGCCGGCCTTGGGATCACGACAGATCACATTATGCCCCCCCGGAACGGGGCGCCCCTCCAGCAATACGGCACGATGGTCAAGCTGGTATCGGGCAGGCAATTTCTTGCCCGCCAGGTAGGCAACGTTATCGAGGGCTGGATCGCTTGCAGAACCTGGGTTTTCCACGTACCAGTCGATGGCACAGATCACCAGATCATGGCGTTCAGCCAACGCTGGCACATCAGGCTTGGCCCCCCCGATAACGTCTAACCCTGGGAGGTAATCACGCAGAGCAAACAACGACCCAGACGCCAACACAACCTGAGCCCCGACGGCCTGCAAACGCCAGGCGAGCCAGAGAAACAACGTGGTATCTCCAAGTGCCGGACAAGGCACAAGCGCCACCTTCATACCCGCGCGAATCAATGCCTTGTTTTCCAACATTTACAGTCGATCTCCATAACGCTGCTTACGCTCATACAGTTTCGCCGCCTTGCGCTCCAGCCAGGCGAGCAGGCTCGCCTCCTCGCGCAGTACCTGGCGCAGCGGACGTTGGAAGTAGGTGCGCAGAAAGCGCAGCTTGTCGCGGCGGGTCAGGCCGATGTCCAGTGCCGAGAAGTACAGACCGGCCAGATCCTTGTCACGCCAGCGGCGGGGCACTGCGTCTCGTACCTGGGCACGATGCAGGTCGATCACCGACAGGCGCAGGTCACTGGCCTGGATCGGCCGGTCGGTATGCAGCAGGAAGTGGCAGATGTAGCAGTCACGGTGATTGACTCCGGCACGGTGCATGCCGCCGGTCATCTGCGCCACTTCACGGATCAGCGACCATTTGAGCGCCGGTTTGGGCGGCTGTTGAGCCCAGCTCAGGCTGAGTTGCTCCAGGTCGACGGTCGGCGCCAGCTCTTCGGTGACGATGAACGAGTGCTGACGCGCTGGATTGGAGCCGCGCTCGCCATAAGCCACCGCAGTCATGGTCGGCACACCGGCCTTAGTCAAGCGCTGGATCGCTTGCCACTCCTGCGCAGCACCAAGCACCGGAGCCTTGGCGGTCAGCAGGTTCTTGACGATCTCGCCCCAGCCGATGCCGCGGTGGATCTTGACGAAGTAGCCACGCCCATCGACTTCGGTGCGCAGGGTACGGCGGCCTTCCAGCTCACGGTAGACCTGGCCTTGCAGCGCCTCGACGGCCTCGAAGGCATCGCGCCCCGCCCACAGGTGCTTGAAAGGTTCGGCGAGGATCAGCTTCACGTGCGCCTCTCCGCGAGGATCACATCGGCAGCCTTCTTCGGCATCGAATACAAGTCAGCACTGTCGGCGTAGGCCAGCCCATTGCGCCCCCAGAAAGCGCGCTGCTGCGGGTCGGCCAGCATCTCGGCCAGAGTACGGTTGAGCTGCTCCTGCTCGAAGGGACTGGGCAGCACGCGACCGCAGTCGGCATCGGCGATGTAGTGCGCGTAGCCACACACATCGGTGACCAGTACCGGCAGGCCGGACACCAGCGCCTCCAGCAACACCGTACCGGTGTTCTCGTTGTAGGCCGGATGGATCAGCAGGTCGGCGCCGAGCAGGAAACGCGGGATGTCGCTGCGACCCTTGAGTATCTGCACCTGATCGGACAGGCCCAACGCCTTGATCTGCAGCAGGAAGGGCTTGGGGTCGTCCTGGCCGATGGTGATCAGCCGGGTGCGCTTGCGCAGTTCGCGCGGTAGAGAGGCCAGCGCCTTGAGGCTGCGATCCAGGCCCTTGGTCTTGAAGCCGGAGCCGATCTGCACCAGCAGCAGGTCATTCTCGGCCAGATCGAACTCGCGACGGAACTCGGCGCGAATTTCGGCAGCATTGGCCGGTGCGCGACGATCCTGGGCGATGCCCGGCGGCAGCAGGTGGAAGCGCTGCAGCGGAGTCTTGTAGTGTTTGACGAATAGCGGCTGCTGCACTTCGGAGATCATCAGAATCTCGGTCTTCGACTCCGGCGCGAACACCGCGCGCTCGTACTCGGCGAAGTGCTTGTAGCGCCCCCAACGACGGTAAATCGGGTTGCGCAGGGTCTGCGCCTTGTCCTCGAAACAGCCGTCGGCCGCGTAGTAGACATCCAGGCCCGGCATCTTGTTGAAGCCGATGACCCGGTCGACCGGGTCGCGCTTCAAGTCGGCCTGCAGCCAGGCACTGAACTTCTCGTTGCGGCGATGGTTGAACAGCGCCCGCACCGGCACCACGCGCACGTCGAAGCCGCCGGGGTTTTCCCCTTCCCAGATCGGCGTGTAAACACGAATGGCATGACCACGCGCCTGGCATTCGAGGGCGATGCGCATGAAATCGCGCTGTAGTCCGCCGAACGGGAAGTATTTGTAGAGAACGAAGGCCAGTTGCATAGCCGCTCCTTAAAAGGTGCCGGGAGGCGCGAGCAGCAGCGCCTCCAGTTCCAGCCCGACGCGCTCGGCGCCGAGACCATCGAAGCAGGGCTTGTCACGGCCACCGCTGCCGGCGCCCGGGCCACTGGCACACAGGTGAATCTGGCTACGGCCATAGGCGCCCACCTTGCCGGGCAACGTCGGGCCATACAGAGAAATATTGGGTACATCCAGCGCAGCGGCCAGGTGGCCGAGCCCGGTGTCGACGGAAACACAGGCGCTGGCACCAGCGATCACCTTGGCCACGCCGGCCAGGTTCAGCTTCGGCAGCACGGCGGCATGAGTCAGGCCGGCAGCGATGCGCTCGGCACGCGCCTTCTCTGTCTCGTTACCCCAGGGCAGGCGCACGGCCCAACCCAGCTCATCCATGCGTTCAGCCAGGGCACGCCAATCGGCTTCAGGCCAGTGCTTGCTGGCCCAGGTGGTGCCATGCAGGAACACCAGATACGGCTGCGCGGCGACATCCATCATCGCCGCACGGTTGAGGCCGTAGTCACCGGCGCCGGACGGCAGCATATAACCGAGCGCCTTGGCGAACAGCTGGCGCACACGCTCCAGCGCGTGCTGATCCTTGGCAACTGCGTAGCGGCGGTCGTAGAAACGACTGGCCAGCGGCTCACGCGCCGAATCGCGATCCAGCCCCGCCACCGGTGCCGACACGTAGCGCGTCAGCCAGGCACTCTTGAGCAGGCCCTGGGCGTCGATCACCAGGTCATAGCGGGTTTCCCGCAGGCGTTGCTTGAAACGCGCCCACTCGCCACTACGCCAGGTGCGCAGTGGATGCTTACGCCAGCGGCGAATGGCCACCGGAATAACCTGGGACACCGCCGGATGCCAGGACGGAATTTCGGCGAAGCCTTCTTCCACCACCCAATCGAAACGGATACCGGGAATGGCGCGAGCCGCGTCGGTCAATGCCGGCAGGGTATGCACCACATCGCCCAGCGACGAGGTCTTGATGATCAGCACCCGCAAATCAGTCGCCCTCGACCAGAGTCAAGGTTTCACCGACCAGCCGATCCAGCGCCTCGATCACCGGGCGCGGTTTGAGCTCGCGCAGGCAGTTGTAGTGACCATAGCGGCAGGTGCGTTCGAAACAGGGACTGCACTCCAGCCCCAGGCGAACGATCTCGACGCGATCAGCCAACGGCGGGGTGAAACCCGGCGACGTGGAGCCATAGACCGCGACCAGCGGACGGTTCAGCGCCGCGGCTACGTGCATCAGCCCGGAATCGTTGGACACCACGGCAGTGGCCGCCGACATCAGGTCGATGGCCTCGGCCAGACTGGTCTGCCCGGACAGGTTGCTGACTTCCTCGCGCAGCCCGGGAATCAGACGCATGCGAATGTCTTCACCACAGGCATGATCGTTCTTCGACCCGAACAACCAGACCTGCCAGCCCTCGCGGATCTTGACCTCGGCCACCTTGGCGTAATGCTCGGCCGGCCAGCGCTTGGCTTCGCCGAACTCAGCGCCAGGGCACAGCGCCAGCACCGGACGATCCAGCTGCAGACCGAACTTGTTCAGGGCCGCTTCACGGCTGGCCTCGTCGATCTGCAAGCGCGGCTGCGGATAAGGCTGCGGTAGTGCGGCACCGGGCTCATAGGCCAGCGCCATGAAGCGTTCGATCATCAACGGATAGCGGTCTTTATCCAGCGTGCGCATGTCGTTGAGCAGGCCATAGCGCATCTCGCCCTTCCAGCCCGTACGCGTGGGGATCCCGGCGAACCAGGGCACCAAGGCGGACTTCAGCGAGTTGGGCAGCAGGATCGCCTGGTCGTACTGACCAGCCAGCGACTTGCCGATGCGCCGGCGCGTGGCCAGGTCGAGCACACCGTGGCCCAGCGGCAGGCTCAGCGCGGCGCGCACCTCGGGCATGCGCTCGAGGATCGGCCGGCTCCAGTCCGGCGCCAGGACGTCGATCTCGCACGCCGGGTGGCGCTGTTTCAGGCACTGGAACAGCGTCTGCGCCATCACCATGTCGCCTACCCAGCTGGGGCCGATGATCAGTATCTTCATGTCTTTTCCAGAAACGACCGGGGAGGCTTTCGCCTCCCCGTCGAGCCTTCGAGGAATCGCTTATTTAACCAGAGTACGCCATTCGGCGTGGCCACTGGTCTTGCCGGTGACCAGGTCGAAGTAGGCTTTCTGCAGCTTCTCGGTGATCGGCCCGCGGCGCCCGATGCCGATCTGACGACCGTCGACCTCACGGATCGGCGTGACCTCAGCGGCAGTACCGGTGAAGAAGGCCTCGTCGCAGATATACACCTCGTCGCGGGTGATGCGCTTCTCGACCACCTTGATGCCGTGCTCTTCGGCCAGGGTCAGGATGGTGCTGCGGGTGATGCCGTTGAGGCAGGAGGTCACTTCCGGGGTGTACACCACGCCGCCCTTGACCAGGAAGATGTTCTCGCCCGAGCCTTCGGCCACGTAGCCTTCCGGATCCAGCAGCATGGCCTCATCAGCGCCACCGGAAATGGCTTCCTGCAGGGCCAGCATCGAGTTGATGTAGTTGCCGTTGGCCTTGGCGCGCGTCATAGAGATGTTGACGTGGTGACGGGTGTAGGAGCTGGTGCGCACCTTGATGCCGTTCTCCAGCGCCGCTTCGCCCATGTAGGCGCCCCAGTGCCAGGCTGCAACGATCACGTGCACCTTCAGACCAGCGGCACGCAGGCCCATGCCTTCGCTGCCGAAGAACACCATCGGGCGCAGGTAGGCGCTTTCCAGGCCGTTCTCACGCACAGCGGCGCGCTGGGCGTCGTTGATCTCTTCCTTGGTGAAAGGGATCTGCATGTTGAAGATGTGTGCGGAGTCGAACAGGCGGTCAGTGTGCGCCTGCAGACGGAAGATCGCGGTGCCATCCGGGGTGTTGTAGGCACGCACGCCCTCGAACACGCCCATGCCGTAGTGCAGGGTGTGAGTCAGCACATGGGTGTTGGCTTCGCGCCACGGCACCAGTTTGCCGTCGTACCAGATCACGCCATCACGGTCGGACATCGACATCTTGCCTGCTCCTCAAATTCGCTTCACGGTTCGAACAATTAGGTGGGGCTGCAGCCCCGTCATTCAACTCAGCCCCAACTCACGCCACAGGCGCATCACGGCGCGGCGCTCGTCCTGGAACTGATCCCCTGGCACCACGCCAGGCTGCTTCTGCAGCGCCTGGCGATGGGCCGCCGAGCGGTAATTCTTGTAGACCTCACGCAGCAACGCGGCATCCTCGGCGCCCATCAGACCGACCCGCTCCAGACCTTCCAGAATACGGATGTTATCGGTGAACTCGAGTAGCTGCGGGTGTTGCCACGACCAGGCCAGAGCCGCGTATTGCACCATAAATTCGATATCGACGATACCACCGGCATCCTGCTTCAGATCGAAGGAGGACGTGGCCTCGAAGGCATTCGGCGCCGTCCCGGCCGCGGTATTTTTGTTGCCAAGGTTGTCACGCATCTTCGCGCGCATCTCGCTGACCTCGACGCGCAGCGCCTCGATATCGCGCTGGCGGCCAAGTACCTCGGCGCGAACGCGAGCGAATTCGCCGGCCAGGCGCGGGGCCCCCACCAACACCCGCGCCCGTACCAACGCCTGGTGCTCCCAGGTCCAGGCCTCGGTTTCCTGATAGCGCTGGAAGGCGCCCAGCGAGCTGACCAAAAGCCCGGCTGCGCCTGAGGGACGCAGCCGCATGTCCACCTCATAGAGCGCACCGGAGGTGGTCTGAGTGGTCAGCAGGTGAATAATGCGCTGCCCCAGGCGGGTGAAGAACTGCGCGCCATCGATAGGCTTGGCGCCATCGGTCTCCGCTTGCGGGTCACCACCATGGATGAATACCAGATCCAGATCCGAGCCATGGCCGAACTCCAGACCGCCTACCTTGCCATAACCGACGATGATGAAATCAGGATCGCACGGAGAGCCGTCGGCACGGCGCGGCCGCCCATGGCGTTGCACCGTGTGCTGCCAGGCGAGCGCCAGCACCTGGTCGAGGATCGCCTCAGCCAGCCAGGTCAGATAGTCCGAGACCTTCATCAACGGCAAGGTGCCGGCGATCTCCGAAGCGGCTACACGCAGGCCGTGCGCCAGCTTGAAGTGACGCAGCGCCTCCATCTGCTGCTCCAGATCCTCTTCGGGAATGCGGATCAGGCGCTCGTGCAACTCGGCCACCAGCTCCGGCGCCTGCGGCGGAGAATAAAGACGCCCTTCATTGAGCAGCTCATCGAGCAACAGCGGGAAGCGAGCGATTTGTTCGGCGATCCACGGGCTGGCCGCACACAACGTGGTCAGTCGCGACAAGGCTCCGGGGTTCTCGCTCAACAACACCAGATAGGCCGAGCGCCGCGCCACCTTCTCCACCAGCGGCAATACTCGCTCAAGCACCAGGTCAGGCTTATCGTGCTCGATGGTTTGCGCCAGCAGGCGTGGAACGAAGGCATCCAGCCGTTCCCGGCCGAGACGCTGCATGGCCCGCACCTGCGGGCCATTACGCAGATCGACGAGACGCTTGAACGCTGTTTCCGGCTCGCTGAAGCCCGCCTCTTGCAGCTGCTGCACCGCAGCCTCCTCGTCCAGCGCGCCTTCCCAAAGCGGCAGCCATTCAGCACCGACACAGGTCTCTCCACTCTGCGCCTCATCCTCATCGGGATCAGCGATCACCTGCTGGAAGTGCCACTCGATGCGCCCGCGCCAATGCATCAGCCGCTCGTGGAAACTCGCCCAATCGGCAAAGCCCATGATTGCCGCGACCCGCGCCTGATCCTGCAGATCGGCCGGCAGCATCTGCGTCTGGCGATCACCGATACCCTGCAGGGCGTGTTCGGTGTAGCGCAGAAACTCGTAGCCTTCCTTCATTTCCGTGACGACCGCCGACGGCAGGTAGCCCTGCCCCTCCAGCGTGGTCAGTACCTTGAGCAGCGGCCGTTGTTGCAGGCTGAGGTCGCGTCCGCCATGGATCAGCTGGAAGGCCTGGGCGATGAACTCGATCTCGCGAATACCACCAGCGCCGAGCTTGATGTTCTCGCTCATGCCCTTGCGACGCACCTCCTGCTGGATCAGCAGCTTCATCGCGCGCAACGCCTCGATGGCAGAAAAATCCAGGTAGCGGCGATAGACGAAGGGCCGCAGCATTTCCAACAGTTCGGCACCCGCAGCCTGATCACCGCCGACCACGCGCGCCTTGATCATGGCGTAACGCTCCCAGTCGCGGCCTTGATCCTGGTAGTACTGCTCCAGTGCATTGAAGCTGAACACCAGTGCGCCGCTCGAGCCATACGGGCGCAGACGCATGTCGGTACGGAACACGAAACCGTCGACGGTGATCGCGTCCAGTGCCTTGATCAGCTTCTGTCCCAGACGGATGAAAAACTCCTGGTTATCCAGGGGGCGCTTGACCCCCTCGGTCTCGCCCCCCTCCGGGTAACCGAAGATCAGATCGATGTCCGAAGACAGGTTGAGCTCGTGCGCGCCGAGCTTGCCCATGCCGAGGATGACCATGTGCTGCGGCTGGCCGCTGCGTCGACCGATGGGCGTCCCAAACTGCGCGCAGTAACGCGGATAAAGCCAGTGATAGGCTAGGTCGATGCAGGCATCAGCCAGATCGGAGAGGTCGCGACAGGTTTCCGCCAGCGCGGCCTGGCGACTGAAGTCACGCCAGATGATGCGCAATTGCTGACGATTGCGGAAACGCCGCAGGCAGCGCCCAAGGGCGTCCTCATCGGTGCAGTCGGCCAGCCAGGCCCCCAGCTGCTCCCGCAATTCGCCCGGCGCCAGGCTGCGCTCGAGCTCGCCAGACTCGCCAAGCTCGACGAACATCTGTGGATCACGCTGAGACTGCTCGGCGACGAAATCGCTCAACGCTGTCACTTGGCGCCAGCTCTCACGACGAGCCGCCGGCCAGGCCGCCACACACTCGGCGAGGCCCTGATGCCCGATCAGGGCCATCTGCAAGGATTGTTCGGCTCGCTCGGCGAGGGAAATCAGGGAGGCGGGCAACTCGACCAGCGACGGCAGGCTCATGGTCTATCCTTTTTGGCGGACTGCCAGACGCACGGTGCAATCGCCCGGAACCCCGCAGCGGCAGGGTGCGCGCGGCCGGCAGTGCCGCGAATTGTAGTTTTACTACTGAAGAATTGTATCCAGAGGGCTGAATCCGTCGTCGAAATGTAGTAAAACTACAAGGCGCCGGACCTATCCCCGGTAAATCCAAGAATTTCAACTCGCCCGCTCAAAAAGCCGGCGAGCCCCAACTGGCCTCCGATTCTGGAAGCCTTTCCGCCCTGGAGCAAGCCATGCAAGACCTCGATCCGATCGAAACCCAGGAATGGCTGGACGCCCTTGAATCCGTCCTCGACCGTGAGGGTGAAGACCGTGCCCATTACCTGATGACCCGTCTGGGCGAGCTGGCCACCCGTAGCGGTGCGCAATTGCCCTACGCGATCACCACGCCGTACCGCAACAGCATTCCGGTCACCCATGAAGCTCGCATGCCCGGCGACCTGTTCATGGAGCGCCGCATCCGCTCGCTGGTACGCTGGAACGCCCTGGCGATGGTGATGCGCACCAACCTGGACGACCCGGATCTGGGCGGCCACATTTCCAGCTTCGCTTCCTCGGCGACGCTGTACGACATCGGCTTCAACTACTTCTTCCAGGCCCCGACCGAAGAACACGGCGGCGACCTGGTGTTCTATCAGGGTCACGCCAGCCCTGGCGTCTACGCCCGCGCCTTCATGGAAGGCCGCATCAGCGAAGACCAGATGAAGAACTTCCGCCGCGAAGTGGATGGCAAAGGTCTGTCCTCCTACCCGCACCCCTGGCTGATGCCGGACTTCTGGCAGTTCCCGACCGTTTCCATGGGCCTGGGCCCGATCCAGGCGATCTACCAGGCACGCTTCATGAAGTACCTGGAAGCCCGCGGTTTCATCCCCGCTGGCAAGCAGAAGGTCTGGTGCTTCATGGGCGACGGCGAGTGCGACGAGCCGGAATCCCTCGGTGCCATTTCCCTGGCTGGCCGCGAGAAGCTGGACAACCTGATCTTCGTCATCAACTGCAACCTGCAGCGCCTCGACGGCCCGGTTCGCGGCAACGGCAAGATCATCCAGGAACTCGAAGGCGTGTTCCGCGGTGCTCAGTGGAACGTCAACAAGGTGGTCTGGGGTCGCTTCTGGGATCCGCTGTTCGCCAAGGACAAGGACGGCGCGCTGCAGCGTCGCATGGACGAAGTGGTCGACGGTGAATACCAGAACTACAAGGCCAAAGACGGCGCCTACGTTCGCGAAAACTTCTTCAACACCCCAGAACTCAAGGAAATGGTCAAAGACCTGTCCGACGACGAGATCTGGAAGCTCAACCGTGGCGGCCACGACCCGTACAAGGTCTACGCGGCCTACCACCAGGCCGTGAACCACAGCGGCCAGCCGACCGTGATCCTGGCCAAGACCATCAAGGGCTACGGTACCGGCGCCGGTGAAGCGAAGAACACCGCGCACAACACCAAGAAGGTCGATGTCGACAGCCTGCGTCAGTTCCGCGACCGCTTCGACATCCCGGTAAAAGACGAAGAGCTGGAAAACCTGCCGTTCGTACGTCCGGAAGAAGGCAGCGCCGAGTACAAGTACCTGCACGAGCGCCGCAACGCGCTGGGTGGTTTCGTACCGCAGCGTCGTCAGCAGAGCTTCAGCATCCCGACTCCGCCGCTGGATACCCTCAAGGCCATCCTCGATGGTTCCGGCGACCGCGAAATCTCCACCACCATGGCTTTCGTGCGCATCCTCGCGCAGCTGGTCAAGGACAAGGAACTCGGCCAGCGCATCGTTCCGATCATTCCGGACGAAGCCCGTACCTTCGGTATGGAAGGCATGTTCCGTCAGCTCGGCATCTACTCCTCGGTCGGTCAGCTCTACGAGCCGGTCGATAAAGACCAGGTGATGTTCTACAAAGAGGACAAGAAAGGTCAGATCCTCGAAGAAGGCATCAACGAAGCTGGCGCCATGAGTTCCTTCATCGCCGCTGGTACTTCGTACTCCTGCCACAACCAGCCGATGCTGCCGTTCTACATCTTCTACTCGATGTTCGGCTTCCAGCGTATCGGCGACCTGGCCTGGGCTGCTGGCGACAGCCGCACCCGTGGTTTCCTGATCGGCGGCACCGCCGGCCGTACCACCCTCAACGGTGAAGGCCTGCAGCACGAAGACGGTCACAGCCACATGCTGGCAGCGACCATCCCCAACTGCCGCACCTACGATCCGACCTACGGCTACGAGCTCGCCGTGATCATCCGCGAAGGCATTCGCCAGATGACCGAAGAGCAGCAGGACATCTTCTACTACATCACCGTGATGAACGAGTCGTACCAGCAGCCGGCCATGCCGGAGGGTATCGAGGACGGCATCATCAAGGGCATGTACCTGCTCGAGGAAGACAAGAAGGAAGCCGCGCACCACGTGCAACTGCTGGGTTCCGGCACCATCCTGCGTGAAGTGCGCGAGGCGGCGAAGATCCTGCGCGACGAGTACAACATCGGCGCCGATGTGTGGAGCGTTACCAGCTTCAACGAACTGCGTCGTGACGGCCTGGCCGTGGAGCGCAGCAATCGCCTGCATCCGGGCCAGAAGCCCAAGCAGACCTACATCGAAGAGTGCCTGAACGGTCGCAAGGGGCCGGTCATCGCCTCTACCGACTACATGAAGCTGTTCGCCGAACAGGTTCGTCAGTGGGTACCGAGCAAGGAATACAAGGTGCTGGGCACCGACGGCTTCGGCCGCAGCGACAGCCGCAAGCAGCTGCGTCACTTCTTCGAAGTGGATCGCAACTGGGTCGTGCTCGCCGCCCTGGAAGCCCTGGTAGACCGTGGCGAAATCGAAGCCAAGGTGCTGGCTGATGCCATCGCCAAGTTCGGCATCGACGCCGACAAAGCCAACCCCCTGGACTGCTAAGGAGCGTAGCGATGAGTGAATTGATTCGCGTACCCGACCTCGGCGGTGAAGGCGAGGTCATTGAACTGCTGGTGAAGGTCGGCGACCGTGTCGAAGCCGACCAGAGTGTACTGACCCTGGAGTCCGACAAGGCCTCCATGGAAGTGCCCTCGCCCAAAGCCGGCGTGATCAAGGAAATCAAGGTCAAGATCGGTGACCGCCTGAAAGAAGGCGACGAGCTGCTGGTACTGGAAGTCGAAGGTGCCGCCGAAGCAGCGCCTGCGCCGAAAGCCGAAGCTGCCCCTGCCCAAGCACCGAAAGCAGCCGCTCCGGCAGCGGCACCCGCTGCTGCAGCCAGCAGCAGTGTGCAAGACGTGCACGTGCCGGATATCGGCACCGATGGCAAGGTCAAGGTCATCGAAGTCATGGTCAAGGTGGGTGACACCATCGAAGCCGATCAGTCGCTGATCACCCTGGAGTCCGACAAGGCCTCCATGGAAATCCCTTCGCCGGCTGCCGGCGTGGTGGAAGAAGTGCTGGTCAAGCTGGACGCCGAAGTCGGCACCGGTGACCTGATCCTCAAGCTGCGTACCGCTGGCGGTGCAACCGCCAGTGCTGCTCCGGCTCAAGCTGCTGCACCCGCTGCCGCGCCAGCCGCCGCACCTGCTCCCGCTGCCACAGCCCCGGCTGCTGCTTCGGTACAGGAAGTGCACGTGCCGGATATCGGTACCGACGGCAAGGTCAAGGTCATCGAGGTCATGGTCAAGGCCGGCGACACCATCGAAGCCGATCAGTCGCTGATCACCCTGGAGTCCGACAAGGCTTCCATGGAAATCCCTTCGCCGGCTGCCGGCGTGGTGGAAGAAGTGCTGGTCAAGCTGGACGCCGAAGTCGGCACCGGCGACCTGATTCTCAAGCTCAAGGTAGCCGGCGCAGCTCCGGCCGCTGCGCCAGCTCAGGCCAGCCAGGAAGTACACCGCGTACCGGAAGGCGCGGCACCTGAAGTGGCTGCCGAAGTACGCGCCATCGCGTCGCTATCAGCCGCCGCTGCAGCCTCCGCCTCCGCGCCCAAGCGCGACGGTGCCAAGGTTCACGCCGGCCCTGCCGTGCGCCAGCTGGCTCGTGATTTCGGCGTGGAACTGGCCGATATCGCCGGTACCGGTCCGAAGGGTCGCATCCTCAAGGAAGACGTGCAGGTGCACGTCAAGGCGATGATGCAGAAGGCCAAGACTGCACCGCAGGCTGCCGCTGCCACCACCGGTGGCGCTGGCATCCCGCCGATTCCGACCGTGGACTTCAGCAAGTTCGGCGAAATCGAAGAAGTACCGATGACCCGCCTGATGCAGGTCGGCGCTGCCAACCTGCATCGCAGCTGGCTCAACGTGCCGCACGTGACTCAGTTCGACTCGGCCGACATCACCGATCTGGAAGCCTTCCGCGTCGCACAGAAAGCCGTGGCCGAGAAAGCCGGCGTCAAGCTGACCGTGCTGCCGCTGCTGCTCAAGGCCTGCGCCCATCTGCTCAAGGAGCTGCCGGACTTCAACAGTTCGCTGGCCCCGAGCGGCAAGGCGATCATCCGCAAGAAGTACGTGCATATCGGCTTCGCCGTCGATACGCCGGACGGCCTGCTGGTGCCGGTGATCAAGAACGTCGATCAGAAGAGCCTGCTGCAACTGGCTGCCGAAGCCGCCGCCCTGGCGGAAAAGGCGCGCACCAAAAAGCTCTCGGCTGACGACATGCAGGGCGCCTGCTTCACCATCTCCAGCCTCGGCCACATTGGCGGCACCGGCTTCACGCCGATCGTCAACGCGCCGGAAGTGGCGATCCTCGGTGTGAGCAAGGCGACCATCCAGCCAGTCTGGGATGGCAAGGCCTTCCAGCCCAAGCTGATGCTGCCGCTGTCGCTGTCGTATGACCATCGGGTGATCAACGGCGCTGCTGCCGCACGCTTCACCCAGCGCCTGTCGCAGCTGCTGGCGGATATCCGCACCATCCTGCTGTAAATCGTTTCGAGCACGCCACGCTCGCATCCTCAACCCCGCCCATTTGGGTGGGGTTTTTTTTGCCTGTCTCCTGAGCGGGTGCCAGAACGCAGTGCGTCAGCCCTTCTGCACGTTACGGATAAGGAAGCTCAACGCCTTGGCCAGTTCGCCAGCGGCTGCATGATCACGAACGATACTTAGCAGCGGGCTGCTGTCAGCCGGGTTGAACAACACGCAACGGATACCACCGGTCGGACATTCATAGCGAATGAACGGATCGATGCCGAATACCGGAACACGCTGATTGCGCACAGCAATGGCGGTGCCCTGAGTGCCGCGGCTTTCCTCGCGCAGAATCAGCTCGCCGCTATTGCCGGTACTGAAGCGGTACAGCAGGTCTTGTCGCTGCGCCTGCCCCACCTGGTAACCGGCACGCAGGGCGTAGGTTTCGAGCAGGGCATTGTTGTGAGCCAGCAGTGCCTGACGTTCGTTGTCGGTCAGGTACAAACGCTTGAGCCCATCGAGATAGGTACGCTGTTCGGCCCCCTGAAGTGCCATGGCATCACCGGCACTGGAGACAGCCGATCCGCAGGCCAGGAGCGTCCCGGCCAACAGCATGGCCATCAGTTTCCTTGTCAGTATCGCTTGCATGATGCACCCTTGCCGAACGCTATAGTGAAGTAGGCCTGAGCCCTAGCCTCCGTCCAAGCCGATACGCCTTCTGGCGCATTGGCCCTGTACCGAGAACGGATGCCTCGCCTGGTCAGCATACTGGAAGCCCAACGCCCAATGAAAAGCCATCCCGATGCCAGCACCCGCTCGGCAGCCGAGGTTGTGACGCAGTTGCCAGTGCCCTCGCGGCTCGGCATGCTGCGTTTCGAGCGCTTGAATGAGCCGAGCTGGGCTTTGTTGTTTCTCGATCCAGCCTGCGAGCGCAAGCTCGGTATCAGCGCCGCCGACTTGTGCGCACTGGTCGATGCTCCCTACGCCAGCCTGATGGAGCCCGAAGCACGCTACCGACTGCATGACGCCATCCAGCAGCAACTGGTGCAAGGGCCGCAGTATCTGGTTCGCTATACCCTGCACACACCACAAGGGCCGCTAAACCTGCTGGAGGTGGGCGAGCCGTTCAAACAGCGCAACCGCCAATTGCTGCGCGGCTATCTGCTGATCACGGACGAGAGTCTCGCCCAGCACACAACGACCGAGTTCGAACTGCAGACCCAGAACCAACAGTTGAACACGACGTTGCTGCAATACCAGCGTGCTCAGGAAGATCACCTGCAACACCTGGCGCGCTCACGCACCCAGCAGCAGTTGATCGTGCGCCTGGCGCGTCAGCGCTACGTGTCCAGCGACCCGCAACAGGAAGCCGCCGAACTCATCACCCAGGCCGCCTGCGAAGTCTACGGCGTGGCCCGCGCCGGCATCTGGAGGCTGGATAGCCAGCGCCTCGAATGCGTTTCACTGTATCGCCGCGACCTCGGGCGGCACGAGAAGTTACCTTCGATAGACGTGCACAATTTTCCGCACTACCTCGAAGCCCTGCACAGCGGTCGCTCGATCGATGCGCACGATGCCCAGCATGACCTGCGCACCCGTGAATTGGCGCAAGCCTACATGGAGCCACAGGGCATCACTTCGATGCTCGATGCCAGCATTCGTATCGAAGGCGAGGTGGTGGGCATTCTCTGCCTCGAACATATTGGCCCCAAACGCACCTGGCAGGCCGATGAGATTGCCTTCGCCGGCGAGCTGGCCGATCAATTCGCCCAGGTACTGATCAATCAGCAGAAGCGCAGCGCCACCCACGCGCTCTATCTGTTCCAACGCGCCGTGGAGCAGAGTGCCAGTGCTTTCCTGCTGGTAGACCGCGACGGCCGAGTGGAATACGTCAACCCCAGCTTCACCGCCATTACCCTCTACAGCAGTGACGAGGTCTGCGGTCATCGCCTGTCCGAACTACCGGCAATGGCCAACCTCAGTGATCTGCTGTTCGATGCTCACTCCAGCCTGGCCGAACATAGCAGTTGGCAGGGTGAATTCCGCAGTCGGCGCAAGAATCAGGAGCCCTACTGGGGCCACCTGTCGATCTCCAAGGTATATGGCGACGATGGCGAGCTGACTCACTACATCGGCATCTATGAAGACATCACCGAAACCAAGCTGGCGCAACAACGCATCGAGCGCCTGGCTTACACCGATAACCTGACCAACCTCGGCAATCGCCCAGCCTTCATCCGCAGCCTCGAAGAACGCTTCGCTCGCACCACCCAACAGCCCATGGGCCTGCTTCTGGTGGACATCGACAACTTCAAGCGGATCAACGACAGCCTCGGCCACCAGACCGGTGACAAGCTGCTCTCGGCACTGGCCAGGCGCCTGCGTAACAGCCTTGGCGCCAAGGGCAGTCTGGCGCGTTTCGCCAGCAACGAGTTCGCCATCCTGCTCGATGGCTGCGACCAGGAGATTGGCCAGCGTACTGCCCAGCAAATACTGCAGACCCTGGACAAGCCCCTGTTCGTCGACAATCAGTTGATCAGCATCACCGGCTCGGTCGGCCTGGCCATCGCCCCCGAACATGGCGACGATCCACAGACGCTGATGAAGCACGCCGGTCTCGCCCTGCACAAGGCCAAGGCCAACGGTAAGCACCAGGTGCAACTGTTCACCGAGGCGCTGAACGCCGAGGCCAACTACAAGCTGTTCGTCGAGAACAACCTGCGCCGCGCGCTGACCCAGAACGAGCTGGAAGTTTTCTACCAACCCAAGCTGTGCCTCAAGAGCGGGCAACTGCTGGGCATGGAAGCGCTGCTGCGCTGGCAGCATCCGGAAAAGGGCATGATTCGCCCGGATCAGTTCATCGGCGTCGCCGAGGAAACCGGACTGATCATCCCCATCGGCAAATGGGTGGTGCGCCAGGCCTGCCGCATGAGCAAGCAGATTGCAGCCATCGGCCTGGGTGAATTGCAGGTGGCGATCAACCTGTCACCCAAGCAGTTCTCCGATCCCGATCTGGTTGGCTCCATCGCCGCCATCCTGCACGAAGAACAACTCGACCCCAGGCTGCTGGAGCTGGAACTGACCGAAAGCCTGCTGCTGGAGGCCACCGATGACACCCGCCACCAACTCGGCCGCCTGAAGAGCCTGGGCCTGACCCTGGCCATGGACGACTTCGGCACCGGCTATTCATCGCTCAGCTACCTGAAGAAATTCCCCATCGACGTGATCAAGATCGATCGCAGCTTCATCAAGGACATTCCGGATAATCAGGACGACATGGAAATCACCTCCGCCGTGATCGCCATGGCCCACAATCTCAAGCTCAAAGTGGTTGCCGAAGGCATCGAGACCGGCGCCCAGCTTGGGTTCCTGCGCCGCCAGCAATGTGATGTCGGCCAGGGCTATCTGTTCGACAAGCCGATTTCTGGCCGCGACCTGATCGACAGCCTGCGCCGCTACCCCTGCCGGCCACAGGCCGACCAACGGACGTAATACGCCGCCCTGCGCATAGTCCACAATTGACCCACTTTCAGGAGACCGCCATGGTTCTGCGCTCCCAGATTCTCGTAAACAAACATGCACTGCCTACCGCCGAGCAAGCGTTGCCCGGCCGTGCCGAAGCGATGCCGGTGGCCGACACTCATTACGTCAACGGCAACCCGATCAAGCCGCCCTTCCCGGCCGGCCTGCAGCAGGCGGTGTTCGGCCTGGGCTGTTTCTGGGGTGCCGAGCGGCGCTTCTGGCAGCAGCCCGGCGTGTTCAGCACCGCCGTTGGCTATGCCGGTGGTTTCACCCCCAACCCGACCTACGAGGAGGTCTGTTCCGGTCTGACCGGGCACACCGAAGTGGTATTGGTGGTATTCGATCCGCAACAGACCAGCTTCGAAGCCTTGCTCAAGGTGTTCTGGGAAGTGCACAACCCGACCCAGGGCATGCGCCAGGGCAACGACCAGGGCACCCAGTACCGCTCGGCGATCTACTGCCAGGACGAAGCGCAGCTGAATGCAGCGCAGGCCAGCCAGGCTCGCTTCCAGGCCGAGCTGGACAAGGCTGCAATGGGCAGCATCACCACTGAAATCAGCGAAGCGCCGACCTTCTACTACGCCGAGACCTATCACCAGCAATACCTGGCGAAGAACCCGGGCGGCTATTGCGGCCTGGGCGGAACAGGCGTATGTCTACCCCCTGAATCTTGAGCACGGGTAGACAGTCGTGGAGCTGAGCAGCATTTCCAGCCAGGTATCGAGTCAGGCGTCGGCGCAGATCTCCGCGCAGATGTCGCTCCTGCTGCTGCGCAAGACGCTGGAGCTGCAGGCCGCCAACATCACCGGCCTGGTGCAGTCCGCTGCACCGGCCAGTGCGCCGAACAATCCGCCAAACCTGGGCAACAGCGTCGACGTGATGGCCTGAAGACCTGTCCGAAGAACAGGTGCCGTAAGGGCTCAACCCGGACTAAACTGCAGGCCATTAGCTATCAGCCAGCGGACTCGGCATGCCCGCCAACACTCTCTACATCACGCCCGAGCAGCTCTGCGTCGGTCTCTACGTTCATCTGGATCTGAGCTGGTGGGAGCATGACTTCGCCTTCAGCAACTTCAAGATCAAGGACGAAGCGCAGATTCGCGCCTTGCGCGCCCTGAAGCTGAAACAACTGCGCTACGACCCGGCGCGTAGCGACTGTCCGCCACTGGAGCTGGCCGACGATACACCCGCGCCGACTCCAGAAGAGCCGCCCGTCGATCCAGAGAACCAGGCCCGCCAGGAACGTGCGCAGAAGCTGCGCCACCTGCGAACCCGGCTGGCCGATGTGGATCGGCGCTTCATCGAGGCCAGCCAGCGTATCAAAGCGCTCAACCAGACTCTGCGCAGTCGACCGGAGGATGCCATGCGCCAGGCCGGCGCCATCGTCGGCGAGATGGTCGAGACATTGCTCGGCGCCCCCGGCGTGGTGCTGCATGGCATTACCGGCAAAGCGGCTGAGGACAGTTACTTCCATGCCCTCAATGTCACCGTATTGTCCCTGCTGCTCGGCCGTCAGCTTGGCCTCGACAGCGAGGCCTGCCATAGCCTGGGCCTCGGTGCCCTGCTGCATGACATCGGCAAGCTGGAAGTGCCCAGCAAGGTGCTGCTCAAGCCCGAGCCGCTGACCCGCCCGGAGCAACAGCTGCTGCAGATGCACACCGACTTCGGCCTGCGCATGGGGCAAAAGCTGATGCTCGACGACGAAGTGCTGCGCATCATTCACGAGCACCATGAATACTGCGACGGCAGTGGCTACCCACGCGGCCTGCGCGAAGCCGGCATCGCGCGCCTGAGCCGCCTGGTGGCCATCACCAACCATTTTGATGGCCTGTGCAACCCGCTCGATCCGCGCCAGGCCCTGAGCCCGCACGAGGCCCTAGCGTTGATGTTCAAGCAACAGCGTGAACGCTTCGATGACGTGGCGCTGAAGGCCTTCGTCCGCGTCATGGGCGTCTACCCGCCGGGCAGCATGGTGCAGCTGGAAGATGAGCGTTATGCGCTGGTGCTGGGCATCAACCCGACCCAGGCGCTGAAACCGACACTGATTCTCTACGATGCCGATACGCCCAAGCAGGAGGCCCTGATCGTCGACCTCGCCGAGGAGCCGAAACTGGCCATCGCACGCAGTCTGCGCCCTTCGCAGCTACCGCTGGAGGTGCTGGAATACCTCAGCCCGCGGCGCAACCTGAGCTATCACATCGAGCCCAACCACAAGCCGGGTTGAACAGCCTGTCTCCATGGCAGTGGCAAGCCGCGTGTACGGCATACGGCGTACTGCTTCGCGAACGGATCGCCGCCCGGTACGCCCTACACACTGGTAGCCCGGATGCAATCCGGGGATCGGGACTACGGTTCCCGGATTTCATCCGGGCTACTCACTGCAGGGGGCGTCGTGCGTAACACTCCCTCAGGGCACGCTCAACCCGCCGGTTTCTCCTCGATCAACCAGTCCAGACGCCAGCCGCCCTTGCTCTGGCCAAGCGCATCGGCCAGCCAGGGCAGAAGCTGCTTGAGTTCGTCCTCCAGCCCCCATGGCGGATTGCTGATCACCAGCCCCGAACCCGACAGACGCGTGGCATCGTCCGGTGCATGCACATAGAGTTCGGCGCGCAGCAGCTTGGGCGCCGCGCTCTTTTGCAAGTCGCGGTAGAAGCGCGTCAACTGACGCTCGTCCTTGATCGGGTACCAGATCGCCACGATGGCCTGACGCATGCGCCCATGCGCCTCGTTCAGCGCCTCGACGCAGCGCTGCAGTTCATCGGCTTTCTCGAATGGCGGGTCGATCAGCAGCAACACGCGCTTCTCGCGAGTCGGCATCAGCGCCCGTGGCACGTACCAGCCCTCGCCCAGGTGCACGGCCACGCGACGGTCACCGCGCATGTTGTCCTTGAGCAATCGGCCGTCTTCCGGATGTTTCTCGTTGAGCTGCAGGCGATCCTGTTCACGGCTGAGCAGACGCGCCAGCTCGGGCGAGCCGGGGTAATAGCGCAGCTCACCGTCCGGGTTCATCGCCCGCACCACCTCCAGGTAGGCCTCCACCGCATCTGGCAACTGCTCGGCCTGCCACAGGCGAGCGATGCCTTCCAGGTACTCGCCGGTACGGCTGGCCTGGTCGCCCTGTAAATCGTACAGGCCGAGTCCGGCGTGGCTATCGAGATAGGCGAAAGGCGCCTCTTTGCGTGACAACAGGGCGATCAGGCGGGTCAACACCAGGTGCTTGAGCACATCGGCGTGGTTGCCGGCATGGAAGGCGTGGCGGTAATTCATTGAGGTCTCCGAAGCGGTCGCCAAGTTTACCCGCTGAGCGGGCTTTGCGCGCGCATCAGCTCCAGCAGCAACGCCAGCGCCGGGTGCTCGCCGGCATCGCGACGACGTGCCAGCAGCGTGGTGGTCGCCCCCAGCTCAGGGGTAATGGCCTGATACTGCACCAGATGCACACGCGGGTGACTCTCGAGCAGGCTGCGCGGCAACAGGCCGATACCCATGCCAGCAGCGATGCCAGCAAAGATAGCGTCGATGGAGCCATAGCTCTGCCGCGCCGCCACCTGCAAACCACGACTGATCGCCCAGCGCTCGAGGCGCTCGCGGTAATGGCAGCCCTCGGGGAAACCCAGCAAGGTCTGCGGTCGGCTCTCCAGGCTGGAGGCATCCTGTGCGGGCGGCAGCACCAGCATCAGTTCCTCCTGCCAGATAGGCAGACAGTCGAGCAGGGGATGCTCGAACGGCCCGCCGATCAATCCGCCGTCCAGCGCTCCGGATAGCACACCCTCGACCAGGCGCCGGCTCGGCCCGGTACTGAGTTGCAGGTTGACCCGCGGTGCCCGCTGGTGGAACGCCGCAAGCAGCTCCGGCAAGCGCACAGCCGCGGTGGTTTCCATCGAGCCCAGGCGCAGATCGCCACTCCAGATATCTTCCTGCACGCTGCGCCAGGCCGTCTGGCACAGCTGCTCCAGGTGTTCGGCATGGGGCAACAGGCGTTCACCCGCTGGCGTCAGCCGCAAGCGCTGGCCCTGACGCAGGAACAGTCGCGTATCGAGCTGCTGCTCCAGTTGCCGCAAGCGCGCCGAGACATTCGACGGCACGCAGCTCAGGCGCAAGCCTGCGGCGCTCAACGAGCCCTCACGCGCTACAGCGAGGAAGTAACGAAACAACTGAGGATTGAGTCGCTGCCAGGCACCCATGAACTTCACCAAAAGTGAAAACTGACCGCAGTATTTTTCACTAACGATCAGTTTGCTACAACGGCTAAGGTGCGCGGCACGACCGGAGGCCAGATGCCCAGATTCGACCGCAGCCACTTCACCGCCCTGCTCGCCGCCGCCCTGGCGCTGGTGGTCGTGCATGCTCTCGGCCGCTTCGCCTATACCCCGCTGTTACCCCTGTTGCTCGATGACGGTTTGTTCAACCTGGCCGAAGGCGCCCAATTGGCGACCTGGAACTACCTGGGCTATCTGCTCGGCACCCTGCTCGCACTGCCTATGGCCAATCCGCGCGGCTTGCGCCTGGGCCTGCCAGCGGCCCTGCTGATCAACGCTAGCCTGACCCTGGGGCAGGTGTTCGTTCATGACTTCGCCGGCCTCGCGGCGCTGCGCCTGTTCAATGGCATCAGCAACGGCATTGTCTTCGTACTCGCACCGGCACTGGTTCTGGAGTGGCTGGCCTTGCGCCAAGCGACGGCACTCAGCGGCCTGGTGTACCTGGGGTTGGGCGGCGGCATGCTGTTGTGCGGCGTGCTGGTAACCATCACGCCCTGGCAAGGGCCGATGCGCTGGCTGCCAATGGCCCTCTGCGCTCTGCCTTTGGCGCTGCTCTGCGCCCCCATGCTGCGACGCCTGGCGCTGGATCTACCTGAAAAGCCCCACGCCAGCACTCAAGCGCCGCTGTTCGACAGGCGCAATCTACCGTTGTTGATGGCCTATCTCGGCGCCGGTCTGGGCTACATCCTGCCGCTGACCTTCCTTCCGGCACTGGCTCGGGAGCAGTTGCCCGCCGACCATCCGCTGCTGATCGGCAACTGGTGGTGGACAGCGCTTGCCTGCCTGGTCTCGGCCACCCTATGGAACCACGCAGGCGCCTGGCTGGGTGATCGTCGCGCCCTGTTGGCCAACTACCTGCTGCAACTGCTCGGCGTGGCCATGCCCATCCTGCTGCCCGGCCCCATTGGCGTGATGGCCTGCGCCCTACTGGTAGGCGGCACTTTTCTCGGTACCGTGCTGCTGACCCAACGCCTGGCTCGCACGCTCAACCCCGGCCAGGGCTTGCGCCTGGCGGCGCTGCTGATCAGTCTCTATGGCGGCAGCCAATTGCTCGGCCCCTGGCTGGTGGAACACTGGACTGCCGCCGGGCATAGCCTCACAAGCAGTTTTTCCATTGGTGCGGCTGCACTGCTCTGGGCCCTGTTTTGGGCCTGGCGCGTAGCCGAGCCGCAACCCAACCGCTGAAACGGAGCCATCCCATGCCTCTCACCGTCCTGCTCGGCAGCGAACTCCCCCTGATCCAGGCGCCGATGGCCGGCTCGCAGAATCATCGCCTGGCTGCTGCCGTGTGCCAGGCCGGCGGTCTCGGTTCGATTCCCTGCGCCATGCTCACGCCCGCCGCCCTGCGCCAGGAACTGGAGGCCATGCGTGGCCTGACCGAGCGCCCGTTCAACCTGAATTTCTTCAGCCATGTACCACCAGTGGCGGACGCGACGCGCGAAACGATCTGGCGCGAGGCCCTGGCCCCCTACTACCGCGAACTGGGTGCGGAGCAGGCCAGCATCGCTGGCGGCCCTGGACGTCTGCCGTTCAACGAGGAGACCGCCGCGCTGGTGGAGGAATTTCGCCCAGCGGTCGTGAGCTTTCACTTCGGCCTGCCGGAAGATGCGCTGCTGCAGCGGGTAAGGCGCAGCGGGGCGAAGATTCTCTCCAGCGCCACCACCCTGGACGAAGCGCTGTGGCTGCAGGAACGTGGCGTCGATGCAGTGATCGCGCAGGGCCTGGAAGCCGGTGGCCATCGCGGGCATTTTCTCGATCACGACCTGAGCCGCCAGCTCGGCACCTTCGCCCTGCTGCCGCAACTGGTCGATGCCCTCTCGGTGCCGGTGATCGCTGCAGGCGGCATCAGCGATGCGCGCGGCGTGGCAGCCGCCATGGCTCTCGGCGCGGCGGGCGTGCAGGTGGGTAGCGCGTACCTGCTTTGCCCCGAGGCCAATACCAGCGCCGTGCATCGAGCCGCCCTACAAAGCCCTGCGGCGCGCCACACGGCGCTGACCAACCTGTTCAGCGGGCGCCCGGCGCGCGGCATCGTCAACCGCCTTATGCGAGAACTGGGCCCACTCAGCGAACAGGCACCCGCCTTCCCCCTGGCTACTGCGGCCATCGCACCGCTGCGTGCGGCGGCCGAAGCCCAGGGTAGCGGTGATTTCTCACCGCTGTGGGCGGGACAAAATGCCGCCAATTGCCGGCCGATGCCCGCCGCCGAGCTGACCCGCGAACTGGCACAGGGCTTTACTCGAGGTTGAGCTTCGCGGCTGAAGCCGCTCCTACAAGCGGACATTGGCGGCAGGATTTAGCGCTTTATCACGGCCGATGATGGTACTGGGCAGCCAGGGTGCTGGCTGCCTAGACTCGATTGATCATCTGGAGGCCCGTTCCATGTCCGAGACCCTGCTCAGCTCCCGCAACCTGGCGTTCGAACTCTATGAAGTGCTCGACGCCGAAGCCCTGACCCAACGTCCGCGCTTCGCCGATCACAACCGCGAGACCTTCGACGCAGCGGTCAGCACCGCGCGCGGCATCGCCGAAGAGCTGTTCGCCCCGCACAACCGCAAGAACGACGAACACGAACCGAAGTACGTCGACGGTGGTGCAGTGCTGATCCCGGAGATCGAGCCGGCGCTACGCGCCTTCCACGAAGCCGGTTTCCTCAATGCCACCCGCGATTTCGAGCACGGCGGCATGCAACTGCCCAACCTGCTGTCACAGGCCTGCTTCGCGCATTTCCAGTCGGCCAACATCGCCACCAGCTCCTACTCGATGCTGACCATGGGCGTGGCCAACCTGATCGAAGCCTTCGGCAACGAAGAACAGAAGGCCCGCTACCTGCAGCCAATCATCGATGGCCGCTTCTTCGGCACCATGGCGCTGACCGAGCCACATGCCGGCTCGTCGCTGTCGGACATCCGCACCAAGGCCGAGCCGCACGCCGACGGCAGCTACCGGATCAAGGGCAACAAGATCTTCATCTCCGGCGGTGACCAGCCGATCTCCGAGAACATCGTGCACATGGTGCTGGCCAAGCTGCCGGACGCCCCGCCCGGAGTAAAAGGCATCAGCCTGTTCCTGGTGCCCAAGTTCCACGTCAACGATGACGGCAGCCTCGGCACGCGCAACGACGTGACCCTGGCCGGCCTGTTCCACAAGATGGGCTGGCGCGGCACCACCTCCACCGCGCTCAATTTCGGCGACAACGGCGAGTGCGTCGGCTACCTGGTGGGCAAACCGCACGCTGGCCTGTCCTACATGTTCCAGATGATGAACGAGGCGCGCATCGGCGTCGGTATGGGCGCGATCATGCTCGGCTACGCCGGTTACCTGTATTCGCTGGACTACGCGCGCAACCGCCCGCAGGGCCGCCAGCCCGACGGCAAGGATCCGAGCAGCCCGCAGAT
Organism: Pseudomonas mendocina; assembly: GCF_003008615.1. Taxonomy (NCBI): domain Bacteria; kingdom Pseudomonadati; phylum Pseudomonadota; class Gammaproteobacteria; order Pseudomonadales; family Pseudomonadaceae; genus Ectopseudomonas; species Ectopseudomonas mendocina. The sequence continues at coordinate 1,538,932 of NZ_CP027657.1, forward strand.
TTCCATCGTCGAGCACGCCGACGTACGGCGCATGCTGCTGACGCAGAAGGCCTACGTCGAAGGCGCCTTCGACCTCGGGCTGTACGCCGCACGCCTGTTCGACGACACCCATACCCTGGAAACCGCCGAAGAGCGCACCCGCGCCCTGGAACTGCTCGACCTGCTCACGCCCATCGTCAAGTCCTGGCCTTCAGAGTTCTGCCTCAAGGCCAACGAACTGGCCATCCAGATCCTCGGCGGCCACGGTTACACCCGTGAATATCCGGTGGAGCAGTACTACCGCGACAACCGCCTCAACCCGATCCACGAAGGCACCCACGGCATCCAGTCGCTCGACCTGCTCGGGCGCAAGGTTTCGCAGAACGGCGGCGCCGCGCTCAAGCAACTGCTCAAGCTGATCAACGACTGTTGCCAGTGCGCCAGCGCTCACGAATCGCTCACCGCCCTGCGCCAGCCGTTGGAGCAACTGCTAGCACGCCTGCAGGCAGTGACCCTGGCGCTGCTCGGCGATCTGATGAGCGGCAAGGTCAATCAGGGCCTGGCCAACTCGGCGCTGTACCTGAAGGTATTCGGCCACACGGTGATCGGCTGGCGCTGGCTGGAACAGGCAATTCGCGCCGAGCAGGGCCTGGCACGCACGAGCGATGCCGAGGAGCAGGCCTTCTATCGCGGCAAGCTGCAGGCGGCGCGCTACTTCCTGACCTGGGAAGTACCGAGCTGCCATCATGATCTGGCCATCCTCGAAGCCCGCGACGACACCTGCCTGGGCATGCAGGACGAGTGGTTCTAGATAGGGAGCGGTAGGGCGCGGTGCACTGGGCGTATCGGGCGGTGATCCGTTCGCGAAGCAGTACGCCGTTGGATTTGTGCTGCGCCCAAACACGGCGGACTGTTCGCTGGCGCTACTCCCGGTCGGCGCCCCGATCCGCCCTACGCACTGGTTTTCCCGGGCCCAATCGATCCCGAAGCTGACGTGCAATGCATCAGCCTTGCAGGAAACCAACTGCCGGGAGTAACGTCCAACCGGCGGTTCGACATTCGTCACCGCCGCCTGCCCGTCCAATCACAGACCCTCGACCATGCCCCTGCTGCGCCTCCTTCTCGCTGTCACCCTGCTTGCCTTCAACCTGCCGCTGCACGCGGGCGAGCCGCCCAAGATCGATGCCGTACAGCGCAGCATCGATACCCTGGCCGAACGCAAGCTAGCCGAGCCCGAGCAAACGGCGATACAGAAGACGCTGGAACAGACCCTGCGCCTGCTGCAGGATCGCGACGCCAGCGAGCAGCGCCTCAAGCAACTGAACCAGCAACTCGAGGAGGCGCCACGGCAAATCGCAGAAGCCCGCAGCCAACTGGCGCGCCTGCAAGGCAGTGCATCGACCGACGTGGCCAAGGTCTATGCCAGAAGCGCGCCGCAGGAGCTGGATCAGCTGCTCGGCGAGCGCAGCCGCCAACTGAATGACTGGCAGCAGCAGATCATCGAGGCCAACAGCCTGGTGATCAACGCACAGACCCGCCCTGAGCGCGCCCAGACGGAAATCGGCAATAACCAGGTTCGTACCCAGCAGATCAACCTCGCGTTGAAGAGTGATCGCCTGGACGATAAGCCCCTGACGCCTGAGCTGCGTGATCAGTTGAATGCCGAACTGGCCCTGCTCGCCGCACAGACCAACCTGCGTCGCCAGGAACTGGCCGGCAACAGCCTGCTGCAGGATCTCGGCAACAGCCGTCGCGAGCTGCTCGACGAACGCATCCGCCGGGTCGAGCAGGAGCGCCTGGAGCTGCAGAACCTGATCAACGACAAGCGCCGCGCCGAGTCGCAGCAAGCGGTCGACGAACAATCGCAGGAAGTCCGACGCACCACCTCCGGCGGTAGCCTGCTGGCCCAGGAAAGCGCACTCAACCTCAAACTCTCCGACTACCTGCTGGAAGTTACCGAACGCCTCAACAAGCGCACCCAGCAGAACCTGCAGACCCAGCAGCAGCTCGATAGCCTGAACCAGACCAGCCAGGCTCTGGATGAACAGATCAGCGTGCTGCAGGGCAGCCTGCTGCTCTCGAAGATTCTCTACCAGCAGAAACAGGCGCTGCCCAATGTTCCCCAGGATCGCAGCAACCTGACCAACGAAATCGCCGACCTGCGGCTGAACCAGTTCGAGATTGGCCAGCAGCGCGACGCCGTCGCCCAGCCCGAGCGCTACATCGATCAACTGCTCGCCAACCGCCCCAGCGAAGAGGCCGACGCCGAATTGCGCAGCGCGCTGCAGGCGCAACTGACCACCCGCCGTGAACTGCTCGACCGCCTGAATCGCGAGCTAGACGCCCTGCTCGGCGAATCCATTACCCTGCAGCTCAACCGCACGGAACTGGAAACGACTGCCGCCACTCTGCGCGCCACGCTGGACGAGCAGATGTTCTGGCTACCCAGCAACCGTCCGCTGGATCTGCAATGGCTCAAAGCCGCGCCACAACGCGTCAGCCAACAGTTGCACGACATCCCCTGGGGCACGGCGATACAGGAAATCGGTGCCAGCCTGCTGCAACGTCCCCTGCTGTTCCTGCCGCTGCTGCTGATGATCGCGGCACTGCTCTGGCAACGCCGCTACATGTTCGAAAAACTCTCGGCGCTGCACGCCGATATCGGCCACTACAAACTCGACAGCCAGTTGCACACGCCACTGGCGCTGCTGCTGACCCTGCTGCTCGCCCTACCCGGCACGCTGTTCCTGGCGCTGTGCGGCTACGCCCTGCAACAGGATCTGCGTGGGCACAACGCCAACCTCTCGGCGGCGCTGTTCCAGATGGCTCAGGCCTGGCTGGTGTTCTACACCCTGTATCGCGTGCTGGCGCCAAGTGGCGTGGCCGAATTGCATTTCCGCTGGGCACGTCCGACCGTCACCTTCCTGCGTACCCAGGTGCGCTACCTGGGCCTGGTGGTGATGGCACTGGTGGCGGTGGTCAGCTTCGCCGAACATCAGCCGGCCAACCTGGCCGAGGACGTGATCGGCATCGTCGTCGTGATCATCTGCTACGCGCTGGTCGCCTGGCTGATGCTGCGCCTGCTGCTCAAGAATCCCGAGCGGGAAAGCCTCACCGCGCTGCGCTCGACGGCCGGCATCGCCTTCAGCCTGCTGCCGCTGGTACTGATCGCGGCGCTATTCTTCGGCTACTACTACACGGCCCTGAAGCTCACCGACCGCCTGATCGAAACGCTTTACCTGCTGCTGATCTGGCTGTTGGCGGAGGCCAGTCTCATTCGCGGCCTGGCCGTGGCCGCACGCCGCCTGGCCTACCAACGCGCCCAGGCGCAGCGTCAAGCCGAAGCGGAAGCCGAGAACCGCGAGCACGGCGACAGTGAAATGGTGGTGGAATCACCGATCCTCGACATGCAGCAGGTCAACCAGCAGTCGCTGCGCTTGATCCGCCTGGCGTTGTTCGGTGGTTTCCTGGTCGGCCTCTACTGGGTCTGGGCCGACCTGCTCAGCGTCTTCACCTATCTCAACAACATCACCCTGTACGAATACACCAGCGCTACCGGCCTGCTCCCCATCAGCCTGCTCGACGTACTCGGCGCCCTGCTCATCGTCGCCCTGACCGTCGCCCTGGCGCGCAACCTGCCAGGTCTGCTGGAAGTCCTGGTGCTGTCACGCCTGAACCTGGCACAAGGCAGCGCCTATGCCACCACCACCCTGCTCTCCTACGTGCTGATCGGCATCGGCACGGTTACCACGCTGGGCATACTGGGCGTCAGCTGGGACAAGCTGCAATGGCTGGTCGCAGCCCTCTCGGTGGGTCTGGGCTTTGGCCTGCAGGCGATCTTCGCCAACTTCGTTTCCGGCCTGATCATTCTCTTCGAGCGCCCGGTACGTATCGGCGACCTGGTCACGGTCGGTGGCGTCACCGGCACGGTCAAGCGCATCCATATCCGCGCCACGCACATCATCGATGGCGACCGCAAAGCGGTCATCGTGCCGAACCAGATCTTCATCACCACACAGTTGATCAACTGGACGCTGGTCGACAGCGTCACCCGCGTCGTACTGACCTTCGTGGTCAATCGCGGCGCTGATCTGGAGCAGGTGCGTGAACTGTTGCTACAGGCCGCCCAGGAAAACTCGCGGGTGATGCGTGATCCACTGCCCAGCTCGCAACTGACCCTGTACGGCGCCAGCACCCTGACCTTCGAGCTGAAGGTGTTCGTGCGTGAACTGGGTGACCGCGGCCCGGCGACCGATGAACTCAACCGCCGTGTCGACCAACTGTTCAGCGAACATAGCATCAACATTTCCGGCGTACCGAAGATGGATATTTTCCTGCAACGCCGCGACGGCAAAGGTGAAGTGAAGATCGAAGCCGAACCGGAACAATGAGCCGCGCGCTCTCGAAAGAGGGAACTCGCGGCTGGCGGCCCCGGCCTATTCCTAGCAGAATGCTCGGATATGTATCCCGGAGTTTGCCGTGAAAAGCCTCGCTGATCTCGAATTCGACAACCGCTTCGCGCGCCTGGGCGACGCCTTCTCCACCGAAGTGCTGCCTGACCCCATCGAGGAGCCGCGCCTGGTGGTAGCGAGTCCAGCGGCCATGGCCCTGCTCGACCTGGCACCGGACGAAGCACAACGTGCGGAATTCGCCGAACTCTTCGCCGGGCACAAACTCTGGGAACAGGCCGAGCCGCGCGCCATGGTCTACTCCGGGCACCAGTTCGGCGGCTACACGCCACGCCTGGGCGATGGCCGTGGTCTGCTGCTTGGCGAGGTGGTGAACGATGCCGGCGAGCATTGGGATCTGCACCTCAAGGGCGCCGGCATGACGCCTTACTCGCGCATGGGCGACGGCCGCGCAGTGCTGCGCTCATCGATCCGCGAATTCCTCGCCAGCGAGCATCTGCACGCACTCGGCATCCCCTCTTCACGCGCGCTGTGCGTCACCGGCTCGAGCACGCCGGTATGGCGCGAGAAACAGGAAAGCGCCGCCATGGTGCTGCGCCTGGCACAGAGCCATGTGCGCTTCGGCCACTTCGAATACTTCTACTACACGCGCCAGCACGAGCAATTGAAAACCCTCGGCGAACATGTCATGGCCTGCCACTTCCCGGCAGCGCTGGAACAGGACGAGCCCTGGCTGGCGATGCTTGGCGAGGTCATCGAACGCACTGCTGGGATGATCGCCCACTGGCAGGCCTACGGCTTCTGCCATGGCGTGATGAATACCGACAACATGTCGATCCTCGGCATCACCTTCGACTACGGCCCCTACGCCTTCCTCGACGACTTCGACGCCAACCACATCTGTAACCACTCCGACGACACCGGCCGCTACAGCTTCAGCAACCAGGTGCCCATCGCCCACTGGAACCTCGCCGCCTTGGCCCAGGCACTGACCCCTTTCGCCTCCGTCGAGAAGCTGCGCGAGGCGCTGGAACTGTTCCTGCCGCTGTATCAGACGCATTACCTCGACCTGATGCGCAAGCGCCTGGGCTTCACTAGCGCGCAAGACGATGACGAAACACTGATTCAACGCCTGCTGCAGCTGATGCAGCAAGGCAAGGCCACCGATTACACCCTGTTCTTCCGTCGCCTCGGCGAACAAGCCCCCGCCGAGGCGCTGAAGGTCGTACGCGATGATTTCGTCGACCTCGCAGGCTTCGATGCCTGGGGACGCGATTACCTGGCTCGCTGCGAGCTGGAGGGTGGGGAACAAAGCGAACGCCAGGCGCGCATGCACGCGGTCAATCCCAAGTACATCCTGCGTAACTACCTGGCCCAGCACGCCATCGAAGCGGCGGAGCGAGGCGACTACGCTCCGGTGCGCGAGCTGCATTCGGTGCTGTCACGGCCGTTCGACGAACAGCCGGGATTCGAACGCTATGCAGAGCGTCCGCCGGAGTGGGGCAAGCATCTGGAGATCAGTTGTTCATCCTGAGGGCTGCTGTATAGGGCTTAGGTTCGATCCGCCAAAGTCAGAGTGCCGACGCACTCGAAACCTATCAGTAAAACCGAAAAGGCATATCGATCTGCCCAAACGTTCTTAGACGGCATAAGAAAAGCCGATTATCTTCGCCCTCCTGCTTATTCCAGCCTGTTCTACCACCGACTGTCAGGCCTGCTTTTTAATGAAAATCCGCGATCTCGACCTCAGCCAGAGCCCGGTCAACTCCGAACACCAGGCGCTGGGGTTGCCCCCTGTAGAAGATTACGTCAGCCACCCCGATAACCATCCTGTCCTGCGCGCCGCCATGTGGTTCGCCGTGGCAACGCTGGTCAGTCTGCTGCTGTTTCTCGCCTGGCGCCTGTTCTTCGGCGACCACGACGGTGTCACCGGCATGCAGATCGTCGAGGACACGCTGTCCAGCCCGGTATTCTGGAGCGCGGTCGCCGTAGGCTTCTTCGCGCAGATGATCGATGGTGCGCTGGGCATGGCCTACGGCATCACCGCGACGACCTTTCTGCTGGGAGCAGGCGCGTCGCCCGCTGCGGCCAGTGCCAGCGTGCATATCGCCGAAGTGTTCACCACCGGTCTGTCGGGTATCTCCCACGTCAAGCTGGGTAACGTGCGCAAGGCGCTGTTCCTGCGCTTGCTGCTGCCCGGCATCATCGGTGCCGTACTCGGTGCGATCCTGGTCACCCAGGTCGATGGTGAAGTGTTCAAGCCATTCATTTCCGCTTACCTGCTGTTGATGGGCCTGTACATCCTGAGCAAGGCCTACCGTCAGCGCATACTCAAGACCCGAGAGCCGAAGCACGTGGCCAAGCTGGCCGTATTTGGTGGTTTCGTCGATGCCGCCGGCGGCGGCGGCTGGGGCCCGGTGGTCACCACCAGCCTGCTGGGCTCGGGATCGGATCCACGCACCACCATCGGCTCGGTCAACTTCGCCGAGTTCTTCCTGACCATCGCCAGCGCCACCTCCTTCATCCTGCTGGCAGGTGATCCGGGTACCTGGATGCTGGTGGCTGGCCTGGTCTTCGGCGGCATGTTCGCTGCACCGTTCGCCGCGCTGCTGTGCAAGAAACTCTCGGCCAAGACCCTGCTGACCATCGTCGGCTGCCTGATCACCCTGATCAGCGCCTACAACCTGTACAAGGCGCTGGCATAAGCTTCTAACGCTTCGATCTAGGCCAAGGCCCGTTTCATTGCTCCAGCGCATTGACCGGGCCTTGCTGCATTCTCCATGCTGCGATCCTTTGAATCTGCCCAGAAGGAACGCGCGCATGAAATTGGAAACATTGGCCATTCACGCTGGCTACGACCCGGATCCCACCACCAAGGCCGTGGCGGTGCCGATCTACCAGACCAGCTCCTTCGCCTTCGATGACACCCAGCACGGCGCCGATCTGTTCGACCTCAAGGTGGCCGGCAACATCTATTCACGCATCATGAACCCGACCAACGCCGTGCTCGAGGAACGCGTGGCGGCGCTGGAAGGTGGCGTCGGCGCCCTGGCTGTGGCATCCGGCATGGCCGCCATCACCTATGCAATCCAGACCGTGGCCGAAGCTGGCGACAACATCGTCTCGGTGGCCAAGCTCTACGGCGGCACCTACAACCTGCTGGCCCACACCCTGCCGCGTTTCGGTATCCAGACCCGCTTCGCCCCGCACGATGATATCGCCGCGCTGGAGGCGCTGATCGACGAGCGCACCAAGGCGGTGTTCTGCGAATCCATCGGCAACCCGGCCGGCAATATCGTCGACCTCAAGGCTCTGGCCGACGCCGCGCACCGCCATGGCGTGCCGCTGATCGTCGACAACACCGTGGCCACGCCGATCCTCTGCCGCCCCTTCGAACATGGCGCGGACATCGTCGTGCACTCGCTGACCAAGTACATCGGCGGTCATGGCACCAGCATCGGCGGCATCGTGGTCGATTCAGGCCAGTTCCCCTGGGCCGACAACAAGGCGCGCTTCCCGCTGCTCAACACTCCGGATCCGTCCTACCACGGCGTCACCTACACCGAAGCCTTCGGCCCCGCTGCCTTCATCGGCCGCTGCCGCGTAGTTCCGCTGCGCAACACCGGCGCAGCGCTGTCGCCGTTCAACGCCTTCCTCATCCTGCAAGGCCTGGAAACCCTGGCCCTGCGCATGGAGCGGCACACCGAGAACGCCCTGAAGGTCGCGCAGTACCTGCAAAGCCACCCGCAAGTGGCCTGGGTCAAATACGCCGGCCTGGTCGATCACCCCGAGCACGAACTGGCCCAGCGCTACTTCGGCGGCAAGCCGGCGGCGATCCTGTCCTTCGGCATTCAGGGCGGTCAGGAAGCTGGCGCACGCTTCATCGATGCGCTGCAACTGGTGGTACGTCTGGTCAACATCGGCGATGCCAAGTCGCTGGCCTGCCATCCGGCGTCCACCACGCACCGCCAGCTCAGCGACGAGGAATTGCAGAAGGCCGGCGTGCCGCGCGACATGGTGCGCCTGTCCATCGGCATCGAGCATATCGACGATATCCTCGCCGACCTGAGCCAGGCACTCGACGCCTCGCGCGGCTGAGCTTGAAAAAACCATCGTCGGCTCCAGATAGTGACTACCGACACTGGAGCCGACGATGAGTGACTCTCTGCTGATTCCCTGCCCGCACTGCAACGGGCTCAACCGCATTCCCGCCGAACGCCTGGGCGATGCCCCACGCTGTGGCCGCTGCAAGAGCGAGGTGCTGCCTGGCGCGCCGATCACTCTCACGCAAGCCAACTTCCCCAGCCAGCTCAAGGGCGACCTGCCGTTGTTGGTGGATGTATGGGCCAGTTGGTGCGGCCCCTGCCAGGCCTTCGCACCGACCTTCCAGCAAGCTGCCGCACAACTGCAAGGGCGCTGCCGACTGGGCAAACTGGACAGCGAGGCCAACCCGAACCTTTCCGCACAACTGGGCATCCGCTCCATTCCCAGCCTGATTCTGTTCAAAGGCGGCGTCGAAGTCGCACGCCAGAGCGGTGCCATGCCACTGCCACAACTGCAGGCCTGGCTGCGCGGGCAGGGTATCTAGAGCGCTTCTGTAGCCCGGATGCAATCCGGGGAAACCGGGGTTCCAGCCATTCCCGGATTGCATCCGGGCTACGCCGCCTGAGCGTTTCAGTCAGTCACGGCGGTCACTACGGTCAATTGCACGGCAACGAGCAACTCTTAGTCTGGCGTAACACCCGATCAAGGAGTCCCGCCATGCCGCTACCAGTGGAAATCGCCCGCCAACTCACCGAGGAACAGATCGCCTTCGTCAAACGCAGCGGCCTCAAGGCCGAGGTGCTGGAGCCTGGTTTCGTACGCCTGCGCATGCCGCTGCAAGGCAACCAGAACCATATCGGCAGCATGTACGCCGGCGCCTTGTTCACCCTGGCGGAAATTCCGGGTGGCGCCTTGTTCCTGACCAGCTTCGATGCGCAACGCTTCTATCCCATCATCAAGGAAATGAACCTGCGTTTTCGTCGCCCCGCCACGGGCGACATCCAGGTCGAAGCGCGCCTGTCCCCCGAGGAAATCGCTCGCCTGGAAGAACAAGCGAACCAGCAGGGCAAGGCCGAGTACCTGCTGGAACTGCAACTGACCGACGGCAGCGGCGAAGTGGTCGCAGAAAGTCGCGGCCATTACCAATTGCGTTTACGCTGAATGGCGCCGCTGCCTGCATTCCCTATCGGTAACAGTCTCTGACCTTGCCACAAGTCAAAAGAGCGGCTATCTGAACAGGCACAATAAAATTGCCGAGGGGTATCGGCAGGAGAGCCGTCACCATGTTCAAGCACATTCTCATCGCCCATGACCTGCGCGACACCGCTGACATGGCGCTGTGCCGCGCCACCCAGCTGGCCCAGCAGCACAACGCCCGCCTGACCATCCTCCATGTCCTCGATCCGAGCCAGAACAGCGACCAGCACGAGAAAGCGCGCCAGGCGCTGGATCGCAGCCTGACCCAGTACGCGCCGCCCGGCACCGAACTGCGCATGCTCAGCGGCAAACCGTCCGAGGTGGTGCTGCAACAGGTTCAGGACAGCGGTTGCGATTTGCTGGTACTGGGCGGGCACCACAAGCGCCACGATTTCTTCTCCGGCACCAGCCTCGACCGTATCGCCCGTCGCTGCACCGTGCCGCTGCTGCTGGTCGCACGCAACGACTTCCAACCGTACCAGCGGGCCTTGGCCGCCATCGATTTTTCCCTGTGCGCCTGCAGTGCGCTCGGCCAGGCGTATCAACTGCTGCCTGGCAATGCCGAGCTGCACGCCCTGCATGTATTCGAACCGGACAAGGGCACACCGCAGCAGGTCGAACTGCAGTTGCAGACCCAGCAAGGCCTGATCGATCAGCTACTGCACGACGAAGCGCAGAAGCTTCCGGCCAGCGGCCCGAAACTGAGCCATGAAGTGCTGCAAGGCGGCATCCTGCGCAGCCTGCAGGAGCAAATCAAGACACGTCGTGGTGAACTGCTGGTACTCGGTAGCCACGGCCGCAGCGCCTTCTCCCAGGCGCTACTGGGCAGCCTGGCGCAGCACTTCCTGCACAAGGCGCCATGCGACGTGTTCGTGGTGCGCTAATCAGCGCCGTCAGATCACCGCCACCGAACACCTCATTACTCTCACTCAGGACGGCCCATCGGCCGCCCTGTACATTGCGGCAACAAGCCCGCCTGCTAACCAGAGACCTGGAAGCTCCATGGCCGGCATCCAGGCGCCTATTCGATGCCTGGGCACGGCAGCGAAGATTCCAATTCGCCATCACCCTTGTAGAATCGCCCCGCCTAAGGGCCAAACCGATGCATACAAGGAGTAGTTCTATGAGTATGGAAAAGACCTTCAGGCTGGCCGCCGTTACCTTCCTGCTAGCGCTTTGCGTTGGCTGCGCAACGAGCCGTTCAGAGATCGATGTGAAGGTTCCTCCGCTGGAGTTTGCCGGTAAACCTGAAGCCGGCAACGGCAAGAAGGTGTACATCAGCGCAGTCGATGAACGCGTTTTCGAAATCAAGCCGAGCCAGGCCGACATTCCGTCGCTGAAGAATGCGGAAACCGCTGATCGCTCGATCACCGAGCGGGCCTTTGGCCGTAAGAGAAATGGCTATGGCAAAGCGCTCGGAGACGTTTTGCTGCCCTCTGGCCGCACCGTGTCTGCCCTGGTCGAAGAGTCCGTGGCCTCTGCCTACCGGCAAGCCGGCTATGACGTGGTGACAGCACCCAACGCCGCCGGCGCTACCGAGGTGAAGGTTCGCGTCAAGGAGTTCTGGTCATGGTTTTCGCCCGGCTTCTTCTATGTGACGGTCAACAACAAGTCGCGCCTGAACATCGAAGCTGCTGGCCAACCGAACATGGAGATCGTCACGCTGAAAAGCGATGGCATGCAAGCCGTTACCGATAGCGACTGGAAAGCCATCACCGAAGCCGGCCTACGGGAAATCGCTCAGGAAGCCGCCAACAAACTCTGACGCGTCAACTGAAGCAAGAACGCCCCGACATCATCGGGGCGTTCTTGTTTGGCAAGAGCTGAAAGCTTGCATCCAGGCTGCCCAGGCTGGTCTCAATCAGCAGCGTTCAGCAGATCGTGCAGCTCAACGAACTGCTGCGTTAGCTTGTGCCGTGCATCCAGATAGATCAGCGGCGTGCACACCTGGTGCGACTCACGCATCTTCACCGAACTCATCAGATTCACCGGCAGCACCGGCAATCCTTCGGCGACCAGCTCATCCAGCAGTTGCTGCGGCAAGGTGGCGCGCGGTTGGAACTGGTTGACCACGATACCTTCCACCTCCAGGCCATCGTTGTGGTCTTCCTTCAATTCTTCGATCTCGGCCAGCAGGCCGTACAGGGCATTGCGCGAGAAGCTGTCGCAGTCGAAGGGGATCAGCACGCGATCGGCCGCGATCAAGGCCGATACCGTATAGAAATTCAGCGCAGGCGGCGTATCCAGGTAGATGTGGTCGTAGTCTTCGGCCAACTCGTCGAGCAATTTGCGCAGTTTGTTGATCTTGTGTTTCTGCTCCAGCTTCGGCTGCAGCTCGGCCAGCTCGGCCGTGGCAGTGATCACGTGCAGGTTGTCGAACGGCGTTTCGTAGATGTCCACCTTGCCCTTCTTGGCGAACGGCCCGGACGCCAGGGTCTGCTTGAAGAAATCGGCGATTCCCATGGGGATTTCCTCGCCAGTCAGACCGGTGAGGTAGTGGGTCGAGTTGGCCTGAGCATCCAGGTCGATCAACAGCGTCCGATACCCCTGGGCCGCACTCACTGCCGCAAGATTGCAGGCGATGCTGGACTTGCCCACGCCCCCCTTCTGGTTGAACACCACACGTCGCATCGCCGGTCTCCCTGGATCTCGAATATTCCGAATTCTATGCAAAGCCCATGACAAGCACGAGACGTAGGCCACAACGCCATCATCCGCCCATCAGAAGAAGCTGCGCAACATTTGCACAGTACCGCGTGCATCTAGATAATGCCCGACCGAATAAGTACCGGCACTATGCCATGGCACTGACTAGCGTCTCTTTCAGGCGTCTCGTCATGCCGACCTGTATGCCCGGAGTGGCGAAAGCCTCGTGCTATGAATTTCCAGATCGAAGGATTGCGCGCCTGGGCCCCCGGCCTAGAGTCAGAGGATGATTGGCGTGCCTGGTGCAACGCCCCCGTGGTCGTGCCCGACGACCAACAGCAGCCGGACGTAAGTTTTCTCCCCGCCATGCAACGGCGTCGCCTCAGTCGGTTGGCGCGAATGCTGTTCCATGTCGCCTGGCCGCTGGCTGAGGGGCAAGGCCCACTGCCACTGGTATTCGCCTCACGTCATGGCGAAACCCCGCGCACGCTGGCCATCCTCAGCGAATTGGCCAAGGGTGAAGCCCTGTCGCCCACCCAGTTCAGCCTGTCGGTGCATAACGCCATCATCGGTCTGTGGTCGATCCTGCGCGAAGACAACAGCGAGATGACCGCCATGGCCGCTGCCGGCGACGGTCTGGAACAGGCCATGCTCGAAGCCAGTGGCCTGCTTGCCGAAGGCGCTCCCGCAGTGTTACTGGTTATTGCAGAAGAATTACCGCCTGACCTCTACACGCCCTATATAGATGACGTACCCTTCTCCTACGCGCTGGCTCTGCTGCTGAAACCGGGCAAAACCTGGACCTTGAGCCTCGCGCCCGCCGAATCCGGCTTACCCGCCGCCTGGCCACACCCCCTGAACCTGTTGCGCGCCTTGCATGGCGGGCAACGAACGCTGATTCACTACTGGAAAGACCGTCAATGGACCTGGTCACGCAACGAGGCCTGAGCCCTTACAGCCCGCCTTATGCATGGAGGCTTGTCGCCACCGCACTGAGCTTCGCCCTGTTCGGCATCGGCGGTGTATTGCTGCGCGTGCTGGTATTCCCGCTGCTCAGCCTGTTACCCGGCGATACCCTGCGCCGACGAACCCGGGCGCGCGCAGTAGTCAGCTGGACGTTTCGCGTATTCGTCGAATTCATGTACCGCACCGGTGTGCTCACCTATGAAGTCGAGGGTGCGGAACGCCTGGGTCGCCCTGGACAAGTGGTCATCGCCAATCATCCCTCGCTGATCGATGTGGTGGTGCTGATCGCCTTCATCCGCGATGCCAACTGCGTGGTCAAACAGAGCCTGTGGGAAAACCCCTGCATGCGCGGGCCGATTCGCGCCGCCCAATACATCAGCAACAGCGGCAGCATGGACATGCTCGACGAAGCAGCCGGCGCCCTGCAAAGCGGCGAAACCCTGATCATTTTCCCCGAAGGCACCCGCACCGTACCCGGCACCAACCCGGAGTTTCATCGGGGTGCAGCGGCGATTGCAGTACGCGGCGCCAGCGTGGTGACCCCGGTGGTCATCAGCGTGACCCCCACCACCCTGACCAAGGCCGAACCCTGGTACAGCATTCCGTCGCGTCGTTTCCACTTTCGCCTGCGGGTCGGTGAGGATATCGATCCGCGGCAATTCACCGAGCAGGCCCCTTTGCCGATTGCCTCGCGCAAGCTCAACGACCATCTGCATCAACACTTTATGAAGGAGCTCGCCTCAGATGAGCGATCTGCAACTTGAAATCAAGAACCTGATCATCGATGCCCTCGGCCTGGAGGACATGAGCGCCGACGACATTGGCGCTGAGCAGACGCTGTTTGGCGAAGGGCTCGGCCTGGACTCGGTAGACGCGCTCGAACTGGGCCTGGCGATCCAGAAGCGTTTCGGCATCAAGATCGACGCCGAAGCCAAGGACACGCGCAAGCACTTCGCCAACGTCGCGAGCCTGGCTGCATTCGTTTCTGCTCAGAAAGCCGCTTGAGGATTTCACCGATGCAAAGCCGTGAAGAAATCTTCGTCACCCTGCGTAGCGCCCTGGTGGAACTGTTCGAGCTGGATGCCGAGCGTGTGACCCTGGACGCCAGCCTGTATGAAGACCTGGAGATCGACAGCATCGATGCCGTCGACCTGATCGACCACATCAAGCGCCAGACCGGGCGCAAGCTCGCCGCCGAAGAGTTCAAGAGCGTGCGTAGCGTCGGCGATGTGGTCGAGGCCGTCTACCGCCTGATCAACGACGTCCCTCAGACTCAAGACTGACCCGATGGCTCGCCTGTTTGGCCTGCTGTTACTGATAGCCGGCGTGCTCTATCCCTTCGCCGTCTACTACGGCATGGAGCATTGGTCACCACGTTTGTTCGCCGCATTGCTGGGCGGACTCTGGCTGGCCCGTGTGCTGACGGCACGTCGCCGACCGGGTGGGCTGTGGCTGGCCGTGGCGGCGTTGGCGTTCTGCTTGCTACTCGGCGTCGCGAACGAGCCAGCGCTACTGCGCTGGTATCCGGTGCTGCTCAACCTGATGCTGCTGGCGCTGTTCGGCCTCAGTCTGAAATTCGGCCCGCCGCTGGTGGAACGCATGGCTCGCCTGCGAGAACCGCAGTTGCCGGAAGTCGCCGTGCGCTACACGCGCAAGGTGACCCTGGTCTGGACGCTGTTTTTCCTCAGCAACACGTTCTTGCTGATGGCGCTGGCGATGTGGGCTCCGCTCTCCTGGTGGACGCTGTACACCGGCTTCATCTCTTACGGCCTGATTGGCCTGTTGTTCGCTGGCGAATGGTTGATTCGCCAGCAGGTAAGGAAACACGAATGACCTGGCTGCCCCTCACCGATCTGTTGCTCGAGACTCACCATGAGCGCCAGGTTGCTCTGGAACCAGCGCTGCATCATCCAGAGCTGCGTGAGCGCGCCTTGCGCCTGGCTGCAGCCCTACAGACGCGCGGCGTACAACGCGTGGCGCTGTATCTGGAAGATGCCGCTGAACTGGCCATTGCCCTGCTTGGCGCCTGGCGCGCCGGGGTGCAGGTGCTGCTGCCGGCCGATGCCCAGACGCAGACCCGCCAGCGTCTGGCGGCCCAGATCGATCTGTGGCTGGATGACCTGGCCAGGCTGGATGCAGCCCCGCTGCCTGGCGCCCGCCTGCTGCCCGAACAGTGCCGCCTGACCCTGTGCACCTCGGGTTCCAGCGGCGAGCCCAAGCTGATCGACAAGAGCCTGGCGCAACTGGCCAATGAGGTCGAGGCGCTGGAGCGCTTGTGGGGAGCGCACCTCGGCCAAGCGACCATCCTCGGCAGCGTCGCCTGCCAGCATATCTATGGCCTGCTGTTCCGCCTGCTGTGGCCGCTGTGCGCAGGACGATCGCTGTATCGCCGCGCTCTGCCCTTTCCTGAAGACCTGCAGCAGGTAAGCCTCGGCCAGACCGACTTCACCTGGATAGCCAGCCCAGCCTTGCTCAAGCGCATGGGCGACAACCTGGACTGGCCGGCGCTGAGTCGCGTGAAGCAGGTATTTTCCTCCGGTGGCGCGCTGCCCGGTGAAGCAGCCGAATCCCTGCACGAACGCCTGGGCCAGTGGCCGACGGAAATCTATGGCAGCTCGGAAACCGGCGGTATCGGTTGGCGTCAGGGCGACACGCCTTGGCAGCCATTCCCCGGCGTCGAACTGAGCCTCGATGAGGCCGGCGCCCTGCGCATCGCCTCGCCGTACTTGCCAGCCGGACATGTCGAACAGAGCGCGGACGCCGCCGAGATCGGTGACGATGGTCGTTTCGTCCTGCGTGGACGTCTCGACCGCATCGTCAAGCTGGAAGAAAAACGCATCTCCCTGCCCATGCTCGAGCAGGCGCTGATCAGCCATGACTGGGTTGCCGATGCACGCCTTGGCGTCATTCAGGAAGGCCGTGCCTTCCTCGGTGCCTTGCTGGCGCTGAGCCCCAGTGGCGTACATGCCCTGCGCAATCAGGGCCGCCGCAGCGTGACCGAAACTCTGCGCCGGCACCTGGCCGAACACTGCGAAGCCATCGCCCTGCCGCGCCGCTGGCGTCTGCTGCTGGAGTTGCCCTACAGCAGCCAGGGCAAGCTGGCGCAAAGTCAGGTCGAAGCCCTGCTGGCAGAACCGCGGCCAACACGGGTGGAGCCCATCAGCGCCGAAGAACGCGACGGCGAATGGCTGCTGCAGTTGCAGGTACCACTGGATCTGGCCCATTTCACCGGCCATTTCCCGCAGACCCCGGTGCTGCCGGGCGTGGTGCAGATCGACTGGGCGCAGCAACTGGCTCGCCAGCTGATCGCCCAGCTGCCGCCACGTTTCGCCGGCATGGAAGTGCTGAAGTTCCAGCAGCTGGTGCGCCCCGGCGACACCCTGCAGCTATCGCTGCGCTTCGATGCCGAACGCGGCAAGCTCTACTTCGCCTACCGCAATGGCGAGGCCGCCTGCTCTTCCGGGCGAGTTCTGCTGGAGCAGGCGCATGGCTGAGTCTGACTTCAATCCCTGCGCGGTGATTCCGGTGTACAACCACGAGCGGCCATTGCCTGGCGTGGTCGGGGAGCTGCGCAGCGCCGGGTTGCCTTGTCTGCTGGTGGATGACGGTTCGAGCGCCACCTGTGCCGCGGTCATGGACGAGCTGGCGCAACAAGCGGGCGTCCATCTGCTGCGCCTGCCCGCCAACCTGGGCAAAGGTGGAGCGGTGATGGCCGGCCTGCGCGAAGCGGCACGCCTCGGCTATAGCCATGCATTGCAGGTAGACGCTGACGGTCAGCACGACCTGAGCACCCTGGATCGCTTCATCGCCACCGCCCGCGCACATCCGCAGGCCTTGGTCTGCGGTTATCCGCAATACGATGCGAGCGTGCCCAAGTCGCGCCTGTATGCCCGCTACCTGACCCATGTCTGGGTCTGGATCAACTGCCTGTCGCTGCAGATCCGCGATTCCATGTGTGGCTTCCGCGTCTATCCACTGCCGGCCACCCTGGCGCTGCTCGATACGGTGAAACTCGGCCGGCGCATGGATTTCGACACCGAGATTCTGGTGCGCATGGCCTGGCGCGAACAGCCGATGCACTGGCTGCCGACCCGCGTGCACTACCCGGCCGATGGGCTTTCGCACTTTCGTCTGTGGCACGACAACCTGCTGATCTCCGGCATGCATGCGCGACTGTTCTTCGGCATGCTGCTGCGCGCACCGCGCATTCTCTGGCGCAGGCTGGCCGCATGAGCGCTGCCGAACACAACGAGCACTGGGCCCGGCAGAAGGAGCGCGGCAGTTTCCTGCTGATGCGTTTCACCGTCGCGGCCGCGCGCCTGCTCGGCCGTCGCCCTCTGGTGCCGCTGCTGTATCTGATCGTGCTGTATTTCTATGTTTTTGGCCGCAGCGCGCGCACCAGCATCCATCAGTATCAGCACAACCTGGCAGCCTGGAGCGCACGCCCAGAGTTGCGTCCCAGCCGCGGTTCGGTACTGCGTCAGTTCCTGGCGTTCGCCGACAGCCTGCTGGACAAGCTCGATGTGTGGAACGGCCGCCTGCCACTGCAGCAGTTGCAACTGGACGATCCCGACGACATCCGCGGGCAACTGCATAGAGGTGGTCGCGGGCGCCTGCTGGTCGGCGCGCACCTGGGCAATCTGGAGGTCTGCCGCGCCCTGGCCGAACTCGGCGAGCAGGTGTGCATGAACGTGCTGGTGCACACCAAGCATGCCGAGCGCTTCAACCGCCTGCTGGGCGAGTCCGGCGCCAGCCACCTGCGCCTGATTCAGGTCAGCGAACTGGATCCGGCGATCATGCTGCAGTTGGCCGAACGTCTGGAGCGCGGCGAGTGGCTGGCCATCGCCGGCGACCGCGTGCCCCTGCATGGCGGGCGCAGCGTGGTGGTCGACTTCCTCGGCCTGCCGGCGGCGTTTCCGCAAGGCCCCTGGTTGCTGGCCGGCCTGCTGCAATGCCCGGTCGGGCTGATGCACTGCCTGAAGATCGACGGGCGCTACCAGGTGCGCCTGGAACATTTCGCCGATGCCGTGAGCTGGAAGCGCAGCGAGCGCGACCAGGTGGTTCACGGCTGGGCACAACGTTACGCGCAGCGCCTGGGCGAACACTGCCTGGACGCACCGCAACAATGGTTCAACTTCTACCCTTTCTGGAAGCGAGATGACGACATACCAGCCTGAGCCGGTGATCTTCGGCGAGCGCGCCCTGACCATCGAGAACATCGTAGCCCTGTCGCAGCGCCAGGCCCGCGCACAGTTGCAGGACGATGCCGCCTACCGGGAAAAGATCGCCAAGGGCGCACGCTTTCTCGACACCCTGCTGGACAAGGAAGGCGTGATCTATGGCGTCACCACCGGCTACGGCGACTCCTGCGTGGTAGCCGTGCCGCTGCATCAGGTCGAAGCGCTGCCCAAGCACCTGTTCACCTTCCACGGCTGCGGCCTGGGCAAACTGCTCGACGCGCCAAGTACCCGCGCCGTGCTCGCTGCCCGCTTGCAGTCACTGTGCCACGGTGTGTCCGGGGTACGAGTTGAACTGCTGGAGCGTATCCAGGCATTCATCGATCACGACGTGCTGCCCTTGATCCCGGAAGAAGGCTCGGTTGGCGCCAGCGGCGACCTCACCCCGCTGTCCTACGTCGCCGCCACCCTCAGCGGCGAACGCGAGGTGCTGTACAAGGGCGAGCGCCGCAGCGCTGCCGACGTGCATGCGGAGCTCGGCTGGACACCGCTGACCCTGCGTCCGAAAGAAGCCTTGGCGCTGATGAACGGCACTGCCGTGATGACCGCCCTGGCCTGCCTGGCCTACGCCCGCGCCGACTACCTGCTGAAACTGGCGACGCGCATCACCGCACTTAACGTCATCGCCCTGGAAGGCAACCCGGAGCACTTCGACGAACGCCTGTTCGCCGCCAAGCCGCACCCGGGCCAGACCCAGGTCGCCGCCTGGATTCGCCAGGATCTGGCCGTCGAAGCGCCACTGCCACCGCTGCACCGCCTGCAGGATCGCTACTCGATCCGTTGCGCACCGCACGTGCTCGGGGTGCTGGCCGACAGCCTGGGTCTGCTGCGCCAGTTCATCGAAACCGAGCTCAACAGCGCCAACGACAACCCGCTGTTCGATGCCGAGACCGAGCGCACCCTGCACGGCGGCCACTTCTACGGCGGGCATATCGCCTTCGCCATGGACAGCCTGAAGAACCTGGTCGGCAACGTCGCCGACCTGCTCGACCGCCAGCTCGCCCTGCTGGTGGACACCCGCTACAACCACGGCCTGCCGAGCAACCTGTCCGGCGCCCCGGTCGAAACGGCGATGATCAACCATGGCTTCAAGGCCGTGCAGATCGGCGCCAGCGCCTGGACCGCCGAAGCGCTGAAGAACACCATGCCAGCCAGCGTGTTCTCGCGTTCCACCGAATGCCATAACCAGGACAAGGTGAGCATGGGCACCATCGCCGCGCGCGATGCCCTGCGCAGCCTGGAACTGACCGAACAGGTCGCCGCCGCCACCCTGCTGGCCGCCAACCAGGGCGTCTGGCTGCGCGAGCGCGCCGGCAAGCAGGACATTCCCGCACCACTGGCTACCATGCGCAAGCAACTGGCCAGCGACTTCCCGCCAGTGATCGAAGACCGCGCCCTGGAAGGCGAACTGCGCCTGTGCCTGGAGCGCATCCGCACTCAGCACTGGAGGCTGTATGCCTGAGGCTGTTCTGCTGCGCACGGCGCACCCCACGACCCGCGCCATGCGCACCATCGGCTCAGGAGCCATCCATGCGTAAGTCAGGCGTGTTGCAGGCGGAAATCGAACTGCAGGTGCAGTTCTATGACGTCGACATGATGGAGATCGTCTGGCATGGCCACTACGTCAAGTACTTCGAGCAGGCGCGCTGTGCCCTGCTCGACAAGCTCGACCACAACTACAGGCAGATGCGCGACTCCGGCTATGCCTGGCCAGTGATCGACCTGCAGGTGCGCTACGTGCGCGGCGCCCAGTTCGGCCAGCGCATCATCGTGCGTGCCGACCTGGTGGAGTGGGAAAGCCGCCTGAAGATCAATTACCTGATCAGCGATGCCGAGACGGGCGAACGCATGACCCGCGGCAGCACCGTGCAGGTCGCCGTGGAAATCGCCACGCGGGAAATGCAGTTTGCCTCGCCACAGGTCTTCCTCGATGCCGTGCAGAGGGCCATCGCGTGAACAGCATGCATCCGGGCGCCCACCGCCAAGCGGAAGGACAAGGTCAATGCGTAGCCCGGATGAAATCCGGGAAGCACCCCATTACCCGCTACATGTCCCGGATTGCATCCGGGCTACTGCTGGCGGGCATTGCCCAGTTGGCGATGGCCTTCGACCTCGACCAGCTCAGCGAGCAGCTCGGTAAACCCGAGGTAGTGCGCGGCAGTTTCATCCAGGAAAAGCACCTGCGCGCCCTGCCACAACCGCTGACCAGCCGCGGCCACTTCGTCCTGGCCAAGGACTATGGCCTGCTCTGGCTGCTCGAACGTCCGCTGCAGCAGGATTACCGTATCGACGCGCAAGGCATCGCCCGGCGTAGCGAGCAAGGCTGGCAGTTCGTCGCCCAGCAAAGCGCCACCGCACAGCAGAATCGCCTGTTTCTCGCCGTACTCAAGGGCGACAGCAGCGGCCTGCGCCAGGACTTCGAACTCAGCCTGAGCGGCAGCGCCGAGGCCTGGCAGCTCGATCTGACGCCTCGCAGCGTGCTGCTCAAGCAGGTGTTCACGACCATCGTCATCAGTGGCGGTGAACTGGTGCAGCGCATCGAACTGCAGGAAACCCAGGGCGACAGCACCGTGCTGCGCCTGGAAGACAATCAGGCCGATCAGTCCCTGAGCGATGCGGAGCGACATGACTTCCAGAGTTGAATACTGGGGTTCACGGCTTTTCCCGCTCGCCCTACTTCTGCTCGTTTTCGTTGCTGCCTGGCAGTGGCGCGGGGGTGCGCCTGTCTCGGCCAACCTGCTGGAGCTGGTGCCCAGCGGCAAGCCGGACGCGCTCGAGCAGCAGGCCGTGCAACGCATGCAGGAGCCACTCAACCGCGAACTGCTGGTATTGATCAGCCACCCGCAGCGCGAGCAAGCCCTGGCGCTGGCCGCCGAGCTGGGCGCGCGCTGGCAGCAGCAGGCGCTGTTCGAGAAGGTGCAGTGGAATCCGCAGGCCGACCTGTCCAGCATACGCCAGCAATTGCAGGATCAACGTCTGGCACTACTGCCGGCTACCGATCGTCAGTTGCTGATCGACAACCCGGCCGCCTTCATCGAAAGACGCGTTCAGGATCTGTTCGACCCCTTCCGCAGCCAGGGCGTGGTCGCCACCAATGATGACCTGCTCGGCCTCAGCACCCTGGTGGAGAAGAGCCTTCCCCATCACCACAATGTCCAGGTCGATCTGAGCGGCGCCCTGATCGCCGAAAGCGCAGGCACCACCTGGGCACTGCTGCGCGCCCGCACCAATGCCGACGCCTTCGACGGCAACCTGGCACTGGCCGTGGACGATCTGGTCACCCAGGCCCGCGACGAGGTGCAGACACGCGGCGGCCAATTGCTCGCCAGCAGCGGGCTGCTGTATTCCGCCCACGGCCAGCGCGAAGCCACTCGCGAAATCAGCCTGATGGGCGGCATCGCCAGTGCCGGCGCCCTGCTGCTGATGCTGCTGGTATTTCGTCGGGTACGCGTATTGCTGGCCTTCATCCCCGCCGCCATCGGCGTGTTCGCCGGGCTCACGGCTTGCGTCGCGGTGTTCGGCCATATACATGTGATGACTCTGGTACTGGGCGCCAGCCTGATCGGCGTGGCCATCGACTATCCCCTGCACCTGCTGTCGAAGAGCTGGACGCTGCAGCCCTGGGATAGCTGGCGTGCCCTGCGCGCGACGCTGCTCGGCCTGAGCCTCGGTCTGGTGACCAATGTCATCGGCTACCTGGCCCTGGCCTTCACGCCGTTCCCGGCGCTGAAACAAGTGGCGATCTTCTCCGCTGCGGGCCTGCTCGGCGCCTACCTGAGCACGCTGTTCCTGTTGCCAACCCTGCTCGGCAAGGCCGAGATACGTCCCTGGCAGCCGCCTCACGCTCTGGCGCAACGCCTGCTCGACTGGCGCGAAGCCTTGCTGCGCAAACTGCCAACCCCCAGGCTGCTGTTGATCTTCGCCCTATTCTGCGCAGGCGGCCTGCTGCAGCTCTCGCACAAGGACGACCTGCGTCAGT
Organism: Pseudomonas mendocina; assembly: GCF_003008615.1. Taxonomy (NCBI): domain Bacteria; kingdom Pseudomonadati; phylum Pseudomonadota; class Gammaproteobacteria; order Pseudomonadales; family Pseudomonadaceae; genus Ectopseudomonas; species Ectopseudomonas mendocina. Next base: position 1,561,389 of record NZ_CP027657.1, read on the forward strand.
GGGCCAGCGTGCCGCCGCAATTGCTGGAGCAATCGAAAGCCATCAGCCAGATCGTCGGCATGCAACCGACCAGTCAGTTCTTCCTCGTGCGTGGTGACGATGAGGAGCAACTGCTGCAACGCCAGCAGGTGCTGAGCCAGCGCCTGGACACGCTGGTAGAACAAGGCCAACTGAAGAGCTATCTGGCACTGAGCCAGTTGATCGCACCGGCCACACAACAGGACACACTGCGCCAGGCGGTGGCACAACTCCCACGCCACAGTGCGGCGCTCGCCGAGCTGGGCATCCCTGCAGAGGCCATCGAGCAAGAGGCGCAACGCCTGCAAACCCTGCCCACCCTGAACATCGAGCAGGTGCTCGCCGCGCCGCTGAGCGAACCCTGGCGCCCGCTCTGGCTGGGCAACGCCGATGACGGCCAGGTCGCCGGGCTGATCAGCCTGCAAGGATTGACCAACAGCGATCTGCTGGCCGCCCAGGTCGAGGGGCTAGACGGGGTGAAACTGGTCGACCGCCTCGGCGAGCTCAATCGCCTGTTCGCCGCCACGCAGGTCAGCGCCGCCGAACTCAAGCTGGCCTCCTGCTTGCTGATCTTCGCCGTGCTGTGCATCTCCTTCGGCGCCCGCGGGGCCGCTCGCATATTGGCGGTATCGCTGCTGGCCGCGCTGGCCAGCCTGGCCAGCCTCGGCTGGCTCGGTCAGCCGCTGACCCTGTTCAGCCTATTCGGTCTGCTGTTGGTTACCGCCATCGGCGTCGACTACGCCATCCTGATCCGCGAGCGGGTCGGCGGCGCCGCCACCAGCCTGCTCGGTACCCTGCTGTCGGCCCTCACTACCTGGCTGTCGTTCGGTCTGCTGGCCGTGTCGAGCACACCGGCAGTGAGCAATTTCGGCCTGACCATCAGCATCGGCCTGGCCTTCAGTTTCCTCCTCGCGCCCTGGGCGGGTGACGCGCAAACGAAGGAGCAGCATCCATGACCGTCGTCCTGTTCTGGTTGCTGGCCCTGGCCATTTACGCACTGGTCGCGGTCATCGGCGGGCGTCGTCTGATTCCCATCGTCGGCCAATTGCTGGTGGCCGCGCTGGCCATTCCGGCGTTGTTGTTGCTATGGGCCGAGCCGCACTGGCAACTGAGCGCCAGCGACCTGCTTGCGCCCGACTGGCTGAACCTCGCCTACGGCCTGTGCTTTGCGCTGCTACTGGGCTACATCCTCAGCGACGTGATCGACCTCGATCTCAGCCCGGCCTGCGTGAAGATCGCCCTGCCGAGCTTTCTCGTGCCGATGCTGGCGGGCCTGGCCTGCTCGCTCTGGCTGCTGCCCGGCGAGCGTGGCTGGCTGAGTGCGGTGGGTATCGGCCTGCTGTTCTCCATCACCGCCATTCCGGTGCTCTATCTGTTCCTGCAGAGCATCGGCTACCCAGCGGCCGCTACCAAACGCCTGCTGCACGCAGCGATCCTGATGGATTTCATGTGCTGGAGCCTGTTCGGCCTGGCCCAGGGCAGCAGCCAGCCCGCGACCCTGCTCTGGCCGCTGCTGGCCGCACTGCTGCCTCTGTTGCTGCGCGCCGTCAGACTGCATCACCCGTCGTTCTATAGCCTGCCGTTCTTCGTCCTGATGCTGCTGTTCCAGCAACTGGGGCTCAACGCACTGGTGTTCGGCATCGCCTATATGCTCTGCCTGGGCTACCTGAAACAGCCTTTCGTCCTGCCGTTGGCGCAGCGTCACTGGAAGCTGTTGATGAATGGCATCGCGGTTCCGCTGATTCTCACTTACGGCGTGCTGCGCGTTGATTTCCATGGCCTGGATCAACATCTCTCCTGGCTGGTCTTGGGTACCCTGCTGGCGCTGCCGGTCATCAGCAAGGTGCTTGGCAGCTGGCTGGGCCTGCATTGGGCAGACCCGGCCGCGTCGGCACGGATAAAGTGGCGCGAAAGCCTGCTGCTGAACATCCGTGGCCTGACTGAAATCGTGTTCCTCAACCTCCTCCTGCAGCTCCAGCTGATTGATTCAACGGTGTACTTCGGCCTGCTGCTGATGAGTCTGTTCTCTACTCTGTTGCCTGCCCTGCTGGGCCGGCACGTGGCCAATCATGAAGCGAAAGCCCGCTATGAAATCTCCTGAACTCGAACAACGTCAGATCGTCGTCATCGGTGCCGGCCCCTCCGGCGCCATCGCCGCCGCCATTCTCAAGCGCCAGGGCCATGATGTGCTGCTGCTGGAGCGCCAGCGTTTCCCGCGTTTCTCCATCGGCGAGAGCCTGCTGTCGCACTGCCTGGACTTCGTCGAAGAGGCCGGCATGCTCGAAGCGGTTCAGGCCGCCGGTTTCCAGACCAAGCACGGCGCCGCATTCGCCTGGGGCGAGCGTTACACCAGCTTCGACTTCCGCGACAAATTCACCGAGGGCAAGGGTTCGACCTATCAGGTCATCCGTGCCGACTTCGACAAGCTGCTGGCCGACGAGGCCGAGCGCCAGGGCGTAGAAATCCGCTACGAGGAAGAAATATTCGCCGCCGATTTCAGCGGCGACTGCCCGCGCCTGTCGGTACGCCGCCTGGCCGACGGTCATGAATACCAGGTCGAGTGCGCCTTCGTTCTCGACGGCAGCGGTTATGGCCGCGTGCTACCGCGCCTGCTCGACCTCGACACGCCGTCGGCCTTCCCGGTTCGCCGCGCGGTCTTCACCCACATCGAGGACAACATCGATCCGGCCTCCGGTTTCAACCGCGAGATGATCCTCATCACCACTCACCCGACCCTGCGCGACGTGTGGTTCTGGACGATTCCGTTCAGCAACGGCCGCTGCTCGCTGGGCGTGGTCGCCGCGGCCGAGCATTACGAGAACTACCCGAAGGATCTCGATGCCTGCCTCAAGCAGTTCGTCGCCGAAACCCCGTCGCTGAGCAAGGTACTGGGCAATGCCGTGTGGGATACCCCGGCACGCGAGATCAACGGTTACTCGGCCAACGTCAAGAGCCTGCACGGCCCGGGCTTCGCCCTGCTGGGCAACGCCGCCGAATTCCTCGACCCGGTGTTCAGCTCGGGCGTGACCATCGCCATGCGCTCGGCGAGCATGGCCGCCGGGCTGCTGCATCGTCAGCTGGGTGGCGAAACGGTGGACTGGGAAACCGAGTTCGCCATCCCGCTCAAGCGTGGCGTGGACACCTTCCGCGTCTACGTCGAAGGTTGGTACGAGGGCTCCTTCCAGGACGTGATCTATTACGAGAACGCCTCGCCGGAGATTCGCCGCATGATCAGCTCGATCCTTGCCGGCTACGCCTGGGACGGTAAGAATCCCTATGTTTCCGAACCTCGCCGGCGCCTGCGTGTACTGGCCGAGCTGTGTTCCCAACCCTGAGAACCTACTTACGATCAGCTGCGCGTCGGCCCTACGGCGTTAGAAACAGGCTCGGAATGCTCATTTACAACTCGTAAACTCCGCTTCCTCGCCTATTTCTGCCTTGTATGGCTCTAGCTCGCTAGCTCGTAAATAGGTTCTAAACAAGGATCGTCGATGAACGCCCTGCGCCCCGTCTCGCCTACCTACGTCGAAGAAACCCGCTTCGGCTTCTGGTTCCTGCAGAGCCATGTCTGGCAACACCATGTACTGCGGGTCGCGATCAACGACCTGGTGCGCCTGAGCGGCAGCCCGCTGCCGCAAGCGCCGGTGCTGCTCGATGCCGGCTGTGGCCAGGGCCGTTCCTTCGGCCTGCTCAACGCAGCCTTCGCACCGGCGCGGATGATCGGTCTCGACGCCGACCCGCACAGCCTCGAATGCTCGCGCCGCGAGGCCGAGCGCCTGGGCCTGGAGGTCGAACTGATCGCCAGTGACTGCGCCTCCATCGACCTGCCCGACGCCAGCGTCGACCTGCTGTTCTGCCACCAGACCCTTCACCACCTGGTGGAGCAGGAGCAGGCGCTCGCCGAGTTCTGGCGCGTGCTCAAACCCGGTGGTCGACTGTTGCTGGCCGAATCGACCAAGTACTACATCGACACCTGGGTGATACGTTGGCTGTTCCGCCACCCGATGCACGTGCAACGCAGCGCCGAGCAGTATCTGGACATGCTCAGTGCGCAGGGCTTCCAGTTCGAAGAGAGCAGTATTTCCTACCCCTACCTGTGGTGGAGCCGCGCCAAGGACTTCGGCCTGCTGGAACGCTGGGGGCTGATGCGACCCAAGCCGGTCGGACAACGCGACGAAACGCTGCTCAACGTGGTGGCGCGCAAGCCGTGATGCCACGCATACTCCTGCTCGTCGCCAGCCTGCTGCTGGGCGCCTGCGCCGCACGCACCCCCGTGCCGCAAACGGCCCCGGCATTGGTCGCAGCGCTGCCGCTCACCCTGCAGATCCAGCGTGAGCAGGCGGACGTGCGTCAGGACTGGCTACTGGTGATCCAGCAGGAAGGCCCAGCCCTGCGCTGGTCGCTGCTTGACCCGCTCGGTATTCCCCTGGCTCGCCAGTTGCTGGAAGCCGGTGAGTGGCGCGGCGACGGGCTGCTGCCACCGAATACCGAGGCGCGTGAGCTGTTCGCTGCACTGCTGTTCGCCCTGGCCCGCGCCGATGCACTGCATGACTACCCGGCAGGCAGTTGGCAGCAGGACGGCGCAAACCAGCGCCGCCTGGCCCCGGACTGGAACATCCATTACCAGGCTCCCCTGGATTTCACCCTTGGCAAGACCGGCTTGAACTACCGGATACGCGCACTGAACCTGGAAGAAAGCGACTGATGCCCCGCTCAACCCCCCCCGGCTACCTCAATGCACTCGGCCTGCTCTGCGCCCTCGGTGAAGGCAAGCAGGCCGTGGCCGATGCGCTGTTTGCCGGTAACAACAGCGGTATGCGCGCTGAAGCCGGCTGGGTACCCGAGCGCAGCCTGACGGTAGGCGCCGTGCATGCAGATCTGCCCGCCATGCCGGCCGGTTTCGAGGCATCGCACAGCCGCAACAACCAGTTGCTACTGGCCGCCGCGCAACAGATCGAAGCTGAATTGCATGCGGCCATCGCCCGTTACGGCGCCCATCGCGTCGGCCTGGTACTGGGCACCAGCACCTCGGGCATTCGCGAGGCCGGCGACAGTATTGCCCGCCATATCAACGAGGGCGAACTGCCCGCCACATACGATTACGCCCAGCAGGAGATGGCCGCCCCTGCCTCCTTCCTCGCCGACTGGCTGGGCCTGAGCGGCCCGGTGTACTGCCAGTCCACGGCCTGCACCTCCAGCGCCCGCGCCCTGCTCAGCGCCCATCGTTTGCTCAATCAGGGCCTGTGCGATGCGGTGATCTGCGGCGGCGTCGACAGCCTGTGCCGCCTGACCCTGAACGGTTTCTCGTCACTGGAGGCGGTTTCCGCCGAGCCCTGCAACCCGTTCTCGGTGAATCGCCACGGCATCAACATCGGTGAAGCCGCGGCCCTGTTCCTGATGACCCGCGAGCCTGCCCCCATCGCCTTCTTCGGCGGCGGCGCCACGTCCGACGCCCACCATATCTCCGCACCGCACCCGGAAGGCCTCGGCGCCCGTGCGGCCATGGAAAAGGCGTTGACCAGCGCCGGCATCGCCGCCAGCGAAATCGTCTACCTCAACCTGCACGGCACCGCCACCCGGCATAACGACTCGATGGAAAGCAAGGCCGTGCGCGCCCTGTTCCCCGATGGTCTGCCCTGCTCCTCGAGCAAACCCATGACCGGCCACACCCTGGGCGCCGCTGGCGCGTTGGAAGCCGCCTTCTGCTGGTTGACCCTGAGCGAATACAACCGTGACGGCCTGCTGCCACCGCACCTCTGGGATGGCCAGCACGATCCCGAGCTGGCGCCCCTTGAACTCGTCCCGCCGGGTGCGCGTCTCACCCGCGACCATGATCGCTACCTGATGAGCAACTCCTTTGCCTTCGGCGGTAACAACGTCGCGTTGATCCTGGGGGATGCATCATGAGCCTGTGGCCCGTTGCAGAGCTGGTGCCCCATGCCGGCAACATGGTGCTGCTCGATGAAGTGCTGAGCTGCGATACGGAGGCGATCGAGGTACGCCTGGTCGTGCGCCCCGACGGCCTGCTCAGCGCCGCCGACGGCAGCCTGCCGGCCTGGAGCGGAGTCGAGTTGATGGCCCAGGCCATTGCCGCCTTCGCCGGCATCCAGGCCAGGCGCGCCGGTTTGCCGGTGGAGCTGGGCTTTCTCCTCGGCACGCGCAAGTACGCCTGCAACGTCGAGCGCTTCCCCGCCGGCAGCGAACTGCACATCCGCGCCCTGTGCTCGCTGCAGGACGACAACGGCATGGGCGTGTTCGAATGCCACCTGACTGGCCCGGACATCCAGGCCGAAGCCCGCCTCAACGTTTTCCGCCCACCAGAACCGGCGGTCTATTTACAAGAGCCACAAGAACCGCAAGAACAATCCCATGACTGACACCTCCACCGCCGCCACCATTCTGGTCACCGGTTCCAGCCGAGGCATCGGCCGCGCCATCGCCCTGCGCCTGGCGCGCTCCGGTTACGACCTCGTACTGCACTGCCGCTCGCGCCGCGATGAGGCTGAAGCCGTGCAGGCGCAGATCGTCGAGCTGGGTCGCCAGGCGCGCATCCTGCAATTCGACGTGTCCGACCGCGCCGCGTGCCGCGCCGCCCTGGAAGCCGATGTCGAGCAACACGGCGCCTACTACGGCGTGGTGTGCAACGCCGGCCTGACCCGCGACGGCGCCTTCCCGGCGCTGTCCGAGGAAGACTGGGATCAGGTGCTGCGCACCAACCTGGACGGTTTCTACAACGTACTGCATCCGCTGACCATGCCGATGATCCGCCGTCGTGCGCCTGGGCGTATCGTCTGCATCACTTCGGTGTCGGGGCTGGTCGGCAACCGCGGCCAGGTCAACTACAGCGCCTCCAAGGCTGGCGTGATCGGCGCCGCCAAGGCCCTGGCAATCGAGTTGGCCAAGCGCAAGATCACCGTCAACTGCGTCGCGCCCGGCCTGATCGATACCGAAATTCTCGACGAGCTGGTACCGGTGGACGAGATTCTCAAGATGATTCCGGCAGCCCGCATGGGCACGCCGGAGGAAGTGGCCGGAGCGGTGAACTTCCTGATGTCCAGCGAGGCGGCGTACATTACGCGCCAGGTTCTCGCGGTGAATGGTGGTTTGTGCTGATGAAACGTGTCGTCGTCACCGGTATGGCCGGTATCACCTCGCTGGGTAGCGACTGGCCAACCATCTCGGCCGCGTTCAAGGCTGGCCAGAGTGGTATCCGCCGCATGGATGAATGGGATCGCTTCACCGAGCTGAACACCCGCCTGGGCGGCCCGGTGGACGATTTCGTCCAGCCCAAACACTGGAATCGCAAGCAGACCCGCAGCATGGGCCGGGTGTCCAAGCTGGCGGTGTTCGCGGCTGAACGCGCCCTGGAGCACGCCGGCCTGCTCGGCGACCCATGCATTTCAGACGGACGCATGGGCGTGGCCTGCGGCTCGTCCACCGGCAGCACCGAGGAGGTCAAGGCCTTCGGCAACATGCTGCTGAACTCGGTAGCGGACGGCCTCAACGCCAACTCCTACATCCGCATGATGCCGCACACCACGGCGGCCAACATCAGCATCTTCTTCGGCCTCAAGGGTCGTCTGATCCCCACCTCCAGCGCCTGCACCAGCGGCAGCCAGGGCATCGGCTATGCCTACGAGGCGATCAAGTTCGGCCGCCTGAAGATGATGCTCGCGGGCGGCGCCGAGGAGCTGTGCCCGACCGAGGCCATGGTCTTCGATGCGCTCTACGCCACCAGTCTGAAGAACGACGCCCCGCACACCAGTCCACGCCCTTACGACAGCGGTCGTGATGGCCTGGTGATCGGCGAAGGCGCCGGCATCCTGGTGCTCGAGGAGCTGGAGCACGCCCTCGCCCGTGGCGCCACCATCCATGCCGAGATCGTTGGTTTCGGCTGCAACTCGGACGGCCAGCACGCCACCAAGCCGGTGCAGGAGACCATGCGCGGCGCCATGCAGCTGGCGCTCGATGACGCCGGCCTGGAACCTTCCGCCATCGGTTACGTCAACGGCCATGGCACTGCCACCGAGCAGGGCGACGTCGCCGAGACTCTGGCCACCAGCAGCCTGTTCGGCCCGCAGATGCCGATCAGCTCGCAGAAGAGCTACCTCGGCCACACCCTGGGCGCCTGCGGGGCGCTGGAGTCCTGGTTCAGCATCGAGATGATGAACTCGGACAGCTACGTCTACACCCTGAACCTGGACGAGATCGACCCGGCCTGCGGTGAGCTGGATTATCTGCGCGGCGAGTTCCGCCAGATGAGCCATGAGTACGTGATGAACAACAACTTCGCCTTCGGCGGCGTCAACACCTCGCTGATCTTCAAGCGCTGGCGCTGATCTTCAACAGACAAGGAACACGGATGATGTCTCGCTTCACTCGATTTGGTCTTATCGCTGCCCTGCTGCTGGGCGTCGCGGCCTGTACGTCGAAACCGGTGATGAACATTGAGAACCGGACACCAGCTTCGGCGGTCAGGAGTGAGGATGATATGCGCCGAGCTATCCTCGCTGCGCTGCACAGCCGCCAATGGACAGTCGAGCGGGCCGATCCGGGGAACATCATGGCGTTGATCGAGCGCCGTAGCCACCAGGCCGAGATCACCATTCCCTATAGCGCATCAAGCTATTCGATCCGCTATCGCGACAGCCAGAACCTCGGCTACAAGAACGGCAAGATCCATCGCAATTACAACAAGTGGATCCATAATCTGGATCGCAGCATCCAGCAGGAATTGAGCAAGCCCTCGTTCTAGAACCTGACATCCCTGCAACAGTGATATTCAAGGAGATAACCATGAAAGCAAAAGTCTGGACCACTGCCGCACTTCTATCCGTCGCCCTGCTGCCCGGCCTCAGCCAGGCACGCGACACCGCTCACTTCCTAGACTTCCAATCGGTGGTCAACGAAGCCACCCAGGCCGGTCGTCTCGACGGTTCGGTGAAGTTCTTCCTGAACAAGACTCCGGCTGGCGCACAGATCATCAACGCCAACGTCACCACCAGCCAGAAGACCAACGCCTTCAACAAGACCGATGAAGCAGCCTGCAGCTGGGCACTGCAATCGGCGCTGATCAAACTGCAGAACTCGGCCAAGGCCGCAGGCGCCAATGCCGTGGTCGATCTGGCCAGCAACTACAAGAACAAGGAATACCGCGACGACAGCAAATACGAATGCCACGCCGGCGCCATCATGGCCGGTGTCGCGCTGAAGGCCAAGTACGCCAAGGTCAAGTAAGCAAAGGGCATGGCCGAGAGCAGTTCCTGCTCTCGGCAGCCACTCAGAGCACGAGTGGCAGGAACATCCAGCTACGGCCCATGTACTGGCGATAGGCATCGCCAAAATAGTCCAGGCACTCGCGTTCCTCGCAGCGCGCCGCACACCACAGCAGCACACTGGAAAGCACCGCCAGCAGCACGATCAGCGCATCGATGCGCTTGAACGCGATGCCCCAGGCCAGCAACAGCAACGAGCAGTACATGGGATGACGGATGTAGCGGAAGATACCGCCCGTCACCAGCTGCGACGTGCGCTCGAAGGCGAATAGCTCATCATCCTGACGTTGCGTACCGGCCTGTCCGAAACGGCGCATCTGGTACACGCCAGCGAACAGCACCAACAGGGAAAGACTCAACAGTACCCAGGATATGCGCTGATTCAACTCACCACGGTCGCCGAACCAGGACGGCGCATTGAACACCAGCATCACCGCCATCGCTTCCCAGGCGAAGAAACGATAGAAACCGTGACTGCGCGGATTGCCCAGTGTGCGCCAGGAAATTCCCACCAGCACTGCGCTGAGCATCACAAAAGCCACCAACTGCCAGATCGTCACTGCATCCTCCCTCTATCCCTGCCTCTGTTACACTGCGTCGCCCGTAATTCCTGACCGCCTGCCATGGATCGCACCCAACTGCACACACTGCTGCCGCACCAGGGCGATGCTCTCTGGCTGGATGCATTGGTCGATCACGACAACCTCACTATCCGCGGTCTCAGCGCCTGGCATCACCTCGACAAGCTTGGCGAAAATGCCTCGCCTTGCCTGCTGTTCGAAGCCGCGGCCCAACTTTGCGCCGCACATGGTGCCCTATACGGCGAAGCGGATGCCATTGAAATGGCCCTGGTCGGCAAACTTTCCCAGCTCAATCTGCACCCGGTCACACGCAGTGCAGAACCGCTGCTGGTCAGCGCCCAACAGGAGGCGCTGAGCCCGGCCGGCGCACTCTATGCCTTCGCCATCCATGCCGGTGCGCAGCCGCTGCTGGATGGCAAACTGCTGCTGGTACTCGTCCGTGCTTGAGCTACGTGACGTCAGCTTCCGCTACCCGGGCGCAGATACCTTCGCCCTGCACAACATCGACCTGCAACTGCAGGAAGGCCAATGCCTGGGCTTGCTTGGCAGCAACGGCGCCGGCAAGACCACGCTGCTGGCCCTGCTCAGCGATACGCTGCCCCTGCAACAGGGTGAAATCCGCTGGCACGGCCCGCGCAGCCTGGGCCTGGTGCCACAGCAACTGGCGTTCTACGGCGAACTCACGGTGGCCGAGAACCTTGCGCTGTTCGCCGATCTCTACCGTCTGCACGGTGCACAGCGCCGCCAGCGTCTGGAGTTGTGCATCGCCAGCAGCGCTCTCGAAGACAAGCTGCAACGCCGCGCCGCGCGCCTGTCCGGTGGCGAGCAGCGCCGCCTGAACTTCGCCATCGGCCTGCTCCAGCCCGCGCGCCTGTACCTCTTCGATGAAGCCACCGTCGGCGTCGATGCCGCCAGCAGGCAGATGCTGCTAGATGCGGTCGAGCGGCTCACCGCTGAAGGCCATGGGGTGATCTACACCAGCCACTACCTGGACGAGGTCGAGCGTGTGGCCGGGCGCATCCTGCTGCTGCACGAAGGCAAGGTGCGCCTCGATGTGGACAAGCAGCAACTACTCGATGGCGGCCACGGCCTGTTGCTGGAATGGCCGGAGCAGGTTCCCACTGGTTTTCAGGAGCTGCTCGACCAGCTGCAACTGAACGCCGAGACGCTGCCCGACGGCCTGCGCATCGGCAATCTGGACAGCCGACAATTGCTGGCGATCACCCAGTTCATCGCCGCGCAGCCGACCCCACCGAGCCTGCTGCGCTTCGGCCGACCATCACTGGAACAGCTCTACCTGAGCCTCAACGGAGGCCGCCTGTGAGCCCGACGCTGACACTGGTGCGCAAGGAATGCCTGCTGCTGCTGCGCGACCCGCATGCACTGGCCGTGCTGTTCATCATGCCGATCCTGTTTCTCGTGCTGATGGCCGCCGCGCTGTCCAATTACCTGCGTGACCAGCCGCCGCCCTTGAGCCTGGTGCTGGAGATCGAACAAGGCAGCGAAGCCAGCGCGTTCTTCCAGCACGCGCTGCAGGAACAGTTGCCTGGCAGCAATCTGCTCGCCAGCAGCGAAGAGCCCTTGCCCCGCATCAGCCTGGCCAGGAACTTCTCCGAGACCTTGCTGGAAACGCCTCACATCGGCCCCACGCTGAGCTTTCCCCCACGTACCGATGGCCAGACGCGCCAGCGCCTGCGTGCAGCGCTGAACATCGCCCTGGCGCAGACTCGCCTGCTGGCCTACCTGGAAGACAGCGACGCGCTGGACGCGGACATGAGCACCGAACAACGCTGGCAACTGATCCGCCAGCGCACCCAGAGCGAGATCAGCGAACGGCAGATGCTGGCCAGCGGCGAACTCAGCGGCAAGGCCAACGCCAGCCAACTGAGCGTACCGGCCTGGCTGATCTTCGGCATGTTCTTCGTCGCCCTGCCGATGGCCGGCGGCTTCCAGCGTGAACAGCAGAGCGGCGCCCTGCTGCGCTTTCGCGCGCTGGGCCTGAGCCCCACGACCCTGGTGCTGAGCAAGCTGCTGCCCTACCTGGCAATCAATCTGTTGCAGTTCGCCCTGCTGCTGGCCATCGGCGTATACGTGCTACCGCTGCTCGGGCTCAGCGGCCTGAGCCTGCCCGGTTCGCCACTGGGCTACGTGCTGCTGGCGCTGAGCCTGAGCCTGGCTGCCTGCAGCCTGGGTCTGCTGCTGGCCGCCCTGGCCCGTAGCGGCGAACAGGCGTTGCTGCTCGGCGGCGGTCTCAATATCATCCTCGCCGCCATTGGCGGCATCATGGTGCCCAAGAGCGTGATGCCCGAGGCCATGAGCCAACTGGCGGAAATCTCACCGATGAGCTGGGCGCTGGACGCCTTCCTGACCCTGCTGGTAGGCCAGGGCAGCCTGGCCGACATCGCCCCTGACTGTGCCCGTCTTCTGCTGTTCGCCCTGGTGCTGGGCGGTGGCGGGCTTTACCTGTTCCGCAAACGAGTACAGCAAACGCAATGGACGACACACTACTAGAACAAGAACTCAAGCAATTGCTGATCCGTGAGTGCGACAAGGAAGACGATATCGACTGGCAGAGCATCACCGATGACGAGCCATTGTTCGGCCAACAGAGCCGTATCGCCATGGACAGCCTCGATGCCCTGCAGGTCTCCCTGGCGTTGCAACAGCACTATGGCGTGCGCATCGAAGGGGCCAAGGACGGACGGCGTATCCTCGGCAGCATCGCCAGCATCGCGGCCTTTATCAGGCAGAAGCAGTGACGCCCATTTACATCCAGCGCGGCGCCCTGCACAGCGCCCTGAGTGCTGACCTGCGCGCCGCCCGCGCTGCCCTGCAAAGTGGCCGACTGCCTGCGCCCGACTCGTTCCTGCTGCATGAACTGCGTCAGCCGCGCCCTTATCTGGCCGTCAGCGGCAGCGGTGAAAGCCGCCAGCAGCGCTGCGACCGACTGCTCGGCGAAACCCTAGGCGAACAGCCGGGCGAGCTGGATGATTGCCTGCTGATCATCGCCAGCACCAGCCTGGATATCGACGACCTGGAACAGCTGATCGCCGCAGAAGGCGGCTTTCGCCCGGAAGATTCGACCCCACTCGACCTGCTGGCCGAAGACCTGCGTCAGCGCTGGGGCTTCGCCGCCGCCTTCACCCTCAACACCGCCTGCACCAGCGCGGCCAATGGCCTGCTGTATGGCGCACGGATGCTGGCGGCCGACCTCTACCAGCGCGTTCTGGTTCTGGCGTTCGAGACACCCAGTGCCATCGCCCAACAAGGCTTCGGCGCCCTCGACCTGACCAGCCCGAGCGGCGCCTACCGCCCCTTCCATCCGGAGCGCGATGGTCTGATCCTCGGTGAAGCCTATGCCGCCACCCTGCTCTCGCGCGAACCGGGTACGGCGCCACTGGCGAAGCTGCTCGGCGGCTTCAGCGCCTGCGACACCAGCAACCTGACCACCACCCGCGAAGACGGCAGCCATATCGACTGGGTGATGCGCGAGGCACTGCGCAGCGCTGGCGTCGACGCCGGGCAGATCGGCCTGGTGAAACTGCACGGCACCGCCACCGGTGCCAACGACCGCGCCGAGAGCAATGGCGTGCGCCTGCTGTTCGGCGACGCCCTGCCGCCACTTTGCGTGCTCAAGCCCTGGCTCGGCCATACCCTGGGCGCCTGCGGTCTCAGCGAGACCCTGCTGCTGGTGGAGAACCTCGCCAACCTGCCAGGTCTGGACTATGCCGCCGAAGCCCTGCTGCCGCTCAGCGCAGAGCCAACCTGCGTGGCAGCGGACAGCCTGCTGCTGGCCAACTTCTTCGGTTTCGGTGGCAACAACGCCAGCCTGGTACTGCAACGCTGCGCGGAGAGCCAGGTATGAAGACGGTCATCGCCGCCTGCAGCGTTCGCGGAAATGCGAGCTGCTCCGACAAGGATCTCAAGGCTGCTCTGGGCCAATGGCTGGCCGCGCCGCCACGACGTATCGACCGCATGATCCTGCAGGCACTGCTGTGTAGCGCCCCTCTCAAGGCGCAGGTACGTAGCGACTGCGGCCTCTATCTGGCCTCGCGCCACCCGGCCCGCGCCACCATGGGCGCACTGCTCGATGCGGTCTGCGTACATAAGCGCCAGCCCAAGCCCTTCGAATTCGTCAACAGCGTGAGCAACGCCGCCGGCTTCCATGTCGCCGCCCAGTTGGGGCTGGAGGGGCCGAACCTGTTTATCGGCGCCGGGGCCAACGTGTGGAAACAGCTACAAATGCTGGCTGCCCTGGATCTGGCCGATGGAGCCATCAGCCAGGCGTTGCTGGTGGTGATCGACGAGAACGGGGATTTTCAGGCGCAGGCGGTGTTGGTCGAGGCGCCAACGAAAGCACAGGACTTTGCCGAGCTGACGGCAGGCATCGAAGTGCTGCATATACAGCTCTAGCCTGACTTATCGATGGCATTGGTGGGCTGAAGCCCACCCTACGGTGCTGGTAGTTGTAGGGTGGACCGGGCGGCGATCCGCTTCAGCCCACCACAACCAAGAGCCCCCACCTCACGCCTTGCGCTTGGCCCAGGCGCCCAACTCTTTCATCAGCACCCGCTCCTGCCCGGCGATACCCCTGAGCATCTCGGCGATCGGCCGGAAGTCCGGCGCCTCGCCCTTGCTGCGGCTGGCGCGAACGCAGGCCGAGGCGAACTGGCGCCAGTCATCGCCCACCGCGGTCAGGCGCGACGATGCCTCCTGCAGACTGGCGTCACCGATCTTCTCGCCGGCCTCCTGCAAGAAACTGGCGTACATGAAGCGGAAGCCTGCACCGCCAGTACCGATCTCTTCCTGCATGCGCACGATATGGGTGAGGTACAGGCGGTTGTACTTGCTCTGCGCCGGGTCGAGCGCCTCGACGCATTTGGCCAGGTGCTGGATGCCGCGAATGCCGATCCACGGCAGCGGCATGCCGTCGAGAATGCGCGAGGTGGACAGCACGCTCTGCCGAATCAGGCGTTCCCAGTCCTGCTCCGGAGACACGTCGTCGAGGTAGTACATCAGGCCCTTGGCCGCCAGCGCGCCCTTGGCGAAGCGCGCCTTTTGCAGATCGGCGCTGGCGCAGCGCACCGGCTCCTCGAACACCGGGTCGCTGAGCAGGTACTCGTCACCCTCGCGGCCGTAGGCCAGCAGGTTGTGCGCATTGAAGTGGAAACGCATCTCCGGCGGGAAGTACGGCAGCCAGAACACCGAGCTTTGCAGGCCAGCCAGCCGACCACTATCAAGCACCCGGTCGAGTTCGACCCGGCCCTGCTCGGGATTGGCGAAGGTGCGGCTGGTCAGACGTACGCCCAGGCGTTTACTCAGCGTCTTGATCAGGTGGCGCGGCGGCATACGATAGGCAATCAGCGGCATGCCGCCGATCTTGACGATGGGCAAGTAGGCGAAGGCCAGACCAGACGCCAGGCCGAAGGCCATCGGCTCGCTCATCGGCAAACCGGCATGGGTGAGTAGGCTGGCCATGACGCCACTTTCGCAGTGGGCGCTCTGGCGGTGCTGGAACGCGGTCATGGCAACTCTCTCTGGTAGCGACGCAACTCGTCGACGGTCAGGCCGAAGGCTTCGGCGTAGCGCGCCAGCACGGAGGCGCTCAGGCGGCGATAGATTTCCGGGCGAAAGTGCCGGCGTACCCGCCACTGCCACAGGCCGGTGATCTGCGACAGCGCCGGCTCGTCCATGCGGTAGCGGTACATCAGGCACTTGAGCGGCGACAGCTCGCCACGCTGCCAGAGTGCCAGGGCCTCGGCTTCCTGTTCCTCCAACTCGGCGACGGCCAGTTGCGTAGCGTAGGACTCAGGATCCCAGCCGACGCTCTGCGCGCCCTGGTAGTGACCGCTTTCATCGACCGCGTAAAGCAGCTTGCTGTGCCCGCCATAGGCGGAGCCGGGATCCTGCGGGACTTCGTCAAGCTTCATCGCCAACCACCGTCAGGTGCATGAACGCACTGGAAAAGCGCCCGCTTTCGGGCACGTAGCAGAGCAACCTCTGGCCGCTGCGCAGGCGCCCGCCATTGAACAGCTCTTCGAGGATGATGAAGATCGACGCCGCGCCGGTGTTGCCCTTGCTGGTCAGGTTGGTGAACCAGCGTTCCATTGGGATCGGCAGATCGACATTGGCTAGGCCCACGGCCAGCGGCTCGCGGAAGAACTCCGAGGAATAGTGCGGCAGGAACCAGTCGATATCCGCCACGCGCAACTCACGGCGCGCCATGATGCGCTTGAGCGCCTCTTCCACGGTGAACTTGACGATGTTCTCGTTGAGCAGTTTGACGTTCTGCTTGATCGCCATCACCGACTGCTTGGCACGCTCGTCGGCGTCGTAACGGCTCCAGCCACGCAGGGCATCGTCCTGCATGTCGGCACCGGCATACATGCAGGGCGGCATCTGATCGGCGAAGGAGTAGATATCCAGCCAATCGATGCGCAGGCTCAGGCCGTTCGAATTCGGGCGATCCTGCAACAACACCGCACCAGCACCATCGGAAAGCATCCAGCGCAGGAAATCCTTCTCGAAAGCGATCTCCGGGTGCTTTTCCAGCTCATCGACACGGCTCTCGTACTCGGCGTTGAAGTTGCGCGCCTGCATCAACGTCGAAGCGACCTCAGAGCCACAGGCCACGGCATGGCGACTCTCGCCACTGGCGACGCTCATCCAGGCATATTTCAGCGCCGTCATTCCGCACAGGCAGATGCCGGCGGTGGTCGCCACCTCGCAGGACGGATTACCCAACTCGCCATGCACCATCACGGCATGGCCCGGCATCACCTGATCCGGCGACGATGTGCTGGCCACCAGACAGTCGAGCTGGCTCAGCGCGAAGCCGTCGCCCTGCAGGCCGCGAATGGCCTCGGCGCTGAGCTGGGCGTTGCTCATGCTCGGCTCGCCGGTGCGCGGGTCGATCACGTAGTGACGCTGCACGATGCCATTGCGGCGCAGCACCAGCTTGCGTGCACGCGACGGTTTGCCGCCGACCATGCCCAGGCGCGCTTCCATCTGCTCGTTGTCCACGGGCTCGTGCGGCAGGCAGGCGCTGATCCGGTTGATGAATACAGGGGTTACCACGGTCTTACCTCGGGTCACTTCACTCGCCGGACGGGCCGGCAAAGTAGGCCTTCTCTCGCTGGATACGCGCCTTGAACAGCGGCGCCAGCAATTTTTTCAATAGCGCGGTGATCGGCACCACGGTCAGGATCAGGCAAATCAGGAATACGATGTACAGCACCAGCCCGGCGCCACGTCGGCGGCTCTGTTGCGGGCCGAGCGCAGACAGCAGGCGGCTCCACAGGGTGAAGCTGCGATTGCCGACCTTCTCGCTGGCGATCAGTTTTTCATCCACTTTCACGGCGCCCAAGCCAGCGAGCATCGGTGTCTCGATGGGCTGTTGGTCAGCGAGCAGCCGGCGCGCCATAGCGTCGCCGAAACGGCTGGCAGCCGCCAATTCCCGCTCGTCGATGCCGGCGCGTGGTACCCAGCTATAGGGCTTCTGCCGGCCGGTGAACATCCACAGCGGCGTGGCCAGGAAACTCGCGGCCGTGCCGCAGGCATCGGTCAGCACGACGTTGTCCACCAGCTTCGCGCCCAACGCCTGCAGACGCGCCTTGACCTTCTCCTGGGCCATCAGCCACATGTTGCGGCAACCGATCAGCGTGACCACCGGTGTGTCCTTGAGCAGACTAGCGGCTTCGGGCGAGGCGAGAAAGCTGGTGCAGGGCAGCGAGGGCGAGAGGAACCAGACCTGATAGGCCAGGATTACCAGGTCGTAGCGCTTGTCGGCATCCACGGCCAGCGGCCGCAAGGGCTGCGGCTTCATCAGCACGGTTTCCGGAAAGATGCGAAAGAAGCCGAGAAAGGGCCAGGGAAAGGGGAAAGGCTGGGCAGGTTGCAGCGCCAGGAAATCCACTTCGATGCCGTCGCACTCGCGCAGGGGCGCACAGACCGATTGCGCCAAGCGGTCTAATTGGCCAGTCTGTGAGAAGTGGACGACTAAAACATGACGCATTCGCGGCGCATTCCCTGCAAAATGTGCAAATTATGCCACAGAGACTTCTTCAAACCGTAACCCGCCTGTGCCAACTTTGCCTATTGGTTCCGCTACTCGCTTGCCAGTCGATCCAGGCAGGCGACCTGCTGATCAGGGTAGAAGGCAAGCAGGATCAGGCAAATCTGTACCTGGCACTGGTACCTGCCGACCAGCAGGACTGGCAGCCCAGCCTGCACGAACTGCAGGGTACGCAAACACCACTGCGCCTGAGCGATCTGCCGCCCGGTCGCTATGCCGTACAGGTGTTCCAGGACAGCAACGGTAACGGCCAGCTGGATCTCAGCCCGCGTGGCATCCCGCTGGAGCCGGTCGGCTTCTCCGGCAATCCGTCGCTCTTCGGCGGCAAACCCAAACCCAGCGACAGCCTGTTCGAGCATGGCACGGCGGACAGCGTGATCAGTGTGCGCCTGATTGCACCGCGCAAGAACAAGGAACGCCTAGCCCCCGTTGCACCACGCGCCGGGGATCGCTAGCGGCCAGGCGGAAAGGCCTGGCCACCCGGCTGCGGCTTACTGGTGATACTGCGCGGACAGCTCGTGCACGGCCTCGAAGAAGGCGCCAGCATGAGCCGGGTCGACTTCCGGGGTGATGCCATGGCCAAGGTTGAACACATGGCCGCTGCCAGCACCGTAGGCGGCCAGGATGCGCGCCACCTCCGCACGAATTGCCGCCGGCTTGGCGTAAAGCACCGCCGGATCCATGTTGCCCTGCAGGGCGACCTTGGCACCGACACGGGCGCGAGCGCTGCCGATGTCGCACGTCCAGTCCAGGCCCAGTGCTTCGGCGCCGGTGTCGGCCAGGGATTCGAGCCACAGGCCACCGCCCTTGGTGAACAGGATCACCGGCACACGACGACCATCGTGCTCGCGGATCAGACCGTCGACGATCTTCTTCATGTAGGCCAGGGAGAATTCCTGATAGGCCGCCGCCGACAGCGCGCCGCCCCAGGAATCGAAGATCTGTACCGCCTGCGCACCGGCCAGGATCTGCCCGTTGAGGTAGGCAGTGACCGACTGCGCCAGCTTGTCGAGCAGCGCGTGCAGGGCTTGCGGGTTGTCGTAGAGCATGGCCTTGGTCTTGCGGAAGTCCTTCGACGAGCCGCCTTCGACCATATAGGTGGCCAGCGTCCATGGGCTGCCGGAGAAGCCGATCAGCGGTACGCGGCCATTGAGTTCACGGCGAATGGTACGCACGGCGTCCATCACATAGCCCAGATCCTTCTCCGGATCCGGCACCGGTAGCGCCTCGATGTCGGCCAGGCTGCTGACCACTTTCTTGAAACGCGGGCCTTCGCCCGTCTCGAAGTACAGGCCCTGGCCCATGGCATCGGGGATGGTGAGGATGTCGGAGAACAGGATCGCCGCATCCAGCTGCGGGTAACGATCCAGCGGCTGGATGGTGACCTCGCAGGCCAGCTCCGGGTTCTTCATCAGGCTCACGAAGTCGCCGGCCTTGGCCCGGGTCGCGCGGTACTCCGGCAGATAGCG
Organism: Pseudomonas mendocina; assembly: GCF_003008615.1. NCBI lineage: Bacteria > Pseudomonadati > Pseudomonadota > Gammaproteobacteria > Pseudomonadales > Pseudomonadaceae > Ectopseudomonas > Ectopseudomonas mendocina. The sequence goes on from NZ_CP027657.1 coordinate 1,580,806, forward strand.
GCCGGCCTGGCGCATCATCCAGATCGGCGTGACATCCACGGGTTGCTTGAGCAGGGCACGCAGGAAACGGTCGTTCTTCAGGGCGGTCATGGCAGAGTCCTAGAAAAAAGTGCGGGCATTTTCGCAGACCGCAAAACAAAAGGCACGGCGGGTGCCGTGCCTTTTGTCCTTCGCGACGATATGCCGCGACGATTCACCAACTGCGATAGGGCAGGAACTTGCCGTTGAGCACGATCTGCACGCGGTCACCCTTGGGGTCGGCGACGCGGGAAATGTCCATGCTGAAGTCGATGGCGCTCATGATGCCGTCGCCGAACTCCTCGTGGATTAGTTCCTTGATGGTCTCGCCGTAGACGTTGATCATCTCGTAGAAGCGGTAGATCAACGGGTCGGTGGGCACGGCCTTGTCCCAGTGCTTATGCGGGAACGCCTGCAGTGCAGTGGACACCTCATCCGGCAATTCGAGCATCTCGCACAAGGCATCGGCCTGCGCCTTGGGCATGCTGTTCATGCCCAGGCAGGCCGATGTCGTCCACACCGGCGACATGCCGATGCCCTGGCCAAGCGCAGCCCAGTCCAGGCCCAGGCGCTCCTTGGCGGCGGTGATGGTGGTGCGCATCTGTTGCTTATCCATGGTGAAACTCCTTCACGGGGGTCAGAGGTACGACCCTGGCGGCAGGTGCCGGCTCGTCCAGGGCGGGGTTGATTTCGGGTGGGAAGCCTTGCTCATCGGCCACCGTGCGGCCGCGCAGCTCGTGCGAGCGGTTCACCAGAAAGTCCACGAGGTGGTTACGGATGCGGTAGTACGCCGGGTGATGAATCACCTGGTCGCGCTGCCGTGGCCGTGGCAGGTCGATGCGCACCGACTCGGCGATACGCGCCTGCGGGCCGTTGGTCATCAGCAGGATGCGGTCGGAAAGCAGGATCGCTTCGTCGACGTCATGGGTGATCATGAACACCGTCTGCTTGGTGGCGCTCCAGATCTTGATCAGCTCGTCCTGGATCACCCCGCGGGTCAGGGCATCCAGCGCGCCGAAGGGCTCATCGAGCAACAACAACTGCGGCTGGGTGGCGAAGGCGCGGGCGATGCTCACGCGCTGGCGCATGCCGCCGGATAGTTGCGCCGGTTTGCGCGCCTCGGAGCCGCCCAGACCGACCATTTCCAGGTACTTGCGGCTGTGTGCACGGCGCTGCTCCTTCGACCACTGGGGAAAACGCGCCCGCACGCCGAACTCGACGTTCTCCAGCGCGCTGAGCCAGGGCAGCAGGCTGTAGTTCTGGAACACCACGCCGCGTTCGAGGCTGGGCCCGGCGACCTCCTTGCCGGCCATTTCCAGCGTGCCTTCACTGAAGCTGTCCAGGCCGGCCAGTGCATTGAGGATGGTCGACTTGCCGCAGCCGGAGTGGCCGATGATGCAGACGAACTCGCCCTGGTCGAGGCCGAAGCTGACGTCTTCGAAGACCGTCAGCGGCTCGCTGCCGGGTTGCGGGAAGCGTTTGGCCAGGCGGCGGGCGTCGAGAAAATAGCGGGACATGACATTACTCCTGGTAGCTGACGAGACGGGCGACGCTGCCCAGCAGAAGGTCGAGCAGCATGCCGACCACGCCGATCATCAGGATCGAGAAGATCACGCTGGCCAGGTTGAGGTTGTTCCACTCGTTCCACACGTAGTAGCCAATCCCGGTGCCACCGACGAGCATCTCGGCGGCGACGATCACCAGCCAGGCGATGCCGACCGAGATGCGCATGCCGGTGAGGATGGTCGGCATCGCGGCGGGCAGGATCACGTTGAACGCCGTGCGCAGCGGGCTCAGCTCATGAGTACGGGCGACGTTGATCCAGTCGCGACGCACGCCCGCTACTCCGAAGGCGGTGTTGAGCAGCATCGGCCACACCGAGCAGATGAAGATCACGAAGATCGCCGAGGTCTGCGAATCCTTGATCACGAACAGCGCCAACGGCATCCAGGCCAGCGGCGAGATCGGCCGTAGGATCTGGATGAAGGGGTTGAGCGCGCGGTACATCAGTGGCGACATGCCGATGACGAAACCGATGGGGATCGCTACGAGCGCCGCCAGCAGGTAGCCGGTCAACACCCGGTACAGCGAGTGCGCGAGCTGGATACCGATACCCTTGTCGTTCGGCCCGTTGTCATAGAACGGCTGGCTCAGTTCGGCGTAGGCATGTGCCAGCACCACCGAGGGCGGCGGCACGCGGGCCTCCTGCTCGGTTTCGCCCATGAGCAGGGCGTATTCGTCATCGGCACTGACTGCGGCGCTGGCGGGCACGCGGCAGAGTACCTCCCAGATGGCGAGCAGCAGCACCAGCAACACCGCGGAGAGAACCGCCGCGCGCAGGGAAATGGACGCTTTCATCACGACCTCCGCATGGCGAAGCTGGCCAGGTAACCGTCCGGATCGGCCGGATCGAAGGGTTTGCCCATCACGCTGAAGGACTTGTAGGCATCGGCCGGCACCGGCAGGCCGAGATCGTTCATCACCTTGCCGGCGTCAGCCGCGAGGAACACCCGCTCGGCGATGCTGCGGTAGTCGACATCCCCCTGCAGATAGCCCCAGCGTTTCATCTGGGTGAGTATCCACACCGCCATCGACTGCCAGGGGAACGGATCGAAGTCGATGCGCTGCGGCTCGTCATGGATGTTGCCCAGGCCGTCGGCATAGCGCCCGCTGAGCACCTGCTGCACCACCGGCACCGGCTGGTTGAGGTAGTTGCGGGTGGAGATCGCCTCGGCCACCGCCTTGCGGTTCTCAGCCTTGGAGGAGTATTGCGTGGCGTCGATCAGTGCATGCAGCAGCGCGCCATAGGTATTGGGATTCTCACTGGCGAAGCGTTGGCTGCAGGCGAAGGCGCAGCACGGGTGGCCCGGCCACAACTCCTTGGTCAGCAGGTGGATGAAGCCGACCTTCTCCCATACCGCGCGCTGGTTGAACGGATCCGGCGAGAGGAAGCCATCGAGGTTGCCGGCGCGCAGGTTGGCGACCATCTCCGGTGGCGGCACCACACGAATCTGGATGTCGCGATCCGGGTCCAGGCCGTGTTCGGCGACGTAATAACGCAACAGGAAGTTGTGCATCGAGTATTCGAACGGCACACCGAAGCGCATGCCCTTCCACAGCTTCGGATCACGTTTGTCCTGATGCTGCATGCCGAGCACGATGGCCTGGCCGTTGACGTTTTCCAGCGCTGGCATGACGAAAGGCGTCTGCGTCGAACCCAACCCCAGGCTGATGGCCAGCGGCATCGGCGAGAGCATGTGCGAGGCGTCGTATTCGCCGGCCAGCGACTTGTCGCGCGCCACCGCCCAGCCGGCGGTCTTCACCGTTTCCACCTCCAGTCCGTACTTGGCGTAGAAGCCCATCGGCTCGGCCATGATGATCGGCGTGGCGCAGGTGATGGGCACGAAGCCGATCTTCAGCTTGGTCTTCTCCAACGGGCCAAGGCTGTCCTTGACCGCTGCCTTGACCGCGTCCAGCGGGATCATGCTGCCCAGAATCGCCGCCGCGACACCGCCACCGATCATTCCCATAAAACTGCGCCGGGAGAAATCGTTATGGCCGAACACACCGCGCACGATGGCGTTCTCCACGGCGCGGTCGAGCATCGCCTCGCTGCTATCGGGCAGCGCAGCGGTACTGGGCGTGCAACGCTGACAGGCACACCCGGCGGCATGGGACAGCTCGCTGTCGGGGCTGAATGGATCGTCCAGGCTGTTGACGCTCATCGTGATCACTCCTGCGATGGCCTGCCCCAAATTGGTGAGGCTGGCGCTGACTGGGCTGGGCCGTTGCCGGCCGGTTCATGTCAGCTATTGCAGGAGCTGTACCAGTTCAAAAATCCATATAAATAATTGAAAAACAAAGACTTTCAACAGAATCAACAAATACGAAATCTCGTTATTCACGAGATTTCGTCAACTTGAAAAACGAGATTTCGTCAACTTGAAAAACGAGATTTCGTCAACTGGCACGCCCTTTGGATAACGACCTGAAAGGTCAATCCCGAGAGCGCCGCGATGCCCGATCCCAATGCCGCCAGCCAGTTGTTGCTGCAACACATGCAAAGCGCCAGCCTGGTCATCGACCCAATCCACGACCGCATCCTGCATGCCAATCCGGCCTGTTGCGCCCTGCTCGGCTGGTCGCTGGATGAACTGCTCGTACTGCGCGCCAGCCGCCTCTGGGCGTATGACCTGGGAGCACTGGTCACCTTCACCGAAGAAGTGCAGGTGCGCGGCGCTGCCTGGCGCGACGGCCTCGGGCTGCTGCGTCGCGACGGCGAGCGCCTGGAGGTGGAAATCGACGGCAGCCGACTGGAACATGGCGGCGCTAACCTGCTCGGCCTGCTGATCCAGCAGCGCCGCCGCCTCGACGCCCTGCGCGGGCTGGCCGAAGCCGAGCGCTATCAACGCCAGGGGCTGCTCGAATGGCAGGGCGTGGAACGCATCTTCCGCCAGTTCGAGCGGCAGAATCAGCTGATCCTCGGTGCCGCTGGCGAGGGCATCTACGGCGTCAACCGCAATGGCGAGACCACCTTCGTCAATCCGGCGGCCGAGCGCATTCTCGGCTGGCGTGCCGATGACCTGATCGGCCACAACATTCACGACCTGATCCACCACCATCATCCCGACGGCAGCACCTACGACGGCCACACCTGTCCGATCTATGCCGCCTTCAATGATGGCGAAGTGCATCAGGTGGCCGACGAGGTGTTCTGGAACAAGGACGGCAAGCCGATCCCGGTGGATTACACCAGTACGCCGCTGCGCGACGACGGCGAACTGGTCGGCGCCGTGGTGGTGTTTCGCGACATCAGCGAGCGCCTGGAAACCGAGCGCCGGCTGCGCCAGGCCCTGAGCGAGGTACAGCAGCTCAAGCAACGCCTGGAACTGGAGAATGCCTACCTGCAGGAGGAAATTCGCGGCGAGTACGCCCAGCATGATCTGGTCGGACGCAGCGCTGCCATGCAGCAGGTAATCCACCAGATCGAACTGGTCGCCCCCACCGGCGCCAACGTGCTGATCACCGGCGAGTCAGGCACCGGCAAGGAGCTGATCGCCCGCGCCATTCATGACAACAGCGGACGCAGCCGCCGCCCACTGATCCGGGTGAACTGCGCGGCGGTGCCGCGTGAACTGTTCGAAAGCGAGTTCTTCGGCCATATCCGCGGCGCCTTCACCGGCGCGCTGAACGACCGTGTCGGGCGTTTCGAACTGGCCGACGGCGGCACGCTGTTTCTCGACGAGGTCGGCGAAATTCCCCTGGAGCTGCAGAGCAAGCTGCTGCGCGTGCTGCAGGAACAGCAACTGGAACGGGTCGGTGATACCCGCACCCGTCAGGTCGATGTGCGCGTGATCGCTGCCACCAACCGTGACCTGCGCCAGGAAGTACGCGCCGGCCGCTTCCGCGAAGACCTGTACTTTCGTCTCAACGTCTTCCCCATCGAGTCGGCGCCGCTGCGTCAGCGCCCGGAAGACATTCCACCCCTGGCCCAGCACTTTCTCAGCCGCGCCTGTCGCCAGCTCAACCGCCCTGAGCCCAGCCTGCGCCTGGCCGACATCCAGCGCCTGCAAGCCTATTCCTGGCCGGGCAACATTCGTGAATTGGAGAACCTGATCGAGCGCGCGGTGATCATTTCACCCGGCACCCGGCTACGTCTGGATCTGCCCAACGACTATGGCAACGACGCGCCATCACAGCCACCGGTCGAACAGGAAATGCGGATTTTCACCCAGGGCGAGCAACGCCGGCAGATGCGCGAAAACCTGATCGCGGCGCTGACGGCCTGCGCAGGCAGGATATCGGGGAAGGACGGCGCGGCACGGTTGCTGGAGCTGAAGCCAACGACCCTGCGCTCACGCCTGGAGAGTTTCGCCATCGACCCGCGCGACTATCGACCAGGCAGGTCGCAGCCGCGCAGGTACGAGACGAATCAGACGCCGAGGTAGTCGAGGATGCCTTCTGCGGCGTTGCGGCCTTCGAAGATCGCCGTCACCACCAAGTCAGAACCGCGCACCATGTCGCCACCGGCGAAGATCTTCGGGTTGCTGGTCTGGTGCTTGAACTGCGACTGCTCGGGCGCCACGACGCGGCCCTGGCTGTCGGTCTGGATCTCGAACTGCTCGAACCAGGGCGCCGGGCTCGGGCGGAAGCCGAAGGCGATCAGCACGGCCTCGGCCGGGATGACTTCCTCGGAGCCCGGAATCGGCTCGGGGCTACGGCGGCCACGGGCATCCGGTTCGCCGAGACGGGTCTCGACCACCTTGATGCCTTCCACCTTGCCGTCGCCGACGATGGCGATGGGCTGGCGGTTGAAGAGGAACTTCACGCCCTCTTCCTTGGCGTTCTTCACTTCCTTGCGCGAGCCCGGCATGTTCTCTTCGTCACGGCGGTAGGCGCAGGTCACGGCCTTGGCGCCCTGACGGATCGAGGTGCGGTTGCAGTCCATCGCGGTGTCGCCACCACCCAGTACCACGACGCGCTTGCCCTTCATGTCGATGAAGTCTTCCGGCGCCTTCTCGAAACCGAGGTTGCGATTGACGTTGGCGATGAGGAAGTCCAGCGCGTCATAGACGCCCGGCAGATCCTCACCCGGGAAGCCACCCTTCATGTAGGTGTAGGTGCCCATGCCCATGAACACGGCATCGTACTCATCCAGCAGTTGCTGCATGGTCACGTCTTTGCCGATCTCGGTGTTCAGGCGGAACTCGATGCCCATGCCGGTGAAGACTTCACGGCGGCGGCTGAGCACGGTCTTTTCCAGCTTGAACTCGGGGATGCCGAAGGTCAGCAGGCCACCGATTTCCGGGTTCTTGTCGAACACCACTGGGGTCACGCCGTTGCGCACCAACACATCGGCGCAGCCCAGGCCGGCAGGGCCGGCGCCGATCACCGCGACACGCTTGCCGGTCGGTTTGACCTTGGACATGTCCGGGCGCCAGCCCATGGCGAAAGCGGTGTCGGTGATGTACTTCTCCACCGAACCGATGGTCACCGCACCGAAGCCGTCATTGAGGGTGCAGGCACCTTCGCAGAGGCGATCCTGCGGGCACACGCGGCCGCAGACTTCAGGCAGGGTGTTGGTCTGATGCGAGAGTTCGGCGGCGGCCAGGATGTTGCCTTCCGAGACCAGCTTCAGCCAGTTCGGAATGAAGTTGTGCACCGGGCACTTCCACTCGCAATACGGGTTGCCGCAGCCCAGGCAGCGGTGCGCCTGATCGGCAGCTTGCGCCGGCTTGAAGTTGTCGTAGATCTCGACGAATTCCTTCTTGCGCTGACGCAGCAGTTTCTTCTTCGGGTCTTTGCGCCCGACTTCGATGAACTGGAAGTCGTTATTCAGACGTTCAGTCATTGCATTACCTCATCAAACCACTTCAGGCGCATTCTTATTGCGGGTTGGCACGGGTGCTGGACAGCAGCGACTTCAGACTGGCCGCTTTCGGTTTCACCAGCCAGAACTTGCGCAGGTAATCGTCCAGGTTTTCCAGCAGGTTCTGGCCCCACTCGCTGCCGGTCTCTTCAACGTACTCGGCGAGCACGCTTTCCAGGTGGCTGCGGTAGGCCTCCATCGCTTCGTTGTTGATGCGCTGGATCTCCACCAGTTCGTGGTTGACGCGGTCGTAGAAGCCGTTGTCCAGATCGAGCACGTAGGCGAAACCGCCGGTCATGCCCGAGCCGAAGTTGTAGCCGGTCTTGCCCAGTACGCAGACGAAACCGCCGGTCATGTACTCGCAGCAGTGATCGCCAGTGCCTTCCACCACGGCATGGGCGCCGGAGTTGCGCACGGCGAAACGCTCACCTGCGGTGCCGGTGGCGAACAGCTTGCCGCCGGTGGCGCCGTACAGGCAGGTGTTGCCGATGATGGCGCTGTCCTCGGTGGCGAACGGGCTGCCGGCAGGCGGGGTGATGACGATCTTGCCTGCGGTCATGCCTTTGCCGACGTAGTCGTTGGCATCACCTTCCAGACGCAGGTGCAGACCACCGGCATTCCACACGCCGAAGCTCTGCCCGGCAGTGCCCTTGAAGCGGAAGGTGATCGGCGCATCAACCATGCCCTGGTTGCCATGCACGCGGGCGATCTCACCGGAAATGCGCGCACCGATGGAGCGGTCGCAGTTGCCGATGTTCAGCTCGAACTCGCCACCGGTCTTGCCGGCGATGGCGTCCTTGGCCATTTCCACCATCTTCTCGGCCAGCAGGCCTTCGTCGAACGGCGGGTTCTTCGGCACTTGGCAGAACTGCGGCTTGTCAGCCGGGATATGCGCGCTGGCCAGCAGCGGCGACAGATCCAGGTTGCCCTGCTTGGCGGTTTCGCCCGGCAGCACTTCGAGCAGGTCGGTACGCCCGATCAGCTCTTCCAGGCTGCGCACGCCCAGCTTGGCCAACCACTCGCGGGTTTCCTCGGCGACGTAGGTGAAGAAGTTCATCACCATCTCGACGGTGCCGATGAAGTGATCCTTGCGCAGCTTGTCGTTCTGCGTGGCCACGCCGGTGGCGCAGTTGTTCAGGTGGCAGATACGCAGGTATTTGCAGCCCAGGGCCACCATCGGCGCGGTACCGAAGCCGAAGCTCTCGGCGCCGAGGATGGCGGCCTTGATCACGTCCAGGCCGGTTTTCAGACCACCGTCGGTCTGCACCCGAACCTTGCCGCGCAGGTCGTTGCCGCGCAGGGTCTGGTGGGTTTCGGCCAGGCCCAGCTCCCACGGCGCGCCGGCATAGCGGATGGAGGTCAGCGGCGATGCGCCGGTACCACCGTCGTAACCGGAGATGGTGATCAGGTCGGCGTAGGCCTTGGCCACACCGGCTGCGATGGTGCCGACACCGGCTTCCGCCACCAGCTTGACAGACACCAGCGCCTTCGGGTTGACCTGCTTGAGGTCATAGATCAGCTGCGCCAGGTCTTCGATCGAGTAGATGTCGTGGTGCGGCGGCGGCGAAATCAGGGTCACGCCCGGCACCGCGTAGCGCAGCTTGGCGATCAGACCGTTGACCTTGCCGCCCGGCAGTTGGCCGCCCTCACCGGGCTTGGCGCCCTGGGCCACCTTGATCTGCAGCACTTCGGCGTTGACCAGGTATTCCGGAGTCACACCGAAACGGCCGGTAGCCACCTGCTTGATCTTCGAGCTCTTGATGGTGCCGTAGCGGGCCGGGTCTTCGCCGCCCTCACCGGAGTTGGAACGACCACCCAGGCGGTTCATCGCCTCGGCCAACGCCTCGTGCGCCTCCGGCGACAGCGCGCCGAGGGAGATACCGGCGGCATCAAAACGCTTGAAGATCGACTGCAGCGGCTCGACTTCGTCGAGGCTGATCGGCGTGGCGGATTCCTTGACCTTGAGCAGGTCGCGGATCATCGACACCGGGCGGGTGTCGACCAACGTCGAGTATGCCTTGTACTTCTCGTAGTTGCCCTGCTGCACGGCCTCCTGCAGCGTGCGCACCACATCCGGGTTGTAGGCGTGGTACTCGCCGCCGTAGACGAACTTGAGCAGGCCGCCCTGCTGGATCGACTTGCGGTTGTTCCAGGCCTCGAAGGACAGCAGCTTCTGCTCGCTTTCGATGTCGACGAAACGCGCGCCCTGGATGCGGCTGGCCACACCCCGGAAGCACAGTTCGGTGACTTCATCGGCCAGGCCGACCGCCTCGAACAGTTGCGCACCGCGGTAGGACGCGACCGTGGAGATGCCCATCTTCGACAGGATCTTCAGCAGGCCTTTGGAGATGCCCTTGCGGTAGTACTTGAAGACTTCGTACAGATCGCCCAGCACTTCGCCGGTGCGGATCAGGTCGCCCAGCACTTCGTAGGCCAGGAACGGGTACACCGCCGAGGCACCGAAGCCCAGCAGCACGGCGTAGTGGTGCGGGTCACGCGCGGTGGCGGTTTCCACCAGGATGTTGCAGTCGCAGCGCATGCCCTTCTCGGTCAGGCGGTGATGCACGGCGCCGGTAACCAGCGCGGCATGCGCCGGCAGCTTGCCCGGGGCGATGTGGCGGTCGGTCAGCACCAGCAGCACCTTGCCGGCACGCACGGCTTCCTCGGCCTGGTCAGCCATGTTACGCACAGCCGCTTCCAGACCCAGCGACTCATCGTAGTTCATGTCGATGATATGACGGTCGAAGCCGGGGCGATCCAGGTTCATCAGCGCGCGCCACTTGGCCGGCGAGATTACCGGGCTGCTGAGAATCACGCGGGTGGCGTGCTCCGGCGACTCGCTGAAGATATTGCGCTCGGCGCCCAGGCAGATCTCCAGGGACATGACGATCGCTTCGCGCAGCGGATCGATCGGCGGGTTGGTAACCTGCGCGAACTGCTGACGGAAGTAATCGTAGGGCGAACGCACGCGCTGGCTGAGCACGGCCATCGGCGTATCGTCCCCCATGGAGCCGACCGCTTCCTGGCCCTGCTCACCGAGCGGACGCAGCACCTGGTCACGCTCCTCGAAGGTGACCTGGAACATCTTCATGTACTGCTTGAGCTGATCCGGGTCGTAGAAGGCCGAACCGTGGTCGCGGTCTTCCAGCGTCGCCTTGATGCGCTGAGCATGCTTGCGCAGCCACAGCTTGTAGGGGTGGCGCGACTTCAGGCGGCTGTCGATGGACTCGGTATCCAGCACCTGACCCGTTTCGGTGTCGACGGCGAGAATCTGCCCAGGGCCGACACGACCCTTGGCGATGACGTCCTCGGGCTGGTAATCCCACACGCCGATTTCCGACGCCAGGGTGATGTAGCCGTTCTTGGTGGTGACCCAACGCGCCGGGCGCAGACCGTTACGGTCGAGCAGGCACACGGCATGGCGACCATCGGTCAGTACCACGCCGGCCGGGCCATCCCAGGGCTCCATGTGCATGGAGTTGTATTCGTAGAACGCGCGCAGGTCGGCGTCCATGGTCTCGACGTTCTGCCAGGCCGGCGGAATGATCATGCGCAGACCACGGAACAGGTCGATGCCTCCGGTGACCATCAGCTCGAGCATGTTGTCCATGCTCGAGGAGTCGGAGCCGACGCGGTTGACCAACGGGCCCAGCTCGTCGAGATCCGGAATCAACTCGTTGGCGAACTTGGTGCGACGGGCCTGCGCCCAGTTGCGGTTGCCGGTGATGGTGTTGATCTCGCCGTTGTGCGCGAGATAACGGAACGGCTGCGCCAGCGGCCACTTCGGCAGGGTGTTGGTCGAGAAACGCTGGTGGAAGACCGCGATGGCGGTCTGCAGGCGCTCGTCACCCAGATCCGGGTAGAACTGCTGCAGATCCGCCGGCATCATCAGGCCTTTATAGATGATGGTCTTGTGCGAAAAGCTGCAGATGTAGTGGTCGCTGTCGTCGGCATTGGCCACCGACGAGCGGCGACGGGCGCTGAACAGCTTGATGGCGAACTCCTGGTCGGATAGACCTTCGCCACCGATGAACACCTGCTCGATCTGCGGCAGACGTTCCAGCGCCAGCCGGCCCAGCACGCTGGTGTCGATCGGCACCTTGCGCCAGCCCACCAGTTGCAGACCGGCCGCGAGGATTTCGCGGTTCATGTTCTCGCGCGCGGCTTCGGCCTTCGCCGAATCCTGATTGAAGAACACCATGCCCACGGCATATTGCGCAGGCAATTCGACGCCGAATTGCTCCTGGGCGATCGCGCGCAGGAATTGATCGGGCTTCTGGATCAGCAGGCCGCAGCCATCACCGGTCTTGCCGTCGGCGTTGATACCGCCGCGGTGAGTCATGCAGGTGAGGGCCTCAATAGCGGTCTTGAGCAGGTGATGACTAGGCTCACCTTGCATATGGGCGATCAAGCCGAAGCCGCAGTTATCCTTGAACTCATCAGGACGGTACAAACCTGCTTTCATAGGGGAACTCTCACCAGGCTGCCTAGACTTCAGGCAAATTACTTTCTAATTCAATGACTTAAACCTGAAAAGCGGGCACGGGCCAGCTTTGCACAAGGCAAAAGGGAGGTCATTGTACATATCCCCCCATCCCGTCACAAATTTTAGTGGCGAGGGGGTGAAAATTTATGTCGCAAAAACGAAGGATAAGACTGCAAGGTCGTGCTAACGACCATGCAGTCATGCTGAGGAAGGGGACTTCTAGCGGCTCATCTCCTGCTGAATGCTGCCCAGCGTACGCGGCCAGGGCTTACCCGCCTGCAGCTTGGCCGGCAGGGTTTTCACCGCTGCCTGAGCTGCATCGCGACTAGCAAAGCTACCGTAGGTCAGCACATACAACGGCTGCCCCTGGTGAACCTTCTTGAAGTAGCGATACTCGCTACCGCCCTCGCGCACCAGCGCTTGAATGTTGGCCTCAGAACGCGATCCGGCGATCTGCAAAGCAAAACGCGAGGCTGGCTGCTGCGCATACCAGTTACCACCAGACGCACTCGACGCCACGGGCTTGGCAGGCGCCGGGGTAGGGGCCGGGGTAGGGGCCGGACTAGAAACCGGCGGCTTGGCTGCCGCAGGCTCAGGCTGCTTGACTGCAGGTGCAGGTGCAGGTGCAGGTGCAGGTGCAGGTGCAGGTGCAGGAGTAATTGGAGCCGTTGGCGCGGTAACGGTCGAGGGCGCAGGCGAGGCCGGCGGCTCGAAATTATCCAGTTCCTCGCCCGCAGCCTCAGCCAGCGGCTGTCGAATGACCGCCTGCGACTCACCAACCAAGGGTAACGGCAGAGGCTGGCTGCTACCGGCAAATTCAATAGCTGGCGTCTGCGCCGGCTCTTGGGCCCCGGCAGCCTTCTCCTGCTCAGCGGCAGGCGCAGCAGACTGCAACGGCAGTGATGAGCCAGTCGGCACCTCAGTCGAAGGCTGCGAATCACGGCCCTGCATCAGCCACGCAGCCGCAACACCAATCAACACCACACCCAGCGCGAGCACATGCTTTTTCGGCAGCGCGAACGAAAAGCCACCCGCACGCCCCACGGAACGCTGTGCCAGCATCTGCTCAACCAATAACTCACGCGCCTCGGTATTAATGGAGCCCGGCCAACCGCCAGAGCGCTGATGGATATCATCGATCTGCTCCTCCGTCAGCACCTCGATGTCCTGGCCCGCACCGTCGAGGCGCTGCGCAAGGTACTCGCGAGTCTCATCCTCACCGTAGGGCTGCAATTCGATGGCATGGTAGGACTCCTCGCCACCACTCAACGCCTCGAGACGATCGAGCAACTCATGCTCGGCGAAAAGAAACACATGAGGCCGCCCCTCGGAGTTACCGGCAGCCAGAGCCAGAACGCTCTTCAGCGCAGAGTCGTCCAGTTGATCGGCATCATCGATCAGCAGATACACCTCCTGCCCGGTCAACGCCAACTGCCCGACCTGCGCCAGAACCGAACGCACGTCAGCATTCGCAACGGAAAGCCCCTGAGCCACCTGACGCAGCAATGCCTCGCTACCACTTACGCCCTGAGCAATAACGATGCTCTGCACCGCCTGCTTGTTGGTGCTGGCGACCAGCGCCTGACGCAGCAAGGTCTTGCCGCTACCATGCGGGCCAACCACCGCTAGCAGCAACTGGCTATAGCGCGCAAGGTGATGCAGCTGCCCCAGCACCGGCTTACGCTGCGCAGGGAAAAACTTGAAACCGGGCACTCGCGGCGCAAAGGGGTCGTGACTGAACTGGTAATGCGCCAGAAAAGCTTCGTCAGCATGCAAACTGGTCATGGATCACTCTTCAAGAGTTGAACGACTGAGCCAGAGCCACGTAATCACTACGTAGCGTGGCGTCGAGAATTTCACGCGGGTAATCGGCAGTTACCACGGCCTCACCCAGGCGTTTTAGCAGCACCAGGCGCAATTGCCCGTCCAGCACTTTTTTATCTACTGCCATGTGCTCGAGAAATTGCTCGGGCGTCATGTCCTGCGGAGGGACGATTGGCAAACCGGCATCCTGCAGAAGGCGAGCACCTCGATCACGCTCGGCAGCCGACAGCCAGCCAAGACGATAGGACATTTCCAACGCCATCACCGTTCCAGCGGCGACAGCCTCTCCATGTAGCCAGACACCATAGCCCTGCTCGGTCTCGATCGCATGGCCGAAGGTATGACCAAGATTGAGCGTCGCACGCACACCTGACTCGCGCTCATCAGCCCCGACCACACGCGCCTTGGCTACACACGAACGCTCGATTGCATAGGTCAATGCCGCCTGATCAAGGCTGAGCAATGCCACCATGTTGGTTTCGAGCCAGCCGAGAAATGGCTCATCGCAGATCAGGCCGTACTTGATCACCTCGGCCAAACCGGCGGACAACTCCCGAGCGGGCAAGGTTTGCAGGCTCGCAGTATCGATCAGCACCGCCTTGGGCTGGTAGAACGCACCGACCATGTTCTTGCCCAGCGGGTGGTTGATGCCGGTCTTGCCACCTACAGAGGAGTCGACTTGCGACAACAGCGTCGTCGGCACCTGAATGAAGTCGACGCCTCGCTGGTAGCAGGCCGCCGCAAAACCAGCCATGTCGCCAATGACACCACCGCCAAGCGCAATCACAGTGGTACGCCTATCATGACGAGCGGATAGAAGGCCGTCGAAGATCAGCTGTAGCGTTTCCCAGTTTTTGAAGGCCTCACCGTCGGGCAACACCACCGTGGCGATATTAAAACCCTCCAGCGCCTGCTTCAGAGGCTCCAGATAGAGAGGCGCGACAGTTTCATTGGTCACTATCGCCACCTGTCGACCGGCTATGTGCCGAGCCAGCAACTCAGGGCGCGCGAGCAACCCACTACCGATATAGATGGGATAACTGCGCTCGCCGAGTTCAACGTGAAGAGTCTGCATGAGGCCCCCAGGATAAAAAGGGCTCTAGGATAACGCAGTTCGCCCCGTGCTTTAACGGGGCGACAAGGCTTCCAGGCGCGAGAGAATTTCTTGAACGACCATCCGCGGCGGACGCTCGTCCGTTTCGATCACGACATCGGCGACCTCTCGATACAGAGGATCACGCATCGCCATCAGATCTCGCAGCACCTGCGCCGGATTGGCAGTGCGCAGCAAGGGCCGATTACGATCACGCGAAGTCCGATCGATCTGCTGCTCAACGGACGTATGCAGATACACAACACGCCCGCCAGCGTGCAACGCCTGACGATTCGCTTCACGCATCACCACACCGCCACCGGTGGCCAATACCAGGCCGTCCTGCGCAGAAAGCTCGGCGATCACCGCCTGCTCCCGCTCACGAAAACCCTGCTCCCCCTCGACATCGAAGATCCAGGGGATATCAGCACCCGTACGCTGCTCGATCTCCTTGTCGGAGTCCTTGAAAGGCAAACGCAGTTCTTTTGCAAGCAAACGCCCGATGGTGCTCTTTCCAGCTCCCATCGGGCCAATGAGGATTACATTCCGCACTTAGGTCATCGATTCACGGCAATGGCTTGAGTATTTAGGATACGCGGCGTCAGAAAGATAAGCAGCTCCGATTTTTGATCGGTGACCGAATCTCGACGAAATACTCTCCCGACGTACGGTAAATCGCCCAAGAACGGAACCTTATCAACTGTCTTCGACTGGGTATTGGAATAAACACCACCAATAACAATCGTCTCACCATCCGAAACAAGAACCTTAGCATTAACCTCATTCTTCTTAATTGGCGGAACACCTAAAACTGCATTATTGTAATCAGGCTCATCCTTATTGACTTTTACCTCAATAATAATTCGGTTATCAGGCGTAATTTGCGGGGTTACTTCAAGAGCCAAAGCAGCCTCCTTGAAGGAAACAGTGGTCGCGCCACTTGAGCTTGCCTCTTGGTATGGAACCTCAGTGCCTTTGAGAATCTTGGCTGTTTCTTTGTCCGCAGTCACAACCTTGGGCTGAGAGACAATTTCACCATTACCGGTCTTCTCCATTGCAGAAAGCTCAAGATCGAGAATGGTATTATCAGTAACAAAACCGATGCCTATGCCAGAAGTTCGATTAGCCACACCAAGGTCAACAAAGGGGAAATTACCATTCGAGTCCTCACCTGAATTTCCACCCTCATCACCGTTATCATCATTCCCATAACCGACCCACTTACCACCACCAAATACCTTTGTCCCACCCCAACGCACACCCAAGGCCTTATCATAATCGACGTTGGCCTCGACAATTCGAGCTTCAATCATAACTTGACGCACAGGTATATCCAGCTGAGCAACAATTCGCCTCAACTCATCCAATCGATCTTGAGTTTGATAAGCAATAATACTATTAGTGCGATCATCAACAGTAATAGACCCCCGATCCCCGCCGCCCTCCTCAATATTAGCAACAGACTGGAAGAGAGTAGCCATATCAGAAGCTTTAGCGTAGTTAACTTGAATTAACTCTCTACGCAACGGAGCCAATTCTGCAATCTGCTTTTGCGACTCTAACTCTTGACGCTCACGCGCAGCTATTTCATCCGCTGGAGCAACGAGCAAAACATTACCAATTTTTCTCTGATCCAAACCCTTAGTCTTCAACACAAGATCCAGGGCCTGATCCCACGGCACATTCTGCAGCCGCAGCGTAATACTCCCAGATACTGTATCGCTAGCCACAAGATTCAAATCGGTAAAATCTGCAATTAATTGCAAAACCGACCGAACGTCAATATCCTGAAAGTTCAGCGACAGTTTCTCACCTGCGTACGAAAAACGCTCAATCTTTCGGCGCTCAGCATCATCCTGACTCAGAGGCTTCACACTCAAAGTCAACTTATTCTCTGTTTGGTAGGCGAGATAATCATAGAGCCCAACCGGCTCAATCACCACACTCGCCCCGCCCCCTATGCTACTAGCACTGACAAATTGCACGGGGGTGGCAAAATCTTTTACATCCAGTCTCACACGTAGGGACTCGGGCAGCTGAGTTTTAGCGAAGTCAAGACGAATCTTCCCGCCCTGCTCTTGAATATTTGGGCTCACAGAAGAGTCGGATAGAGTAATAACTACATTCCCCTCCCCCTGCTCGCCACGCTGAAAATCGATATTACTTACCGATTTACCAGTGGACACTCCTAAAGGCTGACGAAGAGCAGACAAAGGTTGCACCACTGGAGTCGAAGCAGATGCCACAGAACTTGCCGCCTCTGCAACACCGATAAGAACATAAAGATTGTTGCCCTCGACTCGCGTCGCATATGGCACAAGACTCATCAAGTTGACAATTAGACGGGTTCTATCCTTAGCCTCCACAAAGGTAACACTTCGCGCATTACCCACTCCAAGCTCTCTATTCTTAGTACCAAGTTTATTGGATACGCCTGGCAAGTCGATAGCGATGCGTGCAGGCTGCTCAATTGTATAGCCGCGCGGCGCCACAACTGGCTCATCAAAGGCAAGCTTGAGCTCAACCCTATCCCCCGGCAAACTTGCTACATCTAGCGACTGTAGGCTTGCAGCCAATAAAAAAGGAGAAGATAGCGAAATCAACAATGCAACGCTGAAACGCGACAGGGAGCTATTCATTCTCATATTCCGCCGGACAGACTGAGTAGTTATATTCATTATATACATACCGCCCCTTCAAGAGCGCTCCTTAATGGAGAGGCTTCGCGGCCGTTCAAGCCACCCCCCCTCACCATCAGGAACAATTTCCACTACATCCACTTTCGAACCATCAATAGATGTAATTCGACCATGATTCCGCCCAAGATAGTCACCGACCTTCACTCGATGAACTCCTCCCGCACCACTGACAAGAGCAGAAAGGCCTGAAGCGTTCCCCAGAGTCCCCACCATTTCAAAAGTCTCGATATTGAAACCTTCTAAAAATTGCTTAATTCGACCCTCATCAGGCTTAACCTCCTGAGAACCTTTCTGTCGGCTTACCATATCAATCTTAACTGGTGGCTGAAATGGACTGCGCAACGACGCGGCGCGGTAAGTAAAACTTTCATACGGCTGAAATTTGGGCAAAGGTTCTATGGAGCCCTTGGGGCGCGCGCGCACCTCGTCCATGTAAGACTGCAGATCCGAAAATCCATTATCTGAGCCGCACCCTGACAGAACAAAAAGACTAAAAATAAAGAGCAAAGGAGATCGCATCATTACTGAACACCCTTGTCATTATATCTATAAGTTTTGGCCAAAATATGCATGCTGAGAGCACTCCCACCCTCAGATTTGACAGGAGCCAACTCAAAGTCATGCAAAGTCACAATTCGAGGCAAACTGGCGACCCCACTCACAAAAGTCGCTAGATCATGGTATGCACCAGTAACCTTTATCTCAATTGGCAACTCTATATAAAATTGCTGCACGACCTCAGGAAGAAGTTTAATTTCCTCAAATTCCAAACCACTACCCAAACCAGTGCGGGTAATATCTTCCAGCAGTCCTGGAACTTCCGTATCACTTGGCAACTGACGAAGAAGAGCACCAAAGGAAACCTCCATTTCCTTCATCTGCTCTTTGTAGGCTTCCAGGTTCGCGGCTTGAAAAGCTTTACTAGAAAACTGCTCCTTAAGATTCTGCTCTTCCTGCTGGCGTTGCTCCAAAATACTTTGCATATCTTTCAGGTGAAAATTGTAGCCAAGCCCTAAAACAACTATCAGCAACAATAGCCCTGCAATGAACTTGACCGAGCCTGGCCACGACCCCACATTATTAAGATCCAACTCATTCAGATCGACACTACGCAAGCTTTCCAGAGAGTCTCGAATGCTCATTTCCCGGCCTCCGCTTGCTCGTGATCAGGCTGAGTCTGCTGAACGCTCAGCTGAAACACGTTTGCCTGATCCAAGGCGCCTGCCGTGACAGCCTTCACTTCAGTCAAATTAGGAGCGGTTAACCACTCCGAACTATCCAAGTTACGCATAAGGTTCGAAACGCGATTATTCGACTCTGCAGCGCCAACAATAGCGATATTTTTATCAGTCATTTTGACGCTGGTGAAATACACACCATCCGGCAGCGTTCTCACTAACTGATCAAATACCCGACCGATGATTGGCCGGTTACCCTGCAAGTCCTGGATGATTTTCATACGCTCTAGCAATTGCTGCCTACGCGTGCGCAGCTCGCTAATCTCCTGAATTCGAGCATCAAGAACAGCAATCTCCTTCTTAACGAAGTCATTGCGTGCAGTTTGATTATCAATCGCCGCGCTAAGCATCTGATCGCCGAGAAATACGAGGCCTGCGGCAACAACGAGAACACCGACGAGACTGACCAGAAAACGCTGTTTACGCTCTTCGCGCAGCTGTTCGCGCCAAGGAAGTAGATTGATCCGCGCCATCAGTCGAAACTCCTCATCGCCAGACCACAGGCAATCATCAATGCCGGCGCATCGCTGGCCAGCGCACCAGCGTTGACCTTGCTGCTAAGCGCCATGTCGGCGAAGGGGTTGGCCACAAGTGTCTGCGTACCAATCTTCTGCTGAATCAGCCGATCGAGATCAGGAATGGATGCGGTACCTCCAGCCAGCAGGATGTAGTCAACATCATTGAATTGTCCGGCGGCGAAGAAGAACTGTAGTGAGCGAGAAACCTGCTGAACGACAGCTTCTTTGAACGGCTGCAAAACCTCACTGTCGTAGTCATCTGGAAGACCACCTTGCTTCTTGGCAAGCCCAGCTTCTTCTACGGACAGGCCATAGCGACGCTGAATCTCTTCTGTCAATTGCTTACCGCCAAAAAGCTGCTCGCGGGTATAGATGGTGCGGCCATTGTGCAGCACGCTCAGCGTGGTCATGGTGGCTCCGATATCGACCACCGCAACCGTCAGCTCATCATGACCGGCACCCAACTGGGCTTCCAGCAGACCGTAGGCACGCTCGAGCGCATAGGCTTCAACGTCGACAACTTTGGCAGTGAGCCCCGCAAGTGCCAGCGCAGCCTCGCGCACTTCGACGTTTTCCTTACGGCAGGCAGCCAGCAGAACCTCGACGCGCTCAGGATTGCGCGGAGCAGGCCCCTGCACTTCGAAATCGATGGCGACTTCTTCAAGCGGATAAGGGATGTACTGGTCGGCTTCGATCTTCAGCTGGTTTTCCAGATCATCGTCGGAAAGCCCGGCCTCCATCTCGATGGTCTTGGTGATTACCGCAGATCCAGCCACAGCAACGGCCGCGGTCTTGACGCCAGATTTAGCCTTGGCCAGAACCCGTGACAGCGCCTGCCCGACCCCCTCGAGCTCGGCGATGTTCTTCTCGACCACTGCATTCGGCGGAAGCGGTTCGACTGCGTAAGCCTCTACCTTGTAGCGGCTTCCCGAGCGACTCAATTCCAGGAGCTTGACCGAAGTCGAGCTGATATCGATCCCCAGCAGCGTATTCGCTTTCTTAGTGAAGAGCCCTAGCACGACCGTTTTCCTATTGGCATCCGCGACTTACGGACTATTTATGTTTTTCCACATTAAATATCAGTCTTGACAGAAGCGCAAATGGCTCCCTGGGAAAAAAAACGCTTATAATGTGATCAGCTTTTCCCTTTTAGCCTCGGCTCCTGCTTAACTCATTCTTTTACTTGGAATTCCGAACATTTTGATACGCCTGCTGAAGTTCTTCTGGTGGTCTTGCGTTGCCGTTTTCTGTGGGCTATTGCTCAGTTTGAGCGGCGCGTTTCTTTATCTTAGCCCGACCCTTCCTTCCGTCGAGTCGCTGCGCCAGGTACAGCTACAGATCCCCCTGCGCGTCTACAGCAGCGATGCCAAGCTGATCGCTGAATTCGGCGAAATGCGTCGCTCCCCCATCCGCTTCGACGAAATTCCCAAGGAATTCATCAGCGCCCTACTGGCAGCCGAAGACGATAATTTCGCCAATCATTATGGCGTCGATGTGACCAGCCTGATGCGCGCTGCCACGCAATTATTGAAAAGCGGCCAGATTCAGAGCGGCGGTAGTACCATCACCATGCAGGTAGCGAAGAACTTCTTCCTCACCAGCGAGCGCAGCTTCTCGCGCAAGGCCACCGAAATTCTCCTGGCTCTGCAGATCGAACGTGAATTGAGCAAGGATGAAATCCTCGAGCTCTACGTCAACAAGATTTACCTGGGCAACCGCGCCTACGGCATCGAAGCTGCCGCTCAGGTGTATTACGGCAAATCGATCCGCGACCTGAACCTGGCGCAGATGGCGATGATCGCCGGTCTGCCGAAAGCCCCCTCGCGCTACAACCCGCTGGTCAACCCGACACGCGCCAAAGAGCGCCGCGACTGGATCCTCGGTCGCCTGTATCGCCTTGGCCGCATCGACCAAGCCACCTACGAGACCGCACTGGCCGAGGTTGTTGACGCCCGCCACCATGTTCCAGCCCCAGAACTCAGCGCACCTTATATAGCCGAGATGGCACGCGCCGAAATGGTCGGCCGCTACGGCAGCGAGGCATACACCGAAGGTTTCAATGTCACCACGACGGTTCCCAGCCACTTGCAGGAAGTGGCCAATGTCGCGCTACGCGAAGGACTAATCAGCTACGACCAGCGCCACGGCTATCGCGGCCCGGA
Organism: Pseudomonas mendocina; assembly: GCF_003008615.1. NCBI lineage: Bacteria > Pseudomonadati > Pseudomonadota > Gammaproteobacteria > Pseudomonadales > Pseudomonadaceae > Ectopseudomonas > Ectopseudomonas mendocina. The sequence continues at coordinate 1,602,213 of NZ_CP027657.1, forward strand.
GAGCCGCTTGCCGGGCATGACGCGCGAGACCTGGCTCAGCGAGTTGAGCAAGTTCCGCTCCATAGGCGGATTGGAGCCCGCAGTCGTCTCTCAGGTAGAGAAAAGCGGCATTCTGGTACTGACTCGTAACGGCGAAGAACAAGCCGTGTCCTGGGACAGCATGAAATGGGCGCGCCCTTTCCTCAACACCAATAGCCTGGGGCCTCGTCCGCAACAACCGGCGGACGTCGCTCAAGTCGGCGACATCGTACGTGTGCAACGCCAGGAAGATGGCAGCCTGCGCTTCATGCAGGTGCCGGCCGCGCAAAGCGCTCTGGTCTCACTCGACCCTTACAGCGGTGCGATCCAGGCACTGGTTGGCGGTTTCTCCTTCGACCAGAGCAACTACAACCGTGCCGTACAGGCCAAGCGCCAACCCGGCTCCAGCTTCAAGCCCTTCGTCTATAGCGCCGCGCTGGATAACGGTTACACGGCGTCGACGCTGGTCAACGATGCGCCGATCATCCTCTCCGACGATTACCTGTCGCAGAAATGGCGTCCGAAGAACGATAACAACACCTTCCTCGGTCCGATCCGCCTGCGCGAAGCCCTGTACAAATCGCGCAACCTGGTCTCGATACGTCTGCTGCAAGACATGGGCATCGACCGCAGCCTGCGCTATATCGAGCGCTTCGGCTTCGCCCCGCAAGACCTGCCGCGCAACCTCTCGCTGGCTCTGGGCACCGCCAGCCTGACCCCGATGGAAATTGCCGAAGGCTGGGCCACGTTCGCCAATGGCGGCTACAAGATCGAGCCGTATCTGATCGAGCGTATCGACGATCGCAATGGCAAACCGCTGTTCCGCGCCAACCCGGCTCGCGTGCCAGGCAGTGCGCCGATCGAGGAGAACGCCAACCTCGCCGTCAACGCGACCGATGAATTGCCGCTGGAGGAACCCAAGGTCGCCGAGCAGATCATCGACGAGCGCACCGCCTACATCATGACCAGCATGCTGCAGGACGTGATCAAGCGTGGTACCGGCCGACGCGCCCTCGCCCTTGGCCGTAATGATCTGGCAGGCAAGACCGGCACCACCAACGAGTCGAAGGACAGCTGGTTCTCTGGCTACAACGCCGATTATGTGACCACTGTCTGGGCGGGCTTCGATCAACCAGAAAGCCTGGGCCGCCATGAGTATGGTGGCACCGTGGCACTGCCGATCTGGATGAGCTACATGGGGGCTGCACTCAAGGATCGTCCTAACCACCTGCCGAAAGAACCCAAGGGCTTGCTGACGCTGCGAGTCGACCCGGTCAGCGGCCGCGCTGCCAGTCCCGGCACTCCAGATGCCTATTTCGAGCTGTTCAAGAGCGAGGATTCACCACCGCCCATGAGCGAGTTCGAACCCGGCATGGGGGCACCCGGCAGCCCACTGCCTGCTGACGAGATGGCACCGATCGATCTTTTCTGACTTAGCGCAGACAATAAAAAACCCGCCTAGGCGGGTTTTTTATTGCATCCAGCAGCTTAGCCGTTGAACACCTCATCCACCGAATTCAGCGGATAGTGCTTCGGATACGGCAGAGTCGCCACGCCGGATTCGATGGCAGCCTTGGCCACGGCATCGCAAACGACGTTGATCAGGCGCTGATCCATCGGTTTCGGAATGATGTACTCACGACCGAACTCCAGCTTGATACCGCCGTAAGCGTCGCAGACGTCCTGCGGCACCGGCAGCTTGGCCAGGTCACGCAGGGCCAGGGCTGCAGCAATCTTCATTTCTTCGTTGATGCGAGTAGCGCGAACATCCAGCGCCCCACGGAAGATGAAGGGGAAGCCCAGTACGTTGTTGACCTGGTTCGGATAGTCGGAACGACCGGTGGCCATGATCACGTCATTACGGGTGGCATGCGCCAGCTCGGGGCTGATTTCCGGATCCGGGTTGGAGCACGCGAAGACGATCGGGTTGGCCGCCATGCGCTTGAGGTCTTCAGCGCTCAGCAGGTTGGCACCAGACAGACCGACGAATACATCGGCACCGTCCAAGGCGTCGGACAGGCTGCGTTTGTCGGTTTCGCTAGCGAACACGGCCTTGTACTGGTTCAGGTCGTCACGGCCGGCGTGGATCACGCCCTTGCGGTCGATCATGAAGATGTTCTCGACCTTGGCACCCATGCTCACCAGCAGTTTCATGCAGGAGATAGCAGCTGCACCGGCGCCCAGGCAGACGATCTTCGCCTCTTCCAGAGTCTTGCCGGCGATTTCCAGGGCATTGAGCATGCCGGCCGCGGTGACGATGGCGGTACCGTGCTGGTCATCGTGGAATACCGGGATGTCGCACTGTTCGATCAGCGCGCGCTCGATCTCGAAGCACTCAGGCGCCTTGATATCTTCCAGGTTGATGCCACCGAAGGTGATGGAGATGCGCTTGACGGTGTCAATGAAGGCCTGCGGGCTTTCAGCGTCGACTTCGATGTCGAACACGTCGATGCCAGCGAAGCGCTTGAACAGTACACCTTTACCTTCCATTACCGGCTTGGAAGCCAGTGGGCCGAGGTTACCCAGACCGAGGATGGCAGTACCGTCGGAAATTACGGCGACCAGGTTGCCCTTACCGGTATAGCGGTAGGCCAGTTCGGCATCGCGAGCGATCTCGCGTACCGGTTCGGCTACGCCTGGGCTGTATGCGAGGGACAGGTCGCGGGCAGTGGCAGTGGCTTTGGTCAGCTCGACACTCAACTTACCGGGACGGGGCTGAGCGTGATATTCGAGAGCGGCTGTTTTTAGATCGGACATAGTGGCATTTCCGCTTTTATGAGGCTTGTTGAACGGGCGCGGCCGAGGATACGCAACTTGTATACAGCTGCACAAGACAGCTTGGTCGCGATCGGACTGCGCGGCCAGAGCCGCTTATAGCCAATTTTGTAGTTTTACTACAAGTCATTAGCGGAGGACTTTCAGCCACTCACCCGCCTTCGGCTCGCCGCTTGGGTAGAGATTATTGAGCAGTCGCAGCTGCCCCTCCGCACCACTTTGCAACGGACTTTCCTTGGCCAGCGCGGCCATGGTTTGCCCGTTCTTTGCGCGCGCCGTGTGCAAACGCACCGGCTCAGCCAGCTTGCGCTCCTCGGCCTTGAGCGGACGGAAACTGCGGATGACCGACAGGAAGCGCTCGTCTTCGGTTTCCAGCGACGCCTGCCCTTTCAAACCGGCCACGAACAGGTACGCACCGTCGCCACGATAGATCACCGCCACTCGCCGGGCCGACTGTCCCTGCAAAACCGCGGTGTAGCCCTGCAGCGATCCCAGGCGTAGCTCTTCGCCCGCCACCAGACGCTGGTTGCCAGCTCGCTTGCGCAGGTACTCAGCCGGCGTCAGTGCCTTGTCGGCCGCCTCCAGGGTCATGGCGATGAATGCCTGTTCGTCCTCGGTGTGACCAATCAGCACATCAGGGCGATTTACCAACTGCCAGCCCTGCGGATAGCTCAGGGTGAAATCCAGCGGCCCGTGATAGAAATGCCGTCCACGACGAATGCCACTGTCAGCCGAGTCGCCGAACACCAAGCCGTCGATCATCTGCATGAAGGTATCGCGCCCCACTTCCTGGGAACCGCCGACCAGCGCCTGAGCCGGGCCGATTACCTCTTTCAGGCGCCGGTCGTTGTCCGGGTGGGTATCGAACAGGCCGTGGTAACCGCCCGCAGGCTGCGCCTCGCCGCGCTTGGCTGCCTGATCACGAGCGAAGTCTTCCTGATTTTTCAGGACGCGCACCACCTCGATCATCGCCTGCGGGTCATAGCCACCACGCGCCAGGTACTGAGCGCCGAGGCCGTCGGCTTCCAGCTCCATGTCGCGGCCGTAGCCACGGACGAAAGCGTTGCCCATCACACTGGTCAGATCACCGAGCGCACCCACGCCGGTGCCAATGGCCGCCGCTTGTCCCAGCAAGCCCCAGGCCGTGGATTGGCTTTGCTGGCGCACGCTGTGGCGCGCCGTGACGTGGCCGACCTCATGACCGAGCACCGCCGCCAGTTCGGCCTCGGAATTCAGATAGGCCAGCAGGCCACGGTGGATATAAATGTAGCCCCCGGGCAATGCGAAGGCGTTGACGTCAGGGCTGTCGACCAGGGTGAACACGTAGTTCAGTTGATTGCGGTGACTGGCGCGCGCCACCCGCTCGCCAACGCGCTGGATATAAGCCTGCAACTTGGCGTCGTTGTAGCGCGGATTTTCCTTGGCGATTTCCTGGTTGTAGCGGGCACCGAGATCCAGCTCCTGGCGCTCGCTCATCATCACGAAGTCGTTGCGGCCAGTAGCCGGATTGACCGCACAACCGGCCAACCACGAGAGCACCAGGCCGGCCACGAGAACACGCATCATCGAACCACCTCCAACATCGCCGGATGGGTAATCGGCAGCATCCAGCGTGCCTGTCCGGATTTCAAGCCACCGCGACGCTGGCGATCGATGACCCAGCCACGCGCTTCCACTTGCCGCCCTTTGAGCTGCTGCAAAGCGCGCACATCGAACTCACCGAGCAACTCAGGCGCCACCCGTAGCACCCGGCCGCCATCGAGATCAATCCAGAGACCGCCCCGGTTGCGCTGCACGCTGGCAACGCGCCCGCCGAGCAAAGCGAAGCCACCACTGCGTAGCTGACCAGCCGTCCTCACCTGCTCGTCGCGCCACAAGCCGAGCTGCTTGCTGCGGGCCTGGCGCTCGGCCGCCGTGTGGCAGCGCACCAGCTCGCTATTGGGAGCCACGGCCACCATAAAGCCCAGCCCTTCGGCCAGCAGCTGCGCTTCGAGGTTACGCCCCTGACGATCATGAAGATGGGCCAGAGTGCGCCCGTAACGATCCTTGCGCTGCTCGCCGTACAACAGACCGACACGTCCGTCACTGGCATCGACCAGCGCCTGTAGGCGGCGCTTGGCCTGCACCGCATAAGGCTCGTCGCTGCGCCCCTTGCGCCCCAGCTCGGGTGCGTTGATGCCGATCAGGCGAATGCTGCGCCCGTCGGCCAGACGCACCGTGTCGCCATCGACCACCTGGCGTACGGCGGCCTGGGCGAGATCTGCGCGCAGCGGGCAGAATGCCTGGGCCAGGTCGACACACAGCAGAGAAACGAAAAAGGCGCCCACCAGGGACGCCTTTTTCAGTAGCACGGAGTGGCGCATGCCAGATTCCGTTTTCGTTCGGTCGCTTACTTGGCGCCGAATACGCCGAAGCGCTGCTTGAAGCGATCGATACGGCCGCCGGTGTCCAGTACTTTCTGCTTACCGGTGTAGAACGGGTGGCACTCGGAGCAAACGTCGAGGCTCAGGTTCTTGCCCAGGGTGGAGCGGGTCTTGATCACGTTACCGCAGGAGCAGGTAGCGTCGATTTCGACGTAGTTCGGATGGATATCGGCTTTCATTGTGCTTTCCTCAGGGTAGTCGTGCCGCCACCCGACCAATGTCAGGCACCGCACAGAAATAGGCCGCGCATCTTACCAGACGCGCGAGTCGATGCAAGCCACGCAAGGCGCCGGTCGTCGCGTGCTAACATCGCGGGCCTGTCAATGGAGCTTCTGGCTTGCCCAACCTGATCCTGCGCCTCGCCCTGCCCTCGCCGCTGCGCCGCCTGTTCGACTACCTCGCCCCCGCTGGCGTGTCGCGCAGTGCCTTGCAGCCAGGCGTGCGACTGCGCGTGCCGTTCGGCCGGCGCGAGATGATCGGCGTGCTGGTGGAAGTCGACAGCCAGAGCGAAGTTCCGATGGACAAGCTCAAGCCAGCCCTGGAACTGCTTGACGCCCGCCCACCGCTGCCGGCGCCGTTGTTCAAGCTATGCCTATGGACAGCGCAGTACTACCAGCACAGCCTCGGCGACACCCTGAGCTGGGCCTTGCCGGTAATGCTGCGCCAGGGTGAGCCAGCCGAAACCCGCCAGGAGCGTTACTGGCTGGCCAGCAAGGGTGCCAGCGTCGACGACCCAAGACTGGCCCGCGCACCGCGCCAACGCGACGCCCTCAAGGCGCTGGCGCAACATCCTCATGGCGTGGCCCACAGCCTGCTCAGCCAGCTGCAACTCAACCGCGACAGCCTGCAGCTGCTACATGAAAAGGGTCTGGTACGGGTCGAGGTGCGCCGCACCCAACCTCATGCCAAACCTGCGCACTGGCTGGCGCAACCGGAACTACCACTGAACGCCGAACAACGTGCCGCGGTGAATGCCGTAGCGTCGGGCTGGGATCAGTTCAATGCCTTTCTACTGGCGGGGGTCACCGGCAGCGGCAAGACCGAGGTTTACCTGCAACTGATCCACCAGTGCCTGGAAGCCGGCAAGCAGGCACTGGTACTGATCCCAGAGATCAACCTCGGCCCGCAGACCTTCGACCGTTTCGCCCGCCGTTTCAATGCACGCATCGCCCTGCTGCACTCGGCAGTGAACGACCGCGAACGTCTGGACGCCTGGCTGGCAGCACGCGATGGCGAGGCCGACATCATCATCGGGACGCGCTCGGCGCTGTTCACGCCGATGAAGAATCCGGGGCTGATCATCGTCGACGAAGAACACGACGCCTCCTATAAACAGCAGGAAGGTCTGCGCTATCACGCCCGCGACCTGGCCCTCGTACGCGCTCACCAGGAAGACGTGCCGATCGTGCTCGGCTCCGCAACCCCCTCGCTGGAAAGCCTGCACAACGCCCACAGCGGCCGCTACGCCCTGCTCAAACTGACCCAGCGCGCCGGCGGTGCCAGCCAGCCGCGTTTCCTGCGCCTGGACGTGAAGAGCCGGCCGCTGGACTCGGGCATATCCGGGCCGATGCAGCAGGCCATCGCCCAGACCCTGGCGGCCGGCCAGCAGGTGCTGGTGTTCCTCAACCGCCGTGGCTTCGCCCCAACCCTGCTCTGCCACGACTGCGGCTGGCTGTCGGAATGCCCGCGTTGCGATGCGCGCATGACCGTGCACCAGCGCTACCAGGAACTGCGCTGCCACCACTGCGGCCATGTCGAACGCCAGCCGAGCAACTGCCCCAAATGCCAGCATGTCGACCTGCGTCCAGTCGGTGCTGGCACCGAGCGCGCCGAAGAGCGCCTGGCGGTGCTGTTCCCCGATTACCCGGTGCTGCGCATCGACCGCGACAGCACCTCGCGCAAGGGCGCGATGGATCGCCTGTTCGCCACCATCAACAAGGGTGAACCGTGCATCCTGGTCGGCACCCAGATGCTCGCCAAAGGTCACCATTTCCCCCGGGTGACGCTGGTGTCGATTCTCGATGCCGACGGCGGGCTGTTCTCCGCGGACTTTCGCGCCAGCGAGCGCATGGCGCAGCTGATCGTCCAGGTCGCTGGCCGCGCCGGCCGCGCCGAAGAGCCGGGCAAGGTGATAATCCAGAGTCACCTGGCCGACCACCCCCTATTGGTTCAACTCACCGAACAAGGCTACTTCGCCTTTGCCGAGCAAGCCCTGAGCGAACGCAGGGCTGCTGGCTTGCCACCATTCTGTCACCTGGCATTGCTGCGCGCCGAGGCGCACAAGCCGGGCCAGGCCGAAGGTTTTCTCGACGAAGCCTGCCATGAGGCCGAGTTGCTGCTGAACGAACTTGGCCTTTCCGGCATCGAACTACTCGGGCCCGTGCCAGCACCGATGGAACGCCGCGCCGGCCGCTTCCGCGCGCAACTACTGGTACAGGGCAATGCCCGTGCACCGCTGCATCGCCTGCTCACACCATGGCTGCACGCCCTGGAACAAATGCCCAGCGGTCGTGCAGTGCGCTGGTCGCTGGATGTCGACCCGATCGACCTGTTCTAGGGAGTGCGCCGTGCGCACAGACTCCAAAAGCCATCAGGGCGCACTGTGCATCCCACAAGTTATGGCCTGCGGCTTGCCGCTGCTTTTATAATGCGCAGTTTTCGACCAAAGCCTCAGGGCCAACCGAGCCGACCATGAAAGACAGTATTCGCCACCTGATCCAGCAAGCCCTCGACCGCCTCGCCGCCGATGGCGTGCTGCCTGCCGGCCTGACGCCGGCCATCCAGGTGGAGAACACCAAGGACAAGAGCCACGGCGACTTCGCCAGCAACATCGCCATGATGCTGGCCAAGCCGGCCGGCATGAAACCACGTGACCTGGCCGAGAAACTGATCGCGGCACTACCGGCCGACGCGCAGATCAGCAAGGTCGAGATCGCCGGCCCTGGCTTCCTCAACTTCTTCCAGAACAGTGATGCCCTGGCTCAACGCCTGGAAGCGGCCCTGGCCGACGAACACCTCGGCGTGCGCAAGGCCGGCGCCAAGCAGCGCGTGGTCATCGACCTGTCCTCGCCGAACCTGGCCAAGGAAATGCACGTCGGCCACCTGCGCTCCACCATCATCGGCGACGGCGTGGCACGCGTGCTGGAGTTCCTCGGCGACGAGGTAATCCGCCAGAACCACGTGGGCGACTGGGGTACCCAGTTCGGCATGCTGCTGGCCTTCATGGAAGAGAATCCGGCTGCCGCCGAAAGCGAGCTGGCCGACCTCGAAGGTTTCTACCGCGCCGCCAAGAAGCGTTTCGACGACTCCCCCGAATTCGCCGACCGCGCCCGCGAGCTGGTCGTTCAGCTGCAGGCCGGCGACGCCCAGTGCCTGAAACTCTGGCACCGCTTCAACGACATTTCCCTGTCGCACTGCCAGAAGGTCTACGACCGCCTCGGCGTCAAGCTGGGCATGGCCGACGTCAAGGGCGAAAGCGCCTACAACGCCGAGTTGCCGGGCATCGTCCAGGCCCTGCGCGACAAGGGCCTGCTGACCGAGGACAACGGCGCGCAGTGCGTCTTCCTCGACGAATACCAGAACGCCGAAGGCAACCCGCTGCCGGTGATCGTGCAGAAAGCCGGCGGCGGCTACCTCTACGCCACCACCGACCTGGCCGCCATGCGTTACCGCAGCGAAGTGCTGAAGGCCGACCGCGTGCTGTACTTCGTCGACCAGCGCCAGGCCCTGCACTTCCAGATGGCCTTCGAAGTGGCGCGCCGCGCCGGCTTCGTCCATGCCGGCATGCAACTGGAGCACATGGGCTTCGGTACCATGAACGGCGCCGACGGCCGCCCGTTCAAGACCCGCGACGGCGGCACGGTTAAGCTGATCGATCTGCTCGACGAAGCCGAACAGCGTGCCTATGCGCTGGTCAAGGCGCTCAACGAAAGCAAAGGCATCGTCCTCGAAGAAAACGAGCTGCGCCAGATCGCCCGCGCCGTGGGCATCGGCGCGGTGAAATACGCCGACCTGTCCAAGCACCGCACCAGCGACTACAGCTTCAATTTCGAGCTGATGCTCAGCTTCGAGGGCAACACCGCACCCTACCTGCTGTACGCCTACACCCGCGTGGCCGGCGTGTTCCGCAAGCTGGGCAAGGGCGTCGACGAAATCGGTGGCGAAATCCAGCTGGCCGCCGAACAGGAGCAGGCCCTGGCCGCAAAGCTCGCCCAATTCGGCGAAGTGCTCGGCAACGTTGCCGACAAAGGTACGCCGCACACCCTGTGCACTTACCTCTATGACCTGGCCGGGCTGTTCTCCAGCTTTTACGAGAACTGCCCGATCCTCACTGCCGAAGAGCAAGCCACCCAGCAGAGCCGCCTGCGCCTGGCCGCCCTGACCGGACGCACGCTCAAGCTGGGCCTGGAACTGCTCGGCCTGGAAACCCTGGAGCGGATGTAAATGGCAGCGCGCAAGAAGCCGGCGCCAAAACGCGGCGCCAGTCGCTATCAGGCTCCGGCGAAAAAGCCGGTACCGGGCTGGATCTGGCTCGCCTGTGGCCTGGTGATAGGTGGCTTTTTCGTGTTTCTGTTCAGCCTTGAGCCCGGCCGTGACGAGATCAAGCGCGACAAGACCGAGCAGGTGCGCAGCACCAAACCCGAACCAAAGCCGACGCAGCCCGAGCCGGCCAGGCCCAAGTACGATTTCTACACGCTGCTGCCGGAATCCGAGGTGATCCTGCCGCAAGCGCTGGAAGAAACGCCACCGCCAGCCCCCGAGCAGAAACCGGTCACGCCGGAAGAGGCCGCGAAGATCGACACCGCTCGCGCCGAAGCCGCGCTCAACGGTGAAACGCCGCCGCCCGCGCCACCAGTGACAGTCGCCACCGCACCGGTCACCACGCAGTTCTTCCTGCAGGCTGGCTCGTTCCGCAAGCGTGACGACGCCGACGGCCTGCGCGCGCAGATTATCCTGCTCGGGCAGAACGTGCGCGTGGAAACCGGCAAGGTGCGCGACGAAACCTGGCACCGCGTATTGGTCGGCCCTTACGCCAGCCGCGAGCAGTTGTCCAGCGCGCAGAAGACCCTGGCCGCCAGCGGCTTCAGCAACCTGCTGTTACAGCAGCGCCAGGTCCGCTGATCGGCGTTTTCCCCGCCGTCGGTTGAAAAGCCGCGGCGGGCACCCCATCTGAGAGTTCATCCGGGCAATTCGCCCCGCTGCGTGGAGACTCTCCCCTTGACCACCATCGTTTCAGTCCGCCGCCACGGCAAGGTCGTCATGGCCGGTGACGGCCAGGTTTCCCTCGGCAACACCGTGATGAAAGGCAACGCCAAGAAAGTCCGTCGCCTGTACCACGGTCAGGTACTGGCCGGTTTTGCCGGTGCCACCGCCGATGCCTTCACCCTGTTCGAGCGCTTCGAAGGCCAGCTTGAGAAACATCAGGGCCACCTGGTGCGTGCTGCGGTCGAACTGGCCAAGGACTGGCGTACCGATCGCAGCCTGAGCCGCCTGGAAGCCATGCTGGCAGTGGCCAACAAGGACGCCTCGCTGATCATCACCGGCAACGGCGACGTGGTCGAACCCGAAGAAGGCCTGATCGCCATGGGTTCCGGCGGCAACTTCGCCCAGGCCGCGGCGCGCGCCCTGCTGATGAAGACGGATCTGTCCGCCCTCGAAGTGGCACAAACCGCACTGGGCATCGCTGGCGACATCTGCGTGTTCACCAACCACCATCAGACCATCGAGGAACTGGACGCTGCCGAGTAGCGTCCACTGCCTCAGAACCTGTTCCCGATGCGGCAGAACAGGTTCTTACAGTTTTCCGATAGCGAGCCAAATTCCATGTCCATGACGCCCCGCGAGATCGTCCACGAACTCAACCGCCATATCATCGGCCAGGACGACGCCAAACGCGCCGTCGCCATCGCACTGCGCAACCGCTGGCGGCGCATGCAACTGCCTGCCGACCTGCGCCAGGAAGTGACGCCGAAGAACATCCTGATGATCGGCCCGACCGGCGTCGGCAAGACCGAGATCGCCCGTCGCCTGGCCAAGCTGGCCAACGCGCCCTTCCTCAAAGTGGAGGCGACCAAGTTCACCGAGGTCGGCTATGTCGGCCGTGACGTCGAGTCGATCATCCGCGACCTGGCCGATGCTGCGGTGAAGATGCTGCGCGAGCAGGAAATCACCAAGGTGCGTCATCGCGCCGAAGATGCCGCCGAGGAGCGCATCCTCGACGCCCTGCTGCCGCCAGCCCGCCAGGGCTTTGGCGACGAGCCGGTGCGCAGCGAGGATTCCAACACCCGCCAACTGTTCCGCAAGCGCCTGCGTGAAGGTCAGCTGGACGACAAGGAAATCGACATCGAAGTCGCCGAGTCGCCCATGGGCGTGGAAATCATGACCCCGCCGGGCATGGAAGAGATGACCAACCAGCTGCAAAACCTGTTCTCCAGCATGGGCAAGGGCAAGAAGAAATCCCGCAAGCTCAAGGTCGCCGACGCCCTCAAACTGGTGCGCGACGAAGAAGCCGCACGCCTGGTCAACGAGGAAGAACTCAAGGCCCGCGCCCTGGAAGCGGTCGAGCAGCACGGCATCGTGTTCATCGATGAGATCGACAAGGTGGCCAAGCGCGGCAATACCGGTGGCGCCGACGTATCCCGCGAGGGCGTGCAGCGCGACCTGCTGCCGCTGATCGAGGGTTGCACGGTCAACACCAAGCTGGGCATGGTCAAGACCGACCACATCCTGTTCATCGCATCGGGCGCCTTCCACCTGGCCAAGCCGAGCGACCTGGTGCCGGAACTGCAAGGCCGCCTGCCGATCCGTGTTGAACTCAAGGCGCTGAGCCCGCAGGATTTCGAGCGCATCCTAACCGAGCCGCACGCTTCGCTCACCGAGCAGTACAGCGCGCTGCTGCAGACCGAAGGCCTGAACATCGCGTTCACCGAAGATGGCATCAAGCGTCTGGCCGAGATCGCCTGGCAGGTCAACGAGAAGACCGAGAACATCGGTGCGCGCCGCCTGCACACCCTGCTCGAACGCCTGCTGGAGGAAGTTTCCTTCAGCGCCGGTGACCTGGCCGGCCAGCAGAACGGCGAGCCGATCCGCATCGACGCCGCCTACGTCAACGGCCACCTCGGCGAACTGGCGCAGGACGAAGACCTGTCGCGCTACATCCTGTAGATCCAGGATCACGTTCCTGCCGCTGATGGCCGGCGTCATTCTGTAGGAGCGGCTGGGCGGCATTCCGCTTCAGCCGCGAAATTCGCGGATAAATCCGCTCCTACAGGACGCTGCAATCACTCAACCGGGCGTAGCGCCTAAAAAGATCATGGAAATCAGCCATGCCCATTCCCAGCGCAATCAAACTGCACAAGGCGTCGAAAACCCTGGAGCTGCGTTATGGCGAGCAGCGCTATGCGCTCAGCGCCGAGTTCCTGCGCGTGCATTCGCCCTCGGCCGAAGTGCAGGGGCATGGCAAACCGATCCTGCAGACCGGCAAGCTCAACGTCGGTCTCGAGCGCATCGAACCGGCCGGCAACTACGCACTGAAACTGTGCTTCGACGATGGCCATGACAGCGGCCTGTTCACCTGGGAATACCTGTACGAACTGGCCACGCGCCAGGACGCACTGTGGGCCGACTACCTGGCCGAACTCAGCGCCGCCGGAAAATCTCGCGACCCCAGCGAGTCGGTCGTCCGCCTGATGCTCTGAGCGCTGGCAAAAGCCTCGACGCAGAGCGTTCGCGCCCATCACATAGAGTCACGTTAGCGACAGTTAGAGCGCGTTTTCTAATCTATCGCGGCATACTCGTGCCCCACTGACCAGCTTGCTTAACTTCAAAAACTCGGGTAACCAAGGAACTGGCAGGTTCCCTGCATTTGGCTGTGCCAGGTGCAACGAAAGATGCGGACTCGATCCGCCCCCGGTTAACCCGAGCAGTACCAGGCCCTGTGTCGCCGCGCGCCCCCGCAGGCCGGTATTCGTCTCAGGACAATGGAGCGTCGTAGATGAGTGATAAGAATAACGAAGACCTGAAACGCCAGGCCTCGGAAAACACCCTGGGGCTCAACCCAGTGATTGGCATCCGCGGCAAGGATCTCCTGACATCTGCCCGCATGGTGCTCACCCAGGCACTCAAGCAACCCTTTCACAGCGCCAAGCACGTCGCCCACTTCGGCCTGGAGCTGAAGAACGTCATGCTCGGCCAGTCCGCGCTCAAGCCTGAAGACGGTGATCGCCGTTTTGCCGATCCGGCCTGGAGCCAGAATCCGCTGTATCGCCGCTACCTGCAGACCTACCTGGCCTGGCGCAAGGAGTTGCATGACTGGATCGAACACAGCTCGCTGTCCGAGCAGGACGCCAGTCGCGGCCACTTCGTGATCAACCTGATGACCGAAACCATGGCCCCCTCCAACAGCATGGCCAACCCGGCGGCGGTCAAACGCTTCTTCGAAACCGGCGGCAAAAGCCTGCTCGATGGTCTCTCCCACCTGGCCAAGGACATGGTGCACAACGGCGGCATGCCCAGCCAGGTGAACATGGAAGCCTTCGAGGTCGGCAAGAACCTGGCCACCACCGACGGTGCCGTGGTGTTTCGCAACGACGTGCTGGAGCTGATCCAGTACAAGCCGATCACCGAGAGCGTGCACGAACGCCCGCTGCTGGTGGTGCCGCCGCAGATCAACAAGTTCTACGTCTTCGACCTGTCGCCGGAAAAGAGCCTGGCGCGCTTCCTCCTGCGCAGCCAGGTGCAGACCTTCGTGGTCAGTTGGCGCAACCCGACCAAGGCGCAGCGCGAGTGGGGCCTGTCCACCTACATCGAGGCGCTCAAGGAAGCCATCGACGTGATCTGCGCCATCACCGGCAGCAAGGACGTCAACATGCTCGGTGCCTGCTCCGGCGGCCTGACCACTGCCTCGCTGCTCGGTCACTATGCAGCGCTTGGCCAGCAGAAGGTCAACGCCCTGACCCTGCTGGTCAGCGTGCTCGACACCCAGCTCGACACCCAGGTCGCCCTGTTCGCCGACGAAAAGACCCTGGAGGCTGCCAAGCGCCGCTCCTACCAGGCCGGCGTGCTGGAAGGCAGCGACATGGCCAAGGTGTTCGCCTGGATGCGCCCCAACGACCTGATCTGGAACTACTGGGTCAACAACTACCTGCTCGGCAACGAGCCACCAGTGTTCGACATTCTCTACTGGAACAACGACACCACACGTCTGCCGGCTGCGCTGCACGGCGAGTTCATCGAGATGTTTCAGACCAACCCGCTGACCCGTCCGGGCGCGCTGGAAGTCTGCGGCACGCCGATTGACCTCAAGCAGGTCACCTGTGACTTCTTCGTCGTCGCCGGCACCACCGACCACATCACGCCGTGGGACTCCTGCTACAAGTCGGCCCACCTGTTCGGCGGCAAATGCGAGTTCGTGCTGTCCAACAGCGGCCATATCCAAAGCATCCTCAACCCGCCGGGCAACCCCAAGGCGCGCTACATGACCAACAGCGAGATGCCACTGGATCCGAAGGCCTGGCAGGAAAGCTCGACCAAGCATGCCGACTCCTGGTGGCTGCACTGGCAGACCTGGCTGGCCGAGCGTTCGGGTAAAACCAAGAACGCGTCCACCACACTGGGCAACAAGAAATTCCCGGCCGGCGAAGCCGCCCCAGGCACCTACGTACACGAACGCTGATTTCAGCCTAAACCGCAGCGGCACCGGGAAGTGCCGCACACCACGGCGGGAAACCGGCGTGGAACCAGGTGACCCCTGGTAACCCTGGAGGCGGCCCGGACGGCCCTCTCCAGCGCTCAACTCCATAGGGGCTGCGCCCATGCCGCAACCATTCGTATTCCGCACCATCGATCTCGATGGGCAGACCATCCGCACGGCAGTGCGGCCGGGCAACAGCCAGTTGGTACCGCTGCTGATCTTCAACGGCATCGGCGCCAACCTGGAACTGGTGATGCCCTTCGTCGCCGCCCTCGACCCGGAGCTGGAAATCATCGCCTTCGACGTCCCCGGCGTTGGTGGCTCATCGACTCCGGCCACGCCCTACCGGTTTCCCGGCCTGGCCAAACTGGCGGCGCGCATGCTGGACTACCTCGACTACGGGCAGGTCAATGCCATCGGCGTGTCCTGGGGCGGTGCCCTGGCCCAGCAGTTCGCGCATGACTATCCCGAGCGCTGCAAGAAGCTGATCCTCGCCGCCACCTCGGCCGGCGCGGTGATGGTGCCGGGCAAGCCCAAGGTACTCTGGCGCATGGCCAGCCCACGGCGCTACGTGCAACCGTCCTACGGCGTGCGCATCGCCCCGGACATTTACGGCGGCGCCTTCCGCCGCGATCCCAAGCTGGCCATGGCGCATGCCAGCAAGGTGCGCTCGGGCGGCAAAATGGGCTACTACTGGCAACTGTTCGCCGGCCTCGGCTGGACCAGCATCCACTGGCTGCACAAGATCCGACAACCGACGCTGGTGATGGCCGGCGACGACGACCCACTGATCCCGCTGATCAACATGCGCCTGCTGGCCTGGCGCATTCCCAACGCCGAACTGCACGTGATCGACGATGGCCACCTGTTCCTGGTGACCCGCGCCGAAGCGGTGGCACCGATCATCATGAAGTTTCTCGAAGAGGAACGGCACCGCGCGGTGATGCACCCGCAGCCAACCCCCGTACGCCAGCACTAGCAAACCGCTCGAAAACGTAGACGACGACTGCATGGATGCAGGAGGTAGAGCGACGCAGGAAGCCAAAGCCGAGGTAGTTTTCTAACGGCTTGTTGACCCGCACCAGCTTAGTGCGCAATGTTGGGCATGCTCGACGAAGGGGCCGATAACGGCCCCTTCGATTTTCGACGCGGCGCTCTGGAATGCACTTCCCGCGCGCCTGGTACAGGGCTTGCTGCACATCGTGCACAAGCACAAGGTGCGCGTCAGGCAGTCCGCGCCATTAAAGTCTCTTGCAGGTCGTGCTCAACGCCCTGCCAGACGGTTTGACGATGGAGTGTTACACCATGCGAGACAAGTCGAACCCGGCCTCACTGCCGGCACCTGCCAGTTTCATGAACGCCCAAAGCGCAGTAGTGGGCGTACGCGGTCGTGATCTGTTGTCCACCATGCGCCTGCTGGCCGCCCAGGGGCTGAAGAACCCGGTGCGCAGTGGACGTCACCTGCTGGCCTTCGGCGGCCAGCTCGGCCGTGTGCTGCTCGGCGACACGCTGCACAAGGTCAATCCGCAGGATGCCCGTTTCGCCGATCCGACCTGGCACCTCAACCCCTTCTATCGCCGCAGCCTGCAGGCCTATCTGGCGTGGCAGAAACAATTGGCGGCCTGGATCGACGACAGCGGCCTGTCAGCCGATGACCGCGCCCGCGCCCGCTTTCTCGCCGTGCTGATGAGCGACGCGTTGTCGCCCTCCAACAGCCCGCTCAACCCGCAGGCGCTCAAGGAGCTGTTCAATACCGGTGGCAGCAGCGCCTTCAAGGGCCTGCGCCATCTGCTCGACGACCTGCTACACAACGATGGCCTGCCCAGCCAAGTCACCAAGCATGCCTTCGAGGTCGGCCGCAACCTGGCCTGCACCCCCGGCGCGGTGGTGTTTCGCAACGAACTACTGGAACTGATCCAGTACAAGCCGATGAGCGAAAAGCAGTACCTGCGCCCGCTGCTGATCGTGCCGCCGCAGATCAACAAGTACTACATATTCGACCTGTCCAACGACAAGAGCTTCGTCCAGTACGCACTGAAGAACGGTCTGCAGACCTTCATGATCAGTTGGCGCAACCCCGACCCACGGCATCGCGAATGGGGCCTGTCGAGCTACGTGCAGGCGGTCGAGGAAGCCATCGACGCCTGCCGTGCGATCACCGGCAGCAAGGACGTCAACCTGCTCGGCGCCTGCGCTGGCGGCCTGACCATCGCGGCCTTGCAAGGTCACCTGCAGGCGCGCCGGCAGTTGCGCAAAGTCGCCAGTTCCACCTACATGGTCAGCCTGCTCGATAGCCAGATAGACAGCCCGGCGATGCTCTTCGCCGACGAGGAAACCCTGGAGTCGGCCAAGCGCCGCTCCTACCAACAAGGCGTGCTGGACGGTCGCGACATGGCCAGGGTGTTCGCCTGGATGCGCCCCAACGACCTGATATGGAACTACTGGGTCAACAACTACCTGCTCGGCAAGCAGCCGCCGGCCTTCGACATCCTCTACTGGAACAACGACAACACCCGCCTGCCCGCCGCACTGCATGGCGACCTGATCGACTTCTTCAAGCACAACCCGCTCAGCCGCGCTGGCGGGCTGGAAGTCTGTGGCACGCCGGTGGATCTGGCCAAGGTCAACGTCGACAGTTTCAGCGTGGCCGGCATCAATGATCACATCACGCCCTGGGACGCGGTCTACCGCTCGACCCTGCTGCTCGGTGGCAACCGCCGCTTCATCCTGTCCAACAGCGGCCATATCCAGAGCATTCTCAACCCACCGGGCAACCCCAAGGCCAACTACTACGAGAATGCCAAGCTCACCTCTGACCCACGCGCCTGGTACCACGACGCCCAGCACCAGCAGGGCAGCTGGTGGCCGCAGTGGCTGGAGTGGATTCAGGCGCGCTCCGGCGAGCAACGCGCCACCCTGATGGCCCAGGGCAACCAGAAGTATCCGGCCATGGAGGCGGCGCCCGGCACCTACGTACATATCCGCTGAAAGCGGTGGCCGATGGCACGTCTGCCGGTTATCGTCAGCCCTTCGCGTCCAGTCGAACAAGAAGCCAAGGATGAAAACCCGCGAGCGCATTCTGCAAACCGCCCTGCTGCTGTTCAACGAGCAGGGCGAACCCAACGTTTCGACCCTGGAGATAGCAAACGAGCTGGACATCAGCCCGGGCAATCTCTACTACCACTTCCATGGCAAGGAACCGCTGGTACTGGAACTGTTCGAACGCTTCCAAAGCGAGATGGCGCCATTGCTCGACCCGCCCGCCGAAGCCCAGCTCGACGTCGAAGACTACTGGCTGTTCCTGCACCTGATCGTCGAGCGCCTGTCGCAGTACCACTTTCTCTTCCAGGACATGTCAAACCTGGCCGGGCGCCTGCCGAAACTGGCGCGTGGCATTCGCCACTGGCTGAACGCACTCAAACGTACCCTGGCTGCCTTGCTCGCCCGCCTGATGGCCGATGGGCAGTTGGGCAGTGACACGCAGTCACTCGGTCAACTGGTCGAACAGATCACCCTGACCCTGCTGTTCTCCCTCGACTACCAACGCATTCTTGGCCAGGAGGGTGAAGTACGCCTGGTGGTGTACCAGATCATGATGCTGGTCGCGCCCCATCTGAATCAGCCGTCACGCGGCACCGTCGAGCATCTGGCGCAGCGCTATCTGGAAGCCTGATGCGCAGCCGTGCGCACGGAATGTAGTCCGGGTGCAACCTGCCAGAGCGCAAATGGCGGGGTACACCCGCCCTACAAAGCTGAGACGCATGCACGGTTGATGCGCATGGCGCTCCCTGCGACCTGAAACGCAAACGCCCGGCACTAGGCCGGGCGCTTGTGATCCCGAGAAACTCAGGATGGAGTGGCTGGGGGCGCCGGAGTGGCAGCCGGAGCCGGTGCAGCGGCCGGGGTAGCAGCGGTTGCAGGTGCCGGTGCTGCCGGTTTTGGCGCAGCTGCCTTGGGCGCAGCAGCTTTCTTCGCGGCCGGCTTCTTCGCCACTGCAGGTTTGGCTGCTGGCTTAGCTGCTGGCTTAGCTGCTGGTTTGGCGGCTGCCGCTGGCTTGGCAGCGGGTTTCGCTGCGGCCTTGGCTGCCGGCTTCGCAGCAGGTTTAGCAGCGGGCTTGGCTGCAGGTTTGGCTGCAACTGCCGGTTTCGCGGCAGGTTTGGCTGCGGGCTTAGCGGCTGCTTTCGCTGCTGGCTTGGCCGCAGGTTTAGCAGCGGGTTTGGCAGCGGTTTTCGCAGCCGGCTTGGCGGCGGCTTTGGCAGCGGGCTTCGGCGCAACTTTGGCAGCAGGTTTGGCAACCGACTTGGCTGACACGCCAGTGATTTTCTCCAGCTGCTTGGTCAGGCTGTCGACCTTGTCATTCAATGCCTTGACCTCGTTGCGGCTGGGCACGCCCAGACGCGAGATGGCATTGTTCAGACGCTTGTCGAAGGCCTCTTCCAGCTCACCCCATTTGCCGATTGCCTTGTCCTTGACCTCATCGACCTTGGACTTGGCGGAACCGACCTTGGAACCGACGCCGGCTTTCACCGCGCCAACCTGTTTGTCGACTTCGCTCTTGGCCAGCTTTTCAGCCTTCTCGCCGTCCTTGACCAGCGTATCGAACAGCTTGGTGCCGTCCTTGCTGACCTTGGAATAAGCGCCCAAGCCTGCCAACCAGATCTGACGCGAGTATTTCTCGACCTCGCCGATCCAGGAGCTGGTCTGTTTCTCGGTTTTCTTCTTAACAGCCATCCTGATCTCCTTATTTGGTACGCGCGACATGCTCGAGCAACGCGCTCAGCTCATCCAGCTTAGCAGAGAGTGCTTCAACATCCTGCTTGGATGGAATGCCGATACGGTTCAGAGCGGAAGCCACACGAGTATCGAAAGCCTTCTCGATCTTGTCGAGTTGAACTTCGACTTTGCCTTTAACACTGGTGACATTGCTGTTGACCGACTGCTTGACCGATTCGATCTGGCTATTGGCGGCTTCTACCTGCTCGTCAACCAGTTTCTTGCCTTTACTCTCGACGCCTTCACCGGCCTTGACCAGTTCCTTGAAGTATTCAGCCCCCTCGACACCCGCCTTGGCGTAAGCGCCCAGGCCAGCGAGGTAGATCTTGCGGGCATAACCCTTCACGTCGTCGAACAGACCGGCTTTGTCTTCGACCACGGTTTCTACTTTTTTCTTCACGGCAACTTTCGACATGGTGCACCTCACGCGCTTTGACAGTTAGCGGAAACGCCCACGGAATGCAGGCTTGGGTACACCCTAAGGAGAAAAATTAGAAATCGCATACTAGGCGCCGGCAACAGCACGCCTGTTCAAGCGAACCAGCGGCTGTGCGCACAGCGCACCCTACCGGCTGGCAACCGTTCTCAGGCCAGCGACTTGTCCAGCACCTGCTCGATCTCACGCTGGATCATGCCGCCCATGGGCGACAGCAACAGGCCGAGCTTGAGCTCGACACGCACGGTGTCTTCACCCACTGCGATGCTACCGTCGGCACCGCTGCGCTTGAACTCCAAGGTGTCGCCGTTCCACCGATAGCGCACGTCGTATTCGCTGGCCAGACGCTCGGCCAGGCGCTCGGCCTTTTCGCGGGCGGCCTCGCGACCGAGGGAATGGGATCGTTCGACACGAATACGGGACATGGCAACTCCTTGAACTGGCGGCGTGCCGCACGGCTGCGGCATGAGGTCACATCACTCTACCAGCCCATCGGGCGAGCGGGCACCCAGGCAAGACAAAGGCGCCAGGCGCCTTTAGAATGGTGCGGTTTTCTATCCGGTGAGAGCGACATGAGCGATCCACGCAAGGCCCAGGAGCAGGAACCCACCACCCACTTCGGTTTCCAGGACGTACCGGAAAGCCAGAAGGCGGAGAAGGTAGCCGAAGTCTTCCACTCGGTGGCGGCCAAGTACGATCTGATGAACGACGTGCTGTCCGGCGGTCTGCATCGCCTGTGGAAGCGTTTCACCATCGAGCTTTCCGGCGTGCGCCCAGGTAATCGCGTGCTGGACATCGCCGGCGGCACCGGTGATCTGACCCGCAAGTTCGCCAGCATCGTCGGGCCGACCGGCGAAGTGGTACTGGCCGATATCAACGACTCCATGCTCAAGGTCGGCCGCGACCGCCTGCTGGACAAGGGTGTGGCCGGCAACGTGCAGTTCGTCCAGGCTGATGCCGAGAAGCTGCCCTTCCCCGACAACCACTTCGACGTGGTTACCATCGCCTTCGGTCTGCGCAACGTCACCCACAAGGAAGACGCCCTGCGCTCGATGCTACGTGTACTCAAGCCCGGCGGCCGCCTGCTGGTGCTGGAGTTCTCCAAGCCTGGCAACCCGCTGCTGGCCAAGGTCTACGACACGTACTCGTTCAGCTTCATGCCGCTGGCCGGCAAGCTGATCACCAACGACTCGGAAAGCTACCGCTACCTCGCCGAGTCGATCCGCATGCACCCGGATCAGGAAACCCTCAAGGCGATGATGGTCGATGCCGGCTTCGAGCGCGTGACCTATCACAACATGACCGGCGGCATCGTCGCCCTGCACCGCGGCATCAAGCCTTAATGCTCATAACAGGGCTGCTGGCAGGCGTCGAAACGGGCCTCAACCGGGTTCTCGGCCTCGATGGCACGGCTTTGCCACGCCTGCAGGCACTGAGCGGCAAGGTCATCGCCGTGCACTGCCAGAGCCCCGCCATGGAGCTGTTCATCCTGCCCAGCGGCGATGGCCTGCAGTTGGCATCGCAGTGGCATGCACCGGCCGACTGCACGCTCACCGCTCCGGCCGCCAGCCTGGCGCGCCTGGCACTGAGTCGCGACAAGACTGCAGTGCTACATCGCCCGGAAGTCTCACTCGATGGCGACAGTGCGGTGCTGCTGCAACTGGCCGGCATCCTCCAGGATCTGGAGCTGGACTGGGAGTACGAACTCTCCCGTTGGCTCGGCCCGGTAGCCAGTACTCTGCTAGCGGGTCACCTTCGCGTACGCGTGGGCCTCGCCGCCGGTGCGGCCAGTAGCCTGCGCCAGGATCTGGCCGACTACCTGAGCGAAGAATCCCGTACGCTGGTCGGCCAACGCGAGGCCGACGCCCGCTTCGCCGAACTCGATCAACTCAAACTCGCCCTCGACCGCCTCGAAGCACGCATTGAGCGCCTGAGCCAACGACCTAAGCCCCACGCATGAAACTACTCGCCGTTCGCCGCCTGCTGCGCATCCAGCGCGTGATCGTCCGCTATCAGCTGGACGACCTGTTGCTGGAACTCCCGTTGCCAGTGTGGCTGCGCGCCCTGTCCTGGCTGCTGCCGTGGCGCTGGCTGCCACGCAAGCCTTCGCAATTGTCACGTGGCGCACGCCTGCGCCTGGCTCTGGAAGACCTGGGGCCGATCTTCATCAAGTTCGGCCAGTTGCTGTCCACCCGACGCGACCTGATGCCGCCGGACATCGCCGACGAACTGGCGCGCCTGCAGGATCAGGTGCCGCCGTTCCCCGAAGCGCAGGCCATCGCCCTGATCGAGCGTCAGCTCGGCGCTCCGGTGGGTGAGCTTTTCGCCCGCTTCGACAGCCAGCCGCTGGCCTCTGCTTCAGTGGCCCAGGTACATGCCGCGCAACTCAAGAGCGGCGAGGAAGTGGTAGTCAAGGTGGTACGCCCCGGCCTCAAGCCGGTGATCCGCCAGGATCTGGCCTGGCTGTTCCTGATCGCCCGCGTAGCCGAGAAAGCCTCGGCCGACGCCCGTCGTCTACGCCCGGTGGAAGTGGTCAGCGACTACGAGAAGACCATCTTCGACGAACTCGATCTGCTGCGCGAAGCGGCCAACGCCAGCCAGCTGCGGCGCAATTTCGAAGGCTCGCCGCTGCTCTACGTGCCCCAGGTGTACTGGGATCTGTGCCGCCCGCAGGTACTGGTGATGGAGCGCATCTACGGCATCCCGGTCACCGACCTGACCACCCTGGCCGACCAGCGCACCGACATGAAACTCCTGGCTGAACGTGGCGTGGAGATTTTCTTCACCCAGGTATTTCGCGACAGTTTCTTCCATGCCGACATGCACCCCGGCAACATCTTCGTCAGCACCCGCACGCCCTGGAGCCCGCAGTACATCGCCATCGACTGCGGCATCGTCGGCAGCCTCACCGACGAAGACCAGGACTACCTGGCGCGCAACCTGCTGGCCTTTTTCAAGCGTGACTACCGCAAGGTTGCGCAGTTGCACATCGACTCGGGTTGGGTGCCGGCCGATACCAAGGTCAACGAGTTCGAAGCGGCCATCCGTACCGTGTGCGAGCCGATTTTCGAGCGTCCCCTGAAAGATATTTCCTTCGGCCAGCTGCTACTGCGCCTGTTCCAGACTGCCCGGCGCTTCAACATGGAAGTCCAGCCACAACTCGTTTTGCTGCAAAAGACCCTGCTCAACATCGAAGGCCTCGGCCGCCAGCTGTATCCGGATCTGGATCTGTGGAGCACTGCCCAGCCCTTCCTCGAGCGCTGGATGCGCGAGCGCGTCAGCCCGCTGCACCTGCTGCGCAACCTGCAACAACAGGCCGAGCAGGTGCCACACCTGTCGCAGATTGCCCGCGAAACCCTCGAACGCCTGCAGCAACCCGAACAACGCCAGCAATCGACGAGCGGCCAATGGCCGTTGCGCCTGCTCGGCGCAGCCCTGATCGCCGGCGGTGCCGTGCAGGGGCTGGCGCCCTTGCTGGTCGCCTGGCCAGCCTGGCTGATGCTTGCAGGCGGCCTCTATCTGGTCGTACGCCGATAGCCAGTGGCGACACGCACTGGCACACTTGGCAGAGAAACTGACACGGAATCCCGATGAACGATTGGCTCGACGACATTCGCTGGAACGAAGACGGCCTGGTGCCAGCGATAGCCCAGGATCACCAGAGCGGCCGCATCCTGATGATGGCCTGGATGAACCGCGAATCCCTCGCCCTCACCGTTGCCGAGAACCGCGCCATCTACTGGTCGCGCTCACGCGGCAAGCTGTGGCGTAAGGGCGAGGAATCCGGCCATGTGCAGAAGCTGCACGAGCTGCGCCTGGACTGCGACGCCGACGTCATTGTGCTGATGGTCGAGCAGTTGGGTGGCATCGCCTGCCATACCGGCCGCGAGAGTTGCTTCTACCGGGTGCTGGAAGATGGTACCTGGAAAACCGTCGAAGCCGTTCTGAAAGATCCGGCAGCAATCTATTCCGCGGAGCAGCGCCATGACTGATACCCTGAGCCGGCTGGCCGAAGTGCTGGAGGCCCGCAAAGGCGCAGCGCCCGACAGCTCCTACGTCGCCAGCCTCTACCACAAGGGACTGAACAAGATCCTGGAGAAGGTCGGTGAGGAGTCAGTGGAAACCATCCTCGCGGCGAAGGACGCCGCCGTCAGTGGCGACTGCGCCGACCTGATTTACGAAACTGCCGACCTGTGGTTCCACAGCCTGGTCATGCTCGCCGCCCTCGGTCAGCATCCGCAGGCCGTGCTGGACGAACTGGATCGTCGCTTCGGCCTTTCCGGGCACACGGAAAAAGCCGCGCGCCAAGACAACAACTGAATCATCGCGAGGATTTCGCTTCATGGGTATTTTCGACTGGAAACACTGGGTAGTCATCCTGATCGTCGTGGTGCTGGTGTTCGGCACCAAGAAACTGAAGAACCTCGGCTCCGACCTCGGCGAAACCATCAAGGGCTTCCGCAAGGCGATGAACGAGGAAGAAGGCAAGCCGGCCGAGCCGCAAACCCAGGCTCAACCTCAGCCGCAAACGCAACAGCCGCTGAACCAGCCTCACACCGTGGACGTTCAGGCGACCAAGGTCGAAGAGCCCTCCCGCAAGGACTGACATAGCGCCATGTTCGGTATCAGTTTCAGCGAACTGCTGCTGGTCGCCCTGATCGCCCTGCTGGTGCTTGGTCCCGAGCGCCTGCCGGGTGCTGCGCGTACGGCTGGTCTGTGGATAGGCCGCATCAAACGCAGCTTCAACGCGATCAAGACGGAAGTCGAAAGGGAAATCGGTGCCGACGAGATTCGTCGCCAGTTGCACAACGAGCAGATCCTGCAACTGGAGCGGGAAATGCAGGCCACCAAGAACGACTTGATGGGACAGAAGCCGGCCGACAGTGAGCAGCCTGCAACCGCACAGGCGCAAGCCGCTGAACAGCCGCCAGCCGAACCGCAGCCCGCCCCATCCCAGCAGCAGCCGACCACTGCGTCCAGCCAGGACAATACGCCGAAACCATGAGCCGCCTGCCTGAAAACGACCAGGAGATGCCCCTGGTCTCGCACCTGACCGAACTGCGTACCCGATTGCTACGCTGCGTGGGTGCGATATTCCTGATCTTCTTCAGCCTGTTCTACTTCGCTCAGACCATCTACACCCTGGTCTCCGCGCCGCTGCGCAAGTACCTGCCGGAAGGCGCAACGATGATCGCCACCGACGTGGCCTCTCCGTTCCTGACGCCATTCAAGCTGACCATGATCGTGGCGCTGTTCCTGGCCATGCCGGTGATCCTGCACCAGGTCTGGGGCTTCATCGCGCCCGGCCTGTACAAGCACGAAAAGCGCATCGCCGTACCGCTGCTGGTATCGAGCATCATCCTGTTCTACAGCGGCATGGCCTTCGCCTACTTCCTGGTGTTCCCGATCATCTTCCACTTCTTCGCCAGCGTAACGCCCGAAGGCGTGTCGATGATGACCGATATCGCCAGCTACCTCGACTTCGTGATGACGCTGTTCTTCGCCTTCGGCGTGGCGTTCGAGATCCCGGTGGCGGTCGTGCTGCTGATCTGGATCGGCGTGGTCGACGTCGAGTACCTGCGCAAGATCCGCCCCTATGTCATTATCGGCTGCTTCGTGGTCGGCATGATCCTCACTCCGCCGGACATCTTCTCGCAGACCCTGCTGGCCGTGCCCATGTGGTTGCTGTTCGAATTGGGCATCCTGGCCGGCAGCCTGATCCGCAAGCGCCAGCGCGAGCAGGATGATGAAGACGAAACCCCATCCGACCAGCCGCCTGCACCGCTGTCTTGAACCTGTTGCTGCTGGAAGACGCTGACTTCGTCAGCGCTGGCCGCGCCCGTCTTAGCGGGCGCCGGCTCAAACACCTCAATGAAGTCCATCGCGCACAAGCTGGCGACAGCCTGCGCGTCGGGCTGCTGGGCGGCCAGATGGGTCAAGGTCGTCTGCTCAGACTAGATGATGAGCACGCAGAGCTCGAGGTCGAGCTGAACCAGGCGCCACCCTCCAAGCTGCCGCTGACCCTGGTGCTCGCCCTGCCACGACCGAAGATGCTCAAGCGCGTGCTGCAGACCGTAGCCGCCATGGGCGTACCACGGCTGGTGCTGGTCAATAGCTATCGGGTGGAAAAGAGCTTCTGGCAGACACCGTTCCTCGAGGTCGACGCCATTCGCGAACAGCTGATCCTCGGCCTCGAACAGGCGCGCGATACCGTGCTGCCTGAGGTAAGCATCGAGAAACGCTTCAAACCCTTCGTCGAGGATCGACTGCCGGCACTGGCAACGAACACATTGGGCCTGGTCGGCCACCCTGGCGATTACCCTACCTGCCCACGCGCCGTCGAGCAGCCCGTGACCCTGGCCATTGGCCCGGAAGGTGGCTGGATTCCCTACGAAGTGGAGTTGCTGAAACAGGCGGCAGGGCTGCAGCCCGTGCAGCTCGGCGAACGTATCCTGCGCGTGGAAACCGCCGTGCCGGTGCTGTTGGCGCGGCTGTTCTAGGAGTACGAACCGGGACGCCGGCCGCTGTGGGGCGGCCCGGAGCGCCTGCCGCTCGTAGCGTCAGCGAACAGTCCGCCTAGGGCACGACTAGTACTCCGTGCATTCCATCAGGCCGTAACGGCGTATTGCCTGCGGCGACTACGCCCTACGCATACCCGCAGGCCACACCTCAAACTTCCAGCAGGAAAGTCACCGGCCCGTCGTTGACCAGGTGCACCTGCATGTCGGCGCCGAAGCGACCACAGGCTACCTGCGGATGCTGGGTTCTGGCCTGCTCGACCAACGCTTCGAACAACTCGGCACCCTGAGCCGGCGGCGCAGCACTGGAGAAACTGGGGCGCATACCGCTCTTGGTATCAGCAGCCAGGGTGAACTGCGACACCAATAGCAGACCACCGCCAACATCTTTCAGCGACCGATTCATCTTGCCGGCGTCATCGCTGAATACCCGATAGTTCAGCAACCTGTGCAGGGCGCGGATCAGGCTAGCCTGGTCGTCCTGCGGCTCGATACCGACCAGCGCCAACAAGCCCTGATCGATGCTGCCAACCACCTCACCTGCCACCTCGACCCACGCGCTACTGACACGCTGGATCAGCAGTTTCATGCATCCTCCAGGGGGAGATCGAGCAAGCGTCGCGCCAGTACATCAGCCGCACGCACCAGTGCATCGGTGATGCCCGGCTCGGCCGCCGAGTGGCCCGCATCGCGGATGATCTGCAGCTCGCTGTTCGGCCAGGCGTGGTGCAGGGCCCAGGCGTTGTCCAGCGGACAGATGACGTCGTAGCGGCCATGCACGATGATCCCGGGCAAATGGGCGATCTTGGGCATGTCCCGCAGCAGTTGGTTGGGCTCGAGAAAGGCGTCATTGACGAAGTAGTGGCATTCGATACGGGCAATGGACAATGCGCGATGGGCGTCACTGAAGCGATCGACCACCTGGCTGTTGGGCCGCAGCGTGGCCGTGCGCCCTTCCCAGGTGGACCAGGCCTTGGCAGCGTGCATCTGGGCGATCTGGTCGGCGCCGGTCAGACGCTTGTAGAAGGCCTGCATCAGATCGCCGCGCTCTTCTACCGGGATAGGCGCGACGTAGTCCTCCCAATAATCTGGGAACAGGCGGCTGGCGCCTTCCTGATAGAACCAGCTGAGCTCCTGCGGCCGGCACAGGAAGATGCCGCGCAGGATCAGCCCATGCACGCGCTGCGGATGCGTCTGGGCATACGCCAACGCCAGGGTAGAGCCCCAGGAGCCGCCGAACAGCACGAACTTGTCGATGCCCAGGTACTCGCGGATACGTTCGATATCAGCGATCAAGGCCTGTGTGGTGTTGTTCTCCAGGCTGGCGTGCGGAGTGGAACGACCGCAACCACGCTGGTCGAAGGTGACGATACGATACAGGGCCGGATCGAAATAGCGACGGCTGGCCGCATCGCAACCTGCGCCAGGGCCACCATGGATGAACAGTACCGGCAATCCATCCGCCGAGCCGCTCTCGTCGACGTAGAGCACGTGCGGCGGCTCGACCGCCAGCTCATGGCGGGCGTAGGGTTTGATCTCCGGATACAAAGTCTGCATGGTTGGCTCCTGTTGGCTGGGCTACAACTGCCGTGTTCCACTCTGCCCGGCATCATAACCATGAAAAGGAAGTTCAGCATGTCGATGCGTCATCTGCTCTGGTCGCTGTTTCTGTCTTTCACGCTGTTGCTCACCGGCTGCGGTGGCCGTGACGACCCGCAAGCGGCACTGGAGGCCGCGGTACAAAAACTGCAGGACAATATCGAAGCGAAAAGCACCAGTGCGGTGATGGATCAACTGCATACCGAGTTCCTCGCCCGCCAGGAGCTGGATCGAGACTGGGCGCAGCGCACCATGACCCTGCTATTTCTGCGTCACAAGAACATCAAGGTCATCGCCCTGGGCAAGAACAGCTGGATCGATCCAGCCATCAGTAGCAAGGGCTATACCGAGGCGCAAGTAGGCCTGACCGGTGCCGAGGGGCTGCTTCCCGACAGTGCGCGGCATTACTCGGTGAAACTGGAGTGGTGGCTGAACGGCGACGAATGGAAGCTGGCGCGTCTGGACTGGCAGTGAAGCGTGACCGTATGCAATCCGGGATGTACATCCAAGTTGTCCCGGATTGCATCTGGGCTATGGCAAACTAGGTTCTCAATCGGCTTTGCGCCAAATCAGGTCGCTGGTGGTGTACCCCTGCTCACGGGCGACCGACAGCAGTTTGTCACGGGTTTCCTGATCCACCTCCGGCGTGCGCGATAGCAGCCAGAGGTACTTGCGCTCTGGATGGCCGACCAACGCCACACGGTAATCCTCGTCGTGGTAGATCACCCAATAGTCGCCCTTGATCGGCAGCAGCTTGCTGGCCCAGTTGTCGAAGCGCACCCAGAGTTTGTCGGTTCGGCCCTCGACCTGAGGCTCGGCGGTGCCCTTGGCCTCCTGCCACTCGCCGTCCTCGTCACGGCAACGGTTGGTCACATCGATACGGCCATCGTCACGCAGACCATAGTGCGCTTCGGACTGCACGCAGTTGCGCTGGAAGAACATCGGCAAACGCGCCAACTCGTACCAGGTGCCCTGATAACGCTGCAGGTCGACCTGCATGGTTTGCGGCGGCTCCATCGGAATACGGCCGGTACCGGAATTGGCACAGCCAGCCAGTGCGAGAAAGGCACTGGCAATAAGGATCGAACGCATGGGATCTCCCGTTTATTTGAGCCCTTTGCCGGAGAACAGCATCACCTTGTCCCCGGCATACTGAACGCTGATATAAGCCTTGTCGTCGCCCCAGGTACAACTGGTCATTCCCAGCGCCCCGGCACATTCACCCGGCGCACCGAGCAGGCTTTCCACCTCCTGCTTACTCATACCGGCCTTGAGCTTGGAGTAGTTTTCCTGATTGATCTTGCTGCAGGCGGCCAACAGACAGCAGGCAAGCAACGCGACGATACGCATCGACATGACGTGAAACTCCTGATTGGAAGGTGCCAGCAAGCTTGGCATAGCCGGCGACGACTTGCCC
The DNA here is from genome assembly GCF_003008615.1 of Pseudomonas mendocina. Lineage (NCBI taxonomy): Bacteria > Pseudomonadati > Pseudomonadota > Gammaproteobacteria > Pseudomonadales > Pseudomonadaceae > Ectopseudomonas > Ectopseudomonas mendocina. The sequence goes on from NZ_CP027657.1 coordinate 1,631,863, forward strand.
GCTTGGAGTTCAGAAACGCGAGCCAGGTTCCCGCAGGAAGGCCCGTTCTTGCGCAGAGGAAACGCGACCGAGAATGACATTGCGATGGGGGAAACGACCAAAGCGGGCGATCACCTGCCGATGACGCTCGGCAAAGTCGAGATAGTTGGCGAACAGCGCGTGTTCATCGTCATCGGCTTCGTCCAGCAATTGGCGAAAAAGCTCGACCGCGCGATCCTGCAGCGCCAGCTCTTCGGCATGCTCGAAGATCAGATAGACGAACACTCGCTGGATCGGCATCAGCACACGATCCACACCACTCACCAGTCCATCGTGCAACAACGGCCGTGCCAAGACGTCGCCAGCGAAGGCGCGCGGCGTATCGCGAAAGATCATACGCGGCAACTGATCGAGCAGGATCAGCAACGCCAGCCAGCCCTGAGGGCTTTCTCTCCAGCCTTGCAGCTCACCAGCCAGAGCCAGTTCGACCAACGCGCCAAAACGCTCGCTGGCTTCACGATCCTGACTTTCGCGCTTGCCGAACCAGAGTTGCTGGCGCGCCGCTGCCACCTCGGAGGCAGTGCCGTGATCAGCACCGAACCACCAGTCGAGCAGCGGCTGCCAGGGTTGCATCAGTTGCGGTGGTAGGCAGTGATGCGCAGTACTTCTTCCTTCGAACCGAGGAATACAGGCACGCGCTGGTGCAGGGAAGTGGGCTGGATATCGAGAATACGCTGGCTGCCGTCGGTGGCGGCACCGCCAGCCTGCTCGATGATCATCGACATCGGATTGGCCTCGTACATCAGGCGCAGCTTGCCCGGCTTGTCCGGCTCACGGGCGTCACGCGGGTACATGAACACGCCACCGCGGGTGAGGATGCGGTGCACGTCAGCCACCATCGAGGCGATCCAGCGCATGTTGTAGTTACGCCCCAGCGGCCCGGTCTCACCAGCCAGCAGCTCGGAAACGTAGCGCTGCACCGGGGCTTCCCAGTGGCGCTGGTTGGACATGTTGATGGCGAATTCCTTGGTCGACTCAGGCACCTTGATGTTGTCGTGGGTGAGCACGAAGCTGCCGAGCTCACGATCCAGGGTGAAGCCCTTCACGCCATCGCCCATGGTCAGCATCAACATGGTCTGCGGGCCGTAGATGGCGTAACCGGCAGCGACCTGCTGGGTACCCGGCTGAAGGAAGGCCTCCTCGCCCAGGTCGCCGGTCTGGCCGTTACGATCAGGGCAGCGCAACACGGAAAAGATGGTGCCTACTGAGACGTTGACGTCGATATTGCTGGAGCCGTCCAGCGGATCGAATACCAGCAGGTAGGCACCTTTCGGGTACTTGCCGGGGATCTGGTAGGCGTTGTCCATTTCCTCGGAAGCCATGCCGGCCAGGTGGCCGCCCCACTCGTTGGCCTCGAGCAGGATTTCATTGGAGATCACGTCGAGTTTCTTCTGCACTTCACCCTGCACGTTCTCGCTGTCCAGGCTGCCCAACACGCCGCCAAGGGCGCCCTTGGAAACCTGATGGCTGATCGCCTTGCAGGCCCGCGCCACGACTTCGATAAGGAAGCGCAGGTCGGCCGGGGTGTTATGGCTGCGAGTCTGCTCGATCAGGTAGCGGCTCAGGGTGACGCGGGACATGGACGGCTCCGGAAAGGGGAAAAAACGCGCGCAGTTTAACCCGAGTTGTCGCTGAATGCTGCCTAGCGGGATGGATGGCCGACCTCAACGTTCGAGGCCAGACAACAGACCCGGTTACGCCCACCACGCTTGGCCTGGTAGAGCGCCGCATCGGCGGCCTGCAACAACTCATCCAGCGCCTGCCCTTGCTGAGGCCAATGGGCCAGACCAGCCGACAGCGTCACGCGCTGATGCCCGCCACGGGTAGCGATCTCCTGATCCGCCAATTGCGAGCAGATGTTCTGCAAGCGATGCCGAGCCTCTTCGGAATCGGCACCCGGCAATATCAGCAGAAACTCCTCGCCACCAATGCGGAACACCGCATCCGTGCTGCGCAGGTTGTCCAGCAGGTGTTGAGCCACGGCCTTGAGCACATCGTCACCTACCAGGTGACCGCACTCGTCGTTGAGTCGCTTGAAGTGGTCGAGATCGATCAACGCCAGGGCCAACGGGAGCTTCTCGCGCTGGGCCCGCGCCAGTTCACGGGCGAAGAATTCGTCCAAGTAGCGCCGGTTATAAAGCCCGGTGAGCGGGTCGCACAGCGCCTGCTCGCGCAGTTGCTCATGCAGGCTGGAGATGGTGCTCAGGCGCTCTTCGCTGAGCGCCAACGCCTCGGCCAGCTTGAGTTCGGCCAAGTGTCGCAGCGTGACATCGCGGATGTAGAGCATGCGCCCAAGCAGCACCGGGCCATTGCGCGTGGTGCGCTCGATCCCGCGCACGCGCACTTCGTAATAACGTGCGGCGCTGGTCAGGGTGAGCATTTGCTCGCTCGCATCACCTTCGTGCTGCTCGAGCAACCGCTGCAAATCGGCGCCGAACACCGGCCAGTCGATCAGCGCTCGCCCCTGCCAGCCCTGTTGCAGACCAGCCAGTTTCAGCGCCGCTGGGTTGGCCTCGATCACCCGACCACGCGGGTCGACCACCAGCACCGGATCGATCAACGCCTCCAGCAGCAGGTGACGAGCCACTGGCAACAGGTCGAACAAGCGCACACCAAGGATCAACCAGGCGAAAGCGACCAGCGTGAAGGCGAAACAGAAGGGTGTGGGATCGACGCCAAAGACCGTCCAGCCAAACACGACGTAGGCGACGTTGGCCGTCCAGGGTGCCGCTGTGACCAGGACGAACCCCAGATAGTGGCGTCGATGCAGCCCCTGGCTGAGTACCGCTGCCCGCACCACTACCCCCATGCAGAAGGCCATCAACAGGTAGACGTACACCGCAGTGGCATAGAACAGCGGGCCATGCCGATAACGCACCGGAGCCCCTGGGCTGTCGTCGATCGGGCCGCTGCTGGCCAGGTAGAAAAGGCCATGCCAGGGATTGCTCATCGCGATGATCCACACCAGCAGCGGCATCAGGCTCAGCGCCAGGACAGCAGCGCGCGGCACCGGCGTACGCACGCTGTTGACGTACTGCCAGAGAAACACGGCCCAGAACGTCGGCGTGAACAGGATGCCCAGCCAGGCCATGCCGGAGAGAAACATCTTGCACTCGGCCGACGTCACGCTCAGTTCCAGCGAAGCACAGGCCATCCACCAAAGGCTGGAGAGGTGCAGCAGGATAAAGCTGTCACGCCCTGGAAAGTCGCGCTGGCGAGTCATCCAGTGAGCGAGCAGGATAACCCCGAAGCACACCAGCAAGGTGACGAGAACGGGAGGTGAAGGCGACCATCCCGGCGCCAGGCAGGCTTGCATCAACGGAGCCTCCGTCGGCAAGCGCCCTGGGCGGAGGGGGCAACGAAGCGAGTCGAGGTACGCAAGCGGGACGGGCCTTCCTGACCAGAGTAGAGGGCGCGGAGCACCCGAAACTGCCCACGACTCACAACGCGGCGATACTTCCCGACCGACAAAACCGTGAACGTTGCATACGATACTGCAAAAGATCCGCTTAGACAGTAATGACGTGCATTCTCGACTCGCGTTCAGCCTTTTTCAGGTCGCCGCAACAGGCTTGCCGCCATCACCGCCAACAAGGCCACGCCCAGTAGCAAAACGGCCCAGAGCCCCCAACGCTTCCAGTCCGCGTTCGGGGCAGCCGGCGCATTCGCGATCGCAGTCTGAGCGGCGCTGACGTCGACCTCGGCACGCGCCAGCGAAGCCAGGCGTTCGGCCGAATAGTCGGGAATCAGTGTGCTGATGGGCAAGGCAGCCGAAGAGGCATCTCCACGCCCTACTGCCAATAGGTAAGGCGGCTCGCCACGGGCGAGGAATACCAACTGGGTGGCTCGCACCGCGAAGGCTGCCGTCGGCGGCTGTTGGCCCAGGCCCCCACCACGTGCATCGACCTTCAGCCGCAACTGACGCACTGGCGAGCCAGGCAAGGCTAGCTCGTCCAGACGCACTTCACGGCCATCCTGCGGCAGGCGGTAGAGCACACCGCTGGTCAACGCCCGCCAGGGATCCTGTTCACGCGAACGCGCTTCGAACCAGACCGGCGCCAGCGTGTTGGGCTCATCCAGACTGATGCGCAGGCGCTCCAGCGGCAGTGCCTGCGGTAATTGCCATTCATAACGACCATCACCCACCGCTTGTGCGGGCATGGGCTCCGACCAGACCAAAGGTGCCGGGCTGCTGGACTGGCGGCGACTACGCAGCGTCACCGCGTCCAGCTGTGGTGCCTGTTGCGGACTGTGCCAGAGCAGGCGCAGGTAACGCGCAGGCTGGGCCGGCAGTTCCACCTGACGCTGGTCGATACGCTCGTCACCGAAGCTCAGACGCGCCACCTGCCCTTCGCCCCAGCTCCGCCAGTGCTGCAAATCGTCGCTGGCCTCGATGGAAAAGCGCTGAAAGCCCTCCTCACCACCGCTCCAGCTCAGATTCAGGCGCACCAGCGGCGCGCCGATGGCGCTGGCATCGAGTAGCCAGCCACGCAGTTGGCGCTGCGCTGCCGCCGGCTCGTCATCCGTCAGTTCGATCAGCGTACCGTCGGTACTACGCTGCACGCGCAGCCGTGGCACGCCGCTCTGCTGCGCGTCGGCATGTAACGGAAACCAGCGCACGCCATGCTCCTGCTCTTCGTCACGTGACTCACGCTGGCCAGCCAGCAGCGCATACGCCTGCGCCTGGCCCTGAGCGTTGAAGATACGCAGGTCGCGCAGATCACCATGCTGCGCGGCGTAATGCACGGCCATGGGCAGTTCCACGCGATACCAGGGACCGCCCCCTTCCAGTGTCAGCGGCATTTGCTGGCGATAGTCCTGAGGCCGCTCTTCGGCTTGTACAACGGCAACCAGCGCCAGGCTCATGGCCACAACCGCAGTGATGATTCTCACGACAACGACTCCTTGCTCGGGGAGGTTTCTTCAGCCTTGCGTGGCGGCAGCGGGGCGAAATAGCCCACCACCAAGAGCAACACCCCGACGCCGATGAACGACACGATACGCTCCAGGCCGCCCCGGTTGCCCAGTTCGACGAAGAACAGCTTGGCCACCACCAGGGCGATCAGCGCAGCGCCGACCAGCCACAGCTCGCGGCGCACGCGCAGGTGACCGAACAGCATCAGCGCCAGGGCGATCAACGTCCAGACGATGGACAAGCCGGCCTGCACCAGCATCGAATCGAACAGCGCCGAGCTGTGCCAGGGCACGCCACCCCAATGGTGCGCCGTACGCATCACCATCACGGTTAGCAGGGCGAACAGCGACAGCCCTGCCACGCCCTGCACCAATTGCTGTGCACGCACGGGCTCCAGACCAAAGCGCGGCAGCGCATCGCGTGCCCAGACGAACAGCGCGCCCAGGCACAGCAGCAGGCCCAACTCCAGCGGGTTGATGAGCGGCAGGTAGGGCAGCGGATCGCTGTCGCCAGCGCTGTTGGCATTGGCCAGCCAGAACCAGGTGAGCATCAATGCCGCCAGCGGCGCCGCCGCCCACAGCCGGTACTCACGGTCGAAGCTGTCCACCGGCCAGGGCAGGCGACGTGCCTGGGCCATGGCCCACAGGTAGGCGATCGGCAGCAGCGCCCAGCCCAGCCAGCGCCAGGCGTTGTAGTGATCGGACAGGCTCAGCAACAGATAGCGCAACTCCAGCGCCAACACGCCGAGCAGCAACCAGCAGCCGAACACATGGGCGACGCTGGCCGCGTTGTTCGGTAGCAGCCCGCCCAAGCGCCTCAGCATCAACAGATGCGTGGCGATCACGGCGAGCCAACCCAACCAACCGAAGTTCGCCGCCGGGTGATACAGCGGATGCCAGGCATAAGCCAGGATCAGGCCTGCTACCGGCGCCAGCAGGCTGCACAGCATGGCCAGGTCGCGCCAACCCGTGCGCAGCGTCAGCAGCATCCAGGCCAGGCTCGACAGGGCGGCCAGTACCAACAGTACACTGGCCTGCAGATCAGCACTGACGAAGCGCATCACCTCACTGGCCAAGGCCAGCGCCCACCAGGCTGCGCCCCAGGCCAGCAAGAGCTGGCCAAGGCGCTGCAGACTGACGCCATCGAGCCCGGTTTCCCGCCCGCTGCGCGCCAGGCTGTGCAGGCGCCAGGCGCCGATCTGCGCGGCCAGGCCCAGCACAGCGGGCGTCCAGAAGCCTGTGTGCGCCAACGGCGACAAGCCCTCGCCACTGATGCCCGACAGCAGCAACGGCCCCGCCGCGAGGAATGCCAGGCCGGCGAAGACTTGCAATACCAGGCTGAACAGGAAAGCCGCGCGCTGCTGTAGATAAAGCGCCAGCCAGAGAATCAGCAATCCCGTACCGCCCCAGACCGCGGCAGCCGTCACCCAGGGCAGCACGAACAGCACCGCCAGGTTGATGAACACCAGGCCCACCAGCATCAGCATGGACAGTGCGCCGAGCAGTCGGCGATTCTCACGAATATGCGGATCGCGTGCCGCCAGCAGCATGCCGGCGATCAAGCCGAACCCCACCATCGAGGCCGCCAGCAGACCGAACCAGCCGGCGCTGAAGCCGCCACTGCCGAACAGCGAATCCAGCGCCATCTGCCCGAGGAACAGCAAGCCGCCGAGCAACTGGATGGCGAAGGCGCTGTAGACGAAGCTCGGTGCGGCGATCCGCAGACCGATGAACAAGGTCGCCAGCCCGGCCAGCGTCCAGGCGATGGCGGTGCCGGGCACCTCGAACAGCAGCGGCGCAATCAGGTAGATGAATGCCAGCCCGGCCAACCCCAGCCAGGGCAGCAGGCGGTTTTCCCAGGCGTTGGCCGCCTGCGGCGCCTGGCGTAGCTGCCAATAGCTGAACAGCAGCGCCATACCGAGCATCAGCGCGCCCAGTGGCGAGCCATCAAGCAGGCTGTCGTAGCCGAAATCCAGGCCACTGGCGAACGCCAGCGCTGCGCCCACCTGCAGCAACAGAGCGAACGCACGCGCCAGCGGCCGCCCCTGACGCAGGCCCAGCCAGAAGATGCCGGCGCCCTCCACGGCCCAGGCCGCTGCCGTCCAGCGCGCATCGAGACCGAGCGGGATGGCCAGGCTGGCGAACACCACGCCGAGCGCCAGGCAGGTTTCCACCAGCAACAGCGCACGTTCACCGGCACGTGCCTTGAGCACCCGCGCCAGCAGCAGATAGAAAAGCCCCAGACCAAGAGCACTGAACGCGGCGGCGAATTCGATATGTCGCACCAACGCGACCTGCAGGCCGAAGCCGACCAGCGGCGGGCCGAACAGCGTGGTGGCATCGACATAGTCACCACGGCGCAGCGACCAGCGCAGCAACTCGCCACGCGCCTCGGGCGCATCCGCGGCGTCACGCAGGGTGCGGCGGGCGAACAACAGGCCGATGGCCACGTACATCAGCAAGAACAGGATCAGGAACGGCTGAGTGCTGCTCAACAGTTCGGGGGTATAGGAGCGCAAACCCCAGGCGAAACCAATACCGAAGGTGCCGACGAAACCGATCAGGTTGAGCAGGCGCCAGGCCTTGAACCAGGCGATGGCGAAGATGCCGGCGTTGAGCAGGGCGAAATAGGAGAACAGCGCGACATGGTTGCCGCTGCCGGTGGAGGTGAGGATCGGCGCGGCAAAGCCGCCGAGTGCCGCCGCAGCCGCCAGGCCGAGGGCATTCTGCTGCACGGCGAGAATCGCCGAGAACAGCGTCACCGCCACCAGCAGACCGAGCGCCATGCCCGGATCGAGCAAAGGATGCAGGCGCATGGCGGCGAACACCGTCAGGTACAGCACGGCGATGCCGGTGCCCTGCAACACCAGGGCATAACTGCGGTTGCGCCGGCGCAGCCACCAACCCAGGCCAAGCAACGCCAGAGCACTGGCGGCTACGCCCATATAGCGCAACTCTACCGGCACCTCGACGCCTTCGGTGGCATAACGCAGAAGGAAGGCCAGGCCCAGGAACAGCAGCACCACGCCGACCCGCAGCACGGTGTTGCCGCCAAACAGCCAGGCCTTGGCCGCCGCGATACCGCGCTCGATAAGGTTCGGCTCACGCGGCGTTTGCTCGCGCCAGGGGCTTTTCTGCGCGGTCGGTTGGGGCTGGTGAGCGACCTGAGCGGCCAGCGGTGCTGGTTCATCGACAGGCGCTGGCGTTTCGACCTCCGGCAACGGTTCGAGCGTCCAATCCAGTTCCGGCAGGGGTTCTTCGGCAACGACCGGCTCGGGCTGTGCGTCGGACGCGTAAGAGGCGACAGGTTCGGCAGGCGCGGGAGCCGGGGCTGGCTCCGGCTCCGGCTCGCTTCGCTCGCCCTGCTCCACCTTGACCAGGCGCTCGTGCATGGCACGGGTACCGCGCTCGAAACGCTCGGCGAAATCCTTGAGCTGCGCGGCCAATTGCGTATTGCGTGCCTCCACTCCTTGCAGGCGTATCGCCTGGCCCAGGCTGAGGCCGATCAACCCACCGAGAAGTGCGCCGGTGACCGATTCGCTGACGCCCGCACCGAGCACCAAACCGACCAGCATGAAGATCCATTGCATGCGTTATGTCCCAACCCTGAGAAAGAGGTCGCCTCGCGTTCCTGCTGTTGCCCGAGACGGGCACCAGTATAGGAGTCGCACCAACCAACACCCAGAGAGACGACTGCCAAACCGTTCACAGGCACAACGGAAAGCGATCAGCCGCCAGCCGGTGCTTCACAATCGCCACGCGCCCGCTATTATCGCCGCCCCGTGACCGTAGGGCGGACTCGGGCGCGAAGCGAACAGTCCGCCGCAAAAGACAGGCCTACCCGAGCATCATGATAAAGCCCCGCCTGATAGCCGCAGCAGAGATCGACCGCCTGGAAACCTGGGCCAAATACACCGCCGACATGTGCCACAGCTGCATGTCCAGCTGCTGCACCATGCCGGTGGAGGTGCGCCTGAATGACCTGATCCGCCTGGAGCTGGTGGACGAATTCGAGCGCAGCGAACCGCCGAAGAACATCGCCAAGCGCCTGCAGAAGGACGGTATCGTCGAGCGCTTCAATCAGAAGTCAGGCATCTTCACCCTGATCCGCATGTCCAACAACGACTGCCTGTTCCTCGACCGCAAGACCCGCCTGTGCACCGTCTACGACAAACGCCCGGATACCTGCCGCCATCACCCCAAGGTCGGCCCACGGCCGGGGTATTGCGCGTATAAGCCCAAATAAGGGTTGTGCTGTGCGGGTAGCGACTCAGGTGCGCGCAACCTGGGCGGCCCCGCGACACCCTACGAAGCGCGCCGCAGGCCGATGACACGCCCGACACAGGTAGGGCGTTGCAGGTTCTGCTGCTCAGCAGCCAGGTGCGCCACCCGCTCGGCCACCTGCTCATCGAAAGGCGCGGCGCGGCCTGCAGCGCTGTCGATATTCATCAGCATCTGTTCGCTTTCCGCCAGACTGGCGTCTTCGCCCGGTCGATAAAGGCCATGGTGGATATGCAGGCGTTTGGCGTCGTGTGCCAACAGTTGGGTACGGACTTCCACCCATTCTCCCTCCTTCACCTCCGCCAGGAAGTTCAGGTGGCACTCCATGGTGTACAGGGTATGCCCCGTGCGGGCGCGACCGGCTTCGTCCAGGCCCAGCACGTCCATCAGCGCATCGGTGGCATGGCTGAAGATCAGCAGGTAGAAGGCATCACGCAGGTGGCCGTTGTAGTCGACCCACTCGGGGACAATGGTGGTTTGGTAGCTGGTCAGCGGCTTGGCTGGCATACATGCGACTCCTAGAACGCCCCCTCTCCTCCTGCCCCTCCCGCAAGCGGGAGAGGGTAGCTAGATAGGAGGCGGCCTGTAGGGTGCGCCGTGCGCACCGGGAATGACTCGGTTACTCGGCGAATTCAAAGCCATGCTTGGCCTTGGTCTGGCGAATAGCCTCCAGCACAGCCAAGAGGCAATCGTCGCGGTAGCGTTCGAGGGCATCCAGGCTGCGTTCGCCCTGCTGTTCGGCAGTGCCTTCGACCACCGCATCGATCAGCCCCTCGGTCAGTTCCGGCGCTTCCAGGTACGTCCAGGGCAGCTTCAGCGCCGGGCCGAACTGGGCCATGAAGTGACGCATGCCGGCCGGCCCACCGGCCAGGGTGTAGGTCAGGAAGCTGCCCATGAACGACCAGCGCAGGCCGGCGCCAAAGCGGATCGCGTCGTCGATCTCGCCGGTGGTCGCCACGCCGTCGTTGACCAGATGCAGCGCCTCACGCCACAACGCTTCGAGCAGGCGGTCGGCGATGAAACCCGGTACTTCCTTGCGCACATGCAGCGGGCGCATACCCAGCGACTCGTACACCGTGATCGCCGCCTGCACCGCTGCGGGTGCAGTCTTGGCCCCGCCCACCACTTCCACCAGCGGCAGCAGGTACACCGGGTTGAAGGGATGGCCGACCACGCAGCGCTCAGGATGAGTGGCGCCTTCGTAGAATTCGCTGGGCAACAGGCCCGAGGTGCTGGAGCCGATCAACACATTGGGGCGGGCTGCAGCGCTGATCTTGGTGTGTAGTTCGCACTTGAGTTCGAGCCGCTCGGGCGCGCTTTCCTGGATGAAATCAGCGTCACGCACACATTCCTCGATGCTGTCGACGAAGCGCAGGCGAGCCAGCGAAGCACCGGGCGCCAGGCCCTGTTTTTCCAGCGCCGGCCAGGCATTGGCCAGACGCGTGCGCAGCGCAGCCTCGGCGCCGGGCGCCGGATCCCAGGCGATCACGTCGAGGCCATGGGCCAGGGCGCGGGCGATCCATCCGGCGCCGATGACGCCGGTGCCGAGGGCGGCGAAGGTCTTGATAGCGGTAACGAAGGTCATCTCGGATTCCTTGCTGATGTAGCCCGGATGCAATCCGGGGAATTGGCGTCAGGGAATGCACCGGACTGCATCCGGGCTAGGGTTGTCGCGGCTAAAGCCCCTCCCACGGGGAGCGCTGTGCGTTAGCCGCGACGCTTGAGCTTCATCTTTTCCCGCCCTTCGGCCGGAGTCAGGACGCGGCCGCCGAGGCGTTCGATGATCTCGACGGCGCGCTCGACCAACTGACCGTTGCTGGCGTGCACGCCGCGATCCAGCCAGATGTTGTCTTCCAACCCCACCCGCACGTGGCCGCCAAGCAGCATGGCCTGGGCGACCATCGGCATCTGCATACGGCCGATGCCGAAGCCGGCCCAGGTGATGCCCGGCGGCAGGTTGTCGGCCATGGCCTTCATGGTCGTGGTGTCGGCTGGCGCACCCCAGGGGATGCCCAGGCACAGCTGGATCAGCGGGTCGTCCAGCAGGCCTTCCTTGATCATCTGCTTGGCGAACCACAGGTGGCCGGTGTCGAAGATTTCCAGTTCGGCCTTCACCCCCAGTTCGGTGATGCGCTTGGCACCGGCGCGCAGCTGCGCCGGGGTGGAGACGTAGATGAAGTCGCCGTCGCCGAAATTCAGTGTGCCGCAGTCCAGAGTGCAGATTTCCGGCAGCAGTTCCTCGACATGCGCCAGGCGGGTGATCGGTCCGACCAGATCGGTGCCAGTGCCGAACTCCAGCGGCTGCTCGCCCTTGCCGATTTCCAGGTCGCCACCCATGCCGGCGGTGAGGTTGATGATCACGTCGGTGTCGCTTTCGCGGATGCGCTCGACCAACTCGCGGTACAGCGCCACGTCGCGGCTCGGCTTGCCAGTCTGCGGATCACGCACATGGCAGTGGGCGACAGTGGCGCCGGCCTTGGCTGCCTCGATGGCGGCGGCGGCGATTTCCTTGGGCGTCACCGGGATCGCGGGGTGCTTGCCGACAGTATCGCCAGCGCCAGTCACCGCGCAGGTGACGATAACTTCGTAATTCATCTTCGACTGTCCTTTCCGGGGGCGAACGGGGGCCGACGGCATGGCCGCAGACCTTGAATAGGGGAAATTGGCGCCGGACAGCCCGGCGCCCTGGTGTCAGTTGCCGGCGACCAGTGCCGTATTGGCCGGCTTGCCGTCGAGGGTGGTGACGCCATCGAGCCAGGCTTCGACCACCTGCGGATTGGCCTTGATCCAGTCACGCGCCACCTGCGCTGGCGCCTTGCGATCCATGATCGGCTGCATCAGCTCGGCCTCCTGCTCGCTGGTAAAGCGCAGGCTGGTGAGCAGACGGTTGGCGTTGGGGCAACGCTCGGCATAATCCGGCGCAGTGACGGTGGACACGGTGGCGGCGCCGTCATTGGGACCGAATACGTCCTCGGTTCCGGTCAGGTAGGTGATCTGCATCGACAGGTTCATCGGGTGCGGCTTCCAGCCAAAGAACACCACGGGTTTCTCGTTACGCGCGGCGCGGCCGACGGCGGCGAGCATGCCAGCCTCGCTGGACTCCACCAGCTTGAAGCCACCCAGACCGAACTGGTTGGAGTCGATCATCTTCTGGATCGCCGTATTGGCGCCCGAACCGGCTTCGATGCCATAGATCTTGCCGTCCAACTCGTCCTTGAACTTGGCGATATCGGCCAGGGTCTTGAGGCCCTTGTCAGCGGTGTAGCTCGGTACGGCGAGTACCGCCACGGCATCGTTCAACGACGGCTCGGCGGCGACCTTGACTGCGCCAGCGTCGAGGAAGGGCTTGATGTTGTCATCCATAATCGGCTTCCAGTAGCCGAGGAAGGCGTCGATCTGCCCCTTCTGGATACCGGCGAAGATGATCTGTTGCGATGCCTGGGTCTGCTTGGTTTCGTAGCCGAGCCCCTGCAGCAACTCGCTGGCGACAGCGGTGGTGGCAACCACGTCGGTCCAGCCAACGGCGCCGATTCGAACGGTTTTACAACTGGCATCATCGGCCAGCAGGGAGGTACTGAACAGGCTCAGGGTGCAGCACGCGGCCAGCGCGGTAAGACCTTTCATCTGGGTGCTCCTCATCGTGTCACAGCGGTTTTATTTCGTTCTTCTAGAGGCCTGCCTACAGACAGAACCCCCACCGTGCTCGGGAACCTTGTCTCCCGATGAAACCACCTTACGCTTCGCTCCAATGGGTTATTCGCACTTGGACGACGCTTGATTGACCTATACCGACCACTTGTTTGCACAGGGGCCGTACTGGCGTATTAATGTCTGGCCGCTCCTATTTGGATCGAACACGCCGTAGCCCGGATGCAATCCGGGAATCCAGCTCCCGGATTGCATCCGGGCTACCTACCACTCCAGTACTGGCGCAATAATCGTATGCCCCAGACCTTCTGCTTCCTGCTGCTACCCGGCTTCTCCATGATGGGCCTGATGTCGGCCATCGAACCGCTGCGGGTGGCCAATCGCTTTCGTGGCGAACTCTACCGCTGGCGCCTGCTCAGCCAGGACGGCAACGCCGTGCAGGCCAGCAACGGCATGTCGCTCAACGTCGATGGCGGCCTGGAGCTGCCAGAGGAGGCGCGCGCGCTGTTCGTGATCGCCGGTTTCGAGCCACTGGCCCATTACGACGCGCATCTGGCGCACTGGCTGCAACGGCGCGAGCCTGAACTGGCGATCCTTGGCGGCATCGACACCGGCAGCTTCGTGCTGGCCGAAGCCGGGCTGTTCCAGCACCAGCGCCTGACCTTGCACTGGGAGGCCATCGACGCCTTTCGTGAACGCTACCCGGCACTGCTGGTCACCCAGGAACTGTTCGAGATCGACGGCAAACGCATCACCAGCGCAGGCGGCACCAGCAGCCTCGATCTGATGCTCGGCCTGATCGGCCAGGAATACGGCGAGCCGCTGGCCGTACAGGTGTCGGAACAGTTCGTGGTCAGCCGCATCCGTACCCGCCTGGATCACCAGCGCATGCAGATCGCCAGCCGCTATGACCTGCACAACAAGAAACTGGTGCGGGTGATCGGCGAGATGGAGCGCCAATGCGAACAGCCCCTGCCCTGCGAAGAGCTGGCCGAACGGGTAGGCATTACCGTACGTCAATTGGAGCGGCTGTTTCGCCATCATCTGGATACCACGCCGTCAGCCTTCTACCTCGGCCTGCGTCTGGACAAGGCACGCCAGTTGCTGCGCCAGAGCGATCTCAGCGTACTGGAGGTGAGCCTGGCCTGCGGCTTCGACTCGGCCTCGTATTTCTCACGCAGTTACCGTAAGCGCTTCACCGCCAGCCCCAGCCAGGATCGCCACGAGCGGCCGGCTTCGTAGGATGCCGCTGGGCTGCCCATATCGTGTACACAACTCAATACCGTGCAATTCGCGGTGCGCACGGCGCACCCTACCGTCCAATCCAAGTTGCGTATAAGCGGTCGGAACGACGACATATCCGTCCACGACCTCGGCTTGACGCTTTCGGCAAACCCCCAGTCGTTTTTGCACCGGGTCGCCCTGCCCCCCAGGGATAAGCTCTCCCCAAAGCACCGACAACCGACTCGGTGCATCCGTTTAGGGGACAAGCCTGATGAGCCCAGCCGAATTACACGCCGACAGCATCGTCATCGACGGTCTGATCATCGCCAAGTGGAATCGCGAACTGTTCGAAGACATGCGCAAGGGCGGCCTGACTGCGGCCAACTGCACCGTGTCGGTGTGGGAAGGCTTCCAGGCCACGGTGAACAATATCGTCACCAGCAATAACCTGATCCGCGAGAACAGCGACCTGGTCATTCCGGTGCGCACCACCGCCGACATCCGCAGGGCCAAGGAACAAGGCAAGACCGGCATTCTCTATGGCTTCCAGAACGCCCACGCGTTCGAGGATCAGATCGGCTACGTCGAGGTGTTCAAGCAGCTCGGCGTGGGCATCGTGCAGATGTGCTACAACACCCAGAACCTGGTCGGCACCGGTTGCTACGAGCGCGACGGCGGCCTGTCCGGCTTCGGCCGCGAGATCGTCGCGGAGATGAACCGCGTCGGCATCATGTGCGATCTGTCCCACGTCGGTTCCAAGACCTCCGAAGAGGTCATCCTCGAATCCCAGAAGCCGGTCTGCTACTCGCACTGCCTGCCGTCCGGCCTGAAAGAACACCCGCGCAACAAGTCCGATGAAGAGCTGAAGTTCATCGCCGACCACGGCGGCTTCGTCGGCGTGACCATGTTCGCGCCGTTCCTGGCCAAGGGTATCGACTCGACCATCGACGATTACGCCGAAGCCATCGAGTACGTGATGAACCTCGTGGGCGAAGACGCCATCGGCATCGGCACCGACTTCACCCAGGGCCACGGCAAGGAATTCTTCGAGTGGCTGACCCACGACAAGGGTTACGCCCGCCGCCTGACCAGCTTCGGCAAGATCGTCAACCCACTGGGCATCCGCACCGTGGGCGAGTTCCCCAACCTCACCGAGACCCTGCTCAAACGCGGCATGCCCGAGCGCGTGGTGCGCAAGGTCATGGGCGAGAACTGGGTACGCGTACTGAAAGACGTCTGGGGCGAGTAAGCCCTTCCACCCCAATTTCTGTCGGAGCGGCTTCAGCCGCGAGCCGTCCCGAAGGGACGGTATGCCCTGAAGCTTCGCGGCTAAAGCCGCTCCTACGGTTCGAACTCAGGAGTTTGCGTACATGGCCACCCACGCCCCCGAAATGCCCATCCAGGTCGACGATGAAACCGGCGTCTGGACTACCGACGCGCTGCCGATGCTGTACGTGCCGCGCCACTTCTTCGTCAACAACCACATGGGCATCGAGGAAGTGCTCGGCGCCGAGAAATACGCCGAGATTCTCTACAAGGCCGGCTACAAGTCCGCCTGGCACTGGTGCGAGAAGGAAGCCGAGTGCCACGGCCTTGAAGGTGCCGCCGTATTCGAGCACTACATGAAGCGCCTGTCGCAGCGTGGCTGGGGGCTGTTCGAAACGCAGAAGCTCGACCTGGAAACCGGCCATGCCGAGGTCAAGCTCAAGCATTCGGCCTTCGTTTACGTCTACGGCAAGGTGAATCGCAAGGTGGATTACATGTTCACCGGCTGGTTCTCCGGTGCCATCGACCAGATCCTGGCCGCCAAGGGTAGCCCGATCCGCACCGTCACCGTGCAGGAATACAGCGGCTCCGAAGAGGGTCACGACGACGGCCTGTTCGTCACTCGCCCGCTCTAAGCAGAACGCCACGGTGGGTGGCGAAAGCCATCCACCCCACGAAAGAACACCGCGCACCGTGAGCGCGTAGCAGCCGAATCGAGGAGAAGGTCATGGCCTTCGAAGCAATGTTCCAGCCGATCCAGATCGGCAAGCTGACCATCCGCAACCGCGTGCTCTCCACCGCGCACGCCGAGGTCTATGCCACCGACGGCGGCATGACCACCGAGCGCTACGTGAAGTACTACGAGGAGAAGGCCAAGGGCGGCATCGGTCTGGCCATCTGCGGCGGTTCGTCGGTGGTGGCCATCGACAGCCCGCAGCAATGGTGGAGTTCGGTGAACCTGTCCACCGACCGCATCATTCCGCACTTCCAGAATCTCGCTGACGCCATGCACAAGCACGGCGCCAAGATCATGATCCAGATTACCCACATGGGCCGCCGCTCGCGTTGGGACGGCTACCACTGGCCGACCCTGATGTCGCCGTCCGGCATCCGCGAGCCGGTGCACCGCGCCACCTGCAAGACCATCGAGATCGAGGAAATCTGGCGCATCATCGGCAACTACGCCCAGGCCGCACGCCGCGCGAAGGAAGGCGGTCTCGACGGCGTCGAGCTGTCCGCCGTGCACCAGCACCTGATCGACCAGTTCTGGTCGCCGCGCGTGAACAAGCGCACCGACGAGTGGGGCGGTACCTTCGAGGGCCGCATGAAGTTCGGCCTGGAAGTGCTCAAGGCCGTGCGCAAGGAAGTCGGCGACGACTTCTGCGTCGGCATGCGCATCACCGGCGACGAATTCCATCCGGACGGCCTGTCCCACGAGGACATGAAACAGATCGCCGCCTACTACGACGCCACCGGCATGCTCGACTTTATTGGTGTCGTTGGATCAGGTTGCGACACCCACAACACCCTGGCCAACGTCATCCCCAACATGAGCTTCCCGCCGGAGCCGTTCCTGCACCTGGCGGCCGGCATCAAGGAAGTGGTCAAGGTACCGGTGCTGCACGCGCAGAACATCAAGGATCCGAACCAGGCCACGCGCATTCTCGAAGGCGGCTACGTGGACATGGTCGGCATGACCCGTGCGCACATCGCCGATCCGCACCTGATCGCCAAGATCAAGATGGGCCAGATCGACCAGATCAAGCAGTGCGTCGGCGCCAACTACTGCATCGACCGCCAGTACCAGGGCCTGGACGTGCTGTGCATCCAGAACGCCGCGACCAGTCGCGAGTACATGGGTGTGCCGCACATCATCGAGAAAACCACCGGCGTGAAACGCAAGGTGGTGGTCGTCGGTGGTGGCCCGGCCGGCATGGAGGCGGCACGTGTCGCAGCCGAGCGTGGCCACGACGTGACCTTGTTCGAGAAGCAGGACAGCCTCGGCGGGCAGATCACCATCGCCGCCCGCGCTCCGCAGCGCGACCAGATCGCCGGCATCACCCGCTGGTACCAGCTGGAACTGGCACGCCTGGGCATCGACCTGCGCCTGGGCACCGCGGCCGACGAGGCGACCCTCCTCGACCTGCGACCGGACGTCATAGTGCTGGCCAACGGCGGCCATCCGTTCCTCGAACAAAACGAGCACTGGGGCGCCGACGAAGGCCTGGTGGTGAGCAGTTGGGACGTGCTCTCGGGCAAGGTCGCACCGGGCAAGAATGTTCTGGTGTACGACACCATCTGCGAATTCACCGGCATGTCCGTGGCTGACTACCTGGCCGACAAGGGTTCACAGGTAGAGATCGTCACCGACGACATCAAGCCAGGCGTGGCCATCGGCGGCACCAGCTTCCCGACCTACTACCGCAGCCTGTATCCGAAAGAAGTGATCATGACCGGCGACCTGATGCTGGAGAAGGTCTACCGCGAAGGCGACAAGCTGGTCGCCGTGCTGGAGAACGAATACACCGGTGCCAAGGAAGAGCGTGTGGTCGACCAGGTGGTGGTGGAGAACGGCGTGCGTCCTGACGAATCACTGTACTACGCCCTCAAGGAAGGCTCGCGCAACAAGGGTCAGATCGACGTCGACGCACTGTTCGCGATCAAGCCGCAGCCGTGTCTGAGCGAGCCGGGCGATGGTTACCTGCTGTTCCGTATCGGCGACTGCGTGGCCCAGCGCAACACCCACGCGGCGATCTACGACGCCTTGCGCCTGTGCAAGGACTTCTGATCTAACGCTGACCCGGCGTGGGAGGGGCTTTAGCCGCGACAAGGTAAAAAACATCGCGGCTAAAGCCCCTCCCACCAGCCCCACCCTCGGGCCTGAGGATGTCCTCGATGCTAAACACCATTCTCCCCATCCTGCTCTTCGCCGCCCTGGCCCTTGCGGTCATCGGCGCGGCCAAGCGCTTCTTCATGTGGCGCCGCGGCCGACCGGCGAAGGTCGACTGGATCGGCGGCCTGCTGAAGATGCCGCGTCGCTACCTGGTGGATCTGCACCACGTGGTCGAGCGCGACAAATACATGTCCAAGACCCACGTCGCCACCGCCGGCGGCTTCATTCTGGCCGCCGTGCTGGCCATCCTCGTGCACGGCTTCGGCCTGCATAACCGCATCCTCGGTTTTGCCCTGCTGGCCGCCACGGTGCTGATGTTCGTCGGCGCGCTGTTCGTCGCCAAACGTCGCCTCGACCCGCCGTCGCGGCTGTCGAAAGGCCCGTGGATGCGCCTGCCGAAAAGCCTGCTGATGTTCGCCGTCAGCTTCTTTATCGCCACGTTGCCGGTTGCTGGGATTCTTCCCGCTGGTTTTGGTGGATGGATTCTCGCCGCCATCCTCGCAGTGGGCGTGGCCTGGGGCGTGTCCGAGTTGTTCCTGGGCATGACCTGGGGCGGGCCGATGAAGCACGCCTTCGCCGGTGCCCTGCACCTGGCCTGGCACCGTCGCAGCGAACGCTTCGGCGGTGGTCGCTCCACCGGTTTGAAAGCCCTCGACCTGGACGACCACAAAGCCCCGCTGGGCGTGGAAAAACCCACCGATTTCACCTGGAATCAACTGCTCGGTTTCGACGCCTGCGTGCAGTGCGGCAAGTGCGAAGCGATGTGCCCGGCCTTCGCCGCCGGCCAGCCGCTGAACCCGAAGAAGCTGATCCAGGACATGGTCATTGGCCTGGCCGGCGGCAGCGACGCCAAGTTCGCTGGCTCGCCCTACCCTGGCAAGCCGCTGGGCGAACACAGTGGCGGCCCACACCAGCCAATCGTCGCTCTTGAAGGCAAGGCGCTGGTCGATGCCGACACCCTGTGGTCGTGCACCACCTGCCGCGCCTGCGTCGAAGAGTGTCCGATGATGATCGAGCACGTCGACGCCATCGTCGATATGCGCCGTCATCTCACGCTTGAGAAGGGGGCGACGCCCAACAAGGGCGCCGAGGTATTGGACAACCTGATCGCCACCGACAACCCTGGCGGCTTCAACCCTGGCGGCCGCCTGAACTGGGCCGCCGACCTGAACCTGCCGCTGCTCGCCGACAAGGGCGAAACCGATGTGTTGTTCTGGGTCGGTGACGGCGCCTTCGACATGCGCAACCAGCGCACCCTGCGCGCCTTCGTGAAGATCCTCAAGGCTGCCGACGTCGACTTCGCCGTGCTCGGCCTGGAAGAACGCGACAGCGGCGACGTGGCCCGTCGCCTGGGCGATGAGGCGACCTTCCAGAGTCTGGCCAAGCGCAACATCGCTACCCTGGCCAAGTACCGCTTCAAGCGCATCGTCAGCTGCGACCCACACAGCTTCCACGTGCTGAAGAACGAATACGGCGCGCTTGGCGGTAATTACCAGGTGCTGCACCACAGCACCTTCATCGACGAACTGGTGCGCAAGGGCTCGCTCAACCTCGGCCAGAGTAAAGCGGCCAGCGTGACCTACCACGATCCCTGCTACCTCGGTCGCTACAACGGCGAGTACGAAGCG
The DNA here is from genome assembly GCF_003008615.1 of Pseudomonas mendocina. Taxonomy (NCBI): domain Bacteria; kingdom Pseudomonadati; phylum Pseudomonadota; class Gammaproteobacteria; order Pseudomonadales; family Pseudomonadaceae; genus Ectopseudomonas; species Ectopseudomonas mendocina. The sequence continues at coordinate 1,651,756 of NZ_CP027657.1, forward strand.
CCACGTTCGGTACTGAAAGCCATCGGCATCGAAGTGAAGGAAATGGAACGCTCGGGCTTCCGCTCGCGCTGCTGCGGCGGCGGCGGTGGCGCACCGATCACCGATATTCCTGGCAAGCAGCGTATCCCCGACATGCGCATGGTCGACATCAAGGAGACCGGTGCCGAACTGGTCGCCGTCGGCTGCCCGCAGTGCACCGCAATGCTCGAAGGCGTGGTCGCACCGCGCCCGGAGATCAAGGACATCGCCGAGCTGGTAGCCGAGGTGCTGATCGAAGCCACCGAGGTGCCGGCCAAGCGGCCCGCCGCCAAGCGCGAAGTGGCGGAGGTGCAGTGATGACTCAGCCAGCCAGCCATACCCCCTGTACCGTAGGAGCGGCTTCAGCCGCGATGTTCTTGTGCGCGGTTGAAGCGGAGTACCGCCCAGCCGCTCCCAGGCTCACTCTGGAGGCTATGCAATGAGCGACATCATCCGCCGCGACCCACGCGCCGAGTGGATCGCCCGTAACCGACTGCATCCGTTGCATGCGTCGATGCAGAAGGCCGAAACCAGCTGGATGGGCCCGGGCGGCATCATCCGCAAGAACCCGCACGCCATTGCCGCCGGTTTTATCGGCCCCGCCGGGCTCAAGCGCATCGACCGCAGCGGTGCCCAGCAGGGCACCAGCGGCAAGCGCAGCAGCGCCAGCGTCGAGGTGCAACTGCCGCTGCACGTCGTCGAACAGCCAGCGTTCCACATCTGCGTGGTGCCGGACATGGTCGGTGGACGCCTGTCCAACCACGACAAGGACCTGCTCGGTCTGGCCCGCAAGCTTGCCGGAGACAGCGGTGTCGTCGTAGCCGTGGTATTCGGTGAGGACAAGGAAAGTGCCTTCGACACAGCCGGCGTCGACCGCCTGTTGCGCATCGAGGGCAACGCCTTCGACGGCTATGCCCCGGAAGCCCGCGTACTGGCACTGAGCGCCGTGGAAAGCCAGCTGGCGCCGCGTCACTGGCTGCTGCCTGACAGCCGCACCGGTGGCGGCGAGCTGGGCCGGCGCCTGGCCGCCAAACTCGGTGAGCGTCCGGCCACGCGCGTATGGCAGGTCGCCGGCGAACAAGCCACTGGCCGCGCCGGTGCCGGCCTGCAGGACATTCAGCGCGCATTGCCACGGCTGATCCTGGCCGCCGCCGAATGCGCCGAGCCGGTCAGCGAAACTCGCCACGAAGCTCGTGTGCTGGAACTGGGCGAAAAGGTCGCCCACAGCCTGCCGCGTATCGAAGATCTCGGCCCGGTGGCCGTGGATCCTGCGCAAATTCCCATGGCCGAAGCCGAGTTCATTCTCTCCGGCGGCAACGGCGTGAAGGACTGGAACCTGTTCCACCAGGCCGCCGTCGCCCTCGGCGCCACCGAAGGCGCTTCACGCGTGGCGGTGGACGATGGCTTCATGCCGCGTAACCGTCAGGTCGGTGCCACCGGCACCTGGGTCACCGCCCGTGTCTACCTGGCAGTCGGTATTTCCGGTGCGATCCAGCACCTGCAGGGCATCGGTGCCTGCGACAAGGTGGTAGCGGTGAACATGGATCCCGGCTGCGACATGATCAAGCGTGCTGACCTCTCGGTGATCGGCGACTCGGCAGCGATCCTGCAAGCGCTGATCGAGCGCGTCGCAGCCTGGCGCCAAGAGGGCAAACGTGATGCGGCGTAAGGGGCACCACCATTTTTCCCGGATTGCATCCGGGCTACGGGGACACCATGACTGATCTGAATATCGTCGCTCTGGTCTCGGTCGGCGCCCACCCGACCTCCGGCCGCCCACGCCGCGCCGAGCAGGACGCCCGCGCAGTGGAGCTTGGTCTGCGCCTGGGCGGTCAGAACCTGCAACTGCTGCACGCCGGCGACCCACAGGCCGAAGCCCTGCGCGGTTACCTGGGCATGGGCCTGGAACAGCTCGATGTGCTGGAGCAACCCGAAGGTGCCGATGCACTGCCACTGCTGGTCGACTACCTGCAAGGCAGCCGCACGCAGCTCGTGCTAACGGGCAGCCAGGCGGAAACCGGCGAGGGCTCTGGCATGCTGCCGTTCCTGCTGGCCGAGCGCCTGGGCTGGCCGATGGTCGTCGGTCTGGCCGAAGTGGAGAAAGTGGAAAACGGCGTGGCTCAGGTATTGCAGGCTTTGCCACGGGGTCAGCGGCGCCGGCTCAAGGTACGCCTGCCCTGCGTTGCCAGTGTCGACAACGCCGCGCCAGTCGCACGGCAGAGCGCCTTTGGCCCGGCCCGGCGCGGTCTGATCGAAGCTCATGAAGTCACGGTGGTAGATGACCCGCTGCTGGCCAGCGCTACCTTGCAACCGGGCAAGCCACGGCCCAAGCGCCTCAAGGTGATCAAGGCCAAGACGGGAGCGGAACGTATGAAGGCGGCCACGGCCAAAGCCAGTGGTGGCGGCGGCCAGGTACTCAAGGACGTCTCGCCACAAGACGGCGCTGAAGCTATCTTCAAACTACTTATCGAGGAAGGCGTCTTACGTTGACGCCCCAAGCCAAGGAGTCACGACCATGATGCATGCCGATCTGATCGACCAGGAAGACTTTCGCGAGCGCCTGGTATCACTGGGCCTGAGCATTCCATCGGGCGCCTCGCCGGAACAGGCCTGCGAGCTGGCCGTCAGCGGCCTCAGCCCCGAACGCGCCGTCGCCTTGCGTCGCCTGGTCGAGGAGTTGCTCGGCGGCAGCGCAACCCTGCTGCCCAACGTGCGTGAAGCAATCAGCCGGCATCTGCTGCCAGCTCTGGTGCCGAAACCTGTGTGACGCCAGCGATCAACGTAAGAACGAGATGGATCGCGGCACACAACGAAACGGGGCGCCATTGGCGCCCCGTTTTCATTGCGACTCGACTCAGATCCGCACGCTGGCGAAGGTCGACTCCCCCTGAGCGCGATTGAGCGCCAGCACGGCACTGGAGTTGACCTGATGCTCGGGGATCGGCAGCAACACCACCAGGTTGGAACCCGACTGACCAGCACGCTCGTCACGTGGCGGAATGCCGAAGTACTCGCGATAGCACTTGGAGAAATGCGGGGTGGACACGAAGCCACAGACCGAGGCCACTTCGATGATCGACATGCTGGTCTGCTTGAGCAGTTGGCGCGCACGGATCAGGCGTAGCTTCAGGTAATAGCGCGACGGCGAGCAGTGCAGGTACTTCTGGAACAGGCGCTCGAGCTGACGACGCGAGATGTCGACGAAGCAGGCCAGCTCGTCGAGATCGATCGGCTCTTCCAGATTGGCCTCCATCAGCGCGACGATTTCCTGCAGCTTCGGCTGGTTGCTGCCAAGCATGTGCTTGAGCGGTACGCGCTGGTGATCCTGCTCGTTGCGGATGCGCTCGTAGATGAACATCTCAGAGATACCGGCAGCCAGTTCACGGCCATGCAGCTGGCCGATCAGGTGCAGCATCATGTCCATCGGCGCGGTGCCACCAGAGCTGGTGTTGCGGTTACGGTCGATGGAGAACAGGCGAGTGGTGATGGCGGCGCGTGGGAAGGCTTCCTGCATCGAGGCCAGACATTCCCAGTGCACGCTGCAGTCATAACCATCGAGCAGACCAGCCTTGGCCAGCGCCCAGCTGCCGGTGCACACCGCACCCAGCTGACGGCCCTGGCGCGCCTGCAGTTGCAGCCAGCTGACATGCTCACGCTTGACGCTGTGCTGGATATCCACGCCGCCACAGACGATCACCGCATCCAGGGCCGGGGCATTCTGCATCGCGGCGTCCGGGGTGATCTGCAAGCCATCGCTGGCGCAGACCGGTAGACCATCATGAGTGAGGGTGTGCCAGCGATACAGCTCCTTGCCGGAAAGCTGGTTGGCCATGCGCAGGGGTTCCACCGCCGAAGCAAGGGAAATCAGGGTGAAGTTGTCCAGCAGGAGAAAGCCGATGGACTGGGCGACACGGTTCTGGGGTTGTGCCCCTTGAGTGAACTGCGACATCGATGAAACCCTCACGCTAAGCACGGTATGAGCCCATTTGAAATGGGCCTCTGTTTTGTTCTCGCCCGGGTTTCGGCAACCGGGCCGCTATCCATATTTCAGGCAAAGGTCATGCCTAAATTGAATACACGTTCAATAAAAATAGACCATCGGTGCGTGGCGCACCAGGCGGGGCTCCGAGGGATGAGGAAGAAGCCGGCGAACCGCTCACGAGCCCATGTATCACGCGGGCTTGAGCATTTCGGTAGCACTGCCTGAGGGGCGTGCTACGACGCCCAACAGCGGCAGTAACGGACGGACGGTAACAACCTCGACCGACCGGTCACCACGAGCATGGACAAGACCATTTCTGGCCGCACCAAAAGCTCGCGAACCGGCCGTCACGGATCGGATGTTGCACCAGCAAAGGTCAGCACTCGATGGCGCTGACGGCCAGACCACCGCGTGAGGTTTCCTTGTACTTGTCATGCATGTCGGCACCGGTATCGCGCATGGTGCGGATCACCCGATCCAGCGAGATGTGATGTTCGCCATCGCCACGCAGCGCCATCTGCGCCGCATTGATCGCCTTCACCGCAGCAATTGCGTTGCGCTCGATGCAGGGCACCTGCACCAGGCCACCGACCGGGTCGCAGGTCAGTCCGAGATTGTGTTCCAGGCCGATCTCGGCAGCGTTCTCAAGTTGTTCGGGCGTGGCGCCGAGCACCTCGGCAAGCCCAGCTGCCGCCATGGCGCAGGCCGAGCCGACCTCCCCCTGACAACCCACTTCGGCGCCGGAAATCGATGCATTCTTCTTGCACAGAATGCCGATTGCCGCAGCCGCCAGCAGGAAGTCGACCACATCGGCATCGTTGGCATCGGGGTTGAAGCGCATGTAGTAATGCAGCACCGCGGGGATGATCCCGGCAGCGCCATTGGTAGGCGCGGTAACCATGCGCCCACCGGCGGCATTTTCCTCGTTGACCGCCAATGCGTAGAGGTTGACCCACTCCATGGCGCTCATGGTGCTACCGATCACGTTGGGCTTGCCCAGTTCCTGCAGGCTGCGGTGCAGCTTGGCGGCGCGCCGCCGTACGCTCAGTCCGCCAGGCAGAATGCCCTCCTCGCGCAAACCGTTGGTCACGCAATCCTGCATGGCCTGCCACAGTTTCAGCAGCCCGGCACGAATCTCCGCCTCACTGCGCCAGGCTTTTTCGTTGACCAACATCAGTTGCGACACGCGCAGACCATGCTGGCGGCACAGGCGCAACAGCTCGGCGCCACTGGAAAAATCGTAAGGCAGCTCGGTGTGATCCTGATCGAGTCGACCGCCGGCGGCTTGCGCCGCGTCGACCACGAAACCGCCACCAACCGAGTAATAGGTATCGCTATGCAGCTCTCCGCCCTCACCCTCTGCAATCAGGGTCATGGCATTCGGGTGATAGGGCAGGTTCTCGTCCAGCAGACGCATGTCACGCACCCAGTCGAAAGCGATAGGCAGACGACCGTCGAGCAGCAGCTCACCGTACTCCAGCAACGTGGCCATGCGCGGGGCGATCTGCACCGGGTCGATGCTGTCAGGCCATTCCCCCATCAAACCCATGATCACTGCACGGTCGCTGCCATGGCCTACACCGGTGGCTGACAGCGAGCCATACAGACGCACTTCGATGCGCTGCACTCGCTCCAGCAGTTCCCGCTCGCGCAGCGCCGCGACGAACAATGCAGCCGCACGCATCGGCCCCACGGTGTGAGAGCTGGACGGTCCGATGCCGATCTTGAACAGGTCGAAAACGCTGATAGCCACGCTGGAAAACCTCGCTGGATGAGTCGCCGCTCATCATCGGGATTTCACCATTGCAGCCGCGTCTGACACCGACCAGTGCGTGCCCATTCACGTCGTCGTCAACGGATCTGACGAGCACGTCTCGTTTCGACATGCCCGCGTCGTTTTCCCAGCCCTGGGGCGGCCCACCTCTTGCTATGAAATAGCGCGCTCGCACGTTGTGCAGGAACTCAATCCACTGGCCAATCGACACAGGTACGATTCATGAACAGACTCACCCGCTGGCTGCTCGCAATCTCCCTTGTCTGCACCACCGGCCTGCAGGCCGCCGAAGCCGAACGCTGCGAGCTGGTACGCCTGAGCGATGTCGGCTGGACCGACATCACCATGACCACCGCCGTGGCGCGCCTGGTTCTGGGCGAAATCGGCTACCGCACGCAGATCAAACGCATGTCGCTACCCGATACCTACCGCAGCCTGTCCGAAGGTCAACTGGATGTCTTCCTCGGTAACTGGATGCCGGCGCAGAGCGAGCAGGTACAGCCCCACCTGGACAGCGGCAAGATCGAGAAACTGCACACCAACCTGCCAACGGTGCGTTACACCCTCGCAGTGCTCACACCCGGCTATGACGCCGGACTCAAGGACTTCGCCGACATCCATCGTTTCAAGGACGAGCTGGGCGGACAGATCTTCGGTATCGAGCCGGGCAACGAAGGCAACGAGATGATCAAGGGCATGATCCGCGACAACGTCTTCGGTTTGCGCGGCTTCACCCTGGTGGAGTCCAGCGAAAGCGGCATGCTCAACCATGTCGAGCGTGCCCAGCGCCTGGGTAAATGGGCGGTTTTCCTCGGTTGGGAACCGCACCCGATGAACGAGCGTCTGAAGATGAACTACCTGGCCGGTGGCGACGATTATTTCGGCCCCAACTACGGAGCGGCTCAGGTCAATACAGTGGCGCGTGGCAACTTCAGCCAGCAGTGTCCCAATCTGGCTCGGCTATTTCGCAACATGACCTTCACCATTGCCGCAGAAAACCAGCTGATGAGCGCCGTACTGGAAGGCAATACCAACCGGCGCCGTGTGGCCAAGGACTGGATCGAGAACAACCCGCAGATGATCGCGGCCTGGCTCGATGGCGTGACCCGCTATCAGGGCGCGCCCATTACCAAGGTCTTCGACATACCGCTATCCGCAAATGACTGATAAATTCGACGAAACAGCCAAGAAATAACGATAAAAATGGCAAAAGAAAAAGGATCCTCGACGATCCTCGAGAGCATTCACCCACTGAGCAGAACGCGTCGAATGCCATGCGAAACGAACGCTGCCACGACTCGCCAGTCACAGTCTGCTGCTCCCTCTTCCTGCGTCGCTAGAAGTGCGCCACTTCCACATTTCTGTAAATTTTTTTCAACATCGCCACAGCCCCCGCGGTACGCCGCCTGCGTCTCGCTTGCAGAGCTGAAAACCAAGCCCGGCGCGGCTTGCAGGCTTGGCCAAGGGGCAAAAAAGTCTGTTAAGGTTTTTAAAGTGCGTTCTCGATACCCCACCTCGGTGCTCACGCCGAGGCCTATTCGAAACGACATCGGAGCAGTGCTTTCAGGAGCCCGGAAAACGGCGAAAACAGGTGAAAACACACGGCGTAGCGGGCCATGTCGTCGCCCAACACGTCAGGGTCGCAAACCGATAATTGCGCAGACCCCAAGACTATATCGTTGAGTCAGCCGATAACGTCGCTGCCACACCCCGAGGGGAACGGCAGACCGGGGCCCACCGCCCCGGACCGAAGAACAGACAAGCGCTGGCCCACCATCGATAGGGCGCCAGTCCAACAAGAAATTTCGGATGTACGCATGCGCCAGGACGGCGTATGAAACCCCAAGGGAATGGGCTTCGAAACACTGCCAGAGGGTTTGGAAAGCGGTTTGCAACACGGCAAGGCAATGGACACTCATGAACACGACGCAACGACGCAGCGGGCAAGCATCGCCATCAGCTGCGTGCGCTGCGGTGTGCCCGAGCGCCAAGACCGACACCTGCAGCGAAGCGCTCGCCAGCCCCGAAACTCAGCAAACACCCACACAGGTATCAGAGGCCTGACACAGCTGATCTACGCTTCGACGATGCGTGCCCGGCTGTGCCAGCGCGAACTGGATACCGATTGAAGGGGAAACGTCCCATGCAGTCTGGAAAGATCGTGGTCGAACACCTGTACAAGGTTTTCGGCTCAAACCCACAAGAAGCCATCGACCTGCTCAAGGAAGGCTGGAGCAAGGAGAGGATTCTGGCCGAGAAAGGCGCCGTGATCGGCGTCAGCGATGTGTCGTTCAGTGTCGAGGAGGGCGAGATCTTCGTTCTCATGGGCCTGTCCGGCTCCGGCAAATCCACCCTGATCCGCCTGATCAACCGTTTGGTCGAACCCAGCGGCGGCGATGTCTACATCGACGGGCAGAACGTGGCCAAGCTGCCGCAGTCGCAACTGATCGACCTGCGTCGCCGCGACATGAGCATGGTCTTTCAGTCCTTCGCCCTGATGCCTTCGCGCAGCGTACTGGATAACGCCGCCTTCGGTCTGGAAGTGGCCGGCACCGGGCGCAAGGAGCGCGAGAAGCGCGCCATGGAAGTGCTCAAGCAGGTTGGCCTGGACACCTTCGCTCACAAGTATCCGCATGAGCTTTCCGGTGGCATGCAGCAGCGCGTCGGTCTGGCCCGCGCGCTGACGGTCAACCCCTCGATGATCATCATGGACGAGGCCTTCTCGGCGCTCGACCCGCTCAAGCGCCGTGAAATGCAGGACGTGCTGCTGGAGCTGCAGAAGACCCATCGCCGCACCATTATCTTCGTCTCCCACGATATCGAAGAAGCCATGCGCATCGGCACCCGCATCGGCATCATGGAAGGCGGTAAGCTGATCCAGGTCGGCACCCCGCAGGAGCTGATCGAGAAGCCGGCCAACGAATACGTGCGCAACTTCTTCGATACCGTCGATACCAGCCGTTACCTCACCGCCGGCCAGCTCAAGGCCGACAGCGTGCCGACCTACGTGCACAACGGCAAGGCGCCGGACGCAGCGAAAATCTGCAAGGAGCTGCAGGCGCTGGACAAGCACTATGCTTTCATCGTCGACGAACAGAACAACTTCCAGGGCTCCATCAGCCTGGAGAAGATCGCCCTGATGGTCGACGGCGACGAACCCAAGCCACTGGAAACCAATGCCCTCAAACAGGTCGTTCCGGTGCCCGAGGACATGCCGCTGGAAGACGTCATCAGCCGCCTGGTGGACAACGAAGGGCCGATCCCGGTGGTGGACGCCGACGGCCATTACTGCGGCGCCATCAGCAAGGGCCGCCTGCTGACCCGACTGCAGGGGGAATCCCATGAGTGACAAGAAACTCGACCTCGGTAGCTGGGTCAACGACGTCGTCCAGCATCTGCTGGACAACTACAGCGGCGCCTTCGACAGCATCGGCAAACTGGTCAGCGGCTTTTCCGAAGGCATCGAAGCCCTGCTCATGCTGCCGCCAGCCTGGCTGCTGATCGCCATTTTCGTCGCCCTCGGCCTGTGGCGCATCGGCGCACGCTTCGCAATCTTCACCGCGGTGGCCTTCATCCTCATCGTCATGACCGGTTTCTGGGAACAGACCGTGGTGACGCTCGGCCTGACCTTCTCCTCGACGCTGATCAGCCTGCTGCTGGGCATCCCGCTGGGTATCTGGGCGGCCAAGAGCGAGCGCGTGGCGACCATCATCCGGCCGATCCTCGACTTCATGCAGACCATGCCGGCGTTCGTCTACCTGATCCCGGCAGCCATGCTCTTCGGCCTGGGTCGTGTGCCCGGCATCATCGCCACGGTGATTTTCGCCATGCCGCCGGCCGTGCGCCTGACCAGCCTGGGCATCCGCCAGGTGAACAAGGAAATCGTCGAAGCCGGCCAGTCCTTCGGCTGCACCAGTTCCCAGTTGCTGTTCAAGGTGCAACTGCCCAACGCCATGCCCTCGATCATGGCCGGGGTCAACCAGACCATCATGATGGCCCTGTCGATGGTGATCATCGCCTCGATGGTCGGCGCCGGCGGCCTGGGTAACGATGTACTGGCGAGCATCCAACGTCTCGACATCGGTCTAGGCTTCGAGAGCGGCATGGCCGTGGTGCTGCTGGCGATCATCCTCGACCGCATCACCGAAAGTTTCGGAACCAAGCAGACAGCCAAACGCGGCATATTCGCCTGGTTCAGTGGCAAGCTGCAGCGCCAGTCCAGCTAATCCGTTTTTTCACTTCACAGGGAACCGCAGATGAAAACGATCAAGACCACCGCCGCCATCGGCCTGTTGTCCTGCGCACTGATGCAGGGCGCAATGGCCGCCGAACCGGCTAGCTGCAAACAGGTTCGCTTTGCCGAGATCGGCTGGGCCGACATCGCCGCCACCACCGGCGTGGCCATGACACTGGCCGAAGGCCTGGGCTACCAGCCACGCAAGATCATGGCCTCGGTTCCCATCGCCTTCACCGGCGTCAAAAGCGGCCAGATCGATGTTTTCCTCGGTTACTGGGCGCCGTCCATGGACTCGGTGATCGAGCCCTTCCTCAAGGACAACGGCGTCAAGGTGTTGGAAAAAGCCAACCTCGAAGGCGCCAAGTACACCCTGGCCGTGCCGAGCTACGCCGCCGAAGCCGGCCTGAAGAGCTTTCAGGACATCGCCAAGTTCAAGGATCAGCTGGGCGGCAAGATCTACGGCATCGAACCGGGTAACGACGGCAACCTGCTGATCGACGGCATGATCAAGAACAACCAGTTCGACCTCGGCGACTTCCGCATGGTCGAGTCCAGCGAAGCCGGCATGCTGGTACAGGTGTCACGCGCGATCAGGAAGAAAGAGCCCGTGGTCTTCCTTGGCTGGGCGCCGCACCCGATGAACACCCAATACGACATCACCTACCTCTCCGGCGGTGATGACGTGTTCGGCCCCGACTACGGCGCTGCCAAGGTCTACACCGTGGTACCGCCAGACTACGAAGCGCGCTGCGCCAACGTCGGCAAACTGCTGAACAACCTGCAGTTCACCGTCGAAATCGAAAGCCAGCTGATGGAAAAGGTACTGGAGAAGGAAAACCCGCAGAACGTCGCCAAGGAGTGGATCAAGGCCAACCCGGCGATCCTCGACCAGTGGCTGAGCGGCGTGACCACCTTCGACGGCCAGGATGGCGTAGCCGCCGTCAAGAAACACGTCGGGCTGTAACAGGCCACGACCCGATTCAGGCCCGCAACCGAAGGTTCGGGCTTGAAATCTCCTCGAAAAATACCAGCGGCCGCTTTGCGGCCGTGACGGGGAGACTTTGCCCGCGAACCGGCAACCTGCTGCGCAACACGGTTTCGCAAGGCCCGCAATGAGAACGAGCCAGTCAACGATTCTGCAACTGCCACTCCAGGAGGATCAGCAACCTAGCGAGCGTGGCCAGGCATGGCGAAATCGACTCAGAGCACGGAGTGTACGAGCCGTACATGAGCGTCTCGCGGTCGACCTCAACGCTGAATGACCACATGCAGCGGTTTGCAGTCCTTCTCTCAACTGACGGAGCACCACGATATGCGCGTATTGAAAAATCTCTGCCTCGGCGCCGCCGCCCTGGCCATCGGAATGGGCAGCGCCCTGGCTGCCGAAAAACCCACCCTGAAGATCGGCTACGTCAACGGTTGGGACGACAGCGTCGCCGTGACTCACGTCGCCGGTGAAATCCTGCAAAGCAAGCTCGGCTACAAGGTCGAATTGAAGCCCGTGGAGCCGGCCATCATGTGGCAGGGCATCTCCCGCGGCGACCTCGATGCCACCCTCTCCGCCTGGCTGCCGGCGACCCACGGCGAGTACTACGAGAAACTCAAGGACAAGGTCGAAATACTCGGCACCAACTACTCCGGCGCCAAGATCGGCCTGATCGTGCCCGACTACGTCGAGGCCAAGACCATCGAGGATCTGGAAAAGTACGCCAAGGACTTCGACGGCAAGATCACCGGTATCGACGCAGGTGCCGGCGTGATGCGTCGCACTGAAGAGGCCATCAAGGAATACAACCTGGCCAGCATCAAGCTGATGCCCAGCTCTGGCCCGGCCATGGCCACCGCCCTGACCCGCGCCGAGAAAGCGCAGAAACCGATCGTGGTCACCGGCTGGATTCCGCACTGGATGTTCGCCAAATGGAAACTGCGCTTCCTCGAAGATCCGAAGAAAGTCTTCGGCGATGACGAGCGCGTCGACACCGTAGCCAACCCGGCACTGAAAGAAAAAGCCGCCGACGCTGCCGCCTTCCTCAGCAAGATTTCCTGGAGCGGCGAAGAAGTCGGTTCGGTGATGCTGGCCATTCGCGAAGGCGCCAAACCGGATCAGGCCGCCAAGGACTGGATCGCCAAGAACCCGGATCGCGTGGCCGAGTGGCTGAAGTAAGCCTCCTCCGGTCACATCACAAAGCGGGCTTCGGCCCGCTTTTTCGTTCAGCTACAGAACCGACTTTGTCCTTCTTAAAACCTGAGTGCTTTCTGCAGATCACCTCGATAAGCTGGAGCCCAACTCAAGTTCAAGGACGACATGAATGCGCCTGCTGCCCCTAATCATCATTCCCCTGTTTGCCGGATGCGCAACGCAGCCAGTTCCAGCAAATCGCGCAATACCGGTATCCCCCGAGCGATTGTTAAGCTATCAGGAGATACCATCCGAGCCCTTTCAATACCTGGTGATTAACCGGGATAAAGGGTTAACGGGAATTAGCTGTGATGCCGCAATCTACATTGACGACCAGCTAAGCGTGCAGCTCAACCCTGAAGAGTCAGCCATTTTTAAGCTGCCCCTGGGCAATTACACCCTGTCCGTAGATGCTGGTGAGTGCGGAAAGGATCGGTTGCAGGCATCAATCTTGAGTAGCTCAGCGGCAAGATTTCGCATCGCCTTCGACTCGAAGGCTCAGGCAAGTATTCTGCCGACAGAAGCCGGCCTCAATCGGCTCTGCTCCATCGGGATGTGCGGCCAGCCTCCCGGTACACCAGTTCCATGGTGGCTTTACTGATGGGCACGAAGATCAAGGCATGGCCTGAACACTCGAAGCCCACTATGCAGATAGCAGGGGCATCAGGGTTCTAGGGAAATACACCTTGGGCTTTGACAGCAAAACAAGCTCCAGCCAGATGCGCCAAACCGAATAAAGCGACTGCCAAGAACTCTGAGTAGGGCACTGGCCCGCTTTGTCGTTTCTGACGACCTCGAGATGCAGCCTCTATCAATTTTTTGGACATTTCTGCTGGGGCTTGCCGGGCATGGCCCTTAGACTCTCGCCTCCTGCCATGAACCACCCCGCATACGAGATGAAAAATACCTCCATCGTCTTCGCCTTCAGCGGTTGCCTCGCACTGCTGACCTTCCTGTTCGTCTACACCAAGTCCATCAATGCCCTTGCCATCTGGGACGCGAAAGCTGACGGCTACCTGGCCACCTGCGCCGGCTTGATGATCGCCGCCGCCATCGGAACGGCCCTGCTTGCGCCCGGTAAACCCGCAACGTCTGGCGTGGCCATCGCCGTCCTGCTGCTGACGGCAGTGCTCACCCAGTGCCTGTTCGGCTTCGATCTCTACACCGTAATGGCCGTCGGGCTGCTCTATGTCGCAGCGTTTATCGAATTGGCCTCGCTGCCCTCGGATACAGCCGAACCCCCTCAGCCCTGATGCAACGATGAGAAAACAGCCAGACCGCCGTAGACGCCCCGCTCACAACAGCCTTGAGCGACGGATACAGGCCATTGCCGACAGCCCGGAAGGCTACAAGCTGCTGCTGTTGCCTTACCTTCCCGCCTGGCTCGCACCAGCGACCTGGAATCTCTGGGGCAGCCTTGGTGGCACCCTGCTGATCGTCGCGACCGCTGTGCTGATCGCGCTGTTCTCCATTCGCCGTAACGAAGGTGTGCTCGTTGCCTTGAAGTACGGCGACGACGGACGCAGCGTGAGCGGTTTATTGGCTCGCCATCTGATCCTGGGTATCGCGCTGAGCAGCGCGTTGTTCACGGCAAATGCCTTCTTCGTGTGACGCTGACGCCAGGGCCGACAACGGCATGCCATCCCCTGGCATTGATTGATCGATCGATCAAAATCCGCCTAGACTGCGCCCCACTCGTTCCCCGTGGAGACCCCCATGCCCAAGGTCGGCATGCAGCCCATTCGTCGTTCGCAATTGATCGCTGCCACCCTGGAAGCTGTCGACCAGGTCGGCATGGCCGATGCCAGCATCGCCTATATCGCGCGCCTGGCAGGGGTGTCGAACGGCATCATCAGCCACTATTTCAACGACAAGAACGGCCTGCTCGAAGCCACCATGCGTCACCTGATGCAGGCACTCAGCAAGGCCGTGGGCGAGCGCCGTCGGGCGCTGCGCGAGGACAGCCCGCGCGCCCACCTGAAGGCGATGATCGATGGCAACTTCGATGACAGCCAGGTCAGTGGCCCGGCGATGAAGACCTGGCTGGCGTTCTGGGCCAGCAGCATGCACCAGCCTGCCCTGCGCCGCCTGCAACGGGTCAACGACCACCGCCTCTACTCCAACCTGTGCGGCCAGTTCCATCGCGTGCTGCCGCAAGACCAGGCGCGTTTCGCCGCCCGCGGTCTGGCCTCGCTGATCGATGGCCTGTGGCTGCGCGGCGCCCTCTCCGGCGAAGCCTTCGACACCGAGCAGGCGCGCCGCATCGCCTACGACTACCTCGACCTGCAGTTGGCCAAGGCTTCGTAGGGTGCGCTGCGTGCACCACGTACAACTCCTTTCTCTGATCATCTAGATCACTCGGTGCGCACAGCGCACCCTACGGACGACCGTTCGCCTGCGTGCATGTCGCGTTTGGCTGCGCGCTGTCGTTTTTGTTGATTGATCGTTCAATTTAAATAAAATAGGCTGTTCTCTAAGCAGATTGACCGAGTTCAGAGGACAGCCCATGCCCCGTTTCGCCGAACAGCAGCTCTACATCGGTGGCCAGTACGTCGCCGCCAGCAGTGGAGAAACCTTCGACAGCATCAACCCGGCCACCGGCGAGGTGCTGGCCAAGGTGCAGCGTGCCAGCCAGGCCGATGTCGAGCGGGCCGTGGCCAGCGCCACCGAAGGGCAGAAGGTGTGGGCAGCAATGACCGCCATGCAGCGTTCGCGCATCCTGCGCAAGGCCGTGGACATCCTGCGTGAGCGCAACGACGAGCTGGCCGAACTGGAAACCCTCGATACCGGCAAGCCACTGTCCGAAACCCGCTACGTCGACATCGTCACCGGCGCCGACGTGCTGGAGTATTACGCCGGCCTGATCCCGGCCATCGAGGGCGAGCAGATCCCGCTGCGCGAATCCTCCTTCGTCTACACCCGCCGCGAGCCGCTGGGCGTGGTCGCCGGCATCGGCGCGTGGAACTACCCGATCCAGATCGCCCTGTGGAAATCCGCGCCGGCTCTGGCTGCCGGCAACGCGATGATCTTCAAACCCAGCGAAGTCACCTCGCTGACTGCGCTGAAGCTCGCTGAGATATACACCGAAGCTGGCCTGCCTGACGGCGTATTCAACGTGCTCACCGGTAGTGGTCGCGAGGTTGGCCAGTGGCTGACTGAGCATCCGGGTATCGAGAAGGTGTCCTTCACCGGCGGCACCGTCACCGGCAAGAAGGTGATGGCCAGCGCCTCCAGCTCCAGCCTCAAGGAAGTGACCATGGAGCTGGGGGGAAAGTCGCCGCTGATCGTGTTCGAGGACGCCGACCTGGATCGCGCCGCCGACATCGCGGTGATGGCCAACTTCTACAGCTCCGGCCAGGTGTGCACCAACGGCACCCGCGTGTTCGTGCCACGCATGCTGCAGGCGCGCTTCGAGGCCAAGGTGCTGGAGCGGGTCAAGCGTATCCGCCTCGGCGATCCACTGGATGACGCTACCAACTTCGGCCCGCTGGTCAGCTACGCGCACATGGAGAGTGTGCTCGGCTACATCGAGCAGGGCCGCAGCGAAGGCGCACGCCTGCTGGTCGGCGGCGCGCGCGTCAGCGACGGCGAGTACGCCAAGGGCGCCTACGTCGCCCCCACCGTGTTCACCGATTGCCGTGACGACATGACCATCGTGCGCGAGGAAATCTTCGGCCCGGTGATGAGCATCCTCATCTACGACAGCGAAGAGGAAGTGATCCGCCGCGCCAACGACACCGACTACGGCCTGGCCGCAGGCGTGGTCACCCGCGACCTAAACCGCGCGCACCGAGTGATCCACAAGCTGGAAGCCGGCATCTGCTGGATCAATACCTGGGGCGAATCGCCGGCCGAAATGCCGGTGGGCGGCTACAAGCAGTCCGGTGTCGGCCGCGAGAACGGTCTGGTCACCCTCGGCCACTACACCCGCATCAAGTCGGTACAGGTCGAACTCGGCGGCTACAGCTCGGTGTTCTGATCGTCGCGCCAAGCTTGTAGGAGCGGCCGGGCGGCGCACCGCTTTAGCTGCGAAAAGCATCGCGGACAAATCCGCTCCTACAAAAACCGCCGTCCCGTAGCCCGGATGCCATCCGGGAACAGTCACCGTGTTTTCCCGGACTGCGTCCGGGCAGCAGGAGGATGTCATGCCCCAGGAATTCGACTACATCATCATCGGTGCCGGTTCAGCCGGTAACGTCCTGGCCACCCGTCTGACCGAGGACGAAGGTGTCAGCGTGCTGCTGCTCGAAGCCGGCGGCCCGGATTACCGCCTCGACTTCCGCACGCAGATGCCCGCCGCCCTGGCCTTTCCGCTACAGGGCCGACGCTACAACTGGGCCTACGAGACCGACCCCGAGCCGTACATGAACAACCGCCGCATGGAATGCGGGCGCGGCAAGGGCCTGGGCGGCTCATCGCTGATCAACGGCATGTGCTACATCCGCGGCAATGCCCTGGACTTCGACAACTGGGCCACTGCCAAAGGCCTGGAGGACTGGACGTATCTGGACTGCCTGCCGTATTTCCGCAAGGCGGAAACCCGCGACATCGGCCCCAACGATTACCACGGCGGCGACGGCCCGGTGAGCGTAACCACGCCCAAGGCCGGCAACAACCCGCTGTTCCACGCCATGGTCGAGGCCGGCGTACAAGCAGGTTATCCGCGTACCGATGACCTCAACGGCTACCAGCAGGAAGGCTTCGGCCCGATGGATCGCACCGTGACCCCGGAAGGCCGTCGCGCCAGCACCGCACGCGGTTATCTGGACCAGGCACGGGCACGGCCGAACCTGACCATCGTCACCCACGCCACTACCGATCGCATCCTGTTCGACGGCAAGCGCGCCAGCGGCGTGAGCTACCTGATCGGCAACTCGAACAACGCCACCGAAGCCCGCGCCCGTCGCGAGGTGCTGCTGTGCGCCGGCGCCATCGCCTCGCCGCAGATTCTCCAGCGCTCCGGCGTTGGCCCTGCAGCGCTACTGCGCAAGCTGGATATCCCGCTGGTGCATGAACTGCCTGGCGTCGGCCAGAACCTGCAGGATCACCTGGAGATGTACCTGCAGTACGCCTGCACACAGCCGGTGTCGCTGTACCCGGCGCTCAAACTGCTCAACCAGCCGGGCATCGGCGCGCAATGGCTGTTCGCCGGCAACGGCATCGGCGCCAGCAACCAGTTCGAGGCGGGTGGGTTCATCCGTACGCGCCCGGAATTCGCCTGGCCCAATATCCAGTTCCATTTCCTCCCGGTGGCGATCAACTACAACGGCAGCAATGCGGTCAACGAGCACGGTTTCCAGGCTCACGTCGGTTCGATGCGCTCGCCCAGCCGCGGTCGCATCCAGCTCAAGTCCAAGGATCCGCGCCAGCACCCGAGCATCCTGTTCAACTACATGAGTCACGAGCAGGACTGGCAGGAATTCCGTGACGGCATTCGTCTCACTCGCGAGATCATGGCGCAGCCAGCACTCGACCCTTACCGAGGCCGCGAGATCAGCCCGGGCGCCGACGTACAGACTGACGCCGAGCTGGATACCTTCATCCGCGAACACGCGGAGACAGCGTTCCATCCGTCGTGCTCGTGCAAGATGGGCGAAGACGACATGGCGGTGGTCGATGGGCAAGGCCGCGTGCACGGCGTGCAGGGCTTGCGCGTGGTGGATGCGTCGATCATGCCGGAGATCATCACCGGCAACCTCAACGCCACCACCATCATGATGGCCGAGAAGATCGCCGATCGAATCCGAGGGCGTCAGCCATTGCCGCGCAGCAATGCGCCGTACTTCGTCGCGGGCGACCGCCCCGTGCGGGGTGTGCCGCTGCGCAGCCAGAACGACAGGCTAGTCGGGTAATTCCTGACGGATCATCCAGTGCCCCTCGGGTGGCATCAGCCGCCCGAGGTCAAAGCGCTCCAATGCGGCGACATCGAGCATCTCGATCTTTGGGCTGATCAGCTGCGGTACCTTCTCGCCCTGTAGAGCACGCACGGCAAGATCCAGCGCGACGCGCGCTTGAATCACCGGCGAGTCGGTCGGCGCTGCCAGCACCTGGCCTTCGTGAATCTGTTCCAGCACCCGTTCAGTGGCATAGAACGACAGCACCTGCGCCTGCGAACCGACATTACGCACCAACTGCGCCGCGAACGCCGCCGCCTCGGCGTTGCCGATCAGGTAATCGAGCTGCGGATGCTGCTTGAGCAGCTCCCGCACCAGTTGCGCCTGACGGCTGCGATCGACCGGGCCGTAGCCACCATGAGCCAGCGTTACCGCGCTACCCGACATGGCTTCGCGCAAGCCGCGTTCGGCATCCTGCACCCAGCCGGCATCCGCCGGCCCGGGCAGCCAGCCGACCTGAATCGGGCGACCTGCGCTGAGCTTCACCACGTATTCGAGGGTTGCGCGCGCCATATCGGCGAAGTCGACCCGGGAATGGGCACTGATACCTGGGCAATCCAGGCGATTGACCAGATCGATCACCGGCCGGCCAGCCTTCGTCTGCACTTCTACCGCGTGGCACAGGTCATAGGTGTTGATGCTGGCCACGACGAAGGCATTGGCGCCCTCGGCCACACAGTGGTCGAACTGCTCCAGTTGCACCGCCGCATGCTCGTAGCCACCGGCCTCGTAGATGCCCAGGCGTACACCGAGTCGATTCGCCTCCTGATCCAGACCCCAGGCCACGCCCCACCAGTAACGATCCTTACCGTGGGGCAACAGCGCGCAGATGCGCCAGGGCTTGTCGGCCACAGGCAAAGGGCGGTAATCCCGCATGCGGCCATCGGCTTCTACCGGATAGGGAAACCATTCGGCAGCCAGCAGTGACTGGCTGAACAGGCAGAACCAGACAGGTAACCAGCGCATGAAGCCATCCTTAGCCCAGAGCAGGGCGATATGCCGGTAGCTCCAGCGTAGCACTTACCGTCCTGGCTCATGAGGATTTGCCCGACCCGCACCAGCAGCCTAGAGTGAAGCGCGAAGACCACGAGAACAGCATGACCATCCCCGCACCGCTCGACCCACGCACCGCCCGCCTGCTGCCATGGATAGTCGCCATCGCCTTCTTCATGCAGACGCTGGACGGCACCATCCTCAATACCGCCCTGCCCGCCATGGCCGGCGATCTCAACGAAGACCCGCTGCGCATGCAGTCGGTGGTGATCGCCTACATGCTCACCGTGGCGTTGCTGATTCCGGCATCGGGCTGGATCGCCGACCGCTTCGGCACCCGGCGCATCTTCTTCGGCGCCATCGCCCTGTTCAGCCTCGGCTCGCTGCTGTGCGCACTATCGGAATCGCTCAGCATGCTGATCGGCGCGCGGGTCATTCAGGGCCTCGGCGGTGCCTTGATGATGCCGGTCGGACGCCTGGTGGTGCTGCGCGCCTATCCGCGCTCCGAGCTCGTGCGGATCATGAGTTTCATCACCCTGCCCGGCCTGCTCGGCCCGCTGATCGGCCCGACCCTCGGCGGCTGGCTGGTGGAAGTCGCCAGCTGGCACTGGATCTTCCTGATCAACCTGCCCGTGGGGCTGCTCGGTTGCTGGGCGGCGCGACGGTATATGCCGGACCTGCGCGGGCCAGAGCGTAGCCGCTTCGATACCGTGGGTTTCCTGCTGTTCGGCGCCGCCATGTTGCTGATCACCGTGGCGCTGGAAGGGCTCGGCGAGTTGCACCTGCCGACCATGCGTGTGGTGCTGCTGTTGCTCGGCGGCATGGCCTGCCTGGCCGCTTACTGGTTACGCGCCGGGCGTATCGAACATCCGCTGTTCTCGCCAGCGCTGTTCCATACCCGCAGCTTCGCCGTGGGCATCATCGGCAACCTGTTCGCGCGTCTCGGCAGCGGCGCGTTGCCCTTCCTCACGCCCCTCCTGCTGCAACTGGCGATGGGCTATTCGCCGGCCCAGGCCGGCATGAGCCTGATCCCGCTGGCACTGGCAGCCATGGCAGCCAAGCCCCTGGCCAAGCCGCTGATCGAGCGCCTCGGCTACCGCAACATCCTCACCAGCAACACCCTGCTGCTTGGCGCCCTGATCGCCAGCCTGGCGCTGGTCGATGCCGAGACGTCGACGTTGCAGTTGATCATCCAGCTGAGCCTGATCGGCGCCTGCAACTCGCTGCAGTTCACCGCGATGAACACGGTAACGCTGATCGACCTGGACAACCGCGACGCCAGCAGCGGCAACAGCCTGCTGTCGGTGGTGGTGCAGCTGGCAATGGGCCTGGGCGTCGCCTCGGCAGCGGCGCTGCTCAGTGGCTTCAGCCGCGACCTTGGCGGCAGTGACCACGTGTTGCAGGCGTTTCAGGCCACCTACCTGTGCGTCGGCCTGCTGTCGATGCTGGCAGCGGCGATCTTCCTGCAACTGGATACGAAAGCGGGCCGTAGCGGCCGCAATATCGAGGTTCCGACCGACGACTGACGTGGCCTGATACACTGCCGCCCTGTTTCACCAGCCCCGAGCCCTTGCCGTGACCGCTACCGCCTTCGCCAGCCTGCCCCTTTCCGCCGCCATGCAGGCCAATCTCGCCGCCATCGGCTATGCCGAGATGACGCCCATCCAGGCCGCCAGCCTGCCGCTGATTCTCAAGGGCCGCGACCTGATCGCCCAGGCCAAGACCGGCAGCGGCAAGACTGCAGCGTTCGGCATCGGCCTGCTGCATCCGCTCAACCCACGCTACTTCGGCTGCCAGGCCATGGTGCTGTGCCCGACGCGCGAGCTGGCCGATCAGGTAGCCAAAGAGATTCGTCGCCTGGCCCGCGCGGCCGACAACATCAAGGTGCTCACCCTGTGCGGCGGCGTGCCCTTCGGCCCGCAGATCGGCTCGCTGGAGCACGGCGCGCACGTGATCGTCGGCACTCCCGGCCGCGTACAGGAACACCTGCGCAAAGGCACGTTGAAGGTCGATGGCCTCAATACCCTGGTGCTCGACGAGGCGGATCGCATGCTCGACATGGGCTTCGTCGACAGTATCAGCGACATCATCGAACAAACCCCGGCGCGCCGGCAGACCCTGCTGTTCTCCGCCACCTATCCGACCGGCATCGAACAACTCGCCGCGCGCTTCCTGCGCAGCCCCGAGCGGGTCGAGGTCGAGGCGCAGCATGACGACGGGCAGATCGAACAACGCTTCTACGAAATTGCTCCAGGCCAACGCATGGAAGCGGTCAGCACGCTGCTGCGGCATTTTCGCAAACAACCGGTGGTTGCCTTCTGCGCCACGCGCCAGCAATGCGACGAGCTGGCCGCGCAGCTAGAGGCCGAGAAGATTTCCGCCGCCGCACTGCATGGCGATCTGGAGCAACGTGATCGCGATCAGATCCTCGCCCTGTTCGCCAACCGCAGCCTCAGCGTGCTGGTGGCCACTGACGTTGCCGCGCGCGGCCTGGATATCGCCGGGCTGGAGATGGTGATCAACGTCGAGCTGTCGCGTGATGCCGAGGTGCATATCCACCGCATCGGTCGCAGTGGTCGCGCCGGTGAAAAAGGCCTGGCGCTGAGCCTGGTGGCGCCCGCCGAAGCCGGTCGCGCCCAAGCCATCGAAGCGCTTCAGGGCAAGGAACTGGCCTGGTATCCGCTGCCTGCGGCCAAGGCGACTGGCGAGCCGCTGCTGCCGCCGATGCACACGCTGTGCATCGGTGCCGGACGCAAGGAGAAACTGCGCCCTGGCGACATCCTCGGTGCCCTGACCGGCGATGCCGGCATCCCTGGCGATCAGGTCGGCAAGATCGCCCTGTTCGATTACCAGGCCTACGTTGCCGTGCACCGCGATGTGGCGCGCCAGGCGCTGAAGCGCCTGAGCGAAGGCAAGATCAAGGGTAGAACTCTGCGTGTACGTCTATTGTAAGGTTGATATAAAGAATCAAACGGCCTGGGCCGGAGTTACCCATGCGCAATATTCTGGTCATTGAAGACAGTCCACTGGTTCTGAAGATCCTCGAACATCTGTTCCGCCAGGAAACCGATCTGGAGCCGATCTTCTGTGCCTCGCTGGCAGAAGCCGAAGTGATGCTGGAGACCTCGGCCGCGCTGTTCTTCGCCGCCATCGTCGACCTGCACCTGCCGGATGCGCCAGATGGCGAGAGCGTCGACCTGGTGATGCGCTATCACCTGCCGTGCATCGTCCTCAGCGGCAGTTACAACGAGCAACGCCGTGACGACCTGCTGATGAAGGGCGTGGTCGACTATGTGCTCAAGGAAAGCCAGCACTCCTACGAGTACGCCTTCCGCCTACTGCACCGGCTCGACCACAACAGCCATATCAAGATTCTCATCGCCGACGACTCCACGGCGCAGCGTCACTACATTCGCCACATTCTCGAGCCGCACCACTACCAGATCATCGAGGCCAGCGACGGCAAGGAGACCCTGCGCCAGCTGGGCGAGCACCCGGATCTCGACCTGCTGGTACTCGACCATGCCATGCCCGGCGTCAGCGGTTTCGAGCTGGTCAAGCTGCTGCGGCAAAAGCTGCGCCTCAACGACCTGATCATCATCGGTGTGTCCGCCGACCCCAAGGGCTCGCTCAGCGCGCAGTTCATCAAGCATGGTGCCGATGACTTCCTGCGCAAACCATTCTGCCCCGAAGAGCTGAATTGCCGGGTGATGTCCACCCTGGAGCGTCGCGACCTGCTGCGCGCGCTGAAGAAAGCCGCACAGTTCGATGCCCTGACCGGCCTGAACAACCGCCGCGCTTTCTACGAGCAGGGACTGCAGATGCTGCAACAGGCACAACGCGAGCGTCGCGAAGTGTGCGTGGCGATGCTCGACCTCGACCACTTCAAGCAGATCAACGATGGTTTCGGTCATGCCAGCGGCGACAGCGCCCTGGTGGTGTTCGCCCGGGCAATGAGTGCGGCCTTCCCCGATATGCTGCTGGGCCGACTCGGGGGCGAGGAATTCGCCCTGCTCACGCTGCATGATGCGGAGCAGGTGGTGCAGGCACTGGACAAGCTACGGCGGCAATGCGCTAGCCTGTACTACGCGGTGGGCGCGCCGGCCTTGTCGTTCAGCGCGGGGCTGTACCAGGGCGAACCAGAAGACCTGGAAAGCCTTCTGCACGAGGCTGACATCCGGCTATACCGGGCCAAGCAGCAGGGCCGCGCCCGTACGGTGCTGGCCTGATCAAGGGCCGTGGCGCTGCAGCGTCGCGGCATAGCTACCATCGTCGCTCATCTCCTGGATCGCCTTGTCGAAACGACTGGCGATTTCCTCGTGATCGGCACGACTGCGACGAACCAGAATATGCAGGCCGTTCTCGGTCAACGGCAGCGGCAGGAACTCCAGCTCGCCGCGAATGGAGCTCAACTCCCGCCCCATGTGATACCGCGCCACCAGTTCATCTTCCAGCGCCAGCTGCACCCGCCCGGCATGCAACATGCGCGCAGCGATCTCGAAGCTGCCAACACCCACCTTGAGCAGGTTGGGGTCGCTGTCGAACTCCTTGGAATAGGCATAACCACGCACCACGGCGATGCTGTGCGGGTAGAGATCGGCCAGGGTTTCGAAGCGAATATTGCTGCCCTTGCGCTGCATGAAACGCAGACGATTGACCAGAT
The DNA here is from genome assembly GCF_003008615.1 of Pseudomonas mendocina. NCBI lineage: Bacteria > Pseudomonadati > Pseudomonadota > Gammaproteobacteria > Pseudomonadales > Pseudomonadaceae > Ectopseudomonas > Ectopseudomonas mendocina. The sequence goes on from NZ_CP027657.1 coordinate 1,675,496, forward strand.
AAGGGCGAGAGAAATAGCCGTACTCGGCACGATCCGCACTGTACCAGGCGTTGATCAACACATCGTAATCACCGCGTTTGAGCCCCAGCACCGCTCGCTCCCAGGGAACCTCGGCGTAGCTGGTGGTGTAGCCGGCACGCTTCAGCGCCTGCTCCACCAGATCACTGGCCAGACCATTGCCAGGTAAGTCCCGATCATTGAAAGGCGGCCAGGGATCAGCCACCAGGCGCAACAACTCGGCCGAGGCCAGTGCCGGCGACAGCAGCAAGAGCAATAGCCAGGCACGCACTGCGAGCATTGGTGGCGATCCATCCGAATTGATCAGTTCTAGTGATAGCAGGCGCAACGCCACTCGTCACTGTCTCAAATCTGAGACAAGCATTGGCGCACTCCGCATTCGTCGGCAACACGCTGGGCAGAATCGGCGACCCAGAGCGGCTTCGGGTAAACTTCACCGGTTTTCTCGCAGCACCATTTGTGCCAGCGATTCACCTTGGGGACATTTCGTGTTGCAAACCGACGTACTGATCATTGGCGCAGGCGCTGCCGGACTGATGTGCGCAGCCACTGCCGCTACCCGTGGCCGCCGCGTGTTGGTACTCGACCACGCCAACAAGGCCGGCAAGAAAATCCTCATGTCCGGCGGTGGGCGCTGCAACTTCACCAATATGTACTGCGAGCCGGCCAACTTCCTCTCCGGCAACCCGCACTTCTGCAAATCCGCCCTGGCGCGCTTCACCCAGTGGGATTTCATCGGCCTGGTAGCCAAGCATGGTGTGCCATATCACGAGAAGAAACTCGGCCAACTGTTCTGCGACAACAAGTCCAGCGATATTCTCGAACTTCTGCTGACCGAATGTGCCGAAACGGGCGCGCAGATTCGCCTGGATACCGCCGTGCAAAGCATCGAGAAAACCGAAGGCGGTTTCCTGCTGCAAACCGATCTCGGCACCGTGGCCTGCCAGTCGCTGGTGATCGCCACTGGCGGGCTGTCGATTCCCACCCTCGGCGCCACCGGCTTCGGTTACCAGGTGGCCAAGCAGTTCGGCCATGAAGTACTGCCGACCCGCGCCGGGCTGGTGCCCTTCACTCTCACCGATCCGCAGCTCAAGACGTTGTGCACCGAGCTTTCCGGCACCTCGGTCGAGGACTGCCGGGTGAGCTGCAATGGCCAGAGCTTCGTCGAGAACATCCTGTTCACCCATCGCGGCCTGTCCGGGCCGGCGATCCTGCAGATTTCCTCCTACTGGCAACCAGGCGACACCGTGCACATCGACCTGCTGCCGCATATCGACCTGCCCGAGTGGTTGGCGACCCAACAGCGCGAGCGCGGTAACAGCGAGCTGAAGACCTTGCTGGCCGAGCTGTTCACCAAGAAGATGGCGACCCTGCTGGTGGACAACTGGTTCACCAACAAGCCGTTGAAGCAGTACACGCCGGGCGAACTGAAGGCGATTGCCGAGCGCCTGTCCGACTGGCAACTGGTGCCCGCCGGCACCGAGGGCTACCGCACGGCCGAAGTCACCCTGGGCGGGGTGAATACCGACGAGGTGTCGTCCAAGACCCTGGAGTCGCTCAAGGTGCCGGGACTGTATTTCATTGGCGAGGTACTGGACGTCACCGGCCATCTCGGCGGCTTCAACTTCCAGTGGGCCTGGGCCTCGGGCTACGCCGCCGCGCAGTACGCCTGAGCACGGCGCAAGAGCGCTACAACCGCTCGATAACACTGGCAGCAGGCTGGAAAGCCAGTCCGTGCGCCTGCGCGACGCTTTCGCAGGTAACCACTCCGCCAGCCACATTGAGGCCGGCCAGCAAGTGCGGGTCTTCCTCCAGCGCACGACGCGTGCCTTTCTGCGCCAAGGCGACGACGAACGGCAGCGTGGCGTTGTTCAGCGCCTGGGTCGAGGTACGCGCCACCGCCCCCGGCATGTTGGCCACGCAGTAATGAACCACCTCGTCGACAACATAGGTGGGCTCGGCATGGGTGGTGGCGCGCGAGGTCTCGGCGCAGCCACCCTGATCGATGGCCACATCCACCAGCACCGCGCCGGCCTTCATCTGCCGCACCATGTCCGCCGTGATCAGCTTGGGCGCTGCTGCCCCGGGGATCAGCACGCCGCCGATGACCAGATCGGCCGCCAGCACCTGCTCCTGTAGCGCAGTGCGCGTGGAATAGAGCGTGGTGATGCGGTTGCCATACCGGGCATCGAGCCGGCGCAGGGCATCGACGCTTTTGTCCAGCACCGTCACATCGGCACCGAGGCCGACCGCCATCGCCAGCGCATGGCTACCGACCACACCGCCGCCGAGAATCGCCACCTTGCCCGGCGCCACGCCAGGTACCCCGCCCAGCAGCACGCCACGCCCACCGCGCGCCTTCTCCAGGCAACCGGCACCGGCCTGGATCGACATGCGCCCTGCGACCTCCGACATCGGCGCCAGCAATGGCAGGCGGCCCTGAGCATCGGTCACCGTCTCGTAGGCGATACAGGTGGCGCCGCTCGCCATCAATTCCTCGGTCTGCGGCCGATCCGGCGCCAGGTGCAGGTAGGTGAACAAGGTATGGTGCTCGCGCAGCCGGGCCCGCTCCACGGCGAGCGGCTCCTTGACCTTGACGATCAGCTGCGCCAGCTGAAACACCTCGCCGGCGCTCCTGGCGATCTGCGCGCCCGCCTCACGGTAATCCTCGTCGGCAAAGCCGATGGCGGCACCGGCACGAGTCTCGATCCAGACCTCGTGCCCCTGTGCGCTCAGTTCTGCCACGGACGCAGGCGTAAGGCCGACACGGTACTCGTGATTTTTGATTTCCTTGGGTACGCCGATTCGCATGACTCTCTCCCAGCGTTCAGGATCAACACCTGAAGTCTAGGAAAGCGTCACGCGCCTCACCGGGAAATCCGCGAGAAAACCTGTCCGTCCGTCACTGTCCGAACAGCAGGCGCCGCGCCTCGGCGGTCAGCAGGGCCTTCGGATCTTCGTTCACCTGGGCCACCAGTGCGTAGGCACGCTGTACGGCAGGACGCGCGGCAATGCGCTCGAGCCAGGCAGCCATGTGCGGGAAGTCTTCGATCTTCTGTTGCTGGGCTTGCCACAATGTGGCCCAGGGGTAGATGGCCATGTCGGCGATGGAATAGTCGCCGGCCACATATTCGTGCTCGGCCAACTGGCGATCCAGCACGCCGTAGAGTCGGGCAGTTTCCCTCACGTAACGCTCGATGGCGTAGGGAATTGGCTCCGGCGCGTAACGCACGAAATGATGGTTCTGCCCGGCCATCGGTCCGACGCCGCCCATCTGCCAGTACAGCCATTGCAGCACGCTGAAGCGTGCACGGGTCTCGCGTGGCAGGAACAGCCCGCTCTTGTCGGCCAGGTATTCGAGAATCGCCCCGGACTCGAACAGGGCGATGGGCTCGCCTCCGTCTGCAGGCGCCTGATCGACGATTGCCGGGATGCGGTTGTTCGGCGCGATCTTGAGAAATTCGGGTTCGAACTGCTCACCCTTGCCGATGTGTACCGGGATGACGCGATACTCCAGGCCAGCCTCTTCGAGAAAAATGCTGACCTTGTGGCCGTTCGGGGTAGTCCAGTAATACAGGTCGATCATCTGCTCATCTCCGCCTGGGTCGAGGCCCGTTTGACCGGGCCGTGAGTCGCTTCGTAAGTCTGCACAATGCGGGCGAACCAAGCGCCGAGTGCCGAATCATCAGCCCATGGCTGCGCGCCCAGGCACCAGGCCCAGAACAGCATGCCGGCCAGCAGGTAGTCGCAACCGCCGGGCGCCTGGCCCTCGAAGAAGGGTTGTTCACGCAGCCACATTTCCAGCGGCGCCACTGCCTCCCGGAACAGCCGCTCACCGCCCTGCGGATCAGCGAAATCCTCCAGGCTCATGCCCAAGGCCTTTTCACGGCTGCTGCGGAAATACTCACGGTCAGCCGGATCGATGACCTGCCAGACCCGCGGAATCAGAATCTTCAACAACGGCACGCGCACCATGTGAAAGCTCAGGCGCTCGAACAGTCGCGCCCGCTCGGCGGCCAGCGCGTCGCCGAGCAGCGGATGCTGCGGGTAGCGTCGATCCAGGTAGGCGAAGATGGCCATGCTGTCATGCAGCGTTTCGCCGTCATCGGTCAGCACCGGCACCAGTTTCTGCCCGGAAAAGGCGATCAGCTCCTTATCGGTGAAGCGTGTCGGCCGGCTCTGGTAATCCAATCCCTTGTGCGCCAGAGCGAGGCGCACACGCCAGCAGTATGGCGAAAACACCAGCTCGCGATCAGCCCCGCACAGCTCGAACAACTCTCGCATATCCACTCCCCAATTAAGAACCAATCAGTCCACAAATAAACGAACAAACAACCCGCAGCGAAACTCAGGCCCCGTCCAGGCTTTTCATCACCACAGCGACGGTGGCGCGGATCGATTCAGCCGGCAGCCCGGACTTGACCTGGGTACGCAGCCCACTCATCACGCATTGCAGATAACCGGCGCAAGCTTGCAAATCGTCCCTTGCCGGCAGCTCGCCACAGGCGACGGCGCGTAGCAGCGCCTGCTCGAACACCTGGCAGATACCCGCCGTGGCGTGCTGCAGCACAGGCACCAGCACGGGCTCCGACAGCGAGAATTCGTTGGCTACGTTGACCAACATGCAGCCACGCGGCACGCCATTCGAGCCCCCGTCATCGAGCACACTGAGCAAGCGGCCACGAATGAAACCGAGCGGCGAAGCGCTGGCCTCCAGCTGTTCCAGCAACAGGGCGCGACGCTGCTCCACGTAGCGGCCGAACGCAGCGGCGAACCAGGCCTGCTTGCTCGGGTAGGTCTGGTACAGGCTGCTCTTGGACAGGCCGGTAACTGCCTGCAGATCCTGCAGCGAAGCGGCCTCATAGCCGCGCTGCCAGAACAGCTGCATGGCATTTTCCAGCGCCCGATCCGGGCAGAAGCTTTTGGGGCGTCCACGTGTCGTCATGCCGCGAATTTAGAACCGATCAGTTCCAAACTCAAGCCTTGGGCTCCTTCATATCCACGATCCCGCTCAACAGATCTACCGGCAATGGAAAGACGATGGTCGAACTCTTGTCGTTGGCAATATTGCTCAGCGTCTGCATATAACGCAGTTGCATGGCCCCCTTCTGCCGACCGAGCACTTCGGCCGCCTGCATCAGTTTCTCCGATGCCTGTAATTCACCTTCGGCATGGATCACCTTGGCCCGTCGCTCACGCTCGGCTTCGGCCTGGCGGGCGATGGCGCGCACCATGGATTCGTTGATGTCGACATGCTTGATCTCGACGTTGGCCACCTTGATGCCCCAGGCATCGGTCTGCGCGTCCAACACCTGCTGGATGTCGCCATTGAGCCGCTCGCGCTCGGCGAGCATCTGATCCAGTTCATGCTTGCCGAGCACCGCGCGCAAGGTGGTCTGGGCCAACTGGCTGGTGGCGACCATGTAGTCCTCGACCTGGATGATCGCCTTCTGTGGGTCGAGCACGCGAAAGTAGACCACCGCGTTGACCTTGACCGAAACGTTGTCCCTGGAGATCACGTCCTGGGCAGGAACATCGAAGACAAGGGTGCGCAGATCAACCCGCACCATCTGCTGTACACCGGGTATCACCATCACCAACCCCGGCCCCTTCACTCGCCAGAAACGTCCCAACTGGAACACTACTCCTCGCTCGTACTCACGCAGGATGCGAAACGTTGAGGCAAGCAGCGCCAGGATCAGTATCGCCAAAGCGATAAAACTCAATTCGAAACCCATCATCCACCTCCGTCATGCGGCACTTCGTCGACTGCACTGACGCGCAGTCGCAACCCTTGCCGCTCGGTTACTCGAACCTGCTGGCCAGGTTGCAACGGCGCTGCGGCCGTTACCTGCCAACGCTCACCCTGCAGCACGACCCAGCCAGTAATGGGATTATCCGGTTGCACGGCCTGTATCGCGGTCAGGCTACCCACCAGGCCGCTGTCGCCAGCCACCTGCTGGCGTCGCCGGGCCTTCAACGCCATGCCGAGAATCGCCAGGATCATCCCGGCACTGACCAGCGCCAGGGTGACGATCAAGGCCAGCGGAATGCCGAAGCCCGGCACATCGGTATCGATCAGGATCAACGCACCCAAAATGAATGACGCCACGCCACCGATACCGAGCACGCCGAAACTGGGTAGGAAGGCTTCGGCCACCATGAAGGCGATGCCCAGCAGAATCAGTACTACTCCGGCGTAGCTCACGGGCAACAATTGCAGGGCGTAGAGCGCGATGATCAGGCTGATGCCACCGATCACTCCGCCGACACCACTGCCGGGGCTGGTGAATTCGAAGATCAGGCCGTAGATACCGATCATCATCAGCACCAGGGCCACGCTGGGATTGGTGATCACCGCCAGCAAGCGGGTACGCCAATCCGGCGCATGGCTGAGCAATGGTGCATCGGTCGTGCTCAGCGTCACCGGACGACCTGCGACCTGCAGGGTATTGCCATCGAGCTGGCGCAACAGCTCAGGCAAGTCATCGGCCAGATAATCGATCACGCTCTGCGCCTTGGCTTCCTCGGCGGACAGGCTGACCGCCTCGCGCACTGCACGCTCGGCCCATTCGGCGTTGCGCCCATGCAGGTTGGCCAGGCCACGGATGTAGGCAGCGGCATCGTTGACCTGCTTGGCCACCATGGGATCGGAGGGGGTCTGCCGCTCTTCGCTTGGCTCATTTCCCGCCTGGGGCTTGTCCGCAGCCCCCGGCATGCCGATGGCCACCGGCGTCGCCGCGCCGAGGTTGGTGCCCGGCGTCATGGCTGCGACATGACTGGCGTAGAGGATGTAGGTGCCGGCGCTGGCTGCACGCGCGCCGCCTGGGGTGACGTAGGTGGCGACCGGCACCGGGCTGGCGAGAATGGCCTTGATGATCGAGCGCATGGAGCTATCCAGCCCGCCAGGCGTGTCCATCTCGATCACCACCAATTGCGCGCCTTCATCGATAGCCTTGCTCAGGCCACGCACCAGGTAGTCGGCATTGGCCGGACCGATCACGCCATCGACCTGCAACTGCACCACCGCCCCCGGCGCCGCACTCAGCTGCAGCGACACAGCGAAGAACAGGGCACACAGACACGCTCGCAGCCAGACAGACATGACGCTCGACTCCTCGGGGGCCAGAAGGGTGAGAATGATTCTGGCCCGTCACTCCATGTGGACAGCCCTGCGGCATGCCTGTTGCGGTCAATTGCATATCCAGTGACCAATGAGTTCCGGTAGGCTTCTCACATCCTTTTCTCGCCAGACCTTCCATGCCCCGCCCTCGCCTTCGCCAATCACTGCGCCGTCTCTGGGCGCTGGACAAGTTCAGTGCCAGTCTGCGGGTGTTCATCGCCCTGGCCGGCGCATTGGCGCTGTGCTGGTGGCAAGGCTGGGTGCATGGGTTGATCCCGCTGTTTCTCGGCATCATCGCCAGTGCGCTGACCGAAACCGACGACAGTTGGCAAGGCCGCTTAGGCACGGTATTGGTCACCCTGCTCTGCTTCAGTGCAGCGGCCTATGCGGTCGAATTCCTCTTCCCTTACCCCTGGCTGTTCGTCGTCGCCCTGGCGCTGTCGGCCTTCCTCCTGAGTATGCTCGGCGCGCTCGGCGAGCGCTTCGCCACGCTGGGCTCGGGCACGCTGATTCTCGCCGTGTACAGCATGATCGGCGTCGAGCAGCGCGGCGGCGTTGCCGGTCTCTGGCTAGAACCACTGCTGCTGGTGGCCGGCGCGGCCTGGTATGGCCTGCTCTCGGTGATCTGGCACGGCCTGTTCGCCCACCAACCGGTGCAACAGAGCCTGGCCCGGCTGTTTCGCGAGTTGGGCAAGTACCTCAAGCTCAAGGCGGCGCTGTTCGAACCCCTGCGCCAACTGGACGTGGAGCAGCGGCGCCTGGCCCTGGCACAGCAGAACGGACGGGTGGTGTCGGCGCTCAATGCGGCCAAGGAGATAATCCTGCACCGGGTCGGCAATGGCCGCCCCGGCCCCAAGGTCAATCGCTACCTGAAGCTGTATTTCCTCGCTCAGGACATCCACGAGCGCGCCAGTTCCTCGCATTACCCCTACAACGAACTGGCCGAAGCCTTCTTCCACAGCGATGTACTGTTTCGCTGCCAGCGCCTGCTGCGCCTGCACGGCGAGGCCTGTGAGCGCCTGGGCAGCGCCATCGAGCTACGCCAGCCGTTCGAGTACCGCGAGCTGTGCAGCCAGGCCCTGGAAGACCTGCACGCCTCGCTCGACCACCTGCATCTGCAGAGCAATCCAGCCTGGCGCCGCCTGCTGCGCTCGCTCGGCGCCTTGGCCGGTAACCTGGCCAGCCTCGACCTGCTGCTTGGCAACGCCAGCAACCCTGACGCCCTGGCCGATGAACAGGACAGCAGCCTGCTCGATCGCGAACCACATTCACTACGCGAAGTGATGGAGCGCATCGGCCAGCAACTGACGCCCACCTCACTGCTGTTTCGCCACGCCCTACGCTTGTCCATCGCCCTGGCCGCCGGCTACGGTCTGCTGCACCTGATCCACCCGGCTCAGGGCTACTGGATTCTGCTGACCACCCTGTTCGTCTGCCAACCGAACTACGGCGCTACCCGTCTCAAACTGGTGCAGCGCATCACCGGCACCCTGCTTGGGCTGGGTATCGGCTGGGCGCTGTTCAACCTGTTTCCTGATCCACGCGTACAAGCGCTGTTCGCCGTGGTCGCCGGCGTCGCCTTCTTCGCCACCCGAACCACGCGCTACACCCTGGCCACGGCGGCGATCACCCTGCTGGTGCTGTTCTGCTTCAACCAGATCGGCGATGGCTACGGCCTGTTCCTGCCACGTCTGGTCGATACCCTGCTCGGCGGCCTGATCGCCGGCCTGGCAGTGTTCCTGATCCTGCCGGACTGGCAGGGCCGGCGCCTGGGCCGCATGCTGGCCGGCACGCTGAGTTGCAACAGCGCCTACCTGCGACAGATCATCGCCCAGTACGCCAATGGCAAGCGCGACGATCTGGGCTACCGCCTGGCCCGCCGCAACGCACACAATGCCGACGCAGCGCTGTCCACCACCCTCGGCAACATGCTGATGGAGCCCGGCCACTTCCGTAAGGACGCGGATCAGGGGTTTCGCTTTCTGGTGCTGTCGCACACCCTGCTCAGCTACCTCTCCGGGCTTGGTGCGCACCGCGGCGAACAACTGCCGCACGCCGCTCAGGCGCAGTTGCTGGAGCAGGCCGAGGTTCTCGCACGCAGCCTCGATGACATCGCCGCAGGCCTGCGTGGCGAACGCCCACTGGCCATTCACAGCGACGAGGAGCAGGCACTGGCGCAGGAACTGGAACAGATCGCCGATGACGCCGATGAGCGTCAGCGCCTGGTACAGACGCAACTGGCGCTGATTTGCCGCCAACTTGCGCCGTTGCGCACCCTGGGTGCACATCTGCACAAGGACAGGCACTAGCTGCACGACAGGGCTTTCTGCCACTATCTAGGCACGCCTACCTCCCAGGCTTTCCCCATGCCAACCAGCCGACATACTGTCTCCGCCTTCCTGGCCTCGTTGCCGGGCCTGCTGCTGATGCTTTGTCTGTCGCTGAACAGCCAGCTGACTGAGGCAAACACCCGCCTGGGTGACAGCAGTGCACCGCAGGATCTCTACGGCCTGGTCGATTTTCTTGCCGACCCGCAAGGCACGTTGACGCTGGATGACGTGCGGGCCGCCGATGCACCGTTCAGCACCTCGCTGACCCGTCGTGATCTCAGCTTCGGCTACGTGCAAGGCGTGATCTGGCTGCGCCTGCCGTTGCAGTCCGAAGCCAGCGAAACGCGCATCTGGCGCCTGGAGCTGAACTACGCCTCGCTCGATGAAGTACGCCTGTATGACATCGGCGCCGATGGCGTGCGCGAGTCACGCAGTGGCGATACCGTGCCTTACGCCGAACGCAGCATCGGCCATCGTTACCCGGTGTTCGAAATCGTCCTGCAACCGGGCGAACAGCGCACGCTGTACCTGCACGTCGACTCGCGCGGCAGCATGACCCTGAGCGGCGGGCTGATGTCGCTGCGCGATTTCGAGCAGCACAGCCAGAACGGCTACCTGGTACACGCCATCTACTTCGGTGTGCTGATCGCTTTGGGCCTGTACAACCTGCTGCTGTTCCTCGCCCTGCGCGAACGCCCCTTCCTCAACTACGTACTGTTCATGTTCGCCTTCGCCCTCAGCGTCCTCTCGCTCAACGGCCTCGGCGCGCAGTACCTGTGGCCTCAGGCAGCGCCCTGGAGCAATCGGATGTTGCCGGTCAGCCTGACCTCGGCGGCACTGCTGTCGGTGGTATTCGCCCGCAGCTTCCTCGACACCCGCCAGTGGCTGCCACGCTGGGACAAGGGCCTGCTGGCCCTGTGCATCGCCATCGGTGCTGCGGTACTGGCCACCGTCCTGCTGCCCGTGCAGCGTGCCTTGCAGTTGATGTCGCTGACCGGCCTGATCGCCACCCTGACGCTGCTACTCACCAGCTTCGTCTGCGTCGGCTATCGAGTGCCCGGCGCCCGCCTGTTCGCCCTGGCCTGGCTGATGCTGCTGACCGGTGCGGTACTGTTAGCGCTGCGCAACTTCGCGCTTATCCCGTCGAACTTCCTCACCCTGTATGCCATGCAGATCGGCTCCGGACTGGAAATGATCCTGCTGTCCTTCGCCCTGGCGGCGCGCTTCAACGAGCTCAAACGCCAGCGCGAGGCAGCGCTGCAGCTCAACGAGCAGATCCTCGCCAAACGGGTGACCGAACGCACCCAGGCGCTGGAACAGGCCAATCAGCGCCTCAGCGAACTGGCCCTGCAAGACCCGCTCACGGGCCTGGCCAACCGCACCGCACTACAACAGCATCTGGATCAGGCACTGGCGCGCAGCGTCAGGCGCAATGAACTGCTGGCGGTGATGCTGATCGATCTGGACGGCTTCAAACCGATCAACGATCAGCATGGCCACGAATTCGGTGATCGGGTACTGGCCGAAGTGGCTCAGCGCTTGCGCCAGTACCTGCGCGACGCCGACCTTCCCGCCCGCCTGGGCGGTGACGAATTCGTGGTGATCTGCGAGAACGTGCAATCGGCCGAACATGCGCGCGATCTGGCCAAGCGCCTGCTGGAAGGGCTGGACACGCCCATGTACCTGGAAGATCGTACCGTGCGCGTCGGTGCCAGCATCGGCATCGTCCTGAGTCATGGTAGCGACGATGCCACCACGCTGATTCGCCGGGCCGATGCGGCCATGTACCGGGCCAAGGCCGAAGGTCGCAACCGCGTGCAGCTAGCCCCCTAGACCTTTGAAGCTGGGCCACGGCCCAGCTCCTCACCTCGTAATCGAAAGCGCACCATGGACAAGAATCTGCTGTTGCAAGACGTGCTCGCCCACCTGCAGGCCGACCTCGAACAAGCCACCCTCGCCGCCCTCAGCGCGCACGAAGCGGCCACCCACGAAGAGAACGTCGCCGAGAACAAGTACGACACCCTGGGCCTGGAGGCGGCCTACCTGGCCAGCGGCCAGGCCCGACGGGTCGAGGAGCTGCGCCAGACGCTGATCACCTGGCGGCAGTTGAGGCCACGGCCGTTCGATGACGTGCAAGGCATCGAATTGGGCGCGCTGATCCAGCTACTCGACGAGCAAGACGAAGAGCGTTGGCTGTTCCTCGGCCCACAGGGCGCGAGCATGAAGCTGCAACAGGCCGGTCACACCATCCAGGTGCTCGGCAGTGCCGCGCCACTGGGGCACGCCCTGCTGGGCAAGGCAGTGGGCGACGAAGTACGTTTCGGCGAGCAGTGCTTCGAGGTACTGGCAGTCGAATGAGCGGAACTATCTGAGCTAGGGTTGGTAATCAGTAGTGATCGTTCAGCGCCTGGAGGCTGCCATGGAAACCCCGGTTCACGACCTGCCCGCCCTGTTCAAGCAACTCGGCCTGCCCAACGATGCCGCCAGCATCAACGCCTTCATCAGCACCCACTCGCCCCTGCCGGCCGGGCGCTCGCTGGCCGATGTCGCGTTCTGGAGCCCGGCCCAGGCCGCCCTGCTGCGCGAGGAGATACTCGAGGACGCCGACTGGGCCGAGGTGATCGACCAACTCAACCTGCGCCTGCACAGCTGATACCGCGCCTGGCATCAAATACCGGGTCGGACGGGTAGGTGAGCCGTGCGCGCCGTTTTTCCCTATCACCGAGGCATCGGTGCGCGCGACACCCCCTACGAACTCATCTCGCGCCAGGTCAGGTACATGCGCAGGTCGAACTCGATCTGCGCATAGCCCGGCAGCATGTGGTCGCACAGCTTGTAGAACGCCTTGTTGTGATCGCTCTCTTTCAGATGCGCCAGCTCATGCACCACGATCATCTGCAGAAAGGCCGGCGCCGCGTCGCGAAACAAAGACGCGACACGAATTTCCTTCTTCGCCTTGAGCTTGCCGCCCTGTACCCGCGAGATCGCCGTGTGCAGCCCCAGTGCACGGTGGGTAAGGTCGAGGCGGTTATCGTAGAGCACCTTGTCGATGGCCGGCGCATTCTTCAGATGCTCCTGCTTGAGCGCCATCACATAGCCGTACAGGGCCTTGTCGCTCTGTACCTCATGCCGACCTGGATAGCGCTGCGCCAGGTAATCGCCCAGCCGGTCATCGGCGATCAGTTGGCGGACTTGCTGCTGCAAGGCAACGGGATAACCCTGGAGGTACTTCACCGATACGATCCCACAATCATCAGGGCCGCCAGTGTAACGGATGCTGCGCTATTCGCTCGGCACCACCCGCAGCACGCGCCCTTCGGCACTGTCGCTAAGCAGATAGAGCGCGCCATCGGGCCCACTACGCACGTCGCGAATACGTTCGTCCAGCTCTTCGAATAGCACCTCTTCCCCCGCCAGCATGCCGTCGAGCACGCGGATGCGCCGGACGCTGCGCTCGGCCAGCGTGGCCGCGAACAAATCGCCCCGCCAGTTGGGAAACAGCTCGCCGCGATACAGGGTCAGGCTCGAAGGCGCCACCGAAGGCGTCCAGTGCAACAGCGGTGCGCTCAGACCCGGCAGCTCGGTGTAGGGGCTGATACGCGCGCCGGTGTAGTCGACGCCAAAGGTCGCCAGCGGCCAGCCGTAGTTGTTGCCGGCCTCGATCAGGTTGAGCTCGTCGCCACCGCGTGGGCCGTGCTCGTGGCTATACAGGCGATCATTCTCGGCGTCGAAGAAGATGCCCTGCACGTTACGGTGACCCAGGCTGTAGATCTCCGGGGCCGCGCCCTCCTTGCCCAGCAGCGGGTTGTCCTGCGGCACGCTGCCGTCGCGATTCAGCCGCACGATCTTGCCCAGGTGATTGGCCGGATTCTGCGCTTCTTCGCGCCAGTCGAATCCGTCGCCCAGGGTCAACACCAGGGTCTTGTCGGCGAGAAAGGCAATGCGCCCGCCGTAGTGCGCAGCGCCTTCCTTGAGCGGCTGCGCGGTGAACAGCACTTCGAAGTCGTGCAGTTCACCATCCACCAGTCGGGCACGGGCCAGACGCGTGTTGTTGGCCTCCAGCGAACCGTGCGCATAGCTCAGGTAGAGCCAGCGGTTATCGGTGTAGTCAGGATCCAGCGCCACTTCCATCAACCCCGCCTGTGCGGCGATAAACGCCTCGGGCACGCCAGCTACCGGCTCCGGATCGAGGCTACCGTCGGCCTCGACGATACGCAGGCGGCCGACACGCTCGGTGACCAGCATGCGCCCGTCCGGCAGGAAGGCCATTGCCCAGGGATGTTCCAGTCCCTCGCTGAAGGTTTCGATGCGGTAGTCCTGAGCCAGCAGCGGAGCACTGCCGAACAGGGCGCCAAGCAGCAGCGCACGGGAGAATCTCAACATGGGCACGCCTTGTCAGAGGGAGTCGGAAGAGGTCGATGACGCAGGGCGACCGGCACGCCGGCCGAGCAAGCCGAACAGCAAGGCGCCGACGCTGCCGCAGAACATCAGGCCAAGCGTGCCGAGCGAGCTGCGATCAGCCGCAATCAACGTCGGCATGGGCGCTAGCGTGTTGGCCAACGCCAACGCACACCAGATAGCGATGGCGCCAGCCAGCAGGAAGATCGCCCAACGCAATGTCGGCATGCGCCTTGCGCACCAGGCAGCCAGTGGCAGGGCGAAAATGAAGCCCAATGTGCTGAGCAGAGCGAAGGTCGGAGCGAAGCCAAGCAGGTCGAGGCAGGTAGTGCCGAGGCGCACATCCATTGGCATGGGCGCACCGAGAGCCTGCAAGGCGGCAAGATTGGTCTGGGTCTGGAAGATCGAGGCAAGCAGCGAGGCCAGCAACACGGCGAGGATGAAAGCGAGCAACAGGCGCGGCTTGCTGGACATGGGTGGCAGTTTCCCGGAACGACAGTCCACGAATTATGGCGTACCACGCCCGCCGTCATGCTTCGGGAGTTTTACAGGGTTTTACCTCTGCGCCGGCAGGCACAGACCACCCCGCCAGGTACAGCCTTTGCCCATAAGGTAATGCTGGTAGGCCTCCTGCAGGGCTGCCGGGGAGGTTCGGCAGGGCGTCTGACGGCATTCGCTCTGGAGGGAAAAGCGGCCGTCGACCGGCTTGGCCAGCTCAATCCGCAATGCCGGCCAGTCGCTCGCGGGGGCATCCTCGGGCGTGAACAGCAGGCGCCCATCTCGCTGCACCAGCGGTGCACCGGCAGCAGAGTAGTCGAACACGAACAGCAGGGTACGCGACACCTTGGTGGTGCACTCGGAACGAGTGTCACAACGCAACGGGTCGATGGCGTACGCGCCCACTTCCGGACTGGGTGCGGGTACTGGCGGGGCGACGGCGCAACCGGCCAGCGCCGCAATGGTTAGCCAGGCAAGCGCCAGCTTCTTCATCGGCTGCTCCATGAAAAAGCCCCGCAAAAGCGGGGCTCCGGGTAACGCATCAGGCTCAGTTGACCTTGGCGTTCAGCTCGCCGCTGGCGTAACGCTGGTACATGCCTTCCAGGGAGATCGGCTTGATCTTGGAGGCATTGCCAGCGGTGCCAAAGGCTTCGTAGCGGGCGATGCAGATGTCACGCATGGCGACGATGGTCTTGGCGAAGAACTTGCGCGGGTCGAACTCGCTCGGGTGCTCGGCCATCATGCGGCGGATGGCACCGGTGGAGGCCAGGCGAAGGTCGGTGTCGATGTTGACCTTGCGCACGCCGTGCTTGATGCCCTCGACGATTTCCTCGACCGGCACACCGTAGGTTTCCTTGATGTCGCCGCCGAACTCGTTGATCACCTTCAGCCATTCCTGCGGAACGGAGGAGGAGCCATGCATCACCAGGTGGGTGTTGGGGATGCGCGCGTGGATTTCCTTGATGCGCTGGATCGACAGCACATCGCCGGTTGGCGGCTTGGTGAACTTGTAGGCGCCGTGGCTGGTGCCGATGGCGATGGCCAGGGCATCGACCTGGGTCTTCTTGACGAAGTCGGCGGCTTCTTCCGGATCAGTCAGCAGTTGGCTGTGATCCAGTACGCCTTCGGCGCCGACGCCATCTTCTTCACCGGCCATACCGGTTTCCAGGCTGCCCAGGCAACCCAGTTCGCCTTCCACGGACACACCGCAGGCATGGGCGAACGCCACGGTCTGCTGAGTCACGCGGACGTTGTAGTCGTAGTCGGCCGGGGTCTTGCCGTCTTCCTTCAGCGAACCGTCCATCATCACCGAGCTGAAACCCAGTTGGATGGAGCGCTGGCAAACGTCCGGGCTGGTGCCGTGATCCTGGTGCATGCACACCGGGATATGCGGAAATTCTTCGATGGCAGCCAGGATCAGGTGGCGCAGGAACGGCGCACCGGCGTACTTGCGGGCACCAGCGGAGGCCTGGACGATGACCGGCGAATCGGTCTTGTCGGCGGCTTCCATGATGGCGCGCATCTGCTCGAGGTTGTTGACGTTGAAGGCCGGCACGCCGTAGCCGAATTCGGCGGCGTGGTCGAGCATCTGGCGCATGCTGATAAGTGCCATGGTGTTTCTGTCTCCCGGTTTGGAGGTCGTTAATCGTGCAAGCCTGCCGCAGGGGCAGGCGTTGTTCAAGTTTCGTGAAGCTCGGGCATGCCCGCAGTTCTCGCCTCGGCGTCGCCGAGAATGTTACGGCGCCTTGCAGCCGCGGCCGATCAGGTCATCGGTCGCCGTCCAGTAGACCAGGCCTTCCTCACCCTTGGTGTGGAAGGACAGACGTCCGTCGCTGTACAGCGCGCCGGATGCCGCCGGCTCCTGGGTCAGGCGGTAGACGATGTCATCACCGCCCAGGCGTACATCTACCTGATCGAAACCGCCATTGGCGAAACGCCATTGCACCTCGGTCTGGCTATCGCAAACCCAGCGATTCCAGTGATCCGGCGCCGCCGGCTGGCTGCTGCACGCCGCAAGCAGCAGTGCGACGGCGGCAAAACCCGCCAGTTTAATCCCGCTCATTGCTTCTCCTCGTCAGCAACGCTGTTCCGGCGCCGGGCCAGTAGGCTGCCCGGTGCTCTCCTCGACACGCTGATCATCCTGAGTGGTCGGGGTTTCGATCTGCGCAGGACTGAATACCTCGCAGGCCGCCTCCCGACCACCGCTGGTGCAACCGGCCAGCAACATACCAATGACGCTCAAAGCGGCTAACTTGTCCATGACATGACTCCTTGTTCGATGATCCGGTCTTCTACAGACCACCCGTTCACGTCAGGGTTTTATCCGCCGTGGCGCAGGGTGACTCCATTCACCCTAGCTGGTGTTTATTGTGCGCGTTGTTCCAGCACTTCCACGGCTGGCAGCACTTTGCCCTCGACGAACTCGAGGAACGCGCCGCCACCGGTGGAAATGTAGGAAATCTTGTCCGCCACGCCGTACTTGTCGATGGCAGCCAGAGTATCGCCGCCGCCTGCGATGGAGAACGCCGGGCTTTCGGCGATGGCCAGGGCCAGGGCCTTGGTTCCGTTGCCGAACTGATCGAACTCGAACACGCCGACCGGGCCGTTCCACAGAATGGTCTGCGAGGCCTTGAGCATCTCGGCGAACATCGCTGCGGTTTGCGGGCCGATGTCGAGGATCATGTCGTCCTCGGCCACGTCCTTGACCGCCTTGACGGTGGCGGAGGCCGATTCGGCGAATTCCTTGGCCACCACCACATCGACCGGCAGCGGTACGCTGACCTTGGCCGCGATAGCCTTGGCAGTCTCGACCAGATCGGCCTCGTACAGCGATTTGCCCACCGGCAGGCCGGCAGCGGCGAGGAAGGTGTTGGCGATGCCGCCGCCGACGATCAGCGAGTCGCAGATATCGGCCAGGGAATTGAGCACGTCCAGCTTGGTCGACACCTTGGAGCCGGCGACGATAGCCAGCATCGGCCGCGCCGGCTTGTCCAGGGCCTTGCCCAGCGCGTCCAGCTCGGCAGCCAGCAGCGGGCCGGCGCAGGCGACCTTGGCGAACTTGGCCACACCGTGGGTCGAACCCTGAGCGCGGTGGGCGGTGCCGAAGGCGTCCATCACGAATACGTCGCACAGGGCGGCGTACTGCTGGGCCAGCTCGTCGGTGTTCTTCTTCTCGCCCTTGTTGAAGCGCACGTTCTCCAGCAGCACCAGCTCACCGGCCTTGACCTCGACACCACCGAGATAGTCCTTGACCAGCGGCACGTCGCGGCCGAGCGCCTTGCTCAGGTAGGCGGCGACCGGCGCCAGGCTGTCTTCCTCACTGTAGATGCCCTCTTCCGGGCGCCCCAGGTGCGAGCAGACCAGCACGGCAGCGCCCTTCTCCAGCGCCAGCTTGATGGTCGGCAAGGAGGCGAGGATACGCGCGTCGCTCTTGACCACACCGTCCTTCACCGGGACGTTGAGGTCTTCGCGGATCAACACGCGCTTACCAGCGAGGTCGAGGTCGGTCATCTTCAGAACGGTCATGGATCAGTCCTTCACAAAGGCTGGTTGTACGGAGGAAGTGGATACAGCGAGAAAATGTTCGGCAACATCGAGCATACGGTTGGCAAACCCCCACTCGTTGTCGAACCAGGCCAGCAGGTTGACCAGGCGCGGGCCGGACACGCGGGTCTGGCTGCCGTCGACGATGGCCGAGTGCGGATCATGGTTGAAATCGCAGCTGGCGTGCGGCAGTTCGGTGTAGGCCAGCAGCCCCTTGAGCGGGCCACTTTCTGCGGCCTGACACAGCACGCGGTTGATCTCTTCGGCAGAGGTGTCGCGGGCAGTCTGCAGGGTGATGTCCAGGCAGGAAACGTTGACCGTCGGCACGCGAATGGCCTTGGCCTGGATACGCCCGGCAAGCTCCGGCAGCAGACGTTCGATACCGCGGGCCAGGCCGGTGGACACCGGAATCACCGACTGGAAGGCCGAGCGCGTGCGGCGCAGGTCTTCGTGGTGGTAGGCATCGATCACGGGCTGGTCATTCATCGCCGAGTGGATGGTGGTAATGGAGACGTACTCCAGACCCACCACCTCATCGAGAAGTTTCAGCAGCGGCACACCGCAGTTGGTGGTGCAGGAGGCATTGGATACCAGTTGTTCGGCACCACTGAGGCATTGCTGATTGACGCCATAAACCACCGTGGCGTCGATATCCGCCTCGCTGGCCATCGGCTGCGACAGCAACACCCGCGGAGCGCCAGCGTCGATGAAACGCTGCGCCTGATCGCGGGTGACGTACTGCCCGGAACACTCCAGTAGCAGGTCGATGTCCAGCGCCGCCCAGTCGATGGCCTCGGGCTCGCTCTGGCGCAGCACCTTCACGCAAACGCCGTTGATATGCAGGCAGTCGCCATCGACCTTCACCTCGCCGGGAAAACGTCCGTGAGTGGAGTCGAAGCGGGTCAGGTATTCGATGCTGGCCTGATCGGCCAGGTCGTTCAGCGCGACGATTTCCAGGCTCGCTGAATTGCCACGCTCGTGCAGCGCGCGCAGCACGCAACGGCCGATGCGGCCATAGCCGTTGAGGGCGACACGATAGGGGCGATTGGACATAAGAGGTCTCGGATGAACGTAAGGTGGATCGCGCTTTATCGAACCACCGGGCGCTGTAGCGGTGAATCGGGGCGCCAGCTACGCGCCCCGAACCACCGTTACTGCGTCGTTCTCAACTCAGGCGTCCAGCAGTTCTTCGGCAGTGGCGACGATATTGTCGACGGTGAAACCGAAGTGCTCGAACAGCGCTGGGGCCGGGGCCGACTCACCGAAGCTGGTCATGCCGATGATGCGACCTTCCAGGCCCACGTACTTGTACCAGTAGTCGGCGTGCGAGGCCTCGATGGCGATGCGCGCACCGACCTGCAGCGGCAGCACGTCCTGCTTGTAAGCGGCGTCCTGCTGGTCGAACACGCTGGTGGACGGCATCGACACCACGCGCACCTTGCGGCCTGCAGCGGTCAGTTTGTCGTAAGCAGCCACGGCCAGGCCGACTTCCGAACCGGTAGCGATCAGGATCAGCTCCGGCTCGCCAGCGCTGTCCTTGAGCACATAGCCGCCGCGCGCGACGTCAGCCAGTTGCTGGGCATCGCGGCTCTGGTGCGGCAGGTTCTGACGACTGAACACCAGGGCGCTGGGGCCGTCGGCGCGCTCGATGGCGTATTTCCAGGCCACGGCGGATTCCACGGCATCGGCCGGGCGCCAGGTGTCGAGGTTCGGCGTGCCACGCAGGCTGGCCAGTTGCTCGATCGGCTGGTGGGTCGGGCCGTCTTCGCCGAGACCGATGGAGTCGTGGGTGAACACGTAGAGGACGCGCTTCTTCATCAGCGCGGACATGCGCACGGCATTGCGCGCGTATTCCATGAAGATCAGGAAGGTCGCACCGTAGGGCACGAAGCCGCCGTGCAGGGCGATGCCGTTCATGATCGCGCTCATGCCGAACTCGCGCACGCCGTAGAACATGTAGTTGCCGGATGCGTCTTCAGCGGAGACGCCCTTGCAGCCCTTCCACAAGGTCAGGTTGGAGCCGGCCAGGTCGGCCGAACCACCGAGGAACTCCGGCAGCAGCGGGCCGAAGGCATTCAGTGCGTTCTGGCTGGCCTTACGGCTGGCGATGGTCTCGCCCTTCTCGGCAACGTCCTTGATGTAGGCAGCGGCCTTCTCGGCGAAGTCGGCCGGCAGCTCACCAGCGATGCGGCGTTTGAACTCGGCAGCCAGCTCGGGATGGGCGGCGGCGTAGGCAGCAAACTTGTCATTCCAGGCGGCTTCGGCGGCAGCACCGGCGGCCTTGGCGTCCCACTCGGCGTAGATCTCGGCCGGGACTTCGAACGGGCCATGGTTCCAGCCCAGGTTGGCGCGGGTCAGGGCGATTTCATCGTTGCCCAGCGGGGCACCGTGGCACTCTTCCTTGCCCTGCTTGTTCGGCGAACCGAAGCCGATGGTGGTCTTGCAGCAGATCAGGGTTGGCTGGTCCACGCTCTTGCGCGCGGTCTCGATGGCCATCTTGATCTCTTCGGCATCATGGCCGTCGACGTTGCGGATCACCTGCCAGCCGTAGGCTTCGAAGCGCTTCGGCGTGTCGTCGGTAAACCAGCCTTCGACTTCGCCGTCGATGGAGATGCCGTTGTCGTCGTAGAAGGCGATCAGCTTGCCCAGGCCCAGGGTGCCGGCCAGCGAACAGACTTCGTGGGAAATGCCTTCCATCATGCAGCCGTCGCCGAGGAACACGTAGGTGTTGTGGTCGACGATCTCGTGGCCTTCACGGTTGAACTGCGCGCCCAGTACCTTCTCGGCAATGGCGAAACCGACGGCGTTGGCGATGCCCTGGCCGAGCGGGCCGGTGGTGGTCTCGACGCCCGGGGTGTAGCCGTATTCCGGGTGACCCGGAGTCTTGCTGTGCAGTTGACGGAAGTTTTTCAGGTCGTCGATGGACAGGTCGTAGCCGGTCAGGTGCAACAGCGAATAGATCAGCATCGAACCGTGGCCGTTGGACAGCACGAAGCGGTCGCGATCGGCGAAGTTCGGGTTGCTCGGGTTGTGCTTGAGGTAGTCGCGCCACAGCACTTCGGCGATATCCGCCATACCCATGGGGGCACCGGGGTGGCCGCTGTTGGCTTTCTGCACTGCATCCATGCTGAGGGCACGAATGGCATTGGCTCGCTCACGACGGCTGGGCATCGCTGAATCTCCTACGGGGGCTGCTTCTGAATGAAGGGGGCGAAAAAAGGGGGCCATTTTCGCCCAGCCGGGCCCCGCGGGGCAATGACAGATGGTCGTAGAGGCTAAATCAACCTGCCAGCTCGGTCAGAACGCTCACCGCTGGACTGCCCGGCGCCTGCAGTGTTTCTGGAGCAGAGCCAGACGCCTGAATAGCCACAGCACCAATATCAAAACTTTTTGATATTGGCATTGCTGTATGAAAAATGACCGGCTAGACTGCGCCCCATGACCCTGCGTGCATCCCAGCTGGAATTCGACCCCTGCGACGAGCTCGCCGCCCTGTGCAAGGCCGGCGGCGATCCGCTGCGTCTGAACGTTCTGCGCGCCTTGAGCAACGACTCGTTCGGCGTACTGGAGCTGGCGCAGATCTTCGCCATTGGCCAGTCGGGCATGAGCCATCACCTCAAGGTACTGTCCCAGGTCGGCCTGGTGGCCACGCGCCGCGAGGGCAACGCGATCTTCTATCGCCGTGCCCTGCCCAACGGCCGCCTGCACGCCGCCCTGCTGGAGGACATCGACGAACTGTCGCTGCCCGGCGAGGTGCAGGCACGTATCGCCACCGTGCACCAGCAGCGCGCTACCGTCAGCCGCGATTTCTTCGCGCGCATGGCCAGCAGTTTCCAGGCCCAGCAGGATCTGATCGCCGGCCTGCCGCAGTACCGCGACAGCCTGTTGGCACTGCTCGATGCGCTGGGCTTCGCCCCAAGCGCCACAGCACTGGAGATCGGCCCGGGTGACGGAGCCTTCCTGCCCGAGCTGGCGAGTCGCTTCGCCCACGTCACGGCGCTGGACAACAGCCCGGCTATGCTCGAACTGACCAGCCAACGCTGCGCGGCCATCGGCCTGCATAACGTCGAGTTGAAGCTGGCCGATGCGCTGCAGGATGAGCAACTTGCCGCTGACTGCGTGGTGTTGAACATGGTGCTGCACCACTTCGCCACGCCGGCCGAAGCCTTTCGCAAGCTTGCCGACCTGGTCGCACCGGGCGGCAGCCTGCTGCTCAGCGAACTGTGCAGCCACGACCAGAGCTGGGCGCGCGAAGCCTGTGGCGACTTGTGGCTCGGCTTCGAACAGGAAGACCTGGCGCGCTGGGCGACGGCCGCCGGCCTGACGCCCGGCGAAAGCCTCTACATAGGCCTGAAAAACGGCTTTCAGATTCAATTACGGCACTTTGCCAAACCCGATGCGCATAGCGCCTTCAGCCTCCGGCAAGAAAGGAACCGATAGATGAGCGAATATTCCCTGTTTACCTCCGAGTCCGTGTCCGAAGGGCATCCGGACAAGATCGCCGACCAGATCTCCGATGCGGTGCTCGACGCCATCATCGCCCAGGACAAGCATGCCCGCGTGGCCGTGGAAACCCTGGTCAAGACCGGCGTAGCCATCGTTGCCGGTGAAGTCACCACCAGCGCCTGGGTCGATCTGGAGCAGATCGTTCGCGACGTCATCTGCGACATTGGCTACACCAGCTCCGACGTCGGCTTCGACGGCGTCACCTGCGGCGTGCTCAACATCATCGGCAAGCAATCCCCGGACATCAACCAGGGCGTCGACCGTGCCAAGCCGGAAGATCAGGGTGCCGGCGACCAGGGCCTGATGTTCGGCTACGCCAGCAACGAAACCGACGTGCTGATGCCGGCTCCCATCGTGCTCTCGCACCGTCTGGTCGAGCGCCAGGCCGAAGCGCGCAAGTCCGGTCTGCTGCCGTGGCTGCGCCCGGATGCCAAATCCCAGGTCACCTGCCGCTACGAGAATGGCAAGGTCGCGGCCATCGACGCAGTCGTGCTGTCCACCCAGCACAACCCGGAAGTGAAATACGACGACCTGCGCGATGGCGTGATGGAGCTGATCGTCAAGCACGTGCTGCCAGCCGAACTGCTGCATAAGGACACCCAGTTCCACATCAACCCGACCGGCCAGTTCATCATCGGCGGCCCGGTGGGCGACTGCGGCCTGACCGGTCGCAAGATCATCGTCGACAGCTACGGCGGCATGGCCCGTCACGGCGGTGGTGCCTTCTCCGGCAAGGATCCGTCCAAGGTCGACCGCTCGGCAGCCTACGCCGGCCGCTACGTGGCCAAGAACATCGTTGCCGCCGGCCTGGCCGAACGCTGCGAGATCCAGGTGTCCTACGCCATCGGCGTGGCCCAGCCGACCTCCATCTCGATCAACACCTTCGGTACCCACAAGATCGCCGAAGAGAAGATCATCCAGCTGGTGCGTGAAGTCTTCGACCTGCGTCCGTACGCCATCACCAAGATGCTCGACCTGCTGCACCCGATGTATCAGGAAACCGCTGCCTACGGCCACTTCGGCCGCACGCCGCAATCCAAGACCGTCGGCGACGACAGCTTCACCACCTTCACCTGGGAACGCACCGACAAGGCTGCCGACCTGCGCGCCGCTGCCGGCCTGTAAGGTTCAGTCGCGACACGAAAAGCCCCGCCCAGTGCGGGGCTTTTCATTGCAGCGGCTGACGAACGGAACACCATCCTCCCAGCGCAGGCCAGCAATTCGTCTAGGCTGACTTCATCCCCTCAAGCACGGACGCTTGCCATGAAACGTTGGATTGCGCTGCTTCTTTTCCCGCTGACCGCCCAAGCCACCTCCTGCCCCGACTGGCCGCTGGATCGCGCCAGAGCCGAGCTCGACGCCCTTGGCCAGCAGATCGCTCAATGGGACGACGCCTACCACAACCAGGGCCATTCGCTGGTCGCCGACGAACTCTACGATCAAGCGCGCGAGCGTCTGCAGACCTGGCACCGCTGCTTCCCGACTACCGGCAAGACGATGCCAGAGCCACTGACTGGCAGCACCGGCGCGCTCGCACATCCGGTTGCCCAGACCGGGCTACGCAAGTTGAACGATGCTGCCGTGAGCGAGTGGGTCGCCAGCCGCGACGACCTGTGGATTCAGCCCAAGGTCGACGGTGTCGCCGTCACCCTGGTATACCGTGAAGGCTTCTTGCAGCAGGCCATCAGCCGCGGCGATGGACGCCACGGGCAGGACTGGACAGCACGTGCCCGGCAACTACCCGCTGTCCCGTCACGCCTGCCCGAGGCGCGCGACCTGATCCTGCAGGGTGAACTCTACTGGCGCATGGAAGGCCACGTGCAAGTGCATGCTGGCGGCGCCGGAGCCCGCGGCAAAGTAGCCGGGATGATAGCCCGACAGACCTTGAACGAGCAGGAGGCCACCGCCATCGGTCTGTTCGTCTGGGACTGGCCCGACGGCCCGGCGCAAATGCCCGAACGCCTGAAAGCGCTGCACACGCTGGGCTTCAGCGACAGCCTGCAGTACACCCAGCCACTCACGGATGCGGAGGACGCCCGCCGCTGGCGTCAGCGCTGGTTCAGCGAGCCACAGCCATTTGCCAGCGATGGGGTGGTACTGCGCCAGGGCACACGGCCGCCGGGCCAGCGTTGGCAGGCCGAAGCGCCGCACTGGGCGATTGCCTGGAAATATCCGGCCAGCCAGGCGCTGGCCGTGGTGCAGGCGGTGGACTTCAACATTGGCCGCAGCGGGCGTATCACGCCGGTGCTGCGCTTACAGCCGGTCGACCTCGACGAGCGCCGCATCAGCCGCGTAGCTCTTGGTTCGCTGCAAACCTGGGAAAAGCTGGATATACGCCCGGGCGACCAGGTGGCGATCCGCCTGGCCGGACTGACCATCCCCCGACTCGACCAGGTCATCTGGCGCAGCCCACAGCGTCCCTCGGTGGCGGTGCCGCGAGCGACGGACTACCACGCGCTGAGCTGCTGGCGCAGCAGCCCACAATGCCAACAACAGTTCCAGGCCCGCCTGGCCTGGCTCAGTGGCAAGCAAGGACTGGCCCTGGCCGGCGTCGGCCCAGGCACGTGGAGCCGCCTGCCCCTCGACGGGCTGCTCGATTGGCTGGAGCTGGACGCCGAACAACTGAGGAGCCTGCCAGGTATCGGCCCGCGTCGCGCCGGGCAATTGCAGCAGGCATTCAACCAGGCTCATGACCGATCGCTGCAACAATGGCTGCGCGCCCTCGGTGCGCCACCGGGCTTCGACAATGGCGAGCTGGATGACTGGGCCAAGTTGATCGAACGCCAGCGAGATGACTGGCTACGCCAGCCTGGCATTGGCCAGAAGAGCGCGGAGCGGCTACTGGCATTCTTCAGCCACCCCGAGATCCTTCGCCTGGGCAGGCAGTTGCAGCATGCCGGCGTGGCCAGTTTTCAGGCAGGGGGAAATCGCCGCCTGGCTGACCCAGACCAGCAGATCGGTCACTCAGGTCGAACCTCGCGCACCGACCAGGGTCAGTTCGAAATAGGTACCCACGAGGAGACACCATGATTCGTCAAACCGCCCTACTCGGCCTGCTGCTGGCCGCCAATCTGAATGCCGTGCCGATCCTGGCCGCCGAACCCGCCAGTGGCTGTGCGACCAAACGTCAGGTCATCGAAGAGAAGATCGAGGCCGCCCGCCAGAGCGGCAACTCGCGCGAGCTGGAAGGGCTACAAAAGGCGCTGGGCAACGTCGAAGCCCACTGCGATGACGCCACCCTGCACAAGGAGCGCCTGGCCAGCGTGGAAGAGGCTCGCCAGGAAGTGCAAGAGCGCGAGATGGATCTGCGCGAAGCGATGGGCAAGGGCGACCAGGAGAAGATCGCCAAGCGTCAGGCCAAACTGGCCGAGTCGCGCGCCGAACTGGAACAGGCCGAGGCTGAAGCGCGCGCCGATCAGTAAGCGCGGAAAGCCTTGTGGCAGGCCTCGCAACTGTCCTCGACGGCCTGCACGGCGGGTTCGAGCGCAGAGCGACGCAGCGGCGAAGCGGTCGTGACCAGCACCAGCGCAGCGGTGGCCTGCTCCAGGTCGCGCGCCATCTTCTGGAACTGCTCCTGACGCTGCCAGACTTCAGGGCTGGCCTTGCTGCGCTCATCATCCGCCACCGACGGGAAATGCTGCCAAGGCTCGCGTGACAGGCGATTGAGCTCGGCAGCGCCGCTGACGAAGCCGGCTTCGTCGTAGGGAATCCGACCACGCAGCATCCCCCCCAGATCCTCGCTGACCTTGAGCATTTCCTTGAACAGCGCCTGACGTTTACCCAGTGGCGAGTTGGGATCGACTCCGCCACAGGCAGCCAGGGCCAGGCAGACGCAGGTAAGCATCAGGAGTTTCTTCAGGGTCATCGACACGACTTCCGGGCGACAAAGGGCCGCCAGTATCGCGGCTCGCCCCCACCTGGCCAAGCGACCTCTTGTCACAACAGCGATCTTTCACCCGCACCAGTCAGCCGGGGTTCAGGTACGAAAGCGTCCCAACTGGCTGTTGAGCTGCTGTACCTCGCCCTGAATCTGCGCACTGACGCGTACCACGCTCTCGGTTTCGCCCTGGCTGCGTTCGGCCAGGCTGGAGATATTCGTCACCCGCTGGTCGATCTCCTGTGCCACCTGGCTCTGCTGTTCGGCCGCAGTGGCAATCTGTGCATTGAGCGCATTGATACCATCGACCGCACCGACGATGGTTTCCAGCACTTCGCTGGCCTGGCGGATATGGCTCAGGTTGTCATCAGCCAGGGCCGCACTGTGCTGCATCGCCAGCACCGCATCGCGCGCCCCGCCTTGCAGGCGCTGAATGATCGTCTGGATTTCGCCGGTGGACTGCTGGGTACGACTGGCCAGCGTGCGCACCTCATCGGCGACCACAGCGAAGCCGCGACCCGCCTCGCCTGCACGCGCGGCCTCAATGGCCGCATTGAGCGCCAGCAGGTTGGTCTGCTCGGCAATCCCGGTAATCACCTCAAGCACCTTGCCCACACCACTGGTTTCAGCCTCCAGACGCTGCACCTGTTCGCCGCTGCGCCGCAGTTGCTCGACCAGCTCGGCTATCTGCGCGGAACTGCGCTGCACAACCTGCCGGCCGTTCTGCGCGCGATCATCGGCGTTGCGTGCCGCCTCGGCGGCATGGGCGGCGTGACGCGCCACCTCGGCCACGGTGGCACTCATCTCGTTCATCGCCGTAGCCACCTGATCGAGATCCTCGTACTGGCGACGCACGCCATCACCCGCGGACTGAGCTGCACCGACCACGCTGCCGACATGCTCGCCGGTGCGCTCGCCACTGCGCTTGACCTCCGCCAGCAAGCCTCGTACCTGCTCCTGCATACGGTTGTAGCCGGCAAAGATGCGGCCGATCTCGTTGTCGCCCTGATGGCCATCCAGGCTACGGGTGAAATCGCCAGAGCCGACTCGCGTCAGCGCACCTTCTACCGCCTTGAGGTTGTGCATCAGCGGCCGCAGGCCGAACTGACGGCCCAGTACCACCAACGCCAGGATGCCCAGCACGCAGCCGAACGCCAGCCACATCTGCCGGCGCTGGCTGCCTTCGGCGTGGGCGGCCATCAGGCCGACGGCCTGGTTCATCTCCCGCAACAACTCGACCGACTGCTGCTCGAGCACCTTGAGGTCGACGGCCGTATCGCCGGAGACCATGCGCTGCAATTGGCCGCGAAAACCCTGCCAGAGACCGCCGACCTTGTTCATCTGCGCCTGCACGCTCGGCTCGGCGATGGCGCTGATATTGCGTGTTGCGTTGCCGCTCAGCAGGTCACGATGGGCCGCATCGAACTGCGCCATGGTCGCCTCCAGGGTCGCAGCGGGCAGCACACCCTCGCGCAGCAGCAGCGCCTCCTTGGTCATCTTCTGGCTGAGCATGCGCTGTGCGCCGGCCACGTTGATGGTCTCCGGCGACACCGACATGCTCAGGTACAGCGCCACCGATGCGACCACGGCGAGCAGGAACATCAGCGCGTAGGAGAACAGGAACTGCTGATTCAGCGTGCGCAGGCCAATGGCGCTGAGCAGACGGTCGAAGAAAGTGCTGACGAACATGGCTGGCTCCCTGGCAGTTGGCGGAAATCCCCGCTAAATGATGAGGAGCAAGCAAGAACATGGCCAGGCGCCAGGCGCACTGCAGGCCGATTGCCCGCGACAAACGCACCTGAACGGCGCAACGAGCAAACGGTCACGCGCCGCTTTGACTCATCGCCTACAACAGGCTTGCGACACGCCAGCTCTCAGCCGAGCCGGTCAAGCGGAGACCACGAACAAGGACACGATCAGCCCCATGCCGGCAAACCATACCAGCGAGCGCAGCGGCCCCCAATCGGCCAGGTAGCAGATGAAATACAGCACACGGCTGACGATGAATGCCACGGCCAACTGATCGAGCAACGCCTGCTCGGCACCACCGGCCTGGTGGGCAATGATCACTGCCGCAGCGAATGCCGGGGTGACCTCGAAACCGTTGAGCTGGGCGTTGTTGGCCCGCTTGCGCCAGCCCTCCAACGTGCCGAGAAAGGCGCGCGGATCCTGATTGGCACGCGGGCCGTAGCCAGGGCCGAGGAACTTGGCACTGGCGGTGCCCAGATAAGGCAACAGGATGGCGATCAGAACGCACCAGTAGGCGAGGGTCATGGCTTGGCTTCACTCGAAAGGTCGGGGAGCCAAGCCTGGGCGAGCAGCGCCGCTGCGTCCATGGCCGCGTCCGCCGATCATGCCGGCGCTTCGGCCAAGTCTGCGGCGATCCCGGCCAGCACCGCTTAGAACCAGTTCACGATCTCGCGAGCTAGAGCCATGCAATACCGATGGCGGCCCCGCAAACAGGCGAGGAACGCTCGGAGTCGCGCTCGATTTTACGAGTTGTAAATGAGCAGTACTCATTTCGTTCGCCCTTTTGGGGCCGCACTAAAGTGCGTTAGCCGCAAGCGGCTTCCGACCGGGCTGGCGCTCCAGCCTGTTTTTAACGCAGTAGAGCCGACGTGCAGCAGATCGTGAACAGGTTCTTACTCCTGGAAGCGATCCTTGGCATAGGTGATCGCAGTCTTGCCATGTGGCGCCGGCTGGCCATCCTCGCCAAGGTTGACGAACACCAGCTTGTCGATGGTCAGAATGCTTTTGCGGGTCACCTTGTTGCGCACTTCGCAGCGCAGGGTGAGCGAGGTACGACCGAACTCGGTGGCAGTGATGCCCAGCTCGATGATGTCACTTTGGCGCGCCGAGCTGACGAAATTGATCTCGGAGATGAACTTGGTGACCACGCGCTGATTGTCGAGCTGGACGATGGCGTAGATCGCCGCTTCTTCGTCGATCCATTTCAGCAGGCTGCCGCCGAACAGGGTGCCGTTGGGGTTGAGATCCTCGGGCTTGATCCACTTGCGAGTATGGAAATTCATGCAGTGTCCTCCGTGCCAGATTGGGCGCCCATGATGCGCCCGCAACGCTGCGCTTGTCGTGACAAGGCTGGCTATGACGATCATAGTCAGG
Source organism: Pseudomonas mendocina (assembly GCF_003008615.1). Lineage (NCBI taxonomy): Bacteria > Pseudomonadati > Pseudomonadota > Gammaproteobacteria > Pseudomonadales > Pseudomonadaceae > Ectopseudomonas > Ectopseudomonas mendocina. Next base: position 1,704,912 of record NZ_CP027657.1, read on the forward strand.
CAAATGCGACGGAAAGCCTTGGGCTGTGCTGCGCACACGGCTATAATTCGCCGGTTTCACGCAACCGGCACCGCTCCGGTTGCGCCCGCCACCTGTCCGAGGGGCGCTGCAGCAGGGCAACCTGTCAGGCTCGGATGGAGCGTTAACCATACGCATCAACGGCGCCCATTCGCAGACAACGAATGGAGAGCTTCTGTATGAGCGCTGCTTTTAACGACTATAAGGTCGCCGATATTTCCCTGGCCGATTGGGGCCGCAAAGAACTGATCATTGCCGAGTCGGAGATGCCGGCACTGATGGGCCTGCGCCGCAAGTACGCTGCCAGCCAGCCGCTGAAAGGCGCGAAGATCCTCGGCTGCATCCACATGACCATCCAGACTGGCGTACTGATCGAGACGCTGACCGCTCTGGGCGCCGAAGTGCGCTGGTCGTCCTGCAACATCTTCTCTACCCAGGATCAGGCCGCTGCCGCCATCGCCGCCGCCGGTATTCCAGTATTCGCCTGGAAAGGCGAGACCGAAGAAGAGTACGAGTGGTGCATCGAGCAGACCATCCTCAAGGACGGTCAGCCGTGGGACGCCAACATGGTGCTGGACGACGGCGGTGACCTGACCGAAATCCTGCACAAGAAATACCCGCAGATGCTCGAGCGCATCCACGGTGTCACCGAAGAGACCACCACCGGCGTGCACCGCCTGCTCGACATGCTCAAGGCCGGCACCTTGAAAGTCCCGGCGATCAACGTCAACGACGCGGTCACCAAGAGCAAGAACGACAACAAGTACGGCTGCCGCCACAGCCTCAACGATGCCATCAAGCGCGGCACCGACCACCTGCTGTCCGGCAAGCAGGCGCTGGTCATCGGCTACGGTGACGTGGGCAAGGGGTCAGCCCAGTCGCTGCGTCAGGAAGGCATGATCGTCAAGGTTTCCGAAGTCGACCCGATCTGCGCCATGCAGGCCTGCATGGACGGCTTCGAGCTGGTTTCCCCGTACAAGAACGGCATCAATGACGGCACCGAAGCCAGCATCGACGCCGCACTGCTGGGCAAGATCGACCTGATCGTCACCACCACCGGCAACGTCAACGTGTGCGACGCCGGCATGCTCAAGGCGCTGAAGAAACGTGCTGTGGTGTGCAACATCGGTCACTTCGACAACGAAATCGACACCGCCTTCATGCGCAAGAACTGGGCCTGGGAAGAGGTCAAGCCGCAGGTGCACAAGATCCACCGCACCGGCGCCGGCAGCTTCGATCCGACCAACGACGACTACCTGATCCTGCTGGCCGAAGGCCGCCTGGTGAACCTGGGCAACGCCACCGGCCACCCGAGCCGCATCATGGACGGCTCGTTCGCCAACCAGGTACTGGCGCAGATCTTCCTGTTCGAACAGAAGTTCGCCGACCTCTCCGCCGAGAAGAAGGCCGAGCGTCTGACCGTCGAAGTGCTGCCGAAGAAGCTGGACGAAGAAGTGGCGCTGGAGATGGTCAAGGGTTTCGGTGGCGTGGTCACCCAACTGACCAAGCAGCAGGCCGATTACATCGGCGTGACCGTGGAAGGCCCGTTCAAGCCGGACACCTACCGCTACTGATCCACAACCGTAGGGTGGGTTAGCCGCGCAGCGGCGTAACCCACCAGCCATTTCACAGGTGGGTTACGCCTACGGCCAACCCACCCTACGGGGCTTTCCCATGTCACAAGAACGCCGTTACAGCTTCGAGTTCTTCCCGACCAAGACCGAAGCCGGGCACGAAAAACTGCTCAACGTGGCGCGCCAGCTGGCGAGCTACAACCCAGACTTCTTCTCCTGCACCTACGGTGCCGGAGGCTCCACTCGTGACCGCACCGTCAATACCGTGCTGCAACTCGATGGCGACGTGAAGGTGCCGACCGCACCGCACCTGTCCTGCGTCGGTGACAGCAAGGTCGAACTGCGCGAGCTGCTCAACCTGTATCGCAACGCCGGCATCAAGCGCATCGTCGCCCTGCGCGGCGACCTGCCGTCGGGCATGGGCATGGCCAGCGGCGAGCTGCGTTATGCCAACGAGCTGGTCGAATTCATCCGCACCGAGACCGGTGAGCACTTCCATATCGAAATCGCCGCCTATCCGGAAATGCATCCGCAGGCACGCAACTTCGAGGACGACATCGCCAACTTCGTGCGCAAGGCCAAGGCCGGGGCCAACAGCGCCATCACCCAGTACTTCTTCAACGCCGACAGCTACTTCTACTTCGTCGAGCGTGTACAGAAACTAGGTGTGGATATCCCGGTGGTGCCGGGCATCATGCCGATCACCAACTACAGCAAGCTGGCACGCTTCTCCGACGCCTGCGGCGCGGAAATTCCGCGCTGGGTACGCAAGCAGCTGGAAGCCTACGGCGATGACATCGACAGCATCCAGGCCTTCGGTGAACAGGTGATCAGCGAAATGTGCGAACGCCTGCTCGCGGGTGGCGCACCTGGCCTGCACTTCTATACCCTGAACCAGGCCGACCCCAGCCTGGCCATCTGGAACAATCTCAAGCTGCCACGCTAAGGCCGCTTACTCACAGGCTGTCCGCCACGGGCAGCCTGCTCGCTTTACCCTCCCGCCTTGCCGCCGAAGGATCGCCCGTCATGCTCAAACGCTCCAAGATCAACGCCTCCGTCAGCCCCAAGGGCAGCCTGGAAACCCTCTCGCAACGTGAAGTGCAGCAACTGCGCGAAACTGGCTCTGGCAGCGTTTATCGCCTGTTCCGTCAATGCGCGCTGGCGATCCTCAATACCGGCTCGCATAGCGACAACGCCAAGACCATTCTCGAAGCCTACCCGGACTTCGAAGTGAAGATTCACCAGCAGGATCGTGGCATCCGCCTGGAACTGCTCAACGCACCGGCCGATGCCTTCGTCGACGGCGAAATGATCGCCAGCACCCGCGAGATGCTGTTCAGCGCCCTGCGCGACATCGTCTACACGCAGAGCGAGCTGGAGAACAAACGCATCGATCTGGACAGCTCAGAAGGCATCACCGACTACGTCTTCCACCTGCTGCGCAACGCACGCACCCTGCGTACCGGGGTCGAACCGAAGATGGTGGTGTGCTGGGGCGGCCACTCGATCAGTACCGAGGAATACAAGTACACCAAGAAGGTCGGCCACGAGCTGGGCCTGCGTGGCCTGGACATCTGCACCGGCTGCGGGCCGGGCGTGATGAAGGGACCGATGAAGGGTGCCACCATCAGCCACGCCAAGCAGCGCAACCTCAAAGGCCGCTATCTGGGGCTGACCGAGCCCGGCATCATCGCCGCCGAGGCGCCGAACCCGATCGTCAACGAACTGGTGATCCTGCCGGACATCGAGAAACGCCTGGAGGCCTTCGTTCGCGTCGGCCACGGCATCATCATCTTCCCGGGCGGCGCCGGCACCGCAGAAGAGTTCCTCTATCTGCTGGGCATTCTCACCCACCCGGACAACCAGGATCTGCCCTTCCCGGTCATCCTCACCGGACCGAAGAGCGCCAGCACCTACCTGCAGCAGTTGCACGACTTCATCGGCGCGACTCTGGGTGAAGCCGCACAGCAACGCTACAGCATGATCGTCAACGACCCCTCCGAAGTCGCGCGCCAGATGCACATCGGCATTCGCGAGGTGGAGCGCTTCCGCCGCGAACGCAACGACGCCTTCCACTTCAACTGGCTGCTGAAGATCGACGAAAGCTTCCAGCACCCGTTCGAGCCCACTCACGAAGCGATGGCCAGCCTCAACCTGACCCGCGAGCAGCCATTGCACCATTTGGCTGCCAATCTGCGCCGCGCCTTCTCGGGCATCGTCGCAGGCAACGTCAAGGAGAATGGCATTCGCCTGATCGAGGAGCACGGCCCCTACGAGATTCGCGGCGAAGCGACCATCATGCGTCCGCTGGATCGCCTGCTACAGGCCTTCGTCGAACAACACCGAATGAAACTGCCGGGTGGTAGCGCCTATGAGCCCTGCTATCAGGTGATCGACTAAAGCCATCCCCCCGCCCTTTTACGGCATAGGTAAAGTAGCTAATCTGGCGCGATGCCATTACTCCAGCGCCAGATTATCGCCACCCTATTGCTGTGCTGTCTCGCCTTCACTGCCCGCGGTGAAACGCTGCGCCTGGTCACGGACGCCTGGGCGCCCTACGTCTATGAAGAAAACGGCCAAGCCACCGGCCTCGACTACGATATCAGCCGCGAGGTTCTGCGCCGCCTGGGTATCGACCTGGAGCTGCAATTCCTACCGTGGAAGCGCTGTCTGCTGGCCCTGGAGCAGGGGCACGCCGACGGCATTCTCGACATTTTCCACCTGCCTGAACGCGAAGCGCAGATGCTGTTCGTCGAAGAACCGCTGAGCGAAGTCGAGTTCGTGCTGTTCTACGCGCGCAACCGCCCTTATCCCTATCGCCGCCTGGAAGACCTGCGCGACCTGGTGATCGGTATCTCACCCGGCTACTGGTATAACGACGAGACATTCCGCACTTCCGCCCTGTTCAGCCGCGAGGAGGCGCCAACTCACGAGGCCAACCTGGGCAAGCTGGTGCGTCACCGGGTCGATCTGGTGGTCAACGACCGTCGCGCAGGCCTCTATCTGAGCACGCAGATGGGCCTGCAGCAGCAAGTCGACTACAACCGCAAAGCGGTCGGTCATGATCATATGTACCTGGCCCTGCGCCGCGATCCGGCCTTGCAACAGCTGGCCCGCGACTTCACTCGCGAATTGCGCCGTTTCCAACGCGAACCGGCCTATGCCCGCTTGCAACAACGCTATGCCAAGCCCCAACAACCAAAGCCGTGAACCAACCGACAGGCTGATAGGTGCGCAAGCCGCACGCTCTGTTATACTCGGGCCTTCCCGCCAGGCTTGCGCCCGGATGCTGGTGCTCAGAAGCCAGCAGTACCGGACGGGATCATGCCCCCCAAAGCGTGATTCAAGCCAGGCTCTACACCCCTAGGGCCACGCCCTCAATTAGTACAGGATTGCTCATGTCCTTTGCCTCCCTCGGTCTCTCCGAGGCTTTAGTCCGTGCGGTCGAATCCGCCGGCTACACCCAACCCACTCCGGTGCAACAGCGGGCCATTCCCGCCGTGTTGCAAGGTCGCGACCTGATGGTGGCGGCCCAGACGGGTACAGGTAAGACGGGCGGTTTCGCCCTGCCGATCCTCGAGCGCCTGTTCCCAGGTGGTCATCCGGATCGCGAACAACGCCACGGCCCGAAACAACCGCGTGTGCTGGTGCTGACCCCCACCCGCGAACTGGCCGCCCAGGTGCATGACAGCTTCAAGGTCTATGCCCGCGATTTGAAATTCGTCAGCGCCTGCATCTTCGGCGGCGTTGGCATGAACCCACAGGTTCAGGCTGTAGCCAAAGGCGTCGATGTTCTGGTGGCCTGCCCGGGTCGCCTGCTCGACCTGGCCAACCAGAAAGCCATCGACCTGTCGCACGTGGAAATTCTCGTACTCGATGAAGCCGACCGCATGCTCGACATGGGCTTCATCCACGACGTCAAGAAGGTGCTGGCCAAGCTGCCGACACAACGCCAGAACCTGCTGTTCTCGGCCACCTTCTCCAAAGACATCACCGACCTGGCCGGCAAGCTGCTGCACAACCCCGAGCGCATCGAGGTCACGCCGCCGAACACCACGGTCGAGCGCATCGAACAACGCGTGTTCCGCCTGGCTGCCAGCCACAAGCGCGCCCTACTCGCTCACCTGGTCACCCAGGGAGCCTGGGAACAGGTGCTGGTTTTCACCCGCACCAAGCATGGCGCCAACCGCCTGGCTGAGTACCTCGACAAGCACGGTCTGTCGGCTGCCGCGATCCATGGCAACAAGAGCCAGAACGCCCGCACCAAGGCCCTGGCCGATTTCAAGGCGAACAAGGTACGCATCCTGGTCGCCACCGATATCGCCGCCCGCGGCCTGGACATCGACCAACTGCCGCACGTGGTCAACTTCGAACTGCCCAACGTCGAGGAAGACTACGTTCACCGTATCGGCCGTACCGGCCGCGCCGGTCGTAGCGGTGAGGCCATCTCGCTGGTCGCCCCGGACGAAGAGAAGCTGCTCAAGGGCATCGAGCGGATGACCAAGCAGAAGATCCCCGACGGTGATCTGCTGGGCTTCGACGCCAGTGCCGTGGAAGCGGAACGCCCGGAAGTACGTGAGCCGCGTCAACCGCGCAATGCCGGGCAGAAGAAGCAGAAAGCCGAAGGCGGCGACAAGCCCAAGGGCGAGCGCAACAACGGCGGCCGCAGAGACAAGGGCAAGGACGGCGGCAAGGATCAGAAAGCCAAGCCGCAACAGCAAGGCCAGGGCCAGAACCGCCGTGGCCAGCAGCCTCGCAACCAGAATCGCGGTGCTGCCCCGGCCGTTCCTGCACTGCCGCCGGATCGTGACCCGGAAGAGTTCCTCGACGACGAAATCGACAATTTCGGTAACCGTGCCGACTACGTACCGGTGCAAAACAAGCCGCAAGGTCGCGGTCGTCGTTCAGGCGGTGCAGCCGGCAACGGCGCTGCTACGGGCCAGAAAGCCAACAGTAACAACCGGCAACCGCGCAACAACGCAGGCGGCAACCCAGGCACCCCCGGCAAGAATCGACGTCAGGGTGGCCAGGGCGGTCAAGGCCGTAACGGCGGTGGTCGCGGCCGACCAGCGCATGATGGGCGCATCACCTCGCTGGATCGTGACGAACTGCCACGTGCCGAAGCGGCCGTGCGCAACCCGCGTGAAAAGCAGCCGATCATCGTGCACAAAGGCTCCCGCCTGGATCGTTTCCCCAGCGCCGAGCAGCTAGACGAGCTGAGCAACAGCAGCCGGCCGCGCAGTGAAAAACCCGCACTGCTGACGCGCAACCGCGAAGAGTAAGCAGCCACGCCAATGAAAAACGCCGCCCATTGGGCGGCGTTTTTGTTTGTGCCGGCAGAGTTAGGATAAACGGCTCAATAGCCCTCTCCCACCCTGCGGGCACCCTCTCCCATAAATGGGAGAGGGTTATCAGCGGGCCGCAAGCGGTCGCTTTCTTTACTGACGAACACCTTCGATCGAGATAATCAGCTCGACGGTTTCCGAAGCCGGGCCGAGATCCATGGAGATATCGAAATCCTTCAGCTTCAGGGTGGTGGTGCCTTCGAAGCCGGCACGGTAGCCGCCCCACGGATCCTTGCCTTCGCCGATGAACTTGGCAGCGATCACCACCGGCTTGGTCACGCCATTGAGGGTCAGGTTACCGGTAACGTCGGCAGTGCCTTCGCCAGTGGACTTGACCGAGGTGGACTCGAAGGTGGCCGTGTCATGCTTGCTCGCATTGAGGAAGTCGGCACTGCGGATGTGCTTGTCACGCTCAGCGTGGTTGGTGTCGACGCTGGCGGTCTTCAGGCTCACGCTGACCTTGCTGGCTTCAGGATTGGCGGCGTCGAAGCTGAACTTGCCGTCGAAATCCTTGAAGGTACCGTAGAGCCAGCTGTAACCCAGGTGGCTGATCTTGAAGTTGACGAAGGCATGCTGGCCTTGCTTGTCGATGGCGTAGTCGGCCGCCATGGCCTGGCCGCCGATCAGAGCGGAGCCCAGAACCAGTGCAGCGAGGGCGTTCTTCAACATGGGGTGTTCTCCTTGCGAGGTTGTCGATCTAGGTGGGCATTGGCCCGGTTATTAATGCGTCAGCGCCCGAACATCCGCAGCAGGGTGCTGTCGCGGTCGATGAAATGGTGTTTGATCGCCGCCAGGCCATGCAGCCCGGCAAAGATCACCAGGCCCCAGGCCAGGTATTCGTGGATCGCACCGGCAATGTCTTCCTGTTGCGCGATACCGCTCAGGGTCGCCGGCACGCTGAACAGGCCAAATACTTCGATACCACGACCATCGGCGGTGGAAATCAGGTAACCGGAGATCATCACGCCGAACAGGCCGAAATAGAGAACGCCATGACCCAGCTTGGAGGCCAGGCGAGTGAGCTGACTATGGCTGGCCAGGGCCGCCGGAGCCGGATTGAACAGGCGCCATAGCACCCGCAGCAGCATCACGACAAACAGCACGATGCCGATGCTCTTGTGCAGATCAGGCGCGCTCTGACGCCACGGGTCGTAGTAGCTGAGCCCCACCATCCAGAAGCCGAGGGCGAACAGACCGAACACGGCCAACGCCACCAGCCAGTGCAGCACGACGCTGACCAGACCATAACGAGCAGAGGTATTGCGCCATTGCATGGAGGGCTTCCCTAATTCAGTGTCCGAGCAAGACTAACGGCAAATATATCGATTTAAAGCGGAAAATTTTGCTATGAAACATCGAGAAATGCGATATCTCATCCCGACGCATTCAAGTCGATGAGCTTAGTACGAAGCCTGCGTGGCAAAGTTCGTCACCTCTGGAGCAGACGGCATATTGCGGCAGACCAACGGTATCGACCGCGTCCCACAGGCCGCTTCTGGTAGGCTGTGCCGCCGAACACAGGGAGATTTCTCATGAGCCTCAATGACCACTGGATGCAACGCGACCTCGACGTGTTGTGGCACCCCTGCACTCAGATGAAGGATCACGAGCGCCTGCCGCTGGTCGCGATCCGCAAGGCCTCCGGCGTATGGCTGGAGGACTTCGACGGCAAACGCTATCTGGATGCAGTCAGCTCCTGGTGGGTCAACGTCTTCGGCCACGCCAACCCACGCATCAACGCGCGCATCCGTGATCAGCTGGAAAATCTCGAACACGTGATGCTCGCCGGCTTCACCCATCAACCGGTCATCGAGCTGTCCGAGCGCCTGGTGCAGATCACCCCGGCCGGCCTGAACAAGGTGTTCTATGCCGACAACGGCTCCTCGGGCATCGAAGTAGCGCTGAAGATGAGCTTTCACTACTGGCTCAACAGCGGCCAGGCGAGCAAGAAGCGCTTCGTCACGTTGAGCAACAGCTACCACGGGGAAACGGTAGCCGCGATGTCGGTGGGCGACGTGTCGCTGTTCACCGACACCTACAAACCCTTGCTACTCGACACGCTCAAGGTGCCGAGTCCCGACTGTTATCTGCGCCCGGAGGGCATGAGCTGGGAAGAGCATTCGCGCGCGATGTTCGCCCATATGGAGCATACGCTGGCCGACCATCATCATGAGGTCGCAGCGGTGATCGTCGAACCACTGATCCAGGGCGCTGGCGGCATGCGCATGTATCACCCGATCTACCTCAGGCTGCTGCGCGACGCCTGCGACCGCTACGGCGTGCACCTCATCCATGACGAAATCGCCGTTGGCTTCGGCCGCACCGGCACGATGTTCGCCTGCGAGCAGGCCGGCATCACCCCTGACTTCCTGGTGCTGTCCAAGGCGCTGACCGGCGGCTACCTGCCGATGGCTGCGGTGCTGACCACCGATGAGGTCTATGGCGCCTTCTATGACGATTACACCACCCTCCGCGCCTTCCTGCACTCGCACACCTACACCGGCAACCCGCTAGCCTGCGCCGCCGCCCTGGCGACGCTGGACATCTTCCGCGATGACCACGTGATCGAGCGCAACAAGGCCCTGGCCGCGCGCATGGCCAGCGCCACCACACACCTGATCGATCACCCTAACGTCGCCGAAGTGCGCCAGACCGGCATGGCCCTGGCCATCGAGATGGTGCAGGACAAATCCAGCAAGGCGGCCTACCCCTGGCAGGAGCGGCGTGGCCTGCGCGTGTACCAGCACGCACTGGAGCGCGGTGCGCTGCTGCGCCCGCTGGGCAGTGTGGTGTATTTCCTGCCGCCCTACGTGATCACTCCAGAAGAGATCGACTTCCTCGCCGAGGTGGCCAGTGAAGGCATCGATATCGCCACACGCTCGTCCGTCAGCGTGGCGGTGGACAACCGTTACCCCGATCATCGCGATCCGGGGTGAGGTGCGCACAGCACACCCTACGGCTAGAATTCGCGCCTCTGTTCAAGGTTGATACGTCATGCGCCTCTCCCGCTTCTTTATCGATGCCCCGCTCTCCCTCGGCCAGCACGAGCTGCCCGAGGCGCAGGCCCATTACATCGGCCGCGTACTGCGCCATGCGGTAGGCGATGCCGTGCAGCTGTTCGACGGCAGCGGTCGGGAATACCTGGGCGAGCTGATCGAGGTGGGCAAGAAGAACGTACGCGTCGAGTTGCGTGAAGCCATCGACGGCCTGGCCGAATCACCGCTGCGTATTCACCTCGGCCAGGGCCTGTCACGTGGCGAGCGCATGGATTGGGCGATCCAGAAGGCCACCGAACTGGGCGCAGCGGAAATCACCCCGATCGTCTCTGCCCGCTGCGAGGTGCGCCTGAAGGACGAACGCGCCGACAAGCGCATGGCCCATTGGCGCCAGGTGGCCATCAGTGCCTGCGAGCAATGCGGGCGCTCGGTACTGCCTGTGATCCATCCGCCGCTGGAAATGGACGCGTGGCTGCAGCGGGCCGAGGCGGATCTGAAACTGGTCTTGCACCCCGTCGCAGCCCCCCTGCAGAGCCACGCGAAACCAAGCGCCCTAGCGATCCTGATCGGCCCAGAGGGCGGCCTGAGCGAGGATGAGGTGACCCAGGCGCTCAACAGTGGTTTCCAGGCAGCACGCCTGGGATCGCGTGTACTGCGCACGGAAACTGCTCCCGTGGTCGCCCTTAGCATCGCCCAACAGCTCTGGGGCGACCTGCAGGCCTAGGATGTCGCGTTGACGTAACAAAATGCGACCTTGGAAGATTGCAAGAAAAGAAGTCTTTGTCATTCTCTGCGCGCCCGATGCACGACAGTCTTACCGGCAAACCGTGCTCGACCAAGTTCGGCACTCTAATGGTGTCGTTCTCCCTTCGAATAACAATCAAGAGGCTTGAGTCTCGCTCAAAAGGCGACCTCATGCCCAGGAGCATTGCATGAACGAACTGGTCTCTACCCTCAATGGGTATGTCTGGAGCTCTGCGCTGATTTACCTGTGCCTCGGCGTCGGACTCTACTTCTCCTTGCGCGGCCGCTTCCTCCAGGTTCGCCACTTCAAAGAAATGATCCGCCTGATGTTCAGCGGCAAAACCGATGAACATGGCATCACCTCCTTCCAGGCCCTGACCATGACCCTCGCTGGACGTGTGGGTACCGGCAATATCGCGGGCGTGGCCACGGCCATCACCTTTGGCGGCCCCGGCGCAGTGTTCTGGATGTGGATGGTGGCCTTCCTGGGCGCCAGTTCAGCCTTCATCGAATCCACTCTTGGCCAGGTGTACAAGGAGAAACTCAACGGCGAGTACCGCGGTGGCCCAGCCTTCTACATCGAGCGCGGCCTCGGCATGAAGTGGTATGCCTGGCTGTTTGCCATCGTTACCGTATTCGCCTGCGGCCTCTTGCTGCCAGGCGTACAGGCCAACTCCATCGCCTCTAGTGCGCATACCGCATTCGGCATGGAACCCACCGTCACCGCCGCCCTGCTGGCCATCCTGCTTGGCATGATCATCTTCGGTGGCGTGAAGCGTATCGCCCACTTCACCCAGGTGGTGGTGCCGTTCATGGCGCTGGGCTACATCCTGGTCGCACTGGTCATCATTCTTCTGCACATCGAGCAGTTGCCGGGCGTAATGGCGCTGATCTTCAAGAGCGCCTTCGGCCTCGAGGCCGGTTTCGGCGCAATCGTTGGCCTGGCCATTCAGTGGGGAGTCAAGCGTGGCGTTTATTCCAACGAAGCCGGCCAGGGAACCGGTCCGCACGCCTCCTCAGCTGCAGCCGTCAGCCACCCGGTCAAGCAAGGCCTGGTGCAAGGCTTCTCGGTCTATATCGACACCCTATTCGTCTGCTCCGCCACGGCGTTCATGCTGCTGATCACCGGCCAGTACAACGTGCAGGCACCTGACGGTACTCCGCTGTTCACCGGCATTGCCGGCGTCGCAGCCGGCCCTGGTTACGTCCAGACGGCCATGGAGAACGTGATGCCAGGCTTCGGTAACATCTTCGTCGCCATCGCTCTGTTCTTCTTCGCCTTCACCACCATCTTGGCGTACTACTACATCGCCGAAACCAACATCGCCTATATCAACCGCAAGGTAAAACGCCCCATTCTGACCCTGCTGCTGAAACTCGGCATCATCGTCGCGACCGTCTATGGCACCGTGCGCAGCGCCACCGTCGCCTGGGATCTGGGTGACCTCGGTGTAGGCCTGATGGCCTGGCTGAACATCATCGCCATCGTGCTGATGCACAAGATTGCCTACAAGTGCCTCAAGGATTATGAGGAGCAGCAGGCGCAAGGTAAGGATCCGGTGTTCGATCCGGTGAAGCTCGGCATCAAGAACGCCGACTACTGGACCAACGACCCGGCCGCGATCAACCTGCGGATCGAGCAGAACGACAGCCTGCAAGGCAATGAGGCCCAGCAACCACGTAACTGATCGTCTGCGCGCAGGCAAGTGAGCCCCGGTATGCACCGGGGCCATCCGCATCCTGTAAGGGCCTCGCCCTTGCAGGATTTTTCACTTCATAGTGGCCAGAATCGTACTCGGCGCGGCCAAGCCAACAACCCTTTCAGGGGAATGAATCGTCGCGGCAATAGCCGTCTGACGAATGACCGGCAGGCATGTCGAATTGGATCAGGCAGCGACGGGTACTCAAACCGTCAGATCAACCCGGCATCCGCCAGCAACTGCTCCAGCCCGACCAGGTCGGGAATCCGCACGACATCCTCACCAACGCGCGCGGCGCCCAATTCCAGCGGCGCCAGATCGACATCGGCCGCAGCCAGATCGTTGCCGACCTTCAAGGAACGCGGAATCCCCTGTACCAACAGGGCGATGAACTTGACCTTGGGCCGCCCGCCCAATGCGTTGATCACCGCCACCCGCGCGCCGCTGGCAACCTTCGCCTGCCCACCACTGGCAGCTTCGAAGGACAACAGTGGCAGACGCAGATCACGCCAGGCGATCTGGCCGAGAAACCAGTCTGGCGTGCCTTCACTGACCTGCGGGGCGCGGTAGGGAATCAGCTCGGCTACCGCGACGTTGGGCAACAGCAGGGTGCGGTCGGCCAGAGGCACTAGCAAGCTGGTGAGGCTGGTAGCGCTGTTCTGGGTGGCGACGGCTTGGCTCATGAGAATGTCCTATACGGGCCAACGGCCCTGTCAGCTGCAGTTTTCCGCAAGATGATTGACCAGGGCTACGGCCAGTTCACGCGGGTCGGCGCTGAAGCTGCTGTAGCCGCCCTCGCGCAGGCTGTCTGGCATACTCGGACTGGCACAGCTGTCGGCGCGCTGAGTCCAGATCACCCCACCCTGGCGCTTGACGTAGGCGGCCGCAGCACTGCCATCACTGCCCATGCCGCTGAAGGCAATTACCCCACACTGGGCACCGAACTGCTGCGCCAGATTGAGCATCATCTGGTCGATGGACGGGCTGTAGGGCTCCGGCCAGCCGCGTTCAGCGACCTGCATGGCACCGTCCTCGGCGAATCCCAGTTCACGTGCGATGGGCGCAATCACCACTTCGCCGCAACGTACCGGATCCCCCTGGCGCGCCGGATTGACGCGCCACTGGCTATGCCGGCCAACCGCCTGCGGCAGCACGGCTTCGAAGCTGGCATCGATATGCTGGGCATAGATGAAGCCGATGGGCAGTCCACCCGGCAGGGCGTCGAGAAACGCCTTGACCGCCGCCGGGCCACCCAGCGAAGCCGCCAGCAACCAGACTTGGCGCGCCGGCTCGCCGGCCTTGAGCGGTGTGTCTGCCAAGGCCTGTGGCAATTCCAGGCGAGCTGGACGCTGCGCCTCGTCAAACAATGCCTGCAGGCTCGGGCCAACCGCCTCCGCCGGATCGCCGACCAGACGCTTGAGCTTGCCGAACAGGCGTCGCTCCCAGCGCGGATAATTTTCAGAATGACGTTCGGGCGCATGGCCTTCGCCGAACAGCACCGGCGCGCTGGCATGCTCCAGCAGGCTGTCAACCAGTGGCGAATCTTCCGACTGAGCCAGATCCACCAGCCACAGGTCGGTCTCGCAGGCGGCCAGGGCGTCCTCGTCGAGACGTGCCGGGTCGCTATTGAGCACCACCTGATAACCACTGCCGGCCAGCGCCTGCTGCAACACATGGCGCTGCAGCGAGGTGTCGGCGATCACTGCAATACGTGCCGCGGTTTTCTCTGTCATGTCCGTTTGACCCGGTGGCTATCCACCAACTGTGCAATGGTGTCGAGCAGCAAGGACTCCTGATAGGGCTTGCCGAGGTATTCGTTGACGCCGATGGCCATGGCGCGCTCGCGGTGTTTTTCACCGGTACGCGAGGTGATCATGATGATCGGCAGATCCTTCAAGCCATCGTCGTGGCGCACCAGGGTGGCCACCTCGAAGCCATCCATGCGCGGCATCTCGATGTCCAGCAGCATGATGTCGGGCTTGTGCTCCTGCAGTTGGGCAATGGCATCCACCCCGTCCTTGGCGGTCATCACGTTCATGCCGTTACGCTCGAGCAGACGGCTGGTGACCTTGCGCACGGTGACCGAGTCGTCCACCACCATGACCAGGGTCGGCCGGTCGATTTCCACCTCTTCGCTGATCGCCACCTGGCGCGAGGCCAGACGTGGAGTCAGCTGGGTCAGCAGGTGCGCGTGCAGCACGCGAATGGTGGCGAGCAGATCGAGAATCACCACCACGCGGCCGTCACCGAGGATGGTCGCACCGGAGATACCGTGCACCCCGGCGAACTGCGGGCCGAGGCTTTTCACCACGATCTCGCGCGAACCGGCCAGGCTGTCCACCTGTACCGCCACGGCGTGTTCGCTGGAACGCACCAGGATCACCGGCAGCGGCAGGCTCTGGCCCACCAGTTTCGGGTGCTGACCATTGTTCAGCAGATCCCCCAGGTACTTCAGCTCGTAGGCCTGCCCGGCGTATTCGAAGCGCGGCGCATCGGGGGCGTAGTATGCCTCAAGCTCGTAGGGCGAAACGCGCACGATACCTTCGATGGTATTCAGCGGGATGGCGTAGAGGTCTTCGCCCGAGTACACCATCAACGCGCGGTTCACAGACACGGTGAACGGCAGACGAATGGTGAAGCGCGTGCCTTGGCCTACAGCCGAATCGATGCTCATCGAGCCACCGAGCTGCTTGACCTCCGAGTGCACCACGTCCATGCCGACGCCGCGGCCGGAAATCTGCGTGACCTTCTCCGCCGTGGAGAAGCCGGCCTCGAGGATGAACTGCAGCACCTCGTGGTCACTGAGGTCGCTGTCGACATCCATCAGGCCACGTTCGATGGCCTTGCGCCGCACGGCCTCCAGGCGAATACCGCCGCCGTCATCATCCAGCGTCAGGACGATATCGCCGCCCTCACGACCGAGGTTCAGGCGAATGGTGCCGGTGTCCGACTTACCTGCGGCGCGGCGCGCCTCGACAGATTCGATGCCATGGTCGACGGCGTTGCGTAGCATGTGCTCCAGCGGCGCGACGATACGTTCAAGCACCGTGCGATCCATTTCCCCTTCGGCGTTGCCGACGACGAACTCGACCTGCTTGCCCAACTCGCCAGCCACCTGCCGGACGATACGCCGCAAACGCGGCACCAGGCGGTCGAATGGCACCATGCGGGTGCGCATCAGGCCTTCCTGCAGTTCGGTGTTGACCCGCGCCTGTTGCAACAGCAGGGTCTCGGCGTCGCGGTTCTTCGCCGCCAGGGTTTCTTTCAGGTCGAGCAAGTCGGAGGCCGATTCGAACAGCGCACGGGAAAGCTGTTGCAGCTGCGAATGGCGATCCATTTCCAGCGGGTCGAAATCCTCATAACCCGCGCGCTCGGCCTCGGCCTGATAGCGGCTGAGAATCTGCGCCTGGGTTTCGGTGTCGAGACGACGCAGTTGGTCGCGTACCCGGTCGATGGTGGCTTCCATCTCACTCAGGGTGAAGCTGACGTCACTGACCTGCTGCTCGACGCGGCCACGGAAGATCGAGGTCTCACCGGCCAGGTTGACCAGGCCTTCGAGCAGCTCGGCCGGTACCTTGACCAGCTCCTGCGGAGCGCGGCGGGCAGCCGCTTCCTGAGCGGCCTCCTGCGCACGCTGCACGAATGGCAACACCTTGGGCGCCTGCACCTGCGACGGCAGCTCACTGGCCGCGACAATCGGAGTGACCAGACTCGGCACAGCGGCTTCAGGCTCGACAGGCTCAGCAGCTGCAGGCGGCTCATCGGCGAGGCTGTCACTGAGCCGCTGACGCAACAGATCGAGTTCCTGTTGCAGCCCCTCGAAACCGGACTGTACGTCGAGGAACAGACTTTCCGGCCACGGAGCCCCCTGTTGCAGGGCCTCGCTGAGATGCTGTTCGAAGTCATGACTCATGTCGCCCAGACGTTTCTGCCCGGCCAAGCGCGCACCGCCCTTGAGGGTGTGCAGGATGCGCAGCATCTCGTCGATGGCATTACCGTCGTCACGATGTTCTTCCCAACGGCCGATGGCCGCTTCCATCGCTTCGAGCAGGTCATCACCTTCCTCCAGGAAGATGTCGAGGATGTCGCTGTCAGCCTCCTCGGTTTCATCGCTCTCGACCACAGCCTTGAGCTGCACTGCCGAGGGCATGCTCAACTGCTCATCGGGGTTGGCGCGAAAGCGCTTGATGGTCTCGATCAGCGCATCACCCGAGGGCACCGGACGCTGGCCGCGAACGGCTTCGAGCATCTCCGCCAGGCGGTCATGGCAGGCCTGCAACAAGGTGAACAGTTCGGGACTGGCGCGCAGGCGGCCGCCACCGAGCCCTTCGTAAAGGAATTCCAGCTCGTGTGCCAGATCGCCGATCTCGCGAATCTCGGCCATGCGTGCACCACCCTTGAGGGTATGCAGGTCACGCTGCAGGGCTTCCAGTTCCAGGCTGTTGTCTACGTCGGCCATCCAGCGCTGCAAGGCAGAGCCGGCGCTATCGATGATGTCGAAACCTTCTTCCAGGAAGATTTCCACCAACTCGGGATCGCGATCCTCATGCCAGCTCGTCGACGCAACGGCTGGCGGCTCGGGCTCGGCGACGGCTTCGCTCAGTGCCGGCAGTTCTTCAGCAATGGGCATCGACAGGGCGTCATCGGATGAGCCCTGCTCTTCATCGAGCGGGATTTCCGCGACCTGATCAAGCCCGCTCTCATCTTCGACCAACGCCAGTGGCGGCAGCTCGTCCTCGTCCAGCTGGACGTCGAGCACCTCCTCAGGCGCATCATCGAATGCCGGCTCAAACTGAACCGCCGCGGCCGACAGACTTTGCGGGCTACCGCCCTGGCGGAACTGGCGAATCGCCTGGATCAGGTCATCACCGGAGACCAACGGCTGACGAGCCTGCAACTGGTCGAGCATCAGTGCCAGGCGATCATGGCTCTGCTGCAGCAGACTGCCCAGTTCAGCGGAGTGGTTGTAACGACGGTCAACCAGCCCTTCGTAGAGCGATTCGAGCTCATGGCCCAGGTCGCCGATCGGGCGGATAGCAGCCATTCGCGCACCACCCTTGAGGGTGTGCAAATCACGCTGCAGCGAGGACAGCGGCAGGGTGTTGTCCGGCTCGCTCAACCAGCGCTCCAGCGCCTGACCGGCACTTTCCAGAATATCGACAGCTTCTTCGAGGAAGATTTCGACCATTTCCTCGTCGAGATCGGCCTCCGCAGGGCTGAAACCGATTGGCGCCTCGGGCTCCACGGCAAGCTCTTCGGCCCGCTCAGAGGAAGCAAGGGCTGCGCTCGGCTCTGCCGTTTCCGGTTCGCTCGACAATGCCTCGAACTGTTCCAGCTCGGCAGTGGCATGATCCAACTCGACCACTTCAAGCCCCTGTGCGCCAGGCGCGAGCAGGGCCAGGGTATCGGGATCGATGGCCTCACTCAGCAGGTCGCGTAGCGCCTGCACGCGTTCGGGCTGAGCCGTAACCTGCAGCGCCGCGGCAACCTGATCCATCATGTCGATCAGCGCTTCGTGAGCTTTTTCCGCCTCGTCGAAGAAGCGTTCACTGACGGCCAGGCTGCCCTCTTCGACGGCACCGTACAGATCCAGTAGCGCCTCGCACAGCTCGTCGATCTGCGGCAGCTCGGCCATCTCGGCACCACGGCCGAGGGTGGTCAGCTCCTCCAGCAACGCGGACAGCTCCTGACGCTCGGACGGATGCTCGCGCCATTTGCGCAGCAGATCCTCGGCATCAAGCAGGATATCCATGCCCTCGGCAAGGAAAATGCTGATCAGTTGGGGATCGCGGCTTTCGCCGCTCTGCGCCAGGCGCTCGCCCTCTGCACTGGCCAGACGCTCATGATGCAGCGCCTGCACACGAGCGAGAAACGCCCCTGCCCCGTCGATGGGCGCCAGCGGTTGGCTCTCCAGGTTTTCCAGACCAACACGGAAAAGCTGTTCAGCGCGGCTGAGCAACTCTGCGGCGCTCAGATCCACCTGAATCAGGTTGGTTTTGAACTCCTTGACCAGCTTCTCCAACGGCGCGGCAATTTCCGCCACCGGCAGGATACCGGCCATGTAGGCACTGCCCTTGAGCGTGTGCAAAGCTCGCTGCAGGTCGTCGGTGACCGGCTGTGGTAGCTCCTGCGCGCAGTCGGCGAGGAAACCCACCAGCGTATCCAGATGGGTTTCCGCCTCGTTACGGAAAATCTCCAGCAACTGCGGATCGAGGGGCTCGCCATCGAGCAGCTCATCGCCAGGCGACAAGGGATCCTCGACGGTGTCGGTAGCGTCGATAACGCCCGCGGGCTCGGCTACCTGTGGGGCGGCCGGGGCGTCAGATTTTGGGGGCGTCAGCCCCTTGGCCAATGCATGCGCGGTGGCAGCCAGCAGATCGACATCGTCACGCTGGCGCTGCGCCTTGGCGGCGAACTCGTCGACCAGCGCCGGCATCAGCGCCACCACGTCGAGCACCACCTGCTGCACGGGCTCGTTCGGCTCGATGCTGCGATCCAGCACGCGATTGAGCAGGTTCTCGATCGACCAGGCCAACTCGCCGATGATCAGCGCGCGCACCATGCGCCCACTCCCCTTGAGGGTGTGGAAGGCACGACGCACTTCGATCAGCGCGTCCTTGTTGCCAGTGTCGGCCTGCCACTGCGGCAGGTACTCGGCGATGGTTTCCAGCACTTCACCGGCTTCTTCGATAAAGACTTCCAGCAACTCTTCGTCAACCGGTTCCTCATCGGCCGGCGGCGGTAGCAGGCTTGGCGGTACATCGGCGGCAGGTGGGTTGATCGCCTGCACGGGGGCGGCCATCACGTCAGCCATCGACAGAGGTTTCTCCGCGGTCGGCTC
The DNA here is from genome assembly GCF_003008615.1 of Pseudomonas mendocina. Taxonomy (NCBI): domain Bacteria; kingdom Pseudomonadati; phylum Pseudomonadota; class Gammaproteobacteria; order Pseudomonadales; family Pseudomonadaceae; genus Ectopseudomonas; species Ectopseudomonas mendocina. The sequence goes on from NZ_CP027657.1 coordinate 1,724,130, forward strand.
TTCGAGCTCCAGAGTGGCTTCGGGCAAGCTGGGTAGCTCGACCTCCGGCAACTCCAGCTCGGCCAACTCCAACTCATCCCACTGCGGCGCGGCGTCCAGTTGCTCCAGGCTCAGCTCTTCGAATTCCAGATCGGGTACGGCTTCGACTGTCAGCGACGGCAGTTCGGCGTCAGCCTGCAAAGGCGGCAGCTCTTCGAGTTCACCCAGGTCGAAGGTGAGCTCGTCCGCCGGCTCGCCCAGCGACGGCATATCGCCCAGTTGCGGCTCGGCGTCGAGCAACTCCAGATCACTACCGGCTTCCAGCGGTAATGCGTCCGGTTCGAAGGCCAGCGGCTCTCCGAGTTGATCGTCCTCGGCGCCCAGCAGTTCGATTTCCTGAAGCGGATCGGCCAACGGCGCCAGGGATTCTTGCTGCGGCTCGACGCGATCGAGGACCGACGGTTTTTCCTTGAGTGGATAGCCCAGGGTCTCCAGGCTTTCTTCGGCGACATCGAGGATCAGGTCACCCTGGGTGCCATGATCTTCGGCCAGACGCTCGAGGTAGTACTCGACGCTGGTGATGGCGTCGGCCAGGGTGTCCAGGCTCTGCCAGTTGGGCACGGCCTTGCGCGCCAGCAGCTGTTCCTGAATATAGCGGTTGCAGGCGTTGAGCAGATCGGCCGCGCGCTGCAGCGGGATCATCGCCAATCCGCCACGCACCTGGGTGAGCAACTCGGGCACGCGGGCCAGGTGCTCATGGTTCCACTGCGAGGCGATGAACTCGATGATCGCGTCCTTGGCCTGTTCCAGGCCATTGCGCGCCTCTTTAATCACCAACTGGTGAATCTGCGCCACGTCGGTGGTCGGCAGGTGGCTCTGCTCGTTCTGGTTGTCGTCGCTCGGGCCGACCATGCCGGCCAGCGTGGCTTCGACATAGAGCAGCGCACCGGCGACATCCATCAGTACCGCATCGCTCGGCTCGCGCTGGCCAAGAGACAGGCCATGAATCACGTCGATCTGGTCGAGAATCACTTTGCGCGGCTGGCCGAAGCCCAGTACCGCGAGGGTGTCGGCGATCTGCTTGAGTGGCGCGAGCAAACCGTCCAGCTCACTGGCCTGGCTACGATCACTGCGTACGAACAGATCGAGGCTGTCCTTGACCCGCACCAGTTCTTCGCACAGCGCCGCCACCACCGAGCGCATGGCATCGCGATCAGGGCCGGCCAGGCGGGCCCGCTCCTCGTCCACCACTTCGGTGTCCGGCAGGGCTTCGTCGAGGCGGTATTGTTCCTTCAGGGCACGGATGCGTGGCGATTGCGCCGGCGCCTTGGCCACGTAGAACAGCAGGTTCTTGGTCAGTTCATCGGGAGCGGCCTGGTTGATGCCATCGGCGCCCTGCTCGACCAGACGCTTGAGCTCCTTGTCGACCTGACGCAGCAGGGTGCGCACCGACGTGCCGTTGACCACGCTGCCATTGGCCAGGCCTTCGACCATACCGGAGGCGATCTGCCACAGGCTGCCCAGCGGGGCTTCCTTGCACAGGTTTTCCAGGCGGGCGAAGACGCGCGCCATGTAGCCAAGGTTGGTGGCCAGATCCTGATTACGAATGATGCCGACCAGTGCCATCTGCAGCATCTGCCGCAGCTTGCGCAACAGTACCGGCAGCTCGGCGGTACGCAGGTGTGCCAGGCCACCTTCGGACAACGCCGGCAGACGGACGGACATGTCAGGGGAGAACAGGCTGGTTTCCGACAGCAGCTTCTCGCCGCGAGCGGCGCGCAGATCGTTGAGCAGCGGCAACACGACCATCGGCAGGTCGCGGCGGGCGGTCTGGATACGGTCAAGGTACACAGGCAACTGCAGGATGGCCTGCATCAGCACTTCCAGGGCCTCGCCCTGATTGGCCACGCGACCTTCCATCAGCGCCTTGGCCAGCTGCTCCATTTCCTCGGCGAGCAGAGCGGCGCCGTAGAATTCGACCATCTGCAAGGTGCCGTGAACCTGGTGCACGTAAGTCAGGCAGAAACGCATACGCGTCGGATCCTGCGGGTTCTCGACGAACGCCTCCAGGGCCTGTCGCGCCTGCTTCAGGGTTTCCGCGATTTCGCCTTTGACCCACTCCAGGGCGACATAATCATGCCGATCACCCATAGCCACTCCACTCATAAACTTGGCCTTATCCCTTGCGGGTAAACGCCAGAACTCGCTCGTCGGCAACCGGTACCAGCTCCGGATGCTGCCAACCGGCTACTTCACCCACACCCACCACCAGCAACCCTCCTGGCGCCAGGCTCTCGGCCAGGCGGTTGAGGATGTCGCGGCGACGCCAGCGGCGGAAATAGATCAGCAAGTTCTGACAGAAAATCACGTCCATGCCGGACATCGGCGCCTTAGCCAGTTCCAGCACGTTGAGCCGGGCGCAGCACACCCGCGCAGCCAGGCTCGATACCACCTTGAAACGTCCATCGGCCTGAGCGAGAAAATAGCGCTCGCGCAGATCGTCACTTACCTGCTCCAGGCGGCGTTGCGAGTAGCAGGCCTCACGCGCCTTGCTCAACGCCCCCTGGCTGATATCGGTACCCGTCACGGCGAAATGCTCGGGCAACTCACTGCCCTGCAATGCCTCGGCCGCCAGGATCGCCAGCGAATAGGGCTCTTCACCACTGGAGCAACCCACGCTCCACAATTCCCAGGGTTTACCCAAGCCGGCGGCCAGCCGCTCCTGCAGGTACTGCGTCAGCACCTCGAAGGAGGGCGGATGACGGAAGAAGCGGGTTTCCTGCACGGTCAGACGATCCAGCAGGGTCGACCACTCCACCGCGCCTCGCGGGCCATCGGTGACCTGACGGTAGTAGCTGGCGTAGTCCGTGACGCCCAGTTCGCGCATGCGCGCACTCAGGTTGGTCTGCAGAAACGCGCGCCGTTGCTCGCTGATCACCACACCGGTTCGCGCTTCGAGCAGCGTCTGCCAGTCGTGGAAATCGGCTTGCGACATATCGGCCACCGGGCGCAACGCCCACACGCCCGCTGACTGCATACCTTCGCCCTGGGTCATGGCTGTGTTGCGGTAGCTGCAGCCAGCCACCGCGCTCCTTTATCAGGCGTCTGGCAGGGTGAAGCCGGACACCGACTTGCGCATCTCACTGGCCATCTTGGCCAGGTTACCAATGCTCTTGGCGGTGGCGGTGGTACCCGAGGACGTCTGCGAGGTGATCTCCTGGATCACGTTCATGGTGTTGGAAATGTGGCCGGCCGAAGAGGCCTGCTGACGGGCGGCGTTGGAGATGTTCTGGATGAGGGCCGCGAGGGTTTTCGATACCTTCTCGATCTCTTCCAGTGCCACCCCGGCGTCCTGCGCCAGGCGGGCACCGCGCACCACTTCGGAAGTCGTCTGCTCCATGGAGATAACGGCTTCGTTGGTGTCGGTCTGAATGGTTTTTACCAGCGCCTCGATCTGCTTGGTCGCCGCCGAGGAACGTTCTGCGAGGCGTTGTACCTCGTCCGCTACCACGGCGAAGCCGCGGCCCGCATCACCGGCCATGGACGCCTGGATCGCGGCGTTCAGTGCGAGGATGTTGGTCTGGTCGGCAATGTCGTTGATCAGGCTAACGATGTCACCGATCTCCTGGGACGACTCACCGAGGCGCTTGATCCGCTTCGAGGTGTCCTGAATCTGCTCACGGATGTTATCCATGCCGGTGATGGTGTTGTGTACGACTTCGTTGCCCTTGTTGGCGATCGCTACGGAACGTTCCGCTACCGCGGAGGATTCCGAGGCGTTCGCCGATACCTGGTCAATCGACACGGCCATTTCGTTGATCGCCGCGGAGGCGCCGGCAATTTCCTGCGCCTGGTGCTCGGAAGCCTCGGCCAGGTGCATCGCCGTGGCCTGGGTTTCCTGGGCTGCACCGGCTACCTGAACGGCGGTCAGGTTGATGGTCGCTACCAGGTCACGCAGCTGGTCGATGGAGTAGTTGATGGAGTCAGCGATGGCACCGGTGAAATCTTCGGTTACCGTCGCGGCCACGGTCAGGTCACCGTCGGCGAGGTCGGCGATTTCGTCGAGCAGACGCAGAATCGCCGCCTGGTTACGCTCGTTCTTCTCGGCGGTTTCGGCCAGACGACGGTTGGTCTCGCGCACCATCACCAGGCCGATGAGGATGATCGAACCCAGCGCCAGGCCGCCCAGCACGTAGCCGAACAGGGTGTTGAGGGCACGACCGTCGGCCAGGTCTTCGAAGCCGCTGGCCAACTCGGATGCCTTGTCCAGCAGGGTCTGCGACACGGTGAAGATGGAGTTCGCCGATTCACGCACCTGGAACAGTTCCGGCGAGGTCTCGAGAATCTCGTCCACCGAACCGGATACGAATTCGAACAGCTCGGAAATCTCGGCCAGACGCTCGAGGGCTTCCTCGTCGGTCACCTGGCTGATTTCCATCGCCGCGTTGCCTTCGAGCATCGCCGCCAGTACACGACCGAACAGGCTGGCGTCGCGGCCGAACATGTCGGCGGCCTGTACCGAGTCCTCGTCACCGGCCAGCACCTTGTTCACCGAGCCAAGGATACGTTCGGCCAGCAGCGACTGCCGCTGGGCGACCGATACCTGGGCAGCCGGTGCGCCGCTTTCCAGCAGGATGTCGACCACTTCCTCGTACTCGACCTGCAGCTGCGGAATGGTTTCCGCCAGGGTGGCGGCTACCTGGTGCAACGACAGTACGGTCTGCTCGCTGGCGAGAATGGCGTCGGTGTTCTGCCTCAGGCTGTCCCAGTCCTGTTGCACGGCGGCCATCTGCGCCTGCACCGACTCGGGTGCCGGCGGCAAGCCGCTGCTGGCATCGCCGTCGGTCAGGTAACCCCAGCGCTGCTGGAAGTCGTTACGGGCATCGCGCAGCAGGCCGAAAGCTTCGGCGGTACCCGCCGCGGCCTCGGTGGCGTTCTTGGCGATACGCTGGGACAGTACGCGCAGCTCACCGGAGTGGCTGATGTACTCGGTATCGTAGTTGGACTGGGTGTTGATGTAGGCGAAGTTCGCGAACAACAGCACGATGGAAACGATGAGCACGACGAACAGCGCCGCGATCAGCGTGCTACTGCGTGCCCCGACCAACAAATTGCCTGCATTGAATTTTTTCATTATCTGGCCCCCGCCTGGACCGACCGCACTACGGTTCCCATGTAACGCCAAAGGGTCGGAAGAACCGACCCAACCGAAAATCTATTAATAGGCAACATCGAGAAAGCCCGGATCCGCCGTCAACGCATGAGGGCTGAACACCAACCAGGGCTGTTCCCGTTGAAAGACTCCGTGGATAAACGGCGCAATGCTCGCCTCGAGAGGCGGCAGTTGTTCTGAAAATGCATCCACGGGGAAATGTTGCATGCCGAAAACTTCGTCGACCGTCAGGCCAGCGAAGATTTCCTGGTGGTCGACCACCAGAATTCGCCGCAGCTTGCGCAGCGGCGACAGTTCATTGCCGAAGAATCCACACAGATCCATGATCGGCAGCAGGCGGCCACGCACGTTGGCCACCCCTTTGACCCAACCCTTCACCCCCGGCAGCAGGGTGTAGCGTGGTTCATGCAGGACTTCACCCACTTCCCCCATCGGCGCGACGAAGAATCGCTCGCCCATGCGAAAACCGATACCGCTCCAGGTTTGCACCGCCGCCTGTTGCGACGGCAAACCGGCCGCCAGGGCTCGGCAACGCTGGTCGATCTCGAAGAGGATCTGGAAAGGAGTCTGCGCGTCCGACATGCCAGCCGTGGCCTTCTTCTTATTTAATACGCGGACGGCACGGCATCAGCCGGCCAGAACCGCATTGAGGGTTTTCAGCAAGGTATCTTCGTCGACCGGCTTGGTCAGGTAGTCCTTGGCGCCCTGGCGCTTGCCCCAGACCTTGTCGGTTTCCTGATCCTTGGTGGTGACGATGATCACCGGGATGTGGCTGGTTTCGGCGTCCTTGGTCAGTTGACGAGTCGCCTGGAAACCATTGAGGCCGGGCATGACGATGTCCATCAGAACCGCGTCCGGCTTCTCCTGGCGGGCCAGGGCCACGCCGTCGGCGCCGTTTTCCGCTTTCAGTACCTGATGGCCGTGCTTTTCCAGCATGGCGGTCAGCTTGTACATCTCGGTCGGGGAGTCATCAACAATCAGAATTCGAGCCATGGTGTTTCCCAATACAGAAGTGGCGCGCAGGCCCTGAGGCCATCACGTCAGGAGGCTTGTTCCACCGGAGTGAAGTCAGGCACGTGGGCTTTGATCGCACCGAGCAACTCTTCCTTGCTGAAAGGTTTGGTCAGGTATTGATCGGAACCGACGATGCGTCCCTTGGCTTTATCGAACAGGCCATCCTTGGAGGACAGCATGATCACCGGAGTGGATTTGAAAGCACTGTTGTTCTTGATCAGGGCACAGGTCTGATACCCATCGAGACGCGGCATCATGATGTCGACAAAGATGATGCTGGGGTGAGTGTCGGCAATCTTGGCCAGGGCATCGAAGCCATCGACCGCGGTGATGACGTCACAACCCACTTTTTTCAGCAGAGTTTCCGCGGTGCGACGAATCGTTTTCGAATCGTCGATCACCATCACTTTCAAACCCTCGGAATGCTGTTCCATTTTCGCCCTACCATCGCCTCGGTGAGTCGTTATTTTCGCGTTATCAGTATGCCTGAGGCCCAGTCGCCGATGGGTCTTGACCCAATCGTCGGGCCTTTTTAGCACACTCTCCACATGCAAGCTATAAGCCCGCCAGAGCAGCTCCAGCCCTTGACCAAGACCCCGGTCGACGCCACCCTGACAAGCCTCGTTCGGTGCAACTACCGGGCCTTTGCCCTCTATCTCGCGGAGAGTTACCCCCATGAGCCTTCGTCTCGGGATCGTCATGGATCCGATTGCCAGCATTTCCTTCAAGAAGGACAGTTCGCTGGCCATGCTGCTGGCCGCTCAAGCACGCGGCTGGTCGCTGTTCTACATGGAACAGCAGGATCTCTACCAAGCCCGCGGCCGAGCTCGTGCTCGCCTGCGGCCTTTGGAGGTGTTCAACGATCCTCAACGCTGGTTCGCCCTTGGCCCCGAGCAGGACACGCCGCTCGCCGAACTCGACGTGATCCTGATGCGCAAGGATCCGCCCTTCGATAACGAATTCGTCTACTCCACCTACCTGCTCGAGCAGGCTGAGCGCGACGGCGTACTGGTGGTCAATCGGCCGCAGAGTCTGCGCGACTGCAATGAAAAGTTCTTCGCCACCCAGTTTCCCCAATACACACCTCCGACCCTGGTCAGTCGGCGCCCCGACATTCTGCGCCAGTTTGCCGATGAGCACCGTGACATCATTCTCAAACCCCTGGATGGCATGGGTGGTTCGATGATCTTTCGTCACCGCGAGGGCGACCCCAACCTCTCGGTGATTCTGGAAACGCTGACTCAGCACGGCCAGCAGCAGATCATGGCGCAGGGTTACCTGCCGGCCATCAAGGACGGCGACAAGCGCATTCTGATGATAGACGGCGAACCGATCCCCTACTGCCTGGCGCGTATTCCCGCAGCCGGCGAGACCCGCGGCAACCTCGCCGCCGGCGGGCGCGGCGAAGCTCGACCACTGACCGAGCGCGACCGCGAGATCGCCGCCGCCGTCGGCCCGACTCTGCGCGAAAAAGGACTGATCTTCGTCGGACTCGATGTGATCGGCGAGCACCTGACGGAAATCAACGTCACCAGCCCGACCTGCATTCGCGAAATCGATGCCGCCTTCGACACCCGTATCGGTGAGCGCCTGATGGATTGCATCGCGGCAAAGCGCGGATCGTAGGGCGGGTGCAACCCGCCACTGCCTGGCCGGCGGGTTGCACCCGCCCTACGCCAGCATCACCAGCATCACCAGCATCACCAGCATCACCAGCATCACCAGCAAACTTGCCATAAAGCTTGACGCAAGTGGCAGCCTGGCGCTTCAGGCTTGCAGCCTGAAGCGCCGCGCCGCAGACTGCGCGTCATTCGAAAGCAGACTCGATACGTCATGAACGCAGCAGCCACCCCTCCCGCCATCTCCACCGCCGACGTTCGTCCGGCGGATCGCCTGGGGTTTACGCTTTTCCTGGCCACAGCGCTGCATATTGCCCTGATACTGGGCGTCGGCTTCACCCTCGAGCCACCGCCGGAAATCAGCAAGACGCTGGAAATCACCCTGTCTACCTTCAAGAGCGAAGAAAAGCCCAAGGAGGCTGACTTCCTCGCCCAGGACAATCAGCAAGGCAGCGGTACCCTGGAGCACGCGGCGGCGCCCAAGACCACCGAGCAGGCACTGTTCCAGGACAGCGAGGTGCGCAAGGTCACCCCGCCCGCCACACCGCAGCAACCGGCCACCAAGCCGGAAGCACCGAAGGCTGCAGTCGCTACCCGCGCCCCGCAACAGCAGAAGACCCCGGTAAAACGGGAAGAGACCAAGCCCGTGCCGCAAGCCCGGCCAGCCCCGGTATTCGACTCAGCGCAACTCTCGGCGGAGATCGCCAGCCTGGAAGCCGAGCTGGCCCAGGAAGTTCAGGCCTACGCCAAACGCCCGAAGATCCATCGCCTCAACGCCGCGTCGACCATGCGCGACAAGGGCGCCTGGTACAAGGACGAGTGGCGCAAGAAGGTCGAGCGTATCGGCAACCTCAATTACCCGGACGATGCCCGTCGCCAGCGCATCTACGGCAGCCTGCGCCTGCTGGTGTCGATCAACCGCGATGGTTCTCTGTACGAAGTGCAGGTGCTTGAATCCTCCGGCCAGGCGGTTCTCGACCAGGCCGCACAACGCATCGTGCGCCTGGCCGCCCCCTACGCCCCCTTTACCGGTGACCTGGCCGACATCGACCGCCTGGAAATCATCCGCACCTGGCGCTTCGAGCGCGGCGATCGGTTGTCGAGCAACTAGTCCGGTACACGCGGCGCACCTTACGGCGCTCTTGAAATCCGGGAATTCCCTCACCGCACCCGGATTTCATCCGGGCTACGTGCTGGCACCAGGAACGATCATCGGGTCGGCCAGCCCCACAGCTGAACAGCCCTATGGCTTGAAGCCCAGCTGCTTAAAGCCGAAACTAGCGGCCATGAAGAATTCAGCCCCCATCTCGCTCAAGCACCATTTCCTGATCGCCATGCCGCACATGGCCGATCCGAACTTCGCGCAGACCGTCACCTACCTGGTCGAACATAACGAACAGGGTGCGATGGGCCTGGTGATCAACAAGCCAAATGGCCTGAACCTGGCCGATGTGCTCGAACAATTACGCCCCGATGAAGAACCTGCGGCGCTGTGCCACAGCCTGCCGATCTTCGCTGGCGGCCCGGTGCAGACCGACCGTGGCTTCGTCCTGCACCCGGCCGGCGCGCAGTTCCAGGCGACCCTGGAGCTGGGTGAGCTGGGTCTGTCCACTTCGCAGGATGTGCTCTTCGCCATCGCCGATGGCAGCGGCCCGGATCGCTACCTGATCACCCTCGGCTACGCCGGCTGGGACGCGGGGCAACTGGAAGCCGAACTGGCCGACAACGCCTGGCTAACTTGCCCCGCCGACAGCAGTATTCTGTTCGACCTGCCGTTCGACCAGCGACTCAATGCCGCAGCCGCACGCCTGGGGGTCAACCTCAGCCTGCTGAGTTCGCAGGTCGGGCACGCCTGATGAGCGACAAGCCACTACGCCTGCTGCTGGGCTTCGACTATGGCACCAAGCAGATCGGCGTCGCCGTCGGCCAGGTGATCACCGGCCATGCCCGCGAGTTGTGTGTGCTCAAAGCGCAGAACGGTGTACCGGACTGGAATCGCGTCGAAGCACTGATCAAGGAATGGCAGCCGGACGCCGTGGTGGTCGGCCTGCCGCTGAACATGGACGGTACGCCCAGCGAGATGAGCGCCCGCGCCGAGAAATTCGCCCGCCGCCTCAACGGTCGCTTCAACCTGCCGGCCTACACCCACGACGAACGCCTGACCACCTTCGAGGCCAAGGGCCAGCGCCTGCGCGAAGGCCAGAGTGGCGGCTATCGCGAGCGCCCGGTCGATGCCATTGCCGCCGCCTTATTGCTACAGGGCTGGCTAGAGGAAAACTGCACGGGCTGAGAGCTACCTGCGTTGCCGATGCTGCGTTAAAAACAGGCTCGGAAAGCCGTTAGAGGCTGACGCGCTTCAGCGCGGTCCGAAGGACGAGTGAAACGAGCAATGCTCATTTACAACTCGTAAACTGCGCTTCCTCGCCTGTTTTTGCCTTGCCTCGGCGGCCTCGCTTACGCTCTCAGAAGCTGTTCATATATGGAGTTTCGCCATGCTACCCAATCCCAACGATCTGCTGCCGGCCATGGCCAGCACCCTGACTCAGCACCTGAACCAACGGCAGATCAGCGAGCCACGATTCATCGGCATTCGCACCGGCGGCGTCTGGGTCGCCCAGGCCCTGCTGCAAGCCCTGGGGCGCGATGACGCACTGGGCATCCTCGATGTGTCGTTCTATCGCGACGATTTCACTCAGAACGGCCTGCATCCACAGGTGCAACCGTCCGAGCTGCCGTTCGAGATCGAAGGCCAGCACCTGGTGCTGATTGACGATGTACTGATGAGCGGCCGCACCATCCGCGCAGCATTGAACGAACTGTTCGACTACGGCCGTCCGGCCAGTGTGACCCTGGTCAGCCTGCTCGACCTTAACGCTCGCGAGTTGCCGATCCGCCCCGACGTGGTCGGTGCCACCCTGTCGCTGGCGGCCAACGAGCGGGTAAAATTGTCCGGCCCCACGCCGCTGACCCTCGAACTCCAGACGCTCGCCAACTGAGACTCCCTGCGATGACGCCACTCGCCGCCAAGCGCCCGCTGCAGCTGAACGACCAAGGTCAGCTGCGCCACTTCCTCTCACTCGACGGCCTGCCCCGCGAGCTGTTGACCGAAATCCTCGACACCGCTGACTCCTTCCTTGAAGTCGGCGCACGCGCGGTGAAGAAAGTCCCGCTGCTGCGCGGCAAGACCGTGTGCAACGTGTTCTTCGAGAACTCCACCCGCACCCGCACCACCTTCGAACTGGCAGCCCAGCGCCTGTCGGCCGACGTCATCAGTCTCAACGTATCGACCAGCTCCACCAGCAAGGGCGAGACGCTGTTCGACACCCTGCGCAACCTCGAAGCCATGGCCGCCGATATCTTCGTCGTGCGCCATGCCGACTCCGGCGCCGCGCACTTCATCGCCGAGCACGTCTGCCCGAACCTAGCGATCATCAACGGTGGCGACGGCCGCCACGCACACCCGACCCAGGGCATGCTCGACATGCTCACCATCCGCCGCCACAAGGGCGACTTCGAGAACCTCTCGGTGGCCATCGTCGGCGACATCCTGCATTCGCGGGTGGCACGCTCGAACATGCTGGCGCTGAAAACCCTGGGCTGCCCGGACATCCGCGTGATCGCGCCGAAGACCTTGCTGCCGATCGGTCTGGAGCAGGCTTACGGCGTGCGCGTATTCAGCGATGCCAATGAAGGCCTCAAGGACGTCGACGTGGTGATCATGCTGCGTCTGCAACGTGAGCGCATGCAGGGCGGCCTGTTGCCCAGCGAGGGTGAGTTCTACCGCCTGTTCGGCCTCACCGAGCAACGCCTCAAGCTGGCCAAGCCGGATGCCCTGGTGATGCACCCAGGCCCGATCAACCGTGGCGTGGAGATCGAGTCGGCGGTGGCCGACGGCCCGCAGTCGGTGATCCTCAACCAGGTCACCTACGGCATCGCCATCCGCATGGCCGTACTGTCGATGGCCATGAGCGGGCAGAACGCCCAACGTCAACTCAACGCCGAGGAGGCCAACTGATGCGTACCGCAATCCTCGGCGCCCGCGTAATCGACCCAGCCAGCGGACTGGATCAGGTCACCGACCTCTATATCGACGGAACCAAACTGGTCGCCACCGGCCAGGCACCTGCCGGCTTCACTGCCGACAAGACTCTCGACGCTCAGGGCCTGATTGCCGCTCCCGGCCTGGTCGACCTGTCGGTGGCGCTACGCGAGCCAGGCTACAGCCGCAAAGGCAGCATCGCCACGGAAACCCTGGCCGCCGCTGCTGGCGGGGTCACCAGCCTGTGCTGCCCACCGATTACCAAGCCGGTGCTGGATACCTCGGCCGTGGCCGAGCTGATCCTCGACCGCGCCCGCGAAGCCGGGCACACCAAGGTCTTCCCCATCGGCGCGCTGAGCAAGGGCCTGGCTGGCGAGCAGCTTGCAGAACTCGTTGCGCTGCGTGATGCCGGCTGCGTCGCCTTCGGCAACGGCCTCGACAACTTCCGCAGCAGCCGCACCCTGCGCCGCGCGCTGGAATATGCGGCCACCTTCGACCTGCAGGTGATCTTCCACTCGCAGGACGCCGACCTGGCCGAAGGCGGTCTGGCCCATGAAGGGCCGACCGCCAGCTTCCTCGGCCTGGCCGGCATTCCGGAAACCGCCGAAACCGTGGCCCTGGCCCGTGACCTGCTGTTGGTGGAACAGAGCGGCGTACGCGCGCACTTCAGCCAGATCACCAGCGCCCGCGGTGCCGAGCTGATCGCCAATGCCCAGGCCCGTGGCCTGCCGGTGACCGCTGACGTTGCCCTGTATCAGTTGATCCTCACCGACGAAGCGCTGATCGACTTCTCCAGCCTCTACCACGTGCAGCCACCTCTGCGTTCGCGCGCCGACCGCGATGGTCTGCGCGAGGCAGTGAAAGCCGGCGTCATCTCCACCATCGCCAGCCACCACCAGCCGCACGAGCGCGATGCCAAGCTGGCGCCCTTCGCCGCCACCGAACCGGGCATCAGCAGCGTACAGTTACTGCTGCCGCTAGCCCTGAGCCTGGTGCAGGACGGCCTGCTGGATCTGCCGACACTGCTGGCACGTTTGACCAGTGGCCCAGCCGCCGCATTGCGCCTGCCGGCCGGCAAGCTGAGCGTCGGCGGCGCTGCCGATATCGTACTGTTCGATGCACAAGCGTCCACCATCGCTGGCGAGCAGTGGTACTCCAAAGGCAGCAACTGCCCGTTCATCGGCCACTGCCTGCCCGGCGCAGTGCGCTACACGCTGGTCGACGGACATATCAGCTACCAGAGCTGAGCCCTTCGAGCCCGCCAATCGGCGGGCTCGCGTAGGGTGCGCTATGCGCACCAGCCTCTACTAGAAGGTTCTTGGTGCGCACGGCGCACCCTACTCGGAACCCCCTCCCACCTGCGACACGCCTTTCACCTGCCACGACATTGGACGAATGAGTGACTCGACGGTCATGATCCACGTCAGGTTAGGCAGCCGAAATTTTCCAAATGCCACCGCCCTATGACCCTGCTCGCGCCCAGAGGCGCCGGCCTGGCGTCGCGCTGGCCTTGTTCAGGAGCTTTTGAGTTATGTCGCGCTTACCTGTGATCGTGGGTTTTGGGGGTTACAACGCAGCCGGGCGCAGCTCCTTCCACCATGGCTTCCGTCGCACCGTGCAGGAGTCGCTGGAACCCCAGGCGCGCCAGGAAACCCTGGCCGGTCTGGCGCAGATGATGAAACTGGTGCGCGTGGTCGATGGCCAGTACCAGGATCAGGACGGCCAGCCGCTGAGCCTGGCCGAGATCGAGAGCCGCTACGCCAAGCAGATCCTCGCCGGCACCCTGGTGCGCCGTATCGAGAAACAGCACCTGGATCCGGACGCGGCCCACTGGCAGAAGAACATCGGCGTCGCCCCTGCCGATGGCACCAGCCTGAGCTTCATTACCCAGCGCAAGCAGTTGCCCGAGCCGCTGCCGAGCAACTGGTCGATCGAAGAGCTCGAAGGCAACGAAGTGCGTGTCACCCTGCACGACAGCTGCGAATTCAAGGTCGACAGCTATCGTCCGCTGGCGGTGAAATCCGCCGGCCAGTTGCCCACCGGCTTCGAGCCGAGCGAGCTGTACAACGCCCGTTTCCACCCACGCGGCCTGGCCATGACCGTGGTCGGCGTCACCGACGCGCTGCGTTCGGTGGGCATCGACTGGCAACGCATCGTCCAGCACGTGGCCCCGGACGAGATCGCCGTATTCGCCAGCTGCATCATGAGCCAGCTCGACGAGAACGGTTTCGGCGGCATGATGCAGTCACGCCTCAAAGGCGGCCGCGTCACCGCCAAGCAGCTGGCCCTGGGCCTGAACACCATGCCGGCGGACTTCATCAACGCCTACGTGCTGGGCAGCGTTGGCACCACCGGCAGCATCACCGGCGCCTGCGCCACCTTCCTCTACAACCTGCAGAAGGGCATCGAGCAGATCGCCGCCGGCAAGGCGCGCGTGGTCATCGTCGGCAGCAGCGAGGCACCAATCAACCAGGAGTGCATCGAGGGCTACGGCGCCATGGGCGCACTGGCCACCGAGGAAGGTCTGCGCCAGATCGAAGGCAAGAGCGAGGTGGACTTCCGCCGCGCCAGCCGCCCGTTCGGCGACAACTGCGGTTTCACCCTGGCCGAAGCCTGCCAGTTCGTGGTGCTGATGGACGACGAGCTGGCCCTGGAGCTGGGCGCCGACATTCACGGCGCCGTACCGGACGTGTTCATCAATGCCGATGGCTTCAAGAAATCCATTTCCGCCCCTGGCCCGGGCAACTACCTGACCGTGGCCAAGGCCGTGGCCAGCGCCGTGCAACTGCTCGGCCTGGACGCCGTGCGCAACCGCAGCTTCGTCCACGCCCACGGTTCCAGCACGCCGGCCAACCGCGTCACCGAGTCGGAAATCCTCGACCGCGTCGCGGCAGCCTTCGGCATCGAGCAATGGCCGGTCACCGCGGTGAAGGCCTTCGTCGGCCATTCCCTGGCCACCGCCAGCGGCGACCAGGTGATCGGCGCACTCGGCGCCTTCAAGTACGGCATCGTGCCAGGCCTGAAAACCATCGACGCCGTCGCCGGTGACGTGCATCAGGAACACCTGAGCCTGTCCACCGACGACCGCAAGGTCGGCGAGCAAGCGCTGGACGTGGCCTTCATCAACTCAAAGGGCTTCGGCGGCAACAACGCCAGCGCCCTGGTGCTGGCTCCGCACGTAGCCGAGCGCATGCTGCGCAAGCGCCATGGCCAGGCCGCTTTCGACGCCTACCTGGCGCGCCGTGAAGGTACACGCGCCGCTGCAGCCGCCTATGACAGCCAAGCGCTACAGGGCAAGCTGGACATCATCTACAACTTCGGCAACGACATGATCGACGACCAGGCGATCTCCATCACCACCGAAGAAGTGAAGGTGCCGGGCTTCGACCAGCCGCTGGTATTCAAGAAGGACGCGCGTTACAGCGATATGCTCGATTGAGCGTGTTGCACTGTGGGAGGGGCTTTAGCCGCGACAGTCGCCGCTAAAGCGCCTCCCACAGGTTTATGCCAAACCGCGCGCCAGCTCGATCAGCTCACCACGCCATTCAGCGGCAGCCGGTAGCGCCAGGAACGAAGGATTGAGGAAGGATTCGCGCGCTTCGTAGGCGAGCGGTGCGCCGGCCAGATCCAGCACTTCGCCCCCCGCCCCTTCCAGCACGCCCTGCGCGGCTGCGGTATCCCACTGCGATGTAGGCGCCAGGCGTGGGTAGCAATCGGCATTGCCTTCGGCCAGCAGACAGAACTTCAGCGAGCTGCCGATATTGGCCAGTGTCGGCTCACCGATACGCGTGGCCAAGCCGCTGAGCAAACGCTCCTGCTCCGGGCTGGAGTGGCGCTTGCTGGCTACCAGGGTGAAACCCTGCGCAGACGCCAGGCGCACCCTGATTGATCGTTCGAGACCCGGCGCGTCGCTGCACCAAGCACCGAGGTCGGCACCGCCGTAATAGCAACGGCCATTGGCGGGAATACCGACCACGCCGAAAACCACGCGGCCCTGCTCGATCAAGGCGACGTTAACGGTGAACTCTTCGGAGCCGGCGATGAACTCCTTGGTGCCATCGAGCGGATCGACCAACCACCAGCGTGTCCAGGCGGCACGCTCGGCCAGCGGGATATCGGCAGCCTCCTCCGACAGCACCGGCACATCCGGCGCCAACGCCTGCAAGCCATCGAGCAGGATATGGTGCGCGGCCAGGTCGGCGGCGGTTACCGGCGAAGCATCAGCCTTTTCCGTCACCGCTACACCGTTGCGCCAGTACGGCAGGGTCGCCGCGCCCGCAGCGCGAACCAGCTCGATCACCTGGGGAATAAAGGGATGACTCACGGGCAGAACTCCCCGCGCTGGGTCAGCAGGTCGCGTACCAGGTACAGCGCCGCCAACGCACGGCCTTCGCTGAACTGCTCGTGCTGGGCCAGGCTGGACAGCTCGCGCAGGCTGATGCGGTCGACCCGCATCGGCTCGGGCTCGTCGCCGGGCAGGCGCTCTTCGTAGAGGTTGCGCGCCAGCACCACCTGAATCTTCTGGCTCATGTAACCGGGCGACAGGCTCAGTTCGGTGATGTACTCCAGCTCGTGCGCGCCGAAACCGGCCTCTTCCTTGAGTTCACGGTTGGCCGCCACCAATACGTCCTCACCCGGCTCGATCAGGCCCTTGGGCAGCGACAGCTGGTAGTCATCGGTGCCGCCGCAGTACTCCTCGATCAGTACCGCGTGCTCGGCGTCGAGCATCGCCACGACCATCACCGCGCCATAGCCCGAGCCCTTGCCGACCAGTCGCTCATAGGTGCGCTCCGTGCCGTTGGAGAAGCGCAATTGCACTTCCTCGACACGAAACAGACGGCTGCTGGCGACAATTTCGCGAGCGAGAACCGTGGGCTTTTGGCGCATGAGGCGACTCCTTGGCGGGACCGAGCGGGTTATCATACAGCGGCTTTCGCCATTATCCGTGGCCGAGATTGCATCAAGGCGAAACAGGCCACGGATTGCCCCTTACCCCATAGGACAACTTTAAAACGTAGGCGAGGCAGTCAGCGCAAGGCGAGAACAGAAGCGAGAACGCGGAGTGTACTTTTGTACGTGAGCATGACTCGCTTCGCTCACCCCTTCGGGGCCGCACTGAAGTGTGTTAGCCGCAAGCGGCCTCCGAGCCTGTTCTCAACGCAGCTAGTTTTTAAGGTGTCCGATCAGAGAGATGAGCATGCCCGTACTACCTTGGCAGCAGATCGACACCGTCCTGCTGGATATGGACGGCACGTTGCTCGACCTGCACTTCGACAACCACTTCTGGCTCACCCACCTGCCGCAGCGCTATGCCGAGCAGCATGGTGTCAGCCTGGCGCTGGCGCAGGCCGAACTGCTGCCGCTGTTTCGCCAACACGCCGGTACCCTGAACTGGTACTGCACCGATTTCTGGAGTCGCGAGCTGCGCCTGTCGATCCGCGACCTCAAGCGCGAGGTCGCCCACCTGATTGCCCTGCGCCCGGATGCCGAGCTGTTCCTGCGCGCCCTGCGCGAGGCTGGCAAGCGCGTGGTGCTGATCACCAACGCACACCGCGATTCGCTGTCGCTGAAGCTGGAGCGCGTCGAGCTGGCGCCCTGGTTCGAACGTCTGATCAGCTCCCACGACTACGGCTTCCCCAAAGAGGATCAGCAGTTCTGGTTCGCCCTGCGCCAGGATGTCGACTTCGATCCGGCGCGCGCCCTGTTCATCGACGACAGCCTGCCAATCCTGCGTAGCGCCGGACGCTTTGGCGTCGCTCATCTGCTCGCCGTGCGTCAGCCGGACAGCCAGGCCGGCCCGAAGGACACCGAAGAATTCGCTGCGGTGGAAAACTACCAGGAGCTGTTGCAAGACCTGTAGCCAGCTGCAATCAGGGCAATCTGACATAGCGCCCCGGATTGCAGCCGAGCCAAGGCCTATTCGGGAATGCGCAGCACCTGCCCCGGATAGATCTTGTCCGGGTGACTGAGCATCGGCTTGTTGGCCTCGAATATCTTCATATAGGCATTGGCATTGCCGTACTCGGCCTTGGCAATGGCGCTCAACGTGTCGCCCTTCTTCACCGTGACGAAGCGCGCTTCGGGCGCGGGGGTGGTCACGCTGATCTGATCATCGACCTCACCGACACCGGCGACGTTGCCCAGCGCCAGGAGAATCTTTTCCTTCTCCTCCTGGCTGGCCACTTCGCCGCGCGCGATGACCTTGTCGCCCTCGACGCTGACCTCGATGTTCGGGTTGCCCAGGCCAACCTTGGCGACATGTTCCTTGAGCGATTCGGCGGCCTGCGCCTCCTGACCCACCAGTGACTCCCAGAGCTTGACCCCGGCGTCTTTGACAAAGGCAAACAGACTCATGGCAATTCCTCTCGTTCCTTGTGAATAACCGGGCAAACCGCCCGGAGACCAAAGTCTAGTTCAGGAAACACCCCTGCTTAGCGTTCGCGCATTAGAATCCGGGCAGACCAGGAGCGCCCATGGATATCAAGCAGCTGAAATTTCTCGTCGCCCTCGACGAAACCCGCCACTTCGGCCAGGCCGCTGCACGCTGCCACGTGACCCAGCCGACGCTGTCCATGCGCCTGCGCCAGCTGGAAGACGAGCTAGGCCTGGAGCTGGTGCGCCGTGGGCAACGTTTCGAGGGCTTCAGTGCCGAGGGTGAACGCATCCTGGCCTGGGCGCGCAGCGTACTGGCCGCACAGGATGGCCTGCTCGCCGAAGCAGCCGCCTGCCGCGGTCACCTGGTGGGCACGCTGCGCCTGGGCGTAGTGCCGTTGGCCAGCTTCGACCCCATGCGCCTGGTCAGCCTGTTCGCCGAACGTCATCCAGGGCTGCGCTTTCAACTACACGCGCTGAGCAGTGACCAGATTCTCGAGCGCCTGGTCCGCAACCAGCTCGACCTCGGCCTGTCCTACCTCGACCGCCTAGACCGTGAGCATTTCACCAGTCTGGAACTGGCCGAAGCGCGCATGGGGCTGCTCTACGACCAGCGCCATTTCCACTTCACCAGCAGCAGCCTGCGCTGGGAACAGCTGGCCAGTCTGCCTCTGGGCCTGCTCTCCACCGGCATGCACTTTCGCCAGTCCATCGACCACAGCTTCCGTGCTCGCGGTCTCAGCCCGCTGGTGCGCCTGGAGGCCGATGCCGTCCACCACCTGACCCAGGCCGTCAGTGCCGGCCTATGCTGCAGCGTCATGCCACTGCCGGCGGATGGCTCACCGACCGACGGTCACCTACGCCTGCTGCCGATAGAAGATGCCCATACGCTGGCGCCGCAGGGCCTGATCCTGCGGCGCAGCGCCCCTGCCTCGCCGCTCGCGCAAGCCTGCTTCGAAGAAGCGCGGGAGTGGTTGGCCAACAACCGATAGAGCCCATCGATCAGAACATCAAAGCCAACGATTAGACGCTCACCGCCCATGGGCCTAGGCTTAGCTGTGTCAATCTGTCACAGAGCGTGCCTCGATGGCCAAGCCAGCCGCCCAGCCGCACATCGCCAGTGCCTATGCCTACGCCGAACTCGGTGACGGTCGCGCGCAGCACGCTGCTCTGGCCGAAGAATGTGCCTTGGCGATCAGCTACAACGACCTGAACCAGGCGGTGATGATGGTTTCGCCACATCACCTGGAAGATTTTGCCGTAGGTTTCAGTCTTGGCAACGACCTGATCAAGTCAATCGACGACATCTATGACATCCAGCTGCGCGGTATCGGCGACAGCCGCGAAGCGCGCCTGCAAGTCAGCAGTCGTGCCTTCTGGGCGCTCAAGCAGCAACGCCGGCAGATGGCTGGCACCAGCGGTTGTGGCCTGTGCGGCGTAGATGCCCTGGAGCAGGCACTGCCGGCGTTGACGGCACTGCCTGGCGCAGCCTTGCCGCCGCTCGAACACCTGCAAGGCCTGCGCGAACGTATCGGCGATCAGCAACAGCTGGCACGCCACAGCGGCGCGCTGCATGCCGCTCTGTTCATTGACGCCAGCGGCGAGATTCGTCTGTGCCGCGAAGACATCGGTCGCCACAACGCCCTGGACAAGCTGATCGGCGCCATCGCCCGCGAACGTATCGATATTCACGGTGGCTTCGCCCTGGTCACCAGCCGCTGCAGCCTGGAGCTGCTGCACAAGGCGGTACGCGCCGGTATCGGCACTCTGGTGAGCCTGTCCGCACCCACCGCCCTGACCGTGGAATGGGCGCGGCGCCATCGCCTCAACCTGATCCACCTGCCTCATCACAGCACGCCGCGGGTCTACAGCCCTGCGCCTGACGAAGAAGAACGACCATGAGCCTGCAACCCATCGACCCGCGTTACAAACCCTATAGCGGCCCGGCCGCCGGCTGGGGCGCGTTGAAGAGCGTCACCCGTTTCTGGCTGGACAGCAAACAGCCGTTCAAGAACCTGCGCGCGCTGCTCAAAACCAACCAGAACGGCGGCTTCGACTGCCCCGGTTGCGCCTGGGGCGATTCGCCCGAGGACGGCCATATCAAGTTCTGCGAGAACGGTGCCAAGGCGGTCAACTGGGAAGCCACCAAACGCCGCGTGGATGCTGCCTTCTTCGCCCGTTACACGGTCAGCCAGCTGCGCGAGCAGAGTGACTACTGGCTCGAATACCAGGGTCGCCTGACCCACCCGATGCGCTACGACGCCAGCACCGACCGCTACGTACAGACCAGCTGGGACGAAGCGTTCGCCCTGATCGCCCAGCACCTCAAGGCACTGCCAAGTCCGGATCACGCCGAGTTCTACACCTCCGGCCGCGCCAGCAACGAAGCAGCGTTTCTCTATCAGCTGTTCGTGCGCGCCTACGGCACCAACAACTTCCCCGACTGCTCGAACATGTGCCACGAGGCCAGCGGCGTTGCCCTCGGCCAGAGCGTGGGTATCGGCAAGGGCAGCGTGACCTTCGCCGACTTCGAACATGCCGACGCCATCTTCGTGCTCGGCCAGAACCCCGGCACCAACCACCCGCGCATGCTCGAACCGCTGCGCGAGGCGGTGAAACGCGGCGCCCAGGTGGTCTGCTTCAACCCGCTGAAGGAGCGTGGTCTGGAGCGTTTCCAGCATCCACAGCACGCGCTGGAGATGCTCACCAACGGCTCCGAGCCGCTGAATACCGCGTTCTTCCGCCCGGCCCTGGGCGGCGACATGGCGGCCATGCGCGGCATCGCCAAGTTCCTCCTGCTGTGGGAGCGCGAGGCGCAGGCTAAAGGTGAGCCGGCAGTCTTCGACCATGCCTTCATCGCCGAGCACACCGACGGTGTCGAGGCCTATCTGCAGTTGCTCGACGACACCAGTTGGCAAGCGCTGGAAACCCAGTCCGGCCTGAGCCTGATGGAGATCGAACAGGCGGCGCGCATGTACCGCCGCGCCGAGCGGGTCATCATCTGCTGGGCCATGGGCATCACCCAGCACCACCATTCGGTGGCCACCATCCAGGAAATCGTCAACCTGCAACTGCTGCGCGGCAACCTCGGCCGCCCCGGTGCCGGCCTGTGCCCAGTGCGCGGCCACAGCAACGTGCAGGGCGACCGCACCATGGGCATCAACGACCGCCCACCGGTCACGCTGCTCGACGCCCTGGAAAAGCGCTTCCAGTTCAAGGTGCCGCGCGAGAATGGCCACAACACGGTCGAGGCGATCAACGCCATGATCGACGGCCAGGCCAAGGTATTCATCGGCCTCGGCGGCAACTTCGCCCAGGCCACCCCGGACAGTCCGCGTACGCACAAGGCGCTGCAGAGCTGCGACCTCACCGTGCAGATCAGCACCAAACTCAACCGCAGCCACCTCACCGTGGGCCAAGATGCGCTGATCCTGCCGTGCCTGGGCCGTACCGACATCGACCACCAGGCCGGCGGCCCGCAGGCGGTGACGGTGGAAGACTCGTTCAGCATGATCCACGCCTCGTATGGCCAGCTCGAACCGCTCTCCGGCAGCGAGATGCGTTCGGAGCCAGCCATCGTCGCCGGGATCGCCAAGGCCACCCTGGGCAACCACCCTGTGGACTGGGACGCGCTGATCGCCGATTACGACCGCATCCGCGACCTGATCGCCGACACCATCCCCGGCTTCCACGACTTCAACCAGCGCGTCGCCCATCCAGGCGGTTTCTACCTTGGCAACTCGGCCGGCGCGCGGCAGTGGAAAACGGCATCCGGCAAGGCCAACTTCAAGGCCAACGCCCTGCTCGCCGACCTGCTGCCACCGCAAGTGCGCGAGAGCGGCGAAACACCGGATCTGATCCTGCAGACCCTGCGCTCGCACGACCAGTACAACACCACGGTGTACGGCCTCGACGACCGCTACCGCGGCGTGCGCGGCCAGCGCGACGTACTCTTCGCCAACGAGGCGGACATCCTGCGCCTGGGCTTCAAGCCGGGGCAGAAGGTGGACATCCGCTCACTGTGGAACGATGGCATCGAGCGCCGGGTGAGCAGTTTCACCCTGCTCGCCTTCGATATCCCGGCAGGTCAGGCAGCGGCCTACTTCCCCGAGGCCAACCCGCTGGTGCCGCTGGAAAGCGCTGGTGTCGGCAGCAGCACGCCGACCAGCAAGTTCGTCGCCATCCGCCTGCAGGCGGCCAGCGGCGGCAATCTGCTGGGTAGCAGCGCAGCGAGCTGACCGGCGGCCAGGAACCTCGTACAGGAATCGCCGGTCAATGGCGTAACGCTCGCCATCTGGCGGTTTCTGTAATCGAGGTGTCCATGAAGTCTCTGCAACTCTTCTTTCTTTCCCTTGGCCTGACCAGCGGCGGTTTTGCCTTTGCCGGCAATACCGAGGCTGGCCTGGGCGGCGCTCTGGGTGGTGCCGTGGGGGCGATGGTTGGCCAGCAGGTTGGAGGCAACACCGGCGCAGCAGTCGGCGCGGGTCTCGGTGGAGCAGCCGGCAGCATGGTCGGTGCCGACCGCCGCAGTCGTACCGAAGCCGCCATTGGCGGCGCGCTGGGCGCAGCTGGCGGCAACGTGGTCGGTCAGCAGGTCGGTGGCAACACCGGCGGTGTAGTCGGTGCAGCAGTCGGTGGCGGCGCGGGTGGCGCGCTAGGCAACTACATGGGCAACGCCAGCTACGACGATGATCGCCGCGGCAAGCACCACCGCCACCACGGCAAGAAACACAAGAAGCACGGCAAACACTGGCGCCGTCACTGACGGATGCTGAGCACCCAGGGTTCATGGCGACGGCCGAAGGCCACTTCTACCTGCGCCTTGAACCCTGTCTGTTCGTAGCTACGTTCCCAGCCACGCGCCAGCTCGCGGTAGGCGAAGGGTACGCTCAGGCGGTCGTTCTCCAGCCGAATAGTCGCGCCATAACCAGCCTCCGCACCGTGGCGATAGGGTTCGATACGCCCAGCCAATAGCACCTGGCGTCGTCGATCCGGCCAACGCTGGCGCAGCACCTGCTCATCCCCCCCCGCATCCACCAGCATCAGACGGCTGGCCTGCTGCTCGACGAATTGCAGGCGGCGCTGACGATCATCGCGCTCCTGCTGCAATACCGTGCTCTCTGGCTTGGCCTGCAACTCGGCCTCAGCGAGGCTCAGCGCCTGGCGCGCCTGCTCGACCTGACTGCGGTACAACGGCCCATCCAGCTCCAGCACCCACCAGACCTCACGCGCTGGCTGCCGGTTCAGGGCGTACTCGTCAGTCGCCGAGAAGCCCAGCTCGTGCAGCTTGGCCTCGTCCAGCCAGGATAGTTGCCAGCCATCGCCGGGGCGCTGCCAGCTCAATTGCAGGCGCAATACGCCATCATCCTCATCACGCAACCAACCACCAGACGCACGCTGCAATTCGCGCTCGCTGAGCATCAGTTGCGCCTCGGGCTCGCCGCTGCGGTTGTACCAGACGCCGCCGAGGGCGACGGCATTGCTCAGCAGCACGACGCCAAGCCCCAACCACGCAGCCCGCTTCATTGCTCACCTCCAGGCGCGCTGCGCCGCCAGCGTTGCAGCACCACCAACAGCAGCACAGCGATCACCCCGAGCAGAAGGAAGAACAGGTAGCGCGGCAGCAGTTGCCACCACCAGTCGAACAGCTTGACGAAGAGCATGACCAGGGCGAAGACCACGCCGGTATTGACCACATCGCCCCAGCCACGACGAATGCCCAACCAGATCGTTGCGCCCACCAGGGCGAAGCCAAGCGCTTGGTAGAACGCCTCGATCCAGCCCGTCGGCCAGCCGAGGTAGCTGCCCTCGCCCCAGTAGGACAGCACCAGTACCGGACCAAGCAGGTAAAGCAGGCCGACCACCCGATAACAGGCCGCGAACCCTGGATAACGCCGCTGTTCGAGCCACTGCGGCACGAACAGCAGTACCACGAGCGGCATGAACAGCTCCGGTCGTTCGCCCAGTGACCACCAGTGCCAGCCCGCCCAGTCGCCCAGGCGAGCCGCGACGAACAGGCCGAAGCAGAGCAATGCCACCACCAGCAGCAGGCGCTGGCGGCATTGGTAGGCCAGCAGCAGGGCCAATGCTCCCCAGGGCAGCAAAGCCTTGTCCGAAGGGGTGATGTTGAAGATCTGCCCAAGCATCGACAGGTTCAGTACGAAGCAGACGAACGCCAGCACGGCGGCCAGCTTGGCGTAGTAGCCAGAAGCATCACTCGCCTGCAGCCAGAAGCACAGCAGCAGGCTGCCCAGGCTGCTGCAGAGAAGGATGGCGACCTGTGCGAAGGCGTCGAACAGCCCCCAGAACTGATAGAACAGGAAGAACAGCCCGGCCGCCAGGGCCAGCGCGCCGAACAGCGAGGCCAGGCGCATCCCCAACGACAACTGGCGCGCGCGGTCATCGGCGTCGATATCCAGCGTCTGGCGAAAGTGCGCCAGCAATTGGCGATGATGGTTGGCGACGGCCTGCTCCTGCGCCTCGCTCAGTTGCAACACCTGCTCCTGGCGCAATTCGGCCAGTTCCTCGCGGAAGGCGGCGATACGCGCGGCGCGCTGCTGCGCCTGTTCGCGCTCGAGATTGGACATGGGCACTCCCTGGCGGATGACTGCCCTCAGCCTAGCAGGCCGATCCAGAGGTGCGCACGGCGCACCCTACGCCGGTGAGCCATTGGATAGGCCGTGCGCACCACCTTCAATCCATCAGCAATGCCGCCAACGCCTCACGCAAGGTCTCGGGTATCGCGACGGGACGATTGCTCGCCCGGTCGACGAACACATGGACGAAACGCCCAGCGGCGCATGCCTGATCCTCGCCGGCCTTGAAAATCGCCAGCTCGTACTGCACCGAACTGTTGCCCAGCTTGCCAACCCGCAGGCCGACCTCAATAGCATCGGGGAAGGCAATGGAGGCGAAGTAATCGCAACTGGAGCTGACCACGAACCCCACCACCGTACCGTCATGGATATCCAGGCCGCCTTCGGCGATCAGGTAGGCATTCACCGCACTGTCGAAGTAGCTGTAGTAGGTCACGTTGTTGACGTGGCCATAGATGTCGTTGTCGTGCCAGCGCGTGGTGACCGGCTGGAAGTGGCGGTAATCGCCACGCAGGTGTTGGGGTTGGTTCATCGATGATCCTTGGGTTGGAATCGCGGCTAAAGCCCCTCCCACAAAGCTTGCGGATCTGTGGGAAGGGCTTTAGCCGCGACCTAAATCAGTAAGCAGCCTGATAAATGGCCAGGGCTTGCTGCTCGTTCATTTCGCGCGGATTGTTCACCAGCAGACGTTGCTGCAGCATGGCGTCCGCCGCCAACGTGGGCAACATCGCCTCACTCACACCCGCATCGCGCAGCCGCGTCGGCAGGCCGCTGCGCTGACTGAAGCCGGCCAGCGCCTCAATCAGTTGCTCGGTCTGCAGGGCCGCACTGCCTGCCCGTAAACGATCTCCCACTACCAGCGGCGCCAACTCGGCATACAGCGACGCGGCGGCGGGTGCATTGAAGGCCAGCACTTGCGGCAGTACCAGGGCGTTGGACAACCCATGAGGAATATGGAAGTGGCCACCCAGGGGATAAGCCAGCGCATGCACCGCCGCCACCGGGGCATTGGCGAACGCCTGACCGGCCAGGCAAGCACCGAGCAGCATGGCCTGGCGCGCCTGGCGATTGCTGCCGTTGCGCACCACCTCATCAAGGTTGGCCGCCAGCAGGCGCAGCGCCTCACGCGCCAGCAGGTCGGAGATGGGGTTCTTCTTCAAGGCACTGGTGTAAGCCTCGATGGCATGCACCATGGCATCGATGCCGGTGGCAGCCGTGACCGCCGCAGGCAGACCGAGGGTCAGGTCGGCATCGAGCAGAGCCAGATCCGGCAACAGCAGCGGCGAGACCACGCCCATCTTGGTGGTCTCGCCGGTGGTGACGATGGCGATTGGCGTGACCTCGGAGCCGGTGCCGGCGGTGGTCGGCACCTGAATTAGCGGCAGACGCCGACCACGCGCATTGCCCACGCCATAGATGTCACCCAGCGCCTGGCTGCACTCGGGCTGCGCCAGCAATGCCACCAGTTTGGCCACATCCATCGAACTGCCACCGCCAAAACCGACCACCAGTTCCGCCTGCAACTCACAGGCCCGGGCCACAGCGGCCAGCACCACCGCTTCGGGCGGGTCGGCCAGCACCTGGTCGAACACCTGCACCGCCATGCCGGCACGGATGAAGCCCGGCAGCAACGGTTCCAGAAGGCCGAGCCGGGTGATGCCGGGGTCGGTGACGATCAGCACGCGGCGAGCACCGCGTTCACGGCAGAGTTCGGCCAGGCGTAGGCTGGCGCCGGATTCGCAGAGGATCTGCGCAGTGGTGGCGAAGCTGAAGGGATGCATGGTGATTCCTCCCAATGGATCAGAGCGGGGCCGGCGTCGGATGCTGGCGGGCGAAGAAGTCCCAGATGACCCGGGGGCCGTTGAAACTAGACAGAGTCGGGCCGAGCAGGCGTGGGGCGCGGAAGCCGGCCTGAGGTAGCAGGTGACCGCCGCCGATCAGGCTGTACAGCGCCACCTCGGGGCGGCCTGTCGCCTGCCATTGCACGAGTTGGGCGCGTTGCGCCGGATCGTCCGGGTTCTGCCAGGTTGTGCTGCTGATGCCGGCGTCACGGGGGTAGCCGGCGAGTTCGGCGAAATAGCTCGCCGAGTCGTAGGCCGAACGCACGGTGCCACGATTGCCCACGCCGAACAGGGTGACCACACCGCCTTGGTAGGGGTTGATCGGATCGCGGGTGCCGTTCATCAACAGCACCGGCACGGGCTGACCGCTGGGGCTGCACTCCAGGTTGTCATCGGTCGGCAGGTTCGCGGCGAAGGCAGCCACCCCGGCCAGCAGTTGCGGTTGCTCGAGGGCGATGCGCAGGCCCAGTTGGCCCCCGTTGGAATAACCTGTCAGGAAGGCACGGCGGGCATCGCCGTCGTGGTCGCTGGCGAAGCGCTGGATCAGCGCAGCAATCAGTCCCTTGTCGTCGATGTTCTGCGCCCGCGCCGGATAGTCAGCGGCGCGCCGGCAGTCGTTCCAGTTGCGCTCGAAGCCCTGCGGGTAGACGACGATGAAACCGTGCTCGTCGGCCAGACGCTCGAACTCGTAGGCGCTGTAACGACGGATGTCATCGATGGTCTGCAGCGAACCATGCAGAACGAACAGCAGCGGCGCCTTGGCCGGTCGCTGGGCGGGAATGTAGTAGGCGTAGTCACGCTGACGCTCACCGACGGTGATCCGAGCGTGCTGTAGGGTGGCGCTCAGAGTCGGCTGCGCTGGTGCGGGCGTGTAGAGGTAATAGCCGTACAGGCCGGCGATGAGGACACCGATCAGCGACACGACACTCAGCACGATTCTTGTTGTTTTCATCTGTGCCTCTGGGTTGGCAGGGCGAGATTGTCCGCCCTGCGATTCACCTTCGCTTTAGAACCTGTTCACGATCTAGCGAGCTAGAGCGATACAAGGCAAAAACAAGCGAGGAAGCGGAGTTTACGAGTGGTAAATGAGCATTCCGAGCTTGTTTTTAACGCAGTAGCGCCGACGCGCAGCAGATCGTGAACAGGTTCTTACAGCGCGAAGCTCTCCTCGGCCATGGCCATCAGGCACTGAGCACCGCCTAACAGAGACTCGCGATGGGCACTGGCACGCGGCAGCACGCGGCGCAGGTAGAACTGCGCGCTGTGCAGCTTGGCCTGATAGAAATCCACCTCGCCGCTGCCAGCCTCAAGGGCATCCTGCGCTCGCGCCGCGGCCTGCAACCAGAAACCGGCCAGCAGCAGATAAGCCGAATACTGGAGGAAATCCACCGAGGTAGCGCCAATCTCCTGCGGATCACGCTGGCAGGCCGCGAGCACAGAAGCAGCCAGATCGCGCCATTCGCCCAGACGGGTCTGCACGACAGCCGCCATCTCCGCCAGGGCCGGGCGACCGGTCTGGGCGTCGCACAACTCGCTGAACTCGGCCTGCAACGCGGACAGTTCGGCACCGCCATCGCCGAGCAGCTTGCGGCGAATATAGTCCAGCGCCTGGATGCCGTTGGTGCCCTCGTAGAGCTGAGTAATGCGGCTGTCGCGCATCAACTGCTCCATGCCCCATTCGCGAATAAAGCCGTGCCCGCCGTAAACCTGCACACCATGGCTGGCCACTTCCTGGCCCATGTCGGTGAAGAACGCCTTGACGATGGGGATCAGCAGCGCCGCACGCTTGCCAGCGGCCTTGCGCGCCCCGGTCGAGTCGGCGCCGTGCTCCAGGTCGAGCTGACGCGCGGTGTAGGCGGCCAGCATGCGACAACCCTCGACCAGAGTCTTCTGGGTCAGCAGCATGCGTCGCACGTCGGGGTGAACGATAATCGGATCGGCCGCTTTTTCCGGCGCTTGCGCCCCTGTCAGCCCCCGCGATTGCAAGCGCTCGCGGGCATAACGCAGCGCGCCCTGGAACGCCGCCTCGCCGATCCCCAGGCCCTGCAGGCCGACCTGAAAGCGCGCGTCGTTCATCATGGTGAACATGCAGGCCAGGCCCTGGTTGGCCTCGCCCACCAGCCAACCGGTGGCACCGTCGAAGTTCATCACGCAGGTGGAGGCGCCCTTGATGCCCATCTTGTGCTCGATGGCACCGCACGACAGCGTGTTGCGTTCACCCGGTGTGCCATCGGCAGCGGCAATGAACTTCGGCACCAGCAGCAGGCTGATGCCCTTCACCCCCGCTGGTGCATCCGGCAGACGGGCCAGCACCAGGTGGATGATGTTCTCCGACAGATCCTGTTCGCCGCCACTGATGAAGATCTTGCTGCCGCTGACGCGGTAGCTGCCATCGGCCTGCGGCTCGGCGCGGGTGCGCAGCAGCGCCAGGTCGGTTCCGGCCTGGGGCTCTGTCAGGCACATGGTGCCCGTCCACTGACCGCTGACCAGCTTGCCCAGGTACTGCTGTTTCAGCGTTTCGCTGCCGTGCTTGTGCAGCGCCAGCACGGCGCCCTCGGTCAGCCCGGAGTAGACACGGAACGACAACGACGCGCCCATCAGCATCTCGTGAAAGGCGAAGGCCACCAGTTGTGGAAAGCCCTGGCCACCGTATTCCACCGGCCCGGTCATGCTCGCCCAGCCGTTGTCCACGTATTGCCGGTAAGCCTCGGCAAAACCCTTGGGCGTACTAACCTGGCCGTTTTCCAGATGGCATCCTTCCTCATCGCTGTTGCGATTGAGCGGCGCGACTTCACCGGCGGCGAAGGCCGCCGCTTCCTCCAGCACACCGTCGATCAGCTCACGATCCAGGCCGTTGCCCAGGCGCTCGCAGTGGCCGGCAGCATCGAACAGCTCGTGCAGCACGAAACGCATATCGCGCAATGGCGCCTGATAGCTCATACCCGGCCCTCCTGTACGTCGCTGAAGCGCTTGTTCTCGGCGGCCAGACGCTCGATCAGCGCCGCCGGTTGCCAATGGCTGCCAAAGCGCTCGGCCAGTTGCAGCAGACGCTGACGAATGGCGCCGACGCCCTCGCCGTCGGCCCAAGCCATCGGGCCACCGCGCTCGGCAGGGAAACCATAGCCATTGAGATAGACCAGATCGATATCGTGGCTGTTGGCGGCGATGTTCTCTTCGAGAATCTTCGCCCCTTCGTTGACCAGTGCCAGCAGGCAGCGCTCGAGAATTTCCTCGTTACCGATATCACGGCGACTGAAGCCCAGGCGCTCGGACTCGGCCTGCACCAGCGCGTCCACCTGCGGATCATGCTCGGCCTGGCGACTGCCGGGCGCGTACAGGTAGTAACCCTTGCCGCTCTTCTGGCCAAAGCGGCCCAGTTCGCACAGGCGGTTATCCACCTGCACCGCCGGGTCGTCCTGGCCCTGGCCGGCCAGCTCACGGGCACGCCATTCCAGGTCGATGCCGACCACGTCATACATGCGAAACGGCCCCATGGCGAAGCCGAAACCCTGTAGCGCCGCATCCACCTGATGCGGCGAGGCGCCTTCGAGCAGCAGCATGCGCGCCTCGCGCACGTAGGTGTGCAGCATGCGGTTGCCGATGAAGCCATGGCAATTACCAGCCACCACCGCCACCTTGCCCATGCGCTCGCCCAGCTCCCGAGCGGCCTGCAATACGGCAGGCGCGGTTTCGGCGCCCCGGACGATTTCCAGCAATTTCATGATGTGCGCCGGACTGAAGAAGTGCAGACCCAGCACGTCTTGCGGCCTGGCAGTAACAGCAGCGATGGCATCGATATCCAGCGCCGAGGTGTTGCTGGCCAGGATCGCACCAGGCTTCATCACCGCGTCCAGCTCGCGGAAGATGCGTTGCTTGAGGTCGAGGTTCTCGTACACCGCCTCGATCACCAGATCGGCGTCGGCCAGGGCCGCGTAGCTGTCCACCGCCTCGATACGTGCCCGTCGCGCAGCCGCTTGCGCCGCATCGATACGCCCCTTGGCGACGTTATGCGCCCAGGTTTCCTCGGCCATCGCCAGGCCCTGCTCGACCATCTGCGGGTTGTTGTCCAGCCACAACACGCGCAGGCCGGCATTGGCCAGACTGATGACGATGCCGCGGCCCATGGTGCCGGCGCCGATCACGGCGGCACAGCGAAGCGGCGAGACGACTTTATTCATTGTTGTTCCTCTCGTGCACGAACAGAAAAGCTTGGGTCACGATAAGCAAGCCGCTACTATTTTTGAAATTTAGTCTTGTGATACGACGTATTCAGCAAATGAATTTCATAAATTTCGACCTCAACCTGCTGCGGGTGCTGGACGCTCTGCTGCGCGAACAGAACGTCTCGCGCGCCGCCGAACGCCTGGCCCTGAGCCAGCCGGCGGTCAGCAATGCGCTGGGTCGCCTGCGCGAGCTGCTGGACGACCCGCTGCTGGTGCGCGTGGGCCGGCGCATGCAACCGACGCCACGAGCACTGGCGCTGGAAGCCCCGATCCGCAGCGCCCTGCGCCAACTGGAACAGAGCCTGAGTGCTGGCGAGACCTTCGAGCCGGGAGAAAGCCGCCAGCGCTTTTGCATCGCCGTCACCGACTACGTGGAGCTGGTGTGCATGCCGCGCCTGCTCGACCGCCTGAGCCAGAAGGCGCCGGGCATTGGCATCGACATTCGCCACCTCAGCCCGAGCCTGCCGATGGAGGCGCTGGACAAGGGCGAGCTGGATCTGGTGCTGGGCCGCTTCGATGAGATGCCCGCGCGCTTCGCCCGTCGCCACTGGATGAGCGAGACGCTCAAGTTGGCGGCACGCCGCGATCATCCGCTGCTGCGCCAGGGCAACATGGATCTGGACACCTTCCTGCGCCTGCGGCACCTCTGGGTGCATGGTGGGCAGACCCGCGGCATGGTCGATCAATGGCTGGGCGAACAGGGCCTGTCGCGGCAGATTCTCTACACCACACCGAACTACCTGCAGGCGGCGCATATCGTCGCTGGCAGCGAGCTAACCGCCGTACTGCCCACCGCCCTGGCCCGACACTTCGCCACGCTGTTGCCGCTGCAGCTGTTCGACCTGCCCTTTACCCTCGGCCCCTTCCACCTGGAGATGGTCAGCCTGGCGCAGCGCCAGCGCGATGCCGCGCTGCAGTGGCTGATCGAGGAAATCGTCGCGGTGGCCAACCCGTAGGGTGCGCACCCTACCTCTCGACTTGCCTATCGGCGCGGCCGCCCAGATACCAGCCGAGTACGCCCCATAGCGCAGCACAGAGCGCACCGACCATGGCCACCAGCCAGGCGCCGTGGCCGAGCATGTCCAGCCCGGCCTTGGCCCAACCGCTGAGGGCATCACCACCGCGATAGACCACGGTGTCGATGAAGTTCTTCGCCTTGTACTTGCTCTCGGCATCCAGCGGGGCGAAGAGCATTTCCCGCCCCGGCCGGACGAAGGCGTATTCGCCAATGCGGCGCACGATCATCAGCCCCGCCAGCATGGCGAAAGTCGGCGCCAGCGCCAGGCCGATAAAGCCCAGGCACACCAGCGCAGGCACGATCGACAGCAACACGCGTACGCCCAGCTTCTGCGCCACCCGCCCGGTGATGAACAACTGCGCAGCCAACGCACCGGCCTGCACGACGAAGTCGATCACACCAAATACCTTCACCTGCGCGGCGCGATCCGGAAACAACTCTGCGACAAGCCGAGCCTGCTCGAAGTAGAGAAAGGTGCTGACCGACGTCAGCAGCAGGATGAACGCGCCAATCCCCAGCAGGTAGCGCGAACCCAGCATGCGCGTCAGGCCGCTGAAGGGATTGCCCGGCACCGGACGTCGCGGGCTCTCGCTGCTCACCGCCCCAGGGCGGCCAGCACCTTGCTGCTCGCGCCAGCCCATCAGGTAACCCTTGAGCGCCATGGCCACACCCAACAATACGGCGGCCATCAACATCAATCCGGACTCGCCGACAGCCCCGATCAGCAGCGCACTCAACAGCGGCCCACAGAGCCCGCCGACACTGGCTCCTGCCGCGATGAAGGCGAACAGCCGGCGCGCCTGGGCACCATCGAACACGTCGGCCATCAGGCTCCAGGCCACGGAAACGACGAACAGGTTGTAGACCGAGATCCACACGTAGAACACCCGCGCCAGCCACACGCTGTCGTGATCGACGCGAAACAGCAGGACGAAGGCGAGCAGGTTGAGACAGAAGAAGCCGTACACCCAGTCGATGAAATGGATGCGTGGGACTTTCGAGTTGAGCCAGGCGAACATCGGCACGGCCAGCAACATGACGACGAAGGTGGCGGTGAACAGCCACTGCAGGTTGTTCACCCCGCCGGTGATGCCCATCGCCTCGCGGATCGGCCGCAGCATGAAGTAACCGGCGAACAGACAGAAGAACAGGGCGAAGCCGGCCAGCACCGCGCCCAGTTCTTCACCTTCGGCATTGATCGCCCGCGCCAGGCGCCGCGTGAGCGCCTGCATCTCAGGCGAACAGCTCGATGATGCGCTGGCGCTGCGCCGCGTCTGGCAGACGTCCCTGGCCGGCGAGGATGTTATCGGCCATGTAACGCGGGTTGGAGGTGGCCGGAATCACCGCCGTCACCGCCGGGTTGGCGAGAATGTACTTGAGCATCAGCTGCGCCCAGGACGTGGCATCCAGATCCACCGTGGCCCAGTCGGGCAGGCTCTTGCCGCGCACCCGGTCGAACAGCGCAGAACGCTGGAACGGCCGGTTGATCAGCACCGCGATACCCTTGTCGGCGCAGTAGGGCAACAGCTCGCGCTCGGCGTTGCGCTCGCCGATGGAGTAGTTGAACTGGACGAAATCCACCGGTTCCTTGCGCAGCACCTCGAGCAGGCGCTCATGAGCGGAGTCCAGGTAGTGGGTCACACCGATGTAACGTACCCTGCCCTGCTCCTTGAGCTCGCGCAGCAGGCCGAGCTGAGTGCTGGTGTCCTGCAGGTTGTGCACCTGCATCAGGTCGACGGTGTCGGTGCGCAGGGCAGCGAAGCTCGCCTCGACCTGCCGCTCACCTGCCTCGCGCCCCGTGGAGGAAACCTTGCTGGCCAGGAACAACCGCTTGCGCATGCCATCCTCGGCGGCCAACGCGCCGCACACCGCCTCGGCCCGACCATAACTGGGTGCGGTGTCGACCAGGCTGGCACCGCCATTGACCAGATTGCGCAGCACCGCTCGCAGCGGGTTCAGCGCCTTGTCGTCCATCGGCACATCATGCGTTCGCGAGGTTCCCAGACCAATGGCCGGCAACATTTCACCGCTACTGGGTATCGCCCTTTTCAACAAGGGCGCCGCGGCGAAAGCGGATGGCGGCAACCAGGGCATCAGGGCGGCGAATGCCGCCAGGCTGGCGCTGCCGTGCAGGAATCGACGACGACTGGGCATGGCTTGGCTCCTTTGGGAACGACGAAGGGGGTCGGTTCGTTATAGGCACAGACCGCGCCCAGACCAAGGCGTTACATCCACTGCGGAGTCGACGATAGGGAACGAGAGTCATGCAGCCAAATGGCTACAAACCCGCTATGACGGGAGGAAGGGGGAAATGGGGAGGGTTACCAACGCAATATCCGGTAACCAAAAACGCCGCTGCGTCAGGCGGGGAACGACGCAGCGGTCGGGAAACCCTGATCAGGCAGCGCGCGAACCAGAGTCGCTAATCAACATGCCGTGGGAGACGAGATAACAGCGATGACCATTCTGCAGGGTCAGAGGGCTGCGGCTGGCGATGATCCAGCCTTTGCTCAGCAATTGCTCGATATGAGCCCGCAGAGCGGGTAGATGGCGCTGTTCCTTCATAGCCGACCTCTCGTTGAAAGGGTGACGCAGCACGCGCTGGTTCATCCGTGATACAGATCGCAAAAGTGTAGTGGCGCAATGCCAGGAAAGTAAGCGGCGCGATTGTGCATTTTTTTGTAGGACATTCGCTATACCTGTCTAACAATCAGGGCTGCACCAACGCCGTTTGCTCTGCGCTCTGCGGCACGGAAAACACCAGGTAGTCGTCCTCCAGCTTGCCGTAGCGCAGCAATGCCAGATCAAGCAGATAGTTCTGGTGCAGCTTCCAGGGCACGCGGTCGCCCTGCGTCGGCAGCAGATGCGAGGCGCGCTCGATATAGCCCGATTGCAGGTCGAGAAAAGGTTCCGGGCGCACCTCGCCATGGCGATCACGCGGCGTCACCTGGCGCATGCCGATAGCATCCAGATGATTGATCAGACGGCAGAAGTATTCGCTGGAGAGGTCGGCCTTGAGTGTCCAGCTGGCGTTGGTGTAACCCATCACCACCGCCAGGTTGGGCAAGTCGCGCAGCATGATGCCACGGTAGCCCATGCTCTTCGGCGCCTCGAAAGGCGCACCATCGACGCTCACGGCGATACCGCCAAACAGCTGCAGTTGCAGGCCGGTGGCACTGACGATGACATCGGCGGTCAGTTCCTCGCCACTCTTCAGGCGAACCCCCTGCGCGGTAAAACGCTC
This sequence comes from Pseudomonas mendocina, assembly GCF_003008615.1. Lineage (NCBI taxonomy): Bacteria > Pseudomonadati > Pseudomonadota > Gammaproteobacteria > Pseudomonadales > Pseudomonadaceae > Ectopseudomonas > Ectopseudomonas mendocina. Next base: position 1,759,248 of record NZ_CP027657.1, read on the forward strand.
GATCTCGGCCGTCACCACTTGCGCCTTGCCCTGACGCAGCACGCGGAACAGGTCACCGTCCGGCACCGCGCAGACGCGTTGATCCCAGGGCTTGTAGTGGGGGCTGAAGTGGCGCAGGTCGACGCCGCCCAACTGTCGCCGCACCAACCCCAGCAGCACCCGGCGCACCAGATTGGGAAAACGCTTGGCCAGTTTGTAGAAGACCAGTTGCAGGGTCACGTTGCGTCCGCGTGCCAGGCGATACACCCAGGTTTCGGGCAGGACGCGACGTAGCGCGTTGGACAGCGCATCACGCTGCGGCAGGTTGATCACGTAGCTGGGCGAGCGCTGCAGCATGGTGACCTGCGCACCCTGTTCGGCCAGCGCCGGCACCAGGGTCACGGCGGTCGCGCCACTGCCAATCACCAGCACGCGCTTGCCGCTGCAATCGAAGCCCTCCGGCCACAGCTGCGGGTGAATGAAGGTGCCCTGATACGCCTCGCGGCCGGGGAATTCCGGCGTATAGCCGGCCTCGTAGCGGTAGTAGCCGGTGCACATCATCAGAAACTGGCAGCTCATGCGCAGCGGCTCGCTGTCGTCGCCACGCTGCACCAGCAGTTGCCAGGTGGCGCTGGTGCTGCACCAATCGGCCTTGAGCACCTTGTGCCGATAACGGATCAGCCGGTCGACACCATGCTCGGCGGCGGTCTGCACAATATAGCGGCGGATCGACGGGCCATCGGCGATGGCCTGCGGGTCGCTCCAGGGTTTGAAGTTGTAGCCGAGGGTATACATGTCCGAGTCGGAACGGATGCCTGGATAGCGAAACAGATCCCAGGTGCCGCCCATGGCCTCGCGCCCTTCCAGAATGGCGAAACGCTTGCCCGGGCACAGACGCTTGAGGTGGCAGGCAGCACCGACACCGGACAGGCCAGCGCCGATGATCAGGACATCCAGGTGCTCCACAGACATGAGACACACTCGCTAGAGATGAATGCTGAGCTTCACCTTAGTCGAGAGCGCTGTCATCCGTTCTTTAGTGTGGCTAGAGTGGCCATGAACAACCAGCGGGAGCGCTCATGAACACGGCCACCTGGGAACTGCTGTCCTACATCGTCACCGTGGTGGCGTTGCCGTTCGCCATCGCCGTATTTCTCTTCGAGCAGCGCAAGGAACGGCAGAACGAGGAAGACGCCACCTGGCAGCAGGTGTCCGACGCCTACATCGACTTTCTCGAAGTGGTGCTGGCCAACCCCGATCTGCGTCTGCGCAGCCAGCACGCCACGACCGACATGAGTGAGGAGCAGCAGGAGCGCATGCTGGTGATCTTCGACATGCTGGTGTCGCTGTTCGAGCGCGCCTACCTGCTGCTCTACGAGCCGAAGATGGACGAAAAACGCCGCCGCCGCTGGCACTCCTGGGAGGACTACATGCGCGAATGGAGCCGTCGCGAAGATTTCCGCGAGCGCCTGCCGCAACTGCTGCGGGGTGAGGATCCAGGCTTCGCCGCCTATATCCAGCAGTTGGCCCTGGAAGAGGCGGGTAACGCAGAGTGAACAGCGCGACTGGCCGGATGCGCCCGTGCGGCGCTAAGCTGTGACGATGACCACACCCTACCTGACCTGCCAGCAGACCCGCAGCACGGAAGCCGCCGGTGACCTGACACTGGGTGGCGACTGGACGCTGGCCCACTACAGCCAGCTCGAACCCCAGGTGCTGGCCCTGCGCGAACGCCTGCAGGGTGGAGAAACCGTCGACCTCAGCGAACTGGCCGCCCTGGATACCGCCGGCGCGGCGCTGCTCGTGGAGCTGTTCGGCAGTGAACGCCTGCGCCAGCTTAGCCAGCAGGCCGAACTCAGCGAGCAACGTCGGGCGTTGCTACTGACCGTGGCTGATGCCATGGCCGGCAGCCGCGAGGCGCCGGCAGCAGCGGAGCCGTCGGTACTGCGCGAGGTGCTTGGGCATATCGGTGAAGTGGTCGAAAGCCTGTGGCACCAGAGCCGTGCCCTGCTCGGCTTCATGGGCCTGACCCTGACCAGCATGCTGGCGATAACCGTACGCCCGGTGCGCTGGCGGCTGACGTCGCTGACCGCGCATCTGGAGCAATGCGGGCTCAATGCCGTGCCCATCGTCGCCCTGTTGACCTTCCTGGTCGGCGCCGTGGTGGCCTTCCTCGGCGCGACCATCCTCGCCGACTTCGGCGCCAGCATCTACACGGTGAACCTGGTGGCCTTTTCCTTCCTGCGCGAATTCGGCGTGCTGCTCACCGCCATTCTCATGGCCGGCCGCACCGCCAGTGCCTTCACCGCGCAGATCGGTTCGATGAAGGCCAACGAGGAAATCGACGCCATCCGCACTCTGGGCTTGAGCCCGATCGAGTTGCTGGTGCTGCCGCGCGTATTCGCCATGCTCATCGCCCTGCCGATCCTGACCTTCATCGCCATGCTCAGCGGCATGCTCGGCGGCGCCCTGGTGTGCGCCCTGTCGCTGGATATTCCGGCGACCATGTACCTGTCGATCCTGCAGGACAGCGACCTGCTGCGACACTTTCTGGTGGGCCTGCTCAAGGCACCGATCTTCGCCTTCCTGATCGCCCTGATCGGCTGCCTGGAGGGCTTCAAGGTCAGCGGCAGCGCGCAATCGGTGGGCGAACACACTACCTCGGCGGTGGTGCAGTCGATCTTCGTGGTGATTCTGCTCGACGCCCTGGCGGCGTTGTTCCTGATGGAGATGGGCTGGTGAGCCAGGAGACCATCATCGAGGTGCGCGACCTGAGCAACCGCTTCGGTAGTCAGGTGGTGCACGAGCACCTGGACTTCGACCTGTATCGCGGCGAGATCCTCGGCGTGGTCGGCGGCTCCGGCACCGGCAAGTCGGTGCTGCTGCGCAGCATCGTGGGCCTGCGCCAGCCCAATGCCGGCACCGTGCGTGTTTTCGGCGAAGAGCTGCTGAGCCTGCCAGCCGAACGCCGCTCTCAGCTGGAGCGACGCTTCGGCGTGCTCTATCAGCGCGGTGCGCTGTTCTCCTCGCTGACCGTCAGCGAGAACATCGCCCTGCCACTGATCGAGCATGCCGGCCTGTCGCGCGCCGCCGCCGAACGCCTGGCCAGGGTCAAGATCGCCCTGGCCGGCCTGCCGCAGGATGCAGGTAGCAAGTACCCCAGCTCGCTGTCCGGCGGCATGGTCAAGCGCGCTGCCCTGGCCCGCGCCCTGGCGCTCGACCCGGACATCCTGTTTCTCGACGAGCCCACTGCCGGCCTCGACCCGATTGGCGCAGCGGCCTTCGACCAATTGATCCGCACCCTCAGCGACAGCCTGGGTCTGAGTGTATTTCTGGTGACTCACGACCTGGACACGCTCTACAGCATCTGCGACCGAGTCGCGGTGCTGGCGCAGAAGAAGGTACTGGTGGCCGACCGCCTGGATGTGGTGGCTGCCACCGACGACGCCTGGATTCAGGAATATTTTCACGGCCCGCGTGGACGCGCGGCTGCACAGGCCGCCACAGCGGCAGGGAGTCAATGAATGGAACCCAGAGCCCATCACGTGCTGATCGGCCTGTTCACCGTGCTCACGGTGGGCGCTGCGCTGCTGTTCGGCCTGTGGCTGAACAAGGCCGGGGCTGATCGCGCCTTCACCGATTACGAGGTGATCTTCAACGAGGCGGTCACCGGCCTGTCGCAGGGCAGCGCCGTGCAATACAGCGGGATCAAGGTCGGCGACGTGATCAGCCTGGGGCTCGATCCCAACGATCCACGCACCGTGCGGGCACGCATTCGCATCGTCGGCCACACGCCAATCAAACAGGACACGCGAGCCCGTCTGGCGATCACCGGCATCACCGGCCTGGCGGTGATCCAGCTGCACGGCGGCAGCCCGGAGAGCCTGCCTCTGGAAGGCCAGGACGGCCAACCGGGCGTCATCATCGCCGACCGCTCGCCACTGTCACGACTGATGGCCAACGGCGAAGACCTGGTGGTCAACATCACCCGCCTGCTCAACCGTGCCAACCGCATGCTCTCGCGCGAGAACGCCGACCGCGTGTCGCGCACGCTGGAAAATCTGGAGCAGGCCACCGCCGGCATCGCCGCACAGCGCGACGATCTCAGCGCCGCCCTGCAACAAGCCGGCGCTGCGACGCGTGAAGCGGCCGAACTGATGCGCACGGCCAACCGCCTGCTCGATGGTCAAGGCAGCCAGGTACTGGCAAACGCCGAACGCCTGATGGCCTCGCTGGAGCGCAGCAGCCGCAATATCGAAGAGTTATTGCAGAGCAACCGCAGCGCATTGGATAGCGGCATGCAGGGCCTGGGCGAGCTGGGCCCCGCGATTGGCGAACTGCGCGACACCCTTGGCGCCCTGCGCGGCTTCTCCCGCCGCCTGGAGCAGGATCCGACTGGCTACCTGCTGCGCAACGACAGCATCAAGGAGTTCCAACCATGAAGCGTCTGTCCCTGCTGCTGGCCGCGGGCCTGCTCAGCGCCTGCTCGATCCTGCCACAGAGCGAACCGCTGGATATCTACCTGCTGCCAAGCACCGCACTGCCTACAGAAACCCAGCGCGTCGACTGGTCATTACGGGTCAACAGCCCGGTCAGCAACCAGTTGCTCGATGGCACGCGCATCGTCGTGTTGCCAGAACCGGATCGGATCAACACCTATCAGGGCGTGCGTTGGAGCGAGCGCACACCGCAACTGCTGCGCGGTCGCCTGCTCGATGCCTTCCACGACGATGGTCGGATTCAGGCGCTGAGTAACGAAGAGCAACGCCTGCAGGCCGACCTGGAGCTGGTCAGCGACCTGCGCAGCTTCCATAGCCAGTATCGTGATGGCGTTCCCGAGGCGTTGATCCAGCTCGACGCGCGCCTGGTCGACGCGCGCGATCAGCGCATCCTGGCCAGCCGCCGTTTCAGCGTCAGCCAGCCGGCGAGCGACACGTCGATTGCGTCAGTAGTGAAAGCCTTCGGTCAGGCTGGCGATCGATTGTCCCGCGAGCTGGTGGACTGGACGCTGGCCGAAGGGCAACGCAGTCGCCGGCCATAAGCGCATGGCAGCGCACACGTGATCATCGGTGCGCACAGCACACCCTACGCGATGGATGCAGCTACCGTAGGTTGCCCCGTGCGCACCAATCCTTATCTGCCCCTACACAGCCAACCACTCGCGCACCTCGGCGTAGGGGTAATCCTCCAGCGCGGCGAAGCCGGCCAGCTGACGCGCCTTGAGCTTGGTCAACAGCGGCGTGGTCACACCGCAGAGAAAACGCGTCAGGCACTCATGGCTTGGTTTGTGGCCGGCATGCTGCAGGTGCTTCTCGACGAAGGCCGCGCACAGCGCCTGCGCATCACGGCCGCTCAACGGCGGCAGCTCCGGCGGTTGCGGCAAATTGGCGACACGGCCCTGGCACACCGAGCAATGCCCGCAACGTTCGGGCGCCTCTACGTCACCGAAATACAGCGCCAGGCGCCGACTCAGGCATTCGCGGCTCTCGAACAAGCCGAGCATGGCCTGGATACGGGCGATCTCGCTGGTCTCGTGGGCGCGAAAATGGGCGTGCAAATCATTGGCCAGGGCTTCGACGTCAAAACCGCCATCGAGCACGGCGTAGACCTCGGTCATCTGCTTGCTTTCCAACTCCAGCCAGCCCTTCTCCTGGAAGTAGTCCAGCGCCTTGACCACCCGCGCACGCTCGGCACCGTGATCGCGATACAGCACATCGAAATCCAGGGTATTCCACGTCCGCGCGCGGCGTGAGCTGGACAGGATGGATTCGACGAACTGACGCCGCTCACCTTCGAACTTTGCCAGCAACGCCTCGTCATCCAGCAGCAACTTGAAGCGATACTCGGCGAAGTAGGCGTAGCGCGGGGCGATGACACCGCGCAGCTCCAACTGCACCAGCAGGGTCTTCAGGGGTAGCGCGCGGATATTGCTCAATTCCGCCAGTTGTCCAAGCATCAGTTCCCACTGCCCGCCCGTGCCGACCGCCTGCAAGTCGTCGAGCACGGCGCGAATGCCGCTGAGCTCGGGCGTATCACCGTAGACGAAGTTCTCCAGCACACTGAGGCCGTCACGGCTTGCCAACACCAGGCAGTCCGAGGCCTGGCCGTCACGCCCGGCACGGCCGATTTCCTGACTGTAGTTCTCCACCGACTTGGGCAGGTCGAAGTGCACCACGTTGCGGATGTCGCGCTTGTCGATGCCCATGCCGAAGGCGATGGTGGCGACGATGCATTCCAGCTCGCCAGCCATAAACCGGCGCTGGATCGACTCACGCACGTCATGGGCCATGCCGGCATGATAGGCACTGACTGCCAGCCCCTGGCCTTGCAGGCGCTCGGCCACCTGCTCGGCAGTCTTCTGCTGGGTGACGTAGACGATGCTCGCCTGACCGCGACGTGGCGCCAGCCATTGCTGCAGGCGCTGCGCCTTGGCGCCGCCAGGCACCGGCTCGACCAGCAGATTGAGGTTGGGCCGATAGAAGCCGGTGGTGACCACATCTGCTTCGGCAATGGCGAATTTTTCGCGCATGTCGGCGATCACCTTGGGCGTCGCCGTGGCGGTCAGCAGCAGCACCTGAGCGATGCCGAACTGGCGCTGATAGTCGGGCAGCTTGAGGTAATCCGGGCGGAAGTTGTGGCCCCACTCGGAAATGCAGTGCGCCTCGTCGACCACCAGCAGGGAGATCGGCACCTGGGCGATGAAATTGCGAAAGCGCTCGTTCTTCAGGCGTTCCACCGAGATCATCAGGATCTTCAGCTCGCCGGATCGCGCCCGATTCATCACCTCGGCCGTCTGCTCGCGGCTCTGTGCCGAATCGATGCTGGCCGCCGCAATGCCGTGGGCATGCAGAAACGCCAACTGATCCTGCATCAGCGCCAGCAGCGGCGAGATCACCAGGGTCAGGTGCGGCAGGTGCAGGGCCGGCAACTGGTAGCACAGCGACTTGCCGGAGCCGGTTGGAAAGATCGCCGCTGCCGAACGACCGGCAAGCACGGCACTGATCACCGTTTCCTGGCCAGGGCGCAGGTGATCGAAACCGAAGACACGCTTGAGGGTGGACATGAGCTGTCACTCCATTGACCGCTGAATGGCCCCAGACCATAACGCGGTTCGCTAGGGTGCGTCATGCGCAGCGACGTGTTGCAGTGCGTAGGGCGGGCTCAGGAGCGCCAGCGAACAGCCCGCCGACATGCCAGGCCATGCCAGGTTCGGCACATAACCTACGCCTAGTGCAGCAATGGCGTACTGCCTACGGCGAGTACGCCCTACTTCGCTGACCATAACGCGGTCGCGTAGGGTGCGCCATGCGCACCGATATATTGCCGCATGAAGCCGGTGGGCACGGTGCACCCTACTTCGAAAATGACAAAGCCGCCCGAAGGCGGCTTTGTCAGAGAGCGCGGCTCAGCTTACAGCTGCGGGCCGGCGTTCTTGATGGCGTCGCTGACATCGAACTTGGTGAAGTTGTCGATGAACAGCTTGGCCAGGCCTTTGGCGGCTTCGTCGTAGGCGTTCTTGTCAGCCCAGGTATTGCGCGGGTTCAGCAGGTTTGTCTCGACGCCCGGTACCGACTTCGGCACATCCAGGTTGATGATCGGTAGGTGCTCGGTTTCGGTACCGATCAGCGCGCCACTCTGGATGGCGGCAATCACGCCGCGGGTGGTCGGGATGTTGAAACGCTTGCCGACGCCGTAGCCGCCGCCGGTCCAACCGGTGTTGACCAGGTAGACCTTGGAGCCGAAGGCATTGATGCGCTTGATCAGCAGCTCGGCGTAAACGCCGGCCGGACGCGGGAAGAACGGCGCGCCGAAGCAGGTGGAGAAGGTCGACTTGATGCCGCCGCCGGAGCCCATTTCGGTGGAGCCGACCAGCGCGGTGTAGCCGGACAGGAAGTGGTAGGCCGCCTGCTCGTTGTTGAGGATCGACACCGGCGGCAGTACACCGGTCAGGTCGCAGGTCAGGAAGATCACGGCATTCGGCTCGCCGCCCAGGTTCTTCTCGCTGCGCTTCTCGACGTACTCCAGCGGGTAGGCCGCGCGGCTGTTCTGGGTCAGGCTGTCGTCGGCGTAGTCCGGGACGCGCTCTTCGTCCAGCACGACGTTTTCCAGCACGGTGCCGAACTGGATAGCTTTCCAGATCACCGGTTCGTTCTTCTCGGACAGGTCGATGCACTTGGCGTAGCAGCCGCCTTCGACGTTGAACACCACGCCTTCGCCCCAACCGTGCTCGTCGTCACCGATCAGGTAACGCGACTCGTCGGCGGACAGAGTGGTCTTGCCGGTGCCCGACAGGCCGAAGAACAGGGTCACGTCGCCTTCTTCGCCGATGTTGGCGGCGCAGTGCATCGGCAGCACGTCTTTTTCCGGCAGCAGGAAGTTCTGCACGGAGAACATGGCTTTCTTCATTTCACCGGCATAACGCATGCCGGCGATCAGCACTTTCTTGGCAGCGAAGTTGATGATCACGCAGCCATCGGAATTGGTGCCATCGCGCTCCGGCACGCACTCGAAGTTGGCGACGTTGAGCACTTGCCACTCGGTACGGCCAGCCGGGTTGTAGGCTGGCGGGTTGATGAACAGCTGACGGCCGAACAGGTTTTGCCAGGCGGTCGCGGTGGTCATCTTGACCGGCAAGTAGTGCTCTTCGGCCGAGCCGACGTGCACATAGGATACGAAGTGATCCTGGGCGGCGTTGAAGGCTTCGACACGATCCCACAGGGCGTCGAACTTGTCGGCCGGGAACGGACGGTTGATGTTGCCCCAGGCGATCTGCGCCTCGGTGCTCGGCTCTTGAACGATGAAGCGATCAGCCGGCGAGCGGCCAGTGCGATGACCGGTACGTACGACCAGCGCGCCATTGGCGGCCAGTTCCCCTTCACCACGGCGAATGGCTTCTTCGACCAGTTGCGCGGCGCTGATGTCGGTGTACACGGCGTTGTTGGCTTGCGTCATGAGGGTCCCCGTCGGCCGCTGGCCGAGTCTTCCGAACGTTGTGTAGCGTAGGGGCAACTACGCTACACGGTAAAAAAGTCGCGGGAGTATGCCAGAAAAGCGAACTGCTTGGCAGCCTCCGATCTGATAGAGAACGCCTATCGTTTAGAAAAAAGCGTCAATGACGCGTCTGCGATGGCGCCTCGCTGCCAGCACCCGCAAACAACTGGGCGATATCGGCGGCGTCGAATGCATAACGCTCGTTGCAGAACTGACAGTCGATCACCACGTTCCCCCCCTGCTCGGCCAGCAGCAGTTCGGCATCAGCCTGGCCCAGGCTGGCAAGAGCGCTGGCCGAGCGCTCACGCGAGCAGCTGCAACGGAACTGCAGTGCCTGCTCGTCGAACAGGCGCACGTTCTCTTCGTGGTAGAGGCGGTGCAGCAGGGTCGAGTTGTCCAGGCCGAGCAACTCTTCGGCAGTCAGGGTATCGGCCAGGGTCAGCACGTGGTTCCAACTTTCCTGGCGCGCCTCGGGCTCGGTCTGGTGGTGGACCGGCAATTGCTGCAACAACAGGCCGCGCGCACGCTGGCCATCGGCCTTGAGCCAGAAGCGAGTCGGCAATTGCTCGGAGCTGGCGAAGTAGTTGGACAGGCACTCGGCCAGGTCGACGCCATCGAGGTCGACGATGCCCTGGTAACGCTGGCCTCGGCTCGGATCGATGGTGATCGCCAGCACGCCGTGAGGCATCAGGCTCTGCAGATCGGCATCGGCACCGATGCGCTCGGCGTCGTAACGGGCGATACCACGCAACTCGCGGGCGCTGGAGCACTCGACCATCAGCAACGACAACGGACCTTCGGAGCGCGCCTGCAACACCAGCAGGCCGTCGAACTTGAGGGTGCCGACCAGCAGCGCAGCGGCAGCCATCATCTCGCCAAGCAGTTGCGCCACCGGCTGCGGGTAGGCGTGCTTGGCCAGCACATGAGCGTAGCTCTCGCGCAGAGCGACCATCTCACCACGCACATCGGTGTCGTCGAAGAGAAAGCGTTGACTGAAGTCGTTCATGGCGGCAGGCCCAGGGTCTGTAAAAAAGGCTGGCGATTTTATGCACAAATGCCAGCACAACCAAGGCCCGAACGTCATGTGACCTTCGTCACGCAACCCAGAACAACCGCTGAACGCCGACTGAACGACCGTGCTGCTGCCCTTGTGCTGGCGCTAGCACTGCCTATCATCCGCGCGCCTGGAGTAGGCCTGTCATCAATTTGCGAAGGGATCTTCCATGTCGAGCACGTTCATCAATCGCCACTGGCATCCGCGGGCCATGCTGGTCTGCCATATCGTGGCCATCGTGCTGCTCGTCAGCTGGGTGTGGCAGCCCACTCGTGATCTGTGGGACGCCGCCGATCTATGGCTGTTCAAGCTGCTCAACGACCCTGTGCATGCCGCCGGGCTGTGGGCCAAGATCTGGGCCATTGGTAGCATGCGACCCGTCGATGCCGGTGTTGGCGTGGTGATGCTGGCGGTGATGCTCAAGGCCGGCCTGGTCTTCGAAGGCCCACAGGTGCGCCGAGCGCTGTACGCCTTCCTCACCGCCCTGGTCACCCTGCTGCTGCTGCGCGTAGGTTTCGCCGAGCTGGTCAAGGCCATGGGCTGGCAGCGCCCCAGCGCTTCACTGGTGGTCGAAGGCAGCGCGCGCCTGACCGAGCTGTTCCCTGACTGGGAGGAGCGCTGGGATCTGAAGGACAGCGCCAGCCGCAGCTTCCCTGGCGATCATGCCTCGGTACTGTTGATCTGGGCATTCTTCATGACCTTCTTCGCGCGTAACTGGCGTCTGCTGCTGGTCTGGGTGATTGCCGTGATCGGCATGCTGCCGCGCCTGGTAGCCGGTGCTCACTGGGGCTCGGATGCCTTCGTCGGCGGCATGTTCCTCAGCCTGCTGGCGCTGGCCTGGGCTTGCTATACCCCGCTCGGCTACCACGCCAGCGAATGGCTGGAGAAAATCACCCTGCCGATCACCTCACGCCTGGCCAAGCTACCGCTGCTGGGCCGCCTGAGCATCGTCAGCGGGCGTTGAACGATAGACCGTGGGTGCGCCGTGCGCACCGCGAAGACCGCAGTGCTTGCCTGGTGCGCACGACGCACCCTATGAAAAATCGTCCGACCGACAGTTGCTCCGTGGCGTCACACGAGGTGGCCCCACGATCCCCTAGTCTTCATCCGCCCAGGGGTGACGCAGGCCACCGCCCTGCTGTTCGTTGAACTGATGGATCTGCCGGCGCTGCTTCTTGCTCGGCCGGCCATCGGTCTGCACGCCGAGGGCGCCAGCCTTGCGCATCGCCGCAGCCTGTTCGCGACGGGCGATGCTCTCCTCGGTCTCGCGATAGAGCAACTGCGCCTCGGGAGCGCCACGGCGGACGCTGGACAATGCCAGCACGACCACCGTGCGCTCATCGAAACCGGTACGCAGCACGTACTCATCACCGATCTTCGGCTCCTTGCCCGGCTTGCAACGCTCGCCGCGGTGGTGCACCTTGCCACCTTCTATAGCCGCCTTGCACAGGGCGCGAGTCTTGTAGAAGCGTGCGGCCCACAGCCATTTGTCCAGGCGAATCCTGTCGTCGTCTTTCTCGCTCATTTCACACTCTGTTGGTTTCATCCCTTGCGCTTGCGTACTGGCTGATGCAGTTGTCACACGGCGCATCTAGAATGCGCGGAATCATAGGCCTTGTCGGCCATCGGGAACACCGCCACCTTGAACAGCATCGACCCACTCAGCGTGATCGGCCTGCGCGAATGGATCAACCTGCCGCAACTCGGCATCGTTGGCCTGCGCGCCAAGATCGACACCGGCGCCAGCACCTCCAGCCTGCACGCGAGCGACATCCAGCCGTTCCAGCGTGACGGCGAGGACTGGGTGCGGTTCACCGCCTACCTCGGTACCCAGGTGCAACGCCGTCATCGCTGCGAGGCGCCACTGGTGTCGGTCAAGCGCATCAAGAGTTCCAATGGCCAGGTGCAGAACCGCTACGTGATCCGTACCGAGCTGGCCCTGGGCGATCGCCTGTGGCCGGTGGAATTCACCCTGGCCTGCCGCAAGACCATGCGCTACCGCGTATTGCTCGGTTCCAAGGCGCTGGTCACCGGTCATCTGCTGGTCAACCCGGCGCTCAGCTACGTACAAGACAAACCCGCCCTGCCTCCCTCACTCCCAGGTGTCCAATGAAGATCGCCGTGCTGTCGCGCAACCCGCGCCTCTATTCCACCCGCCGTCTGGTGGAGGCTGGCCAGCAGCGCGGCCATGAAATGGTGGTGATCGACACCCTGCGCGCCTATATGAACATCGCCAGCCACAAGCCGCAGATTCACTATCGCGGCCAGGCCATGGAAGGTTTCGATGCGGTGATCCCGCGCATCGGCGCCTCGGTGACCTTCTATGGCTGCGCGGTACTGCGCCAGTTCGAAATGATGGGCGTGTTCCCGCTCAACGAGTCGGTGGCCATCAGTCGCTCGCGCGACAAGTTGCGCGCGCTGCAGTTGCTCTCGCGCAAGGGCATCGGTCTGCCGGTGACCGGCTTCGCCCACTCGCCGGACGACATTCCGGATCTGATCCAGATGGTCGGCGGCGCGCCGCTGGTGATCAAGGTGCTGGAAGGTACCCAGGGCATGGGCGTGGTGCTGGCAGAAACGCACAAGGCCGCCGAGTCGGTGATCGAGGCCTTCCTCGGTCTCAAGCAGGACATCATGGTGCAGGAATACATCAGCGAAGCCGGCGGCGCCGACATCCGCTGCTTCGTGGTCGGTGACAAGGTGATCGCGGCAATGAAGCGCCAGGCCAAGGCCGGCGAGTTCCGCTCCAACCTGCACCGCGGTGGCTCCGCCAGCCTGATAAAGATCACCCCGGAGGAGCGCATGACCGCCGTGCGTGCCGCGCGGGTGATGGGCCTGAACGTGGCCGGCGTCGACATTCTGCGCTCCAATCACGGCCCGCTGGTGATGGAGGTGAATTCCTCGCCTGGCCTGGAAGGCATCGAGGTGACCACCGGCAAGGACGTCGCCGGGATGATCATCGAGCACCTGGAAAAACATGCCGAGCCAGGTCAGACGCGTACCAAGGGTCGCGGATGAGCGCGCTGTTCGACGGCCGCCTGGCGCTGATCACTCCAGCATCAGCCATCGCCGAAGACGTGCTCGAGGCGACCCTGGCGCAGCTCGATGTACTCGGCATTCGCTATCACCTGGGCCAGCACGTGCGTGCGCGCCACCGCTACCTGGCCGGTACGCCTGAACAACGCCTGGAAGACCTGCACCGGGCCTTCAGCCTGCCGGACATCAGCGCCGTCTGGTGCCTGCGCGGCGGTTATGGCTGCGCGCAGTTGGTGGAGGCGATCGACTGGCCGCTGCTCCAACAGGCCAGCCCGCGTCCGCTGATCGGCTTTTCCGATCTGTCGATCCTGCTCAGCGCCTTCCAACAGCATGGGCTCCCCGCCATTCATGGCCCGGTCGCCACGGCGCTCGGTCATCAGGCGCTGTCGGCGCCTGGTGGCCAGCGCGAACGCCTGACCTCGACTCAGGCGCTTTGGGCCTTGCTCAAAGGTCAGCACCAGCCGTTGCCGGTGCGCCATATCAGCGGGCCTGCGCATGCCATAGACGGTCAGCTGCAGGGCGGCAACCTCACGGCACTGGCCAGCGTCTGCGGCACCGGCGCCGAGCTGCGCCTGGTAGAGGACTCGATCCTGATTCTGGAAGACGTCGGTGAACCGTACTACCGCCTGGAGCGCAGCCTCTGGCAACTGCTCAACAGCTTCGCCGGTCAGCGGCCGCGTGCCGTCTGCCTGGGCAGCTTCACCGATTGTCCACGACGCGGCGTGCATCACAGCCTGGAGCAGATCATCGGCGAATACCTCGCCCCGCTAGGCATTCCTCTATACGGCGATCTCCCCAGCGGCCATGGCGACAGCAACTATCCCTGGCCCTATGGCCAAAAGGCGCGGCTGAGCGGCAGCAGCCTGAGCTGGTAAACCCAGCTCAACCCTGGCGCGCCTGCATCCAGGCCAGAAACTCCGCCTCGGCCATCGGCCGGCCAAACAGATAGCCCTGACCCAGGGCACAGTTCTGTTCACGCAGCAGCGCCAGTTGGCTGTCACGCTCGACGCCTTCGGCCACGCACTCAAGACCCAGGTTGCGGGCGATCATCAGGATGGTCTGCACCAGCATCTGCCCGCTGGCCTCTCCATCGAGGTCAGAGACGAAACTGCGATCGATCTTCAAGCGATCCAGCGGCAGACGCTTGAGGTAGGTCAGCGACGAATAACCCGTGCCGAAATCGTCGATGGCGAAACGCACGCCCTGTGCCTTGAGCTGCTGCATGTTGCCAATGCAGCGGTCGACGTCCTCCAGCAGCACGCCTTCGGTGATTTCCAGTTCCAGCGCCTGCGCCGGCACCCCGTGACGCCGCAGGCAGTCTTCGACCCGCTCGACGCAGGCGGCATGGCGCAGCTCGCGCGGGCTGAGGTTCACCGCCAGCACCAGGTGCGGCCACTGCATCTGCCAGCGAGCCAGCGCCGCGCAGGCCTGCTCCAGCACCCACTGGCCGATGTCCTGGATCAGCCCGGTTTCCTCAGCCAGGGGGATGAATTGATCCGGCCCGATCTCGCCGCGCTCGGGGTGTCGCCAGCGCAGCAGCACCTCAGCGCCGGCGACCGAGTCGTCGGCCAGCCTCAGCTGCGGCTGGAATACCAGCTGCAGTTGCTGTCGCGCGATGGCCTGGCGCAGTTCGCTCTGCAGTTGCAGACGCTGGTCGATGGCGGCCTGCATCTCCGGGGCGAAGAAGTGCAGCGCGTTGCGCCCGGCGTGCTTGGCTCGGTACATGGCGGTATCGGCCTGCTTGAGAATGTCCGAAGCCTGCTGCAGACCCATGGGGTGCAGGGCGATCCCGATACTGGCGCTGATCGCCAGCTCATGACCATCGATCAGGCAACTGCCTTGCAAGCCACGCAGCAGCTTCTCGCCCACCGCCGCGGCGTGCTCGGCGACCGCTTGCGGCTCGTGCCCGAGGGCTTCGAGCAGTACCACGAACTCATCGCCGCCCAGACGCGCCAGGGTATCTTCGGTGCGCAGTTCCGCAGCCAGTCGAGTGGTCACCTCGCACAGCAGGGCATCGCCGACCAGATGCCCGAGGCTGTCGTTGACCGTCTTGAAGTGATCCAGATCGATGAACAGCAAGGCGCCCAGGCTGCCCTCACGATTCTCGCGATCCATCGCGTGCTGCAGTCGGTCAAGCAGCAGGCGGCGGTTGGGCAAGCCGGTGAGTTCGTCGCTGTAGGCCAGGCGTTCGATCTCGCGCTGGTAGCGCTGACGCTCGGAAATATCGGTAACGCTGGCACGAATCAGCAGCTCCTCGCCCGGCATGCGCACCAGACGCACTTCGCATGGCAACTGACGGCCGGCACTGTCACGGTGGTTCCATTCGAAGACCGGCGCCTCGCCCTTGATGGCGCGGCGCAGGTATTCCTTGCCGGCACGTGACGAGAGGCGGCCATCGGCCTGGCGCAGCGGGCTGATGCTCTGGATCGAACGGCCTCGCAACTCCTCGCGCCGATAGCGGAACAGCCTCAGAGCGTTTTCGTTGAACTCGACGATGCCACCCTCCGGACTGAACAGCAGGATCGCCTCGGGGGCGTGCTCGACCAGCGTTTGGTAGCGTGCCTCGGCCTCGCGCCGCGCACTGATGTCTTCGACCAGCAGCAGGAACAACGTCGGCCGACCAGCGCTACCACGCACGACGCTTAGGCTGACGCGGGTGTAGACCACCTGGCCATCGCCACGCAGGAAGCGCTTGTCCATCTCGAAACCGTCGCTGCTACCCAGCAACACCGGTTCCAGTCGCGCCTTCTCGGCTGCCATGTCGCCCGGGTGCGACAACTGGTGCCAGGTACTGGCCAGCAGCTCCTCGCGGCTACGACTAAGAATGCTGCAGAGCTTCTGGTTGATCTCCTCCCAGCCAAAGGCCTGGGTGGTCAGCGCCATGCCGATCAACGGCGCCTCGAAGAACAGGCGCAGACGCTCGTCGCGCTCGCGCAACTGCGACTCGGCACGCTTGCGCTCACTGATGTCCTGCACCACGCCGTAAAGGCGCACCAGGCTACCGTCGTCATCACGCTCGACCATACCGCGCAGGCGCACCAGGCGAGCGCCCAGCCGCGCCACCAGACGCACCTCGATATCCAGGTCTTCGAGCCCGTTCTGTGCGGCCTGCAACGTCTGCATGATCAGCGCCTGGCTGGGCGTGTCGTAGTAATCGAGCACCTGCTCGAGCGTCGGCGGCCCCTGATGGATGTCGCGCTCGACGATGCGATAGCAGCCATCGCTCCAGAACATGCTGTAGTCGCTGATCTCCAGCACCCAGCCGCCCAGATTGGCGATGTCTTCGGTCTGACTGAACAGGTGGCTCTGGCGCAGCATTTCCGCGCGCTGCCGCTCGACCTGCGCGGCCAGCTCCTCGCGCTCGCTGACATCGTGCTGCAAGCCGACGAAATGGCTGATGCCCCGCTCATCGCGCATCGGCGCCAGTACCACTTCGTTCCAGAAGCGGCTACCATCCTTGCGTACGTTACGCACCACGGCCTGCGCCGCACGCCCCTCGCGCAGGGCGCTACGCAGCTTTTGAAGACCATGCTGACTGGCCTCATCATTGGCCAGGAACAGGCAATCGCGCCCCAGGGCCTCCGCCACGGAATAGCCCGTGATTTGAGTAAAGGCGGGGTTGCAGTAGACCAAGGGCATGTCGCCCTGACGCGCATCGGCAATGGTCACACCCAGCGGGCTGGCTTCCATCGCCAGGTTGGCGCGCGCCAACTGCTGTTGCATCTGCGCACTGAGCGCCAGAGTTTGACGCAGGTCGCTCAGCGCCCGGCCAACCAGCAAGGCAGCGCCCATCAGCAACAGCACGGCGAGTTGCAGGTGATTGCGCTGCAGATCCAGATCGCCCTGGCTCAGACCGGTGCGCAGCAACGGCAGCAACAAGGTGGCGCAATAACCCAGCATCACGCCGTACAAGGCGCCGGCGAAGGCATGTCGCAGCGCCAGCACCAGCATGCTGATACCCAGCAACGGCAGAGCGAGCAGTGACGGCAGGCTGCCGAGCAGCAGCATCAGCAACAGGAAAGCGCCCACGGCGAACAACCAGCCGAACAGTGAACGGCTGACAATCAGTGTCGGCGCCGAACTCTCACCTCGCGCCTGCAACCAGCCACGCGCTCGCAGCAATGGGGTAGCGAATGCCAGCAGTGGTGCGCTCAGCGCGAGCAGATTGATGCCGTCGGTCAACCAGACTGACAAACTGGCCTGCGCCCACTGCTCAGCACTCTGAAAACCGGTCAGCCACAGGTTGCTCTGCAGACCGAGCGCTACCACGGTCACCGGCACCAGCACGCCAAAGGCGAGAAAACGCAGCAGATCGACCAGCCGCCCCAGCGCCGGATCGAAATCTCCGCGCCGCAATAGCCACCAGCCCAGGGCAACGGAAGCCGTCTCGGGCAAGGCATACAGCGGCGCCCACTGCCAGGGCAGGCCCCACAATGGCACGCTGAACAAGGCATTGAGATAAAGCGCAGGCAGCACCCGCGGCCCCCACCACAGGCAAAGCGCCAGGCCGAGTACCAATGGCAGATAGCACAGCGCTACCCCGTCATTCAGGCGGGTGCTCAGAGAAATCCAGGTGCCCAGATGGAAAAGAGGCAGCGGCAGCCACCATGTCCACTTGGGTAAGCGATTGGGCAACGCGGCGGACATGCAGGCCTCGAATGGATGCGCTGGCAAAGCATAGCCTAGCGCCAGAGCCCTTGGCAGCATATTGCCAGCACTCAGAGAGACCTACTGGACGGCCGGTGCCCAGCCGGCTACACCGCGTCGCGTGGTAACAGCAGACCCAAAGGCAGCCTGACTCTCGCTTCGAGTCCACCACCGCTGCGGTTGCGCAGCTCCACGCTACCGCCATGCAACGCAGCGATGCGCTTGACGATGGCCAGGCCCAGGCCGGTACCACGCCCACCACGGGCACGGTCGCCACGGATGAAGGGGTTGAAGATGCTATCCAGCTCGCCCGGATCGATACCCGCGCCGCGATCCAGCACGCTGAGCACCACATAGGGGGCGGCATGATCGCCGGCCAGGCTGGCGACCACCTCGACGGCATCGCCACCGCCATGATTGAGAGCGTTCTCCACCAGGTTGGTGAGCAGGCGCTTGGTCGAGACGCGGCGCAATGGGAAGGGCGGGATCGGCTCCAGACACAGGCGTACGCGCTCTTCACCCTGGTTGTAGGGTGCTAGTGTCTCGCGCACCAGTTCGCAGAAGTCGGCCTCCTCCACTGGCTCACCACGCCCGTCGCGGATGAAGGCGAGGAACTGATCGAGGATGGCGTCCATGTCCTCGATGTCACGCACCATGTCATCGGTCAGCTCGGTGTCGTTCTCCATGAACTCCAGCGCCAGACGCAGACGAGTCAGCGGTGTGCGCAGGTCATGGGAGACACCGGCGAGCATCAGCTCTCGCTCGCGGGCAGCCTGTTCGACGTCCTCGGCCATCTGATTGAAGGCGCGGTACACCTCGGTCATCTCGCTCGGCGTATCGCTGATCGGCAGGCGCACGCTGCGTCCCTGGCCGAGCTGGCGAGCGGCGTAGACCAGGCGCTTGAGCGGTGCGTTGAGCTGACGCACGAAGATCCAGGCCGCCGCGGTGGACAGCAGGCCGATACCGAGGAACCAGCCGAGTACACTCCAGATACGCTGACCACGCAGCGGATGCGGGTACATAGGCACCCTCACCCAGCCATCGCCCAGGCTGGGCGCATGCACCCAAAGTGCCGGTGGCGAGGTGGCGCGTACCCGCGTTTCGGTATCAGGCCCCAGTTCGGTCTGCATCTGCCGCTGGAAGATTTCGCTGTAGGGCCAGTGCTGCTCGCTGGCCGGCACCTTGTCACGCGGAATACGCTTGAGACCGGCGGCCTCGGCGATATGATCGCGATCCTCGGGACTGGCCGCCCAATAGGCGCGCAACGTCAGGGCAGCACCGTGGCTGTACTGACGGTCGACCAGCACGTCTTCGTTCATCATCAGGTACACCAGGGTCAGCGCCTTGGAGAACAGGACGACGATCAGCACCAGCCAGAGGGTGCGGGCGAAGAAGCTTTGCGGGAACCAGTAAGGGGTTTTCATCGATACTCGGGAGACTTGGGGCAGGTCGCGCTCGGCAACCCACCAGGTGACGTTCCAGCAGACGACCAGGCGGATGAAGTGGCTTCATCCGCACTGCGCGGTTACTTGTTGCCGTCGGGAACGAACACGTAGCCCACGCCCCAGACGGTCTGGATATAGCGTGGCTTGGATGGATCGGGCTCGATCAGGCGACGCAGGCGACTGATCTGTACGTCGATGGAGCGCTCCAGCGCGTCCCACTCGCGGCCACGGGCCAGATTCATCAGCTTGTCGCGGGTCAGCGGCTCGCGGGCGTGCTGCACCAGCGCCTTGAGCACGGCAAACTCACCCGTGGTGAGCATGTGCACTTCCTCGCCCTTCTTCAGCTCGCGCGTGGCCAGCGACAGTTCGTACTCACCGAAGCTGACGCTTTCGTCCTCGCTGCCCGGCGCGCCCGGTACCACCGGAGCCTGGCGGCGCAGCACGGCCTTGATCCGCGCCAGCAGCTCACGCGGGTTGAACGGTTTTGCCAGGTAGTCGTCGGCGCCCAGCTCCAGGCCCTGAATCCGGCTGGATTCATCGCCCTTGGCGGTAAGCATGATGATCGGCATCTGGTTGCCCGCCTCACGCAGACGACGGCAGGCAGAAAGGCCATCCTCGCCCGGCAGCATCAGATCCAGCACCACCAGGTTGAACAGCTCGCGCGCCAGCAGGCGATCCATCTGTTCGACGTTTTCCACCGCGCGCACCCGGTAGCCCTGTTCGTCAAAGAAGCGCTCGAGCAGGCGGCGCAGGCGGGCGTCGTCATCGACGATGAGAATCTTCTCGCCTTCGGCGGTAGTGCTGGACTGGGTCATGGCGTCTCCTTGGGCAGACCGTCGCAGGACGGCAAGTGGCGGCATTATCACTCAGGCGCCGGGGTGGGCGCTTCAGCCATTGTTAGCAGATTTTTCCCCGAACGGTTCCCAGCATGGGCGAGTGCGGTGTTTATAATGCGCCGCTTTCGTGTCTGGCCTGCATTCTTGCGGCCACCCTGTCGCTCCAGTGGGTAGCTTTATATTATGGACAGCATCAACAACCGCATCGCTGAAGAACTGGGCGTGCGCCCGCAGCAGGTCGCCGCCGCCGTGGCCCTGCTCGACGAAGGTTCCACCGTGCCCTTCATCGCCCGTTACCGTAAAGAAGTGACCGGCAGTCTCGACGACACCCAGCTGCGCCACCTCGAAGAGCGCCTGCGCTACCTGCGCGAGCTGGACGAACGCCGCGTGGCGATCCTCGCCAGCATCGAGGAACAGGGCAAGCTGACCCCGGAACTCAAGCGCGAGATCAACCTCGCCGACACCAAGACACGCCTCGAAGACTTGTATTTGCCCTACAAGCAGAAGCGCCGCACCAAGGGCCAGATTGCCCTGGAAGCCGGTCTCGGCGAGCTGGCCGATGCGCTGTTCAATGATCCGAGCCTGACGCCCGAGCAGGAAGCCGAGCGCTTCATCGACGCCGAAAAGGGCTTCGCCGACGTCAAGGCCGTGCTCGAAGGCGCCAAGTACATCCTCATGGAGCGCTTCGCCGAAGACGCCGCACTGCTCGACAAGCTGCGCAGCTTCCTCAAGGACAACGCCACCCTCAGCGCCCGCGTGGTACCGGGCAAGGAAAACGAAGGCGCCAAGTTCAGCGACTACTTCGAACATGACGAAGCGCTCAAGGGCGTGCCGTCGCACCGCGCGCTGGCGATCTTCCGCGGGCGCAACGAAGGCATTCTCAGCTCCAGCCTGAAAGTCGGCGAAGAGCTGCCGGGCGCCCTGCATCCGTGCGAACTGATGATCGGCGAGCGCTTCGGCATCAGCCAGAACAACCGCCCGGCGGACAAATGGCTGGCCGAGGTGGTGCGCTGGACCTGGAAGGTCAAGCTGTACAACCACCTGGAAACCGACCTGCTCGGCGAACTGCGCGAGAAGGCCGAGGACGAGGCCATCAGCGTATTCGCTCGCAACCTGCACGATCTGCTGCTGGCTGCACCGGCCGGCCCGCGCGCCACACTGGCGCTCGACCCGGGCCTGCGTACCGGCTGCAAGGTGGCAGTGGTCGATGCCACCGGCAAGGTGCTGGAAACCGCTACCGTTTACCCGCACGCCCCGCGCAACGACTGGGACGGCACCCTGGCGATCCTTGCCAAGCTGTGCGCCAAGCACGGCGTCGACCTGATCTCCATCGGCAACGGCACCGCCAGCCGCGAGACCGACAAGCTGGCCGCCGAGCTGATCAAGAAAGTGCCGGGCCTGAAGCTGACCAAGGTGATGGTCTCCGAGGCCGGCGCCTCGGTGTACTCGGCCTCGGAACTGGCCGCCCGCGAATTCCCCGACCTCGACGTATCGCTACGCGGCGCAGTAAGCATCGCCCGCCGCCTGCAGGATCCGCTGGCCGAACTGGTGAAGATCGACCCGAAATCCATCGGCGTCGGCCAGTACCAGCACGACGTGTCGCAGCTCAAGCTGGCGCGCAGCCTGGACGCCGTCGTCGAGGACTGCGTGAACGCCGTCGGCGTGGACGTGAACACCGCCTCCGCCGCCCTGCTGGCGCGCATCTCCGGCCTCAACGCGACCCTGGCGCAGAATATCGTCAGCTATCGCGATGCCAACGGCGCCTTCGCCTCGCGCGCCGACCTGAAGAAGGTACCGCGTCTGGGCGAGAAGACCTTCGAGCAGGCCGCCGGCTTCCTCCGCGTGATGAACGGCGACAACCCGCTGGACGCCTCCGCGGTGCACCCGGAAACCTACCCGCTAGTGGAGCGCATCGCCCAGGACACCAGCCGCGACATCCGCTCGCTGATCGGCGACTCGGCCTTCCTCAAGCGCCTCGACCCAGCCAAGTTCACCGATGAACGCTTCGGTCTGGTCACCGTCGGCGACATCCTCAAGGAACTGGACAAGCCTGGCCGCGACCCGCGTCCGGAATTCAAGACCGCCGAGTTCCAGGAAGGCGTGGAAACCCTCAAGGATCTCGAACTGGGCATGGTGCTCGAAGGCGTGGTGACCAACGTCACCAACTTCGGCGCCTTCGTCGACATCGGCGTGCACCAGGACGGCCTGGTGCATATCAGCGCGCTGTCGGAGAAGTTCATCAAGGATCCGCACGAGGCGGTCAAGGCCGGCGACGTGGTCAAGGTCAAGGTGATGGAAGTGGACATCCCGCGTAACCGCATCGCCCTGTCCATGCGCATGGGCGACACTCCCGGCGAGAAGGTCGACGGACCGCGCGGCGGACAATCGCGCGGTGGCAACCGTGGCGGCAACGCCCCGCGCAGCGAGCGTCATTCCAGCCAGGACAAACCGGCCCCCGCCACTGGCGGCATGGCCGCCCTGTTCGCCAACGCCAAGCAGTTGAAGAAATGAGTACGACCGACAACGTGGGCGCCAGCAGCGCCTTTTCCCGCCTGCTCGGCCTGGAGATTCTCCAGGTCGGCGGCGGAGAGGCGCGCGTGCGCCTGACCCTCACCGACGAACTGCGTAACCTGCACGGCAAGTTGCACGGCGGCGCACTGTTCTCGCTGATCGACACCGCCATGGGCCAGGCCAGCCATAGCCTGGGCGATGGCGGCCCGAGCAGCGTGACCCTGGAGTGCAAGATCAACTACATCCGCCCGGTTTCCGAAGGTAGCGTGCTATGCCACGCCAAGGTGCTGCACGCCGGGCGCCGCACCCAGGTGGTCGAAGCCGAAGTACTGCAGGGCGACAAGCTGGTCGCCAAGGCACAAGGCACCTTCGCCTGCGTGTAATAAGCACCAGGCTAGCTGATCTAATCTGGGCAACCGTTCGCCCCCTTGCAGAGTGCGGGGGCGATCCCCATATTGTGGCGACTGCCCAGTTAGGAATTGCATCTTGAGCGATATTCTCTCCCGCCGCCTGGCCCTGCTCGGCGAGCCGGCTCACCTGTCCCTGCTGGGCGAGTGCCTGCATGGCATCGAGCGCGAATGCCTGCGCGTTGATCGCGACGGCCAGTTGGCGCTGACTCCGCATCCGCAGGCGCTGGGCTCGGCGCTGACCCATGCGCAGATCACCACCGATTACTCCGAGTCGCTGCTGGAGTTCATCACCGGCACGGCTACCGACCCGGCCGCGACGCTGGGCGAGCTGGAGAACATCCACCGCTTCGCCTACGAAAAGCTGGCTGACGAACTGCTGTGGAGCCCCTCCATGCCCTGTGCACTGCCGGACGAGGAGACGATTCCCATCGCCCGCTACGGCAGCTCCAACATCGGCCGCCTCAAGTACGTGTACCGCAAGGGTCTGGCGCTGCGCTACGGCAAGACCATGCAGTGCATCGCCGGCATCCACTACAACTTCTCCCTGCCTGAAGCGCTGTGGCAGCTGCAGCAACAGGCCGAAGGCGACACGCAGAGCGCGCGCGACTATCAGTCGGCGCGCTATATCGCCCTGATCCGCAATTTCCGCCGTTACAGCTGGCTGCTGATGTACCTGTTCGGCGCCTCGCCAGCACTGGACAAGGGCTTCATGCGTGAACGGCCCCACCAGTTGCAGGAACTGGACGCCAGCACCCTGTACCTGCCGTATGCCACCAGCCTGCGCATGAGCGACCTGGGCTACCAGAGCAGCGCGCAGTCCGGCCTGACGCCCTGCTACAACGACCTGGCCAGCTATACCGACAGCCTGCGCCTGGCCGTGGCCACGCCCTACCCGGCCTACGTCGAAGCCGGCACCAAGCGTGGCGACGAATGGCTGCAACTGAACACCAACATCCTGCAGATCGAGAACGAGTACTACTCGAGCATCCGCCCGAAGCGTGTCACCTACAGCGGCGAGCGACCGATCCAGGCGCTGATGAGCCGTGGCGTGCAGTACGTGGAAGTGCGCTGCCTGGACATCAACCCCTTCCTGCCACTGGGCATCGACCTGGCCCAGGCGCGCTTCATCGACGCCTTCCTGCTGTTCTGCGCGCTGGAAGACAGCCCGCTGCTGGAGAACGGCGAGTGCAGCAGTTGCACCAGCAATTTCCTCAAGGTGGTCAAAGAGGGGCGGCGTCCCGGCCTGCACCTGCAGAAAGGCAGTCAGCAGGTAGAGCTCAAGGTCTGGGCCAGCGAACTGCTCGAACGTATCCTGCCGCTGGCCGAGTTGCTCGACCGCAGCCAGGGCAGCAGTGCGCATGTCGAAGCATTGGCACAGCAGCAAGCCAAGGTTGCGGATGTGGAGATGACGCCATCGGCCCAGGTGCTGGCGATTCTGCGTCAGGGCAAGAGCTTCACCGAGTTCGCCCTGCAGCAGAGCCTGCTGCATGCCGAGTACTTCCGTGCCCAACCGCTCAGTGCCGAGTTGCAACAAAGCTTCGAGCAGGCCGCGCACGACTCGCTGGCCGGACAGGCCGAACTGGAAGCGCAGCCCAAGGGTGACTTCGACGCCTTCGTCGCCGCCTATCAGGCGAGCATCCTGGCTCTGGCCGTGTAGGTCGCGCCGGAGTTCGGACACCGCCCCCGTGCGGATCGAGGTAAACGCGGTGTGCGCGGCGCACCCTACGTGGCTCGCCGTACGGGCGACGAAGCGTCGACTGCGTCACAAAGCCAACCAGCGGAGCAAAAGCCAGGATGGGCGGCCATACCCAGGGTCGCCCGGCCAGCTAGCATTGCCGGGTAAAGGACGATAGACGAGCAGCGCCCATGGCCGAAGACGCCACGCCGCAATGGAGCCTGGAAAGCCTGACCAAGGCCTACCAGCAAGGCTATATGGCCGGCCTTACTGGCCAGCTCAGAACCCGCCAGCCCTACCCTGACGAAATACCCGCGGCTGCCTGGGAGGCTGGCTGGGACGACGGCTTCGAGCAGATGCGCCTGCAGCAACACAGCGCCTGACGAGCAATTACGGTTAGCATCCGCTCCGTAGGAGCGGCTTCAGCCGCGAAGCTCACGGATAAATTCGCTCCTACAGTTCGCTGCAATTCATACCCCTCGCTTACAACGTCTTCTCGAACACCTTCGAGTTGCGCTGGTAGTTGTACAGCGACGCCCGAGCGGCCGGCATGCGCTCGACACTGCTCGCCTCGAAGCCCCGCTCCTGGAACCAGTGCGCCGTACGCGTGGTAAGCACGAACAGCGTCTTGATGCCCTGTGCCCGCGCCCTGGCTTCAATACGCTCCAGCAGTTCATCGCCGCGGCCGCCGTGGCGATAGTCGGGATTGACCGCCAGACACGCCAGCTCGCCACAGTCGGAATCGGCGATGGGATACAGCGCCGCACAGGCGATGATCAGCCCCTCGCGCTCGACGATGCTGAACTGCTCGATCTCACGCTCCAGCACCTCGCGCGAACGACGCACCAGGATGCCCTGCTCTTCCAGCGGGCTGATCAGCTCGATCAGGCCACCCACATCCTCGATGGTTGCCTCACGCAACGACTCGAACTGCTCCTGCGCCACCAGGGTGCCGTTACCAGTACGGGTGAACAGCTCGCTGAGCAGTGCACCGTCGGTGGCGTAACTGACGATATGGCTGCGCTTCACACCGCCACGGCAGGCCTGTGCGGCCGCATCGAGCAGTTCGCCCTGATAGTTACCGCCCAGACGCGCCAGGTGCGCCGGCACCTGTTGCGGACGCAGCTCGCGTACCAGCTTGCCGTTGTCGTCGAGCAGGCCGTCCTCGGCGCCGAACAGCAGCAGCTTGTCCGCCCCCAGGTCGATGGCGGCGCGAGTGGCAACGTCCTCACAGGCCAGGTTGAAGATCTCCCCGGTGGGTGAATAACCCAGTGGCGACAACAGCACGATGCTGCGCTCGTCGAGCTGACGATTGATGCCCTTGCGGTCGATGCGCCGCACCTCGCCGGTATGGTGGTAGTCGACACCATCGAGCACGCCTATCGGCCGCGCAGTGACGAAGTTGCCGCTGGTCAGGCGCAGGCGCGAGCCCTGCATCGGCGAGGCGGCCATGTCCATCGACAGGCGTGCCTCGATAGCGATGCGCAGTTGGCCAACCGCGTCGATCACGCACTCCAGGGTTGGTGCGTCGGTGATGCGCAGGTCGCGGTGATAATGCGGGGTCAGGCCACGAGCAGCGAGGCGCGCCTCGATCTGCGGGCGCGAGCCATGCACCAGCACCAGGCGCACGCCGAGGCTGTGCAACAGCACCAGATCGTGGACGATGTTGGCGAAGTTCGGGTGGGCAACGCCCTCGCCCGGCAGCATGACCACGAAGGTGCAGTCGCGGTGGGCGTTGATGTAGGGCGAAGCGTGGCGTAACCAGGTGACGTAGTCGTGCATGAGCAATCCATTAGCGTCGAGACGGTAGGCGGGTGCGACCCGCCATGTTCGGTTGGAGAGTCTGTCTCATCGTCGCTGCACGTCTTCACTCCGGGTCAGGCAATAGTGTTGGATCAGCTGGCGCAATATGGCCACGGTCGGCTCGATACGGGCGAGTTCCAAGTACTCGCCAGGCTGGTGCGCGCAGTCGATGTCGCCGGGGCCAAGCACCAGGGTTTCGCAGCCAAGCTGCTGAAGATAAGGCGCTTCGGTGCCGAATGCCACCGCCTGCGCGGTATGCCCGGTCAGGCGCTCGGCCAGGCGCACCAGTTCCGCATCGGCCTTCTGCTCGAAGGGCGGTACCGCAGGGAACAGCGGGCCGTAATCGATGCGCACCTGGTGCTTGAGCGCCAGCGGCTGCAGCTTGCCGCGAATGGCTGCACGCAGCTGCTCCGGATCCATGCCCGGTAGCGGACGCAGGTCGAACTCCAGCGCGCACTGGCCACAGATACGGTTGGGGTTGTCGCCGCCATGGATGCAGCCAAGGTTGAGGGTCGGCTGCGGCACGCTGAACTGCGGGTTGTTGAACTCTCGTTGCCACTGCGCACGCAGGCCACGCAGTTCGCCCATCACGTCCTGCATGGCCTCCAGGGCACTATGACCCAGCGCTGGATCGGAGGAGTGGCCACTCTGACCGAGAATGTCGATGCGCTCCATCATCACGCCCTTGTGCAGGCGGATCGGCTTGAGCCCGGTCGGCTCACCGATCACCGCGGCACGGCCGAGCGGACGACCCGCATCGGCCAGCGCACGCGCGCCCGCCATCGAGCTTTCTTCATCGCAGGTGGCGAGGATCAGCAACGGCTGCTGGAAGGGCTGATCGAGCAGGGGCAACACGGCTTCGATCACCAACGCGAAGAAGCCCTTCATGTCGCACACACCCAACCCCACCCAGCGATCCCCCTGCTCGCTCAAGCGCAACGGATCGCTGCGCCACAGCGACTCGTCGTAAGGCACGGTATCGCTGTGCCCGGCCAGCACCAAGCCGCCCGGCCCTGTGCCACGGCTGGCCAGCAGGTTGAACTTGCCGGGGCTGACCTGCTGAATCTCGCAGGTGAAGCCCAGCTCGCCCAGCCAGTTGGCGAGCAGGTCGATCACGGCGCGATTGGACATATCCAGCGAGGGCTGGGTACAGCTGACCGAAGGCGCGGCGATCAGCGCCGAGAATTGCTCGCGTAGGGAAGGTAATGGCATGGCTCGGCTCTCTCGGTGCGGCGGCCCATCATAACAACAAGATTCCGCAGGGCGAGCCCCAGAACGATGAAGCCCGGCATAAGCCGGGCTCCATCAGAGAACGATGACGATCAAAGGAAGATCAGCATCATGATCTCGAAGTAGATGATCGCCAGCACAGCGCCGACCGGCAGGGTGATCACCCAGGAGGTGAAGATCTTGCCCACCACCGACAGGTTCAGCGCACCGATACCACGCGCCAGGCCGATACCCAGCACCGCGCCAACCAGCGTGTGCGTGGTGGAGATCGGCAGGCCGATACCTGAAGCTGCAACCACGGTGCCGGCGGTGGCCAGCTCGGCGGCGAAACCACGGCTCGGGGTCAGCTCGGTGATGCCCTTGCCAATGGTGGCGATCACTTTCCAGCCGTAGGTGGCCAGACCGACCACGATACCGACGGCGCCCAGCAGCAGCACCCAGCCCGGCACCGATGACTTGCCGCCGATGACCATGTCGCCACCGGCCTCGATCACACCGACCACCGCAGCCAGCGGCCCGACGGCGTTGGACACGTCGCTGGCACCGTGGGCGAAGGCCATGGCGCAGGCGGTGAAAATCATCAGTACCGCAAAGACCTTCTCCACGCTGGCGAAGTGGAAGCTCTTGTCCGCTTCGGCGTCGACCTTGATGCGAGTCAGCAGGGCGATACCGATACCGGCGACGATGAAGCCGACCAGGCACGAGAGCATCACGGCATCCATGGTGGTGAAGTGCAAGCCAACGTGCTTGAGGCCCTTGGTGAAAGTCATCAGAGCCAGCATGAAGCCGGTCAGGAACATGTACACCGGCACCCAGCGCTTGGCGTTGCGGAACGGATCCTCGGTATCCATGATCAGCCACTGCACGCTCTTGAACAGGCCGAAGGCGATCAGACCTGCAAGGAAGGGCGTCACCACCCAGCTGGAAACGATCGGCACCAGACCACCCCAGTTGACCGCATCCATCGATACGCCAACAGAGGCGAAGCCGATCAGGGCGCCGACGATGGAGTGCGTGGTGGAGACCGGCCAGCCACGCAGTGAGGCGATTAGCAGCCAGGTACCGGCGGAGAGCAGCGCCGACATCATGCCCAGCACGAACAGATCAGGCGGGATAGCCGTACTGTCGACGATGCCGTTCTTGATGGTTTCGGTGACCTGGCCACCGGCCAGGTAGGCACCACAGAATTCGAACACCATGGCGATCAGAATCGCCTGCTTGATGGTCAGCGCCTTGGAGCCAACCGAGGTGCCCATGGCATTGGATACATCGTTGGCGCCCACGCCCCATGCCATGAAAAAACCAAAGCAGCAGGCGAGCACGAGGAGTACGAAGCCGTATTCCGCGACAAGAGTCATAAAAGATTACCTGTGGATTCCTGAATGGCAGCTGGCGACTAGCGCGCCAGCAGTTGTTCCAGTCGGTTGCCGACACGCTCGGCACGGTCGGCGACATCGCCAACCCAGTCGATGATCCGGTAGAGGAACATCACATCAACGGCGGGTAATTCCTTTTCCAGCTTGAACAGGGTGCGACGCACCTCGATCTGCTGACGGTCGGTATCGTGCTCGATCTCCTCGAGCTCTTCGACCATGTGCTGAACCAGGGTGGCTTCACGACCACCGAAACCGGTTTCCAGCAACTCGTCCAATTCGTTCATTGCCTTCAGCGCCTGGGCGCTGGCGTCCACACAACGCTGCACATACGCCAGCATCAGCGGTTGCAGAGCAGTGGGAATGGCCATCTGACGGCCGAGCATCAGGCCGGCGATGTCCTTGGCGCGGTTGGCCACCTTGTCCTGCACGCTGAGCAGTTCCAGCAGATCGGAGCGCGGTACCGGCAGGAACAGGCTCTTGGGCAGGTGCATGCGCACGCTTTTCTTGAGCTTGTCGGCTTCGCGCTCCAGGCGCACCATTTCCTGCTGCACCTGCTCGACACGAACCCAGTCTTCGGCCATCACCGCCTCGAAGAACGGCACCAGATTGGCCGCGCATTCGTGCGCCTTGGTGATGTGCTGTTGCATAGGGCCGATGGGAGAACGGCCGAACAGACTGACGAAGGGATTGGTAGGCATAGGGTTGCCCCTGGTTGAAAAGAGGCGGCAAGTATACGGGCCGTCCCCAGCGCCTGCCAGCGCATGTCATCAGTTCGTCACATTTCTGTACGTCCGACGCTGCGACCTGACAGCGCACGCCCTTTGCACTACCCTTGTGCGCCCGGAGCCTCGCCCGCCGAACTCCGCCTTCCACCGCCGCTGCGAGCCCGTCATCGCGATGAACAAAGAAACCGAAATCAAACTGCGCGCCAGCCGCGCCACTCTGGCTGCGCTGCGTGAGCACCCGCTGCTGAAGAAACGCAATAAAAGCGGCTGGCAGCGCGTGGAACTGTTCAACCAGTACTACGACACGCCGGATCGCGAGCTGGCTGGCGCCAAGGTCGCCCTGCGTATCCGCCGTGATGGCGAGCAGTTCATCCAGACGCTCAAGAGCCGTGGCCAGAGCGTTGCCGGCCTGTCCGAGCGCAACGAGTGGGACTGGTACCTGAGCAAGGCCAAGCTCGACCTGAAGAAGCTCGATGACAGTTGCTGGCCAGCCAGCCTCGCCGAACTGGACAAGAAAACCCTGCAACCGCTGTTCACCACCGATTTCGTCCGCGAGAAAGCCGAGATCGCCTGGGGTCGTGGCAAGGCCAAGGTTGTCATCGAGGCTGCGCTGGATCTTGGCAAGGTAGTCGCCGGTGAAGGCGAGGAAGAAATCTGCGAGCTGGAGCTGGAACTGCGCCAGGGAGACCCCGCAGCCCTGCTGGAGCTGGCCTGCGAACTGGCCGCCGAGCTGCCGCTGATGCCCTGTGACATCAGCAAGGCCGAACGCGGCTATCGCCTGTTCGACTCCGGCAGTTACAGCCTGAGCCTGGCCGCGCCGACAGTGCAGGCCGAACAGGTGCTGGACGATGCCTTCGCCACCCTCGCCTGGCACCTGCTGGGCAGCAGCCAGCGCCTGGCCGAACAGTATCGCTGGAGCGGTCACTGGAGCCTGCTGCAAGACTGGTTGCAGCAACTGATCGACCTTCGCGCCCTGCTCGCCAGCCTTGGCCAGGCCGCTCCTCGCGCCAGCTCGCGGGAGTTGCGTGAAGGGCTCGACGCCCTGCTCGGCGACTGGCGCCCACGCCTGGCCGCGGGCCAGACCGACGAAAGCATGCGGCGCAACGCCCCTGCGCTTTTCGCTGCCGAGCTGGATGGCTGCCGTTGGGGCTTGTTGTCACTGCAACTGTCGCGCTGGTTGCTGCAACGTGGCTGGACGCTGGAACGCAACAACCGTGGCAATCGCCAGGGCAACGCGCCGCTGGGCAACTGGCTGCCAACGCTGCTCGGCGAAGAAGGCGCAGCGCTGCAACTGCGCCGCTATCAGCAGCAGCCGGAGGATCTCGCCGAGCAACTGCCGCGTCTGGAGCGCTTGCTGGTCTGGCTGCGTCTGGCCCGTGGTGTGCTGGAAGTGCCCGAGGTCGACCGCCTGTATGGCGAGTTGAACAAGCTGAACCTTCTCGCTCAGCAACCGCTGGACGATGAGCAGCGCCAGTTGCGGGCTACTCAGGCGCAGATCGTGAACAGCCTGAAGGCCTGGAAAGCACTGGTATAACCGCTAGCCGAGCGCCTGCGAAGAAGTTGGTACGCACGGCGCCCCCTACCATCAGTGACACCATGAAAAACGGGCCCCGCAGGGCCCGTTTTCGTTTCAGCATTTCGTCACTCAGCTGGCGCGGGGACTGGTGCTGGACGGGTTGGTGGTCTCGTCCATGGCCTGCTGCAGCGCTTTCTTGCGTTTCTCCTCGGCGCGATGGGCGAAGAACCAGGCCAGGAAGGTGGCGAACGACACCACCAGCAGGATCAGGCTGGCCACGGCGTTGATCTCCGGCTTAACCCCCAGTCGCACGGCGGAGAAGATCTCCATCGGCAACGTGGTGGAACCAGGACCGGACACGAAGCTGGCCAGCACCAGATCGTCCAGCGACAGGGCGAAGGACATCATTGCCCCCGCTGCCAGCGATGGCGCGATCATCGGCACGGTGATCAGGAAGAACACCTTCCACGGCCGCGCCCCCAAATCCATGGCCGCCTCTTCGATGGACATGTCCAGCTCACGCAGGCGCGACGACACCACTACCGCCACGTAGGCCGAGCAGAAGGTGGTGTGGGCGATCCAGATGGTGGTCATGCCGCGTTGCGCCGGCCAGCCGATCAGCTGCGCCATCAACACGAACAGCAACAGCAGCGACAGACCGGTGATCACCTCGGGCATTACCAGCGGCGCGGTGACCAGGCCACCGAACAGCGTGCGCCCCTTGAAGTGGGTGATACGGGTCAGCACGAAGGCTGCCAGAGTGCCCAGTGCAGTCGCCGCGATGGCGGTGTACAGGGCGATCTCCAGCGAACGCATCACGGCGTTCATCAGCTGGGTGTTGTCCAGCAGGCCGACGTACCACTTCACCGACCAACCGCCCCATACCGTCACCAGGCGCGAGGCGTTGAACGAGTAGATGACCAGGATGACCATCGGCAGGTAGATGAACAGCAACCCTGCCCAAAGCATGATGTTGGAGAAGCTCCAGCGTTTCATGGGCGGCCCTCCAGCTCTTTGGCTTGGTTACGGTTAAAGAGAATGATGGGCACGATCAGGATCGCCAGCATGACCACCGCCAGGGCGGACGCCACCGGCCAGTCGCGGTTGTTGAAGAACTCCTGCCACAGCACCTTGCCGATCATCAGGGTCTCCGGCCCGCCGAGCAGTTCGGGGATGACGAACTCACCCACCACCGGGATGAACACCAGCATGCAGCCGGCGATGATGCCGTTCTTGGAAAGCGGCACGGTGATCTTCCAGAAGCTGTTGAAGTTGCTCGAACCGAGGTCGGAAGCTGCTTCCAGCAGGCTCAGATCATGCTTCACCAGGTTGGCGTAGAGCGGCAGGATCATGAACGGCAGGTAGGAATAGACGATGCCGATGTACACCGCGGTGTTGGTGTTGAGTATCTGCAGCGGCGAGTCGATCAGGCCGATGCCCATCAGCAGGCTGTTGAGCAGGCCGTTGTTGCCGAGGATGCCCATCCAGGCGTAGACGCGGATCAGGATCGCGGTCCAGGTCGGCATCATGATCAGCAGCAGCAGGACGGTCTGCTTTTCCTTCGGCGCACGGGCGATGGCATAGGCCATCGGGTAGCCGATCACCAGGCACAGCAAAGTGCTTAAAGTGGCGATCTGCAACGAGCCCAGGTAGGCCGACAAATACAGTGCATCTTCAGTGAGGAAGATGTAGTTGCCCAGGTTCAGCAGAATGGTCAGCTTGTTGTCCGCCCATTCGTAGATTTCCGTGTAGGGCGGAATGGCTACGTCGGCCTCGGCGAAGCTGATCTTCAGCACGATGACGAACGGCAGCAGGAAGAACAGGAACAGCCAGAGGAACGGAATACCGATCACGGCATGCCGGCCACTCGGCAGATAGCGCGAGAGTTTGGCCAGTTTCATGATTGCAGTACCACGCCGCTGTCGTCTTCCCAGTACACCACGACCGGATCGTCCCAGGTCGGACGCTTGCCGCGGCGCTCGGCGTTGGCGATGAAGCACTGCACGATCTGCCCGGACGTGAGCTTGACGTGGTACACCGAGTGACCGCCCAGGTAGGCGATATCGTGGACGTGCCCATTGCTCCAGTTGTACTCGGGATGCTCATGATCGGCCGGCAAGGCGGTAGCCATCAGCAGCTTTTCTGGACGCAGGGCGTAGCTGACCTTTTTCTCCTCGGCACGGGTACTGATGCCGTGACCGATGTAGATCGGCTTGTCCAGCTGCGGGCAACTGATGATGGCGTGGTCGGCATCATCGGTAGTGATCGTGCCCTCGAACAGATTGACGTTGCCGATGAACTCGCAGACCAGGCGGCTGGCCGGGGTCTCGTAGATGTCCACCGGGCTACCGGTCTGAGCGATCCAGCCCAGGTGCATGATGGCGATACGCTGGGCCATGGTCATGGCCTCTTCCTGGTCGTGGGTCACCATCACGCAGGTCACGCCGACACGCTCGATGATTTCCACCAGCTCCAGCTGCATCTGCGAGCGCAGCTTCTTGTCCAGCGCTCCCATCGGCTCGTCGAGCAGCAGCAGCTTGGGGCGCTTGGCCAGCGAGCGAGCCAGGGCCACGCGCTGACGCTGGCCGCCGGAAAGCTGGTGCGGCTTACGCTTGGCGTACTGGGTCATGTGCACCAGCTTGAGCATCTCCGACACGCGCTCGTCGATCTCGGCCTTGGGCATCTTGTCCTGCTGCAGACCGAAAGCGATGTTCTGCGCCACGGTCATGTGCGGGAACAACGCATAGGACTGGAACATCATGTTGATCGGACGCTGATAGGGCGGCATGTCGGTGATGTCGACGCCATCGAGGATGATGCGTCCCTCGGTGGGTTTCTCAAAGCCGGCGAGCATGCGCAGCAGGGTCGACTTGCCCGACCCCGAACCACCGAGCAAGGCGAAGATTTCGCCCTTGTTGATGGTCAGCGAGACATCGTCGACGGCCACGGTCTCATCGAACTTCTTGGTCACCCGATCGATTTTGACCAGCACCTCTTTCGGTGTCTGATCCCCCTCGAGGGCTTTTTTGTAGGCGCTGGAGGCAACAGCCATTTAGGAAAACTCCCGGAAGATTGTGCCCGACCGCCGCGGCCGGGCAGGAACGATTACTGACCCGATTTGACCTTGGTCCAACTGCGGGTCATCAGGCGCTGCACGCGAACCGGCAGCTCGGCGGAGATGTACAGCTTGTCCAGCACCGCTTGTGGCGGATAAACGGACGGGTCGTTACGTACCTCCTGATCCATGAGCTCGCCCGCCTTGGTATTGGGGTTGGCATAACCGACGTAGTCACTGACTTCGGCGATCACCTCGGGCTCGAGGAGGAAGTTGATGAAGGCATGCGCCTGCTCCGGGTTCGCCGCGTCAACCGGGATGGCCATCATGTCGAACCAGAGGTTGGCGCCTTCCTTCGGGATGCTGTAGGCGATTTCGATGCCTTTACCGGCCTCTTCGGCACGGTCGGCGGCCTGCAGGATGTCGCCGGAGAAGCCGGCGGCCACGCAGATGTTGCCGTTGGCCAGATCACCGATGTACTTGGAGCTGTGGAAGTAGGTGACGTAAGGGCGTACCTCCAGCAGCTTGGCCTCGGCCTTGGCGTAGTCGTCAGGGTTGGTGCTGTTGGGATCCAGACCCAGGTAGTTGAGCATCGCCGGGATCATCTCGTCGCCGGAATCGAGGAAGGCGACGCCGCACTGGCTCAGCTTCTTGATGTTCTCGGCCTCGAACAGCACGGCCCAGGAGTCGATTTCGTCGACGCCAAGTGCAGCCTTGACCTTCTCGACGTTGTAACCGATGCCGTTGGTGCCCCACAGGTAGGGCACGGAATACTGGTTGCCAGGGTCGTTGGTTTCCAGTTGTTTGAGCAGGGCCGGGTCGAGGTTGTCCCAGTTCGGCAACTTGCTGCGATCGAGTGCCTGGAACGCGCCGGCGCGAATCTGCTTGCCAAGGAAGTGGTTGGACGGCACCACCACGTCGTAGCCACTGCGGCCGGCGAGCAGTTTGCCTTCGAGGGTTTCATTGGAGTCGAAGACGTCATAGATCGGCTTGATGCCGGTCTTGGCCTCGAACTTGGCCAGGGTCTCTTCGCCGATGTAGTCGCTCCAGTTGTAGATATGCACCGTGGACTGGGCCAGGGCGGCCCCACAGAAGGCGGAGGCCGCCAGGGCGATCAGAGACTTGGGCAGGGTAACTCGCACAGTTTCATCCTCGTTCTTGTGTGCCACCCGAAAAAGGCGCGGCACTTTATAGGAAAATCGTCTGTCGATCAGCGACCGCTCTTGATTCGTGTCCAATCGCGCGTCAGCCAGCGCTGCACGTCACGTGGGCGCTCTTCGGCCACATAGAGCTTGGCCATCACGTCCTTGCCGGGATAAACGCCCGGGTTGTTGCGCACGTTTTCGTCGACCAGCTCGGTGGCCTTGAGATTCGGGTTGGCGTACGCCACGTAATTGCTGATTTTGGCGATCACCTCGGGGCGCAGCAGGTAGTTGATGAAAGCGTGCGCTTCGTCGACGTTCTTGGAGTCCTTGGGGATGGCCAGCAGGTCGGCCCACATGGCGGTGCCTTCCTTGGGAATGATGTAGATGATCTCATCGGTGCGGCCGGCCTCTTCGGCGCGATCGGCGGCCTGCAGTACGTCACCGGAGTAGCCGAAGGCGGCGCAGATGTCGCCATTGGCCAGGTCACCGATGAACTTGGAACTGTGGAAATAGGTGATGTACGGGCGCACCTTCATCACCTGATCGAAGGCCTTCTCGTAATCTTCGCGCTTGGTGGTGTGCGGCGACATGCCCAGGTAGTTGACGACCTGCGGCAGCACTTCGTCGCCCGAGTCGAGCAGGGCGATACCGCAGGAGGCGAGCTTCTCGGCGTATTTCGGGTCGAACAGCAGCGCCCAGGAATCCAGCGGCGCATCGTCGCCCAGCACGGCGCGCGCCTTGGTGGCGTTAAGGCCGATGCCGTTGGTGCCCCACAGATAGGGCACCGAGTAATCGTTGCCGGGGTCGCCCGCGGCCAGGTTGTCCATGATGGTCGGGTCGAGGTTGACCAGGTTCGGCAACTTGGATTTGTCCAGCTTCTGGTAGGTACCGGCACGTACCTGCTTGGCCAGGAAGTGGTTGGTCGGCACCACCACGTCGTAGCCGCTCTGACCGGTAGCCAGCTTGCCATCGAGGGTGTCGTTGGAGTCGAAAACGTCATACACCACCTTGATGCCGGTTTCCTTCTCGAAATCGGCGATGGTGTCCGGCGCAATGTAGTCGGACCAATTGTAGACCTTGACCACACGATCAGCAGCCTGAGCCAGGGACATGCCAATGGCAGCGGCGATCAGGCCAGCCAGCAGGGTAGAACGACGCATGACGTTTCCTCTTCTTGCGATTTGGGTACCTGGCGGGTGAACCCGCCAGGCGGCGTTGCTTCGTTACTTAGCGACCGGACTTGATCTTGGTCCAGCTGCGGGTCATGTTGCGCTGCACCGCTGGGGGCAGATCCGGGAAGGTGTAGATCTTCTTCAGCACTTCCGGAGTCGGGTATACGCCCGGGTCGGTGCGCAGCGCTTCATCCACCAAGGGGGTGGCAGCAGCGTTGCCGTTGGGGAACTGCACGTAGTTGGTGATGTTGGCCATCACCTCGGGCTTCATCAGGTAGTTGAGGAATACGTGAGCAGCCTCGACGTTCTTGGCATCGGCCGGTACGGCCAGCATGTCGAAGAACGAACCGGCACCTTCCTTCGGAATGTTGTAGCCGACCTGCACGCCGTTCTTGGCTTCTTCGGCGCGAGCCTTGCTCTGGTAGATATCGCCCGAGTAACCGATAGCGACGCAGATGTTGCCGTTGGCCAGGTCGGAGATGTACTTGGAGCTGTGGAAGTAGGAGATCGACGGACGTACCTTGAGGAACAGCTCTTCAGCTTTCTTCAGTTCGTCGGCCTTGCTGCTGTCCGGGGCATAGCCCAGGTAGTGCAGAGCGGCTGGCAAGATCTCGGTCGGCGAGTCGAGGAAGGACACGCCACAGGACTTCAGCTTCTCGATGTTTTCCGGTTTGAACACCAGATCCCAGGAGTCGACTGGAGCATTCTCACCGAGTACGGCCTTGACCTTCTCGACGTTGTAACCGATGCCGATGGTGCCCCACATGTAAGGGATCGAGTACTGGTTGCCCGGGTCGCTCGGTTCCAGTGCATGCAGCAGATCCTTGTCCAGGTTCGACCAGTTCGGCAGCTTGGACTTGTCCAGTTTCTGGAATACGCCAGCCTTGATCTGCTTGGCCAGGAAGGGGTTGGACGGTACCACTACGTCATAGCCGGAGCTGCCGGCCAGCAACTTCGCTTCCAGCACTTCGTTGCTGTCGAAGACGTCGTAGACGACCTTGATGCCGGTTTCCTTCTCGAAGTTGGCCAGCGTGTCTTCGGCGATGTAATCGCTCCAGTTGTAGACATGCAGCACCTTGTCGTCAGCCTGAGCCGCGCCGGCTACGGCCGCGGTCAGGGACAACGCGAGAAGGGTCTTGCCGAATGTTTTCATGCGTACAGCTCCTGTTGTTGTGTCGATATTCCAGAGGACGCGCGAGCCGCTCGAATCAGACGGGCTCACGCACTCTGGCGCAGTCTGGCAAGGTCATGGCACCGCTGACAACTTTCCGTGACTGCGGGCTTTTCAGGCCGACAGGTCGCGCAAGGTCAGATCCAGGCACTTGCGTGCTTTCTCTACCAGTTCGTCTACTTCCGCCTGGCTGATCACCAGTGGCGGGGCGATGATCATGGTGTCGCCCACGGCGCGCATGATCAGACCGTTATTAAAGCAGTGGCCACGGCAGATCATGCCCACTCCCACATCACCCGGATAACGCTTGCGCGTCGTTTTGTCCTGTACCAGCTCGATCGCACCGAGCATGCCGACGCCACGCACTTCACCTACCAAGGGATGATCAGCCAGCTCACGTAGACGACGCTGCAAATACGGTGCCGTTTCTGCTTTCACCCGTTCGACGATGCCTTCTTCCTTGAGAATGCGCAGGTTCTCCAGCCCCACCGCTGCCGCCACCGGGTGCCCGGAATAGGTGAAGCCGTGGTTGAAATCACCATGCGCCTCGATCACCTCGAACACCTTGTCGCTGACGATCAGGCCACCCATCGGCACATAACCGCTGGTGAGGCCCTTGGCGATGGTCATCAGGTCAGGCTTGAGGCCGTAATACTGGCTGCCGAACCATTCGCCGGTACGGCCGAAACCGCAGATCACCTCGTCGGCCACAAACAAGATGTCGTATTTGCCGAGAATTTCCTTGATACGCGGCCAGTAGCTGTCCGGCGGAATGATCACGCCACCAGCGCCCTGGATCGGCTCGGCGATAAACGCTGCAACATTTTCCTCACCCAGTTCGAGAATCTTCTTCTCCAGCTGGTCGGCCGCCCAGATGCCGAACTCTTCCGGTGACTGCTCGCCGCCCTCACCGAACCAGTACGGCTGCGGAATATGCGCGATGCCAGGGATCGGCAGGTCGCCCTGCTCGTGCATGAACTTCATGCCGCCGAGGCTGGCGCCGGCCACGGTGGAGCCGTGGTAACCGTTGTCGCGACCGATGATGATTTTCTTATTCGGCTGGCCCTTGCACGCCCAGTAGTGGCGAACCAGGCGCAGCATGGTGTCGTTGCCTTCGGAGCCTGAACCGGTGAAGAACACGTGGTTCATCCCGGCCGGAGCCAGTTGGGAAATGGCATGGGCCAGCTCCAGCACCGGCGGGTGGGCGGTCTGGAAGAAGGTGTTGTAGAACGGCAATTGACGCATCTGCGCGCTGGCAGCTTCGACCAGCTCCTCGCGGCCATAGCCAACGGCCACGCACCACAAGCCGGCCATGCCATCGAGGATCTTGTTGCCCTCGCTATCCCACAGATGCACACCCTTGGCCTCGGTGATGATGCGTGGGCCCTTTTCGGCCAGCTGCTTGTAATCACTGAACGGCGCCAGGTGGTGGGCCTTGCTCAGGGCCTGCCACTGGGCAGTCTTGGGGTTGTTCGCTTGCTTGTTCATTGCCAACACCTTGCTAACACGCAACGCCATCGGCGCTACGCTGAGATTCGTGGTGCCGGCCGCGATACACGCGGCCGGCAACCCGTTACACCGACAGCAGGAGGAACTCGCGTTCCCAGGAGCTGATCACGCGCTTGAAGTTCTCGTGCTCGGCACGCTTGACCGCGACATAGCCGCGGATGAACTTCTCGCCGAGGAATTTCTCGGCGTCCTTGCAGGCTTCCATCCGCTCCAGCGCGCTTTCGATGGTCACCGGCAGGCGCAGGTTGCGACGCTCGTAACCGCGACCTTTCACCGGGGCGCCCGGTTTGACGTTGCCGACCATGCCCATGTAGCCGCACAGCAGAGTCGCGGCCAGCACCAGATAGGGGTTGGCATCGGCACCGGCCAGGCGGTTTTCCACACGGCGGTTCTGTGGGCTGGCTTCCGGCACGCGCAGGCCAACGGTGCGGTTTTCCTCGCCCCACTCCACGTTCACTGGCGCCGAGGTATCGGGCAGGAAGCGGCGGAACGAGTTGACGTTCGGCGCGAACAGCGGCAGCAGCTCGGGGATGTACTTCTGCAAGCCGCCGATGTGGTGCAGGAACAGCTCGCTCATCGTCCCGTCTTCGTTGGAGAAGATGTTCTTGCCGGTCTTCAGGTCGACCACGCTCTGGTGGATGTGCATGGCACTGCCTGGCTCGTCGGTGATCGGCTTGGCCATGAAGGTCGCCGCCACGTCGTGCTTGAGTGCAGCCTCGCGCATGGTGCGCTTGAACACCAG
The DNA here is from genome assembly GCF_003008615.1 of Pseudomonas mendocina. NCBI lineage: Bacteria > Pseudomonadati > Pseudomonadota > Gammaproteobacteria > Pseudomonadales > Pseudomonadaceae > Ectopseudomonas > Ectopseudomonas mendocina. The sequence goes on from NZ_CP027657.1 coordinate 1,799,273, forward strand.
AATCTGGTCGGCCAGATGCAGCGCGTCGCCATGACGGAAATTGATTTCCATCTGCGCCGGGCCTTCTTCGTGGATCAGGGTGTCCAGATCCAGGCCTTGCAGTTCGCACCAGTCGTACATGTCTTCGAACAGCGGGTCGAATTCGTTCGCCGCGTCGATGGAGAAGCTCTGACGGCCGGTTTCCGGGCGGCCGGAGCGGCCTACCGGCGCCACCAGCGGGAAGTCCGGGTCACTGTTGCGCTTGGTCAGGTAGAACTCCATCTCTGGCGCGACGATGGGTTTCCAGCCTTTATCGGCATACATCTGCAACACCTTCTTGAGGATGTTGCGCGGCGACAGCTCGATGGGGTTGCCCTGCTTGTCGAAGGTGTCATGGATCACCATCGCGGTGGGCTCGATGGCCCAGGGCACGACGAAAACAGCGTTGGCGTCCGGACGGCAGAACATGTCGATGTCCGCCTCGTCCAGCAGGTCGTAATAGATGTCGTCCTCGACGTAGTCGCCGGTCACGGTCTGCAGCAGCACGCTCTCGGGGAGGCGCATGCCCTTCTCGTCGAGGAACTTGTTGGTCGGCGAGATCTTGCCGCGGGCAATGCCGGTCAGATCGCTGATCAGGCATTCGACTTCGGTGATTTTGCGTTCTTTCAGCCAGCTCGTGAGCTGGTCTAACTTGGTACTCATAGAGACCTCAGGGTTGTAGAACCAACTAGGGTTATAGCTGGTTCAGCGTTGCCCCGCCCTCTCCCTGCAAGCCTCACCAAAGGCCTGGAAGAAGGCGAGATATTCGAGTGGATGCTACTAGGGGCGCAGCACCTCCGGCACCTGGCTTTTCACTCCATCGAAAGAAAAGCCTTCGCCTTCGCGAACAAAGCACGACGTGTCTAGCTCGCGGTCTAGCGCAGACAATATCAATCGTTCACGACGCTTGCGTGTTGCATAGCACGCGCCAGCTCGTGCGCCACGCAGCAGCGAAGCGTCACCTGCGCTATGGTGCAGGGTAGCGGGTAACTGGAAGACTCGAGAAAATACGCTGAACGGCGCTGAAGCCGCCGGAGAAGGACGCTGCCACGCCTCGACGATAGGGGACATGCCACCCACGCCAACTCGCATGAAACAAATGCTCACCTCGTCAGTGAGGGGAGAAAGGGCGTGACCGGTGGTTCTGGCACAAGCGCTGACGCCGATAATCGGCAGGCGAAACATGAGACACCCGTATTATTGCTGTTATGGGTTTGAACCGAGCTTAGCCTTGTTCATTTTTTTACACAATAGCTCTGTAAAAAATTGAACACACCCCGTTGAGCACCCAGAAAGATCGCCGGCTGAGGCCCTCTGAAAGGCCTTGAAATGCCCCAAAAATGGCCATCACGCCCCACTACAGGGCATCATGGGGCCAGCTTGACAGTAAAGTGCGTTTCGGATTGACTCACACCCATGCAGTCGCATGATTGATATATTTAACAAAAAGGTGTTGCATCATGTCGGTACCCCCGCGTGCCGTTCAGCTTAACGAAGCGAACGCGTTCCTCAAGGAACATCCCGAGGTCCAGTTCGTCGACCTTCTTATTGCAGATATGAATGGCGTGGTGCGCGGCAAGCGCATCGACCGGAACGCTCTTCACAAGGTGTACGAGAAAGGCATCAACCTGCCCGCCTCACTCTTCGCGCTCGACATCAACGGCTCCACCGTCGAAAGCACTGGCCTTGGCCTGGACATCGGTGACGCCGACCGTATCTGCTTCCCCATCCCCAATACCCTGTGCAACGAACCCTGGCAGAAGCGTCCGACCGCGCAACTGTTGATGACCATGCACGAGCTGGACGGCACGCCTTTCTTCGCCGACCCACGCGAGGTATTGCGCCAGGTGGTGCAGAAGTTCGACGAACTGGGCCTGCGTATCTGCGCAGCTTTCGAACTGGAGTTCTATCTGATCGACCAGGAGAACGTGAACGGCCGCCCGCAGCCGCCACGCTCGCCGATCTCCGGCAAGCGCCCGCACTCCACCCAGGTCTACCTGATCGACGACCTCGACGAATACGTCGACTGCCTGCAGGACATGCTCGAAGCGGCCAAGGAGCAGGACATCCCGGCCGACGCCATCGTCAAGGAAAGCGCCCCGGCGCAGTTCGAAGTCAACCTGCATCACGTCGAAGACGCGATCAAGGCCTGCGACTACGCCCTGCTGCTCAAGCGCCTGATCAAGAACATCGCCTACGACCATGAAATGGATTCCACCTTCATGGCCAAGCCCTATCCGGGCCAGGCGGGCAACGGTCTGCACGTGCACATCTCGCTGCTGGACAAGAAGACCGGCAAGAACATCTTCGCTGCCGAAGATCCGCTGGAGAACTCTTCGTTGCGCCATGCCGTCGGCGGCATTCTCGACACCATGTCCGCGTCGATGGCGTTCCTCTGCCCCAACGTCAACTCCTATCGCCGCTTCGGCGCGCAGTTCTACGTTCCCAACGCACCAAGCTGGGCACTGGACAACCGCACCGTGGCCGTTCGCATCCCCACCGGCAGCCCGGATGCCGTGCGCATCGAACACCGCGTGGCCGGCGCCGATGCCAACCCCTACCTGATGCTGGCCTCGATCCTCGCCGGTATCCACCACGGCCTGACCAACCAGATCGAACCGGGCGAGCCGATCGAAGGCAACTCCTACGAGCAGCTCGAACCCAGCCTGCCGAACAACCTGCGTGACGCGCTGCGCGAGCTGGACGACAGTGAGGTGATGAACAAATACATCGACTCCAAGTACATCGACATCTTCGTCGCGTGCAAGGAAGCCGAACTGCAGGAGTTCGAGACCACCATCTCCGACCTCGAGTACAACTGGTACCTGCATACCGTGTAAAACCGAGAAAGCCGGCCGTAGAAGGCCATGTGAAAACGTAGCGAGCGAAGGTCAGGCAAGGCAAAAACAGGCGAAGAAGCGCAGTTTACAAGCAGTAAATGAGCATTCTGAGCCTGTTTTTAACGCAGCACGACCGAGCGCAGTAGTTTTCACACGGCCTGAATAGAGCCGGCTTCTTTTTGCCTGCTAACTGCCAACTGCCTGCTCCGGTGCTCTGCACCGGGGCCAGCGGTTCGCCGCACGGCGACTCCGCTGACATGAATCAACCTCCGGCGACCAAGGCCGCCGGATACTGTTGCCTTCATCCATCGGGGAGCTACTCATGCAACGCGCTATTGCCGCCGTCCTGCTGGGCCTGATCTGTGGCCTGGCTCAGGCCGCCGACAGCATCCGTGTCTACAACTGGAACGATTACATCGCGCCGCAGGTGCTGGAAAACTTCACCCGCGACACCGGTATCGAGGTCGAGTACCACACCTTCGCCAGCGCCGAAGAGCTGGGCGCAGCGCTGAGCAGCGGCCAGCCCATCGACATCGCCGTGCCCTCGCACAATGACCTGCCAGGGCTGATCGCAGGCGGCCGCATTCGCCCACTGGATTTCAACCTGCTCCCCAACCGTACGCACCTGGACAAACAGCTGCTGAGCAAGCTGGCGGCGGTCGACCCCCAGAACCGTCATGCCGTGCCCTACCTGTGGGGCGCGGTCGGCCTGGCGATCAATACACCCAAAGCCGAAGCCGCCTATGGCGGGCCGCTGCCGGACAGCTGGAGCCTGCTGTTCGACGCCGAACAGAGCAAGCGCCTGGCCAGTTGCGGCATCAGCGTGCTGGATGCGCCGGATGAAACCCTGTCGCTGCTGCTCAACTACCAGGGACGCAGCCTCGCTCGCAGCGCCCCGAGCCGCATCGAGCGCGCAGGTGGTGTGCTCGACACACTGCGCCCGAACCTGCGCTACGTCGACAGCGAACGCTATATCGAAGACCTCAACAATGGCCGCCTGTGCCTGGCCATGGCCTGGGTCGGCGATGCCCTCGCCGCCGCGCAGGCGGGTCAGCCGGTACGTTTCGTGGTGCCGGACGAAGGCTCGGTGCTGTTCATCGACAACCTGGTGATTCCCGCCAATGCCAGCCGCCCGGATCTCGCCCACCGCTTCATCGACTACCTGATGCAGCCTCAGGTGATCGCCCAGATCACCGCCGAGACGCTCTACCCCAACGGCAATGCCGATTCCATGCAGTTCATCGACAGCGCACTGCTGGAACAACCCGGCCTGTATCCGGATCAGGACACCAAACGCCGCCTGTATCCGCTGGAAGTGCTCTCGGAAAAACACGCGCAGGTACGCAGCAACGTCTGGCAGCGTTTCCGCGAAGGCAGTTGACGGCCGCGAGGCTTGCCTCGCCGGCGCCAGCTGACGTCCAATAGCGCCTCGCCCACCGAGGAACTCGCCATGTCGCGCCCCGCCAGCCCCCGCAAGCCGCGCGCCAGCAGCCAGGCCCGTATCGCCGTGATCCTCGCGGCTGCCCGCGAACTGCTGGCCGAGCAGGGCATGGCCAACCTGTCGGTCTATACGGTGGCCGAACGAGCCGGTATTCCGCCGTCTTCGGTGTATCACTTCTTCGCCAGCGTGCCGGCCCTGCTCGAAGGGCTGACTGCGGATGTGCACGCAGCCTTCCGTGGCAGCCTGCTCGAACCGGTCGATCACGCCAACCTGCATAGCTGGCATGACCTGTCACGCCTGGTCGAGCAACGCATGCTGGCCATCTACGCCAAGGATGCCGCCGCACGGCAGCTGATCCTCGCCCAGCATGGTCTGGCCGAGGTGACCCAGGCGGATCACCAGCACGATCTGGAGCTGGGCCGCTTGATGCGGGCGCTGTTCGAGCGGCACTTCCCACTGCCGCAATTGCCGATGGATATCGACGTATTCACCCTAGCCATGTCCCTGGGGGATCGTGTTTACGCCCGCTCGGTGCAACTGCACGGGGAGATCACCCCGCGCCTGGCCGAAGAAGGCATGCGCGTATTCGACGCCTACCTGGGCCTGTATCTGCCGGCCGCGCTGCCGAAAAGACCTGCACCACTGGCGTAATCCCCCGTAGGGTGCGGCGTGCGCACCGATGGCATCTGACGGCGTGGCCGATCGCTGCACGCACTCTAGGCGCACCAGCGACACCCACGGCCCGAGCCAATATAAATTCGATAAAAATCGTATTAATTTCACTCATCCGACCAAAAGCACCTTCTAATGCCGATATTTATCGGATATAAATCGAGCATCCCGCCCTGGTCGATGTTCAGCCATGGCACTCTGAATGGGCCGCCGGAGCGGCCTGCGAACGAGCCAAGAGGTGCTCCATGTCCCGTATCGTTACCGTCGCTGCGACCCAGATGGCCTGCTCCTGGGATACCCCCGCCAACATCGCCAATGCCGAGAAACTGGTGCGCCAGGCGGCAGCCCAGGGTGCCCAGATCATCCTGATCCAGGAGCTGTTCGAGGCCCCCTACTTCTGCCAGAAGCCCAACGCCGACTACACCCAGTTGGCCACCACGGTGGAGGAAAACCCGGCCATCGCGCACTTCCGGAAGGTCGCCGCGGAGCTGAAGGTAGTGCTGCCGATCAGCTTCTTCGAGCGCGCCGGACGGGCCCGCTTCAACAGCATCGCCATCCTCGATGCCGACGGCACGAATCTCGGGATTTATCGAAAAAGCCATATCCCGGACGGCCCTGGCTACCACGAGAAGTACTACTTCAACCCAGGCGATACCGGCTTCAAGGTCTGGGACACCGCCTATGCACGCATCGGCGTAGGTATCTGCTGGGATCAGTGGTTCCCGGAGTGCGCACGCAGCATGGCGCTGATGGGTGCGGAAATCCTCTTCTACCCCACCGCCATCGGCAGCGAACCGCACGATGCCAACATCACCTCGCGTGAGCACTGGCAGCGTGTACAGCAAGGCCATGCCGGCGCCAACGTGATGCCGCTGGTAGCCAGCAATCGCATCGGACGCGAAGAACAGGACGGCTACGACATCACCTTCTATGGCAGCTCGTTCATTGCCGATCAGTACGGCGAGAAGGTCAAGGAGCTGAACCAGACCGAGGAAGGCATTGCGCTACACAGCTTCGATCTGGACGCGCTGGAGAAGATCCGCACCGCCTGGGGTGTGTTCCGCGACCGCCGGCCGAACCTATACTGGCCGCTTTCCACGCTCGACGGTGAAACACCCTCGATCCCGTAGGGTGCGCTGTGCGCACCTAGCCCTACAAACACTTTGCCGGTGCGCATGGCGCACTCTACGGAAGCGAAATATGACCACTCTGACCACGACTCCACGCGCCGATGGCTTCCGCATGCCGGCGGAATGGGAAACCCACAGCAAGACCTGGATGGTCTGGCCCGAGCGCCCGGACAACTGGCGCAACGGCGGCAAGCCGGCACAGGCCGCCTTCGCCGCGGTGGCCAAGGCCATTGCCCAGTTCGAGCCGGTGACCGTCTGCGTGTCCGCAGCGCAGTATGAAAACGCCCGCGCGCGCCTGGACGACGCCAATATCCGCCTGGTTGAAATCACCACCGACGACGCCTGGGTGCGCGACACCGGCCCGACCTTCGTCACCAGCGCCAGCGGCGAAGTGCGCGGCGTGGACTGGGCGTTCAACGCCTGGGGCGGCTTCGACGGTGGCCTGTACTGGCCCTGGCTGCGTGACGACCAGGTGGCACGCAAGGTTCTCGAAATCGAAGGCTGCAAGCGTTACCGCACCGAGGGCTTCGTACTCGAAGGTGGCTCGATCCATGTCGATGGCGAAGGCACTCTGATCACCACCGAAGAGTGCCTGCTGAACAGAAACCGCAACCCGCACCTGTCACGTGAAGAGATCGAAACCGTGCTGCGCGAACACCTGGCCGTCGACACGGTGATCTGGCTACCGGACGGCCTGTTCAACGACGAAACCGATGGCCACGTCGACAACTTCTGCTGCTACGTACGCCCCGGCGAAGTGCTGCTGGCCTGGACCGAGGATCAGAATGACCCCAACTACCCACGCTGCCAGGCCGCCATGAGCGTGCTGGAAAGCGCTCGCGACGCCAAGGGCCGCCAACTGACCGTGCACAAGATGCCGATTCCCGGCCCGATCCACGCCACGGCCGAAGAGTGCGCGGGCGTCGATATCGTCGATGGCAGCCAGGAGCGCAGCCCGGAGGTTCGCCTGGCCGGTTCCTATGTCAACTTCCTCATCGTCAACGGCGGCATCGTCGCGCCGAGCTTCGATGACCCGAAGGACGAAGAGGCCCGCGCCATTCTCCAGCGCATCTTCCCCGAGCATCGCGTGGTGATGGTGCCGGGCCGCGAGATTCTGCTCGGTGGCGGCAATATCCACTGCATCACCCAGCAGCAGCCGGCGCCGCAAGGGCGCTGAACCATGTAGGGCGGGCGCAACCCGTACCGCTGCTGGCGGCTTTCACCCGCCCTACATCTATGAACGCCCGGCACATGCCGGGCGTTTTCATTACCAATCAACTCACTCGAACGGCTGCGGACGCGGCGTATCGTTGTTCGACGGCGGCAGGATCGGCAGGGCAAAGCTTGGTTGCTCACCGGTCAGGGTCTTGAGGAAGGCGGTGATCTTGCCGATCTCGTCCTCGCTCAGCTGTCGACCCAGCTGCAGGCGCGCCATGATGTCCACCGACTCCTCCAGCTTCCAGTAGGCACCGTCGTGGAAGTAGGGATAGGTCAGCTCTACGTTGCGTAGGGTCGGCACCTTGAACTTGAAGCGGTCGGCGTCCTTGCCGGTCAGGCCGGCCACGCCCTCGGCGGGGTTGCTGGTTTCATAGGGTGCGACCAGTCCCATCTTCTGGAACGAGTTGCCGCCCAGCGCCGGCCCATTGTGGCAGGCCACACAGCCAATGGACTTGAACAACTCATAGCCCTCCCGCTCGGTCTGGGTGATGGCCTTGGCATCGCCCTTGAGCCACAGGTCGAAGCGCGAGTTGGGCGTGACCAGGGTCTTCTCGAACTCGGCGATGGCATCGGTCACTTCGTCCAGGGTGATTTCGTCGGTCTGGTACACCGCCTTGAACGACTCGCGGTATTGCGGGATCGAGCGCAGCACGTCGATGGCGAGAATGTGGGTGAAGGCCATCTCCTTCGGGTTGGCGATGGGGCCGGCGGCCTGCTCCTTGAGATCGGCGGCGCGACCGTCCCAGAACTGCGCCAGGTTGAGGCTGGAGTTGAGTACGGTAGGCGAGTTGATCGGCCCCTGCTGCCAGTTGTGACCGATGGAGCTGGGCAGGTTGTCGCTGCCGCCCATCGACAGGTTGTGACAGGAGTTGCAGGAAATGAAGCCCGAGCGCGACAGGCGCGGATCGAAGAACAGCTGCTTGCCCAGCTCGACCTTGGCGGGGTCGGTGATCTCGGCGGGGGCGATGGGCTCCACGGGTTCGTTGACCGGTACATTGGCCCAGGCGCTGGCGCCCAGACACATACCGGCCAGCAGGCTCAGCGTGCGCATGGTGATATCTCCTCAGGTGTTGGCTTATCTGGTTATGCCTCGACCATGCGCGCCAACCACTGCCCTGGGCTTGACCCAGATCAAGCCCCACCCGGCACGTTAAGAATTTGCAACAAATCCGCTTAGAGCGCTCTACTTCGGGCGATCAACTCAGGATCGAGCGTCGCCAGCGCCTGGTACTGGCTGACGAACACCTGCCCGCCGAAGCGCTCGAGAAAGTCCGAACGCTTGAGCCTGTCCATCACCGGGCCCTTGACCTCGGAGAAGTGCAACTGCAAACCGGCGCTGGCCAGGCGAGCGCCGATGGTCTCCAGCGAGTCCAGGGCGCTGGCATCGATCAGGTTGACCCCCGAGCACTGCAGCACCACATGCCGCGCCTGCGGCCGTGCCGCAACCAGTTCGGCAATGCGCTCCTCCAGATAACGGGCATTGGGGAAATACAGGCTCTCGTCGACCCGAAGCGACAACACCGTGGCACTGTCGAGCGTGTCGAAACGCTCGACGTTGCGGAAATGCTCGCTGCCGGGCAACAAACCGATCACCGCGATATGCGGCCGGCTGGTGCGCCAGAGAAACAGCAACAGCGACAGACCGACGCCGAGAACGATGCCAGCCTCGACGCCATGGGCGAGCACACCGACCAGGGTGACCAGTTGCGCCACGCCGTCCTGCCGCGAGTAGCGCCAGGTTCGACGCAGCGTACGCAGGTCGATCAGACCGAGAATCGCAACCAGGATGCTCGCCGCCAGCACTGCCTGTGGCAGGTGCTGCAACAGTGGCGCCAGGCCCAGCGCGGCGCCGAGCATCAGGGCCGCGACCCACAAGCCGACCCGCGGCGTGGCTACCGGCGTTTCCAGCGCCAGTGCAGAACGCGAGAAACTGGCTGCCACCGGAAAGCCGCCGGTGAAGGCCGCCGCCAGGTTGGCCCCAGCCTGGCCGCGCAACTCCCGGTCGGGATTGACCGAACGCCGCCGGCGCGCCTCAAGGCTCTGAGCGATGGAAACCGACTCGACGAAGCCAACCAGTGCGATCAGCAACGCCGCCGGCCATAGCTCGCGCAGCAATTGCAGATCGAGCGGCGGCAGGGTCAACGGCGGCAACCCCGCTGGCACCGTCCCGACCACGCGTACGCCCAGCGACTCCAGGCCAAACAGAGCACTGGCGGCAATGCCCAGCAGCACCAGCAACAGCGCCCCAAGGCGCACCAGCCAACCGGCCAGGCGTACCGGCAAACCGCAGCAATGCAACTGCCTGAGGGCCAGCAGGAAGCAGACACTGCCCAGCCCCAGCAACAAGGTCGGCAAATGCACCTGATCGAGTTGCGCCCACAGCGAAGGCAGCAAATCCGGCAGGCTCTGCCCCGCGCCCCGAATACCGAGCAGATGACCCAGCTGGCTGGCCGCGATCAAAATCGCCGAGCCGCTGACGAACCCGGCAATCACCGGGTGACTGAGGAAATTGGCCAGCACACCCAGGCGCAGGAGGCTCATCGCCAGCAGGAACAACCCGACCAGTGCCGTCAGCATGACCGCTCCGGCCATGTATGCGGCGCTACCGGCGAAACCGAGCGGTTGCAGGGCGGCAGCGGTCATCAGTGAAAGAATCGCCACCGGCCCCAACGACAGCGCCACACCGGCACTGCCACCGAGCCAGGCATACACCGCCAGCGGCAGGATGCTCGCGTATAGCCCGGCAACCGCTGGCAAGCCGGCCAACTGCGCGTAGGCCAGCGCCTGCGGCACCAGGAGCAGAGAGACCAGCAGCGCCGCGATCAGATCGGCGCTGGCCGAATTGCGCAAATAGCCGCGCAAGGGCTCAAAGGACATTCAAGGGCACCTTGAGATAACGCACCCCGTTGTCTTCCGGCGGGGGCAGTTCGCCGCCGCGCATGTTCACCTGTACCGACGGCAGGATCAACGTCGGCATGCCCAGCGTCGCATCACGCTTGGTGCGCATGGCGACGAAGTCGTCCTCGCCGACGCCTTCGTGCACATGCACGTTGTGCGCGCGCTGCTCGGCCACTGTGCTCAGGAACTGAAAATGCTCGCGCCCTGGCGCCTTGTAATCGTGGCAGAGGAACAGTCGGGTCGAATCCGGCAGACCGAACAACCGTTGAATCGAGCGATACATTACGCGGGCATCGCCGCCGGGGAAGTCGCAACGTGCGGTGCCGTAGTCCGGCATGAAGAGCGTATCGCCGACGAAAGCCGCATCGCCGATCACGTAGGTCATGCAGGCCGGGGTATGCCCTGGCGTATGCAACGCACGAACCTCCAGGCCACCGATGCGAAAGCATTCGCCATCGCTGAACAGCTGATCGAACTGACTGCCGTCGCAAGCGAACGCGCTCCCCGCATTGAACAGCTTGCCGAAGGTGCTCTGCACCTGGGTGATCTGCGCACCGATGGCCAGACGACCGCCCAGCGCCTGCTTGAGATAGGGGGCGGCAGACAGATGATCGGCGTGCACATGGGTTTCCAGCAGCCAGTCCACCGCCAGCCCCTGGGCCCGGACATGTTCGACGATGCGCTCGGCACCGGCATGCGAGGTACGCCCCGAAGCGGGGTCGTAATCGAGCACCGAATCGATGATGGCGCAACGGCCCGTAGCCGGATCACTGACCACATAGCTGTAGGTGAACGTGGCCGAATCGAAGAAGGGGGTGATGACGGCGGACATGGCGACTCCCGGTTGATCAGGATTTGCGCGTGCAGGTATCGATGCCCGGCAGCGGATAAGCCGGACAGTAGCGGAAAGTGCCGGTGGCCAACCTCAGAGCAATGAGGATCAGGCCAACAGCAATGCGCGGGCTACGGTCGAGGGTTCCAACATTGCTCTTCATCGAGCACCTCCAGAGCAACGCCCGCGCAGGCCCTCCAGCGCGGCAAAGATCAGCATCCCCACCAGCATCGCCGCCACGAACAACAACGCCTGCCAGTGGCCAGCGAGCAACAAGGTGAGCGCAGGGCCCGGACAGATACCGGCGATACCCCAACCCACACCGAACAGCAGGCTGCCACCGATCAGCCGGGCATCCAGATCACGGCGAGTCGGCAACTGCATGGCGCCGCCCAACAACGCCCGGGAACGCTTGTCCGCCAGCTTCAACGGCAGCATTGCAACAGCGATGGCACCTGCCATAACCAGCGCCAGGGACGGATCCCAGTTGCCAGCCAGATCGAGAAAAGCCAGCACCTTGGTCGGGTCAGCCATACCGGCCAACAGCAAGCCGAAACCGAACAGCAAGCCAGCCACGAATGCACTGAACCTGGCCATGATCAGCCCTCCAGCAGGTTGCGCAGCACGAACACCGTGACGAAGCCACTGGCCATGAAACACAGCGTGGCCACCAGCGAGCGTGGCGAAAGACGAGAAACGCCGCACACGCCATGACCACTGGTGCAACCAGAGCCATAACGGGTACCAAGGCCCACCAGCAGTCCGGCGACGACCAGACTCAACGTGCCGCCCTCGAAGCGCACTGGCGGCAGGTCGGCGAACGCCAGCCAGAGCAAGGGCGCCAGCAACAAGCCAAGGAGAAACAGGGCTTTCTCGCCACGCCCCTCGGCACCGCGCTGCAACACACTACCCAGCAGGCCGCTGATACCCGCGACGCGGCCGTTGGCCAGGGCAAAGAGCGCCACCGCCAAACCGATCAGCGCGCCACCAGCCAGGGCGCTCCAAGGTGTGAAATTGGCCCAATCGACGTTCATTGCTGCCCCTCGCAGAACAGGCGATACAGCGTCTCGATCACCGCGAGCGCGGCCGGACTGCTGATGCGGTAGAAGATCTGCTTGCCGTCACGCCGGGTCTCGACCAATCCTTCGCGCCTCAGTACGGCCAGTTGCTGCGACAGCGTTGGCTGCTGAATACCAAGCTGCGCCTCCAGCTCGCTGACGTTGCGTTCACCCTGGGAAAGCTGGCAAAGCAGCAGCAGACGATCCGGATTGGCCAGCGCCTTGAGCAACTGCCCGGCGGCATCGGCATTGGCACGCAGTTGCTGGATGTCGAGGGAATCGACCATGGAACACCTTCAATCAATACAATATATAAAAATATATATTGTATTTCTGAAGAGCGTTAGCCAAGGCGACCGACGGTCGCAGTGAAACCAGGTGGCGGACGAAGGCAAAACTGCCAGCGTGGTTGGCGAGCTACATCCAGCCAGTGCCATAAAAGCAAAAACCCGCCGAGGCGGGTCTTTGTCGATGCTGCGGGCGCGATCAGGAGTCGGCGTCGGCAGCAGCCTGATAGGCAGCGGCATCGAGCAGCTTATCCAGCTCGCTGGCATCGCTCGGCTTGAGCTTGAAGAACCAGCTGCCGTAGGGATCGCTGTTGACGCTTTCCGGGCTGTCGGCCAAGGCTTCGTTGATGGCGATCACTTCACCGCCAACCGGTGCATAGATATCCGAGGCAGCCTTAACCGACTCGACCACACCGGCTTCCTGGCCAGCACTCAGTTGCTTGCCGACTTCCGGCAGCTCGATGAACACCACGTCGCCGAGGGCTTCCTGAGCGTGGTCGGAAATGCCCACGGTCACGCTGCCATCGGCCTCCAGACGCGCCCACTCATGGCTGGCGGCGTAACGCAGATCGGCGGGGATATTGCTCATGTCTCATTCCTCGTAAGCGATGACGGCAAGTGGGCCGTCAGGACAATTTAGCAGGCCACGACGAGAGGGGAAGCTCGCGCCGCAGCCGATGTTCAGATCAGCGTCTTGCCGTGGCGCACGAAGCTCGGCTTGACCACGCGCACCGGGAACCACTTGCCGCGGATTTCCACCTCGGCGCGATCCCCCGTGGCCGCAGGCACCCGGGCCAGAGCGATGGATTTGTTCAGCGTCGGCGAGAAGCTGCCACTGGTGATCTCACCCTCACCGACACCTTCGACACGCACCACCTGGTGGGCACGCAGCACGCCACGCTCCTCCAGCACCAGACCAACCAGCTTGCTCGGGCAACCGGCAGCGCGCTGCGCCTGCAGAGCGGCTCGGCCGATGAAATCACGCTCGACAGGCTCCCAGGCCAGCGTCCAGGCCATGTTGGCAGCCAGCGGAGATACGCTCTCGTCCATGTCCTGGCCATAGAGGTTCATGCCGGCCTCCAGCCGCAGGGTGTCGCGCGCGCCCAGGCCAATGGGGGCGATCCCCGCGCCGACCAGCTCATTGAGGAAGTACACCACCTCACTGCTCGGCAACACGATTTCCAGGCCGTCCTCGCCGGTGTAGCCGGTACGGGCGATGAACCAGTCACCTTCGGGCAGTCCCTCGAACGGCTTGAGCTCCTGGATCAGGGCAGCGCGAGCCTGGGTCACCAGCTCCGCCGTGCGCACGCGGGCCTTGGGCCCCTGGATGGCGAGCATGGCCAGGTCGCGGCGCTCGCGCAGTTGCACGTCGAAGTCCGCGGCCTGAGCGTGCATCCACGCCAGATCCTTGTCGCGTGTACCAGCGTTGACCACCAGGCGATAACCGTCTGCGCTGCGGTAAACGATCAGGTCATCGATCACCCCGCCCTGCTCGTTGAGCATGGCGCTGTACAACGCCTTGCCGATGCCCTGCAGGCGCGCCACATCGTTTGCCAGCAGGCGTTGCAGATAGGCCTGCGCCTGGCTGCCGCTGACGTCCACCACGCACATGTGCGAGACGTCGAACACGCCGCACTCGCGGCGCACCTGATGGTGCTCCTCCACTTGCGAACCGTAGTGCAGCGGCATGTCCCAGCCGCCGAAATCCACCATCTTGGCCCCCAGCGCCAGGTGCAGGTCATAGAGGGGGGTACGCTGTCCCATGGGTATCTCCTTCCGGGCTTGGCGAAGCGATTCAGACCCCCGAGAAGCTAGCTGCGTTGCCATTGCGGCGTTGCAACCAGGTTCAAAATGCTCATGTGCAAAAGCACACTCCGCTTTTTCACCTGTCTGCGCCTTGCACTGGCGGCCTCGCTTACGCTTCTCGACACGTCTGCCGGGTTACCCGGCTCGCGAATGGCGCGCATTGTAGCCGCAAGGTCGGCGGGGGTCATCTGACCAAAGGTCGCGCGGAGCGTAGGGCGAGCTCAGGAGCGCCAGCGAACAATTCGCCAAGGCGCCACAACTTGCCATCGAGCCCAATGGTGTACTGCTTCGCGAACGGATCGCCGCCCGGTACACCCTACCTGCGAGGGAGACCCACCCAGCTCTGAGCGCCAGTAGACACCACCACCCTCAGCCGAAACTGCGCGCCGAGCGACGAATCAGCAGAATCACCGGCAACAGACCGACCAATACCAGCGTAAGGGCAGGCAGCGCAGCGCGCGCCCACTCACCCTCGCTGGTCATCTCGAATACCCGCACGGACAGGGTGTCCCAGCCGAAGGGGCGCATCAGCAAGGTCGCCGGCATTTCCTTGAGCACGTCGACGAATACCAGCAGCGCGGCCGACAAGGTGCCCGGCAGCAAAAGTGGCAAGTACACCTTGAAGAACAGCCCGAAACCGCCGACGCCCAGGCTCCGCGAAGCCTCGGGCAGGGATGGGCGGATCCGCGCCAGGCTGGTTTCCAGTGGCCCGAACGCCACCGCCATGAAACGTATCAGGTAGGCCACCAGCAGCGCCGCCAGGCTGCCCAGCAGCAGCGGCTTACCGGCGCCCCCCAATGCCGTGGACAGCGGAATCACCAGCTCGCGATCCAGGAAACTGAACGCCAGCATGATCGCTACCGCCAGCACCGAGCCCGGCAATGCATAGCCGATGTTGCCCAGCGCCACACCGAAGCGCACACCGCGATTCGGCGCCTGACGGCGGGCGAAGGCCAGCAGCATCGCCACGCTGACGGTGATCAGCGCCGCCATGCCGCCCAGGTACAGGGTATGCAGGATCAAACCGGCGTAACGCTCATCGAGATCGAAACGGCCGCGTTGCCAGAACCACGCCAGCAGTTGCAGCAACGGGATGACGAAGGCGCAAGCGAACACCAGACCGCACCAGGCACTGGCGGCGAAGGCCTTCCAGCCATGCAGGTGATACAGCGCCTTGCCTCTTGGCCGCTCGTTGGCCGGCCGCGCAGCGCCGCGGGCACGGCGCTCGCCGTAAAGCACCAGCGCGACGGCGAGCAGTAGCAAGCTGGCCAGTTGGGTGGCGCTGGTCAGGCTGTAGAAGCTGTACCAGGTCTTGTAGATGGCCGTGGTGAAGGTGTCGAAATTGAACACCGACACCGCGCCGAAATCGGCCAGGGTTTCCATGATCGCCAGCGCCAGACCGGCACCGATGGCCGGCCGCGCCATTGGCAAGGCCACACGCCAGAAAGCCTGCCAAGGGCTCTGCCCGAGCACTCGCGCCGCCTCCATCAGGCCCTTGCCCTGAGCCAGAAAGGCACCACGGGCAAGCAGGTAAACGTAGGGGTAGAACACCAGTACCAGGACGATGATCACGCCACCGGTCGAACGCACGCGCGGCAGCCGGAAGCCGCTGCCGAACCACTCGCGCAGCAGCGTCTGCACGGGACCTGCGAAATCCAGCAGGCCGACGAAGACGAAAGCCAGTACGTAGGCGGGAATGGCGAAGGGCAGCATCAGCGCCCAGTCCAGCCAGCGCCGACCGGGAAACTCGCAAAGGCTGGTGAGCCAGGCCAGGCTGACGCCGAGCAGGGTCACGCCGACACCAACACCGATCACCAGCGTCAGGGTATTGCCGATCAGGCGGCCCATCTGCGTCTGCCACAGATGCGTCCAGATCTGCTGATCCACCTCATGCCAGCTCAGCAGCAGCACCGACAACGGCATCAGCACCAGAACGGCGACGGCAAGGACGATGGGATACCAGCGACGCTGGACGGGATGCGGCACGCGGATTCCTCGACTACGGAAATGACGACGCCCCGGCTAGGCGGGGCGTCGCAGTATAACGGCAGCGGCGTGGATCGCCGAAGGTACACCTTTAAGTCATACGATCGCGCGAGCTGAACCCTGCTGCTTTCAACGCAGCAGGGTCGACACGCAGCAGATCGTTACGGACTTACTGCCAGCCGGCGCGATCCATCAGCATGGTCGCTTCAGCCTGACGCTTGCCCGCCACTTCAGTAGCCACGGTGTCGGCCTTGAAAGTGCCCCAGGAAGCCACCTCAGCGGACGGTTTCACCGCAGGGTTGGCCGGATATTCCTGGTTGACGCCAGCGAAGATGCTCTGCGCTTCCGGGGTGGTCATCCACTCCAGCAGCTTCTTGGCCTGCTCGGCGTGCGGCGCATGCTTGGTCACACCGGCACCCGCCAGGTTGACGTGCACACCACGGTCAGCCTGATTCGGCCAGAACGGTTTCACCTTCAGGCCTGGGTTCTGCTTGTGCAGACGACCGTAGTAGTAGGTATTGGTGATGCCCACGTCGCATTGGCCCGCATCGATGGCCTGCAGCAATGCGGTGTCATCGGCAAACACGTCGGTGGCCAGGTTGTTCACCCAACCCTTGACGATTTCCTCGGTCTTTTCCGCGCCATGGGCTTCGATCAGGGTGGCGGTCAGCGACTGGTTGTAAACCTTCTTACTGGTACGCAGGCACAGACGGCCTTCCCAGTTCTTGTCGGCCAGCGCTTCGTAGGTGGACAGCTCCTCCGGCTTGACGCGCTCGGTGGAGTAGAAAATGGTGCGCGCACGCAGCGACAGGCCAGTCCAGCTGTCGGTGCTGGAACGATACTGGGCGGGAATGTTGGCATCGATCACATCGGACTTGGTCGGCTGCAGCACGCCTTCCTGCTCGGCCTGCCAGAGGTTGCCGGCATCGACGGTGATCAGCAGGTCGGCCGGGGTGTTGGCGCCTTCGGCCTTGAGGCGGGCGATCAGCGGGGCTTCCTTGTCGGTGATGAACTTCACCTTGACCCCGGTCTTCTCGGTGTAGGCATCGAACACCGGCTTGATCAGCTCATCGATGCGGGCGGAGTAAACCACCACTTCATCAGCGGCCTGAACGGCGGAGGCCAGGGTGCCGAGAGTGAATGCAGCGAGGAGCGCGTTACGAGCCTTCATGGGATCAGCCTCTTACGGATTGGCAAAGTGGCTGAATGGTAGTGAATGTTATTTGCCTTCTCAACGTAAACAGCGAGACGAAACGCGCCAGTTATTACAAGTTGCGTCAGCTCAAGCGCGTGCCAGCTCCGGCAGATCACCGGAAAGTCCCAGCGCCTGACGCACGAACAGCGCCTTGGCTTCGGCCTGGCCGTCGACCAGATCGAGGCCGACGTTGCGCAGCAGACGCAGCGGCAGCGGGTCGGCCTGGAACAGACGCTGGAAGCCCTCCATCGCCGCCATCATCGCCAGGTTATGCGGCATGCGCCGGCGCTCGAAACGGCTCAGCACGCGCTCCTCACTCAGGTTCTCGCCACGCTCCAGAGCATGCAGCAGCACTTCGGCCAGCACAGCAGCGTCGAGGAAGCCCAGGTTGACGCCCTGCCCGGCCAACGGATGGATGGTGTGCGCGGCATCGCCGACCAGCGCCAGCCCCGGCTCCACATAGCGTTTGGCATGGCGTTGGCGCAGCGGAATGCACAACCGGCGATCGGCATGCAGCACCTTGCCGAGGCGCGCCTCGAAAGCCTTGGTCAGTTCATGGCAAAAGGCTTCGTCGTCCAGTGTCATCAACCGTTCAGCCTCGACCGGCACGGTCGACCAGACGATCGAGCACCAATGCTCACCCGCCGGGCCATCAAGCGGCAGGAAGGCCAGCGGGCCATCGTCAGTGAATCGCTGCCAGGCCGTGGCCCGATGCGGACGCTCGCAACGCACGCTGGTAACGATGGCGTGATGCAGATAATCCCACTCACGTGTGGCGCATCCGGCCAGACGGCGTACCGCGGAGTTGGCGCCGTCAGCAGCCACCAGCAGCGGCGCGCGCAACTGGCGGCCATAGGTGAGAGTCAGCAGCCAGTCATCGCCACTGCGGCGCAACTGCTCCAGGCGCGCACCGGGCAACAGGCCGATCTGGCTATCGTGCAGGCGTTCGAGCAGCGCATCCTGCACCACGCGATTCTCGACGATATGGCCGAGCGTCTGTGCATGCACGCTGGCGGCGGCGAAGTGGATGCTGCCGGTACCGGAGCCATCCCACACACGCATCTCACCATAGGGGCTGGCACGCCGCGCAACGATGCCATCCCAAGCACCCAGGCGTTCGAGGATGCGCTGACTGGCCATCGATAACGCACTGACGCGCGGCTCGAACGGCGCCTGCCCATCGAACGGCGACACGCTCAGCGGACTGCCGTCGACGATAAGAATGTCCAGGCCGCAGTGCTCCAGCGCCAGGGCCAAGGTACTGCCGACCATACCGGCACCGACGATGATCAGATCCGCGCGCATATCACTCCTTAAACCCTAGGGTGCCTGCGCACCATGGCTTCCGGTTGGTGCGCACAGCGCACCCTACTGGGCTGGTCATAAATTACGGGTTCCCATGCCCATCGCCTGCCGCGCGAACCAGCGCTTGGCCGGCGGCAGCAGGTCGAGTCCGAGCAGGCCAAGATTACGCCCTGCGGTCAGCAGCGGCTGAGCGTTGCTGAACAGGCGCGTTACCTGATCGGAGAAGCCGACGGTCATGTGCTGATCGAGCTGCTGCCGCTGCTGATAACGCTGCAACGTGGCGAAATCGCCCAGGAGCGCATCGCTGTCGGTCAGTACCTCGGCCAGTGCCAGGGTATCGCGCAACGACAGGTTGTAGCCCTGACCGGCGATGGGATGCAAGCTGTGCGCGGCATTACCCAACACCACCAGATGCGGTCGCACCTGCTCCTGCGCCTCGACCAGGCTCAGCGGGTAAAGATGGCGCGCGCCGACCTGCTGCAAGGCGCCCAGGCGATAGCCGAATGCTTGCTGCAACTCGCAGAGAAAACTGGCCTCGCTGACGCGCAACAGGCGCTCGGCATCAGCCTCGGCGCGTGTCCAGACCAATGCACAGCGGTTGTCGCTCAAGGGCAGCAACGCCATCGGGCCGTCATCGGTAAAACGCTCGAAGGCCTGACCGCGATGCGCCTCGAGCGGGCTCACGTTGGCGATCAGCGCACTCTGTCCATAGGGCTTGATGCTGACGCCGATACCCAGTTGCTCACGCAGGCCGGAACGCCCACCGTCGGCGAGAATCGCCAGGTCGCAGTCGGTACTGGTTTCGTCGTTCAACGTCAGGCGGTAACCGTCCTCCAGACGCTGCATCGCGACCACCTCGGCCGGACAGCGCCACTCGATCACATCCTGATCCAGCGCCTGCCACAGGCAGTGGCCGATCCAGGCGTTCTCCACCACGTAGCCAAGCGCCGGCACGCCCTCCTCGATGGCTTGCAAGCGCGTGGCGCCGAAGCGGCCGCGGTCGGAAACGTGGATCTGCTGAATCGGCTCGGCGCGCTGGGCAATGCTTTGCCAAAGGCCCATACGCTCGTAGATCAGCCGGCTGCCATAGGACAGCGCGGTGGAGCGGGCGTCATAACTGGGCTGGTATTCGCTGCCCGGCGCGAAGGGCTCGATCAGGGCGATACGCCAGCCACGCTGGCGTGCCGTGTCCTGCAGGGCCAACGCCAGGCTGGCACCGACCAGGCCACCGCCGATTATGGCCAGCTGTACGCGTGACATGGGCTCAAGCCGCCTCGCTACGCGCGGCAGCCATCAACGCCTCGATTTCTGCGACCGACTTGGGCACACCGCCCGTAAGAATCTCGCAGCCCTTCTTGGTCACCACCACGTCGTCCTCGATACGCACACCGATGCCGCGCCACTTCTTGGCGACCTGGTCGTTGTCGGGGGCGATATAGATGCCCGGCTCGACCGTCATCGCCATGCCCGGTTCGAGCACGCGCCACTCGCCACCCACCTTGTAGTCGCCGACATCGTGCACGTCCATGCCCAACCAGTGGCCGGCGCGATGCATGTAAAAGGGTTTGTAGGCTTCGCTGGCGATCAGCTCGTCGACATCGCCGTCGAGCAGGCCCAGCTCCACCAGCCCGGCAGTGATCACGCGCACGGTGGCTTCGTGGGCTTCGTTCCAGTGCTTGCCTGGAGCGATGAACTTGAACGCCTCCTCGTTGGCCTTGAGCACCAGCTCGTAGATGGCCTTCTGCTCGGGCGAGAACTTGCCGCTGACCGGGAAGGTGCGGGTGATGTCGCTGGCGTAGCAGTCGATCTCGCAACCGGCATCGATCAGCACCAGGTCACCGTCCTTGAGCGCCGCATCGTTCTCGCGGTAGTGCAGGATGCAGGCATTGCGGCCGGCCGCGACGATGCTGCCATAGGCCGGCATCTTCGCCCCGCCCTTGCGGAACTCGTAATCCAGCTCGGCTTCGAGGTGATACTCGAACAGGCCGGCGCGGCTCGCCTGCATGGCGCGGATGTGGGCGCGCGCACTGATCTCGGCAGCCTCTTTCATCACCTTCACCTCGGCAGCCGACTTGTACAGGCGCATGTCGTGCAGCAGGTGGTTGAGAGCGACGAATTCGTTCGGCGGCGTCGCACCCTGACGGGCCTTGGCGCGGATGTGGTTGACCCACTCCATGAGTCGATGATCGAACTCCTGGTTGCAGCCAATGGCGTAATAGACGCGCTCGCGGCCTTCGATCAGTCCAGGAAGAATGTCGTCGATATCGCCGATGGGAAAGGCATCGTCGGCGCCGAAAGTCTTGATCGCACCGTCCTGACCGGCGCGCAGGCCATCCCACAACTCGCGCTCCGGGTCACGCTCACGGCAGAACAGCACGTACTCGCCATGCTCACGGCCGGGGATCAGCGCCATCACCGCCTCGGGCTCGGGGAAGCCGGTGAGGTACTGGAAGTCACTATCCTGACGGTAGACATGCTCGACGTCGCGGTTACGGATGTACACCGGCGCCGCCGGCAGGATGGCGATGCTGTTGGGTTCCATCTGCGCCATCAGCGCCTTGCGCCGACGGGCATATTCGGACTTGGGGATGCTGATCACGGCAGGCTCCGGCGAAGAATCAGTGCAGGGACGGTTTGGCGGCAGGCGCAGCGGGTTTGGCGCATTCGGTGAACAGCAGCAGCGGCGCGACCCGCAGATACTCCATCACCTCCATGTAGTCGCTCTCGCCATCCTCGGACTCCTCCAGGCCGCTCTGTACCTGAGCGATGGCCGAGAGATCCTGCAACACTTCCATGGCTTCGGCGCTCAGCGCGCCATCGCGAGCAGTCAGACCGAAACCACCGAGAAAGCCCTGGCACCACTGGCCCAGAGCTGCTGCACGCTGCGCCAGCGGGGTTTCGTCGTCCGGCAGCAACAGCACCACGGTGATGTCTTCACCGCACAGCTCGCCCTTGACCATCTCCTGCAGACCGATCAGCGCCTGACGCACGTTGTCCTGCGGCTCGCCGCCGAGCAGGTCGGCGGCATCGAGCAGCCAGGCATCGGCGTCGAAGCCGGCGCCCGCACAGCTGCGACCGAGCAGCAGGCCATGCAGTTCGGCGGGGGAAACGGAATGCCCGGCGCTATTCAAAAGAGCGGCGAAGGCGGCGTAGGGAGAGCTTGGAATCGACATAGATAGCTAGGCGCCAGGCGGCGCAATCTCTAGAATGGAGGCCTCGTATCCTAGCACCGGCAGACGCGGCAAGACCATCCGAGGCCGCCGGAGTGATGACATCATCTGCATCACACCACTGCCATCCGTGGTTTGACCCCTCACCGGGACAGGCCTATATAGTCCAGCCATTCCCTCCCCATAGCGAGAGCCCATGGAAGACGCCGATTTGCACGCATTGACCGCCAAGCTGGAGCTCCTGATCCAGCGTGTCGAGCAGCTAAAGGCTCACAACCGACTCCTGCTGGCGAATGAACAGGCCTGGCGCGAGGAACGCGCCCATCTGATCGAAAAGAACGAATTGGCTCGGCACAAGGTCGAATCGATGATTTCGCGCCTTAAAGCCCTGGAGCAGGACTCATGACCCAGTCGAACACCGTGACCGTCCACATTCTGGACAAAGAATATTGCATCGCCTGCCCGCAGGACGAACGCGCCAACCTGGAAAGTGCTGCCCGCTACCTGGACGGCAAGATGCGTGAGATTCGCACCAGCGGCAAAGTGATCGGTGCCGACCGCGTCGCCGTGATGGCGGCGCTGAACATCACCCACGACCTGCTGCACAAGCAGCAACGCCTGGATCAGGACGCCAGCTCCACCCGCCAGCAGGTTCGTGACCTGCTTGATCGCGTCGACCATGCATTGACCGACGACTCGAGTTCCTGAGCGCCGTCATGCCTGCCAGTTCGTCGCAGGCCGCCCCCAAGGGGGTCTATTCAGGTATACTGGGCGCAACTTCCTGGGGTGTGCGCCAGTCGGTGATGTCCCTGAGCCGATACGCACAACCACGGGGGTTGCAAGTTGGGGCCGGTGTGCATGTCCGCCTGACGGAAAGCCTTAACGCCTCCTGCAACCTCCACCTTGAACTTTCGGGTTCAAGGGCTAAACCGACAGCGGCACGCCGGGAAGTCATCTTTTCCAGCAGTGATCTGCCACACTGCTACCCGCCTCGCCCAAGCCTCATCTCATGACTACGCCAGCCACTCTCAGTCGCCCGCAATTGCGCCGCGTGCTGCGTCAGCGCCGCCGTGCGCTCAGTCGCAGTCAGCAACGCCTGGCCACACGCAACCTGTATCGCCAACTGGCGCAAAGCCCACAGTTTCGCCGCGCCAGGCATATCGCACTGTATCTGCCCACCGACGGCGAGATCGATCCGCAGCCGCTACTGGCCGCTGCGCAAAAGCGCGGCAAGCGTATCTACCTGCCAGTGCTCAGCGCCTGGCCGCGCACCAAGATGGTGTTCCAGCACGTTGCCCGGCACGAAAAGCTGGCGCGCAATCGCTTTCGTATCCTTGAGCCACGCCCGCAGCCCAAGCGTCAACGCAAGGTCTGGGCACTGGATCTGGTGTTGTTGCCACTGGTCGGTTTCGATGACCGCGGCGGGCGCCTGGGCATGGGCGGCGGGTTCTACGACCGCAGCCTGGCCTACCTGCATAGGCGCAAAAATTGGCACATGCCGACACTGCTGGGCCTGGCGCACGAATGTCAGCGCGTCGATGAACTGGCGATGGCCAACTGGGACGTACCGTTGCAGGCTACGGTGACGGACAAGAAGTGGTATTGAGTCGAGAGATGCGGCACCGCGCTCCTTGCGGCGCTTGGAATCGCTGAATCAGGGCTGCTGCGTTACATTGATCGGAGCGTCGCTCTGGCGCTCCCACAAGCTCTGGGTGTAACCCGTGGTAACCACGCCCAGACTGAACAGTACGACGAGAACCCACAAAAGATCTGGTTTGCGTTTCATCTATTGCCTCCCCCTTCAAGGCAATGCGCGCGTTGGTCGCGCGTTATTGTTGTATGCAATACGGCGACGCCAAGCGTTAAGCCGGGCATTTTCCGTCAGTGCAGAGCGCTGTGCAATTTCCGACGCCAACCGGCCGTCGGAGATCCCCCTCAAACGAGCGTCCGTTTACGGACAGACCTGCAGGAGCAAAGTTCATGCCTTATTGGCTGATGAAGTCGGAACCCGATGAATTGTCCATCCACGACCTGCAACGGCTGGGCAAAACACGCTGGGACGGCGTGCGCAACTATCAAGCACGCAACTTCATGCGGGCGATGAAGCCGGGCGATCTGTTCTTCTTCTATCACTCCAGTTGCCCGCAACCCGGCATCGCCGGTATCGCGCGCATCGCTGGCGAGGTTTACCCCGACCCTACCGCGCTCGATCCGCACAGCCACTATCACGACCCCAAAGTCAGCACCGAGAAGAATCCCTGGAGTGCGCTGGACGTGGAGTTCGTCGAAGCCTTCGACGAGGTGCTGGCACTGCAGCAGCTGAAGAACAACCCGCTGCTGGCCGAACTGGCCTTGGTACAGCGCGGCAGTCGACTGTCGGTGATGCCGGTGAGCGATGCTGAATGGGCGGCGATTCTCGCCATGCGTTGAGTCCCACGCACCGCTGTGCTATCACCACAGCGACAGCCTACGGAGCACGCCCATGCCAGCCTCTTCCGCCTGGCCCGCGCGCCTGGCGCTGGCCTTACTCCTGCTGGTACTGAGCGCCGCCAGCGTACTGCTCTGGCGTCAGATTGAGGGCGTGCAGCAACAGCGCGTTGACGAGCGACTGGGTTACCAGGCCCGCAGCCTCGCCCGTCAACTGGAAAGCACCCTGCACCTGGAAGTTGCCAGCCTCGAGCGCATCGCCCGCTTGTGGAACAGCCTGGGCCGCCTGCCACGCGCGGCCTGGGACGAAGAAGTGGAACGCGCGCTACGTGGCTTTCCCGCCTATCAGTCGATCCAGTGGGTCGGCCCCGACCTGCACATGCGCTGGCTGCTTCCGGTCGCGGGTAACGAAGCAGCGCTGAATTTCCGCCTATACCCCGAACACCCCAACTACCCCCTGGCGATGGAGGCTCGCGAGACCGGAGAACAGCGCTTCTCCAACAGTTTCGACCTGGTGCAGGGTGGCCGTGGCTTCGTGCTCTACACCCCGCTGTACCGCGAGCAGAATGGCGAGCGCGTGTTCGACGGATTCCTCCAGGGGGTATTTCGCGTCGAGCCATTGATGCAGCAGTTGCTCAGCCAGATCGACCGCGATGCCTTCAATCTGGAGCTGCTGGAAAACGGTCACAGCCTGTTTCGCCACGGCGAGCCGGACAGCAACAAGTGGCACAGCTTGCAACTAGGCCTGAGCCTGCTCAACAACCAGGGTTTCAGCCTGCGCCTGAGCCCAACTGAGCAGTTGCTCGATCAGCTCGACTCACCGCTGCCCGGCGTCGTGCTCGGCGCCAGCCTGGCAATCAGCCTGCTGCTGGTCGCAGCCCTGGCCCTGGCCCTGGAAAACAGTCGTCGCGCCCACGCCCTGCAACTGGCCAACCGACGCCACAAGCAGGAAGCCGAACGCCGCGAAGAAACCGAGCAACGCCTGCGCGAGAATCGCGAGCGCCTGCAGTTGGTGCTCGACCTGACCGACTCCAGCCATGACGGCCTGTTCATCTTCGACAGCAGCAGCCGCGAGTTGCTGCACATGAACCAGGCCACCTACGCCACGCTCGGCTATCGCCCCGAACAATTCGCCGAACTGCTGCGTGACGACCCGGAAAAGCTGATGCCCGACTTTCACCGCTGGCTGGAACAGGCACGTCAGGCGCAACGCGCCAACCTCTCGCGGATATTCCAGCGTGAACTGATTCGTCGCGACGGTAGCCGCCAGCCTGCCGAGATCAATACCCAACTGGTGCAGCTGCATGATCGCGAATACCTGATCGCCGTCTCCCGTGACAACAGCGAGCGCCTGCAACTGGAGGCGCAACTGCAGCGCCTGTCGCAACTCGATGGCCTGACCGGCTTGTACAACCGCCGCCACTTCGATCAGCAACTGCAGAGCGACTGGCGTCGCCTGCGCCGCCTCGGTGCGCCACTGGCGCTGTTGATGCTGGATATCGACCATTTCAAGGCCTACAACGATGCCCTTGGCCACCTGGCCGGCGACGATGCGCTGCGCCGAGTCAGCTCCGCACTGCAGGACAGCCTGCAACGTGAGGGCGACACGGCCTGCCGCTACGGCGGCGAGGAGTTCGCCATCATCCTGGCCCACACCGGCCTGGAGGGGGCCGAGCAAGTCGCCGCTCGCATCCACGATGCCATCGCCAGCCTCGAGATCCATCATCCCGCCAGCCCGTTCGGACGGCTGACCCTGAGCATCGGCATGACCGTGGTCGACCCGGTCACGGACGAGCAATCGGGTGAGCTCGTCGCCCGCAGTGACCATGCGCTCTACCAGGCCAAGCATCAGGGGCGCAACCGTACCGCTCTATGGCAGCAACCCACGGTTGACCTGCATCAAACCACCTAGACTGGTGGCGACGGACAATGGAAACCTCTTGATGGAGCTTCTGTCACGAGGCTCACGAAAGGATATGACCGATGAACAGAAAACCTCTGCCCTATCTGATCGCTGCGGGCGTCGCCGTGCTGGCAGCCGTGGCCTGGTGGCAACTGCGCCCGGATGGACTCGGCGAGGGTTTTGCCAGTGGTAACGGCCGCATCGAGGCCACCGAGGTGGACGTGGCAACCAAGCTGGCCGGCCGCATCGCCAGCATCGAAGTCGACGAAGGCGACTTCGTCGAACCGGGACAGATCCTCGCACGCATGGACACCCAGGTGCTCGAAGCGCAGCTGGCCCAGGCTCGCGCCCAACTGCGCCAGGCCGAGAACGGACAGAACACCGCCGCCAGCCAGATCAGTCTGCGTCAAAGCGAAAAGCTCACCGCCGAGGCGGTGGTGCGCCAGCGCCAGGCCGAACTGGATGCCGCGCGCAAACGCCACGCCCGTAGCGCCACGCTGGTCAAGCGTAACGCCATGGCCCAGCAGCAGCTGGATGACGATCTGGCCCGCCTGCAGAGCGCCGAAGCGGCGTTAGCCGCAGCGCGGGCCCAGGTCAGCTCGGCCGAAGCAGGGATCGCTGCCGCGCAATCGCAAGCCATCGAGGCGCAGTCAGCGACCGAAGCGGCCCGCGCCAGCGTCGAACGACTGCAGGTGGACATCGACGACAGCCAGCTCAAGGCGCCTCGCGCCGGTCGCGTGCAGTACCGCGTGACCCAGCCGGGTGAAGTGCTCGGCGCTGGCGGCAAGCTGCTCAACCTGGTGGATCTCACCGACGTCTACATGACCTTCTTCCTGCCCGAGCGCCAGGCCGGTCGCGTCGCCCTCGGCAGCGAAGTACGCCTGGTGATCGATGCGGCGCCGCAATATGTGATCCCGGCCAAGGTCAGCTATGTCGCCAGCGTCGCCCAGTTCACTCCGAAGACCGTGGAAACTGCCAGCGAACGCGAGAAGCTGATGTTCCGGGTCAAGGCGCGCATCGACCCCGATCTCCTGAGCAAGCACCTGCAGCAGGTGAAGACCGGCGTGCCTGGCATGGCCTATCTGCGCCTCGACCCTGACGCCGAATGGCCCGCGCATCTGGCGATCAAGGTTCCGCAATGAACGCGCCGGTCGCACGCCTGAGCGGCGTCGGCCTGCGCTACGGCCAGACCCACGCCCTGCAACAGGTCGACCTGGAGCTGCCAGCCCGCTGCATGGTCGGCCTGATCGGTCCGGACGGTGTCGGCAAGTCCAGCCTACTGGCGCTGATCGCCGGGGCGCGCAAGATTCAGGACGGTAGCGTCGAAGTGCTCGACGGCGACATGGCTGACGCTCGCCACCGGCGCAATGTATGTCCTCACATTGCCTATATGCCTCAGGGCCTGGGCAAGAACCTGTATCCGACGTTGTCGGTGTTCGAGAACCTGGACTTCTTCGGTCGCCTGTTCGGCCAGGACGCTGCCGAACGCGAGCGGCGCATCGATGATCTGCTGCGCAGCACTGGCATGGCCGCTTTCCGCGAACGCCCGGCAGGCAAGCTGTCCGGCGGCATGAAGCAGAAGCTCGGGCTGTGCTGCGCACTGATCCATGACCCGGATCTGCTGATCCTCGACGAACCGACCACCGGCGTCGACCCGTTGTCACGCAACCAGTTCTGGGAGCTGATCGCCCGCATCCGTGCGCAACGTCCGCAGATGAGCGTGTTGGTGGCCACTGCCTACATGGAGGAAGCCGAGCGCTTCGATCATCTGGTGGCGATGGATGCCGGCCACGTGCTGGCCGAAGGCAGCCCGGCCGAACTGCGCGCACGCACCGGCAGCGACAGCCTGGAGCAGGCCTTCATCGCCCTGCTGCCCGAAGAGCGCCGCCGCGGCCATCAGCAGGTAGTGATTCCGCCCCTGCAAGGCAGTCACGAGATCGCCATCGAGGCCAAGGGCCTGACCATGCGCTTCGGTGATTTCGTCGCTGTCGATTCGGTGTCGTTTCGCATCCGCCGGGGCGAGATCTTCGGCTTCCTCGGTTCCAACGGCTGCGGCAAGAGCACCACCATGAAGATGCTCACCGGCCTGCTGCCGGCCAGCGAAGGCGAGGCACTGTTGTTCGGCCAGGCGGTCGACCCACGCGACATGGCCACGCGCAAGCGGGTCGGCTACATGTCCCAGGCGTTTTCACTGTATGGCGAACTGACGGTGCGACAGAACCTGGTGCTGCATGCCCAACTGTTCCACGTCCCTTCAGACGAGATCGAACCGCGCGTGGCGCAGATGGCCGCGCGCTTCGATCTCGACGAGGTCATGGACATGCTCCCCGAGCGCCTGCCGCTGGGTATCCGCCAGCGTCTGTCGCTGGCCGTGGCGGTGATCCACAAGCCGGAGATCCTGATCCTCGACGAACCCACCTCAGGGGTCGACCCGGTGGCCCGCGACGGTTTCTGGCAACTGATGCTCGACCTGTCGCGCCAGGACGGCGTGACCATCTTCATCTCCACCCACTTCATGAACGAGGCGCAGCGCTGTGACCGTATCTCGTTGATGCACGCCGGCAAGGTGCTCGACAGCGATACCCCGCAGGGCCTGATGGACAAACGCGGCCTGGACAGCCTGGAAGCCACCTTTATCGCCTACCTGCAGGAGGCCGTCGGCGAGCAGCCTGTCAGCGAGGCGCCGCCACTGGAGCAGGCACCGCCACCGCAACGCCAGTTGTTCAGCCTGCGCCGTCTGCTCAGCTACGCCCGACGCGAAGCGCTGGAGCTGCGGCGCGACCCGATTCGTGGCGGCATGGCCCTGCTCGGTACGGTGCTGCTGCTGTTCATCATCGGCTATGGCATCAGTCTCGACGTGGAAGACCTGACCTTCGCCGTGCTGGATCGCGACCAGACCACCACCAGTCAGGAATACCACCTGAACCTGTCCGGCTCACGCTACTTCCTGGAGAAGGCGCCGCTGCACGATTACGACGAGCTGGAGCGACGCCTGCGCAATGGCGACATCAGCCTGGCGGTGGAGATTCCGCCGCACTTCGGCCGCGACCTCAAGCGCGGTGCCAGCCCGCAGATCGGCATGTGGATCGACGGCGCCATGCCGACCCGTGCCGAAACCATCAAGGGCTACGTCACCGGCCTGCATCAGCACTACCTGAGCGAGCTGGCCCGACGCTCGCCGCAGCCGCAGGCTGCCAACGCCGCCGAACTGGAGGTGCGCTACCGCTACAACCCAGATGTCGAAAGCCTCAAGGCCATGGTACCGGCAGTCATCCCGCTGCTGCTGATGCTGATTCCGGCGATGCTCACGGCACTCGGCGTCGTGCGCGAGAAGGAGCTGGGGTCGATCATCAACCTCTACGTCACCCCGGTCACCCGCCTGGAGTTCTTGCTCGGCAAGCAGTTGCCCTACATCGCCCTGGGTCTGTTCAACTTCATCCTGCTGGTGCTGCTGGCGGTCACTGTGTTCGACGTGCCGCTCAAGGGTAACCCGTTGACCCTGCTGGCCGGTGCCTTGCTCTATCTGGCCTGCGCCACCGGCCTCGGCCTACTCATGTCGACCTTCACCAAGAGCCAGATCGCCGCCGTGTTCGGCACCGCCATCGCCACCCTGCTACCGGCCATCCAGTTCTCTGGTCTGATCTACCCGGTCGCCTCGCTGGAAGGCTTCGGCGCGCTGGTCGGCCAGCTCTACCCTACCTCGCAGTTCCTGGTGATCAGCCGCGGCCTGTTCTCCAAGGCACTCGAACTCCATGATCTGGCCGGGTACTTCCTCGCCCTGGCGCTGACCATCCCGCTCCTGACGCTGCTCAGCGCCAGCCTGCTGCGCAAACAGGAGGTCTGATGGAACGCCTGGCCAACATCCTGCACCTCGGCATCAAGGAACTGCGCAGCCTGCAGCACGACCTGGCACTGGTACTGCTGATCGTCTGGGCCTTCAGCATGGGCATCTACTCGGCCGCCACCAGCATGCCGGAAAGCCTGCACAACGCCGCCATTGCCGTGGTCGACGAAGACCAGTCGCAACTCTCCGAACGGCTGATCCAGGCCTTCCAGGAGCCCTATTTCCGCACTCCGGAACGCATCGATCTGAGCGAGATGGATCGCGGCATGGACTCCGGGCGCTACACCTTCACCCTGAACATTCCGCCGAACTTCCAGCGCGACGTGCTCGCCGGCCGCAGCCCGGCGATCCAGCTCAATGTCGACGCCACTCAGGTGAGCATGGCCTTCACCGGTGCCGGCTACATCCAGAACATCGGCGCCAGCGAGGTGGCCGAGTTCGTTCGCCGCTACCGTGGCGACCTGGCGCAGCCGGCGGAACTGGCGCTACGCGTGCAGTTCAACCCGAACCTGACGCGCGCCTGGTTCGGTTCGGTGATGGAGGTGATCAACCAGATCACCATGCTGTCGATCATCCTCACTGGCGCGGCGCTGATCCGCGAACGCGAACACGGCACCGTGGAGCACCTGCTGGTGATGCCGGTAACGCCGCTGGAGATCATGCTGGCCAAGGTCTGGTCGATGGGGCTGGTGGTGCTGACGGCGGCAGCGCTGTCGCTGCTGCTGGTGGTGCAGGGTTGGCTGCAGGTACCGATCGAGGGCTCCATCGCGCTGTTCCTGGCCGGAGCGGCGCTGCACCTGTTCGCCACCACCTCGATGGGCATCTTCTTCGGCACGGTGGCCCGCTCGATGCCGCAGCTGGGCCTGCTGATCATCCTGGTGCTGCTGCCGCTGCAGATCCTCTCCGGCGGCACCACGCCGCGCGAGAGCATGCCCGAGCTGGTGCAGCAGATCATGCTGGCGGCGCCGACCACCCATTTCGTCGCGCTGGCCCAGGCCATTCTCTATCGCGGCGCGGGGCTGGCCATCGTCTGGCCCTACATGCTGGCCATCGCCGGCATCGGCACGTTGTTCTTCGTCGCGGCACTGAGTCGCTTTCGCAAGACCCTGGCGCAGATGGCCTGAACAAACCGTAGGAGCGGCTTCAGCCGCGAATCGCTTTGGCCTTCACCACAGAAGCAGCCCAAACGCAAAGGGGATTCGCCGCTACTGAATGATCAGATTGTTGAACAGCAGGTCTTCGACGATGGGCTTGCCCTCCTCGCCGTTGATCGCATCCTGCACCTGCTTGAGCGCCTGCTGACGCAGGTTCTCGCGGCCATCGGGGGCATTGATGGTCTCGCTGGTCTGGGCCGAGAACAGCATCACCATCTGATGACGGATCAGTGGCTCATGCTGTTTGAGCTTGTCCTCGGCCTCGGTGCCGGTCACGCGCAGCGATACATCGGCCTTGAAGAACTTCAGGCGATTACCGGTATCGGCCAGGTTACCGATCAGGGCTGGTGTCAGGTTGTAGTAGAGCGTCGTCGGGACTTCTTCCTTCTTCTCCGAAGACGCCAGGGCAGGCAGGCAAATCGACAGACTCAGCAGCAGGGCGGTCAACAGTTTCACGTTCGGCACTCCATCGGGGATGTGCCTAGCATAGCCATCCACACGCCAGCACCCAAGCCCGGCGCTTATGCCGACCTATCAGGCATCGGCATGCTCGTTGACCCTCGGCGGGCGCTTTCTACACTGCAAGGCACCCTGCAAGAGGAATGACCTTCATGAAAGCCCTGCTGTGCAAAGCCTTCGGCCCCGCCGACACCCTGGTACTGGAAGACCTGCCGAGCCCCGAACCCAAGAAGAACGAGGTGCTGATCGAGGTGCAGGCCGCCGGGGTCAACTTCCCCGACACGCTGATCATCGAAGGCAAATACCAGTTCAAGCCACCCTTCCCCTTCGCCCCGGGCGGTGAAGTGGCCGGCGTGGTCAAGGCCGTTGGCGAGAAGGTCAGCCACCTGCGCGCCGGTGACCGGGTGATGGCGCTGACCGGTTGGGGCGGCTTCGCCGAAGAAGTCGCTGTGCCGGCCTACAACGTGCTGCCGGTGCCCAAGAGCATGGATCTGACCACCGCGGCGGCCTTCGGCATGACCTACGGCACCTCGATGCACGCCCTCAAGCAGCGCGCCAACCTGCAACCGGGCGAAACCCTGCTGGTGCTCGGCGCCTCCGGTGGCGTCGGCCTGGCCGCTGTGGAAATCGGCAAAGCCATGGGCGCCAAGGTGATTGCTGCCGCGAGCAGCGCCGAGAAACTGGAAGTGGCGCGCAATGCCGGCGCCGACGAACTGATCAACTACAGCGAGCAGAGCCTCAAGGACGAGGTGAAGAAGCTCACCGGCGGTCAGGGCGTGGACGTGATCTACGACCCAGTGGGCGGCACGCTGTTCGAGGAAGCCTTCCGCAGCATCGGCTGGAACGGCCGCTTCCTGGTGGTGGGCTTCGCCGCCGGCGGTGGCATCCCAGCGCTGCCAGCCAACCTGCCACTGCTCAAGGGTGCCTCCCTGGTCGGCGTATTCTGGGGCTCCTTCGCCCAGCGCCAGCCGCAGGACAATGCCGAGAACTTCCAGCAGCTGTTCGCCTGGCATGCCGAAGGCAAGCTCAAGCCCCTGGTGTCGCAAACCTTCCCGCTAGAGCGCGGCGGCGAAGCGATCGATGCACTTGGCCAGCGCAAGGCCGTGGGCAAGGTGGTGGTGACTGTGCGATAGCAGTGCGCAGGGTGGGTGCAACCCGCCGAATCAATCAGTGGCGGGTTGCACCCGCCCTACCACTATGAACGCGGCGCGTAGGCGAATACGTCGGCGCGCATCTGGTGCGCATCCATGCCGGCCTCGACCAGCGCATCGAGCGTGGCATAGACCATCGCCGGTGAACCGCTGGCGTAGACGTGCAAGGCCTTGAGGTCGGGAAAGTCCTCGCGTACGGCTTCGTGCAGCAGGCCGCAACGGCCCTGCCAGCCGCACTGGTCACTGACCACCTGATGCAGGTGTAGGTTGTCCAGCTGCTGCCACTCGGCCCAGTGCGGCAGTGCATAAAAATCCTCGGGCCGACGCGCGCCCCAGTACAGGTGCACCGGATGGTCGAAACCGGCGGCGCGGCAATGCTCGATCAGGCTGTGCATCTGGCCCATGCCGGTACCGGCAGCAATCAACACCAGCGGGCCATCAGGCAGATCGGCGAGGTGGGTATCACCATAGGGCATCTGCACGCGAACCATACCCATGGCGCGCAGATGCTCCAGCAGCGTGATACTGCTGTCCTCACGAGCGAGAATGTGCAGCTCCAGCTCACGCCCCGAGTGCGGCGCCGAGGCCAGGGAGAAGGCAGCCATCTCACCATCCGGGCGCTGCAGCAGCAGGTACTGCCCGGCGTGATAACGCGGCGCCTTACCCGCTGGCGTACGCAAGCGCACACGGCACACCTCGCCGCCCACATCCTGGCACTCGATCACCTGGCAGCTCAGCTCGCGCACCGGCAGCTCCCCCGGCGCCAGCACACCGTCCCAGTGCAGCACGCAGTCTTCCAGCGGTTCGGCCAGGCAGGTGAACAACTCGCCATGATCCAGCTCGATACCGTTCTGCCTGACCCGGCCCTCCACCAGCAGAGCGGCGCAGATATGGCAATTGCCATTGCGGCAGCTCTGCGGACACTCGTAGCCCAGGCGCCGGGCGCCATCGAGAATGCGCTCCCCCGGCTGCAAAGCGAGGGTGACGCCAGAAGGTTGCAGGGTGACGTTCATCAATCGATTCCCAGCTCGCTCCACAGCGTATCGATACGCGCCACCACCGCCGGATCCTTCTCGATGGCGCGGCCCCATTCGCGATTGGTCTCGCCTGGCCACTTGTGGGTGGCGTCGAGGCCCATCTTCGAACCCAGGCCGGAAATCGGCGACGCGAAGTCGAGGTAGTCGATCGGCGTATTGTCGATCATCACCGTGTCGCGCTTGGGATCCATGCGCGTGGTAATCGCCCAGATCACGTCATTCCAGTCCCGTGCGTTGATATCGTCGTCGGTGACGATAACGAACTTGGTGTACATGAACTGTCGCAGAAACGACCACACACCGAGCATTACGCGCTTGGCGTGGCCGGGGTACTGCTTCTTCATGGTCACCACCGCCATGCGGTAGGAACAGCCTTCAGGCGGCAGGTAGAAGTCGGTGATCTCGGGGAACTGCTTCTGCAGGATCGGCACGAACACTTCGTTCAGCGCCACGCCGAGAATCGCCGGCTCATCCGGCGGCCGGCCGGTGTAGGTGCTGTGGTAGATCGGATCGCGGCGACGGGTGATGCGCTCGACGGTGAACACCGGGAAGGTGTCGACCTCGTTGTAGTAGCCGGTGTGGTCGCCGTACGGCCCCTCCGGCGCGGTCTCCCCCGGATGGATCACACCTTCCAGGACGATCTCGGCACTGGCCGGCACCTGCAGGTCGCTACCACGCGCCTTGATCAGCTCGGTGCGATGACCGCGCAGCAGGCCGGCGAAGGCGTATTCGGAGAGGGTATCGGGCACCGGCGTCACGGCGCCGAGAATGGTCGCCGGATCGGCACCCAGCGCGACGCAAACCGGGTAGGGCTTGTCCGGATGCTTCTGGCACCACTCGCGGTAATCCAGCGCGCCGCCACGGTGGCTGAGCCAGCGCATGATCACCTTATTGCGGCCGATCACCTGCTGACGATAGATACCGAGGTTCTGCCGCTCCTTGTTCGGGCCCTTGGTGATGGTCAGCCCCCAGGTGATCAGCGGCGCCACGTCGCCCGGCCAGCAGTGCTGGATCGGCAATTTGCCGAGGTCGACGTCGTCGCCCTCTTCGATCACTTCGTGGCAAGGCGCATCCTTGACCACCTTGGGCGCCATGGAAATGACCTTCTTGAAGATCGGCAGCTTGCTCCAGGCATCCTTGAGGCCCTTGGGCGGTTCGGGCTCCTTGAGAAAGGCCAGCAGCTTGCCGATTTCGCGCAGCTCGGACACCTCTTCGGCGCCCATGCCCAGCGCCACGCGCTTGGGCGTGCCGAACAGGTTGCCGAGCACCGGCACATCGAAGCCGGTGGGCTTTTCGAACAGCAACGCCGGGCCGCCCTTGCGCAGGGTGCGGTCGCAGATTTCGGTCATTTCCAGAACGGGCGATACCGGAGTCTGGATGCGCTTGAGTTCGCCGCGCTTTTCCAGTTCACGGATGAAGTCGCGCAGGTCGCGATACTGCATGCAGGAGCCTCGTGTCGGACAGGCTAGAGTCGGCCGCAAAGTTTAGCGCCGAAGTCAGGCTTTCAGAAGGCTTGAAAGCCTCCAGATACGACAAGGCCGGGTTTCCCCGGCCTTGTGGCAAGACATGAACCGCTTATTTGCGCTTCATCGACAGGAAGAACTCGTCGTTCGTCTTGGTCGCTTTCAGCTTGTCGATCAGAAACTCGATGGCGGCGATTTCGTCCATCGGGTGCAGCAGCTTGCGCAGAATCCACATGCGCGACAGCTCTTCCTCACCGGTCAGCAGCTCTTCACGACGAGTACCCGACTTGTTGATGTTGATCGCCGGGAACACACGCTTCTCGGAAACACGGCGATCAAGGATCAGCTCCATGTTGCCAGTGCCTTTGAATTCCTCGTAGATCACTTCGTCCATCTTCGAGCCGGTTTCCACCAGCGCGGTGGCGATGATGGTCAGCGAGCCGCCTTCTTCGATGTTACGCGCGGCGCCGAAGAAGCGTTTCGGCTTCTCCAGGGCATGGGCGTCGACACCACCGGT
Organism: Pseudomonas mendocina; assembly: GCF_003008615.1. NCBI lineage: Bacteria > Pseudomonadati > Pseudomonadota > Gammaproteobacteria > Pseudomonadales > Pseudomonadaceae > Ectopseudomonas > Ectopseudomonas mendocina. The sequence goes on from NZ_CP027657.1 coordinate 1,835,084, forward strand.
CAGTACCTTGCCAGAGCTCGGGATCACGGTGTTGTAGGCACGCGCCAGACGGGTGATGGAGTCGAGCAGGATGACTACGTCCTTCTTGTGCTCGACCAGGCGCTTGGCCTTCTCGATCACCATCTCGGCGACCTGCACGTGGCGGGTCGGCGGCTCGTCGAAGGTGGAGGCGACCACTTCGCCGCGCACGGTGCGCTGCATTTCGGTCACTTCTTCCGGGCGCTCGTCGATCAGCAGAACGATCAGGTGGCACTCGGGGTTGTTGCGGGTGATGTTCGAGGCGATGTTCTGCAGCATGATGGTCTTGCCCGCTTTCGGCGGGGCGACGATCAGGCCGCGCTGGCCCTTGCCAATCGGCGCGCAGAGGTCGATCACACGGCCGGTGATGTCCTCGGTGGAGCCGTTACCGGCTTCCATGGTCAGGCGCTTGTTGGGGAACAGCGGCGTCAGGTTCTCGAACAGGATCTTGTTCTTGGCGTTTTCCGGACGGTCGAAGTTGATGCTGTCGACCTTGAGCAGGGCGAAGTAACGCTCGCCTTCCTTCGGCGGACGGATCTTGCCGACGATGGTGTCACCGGTACGCAGGTTGAAACGGCGGATCTGGCTGGGCGAGACGTAGATGTCGTCCGGGCCGGCCAGGTAGGAGGAGTCAGCGCTACGCAGGAAGCCGAAACCGTCCTGGAGGATCTCCAGCACGCCGTCACCGGAAATTTCCTCGCCGCTTTTGGCATGCTTTTTCAGCAGGGCGAAGATGATGTCCTGCTTGCGCGAACGAGCCATGTTTTCCAGGCCCATTTGTTCGGCCATGTCCAGCAGTTCGGCAATCGGCTTTTGCTTGAGTTCGGTCAGATTCATAGGAATGACGTGATCATCGAGAGGAGAAGAAAGCTGTTAGCTTGAGAGGCCGCGCCGCAGAGAAGGCGACAGGATCGCGAACGAGTTCGTATAGGTATGAATCGGCGACGGCATGCAGAGAGCTGCATGGAGGATGCAGCGAGGCCGAATTTAACACTGCGAAAAAACAGCGTCTAGCCCTAAAAACGAAAAAGCCCCGCAAAAAGCAGGGCCTCTTCCAGTGCGGTAGGGTGGGCCGTGCGGCGCTCCGCTTCAGCCCACCACCACGCCAACTGCGACCAGCTCGGTGGGCTAAAGCCCACTCTACCTCTTCAGCACCTCAGATGTTGCTGTCGAGGAAAGCAGCCAGTTGCGACTTGGACAGTGCGCCAACCTTGGTCGCTTCGACGTTGCCGTTCTTGAACAGCATCAGGGTCGGGATACCGCGCACACCGTATTTCGGCGGGGTTTCCTGGTTCTCGTCGATGTTCAGTTTGCAGATCTTCAGTTTGCCTTGGTATTCCTTGGCGATCTCGTCGAGCACCGGCGCGATCATCTTGCACGGGCCGCACCACTCAGCCCAGTAATCGACCAGAACCGGACCTTCAGCCTGGATGACGTCCTGGTCGAAGCTGGCGTCGCTGACGTTGGTGATGAATTCGCTCATGGGGAGTCTCCGTATATTCGGAAGCAAAAAAGTGGCGCCATCATAGCCCGGCTTGAGTGACACCGAAAGGCACTGACGATTGAGCCTTTCAATAGCCGCCAATGTACGCCTCAATCGCCCAAGGTGGCGAAAGCGATTCCGGTACGCAGCGCAGCGGCGCGGATATGCTGCTGCATGGCCTTCTGCGCCGAACCCGCGGCATGCCGGGCCAGGGCCTTGAGGATCTTGCGGTGCTCCTGCCAGGTTTCCATCGCTCGCTCCGGGCGGATGAACGGCAGCTTCTGGCTCTCCAGAAAGATCTCGGCACTGGAGGTCACCAGGGTGAACATCGCCTGGTTACCGCTGGCAGCGAGGATACGTTGGTGAAACTCGAAATCCAGACGCGTCGCCTGCTCGAAATTCTCGGCACGCAACTCCCGGCGCATCTGCTCGACATTGTCCTCAAGGATGTCCAGTTCTTCTGCGGTCATCACCCCGGCGGCCAGGCCACAGGCGAAACCCTCCAGGGCAAAACGCAACTGGAAAGTATCGGCCGCCGACACCTGTGCAGCGAAAGGCCAGACGAAAGCACCATTCGCCTCGGCCTTCGGCGTCTCCTGAACGAATACGCCCTTGCCGGCTTGCACGTTCACCAGCCCCAGGGCGCTGAGCGATGACAGCGCCTCGCGCAACGACGCACGACTGACCCCCAGACGCTCAGCCAGGTCACGCTGCGAGGGCAAGGCATCACCAGGGCGATAGCCCTCTTCCTCGATCAGACGACGGATCGCCTGCAGGGCGTATTCGGGTACCGCGCGGGGAGCAGAAGCATTCATGACTGTTCGGGCCGGTCAGTCCAGTGAAGTCGCCTTTGTAAGGCCATCAGACCGCTTCAGGCAAGCGACGCCCCCTTGTGGAACAGCCCACCTCACGAACGCACCGAGATGGCCCAGAAAAACTTCTGACCAATTGGTCAGCAACACCAACTGTTCAGACCAGTAAGACCTTGTCCTCACTCGCCTGAAGCGGTGCAAGTGCTGATTTCATTGAACTTGGCACAGGCGATGCACTGCACGAATCACGCAAAACGCTTCAGTTTTCGTCCATTCATCGGGAGTTCGACATGCGTAAATTTCACCGCACCCTGCTGGGTACCCTGTTCGCTGCCCTGGCCTTTGGCGCTGCCACCGCACATGCCGATGCCCTTGAAGACATCAGCAAGGCTGGCGTGCTGAAAGTCGCCGTGCCGCAGGATTTCCCACCATTCGGCTCGGTCGGCCCGGATATGAAACCGCGCGGCCTGGACATCGATACCGCACAGCTGCTGGCTGACAAGCTGGCAGTGAAGCTGGAGCTGACTCCGGTCAACAGCACCAACCGCATTCCTTTTCTCACCACCGGCAAGGTTGATCTGGTGATCTCCAGCCTCGGCAAGAACCCGGAGCGTGAAGCGGTGATCGATTTTTCCGCCGCCTATGCCCCCTTCTACCTCGGCGTGTTCGGCCCGGAAGACGCCGCCATCGCCAGCCTCGATGACCTGGCCGGCAAGACCATCAGCGTCACCCGCGGCTCCATCGAAGACATCGAGCTGAGCAACGTCGCCCCGAAAGGCGCCACCATCAAGCGCTTCGAGGACAACAACTCGACCATCGCCGCCTACCTGTCCGGCCAGGTCGAACTGATCGCCAGCGGCAACGTGGTGATGGTGGCCATCTCCGAGAAGAACCCCAAGCGCGTGCCGAGCATGAAACTCAAGCTCAAGGACTCGCCGGTGTACGTGGGTGTGAACAAGGATCAGGCCGCCCTGCTAGACAAGGTCAACACCATCATCGCCGCCGCCAAGAGCGACGGTAGCCTCGACGCGATCAGCCAGAAGTGGCTGAAGCAGCCTCTGCCGGCCGGCCTCTGAGCCTGACGGAGCACTGAGCCATGGCGTACCAGTTCGACTTCGCCGCCGTCCTGCAGCACAGCGACCTGCTGCTGCAGGGCGCGGCCTTCACCCTCGGCCTGACGGCGATCGGCACCCTGCTGGGCGTCGGTCTCGGCATCGTCGGGGCGATACTGCGCGCCTGGCGCATTCGCCCGTTCGACCGGATTTTCGGCGCCTACGTGGAGCTGATCCGCAATACGCCGTTCATCGTCCAGCTGTTCTTCATCTTCTTCGGCCTTCCCTCGCTCGGTTTTCGCCTGAACGAATGGGAAGCCGCGGTGCTGGCGATGGTGATCAACCTCGGCGCCTACTCGACGGAAATCATCCGCGCCGGCATCCAGGCCATCCCGCATGGCCAGCTGGAAGCTGCAGCGGCACTGGCCATGAGCCGCTTCGAAAGCTTCCGCTACGTGGTGCTGCGCCCGGCTCTGGCCAAGGTATGGCCGGCCCTGTCGAGCCAGATCATCATCGTCATGCTCGGCTCGGCGGTGTGCTCGCAGATTTCCACCGAGGAGTTGTCGTTCGCCGCCAACTTCATTCAGTCGCGCAACTTCCGCGCCTTCGAGACCTACCTGCTGACCACCGCGCTGTACCTGGTCATGGCCATCCTGGTTCGTCAGCTGCTGGCCTGGATCGGCCGCCGCTTCATCATGGGAGCCCGCTGATGGACTTCACTCTCTGGGACATCCTGCGCAATCTGCTCACCGGCCTGCAGTGGACACTGCTGCTGTCGCTGGTGGCCTTCGTCTGCGGCGGTATCGCCGGCCTGCTGGTGTTACTGGCCCGGCTATCGCCGCTGGCGGCACCACGCATCCTCGCCCGTGGCTACATCGAACTGTTCCAGGGCACGCCACTGTTGATGCAGCTGTTCCTGGTGTTCTTCGGTATCGCCCTGCTCGGTATCGACGTATCGCCCTGGCTGGCCGCCGCCACCGCGCTGACGCTGTTCACCAGCGCCTTTCTCGCCGAAATCTGGCGCGGCTGCGTCGAGTCAATCACCCGCGGCCAGTGGGAGGCCGCCGAAAGCCTGGCCATGAGCCGCCTGGAAACCCTGCGCCACGTGATCCTGCCACAGGCGCTGCGCATCGCCGTGGCACCCACCGTCGGCTTCTCGGTGCAGGTGGTCAAGGGCACCGCGGTGACCTCGATCATCGGCTTCACCGAACTGACCAAGACCGGCAGCATGCTGGCCAACGCCACCTTCGAACCGTTCATGGTCTACGGCTTCGTCGCCCTCGGTTACTTCCTGCTCTGCTACCCGCTCTCGCTCGCTGCATACCGCCTGGAAAGGAGGCTGAATGTCACTGCTTAACGTCACCGCCCTGCACAAGTACTACGGCGAAAACCACGTGCTCAAGGGCATCGACCTCAAGGTCGAGGAAGGCGAAGTGGTCGCCATCATCGGTCGCAGCGGCTCGGGCAAGAGCACCTTCCTGCGCACCCTCAACGGCCTGGAATCGATCAACGACGGCGTGATCGAGGTCGACGGTGAGTATATCGACGCCGCGCGCGCCGACCTGCGTAGCCTGCGGCAGAAAGTCGGCATGGTGTTCCAGCAGTTCAACCTGTTCCCGCACCTGACCGTCGGCGAGAACGTCATGCTGGCGCCGCAGGTGGTGAAGAAGACCTCACGCGCCGACGCCGAAAAAATCGCCCGACAGATGCTCGAACGCGTCGGCCTGAGCGAAAAATTCGACGCCTACCCCGAGCGCCTGTCCGGTGGCCAGCAGCAACGCGTGGCCATCGCCCGCGCCCTGGCCATGTCGCCCAAGGTACTGCTGTGCGACGAGATCACCTCGGCGCTCGATCCGGAGCTGGTCAACGAAGTGCTAGCGGTGGTCAAGCAACTGGCCAGCGAAGGCATGACCCTGATCATGGTCACCCACGAGATGCGCTTCGCCCGCGAAGTCGGCGACAAGCTGGTGTTCATGCACCAGGGCAAGGTGCACGAGATCGGCGACCCGAAAGCCCTGTTCGCCGCGCCGCAGACCGAGGAGCTGCGCAACTTCATCGGTTCGGTGAACCTGTGAACGCCATGACGCCGCAACCACTGCGTATCGAGCCACTGACCCGCAGCGCCTTCGCGCCCTTTGGCGAGGTGATCGAGATGGCCGGCGCCAACGCCTTCCCGATCAACGCCGGCACCACCACGCGCTATCACGACCTGGCGCAGTTGGAGCTGGCCGGCGAGGCACCGCGCACCCTGGTCAACCTGTTCGAGGGCAAGGCCTGGCATGCGCCCATCGAGATCCGCATGCTCGAACGCCACCCGCTGGGCAGCCAGGCCTTCTATCCGGTGGATGGCGGGCGTATGCTGATCGTCGTCGCACCGCCCGGTGAGCTGGACGAGTCGGAGATCCGCGCCTTCATCAGCGCACCGGATCAGGGCGTGAACTACTCCCGCGGCACCTGGCACCACCCGTTGCTGTGCCTGCAGCACCCCGGCCGCTTCCTCGTGATCGACCGCGGCGGTGCCGGGCACAACTGCGATGAACAGGTGCTGAAACAACCGCTGAGCATGCTGAACCTGGCGGAATAACAGGTCTAGACCAGTTAAATGCGACATCCGTATGCGTTGGCTCATGGCTTCAGTCGTGGCAGGATGCGCGGAAATCGAACGAGATGCCGCAATCATGCCCCAAGCCCCTGCCGAGAGTTTTCCCCTGATCGCCGCCATCGATCTGGGCTCGAACAGTTTCCATATGGTGCTGGCCAAGGCCGACAATCACGAGATTCGCATCCTCGAGCGCATCGGCGACAAGGTGCAACTGGCGGCAGGCCTGGACGATGAACGCCAGCTCAGCGAGGAGGCCATGCAGCGCGGCCTTGATTGCCTGCGTCGTTTCGCCCAATTCACCACCAGCCTGCCGGAAGGTGCCGTGCGGATCGTCGGCACCAACGCCCTGCGCGAAGCGCGCAACCGCGCCGTGTTCATCCGCCGCGCCGAGGAAATCCTAGGTCATCAGGTCGAGGTGATTTCCGGCCGCGAAGAAGCCCGCCTGATCTATCTGGGCGTGTCCCACAGCATCGCCGACACGCCCGGCAAGCGCCTGGTCGCCGACATCGGCGGCGGCAGCACCGAATTCATCATCGGCCAGCGCTTCGAACCGTTGCTGCGTGAAAGCCTGCAGATGGGCTGCGTGAGCTTCACCCAGCGCTACTTCAAGGATGGCAAGATCACCCCGGCACGTTATGCCCAGGCCTACACCGCCGCACGCCTGGAGCTGATGAGCATCGAGCAGGGCCTGCGCCGCCTCGGCTGGGAAGACGCTGTCGGTGCTTCCGGCACCATCAAGGCGGTTGGCCTGACCATCAAGGCAGCGGGATTGGGCAGTGGCGAGGTGACGGCCGAAGGCCTGGCCTGGCTCAAGCGCAAGGTGTTCAAGCTGGGCGAGGTGGACAAGCTCGATCTCGATGGCATCAAACCGGATCGCCGCGGCATCTTCCCGGCTGGTCTGGCGATTCTCGAAGCGATCTTCGATGCCTGCGAGATTCAGCGCATGAGCCATTCCGAAGGAGCACTGCGCGAAGGCGTACTGTACGACCTGCTGGGCCGGCATCAGCATGAGGACGTGCGCGAGCGCACCCTGTCGGCGTTCATGGAGCGCTACCACGTCGACGTGGATCAGGCGGCGCGGGTTCAGGCCAAGGCCTTGTCAGCCTTGGACAAGGTGGCTGCCGACTGGGGCCTGAACGACGACTGGCACCGCGAGCTGTTGAGTTGGGGCGCCAAGGTACACGAGGTGGGCCTGGATATCGCTCACTATCAGTACCACAAGCACGGTGCCTACCTGATTGAACACTCCGACCTGGCCGGATTCTCGCGCCAGGATCAGCAAATGCTCGCCCTGTTGGTTCGTGGCCATCGGCGCAATATTCCCAAGGACAAATTCGCCGACTTCGGCGAGGAAGGCGTGAAGCTGATGCGCCTGTGCGTACTGCTACGCTTTGCCATCCTCTTCCATCACATCCGTAGCACGCAGAGCATGCCGGAAGTGCAATTCAAGGTCAGCGACGACAGCCTGGAAATCCTCTTCCCGGAAGGCTGGCTGGCAGCCAACCCGCTGACCCAGGCGGACTTCGAAGCCGAAGCCGAATGGCTCAAGCGCATCGACCTGACCCTGAGCGTGCGCTGATCAACTTCTGACTCAACCGCCCGTAGGGTGCGCCATGCGCACCGGGGTTTCGCGTCGCTCTCATTGATGCACGCAAGCAGGACGACCTCGCGAAACCCTGCGTGGCGTCAGTCTGTAATACGGGAATAGCCAAAGCCCCGGATTGCATCCGGGCTACGCGCTACGGCACGCGACCTCTACACCCTCTCCCGCCCTTCGGGCACCCTCTCCCATAAATGGGAGAGGGTCATCAGATCGCCGCAAGCGGCCTTTTTATCGCGTCACGATTACCGGGGCGGTGAGTTTCTCCAGCAGGCCAGCCTGCGCGTTGCGCGGGTTCTGGTTGCCGGTCGGCTGCTGGCGCACGTAGCGACCATCAGGCTGCAGCACCCAGGCCTGGGTGTTGTCGGTCAGGTAGCTTTCCAGCTCCTTCTTCACCCGCGTGATGAGCTTCTTGCCCTCTACCGGGAAGCAAGTCTCCACACGCTTGTCGAGGTTGCGCTCCATCCAGTCGGCGCTGGACAGGTAGATCATCTCGTCGCCGCCGTTGAGGAAGTAATACACCCGCGTGTGCTCGAGGAAACGGCCGATGATCGAGCGCACCTGAATATTGTGGGAAACCCCAGGCACACCGGGGCGCAGGCTGCACATGCCGCGCACCACCAGGTCGATCTTCACGCCGGTCTGGCTGGCCTTGTACAGCGCGCGGATGATCTTCGGATCGGTCAGCGCGTTGAACTTGGCGATGATCTGCGCCGGCTTGCCCTCGGCCGCCGCGGCGGTTTCCTTGGCGATCAGGTCGAGCAAGGTTTTCTTCAGGGTGAACGGCGCGTGCAGGAGTTTCTTCATGCGCAGCGTCTTGCCCATGCCGATCAACTGGCTGAACAGCTTGGACACATCCTCACCCAGCGCCACGTCGGCGGTGAGCAGGCTGTAGTCGGTGTACAGGCGCGCGTTACCGGCGTGGTAGTTGCCGGTACCGAGATGCGCGTAGCGGCGGATCTCACCGTTCTCGCGGCGCAGGATCAGCATCATCTTCGAGTGGGTCTTGAAGCCGACCACTCCGTAGATCACCACCGCACCAGCGGCCTGCAGGCGGCTGGCCAGCTGCAGGTTGGATTCCTCGTCGAAGCGTGCACGCAGTTCGATCACCGCGGTGACTTCCTTGCCGTTACGCGCGGCTTCCACCAGCGCATCGACGATCTCCGAGTTGGCGCCGGAACGGTACAGGGTCTGCTTGATCGCCAGCACATGCGGGTCTTTCGCGGCCTGGCGCAACAGGTCGACCACCGGCGTGAAGGACTCGAACGGGTGCAGCAGCAGGATGTCCTGCTTGCTGACCACGCTGAAGATGTTCTCGGCATTCTGCAGCAGCTTGGGGATCACCGGGGTGAACGGCGTGTACTGCAGCTCCGGGTGGCTATCCAGGCCGGTGATGCTGAACAGGCGCGTCAAGTTGACCGGGCCATTGACCTGATACAACTCGCTCTCGGCCAGGCCGAATTGCTTGAGCAACTGATCGGTCAGGTGTTTCGGGCAGGTGTCGACCACCTCCAGGCGCACCGCATCACCATAGCGACGGCTGAACAGCTCGCCGCGCAGTGCACGCGCCAGGTCTTCGACATCTTCGGTGTCCACCGACAGGTCGGCGTTACGGGTCAGGCGGAACTGGTAGCAGCCCTTGACCTTCATGCCCTGGAACAGGTCGTCGGCGTGCGCGTGGATCATCGACGACAGGAACACGTAGTTGGCGCCCGGGCCACCCACCTCTTCCGGTACGCGGATGATGCGCGGCAGCAGACGCGGCGCCGGGATGATCGCCAGACCGGAGTCGCGACCGAAGGCATCGACGCCTTCCAGCTCGACGATGAAGTTCAGGCTCTTGTTGACCAGCAGCGGGAACGGGTGGGTCGGGTCGAGGCCGATCGGCGTGATGATCGGCGCGATCTCGTCGCGGAAGTAACGGCGAACCCAGGTCTTGAGCTTGGTCGTCCAGTAACGACGCCGGATGAAGTTGATGTTGTGCTTGGCCAGCGCCGGGAACAAGGTGTCGTTGAGGATGGCGTACTGGCGATCCACCTGTTCGTGCACCAGCTCGGAAATCCGCGCCAGTGCCTGATGCGGCAACAGGCCGTCGGCACCGGCCTGCTCACGGGCAAAATTGATCTGTTTCTTCAGGCCGGCAACGCGAATCTCGAAGAACTCGTCGAGGTTGCTGGAGAAGATCAGCAGGAACTTCAGGCGTTCGAGCAGCGGATAGGACTCGTCCAGCGCCTGCTCCAGCACGCGGATGTTGAATTGCAGCTGGGACAGCTCGCGATGGATGTACAGGCTGCTGTCATCCAGGCTCGGCACCACCACGGGGGCGGGTGCCGGTACCTCCGCGACAGTCGGCTCGGCGGCGACTTCCGCCTGGGTTTCGGCCTGCGCCACTGATCCGTCTAGCAATTCGCTGTTGAGTCCTTCGGTGTTCATCGCTGGGTTCCTGGGGGCGTCATTGCCCCGGTTTTAACAGTTCTGCCGCACGCACGGCGAAATAGGTGAGGATGCCATCGGCACCGGCACGTTTGAAGGCGGTGAGCGACTCCAGTATGACCGCTTCGCTCAGCCAACCGTTCTGGATCGCGGCCATGTGCATGGCGTACTCGCCGCTGACCTGATAGGCGAAGGTCGGCACCTTGTAGGCGTCCTTCACGCGCCAGACGATGTCCAGGTAGGGCATGCCCGGCTTGACCATGACCATGTCGGCGCCTTCGGCGAGATCGGCGGCCACTTCGTGCAGCGCCTCGTCACCATTGGCCGGATCCATCTGGTAGGTGTTCTTGCTGCCCTTGCCGAGGTTGGCGGCCGAACCGACCGCATCGCGGAATGGACCGTAGTAGGCGCTGGCGTACTTGGCCGAGTAGGCCATGATGCGCACGTTGACGTGATCAGCCAGCTCCAGCGCCTCGCGGATCGCCTGGATGCGGCCATCCATCATGTCCGACGGTGCCACGACCTGGGCGCCGGCCTCGGCATGCGACAGCGCCTGTTTGACCAGCGCATCGACGGTGATGTCGTTCTGCACGTAGCCGTCGTCGTCGAGGATGCCATCCTGACCGTGGGTGGTGAACGGGTCGAGGGCCACGTCGCTGATCACCCCCAGCTCGGGGAATTTCGCGCGCAGGGCGCGGATCGCACGCTGGGCGATGCCTTCCGGGTTCCAGGCCTCGGCGCCGTCGAGGGATTTCTTCTCCAGCGGCGTGACCGGGAACAGCGCCAGCGCCGGAATGCCCAGCGCGACCCAGTGTTCGGCTTCCTTGAGCAGCAGGTCGATGGACAGACGCTCCACGCCCGGCATGGACGGTACGGCTTCGCGACGGTTTTCGCCGTCGAGGACGAATACCGGCAGGATCAGGTCATCGACGCTCAGGCGGTTCTCGCGCACCAGACGGCGAGAGAACTCGTCGCGGCGGTTGCGACGCAGACGGGTAGCAGGGAACAGACGGTTGGCGGGGGTAACGCTCACGGCAGACTCCAGAGCCCGCACGGACGGGCCAGTGTGACGGTTATAAGCGGGCATTATGACTAAATGATGACAGCCGCATGACGCGATGCGACTGCGGGTCGCAGCCGCAAACGGCGGCGGCAATGCCACGAAACCTGGCCATTGTGGCACGGGACGCCACCTTCCGGCTTTTTCACGGTCGGAGTAATCTGCCTCACCTTCACCATGAGCACGTACGATGCTGCAAGACCTGATTCGCCAGTTCGGCTACCCGGCGTTGATTCTGGGCACCTTCCTCGAAGGCGAGGTGTCGTTGCTGGTGGCATGCTACCTGGCTGTGCGCAACCTGCTCAGCATCGAACTGGTGGCGCTGTGCGCCTTCCTCGGCACCTTCGCCAGCGACCAGCTGTGGTTCCACCTCGGCCGTCGCCATGGCCGCGCCCTGCTGCAACGCCACCCGCGCTGGCAACCGCTGGGCGAACGCGCCAGCGCCCTGCTGCGCCGCCATCCCGACCTGTGGGTATTGGGCTTTCGCTTCCTTTACGGTTTGCGCACGGTGATGCCGGTCACCATCGGCCTGTCCGGCTATTCCTGGCGCCGCTATCTGCTCTTCGACTGCATCGGTGCGGCGCTGTGGGCCGGCGGTCTGAGCCTGATCGCCTATCGCCTGGGCAATGCCATGAGCGGCTTGCTGGAAGACGTGCGTCACGCCCAGCTCTACCTGGCCGCTGGCGTGGCGCTGCTGATCGCCCTCGGTTGGCTATACCGGCGGCGCCAGCGTCGGGCCGACTGACGAACCGCGCCGCACACCCCACAAACCGATCAGGCTGAGCAGCAGGTAGCCTGCCAGCAGCGTCCAGGCGCCGGTGCCAGCCGTGAGCATGCCAAGCACATCGGCCAGCGCCAGCAGCGGCAGATTGGCCAGCAGGCGCAACAGCTCCAGACGCATGGCCCAGCTGCGGTTCTCCAGCCAGGCGCCAATGCTGTAGAGGCCCAACGCAACCCAGGCGCAGCCGAGCAGCATCCCGACCGGCGTCAACACCTCGGCCTGCGCCAGCAGCCAGGTACCGCCGAGCAGGTAGACGACGAACTGCAGCGCGGCGTAGCACTGCTGACCACGGCCCAGCGGCACCTCGAATTTGACGAAGCGACTCAGGTCGGCCTTCTCCTGTGGAAAACGCGCAGCCACGTCGGCCGGGCGCCAGCCGGTGGGCATGAACCAGATACGCAGCCGATCCCACCAGGACTCGCTACGCCGCGCATCGCTCCATAGGCCGGCATAGACCTGCAGATTCGCCCACAGCGGGTTCCAGCTGGCCAGCGGCACGGTGACGCCGAAGACTACTGGCTCCTCGTCCAACTCCTCCTGAAAGGTGCCAAAAATTCGATCCCAGACAATGAACACACCGCCGTAATTACGATCCATGTAAATAGGGTTCTGCGCGTGGTGCACGCGGTGATTGGAGGGTGTGATGAACAGCCACTCGAACCAGCCCAGTTTGGGGATATGCCGGGTGTGTACCCAGAACTGATAAAGCAGGTTGAGTGCCGCCACGCTGAGAAATACCAGCGGCGGCACGCCGGCAACCGCCATCGGCAGGTAGAAGATCCAGCCAAAGATAAAGCCGGTGCTGGTCTGGCGCAGCGCGGTGGACAGGTTGTAGTCCTCGCTCTGATGGTGCACCGAGTGCGCGGCCCAGAGCACGTTGCGCTCATGGCCCAGGCGGTGGTTCCAGTAGTAGCAGAAGTCGTAGAAGACGAAGGCGAAGACCCACACCCAGAGGCTGCCGGCATCCAGCGTGAACAGCGCCAGATGCTCCCAAGCGAAGGCGTAGGTCAACAAGCCAACGACCTTGGTCACCAGGCCGGTAGCCTGCGACAGGACACCGGCGCTGAGACTGTTGAGGGCATCGGCCAGGCGGTAGGTGCGCATGCCGCGCCAGCGATCGGCGAACAACTCCAGGCCGATCAGGAGAAAGAAGAAGGGCACCGCATAGAGGATGTAATTCATGACTGCGCCATATCGTTGTACTTGTCTCGGGAATGAGCTGTTATTCATCCTATGCGCCGGCCCGTTATGCTTCGCGGCGGCAAATGACAGTCCGAGTGGCATTTGACGACAGCCAGGCCCAAGAATTGGTAACAACCGCGCCCGCCTCACGGACGCGTCTTTCCTCACCAGGAGTCGAGCATGAGCAAAAAAGTGGCAGTGATTCTGTCCGGCTGTGGCGTCTATGATGGCGCCGAGATCCACGAAAGCGTGATCACCCTGCTGCGCCTCGACCAACGCGGTGCCGAAGTGCAGTGCTTTGCTCCCAACGTGCCGCAGTTGCACGTGGTCGATCACTACAGCGGCGACGAGATGAACGAGACACGCAACGTGCTGGTGGAATCCGCGCGCATCGCGCGTGGCCAGATCAAGGACGTCAAACAGCTGCACGTCGCCGACTTCGACGCACTGATCCTGCCCGGCGGCTTCGGCGTGGCGAAGAACCTCTCCGACTTCGCCACCAGCGGCGCGGGCTGCACCGTGCAGCCCGACGTGCTGGCCGCCTGCAAGGCCTTCGTCGACGCCGGCAAACCGGTCGGCCTGATCTGCATCGCCCCGGCGCTGGCCGCGAAAATCTTCGGCGCCGGGGTGATCTGCACCATCGGCAACGATGCAGACACCGCCAGCGCACTGACCCAGATGGGCGCCGAGCACCACGAGTGCGACGTCAGCGACATCGTCGAGGACGAAGCGCGCAAGCTGGTCACCACGCCGGCCTACATGCTCGCCCAGTCCATCGCCGAAGCGGCGTCGGGCATCAACAAGCTGGTCGACCGGGTGCTGGAACTGGCGCACCACTGACCGTCGGAGCGGACGAGGGGCGTTCCGTTTCAGCACACGCTGATCGCCATTGGCGGGCTAAAGCGGAACGCCGCCCGGCCCACCCGCTGATCGGCGTCGGGCGCCGTTCACACGGCGCTTCGGTCATTGGCCAGGGCACTCCGGCCGCAGCCCTGGCCAAGCACGCCTGGCTGCGGCAGCGTGACAGGTACGTGATTTCCGGAGTGCCACGATGCCGCAAGCCTTCAGCCTGGACGCCGACCTGCAACAGGCGGTGACTGCCTTCTTCCAACGTATCCCGTTCAACCAGTTTCTCGGCATCGAGATCGATGAACTGGGCGAGGAACGGGTGACCATGCACCTGCCGATGAAGCCCGAACTGATCGGCAACTTCGTCCACGGCATCCTGCATGGCGGGGTGATTTCTTCGCTGCTCGACGTCTGCGGTGGCGCCATGGCGCTGATCGGTGCCTTCGCCAACCACCAGCACCTGCCGGCGGCCGAACGCATGAGCAAGCTGTCCAAACTCGGCACCATCGACCTGCGCATCGACTACCTGCGACCCGGCCGCGGCCAGCGCTTCATCGCCACCGCCATGCCCCTGCGCGCCGGCAACAAGGTAGCGGTGATCCGCATGGAATTGCACAACGATGAAGGCGTGCTGGTTGCCGTGGGCACCGGCACCTATCTGTGCGGGTGAGGATGATGTGGGAGGGGCTTTAGCCGCGACGAGCACTGAGTCGGTAGCCACTAAAACGCCGCCTACAAAAAATGCCAAAGCCCGTAGCCGGATCAACCTGGAGCGTTATCGGCTCAGACGCGTGAGAATCCGATCGAGTGAGTTGGCGAAAGCCTGGCGATCCTTGTCCGAATAAGCCGCCTGACCGCCACCCACCTGACCCTGCTCACGCAGATCGGTGAACAGATTGCGCACGGCCAGGCGCTCGCCCATGTTGCGCTCGTCGAACTCGCGTCCACGCGGATCAAGCGCGGCGACGCCGTTTTTCACCAGGCGGTCGGCCAGCGGCACATCGCTGCAGATCACCAGTTCGCCGGGCACGGCGTGTTCGACCAGATAATCATCGGCCGCATCCGGGCCGCTGGGCACCACGATCAGTTTCACACAGGCAAAGTTTGGGCGCGCGACGGCCTGCCCGGCCACCAGCACCACTTCGAAACCGCGTTTGAGAGCGAACTTCACCACCTGATCCCGCGCTGCCCTGGGGCAGGCGTCGGCATCGATCCAGACACGCATGACTAGCGCTGCCCCTGACGACCAAACAGGGCGCCAGTATGCCTGGCCGCCCTGCTGTGCGGGTAGGGTGCGCGTTGCTCAGGCGCAGTAGAACGCCTGGCAGCGCTCACGCACGGCGCGCGACAGGTTATCGTCGGCAAGCTCGATCAGATCCAACTCCACTTCATCGGGCAGCAGCTCTGCTACCAGTGCGGCCAGCCGGCGCTGACCACGGACATCCGCGCCGGAAATCGCCAGCAACAGCCGCGGTTGCGGTCCGATGGCCGGGTCGCGCAAGGCCGCCAGGTAGGCCTCACGCACGGCAAGCTGAGCACAGGCACTGGACAGCGCCTGCTCCAGAGTGGGATGACGCAACGCGGCCAACGCCAGATCAGGGCTGTCGGCGTAATGGGTGGAATGAATCGTGGAGGACATGCGCGCACTCGGCAAAGGGATCGGAACCAGCCTAGGTGCACTGAGACCAGCTGTCGTGGCAGCGGTTCACGCTCTGATGCAACGAGGGCGGCAAATGCCGCCCCCGGTCACGCCTCAATGCTGCTCGGCCAGCCGGCGTCGTTCGCCCAACAGGCTACGCCCGTAGAGCAGCGCGATACCTGCCAGTGCCAGTCCTTGAGCTGACAGGCTCCAGGCATCAGCATGAATGCCCAGCCAGTCGAAGTCGAAGAACGCCACCGGTCGTGTGCCCAGCACGCCGGCTTCCTGCAGCGCTGCCACGCCGTGGCCGGCGAACACCACCGACAGTACGCACAGCAGCACGGCATTGATACCGAAGAAGGTGGTCAACGGCAGCTTGCGCGAGCCGCGCAGGATCACCCAGGCCAGGCCAATCAGCAGCACCAGGGCCGCAGCCGCGCCCGCCAGTACGGCGCCGTGTCCGGCAGGGCCAGCCTGCAGCCAGAGGGTCTCGTAGAACAGGATCACCTCGAACAGCTCACGGTACACCGAGAAGAACGCCAGCACGGCAAAACCGAAGCGACCGCCGCCACCGACCAGGCTGCTCTTGATGTAGTCCTGCCAGGCCGCCGCGTGGCGCCGGTCATGCATCCACACACCGACCCACAGCAGTACCACGCTGGCGAACAGCGCGGTGGCGCCTTCGAGCAATTCACGCTGAGCGCCGCTGATATCGATCAGATAGGCTGCCACGGCCCAGGTGGCGACGCCGGCCAACAGCGCCAGCCCCCAGCCGATGTGCACGCTGCGCACCGCCTGCTGCTGACCGGTATTGCGCAGGAAGGCAAGGATCGCCGCCAGCACGAGGATGGCCTCCAGCCCTTCACGCAGCAGGATCAGCAGGCTGGCGAAGAAGCTCAGGCTGTCGTCCATCGCACCTTCCTCCAGCAACGCCGCCGACTTGCCCAACTCGGCCTTGGCCAGCTCCAACGCCTGGGCTGCCTGAGCGACACTGGCGCCATCCTGCAACGCCTGACGGTAGGCCATAAGCGCTTTCTCGGTGGTCTTGCGCTGCGCAGCGTCGAGGTTGTCGAGGGCACTTTCCACCAGCTCGAAGCCTTCCAGATAGGCGCCCACGGACAGGTCATAGGCCTGCTCGTGATCCCCTGCGCGGTAGGCCGCCAGGCTGCGCTCCAGGGTGTCGCGGGTATAACCGATCAACTGCTGCGGCCCACGCTGCTCGATCTGCGGTTTGGCTCGCTGAGCGCGAAACGCGGCAACGTCACCACCGGCTGCGGCGACTTCGGCAGGCGTTCGCCCCGCCAGATCCGCCATGGAGAAGGTAGCCTTGCCTTGCCCCGCAGTGGCCGTGAAACCGGCGATATAGGTCGCCAGATCCCAGCGCTGGCGCTCGTCCAGCTGATCGGCGAATGCCGGCATGTCGGTGCCTTCGATGCCCAGCCCAACCGTGTTGTACAGGTCATAAAGGCTCAAGCGATCAAGGCGCGCGCCATCTCGCAGATTGGCCGGTGCGGGCTCCATACCGATCCCCGCCGGGCCGTCACCCGCGCCGCTATCGCCATGGCAGACCGAGCAGTGCTGCGCATACAGCGGTGCGCCACGCTCGGGATCGGGGGTCAGCACCGGGCTTTGGGAAATTGCGTACAGCTCAGCCAGGCGGGCGCCCAGACGACGCGCCTCGGCTGCGACCTGCTCGCCAGGCTGGCGCTGCGTAACGGCATCGCGCAAGGCGCTGACGCCCTGCTCCAGCTCGCTACGCTCGGCCCGTGCCGGCAGGGCCACGACCAGCCCCTGCAGCACGCCGAGAAACTCCAGCTGCTCCTGATACTCGCCGCTATCGACGATTTGGCCGGCCGATACGGTAGCGGGATAGTCGGCGCCGATATAGCCCAGCAGATGCAGGGCCTGGGCTGCGCCGTCGAGGGGTTCGCCGACGGCGAGAAGACTGCAGCCAGCCAGAACGGGCAGCAGCAGCCAGGAAAGAAGAGAACGAATACGAGACATCAATGCATCCCAAACGCGAATGGGTGGCATCAAATTGTTGCCGCGCAGACGCCTGGGCACAAGGAATATCGGAAATATCTTGTAACAAGCAGACGAACGCACTGTTCCAGAAAGCGCCGGGAACTTTATGCCGAAAACGAATCGGCCGCCTGGATGGCGGCCGATCAGTACAGCAAAGGGTTCACACCGCGGCGCGTTTGACCGTCGCCAACAACCCAGCTGCCGCCACGAACAATGCGGCGAAGCTGCGGTTCATCACCCGCTGCTGGCGCGGCGTACGCAGCACCCGCAGCACACGAGAGGCCAACCCGGTGTAGCCGGCCATGACGATCAGATCCACCACGATCATGGTCACCCCCATCACCAGGTATTGCGGCACCAGCGGCGCATGCGGGGTGATGAACTGCGGCAGTACCGCGAGCATGAAGATGATCGCCTTGGGGTTACTGGCGTTGACCAGAAAGCCCCGCAACACCAGCGTCAGCGGTCGACCAATCGGTCTTTCGGCGGCGCCGGTATCCAGATCGGTAGGCAGGGCTTTCCACTGCCTGTAACCGAGGTAGACCAGATACGCCACGCCAAACCATTTGATGACGCTGAATGCCAGCGCCGACGTCGCGAGAATCGCCCCCACGCCGGCAGCAACGATGGCGATCTGCAACGCCAGGCCGATCTGCAGCCCCAAGGCGTTCCAGTAACCCCGCCAGAAACCGTATTGCAGGCCGGCAGACATCGACGCCACGGCGCCTGCGCCTGGCGAGAGGCTGATCACCCAGCAGGCGACCAGAAAAGCGAGCCAGGTTTCGAGAGCCATGGCGAATTACCTCGGAAAAGAAAAAGCGGGAGCACGCCCTCAAGCCTACTCCCGCCCGATCAATCCGGCGAGCCCTTGCGCAGCTGCACCGGCTCGGCCTGCTGTTGCTTTTTCATCCGTCCACGCAAACGAATGTTGATCGCCTCGACCGCCAGGGAGAAGGCCATGGCGAAGTAGACGTAGCCCTTCGGCACATGCACATCGAAGCTCTCGGCAATCAGCACCGTGCCGACCACGATAAGGAACGACAGCGCCAGCATCTTCAGGCTCGGGTGCTTGTCGATGAAGTCGCTGATGGTGCTGGCCGACAGCATCATCACGATCACCGAGATGACGATGGCCGCCACCATCACTGGCACATGTTCGACCAGGCCGACAGCGGTGATGACCGAGTCAAGACTGAAGACGATGTCGATGATGGCGATCTGCACGATGATGCCCATGAAACCGTAGGTCTTCTTCGGCCCATCCGGCCCACCCTCTTCCGCACCTTCGAGGCTGTGGTAGATCTCCGCCGTGCTCTTGAACAACAGGAACAGGCCGCCGAAGAACAGGATCAGATCTCGCCCCGAGATGCCCTCACCGAAGACATGGAACAGATCGGCCGTCAGGCGCATCACCCAGGCGATCGACAGCAGCAGCAGGATTCGCGTCCCCATGGCCAGTGCCAGACCGAAGAAACGCGCCTTGGGCTGCTGCTCCTTGGGCAGACGACTGACCAGAATGGAAATGAAGATGATGTTGTCGATGCCCAGAACGATTTCCAGGGCGGTCAGGGTCAGGAACGCGACCCAGATTTCCGGGTTGCTAAGCCATTCCATTCGGAGTTACTCCACAGAGGGGTTAGGTTGTGTAGGAAAGGTGGCTGCCGACTGCGAGGCACGAATGCTCGTCCCGTACAGGCACCTTTCGTACAGACCCTAGGTTGTGCAATTTTTTCTCGATGCGCCCGAGTTCAGCGCCAGCGCCGTACGGATCGCTGGAAGAACAGGCTGTTGGGTACCTGCAACACCGCGCCTGCTGCGTCCTCGCTGAGATCCTGCAAGGTGGTATAGAACAGATTGATGGCGATTACCCGACCTTTCACGCCAGGCTTGTCGGCACTGTCGATCACCTCGACCGTATCGCCGATGCGAAACGGCCCCATGGTGAAGATCAGCAGCGCGCAGAACATGTTCGACAACACGCTCCAGATGGCGAAGAACGCCACGGCTGCCACGGCCGTGAAACCGGTCAGGGCCGTCCACAATACCGTCGCTGACACGCCCAGGCGCTCCAGCACCATGAGCAGCGCGCTGCCCATGATCAGCCAGCGCACCAGGCCACGCAGCGGCTGCAGAACCTCTGGCGGCAACAGGCTGTAGCGCGCACCGAGGCGGCTGATGGCGCGAGTCAGGATGCGCTGGGCAAGCCAGGCCAGCGCCAGGATCAGCAGCACCTGACCAGTACGCACCAGGGGGTCACGCCAGGCTGCAAGCAGCTCGAGCTGTTCCATCACTCACTCTCCTCCAACTGCTGCTGTAGCGCTTCCAGGGTTTCCAGCGCCAGCAGCCATGACTCTTCCAACTCGGCCTCACGGGCTTTCAACTTCGCCTGCTCCGCCAGACAATCGCGCAACTCATCCTTGCGCGCAGCCTCGTAGAGACCGCTGTCGCCCAGTTGGGTTTCCACGGCGGCGAGCTTTTCCTGCACCTTGCCCAGCTCCTGCTCCAGCTTGTCGGCCTGCTTCTTGTGCGGGGCGAGTTGCTGGCGCAGCGCGGCGGCGGCCTGGCGCTGGGCGCGCTTGTCGGTCTTGTCCGCAGCACCTTCTACCGGAGCACTGACCGGCGCCTGGCGCTGACGGTAATCCACCAGCCAGCGCGCGTAGTCGTCGAGGTCACCATCGAACGGCACCACGCGACCTTCGGCGACCAGCAGGAACTCGTCGGTGGTGCTCTTGAGCAGATGGCGATCGTGCGAGACCACCACCACGGCGCCAGCGAACTCCTGCAGGGCCATGGTCAACGCCAGGCGCATTTCCAGGTCGAGGTGGTTGGTCGGCTCATCGAGCAGCAGCAGATTGGGCTTGCCCCAGGCGATCAGTGCCAGGGCCAAGCGGGCCTTCTCTCCACCGGAGAAGTTCACCACCGGCTCGTCACAACGCGGGCCGCGGAAGTCGAAACCGCCGAGGAAGTCGCGCAGCGTCTGCTCGCGCTCGGCCGGCGCGATGCGCTGCAGGTGCAGCAGCGGGCTGGCCTTGTCGTCCAGGGCATCGAGCTGGTGCTGGGCGAAATAGCCGATCACCAGGTTTTCGCCGCGGGTCAGGCTGCCGCTCAGCGGCTGCAGCTCGGCGGAAAGGTTCTTGATCAGCGTCGACTTGCCCGCGCCATTGGGGCCGAGCAGGCCGATGCGCGCACCGGGCACCAGGCTCAGCTTGACCTGCTGCAGCACGGTCTTGTCGCCATAACCCAGGCGCCCTTCGCTGAGGCTGAGCAGCGGCGTGGAAATCTTGTCGGCCTCGCGGAACACGAAATCGAACGGCGAGTCGACGTGCGCCGCTCTCAGCTCTTCCATGCGCTCCAGGGCCTTGATACGGCTCTGCGCCTGGCGGGCCTTGGTAGCCTGGGCCTTAAAGCGGGCGATGTACTTTTCCATGTGCGCGCGTTGCGCCTGCTGCTTCTCGTAGGCCTGTTGCTGCTGGGCCAGGCGTTCGGCACGGGTGCGCTCGAAGGCCGTGTAGCCACCTCGATACAGGTTCAGCTTGCGCTGCTCGACATGGGCGACGTGATCGACCACGGCATCGAGGAAATCGCGGTCGTGGGAAATCAGCAGCAAGGTGCCGGGGTAGCTCTGCAGCCAACCTTCCAACCAGAGAATCGCGTCCAGATCCAGGTGGTTGGTCGGCTCGTCGAGCAACAGCAGATCGGACGGACACATCAGCGCCTGGGCCAGGTTCAGACGCATCCGCCAGCCACCGGAGAAGTCGCCGACACGACGATCCATCTGCGCGTTCTCGAAGCCCAGGCCAGCCAGCAATTTGCGTGCGCGGGCATCGGCGGTATAGCCATCGGCGCTGTCCAGCTCGCTGTGCAGACGGGCAATGGCAGCACCATCATGGCTCTGCTCGGCGGCGGCCAGTTCGGCCTGCACGCGGCGCAGGTTGTGGTCGCCGTCGAGCACGTAGTCGACAGCCAGACGGTCGAGGGTATCGACCTCCTGACGCATATGGGCGATGCGCCAGTCGCCGGGCAGCAGGCAATCGCCGGCGTCCGGGGTCAACTCGCCGCGCAACAGGGCGAACAGGCTGGATTTACCGGCGCCGTTGGCGCCGATCAGGCCGGCCTTGTGACCGGCGTGCAGGGTCAGCTCGGCGCCTTCGAGCAGGCGTTGCGGACCACGCTGTAGAGTGAGGTTCTGGAGTCGGATCATAATGGCGGCGGAGTCTATCAGTTTCGCCCCGAAATCGCCTGGGAGGCCGCGTGCAGGATCTATGGAATTTCGCCGTACAGCTCTACGCTCGCCCGGGTGTGGAAAGTGCCTGCCTGGAACTGCAGGATTCAGGCTGTGACGTCTGCCTGTTACTGGCCGGCGCCTGGCTCGAGCAACGTGGCATTCCTTGCCGGGACGACTATTTGCAGGCCTTGCGCGACCTGGCGCAGCCCTGGCAGCAGAACGTCGTCATGCCATTGCGGCAAGCACGCCGGCAATGGCGAACAGCCGCGAGCCAGGATGTCGAATTAACGACCCTGCGCGAGCAGCTCAAGCAAATGGAACTGGAAGCCGAACGGCTGTTACTGAAAAGGCTGGAAGCGCTGACCAAGGATTGGCCAAGCGAGAGCGCCGGCAGTGACTGGCTGCGACACCTTGCCGGAAATGACAACGCCGCGCTGCAAGTGCTGCGCGGCGCCGTTATCACTCGTTAGGACGCGCTCGATGCACCAGGAGCAGCGGCACCATTGGTGGCCGCGGCAGGCGCCGGAGCGACCGCTGGAGCAGTAGGAGCTGCGGGAGCTGCCGCGGCCTTGGGCTGTGCCGGCTTAGCGGGGGCTTTGGCAGCGGCAGGCTTGGCAGCAGCGGGTTTAGCCGGCGCTTTCGCAGCAGCTGGCTTGGCGGCAGCGGGTTTAGCCGGCGCTTTCGCAGCGGCTGGCTTGGCGGCAGCGGGCTTGGCCGGGGCTTTCGCAGCGGCTGGCTTGGCGGCGGCGGGTTTGGCCGGAGCTTTCGCAGCAGCTGGCTTGGCGGCAGCGGGTTTGGCCGGAGCTTTGGCAGCAGCGGGTTTAGCCGGAGCTTTGGCAGCAGCTGGCTTGGCAGCAGCGGGTTTAGCCGGAGCTTTGGCAGCAACTGGCTTGGCAGCAGCGGGTTTAGCCGGAGCTTTGGCAGCAGTTGGCTTGGCAGCAGCGGGTTTAGCCGGGGCTTTGGCAGCAGCTGGCTTGGCAGCAGCGGGTTTAGCCGGGGCTTTGGCAGCAGCTGGCTTGGCGGCAGCGGGCTTGGCTGGGACTTTCGCAGCCGCCGGTTTGGCAGCAGGTGCTTTAGCCACAGGCTTGGCCGGAGCCTTCTTAGCCGGAGCCTTGGCAGCTACCGGTTTCTTCGCAGCAGCGGGTTTGCTGGCAGGTTTGGCGGCAGGTGCAACCACTTTGGCCTCGCGTACCGACAGTGCCTTGCCTACTGCTTCCTTGACCTTACCGACACCCTGAGCCAGCTTCAGGCTTTCCTGAGCATCACGCTTGAGTTGGGCGATATAGGTGCGAGTCTCGCTCTGGCTGGACTTGAGCGCATCAAGCAACTCCTCCAGCTCAGCGACTGCATCCTTGGCCTTGGCCTGCGCCTTGGCTTTGCCGGCCACGGCGGCGTCCTGCAGCTTGCTGCGGGCCTTGTGCAGTTTTTCCTGGGCCTTGCCGCGCTGTTTCTCAAGCTTGGTGAGGAGTTTCTCGGCATCGACCAACGCTTGCGAACAAGCGCCTTCCAGATGTTCGAGCAGGCTGGCAGACAGTTGATGAAGCAAATGCAGCGGGGTAGTGATGGACTTCTTCTTGGCCGACATGGCGCGCCTCCAGGCGGATGTGGATGCGCCCATACTAGACGCAGGCGCGAGCCCTCGCCATAGGCCTTTTGGCGATCCGAGCAGATACCGACGTGCACTGGCATAATCGCCAAGGCCTTTTGATGCGCCGGCGAACCTCATGTCGCTGCGAAACCTTAACAGCCCTAGCATCTTGATCGGGAGACATCGTCATGAGCCGCGCCGTATTCGCCGCCCTCGCCCTCTGCTGCAGCCTCGGCGCTCAGGCCGACCAGCAGAGGCAGGATCTGGCCTACAGCCTTGGCGTACGTCTGGGTGAGCGGTTGCAGGACGAAGTTCCGGATCTACCACTGAACGATCTGCTCGAAGGCTTGCGCCAGGCCTATGAAGGCAAGCCATTGCGGCTCCCGGACGCGCGGATCGAGCAACTGCTCGATGCCCACGAAGCCAGCATCGCCGCCAGCCCGCAGCACCACGCCAGGGCCGTCGAAGTGGAACAGCGCTTCCTAGCCGAGCAACGCGCACTGCCCAATGTGCGTGCACTCGAGAGCGGTGTACTGGTCACGGAACTGCGCGCTGGGAGCGGCGCCAAACCCACCGCCAGCAGCCGAGTTCAGGTTCGCTACCGTGGCACCCTGGCTGATGGCAGCGTCTTCGATGAGAGCAACTCACCGCAGTGGTTTCGTCTGGACAGTCTGATCGCCGGCTGGCGTAGCGCGCTACTACAGATGCCCAAAGGCGCCCATTGGCGGCTGGTAGTGCCGTCGGCTCAGGCCTACGGCGAAGAAGGCGCGGGGGACCTGATTCCACCGCACGCGCCACTGGTGTTCGATCTGGAGTTGCTCGACGTCGCCAACTGAGCCGGCACGCCGAGCCAACCAGTCAGGCCAATACCGCGGCCTGCTCCTGATGGGCGTTGTGCAACACCTCGATCAGGCAGTCTTCCAACTCGAAACGCTCATGCAGCAGTTGCCCCAGGCGATTGAGTTCGGCCATCAAAGAAGCGTTGTCACGGCAGTCGCCGTTATCGCAACGATCGTTGAATGCCAGTGCCACCTCGGTAATGGATTCGATCCGTGGATAGATCTGCTTGGCCAGTTCCAGGCCGCGCTGATCGTTGAAGGCCTTGGCCTCGTTGGTGAGCTGCTCGTAGACCTCGAAATGTCCGGCCGACACGTAGTCCACCAATAACTCGCAAAAGCCCTGCAAAGTCTCGCCATTGATCGTAGGGGCCTGCGGCGCCTTGGTCAGATCGGTATAGGCCAGCACCAGCTCACGGCGCTCACCCAGCCAACGGTCAATCAGCTGGTGCACACCACCCCAACGTTCCTGTGCGTTCTGACAACTCTCAAGCATGATGAACCTCGCTTCCCTTATCGGTAATGCCTGTTATACGTCCACTCCCGAGACGTTTATAGGGTCGGCCATCCTGGGCACTATCCTTTCGACCGTCGCGATGCAACGTAGAAAACTGCTCACGCCGTTTTTTTGTCAATTGCCAGCTGATCACGGAAAGGAAACCGCAAAATGGCGTTTTTCCGGCGGTGCGTGCGAGCCAGATTATGCCCGCAGGCACACACCATCAAGGCACCTTGGCGAGAAATTTAATACGCGCGTTTGATCGGCACGACCAGAGTGCCGTGCCCTCTACGCTTCAACGACGACGCAGCAGCTGCAACAGGCAGAAGCCGAACATGCCGATGAACGCCAGCAGGCTCCACTCGGGAATGCTCATGCCGAACAAGGTCCAGTTGACCTCTGCGCAATCCGCCGTGCCCTGGAACACCAGGCGCACGACGTCCTGCATCGGCAGGGCCTGCATCATGAACTCCAGACTCGGCAGACAGGCCTCGAGCTGATCGGCCGGAACGCTCTGCAGATAGATTTGCCGCCCAGCCGTAGCGCCACCGATGAGTACGAACAACAACGCCAGCACGGCATAGATGCGCTGGCCAAGGCGCCCTGGGCCATGGATCGCGGCCACCAGGCAGACGAGACCAAACCCGATCACGCAGATGCGCTGGACGATGCACATCGGGCAGGGCTCCAGCCCCACTGCATGCTCCAGATAAAGAGCCACTGCCATGAGCAGCACGCAGCCGAGAAATGCCAGGAAGAACAGGGGACGCGGACTGGCCAATTGCATGATGGCTCCGGAGGGAAATCGAGGGCAGTACGGTAGAGGAAAGCATGGGCGCCTTTCAAGGCGCCTCATGCATGGCGAACGGCTACTCGTCCGAACGGAATGCCCCTCCGTCCGCTCAGATGCTCGCACTCTGAGGCTGCGGCAGGCTGGGCAAGCCCTGGTGCAGCAGAGCGTGGCTCTCGAGCAGCAACTGATTGCTGCGTTCCAGCTCACCCAGTTGCGCCAACAGGCGGGCCAGTTCGGCGCAGGTTTCCGGGTGACGCTCGACCTTCAGGCTGGTTTCGAAATAATCGCGCGCCTTGCCCCAGAGTTGATTCTGCAGGCACAACCGGCCAAGGGTCAGTAGCAACGCCGGATCCTGCGGGTGCTGCTTGAGCCAGAGCTCGGCTGTCTGTAGCTGGCGCGCCGGATCGGCGCCCCGCAGCACACCATAGAAGCGTGCCAAGCGGCTGTCGTAGCCACGCTTGAGCGCACTGCGTAGCACCTCTTCGGCCTCCTCCTGCGCCCCCAGGCGACGCAACTGCTCGACATAGGTGGCGATCAGCTCCGGCTCCTGACGCAACGGCGCGGAAAGCTGTTGCCAGGCTTGCGTCAACGGCTGCAATGCAGCTTCACCCTCGCCCTGTCCAGCATGACCGGCCTCAGCCAGGCGACCGCGCCAGGTTTCGCGCTCCAGTTCGTCGAGTTCGGCGGCAGGCAGGGCTTTTTCCTTGCGCAGCTCCGGCAGCAACCCGAGCAAGGCAGACCAGTCCTGACGCTGCAGATACAAGCGCTGCAACTGGCGCAACACCAAGTGATGGCCCGGATGGCGTTCACGCATCGCCTGCAGGGTGTCCAGGGCGGCGTCGCTGTCACCACGACTGCGCTGCAGTTCGGCATGCGTCAGGGCAATGGCCAGCTCCGCTTGCGGCTGCTTGTTCAGCGCGCGCTCGAGCAATGCATCGCTCTGTTCATGCTGGCCAAGCTTGTTCGCCGCACGTGCAGCACCCAGGTAATACATCAGCGGCTGGCTGTCGGCCTCGGCAGCGCGAGTCAACTGGCGCTGAGCACGCGCCCAGCGTCCCTCGGCGAGATCCAGCATGCCCTGCTCGGAGGCCTGGCGGACACGACGAGTGCGGTGCAATCGCGACCATGGGTTGGCCAGACGCGTCGAGCTGAGCAGCAGGCGCAACGTCAGTTTGATCAGGTAGTAGAGCAGCACGACGACCAGTACCAGACCGAGGAAAGCCCAAAGACCGGACTGGTAACGGAAGCCCTTGTAGGCGAACAGCACGTAACCGCGGTCGGCATCGATGGCCAGACTGAGCACGTACAGACCGGCGGCGACGGCCAGCAGCAACAGCAGCCAGATCAGGCGTTTCATTGCGCCTCCCCGGCCGCGGCGGCCCCCTGCCGGCGTTGTGCCTGCTTACGTTGCAGGTAAGCCTGCAACGCGTCGAGCGAGTCGCTCAGGTCCGGCACCTTGACCTCGACACTGGCGTCGGCCAACTCGCCGAAGCGCTGGCGCAGGGCGCGGCTATCGGGGTTATCCAGGTTGAAATGAGCGTCGAGGATTTCTTCCGCCTGCTTCAGCGACTGCTGGTACACACCGGTCTGGCCATGCAGTGCAGCCCATTGCGCTTGCTCCAGCGCCAGCGAGAGGCTCAGACGCACCTGCGACAGGCTCTGTCCGGACAACAACGGACGCACGTTGCGATCGGCATCGAACTCGATACGGAAGTAATCCGACAGTTTCTTCACCCACTCGCCCCACCAGGCACTGCCATCACCTTCGGCAGCGAGATCGGAGAGCACATCGCCCTGACCGTCGAATGTGGGCGCAAGCGGATTGAGGGTCGCCGCCTGCTCACGCAGGGCGCCCAACTGCAGGAACAAACCGACGCGATCCGGACGCGCCGTAGTACGCAGGGCTTCGAGGCTGCGGCTGAGTTGCTCGCGTGCAGCGAAGGCGGCAGGGTCATCCTGCTCACGGAGAATGTCGTCGGCAGCCTGTACCAGCGCCTCGGCGGTGGCCACATCCTGCAATGCGGACAGCCGCAGGGTAGCCAGGCGCAGCAAGTGCTCGGCCTCATCCAGACGCCAATCCTGGCGACTGCCATCGAGCACCGACTCCAGGCGCTGGCTCATGCGCTGTTGATCATTCTGCAGGTTGGCCAGCAGGCGGCGTCGTTCATCCAGTTCGGCCGCACTGGGCAGGGCTGAAAGACGCGAGTCCAGGCGCTGGGCCAGCTCCTCCACCTTCTTCGCGCTATCGTCACGCGTACGTTGCAGATCCTCAGCCTGCTGCTGATCTCGGTTCTGCATTTGGTGCAGTTGCCAGAGACTCCAGCCACCAGCAGCGGCACCGGCCAGCCCGATCAGCAGGGCGAACGCGGCAAGGCCGTTACCGCTGCCATTGCGCGGCGCCTTCGCGGGTGCAGGTGTAGGCGTGGCTTTCACGGCTTCGCTGGCCGGTTTCTCTTCTGGCGTCTTCGGGGTGGATGCTTCGCTCACGTATCCGTCCTTTTAGAGGGCGGCAGCCGGAAACTGCTCCAGAGCTGCCTGCAAGGCCGCGGCATTGGCGCCGCGACAGTCCACAACGATCTCCGCACCCGCATTGCGCGCCTGCTCGGCGACACGCGGGCTGGGTACGAACAAGGGTAGCCGAGCCAGAGCCGGCCAGTCATCGCCTGCCAGCTGCAGCAGGTGTTCGAAACCCTGTCCACTGCTGACAACCAGGCCGTTCAGGCGTTCCGCTCGCAGCCGCCGGCTCAGCTCCCCCACCGCATAATGCGGCAGCACGCGGCGATACAGTGGCAGATAGTCGACCGTCACACCTTGGCCGCGCAAGCGCTCGGCCAGGAATTCTCGGCCACCCTCGCCACGCAGGATCAGTACCCGCGGGGAAGAAGCGGCAGCAATGCTCTGCTGCAGAGCCGGCAGGGCGAGCAGCGCTTCACTGTCATCACCCTGCGGCGGGTAGTGAGTGCTCAGCCCCTGTTCCGCAAGCAACGCTGCAGTCGCGCCGCCGACGGCAAACCAGGGTTGCCGCGCCGCGGCTCGCATGCTACGACGATCCAGGAGCGCCAGAGCGAAGCGCGCCGCAGGCTTGCTGACGACTATCACAGCGCAGTAGCGCTGCAGCTCGGAGAAGGTGCGGCGCTGCTCAGGCGTCTCATCCAGTGCCTCGATGGCCAGCAACGGCATGCAACTACTGACGATCCCTCGCTCGGCCAGCGTCTGCGCCAGTACCGCGCAATCTTCGGCAGGACGGGTCAACAGCAGGCGCCAGGTGCTCACGAATGACCGGCCTCACCATACACCGCCTTGAGAATGGCTTCGGCGCCCTGCTCCAGCAGATCCTCGGCCACACGTACACCCAAGGCTTCAGCGTCGCCGCTGGCAGCACGGCCCTCGGCACGCAGCAGCAGGCCGCCATCGGGCTGGCCGACCAGACCGCGCAACCACAGCTGATCGTCTTCGAGCAGGGCATAGCAGGCGATAGGTACCTGGCAGCCACCATTGAGGCGCTTGTTCAGGGCTCGCTCGGCAGTCACACGCAGGGCAGTCTCGCGGTGATGCAACGGCGCCAGCAGGGCATGCACGTCAGCATCGGCACTGCGGCACTCGATACCCACGGCGCCCTGGCCGCCGGCCGGCAGGCTGTCCTCGGCACTGATCGAGCTGCGGATACGATCTTCGAAACCGAGACGGATCAGACCGGCAGCAGCGAGAATGATGGCGTCGTACTCGCCGGCATCGAGCTTGGCCAGGCGAGTATTCACGTTGCCACGCAGGAACTGGATCTTCAGGTCAGGCCGGCGCGCCAGCAACTGGGCCTGGCGACGCAGGCTGGAGGTACCGACCACGCTACCGACCGGCAGCGCATCGAGGCTCTCGAAGGTGTTGGAGACGAAAGCATCACGCGGGTCTTCGCGCTCGCAGATGCAGAACAGCCCCAGGCCCTCGGGAAAGTCCATCGGCACATCCTTCATCGAATGCACGGCGATATCGGCCTCGTTCTCCAGCAGCGCGGTTTCCAGCTCCTTGACGAACAGGCCTTTGCCGCCGATCTTCGCCAAGGGCGCGTCGAGCAGCTTGTCGCCACGACTGACCATAGGCACCAGGCTGACCTTGAGACCCGGATGAGCCTCTTCCAGACGGGCTTTGACGTATTCAGCCTGCCACAGGGCCAGGGCGCTCTTACGGGTGGCGATGCGAATTTCGCGGGACATGGGGCAATTCCACAGAACAAATTGCCGCGAATCATAGCAGGCTCGTCTTTCCAGGGCTTCGGGAGGCGGCCATCGGCCGCAGCTCCCCACATGACCTAGAGCGACTGCATCAGCTTGCGAACTCCAGCCACATGCCGGCGGCTGACCACCAGCGAATCACCATCGAGCCCCTTGAGGAATAACTGGAAATGCCCCAACGGCGTGCGCTGCAGACGTTCGATGCGTTCGCGGGCGACCAGAGCATTGCGATGGATACGCACGAAGCGATCGCCGAACTCGTCTTCCAGCGCCTTCAACGGCTCATCCAGCAAGACTTCACCGCCCTGGTGACGCAGGGTGACGTACTTGTGATCAGCGATGAAATAGACCACGTGATCCAGCGGGATCAGTTCGATGCCCTTGCGGGTTCGCGCACTGATATGGGTTCGCGGACCGCCGCCGGTTTCCGCCGCGGGGCGGGTCAGGGCAGCCAGTTGCACGCGGTTGGGCCGCTCGGCCTTTTTCAAGGCTTCACTGAGGCTTTCCGAGCGCACTGGTTTGACCAGATAGCCGACCGCACTGACCTGGAAGGCTTCCAGGGCGAATTCGTCATGAGCGGTACAGAAAATCACCGCAGGGGGTGCCTCACGCTCGCACAGTTTGGCGGCCACCTGCAGACCGTCCAGACCAGGCATGCGGATATCGAGCAGGACTACGTCCGGCTTGAGGCTATCGATCAGGGTCAGAGCTTCCTCGCCATTGCTGGCGGCGGGCTCCAGTACCCGGTAACCCTCGAGCTCACCGACCATGCGGCTGAGGCGCTCGCGGGCAAGGGGTTCGTCATCGACGATCAGGACATTCATATTGCTCTGGCTTCCTGCGTGAGTCTCGCACAAGGATAGCGTAGACAGCTGTAATGACGGCCGTCACGGCGCTCCACGCTGAGACTCGCGCGCGGCCCAAAAAGTGCCGCCAGGCGCGCATCGATATTACTCAGCGCTTGGTGCGTTCCCCGTGACGGGTGCTGCTCGCCCCGCTCTTCATACGGATTGCTGACACACAAGCTGAACACTCCATCCTGGTAATCCGCTTCGACCCGCACCAAGCCACCTTCTATACGCGGCTGGATGCCATAGA
This sequence comes from Pseudomonas mendocina, assembly GCF_003008615.1. Lineage (NCBI taxonomy): Bacteria > Pseudomonadati > Pseudomonadota > Gammaproteobacteria > Pseudomonadales > Pseudomonadaceae > Ectopseudomonas > Ectopseudomonas mendocina. Next base: position 1,865,885 of record NZ_CP027657.1, read on the forward strand.
TCAGCGCATTCTCCAACAGAGGTTGCAGGGTCAGCTGGGGAATCGGCAGATCCTCCGGCACACCTTCGACCTCCCACTGCAACTGTAGTCGCTCGCCGAGCCGATAGTGCTCGATCGATAGATATCGTTTCGCCAGTTCCAGTTCCTCCTTCCACGGCACCAGGCTGCCGGGTTTGGCCAGGCTGGCGCGAAACAGATCGGACAAATCCAGCACCGCCTGCTCGGCCTTGAACGGGTCAACCGTAACCAGGCTGGCGATACTGTTGAGGCTGTTGAACAAAAAATGCGGTCGGATCCGCGCTTGCAGCGATTCGATGCGCGCGCGCAGCTCGGCCTGCTCCTGCCGACGCCATTGGCTCTGCAGATAGAAATAGCGTAGCAGCAGTGCGGACATGATCAGGCTGATCAGCGCATGGCGCAGATAAAGATTTACCTCGCCACTGCGCGGCAGCGGCCCGCCCAGTTCGTAATAGTCGGCCACCGCCGTACAACTCAGGGTCAGCATCACCACCAGCACGCAGCACAGGCAGCCCGCCAGCGCGGGGCGCAGGCGCGCCAGCAAAGGCCGCAGACGACACAGCACGGCGGCCGAAAGCAGCACGATCCACTGCACGAACAACGAAGTCAGGGCCAGGCGCACCCAATCGAATCCCGGCGTCATCGGTTCGGCGAGCACCAGCACCAGTACCAGCAGCTCGGCCAGCAGTACCATGCTCAGCAGCGCTTCCGGCTGGCACAGTTCAGGGACGAAGAAGTCGTCGATAGCGGTGCTGTGTTTATTCTTGGCAAAGGATTGTGTGTGCATCGACGCAGTTTCCGTGTCGCCTGACGGGCCGGCAAGCCAGACGGCTCCCGCCGGACAAAATAAAGCACCGAAATGCCACCTTGAGGGCAAAACTGTGAAGCAGCCGACAACGCCACTGAGCGCCCGACGGCTAACGCAGCCCGGCGAAACGCCTTCTGACCCTGTTATTATCGACGCACTTTGTCCGCCATGCCGGCCGCCGAACAGGCCGTGTGAAATGTAGCGAGCGAAGGTCAGGCAAGGCAGAAACAGGCGAAGAAGCGCTGTTTACAAGTGGTAAATGAGCATTCTGAACCTGTTTTTAACGCAGCATGACCGAGCGCAGTAGCTTTCACATGGTCTGAGAACGTGGCTTGCCCGATCCCGAGCCCACATCATGAGCAGCGAAAAAACCAACCAATCCTGGGGCGGCCGCTTCAGCGAGCCCGTCGACGCCTTCGTCGCACGCTTCACCGCCTCGGTGGAATTCGACAAGCGCCTCTATCGCCACGACATCATGGGCTCCATGGCCCACGCCACCATGCTGGCCAAGGTCGGTGTGCTCACCGATGCCGAGCGCGACGCCATCGTCGACGGCCTCAAGCAGATCCAGGGCGAGATCGAAGCCGGTCAGTTCGACTGGCGCGTTGATCTGGAAGACGTGCATATGAACATCGAGGCGCGCCTGACCGACCGCATCGGCGTCACAGGCAAGAAGCTGCACACCGGCCGCTCGCGCAACGACCAGGTAGCTACCGACATCCGCCTGTGGCTGCGCGACGAGATCGACATCATCCTTGCCGAGATCACCCGCCTGCAGCAGGGCCTGCTGGGCCTGGCCGAAGCCGAAGCGGACACCATCATGCCCGGCTTCACCCACCTGCAGACCGCGCAGCCGGTGACTTTCGGCCATCATCTGCTGGCCTGGTTCGAGATGCTCTCGCGTGACTACGAGCGCCTGGTCGACTGCCGCAAGCGCACCAACCGCATGCCGCTGGGTTCGGCCGCACTGGCCGGCACCACCTACCCGATTGCCCGCGAGATCACTGCTGAATTGCTGGGTTTCGACGCCGTTGGCGGCAACTCCCTGGACGGTGTTTCCGATCGCGACTTCGCCATCGAATTCTGCGCCGCCGCCTCGCTGGCGATGATGCACCTGTCGCGCTTCTCCGAAGAGCTGGTGCTGTGGACCAGCGCGCAGTTCCAGTTCATCGACCTGCCGGATCGCTTCTGCACCGGCTCCTCGATCATGCCGCAGAAGAAGAACCCGGACGTGCCAGAGCTGGTGCGCGGCAAGACCGGCCGTGTGTTCGGCGCCCTGACCGGCCTGCTGACCCTGATGAAAGGCCAGCCGCTGGCGTACAACAAGGACAACCAGGAAGACAAGGAGCCGCTGTTCGACGCTGCCGACACCCTGCGCGACAGCCTGCGCGCGTTCGCCGACATGGTGCCGGCAATCAAGCCCAAGCGCGAAATCATGCGCGAGGCGGCGCTACGCGGCTTCTCCACCGCCACCGACCTGGCCGATTACCTGGTACGCAAGGGCCTGCCCTTCCGCGACTGCCACGAAATCGTCGGTCATGCCGTGAAGTACGGCGTACAGAGCGGCAAGGATCTGGCCGAGATGAGCCTGGACGAACTGCGCCAGTTCAGCGACCAGATCGCCGACGACGTGTTCGCCGTACTGACCCTGGAAGGCTCGGTTGGCGCTCGTGACCATATCGGTGGCACGGCGCCGAATCAGGTACGCGCCGCAGTCGTGCGTGGCCGCGAACTTCTCGCCAGCCGCTGAGGTCGCAAAGGGGCGGCGCTAAGTCGCCCCTGCCAAGGCAGGCCATTCGACCAGGAGGTTGTCATGCGTTACACACTCCCTACGACCCTGCTACTGAGCCTGCTGGCAACGCCGGTATTGGCTAACGAAGGCGATCACTGGCAAGTGCAGACCAGCGTTTACACCCGCCATTACAACCCAGAGCCTGACCACAACAATCATCAGCGCCTGATCGGCCTGGAACGTGGTTATGCCTCCGGCAACCTCTGGGGCGGGGCGGTTTTTCGCAACTCGTTCGACCAAAATTCGCAGTACGCCTACGTAGGCCGGCGCTTCGAAAGCGACCGCCATCCGTTCTATGCCAAGCTGACCGGCGGTCTGTTGCACGGTTACCGTGGCGAGTACCGCGACAAGATCCCACTCAACCATCTGGGCGTGGCACCCGCCATCATTCCCTCGCTGGGCGTGCAAAGCCACGGCATGGCGGCGGAACTGGTGCTGCTGGGCAACGCCGCGCTGATGGTCAACCTCGGCCTGCGCCTTTGACGGATCAGAACGACGGAGCGCTATCAGCGAACACACCGCGGATCGACAACACCACCGTTTCCAGTACACGTCCAACCATGCGGCAGCGCTTGCACTGCCTGTCGCGCCAGGAGAGATCCATGTCCCTGCACATCCGCCCCGCTACCGCTGACGACGCCGAACTGATCCTGCGCTTCATCACCGAGCTGGCCATCTATGAGAAGGCCGAGCATGAGGTGAAAACCGATTCTGCCGGTATTCGCGACAGCCTGTTCGCCGAAGGCAGCACCGCTCATGGCCTGATCTGCGAGCACGAGGGCCAGCCCATAGGCTACGCGGTGTACTTCTTCAACTACTCCACCTGGCTGGGCAAGCACGGCCTGTATCTGGAAGACCTCTACATCAGCCCCGAAGCGCGTGGCCTGGGCGCAGGCAAGGCCATGCTGCGCCATCTGGCGCAACTGGCCGTGGCACGCGGTTGTGGCCGCTTCGAGTGGTCGGTACTGGACTGGAACAAGCCCGCCATCGACTTCTACGAATCCTTCGGCGCCCGCCCGCAAAGCGAGTGGGTCGGCTATCGCCTGACCGGCCAGGCCCTTTTGGATTTTGCTGCTGGCAATCAATGAGGAAACGAACATGAGCCAAAACAACGACCAGGAAGACGAAGACTTCGCCGAAGCCACTCTGATCCAGGCCATCGAGAACCAGCTGGAAAGCGGCGAACCCGCCGCTGCCAAAGCGGTATTCAACAAGCTGACCCTGGTTGGTTACGAGCGCGAAGAGATTCTTGAGCTGATGGCACTGGTGCTCGCCCATGAGGTCGACGCCATGCTGCGCGAGGATCGCCCCTTCGACGGCGCCTGGTATGAGCAGGCGCTGCGCGCATTGCCTGAGCTGCCGGAAGAAAACTGAGCCAGGATTGATCCAGGCCACTGGTCGGACTGGCAGGCAGATTGCTACTGTCACCCCCAGTCTCGACCGAGAAGGTACCGCCTTCGATGGCCTGTCCGTTGCCACGCATCGCTGCATTGCTCGCCCTGCTGCTGCCATTGCTCTGGGCCCGCGCGCCGCTGGCCGAGACGCCCCGCATCGGTGCCGAGGACGATTGGTATCCCTACACCGCCTGGCGCAATGAGCGGGTCGAAGGCATGTCGGCGGATATCGTGCGCGCCGCCTTCGCCGCCAGCGATACGCCCATCGAGCTGGCGCCCTACCCCTATTCGCGCTGCATGGAGCTGGCCCGTTCAGGTAGCCTGGCGGCCTGCTTCAACACCACCCCCGACTCACGTATCAAAGCGCAGTTTCTGCTGCCACAGGAGATGTTGTTCAGCGACGACATCATCCTCTGGGGCCGCGCCGGCGAGCTTCCGGTCAGCGACCTCGAAGACCTCGTCGGCAAGCGGGTGGCCGTCACCATCGGCTACACCTATGGCGAACGCTTCGACAACTACCCGAACATCCAGCGTATCGCGGTACGTCGCGACCTCAACGGTTTTCTCATGCTGCAGCGGGGACGCGTGGACTATGTCGTCGCTTTTCGTGGCACCACCCAGGCACTCCTGGATGACAACCCGGAGCTGGTCGGGCAATTCACCTCATTGGCGACGGTGTACCGTCCCCAGTTGTACCTGACCTTTTCCCGCCACCATCCGCAGGCCAGAGAACTCCTGCAGCGCTTCGACACCGGCATGCGGCAGATCCGCCAGGATGGCACCTATCAGCGGATTCTCGCGCACTGGCAGCTTTCCGACGGGCAAACCACGGCGCATGGCTCTACACTGAACGAACGCCATAATAAAAAAGCGGAGTTACCATGAAGTCATTCAATACCGACCTGATCGACGAGCTGGAAATCCTCGCCCTGTACAACCTGGACAACCATCAGGAAGGGCTGAAGGTGCACAACAACGCTTCGTTCAAGGCTCAGGGCGCCATCACCCGCCTTTACGAGAAGGGCTTGGTGAGCCAGGCCGATGGCGGCTATCTGACCAGCCTGGGCATCGATGCCGCCGAACATGCGCAAGCCCTGCTGACGATTCTTTCCACCCGGCAAGCCACCCCCGCTTAATCCATAGCGCCCGCCCGTCGCCCTTCAGGGAAAGGCGCGGCGGGCGATATAGCGTCACAGACACTGCACTGGCGAGCACGCCGCTGATAGGCTTGCAGCATTACCAGTAGAGTTCGAGCATGACGCGCAACCACGAAATCCGCCCGGACATCGACGACGGCATCGACCGCAAGGTGCTCGCACAACTGCGCGCGCGCTTTCTGAAAATCAACCAGGGCCGCCTGCAGCGGGCCATGGAAGCACTGTCCACACGCCAGCAACTGGTGCTCAAGCTGTTGCCGCTGCTGTTGCACGTCAACCATCCACTGCTACCAGGCTACGTTTCCGCCAGCACCCCGGCAGGCCTCAGCGGTTTCGAGCCGGACGACGACAGCCTGGCCGAAGTCCAGCGCCTGACCCGCTCATTCGTTTACAAGCCCCGTCGTGGCCAGGGCGCCGCACCGCTGCATGGCCTGTTCCTGATGGGCAGCCTGGGCACCGTGGCGCAAGCCGAACAGAGCGACATGGATCTGTGGCTATGTCACGCGTCAAATCTGACCGTGCAGGAGTTGCAGGATCTGCGCAAGAAATGCGACCTGCTGGAAAGCTGGGCCGCCACTCAGGGCGCCGAGGTGCATGTCTTTCTGGTCGATCCCCAGCGCTTCATCCAGGGCGCGCGCGAAGCGCAGCTGACCTCGGACGACTGCGGTACCACCCAGCACTATCTGCTGCTCGACGAGTTCTACCGCACCGCCATCTGGCTAGGCGGGCGCACGCCGATCTGGTGGCTGGTGCCGGTGTACGAGGAAAACCGTTACCACGATTACTGCCGCACCCTGCTGAGCAAACGCTTCGTACGTGAGGATGATGTGCTCGACCTCGGCCATCTGGCGCAGATTCCGCCGCAGGAGTTCGTCGGTGCCGGCATGTGGCAGCTGTACAAGGGCATCGAGTCGCCCTACAAATCCGCGCTCAAGCTGCTGCTCACCGAGGTCTACGCCAGCGAACATCCCAAGGTCGAATGCCTAGCGTTGCGTTTCAAGCAGAGCGTATTCGAAGGCCGTCTCGATCTCGACGAGCTCGATCCTTATATCGTGGTCTACCGCCGTCTGGAGGAGTACCTCGGCAATCGTGGCGACCGTGAACGCCTGGAACTGGTGCGACGCTGTCTGTACCTGAAGGTGAACAAGAAGATCAGCCGGCCACCGGCGCGCGGCCGCAGCAAGAGCTGGCAACGCCTGCTGCTGGAACGCCTGACCGCTGAGTGGGGCTGGGAAACCCGACAACTTGCCGTGCTCGACAGCCGCAGCCAGTGGAAGGTACGCCAGGTCGCCGCCGAACGCCGCGTGCTGGTCAATGAGCTGACCTACAGCTACCGCTTCCTCACCCAGTTCGCCCGCAGTGCTCAGGTCGGCAGTTCATTGAACCACCGCGACCTCAACGTGTTGGGCCGGCGCCTGTACGCGGCCTTCGAACGCAAGGCAGGCAAGGTGGAATTCATCAACCCCGGCATCGCCCCGGATCTGGCCGAAGACACCCTCACCCTGGTGCAGCAGCCGAGCAGCGAAACGCCGAACGAATATCAGTGGGCGCTGTTCAGCGGCAACCTCAGCGCTCAGGAATGGCCGGACTTCGCTCCGATCAAACGCACCCGCGAACTGATCGAACTGCTTGCCTGGTGCCACCGTAACGGCGTCATCGATGCCAGCACACGGCTGTCGCAACACCCTGGCAGCAGTGACCTGACCGATTTCGAACTGTCCAACCTGATCGGCAGCCTGCAACAGTGCTTCCCCCTGCCGCCCCCTCCCGTGGAAGAGGCCGCGTTGCTGCGCGCGAGCGTACCGAGCCGGGTGCTGTTATTGGTCAACGTGGGTGTCGACCCGCTCAAGCAGCACAGCCAGATGAACGTGCACATGACCACCGGGCGCACCGATGCGCTCGGCTATTCGGGGGTACGGGAGAACCTGGTGCTGACCCTCGACCAGGTCAGCCTCAATAGCTGGAACGAGCTACAGGTCGCTCGCTATGACGGAGAGGACGCGCTGCTCGACTGCCTCAGCGACCTGCTCAACAGCCTGCCGTTGGACGGCCCCGTGCCCGAGGTGCAAGTGCGCTGCTACTGCCGCAACCGCGCGGTAGCCATCGCCACCCGAGTCGAAGAGCTACTGCGCGACCTACTCGACAATTACGCCAGCGGTCAGCCATCACGTTATCTGGTCCAGGTGCGCCAGCATTACCACGTTCTGCAGTTGGTGCCCGGCCAAGTCCGCCACACCGCATTGGGCGATCTGCCGGCGCTGCTCGATCACCTCGGCGCCGAGCAGGAGCTGTACAGCCCGTTGAATCTGGATCGCTACGCCCTCGAAGGCAATGACCTGGCATTGATACTGCCAATGGGCAAGCCGCAATCGATCCAGGTGTTCTATCGTCTGAACGAACAGAACAGCGAAGCCGAGCTGACCGTGCTCGACGAGCACAACGCGCTCTGGCGCAGGCGCCTGCCCTACCGCGACGAGCAGAGCCTGCTCACGCCGTTGCAGCGTTTTCTGCAATCTTTGCTATACCGGCGCAACGCCCAGTTGCCGCTGGACAACCCCGTCGGCGACGTCCCTCTGGACGTGCTCTACCACCAACTACTGCCCGATGCGCCACTGCGCGCGCAGAGCGTGGAGCGCCGTCCAGCACCTCAGGCGCCGCTCAGCCATCCCTTCTACGATGTGCAGGCGATCGTCGAGCCGGGTGACGGGCGTCAGCGTCACGTCACCCTGTATTGCAACCACCGCGAATTTTCCGAGCTGGAATACGGCCGCGATCTGTATCGCGCCGTGGCGCAGCACATTCTTGCCCAGCGCTCCGGTGGTGAACGCTACCCCTTCTACATCACCGACCTGGATCTTTCCGCCGTGCTCGCCGGGCAGCAGGCGCAGACCGTGCATTACCTGCGTTACAAGAGCGAACTGGAAGATGCCTTGAACGCGGCCCTGCAGCAGATTTAGCCCAGACGATAGATCCATAGCGGTGTGGCGGGTTGCACCCGCCCTACCATCAGGTCGACCTAGCTTTTCATTGGCGCATCGGGATTGTTCAGCGCATAGAGGTAGCAGTCGCCCATGCTGTGGTTGGCGGCAACGCCCCCATAGCTGGCGGTGAAGGTCACAGGCAGGCCCAGGTGCTGGTAGAACCAGCGATCACTGTCCGCTGGCGGCACCTCGGGCACCAGGTCGCTGTCGTTGACCAGGCGATAGGTCGGTACGGCCAGAGCGTTGTAGTAATTGGCAAAGGCCGGTGAGGCCACGCGCGGGCTGGCGAAGTTGTAATGCTGCAACAGCAGCAGAGGCCAGCGCTTAAGCAAATCCGGCACGGCCAGCGTGCTCAGGGTACTGCCCAGGCTGTGACCGCAGGCCCACAGGCGCGCTTGCGGTTGCAGGTCATCCAGTGCCAGCAGGGCCTGGTCGCGCAGGGATGTGTAGAGTTTGAGAAAGCCGTCGTGCACCAGGCCGACATTGGCTTGCCAGGGATAGTCGCGCTGATCCAGGTCGAGATCATCGAGCCAGTCCTGCACCGACTCGGTGCCACGAAACACCAGGTAGCAATCACCTTGCGGATCACGGGCGGCGAAGCCGAAAGGCTCGGACTCATTGAACACGTGCCACTCACTGAGCACGCTCCAGATCGGCGCAGAAAGCTGCCAGCCCTCCAGAGGCGGCTGTTTCCACTGGAACTGTTCGGGCTTGCGTGGGCGCTGCTGCGCCAGCCATTGCGCGTACTGATCGTAGGCGGCCATCACCAGTTCAGCGCAGAGCAGGGCGCGCGAGAGCTGGTAGGTAGGCGGAAAATACAGGGGCAGACTGGACATGGCGAGGCCTCCTTGCCATTGGCGGAAACCTCACTCTAGTCCAGCTTGAGCGGAGCGTCAGCGGTCGTATTCGCCTGCGGCTTCCGGCTGATATTCGACTTCCAGCAGAGTCAGCTTGAGCTGCTTGCCACCGGGCGCCGGCCAGTCGATATGCTGCCCCACGGACAGACCGAGCAATGCGCAACCCACCGGCGCGAGAATGCTGACCTTGCCTTCGCCGCCAGCGTCCTGCGGGTAGACCAGGGTCAGGTGGTAATCCTTGCCGCTGCTCTCTTCACGGCAGTGCACGCGCGAATTCATGGTCACCACCCCTGCCGGCACCTCGTCGTGCCCCACCACCTCGGCACGATCCAGCTCGGCCTGCAATGCAACCGCGCCGGGCCCGAACTCGTCCAGACTGTCGAGCAAGCGCTCCAGACGCTGCAGGTCGAGGCGGGTAATGGTGATGGTAGGTGTGTTGTTCATGATGCCGGGCGATCTCCTTGCCTAATCCATAAAAAAGCAAAACCCCGCCCGAAGGCGGGGTTCAGCAGAATGTTTTGTCGACCCTAACACAGCCGGACAAATAAACAAGACCACCTGGTCAGGGGGCTGGCTTGCGCTGGCGCAAACGCTCGATGGCCGCCTGGCAGATATCCCGGCGCCGGGCATTGTCGGCCGAACCCCAGTCGAGAATCTCCTGCAGGGTGCGGCCACAGCCGATGCACTGGTCGCGCTCGTCCAGGCAACACTGGCGCCGGCATGGCGAGACCAGCGGCGCCTCGCCGGGCTCAGAGCTCATCGAACTCCAGTTCGGTACCACACTGCTCGAGCGTGATACGCACCAGCATCTCGCCCAACTGCTCATCGCTGGTGTCACAGATCCAGCGCCCTTCGGACTCGTCGTAGTCGAAGTGGAAGCCACCGGAGCGGGCCGCCAGCCACAGCTGACGAATCGGCTCCTGGCGACTGAAGATCAACTGGCTGCCGTTGTCGAAACGCACCGTGAGCACACCGGCGCTGTTTTCCAGATCAACGTCCAGACCGCTGTCGTCGAAGATGTCTTCCACCGCCTGTTGGGTGGCATCGACCAGATCGTGGAAGCGGGCTTCGCTCAGGCTCATCGGGTTTTCCTCACAAGGTGCAGCGACTGCAAAAATAGGCGAAAACGCCAGGCCGGTGTAGCCAGGCCTAGCTGCAAAGGTGGCGACGGTACTCGCCCGGGCTCGTTCCCGTCCAGCGACGAAATGCGCGGGCCAGCGAGCCAGGCTCGCTGAAACCGACCAGAAAGGCGATTTCCGCCAGCTCCAGCGCCGGATCACGCAGATAGTGCAACGCCAGCTGCTGGCGGGTTTCATCCACCAATTGACTGAACGAGAGGCCAGCCTCGCGTAAACGCCGCTGCAAGGTACGCGGGCTGAGGGCCAACGCGCTGGCAATGGCTTCCAGATCAGGCCCCTGCTCGGGCAACTGCCGGGCCAGTTGCATACGCGCCTGGTCGAGCACGTGATGTCCCTGCTTGAGCTCACCGAGCAGGCGATCGGCGTAGGCATCGAGCGTACCCTGCACCTGCGCATCGGCCTGGCCGAGCGGCACACCGAGCAGCCGTTTGGGGAAGATCAACGCATTGTCAGCCTGACCGAACAACACAGGGCAACGAAAGATGCGCTGATGCTCGGAGGTGTCAGCCGGCGCCGGATGCTGAAAACGCACCTCGGTCGGCGCAATGTCCAGGCCACTGATCCAGCGCCCGAAGCTGACCCAACCGGCCAGGGTTTCCTCACTCACCTGACGCTGCTGTTGCGGCAAAAGCGGTTGCCAGCTGTGGGCCACCAGCGGCTCGCAGCCGGGCCGCGACGGCTCGTCGTCGAGACCGACCACGCCCAGATTGCCGACCAACGCAGCGTAGCGCGCCTGCCGGTGCAGGGCATCGGCCAGCGTGGCGCAACTCATGATCAGATAACCAAGCACGCCGTAGTAGCCGGGCCGCACGGCTTCACCCAGGTGCAGGCCCAGGCAGTCGTCACCGCTCAGCCGCACGCCTTCGCCGAGCAATGCCAGATAAGCGCTGGCAGCCACGCGCTGATCGCGCTGCGCCAGTACCTCGGGCGTCAGCTGGGCATGGGCAAGCAGCACCTCGGGGGCCACCCTCTGGCGCTGCAAATGATCGATCAGACCTTGCAGGTAGGCCACCGAAACCGAACCGGCGAGAATCGCGGGATTGTCCATCGAGGCTCCTCGTTACTCGCAGCATGCTAACCCAAGCCAGAACAAATGCCGCCGAGGCGAACGCCAGGCACGGACGCAAATTGAGCCAGCGCCCCGCCAGGCGGGCGGCGGGCGCATAGGCAAGGTGACGGGGGGTCGGTATACTCCGGCGCAATTCACGCTTATTTTCAAGGACTGCCCCATGAAGCGACTGACCCTCGCGCTCCTCGCCGCCGTTTGCCTGCTGGCCGGCTGCGGTCAGAAAGGCCCGCTGTACCTGCCGGGCGATGACAACGCCGGCAACAGCCGAGACCGTTTCGAACTCTGACAGGAGCTGCCCCATGGAAGCCTTCAACTACCGCGACGGTGAACTGTTCGCGGAAGGCGTTGCCTTGTCCGCGCTGGCCCAGCGCTTCGGCACGCCCACCTATGTCTATTCCCGCGCCCACATCGAAGGGCAGTATCGCGCCTATGCCGATGCGCTGGCCGGCATGCCGCACCTGGTCTGCTTCGCGGTCAAGGCCAACTCCAACATCGGTGTGCTGAATGTCCTGGCGCGCCTCGGTGCCGGCTTCGACATCGTCTCCAGCGGTGAGCTGGAGCGTGTGCTGGCCGCTGGTGGCGAACCGAACCACATCGTCTTCTCCGGCGTCGGCAAGAGCCGTGACGACATGCGCCGTGCGCTGGAAGTCGGCGTGCACTGCTTCAACGTCGAGTCCAGCGTCGAGCTGGAGCGTCTGCAGAAGGTGGCAGCCGAACTGGGCGTCAAGGCGCCGGTCTCGCTGCGGGTCAACCCCGACGTGGACGCCGGCACCCACCCGTACATTTCCACCGGTCTCAAGGAAAACAAGTTCGGCATCGACATCGAGCAGGCCGAGGCGGTCTACGCCCGCGCCGCCGAGCTGCCGAACCTGGAAGTGATCGGCGTTGATTGCCATATCGGCTCGCAACTGACCACCCTCGAGCCCTTCCTCGATGCGCTGGATCGCCTGCTGCTGCTGGTCGACAAGCTGGCTGCGCGCGGTATCACCATCAAGCACCTGGATCTCGGCGGCGGCCTCGGCGTGCAATATCGCGACGAACAACCGCCGCTGGCCGGCGACTACATCGCCGCCGTGCGCAAGCGCCTGGAAGGCCGCGACCTGGCCCTGGTGTTCGAGCCGGGTCGCTTCATCGTCGCCAACGCCGGCGTGCTGCTGACCCAGGTCGAATACCTCAAGCACACCGAGCACAAGGACTTCGCCATCATCGACGCGGCAATGAACGACCTCATCCGCCCGGCGCTGTACCAGGCCTGGATGGACGTCTCGCCGGTGCAGCCGCGTGACGGCGAGGCACGCAACTACGACCTGGTCGGGCCGATCTGCGAGACCGGCGACTTCCTGGCCAAGGATCGTCAACTGGTGCTGGCCGAAGGCGACCTGCTGGCCGTGCGTTCGGCTGGCGCCTATGGCTTCGTCATGAGTTCCAACTACAACACCCGCGGCAGAGCCGCCGAGGTGCTGGTAGATGGCGAGCAGGCGTATGAAGTGCGGCGCCGCGAGACCGTCCAAGAGCTCTACGCCGGCGAAAGCCTGCTGCCGGCCTGAGGGCGACGTCATGCTATTGCGCTTTACCAAGATGCACGGCCTGGGCAATGACTTCATGGTTCTCGACCTGATCAGTCAGCATGCCCACGTGCAGCCGAAACATGCCAAACAGTGGGGCGATCGCCACACCGGCGTGGGCTTCGACCAGTTGCTGATCGTCGAGCCGCCGAATCACCCGGACGTCGACTTCCGCTACCGCATTTTCAATTCCGACGGTTCGGAAGTGGAGCAATGCGGCAACGGTGCGCGCTGCTTCGCTCGCTTCGTGCTGGACAAGCGCCTGACCACCAAGAAGGTCATTCGCGTCGAAACCAAGAGCGGCATCATCGAATTGCGCGTGCAGAACGACGGCCAGGTCTGCGTCGACATGGGCCCGCCACGCCTGGATCCAGCGCAGGTGCCCTTCCAGGCCGAGCAGGCTGCACTGAGCTATCGCGTTGAAGTCGACGGGCAGACCGTCGATCTGGCGGCCCTGTCGATGGGTAACCCGCATGCCGTGCTGCGCGTCGACAACGTCGACAGCGCGCCGGTACACGAGCTGGGGCCGAAGCTGGAACACCATCCGCGCTTCCCGCAACGAGTCAACGTCGGCTTCCTGCAAGTGCAGGATCGTAAACATGCCCGCCTGCGTGTGTGGGAGCGTGGCGCGGGCGAAACCCAGGCCTGTGGCACCGGCGCCTGTGCGGCTGCCGTCGCGGCGATTCGCCAGGGCTGGATGGACTCGCCGGTGCAACTGGAGCTGCCGGGCGGCAAACTGTCCATCGAGTGGGCAGGCGAAGGTCAGCCCGTTATGATGACCGGGCCCGCTGCACGCGTATACGAAGGACAGGTTCGCCTATGACCGACCAGCAGGATTCTCCCAAGCCGCTCGACTCGGAAACGGTCGCAGCTTATCTGCGCCTGCATCCGGAGTTCTTCATCGATCACGATGAGCTGATTCCCGAGCTGCGCATTCCGCACCAGCGCGGCGATACCGTGTCGCTGGTAGAGCGTCAGGTCAAACTGCTGCGCGAACGCAACATCGAGATGCGTCATCGCCTCGGCCAATTGATGGACGTGGCGCGTGACAACGACCGCCTGTTCGACAAGACCCGCCGCCTGGTGCTCGACCTGCTCGATGCAGGCAGCCTGGAAGAGGTGGTCGGCGCCGTGGAAGACAGCCTGCGCCATGAGTTTCAGGTGCCCTTCGTCGGCTTGATCCTGTTCAGCGACAACAAGTTGCCGGTGGGCCGCTCGGTCAGTTCGGCCGAGGCACATCAGCAGATCGGCGGCCTGATCAGCGGCGGCAAGACCATCTGCGGGGTATTACGCCCGCATGAGCTGGAATTCCTGTTCGGCGCCGAAGAAGCCGGCAAGGTCGGCTCTGCTGCCGTCGTCAGCCTCACTCACCAGGGTCTGCATGGCGTACTGGCCATCGGCAGCGCCGATCCACAGCATTACAAGAGCTCGCTCGGCACGCTGTTCCTCGGTTACATCGCCGAAGTGCTGGCACGCGTGCTGCCGAGCTTCGCCACGCCGCTGCGCTCGGTACGCTAGAAGCCGTCCGAGACTGTTCTTAACGCCATGATCGCAACGCAGGCTGTTTTCCAACTGCCTGCCAGAGCGTGTAGGGTGGATGGCGCAACGCTCATCCACTATCGGCCCGCGCGGAGCCCGGCACGTGACACTTGAAGCCAACCTTGAAGCCTATATCGAATACCTGCGCCGCGAGCGCCAGGTATCGCCGCACACACTCGACGGCTATCGGCGTGATCTCGGCAAGGTGCTGGCCTTCTGCGAGGCGGAAGGATTGAAAGACTGGGCAGCGCTGGACACTCGCAACCTGCGCCGGCTGGTCGCTCGCCTGCATCAGCAAGGCCTGGCCAGCCGTAGCCTGGCCCGCCTGCTCTCGGCCACCCGCGGACTGTATCAGTACCTGCTGCGCGAGGGCCTGTGCCGCCATGACCCGGCTACCGGCCTCAGCCCACCGAAACGCGAACGACGTCTGCCGCGCACCCTGGACGCCGACCGCAGCGCACAACTGCTCGACGGCGCAGTAGAGGACGACTTCATCGCCCGCCGCGATCAGGCCATGCTCGAACTGTTCTATTCCTCCGGGCTGCGCCTATCTGAACTGGTCGGCCTCGACCTCGACGGCCTCGACCTCGCCGCCGGCCTGGTACGCGTGCGCGGCAAAGGCAACAAGGTGCGCGAACTGCCAGTCGGCAGCATGGCGCGCCAGGCGCTGGAACAATGGCTGGCGCTGCGCAAGCTGGCCAATCCTGGCGACGGCGCGGTGTTCATCAGCCAGCAGGGACGCCGCCTCGGCCCTCGCGCCGTGCAGCTGCGGGTGCGCCAGGCCGGCGTACGCGAACTGGGCCAGCACCTGCATCCACACATGCTGCGGCACAGCTTCGCCAGTCATATGCTGGAGTCCTCGCAGGATCTGCGCGCGGTGCAGGAGTTACTCGGCCATGCCGATATCGCCACCACGCAAATCTACACTCACCTGGATTTCCAGCACCTGGCCAACGTCTACGACCAGGCCCATCCGCGTGCCAAGCGCAAAGGCGGTTCCGAATGAGCATTGAACTGATCACCTTCGACCTCGATGACACCCTGTGGGACGTCAGCCCGGTGATGCAGGACGCCGAAGCGGCGCTGCGCAACTGGCTGGCCCTGCACGCCCCTCGCCTCGGCGCCGTGCCGGTCGAGCACCTGTGGCAGATCCGCAGCGGCCTGCTGGACGCAGAACCGATGCTCAAGCATCGCCTCAGCGAACTGCGCCGGCGCATTCTCTTCCATGCTCTGGAGGGCGCGGGTTATTCCCATGACGAGGCACTGGCACTGGCCGAAGCCGGCTTTCAGGTCTTCCTCAGCGCTCGTCACCAGGTCGAACTGTTCGCCGAGGTGCACCCGACACTGGAAGCGCTCGCCGAGCGCTTCATGCTCGGCGTGATCACCAACGGCAATGCCGATGTGCGCCGTCTGGGCCTGTCGGAGTATTTCCGGTTCGCGCTGTGCGCCGAAGAACTGGGGATCGGCAAACCCGACCCGAAACCCTTTCGCGAAGCGCTCAGCCGCGCAGGCGGCATTGCTGCCGAGCGAGCCGTGCACATCGGCGATCACCCCAGCGACGACATTGCCGGCGCCCAGGCAGCCGGGATGCGCGCGATCTGGTTCAACCCGCAAGGACGAACCTGGGACGCCGATACGCTGCCCGACGCGCAGATTGGCAGCCTGGCCGAGCTACCAGCGCTGCTCGCTAGCTGGACGCGCTAACGCCCGTAGGGTGCGCTGCGCGCACCGCCTGATACACGAACAAGATCAGTGCGCACGGCGCACCCTATGCCGTACCGCGATACGCGTTGATCGCGGCCACAAAAAATCGCCGGGAGTGATTTTGCGCAAGCCCCGAAGGGGTGAGGCACAGGGATGTGCTGAGCACAAAAAACCCGCCAAATTGGCGGGTTCTCTGCAGCATACCGTCCTCAGATGGGGCGGCTGCCGTATTTGCTATCGGGCTTCTTGGGCGGGTCGGCAACCACATTGGGTTCGACCTCCTGCACCTTGCCGCCGCGCGAGAGGAATTCCTCCATCGCCTTGGCCAGCGCATCACGCTCCTTCTGCTTGGCTTCGATGCTCGGCAACTCGTCGACTTCGACCGCTTTTGCCTTGCTCTTCTTGCCAGTAGCTACGACTTCGCCGTCGCCATCGTCGCTGCTGTCACCGTCGTCGGCAGCAGCCAGCTCCTCGCCGTCGTCCTCGTCAGCCCCTTCCAGATCGTCTTGTTCCAGGTCTTCGTCGCTCATGTTCAACCTCATGACTTGCGAAAAGCAGGTTAGTTATAGACCAGTCGCGCAGGCTTCACTGCCCGACCGGAAAAAATTCAAATAGCCTCGCCATGCAGGGTCGCCACCACTCGCCGAGCGCCGCCTTGATCACGGTGCTCACCGAGGTAAATCCCCTGCCAGGTACCCAGGGCCAACTGTCCATCCTGTATCGGCAGTTGCAGCTGAAACCCCAGCAGACTGCCTTTGAAATGTGCCGGCAGATCGTCCGGCCCTTCGTAATCGTGTTCGTACCCCGCGTCGCCTTGCGGCACCAAGCGATTGAAGAATCGCTCGAAATCGCGTCGCACCGCAGGATCGGCATTCTCGTTGACCGTCAGCGAGGCCGAAGTGTGCTGGAGCCAGAGGTGTAAAAGACCCACTCGCACCTGTTGCAGTTCCGGTAGTGCGGCGAGGATTTCCTCGGTTATCAGATGAAATCCCCGACTCCGTGGACGCAAGGTCAGAGTCCGTTGCCACCACATCGTCGTATCTCCTGCAGACTTCAGCGCGCGCATTCTAACGCGCTATCAGAAAAAGCAAAGGGCGCCAAAAGGCGCCCTTTACATTTACCAGCAGCGCTTATTTCTTGTTGCTGGTGAACTCCGGGTAGGCTTCCATGCCGCACTCGACCAGATCCACGCCTTCGTACTCTTCCTCTTCGCTGACACGCAAGCCAACGACGGCCTTGATGATGCCCCAGATGATCAGGCTGGCACCGAAGACCCAGGCGAATACGCTGACGATACCCAGCAGTTGAGCGCCCAGGCTGGCATCAGGATTGGTCAGACAGACCGCCAGGGTGCCCCAGATACCGACCACGCCGTGTACCGAGATGGCGCCGACCGGGTCGTCGATCTTGATCTTGTCGAAGCCGAGGATGGCGAACACCACCAGCACACCACCAACACCACCGATCAGGGTGGCTTGCAGGGCAGTCGGGGTCAGCGGCTCGGCGGTGATGGCGACCAGACCAGCCAGTGCACCGTTGATGGCCATGGTCAGGTCAGCCTTGCCGAACAGCAGGCGGGCCACGATCAGCGCAGCGACCAGACCACCGGCAGCGGCCATGTTGGTGTTGACGAATACCTGAGCGACGGCGTTGGCGTCTTCGATGGTGCTCATCTTCAGCTGCGAACCGCCGTTGAAGCCGAACCAGCCCATCCACAGGATGAACATGCCCAGGGTAGCCAGCGGCAGGTTGGCGCCGGGAATGGCGTTGACCTGGCCATTGGAACCGTACTTGCCTTTACGCGGGCCCAGCAGCAGGACACCAGCCAGAGCAGCGGAAGCGCCAGCCAGGTGAACGACGGTGGAACCGGCAAAGTCCAGGAAACCCGCTTCGTTGAGGAAGCCGCTGCCCCATTTCCAGTAGCCCTGAACCGGGTAGATGAAGGCAGTCATCACCATCGCGAAGGCGATGAAGGGCCACAGTTTCATGCGCTCGGCGACGGCACCGGAGACGATCGACATGCAAGTCGCGGCGAACACGATCTGGAAGAAGAAATCAGCACGAGCGGCGTAGTAAGGCGCGTCGTCACCACCGGCCAGAACGGCATCGACGCTGTTCTCATCGCCAATCAGGAAGCCCAGGCTCGGCAGGATGCCGCCCTCGGGGCTGGAATACATGATGTAGTAGCCGACCAGCAGGTACATGATGCAGGCGGTGGCGAACAGGGCCACGTTCTTGACCAGAATCTCGGTGGTGTTCTTGGAGCGGACAAGTCCGGCTTCGAGCATGGCGAAGCCTGCCGCCATCCACATCACCAGGGCACCGCAAATTACAAAGTAGAAGGTATCGAAGCCGTACTGCAATGCAGTCAATGCTGTGTTATCCATTTTTCACCTCTTGCCGGAGCGCTTTATTGATGCGCTATTCGGTCGAGGCGCCCGGGTTGGCTCCGGGCGCACTCCGTGTGCTTCAGGCCTGCCAGCGACAGGCCCACGTACTTACAGGATGTAGCCACGCTCGTTGTGCTGAGCCAGGTCGAGGCCGACCGACTCTTCTTCTTCGGTGACACGCAGCCCCATGACCACGTCGATGACCTTGAGGATCACGAAGGTGACGATGGTGGTGTAGATCACGGTGAAGGCCACGCCCTTGAACTGAATCCACAGTTGCAGGCCGATGTTATCCACCTCACCGAAGCCACCCAGGGCCGGCGCGGCGAAGATGCCGGTCAGCAGGGCACCGACGATGCCACCCACGCCATGCACGCCGAAGACGTCCAGGGAGTCGTCGTAGCCGAGCTTGCGTTTCAGGCTGGTGGCGCAGACGAAGCAGATCACGCCGGAGGCCAGACCGATGACCAGCGCACCTACCGGGCCGACGGTGCCGGCAGCCGGGGTGATGGCGACCAGACCGGCAACCACGCCGGAGGCGATACCCAGGGCGCTCGGTTTGCCGTGGCTGATCCACTCGGCGAACATCCAGCCCAGAGCGGCGGCGGCGGTGGCGATCTGGGTAACCAGCATGGCCATGCCAGCGGTGCCGTCAGCGGCGGCAGCGGAGCCGGCGTTGAAGCCGAACCAGCCGACCCAGAGCATCGCAGCACCGATCAGGGTGTAACCGAGGTTGTGCGGCGCCATGGCCACGCTCGGGTAACCCTTGCGCTTGCCGAGCATGATGCAAGCCACCAGGCCAGCGATACCGGCATTGATGTGCACCACGGTGCCACCGGCGAAGTCGAGTACGCCCCAGTCCCACATCAGAGCACCATCACCGCCCCAAACCATGTGGGCGATCGGTGCATAGACCAGGGTGAACCAGACGGCCATGAACACCAGCATCGCGGAGAACTTCATGCGCTCAGCGAAGGCCCCGACGATCAGGGCCGGAGTGATGATGGCGAAAGTCATCTGGAAGGTGACGAACACGCTTTCCGGGAACGCCGCCGTCAACGATTCCTTGGTCAGATTACCCAGGAACATGTTGCCCAGGCCGCCCACGAAGGAACTGAAGTTGGTGACGCCAGCTTCCATTCCGGTGGTGTCGAAGGCCAGGCTGTAGCCGTAGGCGAACCACAGGATGCTCATCAGAGCGGTAATGGCGAAGCACTGCATCATCACCGACAGGACGTTCTTGGAACGCACCATGCCAGCGTAGAACAGGGCCAGGCCCGGAATGGTCATGAACAGAACCAGCGCGGTGGCGGTCAGCATCCAAGCTGTGTCACCGGAATTCAGCGTCGCTTCCTCAGCCATGGCTAGGCCGGGGGAAAGCAGAGACAAAAGGGCTCCAAGCCCTGCGATTTTTCGCAGAGTCATGATTTAACTCCTGGGACGATTCTGGGGGTGGGGCGGCGTTGGGCTTAGATCGCGTCGGTATCGGTTTCGCCGGTACGGATGCGAATCGCCTGCTCCAGGTTGACCACGAAAATCTTGCCGTCACCGATCTTGCCGGTGTTGGCAGCCTTGGTGATGGCCTCGATGACGCGATCCAATTGGTCGTCAGCGATGGCCACGTCGATCTTCACCTTGGGCAGGAAGTCGACAACGTATTCAGCACCGCGATACAGCTCGGTGTGACCTTTCTGGCGACCGAAGCCTTTGACTTCGGTAACGGTGATGCCTTGCACGCCGATTTCCGACAGCGACTCGCGGACGTCGTCCAGCTTGAACGGCTTGATGATGGCAGTGACTAGCTTCATGAACTCTCTCCCGTATTAGGTTGACTTGCCCCAGGAATTCTCAGCCCTCGACAAGTCTAAGCGCAGTGTCCGGCTTTTGTAATGCACCGACCGCCCTAGCTGGCGTGGTCGACATCCATCAACCGCTCCTGGCGAAACACTCCCCACGCTTCGCCTGACGCACCGGTACTGCATCGGTGCATGCGTCACCAGGGGCTAAGCAGAAAGCTTGCCAGCTACATCAAAAGCCTGATGTTTCAGGACTTTGCACCGGTGCCGAGGAGGTGACCGGGCATTCATGACAGAAGCAGCGCACAGAATTGGTGCAACGAACCATCCACACGCGCTCGAAAACTGTGCGCCTTGGCGCCAGGTCGCGGTTTTCGCCTGCGTGCTACACTGCCCGCCGTCTGTATCTGGAACCTGCCCATGCTCCCGCCCAAAGCTCTGCTCGACACCCTCAGTAGCCACGCCTCGCGCCTGTTCAGTGGCGACAGCCCACTTCCTCGCGCCGAACTGGAAGCCCAGTTCAAGGCCCTGCTGCAGAGTGGCTTCAGCAAGCTCGATCTGGTCAGCCGGGATGAGTTCGATAGCCAGATGGTGGTTCTGGCCCGCACTCGCGCCCGCCTCGAGGCGCTGGAAGCCAAGGTCGCCGAATTGGAAGCCAAGCTCACCGCGGCAGACTAAGGTTTGTTGTAGGAGCGGCTTCAGCCACGAACAGGCTTCGAAGCTGAAGCCGCTCCTGCAGGCACTGCCCCACCTGATCAAGGAGTGATCATGTCCCTGGCGATAGTCCACAGCCGCGCCCAGGTCGGCGTCGAAGCACCGACCGTCACCGTCGAGGCGCACCTGGCCAACGGCCTGCCATCCCTGACGTTGGTGGGCCTGCCGGAGACGGCGGTCAAGGAAAGCAAGGATCGCGTGCGCAGCGCCATCCTCAATGCCGCTTTCGAGTTTCCCAGCAAACGCATCACATTGAATCTGGCACCGGCTGATCTGCCGAAAGACGGCGGTCGCTTCGACCTCGCCATCGCCTTGGGTATCCTCGCCGCCAGCGGCCAGGTGCCTGCTCAGTCACTGGACGAATACGAGTGCCTCGGCGAACTGGCGCTGTCCGGCGCAGTGCGCCCAGTGCAGGGTGTATTACCAGCCGCCCTGGCAGCACGTGCAGCCGGGCGCACCCTGTTGGTGCCGCAGGCCAATGCCGAAGAGGCCAGCCTGGCCTCGGGCTTGAAGGTGATTGCCATCGAGCATCTGCTGCAGATCGCCGCGCACCTCAACGGCAGTGCCCCACTCGAGCCCTATGCGGCACAAGGTCTGCTCCGGCAGAGCCTGCCCTATCCGGATCTGGCCGAAGTACAGGGGCAACTGGCTGCCAAACGTGCGCTGCTGGTGGCCGCCGCGGGCTCGCACAACCTGTTGCTCAGCGGCCCGCCCGGTACCGGCAAGACGCTGCTGGCCAGCCGCCTGCCCGGCCTGCTGCCACCGCTGGACGAAGACGAGGCACTGCAGGTCGCCGCGATTCACTCGGTGGCCAGTCATACGCCGCTGCAACACTGGCCGCAGCGGCCTTTTCGTACCCCCCACCATAGCGCTTCCGGGCCAGCACTGGTCGGCGGTGGCAGTCGCCCACAGCCTGGTGAAATCACATTGGCCCACAAGGGTATTTTGTTTCTCGATGAGCTGCCGGAATTCGATAGAAAAGTGCTCGAGGTGCTGCGCGAACCGCTGGAAAGCGGTCATATCGTCATCGCCCGGGCGCGGGACAAGGTGCGCTTCCCGGCGCGTTTTCAGCTCGTTGCAGCGATGAACCCCTGCCCGTGCGGTTATCTCGGCGACCCGAGCAATCGCTGTCGCTGCACGCCCGAGCAGATCCAGCGCTATCGCGCCAAACTGTCCGGGCCACTGCTGGATCGCATCGACCTGCACCTGACGGTTGCCCGCGAGACGACGGCCTTGAATGCTCCGCCACAGGATGGTGAAAGCACTGCACAGGCGGCGGCCAAAGTGGCGCGGGCGCGTGAGCGGCAACTGCAGCGCCAGGGCGTGGCCAACGCCTTTCTCGACTTGCCGGGGCTACGTCAGCACTGCGCGCTGAGCGATACGGACCGCCAGTGGCTGGAAAGCGCCTGCGAGCGCCTGGGCCTGTCCCTGCGCGCCGCCCATCGTGTGCTCAAGGTCGCGCGCACCCTGGCCGACCTGGCGGAGGAGAAGCACATCGCCCGTTCGCACCTGGCCGAAGCGTTGCAATACCGCCCCTCAACCAACTGAGCAGCTCAGCGGAAGCGCTCGACCTCCTGTCTTAGCTGAGCGGCAAGGCGATCCAACTCGCGCGCGGTTTCGGCCAGGTTGGCCACCACCTCACGCTGCTCACCATTGGCCTGGGCGATGCTTTGCAGGTTGGAACTGAGCACGGTCGCGGTGCTGCTCTGCTCACTGGTAGCGGTGGTGATGGCGGCGAACTGCTCACCAGCCGCCTCGCTCTGCTCGCTGATCTGCGCCAGCGCTGACGCCACCTTGGCGTTGCGCTCAAGACCGTCCTGCATCAGTTGCCGGCCCTGCTCCATGGTAGCGATGGCGCTGCTGGTCTCGCTCTGGATGCTGCCAATCATGGTGGAAATCTCGTTGGTCGCCTCGCGGGTGCGCCCGGCCAGGTTGCGCACTTCGTCGGCGACCACAGCAAAACCACGGCCCTGCTCACCAGCTCGCGCGGCCTCGATGGCGGCGTTGAGCGCCAGCAGGTTGGTCTGATCGGCAATCGCCGTGATCACGCTGACGATGCCGCCGATTTCCTGGGAGCGCTGGCCGAGGCCATTGACCACCTTCGAGGTCTGCTCCAGCGCCTCGGCAATCTGTACCAGCGCCTCGGAGGCCTGATCCATCGAGGTGCGACCGATACGGGTCTGCTGAGCGTTGTCGCTGGCCAGGCGCTCGGTGCTGCGCATGTTGTCGGCAATGTTCTGCGAGGTGGCACTGAACTCCTCCACCGCGCCAGCCATGCTGCTGATCTCGCCCGATTGCTGATCGATACCCTGATAGGCATCGCGCGACAGCGTGGACATCGCCTGTGAGCGCGCGCTGACATCCTGGGCCGCGCTGCGAATACCCGCCACCATGCTCGCCAGGGCTTCGCCCATGCGGTTGAAGCTGCGTGCCAGTTCACCGATCTCATCGTCGCTGGACTGTGCCATGCGCGCACCGAGATCACCGGCACCGAGCGCCTGGGCCTGCTGCACCAGATCGCCCAGCGGACGCAGTTTGCGCCGCAACAACCAGACCACGGCGATCACCGCCAGCAACAGGGTCAATGCACTGCCGATGGCGAGCTGGGTGCCGACATGCCAGGTGACGGCCTGGATTTCCTCGCGCGGCATGCTCGCCAGCACTGTCCAGGGGCCACCAGCAAAGGGCATGGCAACGCTATAGAACTCCTCGCGACCGTCAGTCCAGAAACCGCCCTTGCCGCTGTTGCCGATCAGCTCGGCGAGCGAATCGGGCAGGCTGCTCATCGCCATCGCACCGGCTGGCGCCACCAGCCACTTGCCCTGCTCGTCGAGCAGTGCCAGCGAGCCCGTGCTGCCGATGCGGAAGTCGGAGAGGTTACGCATCTGCAGGTTCTGCGCGTCGGTGTAGTCAAAGCCGACGAACAGCACCGCGATCACCCGTCCGCCGCTATCGCGCACCGGTGTGTACTGGGTCATGTAGAAGCGCTCGAACAACAGCGCGCGCCCCACATAGCTTTGCCCGGCCAACAGGCGCTGGTAAGCGGGGTGTTGATGATCGAGCACGGTGCCAAGTGCGCGGGTACCGTCCTGCTTGGTCAGCGAGGTGGTAATGCGCACGAATTCTTCGCCATCACGCACGAATACCGTGGCAACACCTGCAGTCATGCGGGTGAAATCGTCGACTTCGCTGAACTCGTTATTGAGTCGCGTCGCGCCCAGATAGAGCGCCGGAGTCTGCAGACTACCGACGGTGACACGCTCGTCGTTGCGCACCTGCAAGCCACCACTGAAGCGCTGCTCGAACAGCCCGGCCAGGCGCTGTGTGCTGTCACGCAGACTACCGTGGAAGGTATCGAGCTGATCGGCCAACAGGCGCGCCTCACTGCCCAGGTGCTCGGCACGAGTCACCAGGTTGGCATTGTTCAGTGAGCGCAGGGCGAACAGCGTGCTGACACTGATCAGCAACACCAGCATCAGCGCCAGGGCCACAGCCAGCTGCAGGGCGATGCGAGAACGAGGAGGGGTCATCTAGGCCTCTCAAGGCCTGAGCAGGTGGCAGGCCGAACGGAACAGGGGATGAATGGGCCGAGTCATCATACGACCCAGGTCAAGGCGCGGCAGGATACCTGAGCAGTATGGTAGGTCAATTGACGGCTGCCGAATGGCCATCATTTATTATCAAAACCCATCTGCATTACCGTTCAAAGCATTCGCTGCACCAACGGCAGCTGCATCGCTGCCACTTCCGCCAGCAGGTAATCGCGCAAACGCTGCAAGCGCGCCTGTGCGCGATGGCCCCGTGGCCATACCAGATAGTAGCTGTCGCCACTGAACACCGCTGTCGGCCAGGGCAAGCCGAGCCGGCCGGCGCCCACGTCTTCGGCCACCATCAACAGATCGCCGATGGATACGCCGTAACCGCGCGCGGCGGCGACGATCCCCAGCTCGAGCATGTCGAACAGTTGGCCGGTCTTCAGCGGCACCTGCTCACCCAGGCCCGTGGCCTGCAACCAACGGCGCCAGTCACGACGATCCGGGGTCGGGTGCAACTGCTCCGCCGCCTGCAGGCGCGCCAACGACCAAGGCCCGGCCTCGGTATCGGCCGCCGCGCACACGGGGATCAGCCATTCCTCGAACAGCAGCACGCTTTCCCATTCCTCCGGAAACTGGCCATCGGAGAGCAGTACCGCACAGTCGAAGGGCTCGTGGCGAAAGTCGACCTTGTCCACATCCATCCAGGCGCTGGTGAGCTGCACCTCGCTGTCCGGGTTGGCCAGACGAAAGTGCGACAGGCGCGCCAGCAACCAACGCATGGTCAGGGTCGACGGCGCCTTCAGACGCAGCACCTCGTCGTCTGCACGCAGGGCGGCGCTGGCGCGTTCCAGCGCATCGAAGCCGTCGCTCAACCCTGGCAGCAAGGCGCGGGCAGGGTCGGTCAGTTGCAGGCTGCGGCCACGACGCTCGAACAGGCGGCAGGCGAAGTAGTCCTCCAGAGTGCGGATATGCCGACTCACTGCGCTCTGGGTGATGGCCAGTTCTTCCGCGGCACGGGTGAACGAGGCATGCCGTGCCGCGGCCTCGAAGGCGCGCAGGGCGTATAGCGGTGGCAGTCGCCGGGTCACGGCATCAAACCATGAGTTTTAATCATGCCAGACATGGCTATTTTCCTTTTGTGGGTAATCCGTACAAACCAGAGAATAGCCGTCATTGCTCATTCCCCGACAGCCTGGGGATGCTTACCCTGCCGAAGTTTTACTCATCATGAAGAATTCCCTTGGTCACGAACTGGGCGCATTGCTGCGCCTGGCTGGCCCGCTGATCTCCGCCCAGCTGGCCCACGCACTGATGATTTTCACCGACACGCTGATGATGGCCATGCTCGGCCCTCAGCAGCTGGCCGGCGGCGCACTGGGCGCCACCTGCTATTTCATCTTCTCGATCTTCTGCACCGGAGTGATTGCCGCGGTGGGCAGCCTGGTCGCCATCCGCCATGGCGCCGGTGACCCTGGCGGCGTCACGCGGTTGCTCCGCAACGGCTTATGGCTGGCCATATCGCTGGGGATCGTCAGTGCGCTATGCCTGAATGGCCTGGGCCCACTGCTGCCTCACCTTGGCCAGGATCCGGCAGCCGCCAGCCAGGCCATGGAGTTTCTCCGCCCGCTGTCGCTGGCCCTGCCTGGTTACCTGTGCTTCATGGCCTTGCGCGGCTTCACCAGCGCCATCGGCCATCCCGGCCCGGTGATGGCCATCAGCATCGTCGGCACCGCTGCCAACTTCGTCATCAACTACGCCTTGATCAAGGGCTGGTTCGGCTTGCCCAGCCTGGGCCTGAGCGGCATCGGCATGACCACTGCGCTGGTCAGCAGTGCGATGGCCCTGGCCTTGGCGCTGTACATCCTGCTTTCGCCGACCTATCAGCGCTACCCACTGCGGGGTGGTCTGGGTCGTCCACAGCGCGCGGAAATGCGTGCACTGCTGCGCCTTGGCCTGCCCATCGGCGGCACCTACGCTGCCGAGCAGGGGCTGTTCACCTTCGCCACCCTGTGCATGGGCGCCCTGGGCAGCGTGCAACTGGCGGCGCATCAGATCGCCATGCAAACGGTGGCACTGGCGTTCATCGTGCCGCAGGGGCTGTCCTACGCCGTAACCTTCCGCGTAGGCCTGCATTACGGCGCCGAACGCCTACACCTGTCGCGCCTGGCCGGGCACCTGGGCATGGCCCTGGGCGCGTCGCTGATGCTGCTGTTCGCCCTGCTGTTCTGGCTGGCGCCAGAGTGGATCATCGGTCTGTTCCTCGACCGTCACGATCCGGCCTTCGCCGACATCGTCGCCCTGGCGGTGAGCCTGCTGGCGATAGCCGCCTGGTTCGAGTTGTTCGATGGCCTGCAGAGCATCGCCATGGGCGCGATTCGAGGGCTCAACGACGGCCGAACCACCCTGGTGATCGGTCTGGCAGGCTACTGGTGCGTTGGCGCGCCACTGGCCTGGCTGTTCGCCTTCCCGCTCGGTTGGGGTGCACATGGCGTCTGGTGGGGACTGGCGGCGGGACTGGCGGTGACGGCAACCGGCCTGGTGCTGGGCTTCCAATGGAAGACCGCGCGCCTGCAACGGCCGAACAGGGTAGCGGGCGCGGCCTGCCTGCCGTAACCGACATTCGGCCGGCGCGCACAGCGCCCCCTACGCCGGGCCTCCGGTCAGCAACGGCTGGCGCATGCCGAACACCAGAAAACGCGCCAACTCGGCCAGCGGCACGGCCTTGCTGATCAGGTAGCCCTGCACCTGATCGCAGCCGAACTGGCGCAGCATGTCGAGCTGCTCGATGTTCTCCACGCCTTCGGCCACCACCTCGAGATTGAGGTTGTGCGCCAGGTTGATCATCGCCCGCACCAACTGGCGATTCTCGGCGCGCTCACCCATGCCACCGACGAAGCTGCGATCGATCTTCAGCAGGGTGATCGGCAGGCTGTTGAGGTGGACGAACGAAGAGAAACCGGTGCCGAAGTCATCCAGCGAGAAGCGCACGCCCAACCGCCCCAGTGCCAGCATGGTCTGCTGCACCTGGTCGCTGCGGCGCATCACCGCGGTCTCGGTCAACTCGAACTCCAGCCACTGTGCATCCACCCCACGCTCTTCGATCAGACGGCTGAGCGTGGCCAGCAACTGGCTGTCCTGAAACTGGCGGAACGACAGGTTGACCGCCATATGCAGGGCCGGCAGACCGCGCCCACGCAACCACTGCATGTCGCGCAGGGCACGGGAAATGACCCAGTAACCGAGCGGTACGATCAACCCGGTTTCTTCGGCCAGCGGCACGAATTCGCTGGGCGAAAGCAGGCCACGCTCGCGGTGTTGCCAGCGCACCAGCGCCTCCAGGCCGACGATGCGCCCAGTCTTCAGGCACAGCCGTGGCTGATAGTGCAGCTCCAGCTCGTCGCGGCGCAGGGCGCGACGCAGTTCGCTCTCCAGGTCGGCCTGGCTGCGCGCACTGCGATTCAGGCGTTCGTCATAGACGTGAAAGACGCAGCCCTGCTGATTCTTGGCCTGCTGCATGGCGATATGCGCATGCCACAGCAATGGGTCGGCTCCCTCGCCAGCACGCGCATGGGCCAGGCCAAGGCTACAACCGACCAACAGACTTTCGCCGTCCACCCAATAGGGCTCGGCCAGCACCTCGGTGATGCGTTCGGCCAGACGCTCGACGCGCTGCGGGTCGCGGCGCACATCGAGGAGCAGGGCGAACTCGTCACTGCCCAGACGGGCCAGTTGATCACAGGGCTGCAGCAAACCCTTGAGCCGCGCCACCACCTGCATGATCAGCCGGTCTCCGCCCTGATAGCCGAGCGCGTCGTTGGCATGACGGAAGTTGTCCAGATCGAGATGGCCGAGCACCAGGCCGCGACCGTTGCACTCCCCCAGACGTACGGCGAGCAAGGTCTGGAAACCCTGGCGGTTGGCGATGCCGGTCAATGGATCCTGCTCGGCCAGACGCTGCAGCGTTTGCTTGAGGTTGCCCTGCTCGCGCGCATAACGCAGGCAGCGGCGCAGCATATCGAGGCTGAGGCTACTGCGTACCAGCCAGTCACTGACACCTTCCGGCTCTTCGCTGGGCTCTTCATCGAGCAGCAGCACCATCGGCAACGGGCATTGATTGGGCTGAGGAAGCCGATCCGGTGTCGCCAGCAGCAGGCCACTGGCGTGGTCATCGAACAGGTTGCTGGCCGCTTCCCAGGAGGGCGCGGTGATCAACGGGGAGGGGCTGCCCAGTGCGCCCAGTTGCTCGCGCAACAATTCGGCCCAGTCAGGCGAGTTCGCAAGCAGAATCAAGCGCATGGGTTCGACGAGCGTGGACAAGCAACCTCCCCCAATGACCACAAGAAGAATGGCGAATCGCATCGCCTGAACGCGTCGTAATCGACGTCTAATCAATCACATCCGGGTGAAAATAGATGCACATCCTGAGGTATTGCCAAAAAACCGGCAAGTGGAACCAGAGTACTGCATAGCTCCGCATAACCCAGCGCGCCAACATTCAATTCCGTGCGCCAGGCCACAGTTCCAGACGGTCGCGGCAGAAGTTGCCAGGCCTGCTAAAATGCGCGGCCTTTTTCCTGCGAACGATGATCCCATGTCCCGACTGAACCCCCGGCAACAAGAAGCCGTGAACTACGTCGGCGGCCCTCTTTTGGTGCTCGCCGGTGCAGGCTCCGGCAAGACCAGCGTGATCACCCGCAAGATCGCCCACCTGGTGCAGAACTGCGGCATCCGTGCCCAGCACATCGTCGCCATGACCTTTACCAACAAGGCCGCGCGCGAGATGAAGGAGCGCGTCGGCACCCTGCTCAAGGGCGCCGAAGCCCGCGGCCTGACGGTGTCGACCTTCCACAACCTGGGCATGAACATCATCCGCAAGGAATACGCACGCCTGGGCTACAAGCCCGGCTTCTCGATCTTCGATGACGGCGACATCAAGGCCCTGCTCACCGACATCATGCAGAAGGAGTATTCCGGCGATGACGGTGCCGACGAGATCAAGAACTACATCGACAGCTGGAAGAACGACCTGATCCTGCCCGACGAGGCACTGGCGGGTGCCCGCGGGCCCAAGGAGCAGACCGCCGCCATTGTCTACCTGCACTACCAGCGCACGCTCAAGGCGTACAACGCGGTGGACTTCAACGACCTGATTCTGCTGCCGGTGAAGCTGTTCCAGGAGCACGCCGACATCCTGGAAAAGTGGCAGAACCGCATCCGCTATCTGCTGGTCGACGAATACCAGGACACCAACGCCAGCCAGTACCTGCTGGTGAAGATGCTGGTGGGCATGCGCAACCAGTTCACCGTGGTTGGCGACGACGATCAGTCGATCTACGCCTGGCGCGGTGCGCGGCCGGAGAACCTCAACCTGCTCAAGGAAGACTACCCGTCGCTCAAGGTGGTGATGCTCGAGCAGAACTATCGCTCCACCAGCCGCATCCTCAAATGCGCCAACGTGCTGATCGCCAACAACCCCCACGTGTTCGAAAAGCAGCTATGGAGCGACATGGGCATGGGCGACGAGATCCGCGTGATCCGTACCCGCAACGAAGACGCCGAGTGCGAGCGCGTGGCCCTGGAAATCCTCACTGAACACCTGCGCACCCAGCGCCCGTACAGCGAGTTCGCCATCCTCTATCGCGGCAACTACCAGGCCAAGCTGATGGAGCTGAAACTGCAGCACCACCAGATTCCCTATCGCCTGTCAGGCGGCACCAGCTTCTTCGCTCGCCAGGAAGTGAAGGATCTGATGAGCTACTTCCGCCTGCTGGTCAACCCGGATGACGACAACGCCTTCCTGCGCGTGATCAACGTGCCGCGCCGCGAGATTGGCTCCACCACCCTGGAAAAACTCGGCAACTACGCCAACGAGCGCAAGATCAGCATGTACGCCGCCGCTGGCGAGATCGGCCTCGGCGAACACCTCGAGGCGCGCTTCACCGAGCGCCTGCAACGCTTCACCAGATGGATGGATCGCGTGCGCCAGGAATGCGCGCAGAACGACCCGATTGCCGCCATCCGCAGCATGGTGATGGACATCGACTACGAGAACTGGCTGCGCCAGAACGCCTCCAGCGACAAGGTGGCCGATGCCCGCATGGGCAACGTCTGGTTCCTCGTCGACGCACTGAAAAGTACCCTGGAGCGCGACGAAGACGGCGACATGACCATCGAGGACGCCATCGGCAAGCTGGTGCTGCGTGACATGCTCGAACGCCAGCAGGAAGAGGAAGAAGGCGCAGAAGGCGTGCAGATGATGACCATGCATGCCTCCAAGGGCCTGGAGTTTCCCTCGGTATACATCATCGGCTTCGAGGAGGAGATTCTCCCCCACCGTTCCAGCATCGAGGCCGATACCATCGAGGAGGAACGGCGCCTGGCCTACGTCGGCATCACCCGCGCCAAGCGCAACCTGGCGCTGACCTTCGCCGCCAAGCGCAAGCAATATGGCGAGGTGATCGACTGCTCGCCGAGCCGCTTCCTCGATGAACTGCCGCCGGAAGACCTGGTGTGGGAAGGACTGGAAGAGGCGCCCGTGGAGGTCAAGGCCGCACGCGGCAATGACGCCCTGGCCAATATGCGGGCGATGCTCAAGCGCTGAAGCCGAGTATTGCTGTCTGGTGGGCTAAAGCGGATCGCCGCCCGGCCCACCCTACCCGGCGATCCGCTTAAGCCCACCACTTCAATGCCATTGGCACCCTCGTCATATTTGCCAGTCAGAAGAAAACATCGTTCAGAAACAGGGACTGAAACCATGCGCACCTTCACGCTCGACCTCGACGCCCTGACTCAACTGATCAATGGCCGTGAACAGCAGGAGAACTGGCTGGATCTGGAAAGCGGCAGCGTTCTGACCCTGTCGCCGGACGATCAGTACAGCGACGAGCGCCAGCAGGTGGAGCTCGATCCGGATCGTTATACGCAGATACCCAACCTCGACGTGCCGCAGCGCGTGGCCATGCGCGAGTCCTTCCTGTTCACCCTCGACGACCTGCACGCCCATCCACTGCTCAGCGCCGCGCTGGTCAGCCGCAAACCACTGCGCTCGTTCGACTACGAGATCGAGGCTTTTCCAGCCATTCGCGAGCAATGGCAGGCCTACGAACTCAAGCAACTGCGCGAGTACGCACTCAACTGGCTCTATGAACTTGGCCTGGAACCCGCGCCGGACAGGATACCGCTGGATACCCGGGGCATTCCCAGGGATATCCTGCGCAGGCTCAACAAGAGCGCCTGAAGGCCGACGGCGAGCGCCGCGCGGCTGGGACAGCCTTCCAGACAGCGAGGCCGCTGCACTGGAAGAACACGGGAGACGAGCCGGGTTCGGGCGATGGAACCCGGATGCCACTCACTCGAACTGCGTGGCCACCTTCGACCACAGGCTTACCGGACGCCCCTTCTGTTCGAAGAAGGCGATCTCACGCTTGATGCCGGAGCTCAGATCCCAGCCGGGCAGATCCAGAATGATCAGTTCTTCCATGGCTTCCATGAACACGGCATCCACAGGGCCCCAGAGCTTACCGATAGCGGCGCTGTCCCTGTTCTCGAACGCCAGGTTGATCGGGTGAGACATGGACACCTGGCTGAACACGCAGTGGCCTGACTCGATGATGGTCGCCGCCACTACGTTGCATGCCAGGAAGCGTTCATAAACGACCTCCGCATCGGCATGACTGTAGGGACAGGCGAGAAAAATCTTACGCATGACGAACCTCTTTCTACGGGGGAGTCGGGGGCCGAAGCCCCCGGGTAAATCAGGCAGGGCTCAACTCGGAGCTGCCGACAGGCTCGGCTTTGCGCTCCTCAGCCTCATAGCGGTTGGCTGCCGGGACGGAGATCTTCACGGCGATGAAGACCGCCAGCAGGCCACCGAACAGCTTGGCCAGCAGGATCGGCATGATCAGCGAGGGCTGGAAGTTGGCGGTGAAGGCCAGGTGATCGCCGATGGTGGCCTGGGCGCAGACGCCCATGGCGACGCACAGCACCTTGTCGCGGGCATTCATGCTCTTGAACATGTGGTACACGGCGATGATGTTCGCCAGCACCATGACGAAGGCTGCGGCACCCGGCGCGGAAAGACCCAGCTGGCGGCCGAGCATTTCCATCGGACGACGGCAGTACTTGTTGAACAGGTAGCAGATCGGGAAGGTACCGGCGAGCATGATGCCAATGTAGCCGGCGATCTCGATGGCGCGGAACAGCTCCTTCTCGTCGGCGAACATCGGGTCGAAGCCCCAACCCACGGTCTTCGAGAAGAACCCGGTGAAATGCTCGACGATGGCGAAGGCCAGGATCATCTTGATGAAGGCGTCCATCAGCTTGCCGAAGATCAGGAAGCCGTTGACCATCATGGTCGCGCGGTAGCGCAGGCCAGCGGCGAGCAGGAAGCAGAAGACGAACAGCGGCGCCAGCAGTTTCAGCGCACCGACGAAGTCGAGGGTCAGCAGATGCGTGGCCTGCGAACTGGTCGAGACGATGTCGCGCACCGGCAGGTTGAACAGGGTGATCATCATCAGCGCCGCCAGCACCGCGAAGGGGATGCTGATCAGGCCGGCCATGGCCCCCAGGGCCAGGTACTTGTGATCCTTGCGCTCGAGCATCATCAACCCGACCGGGATCAGGTAAACGATGGTCGCACCGGAGGTGTAGCCGACGATCATCGCGGCGATCCACATATCACGGTTGGCCGTCAGCGCATCGGCCAACTGATAACCGCCCATGTCCACGGCGATGATGGACAGGGCCGCGATGGATACGTCCGAACCCATGGCCGCGAAGTACGGGCCGAGCACCAGCGAAATCAGTTTCGACAGATAGGGGATCGAAATCATGATCCCTGCCTGCGCGAGAAACACCGGGCCTATGGAATGGATGCCGTTGACGAACTCCTTCCCCAGTCCGCTCTGTGGTCGAACCACCGAAGCGAAGGCCCCCACCACTGCGCCAATCATTATCAGGTAGATAACGAAGTTTCCGAACTCAGCCATCACATTCACCCTAGTCTTCTTACTTGACGCCCAGACCGCCAACGCAAGGTTCTTTCTATATGGCGCCTCTCACGCAGAGGCGTGTCCTATCGTTCTCGTCGCTCTTGCGAGCCATCTCGACCAGCCCTGTGAGACAGCGGAATATCAACCACTATGCATGCCATTTTGAGGTTTAAATGTGGGAATGACCGTTGATAACCACCAAATCAGTCATCATTCCTGTGATTTCCGTCTATAATGCCCGCAACCACAGCGCTGGACGCCGAGGCGTGAAAGCACGAAACCCGCAACCGGCGTCCTTGCACACGCCAGCCCAGCGGCATTGTTCTCTTCTTTCGCCTCAAAGGTGTGCCGAGGTAACACACACTCGCCCCGTTATGTGGCGGTCAGGTAACAGCTTCAGGATGCGATATGCGCCCCAATGAACGACGGCAACACATTCTCGAACTGCTTCGCCAGCGCGAGAGGATCTCGGTGGATGAACTGGCCCGACTCCTGGGCACCTCGCAGGAAACCATTCGTCGCGACCTCGCCGAGCTGGCCGACAGTGGCCAGGTGACCAAGTACCACGGCGGCGCCTCCCTGCCCCCCAGCGGCGAGCATGAAAACGCCTTCCAGACACGGATGAACGAGTTCGCCAGCGAGAAGAAAGCCGTAGCCCGCTATGCCGCAGGACTTTACGCACCGGGCGACAGCATCCTGATCGACACGGGCACCACGACGCTGTTCTTCGCGCGCGAGCTGGCCCGCCTGAGCCGCATCACCGTGATCACCAACTCGCTGCAGATCGCCACCAGCATCGGCGCCAGCGGCAATCGCGTGTTCATGATCGGTGGTGAATACCGCCCCGAGTCCGCGCAGAACACCGGTGCACTAGCCCTGGAGCAGATCGCCCGGTTCAACGCCGAGCATGCGGTGGTCACCATCGGCGCCCTCAACCCGGATGGCGCCTTCGACTTCTCCATCGAAGAGGCCGAGATCACCCGTGCGATGATCGCCAGAACCCGCTACCTGACGGTCATCGCCGACTCGTCGAAGATGGGCCGTCGGGCGCTTTTCGAGGTCTTTCCGCTGAGCCGTATCGACCGACTGATCACTGATCGCAAGCCGCTGGGAGCATTGGCCGAGGCCCTGCAGGCTGCCCACGTCGAGGTGCACGAAGCGCCTGCACTGAACCGGATGGAGTCAGGCCCGCTGGGCGCGGGCCTGAAGCGCTGAGCGCTGCCTCAGCGCCAGCTACGGCAACGGGTCACCGCATCGGCGAACGTCTCACGCCACTGGCGGGCGACGCCGGCCTCGACTTTCGGCCGGAAGCTGGTGCTGGTGTTGCGCGGCGGCGCAAGATCGACGCCTACACCCCGAGCCGCCAACGCCGCACAACCGAAGGCCGTCAGTTCGTCGAAGCGCTGAGTCACGATGCAGCGTTGCAGGGCATCGGCGAGGAACTGGGCGAAGTAAGGGCTGCGCGCCAGGCCACCATCGATGGACAACTGGTCGGTGACGTTGAGAAAGCCGTCCATCGCCGAAATCACCTCGACACTGCGCAGTGCCACACCTTCCAGCAGCGCCTGGCACATGTCCTGCCGGCTGGTAGCGGCGTTCATGCCGACCCACAGCGCGGCCGCGCTACGATCCCAATGCGGACAGGCAAGGCCTGAAAGCGCCGGCACGAAGGCCAGTTGCCGACCGATGGCCGGCGCCTGGTCGAATGCCGCCAGCTCGGAAAAGTCGCTGAACAGCCCGAGCCGGCCCGCCCATTCGACGGCCGCGCTGGCGTCGTAAACGCCACCGTCCATGGCGTACTGCGGCTTGCCGTCGATCTGCCAGGCGATGGTCGCCAGCAGGCCCTTCTCGGGTGCACGGATGATCTCCTCGCCGGTCAGCGTCAGCGCGAAGGCACCAGTGCCGAAGGTGATCTTCGCATCGCCAGGGTTGCGGCAGCCGTGGCCGTAGAGCGAGGCCTGCTGATCGACCAGCGAGGCGGTCACCGGCGTGGCCCCGACCTCGCCGAAATGCCCCACGGTATCGCGGATCTCCGGCAAGGCTTCGAGCGGCACGCCGAACAGCGCGCACAACTCGGGATCCCACTGAGCGGTGGCCAGGTTCATCAGCGAGGTACGCGAGGCAGTGGTGACGTCCGTGGCGAAGACCCCGGTCAGGCGATCCAGGAAATACGCATCGGTGGTGCCCAGGCGCAGCCGACCTTCACGCTGGGCCTGCTTTGCAGCGGGCAGGTTGCGCAGAATCCAGGCCAGCTTGGATGCAGAGAAATAGGGGTCGAGCGGCAGCCCGGCGCGCTCCAGGGTCAGGGCCTCGCCACCCTCCGCGCGCAGGCGGTTGATCTCGTCGGCGGTGCGGTTGTCCTGCCAGACGATGACCGGTGACAACGGCTCGCCAGTGCGGGCATCCCACGCCAGGCAGCTTTCCCCCTGGTTGGCCAGGCCGATGGCATCCACGCGACCGGTTGCCTCGAGGCAGCGCTGCAGGTTGTTCAACAGCTCCAGCGGATCATGCTCGACCCAGCCCGGGTGAGGATGGTGCTGCTGATGGCGCAGGGCGAGCTGAATGTCGGCGCTGCCGTTGGGTGAAACCACCAGCACGCGGGTGCTGGTGGTTCCCTGGTCTAGAGCTGCGATACGCAAGGTTTTAACTCCCCTCGGCAGAGGCTGTTAACGGCGGATGAAGTCGACTTCGAGTTGCCGGGTTCCCTCGGGAATCCCCAGCTCGGCAATGGGCACCAGCATGCGCCGCTCGGGCAGGCAGGATCGCGGTTTTGACCAGATGTCCCGGCCATCGGCCCGCACCACCAGTTGCCCCGAGGTGGCCGTGCTGACCCGCAGTTGCAGGTGCCTGAGCCCCGCGATGGCCCCCGGCACCAGCACCTGGGGCACGCAGAGTTTCAGGGCGCTGCCGCAGCGGACGTCGACGCCATCTTCGACGGGCGGCAGCTCGCCATGCAGATCCCGCACGATGAGCCCCGCGATACGCCGCCCTTCGCGGAACGACCAGCCTGCCGTCTCGATCGGGCGCAGCAGATTACCGGCCGCAAAATAGGCGGGATCCGAGCAACGCCCGAACTGGTCGATCACTGGCCCACCGCTCCTGTTGTCGATACGCAGGTCGCTCATGCGCGCCAGGCTCGACTCGGGCGTGAACTCGCCGGTCAACAGCACGCCATCGCACTCGAACTCGCGCACCTCGCCACTGGCCAGCCTGACACTGGCCGACTCGACCCGGCCGAGACCGTTGATCTGCACCAGCTCGGCGCCATAGTGCATCGGCACGCCACACAACCGCGGGAACAGCGACAAGGGCCAGCGCGCAGTCGCCCGCGCGTTGCGCTCGATCATCGCCACTGGCTTGATACCGGCCCGACGGCAACTGAGTACGGCTGACAGGCTGACCAGCTCGGTGCCGACGATCAGCGGACGCTCGAAGGGTTTCAGGTGCTGCAGATACAGATAGGACTGCAACGCGCCGGTGTTGATCACGCCGACCGGCCGATCCCCGCCCAGTAGACGTGCGGAGCGCGGCGCCTCGCGTGCCCCGGTCGCCAGCAGCACGCGCCGGGCCTGGATACGGAATGCGCCTTCCGCAGACACGCCCTCGATGCATCCGCCAGCAGCCAGTCGGGTGGCGCTGTGCCCGAGCAGGATGCGCACACCGGCCTTTTCCGCCTCTTCGACGTTGCGCTGCGCGTAGTCCGGCCCGCTGTAGATTCGGCCGTATTCGCGGAAACCGAACGGCGGATGCCCGCAGTGACGGGGAATGCCACCGGCGGCCGCTTCGCGCTCGATCACCACCACATCGTCGATACCCTGGCGCCGCAGCTCCACGGCGGCGGCCAGGCCCGCCGGACCACCACCGATGATCGCGACATCGACGTTATGCATATCAGTGGTTTTCATGGCAAACACCTGTTGCGAGTGGAACGGCCAGGCGGCCGGCGCTGAGTTCGGCGACCTGCGCCCCACAATAGAAACCCTGGCAGCGCCCCATGCAGGCCCGCGTACGGCGCTTGAGCCCGCCAAGGTCGCCAGGCGGCAACAGCCCTTGCAGAGCATTCTCGATCTCGCGGCGGGTCACCATCTCGCAGTGGCAGACGATCTCGCCATAGCCGGGCCGCTGGTAATCACGCGGCTGATGCTCGGCCAGGTTCGGCATGCTCGGCCACTTCAGGGTCTGCTCGTCGAGCGCCTCATGGCGGCGCTGGTAAAGCCGGAATACATGCTGGGCGATGCCCAGTGCAGCCGTCAGACCGGTGGAGCGAATGCCGCCGACGCTGATCCAGTTGCGCCCCGGCACCGGGTGAATGCGGTAATGCTTCTTGTCGCTGGCCGGGCGCAGCCCCGCATAGGTCGCCGTGACCGGCATGCCGGCCAACCCCGGCACCCGCTCGACTGCAGCCTCGACCAGTTGCGCCAGCGTCTCGGACTCCAGACCGGCATGCAGGCGATCGTCCTGTTCCTCGGCGGTCGGACCGACCAGCAGGTTGCCGAAGATCGTCCGGGTCAGCACGATCCCCTTGGTGCGCTCGTTCGGCACCGGCAGAACGATGGCGTTGAGCAGCTTCGCCGAGGCCTTGTCGAAAACGACGAACTGCCCCTTACGCGGGTGAATGCTGAAGGACGCCTCACCCAACAGACGCTGCTCCAGCTGGTCGCCGAACAACCCGGCGCAGTTGATCACCGTCGTAGCCGTGACATAGCCGGTGGAGGTTTCCAGTACCCAGTGGCCACCATCGAAGAAGCCGCCCAGCACTTCCGTGCCGAAGCGCGCCTGGGCGCCGGCCAGCATGGCCTGGAGCAGATAACCCAGCGGCGCGGACCAGGGGTCGATGAGAAACTCGCCCGGCACGTCGACGCCGCCCAAGGCACGCGTCGACAGGTGCGGTTCACGCCGGCGAATGGTCTCGGCATCGATGAAACGCACATTGCTCACGTCATTGGCATGCGCCTGCTGCACGATACCGTCCAGCTTGCTCATGTCCTCGTCAGTCCAGGCCACGACCATCGCGCCGGTGCGCAGCACCGGCAGGTTCATCCGCTGATGGATGTCGAGGTATTCGCGGTAACCGGCCTGCATGCATTCCAGCTCGACACTGCCCGAGGGCGCATCGAAACCCGTGTGGAGAATCGCACTGTTGCCCTTGCTGGCCCCGGACAGGATGTCCTCACCTTTCTCGAGCAACAGCACCCTGGCACCCTCCAGCGTGAAGCGGCGGGCCATCGCACAGCCGACGACACCGCCACCGATGACGACGACATCATAGGCGCTGTCCGGCTTGGGCTTGGGATTCAGATCATTCATTGCATTGCCTGTTTGACTTCGGCCATCTCGACCGTGATGACGGATAGCCAGTGCAGTGCACATGCCATCGAGCATAATTTTGTGGATATGTGGTTTTATCCGGTCAATAACAGTCGGTGACTGCCCATGCGACAAGTCAGGCGCCAGACTGCAACAGGGCCGACGGGTCGCCAGTCCCCTCGTATCTCCTGAGCGCAGCGCACTGCCAGGGGCGAGTCGAGGCTTTTCAGGAGAGCTGTTTTCATTCAGGCACGTTATCGGAACTGTCACCGTTCCGGGGGTTCCGCTGTGCAGCCTACGCCTGATACAGCGCTACACACTGGTGCATTCATTGCTACATTTCGACTCACAAAGATCAATTCATTCAGACACCTAGCGAAAAACACCGACGTCTTCATGGATGATCCTGTGTAATTCAAAAACGACTTCCACACATTTCAGCACGCTCGATATCGCCAGGTTTCATTGACAAAACTGCGTGAATTCCACAAACAGAACACAGATACCAACAAATAAATAAACGCTGGCATGCCGGGTGCGTAGTTGCCACTGATCATCACGAGGTAAGAGACATGACCGCTACCTGCTCGCTCGCCCAGCTTTTTCCCTCCCTTGACGACATCCCCGAGCAGTACCGCCTGGGCGAACCGATCGTACAACGCGAATACCTGATCGACGGCACCCTGCAGCATTGGTCTGGGCCACTGGCCAGCGTGCGCAGCCCGATCCACCTGCGAACCGAGGCAGGCGAGGAGCAGGTCATCCTCGGCAGCACACCTCTGCTCGACGCGCAAACCTCACTGGCGGCACTGGAGTCGGCCGTGCGCGCCTACGACAGCGGCCAGGGCGCCTGGCCAACCATGCGCGTGGCCGAGCGTATCCAGCACGTGGAAACCTTCCTCAGGCGCATGCGCGAGCAGCGCGATGCCGTGGTCAAGCTGCTGATGTGGGAAATCGGCAAGAACCTCAAGGACTCGGAAAAGGAGTTCGACCGCACCTGCGACTACATCCTCGACACCATCGAAGCGCTCAAGGCGCTGGATCGTCGCTCCAGCCGCTTCGAACTGGAGCAGGGCACGCTCGGGCAGATCCGCCGGGTGCCGCTGGGCGTGGCACTGTGCATGGGGCCCTACAACTACCCGCTCAACGAAACCTTCACCACGCTGATTCCGGCACTGATCATGGGCAACACCGTGGTCTTCAAGCCCGCCAAGTTCGGCGTACTGCTGATCCGCCCCCTGCTCGAAGCCTTTCGCGACAGCTTCCCCGCCGGCGTCATCAACGTCATCTACGGCAGCGGGCGCGAGACCGTCAGCGCCCTGATGGCCAGCGGCAAGGTCGACGTCTTCGCCTTCATCGGCACCAACAAGGGGGCCAGCGCACTGAAGAAGCTGCACCCCAAACCGCACCGCCTGCGCGCGGCCCTGGGCCTGGATGCGAAGAATCCCGGCATCGTGCTACCCGAGGTGAATCTGGACAACGCGGTCAACGAGGCCATCACCGGCGCCCTGTCGTTCAACGGCCAGCGCTGCACCGCGCTGAAGATCCTGTTCGTCCATGAAGCGGTGGTGGATGCCTTCCTGGAACGCTTCAACAGCAAGCTGGCGAGCCTCAAACCGGGCATGCCCTGGGAGCCCGGCGTGGCCCTGACGCCGCTGCCCGAGCCGGGCAAGACCGACTACCTCAGTGACCTGGTAGCCGATGCCGTGGCCCACGGCGCCAGCATCACCAACGCAGGGGGCGGTGACGTCCGTGGCTCGTTCTTCTACCCAGCGGTGCTGTATCCGGTGACGCCGCAGATGCGTGTGTACCAGGAAGAGCAGTTCGGCCCGGTCGTCCCCATCGTCCCCTACCGCGACCTGAAGACCGTGATCGACTACGTCCTGCAATCGGACTTCGGCCAGCAACTGAGCATCTTCGGTAACGACTCGGCAACCGTGGGCAGGCTGGTGGACGCCTTCGCCAACCAGGTCGGACGCATCAACATCAATGCCCAGTGCCAACGCGGCCCGGACACCTACCCGTTCAACGGACGCAAGGACTCCGCCGAAGGCACCCTGTCGGTGCACGATGCCTTGCGCGTCTTCTCCATCCGCACGCTCGTGGCCACCCGTTTCGACGAGGACAACAAGGCGCTGATCAGCGAGATCATCCGCAATCGGGAGTCCAGTTTCCTGACTACGGACTATATCTTCTGAAAATTTGCCGACCCGGTCAGTTATTCATGTACGGCTGATGCCCCGTGCACCACTGGCGACGGTCGCTACGACCGTCGG
Organism: Pseudomonas mendocina; assembly: GCF_003008615.1. Lineage (NCBI taxonomy): Bacteria > Pseudomonadati > Pseudomonadota > Gammaproteobacteria > Pseudomonadales > Pseudomonadaceae > Ectopseudomonas > Ectopseudomonas mendocina. The sequence continues at coordinate 1,906,917 of NZ_CP027657.1, forward strand.
ACAGTCTGTGCTTGCACTACACAATGCAGGGCATTTTGAGCGAAAATCCGCAGCTTTTCTGCTCAAACCAGAGGATCGACCGTGGAGTCGTTGAAACAGAAGATTCGCAGCGAAGGCATCGTGCTGTCCGAGCATGTACTCAAGGTGGATGCCTTTCTCAACCACCAGATCGATCCGCGCCTGATGCAGGAGATCGGCCACGAGTTCGCCCAACGTTTCGCCGGCCAGGGCATCACCAAGATCGTCACCATCGAAGCCTCGGGCATCGCCCCGGCGGTGATGGCCGGCCTGGAGCTGGGTATCCCGGTGATCTTCGCACGCAAGTTCCAGTCGCTGACGCTCAAGGACGACCTGCTGATCTCCAAGGTGTTCTCCTTCACCAAGCAGACCGAAAGCACCATCGCCATCTCCGCACGTCACCTGACCGCAGCCGACAAGGTGCTGGTGATCGATGACTTCCTCGCCAACGGTCACGCCGCCAAGGCGCTGATCGACCTGATCCAGCAGGCCGGTGCACAAGTCGCAGGTATCGGTATCGTCATCGAGAAATCCTTCCAGGACGGTCGCAACCTGCTGGAAAACGAAGGCTACCGCGTCGAATCGCTGGCCCGTGTCGCAGCGCTGGAAAATGGTCAGGTGCGCTTCCTCGATTAAGACACGCTGGTAGCCTGCAGGCCACCTAGCAGCAGGCGCTGATACAGCGCCTCACGCACACCGTCCGGCGCTTCCAGGCTCATGCGGCGCAGGTGCTCGGGGTAGGCGGCCGGCTCAGGCGCATCGAGCGTGGCCTTGCCCAGCTCCAGCACCTCGGTCAGGCGCAGCTTGCTCTTGAGCCAGCTCAGCGCCCGCAGCAGATCCTGCTCCACGGCACTGAAGTCACTGCCCAGCGGGTATTCGGCAAACAGCGTCGGATATTCGTCGCGCAGCCGCTGCAGACGCTCCGGCAGATTGTTCGTGAAGCGCTCCTCCAGACGAAAATCCTCAGGCAGCTTGCCGGCCTGCTGCGCCTGCTCGATCAGCCCGGGCTGAAAGCGCGAATCGCTGATATTGAGCAGCGCCTCGATCACCTGGGCGTCGGTCTTGCCGCGCAGATCGGCGATGCCGTACTCGGTCACCACGATGTCGCGCAGATGCCGGGGAATGGTGGTGTGGCCATATTCCCAGACGATGTTCGAACTGACCTCGCCGCCGGACTCGCGCCAACTGCGCAGCAGCAGGATCGAGCGGGCATCCTCCAGCGCATGGGCCTGGGCCACGAAGTTGTATTGCCCTCCCACCCCGCTGAGCACGCGACCGTCTTCCAGCTGATCGGCGACACCCGCGCCGAGCAGGGTCATGGTGAACACCGTGTTGATGAAGCGCGCATCGCGACGCTGCAGACGCTTGAGTTCCTCCTGACCATGCAGCTCGTTGATATAGCGGATACCAGTCATGGCGAAGCGCTGGCGCTCGGCCTCATCCAGCTCGCGCAAACGTCGGTAGAAGCTTTCCGGGCCGAGGAAGAAGCCACCATGCAGCACGACACCGCCTCTGGCTCGGCCAAGGCAGGATTGCAGGCGAGCCTGCGTCTGTGGATCGCTCAGATCCGCCACGATACGGCCGCCGTCAGGCAGATGCAGCTCACCCTCCTCCAGCCGTATATCGCCTGATAGCAAGCCGCTGTCGCATAGCCAGGCCAGATCACCTGGCTGCAACATCGTCGGCAGCCCGGCATCGACCAACGCCTGGACGCTCTGCAGGCGCCCCTGCTGATCCAGCGCCCCCGCCAATGTCAGGCGTTGCAACCGTGTATCCGCGTACACCTGACGCCGCAACAGGCCTGCCTCGGCCAGGGCCAGCAGACCATTGACGAACATCTCGCTGCAGCCATACAGGCCCTGCTCGAGAGGTGCGAGGCCACCGCTGGCAGCGATCTCGTCCGCCCAGGTTTCGCCTGCTTGCAGCGCCTGCATCAGCTCACGGTAACGAGTGTTATCGCTTTGCCTGGCCATCAACGCCGCAGCCAGGGCATCGCCCATGGAGCCAATGCCGATCTGCAAGGTGCCACCGTCGCGCACCAGGGCACTGGCGAACAAGCCAATGCAGTGATCCTGCAGGGTTACCGGCATATTTGGAGTGGAAAACAGCGTGGTGCGCTCATCCTCGACGATATGAATATCGAAGGTGTCGCGCGGCACCTGGGCATCGCCCGCCATGTAAGGCAGGTCGCCGTGTATCTGGGCCACGCTGAGCACGGTCTCGCCAGCTTCACGACGCTTGTTCAGCAGCGGCAACAGGTCGAGCGTCACGTCGGGGTTGCAGCTCAGGCTGAAGTGCTCGGGTTGTGCGGAATCGGCGGCGACCAGTTGGGCGACCAGGTTCAGGCCCTTGGCATTGAGGTCGCGGGCAACATGGCTGTAGTTGCTGCTGATGTAGTCCTGCTGCGCCGGCTCGCATTCGAGCAGGCTTCCAGGCTGGAAGAAAAACTGCTCGACCCGCACGTTGGCCGGCAGATCACCACTATGCAGATCGGCGAGAAACGCCAGCTCGGGATAATCACCATAAACGCGGTCGACGAAAGGTTCGAGAAAGCGCCGTTGCAGATCCTGGCCGGCACGCGGGCGCGCCAGGCACAGCGCGGTGTAGATGGTCAGTTGCCGCTCGGGCATGTCGCGCACCCGCGCGTACAGCGCGTTGACCCAGCGATTGGGCTTGCCCAGGCCGAGCGGCAGGCCCAGATGAATCGGCCCGTCGATCTCGCTCAATACGCGGTCTACAGCTTGTTCGAGGGTACAGGTGTGCGGCATCTGACGCTCCTCGCGACATCCATGACGAATGCTGCTTGGACTGCATGGCCGCCGGCATGGTTGCATGCCATCGCCTTAAGAACCTGCTCACGATCTGCTGCGCGTCGGCCCTACTGCGTTAAAAACAGGCTGGCGCGCCAGCCCGGTCGGAAGCCGCTTGTGGCTAACGCACTTTAGTGCGCCCCCCGAAGGGGCGAGCGAAGCGAGTACTGCTCATTTACAGCTCGTAAAGTCGAGCGCGACTCCGGCCGCTCCTCGCCTGTTTTTGCGGGGCCGCCATCGGTGGCTCTAGCTCGCGAGCTCGTGAGCAGGCTCTAAACGAAAAAACCGCCCAGAGGGCGGTTTTTCATGGAAGAGGCGAGTCTTACAGACCGGACATCTTCTTGATCGCTTCGCGCAGTTCGTCTTCCGAGCAGTCCGCGCAGGTGCCTTTCGGCGGCATGGCGTTGATACCGGAGATGGCGGCGGCGAGGATGCCGTCGAGACCGCCCTGGTGATCGGCGCGATCTTTCCAGGCAGCGGTGTCACCGATCTTCGGTGCGCCCAGGACGCCAGAGCCATGGCAGGCATTGCAATGCTTGGCGATGATGTCGTCAGCGGAGCGGGCACCGCCACCGGCGGAAGCCGCAACGGTTTCGACGCCTTTGCACTCTTCGCCCATGATGCACACCTCGCCGACTGGCTTGAGGCGCTCGGCGATTGCGTCATCGGTCGTGGCCTGAGCAGTCACTGCCCACAGGGCCAATACGGCAGCCGGTACTGCCAGCATTTTCTTCATCAGATTCACGGTAAACCCTCTTCGTGGCTAGTCACGCTCGCGGCCACGGTTTCGCGAGCGGGCGACAGTATAACGGCAAGCAGCCCCGGCCGAAACAACCCATATTGTCGCAGGGATATTGACACCAACGATAGCAGCACAGCCCGCTCAGCTCTCCACGCTTTGCGTGAGCGCGTCGTTTCGCACCCGTACGTAGGTTCCGAAAACATGATCCCAGAGCGGGGAGGAAACGCCGAAATTCTTTTCCACACCGCGCTGATGATGCAGGTCGTGGTTCATCACCAAGCCGGGCATGAGCCGATAGAGAGGGTGTTCGGGGCGGTGCATGACGTAATGCAGCGAGATGTAGGCCAGATAGCCAAGCATCACCCCGGCGATCAGGGAGGCCAGCCCCAGAGCCTGGAACAGGGCGAGCAGCACGATGAAGGTCGCTGTGGTCTTGCAGCTGGATATGCCGATCAGGGCCAGGACGTCGAGATGATGCGTCCAGTGCTCACGTCGGTACAACGCATGGAACAGGAAGCGGTGCATGGCATATTCGACGAAGCTCCAGATCAACACCCCGGCCGCGATCTGCCAGAACAGCACCGGCCCCCATAGCAAAGCGGCCACGACCAGCAGCGGGACGGTAAAAAAATCCAGGTAATAGGCGAACGACGACATCAACCACTTGTTGCTGGCTGCCATGCTGCAGGCTCCTTGCCATGCCGGATCGAAACCGGGCTAGTCCATTGAGAAAGCGCGCCAGTCTAGCGTTCGGCCAGCAGCCTGACGCTCGACGAGTTGGCGAATCGGCACACGCCGACGAGCGCCCCTTCACCAGGAAGGAGCGCCCATCCGGATCAGAAATTCGCCGGAGTGGTGGCGCTGATCAGGCGCGCCGGAACGTCGAAGGGATTGCGAAAGCGATGCGGCTTGCTGCTCTCGAAGTAGTAGCTGTCGCCCGGCTCGAGGACGAACACCTCGTTGCCAACGGTCAGCTCCAGCCGGCCTTCGACCAGCATGCCGGCCTCTTCGCCTTCGTGGGCGTACATCTCGTCACCGGTGTCGGTGCCGGCCGGGTAGGTCTCGTCGAGAAAGGAGATGGCACGACTCGGATGGGCCTTGCCGATCAGCTTCATGGTGATGGCGCCACTGCAGATATCAGTCAGCTCGGATGCCCGGTAAACCACCTGAACCTGGTTCTCCTGCTCCATGTCCAGCGAGAAGAATTCCACCAGCGACATGGGAATGCCGCCGAGCACCTTTTTCAGTGAACTGATCGAGGGGCTGACGCTGTTTTTCTCGATCATGGAAATGGTGCTGTTGGTCACGCCCGCCCGCTTGGCGAGTTCACGCTGGGATAGGCCTTTGAGCTTACGAATCGATTGCAGTCGAACGCCGACGTCCAATGCTGGAATCCCCCTTGGGATATGAGACGGAAAAGTGTCCGTATCATGGCATAGCGTTCGGAATTTACAACACTCCCGTTCACCCTTCGCCTACACCGCAGGTCTAAGTCCCGAGATAGAGCAGCGGCACGCGGCGTAGGTTGCAAAAAATCTGATAGGGAATGCTGCCAGCTGCCGCGGCTACGTCGCTGGCCAGCACCTGCTTGCCCCACAGCTCGACGCGACTGCCAAGGCCGGCCTGCGGCAGGTCGGTCAGATCGACGGTAAGCATGTCCATCGATACCCGGCCAATCAGGCGGGTCGGCCGGCCGTCCACCACCACCGGCGTACCGGTCGGCGCGTGGCGCGGATAACCGTCGGCATAGCCCATGGCGACCACACCGACGCGGGTCGGCCGCTCGGACACGAAACGTGCGCCATACCCCACCGGCTCACCGGCCGGCAGCTCGCGCACGCTGATGATCTTCGACTCCAGGGTCATCACCGGCTGCAGGCGCGCGGCCTGCGCCTGTGCCTGCTCGAATGGCGTAGCGCCGTAGAGCATGATCCCGGGGCGTACCCAGTCACTCGGCACCTGCGGCCAGCCGAGCACGGCCGGCGAATTGCGCAAACTGACCTCGGCGCTCAGACCTTCACGCGCCTTCTGGAATACTGCCAGTTGCTCACTGGTGCGTTCGCACTCGGGCTCGTCAGCGCGGGCGAAGTGGCTCATCAGCACGATCTTGCTGACCTTGCCGCTGGCCAGCAGACGCCGATAGGCCGCCTGGTAGTCCGCCGGGTGCAGGCCGACACGGTGCATGCCGCTGTCGAGCTTGAGCCAGACGGTCAGCGGCTTGCTCAACTGCGCCTGCTCGATAGCCTCGATCTGCCACTGCGAGTGGACGACGCACCACAGGTCATGCTGATCGATCAGCGCCAGTTCGTCGGCCTCGAAGAAGCCCTCGAGCAACAGGATCGGCGCACGAATGCCGGCCTCGCGCAGCACCAGCGCCTCTTCGATGCAGGCCACGGCAAAGCCGTCGGCCTCAGCTTCGAGTGCCTGCGCGCAGCGCACCGAGCCATGCCCATAGGCATCGGCCTTGACCACGGCGAGCGCGCGGGCACCGCTCAGTTCGCGGGCTAGACGGTAGTTATGACGCAGAGCATCGAGGTCGATCAGGGCACGGGCGGGACGCATGGTTCGTTATCTCTCAATCATTCACTGAGGCGACAGTTTTTTCGTTGGCAGTTCCCGGATTGCATCCGGGCTACATGCAGGCACGTCGTCATTCAAAAAAAACCCGGCGGGGGAGCCGGGTGAAAAGCCAACACAAAAAGATCTGCGTGCAGACGATGGCCGCCTCAGACGGCAGCCACCACGCACATTTCCACCAGCACTTCGGGCTTGTACATCTTCGCCTCGACGCAGGCGCGGGCCGGCGCGTTGCCGTCGGCGACCCAGGCGTCGTACTCGGCGTTGAGGCCGTCATAGTCCGCCATGTCCTTGAGGAAGATGGTCAGCGACAGGATCTTGCTCTTGTCGCTGCCACCCTCGGCCAGCATCTTGTCGATGTTGGCCAGGGTCTGGCGGGTCTGCTCGCGGATGTCACCGTCGAAGTCGTCGGCCAGCTGGCCGGCGAGGTAAATCGTGCCGTTGTGGATCACCACTTCGCTGTAGCGTTTGGCCACATGCAGGCGCTGGATCGACATAGGGGTAAAGCTCCTTGGATTGCGAAAGCGCGAAGGCTATCAGGTGCGCAGCGGCTGCGGTGCACTGTGCACTTCACGCGCCTTGCGCGAGTAACGCGAGATATCCAGGCCATCAGCGCTGATCTGCGGACGCTTGTTGGCCATCAGGTCGGCGAGCAAACGACCGGAGCCGCAAGCCATGGTCCAACCCAGGGTGCCGTGACCGGTGTTGAGGAACAGGTTGCGGTAGGCGGTGGCGCCAACGATGGGAGTTCCGTCGGGCGTAGCCGGGCGCAGGCCCGTCCAGAAATCGGCGCGCTGCAGGTCGCCGCCTTCCGGATAGAGGTCGGAGGTGATCATCTCCAGGGTTTCGCGACGACGCGGGTTCAGCGACAGGTCGAAACCGGCGATCTCGGCCATGCCGCCAACGCGGATACGGCCATCGAAACGGGTGATGGCGACCTTGTAGGTCTCGTCGAGAATGGTCGAGGTCGGCGCCATGTTCGGGTTGGTGATCGGCACGGTCAGCGAGTAGCCCTTGAGCGGGTAAACCGGTGCGCGGATGCCCAGCGGCTTGAGCAGTTGCGGGCTGTAGCTGCCCAGAGCCAGCACGTAGCGGTCGGCGGTTTCCAGCTTGCCGTCGATCCACACGCCGTTGATGCGGTCGCCGACCGCGTCCAGACGCTGGATGTTCTGACCGAAGCGGAACTCGACGCCGAGCCCCTTGGCCATGTCCGCCAGCTTGGTGGTGAACATCTGACAGTCGCCGGTCTGGTCGTTGGGCAGGCGCAGGGCGCCGGCCAGCTTGTGCTTGACGCCAGCCAGGGCCGGTTCGACGCGGGCGATGCCGTCACGGTCGAGCAGCTCGAACGGCACACCGGAGGCTTCCAGTACGGCGATATCCTTGGCAGCAGCATCGACCTGAGCCTGGGTGCGGAACAGTTGAGTGGTACCGAGCTGGCGACCTTCGTAGGCGATGCCGGTCTCGGCACGCAGCTCGTCGAGGCAATCGCGACTGTACTCGGACAGACGCACCATTCGCTCCTTGTTGATCGCGTAGCGACTGGCGGTGCAGTTGCGCAGCATCTGCGCCATCCACAGGTACTGGTCGACGTCGCCAGTGGCCTTTATCGCCAGTGGCGCGTGCTTCTGCAGCAGCCACTTGATGGCCTTCAGCGGCACACCCGGAGCAGCCCAGGGCGAGGCATAACCGGGAGAAACCTGGCCAGCGTTGGCGAAGCTGGTTTCCAGCGCCGGGCCATTCTGGCGGTCGACCACCACCACCTCGAAACCCTGACGGGCGAGGTAGTAAGCACTGGCGGTACCAATCACACCGCTGCCGAGAACCAGAACACGCATGTTTTTCTCCCCGCCGCGCCCAAGGCACGTACGTTACAGGCCATTGTTGTCGATGGCCGCAGTATAGGAAGAGCAACGCAGTGCTTTTCACCATATACACAGCTATATTTGGCGAGAATTCTTGGCAAAAAGCCGTTTTACAGAGGCGGATTCCCCATGAGAACCCAGCATCAAAGCCGTCGTGAACTGGACAAGATCGACCGCAACATCCTCCGTATCCTGCAGGAGGATGGGCGCATCAGCTTCACCGAACTGGGCGAGCGGGTGGGGCTGTCGACCACGCCCTGCACCGAGCGCGTACGCCGCCTGGAGCGCGAAGGCATCATCATGGGCTACCACGCCCGCCTCAATCCGCAGAACCTCAAGGCCAACCTGCTGGTGTTCGTCGAGATCAGCCTGGACTACAAGTCCGGTGACACCTTCGAGGAATTCCGTCGCGCCGTGCTCAAGCTGCCGCACGTGCTGGAGTGCCACCTGGTGTCCGGCGACTTCGACTACCTGGTGAAGGCGCGCATCAACGAGATGGCCAGCTACCGCAAGCTGCTCGGCGACATCCTGCTCAAGCTACCGCACGTGCGCGAATCGAAGAGCTATATCGTCATGGAAGAGGTGAAGGAGAGTCTGGCGCTGCCGGTGCCGGAGTAGAACAGCGGCAGAACGAAGAACGCCCGCATCGCTGCGGGCGTTCTTGTGCAGCGCAAATGGCTTACCAGAAGGTACCGCGCAGAGTCAGGGTGAAATTGCGAGGCTCGCCGTAGTAGTTGCCGTACTCGGACGTACCGACGCTGGCGTAGTAGCGGCGGTCGAACAGGTTGTTGCCGTTGAGAGCGACCGTCCAATTCTGGTCGACGTCGTACTCGACCATCGCATCGTAGACCGCGTAGCCCGACTGACTGAAATCGTAGTCGCGGCTGTCGATGACGTTCCAACTGCTGTCGAAACGATATGCCTGGCCTTCCACATAGGTCGGGCTGGTCACGGTCACACCGCCGCCGATACGCCAGTCGGACAATTCACCCGGCAGGTTGTACAGCGTCCACAGCTTGAACAGGTGCTTGGGCGTAACGGTGCTGTAGAGCCTCTCCTCGGTGTCGTTATGGATCTGGTTGTAGGTGTAGCCGGCCATGATGTCCCAGCCTGGCGCAATTTCCCCGGTCGCTTCGAGATCGATGCCCTTGCTGGTGATCTTGTCCTGAGCCAGGAAACAGCATGAAGCGCTGTAGCTGAACGGAGGGTTCGGGTAGGCCGGATCCTCCGCCGCCTGGTTCTCACGCGTGGTGTAGAACAGCGCGGCGCTGACATTCAGGTTGCCGCCAAGCAGCTCGCCCTTGATACCGGTTTCGTAGGTCTTGCCGGTCATGGGTTCGATGGATTTCTTCGCATCCAATGGCCCCTGGAGCTTCTGCGCCTGAGGCTTGAACACCTCGGCATAGCTGACGTAGGTCGACCATTCATCGTTCAGCGCATAGATCAAGCCACCGTAGGGCACAAGCGTGGTCGGCTGGCGCTCGAACACATCATCCTGCAGCGTCCACGGCCCGGTTCCGTCCTGCGCACGCATGCTGTAGGCCTGCTCGAACTTGTAGCGCTGGGCGCGGGCGCCGATCACCAGTTTCAGCGGATCGGTCAGTTGTAGGCGTAGCGTCGAGTACAGGCCGTACTGTTCACGACCGTTGGGGTGGTAGTCGCGCCAGAAACTGTGGTTGGTATTGTGGTGCGGCAGCGGTGTGGCCCCAGGGTTCCAGATGTCGATCAGGTCACCCTTACCCAGCATGCCCTGGGCTGCACGCCAGCGACTGGTAACCTTCTGATAATCACCGCCGACGAGAAGCTCGTGCTGCCGTCCGAAGGCATCGAAATACCCTGAAAGGTTCACATCGAACACCTGCTGCTTGCTCCAGCTGGAGACGTAGCTGCCCCACCAGTACGGGCCAGTGCCGGTGGTCTCGTCCACGGAGCCGTAGGGGATGATGCCCTCGGTGATGGAGCCGTTGTAGGAGTACGTGTAAGAAGTGTTGAGCTTCCAATCCTCATTGAAGTGGTGATCGAGTTTCATGAACCACTCACGGGTGTAGCTATCGGACCAGGCCTGACCGGTGGTGTACCAGGTTCTGCGAGGCAACTTCAGATCACCGCCGGTGCTGTAACGCGGCAGGCCGTCACCCGTGCCGTTCTCCTTGAGTTTGTCGTAGCTGCCGCCCACCGTGAGCATGGTGTCGTCGCTGAGATCGGCCTCGAAGATGCCGTAGAGAAAGGGCTTCTCGGTACTGCGGTTATCCATGAAGTACTGGCGATCCGTGTACGCGGCCACCACACGTCCACGCAGCTTGCCGTCGAAAGCCAACGGGCCGGTGAGGTCGATCTCGTGTCGATAGTTGTCCCACGAGCCGGCAGAGGTATTTAACTTCAGCTGGTAGCTGTCCAATGGCCGCTTGCGCACCAGGTTGACGATGCCACCCGGATCACCCGTGCCACCCAACAGACCGCTGGCGCCACGCAGCACCTCCACGTGGTCATAGGGCGCCATGTCGTAAAGACGGTCGCTATAGAACGTGCCCAGTCCGGTACCGATATCCATCGGCGAAGCACCGTCAATCTGCACGTTGTCTATGCCGAAGCCACGCGAATAGAACTGCTGAACGTGATAGTTGTTGTTGCGCACGGTGATGCCCGGCGCTCGCTTCATAGCCTCCGGCAAGGTGGTAATGCGCTGATCCTCGATCATCTGCTGACTGATGATCGACACCGTCTGTGGGGTGTCCTTGAGACTGACCGGGGTCTTGGAGCCAACACTGACCAGACCAGTGGTGTATGAACCCGATCCCTCGGTCGCCTCGCCCATGCCCTGCCCCTGGATGGTGATCGCGCCGAGGTTCAGCGTGGCGCCAGCCGAAGCGAGCTCGGCGATCACGTAACTGCCATCACCGGTCTCCTGCACCGTAAGCCCAGTACCCTGAAGCAGACGCTGCAGGGCCTGTTGCAGGGTCAATTCGCCGCTCAAGGCAGGCGCCTGCTGGTCAGCGGCAATCTCGGTGGCGAACAGGATGCGGCTACCGGTCTGTCCGGCCAACGCATTGAGTGCCTGATCCAGCGGTTGCGCTGGCAGTTTCAGGGTGTAGGTGGCCTCCTGCGCATTCAGGGTGGACGCCAGCACGATGCCAGCCGCCAGCAGTGAAAGACGACTCAGCCGAGAACGGCGCGATGATGGTTTGGTGTTCATGAATCTCCCCGGTGACGCGATCAGAAATGACGTTCACAGGGAGTGGCGGATGAGCGTCGGGCGATGTTGAGGTCGAGATGCAAAAAATTCTCGTTACCTTCTCGGGACTGGTATCGGCAATCGTGGGAGGGGCTTTAGCCGCGACTGCCTCGGTACAGAGTCAAAAGCTCGCGGCTAAAGCCCCTCCCAAACGAAGCTGAAAGAGCTAGCGCCCGCTGATCGTCACGCTGCCATCAGCACTGCGCATGAGCGCCACCGGCAGGATCGCCGGCAGCAGGTCGAGCAGCGACTCGACGGCATCGCTGTCGAACTCGCCGGATACGCGCAGGCTGGCGATACGCGGGTCGGCCAGACGAACCGGCGCCTGGCGATAACGCTGGATATCGGCAATCACGTCACTCAACGGCGTGCCGTCGAAGCGCAGCTTGCCGTGCTGCCAGGCAGTGACGCGCTCCATGTTCGCCGCCTCGCCGGCACCAACCCGGCCCGCATGAGCCAATGTCTGCTGACCACCCTGCAAACGCTGAGGCGCTGACTGCCGGGTGGAGACCTCAACCTCTCCCTCCAGCACGGCAACGGCAACGCCACGGCTATCGCTGCGCACATTGAACACGGTGCCGATGTCACGCACCGAGACATCCTGGCTGCGCACGATGAAGGGCTTGTCGCCATGCTCTACGGTGAAGGTCGCCTCGCCGCTCAGCAGTTCGATCTGCCGACTGCGCAGGCGCTGCTCGATGCGCAGATGCGTGGCGCTGTTGAGCACTACCCGACTGCCATCGGCCAATTGCAGGCTGTCACGCTGGCCGACGGCGGTACGTACATCTTCGCTATGCCAGGCGGGATCGAAACTCCATACGGTAAAACCCAACAACAACGTAGCCAGACCACCACCCAGCGCCTGCTTGCGCCGACGCTGGCGAGCGCTTTGCGCCTTGGCTTCCGCAAGCAGCGCATCGCGCGAGGGCACGCGGTTGCGCAGTGCGTGCTCGAATGGCGCAAGCGGGTCGCTGCCGGCTACGCCGTCGGAACGATCAGACTGAGCCATGCCTCAGCCCCGCCCGGCCAGCGCTCGCCGCGCCGGCTCCCAGTCGCTGGCGATGCTGCGCATGGCGCGGGAGAAATGCTGGGTCACCATGTTGGTGGAAATGCCCAGCTCGTCGGCGATCTCGCGCTGCGGCATGCCGTGGATGCGGTGCAGCAGAAATACCTGGCGGGCGCGGGCCGGCAAAGCGTCGATGATGGCCAACAGGGCTTCGAGCTGTTGTTCGAAATCCAGTGCGGCGGCGCCATCGAGCTCGTGCACGTGCCAGTCCGGCACTTCGGCGGTCACTTCGAAGTAGGCGTTGCGCGTGTTATCGGCACGACGGCGGTCGATGGCACGATTGAACGAAGCGCGGCGCAGAAAGGAAAAAGGCAGGTTCACCGGCTGCTGCGGCGGTTTCTCCAGCAGCTGCAGACAGACATCGTGCACCACCTCACGGGCGAACTGGCTGCCCTGGAAACGCCGACGAATGTACTCGACCAGCTCATCGTAATGCAGCGCAAGGGCGCCGATCAGCTCGACGCTGGAGGAGGATTTGGTCATGGCGGCGACACACGACTAATTGAAATTGAGTCGCATTATATCCACGCACTGAGAAATCCACTACACCAGACGTTGTCGCGTCGTGGCGATCAGCCGGTGCACCTGGCGCTCCACCGCTGGTTCGATCGGCTGCTCCGGCCCGCGGCCATGCGGGCAAGGCAGACGCGGTGTCGTGCCGAACAGACGACAGATCAGCGGGCGCTGGTCATACACCTCGCAGCCGTTCGGCCCCAGATGCACGCAGTTGTATTCGGCCAGCGCCGCATCATGTTCGGCATCGCTCTTGACCGGCAGGCGCGCCAGTTCCTCGGACGACGCCGTGACCGGCCCACAGCAGTCGTGGCAGCCGGGCACGCAGTCGAAGCGTGGAATCTGTCGACGCAGGTGATCGATCTTGCGGTCTGTGCAACTCATGCGCGGGCGCCTGGAAACGAAGGCGACAGTTTACCGCGCCGTGCAGGCGCCTGCCCGCAGGGTGACGGCCCGCCCCCCTGAAGGGCGCATCGCGCTGCACAACGATCCCCGAGCGAAGCGCACGACGTCACCCTACTGTCCCGCGTGTTTTTTCCGACTGACACTTGGCGCAGGACGGATCACGCGCTTATGCTGCGTTGAATTTTCCACACAACAAAATCAGGATTTCGCACATGAACGCCCGCGTTCAACAGCCCGTCCACAGCCCACAGCATGCCGCCTCCTATTACGCCGCCAGCGTCAATCGCCAGCAGGCCTACCCGCCCCTGGGAGGTGATCTGCAGGTGGACGTGTGCATCGTCGGCGGCGGTTTCAGCGGCCTGAACACCGCCATCGAGCTGGCCCAGAAAGGCTTCTCGGTAGCACTGCTGGAAGCGCGCAAGATTGGTTGGGGCGCCAGCGGACGCAACGGCGGACAGCTGATTCGTGGCGTCGGTCATGATGTCGAACAGTTCGAAGCCGTGGTGGGCAAGGAAGGCGTGCGTCAGTTCAAGCTGATGGGCCTGGAAGCGGTGGAGATCGTGCGCAACCGCGTCGAACAGTTCCAGATTGACTGCGACCTGACCTGGGGTTACTGCGACCTGGCCAACAAGCCTGCTCATTACGAAGGTTTCGCCGAGGACAAGGCCGAGCTGGAAAGTCTCGGCTATCGCCATGAGATCCGTCTGGTACCGCCGGAGCGAATCCATGAAGTAGTCGGCTCGGACAATTACTGCGGCGCGATGATCGACATGGGCTCGGGGCACCTACATCCGCTCAACCTGGCCCTCGGTGAAGCCGCCGCCGCCCAGTCGCTGGGCGTGCAGCTGTTCGAAGAGTCGCCAGTGACGCGCATTGACTACGGCAGCGAGGTGCGCGTGCACACCGCCAACGGCCAGGTGCGTGCAAAAAACCTGGTGCTGGCCTGCAACGCCTATATCAACGGGCTCAATCCAACCCTCAGCGGCAAGGTGCTACCGGCCGGCAGCTACATCATCGCCACCGAGCCACTCTCCGAAGAGCAGGCTCGCCAGCTGATCCCGCAGAACATGGCGCTGTGCGACCAGCGCGTGACCGTGGACTACTACCGCCTCTCCGCCGACCGCCGCCTGCTGTTCGGCGGCGCCTGCCACTACTCGGGGCGTGATCCAGCCGATATCGCCGACTACATGAAGCCGAAGATGCTCAAGGTCTTCCCGCAGTTGGCCGACGTGCGCATCGACTACCAGTGGGGCGGCATGATCGGCATCGGTGCCAACCGCCTGCCGCAGATCGGCCGACTCAAGGATCAAGCCAACGTCTTCCACGCCCAGGCCTATGCGGGTCACGGCGTCAACGCCACGCACCTGGCCGGCAAGCTGCTCGCCGAAGCCATTGCCGGCCAGGAAAGTCGCGGCTTCGACCTGTTCGCCCAGGTGCCGCACATGACCTTCCCCGGCGGCAAGCACCTGCGCTCACCACTGCTGGCGCTGGGAATGGCCTGGCATCGGTTGAAAGAACTGCTGTAGTGCCGTGATCGATAAGGCGCCGTTGATTGCGGGCGCTCAATACGGAAGTAGCACCAGACACAACGCGACCGTTGCGTAAATCACACCGGTGACTTTGTTGAGTGCGGCTCTGTTGTCGAAAGCCGCACGCGCCTTGTGGGCGAGAAACATTTATCCGCCATAGATCGACAGCGAAATGATCATCGCCGTCAGACTCAGGGCGACAGCCTGGATGACGTACGAAAAATGCGGGCTGATGAAGCCGGGGTAAATGAGCAGGCTTGCCAACCACCCCTTGGGGTTGGTCAAGGAGACAAGAAAGGAATCGGCGAACATCTTCCTTTGGCTCGACATCTCCGTCTTCGCGTCGCTTGATCCGGACGTGGTGAAGAAGGAGCCGAACGCCAGGGAGGCAAGATAGATCCCCCCGCCCCAACGCAAATAAGTCAGCACCCAACGGTTGTCATGGATGAGCAAACCGACGCCCAACAGCACCACGGTCGCGTGGACGGCGGTCGCCAGTCCGAAGCCGAATGCGCCAGGCAACGTCGCCCTGACTCCATGCTTGAGCGCCTGCGCAACCGCAAACGCAACGTTCGGCCCAGGCACGGCAACTGCGGCCGTGAAGGCCGCAGAAAACAACAACAGCAAATGCCAATCCATAACCCACCAAAGCCGTCTCACTAACCAGGCTCAAATGCAATCCGGGCTTACAGCCTCCAGAACGGCAGTGCCCGAAAACGGGTGCACGCGGCGCACCCTAGCGCAGAGCACCGACATGTATCCGTGTCGGGCGCTAGGACGAGACCCTGCGTTGCTCGGAAACCAGACGCAGCGCCAACCCGGCCAGCACGCCGCCCATCACGTAGCGCTGCGCGACCAGCCAGCGTGGCCTGCCCACCAGCCACGCCGACAGGCTGCCGGCGAACAGGGCGATGAGCAGATTGACCGTGAAGCTGACGCTGATCTGGGTCAGCCCGAGCAGGATGCTCTGCTGGAATACCGAGCCATGCTCAGGCGATACGAACTGCGGGAAGATCGACAGGTAGAACACAGCGATCTTCGGGTTCAGCACATTGGTCAGAAACCCCATCAGCAGCAGCCGCGAGGGCGGGTCTGCCGGCAATTGCCGGGCTTCGAAAGGTGATCGTGCACCGGGCCGGACAGCCTGCCAGGCGAGGTAAAGCAGGTAGGCTGCCCCCGCCCATTTGAGCAGGTCATAGGCGATGGGAATCGCCAGAAACAGGGCCGTGATGCCCAGTGCTGCGGCGAACATGTGCACGAGAAAGCCCAGGATGACACCCAGCAGCGAGATCACGCCTGCCTTGCGCCCCTGACAAATGGAACGCGAGATCAGGTAGATCATGTTCGGGCCCGGCGTCAGCACCATCAACAATGCTGCCCCGGCGAAGAGCAGCAAGTCGTTCAGCGGAACCATCTGTGTCTCCGAATTTCAACGCACGCCTATCGACGACAGGGTGTCATTCACAGCTTCCAGAACGGCAGGTTCGCCTCGCGCTCGGCCTGAGCGCGGCTGAGACCGATATCGCGCAGTTGCTGGTCATTGAGCTTGAGCAGAACGCGACGGGTGTTAAGACGCCGCCAGAAAGCCGGCCAGTCGCGGCCGAAGTAGCGAACCTCGCCCTTCCCGGCCGCTACCCGTACAACCTCGCCCACTGCGGCAAAATCTGTCTTGCTGAACCCGGTCATGTTTGCGCTCCCGTTGCCTTCTGTCATGGGTGATCAGAATGCCGAGAACAGAAAGTCCATGACAGATTCAAAAAACTCTTATTAACTCCATACAGATTTCGCAAATTTTTCCCTGAATGGGAATTTTTGCATTGATCTGTACTGGTCTCAGCCAATACACCCTGTACGAACCGGACGACTGTCATGACGCTTTATCTGAATCTGGCCGAGCTGCTCGGCACCCGCATCGAGCAGGGGCTGTACCGCCCCGGCGACCGCCTGCCGTCGGTACGCAGCCTCAGCCAGGAGCACGGCGTCAGCCTCAGCACGGTGCAGCAGGCCTACCGCCACCTGGAAGACATGGGCCTGGCCTCGCCACGACCGAAGTCCGGCTACTTCGTCCCTCTGGGGCGGCAAGTGCCCGCACTGCCGCAGATCAGCCGTGCAGCACAAAGACCGGTCGAGGTTTCGCAGTGGGATCACGTGCTGGAGCTGATCAGCAGCTCACCGCAGCACGACATGCTGCAACTGGGCCGCGGTCGCCCGGACATCAGCGGCCCGACGCTGAAACCGCTGCTGCGCAACCTGTCACGCCAGGCACGCCGACAGGATCCGGAGGTGCTGACCTACGGCGGTATTCGCGGCGACATTCGCCTGCGCGAACAGATCGCCCGGCTGATGCTCGACTCCGGCTGCCAACTGGAAGCCGAAGACCTGGTGGTCACCACCGGTTGCCATGAGGCGCTGTCGGCGGCGGTGCGCGCCATCTGCCAGCCCGGCGACATCGTCGCGGTCGATTCACCGAGCTTTCATGGCGTGATGCAGGCACTCAAGGGCTTCGGCATGAAGGCGCTGGAACTGCCCACCGACCCGCTCACCGGAATCAACCTCGACGCCTTGGAAATGGCCCTGGAGCAATGGCCGATCAAGGCCATCCAGCTCACGCCGAACTGCAACAACCCGCTCGGCTACATCATGCCCGACGCCAGCAAGCGCGCTCTGGTGGCCCTGGCGCAGCGCTTCGACGTGGCCATCATCGAGGATGACGTTTACGCTGACCTCGCCTACAGCTACCCGCGCCCACGCAGCATCAAGTCCTTCGACGAGGACGGCCGCGTGCTGTTCTGCAGCTCCTTCTCCAAGACCCTGGCACCAGGCCTGCGCGTCGGCTGGATCGCTCCGGGGCGTTATCTCGAGCAAGTGGTGCACATGAAGTACCTGGGCACCGGCAGCACCGCACAGTTGCCGCAGCTGGCCCTGGCCGAGTACCTCAAGGACGGGCACTACGAACCGCACCTACGACGTATGCGCGCGCAGTACCTGCGCAGCCGCGACCTGATGGTGGATTGGGTCAGCCGCTATTTCCCGGCTGGCACACGGGTCAGCCGCCCGCAGGGCAGCTTCATGCTGTGGGTGGAGATGCCCCAGGGGTTCGACAGCCTGAAACTCAACCGCGCCCTGCTGCCGCACAAGATCCAGATCGCGCCGGGCAGCATCTTCTCCGCAGCCGGCAAGTACCGTAACTGCATCCGCCTCAACTACGCCGAGCCGCCGAGCGCGACCATCGAGGCAGCGGTGAAGCAGATCGGCGCTACCATCGCCGAGCTGATCGAAGAGGCCGATCTGCAGCACACGCAGGATCTCGGGCAGTGGCGCTGAGCCGGTTCAGGGACGCGCCGTTTCCATCTCGCTGAAGGCACCCTGCCGGCTGGCGAGGATGATGAACACGAAGGCCCCAGTGGCCATCAGCAGCGGGAGCGCATGGCCACTCAGCCACTGGCTGACCGCGCCGGTGGCCAGTGGCCCGATCAGGCAGCCCAAGCCCCACAGCTGGGCGACGTGGGCATTGGCGCGCACCAGCTCGTCGTCGCGGTAACGCTCACCGATCATGATCAGCGACAGGGTGAACAGGCCGCCCGCACTGGCACCGAAGGCCACCAGTACCGGCCAGATCACCGACGTATGCAGCAACGGTGGAATCGCCAGACTGGACACCAGCAGCACGATGCCGCAGCAGCGGAACAACAACTGCCGCGACATGCGGTCGGCCAGCCAGCCGATGGGCAACTGCAACACCGCATCGCCCACCACCACCACGCTGACCATGAACAGCGCCACCTCCTGGGTGAAGCCCTGGCGCAGGCCGTAGATCGGCAGCAGGGTCAGCATCATGGCTTCGAAGGAGGCGAACAGCATCACCGCCCAGGCAATCGCAGGCAGCTTGCGGCAGAACACCAGCAGCCCACGGCCCGAGGCGCTGTGCGCATCCACCTTGGGTGCACCGGTGCGCCCGAGCAGGATCAGTGAGCCGCCGATCAGCAGGCACACGCCAGTCCAGAAGCCGGCATCGGTGGCCGTACCGAGCGCCGTCAGCAACAACGGCCCGCTGAGCTGGCTGAGGGCATAACCGGTGCCGTACAGCGCCACCAGACGACCGCGCCACTTCTCCACTGCCAGCTGATTGATCCAGCTTTCGCCGAGGATGAACACCACGGTCAGTGCCACGCCGATGAACAGGCGCAGGCCGACCCACACCGCGTAGTTCTGCACCAGCGCCAGCCCCACCACCGACACCGCGCCCAGCAGCAGACACAACTGCATCAGCCCGGTGGTACCGAAGCGCGCCGCCAGACGCCCGGCCAGCAGCGCACCAAGCAGCACGCCGACTGCCGGAGTCGCTGCCATCACGCCGATGGCGAAGGAGTCGTAGCCCCAGCTCTCAAGGCGCAACGAAACCAGCGGCATGGTCACGCCCAACGCCAGGCCGATGCTGATGACCGCCGAACAAACGGCGAAATAGGTGCCCCAACGCATTGGCGAGTTCCTTGGCTGACGAGCCACTGCAAAGACAACGGCCGGGTTCCTCGGGAACCCGGCCGTAGGTTTCAAGAGCGAGGTAGCCGGCAGTTTCACTGCATTCTCGGCCCTCTCCCCCAGCCCCTCTTCCATAAATGGGAGAGGTAAGCCGATTACCTGGCCGACGACCAGGAGATCGCCCCGCTATCGTTACAGCTTGATCCAGGTGGACTTCAGTTCGGTGTACTTGTCGAATGCGTGCAGCGACTTGTCGCGGCCGTTACCGGACTGCTTGAAGCCACCGAACGGCGCGGTCATGTCGCCGCCGTCGTACTGGTTGATCCACACGCTACCGGCGCGCAATGCCTTGCCAACCAGGTGGGCGCGCGACAGGTTGCTGGTCCATACCGCTGCCGCCAGGCCATAGACGGTGTCGTTGGCGATGGCGATGGCCTCGTCCTGATTGTCGAAGCCGATCACCGACAGCACCGGGCCGAAGATTTCTTCCTTGGCGATGCGCATGGCGTTGTTCACGCCGTCGAAGATGGTCGGTTCGACATAGGTGCCGCCAGTCTCTTCCAACACCCGCTTGCCGCCGGCCACCAGCTTGGCGCCGTCGTCATGGCCAGCCTGGATGTAGCTCAGCACGTTGTTCATCTGCGTGGTGTCGACCAGCGCACCGACATTGGTTGCCGGATCCAGCGGGTTGCCCGGTTTCCAGGCCTTGATCGCCTCGACCACCATGGGCACGAAGCGATCCTTGATGGCGTTTTCCACCAGCAGGCGAGAGCCGGCGGTACAGACTTCACCCTGGTTGAAGGCAATGGCGCTGGCAGCGGCTTCGGCAGCAGCCTGCAGATCCGGAGCGTCGGCGAAGACGATGTTCGGGCTCTTGCCGCCGGCCTCCAGCCAGACGCGCTTCATGTTCGACTCGCCAGCATAGATCATCAGTTGCTTGGCGATCTTGGTCGAACCGGTGAACACCAGGGTGTCGACGTCCATGTGCAGGGCCAGCGCCTTGCCCACGGTGTGGCCGAAGCCCGGCAGCACGTTGAACACACCGGCCGGAATACCGGCCTCGATGGCCAGCTGGGCGATGCGGATGCCGGTCAACGGCGATTTCTCGGACGGCTTGAGGATGATCGAGTTACCGGTGGCCAGCGCTGGGCCGAGCTTCCAGCAGGTCATCAGCAGCGGGAAGTTCCACGGCACGATTGCAGCGACCACCCCCACCGGCTCGCGGGTGACCAGGCCCAGTTCGTCATGGGCGGTGGCGGCGACTTCGTCGTAGATCTTATCGATGGCCTCGCCGCTCCAGCGGATAGCGTTGGCAGCGCTGTTCACGTCGATGCTCAGCGAATCACTGATCGGCTTGCCCATGTCGAGGGTTTCCAGCAGGGCCAACTCCTCGCCATGCTGCTCGATCAGTTCGGCGAAACGGATCATCACCTTCTTGCGCTTGGCCGGAGCCAGACGCGACCAGACACCGGAATCGAACGTGGCGCGAGCATCCTTGACCGCCACTTCGGCGTCGGCCTGATCACAGCTGGCCACCAGGCCGAGCAGGCGGCCGTCGACCGGGCTGATGCACTCGAAGGTGGCGCCGGACTCGGCGGCGCGATATTCGCCATGAACGAAAGCACGGGTTTCGATGGTCAGGGTCTTGGCGCGCTGTTCCCAGTCGGCACGAGTCAAGCTAGTCATTCCGGCATCCTCTCAATAGGTGGAAGCGGCGCCCGCGAGGGCACGCACTGTCAATAATTCTGCAAGGCCAGGTCGCTGGCCAAATCCTGTTCGCCACACTAAACCAGAGGGCTGTGGCTTTTCAATATTTTTGACACAGGCTGGCAAAAGCCCTTGTCATGTTCGTTTTTTTAAACATAGACTGCTGCCACGACTTTCCCGTGACGGCCCCGCTGGTCACGCGGTTGCCGCCACCGAAACCACGGAACAGCCAGATGAACATCGATCAGATCGTCGACTTCGCCCAGGCCGGCACGGCCGCTGAACACTACCGTCCCGCACCGGAAAAAGTGCTCAAGGGCGACCCCGAGCAAAGCGTACGCAACCATTACAGCAGTCCGTGCGGTCAGTTCAGCACCGGCATCTGGGAGGGCGCCGTCGGCCAGTGGACGGTGAACTACACCGAGCACGAATACTGCGAAATCCTGCAGGGTGTTTCCGTGCTACGTGATACCAATGGCAACGCCAAGACCGTGCGCACGGGCGACCGCTTCGTGATTCCTGCCGGCTTTTCCGGCACCTGGGAGGTGCTCGAAGCCTGCCGCAAGGTCTATGTGATCTTCGAACCCAAGTAAGCACTTGACTGGGAAGTGCCTGGCAGGTTCCCGCCACCCCGAATCCTGCTGTTGCTTGTCACCCTTTGGCCCGCCGCGTGCGGGCTTTTTTCCCGCCGTTGAACGTCGTGCATAACGCGCCTTGTGCACCGGCAATCTCGCCGCGCAAGGCGCGCGCGACGAAACGGCCAGACAAAAAAAGACCCGCATCAAGGCGGGTCCTTTCCTGAGCGCGCAGAAGCGCGCTCATGTTCCAGCTCAGGCCAGCTCGTCGAAGCACTCGGCGACGATGGCAATACCTTTCTCCAGTTGCGCGTCAGGGATGGTGACGGGCATCAGGAAGCGGATGACGTTGTAGTAGGTACCACATGACAGCAGGATCAGGCCCTTGTCGCGCGCCTTGGCGACGATCTTGCCCACCAGCTCGGCAGCCGGCTTGTGCACGTCACCGCCCTCGAACAGCTCGATGGCGACCATCGAGCCCAGGCCGCGTACGTCACCGATCACCTTGTGCTTCTCGGCGATCTTGCTCAGGCCGGCTTTGAGCTTCTCGCCCACGGCGTTGGAGCGGGCCAGCAGGTTCTCTTCGTCGAACACCTTGAGTACGGCCAGGGCCGCAGCGCAGGCGATCGGGCTGCCGGCATAGGTGCCGCCCAGGCCACCGGGGGCGATCTTGTCCATGATCTCGGCCTTGCCGCATACGCCGGAGATCGGGAAGCCGCCGCCAACGGACTTGGCGAAGGTGGTCAGATCCGGCACCACGCCCAGCTGCTCGGTGGCGAAGAAGGTGCCGGTACGGCCGGCGCCGGTCTGCACTTCGTCAGCGATCAGGAGGATGCCGTGCTGGTCGCACAGGGCGCGCAGGCGCTGCATGAAGGCTGGCGAGTTGACGTAGAAGCCGCCCTCGCCCTGCACCGGCTCGATGATGATCGCGGCGATGTCCTGCGGCTGCGCGTCGTTCTTGAAGATGCGCTCGATGCTGGCGATGGACTCGTCCTCGCTCACGCCATGCAGCGGGCACGGTGCCTGGGCACGGTACACGCCAGCGGGCATCAGGCCCATGCCGGCGGAGTACGGCACGACCTTGCCGGTCAGCGACAGGGTCATCATGGTGCGGCCGTGGTAGGCGCCGGTGAAAGCGATAACACCAGCGCGGCCAGTGGCGGCACGGGCGATCTTCACGGCGTTCTCGACAGCTTCGGAGCCGGAGGTGACCAGCAGGGTCTTCTTGGCGAAGTCGCCCGGCACGCGCTTGGCGATTTCTTCGCACAGCTCGATGTAGGGCTCATAGGCCAGCACCTGGAAGCAGGTGTGGGTCAGCTTGGTCAGCTGCTCCTGAACGGCGGCGATCACCTTCGGATGCAGGTGGCCGGTGTTCAGCACGGCGATACCGCCGGCGAAGTCGATGTACTCGCGGCCTTCGACGTCCCACACGGTGGCGTTTTCGGCGCGCTCGGCGACAATCGGGTGGATCTGGCCGACACCGCGCGGTACGGCGGCCTGGCGGCGTTGCAGCAGGGATTCGTTGGTCTTGCTCATGGTGTCCTCATGGTCGCCCCCGGCGGGTGGTCGGTTCAGCATGCGATAATCGACTGAACCGGGCCGCAAGGGACTCAATAGGGTTACGACTTACAACCGGGGCGCCGCACGCTCTTTCGCACCTTGCCCCGTCTTGGCATCAGATGCCGCCCAGGCACATGTACTTGATCTCGAGGTAGTCCTCGATCCCGTACTTGGAGCCTTCGCGGCCCAGGCCGGAAGCCTTCACGCCGCCGAACGGCGCGACTTCGTTGGAGATCAGGCCGGTGTTGATACCCACCATGCCGTACTCCAGCGCTTCGGCCACGCGGAACACGCGGCCCAGGTCACGGGCGTAGAAGTAGGAGGCCAGGCCGAACTCGGTATCGTTGGCCATGGCGATCACTTCGGCCTCGTCCTTGAAGCGGAACAGCGGTGCCAGCGGGCCGAAGGTCTCTTCCTTGGCCACTGCTGCGGTTTTCGGCACATCGAGCAGAATGGTCGGCTCGAAGAAGGTGCCGCCGAGCGCGTGCGGCTTGCCGCCCAGGGCCAACTTGGCGCCTTTGCCCACGGCGTCCTCGATGTGCTCCTGCACCTTGGCCACGGCCTTGCTGTCGATCAGCGGGCCGGTGGTGGTGCCGTCTTCCAGACCGTTGCCGATCTTCAGCTTGGATACGGCAGCGATCAGCTTCTCGGCGAAAGCGTCGTAGACCGCGTCCTGCACATAGATACGGTTGGCGCAGACGCAGGTCTGGCCGTTGTTGCGGTACTTGGAGATCAGCGCGCCTTCGACGGCAGCGTCCAGGTCGGCGTCATCGAAGACGATGAACGGCGCGTTGCCGCCCAGTTCCAGCGACACCTTTTTGATGTCCTGGGCGCACTCGGCCATCAGCTGACGACCGATCTCGGTCGAGCCAGTGAAGGACAACTTGCGCACGATGGGGTTGCTGGTCAGCTCGCCACCCACTTCGCCGGCGCTGCCGGTGACCACGCTCAGCACACCTTTGGGGATGCCGGCGCGCTCGGCCAACTCGACCAGGGCCAGGGCGGAGAACGGGGTTTGCGAAGCCGGCTTGATCACCATGGTGCAACCGGCGGCCAGGGCCGGGCCGGCCTTGCGGGTGATCATCGCGGCGGGGAAGTTCCATGGGGTGATGGCCGCAGTGACGCCGATCGGCTGCTTGATCACGATCAGGCGCTTGTCCGGCTGGTGACCGGGGATCACGTCACCGTAGACGCGCTTGGCTTCTTCGGCGAACCACTCGATGAAGGAGGCGGCGTAGGCGATCTCTCCCTTGGCCTCGGCCAGCGGCTTGCCCTGCTCCAGGGTCATCAGACGGCCCAGGTCATCCTGGTTTTCCATCAGCAGCTCGAACCAGCGACGCAGCTTGTTGGCACGCTCCTTGGCGGTCAGCGCACGCCAGGCCGGCAGCGCCTTCTCGGCAGCCTCGATGGCGCGGCGGGTTTCCGCGCGGCCCATCTTCGGAACATGGCCAATGATCTCGCCAGTGGCCGGGTTGTTCACGGCAATGGTCTGACCGCTGTCGGCGTCCAGCCACTGGCCATCGATGTAAGCCTGTTGGCGCAGCAGCTGGGGGTCTTTCAGTTGCATGGCAGTCTCCTTCAGTTCCGACACCCGGGCGTCGGCGTAAGTCGTTGGAGTCACGGACAGAACCCGCAGGCTGAACATGAGCCGTGCGGGGCCTGGTAATGGATTCAGAGCCGTTGAACGTGTGAGGGTTCAGAATGACCGAACACGCCGTTTGAAATCTCAAACGAATCCTAGGATCGGCCGGGGTAAAGGGCAATAGGCGGCCAGACAAAAACCGCAAAATAATGACAAAAACTTCCCAAACAGCCTTTGAATAGGCTCAAAAGTGTAAAGCGCGTTCTGAATAATGCACACTCATGCAGAATGGACGCTAACCGCCGAGATGCGTATGATTGCGCCCCGCAACGCACTCGTAGCTCAGCTGGATAGAGTACTGCCCTCCGAAGGCAGGGGTCGTGGGTTCGAATCCCGCCGAGTGCGCCATTTAAGAAGCCCGCCAATGTGCGGGCTTCTGCGTTTATGCGCTTCCCTCAGCCTTACTTCGAGCGTCATTACGTCCTAGGATGAGCGCCAGGTAATGGAGGGAAATACACATGGATATTCTGCTACTGATCGCCGCCGGGTTCGTGGTGATCTTCATCTATTCCTGGCAGCGCTCCAGACCCAGGACGCGTCCGGGCAAGAGGAAGCGCAGCGGCCTGAGCGGGCAGGACTCCAGTCCTGGATTCGGTGACGGGGGCTTCGACTCGGGCGGCGGGGGCGATGGTGGCGGTGGAGGGGGCGACTGATCCCTCAAATCACCCCCAACGTCAGCGCCTTCAAAGTCGCCGCCGCACGCGTCGAGCACTGTAGCTTGCGGAACATGCTTTCGACATGGGTGCGCACGGTGCTCGGGCTGATGCCCAGGTCGCGTGCTACTTCCTTGTTGCTTGCCCCGGTGCTGATGCGCTGAAGGATTTGCGCCTCGCGTTCGCTGAGCAGGCCGTTGCCAGGCTTGCTGAGCAGCGGCGCCTGCTCGCCATGCGCGGCACTGATCACGGCCTGGCAGGCACGAGGATCGAAACGACCTTGCTCGGCCTCAGCCTGCAACAGCCGAGCGGCCTGTTCATCGCTGAAGGCTGCGCGCCACGGGCGATCGCCGCGCAGTGCCAGCCAGGCCAGCGCCGCGCTCAGCAGTCGGTGTTCGGCGCTCAGGGCATCACCGCTCAGTGAGCGGAAATAGCCGCTGCCATCCAGCCGTTCGTAGGCGTGCGCAGCCAGTTGTCCGGCTTCGCTCAGGCCACCGATCTGACTGCAAGCGCGGTGCGTCCAATACGGCACCAGGCGTACCGATTCGAGGTCGCCCTCAAGCAGCGGGCCCGGCGTGCTCCAGATTCGATTGGGCACTGCCGCCCGGCCCATGCCGTGGATCAGCGCCGCCTTGGCCAGCAACTCGATGCGCGGCTCGGGCAGGCCCAGAAGCCGGCCAGCATCACGCACCAGGCTGGCCGCCTGGCGTGAATAGCCAGCCAACCAGGGCAATTTGAGGTCGATCACATCGCCAACCAGGGTCAGGGAAACCTCTGCCCCGGCAGCGGGCGGCATCACCTCTGGCGTGCGCAAGGCTTCCAGCCAATCCGCCGCATGACATATGAGCAGGTCAGCGAGCGCCGCGGGATAACGGCGATCACCCTGAGATCCGATCCACTGCAACGCAGCTTCAAGACCATGCACCCGCGAGAGGATTTCCAGATCGCCTGCCAGTACCACGTGGTAAACCACGTCGGGAATATCAGGATGATGCAGGCCTTGTGGCCGGCCGCTGCCGTCGAAGCATTCGAAGATATGCCGCAGCCCCATCTCGACCTCGGCCTGCAGATCGAGCGTACGGGCAACCTCGCCGGCCACTTCGCAATGCACCACGGCCAACGGTGTGGTGCGCAGCATGGCACGCTGGCCGGCGGCATCGAGGGTATGCGCGAGCATGTCGCGGCGGCCGCTCACATCATCACCGAACAGGCGCATGAAGCCATCGGCGTTGGCGGTACAACCGGACCAGCGCAGCAATGCCACCTGTCGGGCGGCATTCTCCTGGGCCTGATCGCCGCCACTGGCCTGTACCAGCCATTGCGCCAGGCGTGCAGTGCGCCGCGACTGGTCGATGGGCTGGCCCATGCTCAGGTCGCCGACCATGGCCAGCGCCAGCATGGCGTCTTCGAGCGCGACGGCGTCATTCACCTGCATTGCAGCTCTCCAGTTTTTCGCTGGCCTCGGATAAACGACCGATACCGGGATACCGCCGCATTATCGACACTGAACTCCCCCAAGCACAGGAGATTCCATCATGTTCAATACCAAGCCGCTTATCCTGGCACTCGCCATCGCCAGCCCCTTCTTCGCCGCCAGCAGCCAGGCTGCCGATGCCAAGCCTTCGGTGGTGATCGTCCACGGCGCCTTCGCCGATGGTTCCGACTGGGCCAAGGTCGTGCCGCTGCTGCAGGAAAAAGGCATCAAGGTCACCGTGGTACAAAACCCGCTGACCTCGCTGGCCGACGACGTCGCCGCCACCCAACGCGTGCTGAACAATCAGGAAGGCGATGTGGTACTGGTCGGACACTCCTGGGGCGGCACGGTGATCAGCCAGGCCGGTGCCGACGAGAAAGTGCGCAGCCTGGTCTACGTCGCCGCCTTCGCACCGAACGCCGGCCAGTCCAGCGGAGAACTCTACAGCGGTTATCGCACCGCGCCGGGTTCGAGCCAGATCGCAGCCGACAAGAACGGTTTCCTCTACCTGACGCCACAGGGCATGGCCACCGATTTCGCCCAGGATCTGCCAGCCGAGCAAACGGCAATCATGACCGCCACCCAGGGCCCGATCCGTGCGGCGGCCTTCGATGAGCGCACCACCGTCGCAGCCTGGAAGCAGAAGCCGTCCTGGTACATCGTCGCCAGTGAAGACCGCATGATCGTGCCGGAAATGCAGCGTGACTTCGCCAAGAAGATCGACGCGCGCAGCACGGAAATCGACGCCAGCCACGTGCCGCAGCAATCGCAGCCTGCCGAAGTGGCCAAGGTGATCATCCAGGCCGTGCAGGCTGAGCGTTGAGCCACGCCGGCGCGTCGATGGTTCATTTCGACCATCGACGCGCCGCCCTGCATGTCCTGGTTTCGTCATATCGAGGGGGCAACTGATGCGTCTGGTGCGCAGGCGTACAGACCCGCGAATAAGCCACAATCAAGCAGGCATCGCGCCCAGGCAGTGCAACTGACCGGCTCCGTCGATTCTCAGTGACAGGCCGACCAGTCGGTTCAGGTCACCAGTGCCATTGGCGGCGTCCGCCACGTGAAGAACGACCTGATCCACGAACCCACCCTGCAAGCGAGCCCAGTAGGCACTCGAGCAGACTCATCGTTATCCGCGACGGGCGACCAGCAGCCCGACCAGGAAAGCGGCTGCCGCGCTGACGCCGATCACGCTCCAGGGGCGCTCATGCACGTAGTCGTTGGTCGCGCTGGCAGTGTTCTGGGCGCGCTCGACGATCACGTCGCCCATGCTCTCCAGAGATGCCCTGGCCGTTGCGATACGCGTGCCCAGCCTGGCCTTGAATTGATCCAGATCGGCTCCGGTGAGCGAGGCGGTTTCCTTGAACAGATCCTCGACATCCGCGAGGAAGCTGTTGAACTCCTGGGAAAGGCTCGGTGAGGCTTTGTCGAGCGATGCACTCGATGGGGTTACACGACCTTGGCCATTGACGCCGGATTGCGGCGCGTTCGTTGGGCTTTGCATGCGTGGCTCCTGAAGATAACGATCCGCCGGCACGTAGCTGGCGGATCCGAATAGATCGGCGCACTGCCGAGCGTTATGGTCTGGGTGCAGGGGTAGCGTCTGACGTGTTTCAACGCTCGTTCGAGAGATCTTCCTTGAGGTCGCCATACCTTTCTTGAACCTTGCCGGCGATGTCCTGCACCTTGCCCTTGCGCTCCAGCGACTTGTCGCCGATGAGCTTGCCCGTACTCTCCTTGACCTGCCCCTTCACCTGCTTGACCTGGCCTTTCACTTGATCTTTGTTCATGACTCACTCCTGCGGATATGGAGGTGCAGTAAAGCAGTGTCCTGCTTTCCAGCGCCTTGCCCTGCAACAGTGGGCGCGCGAGACGCCAGCGTCTGTACGGCACCCCGCTTAGCGGGAGCAGTCAATTGGCGCCAACGGCATCGTGCGCGGGGAATAAGCGCAGGTAATCCTCGAGCATGGCGTCGTAGCAACCGCAGGCAGTCGCCTCCAGCCCGCGGCGGTCGAGGATGGTGATTTCACCACGGCTATAGCGGATCAGCCGTCGTTGCTGCAGTGCACCCGCGGCAATGGTCACGCCACTGCGACGCACGCCGAGCATGTCGGAGAGAAACTCATGGGTGAGGTGAAAGTGATCGGCATGGGCGCGGTCATGGGTCATCAGCAGCCAGCGCGCCAGACGCGGTTCGAGTTCGTGAAAATGACCACAGGCGGCGTTTTGCGCTAACTGCACCATGAGCACATAGAGATAACGCCGCAGAGAACGACACAGACGAGGACTGTCGCACAACGCCTGACGCAACGACCCGAGGCTGATCCTCAGGGCACTCCCCGTACCCTGCACCACGGCCCGGATCGGGGCGGCATTGATATCCAGCACCAGCGTTGCACCGAGCATGCCCTCGTTGCCGATCAGCCCCAGCTCCAGCGGCTGATGTCCCTCCAAGGTGGTGATCATCGAGATGAAACCGGTAAGGGGAAAGTACAGATGACGGAACGGCCGATCAGGCTCGCAGAGCACACTGCCGAATACCAGATGCACCGGTTCGCAACGCTGCAGCAGCCTATTGCGTTCGGCACGCGGCAAGCCGTCGAGCAGGCGATTGACAACGGGCGCCGAGGCGGTGCTGGACATGGGCAGACTCCATGGCACAAGACGAGCCAGAACCTGGCGCGAGAAAGGTGCCACTCAGTCCCGTCCACGCAGTGTGTTCGGCACGCCCGAGGCGGTCTGTTCGTTACGGCACACAACACGGGCAATGCCAGGTGGCAGCACCAATCAATCACTGGCGTGCGAAGCCCGCGACCTACGCCTCGGCGTCAGAGGTGTCTGTCCGGGTTCTAGAACCTGATACTCCTCGCCGGCGCGACTGTGTTGCCAGCATCGAAGTCGAGCATGATCCAGCCGTCGAGATGGGCCAAGCCGTTTGTATTCGGGGTTTTCAGGGCCACATCGCGGGCAGGTAGAACAGGGACGGCACGGCTGTAGCTGCTCGGCAAAGGCTCCTGGCGTACCTCCAGCAGCAGCTGTGCGCACATGATCACGGCTATCGACATGCTCAAGCCACAGGCCAGGACAGCGCCAAGCATCAGGAGGGAAACGCGTGAGGGTCTATCCATAACAACCTCTACATGTGCTCGGCCATCGCATGTGCGCAAAAGCCAGGGAAGCTACGATGACAGTTCAGGGCAGTCTGTCTGTGCGCTGTCGCACTTATGCAGGCGCACGAACCAACAGCGACAACAAAAAGACCATCACACCCTCCGCTTGCGCCGATTGCATGATGATCTGGCAACGATGCTCCCCGCATCGACGACTCGACCCGAGCCATGCACGCCCTGCAGCCACGTGCTTGTTCAGGTAGCAGCAGGCGGTTTCAGGTGCCTGCCTCCCTGTCGTGGTCATTTCCCTTGTCTATAGGTCGTTGAGGTTCGGACGCATTCCTTTCGGCGTGCCATATGGCGCTCATCCCTTGAGTGTCCTCCCTGTTCGCCTTGTCCGATCCCTGCGAGCATTCGGGCCGGCGATAAGCCGCAGACTCCCTGTTGTGGTCTTGCTGTTCCTGCCTGGGGTCAGCGGCTGCCCGTTGCTCGCCCCGTCTCCGCTCACGCTGGTTCAAATCGTTCATGGCAGCCTCGTGAGTACATTGTTCGCATCACCGATGGCGGATGCGATTGGATGAACAGCGTGACAGCCCGCCCAGGTCGCGTCGGTGCGGTAACGCACCCAGGAGGCTGAACTTCCCGATCGGTTCGCGCCATGCATCGAGCATCCGCTGCAGCACCGGCCGCTATGCGTGGCAGCGCACCGACATGCACATCTCCGACTGCCATGGTCTCGACCCCGGCACTGCGCAATTTCGCGGGTTCCGGGTTTCCCCAGAGGTCACCATGAACAAGCCTATCGAACGCTCCCACAATCGTGACAATAGCGACACTCAGGCCAACAAGCCGGACACCAAGGGCAACGCCAAACCTACCGGCACCAACGCCGGCCAGGCAGCACGCAAGCCCTCCAAAGGTGATGGGCCGAGCCCAAGCCAGAACCCGAAGAAATCATGACTCCCCCCGGCACCGCCCCGCTCAACGGCAGATGGAAGCAGCAGGTCGGCGCCGCCAAGATCGCCTGGGGCAGGCTGACCACGGATGAACTGCTCACGTCCGCAGAACACGAGCAAAAGCTCGCAAGCCTGATCCAGGAACGCTACGCCATCACCCGCGACGAAGCCGAAAGGCAGGTCAAGGTCTTCCTGCAGAAATGCAAATAGATCCAGGCCACCGCGCCTTCATGGCGTAGTGGCCGACAAGGCTCATGAGCAAGCGGCCAACCGGCCGTGGGCTCACCCCGTTGTAAAAGGAGAAACACCATGAACATCCATCCCAGCAAATTGCTGCTCGCTTCCGCCATCAGCCTCGCGCTCGCAGCAATGAGCGGCGTAACCGTTGCCGATGAAGTCAGCGATGCCCGGCAGGAAAGCCAGATCTCGACGACCTACACGCTCAATCCCTACCTGCACGCCAACGACCTGAAGGTATCAGTGAAAAATGGCAAGGCCACCCTGCGCGGACAGGTCGAAGAAAGCGTGAGCAAGGAACTGGCAGAGGAGATCGCCCAGGGCGTCGACGGCATCACCGAAGTGAACAACGAGATCGTCGTTCAACCCGATTACGTTCCCGCCAAAGGCACGGCCCGCAGTAGTTTCGGCGAAACCATCGAAGACGCCAGCATCACCACTGCGGTCAAATCGAAACTGCTGTGGAGCAAACACACCGATGGCATGTCCACCGAGGTGGAAACCAAAGCCGGCCGGGTGACGCTCAGAGGTACAGCGAAAAGCGCGGCAGACAAGGACTTCGCCGGTCGCCTGGCGCGCAACACCCGCGGCGTCTCGGCAGTGGACAACCAGCTCAAGGTCGAGGCGAGCAAGCCGGGTGTAGTCGCCGCCGGCAAGAACGGGGTTGACCAGGCCGGCACCGAGATCGCCGATAGCTGGATCACCACCAAGGTGAAATCCACCTTGCTCTATTCCAGCAACGTCAGTGGTTCGGACATCAAGGTCAGTACCGAAAAAGGCATCGTGACTCTCAGTGGCAAGGTGGACGATGGTGCCGAACAGGCACTGGCCATCGAGCTCGCGCAGAACGTGCGCGGGGTGAAGAGCGTCCAGGCGAAACAACTGCTGTTCTAGCATTCACCAACCACTTCACCTTACCCCTCTCCCTGCGGCCCTCCTGCCTGCGAAACGGCAACGGTTTCTGCACAGGGCACCCGCTCGTCGTCCTGTGTTCGATGCCGTACAGATGAGTCACCTGCATCGCGCGCATTGTGCATACAGGTAGAGCACCGAACACGGATTCAGCGCCTGCTAATCCCTTCCATCATTCCGTAAGGAGAACCCCATGACCTTGGGCACAATATTGTTGATCGTGCTGATCCTGTTGCTGGTCGGTGCCATTCCCACATGGCCGCACAGCCGTAACTGGGGCTATTGGCCCAGCGGCGGCCTGGGCCTGGTGTTGATCGTTCTGCTCGTGCTGGTACTGCTCGGACGAATATGACCCCGCACACCCCACGCCACACGCGTGGGCATACGGACGCCTGAGAGGAATCTCGCACCTGGGAGATCGAAAGCATGACCGAGATGAGCAGACCCAGACCCCACTTGCTGCTATTGCCCGGGCTACTGTGCGATGCCCGCCTGTGGCGGCACCAGGCCGCGGCGCTGGCCGACCAGGCACATGTCACGGTCGCCGACCTGAGTGGCGCAGACTCCATCGCCGAACTCGCTGCCAACGTGCTGGCCCAGGCCCCGGACGAGTGCTTCGCCCTGGCTGGGTTATCCATGGGCGGCTACGTCGCCCTGGAAATCATCCGACAAGCACCGGAGCGCGTGCTGGCCCTGGCTCTGCTCGATACCAGCGCAACGGCGGACAGCGCCGAAGCCATGGAAACCCGGGAGAACCTGATGCAGCTTGCCGAAAGCGACTTTCCGGCGGTCGTCGCCATCCTGTTGCCCAAGCTGCTGCACCCGGCACATCTCTGGGATAGGGAGTTGATCGAGTCGATACAGGCCATGGCCAACAGCCTTGGCCCGGAGGTATTCATGCGCCAGCAGCAGGCCATTCTCAGCCGCATCGACAGCCGCCCGTTTCTGCCACAGATCAGGTGCCCGACACTGGTACTGTGCGGACATGACGACAGCATCACCCCGGTACCCTTGCATGAAGAGCTGGCGACCACGATTCCCGGCGCGCGATTGGTGGTCATCGAAGAATGCGGCCATCTCTCCACCCTGGAACAGCCTCGTCGGGTTTCCAGAGAGCTGCGCTACTGGTTGAGCGGCCTGGCCGATCCAGCCCAGGAACTGGGCAACGAGGCCTTGTGAGAGTCCCTGGGCGAAGCAGTTTGCCGCGTCCAGAGGCGCTCCACGCTGTGGCCGTCAGCCAATGCGTGCAGCAGGATGGATGGCACGGCAGGCGCTGAGCCCGCCGTGCCAAGGGCGTTACAGGATCGACAGCGGGTAGTTGATGATCAGACGGTTCTCGTGCAGATCCTGGCCCACATCGCGACGCACATCGGAGTTGCGCCAGCGGATGCTCAGGTTCTTCAGCGAGCCTTCCTGGATGGTGTAGGCCAGCTCGGACTCGCGGCCCCACTCTTCGGCGTTGTCACGGTTGGAGGTCTTGATGTTGTCGCCGCTGACGTAGCGGTTCATCAGGGTCAGACCGGGAATGCCGAGGCCGGCGAAGTTGTAGTCATGGCGAACCTGCCAGGAACGCTCTTCCGGGTTGTCGTAGCTGTTGGTGAAACCGTCGTTGACCAAGGTGCCGCCGCTGGTGCCGTCGATACGCATGAACTTGGTATCACCGCTGAGCTTCTGGTAAGCGACCATGAAGGTGTTGTTGCCGGTCTTGGCAGTGAATGCACCCTGATAGACCTTGTTGTCCAGGTTGCCGGCCTTGGCCGAACCTTCTTCCTTGCCGGTGACATAACCCAGGTTGGCGCCCAGCACCCAGTCACCGACCTGCTGGCTATGGGTCAGCTGTACGTAGCTCTGCTGATAGACGTTTTCCAGGCGGGCATGCCAGGCGCCGACCATGGTGTTGTTGCCATTGAAACGGTACTCACCACCGGCGAAGTTGAAGTCATCACCCTCGACGAGACCAAAGGGAGTGCCCGAGTTGAACGCCATTTCTTCGCGGCTGGCATCGTTACGCTGACTGTTCTTCCAGAACTGGCCGCCATACAGGGTCAGGCCGTCGATCTCGTTGGAGGTCAGTTGTGCGCCCTGGAAGGTTTGCGGCAGCGAGCGGCCGTCGTCGGCACGCAGGATCGGCAGCACGGCGAACCACTCACCGACCTTCAGCTCGGTCTTGGACAGCTTGGCTTTGGCGGCTACGGCAGTGCGGCCGAAGTCATCAGCGGCCTGGCCGTCGTCGTGGATCGGCAGCAGCTGGGTGTTGGCGGCGCCACGGTTGCCGTCCAGCTTGATGCTGTACAGGCCCAGCACGTCGAGGCCGAAGCCGACGGTGCCTTGGGTGTAGCCGGAACGGGCGTCGAGGATGAAGCTCTGCGTCCAGCCTTCGGCCTGGCCTTGGAGTTCGCCCTGAATTCGCGGATCGGTGCTGTTGAGGTAATTGCGGTTGAAGTAGTAGTTGCGCAGGCCGAGGGTGACCTTGGCATCTTCGACGAAGCCGGCGGCGTGGACACTGCCTACAGGCAGAGCAGCGATGGCGCTGACCAGGCTACAGGCGGCAAACAGCGGGGTACGGCAGAAAGTAGGTGTCATATCTTGTTGTTGTCTTCGACAGGTTAAAAAAAGCGGTGCCAAAGCACCGCGAGAGATAACGCTGCGCCGGGACGGGCGCAGCATCATGGGGTCGAGCTGAAAGACTCAGCTCAGGGCATCACGGGTGTGCACACCGTCAACCAGACGCTGGATGCCCAGCGGGTTGGCGTTCTGCAGCGCCTCGGGCAGTACTTCGTCCGGGTAGTTCTGGTAGCAGACCGGGCGCAGGAAGCGGTTGATCGCCAGGGTGCCGACCGAGGTGCCACGGGCGTCGGAGGTCGCCGGGTACGGGCCGCCGTGAACCATGGTGTCGGACACTTCGACGCCGGTCGGGTAGCCGTTGAGCAGCACGCGGCCAGCCTTCACTTCCAGCAGCGGCAGTAGGTCACGGAAGGCCAGCAGGTCGTCACGCTCGGCAATCAGGGTCGCGGTCAGCTGGCCGTGCATGCTTTGCAGCGCGCGGGTCAGCTCGTCGCGATCGGCCACTTCGACGACGATGGTGGTCGGGCCGAAGACTTCTTCCTGCAGCAGGTGGTCACCTTCGAGCAGCATGCTCACGTCAGCCTTGAACAGCTGCGGCTGAGCCTGGTTGCCGGACTGCTCGTTACCGGCCAGGTGAGTGACCTTGGCATGGGCGTTGAGCTGGGCCAGGCCGCCCGCGTAGCTGCGCAGGGTGCCAGCGTTGAGCATGGTCTGCGCCGGCTGGGCAGCGATGGCATCGGCCAGGCCAGCGACGAAGTCATTGAACTCGGCACCACGGATACCGATAACCAGGCCCGGGTTGGTGCAGAACTGACCGCAACCCAGCACCACGGAACCAGCCAGGTCCTTGGCGATGGTGGCGCCACGGGCCTGCAGGGCGCCTGGCAGGATGACCACCGGGTTGACGCTGGACATCTCGGCGAACACCGGGATCGGCTGCGGACGGGCAGCGGCCAGGTCGCACAGGGCACGGCCACCTTTCAGCGAACCGGTGAAGCCCACGCCCTGGATGGCCGGATGCTTGACCAGCGCTTCGCCGACGCCGGAACCGAAGATCATGTTGAACACGCCTTTCGGCATGCCGGTTTTCTCGGCGGCGCGGATGATCGCGTCAGCCACGCACTCGGCGGTGGCCATGTGGCCGCTGTGCGCCTTGAATACGACCGGGCAACCGGCAGCCAGGGCCGAAGCGGTATCGCCACCAGCGGTGGAGAAGGCCAGCGGGAAGTTGCTAGCGCCGAACACGGCGATCGGGCCTACGCCGATCTGATACTGACGCAGATCCGGACGCGGCAGCGGCTGGCGATCCGGCAGGGCGCGGTCGATACGCGCACCGTAGAAGTCACCACGGCGCAGCACCTTGGCGAACAGGCGCATCTGGCCACTTGTACGACCACGTTCGCCCTGGATGCGGCCGGCAGGCAGCGCGGTTTCGCGAGTGACCAGGGCGACGAACTCATCACCGAGGGCATCGAGTTCGTCAGCGATGGCGTCGAGGAACTCGGCGCGACGCTCGGCCGACAGGTTGCGGTAAATCGGGTAAGCGGCGGCGGCAGCCTGGGCAGCAGCGTCGACTTCTTCGGCTGTGGCCTGGATAAAGGTGTAGGGCAGCGCTTCACCGCTGCTGGCGTCGAGGCTCTTGTGCACGACGGTGCCGGCGGCGCGGCGCTCACCGCCGATGTAATTGTGGCCAGTCAGACTCAGCATGGCGTTCTCCTGTCAGGTGGGGCGACGGGGTCGCCGCCAGGGACAATGAAAATGAATGAGGCCCCGGCTTTTTGGGCCAGGGATTGGCAACTGGCAATGCAGTTGTCAGACGTATGATAAGTGATAACTTCGGCATTCGTCCCCTTGTGAGGGCGTAATCCGAATCCGCCGAGCGGAATTTCGACCCGACAGCAAGGCTGCCGGGCCTGGCAGATCCTTACAGTTGGCGAACACCACCGACCTTCACAGCCGGCGCATGCACGCTGATACCGTTGCGCAGCGGCTCACCCAGGGCATCGAGGCTGACCTCGAAGGTATCGCCCGGTTGCGCCTTGATGCCGTCGGCGAACGACAGGGTCGCGGTGCCGAAGAAATGCACGTGGACATCGCCAGGGCGCAGGAACTGGCGGTACTTGAAGTGGTGGTATTCGAGGTTTTCCAGGGTGTGGCACATGTTGTCCTCACCAGAGAGGAACTCTTTCTCCCACAGCACCTGGTCGCCACGGCGGATGCGGCTGACACCGGACAGGTGCCGCGGCAGCTCGCCGATCAGCATTTCCGGGCCGAAGGAGCAGAAGCGCAGCTTCGAGTGGGCCAGGTACAGGTAGTTCTTGCGCTCGACGACGTGGTCGGAGAACTCGTTGCCCAGGGCAAAGCCGATGCGATACGGCTGGCCATCGTCGCCAATCACGTACAGGCCGGTCAGCTCGGGTTCTTCACCGAAGTCTTCGGCGAAGTCCGGTACCGGGAAGTCGGCGCCGGGGCGCACCACGATGCTGCCGTCACCTTTATAGAACCACTCCGGCTGGGCGCCTTCGCTGCCAGCCGCAGGACGACCGCCAGCCATGCCCCACTGGAACATCTGCATGGTGTCGGTGAGCTTGCCTTCGGCCTGCTGCGCCTCGACCTGCTGGTGCATCTTGTCGCGGGTGGAGGCGCTGCCCAGGTGGGTCAGACCGGTGCCGGATACCAGGCAGTGAGCCGGGTCGGTGTGATCCAGCGGCGCCAGCACGCGGTTCTGTTCGATCAGTTCGGCGTAGACCGGGCCCTGCTCGACACCCAGGCGCTCGATCTCGGCGATCAGGCCATGGCCGTTACGGATCGCCTGCAACGCCAGCTCGCGGGTAGTGGCAACGCCCTTGACCACGCTGATGCGTGCGTCCCCGACGACGCCAACCTGGCGCTGGCCCTGTTCGTTCTCAAACTGAATCAACCGCATTGCGCTACTCCTGTTGTTCTTTTTCCGCCGCCATTGCGGCGTTGCTTGGCCAGCACTTTAAAAATTGCCCGCAGTGCTGCCTAATGAAAGCTTCTGATTAGGTGATAACTTTTCGTCATCCCCATGCTGCAGCCACTGACCTATATCGTTTCCCGCCTGCGCATCCGCCAGTTGCGGTTGCTGATCGCCCTCGACGAACTGGGGACGCTGCACCGTGCCGCCGAACGCATCGCCATCAGCCAACCCGGTGCAACCAAGGCGCTGCACGAGATCGAGACGACCTTCGGTACACCGCTGTTCCTGCGCACGGCGCAGGGCCTGCAGGCCAATGACATGGGGCGCTGCGTGATCCGCTACGCGCGCCTTATCCACAACGACCTGGCGCACCTGCATGACGAGATGCAGGGCATCCTCCAGGGCCATGGCGGTCACCTGGCCGTAGGCACCATCGCCGGCTCGGTACCGCTGGTGTTGCGCGCCCTGACCGGCTTGCGTCAGGCGCAGCCGGACATTTCCGTGCAGATCGTCGAAGACATCAGCCCACGTTTGCTCAAGCTGCTCGATGAAGGCCGCCTGGATCTGGCCATCGCCCGCACCAGCGGCAGCCAGCATCCGGACGCCTACGAGTGTCTGAGCCTGCATGCCGAGCGCCTGGCGCTGGTGGCTGCCCCCCAGCATCCGCAACAGGACAACCCCGCGCTGAGCCTGGCCGATCTGAGCGACTGCAGCTGGGTGGTCTACCCCACCGGCACGCCGATGCGCACGGTGCTGGAGCGCGAATTCGGCGAGGCCGGCCTGGAGTTCCCGCGTTACCCGCTGGAAACCTCGTCGACCTTCACCATGCTCAGCCTGCTGCAGGAAGACCCGCAGCTGGTGGCGGTGATGCCCTACTCCATCGCCTGCTCCAGCGAAGGCTTCGGCCTGCTGCGACGACTGCCGCTGGAACTGCAGTCGCGCAACGAGCCATGCTCGATCATCCACCGTCGCGGCAGCAGCCTGTCACCGCTGGCGAGCCTGCTGCTGGAACATCTGCGTAGCGAGCAGGACGCCCTGTACGAAGGCGCCTAGCCAGCCACTCACATGGACTGGCGCAGCAACTCGGCGTAGTCCTCGGCACTTGCCACCCGCGGGTTGGTCTTGTGGCTATGGTCGGCCAGCGCACCTTCGATGATCGCCGGGAACATCGACTCGTCCACGCCCATCTGCGCCAGGCCCGCCGGCATGCCGAGGCGGCGGTTCATCTCGCGGATCGCCGGGATGATTTCCTCGGCGCTACCCAAGCCCATGGCCTGTGCGATGCGCTGCAGCTTCTGCTCATCGCGTACCGAGTCGGACTGCGCGTTGAAGGCGATCACCACCGGCAGGAATACCGCGTTGAGGGTGCCGTGGTGCAGCCTCGGGTTGATGCCGCCGAGGGAGTGGCTGAGGCTGTGCACGCAACCCAGGCCCTTCTGGAACGCCAGGGCGCCCTGCATCGAGGCACTCATCATGTTCAGTCGCGCGTCCCGGTCACCGGGGGTGCGGGTGGCACGTTCGATATGCCGCCAGGCGCGCCACAGGCCATCGAGCGCAATGCCGTCGGCTGGCGGGTTGAATGCCGGCGCCATGAAGGTTTCCAGGCAGTGGGCGATGGCATCCATCCCCGTGGCAGCGGTCAGTTGCGCCGGCAGGCCAAGGGTCAGCTCGGGGTCGCAGATGGCCGAGCGCGGGATCAGATAGGGCGAGATGACACCGACCTTGCGCCCGTCATCGAGAATCAGGATGGCGCCGCGACCGACTTCGCTGCCGGTGCCGGCGGTGGTGGGGATGGCAATCACCGGTGCGGTGGCCGCGGTGATGCGGGTCAGGCCACCTTCGATCACGGCGAATTGTTTCAGCGGGCCTTCATGGGTACCGCACACGGCCACGCCCTTGGCCAGGTCGATGGAAGAACCACCACCGACCGCGATGATGCCGTCGAAGCCGCCATCGCGATAACGCGCAGCCGCAGCGCGCACCACGCCTTCGTTCGGGTTGGGCGGCGTCTGGTCGAAAACTTCCGCGACAGCCGGGTCACTCAGCTGCCCCAGCACCTTGTCGACGATACCTGCGGCACGCACCCCCGTATCGGTGACGATAAAGGGCCGGGTGATACCAATGCGCTGACACTCGGCGGCCAACTGGCCGAGGGCGTCATAACCGAACTGGACTTGGGTGAGGTAGTTGATCAGTGCCATGGGGGAGCCTCTGCTTGTTTTTGTAATAGCAGGCAGCGGAAAACGTCGAGTAAGATCACTCGAACAGCTTCCCGAATCGCCTTGCCGCCCAGGCAAACTATGGGATCGAGGCGCCCCTGACTAATGAGAGGCGCTGATACTGCTATAAGAGAAAGCTATACATGCTGCCATCTGTCTCCTCCATCTTCTCCCGCCTGCGCTTCCGGCAGTTGCGCCTGCTGATCGCCCTTGGCGAGCAAGGCTCGCTGATCAAGGCCGCCGAACTGGTGTCGATCAGCCAGCCGGGGGCGACCAAGGCGCTGCAGGAAATCGAAACCACCCTCGGCGCTCCGCTGTTCGTACGCACCAATCGCGGCCTGGAAGCCAACGAGCTGGGACACTGTGCGATTCGCTACGCCAAGCTGATCCAGACCGACCTGACCCATCTACGCGAAGAAATGCTCGGCATTCTCCAGGGCCACGGCGGACGCCTGTCCATCGGCGTGATCATGGGCGCGGTACCGTTCATGAGCGATGCCCTGACGCGCCTGTTGGAGGCGCACCCGGATCTGTCGGTGGAAATCGTCGAGGACACCAGCGCGCGCCTGCTCAGCCTGCTCGATCAGGGGCGCCTGGATCTGGCGATCTGTCGCACCAGCATCAGCCGCCAGCCGGAGCAGTACGACTGCATCGATGTTCGCGACGAAACCCTGGCCGTGGTCGCCAACCGCAACCACCCGCTGGCAGGCAGTGCGCAGTTGGAACTGGCCAACCTGGCCGACAGTCGCTGGGTCGTCTACTCGGCCAACATGCCGATGCGGCTCTCGCTGGAACACGAATTCCAGCAGGCAGGACTGCGCTTTCCCTTGCACCTGCTGGAAACCACCTCGGCTTTCACCACGCTGTCGCTGCTGCAGAAGAATGTCGACCTGGTGGCCCTGTTATCGACCGATGTGGCGCGTTTCTGCACCGGCTTCGGCATGACCTGCATCCTGCCGTTGAGCCTGAAGAGCCGCAGCGAGCCTTATCAGTTGATCACCCGGCGCGGCGTGAGCCTGTCCTCGATCAGTCGCCTGTTCATGGCGCAGCTCACGTCGGCGCAGGACGAGCACAGACTGCAGTGACGCCAGTAGGGTGGGTTACGCCGCCACAGTGGTCGTGTAACGACTGGACAGCGTGGCAGGCGGCTAACCCACCCTACGACTAGCCGACCTTACGCCTGCTAGAGCAGGCCGCGCGCAGCCAGGTTGCTCATCAGTGCGTTGAGGCCGAACTGCCAGACCGGTGCCTTGTCGCTGTGGTTGACGCTGTTGTGCAGGGCGCCGAGTTGCTCGCTGCTGATGATCACGCGATCGGCCAGCTTGTGGGTGAAGCCACCGCCTGGGGCATCGCGGTCTTCGGTCGGAGCGAACAGGGTACCGAGGAACAACAGGAAGCCATCCGGGTACTGGTGATTGCGGTTGAGCGCCTGCTCGACCAAATCCAGCGGATCGCGGCTGATCTTGTCCATCGAGCTGCTGCCCTGCAGCACATAACCGTCGTCACCCTCGACCCGCAGGCGAACCACGGTGTTGCGTACATCGTCGATGTCGAACGTGTCGTCGAACAGGCGGATGAACGGGCCAATGGCGCAGGACGCATTGTTGTCCTTGGCCTTGCTCAGCAGCAGCGCACTACGGCCTTCGAAGTCGCGCAGGTTGACGTCGTTGCCCAACGTCGCGCCCAGTACCTCGCCACGGCTGTTGACGGCCAGCACCACTTCCGGCTCCGGGTTGTTCCACACCGAACCGGGATGGATGCCAATCTCCGCGCCACTGCCAACGGCGGCCAGCACAGGCGCCTTGGTGAAGATTTCGGCGTCCGGGCCGATCCCTACTTCCAGATACTGCGACCACAGGCCTTGCTCCTGCAGCAGCGCCTTGACCTGCTGAGCCTTCTCCGAGCCCGGCTTGATGCTGGCGAAATCCTCGCCGAGCACATCCCTGACCTTGGCCCGAACACCTTCGGCCAGACTGGCATCGCCACCAGCACGCTCTTCGATCACGCGCTCGATCATGCTCGAAGCAAAGGTCACCCCTGCTGCCTTGAGCACCTGTAGGTCGGCAGGCGCCAGCAGGCTCGGCAGCTCGGGATTGAAGTCAGCACCGCTGTTACCCAGCAAGGCCTCGACACTGCACAACGGCGTACCGCGCAGGCTCTTCAGCCTGGGCAGCAGGCCCTCCTGCTCGAACAGCCCGCTCAGGGTTGGCGCCAATGTGGACAGATCATAGACACCGTCCTCACGCAGCAGGATCGGCGCGGGCCCGGCGTGCTCTCCGGGCAACCAGGCACGACCGACGAGGGTTCCGCGCAAGCCATCGGTAGGCAAGGTATTGCTGGGCGTAAGGCGGAGAGCGTAGGGCATGGCGAAGTCCTTCTTCTTATGCGAATGGAAATGCCTGCAAGGCACCCTGGGTGCGCTCAGGCCGGCCGACCTTATCTCTCCATTCGCGATAACCACCAATGACTATTAGTCAGTCCGCGATATGATCCGGTTATCGAGTATTCCTGAGCACAGCGGCCATGAACCAAACCGGCAATCTCCCGACCCTTCACAACTGGCTACGTTTCCGCCACCTGGCGCTGATCGACAGCCTGGCGCGCACCGGCAACATGCACAGCAGCGCGCAGCAGCTGGGGCTGAGCCAGCCGGCAGTGAGCAAGATGCTGCGCGACATCGAGAACCAGTTCGGCTTCACCCTGTTCGAGCGTCTCAACCGCGAGCTGCCAGCCACCGAGCTGGGCGCCGAGGTGGTGGCCTATGCCCAGCGTGCGCTGAATGACTGCCAGACCTTCAGTTATCGCCTGGAAAGCCTGCGCCAGGGCGGCCATGGCTATCTCAAGGTCGGTGCGATCTTCGCCGCCACCGCCCACGCCCTGCCGGAAACGCTGCTGCGCCTGAAAGGCCGGCGGCCGCTGCTGACCATCGAGTTGCTGGAAGACACCAGCGATCACCTGCTCAAGCTGCTGGAGCACAAGCAACTGGATCTGGTGGTCGGTCGCTTCACCGACCATCCGCAGCGCCAGCGTTTCGACTTCACCGCGTTGGCCGAGGAGCCCTTCATCCTCATCGCCCGCACCGAACACCCGCTGTGCAATCGGCAACAGGTCTCGCCATCGCAGCTCACCGAATGGCCCTGGGTGCTCTACCCACTCAACACCCCGCTACGCCAGTCGCTGGAACAATCCTTCAGCGACGCGGGAGTGAATCCGCCGGCCAACGCCATCGAGACGACCTCCGTGCAAACGACGTTGAAGATGCTCTGCAACAGCGACACCCTGGCTCTGCTACCAGAGGCGGTGGTGCGGCAAAACCTGCTCGATGGCAGCCTGAAACAGATCCAGACGAGCCTGGCGCCCTCTCCGCTGGCCTATGGCGTGCTGCTACGCAAGGACGAACCCATCTCCTCCGCAGCCCGCGACTTCATTGACGCCCTGCGCACCGTCATCCGCGATGAATCATCAGCGAATAACCCCTAGTTATGACTCGATGAAAAAGCCTCATTAGACACCTCCCCGAGAGTTGCCTAGCTTCGGCCAGGCTTTGATTCCACGCCGTGCCGTCTGCCTGGCCGACTCGTTCAAGCGGAACCTAGCTGCACCTCACTCAAAATAACTTCAATAGGTGAACCTTCATGACCAAGCTAAGCACGCTGCTTCGCCCGCTCAGCCTCGCCCTCGGCCTTTCCCTGCTGGGCGCCCCGGTGGCCGCCATGGCCGAATACCCGAACAAGCCCATCCAACTGATCGTGCCCTGGGCCGCCGGCGGCGG
This sequence comes from Pseudomonas mendocina, assembly GCF_003008615.1. Lineage (NCBI taxonomy): Bacteria > Pseudomonadati > Pseudomonadota > Gammaproteobacteria > Pseudomonadales > Pseudomonadaceae > Ectopseudomonas > Ectopseudomonas mendocina. The sequence goes on from NZ_CP027657.1 coordinate 1,950,473, forward strand.
CAGCGACTCTGCCGCACGCGGCATCGCCACCGCACTGGAGAAAGAACTCGGTGTCACCATCAACGTGGTCAACCGCCCAGGTGGCGGCAGCGTGGTGGGCCACACGGTGATGGCCAGTGCCAAGCCCGATGGCTACACCCTGGGCTTCGTGACCGGTGAGCTGAACATGATGCACTGGCAGGGTCTGACCAAGATCACTCACGAAGACTTCACCCCCCTGGCCATGACCAACTATGACTACCCGGGCGTACAGGTCAGCACCGATGCACCGTACAGCAACGTCGAAGAACTGCTGAAAGACATCGACGAGAAGCCTCAGGGCACCTTCAAGGCTTCCGGCACCGGCATGGGCGGCATCTGGCACGTGGCCTTCGCCGGCCTGCTGATGGATCGCGGCATCGAACCCAACAAGGTCACCTGGATTCCCAGCCAGGGCGCCGCACCGGCCATGGTCGAACTGGCTGCTGGCAGCATCGAACTCGTGCCGTCGTCGGTACCCGAAGCCCGCTCGATGATCGACGCAGGCAAGGCCAAGGGCCTGGCGATTCTTTCGCCTGAGCGCAACCCGGCCTTCCCGGATATCCCGACCCTCAAGGAAAGCATCGGCAGCGACTACTCGCTGGGCGAATGGCGCGGCGTAGCCGGCCCCAAAGGCATGGATCCAGCCGTAGTGGCCAAACTCGAAGATGCTCTGGAGAAGGCCTACAACAGCGAGTTCTACCAGGACTTCATGAAGCGCCAGGGCTTTGGCGTGGAGTGGCATAAAGGTGCGGACTTCAAGCAATTCCTCGTCGAGAACAACGCCTATATGGGCGGCATCATCGAAAAGATCGGCTTGAAGAAGTAAGCCGGCCTCCTACAGGCGACGCATCGAAAGGGCGTCGCCTGTCTCCGTTCTGCGGTAAGAGAACTCCCTTATGAAAGATCTAATCCTCGGCATCGTCTTTATCGCCCTGGGTATCACCGTCTGGGTACTGGCACAGGGTTTCCCTGCGGTTCCCGGCATGAAGTACGGCGCCAGCATGTTCCCCAGCATGATTGCCGGCGGCATGGTCATCGGCGGTGTTCTGCTGAGCTTCGTCACCGTGCGCAAGATGCGTCGCACAGCCAGCCCCAATGTAGGCAGTGGTGGCTTTGCCCTACCCCATATCGGTTTGCTGGTGCCCTGCCTGATGGTGGTGGCCTACATCTATCTGAGCGAAGTGATTGGCACGGCCCTGACCATGGTGCTGGTCATGCTGGTGCTGCTGTTCCAGGGCGGCGTGCGCTGGCTACCGGCAATACTGATCAGCGTCGTCTCCGCGGCTGTCATCAGCCTCTCCTTCGGGCACATGCTCAAAGTGCCGCTCCCTATCGGGCCTTTCGGTTTCTGAGGCGCAGTCCATGAACGCACTATTCGACGGCATTCTGCTGGTCTTCAATTTCCAGACGCTGCTGGTGATTCTCGCCGCGGCGATCTTCGGCGTCTTCGTCGGCGCCATCCCGGGCCTGTCCGCCACCATGGCCGTGGCCCTGCTGGTACCGGTCACCTTCGCCATGGAGCCGACCGCGGCCATCGCCGCGATCATCACCACTTCAGCGATGGCGATCTTCGCCGGCGACATTCCCGGCGCCTACCTGAATATTCCCGGCACGCCGGCATCGGCGGCCTACGTCAGCGATTGCGCAGCACTCGGCCGCCAGGGCCGTGCTCGCGAGTGCCTCGGGGTCAATCTCACCTGCTCGGTGATCGGCGGCCTGTTCGGCACCACGGTGCTGGTGCTGGTGGCGCCTTCGTTGGCCGAATTCGCCCTGAACTTCAGCTCCTTCGAATACTTCTGGCTGGCGGTGCTGGGCCTGAGCAGCGCGGTATTCATTTCCACCGGTTCGGCGATCAAGGGCTTCCTCTCGCTGATGGTCGGCTTGCTGCTGTCCACGGTCGGCCTCGACCTGGTCACCGGTGCGCCGCGCTTCACCTTCGATGTGCCGGATCTGATGGCCGGGATCAACTTCATCCCGGTGATGATCGGCTTCTTTGCCATGTACGAAGTGATGAAGCTGTACAGCAGCCGCGAGAAAGGTGACACCAACCAGACCATTCCCAAACAGCACGGCGACGTCTTCAGCAAGGTGCCGATGCACCTCAAGCGTTACTGGAAGAGCGTGTTCCGTGGCAGCAGCGTCGGCGGTTTCATCGGCATCCTGCCGGGTGCCGGTGCCGATATCGCCGCGTGGATCGCCTACGCCATCAGCAAGAAGCGCTCGAAGACCCCGGAGAAATTCGGCACCGGTCACGTCGAGGGGCTGGTCGACGCTGGCTCGGCGAACAACTCGGCGGTCGCCGGTTCCTGGGTTCCGGCACTGGTGTTCGGCATCCCTGGCGACTCGATCACTGCCATCGTCATCGGCGTGCTGTACATGAAGGGCATGAACCCCGGCCCGACCATCTTCATGGACAACAGCGCCATGGCCTACGGTCTGTTCACCGCCTTCTTCGTCGCCAACCTGGTGCTGTTGCCGATCGGTTACCTGGCCATTCGCAGCGCCCACGTGTTCGCCGTGACGCCGCTGCGCGTGTTGATGCCGATCATCCTGTGCTTCTGCATCGTCGGCGCCTTCGCCATCAACAACAGCCTGACCGATGTGTGGATCATGCTGATCTGCGGCGTGGTCGCCTACCTGATCGCCACCGCCGAAGTGCCGCTGGCACCAGCGATCCTCGGCCTGGTGCTGGGCAACATCCTGGAAACCAACTTCATGACCTCGATGCTCAAGGCCAACGGCAACCTGGGGGCCTTCATCGAACGCCCGATCAGTGCCTGCCTGGCCCTGTTCGTCGTGCTTATCGCGCTGTTCCCGCTGCTCGCCAAGCTGTGGCGCAAGCGCGGCAACGCCCCTCTGGCCCCGAAGGAAGTCATTGAATGAATCGTATCGCCCCGCAAGCGCTGGAGCGCTTCATCGAACAACTGTTCCTCGATGCCAAGGTCAGCCCCGACGTCGCCGCCGTGGTCAGCCGCGTGCTGGTCGAAGGTGACCTGCTTGGCCATCACACCCATGGCGTGAAACTGGCCCAGGGTTACCTCAAGGATCTGCGCAGCGGCCAGGCCAAGGGCGATGCCGCAAGCCTGCAGATCGTCCGTCAGACACCGGCGGCACGGCTCTACGACGCCAGCTACCTGCTCGGCCCGTACTGCGTCGAGCAGGCCCTGGACTTCACCGCCGAGGCCGCGCGTACCTTCGGTATCGGTGTGGCCACGATCCGTCGTTCGCACCATATCGCCTGCCTGGCCGCCTACCTGCAACGCTACACCGAGCAGAACCTGATCCCGCTGGTACTGACCTCCGATCCGGCCGTGGCCTCGGTGGCACCGCACGGCGGCCTCGATCCGGTGTACACACCCAACCCGCTGGGCATCGGCATTCCCACCGGCGAGAAGCCGATCCTCATCGACGTCAGCATGTCGACCATCACCAACGGCCTGGTCAACAAGACCCACCAGGCCGGTGGCCAGCTGGAACATGCCGCGCTGATCGGCCCGGACGGCCAGCCAACCCGCGATACCGCGGCCTACTTCGGCACGCCACAAGGCGCGATCCTGCCGCTGGGCAGTCTGGAATTCGGCCACAAGGGTTTCGCCCTCGGCACCATGGTCGAGGCGCTGACGGCGGGGCTGGGCGGTTTCGGCCGCAAGGATGGCGTCAAGCAATGGGGCGCGGCAGTGACCGTGCTGACCTTCGACCCGGCGTTCTTCGGTGGCGTCGATGAGCTGAAAGCCGAGATGGATCACTTCGTCGGCGCGTGCCTGGAGAGCCGTCCGCGCGTGGCACAAAGCCCGGTGCGCATGCCGGGTCACGCCGGTATCGCGCGCAGGGCAAAAGCCTATGAGCAAGGGCTGGAGTTGCCGGACGATGTGCTGGCAGCGCTGCGCGGTGCGGCCAGTGAAGGCGGCGTCGAATACCCGTTCTAAGGACGCCTGAAGCGCAATACCGCTCGGTCAAGGAAAACGCCGCGATCCTGCAAAGCAGTCGCGGCGTTTTCTTGCTCGTTCGAAAAGCCGTGAGCACGTAGCCCGGATGCAATCCGGGGATTTCGCGGCGAGGACTTCCCGGATTGCATCCGGGCTACGGGTAAGGTGCGCCACGCGCACCAACAGCTAATGCCGTGGGTGAAATCGGTGCGCACGGCGCACCCTACCGGGACGGAAGAAAAAACTGCCTCGCACCTGCGTTATTGGGGAGTGCGAGGCAGTGGGAAAACTAGTTGCGAATCCGTTCGGCCAGGGCGCGCCAATGCGCCGAGTGGATCAGATCGGGAGTCAGCTCCTCCAGGCTGCTGCAACCTAGCAGGCCGAGGGTGCGATCCAGCTCCGTGCGCAGGATGCCGATGGCATGCGCAGCGCCAGGCCCCTTGCCGGCGGCCAGACCGTACAGACCGGCGCGGCCGATCAACACGCCGCTGGCACCCAGCAGCAGCGCCTTGGCGATATCGCTGCCACGGCGGAAACCGCCGTCGAGAAATATCTCCATGCGGCCCTGATTGATGCGCGCCACTTCCGGCAACGTCTCCAGCGCGGAGACGGCACCGTCGAGCTGACGGCCGCCGTGATTGGACAGCACCACACCGTCGACGCCGTACTGCAGTGCCAGGCGCGCGTCGTCCGGGTGGATCATGCCCTTGACGATCAGCTTGCCGTGCCAGATGTCACGCAGCCAGGCGATATCGTCCCAGCTCAGGGTCGGATCGAGTTCGGCTGCCAAGGCGCTTGCGGCGCCCTTCACCGAGTCCTTGCCGGGCGGCAGCAGGTTGCCGAGGTTGCGAAAGCGCGGCACGCCGTCGGGAACCAGCACGTCCCAGATCCACTCGGGGTGGCAGAGCACGTCGAGGCGGTTGCGCAGGTCGAGCTGCAGCGGCCTGGCGTAGTTGCGCTTGTCCCACTCGCGGTTGCCGAAGATAGCGCTGTCGGTGGTCACCACGATGGCTTCCAGATTCAGGCGCTTGACCCGTTCGACCAGCTTGGCCACGTGATCGCGGGTGCGATACAGGTAGATCTGCATCCAGGCGCGCACGCCCTCGACAGCGGCGATGTCCTCGACCGAGGTGGTCGAGGCATTGCTCAGCACGAAGGGAATACCGGCATCCGCCGCAGCGCGCGCCAGGTGCAGATCGCCGTCACGGGTCAGCAGGCCGTTGAAACCGGTCGGGCCGATCATGAACGGCAGCTGTGCGCTGCGGCCGAAGAAGCTGCGTTCCAGACTGCGCTGGCCGACATCACGCAGGGTGCGCGGTTGCAGGGTCACGCTCTCGAAGATCGTACGGTTGCGGCCCAGGGTGAACTCATCGTCCGCACCGCCTTCGACGTACTCGAAGGAGAAATTGGGCAACCGGCGACGGGCCATCTGGCGCAGCTCTTCGATGTTCTGCGCACGACGAAAATCGCGCCCCGGATAAAGGCGTCGTTGCATGTTCTGCTCTCGATATATTTGGAGTGAGGGCGACATAGGCCGCCCTGCCCGCACACCTGGCGCTTAACGGCTCCAGGCCACCACGTCCTGGCACTGCTCACCCAGGCCGCTGATGCTCAGGCGCATGCGGTCGCCAGCCTTGAGGAACTGCGGCGGTTTCATGCCCGCGCCCACGCCCGGTGGCGTGCCGGTGCAGATCACGTCGCCCGGGTTGAGCGTCATGAACTGGCTGATGTAGCTGACGATCTCGTCGATGGAAAAGATCATCGTGCGCGTATTGCCCTGCTGCCGGGTCTCGCCATTCACGCTCAGGTGCATGTCCAGATTGCGCAGGTCGGCGATCTCGTCGGCGGTCACCAGCCAGGGGCCAATCGGAGCGAAGGTGTCGCAACCCTTGCCCTTGTCCCAGGTGCCGCCCCTTTCAAGCTGGTAGGCACGCTCGGAAACGTCGTTGACGATGCAGTAGCCGGCAACATGCTCCAGCGCCTGCTCGCGCTCGACATACTGCGCCTTGCGGCCGATGACGATACCCAGCTCCACTTCCCAGTCGGTCTTCTCCGAGCCACGGGGAATGATCACGGCATCATTAGGGCCACAGATGGCACTGGTGGCCTTCATGAACAGCACCGGCTCACTGGGCACTGGCAGGTTGGATTCCTTGGCGTGGTCGGCATAGTTCAGCCCGACGCAGATCAGCTTGCCGATGTTGGCGATGGGCGTACCGATGCGCACGCCTTCCTCGACCTTCGGCAGGCTGGCCGGGTCGAGCGCGCGCAGTTCGTCGAGTGCCTTGGGATCGAGCACCCACGGACTGATATCGGGCACATGCACCGACAGGTCGCGCAGGCTGCCATCGGCAGCAACCAGCGCCGGCTTTTCCTGCCCCTCAGGGCCGTAGCGCAACAGTTTCATACCTTGTCCTCTTCCGGGTAGGCGCGTACGCGCACACCATTGATCTCACCCAGTACGTCGAACAGACGCGGTACGTACTTGTCGCCATGACCGAGCACCTTGGCCAGCATGAACGTCTGGTACACGGCGTCGGAAACGATGCCGGTGGTCGGCGTCAGCTTGGTCAGTTCGGTGTAATAACGCATGTCCTTCTCGCAGTTGCTCAAGGCGAACTGCTGCCCGGAGTCATCGCCATTGAGCACGTAGGGAATGATCCGCTCGAAGGTGCGGCTGTAGCCGCCGCTCATGCTGCAGATCTCGGCGAAGGCAGCCAGGTCGATGCCGTTCTTCGCCGCCGTGCAGAAGGCCTCGGCGAGGATGGTGGCGTTGCCCTGGGAGATGAAGTTGTGGATCACCTTGGCCTTGTGGCCCGAGCCCAAGGGACCGAGGTGATGGATGGTCTCGGAGAAGCATTCGAGCACCGGGCGTACCTTGTCGAGCACCTCGGCATCGCCACCGGCGAGCACGTTGAGGCGCCCGGCCAGGGCATCCTTGGGCGTGCGGTTGACCGGTGTGTCGAGGTAATGACCGCCGTGCGCCACCACCTGCGCGGCCAGCTCGGCGGTGCGATTCGGGTCACCGGTGCTGCAGTCGACGACGATCTGTCCCGGCCGCAGACCGGCAAGAATACCGGTCTCACCCGCCAGGATCTGGCTGACCTGCGCCGTACCCGGTAGGCATAGCAGCACCACGTCGACGGCGCGAGTCAGCTCGGCGGCATTGGCGTATTCGCGGGCGCCCTTGCTCACCAGATCCTCGACCGGCTGGCGGTTGCGGTGCGCCATCACTCCGAGGGCGAAGCCCTGCTTCTGGATGTTGGCGGCCATGGCGTGGCCCATCAGCCCCAGGCCGATGAAGCCGACAGTGATAGCTGTCATGAGAATTCCACCTTGCGTGCGAATGCAGCGGCCGCCACTCGTGCGACGGCCAACTGCGGTGAGGGATTACTGGGCCTGGCGAACCTTGGCGATCTCGGCGTTCATTTCCGCCATCAGATCGGCGCCATATTCGGCGATCAGTTTTTCCGAGCTCGGACGCACCACTTCACGCATGCGCTCGATCTCTTCCGGGGCCACTTCGTTGATCTGCATGCCGTGCTTGGCCAGCGCCTCACGCGAGCTGACGTCCATATCGCGGGATACCTTGCGCTCGTAGGCCTGGGCTTCCAGAGAGGCGCTGCGTACCAGCTCACGCTCGGTCTCGTTGAGCTTGTCCCAGGTGCGTTTGCTGAAGATCGCCACCAGCGGATCGTAGAAGTGACCGGTCAGCGACAGGTACTTCTGCACTTCATAGAACTTCGAGGTTTCGATGGCCGCCAGCGGGTTTTCCTGGCCATCGACGGTGCGGGTTTCCATCGCGGTGTACAGCTCGGTGAACGACAGCGGCACCACGTTGGCACCCAGCGCGCGGAAGGACTCGATGGCGGTCGGAATCTGCTGCAGGCGCAGCTTCAGGCCCTTGATGTCCTCGACCTTGGTCACCGGGTGCTTGCTGTTGGTGACGTGGCGAAAGCCATGGTCCCAGTAGCCCAGACCGATGATGCCGTGCGGCTCCAGCTTGGTCAGCAGGTTCTGCCCGGCCGGGCCGTCGAGTACGGCGTCGACCTCGGCAGCGTTCTGGAACAGGAACGGCAGGCCGTACAGACCAAAGCCTTTCTCGATGCCCGAGAGCAGGCCCGGGGTGACCAGGGTCATGTCGACGGTGCCGCCCTGTACCGAGGAAATCACCTGCGCGTCACCGCCGAGGGTGCCGCTGGCGAAGACCATCACCTTCATCTTGCCGTCGCTCTTTTCCTTGATCAGCTCGGCGAACTTCTGCGCCCCGAGGCCGTGTGGGTGATCCTTGGCCTGGACGAAGGCGATCTTGAAGTTGTGGCGATTGATCTCGTCAGCCTGCACATGAGCGGTCGACAGCAACATGGCGGATGCGCACAGCAGTGAGGCCAGGGCCTTGGGAATGAATGTCATGGTGAAGTCCTCTTGTTTTTATGCTTGCCGTTGTCGGCATGGATTCGGGCTCTAAGGCCCCTGGCACCGGCCATCAAACGATGACCGGCACGATGTCTTTCGTCAGTACAACCATTGCGCCGGAACGATCAGCAACTGCGGGAAGGCCAGCAGCAGACCGATGATCAACAGCTCCGCCAGCAGGAACGGCAGCACCCCGCGGACGATGCCGACGAAGCCGACCTTGGATACCCCGGCCACCACGTTGAGCACCACGCCGACCGGCGGGGTGAGCAGGCTGACCGCGCAGACCATCACGAAGATCACGCCGAAGTACACGGGGTCGATGCCGGCCGCGACCACCACCGGCATCATCACCGGGGCAAGGATCAGGATCAGCGGCGACATGTCCATGGCCATGCCGATCACGATGACGATGGTGACGATCAGCAGCATCAACAGACGCGGGCTGTCCATCAGCGGTTCGAGCAGGCCCACCACCGAGCTGGGCAGATCCGCCACGGTGATCATCCAGGCCGCGACCATCGCCGAGGCCACCAGGAACATCACCATCGAGGTGGTCATTACCGAGGCCACCAGCACCTGGTAGAGGGTCTTCCAGGTCAGCTCGCGGTACACCAGCACCGACACCAGCAGGGCGTAGACAGCCGCTACCACACCGGCTTCGGTCGGGGTGAAGATGCCGGCACGCAGACCGACGAGGATGATCACTGGCAGCAGCAACGCCCAGATACCTTCCTTGAACGCCTTGAGCAGTTCACGCAGAGGGGCGCGTTCGGTGGTAGTCAGGGTGCCGCGACGCGACACCAGGAACCAGGCCGCGCACAGCGACATGCCCATCAACAGCCCCGGCACGATGCCGGCCAGGAACAGCTTGGTGATGGAAACGTTGGCGGCGACGCCGAACAGGATCAGGCCGATCGAAGGCGGCAATACCGGAGCGATCACGCCAGCGGAGGCCACCAGGCCTGCGGAGGTCTCTCGGCTGTGGCCGACCTTGACCATCATCGGCACCAGCAGCGCGGCCAGCGCCGCAGCATCGGCAGCCGCCGAGCCGGACAGTGCCGCCAGCACGCAGCCGGCGAGAATGGTCACGTAACCCAGGCCACCCTTGATGTGGCCGACCAGGGCGATGGCCATGGTGACGATGCGTTTGGACAGACCGCCGGCATTCATCAGCTCACCGGCCAGCATGAAGAACGGCACGGCCATCAGCGGGAAGCTGTCGGCGCCGTTGACCAGACCCTGGGCGACGATCTGCGCGTCGAACAGGTCGAGGTGATACATCATGGCCAGCGCGCAGAGAATCAGCGCGTAGGAAATCGGCACGCCAATCGCCATGGCGGCCAATAGAGAAATCACGAAAATTGCGATGACGATCATCACAGTACCCCGGTTCTTATCGTTATGAGAGGGCCGGCCACAGCTGCGCCGTGAGGCCGACGCAACAGCTATTGGTGGATTTCGTCCAGCGGATCACGCAACACCATCTCGCCACCGAGGCTCAGACGCAGCGCTTCGTAAACGTGGATCACGCAGGCCGATGCGCCGAAGAACACGCCCGCACCGTAGAAGAAGCCCATCGACCAGCCGGACACCGGCGACGGTATGTGCATGTTGATCTGCACCTGCTGCCAGCTGCCCCACAGGAACAGCCCGGAACAGCCGAGCATCAGCAGTTGGGAAAGGATCATGCAGCCGCGCTCACTCCAGCTCGGCATGGCACGCAATGCCAGATCCACGGTCATGTGGCCGCGCTCACGCAGCAGGATCACGGCGCCCAGGAAGGTCAGCCAGACGAACGCCCAGCGCGACAGTTCCTCGGAGATCAGGATGCTTTCGTTGAAGCCGTAGCGCAGCACGACGTTGCCGAACACCAGCACCACCATGGTCACCAGGCAGATGACCGCGAGCAGCTTGAGAAGGGCGAAATAACCGTCGACGAGCTTATGCATGACAGGCTCCCCACAGACCGACGGCAGGGAGGTACAGACAGGATGCCGACGCTTGGCCGACGCCCCCGGGAAGATGGCAACGATCCATCAGTAAAGCCTCACATTGTTGTTTTTGTGCGCTGCCCAGCAGCTGTGTGGCGCCGACACTAACACCAGAAATTATTGCGTGCAATGTTCATTTTTGTCAGTATCGGGGTCTGACGATCACAACAACAACGAGAACGCGCCATGCAACTCATCACCAATAGCCCGACCGTGGTTATCCTCAGCGATCAAGATTCCGTGGCCGTCGCACGCCGTGCTCTGGAACGCGGCAGCCATGTCGAAAGCCTCGCCCTAGAAGCTCTGGACGACATCCCCGCCGGCCACAAGATCGCCCGCCGCGCCATCGCCAGTGGCGAAGCCGTGCTCAAGTACGGCCAGGTCATCGGCGTGGCCAGCCAGGACATCGCCGCCGGCGCCCACGTACACACCCACAACGTGTCGATGCCGCAGAGCCACGCCAACAACCAGCTGCCACCGCCCATCGAGCGCACGCCCGTACTGCCACCGGAACAGCGCCGCCGCTTCATGGGTTATCGCCGTCCGGATGGCCGCGTCGGCACACGTAACTACATCGGCATCCTGTCCACGGTGAACTGCTCGGCGACCGTGTCGCGCGCCGTGGCCGCGCACTTCAATGGTTCGGAACTGCTCAAGCGCTACAACATCGACGGCGTGGTCGCGCTGACCCACGGCAGCGGCTGCGCGATCAACACCGAGTCGGAAGGCTTCAAGTTCCTCGAACGCAGTATCTGGGGCTACGCCTGCAACCCCAACATCGCCGGCGCGCTGGTGATCGGCCTGGGCTGCGAGACCAACCAGATTTCCTCGCTGATGAAGCGCTACAACATCAGCGAAGGGCCGAACTTCCGCGTCTTCAACATCCAGAACGCCGGCGGCACCCGTGCCAGCATCCAGCGCGCCATCGAGCAGGTGACCGAGATGCTCGACGCCATCGGCCGCCTGGAGCGCACCTCGGAAAGCGTCGAGCACATCATGGTCGGCATGCAGTGCGGCGGCTCCGACGGCTACTCCGGCATCACCGCCAACCCGGCGCTGGGTTATGCCGCCGACCTGCTGGCCCAGCACGGCGGCACCGCCATCCTCAGCGAAACCCCGGAAATCTACGGTGCCGAACACCTGTTGATCGCCCGTGCGATCAGCCATGAAGTCGGCCAGAAATTGCTCGACCGCCTGACCTGGTGGGAGGAGTACACGCGCATCAACGGCGCCGAGCTGAACAACAACCCCTCGCCAGGCAACAAGGCCGGCGGCCTCACCACCATCCTGGAGAAATCCCTGGGCGCAGCGGCCAAGGGCGGCACCAGCTCGCTCAACGGCGTGTACGAGTGGGGTGAGCCGATCACCGAGCGCGGCTTCGTGTTCATGGACAGCCCCGGTTATGACCCGGTGTCGGTGACCGGCCAGGTGGCCTCCGGCGCCAACATGATCTGCTTCACCACCGGCCGTGGCTCGGTGTCCGGCTTCAAGCCGGCGCCCTGCATCAAGCTGGCCACCAACACCGAGATGTTCCGCAAGCTGGAAGAGGACATGGACATCAACTGCGGGGGCATCGTCGACGGTGAACTGAGCATCGCCGAAGCCGGGCAGAAGATCTTCGACATCCTCATCGAAATCGCCTCCGGCGAACCGTCGAAGAGCGAGCTGTACAACTACGGCGACAACGAGTTCGTGCCGTGGCAGGTGGGTGCGGTGACCTGATCGTCAGGCGCTGAAGGAACGAAAAACGGCCGGGTAATCCCGGCCGTTTTCGTTTATCTGGACAGGCCCAGCGGGGCACGCCTAAAGGTAGGGTGCGCCGCACCAAGACCGGACAGCCTAAGCCTCGATCCGCTCCAGATAAGGCACGGCCTGGATCACGTTCTGCTCGCGGAATTGCGCCAGGCGCTGCTTGACCTTGCGCTCGGCGATCACCAGGTGCTCCTCCATGCTCTGCGCGGCGAGATCGGGGCGGCCGGCCTGCAGGTTCTCGAAGATGCTCAGGTGCTCACGGAAGAAGGGTTCCTCATCGGGGAAGTAACTCTTGTCCAGCAGGATGTGCTTACCCGACAGCAGCAACGAGTGGGTGCGACGCAGGATCTGCAGCATCTGCCGGTTGGGGCAGCGGCCGAGGGTCTCGATGTGCAGGTCGCTTTCCAGGTCGTCGAACTGGCGGCTGTCCATGTCCGGATAGAGATCCATGGCCTGGTGCAGACGCGCGATGTAACCCTCGATCCGCTCGGGCTCGATGAACTCCGCAGCGCGCACCAACACATAAGGCTCCAAGCGCCGGCGCACTTCATACAGTTCGCCGAGTCGTTCCTCGTCCCACTGTCCGAGCTGCCAGCGCGAGCGCTCGTCACGCTCCACCAGGCCCATCAGCGACAGACGCGTGAGCACCTGGCTGGAGACCGTGCGGCTGATGCCGTAGTGACGTGACAGCTCCAGCTCGTTGACGCGATAGGTGCCGAACAGCGACTGGTGCAGCAGGTCGCGCTCGATCTGGTCATAGACCGCCTTCCAGCTCTCGGTCTTGCGCGGCGCCTGGGCGTCGTCCTCGGCCAGCTGGAAATCGGCGGGCTCCAACTGACGCCGCAGCACCTTGCCCGGCTGCGCACCGACCAGGTAGCCACGACCGTCAAAAGTACAGATCAACCCCGCCTGGTTCAGGTTGAGCAACGCCTGGCGAACCGGAGAGCGGCTGACGCCGAAAAGCTCCGCCAAAGGCCCTTCCAGCAGCAGTGTGCCTGTTTTCAGGCGCTTTTTCCTGATGCTCGTGGCGATGATTTCGAATAGCTGATCGTTCAGGTGCTTTTTCATCATTATTGTTTTCGAACTGGTCACCTTGTCGGTGTTACGGGCACGGGTCTTGCGATTGTGCTGATTGCACTCAGCCAATCCTTTATATTTTAACTTTGCGCGCAATGTACCTTAATAGTGCTATTCCATGGATCGGAACAAGGCACACAATTGTAATGGCTTGTCACAGAAGGGACGAAACCTCATGCGCCGCAGCGGTCATTGGCGATAGCTGAAACTCAGGAAGCCCCTCCAGTATCACAATGCATCAGCCGGTACTGATTGGGCGAGATGCCGAACCAGCGCACACAGGCCTTGTGGAAGCTGCTCTGATCACGAAACCCCAGTTGCGCCGAAATGTACTTGAGGCTGCGCGTGGTGTTGCGCAGAAAGCTCGCGGCCTGGCGTTGACGGGCTTGGTCGAGCAGTAATGTGAAGTTCGCCTCGTCACGCCCCAGACCATGCTGCAGGCTACGACGACTCATGCCGAGAAGGTCGGCCACGTCGCTCAGACCGGGGCTGATGCCCTGGCTCAGTTGCTCCGCGAGAATGCGCCGTACCCTGGCCTCCAGCGAACCATCCACCTGCTCGCTCATTTGCGCCTGGGCGTATTCGACGTGCAACGTATGCAGCGCGGCGGCGGCGGTGGGCAATTCGATCGCGCCAGCTTCCAGGCTGAATGTCATGCAATTGCGCCGCGCGGAAAAGTACAGGTTGTTACCGAACAAGCGGCGCAACTGTCGGGTGTCCAGCGGCTCAGGGTAGGTCAGTTCGAGCATCAGCGGCATCGGCCTTTGAAAGGGCGCCAGCCAGTGCACGATGGCGAAGACCAGCGCCGCGCCGGCATCGATGAACGCACGGGGCGCCCGCTGGGCAACGGTGGAGTTTTCCACGCCAACCAACTTGAGACGGTCGACATGCCGCTCCAGAAACATGTGCGAGCCATCGCTGGTCATCGGGTGATAGTCCGCCAGACGCTGCAGGGCCTGCGCCAGCGTCGGGCTGGACATCAGCGCATAGCTCTTCACACCGAGCACGCACGGGTGAAAATGCTCGTAAGCGCGCAGCCCCATATCCGCATCACCGCTTTCACTGACCAAGGCGTTCAACAGCCGATACACCTGTATGACCCGAATCGGCCCGCCATCGGCGAGCATCTGCTCCAACCCTGGAAGATGTCTGCTGAGACTGCAGCCACCACTTGCAAATGCCTTGGCCATGACCTGGAAACAGGCACTTGTAATCGTATGCATCTAATAATCCTGAGCATTAACTAATTCACTTCCTCCAAATACCACGCAATAAAAGATGACAGGCTCCCGGGACATACGATTGGTATCCGAGAACACTTCTCACAACATAAAACGGGTGGGAAGATATTACTGGCGGGATGCCGGCATCTTCAGATGCCCTTATAAAAAACCGGGAAATTCATCTCCCGATAAAACTCGTTTCGTCAGCAAGACGTTTTTTCATCCCGCTCACGTGCTGTGATCCATATAGGGCCGCTGGCGAATGCTCTGACATTCGCCTAGTTGCCGCCACCATCCGACGCCACGGCGCGAATAAATATTCGATTAGCGACTGCACACCGCCGAACAATGGCAGGTGCGGGCATCCGTTTTTATTGCCAGCGCCCCACCAAAGGAACAGAGAAAGATGCATAGCCAATGGAACCTCGACATCGCCTGGACGGCCATCGCATGAGCATTCACGAGCCATTTCTCCGCTCTGTTACCAACAACCCGCTAAACGACCTGCAACGCGCTCACCTGTTCTATGACGAGCTGCAACGCGGCCGATTCCACCTCGCATTCCAGCCTGTCGTTGCCACCCATGAGCCGGAGCGGGTGCTGTATCGCGAAAGCCTGCTGCGCCATGAAGGCGACGGCCTTGGTTTCAATCCCTTCCCGCTACTGGAACGTCTGCACGTCATACGCCCGCTGGATCATCGCGTGATCGGAACGGTGATGGTGTTGTTGCGAGACAACCCGAGCCTGACCCTGGGCTGCAACATTTCCGCACTCAGCACCCTGCTGGATGCGGACTGGGATCAGATGCTCGACCACCTCTCGGCCGACCGCAGCCTCGCCGGCCGCCTGGTCATCGAAATCACCGAAAGTGCCGTACCTCCGAGTACCCGGGGCGCAGTGGATCTGGTGCACCGCTTGCGGCACGCCGGCTGCCGGGTAGCCGTCGACGACTTCGGCTCAGGCTTCGGCACACTGGCATTCATCCAGCAAAGCCAGCCAGACATCATCAAGATCGACCAGAGCTATATACAGCGCGCACGCGATAGTTCCACTGGCGAGAAAACCCTCAAATATCTGCTCGAACTGTGCAAGACCCTGGCGCCTTGCGTAATCGTCGAAGGCATCGAAACTTCCGTTGACCTGCAATTGGCCACAAGTCTGGGAAGTACCTGGG
This sequence comes from Pseudomonas mendocina, assembly GCF_003008615.1. NCBI lineage: Bacteria > Pseudomonadati > Pseudomonadota > Gammaproteobacteria > Pseudomonadales > Pseudomonadaceae > Ectopseudomonas > Ectopseudomonas mendocina. The sequence goes on from NZ_CP027657.1 coordinate 1,966,056, forward strand.
TGCAAGGTTACTTCTTCGGGCGGCCAACCTGTGAACTTGAAAATCTTCAAGGCTCCTCGCGAATAAGCAATTAGCCATCACGCCCTCCTAGTTAAAAACTGATCGCTTAATCAATTTTTAAATACTCCGCCGAATTATTCGCTGCTGATAAACGAGGTAATCATGTTGCTGAGAAAGATGAAGATCGGTTGGCGCGCGGCAGCAAGCTTTGCCGTATTGGCGCTCCTGGTATTGTTATTGGGCTGGATCACCCTGACGCAGATGTCGCGTATGGACGACATGTCCGACGCGATCGAAGCCAAGTGGTTTCCGTCCGTGCTGGCCCTGGATGAAATGAACATGAGCGCAGCCCGCATCCGCGCGCTCACCTTGCGTATACACATCACCCAGGATGCGCAGAGCCGTAGTACCGACCTGGCCACATTGGATCAGGCCAAGAGCGACCTGACACGTGTCGAGCAGACCTATGTGCAGTTCATCGATTCCGCTGAGGAGCAGGCGGCCTACGATGCGTTTCGCAGTAGCCTGGAACGCTACATGGCCAGCCAGGCCGAGGTAACGGAAGCGATTCTGGCCGGCAACGATGCCCGGGTCAGGCAACTGGTCGGTGGTGTACTGAGCGAAACGGCCGATGCGTTGACCGCGTCGATGCGAGCGTTGATGCAGTTCAACAAGGCAGGTGCTGCAAGCGCCTCGACGCAGAGCGAGGAGGCGTATGACAGCGCCAGGTATATCGTTCAAGCAGCCATCGTCGTGGCGATTCTGCTGACGATCGCACTCGCACTTCTGTTCACTCGCAGCGTCGTCGTCCCCCTGAGCAAGGCAGTGGGCCTGGCCGAAGACATCGCCGCCGGAGACCTCAGCCGTGACGTCACCGACGACGGCCAGGATGAGCCTGCGCAGTTGCTGGCGGCACTCGCCACCATGCGGCGTAGCTTGCGCGACACCATCCAGCAGATCGCTGACTCCTCCAGCCAGCTGGCCTCTGCCTCCGAGGAGCTGCATGCGGTGACCGAAGACAGCACACGTGGCCTGCACCAGCAGAACAACGAGATCGAACAGGCCGCCACGGCGGTCAACGAAATGACCGCCGCCGTGGAAGAAGTCGCACGTAACGCCGTCAACACGTCGGAGGCTTCACGCGAGACCGACCATACCGCCCGCGAGGGCCAGAGCCAGGTCGGCCAGACGGTCGAATCGATCGGCCTGCTGACGCAGGACATCTCCACCACCAGCGAAGAAATCCGCCGCCTGGCCGACAACGTGCGCAACATCGGTCAGGTGGTCACGGTGATCCGCGCCATCGCCGAACAGACCAATCTGCTGGCGCTCAATGCTGCCATCGAAGCCGCACGGGCCGGTGAACAGGGCCGTGGCTTCGCCGTGGTGGCCGACGAGGTTCGCGCCCTCGCCCATCGCACCCAACAATCAACCGGCGAAGTCGAGCAGATGATCGACCTCATCCAGAAAGAGACCGAACAGGCCGTGCAGGCGATGGACACCAGCATGCAACGCGCCGGCTCGACACTCGGCCTGGCTCAATCCGCCGGCCAGGCGCTGGAGGAAATCACCCGCTCCATCGGCGCCATCAACGAACGCAACCTGGTGATTGCCAGCGCCTCGGAACAGCAGGCACAGGTGGCGCGCGAGGTGGATCGCAACCTGGTCAATATCCGCGACCTGTCACTGCAAAGCTCGGCCGGCGCCGATCAGACCACAGCCGCCAGCCAGGAGCTGTCGAGCCTGGCCGTCGGCCTCAATCAGCTGGTGACACGCTTTCGTCTCTGAGCCGGCCGGCTCACAACGGCGCGCTGGCCTGCATCGAGGCGCGCTGGGCGAAGGCCTGCTGGAAAGCGGCCAAGCCCGGATGCGCAGCTCGCCAGTCGAGGTCGGCAAAGCGGAAATCCAGATAGCCCAGGGCGCAGGCGACGCCGATCTGCGCCAGGTCGAGCGGCCCCTGCAACTGCCCGACCTGGCGCTCCAGCTCCGCCAACGCCCGCTGGATCTTGCCCAGCTGCCCCTCCAGCCAGGCCGACCATTGCAGCTCGGCCGGGCGTGCAGCGCGCTCGTATCGCGCCAACAGCGCAGCATCCATCAGGCCATCGGCCAAGGCGGCCAGGCGCAACACCTGCCAGCGCGCAGCACCGTCCGGTAGCAGCTTCGTACCTTGATGCAGGGTGTCGAGGTATTCGCAGATCACCCGGCTGTCATACAGCGCTTGGCCGTCATCGGTCAGCAGCACCGGAATCTTGCCCAACGGGTTGAGCGCATTGACCCGTTCGTTGAGCGTGGTCGGCAGCACGGCGGTATCGAACAGCTCGATGCGTTCCAGCAGGCCAGTTTCCGCAGCCAGTACGCGAACCTTGCGGGCGAAGGGTGAGGCAGCGGCGTAGATCAGTTGCATGGCATGTTCCTGTGTAGTGTTGTGATGAAGCGGGTGGAGGCCTTAGAGTCAGCTCACGATCTCGCGAGCTAGAGCGATACAAGGCGCAACGACCAACGGGAGTAACAGCCAAAGGCTGGCCCGAAGGGAGAGCGCCAGCGAATCAAACAAACGAGGAAGCGGAGTTTACGAGTGGTAAATGAGCATGACTCGCTTCGCTCGCCCCTTCGGGGCCGCACTGAAGTGCGTTAGCCGCAAGCGGCATTCTGAGCTTGTTTTTAACGCAGTAGCGCCGACGCGCAGCAGATCGTGAACAGGCTCTTAGGCTTGTGCCCACCTCAACCGGCGTAAATATCCCATGGTTATCGAGAAAAAGATCAACACGGCATCCGTGAGCCTGAAATCGCTCGATCCGCTCGACCATAGCCTCGAGCTGCTGCATTTCGGTTTTCGCGGCCTGACGGTGGAGGCCGACCGTTTTCTCGAGACACACGGACTGTCCCGTGTGCACCACCGCATTCTGTATGTGATCGCCCGTACCGACGCAATCAGCATCGGCGAACTGGCTACCACCCTGGGCGTCAGCAACCAGGCGCTGCATCGTCCGCTGTCGCACCTGTTCGAGCAGGCGCTGGTGCAGTACACCCGTGAACCAGGCCGGCATCGTTTCAAGCTGCTGGCACTGAGCGAAACGGGCACGGCGCTGGAGGCCGAGGCCACCGAGCTGGAGCGGCGCACCCTGCGCGACGCCCTGGCCGCCACCGACGCCGATGGTCAGGACGCCTGGCGTCGGGTGATGCGGGCGCTTGCCGAACACCTCAACTGAGCCATCTCACGTGATGCGCTCGCGCACCACGATGCACTTGGTCAGCGGCTGAATCAGCGCCTGTGGCGCATCCTCCCAACCCACCACCTGCGGGTTGACCAGCAGCGGATCGCAGCAACCGCTGTGCACCAGATCCAGCACCTTGGGAATATGCTGCTGCACGCTGCAGGCGCCGACCGAAAAGGTGACGTCGCGCAGGTACATGTCGAACAGCGGAATCTTCGGGTCATCGAAGATGATGCCGATACACGAGCAATGCCCACCGGGCGCCAGCGCCAGCAGTCCACGGCGCAGCGCCTGATGATCGCGCGTGGCGGAGATCACCAGGTCATAGCTGCGGTCAAGATCGCTTCCTGCCAGATCGACACCGGCGCCACTGCGTGCGGCAAGCTGCTGGCGCAGCGGATGATCGTCGAGATAATCCACGCTGCCCGCTCCGGCAGCCCGTGCCATCTGCACGGCGAGCACACCAAGACTTTCGGTGCCGCCGACCACCAGCACACGGGCATCCGGTCGTGTGGCCAGCGGCCGGCTGGCGGCCACCCAGGCATCGGTGAGGTTGTCACTGGCGCTGGACACGGCCACAGGGTCGAGCCCGGCAGGCAATGGCACCAGCATGGCGTCGGCGAACGGCACCAGCACCATTTCCGAGAACAATCCGCCCCAGTGGCCGCCTGCCGGTACGCCGTAGGCGGCCATGCGCGGTACCGCCGTGCAGGCGCTGGAGCGCCCGACCAGGCATTGAGCACAACTGCCGCAGGCGATCTTCCAGGGCACCGAAACCAGGTCGCCACGGCGCAGGTTACGCACGGCCGACCCCACTTCCAGCACCTCGGCCACACATTCATGGCCCAGCGCGAACGGTGGTTTGAACGGCGTGGTACCGGCGATCAGGCGTCGATCTAGGTCACAGGAAGCCGAGGCGATGGGCCTGACCAACGCACTGCCTGGGGTGGTGAGCTGCGGATCGGGCGCCTCGACCCAGGCCAGTTGGCCAGGGCTCTGAACCATGAGTTCCTTCATGCCTTGGCCGCTCCGATGACGAAGGTGGTGGTGGCCTTGGCGCACAGCTTGCCTTGCGCGTCGAGGATATGCGCGTCGCAGATCGCCAGGCTGCGGGTGCGCTCGACCACCCAGCCGCGCACCTGATAGACCTCGCCGGGGCGCAGTGGACGCACGTACTTGACGTTGAGATCCACCGTCGAGTGCGGCACGTCCGCCTCCAGGGTGGAGAACAGCGCCAGCGCCGCGGCGCCGTCCAGGCAGGTGGCCGCGAAACCGCCATGCACCGCGCCGGCCGGGTTTAGATGACGCTGATCCGGGCGCCCCTCCAGGGTGATGCTGCCCGCCTCCACCTGCACCGCGTGAATACCCATGGTCTCGCCGATTGACGGCGCCGGCAGTTCGCCGCGAATCAGTGCTTGCAGGGCCTTCAGGCCGGATGTCGCGGGCAGCGAGGCGAAGTCGTTCATGGCGGTACTCCTCAGACAGAGAATGAACGTGGCGCAGGCATTGCCTGTACCGATGCAGGACTGTTCGTACGGTAGCCCCTGCCCACCAATCACATCAACACTATTGAAATGACAAATAAAGGGGCATTCCAGACATCACCGTCTGCAACCAAAGTCGCAACGACCGATCACCGCTGACCCGCGTGGATGCGGCACAATCAGCCATCGCTGGAAAAGGACAACAGGCCGATGCTGATCGATGAAGAACTGACCCTGAAAAAGCTGGAGGTCTTCCTCGCCTTCATGCGCAGTGGCAACCTGGCGCGCGCGGCCAGCGAGCTGCAGACCAGCAATGTCAGCGTGCACCGCGCCATCCACTCGCTGGAAAGCGCGCTGCGCTGCCCGCTGTTCAAGCACGAGGGGCGCAACCTGATTCCGCTGGAGAGTGCCTATGTGCTGGAAGAGAAAGCTCAGAAGCTGATCCAGGACGCCCAGGAGATGGTGCGCCTGACCCGCGAGGCGGCTGGCTTCGGCGCCGAGCGCTTCAAGCTCGGTGCGCTCTACTCGCTGACGGTGAAGACCGTGCCGCAATTGATCATGGGCCTGAAGCTGCGCCGCAGCGAGCTGAACATCGACCTGGTGCTCGGCTCCAACGTCGACCTGCTGTACAAGCTGAAGAACATGGAACTGGACGCCATCCTCATCGCCCTCGACGACAGCGTCAGCGACCCGGACTGCGAGCAACTGGCGCTGTTCTCCGACGACATCTTCCTCGCCACCCCCAACGATTCGCCCTTCGCCGATCACGCCGAAGTGGATCTGGCCGACCTGCGCGACTCGACCTTCATCACCCTGACCCAGGGCTACGCTACCTTCCGCGACGGCGAGCGGGTGTTCCGCCAGGCAGGCTTCGAGCCCAAGGTGGCGATGCAGGTGAAAGACATCTTCACCCTGCTCAGCATGGTCAGTTCGGGCGTCGGCTATGCCCTGCTGCCAGGGCGCGTGGCGGCGGTGTACGAGAACCGGGTGAAGCTGATCCCGCTGCAGGCCAAGTACCATCTGCAGCAGCATATCGGCGTGGTCTTTCTCAAGGCCAAGGAGCGTGACCCGAACCTACTGGCGCTGCTGGCCGAATGCCGGATGTACAGCCGGCAGTCGTAGAGCACGCGGGCCGCCCAGGCCGTGCGCACCGAGACAGGCCACTCATACGCGGCCATCCTGGTGCGCCTACCCATTCGCCGATATCACCCATACGCCAATCGTCTCAGGATGGCGCGGGGCCTGAATAAAAAAAGCCCGCCATGAAGGCGGGCAAAGGACTCAGCCCAACAAACCTCGCATGATGAAATAGAGCAGTGACGGGCCGAGCAGGCAGCCAAGTGCGGTGTAGAAAGCAGCGGTCAGACAACCATAGGGCACCAGCTTCGGATCGGTCGCCGCCAGACCACCGGCCACACCGCTGGACGTGCCCATCAGACCACCGAAGATCACCGCGCTACGCGGATTGTTCAGGCCGATGTAGGGCGCAACGAAGGGAGTGGCGACCATCACCAGGATCGCCTTGATCAGGCCAGCGGCAATCGACAGCGCCATGACGTCGGAGCTGGCACCGATCGCCGCACCAGTCACCGGGCCGACGATATAGGTCACCGCGCCAGCGCCAATGGTGGTCAGGCTGACCACGTCGGTGTAGCCGAAGGCCATGGCTACCGCCACGCCGGCGACGAAGGACGTCCCGACCCCGACGAACAGTGCCAACACCCCGGCGAAACCGGCGCGCTTGAGTTCCTCGACACTGACACCGAAGGCCGTGGCGACGATGGCGAAGTCGCGCAGCATGGCGCCGCCCAACAGCCCCAGACCGGCGAACAGGGGAATGTCCACCAGGCCCTTCTGGCCACCGGTGTAGACCCCGCCGATGTACGACAGCACCAGGCCGAGCAGGATGGCGATCGCCGAGCCGTGCAAACGGCCTTTGGTGAACTTGTCGGAGATCCAGTACGACAGCCACATGGTGACACCGATGATGGCGAAACCGCTGAGCATCCCGTAGCCGGAAATGACCTTCATGATGGATTCGTACATGGCAGTCACCGTGGCGCTTTAGTCAGGGAAGGGGCGATTTCGCTGTCGGACTTCTTTTGTCCGATCCGGCTCAGTACAGGCACCAGCGCGAAGCCGATAACGACCGCGGAAGTACCGGCGAGAATCGCCATGGGGCCGCCACTGAGGGCACCGTAGACGTTCTGCTGGGCGGCCATGGCGACCACGATGGGAATGTAGATGGCGCTCCAGAACTCCACGCCCTGTTCCGACTTGCCGGTGAACAGACCGCGTTTGCTCAGGTAACTGCCCAGAAAGATCAGCAGGATCATGGCGATGCCAACACCACCGACGTTGGCGGGTACGCCGATGAGTTTGCCCAGCAGCTCTCCGATGAAGATGCCGGCCAGGGTGCAGATCGCCAGAAAGGCGACACCGTAGATGATCATTATTGTTGTCCTCGTTTTACGTATCGAAGTTGTTGTTTTTGTGCTTCGGTAAACGCTACGGCTCAGCGGTCGCGGCTTACCTCCTGACGCAACATGGCGTCGAGTGTATCCAGACGTGCGCCCTCGAAGGCGATTGCCTGGCCGGCGTCGAAGACGCGCCGGGCGAGCCCGGTCAGCACGCCACCGGGGGGCAGTTCCAGGTGCAGGCGCACGCCGCGCTCATAGGCAGTGACGAGCGTGGCCTGCCAGTCGACGACGCGGCTCATGTTGTAAGCCAGGTCATCGCGCAGGGTTTCGGGATCACGGATCAGGCGCGCCGAGCTGCTGCTCAGGTAGCGCACCTGCGGTGCATGTAATTCGATGTTGGCAAAGGCCGCAGCCAACTCGCGCGCCGGGCCGTCGAGCAGCACACAGTGCGACGGCACGCTCATGGCCAGGCGCTTGGCCATACCGGCGCCGAGGGCACGGGCGCGTTCGGCCACAGCGGCCATGGCGGCATCGCTGCCGGCGATCACCAGCTGGGTTTCGGCGTTGATATTGCCCAGGTACACCGGGCCTTCGGCCTCGGCCAGCAGGCGTTCGATGCTGGCCTGGTCAAGGCCGAGGATGGCAGTCATGCCGTAGCCACTGGGGTAGGCGCGCTGCATCAGTTCGCCACGCAATGCGACCAGGCGCACGGCATCGGCGAAGTCCAGCACGTCGGCCACCACGGCGGCGGCATAGGCGCCAATGGACAATCCGGCGACATAGTCCGGACGATGCCCGCGCTCGCCGAGCAAGCGCGCGGCGGCGACGCCGGCAATCAACAGGCAGAGCTGCACGGCACGCGTGCCTTGCAAGGCTTTGGCCGAATCCAGCAGGCGAACATCCTCGCCCAGCGCAGCGCTGGCTTGTTCCAGGCAGGCCTGCACCACCGGCGCGGCGGGCAATGCCTGAAGCATGCCGGGTTGCTGCGCACCCTGACCGGGGAAAGCCCAGAGCGTGCTCACGCCGCCACCTGCTGCAGGTGCCAAGGGTCGCCAACCAGCAGCGGCCCGTTCTGGGTTTTCAGCAGGACGCGCGGCGCCTCGCTGGCCCACTCACGCAGCGCCACGGCGCCGTATGGGGTTTCCAGCTGCAGATCGATACGCCCCGGTGCCTCATCCAGCACGCCACACAGCGCCCGCGCCCAGTCGCGCGGTAACTGCTGAGAGGCGCGCAGCGACAGGTCGAGATCGCTGTCCGGGTGTGCGGCGCTGATACCGCTGGCCAGCTCGAAACCCAGGCTACCGGTCACACCCCAGGCCAGGCCGAGGGCATCGAGACGCGGCGCCAGCAGGCTCAACGCCCGCAATGCCGGCCAGTGCGGCTGCGCGTGGCTGCGCCAGCGCCCAGCCCGCGCCACGGCCTGCGGGCTGACCAGACGACTGATCTCGCTCACACGCATCCAGGTGGCATACCGCTGTTCACGCACCACGCCGCGGATACCCACCGCGACCCAGCCGGATTCAGCCGGCGCACGGCGCACCACCACCGGCACATGCCCGCCCAGGGCGGCACGAGCCCAGGCCGGCGCCTCCTGCGGCAGGTGCTCGGGGCGCAGGCCCCAGAGCAGATCATGTGGACGGGGTGTGGGGTGCATCGAGTGAATCTCCGGGTTGTTGGAATTTCGCTTCTGGTTGCCGGTTTGCAACCGCCCTACAGCTGACCTCGGGCGTAGGGTGCGCCATGCGCACCGGGCCATAGGCGGATGTCGCTCTGGTGCGCACGGCGCACCCTACGGTGGCCGTGCGCGACCTGTTCACCATTGCGCGCGCAAGGCCTCGCGCACCTTCGTGGAGGCCGCACGATTGGCGGCGCCCAGGCGGTTGCGCAGGTCACGCGGGCTGCCGGCGATATCGGCCAGGGCACGGCTCAGAGCGTCCTGCACACGGGCCAGATCGGCGGCCGTCGGCTGCGTCACCTGCTCCACGTCGAGCACCTCAGACAGCAGGCCGAGCGAGGCGTAGTTGTCCAGGTCGTAGGCCATCGGCGGCACGCTGGCGGCCAGCGCCTCCAGCTCGTCGACGCTGCGCAGGGTGATGCGCGCGGCCGCGGCCTTGCCCATGGCATGCACCATCACCCCGGCATCGCGCAGGGCGATTAGGCGGTTGGCCTGGTAGCCGTGGGCGAGAAAGGCACCGGACATGGCCTTACCCACCAGCAGGCCGATCACCGCATGCCCGGCCAGACGGGCACGGGCATAAGCGTCCACCGCGCCAGCCAGCGCCTGATGAATGCCATAGGCTTCCTCGCGGCGGCCATAGGCCTGGCTCGGCACGTCGACGATGGCGATCAGCGCCCGCTTGTGCGGGTTGTCGCGATCCGCCTCGATGGCCTCGTCGACCGCCTGCGCCAGGCCCCAGCCTTCGAGCAGGCCGACCTCGCCGTTGCGAGCGCGGGGGAAGGGATTGTTGGCATCGGCAATCACGGCGAGATAACGCACCGCCTGACCAGCCAGTTCGCCATCGGCTACGCGCAGCGAGGCCGGCAAACCTGGTTGCGGTTGAGCAGCGCCGGCCAGGATCTGGAACCAGTGCAAGCCGCGTTGTTCCTGTGCAGTTGTCATGTTCATGCTCCCTGGTAGGCGCTGCGCACGGCAGCGGCATCGGCCTGGACGGCGGTGTCGACAGCGCGCAGGCGCTGCAGGAACCAGGCGTGGCGACGGCTGCGTTCCAGCGCGGGTTTCCCCTTGGCGAACAACCCGTGCAGCTCGCGGCAAATGGCGTCGACGTCATCACTCACGTAGCCATCGACCAGGCCACTGGCGTGACGCTGCTCGCCGCCGGTCAGACCCCAGATAAAGGGGCGGTCGCGCGAGTCGTATTCCTCCAGCCCGGCCTCCTGTTCGATCACCTGCGGGCCGTTGAGGCCCAGGCGCGCTTCGCGGGTCACCAGCAGATAGCTGCACAGCCCGGCAGCGATGGACATGCCGCCGAAGCAGCCGACCGGCCCGGCGACCAGACCGATTACCGGCTGGTACTGGCGTAGATCGACGATGGCGGCCTGGATCTCGGCGATAGCCGCCAGGCCCAGATTGGCTTCCTGCAGACGTACGCCACCGGTCTCCAGCAGCAACACGGCACGGGTCGGCGTGTCATTGCGGTTGTCTTCAGCCGCCAGCTCCAGGGCGCCGGCGATCTTCGCGCCGCCCACTTCGCCCAGGCTGCCGCCCTGGAAGACACCTTCGATGGCGATCACCACCGCAGGTTGGCCATCGAGCGTACCCTTGGCCACCACCACGCCGTCGTCGGCCTGGGGCACGATGCCCTGCTTGGGCAGCCAGGGCGACATCAGTTGGGCGAAGGGATCGAGCAGTTCGCGGAAGCTGCCGGCATCGAGCAGTGCCCGCGCACGCTCGCGGGCACCGAGTTCGGTGAAGCTGCGCTGCGCCAGCAGGCGCGCAATGTTTTGCTCAGCCATGGTTCAGTTCCTCCAGGCCTTGTTCCAGGCGCAGGCGCACCACACCCGGCGTGGCGCCGAAATCATGAATGGCGATGTTCAGTGCGGGCAGCTGCTGCTCGCGGAACATGCGCTCGAAAAGCAACTGCCAGCGCGGTGCGCTGCCGTTCACCGAGGTGATCACCTGGATCGCCAGGGTGCCGGCCTGGCCGGGTTCGAGCAGCACTTCCAGGTCGCCGGAGCCGACGCAGCCCACCAGCGCGCGGCCCTGGGCCGGTTGCCCGGCGGGAAATTCGAAGGACAGGGTTTCCATTTCACAGACTCCCAAGCTGCGCCGGCAGGTCATGCTGCAGGCGGTCGAGGAACAGGGTGGCGGCGAGCAGATCGGCAGCGCCGCCAGGCGAGGCGCGCAGGCGCAGCATGTCGCGCTCAAGATCGCGCAGCAGGCGGCGACCATCGAGGCTGGCGCAACCACCAGCGGCGAGTACCGCGCGGGCGCCGCTCTGCATGCAGCTCAGCCCGGCCATGCCGGCGCGGTAGAGCACGCAGGTGTCGGCCAGCTGGGTCATGATCGCCAGCAGCGCATCGAGACGGGCGTTCTGCTCACCTGCACCGGCGGCACGGCTGCGCGCCAGTTGTGGCAGCGCCTGCTGGATCACCGCAGGGAAACCGAGCTGCGCCTCCTCGCGCGCCCCATGCACGCCGTACAGACGGCAAACCTGGGCACCATGACTATCGCCAGTGACGGGCGCAGCGCGGTCGTTGAGCAGGGCCAGACGCGCAGCGCGCAGGGCGACCTGTGCAGGCGCCAGCTCACTGGGATCCAGCGCGGCGGCAGCACTAAGCAACCCCAGCGCCCAGATCGCGCCACGATGGGTGTTGACGCCGCCAGTGACGCGCAGCATCTCCACCTCGCCTTCGCGGCCGATGCGGCCGACGTCCTCGCGCAGTTGCAGGACGATCGCGCCGCGATGCTGCGCGGCCTCGGCCATGGCCTTGAAGCTGGGCCACAGGGCCAGCGCCGAGGCGTGCATCAGGCCCAGGTGCAGGTCGGTGTGCGCGCCGCTACCACGACGATCAACCAGCCCCGGCTTGGGCGACAGGTCGGCCTCGTCGATCAGGGCGTCGACGGCCAGGTCGGCCAGCCAGTCCCCTAATGAGAGCTGCGGCTGTAATGCCGTGAGTGCATTCATCACCAGCTCCTGAACTTGGCGGGCGGGTTGTACAGACCGCCCGACCACTCGACCAGCTCGGCGATGCTCTTGGCCGCGAGCAGTTCGCGGCTGGCATCGGTGCGGCGGATGCCGAGATCCTCGGGCAGCGCGATCAGCCCTTCACGGCGCATGCGTGCGGTTTCTTTCGGGTCATGGCGCAGGCCAATGGCGGTGACACCGGCGACCGCGGCGATCATTGCCTGGCGCTCTTCCAGGGTGCGTGCCTTGTACAGATAGGCGATGCCTTCTTCGGTGAGCAGGTGAGTGACGTCGTCGCCGTAGATCATGATCGGTGCCAGCGGCATGCCGACCTTCTTCGCCACGTCCACCGCATCGAGCTGCTCGACGAAGGTGGGTTTGCCGCCCTCCTGGAAGGTCTCGACCATCTGCACCACCAGCTTCTTGCCGCGTTCGAGCAGCGGCGCGTCGCTGTCGCCTGGGCGCATGTCCAGCCAGGCGGGTGTCGAGTGACGCCGTCCGCGCGGGTCATGGCCCATGTTCGGCGCGCCGCCGAAACCGGCCAGGCGGCCGCGGGTGACGGTGGAGGAATGGCCATCGCCGTCCACCTGCAGGGTGGCGCCGATAAACAGGTCGACCGCGTACTGCCCAGCCAGCTGGCACATCATGCGGTTGGAGCGCATGGAGCCGTCGCGGCCGGTGAAGAAAATGTCCGGGCGCTGGGCGATGTAGTTCTCCATGCCCAGCTCGGTGCCGAAGCAGTGCACGCTCTCCACCCAACCGGTCTCGATGGCCGGGATCAGCGTCGGGTGCGGGTTGAGCGTCCAGTTGCGGCAGATCTTGCCCTTCAGGCCCAGCGATTCACCGTAGGTCGGCAGGATCAACTCGATGGCGGCGGTGTTGAAGCCGATGCCATGGTTGAGCGACTGCACGTTGTGTTTTTCGTAGATGCCACGGATCGCCATCATCGCCATCAGCACGTGCACCGGCTTGATATGGCGCGGGTCACGGGTAAACAGCGGCTCGATGTAGAACGGCTTGTCGGCCACCACCACGAAGTCGACCCAGGAGGCGGGAATGTCCACCCGCGGCAGCTCGTCGACGATCTCGTTGACCTGGAAGATCACGATGCCGTCGGAGAACGCGGTGGGCTCGACCAGCGCCGGGGTGTCCTCGGTGCTCGGGCCGGTGTAGATGTTGCCGTGGCGGTCAGCCTGGAAACCGGCGACCAGCGCGACGTTGGGGATCAGATCCACCAGCAGGCGTGAGTACAGCTCGATGTAGGTGTGGATAGCGCCGACTTCCATCTGCCCGTCTTCGAGCAGTTGGCCGATGCGCAGGCTCTGTGGGCCAGCGAAGGAGAAGTCGAGCTTGCGCGCGATGCCACGCTCGAACAGATCGAGGTGCTCGGCACGGCTGACGCTGGGCATGATCATGTGCAGGTCATGCAGACGGCCGGGGTCGGCCTTGGCCAGCGAGCGGGAAAGGAAATCCGCCTGCTTCTGGTTGTTGCCTTCGAGCACCACACGATCGCCGGGGGCGATCAAGGCCTCGAGGGCCGCGACGATCTTGTCGCTGGGCAGTACCACGCCATCGGCGAGGTTGCGCACCTGATCGAGTCGCCGGGCTTTTTCAGCGCGACGACGCGACCACTGCGGCGGTGGGGATATTGTTGTTGTCATTGAAGACTCCACGAGTTCCGCTGTCGTGGAGGCACATTAGGAGCGTGACCCTCTGGTCATCAATCAAGCAGCCAGCGCAATCGTTACGCCCAGGTTAACGATTGCTCAAACACGGGCATCCGCGGCATCGTCGAGAGTCGCGCGTGCGGGGGCCTTGGCCACTTCCAGCCGATCACGACCGCGTTGCTTGGCTTGGTAAAGCAGCTTGTCCACGGCGTTGAGGAAGTCCAACGGGCGGTCGTGCGCGCCCGGCACGATGGTGCCGACACCGAGGCTGATGGTGAGCAGGGAAGATACGGCAGAGCGCTCGTGGGCAATGCGCTGCTGGCGCACCTGCTGCCGGCAACGCTCGGCGATATGGCGAGCGGCGGCCTCGTCGGTCTCCGGCAGCACCAGTACGAACTCCTCGCCGCCGAAGCGCCCGACGAAATCCCGTGGCCGGCTGGCCGCGCGGCTCAAGGCCTGGCCGACGCTCTTCAGGCAGTCGTCGCCCTGGATATGGCCGTAGTGGTCGTTGAACTGCTTGAAGTGATCGATATCCAGCAGGATCAGCGATAGCGGTTGCTGAGTGCGCTGGGCGTTGGCCCATTCGGTGGCCAGCACGCTGTCGAACATGCGCCGGTTGGCGACGCCGGTGAGGCCGTCCTTGTAGGAGTATTCCTCCAGCTGCTTCTGCAGGGTCAGCAGCTGCTCCTCGGTCTTCTTGCGCTCGCTGATGTCGAACATGAAACCGATCAGCGAGTCCACCTCGCCATTGTCGTCGCGTACCACGTGCACCACGTCGCGAATCCACACGTAATCGCCGGCAGCGGTCAGCGCACGGTAGTCGGCTTCGTGGTCGACGCCGTTCTGCGACTGCGAGATGCAGAATTCCACCACCTTCTCGCGGTCGTCCGGGTGCATGCGCGTCGCCCAGTCCTCGGCGCTGATCCAGCTGGCCTGCGACCAGCCCAGCAGCGTCTCGATCTGCGGGCCGATGTAGGCGAAGGTCATGCTCTTCCAGTCGATCTTCCAGGGAATCGCCCGGGTGGACTCCAGCAGGGTCTTGTACACCGCCTGATCAGTTACTTCGCTCATGCCCGCCACCTCTGCCGACTAGCGCTTGGTTATAGCGCAAAAGTGAGTAGCCAAGGTGACGAGCCGGCGAATGGCTATCAGGACTCGCTGGCTTTCAGGCCGGCGTACAGGCGAGTCAGCTCGTTGAGCTGGCGGAACAGCGAATCGGTGCTGACGGTGATGACGGTCGGCACGAAGTCCTGCGAGGCGTGCAGGTCAATGCCCTTGAGGGTGAAACCCCAGTGGGCGCGGGCGCGGCGCTGGGCGTTGGCGATTTCCTCGTTCGGCGTGCCGGCGGCTTCCAGTTCCTTGAGAATGACCTCGAAATCGCTCACCGATTTATCCAGCTTGGCGTCCAGATCAGGCGCCTGCACCCGCCAGGCCTTGGCCATGTAGAGCATGGCGATGCGCTGAGTCTGCACACGCGCCCAACCGGTGCGGTTGACCGACGCGCCCATGGCACCCAGGTGGTTGGCCATCAGGTCGGTCACGTTCTGCGTCTGCTGCAGCAGTTGCTCGCTGGTGGCGAGCATTTCCGCGGCCTTGGCCTGCTCCGGCTTGGCTTCGAGCTGCGGGCGGAAGGTGGCCCAGAGGCCGTCGACCTTGCTCAGCGCCGCCTTGATCTCGGCGTTGGGCGCGTAGGCGGTCAGCGCCTTGTGGCTGGCATCGAAACGCTGGATGGTTTCCTGCAGCTGACGCTGGGCAGTGTCCACACGCACGTCAGCGCCAAGCATCAGGTAGCTCTTGGCCATGCGCTGAGTCAGCGAGCGCTGCAGACCGGCCATGTTCATCGCTTCGGAATCGGTCAACTGTGCCAGGCTGGGCATGCTGACCAGCGTGGTGCAGGCAAGCAGGAGGAGGGTCAGGTACTTCTTCAACACGTCGGTACTCCAAAATTCGAGAACAAGGCAATGCACCGGGAGCACGCGCTACCGGTAACGGGTTGAACCCTTGAATACGGGGTTTTTATTGGAATGCGGGGGGCAGATTCGAAGGGCGCGAGGCCCGGATGCTGCGGAAAAGGGCGCGATGATAGCTGCTAAAACGCCATCATTCTGTGCGACCAGTCATGAAGCGGACGACTGGTCGCCCTCTCTACAGCGACAACGAATAAAAAAGCCGCCAGTCGCCATGAAACAAGGGGGAAAGCGACTGACGGCTGAGGAGTCGAAGCCCCGGCGATCAGGACAGCAGGCTGACCACGCTGGAGCGACTGATATTGGCCTGGGCCACCACGGTCTGGGTCACGGCGGCATAGCTGCTGGGGCTGCGGCGCATCAGGTTGAATACTTCGCCGGCAAAATCGCGCGCCCACTCGCGCTCGTTCTGCTCGGCATGGCGGGCAAGAAACTCGCGGATCTCTTCCTGGCGATGGCTGAGCTGTTCGCGCAGCGCACCGATCTTGTCCAGCGCGGCGACCACTTCATCCAACGCCCGGCGTAACTCGCGTGCACCGTCCATACGTGCAGCGTCAGGCAGGCGCAGCAGTTGTTCTTCCTGGCTGGCCAGCGGCGCGGCGCTCGGCGGCGCCAGCTTGCCCTCGCCCTGCATGCGCAGCTCGCCCTTGAGTTGCTGCCATTCGCTTTCACGGGCGCTGAACTTGAGCGCACCACCGTTATCGACCTCGGCGCGAATACCCGCCGGGCCGAGGCCGGCATTGAAGCGGCGGAGAATCTGCTGCTCGCTAAGGCCCTCGTCGAGCACCACCGCCAGCGGCTCGGCCAGCTTGCGCCCGGCGCTGAACAACAGGGTTTCCTTGCCGGCCTGCTGTACCGCAGCGATGGAGTCCAGGCCCTGCAGGCTGAAACGGCTGCGTACCGGTTCGTTGAGGCGCAGCTTGAAACTGGCATCCAGCGCCTCGCCGGAACGCTGGCCGCGCTCGGCGAGCAGCTTGCGCACCTGCTCCAGCTCGCGCTTGAGACCGTCACGCTCGCCAGCCTGGGCATTGCTCAGCTCGCGGCTGAGGCTGAGCTTGAGCTGCCCCAGACGCCCGGCCAATTCGCCCAGGTAGCTGTCGGCGGCCTGCATCGAGGTTAGTTGCTGGTTGAGCTGCAGGTTGAAGGTGGCACTCTTGCCGCGCGGCTGAACCTGCGCCTGCTCGTTGCTCGGCGCCGCCTTGCGCACGCGCTGCGGCGCCTGCTCGCCCTGCACGGGGCGGCGCGCCTGGGGGTCGAGAACCGTGACGACCGGTAGCTGTTTATCGACCTTGATCACCAACGCCACTCCTTACAGCAGGCTGAACAACGACATCTGGTTGATCTTCAGGTAGGTCTTCTGCGTCGCACCCAGCGCCAGCTGGTAATCGTTCAGGTCGATGGTGGCGCCGGCGTAGTCGAGCCGCGACAGCTCGCCTTCGATCTTCTGGTTGACCAGCGACACGTCCTCGTTGCTGTCGGTCAGCAGGGTCAGGGCGTTCTGCCGACCACCGAGCTCGGTGATCGAGCCGAGTACGCGGCCGTGGGTCTCGTCGAGGGCATCGAGGGTCGTCGTGATCTGCTGGCGCACGGCAGGATCGGTGACGTCCAGTGCCGGGTCCTGCAGGGTGTTGATCAGGTCACGCAACTGATTGAGCATGCCCACGCCGGCGCCGTAGACGCTGGCGGCGGTGACGTTCTCGTCGACCAGCACGCCGTTGGCCACAGCAGCCTGACGGTGCTTGTCGTTGCCGGTGACGCTGTAGGTCTGGGTCGCAGCATCGAAACTCAGCGCCGGGGTGTCGCTGAGGGTGCCGGAGAACAGGTAGCGTCCCTCTTCGTCGCGCACGTTGGCGAAGCTGAAGATGGTGTCTTCGATGATCGACAGCTCGCCAGCCATGGCGGACAGGTCTTCGCTGGTGTTGGAGCCGTTGGCCGCCCACAGCAGCAGATCGCGCACGTTGAGCATGGCGTCGGAGCTGGACTTGAGGTTGGCCTCCTGAGTCGACAGGCTGCCGGAGACGTTGGCGATGTTCTTGCGGAACTGCTCCAGGCTCGCTTCCTCACGCTGCACGCGCAGCACCCGTACGCTGGCGATGGGATCGTCCGACGGCAGCAGGATGCGCTTGCCGGTGGCCATCTGCTGCATCAGCTTGCCCAACTCGGCGGAACTGGCGTTCATCGAGCTGTGCATCATCGAAGTGATCTGCGAGTTGGTGATGCGCATCATGGTGGAATCTCTCTGAAAGCCGCGTCAGAACGCGGAAAGCATGTCGTCGAACAACTGGTTGGCGGTGCTGATCACTTTCATGTTGGCCTGGTAAGCCTGCTGATAGGTCATCAGGTTGACTGCCTCTTCATCCAGGCTGACGGCGCTGACGCTGTCGCGCTGCGACTTGGCCTGCTGGGTCACGGCAGTGGCGGACTTGAGGTCAGCCTGGTTCTGCCGGCTGTCGCTGGCGACCTGACCGAGCAGACCGGCGTATGCATCGTTGAGGGTGACCTGACTGCCACCCAGGCTGATGGGCTGGTTCTTCAGGTCGAGTAGATCGAGCAGCACCTCGTTGTTGCCGGTCTCGCCCGCTGCCGAGGAAAACGCCAGTTGCTCGGCGCTCAACGGCTGCACGCGCAGCAGTGCGGTAGTACTGGTGGGGTCATAGACGAACAGCGGCTGACCGGGGTTGCCAGCCAGGTCGAAGCCGGTGGCGAGCACGTCGTTGACCATCTGCGCCAGCTGGCTAGCCATGTCGTGCAGGGCCTCCTGGTTCGGCCGCAGGCTGTTGTACTCGACGTCATACAGGCCACCGAAAGCGCCGCCGAAACCATCCTGACGCAGCGGGAAGCTGGTACCGGCAAAGGCCAGGCTGACCTCCTGCTCACCCGTCGCGGTCATCGCCACCTTGAGCTGGCCGGC
Source organism: Pseudomonas mendocina (assembly GCF_003008615.1). Classification (NCBI taxonomy): domain Bacteria; kingdom Pseudomonadati; phylum Pseudomonadota; class Gammaproteobacteria; order Pseudomonadales; family Pseudomonadaceae; genus Ectopseudomonas; species Ectopseudomonas mendocina. The sequence continues at coordinate 1,984,366 of NZ_CP027657.1, forward strand.
AGTGGGACCGGCCACCAGCGGCTGGCCGTTGGACAGGGCAACGCTGACCGAGCCATCCGGCACTTCGTTGATGCGCAGCTTGGCGAACTGGCTGAGCTGGCCGATCAGGCTTTCGCGGTGGTCGCGCAGCGCGGTGCTGTCACCCTTGACCGACTCGGTCTCGACGATCTTCTTGTTCAGCAGCGCGATGTTCTCGGTCAGGCCATTGATCTCGGTGGCCATGGCCGTGCGCTGCTCCTGCAGCGCCTTGACCTGCGCGTCGATGTTGCTGCTCAGACCGTTGAAGCGCTGCGCCAGGTTGCCGGCCTCGCTGATGATCTGCTGACGCAAGGCGATGGAGCCTGGCGTGGCGCTGGCTTCGCTCAAGGCTGCGAAGAACTGGTCGAGGCCGGCGCTGATGCTCGAACCGGTGCCCGACATCAGCGCTTCCAGCGCGGTCAGGTACTGCTGCGAGGCGCCATAGAAGTTCTGCTCGGTGGTCGCGCGCCACAGCTGCTGGTTGTGGAATTCGTTGGTCATGCGGCGGATGCTGATCACCTCGACGCCGCCGCCGACGCTCAGGCCGCCCTGCCCGGCCAGCGACCCGGTGATGGTCTGCAGGCGACTGAAACCCGGTGTGTTGACGTTGGCGATGTTCTGCCCGGTGGTGGCCAGGGCCACCTGGCTGGCACGCACACCGCTGTAGGCGATCTGGTTGAGGATGCTCACGAATCAGGACTCCTGACGCTCGAAGCGCATGGGCTGAGCGAAGGCCGCCAGACGCGGGGTACGGGCGTCGTCGGCAGCGAATTGGGCTGTTACTGAAGACAGGGCGACGGAATCCTCGGCGGACTTAAATTCGTCACGCGCCAATACCTGTTTGCCTGCGACCGCACCGAGCAGCAGGCCGCTGTCGGCACTCAGGGCGCTGGCCAGTTGCTGGCGGGTCTGCGCACTGAGCGAGGTCTGCTGCACCTCGTCCTTGGCCGGCGCCTCGCGGCTGGCCAGATCGCCGAGAATCTTGCGCGTGTAATCGCGGGTTTCCTGGAAAGGAATGCGCTCGATCCAGGCACCGGTGCCGATCTCGCCGCTGCGCGGGTCGCCATTGACCTTCAGCCACTCGTCGACGCGCCCGGGGCCGGCGTTGTAGGCCGCCAGCGCGAGGGCCTGGTGGCCGTCGTAACGCTGCAGCATCTTGTCCAGGTAGGCGCTACCGAGACGCTTGTTGTAGCTGGCATCGGTGGTCAGGCGCGCCTCATCGAACGGCAGACCGAGTTCGGCGGCCATCTCCCGCGCGGTGTCCGGCATCAGCTGCATCAGGCCACGCGCGCCCTTGGGCGACACGGCATCGACGCGTCCGGCCGACTCCTGCTGGATGACCTTGTCGACCAGGGCGAGAAAGCCCGCCGAGCCCTTGTCCCAGACCTTGCCCAGACCATCGACGCCACGCTGCCAGGTCGCGCGCAGCGGCTCCAGCAAGCTACCGCCGGAACGCTGCGGCAGCTCGGCCGACTGCGCTGCCAGCGCTGCGCCCTGCAGATCCGGCGCCTCACCCGCGCCCCCGGACAGCTGCTTGACCAGCATGTCGGCGATACCGGTCTGCTTGCGCCCGGCCAGGGTCTCGGCCAGTACCTCGTCGTAGAAGTCGCGCATGGTGTCCATCTCGCGGCTGCGCATCGGGTTGCCTTCGGCGAGCACGTCGCTGGCCTTGCGCATCTGCTTGAGGATCTGCTGCAGGAACAGCGCCTCGAACTGCTCGGCCGCGGCCTGCAGCTGCTGTTCGCGGGCGGTGCCAATACCGTCGGCGCTGCCGCGGTGGCTGTTCATGTGGTGGGCGAGGGAAACGATGCTCATGGCTCAGATCACGATCAGTTCGGCATTGAGGGCACCGGCCTGCTCCAGCGCCTGGAGGATGCTCATGACATCGTCCGGGGTAGCGCCGAGGCTGTTCACGGTGTTGATGATGCTGTCCAGGCTGGCGCCGTCGGGCCACTTGAACATGGCGTTCTTGTCCTGGCTGACGGCGACGTCGGAGCGCGGCACCACGGCGGTCTGGCCACCGGAGAAGGCATTGGGCTGGCTGACCTGCGGGTTTTCGCTGATGGTCACGGTCAGGGTGCCATGGGCCACGGCCGCGGCCTTCACGCGCACGCCCTGGCCGACCACCACGGTACCGGTGCGGCTGTTGAACACCACGCGTGGTCGTTCGCGGCCCTCTTCCACCTCCAGGCCTTCGAGCATGGCCATGAAGCCGATGCGCTGGGTGCTGGTAATCGGCGCGCGAATGGAAATTTTGGTCGAGTTCAAGGCGCTGGCGGTACCGCTGCCGAAGCGGCCGTTGACTGCCTCGACCACCTTGGCAGCGGTCTGGAAGCTGGGCTGGCGCAGGTTGAGCATGACCTCGTCACGCGTACTGAAATCGCTGGGGATCATCCGCTCGACCGTGGCGCCATTGGGTACGCGGCCGCTGTTGGCGGAGTTGATCGCCACGCTGGAGCCGCTCTGCCCGGTGGCATTCAGGCCGCCGACGACAATGGCGCCCTGGGCCAGGGCATAGGTTTCGCCGTCGACGCCTTGCAGCGGCGTCATCAGCAACTGGCCGCCGCGCAGGCTCTTGGCATCGCCCAGCGAAGCGACGGTGATGTCCACGGTCTGCCCCGGGCTGTAGGACGGCGGAATTTCCGCGGTCACGGTCACCGCCGCGACGTTCTTCAGCTTGGGATCGACGTTCGGCGGCAGGTTGATGCCGAACTGTTTGATCATGTTGGCCACCGACTGGCTGGTGAAGCGCACCTGGTTCTTGTCACCGGTGCCGTCCAGGCCAACCACCAGGCCATAGCCGATCAGCTGGTTGCCGCGAATGCCTTCGATGTCCACCAGATCCATCAGCGGCACGGCCTTGGTCGACAGCGGCCAGGTCAGGAGCAGGGCGACGAGTGAGCGTTTGATCATGATCCAGGCCTCAGAGCGGGAACAGCGGACTGGTGAAGAAGCGCGTCAGCCAACCCGCCGAATTGCTGTCGCTGAGCACGCCACGGCCGGCGTAGGAAATCCGTGCGTTGGCCACGTTCTGCGAGGACACCTGATTGGCGCGATTGATGTCGTCCATGCGCACCAGGCCGACCAGGCGGATGTACTCGTCGCCCTGGTTCAGACGCAGGGCCTTCTCGCCCTTGATCAGCAGGGTGCCGTTGGGCAGCACCTGGTGCACGGTCACGGCGATGGAGCCACGCAGGGTGTTCTGCTGCGAACTACGCGCCGAACCGTTGAAGTCGCGCTCGGCCTCGGCGGAGCTTTCCAGACGGTCGTAGGTCTTGCCCAGCACGGTGGGGATGCCGATGGCGGCACTGGAGGTCTTGCCGAAGCTGGTGCCGGCGCTCTTGCTCGACTGGGTGGACTCGTCGAGCACCACGGTGAGGATGTCGCCGACCCGCACCGCGCGCTTGTCGCCGATCAACGAGCCGCTGTAGCCACTGCGGAACAGCCCGCCACCGGTGCTCGGCGGCACGCTGTAGTCGAGTTGCAAGGGTTCGTAATGGCTCGAGTCTTCGTCGGGCAGCATCTCGTTGAAGCTGGCACAACCACCCAGAGTCAGCAGCAGAGCGAGCGGGATCAGGCGCTTCATGGCGGTCACACGGTCTGGTTGAGGAACTGCTGCATGCCCGACGCGGCGTCGAGCACCTTGGCGTTGGCCTCGTAGGCGCGCTGGATGGAGATCATCGCCACCATGGCCTCGACCACCTGCACGTTGGAGCCTTCCAGCACGCCCTGCTTGAGGTTGCCCAGGCCCTCTTCGCCCGGTACGCCTTCGACCGGCTCGCCGCTGGCCACGGTCTCGCGGTAGAGGTTGCCGCCGAGGGCTTCCAGACCACCCGGATTGGTGAAGTTGACCAGGGTGATCTGGCCCAGCTCCGAAGGCAGGTTGTCACCGGCCAGCACGGCGGTGACGATGCCGTCGCTGCCCACGGTGAAGCGGCTGCTGCCGGCCGGCACTTCGATGGCAGGCGTCAGCGGCAGGCCCTGGGAATTGACGATCATGCCTTCGGCATTGAGCTGCAACTGGCCGTTCTCGGTGTAGTAGATATCGCCATTGGGCGCCTCGACCTGGAAGAAGCCGGCGCCAACGATGGCCAGATCCATCGGCTGGCCGGTGGTCTGGATGCTGCCTTCGGTGAACACCTTCTGCGTGCCGGCCACGCGCACGCCGCTGCCGAGCTGGATGCCCGACGGCACGGTATTGACCTCATCGGCCTGTGCGCCCGGCTGTTTCTCGATGGCGTAGAACAAATCCTCGAACACCACGCGGTCACTCTTGAAGCCGTTGGTGTTGACGTTGGCCAGGTTGTTGGCCACGGCGCTCATCGCCTTGTCCTGGGCGGCCAGGCCGGTCTTGCTGACCCAAAGTGCGGAACTCATGTGCTGTCTCCTTTGTACTGGTAGCCCGGATGCAATCCGGGGAAATGGTTCCCGGATTACATCCGGGCTACTCGTCGTGTTCTTTCAACCGTAGGGCGGGCCGCTGTAGGGTGGGCCGGGCGGCGATCCGTTTCAGCCCACCATTGCAGAGCAAGTCAGGTGGGCTGAAGCCCACCCTACGTCCAGTCCCATCAACTGCCGCGAATCATCCGGTTGCCGGCTTCGGACAGATCCTCGGCGGCCTTCATCATCTTCACCTGGGTCTCGAACAGACGGTTCAGGCTCATGGTCGCCACCAACTGATCGATGGCGCCGACGTTGCTCGCTTCCAGATAACCGGAGACCAGCACCGGTGTTTCCATGTCCTCGGCCGGTTGACCGTCGGTGCGCGTCAGCAGGCCGCTGGCGTCCTTGCTCAGGTCGGCAGCATCGACGTCCACGACGCGGATGCGATCGACCTCGGCGGTGACGAAATCGCCGCGCGGGATCACCGAGACGGTGCCGTCACGGCCGATGTGCAGGCTGTCGTACTCGGGCAGCACGATAGGGCCACCCTCGCCCATCACGGCGCGGCCATTGAGGGTCAGGCGCAGCTCGGCATCGACCTGCAGCGCACCGTTGCGGGTGTAGCGCTCGGCGCCGTCATCACCTTCGACGGCGAACAGGCCACGGCCCTGGATCGCCACATCGAGGTCGCGGCCGGTGGCCATCAGCTCGCCAGGCGCCAGGTTGACGCCGTTGTTCTTCACGCGCGCCAGGTGCCGGCTGTCGTAGCCGTAGCCTTCTACGGCGACGGCCTGGGCCTGCTCCAGGTCGGCCCGGAAGCCGGGCGTGTTGACGTTGGCCAGGTTGTTGGCACGCACGGTGAGCGAGCTCATGGTGCGGCTGGCGGCGGTCATTGCGGTGTAGCCGAGACGGTCCATGGGTCAGCCTCAGATCGCGCCGAACAGCACTTGGGTGAGTTCCTTGTTGGTGGTCAGCACCTTGGTGTTGGCCTGGTAGTTGCGCTGGCCCTCCATCAGGCCGACCAACTGCTGGGTCAGGTCGACGTTGGAGTTCTCCAGCGAGCCGGCCACCAGTGCACCGAACGGGCCGACACCGGGCACGCCGATCAGCGCGGCACCGGAATCGGCGGTCTCCACCCAAGCAGTACCGCTGATGTTCTTCAGGCCGCCGGCATTGGCGAAGGTGGCCAGCGCCACCTGGCCCTGGAGCATGCGCTGACCGTTGCTGTAGTTGGCGTAGACCATGCCGTCCTTCTCCACCGACAGGCCGGTCTGCTCACCCGCCGCATAGCCGCTGGCGCGGTTGGTGGTGACGACGAAGTCGGAGCCGTACTGGCTGGAATTGCTGTAGTCGATGGCGATTGCCATCGGGTCGACACCCGGCAGGGCGAAGCCAACGTTGACCGGGCCGGCCGGTGTGGCCAGCGCGCCATTGGTGCCGAAGGTCAGCGCCTGCGGGCCACCGACGGCGGTGTTGCCCTGGTAGTAGTGGGCATCCCAGGTGTTGTCGCCGGTCTTCACGAAGTACTGGGTAAGGGTGTGTTCCTTGCCCTGGGAGTCGAACACCTTGGTGGTGTAGGTGGAGTTGTAGGTGTTCACGTCCGCCGGATCGAACGGCGCGGTGGCCGGTACGGTCTGGTTGGAATCCAGGTTCATCACGAAGGCCAGGGTGTCGGTGGCGCGTGCCGGCAGGTTGGCGTTCTGCAGTTGCAGATCGCCCATGGCGCCGACCAGCAGGTTGCCCGCCGCATCCACCGGATAGCCCTGCAAGGTCTGCCCGGCCGCATTGACGATGTTGTTGTTCTTGTCGGCGCCGAACACGCCGGCGCGCGTGTAGCTCAGGTCGCCGTTGGTGTCGCGGGTGACGAAGAAGCCGCCGCCGGAGATGGCCAGATCCAGGCTACGCCCGGTGGTGACCAGAGAGCCGCCCTGGCTGATGCTCTGGGTGGTGGCCAGCACCTCCACGCCCATCGCCTGGCTGTCGGCGTAGATGCTGCCGAACTCGGTACGCGAGGACTTGAAGCCGGTGGTACCGGCGTTGGCGATGTTGTGGCTGATGGTGTTGAGCTGTTCGTTGACGGCGCTGAGGCCGGTCATGGCGATGTTGAAACTCATGGCGACTGGACCCTTGAATTGAACGAGTGGGAAGGTTCAGAGCAGACCGGCGGTCTGCGTCTGGCCGAATTCGGTGATGTTGTAGAAGGGCACGGAGCCGACGCCGATGACTTCCAGCACCGGCCCCTCGGCGCTGACGCGCACCTGGGTGACGCGACCCGCCACCTCGACCTTGGGGTACTCGCCGCTGTCGCTCTTGACCTCGACCTTGTAACTGCCCGGCGCCAGACCCAGCGCCTTGGGATCCAGCTCGAAAGGCACGCGACCCGGCGCCTGGGTGCCGAGGTCGATTTCCTTCTTCACGCCGTTGCTATCGGTGACCACCAACGCCAGCTTGCCGGCGGCATGCTCCAGGTTGATCTCGCCCTTGACCTTGTCCGCACCCAGTTCCAGCTGCTCGGTGGCGACCTTCACTTCCTGGCCGACCAGGCCGGCGGCGGTGAGGGTCTGCAGGTTGTCCAGCAGTACCAGGTTGCTCTTGCTCAGCGAGGCCATGTTTTCCAGGCTCTTGACCTGGCTCATGGCGGCGAACTGGTTGAGGAACTCGGTACTGTCCACCGGCTTGGTTGGATCCTGATTCTGGATCTGCGCGACCATGAGGGTGAGGAAGTTGTTTTCCAGCTGGGTCGCGTCACTGACGTTGACCGACTGCTTCACCGCCTCGTCGATGCTGTAGGCGGAAGTGTTCTGGCTGTTGTTGCTGACCGCGGCCATCAGGATTCTCCGAGCTTGAGCAGACCTTGCTGCATGCTTTTCAGGCGGTTGAGCACTTCGACGCTGGTCTCGAAGCTGCGAGTGGCCGACATCATGTCGGTCATCTCTTCGATCTGGTCGATGTCGGCGTAGAACACGTAGCCCTGATCGTCGGCCAGCGGGTTATCCGGCTCGTAACGGCGCACCGGCTCGCGCCCGGCGCTGACCACATCGAGTACCTGCACATGGGCGCCGCCCATGCCGGCGCTGCGGGTCAGTTGGTCGTTGTTGTAGACGGCGGCGAACACCGGCTTGCGCGCCTGGTACACATCCTCGGCGCTGGCCGCGGCCGAGTCGGCGTTGGCCAGGTTGCTGGCCACGGTATTGAGGCGCACGGTCTGCGCGTTCATCGACGAGCCGGCGATGCGGTAGATGGAATCGAAAGCCATGATCAGCGTCCCTCGATGGCCTGTTTCAGGCCGCGGAATTTCATGCTGAGAAAGGTCAGGCTGGTCTGGAAGTCCATGCTGTTCTTGGAGAACGCAGCCTGCTCCACACTCAGCTCGACGCTATTGCCGTCCTGCGACGGCTGGGTCGGTACGCGGTACTTGAGATCCGCCGTGCTGGCGGTCAAACCCTGCTGCGGATCGAGCCGCTGCATCTCGCCGGCGAAATCGATGTCGCGAGCGAGAAAGCCCGGCGTATCTTCGTTAGCCAGGTTGGCGGCGAGGATTTCGCTGCGTTGCATGCGCAGTTCCAGCGCTCGCGAATGCAGGCCCACCACGTCATCAATCCGTATACTCATTCACCGGTACCCTTCACCCAAGGTTGTGCCCAGGTGCCTTGAGCACAAAGCGTGCCCAACCTCAAAGAGAGCCGTATTGCATTGATTTATCAGGGATTTATCAGAATTTTCCGGGAGCTTTACGTCGCCCTTTTTCCGCATCGTCCTGACGTTGGGAGGAAAAGCGGAAAGGCTTTTTCCGCCTGCGCGTCGCTGCTTTTCCTCTTCGCCGCGCTGTCATCGGTGACTGCGCAGGCCGAGACGGATGCCGCCAGCCAGATCGACCAGGCCATCGCCGCGCACATGCAGCAGAAGCTGGCCGAGGAAGCCAGACGCCAGGCCTGGCAGGGGCAGCGCCACAGCCTCAACGTCACCCTGCTCAACAGCGCCGAACGCCTGCCGACCTGCACACAGGCGCTGAACGTGACGGTCAGCAGTGACGACCCCTCCCCCCTCTCACGCCAGCGTCTGGACGTGAGCTGCGCCGATGCTTCCGGCTGGAACGTCACGGCGCTGGTGCAGGCCAGCGTGTTCCTGCCGGTGGTACATGCCGCGCGGGTGATCGAGCGTGGCCAGACCATCAGTCGCGAGCAGCTGCAATTGCAGGAAGTGAACATCGGCAAGGCGCCGCGAGGCTTCTACAACAGCTTCGACGAGGTGCTCGACCAGGGCGCCAAGCGCCGCGTACGCGCCGGCCAGCTGATCGCGCCGAACCTGCTCACCGCACCGCTGCTGATCCGCCGCGGCCAGCAGGTGACCATCGTCGCCAGCCAGGACGGCATCTCCGCCTCGGCCACCGGCGAGGCGCTGGCCAACGGCCGTGAGGGCGAAGTGATCCGCGTGCGCAACCTCGGCAGCCAGAAGGTGATCGAGGCGCAGGTGGTGGAAGAAGGGGTGGTGACCAGCACCTTCAGGTAATTGCACCGAGACGTAGCTGCGTAGGGTGCGCCATGCGCACCAAGCGGTAACCGAGCCTGCATGCACCATGACAACCATTCGGTGCGCACGGCGCACCCTACGTCAGGCCCAGTAGGGCGCGCCGCGCACACCAATGCGCCGGTTTGTAGGGCGGGTGCAACCCGCCACCCATCATCAGGCGGGTTTCACCCGCCCTACGCCCAACCTTCCAGGCGCATGGTGGCGCGCACCAGGCGCTGCTCTTCCTGCTCGATCTCCTGCAGGTTGTCGCGGATGCTGTTGATGTGATCACGTGCCGCGCGCTGGGCCTGTTCCGGCAGACGTTCGATCACGGCGTGGTATAGGCGCGAATGCTGACGGTCGATCTGCCGTTTCTGCGCGGGGCGGTGGTAGAGGTTGTTCACCGAGGCGAATACGGTGCTGAGCATCAGGTCGGTCAGCGACTGCAGGGTGTGCACCAGCACCGGGTTGTGCGAAGCCTCGCAGATGGCCAGGTGGAACGCATGGTCGAGGCGCGCGTGCTCGCGCGGATCGACCGGTGTCTGCTGGGCATGGGCCGCGAGCATTTCCTCGTAGCGCCGGGTGAGCAGGACGAAATCCGCATCGGTGCCACGCAGGGCGGCCAGGCGCGCCGACTCGCCTTCGAGCAGGCCACGCACCTCCAGCAGGTCATAGAGGGTGCGCGGCTGCGAGTTGAACAGGTGCATCAGCGGGCTGGCGTCACGCTCGCCGCTGAGCTTGGCCACTCGCGAATCACGCCCCTGCGCGGTCTCGATGATGCCGCGCCCACGCAGCACCTTGAGCCCCTCGCGCAAGGCCGAGCGGGAGATGCCCAACTTCTCGCACAGGCGCCGTTCCGACGGCAATGGCTGGCCTACCTTGAGCACACCGTCGACGATCAGCCGCTCGATGCGCTCGGCCACCACGTCGCTGACCTGTCGCCGTGCAGTTTCCGGATTAACCGCCATTTTGCCTCCTCCACCAACTGGTCGTACCAGTTCTTCAACTGCCCCTCAGTTCGCCTGATCAAGGCAACTTAGGCCACAGAGCATAAGCCTTTCGGCTGAAAGCGTGTGAAAGCCTGGTGAAAGAAACTGGTCATACCAGCACCGAATAGGGTGGACGCAGATGCGCGTGCAGCCCATGGTCGCAGCCTGAGTCTCCATAACAACAACACGAGCCATGAGCCTGCCATGAGCATTCTGTATGACGAGCGTGTCGACGGCGCGCTGCCCAGGGTCGACAAGGACGCGCTGCTCGCCGAGCTGCGCCAGCGCCTGCCCGACCTCGACATCCTGCACACCCACGAAGACCTCAAGCCCTACGAGTGCGACGGCCTTTCCGCCTACCGCACCACGCCGATGCTGGTGGTGCTGCCCGAACGCATCGAGCAGGTGCAGCAGTTGCTCAAGCTCTGCCACGCTCGTGGCGTGCCGGTGGTAGCACGCGGCGCCGGCACCGGCCTGTCCGGCGGTGCGTTGCCACTGGAGCAGGGCATCCTGCTGGTGATGGCGCGCTTCAACCAGATTCTCGAGATCAATCGCGAGGCCCGCTTCGCCCGCGTCCAGCCCGGCGTGCGCAACCTGGCGATTTCCCAGGCCGCCGCCCCCTTCGACCTCTACTACGCCCCCGACCCGTCCTCGCAGATCGCCTGTTCCATCGGCGGCAACGTCGCCGAGAACGCCGGTGGCGTGCACTGCCTGAAGTACGGACTGACCGTGCACAACCTGCTCAAGGTGGACATCCTCACCGTCGAGGGCGAGTTCATGACCCTCGGCAGCGATGCCCTGGACGCCCCCGGTTTCGACCTGCTGGCGCTGTTCACCGGCTCCGAGGGCATGCTCGGCATCGTCACCGAGGTGACAGTCAAGCTGCTGCCCAAGCCGCAGGTAGCCAAGGTGCTGCTGGCGGCCTTCGACTCGGTGGAAAAGGCCGGCCGCGCCGTGGGTGACATCATCGCCGCCGGCATCATCCCTGGCGGCCTGGAGATGATGGACAACCTGGCGATCAGAGCGGCGGAGGACTTCATTCACGCCGGCTACCCGGTGGAGGCCGAGGCCATCCTGCTGTGCGAACTGGACGGCGTGGAAGCCGACGTGGCCGACGACTGCGAGCGCGTGCGCGGCGTACTGGAAAAGGCCGGCGCCACCGAAGTACGCCTGGCCCGCGACGAGGCCGAGCGGGTGAAATTCTGGGCCGGGCGCAAGAACGCCTTCCCCGCAGTCGGTCGCATCTCGCCGGACTATTACTGCATGGACGGCACCATCCCGCGCCGCGAGCTACCCGGCGTTTTGCGCGGCATCGCCGAGCTGTCCGAAGAATACGGCCTGCGCGTGGCCAACGTGTTCCACGCCGGCGACGGCAACATGCACCCCTTGATCCTCTTCGATGCCAACGTGCCCGGCGAGCTGGAGCGCGCCGAAGCCATCGGCGGCAAGATCCTCGAGCTGTGCGTCAAGGTCGGCGGCAGCATCACCGGCGAGCACGGCGTGGGCCGCGAGAAGATCAACCAGATGTGCGCGCAGTTCAACAGCGACGAGATCACCCTGTTCCATGCGGTGAAGGCGGCGTTCGACCCGAGTGGCCTGCTCAACCCGGGCAAGAACATCCCCACCCTGCACCGCTGCGCCGAGTTCGGCGCCATGCACGTGCACCACGGCCAACTGCCCTTCCCGGAACTGGAGCGTTTCTGATGTCGCATGATTTCGACGCCAGCGCCGCATTGCTGGAACAGGTCAACCACGCGCTGAACAGCGCCACCCCGCTGCGCATCCAGGGCAGCGGCAGCAAGGCCCATCTGGGTCGCGCCACGCCCGGCGAGGTGCTCGATACCCGCCAGCACCGCGGCATCGTCAGCTACGACCCCACCGAGCTGGTACTCAGCGCCCGCGCCGGTACGCCGCTGGCCGAGATCGAGGCGGCGCTGGAGGCGAACAATCAGATGCTGCCATGCGAGCCGCCGCACCTGGGCGATGGCGCCACCCTCGGCGGCATGGTCGCGGCCGGGCTGTCCGGCCCGCGCCGCCCCTGGGCCGGCTCGGTGCGTGACCAGGTGCTCGGCACCCGCGTGATCACCGGCCAGGGCAAGCTGCTGCGCTTCGGCGGCGAGGTGATGAAGAACGTCGCCGGCTACGACCTGTCGCGCCTGATGGCTGGCAGCTTCGGTTGCCTCGGCCTGCTCACCGAGGTGTCGCTCAAGGTGCTGCCCAAGCCGCGCCAATCACTGAGCCTGCGCCTGGAGGTGGATGCCCTGCACGCGCTGAACAAACTCGCCGAATGGGGTCAGCAGCCGCTGCCGATCAGCGCCGCCAGCCATGACGGTGCGGCGCTGCACCTGCGCCTGGAAGGGGGCGAAGGCTCGGTACAAGCAGCGCGCCAACGCCTGGGTGGCGAAGAGATCGATAACGCTTACTGGCATGAGCTGCGCGAGCAACGCCTGCCGTTCTTCAGCGCCAGCGGCACGCTGTGGCGCCTGTCGCTGCCGGCCAATAGCGGCCTGCTCGACCTGCCCGGCCGCCAGCTGATCGACTGGGGCGGCGCGCAGCGCTGGCTGAAATCCGACGCCGATGGCGAGCTGATCCAGCGCGTGACGGCCAAGCTCGGCGGCCACGCCACCTGCTTCGCCGCTGGTCACGCCCAACCCTTCCAGCCGCTGGCAGCAATGCTGCTGCGCTACCAGCGCCAGTTGAAGAACCAGCTCGACCCCCAGGGCATCTTCAACCCTGGCCGCATGTACGCCGAGGTATAAGACGTGCAGACCAATCTGAGTGAACAGGCCAAGCGCCTGCCGCGCGCCGAGGAAGCCGAACGCATCCTGCGCTCCTGCGTGCACTGTGGCTTCTGTAATGCCACCTGCCCGACCTATCAACTGCTCGGCGACGAGCTGGACGGCCCACGCGGGCGCATCTACCTGATCAAGCAGATGCTCGAAGGCAACGAGGTCACGGCCAAGACCCAACAGCACCTGGATCGCTGCCTGACCTGCCGCAACTGCGAAACCACCTGCCCGTCCGGCGTGCAGTACCACAACCTGCTGGATATCGGCCGCGAAGTGGTCGAGCAGGCAGTGCCGCGGCCGCTGAACGAGCGCCTGCTGCGCCAGGGTCTACGCGCCGTGGTGCCGCGCCCGGCGCTGTTCAAGGCGCTGACCCAGGCCGGCATGGCCCTGCGCCCGCTGTTGCCGGGCGCCCTTAAGGCCAAGCTGCCGCGCGAGATCCGCCCGACCAAGCCACGCCCGACCACACAGCATGCACGCCGTGTGCTGATGCTCGAAGGCTGCGTGCAGCCAGGGCTGTCGCCCAATACCAACGCCGCCACCGCACGCGTGCTCGACCGCCTCGGCATCAGCGTCACGCCGATTCACGAGGCCGGCTGCTGCGGCGCCGTGGACTATCACCTCAATGCCCAGGAAGCCGGCCTGCAACGTGCACGTCAGAACATCGACGCCTGGTGGCCGGCCATCGAAGCCGGCATTGAGGCCATCGTGCAGACCGCCAGCGGCTGCGGCGCCTTCGTCAAGGACTACGGCCACCTGCTGGCCGGCGATCCGGCCTACGCCAGCAAGGCGGCACGAGTCAGCGCCCTGGCCAAGGATCTGGTCGAGGTGCTGCAGGGCGAGGCCCTGGAACAGCTGCAGGTGCGCGCCGAACAACGCCTGGCCTTCCATTGCCCCTGCACCCTGCAGCACGCACAGAAACTCGGCGGCGCGGTTGAAGGCGTGCTGACGCGCCTCGGCTTCGGCCTCACGGCGGTGCCGGATGGCCACCTCTGCTGCGGCTCGGCCGGCACCTATTCACTGACTCAGCCAGAGCTGTCCAGGCAACTGCGCGACAACAAGCTCAATGCCCTGGAAAGCGGTAAACCAGATGCCATCGTCACCGCCAATATCGGTTGCCAGACCCATCTGGACAGCGCCGGACGTACGCCAGTGCGGCACTGGATCGAAATCGTCGAGGAGGCGATGGCGTAAAAGCCTGAACCCTCTCCCCCGGCCCCTCTCCCATAAATAGGAGAGGGGAGAAAACCAAGAACACGAGGTATGCCATGCAACACAAAGCCGTACTCAGCCAAAGCGAAGTCAGCCAGATCCTCCAGGCGGCCCGTAGCGAAGCGCAGCAACAGGGCTGGGCCGTGGCCATCGCCGTGGTCGATGACGGCGGCCACCCACTGGCCCTGGAACGTCTCGACGGTTGCGCGCCGATCGGCGCCTACATCGCCACCGAGAAGGCCCGCAGCGCCGCCATCGGCCGCCGCGAAACCAAGGGCTACGAGGACATGGTCAACGGCGGTCGTACCGCCTTCGTCAGCGCGCCGCTACTGACCTCGCTGGAAGGCGGTGTGCCGGTGCTGGTGGACGGCCAGGTGATCGGCGCCGTCGGCGTTTCCGGGGTCAAGGCCGACCAGGACGCACAGGTGGCCAAGGCAGGCATCGCAGCCCTTTGAACATGCGGCGTAGCCGCCAACAGATGACCCTCTCCCAAAGGGAGACGGAAGCGAACAGACAGGAGAACAGGAAATGACCGAACGCGTGCAATGTCAGCGCCTGCAGGTGGCCGCCGAACTCAAGCAATTCATCGAGAGCGAAGTGCTGCCCGGCAGTGGTATCGAAGCCAGCGCCTTCTGGAGCGGTTTCGATGCACTGGTGCATGACCTGGCGCCACGCAACCGTGCGCTGCTGGCCGAACGCGACCGCCTGCAGGCCGAGCTGGATGCCTGGCATCGTGCCCATCCCGGCCCGATCCGCGACATGAACGCTTACCGCGCCTTCCTCGGCACCATCGGCTACCTGGTGCCACAGCCAGAGCAGGTCAGAGCGAGCACCGCCAACGTCGACAGCGAGATCACCAGCCAGGCAGGCCCGCAGTTGGTGGTGCCGGTGATGAACGCACGCTACGCGTTGAACGCTGCCAACGCACGCTGGGGCTCGCTGTACGACGCCCTGTATGGCACCGATGCGATCAGCGAAGAGGGTGGCGCGAGCAAAGGGCCGGGCTACAACGAGGTGCGCGGCGCCAAGGTGATCGCCTTCGCCCGAGCCTTTCTTGATCAGGCCGCGCCGCTGGCCAAGGGCTCACACGCCGAGGCCAGCGCCTATGCCGTGGTCGCCGGCCAGTTGCAGGTGACGCTGGGCAGCGGCGCGCAGACCGCCCTGGCACAGCCGGAGAAATTCATCGGCTACCAGGGCAGTGCCAGCGCCCCATCGGCCGTGCTGCTGAAGAACAACGGCCTGCATTTCGAGATCCAGATCGACGCCAGCAGCCCCATCGGCCGCACCGATGCGGCGGGCGTCAAGGACGTGCTGATGGAAGCGGCATTGTCGACCATCATGGACTGCGAGGACTCCGTGGCGGCCGTCGACGCCGCCGACAAGGTGGTGGTCTACCGCAACTGGCTGGGCCTGATGAAAGGCGATCTGGCCGAGGAACTGGAGAAGGGCGGCAAGCGCATCGTCCGCCGCCTCAATCCTGATCGCGCCTACACCGCCGCCGATGGCAGCGAGCTGACCCTGCACGGTCGTTCACTGCTGTTCATTCGCAACGTTGGGCACCTGATGAGCAACCCGGCGATCATCGACGGCGAGGGCCATGAGATTCCCGAGGGCATCCTCGATGCGGTGGTCACCAGTCTGATCGCCATGCACGATCTGCAGCGACGCGGCAACTCGCGCACCGGCAGTGTCTACATCGTCAAACCGAAGATGCACGGCCACTTCGAAGTCGCCTTCGCCGACGAACTGTTCGGCCGCGTCGAGCAACTACTGGGCATGCCGGCCAATACCCTGAAGATGGGCATCATGGACGAGGAGCGGCGCACCAGCGTCAACCTCAAGGCCTGCATCGAAGCCGCCAGCGCGCGGGTCGCCTTCATCAACACGGGCTTTCTCGACCGCACTGGCGACGAAATGCACACGGCGATGGAAGCCGGCGCCATGCTGCGCAAGGGCGACATGAAATCCAGCGCCTGGATCCAGGCCTACGAGCGCAACAACGTGCTGATCGGCCTGGCCTGCGGCCTGCGCGGCAAGGCGCAGATCGGCAAGGGCATGTGGGCCATGCCGGATCTGATGGCAGCCATGCTCGAGCAGAAGATCGGCCACCCGAAAGCCGGTGCCAACACCGCTTGGGTACCCTCGCCGACCGCCGCCGTGCTGCACGCCCTGCACTACCACCAGATCGACGTACAGACGGTACAAAGCGAACTGGAACTGATCGACCTGACCAGCCAGCGCGACAGCCTGCTCAATGACCTGCTCAGCGTGCCGGTCAGCGCCGAGCGGCCGTGGAGCGCCAGCGACATCCAGCAGGAACTGGATAACAACTGCCAGGGCATCCTCGGTTATGTGGTGCGCTGGGTCGAGCAGGGCGTGGGTTGCTCCAAGGTGCCGGATATCCACAACGTCGGCCTGATGGAAGACCGCGCCACCCTGCGCATTTCGGCTCAGCATATCGCCAACTGGCTGCACCACGGTGTGGTCAACGAGGCCCAGGTGCGCGAGACCTTGCAACGCATGGCACAGGTGGTCGACGAGCAGAACGCCGGCGATCCGGCCTACCGCCCGATGGCACCGAACTTCGAACAATCACACGCCTTCCGCGCCGCCAGTGATCTGGTGTTCAAGGGCCGCGAGCAGCCGTCCGGCTATACCGAGCCGCTGCTGCATGCCTGGCGACTGCGCTTCAAGCAGGAGGCCTAAGTAATGTGGGAGGGGCTTTAGCCGCGACAAACCAACTACAAAAAGCTCGCGGCTAAAGCCCCTCCCACTGAGCAGTAACAAGCCCTGACGGTTTCTAGCCGTCGGGGCTTTCGAGCATGAGCGTGGCGGTGGGTGATCCCTGCCGCCGCTGCTCGCGGAAAGGTCGGTGCCGTGGCGCCCGGCCCTTCCAGATGCGTGGCGCCGGGTTACCCCCGGAAAATTCTGGTTCACAAGAAAAAGAAGGAACCAACCCATGAGTCAAACGCTGCTGTCCATCCTGGCCTTCGTGCCACTGGTGCTTGCGGGTGTGCTGCTGATCGGCTTTCGTTGGCCGGCCAAGTACGCAATGCCGCTGGTGTTCGTTCTCACCGCCCTGATCGGCCTGCTGGCCTGGGACATGTCGCTCAACCGAGTCATTGCCTCCAGCTTGCAGGGACTGATCCTCACCGCCGCGATCCTGTGGATCATCTTCGGCGCCATTCTGTTGCTCAATACGCTCAAGCATTCCGGCGGCATCACCGCGATTCGCCGTGGTTTTGCCAATATCAGCCCTGACCGCCGAGTCCAGGCCCTGATCGTCGCCTGGCTGTTCGGCTGCTTCATCGAAGGCGCTTCGGGCTTCGGTACTCCGGCAGCAGTCGCTGCGCCGTTGCTGGTCGCCCTGGGCTTCCCGGCGCTGGCCGCAGTAGTGCTGGGCATGCTGGTGCAATCGACGCCGGTATCCTTCGGCGCGGTCGGCACGCCGATTCTGGTCGGCGTTGGCGCAGGCCTGGACAAGAGCGGGCTCACCGCGCAACTGGCGGCCACCGGCAGCACCTGGGACACCTTCTTCCATCTGATCTATTCGCGGGTGGCGATCACCCACGGCCTGATCGGCCTGTTGATGCCGCTGATCATGGTGATGATCATGACGCGCTTCTTCGGCAAGAATCAAAGCTGGAAGGAAGGCCTGGCCATCGCGCCGTTCGCCATTTTCACCGCCTTCGCCTTCTCCCTGCCGTACATGGCGGCCGGCGTATTCCTCGGCCCGGAATTCCCTTCGATCATTGGCGCCCTGGTCGGTCTGGCCATTGTCATTCCTGCCGCCAAGGCCGGCTTCCTGCTGCCCAAGGAAACCTGGGACTTCGCCGACGCCAAAGACTGGCCCGCCGAGTGGATGGGCAAGATCGAGATGAAGCTCGAGGAGGTAGCCGGCAAGGCGCCCATCTCGGTGCCCATGGCCTGGGCGCCCTATCTGCTGCTGGCGATCTTCCTGGTGGTGTCGCGTACCTTCCCGGAGGTCAAGGCGGCGATGCTCGGCCTGAGCTTCGGCTGGAGCAACATCCTCGGTGAAACCGGCGTATCCGGCACCATCGAGCCGCTGTACCTGCCGGGCGGCATTCTGTGCATCGTGGTGCTGATCACCTTCTTCCTGCATCGCATGCGCTTCTCCGAGCTCAAGGCGGCAGTCGGCGAATCGAGCAAGACCCTGCTCGGCGCCGGCTTCGTACTCATTTTCACCATTCCCATGGTGCGTATCCTGATCAACTCAGGGGTCAATGGCAGCGACCTGGTGTCGATGCCGGTGGCCATGGCGCAGCTGGTGGCCGACAGCGTCGGCAGCGTCTATCCCTTCTTCGCCCCGGCCGTGGGCGCACTGGGCGCCTTCATCGCCGGCTCCAACACCGTGTCCAACCTGATGCTGTCGCAGTTCCAGTTCAATGCGGCGGAACTGATCGGCGTATCCGGAGCGATGATGGTAGCGGTGCAGTCGGTCGGCGCGGCGGCAGGCAACATGATCGCCATCCATAACGTGGTGGCCGCCTCGGCCACGGTCGGCCTGCTCGGGCGTGAAGGCATCACCCTGCGCAAGACCATCCTGCCGACCCTCTACTACCTGATCATGGCGGGTTGCATCGCGCTGTTCGCCATGTACGTGATGGGCGTCAGCGATCCGCTGATGGGCGCTGGCTGACCCGACTTTGGTTGGCCCCTGGCGGGTGACGATCGTCGCCCGCCCGCTTGGCGCACCGGTTCAATTACGGTAGCGTTCGTCGCGCACTACCGTGAGATACGCCTGAGGGTTATATGAAGAAGTGGCAATGCGTGGTCTGTGGACTGATTTACGACGAGAGCCAGGGCTGGCCGGATGACGGCATCGCCCCGGGCACCCGCTGGGAAGACGTGCCAGAAGACTGGCTGTGCCCCGACTGTGGCGTTGGCAAGATGGATTTCGAGATGATCGAGATCGGCTGATCACGCTTCGTTTCCAGCAAAAACGGCGACCCTAGGGTCGCCGTTTTTGTTTGGCGCGACGCCCCGCAGGGTGCGCCGCGCGCACCACGAGTCGCCAGTACAACAGCCGGTGAGCACAGCGCACCCTACGCATGGCAGTCCGTACCATCGCCGCAGGTGCAGCAAAAAATTCTGCCAACGCCATTTAATCAGCGCCAGAAGCCGGTCGCCCTTCACTTACAGCAGGCAATCACAGCCAGCTTCACTCAACTGAAGGAATACCATCATGGCTCTGTCGATTCATACCAACTACTCCTCGCTGATCACTCAGACCAACCTGTCCAAGACCAACAATGCACTGGGCACCAACCAGCAGCGCCTGGGCACTGGCTTTCGCATCAACTCCGCTGCCGACGACGCCGCCGGCCTGCAGATCGCTACCCGTCTGAACGCTCAATCGCGTGGTATGGACGTAGCCATCCGCAACACCGGTGATTCCATCTCCCTGCTGCAGACCGCCGAAGGCGCGCTGACCGAGATGACCGACATCGTCCAGCGCATGAAAGACCTGGCCACCCAAGCGGCCAACGCCACTGCCAGCGAAAAAGATCGCGACGCGATGCAGTCCGAATACGACCAACTGGGTCAGGAACTGGGCAATATCGTCAAGAACACCAAGTACGCTGGCGAGAACCTGTTCAGCGACGGCACCACCACCGACGGTTCTGCCGGCAAGTTCGGCGCTGCCATGGACTTCCAGATCGGCGCCAGCGCCGCTGAAACCCTGACCCTGGACGTCAGCACTCCGCTGACCGACCTGGCCACCGCTCTGGACGGCCTGTCCGCTCAGTACGCCACTCCGGACAGCACCACTCCGGGTACCGAGATCGCTGGCGCCGACGGTAGCGCTGCCAATGGCATGATCGACACCCTGAGCGATGCACTGGACAGCATCGGTGAACTGCGCGCCCAGTTCGGTGCAAACATCAACCGCCTGAACCACACCGCCAACAACCTGAACAACATGAAGGACAACACCGACATGGCCAAAGGTCGCATCATGGATGCTGACTTCGCCAAGGAAAGCGCCAACATGAGCAAGAACTCCATGCTGATGCAGTCGGGCATCTCCATGCTCAAGCAAGCCGGTCAGATGCCGGGCATGGTCATGTCCCTGCTGGGCTGATCCCGCGTCATCCAGGCGCAACGGATTGCGCCACCCCCTCAACGCCCCGCCTCTGCGGGGCGTTTTGCATGGCCGCTCGGCCACCCCGCCCTGCATCGGACCGCTGATCAACCGTCGTCTTCACCGCGCATGATCGGGCGGCTACGCTGATACTCACTGCACTCGTCAAAGTGCCATACAGAACGGCAAGTATCAGCCGATAGCACATTCGGCATCGTGACGAGAGCCGCGCTACGCTGGCACAAGACTTGCCACTGAATTTCCCTGGCGCCAGAATGCCGACCACTTATCGCCCCGGAATGTTCCCCACGGGAATACCGTTCGTTTCAAGGATCGCATGAACTCCAGCCCCGATATGCCGCCCGCCGAGTCGGGAAGCAGCAACGCCTGTCCGGTCATCAAGACTGGGCGCAGCGACTGCTATGCGCACTTCTATCCGGCGCTGTATCAACTCACGCTGGTGAAGAACGGTATCGAGGAGAAGATCGACCTGGGCTACTCCGGCAGCCGCCTGCTCGAGCGACTGCTGCAGAAACCTGGCGAGGTGGTGTCGCGGGAGGAACTGATGAGCCATGCCTGGGCTGATCGGGTCGTCGGCCAGGGCAGTCTGAATCAGCAGATCTACACCTTGCGCCAGGTGCTCGGAGACGAGAAGAACCGCGAGATCATCCAGACCCTGCCCCGCCGCGGCTACCTGCTCAACCCCAACCACCTGGTCTACCCGACGAGCATCGACGACATCGATGACGTGACCGAGCAGGTCGAGTCGAGCGCTCCCCAACCAGCCTTCCTGCGCCGTCATGGTCGCCAACGTGCCTCCTGGGTCATCCTCCTCTCGCTGTTCAGCGTGATCGGCATCGTGCAGTTCTTCTTCCTGTACCAGATCAGCCAGCCGGAAGACCTGCACAGCAGCGAGATGAACCTGGGCACGCTCAACGTGCGCTACATCGACCAGCAGCCGCAACGACTGCAACAGCTGATCCTGCAAACACACGGCCTGACCAGCCGCCTGACAGCGCTGGCCGACAAGCCGGCCAACCTGGTGCTGAGCCTGCGCGGTGATTTCTACGAGCTGCTGTGCCTACAGAACAACGGCACGGTGCGCTCGCTGATGCTCCACGAAAGCCAGCTCAACCAGGTGGCGGACGCCCAACTGAGCAGGTGCCTGCCATGAGCCAGTGCATGCAAAACGGGCTCAGCCGGGGCTGGCTGCTGGCCGTCCTGGCCGCAGCCGTACTCATGCTGTTGAGCATGCTCGGGCTGTGGCTGAGCTTCCTCTCCAGTGCCGAACTCAACGGTCGTTATCAATCCAGCGGCCAGGTGCAACTGAGCAACGGCCAGGTGCTGGATATCAGCCACAGCCTGCAGGTCAGCGACGGACGCTTCTACGCCATGACCCGCCAGGGCGCCAGCATTCTGGAAACCTCGGGCGTGGTGGATTACGGCTTTCTCGGCAACTATCGCCTGCGCGTCGAAAGCGGCCAGATCACCGGGTTGGCCAGCGAGACCGATGACGAGCTGGTGTTCAATCTGCTCTATGGCCGGCACAAGGGCTCGACCATTCGCCTGACCCGTTTCGAAGGCTGCCTCTACGCCCTGGAAACCCGCCAGATCTACTGCCCCGCCCAAGGTTTGTAAGGCCGCCCTACGAATCCGGCGCATTGAACTTGGCACCTTCGGTTCGATATTCCACCCGCGCCTGCGCCTCACCGAACAACTCGCGATACAGGCTCTCCGCCTGGCTGGTCAGCAGCAGCAGTTCGATACGGCGATTGGCACCGTTCTCCCGGTCATTCGGCAACAGCGGCATGCCGTCAGCCTGCGCGGTGACCTGCAGCACGCTATCGGTCGGCAGACCGGCCTCGACCATCACGTTGCGCGCGCGCAGCGCACGATCCCCGGACAGGTTCCAGTTGTTGTAGCCACCGACCACACCCCGATAGGGCGTGGCATCGGTATGGCCACTGATGATCAGGTGGTTCTCGACCTTGGCCAGAATGCCCGCCAGGCGTTGCAGCAAGGTGGCGAAATGCGGATCGAGACGCGCGCTGCCACGGCTGAACATGAAGCGCTGGGCATCGTCCTTGATCAGGATGCGCAGCCCTTGTGGCACCACCTGCACCTCGATATTGGCCTCGGCATCGAGTTGCAGCGCCAGCTGTTCCATCAGCTTGGCCAGCTCCTGCATCTGCGCCGGCTCGGCATAGTGCGGGCGACGCGGCTCACCCGGCTGGCCTTCGCCCAGTGTGGCCCCCGGATCTTCCTGCGGAGTGCGCGCCTGGTTGATGCGATCCTGACGCGGGCTGACCTGCACCGGCACACCGTCGAGATCCAGCGGCGTGGTGCTGGTGCCGTCGAAGATACCGGCACCACCATCGACCAGTGGGTTGTTCATCATGTCGGCATTGGCGCGGCTGGCTTCCTGGGTCTGCGGCTGGATGATCCACAGCACCATGAACAGCGCCATCATGGCCATGGTGAAGTCAGCGAACGCCACCTTCCAGGCACCACCATGCTCGTCGTGACCGCCCTTCTTGCCACGCCGCTTGATGATGATCTCGTGGCCGTCACCGCCGCGCGGTCTCATGCCGCGTCCCTTTCATCTTCGTAACGGTTGACCCAGATTTCCAGCTGCTTGAACGCCGGCTTGACGTCCTGCTCGATCAGCTTGCGCCCGGCATCCACCGCCAGCAGCGTGGGCTTGCCGGCGACGTGAGCGACCAGCGTGGTGCGCACGCATTCGAGCGCCGACATCTCGGTCTTGATGCGCTGGCCCATGGCACTGGAAAGCGGCTCCATCACGCAGTAGCACATGAAGATGCCGAGGAATGTCCCCACCAGTGCCGCCGCCACGTGGGCACCGATTTCGGCCACCGAACCACCGATGTTGCCCATGGTGATGACGATGCCGAGGATCGCCGCGAGAATGCCGAAGCCCGGCATGGCTTCGCCGATCTTGTGTAGCGAGCGCGACGGCTGCATCAGCACATGCTCCATGGCTTCGAGCTCCTGTTCGAGGAAGCCCTCGAGCTCATGCGCGCTGATCTTGCCCATGGCCATCAGACGGAAGTTGTCGGCGATGAAGGCCATCAGGTTCTTTTCCTGACGGATCAGCGGGTACTTGGCGAACAGATCGCTCTGCTCCGGCTCCTCGATGTGCGCATCGAGCACCTTGAGACCACCGACGTCGACCATTTCCAGCAGCTCATAGAGCAGCATCAGCAACTGGCGCTGGAACTCCTCGCCGCGCTTCTTGTAGACGAACACACCCTTGATCTGGTGAAGCATCTCGATCAGTACGTCCTTGGGGTTGGCGACTACCAGAGCGCCAAAACCCGCACCGACGATGATGATCACCTCGGCCGGCTGCCAGAGCATGGCCAGTTCACCATGGGCCATGACGTATCCACCGAGCACGCAGGCCACGATGATCAATGCACCTAATAACTTCTGCACCCTAGCCTCTCTCGTTCAGGTAACGACTGGCCTTGGCGATCGCCTGCTTGCTCAACTGGCAGACGCGGGCGTCACTCAGCTCCAGCACCAGGGCGATTTCCTTGAGGCTCAGTTCGTGTTGGTAGTAAAGGGTCAGCACCAGGCGCTCGCGCTCGCTGAGCTGACTCAGTGCCTGGGCCAGCAGACGCTCCTTGAGCACACGATCCTCGACGCCACTGGCGCCACAGGCGAAGCCCTCGTGACCGTTCTGCAGCAGCTCGTCGAGGCTCTCGATGGCCTCGCAGGCGTCGGCCTGGAGGAACTCCTGGTAATCCTTGGCGCTGATCCCGGCCGCCTGAAGGATTTCCTCCTCCTGCGGCACGCGCCCCAGTTGCCGCGCCAGTTGGCGGATGGCATCGCGAATCTTGTGGGTCTGCTGGCGCACCTGGCGCGGGCGCCAGTCCTGGCGGCGCAGCTCGTCGAGGATGGCGCCGCGTACCCGCAGGGCGGCGAAACGACCGAACTGCTCGTCCGGCGTGCCATAGCGGCGCAGGCTGTCGAGCAGGCCCATCAGGCCGATCTGCTCCATGTCCTCGCGGTCGAGCACCTGGTTGGCCTGCAGCGCCAGCTGGCTGACGATGCGTTTGACCAGAGGCAGGTACTGCAACAGCCACTTCTGCTCGGCTCCGGGAGCGAACAGCGCGGCACCGCCCTGTTCGGCGGCATAGCGGTAGTCGATGGCGCAGGTGGCGTTCATGGGCAGGGTCTGCTCTCTACTGGACGATCAGCTTGCTGACCAGCACGTTGGCGAATGGCATCGCCAGCTTCTTGCTGGCGAAGTCATCGAACAGCGCGCTTTCCAGCGTGCTCTGCAACTCGGTGATGGGCATGCCGCGCAGCTTCTCGAAGGTCATCGCAGACAGGTGGGCGACCACCGAATTGCGCACCATCGGGTCGATCTGTTCGAGCTTCTTCGGATCGGTTTCGAGCTCGGCCTGCAGCACCAGATCGAGCACGAAGTAATGCTCGCGGCTATCGCCCTTGAGGCTGACGATGACCTTCTCGATGGGGAAGAAACGGTATTCGCTGGTGGCCTCTTCCTCCTCCTCGCTGGTGCTGGACAGGCCGAACACCGGCTGCCCCGACTGCATCGAGCGCAACGTGGCGTAGTTGAAGACGGTGCTGCCGATCACCACCAGGGTGTTGAAGATAAGCAGCAGCAGGATGATCCGCGGCATTGTCATGAGACTTCTCGATTCACTCGCAAGGGTTAGACGGTGACCAGCACGTCGCTGGTCGAATCCGGGTTGTGGCGACCGTCATCGGCCCCGTTGATGTGCGCGGCCCGTACCGACTCCTCGCCGAGCCAGGCCTGATGCTGCGCCTGCCCCTGCTGGCGGCCGCCCTGCGCATCGGCGGAAACCTGCACGTTGACCTGCACGAAGTTCTGTCCGACCAGCTCCTGGCGCAGGCGCTCGCTGGTCTGTTGCAGCAGGCGCACGACATCGGCGTTGGCCGCCGACAACTGCACGCTGAGGCGGCCGGACTCGTGGCTCAGATAGATTTCCAGGCTGCCCAGCTCGGGGGGATCGAGACGGATCGTGGCGTTCTGGATGCGTTGATTGATCTGCAGGTCGACGTGCTCGCGCAGGCTCTGCAGCATCTGCTCGCCCCACTGCGCCTGCGGTGCATGCAGCTTGAGCGGGCGCTCGGCGGCAAGCGGCTGCGCTGCCGTCTGCTGGTTGGCGGACGTGGCGGGCGCAACCTTGTCGCCCTCGGCGGCACTCGCTGGCAAGCGCTCGAGAAGCGTGGCATCAGGCGCATCGAGGGTCGGTAGAACCTGTGTCGACGCAGCGCGCTCCGGCTCCATCGGCAGGTTCAGGGAAGCGTTCTGCAGCGCGGCCACTGGCGCCTGACGCGAGGCAACCGGCAACTCTGCATCCACCGCCGGCGCGCTGCTGCCGGCCGCTGGCGTCATCACGACCGGCGGCGCCAGCGACGGGTCGGCGTGTGCAGGCGAAGCGATCACTTCACTCGGCTCATCAGCCGGTTCCTGCTCCTCCTGCGCGGCGACCTCGCGCGCCTCGACACGCACGGCCTGCTGACCCAGCATGCTGGCCAGCCACTGCTCGGCATCCGCCTCGGTGACGGTTACCTGAACCGGCGTGCTGCTCTGTGACAACGGCTGTTGCGCCTCGGCGGCGGCAAAACCGCGCAGCGCCAGTTGCAGGTCGAACGCCGGCGTGTCGCCCTCGGCGCCCTGCGCCTGGGCGAAGCCGGCCGGCAAGGCTTCGGTGCCAGAACCCGTCAGGCTGACCTGAGCGTTCGGATTGATCGCTTGCAGCATCCTTTATCTCCCACCCTGATACAGGTCGACGCGCATGTAGGCGCTGCGGCCCTCGGCATATTCCAGATGCGTCAACAACAGCCGGCGCAGTCGCTCGCACTCCTCGGCACAGGCGATACGCGCCTGCCCGTGCAACTGCTGCAGGCGCCGCTTGGCCTCGCGCACCTCATCGCTGAGGCGAGGCAACCCGGCAAGCAGCTGCAGGCACGAACGGATCACCGAGTCGATCTCGCCGATACGCGGCCAGTCGCCCTGCTCCAGCGCTTCGGCCAACTGGTCATGCAGCTGCTGCAGGGCACGCAGTTCACTTGCGCGTTGCATTCACGCCTTCCCAGCCTTCACGCAGCACGCCGAGCAGGCCCACCACTTCGTCCAGGCCCTCCAGCGACAGGCTGACGCTGACGTCGGAAAGACGGTAGATGCAGTAGTCGTAAAGCCGCGCCAGACCCTGCACCAGCTCGCCACCGTTCTCGTAGTCGAGGGCGCCATTGAGGCCATTGAGGATGTTCAGGCACTTCTCCAGCGACTGGCCCTTCTGCTGGTAGCGCTTGGCCTCGATGTGGCCACGGGCACGCGCCAGCTCGTCGAGCAGACCGTCGAACAGCACCAGCACCAGTTCGTAGGGCGAGGCGGCAGCGGCGCGCGCCTCGAGATCCACGGTGCGATAGCTGTCGTAACTTTCGTTGAGGTTGTAGGCACTCATCAGAACATTCCGTAGGTCTGCTCCATCGCCGCCATGGTCTGCATGAGACCGGTGTACTGACGGAGATAGCGGCTGTAGTAGGAGTCATATTGCTTCTGGATGGTGTCGAACTGTTGATCGACACGACGCAGCTGACTGTTGAGGGTGTCCTTGCGGTTGGTCAGCAGGCCACCGGCGCTGCTGGTGTAGACCGCCAGATTCTTGTCCAGGGTGTCGAGCAGGTTGCCCTTGTCGGTGAACAGCTTCTCGAAACCTTCCGGGTTGGCCGCCACGGCCTTCTCGAAGCGGGCGTTGTCGATGGTCAGCTTGCCGTTGCGGTCGGCGACGATGCCGAACTCGGTCAGGCTCACCCCGCCGAAGGACGTGCGCACCAGCTGATTGAGCATGCTCTCGATGGCTCGCACGCTGGCATCGCCAGCCAGGGCACCACGCGTACCGCTCTCGCCGCCACTGGCGGTAAGCGAGTCGAAGCTGCCCATCAATGCGTTGAAGGCACTGACGAAAGCCTGTGCCTTCTCCTTGGTGGCTTTCTGATCCTGGCCGATGTCGATGGTGACCGGGGTATCGCCGCTCTTGTGGGCCTTGTTGAAGGTCAGGCTGACGCCGTCGATGATGTTGTCGAAGGTGTTGCTACTACTGGTCAGCTCGATGCCGTTCTCACCGCCCAGACGCACGATGGCGTCGCGCGCCACGGACAGCTCCTGGCGTCCGGCGACAGCACTCTCGAACGCGGCATTGCCACTGGCCGTCAGACTGATGGCCTGATCGGCGCCGCTCTTCTCGCTGGTCAGTACCAGGTTGACCTGGCCATTGCTGCGCACCAGAGTCGCCTTGACACCCTTGTTGTCGCTGGCCCCGTTGATCGCGGCGGCCAATTCGTCGAGGGTGCTCACCGCGCCCAGATCGACATTGAAGGAGTCACTGCCCTGGCCAATCGTCAGGCTGCCACTGCCCAGGTCACTCCCCTGCAACCCTTGCAGGGCAACCTGACTCTTGCTGGCCAGTTGCTGAACGAAGAAGTCATAGCTGCCGGGTACTGCCTTGCTGCCAACCGTAGCGTTGGCATAGCCCTCCTGGCTGAAGGTGGCGCTGTTGACCAGCATGCTGCTGCCGGCGAGCTTGAGCCCGCTGGCGGCCGTCTTGAAGGTCTTCAGCGCGGTATCGAGCGCAGTCAGCGCACCCAGCTGCGACTTGTAGGCAGCCTGGTTGCGATTGGCCTTGGCCAACTGGCCCTGCACTTCGTACTGGGCCAGTTGGGTCGCCATGCTTTGAACGTAATCTGAATCGATAGCCATAGTCGGACACCCGTTTTCCTGTGTGATAGCAATAGCGGTGCCAACAGCTGAAACCCACGATTTAGAGGGCTTCCAGCAAACCGCCAGGTGAAAGATCCTTTCCGCTCGCGCGACTACGGAAGACAGGCGGAAGGGCGACTTCCGCCTGTGTCGCGCAGCAGGCGGACGTGCTCCTTACACAGGCGACATCAGGAAGGTCTGGCTTAAGGCAAATAGGCGTGAAGATCGCGGTGCGCACAGCGCACCCTACGCATGGCCAAAATCCGTAGGGGGCGCCACGCGCACCGATGGCGCCGTATCACAGCGAGAACGTGAACGGCGGGTGAACACGCGACAGGTTCAGGAAGGGATATTCAGGCAGGCGTTGGCAGCGGGCTATTCACCACCGACGGCGAAGTTGGGCAGGCTGTTGACCGGCTGGCGGAAATTGAAAGGGATGGATTCCACCGCCAGCCCGACGTTGCGCTGCACCACGAAATGCAGGTGCGGGCCGGTGCTGTTGCCGGTGTTGCCCGAGCGCGCCAGCAGGCTGCCGGTTTCCACCCGCTGGCCTTCACGCACGCCGACCGAGCCTTTCATCAGGTGCAGATAGACGCCCATGGTGCCGTCGTCATGCAGGATACGCACGAAGTTGCCGGCCGGGTTGTTGCCGCGTCCGCTCTGCTGGTTCTCGGTCTTCACCACCACCCCGGCGCGCGCGGCGACGATGGGCGTGCCTTCGGGCATCGCGATGTCCACCGCGTAGCGCCCCTTGGCGGTGAAGTGGCTGTAGGTGCCGTTGGCACCCTGGGTCTGACGGAATGGGCCGCCGCGCCAGGGCAGCGGATAGCGGTGAATGCTCGGCTGCAGACGCGGATCGCCGAGGGCGTAACGCAGCCTGGGCTTGTAGCGCAGCGGCTTGGAAGCGTCCTGCGCGGTCAGGGTGGCCAGGCGGATATTGCTGCGCGGCGGCAATACCCAGCGGATCGGCTTGTCCGGCGCGCCGATGGCGTTTTCCACCTGTTCGAGCTTCAGTTCGATTTCCACCGGCGCGAAGAGGTCGTTGCGGATCAGCAGGGTCTCGCCGGCTTCGTGCTTCTTGGTTTCCAGCTTCACCTGGTTGTCCAGGCGCTCGACCATGCGGTCGTTGAACACGAATACCTGCGCGCCAGGCGCGGCCTGGTCGCTATAGGTCACCACGCCGTTCTTGTCGACGTACTTGTAGATGGTCAGGGCAGCGGCTTGGCTACTGAGAACCAGCAGGCTGCAGAAGAAAATCAGACGCCCTAGCATAACGACTCGGATCTTATGGCTTTTCGATATCCGGGTTAGCAAGACTAGCAGTGCATCGCGACGCCTGCGAGCGACCGACCGTCAGGCTGTGAACCGGCGCACCGCCATCGATCGGCCATCTGCTCTGTATTGGGCTGGCGAAGCGAGTGGCGTTAAGGCCAGGAGTAGAACGGCGTCTTGGCGTAGAGTGTCGTGGGGCCTGTGCACAGCCATAGCAGCGGCGTCGATCTTCAGGTGCGCATGGCGCACCCTACCCCGGCATGTGATCCGCTACGCGCCGGGAACGAAGTGCTTCTGCGCAGTGCCCCGGGCGATCAGGCGCGACAGGTAGTCGAGCTTCTGCGGATCGCGATCGACGAAACGAAAGGTCAACTGCAGCCACTCGCTGTCAGGCTTTGGCTCGAACGCCGCCACTGCGTGCAGATAGCCATTGAGCCGCGCGGTTTCCGCCGCTTCGCCCTGCTCCAGGTCGAGCACCGCACTCTCCAACACCTGCGGCAACAGCTCGGTACGTTTGACCACCAGCAGCGCTTCCTTGAGGCTCAGCGCCTTGATCACGCAGGCCATGCTACCGGCCGGCAAACGCAACTGCCCCTGACCACGGCCGCTGGGCGGCTTGGCCGCCACCGCCGGTTGCGCTGCTGCAGTAACAGGCGCGGCGGGTGCCGGAGCGGGTGCACTGGGCTTGACCACCTCGGCCTTGCCGCCGGTCAGCGCCGCCAGCGAATCGTTGGCGAAACCGCCCGTGCTGAGCATCTTCGGTGGCGCGCTGGCCGCCAGGGCCTGCAGCTTGCCGGCGCGACTCAAGGCCTTCTTCACCTTGGTCACCAGCTGTTCGTTGGAGAAGGGCTTGCCGATGTAGTCGGAGACGCCGGCCTGGATAGCCTGCACCACGTTCTCCTTGTCACCGCGGCTGGTGACCATGATGAAAGGCGTGGTTTTCAGATTGTCCTGCTCGCGGCACCAGGTCAGCAGCTCGAGGCCGGACATCTCCGGCATTTCCCAATCGCAGAGGATCAGGTCGACCTCCTGGCGGCTCAGCATCTGCTGCGCCTTGCGGCCGTTGATCGCTTCTTCGATCTGTACGCCGGGAAAGTGATCGCGCAGCCCTTTCTTGACCAGATCACGGATAAAGGTCGCGTCGTCCACCACCAGCACACTGACTTTGCTCATCGGCCACTCCTGTACGAATGACGATAAGCATAGTCATGGCCAGTCGCCAAAGGCCAACGGAAAACGTCGGCCGCACAACAAATCGCGCAAACGAAACGGCCCGGGAAATCCCGGGCCGTTAGCGGCACGGTAGCCATCAGTCGTTGGACTTGCCCTCGACCTCTTCGCGCATGCGCGTCAGGCCGATGTGGCGAACGTCGGTGCCACGTACCAGGTAGATCACCAGTTCGGCGATGTTGCGCGCATGATCGCCGATGCGTTCCAGCGAGCGCAGCGCCCAGATCACGTTGAGCACGCGCGAGATCGAACGCGGGTCTTCCATCATGTAGGTGACCAGCTCGCGCAGCGCGGTCTTGTATTCGCGGTCGACGGTCTTGTCGTGCTGGGCCACGGCCAGGGCCAGATCGGCGTCGAAGCGGGCGAACGCGTCGAGGGCGTCCTGCACCATCTTGCGCACCTGGTCGCCGATGTGACGAATCTCGACGTACCCCTTGGGCGCCTCACCTTCCTCGCTGAGGAGGATGGCGCGCTTGGCGATCTTGGTCGACTCGTCGCCGATGCGTTCCAGGTCGATCACCGACTTGGAGATGCTGATGATCAGACGCAGATCGGAAGCGGCTGGCTGGCGGCGGGCGAGAATGCGGATGCACTCCTCGTCGATGTTGCGCTCCATCTGATTGATCTGGTCATCGATCTCGCGCACCTGCTGGGCCAGGCCGGAGTCGGCCTCGATCAGCGCGGTCACCGAGTCGTTGACCTGCTTTTCCACCAGGCCGCCCATGGCCAGCAGGTGGCTGCGGACTTCTTCCAGCTCGGCGTTGAACTGCTGGGAAATGTGATGGGTGAGGCTGTCTTTGTTGATCATTGCAATTCGCTCCGCAAACGCTGTGTGTAGGGTGCGCCGTGCGCACCGGCCCAGTGGTGCGCAAAGCCCTGGCAGCTCCGCGCACCCTACGGAATCCACTTAACCGTAACGACCGGTGATGTAGTCCTCTGTCTGCTTCTTCTCCGGGTTGGTGAAGAGCGTGTCGGTATCGCCGAACTCGATCAGCTTGCCCATGTACATGAAGGCGGTGTAGTCGGAGACACGTGCCGCCTGCTGCATGTTGTGGGTCACGATGACGATGGTGTACTTGGATTTCAGTTCATAGATCAGCTCTTCGACCTTCAGCGTGGAGATCGGGTCGAGTGCCGAGCAGGGCTCGTCGAGCAGCAGCACTTCGGGCTGTACCGCCACGGTACGGGCGATCACCAGACGCTGCTGCTGACCGCCGGACAGACCCAGCGCGGAATCGTGCAGACGGTCTTTCACTTCATCCCACAGCGCGGCGCTCTTCAGGCCCCATTCCACAGCCTCGTCGAGGATGCGCTTCTGGTTGATGCCCTGGATGCGCAGGCCGTAGACCACGTTCTCGTAGATGCTCTTGGGGAACGGGTTGGGCTTCTGGAACACCATGCCGACGCGACGACGCAGCTCGGCGACATCCTCGCCCTTGCGGTAGATGTTGCGGCCGTCGATGTTGATCTCACCTTCCACGCGGCAACCGTCGACCAGGTCGTTCATGCGGTTGAAGGTACGCAGGAGGGTCGACTTGCCGCAGCCGGACGGGCCGATGAAGGCCGTCACACGCTGCTTGGGGATGTTCATCTTGACGTCGTACAGCGCCTGCTTGTCGCCGTAGTAGAGGTTCAGGCCAGGTACTTCGATGGCCACGGTCTCGTTGGCCAGGTTCAGGCTCTGCTTGTCACGGCCCAGGGCCGAGATGTCGATACCGTGGGTAGCGTTTTCGTGTTGCATGTGCTCACTCCGTTCGCAGCGCCAGGCTGCAAGCTACAGGCTGCAAGCCCCGCAGGGCTTGCCGCTCCAATCAATGATCCAGGGCCTTGTACTTCTCGCGCAGGCGGTTGCGCAGGTAGATGGCCGTCAGGTTGAGAATCGCGATCACCAGTACCAGCAGCAGCGCGGTCGCGTAAACCAGTGGCCGCGCGGCCTCGACGTTGGGGCTCTGGAAGCCGACGTCGTAGATGTGGAAGCCCAGGTGCATGATCTTCTGATCCAGGTGCAGGTAAGGGTAGTTACCGTCGACGGGCAGGCTCGGTGCAAGTTTCACCACGCCCACCAGCATCAGCGGCGCCACCTCACCAGCGGCACGGGCCACGGCAAGGATCAGGCCGGTCATCATCGCCGGGCTGGCCATCGGCAGCACCACGCGCCACAGGGTCTCGACCTTGGTCGCACCGAGCGCCAGCGAGCCTTCACGCAGCGCCCGCGGGATACGCGCCAGACCTTCCTCGGTGGCGACGATCACCACCGGCACGGCGAGCAGCGCCAGGGTCAGCGAGGCCCACAGCAGGCCGGGCGTACCGAAGGTCGGTGCCGGCGCGGCTTCCGGGAAGAACAGGCGGTCGATCGAGCCACCCAGCACGTAGACGAAGAAGCCCAGGCCGAACACGCCGTAAACGATTGCCGGAACACCGGCCAGGTTGTTCACCGCAATGCGGATCACCCGGGTCAGCGGGCCCTGCTTGGCGTACTCGCGCAGGTAGATGGCGGCGATCACACCGAACGGGGTGACGATCACCGCCATGATCAGGGTCATCATGATGGTGCCGAAGATCGCCGGGAAGATACCGCCTTCGGTGTTGGCCTCACGCGGGTCGTCGCTGACGAATTCCCACACCTTGCTGCCGTAGAAACCGAGCTTGTCCATGGTCGACATGGCATTCGGGCGATACGCGCGCACCACCTTGCCGAGGCTGATCTGCTGCTCGCGGCCATCGGCCGAACGCACGGTCATGCTGTCGCGGTTGAACTGTTCGTAACGCGAGCTGAGTTCGGCTTCCAGCACCTTGTACTCGGCGTCCCACTGCGCGCGCTCGGCGGCCAGGTCGGCCTGCGCGGCGGCGCTCAGCTCACCGTTGAGTTCCAGCTTACGGGTCTTCAGACGCACGCGCTCGAGGCCGGCGTTGATACGGCCGATATCGGCCTTCTCGATCTTGACGATCTGCGCGTGCAGGTCATCCACTCGTGCCAGGCGCTTCTGCAGCTCCGGCCAGGCCGCATCGCCCTCGGCGACCAGTTGGCCGTTTTCCTTGACGTTGACCAGGTAGCCGTAGAAGTTGCCCCACTCGCGACGCTCGAAGGCGGTGATATCCACCGGCTTGTGCTGGTCGCTCAGCCACTCCCCGACCACCCAGGTGAAATCCGCGCCGTACAGGTCGCGGTTGCCCACCTTGATCAGCTCGCGGGTCATGAACTCGCCGCCTTCCACATCCACCGGCAAGCCGGAAGCCGCCAGACGCGCACGTGGAATTTCCTCGATCTGCACCACGGCACCGGCCATCAGCTTGGCTTCCTGGCCCGGCACCTGGTAGGTGGCTTCGATGATGTCGGCCGGCCAGAAGTGCGCCAGGCCGCGCACCGTGATCACCGCCAGCAAACCGATGACCATGATGATGGCGATGGACACTGCGCCGGCGTTCATCCAGATCCAGGGCGAGCCGCTCTTGAACCAGGATTTCATGTTGTTCTGTTTCACGGACATAGTCTTGCAGTCCTCAGAGCGAAGCGTACTTGACGCGCAGGCGCTGACGCACCAGCTCGGCCAGGGTGTTCATGACGAAGGTGAACGACAGCAGCACCAGCGCCGAGAGGAACAGAATCCGGTAGTGCGTACCGCCGACTTCCGACTCCGGCATTTCCACCGCCACGTTGGCGGCCAGGGTGCGCAGGCCTTCGAAGATGTTCATGTCCATGATCGGCGTGTTGCCGGTGGCCATCAGCACGATCATGGTCTCGCCGACGGCGCGGCCCATGCCGATCATCACCGCCGAGAAGATGCCCGGACTGGCGGTCAGGATCACCACGCGGGTCAGGGTCTGCCACGGCGTGGCACCGAGCGCCAGGGAACCGAAGGTCAGGCTCTTGGGCACGCTGAACACGGCGTCTTCGGCGATCGAGTAGATGTTCGGGATCACCGCGAAGCCCATGGCCAGGCCGACCACCAGGGCGTTGCGCTGGTCGAACGGAATGCCCAGGTCGTTGCTCAGCCACTGACGCATGTTGCCGTCGAACAGCCAGTTCTCCACGTGCCCGCTCATGCTCAGGGAGATGAAGCCGACCAGCAGGATCACCGGGATCAGCAGCGCCGCTTCCCAGCCATCCGGCACGCGCAGACGCACGGACTCCGGCAGGCGACTCCAGATGAAGCCGGCCAGGAGGATGCCGATGGGGGTGAAGATCAACAGGCTGAAGATGCCGGGTAGATGCCCCTCGACATAGGGCGCCAGGAACAGGCCGGCGAAGAAGCCGAGGATCACCGTCGGCAGCGCTTCCATCAGCTCGATCACCGGCTTGACCTTGCCGCGCATGGCCGGGGCCATGAAGTAGGCGGTGTAGATCGCCGCGGCGATGGCCAGCGGCGCAGCCAGCAACATGGCGTAGAACGCCGCTTTCAGGGTACCGAAGGCCAGCGGCGCGAGGCTCAGCTTAGGCTCGGCGTCGGTGCTGGCGGAGGTGGACTGCCAGACGTACGCCGGCTTGTCGTAGTTTTCGTACCAGACCTTGCCCCACAGCGCGCTGAAGGAAATCTCCGGGTGCGGGTTGTCGATCAGCAGGCGCTCGAGCTGACCGTTGCTCTCCACCAGCACGCGGTTGGCGCGTGGCGACAGGGCGGCCATGGTGAAGCCTTCGGCGACCGGCTCGACCAGCAGGGTGCGGTGCGCAGTGCTGTGGAAGATACCCAGGTTGCCGGCAGTATCCAGGGCGATGAAGCCCTTGCGGCGTTGCTCGGAGATGATCTGGGCAATCGGCTGGCCGGCCATCTTGAAGTCGCGCACCAGCTTCAGCGAAGCCTTGCCGTCTTCTTCACGCACCATGAACCACTGCGCGATACCGCCCTTGCTGTCACCGATCAGCAGCGAGATGCCGCCGAGCAGCGAGGTCGCGTAGGTCACGTCGGTAGCGCCGTCGCTGAGCAGCTTGTAGCGGCCGTTGAGGGCGTTGCGACGCAGGTCGAAGACATCGGCAGTGGCACGGCCGTTTATCACGTACAGCCACTGCTGGCGCGGATCGATGATCAGCTCCTTGATCGGCTCGGCGATCTGCGGCAGCGCCAGACGCTCCTCGTTGGTGCTGACCTCGCCGGTCATCAGGTTCTCTTCGCGGCTCAGGCTCACTGCGTGCAACTCGCTACCCACGGAAGCGGCGACCAGTAGCGTACCGCTGGCAAGGCTGATGCCCATGTGCTCCAGCGGACGACCTTGCGGGTCGAGGGTCAGCGGCGCTTCACCGAAGGGGTAGGTGACCACCGGGGTGATGGTCTTGACGTCATTGGGGTAGGACACCCGGTAGCTGTGCTCGAACACCAGCACCTGGCCATTGGAAAGCCCCAGGGCTACGCGGTTGCTGCCCGGCTGATCCTCACCGACCGAAGTCACTTCGCTGCCGGCTGGCAGCGGCAGTGCCACCGCATTCATCGCCGCCATGCTCTTGGCATCGAAGAACTGGATGTTGCCGGACTTGGACAGGCGCATGCCGACCTGATTCTGCTCTTCTAGCGCCATCAAAAGCGGCGCGCCAGCCTCGGCCAGCCAGGCCGGCTGCACCGGCTTGCGCTGCTCCAGGTCGGCGCCCTGGAACATCGGCAGCACGACATAGGCCAGGTAGAAGAAGATCAGGGTGATGGCGCCGAGTACGGCAAGGCCACCGACGGATACGCCCCAGCGAGCCAGGCGATCCTTGAACGCGCGCATGCGGCGTTTGCGTTGCAGAGCCGGAGTGTTGAAGTCCAGCCCGAGGGAATTTGGGGAGGCGGTCATGGTTTCACTAGCCAGGTCATTCATGATTGAGAGCGTCTCTGCGCGGCCATGAGCGCGCCGCATTTTTCGTCTATTTCACGAGCCCGGCCAATTTAGCGGTTTCGTATGACAGAAAAGTTACAGCACGGTGACGTAGCAAAGCCCGCCTCTACATAGAGAAGCGGGCTTCGTGTGTGCAGCTTGAAGCGGTCGTTACATACCCAGTTCTTTCAGGGTCTTGTCGACGACTTTCTTCGGCAGCGGGATGTAGCCATCCTTGACCACGACTTCCTGGCCTTGCTTGGACAGAACGAGTTTCAGGAACTCGGCATCCAGCGGGCTCAGCGGCTTGTTCGGCGCCTTGTTGACGTAGACGTAGAAGAAGCGCGCCAGCGGGAACTTGCCAGCCAGGGCGTTGGCTTCGTTGGCGTCGAAGGCTTCACCGCCTTTCTTCGACAGCGGCACGGTCTTCACGCTAGAGGTCTTGTAGCCGATGCCCGAGTAACCGATGGCGTTCAGGGTGCTGGAGATCGACTGCACCACCGAAGCGGAACCCGGCTGCTCGTTGACGTTGGACTTGTAGTCACCTTTGCACAGAGCTTCTTCCTTGAAGTAGCCATAGGTGCCGGACACCGAGTTGCGACCGAACAGCTGGATCGGCTTGGAAGCCCACTCACCGGTCAGGCCCAGGTCACCCCAGGTCTTGATGTCCTTCTCGCCACCGCACAGGCGGGTGCTGGAGAAGATGGCGTCGACCTGAGCCATGTCCAGGCTCTTGATCGGGTTGTCCTTGTGCACGAACACCGCCAGGGCGTCGATAGCCACCGGAACGGCGGTCGGCTTGTAGCCGTATTTCTCTTCGAAGGCCTGGATTTCGCTGTCTTTCATCGGACGGCTCATCGGGCCGATATTGGCGGTACCTTCGGTCAGCGCGGGTGGAGCGGTAGAGGAACCGGCCGCCTGGATCTGAATGTTCACGTTCGGGTAGCTTTTCTTGAACTCTTCAGCCCAGAGGGTCATCAGGTTGGCCAGCGAATCGGAACCGACACTGGAGAGGTTGCCCGATACACCGGAAGTCTTCTCGTAGTTCGGCAGAGCCGGGTCGACGGCGGCAACCGCGGATACCGCGCTTACGCCAGCGGCGGCGAAAGTCAGGGCCGCCATCAAACGCTTCAGTTTCATGCCTTGCTCCTAGCAGGAATAGTGTTGGTGGAACGGGCCACAGTATCGATAGGCCACATGACCACTCTATGAAACGAATGTGACAGTTAAATGAACGTAGGCGACTTTCGGTCGCGGCAGAGAAAAGGCGCTTCGGATGGTTTGGGGAACATACGGGTGGCACCGGACTGGCAAATAAGTGTGTGCTGTACGCAGCGCTATTCATCTCTGGGCCAAGATCATTCGCGTGTCGATCTCTCGTCTTGGTTTCGCTCCTCAGGGGCGAATCAAGGTGTGGCGCCCGTAAGGGGCGCAACCCAAACGCTCAGCGCACGCGGTAACGGATAGTGCTAAGTCCGTAAGCGATACGCACACAAACTTGCCAGTCCGGTCTGCTCAGACCCAAGGAAACACCGAAAAACCGTCGTTCCCGCGGAGGCGGGAATCCAGAACCTGCGAACTCCTGGACTCCCGCCTTCGCGGGAGTGACGATGAATGACGTTTTCAGCCCCCCAAAATAGAAAGCCCCCGCACGCATCACGTGCAGGGGCTCGGGTAGTGCAGTTGGCGTTACTGCATGTTCTGCTTCAACGCCCGCATGCGGTCATGGCAGGCACGTACCTTGGGCATTTCCATCGCCAGCAGCACGCGAACATCATTGTCGGCGCTTTCCAGGGCGTCCTCGAAGGCATGCAGGATGCGGTCTTCCGACTCTTCCAGCTGCGCGACGTAGGTGGCGTCTTCATCCTTGGCCAGGGTTGCACGGGTGTCGGCGTAGAACTGGCGCAGCTTGCCCAGCATGGTACCGCCGGTGGCCGGCTCGCTCTGATTGGCAGCGACCTTGACGCTCAGCGCCTCGATCACCTCGGTCTTGGCACGCGCCATATCGCGGAACAGTGTCTGCAGGCGGATGTCCTTGACCTCGTCATGGGCATGCTCGTAGAAGCGCTTGCCGTCACGAGTGATTTCGATCAGTTCGTTCAGTTGTGCGGTCTTGCTGCTCATGGAATGACTCCTTGACTCAGGGTGGTGAATGGCCGCGTTCCAGCGGCACGTGTTCGGGCCGGCGGTCAGCTGCTGACGCGCAAAGCGTCGGCATCCACACCGCGCACGCCGCGGATGTTGCGGGCGATTTCCACCGCCAGGCGTTTCTCGGCATTGCTCAGTACGCTGCCACGCAGGTTGACCAGGCCGTCATCGGTGGTCACGGCGATGTTCAACGCATCGAGATTGCGGCTGTAGAGGAAGCTGGCCTTGACCTTGCTGGTGATCCAGCCGTCGCTGATGTTCTCGCGCGCCTCTTCCACCGCCGTCTGCACTTCGTTGCTACTGCTGTCGGCGGTGCTGATGCTGAGATGGTTGAACACCTCGCGAACGCCATCGGTGTTGGCTGCCAGCTGACCCGCCAGCTCTTTCGAAGCCGGCGTCTGGGCATGACCACTGAGGGTTACCGCGCCATTCTCGGCACGCACGCGGATGTCCAGGCCACGGGTGTTGCTGTTCCACAGCAATTTGGATTTCACCGTGGCGGCCAGGCTGGCATCTTCCAGGCGCTGAACCAGGCCAGGCGGGTCGCCTTCGGCGGCTTCGCCAGTGACATCGATGTGATTGTCCACCGACTCGATGCCATCTATGCTCAGGGCCACCTGCTCGGCCAGCTCCTTCTGCACCTCGCTCTCGACCTGGCCGGCCAGGGTGGCCTGGCCATCTTCCACGTCGATATCGAGCTTGAACGGATTCAGGTGACGGTTGAGGGCGAAGGCCGTCCAGATCGAGCCTTCCTGACGCGCGGCCTCCAATTGCGAGGCCAGCTGGCCTTCGGCAGCATGGCTGGCCAACGGCGTCAGCCCGAGCATCATCGCGGTACCGGCGGCCAGCAACAAGGGTTTGAACGGGGGCATGGATTCACTCCTGTTCGTGAAACGATAAAAGGAATATCGCAAGCCCCGTGCCAGCTTCTTTTTTTAATAAATCCATTTAAAAACAACTGGTTATGATCGATGCTGGCAACCTGACGCCATGCAGGCTGCAGCATCGGCGCAGTCAGGCCGTGCAACTTGCACGGTTTTTCCCTGACTAACCTCCATCGACCAGTCAGACGGAGCACATTCATGGCAGATTCAGAGCAGACCAGCGGACGCATTCTGCTGGTGGATGACGAAGCGGCAATTCTGCGTACCTTCCGTTACTGCCTGGAAGACGAGGGCTATGACGTCGCCGGCGCCAGCAGTGCGGCGCAAGCCGAAGCACTGCTGCATCGTCAGGTGTTCGATCTGTGTTTCCTCGACCTGCGCCTGGGCGAGGACAATGGCCTGGATCTGCTGGCGCAGATGCGCATCCAGGCCCCCTGGATGCGGGTGGTGATCGTCACCGCGCACTCGGCCGTGGACACCGCCGTCGATGCGATCCAGGCCGGCGCCGCCGATTACCTGGTCAAGCCCTGCTCGCCGGATCAACTGCGCCTGGCGGCTGCCAAGCAGCTGGAAGTGCGTACCCTGGCGGCACGCCTGGAAGCACTGGAGGGCGAGGTGCGCAAGGCCAAGGACGGGCTCGACTCGCACAGCCCGGCGATGATGGCGATCCTGGAGACGGCCCGCCAGGTCGCCGCCACCGACGCCAACATCCTCATTCTCGGCGAGTCGGGCACCGGCAAGGGCGAGTTGGCCCGCGCGATTCACGGCTGGAGCCGCCGCGCCAAGCGCACCTGCGTGACCATCAACTGCCCGTCGCTGACCGCCGAACTGATGGAAAGCGAGCTGTTCGGCCATGCCCGCGGCTCCTTCACCGGCGCCAGCGAAAGCACTCAGGGCCGGGTCAGTCAGGCCGATGGCGGCACCCTGTTTCTCGACGAGATCGGCGACTTCCCACTGGCGCTGCAGCCCAAGCTGCTGCGCTTCATCCAGGACAAGGAATACGAGCGTGTAGGCGACCCGGTCACCCGCCGCGCTGACGTGCGCATCGTCGCCGCCACCAACCTGGATCTGGACGAGATGGTACGTGCGGGCCGCTTCCGCGAGGATCTGCTCTACCGCCTCAACGTGATCACCCTCAAATTGCCGCCACTGCGCGAGCGCCACGAAGACGTGATGTCCCTGGCCGAACGCTTCCTCGCCCGCTTCGTCAGCGATTACGGCCGCCCCGCCTGCGGCTTCAGCCCAGAAGCCGCTGCAGCGCTGCAGGCTTATCACTGGCCCGGCAACATCCGCGAGCTGCGCAACGTCATCGAGCGCGCCAGCATCATCTGTCAGCAGGAAGCGGTAGAAATCACCCACCTTGGCCTCGGCGGCAGCAGCGAAGCGCCAACCAACGCTGTTCGTGTGGGCGCCCCCATGAGCCTCGAAGAACTGGAAAAAGCCCATATCGCCGCCGTCCTGGCCAGCAGCAGTACCCTGGACATGGCGGCCAAGACCCTGGGCATCGACACCTCGACCCTCTATCGCAAACGCAAGCAATACAACCTCTGAGCCTGGAATCCCCATGAAGCTGTCAATGAAGCTTCGCACCCGTCTGTTCCTCAGCATTTCCGCGCTGATCACCGTGGCGCTGCTGGGCTTGTTGCTCGGGCTATACAGCGTCACCCAGATGGCGCGCGGCCAGAGCGAACTGATCCAGCGTGGCTTCACCGCCGTGCAGATTGGCCAGAAGCTACGCCAGCACCTGGGTGACGAGCTGATCGTGCTGATCGACCAGCAACCCAACCCGCAGGCCCTGGATCAGGTTCGCGAAGACTTCCGCGCGACGCTTGCCGAAGGCATCACAGCCAACCTGGGGGATCGCTACGTGAGCGGCCTCGAGCAAGCCGCGACACTCTACGATCAGATGGAGCAGGCAGCCGCCAGTGGCACGCCTGCCGGCCAAACGCCCCACAACCTGGCGTCCTACAAGCCATTCACCGATGCCTTCCAACGCCTGCGCAACCACCTGCTGGAAGAGCAGGATGATGTCGTCGCCCGCGTCATCGCAGCCGAGGAAGGCGCTGGTGAGCGCTCGCAACTGATTGCCGCACTGCTCGCCTTCATCGGCCTTGCGGTTCTGGCCATTGGCGTACTCACCGCTCACGGCATCGCCCGCCGTTTCGGCGCGCCCATCGATATGCTGGCACGAGCCGCCGACCAGATCGGCCGTGGCCACTACGACGTCGTGCTGCCGGTTTCACCCGTGGTGGAACTGGCGGTACTCAGCCGCCGTTTCGGTTTGATGACCGAGGCCCTGCGCGAATACCACTCGAGCAACCTCAAGCAGTTGCTCAACAGCGAAGGCCGCCTGAAAGCAGTGCTCGACAGCATTGACGATGGCCTGATCATCCTCGATGCCCAGGGCCGGATCGAGCACGCCAACCCGGTGGCGCTACGCCAGCTGTCCTGGACTCCCGATATCCTGGAGCAGCCTATCGGCCCGCTGCTGCCCGATCATGCCGTGGACGAAGCCCTGCGTCAGGTACTCGCCGGTGAACTGCTGCGCGAACCGCCAGCGGACCTGCAGATCGAACGCGATGGCGAGGTACGTCTGCTGGCCTGGGCGCTGACCCCGATCCAATTGCGCGAAGGCGGCAGCGTCGGTGCGGTGATGGTGTTGCGCGATGTCACCAAGCAACGCGCCTTCGAGCGTGTACGCAACGAATTCGTCCTGCGCGCCTCGCACGAACTGCGCACACCGATCACCGGCATGCACATGGCATTCAGTCTGTTGCGCGAGCGCCTCAAACTGCCCACGGAGGGACGCGAACAGGATCTGATGCGCACCGTCGACGAAGAAATGCGCCGTCTGGTGCAACTGATCGACAACCTGCTGGACTTCTCTCGCTACCAGAATGGCCTGCAGACCCTGCAACGCAAGCCATGCGACCTGGCCGCACTGGTCGAACGAGCCCAGGTACGCTTCGCTGGCGAAGCAGTCGGGCGTGAAATAACCCTGACCGGCGAAGCACACGAGCCGCTCCCCCAGCTCGCCGTCGACGCCGCACAACTGGAGCGCCTGCTCGACAACCTGATCAGCAACGCCCTGCGCCACAGCAATCCGGGCGGTAATGTGCGGCTGCAGGTACGACGCCATGGCGAGCAGGTGATCTTCAGCGTGCAGGACGACGGTGAAGGCATTCCCTTCGAGCAGCAGGCGCGCATTTTCGAGCCGTTCGTGC
This sequence comes from Pseudomonas mendocina, assembly GCF_003008615.1. Classification (NCBI taxonomy): domain Bacteria; kingdom Pseudomonadati; phylum Pseudomonadota; class Gammaproteobacteria; order Pseudomonadales; family Pseudomonadaceae; genus Ectopseudomonas; species Ectopseudomonas mendocina. The sequence goes on from NZ_CP027657.1 coordinate 2,026,691, forward strand.
AGATCAGTCGGCGCAAAGGCGGAGTCGGGCTTGGACTGGCGTTGGCACGGGAGATCGTGCAGTTGCACGGCGGCCGGCTCGACGTCCAGTCACGCCCTGGCGACGGCGCCAATTTCTACTTCAACCTACCGGTGTGAGCAGAGTGAACGGGAAGTGGCAAAAGGGTAGAACGGCGATTGCCGCCGGGCGGGCTAAACCACCCTTCGGGGAATGCGGAACGTAGAGGAATGGGGCAAAGGCTGCTGTAGGGTGGGCTTCAGCCCACCACTCAGATCAACACAGCTTCAGCGCAGCACCGGATCGAACTTGAAGCGGCGACCGGCCATCCACGCGCCCAGAAAGGCCAGGCCGAAGAAACCGCTGGCACACTTGAGCGCCAGGGCTGGGGTTCCTTCCAGGCCGGGATTCAGCCACAGGGCAGACAGGCTCAAGAGGGTCATGATCAACAGAAACACAGCACTTCTGGACATGGCAGGACTCCTTGTCGGTCAGAACACCCAGCGCGGGGTGCTGTCAGCGGGGCGCGGCTCGCGGTTGCCGGTTTCGGTCTCGGCGGGGTCGGAGATGCGCACCCACTGACCGTCGTCGTGAAGACCGCGAGAAGTCTGCTGACGCAGCTCACCAGCCTCGCCCTGTAGGGTACCGACGCGATAGTCCCGAACCTGTGGGGTGGAAACGGTGAATTCGGCGGTCTTGGCACTGGCACCGGCCGTATCCGAGAAATCTTTGGCGTAAGCCCCGTTGACCAGCAATGCAGCGGCGCAGAACAGGCTCAGTCGGACGATGTACATGACGCTTCTCCATAGCAGATCAGTCGGGGACTTACATGACTGTCTGTTGCAGCGCTCATGCCAACCTGAATTACCTAATAAAATCCTTTTAAATCAATGATTTAACCAAAAATAAAACAAGGGCTTTTCATGCACTTTGCAAGATGCACGAACCCTGACACGTGCAATTTGCACGATCAATTGTGGCGAGGCAGAACCACACTGAAACAAGAACCTTCGCCAAGCCGGCTGCTCAGCTCGATACGGCCACCATGGGCTTGCACGATCTGCTCGCTGATGAACAGACCGAGCCCCAGCCCCTGAGACACGTTGGATCCCGCAACCCGCTCGAACTGCTCGAATACCCGGCCCTGATCGGCTTCGGAAATACCCATGCCCTGGTCACGCACTTCGGCGCGCACCACGTCTTGCTCCACCGTCACCCGTACCGACACCGGCTTGCCGCCGCCGTAGCGCAGGGCGTTGGTCAACAGATTGGCAAGCACCTGTTCGATGCGGAACTCGTCCATCATCACCGGTGCCGGACCGTCCACCTGCAACTCGACATGACAGCCCTTGCTGGTGAACTGCGCGGCCAGGCTCTCCACCACGCTGCCCGCCAGCACGCCCAGGTCACCCGGCTGCGGGCGCACGGAGAGCTTGCCGGTACGGATCCGCGAGACATCCAGCATGTCGTCGATCAACCGGCTCAGACTGCGGATCTGGCGCTCGTCGCGAGCCACCATCTCGTGCAGCTTATCCGGGGTGAAGGCGTCGTCGCGGCCCTGTTCCAGGCGCAGCTTGCGCAGCTGTACATCGAGAATCAGGCCATTGAGCGGCGTGCGCAGTTCGTGCGAGGCGATCGACATGAACACGTCACGCATCTGCACCGCCTTCTGCAACTCGCCTTGGGTCTCGCGCAACTCGGTGAGCAGCGCCTCCTGTTCACGACGAGCAGCCTCCACCACTTCCAGCTGCATGCTCAAAGCCTTGCGGTGGCGATACAGGTCGACGAACATCGCCACCTTGCTGCGTACCTCGAAGGGCGATAGCGGCTTGTGCAGGAAGTCCACCGCTCCGCTCTCGTACCCCCTGAAGGCGTAGTCCATGTCACGGCCGACGGCGCTGACGAAGATGATCGGGATGTGCTTGGTCTTCTCCGTGCCGCGCATCAGCTCGGCCAGCTCGAAGCCATTCATGCCCGGCATCTTCACATCAAGAATGGCCAAGGCGAATTCGTGCTCGAGCAACAATGACAGTGCTTCATCGGCGCTGCTGGCTTCGAATACGGTGCGATCCTCGCATTGAATCAACGAGCGCAGGGCCAGCAGGTTCTCTGGCAGGTCGTCGACAATCAACACCTTGGCTTCAATCTTCCTCAGCATGGCAGGGTATCCAGTTCGGTCAGTAGCACGCGCATGGCGTCGATGGACAGGAGAAAGTCCGGTTTCAGCAGCGCCAGCGCCGCCTCCGGCATGGTGGGCACCAGAGCGTCGGAGGGCTCCTGCACCAGAGTCAGACCGCCAGCGCGCTGGATTGCCAGCAGGCCAGCCGCACCATCCTCGTTGGCGCCGGTGAGCAGCGCGCCGGCCAACCGCTCGCCATAGGCATCAGCGGCGGACTCGAAGAGGATGTCGATCGAAGGCCGTGAGAAATGCCGTGGTTCCTCGCGGCTGAGCGAGAAACTGCGATCGGTTTCGATGGAAAGGTGGTAGCCGGCCGGCGCCACGTAGACCACGCCACCGCGCAGCCCCTCCTTGTCCTCGGCCTCCTTGGCCGGCAGGATCAGGCGGCGTGCGAGCAGGTCGGCGAGCAGGCTGTCGTTGCGATCCGGCACGTGCAGCAGACACACCACCGGCAAGCGATAGTCCAGCGGCAAGTCTTCGAGCAGTTGCAACAGCGCCTCCACGCCGCCAGCCGAGGCACCGATCACCAGCGCCTCCAGCGGGACGCGGAAGTGGCCGCGCAGATTGATCCGTTGCTCGCTCATCGCTTGCGGAAGATCCGCTCGGGACGCGAGACGGCTTCGAACTGCTGCGCGTAAGCGGAGAAATCCAGGCTTTCCTTGCTGCCCAGACCGAGGAAACCCCGATGGCAAAGCGAGTCGTGGAACAGGCCTAGGGCGCGATCCTGCAGGTCACGGTTGAAATAGATCAGCACGTTGCGGCAGGACACCAGGTGGGTCTCGGCGAACACGCTGTCGGTGGCCAGGCTGTGATCGGCGAAGGTCACGTTGGCGCGCAGCGACTTGTCGAACAACACCCGGTCATAGGCTGCCGAGTAATAGTCGGAGAACGCCCGCTTGCCGCCGGACAGCTGATAGTTCTGGGTATAGGTGCGCAGATTGTCGAGGGCGAAGATGCCCTGCTCGGCCTTCTCCAGCGAGTGCGGATTGATGTCCGTGGCATAGATCATGGTGCGTTCCAGCAGGCCTTCCTCATGCAGCAGGATAGCCAGCGAATACACCTCCTCGCCGGTGCTGCAGCCGGCCACCCAGACCTTCAGCGACGGATAGGTATGCAGCAGCGGCACCACCTGCTCACGCAGCGCCAGGAAGTAGCCAGGGTCGCGGAACATCTCGCTGACCGGGATGGTGAGGTACTGCAAGAGCTGCATGAAGGCCTTCGGCTCGTGCAGGATGCGCTCCTGCAGCGCCGAGATGGTCGGGCAATCCAGCTGGGTCTGCGCCTGCCGGATACGCCGCTTCAGCGAAGCCTTCGAATAGTCGCGAAAGTCGTAGCTGTAGCGCAGATAGATCGCTTCGATCAGCAGGCGCAGCTCGATTTCATCGGGCATCACAATCGCTCCAGCTTGGGCATCCACACGCGGATCAGGGAGAACAGGCGATCCAGGTCGATGGGTTTGGCCAGGTAATCATTGGCGCCGACCTCGCGGCAGCGCTCCTGATCATCCTTCATTGCCTTGGCCGTTACCGCAATGATCGGCAGATTCTTCCAGCGATCTTCCAGGCGAATCTGCCGGGTGGCTTCGTAGCCATCCATCTCCGGCATCATCACGTCCATCAGCACCAGGTCGATATCCTCGTGCTCACGCAGTTTTTCCAGTGCTTCGAAGCCATTGCGGGCAACCTCGACCGCCGCCCCCTTTTGCTCCAACGCACTGGAGAGCGCGAAGATATTGCGCACGTCGTCGTCCACCAGCAGAAGGCGCCGGCCTTCGAACAGCTTGTCGCGGCTGCGTGCGGTCTTGAGCATGCGCTGGTGCTCGCTGGACAGCTCGGCCTCGACCTTGTGCAGGAACAGGGTGACCTCGTCCAGCAGGCGCTCCGGCGAGCGCGCGCCCTTGATGATGATCGAGCGCGAGTACTTGAGCAGCTCGGCCTCTTCGTCGCGGGTCAGATTACGCCCGGTATAGACGATCACCGGCGGGAACGAGCAAATGTCTTCTTCGGCCATGCGCCGCAGCAGCTCGTTGCCGAGCATGTCGGGCAGCTTGAGGTCGATGATCATGCAGTCGTACACCGTGTCGCGCAGTTTCTCCAGCGCTTCGCCAGCCAACGCCACGGCGGTGATCTCGATGTCTTCGTCGCCGATCAGGCGGGCGACACTGTCGCGCTGCAGCGGGTCGTCCTCCACCAGTAGCACGCGCTTGACCTGCTGGTTGAGCTTGGCCTCGAGCTTGCCGAAGACCTCCTTGAGCTGATCACGGCTGGTGGGTTTGAGCGCATAGCCGACCGCTCCCAGGTGCAGGGCCGCTTCGCTGTGATCCTCCACCGAGACCACATGAACCGGGATATGGCGGGTCTGCGGGTCGTCCTTCAGGCGCTGCAGTACACCGAGGCCGGAGCCGTCGGGCAGGCGCATGTCGAGCAGGATGGCGTCCGGGCGGAACTGCCGCGCCAACTCCAGGCCTTCATCGGCGCAGGTGGCAACCAGGCAGGCGTAACCCAGCTCGTGGGCCAGATCGAAGAGGATGCGCGCGAAGCGTACTTCGTCCTCCACCACCAGCACCCGGCGCCCGCCGCGCTCGCCCAGGTGCTCACGGTCATCGGCGAAAGGTGCCGGCTGACGCGGCGCCGCTGGAGCGGCCACAGGGGCGACGGGTGCGGCAGGAACAGGAAGCGGAGCCGCCACGAACGGGGCCGGCTTGCTCTGGCTGCCACCGTCCACCAGCCGCTCGGGCAACAGCAGGATGAACGTGCTGCCTTCCCCCGGCGTGCTGCTGACGTCGATGGCGCCACCGAGCAGCCCGGCCAGATCGCGGGAGATGGACAGGCCCAGGCCCGTGCCGCCGTAGCGACGGTTGGTGGTGCCGTCGGCCTGGCGGAAGGCCTGGAAAATCGCCTCCTGCTGATCGGCTGCGATACCGATACCACTGTCGCGCACGGCGAAGGCCAGGGCCTTTTCGTCGTGGCGCGAAATGCTGAGGGTCACGCCGCCGCGGTCGGTGAACTTGAACGCGTTGGACAGCAGGTTGCGCAGAATCTGCTCGGCGCGCTGGCGATCGGTGAACAGCACCTCCGGCAAGCCGCCTTGCAGCTGGATGTCGAAGCTCAGGCCGCGCTCACGAGCCAATGGCTCGAACACGTCGCGCAGGCCTTCGATCATGCTGGCCAGCGGCGTGCGCTCGGGACGAACCTCGAGCTTGCCGGCCTCGACCTTGGCGATATCAAGGATGTCGTTGATCAGGTTGAGCAGATCATTGCCGGCTGAATAGATCGACTCGGCGAACTTCACCTGCTCGTCGTCGAGGTTGCCCTTGGCGTTTTCCGCCAGCAGCTTGGCCAGGATCAGTGAGCTGTTCAGCGGCGTGCGCAACTCGTGGCTCATGTTGGCGAGGAACTCGGACTTGTAGCGGCTGGCGCGCTGCAGCTCCTCGGCGCGCTCTTCCAACTGCGCCTGGATGCGACCGAGGGTGGTGTTGCGCTGATTCAACTCGTCACGTTGGTCGGCCAGCACCTGAGCCTGTTCGGACAGCTTCTCGTTGGTCTGCTCCAGCTCGGCCTGCTGAGTTTCCAGGTGCGCCTGCGACTCCTTGAGCACGCGGGCCTGCTGTTCCAACTCTTCGTTGGCCGCGCGCAACTCTTCCTGCTGGGTCTGCAGTTCTTCGTTGAGCTGCTGGGTGTTGCCCAGCACTTCCTGCAGACGCTGGCGATAGCGCGCTGCCTCCAGGGCATTGCCGACATTGACAGCGATGGCTTCGAGGAACTCGCGCTCGCGCGGCTCCAGGGCCCGCATGAACGCCAGCTCGATCACGCCGTTGACGCGCTCCTCCGATTGCAGCGGCACCAGGGCGACACTGACGGGTTGACCTTCGCCAAGGCTGGACGCGACCTTGATATAGTCTGCCGGCAGGCTATCCAGGCAGACCAGGCGACGGCCCTGAGCCGCCTGCCCGACCAGGCCCTCTCCCTTGTAGAACTGCTCCTGCATGTTATCGCCGCTAAAGCCGTAGCCGGCGACACGCTGCAGGTTGCCGGTCTGAGCATCGCGCAGGTACAGCGCCGCCACTACGCAGCCAAGGTATTCAGCGAGAAACTCAAGCGTGCGATCCGCCAGTTCCTGCACCCGCGGCTGGCCCAACAAGCGCTCCGCCAGCAGGGTCTGGCCACTGCCAAGCCAGGCGCGGCGGCGCTGCTCATCGGCGTAATCGGCCTGCTTGGCCAAGGCCTGCGAATAGGTCTGCGAGAGGTTGAGCAACTCGCGACGACCAAACAGTGCCAGCAGCGCACTGAACAGGATGGTCACTACAAGATAGGTACCAGCGCCCCAGGTCGTGGTGCTGCTGGCCTCGGCATTACGCTGCTGACGCAGCTCGCGCTCGCTGTTGATGAAGCTGTCCAACTCGCGGCGCATGCCGTCCGTAAGGTTCTTGCCGCGGCCACGGCCCACATCGTCGAGGAAGCTATCGCCATTGCGCCGACTGGCGATCACTTCCTGAGCGTACAGATCCCACTGTTCCTGCAGGGCCATCAGGCGATCAAGGCGCTGTATCTGCGGCGGATTGTCCGCCACGGTCTCGATGAGTTGCTCGGTCAGCGGACGAAACTTGCCGCGGGCCTGCTCATAGGGCGCGAGATACTCCTCTTTGCCACTGAGCAAGAAGCCGCGCATGCCGGTTTCCATATCGAGGGTCAGCTTGTAAACCTCGCTGGCCCGATTGAGCACCTGATCCGTGTGCTCCACCCAGCGCACCACATTGAGCAGGTAGCTGATCAACACGGCAAAGATCAGGGCACCGGCCAGTCCGATGCCGAGCGGCAGCCCGACATTACGATTGAGAATTCGGCGAAAACCTTTCTCGTCCATGGCGGACTCATTCGACACTGGGACGTCCATTCGATGATTGTCTCGCTGTTCTTATCTAATAGAGGGAGGCGTGTGGCACACTGACAGCCCGCAGACGCCGAAGTTTGCCAAACATTTGCGTATTCTGCGCGCCGAAACAGGGAGCCCCATGACCGAGACCGACTCCACCACGGCAAAGACCATCCTGCTGGTCGAGGACGACGACGTCGTTCGCACCCTCACCGTGGAGGTACTGCAGGAGTTCGGCTACCGCGTCCATGCCCTGCGTGACGCTGCCAGCACGCTGGAACTGCTGCGCAGCGATCAGCCGTTCGACCTGCTGATGAGCGACATCGGTCTGCCTGGTATGGACGGACGTGAACTGGTCAAGGCCGCACGCCAACTGCGGCCAACCCTACCGGTACTGTTCGCCAGTGGCTACAACGAGCGCGAACTGCTCGAAGAGGTGCGCGCCCGCGACACCGCTGCCGCCACTGACAGCATCGTCAAACCCTACGATTTCAAACTGCTGGCTCAGCGCCTGAGCGAACTGGCGGGCGCCCCGGGCAAGGTCTAGGCTGGAGAGGCCTCACCTGCACAGGAGCAAGGACGATGCACTCGCTCTCTCTCGCCGCCAGCCTGAGTGCGGCCCTGCTGTTGGCTGGCTGCGCCAGCCAGACCACCCAGCCGCAACAGTTCTCTGGCTACCTCGCCGATTACTCGCAGTTGCAACCCGCCCGCTCGGCAAGCGGCACGCCGGTTCTACGCTGGATATCGCCAGACTTCCAGGCCGAGCGCTACCCGTCGCTGTATATCGAGAAGCCCTCGTTCTACCCCGAGCCCACGCCCAGTGAACAGGTCAGTGCACAGACCCTGGAGCAGGTGCGCGATTACCTGCACCAGGCATTGATGCGTGAGATGCAGGGCGGCCGGATGAAACTGGTCGACACCCCGAACCGGGACAGCCTAGTGCTACGCAGTGCGATTACCGCCGTGACGGTGTCCACCGAGGGGCTCAAGGCCTACGAGGTGATACCCGTGGCGCTACTGATCGCCGCCGCCAGCACGGCCGCCGGCACGCGAGACCGCAACACCGATATCTACATCGAGCTGGAAGCCGTCGACGCACGCACCAGCGAACCGGTGCTGCGCGTGGTACGCAAGGGGCATGGTCTGGCGCTGGAAAACAGCACGGCACAACTCGGCCTGAACGACCTCAAACCAGTGCTTGATTCATGGGCACGCGATGCGCGCGACTTTCACCCGGCACTGCAGTGATCAGACGCCCGCCTGCAGATTGAGCACCAGCAGGCGCGCAGCGGTTTCGGCATCAGGCTGGCCATCGTAGTTGGCCGGGCGGTATTTCATCTGGAACGCGGCGATGACGTTACGCGTCGCCTCGTCCAGCTCGCCATGCTGCGGCACGGTGTAGCCCTGGTGCGCCAACTGCTCCTGGAACCACTGCACGCTCGGCAGGCTGGTGGTGAACAGCGCTTGCTGGCGCGCCACCGCCGTTTCGTTCGGCCATGGCACCAGGCCTTCGTCGGCCAGGCGCTTCCAGGGGAACAGCGGGCCTGGGTCGACCTTGCGCTGCGGCGCCACGTCGCTATGGGCAATGATCGAGCCCAGCGGTAGCTGGTGGCGCTTGACGATGTCCTTGAGCAACACGATCAGCGTGTCGATCTGATCCGGGGCGAACGGCTGCCAATAGCGACCGGCCGGGGTGTTGTAATAACCCTGGTTGACCAGCTCGATGCCGATCGTGGTGCTGTTGAGCCAGGTACGCCCCTTCCACTCGCTGACACCGACGTGCCAGGCCCGACGGTTCTCGTCCACCAGGCGGTAGACGGTCGCCGGCGCATCGCCGATCAGGTAGTGGCTGCTCACCTCGGTCTGCGTCAGCAGGCCCAGCGAACGCTGCAAGTCGGCAGAGGTGTAGTGCAGCACGACATATTGCACGCGGCTGTTCTGGCCGCTGGCGGTGTAGCTGTCATCGATGCGCAGGCCACCGGTACAACCAGCGAGCAGAACGAGAAAGAGGGCAAGGCAGATCGATTTCATGCGTGACCGAATACGCTTTGCAGGTTGTCGAGCAGCATGTCGACGCTGAGCATGATCAGCAGCATGCCCATCAGCCGCTCCACCGCCGTCAACCCGCGGGTTCCAAGAAAGCGTTGCAGGAACGATGCCTGCAACAGGATGAATGCCGTCGCCGCCCAGGCCAGGATCAGCGCCAGATAAAGCTCCCAGAGCGGCCCGGTGTGGGTATTGCGCAGGGTCATCAGCACAGCCAGGGCAGAGGGCCCTGCCACTGCCGGGGTCGCCAGCGGCACCAGCATCGGCTCGCCATCAGGCACGTCGCCGAGCAGGCCCTGCGGGCTGGGGAAGATCAGGCGCATGGCGATGACGAACAGGATGATAGCGCCGGCAATCGCCGTTGCCTCCCGCGACAAGCCCAGACCGCTGAGGAATTTGTCACCAAAGGTGAGAAACAGCAGCAACAGAGCCAGGGCGAACAACAGTTCGCGCGCAGCGATCCACAGACGCCGGCGCGGTTCGACGTTCTTCAGCGCAGCGATATAGATGGCGATATTGCCGAAAGGATCGGTGACCAAAAAGATCAGCACGGCGATGCTGAAGATGTCCATGAAGCGGCTCCACGTGCGGGGCCCGCTAGTTTAACCGGGTTGGCCCGGCATGTTCCTTGCGTTTCGATGCCATGACCCGGATCCAGGCCAGAACGCAGGTCATATTCGGCATAAACAAGGGCAGGAAGGCTTTTCATGACCGAAATTCGTGCATTCGTTCAGCAGAGCACCACCCATCAAAATGTATACAAAGTAGTAGCCAAAATGCCAATAAAGTGTCTACATTGATCGCACAAGAACAACAGCGAGTAGATTCAGCATGACCTCTACCCCTACCACGTCACGCCCAGAGGATGAAAACCTCGGCATGGGCGCCAACCTGCTCTATGGCCTGCAGCACGTCCTGACCATGTACGGCGGCATCGTCGCGGTACCCCTGATCGTCGGCCAGGCCGCAGGCCTGTCGTCCGCCGATATCGGCTTGCTGATTGCCGCATCCCTGTTCGTTGGCGGCGCGGCGACCCTGCTGCAGACGCTTGGCCTGCCATTCTTCGGCTGCCAGTTGCCGCTGGTGCAGGGCGTGTCCTTCGCCAGCGTGGCGACCATCGTCGCGATAGTCGGTGCCAATGGCGGTGAAGGGGGTCTGCCGGTGGTGTTTGGCGCAGTGATAGGTGCCGCGCTGATCGGCCTGTTGATAACGCCGATATTCTCCAAGATCACCAAGTTCTTCCCGCCATTGGTGACCGGCATCGTCATCACCACCATCGGCCTGACGCTGATGCCGGTGGCGGCCCGCTGGGCCATGGGCGGCAACAGCAGCGCAGAAGATTTCGGCAGCATGGCCAATATCGGCCTGGCAGCCTTTACCCTGGCCACCGTGTTGCTGCTGAGCAAGGTCGGTAGCGCGACCATCTCGCGCTTGTCGATTCTGCTGGCGATGGTGATCGGCACCCTGGTCGCCCTGGCGTTCGGCATGGCCGACTTCTCGCGAATCGGCGAAGGCCCGGTACTGGCCTTCCCTACGCCGCTGCACTTCGGCATGCCGGTGTTCGAGGTGGCCGCGATCATCTCGATGCTGATCGTGGTCATGGTGATCCTGGTGGAAACCTCGGCAGACATCCTCGCCGTCGGCGACATCATCGACACCAAGGTCGACTCCAAACGCCTGGGCAACGGCCTGCGCGCGGACATGATCTCCAGTGTGGTGGCACCGTTGTTCGGCTCCTTCACCCAGAGCGCCTTCGCCCAGAACGTCGGCCTGGTAGCCGTCACCGGCGTCAAGAGTCGCTACGTGGTAGCCACCGGCGGCCTGATCCTGGTGACGCTCGGCCTGCTGCCGATCATGGGCCGCGTGATCGCTGCAGTGCCGACCTCGGTACTCGGTGGCGCCGGTATCGTGCTGTTCGGCACGGTGGCGGCCAGCGGCATTCGCACCCTGGCCAAGGTCGATTACCGCAACAACATGAACCTGGTGATCGTCGCTACCTCCATCGGCTTCGGCATGATTCCCATCGCCATGCCGAGCTTCTATCACCACTTCCCGGCCTGGTTCGAAACCATTTTCCACTCGGGCATCAGCTCGGCGGCGATCATGGCGATCCTGCTCAACCTGCTGTTCAATCACTTCACAGTCGGCAACTCGGATCAGCAGTCGGTATTCGTCGCCGGCACCGAGCGCAGCCTGCGTTATCGCGACATCGCCGCCTTGCATGAGGGCGATCACTTCGTCGGTGGCAAGTTGTATGACGCCCAGGGCAACGAGGTACCGCTGCAGGATGAGGACGATCACGCGCCGGCGGCGCGAGCGACCTCCAAGGCAACGGTGCAGAGCAGCGCCGATACGAAGCAGGTCATGTCGTAGGGCAGGTTAGCGGTCTGTCATGTTGGCCCAGCCATCCGCACCAAGGGGTACGGCGCAACTCACCATCGACCAGGCGGGTTACGCCTGTTCGACCCGGTTACGACCAGCACCCTTGGCTCGATACAGCGCCTGATCGGCGCGCTCGAACACGGCGTCGGCGGTCACGCCATCAGTGAACTCAACGATGCCCGCCGAAAAGGTGATGGTCACCGGCTCACCTTTGAAGTGGAAGGGGCAGGCCTCGATTGCCGTACGCAATGCCTCGAGCAATTGCAGCCCACTCTCCAAGGGCGTTGCCGGGATCAGCAGAACGAACTCCTCGCCACCGAAACGCGCGATGAAGTCGGTCTTGCGCAGGCGCTTCTGCAGCTCACCGGCGATGATCTTCAGCACACGGTCGCCGGCCAGGTGACCGTAACCATCGTTGATCCGTTTGAAGTGATCGATGTCCAACACCGCCAGCAGCAACTGCCCGCCATAGCGCTGGCGGCGCGCGACCTCCAGCTCCAGACGCTCAGCCCAGGCGGCGCGATTGGGCAACCCGGTCAGCGGGTCGAGCAGGGACTTCTGCCGCTGCTCCTCGATATGATCGCGAAACTGCTGGGCTTCGCGTTCCATGTCGGCCACGCGCTGCACCAGCCCCTGCAGGCGCTCGCCCACTTCTTCCTCACGCTGGTCACGCTGGCGCTGATGAGCGCTGACGCTCTGCAGGAGACCGTCGAGGCGTTGCTCCAGAGCCTGCTTGAGCGTTTCCAGATCCACGGCCTCCTGCACGCTGGACTGCAGGTCGGTGACCTGCTCGCGCAGCTCCTGATTGAAGCTGCGCGCACGCTCGACGGACTCGCTGTGGCCCTCGCTGGCTGCGCTGAGGGTGTCGATGAATGCGGCCAGGCGCTCGTTGAGCTGCTTGAGATAACCGGCGAATTCGCGCTGGCCGCTGTCGGTCACGGCCAGCACCAATACCGCGAGATCATCCAGCACGGGCACCAGTTCGTACCAGTTCAATGGCCCGAGCAGACGCTCCAGCAGGGCGTCGCCTTGCGGCTGATGGCGCGGTGGCAGCTCCAGTTCGGCCAGCAGAAGGCGCAAGCTTTCGGCGATGTGCGGCGCCACGGTGCTATAACCCGGCTCGCGATCAGGCAGGGCGAACGCCGCATCGGCATTCGCTTCGTCGGCGCCCAGCAGGCCCGGCGGCAGCGGCAGGCTGTCGAGCAGCGCTGCCGGCTTCGCGGCGACGGCAACAGGGCTGGCGGGTACCGATGCTGCAACAGCGACAGCGGTCGCCGGCTCCAGCCGGGTCGCGGCTCCCGGCAGCGACTCCCCCGGTACCGGCAACGCCAGCTCAGTCGCGACGGTAGGCTCGCTGGCCACTGCAGGCTCGGCAGCAGTCGCCGCTGCGGCATCGCTTCGGGTGCCGAACAGGCGTTGCAGCAAACCCGGCTGTTCAGGCGACGCTGCACGCAACTGGTCGAGTGTCTGCCCCTGCAGCTGACTCAACTGGCTGAGCACCGCTGGGAGCTTGTGGATATGGCTGGTGGCCTCCTCCATCTGCCGGCTCAGGGTCTTGAGTGCCTTGCGCACCTCGCGCGGAGGCTCCAGCCGTTGGAGTTGCGCGACCATCTGCTGCAACGCGCTCAGCGCTTCGCCAGCGCGCTGCTGGCGGCGCTGCTCGGAATCCAGCACGGCCTTTTCCAGGCGAGGAATGAGCTCCCCCAGGGGCGCATCCATATCGTCACGCCGGAGGATTTCGCGCATTTCCTTCATGCACTGATCCACCGCCTTGTCGGTGCCCTCGGCCGCCAGGCTGCTGCGCACCAGGCCACGACGCAACAGATCCAGGCGCAGATCCCAGCGTCGCTCAAGCTTTTCCTGGTGCTCCAGGCCGCTCAGGTACTTGTCTTTCCAGCGTTGGGCTGCGTCGCTCATGCGGCTTATCCGAGAGAAGGCGGGTTCGATATGGGCTTTTGGCCACTACTTTGAGCCTTCGGCAGACGGATTTCCACAGCCACTGGTAGGTGATCGGAGATAGGCTGGCTCAGTACATCGACACGGCCCAGTTCGAGCTCCGGGCTGAGCAGAATATGATCGAGACAGCGCTGCGGTCGCCAACTGGGAAAGGTGGCCTCGACCTGAGGCGCTACCAGGCCCAGATCACGCAACGGGGAGTTTTCCAGCAGGTCGTTGGCGTGGGTATTCATATCCCCCATCAGCACCAGATGACGAAACTCACTGACCCGCTCACGGATGTAAGCCAACTGTCGGGTGCGCGTTCGCGCCCCCAGCGCCAGGTGCATCATCACCACGCCTAGGGCCTGTTCGCCTTCACCGAGGCGCATGAAGATCGCACCACGGCCAGGCGGGCCTGGCAGAGGATGATCTTCCAGCAGAGTCGGACGCAAGCGGCTGAGCACGCCGTTGCTGTGCTGGGCGAAACGACCAAGGTTGCGATTGAGCTGCTGGTACCAGTAGGGGAAAGCCCCTTGCTGGGCCAGGTATTCCACCTGATTGATGAAGCCCGAACGCAGGCTGCCACCATCGACCTCCTGCAGGGCGACCAGATCGAAGTCGGCGAGCAGGTCACCGATGCGTTGCAGATTGCCAACACGTCCGGCATGCGGCAGCACATGCTGCCAGCTGCGCGTCAGGTAGTGGTGGTAACGCTGAGTATTGATACCGACCTGGACGTTGAAACTGAGAAGACGCAGCAGGCCGTCGGCGGGCCAGTCGTCGTTCGGCGGACAGTGCGGATTGACCTGTGGATCACACAGGCCAACCGCACGGGTCTGTCGCCAGCGGCGCAGCATGTCTTGCGCCTACCGCGCTTAGAGCGCGGCACGCTCCTTGGCGATCAGAAAATCAGCAACTTTGAGGGTCTGCTGCGGGCCACCGGACGAGCCCAGGTCGAAGCGATATTTGCCACCGACGATCATCACCGGTACGCCAGTGACCTGGTAGGCCATGGCCAGCTTCTTGGCCTTTTCCATCTGGCCTTTGATGGCGAAGGAGTTGAAGGTCTTGAGGAAGGCATCGCGATCCACACCCTGGGTAGCAATGAAGTCGGCGAACTCTTCAGCCGATGCCAGCTTCTTCTTCTCCTGGTGGATGGCGTTGAACACGGCATCATGCACCTTGTGCTCGACCTTCATGGCTTCCAGTGTGAGGAATGCCTGACCGTGCACGTTCCAAACCCCGCCGAACAGCGCCGGGACGCGAACGAAGTTGACGTCGTCCGGCAGCTTCTCGACCCAGGGGTTGAGCGTGGATTCGAACTGGTAGCAATGCGGGCAGCCGTACCAGAACAACTCGACCACTTCGACCTGGCCCGGCTTGGACACCGGCACCGGACTGTTGAGTTCGACATACTGCTGGCCGGCGACTGGTTCGGCATGGGCAGTGAGGCCGAACAGGCTGCTGATCGCCAGAGCGGCGCCGAAAATCAGGTTACGCATGGGGGTACTCCTTGACTGGATAAGCGTCGCCCTGGTGGCGATTCGAGACTATGACTCACTACCATTGGGCCGGTTCCGCCCATTGTAGCCATGGCGCATACGAAAAAGGGCGGCCGAAGCCACCCTTTGTCTTGCCAAAAGCAACAAGCTCTTGGTCTTTTGAAAATTTCGCGAGCTAGAGCCCTGCAAGGAAGAAACAGGAGAGGAAGCGGAGTGTACTTTTGTACATGAGCATTCCGATCCTGTTTCTGACGCCGCAGGGCCGACGCGCAGCAAATTATCAGTGCAGACCCTGGATGAAGCTGGATACGGCTTCAATATCCTTGTTGCTCAGCTTGGCAGCGATGGCACGCATGATCATCGCATCGCCGTCGTTGGTGCGGTTACCTTCACGGAAATCGGTCAACTGCTTGGCCACGTATTGAGCGTGCTGGCCACCCAGGTGCGGGAAGCCGGCAGCCGCCAGGCCAGCGCCGTCAGGCGAATGGCAACCGATGCAGGCCGGCATGCCCTCTTCCAGCTTGCCGCCGCGGAACAGCGCTTCACCATGCTCGACGAGCTTGGGATCGGCAGCACCGACGCTCATCTTCTGGCTGGAGAAGTAGGCGGCGATATCAGCCATATCCTGCTCGCTGAGGTTATCCAGCATGCCGGTCATTTCAACGACCTGACGGTTACCGGACTTGATGTCGTGCAGTTGCTTGAGCAAGTAGCGCTCGCCCTGGCCGGCCAGTTTGGGGAAGTTTGGCGCGGGGCTGTTGCCATCGGCGCCATGGCAGGCGCCACAGACAGCGACTTTGCCCTGACCGGCTTCGGCATCGCCAGCAGCCTGCGCCACGCCAGTGAGGCCCAGGGTCAACAGCAGACTCACGAGTACTTTGTTCATCAGCTAATCCAATTACGGCTAAAAGAGAAAGGGTTATCAGGTTGTTGAAAAACTACCTGCGTTGCCATTGCTGCCTCGCTTGCGTTTTTCAACGGCCTGCTATCGGCCGGACTTACTCATTCGGTCATCAGTTTGATGACCGCCTGGTAATCCTCGGCCGTGCAATCCATGCACAAACCGCGCGGCGGCATGGCATTCAAACCATTGGTGACGCTCTGCACCAGTGTATCCATGCCCTTGGCCAGACGCGGTTCCCATGCGGCCTTGTCACCCTTCTTGGGCGCCGTGGGAATCTGGCCGTTGTGGCATACACCACAGGCGCGGTCATACACAGCTTGCGGATCCTGAGCAGCATAGCCGTTGAAAGACAGCATCATAACGGCAGCAGCGAGCAGCATTTTCTTCATCAGATCAACCTCATCAGGGCAGGGAGCGTCCTGCTTTCTATCGAGCAGAGATGTAATCGCTCCCGACAATCGGGTTCCTGCGGGTGGGACAAAGCGCACACAAAATCTGCGGCATTATATACTGGCAATGCTGAAACGGAAACGACGCCGCTTGCCGCGCCACCTGGCGTGCAGCAGGTGCGCGGAAATGTCGCAAGCCCTCGAACGGTCGAAGCGGATCGAGGCAACCACCGGATACCCCCATGCTCCCGAAGAATCCCATCATCGGTCTGTGCCAGCAGGCCAGCTTCCTCATCAGTGCCGCCAAGGTCGATCAGTGCCCCGAGGACAGCGGTCTGGAGGTCGCCTTCGCCGGTCGCTCCAACGCCGGCAAGTCGAGTGCGCTCAATACCCTGACCCACGCCAGCCTGGCGCGCACCTCGAAAACACCGGGACGCACGCAACTGCTCAATTTCTTCCGCCTGGACGATGAGCGCCGCCTGGTCGACCTGCCCGGCTACGGCTATGCCAAGGTACCCATCCCACTCAAACAGCACTGGCAGAAGCATCTGGAGGCCTACCTGGGCAGCCGCGAGAGTCTGTGCGGCCTGGTGCTGATGATGGATATCCGCCATCCGCTGACCGAGTTCGACTGCATGATGCTGGACTGGTCGGTGGCCAGCGGCATGCCGCTGCACATCCTGCTGACCAAAGCGGACAAGCTGGCCTTTGGCGCGGCGAAGAACGCGCTGCTCAAGGTGCGCCAGGACATTCACAAACAGTGGGGCGAGGGCATCAGCATCCAGCTGTTCTCGGCGCCCAAGCGCATGGGCGTGGAAGAAGCGCAAATGGTGCTGGCCGGCTGGTTGGATCTGTTGCCGGAAGAGGATGAAGAAGGCGCCGAGGAATGAGTCGTTGGGTGCGCTGTGCGCACCGAGATCGTAGGGAGTATTCGGTGCGCGCGGCGTACCCTACGGAGCTGCAGCCGCCCGTTTTGACTTGAAAGCGCATCAGAGAAGCCCTCTCCCGCAAGCGGTAGAGGGTCGTCAGAATGCAGCTAGCGGCACTTTTCTGCAGGCAAAAAAAACCCCGAGCTTCGTATGGGGAGGGAGAAGTTCGGGGTTCAAGGTCTGAACCGCTAGGGCGGGGTTCAGATGTCTGCCAACACTTAACACAACAAAGGAGCATTGAAGGGCTTAACGGCCATTCATGAACTCTGACCGGGTGGGTTTGCGGAAAGTTCATCACCTTCTTAAAAACCATTTGCCATAAGAAAGCGCTTTTTGATTCCCTGAAACCCTAAAGCTAGAGCGGCCGCGGCTTGGCGCCGCGGCGCAGGTGGATCAGTGAGCTTCGTCCCAATTGGCGCCGACACCCACTTCAACCAGCAACGGCACCTCCAGTTCGGCGGCGCCACTCATCAGGCTTTTGAGTTTGGCACTGACCTCGTCGATCAGTTCCTCGCGCACTTCCAGCACCAGTTCGTCATGCACCTGCAGGATGATGCGAGCATCGATGCCGCTGTCCTGCAACCAGCCGTCCACGGCGATCATGGCGCGCTTGATGATGTCGGCTGCCGTGCCCTGCATCGGCGCGTTGATCGCCGCACGCTCGGCGCCCTTGCGCATGGCCTGGTTCTGCGCATGGATTTCCGGTAGGTACAGGCGACGGCCGTAGACCGTCTCCACATAGCCCTGCTCGGCAGCCTGGGCACGGGTGCTCTCCATGTATGTCAGTACACCTGGATAGCGGGCGAAGTAACGGTCGATGTAGGCCTGCGCCTCCTTGCGTTCGACATCGATCTGCTTGGCCAGGCCGAAGGCGCTCATGCCGTAGATCAGGCCGAAGTTGATAGCCTTGGCCTTGCGCCGCTGATCGCTGGTCACTGCGTCCAGCGGCACGCCGAACACTTCGGCAGCCGTGGCCTTGTGCACATCCAGGTCATGGCGGAAGGCATCCAGCAGACCTTCATCCTTGGCCAGGTGGGCCATGATGCGCAGCTCGATCTGCGAGTAGTCCGCCGCCATCAGCTTGTAACCCTTGGGCGCAACGAAGGCCTGGCGGATGCGTCTTCCTTCGGCGGTGCGGATCGGGATGTTCTGCAGGTTAGGGTCGCTCGACGACAGGCGGCCAGTGGCGGCCACCGCCTGGTGATAGCTGGTGTGAATCCGCCCGGTGCGCGGGTTGATCTGCTCCGGCAGCTTGTCGGTGTAGGTGCTCTTGAGCTTGCTCAAGGAGCGGTACTGCATCAGCACCTTGGGCAGCTCGAAGTCCTGCTCGGCCAGCTCGGCCAGCACCGCCTCGGCGGTCGATGGCTGGCCCTTGGCGGTCTTGCTGATCACCGGGTAGCCGAGTTTTTCGTAGAGGATCACGCCCAGCTGCTTGGGCGAAGCGAGGTTGAATTCCTCGCCGGCGATCTCGAACGCCTTGCGCTCCAGCTCCACCAGTTTTTCACCCAGCTCGACACTCTGCTCGCCGAGCAGTTTGGCATCGACCAGGGCGCCGTTGCGCTCGATGCGTGCCAGTACCGGCACCAGTGGGATTTCGATGTCGCGCAGCACCTTGGCCAGGGACGGCACCGCTTCGAGCCGGCTCCACAGTTCCTGGTGCAGGCGCAGGGTCACGTCGGCGTCTTCGGCGGCGTAGGGGCCGGCCTGCTCCAGGGCGATCTGGTCGAAGGTCAGCTGCTTGGCGCCCTTGCCAGCGATGTCCTCGAAGCGAATGGTGCTGTGGTTCAGGTACTTCAGCGCCAGGCTGTCCATGTCGTGGCGAGTGGCGGTGGAATCCAGCACGTAGGATTCGAGCATGGTGTCGAAGGCCACGCCCTGCACGGTGATCGGTGTGCTGGCGTTGGCCAGGACGTTGATGTCGTACTTGGCATGCTGGCCGACCTTGGCCTTGGCCGGGTCTTCGAGGATCGGCTTGAGCGCCTTGAGTACCGCATCGCGGTCGAGCTGCTGCGGCACGCCCATGTAGGAATGCGCCAGCGGGATATAGGCCGCTTCGCCGGCCTTGACCGCGAAGGACAAGCCGACCAGTTGCGCTTGCTGGGCGTCGATGCTGGTGGTCTCACTGTCGAAGGCGATCAGCTCGGCCTGCTCCAGTTTCTTCAGCCAGGTATCGAACTGTGTTTGCTCCAGCACAAGCTGGTAATCACCGGTGCTGACCGGCGCTGGCTCGGCGACTTCCTCGCTGGCTTCGCCAGCGGGCTCAGCGAACAGGTCGCCGGCCGGTGCAACCACCTTGGCCGCCAGCGCCTTGTTCTGGCGCAGCAGGTCGTCCAGCCAGTTCTTGAATTCCAGCTGGCCGTACAACTCGACCAATGCCGCCTGATCCGGCTCACCGGGGTGCAGCGATTCGATTTCGATATTCAGCGGCACATCGGTCTTGATGGTCGCCAACTGATAAGACAGGTAGGCCATCTCGCGGTGTTCCTCGAGCTTGGCCGGCAAGCTCTTGGCGCCGCGGATCGGCAGCTCGGGCACCTTGTCGAGGTTGGCGTAGAGCACGTCGAGGCCACCGCCGATACCGACCAACAGGCCGAGGGCAGTTTTTTCACCGACGCCAGGCACGCCCGGGATGTTGTCGACCTTGTCGCCCATCAGCGCCAGGTAGTCGATGATCAGCTCAGGGCCGACACCGAATTTCTCCTTTACGCCATCGGCGTCGTAGACGCTTCCAGTCATGGTATTGACCAGCGTAACGTGCGGGCAGACCAGCTGCGCCATGTCCTTGTCGCCGGTGGAGATGACCACGTCGCGCTTTTCCCCGGCCGCCTGGCGCGCCAGGGTACCGATCACGTCATCGGCTTCCACGCCTTCGACGCACAGCAGCGGCAGGCCGAGGGCACGCACGCTGGCATGCAGCGGCTCGACCTGGACGCGCAACTCGTCGGGCATGGACGGGCGATTGGCCTTGTACTCGGCGAACAGCTCGTCACGGAAGGTGCCGCCCTTGGCGTCGAAGACCACGGCGAAGGGGCTGTTCGGGTACTGCTTGCGCAGGCTCTTGAGCATGTTCAGCACGCCTTTCACCGCTCCAGTGGGCAGGCCCTTGGAAGTGGTCAGCGGCGGCAGGGCGTGGAAGGCGCGGTACAGGTACGAGGAACCGTCGACCAGAACGAGGGGGGCTTGGCTCATGCGCGGGATCAACCTTTTCGGCGGGTGCAGCGGTAGAATGGCTGCATCGGTGAAAAACAAAGGAACAAGATTATCATGGGTACGCTGAATCGCCTGTTGCTGGTCGGCCTTATGGCCTGTCTTCCGCTTGCCGCTCAAGCCGAGGATCCGGTTTCCGCCGATCCCGACGTGACCATTCGCCAGGATGGCGACCGCACCATTCAGGAATACCGGGTCAATGGCTTCCTCTACGCCATCAAGGTGATTCCGAAGAACGGTAAACCCTACTTCCTCGTTCGTGCCGACGGCAGCGACGGCAACTTCGTGCGTTCGGACGATCCGGACATGCTGATCCCGTCCTGGGAAATCTTTAGCTGGTAAGTCATTAAGGTCTGATATGTCGGTATTCACCCCCCTGGAGCGTCATGAGCTCGAAGTCTTCCTGTCGCCCTATGGGCTTGGCCGGTTGCGCGACTTCCAGGGCATTGCTGCGGGCAGCGAAAACAGTAATTTCTTCGTCAGCCTGGAGCAGGGCGAATACGTTCTGACCCTGGTCGAGCGCGGCCCGGTGGCCGACCTGCCGTTCTTCATCGAACTGCTCGACGTGCTCCATGATGCTGGCCTGCCGGTGCCCTACGCCCTGCGTACGCAGGATGGCGAGGCGCTCCGCAGCCTGGCGGAAAAACCGGCGCTGCTGCAGCCACGACTGTCCGGCAAACATGTGCGTGAAGCCAATGCGCATCACTGTCAGGAGGTCGGCAACCTGCTCGCCCGCATTCACCTGGCGACTCGCGAACAGCCGGTGGAGCGTCGCAGCGACCGTGGCCTGGACTGGATGTTGGCCGAAGGCCCGAGTCAGGCGCTGAAGCTTGATGAACAGGCGTTACCGCTGCTGCGTGATGCGCTGTCTGAGATCGCCGAGCTGAAGCCGCGCATCCTCGCCCTGCCGCGCGCCAACCTGCATGCCGACCTGTTCCGCGACAACGTACTGTTCGACGGTAATCACCTGGCCGGGGTAATCGACTTCTACAACGCCTGCTCCGGGCCGATGCTCTACGACCTGGCCATCACCCTGAACGACTGGTGCTCGCAGGAAGATGGCAGCCTCGATGGCGCGCGCGCTCGTGCACTGCTCGGCGCCTATGCCGCGCAGCGGCCCTTCAGCGCCGCCGAGGCCGAACTATGGCCGTCTATGCTGCGCGTGGCGTGCGTGCGCTTCTGGCTGTCACGACTGATCGCTGCCGAGTCGTTCGCCGGGCAGGAAGTGCTGATTCATGATCCGGGTGAATTCCAGCGGCGCCTGGCACAACGCCAGCAAGTCAACCTGCCCCTGCCGTTCGCGCTCTAGCACACGCCCCGTAGGGTGCGCCGTGCGCACCAATGCCTTTGAGCGCCCGCCGGTGCGCGCGGCGTACTCTACGAGCCCCAAATGGGGGCCGTAGGGAAATGCTGTGCCATACAGCCTTGATGGTGGTGGTTCGCAGTCGCACCCAAGCGGATCAGCTACCCGAAACCAGCCCCGGCAGCTGCGCCGCCAGCTTGGCGTTGTTGATCGGCGCGCGGATGAAACCACGCTGGGTGCCGTCCGGGCCAATGATCACCAGGTTGCCGCTGTGATCGACGGTGTAGTTTTCCTTGCTGGTGTCGGCGGGGATATAGGGAATGCTCACCGAGTTGGCGAATTTCTGCAGCGTCGCTTCCTCTCCGGTCAGCCCTTTGAAACCGGCGTCGAAATAATTCAGGTACTTGCTCAGTTGCTCCGGCGTATCGCGATGAGGGTCGACGCTGACCATCACCACGTTCAGGCGTGCGCGAGTTTCCTCGGGCAGTTGACCCTGTAGTTGACGCAGCTGGGCGAGGGTGGCCGGGCAGATATCCGGGCAGAAGGTGTAGCCGAAGAACAGCAATGTCCAGTCACCCTTGAGCTGATCGACCACAACCTCCTTGCCGTCCTGATCGATCAGACTCAGCGCCGGCAGGCTACGGTTCTGCGGCAACAACACGATACCGGCATCGAGCAACGCGGCCGGATCGCCCTGGCCCTTGCTGCTGAGTACCTTGTTGACGGTAAGCCCCAGCACCAGGGCCACGATAGCGACAAGAACGAAAACCGTTGTGTGGGTACGCGTCATGAGGGCCCTTAGTCAGATATTCAGCAGCAAGTAGTGATCCGCCAACAAGGCGATGAACAGCAGGAACAGGTACCAGATACTGTACTTGAAGGTATTGATCGCTGCGTGCGGTTTGCTGTCACGGTACAGCACCCAGGCCCAGTGCAGGAAGCGGCCGCCCAACAGCAGGGCGCATACCAGATAGAGCGGCCCGCTCATGTGGATGGCGTAGGGCAGCAGGGTCACCGCAAACATCGCCAGGGTGTAGAGCAGGATATGCACCTTGGTGTAGTGCTCGCCATGAGTGACCGGCAGCATGGGAATGTCTGCCTTGGCGTATTCCTCTTTGCGATGGATGGCCAGCGCCCAGAAGTGCGGCGGCGTCCAGGCGAAGATGATCAGCACCAGCAGCAGAGGTTCGGCACTCAGGTGCCCGGTGACGGCGACCCAGCCCAGCAACGGCGGGGCAGCGCCGGCCAGACCACCGATCACGATGTTCTGCGGCGTGGCGCGCTTGAGAAAGCCGGTGTAGATCACCGCATAGCCGAGCAACGACGCCAGGGTCAGCCAGGCGGCCAGCTCGTTGGTGAACACCAGCAACAGGCTCATGCCGGCTAGTGCGAGCAGCAAGGCGAAGGTCAGCGCCGCCACTGGCGAGATGCGCCCGGCGGTAACGGGACGTTTGTGCGTACGAGCCATGATCGAATCGATACGCCGATCCACCACATGGTTGACCGCCGCCGCCGCGCCAGCGCACAGGCCAATGCCGAGGTTGCCGAACAGCAACACCGTCCAGGGCACGCCGGCCCGGGTAGCGAGGAACATGCCGACCAGCGAGGTGATCAGCATCAACATCACCACACGAGGTTTGGTCAGCTCGAGATAGTCACGCCAGATGGGGTGTTCGGAGTGAGCGCGCAGCATGGTCGCCATGGCATTTCTCCTTGGTTCGTTATTTGCCGGAACGCGCCAGCCCGGCAGGGGCAAGTTCCGCTCGCGAAACCCTTGCATGCAGAGGTTCGCTCACCGCACTCGCGCCTGCAGAAACTGCACGCAGCCGATAGTTGACCAACACCAGTGTCAGCAGCAGAGCTGCACCACCGGCGTTGTGCGCCACCGCTACCAGCAGTGGCAGATGGAAGATCACGTTGCTGATCCCCAGGCTGACCTGTACCACCAGAGCCAGCAGAACCAGCCCGGCCAGGCGCGACAGACCGGCGCGGTGCAGACGCCAACCGAGCAGCAACAGCATCAGCGTGACGAGTAGCGCACCGATGCGATGACTCATATGGATGGCCGTACGCGCATCGCTGTCGAGCTGGCCACCCAGATAGTTAGGGCCGATGTGCTGGGTGAGGTGAAAGCCCTTGCCGAAATCCATCGCCGGCCACCACTCGCCATGACAGGTCGGCAGGTCGACGCAGGCCACCGCCGCATAGTTGGAGCTGACCCAGCCACCCAGGACGATCTGCCCGATCACCAGCAGCAAACCGGCGACAGCCAGCGCGCGCAGTCGCCCTGCCATCTGGATGGGCGCAAAGCGCCCGGACAAGCGCAAGGTGAGCAGCGTCAGCAGGCTCAGCGTGGCGAAACCACCGAGCAGGTGCGCCGTGACCACCTGCGGCCACAGCTGCAGGGTGACCGTCCACATACCGAACGCGCCCTGCAGGATCACCAGCGCGAGAATCGCCAGCGGCAGCTTCACTGGCTGGCTCGCGTCCTCACGGCGACGCACGGCCTGAATGGCGATGGCGAGGATCACCAGGCCCAGCGCGCCCGCGAAGTAGCGGTGGATCATCTCGTACCAGCCCTTGGCAACTTCCACCGGCGCCTCGGGGAAACGCGCCTCGGCAATGGCCTGCTTGTGTTCGCTCATCGGCACACCGAGAAAACCGTAACAGCCAGGCCAGTCCGGGCAGCCCAAGCCGGCATGGGTGAGACGGGTGTAGGCCCCCAGCAACACCACCACGACAGTCAGCAGGGTGGCGAACAGCGCTAGACGATAACCGGGCTTGTGCATGTCGACTCCTTGAGCACGGGGCATGGCGCCCTGTCGTTATGGACAGGGCAAAGCGTCAACCGATCAGGGAAATTTTCAGCAGGTAGCGCAAATCATCGAGAATCGCCTTACCGTTGCTACCCGCCGGATAGCGCAGCACCAGGTTGCCATGCGGGTCGACCAGCCACAGCTGCGCGCCTGACACGGCTTCGGCGGCCTTCTCATAGGCTTGCAGATCGAGCTGGTAACGGCCGAGCTGTGGGTACTCGCGCTTGAGGGTGGCGTCATAGTCGGCAGACAGCGGTTCGGCCAGAGCCAGGCCGTGACTGGCGCGTGAAGTCTCGCGGTTGAGGCCGATCTGGATCTGCCGCGCCAGGTAAACCAACTGCTGGCAGTCGGCCTCGCACGCTCCAGACGCCGTCACCAGAATCTGCCATAGCGGCTCCACCTCGCCCTGTACACCGAGATCGACCAGCGTGCGTCCATCACCGATCAGGACACCGTGGTAGCTGCGCGTCTCCGGTACCCAGAAACGCCACTGGTACATGGCGCTGGCCAGAAACATCGGGCCGATGGCGATGGCCAAGATGAGCAGAAACTGCAAGCGCCCACGCCCTTTGCGCGGCGTTTCAGGCATGGCGATGGCTGGGTTCATGGCGACCCTCCCGTGCATTGTGAATTCCGAGATAGATAAACAGGCCAAGCAATGCGGCCGCCAAGGCGAACCACTGCACCGCATAGCCAAGGTGTTTGCTGGGGCTCATGGCCACGATTGGCCAGTCGACGCGATAACTGGCTGGCCCTGGCTCCAGACGCGCCTCGAAGGGCAATCCACCGCGCCCCAGATGGCGCCACAGGCCTTGCGCCTCGACCTCGGCGATTAAACGTGGCCAGCCCGAGGCTTCCCCGCCCTGCAGGTGCAAGCCACCACCAGGTGCGACATAGACCCAGGCCTGCAGTTGCAGGGCATCGTCAGGTGTCGTGAATTGCGGCGGGGTGCGGCGATCCGGCCAGGGCAGCCAGCCGCGATTGATCAAGACCCAAAGCCCGCTGTGCTGATCGTAGAAAGGTTGCAGCAACTCCACGCCCGCGCGCCCATCGCGGATGCGGTTGTCCAGCAGCAGACTGTGTTCCGCATCGAAATGCCCCTGCAGCTGGATGCGTCGATAGGCAGGATCCTTACTGCGTTCGAGCTGATCGAGACCGATGGGTGCAGCCTGGCGACGCGACTCGTAACTGCTCAGCAACGCCTGCTTCTCTTCACTGCGCTGCAACTGCCAGAACCCCAGGCTCAACAGTCCAGGCAACAGCAGCAGCACCAGAACGCTGGGCAGCCAGCCAGGGCGGAAGCCGCTCATTGCGCGCCTCCGCGAACCGCATGCGGGCTGACTATACTGCCTTGCATCAACCACTCCCCCGGAGTCTCGCATGCTCAAGGCCGCGATCGTCCTCATGTTGCTGGCTACCGTCGCCAGTCTGTTCAGCGGCCTGTTCTTCCTGGTCAAGGACGACAGCCGCGGTACCCGTGTGGTCAACGCTCTGACGGTTCGGGTGGTATTGACCGCCATCACCGTCTCCCTGGTGGCCTGGGGCTTCTACTCAGGGCAGATCGTGCCCCATGTCACCTGGTAGCTGGAGCTCATCATTCGTCACAACACGTAGACGAAGATGAACAGCCCCAGCCAGACCACATCGACAAAGTGCCAGTACCAGGACGCCGCCTCGAAACCGAAGTGTTTCTCGGCGTCGAAATGCCCGCGCATGATGCGCACCAGCATCACCGTCAGGATGATCGCGCCCATGGTCACGTGAGCGCCGTGAAAGCCGGTGAGCATGAAGAAGGTCGCGCCGTAGATGCCCGAACCCAGGGTCAGACCCAGTTCGGTATAGGCCTCGATGTACTCCTCGACCTGGAAGAACAGGAACGCTGCGCCGAGCAGAATGGTCGCCGCCAGCCAGGCCTTGAGCGGGCCACGCTTGTTCTTCTTCAGCGCATGGTGGGCCAGGGTCACGGTGACGCTCGATGACACCAGCAGGATGGTGTTGAGCAGTGGTAGGTGCCAGGGATCGATCACCCCGGACGGCGGCGGGAACAGCTTGGAATCCGGGTTCTGCAGCAATGGCCAGGTGTATTCGAAACCTTCCCAGAGCATGTTGCTGACGCCCTTGTCGCCCTCTCCGCCAAGCCACGGCCCCGCCCAGGTGCGGATGTAGAACAGGGCGCCGAAGAAGGCGGCGAAGAACATCACCTCGGAGAAGATGAACCAGCTCATGCCCCAGCGGAACGAGCGATCCATTTGCGGACTGTAGAGGCCGCCGCGGCTCTCCTTGATCACGTTGCCGAACCAGCCAAACAGCATGTAGGCGAGGATCAGGCCGCCGACGAAGAAGATCAGCGGGCCGTTGGATTCAGCACGATTGGCCGACAAGTCGTTGAACCAGGTGCCCAACCCGAAGACGCTGACCAGCAGACCTAAGGTGGCGATGATCGGCCATTTGCTCTGGGCCGGAACGTAATAGTGCTCGTGACTCGACATTGTTGTTCTCCTTATGGAGCCTGTGCCACTGGCGGTTTGCTCGCAGTAACATCGAACAGCGTGTAGCCCAGCGTCAGGTGCTTCACGTCTTGCGGCAGGTCACGGTCGACGATGAAACGCACCGGCATCTCGATGCGCTCGCCCGGCTGCAGCACCTGCTGGGTGAAACAGAAGCACTCGGTCTTGTGGAAGAAGGCCGCCGCCCGCGATGGCGAGACGCTGGGGATGGCCTGCGCCGTCATCGGGTGGTCGCTGGGGTTGTAGGCCACGAACAGCATGTCGCGCGGCTCGCCCGGGTGAACCATCATCTCGTCCGCTTTCGGGCCGAACTCCCAGACCATCTCGGCCGAGTTGGTGGCGAGAAACTGCACGCGCACCTCCCGAGCCACGTCGATCATCTGCTCGCCCTGGTAGGCGCCTGCCGTCTTGCCATTGATGCCGAACACCCGACACATGGCGTCGTAGAACGGCGGCAGGACGAAGATGCCGAAGCAGAACATCACCACCACCACGATCAGCAGACGGGTAACCAGGCGACGAGTCGCGATGACCTCGCTCACGGCAGACCTCCTATTTCACTTCCGGTGGCGTACTGAAAGTGTGGTAGGGCGCCGGTGACGGCACCGTCCACTCCAGACCTTCGGCGCCATCCCAAGGCTTGGCCGGGGCGGGTTTGCCGCCACGGATGCACTTGATGACGATGAACAGGAACAGCAGCTGGGTCGCGCCGAAGAGGAAGGCGCCGATGCTCGAGATCATGTTGAAGTTGGCGAACATCATGTTGTAGTCCGGGATGCGCCGCGGCATGCCGGCCAAGCCGACGAAGTGCATCGGGAAGAACGCCATGTTCATGCCGATGAAGCTCATCCAGAAATGCAGCTTGGCCAGGGTCTCGTCGTACATGTGGCCCGTCCACTTCGGCAGCCAGTAATAGGCCGAAGCGAAGATGCCGAAGATCGCACCGGGTACCAGCACGTAGTGGAAGTGCGCCACTACGAAGTAGGTGTCGTGGTACTGGAAGTCCGCCGGGGCGATGGCCAGCATCAGCCCGGAGAACCCGCCGATGGTGAACAGGATGACGAAGGCCACCGAGAACAGCATCGGCGCCTCGAAGGTCATCGAACCCTGCCACATGGTGCTGGCCCAGTTGAACACCTTCACCCCGGTGGGCACGGCAATCAGCATGGTGGCGTACATGAAGAACAGCTCGCCGGTCAGCGGAATGCCGACGGTGAACATGTGGTGCGCCCAGACGATGAACGAGAGGAAGGCGATGGCCGCGGTGGCGTAGACCATCGAGGTGTAGCCGAACAGCGGCTTGCGCGCGAAGGCCGGAATGATCGAGCTGACCGCGCCGAACGCGGGCAGGATCATGATGTACACCTCGGGGTGACCGAAAAACCAGAACACGTGCTGGAACAGCACCGGATCACCGCCGCCAGCAGCGTTGAAGAAGCTGGTGCCGAAGTGGATATCCATCAGCATCATGGTCACGCAGCCAGCCAGTACCGGCATCACCGCGATCAGCAGGAAGGCAGTGATCAGCCAAGTCCAGACGAACAGCGGCATCTTCATCAGGGTCATGCCGGGGGCACGCAGGTTGAGGATGGTGGCGACCACGTTGATCGCCCCCATGATCGAACTGATGCCCATGAGGTGGATGGCGAAGATGAAGAAGGTCGTGCTCTCCGGCCCGTAGGTCGTCGACAACGGCGCATAGAAGGTCCAACCGAAGTTCGGCCCTCCGCCCTCCATGAACAAGGTACTGACCAGCAGGCCGAAGGCCGCCGGCAGCAGCCAGAAGCTGAAGTTGTTCATCCGCGGCAGAGCCATGTCCGGCGCGCCGATCATCAGCGGGATCATCCAGTTGGCCAGGCCGACGAAGGCTGGCATAACCGCGCCGAAGACCATGATCAGGCCGTGCATGGTGGTCATCTGGTTGAAGAATTCCGGCTGTACGATCTGCAGGCCCGGCTGGAACAGCTCGGCGCGAATCACCATCGCCATCGAGCCGCCGAGCAGGAACATGCAGAAGCTGAACCACAGGTACATCGTGCCGATGTCCTTGTGGTTGGTGGTCAGCACCCAGCGCATCAGGCCCTTGGCCGGGCCATGGTGGTGGTCAGTATGACCGTGGTCGATCACTGCACTCATGTCCTTACTCCTGAGCCTTCGAGAAGTCGAGAATGTCCTTGGGCGTGACCATGTCACCGACATTGTTGCCCCAGGCGTTGCGCTCGTAGGTGATGATGGCGGCCAGGTCTACCGGCGACAGTTGCTTGCCGAAGGCGGCCATCGAGGTACCCGGCTTGCCGTGGTAAACGATGTCGATATGTCCCTTGGCCGGCCCGGTGGCGATGGCCGAGCCCTTGAGCGCCGGGAACATCGGTGGCAGGCCTTCGCCATTGGCCTGGTGGCAGGCGACGCAGGTGGTGTTGTAGGCCTTCTCGCCGCGTGCCATGAGCTCTTCCTTGGTCCATTCCTTGCTGGTCAGCTCACGTTCGGCGGCTGCGGCCTGCTTGCGCTCGTCCATCCAGGCGGAGAAATCTTCCTTGGACTTGGCTTCGACCACGACAGGCATGAAGCCGTGATCCTTGCCGCACAGCTCGGTGCACTGGCCACGGTAGACGCCGGGCTCGTCGATACGCGTCCAGGATTCATTGATGAAACCGGGAATGGCATCCTTCTTCACTGCCAGGGCAGGTACCCACCAGGAGTGGATCACGTCGGCAGAAGTGATCAGGAAGCGCACCTTGGTGCCCACCGGCACCACCAGCGGTTGATCCACCTCCAGCAGGTAGTGCTCACCCTTGGCGGCGCGGTTGTTGATCTGGTCGCGCGGCGTGGTCAGGTTGCTGAAGAACTCGACATCCTGACCCAGGTATTTGTAATGCCACTTCCACTGGTAGCCCGTGACCTGGACATCCAGCTCGGACTCGGTGGTGTCGTAGATCTCGATCAGCGTCTTGGTCGCCGGAATCGCCATCACGATGAGGATGGCCAAGGGCACCACGGTCCAGAGAATCTCGACGGTGGTGCTCTCGTGGAAATGCGCGGGCTGCTGGCCGGTGGAGCGG
The DNA here is from genome assembly GCF_003008615.1 of Pseudomonas mendocina. NCBI lineage: Bacteria > Pseudomonadati > Pseudomonadota > Gammaproteobacteria > Pseudomonadales > Pseudomonadaceae > Ectopseudomonas > Ectopseudomonas mendocina. The sequence continues at coordinate 2,056,721 of NZ_CP027657.1, forward strand.
CGGTGCATGATCATCGACCAGAACATCGCGCCGAACACCAGCACGCCGATCACGACGCAGATCCAGAAGATGGTCATGTGCAGGTCGAAGACGGAACGGCTGACCTCGGTGACACCGGGCGCCATGTTCACCGTCCACTGGGCATGCGCCGAGCTTAATGTCAGCCACAGCAGGAGGCCCATCCAGACTCGTGGATGTCGCATCATTGCGGGTTCCCCTTGATTGTTCTTGTTATCCCGCCGGCTGAGCCTGCGGCTAAGGGATCGACTGCCTACGGAGTTGGCTGCTGGCGCACGCTGCCTGCATGACCACCCCTGACTGCTGGCGACTACTGTCGAACCTTTCCGTGCCAAAGCTCGTCCGGTTCCATCAGGTACTGCCTTTCGAAATCGAGTATAGACGGCACCTTTCAGGCCGCAACGTGAGCACGACGATGGCCAGGACGATTCGAGGCCTGCACTAAACGCCCCGAGTGGCGCGGGGTGTAGCCGTTCTGATACAGGCGGATATAGCGGACTCGCATAAGTATGAAAAAATTATGACAATCGCGTCTTAGCCCGGCCAAAGTGCCGGCTAAGGTTCACGTCCATGTCCTGAAATGTAGGAGTAGTCATGAACACTGCCGCCCTTCGCCAATTGATTGCCCAGGCCCGTCAGCAGGAAACCGCCAAACACGCGCTTGCAGCGTTTCTGCAGGCCCAGCTCGAACGCCTGCACCCGTCGATCCGCCTGCCCGAGGATGATGCCCTAGGCGCGCTGACCGGCTTCGTCATCGCCTACATCGAAGAGGTGCCGGACGTACTCGATGCCGCAGCCACCGTGGCACGTGAAGCGGGTATCGAGAGCGCCATCAAGCCGGTGCTGAAGATCGCCGAGCACTTCTTCCTGCAGCCACCCGAGCTGATGGCAGGCCATGAAGGTCTCGAAGGGTTGCTGGACGAGGCCTACCTGGCACACCGCCTGGTGGAAGAGGTCAACGACCGCTACATCGCCCATCTCGGCCAGCCACTGATCCCACTGGACACCACGCGCGCCAATCTGATCGCGCATCAGTTGATCGGCGAACCCTTCGCCAATCAGCTCGACGAAGCGGTGCATCATGCGCTGGCCGGCATGCTCGATGACGCCAGCTTCGACCAACCGTCGGTGCAGGCCTACCGCGAGCGCCTGGCAGCACCGGACACCGCATCGGCCTGGCGCCGCTGGCCATGCCTGTCGCAGCAGTTGGGCCTGGAGCTGCAACTCAAGGCGTGATCAGCAACAGGATCAGCGACAGGGTAAACAGCGAGCCTAGCGTGGAGAACAGGATAGCCCGTGACACCAGCGCCGCCTGGCGCTGGTAGTACTCGGCGAGCATGAAGGGCCCGGTGCCGGTTGGCAGGGCACTGAGCAGCAGCGCGGCATGCGCCCAGAGCGGCGGCAGGTCGAGCAGCACGAAGGCGATGAACCAGGTAATCAGCGGTTGCAGCACCAGCTTGAGCGCGACCAGCGGCCAGACGCCCTGGCTCGGCCCGCTCTGTCGCTGCGCCAGAAACAGGCCCAGCGATACCAGCGCGCAGGGCACGGTCGCCGCCCCCAGCAGACGCAGGAATTCATCCATCGCCGCAGGCATCTGCAGCCCACCCTGCGACCAGGCCGCGCCCAGCAGCGGCGCCACTACCAGCGGGTTCTTCAGCAATGCAGTGACGACCTGAAGGATCGCGCCGCTCACTCCCTTCTTGCTCTGCAGGCCGACCTCGATGCACACCACCGCCAGGCCGAACAACACGCAGACCACCATCAGCGAGGCGATCAACGCCGGCGCCATGCCGTCATCACCCAGCACCAGCACGCACAGCGGAATGCCGATGTAACCACTGTTGGCGTAACCGGCACTGAGGCCATCGATGCTGGCATCCACCAGACTGCCGGTGGTCTTCCAGCGATACAGCAAGGTAATCAGGTATACAGCAAACATTCCGCCGGTGAAGGCCAGCAGGAAACCAGGCTGCCAGATCTGCGCCCAGTCGGCCTTGGCGGTCAGGCTGAACAACAACGCCGGCAAACCGAGCCAGACCACGAAACGGTTCATCTCCGAAGCGGCAGTCGGCCCCAGCCGGTTGGTGCGTCGACAGATGTAGCCGATCAGAATCAGACCGAAGATTGGCAACAACACGTTGAGAACGGTGGACATCAGACTACGCCGTCGACGGGAAGAGGCCGAGACTAGAGGCGGGCGCCAGGCAGAGCAAGTCATCGGCTGTGATTCGAAGGTTTCTGCTGGCGTCTAGCACAAACCTGTCGGGCAAATACCTGACGCCCTCGCGAGCCAGAGCATGCAAGCCCTGTTGAACGAAATTCTCGATGCAGCCCGTCCGTTGATCGGCCAAGGCAAGGTCGCCGATTACATTCCGGCACTCGCCGACGTGTCGGCCAACCAGTTTGGCATCGCGGTGTATGGCAACGACGGCGAGCTGTTCACCGCCGGCGATGCGCGCACCCCGTTCTCGATCCAGAGTATCTCCAAGGTGTTCAGCCTGGTGCAGGCGATCCAGCATTCGGGCGAGACGATCTGGGAACGGCTCGGCCACGAACCATCCGGACAACCGTTCAATTCGCTCCTGCAGCTGGAGCTGGAGAACGGCCGGCCACGCAATCCCTTCATCAACGCCGGGGCGCTGGTGATCAGCGACATCAACCAGTCGCGCTTTGCCGCGCCAGCCCTGTCGATGCGCGATTTCGTCCGGCGTCTGTCAGGCAATGCCAATGTCGTGATCGACCGGCGTATCGCCGACTCCGAGTACCAGCACCGTGCACGCAACGCGGCCATGGCCTACCTGATGCAGTCCTTCGGCAACTTCCACAACGACGTCGAATCGGTACTGCGCAACTACTTCAGCTACTGCGCCCTGAGCATGAACTGCGTCGACCTGGCCAAGGCCTTCTGCTTCCTGGCCAATGACGGTTTCTGCAAGCACAGCGGCGAGCAGATTCTCAGCGCCAGACAGACCCAGCAGGTCAACTCGATCATGGCCACCAGCGGGCTGTACGACGAAGCGGGTAACTTCGCCTACCGCGTCGGCCTGCCAGGCAAGAGCGGCGTCGGGGGCGGCATCGTCGCCATCGTGCCAGGGCAATACACCATCTGCGTGTGGTCACCGGAGCTGAACAAGGCTGGCAACTCGCTGGCCGGCATGGCGGCGCTGGAGCTGCTCAGTGAGCGAATTGGCTGGTCGGTATTCTGATGCGATGAGGTATGGTCACTGAAGCCGTGCAACCGCACTGGCGTTCATCAGAGACCAGGAGTGCTCATGTCGATGCCCGAATACCACATGTTCGCCGGTGCGCCCGCACCGGTCGCGCCCTTTTCCCATGCCTGCGAAGCCGACGGCTGGGTGTTCATCACCGGCCAGTTGCCCATCGATCCGGGCAACGAATCGGCGCCACTGCCCGAAGGCATCGAGGCACAGACGCACAAGACCTTCGACAACCTGCTGGTGGTGCTCGAAGGGCTCGGCCTGGGCCTGGAAAACGTGGTATCGGCGCGCGCTTTCCTCACCGATTTCTACGGTGATTACGAGCGTTTCAATGCGATCTACGCCAGCTACTTCCCTGAAGGCAAACGCCCGGCGCGCACCTGCATCGGCACCACCGGCCTGGCGCGCCATGCCCTGGTGGAGATCGATTTCATCGCCAGACGTCCGTGAGCACGCTGGGCCGGATGCGCCCGGCCCAGCCGTTTTTCACAAGCCGCAGACGCTGCCGTCGCTGCGCGGGTCGGCGGCGCCTTCCAGTACGCCATTGGGCTGGCGCAGCAGCACGCCGGCATGGCCCATGGTGTCGCTGAAAGCCTCGTCCAGCAGCTCGACGATATGCCCCGCCTGGCGCAGTTGTCCCACCAGCTCGGCCGGGAAACGGCTCTCCAGCTTCAGCGTGGTACTGACATCGCCCCAGGTACGTCCGAGCAGCCAGCGCGGCGCACTGACCGCCGCCTGTAGATCGCTGCCCAGGCGGTAGCGACTGAGGATCGCCGCCTGGGTCTGCGGCTGGCCTTCACCGCCCATGGTGCCATAGCTCAGGGTGCGGCCATCGTCGAACAGCGCCAACGCCGGGTTGAGGGTATGGAAGGGCTTGCGCCCCGGTTCCAGGCTCTGCAATGCGGCAGGATCGAGAGAAAAGCTGATGCCACGGTTCTGCCAGGCCACACCGGTGGAGGGCAGCACCACGCCGGAACCGAACTCCCAGTACACGCTCTGGATGAAACTCACCGCACGCCCTTCGCCATCGATGCAGCCCATCCAGATGGTGTCGCCCGGCTGCGCCGGCTGTGGCCAGGCCAGCGCCTGCTGTGGATCGATATTGGCGGCCAGGCGCTGCAGATTGACGTCGGCCAGCAAGCTCTGCGGGTCTTCCGGCACGCGGGCCGGATCGGTCACCACGCGGTCGCGAATCAGGAACGCCTGCTTGGTCGACTCGACCAGCCCGTGCACATGGGCGAAGCCTTCGGCCTGTTCGATCCCGAGTTTTTCGAAGATGCCAAGGATCAGCAGCGAGGCCAAACCCTGAGTCGGCGGCGGCATGTTGTACAGCATGGCATCGTTCAACCGTACGCTCAGCGGCTCGACCGCACGAGCGCGGTAGCCCTGCAGGTCGGCCAGGCGCAGCGGGCTGCCCAGGCGTTCGAGGTCGGCGGCCATGCGCTCTGCCAACTCGCCCCGGTAGAAGTCGTCCAGGCCGGCGTCGGCCAGGCGCTGCAGGGTGTCGGCCAGGGCCGGCTGACGCAGCAGGTCGCCTTCGCACGGCGGCTGGCCGCCGGGCAGGTAGACCTCGGCGAAGCCCGGCACGTCCTGCAGTTCGGCCAGTTTGCTGCGGGTCAGATGCGCCTGGCTGCGGCTGACCACGATGCCGCGACGAGCATGACCGATGGCGTCGGCAAGCAGCTCGGGCAAGGTCAGTTGCGACTGCCAGTGCGCGGTCTGTGCCAGGGCTTCGGCCCAGCCACCGACGGTGCCCGCCACGGTCAATGCGGCCAGTGGGCCACGGCTGGGAATCTGCGTATGGCCGGCGTAGAAATCACGATCAGCCAGTGCCGCGCTGCTGCCACAGGCATCGATGGCGATGGGCTTTTTGCCTGGCTCGTGGATCAGCCAGAAGCCATCGCCGCCGATGGCATTCATATGTGGATAGACCACGGCGATGCTGGCAGCGGCGGCGACCATCGCTTCCACGGCATTGCCGCCAGCCTTGAGTACATCGCGCCCGGCCTGCGCGGCCAGGTGGTGCGGGGCGACGAACAGGCCGCCGGTGGCATGGGTAGTTTTCAGCATGACAGTTCCTTTCTTGTCGTGGCGACCACGCCGGTGATGGCGTGGCCGCTGTGGTCATCACCAGCCGATCGCAGCCGGCAGCCAGGTGGCCAGTTGCGGGAAGCAGAACACCACCGCTACCGCGAGCATCTGCAGGAACACGTAGGGCAACGCGCCGATGTAGATATCACGGGTCGAGATTCCCGGCGGCGCCACGCCCTTGAGGAAGAACAGCGCCCAGCCGAACGGCGGCGTGAGGAACGACATCTGCAGGTTCAGCGCGACCAGGATGCCCAGCCATACCAGGTTGGTGTCGTAGGCGATGAACACCGGCAGAAACATCGGCAGGGCGATGTAGGAAATCTCGATCCACTCCAGGAAGAAACCGAGCACGAACAGCACCGCCATCAGGAACAGAATCGCCCCCAGCTCGCCGCCCGGCAGCATGGTGAACAGCTCATGCACCAGCGCCTCGCCACCCAGGCCGCGGAAGGCCAGGGAGAACGGCTGCGAGCAGAGCAGGATGAGGAAGATCATCGCGCTGATGGTCAGGGTGCCATGCAGGGTCGCCTTGAGGGTCTTCCAGTCCAGACGCCGTGCGCAGGCGGCGATGACCAGCGCACCGAGCGCGCCCATCGAGGCCGCCTCGGTCGGCGCGGCGACGCCACCGATGATCGAGCCGAGCACCGCCATCACCAGCAGCAGCGGCGGCAGCACGCTACGCGCCATGTCCTTGAGCAGTTGTTTGCGACTGGTCAGGGCGCGCTCTTCAGCCGGGATCGCCGGCACCCAGTCCGGCCGCAGCCAGCCGAGCAGCAGCATGTAGGCGACGTAGATCAGCGCCAGCACCAGGCTGGGGATGAAGGCCGCGGCGAAGATCGAACCCACCGACTGACCGAGGATGTCCGCCAGCAGGATCAGCACCAGGCTCGGCGGGATGATCTGCCCGAGGGTGCCGGATGCGCAGATGGTGCCGCAGGCCACGGTCTTGTTGTAGCCACGGCGCAGCAGCGTGGGCAGGGTCAGCAGGCCGATGGTCACCACCGTGGCGCCGACGATGCCGGTGGAGGCGCCGAGCAGCACGCCAACGAGGATGATCGCCAGGCCCATGCCGCCGTTCAGCCCACCCATGGCACGCCCGATGGTGTCGAGCATGTCCTCGGCGACCCGGGATTTCTCCAGCATCACCCCCATGAAGGTGAACAGTGGTATCGCCAACAGCGTGTAGTTGCTGACCACGCCGAACATGCGTGCCGGCAGCAGGGCGAAGAGCATCGGGCCGAAGCCGATCATGCCGGCGACGAAACCGGACACGGCCAGGGAAATGGCCACCGGCACGCCCACCATCATCATGGCGAAGAAGCCGATGACCATGCTGATGGCCAGCCATTCATTGGGCGTCATGGACGAGCCTCCTGCAATCGAGCCGGCAGCAGCAGGGTGCACAGCGCCCGCAGGCTGTCAGCCAGGCCCTGCAGGCCGAACAGGGCGAAGCCCAGCGGCAGGAAGGCCTTGATCAGAAAGCGATAGGGCAGCCCGCCCGGATCGGGCGAGCCCTCGCCCATGTTGTAGGACTGCATCGTGTACTTGAACGCCAAGTGGGCAATGTAGAAACCGATGGCGGCGGTGGCGATGCCGCTGAACAGGTCGACGGCCGCCTTGGTCTTCACACCGAATTTCTCGTAGAGAAAATCCACCCGCACGTCCTGGCGGTGCTTGAGGGTATAGGCGATGCCGAGCAGGGCGATCGGCGAGATCAGGTACCACTCCAACTCCTGCAACGCCACCGGGCTGAAGTCGAACAGGTAGCGCATCAGTACGTCGAACGACACCAGCAGCACCAGCAGCAGCACGCAGGCGCGTGCGAGCGCGCCCAGGGCTTCCACCAGTTGTTCGATTCGAGTGACGACGAACATCATGACTCGCCCATCCCGATTTCCATGAAGGCCTTCTCGCCCACCGAAGCCCAGGAGATGTACTGCTTGCGGAAGGCGAAGAAGTGCTCGTAGATCTTCTTGGTCGCCGGATCGCTGGCCGCCATGCTCGACAGCGTGTCGTGGGTGACTTCATGCAGACGCTTGATGATGTCGGTCGGCAGCGGGCGGGCAATCACGCCCTGGTTGTTCACCAGATCCTGCATGGCCTCAGCGTTGACCGCGTCGCACCACGACCAGCTGTCGGTGTTGCAGGCCTGGGCGCAGAACCGCACGATGGCCTGCAGATCGGCCGGCAGGCTGTCCCAGGCCTGCTTGTTGATGATCAGCTCGGTGACGTTGGTCGGCTCGTGCCAGCCGGTGGTGTAGTAGTTCTTGGCCGCCTTGTGCAGGCCCATGCGGCGATCCTGATAGGGGCCGACGAACTCCGCGGCATCGATCACGCCACGCTCCAGCGCCGGGAAGATTTCACCGCCCGGCAACAGGCGCACGGCCACGCCCAGCTCGCTGTAGACCTTGCCGGCCAGGCCGGCGATGCGCATCTTCAGGCCCTTGAGGCTGTCGACGTTTTCCAGGGGCTGGCGGAACCAGCCGGTCATCTGTGTGCCGGTGTTGCCCATGGGCATTGGCACCAGGCCGTGGGGTTCGTAGAGCTCTTCCCACAGTTTGAGGCCACCGCCGTTGTACAGCCAGGCGTTCATGCCCTGGGTATTCATGCCGAACGGCACGGCAGTGAAGAACTGCGCCGCAGGAATCTTGCCGGCCCAGAAGAAGGCGTTGGCGGCGTTCATTTCCACCATGCCGCTGGACACCGCATCGAAGCCTTCCAACGCCGGGATCAGCTCGCCAGCGGCGAAGTGCTGGATCTTCAGGCGGCCACCGGACATCTCCTCGACGCGCTTGCAGAAATCGGTGGGGCTGCCCGGGCCCTGCACGTAGAAGGGCGAGCCCGGCGCGTAGGCGTTGGTCATCTTCCAGTTGAAGGTCTTGCCGGTGTTGGCAGAGGCGATGCTCGAGGCACCCAGTGCCAGGCCGGCACCTGCGGCAATGGCTCCGCTACTCAGGAATTTACGGCGGTTAAGGCTCATGGGGCGGTCTCCTGTTACACAGTGGCTCCAATCGGCGAGGCGGCCTATCGGATGTAAAGTGGTCAGGAAGGCCTAGAGCAACACACATGCCAGCAGGAAAAACAAAATAAGCTATTGATTTACAAGCAATAAAATAAAATTCAAAGCATTCGAGGCGAAATGCCGCCGCACAAAAAACAAGCATCTTGGATGAGCGGAAGAAGACGAAACGGCAGGCAGCCCCTCGCATTCGATACATTTGTCATCAGCGCGTTGACATGTGCATCCAATCGGTCGGATCGACTCGTCCCTCACTGACGAATGGCTGCTATGCACCACGAGAACGCACAGAGCGCTTTTTTAAGGCGCAAAAATCCCGCCAATTGGCAAAATGACCATCTGTATCAACATGTTACAAACGAGCGCCACCACGGCGGTGCTTGACCCGGGTCATCAGCGCCTTGCAATCGACCGTGAGGATTTCCGGATGATTGAAAATGTGCTGGCGGACGAAGGCGTCGAAGGTCTCGTAACTGTCGGTGAGCGTGTGGATATGCAGGCTCTTCAGGTCGCTCATGATGTACAGGCTGACCACCTCCACAGTGGCCGAAAGGCGCTCGGCGACGGACTCGATGGCATGCGGCGCAACGGTGAGATCGACGAAGGTGGAGATGCCCTTGCCGAGCTTCTCCGGATTCACCACGGCGGTGAATTTCTCAATGACGCCGGTATCGACCAACGCCTGCACACGCGTGCGCGCATGTGCTCGGGAGATGTTGAGTTGTCGGGCGATATCGGCAAAGGAAGTACGCGAATCCTTGATCAGGATATTCAGCAAAGCGTTGTCGAGCTTGTTCATGAGCGTGGGCTTGAAGGCGAGGGAGCATTGGCGGATGCGCGATGCATGCCAACCTCCCTCTCTCGACAGCGACGGATAGCCTTTTACAGCAGCTTGCGGTACTGCACGAAACCCGAACGCTCGCCGATGCGCTCGTACAGCAGCATGGCCTGGCTGTTGCTCTCGTGGGTCAACCAGTGCACGCGCGAGCAGCCGGCTGCGCGCGCCTGCTCGTAAGCGAACTGCAGCAGTTGCCGCCCCACGCCGCCACTGCGCTGGCCCTTGGCAACGAACAGATCCTGCAGGTAGCAGTAGTCGCCGGTCGTCCAGGTCGAACGATGGATGACCCAGTGCACCAGGCCGACGGCTTCGCCGTCACGCCAGGCCAGCGCTGCGCCCATCGGTTCGCTCGGATCGAGGAAGCGCTGCCAGGTGACAGCGCTGGTTTCGGCAGGAATTTCGGTCATGTAGAAGCGCTGGTAGCCCTGCCACAAGGGCAGCCAGGCTTCATGATCAGCGGCTTCTACGGGGCGGATTTCGAGGGTCATCGATCCTTCCTCTGGGGCAGATGAGTCAGTCGCTCATCTCACCACAGAGATCGCGCGCCAACCAGTGCTCGACTTCGGCAGGCGTCAGACCGGCGCCAAGCAGGGCGAACAGCTTGCCCAGCGCCGCCTCGCGGGTCATGCCGCCGCAGGACACCAGCCCCACCTCGGCCAGGCGACTCCCGGCCGCATAGACGCCGAACTCGACATGCCCCTGCGGGCACTGGCTGATCGCTGCCAGCACCACGCCCCGCACATGCGCCTCATGCAGCAGCGCCATCAACTCGCTGTCGCCGGCAGGACCGGTACCGCTGCCGTAGCACTCCAGCAGCACGCCTTTGACACCGCTGTCGAGCAAGGCACGCAGATGGCTCGCCTGCAATGCAGGGTGCAATGGCATGACCGCCAGGTTCACCGGCTGGCGTACCTGGCGATAGTCGATGCGCGCATTGAGCGCGACATGCTCGGCCTGGCGCTGCCGCGGCAGCACCTGAAAGGCGTCGAAGGCATCGCTGCGCAACTTGGAACAACGCGCGCCATGCAGGAGCTGGCCATTGAAGTATAGATGCACGCCCACCGCGACACCGCGGTGCAGCGCACGCAAGGCACCGAACAGGTTGGGCCAGGCATCGCCACCTGGCACGCCTGCCGGCTGCATGGAGCCCGTGAGCACTACCGGGACATTCAGGCCGAGCAACAGAAAGCTCAGCGCCGCCGCGCTGTAGGCCAGCGTATCGGTGCCGTGCAGCACCAGCACGGCATCGTGCCCGTCACGTTCCACGGCCTGCACGATGACATCGCGCAGGGCCAGCCAGTGGCCGGGGTTCATGTTGGCGCTGTCGATCAGCGGCAACAGTTCGCGAAACTGCCAGGCCGGCAGCGCCGGATCGTTCTCGATGGCCTGCTGTTCGCGCATGCGGGCTTCGAATCCGGAAGCCGGGGCCAGGCCGGACTCGCTCATCTGCATGCCGATGGTGCCGCCGGTGTAGAGCACCAGCAGTTTTTCAGGGGTAGCCATGAGCTCTCCTCAGGAAATTCAGGCAAGAAAAAGGGGGCCGAGGCCCCCTGTTCCTAGCGGGTCGAAATCAGCGCTGATAAACGCGCTCGCCCATTTCAGCCGGGCTCTCGGTGGTGACGCTCACGGCCGAACTTTTCCAGGCCTTGGGGTCGAGATCCAAGTCGGCGTACTGCTTGGGATCAAGTACCGGAGACTTTATACCAGCCTTGATCTGGCTGTCGTAATCACGCATCAGGCGCAGGCCGACCTTGAACAGCAGGGTCACGGCAACCAAGTTACACATTGCCAACAGTCCCATGGTCACGTCAGCGAAGGCGAAAACGGTACCCAGATCCTGTACCGATCCCCAGAGCACCAGGCAAACCACTAACACGCGGTAAACCATGACGGGTGCACGCTTCTCGGTGAAGAAGCCCAGTGCGTTCTCGCCCAGATAGTAGTTGTAAATCAGGGTGGTGAAGACGAACAGTAGCAGGGCGATGCTCACGAACACGCGGCCCCATTCACCCACAACGGCAGCCAGAGCAGTCTGCGTCAGAACCACACCGGCCATTTCGCTACCCGGCTGGTAGACACCGGACAGCAGGATGATCAGGGCGGTGCTGGTGCATACCAGCAGGGTGTCGATAAAGACGCTCAGCGACTGCACGATGCCCTGCGCGGCCGGGTGTTTTACCTCGGCGACAGCTGCCACGTTCGGCGCGCTGCCCAGGCCAGCTTCGTTGGAGAACAGACCGCGCTTTACGCCCATCAGGATGGCTGCACCGATACCTCCGGCAAAGGCCGGTTCCAGGCCGAAGGCGCTCTTGAAGATGAGAGTGAACACGGCAGGTACTTCGGACAGGTTCATGCCTATCACCACCAGCGCCATGCCGATGTAGGAGAACGCCATCACTGGAACCAGCACATCCGCCATGCTGGCGATGCGCTTGATGCCACCGAAGATGATCAGCCCCATGACTACGGTCAGCGCCAGGCCGCTGGCCAGGGTCGGCAGGCCGAAGGTGTCATGCAGCGAGCTAGCTACGGTGAAGGACTGCACAGCGTTGAAGCCGAAACCGAAGGTCACCAGCAGCAGGATCGAGACTACGATGCCCAGCCAACGCTGGCCGAGGCCGTGTTGGATGTAGAACGCCGGGCCACCGCGGTAGCTACCGTCGCTCTCGCGACGCTTGTACAGCTGTGCCAGGGAGCATTCGAAATAGCTGGTAGCCATGCCTACCAAGGCCACAACCCACATCCAGAAGACCGCTCCGGGCCCACCCAGCATGATCGCGACGGACACCCCGGCGATGTTGCCGGCACCGACACGGCCGGCTACCGAGAGCATCAGTGCCTGAAACGAACTGAGCTGACCAGGCTGGCGCTGAAAAGCCTCGCGAAAGATATGGAACATGCTGCTGAAGTAGCGAAACTGGACAAACCGTGAGGCGATGGTGAAGTACAAGCCGAGGCCGATCAGCATCACGATCAGCAGCTTGCTCCAGATGAAATCATTGAGGAGGTCGAGCATGGGAGGCTATCTCTCTTGTTCTTGAAGTTAGGATGCGGCCCCGCCGGGCAGCTGGCGCATGGTTGGCGATGACACCTGCAGCGGACAATTTCGCGGATCGCGTCTAAGTGACGCGACCTGATGCTAGAATCGCGACACTCGCATCACCTTCGGAACGCCATATGTCGGATCATTTCGGCAGCAACCTGAAACTGCTGTGCAGCCACTACCGCTCCATTGCCGAGGTCTGCCGCAAGCTTTCGCTCAACCGCGCACAGTTCAATCGCTACCTCGCCGGACAGAGCCGACCCACCGCGCACAACCTCAAGCGCATCTGCGATTTTTTCGGCGTCGAGCCCTACGAGCTGGAAATGCCGGGCGATCAATTCGCCCGCCTGATCGGAGCGCGCAGCTCCAGCAGTCCGGTGCAGAGCGGTAACGACCCCCTGCTGGATCTGTTCGAACCGCTGCGCCAGCAGGCCAGCCCGATGGGCCGCTATTGTGGCTACTACTTCGAGTACGCCAACTGCATGTCGGTACCGGGGCATATCCTGCTGTCGCTGGTGCATCTGCGCGAGGAGCGCGGCAACTACCTGTTCGAGCGCCAGGAACGCCAGGAGCGACAAGAGCGCACACGTGGCGGAAGCGAGGACTGGGTGCGTTGTCGCTACCTGGGCGCGGCGTTCTTTCTGCAGGATCGGATGTTCCTGGTCGACTACGAGAGCCTCACCGGCAACGAGGTCAGCCAGACCATCCTGATCCCCAGCTTCAAGAGCCGTATCAACCGCCTCAATGGCATCAAGACCGGCGTTTCCAGCGGTGATCGGCGCACACCAGCCTGCACCCGTGTGGTCTGGCACTACCTCGGCGATGAGATCAACCGGGTCAACGCCTACCGCCAGTTGATGCTCTACGCCCCGGACGATCCGCGCATCGACGACGACATCCGCGAGCGCCTCGCCGGCGCCAAGCTGCGTGAAGGTCTGTTCGAGATGGAATGACTCCGCAGAACGGAAATACGGCTGCAAAAACCGTATTCATCAGGGAAATACCCGCCTCACAAACCAGGGCATGGGTATTCCCTGTTAATTCCGCGTAAATAAGGATGTTTGTTGTCGTCCAGCAACCTGCCTGGACACAATCGCGCGCTTCGAAGTCGTCGCTCAGTCTGACTGCCGACGATGACGATCCAGCCGCCCAACCGACCTGGCCATGGCGACTGCTGCAGTAACCCGTTCCGGCATCAGCACCCTGCTGCCAGACTCGCACTCGGCCGTTATCCCCGGCTGGGCGCCAGAACAACACCGTGACCATCAGCGTGCTGGTCTACGCCTTCACCACCATCCTCGGCTGGTGCTATTACGGCGAGCGCTGCATGGTGCGCCTGCGCGGGCGCCCAGCGGTGTGGTGTGGATCTTCTCCGACATCGCCCACGGCCTGATGGCGCTGCCCAACCTGATCGGCCTGCTGTTGCTGTCCGGCATCGTGGTCAAGGAAACCCGCGACTGATACAGCTCGCGCAGCGTCAGAAACCCCGCAACGGCCCAGCCGGTGCGGGGTTTTTCATGCCTGGCGGAAGGCCTCCAGACGCTGCTTCTGCCGACCGGCCTCGTCGAAGTTGTCAGCGCCCAGCCAAGCCTCGAAGGCTTCCCGGCGCGTCGGCCATTCCCCATCGATGATCGAGAACCAGGCGGTGTCGCGGTTCCTGCCCTTGCGCACCATATGCTGGCGGAACAGCCCTTCGTGGCTGAAGCCGAAACGCTCGGCGGCGCGCATGGAACGGGCATTGGCGGCGTCGCATTTCTACTCCAGGCGGCGATAGCCCAGCTCGTCGAAGGCATGCCGCGCCAGCAGGTAGACCGCCTCCGTGGCGCCCGGCGTGCGCTGCATCGGCGCGCCGAAGGCAACGTGGCCGATCTCGATGCTGCCGTCCTGCGCCGTGATGCGCAGGTAGCTGAACAGCCCCAGGGCGCGGCCGCTGGCCAGATCGATCACCGCGTAGAACAGCGGATCGCGGCTGTCGGCGTTGCCGCCAAGCCAGGCATCGAAGGCCGCACGCTCGGTGAACGGGCCGTAGGGCAGGTAGTCCCACAGCGCCGGATCAGGGCCCTGCAAGGCTGCCCACAGGTCATCGCCGTGGCGCGCCACATCAAGCGCCTCCAGCCGCACGAAGCGCCCGGTCAGTGGACGTTGATCGGGCACGGGGCAGGGCTGCCAGTGGGTGAGATCAACGCTCATCAGAAAAGCTTCCTGTACTGGATGAAACCGGAGCGGTCAGCAATGCGGTCGTACAACTGGCGCCCGGTGTAGTTGGTCTCCTGGGTCAGCCAGTGCACGCGGCTGGCACCAGCGGCGCGCGCCGTGGCGTAGACATGCTCGATCAGCGCGCGACCGATGCCGGCACCCCGCGTGTTCTCGGCAACGTAGAGATCCTGCAGGTAGCAGTAGTCGCCGGTCGTCCAGCAACTGCGGTGGTAGATGAAGTGCACCAGGCCGACCGCCACGCCGTCCTGCCAGGCCAGCGCGGCATGCATCGGTTCGGCCGGATCGAGGAAGCGCTGCCAGGTGACGGCGCTGGTCTCGGCCGGAATCTCGGCCTGATAGAAGCGCTGATAGCCCTGCCACAGCGGCAGCCAGGCGGCGTGGTCGGCAGCGGTGAGCGGACGGATTTCGAGCATGGGGGATTCCTTTCAGCAGTCAGTCGTTGAGATTCATGCACGCCGCCAGTTCGCGGTCACGCGGGTTGGCGGAAGCGGCCAGGCCGGCGCGCACGCCGTGCTGATCCGCACTGGAACGGTTCTGGCCAAGCTTCCACTTGCCCTCGATACGGCGGATCGGCAGGGCGAAACCGACGATGGCGCGCAGCATCGCGTCGATGTATTCGCCGGGCGCATCGCTGACCGACCAGGGCCTGGCCTGGGAACGCTCATGCTGATCGCTCAGGCGGCTGACCAGTTGCAGCAGGCGCTCGGGCTCGTCGAACACCTCGGCCTGGCCCCAGGCGTGCACAGCGATGTAGTTCCAGGTCGGCACCACCTTGCCGTGCTCGGCCTTGGCCGGGTACCAGCCGGGGTGTATGTAAGCATCGGGGCCGCTGAACACCACCAGCGCCTCGACGCCTTCGGCCAGGTCACGCCAATGCCCGTTGGCGCGAGCGAAGTGTCCGTAGAGCGTGCCGAACTCACCTTCGTCAGCTTCCAGCAACAGCGGCAGGTGACTGGCTTGCAGACCCTGGCTGCCGGCCGTGCTGAGCAGTGCCAGGCCGCTGCCACGAATCTGCTGGTGAAGGGTTGGCAGGTCATCCTGACGAAAGGCGGCGGGGCAGTACATGGAGGCGACTCCTGATTCGATGGCCCCATGCTAGGCAGGATATTGGTTCGCTGTAAGATCCATTTACCAGCAGTTTCATGGAGCCAATCGGAGGCCACCATGTCCACCCCACCACCCTTGCCGGTCGATCTGTCCGGGATTCGCCTGGAACCTTCCGGCGGGCTGGCACGCCAGCTCTATCAGGCGTTGCGCGAACGCATCCTCGACGGCCGCCTGGCAGGCAATACGCGGCTGCCGGCCAGCCGCGACCTGGCGGCGCTGCTCGGCGTCTCGCGCAATACGGTGACGCGCGCCTTCGACCAGTTGTATGCCGAGGGCTACATCGAGGGGCGGGTGGGCGACGGCACCTATGTGGCCGACCTGGCGCTGGCCCGGCCGCAGACGGCGCCTGTGTCGACGACTGCGGTACAGGGCGTGGCGCAGCAACGCCTGCGCCAGCACCACCTGCCAGCGCCGGTCACTGGCGCACCGCGCGCCTTTCGCATCGGCGTGCCGGCGTTCGACCTGTTTCCCTTCGAGACCTGGGCACGCTTGCAGGCACGCTTCTGGCGCCGGCCATCACCCGCTCGCCTGGGCTACGGCGACCCGGCCGGCGAGCGCGTGCTGCGCGAACTGATCGCCGCCTACCTGCGCAGCAGCCGCGGCCTGAGCTGCGACCCGCAGCAGATCGTCATCACCTGCGGCGCACAACAGGCCATCAGCCTCTGTGCCCAGTTGCTGGTGCAACCCGGCGACCGCGTGGCGGTGGAGAACCCCGGCTATCGCGCCGCCGCCCACGCCTTCGCCCTTGCAGGCGCAAGCCTGTGCGGCGTGCCGGTCGATGGCGACGGCATGGATACGACCCGCCTGGCGAGCCTCGAGGATTGCCGACTGGTCTACGTGACCCCGTCGCACCAGTACCCGACCGGCGTGACCCTGTCACTGGCACGGCGCCTGGAGTTGCTGGAATGGGCCGAGCGCCAGGGCGGCTGGATCGTCGAGGACGACTACGATGGCGAATACCGCTACAGCGGCACGCCGCTGGCGCCGCTGGCCGCACTGGATCGCCAGCAGCGGGTGATCTACGTCGGCACCTTCGGCAAGCTGGCCTTCCCGGCCCTGCGCCTGGGCTATCTGGTGCTGCCAGCGGCCTTGGCCGAACCCTTCGCCCAGCGCCGCGCCGTGGATATGCGTCACTCGGAGGTCGGCACCCAGGCGGTAATGGCCGAATTCATCGCCGCCGGGCATTTCCAGCGCCACGTGCGGCGCATGCGCCAGGCGGCACGACAACGCCGCGACACCCTGCTGCGTGAATGGCCGCAAGCGATTGCCGGCTGTGCGCCGCTGCCGGCGGTCGAGGCCGGCCTGCACCTGTGCGTGCGGGTCGACAGCCTGGCGCGCGAACGCGAGCTGATCACGGCGGCGCGCGGCGCCGGAGTGGAAATGAATGGTCTGAGCGATTACTGGCTGGAGGACAGCGAGGAGTCACAGGATTCCCGCGCCGGGCTGGTGCTAGGGTTCGCCGCCGTACCCGAGGCGCAGATCGTCGAGGCGGTACGAACGCTACGCCGGGCATGGAGGCTGTAAGAGCCTGTTCAAAGTCTCGCGAGCTAGAGCCAGGCAAGGCGAAATCGAGCGAAGAACGCTCGGAGTCGCGTTCGACTTTACGAGCTGTAAATGAGCATTCTGACCGGGCTGGCGTTCCAGCTTGATTTCAACGCTGCATGGCCGACGCGCAGCAGACTTTGAACACGCTCTAAGGCAGGCCAGCCGGCGTTGCGCGTGGCGCACCCTACGCTAGCCATCCTTGAATGGCAGGCAAAAAAAGGGATGGCCGAGGCCATCCCTGAGGGTTGAGGCTGGTGAAGGCCTCCTATGAAAGGGTTTTCAGCTGCGCGGACGGGCTTGAGCCTGGCTCGCACCGCTGTAGAAACCGCCCAGACCCGGCCAGAAGCGACGCGGCGGGTGCAGGGTACGGAACAGGAACCTGACGCTGGGAGCTGTGGACGGTTGCATGGTCGTTCTCCTTACTGCTGCAGGGGTACGAGGCGCGGCGCAATCATGTTCTCGGGGCGCAGGATGTCGGCCAGAGTGGCGTCGTCCAGCAGCTTCTCCTCACGCACCAGCTCCAGTACACCGCGGCCGCTTTCCAGCGCGGTCTTGGCGATGCGCGTGGCGTTTTCGTAGCCGATGTAGGGGTTCAGTGCGGTGATCAGGCCAATGGAGTTTTCCATCAGCTCGCGGCAGCGCGCTTCGTTGGCGGTGATGCCGTCGATGCACAGCTCGCGGAGCATGTCCATGGCGCGGGTCAGCAGGCGAATCGAGTCGAAGATCTTGTAAGCGATCAGCGGCTCCATCACGTTCAACTGCAGCTGGCCACCTTCAGCGGCGAGGGTCAGTGCCAGGTCGTTGCCGATCACTTCGAAGGCGACCATGTTTACTGCCTCCGGAATCACCGGGTTGACCTTGCCCGGCATGATCGAGCTGCCCGGCTGACGCGGTGGCAGGTTGATCTCGTTGATGCCGGTACGCGGGCCGCTGGACAGCAGGCGCAGGTCGTTACAGATCTTCGACAGCTTCACCGCGGTGCGCTTGAGCATGCCGGAGAACAGCACGAATGCGCCCATGTCACTGGTGGCCTCGATCAGGTCGGCCGCCGGCTTGACCGGATGACCGCTGATCACGCCCAGACGCTTGACCGCCAGGGCCTGGTATTTCGGGTCGGCGTTGATGCCGGTGCCGATGGCGGTGCCGCCCAGGTTCACTTCGGTGAGCAGCGCCGGGGCGAGCATCTTCAGGTGCTGCAGGTCTTCGCCAAGAGTGGTGGCGAAGGCGTGGAATTCCTGGCCGAGGGTCATCGGCACGGCGTCCTGCAACTGGGTACGGCCCATCTTCAGCACATGGCCGAACTCCAGCCCCTTGGCAGCCAGCGACTGGATCAGCTTGTCCAGGGCATTGAGCAGGCTGTCATGGCCCAACAGCAGACCGAGGCGGATGGCGGTCGGGTAGGCGTCGTTGGTCGACTGCGCCATGTTCACGTCGTTGTTCGGGTGCAGGTACTGGTACTCGCCCTTCTCATGGCCCATGGCTTCCAGGGCGATGTTGGCGATGACCTCGTTGGCGTTCATGTTGGTCGAGGTGCCGGCGCCGCCCTGGATCATGTCGACCACGAACTGGTCGTGGAACTCGCCCTGAATGATGCGCGCACAGGCGGTGCTGATCGCCGTGTGCTTGGCCGCGCTGAGGTGACCCAGCTCGCGGTTGGCGTCGGCCGAGGCTTGCTTGACCATCGCCAGGCCGACCACCAGTTTCGGGTAGTGCGACAGCGGTACACCAGACAGGCGGAAGTTCTGCACGGCACGCAGGGTCTGGATGCCGTAATAGGCATCGGCAGGGACTTCTAGGGTGCCAAGCAGGTCTTTTTCGACGCGGGATGATGCAGCAGCGGACATGATGGAGATGACTCTCGGGAAGAACGGCGAGTGCCGCGATGCCTATAGATTAAGGGCTTCAGCGCAGCGCTGGCCAATGCTGTTGTTTGCTGACCTATGCACAATCGGCATAATGCAGGTGTGACTACAGTCGCGCACCAAACGTGTGCACGGCACCGACACAAGCGGAGGATGGCCCGTGAATCTGGAAACCAAATGGCTGGAAGACTTCGTCACCCTGGCCGCCACCCGCAGCTTCTCCCAGGCGGCACAGAAGCGCTTCGTCACACAGCCCGCGTTCAGCCGACGCATCCGCAGCCTCGAGGCGGCGCTGGGGCTGACCCTGGTCAATCGCGCACGCACACCGGTGGAGCTGACCGAATCCGGCCAGCTGTTCCTGCTCACCGCGCGCAGCATGGTCGAGCAACTGGGCGAGGTGGTGCGTCACCTGCATCACCTCGAAGGCCAACAGGGCGAGGCGCTGCAGATCGCCGCCGCCCACTCGCTGGTGTTCGGCTTCTTTCCCGAATGGATCGCCCGCCTGCGCCGCGATGGCTTGCCGCTGACCACCCGCCTGGTGGCGACCAACGTCGGCGAAGCGGTGCACTCGCTGCGCGAAGGCACTTGCGACCTGATACTCGCCTACCACGACCAGGACGCCGCCGTGCAGCTGGCACCGGACATGTTCCCGTCGCTGCACCTGGGCTACAGCGAGATGCTGCCGGTCTGCGCCGTGGACGAAAACGGCGCGCCGCTGTTCGACCTGGACTCCGGGCAGAGCGTGCCGCTGCTGGCGTACAGCGCCGGCACCTTTCTCGGCCGTTCGGTGAACCTGTTGCTGCGCCAGCGCGCCCTGCGCTCGACCACCGTGCACGAAACCGCCATGGCCGACAGCCTCAAAGCCATGGCCCTGCAAGGCCTGGGCGTGGCCTGGGTACCGCGCCTGTCGATGAGCCCCGAGCTGGCCCGTGGCGAGCTGGTGATATGCGGCAAGGAACACTGGCATATCCCGCTGGAGATTCGCCTGTACCGCTGGGGCATGTCGCGCAAGGCGGCCGTGCGCCTGCTGTGGCGCAAGCTGGAGACGGGCGAGGTGGGTGGCTGAGTAACGCACCCTACGGGTAAGGCATTCGCGGCTGAAGCCGCTCCTACGGGGTATGTGATTCTCTGTAGGAGCGGCTTCAGCCGCGAAATTCTAAGGTCGAGTCAAATCGCTGAGCCTTACTTGCCCGACTTGATCGACGTCCACGCCCGCGTACGCACACGTTCGATCTTCTGCGGCAGCGGCTGCACCACGTACAACGATTTCTGCAGCTCCGGCGTCGGCGTCAGGTCGTGGTCGTCGGCGATGTCCTTACCCACCAGTTGCATGCCCGGCACGTTGGGGTTGGGGTAGCCGAGGAAGTCGCTGATCGGCGCGATCACCTTGGGTTCGAGCAGGTGGTTGATGAAGGCATGCGCTTCGTCAGAGTTCTGCGCGCTCTTCGGAATGGCCCAGGTATCGAACCAGATCGGCGCGCCTTCCTTGGGCAGGCGCCAGTTGATCTTCACGCCGTTGCCAGCTTCCTTAGCGCGGTTGGCGAACTGGTAGAAGCTGCCGGAGTAGCCGATGGCCACGCAGATGTCGCCGTTGGCGATATCGGTCATGTACTTGGCGGAGTGGAAGTAGGCCACGTACGGGCGCACCTTGAGCAGCAGTTCGGTGACCTTGTCATAGTCGGCCGGGTTGGTGCTGTTGGGGTCGAGGCCCAGGTAGTGCAGGGCGATGGGAATGATCTCGCTGGGCGAGTCGAGCATGGCCACGCCACAGGATTTCAGCTTCTCCATGTACTCGGGCTTGAACACCAGATCCCAGCTGTTTACCGGCGCGTCGTCACCGAGCGCGGCCTTGACCTTGTCCGGGTTGTAGCCGATCAGCACGGTGCCGTACATGTAGGGCACGCCGTACTGGTTGCCCGGATCGTTCTTCTCCAGCAGGCCGAGCAGCACTGGGTCGAGGTTCTTCCAGTTGGGCAGCTTTGACTTGTCCAGCGGGGCGAACACGCCGGCCTTGATCTGGGTTTCGAGGAACTGGTTGGACGGAATCACCAGGTCATAGCCAGAGTTGCCGGTGAGCAGCTTGGCTTCCAGCGCCTCATTGGTCTCGAAGGTGTCCCAGGTGATCTGGATGCCAGACTCCTTCTGGAAGTCCTTGGGCACGGACGGCAGAATGTAGTCCGCCCAGTTGTACACGCGCAGCTCCTTGGCCTGTACCGCGCCGCTGAGCAGGGTGGCGCCGCACAGGGCGGCGCCGAGCATCTGTTTGATGGCTTTCATCGTTCTAGCACCCCTGAAATATTGCTCTTGTTTGGCAGATTTCTGATTGCTGAAGAGGCGCCTCTCAGGCGCCCTCGAACCCTTCCAGTACGTTGACCGCGTTGACGCCGATGGCCTCCACCGCGTAGCCGCCTTCCATGATGAACAGCGTCGGCAGGCCCAGCGCGGCGATACGCCGGCCCATGGCCAGGTAGTCCGGGCTGTCGAGCTTGAACTGCGAGATCGGGTCTTCCATGTAGGTGTCCACGCCCAGCGACACCACCACAACCTCGGCGCCGTATTCGGCGATGCGCTGGCAGGCCTGCTCCAGCGCCGCGCTCCAGGTTTCCCAGGAGCTGCCCATGGGCAACGGGTAATTGAAGTTGTAGCCCTCGCCGGCGCCCTCGCCCAGTTCGTCGGCATAACCGAGGAAGAACGGGAACTCCTCGGCCGGGTCGCCGTGGATCGAGGCGAACAGCACGTCGCTGCGCTGGTAGAAGATGTCCTGGGTGCCGTTGCCGTGGTGGTAGTCGACATCGAGGATGGCGACTTTCTTGCGGCCCTGATCGAGGAAGGCCTGGGCGGCGATGGCGGCATTGTTCAGGTAGCAGTAGCCACCCATCACATCGCCAGCGGCGTGGTGGCCTGGCGGACGGCACAGGGCGAAGGCGCTGTGGGCGCCGTTGGCGATCTCCTGCTGGGCGCTGAGCGCCACCTGTGCGGCGCTGTAGGCGGCCTGCCAGGTGCCGGCGGTAATCGGCGCACCGCCGTCGAAACTGTAGTAGCCGAGCTGGCCGTGCAGGTCATTGGGGATCATCCTGCGCAAGGTGCGCGCCGGCCAGGTGAACGGCAGCAGGTCGCCCTTGCCGCCCTGTTCCTGCCAACGCGCCCAGGCGCCCTGGAAGAACTCCAGGTAGGCCTTGCTGTGGATGCGTTCGATGGGAGCCAGGCCGAAATCCCTGGGTGCACGTACTTCGCCAAGCTGGCGATTGTTCACACGGGCGAGGATATGGTCGGCGCGCTGCGGCTTCTCGAAGCAGGGCATCAGTTGCCCGTCGATCAGCTCGCATTTGCCGTGGTGCAGGTGGTGGTCGTCGCTGTAGTAGGTGAGCATGCAAAGCGCTCCAGGCTCGTTGTTGTGCCTGCATTGTTCGCCTGCTCGGCCAGCGTCGAGAACGCTGGCAACGGCCAAAAGGGGATCGAAATGGCCAAATTGCGCTGCCACCCGGATGCTCACGGGCAAGATGTAACGGGGTGTGAGCCTTAAGTTTTCGTTAAGCCAGTGCGCCGAAGGTGGCGGCTCCGAATCCCATCAGGAGCCTCACCATGCGTCGTCTACTGCTCGTTTCCGCCCTGCTCGCCTGCGCCGCGCCGGCCTTCGCCAAGACCGAGTGCACCACGGCCGACCGCTCCACCTGGCAAGACCCCGACCAGTTCCAGGCCAAGCTGGTAGCCGATGGCTACAAGATCAACAAGTTCAAGGTCACCGAAGGTAACTGCTACGAGATCTACGGCTTCGACAAGGAAGGCCGCAAGGTCGAGATCTATCACGACCCGGTCAGCGGCAAGGCCGTGAAGACCGAGATCGACGACTGAGCGCAGCCCGGCGCCGGCCCTGACCGCCGGCGCCCCGTGACGAGAGCCCCGCCATGTCCCTTTTAGCCCGCACCGCCTTGGGCGGCCTGCTGCTGCTCGGAGCCACGCCGCTGCTGGCCGACACCGATTGTGCCCGCCCCGATCGCAGCGCCTGGATGCCCGAGTCGCAGTTTCGCGAGCGGATGAAGCGCCAGGGCGTGCAGATCACCAAGTTCCGCATCACCCCTGGCAACTGCTACGAGATCTACGGCTTCGATGACGCAGGACGCAAGCTGGAGATCTATTACGACCCGGTCGATGCCCGTCCGGTAGAAGAAGTCGCCAGCTCGCACCTGGCCCATCCCAGCCATCCCTGAACCCGCGACCATGACCTCGACCCTCAAGACCTGCGCCCTGCTGCTGGGCGCGGCCACGGTGTTCGCCTGCGCCTGGCTCGGCGCTGCGCCCCATGCGCTGGCCCCCTTCGCCAACCAGCCAGCGCCACCGGCAGCCAACACGGCACCGGCCCTGGCCGCACACTTCGCCTCCTCCGACCTGGAGGATTTCGTCCACTCCGCCTCGATCACCGGCCTGCCCGGCGGCGACCTGATGGCCGCCTGGTTCGCCGGCACGCGCGAAGGCGCCGCCGATGTGCAGATCCGCGCCGCGCGCTTCGATGCCGCCAGCGGCCAGTGGAGCGCCGAGCGCGTGCTGGCCAGTCGCGAGTCGACCCAGCGCGCCGTCGGCAAGCACATTCGCAAGCTGGGCAACCCGGTGATCAGCCTGGCGCCGGACAACCGCCTGTGGCTGTTCTACGTCTCGGTGTCGCTGGGCGGCTGGGCTGGTAGCGCGGTCAACGCCATGGTCTCCGACGACCTCGGTGAAACCTGGTCGGCGCCACGCCAGCTCGTCACCAGCCCCTTTCTCAACATCAGCACCCTGGTGCGCGCCGCGCCGGTGTTCCATGCCGACGGCAGCATCGGCCTGCCGGTGTACCACGAGTTTCTCGGCAAGTTTCCCGAGTACCTGCACCTGAGCGCGAATGGCGAAGTGCTGGGCAAGTACCGCATCGGCAAGGGCCGCTATTCCTTGCAACCGACCGTGGTGGCGCTGGACGAGCGCCGCGCCGTGGCCCTGCTACGTTATGCCGGCGAAGCGCATCACCGTGTGCTGGCCAGCTACAGCGAGGACGCCGGGCGCAGCTGGAGCCGGCCAGAACCGGTGGAGCCGAGCAACCCCAACTCGTCCCTGGCGGCGGTCGGCCGCCCCGACGGCAGCCTGCTGGTGGCAATGAATGACCTGGAGGACGGTCGTTTTCGCCTGACCCTCTATGCCACCGATGCCAACCTGGGCAACTGGCGCACCCTGGGCGAGCTGGATGAAACGCCCAACCCCTGGGGCGAGCCGATTCCGCGCGATGAATTCCCCGCCGTGGTCAGCGAGAAATACCGCGCCAGCGGCGGCAAGCCCGAGCAGCAGGCGCGCTTTCTCGAACAGGTAACGGCGCGCATGTGCAGCGCCGAAGGCTGCACCTTCGACTACGAGTACCCCTACTTCACCCGCGACCGCGAGGGTAACTACCACCTCGTCTATTCGTGGAACGACATGTTCATCAAGCACCTGGCCTTCAACGAGGCCTGGCTGTCGGAGCGCCGCCCGCATGACTGACTTCTGGCTGCCGCACCTGGCCTTCGCCCTGCTGGTTTTCCTGATCCTCACACGACTGACGCGCAATACGACACAACGCGGCATCCTGCTGGCGAGCTGCCTGCTGCTTAGCCTGGTGCCGGTGCAGGGCATCAGCCTGGCGCTGCACCTGCGCACCTATATCGGCGACCTGTCCGTGGCCAGCCTGGTGCTGCTCGGATGGGCGACGCTGAGCCGCTTCGGCGTTCCACTTGCCGGTGCCCGTGATCGCCTGGCCAGCCTGGCGCTGTTCGCCGGCCTGGCCGTGTTGCTCTACCCGGCGGCGCTGGGCCTGAGTTATGCCGACCCCTACCAGCTCGGCTTCGAACCCCGGCCCATGCTCCTAGTGCTGGGCCTGCTATGCGCGGTGCTGATCGTCCAGCGCAGCTGGCTCGGCGCCCTCGCGCTGGTGCTGGCGACCCTGGCTTTCGCCCTGCGCCTGGGCGCCTCGGAAAACTACTGGGACTACCTGATCGATCCCTATCTGGCCCTCTATAGCCTCGGTGCGCTGCTTCTGGCAGGCGGACGCTGGCTGCTGATTCGAACAAGGAACCTCGCATGAGCTGGCTGAAATCCCGCCGCCTGCACTACCTGGCAGGCCTGACGGCGCTGCTGTTCGTGCTCTTCGCCGCCTTGCGCGGGCTTTTTCTGCTGGGTTTTTCCGCCGTCGACAGCATCGGTGACCCGGACGTGCTGCCCACCCTCGGCATCGGCCTGCGCTTCGACCTGCGCCTGGCCCTGCTGCTGATGTTGCCGGTGGGCATCCTGCTGGCACTGCCCAAGCTGCGCCTGGCGCGCTTTCGCGCCGTGCGCTGGCTGCTGCGCGGCTACCTGCTGCTGGCCGTAGCAACGCTGGGCCTGCTGTACATAGTCGACTTCGGTCACTACGCCTACCTGGGCGTGCGCCTCAACGCCACGGTGCTGCGCTTTGCCGGCGATGCGCAGATCTCTGCCGGCATGCTCTGGCAGACCTACCCGGTGCTGTGGATAACCATCGCCTGGCTAGTGGGCGTGGCCCTATGGGCATGGGCGCTGCTGCGCCTGGAGCGCGCCACTCTGGATCGCCCCGCCAGCGGCAGTGTCGGCGTGCTGCCGGCCCTTGGCGGCGCGGCGCTGGTGAGCGTGCTGGTGTTCTTCGGCCTGCTCGGCCGCGCCAGCGCGCTGAACCTGGAGAACCCGGTGCCGCTGCGCTGGAGCGATGCCTTCTACAGCGGCAATAGCCAGATCGGCGCGCTCGGCCTCAACCCGGCGCTATTTCTCTTCGACACCCTCAAGCTCGAACCTGCCGCCTTCGACGAGGCAGCCACGCGCGAGCACTACGAGGTGGTGGCCGATTACCTGGGCGTCAGCGAGCGTGATGCGCAGGGGTTGAACTTCTTCCGTCACCAGCCGCTGCAGGCGCATCGCATCCAGGCCGAGCGCCAGCCCAACGTGGTCTTCGTCATGCTCGAATCCCTCGGTACCAGTGCGGTGGGTGCCTACGGCAACCCGCTGAACCCGACGCCGAACCTGGATCGTCTGGCCCAGCAAAGCTGGTTCTTCCGCCACTTCTACGTACCGGTGACCGGCACCGCCAAGACGGTGTGGGCGAGCATCACCGGCATCCCCGACGTGTCGCGCCAGGAGACGGCGACGCGCAACCCGCTGATCGCCCGTCAGCGCACGCTGATCAATGCGCTCGACGGCTATGAGAAGTTCTACATGATCGGCGGCAACGCCGGCTGGGCCAATATCAATGCGCTGATCCGCCAGAGCATCGACGGCGTGCAGCTCTACGAGGAACGCCACTGGCAGTCGCCACAGGTGGACGTGTGGGGCATTTCCGACCTGGATTTCTTCAAGGAAAGCACGCGCATCCTCGGTGCCCTGCCCAAGGACAAACCGTTCTTCGCCTACCTGCAGACCTCCGGCAACCACCGCCCCTTCACCATCCCCAAGGACAACGATGGCTTCGAGCCGCTCGACCTGCCGCTGGAACAGGTGCAGCAGGCCGGCTCGCGCAGCATCGAGCAGTACAACGCCGTGCGCCTGCTGGACTTCAACATCGGTCGCCTGATGGAACTGGCCAAGGAGCAGGGCTTCTACGACGACACCATTTTCGTCTTCTTCGGCGACCACAACACCCGCATCAGCCAGATCCCGCACATGGCGCCGGCCTTCGAGCAACTGGGGCTGGAGAGCAACAACGTGCCGCTGCTGATTCACGCGCCGAAATGGCTGGCGCCGCGCGAGTTCGACGCGGCCGTGGGCCTGGCCGACCTGCTGCCGACGGTGGCCGGGCTGGTCGGCGTGCCCTTCGATAACAGCGGCCTCGGTCGCGACCTGCAATTGCCTGCCCCGGAAGGCGAGCGCGTGGTGCCGCTGGTGCTGCAGGAAGGCACCTTCCCGGTGATCGGCGCGGTGACCCGAGATTTCCTCGTGCAAATGCAGCACGACGGCAGCTCGCCGACCCTGCACGACCTGCGCTCGCTGACGCCGCGCGACAATGTGGCCGAGCAGCACCCGCAAGAGTTCCAGCGCCTGCTGGCGCTGAGCCGTGGCTTGCATGAAGCCGCGCGCTTGCAGATGTACCGCAACGTGCAAGCAGAGAAATGAGTTCCCCCTGTGGGAGGCGCTTTAGCGACGAGCCTTTATCGCGGCTGAGGCCGCTCCCACAGTGATCGCCCGTAGCCCGCATGCATCCGAGCGACGCGCTGCAGATGTACCGCAACGTACAAGCGAAGAAATGAGCCCGACCTGTAGGAGCCGCTTCAGCGGCGAGCTTTTATCGCGGCTGAAGCCGCTCCTACGGGGGTGTGAGTTGCCGCTCTTGTAGGAGCGGCTGGGCGGCATTCCGCTTCAGCCGCGAATGCCATCGCTCGTCTCAGGCGCGAAAGCGACTCGGCGGCACGCCGCTCCAGCGCTGGAAGGCATGGCGGAAGCTGGCGGTCTCGCTGAAGCCGAGCACCTCGGCGATGCGGTACACCGGCCATTGCTCGTCGCTGAGCAGCGTCTTGGCGCGCTCGAAGCGCAACTCGTCGAGCAGGCCCTGATAGCTGGTGCCTAGCTCCTGCAGATGGCGGCGCAGGGTACGCGGCGAGCAATGCATCTGCTGCGCCAGGTTCTCCAGCCCCGGCGGCTCGGCCAACTGTGCGGCGAGCAACTGGCGCACCCGTTCCAGCCAGGCCTGGCGGCTGCTGAACTCAGCGTTCAGGCGCCGGCAGCGCTCCACCATGTCACTGTGGGTGACGCTGTCGGCCAGCGGCAAGCGGCGCTCCAGCAACGCGGCGGGAAAGGCGAAGGCATTGCGCTGCGCCTCGAAGCGCAACGGGCAGGGAAAACTCTTTGCATAGCGCTTCATATAGCGCGGCTGGGCATAGGTGAACTCGGCCCCCTCCAGCGGCATCGGCTGGCGCAGCAGTTCATCACCGATCAGCTTCAGCGAAGCCAGGCACATCTCCACGTTGAACACTTCCAGCGCCTCGGCATCGCGATAGCCGCTGGCGCAGATCCAGGCCAGCTCGCCTTCCACCTGCATATCGAGACGGAAATAGGTGCCGAGCAACGCCGGGTACTGCAACAGCAGGCGCCAGGCGTCACCAAAGGTGGCAGCCGAGAGTGCGGCGTAACCCAACAGCCCATAGGAGGAAACATGCAGGCTGCGTCCCAACTCCAGCCCCATGTCGGCACGCAGGGCCAGGGCATTGGCACAGACTTGCAGCTCCTGCACCCGGGTGATGCGCGCGTCGGCATTGTCCAGATCAGCCGCACCAATACCGCTCCCGGCCAGCAATTGCGGGCGCAGCTCGGGCTGGTCAGCGAAGCGTTGCAGGATCAGGGAAACCACGTGCAGAGTGGTCAGCGAGGCGTGCAGCATGATGCGTTCCGTGTGCGCAGATAGGCAAAGGAACGCAAGAAACATGCCGCGAGTGGCGGGCCGAGGCCCGCCACCGAGGGTCAGCGATTGCGCAGAATGGCGTTGATGAAGTCGCCCTGGTTGGCTTCATCCGGATGGGTGGTGAACAGCAACTGGCCGTCTTTCTCGTTCAGTTTCAGGCCATCGCCGAAGCGGCAGTCGACACCCTTGAGGGTCTTGGCTTCGGCCTTGTAACGATCATCCTTGCCGCACAGGTAGGCCATCTGGTTGACCACCTCGCCGCAGTAGCTCGGCACGCTGAGACCGATCAACTGTTCGTCGCTGATGGCGCTCCAGTCCACCTTGGTCGTCAGCGGGGCGCCACACGCCTTGCTGGCTTCGCCGTCCATCTCCTGCAGGCGAGCGCTGTAGTCCGCCACGCGTTGCTTGCGATCGAAGGCGGCGAGACGTGCTTGCAGGCCGTCTTTCTCCTGCTTCTGATACACCGCCAGGAGGTCGCCGGGCTTGAGTGCTGCGGTCTTCTGCTCGTTGTAGCTGAGTTCGAAGCCCTGAGTATTCGGCAAATTCAGCTGGTAGCTCTCGCCGCTCCAGGCACGGCGCTTGTTCAGCAGATTGTAGTCGCGGCCATCGAGGCGGATGCCGTAGTCGCGCTGCTCGTTGCCCAGCTCGCGGACATCGGTGAGGAACACCACTTCGTCGAGCGGGTGATTGATGCCGCGCACCTGCACCAGCGCCTGCTTACCGTCGGCAGAAGGGGCCAACGCCAGGCTGACGCCCTGACCGGCATCGAAGACCTGCGGATGCTTGGCCAGATCCAGCGCAGCGGCTTGAAGGGAGAGCAGGGAGAGGGCAACGAGCGAAACGTACTGTTTCATGACGACACGTCCTTGTATGGATGAAGGGCGCACAGTATAGCCAGCTGTCTGGCATCGATCTGTGCGCCCGTCCGCGTCCGTTCTGTAGGAAAGTTGCCCGTCCGTGGCCGTGCCCGAATCAGAACTGCAGTACGACGCGTCCCTCGATCTGCCCACCGCGCATCTGGTCGAAGATGCCATTGATGTTGTCGAGCTTGTCGCTGTGCACCGTGGCCTTGACCAAGCCCTCGCCGGCGAAGTCCAGCGCCTCCTGCAGATCGGCGCGGGTACCGACGATGGAACCGGTGATCGTGATGGCCTTGAGCACCACGTCGAAGATCGGCGTGGGGAAATCGCCCGGCGGCAACCCGACCAGCGCCACCGTGCCATGCCGGCGCGCCATGCCGATGGCCTGACCG
Source organism: Pseudomonas mendocina (assembly GCF_003008615.1). Lineage (NCBI taxonomy): Bacteria > Pseudomonadati > Pseudomonadota > Gammaproteobacteria > Pseudomonadales > Pseudomonadaceae > Ectopseudomonas > Ectopseudomonas mendocina. The sequence goes on from NZ_CP027657.1 coordinate 2,086,325, forward strand.
AAGGCGGCGTTGGACACGGCAGTAACCAGTACGCCGTGAGCACCGCCGATATCGCGTTGCACCACCTCAGCCGGGTTCTCCTTGCGGGCGTTGATGGTCAGGCTTGCGCCGAGCTTGCGCGCCAGCTCCAGCTTGGCGTCGTCGACATCCACCGCGATCACGTGCAGGCCCATGGCACGGGCGTATTGCACGGCCACGTGACCGAGGCCACCGATGCCGGAGATCGCCACCCACTGGCCAGGGCGTGCCTTGGTTTCCTTGAGGCCCTTGTACACCGTCACGCCGGCGCAAAGGATCGGTGCGATCTCGAGGAAGTCGACATTTTTCGGCAGGATGCCGACATAGTTCGGGTCAGCCAGCACGTATTCGGCGTAGCCGCCATTGATCGAATAACCGGTGTTCTGCTGGCTTTCGCAGAGGGTTTCCCAGCCGGTCAGGCAGTGTTCGCAGCAGCCGCAGGCGGTGTACAGCCAGGGCACGCCGACGCGGTCGCCTTCCTTGACCCGGGTGACGCCGCTGCCGACCGCCGCCACGTAACCCACGCCTTCGTGGCCCGGAATGAACGGCAGGCTCGGTTTCACCGGCCAGTCGCCCTCGGCGGCGTGCAAGTCGGTGTGGCAGACGCCCGAGGCTTCGATTTTCACCAGGATCTGCCCGGGGCCAGGTAGCGGGGTTCTCACCTCCTCGATACGCAGGGGTTCGCCAAAGGCGTGGACAACTGCGGCTTTCATGGTCTGGTTCATGCGCTGTTCCTCTTCCATGCGAGTGTTTGACCAGTGTGCGCGCGTAGCCCACACCGGCATTGCTCCAGAGCAAGGTTTAGGCGGTTTTACCCGGCTGCCACACCTTGTATGACAAACGGTCGTCGCCACTGCCCGCCAGCAGTGGCTTTGCGTTATACTCCGCGGCCTTCGGCCGGCAGCACCCGGCCAACGAATCATGACAAGCCACGCTGGCCCGCCCGCGTGGCTTGTTGGTTTTTGACGCGCCGCGAGGCGCCCGAGAGAAGAGGCACGACGATGAGCGCACTGGTTGGCGTGATCATGGGCTCCAAGTCCGATTGGTCCACCCTTAGCCACACCGCCGAGATGCTGGACAAGCTGGGCATCCCCCACGAGGTCAAGGTGGTTTCTGCCCACCGCACCCCGGACCTGCTGTTCCAGTACGCCGAAGAGGCAGAAGCACGCGGCATTCAGGTGATCATCGCTGGTGCCGGCGGCGCCGCCCACCTGCCGGGCATGTGCGCCGCCAAGACCCACCTGCCGGTGCTCGGCGTACCGGTGCAGTCGTCCATGCTCTCGGGCGTCGACTCGCTGCTGTCGATCGTGCAGATGCCGGCCGGTATCCCGGTCGCCACCCTGGCCATCGGCAAGGCCGGCGCAGTCAACGCCGCCCTGCTGGCCGCCAGCATCCTCGGTCACCAGCACCCGCAATTCCACGCGGCGCTGAAACAGTTCCGCCAGGAACAGACCGATACCGTGCTGAGCAACCCGGATCCGCGCGAGGCCTGAAGCCTATTCCATCAGGGGCTGCGACACGGCGCACTTGAACGCTGTGCGCTGCTCGGAATGCTCATTTACCGGCGTAAACTCCGCTTCCTGCGCTGCGGGCAACGTTCAACTGCTTGGTCTCGCCACCTGCTGAAAAGGGGCTTTGTTATGAAAATCGGTGTAATCGGTGGCGGCCAGCTGGGCCGCATGATGGCGCTGGCGGGCACCCCGCTGGGCATGAACTTCGCTTTCCTCGATCCGGCGCCAGATGCCTGCGCCCAGGCCCTCGGCGAGCACATCCGCGCCGACTACGGCGATCAGGATCACCTGCGCCAGCTGGCCGACGAAGTCGACCTGGTGACCTTCGAGTTCGAGAGCGTGCCGGCGGAAACCGTGGCCTTCCTCTCGCAGTTCGTGCCGGTCTACCCGAGCGCGGAAGCACTGCGTATCGCCCGTGACCGCTGGTTCGAGAAATCCATGTTCCGCGAGCTGGGTATTCCTACTCCCGAGTTCGCCGACATCCAGTCGCAGGCAGACCTGGACGCCGCGGTGGCCAGCATCGGCCTGCCGGCGGTGATGAAGACCCGTACCCTGGGCTATGACGGCAAGGGCCAGAAGGTGCTGCGCAAGCCGGAAGACGTCACCGGCGCCTTCGCCGAGCTGGGCAGCGTGCCGTGCATCCTCGAAGGCTTCGTGCCCTTCACCGGCGAGGTGTCGCTGATCGCCGTGCGTGCACGCGATGGCGAAACCCGCTTCTATCCGCTGGTGCACAACACCCATGACAGCGGCATCCTCGCCCTGTCCATCGCCAGCACTGAGCACCCACTGCAAGCGCTGGCCGAAGACTACGTCGGCCGCGTGCTGGACAAGCTCGATTACGTCGGCGTGCTGGCCTTCGAGTTCTTCGAAGTCGATGGCGGCCTCAAGGCCAACGAGATCGCCCCACGTGTGCACAACTCCGGGCACTGGACCATCGAAGGCGCCGAGTGCAGCCAGTTCGAGAACCACCTGCGCGCCGTTGCCGGCCTGCCGCTGGGCTCCACCGCCAAGCTGGGCGAAAGCGCCATGCTCAACTTCATCGGTGAAGTACCGCCGGTGGCTGCGGTGATCAGCATCGCCGATTGCCATCTGCACCACTACGGCAAGGCCTTCAAGGCCGGGCGCAAGGTGGGTCACGCCACCGTACGCAGTGCCGACCGGGCTGGCCTCGACACAGCCATCGCAGCAGTCCAGGCGCTGATCGCCAAGGGCTGATACAGCGATTTGCAGCTAAGCTCTTGGACGACGGTGGTCGTCCAAGAGCCCCTCATGAAACGCCTGCTTGCGTTACTGCCCCTGCTCTTCAGCCTGACCTGCGCCAGCGCCGAAGACGTGCTGCGGGTGGACTTTCGCGAGCGCCCTCCCGAGATGCGCGCCGTCGATGGCATCCCCAGCGGCCCACTGATCAGCGTGCTGGAAACCGCCGCACAGCGCCTTGGCGTACGCCTGCATTGGCGCCTGACGCCCTTCCTGCGCAGCCTCGACGACCTGCGCTCCGGGCGAGTCGACCTGGTGCCACGGGTACTGCTCACCGAACAGCGCCGCGAGTACATCCACTTCCTGCCCAGCATCGGCAACCAGCAGTTGAACGTGCGCTTCATCGTCCGCCCAGGGCATGAAGCCGAACTGCGTCGCTACGACGATCTCTATACGCTGGCCGTAGGCGTCAAACGCGGCACCGCCTATTTCGAACCCTTCGACAGCGATGTCCTGCTGCAACGGGCCTACGCCAGCGACGATGCACAGCTGGCGGCGATGTTTCGCGCAGGCCGCCTGGACGCCATCGCCGTGCTCGACGTCATGCCGATGGAAGCGCAATTCGCCGCACTGGGTTTCACGGGATTCAGCTATGCCCACTACGTGCATCGCCAGGTGCTGGGCAATCACTTTGGCGCATCGCTCAAGCGCTACCGAAGTGATCGTCGTGCGCTCTACGACAGCCTGGCCGCGGAGCTCGAGCGCATGCGCGCGCAAGGAGAAATCGCGCTGATCTACCATCGCTATGGCGTTCCGCCACCGGATGAAGCGAACCGATAGCCATCACAACCTGTCTCAAGCAGAGCCTGCCGCATACGCGGCACTCATCAAGGAGACACGCCTATGGGTATTATTGGCACCATCTTCATCGGTCTGATCGTTGGCCTCATCGCACGCTTCCTCAAACCGGGTGATGACAGCATGGGCTGGATCATGACCATCCTGCTCGGCATCGGTGGCTCCATCGCGGCCACTTACGGTGGCCAGGCCCTGGGCATCTACGAAGCCGGACAAGCTGCCGGCTTCATCGGCGCAGTGATCGGCGCCATCGTTCTGCTGGTAATCTACGGCGCAATAAAGAAGGACTAGATATCCTTCGTCGGGAGCCGGCATGCCAACCATGCCGGCTCCCGATTCCCGCTGCCACGAGACGTCCTACACCATGCGCCACCTGCTGCTCGCCTTGCTGCTGCTCTCCGGTCTGGCTCACGCCGAACTGCCGGAAACCGACTGGCTCGACCTGATGCCCCCCGAAGACCGCAAGGCCCTCGAGGAAATGCCCGACATCAGCCACGACACCCCCGAAGGCGACAGCACCTTCTACAGCGAAGGCGGTCTGCGCCAACAGGACAAGGATCTGCCTGCGGTGATGTACTCCGCCAAGACCGTCGCCGCACTCGACGGCAAGGCCATCCGCCTGGGTGGCTACCCGGTACCGCTGGAAAGCGACGAGAAAGGCAACAGCACCCTGTTCTTCCTGGTGCCCTATCCGGGCGCCTGCATCCACGTACCGCCACCGCCGCCCAACCAACTGGTACTGGTGCGCTACCCGAAAGGCATCCCGCTCGACGACATCTACGCCCCACTGTGGGTCAGCGGCGAGCTAAAGGTGGAGCAGGTCAGCAACGACCTGGCCGACGCCGCCTACGCCATGGATGCCGGCGAAGTGCGTCTGGTGACCGATGAAGACCTCTAATCCCCTGCTATCCCTGCTAGGAGTTCCAGCATGAAAGCTGCTGCCCTGCTGTTGCTGTGCCTGCTGTCCACCACTGCACTGGCCGTGGAGCCCGGCGAACGCCTGGCGCCCTGGACACTGCTGGATCAGTTCGACGCGCCTTATACCCTGAACGATCAGACCCGCATCCTCCTGGTCGCCCGTGACATGGACGGCGCCAAACTGGTCAACGCCGCCCTGGAAGGCAAGCCCAAGGGCTACCTGGACGAACGCCAGGCCGTGTTCCTCGCCGACATAAGCCGCATGCCCAGCGTCATCGCCACCCTCTTCGCTCTGCCGAAGATGCGCGACTACAACTACCGCATCCTCCTCGACCGCGACGCCCGCATCGCCCCGCGTTATCCGGCTGGCGAGGGTGAAGTGCTGTGGTTGCAGTTGGAGAACGGGAAGTTGGTGGAGCAGAAGGTGTTCAGGGAGGCGGAGGCTTTGGGTCAAGCACTGGAGTCGGTACAGCACTGATAGGGGTAAGCACCTCGCGCACGAAATGGCGCAAGGCACACAGCCCATCATCGTTTAGCGTGAAGCCTGCATAAGAATCCATCGCGCCAACATCCGATCATCTCCCGCTGCGCCTTGCTCACGAAGCAGAAAGAGCGCGGCGGTCAGATAGATTCCCAATTCACGGCCGTCGCTGGCAACGTACAAGGCTGCATCATCCCGCGCCTGCATGATTACCTTTTCGTTACGCCCCTCTATTGCCGCAGTCGTCCAGATGAATGGTGCGGTAGTTGCCATGCTGGTCAGAATAGGGGAGTAAAGCAGCAAACCTGACGATATCAGAGGATCGTTGAACTCAACGTCGCCGACGGCCTTTGCGGCTGAGAGCCAGCACAAGCCGAGCAATGCCACCGTCAACCGGGGAGCGACCATACTCTGGCGACGCTCGGATAACGATGATACTTTCGGCAAGAGGTGCGAGGTTGTCACAGTTTTTTCCTTCTGATTTTCCTAATGAGGAAACTGGTATCTAAGTCGGTTTATCTAATTTCCAGGCGCGCACCGCACGCAGAGGAAAAGCTGCACTAAGTTTTGCAAAGCCACACCGCTCAAGCTATTGTTTTTGGAACCCAGAAACCAAACGGATCTTTTTAAGGGAATTAAGAGATGCGGCAGTTACTCGGTAAAATACCTTTAATCCAGAACACACGTAGTGAAATTGCAAAGTCAGTTGCGAAAAGATCCGCTTACTTACTGAGCGCGGTAGCTCAACCTCAAGGAGACATGGCACAAGGCGTCATCAGTGTCGCTCTTGGACTTTCGAAGAAAGGGCCGATACGCCCCAAAGACCTAGTGGAGCCGTTGACACTTACTCAGTACCTTGATGCAGAAGGGCTTGTTCTGTATTTGGGAATGTCACCAGGAATGACTCAAAATTTTACATATAGCAATGGACGAGGGAAGAGATTTAAATATAAAGCTGGCTCACAGGAGTTTAAAAACTTTATAGAGAGCAACTTGAGCCCTATCGCACCAGTCACATATTGCCCTCCCCAACAAAGGCCCGCCGGCCCACGTGAGAAAGATGATGAGATTTCATTTATAGGCGGGAGCCATGTTAGAAACGCGGGCTGCGCAGAAAAGCAAATCATGTATGCGGTTATGGAAACGGGCGAAGGTGGTTTATTAGGTATCAGCAATACGGCGTTCCCCTACCCTGATTCACCAGACAAGAGCTTGCATAGCTATATTCGTAGAAAGCCAGACGGCACTTTCTATATTTGTCCGTGCAAGACATGCCAGGTGAGGCTAGACCACTACGGCATCAAAAATTTTGACCTTTAAATAAAGCACTTTATCCGCACACTAGTAAAAAGGGACAGATTTATTTATCTGGCAACCTCACCACCGAAAAATAAATCTATCCCCTTTTCGCAAGGCTGATCAACGCTGCTCTGGAAGGCAAGCCCAAGGGTTATCTGGACGAGCGCTACACGGTCTTCCTCGCCGACATCAGCCGCATGCCCAGCGTCATCGCCACCCTCTTCGCCCTGCCAAAGATGCGCGACTACAACCACCGCATCCTCCTCGACCGCGACGCCCGCATCGCCCCGCGCTATCCGGCTGGTGAGGGTGAGGTGCTGTGGTTGCAGTTGGAGGATGGGAAGTTGGTGGAGCAGAAGGTGTTCAGGGAGGCGGGGGCATTGAAGAGTGCTCTAGAGGCGGTAGAGCCGTAAGCCGGAAAGGGGCAGCAGCGCAGATATGTACCGCTGCCCTTTGCTCCTAGCCCGTAAACTCCTTGGCCATGCCTTTAGCCTGATCCAGCCAACCGGGAGATTGCAGTCCAGGCTTGGGGGCACCCTTGTCCATCATGTCCATCGCTTGCCCCAACAAGCCGCTCATATCGCCGGAATCATTAGCCGCCTTGACCGCCTTGACCGCCTCAGCGGCTTTGAAGACGGCTTGCAGCTCTGGCGTAGTAGCGGTTTGCTCGGTGAGCGGTACGGGCAAAGGCATGGCGTTGAGCATGGCCACCACGTCACCAGGCTTTTGAGTAAAGGCTCGTACGGCTTCCATACCCTCCATCATCGGCAGTGCAATACCGGTTAAAGGATCGAATGCACTGATTTCCGGGAAAGCCGGTAATCCTGGCCTGCCCGTCAGTACAGGCGTCGCCAACGAGGGCAGGAAAAGGCCGAGCAAGTAGCGTGGATTACGCTTCTTGATTGAGAGCCCGATACTGGCCAAGGCGATACCCATTCCAACCACGCGACCCGCATTGGCCAGTACCGACAGGCTCTTGTTCGATTCATTGTCGAAATGCACCAGGCGGTAGCGGAAGTAATCGGTGAAAGGCTCGCGCTCGCCAAACGGAGAGGAATTGGTGAACCAGGCACGTGAATCGTGTACCTGCTCATCGAAGAGTGCGATCAAATCCTGCTGCCCATTGACGATAACTCCCGGCATGGCGAATAGCTTGCCATGGCGCTGCGTCCCATTCTGGTAAAGCTCTGCGTACTCCTGAGCTTCATCTTCTTCGTTGATGAGATAGACAGTGCCACCAAGCAACAGGTTGATTATCCCGCCAGGCTCGAATGTATCCTCGAGGACGCCCCAGTTACGCTCGTAATCACGCTTGAACTCAGCGGCGGCACGGCGCAATTGCTGGTCATCCAGCGCTGGCTCGAACGTCTTGTTGGTATTGATGCGCGCATAAGCATCGGTGCCCCCGACCAACTCAAGATCCGCCTCGCGTTGTCGCTGCTCTCGCGCACTGAGCACAGGCGGTTCCTTACCCTGCGCCGCTGCAGCGTTTTCCGCCAGCTTGTGGGCATGCAGGCGCTTCAGAGCATCCCACTCCTCATCGCTCATGTCCTGATCTTTTACATGGCTGTAAAAGCTCTGCTTGTCGATGCCGCCGGCATAACGATCGATACGCCAGGCCGTGATCAGGGCTTGTTCACGCTTGATCACATCCTCGAGAGATTCGGCCTTGGCCTGTTTCTGCCAGGCGTTGAAGCGGATTGTGAGTGTATCGCCTACAGCAAACTCTCCGAATGTCTCAGGATCCATTTTTCGCCATTGTTCGAGGCCCTCTGCAACGGCTTCGGGAACCTGTAAAGGCGCGCCCGCGGCAAAGGCTGAGCGGTACATATGGTGCAGAGGAATCTGCGACAGCAATTCGCCCTGACCACCACGAGCCTTGCCCTGATCGCCAGGCGGATAGCCACCACCCACATCGGTGTGCATACCCGGATAGACGTATTCCCAAGTGTCTTTACGATAGGCGGAAGGGCGTGAGTCATCACGCATCCCATCGGCTGTTTTCTCTCGGCGGCGAATGGAGTCCAGCGGGAAGCTGGCACGTTGCTCATGAGCGGAAACCAGATGCACGCAGCGCTTGAGAAAGAGGCAATCTTCAGGCAGCTCAGTTGGCATGCAGGCCCGCGCCGGGGTTTCGTCCGGCAAGCGCATGGTGCCACTGGCCCAATCCATATGACCGGCAGCGAAAGGCACACTGTCAGCCAGGCCCACTGCGGCCACGGTATCGAACAGGCCGAGAAATTCGATGGAAATGGGCAACCCGGCGAACCGGTATTCGCTGGCCTCGCCGTTTTGCTGGCGCGTCAGCTCCATCAACCAGTTAGCGAAAGCGCGGGCCTGGGCTGCACCACGGGAAAAGCCGTAGACATAGAGGCGCAAGGCGAGGATTTCCGGTTTTTCACCACTGTTTCTCCGCTGCTCCAGCAAACTGGCCAGCTCATCCTCATAGGGTTGCATCGCTGCCTTGCGCTTGCGGGCGCCATTTTCCAATATGCCTCCGCTCAATACGGAAGCAGTCCAGTTGGTGGCCATGGCCTCAACCAAAGCTTGGGTCTGATCAAGTAACAATGGTTGTTGCGTCAGCGTCGTTTGTACAGCATCGATTAGCCGAGTAAGCCCCCAATTGATTCGGTCCTCACCACCACTCGCTCCGATCAGGCCAGCCTGGCTCGGCAGGTACTCTTTAATTTCCTCGAAAACAGTGCCCACACCTGGGCTGTAGTATCGAAAAAATCCTTTTTCTGTTTTCTCGATACTCGCATGGTACAAACGCGCCACATTGCTCGTGCATATCGGGTCGGCAATGGAGTCCGAAGGCTCGTGATTGTTGGTGCCATCGAAGCAAAGGCTTATATGTAGGGCCTTGCAGCAAGGCTCAGAAGCTTCTTCACCCTGTTTTGCGGCAGCGCTTAAAGCTCGGCTCCAGGCTTTTTTCTCGTCTCTTTCCTGTCCACGAATATTAACGAGAACTTCCCATGAGTTTATTGGTAGGCCCGTACGTTCGAAAGGACGTGCAATCAGCACACTGGCAGGTGGCGGGTTCAAGGTTTGGGACATTCCGTATCCTCCATCTTGCGGGGAAAGTTGTATGGATAGTCAGGGTGGCTAGGGAGTACGCCAGCCGCTGTAACTCTGACTTGATCGCATGGAAGAAAATGCACTTTGAGAGGGCCTGGACGGTCGTACTGAGGTATCTCCACCACTACACGGTGGCGAGTGTAATGACTGCGGTGTTCGTCCATACGTTTGTTCCAAGCATCCGAATATGGTCGTTCCGGCCAACTACCGTATCCCCGAGGATTAGGATCTTTCTCCCACTCCACAATGGCTCTAAGCCCTGGTCGCCAATGGCGCGGCACAGAGCCACAACAAACCTGTCCGCCCCCACCACCATAAGGCCCTAGATTTGGCCCTCCAGCGCCGTTGACGGTAAAACGGTTTATGGCAGCGGAAGTGTGGTTATAGCCCTCCACAGGAGCACCGAGCATCTCGGATTCCTTGGCCATACACCCGCTGACAAGCAATAGCACCAGCGATAAACCAACGAATGGGTATCGGCCTATCGGATTGCGGGCGAGCCTAAGGTTCAAGGAGTGGGACATTCCGTATCCTCCATCTTGCGGGGAAAGTTGTAGGGGTAGCCGGAAACCCCATAGAAAATATTGTCTGCCGATACCCTCACCTGATTGCAGGGCAGAAAGTGTACTTTCAACGTCCCTGCCTCCTGGTACTGAGGAATCTCCACCACTACCCGGTGGCGGGTGTAATTAGCTGCGTGTTTCTTATATGCCTCTCGCCATCCATCCGTGCCATGAGGTGGCCATCCAACAGAGGCGCCTGGATTAGGATCTTTTTCCCACTCCACAATGGCTCTAAGCCCCGGTCGCCAATGGCGCGGCACAGAGCCGCAACAAACCTGTCCGCCCCCGCCACCATAAGGCCCTAGATTAGGGCCTCCAGCACCGTTGACAGTGAAACGGTTGATGGCAGCGGACGTGTGGTTATAGCCCTCGACAGGCGCACCAAGCATCTCGGAGTCCTTGGCCATACAGCCACTCAGCAATAGAACCACCAGAAGGCAGGCCAAGGCCCTGTGAGTCATACCCATACCTCAGCAGTCTCTTCAGGCGGCGCAACAGGCGAGTTCTTGGCCAACCAGGCACGGATAAAGGTGTCTCGCTGGTCAAAGTCATGCAGCCCCTCGCGGCTTGCCGCCAACTGCCCATGCATCAGATGGCGCATCAAGGGTTCCTGCTGGGCCATGCCGTAGTCCTGTGGTTGCACCCCCCAACTGCGCCGATAGTCCTCGGCAGCGCTCCAGGCCAGCAGGCTGGACATCTGTGCTCTCGTCAGCCGCAAGACCGGTAGCGGTGAAGGTAATTCCGCTGAACGCATAAAGTTGCCAGGCAAACTACGTTGCTGCCGATCACGATCCCGCCAGTGCCAGGTGATTACCGGGGCGTGGAACCATATCTGTTGCGGATCCAGCGCTTCACTGGTGGGTACCAGCATGCGTGGGTCATAGAAACGCAGCAGGCCACTGCTCCGGCCATCGTTCCACTCGACCTGGGTGCAGTGACGTAGGTGGCTGGCAAGCAGGGCAAAGGGCCAAGGACTGAGCAACGCCAGAAGATGCTGGTGCGCATTCTTGCTGGCGAGCAATTCGTCAAGCCAGGGCTGTTGTTCGAGTTGGTCGAGGCCCACACGGATCAACAGAGGGCCCTTGGCTGCGATGGTCTCTTCTGGCGTGCCTTCCAGAAGCATTGCAATTTCCGGGGGCTGCTCAAGTTTATCGAGGCGTGAAAGCAGCGGATAGCGCAGGTTGCTGGCATCGACCAGCAGATCGAAATACTGCAAACGTTCTTGCTCCGCATGCTCACGGAGCAGATTCAGCCAGGTATGAGTCAAGGATTTCATAGCGTTCCGGTACCTCTCAACGTGCGACTAGCGCTTGGGCTTTGCTTTGCGCACGGAGCAGACATTCTTCGCATACCGCTTGCTGCGGCTTGTCCACGCAGTTGCTGACCACTTGCTCCAGTACATCACCCGCCTTGTCACTATCCGCTGCGCCCGGCAGTACGGGCGGTTTGATGCCGATACCCGAGCCCTTGCCTGGCGCGCCGCCGGCATTGAGCCGGGCCAGTGGGCCGCTGATGGTGATGCCGCCGGGGTCGAGTTTGATGAAGCTGCCGCCGGCCTTGATGGTCAGTTCGATGCCGGCTTCGATGACCATTTTCTGTCCGGCCTTGAGGTGGATCTCGCGGCCGGCCTTGCTCAGTTGTGCGGTGCCCAGCTGAATGTGCTGGTCGGTGGCCACCGTCAGGTGATCCTGCAGTTTGACTTCGACCTTGCGGTCGGCGGTGACTGTCAGGTGTTCCTCAGCCATCAGCTCGGTGTAGCTGTTCTTCTCCACGGTGTCGTGGCGCTCGTTGCCGACGCGGATCTTCTGGTCGTGCTCGATGTTCTCGTCCCAGTCGCGCTGGGCGTGGATGTAGATCTGCTCGGCACCCTTGCGATCCTCGATGCGCAGTTCGTTGTAGCCGCCACCGCCGGGGCTGCTGAGGGTCTTGAAGACGCTGCGGGTCTTGTTCGCCGGCAGGTCGTAGGGCACGACGTGTTCGGCGTGGTACAGGCAACCAGTGACCAAAGGCTGATCGGGGTCGCCTTCGAGGAAGGTGACCAGCACTTCCATGCCGATGCGCGGGATGGTGATGGCGCCGTAGCGATCACCCGCCCAGCTGGAGCTGACGCGTAACCAGCAGCTGGTTTTCTCGTCGGCCTGGCCTTCGCGATCCCAGAAGAATTGCACCTTCACCCGGCCGTATTGGTCGCAGTGGATTTCTTCGCCAGCCGGGCCAGTGACCACAGCACGCTGGCTACCCAGAACACGAGGCTTCGGGTGGGCCAGGGAAGGTCTGTAGGGCACGTCCCAGGGAGTCGCGAGGAAGCGGTTGCGGTAACCCTGGCGGAAATCATCGTCTGCGTAGGCGTCCGCCTTGCCGGTGACGCCACGTAGCAGGGCGGAGAGCCCCTTGCCCAGCACCGAATCACTGGTGACCGACTCTTCCAGTACCTGCGGTTGCTTGCCTTCGTGCAGCACTTCGGTGAGCAGCCAGAGGTCGTTCCAGTCGCTGCGCGGGTGCTCGGAAATCTCCAGCAGGTGCCCGGTGACCAGGCGCGGCTGGTCACTCTGACCGTCGAGCTGACGATAGTCGGCGCGGTGGCGCTCCAGAGCACGTTTGGCCAGGTGCTTGCCGCGCGTGCGGTCGGTGTAACGGCCAGGGTAGTCGTAGTCTTCCAGATCGGGCAGACCGTCGTTCTCACCGGCCTGTTCGCCCTGGTAAGCCGCTTCCAGCAGCAGGCGCGGCTGCTCGAAGTCGTAGTCGCGGCGGGTGGTGCGGCGGGTGCGGGTTTCCAGACGCAGGGCCAGACGCTTGATCACCGGGTCATCGGCGGTCATGCCGCTGTCCTGGATATAGGGCGTGGGTTGGCCGAGCTTGGCGAAGGCGGTCTGATCGTCGCCGAACATCAATACGTGACCGCTTTCGCTGTGCTGGAAGTGGTAGTGGATGCCTTCCTCTTCGCACAGGCGCTGGATGAAGTGCAGGTCGCTCTCGTCGTACTGCACGCAGTAGTCGCGCTCGGGGTAGACGGTGGGGCCGAGCTGGAACTGGTAGCCGCCCTCGACGATGCCGTGCTCTTCCAGCACCTGGGCGACGATCTGCGGCACGGTGAGATGCTGGAAGATGCGCTGGTTGGTGCGATGCGCCAGGTACGCCAGCTGCGGCACGATGGCCAGGCGGTAGCGGGTCAGGCGCTTGCCGGATTCGCCCTGTTCGACGCGATGGATCAGCCCATGGATACCGTCGCCATTGGGACTGAAGGCGAGGAAGGCACGCTGGTGCAGCAGACTCGTCAGGTCGAGATCCGGGCGTTCGCTGATCAGCTCGACGTCGAAGCGGTAGGGCTGGCTGATGGCCTCGCGGCCGTTGAACTCGAGCACCTGCAGGTCATGCTCGACGCCCTCGATGCTCAGGCTGAAATGGGTTTCATTGGCCGGGTTGAACATATGCGTATCCTTTCGAAAGAGTCCTTTTCAACAGCCTGTCATGCCTTGCCCAGCCAGCGTTGCAGGCGCGAAGCCGGTGGCCGGCGAAACGCGTCGAGCAGCGCGCTGCAGTCGATCTGCCGCTGGCTTTCCTCGAAGGCCAGCGCCGTACGCAGGGCCTGCCAGCAGTGCAGCGGCACCTGCGCCGGGCGTTGTAGTTGCTTGTCCAGCTCCATGCTCTTGGCCTGCTTGGCACTGAGGCGACGGAACGGGTGTTGTCCACTGGCCAGCTCGACCAGCACGCAGGCCACTGCATAGACATCGGCAGCGGCCGACAGCGCAGCGCCTTCGAGCAGCTCCAGCGCGGCGTAACGCGGCGTCCAGGCGGCGATACGATTGCGGCACAAGCGCGGCAGGCCTGGCAGCAGGCCTTCCACGGGCTGGCCCAGACCATAGTCGAACAAGCGCAGGCCGTCGTCGGCCAACATCACATTGCTGGGCTTCAGGTCGCCATGCAGCACACCGAGTTCATGGGAATAGGCGAGGGCATCGAGCAAGGGGATGGCGATGGCGCGCAACTCCTCCCAGGACAGCCCTTCCGGGCGTTCGCAGAGCAACTGATCCAGGGTCAGGCCGCGCATCAACTCCAGGGTGATGAAGGCGCGCTCGCAGGCGGTGTCGACCTCGAAGCCGAACAGGCGCACCACATGCCGATGGTTGAGCCGCGAGGTGAGGGCGAACTCGCTGTAGAGCAGGGCGTTGGCGTCCGGGTATTCGGCGAAGTCGTCGCTCAGGGTCTTTAGCGCGACGTAGGGCTCGGGGTCGCCGAACTGTTCGCGCAGCAGGTCACGCGCACGGTACACCGCGCCCATGCCGCCGACACCGAGCAGGCGCTCGATCTTGTAGCGGCCGCCGAGCACGTCCGGCAGCTCGCCCGGTGCCTGGCGCGGCGTTTCACGCACAGGCTCCTTGGCCGCGGTGGCGGCCAGGGCGAAGTAGGTGAGGTCACTGGCTTCGGCGGTTTCGGTCATCGGCGGATTACCACGGCGCTGAGGTTGTCACGGGCCGGACCATCGAGCGCGCGCTGGAACAGGCGCTCCACGGCCAGATGCGGCGAAGGCAGGTTGAGGCAAGCGCCCAGCTCGTCGGCCGGCACGCCCTGGTAGAGCCCGTCGCTGCACAGCAGGAAGACATCGCCGGGCAGCACATCGAGTTCGAGAATGTCGAGTTGCAGGGTTTCGCTGGCACCGATGGCGCGGGTCAGGGCATGCGCCGCCGGATGGCGCGCGGCCTCCTGCGGTGCAAGGCCCTGCTCGTCGATCAGTTGCTGCACCAGCGAGTGGTCGCGGCTCAGTTGATACAACCGTGAGGCGCGCCACAGGTAACAGCGGCTGTCACCGGCCCAGACGCAGACGGCGCGCTCGCCTTCGAGCAACAGGGCCACCACGGTGCTGCCGATCACCGTGTCGGTGCGCTCGGCAGTGACCGTCAGCTCCTGGCCGAGGCGATGGTTGAGCCGGTGCAGGCACTGACGCAACTCCGCGAGGCGCTGGTCGAAGCTACCCTCCGGCAGCTCAGCCAGATGCTCGACAATCAGGCGACTGGCCAGGGCGCCGTTCTGGTGCCCGCCCATGCCGTCGGCCACCACCCACAGGCCCTGCTCGGGCAGGGCCAGGAAGGCGTCCTCGTTGCGCGCACGCACCTTGCCGGTGTCGGTGCGCGCGGCGCTGCGCCAGGCGTTGGCGACTTCACTCATCAGAGCGTCGCCGGCAGCTTGAAGCTGCGCAGCAAGCCGATGTCGAACGGGTTCGGCGAGCGCTGGCTGTGCAGCAGGTAGTTGGCGTGCAGACCACCGAGGTTGGCCTTGAGGATCAGCACGTCACGACCGCTGTGGTAGTCCACGTCCATCAGGTCGAGCAGGCGGAACAGCGACCAGGGGCCGGTGTTCTTCTCGATACCGACGCGGCGGCCACCCAGCTCTTCGACCACCAGGCTGGTGCGGTCTTCCTCGCTCGCTGCCGGCCAGCGGAAGGCGGTGGCGACGATCGGCCCGTGGCGGTATTCCAGTTGCTGCTTGCCGAAGCGGAAGTCGGCGCGGCTCAGGCTGGAGTCCAGCGAGTAGGGTTCGAGCTTGAACAGCACCTGCGGCTCGGCCGGGTTCTCGGCGAAGAAGCTGCGGCGGATCACCTGGGCACGGCTCATCTGCAGGAGGAACTCGCGCGACAGCGGCAGGCCACGGCCATCGACACGACGCAGGCGGTATTCGTCGGCACTGCCGCTGACGAAGGGACGCAGGTAGCTGTCGAAGAAGCGTTCGGCGATGCCCTGAGCCTTGAAGAACTCGCGGAAGTCGGCCACCGCCACATCGCTTTCGCTGTGCGCGGTGAACGGATAACGCTGCTTCAGCGAGTTGTCGTAGGCGGCGTACAGCTCGCTCTGGTAGCGCTGGTTGAGGAAGTGGTAGGCGTCGTTGAGTACCAGCGTCCAGCTGTCCTCGGCCAGCAGCGCCAGCCAGTTGCCTACCGGTTGCGGCAAGCGCGAAGCGGCGCTGCGTACCTGGTTGATCGCATCGCGCTTGCCGCCCATGCGCGCCTTGGCCATCTCGAACGCGGCCTGATCGCTGGCGCCGGCGTTGGCCAAACTGGCCAGCTGACGTTGCAGCTCGTCCAGCGCCTGCAGGCCGGCGGCCAGTTCGACACCGGCACCGCCGTTATCGTCAAGCAGCTTGTGCAGGCTCTCGAAGCGACGTTCCAGCGTCTTGCGCGCGGTGTCCGGGGTGTTCTTGGCCAGAGCCTGCTGCGCTTGTTCGGCAGCGGCGCTGGCCAGCTTGGCGGCCTTGCCCAACTTGCCCTTGGTGCCTTCCAGCGCGGCAGCGGCGGCACCGGCGTCGTCAGCAGCCTCGGCCAGCCCCTTGAAGCGGGTGTTGTCGCGCACTTCCACCAGCAGTTGCAGCAGCGGCGAGTTGGCGGCAGTCAGGCCACCCAGCAGGCTGGCGCCACGACCGGCGCTGCCGATCGGCTCCAGGCTGAGCTGGGCGATGGCTTCGCCCCAGTAGTTGCCGTAGTCACGGAAGTACAGTTGCTCCAGTTCCACCATCAGGCGACCGAGGTCACCGGCGCTAAGGGTTTCGCCTTCGCCCAGCACCCAGTTGTCACGCAGGATCTCACGCACCAGGTTGCCGCCCTGAGCGGTGAAGGTCTTGCTGTAACCGCTCTGGGTGTAGAAGCCGGGGATGGCGTAGTCGCTGCCGTTGATCAGACCGGCCTGCGGGCCGAGTTTCTGGCTCAGGCGGTAGTCCGGCAGGCTACGTGCCTGCTCACGCAGCATGCGGTAGACGACGTTGGCCAGCGACTCGCTGCGCAGCACCTGACGTGCCTGGGCAACCAGCTGGGCGTTGAGCGCATAGGGTGCGAAGGATTCATCGAGCAGACGCGCGAAGTGCGTGTTCAGGCCATGCTGCGCCGGGCTGTTGCCGGCGTAGCGCAGCGACCAGTCGGCAGCGACCCATTCTTTGAGGAAATCGGCATCGCGGCGCTCTTCGAGGTTGAGCATCAGGTAGGCGCGCAGGCTGCCGAGCAGGCGTTCACGGTCGCTGAGGTTGGCGCGGATCTGCGCTTCCAGTTGGCGCGCCACGCGTGGCAGCAAGAGGTTTTCCAACTCGGCGCGGTAGGTCGAGTGCAACGACGGATTGACCGCCTCGCCCTGGAACAGACCAGTACGCTGCAGGTAGGACACGTCGCCCTTGGGTGGGAACACCAAGGTCGCGGCGTAGCTGCTGTCCAGTGCCTTGAGCACCTGCTGGGCATCGTCCTGCGGGCTGATCGCACCGTGCTCGCGGGTGAGCTTCTGGGCGATCTCGCGCAGTTCTTCCAGACGCCCGTGGTTGGCCGAGAAGCCGGTGGCCCAGAGCACACCGAACAGCGCCAGCACGGCGAAGGCGGTGGCATACATGGCGCGCTGGCCCCAGTCGATGCGGCGCACTTCCTTCTGATCCAGGCCGGCCAGCTCCGCCTCGGGGAAAATCACCTGGCTGAGCAGGTGGTGGATGAAGCGTGCACGACCACTGCGGAAGGTCGGCAGCGCACTGCCGGCCAGGCCGAGGTTACGGCCGATGCCGGCAGTCAGCGGGTCGAGCTGCTCACTGAGTTGTGGCGCGCTGGTCAGATAGAAGCCGCGCAGCTTGCTGGCTCGCTGGTAGCGGTTGCCGGCGAAGGCCAGTTCGATGAACAGGCACAGGCGCTCGCCGATCTGGCCGAGCTGGTGCGGGAAGTCGAGGATGCGACCACGGCGCTGGGTATCGCGCTCCTGGTGCATACGCAGGATCACCTGGCTGTTGAGGCGGCGCAGCAGTTCTTCGAACTCCTGACGCACGACGCTTACATCGCTGGCGTTCTGCTCCTTGCGGAAGCTGGCGCCGAGCACCTGCTCGCTTTCCTCACGCGACAGCTGGTCGAAGAACTCGTCGAAGCCCAGCACCTTGTCGGCCTTGCTCAGCACCAGGTAGACCGGCACATCGGCGCCCAGACGCTGATGAATCTCGTGCAGGCGCTGGCGGGTCTGACGGGCCAGGGTTTCCAGCTCCACTTCGCTGCCGCCCTGCAGTTGCTCGACCGGGATGCTCACCAGCACACCGTTGAGCGGACGCGCGCGGCGCTGGCGCAGCAGGCCGAGCAGGGTGCCCCAGGCGCGACCGTCGACCTGAACGTCAGGCTGGGTCAGGTAGCGGCCGGCGGTGTCGATCAGCACGGCGTGGTCGGCGAAATACCAGTCGGCGTAACGGGTGCCGGACACGTCCTTGGTCAGACGCTGGTTGTCGCCACGGTTGAGCGGAAAGTCCAGTCCGGAGAAGTCCAGCAAACTGGTCTTGCCGCTGCCCTGCGGACCGAGCAGCAGATACCAGGGCAGGTCGTTGCGCCATTTCTCGCTGCGACCACGGTACAGAGTGGAGCGTTTGAGGGTGCGCAGGGCGTCCTTGAAGCGATGGCGCAGCTCGTTCTGCTCCTCGCTGATCTGCTCCTCACGGCGCAGGCGTTCCTGCGCATCGGCATCGTTCTCTTCGGCCTTCTTGCGCGCAGTGGAGCGCCAGCTGGCGAATACCATGCCCAGGCCCCAGAGCAGGAACAGCAGGCTGATGGTCAGCAGACGGCTGGTGGCCGACTCCCAGAATTTGTAGTCACTGACCGCCAGCAGCGGGCCGACGAACCACACCAGCAGCGCAAGGATCAGAACCAGCAACAGGCTCCAGACCCAGGTCTTGCGGAAAAAGGCGCCAAGTTTGGCGAAGAAACTCTTCATTTCACGTCATCCATGCTGACACCCGAGGCCGGGTCGAGTTGCTGGTACGGCTTGAGAACGGTGTCGCGCTGCTCGCCGAGCACCCAGGCGAAGCCGGCGTACATCATCACCAGGCACATCAGGGTGAACAGCGCCACCAGCCACCACGGCACGATGCGTACCAGGCGCCGACGGGGGTCCTTCAGGCCCTGCCAGTGCGGCGAGACTTCGCGCGGCACGTCGCCGCGCAGCTGGCGAATCTGCCGGTAGAGGCTGTCGCGCACCGCTTCCAGTTCGAGCATGCCGCGCTGCAGCACGCGGTATTTGCCTTCGAAGCCGAGCGACAGGCACAAGTACATCAGCTCCAGCATCGGCAGGTGCTTGACCGGGTTGCGCGACAGGCGCTCGAGCAACTGGAAGAACTTCTCACCGCCGAAGGTCTCGTTGTGGAACGAGGACAACAGGCTCATCTGCGACCACTGGCTCTCGTTGCCCCAGGGCGTGGTCACCACCGCCTCGTCGACCACGGTGCACAGCACGTAGCGGGCGGCCATCACCTGGCTGCTCTCGGCGCCGTCGTGCAGGGCGCGGTGCTCGAACAGCTTGATCTCACGGGTCAGGCGCTGATTGAGGGCGTCCAGATCCTCGCTCTCAAAACTGTGCTTGAGGCGCACCACTTCCGAGAGCAGCGAGGACGCCGCCGCCACCAGTGGGTTGAGGCTGATGTTGAAACTCTCCGCCGGACGCAGGCGCGCGGCGAAAATCATGCGCTCTTCCAGCTGCTCGAATTTCGGCGGCGCGCTGAAGTCGGTCAGCGGGCTTTCTGCGCGCGATTCACCCTTGCGGTTGAGGATGACCGTCTTGTCATCCTGGCCGTATTCCATTTCCTTGGTTGTCATGGTCAGTTCCTGATCGCCCAGAATTTCAGCTCAAGCCCGGAGAACTCGCCGGACACGTGGAAGGCGAAGCCGCCGGAGCGTTCCAGCTGCGCCAGTTCCTCGGAGCTGAGCTCCAAGGCGAAGTAGGTCTTGCCCGAATGGAAGGGAATCTGCCGTGGCGCCACCGGCAGCGGTTTGACCTTGATCCCCGGCAGGTGCAGGTTGACCAGTTGGCGGATGCGCTCCACCGGGCCGACCTTGAGGTGCGCAGGCAGGCGCTGGCGCAGCTCCTCGGAGTCGCACTGGGCGCTGGCGGCGAGCACGAAACTGGAGGTGCCGAGCAACTTGTGGTCGTGCAGCGGCGACACCTGGATACCGTACTGGCGCTGCTGCAGGAGCATCTCGATGGCGTGCTGTTCGAGCACCATCGACAGCACCTGACGGATGGCGTCCATCAGCTTGCGAAAGCTCAGGCCCTGGTCGCTGTGCAGGTAGCGGCCTTCCAGGCGCGGGCGCTTGGTCTCGCTGGAGAAGGTCGCCAATTCGCCGAGCAGGCCGACCAGCTCACGGTAGATCTGCTCCGGGTGCACCTGCTCGACGCCCAGGTGATGACGCAGGATCGGCTCGTAGCGGTTGATCAGCTGCAGCATCATGAAGTCGCCGACCTCGGCACCGCCCACCTTGCCGGTGGCGCGAATGCGCTCGGCGAGGATGTCGCCACGGTGGGCGAGCATGCTGATCACTTCCTTGAGGCAGCTCAGCAGGTAGCCGGAGGCCTGGAAGTTGACGTAGGTCGGGCTGAATTCCGGATCGAGGCTGATCACCCCATCCGGCGTGGTGTCGAGCACGTCGCACAGCTTGAGCTTCACATAGGCCTGGTCGCTCTGCTGCTCGCCGAGCAGCAGGCGGAAGTCCGGACGACCGGTGCTGACCTGGCTGACGCTGCTGTCGCCGGCGTTGCAGTCGGCCACTTCCTCGTCGAAGGCGACATAGCGCGCCAGCACGTCACGCTGCTCCGGGCGGCGGCTCTCGATGTGGTTGCCGGTAACCAGCGGCAGCGCCAGGTAGACCGGGGTGTTGCCGGTGTTCGGCGGCACGTCCAGGCCCAGCGGCTCGCGCTCGGCGCCAAGGTCGAAGAGGCTGCCGTCGGGCAGCACGCCGCTGGCCTTGCTCACCACCAGCTTGCCCATGTTGAGGAACTGGCGGTCGATCTCCAGCTCAAAGAAGCCCCAGGCATAGCTGTCCAGCTTCTGCGTACGCACCTTGAGCTGATGATCGAAGTAACGATCGTTCTGCTGGAAGTGCTGCGGGCGCAGCAGCATGCCTTCCTGCCAGATGACTTTATGCTGGCTCATCGGCTGCGCTCCTGCGGGTCATCCAGGTTACGAATGCCGCGCTCGTCGAGACGCAAGTTGGCCACGTTGCGCTGCTGCTCGTTGATTGCGATCACATAGCGCCAGTTGGCTTCCGGCAAGTCGCGATAGGCGGCGAGCACAGCGACGTAGCGGCTGCCTTCCTGCACCGAAACCTTCAACTCACGGGTTTCACCCGGGCGCAGCTCGAGTTCTTCCAGGGTCACCAGATCAGGTGCCAGGGCTTCCTTGGGCCGCTGGTAGAGGGAGAAGAAATCGGCGTTCTCGAAGGCCACCGGGTGCTTGAGTTCGATCAGCCGCAGCACGATGGGCGAGGGGCGACCGTGCAGATCCGGGTTGAGCTGGTCGCTGCCGGTGAGGCTCAGATCCAGCTTGGTCATGGTCGAGTAAGGCGACATCGCGGCGCAGCCGGCGAGGGTCAGCAGCGCGGCGCACAGGGCCAGGGAAAGCAGGCGAGGCATGGTGTTCATCCTTGAAGGTCGGTATTGAGGGTGGCGATCAGGCGAACCTGCTCTTCGTAGGCACTGGCGAAATCACGAGCGAACAGGCGATCGCTCCAGTCGTCGTTCTGCTCCAGCGAGGCATGCAGACGGCGATAGGCGCGCCAGCGGCCGCCATCGGTCGGCAGCAACGGCTTGCGACCGTTACGCTCGAAACGCATGGTCAGTTGCTCCGGGGCGAACTGTTCGAACATGCCCTGAACGGCTGCGCGGCTGGCGGCGAGCAGTGCCACCTGGTGCGCCTGCAGGTCGCGGAAGCTGCGGTTGATGGCCTGCTCGGCCGGCAGTTGGCCAGGCTTGCCACCGCGCAGCAGCGCGGTCAGCGTCTCGCTGGTATCCAGGCCATGCTTGAGCGGGTTGTTGCCAGCGCTCTGCACGGTGGTCAGGGCCAGACGCAGTTCGTTCTTCAGCTCGCTGCGGGTACGCAGGGCCTGCTGCAGGCTGCCGACGCTCTGCTTGAGCAGCTTGGCAGCATTCAGCGCCAGCGCTTCGCGGGCATCGTCATCGAGGTCGTCGACACGCACGCCAAGGGCATCGGAGAACTTCTCCCAGAAAGTCGGCGGCAGACGCTCGGGTTCCGGGGCGACTTTCGGTTGCGGCGCAGGTGTCGGCATCACCAGCTCGGGTACCAGCAGGTTTTCTTCGTCGATCTGCGCGTAGTCGCGCTGCTGCGCCTGTGCGGTACTGGGGCGCAGTACGGCGGTGAGATCGTCCACCTCGGCGTACACGCGCTCCTGCTGATCCAGCGCGGTGAGCGGATCGAGGTCGAGGAAGGCATCATCCGGGATGATGCTGCCGGCGGCCTGCGGCAGGCCGATATCCCCTTCAAACATGGCCGGATCCTGAACCAGCCGTGCGCGAATCTCGAAGTCGCCCAGGCAATAGACGCTGCCATGCTCGATGCGCTGCGGGCTGCCCTTGGCCAGGCTGGCGCCGCTGTCCTTGAGCTGGATGCCATTGCTGCTGGTGTCGGTCAGGTAGAAGGCGCCATCGCGATAGCTGACTTCCGCATGCCGACTGGAGAGGATGCGCTTGCGATCCGGAATCACCCAGTCGCACTCGTCGGCACGACCGATCACGCCGCCGGCCTGCTTGAAGGTTTTGGTGGTCAACAGACCTGGCACGAACTGCTGCGCGCTGACCACATCGAATACCAGTTCCATGGTGAACCTACTCCTTGCGGTCAGTGGCCGCGTTTCTCGGCTTGCGGGTCGCCCAGCGGGCGGTATTGGTCGTCGCTGAACTTGTAATTGCCAGTGCAGCCGGCCAGGGCGATGGCCAGGGCCAGCAGGGCGGCGGTCCGGTAGCGATGCAGCATGGAATGCGCTCCTTGGGTGACAGTGGGTAGAAGATGGGCAGGCATGCTCAGACCTCGCTCGGGCTGATCTTCAGCCGCTGCATGCGGTACAGCAGGGTGCGTCGGGGCAGACCCAGCTCGTTGGCGGCGTTGGTCTGGTTGCCGCGGTTCTTGCGCAGGCAGTCGAGCAGTAGGTTGCGTTCGAGCCGATCCATGCGCTCGCGCAGGCTCAGCGGCGCGCTATCGGTGCTCTGGGTCTGCTCCAGGTTGAAGTGCTCGGGTAGCAGCTCTCCACCCTCGCAGAGCAGCACGGCGCGCTCGACCAGGCCCTTGAGCTCGCGCACGTTGCCGGGGAAGGCATAGCCGGCCAGGTGCTCCAGCGCGGCGTCACTCCAACGGCAGGCGTCACGCTGCAGCAAGCCGCTGGCGGTACTGGCGAAGTGGCGGGCGAGCAAAAGGATGTCCTCGTCGCGCTCACGCAGCGCCGGCAGCTCGATGGGGAAATGCGACAGGCGATAGAACAGGTCTTCGCGGAAGCTCCCTTCCTCGACACGCTTGCGCAGCTCCTGGTGAGTCGCGGCGACGATGCGCACATCGACCTTGTGCGTCTCGCTGCTGCCCAGCGGGCGCACTTCGCCTTCCTGCAGCACGCGCAGCAGCTTGGCCTGCAGCGTCAACGGCATATCGCCGATCTCGTCGAGAAACAACGTGCCGCCATCGGCCGCATCGAACAGGCCCGGCTTGTCGCGGTCAGCACCGGTGAAAGCGCCCTTGCGGTAGCCGAACAGTTCGCTCTCCAGCAGGTTTTCCGGCAGTGCTGCGCAGTTCTGCACGATGAAGGCCTTGCTGCGCCGCGCACCGCAATCGTGGATGGCGCGGGCGACCAGTTCCTTGCCGGTGCCGGTCTCGCCGGTCAACAGCACGCTGACCGGGCTGTGCAGCACCTTGCCGATCAACTGATAGACGCGGCGCATGGCCTGGCTCTGGCCGAGCAAGCCGTAGCCGCTGGCGCAGGGTGTGCCAGGGGCAGGGGAGACGGTTTCGGTGCTGGTTTCACCGTCGACGGCCGGTGCGCGCAGGCGCTGCAACAGGTGCAGCTGAGCCAGGGCGAAACGACCGAGCTGGGCGAAGGAAGCGGCGAAGCCCTGTAGGATGCGCCGCTCATGACTGGCCACCAGCAGCAGGCCACGGGTATGGCCAGCTCCATCATGCAGTGGCAGGCACAGCAGGCTGCGCCAGGCGCGCCCAGCCTCCGGCAGGCAGGCGACGCTATGCAGGCCGCCGTCGAGCTCGTCGATGCACAGCACCTGGTTCTGGCACAGGCAGTACTGCAGCAGTTGTTCGCCGTCGTAGTCACTGGGCAGGCTGGCTGCCTCACGCGGTTGCAGCAGGCCGTCGAGCCACTCGGCAGAGAGGGTCAGGCGGGTGTTGGTGTGATCCAGCAGGTATAGCTGGCCCAGGGCGCAATCGGCCAGTTCGGCGGCGGCACGCACCAGGTTGGCGAGCAGGCGCTCGCTGCTGGCAGCGCCAGCCAGCTCGGCGTAACGACCGAGCAAGGCTTCGGCGTAGCGCAGTGGTTGTGGGACTTCGGCGAACATCGGCGGCACCTCAGGCGAACTCACAGGTCACGGTGGAATCGGCATCCAGCGTGGCATGCACGCGCTGCAGGCTTTCACCGGCAGCCATGGCATCAAGCAGGCGATCGACCACCAGCGGTTGCAGGTGCTGGTCAATCAGGTGATCGATCAAACGCGCACCGCTGTCGCCATGGGTGCAGCGTTCAGCCAGATGCTCGACCAGGCCGTCGCAATGACTAAAGGCGAGCTGGCGACGCGCCAGGCGCTCGCCGAAACGGGCCAGCTTTAGGCCGACCAGCTGGCGCAGCAGGTCGCTGTCCATGGGGTAGTAGGGCACCACGCGCATGCGCCCGAGCAGGGCCGGCTTGAAGTGCTGGGTCAGTTGCGGGCGGATGGCCAGTTCCAGATCCTCGGTGGCCGGGCGCTCGCCGCCGGCGCAGAGACTGGCGATACGCTCGCTGGCCAGGTTGCTGGTCATCAGGATCAGGGTGTTGCGGAAGTTGATCTCGCGCCCTTCACCGTCGTTGGCCACGCCCTTGTCGAAGATCTGATAGAAGACGTTCATCACGTCCGGGTCGGCTTTTTCGACTTCGTCGAGCAGGATCACCGAGTAGGGTTTCTGCCGCACGGCCTCGGTGAGCATGCCGCCTTCGCCGTAACCGACGTAGCCAGGCGGCGCGCCGATCAGGCGGGAAACGGTGTGCTTCTCCTGGAATTCGGACATGTTGATCACGGTGAGGAAACGCTCGCCGCCATACAGCAGGTCGGCCAGTGCCAGAGCGGTCTCGGTCTTTCCGACACCGCTGGGGCCGACCAGCAGGAACACGCCCACCGGTGCATCGGGCTTGTTCAAACCAGCAGCGGTGGCGCGCATGGCCTTGTCCAGCGCCTGGATCGCCTGCTCCTGGCCGCGCACGCGCTGGCGCAGGTCGTCGGCGAAGGTGATGACCTTGGTGTTGTGCTCACGCGCCAGCTGACTCAGCGGTACACCCGTCCAGTGGCTGATCACCTCGGCCACCAGGCGTGGGCAGACCTCGAAGCTGACCAGACGCTCGCTGGCCTGCGCAGCGGCCAACTCGGCCTGGATGGCGCGCAGTTCGGCTTCCAGCTCCTCCAGGCTCGGGCGTGGTTCGTCGCCGGCCTCTTCGTCGTTACCCAGACGCGCAGCGGCGCATTGTTTGCGCTGCTCCAGCAGGCGTTCGGCCAGGTCACGTTGCACGGCCCAGCGGGTTTCCACTTGCTCCAGCTCGGCACGGGCGGCGACCAGACGACTGTCCAGTGCGTCCAGTGCTTCACCATCGATGGCCAGGCCGGCATCCAGATCGCGGCGCATGGCTTCACCCTGGCGCTCGCCCTCGGCGATCTCGCCGCGCAGGCGCTCCAGTGCCTCAGGCGCGGCGGCCAGGCTGATACGCACGCGAGCGCAGGCGGTGTCGAGCACGTCCACGGCCTTGTCCGGCAACTGGCGGCCGGCCAGGTAGCGCGCCGACAGTTCGGCAGCAGCAACCACCGCGTCATCGCGCAGGTAGATACCGTGGCTCTTCTCGTACACCGGCGCCAGGCCGCGCAAGATGGTCACCGCCTCGTCGACAGTAGGCTCGTGCAGTTGCACCGGCTGGAAGCGGCGGGCCAGGGCCGGATCCTTCTCGAAGTACTTCTTGTATTCGCTCCAGGTGGTGGCGGCGATGGTGCGCAGCTCGCCACGGGCCAGCGCCGGCTTGAGCAGGTTGGCGGCGTCGCCGCTGCCGGCCTGGCCACCAGCGCCGATCAGGGTATGGGCTTCGTCGATGAACAGGATGATCGGCTTGGGCGAGGCCTTCACTTCGTCGATCACGCCCTGCAGGCGGCGCTCGAACTCGCCCTTGACGCTGGCGCCGGCCTGCAGCAGGCCGAGATCCAGGCACAGCAGCTCGACGCCCTTGAGCACCTGCGGCACCTCGCCGGTGGCGATGCGCAGGGCCAGGCCCTCGACGATGGCGGTCTTGCCGACGCCAGCCTCGCCGACCACGATGGGGTTGTTCTTGCGGCGGCGGGCGAGGATATCGATCATCTGGCGGATCGCGCCGTCACGGCACAGCACCGGGTCGAGCTTGCCGTCGCGGGCCTGCTGGGTGAAGTTGTGGGTGAAGCGCGCCAGGTTGGATTCGCCACTGGCTGCCGGCTTGCCGGCACTGCCTTGCGGCTGCTGGCTGAGGGCAAAGTCGCGCAGGCGCTCGGCGTTGAGCTTGCCCAGCAGCGCCTGGTAACGGCTGCCGGCGTAGCGCATGGGGTTGCGCAGCAGGGCGAGGATCAGCGCAGCCTGGTCGATCTGGCTGGCGCCCAGCTCCAGGTTGGCGACCAGCAGGGCATCCTGCAGCCATTGCACCAGCTCGGCGCTGAACACCGGGTTGCGCGACTCGCTGTGTTCGCCGCGCGGCTGCAGTGCCTGGGCCAGCTCGCCGGCATCGATCTCGGCGTCCTGCAGGGCTCGCGCCAACAGGCTTTCCGGGCGCTCCAGCAAGCCCAGCAGCAGGTCTTCGACGAGGATCTTGTTGCCGCCGCGCACTACACAGCGTTCGGCGGCCATTTCCAGGTCGCGCTTGCTCGCGGCGTCCAGGGCTTGAACCAGTTGTTGCAGATCGACGTTGATCATTTCATCTGTCCTTAATGAATCTTGCTGCCCAGAGTGACAAGGCCATCGGCGTTCTCACGGCCGAGCCAGGTCGTCCAGCCGAGCAGGCAGGGGTTTTCTTCGCCGATGCGCAGGTCACGGATTTCGTCCTGACGCAGTTCCAGGCGGATGTCGTAGTCCAGCGGATCGCGCAGGGTGAAGCGCACCAGCGCACAGAGCGGCTGGTAGCCCGTACCGATCGGCAGGAATTCGTGAAAGCGCGTCCAGCCCAGCTGGCGCACGTGAATACGAAACTTGCCGCCACGGTCGCGCACGCGCTCGCCGAGCACGGCGTCCTCACCGAGCAGGCTGTTGGCGAGGCCGAGGCGGTTGCGCTGCTCTTCCAGTACCGTCACCTGGCGCTCCAGGCACTGCTCAATGAACAGCTCGGCGTGCTTGAAGTAGTAACGCAGTACCGACTCGATCAGTGCCGCCGAGTGAGCGCGCAGGCTGAGCAGGCCGAGGTAGGGCAGCAGGCGCTTCCAGTTCAGCTCCTGGGCCTGGCGAATCTGCTCGCTGCCCAGGCCGATCAGGGCGAACAGGTGCGCCGAGAAGGCGTCCATGGCCCCGCTCTGGAAGCTGGCGCGGTAGCGGTACTTCTTCCAGATCGGCAGCAACAGGCGTTGCAGGCGGTTGTTGAACAGGTCGAGGAAATCGCGGGTCGGGTTGCCGTCCTCGCTGTCGCCCAGGGCCTGTTCGCTGTAGAACGCCGGCAGTGGCGAACCTCCGCCGAACAGGCCTACCAGGTTGACGCGCATGCGCGCGCGCAGCTCGCCATGCTCCTCGAAGAACTGCACGCGATCGATATCGCTGCCAGGAAAACCCAGGCTCGGGTTGGCCTGGAACTCCAGGTACTCGTAGAGGCGCTCCTCATCCAGATGCGGATGAGCAGCACCCAAGCGCTCCAGCACCAGCTGTACGGCCTGGAACAGGCTGTACTCGCGGATGCCTTTGCTCAATCGACTTAGAGCAGGGGCTGCTGCCCCATACGTGGCGTCCATTTGTACAACTCTCCCTGTGTGCTCTGTACGTGCAGCTCGTGGTAGCTGTTAAGGCTGGCGTAGAGGGCGAAAAATTCATTGAGTACCGAGGCGAACAGAAACAGATCGCCCTCACCCAGATAGCCTTCCGGGTTCATGGTCAGTTCGGTGCGCACCCCGCGTACCGGCAGGCCGCGGTGCAGGCGGTCGACGTGACGGTGGCCGATGTTCTTGAGGCCGCCGAGCAGGCGCTTGCTGACGCGCTCGGCGTGCTGGTCGTAGTAGCGCGGCAGGTCGTAGGTCTCGAGGATCACCTTGAGCGCCTCGACGTTGGCCAACGACAGGTAGTTCAGCGACATGTTGGAAATCAGCTTCCACAGGAAGTCGCGGTGCAGCGGCGGCGCGTAGCATGGCGTGACCGCGCTGATATTGCGGAAGCTGAGGAAATCTGGAGTGTCCTCGCTGGGCAGGCAGATATCGCCCAGGCGCAGCTGGCGCGGCAGATTCTGGTTGGTGCAGGTCAGCTCGATGGACAGCGTCTCATGCTGATCGAGGTTGCGCAGACCGAAACTGAGCCAGGTCTCCAGACCGTCGCCGAGCATCGAGGGTTGCTGGCGCACGCTGTAGTGCGGGCGCGCCACCGGCACGTCGAAGCTGGGGTCGTGCTCGAACGACTCGAACGGCACGTACTCTTCGTAACCCATGCCGCCCGGCTTCCAACCGGTGACGCGATCGACCGAGAACACACCGCAATGCTGCGAATCGAACTCGGCCGGCAACAGCAGGTATTGATCCTGCTTGCCATCGAGGCGGATCGGAATGGCGTCGTGCTGGAACAGGTTGACCACCGGCGTGCAGTACAGGCGCACGTTCTCCAGGGTCGGGCGGATGCGCTGCACGCCGGCCTTGTGGATATCGAAACGCAGCTCCAGGCCACGCGCCTGCTTGAGCAGGTCTTCAGGCAGGCTGTGGATGGCATCCAGACCGAGCAGGTCGACGAACAGGAATTTCTCCTGGAAGGCGAAGTATTCCTGCAGATAGCGATAGCCGCGGAAGGTGTTCAGCGGGTAGGGGATCAGCGCCTCGTCCTCGGCGAAGCCTACCGGTTGCACCTGCTCGGACTTGAGCTGCAGGGTGCCGAGCGTCTGGCCGAAGGCATCCTGCAGCGGCTTGCCGGCCTGGTCGAGCAACACCAGCTGAATGCTGCCGAGGTTGCGTAGCAGCGCCAGGTAAAGCATCTGGCCGATATAACGTTCGCCGGCCAAGTGCAGGCGCAGCTTGTTCAGGCCGATCTCACCGATGTGACCATCGGCGCTCATGGCCAGGCGCAGGCTGAGCAGTGCACCGTCGCCCTTGACCGAGTAATCCAGGCCGTTCAACGCCAGCGGCAGTACTTCAGTGGGGAAGCAGGTGCGAAAGCGGCAGGTGACGCCCTCGATGGCCTTGGCCTCCACCGGGGTACCACGACTGACCGGCAGCGCCGGGCCGGGGCGGGTCAGCGGATCGAACTGCAGCATGCTGAAGGCCGGCAGCGGGCGCATGTAGTTCGGCCACAGCAGGTGCATCAGCGAATGGGTCAGCTCCGGCAGCTCGTCGTCGAGCTTCTGACGCAGGCGCCCGGTGAGGAAGGCGAAACCTTCGAGCAGGCGCTCGACGTCCGGGTCGCGCCCCGCCTGGCCGAGGAACGGCGCCAGCGCCGGGCTACGCTCGGCGAAACGCTTGCCCAGTTGGCGCAAGGCGGTGAGTTCGCTTTGGTAGTAGTGGTTGAAAGACATCTCAGCGGCTCGTCCATGTGGCTGGGTCGACACAGTCGCTGGCATTAGCCAGCAAGGCGTCGGCGCGGTGGTCGTTCCACTGCGCGGGGATCAATTCCAGGTCGCCTATCGGCGGGCTCTGGGTCGGGCAACCATTACGGGACGTCCAGACGCAATGCCGTGGCTGGAACCCTTGCGCTTCGACCGTCATGACAACGATGCACAGCGGCGCATCTGCCAGCACAGCGAAGAGCCGCCAATCCTCGTGGGCGCCAAAGGCGAATCGACCCTGACTGTCGCTGCGCACCTGATAGCTGTGCGAAGTGTCGCTGGCGACCTCAAGAATGAGCGCCGCACCACGCACCGGCTGACCGTTCTCTGCGGAAACCAGACGCCCACCGATGGCCGGATTGATCGGCGCCGCATGTGGTGCCAACACGCAACCCTGCAACGCAAGCACAGCGAGCAGACCGCTCCATCGAGTCGAATAGCGCAGGAGGCGATTCATCACGAGCAACTCAACCGCCAATCAACACGGTGCCGGAGCCAGCCACCACGGTATTGCCATGGCTGCCCACGCTACCCACCACCGCCGCTGGCTTGCCGTTGATCAGCACGGTAGGAATCACCGCGCCAGCCATGGCGCCGCCACAGGCGGAAGGGTCGCCCATGCGGGCGGCCGGCAGGCTGTCGAACAGCACGTCGGGTGAACCGGCGGCGATCGGGTTGGTGCCGTGGCCGGGAATCGGGCAGGCAGTGGGATCGCTCAGGCGGGCGGCGGGTTTACCGGACATGTGACGCTCCTGGGTTGACGTTGACCTGACCGCTGCCATCCAGGCTCGCGGAGAAACTGACCTGACGTTTGATACCGTCCATTTCCAACATGGCGTCGATGGCGAAGGCCTGACGCAAAGGGTCATGGGTACGCGGCAGGGAAATCACCCGCACCTGGGTCAGTCGTGGTTCGTACGCTTCGATAAAGCGTTCGATGGCGATACGCGCCTGCTGCAACGAGTCGTGCAGCGACAGGCGCATATCGTTCAAATCGGGCAACCCGTAGTCGGGCAGCGTTTGCACGCTGCCCGCACGGGTGCTGAGCATCTTGGCCAGATGGGCAGCCACCGAGGCCATGGCGGCGACCTCGCGGCTCCAGCCGGCACGTTGGCCGACCTCGCCACCGAGGCGCTCGAACAGGCTGCCGTAGGCCATGCGTGCTTACTCCTTGTCCAGCTTGCCGACCAGCGACAAGGTGAAGTCGGCACCCATGTACTTGAAGTGCGGGCGCACGTTCAGGCTGACGCGGTACCAGCCCGGCTCGCCTTCGACATCGCTGACGATGACCTGGGCGGCACGCAGCGGACGACGGCTACGCACTTCGGAGCTCGGGTTCTCCTGGTCGGCAACGTACTGGCGAATCCACTTGTTCAGTTCCAGCTCAAGGTCGGTACGCTCTTTCCAGGCACCGATCTGCTCGCGCTGCAGCACTTTCAGGTAGTGAGCCAGGCGGTTGACGATGAACATGTATGGCAGCTGGGTGCCCAGCTTGTAGTTCAGCTCGGCGGTCTTGCCTTCTTCACTGATGCCGAAGAACTTCGGCTTCTGCGCCGAGTTGGCGGAGAAGAACGCGGCGTTGTCGCTGCCCTTGCGCATGGTCAGGGCGATGAAGCCTTCCTCGGCCAGCTCATACTCGCGACGGTCGGACACCAGCACTTCGGTGGGGATCTTGGTCTCGATCTCGCCCATGCTCTCGAAGTGGTGCAGCGGCAGGTCTTCCACCGCGCCACCGCTCTGCGGGCCGATGATGTTCGGGCACCAGCGGAACTTGGCGAAGCTGTCGGTCAGACGGCTGGCGAAGGCGTAAGCGGTGTTGCCCCACAGGTAGTGCTCGTGACTGTTGGCCACGTTTTCCTTGTAGACGAAGGTCTTCACCGGGTTGTCTTCCGGGTCGTACGGGTTGCGCAACAGGAAGCGCGGTACGGTCAGGCCGACGTAGCGGGCATCCTCCTGCTCACGGAAGCTCTGCCACTTGGTGAATTGCGGGCCTTCGAAGTGGTCTTTCAGATCCTTCAGATCCGGCAGGCCGGTGAAGGTCTCCAGGCCGAAGAATTTCGGGCCGGCAGCAGCGATGAACGGCGCGTGGGACATGCAGGCCACCGAGGCGACGTACTGCAGGGTCTTGACGTCCGGGGCGCTCGGATCGAAGAAGTAGTTGGCGATCAGGGCGCCGACCGGCTGGCCACCGAACTGGCCGTACTCGGCGGTGTAGATGTGCTTGTACAGACCGGACTGAACGATTTCCGGACTGTCTTCAAAGTCATCGAGCAGATCCTGTTTGGAGGCGTTGAGAATCTCCAGCTTGATGTTCTCGCGGAAGTTGGTGCGATCCACCAGCAGCTTGAGGCCGCGCCAGGAGGATTCCAGAGCCTGGAACTGCTCATGGTGGAGGATTTCGTCCATCTGCCGGCTGAGCTTGGCGTCGATCTCCGCGATCATGCGGTCGACCATGGCCTTCTTCACCGGCTCGTTTTCGTTCTGCGGCTTGAGCAGCTCTTCGATGAAGGCCGACACACCACGCTTGGCGATGTCGTAGGCTTCGTCGTCCGGAGTCAGCTTGGTTTCCGCGATGATGCGGTCGAGGATGCCGAGTTCAGCGGCGCTGCGGCCGCCTTCTACTGCTGCGCTAGTCGTGCTCATGAATATGCGTCCTTGTCAGTGAGAATCAGGAATCGAGCTTGCCTTGGGCGGCCAGGCCCAGTTCGCCGAGCACGCGGTCGCGCGAGTCGTCGTCGGAGAGCACGCTCTCGATGGCCTTGCGGAAAGCCGGGGCGTTGCCCAGCGGGCCTTTCAGGGCGACCAGGGCGTCGCGCAGCTCCATCAGCTTCTTCAGCTCGGGAACCTGGTCGACCAGGTTGGCCGGGTTGAAGTCCTTCATGGAGTTGATCTTCAACTGCACGGCCAGCTCGTCGCCTTCCTGCTCGTCCTGCAGGCGGTTCGGCACGGCGAAGGTCAGGTTCAGCTCCTGCTTGGCCAGCACTTCATCGAAGCTGTTCTTGTCGATGCTGATGGGCTTGCGGTCTTCGATCTTGCGATCGTCGGCACGCTGAGTGAAATCGCCGAGCACCATGAGTTTCAGCGGCAGTTCGATTTCTTCCTGAGCGCCGCCGGTGGCGGGTTTGAAGGTGACGTTGATGCGTTCCTTGGGGGCTACCGAGCCTTCTTTGGCCATGGGTGTTCTCCTTTGCGTTGATGGCCCGGAGGCCTTGATTGGCGTGTTGGCGCCTTACTCCAGCACCACCTCGAGGTCGAGGTGGCACAACCTGCGATAGATCTCGTCCTTGCTGTCGCGCACCGCATGGTTCTGCGGCAGGAGCTCGCAGCAGTTGTGCAGCAGACGCAGCACATCCAGAGCGAGATCGGGTTCCCACTCGCCGAGGCCGGAGGCCTGCAGCGTCTGGTCGAGTGATTCGAGTTGGGTCTTGGCCAGGTCGTACTTCTTCGCGGCGAAGCACAGACGGGCCAGGGTCAGTTGCCAGAAGAAGCGCTCGCGCCCGCCACGGGCGCGCGACATGCCTTCCTTGAGCTGCTGCACGGCGGCCTTCAAGCCGTCTTTGCGCAGGCCGGGCAGCACCTTCTGCAAGGCTTCTTCCCAGGGTGGCGTGGCGCCCATCTCGCTGGCGGCAGGCTTCTTCTCGATTTCCGGCGCCTGCAGGTGCGGCAGCACGTGAGCGCCGATCCAGGCACGGGTTTCGGCGTCAGCGAAGGGCACGCCGTCGTGGAAGCGCAGTTCGTCGAGGCCGGGAACGCGCTGCAGGAACAGGGCGAACTGGATTTCAACTTCGCGCATGGCCTGCTCGGCCTTGAGTTCCTGCAGGCACTCCCAGACCAGGCGCTGGCCGTCGAGCCAGAACGGCGCGCGGGCGATGCTGGCTTCGAGGTCGGCGAGCAAATCGGCATAGGCGCCCTGGGCGAAGCGTTCCTTGTAAGACGCCAGCTTGTCGGCCGGCAGGCCGCGCAGGGCGGTGATGTGTTCGGCGTTACGCTCGGGCAGCGACTCGATGGGCAGCCACAGCAGGGTGCGCGACAGGCGCAACGGCTTGAGGTCGGTGGCCTTGTTCTTCAGCCACCAGGCGCACAGCGGACGGGCCGCGTCCTGCTGAGTACGCAGGGCCTTGTGCGCGTCCTTCTCGTTCTCGATGGGGCCGGTGCCGGTGATGATCTGGGTGGCGACCTGCTTGACCTGGGCGATGGCGGCGCCCACGGCGCCGGGCTCGGCCTGGCCCTGGCTGGCGCGCTTGATCTGCTCGTCGAGGCGACGGCACAGCGGCAGCAGCAGCGGCGAATCTTCGCCGAGATGGCTCGACAGGCTGGCCTCGAGGCCATGCAGGTGCTCGGCCAGACGGCGGAACAGCGGCAGTTGCTCGCTGATCGGCACATGCTCGGCCAGCGCCTGCTCCAGGCGCGGCAGCAGCCAGTTGAGGGCGGCGGCGCGGGTTCGCGGCTTGCGCGGATGCAGCTCGTGCCAGTGGTGCTCGCAGAGGTAGTGCAGAAGATTCAGGCCGGCCTGCAGGCCGGCGAAGGACTCGCGCTGGAACAGCCCCCAGGTCAGCCAGGTGGCGGCGCGCAGATCCTTGGATTGAGTGGTCAGCAGGTTCTCGCTGCCTTCCCTCACCTTCTGCCAGTCGATGGCAGCGGTTTCATGCAGGGACGAGGCCTTGCCCAGCTCGGTTTCCAGCATCTCGTATTCGCTGGAATAGCGTACATCCTCACCGGCGAAGTTTCCTTCATTAATAGGAGACTTGGCCAAATTGAGATAATGCGCGGTCAGCTTGCTGGAGTACGTCATTCCATGACTCAACTATTAAAGAGGGCAACTTCCGTGACAGTAAACTGAACCATCCAGCCCAGTTGAAACATCAAAGTGCGCAACTTTTTGCGCACTTTCTTGTGCAACAAATTGCGCAAGAGCCTTATAGGACGGGCATCCTAGCCCCATGATCGAAGGTGAGCAACCGCCCGAAGTGTGAAATACCTAACATTCGAAGAGATCTTTCAAATTATTACCAGAACATCAGTCACGATAATTCATAATGCACTTCTAACAAGTTCCTATCGTGGCTTTGCCACTCAGACAAGTTCGCCGTTAGTTGTAGGAAATTACTTACTGGCAAATTAGTGGCACGTCACATTTAATGGCGACTTGCCATTATTTTTTGTGATGCCGAGCGCGGTTACTGCCCTGGCTTTTATGCCAGGGCACATGAAAAACATGGGAGGGATTCAGGGACGCAACGGTTCGCTGGAAAGACGCAGTTCGAGCCGGTGCCGTTCGTCGGACTGCAGCTGCACGATATCCTCCATCAGGTTGGCCGTCTCGATACACAGCATGTCCTGCCAGGCATCGTCGGGGAACTGCGACAACCGCTGCGCCTTGTCGACCCAAGGGTTCCACAGCACCGCCGAACGCGAACCGCGGGCATCCAGGTGAATACGCCGCTTCCAGCCAGGATCGACGATGCTCAAGCGAGCCGGCGTGTCGAGATAGATACGATCCGTCTCTGCGCCAAAGGTCGGCTCGCCCTGCTGGCGCAGTTCCTGCCAGCCTTGCAGGGTATCGAGATAGCGACAGCCCTCCAGCCCTTCGACGCTGACTTGGCGCACATCGCTGACGGCAAAATAGGTGTGCAACGCCTGGCTAAGAACCAGAGGCGTATCGCTGCGGTTGTGGGTTTCCAGACTCATGCTGAGATCCTGCGCCAAGCGCACGACGAAGCTCAGACCGGCATCGCGGGGCCATCCCGCCAATGGCTGATCACGCGTGTCGTAGGCGAAACGCAGAGTCACCGCATCGTCTTCCTCGTCGATCCCCAGCAGTTCCCAGTCCAGCGCCCGCACCAGCCCGTGGGCCGGCGCCTCGTCCTGCTGGTAGTGCGCCTGCACGGCCTGTGGATTGCGCCGCAGGTCGCCGAACCAGGGCCAGCAGATCGGCACACCGCCGCGCACGCTCTGGCCACCTTTATAAGCAGCATCCGGGCTCAACCAGATCAACGGCGGCTGGTCACCCTGCTGGTAGCTGAGAATCTGCGCGCCCTGCTGAGCAACCAGTAATTCGCTCTCGGCGGCACGAATCCGCCAGCAGGTCAGTTGATCCAGTTCCACGCATTCGACTTGGGCAGTGCTCATGACGATCTCTCGTTGGGATAGATGATGAATAATGTGACAACGCAAAAAGCAAAACGCCCGTCACGAGGACGGGCGTTTTGTCATGACCGCAACAGCATCACTTGCCGTAAATCTGTTCCGGCAGCCAGGTGATGATGCCTGGGAACAGGTAGGCGATCACCAGCATCAGCAACTGGATGCCAATGAAGGGAATCACGCCGCGGTACATGGTGCCGGTGGTCACCGAACGTGGCGTGACACCGCGCAGGTAGAACAGCGAGAAACCCAGCGGCGGGGTGAGGAAGGACGTCTGCAGGTTCAGCGCGATCATCACGCCCAGCCAGATCGGGTCGAGCCCCATGGCCAGCAGCACTGGACCTACGATCGGCACCACCACGAAGATGATTTCGATGAAGTCGAGGATGAAGCCGAGCAGGAAGATCACCAGCATCACCAGGAAGAACGCACCCAGCACGCCGCCTGGCAGCGAGTGGAATACTTCCTCGATCAGATGCTCGCCACCAAAGCCGCGGAAGATCAGGGAGAACAGCGAAGCACCAATCAGGATCAGGAACACCATGCAGGTGATGTCGGTGGTGCCGTGCGCAACGCTGCGCAGTTGTCCCAGATTGAGCTGCCCCTTGAACAGCGCCAGCAGGGTCGCACCCACGGCACCGATGGCTGCTGCCTCGGTCGGCGTAGCGAAACCGGCAAGGATCGAACCGAGCACGATGACGATCAGCGCCAGCGGCGGAACCAGGGCGCCGAGCAGCTTGCCCCACTCCACCTCGCCCAGCTCTTCCTTGGGAATCGCCGGCATCTTCTCCGGCTTGATGAAGATCATCACGACCAGATACAGCACGTACAGGCCGACCAGCATCAGACCAGGGATCAGCGCGCCCATGAACAGGTCGCCCACCGATACGGTCTTCGGCGAGAAGATGCCCATCTTCAGCTGCGCCTGCTGGTAGGCGCTGGACATCACGTCGCCCAGCAGCACCAGTACGATCGACGGCGGAATGATCTGACCCAGGGTGCCAGTGGCCGCCAGCGTACCGGTGGCGATACCTGGATCGTAACCGCGCTTGAGCAGGGTCGGCAGGGCCAGCAGGCCCATGGTCACCACGGTAGCACCGACGATACCGGTCGAAGCAGCGAGCAGGGCGCCCACCACGCAGACCGAGATGATCAGGCCGCCACGCAGGCTACCGAACAGACGGGACATGGATTCCAGCAGGTCTTCGGCGACCTTGGACTTTTCCAGCATCACGCCCATGAACACGAACAGCGGCACAGCCAGCATGGTCTGGTTGTTCATGATGCCGAACAGGCGGTTCGGCAGGGCGCTCAGATAGCCCGGGTCGAAGGTGCCAGTCAGCACACCGATGCCGGCGAACAACAAGGAGACACCAGCCAGCGTGAAGGCCACCGGATAACCCGCCATCAGCACCACACAGATGCTGACGAACAGCAGAATCGCCATGAACTCAGCCATGTTTCACCTCCGGCGCCGGGATGCGGCCAGCGATGACGTACGCAGCCTTGATCAGGTTGGACAGGCCTTGCAGGCTCATGCCCACTGCCAATAGCAGGATGATGCTCTTTTGCAGGTAGACGAACCGCAGCCCGCCGGTTTCATTGGAAATTTCCTTGGTCGCCCAGGAGTTGGTCACGTAATCCCAGCTGGCCCAGCCCAGGTACAGACACACCGGCAGGAGCAGGAACAGACTGCCAAGCAGCTCCACCACTGCCTGACGACGACCGCTGAATTTCTGGAAGAAGATGTCCACGCGCACGTGGCCGTTACGCTGCAGAACCCAGGCAGCGGCGCCCATGAACACCAGCGCATGAGCGTAGAGCACGCCCTCTTGCAGAGCGGTGGCGCCAATGCCGAAGCCATAGCGCAGCACCACGACCACAGCCGTACCGAGGACGAGGAACAGGGTGAACCAAGCGATTATTCTGCCGAGCCAGCCATTAAGGCCGTCAATGAGGTATGCAAGCTTGAGGGGGATTGAAGGCTTGTCGGACATAAGGAGTCCTTATCATTATGGTTTAGGGACATGACGACGAGCCTGTTGGCCTGCCATCGCGCCGCGCGCATCCTTGTGGGCTGCGGCCGGCGATTTTATGCAGGCCATGCGGGGATCAGCAATGCCACTACAACTTTAGTCGCACTTCTGTAGCTTGAGGGTGTCGCCACCTTATGTTACTCAGGACGGGTTTGACGCCGGCGATCCCGTGGTCAGACCAATACAACAAAAAAAGGAGCATTGAATGAAACGTCGCGACATACTCGCCGCAGCGGGTGTAGGCCTTGCAGCAACCGCCCTCGCAGGTTGCAAAGAAGACTCGAAAAACGCCGCAGCGCCTCAAGAGGGCTCGAGTTCTCAAACCTTCACCTGGAAAATGGTCACCTCCTGGCCGAAAAACTTCCCTGGCGTGGGCGTAGGCGCAGAGCGCTTCGCCAAGCTGGTCGATGAAATGAGTAATGGTCGCCTGAAGGTTCGCATCTATGCGGCTGGCGAACTGGTTCCGGCGCTGGAAGTCTTCGACGCCGTTTCCCGCGGTACCGCCGAACTGGGGCACGGCGCACCGTACTACTGGAAGGGCAAGGTACCGGCGGCACAGTTCTTCTGCGCCCTGCCGTTCGGCCCCAATGCTCAGGAAATGAACGCCTGGCTGCACCACGGCGGCGGCATCAAGCTGTGGGAAGAGGTGTACAAACCATTTGGCGTACTGCCGATGGCGTGCGGTAACACTGGCGTACAGACCGCTGGCTGGTTCAACAAGGAAATCAATTCGGTCGATGATTTCAAAGGCCTGAAGATGCGCACCCCGGGCCTGGGCGGCGAAGTGCTGACCAAGATGGGCGGCACCGTGGTCAACATGCCGGCGGGTGAAATCTTCACTGCCCTGCAGACTGGCGCCATCGACGCCACCGAGTGGATCGGCCCGTACAACGACCTGGCTCTGGGCCTGCACAAGGCTGCCAAGCACTACTACACCCCGGGCTGGCAGGAGCCGAGCGTACTGTTCGAGCTGGACGTCAACCTGAAGGCCTGGGAAACCCTGCCGCCGGATCTGCAAGCCATCGTTCGCGCCGCTGCCCGCGACGTCAACGGCGACATGCTCGACGACTACAACGCCAAGAACATGGAGGCCATGGAGCAGCTCAAGTCCGAGGGCGTCGATGTCCGTCGCCTGCCTGACGAAGTATTGGCCCGCCTGAAGGAAGTGGCTGCCGAAGTGGTCGAGACCTCGGCCAACGCCGACCCGGCCGCGAAGAAAGTCTGGGAACACCAGAAAGCCTATCTGCAGCGTCTGTACGACTATGCAGAAAGCAACGAGAAAGACATCTACAACATCCGCGGCTGATCCCCAACGGGTTTCTGGCACACGGAAAAACGCCGGCCTCAGGGCCGGCGTTTTCGTTAACGGATATTGCCGCAGGCGATCGGTTCGGCTCAGCCGCGCCGTGGCGGTACCGGACGAGTGCGGCCGCTGCCATCGATGGCGACAAAAACGAACACCGCCTCGGTGACCTTGCGCCATTCATTGGACAACGGATCGTCGCTCCACACCTCGACCATCATCTGGATCGAGCTACGCCCCACTTCCAGCGCCTGCGTGTAGAACGACAACTGCGCACCCACGGCAACCGGTACGAGAAAGGCCATGCGATCGATGGCTACCGTAGCGACGCGACCACCGGCGATCTTGCTGGCCATGGCGGTGCCGGCCAGATCCATCTGCGATACCAGCCAGCCGCCATAGATATCCCCGAAACCATTGGTCTCGCGCGGCAAGGCGGT
The DNA here is from genome assembly GCF_003008615.1 of Pseudomonas mendocina. NCBI lineage: Bacteria > Pseudomonadati > Pseudomonadota > Gammaproteobacteria > Pseudomonadales > Pseudomonadaceae > Ectopseudomonas > Ectopseudomonas mendocina. Next base: position 2,125,912 of record NZ_CP027657.1, read on the forward strand.
GATCTGCAGGGCAAGGTCGCCCTGGGGGATCGGATCTTCCTGTTCGTAGTCGTTCATCGGCTCGAGACTCGCGGCGCGGTTGTTGTTCTGGGCGCGGAACCCGCATAGCAGGTGGGCTCGGCGAGTATACCGACTGAACAGTCGCCGAGCGACCACTCTAGATGGCGCTGCAGACACCGCCACAGCTGGCTTATCGGGCAAAACGCACGACCCGCAATGGGCTCGTCGGGCAGGATGCCCGCCGCCGTTATTTCCCGATAAAAATAACCTACTGATTTTCAATGATTTTATTTGAACGCGCAGGCTGGCACGGGCAGTGCAATGACTACTGCAAAGGATCGATAGGTACCGATCTCGAAACTGGAGACAGGCAACGCAGACACCTTCATGAAGCTGCCACGCCGCCCGACAGGAGAACCGCCATGTGGATAGTCGCCCTGCTGATTGCCAGCCTGCTGCTACTGCTCGGCCTGACGCTCGCCAGCGTCATGCTGGTTGGCCAGACCCTGTGCGCAAGCCGCAACACCGCCGAGCTGGAGCTGCCCGAAGGCAATGCACGCCAGCCACAAGCGCAACCGAGCAATACGCAAGACCCCTGGCCTACCTGGGCCATTACTCACTGATCCACCGAGGAGAAACGCCATGCTGAGCTGGGCAATTACCTTCCTGATCATCGCCATTGTCGCTGCTGTACTGGGCTTCGGTGGTATCGCCGGCACCGCTACCGGGATCGCCAAGATTCTGTTCGTGGTCTTCCTGGTGCTGTTCGTCATCTCGTTCATCATGGGCCGTCGCCCACGTTTGTAAGGAGAGGTTGATGCAGTCAATCCACGCCATTGCCGCCGCCCTGTTGCTGGGCGGCGCCCTGGCGGCCCAGGCCGCCGACCGTGATGCCACCTTTCACCCTGCCGAGCTGCTGACCAGCAATGCCGAGAACCGCAATGCCTGGCAGGACGTGGTGAAGAACGAGGAACGCCTGCCAGACTGGCTGATGAACCTCAGCGGCCTGTCGACACCTATGCAGTCGGTGGAAGCCGACGGTGATCGCTATCTGGTCGGCCAGGTCTGCGAGGTGCAGAACTGCTTCAGCCAGCGGGTCTACGTCGCCTTCGAATGGAATGATGACGACGCCTACGCACTTTATGTGCAGGTGCCTCAAGGCCTGCCGGAAGACCGTGCGCCCAGCGAACATGCCAGCCTGCGCTGGTTGGGTGAGCCGGACGAGGAAGTCCAGCAGATGCTGATGGAACAGCTGCGCAGCGACCCCAACTGGTACTAGGGTTCGCCCACACATCCGTCGCGCCAGACCGCGATGAGGTGTCAGCCTCCCTAAGAACCTGTTCAAAGTCTGCTGCGCGTCGGCACTGCGGCGTTAAAAACAGGCTCGGACTGCTCATTTACAGCTCGTAAACTCCGCGTCCTCGCCTGTTTTCGCCTTGCATTGCTCTAGCTCGCGAGACTTTGAACAGGCTCTGAGTAACGGCAGTTTGCCGGCCGTCCCATAGAGGCGGCCGGCGCGTTATCATCCCCCGCCAGAACGACGAGGGGGTGCGGCATGCTCAATGGCCTGTGGCTGAGCTTTTTTCTGGTGGCAGCAGTCGCGGGCTTTTCCCGCTGGCTGATCGGCGATGACCCGACGGTGTTCGGTGCCATGGTCGAAAGCCTGTTCGCCATGGCCAAGCTTTCGGTGGAAGTGATGGTGCTGTTGTTCGGCACCATGACCCTGTGGCTCGGCCTGCTGAGAATCGCCGAGCAAGCCGGCCTGGTGGATGCGCTGGCGCGCGTACTGGGCCCGCTGTTCGCCCGCCTGATGCCGGAAGTACCGCGCGGCCATCCCGCGCTCGGGCTGATCACCATGAACTTCGCCGCCAATGGCCTGGGCCTGGACAACGCCGCCACGCCCATCGGCCTCAAGGCCATGCGCAGCCTGCAGGAGCTGAACCCGGACAAGCTCACGGCCAGCAACGCGCAGATTCTCTTTCTGGTGCTCAACGCTTCGTCGCTCACCGTGCTGCCGGTATCGATCTTCATGTACCGCGTGCAGCAGGGCGCCGAAGACCCAACCCTGGTATTCCTGCCGATTCTTCTGGCGACCAGCGCCTCGACCCTGGTCGGCCTGCTGTCGGTGGCCCTGATGCAGCGCCTGCGACTATGGGATCCGGTGGTGCTGGCCTATCTGATTCCCGGTGCACTGCTGCTCGGCGGCTTCATGGCGCTGCTGGCCGGCCTGAGCGCCACGGCACTGGCGGCGCTGTCATCGCTGCTCGGCAACCTGACGCTGTTTGGGGTGATCCTGGCCTTCCTGGTAGTCGGTGCGCTGCGCAAGGTCAAGGTCTACGAGCAGTTTATCGAGGGCGCGCGCGAAGGCTTCGACATCGCCAAGAGCCTGCTGCCATACCTGGTGGCGATGCTCTGCGCCATTGGTGTGCTGCGCGCCTCGGGCGCCCTGGAGTTCGGTCTCGACGGCATCCGCTGGATGGTCGAGGCCTTCGGCTGGGACACCCGCTTCGTCGAGGCGCTGCCCACCGCGCTGGTCAAGCCGTTCTCCGGCAGCGCGGCACGCGCCATGCTGATCGAGACCATGCAAAGCCATGGTGTGGACAGCTTCCCGGCGCTGGCCGCGGCGATCATCCAGGGCAGTACGGAAACCACCTTCTACGTGCTGGCAGTGTACTTCGGCGCGGTCGGTATCCAGCGTGCACGCCACGCCGTAGGCTGCGCCTTGCTGGCGGAGCTGGCCGGGGTGATCGCCGCGATCACCGTCACCTACTGGTTCTTCGGCTGATCCCAGGAAGCGGAACAGTTCAGTCGGAGGCAAACCCCAGCTTGTCGCCGACCCAGCTCAGCACCGGGTCGGCATGGTCATATTCGCGCAAGGCCAGCAATTTGGGTTCGATGAACGCTTCGAAGTCGTCGGCCTGCTCGAAATACACGCCCGTGAAGATGGTGAACATCGATTTGTTGCCGACCGTGGCATAGAACAGGTTGCCCACCGGCTCACCATCCTGGGTCAGCAACCTGAGACTGGCGCGGGTCGCCAGCTGCGTGTCCAGTTCCAGCTCCTGTTGGGCCAGGCCGCTGTCGCGCAGACCGAACGACGCACCGAAGGTCTCGGCATAACTGGTCATCAACGCATCAGCGGGCCGCGGGTAGAGCGAGACGCCGCTGTAGAGATAGAACCAGTCGCTGTCCTCACTCTCGAAACTGAGGTCGATGCTGCGCGCCGCGTAGGTCACCAGCTTCTCGTAACGGCCTTCGGCCGGCGCCTCATAGGCCGCGAAATCCTCACTGCTGAGCAGCAGTCGCCGCTCTTCGGCGAGCGGTGTTTCGTGGTCGATGCAACCCACGAGCGACAATAGGCTGAGCATCATCAGCACGTTCCTGAACATGGCATTCCTCCCTGAATGAGCGCGAGCAGCTTGCCCGATCCAGGCACGCCTCGCCACTTGCAGCCGTTACAGCTGTGCGCGACGCCACATCATTCGTCCGCCTGGCGTGAATCGCCACCCTCACTGGCCGGCTGCATCCGCCTAGCCTGAGCACGGGCTAGAACAACAATCACAAGGCCCGTTTATCGAATCGTCACGCACTGGTTTGCTAGGCGTTCGGCCGTTGAACGGGTACGCCGCCAGGAACCTTCCATGCGTATTTTGATCACCAGTGCAGCCGGTTTCATCAGCCATCAACTGCTTGCAGAGCTGGCCATCCAGCACCCGCAATGGACACTAATCGCCGGCGAGACCTTCGTCGCCTTTCTCAAGGCGCAAGGCCTCAGCTACCGCTGAGGCGAAAGCCGACCTTGAGCGTCACCTGATAGTGGCCGACCTTGCCGTCCTCGATATGCCCACGGGTGTCGACGACCTCGAACCAATCCATATTGCGCACGCTCTTGGCACATTCGGCCAAAGCGTTCTCGATGGCATCCTCGATGCTGGTACGGGACGAGCCGACGATCTCGATCTTCTTATAGGTATGCTGGGTGGACATGATGGACTCCTGAGTCCTGAGGGTTCCCCCTTGAGACTAGCCGCCGCAGCAGAAGTGTCATTTACAGGCACCTCGCCAGATCGCAAAAATGCGACAAGTTCTCATTCATTATGAGACACCTCTCTTGTCGACTGCCTCCAAGCTGGGATTTTCCTTCATCGACCACCACCGCTGGCTGCTGCAATACGTCCACCGCCAACTGCGCAGTCGCGCCGACGCCGAAGACACCGCCGCAGAGACCTTCTGCCAACTGCTCGGCGCCCGGGTCGACCCGAAAAGCCTCTAAAAGCCTCGAACAACCAAATGCCTTTCTCTCCACCGATGCCCTTCGCAATGTCCTGGCGGCATTGAGCCTTTTCCCTCGACTGTTGTTTCAAAAACAGAGTCACCCGAATACAATCGCGATCAATTCTTATCCGCATCGCTTTTGTCAAAGGAAGATCCGGGTGTCCCGCGCCTCGCTGCACGATGAAATGCACTGCCTCTATCGCGATCACGCCGGCTGGCTGCAGAGCTGGCTGCGCAAGCGCCTGGGCGACCGGCAGCGCGCGGAGGACATTTCCCATGACACGTTCGTACGCCTGATCGCTTCCACCGTGGCTCATCCATTACGCGAGCCGCGCAGCTTTCTGGCGACCGTGGCCAAGCGGGTGATGGTCGATCACCTGCGTCGACGCAGCCTGGAGCAGGCCTACCTGGAAGCCCTGACGCAGGAGCCCGAGTTGCAGGAATGCTCGCCGGAACAGCGCCTGCTGATGCTGGAAACCCTGCTGCAACTCGATGCCATGCTCGACGGCCTCGGCACCAAGGTGCGCCAGGCGTTTCTGTTCGCGCAGCTGGAAGGCCTGAGCTATGCCGAAATCGCCCAGCGCCTGGAGGTTTCCGTCAGTTCGGTGACCAAGTACATGGCCAAGGCCACCACTCAGTGCCTGTTGTTCGCCCTGGATGCCGAAGGGTGAACGCCGCCGAACAGCGCCTGGCGCTGCGCGATGCCGCCCACTGGCATGCCCGCCTCGGCGCCGCCCCGAGCTGCGCGCAGACGCAGCAGCAATGGCAGGCCTGGCACCGGCAGAGCGCCTTGCACCAATGGGCCTGGCAGCGCCTGGAAGACCTGCAGGCCGAACTCCAGGGCCTGCCTGGGCCGCTGGCGCGCCGCGCCATGGGAGCGAGCGTGCAGGCGACTCGGCGCACCCTGCTCAAGGGCCTGGTGCTCGGCCTGGGCGTTTCCAGCCTGGCCTGGACGGGCTACCGGCAGAGTCCGATCTGGCTGGCCGACCAACGCACCGCCACCGGCGAACGGCGTAGCCTGACCCTGCAGGATGGCACCCGCCTGATCCTCAACACCGCCAGCGCGGTGGATATCCGCTTCGACGCCCAGCAACGGCTAATCATTCTGCGTGCCGGTGAAATCCTTATCGAGACGGCCAAGGATTCGCGCCCGTTCAAGGTGCGCAGCGCCCATGGCGAGATGCGCGCTTTGGGCACGCGCTTTAACGTGCGTCAGCATGAAGATCGCACCACGCTCAGCGTGCTGGAGCATGCCGTCGCCGTGCGTAACGCACCGGGCCGTGAAGAAGTCCGTGTCGAGAGCGGCATGGGGCTGGACTTCGCTGCTGGCGCACTGGCAACCCCGCACCCCATCGACCTTAATCACAGTACCTGGAGCCAAGGACGCCTGGTGATCGATGACTGGCGCCTGGATCGTACCCTGGCCGAACTGCAGCGCTACCGTCCTGGTGTCATCGTTTGTGCCGATGACGTTGCCGGTTTGCGTCTTTCCGGCGCCTACCCGTTGGACGATATCGACCGTGCCCTGAGCGCCATCGCCCAGGCGCTGCCGGTGCGCATCGAGACCCGCACGCGCTATTGGGTAAGCATCAAAGCGCGCAAGTGAAAATATTTTTCATTAGCGATTGTCGGTTTTCCAATCTCGCTCGACCTCTCCTGCAAACCGCCTTACCGGTATTTGAAGGAGCCCTCATGTCGCATATCCACCAGCACGCCAGAAAGCCTCTGGCCATCGCCATCCTCGGCGCCACCCTGGCTCTGAACGCTGGCTTTATCCTGCCGCTGTTGAGCGACGCCAGCAAGGCCCACGCCGAAGAGGCGGTAAAGACCTACGCCATAGCCGCTGGGACCCTGGGCTCGGTGCTTAGCCGTTTCGCCAACGAGGCGGGTGTAGTGCTGTCGTTCGATGCGACGCTTACCAATGGCAAGCAAAGCCCAGGTTTGCAGGGCAGCTATAGCGTGGAACAGGGTTTTGCACAGTTGTTGGTGGGTAGCGGGTTGCAGGCGGTCGCCAGCGGCTCGAGTGATTTCAGCATCATCCCAGCGAGCAACAGCGGTAACGCCCTGGAACTGTCGGTGATGAGTATTTCCGGCAAGGCACCGGGTTCGATCACCGAGGGCACCGGTAGCTACACCACTGGCTCGACCAGCAGTTCCACGAGGCTCAACCTGTCGCTGCAGGAAACCCCGCAGTCGATCACCGTGCTGACCCAGCAGCGCATGGAAGACCAGAATCTGGACAACCTGCCCGATGCGCTCAGCGCGACCACCGGGGTAATCGTCAAACCCTTCTCCGGCGGTGGCGACGGCCCGCAGATCTGGGCGCGCGGCTCGAACATCCGCAACTACCAGGTCGATGGCGTGCCCAGTTCGGCATCCATGTCGAACTACGTGCAGAGTACCGCCCTGTACGACCGGGTCGAGATCGTCAAAGGTGCCACCGGCATGATGAGCGGCCTGGGCAACCCATCCGCTACCGTCAACATGATCCGCAAGCGGCCGACCTTCGAGCCGCAGCTAAAGCTCAACGTGGAGGCAGGCAGTTGGGATCGCTACGGCAGCATGGCCGATGTCTCCGGCCCGCTGACCGAAAGCGGCAACCTGCGCGGGCGTTTCGTCGCCGACTACAAGAACCAGCATGGCTGGACCGACAACTTCGAGCAGGAGTACCAGACGCTCTACGGCATCGTCGAGGCGGACCTGAGCGAGTCGACCATACTCACCCTCGGCGCCAGCCAGATAAAGCGCAAGAGCACGTCGCAGACCAACACCTTCCCGGTGTACTACAGCAACGGTCAGCCCACCGGCGCCGACGCTGGCGATAACGACAGCCCAGGCTGGGCCTACTACGACCACGAGCTGCAGAACGTCTTCACCTCCATCGAACATCAGTTCGACTCCGGCTGGAGCCTGAAGAGCGAGTTCAGCCACGCCGACTACAAGCATGACGCCACTGGCGCGGGGCTGAGCGGAGCGGCCAATCAGGCGACCAATACCATGCCCGGCCTGGTGTTCCAGCGTTATATCGGGCACAGCGAGCAGGACAGCCTGGATACCTACGTCACCGGGCCATTCTCGCTATTGGGCCGCGAGCATGAGTTGATCGGCGGCTTCACGCTTTCGCAACTCGACACCTATGCACCCAGCACGACCCGGATCTCGCCGGCGTTCAGCAACCTCAATCTGGATAGCTGGACCGACGATGTACCCAAGCCGTCCTTCACCAAGAGCGGCAAGTCGGATACCCGGGAAGACCAGCGCAGCGCCTTTGTCAGCACACGGCTGCACCTGAGCGACGACACCAAGTTGCTGCTCGGCAGCCGCGTGATTGACTGGAAGAACAGCCGCGAGGCGGTCACCTACAGCACCGGCGCTCGCACCAAGACGACGGACAAACGCAGTGGGATCTTTATCCCCTATGCCGGTATCGTTCACGATCTCGATGAAACCTGGGCGATCTATGCCAGCTACACCAAGATCTTCCAGCCGCATGACTACTTGACCAATCTGTACTCCAACTCGCCCATCGACCCCACCGAGGGCACCAGCTACGAAACCGGCATCAAGGCCCGTTTCAATGACGGCGCCCTCAACGCCAGTCTTTCCCTGTTCAGGACCGAGCAGGAAAATCTGGCGGTATGGGACGCCATCTCTTTCTCCTACATAGGCACCAAAGCCACCACCGAAGGCGTGGAACTGGAGTTGGCCGGCGAACTGGCCGAAGGCTGGCAGTTCAGCAGCGGCTATGCCTACAGCGAAAGCCGCAACGACGACGATGAGCGCATCCTCCCGCGAGTGCCGCTGCACAGCCTGAAGACCTTCACCACCTACCGGCTGCCGGGCACGCTGGACAAGTTCACCATCGGCGGTGGCTTCAACTGGGAAAGCCGCACCCACGACAACGCCTTCGTCGAGCAGGGCAGTTACATGCTGGTCAACCTGCTGGGCCGCTACGACATCAACGAGCACCTATCGGCGTCGATCAGCGTCAACAACCTGTTCAACAAGGAGTACTACCTGGCCATCGCCGGCAACATGGCCGCGTTCGGCGCGCCACGTAACGTGATGACCTCCCTGAGCTACACCTACTGACAGGCGAGCCTGCCGGTATGGCATCAGGCAATACCGGCTTGTGGAAGGGGCTTTAGCCGCGACAAGAAACTCGCCGCTGAAGCGCCTCCTGCATGTTGTGGTGCCGCCCCATCATCGATGATCGTTCCCACGCTCTGCGTGGGAACGCAGCCCAGGGCGCTCCGCGCCCGTGCGGCATACAGCCCCCACGCAACCATCCGAATACTCAGCCAATTCTCACTGCAGCTGTTCCCAAATCCGCAGCGCCTCCATACAATCGCGATCAATTCTTATCTGCATCGGCGTGCCAGGGAGCCCAGGGTGTCCAGCGTTCTGCCGCCGTCATCGCTGCATGATGACGTACACAGGCTTTACAACAATCACCACGGCTGGCTGCAAGGTTGGCTACGCCGCCGCCTGGGCGACCGTGAGCGGGCCGCTGATATCGCCCAGGACACCTTCCTTCGTCTGCTGGTAACACGGCGCATGCCGGAGCACGGCGAAGGCCGCCGCTTCCTCGCGCAGATCGCCCGCAACCTGGTGATCGACCAGTGGCGCCGCCAGCGCATCGAACAGGCCTATCTGGAAAGCCTCGCCGCTCTGCCGGAACCGGAAACCCCGTCGCTGGAAACCCGCGCCATGGTCATCGAAACCCTGACGCAGATCGACGCCATGCTCGACGGCATGCCGGCCAAGGTGCGCGAAGCCTTCCTGTTGTCCCAGTTCGAAGGGCTGACTTATCCACAGATCGCCGAGCGCCTGGGGGTCAGCGTCAGCTCGGTGCAGAAGTACATGCTGCGCGCCATCGCTGCCTGCTATCAGGCGTTCTACGCCGAATGAAAGCCGCCAGCGAAGCACCTATCGCCCCTGCCATCGTCGAGCAGGCCAGCCACTGGTTGATGCTGCAGTGGGGCGGCGAGATGGATGACGAACAGCAGCGCCGCTTCCGCGAATGGCGCGCCGCCGACCCCGAACATGGCCGCGCCTGGCAGCGCCTCGAACAGCTGCAAACTACCCTGAGCGGCGTGCCGGCCGACACCGCCTGCGCGGTACTGCGCGAACTGCCCGATGCGCGTCGACGGCAGACGCTCAAGCTGCTCGGCACGCTGTTGCTGGTCGGCGGCAGCGGCTACCTCGCCCAGTCGCAACTGCCATGGCGCGAGGCCATGGCCGACCTGCACAGCGGCACCGGCGAGCGCCTGCAACGCACCCTGGCCGATGGCAGCCGGCTGAGCCTCAACAGCGGCAGCGCGGTGAATATCCTGTTCAGCGCCAGCGAGCGACGCATCCGTCTGCTTGAGGGTGAGTTGCTGCTCGACAGCGGCCATGACGCGGCGCAACGCCCGCTGATCGTGGAAACCGCAGCCGGGGAAATCCAGGCGCTGGGCACACGCTTTTCCGTTTATCAGCGTGATGGTGGCAGCCAGGTGAAACTGTTCGAGGGCGAGCTGGAATTGCGTCCGCGCAGTGCATCGCCACTGCGTTTGCAGGCCGGGCAGAGTCGCTGGTTCTCCGCCACCGGGTTTGGCGAACTCGCCAGGGCCGATACCAACACCATCGCCTGGCAAGACGGCCGCCTGATCGCCGAGCGCATGCCACTGAAACAGTTCATCGCCGAACTGTCCCGCCATCGCCCCGGCGTGCTGCGCTGTGACCCGGCTGTTGCCAACCTGACGCTGACCGGCGTATTCCCGCTGGCCGACACAGACCGCGTGCTGACGGCGCTGCAGCAGTCGCTGCCGGTAAAGGTGCACAGCTTGACACGCTACTGGGTCACGATCGGCCCCGCGTAGGGTGCGCCGTGCGCACCAACCTTATATTGAGGCATCCGGGCGGTGCGCATCGCGCACCCTACGGATAGCTCTCCGGCGAGCGCTATGTCGGCCACGAATGCATCGTGAAAATTTCTCTGCAGCCCTTTGTCGGTTTTGCCGATTCGTTCGGGATACCTCTTGAACTCAACCAAGAAGCATTCTCAAGAGGATCATCCAGAATGCCGCATCTGCCCACTTCGACACGTTCCCGGCTGAGCCTCGCGGTTCGCCACGCCCTGTTCGCCAGTCTGCTGACCGGCGGCCCGCTACTGCTGACCATACCTGTGTCCCAGGCCATTGCCAGCGAACAGGCCCGCAGCTACGCCATTCCCGCAGGCAATCTCGACCAGGCGCTTAACCGCTTCGCCAGCGAAGCCGGCATCCTGCTTTCAGCCGACGGCCAGCTCACCGCCGGTAAGCGCAGCCCGGGGCTCAGCGGCAGCTATTCGGTGGATGAAGGCCTGGCGCGGCTGCTGGCCGGCACCGGCCTGCGCGCGCTCAGTGTCAATGGCAACTACATGCTGGAAATGGCGGCGGTGCATAGCGATGCGCTTGAGTTGGGGGCGACAACCGTAACCGGTAGCAGCCTCAATGCGATGACCGAGGGTAGCGGCTCCTACACCGCCAGTGCAGTGACCATTGGCAAGGGCCAGCACACGCTGAAGGAAACACCGCAGTCCATTACGGTCATGACTCGCAAGTATATGGATGACCAAAACATCACCAGCATTGATCAGGTAATGGAGAAAACCCCGGGCATCGCGGTATATGAGTCCCCAATGGGTGGTAAGTACTTCTACTCCCGTGGCTTCATGATGCAGGGGCAGTACCAGTACGACGGCGTGCCTCTGGACGTAGGCGCGGAGTACGTCCAGGCCAATAGCTTCTCGGGCGACATGGCTTACTACGACCGCGTCGAAGTGCTCAAGGGCGCGGCGGGTATGATGAAAGGCTCCGGTGGTTCTGCCGGCGGGGTCAACTTCGTGCGTAAGCGTGGTCAGGACCAATTCACGACCAGCCTGACACTTTCGGCCGGCTCCTGGGACAACTACCGCGGCCAAGTGGATGTCGGCGGCCCGCTGAACGAGTCGGGAACCCTGCGCGGCCGTGCCGTCATGGCTCAGCAGGATCGCCAGTACTTTTACGACCTCGGCGAACGGGAGGATCAGATCCTCTACGGCGCCCTGGATTATGACCTCACACCAGACACCACCGTCGGTGTGGGCGTCGCCTACGAAAGTCTGGACGCCACCCCTTGCTGGCATGGCCTTCCCCGCGCCAGCAACGGTAAAGATCTGAAGCTGAGTCGCTCCACTTGCCTGGGCGCATCCTGGAATAACTGGGAGAGCGAGCGCACCACAGTCTTCGCAGACCTGTCACATCGACTGAACGAGGACTGGGCCTTCAAGTTCGCCAGCGTTTACACCCGCAACAAGCAGGAGATCAAATACGCGCTGTCCGAAACCAACGGCGGCGTCACTCCAGGCGCCACATCGGCACCATCCAATGTCTACTCAGGCCTGTTCGACTATGACCAGACCGACTACGGTTTCGACGCCTACCTGGATGGGAAATTCGATGCCTTCGGCCTGGAACACGAGCTGACCGTCGGGGCCAATGCCAGCCGCGGCAAGACCCGTGACCACATGGCGCTCATCAATATGACCTCATTGCTGGGCACGACACAGGATCCGTTCAAACCGAACGCGCATATTCCCGAACCACCGGACAGCTTCTACGCCCCCAACTCCTATCGTGGTGGTTCGGTACCCACCGAGTCGGATACCCGGCAATTCGGTACCTACGCCACGCTGCGCCTGAAACTCGCCGAACCGCTGACATTCGTGCTGGGCTCTCGCGTCAGTTGGTATCGCAACAGCCGCGACTCCTACACCCGCGCCTGGAACTACTGGCAACACGACAGGAGCCAGGAGAACGGCGAAGTCACCCCCTTTGCCGCACTGATCTACGACCTGAACGACAACTGGTCCGTGTACACCAGCTATGCCGACATCTTCCAGCCGCAGAGCACTTACACCGACGAGTCCAACAGCCCGATACAGCCCAAGACCGGCGCCAGCTACGAGCTGGGTATCAAGGGTGAGTTGATGCAGGGCCGCGTCAATACGGCATTCAACCTGTTCCGAACCGTCGAAGAGCACCGTGCAGAAGCGAACTACAGCACCAGTTGCCTGGGTTCTTCCGACGGATTCTGCTACAGCGACGTGGGCAAGGTGCGCGCGCAAGGCTTCGAAGCAGAAATCAGTGGCGAGCTCGTTGATCGACTCCAACTGCTGGCAGGCTACACCTACACCCAGACCAAGTACCTGGAAAGCGCCAACCTCGACCCGCAAGAGCCGACCTTTTCCGTCACCTACTTCCCACGCCACCTATTCCGAGCCTGGGCCGACTACCAGTTGCCCGGCGAGCTGGAGCGCTGGAACCTCGGCGCCGGCGTGAGCGTACAAAGCGACATCACCTACCGAGATGCGAACGTGAGCCCCGCCGTCAGTTCGGTGCAGGCCGGTTATGCGATCTGGAGCGGCCGCGTAGGCTTCCGTATCGATGAAAATTGGTCTGTCGCGCTCAACGGCAACAACCTGTTCGACAAGAAGTACTACCAGAGCGTAGGTGCCGTTTCCTGGGGGAACTTCTACGGCGAGCCGCGTAACTTCATGCTGACGGTCAAAGCGGACTTCTGATTCGGGTAGCACCTGCGCTCGAAGGAGCGCAGGGCCGCCTACTCGCCAGCAACCACTCAACGACCATTCCCAACCACCATCCTCCTGCGTATAGTTGCGATAAATTCTTATTCGCAATCTCTCAGCAGGAGGCTGGATGTCCACGCTGCTATCCGAAACGGGCAACCACGCCCAGTTGGCCGTGCTCTACCGCGAGCATCACAGCTGGCTGCGTGGCTGGCTGCGTCAACGCCTGAACAGCTCCGCCGATGCCGCCGACCTGGCTCAGGACACCTTCATCCGTGTGCTGCTCGCCCGCAGTGCCGGCAGCCTGCGCGAACCGCGCCATTACCTGGCGACCGTCGCCCGCGGCCTGGTGATCGATCTGTATCGTCGCCGCTCGCTGGAGCAGGCCTATCTCGAAGCTCTGGCACTGCAGCCCGAGCGCTACGAGCCCGCTGCCGAAACCCGCGCCCTGATCCTCGATAGCCTGCTGGCCATCGACCGCCTGCTCGATGGCCTGGGCGAACGTACCCGCGCAATCTTTCTCGCCGTGCAGCTGGACGGCCTGAGCTACGAGAAGGCTGCCGAGCGGGTTGGAGTCTCCGTCACCACCGTGCGCAAACACCTGGCCAGCGCGCTGATGCACTGCCTGTTGCTGGACGAAGCATGAAGGTCGCCCTCAGCCAGGCCGTGGACTGGTACGTCTGCCTGAACGACAGCCAGGTCACCGATGCCCAGCGTGCCGCCTGGCAGGCCTGGCTCACCGAGGATCCGCGCCACGCCCAGGCCTGGGCGCGTCTGGAAAACCTGTGCCAGCGCTTCGACCAGGCGCCACAGGGCATCGCCGCACTGGCCCTGGAGAACGCCCGACACAGCCGCCGCAACGTGATGAAAACGCTGGCCGTGCTACTAGGCGTCGGCCTGGTCGGCTGGCAGGGCTATCAGGTTTCGCCGTGGAGCGCCGATTACGTCACTCGCGTCGGCGAACGGCGACGCGTAACGCTGGCCGATGGCAGCCGCCTCGACCTCAATACCGACACCCGGGTGGATATCCGCTTCACGGCCGGGCAGCGACTGATCCATCTGCTGCACGGCGAGATTCTCGTCACCACTGCCAAGGATCCGCGCCCGCTGCGCGTACAGACCGCCGAAGGGCACATCCTTGCGCTCGGCACCCGCTTCGGCGTGCACCAGGCCAGTAGCCAGACACGAGTGACAGTCGAGGAACATGCCGTGGAAATCCGCCCGAGCCAGGCCACGGCTCAGGCGGTGCGAGTGGAAGCCGGCCAGGCATGCGATTTCACCAGCACCAGGGTCGGCGCGCTGCGCCCGGCAGCGGCCAGCGCCTCGGCCTGGACGCAGGGCATGCTGGTGGTGGTCGACTGGCGCCTGGACGAAGTGCTCGCCGAACTGTCACGTCATCGTCACGGCTACCTGGGCTGCTCGCCACAGGTCGCGGCCCTGCGTCTATCCGGGGCCTTCAACCTGAACGACAGCGAGGCCACGCTGGCCAGCCTGCTGGACGCCCTGCCGATCCAGATGCACCGCATGACCCGTTACTGGATACGCATCGAGGCGCGCGAGGCATGACGGCGCCAGCCCAGCGAGCGGGGTAGCGTCGCCCGATCCACGGTGCCGCATGAAATGTGGGGGCATGCACAGAGGCGTAAATATTTTCATCTTGGGGGTAACAGATTTTCATTCCTATTTCGGCTCCATGTTCACGTCCATTTCCGCCTGCCCGCCCAGGCCACCTGAACAGGAGCCATTCGATGTCAGCATCCCCCTCTCCACTCGCCCGTAGTATTCGCCAGGCAGTCCTGGCCCTGAGCCTGTCCGGCTCACTGCTGGCTACCGCCAGCGCTTGGGCCGAACCGCTCAGCTACAGCATTCCCGCTGGCAGCCTGGCCGCCGCGCTCAGTCAGTTCGCCGCCGCCAGCGGCGTGACCATCAGCTTCAGCAGTGAAGAAACGGCTGGGCTGAGTAGCAGCGGCCTGCATGGCAAGTACGAGGTGGATCAGGGCTTCGCCGTGTTGCTGCAAGGCAGTGGCCTGCAGGTGCAGCAGGCTGGCGACAAGCGCTACGTACTGGTTCGCCCGAGCCAGGAAGGCGCGTTGGAGCTGAGTGCGATGACCGTATCCGGTGCGCAGTTGGGCGCCACCACCGAAGGCACCGGCAGCTACACCACCGGCTCGACCAACACCGCGACCGGGCTGAACCTGTCGATGCGCGAGACGCCGCAGGCGGTCAGCGTGGTGACCCGTCAGCAGATCGAGGATCAGAACCTCACCGACATCGCCCAGGTACTCGAACAGACCCCCGGCGTGGTCGTCGACAGCATGGGCCCAGCCGGCAGCGACGCCAACCACATCTACGTGCGCGGCATGGAGATCGGCAACATCCAGGTCGACGGTATCAACCGCACCGACAGCTACGGCTTTCGTGACGACCTCGCCGACATGGTCACTTATGACCGGGTCGAAGTGGTGCGCGGCGCGACTGGGCTGATGTCGGGCACTGGCGACCCCAGTGCCACCGTGAACCTGATCCGCAAGAAGCCGACCCTGGAGACGCAGCGCAAGCTGACCGTGCAGGCGGGCTCCTGGGATAGCTACCGAACCGACCTGGACGTATCGGGCAAGCTCTCGGAAAGCGGCCATGTACGCGGCCGTTTCGTCGCCTCGAAGAGCGACAGCAAGAGCCATGTCGACCGCCAGGAGCTGGAGAAACAGGTGGCCTATGGCGTACTGGAATGGGACATCAGCGATGCCACCATGCTGACCGTGGGTGCGGAGTACCAGAAGATGGATAACGACGGAGCAGGCAACCACGGCTTCCCGATGTACAACGCCAACGGTACCCACTTCAAACCATCGCGCTCGTTCAACTCCGGCGCCGACTGGAGCTACCACAAGCGTGAAACCAAGACGCTGTTCACCACCCTGGAACATGCGCTGGGCAATGGCTGGCAAGTGAAATTCAACGCCGAGCACAGCCGCCGCAGTTATGACGATGCCTTCGCCACTGCTGCCAGCGGCAGGGTCAATCCCGATGGCAGCGGTATCTCCACCTGGACAGGCCGCTGGGCAGGCGAGCCGCGCCAGACCTCGTTCGACCTCTCAGCGTCCGGCCCCTTCGAGCTATTCTCCCGCGAACATGAATTGCACCTGGGCGCCAGCCACGCCAAGTCCTATTACCGCAGCTACGGCTACAACCTCTGGGGGTTCCAGAGCATCGACAACATCTTCACCTGGGACGGCTCGCTGCCGATACCCGACATCGTGCGTGACAAGTATTCGGAAGATGCGCTGGATGAAACACAGACGGGATGGGTCGCGGCGGCACGCTGGAGCCTGGCTGACAGTCTCTCGCTGATCACCGGCACACGGGTGATCGACTGGCAACGCGACAAGTCTTCACGCGTGCTGGCGACCGGCAATGTCACCTCCACCCGAGAACAGGAAAATGGCATCGTCACGCCTTACCTTGGCCTCATCTACGACTTCGCCGAGAACTGGTCTGCCTATGCCAGCTACACCACCATCTTCAACCCTCAGAATGTGCAGCAGGTCGGCGGCACCTATCTCGAGCCGAAGGAAGGCGAAAGCTATGAGCTGGGCCTCAAGAGCGAGTTCTGGGACAAGCGCCTGACGGCCGGCCTCAGCGTCTTCGAGGTACGCCAGGACAACCTGCCTGTGGCAGACCCTAACAACCCCGGCTACTCCATCCCCGAATCCGGCACCAAGACCCGTGGTTTCGAGGTGGAAATGGCGGGTGAGATCCTGCCGGACTGGCAGGTTGCTGCCAGCTATTCCTATGCGGTGATCAAGAACGCCGATGACCAGCGCATGCTCACCGAGGTGCCGCGCGACACCTTCAAGCTGTTCACCAGCTATCGCCTGCAATCCATTCCGCAACTGAAAGTCGGTGGTGGCGTGCGCTGGCAGGGTGCGGAGTACTACAAGGGCGCCGGCCCCAACAACGCCACCTTCCACCAGGGCGCCTACAGCGTGGTGGATCTGATGGCGCAGTATGCCTTCACCCCCGAGACCAGCGTGTCATTGAACCTCAACAACGCCTTCGACGAGACCTACTACACCGCCATCGGCGCGCGCGGTTGGTATGGCACTCCGCGCAGCCTGACGGCAAGTCTGTCGCATTCGTTCTGACCGGCAGGGCGCTCACCACAAGCCTGGCTTGAGCGCCCTAGCCTAGAGGCTTCGATAAAACATCAGGCCGGACAAGCTGCGCGTCACCCACTCCGTCCCTCACAAAACTTCTCGCCAGATCGCCAATGCCGCTAAGGGCGACATTGGCGCTATGCTCGAAGCCTCGATCAGAACTCCACCTGATAACCCAGCGTGAAGGTACGGCCGCGACCCTTGAAGTTGTAGTCGTTGGCGATGCGTGCCGACTGCGAGTAGTAGGTGAAGTAGTCCTCGTCGAGCAGGTTGTCGATACCCAGTGACAGGCTGCCCACCGGCAGGCGGCGGCTGACGCTGGCCGAGAGCAGGGCATAACCGTCGAACTCCAGGCGCGGGTCGTCGAAGCTGCGGCTGACGTAGTAGTTGTATTGCAGGTAGCTCGACCAGTCCTCGTTCCAGTTGGCCTGCCAGGCCAGGCTGTACTGATCCGGTGAGATGTTCAGGCCGGTCAGGCGCGTATCCACCTTGCCGTCATCATCGGTGTCGGACTTGCCCTGGCTGTGGGCATAGCTACCGCGCAGGCTGTGGCGGTCGTTCAAGTGCCAATTGCCGGTCAACTCATAGCCCTGGATCTCCACCCGCTCGCGGTTGGCGATGTAGTTGCCATCGCTGTTTACCGACAGGCGCTCGCCGACGTTGGAGAAGGACTCGTAGTAGCTCAGCTCCATGTCCACTCGGTCGAAGTTCAGGCGCAGGCCCACCTCGCGCGAGCGGGTGACGATCGGCTCCAGCTCCAGCAGGCTTTCCACGTCCAGGCCCGGTTCGTCGAGCCCGCGCAGCACGCGGCCGATGTCGGGCATGCCGAAACCTTCCGAGTAGCCGCCGTAGAGCTGCGCCCAGTCGGTGGCCTGGTAGGTGAAACCGTAGTTGCTCAGGGTCTTGCCGAACGACACCTTGCCACCGGTGACGCTAACCCCCCCGGCGTTGTTGGTGCCCCATACGGTGCGGAAGTCATCCACGTCCAGCTCGGAGTGCTCGCGGCGCACGCCGGCCATCAGGGTCAATTTGTCGGTCAGGTGCAGGTCGCCCTGGAGGAAGCCGGCCTGGTTGTCGTAGGTGGACGGCGGCACGTAGCTGCGGTTGGTCTGCACCAGCACCTGTTCGCCCTTGTCACGCATCAGGTCGACGCCGCCGGTCAGGTCGAGCAGGCCGTCGAACAGGCCGCTGCGGCGCAGGGTCAGCTTGCCGCCCCATTTCTCCGAGTCGCTGCGGCTCTGCTCCCACAACGTGCCGACCGGCGCGATGTTGGGATCCTGGAAGGCGGCCGACATCAGCGCGCCGAACTGGCCGCGGTAACGCTGGTGATAGAGCTGCACGTCGAGCACGTTGCCGTACAGATCCTGGTTGCTGTAGCTGAAGGTGTACTGACGGTTTTCGTTGAACGCCGGATCGCCTTGCGGGTCGCCCTTGCGCGCGGTGGTGGGGATGCCCGCGGCGCGGTCACCGAGCACCGGCACGTAGTCGTTGTTGCCCTTGAGTTCGTAGTGGTTGGCGCTGAACTGCAGGTGCTGTACCTCGTCAATCCAGTAACCGAGCTTGAACATCAAGTCATGGTCACGGGTGTCCTGGATCTCGCCAGGGTAGGCGACGCCGATCAGCTCATCGTTGGCGTCGTAGAATGCGCCGCGCTCCTGCCAGGTGGCGCCGAACAGGGTTTCCCAGTCGCCCTGCTGGGCGCTGACCCGGTAGTTCATCTTGTAGCTCAGGCCATCCTTGCTGAAGCGGTCATCGCTCTCCAGGCTGACGCCGGCGTGCTGATTGATGCCATCGCTCTCGGGGCGGCGACTGATGAAGTTGACGATACCGCCAGTGGCGCCGCCGCCATGCTCGGCCGAAGCTCCGTGGATCACCTCGATGCGCTCGATCTGCGCCAGATCGATGGTGTAGCTGCTGCGCCCGTCGTTACGGATCGAGCTGGCCTGCGGCACACCGTCGACGAGAAATTGCGGGGTACGGCCACGCAGCGTTTCACCGGCGTTGGACATCTTCTGCCGGCTTGGCGAATAGGACGGAATCAGGTTGCTCAGCACCTGCCCTGGGTCGCTGCTCAGCGCCAGCTGCTGTTCGATCTGCTGCCGATCGATCACGGTCACGCGCTGGCTGGTCTGGCCGACAGCGGTATCGCCACGCAGGGTGCTGACGGTGATCTGGGTGGCGTCCAGCTCCAGCACGTCGCTGTTCACCGGACGTTGCTGCGGCTGTGGTTCCAGGCCGTAGATGCCCTCGCCCTGGCGCACGGCGCGCAGACCGCTGTCTTGCAGCAGGCGGGCGAAACCTTCCTCGACCTCATAGGTACCTTGCAGACCCTGACTGCGCTGCCCCTGCAACGCAGTGGCATCGAACGACAGAGCGATGCCGGCTGCACTGGCATAGCGGTTCAACACCTCGGCCAGCGGGCCGCCAGCGATATCGAAAGACTGTGCCTGCACGGCAGACTCTGCTGGCGCGGCACTGAGCGTCGGCACCGTCAGTGCCAGGCCGGAGCAGAGCAGTGCGGCCTGAACGGCCACGGTCAGCGAATGCAGTTTGCAACGAGGTTGACGCATGAATTTCCCCTGAGAATGGAAGGCCTGTAGCCGGTATTTCAGGAGGGCCGAGCCAGTCGAGAAAAAAGTGCAAACGACAATCAATATTTTTTAAACGCTATACCTTCGGCACCAGCGTCACCCAGTAGTCGGTACGCCGCACCACCCGTACCGGGAAGCTGTGCTCCAGCGCGGCCAGGGCGCGATCGGTGTCGGCCAGGGGGAAACTGCCGGATACCTTCAGCCCGCCCAGGGCCGGATCGAGCCGCAGCACGCCATGGCGATAGCGCGCCAGCTCGGCGATCACCTCGCCCAGCGGCTGATCGAGAGCGATCAGGCTGCCCTGCGTCCAGGCCGCCGTGGCCGCATCGTTGGCAAGCGGTGACCCGAGCTGCCCGGCATCGAAGCGCAGGTGATGCCCGGCAGTCAGCGTCTGCATGGATTGCAGATGGCGCAGGGGCGCGACCTCCACGTGCTGTTCCAGCACGGCGACCTGGCTGCCTTGCTCATCGCTGCGCACGCAGAAACGCGCACCCTGGCTGCGTACCAGGCCATGGCGGGTTTCCACCAGCAGCGGGCGGGCCTCGCCTGGGCAGTGGATCAACGCTTCGCCACTCAACAAACGCAGCAGGCGCCGTTGCCCGTCGACATGCCACTGCGCCGCGCTGGCGGTGCCGAGCATCAACTCGCTGCCATCGCTCAGTTGCCATTGGCGACGCTCACCTACGCCACTGCGGTAGTCGGCCAGCCAGTAACGCCGGGTGTCGCTCTGCCAGGCGAACCAGCCCAGCGGCGCAGCCAGGCCGACCAACGCCAGACTGCCGAGCAGGCGCCGCCGGCCGTGGTCGACGCCGCGCAGGGTCGACGAGGCAATGGGGCCAGGCAGCAGCCCCAATTGCTCACGCAGCTTCTCGATCTGCTGCCAGGCCTGGCGATGATGCGCATCGGCGTCATACCAGCGTTGCCAGGCCTGCTGCTCGCTGGCATCGCTGCTGCCAGAGCACAGCCGTGCGTACCAGCCGCTGGCAGCCTTGAGCGCGACGCGCTGTGCCTCGTTCACGACTGCCAACCTGCCTGCAACAGGCAGCAGTGTTCCACAGCGCGAGCCATGTAGTTGTTCACACTGCGCAGGGAGATACCCAGACGGGCAGCAATCTGCGCGTAGGTGAGGCCGTCGAGCTGAGACAGGATGAACACCTCGCGCACCGTGCGACCGAGACCGTCGAGCATACGGTCGACGTCCATCAGCGCTTCCAGCAGCAACGCCTGCTGTTCGGCGCTGGGGTGTTCTGCCTGCGGCTGGCTGGCCAGCACATCGAGGTAGGCCTGCTCCAGCGAGCGGCGGCGCAGGAAGTCGACCATCAGCCCGCGCGCCACGGTGGCCAGGTAATCGCGCGGTTCACGGATGCTCGCCGCGTTGCCGGCACGTAGCAGACGCACGAAGGTGTCCTGCGCCAGGTCGGCAGCATCGCAACGGTTGCCCAGGCGCCGTCGCAGCCAGCCTTGCAGCCAGCTGTGATGATCACGATAGAGGGTATCCAGCACCTGGACTTCGGCAGACATGGCGCGATTTCGTATCAAATGACAATGAATTGCATTGTCATCTTTGCCAGGCCGGCTTGGCAATATCCCAGGCGTCATGTCTGCTCTTGGAGCGTTGCCGTTCTCTAGCGCGACGACACCTGGAGGCTGGCGGCAGCGCTCAAACGCGCATTGATCCAGGTAACGCCATCCTCTATTCCGCCGAAGGGGTAAAGATGCCAGCCGATGCTACCCAGTCGCCTGCCACCCAGCCCGGCCTGCAACTGATCCCAGTAACGTTCGGCGCCGACGCGCTGCATCAGGTTGGTCATCGATAACCCATAGAGCCGCAGGATGGAGGCAGAGGTCGCCACGCCGAACTGACGGGCAAAGCGCAGCAGCTTGCCAACATCGGCAGGCCCAGGCACGCCAATGCGGATGGGCGTTTCGATGCCCTGCTGGCGCAGTTGCGCGATCCAGCGCACCACCGCCTCGGCATCGAAACCAAACTGCGTGGTGATCTCCACAGCGCAACCGGCCTCACGCAGAAAATCCAGTTTCCATTTCAGGGCGCGCATGAGTTCGCCGCTGTCGATCTTCGGGTGCCCTTCCGGATAGCCGGTGATCACCACCTGATCGATGCCGTGGCGCTCCAGCACGCCACTGGCCAGTAGCGCCAGGGAGTCGTGGTAGGGGCCGGCAGGAATGGCCGGATCGCCGCCGACGAACATGAAGCGCCTGGGTGCCGCCTGCTCGACCAGCGCGCCGATCAGCTCGTCGCGATCCTCCTCGCTGCGCAGCCGACGTGAGGAAATGATCGGTACAGGCTCGGCGCAGCACGCACGGATGACCTTGGCCGCATGGATGCGCTGGGCATGGTCTTCATTGCCCAGAAAGGCAATGTTGATCGGTGTGCCTGCAGGTATCGCCGCTCGAGCCTGCTCGACTTCACGAATACCCTTGCCAGTCACCTCCAGCGTGTAGGGGATGAAATCGGTGGAACTGCTGCACGGGTTGGACATTGACGCCTCGTCTGAACCGGCCAGGCCGTTGTGCGAAAGAAAGTCCCGCGATGCTAGCAACCGGTTTCTCGCACTACCTCGCTGGTAACGTCGCGCGTATCGGCATTGGCGACCTAACCAGACGCCATCCGCTCAATCCGTAGCGGTTGCCAGTTCTTCCCGTAGCCAGCCCGCCAGGCGCTCGCTACGCGGGTCGACGCGACGTGTCCACAGCGCCAGGCAGCCGGTAGTCTCGACGAAGCCCCAGGGCGCGACCAGGCGACCGGCACGCAGGTCATCCGCCACCAGCGTCTGCGGGGCGATGGCCACGCCCAGCCCGGCGGCTGCCGCCTCCAGCAGATAGTAGAGGTGCTCGAAACCCTGTCCCTGCTGCATGCGTTCTGCCGCCAGGCCCTGCGCAGCCGCCCATTGTGGCCAGGCCTGGGGACGCGAGGTGGTGTGCAGCAACGGCTCGGCGTACAGCGCCTCGGCAGTGGCTGCGGCCAGGCGTGCATGGTTGGCATAACGCGGGCTGAGCACCGGGCCGATGCGCTCGGGCGCCAGCTCGAACACCTGCATGTCGGCCGGCCAGGGCGGATCGGCGAACAGCAGGGTCGCGTCCACCTCGGCGCTGCGCGGATCCAGCTCGCCCTGGCTGGCCGACAGTTGCAGGCGCAACTCCGGCAGTTCGCGCTGCAGGCGATCCAGCCGCGGGATGAACCAGCGCGCCAGCAGGCTGCCGGGGCAACCAAGCACGAAGGGCCGCTCTTCCTGCTGACGGCGCAGGTCGGCACAGACGCCACGCAAGCGCTCGAAGCTTTCCGAGGTGACATCGCGCAGGCGCAAGCCGGCATCGGTGAGTTTTACGCCGCGCCCGTCCTTGTCGAACAGGCTGACCCCGAGCTGTTCCTCCAGCGCACGAATCTGCCGGCTGATCGCACCGTGGGTGACATGCAGCTCATCGCCGGCACGGCTGACGCTCTGCAGGCGAGCGGCAGCCTCGAAAGCGCGCAGGGCATTGAGTGGTGGAAGGTCTCGGCTCATATCGAGTGAATTTTCCTGACAAGTCGGAAAACTCTAATGATTTTTCTGCTGCCTGACCATGGCCGCCTGGCAGCCGATGCATCGGCCCCGATCAGAAGGTGACCGGCGTATTGACCCAGAGAATGCGGGCCTCGCTATCGCCACCGTTGCGGTAGCCGTGAGGCAGGTTGCTGGGGAAATGGAAGGCATCGCCAGCCGTCAGGCTGTAGGTCTGCTCGCCGATGGTCAGCTCGATGCTGCCGGTCAGCACGTAGCCCATTTCCTCACCGGGGTGTTCGATCAGGCCATCGCTGGCCACGCCAGGCGCAACAATATGGATATTGCCCTGCAGCAGACCACCCTTCTGCAGATGCGTGATGCGCTCCAGGCCTATCTCGCCGTCCTTGTTGCGTTTGACGAAACGCTTCACCGGCCTGTCGCCGGCGCGCAGCACGGGCTCGTCGGATACCCATTCCTCGGACGTGAGCGTCGACACGTTGCTGCCCAGCGCACCCGCCAAACGGTGCAGCATGGCCAGCGAAGGCGAAGCCGCATCGTTCTCCAGCTTGGAGATCAGGCTTTCCGAGCAGCCAGCGGCAACCGCCACCTGCTTGAGGGTCAGCCCGGCGACCTTGCGCGCATGGCGCAGACGCATGCCCAGGCTGGGCAGGCCATCGGTGTGGTGAGCCTTGGTCGAAGGGGTAGGACTGGGTTTGCGCATGTACATCTCGATCAATGGATGACAACGGGTACAGCCACGAACGGCACAGTATCGCGCAAGGCGCTCACGGAATTAAGCCGTGAACGCCCTTGGCGTGACTCTGTACGTTATGCCAGGCCCATGCCAGAGAGGCACAGGCCTGGCAGCAGGTCAGCCGGCGCTGACCACGAAGTGCACTTCCACCGGGTTCAGGTCGTTGATCGGCACGATGTCCTGAGGGCAGGCGGACATCACCACCACGCAGTCCATGGCTGCCTGGATTTCCACGTAGTCACCGGCCTTGGAAACCGGTGGCAGCCACTCGATGCTGTAGTCCGCCTTGACCGGGATGTTCATCCACAGGTTGAACGGCTGCGGCACTTCACGGGCACGCAGACCGATGGCCTGCAAGGCCAGGCGCATGTTGTCGGCGCAGCTGTCGTGATAACCCTCGACACCGAGGTTGGTATAGCGATGCAGGTCGCAGGCGGCGATCAGGGTGTCGTGCACGCCCGGCGAGGTGTCGCTCAGCAAGGTGCCGATGGTGCGGCGACGGTTGCTGAACAGCTCGTCACCCGCCTTGGGAATGATGCGGTCGATATGCGCACGGGCGTGTTCCATGGAAAGGAATTCGCTGAGGTCTTCGCTGTTGAACAGCCAGGTGTCGCAGACCTGGGTGCCGTGGGTATTGATGATCTTGATCACCTCACCGGCCTTCAGACGCACGGCGCGGCCGCAGCGGGCCGGCACGGTGTAGGTCTTGCCCAGCTCGGGCGTGCCGTCGGCCGACAGTGGCTCGTTGAGAGTGGCGTTGATGCCCAGCGCGGCGCCGTTGTCGGGCTGGCAGCAGGCGGGATAGTCGTGGGCGTGGTTGGAATGGCTCATGGTCGCTCCTAGGTGGGCAATGGCAGATCAGACTTGTTCGGCCAGTTGGACGAGGCTCCAGGCCAGCGCACGGGCGCCGGCTTCGAGCTGGGAAGGTTCGGTGTATTCGTTGGGGTTGTGGCTGATGCCATCGCGGCTGGGCACGAACAGCATGCCGGTGGGGCAATGCCCAGCCAGGTACATGGCATCGTGGAAGGCACCAGAGCGCAGGCTCAGGGACGCCTCACCCGTGGCATCGGCGGCCTGCTGCAGCACCTCGACGATGCCGGCCTCGAAGGCCACCGGCGGATGGCTGAACAGTGGCTGCAGCTCGGCGCCTTCGGGCAGGCAGTTCGGCAACTCGGCGTCGAAGGCCTCCAGCACGGCCGGGTCGGCATGGCGGAAGTCGATACTGAAGGTCACGTCGCCCGCCACGGTATTGATCGAATTGGGTTTCACCTGCCAGCGGCCGAAGGTCAGGCGCTGTTCGGCACCGGCCAGGCGCTCGGCCAAGGCCTCGATGGCCGGCAGACAGCGCGTGGCCTGCAGCATGGCATCGCGGCGCATGTCCATCGGCGTGGTGCCGGCGTGGGCCGAGGCGCCCTGGCAGCGAATCTGATACCAGCGCACGCCCTGAATGCCGGACACCACCCCCAGTGGCACCTCGGCACGCTCCAGCACCGGGCCCTGTTCGATATGCAGCTCGACGAAAGCATGGGCGGCGATCTTCTCGCGCAGCGGCAGGTCGGCGAAACGCTCGGTATGGGCGTCCAGCGCCTCCCCCAGGCTGATGCCATTGGCATCGAGGCTGCCGCGATAGGCGTTCATGCGCTGTGGTTCGACGAAGGCACTGGAGCCCATGGCCCCCGGGCTGAAACGGCTGCCTTCCTCGTTGGTCCAGACCACCAGTTCGATAGGCCGGCGCGTACGCAGATTCTGGTCATGCAGGGCCAGCAGGCATTCCAGCCCGGCCATCACGCCGTAGCAGCCGTCATAACGGCCGCCGTTGGGCTGGGTATCGATATGGCTGCCGGTCATCACCGGCGGCAGGTCTTCCAGGCCGTCGCGACGAATGAACAGGTTGGCGCAGGCATCCGTCCACAGCCGGCAACCGATACGCCGGGCTTCGCCGATCAGCCAGGCGCGCGCGTCGAGATCCTCCGCCGACAGCGCCTGGCGATTCATCCCGCCACCCTCAAGGCCACCGAAGTCGGCCAGGGTTGTCAGCAAACCCTGCAGGCGTTCGCCACGCACGGCATTCATCACCCGTACAGCCGTCATGCCGTCACCTCCGCACGCGGGCTGAGGCTGCGGTTGAACCAGGGCTTGAGAAACTGTTTCAGGCGCTCGGTGGCCGGTTGCTGGAACATCTCGCCCGGCGCGCCGGTCTCGACGATGCGTCCAGCTTCCATGAACACCACCTGGCTGGAAATCTGCGCGGCAAAGCTCATCTCGTGGGTGACCATGACCATGGTCATGCCATCGTCGGCCAGGCTGCGGATCACCTGCAGCACTTCCTCGACCAGCTCCGGGTCGAGCGCCGAGGTCGGCTCGTCGAGCAACATCAGACGCGGTTTCACCGCCAGCGCCCGGGCGATACCGACACGTTGCTGCTGCCCCCCGGAAAGCCGCGCGGGGTAGGCATCGGCCTTGGCCGCCAGGCCGACACGCTGCAACGCGCTTTCGGCCAGGGCACGCGCTTCGCCCTTGTTCATGCCCTTGCCCAGCAGCAGGGGCGCCATGACGTTCTCCAGCACGGTCATGTGCGGCCACAGGTTGAATTGCTGGAACACCATGGACAGCGGCCGACGCACCTCGGCGATGGCCGCAGGGCTGTCCTGATCCCGTGGTTTGCGGCCCGGGCCGCTGTAACCGAGCAACTGACCGTCGATCCACACCTCGCCTTCGTCATAGGCTTCGAGAAAATTCATGCAACGCAGCGCGGTGGTCTTGCCCGAACCGGACGGGCCGATCAGCGAGACGATCTCGCCCGCGTGCACACTGAGGTCGAAGCCCTGCAGCACGCGGTTGGCGCCGTAGGACTTGCCAACGCCGCGCAGTTCAAGAAGGGGGAGGTTGCTCATCGATTCATCCTCGCAGGTAGCGCGTGGCGCGCCGGCCAAGCCCGGCGGCAACGAAACCGACCAGCAGCGTCAGCAGCCAGTACGAAAGCACCAGCAGCACATAGGGCACGACATAGGAAAAGGTGCTGGACACGATCTGTCCGGCGGTCATGGTCAGTTCCGGCACGGTGATGATCGACGCCACCGCGCTTTCCTTGATGGTCAGGATCACCTGGTTGCCCAGCAGCGGCAGGGCGAAGGCCATGGCCTGCGGCGCCTGGATATGCCAGAAGGTCTGCACGCCACTGAGGCCGTGCACGCGCGCCGCCTCCAGCTGCCCGTTGGGCACGCTGGCCCAGGCCGAGCGCAGCAGTTCGGCGAAATAGGCCGCGCTGTACAGGCCCAGCGCAAGGATGCTGGCCTGCACCGCATCGAGGGTCAGGCCCAGCACTGGCAGGCCAAAGTAGATCAGCAGCAGTTGGGCCAGGAACGGTGTTCCGCGCACCAGCCAGACGTAAAGCCGATACAGGCCGATGAAACCGGGCACGGCCAGGCGCAGGGCATTGAGCACGAAGCCCAACAGCAGACCGAAGGCTGCGCCGGCAAAGCTGATGCCCAGGGTGACCAGCAGCGCCTGACCGAAATCGGGGAGGTAGTTCATCCAGTTCTCCATCAGCTGCGTGCCTGCCAGCGTCGTTCCAGCTCACGCCCGAGCAGGGCCAGCAGGCTGGTCAACGCCAGGTAGAACAGCGCCGCGACTAGGTAGACCTCAAGCGGTCGGTAGGTCTGCGACACCAACTGCTGGCTGACCCGCATCAGGTCGGTGATGGAGATCACCGAGACCACCGCCGACACCTTGATCACGTCGATCAGCTCGGAGATCAGCGCCGGCAGGGTCAGACGCAGCACCTGCGGCAACTGGATATGCAGCAACATGCGCCAGCGGCTGATGCTGAACACCGCCGCGGCCTCCAGCTGCCCGGCCGGGATGGCGGCGAAACCGCTGCGCAGAATCTGCGACTGATAGGCCGCGGTATTCATCGCCAAGGCCAGGCCTGCCGCGACCAGCGCCGGAACATCCAGCCCCAGCCCGGCGGGCAGATAGAACAGCAACAGCAGCTGCGCCAGCATCGGCGTGCCACGAAAGAAACTGACGTAGACCCTGGCGAACGCCACGCAGCCACGGCTGCGGCTATTGCCCAGCAGATAGATCAGCACACCGAGCACGAAGCCCAGCAGCATGCCGGCCAGACACAACCACAAGGTAGTCAGCGCGCCGTCGAGCAAAGCTGGCCAGTAGAGTGCGAAGCGAGCGCCAAAATCATTCATCAGCGACGACTCAGATGCTCGGCTCAGGCATGGCGTCAGCAGGCACGTCCATGCTGAAACCGAACCATTTTTCCTGCAGGGCCTTCATCGTGCCGTCGCGGTTGGCGCGGCCGATCCCTTCGCTGAACAGCTTGACCAGGCTGGCGCTGTCTTCGCCCTTGCGGCCGACCCAGCCGTAGTAGGTCTTCGGCCCAAGCATTTCATTCAGGGTGACGAACAGGCCTGGGCGCGACTTGATCAGCGGCCCCAGGTTGGACAGCGACTGCGCCACGCCATCCAGGCGGCCGAGCGCGAGGTCTGCATAGGCTTCGTCGAAGCTGACGTACTCACGAATACCTCTGAGGCCCGGCTGACCTTCGGCCTTGAGCTTGGCGTCATAGGCCATCAATACCTGCAGCTGGCCGGACCCGCTCTGCGAACCGACGATCTTGCCATTGAGGTCGCTCAGGCTGCTGACCGAAGCATCGTCGGCACGCTTGAGCAGCGCCACGGTGGACTCTGCAATCGGGGCGGTGAAGGCGAACTGATCGAAGCGCGCCTTGTTCACCGTGACCGAGGTGACCACGAAATCGAACTTGCCGGTATCCAGGCCCGGCAGAATGCCCTGGAAGGGCAGATCCAGTTGCTTGACCTTGACGTCGGGCAGATCCTTGAGCACGTAGTTCATCAGATCGACGCCATAACCGACGATCTTGCCGTTCTCCACCGACTCGAACGGTGCGAAGCGGGCTTCGGTGGCGATGGTGATCTGTTTGGCCTGCTGGATGCGTTGCAGCAGGTCATCGGCCTGGGCCAGGGAGCTGGCAAGCAGGGTGGCCAAGGCGAATGTCAGGTTTTTCACGGCACGGCGATGCATGGCGAGGCCTCTTCTTGAAGAGATGGATATTTATTCAAGCAACTTGAATGAAGT
Source organism: Pseudomonas mendocina (assembly GCF_003008615.1). Lineage (NCBI taxonomy): Bacteria > Pseudomonadati > Pseudomonadota > Gammaproteobacteria > Pseudomonadales > Pseudomonadaceae > Ectopseudomonas > Ectopseudomonas mendocina. The sequence continues at coordinate 2,154,897 of NZ_CP027657.1, forward strand.
TACAAAGGCATGAAGCATGCCAACCCTTCAAAAGGCCGCCAGACGCAAGAAATGCACAGCACGGGAGGGTCATTGCGCACCATCGGCGAGCAAATGAGTGCATGCGTGGACTGCCATGGTGCGCGCCACCGCCAATCGGCTGCAGCATCAATTCGTGATATTTCCTCACAGGTCAGAGCGAAGCTATCGCTTTTCTCACGCCCCCCGCGGCGTTAGTCTGCGGCCATCGACAGACGCTTCGGCCTTGTCCGTCAACCGACGGCCAGCCCATCCAACCTCAGGAGCACGCCATGACCTCATTTCGCACCGGCCCCGACACTCGCGGCCTGTTCGGTCGCTTCGGCGGCCAGTTCGTCGCCGAAACCCTGATGCCGCTGATCAACTCGCTGGCCGCCGAATACGAGAAGGCCAAGAACGATCCGGCCTTCCTCGAAGAACTGGCCTACTTCCAGCGCGATTACATCGGCCGCGCCAGCCCGCTGTACTACGCCGAGCGCCTCTCCGAACACTTCGGCGGGGCGAAGATCTACCTCAAGCGCGAAGACCTGAACCACACCGGTGCGCACAAGATCAACAACTGCATCGGCCAGATCCTGCTGGCCAAGCGCATGGGCAAGCAGCGCATCATCGCCGAGACCGGCGCTGGCATGCACGGCGTGGCCACCGCCACCGTGGCCGCGCGCTTCGGCATGCAGTGCGTGGTGTACATGGGCACCACCGACATCGACCGCCAGCAGGCCAACGTCTTCCGCATGAAACTGCTCGGCGCCGAGGTGATCCCGGTCACTGCCGGCACCGGTACCCTCAAGGACGCCATGAACGAGGCCCTGCGCGACTGGGTGACCAACGTCCACAACACCTTCTACCTGATCGGCACCGCAGCCGGCCCGCACCCTTACCCGGCCATGGTGCGTGACTTCCAGTCGGTGATCGGCAACGAAGTGCGCGAGCAGATCCTCGAGAAGGAAGGGCGCCTGCCCGACTCGCTGGTGGCCTGCATCGGCGGCGGCTCCAACGCCATCGGCCTGTTCCACCCCTTCCTCGACGATAGCGGCGTGCAGATCGTCGGCGTCGAGGCGGCCGGCCACGGCATCGACACCGGCAAGCATGCGGCGAGCATGGCTGGCGGCGCGCCGGGTGTGCTGCACGGCAACCGCACCTTCCTGCTGCAGGACGAGGACGGCCAGATCACCGATGCCCACTCGATTTCCGCCGGCCTCGACTACCCCGGCGTCGGCCCGGAACACGCCTGGTTGCACGAGATCAAGCGCGTCGAATACGTGCCGATCAGCGATGACGAAGCCCTCGAAGCCTTCCACCACTGCTGCCGCCTGGAAGGCATCATCCCGGCCCTGGAAAGCGCCCACGCGCTGGCCGAAGCCTTCAAACGTGCACCCAAGCTGCCCAAGGATCACCTGATGGTGATCAACCTGTCCGGTCGTGGCGACAAGGACATGCAGACCGTGATGCACCACATGCAGGACAACCAGGAGAAGCACGCATGAGCCGCCTGCAGAACCGTTTCGCCGAACTGAAAGCGGAAAACCGCGCCGCGCTGGTCACCTTCGTCACCGCCGGTGATCCCGACTACGCCACCTCGCTGAGCATCCTCAAGGGCCTGCCGGACGCCGGCGCCGACGTGATCGAGCTGGGCATGCCGTTCACCGACCCGATGGCCGACGGCCCAGCCATCCAGCTCGCCAACATCCGCGCACTGGCCGGCAAGCAGGGCATGCAGCAGACGCTGCAGATGGTTCGTGAATTCCGCGCTGGCGACCAGAGCACGCCGCTGGTGCTGATGGGCTACTACAACCCGATCTTCGTCTACGGCGTCGAGCGTTTCATCAATGACGCCAAAGAGGCCGGCGTCGATGGCCTGATCGTGGTCGACCTGCCGCCGGAGCACAACGACGAGCTGTGCGAACCGGCGCAGAGCGCCGGCATCGACTTCATCCGCCTGACCACCCCGACCACCGACGACGACCGCCTGCCGACCGTGCTGGCCGGCAGCTCCGGCTTCGTCTACTACGTATCGGTGGCCGGCGTTACCGGCGCCGGTGCAGCGACCATGGATCACGTCGAGGAAGCCGTGACACGTCTGCGTCGCCACACCGCTCTACCCGTGTGCATCGGCTTCGGCATCCGCACCCCGCAGCACGCCGCCGAAGTGGCCAAGCGCGCCGAGGGCGCGGTGGTCGGCTCGGCGCTGATCGACAAGATCGCCGAGGCGAAAAGCCCGCAGCAGGCCATCGAGGGCGTGCTTGGCCTGTGCCGTGAGCTGGCTGAAGGAGTGCGCAGCGCCCGTCGCTGATCGCCACACCTCGACCCAGAAAGAAAAACCGCTGCGACAGCAGCGGTTTTTTTATGCCCGAACGCTTCTTCGCTCAGTTCTTCAGTGCCCTCAGCGCCGCATCGCCGTAGGTCTCGGCGCGGGTGACGTGATCAGTGCCGTCCCAGCATTCGATGTTCTTCAGATCCGGCATGTCGTCACGGTGGAACACCGGCTCCACGCCCTGGCGTCGCTGATCCCGGTAATGCTTGAGCAGCCGCGCGACGATACCGGCCAGCGGCAGGATAGCGATCAGGTTGGTCAGCGCCAGCAACGGCATGAATACATCCGCCATGGCCCATACCACCGAGACCTTGGCCACCGAGCCGATCAGCACGAAGGCCAGCACCAGCACACGGAACAGCTGCAACCACAGCTTGCCGCCGAACATGTACTGGATGTTCGACTCACCGTAGTAGTAGTTACCGATCACCGAGGTGAAGGCAAACAGCAGGATGGCGAAGGTCAGGAAGTGGATCGCCCAGTTGCCCAGTTGCTCGGCCAGCGCCCATTGCGTGAGGCTGGCGCCGAGGGTCTGGTCGCCATAGGCGTGGCTGGGGTCGGCCAGCAGGATGATCACTGCCGTCATGGTGCAGATCACCAGCGTGTCGAAATACACCCCAAGGGTCTGCACCAGGCCTTGCTTGACCGGGTGCGAGACGGAGGCCGTGGCGCTGGCATTGGGCACCGAACCCATGCCGGCTTCGTTGGAGAACAGGCCACGCCGTACGCCCATCATGATCGCCGCACCGACCCCGCCACTGGCGATTTCACGAAGGCCGAAGGCATGCGCGAAGATCTCGCCGAACATCGCCGGCACACGGTCGAGGTTGAGCAGAATGACCAGCGCGCCGATGCCCAGGTACAGCACGGCCATCACCGGCACCACGGTCACCGACACCTTGGAGATGGTCTGTACGCCGCCGAAGATGATCAGGCCGGTGAGAATCGTCAGTGCTATGCCGACACCCCAGGCCAGCGTCTCGCTGCCGCCTTCGCCCCCGAAGGAAGTCTGCATGGCATCGACGATGGAGTTGGCCTGCACCGAATTGAAGACCAGGCCGTAGGTGATGCTGATCATCACCGCGAACACCACTGCCAGCCAGCGCCAACCCAGCGCGCGCTGGATGTAGTAGGCCGGCCCACCGTGGTAACGGTACTGCTTCTCGGACTTGTACAACTGGCCCAGAGTCGACTCGACGAAGGAGGTCGCGCCACCGACCAGCGCCACCATCCACATCCAGAACACCGCACCCGGCCCGCCCAGGGCGATCGCCGTGGCCACCCCGGCGATATTGCCGGTGCCGACCCGTGAGGCGGCGGAGATGGTGAAGGCCTTGAACGAGGAGATCGCCTCCTTGTCACCGTGATTGTGCTCGGTGATGACCCTGAACATCTCCGGGATCAGGCGAATCTGCACACCCCGGCAGATATAGGTCAGGTACACCCCGCTGAGCAGCAGCATGGGAATGGCGAGGTAGCTCCAGAGCCAGCCGGAAAAGGCTTCGAGAAGTGCAGACACGGGTATCGTCCTATGGTCGCGTTTTCGAAAGGGGCGCGAGGATAGGGCAAAGCGCCCCGAAACCCCAAACCCGACTCCGTAGCCGGCAGTCTTGTTCCTTTTGCCAGCGAGGATAGTGCTTAGGGTTGGCACTTATGCGATGGTTCCGAGAAGTGCATCAACCCGGCACCACCATCAGCCGCCTCGGCATATCAGGAGCAGGCAACTGACATGAGCATACGCAAGCTGGTCGAAAGCGATCTCGAGGCCGTCAGTGCGCTGTGCATCTCTGCGTTCATGACAGCGGTGGCACCGTCGTTGTCGCCGCAGGGCGTGGCGCCCTTTACCCAGATAGCGGCCGCTGACAGCTTTGCCAAACGCATGGCTGGCGACAACCTGATGCTGGTGTTCGTCCAGGAGAATCAGGTGCTGGGCGTCATCGAGCTGAAGGAGGGCCGTCATGTGGCCATGCTCTTCGTCGACCCGCAACAGCAGAGCAGGGGCGTTGGCCGGCAACTGGTCGCGGCAGCCTTGGCGCACGCGCGTAGCGAGGTGGTCACGGTCAGTGCCTCGCTGACCTCGGTTGCCGCCTACGAGCGCTATGGCTTCAACCGGGCGGGCGAGATCGGCGAGTACGATGGGCTGGTCTACCAGCCCATGACCATCACGCTCAGCGGGTGAAGCTCGTCCTCATTCGTTGGTAGCGGCACGCCTGAGCAACTGCTTGCAGCGTTCGAGAGGTTGGTGATCAGGCGAGGATCACTGCGCGCAGAGCGACTCGATCTTGTCGCGCTTGAGGTAGGAGAACTGCAGTTGATGGCCTTCGATCTCCATACCCAGCTGCATGGTGGCCGGCGCGAAGCTCAGCACCTGCAGGTCGAAGCTCTGGTAGGGCGAGGTGATCTGGATGGTCTTTCCGTCCTCGCTGATGCGGTAGTCGGAGACTTCCACTTCCGGCTGGCTTGGGCTTGGCTCTTCGCAATTGAAGGGGTGCAGGTTGCTCTTGCCGTCAGCGGTGAACTCCACCACGTTGGCGATGCCGTTGTTCAATGGTTTCATGGCCCAGATACCGACGAGCTGGTCTTTGTCGACCGAGGCGGCAAAAGCGCTAGCGCTGGATAGGGCAACGGCCAGGGATACGAACAGCAGTTCTTTCATGGTGATCTCCTTATCGGGTCAGGATGCGCTCGCTGGCGAACGCGAGGGGCGCCGATAGTACCGCAGCATGTCCGCCCTGCGTTGTACACGGCCCGATTTGTGGCATGCCTCACCAACCTGGCAGCGCTCTACTGCGGGGTTTTCGACAAAAGAAATCGGCACAAAAAAGCCGCTGGCGAATCGCTCCGCCAGCGGCTTGGGTCATCCCGGCTGTCAGTGACCGTGAGCCGGTTTGTGGCTCTCGGCTTCGGCTGGGGCGAACTTGGACAGGATGTGATTCTTCATCCCGCGAGCCAGTTCTTCCTCGTCGAAGAACACCTCGCCGATACCGTCACGACGGAAGATCTGCACGGCATCCGGGCTGTGGGTACGGATCACCACTTCGATGTCCGGGTTGAGCGTGCGGGCGATTTCCACCATGCGCTGCACGTTCATCGGATCCGGCGTGGCGATGACCAGCATCGAGGCCTTGGCGATGTGCGCCTGGATCAGCGTGCCCGGATCACCGGAGTCACCGCTGACCGCCGCCAGGCCTTCGGCACGAATCTGCTCGACGCGCTCGCGATTCTGCTCGACCACCACGAACGGGATGTGCCGTTCGCCCAGCGCCTTGACGATGCGCCGACCCACGCGACCGTAGCCGACCACCACCACCTGACCTTCGAGGAATTTCTTCTCGGTGCTCATCGGCAGCACGGCCAGCGGGTCGGCACGATGCTCCAGGCGTCGAGCCAGGGCCGAGCGCTTGAGCACCAGCGCCTTGAACGGCTGGATCATGCCGAACACCAGCGGATTGAGCGCGATGGAAATCAGCGCACCGGCCAGCACCAGGCTCATACCCTCCTGCGGCAAGAGCCCCAGGGCCATGCCGAGACCGGCGAGGATGAAGGAGAACTCGCCGATCTGCGCCAGACTCGCGGCCACAGTCAGCGCCGTATTCAACGGGTAGCGGAAGGCCAATACCAGGAACACGGCCGCCAGGCCCTTGCCAATGATGATGATCGCCACCACCGCAACCACGCGCAGCGGTTCGGCCAGCAGCACGGTCGGGTCGAACAGCATGCCCACCGAAACGAAGAACAATACGGAGAAGGCATCACGTAGCGGCAGCGACTCTTCGGCGGCACGGTGCGACAGATCCGATTCGCGCATCACGGTGCCGGCGAAGAAAGCGCCGAGGGCGAACGACACATGGAACAGCACCGATGCCCCATAAGCGATACCGATGGCAGCCGCCACCACGGACAGAGTGAAGAGTTCGCGTGAGCCGGTCTTGGCGATCTGCATCAGCATCCACGGCAATACGCGGCGCCCCACCAGCAGCATCAGCGCGATGAAACCGGCGACCTGCAGCAGGGTCACGCCCAGCACGTACCACAACGGTGAACTGGCATCCCCGGCCGCTGGGCTGTGGCCGCCCAGCACACCCGCCAACGGCGGCAGCAGTACCAGCACCAACACGGTGGCGAGATCCTCGACCACCAGCCAGCCAACGGCGATGCGGCCGTTCATCGAATCGAGAATGCCACGGGTTTCCAGCGCCTTGAGCAGCACCACGGTACTGGCGCAGGACAACGACAGACCGAGCAGCAGGCTCTCACCGAAGGTCCACCCCCACCAACTGGCGACACCCAGTCCAAGCACGGTGGCCAGGCCCATCTGTACCACGGCGCCGGGCAGGGCGATCTTTTTTACCGCGAGCAGATCCTTGAGGGAAAAGTGCAGGCCGACACCGAACATCAGCAACATCACGCCGATTTCCAGCAGCTGCGGCGCCAGTTCCATATCTGCCACGAAACCGGGAGTGGCAGGGCCCATGATGATGCCGGCAAACAGATAGCCGACCAATGCTGGCAGGCGGATCTTCTCGGCGATGAAGCCGAAAATCAGCGCAAGGCCGAAGCCCCCTGCCAGCATTGTGATGAGTGAGACGTTGTGTTCCATCGCGGCTCCTTAGGTCAGCCCCAGGCTGATAACTGCAGCGGAGGGGATGGGTCGGTCGAAAACTGTGCACGCCCCCGGCAAACCCGGAACATGAGACAAACCCTTGGTTTTCTAGCAAAAATTGCGCCTCCAGATAAGGCGACGCAAGAAAATCCAGCCATCTTCTCACCCTTGTCCAATGCGGGTGGAGCGGCTGTTGGCTGTACGGCACATGCCGGGACAGGCTCAAGCATCGCCTATCCTGGGCTGCGACGCACAAAGTGCCACATCCAGACACACAACTATCGAAAATGATCGTTTCAGGTGCAATTTGCACCATATTGAACAGGCAAATTGCACCAATTAGGTGCGCAAAATGAAGCCACCCAACATCGCCACGGACTGACCTGCCTCAATGGCGCGGCGATCACCGGGAACTAGATTCCAACCATTGGATGTCTCCCGGAGAAACGCCATGCCCGTCATCGCACAAACCAGTACTCCACGCGTTCCATGGGGGCTGTTGCTCGCCCTGTTGGCGCTGGTCGGCATCATCCTGCTGCCTGAGCAGGCCGGCCTGCCGCTCGCCGGACAGCGCATGCTGGCGATCCTGGCTTTCGCCGTGATCGTCTGGATCAGTGAATCGGTCAGCTATGAAGTCAGCGCCATCATGATTCTGGCGCTGATGGCCTTCCTCCTTGGCAGCGCGCCGACGCTGAGCGACCCGGACACGCTGATCGGCACCAAGGACGCCTTGAGCATGGCGCTCGGCGGCTTCGCCAATTCGGCACTGGCACTGGTGGCCTCGGCATTGTTCATCGCCGCCGCAATGACCCAGACCGGGCTGGACAAGCGCATTGCCCTGCTGACCCTGTCTAAGGTCGGCGCCAGCACCCATCGCGTGCTACTGGGCGCCATCGTGGTGACCATATTGCTCAGCTTCATCGTGCCCAGCGCGACCGCGCGAGTGGCCTGCGTGGTGCCGATCATGATGGGGGTGATTGCTGCCTTCGGCGTCGACAAACGCTCGGCCTTCGCGGGTGGCATCATGATCCTGGTCGCCCAGGCCACCAGCATCTGGAACGTCGGCATCCAGACTTCGGCAGCGCAGAACCTGCTCACCGCCGGTTTCATGCATAAGCTGCTCGGCGAATCGGTGACCTGGACCGACTGGCTGATCGCCGGCGCACCCTGGAGCCTGCTGATGTCGGCGGTGCTGTACTGGGTGATACTGCGCGTGATGCCGCCGGAGACCGACCGTATCGAAGGCGGCAAGGAGGCGGTGCGCAAGGCACTCGCCGAGCTCGGCCCGATGACCTTCGACGAACGCAAGCTGCTGATCACCGTCCTCACCCTGCTCGGCTTCTGGGCCACCGAAGGCAAGCTGCACAGCTTCGATACGGCCTCCACTACTCTGGTGGGGCTTGCCGTTCTGCTGATGCCCGGCCTCGGCGTGATGAGCTGGAAACAGGCGCAGCCGCGCATTCCATGGGGCACGGTGATCGTCTTCGGCGTCGGCATCAGCCTCGGCAGCGCAGTGCTGGCCACCGGCGCCGGCACCTGGCTGGCCAGGCTGCTGGTGACCTACCTCGGCATGGAAGGGCTGTCACCGTTCTGGGTGTTCGCCGTGCTCGGCCTGTTCCTGATCCTCATCCACCTGGGTTTCGCCAGCGCCACGGCGCTGACCTCGGCCATGCTGCCGATCATGATCGCGCTGCTACTGCAGCTGGGCGGCGACATCAACCCGCTGGGCATGAGCATGCTGCTCGGCTACGTGGTTAGCTTCGGCTTCCTGCTGCCGATCAACGCGCCGCAGAACATGGTCTGCATCGGCACGGAAACCTTCACTGCACGGCAGTTCCTGCGTACCGGCATCTGGCTGACGCTGGTCGGCTACCTCCTGACGCTGGTGTTCGCGCTGACCTGGTGGCGCTGGCTAGGCTGGATCTGAACAGGCACTCTTGGGCCTTCACGACAAGGAGCATGCCAATGAGCAAGAACCTGCTGATCACCGGTGCCAGCCGTGGCATCGGTCGCGCTACCGCCCTGCTGGCCGCCACCCAGGGTTGGACGGTGGGCGTGAATTACCGAAGCGACCGCAGCGCCGCCGACGAAGTGGTGAAGCAGATTCTCGCGGCGGGCGGCCAGGCCGTCGCCCTGCAGGGCGACGTGGCCAACGAAGACGACGCGCAGCGCCTGTTCGAAGCCATGGACAAGCTCGGCACCCTGCACGGTCTGGTGGTCAACGCCGGTATCGTCGCCCCACCCATGCCGTTGCTGGACATGAGTGGCGAACGCCTGCGACGCATGTTCGACGTCAACGTGCTGGGCAGCTACCTCACCGCCCGCGAAGGCGCCCGGCGCATGGCGCGCAGTCGTGGCGGCGAAGGGGGCTCGATGGTGCTGGTGTCGTCGGTAGCCGCCAGCCTCGGCTCGCCATTCGAATACGTCGACTATGCCGGCGCCAAAGGCGCAATGGACGTGCTGACCCGCGGGCTGGCCAAGGAACTGGGCGGCGAGGGCGTGCGGGTCAACGCCGTGAGGCCAGGGCTGATCGACACCGAAATCCACGCTAGCGGCGGCCAACCGGGTCGCGCCGAGCGCCTGGGCAAGACCACACCACTAGGCCGCGCCGGACGGGCCGAAGAGGTCGCCGAAGCCATCGTCTGGCTGCTCGATGACAAGGCCAGCTACACCACCGGCGCGCTGATCGATATCGCGGGCGGCCGCTAAAGCACGCCCCATATCCCCTCGTATCCGCTGTGCACGGCGCACCCTAGGCGTTTAGCGCGAGGTAGGGTGCGCCATGCGTACCGCTGACAAGCCAGACGACTTTCCGCAGGCTCAATCCCAACGGGGCGCGAAGCCGGGGTTGGCGACCCGCTCGCCACGCTCCAGGGTGGCGATGACGGCCATGTCGTCGGCACTCAGGCGCAGCTCGGCGGCGCCCAGGTTGGCCGCCAGGTTCTCGCGTTTGGTCGAGGACGGAATCACCGCATAACCCTGCTGCAGCGACCAGGCCAGTGCCACCTGCGCCGGGCTGACGCCATGAGCGGCGGCGATACGCTGGATCTCCGGCTCGGCCAGCACCTTGCCGTAGGCCAGCGGCATGTAGGCAGTCAGGTGGATGCCCTGCTGACGGGCGAAATCCACCAACTGGCGGTTCTGCAGCAGCGGATGGATCTCCACCTGGTTGGTGGCGATCTCGTCGACACCCACGGCATCGATGGCCTGCCGTAGATGGGCAATGGTGAAGTTGGACACGCCAATCGCTGCCGTCAGCCCCTGGCGCTTGGCCTCCAGCAGCTCGCCCAGATACTGCGCCACGGGGATTTCATCGTTCGGCGACGGCCAGTGGATCAACGTCAGGTCGACCCGTTCCAGACCCAGGCGCTGCAGGCTCTCCTGCAGGCTGGCAAGTACCCGGCCGCTGCCGAGGTTTTCAGTCCAGATCTTGGTGGTGACGAACAACTCATCACGCGCCACGCTGCTAGCAGCGATGGCCTGGCCAACCGCGGCCTCGTTGCCGTAGATCTGCGCGGTGTCGATATGCCGGTAGCCCAACTCCAGCCCCGTGCGCACCGAGTCGATGGCAACCTGATCCTTGAGACGGAAAGTACCCAGGCCGAAAGGGGGAATGAATTTCATGCAGATCTCCTTGATCGATGTCCGAGGCGCGCCAGCGGCCCCGTGGTCACGGACAGGCCCGAAGGCAGTTGATGACGCGCAGTATCCGGGCCAGACTCATGCGGAAAAAGCCGATAGCCCAGCAAACACCTTTGACTGAAGATCAACAATGAAGATCAGCCTGGAAGAAATGCTCGCCTTCGTCAGCGTGGTCGACAGCGGCTCCATCAGCGCCGCCGCCGAGCAACTGGATCAGACCGCTTCCGGCGTCAGCCGTGCACTGAGTCGCCTGGAGGAAAAACTCGCGGTTACCCTGCTGCGCCGAACCACGCGGCGCCTGGAGCTGACCGAGGAGGGCGAGGTATTCCTGACCCAGGCGCGGCGTATTCTGGCCAGCGTAGAGGAGGCCGAGGAGCAGATGACACTACGGCGCCAGGCACCGGCCGGGCGCCTGCGCATCAATACTGCCTCGCCGTTCATGCTGCATGTGATCGTGCCGCTGATCGGCGACTTTCGTGCACGTTACCCCCAGATCGAGCTGGAATTGAACAGTGATGACCGCATCATCGACCTGCTGGAACGACGTACCGACCTGGCCATTCGCATCGGCCACCTGCCGGACTCCAGCCTGCATGCCCGGCCGTTGTGCCATAGCCGCCGCCGCGTGCTGGCCAGCCCCGCGTATCTGGCGCGCCATGGCGCACCGACACGTACCGAAGACCTCTCGCAGCACAGCCTGATCGGCTTCACCGAGCCGGACAGTCTCAACGAATGGCCGCTGCGCCACGCCCTCGGCGAACGCTGGCGCATCACCCCAAGCCTGCGCGCCTCCAGCGGCGACACCATGCTCGAACTGGCGCTGATCGGGGAAGGCCTGGTGTGCTTGTCGGACTTCATGACCGATGCCGCCCGCGCCAGCGGTGCACTGGTAGAAGTGCTGGCTGAACAACGCGTGGAGGTGCGCCAACCGGTCAATGCGGTGTACTACCGCAACACCGCACTGGCCTCACGCATCACCTGTTTCCTCGATTACCTAAGCGAGCGTCTGGGCTGCCCGGCCTAAGAGCGTGTTCAAAGTCTGCTGCGCGTCGGCCATGCAGCGTTGAAATCAAGCTCAGAATGCTCATTTACATCTCGTAAACTGCGCTTCTTCGCTCGATTTCGCCTTCCCTGGCTCTAGCTCGCGAGACTTTGAACAGGCTCTAAGAACCTGTTTACGATCTGCTGCGCGTCGGCGCTACTGCGTTAAAAACAAGCTCGGAAAGCCGCTTGCGGCTAACGCACTTCAGTGCGGCCCCGAAGGGGCGAGCGAAGCGAGTCATGCTCATTTACCACCCGTAAAGTCGAGCGCGACTCCGACCACTCCTCGCTTGTTTTTGCGGGGCCGCCATCGGTGTTGTATCGCTCTAGCTTGCGAGATCGTAAACAGGCTCTAAGGCACAAAGAAAAAGGCGACTCATTGAGTCGCCCTTTATCGTCAGCAGCGGATCACTGCGCGGCCTGCATGCTCCACTCGGCGAGCTTCTGCTGCTTGTAGCTGAGCGCGGCGGCTGGCACCGGGGTGACCTTGCCGGTCTCCATCCAGCGCTTGAGGCGGTTGGCGTCAGCCATGTGGGTGTACTTGCCGAAGGCGCCGAGCACGACGAACGCCACCGGGCGGTTGGCGATGGTGGTAGCCATCACCAGGCAGCGACCAGCGGCATTGGTGAAGCCGGTCTTGCTCAGGTTGATGTTCCAGTCCGCCTTGCGCACCAGGGCATTGGTGTTGCGAAAGCCCAGGGTGTAGTTGGGTTTGCGGAAGGCCACGGTGGCTTCCGAGTCGGTGCTGAACTGGTGGATCAACGGGTACTGGCTGGCGGCCTTGACCATCATCGCCAGATCACGCGCGGTGGCGACGTTCTGCTCCGACAGACCGGTCGGCTCAACGAAGTGGCTGTTGCGCATACCCAGCGCCTTGGCCTTGGCGTTCATGGCCGCGACGAAGGCCGAGTGGCCACCTGGGTAGTGGTGGGCGAGGCTGGCGGCGGCGCGGTTTTCCGAGGACATCAGTGCCAGGTGCAGCATCTCGCGGCGCGTGATCTCGCTGCCCACTCGCACACGAGAGAACACGCCCTGCATTTCCTGGGTATCGCGGATGGTGATCGGCAGTACCTCGTCCAGTGGCAGCTTGGCGTCGAGCACTACCATGGCGGTCATCAGCTTGGTGACCGAAGCGACCGGCAGGCGTAGATCCGGATTACTGGAATAGAGCTCCTGGCCAGTTTTCAGATCGATCAGCAATGCGCTACCGGCGGCCAGCTCCTGCTTTGGCTGGGCCGGCGCGGCCTGGAGGTTCGAAACAACAAGGCTGCTGCACAGCAGCAAACCCAAAATCGAATGACGGAGTTTCACGGTTCACTTCACCGGTTGGAGTGTGGGAGCCGCTGGCAGGTGATGAAAAAAGACCGGCTAGAGCGGCGGCGACCAGTATAGGGATCACGCTTGGCTATTGCAGTATGGCCCGGTCAAACGGTTGCTGCTGGCGAATCCAGCTCAGCCTGCAACCAGTCGACGAAACGCTCGGTCAGGCGCTGGCGACGCTTACGCTCGGGCAGTACCAGGTAATAGCCAAGCGCCGAGTGCGCTTCGGCGTCACCCAGACGACAGAGCAGCCCCTGCGCGAGAAGTTCATCCACCAGATGGCGCCAGCCGATGGCCACGCCTTGCCCGGCGATGGCCGCCTGGATCAGCAGGGTGTAGTTGTCGAAGCGCAGCGCGCCGGGTGTCGGCAGGCTGGCGATGCCGAGGGCGCGGAACAAGCCCTCCCAGTCGAACCAGCGCGAGCGGTGCTCCGGGCGCAGGTGCAACAGCGGCAGCTCGGTCAGCACAGCGCTCGGCAGCGGCGGCTGGCGCTCGCCGAGCAGGCGCGGGCTGCACACCGGGAACACCTCCTCGCGAAACAGCAGGTGCGCTTCGCCGTGCTTGAAGCGGCCGTCACCGAAGTGGATCGCCACATCGATCTCGCTGGACAGCGTGGCCGTATCGCGCTCGCTGGTGATCAGACTGACGTCCACTTCCGGGTACAGGCGATTGAAGCGCTGCAGACGCGGCATCAGCCAGTAGGCGGCGAAAGCGAAGTCGGTGGCCACCTGCAGCACCTCATGCTGCTGCCGCGCGGTGACCGCGACGAGCCCGGCGTCGAGGCTGGCCAAGCCCTCCTGCACATGGCTCAGCAGCAGCTCGCCGGCCTCGGTCAGGACGATGCCGCGATAGACGCGGTCGAACAGGCGCGTCGCCAGTTGTTGTTCCAGGCGCTTGATCTGCTGGCTGATGGCCGGCTGGCTGCTGCCCAGCTCGCTGGCGGCGGCGGTGAAACTGAGCTGGCGCGCCGCCGACTCGAACACCCGCAATGCGTCGAGCGACAGCCCATCGATGGCTTTAAACATAAGCTCTGCTTATCCGAGGCATGTGTCGCAGCCGGGTTTACCCTGCTGCCGTTCTACCGGAATCATGGTGCCAGCACTGTCGCATAAACCAACAGTATGGAATACCCGCCACCATGAAGCGCCCGAACATCCTCTTCATCATGGCCGACCAGATGGCCGCGCCGATCCTGCCGCTGCACGATGCTGCCTCGCCGGTGCAGATGCCCAACCTGATGAAGCTGGCCGAGCAGGCCGTGGTGTTCGACTCAGCCTACTGCAACAGCCCGCTCTGTGCGCCATCGCGCTTCACCCTGGTCAGCGGCCGCCTGCCATCGAAGATCGGTGCCTACGACAACGCCGCCGATTTTCCCGCCGACGTACCCACCTACGCCCACTACCTGCGCCGCCTCGGCTACCGCACCGCACTGTCGGGCAAGATGCACTTCTGCGGCCCGGATCAGTTGCACGGCTACGAGGAGCGTCTGACCAGCGACATCTACCCGGCCGACTACGGTTGGGCGGTGAACTGGGACGAGCCGGACGTGCGCGCCAGCTGGTACCACAACATGTCCTCGGTGCTGCAGGCCGGCCCGTGCGTGCGCAGCAACCAGCTGGATTTCGACGAAGAGGTGGTGTTCAAGGCCCGTCAGTACCTCTACGACCACGTGCGCATGAGTCCGGATCAGCCGTTCTGCCTGACTGTATCGATGACCCACCCGCACGACCCCTACACCATCCCGTGCGAATACTGGGATCGCTACGAGGGCGTGGACATTCCCATGCCGCGCCAGCACATCGACCAGGCCGAGCAGGATCCGCACTCGCAGCGCCTGCTCAAGGTCATCGACCTGTGGGACAAGCCGTTGCCCGAGGACAAGATCCGCGAAGCCCGCCGCGCCTACTTCGGCGCCTGCAGCTATATCGACGACAACATCGGCAAGCTGCTGAAGACCCTGGAGGAATGCGGCCTGGCCGAGGACACCCTGATCGTCTTCTCCGGCGACCACGGCGACATGCTGGGTGAGCGCGGCCTCTGGTACAAGATGCACTGGTTCGAGATGTCCGCCCGCGTGCCGCTGCTGGTACATGCGCCGAAACGCTTCGCCGCGCACCGGGTGAGCCAGTCGGTTTCGACCCTCGATCTCTTGCCGACCCTGGTAGAACTGGCCGGCGGCCAGATCGACGATGACCTGGAACTGGAGGGCCACTCGCTGCTGCCACATCTGCAAGGCAAGGGCGGCCACGATGAAGTGCTCGGCGAATACATGGCCGAGGGCACCGTCAGCCCACTGATGATGATTCGCCGCGGCCCGTGGAAGTTCATCTACTCCAATCAGGATCCACTGCTGCTGTTCGATCTGGACAGCGACCCGTTCGAACGTCAGAACCTGGCCGAGTCCAGCGAGCATCGCGGCATCCTCGCCGGTTTCGTCGCCGAAGCATGCGAGCGCTGGGACATCCCGACCATCCACGCCGCCACCCTCGCCAGCCAGCGTCGCCGCCGTCTGGTGGCCGAGGCGCTAAGCCAGGGCAAGCTGACCAGTTGGGATCACCAGCCCTGGGTCGATGCCAGCCAGCAATACATGCGCAACCACATCGACCTCGACGATCTGGAGCGCCGCGCCCGTTTTCCCCAGGTATGAATCTTTGCCTACTGCCGCCCCCAAAAGGACACCTATAAAAACTACCTGCGTTGCCATCACTGCGTTAAAAACAGGCTCAAAATGCTCATTTACAACTCGTAAACTGCGCTTTTTCGCCTGTTTTTGCCTTGCGCTGGCTGCCTCGCCTACGTTTTTAGAGGTGCCCACACAGAAGAAAAAAGGAGAGACGCCATGAACCGATTCAGCGTGCTACTACTCGCCGCAGCGCTCACCAGCGCCGGCAATGTCTGGGCCGAAGACGCCGCCTGCGGCACGGTCAAGCTGGGTGACCCGGGCTGGAGCGACATTGCCGTGACCAACGGCATCGCCCGCTTCCTGCTCGAAGGCCTCGGCTATCAGACCCAGAGCCAGACCCTGGCGGTGCCGATCATTTTCGCCGGGCTGCAGAAGGGGCAGATCGACGTCTTCCTCGGCAACTGGATGCCGGCGCAACAGAGCAACTACGACAAGTTCGTCGCCAGCGGCGAGGTCGACAAGCTGGCGCAGAACCTCGAAGGCACCGAGTACACCCTGGCCGTGCCGACCTATGCCTATGAGGCTGGAGTGAAGACCTTCGCCGACCTCGACAAGCACGCCGACAAGTTCGGCAAGAAGCTCTATGGCATCGCTTCCGGCTCGCCGGCCAACGAGTCGATCAAGCAGATGATCGCTGGCGATGAGTTCGGCCTGGGCGACTGGCAACTGGTGGAATCCAGCGAACAGGCGATGCTGGTGCAGGTCGGCCGCGCGGTGCGCCGCGATCAGTACGTGGTGTTCCTCGGCTGGACACCGCACCCGATGAACGTGCAGTACGACATGAAGTACCTCAAGGGTGGCGAGAAATATTTCGGCGACAGCGGACAGGTCAACACCCTGGCGCGCAAGGGCTATGCCGCGCAGTGCCCGAACGTCGGCAAGCTGCTCGCCAACCTCAAGTTCACCCAGGACATGGAGAACGCCATCATGGATCAGGTGCTGAGCAAGGAAGTCAGCAACGACGCCGCGATAAAGGCCTGGATCACAGCCAACCCGCAGGTGCTCGATGGCTGGCTGGACGGCGTCACCACCCGCGATGGCGGCGAGGGTCTGGCTGCCGTGAAGACCCGTCTGTAACGCCCTCCCGATCACGGGCAGCCAGCGGTTGCCCGTGCGAGTTTCGCCATGCCGCTACCTGACAAACAGGCGCTGCTGCCGTTTCTGCGCTGGCTACCAGGCGTCGACTGTCGCACCCTCGGCAACGACGCGCTGGCGGGCCTGACCGGCGCCATCCTGGCACTGCCGCAATCGCTGGCCTATGCGCTGATCGCTGGCCTACCAGCCGAGTACGGTCTCTACGCCGCCATCGTGCCGGTGCTCATCGCCTGCCTGTGGGGCTCGTCCTGGCACCTGATCTGCGGGCCGACGGCGGCCATCTCCATCGTCCTGTTCACCAGCGTCAGCCCCATGGCCACGGCGGGCAGCGAGCACTTCATCGCCCTGATCCTGCAGCTGACCTTTCTCGCAGGGCTGTTCCAGTGGCTGCTCGGTCTGCTGCGTTTCGGTGCGCTGGTGAATTTCGTCTCACAGTCGGTGGTGCTCGGTTTCACCCTCGGCGCCGCGCTGGTAATCGCCATCGGCCAGGTGCCCAACCTGCTCGGCGTCGAGTTGCCAAGCCAGGCGACGGCGCTGGCAAGCCTGCTGCAGATCAGCCAGCACCTGCCCGAGGTGCATTGGCCAAGCCTGACCGTGGCGGGCATCACCCTGCTGCTGAGCCTGGCGATACGCCGACTCTGGCCACGGGCACCGGCGTTGCTCCTCGGCTTGCTGCTCGGCAGCCTACTGGTGGCGTTGCTGCCGGCACGCTACAGCGGCGAGATCGCCCTGGTTGCGTCCTTCGCCGGTAGCCTGCCGCCCTTCGCAGTGCTCGATTTCAACCTCAACGCGGTGCTGCAACTGCTGCCATCGGCAGTGGCCTGCGGCATGCTCGGGCTGGTCACCAGCCTGTCCATCGCTCGCGCCCTGGCGGTGAAGTCGCACCAGTTCCTCGATGCCAATCAGGAAGTGCGCGCTCAGGGCCTGTCGAACATACTCGGGCCTTGGTTCTGCGGTTCGCTATCGGCCGGCTCCTTCACCCGCTCGGCGTTGAATCTGCAGGCGGGGGCGCGCACGCCACTGGCCGGGGTTTTCTCCGCGCTGCTGGTGGCGCTGTTCGCCCTGTTCGGCGCGTCGCTGCTGGCACATATCCCGCTGCCGGTGATGGCCGCCGGTATCCTGCTGATCTGCTGGGGTCTGGTGGATCTAGCGGCGATTCGCGCGTTGCGCCGGGTCAGCCACGCCGAGTTCGTGGTGATGCTGCTGACCTTCGCCGCCACCCTGCTGCTGGAGCTGCAGACGGCGATCTACGCCGGCGTGCTGGCCTCGCTGTTCTTCTACCTCAAGCGCACCTCGCAGCCGCGCGTGCGCCTGTGGCAGGACGGCGATGACGAGGTGCTGCGTATCGAGGGCTCGATCTTCTTCGGCGCCTGCCAGTACATCCAGCAACTGCTGCAGAACAGCCATGCACCGCGTCTGGTGATCGACGCCCGGCATATCAACTTCATCGACTACGCCGGGGTGGAGATGCTGCACCAGGAGGCGCGTCGCCTGCAGGTGCTGCAACGCCACCTGGTGCTGCGCCAGGCACGCCCGCAGGTGGTGGAGGAAATCCTCAAGCTGGAAGGCCGCGCCGGCTGCCCGTTGCGCTTCGAGGAGTGAGCAATGTGCTCTGACATCGCGCCGACCCGGTGCGCGCGGCGCACCCTACACGCCACCTATGAGCTCTACCGTAGGGTGCGCCATGCGCACCGATGGCACCGCCAATTACGGGGTGAGCGTGCTCAGATCCAGCGGACGCACCTGGCCGAGCCACAGCGGCCAGTCACGATGATCGCGCAGCTCATCGTCGGTGATCGGGTGCACCAGCACATTGAGACCGTCGCGCCGCTGCATCAGCCAGGGCACCAGTTCACCGAACAGCTCAGGGCGGAAAGCTAGTTGGCAGCTCCAGTCCGGGTGCGGGCCAACCGGACGTTGATGCATTCGCCCCATCTTCAGCGGAAAACGCCGTGCAGCCTCCTCGCACAATATGCGGGCCTGCTCGAGGGTGGCGGCGTCGAAATAGACGTGAGCGTGGTAGCCCTTGATCCGCAGCAGCTCCTCGTCACTCATCACGCTCAGCCCGCCAGTTGACGGCGCAGCTCGGCCAGTACCGGCGCGGTGTCCGGACGCACGCCGCGCCACAATGCGAAGGCCTCGGCAGCCTGCCCGACCAGCATGCCGAGGCCATCGAGGCAACGCGCCGCACCGTGCTCGGCGGCCCAGCGATTGAAGGCGGTCGCTTCGCGGCTGTACATCATGTCGTAGCAAACGGTGTGGCCAGGCTGGATCAGGCTCGGGGCAATGGGTGGCAGGTCACCGCCGAGGCTGGCCGAGGTGCCGTTGACGATCAGATCCACCGGGGCGTCGATCCAGTCGAAACCGGCAGCGACCAGTGGGCCAAGATCGGCGAATTCGCGTACCAGTTGCTCGGCCTTGGCCACCGTGCGGTTGGCGATTACCAGCACCGCCGGGCGCTGCGCCAGAAAAGGCTCGAGCACACCGCGCACCGCGCCACCCGCACCGAGGATAAGAATGCGTTTGCCGGCCAGGGCGAAGCCGGCGTTGTCCTGCAGATCACGGGTCAGCCCAGCACCGTCGGTGTTGTCACCTAACAGGCGACCGCCTTCGAGCTTCTTCAGCGTGTTCACCGCGCCGGCGCGGCGCGCGCGCTCGGTGAGCTCGTCGCAAAGGCGAAAAGCCTCTTCCTTGAACGGCACGGTGACATTGCCGCCCAGGCCTTCGGTGAAGAAGGCACGGGCATTGGCGGTGAAATCGTCCAGCGGCGCCAGGCGTGCCTGATAGTCGAGCACCTGGCCGGTCTGCTCGGCGAACAGACGATGAATCTGCGGCGATTTGCTGTGACCGATGGGGTTGCCGAAGACGCAGTAGCGATCCATAGAATTCCTGGCGGTGGTAGCCGGATACAATCCGGGAACGGGCGAAGGGACTCCCGGATTTCATCCGGGCTACAGAACTCGTTAGGGTGCGCTATGCGCACCGGATGGTGTTTGGTGCGCACGGCGCACCCTACCCAGATTATGCCTGCACGAGCCAGTCGCGATCGGTCAGGAAATACTCGGTCAGACGCGCTTCCTCGCTACCCGGCTCCGGCTTCCAGTCGTAACCCCAACGCACGTGCGGCGGCAGCGACATGAGGATCGACTCGGTGCGCCCGCCCGACTGCAGGCCGAACAGGGTGCCACGGTCGAACACCAGGTTGAACTCGACGTAGCGGCCGCGACGAAAGGCCTGGAACTCGCGCTCACGCTCGCCGAACGGCGTCAGCTTACGGCGCTGGACGATGGGCAGATAGGCCTGAATGTAGGCATCACCGATGGCGCGAATGAAGGCGAAGCAGGTGTCGAAATCCCACTCATTGAGGTCATCGAAGAACAGTCCGCCAATACCGCGCGGCTCGCCGCGATGCTTGAGGTGGAAGTAGCGGTCGCACCAGGCCTTGAACTTCGGATAGACCTCGGCGCCGAACGGCTCGCACGCATCGCGGGCGACCTGGTGCCAGTACACGCAATCTTCTTCGTTGGCGTAGTAGGGCGTCAGGTCGAAGCCACCGCCGAACCACCACACAGGTTCCTCGCCTTCCTTCTCCGCGCTGAAGAAGCGCACGTTGGCGTGCGAGGTGGGCACGTAGGGGTTTTCCGGGTGGATCACCAGCGACACACCCAGGGCCTGGAAGCCACGACCGGCCAGCTCGGGACGATGAGCGCTGGCCGAGGGCGGCAGGCTGTCGCCGAACACGTGAGAGAAATTCACCCCGCCTTTTTCGATCAGCGCGCCGTTCTCGATCACCCGCGTACGACCGCCACCACCGGCTGGACGCTGCCAGGCGTCCTCGGCGAAAACGGCCTGGCCGTCTTCGGCTTGCAGGGCGGAGCAGATGCGATCTTGCAGGTCGAGCAGGTAGGCCTTCACGGCCTCGGTACGGTCAGTCACGGCGGCACCTTGAACAGAGAGCGGGTCGAAATCGGCGGGCAGCATAGCATTCACCCAGGCACATCCGCAGTTGACGTCGGTCAATCAGGACGATTGGATAGACCCTTTCGCCGCATGCAGCGGCTCCGACCAAATAAGGAATCCGAGATGGCCAAGCGTATTCAGTTCAGCCAGCACGGCGGCAGCGAAGTGCTGGAGTACCGTGACTACCAGCCGGCAGCTCCAGGCCCGCGCGAGGTACGAGTCGCCAACAAGGCCATCGGCCTGAACTTCATCGACACCTATTACCGCAATGGCCTCTACGTGCCTCCAGCCCTGCCGTCGAGCCTGGGCACCGAAGCCGCCGGCGTGGTCGAGGCGGTCGGCAGCGAAGTCACCCGTTTCGCTGTCGGTGACCGTGTGGCCTACGCCACCGGCCCGCTGGGCTCCTACGGTGAGCTGCATGTGTTGTCGGCAGACAACCTGGTGCACCTGCCGGACAGCATCAGTTTCGAGGAAGCTGCCGCTGTCATCCTCAAGGGCCTGACCGTGCAGTATCTGCTGCGCCAGACCTATGAGCTCAAGGGCGGCGAAACCATTCTTTTCCATGCGGCTGCCGGTGGCGTTGGCTCGTTCGCCTGCCAGTGGGCCAAGGCCCTGGGTGTGAAACTGATCGGTACCGTCAGCTCGGCGAAAAAGGCTGCCCTTGCCAAGGAGCTGGGTGCCTGGGCGACCATCGACTACAGCCATGAGAACGTCGTCCAGCGCGTGCTGGAGCTGACTGACGGGGCCAAGTGCCCGGTGGTCTATGACGGCGTCGGCAAGGACACCTGGGAAACCTCGCTGGACTGCGTGGCGCCCCGCGGCCTGCTGGTCAGCTTCGGCAATGCCTCCGGCGCGGTCACCGGGGTCAACCTGGGCATCCTTGCGCAGAAGGGCTCGCTGTACGTCACGAGGCCGACCCTGGCCAGCTACGCCAACACGCCGCAAAACCTGCAAGCCATGGCCGACGAACTGTTCGCGATGATCGCCAGCGGCAAACTGCAGGTGGAAATCAGCAACCGCTATGCACTCAAGGATGCCGCCGCCGCCCAGGATGCGATGAGCGCACGCAAGACCACCGGTTCGACCATCCTCTTGCCATGACGGTAGGGTGCGCCATGCGCACCGCCCCTGCCGCGAGTGCAGTCTTGATGGTGCGCACAACGCAAGCACGGGGGTTATTCCCGGATTGTATACGCGCTACGAGGCTGCCCTAGAAATCGGCCAGACCTTCGCGGCTAAAGCCCCTCCCACAGGCGTACGGACTGTAGGAGGGGCTTTAGCCGCGAGCTTTTTCGGCGCGAGCGTAATTCAGTCAGGAAGGGCGGATCACATCGCCCGTGCGCAGGTCGCGGATCAGGCTGGGGTTCTTGCGCCCCCCCAGGGCACCGACCAGCACTTTGTCCAACTCACCCGGAAAGTACTGCTCCACACGCAGGCGTGAACGTGCCGAAGGGCGGCCGGCCGGGTTGGCCGAGGTGGAGATCAACGGCCCGGTGTAGCGGCACAGTGCACGTACCAGCGGATGATCACTGACACGCAGGGCAACAGTGTCGTGCTGACCGGTCACCCACTCGGGCAAACGATTCTGATGCGGCACCAGCCAGGTATTCGGCCCAGGCCAACTACCGGCGAGACGCTCCTGCCAGACCTCGGGCAGGTCATCGAGAAGAAAGTCGAATTGCTCGATGTCGTCGGCGACCAGGATCAGTCCCTTGTGCATCGGTCGCTCCTTGAGCGCCAGCAGACGATCCACCGCAGCTTCGTTCCACGGGTCACAACCCAGCCCCCAGACCGCCTCGGTCGGATAAGCGATCACGCCCCCCTCACGCACCACCCGCGCCGTTTGCTGTATCTGCCAATTGCTGGCCATCGACTGTCTCCCGCTGAACGAATGGGCGGCAGTCTATCCAAGTCGGCCATGCGACTGTAGCCCGGACGCGATGCGCGATGACCGGTATGAACGGCCGGGCTTTATCCGGCTAGGGGTTTCGCGCCAGCCAGCGCCCAGCCTCGTTGCATACCAAACCATCCAGCTCCAGTTCGGTCAGTGCCGCCAGCACATCTGCCAGCGCCCAGCCACTACTCTGCACCAGGGCTTCGGTGCTGTGCGGTGCGGCATGTAGCAGCGCCAGAAGCGGATGCTCGACCCTGGTGGCTCGAACCGGAGCAAGGCTGATGCGCGGAGCCTGCCAGCCTTGTAGCGCTTCGAGAATATGGTCGATGCTCTCCACCAGCGTGGCACCATCGCGAATCAGTTGATGGCAACCGCGTGCTCCCGGGTGGTGGATCGAACCGGGAATGGCATACACCTCGCGCCCTTGCTCGGCGGCCAGTCGTGCGGTGATCAGAGACCCGCTGGAAGGGCTGGCCTCGACCACCAGCACGCCGACCGAGAGACCGCTGATGATTCGATTACGCCGGGGAAAGTTGCTCGCCTGAGGCGGACAATCCAGCGGCAACTCGGAAACCAGAGCACTGCCCCGTTCGACGATCTGCGCCGCCAACCGGGCATGTCGCCGGGGGTACAAGCACTGCAACCCCGTACCGAGCACCGCCACTGTCCTGCCACCCCCGTCCAGGGCGCCTTGGTGCGCGGCGCCGTCGATTCCCAAGGCCAGGCCACTGGTGATCGCAAAACCACCGGCTGCCAGGCTGCGGGCAAAGGCGCGAGCGTTATCCAGGCCAGGCTGCGAGGCACGCCGACTGCCGACCATCGCCAGCTGCGGCAACTCCAGCACACTCGGATCACCCGCCACGAACAACAGTGGCGGCGCATCCGCCAGCTCAGCGAGCAACCCCGGGTAGTGCGGGTCATCCCACATCAGCAGGTGTTGATCAGGCACTTCCAGCCACAGCAGTGCCGCTGCCGCTCGTTCGCGAATTTCCGCACTGCGCCTGGGCTCGGCGCAAGCGGCTGGCAACCCGAGAGCCCGCCAGGCGCTGGCTGGCGCACTGAGAGCAGACGACGCACTGTCGAAAGCACTGAGCAGCTTGCGGAAACGTCGCGGCCCCAATTCCGGCAGCAAATGCAGGCGTAGGCGGGCTTCGAGTTCGGCGGGAGACAGCGAGGCAGGAATAGGCATGATGATTCGTCCCTGATCGATGACGTCGCCATCCTGGCGACCAGAAAGCATGAGCCCCGCGATTGCGGGGCTCATCGGGTATTACGGATTGCGAACCTTGTCCATCACGGCCAGTTGGCGTGTAGCGCCAAGTACCAGGCCATAGCTGAGCTTGTCGTAGGTGCGGAACACCATCAGCAGACCAGAACGCTCATCCGGAATTTTTACGCTTTCACCCGTGACGCGATCACGTACGGTCTCACCCGTTTTGTACACCGCCAGCACGTTGCCGATCTCCAGACCATCGCGCGCGCCCTTGTTCAGGGTGACTACGTCGAACTGACCGATCTGGGTCACACCACGCGGCACATCGAGAATCAGACCATTGATCTCACTGGCCGGCTCGCTGGGCATGAAGGTGGAGTTGATCGCGCGCTCCTCGGTGGGGAACAAGCGGTCGCCAAGACGCACTTCCTGGGTCGAGCGACTCAACACCAGCGTACCGATGTCACCTTCTTCAGCGACGATTTCACCGGTACCGATGTCATCGGCATTGATACCGAGGAATTCCTTGGTATCCGGATCCGTGTAGGTCTTGCCCTGACGGAAGATGCCGTAGACCGGGTGCTGCTCATCGAACTGGCCACGAGCATAGACACGATCCCCTGCACCGCTGACCACGCGCTCAGCGTTACCGGCGACGACGTAGGGCTTACCACTGAAGTCTTCCGGGGTGTCGACGATGCGGTTGCTCAGCAGGAAACTGTTGATAGCCTCCAGCGGAATGGTCGGTATCGCCTCGGCCATCGGCGTGCTGCGCACCTGTGGTGACAGCTTGATGGTGCCGCGCGACTCGCCACGGTTGAGCATCAGGCGCGGCTGACCATCGATGTAGACGAGGTTTAGGGTGTCACCGGGATAGATCAGGTGCGGATTGGAAACCTGCGGGTTGGCATGCCAGATTTCCGGCCACTTCCACGGTTGGCGCAGGAATTTTCCGGAGATGTCCCAGAGGGTATCGCCCTTGACCACGGTGTAACGGTCCGGATGACCGTCCTTGAGCTGCACTTCGGCCAGGGCCATTCCGGTCTGGGCCAATCCGCCGGCTGCAACGAGCAGCAGGGCGAGTAGTGATTTCCTCATGCGGTGAATCCCTTTATTATGTGCCTTCACGTGAAGCGCCCTAGCGCCGCGTTCAAACCCGCTGAATCCGCGGCGTGAAGCCGTTTTTCAATGCTGTTCATCATCTTAGCAGCGGATTTTGACTTTATTCCACAAGTGCATCACAAACGCATATGGCGATCCTGAATATCCTCGAATTTCCTGATCCACGCCTGCGTACCATCGCCAAACCGGTGGACGTCGTGGACGACTCCATCCGTCAACTGGTCGACGACATGTTCGAGACCATGTACGACGCACCCGGTATCGGCCTGGCCGCGACGCAGGTCAACGTGCACAAACGCGTGGTGGTCATGGATCTGTCCGAGGACAAGTCCGAGCCGCGGGTGTTCATCAACCCCGAGTTCGAGTCTTTGACCGACGAGATGGACCAGTACCAGGAAGGTTGCCTGTCGGTGCCCGGCTTCTACGAGAACGTCGACCGCCCGCAGAAGGTCAGGATCAAGGCGCTGGATCGCGATGGCCAGCCCTATGAGCTGATCGCCGAAGGCCTGCTGGCCGTGTGCATCCAGCACGAGTGCGATCACCTCAACGGCAAGCTGTTCGTCGACTACCTGTCCAGCCTCAAGCGCGACCGGATCAAGAAGAAGCTGGAAAAACAGCATCGCCAGCGCGCTTGAGCCCCCATCCAGAAGGCTTGCCACGGCAAGCCTTTTTCTTTAGCGAGCCCCCATGCCTGATTCACTGCGTATCGTCTTTGCCGGCACCCCGGAATTCGCCGCCGAGCACCTCAAGGCCCTGCTGGCCAGCCCGCACCAGATCATCGCCGTCTACACCCAGCCGGATCGCCCGGCCGGCCGTGGCCAGAAGCTGATGCCCAGCCCGGTCAAGCAGCTCGCCGTCGAGCACGGTATCCCGGTCTACCAGCCGGCCAGCCTGCGCAGTGAAGAGGCTCAGGCCGAGCTGGCGGCACTGCAGCCGGATCTGATGGTGGTGGTCGCCTACGGCCTGATCCTGCCGCAGGTGGTGCTCGACACCCCGCGCCTGGGCTGCATCAACAGTCACGCCTCCTTGCTGCCTCGCTGGCGTGGCGCCGCGCCGATCCAGCGCGCGGTGCAAGCCGGCGACGCCGAGAGTGGCGTCACCGTGATGCAGATGGAGGCCGGCCTCGACACCGGGCCGATGCTGCTCAAGGTCAGCACGCCGATCAGCGCCAGCGACACCGGCGGCAGCCTGCACGACCGCCTCGCCCAGCTCGGCCCGCAGGCGGTACTGCAGGCCATCGAGGGCCTGGCCGCCGGCACGCTGAAGGGCGAAGTGCAGGACAATGCCCTGGCCAACTATGCACACAAGCTGAACAAGGACGAGGCACGCCTCGACTTCAGCCGCCCGGCCGTGGAACTGGAGCGCCTGGTGCGCGCCTTCCACCCCTGGCCGATCTGCCACACCACGCTGGGCAGTGATGCACTCAAGGTGCATGCGGCCGAGATCGGTGAAGGCGAGGGCGCCCCGGGCAGTATTCTCGCCGCCGACAAAAACGGCCTGACCGTGGCCTGTGGCGAAGGCGCGCTGCGCCTGACCCGACTGCAATTGCCCGGCGGCAAGCCGCTGGCCTTCAGTGACCTCTATAACAGCCGCCGCGAGCAGTTCGCGCCTGGCCTGGTGCTCGGTCAATGAATCCACGTCTGGCTGCCGCACGCGCCCTGACTGCCGTGCTGTCCGGCAAGGCCTCGTTGGGCAGTAGCCTGCCGCCGCAGTTGGACAAGGTCGAGCACCACGACCGCGCCCTGGCGCAGGATCTGGCCTTCGGCGCCGCACGCTGGCAGCCGCGCCTGCAACTGCTGGCCGAGAAGCTGCTGGAGAAACCCTTCAAGACCGCCGACAAGGACGTGGAAGCGCTGCTGCTGATCGGCCTCTACCAGTTGCTGCACAGCCGCATCCCCGAGCACGCCGCCATCGGCGAAACGGTCGGCTGCGCCGGCGCACTGAAGAAGCCCTGGGCCAAGGGCCTGCTCAACGCCGTGCTGCGCCGCGCTCAGCGCGAGCATGAAGCGATTTTCGCCGAACTCGATCGCGATCCGGTGCTGCACACCGCGCACCCGCGCTGGCTGCAAAAACAGCTCAAGGCCTTCTGGCCCGAGCACTGGCAAGCCATCTGCGCCGCCAACAACGCGCATCCGCCGCTGATCCTGCGGGTCAATCGCCGCCATGGCAGCCGTGATGAGTACCTGGCCGAACTGCGCAGCGCCGGCTTCGAGGCCGTGCCCTGCACCTACAGCCGCGACGGCGTGCGCCTGTTGCAACCCTGCGACGTGACCACGCTGCCCGGCTTCAGGGAGGGCCGCGTCAGCGTGCAGGATGAAGCGGCACAGCTGGCCGCCGACCTGCTAGAACTGGCGCCCGACCAGCGCGTGCTCGACGCCTGCGCCGCACCGGGCGGCAAGACCTGTCACCTGCTGGAAGTCGAGCCGGCGTTGAGTGAAGTGGTTGCCGTCGATCTGGAGGCCAAACGCCTGGCACGGGTGCGCGAAAACCTCGACCGTCTGCGCCTCGACGCCACGCTGATCGCCGCCGATGGCCGCAATACCGCCGCCTGGTGGGATGGCCAGCCGTTCCAACGCATCCTGCTCGATGCACCCTGTTCGGCCACCGGCGTAATCCGCCGCCACCCGGACATCAAGCTGACACGCCAGCCCGAGGACATTCCCGCCCTGGCACAGCTACAGGGCGAGCTGCTCAATGCGCTGTGGCCGACCCTGGCCCCCGGCGGCATCCTGCTCTATGCCACCTGCTCGGTACTGCCGACGGAAAACAGCGAAACCATCGCCGCGTTCCTCGCCCGCACTCCCGATGCTCAGGAAGTCGCCATCGCTGGCGAGTTCGGCCTGCAGCCAGCCCACGGCCGCCAACTGCTGCCACAGTTGGACGGCCACGACGGCTTCTACTATGCCAAGCTGCTCAAAATGCCATAGGTACTTTGAAAGAGTCGTCATTCCCGCGAAGAGCCTGTCCTCGAAACGCTCTTGGTCGGGGACGGGAACCCAGAGAGCCACAGCGCCTGGGCTCCCGCCTTCGCGGGAGTGACAGTAAGGTTACTCAGCATTTCTCCAACGGAGCGTATCGGTGAAAATCATCATTCTCGGCGCCGGCCAGGTGGGTGGAACCCTGGCAGAACACCTCGCCAGCGAGGCCAACGACATCACCGTGGTCGACACCGACGGCGACCGCCTGCGCGACCTTGGCGATCGTCTGGACATTCGCACCGTGCAGGGCAAGGGCTCCTTCCCCACCGTGCTGCGCCAGGCCGGCGCCGATGACGCCGACATGCTGGTGGCGGTGACCAACAGCGACGAAGTCAACATGATCGCCTGTCAGGTGGCCTATACCCTGTTCCACACGCCGACGCGTATCGCCCGCGTGCGCGAGGCCGCCTACCTGACCCGCGAAGCGCTGTTCGACAACGAAGCGATCCCGGTCGACGTGCTGATCAGCCCCGAACAGGTGGTGACCAACTACATCAAGCGCCTGATCGAATACCCCGGCGCCCTGCAGGTGATCGACTTCGCCGAAGGCAAGGCGCAACTGGTGGCGGTCAAGGCCTACTACGGCGGCCCGCTGGTGGGCCAGCAGCTGCGCCAGATCCGCGCGCACATGCCCAACGTCGACACCCGCGTAGCGGCCATCTTTCGCCGCAACCGACCGATCATGCCGCAGGGCGACACGGTCATCGAGGCCGATGACGAGGTGTTCTTCATCGCCGCCAAGGCGCACATCCGCGCGGTGATGAGCGAGATGCGCCGCCTCGAGGACGACTACAAGAAAGTGGTCATCGCCGGCGGCGGGCATATCGGCGAGCGCCTGGCCGAAGCCATCGAGAGTCGCTACCAGGTGAAGATCATCGAGATGAACCCGGCGCGCTGCCGCTACCTCTCGGAAAACCTGGAAAGCACCATCGTCCTGCAGGGCAGTGCCTCCGACCGCGACCTGCTGATGGAAGAGAACATCAACGACGCCGACATCTTCCTGGCGCTGACCAACGACGACGAGGCCAACATCATGTCCTCGCTGCTGGCCAAGCGCATGGGCGCGCGCAAGGTGATGACCATCATCAACAACCCGGCCTACGTCGACCTGGTGCAGGGCGGCGAGATCGACATCGCCATCAGCCCGCAGCTGGCCACCATCGGCACCCTGCTGACCCATGTGCGCCGCGGCGATATCGAGAGCGTGCACAGCCTGCGTCGTGGCGCCGCCGAAGCGCTGGAGGTGATTGCCCACGGCGACGCCAAATCGAGCAAGGTGATCGGCCGCATGATCAAGGACATCGCCCTGCCACCGAGCACCACCATCGGCGCCATCATTCGCGACGAGGAAGTGCTGATCGCCCATGACAGCACGGTGATCGAGTCCGGCGACCACGTGATCCTGTTCCTGGTCGACAAGAAGTACATCCGCGACGTCGAGCGCCTGTTCCAGGCTGGCCTGACGTTCTTCTGAGTCCCTCATCACATCCGGCTACCAGCGCGTAGCCCGGATGAAATCCGGGGATGCCCACATAACGATGCAGGAGCCAAGATGAGTACCGAAGCGCTGGAAAAGATGCTGGCCAAGGGCATGGACAACGCCCTGCTGCGATTCGGCCTGGGCAAGGGTTATCTGGATGGCGGCAATGCCGCACAGGCGGCCGAGCACCTGCAACGCTGTGTCGAGTTCGACCCAAGTTACTCCGCCGCCTGGAAGCTGCTGGGCAAGGCGCTGCAGGTCGAGGGCGACCACGACGGCGCTCGCCGGGCCTGGCAGCAGGGCATCGCCGCGGCACAGGCCAAGGGCGACAAGCAGGCCGAGAAGGAAATGACGGTGTTCCTGCGCAAGCTGGACAAGCCACGCTGATCGACTCGGTGCGCACGGCCTGGGCACACCCTACAGCACCGTTGTGAACCGTAGGGTGCGCCGTGCGCACCGAAACAAAACCATCACCTCCTGTTCTCAGGGACTCAAGCTGTCGCGGCTGATGTCCCTCCCACACTTTCGTCTGCAACTCTGCGAATGGATGGCCGAAGCACCGAGCCAGCCGCGGTGCGCACAGCGCACCCTACGCCGTTCAGCCAGCCTCAGAGCACCTCGCTGGCCACCGCATCCACCGCCGCCTTGGCGATCCCCACCACCTCATCCGCCTCGACCTTGGTCAGCACCAGCGGCGGGGCGAAGCCGAGGATGTCGCCGTGCGGCATGGCGCGGGCGATCATGCCGCGTTCCAGACAGGCAGCGGAAACCCGCGGGCCGACCTTGAGCGCCGGGTCGAAGGGCGTACGCGCCTCCTTGTCGGCCATGAACTCCAACGCGGCGAGCATGCCGATACCGCGCACTTCACCCACCAGCGGATGGCCTTCGAAGGTCTGACGCAGTTGCTGGTTGAGGTAGGCGCCAACATCGGCGGCGTTGGCGGCGATGTTTTCCTGCTCCAGGATGTTCAGGTTGGCCAGCGCAGCGGCGGCGCAGATCGGATGGCCAGAGTAGGTCCAGCCATGACCCATGGCGCCGTCACGGCTGGAGGCCTCGTCGATCACGTTCCACACCTTCTCGCCGACGATCACCGCCGACAACGGTGCATAGGCGCTGGTCAGGCCCTTGGCAGTGGTGATCAGATCCGGCTGCATGCCGAACATCTGGCTGCCCATCGGCGTGCCCAGGCGGCCGAAGGCGCAGACCACTTCGTCGGCGATCAGCAGGATGTCGTACTTGGCCAGCACGGCCTGGATCGCCTGCCAGTAACCTTGCGGCGGCACGATGATGCCGCCGGTACCCATCACCGGCTCGCCGATAAAGGCCGCCACGGTGTCCGGCCCTTCGGCCAGGATCAGGCGCTCCAGATCCTCGGCGCAGTGGCGCACGAAGGCCGCTTCGTCCATTCCGACCGGCGCCTTGTAGAAGTGCGGGCAGGCGGCGTGCTTGATGTCCGCGTGAGGCAGGTCGAAGTGCTGGTGGAAGCTGGCCAGGCCAGTGAGGCTGCCGGTCATGATGCCCGAGCCGTGGTAGCCGCGCTGGCGGGAGATGATCTTCTTCTTCGCCGGGCGGCCGAGCACGTTGTTGTAGTAACGCACCAGCTTGATCTGGGTCTCGTTGGCGTCCGAGCCGGACATACCGTAGTAGACCTTCTTCATACCCTGCGGCGCCCAATCGATAATGCGCGCCGACAGCTCGATGATGGCCTCGGTCGAGTGGCCAACATAGGTGTGGTAATAGGCCAGCTCCTTGGCCTGCTTGTAGATGGCCTCGGCCACCTCGGTGCGGCCATAGCCGATGTTCACGCAGTACAGGCCGGCGAAGGCGTCGATCAGCTCGCGGCCTTCATGATCCTGGATGCGGATACCCGAGGCGCCGGTGATGATGCGCCCCTTGAGCGCGCCGCTGGCGTGATCGTGAGCGTGGGTGGACGGGTGCATGAAGTGGGCACGGTCCTGGGCGAACAGCTCGTCGTAATGGCTCATGGGTAATCCTCCGAAGGGGCTCAGTAACGCTGGCCCTGGTGATGAATGCAGAAGTACTTGGTTTCGACGAAGGGCTCGAAGCCTTCCGTGCCGCCCTCACGGCCGAGGCCAGAGGCTTTCATGCCACCGAAGGGGATCGGGTGGCCGGTGAACTTGGTGCCATTGACCGCAACCATGGCGTGGTCGAGGCGACGGATCAGCGGGTGGACGACATCCACACGGTTGGAGCAAATGTAGGCGGCCAGGCCGTATTCGGTGTCATTGGCCATGGTCACGGCTTCGTCCAGAGTGTCGAAGGCGCGCACGCCGGCGATGGGCGCGAAGTTCTCCTCGCGATAGATACGCATGCTGTCAGTAACGTCCGCCAGCAACGTCGGTTGCCAGAACCAGCCGCCAAGGGCATGCGGCTCACCACCTGCCAGTAGGCGCGCACCCTGTTCGAGCGCATCGGCGACCCGTGCAGCAGTCGCGTCCAGCGCAGCCTGGTGCATCAGCGGGCCAATCTGGTTGCGCTCGTCATGGCCAGGGCCAACGCGCAGGCCACGCACGGCCTTGGCGAAGCGCTGCAGGAATTCTTCGTAGACGGGGCGCTCGACCAGGATACGGTTGGCGGCGCAGCAGTCCTGGCCGGAGGTCTGGAACTTGGCGTCCAGCGCGACCTGCACGGCCTGATCGAGATCGGCATCGGCGCAGACGATCAGCGGCGCGTTGCCGCCCAGCTCCAGCGCCACCTTCTTCACATCCTCGGCAGCCGCCTGCAGCACCAGCTTGCCGACGCGGGTCGAGCCGGTGAAGCTCACCGAACGCACGCGGGTGTCCTTGACCAGGGTCTCCATGGCCATCTGCGGCTCGCCCAGCACCACGTTGAACACGCCAGCGGGCAGCCCGGCTTCCTCGGCCAGTTGCGCCAGGGCGAAGGCGGAATAGGGCGTCTCATGCGCCGGTTTGACCACCACGGTGCAGCCGGCGGCCAGGGCCGCGGCGGCCTTGCGGGTGATCATCGCGCTGGGGAAATTCCACGGCGTGAGCAGGGCGCAAACGCCGACCGGCTCCTTCAGCGTACCGAGCTGGGCACCCGGAATATGGCTAGGGATGGTCTGGCCGTAGAGGCGGCGCGCCTCTTCGGCGAACCAGGGGATAAAGCTGGCGGCGTAACGGATCTCGCCACGGGCTTCGGCCAGCGGCTTGCCCTGTTCCTGGCTGAGGATGCGCGCCAGGTCTTCCTGATGCTGCAGGATCAGTTCGGCCCAACGGCGCAGCAGCGCCGCGCGGGTTTCCAGGCTCTGTTCGCGCCAGTCGGCGAAGGCACGCTGGGCGGCGTCCACCGCAGCGATGATCTGTTTCTGATTGAGCATCGGCACGTGGCCAATCACGCTCTGGTCGGCCGGATTCTGCACGGCGATGCTGGCGCCGTCGTCGCTGTGCAGCCAGTGACCGTCGACGTAGCACAGCGATTTGAACAGCAGGGGATGGTCGAGGGGCATGGCGATGTCTCCGGGCCGATGGGCATGGGAGACATGCTAGGGAAGAGCGGCTTGGCGTTTTTTCCAAGCGGCCCCGGCGTCACCTCAGTTTTTTCTGAAGGTGGCGGGGCAATAGGGGAATTCTCGTGTGCCGTAGCCCGGATGAAATCCGGGACAGGGCACAGAACATTCCCGGATTGCATCCGGGCTACGGATTCAGCTCAGGCTGTGGCGGTACGCTGCGGCAAGCGCCGCACGATGGCGCTGAGCAGCATGCCGTACAACGGTACGAACAGCGCCAGGCTGACCGCCAGCTTGATCACGTAGTCGACCACGGCGATCTCCACCCAGTTGGCCGCCATGAACGGGTCACTGCTCTGCCAGAAGGCGATGGAGAAGAACGCCAGGGTGTCCATGGCCTGACCGAATACGCTGGAAGCGGCCGGGGCGATCCACCAGTGCTTGAGCTGGCGCAGGCGATCGAACACCTGGATGTCGAGCAGCTGCCCGAGCACGTAGGCGAGGAAGCTGGCCAGGGCGATGCGGAACACGAACAGGTTGAACTCACCGAGCGCCGCCAGGCCACCGAAGGCGCCTTCATGGAACAACACCGAGACCACGTAAGAGGCCACCAACGCCGGCACCATCACCCGTGCAATGACCACGCGCGCGGCATGCTTGCCGATCAGGCGCACGGTGAGGTCAGTAGCCAGGAAGATGAACGGGAAGCTGAAGGCGCCCCAGGTGGTGTGCCAGCCAAAGATAGTCATCGGCAACTGCACGAGGTAGTTGCTGGCGATGATGATGAGGATATGAAACGCGATCAGCGCAGCCAACACGGCGCGACTGACCGATGCAGGAAGCAGGGTCATGGCATGTCCTTTTTCGTAGAGTGGGGTGAGGGAACCCACTGCCGCAGCCGACATGGCCGCGAGCGGCGCGCATTCTAGCGCGTTGTTGACCCGCAGGATAGGTTTTCCAGCTGACGGCCAGGCGGCCGCCCGGATGAAGCTATGACGCGTGACAACTGACTTTGTGCAAAACCATCGTCTCCACGCCATGCACAACATCATGGCACCCCATGGTTTCCCGCTTTCGCGGGAATGACGTATGCCTGGCTGCTACCGTGGGAAATCCTCAGCCAATCAGGCCTCCGGCACCACCCGCTTGGCCAGTTGGAAATGACGCTGCCAGTACGAATTGTTGAGGCGATCGATACGCACCTTGGTGCCGCGACGTGGCGCATGGACGAAGCGGCCCTCGCCGATGTAGATGGCCACGTGATCCACCGAGCGGCTGCGAATACGGAAAAACAGCAGGTCGCCGGGCTGCAGGTCGCTGCGTTTCACCGAAGGCGCGTCCAGGCGCGACAGCGCGCGGGAGGTGCGCGGCAGGTCGAGGTCGTCCTGGGTCTTGAAGGCGTATTGCACCAGGCCGCTGCAATCGAACCCCTGCCGGGGGCTGGTACCACCCCAGCGATAAGGCGTACCCAGTGCACCCAAGGCTCGGTCGATTACTTCACGGGCCGGCTCAGGCTCGGCTATCGGCGAGGCGGCGGGAACGGTATGAATGCGAAAGGTGGCGGAGGCTTGGGTACAAATTCCCAGTAAAAGAGCGCCTCCCAGACAAAATGACATGAAGAATTTATTCAAACCCAGTGACCCTGGTGATTGGCCTTTACGCGGAAGCCTTTCCGAATCAAGGCATTGCATCGAAAACGAGCCTCGTGCCCGTCCCGGAGACGGACTCCTGGAAAAAGCCTTTGGTTCAGTTCCAGGGGATAACAGTCGACGAACGGTTTACTGCTGACGCCTTCGTATTCCCGACCATTGGCGCCCAATTGCGCCCCTCCGTGAGCTGCCCCCACAGGCCGTCAAGGCCACGGCGATGAAGACGAAGCGCTGCTGCCACATCACACGAAGGCGGGCGGTCGAGCCACTGTCTGTAGGCTGGGTTAACGACGCTGAACGTGAATCGAAGATGTCCACTATCGCTGCGCGGCGCGTAACCCACCAGGCGAGAAAACGTGGTGCTCCGATGGTGGGTTACGCCGCAACCAACGGAGCGAAACGCTAGGTCACCTCAACAGGCAGCTAACCCACCCTACAGATGTCCGACATCTCATGGTTGGCGTACGTCAGTCGTCCAGTTCGACGGGCGCGCCCGACGTGTCTGCCTTGATGGTCTTGGTGACGATGTAGGTGAAGTAGCGCTCGATGCCCAGGTCTTCCAGCAGCAGCTGGTCGATGAAGCGCTGGTAGTGGTCGATATCGCGGGCGCGAATCATGGCGATGTAGTCGACGCCGCCACCGGTGGCGTAGCAGAAGCCCACCTCCGGGGCCTCGCTCAGGCGCTGCTCAAAGCGGCGCATATCCTGCGCGGTGTGACGGGCCAGGGTGATTTCCACCAGCACCTGCTGGCTGCGAAACAGCGCTGCCCAGTCGATCTGTGCGCGGTAGCCCTTGATCAGCCCGGCGCTTTCCAGCTTGCGCACCCGCTCCCAGGCCGGCGTCACCGAGAGGTTGATCGCCTCGGCCAGGGCCGACTTGGTGATCCGTCCATCCTCGGACAGGATGCGCAGGATCTTCAGGTCATAGCGGTCGAGCTTGTGCATCGGCTTCTCGGTTGGCTAAGGGTTTAAAGATGTAGAGGCCAGATCGCGGCTAAAGCCCCTCCCACGAGACACTCAGACTGTGGGAGGGGCTTTAGCCGCGACCGTTTCTAGTCCACCACCTCGGCGATGACCGCGAGGGTATCCCCACTTTTTACCAGCCCCGGGAAATGCCGGGCTGCGAGCAAGCCACTGCGTTTGGCGCGATATTCGGCAGCCGGCGCGCCAGTGCGGCGGGCGCTGTGTACGCGGGCGATCACTTCGCCCTTCTCGACCAGCTCGCCAAGGTCGCGGCACATTTCCAGCAGGCCATCGTCCTCACTGGCGACGAAGCAGTCGCCGTCGGGCATATCGAGCATCACCGACTCGCCCGCCTCGATCTCGCCTTGCAGCAAGCCGAAATGGATCAGCAGGTTGCGCACGCCGCGCTCGGCGATGGCCAGGCTTTTCGCCGTGCTGCTGCCGCCACCACCGAGCTCGGTGGTGACGAACACCTTGCCCAGCTCCTCGGCCGCGGTGTCGTACATGCCCACCGCGTCCAGTTCCAGCATGCGCATGCAGTAGGGCGCGGCGAAGGCGCGCATGCCGGCGGCGCAAGCGGCGTCCTGCGCCTTGTCCGGCAGCATGTGGCAGGCGGCGAAGGGCAGAAAGTCCAGGGTCTTGCCGCCGGAGTGAATGTCCAGCACCACATCGGCCAACGGCAGCAGCGTGCGCTGGAAGTAATCGGCGATCTTCTGCGTCACCGTACCGTCCGGCTTGCCGGGAAAGCTGCGGTTGAGGTTGCCCTTGTCGATGGGCGAAGTGCGGGTACCGGCCTGCACCGCCGGGGTGTTCATGAACGGCACGATGATCACCCGACCGCTGACGTCCTCGGCGCGCAGGCGCTGGGCCAGTTTGCTCAGCGCCAGCGGGCCTTCGTACTCGTCGCCATGGTTGCCGCCGGTAAGCAGCGCGGTGGGACCGCTGCCGTGCTTCACCACGGTGACTGGAATCATCACCGCGCCCCAGGCCGAATCGTCGCGGGAATAGGGCAGCTTGAGGAAGCCGTGTTGTACGCCGTCGCGGTCGAAGTCAACGGTGGGGCTGATGGGGTTGTCGCGCAGTTGGGTCATGGTCGGGCCTTCAAGATGGAGCTCATTGTGGGAGGGGCTTTAGCCGCGACTGGAAAACTTCGCGGCTAAAGCGGATCGCCGCCCGGCCGCTCCTACAGGTGGAGCGGCAGCCGCAGGATCAGTCCTTCACGAACAGCTTGCGCGGCACGTCGCAGAAGGTTTCCACGCCGCTGTCGGTGATCAGGATCGATTCGGTGATTTCCAGGCCCCAGTCGTCCAGCCACAGGCCGGGCATGAAGTGGAAGGTCATCCCCGGTTGCAGCACGCTCTCGTCACTCGGGCGCAGGCTCATGGTGCGCTCGCCCCAGTCCGGCGGATAACTGATACCGATGGGGTAGCCGCAGCGGCTGTCCTTGTGGATGCCGAACTTCTCCAGCACCTTGAAGAAGGCGCGGGCGATGTCGCCGGTGGTGTTGCCCGGCTTGGCCGCCTCCAGGCCGGCGGCGATGCCTTCGACCACGGCCTTCTCGCCGTCGAGGAAATGCTGCGGCGGCTTGCCCAGGTAGATGGTGCGCGACAGCGGGCAGTGATAGCGCTTGTAGCAGCCGGCGATCTCGAAGAAGGTGCCGGCGCCGCTGATCATCGGCGAGTCGTCCCAGGTCAGGTGCGGCGCGCTGGCATCGGCGCCGGTGGGTAGCAGCGGGACGATGGCCGGGTAGTCGCCGCCATGGCCGTCGGCGCCGAGGATGCCGGTGCGGTAGATCTCGGCGACCAGCTCGTTCTTGCGCAGGCCCGGCTCGATCTTGTCGAAGATCGCCGCGTGCATCTTCTCGACGATCTTCGCCGCGATACGCATGTAGCCGATCTCGGTGGGCGATTTGATCGCCCGCTGCCAGTTGACCAACGCAGTCGAATCGACGAAGCGCGCGTTGGGCAGATTGCGCTGCAGCGAGCCATAGGCGGCGGCGCTGAAGTAGTAGTTGTCCAGCTCGACGCCGATGGTTAGCTTGTCCCAGCCACGTGCGGCGATGACTTCCTTGGACAGGTAGTCCATCGGGTGGCGCTCGGTGGACTGCACGTAGTGATCGGGGTAACCGACGATGTTGCTCGGCTGCATGAACACCGTGCGCTTGGCGCCGTTGGCATCCTGGCCGCGGCCGTACCAGACCGGCTCGCCATCGAGCGCCAGCAGTACGCACTGGTGCACGTAGAACGACCAACCGTCATAGCCGGTGAGCCAGGCCATGTTGGATGGGTCGGTGACGATCAGCAGTTCGATGCCTCTGGCCTGCATGGCGCTGCGCGTCTTGGCCAGACGCTGGGCATATTCCTCCCGGCTGAAGGGGAGGTTGACGACGATTTCGGACATTGCGTTGCCCTCGTGATGGAACGGTTATTCAGGCGCGGCGTGCCGCGCCCGCAGGTTTCAGGAATCGAAACTGAGGCCTTTGCCGGCCGCGACGGCGCGCTGGTAGGCGAGGCTGGCGATGGCGGTGTCTTGTGCTCCAGTGCCGGTCAGGTCGCACAGGGTGATCTGGTCATTGGCGGTACGCCCCGGGCGCTGGCCGGCGATCACCTGGCCGAGTTCGGCGAAGTCATCCTTGGCATGCACCAGGCCGGCGGCGATGGCGTGATTGAGCTCCCCGAGCACGCGGGTCTGACTCAGGCGGTCGGCCACGTAGGCATCGACCCGCGCCAGCACGGCCGGAGCGATCTCGTTCTTGTGCTCGGCATCCGAGCCCATGGCGGTGATATGCAAGCCGGAGCGCAGGTGCTGCGGCTGGATCAGCGGCTCGCGACTGGGCGTGGTGGTGATGGCGATATCGGCACCATCGAGCGCCGCGTCGACGCTGTCCACCGCGCGCGCATCGTCCAGCTCGGCGGCCATGGCCTGGGCCTTGGCGGGATCACGCGCCCAGATACGCACCTCGCTTACATCGCGCACCAGACGCAGGGCCTGCAACTGCAGGCGCGCCTGCTCGCCGGCACCGAGAATGGCAACCACCTTGGCGTCTTCGCGGGCCAGCCATTTGGCTGCGATGGCGCCGGCTGCGGCAGTGCGCACGGCAGTGAGGTGGCCGTTATCCAACAGCAGCGCATCGGCCAGGCCGGTCTGTGCCGAGAACAGCATCATCAGGCCATTGAGGCTGGGCAAGCCGAGCTTGGGATTGTCGAAAAAGCCGGGGCTGACCTTGATCGCGAAGTGCGCCACGCCAGGCAGGTAGGCGGTCTTCACGTCGACCTCGCCGTTATGCTCGGGCACGTCCAGACGCAGGATCGGCGGCATCGCCACGGCGGCCGTGGCAAGCAGGCGGAAGGCGTTTTCCACCACTGCCAGGCTGTCGGTGTCGAGGCCAACGCAGTCGCGCAGGTCAGCCTGGTTGAGAATCAGGGTCTTGGCCATGGAGGTTCCTCAGGAGTCGGCGCCGTTGATCACCCGCAGGTGCTGGTCGATGTCGATGTTGCGGCCGCTGATCACTACCACCACCGGGCCGCGCGGCTCGATCAGCCCATCGAGCAGGGCGGCGATACCGACGGCGGCAGCGCCCTCGACCACCAGCCTTTCTTCGCGGTAGGCATGGCGAATGCCGCGGGCGATGGCGGCTTCGTCGAGCAGATGAACCTGGTCGCACAGCTCGCGGGTAATGGAATAGGTGAAGCGGTTGTCCAGGCCGATACCGCCGCCGAGCGAGTCGGCCAGGGTCGGCAGCTCCTCCACCTCGACCGGTTCGCCAGCCTCGAGGCTGGCATGCATGGCGGCGCCCAGCTGCATGCTGATGCCGTGGGTACGAATCGCCGGACTGGCTGCCTTGATCGCCAGTGCCACGCCAGCGAACAGACCGCCACCGGACAGCGGCACCAGCACTTCGCAGACGTCCGGGCACTGCTCGAGAATCTCCAGGCCCAGGCTGCCCTGGCCGGCTATCACGTGCGGGTGATCGAAAGGCGGGATAAATGCGGCGCCCTGTTCGCGGGCGATACGCAGGGCTTCGAGCTGGGCATCGTCCTGGCTGCGGCCTTTGATAACCACCTCAGCGCCCAACTCACGGATGGCACGCACCTTGTTCTGCGGCACCAGCTCGGACAGGCAGACGATGGCCTTTACCCCTTGCTGTGAAGCAGCGAAAGCGAGGGCACGGCCATGGTTGCCGGTGGAGGCAGTGACCACGCCAAGGTGCTTGCGCTCGGCATCCAGCTGCGCCACCGCGTTGCTCGCACCGCGCAGCTTGAAGCTGCCAGTGGCCTGCTGCGATTCCAGCTTCAGCCACACCGGCACACCGGCCAGGCGACTCAGGCTGGGCGAGTGCTCCAGCGGCGTCTGCCGCACCAGGCCGGCGATACGCTGGCGGGCCTGGAGCAGGTCATCGAAGGGGATGGAAGACATGGCGCACGTTCCGTGAAGGTGTGCGGCCGAGTGTATGAGCGGGAAATTGAGAGGCTGAATGTACTAGGACGATTTTTTATCTGGGCGTTTGTGCCGCGTGGAAATCGGTGCGCACAGCGCACCCTACAGACACGTCGACCGTAGGGTGCGCCGCGCGCAGCAGCTTGTAGCCTCGATGAAATCCGGGTAGCACCGGAGCAAACCACTCCCGGATTTCATCCGGGCTACACGAGCCCCTCTCCCCAACCCTCTCCCGCAAGCGGGAGAGGGGGCTGATCAGCATGACGGGTGAAATTGTGGGAGCGGCTTCAGCCGCGAAGCTCTTCAACAGCGCTAAAAATCATGCACCTTCGGGTACTGCTCGAAGACGTCACGCACGATCTGCACGCCCTGGCGCATCTTCGCTTCGCTGCATTCGGCGCCGACGCACAGACGCACCGCGCGCGGCCGAGGCATGCCGGGCGGGACGAAGGGATCGGGTAACGTCAGCGCGACGTTGCGCCGGCGCAGCTCACGCAGCAGGCCATCGGTCTCCCAGCCTTCAGGCACGCGCAACCAACTGTTGAGCGAATAGGGGTGATTGCCGATCAGGTGCTCGCCCAGCTCCTGCTCCACCAGCGCTTGCCGGTTGGCCAGCAATTGCCGCTGCAACTGCACCAGATCCTCGGCCTCGCCCGAGTCGATCCAGCGTGTGGCGACCTCACCGAGCAGCGACGGCGCCATCCAGCTGTTGACCCGCAGGATGCTCTCGGTGCGCAGGGCCAGGCGCTTGGGCATCACCAGGTAGCCGATGCGCAGGCCAGTGAGCACCGACTTGGTCATGCTGGTGCAGTAGAACGACAGCTCCGGCGCGTAGTGACTCAGCGGCCGCGTGCTCTGCTGGCCCGCCAGCAGCGGGCCGTAGACGTCGTCCTCGATGATGTAAACGCCATAGCGGCGAGCGATCTCGGCGATCTCGCGGCGGCGCTCGTCGGGCATCAGTGCGCTGGTGGGGTTGTTCAGGTTGGGCGTGCAGACCAGCGCAGTGATCCGTTCGTTGCCGCACATGTCCTCGAAGTGCTCAGGGTTCAGGCCGTAGCGATCCATCTCCAGACCCTTGAGGGTGAAGCCGAGCACCTGCGAGCTGCCGATTGCCCCGTGGTCGGTCAGGCCCTCGCAGAGCACCACGTCATCTGGGCCGGCCAGGGTGGCCAGGGCGAGAAAAATGGCGTGGGCGGCGCCGCTGGTCAGCAGCACGTCCTCGATGCCGACATCCATGCCCAGACGCGCCAGCCAGCGCACTGCCGACTCGCGCTGGTGCTGCATACCGGCAATCGGACGAAAAGCATGAATCCACGGTTGATCCGGCTCCTGCGCCAGCTCCAGGCAGGTCTGTCGCCACAGGCGGTCGTGGGCATCGGTGTGCAGGATGCGCGCGTTGGAAAAGTCCATCAGCGCCTGCTCGCTGCGATCGAGCATGCTGGTGGCCACGCGCTCGCTGGTGCGCCGCGAGACGAAGCTGCCACGGCCCACCTCGCAACGCACACGGCCCTGGCGCTCCAGTTCCTTGTAGGCGTTGGTCACGGTCTGCACGCTGATGCCCAGCGCATCCGAAACCTGGCGTTGCGGTGGCAACCGCTGGCCGTCGATCAGGTTACCCTGTTCGATGTCGGCGGCGACCGCCTGGACCAGCAGCTTGTATTTCGACTCGCCCGGGCGAGCGTTGGCCAGGGCCTTCTTCCAGTTGTGCATCGATGGCTCCTCCGGCGGCTGCGTTCAAGCATCCCGCGTGAGGCATTACGATTCAATTGTCCTAGTGCAATGCCGCAGCCAAAAAAGCCTTTGTATGCTCGGGCCAAGGGTGGAAAACAGATTCCTAGAAGAACCACCACCCGGCGCAGGTCTCCTGTGCATCAACGCTCTTGATTTACCTGCCTCCTAACACAGCACGCCGCCGTTGGCGGACTACAAGAAACAGGAGAACACCAAGATGAGTAGCGTTATCCCCTCCCGCTTCGGCCGCCTTGCGCTGGCCTGCGCCCTGCTCACCGGCCTCGCCGCCGGCGCCCAGGCCTCGACCCTGGACAAGGTCAAGGACAGCAGTAGCGTGCGCATCGGCTATGCCAACGAAACCCCCTTCGCCTATACCGCCCTCGATGGCAAGGTCACTGGCGAATCGCCGGAAATCGTCACCAAGATTTTTCAG
The DNA here is from genome assembly GCF_003008615.1 of Pseudomonas mendocina. Classification (NCBI taxonomy): domain Bacteria; kingdom Pseudomonadati; phylum Pseudomonadota; class Gammaproteobacteria; order Pseudomonadales; family Pseudomonadaceae; genus Ectopseudomonas; species Ectopseudomonas mendocina. Next base: position 2,196,941 of record NZ_CP027657.1, read on the forward strand.
CGCATGGGTGTCGAGAAGATCAACCCGGTGCTCACCGAATGGGGCTCGCTGATCCCCGGCCTGCGCGCCAGCCGCTTCGACCTGATCGCCGCCGGCATGTACATCACCCCCGAGCGCTGCAAGCAGGTGCTGTTCACCGACCCGCACTACCAGTTGCCCGATACGCTGCTGACCAAGGCCGGTAACCCGAAGAACCTGCATAGCTACGAAGACATCGCCAAGAGCGGTGCCAAGCTGGCGATCATGTCCGGCACAGTGAACCTGGGCTATGCCCGTAACGCCGGCATCAGCGACGAGCAGATCCTCCAGGTGCCGGACACTACCGCGCAGTTGCAGGCCGTACGCGCCGGTCGCGCCGATGCCGCCGTCGGCACCCAGCTGACCATGAAGGGCCTGGCCGACAAGGGCGGCGACAGCGTCGAAGCCATCACCGAGTTCAAGGACGACCCGACCCACACCGGCTACGGTGCCCTGGCCTTCCGCCCGGAAGACAAGGATCTGCGTGATGCGGTCAATGCCCAATTGAAGGAATGGATCGGCAGCGAAGAGCACCTGGCCACGGTGAAACCCTTCGGTTTCGACCAGTCCAACATCACCGACAAGACCGCCGCCGAACTCTGCGGCCAGTAATGAACGGATCACGCCGCGCACTCCGGTGCGTGGCGCGCTTGCGTACATAGAGCGGTAGACATTCATGACCGATCTTCTTCCCCTGCTGCTGCAAGGCGCCTGGGTCACCGTGCAAGTCACCTTCTGGGGCTCGCTGCTGGCCATCGTCTCGGCAGTGATCGCCGCCCTGGGCCGGCTGTCGCCGATCGCCCCACTGCGCTGGCTGGCCATCACCTATATCGAAATCTTTCGCGGCACCTCGCTGCTGGTGCAGCTGTTCTGGCTGTACTTCGTGCTGCCGATGCCACCGTTCAACGTCGAGATGAGCGCCTTCACCGTGGCCATCGTCGGCCTCGGCCTGCACATCGGCGCCTATGGCGCGGAAGTGATGCGCGGCGCCATCCGCTCGGTGGCCAAGGGTCAGTACGAGGCCTGCACGGCGCTGAACATGCGGCCCTCGAAGCGCTTCCTGCGCATCATCCTCCCGCAGGCACTGCTGGCGGCGATTCCACCGGGCACCAACCTGCTGATCGAACTACTGAAGAACACCTCGCTGGTGTCGCTGATCACCCTGTCCGACCTGGCCTTCCGCGCCCGCCAGCTGGATCAGGCGACCTTCATGACGCTGGAGATCTTCGCCCTGACCCTGCTGCTGTATTTCGTCATGGCCCAGGTGATCAACCTCGGCATGCGCCTGCTGGAAAAACGCCTTGCCCGTGGCCGGATGCGCGGAGGCCTGCAATGAATTTCTTCGACTGGGATTTCGCCCTGAGCATCCTCCCGGATCTGCTCAAGGCCTCGCTCAACACCCTGCTGATCACTTTCGCCGGCTTCGCCATCGCCATCGTCGTCGGCCTGCTACTGGCCATCGCCCGGCGCAGCAAGCATCTGTGGCTGTCATGGCCGGTGGCCGGGCTGATCGAGTTCATCCGCAGCACGCCGCTGCTGATCCAGGTGTACTTCCTGTTCTACGTGTTCCCCAACTACGGGCTGAACCTCACCGCGCTGCAGGCGGGCATCCTCGGCATCGCCCTGCACTACGCCTGCTACACCGCCGAGGTGTATCGCGCCGGGCTGGATGCCGTGCCGCGTGGCCAGTGGGAAGCGGTGACGGCATTGAACATGTCGCCGCTGTCGGCCTACCGGCAGATCATCCTGCCGCAGGCGCTGCGGCCAATCCTGCCGGCGCTGGGCAACTATCTGGTGGCCATGCTCAAGGACACCCCGGTGCTGTCGGCCATCACCGTGGTGGAAATCATGCAGCAGGCCAAGAACATCGGCTCGGAAAGCTTCCGCTACCTCGAGCCCATCACCATGGTCGGTCTCTTCTTCCTCCTGCTGAGCCTGGCCCTGGCCTGGTGCGTAAGGCGTGTGGAAGATCGGCTGGAGGTCACTGCCCGATGACTGCTTTCCTCAATTCCACAGACGCTGCCGGGAGTTCCTCCATGCCCCAGCCCATCGTTCGCTTCACCGACGTGACCAAGCGTTACGGCAATCTCACCGTGCTCAACAAGCTCAACCTGGAAGTCGCCCCCGGCGAGAAGGTGGCGATCATCGGCCCCAGCGGGTCGGGCAAATCCACCCTGCTGCGTGCGTTGATGACTCTGGAGAGCATCGACGAAGGCGTGATCGCCGTCGACGACGAACCACTGACCCACATGCCCGGCCGCGACGGTCGTCTGGTGCCGGCCAGCGCCAGCCACCAGCGCAAGGTGCGCGGCAAGATCGGCATGGTGTTCCAGAGCTTCAACCTGTTCCCGCACATGTGCGCGCTGCAGAACGTGATCGAAGCGCCGATGCAGGTGCTCGGCATGGGCAGGAAGGAAGCCACCGAACGCGCCGAGGACTTGCTCGCGATGGTCGGCCTGGGCGAGAAGCTGCGCCATTTCCCCTCGCAGCTCTCCGGCGGTCAGCAGCAACGCGTGGCCATCGCCCGCGCGCTGGCGATGCGACCCAAGGTAATGCTGTTCGACGAGGTGACCTCGGCGCTCGACCCGGAGCTGTGCGGCGAAGTGCTCAATGTCATCCGCCGCCTAGGCAGCGAGCACAACCTGACCATGCTGATGGTCACCCACCAGATGGGCTTCGCCCGCGAATTCGCCGACCGCGTGTGCTTCTTCCACCAAGGCTGCATCCATGAACAGGGCACCCCGGATCAGCTGTTCGGCAACCCGCAGCAGGAGCGGACGAAAGCGTTTCTGAGTGCGGTGAACGAGGCCAGTTGAGACAGCGCGCAACCTTGTAGGAGCGGCTTTAGCCGCGATTTTTCGCGGATGAATCCGCTCCTACAGAATCACGGCAATCCACTGGCCTGCGTCAGCAAGACTAACGCTGCTGACGCGCCTTGATCGCTGCCAGCATCTTCTGCGCCAGCGCAGCGTAGTCGCCGTCGAAGTGGTGGCCGCCCTTGATCATCAGGTGCTCCCCCGGGGCACCGGCTTCGGTGCAGCCGCTCTCGGCCGTCTCCTCGCTGCCGTAGATGCAATACACCTTGGCAGCCGGCACCTTGCGCAGTTCGGGGCCGGTGGGCGCTTCCGCACCATCCTTGCCGAGCCAGCCGCTGACAGCGATCTCGAAACTGCCGCTGCGGGCGAAGGCCAGCAGCAGCATGGCGTCGACCTGCTGTTGATCACTGGCCGGCAGGCGGTTGTAGATCGCCGGCAGCACGTCGGCGCCGAAGGAATAACCGGCCAGCACGAAGCGCTTCACCTGCCACTTGTCGCGGTACTGCTGCATCAGCCGCGACAGGTCGGCGGCGCTCTGTTCCGGGCTCTTGTGCTGCCAGTAGTAACGCAGGGTGTCGATGCCCACCACCGGATAACCGGCCGCGGCCATGTGCTCGGCGGACGCGCGGTCGAGGTCACGCCAGCCGCCATCGCCGGAATAGAACAGGGTCAGGGTATCGGCCGGTTGCGTCGAGGGGTGCTCGATCACCGGCATCGCCGCACCTTGTCCGGCGAGCAGGTGTTGCAGTTCATCGGCCAGCAGGGTCGGCAGCGGCGTACCCAGCGCACCGATCCGCGGCTCGCCGTTGCCCTGCTCGCGCAGGAACCGCGCGTTGTCATCCCCCGGATTGTCGTTCCACAGGGCGATCCAGTGGCCGTGCTCGGCCTTGCTCGGCAAAGGCTCGGGGCAATCGGGCTTGGCCAGGTCGAAGCCGACCGACAGCGCCTGGGCCTGATCATCGTGTTGCGCCGCCAGCCAGCGCCAGGCCGAGGCCGCCGCCGGGCCGATACCAGCCACCAGGGTCGGCGCGCCACCCAGGCGTTCGCTGGCCTGGCTGAGCAACTGCTGCTGCGCCTTGCAGTCCCCCGCGACGAAGGGCAATTGCAGCAGGCGCAGATCGCCCACTTCGGCAAAGCGGCGCAACGTGGTTTCGTCCAGCGCCTGGTCGGCCGGTACGAGCAGCAGCACACGCTGACGCGCGTCCCCCTGGCTCAGCAGTTGCGCCGAGGTGCCCTGTATCTGCACCGTCTGCAGATGCGGAACCGCACGCATCGACCACCACCAACCCACAGCGCCTGCAGCCAGGGCCACAACCAGCAACAATCCACCCAGCGTCCTTGTCGTCCTGCTCATCTCAACGCCTCACCAGTCCACCCAGGCCGCCAGCGATCAACGTGGCGGTGTCGGCCAATGCCACCCAGGGATCGAGCCCGGCCGGCACGGCCAGGTAGCGCGGCTCCCACTGCGGCAGGAACTTGTCCTTGAAGCGGCGCAGGCCCTGGAAGTTGTAGAAACTCTCACCGCGGTCGAATACCAGCGCACCGAGGCGCAGCGGCAGCGGCGCGCCCTTGCGCGTCTGCAGGCCGGCCAGCGGCACCATGCCGAGGCTGAAGCGGGCGTAGCCCTCGCTCTGGAACTGCTGGATCAGGCCGAGCATGAGGAACTCCATGGTCGACTTCGGCGCATCCGGCAGCACGCGCATCAGGTCGAGGCTGGCCACTGCGTGCGTCTCGCACTCCAGGAGGTTGGCAAAGGCCACTGCGCGGCCTTCGAAACGCACCACCACGACGCGGAAATGCGCCAGGTATTCGGGGCTGAAACGGCCCAGTGAGAAGCCCTTCTCGCGCACGCTCTTGCCTTGCAACCAGGCATCGGAGATCGCCTGCAGCTCCGCCATCGGCACCTGGCCGGGGGCGTGGAATTCCAGGCTCAGGCCGTCGCGCTGACCGCGGTTCCAGGTGTAGCGCAGGGCCTTCATCTCCTTACCGTTGCTGGCCAGGTCGAAGGTCTTCAGATCCACCAGCGCCTCTTCACCGAGCTTCAGCGCCGTCAGGCCGATATCGATGTAGCCGGGCAGGTTCTCCGCGCGCACCTGATAGAACACCGGCCGTGCGTGGTGACGGTCGCACAGGTCGCGGAACTGCCAGATCAGCTCGGCACGCGCGGCTGGCGGGCCGATGGGATCGAACAGCGCCACCAGGCTGCGCCCGCGACGGGCGTACATGAGGAAGGCTTCGCCATCGGGGTGGAACAGCAGGGCCTTGTCGCCACTCAGTGCCAGGCCGCCTTCGGGCTGGCGCGAGGCCTGGACGATGGCGCGCGCGCGCAGCAGCGCCTCGCTGTCCGGCAGGCTGATGCTCGGCGGCGTGGCGCGCAGCAACCAAGTCAGGCCGACGGCCAGCAGCACCAGCGCGCTGCCCAGCGCCGCGCGCAAGCCGCGCGGGGCATTGGCATCCAGCTCGAACTGCCACCACAGCTGATGGCTGTAGGCGACATCCTGGTAGGCGAACAGCAGCAGCCACACCGAGGCGGCGATCACCCCGGCCGTGGCCGCCAGCACCAGGCCGGAAGCCGGCACATCCATCAACCGGCTACGGCGGTAGAACTCGCGGCGAAACAACGCCAGCAGGCCGGCGATGGCCGCGAGAACCAGGGCCTCCAGCCAGTCGAAGCCCTTGAGCAACGACAGCACCACGCCCAGGCAGAGCAGCACCAGGGTCAGTGCCCAGGCCGCCGACAGGCGACGGCGCAACCCTTGCGCCAGCAGCAGGCAGAGCGTGCCAACCAGGCTGGCTGCCAGGTGCGAGGCCGCCACCAGTTGCGGCGGCATGAGGAACCCCAGCGCTTCCAGGCGCTCGTCCATGGTCGGCGTCACCCCGGAAAACAGCAGCACCGCGCCGGCGCAGAACACCAGCAGCGCCAGCAGTGGCGCCGCCATGCCGCTGGCGACACGCGCCACCTGACGCGGGAACCACAGCCGGCGTGCCTCGGCCGCCAGCAGTAGCAGCCCCGCAGCCACCAGGGGCAACACCACATAAAGCAGGCGGTAGAGCAGCATCGCCGCGACCAGCCCGGCCGGATCGATGCGCGAGGAAAAAGCCGCCAGCAGCACCGCCTCGAACACCCCGACGCCGCCCGGCACATGGCTGAGCACACCGGCGGCGAGCGCCAGCATGTATATCAGCACGAAGGAGGAGAACGGCGGCGCTTCGGGCAGCAGCAGGTACAGCACGCTGGCGGCGATCAGCACGTCGAGGCTGCTGATCAGCAGTTGCGTCAGGCTCATGCGCAGGCCGGGCAGACGCAGGCTGAAACGGCCCAGGTCGACTTGCCAGCAGCCGGGCGCAGGCCGTTCGGCCAGGCGTTTGCGGCTGACCAGCAGCACCACTGCCGTGACGGCGACCAGCACAGCGACGGCCACGACGGCCAGCACCGGCTCGGACAGGCGCAGCGCGGCCGAAGCATCCTCGAGGTCGAACAGCGCCGCCAGCGCCGCGAGAATCGGCAGGCTGACGCCGAGCGACAGGCTGGCGAACAGACTCATGCGCGCCACATCGCTGGCGCCAAGGCCATTGCGCCCATACAGGCGATACCGCACCGAACCGCCGGAGAGCGCCGACAGCCCGATGGCATTGCCGATGGCAAAGGCGCAGAAACCGCCCAGCGCCAGGGTCGGCGGCGGCAGGTCGACGTTGGCGTAGCGGCTGGCCGACCACTCGTAGGCAAGCATAACCACAAAGCCCAGCACGGTCGCCAGCAGGGCGCCGAGCAGCGCCTGCGGCGGCACCGCGGCCAGCGACTCGCGCACCTGATCCGGATTGATCTCGCGCACCAGGTGCCAGCAGGCGACCAGCGCCACGCCGAACAGCAACAGCGAGAGGCCGAGACCGATCAGGTGACGGTTGCGTTGCAGCCAGCCGGGTTGTGAAGGAGGAAGGAGATCAGGCGCGTCAGCGCCCTGGACGGGAAGTTCGGGTACCGCTCGACTCATGTCGAAAACGCCTCAGATGGACGCAGCCTCGGAGTGAGGTTTTGATCAGAGTGTAGATGTAACAAAATGTTCCACTGATCTGAAACTTTCGTACCGATTATTCCGGCTGGCCTTGCCGTTCAGGCCTCGCCGAGAAAACGCAGACCCGCCCCTTCGGCATCCACACGCATCACTTCCATTTTCAGTACCGGTGCGGGGAAGGGCAGATCCTGCACCTGGCCGATCACCTCGGAGCCGACCGACAGGCCGGTCATGTCCGGATGCTTCACGTAGACGCCGCTATCGGACAGGTCACGGGTCTGTGCCAGCAGCTCACCGAAACTGGGGTGGCTGATCTTGATCCGGCACTTCATCGGGGTACGCACCTGCTGACGCTGGTTCGGCATGACGGCTCCATAAAATGGACGAGCGATGTCGCCTTTAATAGCGCATTCCCGTGACAAGGCCCAGCGAACGGCAGAAAAAAGGCGCCATCAAGGCGCCTTCGTTCGTCATCGTGCTCGCTGGCAGTACGTCAGTACCACTTGGCCTCGCCGTCCGGACGCTTCTTGAAGCGCTTCATGCTCCACATGTACTGGCTCGGGTAGTTGCGCACGTAGCGCGACACCACTTCGCTCATCGCCGCCACGCCTTCTTCCACGTTGTCGCTGTACATACCCTCGGGAGCGGCCTCGAGGATCACCTTGTAGCCACTGCCATCCGGCAGGCGCAGCGCGTGCAGGAACACACCAACCGCCTTGCCGCCGGTGAGCATGCCGGGTACGAACTTGCTGGTCAGTGCGGTGGTGCCGAGAAAGGGCACGAAAACCCCCGATGAACGGCTCGGCTCCGGGTCGGCCGGAATGCCCACGGCGCCACCCCTGCGTACTTCCTTGATGACGCTGAGGATGCCTTCCTTGGTCGACGGCGCGACGCGGTTGCCCATCTGCACGCGCTGCTGCTGCAGCAGCTCGTCGACGGCCTTGAGCTTCGGCGGACGGTAGAAAATGATCGGTTTGCACTGGTTGCAGTAGAAGTGGTTGAGCACTTCCCAGTTGCCCAGATGGCTGGTGATGCCGACCACGCCCTTGCCGGACGCCAGCGCCTGCTGCAGCACCTCCAGGCCTTCCACTTCGCGCACCAGCTTGAGCGACTTGTGCGCTGGCCAGATCCAGGCGCAGGCGCTTTCGGTGAGGGTCTTGCCGATGTCCTTGAGGCTTTGCCCGACCAGTTTGTCCAGCTCGGCCTCGTTCAGCTCGGGAAAGCACTTGCTCAGGTTGATGCGCACCACGTCGCGCGAGCCGTTCGGCAGTTTCCACATCAGCCAGCCGATGGCATTGCCCACGGCCTGCACGGCGCGCCAGGGCAGCAGTGCGAACAGGCGCAGGAAACCAACCACCAAGGCGCCCTTGAGTTTTTCCACGACAGACTCCACCGCTCAGAAAAGCGCCAATTGTAGCGGCGCGTGACGGTGTAGTCAGTAAAGGGTCGTGCGAAGCCGTTGCTGCATGTCTCGCTCGTAGGCGTCCACGTCGAACTCTTCGACGATACAGCGGAAGATATCGCCAGCACTCGGCAGGCTGGCGCGCTCCACCTGGCGCGAGGTATCCCACAGGCCTGAACGCACTGCTGCCTTGGAGCACTGGAAGTAGCAACTGTCGATATGGATACGCAGCACGCTGCGCGGCAACTTGCCCTGGGCGCGGCCCAGCTCCAGCAATTCGGGGTCAAGGGAGATATCGGCGCGACCATTGACCCGCAGGCTCTCGCCAACGCCCGGAATCAGGAACAGCAGCGCCACCTGCGGGTTCTGCACGATGTTGCGCAGACTGTCGATGCGGTTGTTGCCGGGGCGATCCGGCAGCAGCAGGGTCCGGTCGTCGAGAATCTGTACGAACCCTGGCGCATCGCCACGCGGCGAGCAATCCAGGCCATCCGGGCCGGCGCTGGCCAGCACCACGAAGGGTGAGGCCTGGATCAGCGCACGGTAGGGTTCGATCAGTTGCGGCAGTTCCTTGCGCCGCGAGCGTTCGTGGCTTTCCCCATACAACGCCTGCAGTTCGTCCAGTGTGGTGATGGTGGTGGTCATGGCGCCCTCAGTTGCGCATAGCGGTCACAGTCGGTGGTGTGATCCATCACCATACCCGTGGCCTGCATGAAGGCATAGCAGATGGTCGGACCGACGAAGGTGAAGCCGGCCTTCTTCAGCGCCTTGCTCATCGCCTCGGCTTCGGGCGTTACCGCCAGCATCTGGCTACGGTCGCTGAAGTGGTTGACCTTCGGCACGCCGCCGACGAACGACCAGAGCAGTGCCACCGGATCCTCCAGCTTCAGCCAGGCCTGGGCATTCTGCCGCACGGCCTTGAGCTTGAGGCGATTGCGGATGATCCCCGGATCCTGCATCAGCACCTCGATCTCTTCGTCAGTGAGTCGAGCCAGGCGCTCGGGATCGAACCCATGCAGCACCTGGCGATAACGCTCGCGTTTCTTCAGCACGGTGATCCACGACAGGCCGGCCTGCGCGCCTTCAAGCAGCAGCATCTCGAACAGATGACCGGCATCGCGCTGCGGCACGCCCCATTCCTCGTCGTGATAGGCCTGGTACAGCGGATCGTCGGTACACCAGAAGCAGCGGGGCATGGCGGTAGGCCTCGGTCAGGGTCGAAGCGACGACTATAGCCGCAAAATAACTGGATATAAATACAGCCAAACGCATCATGGATGATGCCGATGTGCCGTACCCTGCGGCCTGCGCCGAGTTTCGATATACTCCCCGGCTTTCCCTCGCAAGCCTCCACAGGTGATTTTTTCGTGAGCCAGAACAAGCCTGCCGTGCGCACCTTCCAGGATCTGATCCTGGCCCTGCAGAACTACTGGGCCGAGCAGGGCTGCGTGGTGCTGCAACCCTACGACATGGAAGTGGGCGCCGGCACCTTCCACACCGCCACCTTCCTGCGCGCCGTCGGCCCGGAAACCTGGAATGCCGCCTACGTGCAGCCTTCGCGTCGCCCGACCGACGGCCGCTACGGCGAAAACCCCAACCGCCTGCAGCACTACTACCAGTTCCAGGTGGTTCTCAAGCCCAACCCGGAGAACTTCCAGGAGCTGTACCTGGGCTCGCTGAAAGCCATCGGCCTCGACCCGGAAGTCCACGACATCCGCTTCGTCGAGGACAACTGGGAATCGCCGACTCTCGGCGCCTGGGGTCTGGGCTGGGAAATCTGGCTCAACGGCATGGAAGTCACCCAGTTCACCTACTTCCAGCAGGTCGGTGGCATCGAGTGCTACCCGGTGACCGGCGAGATCACCTACGGCCTGGAGCGCCTGGCCATGTACCTGCAGGGCGTCGACTCGGTCTACGACCTGATCTGGACCGACGGCCCGTTCGGCACCGTGACCTACGGCGATGTGTTCCACCAGAACGAAGTGGAACAGTCCACCTACAACTTCGAGCACGCCAACGTCGAGAAGCTGTTCGAGCTGTTCGACTTCTACGAGAGCGAAGCCAACCGTCTGATCGAGCTGGAGCTGCCGCTGCCCACCTACGAGATGGTGCTCAAGGCCTCGCACACCTTCAACCTGCTGGACGCCCGCCGCGCCATCTCGGTGACCGCACGCCAGCAGTACATCCTGCGCGTGCGCACCCTGGCCCGCGCCGTGGCGCAGAGCTACCTGCAGGCGCGCGCCAAGCTCGGCTTCCCCATGGCCACCCCCGAACTGCGTGACGAAGTACTGGCCAAGCTGGAGGCGCAAGCATGAGTGCACAAGATTTCCTGGTCGAACTGGGCACTGAAGAGTTGCCACCCAAAGCCCTGAAAAGCCTCGGTGATGCCTTCCTCGCCGGTATCGAGAAAGGCCTCAAGGCCGCTGGCCTGGGCTATGCCGGCACCCGCGTGTACGCCGCGCCGCGCCGCCTGGCGGTGCTGGTCGAGCAGCTCGAAGAGCAGCAGGCCGACCGCAGCATGAACCTCGATGGCCCGCCCATCCAGGCCGCCTTCGACGCCGACGGCAACCCGACCCAAGCCGCCCTGGGCTTCGCCCGCAAGTGCGGCGTGGACATCGCCGAGATCGACCGCAGCGGCGCGAAACTGCGTTTCGCCCAGCACATCCCCGGCCAGCCAGCGGTAAACCTGCTGCCGACCATCGTGCAGGATTCGCTGAACGACCTGCCCATCCCGAAACGCATGCGCTGGGCCGCCCGTCGTGACGAGTTCGTGCGTCCGACCCAATGGCTGGTGATGCTGTTCGGCGACGCCGTGGTCGACTGCGAGATCCTCGCGCAGAAGTCTGGTCGCGTCTCCCGTGGCCACCGCTTCCACGCCAACCGTGACGTGCGCATCAGCAGCCCGGCCAACTACGCCGAAGATCTGCGTAGCGCCTATGTGCTGGCCGACTTTGCCGAACGCCGCGAGCTCATCAGCCGCCGTGTCGACGAACTGGCTGCGGCCGAGCAGGGCAGCGCCATCGTGCCGCCAGCGCTGCTGGATGAAGTGACCGCCCTGGTCGAGTGGCCGGTGCCGCTGGTCTGCTCCTTCGAGGAACGCTTCCTCGAGGTGCCGCAGGAAGCGCTGATCAGCACCATGCAGGACAACCAGAAGTACTTCTGCCTGCTTGATGCGAACGGCAAGCTGCTGCCGCGCTTCATCACCGTGGCCAACGTCGAGTCCAAGGATCCGGCGCAGATCGTCTCGGGTAACGAGAAGGTGGTGCGTCCGCGCCTGACCGACGCCGAGTTCTTCTTCAAGCAGGACAAGAAGCAGAAGCTCGAAGGCTTCAACCAGCGCCTGGCCAACGTGGTGTTCCAGGCCCAGCTCGGTTCGGTGTTCGACAAGGCTCAACGCGTGTCCGCCCTTGCCGGTTTCATCGCCCGTGAAGTCGGTGGCGACGCTAAGCGCGCCGCCCGTGCCGGCCTACTGTCCAAATGCGACCTGGCCACCGAGATGGTTGGCGAATTCCCCGAGATGCAGGGCATCGCCGGCTACTACTACGCGCTCAACGACGGTGAGCCACAGGACGTCGCCCTGGCGCTGAACGAGCAGTACATGCCGCGTGGTGCCGGCGCCGAACTGCCGAGCACCCTCACCGGTGCCGCCGTGGCGGTGGCCGACAAGCTCGACACCCTGGTCGGCATCTTCGGTATCGGCATGCTGCCGACCGGTTCGAAAGACCCCTATGCCCTGCGTCGTGCCGCCCTCGGCGTGCTGCGCATCCTGATCGAGAAGGGCCTGGATCTGGATCTGGCCGCCGCGGTCGACTTCGCCGTCGCCCAGTACGCCGGCAAGATCAAGACCGAAGGCCTGGCCGCCCAGGTGCTGGAGTTCATCTTCGACCGCCTGCGTGCGCGCTACGAAGATGAAGGCATCGAAGTGGCCGTTTACCAGGCGGTACGTGCGGTCACTCCGACCTCGCCGCTGGACTTCGACCAGCGCGTGCAGGCCGTGCAGGCCTTCCGCAAGCTGCCACAGGCCGCTGCCCTGGCCGCCGCCAACAAGCGCGTGTCGAACCTGCTGAGCAAGGCCGAAGGTGGCGTCGCCGCCCAGGTCGAAGCGCACTACTTCGACAACCCCAGCGAGTTTGCCCTGCACGCCGCCATCCAGCAGGCCGACCAGGCTGTACAGCCGCTGGCAGCCGCCCGCCAGTACAACGAAGCCCTGGCCAAGCTGGCCAGTCTGCGTGAGCCGGTGGATGCCTTCTTCGAAGCGGTGCTGGTCAACGCCGAGGATGCGCGCGTGCGCGCCAACCGCTATGCCCTGCTGGCTCGCCTGCGCGGGCTGTTCCTCGGTGTGGCGGACATCTCGGTACTGGGCTGACGCCAGACGCAGGCCGCGAAGGTTTTCGCGGCCTGCGTTCGTTTCCATCTCTGCTTCTGGCGTGGCTGCATGAAACTGCTGATCCTCGACCGCGACGGCGTCATCAACGAAGACTCCGACGCCTATATCAAGACGCTCGACGAGTGGCTTCCCATTCCCTCATCGATCACCGCCATCGCGCGCCTGTCGAAAGCGGGCTGGACAGTGGCCGTGGCCACCAACCAGTCCGGCATCGCTCGCGGCTACTACGACCTGGCAACCCTGGAGTCGATGCACGCGCGTCTGCGCGAGCTGGTGGCGGAGCAGGGTGGTGAGGTCGGCCTGATCGTTTACTGCCCGCACGGGCCGGACGACGGCTGTGACTGCCGCAAGCCGAAACCGGGTATGTTGCAGCAGATCGCTGCGCACTACGCCACGGAACTGGCAGGAATCTGGTTCGTTGGCGATAGCAGCGGTGACCTGCAAGCCGCGTTGGCCGTCGATTGTCAGCCTGTGCTGGTGAAAACCGGCAAGGGCGAACGAACCCTGGCCAAGCCACTGCCGCCAGGAACCCTGGTATTCGATGATCTGGCGGCGGTCGCCGATCAACTGCTCTCATAAGGTGTGAAGGTTCATGGCGATCGTGCAGGCATTCAGAGTCACGCTTTTCTACCTGCTGCTGTCGTCCAGCTCGTTCTTCTGGTGCCTGATCAGCCTGGTGGTCGCACCTTTGCTGCCGTTCCGCCAACGCTACCGCTTCGTGGTTCAGGCCTGGTGTAGCTGCGCCGTGTGGCTGGCCAAAGTGATCGTCGGTATCCGCTATGACGTGCGTGGCGTGGAGAATATCCCCGAGCGCCCCTGCGTGATCCTCTCCAACCACCAGAGCACCTGGGAAACCTTCTTCCTCTCCGCCTATTTCGAACCGCTCAGCCAGGTGGTCAAGCGCGAGCTGTTGCGCGTGCCGTTCTTCGGCTGGGGCATGGCGCTGCTCAAGCCCATCGCCATCGACCGCAGCAACCCCAAGGCCGCGCTCAAGCAATTGGCCAAGCAGGGCGACGAACGTCTCAAGCAGGGTGCCTGGGTACTGGTGTTCCCCGAAGGCACGCGGATTCCGCCCGGCCAGATCGGCAAGTTCTCCCGCGGCGGCACTGCCCTGGCGGTGAACGCCGGCCTGCCGGTACTGCCCATCGCGCACAACGCCGGCGAATTCTGGCCCAAGGCAGGCTGGGGCAAGCGCTCGGGCACCATTCAGGTGATCATCGGCCAGCCGATGTACGCCGAGGGCGACGGCCCGCGTGCCATCGCCGAACTCAACGAGCGAGCCTTCCAGTGGGCCTGCCGGCAGCAGGCCGAGCTGCGGGGCGAAGAGCCGCAGCTGAGCCGCCTGGGAGAGACTGCCTGACCTGTGGATAAGCTGTGCACGAAACACAATCAAAGCGCCACTATTGCTTGTATCTAGCTGATTTTCCTGGCGAATCGTCAGTGCTAGGAAAATCGCCTAACAGGGTATAAGTTGTCGCCTCAGTAGGGCGGGTTGCACCCGCCCTACTGAGGCGATAAATCCGCTTCTACCTCGATGGGTTCACAGTCTTGCCTGCGGCAATGGTCGAAGATGGGACAAGAAAGGGAATTCGCTGCCATGCCATCGATCTACCAGCTCAAACCGGCCTTCCAGAACCTGCTGCGCCCCGGCGTCGAACGTCTGTACGCCCGTGGCGTCACCGCCAATCAAGTCACTCTGGCCGCTGCCGTCGTCTCCGTGCTACTCGGCGTCCTGCTCGCTGCTTTCAGCCACATTGCCTGGCTGTTCGCCCTGATCCCCCTGTGGATGCTGCTGCGCATGGCACTGAACGCCGTCGACGGCATGCTCGCGCGCGAATTTGGTCAACAATCGAAGCTGGGGGCTTATCTCAACGAGCTCTGCGACGTGATCGCCGACAGCGCGCTGTATCTACCCTTCGCTCTCGTGGCAGGCGTCTCGCCGCTGCTGGTGATTGTTGTTGTGCTGCTGGCGGTGATCAGCGAATACGCCGGCGTGCTTGGCCCCATGGTCGGCGCCTCTCGCCGCTATGACGGACCGATGGGCAAGAGCGATCGCGCCTTCTGCTTCGGCGTGCTCGGTGCAGGCGTCGCCACCGGTCTGCTCACAGCCCTATGGATCAATTCCCTGCTGGCTGTGGTCTTAGCACTGCTGCTCTATACCCTCTATAACCGCGTTCGCCATGGGTTGGCCGAAACGGCCTGAGCCCTCTCAAGGAATAAGGAGATTCCATGCGCCCCGTCCAACTGCATACCTTTGCCACCCACGACGACGTCGAGCTGAGCTATCGCCACTGGCCGGCGACTGCGCCTGCCGATGGCCCGCGCCAAGCAGTGCTGCTGTTCCATCGTGGCCACGAACATGGCGGGCGCATGGCTCATCTGGTGGATGAGCTGGAGCTGCCGCACTGCGACTTCTTCGCCTGGGATGCCCGTGGCCACGGGCTGTCGCCCGGTGCACGCGGCGACAGCCCAAGCTTTGCCACCAGCGTGCGCGACGTGCAGACCTTCATCGAGCACATCGGCAGCCAGCACGACATCGCCGAGGAGAATCTGGCCGTCGTGGCGCAAAGCGTCGGTGCGGTGATCATCTCCACCTGGGCTCACGATTACGCGCCCAAGGTGCGCTGCCTGGTGCTCGCCTCGCCGGCGTTCAAGGTCAAGCTCTACGTACCCTTCGCCCACCCCGGTTTGAAGCTGCTGCACGCCTGGCGCGGCAACTTCTTCGTCAACAGCTACGTCAAGGCGCGTTTCCTCAGCCACGATCCCGAGCGTATTGCCTCCTTCGAGAACGACTCGCTGATCGCCCGACCCATTTCGGTGACCATGTTGCTCGGCCTGTACGAGGCAGCTGACCGCATCGTCGCCGACGCCCAGGCGATCCAGGTGCCGACGCAACTGCTGATTTCCGGCGCCGACTTCGTCGTCCACCGCAAGCCACAGGAAGACTTCTTCGAGCGTCTCGGCAGCCTGCGCAAGGAAAAGCACCTGCTGCCGGGCTTCTTCCACGACACTCTCGGCGAACGCGACCGCGCCCATGCCCTGAGCCGCGCGCGGCGCTTTATCCTGCGCAACTTCGAGGAGCCGCTGACACGCCCCTCGCTGCTCGATGCCGACCGCCTGGGCGCCACCTGCGCCGAAGCCGAGGAACTGGCCGCACCGCTGCCGAAAAACTCGCTGCGCGACCTCTACTGGCGTACCACCCGCGCCGGCATGCGCCTGGGCAGCAGCTTGTCGGCCGGGGTGAAGCTTGGCTTCGACACCGGCTTCGACTCCGGCAGCACCCTCGATTACGTCTACCGCAACCAGCCCACTGGCAAAGGCGCGCTGGGCCGCCTGATCGACCAGAACTACCTGGACTCCATAGGCTGGCGCGGCATTCGCCAGCGCAAGCTGCATGCTGAAGAACTACTGCGCCTGGCCATGAGCAAACTGCGCGAGACGAACAGAGCCGTACGCATCGTCGATATCGCCGCCGGCCATGGCCGCTACATCCTCGAATCGCTGGAGGGCCAGGAGCAACGCCCCGACTCGATCCTGCTGCGCGACTACAGCGACATCAACGTGCGCGACGGCAATGCGCTGATCCAGCAGAAGGGCCTTGGCGACATCGCCCGCTTCGTCAAAGGCGACGCATTCGACCGCGAGGATCTCGCCGCGCTCGACCCGAAACCAACCCTGGCGGTGGTCTCCGGCCTGTACGAACTGTTCGGCAGCAACCAGATGGTCGGTGACTCGCTGGCTGGCCTGGCAGCCGCAGTCGAGGAGGGCGGCTATCTGGTCTACACCGGCCAACCCTGGCACCCGCAGCTGGAACTGATCGCCCGCGCCCTGACCAGCCACCGCAATGGTCAGGCCTGGGTCATGCGTCGGCGTAGCCAGGCAGAGATGGATCAGTTGGTGGAAGCCGCTGGTTTTCGCAAGGTGGCGCAGCGCATCGACCAATGGGGCATCTTCAGCGTATCCCTGGCACAACGGGTGAAGTGATGGACAGCGCCCGTGAACAGGGATTGTGGAAGCGCGGCGTACTCTGGCTGCTGTTGCTTGGCCCGCTGTTCTTCGCCAGCTATGGTTTCGCCAACTGGTTTACTGGGCAACGCGATGACGTCGGCAGCCTGGTCTTCGCCTGGGAGCCGCAGATACCGCTCTGGCCCTGGACTATCGTGCCGTACTGGTCGATCGACTTGCTCTATGGTCTGTCCTTCCTGTTACCAGCCTGTCGCCGCGAGATGGATCGCCACGCCCTGCGCCTGCTTGCCGCGCAGGTGATCTGCGTCGCCTGCTTCCTGCTTTGGCCACTGCGCTTCACCTTCGAACGGCCGCCGCTGGACGGCACCTTCGGCCTGATGTTCGACGTGCTGATGGGCTTCGACAAACCCTTCAACCAGGCGCCCTCACTGCATATCACGCTGTTGGTGATCATCTGGGCGATGTTCGCCAATCACACGCGCGGGCTGTTCTGGCGCGGCCTGCTGCACCTGTGGATGGCGCTGATCGGCATCTCGGTGCTGACCACCTGGCAACACCACTTCATCGATGTGCCCACCGGGGCGCTGGCCGGCTTCTTCTGCCTGTGGCTGCTACCGCTACGAGGCGATACGCCGCTGCGACAGATGCGCCTGAGCAGCGATCCACGCCGTTGGCGCCTGGCGCTGCGCTACAGCCTCGGCACGCTGCTGTGCACGGCGCTGGCGGTCAATCTGGGCGGCGCCTGGCTGTGGTTGTTCTGGCCGGCGGTAGCCCTGGCGCTGGTCGCACTCAACTACCTGCTGTTCGGCCCTGGCGGCTTCCAAAAGCAAGCCGACGGTCGTCTCAGTCCGGCCGCCACAGTCTTGCTCGCGCCCTATCTGCTCGGTGCCTGGATCAACTCGCGGCTATGGACGTTTCGCCAGCCAAAGCCCTGCCAAGTGGTGGAGGGCATCCACCTGGGTCGGCTCCCTGCGCCGCAGGATCTCGAGGGGTTTACCGCGCTGATCGACCTCTGCGCCGAACTGCCTCTGCAACGCACGCCACCAGCCTATTGCAGCCTGCCGTCGTTGGATCTGGTCGCGCCGGACGCGCTGACCTGCCAACACGCCGCCGAGGCCATCGAGCGCCTGCGTCATCACGGTCCGCTACTGGTGTGCTGTGCACTCGGTTATTCGCGCAGCGCCACTGCGGTGGCGGCGTGGCTGCTGCATAGCGGTCGCTGCCAGAGCGTGGAAGCGGCCGTGGATTTGATTCGCCAGGCGCGCCCTCAGGTCGTGCTCGGTTCGCAGCATCTGGCCGCCCTGCAAAACATGCTCGATGCACAACCGAGACTGGAGGTCGTTCATGCAGGCTGATCTGCTGCTGGTTGCGTCGCTGTTACGACGTGGCCGCAGCCTCGATCATTTCTCCAGCGCACTTAGCCTGGTCGCGGTGGTCTTCGGCCTAGCGCCATTGCTCGGCGCGCCAGGCAGCCTGACCCTGGCGCCGCTCTGCGCGCTGCTGCTGATCGCGGGCCTGGCCGAAAAATACTGGGCATTACGCGTGGCGCTCGATGCAGAGCTATTCCAGCACCTGGCCGAGTCAGGGGAACAGCTGGAGACACAGACCCAGGCCCTGGATCAGGCGTTGCAACGTCTGGGCCTGCAGTCTGGGGAGCAGGGTGATCGCTCCTGGAGCTCGCGCTGCCAGGGCGCATTGGGCCTGCTGCGCAAACAAGTACTCTGCCTCCTACTGCAGGCCGTGATCGTGCTGCTTGGAATTTTCATAGTTCTCGCTTAAAGGAGTCACCATGCTCGCCGCATTGACCGCTTTCGCCATCACCTCAGCGGCTCGACTGCTGACCGGTGCCCGCGCCTTGTGGCTCGGCAGCACCGCACAGGCCACTCAGCGCCTGTACTACGCCAACCACAGCAGCCATGGCGATTTCGTCCTGCTCTGGGCCTCGCTACCGCCCGAGTTGCGCAAGCGCACCCGGCCGGTGGCCGGGGCTGACTACTGGCAGAAGCCGGGTGTGCGCAGCTTTTTGATCAACCGCGTGTTCAACGGCGTGCTGATCGACCGCGAGCGCAAGGAGGAAGGCGCCAATCCGCTACAACCGATGCTCGACGCGCTGGATAGCGGCGACTCGCTGATCATCTTCCCCGAGGGCACGCGCAATCTCGGCGACGAGCCCTTGCTGCCCTTCAAGAGCGGGCTTTACCACCTCACCCAGGCTCGCCCGGACGTGGAGCTGGTGCCGGTGTGGATCGCCAACCTCAACCGGGTCATGCCAAAGGGCAGGGCGCTGCCGCTGCCACTGCTGTGCACGCTGAGCTTCGGCGCGGCACTGGAGCCCATCGAGGGGGAGGGTAAGGACGCCTTCCTGGAACGCGCGCGTAACGCCCTGCTGGCACTGGCACCCGAGGAGGCCTGAAATGGATCGCAATACTCTGCTGTTATTCGCCGGTATCGGTGCCCTGCTGCTGCTAGCCAGTCTGGTCGGTTTCATCCTCAAGCAGCGCAGTGGCGCCCAACCCAACCCGGTGATCGACAACCTGAATGCACGGATCAACGCCTGGTGGGTGATGGTGCTGGTGATCGGCATCGCCTTCCTGTTCGGCAACAACGGCGTGATCCTGCTGTTCTACTTCGTGTCGTTCTATGCCCTGCGCGAATTCATGACCCTGACGCCGACCCGGCGCAGCGACTACCCGGCGTTGGTAGCGGCCTTCTACTTCGCCCTGCCGATGCAGTACCTGCTGATCGCCCTGGGCTGGTACGGCCTGTTCGCCATCTTCATCCCGGTCTACCTGTTCCTGCTGCTGCCGATCCTCGCCTCGCTGGGCGGTGACACCACCCGCTATCTGGAGCGTGCGGCCAAGGTGCAGTGGGGGTTGATGATCGCGGTGTACTGCATTTCCTCCGTACCGGCGCTGCTGACCCTAAACATCCCCGGCTACGAGGGTCGCAACCTGCTGCTGATCGCCTGGCTGATCATTGTCGTGCAACTCTCCGACGTGCTGCAGTACGTGTGCGGCAAGCTGTTCGGCAAGCACAAGATCGCGCCGAATCTTTCACCCTCGAAGACAGTGGAAGGCTTTGTCGGCGGCGTAGCGCTGGCCACGCTGATCGGCGCCATGCTGTGCTGGATCACGCCATTCGCCTTCTGGCAGGCCGCGCTGTTCGCCCTGCTGGTGTGCATACTCGGCTTCGCCGGCGGTCTGGTGATGTCGGCCATCAAGCGCGATCGCGGTGTGAAGGACTGGGGCCATATGATCGAAGGCCACGGCGGCATGTTGGATCGGCTGGACTCGGTATGCTTCGCCGCGCCGGTGTTCTTCCATATGGTGCGCTACTGGTGGGCCTGATGTAGTTCGTAGGGCGGCGGATTACACTAGAGTCAGAGAACCCTCAGAACAAAAAAGACCGACATGATCGCCCATACCCAGACGCTGTTCGGAGCCGTCGCACTCGTCGCCGTGATCATGGGCAGTTGCTTGATACTGGTCGGTCAATTGCGCCACCGCGATGGCATGCTCACCACCGGTCTGGGCATGCTCTCGCATTCGCTGGCCTATATCGGCTTCACCCTGTTCGGCCAGGCCTCGATGTGGATCACCTACGTACTCGCCAACGTGCTGCTGTCCACGGCGCTGTCGTTCTATACCGTAAGCCTGCCACTGATTCATGGTCGTCGCCCTCCATGGCGACTGGCATTTGCCTTCCCACTGTTGCTCGGCGTGCTTCTCAGCCTGTTGATCGACACCCAGGAGCCACGCCAGTTGGTGGCCTGCGTGCTGCTGTTCACTCAATGCCTGGTGATCCTCCATCTGAGCCGTCTACATACCGTGGCGGGAGGGCGTGCCCATCGTGTACTGATGATCGGCGCGGGCATCAGCCTGTTTGGGTTGGGCATCCGCGTGGTGGTAATTCTCAGCGGCGCACCGACAGAGATGCATTACGACGTCAGCAACCTGAAGCAGACCGTTTCGGTAGCCATTGGCGCCGCCACCATCATCATGCTGTCTTTCGGCCTTGTGCTGCTGTCGCGCGAACGTATCGAGTCGGAGCTACGCCAGACCGCCCTGCGCGACACCCTGACCGGCATACCCAATCGCCTGGCAATACTCGAGCAACTCGCCGATGAGCTCGAACGCGCTCGTCGTCAGCGCCTACCCCTTTCCATCGCCATGCTCGACCTGGATCACTTCAAGCAGATCAACGACAGCCACGGCCACCTGATCGGCGATGCCGTACTCAGGCACTGCGCGGATCACCTGCAGCAGCGTCTACGCCGCAACGACAGCATCGGCCGTTATGGGGGAGAGGAGTTTCTGTTGATTCTGCCTGCCACTGACGCCAGTGGTGCCCTGGAGCTGGTCGATCAGCTCCGGCAGTCGCTCACCCAACACCCGGCTCAGGGAGAAGGCCACGCCATCGCCTTGAGCTTCAGCGCGGGCGTGCACAGCCTGACGCCCTCTGAGCATGATGATGTCACCAGTATGCTGCTCAAGGCCGACAAAGCCCTTTATGCGGCCAAACACGCAGGCCGCAATACGCAGATGCTGGCTGCCACGAGCTGAAACGCGCCCATGAAAAACGGGCCACAAGGGCCCGTTTTTCGACTTGCAGAACGTCTGATCAGAAGTCCAGGTTCGACACCGCCAGGGCGTTGGACTCGATGAAGTCGCGGCGCGGCTCCACGGCGTCGCCCATCAGGGTGTTGAAGATCTGATCCGCTGCGATGGCGTCCTCGATGGTCACCTTGAGCATGCGACGTACTTCCGGATCCATGGTGGTCTCCCACAGCTGATCCGGGTTCATCTCGCCGAGACCTTTGTATCGCTGGATGCTGTGGCGCTTGGTGCTCTCGGTCATCAGCCAGTCCAGCGCTTCCTTGAAGCTGGTAACCGGCTTCTTGCGTTCGCCACGCTGTACGTAGGCGCCTTCTTCCAACAGGTTGTTCAACTGATCGCCAAGCGTAGTGACGGTCTTGTAGTCGTTGCTGGCGAAGAAATCGCGGTTGAACGTGGTGTAGCTGGAGAGACCATGAGACTTGATCTCGACCTCAGGCAGCCACAGGTGACGCTCG
This sequence comes from Pseudomonas mendocina, assembly GCF_003008615.1. Taxonomy (NCBI): domain Bacteria; kingdom Pseudomonadati; phylum Pseudomonadota; class Gammaproteobacteria; order Pseudomonadales; family Pseudomonadaceae; genus Ectopseudomonas; species Ectopseudomonas mendocina. The sequence goes on from NZ_CP027657.1 coordinate 2,218,614, forward strand.
CGGTCTTCACGCAGGCTGGCAGTGTAGGTCTGACCAGATTTCTCGACCGCCTTCAGGCGTGCACTGAAACCGACCAGCCAGTTATCCATGAAGGCCTGATCAGCGAGTTGCTCCACGGAAACACGCGGCAGATAGACGAAGTGCTCGGTGATGTCCTTCGGATAGACACGCGACAGTCGATCCAGGGTCTTCATGACACCACGGTATTCGCCCACGAGCTTCTCCAGCGCTCCGCCGGACAGGCCTGGGGCATTCTCGTTGACGTGCAGGCTGGCGTCTTCCAGGGCCGACTGGGTCATGTATTCATCCATGGCCTCGTCATCCTTGATGTACTGCTCCTGCTTGCCTTTCTTGACCTTGTACAGCGGCGGCTGGGCGATGTAGATGTAGCCGCGCTCAACCAGCTCCGGCAACTGACGGAAGAAGAAGGTCAGCAGCAGGGTCCGGATGTGTGAACCGTCGACGTCAGCATCGGTCATGATGATGATGTTGTGGTAACGCAGCTTGTCGATGTTGTATTCCTCACGCCCGATACCGCAACCGAGCGCCGTGATCAGCGTGCCGACTTCCTGAGAGGAAATCATGCGATCAAAACGCGCGCGTTCGACGTTGAGGATCTTGCCCTTGAGCGGCAGGATCGCCTGGGTCTTGCGGTTACGGCCCTGCTTCGCAGAACCGCCCGCGGAGTCACCCTCCACTATGTAGAGTTCGGACAGCGCCGGGTCTTTTTCCTGGCAGTCGGCCAGTTTGCCTGGCAGGCCGGCGATGTCCAGCGCACCCTTGCGGCGAGTCATCTCACGGGCCTTGCGCGCGGCTTCACGGGCACGGGCAGCGTCGATCATCTTGCCGACCACAGCCTTGGCTTCGTTCGGATTTTCCAGCAGGAAGTCGGCGAAGTACTTGCCCATTTCCTGCTCGACCGCAGTCTTCACCTCGCTCGATACCAGTTTGTCCTTGGTCTGCGAGCTGAATTTCGGATCCGGCACCTTGACCGAGATGATCGCGGTCAGACCTTCACGAGCATCATCACCGGTAGTAGCGACCTTGAATTTCTTCGCCAGACCTTCCTGCTCGATGTAGTTGTTCAGGTGCCGGGTAAGGGCAGAGCGGAAGCCTGCCAGGTGGGTACCACCGTCACGCTGAGGAATGTTGTTGGTGAAGCAGAGGATGTTCTCGTTGAAGCTGTCGTTCCACTGCAGAGCCACTTCCACACCGACGCCATCTTCTTCGCGCTGGATGTTGAAGTGGAATACCTGGTTCACCACGGTCTTGTTGGTGTTGAGGAACTCGACGAAAGCCTTCAGGCCGCCTTCGTACTTGAACAGCTCTTCCTTACCAGTACGTTCATCACGCAGCAGGATACCCACACCAGAGTTGAGGAAGGACAGTTCGCGCAGACGCTTGGCCAGGATGTCCCAGCTGAAGTGGATGTTGGCGAAGGTCTCTTCGGACGGTTTGAAGTGGATCTGCGTACCGGTACCGTCGGTATCGCCGACAGCGGCCAAAGGCGCTTGCGGAACACCGTGTACGTAGGTCTGTTCCCAGATCTTGCCACTACGGCGGATGGTCAGCACCAGCTCCTTGGAGAGGGCGTTCACCACCGAGACACCCACGCCGTGCAGGCCGCCGGATACCTTGTAGCTGTTATCGTCGAACTTACCGCCGGCGTGCAGCACGGTCATGATGACCTCGGCTGCCGATACGCCTTCTTCTTTATGCATGTCGACCGGAATGCCGCGGCCGTTGTCACGCACGCTGATCGACTCATCCGGGTGGATGGTGATGGTGATTTCGCTGCAGTAGCCTGCCAGTGCTTCGTCGATCGAGTTGTCGACCACCTCGAACACCATGTGGTGCAGACCGCTACCATCATCGGTGTCGCCGATGTACATACCGGGACGTTTGCGTACGGCATCCAGGCCTTTCAGTACCTTGATACTGGAAGAGTCGTACGTTTGGTTCTCGCTCATGCCTTCACTCCCGATGGTCTTGGGTCTGGGTGATACGGCCATGTTCCACGTGGAACATGGCAACCGGCGTATCCGTCTGCCAGCCTTCCCTCAACAATTCATGATCCACACAGGTGATAAACACCTGGCAGTGCAAATCTTCCAGCAACCGGCACAAAGCCTGACGATGCTGCTCATCCAGTTCCGACGGTAGGTCGTCCACCAGATAGATACATTGGCCTCGCTTGGCTTCGTTGACCAAGTGGCCCTGGGCGATGCGCAATGCACACACCACGAGTTTCTGCTGTCCCCGCGACAGGATCTCTGCCGCGTTGTGTCCCGCAAGACGTAACCGTAGATCGGCGCGCTGTGGGCCAGCCTGGGTATGCCCGAGCTGCTGGTCGCGGAGAAGGGAAGAAGCGAGCACTTCGCTCAACTCACGATCCTTGTCCCAACCGCGGTAATAACTCAGGGTCAGTCCATCCAGCTGCAAGAGCTCGCCGAGCGTGCGTTCGAACACCGGTTTGAGTGCCTGTATATAGGCCCTGCGATAGGTGTCGATTTCCTCGCTCGCACTGCACAACTCGCGATCCCACGCGGCTTGCGAAGCACCGTCAAGTGTACCATGGCGCAGCCACGAGTTCCGCTGCCGCAGGGCTTTCTGCAAGCGCTGCCAGGCACCTAGAAAGCGATGTTCCACGTGGAACACGCCCCAATCGAGAAACTGTCGACGAATCTTCGGCGCACCTTCCAGCAAACGAAAACTGTCCGGGTTGATCAGTTGCAGTGGCAACAGATCAGCCAGCTGGGCAGCGCTACGAGCGTTCTGTCCGTCGATGCGAATCTGCAACTCACCCTGGCGATCGCGGGAAATTCCCAGATTGCTCGAGCCGCCTTCAGCCAACTGAACCTGACCAAAAATGGTACAGGCAGGCTGCTCGTAATGAATGACAGGCTGCAAGCGGGTGCTGCGGAAGGAACGGGCCAAGCCTAGAAGATGGACTGCCTCGAGCAAGCTGGTCTTGCCGCTGCCATTGGCGCCGTAAAGGATGTTGATGCGGGAGGAGGGGGAGAGGGTCACCGGGTGCAGGTTGCGCACCGCGGTGACCGTTACGCGGGTCAGCGACATCTAGCAGGTTCGATCACAGGCGCATCGGCATGACGACGTATGCGGAATCGTCGTTGTCGGATTCCTGCAGCAGAGCACTGCTGTTCGAGTCGGAGAGAATCAGGCGTACCTGCTCGGTGCCCATCACACCCAGCACGTCGAGCAGATAACTGACGTTAAAACCGATCTCCAGGCCGCCGCCGTTGTAGTCGACGACGATTTCTTCCTCGGCCTCTTCCTGCTCCGGGTTGTTAGCCTGAATTTTCAGCAGACCGGCAGCCAGGGTCAGACGAATACCGCGGTATTTCTCGTTGGAAAGAATTGCGGTACGGCTGAAGGCTTCACGCAGGCCCTGACGGTCAGCCAGTACCAGCTTGTCACCGCCACGTGGCAACACGCGCTCGTAGTCAGGGAACTTGCCGTCGACCAGTTTGGAGGTGAAGGTGAACTCACCGGTGTTGGCACGGATATGGTGTTGGCCCAGCACGATAGCGACTTCGGCATCCTGCTCGGTGAGCAAACGAGCCAGTTCGAGAATACCCTTGCGCGGTACGATGACCTGATGCTTGCCATCCTGCTGGATGGTCGCGTCCATCGAGCACATCGCCAGACGATGGCCATCGGTAGCAACGGCACGCAACAAGCCGGTTTGGACTTCCAACAGCATGCCGTTGAGGTAATAGCGGACATCCTGCTGCGCCATGGCAAAACTGGTGCGCTCGATCAGACGACGCAGCTTGGCCTGCGGCAGATTGAACGTCAGCGAGCCTGGGCCTTCCTCGACGGTCGGGAAATCATTGGCCGGCAGGGTCGACAAGGTAAAACGACTGCGACCGGCCTTGACCAGCAGCTTCTGGTCATCGACACGAATGTCGATCAGCGCATCAGATGGCAGGCTCTTGCAGATGTCCATCAGCTTGCGTGCCGGCACGGTGATCTCGCCTGGTTCGGCGGCATCTTCCAGAGTGACACGGCCAACCAGTTCGACCTCCAGGTCGGTACCGGTAAGCGACAGCTGCTGGCCTTCGACGACCAGCAGGACGTTGGACAATACCGGCAGCGTCTGGCGTCGTTCCACGACACCGGCGACCAGTTGCAGGGGTTTCAACAGGGCTTCGCGTTGAATGGTGAAATGCATGGTCTAGTCCCTTGCCTCGTGGAGCTGCATTGAATGGATCAGGTAGTGAGTGTACGCAGCAGGTTCTTGTAATCCTCGCGGATGTCCGCGTCGGATCCCCTAAGTTCAGCAATCTTACGACATGCGTGCAACACCGTGGTGTGATCACGACCGCCGAAGGCCACACCGATTTCCGGCAGGCTGTGATTGGTCAATTCCTTCGACAACGCCATGGCCACCTGACGTGGCCGCGCGATGGAGCGCGAACGCCGCTTGGAAAGCAGATCGGTGATCTTGATCTTGTAGTACTCGGCGGTGGTGCGCTGAATATTATCGATGCTGACCAGCTTGTCCTGCAGGGCCAGCAGATCCTTGAGCGACTCACGAATCAGCTCGATGGTGATGTCGCGCCCCATGAAGTGCGAGTGAGCGATCACGCGTTTCAGCGCACCTTCCAGCTCACGCACGTTGGAGCGAATGCGCTGAGCGATGAAGAACGCGGCATCGTGCGGCAGGTCGACCTTGGCCTGATCGGCCTTCTTCATCAGGATCGCTACGCGGGTTTCCAACTCGGGCGGCTCGACCGCCACGGTCAGACCCCAGCCGAAACGCGACTTCAGGCGCTCCTCCAGTCCTTCGATTTCCTTCGGATAGCGGTCGCTGGTGAGAATCACCTGCTGGCCACCCTCGAGCAGCGCGTTGAAGGTATGGAAGAACTCTTCCTGGGAACGCTCCTTCTTGGCGAAGAACTGGATATCGTCGATTAGCAGCGCATCTACCGAGCGGTAGAAACGCTTGAATTCGTTGATGGCGTTGAGCTGCAGCGCCTTGACCATATCGGCAACGAAACGCTCGGAATGCAGATAAACCACCTTGGCGTTCGGATTCTTCGCCAGCAGGTGGTTACCCACCGCGTGCATCAAGTGGGTCTTGCCCAAGCCGACGCCACCGTACAGGAACAACGGGTTGTAACCGTGCTTGGGGTTGTCTGCCACCTGCCAGGCTGCTGCGCGGGCCAACTGGTTCGACTTGCCCTCGACGAAGTTGTCAAAGGTAAAGGTACGGTTGAGGTAGCTGGTGTGCTTGAGGCCACCTTCAACCTGCACGGTGCGCTCAGTACGAGGCGCAACCGCAGGTGTGGGTGGTTGCGGCGCAGAACCGGCCATGGAATCGAAGCTGGCACGTGACGGCTCTTCCTGCACAGGAGGTGGCACGGGCTTGGTCGCTGCGAGACTTTGTTGTGGCTGTTGCTGAGCGGCTCGCGCTGCAGCCGACAACGGCGCCGTCGGGGCGACACGTGCAGCAGCGGTGCGCTTGCTCCCTATTAATAAGGAAAGCGCCGGCACCAGACCTCCCGCTCTCTCGGCAAGCAACTCGAGCAGACGACTGAGGTATTTCTCATTGACCCAGTCGAGAACGAAACGATTGGGTGCGTAGACACGCAGCTCGTCGCCTTCGGCTTCGACCTGCAGAGGACGGATCCAGGTGTTGAATTGCTGAGCGGGCAATTCGTCGCGCAAAAGCTCGACGCACTGCTGCCATAGTTCCACTGACACTGACTATCCCCTATCCAGGCGGCGATGCAAAAACAGCCGCCATTGTACCGGCCAACGACCTAGTTATCCACATGGTCGCAAGTAGATGGCCAAGTAAAATCAAAGCCTTATTAACATTCATCAGGCTTATCAGAGGCTACATAAGCATTGTGGATAAGCACCCGAAAAGTCTTTGCACAAGCCTGTGGAAATGCAGAAGAGAAACGAGGTTGTGGGTAAACCCGCATTCCATCCCCAGTCAATACGCAGCATACGCACAGCAGATGCAGCTCTTTTGGACAGCGTTATCATTGCCTCGAGAGCAACGCTTGCAGGCGCTTCAAGAGGTTTTCCACAAGCCTGAGCAATGCTAATCATCATAAACATAGAAAAAGAGCTTTAAACCTTTCCTTCTTTCTATCTCTATATGGCGAATAAGGCTGGTTGGAAATTGACCTACCGCGCGGCTTTCTCTAGAATTGCCGGTCTCTTTAAACCAGGGTCATTCCGACCCTAGTCGATCACCCAGGTAACGCACCATGAAACGCACTTTCCAACCCAGCACCATCAAGCGCGCTCGCACCCACGGTTTCCGTGCCCGCATGGCCACCAAGAACGGTCGTGCCGTCCTGTCGCGTCGTCGCGCCAAGGGCCGCAAGCGTCTGACTGTCTAATTCATCCAGACAGGTGGTGAGTCGAGGCTTCGGCCGGGAAAAGCGACTGCTGACTCCCCGGCAATTCAAGGCAGTCTTCGACTCCCCAAGCGGTAAAGCTCCGGGCAAAAGTGTCCTGTTGCTAGCGCGCGATAACCAGCTTGATCATCCCCGCCTTGGTCTGGTGATCGGCAAAAAGAGCGTCAAGCTCGCCGTCGAGCGCAACCGCATCAAGCGTCAAATCCGCGAATCCTTCCGTCTCAACCAGGACAACCTGGTGGGTTGGGATATCGTGGTGGTCGCCCGCAAAGGGCTAGGCGATCTGGAGAATGTCGAACTTGCCCAGCAATTCGGCAAACTCTGGAAACGCTTGGCCCGTAGCCGGCCCAACAGGGACGCAGATTTATCCTCCGGGACAAGCGACAATCCCCATGCGTAAAGCGGCCTTAGCCTGTATCCAGGTGTATCGCTACGCCATCAGCCCGCTGATGGCCAGCCATTGTCGCTTCTATCCCAGCTGTTCCTGCTATGCATACGAAGCCATTGAGCAACATGGCTTCCTGCGTGGTGGCTGGCTGGCAGCTCGCCGTCTCGGTCGCTGCCATCCATGGAATGCCGGCGGTTTCGATCCGGTTCCACCCGCAAAAACATCCCGTTCCCCTTCGATGGCCGAATAATCATGGATATCCAACGTTCGATCCTGATCGTCGCCCTGGCAGTCGTGTCCTACCTCATGGTCCTGCAATGGAACGAGGATTATGGTCAGGCTGCCCTGCCGGCCGAGGTACGTTCCTCGACCGCCGCGACGCCCGCCTTGCCGGATACCCCGGTGGCAAACTCCAGTGGCGCTACCGACGACATCCCCACTGCCGTGGCTGAGCCCAGTGCAGCAGCCGTCGCCCCCACCGCGGTGGCCAGCGACGAGCTGATCCGCGTGAAAACCGACGTACTGGATCTGGCCATCGATCCGCGTGGTGGTGACATCGTGCAACTGCGTCTGCCGCAGTATCCGCGTCGCCAGGATCGCCCGGATGTACCGTTCCAGCTGTTCGACAATGGCAACGAGCGCACCTATCTGGCTCAGAGCGGCCTGATTGGCCAGAACGCTCCTGACAGCTCGGGTGGCCGCGCCCTGTGGACGAGTGAAAAGACCAGCTACGAGCTGGCCGAAGACCAGGACAGCCTGGTAGTAGACCTCACCTACAGCAACAACGGGGTCAACTACATCAAGCGCTACAGCTTCAAGCGCGGCCTCAACCCACAGTGTTCCGCGCGCGAGCAACAGCAGAAGAAAACTGGCTGCATCGATCCCGCTTCCTATCAGGTCGATATCCGCTACCTGATCGACAACCAGAGCGAGCAGGCCTGGAGCGGTAATCTGTTTGCCCAGCTCAAGCGCGACAACAGTGGCGATCCGTCGTCCACTACCGCCACCGGCACCGCTACCTATCTGGGTGCTGCGCTGTGGACTGCTGACAATCCCTACAAGCGTATCTCCATGAAGGACATCGACAAGCAGTCCTTCAAGGAAACCGTACAGGGTGGCTGGGTTGCCTGGCTGCAGCATTACTTCGTCACCGCTTGGGTACCATCCAAGGACAGCACCAACCTGGTACAGACCCGCAAGGATAGCCAGGGCAACTACATCGTCGGTTTCACTGGCCCGTCCGTGCAGGTTGCTGCTGGTGCTCAGGGAGAAACGTCCGCCATTCTCTATGCCGGCCCCAAACTGCAGGAATACCTCGGCACCTTGTCGCCGGGCCTGGAGCTGACTGTCGACTACGGCTTCCTGTGGTTCCTCGCCCAGCCGATCTTCTGGCTGCTGGAAGTGATCCACGGCCTGCTGGGTAACTGGGGTTGGTCGATCATCGTTCTGACCATCATCATCAAGCTGATCTTCTTCCCGCTCTCGGCTGCCAGCTACAAGTCGATGGCGCGCATGCGTGCCGTATCGCCAAAGCTGCAGGCTCTGAAAGAGCAGTTCGGTGACGATCGCCAGAAGATGTCCCAGGCGATGATGGAGCTGTACAAGAAAGAGAAGATCAACCCGCTGGGCGGCTGCCTGCCGATCCTGGTACAGATGCCGGTATTCCTCGCCCTGTACTGGGTACTGCTGGAATCCGTGGAAATGCGTCAGGCTCCATGGCTGCTGTGGATCACCGACCTGTCGATCAAGGATCCGTTCTTCATCCTGCCGATCATCATGGGCGCGACCATGTTCATCCAGCAGCAGCTCAACCCGACGCCGCCGGATCCCATGCAGGCGCGCGTGCTGAAGCTGATGCCGATCATCTTCACCTTCTTCTTCCTGTGGTTCCCTGCAGGTCTGGTGCTGTACTGGGTGGTCAACAACATCCTGTCCATCGCCCAGCAGTGGTACATTACCCGCAAGATCGAAGCCGCTACGAAGTCCGCCAGCGCCTGATTGGCCAAGGCTTCCCAGCTTCAAGCAGACGCCCCATGATTGGGGCGTTTTGCTATCTGCAAGAACAGATTCAAACACCAGAGAGTAGATCGCCATGCACATCGCCCGGGACACCATCGCCGCCGTCGCCACCGCTCAAGGACGTGGCGGCGTGGGCATCGTACGGGTTTCCGGGCCACTGGCCGGGCAATTGGCCAAGGCCATCTGCAAGCGTGAACTGAAACCACGCTTCGCTCATCACGGCGCCTTTCATGACGAACAGGGCTTGTCGCTGGACGAAGGCCTGGCCATCTACTTTCCAGGGCCGAACTCCTTCACCGGCGAGGACGTGCTGGAGCTGCAGGGCCATGGTGGCCCCGTGGTGCTCGATCTATTGCTACGCCGTTGCCTGCAGCTCGGCGCTCGCCTGGCTCGCCCTGGCGAGTTCAGCGAGCGCGCATTCCTCAACGACAAACTCGACCTGGCCCAGGCCGAAGCCATCGCCGATCTGATTGAGGCCAGCTCTGAGCAGGCGGCACGCAATGCCCTGCGTTCGCTGCAAGGGGAATTCTCCAAGCGAGTTCACGTCCTGACGGAGTCGCTGATCCAACTGCGCATCTATGTCGAAGCGGCAATCGATTTCCCGGAAGAGGAGATCGACTTCTTGGCCGATGGCCATGTCCTCAGCCAACTCGACGGTGTGCGGGATAACTTATCCACAGTGCTGCGCGAAGCCGGCCAGGGTGCCTTGTTGCGCGACGGCATGACAGTGGTGATCGCCGGCCGGCCGAATGCCGGCAAATCCAGCCTGCTCAACGCCCTAGCTGGACGCGAGGCGGCTATCGTCACCGAGATCGCTGGCACCACCCGTGATGTCCTGCGCGAACATATCCACATCGACGGCATGCCGCTGCACGTGGTGGACACCGCCGGCCTGCGCGACACCGATGACCACGTGGAAAAGATCGGTGTAGAGCGTGCGCTCAAGGCCATCGGCGAGGCCGATCGCGTGTTGCTGGTGGTCGACTCGACCGCACCAGAGGCCAGCGATCCCTTCGCATTGTGGCCGGAATTCCTCGATCAGCGCCCCGATCCGGCGCACGTCACCCTGATTCGCAACAAGGCTGATCTCTCAGGCGAATCCGTGGCCATGGAAACCAGCGCTGATGGCCATGTCACCCTCAGCCTGTCGGCTAAATCCGCAGCCGGCCTGGATCTGCTCCGCGACCACCTGAAAGCCTGCATGGGTTATCAACAGACCGCCGAAAGCGGCTTCAGCGCACGCCGCCGCCACCTCGAAGCGCTGCTGCAGGCCCAGCAACACCTCGAACATGGCCGCGCGCAGCTAACCCTGATGGGCGCCGGCGAATTGCTCGCCGAAGACCTGCGCCATGCCCAGCAGGCGCTGGGAGAAATCACCGGAGCCTTCAGCTCGGATGATCTACTGGGGCGGATCTTCTCCAGCTTCTGCATCGGTAAATAGTCGCGCATATCGGTGAATCAGGCGAAGCCATGTTGCCTGGAACGAGCAACAACCAGCAGCGTTGCCAGCAGCAAGAGCAGTAGAACGGGCGAAAAGGCGCCAACACCCAGGCGCTCGAGCAGAACCCCACCGAGGATACCGCCACCGGCGATCGCCATGTTCCAGGCGGTCACCAGCATGGCCTGCGCGACATCTGCCGAGTCGCCTGCACTCTTGGCCAGAGCGGTCTGGAACAGCGTGGGCACGCCGCCGAAAGCCAGACCCCAGATGCCGATGGCGAGATAGATAACCGCCGGGCTCTGGCTTCCAATCGCCAATGCGATGGATGCAAGGCCGAACAACCCGGTGCACGCCAACGTCATTCGTCGCAGGTGACGGTCGATCAGCACCCCAACGATCCAGATGCCCAGCAGCGATGACAGACCGAACACCAGCAGGATCAGATCGATACGTTCGAGCATTCCGATGGCCGCGAGAAACGGCGCGATATAGGTGTAGAGAATGTTGTGGGCGAGCACGAAGGCCAGCACCACGAAAAGCACCGGGCGAATGCCGGGCAATCGATATACCTCGCCAAGTTCCAGCCGAGTGCCCCGGGCCTGTCCGGGAAAATCCGGAACCCGCCAGCTCACCCAGATAATCAGCAGCACCGCCAGTGCACTCATGATGCCGAAACAGGCACGCCAGCCCACCAGCATCCCGAGCCATGTACCGGCCGGTATGCCAAGCGACAACGCCAAAGGTGAGCCGACCATCGCCACCGCGATGGCTCTGCCCTTCAGATGCTGCGGAACCATGCGTGCCGCATAACCGGCTACCAACGCCCACAGGAGCCCCGCCGAAACGCCAGCGAGAAAGCGCGCTACCAGTGTGAGCGAGAAGCTTGTGGATAACGCCGTGACCGTATTGGCGAGCGCGAAGCCAGCGATAGCCGTCAATAGCAATGGCCTGCGGCGCACACCCTGGGTCAGCATGATCAGGGGAATCGCCGCCAGCAGCGAGCCCAGGGCATAGACGGTAACGGTCTGACCAATCCATGCCTCGGAAACCGACAGGCTGGCCGCCATCTGCGGCAACAACCCTGCTGGCAGCGCCTCGGTAAGAATGGTCACGAATCCGCCCATCGCCAGGGCCAACAATGCCCCCAATGGCAAGCGCTGCATGGCTGTCATTGGAACAGCTCCGTTGCATCCTGTGGATAACTACCTGAGTGGTCAAGAAGACCGAGTGTCAGGCTGGTCATGGGAAGGAGCCAGGATGCCTGGTATGTCGGGCAAGAAGTCGAAATCACAGCGAATCACCTTGTTCATCGATAACCGCTGCGACGATAAGAATTCGCGGATTAGAGAAAAAGTGGGATAGATTTCCGATCTGTACGGAAATAAAAGTCCGCAATAGAGGTAAATGATGGACAGCCTGAATGGCTTCACGGTGTTCGTGCAGGTCGCTGAAACCCGCAGCTTCGTGGCGGCCGGTCGGTTGCTCGGGGTATCGGCCTCGGCAGTCGGCAAGAGCGTGGCCAGGCTCGAGGAAAAGCTTGGCGTGCGCCTGTTCCACCGCAGTACGCGCAGCGTCACTCTGACTGCGGAAGGCACGCTTTTCCTGGAGCGAAGCCGACGTATCCTGGCTGAAATAGAAGCAGCCGAGCTGGAGCTTTCGCAGGCTTCCAGCGCACCTCGCGGCCGTCTGCGGGTCAGCCTGCCACTGGTCAGCTCTCTGGTTCTGCCAGTGCTCGGCGAGTTTATGGCCGCCTATCCGGACATTGAGCTGGATCTGGACTTCAGCGATCGCCTGGTCGATGTCATCGAGGAAGGTTTCGATGCCGTGGTTCGTACCGGTGAACCGAGCGACTCTCGACTCTCAGCTCGTCGATTGGGCACTTTCGAGCTGATGCTGGTTGCCTCGCCGGAGTATCTGGAACGGTGTGGCACACCCGAGGTGCCAGCCGATCTGCGGCAACACGCCTGCCTGCACTACCGACTTCCACACAGCGGCAAACTGGAAACCTGGCCGCTACAGCTGAGCGCTGATGAGCCCGAGGTTCAGCTTCCAACATCAATGATCTGCAACAACATCGAGACGCGGGTCTGTTTCACCCGCCAAGGGCGTGGAATTGCCTGTCTGCCGGACTTCTCGGTCAATGCCTATCTGGCCAGTGGCGAGCTCTGCCGCGTACTGCCCGCTCACGCTCAGCGCAGCAATGTATTCAATATCCTCTGGCCTGCGAGCAAGCATCCATCGCCCAAGATACGTGCACTGGTCGATTTCCTCAGCGCCAGGGTGTTCGCCAGCAACAACTGAAGCGCTGGATTAGCTCTTTCCATCGATCATCCACAGGCTGAATCAGATCAAATAAAACCTGTGGAAAACAGCCCCTGAGCCCAGTCCATAAGCCTCTGATAAAGCTGGGTGTAAATCCCCCTGTGTATAAGACCTCATTCCATGCACAGGGGGTCAGCAGCTTTCCCAGCGGTTCCGGGCAGGAATGGCACAGGCTTATGCTGAGCTGAATACCTTGTGCTCAAAGGGCTGTAGAACCTTATCCACAGAAACCCTGCTCTCCATACATAAACATAAAGAACAAGCTTTATAAAAATTCTCTCTTCTTATTCTTTATAAGCTCACAAACCAAACACGGGTGAACAGCTCAGGCAAAAGAGAGCTTATCCAATGCAGCGGACTGGCTATTTTTTGTGCAGAAGGCTTCATTCAGGAGGCTTAAGTCCCTATACTTGCCGCCTTTCTTTCAGACCCCTTTCTCAACAGGCACGAGGTGCGTGGTGGATTTCCCTTCCCGTTTTGACGTGATCGTGATCGGCGGCGGTCATGCCGGTACCGAAGCCGCTCTGGCGGCTGCACGCATGGGCGTGAAGACCTTGCTGCTCACCCACAATGTCGAGACCCTCGGACAGATGAGCTGCAACCCGGCCATCGGTGGTATCGGCAAGAGCCATCTGGTCAAGGAAATCGATGCCCTCGGTGGCGCCATGGCCACCGCCACCGACAAGGGTGGCATCCAGTTCCGTGTCCTCAACAGCCGTAAAGGCCCGGCTGTGCGTGCTACTCGTGCACAGGCCGATCGTGTTCTGTACAAGGCAGCTGTACGGGAAATTCTCGAGAACCAGGCCAATCTGTGGATTTTTCAACAGGCAGCTGATGACCTGATTGTGGAAAACGCGCAGGTCAAAGGTGTCGTCACCCAGATGGGGCTCAGGTTCCACGCGGACTCCGTGGTGTTGACCACAGGCACGTTCCTTGGCGGACTTATCCACATTGGCCTGCAAAACTACTCCGGTGGCCGCGCGGGGGATCCACCCTCCATCGCCCTGGCTCACCGTTTGCGCGAGCTCCCGCTGCGCGTTGGCCGTCTGAAGACCGGTACACCGCCCCGTATCGATGGCCGTTCCGTGGATTTCTCGGTGATGACCGAGCAACCGGGCGACACCCCGACGCCGCTGATGTCCTTCCTCGGCAAGCGTGAGCAGCAGCCGAAGCAGATCAGTTGCTGGATCACCCACACCAACGCGCGTACCCACGAGATCATCGCCGCCAACCTCGATCGTTCGCCGATGTACTCCGGTGTGATCGAAGGCGTGGGCCCGCGTTACTGCCCGTCGATCGAGGACAAGATCCACCGTTTTGCCGACAAGGACAGTCACCAGGTGTTCATCGAGCCGGAAGGCCTGACCACACACGAGCTGTATCCCAACGGCATCTCCACCTCGCTGCCGTTCGACGTGCAGCTGCAGATCGTGCGCAGCATCCGTGGCATGGAGAACGCGCATATCGTGCGCCCCGGCTATGCCATCGAATATGACTACTTCGATCCGCGCGACCTGAAGTACAGCCTCGAGACCAAGGTCATCGGTGGTCTGTTCTTCGCCGGGCAGATCAACGGCACCACTGGCTACGAAGAAGCCGGTGCCCAAGGGCTGCTGGCCGGCTGCAACGCCGCGCTGCGCGCACAGGGCAAGGAATCCTGGTGTCCGCGTCGCGACGAGGCCTACATCGGCGTGCTGGTCGACGATCTGATTACCCTGGGCACCCAGGAGCCGTACCGCATGTTCACCTCGCGTGCCGAGTACCGGCTGATCCTGCGCGAAGACAACGCCGACCTGCGCCTGACCGAGAAAGGCCGTGAGCTGGGCCTGGTCGACGACGAGCGCTGGGCTGCATTCGAGGCCAAGCGCGAAGGCATCGTGCAGGAAGAGCAGCGCCTGAAGAGCACCTGGGTGCGCCCGGGCACGCCGCAGGGCGATGCCATTGCCGCACGTTTCGGCACTCCGCTGGCTCACGAATACAACCTGCTCAACCTGCTCGCCCGCCCGGAGATCGACTATGCCGGTCTGGCCGAAGTGACCGAGTCGCCGGTTCTGGATAATCAGGTTGCAGAACAGGTCGAGATCAAGACCAAGTACGCCGGCTACATCGATCGCCAGCAGGAAGAAATCGCCAAGCTGCGTGCCAGCGAGGACACCAAGCTGCCGGAGGATCTGGACTACAGCAGCATTTCCGGGCTGTCCAAGGAGATCCAGTTCAAGCTGGGCAACACCCGCCCGGCCACGCTTGGCCAGGCCGGGCGCATTCCCGGTGTCACGCCGGCGGCGATTTCCCTGTTGCTGATTCACTTGAAGAAGCGCAGTGCCGGTCAGAAGCTGGAGCAGAGCGCCTGATGTCGGTTACCCAGCGTCACGCCGAAGAACTGATCCAGGGCGCCCGCGAGCTTGGCATCGAGCTCAGCGCGCAGCAGCAGGAGCAACTGCTCGCGTACCTGGGCCTGCTGATCAAATGGAACAAGGCCTACAACCTCACTGCCGTGCGCGACCCAGACGAGATGGTGTCACGTCATCTGCTCGACAGCCTGTCGGTAGTGCCCTTCGTCGCCGAGCTTGGGGATAATTGGCTGGATGTTGGCAGTGGCGGCGGTATGCCCGGTGTTCCGCTGGCGATCATGTTCCCCGAGCGGCACTTCACCCTGCTCGACTCCAACGGCAAGAAGACCCGTTTTCTCGTCCAGGTGAAGCTGGAGCTGAAACTCGCCAACCTCGAGGTTGTCCACAACCGGGTCGAAGCGTATCGACCTGAGCGACCCTTCGACGGCATCAGCTCGCGGGCTTTCAGCAGCCTGGAAGACTTCAGCAACTGGACACGCCACCTCGGCAACGCCGACACCCACTGGCTGGCGATGAAAGGTGTACACCCGGATGACGAGCTGCAGGCGCTGCCGGCGGACTTCCGTCTCAGTGCCACGCATGTGCTGCGGGTTCCCGGTTGCCAAGGCCAACGCCATCTGTTGATACTGCGTCGCTCGGTCTAAGGGGAAAGAAGATGGCCAAGGTATTCGCGATCGCCAATCAGAAAGGCGGCGTGGGCAAAACCACGACGTGCATCAACCTGGCTGCTTCACTGGTGGCGACCAAGCGCCGCGTGCTGCTGATCGACCTCGACCCACAGGGCAACGCGACCATGGGCAGCGGCGTCGACAAGCACGGCCTCGAGCACTCGATCTACGACGTGCTGATCGGTGAATGCGACCTGAGCCAGGCCATGCAGTTCTCCGAGCATGGCGGCTACCAGCTGTTGCCGGCCAACCGCGACCTGACTGCTGCGGAAGTTGCCCTGCTGGAAATGAAGATGAAGGAAAGCCGTCTGCGTTATGCCCTGGCGCCTATCCGCGAGAACTACGACTACATCCTCATCGACTGCCCGCCTTCGCTGAGCATGCTCACCATCAACGCCCTGGTCGCCGCCGATGGTGTGATCATCCCCATGCAGTGTGAGTACTACGCGCTCGAGGGGCTGAGCGACCTGGTCAACAGCATCCAGCGCATCGCCCAGCTGCTCAATCCCAAGCTGCAGATCGAAGGTCTGCTGCGCACCATGTACGACCCGCGCATCAGCCTGACCAACGATGTCAGCGCCCAGCTCAAGCAGCACTTCGGCGACAAGCTGTATGACGCCGTGATTCCGCGCAACGTGCGTCTGGCCGAGGCGCCGAGCTTCGGCATGCCGGCGCTGGTCTACGACAAACAATCCCGTGGTGCCATCGCCTATCTGGCACTGGCAGGCGAGCTGGTGCGCCGTCAGCGCGCTGCCGCGAAAACCGCTACCGCTTAAAGGAACATCCGCATGGCTGCGAAGAAACGAGGTCTGGGTCGAGGTCTGGACGCCCTGCTCGGCGGCAATACCGTCGGCGCATTGCAGGAAGAGGCCGCCCAGGCCGACACCCGTGAACTGCAGTACGTGCCGCTGGAGCTGATCCAGCGTGGCAAGTACCAGCCGCGTCGTGACATGGATCAGACCGCGCTGGAAGAACTCGCCGCCTCGATTCGTGCCCAGGGCGTGATGCAACCCATCGTGTTACGCCCGATTGGCGGTGGTCGTTTCGAGATCGTCGCTGGTGAGCGGCGCTGGCGTGCCAGCCAGCTGGCCGGCCAGGACAAGATTCCGGCCATGGTGCGTGAGCTGCCCGATGAAGCGGCCATCGCCATGGCGCTGATCGAGAACATTCAGCGCGAAGACCTCAATCCGATCGAGGAAGCGGTTGCCCTGCAGAGGCTGCAACAGGAGTTCGAGCTGACCCAGCAGCAGGTCGCCGATGCCGTCGGCAAGTCGCGTGTCACCATCACCAACCTGCTGCGCCTGATCGCCCTCCCGGAAGAGATCAAGACGCTGCTGTCCCATGGTGACCTGGAAATGGGACACGCCCGTGCAGTGCTCGGTTTGCCCCTCGAACAACAGGTCGAAGCCGCGCGACACGTTGTCGCACGCGGCCTCACGGTTCGCCAGACCGAAGCCCTGGTTCGTCAGTGGCTGTCCGCCAAACCGGCCCCGGCCAAAGCCAAGGCCGACCCTGACATCAGCCGCCTGGAACAACGCCTGGCAGAGCGTCTAGGCTCGCCAGTGCAGATAAAACACGGTTCCAAGGGCAAAGGTCAGTTGGTGATTCGCTACAACTCCCTCGACGAATTGCAGGGTGTCCTCGCCCATATCCGCTGAAACAATTCGCCACATCTGACCATGTAGCGCATGGTCGGAAAACACTACCCGGCAGTTGAATGGGGGGGATAGGCCCCCTATACTCTGCGCGCAATTTTGTTGGCACTTTTTATGCCAATTCATTGAGTTAAAGCGTTCGATAGTCGAGGACATCAGTTGATGGAACGCCGCATGCCAAAGCGCCTGCCCTTCCATCGTCTGCCGGTTTTTCCGGTATTGGTGGCCCAACTTATCGTCCTGCTGCTGGCCGCTGTGGTGGGCTGGCAATGGCGAGGCAACGTAGCGGGTTACTCAGCGCTGATTGGCGGACTGATCGCCTGGTTGCCCAACCTGTATTTCGCCCACAAGGCGTTTCGATTTAGCGGAGCGCGGGCAGCGCGGGAAATCGTCCGTTCTTTTTATGCGGGCGAAGCAGGAAAACTGATTTTGACGTTCGTGCTCTTTGCACTGACGTTTGCGGGCGTGAAACCCATGGAGGCACCGATGTTGTTCGGCGCCTACCTGCTGACCCTGATGGTCAGCTGGTTCTCCCCGCTGCTGATAACGAAATTTTCAAGACCTTAAAGCGTTCGGGGCAAATAATGGCAGCAGATACCGCTTCGGGTTACATCCAGCACCACCTGACGAACCTGACCTACGGTCAGCATCCGGTGAATGGCTGGAGTTTCGCCCACACTGCAAAAGAAGCTCAGGAAATGGGTTTTTGGGCCTTCCACGTAGACACCTTGGCTGTGTCGGTGGTTCTCGGTCTGATCTTCATTGGCCTGTTCCGCCTGGCAGCACGCAAGGCAACCTCGGATCAGCCGGGTGGTCTGCAGAACTTCATTGAAGTGCTGGTCGAATTCGTCGACGGCAGCGTGAAGGACACCTTCCACGGCCGTAACCCGCTGATCGCCCCACTGGCCCTGACCATCTTCGTCTGGGTCTTCCTGATGAACTTCATGGATCTGATCCCGGTTGACTGGCTGCCGATGCTGGCTGCCACCATCGCTGGCGATCCACACCTGTATTTCCGCGTGGTTCCGACCACGGATCCGAACGCCACCCTGGGCCTGGCCCTGTCGGTATTCGCTCTGATCCTGTTCTACAGCATCAAGGTCAAGGGTATCGGCGGCTTCCTTGGCGAGCTGACCATGCACCCCTTCAGCTCGAACAATATCGCTCTGAAGATCCTGCTGATTCCGGTGAACTTCCTGCTCGAATTCGTCACCCTGATCGCCAAGCCGGTATCCCTGGCTCTGCGACTGTTCGGCAACCTGTACGCCGGTGAACTGATCTTCATCCTGATCGCCATCATGTACAGCGGCGGCATGCTGCTGGGCGGTCTGGGCGGTGTGCTGCAGCTGGCCTGGGCCATCTTCCACATCCTGATCATCGTGCTGCAGGCGTTCATCTTCATGATGCTGACCATCGTCTATCTGTCGATGGCACATGAAGATAACCACTAAGGTGCATGACGTTCCGCGGTGTCACTCGTGACGCCGCCGGGACAATCCCTGTAACGGGGACGCAGTAAAAAACGATTTCGCTTTACCGCTTCATCAAAAACCTTAACCAATACGACTGTAAGTCGGGAGGAAAAATGGAAACTGTAGTTGGTTTGACCGCTATCGCCGTTGCACTGCTGATCGGCCTGGGTGCCCTGGGTACCGCCATCGGTTTCGGTCTGCTGGGTGGTAAGTTCCTGGAAGGCGCTGCGCGTCAGCCGGAAATGGTTCCGATGCTGCAAGTTAAAATGTTCATCGTCGCCGGTCTGCTGGACGCCGTGACCATGATCGGTGTTGGTATCGCACTGTTCTTCACCTTCGCGAACCCCTTCGTTGGTCAAATCGCAGGCTAATTCACTCGCTTTCGAGTGAATTGGTGTGACGGACAACGAACGAGCGAGGTGTTGGCGTGAACATTAATGCAACCCTGATTGGCCAGTCCGTTGCCTTCTTCATCTTCGTGCTGTTCTGCATGAAGTTCGTATGGCCTCCGGTCATTACGGCTTTGCAGGAACGTCAGAAGAAGATCGCAGACGGCTTGGACGCTGCCAACCGCGCGGCTCGTGATCTGGAGCTGGCCCACGAAAAAGTGGCCCAGCAACTTCGCGAAGCCAAAGGTCAGGCCGCCGAAATCATTGAGCAAGCCAAGAAACGCGCGACTCAGATCGTCGACGAAGCCCGTGATCAGGCTCGTGGCGAAGCGGATCGTGTGAAGGCTCAGGCTCAGGCCGAGATCGAACAGGAAATCAACGGCATCAAAGACGCCCTGCGCGCCCAAGTGGGCAGCCTGGCAGTCAGCGGCGCCGAGAAGATCCTGGGCGCATCCATCGACCAAAACGCGCATGCGGAGCTGGTTAACAAACTGGCAGCCGAAATTTAAGCGAGGGCGCGATCATGGCAGAACTGACCACGCTGGCCCGACCTTACGCTAAGGCTGCTTTCGAGCACGCACAGGCTCACCAGCAGCTGGCCAATTGGTCAGCCATGCTCGGCCTGGCTGCGGCGGTGTCTATCGACGACACCATGCAGCGCGTGCTCAAGGCCCCGCGTCTGACGAGTACAGAAAAGGCCACCGCCTTCATCGAGGTGTGTGGTGACAAGTTCGACGCCCAGGCACAGAACTTCATCCACGTTCTCGCCGAGAACGACCGTCTGGCCCTGTTGCCGGATATCTTCGCCCAGTTCGAGCTGTACAAGGCCGAGCAGGAGAAGTCGATCGACGTGGATGTAACAAGTGCCTTCGCATTGAGCGATGAACAGCAAGACAAACTCGCCAAGGTTCTCAGTGCACGGCTCGGCCGAGAAGTGCGTCTGCACGCCGCGGAAGATGCCACCCTCATCGGTGGTGTACTGATTCGCGCCGGCGACCTGGTTATCGATGGCACAGTTCGCGGCAAACTCGCGAAGCTGGCCGAAGCATTGAAATCTTGAGTTTGAAGGGGCAGCAGAGCTATGCAGCAACTCAATCCTTCCGAAATTAGTGAAATCATCAAGGGGCGCATCGAGAAACTCGACGTCGCCTCCCAAGCCCGCAACGAAGGCACCATCGTCTCCGTTTCCGACGGCATCGTGCGCATCTATGGTCTGGCCGACGTCATGTACGGCGAGATGATCGAGTTCCCGGACGGCGTCTACGGTATGGCACTGAACCTGGAGCAAGACTCCGTGGGTGCCGTAGTACTGGGTGCTTACACAAGCCTTGCAGAAGGCATGAGCGCCAAGTGCACCGGCCGCATCCTGGAAGTTCCGGTTGGTCCGGAACTGCTGGGCCGCGTAGTCGACGCCCTGGGTAACCCGATCGATGGCAAAGGCCCGATCAACGCTCAGGCTACCGACGCTGTCGAGAAAGTGGCGCCGGGCGTGATCTGGCGTAAGTCGGTCGACCAGCCGGTACAGACCGGTTACAAGTCGGTCGATGCCATGATCCCGGTAGGCCGTGGCCAGCGTGAGCTGATCATCGGTGACCGTCAGATCGGCAAGACTGCCCTGGCAGTCGACGCCATCATCAACCAGAAGAACAGCGGCATCCGCTGCGTCTACGTGGCTATCGGTCAGAAGCAATCGACCATCGCCAACGTCGTGCGCAAGCTGGAAGAAGCCGGTGCCCTGGCCAACACCATCGTGGTGGCTGCCTCGGCTTCGGAATCCGCTGCACTGCAGTTCCTGGCTCCGTACGCCGGTTGCACCATGGGCGAATACTTCCGCGACCGCGGTGAAGACGCCCTGATCGTGTACGACGACCTGTCCAAGCAGGCCGTGGCTTACCGTCAGATCTCCCTGCTGCTGCGCCGTCCGCCAGGCCGTGAAGCCTACCCGGGCGACGTGTTCTATCTCCACAGCCGTCTGCTGGAGCGCGCTTCCCGCGTTTCCGAAGAGTACGTCGAGAAGTTCACCAATGGCGCCGTGACTGGCAAGACCGGTTCGCTGACCGCTCTGCCGATCATCGAAACCCAGGCTGGCGACGTTTCCGCGTTCGTTCCGACCAACGTGATCTCGATCACCGACGGTCAGATCTTCCTGGAATCGGCCATGTTCAACTCGGGTATCCGTCCGGCCGTCAACGCCGGTATCTCGGTATCCCGCGTGGGTGGTGCAGCTCAGACCAAGATCATCAAGAAGCTCTCCGGTGGTATCCGTACCGCTCTGGCTCAGTACCGTGAACTGGCAGCATTCGCCCAGTTCGCCTCTGACCTGGACGAAGCCACTCGCAAGCAGCTCGAGCACGGTCAACGTGTTACCGAACTGATGAAGCAGAAGCAGTACGCGCCCATGTCGATCGCCGACATGTCCGTATCCCTGTACGCTGCCGAGCGCGGCTTCCTGACCGACGTGGAAGTGAACAAAGTTGGCGCCTTCGAAGCGGCTCTGCTGAGCTACTTCAACCGTGATCTGGCCGATCTGATGGCCAAGATCAATGTGAAAGGTGACTTCAACGACGAAATCGACGCTGGCATCAAAGCCGGTATCGAGAAGTTCAAAGCCACCCAAACCTGGTAAGCCGCAGCGGGCGTCGCGAGACGCCCGCCTGCTAACCCGATAGGTGTGAAATGGCAGGCGCAAAAGAGATTCGCAGCAAGATTGCGAGCATCAAAAGCACGCAGAAGATCACCAGCGCCATGGAAAAAGTGGCGGTCAGCAAGATGCGCAAGGCTCAACAGCGCATGGCTGCTAGCCGTCCCTACGCGGAGCGTATCCGCCAGGTGATTGGTCATCTGGCCAACGCCAACCCGGAGTACCGCCATCCCTTCATGATCGAGCGCCCCGTAAAGCGCGCCGGTTATGTGGTGGTGAGCAGTGACCGTGGTCTGTGCGGTGGTCTGAATACCAACCTGTTCAAGGCCCTGGTCAAGGACATGGCGAAAGATCGCGAGCAAGGCGTGGAGATCGATCTCTGCGTGATTGGCTCCAAGGGTGCGGCATTCTTCCGCAACTTTGGTGGCAATGTCGTCGCTGCGATCAGCCACCTCGGCGAAGAGCCGTCGATCAACGACCTGATCGGTAGTGTCAAGGTCATGCTCGACGCCTACCTCGAAGGTCGCATCGACCGTCTGTCCGTGGTCTCGAACAAGTTCATCAATACCATGACGCAGAAGCCTACAGTGGAGCAGTTGGTTCCATTGGTGGCCGATCCGGATCAACAGCTCAAGCATCACTGGGACTATCTGTACGAGCCCGATGCCAAGGAGCTGCTCGACGGCCTGATGGTTCGCTATGTCGAATCGCAGGTGTACCAGGCGGTGGTCGAGAATAACGCGGCTGAACAGGCTGCGCGGATGATTGCGATGAAGAACGCCACCGACAACGCCGGTGAACTGATCAGCGATTTGCAGCTGATCTACAACAAGGCGCGTCAGGCAGCGATCACCCAAGAGATTTCGGAAATCGTCGGCGGCGCTGCCGCGGTTTAAGAACGGTTCAAATATTCAGAGGAACCAAAGATGAGTAGCGGACGTATCGTTCAAATCATCGGCGCCGTTATCGACGTGGAATTCCCGCGTGATCAGGTGCCAGCCGTATACGAGGCGCTGAAAGTAGTCGGCGCTGAAACCACCCTGGAAGTTCAGCAGCAGCTGGGCGACGGCGTGGTACGTACCATTGCGATGGGTTCGACCGAAGGCCTCAAGCGCGGTCTGGACATCACCCGTACCCACAAGGCCATCTCCGTACCGGTCGGTAAAGCGACCCTGGGCCGGATCATGGACGTACTGGGTAACCCGATCGACGAAGCCGGCCCCATCGGTGAAGAAGAGCAGTGGGAAATCCACCGCGCTGCGCCGAGCTATGCCGAGCAAGCAGGCGGCAACGACCTGCTGGAAACCGGCATCAAGGTTATCGACCTGGTCTGCCCGTTCGCCAAGGGCGGTAAAGTCGGTCTGTTCGGTGGTGCCGGTGTCGGCAAGACCGTAAACATGATGGAACTGATCCGTAACATCGCCATCGAGCACAGCGGTTATTCCGTGTTCGCCGGTGTGGGTGAGCGTACTCGTGAGGGTAACGACTTCTACCACGAGATGAAGGATTCCAACGTTCTCGACAAGGTAGCCCTGGTTTACGGTCAGATGAACGAGCCACCAGGCAACCGTCTGCGCGTTGCGCTGACCGGCCTGACCATGGCCGAGAAGTTCCGTGACGAAGGCCGTGACGTACTGTTGTTCGTCGACAACATCTACCGTTACACCCTCGCCGGTACCGAAGTATCCGCACTGCTGGGCCGTATGCCTTCGGCAGTAGGTTACCAGCCGACCCTGGCCGAAGAGATGGGCGTTCTGCAAGAGCGCATCACCTCCACCAAGAAAGGCTCGATCACCTCGATCCAGGCCGTATACGTACCTGCGGACGACCTGACCGACCCGAGCCCGGCGACTACCTTCGCCCACTTGGACGCCACCGTCGTACTGTCCCGTGACATCGCTTCCCTGGGTATCTACCCGGCCGTTGACCCGCTGGACTCCACCAGCCGTCAGCTGGATCCGAACGTCATCGGCAACGAGCACTACGAGACCGCCCGTGGCGTTCAGTACGTGCTGCAGCGTTACAAGGAACTGAAGGACATCATCGCGATCCTGGGTATGGACGAGCTGTCCGAATCCGACAAGCAGCTGGTATCCCGTGCTCGTAAGATTCAGCGCTTCCTGTCCCAGCCGTTCTTCGTGGCCGAGGTCTTCACCGGCTCGCCAGGCAAGTACGTGTCCCTGAAAGACACCATCGCTGGCTTCAGCGGCATCCTCAAAGGCGACTACGACCACCTGCCGGAACAAGCGTTCTACATGGTTGGTGGTATCGAAGAAGCCATCGAGAAAGCGAAGAAACTGTAATCACCCATGCGCCTGGCAACGGGCGCATCAGAGTTGTGGATAACTTCGGTTGTCCACAGTCTGTAACCTGAGGCAAGCGTATGGCTATGACAGTCCATTGCGATATCGTCAGCGCGGAAGCGGAGATTTTCTCCGGCCTGGTCGAGATGGTGATTGCGCACGGCAACCTGGGTGATCTGGGTATCGCTCCGGGCCACGCGCCGCTGATCACTGACCTGAAACCGGGTCCGATCCGCCTGATCAAGCAGGGTGGCGAAGCCGAGGTGTTCTACATCTCCGGTGGTTTCCTCGAAGTGCAGCCGAACATGGTCAAGGTTCTCGCCGATACCGTGCAACGCGCCGCCGACATCGACGAAGCTGCTGCTCAGGAGGCCCTCAAGGCCGCCGAGAAAGCGCTGAGCGAGCAGGGTTCTGAGTTCAACTACAGTTCCGCCGCCGCTCACCTGGCCGAAGTCGCAGCCCAGCTGCGTACCGTCCAGCAGCTGCGCAAGAAGTTCGGCGGTTAATCCCGTCGGCTTCAACCGTTGTTCGAGAAAGGGTAGCCTAGGCTACCCTTTTTCATTTCTGCCGTTTCATACTCCGGCGCCCTGTGCCGGAGGCTGCCAAGGAATCGCCGTTCATGTCGCTCGATATCGTCATCCTCGCTGCTGGGCAAGGCACCCGCATGCGTTCCGCTCTGCCCAAGGTGCTGCACCCGGTCGCCGACAAGCCGATGCTCGGCCATGTCATCGACACCGCGCGCAGCCTGCAGCCGAGCAGCATCCAGGTGGTGATCGGGCATGGCGCCGACAAGGTGCGCGAGCGTCTGGCGGCTGATGATCTGAATTTCGTCATCCAGGCCGAACAACTGGGCACAGGCCACGCCGTGGCCCAGGCCCTGCCACAGCTCAGCGCGGATACCGTGCTGATTCTGTATGGCGACGTGCCGCTGATCGAACCCGCGACCCTGCAGCGCCTGCTGGCCCTGGTCAGTGACGATCAATTGGGCCTGCTCACCGTCGAGCTGGCCGACCCGACCGGCTACGGCCGCATTGTTCGTGATGCAGAAGGTGTGGTGCAGGCCATCGTCGAGCACAAGGATGCCAGTGAAGCGCAGCGTCAGATCCGTGAAGGCAACAGCGGCATTCTCGCGGTACCGGGCAAGCGTCTGGCCGACTGGCTGGGGCGTTTGTCCAACAGCAACGCCCAGGGCGAGTACTACCTGACCGATGTGATCGCCATGGCCGTGGCCGATGGCCTGACCGTGGCCACCGAGCGCGCTGCCGACGAGATGGAAGTGCTGGGCGCCAATGACCGCATCCAGTTGTCGCAGCTCGAATGCCATTACCAGCAGCGCATGGCCCGTCGACTCATGGCTCAGGGTGTCACCCTGCGTGACCCGCATCGCTTCGATGTGCGTGGTGCCGTGACCGTAGGCCGCGACGTGACCATCGATATCAACGTCATCCTCGAAGGCAAGGTCGTGATCGAGGATGATGTGCAGATCGGTCCGAACTGCGTGATCAAGGACTCCGTCCTGCGCAAGGGGGCCATCGTCAAGGCCAGCAGTCATCTGGACGGCGCCGAGATGGGTGAGGGCGCCGATTGCGGCCCGTTCGCTCGCCTGCGTCCCGGCACCAAACTGGGGGCCAAGGCCCATGTGGGTAACTTCGTCGAACTGAAGAACGCCGTGCTGGGCGAAGGCGCCAAGGCTGGCCACCTGAGCTACCTGGGCGATGCCGAGATCGGCGCACGTACCAACATCGGTGCCGGTACCATCACCTGCAACTACGACGGTGCCAATAAATTCCGCACCGTCATGGGCGAGGACGTGTTCATTGGTTCGAACAGCGCCCTGGTGGCACCGTTGAACTTGGGGGATCGTGTGACCACGGGCGCGGGGTCGGTGGTGACCAGCGACGTGCCCGCGGATACCCTGGCCGTCGGCCGCGCCAAGCAGCGCAATATCGAAGGCTGGAAGCGCCCGACCAAGAAGTGAACCCGATCTAGCCTGGGCGACCAGGCTTGTGGATAACCTGCCGGAGGCAGTCTTGTATGTTCGGTGTGACGGATTACGCCGCCTTCGTGGTGGCCTTCATCATCCTGCTGGCCATTCCCGGGCCGGGTAACCTGGCGTTGATCCTGTCCACCGGCAAGGGTGGCATTCGCGGCGGACTGGCTTCGACCTTAGGCATCATCTTCGGCGACCAGGTGCTGCTGTGGTTGGCGGTGGCCGGCGTCGCCGCGCTGCTCAAGGCTTACCCGACAGCCTTTCACCTGGTGCAGTGGCTCGGTGCTGCTTACCTGGTCTACCTCGGCCTGCGCATGATCCTGGCCAAACCCGGCGCGGCACCGACGCTGGACATCAAACCGCGCCAGTACCTGTGGCAAACCCTGGTGATCACTGTCTTCAACCCCAAGGCCATCATCTTTTACATGGCCTTCTTCCCGCTGTTCATCGATCCGCAGCGGCATCAGGGCCTGATTACTTTCGGTTTCATGGCCGTGACTATCATGGCGCTGACCTTTGTCTACGGCTTGCTGATCGTGCTGCTGACACACTTTCTCGCCGAACGCATGCGCGCCAACCCGCGTGTTGCGCGGGGCCTGGAGAAACTGGCGGGGCTGTGCCTGGTCGGCTTCGGGGTCAAACTTACGCTGAACTGATCGGTGGACGCTTGCGGGCTTTTCGATCATATGTTTTGATTTGCGCCATTATCTTTCGAATCGAAATTTAAAGATGTCGAAGCGCAACACGCCGCAACGTCGCCACACCATCCTCGCCTTGCTCGTCGAGCAGGGTGAGGTGTCCGTGGATGCCCTGGCGCAGCACTTCGCCACCAGCGAAGTGACCATTCGCAAGGATCTCGCCGCACTGGAGAAGAATGGCCTGCTGCTGCGTCGCTATGGCGGTGCCGTGCCCATGCCGCAGGAATTGATTAGCGAGCCGACGCAATCCATTTCTCCACACAAGCAGGCGATTGCCCGCGCCGGTGTGGCACGTATTCGCGAGCACGCACGGATCATCATCGACAGCGGCACCACTACGGCGGCGATGATTCCGCAACTTGGCTACAAACCCGGCCTGGTGGTGATGACCAACTCGCTCAACGTGGCCAACGCGCTGCGCGAACTCGAGCATGAGCCGGTACTGCTGATGACGGGCGGCACCTGGGATCCGCATTCGGAGTCCTTCCAGGGCCAGGTGGCCGAACAGGTGCTGCGTTCCTACGACTTCGACCAACTGTTCATCGGCGCCGACGGCATCGACCTGGAGCGTGGCACCACCACCTTCAACGAACTGCTCGGCTTGTCGCGGGTGATGGCCGAAGTCGCCCGCGAAGTCATCGTCATGGTCGAGAGCGACAAGATCGGCCGACGTATTCCCAACCTGGAACTGCCCTGGGGCAGCGTCCATACCCTGATCACCGACGAGCGCCTCGCCCACGAGGCCCGTGAACATCTGAGCGCGCGTGGCATCCAGCTGATCATCGCGCCGCTGCAAGACTGAGGACGTAGACATGTGTGGAATCGTAGGCGCCATCGCTGAACGCAACATCACCCCGGTACTGGTCGAAGGGCTCAAGCGCCTGGAATACCGCGGTTACGACAGCGCCGGTGTAGCGCTGCTGAGCGAGCAGGGCGTATTGGATCGCCGTCGCCGCGTCGGTAAGGTCAGCGAACTGCAGGCCGCCCTGCAGGCCGAGCCGCTGGCCGGGCGCCTGGGCATCGCCCATACGCGCTGGGCCACCCATGGTGCGCCGAGCGAGCGCAATGCCCACCCGCACTTCTCCGGGCACGAGCTGGCCGTGGTGCACAACGGCATCATCGAGAACCACGAAGAACTGCGCGAGCGCCTCAAGGGCCTGGGCTACGTCTTCACTTCCGATACCGATACCGAAACCATCGTCCACCTGCTTGACCACAAGTTGCAGCAGTTCGGTGATCTCAGCGCTGCGCTCAAGGCCACGATTCCCGAGTTGCACGGTGCCTATGGTCTGGCGGTGATCAGCGCCAAGCAGCCGGATCGCTTGCTCGCCGCACGCAGTGGCAGCCCCCTGGTGATCGGTCTGGGCCTTGGAGAGAACTTCCTCGCCTCCGATCAGTTGGCCCTGCGTCAGGTCACCGACCGCTTCATGTACCTGGAAGAAGGCGATATCGCCGAGATCCGTCGTGACGGCGTGCAGATCTGGGACGCCGCCGGCCAGCCGGTGCAGCGCGAGGCCGTGCAATACCACGAGGGCGCCGAGGCAGCCGACAAAGGCGAGTATCGCCACTTCATGCTCAAGGAGATCCACGAGCAGCCCAAGGTCGTGCAACGCACCCTGGAGAGTCGACTGGGCAGCGATCACGTGCTGGTTCAGGCCTTCGGCCCACAGGCGGCCGAGCTGTTCGCCAAGGTCAAGAATGTGCAGATCGTCGCCTGCGGTACCAGCTATCACGCCGGCATGGTCGCCCGTTACTGGCTGGAAGAGCTGGCCGGCATCCCCTGCCAGGTCGAGGTGGCCAGCGAATTCCGCTACCGCAAGGTGGTGGTGCAGCCGGATACCCTGTTCGTCAGTGTCTCGCAGTCCGGCGAAACCGCCGACACCCTGGCCGCCTTGCGCAATGCCAAGGAGAAGGCGCCAGGGCAGGGCGGCTACCTGGCCAGCCTGGTGATCTGCAACGTCGGCACCAGCTCGCTGGTGCGCGAATCCGACCTGTGCCTGCTGACCCAGGCCGGCCCGGAAATTGGCGTGGCCTCGACCAAGGCCTTCACCACCCAACTGGTCGGCCTGATGCTGCTGACCCTGGCCCTCGGCCAGGTACAGGGCAGCCTGGACAAGGCACTGGAAGCCGAGCTGGTGGAAGAGCTGCGTCGCCTGCCGACTCGCCTGGGCGAGGCACTGGCTATGGACAAGACCGTGGAGAAAATCTCCGAACTGTTCGCCGAAAAGCACCACAGCCTGTTCCTCGGCCGTGGCGCCCAGTACCCGGTGGCCATGGAGGGCGCGCTCAAACTCAAGGAAATCTCCTACATCCACGCCGAGGCCTACCCGGCGGGCGAGCTCAAGCACGGCCCGCTGGCTCTGGTCGACGCCGATATGCCGGTGGTTACCGTGGCGCCGAACAACGAGCTGCTGGAAAAGCTCAAATCCAACCTGCAGGAAGTGCGTGCACGGGGTGGCGAACTAATCGTCTTCGCCGACCAGCAGGCCGGCATGCGCAATGGTGAGGGCACCCATGTGGTGGCCATGCCGCATATCCACGACCTGCTCGCGCCGATCCTCTACACCGTGCCGCTGCAGTTGCTGTCGTATTACGTCGCCGTGCTCAAGGGCACCGACGTCGACCAGCCGCGTAACCTGGCGAAAAGCGTCACCGTCGAATAACGGCGTTTCGCGCTGAGATAGAAAAAGGCCCGTTCATGAAGACGGGCCTTTTGCTTTCTGTCAGCTCGAAACGCTGCGCAGGTGGTGTTCCTCAGGGCGCAGCGTAAGCACCCGGACACCTTCGCGGGTGACCGCCACGGTGTGTTCGAACTGCGCCGACAGCTTGCCGTCACGGGTCACCACGGTCCAGCCGTCGCGCAGGGTGCGCACGGCATCCTGGCCCTGGTTGAGCATCGGCTCGATGGTGAAGGTCATGCCTTCGCGCAGGGTCAGGCCGGTTCCGGGTTTGCCCCAGTGCAGCACCTCGGGAGGCTCGTGCATTTCCCGGCCGATGCCGTGGCCGCAATATTCCCGAACCACCGAGTAGCGGTGGGCGCGGGCATGCTGTTCGATGGCGTGGCCGATATCGCCGAGCCGAGCGCCTGGCCGCACCGCCTCGATGCCCTTGCACATCGCATCGTAGGTGACCTGGACAAGCTGGCGCGCCTGCTGCGAAACCTCGCCGATCAGGTAGGTCTTGCTCGAATCGGCGATGTAGCCGTTCTTTTCCAGGGTGATATCGAAGTTCACCAGGTCGCCGCTGCACAGGATCTCACCGGCGCTGGGTACGCCATGGCAGACCACCTCGTTACGCGAGGTATTCATCGAGTAGGCGAAACCATACTGACCCTTGCTCGCGGGCCGTGCCTTGAGTTCGCCGACGATGTAGTTATCCACAAGATCGTTGACCTGCAGGGTCGACAGGCCAATCAGATCCAGTCGATCCAGGTAGCCGAACACGCCCGCCAACAACCTGCCGGCTTCTGCCATCAGGGCGATTTCTCCGGGTGTCTTGCTCATGAGGCATCCGCCATACGCGGCGGAACCATCACACCGGCCGCACGCAGCTCGGCCGCCATGACCTCGTTGAAGCTCAGGGTCGGGTTCATCTCGCACAGCATGCCGATGCGAATCCAGAAACCCGCCTGGGCATTGATCGAGCGGCCCGACACGCTGCTCGCCCTGCGAATCTGGTCGTGCAGCTCATCATCGATGTTGACGATGCCCATGGGGCCTCCTGCTATATGTTTCGTATATGAATCGTATAGGGTTTGGTCGGTAATTTCACCTGTACCCTCGCGAAGTCTGATGGTGGTCAGCGCCTGTGAGTGCTCCGATCCCTTAAAATGGTCGGTGGATCCGCTGACTGACTCGGTCAGGCCGGCGGGGCGCAGGAGTCATGCGGGTAGAGGAGAGAGGATGAAGCGCGCAGATGTGAAACAGAGAACGGACGAAGGGGTGCTGTTCGACACCCAGGTCATGGTCAATCCGGCCAATACGGCGCAGTGGATCGTGTTCTTCAAGAAAGACGCCGGGCGCAGCTTCTTTCTGGTGGACGAGGCCGAACAGGTGGAGACCTTCTCCGACCTGAACGAGCTGATGGTGGAGTTGCGGGCATTGGGTATCAAGCGGGTCGAAGTACAGCTCTGATCCACAGTTGCTCACAATTGGCGTGGATCATCTTGTGGATATCCTCGTGATACCTGGCTGTAGCCCTTTAATGCTGGTACTTTCGGCCAGTTGTACAAAAACTGACCCTCGGCAAATGGCTATCCACAGTAGTCTGGGATAACTTCCTTGCTTTCTTGTTGATAAGTTATCGAAGGCCAATGAATACGGGGCTTTCAGCGATTTGCGCAGTTTATCGCCAGGTCAGTCGCGACCGGGACGATAGAGATGCCGATGGGTAGCGTCGTACAGCGCCGATTCGGCGAAGGCGCCCGGATCGAGCACATGACCGACGAGGATCAACGCCGTGCGGCGGAAGTCCTTGGCTGCAACCTTGGCTTCGATATCGGCCAGGGTGCCCAGTACCCAGTCCTGATCCGGCCAGCTCGCTCTGTGGATAACCGCAATGGGGCAGTCGGCGCCGTAGTGCGGCAGCAGTTCGGCCACGATCGCTGGTAACTGGCGCACGCCGAGGTGGATGGCCATGGTCGCGCGGTGCCTGGCCAGGTCATGCAGCTGTTCGCCCTCGGGCATCGGCGAGGTGGTGCCGTAGCGAGTGAGGATCACCGTCTGGGCGATGCCGGGCAGGGTCAGCTCGGCTTCCAGCAACGCTGCGCAGGCCGCAGTGGCGGTGACACCGGGAATGATCTCGAAGGGGATGCCGAGCGCGCGCAGCTCGCGAATTTGCTCGCCAATGGCGCCGTACAGCGACGGGTCACCGGAATGCACGCGGGCCACGTCCTGGCCGCGCTCATGGGCCTCATGCAGCAGTGCGATGATCTCGCCCAGGTGCAGCTCGGCCGTATTGACCACCTGTTCGGCGTTGTGACCCTGAAGCACCGCCTCGGGCACCAGCGAGCCGGCATAGAGGATCACCGGGCACGAGCGGATCAGGCGTTGACCCTTGACGGTGATGAGCTCGGGATCGCCGGGGCCGGCGCCGATGAAGTAGATGGTCATGCGGGCTCTCTATCGAATGTGGCCAGCGCACAGGTGGCGCTGGCGCTGCGCTTCTTCAGGCCGAGCAGCTGCGCGTTGCTGCCCAGGCGGGTGGCCAATGCCAAGGCGCACGGCTCGGCCACGGCAGGGGCGCCGGTGGTGGATCGCGTGAGCAGGCTGGCGGTGTTCGCCGACTGGTAGGGCATGAGGTCGTCGGGGGTGAAGAAGCTCAGCTTCAGCTTCAGGCACGTGGCCAGTTCATGCAGCGCCGGCTCGTCGTGCTTGTGCGCAATGCTGGCCAATCCTGCAAGGTTATCCACCGTCAGTTCATGTTGCGCCAGGCTGTGGGTCAGCAGGGCGAGCAGCTCGTCCTGTGCACAACCGCGCCGACAGCCCAGGCCGGCAACCACCTTGGCGGTGGCGGGGGGATCGAGGTGGCTGGCGGTCATGAGCGGCAGTCGTGTCGGAGGGGGACGTAGCTCATCATGGCGCCTGCCAGCGGTCAACCGCGATTGACCGGCCGCCGCTGCCTGCGTAGCCTTCTCGCTTTCGAGGTTCTTTCCGGCAAGCCGCCGGGGAGCTAAGAGGGAACAGGGTCGATGC
Organism: Pseudomonas mendocina; assembly: GCF_003008615.1. Classification (NCBI taxonomy): domain Bacteria; kingdom Pseudomonadati; phylum Pseudomonadota; class Gammaproteobacteria; order Pseudomonadales; family Pseudomonadaceae; genus Ectopseudomonas; species Ectopseudomonas mendocina. Next base: position 2,251,045 of record NZ_CP027657.1, read on the forward strand.
CCTGGCTGCCCCCGCAACTGTAAACGGTTATGCCCTTCGTTAAACCACTGCCAACCGGCGGGAAGGTGAAGGGATGCGCGCCGCGCAAGCCGTGAGCCAGGAGACCTGCCTCGACAATCAGCCACTTGCTCGGACGGGGTGATCCGACGCGGCCAGCACGCCCCTGCGTGCCCGCCTGCCCATACCCGTCCGCCGAACTTAACGACGCCACGGGGCCCTCCATGAAAACCCTCGCCAAACTGCCTGTCACCATCGTCACCGGTTTCCTCGGTGCCGGCAAAACCACCCTGCTGCGCCACCTGCTGGCCAATGCCGGCGGCCGCCGTATCGCGGTGATCGTCAACGAGTTCGGCGAGTTGGGCATCGACGGCGAGATCCTCAAGCAGTGCTCCATCGGCTGCAGCGAAGAAGAAGCCAATGGCCGCGTCTTCGAACTGGCCAACGGCTGCCTGTGCTGCACCGTGCAGGAAGAATTCTTCCCGGTGATGCGCGAGCTGGTGGCGCGCCGTGGCGACCTCGACCACATCCTGATCGAAACCAGCGGCCTGGCGCTGCCCAAGCCGCTGGTGCAGGCCTTTAACTGGCCGGAAATCCGCAACGCCTGTACCGTCGATGCGGTGATCACTGTGGTCGACAGCCCGGCGGTGATCGCCGGTACTTTCGCCGCCTTTCCCGATCAGGTGGACGAGCAGCGCAAGCTTGACCCCAACCTCGACCACGAGTCGCCGCTGCATGAGCTGTTCGCCGACCAGTTGGCCAGCGCTGACCTGGTGATCCTCAACAAGGCCGATCTGCTCGACGCCGACGCGCTGGCTGCCGTGCGCACCGAGGTGGCCGAGGAGCTGCCGCCGGCGGTCAAGGTGATCGAAGCGCATGGTGGTGAGTTGCCGCTGGACGTGTTGCTGGGTCTGAACAGCGAAACCGAGCTGCATATCGACAGCCGCCGCACCCATCATGACGATGAAGACGAGGATCACGATCACGAGGAATTCGACTCGTTCCACGTGGAACTACCGGAAACAGAGGAGGCGCGCCTGCTGGCCGCTTTGAAGGGCGCCGTGGCCAAGTACGGCATCCTGCGTGTGAAGGGCTTCGCGGCGATCCCTGGCAAGCCGATGCGCCTTTTGGTGCAGGGTGTCGGCCAGCGCTTCGACCGCCACTTCGACCGCGCCTGGCAGGCCGATGAAGTGCGCCAGAGCCGCCTGGTGGTGATCGGCCAGCAGCTCGACCGCGTGGCCATCGAGGCCGAGCTGAAGGCGGCGTTGGCCTGATACAGAGCGTAGGGCGTACTCGCGTAGCAGTACGCCGTGTGGACATATGTGCTGGCGGTGGACTGTTCGCTTCGCTCCTGAGTCCACCCTACGGCGCTAAGAGCAATCGCGGCTAAAGCCCCTCCCACAGAACGAATATGCATTTACTGCGCACCCAGCCCGGCGCTCAACTGCCGGCCGACAGCATCGCCGACCTCGGCCAGACGCCTGCCGATTTGGTGATCCTGTGCACGGGCGATTCGCACTTGTCGTTGCTGACCGAAGCCGCCCGGCAACTGCCGAACGACTATCCCAGCCTGCGCCTGGCCAGCCCGGCACAGCTGAGTAACAACGCCTCGGTGGACTACTACGTCGAGCAGGTGCTGCAACATGCCAAGGTCATCCTGATCTCGGTGCATGGCGGGGTCAGCTACTGGCGCTACGGTGTGGAGCGTCTGGTTGAGCTGGGCGCGCGCGGCGCCACGGTGATCATGGTGCCCGGCGACGACAAGCCCGACCCGGAGCTGAATGCGCTCGGTAACGTTGCTGAAGAAGACAGCCAACGCCTCTGGCAGTACCTGCGCCAGGGCGGCTTGGAGAATGCCTGCCAGTTGTTCCGCTGCATCGGCAGCCGTTGGCTGGGCCGCGACGACACGTGGCAGGAGCCGCAACCGCTGCCGCGCGTCGGCCTCTATCACCCGCAGCGCAGCCCGGCGGCGCTGGCTGACTGGCAGGCGCAGTGGCAGCCGGAGACGCCCGTGGTGGCGCTGCTGTTCTATCGCAACCATGTGCAATCGGCGAACACCGCCTTCGTCGATACCTTTTGCCAGCACCTCATCGTGCAGGGCCTCAACCCGCTGCCGATTGCCGTGGCCAGCCTCAAGGAACCTGCATGCCTGGAACAGGTGCAGGCCTGGCTGGACGAAACTAACGCCGCGCTGATCATCAACACCACCGGCTTCGCCCTGTCCAACCCCGAGGCGCCACAGGCGCGGGTGTTCCGTCGCGATATCCCGGTGCTGCAGGCCATCTGCTCGCTGGACAACCAGGCGCAGTGGCAGGCCAGCGCCCAGGGCCTGGGCTCGCGCGATCTAGCCATGCACGTAGTGCTGCCCGAGCTGGATGGCCGGCTGATCGGTACCGCCATCAGCTTCAAGGGGCTGGCCTGGCGTAGCGAGCGCAGCCAGAGCGACGTGGTGTGCTACCAGGCGCATGAACCGGGCATGTCTCACGTCGCAGAACTGGCGCGTAACTGGTGTCAGTTGGCGATCAAAAGCAACGATCAGAAGCGAATCGGCCTGATCCTGGCCAACTACCCGACCCGCGACGGCCGCATCGGCAACGGCGTCGGCCTGGATACACCGGCTGCCGCCCTGAATATCCTCCGCGCCCTGAAGGCCCAGGGGTATCCGGTGGATAACCTGCCGGACAGCGGCACCGCACTTGTCCACAGCCTGCTCGGCGGCGTCACCAACGATCTCGACGGCCTCGATACACGGCCTTGCGCGCAAAGCTTGGCGCTGGACGACTACCTGGCGTTTTTCCACAGCCTACTCGCTGCCAACCAGCAGGCAGTGCGCGAACGCTGGGGTGAGCCGCAGGATGACCCGATGTTCCGCAGTGGGCGGATGATGGTCGCCGGCCTGCGCTTCGGCCTGACCTTCGTTGGCATCCAGCCGGCGCGCGGTTATCAGCTCGACCCGGCGGCGGTGTACCACGACCCCGATCTGGTGCCGCCGCACGGCTATATCGCCTTTTACGCCTGGCTGCGCACGGCCTTTGTCGCTGATGCACTGATCCACGTTGGCAAACATGGAAATCTGGAATGGCTGCCGGGCAAGAGCGTCGGCCTGTCCGAGGGCTGCTGGCCGCAGGCGCTGATTGGCCCGCTGCCGAATATCTACCCCTTTATCGTCAACGACCCGGGCGAGGGCGCGCAGGCCAAGCGGCGTACCCAGGCGGTGATCATCGACCACCTGATGCCGCCGCTGACCCGCGCCGAAAGCTACGGCCCGCTACGCGATCTGGAGCGGCTTGCCGACGAGTACTACGACGCCAGCCAGCTCGACCAGCGCCGCGCTGTCGAGCTGCGTGGCGAGATCCTGGCCAAGGTGCGCGAAGCCAGCCTCGACCGCGAGCTGGGCCTGCAGCTCAATGACGATGCCGACAGCTGGCTACCGCAGCTCGACGCCTACCTGTGCGACCTCAAGGAATCGCAGATTCGCGATGGCCTGCATGTGTTCGGCGAGTCGCCCGCCGGGCAACTGCGCCGCGACACCCTGCTGGCGCTGCTGCGCATTCCCCGTGGCGATGGACAGGGCGCCAATGCCAGCCTGCTGCGCGCTCTGACCCGTGGCCTGGAGCTGGGCTTCGATCCGCTGGATTGCGATATGGGCCAGCCTTGGGAGGGGCTGCGCCCACAGGCCTTGCAGGCTGTGGATAACAGTCTGTGGCGCACTGTCGGTGACACCCGCGAACGCCTGGAACTGTTGGCGCTGCGGCTGATCGAGCAGCGCCTGGCAGGGGAGCATAGCGAAGCGTTTGGCGCCGAGGTGGCGCTGATCCTCGACGGCCTGGCCGAGCATATCGCGCCGCTGCTCGATGCCTGTGGCGACGCCGAGATGGGCGGCCTGCTGGCGGCACTGGAGGGGCGTTTCGTCCCAGCCGGGCCGAGTGGCGCACCGAGTCGTGGTCGCCTCGACGTGCTGCCCACCGGGCGCAACTTCTTTACCGTCGACGTGCGGCATCTGCCCACGCCCACCGCCTGGCGCCTCGGAGTGCAAGCGGCGGATCGCCTGCTGGAGCGCCACCTGCAGGACGAGGGCGACCATCTACGTCAGCTCGGCCTGTCGGTATGGGGCACGGCAACCATGCGCACCGGTGGCGACGATATTGCCCAGGCCCTGGCTTTGATGGGCGTGCGCCCGGTGTGGCAGCCCGGCAGCCAGCGCGTCGAGCGCTTCGAGGTGTTGCCGCTGGAACAGCTTGGTCGACCCCGGGTGGATGTGACTCTGCGCGTGTCAGGCTTCTTCCGCGATGCCTTCAGCAACCTGATTCGCCTGTTCGACGAGGCCGTGCAGGCAGTGATCGAACTGGACGAGCCGGAAGACATGAACCCGCTGTCGGCGCGGGTCTGGCGCGAGTCGCTGTCGCTCCAGGACAGCGGCTTGGATGAAGCCGAAGCACGGCGCCAGGCTGGCTGGCGGGTGTTCGGCGCCAAGCCGGGGGCCTATGGCGCCGGAGTGCAGAACGCCATCGAGGAGCGTCTGTGGCAGAGCCGTGCCGACCTGGCCGAGGTCTACCTCAACTGGGGCGGTTACGCCTACGGCAGCGGCGCCGAGGGCGCGCCCGCGCGGCAGCGCTTCGTCGAGCGCCTGGAGCAGATGCAGGCGGTGCTGCACAACCAGGACAACCGTGAGCACGACATCCTCGATTCCAACGACTACTACCAGTTCCAGGGCGGCATGCTGGCGGCGGTGGAAACCCTACGTGGGCTCAAGGTGGCCAGCTACTTTGGCGACAACAGCCAGCCGGACACGCCGCGCATTCGCAGCCTCAAGGAAGAGCTGAGCCGCGTGGTGCGTGCCCGCGCTGCCAACCCCAAGTGGATCGAAGGCATGAAGCGCCACGGCTACAAGGGCGCCTTCGAGCTGGCCGCGACCATCGACTACCTGTTCGCCTTCGACGCCACCAGCGAACTGGTCGATGGCCACCAGTACGCGCTGCTCACCGATGCCTACCTGCTCGACAAGGACACCCGCGACTTTATCCAGCAGCACAACCCCGGCGCGCTCAACGATATCCTCGAACGCCTGCTGGAAGCCCAGCAGCGCGGCTTGTGGGAGAATCCCGGCGAATACCGAGAGGCGCTGGAGAATCTGCTGCTCGATAGCGAGGAAAGCTGATGCGCGTGCTTTTTCTCCCCTCTCCCATTCATGGGAGAGGGGCCGGGGGAGAGGGTTTATCCGGTGACGCCGAGCCCGTAGGGTGGGTTAGCCGCCTGTCGCCGTGTCTGACCGGCTCACCGAAGTGGTTGCGGCGTAACCCACCATTGGCGCCACACGATGTATCGCCTGGTGGGTTACGCGGCGCGCTACGTTTTTCTGCAGATATAAGACCGGCGTTCTGCGCCGCTAACCCACCCTACGGGTGCAGCGTGCCCATTGTAGGAGGCGCTTCAGCGGCGACATGCTCGCGGCTAAAGCCCCTCCCACAAAAGCCAGGTGCGACCGTTCACCTCCACGGATCACTGCCATGACCGAACATCATTTCCCCCTCGCCGCCGTGGTCGGCGCCGATTCGCTGAAGCTGGCGCTGTGCCTGGCGGCCATCGACCCAGCCATCGGTGGGGTGCTGATCGAAGGGCCGCGCGGTATGGCCAAGTCGACCCTGGCGCGTGGTCTGGCCGATCTGCTGGACGGTGGACGCTTCGTCACCCTGCCGCTGGGGGCGAGCGAGGAGCGCATCGTCGGCACCCTGGATCTGGACGCCGCGCTGGGCGAGGGGCGGGCGCAGTTTTCCCCAGGCTTGCTGGCTCGCGCCGACGATGGCGTGCTGTATGTCGATGAGGTCAACCTGCTGCCGGATCATCTGGTCGACCTGCTGCTCGATGCTGCTGCTAGCGGCGTCAACCATGTCGAGCGTGACGGCATTTCCCACCGGCATGCCGCGCGCTTCGTGCTGATCGGTACCATGAATGCCGAGGAAGGCGAACTGCGCCCGCAACTGCTCGACCGTTTCGGCCTCAACCTGGCCCTCGATGGTCAGCCGCAGCCGGCCGAGCGCGCCGAGATTGTCCGTCGCCGGCTGGCCTTCGATGCCGACCCTGCTGCCTTTCTGCAGCGCTGGCAAACCGAGCAGGCTGCCCTCGCGACCCGTTGCCAGAAAGCCCGCCATCGCCTGGCCGATATCCCGCTGGATGACACCGCCCTAGGCGAGATCAGCCAGCGCTGCTTCGCCGCTGGCGTCGACGGCCTGCGCGCCGATCTGGTCTGGCTGCGCGCTGCCCGCGCCCATGCCGCCTGGCGTGGCGCAGCGGGCATCGAGCCTGTGGATATCGAGGCGGTGGAGGACTTCGTCCTGCGCCATCGCCGTCGCCAGCTACAACCGCCGGCTGCCACACCGCCCGAGCAGAATCAGGCGCCGCAGCAGGTGCAGGAACAGAGCCAGGGCGAAGGGCAGTGGGGCGAGCTGCCGGCGCAGCCGCAGGCCATGGGCGAGCGACGCGTGCCGCCGCGCTGGCCAAAAAAGTCCTGAGCATCCGCCCGCGCACAGCCACAGGCGCGGATGCCCGCAACCGGCCCGGACGACTCAGCGGCGGCCTGCGTGGCGCCGCCTGCAGCGGTGCGGACGGGCGTATCGATTGGCCGGCGACCCTGCGCCAGGGCCGACCGCAACGCCGCGAACAGTTGGTGCTGCGCCCGCGCAGCCAGCAGGCCGAGGAACTCTGGTTGGTGTTGGTCGATGCCTCCGCTTCCACCCGTCGCCATGGTGCACTGAGCCGGGCCAAGGGCGTGCTCGCCGAGCTGTTCGACAGCGCCTATCGCCAGCGTGCGCGCCTGGCCGTGCTGCAGGCCGGTGGCCGCGAGGCGCAATGGCTGTGGCAGGGGGGCAAGGCTAGCGCTGAGCTACACCGCTGGCTGCACGAGCTGGGCGCGGGCGGTGGCACGCCGCTGCTCGATGCGCTGAATCAGGCGGGTGACTGGCTGTCGCGTCGGCAACGAGGGAAGCCGAGCGAACGCCAGCGCCTGCTGATCCTCACCGATGGTCGCCTGCGTGACCTGCCAAACCTGGCGCCGCTGCCGTGCCCAACCCTGCTGCTCGACACCGAACGTGCGCCCATCCGCCTGGGTCGCGCCCGGCAACTGGCGCAGGCGTTGGAAGCCGACTACCACCATATCGACGACCTAGCGCCCGGCGCGCCGGGCCGCACCTGGAGAACCCCATGAAAACCCTGCTGCTGGTCGGCATCGGCGCCGGCGACCCGGACTACATCACCTATCAGGCGATCAAGGCGTTGCGTCGCAGTGACGTGATCTTCCTGATGGACAAGGGCGCGGCCAAGCACAAGCTCAACGCCTTGCGCCGCGAGATCTGCGCGCGCTTTTTGGACGGCCACACGCCACGCTTCGCCGAAGGTCTGCAGCCTGAGCGCGAGCGCGAGGCAGCGGACTACCGCGCCAGCGTCGACGAACTCAACCGCGACAAACAGGCGGTGTTCGAGCAACTGATCGACGAGCAGATGGCCGATGGCGAAACGGCGGCCTTTATGGTCTGGGGCGACCCGTCGCTGTACGACAGCAGCATCCGCATCATCGAGGCCATCGCCGCGCGCCGTAGCGACTTCACCTATGACGTGATCCCCGGTATCACCAGCCTGCAGGCGCTGACCGCGCGCCACCGCATCCCGCTCAACAGCATCGGCCGCGCCGTGGAGATCACCACCGGCCGACTACTTGCCGAGGGCTGGCCGCAAGGTGTGGACAGCGTGGCAGTGATGCTCGACGCCAAGGACACCTACCGGCGGTTTACTGGTCAGGGGCTGACCATTTATTGGGGCGCCTATGTCGGCACTGCCGATGAAATCCTGATCGCCGGCCCGCTGGATGAGGTGGCCGAACGCATCGCCACCACCCGCGCCGAAGCGCGTGAGCGTAATGGGTGGATCATGGATAGTTATCTGTTAAGGATAGATAGTACGGAGGAGTGAACTGAGGTGCGGTGGACAAGCGAAGCGTTGTCCAGCCTAAGTTTTAGTGCGGAGATTAGTCGTTTACCGACCAATGCTTTAGTTTGATTATTTGGTATTTAAACCATATTGCTACTGGGATTAGCAGGGCTGCCATGACCTCCTGTTCCTTTATTGCGGGTATGAAAGGTATTAAACGAGAACCAAATGACCAAGCGATAAATACTCCAGCCCAAAACAAAAGCATGTTATTCATAAGCTTTGCTATAAGGCTAAGAGCCATGGCTAGGCGGAGTTTTTCATGTTTAGGGATTTTTGCGGTTCGTATAAATGTAATCGCTAAGCATGAAATAATGAAACTCAGTATTATAAGAAAAGAAAAACTGTCCTCTGAGTAACGCCAGTTAATTAGGGTTGCCAGAAAAGGGCTTACCTCCGTATCTGCACTCAAACCTCCATACTTGTAAAACGCCCACAAAACCCCCATAAGTACTGGAGTAAATAGTAAGCAATATTTTCCTTCGTTCAGGGATTTCAGAATAAATTTCATATAATCACATTCTTTTTATGGGGTATTGGGGTTTCTGGTTTTCTTCTAGTCAAAGCCTATACCGTATGGGATAGTAGCCTTAGGATTTCGTATATATCGCGCTAATTTCTTCCCGGTAAACTCGCAGGCCGAGTGCCTGGTAATTGGCCAGGGCAGCCGGGTGGTCGAAAGTGCAGCAAGTAGGGTGGAAAACCGCAAGGCGTTTTCCACTACCTTCAAGTCAGCCCCGCCGTTTTACAACCAACTCCAAGAAACCCCCGTATACACCCCAAACCCTTCCCCTGGCGTGGAGCGCGCCACATCAGCACCGTTGTCGTCATAGCCCGGCATCACGGTGGCGGCATAGCGTTTGTCGGTCAGGTTGCGCAGGTCGAGCCAGGCTTGCCAGTCGTCCTTCGGCGAGGCGTAGCCGAGGGTGGCGCCGAAGGTGGCGTAAGCATCGGCGTAATAGGAATTGGCGTAGTCCACGGCGACCTTGGCGGCGTACTGGGTGTTGAGGCCGGCGTAGAAGCCGCTCGGGTGGTCGTAGCGCAGCTCGGCCTGGTAGTAGTGGCGCGGCAGGCCGGGTAGGCGGTTGTCGCCGAAGGCATCGTCGTCGCGGTAGTGGAAGTCGCTGAAGGTGTAGGCCTGGCGCAGGCTCAGGGCGCCGGCGGCGCCGCCTTGCCACAGCGGGCTGGTCAGGCCGGCTTCGATGCCTTGGTGTACGGTAGGGCTGGCGTTGGATTCGGCGAAGACGTTGGGCTCGATCTCGACGGTAAGCAGTTCGTGGCGCACCTGCGAGTAGTAGTAGGTCAGCTCCCACTGGCCCAGTGCGGACTCGCCGCGGCCGCCTACCTCGAAGGTGGTGGCGGTCTGGTTGTCCATCGAGATCGGTGCGCGTTGGCGAGAAGCGTACGGCTGGTTATTGGCCGGGAAGCGTAATGGCGAGCTCCAGATCATCGACCAGGCATGTGGAGGTTCCACCGAGCGGCTGATATTGCCGAATAGCTGTACTTCGGGATTGAGCTGGTAGCGTAGGCCGATGCGCGGTGCGTAGTCCCAAGTGCTTTCGTCGAGCTTGTCGTCGGTGGCTGGCCAGGTCACCTGCACTTCGCGGCGGGTATGGATCAGCGCCAGGCCGCTGGTCAGCCACAGATCGGGCGTGAGCTCCAGCTCGTTGCCGATATGCAGCACGGTGTCCGAACCCAGGTGTTCGTAAGCGCGCATCAGGGTGCCGGCTGGGTAGTTCACCGGAGCGCCGACAACAGGTGTCACTGTGATCGGTAACGCGGCATTCTCCTTCGACTTGCTGCTTGGCAGCGTGGTGGTGTTACGGAAACCCAGGGTCGTGGTGCTGTTAAGACCGAACAGGGTGTGTCGGCGGGTGTAATTCAGCGTGCCGCTGACGTCGCTGTAGTCCACGCGAACCCGGTAGGTGTTGCCGTTGGGCGAGCTGTTCTCGACGATATCCATCGGGTAATGGTGATAAGCCAGGCCCGCCACCAGGGTGGAGTCATCGTCGATCTGCCAGGTGGTCTTGTTGGCCAGCCAGGTGCTGCCAGGTTGGTCACGGTAAGCATCGATCCGCAGGTTGTTGGCAGCAGCAGCGCGAGGGTTGTGTTTGATGTCTTCCTTTTTCAGGCGGCCCGGTACTTCGTGCTCGGTCTCGCGGTAACGCAGGTAGAAGCGCGTTTCCAGGTTCTCGTTGAGGCGGTAGCCGAAGTTGCCGGCGATACCTTTGCCCTTGCCCGAGGAGTGATCCTGATAGCCGTCGGTTTCGCTGTCGGTCAGGGCGAGGTAGTAGTCGAAATCGCCCAGCACCTGGCCGGAGGCGATGCTGCGCTTCTGGTAGCCACGGCTGCCCGCTTCATAGCGCAGTTGCAGCTTGGGCGCGGTGTAGCCGGTATGGGTGATGTAGTCGATGGCGCCGCCCAGGGCCAGCGAACCACGGTCGAAGCCATTGGCGCCGCGCAGCACTTCGGCGCGACTTATCCACAGCGGTTCCAGCAGTTCGTAGGGCGTGCCGCCGGGGCCGGTCAGTGGCAGGCCGTCGAGCATGATATGGGTGCCGGAGGCATGCGAGCCGGGGCCACGGTTGATGCCTGAACCCCGCACACTGATCTTCACGCCTTCGTTGCCGGGGGATTGGGCGTAGACGCCCGGCTGGTAGGCCAGCACGTCGGCGACGCCGGCCACGCGGCCCTGCTCGACCTTGGCCATATCGACCACATTGGTCGCGCCCGGCACGCGTTTGAGCTCCTCGCGCGCGGCCTCCACTTCGCTCATCTGGACGCCGCTGATCTGCAGCGAATCGAGCTGCACGGGCTCTTCGGCGAAGGCGCTGTGGCCGCTCAGGCAGGCGAGGGCGAGCAGGGTGAGGCGGGCAGGTTGGCGGGAAAACGGCAGGGGCAGCATGCAAGGGCTCCGTTGAGCGGGCGGCGAGTGTGTCTGATGAGGAATGACGAGGATTCGTCACCCGCAGGGTGCTGGCGCGGGGGCACATCATGCCGGTTTTGCCCGTGCTGTGCAGCGGGCCGCTCAGGGAGAAGCAGGGCGGCCGCGCGACTGGCGACCGCCGCTGTGGATAACCCTCAGGCCAGGCCCGCCTTGTCCAGGCCAAACTGCTTGTCGGCGGAGCCCGGCACAGTGCGGAATGCAACGTTGAGGCGGTTCCAGCCATTGATGGCGATCACCAGAAAGCTCAGCTCCGACAGCTCCTGCTCGGAGAACTGCTCTCGCACGCTGGCGTAGATGGCATCGGACACGCCGTGCGCCGATAGCTGGGTCAGGGCTTCCGTCCATTCCAGTGCGGCGCGCTCCTGTGCCGAGAACAGCGGCGACTCGCGCCACACGGCGACATGGTGCAGGCGCAGTTCGCGGTCGCCATGCAGTTTCGCTTCCTTCACGTGCATGTCGACGCAGAAGGCGCAGCCGTTGAGCTGCGAGGCGCGCAGCATGACCAGATGGGCCAGCGGCGCAAGAAAGGGGCTGCGGGTCAGCAGCATGGAAAATTCGGCGTATTTGCCGGAAGCCTTGGGGGAGAGTGCGAAGTAGTCGAGGCGCTGGCTCATGGTGTTCATCCGTATCCGCGTTGAGGGGCGTACGACGGCCTGCCCCGGTAGCGGTGAATCTACGCAGAGGTGGCCCAGTCACATAGATCCAATTGTGCGGATTCTGATTGATCCACTTCGCTCAGCGCCGTGCCTGCGACGGCGGAAATCCGTACGCGCGCTTGAAGGCGGCGCTGAAGCTGCTGAGGTGTTCGTAACCGGCCAGGCTGGCGGCTTCTTCCACTGACAGGCCCTGCTGGCGCATGGCGTGATAAGCGCGGGCCAGGCGCTGGCGGCGCAGGTAGGCGGCGATGGTGATGCCGTTGCGGCTGCGGAAGGCGTTCTGCAGGTCGACCGGATTCGTGCCGAGCTGACGCGCCATGTCGGCGATGCTCAAGGTGTCGGCCTCGCCACTGTCCAGCCACTCCTTCAGGCGTAGCAGGCAGCGTTCCAGATGGCTGCCGAAGCGTTTCTCCGGCGGCGCATCGATGCCGCGCAGGATGTCGCTGGCCAGTTCCAGGGCGAAGCTCTCGCGTTGCAGGCGCTGCAGCAGCGGCGGCAGGGTCGCGTCACGCTCGAGCAACTGATGGGCGCGCTGGAGGATATCCACCGAGGGCTGCCAGGGCAGGTTGTGCCAGTGGCTGCGGCTGAAGCGCAGTAGGGCGTCGCTGCGCAGTTGGCTGCCGAGGGCGAACTGCTGCAGCCAATCCGGAGTGATGCTCAGGCACACCTTGGTTTCTTCGCGGCCGTTGCGCCAATGGCGCTGGAACTGGTCGCTATCGGTGAGGTTGACCAGCATGGCGCGCTGGCCGCCGGGGCGGGCGTCGAAGTGCAGGCGCTGGCGCGGCAGGCTGACTTCGGCCTCGCCCTGCAGCAGGAAGGCGGCGGTGATGCCCGGTGCCAGGCGGTTGTCGCTGCTGGCGTCGACCAGGTCGCGGCTGTGGCTGAAGTACAGCACCAGGCCTTCGCTCAGCACCTGCACCTGTTGCTCGCCGTCGAGCACCGGCTGTTCGCCCGGCAGTTCGCGCTGGAAATGCAGGTTGCCGCCCAGGGTGTGGGCGACATCGTTGAGCTGGCCGCAGGTGAAGACCGTCATGCTGGCTTGACCAATGGAAGTTTCGTTGCGGCTAATTTTTCCTTCTTTTCGCCTAAGCGCGCAACATTGTTCAGAATTATTCTCATGTGCAATGAGGTCGCAATCGCCTTGATTGCGTCACCAACGATCATGGGAATCACACAGCGATGGGTTTGCTCCTCACGCAAACGACGGTGGTCGAGGCAGTCTTTCACGACCAGGTCGACGCGGCGCAGATACGCCAGTGGCTGGACGGCATCGAGCGTCTGATCGAAGACCGCCAGCCGTTCTTCTTCATCTCCAGTACCCGCGAGGGCAGCTCCTTCGCCGAGGATTACCGGGCCATTCAGGGCGTCTGGTACAAGCAGCACAAGGCGGCGTTCCGCGAGATCTGCCAGGGATTGGTGCGTATCGCCTGTGATGCCGAGGAACAGTCCCGGCTCGACACCCCGGCGCTGCATGCCGCCTGGGGCGTGCCCTATTTCGTCACCCTGGACAGGACGCACGGCTATCGCTGGATCGCCGAGCGCATGGTGAATCATGCAGCGTCCGTCTGAGCAGGTGCCGGTGACCCGGCTGGCGTTGGCGGTAATCGTGGTGCTGTACCTGGCCCACGCCCTGCCGCTGTACTTCTTCAATGTGGCGATGCCGGCCATTCTGCGTAGCCAGGGTGTCGACCTGCGCTGGATCGGCATGCTCTCGCTGCTGTACGTCCCCTGGGCGTTCAAGTTTCTCTGGGCGCCGCTGGTCGACCGGCATTACCTGCACAGCCTCGGCCGGCGTCGTACCTGGCTGTGGCTGACCCAGGCGGCGTTGGTGGTCGGCATCCTGCTGCTGGCGCTGACCGGCCTGGAGCACGGCCTGCTGCTGTTCGTGCTGGTGAGCCTGTGGATATCCACCTTCGCCGCCACCCAGGACATCGCCATCGACGGTTACACCGTGGAGTCGCTGGCCAGCGAGGATCATCGTCTGGGCAGCATGGCGCAGAGCATCGGCGTGGCTCTGGGCAGCATGTTCGGCGGTGCCGGCGTGTTGTGGCTGTACCAGGTGGTCGGCTGGCAGAGCGCGCTGTTGACGTTGGCCGGCCTGAGTGCCCTGACCATGCTGGCAGTGGCGCGGGTCGATGACCGCCTGCCGGCGCAGTCCGAGGCGGCCAAGCCGGGCTTCATCGCCACCTTCAAGCGCCCGGAGATCCGCTGGGCGCTGCTGCTGATCCTGGTCTATCGCCTGGTCGAGGCGCCGGCCATGGCCATGCTTACGCCGATGCTGGTGGATCGGCAGTGGTCGTTGACGCAGATCGGCCTGCTGATGTCTGTAGCCGGCGCCAGCGTCGGGCTGCTTGCCGCCGTGGCGGCTGCGCGCCTATTGCAGCGCCAGCGTGCGGCGACCCTGCTGCTGCGCGCCGGCTGGCTGCGCAGCCTGGCCTACCTGGCGGTCGCCGGGCTGCTGCTCAGCGGCCTGGCCGACGGTTCACCGCTGTGGCTCGGCGCCATGGTGCTGGTGCTCCTGGCCATCCGCTACCTGGCGATGACCAGCCTCTACGCCCTGTTCATGCAGCTGTGCTCGCGGCAGCAGGCCGGCACCGACTTCACCGTGCTGGTGTGCTTCGAGCTGCTGGTGTTCTTCGTCGGTGGCTCGCTGTCGGGCTTCCTCGCCAAGGGCCTGGGCTACGAAACCTACTACCTGCTGCTGGGCGCGCTGTCAGTGCTCAGCGTCCTGCTCTGCAAACCTATCGTCCGGTCGATCCAGGCCGGCTCCGGCAATCATTGACGCGCTTTCTCTGGGGGAAACCATGAGGCATCTTTCGGCATCCATGCAGATCACCTTGCTCAGCCTGGCGGTGAGCGGTGCGCTCCACGCGCAGGCCGACGACACCACGACCAGCCAGATCAAGGAGCTCGGCCCGATGGTGGTCACCGCCACCCGCTCGGCCAAGAGCATCGCCGAGATCGCCGGTACGGTGTACAGCATCGAGCGCGAGCTGGTTGCCGAACAGGCCGCAGCCGGGCGCTCCACCGCCGATATCCTCGGCCAGCTCGTGCCTTCCTTGGCGCCGAGCAGCGGCACTACCAGCAACTACGGCATGACCATGCGCGGGCGCACCGTGCAGGTGATGATCGACGGCGTACCGCTGACCGGCTCGCGTGACGGTTCGCGCCAGCTCAACAGCATCAGCCCGGCGATGATCGAGCGCATCGAGGTGATCTCCGGTGCCACCAGCATCTACGGCGCTGGCGCCACCGGCGGCCTGATCAACATCATCACGCGTAACGCCGACGATGAAACCAGCGACTTCAGCAGCCGCATCGGCCTACGTACTCCTGGCAAGGCCGCCCGTGACGCCATGGCCTACGAGGCCTCGCAGACCGCTGCCTTCCACCAGGGTGCGGTCAGCGGTTTCGCCGGCCTGAGCTTCACCAAGCAGGGCGAGATTCGCGATGCCGACGGTGATCGCATCGGCCCGGAAATCTCCCAGACCGACCGTCAGGACACCACCAGCTTCGACCTCAACGGACGCCTGACCTGGCACCTGGACGATGACCAGCAGTTGAGCGCTGGCGTGCGCTATTACAACGACGAGCAGGACAGCGACTACGGCCCGGATTACGGCCCCAACCTGTCGGCTTTGCTGGTCTCGAACTACCAGCCCAGCCACAACGCGGTGGATGGCCTGCAGCTCGACGATCAGCCGCGCACCCGCCACTACGGCGCCAATGTGCAGTACCTCAACCGCGACCTGCTGGGTGGCCAGCAACTGACCGCCGAGGCTTACTACCGCAAGGAAAAATCGCGCTGGTTCCCGTTCGCCAGTCGTGTGGCGAATGCAGCAACGCCCGGTGCTATCGATGTTGTGATGCAGTCGAGCACCGACATC
The DNA here is from genome assembly GCF_003008615.1 of Pseudomonas mendocina. Classification (NCBI taxonomy): domain Bacteria; kingdom Pseudomonadati; phylum Pseudomonadota; class Gammaproteobacteria; order Pseudomonadales; family Pseudomonadaceae; genus Ectopseudomonas; species Ectopseudomonas mendocina. The sequence continues at coordinate 2,266,512 of NZ_CP027657.1, forward strand.
GACGTCTGGGGCGTACGCACCGCCTTGCAGAAAGGCTTCGAACTGGCCGGGCGCGATCTGCAACTGACCTATGGCCTGGATCATGAGCGCGAGCAGGACAGCCAGAACGCTCAGTTCTACGATTTGTGGGGTGCTTTCGTTCCCAGTAATGGCCTTAACTACCGCGAGACCTACAGTGCTGCGATGGGCCCGGACGTGGAAGTGAGCAAGACCGGCGCGTTCCTGCAAGGCGACTACCAGCTCACCGAACGCCTCAGTCTGCAGGCCGGCGTTCGCCGCGAAACCATCCGCAACGAAGTGGACGATTCCATCCCCTATGGCGAGGCAGTGACCGCCGCCACCGTGGCCGGCTACCAGGCGCGCACCCTGGAAGGTGGCAACGTGCGCCACAGCGAAACCCTGTTCAACCTCGGGGCGGTGTATGCACTGACCGACACTCAGCAACTGTTCGCCAACTTCTCCCAGGGCTTCAGCCTGCCCGACACCCAGCGCATGCTGCGCGACGTGCCGGCCAGCTTCGTCATCGATAGCAGCAGCATCGATTCGATCAAGGTCAACAACTACGAACTGGGCTGGCGCCTGGGTGATGCCAGCGGCCTGAACGCCGGGGTGACCGCGTTCTACAACACCTCCGACAAGGTGGTGCAGTTCAACCGCGATTTCAGCGTCTCGGTGGCCGACACCGACGAGCGCGTATGGGGCGCCGAAGGCAACCTGCAGGTGCCGGTGGTCGAGGGCTGGACGCTGGGCGGTACCCTGGCCTACACCCGTGGCCAGTACAAGGACGCTGCCGGCAACTGGCGCGAGCTCAATGCCTTCCGCGTCTCGCCGCTGAAGGCCACTGTCTACAGCGACTGGCGCTTCCTCGATGGCTATGGCGTGCGTCTGCAGGCGCTCACCGTGGGCGGCAGTGACCGCGCCTATGACGACGCTCAGTCCGCAGCGATCAGCCCGACCATCCGCGCCACCCCGGCGACCAAGATCCAGGGCTATACCGTGGTCGACCTGATCGCTCACGCGCCCTGGCTGGGCGGCGAGGTTGGCTTCGGCGTCTACAACCTGGCCAACCGCGACTACAAGACCGTCTACGGTCAGCAGGCCGAGGCCACCTACGGCGCCATCTCCAGCCTGCCGGCAGCCGGTCGTACCTTTGGCCTCAGCTACTCGGTGCAGTACTGATCGTTCAGCGCTGGTAGCTCAGCGGCCGCTTCGACGACTCCGGCAGCGCCAGGCCGCCGGCCAGGGCCAGCAGGGCGATGGCGATCAGGTAGTAGGCCGGCGACATGCGGTTGCCGGTCGCCTCGATCAGCCAGGTGGCGATCAGCGGCGCGGTGCCGCCGAAGATGGTGTAGGCCAGGTTGTAGGTGAAGGCCGAGGCGGTGTAGCGCACCCGGGTGGGGAACTGCTCGGACAGCAACACCGCCGTTACCACGCCACAGATCACTGCACCCACTGCCAACAGCATGGCGCCCAGGGCTGAAGTCAACAGGGTGCCCGAGGCAGCCAGGGTGAAGGCCGGATACACCGCGACGATCAACGCCACTCCGGCGGTGAGGATGGTGCGGCGGCGCCCGACGCGATCCGAATAGCGCCCGACGAAGGGGCACAACAGGGCGGCGAAGAACAGCGCGATCAGGCTGGCCAGCAAGGCAGTTGGCCGCGCTGCGCCGCCGACCACCTGCATGTAGGTGGTGAGATACGTGGTGAACATGTAGAACGACAGCGCCGTAGCCGAGATGAACGCCGACAGGCAGAGCACGGTGCCGCCGTGCTCACGCAGGGTTTCGCGCAGCGGCGAATGTTCAGGGTGAGGCTGGGCAGCCAGGGCCTGGAAGGCCGGCGACTCGTCCAGGCGCAGGCGCATGTACAGGCCGACCAGGCCCAGTGGCGCGGCGATCAGGAACGGTACGCGCCAGCCCCAGGCCTGCATCTGTGCTTCGTCCAGCCAGAAACCCATGCCGAACACCAGACCGGCGGCGCAGGCGAATGCCATGAAGGTCGAGACCGGCACGAAGCTGCCATAGCGCGCCTTCTGCTCGGTGGGTGCGTGTTCCATGACGAAGGCACAGGCGCCGGCATACTCGCCGCCGGCGGAGAAGCCTTGCAGGCAGCGCGCCAGGGCTAGCAGCAGCGGGGCGAACAGGCCGATGCTGGCGTAGGTCGGCAGCAGGCCGATCAGTGTGGTGGCGCCGGCCATCAACAGCACGGTGATCGACAGCACGCGCTTGCGGCCGATGCGGTCGCCGAGGATGCCGAAGACGATGCCGCCCAGTGGGCGCAGGGCGAATGACACGGCGAACACCGCGAAGGTCTGCAGCAGCGCCAGGGTCGGGTTGCCCGGGGGGAAGAACAGTGAGGCGATGGTCACGGCGAGGAAACCGTAGACGGCGAAGTCGAACCACTCGACGAAGTTGCCGATGGCCGAGGCGGCGATCACCTTGTGCAAGGTGGCCGGGCTGACCTGTTGACCGTGGGCTGCGGCGTTCATACGTCATCTCCTGATGCTCGAGCCAGACGGTCTGGCGATCAGGTTGGACGTTATCGGCTGCGCCCTGCGCGAAGCGCTTCGCAGGCGACAGTGGCGTTGCCGTGAGCGACCTCAGCCCTGGGGAAACTGCGCTGGGTCGGAGAAGCAGGCGCGCAGGTGATCGAACACCAGGCGCACCCTTGGCGGCACCGGGCCCTGCTGTGGGCGGTAGATGAACAGTTGCCAGGGATCGGGCGCCTGCTCGGTCAGCACCGCTTGCAGGCGGCCGCTCTCCAGATACGGTTGCGCCAGGTAGGCGGGCAACTGGCCGTAGGCCAGGCCGGCGAGCACGGCTTCCAGCTCGGCTTCGGGGTCGTCACACACCAGCGCTGGCGCGGGTGGATGCAGGCTGGGGCCATGGGCGAACGTCCACGGCCAGGGGCGACCGTTCTTGCGGTCGATCAGCACCGACAGCGGCCGCTCTTGCAGCTCATCGAGGCTGCGCGGCTGGCCGGTGGCAGCGATCAGTTCCGGCGTGGCCACCACCTGCAACGGCACTGGCGCCAGGGCGCGAGCGACGTAGCGGCTGTCACGCAGGAAGCCGACGCGGATGCCGATGTCGATCTGCGCTTCCACCGCATCGGTGATCTCGTCCTCCAGGCGCAGGTTCAGCACCAGTTGCGGGTGCTGCTTGAGCAAGGGTTGCAGGAAGCCCACCAGAAAGCGCTTGCCGATGGCTTGCGGCGCGGTGATGCCGATGCGCCCGGCGATGGCCGATTCGGCCTCGGCGCGATGGCCGCGAAACAGCGCATCGAAATCCTCCAGCATCTGCCGGGCGCGCAGCGCATAGGCCTCGCCGAAGGCGGTGATGTGCACCTGGCGGGTGTTGCGGTGAAACAGAATCTCGCCGAGTTCTTCCTCCAGCGCCTTGATCGCGCGGGTCACCGCCTGCGGCGAAACCCCGAGCCGAGTCGCTGCCTCGCGGAAATTGCTGCAGTCGGCTGCGCTGCAGAAGATGCGGATCATCTCCATGCGATTGAGCATGTCGGAGCGCCTTTTTGTTCCAGAATGTGGAATAGCCTAATCCAAACTCTTCCATTCATTGAAACTTAAAACGCCTCTAACGTGAGCCCATGTCCAGCGAGCGACGCCGGACACTCCAACGAATCGAGAGAGGGCATCACCATGAGCAACAACATTTCCGGCAAGGTCGTGGTCATCACTGGCGCCAGCAGCGGCCTGGGCGAAGCGACCGCCCGCCACCTGAGCAAGCTGGGCGCCAAGGTGGTGCTGGCCGCACGGCGCAAGGAGCGTCTCGAGCAACTGGTCAGCGAACTGGTTGCCGCTGGCGGCGAGGCCGTGGCCTACACCACCGACGTGGCTCGCGCCGACGAGGTCAAGGCGCTGATCCAGGGCGCGCTGGACACCTTCGGTCGCGTCGACGTGCTGGTCAACAACGCCGGCTACATGGCCATCGCGCCGCTGAGCGACGTGCGTGTCGAGGAGTGGGAGCGCATGATCGACATCAACATCAAGGGCGTGCTGTACGGCATTGCCGCGGCGCTGCCGGTGTTCCAACAGCAGAACGCCGGGCATTTCATCAACATCGCCTCGGTCGCCGGGATCAAGGTGTTCAGCCCAGGTGGCACCGTCTACAGCGGCACCAAGTTCGCCGTACGGGCCATCTCCGAGGGCCTGCGACATGAAGTGGGCGGCAGCATTCGCACCACCACCATCGAACCGGGCGCGGTGGATTCGGAGCTGAAGTTCGGCAGCTCGCACCAGCAAAGCCGCGACTTCGTCGTCGACTTCTACAAACAGGCGATACCGGCGGAATCGGTGGCCCGCGCCATCGCATTCGCCATCGAGCAGCCGGCCGATGTCGACATCAACGAGATCGTCCTGCGCCCGACCGTGCAGGAGTTCTGATCCACAACCGATGCTGCGGGCGCTTGCGATGCGGGCCTTCACGGGCCAGCATGCGAGCGCCTTTTTCGCTTTCAGGAGTCTGCATGAACGCGTCGATCCGTCCCGTCGACCTGGCCAAGGCCTACCGTTTGCTCAACCACGGGCCGACCGTGCTGGTATCTGCTCGCCATCAGGCTGTGGATAACGTCATGGCGGCGGCCTGGTGCTGCGCCCTGGACTTCGACCCGCCGAAGCTCACCGTGGTGCTGGACAAGGCCACCCGCACCCGCACGCTGATCGAAGGCAGTGGCCTGTTCGCCATCCAGGTGCCGACCGTGGCGCAACTGCAACTGACCCAGGCAGTGGGTAACGCCAGCCTGGCCGATGATCCGGCCAAGCTGTCCCATGCCGGCGTCGAGCTGTTCGCGATGAAAGGTCATGATCTGCCGCTGGTGGCGGGCTGCTCGGCCTGGCTGGTCTGTCGGCTGATCGATGAACCGCACAACCAGCAGGCTTACGACCTGTTCATCGGCGAGGTGATCGCGGCCTGGGCCGATGAGCGCGTATTTCGCGACGGTCGTTGGCATTTCGAAACGGCCGACCCGAGCCTGCGCAGCCTGCATCACGTGGCGGGCGGGCATTACTACGCGATTGGCGAGGCGCTGAAGGCCTGAAACGAAAAAGCCCACGGCATGCCGTGGGCTGTACTGGAGAGCGTGCTGCGGTTACCAGAGTGCCAGGGTGTAGTCGATGTTGACGCGGGTCTGCTCGACATCACGGCTGAAGTTGTTCTGGTAGTGGCCGTGGCGCAGACGCAGGCCGAGACCGGCCAGGCTGCCGCTCTGCACCACGTAGGACACCTCCAGATCGCGTTCCCACTCTTCGCCGTTGCCGTCGGCCACCGGCTCGTGGATGTTGCGGCCCTGAATGAAGCGGATCTGCGTCTTCAGGCCCGGCAAGCCATGCCTGGCGAAGTCATAGTCGTGCTTGAACTGCCACACGCGCTCCTTGGGGTTCAGGTACTCGGTGGCCAGGGCGCCGCCGACCATCACGTAGGGGTCGATGCTGGCCAGGTACGGCATGCCGGTATCGCCGCTCAGGTGCATGTAACCCAGGCTGAAGGTGTTGGCGCCCAGGGTGTAGGCAGCGTTCAGGTTGAGGTTGCCGTTGTCGACGCGGCCGGCCTTGGCCGCACCGTCCTCACTGCTGTCGAAGTAATAGGCCTCGCTCTTCAGCGCGCCCGGGCCGAGAGGTGTGGTGTGGGTCAGGCCGACGTAGTGCTGCTTGTAGATGTCGTTCAGTTGCGCGTAGTAGTACGAGCCGGTGAGGTTATCGAGCAGCTTGTAGTCGCCTCCGCCAAACATGAAACCGCTGGACTCCGCAGTGCCGTTGAAACGGCCATTGAGGCCGCTGACGCGCAGCTTGGCGTCTTCGGTGGAGTCGCGGTATTTCTGCCGGTCGAAGTAACCGCCGCGCAAGGTCAGCCCATCGATCTCGCCGGAGGTCACCATGCCACCGCGGAACAGTGGCGGGAACAGGCGCGCGGTCACCGGGAACATGATCGGCAGCAGCGGCGTCATGTGGCCGACTTGCAGTTCGGTGTTGGAGACCTTGAAGCGTGCCGAGATACCGGCCTTGGAATAGTTGTCGTTGACCTCACGGGTGCGCGGGTTGAACGACAGCAGGCCGGTGCCGGTGCGATCCGGGCTGGAATCGAGCTGAAAGCCGGTCATGCCGATGAAGCTCAGGCCGAACTGCACCGGCCCTTCGGTGTAGCCCGAGTCGGCCTTGAGAATGAAGCCCTGGGCCCATTCACGCATTTCGTCCAGGCCTGGACCGCCCTGGAAATCATGGTCGAAGTAGTAGTTGCGAATCTGCAGCGAACCTTTGCTGTCCTTGATGAAGTCGGCCTGGGCGACCTGTGTGGCAACCAGCAGAGGAAGCAGTGCGTATAGCGGTTTCATTGAACGTACCTTTGTTTTTGTTGTGGTTCGGGTAACGCGATGGCAAGGAGTGGTGAGGGTTATTGCGGGGCCTCGAGCAGCTGCCACTGACCGTCCTTGATGGTGATCAGCGCGCGGGCACGCTGGTCGTGGCCGAAGTGGTCGTCAGCCGAGAGGCTGTACACGCCATGGCTGCCGGCGACGCCGTTCGATTGCTCGAGGGCGTCACGCAGTTTCTGGCGGAATTCGACGGTGCCGGCCTCGCTGCCTTGCAGCGCACTCGGGATGGCGGCTTCGACCAGTTGCATGGCGTCGTACAGATAGGCACCGAACGGCGACAGGCTGCCGGCGCCGTACTTGGCCTCGTAGGCTTCGGCGTAGTGCTTGCCGGGGGCTTTGGATGGGTGGCTGTCCGGCAGTTGATCCCAGACCACCACCGGGCCGACGGCGAGAATCGAGCCTTCCAGATCCTTGCCGCCGATGCGCAGGAAGGCGCTGTTGGCGGCGCCATGGGTGTGATAGATCGGGCCCTTGTAACCAAGGCGCCGCAGTTCGGTGTGTGGCAGAGCGGCCGGTGTGCCGGTGGCGCCGATCAGCACGGCGTCCGGGTTGGCCGCCTTGATCTTCAGGGCCTGGCCGCTGACGCTGGAGTCGGTACGGTTGAAGCGTTCATTGCGCACCAGCTTGATGCCGGCTTTCGGTAGCAGCTCTTCCAGGGCCTTGTGCCAATCCTCGCCCCAGACGTCGTTGTAGCCGATGTAGCCGACGGTCTTCACGCCGTTCTCCTGCATGTGGTTGACCAGGGCGTCGGCCATCAGCAGGTTGGTTTGCGCCACGGTGAAGATCCAGTGCCTGGCGTCGCCATTGGGGGCGAAGGGGGCCAGGGCGATCTGCGGTGTGTTGGTCTCGCGGGCGACCTGAGCCACGGCGGCGGAGGTCGGCACGGTGGACGAACCGATCAGCAGGTCGACCTTGTTCTCGCTCACCAGCTTGCGTGCCGCGCGGGTGGCCGCCGTGCTGTCGGTAGCATCGTCGAGCACGGTGTAGTTGATGCGCTGTCCGGCGATTTCCTGAGGCAGCAGGGCCACGGTGTTCTGCTCGGGAATGCCGAGCGAGGCGCCGGGGCCGGTGGTGGATAGCACCAGGCCGATGTTGATGTCGGCGTGCACGGCAGTGCTCACCGCCGCGCTGAGCAGCAGAGGGATCAGTTTCTTCATGGGTGACGCTCCAGTGGGGTTGTTGTTGTTCTGAAACGTTGCAGGCCGTGGGCGTGGTTAGTGCGCCGCCACGGCCTGACTGACCGCAGGTGCGGCCTTGGCAGACTTGCGACCGAGGTAGGTCTCGATCACACGCTGGTCCTCGGCCAGCTCGGCGGCCGGGCCTTGCAGTACCTTTTCGCCGACCTCCAGTACGTAGCCGTAGTCGGAAATCTTCAGTGCGGCGCGGGCGTTCTGTTCCACCAGCAGGATGGAAACACCGCTGGCACGCAGGTTCTGGATGATCTCGAAGATTTCGCCGATGACCCGTGGCGCCAGGCCCAGGCTCGGTTCGTCGAGCAGCAGCAGGCGTGGCTTGCCCATCAGCGCGCGGCCGATGGCGAGCATCTGCCGCTCACCGCCGGACAGCGTGCCGGAGGCCTGCTGGCGCCGTTCGCGCAGGCGGGGGAACAGGCCGTAAATTTCCTCCAGCGTCTGCGCATGATCGCGATGACCCTGGCGGCGCCGGCTGAAGGCGCCGAGCTGGAGGTTGTCCTCGACGCTCATCTCACTGAACAGCTCGCGGCTTTCCGGCACCAGCAGCATGCCCTGGCCGACGCGGTGCGCCACATCGTGGTGGGGTAACAGCGCCTGTCCATCGAAGAGGATGTCCCCGGAGGACGGCAGCAAACCGATCAGCGCCGACATCAGTGTGGTCTTGCCGGCGCCGTTGGGGCCGATCAGGCTGACGATGCTGCCTTGCGCTACCTCAAGGTCGAGGCTGCGTACCGCCGCCACCTTGCCGTAGCTGATCGACAGGCCTTTGACCTGCAGCAGGCTGCTCATTCCACACCTCCGAGGTAGGCGGCCAGTACCGCCGGGTTGTCCTGGATTTCCATGGGGCTGCCGGTGGCCAGGCGCTGGCCGAACTCCATCACCACGATGTGGTCAGCCAGGCCCATGACGAAGTCCATGTCGTGCTCGACCAGCAGCACGCCGAGGCCTTCTTCACGCAACTGTTCGAGCAGGCAGGCGAGGGTCTGTTTCTCGTTGTAACGCAGGCCGGCGGCGGGCTCGTCGAGCAGCAGCATTTGCGGGTCGCTGCACAGCGCGCGGGCGATTTCGACGATGCGCTGTTGACCCAGGGCCAGGCTGCCGGCCGGGGTGTGCATGTAGTCGGCGAGGCCGACGCGCTCGATCTGCCGGGCCGCTTCGGCGAGCAGGCGGCGCTCCTCGGCGCGGTCTAAGCGCAGCAGCGCACGCAGCACGCCGGCGTTGCCACGGCGATGGGCACCGAGGGCGACGTTCTCCAGCACGCTCATGCCCGGCAGTAGGCGCACGTGCTGGAAGGTGCGGCTGACGCCGAGGCTGGCGATGGCGCGCGGCGATAGGCCGTCGATGCGCTGACCCTTGAAGAACACCTGGCCGGATGTCGGCGGCAGTACGCCGGTGAGCAGGTTGAACAGGGTCGACTTGCCGGCACCGTTGGGGCCGATCAGCGCGACGACCTGGCCAGCGTGCACCGCCAGGCTCATGTCGTTATTGGCCACCAGCCCACCGAAGCGCTTGACCAGGCGGTCGGCGGCCAGCAGCGGCTGGTTGTCGCGCAATGGCTCCGGCTCACGGCGGGGCAGCGGTTCGGCATCGTGCAGATCGAGCACGCGCGGCTTCGGGCTGGGCAGGTATTTCTGCAGCAGCGGCAGCAGGCCGTCCTTGGCGTATTGCAGGACGAGGATGATCAGCACGCCGAAAACGATCAGCTCCAGGGTGCCGCCGCCACCGCCCAGCAACTGCGGCAGCACGTCTTCGAGCACCTGCTTGAACAGCGTCAGCAGGGCGGCGCCGACCAGTGCACCCCACAGGCTCGCGGCGCCACCGAGGACGATCATGAACAGGTACTCGATGCCCATGGTCACCGAGAACGGTGTCGGATTGACGATGCGCTGCATGTGCGCATAGATCCAGCCCGACAGTGCGGCCAGCAGGGCGGCGAGAACGAACGCCAGCAGCTTGCTGCGCATGGTGTTCACGCCCATCGCCTCGGCCATGCCGCTGGCTTCCTTGAGCGAACGGATGGCACGACCCTGACGGCTGTCGAGCAGGTTGCCGAGCATCCACAGCACGGCTACCAGCAGCACGCCGATGATCAGGGTGAAGTCGCTGGCGCTGTCGATCGTCCAGTCGCCAAACTGGATGTAGGGCAGGTCGGCGATCCCGGCGAAGCCGCCGAGCATCGGCAGGTTGCCGAACAGGTAGTACAGCGCCAGGCCCCAGGCCAGGGTACCCAGCGGCAGGTAATGGCCAGCCAGGCGCAGGGTCAGCAGGCCGAGCAGCAGCGCCACCACCAGGGTGATGCCGAGGCCGACGAGCAGGCCCAGCCAGGGCGACAGACCGAGATTGGCGCTGATTACGGCAGTGGCGTAGGCGCCGATGCCGACGAATGCGGCCTGGCCGAACGAGGTCAGCCCACCGACGCCGGTGAGCACCACCAGGCCCAGCGCCACCAGGCTGTAGAGCCCGACATAGTTGAGCAGGGTGACATGGAAGGGTTGCAGCACCTGGGGCGCCAGAACGATGCCGACCAGCAACAGAAGCAGCGCAAGCAAACGGCGGTTCATCAGTGTTCCTCCCCGCTGTGCGAGTGTTTCAGGGAGAGGATCAGCAGCACCGGAATCACCAGGGTGAAGACGATCACTTCCTTGTAGGCCGAGGCCCAGAACATCGAGAAACTTTCCAGTGTGCCGACCAGGAAGGCACCGGCGGCGGCCATCGGGTAGCTGGCCAGACCGCCGATGATGGCGGCGACGAAGCCCTTGAGGCTGATCAGAAAGCCCGAGTCGTAATACAGCGTGGTCAGCGGGCCGATGAGGATGCCCGAGCAGGCGCCGATCAGTGCCGCCAGGGCGAATGCCGCCTGCCCGGCCAGCCGCGTGGGAATGCCCACCAGTTGCGCGCCGTTGCGGTTGAACGCGGTGGCACGCAGCGCCTTGCCGTACAGGGTGTGGCCGAACAGCAGGTAGAGCATGACGATCAGGCCCAGGGCGCAGCCGATCACCATCAGGCTTTGCAGACTGACCTGCATCTCGCCGGCGGTCAGCGCGACATCGCTCAGTGCTTCGGTGCGGAAGCCCTCCGCGCCGAACAGCAGCAGGCTCAGCCCCAGCAGCACGATGTGCAGCGCCACCGAGACGATCAGCAGCATCAGCACCGAGGTCTCTGCCAGGCGCTGGTAGACCAGGCGGTAGAGCAGCGGGCCGAGCGGGGTGACTACCAGCAGGGTCAGCGCGACTTGCGCCAGGCCTGGCAGGTTCTTCAGGTCGAAGGCACTCAGCGCCGCCCAGACCAGAGCGCTGGGTAGCAGGTAATTGAGCAGGATGCGCGGCAGACGCCACAGGTGTTGATGGCGGATGGCGATGGCGCAATCCAGCACACAGCCGGCGATGGCGCAGCCGAGCAGCAGCCAGAAGGTCGGCGGCAGCATGCCGGCCTGCAGCGAGGCCAGGGTCAGTGCGCCGAACACGACAAAATCGCCCTGGCCGACGAAGATCACCCGGGTCACGGCGAATACCAGCACCAGTGCCAGGGCGATCAGTGCATAGATCGCTCCGGTGGTCAGGCCGTCCTGGAGAAGAAAGGCGGCAATGGTCGCATCCATGTCAGCTTTTCTCCAGACAGTTGTGCAGGTTCGAGGCGCGCGGCGCAAGGCTCTGGCCGTCTGCTCGGAATGGGGGGTGGGACTGGGCTGGGTGCGTGCATCTGCCTTGCAGGCCAGATATTGCGCACCCTGGAGGAGCATGCAGGCGCATAGCGGCTATCCGGGTTGTTGTTCTTGTAATTTATTTTCTGCCGGCGCTGCTTGTTTCGCCCTGCAGAGATACACATGTGAATGTGTATGTTGAAAGGCTAGCCGGAACCCTTCGAGGCTGTCAACAGCCGCCGAATGCTCAGGTGTTCCGGGCTTGTTCTGGCGCTGCCTGGGCAGCGCTCTACGAGGTCTGCACCCTACAAGGCTGTAGGGCGTGCGGCCGCCACTGCCGGCCGCTGCAGGTTCAGGTGCGCTGTGCGGTGGGTACCAGCAGCTCGGCCAGACGGGTATTGCGTGACAGGCGCTCGCCTGCGGGCTCGTTGCTGTTCAGCAGCGACAGGCTGATCTGGTAGGCGTAGATCAGGTAGGCGCGGTCGCTGGCGTCCTGCGCCTCGATACCAGCTTGCAGCAGCAGGCCCTTGATGTAGCTGAGGCGATAACGGTCGACCTCGTCGATGGCCTGGCGGGCATGCTCGTCACGGCGTGCCCAGGCGCGAATGGCCAGCTCGATGGCAGCAGCTTCCTTGGCGGTCTGGCCGTGCAGGGGCAGCTCCATCAGGCGCTGGAGTTGCTGCTGTGGCGTGGTCTGGGCGTCGCTCAGATGGAGGATGACGTCCTCCGTGGCGCGTGTGCGCCAGCCACCAAGGATGCCTTCGAGCAGCTCGTTACGGCTCTTGAAGTGGTAGTAGAAGCTGCCGCGGGTGATGTTCAGTTCCTTGGCCAGCGTGTCGACCCGGACGGCATCGACGCCGCCCTTGACCAGTACCTGCTGGGCGGCATGGATCCAATCTTCCCGGGTCAGATTGGGGCGTACAGACATTGTCGGAGCCTTGTTCTGAGAAGGTGAGGGGCTGACCGTGCATGGCTGTCGGTCGGTCGCGAGGTTGCGATTCTAGCTCATGTTTCCGCCATGGGGCGTGGCATAAGCGCTGCAAACCAGGCCATTGTCATTACTGCTCATCCCACATGCATTGATGCATGTCATCTTCCTGAAAATTTCCAGTGCCCTCGCGACACTTCGATGAGCGGTTCTTGTACGCGTAAATTGCCAGGAAAATACAATTGTGTAGGTTTGTTTTGGCGGCCAGGCGACTACCGGCAAGCAGCCGTGTAGCCCGCATATTTCCTGATTTTACCCTGTATGTGAGCATTCTCTGCGGGCTCTGGAGGCGTACGGTGGTGCATCGAAGGGTGTTGACGGGATTATTTTGCCTCCCTAACATGCACATACACATCTGTATTCTAACAATCACAAGAATCGTGGAGGCAGGATGGACGGTATCGGCAAGAGCCTGGTTGCGGCTGGGCACAAGACCAACTATCACGAGGCTGGGCAGGGTGAGGCGTTGTTTCTGCTGCACGGCTCGGGCCCTGGGGTTTCCGGGTGGAGCAACTGGGCGCGGAGCATGCCGGCCTTCTCCGACAAGTGGCGGGTGATCGTTCCGGACATCGCCGGTTTCGGCTTCACCGAACTCAAGGACGACGTCAAATACGACATCAAGCTGTGGGTCGCCCATCTCGTCGACATCATGGATGCTCTCGATATCGACAAGGCCTCCTTCGTCGGCAACTCCTTCGGTGGTGCTCTGGCCATCGGCCTGGCGGTGTTCGCTCCCGAACGGGTCAAGCGCCTGGTGCTGCTCGGCACGCCGGCCGGTGAGTTCGTGCAGACCGCGGGTCTGCGTGGCGCCTGGGAATACGAGCCGTCGCTGGACAACATGCGTGAGCTGATGGCGCTGTTCCCCTACGACAAGGCCTTGATCACTCCTGAGCTGGTGCAGAGCCGTTACGAAGCTTCCGCCCGTCCTGGTGCCCAGGCGGCGCTGCGCAAGCTGATCCCGCAACCGAACCCGGATGGCGAAACCATCGTCAAGGGGTTCCCGGCTGCCGCGTTGGCCAAAATCACCGCGCCAACCCTGGTGGTGCATGGTCGCGAAGACCGTGTGGTGCCGCCGCAGTGCGGGCTGCTGATCGCCAACAGCGTGCCGGATGCCGACCTGCATCTGTTCGGCCGTTGCGGCCACTGGGTGCAGGCCGAGCAGCCGCGTCGTTTCGTTGCGCTGGTGCGCGACTTCCTCTCGGAGTGAGCCGTCATGAGCCGCAATACGCTGGAACGTGTGCTCTGGCAGTTGTCCGTTGAGCGCGCCGCCAAGGACAAGTTTCGTGAAGACCCGCGCCAGTTCCTGTCCCGCTTCGCCCTGAGCGAAGAAGAGGTGGAAATGGTTGCTGGTTTCGACGTTGCCGCCCTGCAGCGCATCGGGGTCAACCCGATGCTGACCATGGGTTTCTGGCAGGAGTTGTCGCCCACTCGCAGCATGAAGCAATACAAGGCGCTGCTAGGGGCGACCGATGAACACAGCGCGGGTTTCTCCGCGGCATTGAAGGGGTAGGGCCATGGGCAAGATCGTTGGCGGTTTCTGGGTGCCACACGACCCGGTGATGTTCGTCGCCCCTGAAGCGCCGCCGCAGGCGCAGCGTGACATCGTCTGGGACGCCTATCGCCAGTGCGGCGAGCGCCTGGCCGAGCTGGACGCTACTTCGGTGATCATCGTTGGTTGCGACCACTACATCCTGTTCGGCACCCATTGTCTGCCGCGTTACCTGATCGGTACCGGCGATGTCGATGGGCCGATCGATCGTCTGCCGGGTCTGCCACGCCGGGTGGTGAAGAATCACGAACAACTGGCCAATCACATCGTCGAGCAGGGCGAGCAGCAGGACGTCGACTGGACGGTGGCGCGCAGCTTCACCATGGATCACTCCTTCGCCATTCCGCACCAGTTGATCGTGCAGGTCGCCGAGCAGCGTCTGGGCCGTGAACTGCCGAGCATCCCGGTGTACCTGGCCTGTGGCGTCGACCCCTATATCAGCTTCCGCCGCGCCGCCGACCTCGGCCGGCAGATCCGCGCCGCCGTCGAGAGCTTCGACGCCGACGAGCGTGTGGTGGTGATCGGCAGTGGCGGCATCAGTCACCGCGTCGGTACTCATGACATGGGCCGGGTCAGCGAGGACTTCGACCGTGAAGTGCTGGCTCTTGGCGTGCGTGGCGATCTGGACGCGCTGTGCGCCTACCGCGACGAGGACATCCTCGAACGCGGCGGCAACGGCGCCATGGAAATTCGCAACTTCGCCCTGGCCCTGGCGGCTGTGCCCAACGCCCGTGGCGAAGTCATCGCCTACGAGCCGGTACCGGCCTGGGTGACAGGCCTGGGCTTCCTGCAACTGCATCCCCAGGAGGTGGCCCGATGAGCCAGGTATTCCTTTGCAACCGTGACGAGCTCGCACCGGGCACCTTGAAGAAGGTTGCCGGTGGCGCTGCCGGTGATATCTGCGTGTACAACCTCGACGGCAAGTACTACGCCACCGCCGACATGTGCACACATGCCACCGCCTCGCTGGCTGAAGGCGACATGGAAGGTGACCTGATCACCTGCCCGGTGCACTGGGGGCAGTTTCACATTCCCAGCGGCCAGGCGGTGACCTTCCCGTGTGAAAAGCATCTGCGCACCTACCGGATCATCACCACCGACAAGGAGGTATTCGCCGATACCTCGGCCGAGTCGGAAGAGGCCGAGCTGGCCGCCGCCAGCCCGATCTGAACGAACCACTCCAACAAGAACAAGACCGTGTGAGCGCCATGAACGAGATCATCAAACTCAGGCCGATCGAAACCAGCGAGCCGCTGAAGAACCTCGACCGTATCTGCGACATGGAGTCGGGCCGGATGTCCGGCAAGATCTTCTGGGACAAGGACATCTACGAGCAGGAGCTGGAGAAAGTCTTCGCCCGCTGCTGGCTGTTCGTCGCCCATGAGTCGCAACTGCCCAAGGCCGGTGACTACCTAACCACCACCATGGGTGAGGACGAGGTGCTGGTGGTGCGGCAGAAGGATGCCTCGATCCGCGTCATGCTCAATGCCTGCCCGCACCGTGGCAACAAGGTGTGTTTCGCCGAGGCGGGCAATGCACGCGGTTTCATCTGTAACTACCACGGCTGGTCGTTCGGCGCCGATGGCGGCCGCCTGATGGGCATGCACGAATCCAAGTGCTACGAGGAAAGCGGTTTCGACAAGTCCCAGCACGGCCTGCGCCAGGCTCGTGTGGCCAGCTACAAGGGCCTGGTGTTCGCCACCTTCGCCGACGATGCGCCGACGCTGGAGGAATACCTCGGGCCGATGACCTGGTACCTGGACGTGATGCTCGACATGGACGAGGGCGGCAGCGAGTTCTTCGGCGGCTGCATCCGCTCGACCATCGAGTGCAACTGGAAGATCGCCGCCGAGAACTTCGTTGGCGACATCCTCCACGGCGGCTGGACGCACGACTCGGCAGCCAAGGCCATGCTCGGCGGGCCGGTGACCAATGTCGGCGAACTGCCGGAATCTTATTCGGTGAACTGGAACGGCCACGGCTACGAGTTCGCCACCGATGTGGTGGGCAACGCCGCGACCCTGGGCGAGCGGGAAATCAACAAGTACCTGCACACCCTGCGGCCGAAGGTGGCCGAGCGTTTGGGCGAGTTCCGCTCCAAGCTGATCGGGGCTATTTCCTCGTTCACCGTGTTTCCCAACTTCTCCTTCCTGCCGGGGCAGAACACCGTGCGTGTGTGGCAGCCGCGCGGGCCGGACAAGATCGACCTGTATACCTGGGTGATCGTCAACAAGAACGCCCCACAGGAGATCAAGGACAAGTGGCGCCGTGGCGCGATGATGACCTTCTCGCCCACCGGCGTGTTCGAGATGGACGACGGCGAGAACTGGGAATACTGCACCAAGACCAGCCGCGGCATGGTCACCCGTTACCAGGATTTGTATGTCGGCCTGGGCATGCACACGCGCATCGACGACAGCGAGTTGCCCGGCAACGTGTTCCGCGGCCAGCTCAACGAATGTAACGCCCGCGCCTTCTATCAGCGCTGGAAGGATCTGCTGCAGTCGCCGACCTGGGCGGATGTGCCGGATCGCAACGGCAAGATGCGCTGAGGAGAACGCCATGACCGATATCGATCGTGAACTGCCGGTGCCTTTCGAACAGGCCCGTGAAGTCGAGGCGTTCCTCCTGCGTGAAGCACGCCTGCTCGATGATGAGCGCTGGGATGACTGGCTGGCGGGTCTGTCAGAGGCCATCCACTACTGGATGCCGGGCATCGAGAATCGTCGCCGCGAGGATCGCTCCGGGCCCTACAAGCTCGAGCACATGGCCTTTTTCGACGACGGCCTGCGCGAGCTGCAGCGCCGTGTGGCGCGCTTCAAGCAGCCGTCGGCCTGGGCCGAGAACCCGCCGACGCGCAACGTACATCTGGTTACCAATATCGAGGTCTTCGCCGGGGCCGAGGTGGACGAATATGTCGTCCACTCCTGCTTCATCAACGTGCGCAGCCGTGGCCTGGACGAGCAGCACCAGATCACCGGGCGGCGCGAGGACGTCATTCGCCGTGAAGCCGACGGGCTGAAGCTGCTCAAGCGCAAGATCCTCATCCCCAATGCGATGTTGCTGTGCAAGAACATCAACACCTTTCTCTGAAGGAGCGCGTCATGGGTTGGCTAGAAGGGCAGGTGGCCCTGATTACCGGCGGTACCGGTGGCATCGGCAGCGCCATCGTGCGCCGCTACGTGCAGGAAGGGGCGCGCGTCGGCGTGATGGCGCGCAACCGTGAGCAGCTCGATGCGCTGCAGGCTGAGCTGGGCGATGCCGTGGTGGTGATCCAGGGCGACGTCTCCAGTCTGGCCGACAACCAGCGCGCGGTGGCGCAGACGCTGGAGGCTTTCGGCAGGCTGGATACCTTCGTCGGCAACGCGGCGGTATTCGATTACTTCACCCGTCTCGACCGCATCGCCCCGGAGGAGCTGGAGCAATCCTTCCAGCGCCTGTTCGCGATCAACGTGCAGGGTTATCTGCTCGGTGCGCGTTGCGCCACCGACGCCCTGCGCGAAACGCGCGGCAGCATGATCTTCACCCTGTCCAACAGCGCCTTCTACGCCGGTGGCGGCGGCATTCTCTACGTCACTGCCAAACACGCGCTGGTCGGCATGATTCGCCAACTGGCCTACGAGCTGGCGCCGGAGATCCGTGTCAACGGCGTCGCGCCGGGCGCCACCAATACGCCGATGAAGAGCCTCGAAGGACTCAACAAGCGCAGTCAGCCACTCAATGCCATTCCCGGCTTCGAGGAGGCCGCCGCGCGTGCGGTGCCCCTGCAGCGTATCGCCGAACCGGAGGATCACACTGGCCATTATGTGCTGCTGGCTTCGCGCAAGGATTCGGCGTTGACCACCGCACACATCATTCACAGTGATGGTGGCTGGGAAATCCGCAGCGCGGGTGGCCGCTAGGCAGGGCAAGGCCTTATGTAGGAGCGGATTTATCCGCGATTGACCGTGGATGATTCGGCTTGCGTAGGAGCGGCTTCAGCCGCGAAAGGGCTTCGCGGCTGAAGCGGTACGCTGCCCGGCCGCTCCTGCAGACGTGCAAAACCTGACAACGCGTTACCGATAACAACAAACATAAGATGAGTCATTGCCGATGAGTGCGCATACCCCCTCCCAGCACAAGGTGCTGGAGCTGTTCGCTTCGCTTCCCGTTCCGGTGCTGGCGGCGCCGATGTTCCTGGTTTCCGGGCCGCAGTTGCTCAATGCCTGCTGCCGCGCCGGCATCATCGGCAGCATGCCGGCGCCCAACGCCCGCACGGTGGAAATCCTCGAGCAGTGGCTGGAGCAGATCACCGCTGAACGCGAGCAGGCCCAGGCCGCTGGTGAAACCCTGGCGCCGTGGATGCTCAACATGATCGTGCACAGCACCTATGACCGTTTCGCCGCCGAGCTGGAGCTGGTGAAACGCTTCCAGCCACCGATCGTCTCCACCGCTCTGGGTAGCCCCAAGCGCGTGCTCGAAGACGTGCACGCCTACGGCGGTGTGGTGATGGCTGACGTGATCACCCCGGCCATGGCGCGCAAGGCTGCCGATGCCGGTGTCGATGCGCTGATCCTGGTGTGTAACGGCGCCGGCGGGCACACCGGTACCAACAACCCGTTCGCCTTCGTCGATGAAGTTCGGCGCTTCTGGGATGGCCCGCTGGGCGTTGCCGGGGCCATCTCCAATGGCCGCGACGTGCATGCCGCACAGGTGCTGGGCTATGACTTCGCCGTGGTGGGCACCCGCCTGATCGCCACCCACGAAAGCCTGGTCGATGACGACTACCGGCAGATGCTGGTCGATTGCCACATGGATGACGTGGTGCTGAGCAAAGCCGTCAGCGGTGTGCTGGCCAACTGGATGCGCCCCTCGATGGAGAAGGCTGGCATCGATGCCAACGCCGAAGGCAAGGCCAGCGTCGACTTCTCCGGCAACATCGCCAGCGCCAACAAGGCCTGGAAGCACGTCTGGTCGGCTGGCCAGGGCGTGGGCCAGATCACTCGCCCGTGCAGCGTCGCCGAACTCGTCAGTGAGCTGGTCGATGGTTATCGCGCCAGCCTCGACCGTCCGCAGGGCCATAACCGTCGTTAAACAGGAGTGCACCGATCATGAGCCAACCCCATCTGCAATCCGCCGCCGCCGCACTGGCCCAGGCACGTCAGAGCCGACAACCCTGCGGGCGCGTGTCCGAGCGCTTCGATATCGCCAGCCTGCAGGACGCCTATGCCGTGCAGGCCATCAACACCCGCGCGGCGCTGGATGCCGGGCGCCGCCTCAGCGGCTGCAAGATCGGCCTCACCTCGCTGGCCGTGCAACAGCAACTGGGAGTCGACCAGCCGGACTTCGGCATGCTGTTCGCCGACATGGAATACCGCCACGGCCAGGATGTGCCGACGGCGCGGCTGATCCAGCCGAAGGCTGAGGGCGAGATCGCCTTCGTTCTCGGTCGCGATCTGCCGTATGCCGACACCACCCTAGGCGAACTGATCAGCGCCGTCGACTACCTGCTGCCGGCGCTGGAGATCGTCGACTCGGCCATCGAGGACTGGAAGATCACCCTGGTCGACACCGTCGCCGACAACGCCTCCTCGGGCCTCTACGTGCTCGGCGATCAGCCGGTGAAGCTGGACGGCCTCGATCTGACCCTCGAAGGCATGCTGCTGGAGAAGAACGGCGTGCAGGCTTCGGTCGGTCTCGGCGCAGCCTGCCTGGGCAACCCGCTGAATGCCTGCCTGTGGCTGGCGCGCACCATGGCCGAGCTGGGCCAGCCGCTGCGTGCCGGCGACGTGCTGCTGTCCGGCGCGCTGGGGCCGATGACGCCGGTGATCGCTGGCGACAGCCTGCGCCTGCGTTTGACCCGATTGGGCGAGGTGAGCTGCCGCTTTATCTGACCAGTCGTTGCGTGCAGGGCTGCCGAGACGGCCCAAACAGATCAGTGCTTTACAAAAACAACCGTATGAGCGGCGCCCGCGCCGACTCACGAGGCACCTGGATATGACCGATTTCCCGACCCTCTCGGCGCGGCTGGCCCCTGCCGAGGTGATTTTCGAACCCCGTGACAATGGCGAATTCGTCCTGCGTTCACCGCAACCCCTGCAACCCTACGAGCGCTGCATCGGCGAATGGCTGGAGCGCTGGGCGCGCGAGCGCCCGGATCAGGTCTATCTGGCCGAGCGGCACAACGGCGGCTGGCATCGCATGACCTACCGCGAGGTGCGCCAGCGTGTCGGCAGCCTGGCCCAGGGCCTGCTCGATCTGGACATTTCCGCTGGTCGTCCTCTGCTCAACCTGTCCGATATCGATGTCGACCAGGCGCTGCTGAGCCTGGCCGCGATGCACGTCGGCATTCCCGTGGCGACCACCTCGGTGGCCTATTCACGCAGCACGGGTGATGGTTGCAGCAAGCTCAAGGCGATCATCGAGGTGCTCAACCCGGCGGTGATCTTCGTCAGCGATGGCGATGCCTATTACCGTGCGCTGCAACTGGTCAAACCCGACTGCCTGGTGGTGGCCGCGCGCAACGCCCAGGAATACCCCGGCGCCTGGTCGCTGGCGCAGCTGTACAAGACCGAGACGCCAGCGGTGATGGAGGCCTTCGCCCGAATCACCGGCGACACCCCGGCGCGCTACCTCATGACCTCCGGCTCGACTGGTACGCCCAAGGCGGTGATCAACAGCCACGGCATGCTCTGCGCCAACCAGCAGGCCATCGCCCAGTGCTGGCCGTTCCTCGAGCAGGTGCCGGTGGTGGTGCTGGACTGGCTGCCGTGGAGCCACGTGTTCGGCGCCAACCACAACTTCAATCTGGTGCTGCGCAACGGCGGCAGCCTGTACATCGACGATGGCCGTCCGGTGCCGGGGCTGATCGAGCGCAGCATCGAGAACATCAAGCTGGTCAAGCCGACCCTGTACTTCAACGTGCCGCGTGGCTATGACGCGTTGTTGCCCTATCTGGAGCGTGACGAGGCGTTGGCCCAGGCCCTGTTCGGCCGCCTGGAGCTGCTGTTCTACGCGGCGGCCTCGTTGCCTGTCAGCACCTGGGATCGGCTGGTCGCCTGCGGCCAAAGGGTGCGCAGCGAGCCGCTGTTCTTCGCCAGCGAATGGGGCGCCACCGAGACCTCGCCGGTGCTGACCAGCGTGCATTATCCGATCGACCGCCCCGGCACCATCGGTCTGCCGGTGCCGGGTACGGAGATCAAGTTCGTGCCTTCTGGCGACAAGCACGAGATGCGCGTGCGTGGCCCGTCGGTGTTTCGTGAATACCTGGGCGCGCCGGAGAAAACCGCCGAGGCCTTTGATGCCGAAGGCTTCTACTGCATCGGCGACGCCGGGCGCCTGGTCGATCCCGAACGGCCCGAGCTGGGTATCCAGTTCGATGGCCGGGTCACCGAGGACTTCAAACTCAGCAGCGGCACCTGGGTGTCGGTCGGCACCCTGCGACCCAAGCTGGTCAGCGCCCTGGCGCCCTATGCCACGGACTGCGTGATCTGCGGCCATGACCAGGAAATGATCGGCGCTCTGATCTATCCCGGCCCGGCCCTGCGTGAGCTGGCCGGTGAGGCTGGCGCGACGCTCAGCGTCGACGAACTGGCGCTGCTGCCGGAAGTGCGCCTGGCCCTGTGCGCCGGCCTGCAGGCACTGGCCAAGGAGTGCCCGGCTTCATCGCAGCACGCCTTCCGCGCGCTGATCCTCGATACGCCACCGAGCCTGGAAGCCGGCGAGATCACCGACAAGGGCTACATCAACCAGCGCACGGCCCTGAGCCTGCGTGCCGAGCAGGTCAAGCGGCTGTACGCCGACTCTCTCGACCCTGCCGTGATTCTGTTGGCGGAAGCCTATGGAGAACCTGCATGAGCAAGAAACTGAAAGTCGCCATCGTCGGCTCGGGCAACATCGGCACCGACCTGATGATCAAGGTGATGCGCAACGCCAAGCACCTGGAAATGGGCGCGATGGTCGGTATCGATCCGGCCTCCGATGGCCTGGCCCGTGCCGCGCGCCTGGGCGTGGCCACCACCCATGAAGGCGTCGAAGGCCTGACCCGTCTGCCGGTGTTCGCCGATATCGACTTCGTCTTCGATGCCACCAGTGCCGGTGCCCACGTGAAGAACGACGCCTTTCTGCGTGGCATCAAGCCGGGTATCCGCCTGATCGACCTGACGCCCGCGGCCATCGGCCCGTACTGCGTACCGGTGGTGAATCTCGAGCAGAACCTGGCCCAGCTCAACGTCAACATGGTCACCTGCGGTGGCCAGGCGACCATCCCGATGGTCGCGGCAGTCTCGCGCGTGGCCAGGGTGCACTACGCCGAGATCATCGCCTCGATCGCCAGCAAGTCCGCCGGCCCCGGCACCCGCGCCAATATCGACGAATTCACCGAGACCACCTCCAAGGCCATCGAAGTGATCGGCGGTGCAGCCAAGGGCAAGGCGATCATCATCATGAACCCGGCCGAGCCGCCTTTGATGATGCGCGACACCGTGTTCGTGCTCAGCGAAGCCGCCGACCAGGCGCAGATTGCCGCCAGCGTCGAGGAAATGGCCGCCGCCGTGCAGGCCTACGTGCCGGGTTATCGCCTCAAGCAGCAGGTGCAGTTCGACGTGATCCCCGAGTCGGCGCCGCTGAACATTCCCGGCCATGGTCGCTTCAGCGGCCTGAAGACCTCGATCTTCCTCGAAGTGGAAGGCGCCGCCCATTACCTGCCGGCCTACGCCGGCAACCTCGACATCATGACCTCCGCCGCGCTGGCCACCGCCGAGCGCATGGCACAGTCGATGGGAGCCTCGGCATGAGCAAGAAACTCTTTATCTCCGACGTGACCCTGCGCGACGGCAGCCACGCGATTCGCCACCAGTACTCGATCCAGAACGTGCAGGACATCGCCCGCGCGCTGGATCAGGCCAGGGTCGACTCCATCGAAGTCACCCACGGCGACGGCCTGCAGGGCTCCAGCTTCAACTACGGCTTCGGTGCGCACAGCGATCTGGAGTGGATCGAAGCCGCTGCCGACGTCATCGAGCACGCGCGCATCGCCGTGCTGCTGCTGCCGGGCATCGGCACCGTGCACGACCTCAAGGCCGCCTATGACGCTGGTGCCCGTACCGTGCGTGTGGCCACCCATTGCACCGAGGCGGATGTGTCCAAGCAACACATCGAATACGCACGCAGCCTGGGCATGGACACCGTGGGCTTTCTGATGATGAGTCATATGATCCCGGCCGAAGAGCTGGCGCGTCAGGGCAAGTTGATGGAGAGCTACGGCGCGCAGTGCATCTACATGGCCGACTCCGGCGGCGCGATGAACATGAACGACATCCGCGACCGCATGCGCGCGTTCAAGGCCACGCTCAACCCCGAGACCCAGACCGGTATGCACGCCCACCACAACCTCAGCCTGGGCGTGGCCAACTCCATCGTCGCGGTGGAGGAGGGCTGTGATCGTGTCGACGCCAGCCTGGCTGGCATGGGCGCCGGTGCCGGTAACGCACCGCTGGAAGTCTTCATCGCCGCCGCCGAGCGCATGGGCTGGAACCACGGCACCGACCTCTACAAGCTGATGGATGCCGCCGACGATCTGGTGCGGCCGCTGCAGGATCGCCCGGTGCGGGTCGACCGGGAAACCCTCGGCCTGGGCTATGCCGGCGTCTACTCCAGCTTCCTGCGTCATGCCGAAGTGGCGGCTGCGAAGTACGGCCTGAAGACCCTCGACATCCTCGTCGAACTGGGCAAGCGCCGGATGGTCGGCGGCCAGGAAGACATGATCGTCGACGTGGCGCTGGATCTGCTCGCCGCCCGCCGGCAAGCCTGAGGAGACGGCCATGTCGATCTGGTTCGGGGGCGAGTTCCCCCTTGAATACTGCAACCGGCGTAACGCCCGCACCCTCAACGGCAACCTCGGCATCGAGTTGCTGGAAGCCGGCGCGGACTACCTCAAGGGCCGCATGCCCGTGGACGAGCGCACCGCCAATCCGGCCGGCGTGCTGCATGGCGGCGCCTCCATCGCCTTTGCCGAGACCCTGGCCTCCTGGGCCGGCGCCTTCGTGCTGGACAGCGCCACGCACCACTGCGTGGGGCTGGATATCAACGGCAACCACGTGCGTCCGGCCATTGGCGGCAGCGTCGTGTATGGCACGGCCAAGCCCGCCTCGCTGGGGCGCAAGGTGCAGGTCTGGGAAGTGCGTATCGAGAACGAGCAGGGCGGCCTGGTCTGCCTGTCGCGCGTGACCATGGCGGTGCTGGAAGGCGCCAACCGGTATTGAGGACAGGCCGATGAGCTATGCAGTGAAGATTCAACCCTCCGGCCAGAGCTTCGAACTGGCGGAAAACCTGAGCATCCTCGATGGCGCCCTGGCCGATGGCCTGATGCTCAAGCACAGCTGCCGTGAGGGCACCTGCGGCAGTTGCAAGGGCCGGCTGGTATCCGGCGAAGTCGATCATGGCGATAGCCCGCTGGATGTGCTCAGTGAGCAGGAGCGCGCCGAGGGTCTGGCGCTGTTCTGCTGCGCGCGGGCCAAGTCCGATCTGGTCATCGACGCGCCGGAAGTCACCGAGCTGCGCGGTATCAGCATCCAGCAGACGGCCGGGCGGGTGATGACGCTGGAGAAGGTCAGTCACGATGTGATGGTGCTGCGCGTGGCCTTGCCGCCGGGCAGTACCTTCCGTTACCTGCCAGGGCAGTACGTGCAGTTCCTGCTCAAGGACGGCTCGCGGCGCAGCTACTCGATGGCCACCGCCGCGTTGCGTGACAACCAGCTGGAGCTGCATATCCGCCATATACCGGGCGGGGTGTTCAGCGGCTTCGTCTTCACCGGCCTGCAGCCCAAGGCGATGCTGCGGATGGAGGGCCCATTCGGATCCTTCTTCCTGCGTGACAGCGCCACGCCGATGATCTTCCTCGCCAGTGGTACCGGCTTCGCGCCGATCCAGGCCCTGCTCGAGCAACTGCGAGAGCAGGGCAATACGCGGCCGGTCTACCTCTACTGGGGCGGCCGCCAGCGCGAGGATCTGTATCGTCACGAACAGCTGCTGCAATGGGCCGCCGAACTGCCCTGGCTCAGCTACACGCCGGTGTTGTCCGATGCCAGCGAAACATGCGACTGGCAGGGTGCGACCGGCTTCGTCCATCAGCAGGTGCTCAGGGACTTCCGCTCGCTACGCGAGTTCGAGGTGTATGCCTGCGGCGCGCCTATCGTGGTCGATTCGGCGCGGCGCGATTACGTCGAGCAGCTCGGCTTACCGGCGGACAAATTCTTCGCCGACGCCTTCGTCTAGCCGG
The DNA here is from genome assembly GCF_003008615.1 of Pseudomonas mendocina. Classification (NCBI taxonomy): domain Bacteria; kingdom Pseudomonadati; phylum Pseudomonadota; class Gammaproteobacteria; order Pseudomonadales; family Pseudomonadaceae; genus Ectopseudomonas; species Ectopseudomonas mendocina. The sequence continues at coordinate 2,291,517 of NZ_CP027657.1, forward strand.
TCATTAAGTTCCTGAGCGAGATCCTCCTCGCACGGCGAAAACTCTGAGCCTTCGCCGTGCGGGGCGGGTGTTCGCCTTGCGCGATGCGTCATCTGGCAGAACAACAATAATCGAGACCCACTCCGATCATGCCTAGCCTGAGAACCCTGCGTATCCGTACCCGCATCCTGCTGCTGACCCTCAGCGTGGTGCTGTTCATCCTCTGCCTGAGCCTGTGGCTGGGCTCGGTGCTGCAGCGCAATCTGCTGGAGGAAAAGATGTCCGGCGTCGGCACCGCACTGGATACCGCCTCCAACCTGCTGGCGCACTACGACAAGCAGGTGCGCGACGGCCACCTGAGCCTGGAAGAGGCGCAGCGCCAGGCCGCCGATGTGGTCAGCACCATCCGTTACCTGGGCGACAACTACCTGCTGATCCTCAACCTGGACTACCGGATGGTCATGCACCCAACCGCACCGGCACTGGTCGGTAAGCAGGTCGAGGGTTTCAAGGACGTCAACGGCAAGCTGTTCGCTCAGGACATGATCGAGGGTGCGCGCAGCAAGGGCAGTGCGATCGTCGACTATTGGTTTCCGCGCGCCGGATCCACCGAGCCGGAATTCAAGGTGTCCGAAGTGCGTCTGTTCCAACCCTGGGGCTGGGTGCTGGCCAGCGGTATCCACCCGCAGGATGTCAGCCAGGTGGTCAACCGTGTGCTGCTGGTGCCGGGATTGCTGGCACTGATGGCATTGCTAGGTGTGGCGCTGTTCGCCTGGCTGCTGATCCACAGCATCATTCGCCCGCTCAACGATACGGTATCGGCACTGTCACGCGCGACGCACGGGCAGACCGATCTGACCCTGCGTCTGCCCACAGACGGCAACGATGAGCTGACCCTGGTGGCACACAGTTTCAACCGTCTGGTCGATGCCGCGCATCAAGTGACCAGCAGCATGGCACTGGCCAGCCAGTCGATTTCCCGTGCCGGCGATGACCTGGGTGGTGTCACCGAGGCTGCCGAGCGCAGCATGGCGACCCAGCAGCAGGAGGCTGACAGCGTTGTCACGGCGATGACGCAGATGGTCGCCACCGTCCAGGAGGTAGCGCATAACGCCAGTGTCGCTGCTTCAGCCACCCAGGATGCCGAGCGGCAGGCCGGTGCCGGCAGTGGTGCGGTGCGCGATACGGTCGAATCGATCCAGTCGCTGGTCGATGAGTTGGAGCAGAGCCGCCAGGCTGTTGATCAACTGGCCATCGACTCCAGCAATGTTGGCCGGGTGCTGGATGTGATCACCGCCATCGCCGAGCAGACCAATCTGCTGGCACTCAACGCCGCCATCGAGGCGGCGCGTGCTGGCGAACACGGTCGTGGTTTCGCCGTAGTGGCCGACGAGGTGCGTACCCTGGCCAAGCGTACTCAGCAATCGACCCTGGAAATCCAGCAGATCGTCGAGCGCCTGCAATCTGGCGCTACGCACGCTGCTGGACGCATCGGTGCCACTGTCGAGGCCGCGCAGCAGCCGGTGCGGGCATCCGGGCGCGCCGGTGAGGTGCTGGATTTGCTGAGTGCATCGGCGGGCACCGTCAGCCAGATGACCTTCCAGATCGCCAGCGCCGCTGAGCAGCAGGCAGCCACCGCCGATGAGATCAACCGCAGCATCAGCCGCATCCACAGTGCCTCTTCCAGCAATGGCCAGGCGATCCAGCGCACACGCGAATCCTGCGAGCAGTTGCGCGCGCTGGCGCGTCAGCTCGAAGAGCAGGTGGGGCTGGTGATCATCTGAGCCTAGCGCGCCAGCGGCAGCGCCACGCCGATCACCACGAAGAGCACGCCACAACTGCGGTTGAAGGCACGACCGCCGCGCTCCAGCCAGGGGCGTACGCGAAATGCCAGCAGCGCCAGTAGCAGTTCGACGAGGAACTCGACCACGGCGAAGGTGGCCGCCATCACCACGAACTGCACGGCCAGGCCGCGCTGCGGGTCGACGAATTGCGGCAGGAAGGCGCCGTAGAACAGGATCACCTTGGGGTTGGACAGCGCCGACAGCAGGCCCTGGCGAAACAGCCGGCTGGCGCTGGGGCGCACGCCGCTGTCGGCCAGGGTCAGGTTCATCGGCGGCGAGCGCCACAGCTGCACACCCAGCCAGATCAGGTAGGCGCCGCCGATCCACTTCAGTGCCAGCAGGGCGGTGGGCGCGGTCTTGAGCAGGGCGCCGAGGCCGAACATGGCCAGGGCGATCAGCACGCTGAAGCCGACCACGCCACCGAGGATGGTGGCCAGCGCCATGCGCGCGCCGTACAGCCCGCCGTGGGTCAGCGCCAGCAGGCTATTGGGGCCAGGCGTCAGCGCCAGGCCCAGGGTGGCGGCGAAGTAGACGAGCCAGAGTTCGAGGGCCATGCGGGTCTCCTGTGAGGGCGCGGCCAGTCTAGTCAGCGGCAGGTGCGGCTATGAGGTAGATTCTAGTCATCTAACGGTTGATTCTGGACAGAGCATGACCGCAAGCCCCGATCTGCGTTTTCTCCTGCTGCCGCTGCCGGAGTTCGCCCTGCTGCCCTTCGGTGGTTTCCTCGACAAGCTGCGCTTCAGCGCCGACGACGAGGACTACAGCCGCCAACGCTACTGCGCCTGGACGATCATCGGCCTGCAGCCGGGGCATATGCTGTCCAGCAGCGGTGCGGCGCTACGTATCGAGGCCACGCCGGAGGAAATCGCTCTGGCCGACTTCGACTATCTGGTGTTGTTCGGCGGGCGCAACGCGCAGGCCACTGCCGCGCTGGCGCCGGCCTACCAGCCACTACTACGCCGCGCGGCGCGCGCCGGGGTGAAGCTGGTGGCGATCGATAACGCCAGCTTCCTGCTCGCTGCCTGCGGTTTGCTCGACGGTCACCAGGTGGCGGTGCACTGGCGGCACGAGGCGGAATTCCGCGCCAGTTTTCCCCACCTGCGTTTGGCCCGCGAACGCCTGTATTGTCTCGATGGCGCGCGGATTTCCTGCGCCGGCGGTACGGCGGCCATCGACCTGGCGGTGGAACTGCTGGCCCAGGGCAGTGGCCGGGCAAGGGCGCTCAAAGGCCTGGCCGACATGCTGGTGGACGAGACGCGCAGCGGCCAGCATGCGCTGCGTTCACTGCACAGCACACCGAGCGGCGAGCGCCATGTCGACCGCGCCATCGCCCTGATGCGCCATGGCCTGGCCAGTGCCGACGGCATCGAGCAACTGGCGGCCAGCGTCGGCATCAGCCGCCGTCAGCTCGATCGCCTGTTCCACGCCAGCCAGGGCATGAGCGCGCGCGAATACTGGAACGAACTGCGTCTGCAACACGTGCGCTGGCGCCTGCTCAATTCCAGCCACAGCCTGGCGCAGATCGCCGACGAGATCGGCGTCGGCGATACCAGCCATCTGGGCAAGCTGTTTCGCCAGCGCTTCGGTACCACGCCCGGGGCGATGCGCCGCCAAGCCAAACCCTCGGCGTAGGAGCGGCTTCAGCCGCGAAGCTGGGACAGCAACGGCACCCACACGGAGGCCAGCAGCAACAGGGCCATGCAGCGGTTGAACAGTCGCAACCAGATCGGCCGCCGCAGCATGCGCGCGCTGCCAATGCCGAGCAGGCCCCAGACCAGCAGGCAGGGCGTGGACACCAGCAGGAACAGCGTCGCGTAGCTCGCCACCGCACCGAACGAGGCCTGGCCGTCGAGAAAGATCGCCGTGACCGAGACGGTAATCAACCAGGTCTTGGGGTTGATCAGTTGCAGGCCTGCGCCCTGGATGAAGCCCTGCCGCCGGTCGACGCTGCGCTCGTCCAGTCTGGCGGTGTCGGCGCGCATCAGTTTGCAGGCCAGCCAACTGATCCAGGCGGCGCCGGCCCAGCTCATCGTCGTCTGCAACAGCGGGGCGCGGGCCAGCAGTTCGCCGAGGCCCAGGCCGACCACCAGCAGCATCAGGCTGGCGCTCAGGCTCGCCCCTACCGCGATGGTCAGGGCGATGGACAGGCCGAAGCGGGCAGCGCTGCCGAGGATCAGCAGGTTGGTCGGGCCGGGGGTGATCGAGGCCACCGAGGCGAACAGGATGAAGGGCAGCCACTGGTTCATGGCTGCGCCCGGCAGGCGGTGAAAAGCATTGGGTATCGCTCCATATTGGCTATGGCGCGATTGTCCGGCTCACTCGCTCAGTGGTCTTGAAGCTTTGTGCAGAGGCTGCGGTAGGCGCCCGGGGTGACGCCGTTGGCGCGGCGGAACCAGCGGCCCAAATGACTCTGGTCGGCGAAGCCGAGGTCGCTGGCGACGTCCGCTGGCGTCGTGCCTAGGGCCAGCAGACGCCGGGCGCGCACCAGGCGCAGCTGGATCAGGTAACCGTGCGGTGCGATGCCGAAGGCGGCCTTGAACGCGCGACAGAGGCGAAAGCGGTCGACGCCGCAAACCCGCGCGAGCTCGTCGAGGCCGATGTTCTCGTGAAAGTGCGCGTGCAGGTAGTCGCGGGCGCACAGGGCCACGCTGGCGATCTGTGGATTGCCTGGCAGGCGCTGGCGCCAATGCAGGCTGCGCGAGATGCGCTCCAGCAGCGCATCCAGCGCCGCATCGCGCACCATGCGCGGCTCGCTGTCGCTCAGCGCCTGCAGGGCATTGGCGATGCACGGCAGCAGGCCGGGGTCATCCGGCTGGGTGCGTGGCACGCCGGGCAGGCAGTCGGCAGGGGCTTGCTCGAACAGCGCCGGCAGCGCGCGCTGCAGCCAGGCCGGTTCGAGATAGAGCGTGGAGTAGGTGAAGCCGCCCGGCGCCGGCGCATGGCCGTCGTGGATGTCGCCGGGCTCGAGGAAGAAGGTCTGCCCCGGCACGCTGCTGAACAGCGCGCGGCGGCAATGGAACTGCTGCACACCCTGCTCGGTGAAGCCGATCAGGTAGCTGTCATGCCAGTGCGGGTCATAGGCATGGCCCTCGAAATGCGCACGGATCACCTCGATGCCGGTATCGGCATCCTGCTTGAGGTCGACCCATGAGTGCGCGTTCATCGCCTGCTGCCCGTCGCTGCTGTGAACACCCGAGCTTAGCGCGTTCGACGCGCAGAGCTAGAAGGTTTGTGCAGGGCTAGTACAGCAACAGCATGCCGCCGGTCTGTCCCGCCAGGGCCAGCCTGGGTGGGTACTCGGCGATGAATTCGTCGACAGCGGTCGTGGCGCCCGGGAAATGGCTGGCGGCATAGTCGTCGACCACGATGACGCCGCCCTCGCTCATGCGCGGGCCGAAAAAGCGCAGGGAAGCCAGGATCGGGGCGTACAGGTCGACATCGATGTGCACGAGGGCGAAGCGCCGGGAAGCGAGATCCGCTGCCTGCTCGAAGACTTCGGGAATCCAGCCCTTGTGCAGCTCGACGAAGTCAAAGGGGCTGAGGACATCGGCCACTGCCTCCTGATTGGATGAAAACAGGAGTTTTTGCCTGAGCGTTTCTTCCGGGCTGGTATCGCCCAGTTGCGTACGATCCTGCGCGGTCTTGTCGGAAAGGCCGCCCTCGAAACTGTCGAAGATCAGGAAGCGGCCCGACCAGGCGCTGGCAGCCAGCGCGCTGGCGATCATGTGGCTGGAGTGACCGCGCCAGCAGCCGCACTCGGCGATATCGCCGGTTACCTGCCCGTTGGCTACGCGCTGCACTGCCTGCATCAGCGTATGAAAGCGCATCTGCTTGGCCAGGTCGTCGCTGGAGGCAGTGAGGCGCCGGGAGTGCTGGTAGGCCTCCAGGTAGGCATCGCCCGTCCGTGGGTAATTCCAATAGCGCTCGATATCGTCGAGATTGAGTTTGCTATCGATACGGCCTGCGGCCTTGTTGAACAGAAAACGCAGTCGCGATAACCAATTGATCGCCATTCGCCTCTCCAAGGCATATCCATGTAGTGAGACCACGGACAGGTATCCAGGCCTCGAACCGGCGGTACGTTAATGGAGTGGCTTTAGCAGCACCAGCTCTATGATGTGATTTTGCCTTAGTCGGTGCTGAGCGCCGGATACCAGCGCGGCGTATACACCCACTCGCCGCCGTCGGCACGGGGGAAGCGACGGGTCTGGCTGGAGCCGATGATCACCAGGGTGCGCATGTCGACCATCTCCGGCGTCAGCTCGCCGAGGGTGAGGCTGCGTAGCGCCTCGGCGGGGCGGCCGATGTCGCGGCCGAGTACCACCAGGGTTTCTGGCGCGCGGTGCTGGCGCAGCAAGTCGAGTGCGCGGCCAAGCTGCCAGGGGCGGGCCTTGGAGATCGGGTTGTAGAAGGCCATGGCCAGGTCAGCGGCAGCGGCGTGCTGCAGGCGCTTTTCGATCACCGCCCAGGGCTTGAGGTTGTCCGATAGCGAGATCAGGCAGAAGTCATGACCCAGCGGTGCGCCGGCCTTGGCAGCCGTGGCCAGGGCAGCGGAGACGCCCGGCAGCACTTCCAGCTCTACGCTGTGCCAGGCCTCGTTCTGTGGGCTTTCCAGCGCCTCCATTACCGCGGCGGCCATGGCGAACACGCCGGGGTCGCCGGAGGAGATCATCACCACCCGGCGGCCAGTGGCGGCCAGCTCGAAGGCGTGGGCGGCGCGTTGCAGCTCCTCGCGATTGTCGCTGGGGTGCAGGCATTGATCGGCGCGTAGCGGGCCGGCCATCTTCACGTAGGTGTCATAGCCGAGCAGGTCTTCGGCCTCGTCGAGGGCGCGGCGCACGGCGGGGGTCATGTGTTCGGCGGCACCGGGGCCGAGGCCGACCACGCTGAGGCGGCCACGGCGTTGGCCGAGGTGCTCGATATCCAGCGGCCGTTCATCTAGCAGCAGGCGCAAGCCATCGCCGGCATGGTGCTCGGGCGGCAGTTCGGATGTGCTGTGGATAAAGCGTAGCGGCAGTTTCAACTCTGCTGCGATGGCGTGCAGCTCGACGTTGGCCATCCAGCTTTTGTCCGCCAGCAGCACGGCCAGCGCTTGTGGCGCCAGGTTGGCTGCGGTCAAAGCTTGCTGCAGGCGACCCGGTAGATCGGCATCGGGGCGTTCGATCAGCGCGGCGGCGCAGCGCGGGTGGATCAGCAGCTCGTCTGCTTGCGCTGGGCGTGCCTGCGCGGTGATGTGAATGACCCGGCTGGCGGCGTTATCCACAGGCAACTGCGCGGCTTCCAGCCAGGGCGCCTGGCCTTCGATGCGCACCGTTTCGCCGCCGAGCAGGTCGCTGACGAAGCGCTTGCCCTGCTGCAGGTCGGCCAGCGCATAACCGGCCGGTGGCTCCAGCAGGCAGGTGCCGAAGCGCAGTTCGCCGCTGGTGGTGATGGCCGGCGTCACGCCCAGGTGTGCGGCGATCTCACGGGCCAGGCGGTTGACTCCGGCCAGGCCGCCGAGCAGCGGCACCACGGCGCTGCCCTCTTCGGCCAGAGCCAGTACCGGCGGTTCGGCGCCTTTTTCCGCCAACAGCGCGGCCAGGCTACGGATGACGATGCCGGCAGCGCACAGCACCAGCAGCGGCTGACCGGCGCGATAGAGGGCGCGCAAGTGCTCACCGAACTCGTCGTAGTGGCGCTCGGCGCCATCGGCGCGCCCGCGCAGGCCATGGATCACGGCCTGTGGATAAAGCGCCTTGAGGCGTTGTGCAGTGGCCAGTGCGCTGGCGCCGAGGATGACGATGTTCATGGGCAAATCCTGTAGCCCGGATGCAATCCGGGGAATGGGTTTCCCGGATTGCATCCGGGCTACGTTCGGGCTTCGGGCGTAGGGTGGATGACGATTTTTTCATCCACCAGCGCGGTGGCGGGTGGGTGAAGCACCATCCATAAACTATGTTCGGGCTTCTAGGTGTGGGAGGCGCTTTAGCGGCGACTGTCGCGGCTGAAGCCCCTCCCACAATGACGTGTCACCCCCGCCATTTCTGTCCGGGCACCAGAATCATCGAGAAATAAGGGGAATCCATCGGCTCCACCTCGTCCAACGGCACGATCTTCTGGCTGGCCATGGTCGCCCGCTCGACGTAGTGGGCGCGCTCGTCCAGGCCGAGCTTGCGCAGCACGCGGCGCACCTTGTCGAAGTTGCGCCCGAGCTTCATCACCACGGCCGCTTCGGCGTCGCGCAGGCGCTGTTCCAGCTCGTCTTCCGGCAGCACGCCGGAGAGCACGCTCAACGATTGGTTGCGATACACCAGCGGGGTGCCGAGCACCGAGGCACAGCCGAGCATCGAGCACACGCCGGGCACCACTTCCACTTCGTAGCGCTCGGCCAGGCGGTCGTGCAGGTACATGTAGGAGCCGTAGAAGAACGGGTCGCCTTCGCAGATCACCGCCACGTCCTGGCCGGCGTCCAGCAACTGGGCGATCTGCTGCGCGCAGGTGTCGTAGAAGTCGGCGATCACGTCCTCGTAGGACAGCGGTGGGGCGAGCTTCTCGGTGGTCACCGGGTAGACCAGCGGCAGGCGCTGCTGGGCGGCGTCCAGGTGTTCCTCGATGATGCCAAAGGCATTACCGCCATGGCCGGCGTTGTGCTTGGCCTTGGCCACGAAGTAGGCCACCACTGGCGCCGATTTGAGCAGGCGCAGTGCCTTGAGGGTGAGCAGCTCGGGGTCGCCGGGGCCGACGCCGAGGCCAAGCAGACGGCCAGCCATCACTCCACCTCCGAGGCCAGTGCGTTGACCGCGGCCACCGCCATGGCACTGCCGCCGCGGCGACCGCGGACGATCACGTAGGGCACGCCACGGCTGTCAGCGGCCAGCGCATCTTTCGACTCTGCCGCGCCGATAAAGCCCACCGGCATGCCGATGATCAGCGCCGGCTTCGGCGCGCCGGTGTCGAGCATTTCCAGCAGGTAGAACAGCGCGGTAGGGGCATTGCCGATCACCACCACGCTGCCTTCGAGATGTTCGCGCCAGTGCTCCAGGGCCACCGCCGAACGGGTGTTGCCGACTTCGCGGGCCAGCTCCGGCACGCCAGCGTCATGCAGGGTGCAGATCACCCTGTTGTTCGCTGGCAGGCGCGGGCGGGTGATGCCCTCGGCGACCATGCGCGCGTCGCAGAGGATCGGCGCGCCGGCCAGCAGCGCCGCACGACCGGCCGCGCCGGCACCGGGGGAAAAACGCAGATCTTCCACCACATCGACCATGCCGCAGGCGTGGATCACCCGCACGGCGAGTTTTTCCAGGTCGGCGGGGATGCTGTCGAGGTTGGCTTCGGCGCGGATGGTGGCGAAGGAGCGGCGGTAGATTTCCTGGCCGTCGCGGATGTAATCAAGCATCGGGTGTTCCTGCGGGGTGTTGGCGGGCGAACCAGGCGCCGGCTTCGTCGATGGTCATGGCGGGCGCCAGCAGGCGGCCGAAACCGGGCGCCTCGGGCGTGCGTTGATAGAGCTGGTAGTGGTCGGGTGTGCTGGCCAGCAAGGTGTAGGGCTGCACCCGAGCGCTGGCGCAGCTGCGCGGGCAGGCGCTGAGGTGCACCTGCGGGCGGGCGCCGCTTTCGCGCAGCAACTCGGCCAGGTGCAGGGCGTGGTGTTTGCTGTCGGCCAGGCCGCGTGCGCAGGCCGTAGAGCCGGTGCAGGCAACCAGGCCGAGCAGCGGCTCGTCGGCGTGAATTAGCAGGCCGAGTTCGCCTAGTGCGGCCAACAGCTCACGGCTGGCGGATTCCGGCACATTGCCCAGCAGCACGCCTTGCCAGGGTGTCAGGCGCAGTTCGCCGTCGCCGTGGCGCTCGCTCAACTCGGCCAGCGCCAGCAGTTGTTCGGCATGCAGCCGCCCCAGTTGCGCGCCAGCGACGATCATGCACAGGCCGCTCTGCGCTTGTGGATAAATCCCAGCCGGCGAGCGGCTGATCGTTGCGGCAGGCTGCCACGTCGCAGGTGCCTGCAGGGTGAAATCCAGGCGTGCCTGCAGGCGTTGTAGCAACTCGTCGGTTGGGATCTGTGCCAGTAATTGGCGCATGCGCGATTGCTCGGGCGTCGCCAAATCGAGGAACAGCAGTAGAAGCTGACGCACCAGCTCGACCGCCTGAGTCGCCTCGACTCGCGCCAGCGGCGCGTCGACGGGGCAGCCGGCCAGGCCCAGTAGCAGGTGCTGTTTGTCTTCGGCGGCCAGCCACAGGTCGTGCGGGTGTTCGCGCATGGCCAGGGTTTCGCCGCCATCCAGTTGCAGGGCGAACTTGGGTGATAGGGCGTGCAGCGCCGGGGTGTCCTGCAGCAGGTCGAGCAACTGATTGGCCAACGGGCGCACGTCCATCCGTGCCTGTGGGTCGAGGCCGGCAGCGGGGCTGAGCAGCAGGTTGCGCACGTCGTCGGCGCTTGCCACGCGCGGGCCGAGGCCGGCGCCGAGCAGGGCGTCGATCAGTGTGCTTTCCTGGCCGGGCAGTACGCCACGAATCTGCAGATTGCTGCGGTTGGTCAGCTCCAGCACACCGCTGGCATGCTGCCGCGCTGCTTCGGCAATCGCTCGCGCCTGTGCACTGCGCAGCACGCCGCCGGGCAGTTTGACCCGGCAGATGCCGCCATCCAGCGCAGGCACGATGCGCAGCAGGCCGGGGCAGGCGGAAGGGCGGACGGATGTAGGCAAGCGGTCACCTGTGGATAACGACGCGGCGACCGAACCAGCGAAATCCCATAGGGGACTCCATGGCATCGGTACACCCCGCCCGATGTTGGCACTCGCGACCAGCGTTCGTCGGCAGGTCTCCTGGCTGACAGGTCTTCGTCCGCCGCGCCTTCCCGGTTACCCAGTGGCCGATTGCGTTGGACTCGCTGTTTACAGTTGCGGGGGCAGCCACGGTGAACCGTGTTCCCTCTTGGGGACGCTCTGAAACGACCATTTACCGTCACTCCCGCGAAGGCGGGAGCCCAGGTAGTACTGAGATTCTGGATTCCGCCTGAGCGGGAATGACGACTATTTCAGAGTTTCCTTAGGCCCTTTACTGAGTTCTATCGACTCTAGGGCACCGACGAAGGCGCTATTATGCCCGCTTTGCCCGGCGCCGTGACACGCGCCTTGTCGGCTACTTGCGAGGAAGGTGGATGAAACCCTGGTTGACCCTGGTCGGCATCGGCGAAGACGGCTATCCCGGCCTGGGCAAGGCCGCGCGACGCGCCCTGCTGGCGGCCACGCGCATCGTCGGCGCGCCACGCCAACTGGCGCTGTTGCCGCCGTGCATCAGTGGCGAGCGGGAAGCCTGGCCGAGCCCCTTCGATCTGCAACCGCTGCTGGCGCGGCGTGACGAGGCGGTGTGCGTGTTGGCCAGTGGCGACCCGATGTTCTACGGCGTCGGCGCCAGCCTGGCGCGCCAGGTGCCGGCCGATGAGTTGCAGGTATTGCCGGCGCCGTCCTCGGTATCGTTGGCGGCGGCGCGCCTGGGTTGGCCGCTGCAGGAGGCGGAGGTCGTGTCGCTGGTCGGCCGGCCGCTGGCCACGCTCAACGCCCGTCTGTATCCCGGCACGCGCCTGCTGGTGTTGAGCGCCGATGGCGACACGCCTGCGCAGGTGGCCGAAGCCCTGTGTGCGCGCGGTTTCGGCGCCAGCCGCCTGACCCTGTTGGAGCACCTCGGCGGCCCTGGCGAGCGCCGACTCGATGGCCTGGCCGCGAGCTGGAACTTGCCGCGTGGTGCCGATCTCAACCTGCTGGCGGTGGAGTGTTTGGCCGACGCCGGGGCACAACTGTTGCCGCCGACCTGCGGCCTGCCGGACGACGCCTATCGCCACGATGGGCAACTGACCAAGCGCGACGTGCGCGCGGTCACCCTGGCGCGTCTGGCGCCGCTGCCCGGCGAGCTGCTGTGGGACGTTGGCGCCGGTTGCGGCTCCATCGGTATCGAGTGGATGCGCGCGCACCCGGCCTGCCGTGCCATCGCCATCGAAGCCAACGAGGGGCGCCAGGAACATATCCGCCACAACCGCGATGCTCTGGGCGTGCCCGGGTTGCAGCTGGTCGCCGGGCATGCACCCGAGGCTCTGGCCGGACTGCCGGCGCCGGATGCCATCTTCATCGGCGGCGGCGTTACCGTACCTGGCGTGCTGGACGCCTGCTGGGCCGCGCTCAAGCCCGGCGGGCGCCTGCTGGCCAATGCCGTGACCATTCAGAGCGAGGCGGCGCTGGTGAATTTCCGCGAGCAGCAGGGCGGTGAGCTGCTGCGCCTCGTCGTAGCTCAGGCGCAGCCACTGGGCGGCTTCGACACCTGGCGCGCAGCGCTGCCAATCACCTTGCTGGCGGTGCGCAAACCTTGAACCGGCGCATTCTGCTGCTCGGCGGCACCACCGAGGCGCTGCGCCTGGCGCGCCGGTTGGGCCCGGAGACGGTGTACAGCCTGGCCGGCCTCGGCCGGGTGCCGGACGACCTGGCCTGCCGCGTGCGGGTCGGCGGTTTCGGTGGTGCCGATGGTCTGGCCGCCTTTATCGCCAATGAAGGCATCGAGCTGCTGCTGGATCTGACTCACCCCTATGCGGCGCAGATCAGCCATAACGCCGCCCGTGCTGGCGAGATCGCAGGCGTGCCCTGTTGGGCGCTGCGTCGCCCTGGCTGGGAGGCCGGCCCTCAGGATGACTGGCGTGAGTTCGAGGATTGGGACGATCTGATCCGCCTGCTGGCGCCTTTCAACAGGCCTTTCTTCACCTCAGGCCGCGAGCCGCTGGCGCACTTGCACGAGATCCCGGCGCACCAGCATTGGACGGTGCGCTGCCTGCAGGCCGAGCCGGCGCCAACCCGTGCCGAGGTGATCGGTGCGCGCGGGCCGTTCAGCCTGGAAAGCGAGCGTGAGTTGTTCGCCCGTATCGCCTGCGACGTGCTGGTGAGCAAGAACAGCGGCAGCCAGTCCACCGAACCGAAGCTGCAGGTGGCCCGCGAGCTGGGCCTGCCGGTGCTCCTGCTGCGTCGGCCGGCGCTGCCGGAGGTGGATCGAGAGTTCGCCGAGATGGAGGCATTGTGGGAGGTGCTCCAGCAGCAGCTCTGATACGGATGCCGCTTGCTGGGCGTGAGGCGCGATAGCTGACTCACCCTGTATGTACGCGGCCAGCTGGTGCGCGCGGCGCCCCTACGGGGGAGTCGCGATGGCTGATCAGGCTGTGCGTCTGATCTTGAACGCGGCATGCAGGTCGGCCGTCGGCGTGGGCGCGAAGCACATCCTGTCGAACACGCCATTGAGGTGATCGACCAGCAACTGGGTCGCGCACGGGATGTCGCCGGCCTCCAGCGCCTTGATCAGCGCCAGGTGTTCCTCGCAGGTGCGCGCCGAATAGACCGCACCCCGGCTCAACGCGATGTTCAGCGCTGAACGTGACAGCAGGCCGCGGAGGAATTCCAGCAGCAGCGTGTTGCCGGCAAGCTCCGCCAGCTTCAGGTGGAACTGGCCGGCCTGCTCGATCAGGCCCGCGCTATCGCCAACTGCCAGGCAGCGCTGCTGGTTTTCCACCAGGGCGTGCAGCGCGTGCAATGGGCTGTCCGCCAGGTGCTTGCCGAGCTGGCGGATGACTTCCGCTTCCACCAGCAGGCGCGCCTCCAGCACTTGCCTGGCCTGGCGTTCGCTGGGCCTGCTGACCTGGGCGACCTGCCTTGGCTCGATGGTCACCGCACCTTCTTCGGCGAGCCTGGTCAGGGCGCGTTGTACGGTCCATTCACTGACGCCGAAGATCCGCCCAAGGGTGCCTTTGTCCAGCTTGGCAGTGGGCATCAGACGTTTTTCCAGAATCGCCGTGTAGATGCTCTGGTAGACGAAGTGGCTGGTGAGTCTGGCGCCGCTGCTTTCCTGGCGAGTGGTCTGGATGGGCTGCTGAACGGCTGCGTTTGCACTCATGATCACACCTGTCGACTGGTTCGGGGCTGCGTGCAGGCGAGCGCCTGTACCCACGTAGCGCCTGGGTGAAAAAGTTGTCGGGTTTGTCTGCCGGTTGGCGGCGGTTTATGCCTGTGGCACGCGCAGGTTGATGTTCAAGCGAGTGCCTTCGTTGAGGATGTGCTGGCGCATCGCCTGGCTGGCCTGCTCGCTGTCTTGACGGCGAATGGCGCGCAGAATCGCCTCGTGTTCCTGAAGGATTTCCCCGGCGTATTCCGGGTGGCGCAGCATCAATTGATCGCTCTGTTCCAGGGCGCTGCCGATCTGCTTGGAAACGCTGAGAAAGATCGGGTTGGAGGTGAGCGCCACCAGCTTGCGGTGGAAGCTGGTGTAGGCACCCGCCAGCGCCTGCATGTCGCCGTCCTCGACTGCCTCGCGCATATCCAGCAGCAGCAGGCGCAGTTGGCTCAGTTCGGCGCCATCGAGCGTCTGCGCGACCAGCCCGGCCATGAACGGCTCCAGCGCATAGCGCAGCTGCAGCACATCGGCCATGGTGGCGCTCGGCGGCGCTTTCACTTCCGGTAGGGCAGCGCCCCGACGCTCCAGCACCATGACGCCCTTGCCGGGCAGTGAGCGCAGCACGCCGAGGGTTTCCAGCACCGTGATCGCCTCGCGCAGGCTGGGGCGGCTGACCGCCATCTGCTCGGCCAGCTCGCGTTGGCCCGGCAGCATCTGGCCTGCAGGCCAGAGCCCTTGGTCGATGGGTTCGAGCAGCTTGCGGACGACCGAGTCGACCAGCTTGGATGAAGAAAACATGGGTCCCCCCTAATCAGCGAAACGATACGAGCGGCCGCACGCGCGGGCAGGGCGGCACTCACCGCCATGGGCTCCAGGCGCCGTGGCGATAAGAGCAGACCGAGCCCAGGTTGTCATCAGCCGCGAGCCTCGCTCTCTTGCGGCAGCGCTACGCGCATGCTGGCGGAATCGTTGCCGGCGCTGGCCTGCACGGGTTTGCCGTCCAGCACCGCGTGGGCGCGTTGCAGGTCGATGTCATTGTCCCAGCGGGCGATGGCCACGGTGGCGGTGCAGTTGCCGATCAGGTTGGTCAGCGCGCGGCCTATGCCCATGAACCAGTCGACCGCGAGCACCAGCACCAGGCCGGCAGCGGGAATCGCCGGCACGGCGGTCAGGGTCGCGGCCAGGATCACCAGCGCCGAACCGGGAATGCCGTGGGCGCCCTTGGAGGTGATCAGCGAGACCAGCAGGATGGTGATCAGGTCGCTCATCGCCAGGTCGGTACCGGTGGCATGGGCGATGAACACGACCGCCAGGGTCAGGTAGATCGAGAAACCGTCCAGGTTGAACGAGTAGCCGGTGGGAATCACCAGGCCGACCGTGGAGCTGCGGATGCCCATGTGCTCGAGCTTGCGCATGATCTGTGGCAGCACGGCGTCGGACGAGGCGGTGCCCATGACGATGGTCAGTTCCTCGCGGAAGTAGCGCAGGAAGGGAAACAGGCCAACCCCACAAAAGCGCAACACACCGCCCAGCACGATCAGCACGAACAGTATGCAGGTCACGTAGAACACCGCCACCAGGGCACCTAGGTGCTTGAGCGAGTCGATGCCGTACTTGCTGGTGGTGAAGGCGACGGCGCCGAACACGCCGATCGGCGCCAGGCGCACGATCATGCCCATGATGCGGAAGATCACATGGCTGAATTCGTTGATCAGCCGGGCCACGCCGCTGGCCTGTTCACCGACGAGATTCAGCGCGCTGCCGAACAGCACGGCGAACAGCAGCACCTGGAGAATGTTGTTCTCGGCGAATGCGCCGAGCACCGAGGAGGGGATCAAGTCCATGATGAAGGTCGCCGGGCCGTGCAGCTCCTGGGTGCGACTGGCGTAGAGCGCGGCATCGCTGGCAGACAATTCGTTGAGATGGAGGTTGGCGCCAGAACCCAGGCCCAAACCATAGGCCACCACCAGCCCGAGAATCAGAGCGAAGGTGGTCAGCACCTCGAAATAGATCACCGACTTCAGGCCGATGCGGCCTACTTTCTTCAGGTCTCCGGCACCTGAAATGCCGCTGACCACCACGCAGAACACGATCAGTGCGATGAGCATCTTGATCAGCTTGATGAAGCCGTCGCCCAGGGGTTTGAGCTGGGTGGCCAGGTCCGGCAGGCTGAGGCCGCACAACACGCCAAGCACCAGGCCTATCACGACTTGCAGGAATAGCGAGCGGGGAAGCAGTTTCATGAACATTGCGGGGGTCTCCGTTAGGCGCGTTGATCCACGCCCGCACGGAGGCCCGGAAATGAACGCCTGATTGTTTTTATGGTATTACCGGTATGACCAGTTCAGGCTATGCGCAATCGCCAGGGCTGACAACCCCCTCTCTGTGAATGCCATGAGCAGTGGCGACGAACGGGAATACGAAGGCAGTCAGCAACTGGTAAGACCGGACTGCCATCGCGGCTGAAGCCCCTCCTGCGCATCGGGATTGGAGTGGCTGGCGGTGCGCGCGGCGCACCCTACGTAGGGTGTTGGTGTGGCGGCCCGGATTGCATTCGGGCTACGACTGGCGCGCCATTGTCGCTAGACTGCCCGGCCCGTTTTGGAGACCGTCATGAGCCAAGCCCCCTACGCCCTCGTTCTGTTCATTGGCCCAGGCCTGGCTCGTGGGGCGTCGGCCGAGCGTCTGCAGCAACGCATCGAAGCGCTGTTGGGCGAGGCGCACCTGCATGACTCGGAGCAGGACGATTGGTTGCAGGCCATCAATGAGGCGCCGCGACCGTTGCTGGTGGTCGATCTGGAACCACGCGCCGATGCCGCGCATCGCGACTGGCTGCGCGAGCGTATCGCCGAGCGCGGTGACGGGGCTGAGGTGTTCGTGGTCTGCACGGCGCTGGAGGACACCTGGCTCGATGGTCTAGGCGCGTTGCTGGCGCATCGTCAGGCGCATCTTCCCTGCAGCGACGTGCCGCCCGTGCCTGCGCACCACGCCTGGTCGCAGATTCCGCCACACGCGCAACGCCTGCTGCTGTGCAACGGCCCACGCTGCACGCGCAAGGGCGCGCTGGGCCTGTGGAAAACCCTGCGTCAGCGACTCAAGGCCGCCGGCAAACTGGAGTGCGAGGGCGGGGTGCACATCACCCGCAGCCAGTGCCAGTTCCCCTGTGACCTGGGGCCGACCGCGAGCCTTTATCCACAGGGCGAGTGGTATGGCATCAAGGACGAAGCGGCAGTGATTCGCCTGGTCGACGAACGCCTGGTGGCGGGCAGGGCGCTGCCGGAGTTGCGTATCGATGAGCAGGGCAACAATTAGCAACTCGGATTACGCCTGCGGCGAATCCAGGCTACGAGCAATCGCCGCTAAAGCGCCTCCCACAATTGCCCCCGTGCCTTGACTTGAGCGGAGTCGGATGGTCATATCCGCGCCGATTCAGGTGTCTCACGCCGCCGCGCGTGAGGTGAAACGGGAAGTCGGTGCAAGTCCGACGCTGCCCCCGCAACGGTAAGCGAGCGACGTTATCAACAGGCCACTGTGCGCCCTGCGCATGGGAAGGCGATGACGTCATGACCCTCGCCAGCCCGGAGACCGGCCTGAATCTGGGGTTTGCTGTCATTGCGCACTCGTGTCGCATCGGACGCCCCCCATTAGTCTGGCAACCCGCGGTGGGCGGGCGTTGACGCCGATCGTGGGTGTTTGCGCGCCCACATCTGCTGTTGCGCGTTTCCATCGGATTGCCGTGCCTTTTCTCTTTGCGATGGAAGCAATATGGCGCGCTATCCCCTGTTTCAAACCTCTGCATCGTTCGCGCTGCTGTTGGCCTCTGCGGCCATGGCTGGCGAAGCTCCAGTCGACCTCCCTGAAGTGACCGTCCAGGCACAAGCCGCGGTCGAAGAGGGCGCTACCGACCTGCATACCCCGACCGTCGCGGGCTCGCGACTGGGCCTGACGGCCCTGCAAACCCCCGCCAGCACCACCAGCCTCAGCGGTGCCGAGGTGCGTGAGCGCAACAACCGCAGCGTGCAGGATGCCGTGACGCGTACGGCAGGTATCAGTGATATCGGCGCACCCGGCAACGGCGGCACGGCGTTGTCGGCACGCGGTTTCACCGGTCATGCCTCGGTGATGACGCTGTTCGATGGCATTCGTATGTACACCGGCATGGGCACCGTGTCGTTCCCGCACGATCCCTGGATGGTCGAGCGTATCGACGTGCTGCGCGGCCCTGCTTCGGTGCTGTACGGCGAAGGTGCCACTGGCGCGGTGGTCAACGTGCTGGCGAAGAAGCCGTTCGAGGGCGAGATCAGGAACCATGTGCGCTTCGGCTATGGCTCGTTCGACCGCAACCAGCAGGCGCTGGACAGCGGCGGTTCGCTGAGCGACACCCTGAGTTACCGCCTCAATCTCAACCGTGAGGCCAGCCATGGCTGGGCCGATCGCGACGATTCGCAGAACCTGGGCCTGAGCGCTGCGTTGCGCTGGCAAGCCAACGATGACCTGGCCTTCACCCTGGCTCACGACCAGGGCAAGTTGAAGCCCGGTAGCTACTTCGGTACGCCACTGGTCGATGGCAAGTTGCGCGACAGCCTGCGCGATAAAAACTACAACGTACGCAACGCCGATATCGCCTATCACGAGCAGTGGACGCGACTGACCACCGACTGGACGCTTTCCGATCAGGTCAGCGCCAGCAACCAGCTCTACTACCTCAAAGCGCGCCGTTACTGGCGTAACGCCGAGAACTTCACCTGGGACGCCGCTCAGGGTCAGCTCAACCGCCGCGAACAGCTGGAAATCAAGCACGATCAGGAACAGATCGGCGACCGCCAGATCTTCACCTTCAACCACTCGCTGTTTGGCCTGGCCAGCCGTACCCTGGTCGGCGGCGAGTTCAACCGTATCCGTTTCAACCTGGCCAACAACTCGCCCTATACCGATGTTGGTGGTGGCGAATTCATCGATCCCTGGAATCCGCCACCCGGCTACTACCAGAGCCTCGATGCCTATCGCCCGCACTCGCGCAGCGAGACCCGTACCTTCGCCCTGTTCGCCGAGAACCAGCTGCAGCTCAGCGAACGCTGGTCGCTGGTCACTGGCATCCGTCGCGACCAGAACCATATCGATCGTGACGACCTGCGTGCAGGTACCCGATCTGATCGCAGCCTGAGCGGTGGAAACTGGCGTGCCGGCCTAGTGTTTGCCGTTACTCCGCAACTGTCGTTGTACGGTCAGTACTCCACCAGCGAGGATGGGGTGAACAACCTCATCACGCTCAATCCGGGCCAGCAGCAGATGGATCTTACCGAGTCCAAGCAGACCGAGTTCGGCCTCAAGCAGTCGTTCTGGGATGGACGCGGTGAATGGACGCTGGCTGCCTATCACATCGTCAAGAAGAAGCTGCTCAGTCGCGAAACCCCGACCTCGCCGACCGTGCAGATTGGCCAGCAGTCGTCCGATGGCCTGGAGGCGACTCTGGAGCTGGCACTCGACGGCGGCTGGCAGGTTTCGGCCAACGCGGCGTTCGTGCGCGCCGAATACGATGACTTCGTCGAAGGCGGCGGTGACCGCAGTGGCAATCGTCCGAACAACGTGCCGCGGCGCACCGCCAACCTGTGGCTGAACAAGGACTTCGGATGGGGTGTGGATGCCGGTATCGGCGCTCGCTATGTCGATGCCCGTTACGCCAATACGGCCAACACCGTGGACGTGCCGGGCTACACCGTGGTCGATGCCAATGTTGCCTGGCAGGTGCAGCCGGATGTGCGCCTGGGCCTGCAGTTGAACAATCTGTTCGACCGCACCTACGCCCGTAGCCAGATGCACAACGGCCAGCAGTGGCTGCTCGGCGAACCGCGCTCGTTCTTCGTCACTGCGGACTACAGCTTCTGATGCAGCGTCTGCGCATCCGCGAGCTGGCCTGGTCGCCCGACGGCCAGCGGCCGCTGCTCGACGGTATCGATCTGGCGGTCGACGATGGCGAGCTGGTGGGGCTGATCGGCCCCAACGGCAGCGGCAAGACCAGTCTGCTGCGCTGCGCCTATCGCTTTCAGCGGCCCAGTGGCGGCAGCATTGAGCTGGACGGCGAGGCGCTGTGGCAGCGCTCGCCGCGTTGGAGTGCGCAGCGCGTGGCGGTGGTGCTGCAGGAATTCCCGCAGGACTTCGGCCTGCGCGTGCACGAGCTGGCGGCCATGGGCCGCACGCCGCACAAGGGGCTGTTCGACGGCGACGATGCCGAGGATCGGCGTCTGGTCGACGAAGCGCTGGCGCGTGTTGGTCTTGGCGCATTGGCGCAACAACCTTTCGCTCGATTGTCCGGTGGCGAGAAGCAACGCGCGCTGCTGGCCCGCGCCCTGGTGCAGCAACCCCAACTGCTGATCCTCGACGAGCCGACCAATCACCTCGACCCGCGCTACCAGCTGGAGCTGCTGCGGCAGATCAAGGCGCTGGGCCTGGCGACCCTGGCCAGCTTCCACGACCTCAACCTGGCGGCGGCCTTCTGCGACCGCCTGTGCGTGCTCGACCAGGGCCGCCTGGTGGCCGTCGGTACGCCCGCCGAAGTGCTGACCGCCGAGCTGCTGCAGCAGGTGTTCGGCCTGCAGGCATTGGTCGACACCCATCCACTGGCGGGGCACCCGCGCATTACCTGGATAGTCTGATGAGTCTGTGCCATTCGCGGCTGAAGCCGCTCCTACCCACGTTTGTGCTCTCGGCGCTGTTGTCGGCGAACCCCGTTTGGGCGGCCACCGTCACCAGTTGCGACCGTCAGGTAACCATCGAGCAGCCGCCGCAGCGTGCGGTCAGCCATGACGTCAACATGACCGCCATGCTGCTGGCACTTGGTCTGCGCGAGCGCATGGCCGGCTACACCGGCATCAGCGGCTGGAAGACCCTCGACCCGGACATGCGCGCGCAGTTGGGCGGTCTGCCCGAGCTGGCCGTGCGCTACCCGTCGCTGGAGAATCTGCTCGATGCCGGCACCGACTTCGTCTTCGCCGGCTGGAACTACGGTATGCGCATCGGCGGCGAGATCACTCCAGCCAGCCTGGCGCGCTTTGGCATTCCGGTGTACGAGCTGAGCGAGTCCTGCGCGCATATCATGCCGGGGCGCGTCGCCAGCCTCGACGATGTCTACAACGACCTGCGCAACCTCGGCCTTATCTTCGCCGTCGAAGATCGCGCCGAGGCCCTGGTGCAGGTCATGCAGGCGCGGGTGGCGGCGGTGCAGGTTCGCCTGGGTGTGCAACCGACGCGGCCGCGGGTGTTCGTCTACGACAGCGGCGAGGACGTGCCCTTCAGCGCCGGGCGTTTGGGCATGCCGCAGCCGCTGATCGAGGCGGCTGGCGGGCGCAACGTGATGGACGGCGTGGCGGCCAACTGGATGAAGGTCGGCTGGGAGTCGGTGGTCGAGGAGGATCCCGAGCTGATCCTGATCGTCGACTATGGCGAGCGCACGGCCGCGCAGAAGCGCGATTTCCTCCTGCAGCATCCGGCCTTGCAAGGTGTCACGGCGATCCGCGAGCAGCGCTTTGTGGTGCTCTCCTATCTCGCCGTTACACCGAGCCTGGATAACGCCGCCGCCATCGAGACCCTGGCCGCCGCACTGCATCCCGAGGTTTTCGCACAGTGAGTCGCTATCGCCTGCTGCTGCTCGGGTTGATCGGGCTGCTGGCGCTATCCTGTGCGGTTTCACTGGGTTTCGGCGCGGCCCAGGTGTCGCTCGAACAGGTGCTGGCGATCCTCGGTCAGCACCTGTTCGGCATCGTGCCCGAGGCAGCGGTGAGCGTCGGTCAGGACAGTATCGTCTGGCAACTGCGCGCGCCACGGGTGCTGCTCGGCGCGCTGGTGGGCGCTGGGCTGGCGCTGGTCGGAACGGCGCTGCAGGCGGTGACGCGCAACCCGCTGGCCGACCCGCACCTGCTCGGCGTCAGCTCCGGCGCGGCTTTCGGCGCTGTGGTCGTGGTGCTCTACCTGGGCGAGTTCGCCGGGCTGCTCAGCCTGCCGCTGGCGGCCTTCGTCGGCGCATTGGCAAGCATGCTGCTGGTGCTGGCCATCGCCAGTCGCAGCGGGCGGCTGGAGAGCGACCGCCTGCTGCTGGCCGGGGTGGCGGTGTCGTTCGTGATGATGGCGGCGAGCAACCTGCTGCTGTACCTGGGCAACCCGCATGCGGCCAGCTCGGTGCTGTTCTGGATGCTCGGCGGCCTCGGCCTGGCGCGCTGGGAACTGCTCTGGCTGCCGGCCGTGTGCCTGTTGCTGGCGCTGGCCGTGCTGCTGGGCTTGGGTCGTGCGCTGAACGCGCTGATGGCCGGCGAGCAGAGCGCGGTAAGTCTTGGCCTGGAGCCGCGCCGGGTGCGCCTGCTGGTGTTCGTGGTGGCCTCGCTGCTGACTGGGGTGCTGGTGTCGCTGTCCGGCGCCATCGGCTTCGTCGGCCTGATGCTGCCGCACGTGGCGCGCTTTCTGGTCGGCGCCGAGCACCGCCGCCTGCTGCCCGTGGCGGCACTGCTCGGTGCGCTGTTTCTGGTCTGGGTCGATGTCGCGGCGCGCACCTGGCTGGCGCCGCAGGATCTGCCCATCGGCATCGTCACCGCCGCCATCGGCGGGGTGTTCTTCGTGGCCCTGCTCAGGCGCCGCTAGCCACCGACTTCATAGGCGGAAGCGCTGCACCTGACTTTGCAGCGTACTGCCGAGGCGGGCCAGCTCCAGGCTGGCCTGGCTGGTCTGCTCGCTCGCCGTATAGGCCTGCTCGGTGATGCTGCGCACGTTGAGCACGCTGCGGTTGATTTCCTCGGCGACGGCGCCTTGCTGTTCAGCGGCGGCGGCGATCTGCTGGGTCATACCTTGGGCATTGCCGATACTCGCGGTGATGCTCTGCAGCGCATCACCGGCCTGACGGGCCAGCGCGACGCTGTTTTGAGTGAGGCTGCGGCTGCCTTCCATACGTTGCACGGCCTTGAGTGTGCCCTGCTGCAGGGCGGCGATCAGCGCCTCGATTTCCTGGGTGGACTGCTGGGTGCGCTGGGCCAACCCCCGTACCTCGTCGGCGACCACGGCGAAGCCACGCCCGGCTTCCCCGGCACGGGCGGCCTCGATGGCGGCGTTGAGGGCCAGCAGGTTGGTCTGCTCGGCCACCGACTTGATGACGTCGAGCATGCTGCCGATGCGCCCGCTTTCCTCGGCCAGGGCACTGATGGCCTCGCCGGTCAGCTCGACTTCACCGGACAGGCTGTCGATCTGTTCGATGGCTTTCCTGACGATCTGCGCGCCGTTGCTGGCGTCCTGCGCGGTGAGTTCCACCGCGTGCGCCGTTTCGACTGCATTGCGCGCCACGTCCTGCACCGAGGTGGCCATCTCGTGCATGGCGGTGGCGACCTGGTCTGTTTCCAGTTTCTGCTCGTTGGCGCCGGCACGGGTCTGCTGGGTGATGGCGGAGAGTTCTTCGGTGGCGCTGGCGATCTGCGTCGCGCCGTCGCCGATATGCCCGATCAGCTGTCTCAGGCTGCTGGCCATGGCACTGACGCCCTGCTGCAACTGGCCGATCTCGTCCGTGCGCTGCACGTTGTCCTGATGGCTGAGATCGCCGCCGGCAATGCGCTGCACATTGTGCAGGGCGTTGCGCAGAGCCGGGACGATCTGCCGGGTGATCAGCGCTGCACTGGCGACCCCGAAAACCAGGGCCAGGGCCAGGCAGGTGAGCAGTATCCAGGCAGCATGACGGGTATCTTCAGTGCGCTGCTGCATCTGGTTTTCATACAGCGCCAGGCAGTTCTCGACCATCGACAGCACCAGTTGCTGAGCCTGCTGCAGATCACCGTCGATGCGTTGCAGGGCTGCCTGGTGGGTGTCGAGCGTATCGCGGTAGGTGCGAATGGACTGTTCCATGTCCCGGAACAGTTCAGCGGGTGCATCGCTCAATTGCGCCCGCAGCGGTTGGAGGTTGCCGAGGGTCTTGTCGACGGCGTCGATGGCGGACTGGTACTGATCCTTCTTGCCGCTGTAGGTATAGGCCCTGGTCTCGAAGCGGGCATAGAGAAACTGCATCTGGATGGTCTTCACGACCTTGTAGCGCTCGTGCGTTCTGAGCACGTCCTCGGTGTCGCTGCTGACGTAGCCATCGAGCTTGTCCAGCGCGGCGAGGGCCTGGTCGCCGCTGCTGCGGCGCGCGTTACGAGAGGCCGCGATCTGTTGGTAAGCCGCTTGCAGGTCTTGGATGATGGCCTGATAACTGGCCAGGGCCTGATCCATCTGGACGATTTTCTGCCGGTTGGTTTCGGTCGTGAAGAAGTTGCGCAGGCCCGCCAGGTTCTGCTCGATGCTGGCGATCTTCTGCTTCAGCTCGCCGACGCTCTTCTCGTCTCCACCGCTCTGCAGGTAAGCGGCACGCGCCAGGCGCATTTCCGAGAGATCCTGCATCAGTTGGTTGACCGCGCTCATGCGATCCATGCGGTAGGACAGGTTGCGAATGGAATCCCAGCCTGCCCAGAAGATCAGAAGGCTCATCAGCAGCAGCAGGCCGAAGCCCGTCATCAGTTTTCTGCCGACACTCAGATTGGCAAGCCAGCGATACATAGGACGCACTCCTGATTCGTGAGGGGGGTGGGACGTCTCGTGCAACGCGCTGCGCGTTCAGGGGCAGGCATGCCGCGGTTCGGCTCCCCTTCGATCGGGAACCACCGGTGCATGGCGAGGTGGAGGTTTTGCGAAGGCAGGCAACGAGAGAAAGTCATGGGTGGCCGTTGTTCTTTTCGGCAGCTCGAATGGCTGATCGGCGCCGTTTTATTGGGCTAGGACGTAAATCTGAGCCTGTGCGAGAACCTGGCAGGTGGCACGAGGGTGCTTGGGACTATGGCAGGGCGCTATAAATCCATCCAATGCATTTTTCACGTGCTTTGTTTTGTTTAGTGCATCAATTGAGGCGCAGAAGTCACTTGCCGTCGCGCACTGCCACCGCTGTTCGAGCCGTTAGTCGCCCTGAGCGAACCTGGCCAAGCTGGTCAGGTCATCTGCTTCAGGTTCCATGAAACCTGGCCAGGAGGGATGACCATGCTCGCGCAATTGCCCGCCGCATTTCGTGATCTGCAACTACCGCTGCGCCTGAGGTTATGGGACGGCAAGCAGATCGACCTGGGGCCGAAACCCAGGGTGACGCTGGTGGTGAAAGATCCCACGCTGGTCACGCAACTGGCTCACCCCAGCCTGGATGCGCTGGGCGCGGCCTATGTCGAAGGCCGGGTGGATCTGGAAGGCTCCATCGAAGAGGCCATCGAGGTCGGTGACGCGCTGAGCACGGCGCTGCTCGGTGATCAATCCACGTCCACCGAGTTGTACACCGTCCATGACAAAGGCAGTGACGCTGCCGCCATCAGTTACCACTACGACCTGTCCAACGAGTTCTATCGGTTGTGGCTGGATAGCGACATGGTCTACTCCTGCGCCTATTTCGAAACCGGACAGGAAGACCTCGACCAGGCCCAGCAGGCCAAGTTGCGTCATCTGTGCCGCAAGCTGCGCCTGCAGCCAGGCGACAGATTGCTCGACGTCGGTTGTGGCTGGGGTGGCCTGGCGCGTTTCGCCGCGCGCGAGTTCGGCGCCGAGGTGCATGGCATCACCCTGAGCAAGGCGCAGCTGGAGCTGGGTTTGCAGCGTGTGGCCGAGGAGGGTCTGAGCGAGCGCGTCACCCTGGAACTGCTGGATTACCGCGACCTGCCGCAGGACGGACGCTTCGACAAGGTGGTCAGCGTCGGCATGTTCGAGCACGTCGGCCACGCCAACCTGTCGCTGTATTGCGAGCGTCTGTTCGGTGCGGTCAGACCCGGTGGCCTGGTGATGAACCACGGCATCACCTCGCGCTTCACCGACGGTCGCCCGGTGGGGCGTGGTGCGGGCGAGTTCATCGATCGCTACGTCTTTCCCCAGGGCGAGCTGCCCCATCTGGCGACCATCGCCAAGGCGATCAGCGAGGCCGGGCTGGAGGTCGTCGATGTCGAGAGTCTGCGTTTGCATTACGCACGCACGCTGCACTTGTGGAGCCAGGGGCTGGAGCGACAGCTGCAGGCTGCCGCGCAGTGGGTGCCGGAAAAGTCGCTGCGCATCTGGCGCCTGTACCTGGCTGGCTGCGCCTACGGCTTCCAGCATGGCTGGATGAACCTGCACCAGATTCTCGCGGTGAAACCCTACGCGGACGGCCATCACGACCTGCCATGGAGCCGCGCTGACCTCTATCGCTGATGGGGTAACATGCGGCAGTCCTCGCCATCGAGCTGCCCATGCCCACTGTGCTGCAACGCCATCGCGTGCTTTTCACCGTCCTGCCGATTCTGGTCGGGCTGGTGCTGAGCGTGTGGTTCGCCGGGCGTTATGCCGAGCAGCGTGCATGGACAGAACGCAGCCTGGAGGCGCGCGGTCAGCTGCAACTCTATGCGCAGTCGATTCGCACGTTGGTCGAGCGCTTCAACTCGGTGCCGGAGGTGCTGTCGCTGGACAGCGATATCCGCAGCTTGCTGCGTGCGCCCGAGGATCGCCACCTGCGCATGGCGCTCAACCTGCGTCTGGAGCGACTGAACAAGGCGGCCGGCTCTACCGTTCTGTATCTGCTCGACACCCAGGGTGAGACGCTGTCGGCCAGCAACTGGCGCGACTGGAGCAGCTTCGTCGGCAACAACTACGCCTTCCGTCCCTATTTCCAGAATGCCCTGCGCGAAGGTGGGGCCCGTTACTTCGCCGTCGGTGTGACCACCGGCATTCCCGGCTACTTCCTTTCCCATGTGGTTCGTGACGACGACGGCAGCCTGATCGGCGTATTGGTGGTCAAGCTGGAGCTGGAGGAACTGCAGCGCGAATGGGTCGATCAGCCCGGCGTGCTGCTGGTGGCCGACAGTCACCAAGTGGCGATCCTCAGCAATCGTCCAGCCTGGCGCTTTCGCACCTTGCAGGCCCTGGACGACCAGGCGCGCGCCGAGCTGATCGACGTGCGCAAATATGCCGAGCAGGCGCTCAAGCCATTACCCAGCCGTGTTCATCGCTACATCGACGACGAGACGGCCTGGACGCGCCTGGACGGCCCCGATGGGCCGCGTGATTACCTCTGGCAGCGGATGACGTTGCCCGATGAAGGCTGGACGCTGCATCTGCTCAGCGATCCCAGCAACCTGGCCGATGCTCGCCTCAGCTACAGCCTGGCGGCGGCCGGTGCCTGGCTGGCACTGACCTTCCTGCTGCTGTTCCTCGCCCAGCGGCGCAAGAACCAGCGCCTGCAGGCGAACATTCGTGAACGCCTGGAGCGCGAAGTGGAGTTGCGTACCGCCGAGCTGCGCCAGGCCCAGGAGGGCTTGGTGCATGCGGCCAAGATGGCGGCGCTGGGGCAGATGTCAGCGGCCATGGCGCATGAGATCAACCAGCCGCTGACCGCCTTGCAGATGCAGCTGGGCAGCCAGCGGCTGTTGCTCGAAAGCGGGCGGCCCGAGGTCATGCGCGAGGGTCTGCAGCGCATGGATGGCTTGTTGCAACGCATGGCGGCGTTGACCGGGCACTTGAAGACGTTCGCCCGCAAGACCCCGGCCGGCCTCAGTGAACGCCTGCGCCTGGGCGACGTGCTGGAGCAGGCGCTGCAATTGCTGGCGCCGCGCATCCGCAGCGAGCAGGTGGAGCTGCACGTCGAGGTGGCTGCCGATGCGTTGGTCTTGGGCGATGCCATTCGCCTGGAACAGGTGCTGCTCAACCTGCTGCACAACGCGCTGGATGCGATGGTCGAGAGTGAGCGGCGCATCCTCGACGTGCGCATCCTGCGTGAGGGTGACGAGTGTCGGTTGATGGTCGAGGACAGCGGCGGCGGGATTGCCGAAGAGACTCTGGGGCACGTGTTCGAACCCTTCTTCACCACCAAGCCGGTCGGCCAGGGCCTGGGCCTGGGCCTGGCGGTGTCCTATGGCATCGTGCGGGAATTGGGCGGTACGTTGAGCGCAGCCAATAGCGAGCACGGCGCGGTATTCACCCTGAGTCTGCCGGCCGCACCGTAGGGTGCGCCGTGCACACCGCAGCCATCGATGTGCCATGGGTTACCGGTGCGCGCAGTGCACCCTACGGTCTGTCGCCGTTGCGCCGAGGGTGACGCTCGTCACACCCGGGGTTGCTCCCCTGGAATTCATCCGGGCTACACTGCCGCGGTTCATAACGGGGAGGTGCCATGAGCGATCAGGTGATAGTGGTCGATGACGAAGCGGCGATTCGCGAAGCGGTTCAGCAGTGGCTGGAGCTTTCTGGCTTCGAGGTGCGCACCTGTAGCAGTGCCAGAGAGGCGTTGGCGCTGGTCGACCGTGACTACCCCGGTATCGTCGTCAGCGATGTGCGCATGCCGGGCAGCGATGGCCTGCAACTGCTGGACAAGCTGCTGCAAGTGGATGCCGACCTGCCGGTGATTCTGGTCACGGGCCATGGCGACGTGCCGATGGCAGTGCAGGCGCTGCGTCAGGGGGCTTACGATTTCATCGAGAAACCCTTCACCCCCGAGCGTTTGCTCGATAGCGTGCGGCGTGCGCTGGACAAGCGCCGCCTGGTCTGTGAGAACCGCCAGCTGCGTCGCCAGGTGGCCGACAAGGGCCGCATCGAAAACCAGCTGATCGGCATTTCCCGGCCGATGGAAAATCTGCGCCGGCAGATCCTCGAACTGGCTGGCACCTCGGTCAACGTGCTGATTCGCGGTGAAACCGGTAGCGGCAAGGAGCGCGTCGCGCGTTGCCTGCACGACTTCAGCCCGCGTGCCGGCAAGGCCTTTGCCGCGCTCAACTGCGCAGCGATTCCGGAAACCATTTTCGAGAGCGAGCTGTTCGGCCACGAGAGCGGCGCCTTTACCGGTGCCCAGGGCCGGCGCATCGGGCGTATCGAGCATGCCGACGGCGGCACGCTGTTCCTCGATGAGGTGGAGAGCCTGCCACTGGCGCAGCAGGTCAAGCTGCTGCGCGTGCTGCAGGAAAAGACCCTGGAGCGCCTGGGCTCGAACAAGAGCATCAAGGTCGACCTGCGGGTGATCAGCGCGGTCAAACCGGATCTGCAGGACGAGGTGCGCGCCGGGCGTTTCCGTGAGGATCTGCTCTATCGCCTCAACGTCGCCACCCTGCACATTCCGCCGCTGCGTGATCGTCGTGAAGACATTCCGCTGCTGTTCGAGCACTTCGCCGCCGAAGCGGCGCTGCGTCATGAGCGTGAGGCGCCGCCGTTGCCACCGAGCGAGCTGGCGCGGCTGCTCAGTCATGACTGGCCTGGCAACGTGCGCGAGCTGGCCAACGCCGCCGAGCGTCATGCGCTGGGGCTTTCCAATCCGTCCTCGAACGAGCAGGTGGTGGATCAGTCACTGGCGCAGCAGATGGAGACCTTCGAGGCGCAATGCCTGCGCAACGCCCTGCTGCAATGCCAGGGCAACATCGCGGCGGTGATGGAGATGCTGCAACTGCCACGGCGCACCCTCAACGAGAAGATGCAGCGTCATGGTCTGAGCCGCAGCGACTACCTGCCTGGCGGCGAGGAAGTGTAGGGGCTGTCGCGCAGCCATTCTGGGTGTGCGCACCATGAATATCGCGGTGTTTGCTCGGTGCGCATGGCGCACCCTACGGGAGCCTCTGCCATAAGCGGAATTTTGCCTATGGCCGCGTTCGAGGTCGGCGGAATCTTGCGCACCTCTCTCCGTGTTCTTTGTTGAAACCCCTCTGGCCCGGGGGTTTCCGGTTCTGGCATGAGGCCTGCAAAAGGCTCTGTGTGCCTGGGTTCATGTCTGAGCCGGCAACCATAACAACAACGGAGATTTTCCCCCATGCGACTGACCAAGCGTCTGAGTCTGTTCGCCGCTGCCGCGGCCATCACTGCCAGCACTGCGGCCATTGCCGCTCCCACCTTCATCAACGTTCTCACCGGCGGCACCAGCGGGGTCTACTACCCGATTGGCGTGGCCATGTCGCAGATCTATGGCAACAACATCGAGGGCGCGAAAACCTCGGTACAGGCGACCAAGGCCTCGGTGGAAAACCTCAACCTGCTGCAGTCCGGCCGTGGCGAAATCGCCTTTGCTCTGGGCGATTCGGTGGAAGACGCCTGGAACGGCGTGGAAGACGCTGGCTTCAAGGCGCCGCTGACGCGCATCCGTGCCATCGCCGCTACCTACCCGAACTACATCCAGATCGTTGCCAGCAAGGAATCCGGGATCAAGACCCTGGAAGACCTGAAAGGCAAGCGCATCTCCGTGGGCGCGCCGAAGTCGGGTACCGAGCTCAACGCCCGGGCGATCTTCAAGGCCGCTGGCCTGAGCTACAAGGACATGGGCCGTGTGGAGTTCATGCCCTACGCCGAGTCGGTCGAGCTGATCAAGAACCGTCAGCTGGACGCCACCCTGCAGTCGTCCGGCCTGGGCATGGCGGCCATCCGTGACCTCGCGTCGATGGTGCCAATCACCTTCGTCGCCATCCCTGAAGAAGTCGTGGCCAAGATCGACAGCCAGGCCTACCAGGCCAAGGTCATCCCGGCCGGTACCTACGACGGCCAGGATCAGGACGTGCCGACTGCGGCCATCGTCAACCTGCTGGTGAGCCACGAGAAAGTCTCCGACGACGTCGCCTACCAGATGACCAAGCTGCTGTTCGACAACCTCCCGCGTCTGCGCACCGCCCACTCCGCGTCCAACGACATCAGCCTGGAAGCGGCCACCGAGGCGCTGCCGATCCCGCTGCACCCGGGCGCCGAGCGCTTCTACAAGGAAGCCGGGGTTCTCAAGTAATACGGATAAACGGGGGCAGGGCGCTCGCCTTGCTCCCCATTTATCGAATCGGCGTTCGGCCCAGCCTTTGCGGTAACGGCCCGCTGTTATTCCAGCTGCATCGAGAGTCTATCCATGAGCGATCATCCAGGTCTGACCGGTAACCCCAGTCAGTGGCCCAAGGCCGTGTTTTACGTCGCGATCCTGTTTTCGGTCTATCAGATCATCGGGGCCGCGTTCCATCCGTTCTCCAGTCAGGTGCTGCGTGCCGGGCACGTCGGCTTCGTGCTGCTGATGGTGTACCTGTGCTTCCCGTCGCACGGGCAAGGGCGGCCGTGGGCACCGGTGGCCTGGGCTCTGGGCCTTGCGGGTATGGGTACGGCGCTCTACCAGTGGTACTTCGAGGCGGATCTGATCCAGCGCTCGGGTGACCTCACCACCTTCGACATGGTGGTCGGCATCACCTTGCTGGTGCTGGTGTTCGAAGCGGCGCGGCGGGTCATGGGCCTGGCGTTGCCGATCATCTGCGGTGGCTTCCTGGCGTATGGACTGTTCGGCGAGTACTTGCCGGGCGACCTGGCGCACCGTGGCTACGACCTCGACCAGATCATCAACCAGCTGTCCTTCGGTACCGAAGGGCTCTATGGCACGCCGACCTATGTGTCGGGTACCTACATCTTCCTGTTCATCCTGTTCGGCGCCTTCCTCGAGCAGGCCGGGATGATCAAGCTGTTCACCGATTTCGCCATGGGCATGTTCGGTCACAAGACCGGCGGCCCGGCCAAGGTGTCGGTAGTGACGTCGGCCCTGATGGGCACCATCACCGGTTCGGGGGTGGCCAACGTGGTTACCACCGGCCAGTTCACCATCCCGCTGATGAAGCGTTTCGGCTACAAGGGCACCTTTGCCGCTGCCGTGGAGGCTTCGGCCAGCATGGGCAGCCAGATCATGCCGCCGATCATGGGCGCCGTGGCGTTCATCATGGCCGAGACCATCAACGTGCCGTACGTGGAGATCGCCAAGGCGGCACTGATCCCGGCCCTGCTGTGGTTCGGCTCGATCTTCTGGACCGTGCACCTGGAAGCCCAGCGCCTGAAGCTCACCGGCCTGCCGAAAGAAGAGTGCCCGGATCCGTTCGCGGCCATCAAGGAGCGCTGGTACCTGCTAATTCCGCTGGGCGTGCTGGTGTACCTGCTGTTCGCCGGTTTCACCCCGATGTTCTCCGGCACCGTGGGTCTGGCCCTGACCGCCATCGTGATCCTGGGCACGGCCATCGCCATGCGCGCCAGCAACCTGTGGCTGAAGATCGCCTTCTGGATCGCCCTGGGTCTGGTCAGCTCCGGCTTCCTCAAGTACGGCATCGGCGTGGTGTTCGGTGTGATCGGCCTGCTGGTTGCCGGCTGCTTCTACGTCAAGGGCGGCCGTGAAACCCTGCGCGCCTGCGTCTGGGCGCTGGCCGATGGCGCGCGCCATGCGGTACCGGTAGCCGTCGCGTGCATCCTGGTGGGTGTGATCATCGGCGTGGTGTCGCTGACCGGCATCGCCACCACCTTCGCCGGTTACATCATGGCCATCGGCGAGAACAATCTGTTCCTGTCGCTGGTACTGACCATGCTCACCTGCCTGGTGCTGGGTATGGGTATCCCGACCATTCCCAACTACATCATCACCAGCGCCATTGCCGCGCCGGCGCTGCTGGAACTGGGCGTGCCGCTGATCGTCTCGCACATGTTCGTCTTCTACTTCGGCCTGATGGCCGACCTGACGCCGCCGGTGGCACTGGCCTGCTTCGCTGCGGGTTCGATCGCCAAGGAAAACGGCCTGAAGATCAGCCTGTGGTCGGTGCGCATCGCCGCTTGCGGCTTCGTCGTGCCGTTCATGGCGGTGTATGACCCGGCGCTGCTGATGCAGGGCGACGACTGGGGCGCGATCATCTACATGTTGCTCAAGTCGGTGTTTGCCGTGGGCCTGTGGGGCATGGCGGTGGTGGGCTACTTCTCGGCGCCGCTACGCGCGTGGGAGCGCCTGCTGATCTTCGCCGCCGGTGCCTCGCTGGTGATCCCGGCCTCGGTGTTCAGCTACGACCTGCTGGGTCTGTACAGCGTGACCACCGATGAAATCGGCTTCCTGGTCGCGGCGGTGGTCATCGCCCTGCACGTGCTGCGCGCTCGTCGCCAGTTGGCGCCGGCGGCCGCGTGATCGGATTGTGTCTGGGGTTGGCCGGGGTGGTCTGGGCAGAACTGCCCGTGCCGGCCTTCACCCTGGCCTGGACGCACACCATCGAGAAGATTCGCTGGGAAGAGGATTACCGCGTCACTGCCGAAGGCCTGGTTCTCGGTGAGGCGCGGGTCAAGGGTTCCGGCGCCGGTATGGAGATTCCCGATGGCGCCGAACTGCGCAATGGCAGCTGGCACTACCAGCGTCAGCTACCGCCTTTGCAACCCCTGCGAGTGGGGCGTACGCCCGAAGCCGGGGATTACCAACTGTGTTTTGACCAGCGTTGTCGCCCGATGAGCGACTGGCTCGGCCCGCCACAAGCGAGTCAGCCAACGCTGGAACTCTGGAGCTGCGAGCTGGGCTCCGCTTCGTCTGACGTGGAATAGGTTTGAGCACGAACCAGGCTCCCGGCGCCACAAGCGTCGGCGGAAAAGAAGAGAACCCCCATTGGCGTGAGCCAGTGGGGGTTTTGTTCTTTATGCTGTCTAAGAGTCTGTTCAAAGGCTGCTGCGCGTCGGCCCTGCCGCGTTAAAAACAGGCTCGGACTGCTCATTTACAGCTCGTAAACTCCGCGTCCTCGCCTGTTTTTGCCTTGCATGGCTCTAGCTCGCGAGACTTTGAACAGACTCTAAGCTCTTTCAGACCCTTGCACTGGAGCACCACCATGCGTCGTCACACCCGTTGCGCCTTGTTTCTCACCTTCGCCCTGGCCCCAGCACTGGCCAGTGCCGTACAGCTGCAGCCCGGTGTCTGGGAGGTCAGCGCGCACAACATGCAAGTCGGCGGTCAGGCGATGCCGGGCATGGATCAGATCCTCGCGCAGATGAAGAACCTGCCGCCGGAGCAGCGCTAGATGATGGAAGGCATGATGGCCGAGCGCGGCGTGAAACTCGGTGCCGGCGGGGTGCAAATCTGCCTGACCGAAGAGCAGATCAAGGCGCAGGACATTCCCCTGCAGGATCCCAACTCCGGTTGTAACCAGCAGATCACCGAACGCAGCGGCAACCTGTGGAAATTCCGTTTCACCTGCCCGCAGGCTCAGGGTGAAGGGGAGACACGTTTCATCAGCGACAAGGAATTCACCACCCAGGTCAAAGGTACCTACAAAGGTCAGCCAAGCAGCATGGAGAGTCAGGCGCGTTGGATCGGGGCGGATTGTGCGGCGCTTAAATAAAACTGATATTGATTTGCAGATGTAATTTATTTGTATTGACGGGTGTAACGGCTTGTTGCGAGAATTTTGTCGATAATTATTAGCATTTGCAATGTGCGAGTGCGCCAGTGAGGCACCCAGCTGCAAAGGGACTATCCGCGGCTATCGACAGCGCATCAGGAGTACACCCCTTTGTTCAGCAAAAAGACCCACCTGGCTGTGGCCATCGCGGCTGCTTGCAGCTTTACCCAGGCCATGGCCGAGGAAACCAACCAGCTGGAACTGGACGCCCAGACCGTCGTCGGCAGCAGTGCCGCCGCTGATCGCGACAGCTACCGCGCGCAATCGAGCAGTGCCGCGACCAAACTGGATCTGACCCCACGGCAGACGCCGCAGGCGGTTTCCACCCTCAGCGGCGCACAATTGCGCGACTTCAATCTCACCAGCGTCAACGACGCGCTCAAGGCCGTGCCGGGCGTGCAGGTGCAGGAAGTCGAGACGGATCGCACCTACTACACCGCCCGTGGTTTCGACATCACCAACTTCCAGTACGACGGCATCTCCGTGCCGTTCGTCTATGGCAACGTCGAGGGTGATCTGGATACCGCCATGTACGAACGGGTCGAGGTGATTCGCGGTGCCAACGGCCTGATCTCCGGCACCGGCAACCCTTCGGCGACCGTCAACTTCGTGCGCAAACGCCCGACGGCAATCCCGCAGGCACGGGTCGACCTGACCGCCGGCTCCTGGGACAAACGCCGCATCGATACCGACCTCTCCGGCGCACTCAATGACGCCGGCACGTTGCGCGGGCGTGTGGTGTACGCCAACGAGAACAAGAACTCCTACCTCGACCGCTATTCGCGCGAGAAGAACATGTTCCATGGCGTGCTGGAGTTCGATCTGAACGACAGCACGATCTTCACCCTCGGCCACACCCTGCAGACCAGCGATGCCAACTCGCCGATGTGGGGGGCGCTGCCGCTGGTCTATCAGGATGGTGGTAAGACCAACTATTCGCGCTCCACCAGCACCGCCACTGACTGGGCCTATTGGGACAATCAGGAAAACCGCACCTTCGCCGAACTGGCGCATACCTTCGCCAACGGCTGGCAGGCCAAGACCGTGCTCACGCGTGTGGAGAAGAAGAGCGACGGTTCGATGTTCTACATCTACGGCACGCCCAATCGTGCGACCGGCGCCGGTCTGTATTCCTACCCTTCCGAGTACAAGGAAAAGAACACCCAGCTGATCGCCGACCTGCAGGCCAGCGGCCCCTTCAGCCTGGCCGGACGCGAGCATGAGGCGACGCTGGGTGCCAGTTGGTCGCGCTCCGAACTCGAGGATCGTTCCTGGTACGACTCGACTACCGGCACCATGCTGCCGCCACTGGAGGACTGGAGCGGCGATTACGCGAAACCGCGCAATGACAACGGCAGCGCCGGCAGCGATTTCACCGACCGCATGAAGAGTGCCTACGCTGCGGCACGCTGGAGCCTGACCGACGATCTGAGCCTGATCACCGGTGCCCGCGTGATCGACGTGAGGAGCAACGGCATCAACTACAGCCTGGCCAAGTCCTCGAAGAACAGTGGCAAGGTCGTACCCTATGCTGGCGTGGTCTACGACCTCACCGAACAGTACTCGCTGTACGCCAGCTATACCGAGATCTTCGATCCACAGACCAAGGTCGATATCACCGGCTCACGTCTGGCGCCGGTAGAGGGTGTCAACTATGAGGCCGGTATCAAGGGTGAGCTGTTCGACGACAAGGTCAACGTTGCCTTGTCGGTATTTCGCACCGAGCAGGACAACTTTGCCGAGCAGGCCGGTGTCATCGGAGGCGTGGCCTACTACCGCGCCATCGAAGGCCTGACCAGCGAAGGCTACGAGCTGGAGTTTTCCGGCGAACCGCTGGATGGGTTGCAGCTCAGCGCCGGCTACACCTTCGTCGACATCACCGATGCCGATGACGCGCATGCCGTGACCTACTCGCCGAAGCACATGGTCAAGGCTGCGGCTACCTATCGCGTGCCAGGTCTGGAAAAACTCAAGGTGGGCGCTGCCGTGCGCTGGCAGGACAGCATAAAAACCGCAGTACCGTTGACGGCCGATGATGGCCGCACTTCCATCGGCAGTGCCGACGTCACGCAGAAGGCCTACGCCGTAGTCGACCTGATGGCCAGCTACGACATCGACCCGAACTGGAGCGTGTCGGCCAACCTCAACAACCTCACCGACGAGAAGTACCTGAGCAGCCTGTACTGGACTCAGGCCTATTACGGCGCACCGCGTAACGTCAGTGCCACCCTGACCTGGAAGTACTGACTGGAAGGGCGGCCCTCGGGCCGCCCTGCTGGTTGACGAGAAAATCTCATGCGTCCGATTCTGGTATTGCTGCACCGCTGGTGCGGCCTGTTCATCGCCCTGTTCCTGTTTACCGCCGGTTTGACCGGCGCCGTCATTTCCTGGGATCACGAACTGGACGAGTGGCTCAATCCACACTTGTTCGACGCGCAGAGCGCCGGCCCGGCCCAGGATCCGCTGCAATTGGTCGATGCGCTGGAGGCACGCGACCCGCGCCTGCAGGTGAGCTTCATGCCGCTGGCGCTGGAGCCGGGCCATGCGCTGGGGATCTTCGTCGACCCGCGTATCGATCCTGCGACGGGCAAGGCGTACAAGCTGGGCTTCAACCAACTCGGGGTCGATCCGGTAACCGGCGATATCCAGGGGCAGCGTGAGTGGGGCGCGATTTCCCTGAGCCGGGAGAACCTGCTGCCGTTTCTCTACAAGCTGCATTACAGCCTGCATATTCCCGAGGGTTTCGGCATCGAGCTGGGCGTGCTGTTCTTCGGCATCGTCGCCATCGTCTGGTGCCTGGATTGCTTGGTGGCGCTGTGGCTGTCGTTCCCCAACCTGCGCAGCTGGCGCAAGTCGTTCGCCTTTCGCTGGCGCCAGGGTGGCTACAAGCTGAACTTCGATCTGCATCGCTCGGGCGGCGTCTGGGTCTGGCTGTTGCTGCTGATCCTCGCTGTCACCTCGGTATCGATGAACCTCGAACGCCAGGTGGTTCGCCCGCTGGTGGAGCTGTTCTCGCCGCTGACGCCGAGCCCCTTCGCCAGCCGCACGCCGGTGACTCTGGACGAGCAGATCGTGCCGCAACTCGACCGGCGCCAGGCCATCGCCGTCGCCTCGGCCGAAGCCCGGCGTCTTGGCTGGCAGGCGCCGCCCGGTGGGTTGTTCCACTCGGCCGAATTCGGTGTCTATGGCGTCGGCTTCTATGCGCCGGGCGATGATCATGGCAGTGCCGGCCTGGGCAACCCGTGGATCTACGTCGACAGCCGCAGCGGCGAACTGGCGGGCGCGCACGTGCCGGGCACCGGCAGCGCCGGCGATATCTTCCTGCAGGCGCAGTTCCCGCTGCACTCCGGGCGCATCATCGGTCTGCCAGGGCGCATCCTGGTGTCGTTGCTGGGGCTGGTGGTGGCGGGGCTGTCATTGACCGGGCTGGTGATCTGGGCGAAGAAGCGGCGCTCGCGGGTGCTGGCCGATCAGCGCAGCCGCGCTGCGTCACAGGCCATGGCGTAGGCGCAGCGCCGCGACCAGTTCGGCGCGCTCCTGGAGAAAACGGTCGAAGGCCGCGATCACCTGCGGGTGGTTGATGCTCGACAGGTAATAGTGATCGCGCACGTGATCCAGCTCGGGATCGAAGACCAGGACATCGGCCGGCAGGCGCATCTTGCGCAGTTGGTGGGCGACCACCTGCGGGTTGAGGTAGACGGCATCGACACGGTCACTGACGGCCATGCGCAACAGCGAGTCGATCTGGTTGGCCTGGATCAGCCTGATGCGCCCGGAGCGAACGTCTGCCAGGTAGGGCCAGGGGGTGAAGCCGTTCTGCGTGCCGAGCAGCCTGATGTGCCCCTTGCCCAACCCCAGGTAGTTCGGCTTGAGCAGAATGCCGTCGATGTAGGGCGCGGCCGGCTGGCTGTAGTGAATGTCATGGCCGGCTTTCTGGTTCGCGTTCCATTGCGGGTGATCCGGAAACTTGAGATCGACCCGCCCAGAGAGAAAATCACTGAGCAGCCGTCGCACCGGCAGCGGCGTGTAGACGAAGTGGTAGCCGTACTCCTCGGCGAAGGCATCCAGCAGATCGCGTGCGTAGCCGCGGTACTCGCCATTCTGCACGTCGGAATACGGTTGATAGGGCTGCAACTCGACGCCGACGCGAAGCTCCTCCTGCGCCAGGACGGGCCAGGCGTGCAGGCTGAGACAGAGCAGGATGAACAATCTCTTCATGAAGGCGCGACCGACTGCGGAGCGGCCCCTTAACCATAGCTCAGAGGATGGGCGAGATCAGTCGCGCCACGCGCATGCCCAGTTGCTGCAGACGATGCACGTTGCGCCGGTCGGCATTGACCAGTTCGCGCGAGCGGCTGAAGTCCTCTTCCAGCATGTCGGCGACCTGGGTGTTGAAGCCTTCGTCGAAGGTCAGCAGGCTGACCTCGAAATTCAAGCGGAACGAGCGATTGTCCAGGTTGGCGCTGCCCAATACGCAGGCGTCGTGGTCGATCAGCAAGGCCTTCTGGTGCAGGAACCCGGGTTGGTAGCGGAACACCCGCACGCCGGCGCGCAACGCCTCGAAGGCATACAGGCTGGAAGCGGCGTAGACGATGCGATGATCCGGGCGCGCTGGCAGCAGCAGGCGTACGTCGACGCCGCGCATCACCGCCAGGCGCAGCGCGGCGAACAGCGCTTCGTCGGGCACGAAGTACGGGCTGCTCAGCCAGACCCGTTCACGCGCCGCATGAATCGCCTCGACGAACAGCAGCGAGCAGGTTTCCTGCGGGTCGGCCGGGCCACTGGCGATCACCTGGCAGAGCAGGCCGGGTTCATCCTGCTTGCTCGGCATCAAGAGCGGTGGCAACTGTTGGCAGGCCCAGTACCAGTCTTCGGCGAACGCCTCCTGCAGGCTGGCCACCACCGGCCCGCGGACTTCCACGTGGGTATCGCGCCAGGGCGAGAGCGGCGGTTTCTGGCCGAGGTATTCGATGCCGACATTGAGGCCGCCGAGAAAGCCGATTTCGCCATCGACCACGACGATCTTGCGGTGGTTGCGGAAGTTCAGCTGGAAGCGGTTGAACAGTCCGGAGCGGGTGGGGAAGGCGTGCACCTGTGCGCCGCCACGACGCAAGCGGTCGATGAAGGCGTTGGACAGCGAGTGGCTACCGACGCCGTCGTACAGCACATGCACCTTCACCCCGGCGGCCGCCCGCTCCAGCAGGATGTCGTGCAGGCGCCGGCCGAGACTGTCATCGCGGATGATGAAGAACTGCAGCAGGATCACCTGCTGGGCGCTGGCCAGGGCTTCGAAGAGGGCGGCGAAGGTGGCCTCGCCATCGATCAGCAACTCGGCGCGGTTACCGGTCAGGCCGGGCAGGTGCGACAGCCGGGGCAGGGCGCGCAGGCGATCATAGGCTGGTGACAGGTGCGCGGCCTTGGCTTCTTCGACCCAGGGGCGCCAGTCCTGTGCGGCCATGGCGTGGTGCATCTCCGTGTCCGCCTCGCGGCGCGCCTTGACGTAGGCGTCGAAGCGGCTGCGGCCGAAGATCAGGTACGGCAGCAAGGTCAGGTACGGCATGAAGAACAGCGACAGGCCCCAGGCCAGCGCGCCCTGGGCGGTACGCACGGTGAGCACGGCATGGATGGCCGCAAGCGTGCCGAGCGCGTGAATGGTGGCGATCAGGTAGGCGAACAGGTGGGGAATGCCGAAATCCGCAGGCATGCAGGGGCGTCCTTCGCATGGGCTGTGTGCAGCTGACCACGGGCTTTGCGCGGTGTTCGCCGACCATCCTGCCACGGCTACCCAGGGAATGGCAGTGGCGGGCAAATTGCCATGCCCTGGGGAATTATTCGGGGGCTTCACGTGTCTTGAGATCTGAGTGAGCGGAATTCATGTGTTACCCTCCCCGGTTCGACCCGTTTGTGGGTCGTCTTTAATTGGAGGAGGGCATCCGTCCTGTTCACGCTCGTCTAGCGAGTAAAAAACGCATCAAGGAGCACGCCACGTATGGGAAACGTCCCTTCGCATGACACGACCCCGCCATCCCCTGTGGAAGCCGCAGACGGCATTCCAGCACCGTCCGGTGAAGCCAATCTGATCGACACCGACTACGTCATCGGCCAGGACAACATCAAAGGGCAGTTCGTCTTCGCCCTCGACATCCACGGCAAAGTTTTCACCATCTCCGCGCTGGTCGCGGTCATCTTCGTCATCCTCACCCTCGCGCTGCAGACCGAAGTCGAGCCTCTGTTCACCGCATTGCGTGACTGGCTCACGCACCATATGGCGTGGTTCTTCCTCGGCGTTGCCAACATCTTCGTGCTGCTCTGTCTTGGTCTGATCGTCTCGCCGCTGGGCCGGGTGCGTATCGGCGGCAGGGACGCGACGCCGGACTTTTCCTACCTGACCTGGTTCGCCATGCTGTTCGCCGCCGGCATGGGCATCGGCCTGATGTTCTACGGCGTGGCCGAGCCGGTGTCGCATTACACCGCTGCCCTCGGTGGCGTGACCGTGGAGAATGGCGTGCGTACCGACTGGGCCCCCCTTGGCGGTGCCGCCGGCGATGCTGCTGAGGCGCAGCGCCTGGCCATGGCCGCGACCATCTTCCACTGGGGTCTGCACCCCTGGGCGATCTACGCCATCGTCGCCCTGGCGCTGGCGATCTTCTCCTTCAACAAGGGCTTGCCGCTGGCGATCCGCTCGATCTTCTACCCGGTTCTCGGTGAGCGCGTGTGGGGTTGGCCGGGCCATGTGATCGACATCCTCGCGGTGTTCGCCACCCTGTTCGGTCTGGTCACCTCGCTGGGTATCGGCGCTGAGCAGGCTGCCGGTGGTATCGAGCATCTGTTCGGCATCGAGGCCAGCAACGCCAGCAAGGTATTGCTGATCATCGCCATCACCCTGGTGGCGCTGTGGTCGGTGGTTTCCGGGCTGGAGAAGGGCGTGCGTCGTCTTTCCGAGATCAACATCTTCCTGGCCTTCCTGTTGCTCGCCTTCGTCGTCATCACCGGGCCGACACTGGCCATCGCCCTCGGTTTCTTCGAGAACCTCGGTGCCTACCTGACGCACCTGCCGGCGCTGTCCAACCCGGTTGGGCGTGAAGACGT
Organism: Pseudomonas mendocina; assembly: GCF_003008615.1. Taxonomy (NCBI): domain Bacteria; kingdom Pseudomonadati; phylum Pseudomonadota; class Gammaproteobacteria; order Pseudomonadales; family Pseudomonadaceae; genus Ectopseudomonas; species Ectopseudomonas mendocina. Next base: position 2,332,504 of record NZ_CP027657.1, read on the forward strand.
CAACTTCACCCAGGGCTGGACGGCCTTCTACTGGGCCTGGTGGATCAGTTGGTCGCCGTTCGTGGGCATGTTCATCGCCCGCATCAGCCGTGGCCGTAGCGTGCGTGAGTTCCTTATCGCGGTGCTGCTGGTACCGTCGCTGGTGTCGGTGCTGTGGATGACCACCTTCGGTGGTAGTGCTTTCACCCAGATCGGCGCGGGCCTGGGTGAGGTCGCCGATGCGGCGCTGGAGCTGAAACTGTTCGCCCTGCTTGCCGAGCTGCCGCTGAGCGGCATCATGTCGTTCCTCGCCGTGGTTCTGGTGATCCTGTTCTTCATCACCTCGTCGGACTCCGGCTCGCTGGTGATCGACACCATCACCGCCGGCGGCAAGGTCAATGCGCCCGTGGTTCAGCGGGTGTTCTGGGCCAGCATCGAAGGGGTGATCGCCATCGCCCTGCTGCTCGGCGGCGGCCTGGTGGCGTTGCAGGCGATGGCTGTGTCCACCGGCCTGCCGTTTGCCCTGGTGTTGCTGGTGGGTTGTATCTCGGTGGTGCGCGGGCTGATGAGCGAGCCGCGCTAGCCGTCTGGCTCATGCCGCAAAAGAACGCGCCCTCGGGCGCGTTTTTTTATGGGGCAATGTCTGGCTTGGGTGACCAGCGGGTAGGGTGGGCTTCAGCCCACCAGACAGCTGTGTAGTCGCCCTGAAACGAAAAAGCGCGCCCTGAGGCGCGCTTTCTCATGAGTGCAGCAGACGCATCAGACGCTGACGTCAGCCTGCGCAGCATTGCTCTGTGCCGGCACTGCACTGCCTGCTTCCTGCGCCTGGTTGGCGTAGGACACGGCCGCAGTGAATACCACGTCGGTGTGCGAGTTCAGCGCGGTCTCGAAGGAGTCCTGCACCACGCTGATGACGAAGCCGATGCTGACCACCTGCATGGCGATCTCGGCATCGATGCCGAACAGGCTGGTAGCCATCGGAATCAGCAGCAGCGAGCCACCGGCTACACCGGATACGCCAGCAGCGGCCAGCGAGGACACCACGCACAGCAGCAGCGCGGTCGGCAGATCCACCGGAATGCCCAGGGTGTGGGTCGCAGCCAGCGCCATCACGGAGATGGTCACGGCCGCACCGGCCATGTTGATGGTGGCGCCCAGCGGGATGGTGATCGAGTAGGTGTCGCGATCCAGCTTGAGCTTCTCGCACAGACGCAGGTTGACCGGGATGTTGGCCGCCGAGCTACGGGTGAAGAAGGCGGTCACCGCGCTCTCGCGCAGAACGGTCATCAGCAGCGGATAGGGGTTGCGACGCATCTTGATGTAGGCGATCAGCGGGTTGATCACGAAGGTCACGATCAACATGCAGCTCACCATCACGATCAGCAGGCGAGCGTAGGTGATTAACGCTTCGAAACCGGAATCTGCCAGGGTGCTGGCGACCAGGCCGAAGATACCGATGGGCGCCAGGTTGATGACGAACTGCACGGCCTTGGTGAAGGCATTGGAGACGTCGGTCAGCATGGTGCGGGTGCTCGGTGCGGCATGGCGCAGGAACACGCCCAGCAGCACGGCCCAGGCCAGGATGGCGATGTAGTTGGAGGTGTTCAGTGCCTGTACGGGGCCGACGAAGATGCTGGTCAGCAGGTTGTGCAGCACCTCGATGATGCTGCCGGGCGGGTTACCCTCGGCGCTGCTGACATCCAGAGTCAGCACGGTCGGGAACAGGAAGCTGGCGCATACCGCCAGCGCTGCGGCGCTGAAGGTGCTGATCAGGTACATCATCAGCACCGGACGGATATGGGTGGGTTGATTGCTCTGGCGCGATGCCAGCGAGGCGGTCACCAGCACCAGCACCAGGATCGGCGCCACGGCCTTCAGGGCGAGGATGAACAGCTCGCCGAACAGGCCGACCTTGAGCGCTGCGGCAGGTGCGATCCAGGCCAGCAGGGTGCCGAGTACCAGGCCGATGAAAATGCGCAGCACCAGGCTGGCGTTGGAGTAATAGGCAGCTAGAAGTTTAAGGGCATTCATGAGTCTTACGCTTTCCGTATTCGATTCTTGGCGCCTGGCAAAAACGCTCCCGCTGCCGCGCAGGAAGGTGCGCGCAGAACGGGGTCGCTGCATGGCGGGGGCGTGATTATAGGGATGAGAGGAAAAGCGTGGTGACTTATGTAGGTTCGAGGGTCATGGCAGGGGCTCGCTTATTCTTGTTTTTACGGTTTTTTGGCTTGTGGCCGGTGAAGCTGGGTCGTGCAGGTGAATCCGTGGGGTGTCGCATGGCCTCCTAGGCCGTGCGCACCGCCTGCCGCATGGGCTTGGAGTTGAAGCGCTTCAGCGACGACTGACGCGCTTCCCACCCGTGCCCTCCGGCGTGATCAGCACTCGACGATATTTACCGCCAGGCCGCCACGGGCGGTTTCCTTGTATTTGGTCAGCATGTCGGCGCCGGTTTCGCGCATGGTCTTGATCACCTTGTCCAGGCTCACGTAGTGCGAACCGTCGCCGTACAGCGCCATGCGCGCGGCGTTGATGGCCTTGACCGAGGCGATGGCGTTGCGCTCGATGCAGGGGATCTGCACCAGTCCGCCGACCGGATCGCAGGTCAGGCCCAGGTGGTGTTCCATGCCGATCTCGGCGGCGTTCTCGACCTGTTCCGGGGTTCCGCCGAGCACCGCGCACAGCGCGCCGGCCGCCATCGAACAGGCCACGCCGACCTCGCCCTGGCAGCCCACTTCGGCGCCGCTGATCGAGGCGTTTTCCTTGTACAGGATGCCGATCGCACCAGCGGTCAGCAGGAAATCGATGACACCACGCTCACTGGCGCCGGAAATGGCGTTGGCGTAGTAGTGCAGCACTGCCGGGATGATGCCGGCGGCGCCGTTGGTCGGCGCGGTGACCACGCGGCCACCGGCGGCGTTCTCTTCGTTGACCGCCAGGGCCCAGAGGTTGACCCAGTCGAGCATGCGCAGCGGATCTTCCAGGGAGCTGCGCTGGAAGCCGCCCAGCTTGCGCGCCAGGATCGCCGCGCGGCGACGCACCTTGAAGCCGCCGGGCAGGATGCCCTCGGTGCGGCAGCCACGGTCGACGCAGGCTTGCATCACCTTCCAGATTTCCAGCAGACCGGCATCGGTTTCGTCATCGGTACGCCAGTGGCGCTCGTTGCGACGCATGATCTCGGCGATGCCGATGCCGTGTTCACGGCTCAGGCGCAGCAGATCGGCACCGCTGCGAAACGGTAGCGGCAGGCTGGTGGCGTCCGGGGCGATGACCTTGTGTTTGGAGCCGTCGGCGAGAATCGCCTCGCTGACCACGAAACCGCCGCCCACCGAGTAGTAGGTGGCCTCGTGCACCTGGATACCCGCGGCATCGAAGGCGGCGAAGCGCAGGCCGTTGGCGTGCAGCGGCAGCGCCTTGCGGAACATTTTCAGGTCGGCTTTTTCGTCGAAGGCGACGGCATGCTTGCCGGCCAGGACAATGCGTTTATCGCGACGAATGGCTTCGATATAGCCAGGCACCTGGTCGACATCGACGGTGTCCGGCTCATAGCCGCTAAGGCCGAGCAGCACCGCCTTATCACTGCCATGGCCCTTGCCGGTGGCACCCAGCGAGCCATACAGCTCGGCCGCCACGCGGGTCACCTGCGGCATGTAGCCGTGGTTGTCCAGGGCATTGGTGAACAGCACGGCGGCACGCATCGGGCCGACGGTGTGGGAACTGGAAGGGCCTATGCCTACCTTGAACAGGTCGAAAACGCTGATAGCCATGGCGAGAGTTCTTCTTTTATGGGCGCTTCTGAAACCTGGCGAGCTACGCGCGTTTCAGAGAACCCTTATGTGGGTGAACCACGTGCCCGGCACGCACGTGTGGATAACCCTATCTAAGAACGGCTTTATCATTATGTATACTGATTTATTTTTAACGTATTCATTAGCATCACTTACCTATTGAGATTTCCTTATGGACATCACCCGCCTTCGCACCCTGCGTGAACTGGCCCGCTGCGGCACCATGGCAGCCACTGCCGAGTCGCTGCACCTCACGCCCTCTGCGGTTTCACAGCAGGTCGCCCAGCTCGAACGAGAAGCCGAAGTGGCGCTGATCGAACGACGCGGACGCGGTGTGGTACTGACCCCGGCGGGCGAGCGCCTTGTGGGACACGTCGAACGTATCCTGATGGTGCTCGACGAAGCGCGCTCGGAACTGGCGCAGATGCGCGGTGAGATCGCCGGCGAACTGCGCGTCGCGGCGTTTCCCTCGATTGCCGTGGCCGTGGTGGCGGAAACCGTGCGCGCTCTGCGTGCGGCCTATCCACGGCTGGAAGTGGTGGTGGTGGAGCTGGAGCCGCAGGAAAGTCTGGGCGCCCTGGCCGCCTGGCAGATCGATGTGGCGGTGATCGATGACCTGGCCGTGGAGTTGAACGAGAAACACGAGAACTATGCACAGATCCCGCTGACCCAGGATCTGTTGCATGTGCTGCTGCCCACTGACCATCCGCTGGCGGCACGCGACGGCCTGACCATCGCCGACCTGCGCGACGAGGCCTGGGCGCTGGATTCGACCAGCAGCTCGTTCGGTGAATTCATCACCAACCTGTGCCGCCGCTCGGGCTACGCGCCGCGGATCAACGCCCACTGCGCCGGCTTCGAGATGGTCGCGGCGATGGTCGCCTCGGGCAACTCCATCTCCGTCGTCTCCGGCTTGCGCCTGGTGCACCCACTGCATGGCGTCACCGCCGTCCGCCTGCTGCCGGGTATCCAGCGCGGCGTCTTCCTCGCCTACCGCAAGGGCGAACGCGATCACCCGGCGGTGAATGTGTTTCTCGACGAGGCGGTGTACACCGCCGATAAAGTCCTCGGCCAACCGCAAAGCACCGCGTAGGAACGGCTACAGGAGCGGCTTCAGCCGCGAAGCTTTTGCTCCCCTCTCCCATTCATGGGAGAGGGTGTTTTTGCTGGTACTCACGCGTTGCGTGGACATCGAGAGCTTGCGCGGCTCCGCGTCTTGCCTGGAGGGGCTGTAATGAACGCAGAGCGTCCTGGCTGCGTTGCCACGCAGAGCGTGGTAACGATCAATCAACCATCAAGCTCGTCTTCGGAGTTCTACTCTGCGGGCATGGCCGTAACGGACTCTTGAGCCGCTTCTGTCTCCAACTTCGCCCTGTCAGCTTTGCTGATGTACTTGGGTTTATTGCTTTTGGGCGCGAGTTTGGCATTGGCCTTCTTGGCGTGGGCTTCGAGTAGTTGCTTGATCTTTTTACGGCGATTCATGGGCGTGGGTCTGCGTTGTGCTTGGCGGGGCTAAATCTGCGCGAATCTTAACCGGTGTAGAGCAGTCTTGGACTGCCTTACTAGGCAGAGCTTGGGAGCGATCAACACCAAAAGCTTCGCGGCTGAAGCCGCTCCTACAGGGTGGGGGCTGGCAGTCAGCTCCAGAGAGCGCTGATCGGCGTATCCCCTGAGTAATGCGTCGCCACCTGCGCCTGCAGCAGCTCGCCACAAGCCAGGGCATCGGTCAGCGCATGATGAGCCGAGTACAGCGGCAGGCCATAACGCAAACGGCTGTCGGCCAGGCGGATGGAGATGGGCTCGCGGCCGCGCAGGCGATCCCACCAGCTCACCCTGCGTTTGGGATGCAGGCGGGCCTCCAGTTCCATGGTGTCGATGATGGGGAAGATCAGCCCTTCGCCCAGGTGCTGGCGCACGGCCTGGTCAAGGAAGCTGCGTTCGATATTGCGGTAGTGCACGACCACGACCTTGCCAGCCAGGGCTTCCAGCAACTCTTCGAGCACGCTGGCCAGACGTGGGGCGTGGCGGATATCGCTGTGGGTGATGTGGTGGAAGGTGACCGACTCGGCGCTCAGCTCGCCAGTGGGTTTGACCACCCAGTAGCGCGACTCCGCACAGCGGATGCGTTGCAGGCTCAGCGGTACCAGGCCGAGGCTGACGATGGCGTGCTCACGCGGGTCGAGACCGGTGGTTTCCACGTCCAGCGCCACCAGCGGGACATCCTGCAGCGGCGTATCGGCCGCCACGCAGCCGGCGCCGTAGTAGGCGCGCAGGCGCGAGTCGCGGCTGCTTTCGGCGAGGCTGGCGAACAATTGCGGCCAGTCCTGTGCGGCGCGCTCGCTCATCGCGGGCGGCTCGTCGGTTGCGCCGGGTAGCGAAAGCGCAGGAATTTCTGCGCGTTGCTGATCACCTGGAAGGCTTCCTTGAGGTGCTGGCGTTCGCTGGCGCTGAACTGTTCCGGCTCGATGTAGTTGCTCGGCGCGTTGCCGGCCTCGACTTCACGCGCCTGGTGCCGTACGCGTACCAGGCTGAGGAACTCGAAGGCGTAACGCAGGTGCTCCAGCGCCTCCTTGGGCAGCAGCTTGGTGGCGGCGATGGCGTCGAGACGATCCAGCGAGTTCTGCGCCTTGGAGCCGCAGGCCAGGGCGTGCACGCGGATCAGGTCGGTGAGCGGCGCGGTGCCCCGGCCCTTGAGGTTGATGATGTTGCGGTGGCGGCCGTCGGTTTCCATCACGAAGGTGCGGAAGAAACCCAGCGGCGGCGTGCGGTTGAGTGCATTGCGCGCCAGCGCGGCAAGGAAGGCCGGGCTGGTGCTGGCCTTCTGCGCCAGCAGATCCTTGAGGCTTTCCACCAGCTCGGTTTCGCCGTAGAGACCGTCTAGGTCGAAGAAGATGCTGGCGTTGAGCAGGGTTTCCGGGTTGGGCCGTTCGATCCACTCGCTGAAATACTGCCGCCATACCTTCAGCGGCTGCCGCCACTTGGGGTTGCTGGCCATGATGCCGCCCTTGCAGTAGCTGTAGCCGCAGGCGGCCAGGCCGTCGCTGACGAACTGCGCCAGTTCGGCGAAGTAGGCGTCGTGTTCGTCGGGGTCGAAGCTATCGTCGAGCACCAGGGCGTTGTCCTGGTCGGTGAGCAACAGTTGCTCGTCGCGGGCCATGGAGCCGGCGGCCATGAAGCAGTAGGGCACCGGCGGCGGGCCGAGTTTCTGTTCGGCCAACTCCAGCAGGCGCTGGCTGAAGGCGCGGCCGATACCGCTCATGGCGCTGCCGACCATGTGTGCGCTGGCGTCGTCGGCGACCATGCGCACGAAGGTGGCGCGCAAGTCCGGCAGCAGGCTCTTGAGGCCGTCCACCGAGGTCTTGTTGAAGATGCCGTTGACCAGATAGAGGCTGCTGCGCGACTCGTAGCGGATGATGTCGGCCAGCGCCACCACGCCCACCGGGCGTCGGCGATGGAGGATCGGCAGGTGATGGATGTTGTTGCGCAACATGCACAGCATGGCCTCGAACACCGAGTCGTCGGCCTGCAGGGTGATGGGGTTGGGCGTCATGATCTGGCTGACCGGGGTGTCACTGGGCAAGCCGGCGGCGACCACGCGGGTGCGCAGGTCGCGGTCGGTGAGGATGCCGGCCATCACCTGGCTCTGCTGCTCGGCCACTTGCACCTGATTCGGGTCGGGCCACTGCGTGCCGGGGTCGACGACGATCACCGAGGACACGCTGTGCTCGGTCATCACCTGCGCCACCTGCTGGATCGGCGTATCCAGAGGCACGCTGACGGCTCCGCGCGAGATCAGCTTGCGCACCTTGATCTTCATCAGTTCGCTGGCCTTGCCGTGGCTGTCTTCCAGGGCGGACTTGAGCCGCGACTGGCCTTCGGCCTCGACGAAGTCGGCAAAGCTGTCGAACTGCTCGCAGAGCTGATGGAACAGCACACCGGGGATGAAGTAGATCAGGCAATCTTCCAGCGCTGCAGCGCCGAGGCGCACCTTGTTGCCACGCAGCAGGCCGGCCTGGCCGAAGATGTCGCCTTCGGTGAGGCGGTTGTGCAGCTCGCCATTGCGCCGGTGCACTTCCACCGCGCCGCTGCGCACGTAGTGCAGTTCATGGATCGGTGCACCGACGGCGAGGATTTCGCTACCGGCCTTGAAGTAGCCCACTTGCACCTGGCGGGCGATCTCGTCGAGAGTCTGCTCCGGCAGGTTGTCGAAAGGGGCGAAGCGATTCAGGTGGTCGCGGATCTCGATCAACTCGATCTGCATGCGGGCCTCGCTGACTGGCTGGCCCTACAGGATACGGGCTGCCAGGATGTCAGTGCAAAGCGGCTGGCCGTCGGCAATTGAAGGAGAGGTTATGCAGGGTTCGGGGCTTTGGTGGGGTGTGGGCGTGCTGCTGGTGCTCGGCGGCGCGACGGTTTTCTACTACAACCGCCTGGTGTTCAACCGCCATCGCGTGGCTGAAGCCGCCAGCGGCATCGACGTGCAACTCAAGCGCCGCTCCAGCCTGATTCCCGCGTTGGTGGAATGCGTGCGGCAGTACATGGGCTACGAGCAGAGCACGCTCGAGGCGCTGGTGCAGGAGCGCATGCGCGCGGTGCAACTGGCCGATTCGCCGCTGGGCCAGCGCGCGCCGGTGGAGGCGCAGTTGAGCAGTCAGTTGCGGCAACTGTTCGCGTTGGTCGAGGCCTATCCGGATCTCAAGGCTGACAGCCAGTTTCGCGAGCTGCAGAGCAACATCAGCGAGGTCGAGAACCATATCCAGATGGCCCGGCGTTACTACAACGGCGCGGTGCGCGAGCTGAACGTGCTGGTGGAGTCGGTGCCGAGCAATCTGGTGGCGCGTCTGTTCGCCTTTACCCAGGCCGAGTACTTCACGCTGGATGATTCGCGTGACGGCCAATCGCCGAAGATGGAGTTCTGAGCATGCAGGGATGGTTGCGTGGGCTGTTGCTGATTGGCTGTCTGCTGCCGGGTCTGGTGCTGGCGCAGGAGGCCATCGAAGATTTTTCCGTCAGCCTGCAGGTCGAGGCTGACGGCAACCTGCTGGTGACCGAGCGCATCACCGTGCGCGCCGAAGGCGACAATATTCGTCGCGGCATCTACCGCGATCTGCCGGTCAGCTACGCACTGCCGATGGGGCTGGAGCAGAGCAGCCCGATCACCCTGTTGGGCGTGACCCGCGATGGTCGTGAAGAGGCCGTGCACAGCGAGCGTAACGGCGCCTGGGTGCGCTTCTACCTGGGCTCGGCGGACACGCTGCTCGACCCTGGTCGCTATCGCTACGAGCTGCGCTATCGGGTCGGGCGCGCGCTGCTGCATCACGCCGACACGGACGAGCTGTACTGGAACGTCACCGGCAACGGCTGGATTTTTCCGATCCGCCAGGCGTCAGTCGACGTGCGTCTGCCGGCGGGCGCGCATATCGGTCAGCTGGCCGCTTATACCGGCGCTCAGGGCGATCAGGGGCAGGACTTCCAGGTAGTCGAACGCGGCGATGATTACCTGCGTCTGGCCACCACTGCGGAGCTGCCTGCCCACCACGGCCTGACGATAGCCGTGGATTGGCAGGCCGGGCTGGTGCCGCGGCCAAGTGCCACGGACAACGCCACGCGTGCGCTGCTGGACAACCTGGGCGTGGGCATCGGCGCGCTGCTGCTGATCGGCCTGCTGCTGTTCTATCTGAGTGCCTGGAATCGCGTTGGCCGCGATCCACAAAAGGGCGTGATCATCCCGTTGTTCGAGGGCCCGCAGGGCATGAGCGCGGTGCAGGCCGGCTACCTCTGGCATCGCGGGCTGCGTGGAGGCTTTCCGGCGGCGCGGGCATTCGGTGTATGGCTGACCGACATGGCCATCCACAAGCATCTGCAGATCGCGGACAGGCCGCGCAGTGGGTTCATCCTGTCACGCGCTGGCGCTGCTCAAGGCGAGCTGAGCGTGTCGGATCGCGAGCTGAGCGACCGCCTTTTCAAGGCTGGCAAGGACGGCGATTCGATCGCCATCGGCAAGAAATACGAGCCACGCCTGGCCGATACGCTGAGCGGGCTGGAGAGCCAGTTGCAGCAGCAGGGTAAGGCCTGGTTCAGCAATAACCGCGGCATCTGGAGTTTTGGCTTGCTCTGGGCGGTGCTCGGCTGTGTGGTGATGCTGGCGATGAGTGCCCATGGTGACGACTTGGCCACCGGGTTGGCCGGCCTGGTATTCAGCCTGGGGTTCGGCGTGCCTTCGCTGCTGTTCATCAATACGGCTCGGCGCCAAGCCAGCTTTGGCAAGAAGATCAGTCTGGGGCTGGTGGCGCTGATGTTCGTCTGGCCGGTGCCGGTGGGGCTGTTGATGATTGCCGAGGCCGCGTCCCTGCCGGCCTTGCTGCTGATCGTGCTGTATGTCGCGCTGGTGGTGGTTTTCTATTACCTGATGCCGGCGCCGACCCTGGACGGGCGACGTTTGCTCGATGCGCTGGAAGGCTATCGCAACTACCTGCAACTGGCGGAACAGGACGCCCTGGCGCTGGCGGCCGACGCCCCGGCAATGAGCATCGCCCTGTACGAGCGCCACCTGCCCTTCGCCATGGCGCTCGGCGTGGAAGACAAATGGAGTGCGCGTTTCAGTGAGGCCCTGGCCAGCGGCCTGATCGACCCGACGCAGCGCGACTATCAACCGACCTGGTACCACAGCCGCAGCAGCTACAGCTCGCCACAGGCGCTGAGCGGTGCGCTGGCCGCTGGTCTCAGTAGCGTCGCCGCATTGGCATCGACGCCGCCGTCGAGCAGTTCTTCGAGCGGGGGCGGATCATCCGGTGGCGGCTCCTCCGGCGGTGGTGGAGGGGGCGGTGGCGGCGGGGGTTGGTAAGGCCAACCTGCACTTCAGGGGCGTCGCTAGCGCAGCGCACAAAGGGGGAGAGGTGCAGCGGGGTAACGGTTAAATGGGCAACAACGACGGCAACTACGCCGTGACCTACGCCGACAACACGAGCAGCACCATCGACAAGGCCAGCATCACCGTAACGGCTAACGGTGGTAGCTCCACCTATGGGGATAACGGCCTGCTCAATCCGGGTATCAGCGCCACCGGGCTGGTCAATGGTGAAACTATTGCGGTGCTGATGGGCTTGTCCAACAGCTTCGGCATCGACAACACGACGAATGTCGGCAGCCATGACCAATGGCAACTACATGGTGACCCAGACCAGCGATGGCACCTGGGTCGTCGACCGCAAGACACTGACGGTAAAAGCCAATGATGACCGCCGAAGCGTATCGAGCCAGGCTTACAGTGGCGGCAATGGCTTGACGTATCAGGGTTTCGTCAACGGCGAAGGCCTGGGCGTACTCAATGGCAGCCGGAGTTATGGCGGCAGTGCCCAGGGCGCCTCGCGGGCCGGCACCTACGTCTTGAGCGTGAGTGGGCTGAGCGCCGACAACTACGCCATCCAGTATGTCGATGGGCGTTTGCTGTTGACGGCGCCGCTGACCACACCCGGCGGTGACGATCTGGCGCGCCCGGTGCGCGACGGCCTGAGCAACCTGCCGTCCGGGTTGCCCATCGCCTTGGCGAGCACTCAGCCGCTGTATCTGACCATCATGAACGACCCGATTGGTATGGCGGATTGATTGGCGGATAAATCCGCTCCTGCAAATGCTCGATTGCGGCGTTCAGCCGCGCCGGTAGCGCAGCGGCAGCCCCTGGCAATCTTCCTGCACCTGGCCGGCGTGCCAGGCCAGTTGTCCGGAGACGAAGGTGCTGCGCACGGCATGGCGGAAGGCGCGGCCCTGGAACGGCGTCCAGCCACAGTGGGCGAGGATCGGGTCGGCCGCCACCGGGCGCGGCTCGGCCAGGCGTTCGACCAGGGTCAGATCGGCCCAGTAGCCTTCGCGCAGGTAGCCGCGCTGCTCGATGGCGAAGCGCTCGGCCACGGCGTGGCTGGTCTTTTCCACCAGCATGGGCAGCGGCAGTAGGCTGTCGGCCACCAGCTCCAGCAGTGCCGGCAGTGCGTGCTGCACCAGCGGCAGACCGGATGGCGCCTGCAGGTAGGGGCGCTGCTTCTCGTCCCAGCTGTGCGGCGCATGGTCGGTACCGATAATGTCCAGCCGCCCGCACAACAGCGCTTGGCGCAGGGCGTCACGGTCGGCCTGGGTCTTGATCGCCGGGTTGCATTTGATCAGGTGGCCGAGCTGCGCGTAGTCGCGCTCGTCGAAATATAGGTGGTGGGCGCAGACTTCGGCGGTGATCGCCTTACCGGTTATCGCGCCTGGCTGGAACAGGCCCAGCTCGCGCGCGCTGGTGATGTGCAGCACGTGCAGGCGCGTGCCGTAGCGGCGCGCCAGGCTCACCGCCAGGCTGGAGGATTGGTAGCAGGCCTCGGCGTCGCGGATCGCCGGGTGCTCGCCGGCGGGGATGGCGTCGCCGAAGCGCGCCTGCCACTGCGCCTCGTGCTCACGAATGCGCGGGGTGTGCTCGCAATGCGTCAGCAGCAGCGTCGGGCAGTCGCGGAACAGTCGCTCCAGCGCCGGCAGGTCGTCGACCAGCATGTTGCCGGTGCTGGCACCCATGAACACCTTCACCGCCGCGACGCGGCTGGGGTCGAGCGCGGCGACGGTGTCGAGGTTGTCGTGGCTGACGCCGAAGTGAAAGCCGTAGTTGACCCGCGAGCACCGGGCGGCGCGCTGCTCCTTGGCTTGCAGCGCCTCCAGCGTCAGGGTCGGCGGCTGGGTGTTGGGCATGTCCATGACGCTGGTGATGCCGCCGGCCACCGCCGCCCGCGATTCCGTGGCGAAGCTGCCCTTGTGCGGCGCGCCGGGGTCGCGAAAGTGCACCTGGTCATCGATCATGCCTGGCAGCAGGTACTGCCCAGCGGCGTCGAGCAGGCCCTCCCCGGGCAGGTGCGCGAGGCTGCTGGCGATGGCGTCGATGCGGCCGTGGCGGATACGCAGGTCGGCCTCGAACACGCGGCCCTCGTTGACCAGGCGGGCGTTACGGATCAGCACGCTCAGAACTCGTTCTGCAGGGCTTTGTAGCCCCGCACCAGGTCGATGTTGGTGCGTGCCACGTCCTCGGAGAACTCGCTGGCCGAGACGCTGACGCGCGGCAGGCTGGCCAGGTCGGTCTTCGGCCCGATGCGCTGGGTGGAGGTGACGTGGAAGCCCGCCGGCAGGTCGCAGCCGTCGACCACGGCGTTGTGCCGTACCACGCAGCCGTCACCGACCGCGCAATTGAACAGCACGCTGTTGAAACCGATGAACACGCGGTTACCGACGCTGCACGGGCCGTGGATGATCGAGCGATGGGCGATGGACGTGTGCTCGCCGATGCTCACTGCCGCGCCGGACTTGGAGTGGATCACCACGCCGTCCTGGATGTTGGAGTTGGCGCCAATGACGATGGGCTGCATATCGCCGCTCGCGTCCACCTCGTCGGCGCGGATCACCGCGTAGGGGCCGACGAAGACGTTGTCGTGGATGATCACCTTGCCGCAGATGATCGCGGTCTTGTCGACGTAGGCGGACTCGGCGATGACCGGCAGGTGGCCGGACGGATTCTTGCGGATCATGGTCGCTCCTTGGGTGAGGGTTCGGGCACCGGGTCGTAGCCGCCCGGATGCCAGGGGTGACAGCGCAGTAGCCGGCGCAGGCTCAGCCACAGGCCGAGCAGCAGGCCATGCTTGTCCAGCGCCTCGACGGCGTAGTGCGAGCAACTGGGGTGAAAGCGGCAGCGCGGCCCGAGCAGCGGGCTGATCAGGTACTGGTAGAAACGCACCAGGGCGATGGCCAGACGCTTCATGAGGGGCGGCTCACGGCCACGCGCAGCCGCTCGCCGTCGAGGTCGTTGTAGAAGCAGTTGGGGCGGCCGGTATGGCAGGCCGGGCCGAGCTGCTCGACCTTGAGCAGCAGGGCGTCGCCGTCGCAATCGAGGTGTGCACTGAGCAGGCGCTGGCGATGGCCGCTGGTTTCGCCCTTGCGCCACAACTGCTGGCGCGAGCGCGACCAGTAGCAGACCTGGCCGCCGGCCAGGGTTTCCTGCAGCGCGCTGCGATTCATCCAGGCCAGCATCAGCACCTCGCCGTTATCGTGGCGCTGGGCGATCACCGGAATCAGCCCGGCGTCGTTCCAGGCGATGGCCGCCAGGGCCTCGTTCAGCGCCACGGCGTGGCCGGCTTCGGCGGATTCCAGCTGCAACCAGAAGGCGTCGGCAGCCATGCCTCAACTCCAGTTCCAGCGGCTTTCTGCCACCGCGTCGTGGGCGTGCAGGCTTTCCGCGTGTACGACCTTGAGGCGGAAGGCACTGGCTTGCGGCAACTGGCGCAGGGCTCGGTGCAGGCGGCGGGCGGCGTCCTCGCAGAACATCAGGTTCTGCCCGTTGGCCAGGGCGAAGGCCTGTTCGTCGGCGCGCTTCACCGCCGTCTGCACCGGTGTGCCGAGGGCCTGCTCGGCGTTGTCGATCAACGCCAGCAATGGCAGGTCGACGCAGCCTGGCGCCAGGCGCAGTCGCAGGTTCGCCGTGCTGCGCTGGCTGTGTGGTGTGGCGACGATGCCCTGGGTCGAGCCGAGCCAGTCGAGCACCTCCAGGTAGTCCATGGGTTGCGTCGCGAAGGTGTCGGCGAAGCGCTGCTGGATCAGCTGCCGCGCCAGCGCTGCGGAGCAGGGGCAGGTGGACGAGTAGGTGACCTCGACCTGCAACTCGATGCTCACGCCACGGCCATCCTGCCGGGCGTGCAGTTCGAAGGGATAGGTCTTCCAGCCGTGCAGCGGGCTGACCAGCGCCGGCCGTTTGAGCGGCACCTCGCCGCGCAGGGTCAGGGTGGCGCTGTCGGACAGTGCCTGATGGCTGCCCAGGCACTCGTCCAGCACCTGCAGCAGCGCCGGGACGTTCAATTCCTGATGCACCAGGCGCTGCGCTGCCAGGTACAGGCGCGACATGTGGATGCCGCGTGCGCCGGCATCGTCGAGGCTCACGCCGATGTCGGCAGTGGCGGTCACGGCGGCGTCCGCCAGGCGAATGGGCAGGGCGATGCCGGCCATGCCGACCCAGTCCAGCGGCAGGTCGTGGTGGGTGGCTTGGGCGGCAATATCCGGCAGAGGCTGTTCGTTCATCGCAAATCCGTGGGTAGCGGTCAGAAATAAATGTTATGTTATAACACTTAAAACAAGCCAGCCGATTTGCCATGACCCTGACCGCGACTACCGAAGCCGAGCTGCTGGCCCTGCCAGCCGATGACTACATGAACGATGTCCAGCAGCAGTTCTTCCGCGAGCTGCTGCTGGCCCAGCGTGCCGAGTTGCAGGCGCGCATCGATGAGGAATTCACCGAGCTGCGCCAACCCGAGATCAGCAGCGACGTCGCCGATATCGGCGCCGCCGAGGAACAGCGGCAGTGGCAGCTGCGCCTGCTGGAGCGGGAGAAGAAGCTGCTGGACAAGATCGACCAGGCGCTCGAACGCCTGGCGCGTGGCGAATACGGCTGGTGCGCCGAGACCGGCGAGCCCATTGGCCTGAAACGCCTGCTGCTGCGCCCGACGGCGACCCTGTGCATCGAAGCCAAGGAGCGCCAGGAGCAGCGCGAAAAACATCAGCGTGACCGTGACTGAACGAGGAACACCCCATGAACCCGCGTCTACCCGTTACCGTGCTGTCCGGCTTTCTTGGCGCCGGCAAGAGCACCCTGCTCAATCATGTGCTGAAGAACCGCGACGGCCTCAAGGTCGCGGTGATCGTCAACGACATGAGCGAAATCAACATCGACGGCAGCGAAGTGCAGCGCGACGTCAGCCTCAACCGTGCCGAAGAAAAGCTGGTGGAGATGAGCAATGGCTGCATCTGCTGCACCCTGCGCGAAGACCTGCTCGAAGAGGTGGCCCGCCTGGCCAGCGACGGGCGCTTCGACTACCTGCTGATCGAGTCCACTGGCATCAGCGAGCCGCTACCGGTGGCCGAAACCTTCACCTTCCGCGACGAGCAGGGCCGCAGCCTGTCCGACCTGGCGCGGCTCGACACCATGGTCACGGTGGTCGATGGGGTGAACTTCCTGCGTGACTTCCACGCGGCGGAAAGCCTGGCCAGCCGTGGCGAAACCCTCGGCGAAGAGGACGAGCGTTCGATCACCGACCTGCTGATCGAACAGGTGGAGTTCGCCGACGTCATCCTCATCAGCAAGATCGACCTGATCAGCCAGGCTGAGCGCGAAGAGCTGATGGCCATCCTCCGGGGGCTCAACACCCATGCCGACATCCAGGCCATGAGCATGGGCCAGATCGCTCTGGAGAAGATCCTCGACACCGGCCGTTTCGACTTCGACCGCGCCTCGCAGGCGCCGGGCTGGCTCAAGGAACTGCGCGGCGAGCACGTGCCGGAAACCGAGGAGTACGGCATCGCCTCCAGCGCCTACCGCGCGCGCCGGCCGTTCCATCCGCAGCGCTTCTTCGACTTCCTCTCGCAGGAGTGGCGCAACGGCCGCTTGCTGCGCTCCAAGGGCTTCTTCTGGCTGGCCAGCAAGTACCAGGAAGCCGGCAGCTGGTCGCAGGCCGGCGGGCTGATGCGCCACGGCCTGGCCGGGCGCTGGTGGCGCTTCGTGCCCAAGGAGCACTGGCCGCAGGATGAAGAAGGCCTGCAGGCGATCATGAAGCACTGGAGCGCCGAGGTCGGCGACTGTCGCCAGGAACTGGTGTTCATCGGCCAGAACATTGATTTCCCACAACTGGTGCGTGAGCTGGACGATTGCCTGCTGACCGACGCGGAAATGGCCGGCGGCCCCGAGGCCTGGCGCCTGTTGCCCGACCCGTTCGGCGCCTGGCAACAGGAGGCCGCCTGATGTTTGCCCTGCAGTTGCCAAACCCGGCTCGGCAGGTGTTGGGTGAGGACATTGAGGTGCTCGGCGAGGTGCTGCACGACGGGGTCAACCTGGCTGTCTGGCAGCGCCGCCTGCCAGCGCAGATCGCCGACTTCGCCGAGACGCTGCTGGCCCAGGGTGAGCCGCTGGCGCAGTCCATGACCCTGGAGCTGGCGCAGGCAGACAGCGAGCCGAACCTCGACGGCCTGGTGGCGCCGTACGCCGATCTACCGGGCCAGGCGGCCTTTCTCGCCGACGTGGCCTGGCTGGTACGGGCCTATGCCTGCCTGCTCGATGCCCGGCGTATCGGCCTGCGCCTGCGTGCGCTGGACAAGGCCATGTGCCCGAGGTTTCACGTCGACCATGTGCCGCTGCGGCTGATTACCAGCTATGCCGGCGTGGGCAGCGACTGGCTGGAGGAGGGCGTCATGCCGCGCAGCCGGCTCGGCCAACCCGGGGCAGAGCCGCAGGACGAGGCGTTGATCCAGCGCCTGGAGGCCGGCCATGTGGCGCTGGCCAAGGGCGAGAAATGGCACGGCAATGAGGGACGCGGGTTGATCCACCGCTCGCCGCAGCCGACGGCCGGACAGCGGCGCTTGCTGCTGACCCTGGATTGGTTGGCTTGAGCCGCGCGAAACCCTACGTTTCGCTCGAGGCTCGGATACCCCGCAAAAAAAATAGGCCGGAGCGACTGCCCCGGCCTTAAGCACCAAGAGATCATGTCGAGGCGTGATTCGACATGCGGGTCATGTGAGGTACCCGTTTCCATTAGGCGCTCGTTGGGTGACGTTTTGATGTCAGGGTCGCTGCGTTTCCGCGTAGGGCGGGTGCAACCCGCCATTTGCAGCCTGGCGGGTTGCACCCGCCCTACACCCCTGGCTCAGGGCTTGATCCACTTGCCCTGATACTGGCTGGTGCAGGCGGGCTCCAGGTACAGCGCGTCGCTGGCCACGCCGTAGTAGTGGATGTCCTGCAGGTACAGGTCGCTGCCGGCCCGCGCGTTCTGGCAGACGCCATAGGCGCCCTGCGGGCACTGTTCGACGAACTCCACCTCGACCGTCTGCCCTTGCAGCTGCGGCTGGCAGAAGCCGTCGCGGAACAGTGTGGCGGGGATGTTGCGATTCTCCTGGCAGACCTTCACGTCCAGTCGCTCGGCCTGGCTGTGCACCACGCAGGCTTCGGCCAGGGCCAGGCCCGGTAGCAGAGAGAACAGCAACAGCCATGCACGCATCGTTTCGACTCCCGAAAAACTGCCGGCGAATCTAACATGCTGCTTAATCGCAGTCTGTGCTGGCACTTGTCTGGCGAACCACCGACCATAAACCCATGCTCAGTCAAATCCCCACTCACCTCATCGCCGGCCCCCTGGGTGCTGGCAAGACCAGCCTGATCCGCCACCTACTCGCGCAAAAGCCGGCGGGCGAGCGCTGGGCGGTGCTGATCAACGAGTTCGGCCAGATCGGCCTGGACGCAGCCCTGCTCGAGCGGGGCGACGACGGTATCGCCATGGCCGAGGTCGCCGGCGGTTGCCTGTGCTGTGTCAACGGCGCGCCGTTTCAGGTGGGCCTCGGCCGACTGCTGCGCGAGGCCAGGCCTGACCGCCTGCTGATCGAGCCGTCCGGCCTGGGGCATCCGGTGCAGTTGTTGGAGCAGCTGCGTCAGCCGCCCTGGCTCGGCGTACTGGCCGTGCAGCCGGCGCTGGTGGTGCTGGATGCCGCCGCGCTGGCCAGCGGTCAGTCGCTGCCCGATGTGCAGCGTCAGGCGCTGGATGACGCCGGTCTGTTGCTGCTGAACAAGAGCGAGTCCCTGGACGATGCGAGCCGTGCGCGAATTGCCGCAAACCTGCCGCCTGTGCCGCTGCATTGGATCGAGCAGGGGCGGCTCGACCTGGCGTTGTTGCCGGGCCTTGCGGTGCAGGCTTCACCGATCGCAGTGAGCGCCGAGTTACCTACAGCCACGCCCGGTCTGGCGCAGATCTGGCGCAATACCGCCGAGCCGATCTGCCAGGTGCAGGATCAGCCCGAAGGCTGGAGCATCGGTTGGCGCTGGCACCCGAGCCAGCGTTTCGATCTCGTGCAGGTCAGCCGGTGGCTGCAGGGCGTGGCGTGGCGCAGGGCCAAGGCCGTACTGCACGGCGCCGAAGGTTGGCGCTCGCTGAACGCCCTGCAAGGGCAGGCGCTGGAGGCCTGGGCCGCGAGTGAATGGCGCAAGGATTCACGACTGGAGCTGATTTTCGATCAGGCGCAGGACGCCGAAGCACTGAGTGCCGCGTTCGCTGCCTGCCGGATTCCCCCGGCCGGCTGATACACTCGCCGCGCCCCTGTTGCTGTGGATAACCTTCATGCACCTGCTGCCCTGGTCTCATGACACCTCTGCCGGCTTCACCCTGCGCGGCTGGCACACGCCGCCGTCAGGCAAGCCGCTGCTGCATTTCCTGCACGGCAATGGCTATTGCGGACGTGTCTACACGCCGATGCTGGCCCTGCTGGCCGAGGACTTCGACCTCTGGTTGTGCGATGTGCAGGGCCATGGCGACAGTGATCATGGCGGTCGTTTTCACGGCTGGAACCGCAGTGCCGAATTGGCGGTGGAGGCCTTCGAGGCCTTGCGCGGGGCGTTCGGCGAGGTGCCACGCTTCGCCCTCGGGCATAGCTTCGGTGGCGTGCTCACCAGCCTGATCCTGGCGCGCCATCCCGAGCTGTTCCGGCGTGCCGTACTACTCGACCCGGTGCTGTTCAGCCCGGCGATGATCGGGGTGATGGCGCTGTCCGACGTGGTTGGTCTGGCGCAGCGCACCGGCATGGCGAAGAAAGCGCAGAAGCGCCGTCGGCAATGGTCGGATCGGGCCAGCGCGCATGCCGCACTGCATGGCCGTGGCATGTTCCGGGGTTGGGACGAGGCAGCCTTCGATGCCTATATCGAGCATGCGCTGAGGGATGTCGACGGTGGCGTCGAGCTCAAGTGCCGGCCGAGCCGCGAGGCGGATATCTTCGGTTCCTTCCCGCGCCGCCTGTGGCCGTCGTTGGCCAGGGTGACGACGCCTACCGAGGTGATCCACGGTGCGCGCACTTACCCCTTCGTCGCCAAGTCCGTGGCGCGCTGGTGCGCCAGCAATGCGCATGTGTGTGGGCAGGTGGTGCCGGGCGGGCACTGCTTCATGCAGGAGCAGCCAGCCGACAGCGCCGCGCGGGTGAGCGATTTTCTGCTGCAGCGCGGGTAGGGCGGGTAGGGCGGGTACGCCCCACTGCCATGGCAGCAGAGGCTTAGGCCTTGCGCCGCCAGTCTTCCAGGCGGATGACGTTACCTGAACTCTGCACCGAAACCGGCTCGGGCTGCGGCTCCAGCACCGGGTGCGGTTCCAGCTCGATGTGCCCCAGGTGCGGGCCGAACATGCTCAGATGACCGCGCAGGCGCTGCTCGCCAGTGACGGTGAATTCGAAATCGTAGAGCCGCGCCAGGCGTCGATAGCCCTTGCCGTCGCGCAGGATGGCCAGGCGCCGCAATGCCACGGCGCCGTCGAGCAACTCGACATCGAACTTGGCACAGTGCTGTTTGGCGAATGCCAGCGCACGCTCGCGAATGCCATGGCCACGCCACAGCCAGGCACAGGCGGCGGCGAAGAGCATCAGCAGGAACACATCGAACAGGTTGATCATGGTGACTCCAGCTCCGGGAGACAGAGCTTAGCTTATCTGCCACGCGCTTCTCAGCACAGTAGCTTGCCCATGCGTCGGCTCTGCATTAGCGTTCGCCCACTTCACATGAAAAGGACGTCACCATGCATTGCCCCGCCTGCCGTACGACTCGCCTGCAACCGGCAAAACTCGAAGATGGCCTGCTTGGCCATGGCTGCCCGCAGTGCTCGGGCACCCTGGTCAGCCTGCTGCACTACCGCGATTGGGCCGAGCGTCAGCCGGCGCAGGAAACGCCAACGGAGCTGGCTGCGCAAGCCGAAGTGGGTGAAACCAGTCACGCCCTGAGCTGCCCCAAATGCGCCAAGCTGATGGGCAAGTTCCAGATCAGCGGTACGCGCGCCAACCGCCTGGATCTCTGCGGCACCTGCGACGAAGCCTGGCTGGACGGCGGTGAATGGCAATTGCTCAAGGCCCTGGAGCTGAGCCAGCGCATGCCGGCGATCTTCACCGAAGCCTGGCAGCGTCAGGTGCGTCAGCAGGCCAGTGAGGAGGCGCGGCGCGATCGCTTCAGCCGTATCGCCGGCGAAGAGGCCATCGCCCGTGCCGACGAGATCCGCGCCTGGCTCAAGGATCATCCGCAGCGGCGTGAGTTGTTGTTCTACATCGGCCACGACTGAGGGCGTTTCACCCGCGTCGGCTCAGGTCGCCCGCATCAGGCGATCACGGCCCGCGACCTTGGCGGCGTAGAGTGCCGTGTCGGCGCGTTGCTGTAACTGCTCCAGGGTTTCATCAGGGCGCCACTCGGCCAGGCCGATGCTGACACTGATCCGCAGCCCTTGCAGATTGCTCTCGGCCAGATTCGTGCGCAGGCGCTCCAGACCCTGGGCAGCAGCGTCCAGGTCGCTATCCGGCAAGAGCAGAATGAATTCCTCGCCGCCGACGCGGGCGAACAGGTCGGTGGCGCGCGCCTGATGCCTGCAGAGCAGGCTGAACTCGCGCAGTACCGCGTCGCCGGTGGTGTGGCCGTGGCGGTCGTTGACCTGTTTGAAGTGATCCAGATCGAGCATTGCCAGGCACAGCGGCAGGTCCTGCCGTTGGCTACGTTGCAGTGCCTGGCCGGCACGCTCTTCGAATGCACGGCGGTTCAGCGCCTGGGTCAGCGGGTCGGTGGTGGCCAGGTGCAGCAACTGTTGCTCGAGTGCCTTGCGCCGACTGACATCGCGGATCTCGGCGACCTGTCGGCCGTCCTCACGCAACTGGGCGATGCTGATTTCGGCAGCGAAGGGCACGGCGTCGCGCAGGGCTTCAAGGTCATGCGGCTGGCCGTCGGCACGGCCCAGCAGCTCTTCGATGCGCGTCTGCTCGGCGGGGGCGAACAGGCTGTGCAGATCCGCGCTGAGCAGATGCTCGCGAGAGCGGGCGAACAGCGTCTCGAGCATCGGGTTGGCGTCGACGATGCGGCCGCGCTCCAGCACCACCACGCCGGCCTGGGTGATGCGCATCAGTCGCTCGAAACGCTCGGCGCTGTCCTCTGCCTGCTCGGCGTGGCGGCGGCTGTCGGCGAGGATGCGACGCATGGTCATCAGCGCCAGGCCGACCAGGCCGATCACCCACAGCGGGATGCCGAAGTTGTAGGGCAGCAGGTAGGGCACCGAACGGGTCACGTCGACGTGTTCGATGCCCTGCAGGCCATCGATCAGGCCGAGCAGGGCACGCAGCAGGGTAATCAGGGCGAAACCGGCGAAGGCCAGTGCGACGAAACGGCGTACGCCACGCAGCTCCGGTTCCTCGCGGGCGACCCACAGGGCGCGGCAGGCCTGGATCGGTAGCAGACCGCCGATCAGCGCATAGAAGGTGACGACGAATTCGGTGTTGATCGGCGCCACGAACCAGTGCCAGCTCATCACCAGGCTCATCGCACCGGCACTGGCCGGTACCGTCCACCACGGCGGCGGCAGCCCCAGGAAACGGAACACGCCGACCATCAGCAAGGCTTCGCCGGCCAGTTGCAGGCTGTTGCCGGCGATGTTCAGCAGCGGGTTGCCGCTGGCCATGTAGCCGATGAACAGCCAGATGCCGAGGTTGAGCGTCCAGGCGCCGCTCATCCACACGCCCGGGCCGCAATAGGGGCGAGCGAAGTACCACAGGGCGGTGCTGGCGATAGCGCAGCCGAGCATCAGGTTGATGCCCAGCAACAGTGGGGAGAAGTAGAGCGTTTCCATGACCCAGGCCGACCGGCAGGACGATTGCGGCATTCTGCCAGTGTCCTGCGATGTCGTCGCGTCGGTCAGCTTTTTCCCGCTCGTCGGTCGGTTCCGGCGAAAGTTAGAAGGCCCGAACCACCTGTGCCCAGACGCGTGGCGTACGCGACACGTCGCTTTCGGCATCGGCATTGCCGAGGCGCCAGGCGGCGACGGTGCTGATCTGCCAACCATGGGCGGCCCAGCGAGCGCCGACACCAGCGCCGGAGAGGCTGCGATGATTGTCCTCATCGGCCCAGGTGTTCTTGTTCAGGCGAACCTGGCCATGGTCGACGAAGGTGGACAGCTGCCAGGCCTCGTTCAGGGCGTAGCGCAGTTCGACGTTGGCCAGCCAGCCCTGGTCGCCCGAGGCTTCGCCTTGCGGGTAGGCGCGTACGCCATAGGCTCCGCCGAGGTAGAGCTTCTCGGAACTGTCCAGGTTGCCGTCGGCCCATTGCCCCTGTAGCTGGGTGTAGAGGCTGAAACGATCGCTCAGGCGCTGCAGGCGTACCAGGCTGGGGTTGAGCTTGTGGAACTGGCCGCGGGTGCCGGCGGTAAGGTCGTCAACGCGCTTGGCGGGCGCGCCGTCGATGTTCAGGCTGCCCTGGCTCCAGGCCAGGGCGAAGCTGTTGACGCCGCCGCCAAGCAGCGTGTCGCGGCTGTTGCCGGTTAGCGACAGGATGGTCACGCGGGCCCGTTTGTCGCTCTTCTGGTCGAACAGGTCGATGTCGTCCTTGAGGCGTTTGTCATCGAACTGCAGCTGGCCATAGAGGCTGAAATCGCGTGAGCGTACCAGTGGCTGCAGGGCGAAGACGCTGGCGATGCGCGCATTGCCGTGTGCATCGAGATCTTCGAAGTCCTTGCCCAGCTGGTAGTCCATATCCGAATAGGCCACGCCGACCTGGGTCGCCCAGGGGCCGACTGGCAACTGATAGGCGATGCGCCCGTAGCGCTGGTCTTCCTCGGAACCCATGGCGCGCAGGGTCAGGCGGTCGCCGAAGCCGAGTGGGTTGTTGAGGTTGAGGGTGCCGCCCAGACGGTACTCACCGACGAAGCGGTTACCGTAGTTGTCGGCATCCACCGAGCCGGACACCAGCGGCGCGCGCTGTACGTCGACCAGCAGATCCGTGGTGCCGGTGCTCGTGCCTGGCCGCAGGGTGGATTTCACCTCTACGCCGGGGGTGTCCTGCAGTAACAGCAGGCTGCGCTCCAGCGACTTGCCCTGCACCGCGTCGCCTGCCTGCAGAGTCGCGAGGGGGGCTAGGGCGCTGCCGCGCAGGGTGGCCTGATCCTTGACCTGAATCTCGCCATAGCGACCTTCGAGCACGGCGATCTTCACCATGCCGCCTTCGATTTCCTGGGCTGGCAGGTAGGCGCGGGCTAGTGGATAGCCGCTTTCGCGATAGAGGCGGGTGATGCGGTTGGCAGCGCCCTGCAACTGGCCGACGGTCAGCTCGCGTCCCGAGAGATCGGCGAGTTGAGTGAGCAGCACCTCATCGGACAACGCCTGGTTACCGTCGAGGATGAAACCGTTAACCTGCAGGCGCGGGCCTGCTTCGGCGGCTGGATCGGCCGGGGCATCGGGCAGGTTGAGCTCGAGGCGTTGCCGCTCGGGCAATTGCAGCGGTGCCTGGTCGATACCTTGTTGTGTCTGGCCGGCATCCGGCGCAGTGGCTGCTGCAGCGGACAGCGTGATCAGAGAGGCGGTAAGGCCCGCCAGCATGGAGGTCGAACGCAACTTCAGATTCCTTCTGGTAGGCGAATGCCGTTATCGACGAGGTTCAGTTGTGGGCTGTAGGTCGTTGCGTCGAACAGTTTCGGGGTCGTTATCATCAGGGGCCGGCTGGGCTGCTCATCGGTTTGGCTGGCCGCCAGTTGGGCAGCGACGAGACGAGGGTCGACGAGGCTGGGCAGGGGGATGCTGCCGGTGACGCTCAGCACACCGTCCACATAAGTGATGTCGTAGTTGCTCAGGCCGTTGCCCTGGGCGTTGCTGGCGACGATGGCGTAGTTGCCGGCACCGGCGCTGGCCGCTGCCCCTGCACTGGCCAGACTCACGCCACTGACCTGATCACCTGCCACCAGCCCGGCGCTGGTGAAACCATTGAGAGTGGCAGTCTGGCCGACGTTCTTGCTGGCATTGCCAGCGGTGATGGTCAGCGCAGCCTTGTCGATGGTCAGGGTGCCGGCGAGCATCTCGATGTCATAACCGAACTGGCTGGAGTAGAGCCCGCCGAGGCGCAGGTCGGAACCACTGTAGGTGCCGGCATTGGCACTGCTGGCATTGTAGAAGGCGCTGCCGGCAACCAGGGCCGGGTCGTAGCCGATGGGGAATACCAGGGCGCCGGTGCTGCTGGTGGCGCTGCCGTCGTAGGTCTTGTTGGCGTTGCCGACGTTGACGCTGAGGGCGGTCATGAAGCTGCGCAGCAGCGGCGCGCTGTGGCCCTCGTACATGCGCCAGGTGGCACCGGTGCCGCCGGCGTCGTCGATGTTCCAGCCGGCGGCCACGAAGGGCGCCAGGGTGGTGAGCTGGGCGCTGGTCAACCCGGAGATGCCGGTGGCGGTGCCGGCCCCGACGCCCTGGGCCAGGCCGCTGCTGGTGGTGTTCCAGAAGCTGCCGGTGGCGGTGCCGACATTGCTGCCCACCAGGCCGCCGACCGCGCCGACGCTGGAGCTGGCCGTGCCCGTGGCATAGACACGCAGCAGGCTGCCATCGTTGAACCCGACCAGGCCGCCTGCCGTGGCGCTGCCCTGGGCGCTGCCGGTGGCGTAGCTGTCGCGGATAGTGCCGGTGCTGGCGTTGCTGCCGGCCAGGCCGCCGCCATTCAGGCCGCCGCTGGCGCTGCCCGTGGCCAGGGACTCGCTGAGGATCCCGGCGTTGGTGCCGACCAGGGCGCCGACGTTGCCCGTGCCGGTGACGGTGGTGTTGCTGCTGACCCGCTCGACCACCCCGCCGGCGGCGTTGTAGCCCACCAGGGCACCGGCGTAGGTGCCGCCAGCCACGCTGCCGCCCACCAGGTTGAGGTTGCCGACGTAACCGGCGTTGTAGCCGAACAGGCCGCTGTAGGTGCTGCCGGGGCGGTTGATGGCCAGGCCGCTGATGCGGTGCCCCTGCCCGTCGAGGCTGCCGGCGAATGGGGTGGCGAGGCTGCCGATGGAGAGGAAGCCGGTGCCGCTGTTCCACAGCGCCGTACCCGAGGCATTGATGTCCCCGGCCAGGACGAAGCGACTCCCCGCCAGGCTGTTGGACGCCAGGCCCTGCAGGCCGTAGACGTCGGTGATGCGGTATGGCGTGGCGACACTGCCGTCACCGCCCACAGCGCGGATGAAGGTGGCACCGGGGCTGAGGCGGAAATCGGTGACGCTGAAGCTGGGCAGGCTGGCGGCTACCTGATTCCAGGTGCCGCTGGCGAGGCTCAGTACGCCCAGGTTGACACCACCGTTGCTGGTTGCGGTGCCGGCAGCAGAGAGGGTCAGGCTGCCGTTGGCGGCGTCGATGCCATCCCCCAGCAGGACGTTGCCGCCATTGCTGGTGCTGAGGGTCAGCCCGGCGTTGTCGCCCCAGGTCAGGCGGTCGGCCACGTTGAGGTTGCCGCCTGCCGACAGCTGGCGGGTGCCGCTGATGCCGAAGGCACCGCCGCTGTCGAGGCTGAGCAGGCCGCCGGAGCCGAGGTTGGTGTCCAGGCTGTAGCTGGTGGCGCTGGCGGTCAGTTGCAGACCGTAGCCGCTGCTGGTGAGGGCGGCGAAATTGCTTGACGAGAGGAAGGCCAGATCGGTGTCCGTGTAGCTGCCCCGCGCGGCCAGGTAGCGGTTGCGGGTGGCCGTGAGGCTGCCCTGGCCCGTCACCAGATGCGCGGCATCGCCGTAGACATCCAGCCCCTGGATGCCGTTGGTACCGATCACGTCGGCAAAGGCGGCGCCGGCCGTGGCATTGCCGTCCAGGTAGGCGATGGCGCCATTGCTGTCGAGGCCGCTGGCGTCACTGAGAATGTAGTAGTAGCCGTCGGCACCGCTGCTGGCGCTGCCGATTGCCGTGCCGCCGGACACGGCGGTCAGGGTGGCGCCTGCGAGGGCGTTGCCGCCGGCATTGGCCAGGACATGGCCGCTGATGGCCACGGGGGTGGTGTTGTAGCGCCAGGTGAAGTACGAGTAGAGATTGGCGCCACTGCCCCAGATCGATGACGAAAAGCCGGAAGGCAGCCCACCTTGTAGCTGCGCGGTGGTGCGCCCGGTCATGCCGCCCGCCAGCCCGCCAGAGGTACCTTGCACCTGGCCGCTGGTCTGGGTGTTCCAGTAGGTGTTGCTGATGGCGCCGTTCGAGCCGTTGTTGAAGCCGACGAAGCCACCGACCTGGCTGGGGCCGCTGACGTAGCCGGTGGAGTAGCTGTTGCCGATGGTGCCGTTTACGAAGTTGACGCCGACAAAGCCGCCGATGTTGCTGGCGGAGCCCTGCCCGATCACCGCGCCGGTGGCATAGGAGTCGGTGATGCTGCCCTCGTTGTGGCCGACGAAGCCCCCGACCGGCCCCGACGACGCCCTCACCGTGCCGGTGGCGTAGGACTGGCTGATGGAACCGCCATCGAAGCTGTAGCCGTTGGCGCCCACCAGGCCGCCGACGTAACCGACGCCGGCGCTCGAGTTGGTACCGGTCACGCTACCGGTGGCATAGGAGCGGGTAATGCTGCCGCCGTTGACATTGAAGCCGACCAGGCCGCCGATCTGGTAGCCGGCGCCGGTGACATTGCCGCTGGCGGAGGCATCGGCGATGGCACCGCCGTCGTTGGTGCCCACCAGCCCGCCGGTGTTGCTCTCGCCCGTGCTGGCGCCGCTGACCGTGGCGCTGGCCGACGCGTTGCCGAGGGTGCCGCCCAGCATATAACCGACCAGGGCACCGACGCCGTCGTTGCCAGTTACGTTGCCTCCAATCAGCTTCACGTTGGCCAGGGACGCACCGTAGGTGTAACCGAACAGCCCAACGTAGTTGGTCGCTGCCCGGTCGATGGTCAGGCCACTGATACTGTGTCCCTGCCCGTCGAAG
This sequence comes from Pseudomonas mendocina, assembly GCF_003008615.1. Classification (NCBI taxonomy): domain Bacteria; kingdom Pseudomonadati; phylum Pseudomonadota; class Gammaproteobacteria; order Pseudomonadales; family Pseudomonadaceae; genus Ectopseudomonas; species Ectopseudomonas mendocina. Next base: position 2,359,995 of record NZ_CP027657.1, read on the forward strand.
CTGCCGGTGAACTGCTGGGCGTTGTTGCCGATCGGGCGCAAGCCCGACGCGCCCCACACCTCGCCGTAGTAGCCGCCACTGGCGGCCATGGCGCTGGTTAGGCTCAGATCGGTGCCCAGGCGGTATCTGGCGGACAGATCCAGCCCCATCAGCTGCAGTGCATGGGGCGTGAATATGGTCGTGGAGTATTCGTTGCGTAGCATCGGCCGGGTATCGCCTTCGAACATCACCCACATGTTGGTGAAGTCGAAGCCGGTGTAGGCCGACTGGTTGCGCACGGCGCTGGTCAGGCCGGTACCGCCACCCAGGGAGCTGGACTGGCCGGTGCTGTTGATGTCCCAGTAGCTGGTGTTGACGGTGATGGTGGGCAGGTAGCCGCCACCGATCAGGCCGCCCGTGGTGGTGTAGCCGGTGACCTTGCCGCTGGCGTAGGTGTTGGTCAGCGTCGCGCTGGAGATCACCTCGCCTAGCAGCCCGCCCGCAAACGCACTGGTGTTGCTGACCGTGGCGGTGACCGAGCCGGTGGCATAGGAGTCGGCCATGGCAATGCTCTGCACGCTGCCCGCCAGTCCGCCCACCACGGTCAGGCCGGTCACGTCGGCGGCAGAGGACGAGTAGCGGATGATGCCGTTGTTCACCGTGCCGGCCAGGCCGCCGACGAAGGCCCCGGAGCCGGACACGCTGCCGGTCATGTGGACGTTGCTGAGGGTGCCGCCGAGGGTGGCGGCGATACCGCCGACGTTCATCTGGCCGGTGATGCGGGCATTCGACAGGGTCAGGTCACGGACGTTGCCGCTCACGGTGCGGAACAGCCCGACGTCGCTCTCCGACCCGCGGTTGATGGTCAGCTTGTCGATGCTGTGGCCAAGGCCGGCGAAGTTGGTGCTCGCCCCATCCAGCGGGTTGAAGCCGGCGCCACCGTTCCAGCCCGCGGTGGCGCTGGCGTCGATGTCGTTGCCCAGGGCGTAGAAGCCCGTGCTGGTGATGTTCTGCAACGCGCCGATGTCATGGATCAGGACGTAGCCGGTGCCCGCCAGGCTGAGGCTGGCATTGCTGCCGGACAGGGTCACGCGGGCGCCCTTGTTCAGGCTGTAGCTGCCGCTGTAGGACATGGACAGCCCGGCGTTGTTGCCGGTGGCGGTGATGTCCTTGTTGATGATGATGCTGCCGGCGGCGTTGAGTGCCAGCACCGTGTTGGCGCTCCAGCTGATCGCCGCGTCCACCGTGATGTTGCCGGCCTGGCTGCCACCGACACCGGTGGTCACCGTGACCCCGGTGCTGGCCAGGGCGTTGGTGAGGGTCGTGACGTTGAGCACGCTGTCGTTGGCGTTACCGTTGAAGCCGCCCATGCCGGAGCTGGGGGCGTTGGAAATGGTGACGTTGTAGGGATCGATCAGCCACTCGCCGGTCTTGCCCTTGGGCGCCAGGGTGGTGACCTTGACGTCGTCGGCGATTTTCACATGGGCGCCGCTGGTGTCGATGAAGCCGCCATCGCCGCCAGTCGGTGCGCTGGCGTCGAGGGTGCCGGCGACATTCACCACACCGCCGTCGAAATCCCCCAGTAGCAGAATCTTGCCGTTTTTCTCGCCCAGGGTGCGGGCCTCGATCACGCCGGTGTTGTTGACCACCGTCTTGAGCAGCGCATCACCGGCATTGGCAGTCAGCACCACCTGGCCGCCATCGGCCTTGATCAACTGGTGGTTTTCCACCAGGGCATCGACTGCCGCTTCATCCACCTGCACGTTGAGCAGGCCATCGCCGGCGAAGTCCAGGGTCATCGCATTGCCGGCCGCCAGGGTGACCGAGCCCCGATTGGCGACGATCACACCATTGTTGCTGACTGTGCCGCCGAGCAGCGCCACGGCGCCGCCATCTGCGCGGATGTTGCCTTGGTTGACCACTGCCGCTGGGCTGCCGTCGCCCTGAAAACGGTACTGGCCCTTGTCGAAGTCCTCGACCGACAGATCCAGGCTAGAGGCCACCAACCCGCCGACATTGACGCTGGCGCCATTGCCGAACAGCACGCCGTTGGGGTTGACCAGGAAGACCCTGCCGTTGGCATCCAGTTGCCCCATGATCTTCGAGCCGTCGCTGCCGATCACCCGATTCAGGGCGATGGAATCGCGACCAGGCTGGTTGAAGGTCACCTTGTTACCGGCGCCGATGTCGAAGCTCTGCCAGTCGATGGCGAGCTTGTTGCTGGCCTGATCGATGACCATCTGTTGGGCATTGGGCTGGCTGATGCTGCCGCTGCCGGACACCACCTGGCCACCGGTAGGCAGGTCGGCGGCCCATACCGGGCCAGCCAGCAGTAAGCTGGCTGCCAGTATTGCACCGGCGCCTTTGCCGTGCCGTCTGGCGTGTTCGTCGGCGACGCTCCAGCCGCCGGTGCGAGGGTTCCAGACGAGGGCGTAGGCACGGTTCATGGCAGCCTTCCTGTGATTGGCAATTGTTATAGAGGCTTCTCCCTGCCACGCACTGGTGAGAGCAGCCTGTAGAGGCGGTCTTCGTGCGGGGGAGAGTCGCGAAATTTAAACCGATGGCAGAATAGACGCTTGATAGAATTTGCGCCGGGCTAGCTTACAGGTAGAAAAAATGGATGGGGAGTGCTTTGGTGGCGATTTGGCACTGTCCACTCGGCCCACGATCGACTGGGAGTTGGCGCAGATTCCGCAGCCGCCTCCTGTCGCGCCTCTCACGCCCGCGCCACGCCGCCAGCCACCACCCAGGTGCCTGGACGATCCACGTATCGCCTGCGCCGTTCGTCTGCTGGAGGGGATTCCGGCAGCGCCCCTCGGGCTTGATGAGGTCGCCGAGCATGTCGGCCTCAGTCCCTTTCATTTCCAGCGCTATTTTCAGGAGGTGATGGGCGAGTCGCCCAGTGCCTATTTGCGTCGCACCCGGCTGGATCGGGCGGCGATGAACCTGCTGATGGGCGCGGAGTCGGTGATGTCGACCGCTCTGGACGCCGGCTATGCCAGCCACGAGGCGTTCATCCGTGCGTTCCAGCGGCGCTTCGGCATGGTGCCCACGCAGTACCGTCAGTTTGCCCAGGCCCGCCGGCCGCTACCAACCCCGTTGCAGCGTGAACAGGCAACTTGCGTGCGGGTGCAGGTGCTGAGGCCGCAGCCTCTGCTCGCCATGCGCTTTCATGGCTCCTACACGGATCGCGAGGAGTACTGGCGCGTATTCGGGGCCTACCTGCAGCAGATCGGTTTTCCCCTGCAAGGAGCGCAACTGTTCGGTATTTCCCTCGATGGCTCGCTAGTGACGCCGACCGAGCAGATCCGCTACGACTGTGCGGTGCTCGACCCTGGTTTCGATGCCACGGGAACGGCGCTGACGGGGCAGGCTCTGCGGGCTGGCCGCTATGCCACGCTGCGCTGCGAGGGCGCCTATCTGCCGGGCATCGTCAATACCCTGAGCAGCGTGGCCATGGCCTGGCTGCCGAATTCCGGGGAGCGATTGTTGCCGATCAACAACGGTGCTTTCGAGGTCTTCCACAGGCCGCCCTGGGAGAAGGTGGGCGGCCAGCAGTCCTTTACGGTGGCACTCTCGCTGGCCTGACGCCTCAGGCGTTCTTCTCCTCGCTCAGCGCCTGGTAGCGCTGCTGCAGCTCTTCGCGGATCTGCCGGCGCTGTTTGGCCTGGCGCTGGCGGCGTAGGCCGTCGGGGGTATCCGGCTGCAATTCCGGAATCGGCGCCGGACGGCCATTGGCATCGACCGCGACCATGGTGAAGAAGCAGCTGTTGGTGTGGCGCACCGAGCGTTCGCGGATGTTTTCGGTGATCACCTTGATGCCGATCTCCATCGAGGTGCGTCCGGTATGGTTGACCGAGGCGAGGAAAGTGACCAGCTCGCCGACGTGCACCGGCTCGCGGAACATCACCTGATCCACCGACAGGGTCACCACGTAGCAACCGGCATAGCGGCTGGCGCAAGCGTAGGCGACTTCGTCGAGGTACTTGAGCAGGGTGCCGCCGTGGACATTGCCGGAGAAATTGGCCATATCCGGTGTCATCAGTACGGTCATCGTCAGTTGCGCAGTTCCGGCTTCCATGGTGACTCCGAATTGGGGCTGTGCGCTGCAGCGCTGGCTGCAGCCCGGCTAAGATGGGCTTTTGCTTTCCTAGGATGCCAGATGATGCCGATGCGCCACATTCCGCCTCTGCTATTGAGCCTGCTTGCCCTGCCGGCGCTGGCCGAGGAGAGCTGCGCCACTGCGGCTCAATGCAACCAGGCTGGTACGGCAGCCTATCAGGCGGGACGTTTCGACGAGGCCATCGAGGCATTCGAGCGGCAGTTACGCCGTGTCGAGCGTGACGATGTTGTCGGGCTCGAGCTGGCTTTGAACAACCTGATGCTGGCTAACCTGCGCGCGGGCGATGCCGGCAAGGCGCGGGCCTGGCTGGAGCTGGCGCTGGACAGCAACCTGTCCGGCTCGGCGACTCGTCACAATCTGGCCAAGGTCACGCAGGCGCTGGATTACTCGGCGCTGAGCGCCAGCCCGGTGGGGCGCTATCTGCGTTACAGCGGCCAGGCCGTGTGGAGCGAGTTGCAGATCAGCGAAGATGGCAGAGGCGCTTATCTCGCCAGTTTTGCCCCTCTGCGTGCGGGTGGTCGTGTCGAGGAATACGGCCCGGCCGCGATTGGCGAGTTGGCTGGAAAACTGGTCGGTGACGAGGTGCAGATGGGCCTCGAAGATGCCGGGCTGGGCAGCGACTGTGCGGTGCAACTGCTGCGCGAGGGCATTCACATGCAGGTACTGGAGGTGTTCGCCGACGGCTGCCAGGACTATGGCGGCATGGGCATCAGCGTGGGTGGACGCTACATCAAGGTAAGTCCCTGAGCCTCATAATCCGTAGTGGGCCTTGAGTTGTTGCACGTTGTCCTGCTCCTCCAGCAGGAAGGCATCGAAGCGTTCGATCAGGTCAGGGCGTCGGGCGCTGCTGAGGTGGAAGCTGGTGTAGATCAGCGGCAGTTGTTGATCCAGCTGCAGGTAGTCGCCGGCCATGCCCAGTTGGCCGAGCTGGTAGCGCACCACCTGCGGATTGGCGTAGAGCGCATCGATACGCCCGCGCGCGACCATGCGGATCAGGCTGTGGATATCCGGGGTTTCCACCAGACGTACGTCACCCTTGTCGAGCAGGGGTTGCCAGGCCTGGGCGGTGAAGCCTCGCACCGTGCCCAGGTGGTGAATGTTGTTCAGGCCCTGGCCGCGACGGCTGGCCAGCACCAGGGTGCCGTCGACGATCTGAATCGCTGCCTCGCTGTAGTACAGCGGGTGATCGGTCTTGGCCTGGCGCGCCCAGGTGGGGTTGTCGGGGAACAGCAGGTCGAGGCTCTGCTCGTCGAGCATGTTGCGATACAGCCGGTTGAGCGGTTGTGGCAGCAACTCCAGCGTCAGACCTTCGTGCTTGGCGAAGGCTTCCAGCAAGTCCAGGCAGTAGCCTTCGGGCGGGCTTTCGAGTGTGGCGCGGTAGTAGGGGTAGTAGTCATGCTGCTCGATGCCGACGCGCAGGGTTTCGCCCTGCGCCAGCGCAGCCACCATCAGCAGGGCCAGCAGTAGCCAGCATTTCATGAGTCGTTCTCCGCCTCCTCGCTGGCTACAGATTAGCCCACAGCCCCATCAGGCGTGATTGAGATACCAACGCCAGTCCTGTTCGCCGACTTCGCCCATGAACTGACGGTACTCGGCCCATTTGATCGCCAGGAACACCTTGAGGAAATCCTCGCCCAGTGCTTCGCGCGCCCAGCTCGAACCTTCCAGGTTGCGCAGCGCGGTGAGCCAGTCGGTGGGCAGGGTTTCGCGGGCCTGCTCGTAGCCATTGCCGACGATGGCTGCGCCCGGATCGATCTGCTCGCGGATGCCCTTGTGGATGCCGGCAAGGATCGCTGCCGCGGCCAGGTAGGGGTTGGCGTCGGCGCCGCAGATGCGGTGCTCGACGTGACGGCTCTTGGCTGGCCCGCCCGGCACACGGAACGACACGGTGCGGTTGTTCACCCCCCAGCTCTTGGCCAGCGGCGCGTAGCTGTTGGCCTGGAAGCGGCGGAAGGAGTTGGCGTTGGGGCAGAAGATCACCAGCGCGTCGTTGAGTGTGGCCATCATGCCGCCGATGGAGTGACGCAGCAGCGGCGTACCGTGCGGGTCTTCGGAAGCCATCAGGTTGTTGCCGTCGGCGTCGGCCAGCGACACGTGCATGTGCAGGCCGCTGCCAGCCTGGTCGCCGAACGGCTTGGCCATGAAGCAGGCCTGCAGCCCGTGCTTGTTGGCCACGCCCTTGACCAGGCGCTTGTAGCGCACACCTTCGTCCACCGCCTGCAGCGCATCGAAGCGGTGCTCCAGGGTCAGTTCCAGCTGGCCGGGCGCATATTCGGAGATCGCCGTGCGCACCGGCAGGCCCTGCGTTTCGCAGGCGGCGTAGAGGTCGTCGAGAAACGGCTGCACCTGCTCCAGCTCGTACACGCCATAGACCTGCGGTGCCTGCGGGCGCACGCCATTCATCTGCACGGCCGGCTCCGGCCGGCCATTGGCGTCGCGCTGCTTGTCCAGCAGGTAGAACTCCAGCTCCACCGCCATTACCGGGTGGTAGCCATCGGCCTTGAGCGCCTCGATGGCACGGATCAGTACATGGCGGGGATCGCCAGGTGTGGCTGGCATGCCTTCAGTCGGGTGCATGCTCACCTGTAGCTGGCCGGTAGGCACCGCGCGCCAGGGTTGCAGCGTCAGGCTGCCGGGCAGCGGGTAGGTCCAGCAGTCGGCATCGGCGACTTCCCAGACCAGGCCGCTTTCCTCGACGTCTTCGCCCTGGATGGTCAGCGACAGGATCGAGCTGGGCAGCGGTCGGCCGTTCTCGTAGATCGCCAGCAGTTCGTCGCGGTGCAGCAGCTTGCCGCGCGGGATGCCGTTGGCGTCGATCAACATCAGCTCGATGCTGCGTACCTCGGGGTGGCGTTCGAGAAAGTCGCGCGCTTCTTGGGGGTTGGCGAATTGCATGGTGGTTCTCGCAAAAAGGGGGCGTAGCTGATTCCGTGGGAGGCGCTTCAGCGGCGACTATCGCGGCTAAAGCCCCTCCCACAGGCATCCTTTTGGGCTTACTCGCGGGCGCCGGGGATGGCCAGCAGCTCGGTGAGCGCCTGGTCGAGCATGGCGATCAGCTTGTCCACATCCGCGGCCGTGGTGCTCGGGCAGCACAGGGTCATGTTGTGGAATGGGGTGATCAGGATGCCGCGGTTGATCAGGTACAGGTGCAGGGCCATCTGCAGCTCGTCATGGAAGGCAGCCTCGGCCTCGGCGCCAGTGCGCGGCGGGGTGGCACAGAACTGGAATTCGCAGCGCGCGCCCAGCTCGGTCACCGACCACTTCAGGCCGTGCTTGTCGATCAAGTGGCGGAAGCCTTCGGCCAGGCGTGCGGCCAACGGCAGCATGTGGTCGTAGGCAGCCTGGGTCATCACCTGCTCCAGGTTGGCGCGCATGCAGTGCATGGCCAGGGCGTTGGCCGACAGGGTGGTGCCCATGCCGCTGTGGCCGTGGCCATGGCTGCCCTCGCTGGCGCGTTGGCGCGCCTGGGTCATGGCGTCGGCCATCGCTGCGCTGCAACCGAAGATGCCGCACGGCACGCCGCCGGCGATCGGCTTGCCGACCACGAAGAAGTCCGGGTCGAGGCCCCACAGACGGGTGCAGCCGCCGATATCGGTGGAGATGGTGTGGGTTTCGTCGATGATCAGCAGGCTGCCGTATTTACGGGTCAGCTCGCGGCATTTCTGCATGAAGCCGGGATCGGGCAGCACCATGCCGATGTTGGTCATCGCCGGCTCGCAGAGCAGGGCGCAGACGTCACCTTGCGCCAGCGCAGCTTCCAGTGCATCGACATCGTTGAAGGGAATGGCGCGGCTGTGCTCGGTCAGGTCGTAAGCCTGGCCAATCAGACCCGAGCGGTGCACGGTCTTGCCGTCGCGATGACGCACCATCACGTCGTCGACGGTGCCGTGGTAGCAGCCGTCGAACACCAGCAGGGTCTTGCGCTGCGTGATGGCGCGCGCCCAGCGCAGCACATACCGGTTGGAGTCGGTGGCGGTGGCGGTCACCTGCCAGTAGGGCAGGCCGAAACGTTGGGCCAGCAGCTCGCCGCAGACCACGGCGTCCTCGCCTGGGAGCATGGTGGTCAGGCCATTGTTTGCCTGCTCGGCGAGGGCGCGCGCCACCGGGGCGGGGGAGTGGCCGAACATGGTGCCGGTGTCACCCAGGCAGAAATCGACATATTCATGACCGTCGACGTCGAAGAAGCGCGCACCCTTGGCACGCTCGACGAACAGCGGCACTGGCGTCGACCAGTCCGCCATCCAGTGCATCGGTACGCCGCCATACAAGGAGTGGCGGGCACGCTCGGCCAGGGCCACCGACTTCGGGTTGCGTTCGAGGAAGCGGGCGCGCTCACGGGCAGCGAAGGTTTCCACGGCGGTTGGGGCGATACCACTGGCAGTCATCTTGAACACCTCGTTCGAATTTCCACACATGGTATTTTGTGATCACAGAAATTACAAGTTATCTGGGTATTCGCAAAATTAGTGTGTATTTCTTGTTTTTTGTGATCACATAATATCGACATAGTCGGATGAATATCACCGAAAGCCATCGCTCGACACCTACTGGAGAACGCCATGCGCGACTGTCTGCTCACCCTGTCCCAACTGCCTGCACCGCCACAAGGACGTTGAACCCCATGAGTGACAACCTGCAGGAACAGCTGTATCAACGCATTCGTGAGGGCCTGCTGGCGGGCCGTTTCCAGCCTGGGCAGGCCTTGAAGATCCGTGACCTTGCCGCGCAGTGGGGCACCAGCCCGATGCCGGTGCGGGCTGCGTTGCAGCGCCTGGTTGCCGAAGGCGCGCTGGAAGGCGAGCAGCAGCGCTCGGTACGCGTCCCCTCGATGACCCGTGAACGTTACGAAAACATTTTCCAGGTTCGCCTGGCGCTGGAAGGGCTGGCGGTCGAACTGGCCACGCCACGCCTGGGCAGCGATGACCTGGCGCTGCTGCGTGATTGCGTGCGACGCATGGATGTGGCCATCGAGCAACGCCAGGTGCAGGACTACCTCAACGCCAACAGCCAATTCCACCTGCATCTGTACGGCGCGTGCGGCAACCCGGTATTGCTGCGTTCGATCGAGTCGTTATGGTTGCAGATCGGCCCGTTCTTCAACCGCTTGTTCACCGGCGCCGACCTGTCGCTGCGGCTCAACGACTTTCATGAGGACGCCTTCGCCGCCATCGAGGCCGGCGATGCCAAGGCAGCTCGCCATGCCATGGAGCAGGATCTCGTGTACTTCGCGCGCTTCTTGCTCAACTTGCTGGAGCTGGAGCAGGCGAGATAGCAAGTGGCTATCTCGCTGTACTTGCTGGCTGCCTTATAATTCGCTGCTAGCTAACTAATGGATGGCTTCATGTCGGATTACAGCGCCAAGCGGTTTTTGATCGTCGACGACTTTTCCGACTTTCGTAATTCGGTCAAAGCAATGCTGCGCGAGATGGGTGTCAGAGACGTGGACATGGCCGATCGTGGCGAACAGGCCATCGCCATGTGCCGGCACAAGCGCTACGACATAATTCTCCACGATTACAACCTGGGGGCCGGCAAGAACGGCCTGCAGACGCTGGAGGAGCTGCATGCCGCGCGCCTGATCAGCAATCAGTGCATCTTCGTCATGGTCACCGCCGAGAGCAGCCAGGCCATGGTGCTGAGCCTGCTCGAGCACGAGCCGGATGCCTACCTGACCAAACCCTTCAACCTGGCCAGCCTGGCTCAGCGCCTGGACAAGCTGGTGGAACGCAAGACGTTGCTCAAGCCTGTGTTGCAGGCGCTCGACAAGCGCAATCCGGCCGAGGTGCTCAGTGCCTGCGAGGTGCTGTCCAAACAGGACAAGCGCCTGCAGCCGTTGTGTCTGAAGTACAAGGCGGGCGCGTTGCGCGACTTGGCCCGGCACCAGGAACTCGAACAATTGCTGCAGGCGGTGCTGGCCGATCGTGCCATGCCCTGGGCCTTCCAGGCGCTGGGTGCTCTGCTGCACGAGCGTGGCGATCTGCTGCGGGCTCGCGAAATCTACGAGCAAGGCCTCAAGGCGTTCCCCATGCAACCCGGCTTGTACGACGGCTTGTCCGCCGTGCTGGAACAGCAGGGTGAGGCCAAGCGTGCACAGCAGGTGCTCGAAGATGCCGTGCGCATCTCGCCGCTGGCCATGCGCCGGCAGATGCAACTGGGCAAGCTGGCGATGCACAACGAAGACTTCGAGGGCGCCACCAAGGCCTATCGCAGCGCGGTGGAGCAGGGCAAGAATTCACGTCTGAAGAGCCCGGAAAACTACCTGGCGCTGAGTCAGGCGCTGATGGCCAGCTCGGGCGAAGAAACCCTGGGCAAGCGGGCGCAACTGGAAATCACCCAGGTGCTCAGCGAGCTGGGCCAGCAGTATGCGGCGGACAAGGCCATCCAGGTACGCCGTCGCCTGATGCAGGCGAGCAGCCTGCAGAAATCCGCCGAGCCGGCGCGTGCCGCGCAGATTGCAGCAGACGCGGCGGCGGAACTGCAGAATCTCGGCGAGTTCCTTCCGGCCGAGGTGGCCCTGACCCTGGTCGGACAGCTCCAGCAACTGGGCCAGAAGGAAGCCGGCACCCAGTTGCTCAAGGATTGCCTGGAGGTCTACGGTGACGACGCCAAGATTCTCGAATCGATCAGCCGCCTGACCGACGACCCGAGTGTCTTCGCTGCCAGCAAGGAGGCGACCGACTTCAACCGCCGGGGCGTGCAGGCCTACAAGCAGGGGCAGGTTGGCGAGGCGCTGGTGTTGTTCCGCCGGGCGCTGGGCCTGCAACCGAAGAACATCAGCATCGCCCTCAATGCGGCTCAGTCGCTGTTGCGTCTGGGCACTGAGCAGCCGTCGTCCGAATGGCGCGAGGAGGCGCGTAGCTGTCTCGATGGCGTGCGCATGATCGCCCCCAGCGATGCACGCTACACGCGCTACCAGCAACTGCGACGCAGGGTATTCGACACATGAGCGGGCTCGACCTCAGCACCATCATCGCCTCCACCGTGCATGACATGAAGAACTCTCTGGCGCAGTTGGGCCAGGCCCACGCGCGCTGGCTTTCGCAACTGCCGGACGAGCTGCAACATACAACCGAGCGCGGCGTGATCGAGTACGAAACAGCCCGTCTGAACGGCATGCTGGTGCAGTTGCTCGGGCTGTACAAGCTGGAGGTCAACCAGCTGCCGCTGTACCCGGCCCATCATGAGCTGGACGACTTCATCCAGGCGCAGCTGGCGCGCCATCGCGACGTGCTCGACAGCCGTGGCATCCAGGCGCGCGGCGAGGTGAGCGAGTTCGATCTGATGGGCTTCTTCGATCAGGAGCTGCTGGGCTCGGTGCTGGGCAACGTGATCGCCAATGCCATTCGCTATGCGCGTAGCGCCCTGCTGATCAGCGCCAGCGAACAGGACGGCGAGTTGCTGCTGTACGTCAACGATGATGGTGCCGGTTATCCCCAGCAAATGCTCAAGCGCCAGGGCGACTACATCCTCGGCCTCAGCCAGAGCAGTGGCAGCACCGGGCTGGGCCTGTATTTCGCCGCACGCATTGCCCAATTGCACCAGCGCGATGGCCGTCGCGGGCGCGTCGAACTGAGCAACGGCGGCCCGCTCGGCGGTGGCGAGTTTCGCATCTATCTGCCCTGAAACCTGGCGACGTCACCCCACCAGGTTTCAGGCGCGCGCTCAGCTTTCCAGCCAGACGTCGCGGCACCAGTGCCAGACCGAGTCCCAGCTCTCGTCGGTCAGTTCACCTTCGTCGCCGTCCCACAGCCAGACCTGGCCTTCCACGTCGACGGCGTAATAGTCGCGGCCGTCCTGGCACAGCGGCACCAGGTCGCGGGGCAGGCCGAGATCCCAGGCCACCGAGGCCACTTCCGGCAGGTAGGTGTGCGAATGCGGGTCGGTGGCGGTCACCGGCTCCAGGCGGCCGTAGACCACGTCGCTGACCTTGAGCAGAAATTCACGCAGTTCGAAGGGCAGGTGGATGAGAATCTGCTCCTGAATTTCCACCAGGGTTTCCTCGTCCGGCAGCTCCAGCGGCACCGGTACCGGCTCGTTGAGTTCGCGCAGCTGTTCGATGACTTCTTCCACGGCGTTGGCTCCTCATGGCATGGGATCGGCTTTATACAGTAGCTGGCCGGCAGAATGAAAACATGTTGCCGCCACCGCATACTGAGGCTTTTGTGGAGTTCCCCATGTCTATCGTCTGGCGCTGCCTGCATCACCGCGAACTGGATACCGCCACGCTGTATGAGCTGCTGGCGCTGCGTACCCAGGTGTTCGTGGTGGAGCAGCATTGCCCTTATCTGGAAACCGACGGGCAGGATCTGCTCGGGGATACCCATCATTTGCTGGCGCGTGACGAGCGTGGCCTGGTGGCCTACCTGCGCCTGCTCGACCCGCAGCGCATGGAGGGCGAGGTGGTGATCGGCCGCGTGCTGGTCGCCGAGGTGGCGCGGGGTACTGGTCTGGGCCACCAGTTGATGGAGCGTGCGTTGGCCGAGTGCCGTCAGCGCTGGCCGGGTGTGCCGGTCTACCTGTCGGCGCAGGCGCACCTGCAGGGCTACTACGAGCGCTATGGCTTCGCCGCGGTGACCGAGGTCTACCTGGAGGACGACATCCCGCATGTCGGCATGCGCCGTGCGGCCGAGCGCACCACCTGATGGCTGAGCGGCAGAAATGAAAAACCCCGGGCAAGCCCAGGGTTTTCGTTGGTGCGCGGTGCGATCAGTTCTGGCGAATACCCGCGATCAGCCAAGGCTGGTTGTCGCCCTGGGCACGCTCCAGGCGCCAGCTTTCGCTGAACGGCTCGCCTTGGTCGAAGCGCGAGGTCTTCGATACGCCGCTGAAAGTCAGGGTGGCGATGGTCTTCTCGGCGTTATCGTCGACACCATCCAGTTGCACGTCGAGGTCATCGACGTAGGTGGACTGGAAGCCATCACCCAGTTCAGCGCGCTCGCGCTTGAGGAAGTCCAGCAGCTGCGGGGTGACGAACTCGGCGATCTTGTCCATCTCGTTCGCGTCCCAGTGTTGCTGCAGGTTCATGAAGTGCTCACGGCCAGCGGCCAGGAAGCTCTGCTCGTTGAACCAGGCCGGCGCGTTGATCACCGGAGCGGCCGAAGCCAGGCGACCACCGAAGATATTGCTGCCAGCTGCCGGAGCGTTGGCTGCGCTCGGCATTTCACGCTGGTACGGAGCGCCGCCGGCGGCTGCGGCTTGCGGCTGCTGGCGGGCACGACGGGCGGCGAGGAAGCGGAACAGCAGGAAGGCGATCAGGCCGAAGATCAGCATGTCCATGATCTGCAGGCCTTCGAAGCCGTCACCCATGAACATGGAAGCCAGCAGACCACCGGCAGCCAGGCCAGCCAGTGGGCCGAGCCAGCGCGAAGCACCGCTGGCGGCAGCGGCAGGTTGACGACCAGGAGCCTGAGCAGCCGATTGCGCCGGCGGAGTGGCCTGGCGGGTTTGGTGGCTGGGGGCGGAACCGAAGGATTTGCCACCGCCAAAACGTTTGGCGTGGGCTTCGAAACTGAAGGTCAGTGCCAGGCACAGAACCATGGCGATACTGAGGAAACGCTGCATCACGGTTTTCTCTCTTGTGGAAAAGCTTGGTCGGCATCTTGCCCGTCATGGGCAGGCATGACCAGTGACAGAATGTTTCCAGCTTTTGCCCGCAGTAGGGTGCGCCGTGCGCACCGGTTTAATACTGACGTAGCCTCCGCTGCGCATGGCGCACCTTACGGGCGTTGCAGCAGCAGGGGTAGAGGGCCGCAGCGCAGTTGGCGGCGCAGGTAGGCACGGAAGTCGGCATGCGCTTCTTCGGGATGGCGCAGCCAGTGTACGAAGCTGCGCAGATAGGCGCTGGTCAGCAAGGTTTCTTCGGCGATGCGGCGCAGGTGCAGGGATTGCCTTCCGGCGGCTTCGCGCCACCACTGCACGGTGCGGCTGACACGCATCAGGCCGAGTACCTGCAGGTGAATGTGACCAGGCTCGAGCTTGTACAACAGCATCTGCCCGGTGACGGCGCGATGCGTTGCGAGGCTGTCGAGCCAGGCCAGTAGGCAGCTTTCCAGGCGTTGTTCGGCGTTCAGGGCTTTCAGCTCGGGATTTCTGGCGTGGCTGAGCATGGCCAGGTCGGCACGGTCGAACCAGGCCTCGACGAGGTCATCCTTGTCGCGGTAGTGGCGGGCGATATCGTCGAGGCCAATTTCCAGGGCAGCGGCCACGTCGAACAGATGAAGGCGCTCCCAGCCGCAGATGTCGGCCAGTTGCAGGGCGGTATCGAGGATATGGGCGGGGTCGGTCGGCTTTTTCTTCATCCGGGAAGTATGGTCGCCAGGGCCTGAACTGCAGGCCTGAACGACAAACGGAGCCTGAAGGCTCCGTATGCATGGGGTATTGGCGTAGGGTGCGCCGTGCGCACCGCCAATGTCGCGAGCCGTCAGGCTCAGCGCCAGTCGTACAGCTCTTTCTCGGACAAGGCGTGCATCGAGGTGGCGAGCGCCTGGAAGGCTTTCATCGAGGCCCAGATACGACCGTTCAATTCGCTCTGCGCGGCCAGGTCGCCCAGTACCTGATCGGTTTCGCGCTGCATGGCCTGCAGCACTTCGTCGGGGAAGCGCTTGAGCAGCGTGCCGCTCTTCTTCAGCTCGTCCAGCGCCAGGGCATTGTGAAAGACATAGTCATCCATCATGTCGAGGGTGGCCGCGCGCGCCGCTTCGGTGACGATGGCCTGCAGGTCGGCCGGCAGGGCGTCGAAGGCCTTCTGGTTGATCAGCAGTTCCAGCACCGACTGCGGCTCCTGCCAGCCGGGGTAGTAGTAATACTTGGCTGCCTTGTGCAGGCCGAAGGCCAGGTCGTTGTAGGGGCTGACCCAGTCGGTGGCGTCGATGGCGCCGCTTTGCAACGAGGTGAAGATTTCGCCGCCCGGCAGCACCACGGTGGTGGCGCCAAGTCGGCTCCAGACTTCGCCGCCCAGGCCCGGCATGCGGATCTTCAAGCCCTTGATGTCATCCAGGCTGTTGATTTCCTTGTTGAACCAGCCGCCCATCTGCATGGTGCTGTTGCCGGCGGTCAGCGGCTTGAGGCCGAAGGGCGCGTAGGCCTCGTCCCACAGGGCCTGACCACCGCCGTGGCTGAGCCAGGCGTTCATTTCCAGGGTGGACAGGCCGAAGGGCACGGCGCCGAAGAACTGCGCGGCGGGCACTTTGCCTTTCCAGTAATAGGGGGTGCCGTGGCCGAGCTCGGCGGTGCCGCGCGATACGGCATCGAACACTTCGAGGGCCGGTACCAGTTCGCCAGCAGCGTAGATCTTGACGGTCAGGCGACCAGCGCTCATGGCGTTGATGCGCTCGGCCAGCCGCTCGGCGGCCATGCCGGTACCCGGCGCGTTCTTCGGCCAGGTGGTAACCATTTTCCAGTGGAAGCTCTGCGCAGGCGCGGCGGCCGCCGTGGCGGGTTTCGCGTCATCCTTGCAGCCGATCAGGCCGAAGGCGAGCAGGGGCAGAAGCAGCAGGGCAGTCAGGCGCATGGGCAGTATTTCCACAAAGAAAAACGGGGCCAGAGCGGCCCCGTAGCAAGGCGATCAACGCCAGTTGTACAGCTCTTTCTCGGAGAGCTCGTGCATGGCACTGGCTTCTTTCAGGAAGGCTCGTTGCGAGGCCAGGATGCGCGCGTTGAGGTCGTTCTCGGCTGCCAGGGCATCGAGCACCTCTTCGGACTGCTGACGCATGGCCTGCAGCACGTCGTCAGGGAAGCGCTTGAACTGCACGCCGTGATCCTTGAGGTTCTGCAGCGCCTTGGCGTTGTTGAAGACGTAGTCGTCCATCATGTCCAGAGTCGAGGCGCGGGCGGCTTCGACGACGATGGCCTGCAGGTCGGCTGGCAGGGCGTCGAAGGCCTTCTGGTTGACCATGGACTCGACCACTGCCTGCGGCTCCTGCCAGCCCGGGAAGTAGTAGTACTTGGCCGCCTGGTGCAGGCCGAAAGCCAAGTCGTTGTAGGGGCTGACCCAGTCGGTGGCGTCGATGGCACCGGTCTGCAGCGAGGTGAAGATTTCACCGCCGGGCAGGTTGACGGTGATCGCACCCAGCTTGCTCCAGACTTCGCCGCCGAGGCCCGGCATGCGAATCTTCAGGCCCTGGATATCGGCCAGGGTGTTGATTTCCTTGTTGAACCAGCCACCCATCTGCATGGTGGTGTTGCCGGCCGACAGCGGCTTCACGCCGAACGGCGCGTAGGTCTCGTCCCACAGGGCCTGGCCGCCGCCGTGGCTGAGCCAGGCGTTCATTTCCAGGGTGGAGAGGCCGAACGGCACGCTGCTGAAGAATTGCGCGGCCGGTACCTTGCCCTTCCAGTAGTAGGGGGTGCCGTGGCCCATCTCGGCGGTGCCGCGGGAGACCGCGTCGAACACTTCGAGGGCGGGAACCAGTTCACCGGCGGCATAGACCTTGACGGTCAGGCGCCCGGCGCTCATGGCGTTTATACGGTCGGCCAGGCGTTCGGCTGCGGTGCCGAGGCCCGGGTAGTTCTTCGGCCAGGCGGTGACCATTTTCCAGTGGAAAGTCTGCGCCGGGGCTGCGCTGGCGGCGGCTGGTTCACTGCCTGCCTTGTCGTCCTTGCAGCCGACCAGGCCAATGGCGGCCATCAGGGCCAGGGCAGCGCCGAACAGGTTGCGGCGATTCATCAATATTCTCCAGATGCGGTCGTGTCGTTACTTGGAATGGGCCCTACAGGGCTTGCAGCTTGGCATATGCCAGCATCAGCCATTTACTGCCTTCGCTTTCGAAATTCACCTGCACCCTTGCCTGTGCGCCGGCACCCTCGAAATTGAGAATGGTGCCCTCGCCGAACAGGCTGTGCGAGACGCGCTGGCCCAGGCTGAAGGGTGTCTCTGGCACGGCGCTGCCGGCGAACAGGCTGCTGCCACTCATCGAGCTGTTGCTCATGGGGCGGCTGACGCTGTTGGAGAGACGCACTTCCTGAATCAGCGGCGCGGGAATTTCGCGGACAAAGCGCGAGACCTTGTTGTAGGTCTCGCTACCGTAGAGACGCCGGGTCTCGGCGTAACTGATCACCAGCTTCTGCATGGCACGGGTAATGCCGACATAGGCCAGGCGGCGTTCTTCTTCCAGTCGGCCCGGTTCTTCCAGGCTCATCTTGTGCGGGAACAGACCCTCTTCCATGCCAACCAGGAACACCAGAGGGAACTCCAGGCCTTTGGCGCTGTGCAGGGTCATCAGTTGAATGCTGTCCTCGTTCTCGGCGGCCTGGGTATCACCGGCCTCCAGCGAGGCGTGGGTGAGGAAGGCCTGCAGCGGGGTCAGCTCGTCGTCTTCGTCGTTCTCGAAGGTACGCGCGGCGCTGACCAGTTCCTCAAGGTTCTCTACTCGGGCCTGGCCCTTCTCGCCCTTTTCCGCTTCGTGATAGGCGAGCAGGCCGCTTTTCTCGATGACCACCTGGGTCATCTGGTGCAGCGGCATGGCCAGCACCTGCTCGGCCAGGTTCTCGATCAGCTCGATGAAACCGGCCAGTGCGCCGGACGCCCGACCCGGCAGGGCCTTGACCGCCAGCATCAGGCGGATCGCCTCCCACATGTGTACATCATGGGCGCGGGCGTACTCGCGGATGGTCTCGATGGTCTTCTCGCCAATCCCGCGCGTTGGCACGTTGATGATGCGCTCCAGCGCCGCATCGTTGCCGCGGCCGTCGAGCAGGCGCAGGTAGGCCATGGCGTTCTTGATCTCGGCGCGCTCGAAGAAGCGCTGGCCGCCGTAGATACGGTAGGGAATCTTCTCGCGCAGCAGCGCCTCTTCCAGCACCCGCGACTGGGCGTTGGAGCGATACAGAATGGCGATTTCGCTGCGCTTGAGGCCGTCCTTGCGCAGGGCGTCCTCGATCGTCTCGACCACGTAGCGCGCTTCATCGTGTTCGTTGAAGGCGGAATACAGGCTCAACAGCTCGCCATCGCCTACGTCGGTACGCAGCTCCTTGCCAAGACGCCCCTGGTTGTTGGCGATCAGGGCGTTGGCCGCGTTGAGGATATTGGCCGTGGAGCGGTAGTTCTGCTCCAGGCGAATGATCTCGGCATCGGCGAAATCACTGTCGAACTGCTGGATGTTCTCGATTTTCGCGCCGCGCCAGCCGTAGATCGACTGGTCGTCGTCACCCACCACCATCAGGCTCTCGCCGCCCTTGGCGAGAAAGCGCAGCCAGGCGTACTGCACGGCGTTGGTGTCCTGGAATTCGTCGACCAGGATATGGCGGAAGCGCTTCTGGTAATGCGCCAGCAGGCCGGCATTGTCGCGCCACAGGTCGAGCGCGCGCAGCAGCAGCTCGGCGAAGTCGATCACCCCGGTGCGTGCGCAGGCCGCCTCGTAGGCTTCATAGATGCTGCGCATGGTGGCCAGGAACAGGTCGCCGCTGGCCTGGATGCCTTGCGGACGGATGCCTTCGTCCTTCTGCTCGTTGATGAACCACTGCGCCTGCTTGGCTGGCCAGCGTTGCTCGTCCAGGCCCAGCTCGCGTATCACCCGCTTGATCAGGCGTTGCTGGTCATCGGAGTCGAGAATCTGGAAGTTCTCCGCCAGCTTCGCCTCCTGCCAGTGTGCGCGCAGCAGGCGGTGGGCCAGGCCGTGGAACGTACCGACCCACATGCCGGCCGGGTTCTGCCCGAGCATGTCCTCGATGCGATGGCGCATCTCGGCGGCGGCCTTGTTGGTGAAGGTCACCGACAGAATGCTGTGCGGCGAGACATTCAGGCTCTGGATCAGGAAGGCGATGCGGTGCACCAGCACGCGGGTCTTGCCCGAGCCGGCACCGGCCAGCACCAGTTGATGGCCCGGCGGTGTGGTGACCGCGTGGTACTGGGCTGGATTGAGAGTCTTGAGTTTCTGTTCGAGGTCGTTTTGCATCGCGGCATTCTAGGGGGCCGGACAGGGGAGGGCAAACCGCGCTCAGGGTTGTCGTCTGAAACAGGATCAAGCGAAAGGCCTGGAGCCATGGGCGCATCGCAGAGGTTTCCCGTCGTCCCCGCGCAGGCGGGGATCCAGGTGTTCGGTGTCACCGTTCTCACTGGATTCTCGCCTGCGCGGGAATGACGATGCTCTCCGGATTCGGAGTGCTCATCCGATTGCCCTGAAGTCGCGTCGACGAGGCGGTTTGCCGGGGCCTGTGCGCGGGGTAGACTGCGCCCTTCAATGGATTTGAGAGAGCCGCACAGTCGATGTCGACCGTTACCCTCGCCACGCACAGCCCGCTGCTGGGCATTGACCTGGGCACCACCAACAGCCTGATCGCCGTCTGGCGTGAGGGCCGCGCCGAACTCATCCCCAACGCCCTTGGCGATGTGCTCACGCCCTCGGCAGTGAGCCTGGACGAAGACGGCAGCATTCTCGTCGGCGCTGCCGCCCGAGCGCGCCTGACCACCCACCCGCTGCGCAGCGTGGCCGCCTTCAAGCGCTTCATGGGCAGTGACAAGCGCTTCACCCTGGGTGATCGCCAGTTCACCCCCGAAGAGCTCTCGGCGCTGGTGCTGGGGTCGCTCAAGGCCGATGCCGAGGCGTATCTCGGTGTGCCGGTGACGACTGCGGTGATCTCGGTTCCGGCCTATTTCAGCGACGAGCAGCGCAAACGCACGGTATTCGCCGCCGAGCTGGCTGGGCTCAGTGTCGAGCGCCTGATCAACGAGCCGACTGCTGCCGCCATGGCCTATGGCCTGCACGAGCAACCGCTGCAGCGCTCGCTGATTTTCGACCTGGGCGGCGGTACCTTCGACGTGACCGTGCTGGAATACGCCCTGCCGCTGATCGAGGTGCACGCCTCCACCGGCGACAACTTCCTCGGCGGCGAGGACTTCACCGAAGCTCTGCTCAAGGCCTGCCTGAGCGACTGGGGACTGTCGCGTAGCGAGCTGGAAGGCCAGGAACTGGCCAGTCTCGAAGACGCCCTGGAGCAGCTCAAGCGGCGTCTCGCCGAAGGGCCGCAGACCCTCGACTGGAACGGGCGCCAGTGGCAACTAGATGACGCCCGCGCGCAGCAGATCTGGACGCCGCTGCTGACTCGCCTGCGCCAGCCGATCGAGCAGGCCTTGCGTGACGCCCGGCTCAACCCGCGCGATCTCGACAGCCTGGTGCTGGTCGGCGGCGCCACGCGGATGAGCGCGGTGCAGCAACTGGTCGCCACCCTGTTTGGTCGTCTGCCCTACCGCCACCTCGACCCGGACACCATCGTCGCCCTCGGCGCTGCCGCGCAGGCCGCCTGCAAGGCGCGTGACCAGGCCATCGAGGAACTCATCCTCACCGACGTCTGCCCTTATACGCTGGGTATTTCCTCGCGGCGCAGCGACGAGCAGCCCGGCGCCTTCTCACCGATCATCGAGCGCAACACGGTGATCCCGGCGTCGCGCGTGCAGCGCTACTACACCACCCATGCGCAGCAGGAATACATCCGTATCGAGGTCTACCAGGGCGAGCGTCCGTGGGTGCGTGACAACATCTTCGTCGATGCCTTCGAAGTGAAGCTGGCGCAGACCGGTCAGGTGCAGGCGCTGGACGTGCGTTTCAGCTACGACATCAACGGCCTGCTGGAAGTGGACGTGACCCTGGAGAGTGGCCAGCGTCATGGTCACGTGATCGACCGCAGTCCCACTGGCCTGAGCGCCGAGGCCCGTGCCACCAGTCAGGCGCGCCTGGCCGGGCTGAAGATCCACCCGCGCGATACCTTGCCCAACCGTACCCTGCTGGCGCGTCTGGAGCGTGCCTGGATGCAGACTCTGGGTGCGGAACGCGAGCAGATCGGCCTGTGGCTGGACGAGTTCCAGAGCGTGCTCGGTGCCCAGCAGGAGCAACCGATCGCCGCCGCGCGTCAGCGCCTGGAGCAGCAACTGGACGCGCTGCGCTTCTGACGCGAGCGGGTAGGGTGCGCCGCGCGCACCGCAAAACCGGCGCGCACGGCCTGGGTATCAGTCCCGAACCCCGTTCAGGTGGCGCAAGCTCGCCTGCAAGCCCTGCGTGGCGGTCTTCGCCTTGCCACCTGCTGGGCCGTAACGGTTGGGCAGCGGATCGCCTGGCCAGAAGAACAGGGTCAGCAACATGTAGGGCAGCAGGAAACTGCCCAGCAGCAACATCAGCAGGGTGCCGATGCCCCGGCTCATGTCATGCAGGCGGCGCAGCAGGCAGGTGACCAGGACGAGGAAGGCGCCGCCGAGCACCGCCAGTGCCAGGTTGCTGCTCAGTTTGTCCGCGAGCAAGGTCAGGGGCAGCGCCGCCCCCACCACGGCAACCGCCTGCAGGCTGAAGTTGATCCGGTTCAGCCGGCCGCCAAGGCGCCAGAACTGCCACTGCGACCGCCAGGTCGTCGGCGCGTGCTCGGGCAGCAGGCGCTCGCAGCGCGACAGCAGCAGGGTGATGGCCAGGCGCACTGCCGGCGGTGTGGCGCTGGAGTCCTTGGCTTTCTGCAACTTGCGCAGCAGGCTGGTCGCGGGCAAATGCGGCTTGGTGTTGCCAAGCAGGTCGCGCATGCCATCGAAGATCGCCTGCATGGTGGCGAACACCAGGCCGTTGTCCGTGCAGATCGATTGCGCCAGGTTCTGCGGCCGTCCCTTGACCAGTCCCTCGCGAAACGGTTCGAACCAGGTGCCTGGGCAGGTGAACGCCAGGAGCCGTTGCAAGGCCTGGCTACGCTGTTCCTGCGGCAGATCCGGATCGTGATGAAGCAGGGCGTCGAGCAGCATCTGGCCGAACGGGTCGCTGGTCAGCTCGTCACTGTATTGCTGGGCGCAGGCCTCGAGACGTGCGACCGATGGCAGGCGTTGGCTGTCGAGGAGAATATCCGGGCTGACCTGCCCGGCCGCGATCAGGCCTTGCAGCGGATCGCCTTCATCGAGATTCAGTATCCAGCGACGTGGCGTGGTGGCCGCTGCCAGCAATTGGGCCTTGGCCGTATGTGCCGGGTGCTCGGTATCGGTCGGCAGCTCGGCGAGGGTTTGCTCCAGTTGCTCCAGCCATTGTTCAGGCTGCTCCAGCAGGCCCAGCAGCAACAGTGTCTGGCGCTGCCAGTGCCAGCGGGCAGCGGCATCGTCAGGAATCGCTGGCAGGCTGCGGGCGCTACGCTGCAGGGTCAGTTGCAACTGCAGGCAGGACGGTAGCAGCCAACTGGGCAGCGGCGCGAGCAACTCGCCCAGGCGTTGCAGCGTCGCTTGGTCATATCGGCGCAAGCGTCTGAGCCCGCGCAACATCTGCGCGCGGGCCACGGTGTTGTCGCGCAGAGCTTCTGGCAACACGGCGCCTGGCGTGCTCAGTGCCTGCTGCAGCGCCTGCAAGGCGGGCGACTCGCTTAGCCACTGGCGCTGTTGCCGGGCCTGGTGCTGCAGCCCGTGTACCAGTACGGCATCGAGCGGATGGTCGCCGGCTTGCAGGTTCAACAGCGGCTCGAGATCGGCGTCGTCACCACGTTGCAGCAGCCAGGCCTGGCGGTAGAGGCGGGTGAGCGGTTCGTCCGCTGCACCAAGCAGTTCGGCGAGAAAGGGCCATTCACTGTCGCCCAGTTGCCAGGCGACGAAGGTGCGCGCCAGTGGCGTTAGCTCGGTCTTGGCGGCGCGTTGCCAGCGCGCCAGGGTCTGCGGGTTCTGCGCCGGTTCGCCATCGGCCAGATGATAGGCGTCGAGCGGGTGCTGATGGCCGAGCGCGCTCTGGCTGCGGTTGAATGCCAGGATCAACAGCGGCAGGCGCTCAGGCGAGTGGTGTGCGCACCAGGCCAGCAACCAGGCGGCGGCCTCGGGCATCTCGCGTTCCTGCCACAGGCGACTCCACAGGTCGAGGGCATCCTGGTCATGGTGCTGCTTCTGCAAGGCCAGCAGGTACTGCGTGTCGAGATCGTCCGGGGTGGCGTCATGCTGGGCCTGGTAGTAATCCAGCGCATCGCCGAGTGCCACGCCGGCCAGGGTGCACTGGCGATACAGGCGTGGGTAGTAGGCCGGGTCGGCTGGCATCGGCAGGCACAGATCGAGCGAGCACCAGCCACGAAATTCCTGCAGCGGCCGATTGTTGAACAGGTGCTCCAGGGTGCGTACGTACCAGAGGTTTTCCACCTGGGCGACGCCCGGCCATTCGGACAGCGTGGCGAGGTCGAACGGGTCGGGCTCGGCGATGCGCTGGAGAAACTGGTCGAGCGCCTCGGCCTCCTCGAAGGGCAGCTGCATCAGGTGATTGGCCCAGGCCATGCGCTCGGTAAGCAGGGTCACGCAGCGGTGCGACAGGGGGCCGTTGCTCAGCAGCAGGCCGCGCAGCGGGCCGTCGATGCTTTCCAGCACGTCCAGCGGCAACTGGTCGAGCATCCGGCAATAGTCCTGCCAGGCCTCGGGGCGAAAGCGTCGGGCGGCATCCTGCAGCAATTCGACGAGCTGTTGGACGGCCTGCTCGTTGGCGCTGGGCAGGGCGGCCTGCTCATGGGGGGTGGATGCTTCACCGCGGGCGTGGCGCAGGGCGTCTTCATAGGCACTGCGTAGCGCCTGGAAACCCTCGGGGTCGCGCTCCGGGTGCACCTCGGGCAGGCGTGCGCGGTAGGCGCTGCGGATGGTGTTCTGATCGTCGGTCGGCTCTATGCCGAGGCGTTCCCAGCAACTCATGACCAGTCGAACGCCTCCAGCGATGCCGGTTTTTCCGGCAGATCCAGTTCCATGTCCCAGGGCAGTTCATCGAAGCCTGCGGCCGGGTTCAGTGTCAGTTCGCGCACCAGGGCGCGGTGCGTCGGGTCGCTGCCCTGGCGGCTGATGCACAGCGCCTGTTCGTCTGGTTGCTCGTGGCCCAGGCAGTTCCAGTAGCAGCGGCCGATGAGAAAACCGGCCAGGTAGCTGTGCCAGCCCTGGTAGTAGTAGCGGGCGCGCAGGCTCAGGCGGCTGTGCAGCCAGAGGTTTTCCTCGAAGCTCAGCCAGCCGTTGAGCTGCCCGATGCGGGCGAGAAAGCTCATGCGCCCCAGATCCCAGGCGCGGATGCCGCCCGAGCCGCAGACCAGGATGGTGTCGGCAACGTAGCGATAAGCCACCTGCTGGCTTGCGTCCAGGCTGTCGACCAGCGCCTGCCATTCACTCGGCAGCAGGCGCGCGTTGTCCCAGTAGGCACCGCTGAGGTCGCGCGCATGGCCGTCGTCGGTCATGCGCTGGATCATCGCCAGCAGTGCGGGGCGGTCAGCGATATCCCAGGACTCGCTGAGATCGATGAACTCGCTGTCCGGATAGAAATTAGGTAGCGCGTATTGCGCGCCCGAGTTGGCGTTGATCGCCACCATCGGTGCGGAAAGGGCCAAAAGCCAGCGTTGTTGCAGGTCGTCCATGGGGAGTGGGCCGTTCGTCCCTGAGTGCGAAAGGTGCCCATCCTAGGAGCTGTTGCCGGGGTGCCGCAAGCGTCTCGCAGGCAGTTCGAGCGACACCTGCAAAGCGCTGGCGAGCAGCCGACGACCGGCAGGTCAGGCCGCAAATGGCGGCTGCAGGCAGGCGAAAGGCCATCATTGCGCCAAAAGTTAGGCGTCAACCCGTGAAATTGGTCACATGCTGGTTGGGCACCGCGTCTGTCTCGGGTATTCTCCGGCCACGTCAGGGCTGTGACCGCTGCCAAAACGTGGCGCAGACCCTCAGGCAACCATTACAAGAACATCGCCTATGACCGCCACTCCTAGCGCCGTAGTACAAGAGGTGACGCTGGATCCGCAGCTGGCCGAGCGTCAGTTCGCCACGGATATTGCCGCCGAGCGTACCCGCCTGCTTTATCAGGGCTCGCGCCTGCCGACCATGCTGATGCTGCTGGTCGGGCTGGCGGGCACCTTGTTGCTGTGGGATCAGCAGAGCACGCCGTTGCTGGCCGGATGGCTGGGCTGGGTGGTGCTGCTGGTGTTGCTGCGCCTGACCCAGGTGAACGCGTTCAGCGAGGCCTTGCCCAGCCGTCAGGCCGAATCCTACTGGCGGCGTATCTTCCTGTTCGGCGCCGGCGCCTCCGGCTTGACCCTGGCCTTCGCCGTGATCGCCCTGGTGCCCGCCGATGTGTTCTACCAGCAGGCACTGGTCTACGGCCTGATCGCCGCGGCGATCCTCTCCGCCAGTGTGGCTTACGCCGTCAGCCTCTCGGCCTTCCTTACCTTCGCCCTGCCATGCCTGGTGCCATCGGCGGCCTTCCTACTGCTGAGCGATAACAGCCTGCAACGCGGCTGGGGCTTGCTCAGCGTCATCCTCTTTCTCGCGCTGCTGGTGGTGGCCTGGCAGGTCAACCGCCTGGTGCAGCGCAGCCTGGTGCGGCGTTTCCACAACCTGGCGCTGATCGCCCATCTGCAGCAGGCCAAGCAGCAGGCCGAAGGCCTCAACGAAGAGCTGGCACGCGAGGTGGAGCAGCGCCGCCGTGCCGAGCGCGAGCTGCGTGGCGCCCATGGTGAACTGGAGATGCGTGTCGCCGAGCGCACCCTGGAACTGGATGAGGCGACCCACGCCCTGGGCAAGAGCCAGGCGCGCCTGAGCCTGGCGCTCGAGGCCAGCGAACTGGGGCTGTGGGACTGGGATCTGCAGAGCGACCAGGTGCATCACTCGCACCTGCGCGAGCTGTTCGGCCTGGAGCCCGAGCAGGTACAGGTGATGCTGCGCGATCTCACCCCGCGGCTGCACCCGGACGATCTGCCGGCACTGCGCCGGGCGCTGGTGGCGCACATGAAAGGGCGCAGCGAGGATTACCACATCGAGTACCGCGTGCGGCATGCCGATGGCCACTGGGTGTGGATAGAAGACCGCGGCCGCGCAGTCGAGCGCGACGCCAATGGTCGGGTGCTGCGGATGCTCGGTACGCGACGCGACATCAGCGTGCGCCGCCAGCAGGAAGAACAGCAACGTCTGGCGGCGACGGTATTCGAAGCCGCCAGCGAGGGTATCTGCATCCTCGATCCGGACTACCGCCTGCTCGCCGTGAACCGAGCGTTCAGCGCAGTGACTGGCTACAGCCGCGAGGACGTGCTCGGGCGCCGGGTCACCAGCCTGATCGGCAGCCGTGAGATGCGTCAGCAGTACCAGATGATCCGCCAGGAGCTGGACAGCAGCGGCACCTGGCAGGGTGAACTGATCGAGACACGCAAGAGTGGCGAACTCTACCCGCAGTGGCTGCAGCTCAACCTGGTTCGTGATGCAGCCGGCCGGCCCAGCCATATCGTCGGCTTCTTTGCCGATCTGACCGCACGGCGCGAGGCCGAAGAGCGCCTGCGTTACCTGTCGCATTACGACGAACTGACCGGCCTGGCCAACCGCAGCCTGTTCAAGGAACGCCTGCACGAGGCCAGCCAGCGAGCACGGCAGAGCGGTCGCAGCATTGCCCTGGTGCATATCGACCTGGACCGCTTCAAGCTGCTCAACGACAGCCTCGGCCATGAAGTCGCCGACCAGCTGCTGCGGCAGATGAGCCGCCGCCTGACTCAGGCCGTGCCGGAAGCGGACTGCATCGCGCGGCTGTCGGGCGATGAGTTCGCCATCATCCTTGACGCCTACGGCAGCCTGTCCAGCCTGGCGCGGGTAGCCAGTCGGTTGCTGGCCAAACTGCGCGTGCCGATGACCGTCGGCGGCCACGAACTGGTGGTCAGCGCCTCGCTGGGTATCAGCTTGTTGCCGGATTACGCCCGTGAGATCAGCGCCCTGATCAGCCAGGCCAACATGGCCGTGCAACATGCCAAGCACCTGGGCGGCAACACCTTCCAGTTCTTCACCGACAACCTGCAGGCCTGCACCCTGGAGCGCCTGCAACTGGAGAACCGCCTGCGCAAGGCCATCGACGATGGCCAGCTGGAGGTGTTCTACCAGCCCAAGCTGGATCTGCGTGATGACAGTCTCAGTGCCGCCGAGGCGCTGGTGCGCTGGCGCCACCCCGAGCAGGGGCTGATTGCGCCGGGCGAGTTCATCGGCCTGGCCGAGGAAACCGGGTTGATCGTGCCCATCGGCGAGTTCGTCCTGCGCCAGGCTTGCTACCAGGCCTGCGAATGGCAGCGCCAGGGGCTGGCGAATATCCGTGTTTCGGTCAACCTGTCGGTGCATCAGCTACGCCAGGGCAACCTCGCCAGCCTGGTGCGTCAGGTGCTCGACGAGACCGGCCTGGCGCCGCACTGGCTGGAGCTGGAGCTGACCGAGAGCCAGATGCTCGACAACGTCGACAGCGTGATCGCCACCTTCCAGCAACTGCGCAACCTCGGGGTGAAACTGGCCATCGACGACTTTGGTACCGGTTACAGCTCGCTCAGCTACCTCAAGCGCTTCCCGGTGGACTACGTGAAGATCGATCAGACCTTCATTCGCGACCTGTCGCCAGGTGGTGAGGATGCCGCCATCACCCGCGCGATCATCGCCATGGCCCACAGCCTGGAACTCAAGGTGGTGGCCGAGGGTGTCGAGACCCAGGCGCAGATGGATTTCCTCAAGAGCCAGGCCTGCGACGAGATCCAGGGCTTTTTGATCAGCCGGCCGATCGAAGCCAGCGCCTTTGCCGAACTGCTGCGCGCGCAGATCGACCGCCCGCTGGGGTGACGGCGTTTCCTCTCTACCCAGCCCGTGACGCGCGCGTGGTGCTGACCGGAGCAAAGATGGCTGCGCTGCTCTGATGCGCTGCGGGATGCTGCACGTCCCCTGTCGTGAAGGAGCACCCCGATGGCCAAGGCCCCCTCCCTGAGCATGGCGCAGCGTCTGCTGCTGGCCTCACAGAGCATGGCGCCGGTGGCGGTGAAAGCGGCGCTGGTGCAGAAGCTCGGCCCGGTACAGGCCGCGCAGTTGTCGCCACATATGCCGGCAGAGCAGTTGCGCGAGCTGATTCTCGAACTGCCCATCGAGTTTCTCGCCCAGGTCACCACCCATCTCGATCCGCGACTGATCCTCGACGCCTACCTTGCCCTGCCGGACGAGGTGCATCTACAGGTGGCCCGCCAGCTCTGCGTGATCGGCGCCTTCGCCACGGCTGCGCGCTACGCCGAGTGCCTGTCGGCCAAACAGGTGAAGGTGCTGATCTACGGCATCAACGACGCCGACCACGTGCTGCAGATCGCCCGGCATATCGTCGACATCGACCTGATCGTGCAGAGCCTGCGCAGCTTCTCCACCGGGTATCTGTGCAGGTTGACCGAAGCCGCCGCCGCCGATGACAACGTGGCTATCTCGGCGCGGGTGCTCGGTGGGCTGCCGCTGCCACGCCAGGCCGATGTTTGCGCCCACCTCAAGCCTACGGTGTTGCGCGCGCTGTTGCCGTTGCTGCTTGAGGCCAACGACGAACTGCGCGAGCTGTTGCCCGAGCGCGTGCAGGAAACGGCCGCGCTGTAGGGGCGTGGCTCACTTGGCGAACAGCTGGCCAATATCCTTGAAGGCCTTGAACTCCAGGGCATTGCCGCAAGGGTCGAGGAGGAACATGGTGGCCTGCTCGCCGACCTGGCCCTTGAAGCGCACGTAGGGCTCGATGACGAACTTCGTCTCGCGGCTGCGCAGGCGCTCGGCCAGGGCCTCCCAGTCATTCCAGCCGAGCACCACGCCGAAGTGCGGTACCGGTACGTCGTGGCCGTCCACTGGATTGCTGACGGCGGATTCCTGATAGGCCATCTTCGGCGCTTCATGAATCACCAACTGGTGGCCGAAGAAATCGAAGTCCACCCAGTGCTCGCTGCTGCGGCCTTCGGCGCAACCGAACACCTCGCCATAGAAAAAACGCGCTGCAGCCAGGTCGTAGACGGGAATCGCCAGGTGAAAGGGAGCAAGGGACATCACGGCATACCTCTGTTGATTTTTCGCACCAGCCTAACAACAGCAGAATTGATTGAAAGCGAATATCCTTGCTCGCAAGCTAAAATATTTTTGATCAATTGAGGTGTCGATGCTGCGCGAGCTGAAAACCTTCATCACCGTCGCCCGCCTGGGTACTTTTGCCGCCGCCGGCCAGCAGGTTGGCCTGACCCAGTCGGCGGTCAGTGCGCAGATGCGCGTGCTGGAACAGCACCTCGGCGTGCGCCTGTTCGACCGCAGCGGCCGGGCCGCCGTGCTCAACGCGGCGGGCCGGCATGCGCTGCCATTGGCCGAGCAGATGCTCGCCTTGTACGCACAAATGGCGCTGCCGCAGGCGGCCGATCAGTGGCAGGGGGAGTTGCGTGTCGGTGCCATCGCCACCTTGCAAACCGGGCTGTTGGCCGAGGCACTGCCGCGTTTTCGCCAGCTGGCTCCGCTTGTGGAGCTGAAACTGGTGCCGGGCGTGTCGTTGCAGCTGTTCAGCCAACTGGATGCCGGCGAGCTGGATCTGGCCCTGCTGATCAAGCCGCCTTTCGCCTTGCCCAAGGAACTGCTGGAAGTGCCGCTGGCGCGCGAGCCTTTCGTGCTGATAGCGCCGCTGGAGGTGGTCGGTGATGACCCGCTGCGCCTGCTCGCCGAACAGCCCTTCGTGCGTTATGACCGTGCCTCGTTCGGTGGGCGTCAGGTCAGCCGCTTTCTCCGCGAGCAGCGCCTGAACGTGCGTGAAGCGCTGGAACTCGATGAGGTCGAAGCTATCGTGCGGCTGGTGGAAAACGGCATGGGCGTCTCCCTGGTGCCGCGCGCCGGGCTGTGGTTGCAAAGGCCAAGCAGACTTCGGGTGATCGAGCTGGGCGAGCTGACCTTCCACCGCGAGTTGGTCGCCCTGTTGCGGCGGGCCCAGCGGCAGCCGGCTTTGGATTGTTTGTTGAGTTGTCTTGAGCTGCGAGATTGAAAGCTGAATTCGGTGTACCCGAGCAGGGCATCGTGGGCCGCTAGGCAGGAGCGGCCGCAACTGCGGTCGCCCCTGCGTGGAGCAGGTCAGATATCCCAGACCAGGTTGATCGCGAAGTTGCGACCGGGCTGGCTCAGGCGGTCGAGGTTGGCTGGAGCGGTAACACCGGCCTCACCATTGCCGTCGTAACCGCGTACGTCGTCCCACAGCCAGTACTGTTTGTCGGTCAGGTTGTACAGGCCGGCGTTGATGGTCAGATCGTCGGTCAGCTTGTAGTAACCGGTCAGGTCGAGGATGCCGTAGCCGGGCGTGGCGAACTGGCTGCCGTCGCCGGTCGGGGAGTTGAATCCACTGTTGTCGATACGGCTCTTGCGCTTGACCAGCGTCCAGTTCAGCAAGCCACCGAAGCGCTCCTGCTCGTAGCCCAGACCGAATACGCCGGTCAGCGGGTTGACGCTGTTCAGCGGCTCGCCGCTTTCTTCGTCACGACCGCGGGCATAGGCAATCGAACCCTGGGTGTAGAGACCTGGCAGCGCGCCGAAGCTGTCCAGATTCAAACGACCCTTGGCCTCGGCACCGCGGATGGTGGCGCGGCTGATGTTGCGGCTTTGGAATATGGTCTGGCCGCCATTGGCACCTACGGCATCTTCATCGATGAAGTCGCGATAACGGTTGTAGAACACCGCCAGGCTGAAGTTGCCGCCTTCGAAGTTACCGCGCAGGCCAGCTTCCAGGCTGCGACTGGTTTCCGGGTCGAGGTTCGGGTTGGGTTCCACGATGTAGGGCGGGTTGTTGTTCTGGAAGCGACCATACATCTCCTTGGCCGTAGGCGTACGGAAGCCTTCTGCGTACTGGGCGAAGCCGGTGTATTGCTCATCGAAGGCATAGGTCACGCCGAGTTTGGGCGAGACGCGCTGCCAGGTCTTGCTTGCCTCGGTGGGCTCGAAGGTGCTGGTGGGCGGGGCGCTGGCAAGGTACTCGTCGGTCAGGTCGGGCTTGAGTTTGGTGCGGTCGTAGCGCAGACCTGGCAGGAAGGTCCACTGATTCCAGCGGATTTCGTCCTGCAGAAACACGCCGTAGACATCGACGGTTGGGTCTGGGAAATCGCTCTGGGTGGTGAGGGTATCGCCCGTGTTGTTGCTGATCGCCCCGACGCTGGGGCAGTTGGCGCCCAGTGCCTGCAGGCAGACACCATAACCGCTGCGCTGGCCGGTCACATCCTGGTGCTTGATGTTGAAACCGTAGGTCAGCAGGTGATCCGTTTCACCCAGGGCGAAGGCCTTGTCCAACTGTGCGTTGAACACCCACTGGCGATCCTTGTAGTCGGTGCTGCGATAGCGCATCACGTCGCGGGTGATGGCCTGCGTAAAGAAGTTCCTGGCGGTGTAGTGCTCCTGGGTTCTCTGGTCGGTCTTGGCGATTTGGTAGTTCAGGCTCCATTTCAGGCTGTCGGCCAGCAGGCTGTCCAGGGCCAGGCTGTGCTCCAGGCCGAAGCGCTCACGGGTGATTGTGTCGTTGCCGTTGCGGCCCGCGTAGTAGTTCTGTCCTACACCGATGGTCGGGGCATTGAACGGCCCGCCGACGGCGCTGAGTTGATTGCTGTCGCGATCGTCTTTGTACTTCTCGTAGGTCAGTTGCAGGCGGTCGCTGTCGTTGTAGTTCCAGCCCAGCTTGGCCAGAACGTTGGTGGTGCGTACGTCCTCGGGGTTGGCTTCGGTGCGGCCCAGGCCTGTACCGCCGGTATTGCCGTAGGACTCGGTCTCGTGGCCGTTACGCTGAGACAGATGCAGCAGGGCATCGAAGTTCTGATAGCGGCCTGCGACGGTCGCCGAATTCAGCCAGCTTTCGTCTGCGGAGCTGTAGCCGCTTTTCAGCCGGGCACCGACATCGCGGCCGTCCTTGATGATGTCGCTCGCGTCGAGTGTGAAATAGCTGACCGCCCCGCCAATGGCATTGCTGCCATACAGCGCTGAGGCCGGGCCGCGGAGGATTTCCACCCGCTTGATGATTTCCGGATCGACATAGTTGCGCTGGGTATTGGCATAGGGGCCGTAGTAGAAGCTGGCAGGGATTTCGACGCCGTCGACCTGAGTCAGCACCCGGTTACCATCGATACCGCGGATGTTGTAGCCGGTGAGGCCTGAGCGCTGACCTGTTCCGCCGACGGAGACGCCTGGCTCGTCGCGTAACAGCTGCTTGATGGTGTTGATGTTGTTGCGATCCAGAACGGTTCGATCACGCACGCTGACCGTGCTGGGAACGGCGTTTACATCCTGCGCGTGAAGCGTGGCGGTGACCGTCATCGCTTGCAGGGCGAGCCATTGAGACGGGTTCTTCACCAGCACCACACTGCGCTCACCAATGCTGCGGTAGCTCAGGCCGGTGCCTTCGAGCAGGCGTGCCAGGGCCAGCTCTGGCGACAGACGGCCATTGGTACCGGGCGACTCGATGCCGTCGGCCAGTTGCGCCGACAGACCAATTTGCCAACCCGTGACTTCACTGAATGCGTTCAGCGCGGCAACCAGGGGCTGGCGCTCGATGGCGAAGCGGTAACCGCTCTGACTCTGCTGTTCTGCGACGAGTGAGCCATCGGCGGCTTGAGCCAGCAGTGGCAGGCTGGCGCAGGAAATGGAGAGTGCCAGCAGCGACAGGCTGGCGCTGGACAGCCGCAGGGAACGCTGGCGTCGAGTGTGAAGGGACATGGGTAAGCTCTCTGTGTGCGTCGGTCAGTTAATGCGAATTGTTTGCATTGTTCTGACGAGACGAACGACTCCTGCGAGAGCGTAAAAATTATTCTTCTCAGTTGAGAATCAGTAGCGACGGGTATTCGTGAAGCTGGGCCGAGGTCACCTGTGCCAGCGAGCGCACGATGTCGGCGGGTTCGCTCAGGCGGTAGTTTCCGGTGATGCGCAGGTCATCCAGGCGGGAATTGCCACTGATGATCCAGCCGGGATAGTAGCGGCGCAGCTCGTCCAGCACTTCGTGCAGAGGGCGATCATCGAAGATCAGGCGGCCCTGAACCCAGGCGAGCTGGTTGGCCGTGACGCCGTGGGTACGATTGCCGATACCGTCCGGGCCGACCCGGATGCTGTCGCCGCTGGCCAGGTAGATGCGGCTGTCGTTACCCCGTGTGTGCACCTCGATCTCGCCGCGTTCGACGCTGACTTCGGCCTCGTCGCCGAGATAGCGGACGGAGAATGCGGTGCCGCGTACCGAGATCAGAATGGGCCCGGCGGCAACCTGGAAGGGGCGGCTGCTGTCCTTGGCAACGTCGAAGTAGGCTTCGCCACGCAGCAGTTGCGTGACGCGCTGGTGCTCGTCGATCTGGCTGGAGAAGGCACTGCCTGTGTTGAGCAGTACGCGCGAGCCGTCGGCCAGATCCAGGCTTTGTCGCTGGCCGATGGCCGTGACATGGTCGGCCCGCAAACGCAGCAGCAGGTCGCTTTGCAGGGTGATACCGACTACCAGCAACAGTGAGGCGGCAATCGCCAGGGTTCTGCCGATACGCCGCGCACGCTTGGGTGCTGTCTGTCTGCTGCGCTCCAGGCGAGCGGCGGCTGTCACCAGTGTGGGCGCTTGCCAGCAGCGCTGGGCGCGTTCGAACGCTTCGGCATTGGCCGGGGAGGCGGCCAGCCACTCGGCGAATCGCGCCCGGCAATCGTCGTCGGCATTTTCCAGCAGGAGCAGCCAGTCCAGCGCCTGGCTCAACGGCGTGTCGCTGTCGATGGGTGATCCCTGCTGCTGATGCATCGGGCTGTTCTCGAAACCGGGGGGCAATATTCTGGCCGAAGGTGTGAGTGAGCGATAGTCGCTCATGTCGGCGGGCTCAGGCGGTCGAGCAGAGTCATGCACAAGGCCATGATCAACTTGAGCTCTTTTTGTACCGTGCTGGGTGAAACACCCAGCTCGGCGGCGATCTCGGCATAGCCCTGGCCATGCAGGCGGCTGAGAATGAAGATGCGTTGCTGGCGCTCGCTCAATTGCTCCAGTGCACTGCCCAGGCGCTGCAGGAGGCGCTCGGCATGCAGGCTGTCCTCGCTGGATGAGCCTGGTGCCGGGACGGCCTGCATGATGGCGTCCGGCACGTCATCGAGCATGGTGCGCGACTGCATGCGTTCGCGGCGCAGGTGGTCGAGCGCCAGGTTGCGCCCCGTCTGGAACAGAAAGGGTTCGAGATGATCGACCGGTTTTTCGCGCAGGCTACGGGCCACCCGCAGGTAGGTTTCCTGCACCAGCTCCTCGGCGATGCTGGCGTTCTTCACGATTTTCACCAGGGTACGCAGCAGCGGGGTGCGCTGGCTGATGAATACGCTGTCTAGGTTGGAAATGGTCACTGGCAAGCTCGGTTCGCCGACTACAAAATAAATAATAATCATTTTTAATAAGGTCGACTAGCGAGCGGGGCCATGGCGCGTCGTTCGAGCGATACCTCGCTGTAATTCACCGTTATTTTTACGGAGCTGGGCAGGTTCGTTCGTCTTTATAAGGCAGTGGTGGTCGAACGCCTTGCGCATCTCGCGCAGCTGTTCAGGGCGTCAGATCGGTCTAACTTCATGCCAGTCATCAGTGAGCTTTTCATGAACGCTTCTTCGCAACTTTCCCATCCGCTGCGTTCGCAGCGCCTCAACCAGGTCACTCACGAGCCGCACAGCAAGCTCGACAATCTGGTGAAGAGCCATGATCCGTTCGGCAGCCCGGAGCGGTTCTCCCACTTCGTGGCGGCCCAGTACCTGTTCCAGCGTGATCTGGAAAAACTCTACAACGACCCCGAGCTGACCAAACTGGTGCCGGATCTGCCGCAGCGTTGCCGCGTCGACCAGGCCAGGCTGGATCTGGCCGATCTGAACCGCGCCTTGCCCGAGGGTGATGACAGTATCCGCAACAAGACCATGGGCACCGGCGAGGCATTGGCCTGGCTGTTCGTGTCCGAAGGTTCCAAGTTGGGCGCAGCTTTCCTGCTCAAGCGCATGCCGGCGCTGGGTCTGAGCGAAACCTTCGGCGCGCGTCATCTCGGTGAGCCGGCAGGTGGTCGCGCACAAGGCTGGAAAGCGTTCACGGCGGTGCTCGATAGCGTCGAGCTGGATGCCGAGCAGGAGCGTCTGGCCGAGGCGGCGGCGATTGCCGCTTTCGAGCGTTTCACCGTGCACTTGGAACGTTGTTTTGCCTGAAGCCACGCTGGCGCGTTCGGCCTGGCAGCGCTGGTTGTGGTTGCTGGTGGCCTACCTGAGCATCGGCATGGCCATGCTCGGCGTGATACTGCCGGGGCTGCCCACTACCGAGTTCGTTCTGCTTGCCGCCTGGGCGGCTTCACGCAGCTCACCTCGGTTGGCCGCCTGGCTGGAGAACCATCGTATCTTCGGCCCGCTGCTGCGTGACTGGAAGAACGGTGGCCTGATCGCCCGACGCACCAAGTGGGTGGCCAGCCTGAGCATGCTGGTGGCCCTGACCATCCTGTTGCTGACGGTCGATCACCTGCCGTCGGTGCTGTTCGCCGCGGCCGGCATGAGTTGCGGTGCGCTGTTCATCTGGACGCGGCCGGAGAAACCGAAGGCCGGGTAGGGCGTTTTCAAGATCCCGTAGCCCGGATGCAATCCGGGACGGTCCGGCGCGATGCCACGGATTGCATCCGGGCTACAGGGCTGTGGCTCCGTAGGGTGCGCCGTGCGCACCGGCGGTGGCACACCCTACCCAAAGGCGCTCCAGCGGAGCGCCTTTTTCGTTCAGAACAAGGTCTGTGGCAGTTGCTGCGCTCGCGCCCGGCGCAGTTGCAGCCAGCCCATCAGGCCGAGCAGGAGAACCGCTGGAATCCACATGATCTCCTTGGGAGGGCGGTGGGTTTCCATCTGCAGCTCGAGGATCTCCTGGTCGAACTGCAGGCCGGCGCGTTCGGCTGCCGATCTGAAGCTCACCGCGTCGATCAGGGTGCGTTCGCCTTCTTCATACAGCGTCAGACCCAGGGCCTCCAGGCGTTCCTCGGGCACGCTGTCTGGCACCTTGAACATCACCGTCAGGTCGCGGGTGCTGCCATCCACTTCCTCCTGACGCACCACCAGGCGTAGATCGTCGCCGGGTCCGGCCCGCTCCAGCGCTTCGGCGAAGCGTGCCGGTGGTTCGCTGTGGTAGGGCGGGGTGATGCGATCCAGCCAGAAGTCCGGGCGGAACAGGGTGAAGGAGATCAGTAGCAGCAGCGGCAGTTCGAACCAGCGGTTGCGGGTGATGAACCAGCCTTGGGTGGCCGAGGCGAACACCAGCATCGCCAGCGTGGCGCTGAAGAAGGTGATGATGCCCTGGGTGACGGTCACGTCGATCAACAACAGGTCGGTGTTGAAGATGAACATGAACGGCCAGACGATGCTGCGCGCGTCGTAGATGAAGGCCTGGATACCGGTCTTGATCGGGTCGTCCTTGGCGATCGCCGCTGCGGCGAACGAGGCCAGCCCCACCGGTGGTGTGGAGTCGGCCAGCAGGCCGAAGTAGAAGACGAACATGTGCACCGCGATCAGCGGTACCACCAGACCATGCTGCTGGCCGAGCGAGACGATCACCGGCGCCATCAGCGACGACACCACGATGTAGTTGGCAGTGGTAGGCAGGCCGAGGCCGAGCACCACACAGAACACCCCGGTGAGCACCAGCATCAGCAGCAGGTTACCCATCGACAGGGTTTCCACCAGGTCAGCGAGAACGATGCCGACGCCAGTCTGCGAGATGGCACCGACCACGATGCCGGCGGTGGCGGTGGCCACGCCGATACCGATCATGCCGCGGGCACCAGCCTGCAGCGCGGCGTACAGGTCATGCAGACCATTGCGCAGGGTGCCGGCGCGACGCAGCGGGTCGCGGCGCATCAGGTTGAGCAGCGGGCGCTGGGTGATGAGGATGACGATCAGCGACAGCACGCCCCAGAAGGCCGACAGGCCGGGGGACAGGCGCTCGACCATCAGGCACCAGACCAGGATCACCATCGGCAGCAGGAAGTGCAGGCCGGAGAGGAACACCTTGCGTGTGTCCGGCAACTGGGTCAGGGCGGTCTCCGGGTCTTCTGCCGCGAGCTGTTCGACCCCGGCGGAGATGCGGATCAGCACCAGGTAGGCAACGGCGATCAGCCCGGCGATCACCCAGCCGGCATTGTTGCCGAACAGCGGCTTGAGCCAGCCGAGGCCGTAGTACACGGCCAGGGCCAGGGCGCTGACCAGGGCGATGCCGAAGCTCAGGGTCATCAGGCGCAGCAG
Organism: Pseudomonas mendocina; assembly: GCF_003008615.1. Classification (NCBI taxonomy): domain Bacteria; kingdom Pseudomonadati; phylum Pseudomonadota; class Gammaproteobacteria; order Pseudomonadales; family Pseudomonadaceae; genus Ectopseudomonas; species Ectopseudomonas mendocina. Next base: position 2,397,032 of record NZ_CP027657.1, read on the forward strand.
GAGGGGCTTCGGCGTCGGCCGTGGCAGGCCGGTCATGCCCAGCTTGACTGCTTCCAGGTGCACCAGCCAGAGCAGGGTGATGTAGGAAATGGTCGCCGGCAGCAGGGCGTGCTTGAGCACCTCGACATAGGGAATACCGACGTACTCGATCATCAGAAAGGCCGCAGCGCCCATCACCGGCGGCATCATCTGGCCGTTGGTCGAGGCGGCCACTTCGATGGCGGCGGCCTTGGTGCCGGGGTAGCCGACCTTCTTCATCATCGGAATGGTGAAGGGGCCGGTGGTGACCACGTTGGCGATCGACGAACCGGACATCAGGCTGGTCAGCATCGAGCCGATCACCGAGGCCTTGGCCGGGCCGCCACGCATGTGCCCGAGCATGGAGAACGCCAGCTGGATGAAGTAATGGCCGGCGCCGGCGCGGTCGAGCATGGCGCCGAACAGCACGAAGAGAAAGACGAAGGCCGTGGACACGCCCAGCGCCACGCCGAATACACCTTCGCTGCTCAGCCACTGGTGGTTGGCCAGCGCCTCCCAGGACACGCCGCGGTGCGACAGCATGCCGGGCATCCACGGGCCGGCGACGGAGTAGACGAGAAACACCAGGGCGATCACCGCCAGCGCAGGGCCGAGGCTGCGGCGCGTGGCTTCCAGCAACAGCGGGATGCCGATCAGCGCGGTGAGCAGGTCGAGGCTGGTCGGTGTGCCTGGCCGGCTGGAGAGTTCGCGGTAGAAGATGAACAGGTAGAGCACCGCCGCGCCAGCCAGCAGAGCGAACAGCAGGTCGTGCCAGGGCACGTGGCTGCGCGGTGAACGACTGAAGGCGGGGTAGACCAGAAAGGCCAGGGTCAGGGCGAAGGCCAGGTGGATGGCCCTGGCTTCGGCATCATTGAAGATGCCAAAACTGAAAATGAACGGCAGGGGTGAAACCAGCCACAACTGGAACAGCGACCAGCTCAGGGCTAGGGCGGCAATCAGCCCGGCCATCACCCCGCTCGGGGATCGAGCACCGGTTTCCTGGGCCGCGAGTTCGGCAGCGCTCTGTTGATTCATGGGTGCAGCTCCAAATCAAACGGCCGATCCTGAAGGATCGGCCGGTAATCTCGGTGACGCGAGCACCACTCGCGGCAGTGCGCGAGTGGTCTCTCCGCTTGCCCGGCTCAGGCCGCAGCAGGCGGGGTGGCGACTCTGTCAGAGCCAGCCACGCTCCTTGTAGTAACGCTCGGCACCTTCATGCAGCGGGGCGCTCAGACCGGCGGAGATCATCTCCTTCTCTTCGAGGTTGGCGAAGGCCGGGTGCAGGCGCTTGAAGCGGTCGAAGTTCTCGAAGATCGATTTGACCACCAGGTAGACCAGCTCCGGATCGGTCTTGCTGCTGGCTGCCAGCAGCGCCTTGCCACCCAGCGACGGCACCGGCTGGTCGACGCCCGGATAGAGGCCGCCAGGCACTTCGGTCTTGATGTAGTAGGTTTTCTCTTCGAGGAATTTGTCGATGTCCGGGCCTTCCACCGGGATCAGTTTGCCGGAGACCACGCTCAGGCCTTCCTGGATCGCGCCGTTGGGGTGGCCAACCACATAGGTCATCACGTCCAGGCGGTTGTCGGCCATGGCCGAGGCCATTTCGGCAGGACGCAGTTCAGCGGCCAGAGCGAAGCTGGAGCGCGTCCAGCCCTTGGCTTCCATGACTTCTTCGAAGGTGTCGCGGCTACCCGAACCCGGTACGCCGATGTTGACGCGCTTGCCGGCCAGGTCATCGAAGCTTTCCACGCCGGAGGCGACGCTGGCGAGGATGGTCAGCACCTCGGTCTGCATCGACAGCACGCTGCGCATCTCTTCCATCGGGCCTTGCTTGTCGAACGGCGCCAGGCCGTTCATGGCCTTGTACTGGTGGTCGGACTGGATGAAGCCGAAGTTGAATTCACCGGTGCGCAGGGCGTTGATGTTGTACACGCTGGCGGCGGTGGACGGTGCGTTGCAACGCACGCCCTGGTCGGTGCCCAGGCGGTTGACGAAACGGCAGATGGACTGCCCGGCAACGTAGTAGACGCCGGTCTGGCCGCCGGTGCCGATGGTGACGAAGCGCTCCTGCGCATGACTGAGCGAGCTGGTGGCGGACAGGGCCAATGCCGCTGCCACGGAGGTGAATACACCGGAAATCGCGAATTTCTTCATGGGATGCTTCCTGTTGTTCTAGTCGATTGTTGTGCTTGGCCCAAACCGCAGGCCTTGCCTATCCAATGGCTATCACCGCGCCACTTAACCCTGTTCAAGGCTCGCTGCGCTTCAGCACTGCTGCATCAGGAGCAGGCTTCGGCTCGCGAAATTCCGAACAGTCTCAGGCTCACTCCGGGAGGGCGGCGGTCAGCATGATTTCCACCAGTACATCCTCGGATGCCAGCGGAGCCTGAAGGGTGGCGCGGGCAGGTGCGCTATTTTGCGGCAACCAGGCAGCCCATACCTCGTTCATGGCCGAAAAGTCTGTCGCAATATCTTTCAGCCAGATCTGCGCAGTGAGCAGACGAGTCTTGTCGGTGCCGGCGCGGGCCAGCAGATCGTCGATCTTGGCCAGGACTTCGCGGGTCTGTCCGGCGCAGTCCTGGCTGCGGTCGGTTGGCACCTGACCGGACAGGTAGACCAGCCCGCCGTGGATCACCGCGCCGCTGAGGCGAGGGTTGCTGTCGATACGCTGGATGCTCATGTGATTACCTCATGCTGGAAGTTGAAGTAGGGTGGGCTTCAGCCCACCGTTTCAAGGCCAACTCGGTGGGCTGAAGCGGATCGCCGCCCGGCCCACCCTACGGCCTATGCCTTGGGCTCAGGCCGGTCAGGTCGATGGGGCTGGCTGCGCCGCCGATCAGTTCGGCGAGAATCTGGCCGCTGGCGCAGGCCAGAGTGAAACCGAGGCTGCCGTGGCCGACGTTGAGCCAGAAGTTGTCGTAAGGCGTGGCACCCAGTAGCGGCGTGCCGGTGGCGGTGGACGGACGCTGGCCGGCCCACTCGCGCGCTTCGGCGTAACGACCGGCGCGGGGAAAGGTTTCTGCGCAATTGGCGCGTAGCGCCTGCATGCGCCGTGGGTCGACCTGGTTGTCACGGGCGCCAATGTCGACCATGGCGGCCACTCGAAGCTGGCCATCGAGGCGGGCGTAGACCGTCTTGCGGTCGAAATCGGTGACGCTGATCTGCGGGCAACCATCGCCGTTGGCGGCAGGCAGCGACAGGCTGTAGCCCTTGAGCGGATAGAGCCCCAGCTTGATACCCAGCGGTGCAGCGATCGCCTGGCTGCCATTGCCGGCGGCGAGGATGAACTCGTCCGCTTCCAGCTCCGAGCCGTTGGCCAGAGTCAGGGCCTGGATATGGGAACCCTCGCGGCGGGTGCCGGTAACCTGATCGCGCAGGCGCCAGTAACGACCGCTGGCTTGCAGGTTCTGCTCCAGTGCCTGGCAGAACAGGAAACAGTCGGCAGCCTCGTCGGATGCGCTGAAGATGCCGCCAGCCAGCTTGCCGGCCACATTGGCCAGCGCGGGCTCCAGCGCCAGGCATTCGTCGACCGAGAGCGCTCGTTGTTCGTCGCCTTCTGCGATCTTGCTGGCGGCAGCAGCGAAGGTGGCTGGTGAGCGATACACCACCAGCTTGCCGTTGCGCTTCCAAGCGAAGCCGTCGAGGCCATCCTGCTCTCGCCACTGTTGCAGTATCGCCTGGCTGTAAAGGGCCAGGCGCAGCAGGTGGCTGCCATTGCGCCGGTTCACCGAGCTGCGGCAGGCGGCGAGAAAATTCAGGCACCACTGCCACTGTTCGGTCGACAGGCGTGGGCGGAACTGCAGGGGCGCGCTGGCGCCCTGCAACATCCAGGCGATGGCTTTCAGTGGCACGCCGGCATCCGGCAGCGGCGACACGTAGCGATAGCTGAGCTGGCCGCCATTGGCGAAGCTGGTCTCCAGGCCAGGTTGGGGCTGCGCCTCGATCAGGGTTACCTGATGCCCGGCGCGCACCAGTGCATAGGCACTGGCCATCCCGATGACGCCACCGCCAATGATGGCAACCTGCTTGGACATGTCACAGCCTCGACCAATGAAACATGCGTCGGACTGTAGCGGCGCCTCGCAGGCTGGAACCAATGAATAGATGGCCCTAGAGTATTACCTTTGGTTATGTTCTTGAGGGTTACGCCGTGCGCCTGCGCCATATCGAAATCTTCCAGGCGATCCTGCAGACCGGTTCGGTGACCGGTGCCGCCAGCCTGCTCAATGTCTCTCAGCCGGCGGCGAGCAAAGCGCTACAGCACGCCGAGGCGCAGTTGGGTTTTACCCTGTTCAAGCGGGTGCGTGGTCAACTATTGCCGACCCCGGAAGCGCGAATCCTCGAGCAGTCTACGGCTCGGGTATTCGAAGAGCTGCAGCGCGCCCGGCGCCTGGCCGGTGGGCTGCGTCAGCAGAGCGCGCGCAGCTTGCGGGTGGTGGCCACGCCGAGCCTGGCACAATCACTATTACCCAAGGTTATTCCGCGCTGGATGAAGCGTTTTCCGGGCGTGCCATACGAGCTGGCGACTCACCACACCCCGGAGCTGGTGGAGAATCTGTTACTGCACGAGAGTGATCTGGCGCTGACGTTGCAGGATCCCAAGCATGCCGGCCTGAGCATGCGCACCCTGGCGCAGGGGCAGATGGTGGTGATCGCGCCGCCCGGGCACTGGCCTGTGTCCAGCCTGGACGAGCCGCTGGATATCCAGGAACTGGGCGGCGAGCCGTTGCTGGCATTGGACACCCGTGACGCGCTGGGCAGCCTGCTCGATCACCACCTGGGCGAGACGCCGCAGCCGCCACGGGTGGTCGCGCGCGTGCAGACCTGGCTGCTGGCGCGCTCGCTGGTCGCCGAAGGGCTGGGGCTGGCCGTGGTCGATCCGCTGACCGGTTATGGCCCGGGGGCGCCGATTCAGGTTCGGGCGTTGCGGCCTATGTTGCCGGTCAAGTTCTATGCGTTGACGCGCCCAGACGAAGGGGCCAGTGATGCGTTGGAGGGGTTGCTGGAGGAGCTGGGCAAGGAAGCCGCGGTATTGATGAGGTAGGGTGCGCCGTGCGCACCTGGGCATATGCGGTGCCTGCAAGGTGCGCACGGCGCACCCTACGGGCGACGCTGCCGAATGTCGCCTCTCCCGGCGCCCAAGGCTGTTCGCTCGATGTTTGGCTTATGCTGTCGTGCCCGATCGAACTGAGAGGATGGCGATGAACAAGGATATCGGCGAGATCAACGGTGCCTGTCACTGCGGCGGTGTGCGCTTTCACGTGACCTTGAGCGATGGCCTGCATACTGCGCGGCGCTGCAACTGCTCCTACTGCCGGATGCGTGGGGCGGTGGCGGTCTCGGCCGAGCTGGCCGGTTTTCGTATCCTGCAGGGCGAAGACCTGCTGACCACCTATAGTTTCAACACCCACAGCGCGAAGCACTTCTTCTGCTCGCGCTGCGGCATCTACACCCACCACCAGCGCCGCTCCAATCCCCATCAGTACGGCGTCAATGTGGCTTGCCTGGAGGGCATCAGCCCGTTCGACTTCGCTGAGGTGCCGGTCAGCGATGGCATCGCCCATCCCAGTGACGATCCTACCGGCGCCGGGCCGCGGCAAGCCGGCGTGCTGCGCTTTATCCCGTCGTGAGCGGCCTGTTCATCACGCAGAAATGAAAATGCCGCGCGGCTCTTCAGCGGCGCGGCATCGGGGGCAACTCGTAGGGCGGACTCAGGAGCGCCAGCGAACAGTCCGCCGGGCCATGCCAAGTCCGGCATCACGACGTCCCATCGGATCGCCGTTCGGTACTCCCTACTTGCTGCAAATCTCGCCCAATAAAAATGCCGCGTAGTCGAACGCTACGCGGCATCGGGTGCTACAGGCTGGCTAGCCGGCGATCAGAACGCCGGTACGACGGCGCCCTGGTACTTCTCTTCGATGAACTGCTTCACCTCGGCGCTGTGCAGGACCTTGACCAGCTTCTGCACGGCCTCGCTGTCCTTGTTGTCGGCGCGAGTGACCAGGATGTTCACGTACGGCGAGTCGCTGCCTTCGATGGCCAGGGCGTCCTTGGTCGGGTTCAGCTTGGCTTCCAGGGCGTAGTTGGTGTTGATCAGGGCGAGGTCGACCTGGCTCAGTACGCGCGGCAGGGTGGCTGCTTCCAGTTCACGCACCTTGATCGCCTTTGGGTTCTCGACGATGTCTTTCGGCGTGGCGAGGATGCCGGCTTCCGGCTTGAGTTTGATCACGCCGGCCTTCTGCAGCAGCAGCAGGGCGCGGCCGCCGTTGGTGGCATCGTTGGGGATGGCCACGGTAGCGCCTTGCGGCAGCTCGCTCAGGTTCTTGATCTTGCTGGAGTAGGCGCCGAAGGGCTCGACGTGCACGCCGGCAACGCTGACCAGGTCGGTCTTGCGGCTGGCATTGAACTCGTCCAGGTACGGCTGGTGCTGGAAGAAGTTGGCGTCGAGGTTCTTCTGCTGCACTTGCAGGTTGGGCTGCACGTAGTCGGTGAACACGCGCACCTTCAGCTCCACGCCTTCTTTGGCCAGGGCCGGTTTGACGAACTCGAGGATCTCCGCGTGCGGCACCGGGGTGGCGGCGACGTTGAGGGTTTCGGCCTGGGCCGAGAAGGCCGCGCAGGCGGCGATGACAGTCAGCAGTTTCTTCATATTAAGGTTCCTTTTGGGAAGGTTGGCGCGGGTCTCGCGGGTGGCGAGTCGCCGCTTTTCATCATTACTTACGAGAAAAATGTACGACCAGTCGATCACCGACCATCTGCAACACCTGCACCAGAATCAACAGCAGGATCACGGTCACGGCCATGACGTCCGGTTGGTAGCGCTGGTAGCCGTAGCGCACCGCCAGGTCGCCGAGGCCGCCGCCGCCGATCAGGCCGCTCATGGCGGTGTAGGACACCAGGGTAATTGCGGTGACGGTGGTGGCCGCGAGCAGGCCGGGCAACGCCTCGGGCAGCAGCGCGCGGGTGATGATCTGCCAGGTGGTGGCGCCCATCGCCTGGGTCGCCTCGATGATGCCGCGTTCCACTTCACGCAGGGCGGTTTCCACCAGGCGCGCGAAGAACGGCGTGGCTCCAACCACCAGTGGCGGTATGGCGCCGGCGACGCCCAGCGAGGTGCCGACCAACAGCTCGGTGAAGGGAATCATCAGGATCAGCAGGATGACGAAGGGTACCGAGCGCAGGATGTTCACCACCAGCGACAGCGCGCCGTACAGGGCCTTCTGCTCGAACAGCTGGCGCGGGCCGGTGAGGAACAGCAGCACGCCAAGCGGCAGGCCGAGCAGCACGGTGAACAGCATCGAGCCGAGCAGCATGTTCAGGGTGTCGAGGCTGGCCTGCCAGATTTCCGGCCAGAACACGTTGGGCAGCAGTTGTTCGAGCATCAGCGCAGTACCTCCAGATGCACGTCGGCGGCGCCGAAGCGCGCCAGCGCGGCGTCGATGTCGCCACCGGTCAGGGCCAGGGTGAGCTGGCCGTAGGGAGTGTCCTTGATGCGGTCGATGCGCCCGGCGAGGATGCTGTAGTCCACTCCGGTTTCACGGGCCACGGTGCCCAGCAGCGGCGCGTAGGTCGCGTCGCCCTGGAAGGTCAGGCGTAGGATGCGGCCTTCGACATGGGCGAAGTCATCGCGCTGTTCGGCCTCGTCGACGTGCTCGGACTCCTGCACGAAGCGCCGTGTGGTCGGGTGCTTCGGGTGCAGGAACACCTCGGCTACCGGGCCTTCCTCGACGATGACGCCGGCATCCATCACCGCCACGCGGTCGCAGACGCGGCGAATCACGTCCATTTCGTGGGTGATCAGTACGATGGTCAGGCCCAGCTCGCGGTTGATCTCGGCCAGCAACTGCAGCACGGCAGTAGTGGTTTGCGGGTCGAGGGCGCTGGTGGCCTCGTCGCACAGCAGGATCTTTGGCCGCGTGCTCAGCGCACGGGCGATGCCAACGCGCTGCTTCTGCCCACCGGAGAGCTGCGCTGGGTATTTGTTGGCGTGATCCTGCAGGCCGACGCGGGCCAGCAGCTCGGCGACGCGGGCGTCGATCTCGGCGCGGCTCAGCTCGCCGGCCAGGCGCAGCGGCATGGCGATGTTGTCAGCGACGGTCTTCGACGACAGCAGGTTGAAGTGCTGGAAGATCATCCCGACCTGTTGGCGGAAGCGGCGCAGGCCGCCTGCGTCGAGTGCGGTGACGTCGATGCCGTCGATCTCGATGCGACCGCCGGAAGGTTCCTCCAGGCGGTTGATCAGGCGCAGCAGGGTGCTCTTGCCGGCGCCGGAATGGCCGATGATGCCGAACACCTGGCCGCTGCCGACCTGCAGCGTGGTGGGCTGCAGTGCCGGAATCTCGCGGCCTGCGACGCGGTAGGCCTTGTGGACGGATTGAAACTGGATCACGCGAACGACCTTTTGGGTGTGTTCAGTCGCCGGCTCCAGAGGGTTGTCGAGCCGGCCATCGAGCGCCGGGTAGGGCGCAAAAGTGCGCTAGTTTACCCGGCAGTGTTTAGGCCGAGAAAATCTTTGTAGGCCTATGTTTATTACAAAATGGCATTACCGATCAGCGGTAGTGCGAGCGCCCTTCCTTAGTTGCGTTGTGGGCTCAACAGCAGGCGCGGTACCTGTTGTGGCGCGATCTTCTGGCTCAACTGCGGACGGAAGCTCGGGTCGAGCTTCTTGATCCGCGCCGAGAGCAGCGCCGCGACCCAGGGGTAATCCTTGGCCTCGCGTACTTCGATGCGCACCGCACAGCGAAAGGTCACGACATCGGCGGCCACGCCGTCGAGCAGCCGGCGCAGGTTTTCGTTGTCCTGGCTGTCCAGCATAGGCAACGCCACGACGCTGGTGGCGGCGCTCGGGTCGATCAGGCGTGCTTTGGGTGTGCTCTCGACCACGGGTGTCGGCTGGCTCGCAGCTGTGGGAGCGGTTGCTGTCTTGGCCGCGGCCTGGCGTTCACTGGCCAGGCGTTGCTGGCGCAGTTGTTCCATGCGCTCGGCATCGAGCTTGGCGGCCGCTTCGCGGGCCTGCTGCTCGGCTGCTGCCTGGCGGGCAGAGCGGGCGCTGTCGATGGCCTGGTTGAGGTCATGGCTCAGGGCCGGGGCTTGCGGCATCAGGCTGCGAGCCTGGCCCAGCGCCTGCGCGGCGCGATCCAGATCACCCTGTTGCAGCGCTTCCTGGCCTTGCTGCATGTAGGCTTCGGCCAGTTGGCGCTGGTACTGCTCCAGGCGCGTGTCGCGGCTGGCGCGTTGCTGCAGCGCGCTGAGCTGACCGCGCGCATCGTCAAGGCGTTCTTCGGCCAGGCTCAGGTCGAGCTGGCGGAAGGCGATGACCAGATCATCGACAGGCGGCACGCTGGGCGACGGCGTGTTCTGGCAGCCGACCAGCAGCAGAACCAGAAAAAGAGGAAGACCACGAAAAGCGAACGACTTCATGACTACGCGTCTCGAATTGTGCAAAAAACGCGCAATCATACAGGTTCGTACCGCTGATTTCACCTCGATCGGCCGCGCCGTAGCCCGGATTGCATCCGGGCTACGCAGAGCACGCCATCAGGTGTTGCGCTTGGGCAACGCGAAGCTGGCCAGAAACAGCGCGGCTGCGCTGACCACGATGGACGGACCTGCGGGTGTGTCCTGGTACCAGGACAGGCTGAGCCCTGCACACACGGCCACCAGGCCGAGCAGGCTGGCGCCTATCGCCATCTGCTCCGGCGTGCGCGCATGGCGCTGGGCAGCAGCGGCCGGGATGATCAGCAACGAGGTGATCAGCAGCACGCCGACGATCTTCATCGCCACAGCGATCACCACGGCGATCAGCAGCATCAACGCCAGGCGAATCGCTGCTACCGGCAGGCCTTCGACCCGCGCCAACTCTTCATGCACCGTGATTGCCAGCAGGGGGCGCCACAGCCAGGCCAGCACTGCCAGCACCAGCGCGCTCCCCCCCATGATCCAGGCCAGGTCGGTAGGGCTGACGGCGAGCAGGTCGCCGAACAGATAGCTCATCAGGTCGATGCGCACGTCGTGCATGAAGCTCAACGCCACCAGGCCCAGTGACAGGGTGCTGTGGGCGAGGATACCGAGCAGGGTGTCGGAGGCCAGCGGCTGGCGCTGCTGCAAGGTCACCAGCAGCACAGCCAGCAGCACGCAGCCGACGGTCACGGTGAGGGTTGGGCTGACGTCGAGCATCAGGCCCAGCGCTACGCCGAGCAGGGCGGCATGGGACAGGGTGTCGCCAAAATAGGCCATGCGCCGCCACACGACGAAGGAGCCGAGTGGGCCGGCTACCAGGGCCAGCGTCAGGCCGGCGAGCAGGGCGTTGAGAAGAAAATCGGGCATCAGTGCTTGCAACCAGGGCCGTGAACGTGGGCCGGGCCGTGGATGGTCAGGCCGGGCTTGACCACGCCGCCATGCAGGTCGTGATCGTGGTCGTGATGGTGGTGATAGACGGCCAGGCTCTTGGCATCCTGACCGAACAGCTCGATGAAGGCGGGATCAAAGCTGACCTGCTCCGGGTGACCGGAACAGCACACATGGCGGTTGAGGCAGACCACCTGATCGGTGGCGCTCATCACCAGGTGCAGGTCGTGCGACACCATCAGCACGCCGCAGCCGTGGCGCTCGCGTAGCCGCGAGATCAGTCGGTACAACTCGGCCTGACCAGCGACGTCGACGCCCTGTACCGGCTCGTCGAGCACCAGCAGTTGCGGTTCGCGCAGCAGGGCGCGGGCCAGCAGCACGCGCTGCATCTCGCCACCGGAAATGCTCTGCAGCGGGCTGTCGATCACCTGCTCGGCGCCGACCTCGGCCAGTGCTGCCAGTGCGAGCTTGCGATCCACCCCCGGCACCAGGCGCAGGAAGCGCAGCACCGACAGCGGCAGGGTGGCATCGACATGCAGCTTCTGCGGCATGTAGCCGATGCGCAGGCGCGGTGCGCGGCGTACGTTGCCGCGTTCCGGTTGCAGCAGGCCGAGTACCACGCGCACCAGGGTGGTCTTGCCGGCGCCGTTGGGGCCGATCAGGGTGACGATCTCGCCCGGTTGCACGCTGAGCTGAACGTCGTCGAGCACAGCCTGGCCGTTGAAGCTGACCGCGACTCCGTCGAGACGGATCAGGGCGTCGTTCATGCTGCTGCCTTGCAACCGGCGCAGAGACCGACGACTTCGACGGTCTGGCTCTCCACGCTGAAACCGACGCCTGCAGCGCCGTCGACGATGGCCTGGCTGATGGCCGGCTGTTCCAGTTCGATGGCAGCATGGCAACTGCGGCAGATCAGGAACTGGCCCTGGTGCGCATGTTCCGGGTGGCTGCAACCGACGAAGGCGTTGAGTGAGGCGATGCGGTGTACCAGGCCGTTTTCCAGAAGAAAGTCTAGAGCGCGGTACACCGTCGGCGGCGCGGCGCGGCGACCATCCTCGTCACTCAGCACGCCGAGGATGTCGTATGCGCCCAGTGGTTTGTGGCTGGCCCATACCAGCTCCAGCACACGCTTGCGCAAGGCGGTCAGGCGCAAGCCCTGACGGGTACAGATGGCCTCGGCCTCGGCCAGTGCATGGCTGACGCAGCGGGAATGGTCGTGGGGACGTGAAGCCAGGGGCATGTCGGTCATGGGCAAGGACGGCGCTGGGAAGAGACGTTATTATGTTACCCGTTCAGGGCGCCTCTAAAAACTACCTGCGTTGCCATCGCTGCGTTAAAAACAGACTCAAAATGCTCATTTACAGCTCGTAAACTCCGCTTTTTCGTCTGTTTGATTCGCTGGCGCTCACCCTTCGGGCCAGCCTTTGGCTGTTACTCCCGTTGGTCGTTGCGCCTTGCGCTGACTGCCTCGCCTACGTTTTTAGAGGTGCCTTTCAATCCAATCCGAGTATGCCCCGTGTCGCGTCTTTTCTGTCTGCTTGCCCTGTTTTTCGTCGCCAATGCCCAGGCAGAGGTGCGCCTGCTTACCAGCATCAAGCCGCTGCAACTGATCGCCGCAGCGGTGCAGGACGGTGTCGGCGAACCCGAGGTGCTGCTGCCGCCCGGCGCCTCGCCACATCATTACGCGCTGCGGCCGTCCGATGTGCGCCGCGTGCGCGATGCCGACCTGCTGTACTGGATTGGCCCGGACATGGAAGCCTTCCTCCCGCGTGTGCTGGGCAGCCGCGACAAGCCGCAGGTGGCGGTGCAGGATCTGCCTGGCATGACCTTGCGTCACTTTGGCGACAGCCATGACGAGCATGATCACGACGAGCATGCCGATGAGCACGCGCATGCTGCTGATGAGCTGGGTCATGACCACGACCACCGTCCCGGCAGCCTGGATGCCCACCTGTGGCTGGCTGCGGACAATGCCCGTGTGATCGCGGCGCGCATGGCTGCCGATCTGGCTAAGCTGGATGCTGCCAACGCTGCGCGTTATGCCACCAACCTGAAAGCCTTCGAGGCGCGTCTGGACGCGCTCGATGGCCGCATCCGCCCACAATTGACTGCCTTGCAAGGCAAGCCATATTTCGTCTTCCACGAGGCGTTTGATTACTTCGAAGCCGTCTACGGCCTCAAGCATGCCGGTGTATTCAGCGTGCTGACCGAAGTGCAACCCGGCGCGCGTCATGTCGCTGCGATGCGCAAGACCCTGCAGCAGGCCGGGCCGAGCTGCGTATTCAGTGAGCCGCCGCTGCGCCCGCGCCTGGCCGAAACCCTTACGGCCGGTCTGCCGGTCAAGCTGGCCGAACTCGATGCCTTGGGCGGCACCTTGCCGGTCAACGCCACCGGGTACGAACAACTGCTGGAGAATCTGGCCTCCGGCCTGACGCAGTGCCTCAGTAATCTGTAGGGTGCGCCATACGCACCGCAGACAGCGGTCGGTGCACGCCAGCCTACGAACTGTAACCATCCTCACGTTGCCGCTTGCGGGCGCAAACCACTAGGCTTGCGCTTTTGCCGCGAGCGCTCGCCATGTCGCCAACTGCACCTCGCCCGTCCAACGCCACGCTGGTGCTGCTGGCGTCGTTGTACTGCGCTCAGGGCTTGCCTTCCGGGCTGATCGCTCACTCGTTGCCAGTTTTGCTGCGTCAGCATGGCGTAGATCTGGCACTGATCGGCCTGCTCAAACTGCTGGCGTTACCCTGGCTGCTGAAAGTGTTCTGGGCGCCCTGGATCGACCGCCTGGCATCAAGGCGCCTGGGCCACCATCGTGGCTGGATCCTGCCGCTGCAAAGCGGAGTGATTGTCTGTGTGACCGTACTGGCGCTGCTGGCACCACAGACGTTGTTTAGCGAAGGTCTGTGGTGGCTGCTCGGCTTGCTGCTGCTGATCAACCTGCTGGCCTCCACTCAGGATGTGGCTACCGACGGCCTTACCGTGCGCCTGCTTCCGGAGCGCTGGCGCGGCCTGGGCAATAGCCTGCAGGTGGGCGGCTACAAGGTTGGCATGATCGTCAGTGGCAGCGGCCTGCTGCTGGTGATCGACCCGTTGGGCTGGAACCTGGCGGTCGGTCTGGTGGCTGGCCTGATCCTGCTGATGACCGTGCCGATCTGGCTGTTTCCCGAGCGTCGGGTGTTGCCGTTCCAGCCGGCCCTGGCGGAAACCGCCCTCGGCCCGCGCCTGCTGCTGAGTCACTACCGCGGACTGCTGGCGCAGCCCGGCATGCTGCTGTGGCTGGCGGTAGTGCTGACCTTCAAGCTGGGCGACTCGCTGGGCTCGCCGATGATCAAACCGATGCTGGTGGATCAGGGTTGGAGTACCGCAGCGCTTGGCCAGCTGACCCTGATCAGCAGCCTGGCCGGCATCGGCGGCGCCTTGCTCGGTGGCCTGCTCTACGCACGCATCGGCGTGCTGCGTGCACTGATCCTGTTCGGCGTCCTGCAGGCCATCGGCATCGCCGCCCTGGCGCTGCTAGTGGGGCAAGGCGCCAACACCGGCCTGGTCTATGCCGTGACCCTGTTCGAACAGGTGGCTGATGGCATGTCCACCGTCGCCCTGTTCGCCGCCATGATGCGCATGTGCCGCCCGGAACACGAAGGCGCCGACTTCACTCTACAGGCTTCGGCGCAGCTGCTGCTGTCAGGCTTCGTCGGGGCCAGCAGCGGGGTGCTGGCCAAGGCGTTGGGGTATGAGGGGTTGTTCGTAGTTGCGGGTGGGGTGGGGATGTTGGTGCTGGTGGTCGTCCTGAGGTATGGGCGCCGTGTTCAGGGCTGATAAGGGCCCGGAGAGCAGGCGTTGCTGGTGCATTCAACAGCAATTAAGGAAGCACGGGGCCTGGTTGTCACTGATGCCCGTGCAGGTGGTGGATGTGTTACGCGTAGCTTATGAGCCCTGAAGAGCCTCGTTGACCCCGCTACCCTTTGGTGGAACCTGGGTGCCCCTGGCTTCCTGGCGGCGGTAGTAGGTCTCGATGTTTAGGGCCGGGTCGATCTTGTTCCGCAGGGTGCAAGGTTGCTGTTGCCAGGGGGGGCTGGTCAGCTTCTCCTTCAGATTCCGGGACGCGGAACTGCGCTTCCAGTCCTCGAAGGTGCGATCGCGCCAGTAACGCTCGGGGCGACCGATGGCGGCATCATGGGCGGCGGTAACGGGGTCAAGGTGGCGACTCTGTTCCAGCACGGGCAGGTCGGGCAGCGGCTGCTCGACATCCATGTAACGCTGCAGGGTATCCCAGAAGGCGTAGAGGTTGGCCTTGTCGAGGCCCAGGCTGTGCATCTTCATGCCCAGGCAGACCTGGTTATCGGTGTAGCGATGATGCAGCCAGAGCACGTAGTCATGCCCACCATGAGGCGTGATCTGCAGTTGCATGACCGGATCGAATTCATAGAAGGGTGCGATGAAGGGAGAGCGGAAGCGCCTGCCGATACGCACCATGCCGTCACGTCGGTTGAAGCCGCTGCCGTCGTGGTTATAGATCAGGGAATAAAGGCCGATCAGCAGGTCGACGCCGATGATGGCCATGAAAAGTAGAGCGGCACCAAACCAGAAGGCCGTTTGCTCACTCCAGTATCCCCAGAGCGCACCTTGATGCCAGGCAATGACACCGGCAGTTATTACGCCAAGTACACCACCCAATATATAGGTCAGCCAAGGTCTTGAAGTGGCATGCAAGCATAATGCTGATATGGAGGCTATCACTCCGATGGGGATGATAATGCTGCCATGATCAGAGATCACGGCCAGCTCGATTGTCCATGGCAAACAGAACAACGTTACGCTCAGGATTTTCAATATGAATAAGAAATGCAGTGTTTTGCCACTGTTTTCAAAGTTCCATCTCTGAGCATCACAATAGATCTGCTGTTTACGCCTCTCCTTGGTTTGCCTCTCATAGGCCAGATGTGCTTCGCTCATCAGTTGGCCTTCGATCTCGAATATCGAATCCAGGTTGGCGCAATGTCCCCATTTCAAGGCAGTGTCGAACAGCCCTTGTCTGTCGCGAATCGCTGGTGGCAGTGCGGGTAGTGCCTGGCCACGATAGGCAGCAGATCCGTAAGTCTCGTTGCTCATACCTTGAGTTTCTGAGTATTGCCCCAGGGCAAACGCATCTTGGCGAACTTGCCGAGCCAGGATCGCTCGGCAGAGGGCTGTTGCCGGGGAATGCGATCCGGGCGATAGGCGGTAGGGGCGTAGGTTTCGGTCATCAGTCGATGTACTGGCAGTACTGGGCCATCAGATTGGGCCGGCGCAGGGTATCGATCCGGCGGATGTCGGTAAGGATGTCGTCGACCTTGGTCTTGAAGGTGGCGTCGTCCATATCGATCCAGTAGCGCGGGTCGCGCCCCGTGCGCTGGTCATGCTCGGCGGTGGTGGGGTCGAGATGGCGATATTGTTCCAGATAAGGGATATCCGGTAGTGGGCGGCTGACGTCCATATAGTTCTGCAGATAGTCCCAGAGGGCGAAGTGCTCGTTGGCATCGTCGCTCTGGTGCAGCAGTGGGGCCAGGGAGAAATGGATATCGCGATAGCGGTGTGCCAGGTGCAGCACGTTCATGGGCAGACCCTGGCGATCAGGACTGCTGCTGAGGTAGGCGTCGAATTCATGGAATGGTGCAGTCAGTTCGCCGATGGTGCCGTTCTTCTTGTACTCACCGTTGTTGTCGTAATCGAAGACGGTGACCATGCCGGTCTGGCGATTGAACTCCCAGAGCGGGCCGCGGGAAGGTTTGACCCAGAGTTTGGGGAATTTATGGGTGATAATTCCACCAACCGCCCAGCTAATTAATAGCGGTGAAAATATATAAGCGCCACTTGAAATGCTATCGATCATCTCAGAAGCAAAGCCAATTTCTGATTCGAGTGCAAGAAGTATGCAAATTAGAAGATATATGGGCACTACAATAATGGCTCCCCACTTTCCAAACGCATAAAGATTCATCCAGAAGCGCCCCCCCATGGATAGCTGGGCAAAACGATGACGCTGATGATCGTATACATAATGAAAGTCCACTGTTTCGGTGATACGTGGCTCATAAGTACCCTGGGCTTTTTTTTCTGCATCCTCCCGTTCCACCTGTGCTCTGAAACGTAACCTTTCAGGACTGTCTTGATAAAAGGAGCTGGCCGGCGCCAGTTCCCGGGTATTGCCCCAAGGCAAACGCATCTTGGCGAACTTGCCGAGCCAGGATCGCTCGGCAGAGGGCTGTTGCCGGGGAATGCGATCCGGGCGATAGGCGGTAGGGGCGTAGGTGTCGGTCTTCATAATTCCAGGGCAGGTTTGATAGGGTAGAAAACTTCCGGTTGAGCCGAGAACGCCTGGCTGGCGGTATCGCGCCGGGGCGTCTTGGGTGAAGGTGCAGGAAAGATCCAGGTATCGTCTGGTAACTGCAGGGTAGCCTGCATGCGTACGCCCCATTCATGGTACAGGCTGCTGTCGCGGGTGTTGCCCGTCCAGCGGCGCGATTCCGGTGTGTGTACATAGAGCGTCAGCGAGCCGGGCCAGGCAATCTGGGCGAGCGGGGTAACGGCTTGAGTGGTGGGCAGGTCGGTTTCCATTATGTCCGGTGCCATGATCGTCGGGCCGTGCTGGTACAGTGTTTCGGTACTACGCAAACGGCATTCAGCGCGGATGCTGCCGCCCTCCTGAGTGCCGAGCAGACCGGGCAGGTGGGTCTCGATGCGGATCACGGTATTGGCCGTCCTGACCACATGGGGTGTTGGGTCGCTATTGTCCAGTTTGGCGCCAGGGGTGTACGCGGGATTAGTTTCTACCTTGACCGTAGGGCCAGCGAACAGGCCCAACAGGCGATAGAAGGCCTCTTTGGGTTCCTGCAGATGAGGGTGCTTACGGTTGTCGCCGAAGGGGCCGTTGCCCAGCCAGTCCTCTAGAGGGGTGCTGCTGAGCCAGTAGACGATACCGGCCCCGCTGCCGATCAGCAGCAAAGCCAACCAGCCTGCGGGGCCCAGCAGGGTGGCAGTTCCTGCGAAGAAACCACTGACCACGCCTATTGCTGCACCACCGGCCATCAGCAGGTAGCCCCACATGGCGTCGTCGTTCCAGCGCCATGCATACCAGGCGTCGTACAAGCAGATGCCGACCATTATCAGTCCGGCAGCACTTTGGGTGATCAGACGAGCAGTAATGGCTCCGATAAAGCGTTCGCCAAGCTTCGCACCCAGCCAGCGGGTAGCGGTACGCTCTGATACAGAGAAAAGAGTTATACGCGCGGTAGCTAGTATTGAGTTATTGCCAGCTAATTTATAACCAAGAGTCTCCATCGCAACCAGCAAATCCAAAACAGCTCCAGTGACGCCAAGGCGCATTCTCTCCTTACCTTTCTCTACTGATGTCGTACCTCTAGCGTTCAATTCAAGTTGGACGTTATACAGCTCCAACATCAGCACCGACGCCGGAAAGACCTTGCCATTGAGCGCTCGGTAATACAGGTTGCCCTGTTGACCTTGCAGGTTATTAACGGCTTCTTGCAGGCCGCTTCTGGCCTCTATCCCTGCTTGCCGTGCAGCCTTAGCTGTGCTGTTCGCACTTTGCGCTCGATTGTTCTGCGCTGTTTCGACTGTGCGCGCTCTGGCCGTTTCCTGGGCTGCACTGCTGGCCCGTGTCGAGGCTTGGCGCTGTGCCGCCTGGGCGCTGCGTTGGGCGTGCTCCGCCTGCATCACGTCGCGTATGGCCTGGTTCAGGCGGCTCACGCCTTGGGCTGTACGATGGTTACGCGGCATGACCAGCACCAGGTGATCGCCCGTTACCTGTTCTAGACCAGCACTGCGGGCGGTGCGCTGGTTGCTGGAGGCGAGTAGATTGCCCTGGCCGTCCTGATATTCGCCATACATACGGACGGGGCGCTGGCCATTATTGGGCAGTTCCTCCAGGCCAAACAGGTAGTGAGCCCCTGCGTTAAATGCGCTACGGCGTATGAGAACCGCCTCGCCGAAGCTGTCGCGCATCATGCCCCGTAGCTGTTCGATGCTCTGGCCATGGAGGCGGATCGCGGCGGGGCGTGCTTCGCTACCCAAGGCTGCGCGCTGGTTTTGTTCTGCCTGGCGAGCCTGACCCAGTTCCTGGTTCCTGCGTTGGGCGTCTGTATTGGCCTGACGTTGAGCAGTTTCTGCTTGTTGCTGGTTCTGTTCGGCTGCCTGCCGCTCTTGCCTGGCCTGCGCCTGATCGCGTCGGCTGTCGCTGCGAGTCTGCTGAGCATGGCGTCGATCCTGCTCGGCATTGCGTTGCTTTTCCTGTGCCTGGCTGAGCGCGCTTTCTGCGGCCTCAACCGCTCCAGCAAAGTTGCCGTAAATTTCGTGCAGCGCATTGGCACAGGCTTTGGCATTGGCCACCAATGCACTCTGCAGGCTACCGCCCTTAAGCAACCCAGCCAGCAGGGCCGCATTCAGGGTGACGGGTTCGCTACCAGGGGCCTCCTGATTCTCCAGTTTCGCCAGTTCCTCCGGGCGAAATTTCCCATCGCCCGAATTGGGCTGGGGTTGGGCTGGCTTCTGGTAGGGAGCCATCAGTTTTTCCGGTGTGACCTCCGGCCAGAACATGCTATGCAGCGGGTGCGCTGTTTCATTGGCGATCTTGCTGATCAGCTTCTGGCCTGGCGTCTCGTTTGGAGCGAAAACCATACGGTTATTGACCGCGTCGGTAATGCAGCCACTGGCCGCGAGTGGATCCAATTGCGTAGGCGATGTAGCGAGCAATGGCAGCAACTGGCTGGCAAAGTGGAATTCGGCCAGGTACTCGAAACCATCGAGGCTCAGGTGGTCGGCCAGTGCTTGTTGGTGGAGGGGGATATCCAGGCAGCGGCTGAGCAATCGCTGGCAATACTCCAGATTGCTCCAGGTCAGCATGCGTTCGGGGGTTGCGGTGAAGTGGTTGATATCACGTTTGCCGCGATCACTGATTTTCTTGATGCTTTCGTGCAGCGGGTTCTTCTGGCCACCTACGGTGGGAGGAATCACCATCTGTTGAACCAGCAGTGCGCTGCCATGGTGGGGGTGCTGGGATGCCCGGTTGATGCAGGTTTGTAGTAGCTGTTGCTGGGTCTCCACACACTTTTTCAGATGACGTAGACGGTAGAACGGGTCTTCGAGCAATACCGCACAGAGCTGACGTGTGCGAGCACTCAGCAGCACGTCCGGCTCGGCGGCTTGTGCCTGCCAGAGCTCTGCTGCAGGCTGCGCCGCCGTTTTGTCCGGCCCCAATGGGGAGCTGGGCAGATGCTTTTCGACGCAGGCTTGAAGCGTAGCGCTTTCCAGCAGCGTATCCGGCTTGCTCGGATTGGCATTTTCGCAACTGTCGGAGAACGCTTGAGCTACTTTTTGCGCTTCTTCCGGCATTTTTCCGGTGAGATCACAGACATAACGACCAGGGTGATCCAGCAGCCACTCGTAACCCGGACGACGCACCCGTTGTTGCGCTGCCAGGGAAACTGGAAATACATGTAGGGAAAGATTGCGGCGTGTAGGGGTGGCCCGCTCTGCTGCCCCTTTTTTGGCGTAATCGTGAATGTCGTACTGGGAGAAAGCCTCGAGCATGGCCTGGCCGTTGGGCTTGCCTTGGTAAAGGCTCTGGAGTTTTTCCCGTGTGGCCCGTAGGTCAAAGCTCTGGCAGCGGCTGCGACGCAGGCCGCTATCCTGCTCCAGGCGTTGAAGGCGTGCGGCGCTGAGCTGGATTTCGGAGAAGCACATCTGTACATCGACAGTGTGTCTATTGTTCCACTGCACGGGGAGCCAGATATCATCGAGCGCGACGCCGCTGGCTCTGCGTAGTCCAGTGCGAAAGCCCGTCCCGTCCCGGTATCGTGCGACATTCACATCGTGATAGGTGGTCTTGCCATCTGTTTGTCGAACCTCGAGTTCACGCCAAAGCTTGTTGCGATAGAAGACATAGACAAAGCCGGCGCGTACTAAGACAGGAGCCCCCAGATCTTGTTCGCTTCTGCAACCTGGCAAGGCGGTCATGGGAACCACGGGCACGATCTGGTTCCATTGCATGCCATGCTCGGGTTGGCGTGGCGTGGCGCGAAGTTCTTCATGTAGCGGAACGCGAATAGGCCCGCCTTCGCTCGCCGCGATTTCCAGCCATAGGTTGCGCTTGGGCTGGCTCTCCCAGTCCCACACATGCAGCACGCTGCTGAAGCTATCGCTGGTCTGGGTTTCCGGTTTGTCCTGTTGCGTCAACCATTCCAGCTGAGTGGCGTTGGCTTCGTCATAAATGACCAGCTTCTGGGTAGTTGGGTGATCCTTGCCCACTACCTGGACGATGAGCTTGCCGGCCTCGCAGGCGGCGCCTTTGCTCAGTGCGCATACGTTGTTGCTCATACGCTGCTTTCCTTGTCGGTCGTATTTTGGGTCAGGTGCCTGGCGAGGGCATCAAGGCGCTCCTGATCGGTGCCGGGTGGCAGCGCGTCTGGCGCTGTCGTGTGAGGGTTGGCGTGGCGCAGGTCGAGGTAGGCGCTCAGCGATTCAGCCGTCACGAAGCCGGCCTGCATGCCAGCACTCAGATAATCCCAGGCCGTTTGGAAGCCAATACCGTGCTGGCGTTCCCACCACTGGTAAAGAAAGTGTTCACCTTGTTGGCGTTGCAGAGCCTGTTCCTGAGAGGCGCTCAAGTGCAGTTCAGGCGTGCCAGTTGCCGGACGCCAGAGGCTTGCTTGCTGGTTTTCGACGTGTCGCCAGGCTGCCTGGCCATCGGCGTGTTGCTGCCAGGTGCTGCCATACCAGCTCAGGCGTTGTATGGGGCCAAGCCAGGTGGCCAGTGTTTCGGCATTGCACTCCGAGAAGAAGTAACTGGCTGTGCGAGGCCGAGAGTAGCGCAGTACACCGCGGCGCTCCTGGTCGAAACGAATGAACAGGATATGGCGTAGGTGGGCCAGCAGGTCTTGTGCAATGGCTGGGGTTTCCAGGAGCAGGCCGGGCCAGGCGAGTGGTTCGCCCTGCATGGCGGCCAGCAATGAGGGATTGGCCTGTGCATTGATCAGCAGGGGGCTTTCTTCCTCGCAGGCGACCAGCTCGGTATTGTCGAACAGGCGTATCGGATTCGGGTCTTCTCCCAGCTTGTAAAGCTCAGGCAGCAAATGCTCCGTGCGCTCCAGCAGCAGCCAACGCCCAGTGTTCATGCGCTGGCTCCAGCAGTCATGGCCTTACGGCAGGGACAGTCGGACAGCGGGCATTGCAGCGGGGTGCCGCCCTTGGGCTTCTGGCATAGCTCGACGATGGGCAACTCTTCACGTAGGCGCTGTTTGAGCAATGCTCCCGGTACATCCGCATCCGCTGGCTTCGCTGCGCCCGGCATGATGGGCGCTGCCCCCGAGCCGTTGCCCGGCGCACCGCCGGAGTTGATCTTGATCACCGGCCCCACCAGGGTCACGCCGCCGCCGTCGAGTTTGATGAAGCTGCCGCCGCCTTTGAGGGTCAGTTCGCTGCCGGCTTCGAGCACGACTTTCAAGCCGCTGGAGAGGTGGATTTCCTGGCCGGCCTTGATGAATTGACCGTTGCCGAGCTTGATGTGCTGGCTGTCGCCAACGGTGACGTGATCGTTGGCTTTGATCTCGGTCTTGCGGTCGCCGTGGGTGGTGCGGTGTTCTTCGGCCTTGAAGTGGCTGTAGGCGTTGGCCTCGACGGTGTCGTGGCGCTCGTTGCCGACGCGGATTTTCTGGTCGTGCTCGATGTTCTCGTCCCAGTCGCGCTGGGCATGCACGTAAATCTGCTCGACGCCCTTGCGATCTTCGATGCGCAGTTCGTTGTAGCCGCCACCGCCGGGGCTGCTGAGGGTCTTGAATACGCTGCGGGTCTTGTTCGCCGGCAGCTCGTAGGGCACCACGTGTTCGGCGTGGTACAGGCAGCCGGTGACCAGGGGCTGGTCGGGGTCGCCTTCGAGGAAGGTGACCAGCACTTCCATGCCGATACGCGGGATGGTGATGGCGCCGTAGCGATCACCCGCCCAGCTGGAGCTGACGCGTAACCAGCAACTGGTTTTTTCATCCGCCTGGCCCTCGCGATCCCAGAAGAACTGCACCTTCACCCGGCCGTATTGGTCGCAATGGATCTCTTCGCCAGCCGGGCCGGTGACTACGGCGCTCTGGCTGCCGAGGATGCGCGGTTTCGGGTGGGCCAGGGATGGGCGATAGGGCACGTCCCAGGGCGTGGCAGTGAAACGGTTGCGGTAGCCCTGGGTGAAACCGTCGGCAGGCTGGGTGTCGCTGGTCACCGACTCTTCCAGCACCTGCGGCTGTTTACCTTCATGAAGGACTTCGGTGAGCAGCCAGAGCTGGTTCCACTCTTGGCGTGGATGTTCGCTCAGGTCGAGGAAGTGACCACTGACCAGCGTCGGTGAGTCGCCGTCGCCCTGGGCCAACTCGAAGTCGTGGCGGTGCCGTTCCAGAGCGCGCTTGGCCAAGTGCTTGCCGCGTTCGCGGTCGGTGTAGCGTCCGGGATAGTCGTAGTCTTCCAGCTTGGGTTGGGCGTCGCCTTCGGCCTTGGCTTCCAGTTGCAGGCGCGGCTTCTCGAAGTCGTAGTCGCGGCGTGTCACCTGGCTGGTGCGGGTTTCCACGCGTACGCCGAAATGCTTGATCACCGGGTCGTCGGCCACCAGGCCGGTGTCCTGCTGGTAGGCCAACGGTGCCAGGCGCGGGAAGGCGGTCTGGTCGTCGCCGAAGGTCAGCACGTGGCCCTCGTTGCTGTGTTGGAAGTGGTAGTGGATACCTTCTTCCTCGCACAGGCGCTGGATGAAGTGCAGGTCGCTCTCGTCGTACTGCACGCAATACTCGCGCTCGGGATAGATCGAGCCGAGCTGGAATTGATAAGCGTCGGCCTGGATGCCGTGTTCCTCGAGCACCTGGCCGATGATCTTCTCCACCGTCAGATGCTGGAAGATGCGCTGGTTGGTGCGATGAGCCAGGTAGGCCAGCTGCGGCACCAGGGTCAGTCGGTAGCGCGTCATGTGCTTGCCGGACTCGCCTTGTGCGATGCGGTGGATCAGGCCGTGGATACCGGTGTCATTCTGGTCGAAGGCGAGAAAGGCGCGCTGATGCAGCAGGCTTTCCAGGTCGAGGTCGGGACGTTCGCTGATCAGTTCCACGTCGAAGGCGTAAGGCTGGCTGACCGCCTCGCGCCCGCTGAACTCGAGCACCTGCAGGTCGTGCTCGACGCCTTCGATGCTGAGACTGAAATGGGTCTGGTTGGCCTGGGCGAACATTCGTTGTTCCTCTCGATCATTCCATGATGGGCGCGTGGCGCGCTCCAGGTTGTAACCGAATCGGCCGCGCCGTGCTGGCAACGGTCGAGGTTTTCGGCGATCTGCCGGCGCGTTCTATGCGCTGCTTGCCGAAACGCAGCGGCCAGGACGATGCCTGGCCGCTGCGGTGACGCGGACGCGATCCCGGCTTACGCGGAGATCGGGGTACGCCAGTCGTCGGAGCCGGAAGTACCGGAGACTTCGTGGGTCCAAACGATCTTGCGGTAGGTGAAGTAGACGTCTTCCAGGTGGGTGAAGTGCGCCATGTTCGGATCCTGGCAGTTCGGCATGCGCGACTGCACGTCGACGATCACGGCGTCTTCCAGTTCGATGGTGAAGTAGTGCTCCTGGGTACCGGTGGAGGAGGTGCGGTACCACTCCAGGCGGCACTTGCTCAGACGCTCACCGGAGGTCAGGGAGTTGAAGATCAGCGGCGAGGACTTGTCGAAGACCTTGGTGATCATCAGCGGCTTGTGTACGCGCTGGCCGGTCGGTTGGCCGGACTGCGGGTCACGCGGGATGATGACCTGGTGGTTGTAGGCTTGAACCAGAATCTGGTCTTCATGACCTTCCTGGAAAATGTTGCCGACCGAGTCCTCGGTGAAGGTGCCAGCGGTGATCAGACCTTGCTTGGTGCCTTCGAGGGACAGATACGCGGGTGTTGGCATGAGTGCTCTCCTTGCCTGGGTCATGGATCGTGTTCGATCCGGGAGCCAGGGTTATAGCGAGCGGCATGCCAGAAATTTAAAGATCAATAAAAACAAAGAGTTGATGTGACCTGATGACTGGTGGTGGTCATGATGAGTGTTAGGTCACGCAAAACTGTGCAGCAAGTTGCGCAGTGCTGTGCAGGTTGTTGCGCAGGGTGCTGAATGGCGCGTATTTCCTGGCTTGTGCCCGCTTGAGCGCGGTTTTATCCACAGCGCTCTGCGCAAGAATTTGCCAGGTCGATCACTCGGCCCAGTGTCGACCGTGGCGTTCCAGCAGGTGTTGCAGTTGCTCCGGGCCATCGCTGCCGGCCGGGTAGGGACGCGGGCTCTGGTAGTGCTGGTGCCAGCCCTGCAGGATCGGGTCGACCCATTGCCAGGCAGCTTCGACTTCGTCGCGGCGCATGAACAGGGTGGAGTCGCCTTCGATCACGTCGAGCAGCAGGCGCTCGTAGGCGTCCCAGCGGCGTTGCTGATTGAAGGCGTTGGCCAGGTTGAGATCCAGTTCCACCGGTTTCAGGTGCATGCCCTTGCCGGGGTTCTTGGCCATCAATTGCAGGCTGATGCGTTCTTCCGGTTGCAGGCGGATCAGCAGCTGGTTGGCTTCGCCACCGTTGAACAGGCGATGCGGCACCGGCTTGAACTGGATGAGGATTTCCGACGCCTTCTTCGCCAGTCGTTTGCCGGTGCGCAGGTAGAACGGCACGCCGGCCCAGCGCCAGTTGTCGATCTCCACCTGCACGGCGACGAAGGTTTCGGTGTCGCTGTCGTTGTCGACGTTCTTCTCGAAGTAGTAGGCGGGCACGTCGTGGCCGCCGATCTTGCCGGCGGTGTACTGGCCGCGCACGGTCTTGTCCTGCACGTCGAGGCCGCTGATGGGTTTCAGCGCTTCGAGGATTTTCACCTTCTCGTTGCGCACCGCCTCGGCGTCGAAGCGTACCGGCGCCTCCATGGCCACCAGGCAGAGCAACTGCAGCAGGTGGTTCTGGATCATGTCACGCATGGCGCCGGCGTTGTCGTAGTAGGCGCCGCGGTTTTCCACGCCCAGGGTTTCGCAGACGCTGATCTGCACATGGTCGATATGCCCGGCGCGCCACACCGGTTCGAACAGGGCATTGGCGAAGCGCAGCGCCATAAGGTTCTGCACAGTTTCCTTGCCCAGGTAATGGTCGATGCGGAACACCCGTGCCTCATCGAATACGGCACCGATGGCGGCGTTGATTGCGCGGGCCGACTCCAGCGAATGGCCGATGGGTTTTTCCAGCACGATGCGCGCTTCGGGGCCGGCCAGGCCGGCGTTGGCCAGGTGGGCGGCGATATCTTCGAACAGGTTTGGTGCGGTGGCCAGGTAGTAGACCCGTACGCGGCCTTCGTCGCGCCCCAGGCGTTTGGCCAGGCGGCCAAAGTCGGCGCTTTGCGCGGCGTCCATGGCGAAGTAGTCGAGGCGCTCGGCGAAGCTGGCCCAGGTGTCTGTGGCGAAATCGGCGCGAGCGACCTGAGCGCGGCAGTGACGCTCGGCCAGGGCCTGGTAGGCCTCGCGGGTGTGGCTGCTGCGAGCCAGGGCGAGGATGCGCATATCGCTATGCAAGCGACCTTCGCGGTGCAGGTGATAGAGCGCTGGCAGCAGCTTATGCAGGGCCAGGTCGCCCGTACCACCGAAGACCAGCATGTCGCAGGGAATACTCAAGGGAAACACTCCGACTCGTTTTTGCAGGCTAGCTGCAATCATGGGGAAACGGCCCGGCAGCATCCATCTGCTGCGCTTGGCTGGGTGCTTCAGGGCGTCTTTTCCACCGCGTATCGGTTTTAAACTGCCTGTTGGCTGTGCGTGAATGCAAGCCATGTAGTATAACTACAAGGTCACTACAACCGCCGACCGCTGATCATAACCGAGCTATGGTCAGTCGAGTGCCCGCGGTAGACCCTTTTCTGCATAGAGCCAATCTAAGTGAATCTGTTGCAACACATCGCCCAGTCGCGCCACCTGCTGCGCAAATCGGAACTCAAGGTGGCCGATCACGTCCTGCTTGACCCTGCATCGGTCATGCACAGCTCCATGGCTGAGTTGGCGCATAGCGTTGGCATCAGCGAGCCGACCATCGTGCGCTTCTGCCGTGCCATCGGCTGCACCGGTTTTCAGGATCTCAAGCTGAAACTGGCGCAGAGCCTGGCCGCTGGCGCCAGCTTCGGCCAGTTCGCCATCCATGAGGACGACTCGGTCGCCGACTTCAGCCTGAAGATCTTCGACACCACGTTGCACACCCTGATGGAGGTGCGCGAGAAGCTCGACCCCGAAGCACTGCAACGTGCCATCGCTGCCTGTGCGCAGGCGCAGCGCGTCGAGTTCTACGGTTTTGGCGCCTCCGGTGCGGTGGCGGCCGATGCCCAGCACAAGTTCTTCCGCCTGTTGCTCAATGCGGCGGCGTATTCCGACCCGCACATGCAGGCGATGAGTGCCGTGACCCTGAAGCCGGGTGATGTGGCCATCTGCATTTCCCAGTCCGGGCGTTCCAAGGATCTGCTGATCAGTGCCAACCTGGTGCGTGAGGCCGGTGCCAGCCTGATTACCCTGTGCCCGAGCCAGACGCCATTGGCCGATCTGGCCACCGTCAACCTGGCCATCGACGTGCAGGAAGATACCGAGATCTATACCCCGCTGACCTCGCGTATCGCCCACCTGGTAGTGATCGACGTGCTGGCCATGGGGGTCGCCATGGCGCGCGGCCCGACCTTGGTCAACCACCTCAAGAGCGTCAAGCGCAGCTTGCGTAGCCTGCGCCTGTCGCCGAAGTCGCTGCGTAACAGCGAAGACTGAGTAGAGCGATTAGCGGATGCTTTCAAGGATGAAAGACATGGTGAGACAAGGAGCGCTGATTGTGCTCACCGTGCTCGTTATGGGATGCAGTACCGTGGCCTCCAGGTTGGGCCCGGATAGGCCTTCTGATCTGTATCCAGCGACCAATACCGCACTCGAGCTAACTGGCGATCTGTGGTGTTGGTATTTTCTGGCTTGTCCGATTGTGCTGGTTTCTCTACCTGTGGATGTTGCACTGGATACGCTGTTGCTACCGGTCGATACGGTGCGTCTGCTCAATCGCGACGACTCGGAGAAAAAGTCTGAAACCAGTGCGGTACCAGGTGTCACCGAGGCTTCATAGCGCTGCCGCCAAAGCGTCATCTGCCTGAGCGATGCTGGGGACTCCAGCCTTTCGTTCCGGGAGAACCGAGATGCCTCGTATCTTCGATGACGCGCAATTGCATGATCAGCCTGATGCCAAGACCCGTCGCAAATTGCAGGATCAACGGCGCATGGCCTACCGACGGGCCATTGAGGACTACGCCGAACAATGCCAGTTGCAGCGTGAGCTGGCCGACTATCCCGAGCTGATTTCTGCCGGCCGTATGCAGGCTGTCGACCGAGTGCAACGCAACGCTGCCTGATTGGCGAGCACCGCTCCGCGACTGGCAGGGCGGTGCGCTTGCCCGATTCTACGAACTTATTGCCCGCTTCTGCTGATCTGTCCGGCTCACCGCGACAGCACCTTTCGTGCCCACTACAGTTAGTGTCTGGCCCCTGTGTGCGGGGTCGACCGTGAGCGCCGGCAGGCCATGCCGGAACCATCAGACACCATCGGAATAAGGTGGGCAGATCATGATTACCCTGAATCTCAATGGCACCGACCATGAGCTGGATGTGGCCGGCGACATGCCGCTGCTCTGGGCTTTGCGCGACGTTGCCAATCTCACCGGAACCAAGTACGGCTGTGGTATGGCGCTGTGCGGCGCCTGCACGGTCAATGTCGAGGGGCAACCGACCCGCTCCTGCGTGACGCCGGTGTCGGCAGTGGCAGGCAAGCGCATCACCACTATCGAGGCCGTTGGCGAGGACGCCGTGGGCAAGGTGGTGCAGGAGGCCTGGCGCCAGCTCGATGTGGTGCAGTGTGGCTATTGCCAGTCCGGTCAGATCATGGCGGCGACGGCCCTGCTGAGCAGCAACAAGGCGCCGACCGATGCCGATATCGACGCGGCCATGAGCGGCAACATCTGCCGCTGTGCCACCTATGTGCGGATTCGTGCCGCCATCCACGAAGCTGCTGGGCAACTGGCCTGAGGAGGCACGTCATCATGGGCAAGATCGAAACCCCCGACAGCGCCGCTCGCGGCATTCTCAACGTCAGTCGTCGCAGTCTGCTCAAGGGTACCGGCGGTCTGGCGCTGGGCTTTTTCCTGGCGCCCTTGATGCGCGGTGGCGAGGCGCTGGCGACGACCGCCAGCCAGCCATTCGGCCCCAACGCCTTCGTGCGCATCGATAGTGATGGCATGGTGACCGTGTTGGCCAAGCATCTGGAAATGGGCCAGGGCAGTTACACCGGCCTGGCCACGCTGCTGGCCGAAGAGTTGGACGCCGATTGGAGCAAGGTGCGGGTGGACGGTGCGCCAGCCGACGCCAAGCTTTACAACAACACGGCCTTCGGCCCGATGCAGGGCACCGGCGGCAGTACCGCGATGGCCAACTCCTGGGAGCAGATGCGCAACGCTGGCGCTACTGCAAAGGCCATGCTGGTCGCCGCTGCGGCGCAGCGCTGGGGCGTGCCGGCCAGTGAGATCAGCGTCAGCCAGGGTGTGGTCAGCCACGCCGGTTCGGGACGCCAGGCGGGCTTCGGCGAACTGGTGGATGCCGCTGCGCAACTGTCGGTACCGCAGCAGGTGCAGCTGAAGGATCCGCAGGACTTCAAGCTGATCGGCAAGCTCGACCTGCGCCGCAAGGACAGCCATGGCAAGACCGATGGCAGCGCCGTCTTCACCCAGGACTTCAAGCTGCCGGGCATGCTGGTGGCGATGGTTGCCTATCCGCCACGTTTTGGCGGCGTGCCGCGTTCGGTCGATAGCAGCAAGGCCAAGGCCGTGCGCGATGTGGTCGACGTGGTGGAGTTGCGTGATCTGCCCCATGGCCGCACCGGCGTCGCCGTACTGGCGAAGAACACCTGGGCTGCGCGTCAGGGCCGTGATGCGCTGGTGATCGACTGGGACGAAAGCCAGGCATTTACCCTCGGCAGCGAGGAAATCCTTGCCCAATACCGCGAGAGTGCCGGTAAGCCGGGTTTGCCGGCGACGCGCAATGGCGACGCCGAAGCCGCGTTGGCCAAGGCGGCGAAGGTGGTTGAAGCCGACTACGAATTCCCCTACCTGGCGCATGCGGCGATGGAGCCGATGAACTGCCTGGTGAAACTATCGGATGACCGCTGCGAGATCTGGAACGGTGAGCAATTCCAGACCGTGGATCAGAACCTCATCGGCGCTTACCTGGGGCTGCCGCCGGAGAAGATCACGCTGAATCAGCTCTACGCCGGCGGCAGCTTCGGTCGTCGCGCCAGCTCGGTGTCGGATTACCTGCTCGAGGCAGTGGCGATCACCAAGGCCGCGCGTGGCAAGGGCGTCGATGCGCCGGTCAAACTGGTCTGGACGCGCGAAGACGATACCCGTGCCGGTTCTTATCGACCGTTGTATCTGCACCGTGTGCGCATCGGGCTGGACGAGGCGGGCAACCTGCAAGCCTGGCATAACCGCCTGGTCGGCCAGTCGATCATCGCCGGTACTTCACTGGAGGCCGCGCTGGTGCACGACGGTATCGACCATACCTCGGTCGAGGGTGTCTCCAACCTGTCCTACGCGGTGCCCAACCTGCAGGTGGAGTTGAGCACGCCGACCAATATCAAGGTGCCGGTGCTGTGGTGGCGTTCGGTGGGCCACACCCATACCGGTTACGTCGCCGAGACCATGATCGACGAAGCCGCCGTTGCCGCCGGCAAAGACCCTTATGCCTTCCGTGATGCGCTGCTGGAGAAGCATCCGCGCCACCGTGGTGCGCTCAAGCTGGCTGCCGAGCAGGCCGGCTGGGACAAACCGCTGGCCGCCGGTGCGGATGGCGAGAAACGGGGCCGTGGTATCGCCGTACACGAGTCGTTCGGCTCGTTCGTGGCGCAGGTTGCCGAAGTCACGGTGAAGGCCGATGGCAGTTATCGCCTGGATCGCGTGGTGTGCGCCGTGGATTGTGGCATCGCCATCAACCCGGACGTGATCAAGGCGCAGATGGAAGGTGGGATCGGCTTCGCCCTGGCGATGGCTCGGCATAGCGCGATCACCTTGAAGGAGGGGCGTGTCGAGCAATCGAACTTCCACGACTTCCAGGTGCTGCGGATGAACGAGATGCCCAAGGTCGAAGTGCACATCGTGCCTTCTGCTGCCAACCCGAGCGGTGTGGGTGAACCGGGCGTGCCGCCGCTGGCACCGGCTCTGGCCAATGCCCTGTTCGCGGCGACCGGGGTGCGTCTGCGCAAGCTGCCGTTCCCGGCGCAGATCAAGGCCTGAGGCTGGCTGCAGCAAACAAAGCGCCCGGGCAACTGCCCGGGCGCTTTGTTTGTGGGGGCTGTGGGAAGCGCTTTAGCGGCGAGATTGCTGCAACGGCGTCGCTGCTAAAGCCCCTCCCACAGGGGTAGATCAGCCGTTTTCTTATGTAGGAGCCGCTTCAGCGGCGAGCTTTGGCGATGGATCGCGGCTGAAGCCGCTCCTACGAAGGTGGCGAGCAGTATCCCGGGTGTAATCCAGCGCGTAGGGTGGGCTTCAGCCCACCCTACGCGCTGCAAGTTTGTATCCGGATGCAATCCGGGCGCTCAGGAGACGGTCAGTCTCGCTATCGTTTCGAGCTCGCTGGAGTCTTGCGGGGTCGGCGCATGGATCGCTGCCTGGCGATGCTTGAGCATGCCGCCACTACGTTGATTCAGTGCTGCCGTCATCTCCGCGAGAATCGCTGTGGCCACGCTCTCCGGCGTGTCGCCGCCGATATCCAGGCCGATGGGGTAGTGCAGGCGTTCCAGCGCTGGCAGTTGTGTGGTCTGCTGGCGTATCTCGACAAGTAGGCGTTCGGTACGATCGCGTGGCCCCAGCTGGCCTATATAGGCGGGCTTGCCCTGCAGCACACTGCCCAGCCAGTGACGATCCTGGCTGTAGCTATGGCTCATGATCGCCACCATCGCGCCGTCGGTGAGATCACTTAACCCGTAGGGCGGACGTGCATCGGCCTGCAACACCCGATCGGCGTCCGGAAAGCGCTCGGCGCGGGCGAAATGGGCGCGACCGTCCACCACCGTCACATGCCAGTCCAGCAGCTTGGCCATATGACTCAGCGGCTGGGCATCGTGACCGGCGCCGAAGATCACCAGGCGCCGCTGCGGTGCCAGGTATTCGCAGAACACTTCTACCTCGCCCCTTTCGTCGCGGTAGGTGCGTAACGAGGAGCGGCACTGCGCCAAGGTGTCGGCCAGGTCGGTACGTACCTGTACATCGAGCGCGGGTTCGATCAAGCGGCCGCTGTCGTGCAGCGACGGGTGCAGTGACAGGCGATCGCCCACCCGCACGCGTGCGTTGCGGTAGCTGGCGATCACCGTGGCCACGGCGCCGGCCTGGCCGCTATCGCGCACCTGGCGTAGCAGGTCGAGTACGGGCAGCGGTTTTTCAGGGCTGTGACGCTCGAGCAGTACGTGCACGGTGCCATTGCAGCCAAGGCCGAAGGTCAGTGCGGCGTCCTGATCGTCATCGTCGTCCTGGGTCGCGGTGCTGTAGCGGCGTACCACCGCTTCGCCGCTATCGGTCAGCCACCAGGCCTTCTTCGCCACCTCTGACTCCAGGCAGCCACCGCTGATGGTGCCCACCGTGCCGCCGTAGAGTGGGATCAGCATGCGCGCGCCGGGACGGCGATAGGCCGAGCCTTCGACCTTGACCACCGTGGCGAGCACGGCCTGGCCGTTTTCGCGTTCGAGCGCGGTGACGGCGCTGAGCAGGGCGCTGGTTCCCGACAGCATAGGTTTCTCCCAGGCAGGTTTTGTTGGAGCGATCCCAGGGTGGCAATGTCCCGCATGTCAGTTAAGAAGGGTTAGGCCGATCCTGCGAGATTCTTGCCCGATCCTGTGCTGCCGTTCTGGAAGCGTGCTTCCAGCTCGGCGATAGTTGCCCGTTCGCTGCGAATGAAGTCAACGAATGCCTGCGCCACGGGTGATAGCCGCCGTCCACGGATATTCACCACGCACCAGCTGCGTTGCAGCGGCAGCTCAGCTACTGGCAGCTCGCGCAGCAGGCCGTGTTGTAACTCCAGACGCACGGCATGACGCGGCAGCATTGCCAGGCCAAGCCCTGCCAGTACGGCCTCGCGCTGGGATTCCAGTGAGCCGATTTCCAGAACCTGTGGGAAGTGCGCGCGCTTCTGATGGCAGTATTCCTCGCAGGCACGGCGGGTGCCCGAGCCGGTTTCGCGAATCAGCAGCGGGTAACTGGTGAGATCCTGCAGTTGCAGACTTCCTTCCACGCATAGCGGGTGATCCGGCGAGGCGACGGCTATGATCGGGTTGTTGAGAAAAGGCAGGAAGTCCAGCGCCATGTCCTGTGGCACCTGGCTCATGATCATCAGGTCGTCGCGGCTCAGGGTCAGGCGGCGTACGACCAGGCTGTGATTGACCACCGTGAGGTTCAAGCTGACTTCGGGGTAACGCTGGCGAAATTCGGCGAACAGGTGGGGAATGAAGTACTTGGCGCTGGATTCGACGCACAGATTGAGCTGGCCTTGCAGCGACCCCTGCAAGTCCGACAGCTGCATGTCCAGGCTTTCCAGGCGACCGAATATGTCGCTGCTGGCGCGACGCAGGGCTTCGGCGGCTTCGGTCAGGTAGAGCTTCTTGCCGACGTACTCGAACAGCGGCTGACCGACCAGCTCTTCCAGCTGGCGAATTTGCAGGCTCACGGCCGGCTGAGTGAGCGCCATTTCGTCTGCGGCGCGGCTATAGGAGCCGTGTTCGCATACGGCGCGGAACACCTGCAGCTGGCGCAATGTCATGCGCAGCAGGGTTTTACGCACGATTTCGTCCCCTTGTGATCAATCTATAAGTAATTGCTTATGGCTGATCAAATAATTATTGATTTTAGTTAATTCGTCTAGCCGGCTAGGTTAGCGGGGCGTTCGGCGTACTGGCCGCCGCCCCTGACAGCTTTGCGCTGAGGATTCGAACCGTGATCAAGAAAATCCTGATCGCCAACCGTGGTGAGATTGCCGTCCGCATCGTGCGTGCTTGCGCCGAGATGGGCATCCGCTCGGTCGCCATCTATTCCGAGGCCGACCGCCATGCACTGCACGTCAAGCGTGCAGACGAAGCGCACAGCATCGGTGAAGATCCACTGGCGGGTTACCTGAACCCGCGCAAGCTGGTGAACCTGGCTGTTGAAACCGGCTGCGACGCGTTGCATCCCGGTTATGGCTTCCTTTCCGAGAACGCTGAGCTGGCGGAAATCTGCGCCGAGCGCGGGATCAAGTTCATCGGCCCGTCGGCCGAAGTCATCCGCCGCATGGGGGACAAGACCGAAGCCCGCCGCAGCATGATCAAGGCCGGTGTGCCGGTTACCCCAGGTACCGAAGGCAACGTCGCCGACCTGGCCGAAGCCCTGCGCGAAGCCGAGCGTATCGGTTACCCGGTGATGCTCAAGGCCACTTCCGGTGGTGGCGGCCGTGGTATTCGTCGCTGCAACAGCCGTGAGGAACTGGAGCAGGCTTACCCGCGGGTGATTTCCGAGGCGACCAAGGCCTTCGGCAGCGCCGAAGTGTTTCTGGAAAAGTGCATCGTCAATCC
Organism: Pseudomonas mendocina; assembly: GCF_003008615.1. Taxonomy (NCBI): domain Bacteria; kingdom Pseudomonadati; phylum Pseudomonadota; class Gammaproteobacteria; order Pseudomonadales; family Pseudomonadaceae; genus Ectopseudomonas; species Ectopseudomonas mendocina. The sequence goes on from NZ_CP027657.1 coordinate 2,431,063, forward strand.
CAAGCACATCGAGGCGCAGATTCTCGCCGACAGCCACGGCAATACCGTGCACTTGTACGAACGTGACTGTTCGATCCAGCGCCGCAACCAGAAGCTGATCGAGATTGCCCCCAGCCCGCAACTCACCCCCGAGCAGCGCGCCTATATCGGTGACCTGGCGGTGCGCGCCGCGCAGGCGGTGGGCTACGAGAACGCCGGCACCGTGGAGTTCTTGCTCGCCGAGGGCGAGGTGTACTTCATGGAGATGAACACCCGGGTGCAGGTAGAACACACCATCACCGAGGAAATCACCGGCATCGACATCGTTCGCGAACAGATTCGCATCGCCAGCGGCCTGCCGCTGTCGGTCAAGCAGGAAGACATCATCCACCGTGGTTATGCCCTGCAGTTCCGCATCAACGCCGAGGATCCGAAGAACAACTTCCTGCCCTCGTTCGGCAAGATCACCCGTTACTACGCGCCCGGCGGCCCCGGCGTGCGCACTGACACGGCGATCTACACCGGCTACACCATTCCGCCCTATTACGACTCGATGTGCCTGAAGCTGATCGTCTGGGCGCTGACCTGGGAAGAGGCGATGGATCGCGGCCTGCGTGCGCTGGACGACATGCGCGTACAGGGTGTGAAGACCACTGCGCCGTACTACCAGGAAATCCTGCGTAACGCCGAATTTCGCAGTGCCGAGTTCAACACCAGCTTCGTCGAGAGCCATCCGGAACTGACCCAGTACTCGATCAAGCGCAACCCGTCGCACCTGGCCATCGCCATCGCCACCGCCATCGCTGCCCACGCGGGCCTGTAGGGGACATCATGAGCAAGAAGATCACCGTTACCGATACCGTCCTGCGCGATGCCCACCAGTCGCTGCTGGCCACGCGCATGCGCACCGAAGACATGCTGCCGATCTGCGACAAGCTCGACCGTGTCGGCTACTGGTCGCTGGAAGTCTGGGGTGGCGCCACCTTCGACGCCTGCGTTCGCTTCCTCAAGGAAGACCCGTGGGAGCGTCTGCGCCAGCTCAAGGCCGCGCTGCCCAACACCCGTTTGCAGATGCTCCTGCGCGGGCAGAACCTGCTCGGCTACCGCCACTACAGCGATGACGTGGTCAAGGCGTTCGTGGCCAAGGCGGCGGTCAACGGCATCGACGTGTTTCGCATCTTCGACGCGATGAACGACGTGCGTAACCTGCGCGTGGCCATCGAGGCGGTCAAGGCCGCCGGCAAGCACGCCCAGGGCACCATCGCCTACACCACCAGCCCGGTGCACACCACCGAAGCCTTCGTCGCCCAGGCCAAGGCCATGCAGGCGATGGGAATCGACTCCATCGCCATCAAGGACATGGCCGGCCTGCTCACACCGTACGCCACCTTCGCACTGGTCAAGGCACTGAAGAGCGAAGTCGACCTGCCGGTGTTCATTCACAGCCACGACACCGCCGGCCTCGGCGCCATGTGCCAGCTCAAGGCCATCGAAGCCGGTGCCGACCATATCGACACCGCCATCTCCAGCCTGGCCTGGGGCACCAGCCATCCGGGCACCGAGTCGATGGTCGCCGCGCTCAAGGGCAGCGAATTCGATACCGGCCTCGATCTGGAGCTGATCCAGGAGATCGGCATGTACTTCCACGCCGTGCGCAAGAAGTACCACCAGTTCGAGAGCGAGTTCACCGGCGTGGATACTCGCGTGCAGGTCAACCAGGTGCCGGGCGGGATGATTTCCAACCTGGCCAACCAGCTCAAGGAGCAGGGTGCGCTGAACCGCATGAACGAAGTGCTGGAAGAGATTCCGCGCGTGCGTGCCGACCTCGGTTTCCCGCCACTGGTAACGCCGACTTCGCAGATCGTCGGCACCCAGGCGTTCTTCAACGTGCTGGCCGGCGAGCGCTACAAGACCATCACCAACGAGGTGAAGCTGTACCTGCAAGGCCGCTACGGCAAGGCCCCAGGCAAGGTCGACGAGCAACTGCGCAAGCAGGCCATCGGCAGCGAGGAAGTGATCGACGTGCGTCCGGCTGACTTGATCAAGCCCGAGCTGGCGCGCCTGCGTGAAGAGATCGGCAGCCTGGCCAAGTCCGAAGAGGACGTGCTGACCTTCGCCATGTTCCCCGATATCGGGCGCAAGTTCCTCGAAGAGCGCGCGGCGGGCACCCTCAAGCCGGAAGAGTTGCTGCCCATGCCGAACGGCCAGGGCGCTGCGCCGGTCGGCGGCGAAGGTGTACCGACCGAGTTCGTGGTCGATGTGCATGGCGAGAGCTACCGCGTGGACATCACCGGCGTCGGTGTGAAGGGCGACGGCAAGCGCCATTTCTACCTGTCCATCGACGGTATGCCGGAAGAAGTGGTGTTCGAGCCGCTCAACGATTTCGTTGCAGGTGCCGGTGGCAAGCGCAAGCAGGCCAGCGCACCGGGCGATGTGTCCACCACCATGCCGGGCAACATCGTCGATGTGCTGGTCAAGGAAGGTGACACGGTCAAGGCCGGTCAGGCAGTACTGATCACCGAAGCGATGAAAATGGAAACCGAAGTGCAGGCGCCGGTTGCCGGCAAGGTCAAGGCCGTTCACGTGGCCAAGGGCGACCGCGTCAACCCAGGCGAAGTACTGGTGGAAATCGAAGGTTAACCTCTATGGAGCCCGGCCTGTTGGATGGGCAAATTTGACGGGGCGTAACCCGGGCTCCTTTTTTATTCACTGGCGTCTCATTTGAGGCGCCATAGGGTTTGAGACCCAGGAGCCGTAAGGCTCCTTTTTTTACCTCAGTTCTCTGGCCATGCCCCAGGTGCGTGAGCACAGCGCGGGCGATCAGCACCGCTGGCGCGGGGCATGGCCCTTTCCTTCAGCCGGCCGGAGCCCAGACTCCGGCCGGCGCGTTTCAGGCCTGTGGAAAACGTGCGCGCGGCGTAGCCATCGGGATCTTGTCGCCATCGAGCGGCAGGAAGCTGCCCAGCTCGGCGTCGTAGGCCTTGATCTGGCTGGTTTCGATGTCATACACCCAGCCATGGATGAACAGCTGCCCGCGCGCCAGCTTGGCGGCCACCGACGGGTGCGTGCACAGGTGGTTGAGTTGCGCCACTACGTTCTCTTCGGTGAGTACGGCCAGGGCTTCCTTGTCGTCGCTGCAGTTGCAGTTCTCTGCCACGACGGTGCGCGCCACCTCGGCATGGCGCAGCCAGGCTTTTACCGTGGGCATGGTTTCCAGCGACGCGGGGTTGAGTACGGCTTTCATCGCGCCGCAGTCGGAGTGGCCGCACACGACGATGTGCTGCACGCCCAGGGCCATCACCGCGTATTCGATGGCGGTGGAGACGCCGCCCATCATCTGCCCGTAGGCCGGCACCACGTTACCGACGTTGCGGTTGACGAACAGGTCGCCGGGCGAGCTTTGGGTGATCAGTTCCGGCACCACGCGCGAGTCGGCGCAGGTGATGAACATGGCGCGGGGGTTCTGGGCGGTGGCGAGCTTCTTGAATAGCTCTTCCTGCTGGGGGAAGACCTCGTTGCGAAAGCGCTTGAAGCCATCGACGATGCTGTGCAGCGCCTGCTCGGCGGTCTCGTTGCCCTCGTGGGTCTGAAGCGGAATCACCTGGTGTTTGTAAGGCATGCCCTGAACCTCTTTGTTAGCTGAAAATACGCTGCTAGAACGACTGTCGCTGCGCTGTGCGAGTCACACGGCAAGTTTCTCCTGCGCCAGACGGCGCGACAACCAGCAGATATTTGCAATTGATGCACAGCTTCAGCGGTCGGGTGGGTGGCTTTTAGAGGGCTGAGCGGGGCGTGCGTTCAGAGCAGGCTCAATTGCGCGCCCGGTGGGCAGAACTGCGAACAGTCCAGCATCACGCTGCCGCGCCGATCCAGACCGAGCTTGCGCCGTGCCAGGCGAAAGCGTTGTTCCAGCAGATCAGCGAACTGGCCCTCACCGCGCATGCGGCTGCCGAAGCGGCTGTCGTAGTTCTTGCCGCCGCGGCTCTGGCGAATCAGGCTCATCACATGGGCAGCGCGATCCGGAAAGTGCACCTGCAACCATTCCTCGAACAACCCGGCGATCTCCAGCGGCAGGCGCAGCAGCACGTAACCGGCCGAGCGGGCGCCGGCATCACGGGCGGCTTCGAGCAGCGCCTCCAGTTCCATGTCGTTGATCATGGGAATCATCGGTGCGCAGATGGCGCTGACCGGCACGCCAGCCTCGTGCAGGGTGCGCATGGCGCGCAGGCGCGCCGCAGGTGTGGCGGTACGCGGTTCCATGATGCGTTTGAGCTCGTCATCCAGGGTGGTCAGGCTGAAGGCCACGCTGACCAGGTTGTGGCTGGCCAGCTCGCTGAGAAGGTCGAGGTCGCGCAGGATCAACGAGCCCTTGGTGATGATGTGCAGCGGGTGCTTGTAGCGCAGCAGAATTTCCAGGGCCTGGCGGGTCAGGCGCTGTTCGCGTTCGATGGGTTGATAGGCGTCGGTGTTGATGCCCAGGGCAATGGGCTGCGGCACGTAGCCAGGTTTCTGCAGCTGTTCTTCCAGGCGCTCGGCGAGGTTGGTCTTGGCGATCAGCCGGGTTTCGAAGTCGATGCCGGGTGACATGTCCCAATAGGCGTGAGTCGGCCGGGCGAAGCAGTAGATGCAGCCATGCTCACAGCCGCGGTAAGGATTCACCGAACGGTCGAAGCCGACATCCGGCGAATTGTTGCGGGTGATCGCCGTCTTCGCCTTCTCCTGGCGCACTTCGGTGGCGCGACTGTGCGGCGTCTCGTCCTGATACCAGCCATCATCTTCCTGCTGCGAGCGGGTGGGCGCATAGCGGTTGTGCGGATTGCTGGCGGTGCCGCGACCGCGCGGCGGCAGGTTCAGGGACATGTGAAACACTCCATATACTGTATGTATGAACAGTATATGGGTTGTCCTATCCGCGCCAGTGCTTCGCGCCTTTCAGTAGTCTTCTTCGACAGGTGGTGGTGGCGGTGGGGTAAAGGGCTCGACCACGTACTGGCGACCGTAGCGGCGGCAGTCTTCCTGCGTACCGTTTGCCTGGCGCAGGGTGACGAGGAAGGTGCTGCCCTGTGGGTCATCGGCATCGATCACGCCGGTCTGCAGGTTGACGGCCTTGTTGAAATACCACTCGAACTCATCGTCCTCCCAGCTCGTGCCGCCATACCAGCGCACGATCAGCCCGCCTTCGCGCCAGTGTACGGAGGCAAAGGAGTGACCGTCCGGCCAGCGGTAGCCGATGATGCAGAAGTGGTTGCGGGTGCTGTAGGCCTTCTTCGACTGCAGCAGGATACGCAGCTCGGGTTCAGGATCCTGATAGGGCGGCGTCGTGGCGATATCGAAGCGGGCGTCCATCCCCGCGTAGATCGACTGGCCGAAATCCGTGGCCAGGGCGGTTGACGCGGCACCGAGCAGGGCCGCGCCGATCAGCTGTGCGAGAGGGCACATAAACATCCTTGTGAGTGTGGGTAACGCCCTGCACGCTAGCGCATCGCAGGGCTGCTCAGGAAGCGGTCTTGCCCTCGATCACGTCACATTCCGGACGGCGCGCATAGCGCTGGGCGAGAACGGCGCAGACCATCAGCTGGATCTGGTGAAACAGCATCAGCGGCAGGATCAGTACGCCGATGGCGCTGCCGGCGAACAGCACCTGGGCCATCGGTACGCCGGTAGCTAGGCTCTTCTTCGAGCCGCAGAACAGGATGGTGATGCGGTCTTCCAGGCTGAAGCCCAGCCATTTGCCCAGCAGGTGGGTCAGCACCAGAGCCAGGGCCAGCAGGACGCAGCAGGCGGCAATCACCAGCAGCAAGGTGACCAGTGGTACCTGCTGCCACAGGCCGCCAATCACCGCGGCGCTGAAGGCGGTGTAGACCACCAGCAGGATAGAGCTCTGGTCGACGTACTTCAGCCAACTCTTGTTCTTGTTGACCCAACCGCCGATCCAGCGCTGGGCGATCTGGCCGAGGACGAAGGGCAGCAGCAATTGCAGGCTGATCTTGCCGATGGCATCGAGGATCGAGCCATTGTCGCCGTGCACGCCCATCAGGAAGGCCACCAGCAACGGGGTGAGGAAGATGCCCAGTAGGCTGGAGGCCGCCGCACTGCAGATTGCTGCCGGGATGTTGCCACGCGCCAGCGAGGTGAAGGCGATGGCCGACTGCACGGTGGCCGGCAGGGCGCAGAGGTAGAGCATGCCCAGGTACAGCTCTTTGCCCAGCAGGGGCTCCAGCGCCGGCCTGAGCGCCAGGCCGAGCAGGGGAAAGAGGATGAAGGTGCATGCGAACACCAGCAGGTGCAGGCGCCAGTGGCCTGCGCCGGCGAGAATCGCCTGGCGCGACAGCTTGGCACCGTGCATGAAGAACAGCAGGGCGATGGCCAGGTTGGTGATCCATTCGAAGATCGTGGCGATCTGGCCGCTGGCGGGCAGCAGCGTGGCGGCTAGTACCACGGCGAGCAGGGTCAGGGTGAAGGCATCGGGCAGGAGGCGGCGCAGAAACATGGCGAATCTCGGACTTGCGATACAGGAGGCCGCCACACTATCGTCATCGAAAATTTCCGGCTAACGCCAAAGAGCCAGCAAGTGTCGCCAAACAGACATCCTGCCACCCTGCATCGCAGCCTGCCCGAGCTGCCGAGCCTGCCTCGGCCGCTCTATGGCCGCACCGAATCGCTGACCAACCGTGCCCTGACCTTTCGCCATACGCATCCCTGGGTGCAGTTGTCCTACGCCATCGCCGGTGTGCTGGAGGTGCAGACCGCTGACGCCCGTTTCGTCGCCCCGCCGCAGCGGGCGGTATGGGTGCCGGCGGGCGTCGAGCACCAGGTGTTCAGCTCGCCGCGTACCGAGATGCGCAGCCTGTACATCGACGGTAGCGCGGTGCCCTGGGGATCGGCCGAGTGCCGAGTGCTTGCTGTCAGCCCGCTGCTGCGCGAGCTGATTCGCGGTTTCAGCGCGTTGCCGGCCGAGTACGACGAGCAGGGCGCACCGGGCAGGCTGGCGGCGGTGTTGCTGGACGAATTGCGCGCCGCACCGGACGTCGCGCTGGTGCTGCCGTTACCGCAGGACGCGCGGCTGCGTGAGGTGTGTCAGGGGCTGGAGGATGCGACGCTGCGCCAACTGGGCCTGGGCGAATGGGGTGAGCGCCTGGGGGTTTCGGAAAAGACCCTGAGCCGGCTGTTCCTGCGTGAGACGGGCCTGAGTTTTCGCGTATGGCGCCAGCGCCAACGCTTGCTGGATGCGCTGACCCCGTTGGAGCAGGGCGAGCGTGTCACCGATGTGGCGCTGGCCTGCGGCTACGACTCGTTATCGGCCTTTATCGCTGCCTTTCGTCGCCAGTTCGGCGCGACGCCGGGGGAGTTTTTCCGCGAGTAAGGTCGAGGTGAGTGCAACTCGCCTGCAGCAATCGCCCCGATTCGTAGGGTGCCGCTTGTCACGGAGGTTAAAAAACGCTGTGCCTACGGTGGAGTAAGCCACCATTGACGCAACACGATCTATCGTCTGGTGGGTTACGCGGCGCGCCGTCTGTATCTGCGTATGCAAGATTGGCGTTCGGCGCCGCTAACCCACCCTACGAATATGGGTTCCGCCAGGACAATGTCCGGCATGCCATCCCCGGATTGCATGCGGACGACGCGTTATTCCTTCGGCTTCTTCAGCTTGGGATTGGGGAAGAACTGCACGGCCTGAACGCCTGCACTGGCCTTGGGTTTCAGGCCGCTGACGTTGACCCGCGTGGGGATCTCCTTGGGTACCGAGTTGCCGCGCGCGTCGAGGGTGTCGGCATAGCCGCAGCGGACGCATTCGCGGTGCGGCACGCCGTCGACGTTCCACATCTTGATGCTGTCGGTCTCGCTGCACGCCGGGCACACGGCGCCGGCGATGAAGCGCTTCGGGGTAACCTCGCTCATGCGGCCTCCTGGCTCAGGCCAAGGTGGCGCAGCAGGGCGTCGATCTTCGGCTCACGGCCACGGAAATCGACGAACAGCACCATCGGCGCCTGCGAGCCGCCACGGGCGAGGATCGCCTCGCGGAAGGCACGGCCGGTGTCGGCGTTGAACACGCCTTCTTCCTCGAATTTCGAGAAGGCATCGGCGCTGAGCACTTCAGCCCACTTGTAGCTGTAGTAACCGGCTGCATAGCCGCCAGCGAAGATGTGCGCGAAGCCGTTGGCGAAGCGGTTGTAGGCCGGCGGACGCAGCACCGAGACCTCGCTGCGCACGCCTTCGAGCACGTCCAGCACGCTGCGGCCGTCGCCATGGGTGGCGTGCAGTTCGAAGTCGAACAGGGAGAATTCCAGCTGGCGCACCATCATCAGGCCGGACTGGAAGTTCTTCGCCGCCAGCATCTTGTCCAGCATGGCCTGCGGCAACGCTTCGCCGGTTTCATAGTGGCCGGAAATCAGCGCCAGGCCTTCCGGCTCCCAGCACCAGTTCTCCATAAACTGGCTTGGCAGCTCGACCGCATCCCAAGCCACACCGTTGATGCCCGAGGCACCGGCATGCTCGACGCGGGTCAACAGGTGGTGCAGGCCATGGCCGAACTCATGGAACAGCGTGGTGACTTCATCGTGGGTCAGCAGCGCCGGCTTGCCACCGACCGGCGGGGTGAAGTTGCACACCAGGTTGGCCACCGGGGCGACCAGTTGGCCGTGGGCGTCACGGCGCTTGTCGCGGGCACCGTCCATCCAGGCACCGCCGCGCTTGTTGGCCCGGGCGTAGAGATCGAAGAAGAAGCGCCCGACGTGTTGGCCGTTCTCGCTGATCTCGAACAGACGCACGTCCGGGTGCCAGGTGTCGAAGTCTTTCAGCTCGCGAATCTCGATGCCGTAGAGCTTGTGCACGATGGCGAACAGGCCGCTGAGCACTTTGTCCACCGGGAACCAGGCGCGAACCTCTTCCTGCGAAATACTGTAGCGCTGCTGGCGCAGGCGCTCGCTGTAGTAGCCGACGTCCCAGCTCTGCAGGTCGCTCAGGCCCTGTTCGGCGGCAAAGGCTTTCAGTTCGGCCAGATCCTGCTCGGCGAACGGCTTGCTGCGTACGGCCAGGTCACGCAGGAAGCTCAGCACCTGGTCGGTGTTCTCGGCCATCTTGCTGGCCAGGCTCAGCTCGCTGTAGTTGGCGAAGCCGAGCAGGCGCGCCAGCTCCTGGCGCAGGTCGAGAATCTCCGCCATCAGTGGGCCGTTGTCGTTCTGCCCGGCGTTCGGCCCCTGGTCGGAGGCGCGGGTGCAGTAGGCGGCGTACACCTCTTCGCGCAGGGCGCGGTCGTCGGCGTAGGTCATCACCGCGTAGTAGCTGGGGAATTCCAGGGTGATCAACCAGCCTTCCAATTCCTTGGCTTCGGCGGCTTGTTTCATCTGTGCCTTGGCCGAGTCGGTCAGGCCGGCCAGGCGGCTTTCGTCATCGATCAGCTTGGTCCAGGCCTGGGTCGCGTCGAGCAGTTGGTTGGAGAATTTGCTGGTCAGTTCGGACAGGCGCATCTGGATCTCGCCGTAGCGCTTCTGCTGCTCGGCCGGCAAGTCGATGCCGGACAGGCGGAAGTCGCGCAGGGCGTGTTCGAGAATGGTCTTCTGCGCCACATCGAAGTTGGCCGCAGCCGGGCTGTTGGCCAGGGCCTCGTAAGCGTCGAAAAGCGGCTTGTTCTGGCCCATCTCTGTCCAGTATTCCGACAGTTTGGGCAGGCAGGCCTCGTAGGCGGCGCGCAGTTCAGGGCTGTTGCGCACGGCGTTGAGGTGGCTGACCGGGCTCCAGGCGCGGCCCAGGCGTGCGCCGAGTTCGTCCAGCGCCAGCACCAGGCCGTCCCAGCTCGGATTGGCCTGCTGCGCTTCGAGCAGCTTGGCGATGGCGGTGCGGCTGTCAGCGAGGATCTGGTCGACAGCGGGCTCGACGTGTTCCGGCAAAATCAGCGAGTAGGGCGGCAGGTCGAAGTCTTGCAGCAGGGGATTGTTCGCGGTCACGACGAGGCACCTGTGGCGAATGAAGGTAGGGTTGCGGCGCAGAGAGCGGCAATAATTCTGGCGCGATAGCAACCGACATGGGGGCCATCTTAATTAGAATCAAGTTTTCCCGCAGCCCAGGAGATTTCTATCGTGGCGATTCGTACTTACCAACAAGCCACTCCACAGCTTGGCGAACGGGCCTTCGTTGACGCCAGCGCCGTGGTCATCGGTGACGTCGAACTGGGCGAGGACAGCTCGGTCTGGCCGATGACCGTGATCCGCGGCGACATGCACCGCATCCGCATCGGCGCACGTACCAGCGTGCAGGACGGCAGCGTGTTGCATATCACCCACGCCGGGCCGTTCAACCCGGATGGCTACCCGCTGATCATCGGTGACGATGTGACCGTCGGGCACAAGGTCACGCTGCATGGCTGCACGTTGGGCAACCGGATTCTGGTCGGCATGGGCAGCATTGTCATGGACGGCGCGGTGGTCGAGGACGAAGTGATCATCGGTGCCGGCAGTCTGGTGCCACCGGGCAAGTGCCTGGAGAGCGGCTACCTGTACGTCGGCAGCCCGGTGAAACAGGCCCGCCCGCTGACCGACAAGGAACGCAACTTCTTCAGTTATACCGCCGCTAACTACGTGAAGCTCAAGGATCTGCATCTGGCAGAAGGCTACGACCAGTGAGCGCCGCCACATTGGTCATCCGGCCTATCGAGGCTGCCGACTTCGACCAGGTCTGGCCGATCATCCGTGACGTGGTGCAGGCGCAGGAAACCTACGCCTTCGACCCGCACATGGATCGTGAAACCGCCTGGAAGACCTGGGTCGAACTGCCGCGCGCGACCTTCGTTGCCGAACAGGGCGGGCAGATACTCGGCACCTACTACATCAAGGCCAATGCCGCCGGGCCGGGCGATCACGTGTGCAACTGCGGCTACATGACCGCCCCCGCCGCTCGTGGCCAGGGCATCGCCGGTAAGCTTTGTGCCCATTCGCTGGATGTGGCCCGGCAGCTGGGCTTCAGCGCCATGCAGTTCAACAGCGTGGTCTCGACCAACGAGGTCGCTGTGGCGCTGTGGCAGAAGCACGGCTTCGAAATCGTCGGCACCCTGCCCAAGGCCTATCGCCATGCGCGACATGGGTTGGTGGACTGCCATGTGATGTTTCGTAGTTTGGACGCCTGAAAGCCCGTGCGGCAGCGAGTCGTATCTGCAATCCCGCTTAAGCGAACTGCTTGGTTCCGGACATGGATGCTTGCGTAGGGCGGGCTCAGGAGCGAAGCGAACAGCCCGCCAATTGCTGCCTACACGGCAGTGAAGGACATGACTGTGCTCACTCCCGGTAATGGGGATTTCTGAGCTGCCTACACGGCAGTGAAGGCGGCGAACAAGAAAACCCAGGCGGCGATGAATTTCTGAGCTGCCTACACGGCAGTGAAGGCCTCCTCCAGCGTCTGCCGCGCCTCACGCAATTTCTGAGCTGCCTACACGGCAGTGAAGTAGCGCTAAAAGTCGCTAACACATTGATTATTAAAGAACCTCCTCTGCGTTGCCCGGCTTACCCCTTTTTTCGGAGCCGCTTGCAAGTGCTTGATTTTGCAAGGGCTCCGGTTGTGGTCAGAAAAGAGGGTCAGAACCAGGGGATGCTGGCCTGTGGGCTCAGGCCATAGGCGCCGAAGGTGCCTGCGGTTGGTGTGTCGAGCAGCGGGCCGTGGCGAATAAACAGGCGGAAGCTGTGGCCGCTACCGTTGCTGCGCAAGGTGGCGTAGGGCAGGTCGCAACGTTTGCCGGCGCTGTCGGGGATGCGCTGGCGCGCTTCCTCCTCGCTGATACCGTGGCGCTTGATCAGGCGGCGGCGGGCGCGCTCCGGGTTGCTGTCCACCTGTACGCGGCTGACGCAACGCCAGCGCACTTGCGCGGGGATCGGCGCCAGCTCGCCCAGGTGCAGGTGGTCACGCATGCCGGTGAGCCAGTTCAGCGCCAGTAGCCTGTCCAGGGCCTCGGCACTGCCATGTAGGCGCAGGCGAGTGCCGAGGCCGTGGCTGGCGCTTTCCACATCCGGGAAGCTGATGCCCACATCGCTACGGCGCAGGTCATGCAGGCCCCGGTGCAGTTTGGCCAGCAGGGCGCTCATCAACTGCGTGGCCGGGAATTCCGGATCGGGTAGCAGTTTGAGGTCGAGGTAGTGATCCACGGTCATTTCTCCTCGGCGGCCCCGAATACGCCGCCACGGATCAGGTTGGCGATCACGTAGTGCTGCTGCTCGGCACTCGGCACGGTGTCGTTGAGCACCCAGGCATCGAACAGGCTGTAGAAGTCGGCTTTGTCCTTGGGCTGGCGGTAGGCCTTGCCCTGGGAGGTGACGGAGCCGTAGGGCTCGACGGCGATGGGCCCGCGTTCGCCAGCCTCCGGGTACCAGGTGTCGATGGTGCGCAGGGCGTTGCCGATCTTCTGCGAGTGGATGGCGGCCACATCGCCGACCTTATAGAGCGTCTTGCTCTTGCCGCCTTTGCTGTCGCCCCGATCGAGGATCAGCTCCTGCGAGGGGAAGATTTCCTGGCCGTCGCCGATACGCACGAAGGCCACCACCTCCAGCAGCAGATGGCCCTTGCCGGCCAAGCCGTCGGCGATCACCTGGCCCAGGCTGTCGACCTCGGCGTGGGCGGCAAAGGCGCGCAGCGGCAGCGCCAGGCCATCGAACGTCCAGCGCTGCACCGCTTCGCCGTTCTGCAGGCGGGCGATGCGCACTTCAACGGCTTCGGCGCCGATGCGGTTGCGCCAGAGGAAGCGGCCGTTGGCCAGGTTGGCGGCGTAGCGCCGGCCCAGTTCGGCGAAGCCTTGTTCGGCTACATAGCCCTGCACGGTGGCCAGCAGCTTGGCCTGGTAGTCGGCATCGTTACAGGCCGAGGGAGTACCGGCGCCGCCCAGCACACGCAAGGTGAAGCGCACCTTGAGGGTGTCGGCATCGGCGGGCAGGGCGGCGACATCAACGGTTTGCAGGTTGGGTGCCTGGATCGAGGCGTCCAGCTTGGCCGGGTCGCGATCCTTGGTTTTCAGGCGGTTGGAGATGGTACCGCGCACGGATTTCTCGCGGATATGCACAGGCTGCCAGATGCCGGCGTCGCGTTGACTCCAGCGTCCTGCATAAAGCAGTGCGTCGGAGGGGTCGAGCTTGCGCTCGAAGGCGAGTACGGAGGCGGTGGTCAGCGTGGTGGTCTTGGCCATGGTCGGATGTCCTTATGCGTGGGCTTCGAGATCGAGAAAGGGCGTGTTGCAACGGAACAGGCCGACATCTGGCTCGGCCTGGTGATACCAGAGCAGTTCGCGGATATCGCCGAAACGCAGCGGGCTGCGCCATTCGCCGAGTCCGTAGAGGCTTTCGACGAAGTGAAACGGCACCTCGCGGTCGCGGGCATTGCGCACGCTGCCAGGGACATGCTCCGACAGCGAGCGATAACCCAGCGGAATCGGCACCAGCCAGCCGGCGCGTTGGCGTATTTGCCAGGCCTCGCGCGGCGCGCCGTTTTCGTCGGTGGAGCCAGGCGGGTCGACGTTCAGGCGGGTGAGGTCGAGCAGGGCGTCGAGGCTGGTCAGGCTGGTGTCCTGCTCCCGCAGGGCGGCGGTGTGTCGTGTCAGCAGGTCATTGCGCGGTATCAGGGCGAAGCCCGGCAGCAGACGGCGCGCCAGTTTGCGGCTGAGGCGGGAAGCTTCCTCGGCATTGCCGGGCCAGATTTCAAGCGAAGCTTGGCTGCGATCGCCGAGTACCCAGGTCGGCGGCAGCAGGCTGCCACCGGCCAGGCGCATGCCGAGGGCGGTGTCCCAGGCGCGTTGGGCGATTGTCTTTTCATCCTGCATGCCGTCGTAGAGGGCCATGCCGGAGACACCGATCAGCAGGCTGACCTCCAGGTGCATGCGGCCTTCTTCGACGATGGCGGACGTCGAGCCGTCCTTGCCTACCGGGTTGCGCGTCAGGTGGAACACCTGAGTGCGCTTGCCGGCTGGTTGTGAGGTTTGCGTTTGATGCCGGTGGCAGATGATGGCCACACCATCGAGGGCGATGTCCATGTCCTGGCTGAGCTTGCGCTGCAGGGCATGGACGAAGCCGGTGAAGGCAGTGACGGCGGGGAAGCCCCAGGTCAGTGGGCCGGAAATGGCATTGGCGTTCTGCACGCGCAGGCGCGGCAGCAGGAGCAGGGCTTCAGGCGCGTCCATCGTCGAGCATCTCCTTGAACAGTGTGAGTTCGTCGTGCAGCACGCCCCGCCAGTGATTGGCTTCGTCTTCGCCGAGGCGCAGGGCGTCGTGGTCGAGCTTGGCGTTGAGCCAGTTGCCGAAGCGCTTGCTGGCCTGCTCCGGCCAGTCGCGCCACAGGTGGGTGCTTTTGAACGCTTCATCATCCTGAGCGCGCAGCGGGTCGAGCCAATGCCGTTCGCTGTCGTCCAGGCGGCAGTCGGCGTGCGCACTCCAGCCGGCGGCCAGCTCGCCGTTGCGGTTGGCTTCGAGCAGAGCGGCGGCGTACTGGTGGCAGGCATCGCTGATTTCGCCGAGCAGGCGCGCGCGTTTGCGACGAATCTGCCAATTGTTGTGGCTGGTATCGCGCAAGAAGTGCTGCAACTCGGCCACGCGTGCGCGCAGGGCTTTGTCGTTGCGGTAGATAAACTCGAACGCCGAGTCGCGGCGTAGGGGCGGGCGCAGGTCGAGGGTGCGCCATTGCGGCGGCAGCGAGGCGAGCAGCCAGTTTTCGCCGTAGCGCTCGCTGTTGAGTTGGCTGATGTTCTGCGGTTTTGTGCCGCCGAACTTCTGGATCGCCAGGTCGAGGTATTCGCAGTATCCATGCGGGTGCGGCTGTTTTGCTTTGCGTGCATCGCGCGCCGCCTTGGCGGCTTCGCCGAAGCGATCCTCGCGCATGCGCTGTTGCACGCGGTGCACCAGGCTGGTGGGAAACAGCGGCGCCAGCAGGTGGTAGCTGCCATCCGGCAAGGGGAAGTAGACCTGTTTGGCCAGCGTATGGGAGGCCGGCGTGCCACGGCTTTCGGTGATGGCGGCAAAGCTGGCGCGCCAGGTTTCGGCCTGCTCGGCGTCGTCACTGAGAGCGGCAAGCAGGTCGGCATCGTGCTCCAGCATGCGTTGCAGCAAAGTCCGGCCTGCGTGTTCCAGCTTGAGGAGCTTGAACACGTCCAGCGCTGCTGCGTTGCCCACCACGTCATCGTCCCACTGCCCTGCCAGGCAATGGCTGGACACCAGCCCCGGCAGATCGAGCGCGGGCGGCGGGGCATGCAGGTTGCTGCCACGGGCGTCGGGGTGGATGGGCTTGAGGGTGTGAGTGGCGAGCTGGATCTGCGCCACGCGCCGTGCGGCATCGGCGAGCCAGGCGTCTGGCTGGTGGGCTTCGAGCAGTGGCTGGCGCTTGGGATCATCGTCGGCCAGCTTGTCGAGCTTGGCCTGTAGGCGGGTGTGGATGAAGGTGTGGATCAGATCGCGCAGGGCGGCTGATTCGGCTGTGCTCTTCGTCGCCATGGAACCTCCTGTTTAGGCGAAAGCATGCGAGTCTCGGAGGGACTGCCTGTCCTCGGAGTGGCTGTGCCATCATCTTGATGGCTGCCTGGATAGGCTAGTGCAGATTGAACAGCGTGCAAGTTCTGTCTTTTTCAAAAACAAAAAGGTGCAAATCAATAGGTGAACTATTCTGAGCAAACTACCGTTCAGGTAGCTCAGAAATATTGCTTTGCGCCTATATGTTCCGTTTTGACTGCTGAGTAAGCAGCCTCATGTAAAGAAATCGCCGTTTTCTTTATGCGTCGGGCATTACGTGTAAAGAAAACGGCGTTTCTTTTACACGTTGTCTATTGCAGCCGAGCGGCCTGCTCCGCCACCAGCGCCCGAATCGCCCGCAGGCAACGCATCTCGCCGGCAAAGGTGGCGCGCAGCTCCGGGCGTTCGGCTGCCAGTTCGGCATTTTCCCGCTCTGTTTGTGCCAGCAATTCATCGGCGTGCGCGGCGATGCGCTCCTGCATGCGCTGCAACTGCGCATTGGCCGGGGAGCGTTTCAGGCCCAACGCTTCAGCGGCGTCGAGCAGGTGCTGGCGGTCGATATGTGCGAGGCGCGACTCGCCAAGGATCGGCCAGGCCAGGGTGGTCGCTTGCGGCCAGCGATCCTGATCGAAGGCGCGGGTTTCGTAGACGGCGGTACTCAACAGGTCATAGAACGGCGACAACTGCTGACCGCGTGAGCCGACCAGAAAGCTGATGTTCTTCAGGTGAGCGTCGGTATTGCCGATCAGCACGTTGAACAGCAGCCAGTTGAACAGGCGAGTACGGGTGACTGCCGGGGCAATGGTCAGCCCCAGTAGCTGAACCAGGCGTTCGATACTGCCGGCCTGGTACTTGAAATGACGATCCAGGCCGAGCATCTGGCAGGCGTCGATGCTGTGCAGGCGTTGCCAGGTTTCGCCCTGTGCCTGGCGGTCGAAGCGTTCGATCAGGTAGACCGGCTGGGGCACGTAATGACGGCTGACACCGGGCACGGCAAGGCCGACGCGGGCGGCCAGGCGCATGCAGAACCATTCGTTGACCACCGAGTGGGCGAAGGCTGGCTCGGGGTGATCCGGTTTGAGGATATGCGTCGAGGGGGCCGCGCCGACCGGTTCGTACAACTGGCCGGCCTTGAGCACCACGGCCAGCTTGTGTTGGGCGCCGGCCAGGGACATGCGCTTGTGAGCTTCGTGGGTCAGCGGCAGGCGCGGCATGGCTGCGATGCGTCTGGCCAGTGCTTCGTCCGTCAGGACGCGCAGCTCGCCTTTCGGCAGCGCTTCGCCCGGCGGCAGCAGGGTCAGTGAGCCGGCCGATTCGGCGCCGTAGTACGCCAGCAGAGCGAAGGCGTCGCTGGCTTCCAGACGAGCATCGGCAGCCAGCAACTGGCGCTGGCCTTCCTCGGGCAACAGGTTGTCGAAGTACCACTGCACCGGACGCTGGCTGCTGTTGTCGAGGATGGTGCCCTGTGCCCGTGGCAGGTTCGGGCACAGGTCGAAAGCGCCCCAGTCGTCCGCATAGCGGAAGCTCCATACGCCATTGTCGTCGTAGAGATGCCCCACCAGGCGATCACCGATCCAGGCCAGCAGCTCGCGCTTCATGCTTCAGGTTCACCGGGCAGTTTTTCCACTTCATCCGGCAGATCGACGATCAACCTCAGTCCGAGGCCATCGAGCACCTGGAACAGTTTGCCCCACTGCACGCTCTCGCTACCGCGCTCGACCTTGCCAAGGAAGTTTTCGCTGACGCCAATGCTGCCGGCGGCGTCATCCTGGCGGATGTTCTGTGCCTTGCGTGCCCGGCGTATCAACTCGCCCAGTTCGGCCGCGCTCTTGAGTGTGGTTTGCATATTAAATCCTCATGATCGTGAGGAATTTGTCACGTAATACAGCGTGGATCAAGTGAATCCTCACGATTGTGAGGATTCTTGGGTTCTTCGCTCTGCCGCCAGTCATATCCTTATGATCGTGAGGATTATCGACCACGCGTGAAACCCAGGGTCTCATGCCAGCGCCAGGTTTGGTCGGTCAAGGTGCCGCTGTCATTGCGCTGGCAGTCGAGGCTGATCTGCCCATAACGCATGGCGCAGGCGCGCAGATTCAGGCCCTTGCGTTCGGCCAGAGTGGCCAGCTCCACTTCATAGCCGGCGTGCCCCCAGCGCTGAATACGTGGGCCGTATTGCAAGGGCAGGTCGCTCAGCAGGTTGTTCAATGGGCGCCAGGTGCCGTCCTCTTCGTCACGGTGGAAGGTGCAGGGTAGCTCGTCGTCACTGTCGGGCAGCAGGGCGTAATCGAGTTGCGGGCGGCCCTTGCGGAAGGGCTGCGCATGTTGCATCACGCCGCTCAAAGGCGCTGGCGTCTGCCACCAGAATGCTGCGGTCAGATCGACGTTGCTGGCGCCCATGCCGAGCAATTCGGCACGTAGGCGCGCATGTTCCAGATCCACCAGGCGGCTTTTCGGTTGCAGGGGACTGGCCTCGACGATGCGTGGCGCGGCGTCGATGGTGAGCATCTCGGCCGGTAGCAGTTCGCGCAGGTCATGGCTGGCCAGGCGCATGCTATCGCTCTCGAAACCGGGGCGGATGAACGCCTCTTTGCTGCCCTGCAAGGCCTTGAGGTTATGCGACAGCAGGTAAAGATTGTCGCCCTCGCAGGCGCCTGGGCGATGGCGACGGATGCGCCCGGCCAACTGGATGATCGAGCGCATGGATGAAGGCTCGACGATGGCCCAGTCGTAATCGTGGTCGCGGCCCACCTCGGCCACCGGCGAGGCGAGCACGACGAACAAGTGATCGGTCTCAGGGTAGCGAGCCAGGGCGTCGCGCACCGTGGGTTGGTCGAACACGGCCTGTGGCTCATGGCGGCGCAGCAGGCTGTCCAGTTGGCGCTCGATGGCCGAGCGCAGTAGCAGCGGGAAGCGCGAGTGGTAAACGCATAGATGCAGGCGCATGCCCTCGGGCGCGCCCTGGGCGTACAGCGCCTGGGCCAATTCGATCAGCGGGTCGACATTGGCCAGACGCAGCAGGCCGAAGCTGACGCGCCGACCATCACTGGCCGTGCTGTGATGGTGTTGATGCAGTTCGTTCATCCAGCCCGGTAGTTGCTGCGCCAGCTCGGCGCAGATGGCCGGGCGTTCCTTGCTGCTGGCGCTGACTGGAACGATACGGGCGCGGCGGCGCACCGGTTGTTTACTCAGAGGGGTCAGGCGCTTGTCGATGAAAGCGCTGTGTTGCGCCGCGAAGCCGTCGCCATCGACCTGTAGCGAGGCGCTGCAGGCGAATTCGTCGAACCAGGCGCAGCAGATGTCTGCCGAGGTACCGGGTTCGCCACGATGTCGGCGATAGGCGGTGCGCCCGGCACTGTAAGCCTCGAACAAGGCACGCACCAGTGCCGGTGGCAGGGTGGCCGATGACACCAGTACGCGGCTGCCGAGCAACCCGGCCCAGTGCACCAGGCGGGTGAGGGCAGGTAGGTCGGCCAGGTCGAAGTCGTCTGGTTCGTCCAGGATCAGGTCGGAGGTGAGCAGACGTAGCATCGGTGCGATCTGCCGACCGCCCCGAGTGCTTTCGCAGGCTGGGATCAGGTGATCGACAGTACAGGCCAGGACGGGTGCGCTGACCAGCTTGTGCACCAGCGGATCGTGCTGCAGCCAGTCCTTGAGCGGGCCGTCTTCCAGGTTGGCTTCGTAGTGCACATGGCCATTGTCCAGTAGGTTCGCCAGCGACTCGCTACCCTGCGCTGCAGCCTGTCGCGCCCTGGCGCTCAGCTCGAACAGCTCGCGTACCGCCGTGCCGCCGACGCGGATGGCCAGGTCGTCTTCGTCCAGGCCGAGCTTTTCCCGGTAAGCCTCACCGGTCTGCAAGGTGAGGGTGCGCAGGCCGAGGGCGATGGAGAAGCGTGCACCGCGCTCCGGGTCGGCCAGGGCATAGAGAATTCGACCATTGGCCAGGGTCTTGCCGCAGCCGGTGGAGGCCAGGTTGATGCCGAAGAAGCCCTGCCGCCTGGCGGCGTCTCGCAGACCACAGGCCAGGTCGAAGGCTCTGTCCTGCCAGCGGAAGCGCTCGTCCGTGACGCGGCGTTTGAAACCCTTGTGCCGGGCGATGCGTGGCAGGCTGCGTTCCAGGCGTGGCAACAGGCCGACGATGCGCCGGGCGCCTTGAGCGACGCCGAGCAGGTGTTCATCGAGGCGTTGTTTCAACGCACCGCTCTTGTCCGTGTTGGCATGGGCGGGGAAGTTGGGATCGCCGAGGCGGGCATCGCTTGGCAGGCTGGAGTAGTGGTGGTCGGCGAGCATCAGCACCAGACGCGACAGGTGCATGGCGTAAGGATCGACCAGCCACTGCGGCGCGTTTTGCAGCAGCCCGGGGCGCTCCAGCATGGTCTGGGCACAGGCCGCGACACGTTTGCTCCAGGTGGCGCTGGAAAATGGCAGATGACCGGATGGGAACTGCCAGCAGGCGGCCTTTTCCGCCGCACTGGAGTCCGGGCGTGCACCGCACCAGTCGGGCTTTATCGGCGCTGGCAGCAGTTTCAGCCCTGCTGCCGGGAGTTTGCCGCTGGGCAGGCGGTGATGACTGACGATCAACCAACCGATCACCTGGGCCAGGGGTGGCAGATGCCGTTGCATGAAGGGGCTGGGCTGAGTTTGTTCATGATCGGCGCGCAGGCGGGCGAACCAATCGGCATCGCCCTCGACCAGTCGTTGCAGCCAGTCCGCATCGTTGGCGCCGCTGCCGACGAAGGCCTCGAACAGGCGCAGCGATACCCATTCGTGGCGGTAGGCATCGGCCAGCGGCCCCTTGCCGCGCAGCTTGGCCTGGAAGGCGGTGTTGGCCTTGCCGATGTCGTGGAACAACGCCGCCATCTGTGCCAGCAGTTTGATGTCTTCGGCGCTGTGCCAGTCGTTCTCGTCATCCTTGCGCAGCACGTCGCGGCGGGTGGTGTTGGTCGGCACCGCGCCCTGGGTGTTGAAGCGGCTGGCGTCGCCGACGATCCACAACAGTTCGCTGTGATCCTTGCCGCGTATCCAGTGGCAGGCCACGGCGGTGTTGCGTCGGGCAGTCTTCTTCAAAAGCTTGCGCAAGGTATCCAGCCCCGCCTGGGTGATCGGTGTCTGCCAGGTGCGTTCGCCCCGGCGTTCGGCGAACTGATCGAGGAGGCGCCGGCTTTCCACCAGTGCGCGTTTGTCGCACTGGCTGATCAGCAATACGTTCATGCGCCAACCTGCTCGGCCACGGCCTTGAGGGTGTCGATCATGAGGTCCAGTGATTCGCCGCGGGTGAGGTTCTCGATACAGGCCTGGCGAAATTCCTGCTCCTCATCGCCACGCACGGCGCTGACGAAGGCTTGCGGCAGGATGGTGGCGTCCTTGACCAGATCGGCCACGTCGAACACCAGGCCACCGCGCCGCGTCTTGCCGTGCAGCACGGCCAGGCCGTGAGGGATGCCCAGCACCCAGGTGGCGCTGGCGGCCAGGCCGTAGGCCAGGTAGTTGCCGTGGTCGAGGAAGCGGTTGGCCGGATCGCTACCGCTGCCTTTCTTGGCGCGAGTGAAATCGCCATAGCTGACGGCACGCGCGGCGAGGGCGAACAGTTGCTTGCTCAGGCGGGCTTCTTCGGTAAGCAGGAAGGTGTTGTCCGGTGCCGCCACGATGGCGCGCTGCGAAGTTTCGAGGGCGTTCTCCAGGGCGGCGGCATCGATCTGGAAACCGGCATCCTTCAGTGGCCGGCTGTTCAGCCAGCCCTGACGGATACGTTGCAACCGTGCCAGTTGAAAGGCCTTGGCCGCCTCCAGGCGCTGGTCATCGTCGAACCAGAATTTCACCCACTTCTGCAGATATTCCGTCGGGCGATATTCGCTTTGCGGCGTGAACCAGGCCACCTCCACATCCATCTCGTTGGCCGAGAACAGTGGTGTGCCGCCCCCGCCGCAGAAACCTACCAGCACGCCGGCCTTGGCCAGCTCACGCATCGCCGCCTGGGTGATCGAAGTGCCGGTACCGAGCAGGATGGTGGTGGTGTTGGCGATGGGGATATTCCAGTACAGCGATTGCTTGCCTGCATCGGTGACGTACTCCACCCGCCCACCGTTGACCAGCACCCGGCAGTGCTGCAGGTAGTAGAGATTGGCGCGCTTGGAGTGGAGGATGGTCTTGAGGTCGGAGGGGCTGATGTCGTCCATGAAGGGCTCCCAGGGCAATGCTGGCAGTTAAGCCCTTTTGATCCGAGGTGCCAAGTGCGGAGCTGCCTGCACGGCAGTGAAGGCGGTGCTGCTGTCTGCCGTCAGGGTGACCGTTTTCTGAGCTGCCTGCACGGCAGTGAAGACGACCTTCGCGATCCCGCGATCATCGTAGAATTTCTGAGCTGCCTGCACGGCAGTGAAGGGCGGCCGGCGAAATGGATCGCGAGGGCGGCTTTTCTGAGCTGCCTGCACGGCAGTGAAGCTCGAACTCGTCCAGCTCGTCGCAGTTCACATTTTCTGAGCTGCCTGCACGGCAGTGAAGTAGAGACGATAGCGCCCAAGTTGCTGTTTCTCAACGCTGGAGCCCCTTTTCTGGCGGTTTGACCCTTTTTTCAGGGCTATCTCCAACTCTTTGATTTTTAAAGAGACTGGGTATGGGCTCAGAAAAAGGGTATTAGTCCGGTTTCGAGGCCCATGTGGGTTGCCGCACGCAATCGGTGGGTGGTGCTTTTGCCTGCAAGGCATGGCGGCTATGCTCGCGCACATTCGATACATGCATCTAACGACAAGGATCGTTCATGACCCAGGCCAACCCTTTCGACATTGCCCCGCCGTCAGCACCTGCCGCTACGCGTGAGTCTCCCGCGCTGCCACTTTATCTGGTGGGCGTTGCGCTGTTGGTCGGGGTGATCGGCATCCTGATGACGATCACCGGCCTGCTGTTCAATTCGCCCATGGAGAACCTGGGTGAGTGGATGCTGCGCTACGGGGTGAGGAACTGGATCAGCCATCTGCTGATGACAGGCCTGTGCGTGTATTGGCTGACGCAGGCCTATCTGGAGCGCAATGGTCTGGGTGACTATCGGCAGCCCGCCGGTTTGCTGGTCGGTTATGGCCTGGTGTATCTGGGCCTGTCGTGGATGGGTGGTTACGCGATCAGCTCCCTGTTCATGTGGAGCTACGAGCAACTGAGTCATGGCGCGCTGACCAACCTGTTCTGGTGGGCCTCGGAGTTGCTGCGCTTTGGTATCGAAGCGCTGCTGCCGCTGTGGCTGCTGCTTTATCTGTTTCGCTACAGCGCCGAGAAGGTTTCCGCGCCTTTGAAAATGTCAGGGCAAACACTGGCCTGGTGTTTCGCGCTGGGCGTTGTGGTGGTCTATCTGCAACTGTGTGCCCTGGCCATGCAACTGCTCAGCGGCATGCTGTACAGCGATGCGCTGGAAGGTTGGGAAGGCTGGATCGTCCTTGGCCATGGGCTGATCAATTTGCTGGTGACGTTCTTTGCGGCGCGTGGCGCCTTGCCTGAGCAGGCGCTGGGTTTCAATGGCGGGCGTCTGGCGTTGGCCTGCCTGATCACCATGCTGCTGTGGATCGGCACTGCGCTGGTGTGCGCCGCAGTCATGCTGGTGCTGTTGCTCTTCGGCGGCCGTGGCGAGAGCGTCTTGCTGATTCTGTTGGGCCTGTTGCAACTGGTGCTGCTCTGGCCCTTTACCCGTCTGGGGCTGCGTTGGGGTTACCGGGCGCAGGCCGCTGTCTGACGGGCTAACTCACTGAGCTGGAGCCGCACTCCAGCCACCGCCCAGCGCCCGTGCCAGTGCCACGCCACTTTGCAGGCGGGCCAGGCGTAGCAGGGCGCTCTGATCTTCGGCGGCATACAGCGTGCGCTGCGCATCGAGCAGGTTGAGCAGATCGTCGGCGCCCGCCTGGTAACGCCGTTCGGCCAGTTGCAGGGCGCGCTCGGCCTGGGCCTGTACGTCCTGCTGCGCCTGCCATTGCGCTTCCACGCCGCTGCCGGCATTGAGCGCCACCTGTACATCCGCGAAGGCTTCGATGATGCGTTGGCGATAGTTGGCCAGCAGCTCTTCGCGCCTGGCGTCGCTGCGGTCACGTTCGGCGGCCAGGGCTCCGCCATCGAAGATCGGCGCGGTGAGTGCGGTGGTCAGCGAATACAGCGGATCGGCGAATACACGGCTCAGGCTGCCGGCCGAGCCGTTGGCACCGGCAGAGAGGTTCAGACGCGGCAGCAGGGCGGCGCGCGCTGCACGCAGGTTGGCGTCGGCGGCACTGAGCTGAGCTTCGGCGCGGGCCAGATCCGGGCGGCGCAGCAGTAGCTCGCTGGGTAGGCCGACGGTCAGCGAAGGCGCTTGCAGGGTGACGAGCGAGGTCGAGGAAGTTGCCGCCGGTTCGCCCTGGCCGAGCAGCACGGCGAGGTTGCTACGCACGTCATCGGCCTGCTGGCGCAGTTCTGCTCGGCTGCGGCGTTGCTCGGCGACCAGGCCGCGTTGCTGGGCCAGTTCCAGCGGGGTGGCGGCACCTGCATTGGCGCGTGCCTGCACGGTGGCCAGCACCCGCTCGGCATTGTTCAGGTTGAGATCGGCCAGGCGCAGGCGTTCGTCGAGGGCGACCTGGCGCAGCCAGGTTTCCACCAGGCTGGCGGTCAGGCTCAGGCGCAGGGCATCGCGGTCGAAGCGGCTGGCGGCCAGCTCGGCCTGTGCGGCGTCGTAGTCGGCGGCCAGGCGGCCCCACAGATCCACTTCATAGCTGGCGACGAGGCCGCCGCTGTAGCGATTGCCGACGGCTTCGCCATTGCCGCCAAGACGG
This sequence comes from Pseudomonas mendocina, assembly GCF_003008615.1. Classification (NCBI taxonomy): domain Bacteria; kingdom Pseudomonadati; phylum Pseudomonadota; class Gammaproteobacteria; order Pseudomonadales; family Pseudomonadaceae; genus Ectopseudomonas; species Ectopseudomonas mendocina. The sequence continues at coordinate 2,455,283 of NZ_CP027657.1, forward strand.
CCTTCACGACTGGCGCCGAGGTTGCCGTCCAGACGTGGCAGCAGCGGGGCGCCTGCGGCGCGGCTGCTGGCTTCGGCCTGGCGCAGGCGAGCGGCGGCCGCAGCCAGATCCTGATTGTTGCGCAGCGCCTGGTCGATCAGCGCGTCCAGTTCGGTGCTGGCAAAGCTGCGCCACCAGGTATCGGTCACGGCTTCGCCGGCCTGCGCATGGCGCCACTGTGCAGGTGCGGCGGGCAGCTCGGCAGGTGTTTCGGGCTTGTGGCTGCAGCCGCTCAGCAGCAGGGCTACGCACAGTGCCGGAATGAGATAGCGGGTCATGAAAAATCCTGTCATTGCGCGGCCAGGGCCACCACCGGGTCGAGCCGCGCGGCGGTCTTGGCCGGCAGGTAGCCGAACACCAGGCCGGTGCCCACCGAGCAGGCGAAGGCCAGCAGCATGGCTGACAGCGAGAACACCAGCGGTACGTCCCAGAGGATCAGCAGGGCGCCGAACAGCAGCCCGCTGGCCACGCCGACGCTGCCGCCGAGCAGGGTGACCAGCACCGACTCGGTGAGGAACTGGCGCATGATGTCGCGCTGGCGTGCGCCGGTGGCCATGCGGATGCCGATCTCGCGGGTACGCTCGCGCACGGTCATCAGCATCACGTTCATCACGCCGATGCCGCCGACCAGCAGCGACACGGCGGCGATCAGGCCGAGCATCAGGGTCATGCTCTGCCGCGTCTTGGCTTCGGCCTGCAGCTTGGCGGCGGAGTTGTACACGCGAAAATCCGTGCGGCCGTGGCGTTGCTGCATCAGCTCTTCGATGGCGCTTTGCGCCTGCATGACCAGGTCGCTGCTGCGCACCTGGATCGCACCGTAACTTTCATCACGCAGCTTGGGGAACACCCGCACCACGCCAGTGCTGTGCGGCACCAGCACTTGCTGGTCGGGGTAGTTTCCGCCGGCTTCACTGCCTTTCTCGCTCATTACCCCGATCACTTCGAAGGGCGAGCTGTTGATCAGGATGATCTTGCCCAGCGGGTCGCTGCCATCGGGAAACACTGTCTCGTAGACCTCGTGGCCGAGCACGGCGACCGGGGCGATCTCGCGGTTTTCCGCAGCGCTGAAGAAGCGCCCGCGCGCCACCGGCCAGTGGTGGATCTGCGGCAGCTTGTCGCCAACGCCGAGCACCTCGGTCTGCAGCGCCTCCTGGCCATGGCGGATCAGTGCCGGGTCACGCAGGATGGGCATCACTTCGGCCACTTCGCGCAGTTCGCCGATGGCTGCGAAGTCATCCAGGGTCAGCACGCCGATCGGGCCACCGGTACGCGGCACGTCGCTGCCGATGTACATCATGTTGGCACCCATCACGCCCATTTCGGCGACCACCTTCTGCCGCGCGCCTTCGCCGACCGCGAGCATGACGATCACCGAGGCCACGCCGATGACGATGCCGAGCAGGGTCAGCGCGGTGCGGAACCGATGGATGAGCATTACGCGCATGGCGCCGCGCAGCATGTCGCCCAGTTCGCTGAAGAACGACGCGCCGCTGTCGCGCCCGGCCTGGCGCATATCCGGAGCGGGCAGCACATTGCTCGGCACGGCTGCGCCGCTGTCGCTGATCACCTCACCGTCGCGCACTTCGACCACGCGCCGCGCCTGGGCGGCGACGTCACGGTCGTGGGTAATGAGAATGATGGTGTGGCCGGCGTCGGCCAGTTCATGCAGCAGCGCCATGACTTCCTTGCCGCTGCGGCTGTCCAGCGCGCCGGTCGGCTCGTCGGCGAGGATGATGCGCCCGCCGTTCATCAGCGCGCGGGCAATCGACACGCGCTGTTGCTGACCGCCGGAGAGCTGGCTGGGGCGGTGTTCCAGGCGCTCGTCCAGGCCCAGTCGCTGCAACAGCGCACAGGCACGCTCATGGCGTTGTTCGGCCGGCATGCCGGCGTAGACGGCGGGCACCTCGACGTTCTCGCGCGCCGTCTCGGTGGCGATCAGGTTGTAGCCCTGGAAGACGAAGCCGAATGCCTCGCGGCGCAGCCAGGCCAACTGGTCGGCGTCGAAGGCTGCGACGTCCTCGCCGGCGAAGCGATAGCTGCCGGCGCTGGGGCGATCCAGGCAGCCGAGGATGTTCATCAGGGTCGATTTGCCGGAGCCGGAGGTACCGACGATGGCGACGAACTCACCGGCTTGCACTGTCAGGTCGATGCCGCGCAGGACATCGACTGCCGGTGCGCCGTTGTCGCCACCGTAGGTGCGACGGATGCCCCGCAGTTCGATCAGCGGTGCTGTTGCTTGAGCTACCACTGAAACCTCGACATGCCGTCATCGGCCGGCGCTTCGCCGGTCACCAGGCGTTCGCCCTCGACCAGGCCCTCGGTGATTTCCGCTACCTGGCGATCCCGCGCGCCGACCTTCACCGAGCGCAGCTCGGGCTGCTCGCCCTTGGCCAGAACGCGTACCTGATAGTCGCCCGGTTTGCCTTGCAGGGCGTCCAGCGGTGCGGTGAGCACGCCTTTGGCCGAGGCGGTGACGAACACCACCTGGGCGGTCATCTGTGGCATCAGCTCGCCGTCGTCGTTGTCCACCTCGAACAGCACGGTGTACTGCACCACTTTCTCGGTTTCGCTGGCGCTGCTGCTCGATTCGCCCTGGCTGCCGGCGGGCACCGGTGGTGCCGGCAGCACCTGGCGCACGCTGCTGTGCCAGCGCCGCTCATCGCCACCGAGGGTGGTGAAGTACAGCGGTAGGCCGGTCTTGACCCGGCGGATGTCAGCTTCGGAAACGCGCGTCCAGCCGGTCATGCTGGACAGGTCGGCGATGCGCATCACCGTAGGCGTCTGGTAGGTGGCATTGAGGGTCTGGCCCTGTTTCACGTCGACCCCCAGCACCGAGCCGGCGATGGGCGCGTAGATGCGCGTGTAGCTGAGCTGTGCTTCGTTGCCACGCAGGCGCGCCTGGGCCTCGGCGATCTGTGCGCGCAGTTGTTTCAGGCGGGCTTGGGCGGAGCGCAGGTTGGCGACGGCGATCTGCACGTCTTCCTCGCGGGTGGCTTCGTCGGCGAGCAGGCGCTGTTGGCGACGATGTTGCTGCTGCGCCAGGTCTAGCTGTGCCTGTTGCTCGGCCAGTTGCGCGCGCAGACCATCGAGGGCGGCGCGGTCGGCCTCGACCGTGGCTTCATGCAGGCTGGCGTCGATCTCGGCGAGCAGTTGGCCCTTTTCCACCTGATCGCCCGGCTCCACATGCAGGCGCATGATCTGCCCGGACACCTGCGCGCCGACCTCCACCGAATGGCGTGGTTGCAGGGTGCCGATGGCGACCACCGTGGCCTCGACGTCGCCGCGTGATACGGGGACGGTTTCATAGGCGATGGTCGGCGAACGGTGGAGCCAACCGGTCAGGGTCAGCAGGATCGATACGATTGCAGCCAGCAAAACCAGGCGACGCGGGGAAAAGCGGGAAAACACCATGCTGAAGCTCGACCTCTGCCTGAGCGCTGAAATACCGGTCATGAACCTGCGCAGCAGCTGCGTGGTGCACGGGGACGTGATGCGGATAAGGGAACGGGCCGCCCTGTTCTGGCGGCGCCGAGAGGGTAGAACTGGCGTTCCTAACTACAAAGACGGACGAGGGGCGCAAAGCCGCTGCCCGTTCGTCGGTGTAAATGAAACAATATGTTTCAGGCTGCCTGTGTCGTGATCAAGAGGAATCCGGAGCGTTGGGTGCTGTTCGCAATTGCCTTATCCTTCGTCTCCCTCCGCAACGGTGAAGTACGACGCGCTATGCACTACAGCCATATCCTCTTCGATCTCGACGGCACCCTGACCGACCCGCGCGAGGGCATCACCCGTTCGGTGCAGTACGCACTGAGTAAGCTGGGTATCGACGAGCCGGATCTGACCGCGCTCGAGCACTTCATCGGCCCGCCACTGCTGCAGTGCTTCATGGCCACCTATGCGCTGGACGAGGCCACGGGTTGGCAGGCAGTCAACCACTACCGTGAGCGCTTCCGGGTGACCGGCTTGTACGAGAACCGCGTATTCGAAGGCGTGGAGGCGCTGCTCGAGGCGTTGGTGGCGCAGGGGCGCACGCTGTATATCGCCACCAGCAAGCCGACGGTGTTCGCCGAGGAAATTGCCCGCCACTTCGGTTTCGCCCGCTACTTCAAGCGCATCTACGGTAGCGAGCTGGACGGTACGCGCACCAACAAGGTTGAGTTGCTGGCGCATCTACTGGAGAGCGAAGGATTGGCACCGGACTCGGCGTTGATGATCGGTGATCGCAAGCACGATCTGATCGGCGCGCGCAGTAACGGCCTGCATGCGGCGGCGGTGGGTTATGGCTTCGGCAGTCGCGAGGAGCTGGTGGGCGAGGCGCCGGCCTATCACTTCGATACGCTGGTGCAGTTGCACCAGGCGTTCAGTCGCTAAGTATTCGGTGGGCTGAAGCCCACCCTACGGGGTGAATATAAATAGGTAGGGCTCCGCTTCAGCCCACGAAAGGATGCCGCCATGGGTGGGCGGAGATGCTGGAGCAGGAAGGTCGGAGTGCAAGAACTGGCCCCCGCCGTCAGGCGGGAGCCAATCAGGACAAGCCTCAGCCGTTACGCTGATAGATGATCTTCTTGGTACCACCGTCGCAGCTGCCGACGACCATGCTCTGATCCTGTACTTCGGCGTTGGGCACGATTTCCAGGGTGTAGCTGGGCACGTTGTTGGCCTGAATCTTCACTTCGATTTCCTGCTTGAGTTCTTCGCAGGGCTTGGGCGCGGCCAGCGCGCCGCCTGCAAGCATCATCAGGGCCAGGGCGGGAATCAGTCGTTGCATCGCTTGTACCTCCGGTGTTGGGCGAAAACCTGAATAGGTTGGACTGGCAATGTGCCAATCAGTTCTAGTCCTTTTGCAGCAGGCTTTCCAATTCAGCCCGACGATTCGCCTCCGGCAGCCGACCGAGCGCGGCCACGGCAGCGTAGAAGGCTGGCCAGTCCCGTCCTTCGCGTTCGAACAGCCGAGCGAAAGCCTGCACCCATTGGTCGTAGAGTCCGAAGGGCAGCAGTTTGGCGTTGTTCAGTGGGCTTTCGACCCAGGCGTCATAGCGGCCCTTGCCGCCCCACTCGCGTTGGCGCAGGGCGCGGTAGTCGCGGCGCAGGCGCTCGAACTCGGCCTGCTTGGCGGTGCGCATGCTCTCCGCCGGTAGGTTGCTGGCATAGAGCTGCTGCAGGCGTTCACGGCTGGCCAGTACCAGTTCGATGAACTGCTGACGCTGACGGTCGTCGCTGGCCGGTGGCGTTTCCCCACGGGCGGCATGCCATTGGCGCAGCCCTTCGCGTTCGACGAAGGTGGCGAAGGATTCGTTGAAGGCGGTGTCACCTGGCAGGTAGTACTGCTGGTGCGCGAGTTCGTGGAAGATCACCGCGATGAAACGCTCGTCGCTCCAGCGCAGCATGGTGTTGAGCAGCGGGTCGTTGAACCAGCCCAGGGTGGAGTAGGCCTCCACGCCGCCGATATAGGTGTCCAGTCCCTGCTGATGCAGCAGTGCGGCGGCACCACGGGCGCGGCCTTGCTGGTAGTAGCCGCGATAGGCGACACAGCCAGCGATGGGGAAGCAGTGCAGCTCGGGATCGAGGGAGAACTCCGGTGTGGCGAACACGTTCCACACCACGAAGGGTCGGCCCAGATCGGCGTACAGGCGATAGCTGCGGTTGTCCGGCAGGTGCAGCCGTGCGCTGGCGAAGTCCCTGGCCTGCTGTGACAGGCTCAGGCGCCTGGCCAGGTCGGGGTCGGTAGCAGGGTCGCTCAGCAGGCGTTTGATCGGTTGGCGCGCTTGTAGCAAGTGCCACTGACCCTGGCCGAGATGAGCGTAATAATCGAGGGTCGAGCAGCCACCCAGCAGCAGTGCGAGCAGGGGAACCGCGACGCGGCGCGGCAGGTCGATAAAGGAGGCGTTGGGCATGCCGTCACGCTAGCTGATCGTGTCGTTTGTCTCCAGCCCTGCGCGTATGAATACGCCCGTTGCTCCTCGGTTTTGCCCGCCTCCCGGTGTAGGCTGGTGCCTGAACCCTTATCGGAGGTCGCCATGCGCGCCCTGCTTCTCGCTCCCGCCCTACTGATGCTCGGGGCCTGTGCGTCGCCCCTGCCCAAGCCTGATCCTCAACAGGCCTGGGTCGAGCTGTATTCCACTGCCGATACGCTGCTGATGGCCGACCGCCTGGATGACAAGCGCTGGCCTGATGGCCGCTACTTTCAGGTACCGCCCGGCAAGCACGAGCTGGAAACCCGTTTCCAGTTCGAAGTACGTGGCGGTGGCGGGCTTGGCATGATGAGCGAGCCGTTGCGCATGACCTGCGAGATTCGCGTGCGCTACGACGGTTTTGCCGCCGGTCAACGCTACCGCCTCGAAGCCCGTCAGATGCAGATGAAGGCGCAAGCCTGGCTGTACGACGATCAGCGCAACGTGTTGGCACGCGGTGAGGTGCTGCGCTGCGGCACGGCCATCTAGCGGATGGTTATATTGAATGTCGTGCCCTTGTAGGGTGGGTTAGCGACGCTGAACACGGATCAACAGCCGATGCGCTCGTGCCGCGTCGCGTAACCCTCCAGGCGCTGGATCGCGTTGCGCCGATGGTGGGTTATCGCGGGGCGGCCATCCGACGCACCCGTTCCTACGTATCGAATCGGTACTGCGTCAGACGGCTAACCCACCCTACCAGCTGCGTAGCGCGAGTCGAGGTCAGCTGTCGAGCACGGCTTCCAGGGTGATCGTGGCGTTGAGTACCTTGGACACCGGGCAGCCGGTCTTGGCGGTTTCCACGGCCTTCTCGAAGGCGGCGCGGTCTGCGCCGGGGATTTTCGCGCGCAGCGACAGATGCACGGCGCTGATCTCGAAGCCGCCATCGACCTTGTCCAGCGTCACCTGAGCCTGGGTGTCGATGCTCTCGGCGGTCATCCCGGCTTCGCCCAGTTCCTTGGACAGTGCCATGGAAAAGCAGCCCGCATGCGCGGCGCCGATCAGCTCTTCGGGGTTGGTGCCGGGCTTGTCTTCGAAGCGGGTATTGAAGCCGTAGGGCGAGTCCTTGAGGGCGCCGCTCTGGGTCGAGATGGTGCCCTTGCCGTCCTTGATGCCGCCTTGCCAGTGGGCCGAAGCTGTCTTTTTCATGTGCGTCTCCCATCGAATGAACGAAGCCGCCGGTGTGGCGGCCTGTTCTGATTCAGAGGGCTGTCAGGCGCACAAGTTCGAACTTAACAGGTTGTTGAAAAACTACCTCGGCTTTGGCTTCCTGCGTCGCTCTACCTCCTGCGTCCATGCAGTCGTCGCCTACGCTTTTCAACGGCCTGCTAGCCGCGTTGCAGCTCGGCGAGGATATCGAAGGCGTGCAGGCGGTCGGCGAAGTCATACATGTCGCAGGTGAAGATCAGTTCGTCCGCTTCGGTCTGCTCGAGTAGTTGCTCGAGACGCTGGCGCACGGTCTGCGGCCCACCGATGGCGGCCAGGCCGAGAAACTCACCCACTGCCTGGCGTTCGTGCGGCAGCCACAGGCCGTCCATGCTTGCCACTGGCTTGCGCTGCACCAGGCTTTGGCCGCGTACCAGGGCAAGAATGCGTTGGTAGGCGGAGGTGGCCAGGTACTGCGCCTGCTCGTCGCTGTCGGCTGCCAGCAGGGGTACGCCGAGCATCACGTAAGGCTTGTCCAGCACCGCCGAGGGACGGAAATGGTTGCGGTAAATGCGGATCGCTTCATGCAGGTAGCGCGGAGCGAAATGCGAAGCGAAGGCGTAGGGCAGGCCCTTCATGCCGGCGAGCTGCGCGCTGAACAGGCTGGAGCCGAGCAACCAGATCGGCACGTTGGTACCTGTGCCGGGCATGGCGATCACCCGCTGACCTTCCTGGCGTGGGCCGAGGTAGGCCTGTAGCTCTTCGACGTCATTGGGAAAGTCTTCGGCGCTGCCATCGCGGCTGCGGCGCAGCGCATGGGCGGTGTACTGGTCGGCGCCGGGCGCACGACCCAGGCCCAGTTCGATCCGGCCCGGATAGAGGGTAGCCAGGGTGCCGAACTGCTCGGCGATCACCAGTGGCGCATGGTTGGGCAGCATCACGCCGCCCGCGCCGAGGCGGATGCTGTTGGTACCGGCGGCCAGGTAGCCGATCAGTACGGATGTGGCGGAACTGGCGATGCCGTCCATGTTGTGGTGTTCGGCCACCCAGAATCGTTCGAAGCCCAGACGTTCGACATGCTTGGCCAGCGCCAGCGAGTTATGCAGGGCCTGAGCGGCGTCACCGTCGTCGCGGATCGGCGCCAGGTCGAGGGTGGAGAGCTTGATGGAAGCCAGTCGGCTCATGGGGAGTCTCCTCGTTGCTTGGCCGCCTACTCTAACCCCTTGGGTTCAGGCTACGCACGCCGCGCCGAGGCATAGTTATCATCGACGAAGGTGATTCGAGGATTTATTGAGGCCCTGCAGGCCGGGCTGTGAGCGGCATTCGGCGCGGCCTGGCGGGTGCTGCCAGACTCACGGTGTGCGATCTGCGCGCAGGGTGTTTCATGCCTGTAGGCCTGGCGCGCACTTTTCGCTACCCAGCGGGCACCAGAGGCCATCGAAGCAATCTTCACCGCTGAGCAGGCGTTGCAGTTCCAGCGGGCTGCGGGGGCGGCTGAACCAGTAGCCCTGAGCGTAATGACAGCCTTCGCTGCCGAGGAAGTCCAGTTGCGCCTGCTTCTCGACGCCCTCGGCCACCACGGCCAGTCCCAGGCTGTGGCCCAGGCCGATGATCGCTCGGCTGATGGCCAGTGATTCGGTGTCCTGCGGGGCGCCGGCGATGAAGCTCTTGTCCACCTTGATGATGTGCAGCGGGAAGCGCTTGAGGTAGCCGAGCGAGGAGTAGCCCGTGCCGAAATCGTCGAGGGCCAGCTGTATGCCGAGGCTGGCCAACTCGCGCAGGCAGGCCAGGTTTTGCGCACTGTCCTCCATGAGCTGGGTTTCGGTGATTTCCAGCACCAGGCTGGAAGGCGGCAGGCCTGTTTCGCTGAGGATGTCGGCGACCCGCGCGGCGAAGTCGTTCTGCTGCAGCTGGCGGCTGGACAGGTTGACCGAGCAACGCAGTTGCGGTTGCCCTGTCTGTTGCCAGGTGCGTACCTGGCGGCAGGCCTGCTGCAGCACCCAGTCACCCACCGCGAGAATTTCACCGGACTCTTCCAGGCAGGGGATGAACTCCAGCGGCGAGATGTCGTGTCCGGCATGCTGCCAGCGCAGTAGCGCCTCCACGCCGATCAGTTGTGGTTGATCGCCGTCGAGTTGGCAGATCGGTTGGTACGCCAGGCGTAGCTCGCCACGTGCACTGGCTTGGGCCAGTGCATTCTGCAACTCCAGCTGGCGCTGCGCCTGCTGCTGCAATTCGTTGCTGTAGCGGGCGAATTGGGCCTTGCCCGCACTCTTGGCCCGATACAGGGCCAGGTCGGCAGCCTGCAGCGGATCGAGTGGCTGGCCGCTCTCCTGTAACGCGGCGATGCCGATGCTGGCACTGACTGCCAGCGTCTGCTCCTGCAGCCTGAGCGGCGCGTGCAGGCTCTCGAGCATGCGCTGGGCGACGCGCTCGGCGTCGGTCATGCAGGCCAGGTCATCGAGCAGGGCGACGAACTCGTCGCCCCCGAAGCGTGCCAGATGATCCCCGGGGCGCAGGCAGTGGCTGAGCCGCTCGGCTACCTCCACCAGTACGCGATCGCCGATCTGATGGCCGAGGCTATCGTTGATCAGCTTGAAACGATCCAGATCGATGAACAGCAGGGCTGCCTCACGAGCCCCCGGACGTTGCTGGCGTTGTACGGCTTGTTGCAGCAGCTCGCCGATTCGAGCGCGGTTGGCCAGGCCGGTGAGCGGATCGTGGCGCGCGGCGTGGTGCAACTGCTCCTCGGCGGCGCGTCGCTGGCTGATGTCGCTCTGCGAACCGGCCATGCGCCGCAGGCCGCCGCTGCCGGTATCGGCCACGCCACGCACCAGTACCCACAGGTAGCTGCCGTCCTGCCGACGGATGCGGTATTCGTGATGAAGAAAGGGCGTGAGGCCACGCAGATGGCTGTCGATGGCCTGGCGCAGGCCGGGCAGGTCATCACCATGGACGCGGCTGAACCAGCTGTGGCTGGTGGGCGAAAGGCTGTCGCGGTCGAGATCGAGCATGCGAATCCAGCGCTCGGAGAGGTACAGCTGATCCTGCTCCAACTGCCATTCCCACAGCCCGTCGTTGGCGCCGCGCATGGCACGGGCATAGCGGGCCTCGCTGTCCTGTAGTGCCTTGCGTTGGGCGGCGCCGTAACTGTCCAGGGCCAGGCCGATGTCGAAGAACACCTTCTTGATCAGGCTGGAGAAGCAATCGCTGGCCACCGAGGAGCCGAGCAGCTCGCCGAGCAGCCGATCCAGGTACAGGCGATAAGCGCCCAGGTACCACTTCAGGTCGACCCCCGTGCGCTGATGCACCCAGCCAATGCGCAGGCGCTCCAGCACGTAGTCCCCGTCCAACGGGCTTTGCCACAGACCGCGGTAGTAGTCGGCCTGGCGACGCTTGAGGCGCTCGGTGACGGCTGGGTCGCCGAGGATGGCGGCCGGCGCCGGATAGTCCGCGAGCTGTTGATAAAGGGTGTCGACGAAGTACTGGTTGGCGCGTTCGACTCGCTGCGCACAGCGTGACAAACGCTCGTTGTCGACCTGGCGCCAGTCGAGAAAGCGCAGGCGCTGGCGTAGCTCATCCAGATCCGGGGCGATATGTTGGAGCAGATCCTGGAATTCTTGTTCGTTGCCCATCTCGGCCTCGTGCTTATCCTTCAGCGCTAAAGAGCGCCGGGAGCGTTTCTAGGTGCTCTGCGGCAGCCCGCTGGGTGCCTGCCACAAATGGCAGGCCAAAAAAAAGCGCCGCCGGCCGCGCTTCCTCGAAGGAAGGCGGCCAGCGGCGCTCTGTCTTGCAGGCCCTGTGTCCTGCCCGGCAAAGCCGGTCTCCGCATGCGGCGGAACCTACTGCGGCTAGCTTTTACCGCAATTGCCCCAGGCGGGACAACTCTTCGCGCAGTTGACACAGGCGTTTACGCAGTTCGGCCAGTTGTACGGATTTGAAGGCATGGCGACTACGTTCCAGCACATCGATGGCGTCATCCAGGCTGGCATGGACATCCCCCAGGCTGGCTGTCGGCAGGCGCTGTACCCACTGACAGAGAGGCTGTTGCCGGCAACTCTCGATCTCGGCGATGACCTGGCATTGAGGCGCCTGACGGTGCAACAGATGCGCTACCCGTTGGCAGGCGTCTGCATCCGGCAGACTGAGCAGCAGATGGGTCTGAGGCATGGTGGTCGCGCTGTATGGCAAATGGCTAGCAATGCTAGAGCGCTACCGCTGGTGGTTTATTGATCAGGGTCAGTGAGCCGCTGTAACACTCGACGCGAATCGGTTCAGCGTGACGCTTCTTTGCAATGGCGGGCCCGGTATTCACCGGGCGTCAGCCCGCTCCATTGGCGGAAGGCGCGGAAGAACACGCTGGGTTCGGAGTAGCCCAGCAGCAAGGCGATTTCGGCAGCGGGCAGGCGGCCTTCGCGCAGATGCTGTTCGGCCAGTTGCCGCCGGGTGTCGCTGAGCAGTTGCTGGTAGCTGTAACCTTCTTCGGCGAGACGCCGCTGCAAGGTGCGCTCGCTCAGGTTCAGCTTGCGCGCAAGATCGCCGCGATCCGGCTCGCCATGGGCCAGTTGTTCGCCGAGCAGGCCAATCACCTGGGCGCTCAGGCTGGCGCTGGGCAGGCGCGCGAGCAGGGCTTCGGCGTGTTGTCGCAGCAATTGCTGCAACGGTGGATTGGCCTGCATCAGCGGTCGTTGGCACAGCACCCGGGGCACGGCGATGGCGTAATCCCTGGCGGAGAACTGCAGCGGGCAGGCGAACACGTCCTGATAGGGCGTCAGGTTCGACGGTTCGGCATGGCGGAACTGGGCCCCGAGTAGATGAAAGTCGTCGAGTAGCGGTGTAGTGATCTGCACCCAGCAGGCCAGCATGGCCAGCACACGAATGCGCGTGGCCGGGTGCTCGGGATGCAGCGGGCGATAGATCAGCAGCAGGGCGGCATCCTGTTCCTCGACCTGCAACTCGCCACCTTCGCCGCCCAGGCGTTGGTAGCGCAGCGCGGCGGTCAGCGCCTCACCCAGCGTGGCGCTGCTTTGCAGCAGGTAGCTGAGCACGCTGAATGGCCCGGGCGTGAGGTTGCGCCCCAGCAACAGCCCGGGCTCCGGGTGTTGCAGACGGCAGTCCAGTTCCTGCCAGAGGCGCTCCTGGGCACTGAACGGCACGCGCGCATCGGGGTCGATCAGTTGTTGTTCCTGTAATCCACAGGTGGCCAGCAGTGCCTGGCGATCCAGGCCGAGACGGCTGGCGGCGTGCAGAACCGCCTGGGTCAGGCTGGCGCTGACCGAGGCCTGCGTGGCATTGGCGAGAGGGATTGGCATGCGTCGATTCTGCCCAATGCGTAGAGCCGGCGATAGTGCGTCGCCGTGTATCGCTGGCAGGTTGCTGCTGAGTGTTTAGTCTGTTTTCAGCACTTGCGCAGCGCGCCGGGCTTCAGCGCAATCGAGAAAAGGAGATGTGCACATGAAAGGCAGAGCCATGGTATGGCTGGCGGGGCTGGTGCTGGCCGGCGTCGTCGAGGCCGAGGAAACCTTCGTCACCATCGGTACCGGGGGGCAGACCGGCGTTTATTTCGCCACAGGTCAGTCCATCTGCGCCTTTCTCAACCAGCGCTCCAGCGAGCACGGCATTCGTTGCAACGCCACGGCCAGTGGCGGTGGTATCGCCAACGTACACGGCATGCGCAACGGTGAGTTCGACTTCGGCGTCATGCAGGCCGATCACTTGTTCAAGGCCCGCGAAGGCAGCGGCCCGTTTCACGGTGAGGTGGCGATGAGCGACATTCGCGCACTGTTCTCACTGCAGCGTGAAGTGTTCACCGTGCTGGCCCGGCGCGATGCCAGGATCCAGAGCCTGGAAGATCTTCAGGGCAAGCGCATCAATATCGGCAACCCCGGCTCGGGTCAGCGCGATACGCTGGAGGAGATCATGACCGCCAAGGGGTGGGATCACTCCACGTTCGCCCTCGCCAGTGAACTCAAGGCGGCCGAACAGGCCAGCGCTCTGGGTGAGGGCAACATCGATGCCATGACTTACTTCGTCGGTCATCCCAACGGTGCGATTCAAGAGGCTACGGATACGGTGGATGCGGTTCTGGTGCCGGTCACCGACGAAGCTGTCGAGCGTCTGCTGGCCGAGAGGACGTATTACAGCCGCGCGGAGATTCCCGCTGGTTTGTACAAGGGCAACCCACAGGCAACGCCGTCGATTGGAACAAGAGCGGTGCTGGCGACATCGGCCAATACCGACCCGCAGGTGGTGTATGAGCTGGTCAAGGCGGTGTTCGATAACCTGGAGCGGCTGCGCGAATTGCATCCCGCCCTTGCCGAGCTGCAGGCCAGTGAAATGATCGGCACTGGCCTGACGGCGCCGCTGCATGAAGGCGCCGAGCGCTACTACCGCGAGCGTGGCTGGCTGTAGTGCGCTATTCGCCACCTTCGAGTTGCAGCGCACCGGTTTCGCCGTCGGCCAGCACCACATAGGCACTGGCGCAGAACAGCGAGTTGAGGCGCTTCATGTCGGCGATCAGCTCCAGATGCAGCGAGCTGGTCTCGATGCTCTGCACCACCTGACGTTGCAGGCGACCGATGTGCGCGTGCGCCAGGCGCCGCTCCTGCGCGCGGAAGCGGCGTTTCTCCCGTAGCAGTTGGCTGGCGCTGGCACGATCCGCGCTGAGAAACACGCTCAGCCCTAGGCGCAGGTTGGCCATCAGTTGCGCATGCAGGGTGGTGAGCTCTTCCAGACCCTTCTCGGAGAAGGCGCGCCGTTGCGCGGTTTTCTCGTTCTGCAGCTTGTTCAGCATGCGTTGAATCAGGTCGCCGGCCTGCTCCAGATTGACCGCCAGCTCGAGAATTTCCGCCCAGCGCTGGCGCTCCTGCTCACTCAGTGCTTCGCGCGGGATCTGCGCCAGATACAGCTTCACGGCCCGGCACAGGCTGCCGACCTCGTCATCGAGGCGGCGCATTTCCTTGTTCAGCGCCGGCTGGTTGGTCGCCAGCACCGGCAGAAGGTGACCGAGCATGGTATCCACCTGATCGCCGATGCGCAGGGTTTCACGCACGGCATTGGCCAACGCCAGGCTGGGCGTGGACAGCGCGGTCGGATCCAGATGGCGGGGCTGGGCGCTGTCGAGGTCTTCGCTGCGATCAGGCAGCAGCCAGTTGCAGAAACGCGCCATCAAGCCGACCGTAGGCAACATCAGCAGTGCGCGCAGGCTGTTGTAGAGCAGGTGGAAGAAGATCACCAGCTCCGCCGGACGCCAGTTAAGGCCGTCCAGCCAGGTAGCCAGTGGCTGTAACACCGGCAACACCAGCAGCAGGCCGATCAGTTTGTACAGCAGGCTGCCGAGTGCCACGCGGCGGCCAGCCGGGTTCTGCAGGCTGCTGGTGAGAAAGGCCAGCAGGCCGCTGCCGATGTTGGCGCCGATTACCAAACCGATGGCCACCGGCAGGCTGATCAGCCCGGCGCCGGCCAGGGTTGCGGTGAGCAGCACGGCAGCCAGGCTGGAATAGGTGAGCAGTGCGAACAGTGCGCCGACCAACGCATCGAGCATCAGGTCGCCGGTGAGCGAGGCGAACAGCACGCGGATACCGCGTGCCTCGGTGATCGGCGTGGCGGCGGCGACGATCAGCTCCAGTGCCAGGAGCATCAGGCCCAGGCCGATGGCGACGCGGCCGAGCTGGCCGGCGCGGGTCTGTCTACGAGAGAGGAAGAAGATCACCCCGATGAAGATCAGCAGCGGGCTGAGCCAGCTCAGATCGAGCGTCAGCACCCGCGCCATCAGCGCTGTACCGACGTCGGCGCCGAGCATGATTGCCAGGCCCGGTGCCAGAGCCATCAGCCCCTGGGCGACGAACGAGGTGACCAGCAGCGCGGTAGCGTTGCTGCTCTGCACCAGCGCGGTCACGCCGATACCGGCCGCGAAGGCTAGGGGTCGGCGGCGGATGTTGTGGCTGAGCACCGTGCGTAACTGCGAGCCGAACACGCGCAGGATACCGGTGCGGACGATTTGGGTGCCCCAGACCAGCAGGGCGATGGCAGATAGAAGATTCAGCAGGGTCAGCATAAGGCGGCTCCCCCCGAAGCCGGCCGGTTGGAGCGTCGAGCGATCCGGCCTTTACTGAGCATC
Source organism: Pseudomonas mendocina (assembly GCF_003008615.1). Taxonomy (NCBI): domain Bacteria; kingdom Pseudomonadati; phylum Pseudomonadota; class Gammaproteobacteria; order Pseudomonadales; family Pseudomonadaceae; genus Ectopseudomonas; species Ectopseudomonas mendocina. The sequence goes on from NZ_CP027657.1 coordinate 2,470,535, forward strand.
GGTCGAAAATCGCCGATGCGCCAGTGACGAGGGGAAATCCGTTCAGCCGTCGCGCAGCACCTTGAGCTCGGCATCGTCGGCAGAGAAGCCCCGTTCGAGCTTGAATTTGAGGCTGAGGTCGGTGCGCGAATCAGCGAATTTCAGGGCCTCGGCCAGGCTGATTCGGCCGGCTTCGAGCAGGGTGAACAGGTGCTGGTCGAAGGTCTGCAGGCCCTGTTCGGCAGCCCGCGCGATGGCCTCGCGCAACTCTTCCAGCTCGTCGCGCTGGATCAGGTCGCGAATATAGGGCGTGCCCAGCATCAGTTCTACCGCTACCACGCGCTTTTGCGCGATACCGGGCACCAGGCGTTGACCGATCACCGCCAGCAGGTTGTGCGCCACATCGGCCAGCACCTGCTTGCGCGCCTCGTCCGGGAAGAAACGCGCGATGCGCTCTATGGCGTGGCTGCTGCTGGTGGCGTGCAGCGTAGCGACGCACAGGTGGCCGGTTTCGGCGTAGTGCAGAGCATGCTGCATGGTGGCGGCGTCACGAATCTCGCCGAGCATGATCACGTCTGGCGCCTCACGCAGCACATTGCGCAGGGCGTCGTCGAAACTGTGGGTATCGAGGCCCACCTCGCGCTGGTCGATGATCGAGCGCTGGTGGCTGTGCAGGAATTCGATGGGATCTTCGATGCAGACGATATGCCCGCTCTTGTGGCGGTTACGAAAATCCAGCATCGCCGCCAGGGTGGTGGACTTGCCCGAGCCAGCGGCCCCGGTGACCAGGATCAGGCCGCGATCCTGCATGGCCAGCTTTTCCAGCATTACTGGCAGACCGAGGGCCTCGAAGCTGGGAATCTGGCTCTTGATCAAGCGCACCACCATGGCGACTTCTCCACGCTGGTAGTAGACGTTGACCCGATAGCGTCCGGCATTCTGCAGGCTTACCGCCAGGTTCATCTCCAGATCGCGCTCGAACTCGGCGACCTGCTTCTGGGTCATCAATTGATAGGCCAGTTGTTGCACCTCACCGGCCTTGAGTACACGCTGTCCGACCGGCTGGCTATGCCCTTCGACCTTCATGTGCGGTGGTGCGCCGACACTGAAGAACAGGTCGGAGCCTCCATGCTGGTGCATCAACTGCAGGTAGGGGAATACGTCGGGCTGATCCGGGCTGTGCGTATCGTTCATCGGTGGGCCGCTGCGTGTTGTTGTTGCGGCAAGGATAGCGGGCGTCTGAGCCGTTCGATTGTTTTGCATCAAGAAACCGGGGCGGATTGTCGCCCTATAGGCGAATCAGGCTGGACAGCCGTGGTATCGCGGACAAGAGTCAATCATCGGTGCACTCAGGTAGGCGAGTGTCAGAGGCTGGAGGGGCAGGGTGGGATATTGGCTGGCGGCTCTGTTGAGCCTGCTGATCAGCACCGCGGTGCGGGCGGAGAGCTTGCACCTGGCGACAGGCGACGATTACGCACCGTTCACCGGCAAAGCCCTGCCAGGCCAGGGCATGTTGACCCAGGTGGTGAGGGCGGCGCTGGCCGATCAGGGTGTGGCGATCACGCTCGACTGGTTGCCCTGGAATCGCGGCTATCTGAAGGCGCAGCGTGGGCAATACGACGCGACCTTCCCCTATGTACGCTCTGCCGAACGTGAGGCGGAGTTTCTCTATTCGGCGCCGCTGTACATTGCCGAGCAGCATGTGTTCAGCCGCGCTGGCGATCGTATCGAGCTCGACGACCTGCCTCGTCTGCATGGTAAGCACCTGTGCTACCCGCTGGGTTGGCAGCCTCCGTTGGCGGTTCAGGCGTTGATCGAGCAAGGGGTATTACGGCGACACTCACCGCTGGGCCTGAAGGAATGCGCGCGCCTGTTGCTGCTGCAGCGCGACGACCTCTTCATCTCGGATCGCCACCTTGGCGAAAGCGCCCTGCGCAGTACTGGCGCCGCCGCGAATCAGTTTCACCGTTCGACCTCGGCGTTTCGTAGCAACACACTGCACTTCATCGTGTCTCGGCAGCATCCGCGCGCGACCGAGTTGATCGAACGCTTCGACCGTGGTCTGGCAGCGCTCAAGGCGCGGGGTGAGTATCAGCGCCTGATCGAGAGTTACGTGGAGTAGCGCTAAGCCGATATTGCCGCTTAGGCCAGCAGCGTCATGATCGCCACCAGGCTGCCAGCTGCCAGCAGCGTCTGTAGGGTGATGATGCCGGCCATCAACTGGCTGTCGCCACCGAGCTGGCGGGTCAGCACGTAGGCGGTCGGTGCGGTGGGCAGGGCGAAGAACAGCACCAGCACCGCGCTTTCCATCGCAGGCAGGTTCAGGCCCCAGGCCACGGCCCAGGCCAGCAGTGGCATGGCCAACAGACGCAGCGCGCTGCTCCAACCCAACGCTGGAACTTCACCGCCCAACTGTTCGGGCTTGAGTGCAGCGCCGACGCAGAGCAGGCCCAGCGGCAGACTGGCGGCCGCGAGCAGACTGAGCAGGCGATCCGTGCCGCCCGGCAAACCGATACCGGTGAGGTTGAACAGCGCGCCGCCAGCACAGGCGAGGATCAGCGGGTTCTTCAGGATCGGCAGCAGCAAGCTGCGGGCGCTGACGCCGCGTTCTGCCGTCAGCGACCAGACCGAGAGCACGTTAACCGTCGGCACCATGAGGGCGAGCATGATCGCCGCCAGGGTCAGCCCTTCCTGGCCGAACAGGCTGCCCACCGCAGCCAGGCCGAGGTAGGTATTGAAGCGCAGAATGCCCTGGGTGAAGGCGCCGAAGCGTCCGGCTGGCCAGCCACGTAGCCGTCGCACCAGCAACAGGGCCAGCCAGGCGATGCCCAGGCCGAGCAGCACGGCCAGTGCCAAACGCGGCAGTGCCGGGTTGTTCAGCGGCGCTTTGGCCAGGCTGGAGAACAACAGGGCGGGGAACAGGATGAAATAGTTGAGGCGCTCGGCACCGGGCCAGAAAGCCTCGCTGGGAAACTCTCGTAAACGCAGCCAGTAGCCGGCGACTATCATGGCGAACAGCGGCCACAGGGCCAGCAACAGGTCAATCACGGGAACCCCCGGTAGCGGTGAGCACCTATCTTGGTCAGCGCACCGCCGCATTGCAAGACGGAGAGGGCATGAGCGAACGACATGAAGGCGGCTGCCAGTGCGGCAGGCTGCGCTACCGCATCGAGGCACCGTTGCAGGACATTGCCCACTGCCATTGCTCGATTTGTCGACGTAGCAGCGGAGGCATTCTCACTACCTGGGTCACCATCGCGCGTGATTCATTCCAGTGGCTGAGCGGCACGCCACGTGCCTTTGCTTCTTCGGCCAGCTGCACGCGTTATTTCTGCGGCGACTGCGGCGCGCACCTGGCGCTCTTTACCGACCTCAGTCCGGACACGCTGGACGTCACTATCGCCACGCTGGACGAGCCCGAGCAGGCACCGGCGAATCGGCATATCTGGGTTGGCAGCCGGCTGTCGTGGCTGCAACTGGACGAGCAATTGCCACGAGAGGACGGAGAGAGCATGCCTTGAGCCAGTAGGCGTCAGGGTGTGTGCCATTATTTTGATGTCAAAATGATGTTTGCTTTGCCTGTGAGCTGTGTCACATTCCTGCCCTGGCTATATCAGGGATGTTCTTGTGCTCTCAGGGATGCGCCTCAGGCAGATTTTTCTTGCCCCATTGTTCAGCAAACCCGGTGCTGTACTGGGTTTGCTGCTGATGCTTTTCGTGGCTTTCTTCAACCCGTTCGGTCTGCGGGACGCCTCTGATCGTCATAGCGAAACCTGGTTGCTGCGCATGTTGGCGCCTTTCTACCCCGAAGCTGGGCAGGAAGAGGTGGTGGTGGTGCTGATCGACGATCAGGCGTTGGCGAGCATGGGGGCCAGTTGGCCGCTGCGTTATGGCGAGCAGGCGCGTCTGTTGCGCCAGTTGCTCAGCTATCAGCCCAAGTCGCTCTTTGTCGACCTGCTCTATACCCAGAAGCGCTACGACGGTGGCCCCACCGCTGGCTTGCAGCGAGCTCTAGGCAGCTTTCATGAGCAGGGCGTGCCGCTGATTCTTGCCGATTACCATGATGCCCATGGGCGCTCATTGGTATTACCCGAATTTGCCTCCGTGGCACGTACCGCTGCGGTCAACTGGAGCGGCTATGGTGAGCGCTATCCGCTGTTGTTGCAGAGCCCGCAGGGTGAGCTGCCCACACCAGCGCTGCAGATGTACCAGGTAGGGTGCCAGGCTCAGGGCTGTTCAGCGGAAGGGTTCGAGGCGCCGCTGCTGGTGCGCTGGGGTTACTGGAGCGATGCGGGCATGCAGGGCTTCGTCGACCTGGCCGGCTGTGACGTGCGTGGACAGCGTGGTGACTGGGGGCAGTTATTCAGCATGCTGGCTGCCGATGCGTTCCGCTCGCAGCGCGCCGCCGGTGAGGTTGAGCGACCACAGCCTTGTCCTTACACCCGTACCCTGTATTCCAACCAGTTGCGTGACCCAAGTGTCGCCGACATCTTGCGTGGCAAGCATGTGCTGTTGGGGGCGCATATCCGCGGTATTCCAGATCTGGTCAGCAGCCCGGTGCAGGGCCTGTTGCCGGGCGTATACGTGCATGCGATGGCACTGGATAACCTACTGACGCAGGGGCGTGGTTACTGGCGCGCGGCGCCGGATGGCTGGCTCGGCATCAGCCTGAGTGACTGGCTGGAAATCGGCCTGCTGCTGCTGGCCGGTCTAGTCGCGCTATGGATTCCGGTACAGCCGCGAACCGACGGCGGCCGCCTCTATCGCTGTGCGAGTCATTACCTGTTCTGGTTCGCTCTGCTCAGCAGCATCGCCCTGCTGATCAGCTTCTATCTCGCGCGCTGGCTGCATATCGCGCCATTCGACTGGCTGGGGCTGGTGCTGATGATCGGCCTGTTCTACGCCTATCTCGGTGAGGCCAGGGTTGCCGAATGGTGGCACCAGCGTAAGCGTCGTACTTCAACGGAAAGGGAGATCTAGCAATGTTCAAAGCCACAGTATTCGGGCTGTTGCTGTGCAGCATGCCGGCATGGGCGCAGGAGCCGCTGAAGATTATCGGCTACCCACTGGAGAAGGTCGCTTTGTACGACGAACAGGGCGAGTTTCTGGGCGATATGAGCCGTGATCAACTGCCTGCACCAGAGGTGCCGGTGATCAGTTTCAGTGAGGAAAAGAACCTGCTGTTGATTGCCGTGGGCGAGCGTCAGGTCTGGCTCGATCCGTTGGATGTGAAGCTCAACCAGGGCAAGACCGTTGCCTTCGACTGCCGCAAGATCGCTGAAACCAGCCTGTTGGCAGACAGCAAGACCAACGGTGTGATGGGCTATTCGAAAGCCTGCGGCAAGTAAGACAGGGAGGATTCATGCGTAAGGAAATGGTTCTGGCAGTCGCCTGCCTGTCGTTGTTCGGTTGTCAGCAGATGCCCGCGGGTAGCAAGCCGCCCTTGGAAGGCAAGTTCATCGACAGCCCGCGGGCTCGACCACTGGCGCTGCAGCCGATGACGAACAACCCCTGGTTGAACAATGCCCTCGTCGATCGCCTGGCGGGTGCCGCCGACCCGGATGAAGTTCGCGGCTTTGGTAAGCTGGATCTGACCGAGCAGATGGCGCAGGTCGAAAGCTTTCAGGTGCCACAGTTGCAGACCTATTGCGATCAGGTGCTGGGCCGTTTGCTGGTGCACTGGCCACACGCCAAACCTGATATCAAGGTGCGTTTCAGCGCATCGGAGAGCTTCGGTGCAAGGGCCACAGTAGATAATGTCATCTACCTCAACCTGGGTACTTTGCAGGCGATCGAAAGCGAGGATGAGCTGGCCGCAATGCTTGGGCACGAAGCGGCTCACTTGTTACTGGGGCACCTCGACCGTGAGCATTTCTTCAATCAGCAGAAGAAGCTGCTGGATGCCTCGGTGACGGCTGTCAGCCTGGGCGCCACCCTGGCCGGGTTGGAAAGTCAGAAGAGTGGCACCTCGCGCAAGCTGGTGATAGGTAACCCCGATGCTGTAGGCAAGACCATCGTCCAGAGCAGCCTCTCGGGCACGCTGCTCAAAGCGGTATCCGACAACTTCTGGAATAGCAGTTGGACGCGCGCGCAGGAAGACGAGGCCGACCTGCTGTCCGTCGATCTGCTCAGCCGTGCGGGCTACTCCCCGCGTGGCGCGGTGCATGGTATCCAGCGCTTGCAGAGCTTCGAAGGCAGTAATGTCAGCCAGTTGCAGCGTTATCAGGCTCAGCAGAAACAGCTATTCAGCCAGGCGATACAGAAGAAAGGCGTCAGCGGTCTACTAGAGCAGGGTATCCAGAGCGGTGTGACTGCAGCGCAACTGGCGGCTGTGGATGTGTGGAAGGACTTTGGCAAAACCCATCAACTGCCAGCCCAGCGAGAAGAGGCACTAGCACGCTATATCGCCAGTGAGTATCGCAGCGAGCGGCGCCGAAGCCCGCAGCTTGCCAGCTATCAGCGGCAGCTGTTAGGCGGACAGAGTGGCAAGGTTCTCGCCGGACAGGTTCTGATCAATCGTGCGACCAAGGCTATCGACACGGGTGATCTGAACGAGGCACGCAGATTGGCTAGGGAAGTGGCGCAAGGGCCGGCAGCCAAGAGCATGCGTGCGCAGACCTTGCAGTTCGTCTTGGCTGTTCAGCAGCGGCGTTACAAGGATGCACTGGCCAATCTGGAGCAGGTTCCGGAAAGTGAGTGGCAGTACGCGTCGCTCTCCAGTTATGACCAGATCATCACGTTGTCACTGAGCCTCGACCGGCAAGCCCAGGCCGAGCGCTACTTGCAGCGCGGTCAGGCGCATTGGGGCAATCAGTTGATGGCGCCACTGGAGATTTCCGTGCATCTGCAAGGTGAGCGGATAGTGCAGGCGCAGCAGGCCTATCAGTCATGTCTGAGCAGCACGAGCAAAGGTCTGCTGGCTCAGTGTGAATCGGCGATTGGTCGCTTCAAACCGCAACAACAAGCGCCTACCAACCCATTGGAGCAGTTGGGGCTGCCGTCTATGGGCAAGTTGCTAGGCAGCTGATTCAGGGCAGCTCCAGCCCACCACTGGCCTTGTGCAAGGCGCGCAGATGCTCGCCGAGGGCGACCAGATTCGCCTCGTTGGACTCCAGCTCGGCCAGGCGCTGTGGTTGCAGCAGGTTGCGCACTTCTCCATCCAGCTCATCGCTGAGCTGGCGCAGTTGCTGCTGGCGATCGCGGCTGCTGGCTTCCAGGCGCTCCCACTCCGCCTGTTGCGGCAAACCGTAGCCGCCTTCGAGCAACTCTGCAGGGCGACTGAGAAAGCCGCTGTTGGCTAGGATCTGTTCAAGCGCGATGCCAGCCTTGTTCAGGCTTGGGTCGCCGGCAGCGCGACCTGTCAGGTAGCGGCGCTTGAGTTCATCCTGGGCCAGCAGCAATTGACGGCGTAGGGCGGCCTGCTCCAACAGCAGCAAAGCAGCGCTGGCGCGCAGGTCGGCCTGCGCGAACCAGTGGCGCCGTGTTTCGGCAGACTGTTCCAGCCAGGTTTCGACGCTGTCCTGGGTAATCGGCAGGCGCTCTCGCAACACCTTGAACATGGCCTGGTAACGCTCGCGGAAGGAGTCGAATCGATAACCCAGGCGCAGTGCCTCGCGTGGGTCGTCCAGTACCTGGGTATCGGCCAGGCCGCGGGCGTTCATCAGTTCCAGCAGGCCGTTGGGCAGGATGCTGTCCAGCGCCTGCAGTTGCGGGTGATCGGTGCCGCTGCGCAGCAGCTTGAGGGTTTCCACCGCGCAGTTGTTGGAGATGAAGTAGTAGTCGCCGTCATAGCTCCAGTGCTGTTCGGCGGAGCGTGCGACCAGTTGCTCCAGTTGATCACGCGAGAGCTTCAGCGGAACCGAAGACAGGCTGCGCAGTTCCACCTTGGTGTATTCGTCGATCACCTGCTCCAGTGGCAGGACGAATAACCGCGAAGGATAGACGCCGGTCAGACCGTCCCAGCTGGAGAGCTGCAGGTCGCCAACGAAGGCGCGATAGGACAGCACCAGGTGCTGGTCGAGATCCAGACGGCAATCCGGGCCGCGTGGCCTACCGGGTGCGCAGATCACCAGGCGCAGCATGCTGTGGCCCCAGCGACTCATCCAGGCTTCGTTGGCCTCGGCCAGCAGGTAGTCGACCTGGTAGACGCGCTCCGGATCGAGGCGGGCCAGCGGCTGGCTGGCGAAGTCGCGCCCGGCATTGAGGTAGGCGTAACCGTCGGCGCAGGGGGCGTTTGTCGGCGACCAGTCGAAATGCTCGCGGAAGTAGCGCGCCAGCGACGGACGCCGACAGGCGTAGCTGGGGTCGAGCAGAAAATATTCGAGGTTGACCGCGACGAACTCCAGCGGGTTGCTCAGCTCGTATGGATCGGGGCTGCGGGCGACCTGGCCATTGTCCATCTCACGCGCGCCGCGCTTGCCAACCAGTTGCGGCCAACCTGCAAGATCGAGCAGGCGCGGATCATCACTGAGGGTGAAGCGGCGCTCGGTCTGGCCGCGGCAGTCGTCCGGCAGGCCGACCGTTCCAAGGCTGGCGGCGCGCTGGCGGCAGCGCCGAAGTTGTCTGCGCTGATCTGCAGGCCACAAGCGTGCCCGGTCATAGAGATGGGTCAGTTCATGAATCAGCGTGGCGAGTAGTTCACGGCTTTGAGTGCCATGGGGGCGACCGGTCTGCTGGCGCGCGGCAGAGCCGTCGACCAACTTCGGCAGCAGGCTGGCATTGAGTTCGATACCGCTGAGGCGCCCTACCTGGCCGTAGACCGCTTCTGGCATGTCCTCACGCCAGCTGACTCGCACAGGGCGATCCAGGCGTTCGATGAAGCGCGGCGGCAGGGCTGCCATGGCTTCTTCCAGCAGAAGCTGGCTGGCCTGGCGTTCGGCAGGCGCCAGACCACGCTCGTCCAGTTCGAGGCGTAGCTGCGCCTGGGTAGCGCCTGCAGCGATGGTCAGCAGAGCGCTGAAGCCCCAGACGCACAGGCGCATCACAGCGCGAGGATAGCTTCGGCCAGTTGCAGGTCGCTGGCGTTCTGCGTTTCGGGCAATTGCTGGCGGATGGTCTGCAGCGCAGCTTCCAGTTGCGCGCCGCGAATCTCACCCGCGCTGGCGACGAAGCTGGCGGCGTCGTCGCGAGCCTGTACCACGGCTTTCATATCGCGCAGCGAGGTGGTGGTGTCGGAGGTGAAGTTGATGCTGCGATCCAGAGCGCGCACCACGATGTTGCTGGTGGCGACCACGGTTTGAGCCTGGGCAAGGCCACTGAACAGGGCGCAGACGGCGGCGAAGGTGATAAGTGAACGACGCATGGAGTGACTCCGAAGAACGGCGGATGAAGGCTTGGACGAAGTAGATGCCGGCCGGTTCCCGGATACCGCGCGGCTTCGCCAGCGGGCGCTAGGCTAGCGGAATCCGTGGGGAGGGCCAAGCTGTCGCCGTTCAGCTGTCCTCCCAGGCGAGGATGGCCTGCGCTAGCTGATCATCACTGGTCTCGGGGTAGTGCGGACGCAGGTGCTGCAGGGCGGCCTCCAGGCGTACGCCCATGATGGCGCCGTGGCTTGCCACGAATGCTGCCGCCTCGTCCCGAGCAGCTAATAGCATCTTCTTGTCGCGTAGGCTGGCCTGGCTGGATTCGGTTATCGGTTCCGAGGTGAGGTCATTGGCCAGGATCGTTGGGCCGATGATCGGAACTACCGTGGTTATCCAGGACATCATCAGGATCAACCAGCCTTCGTAGCTATCGCTGGACTGGGCGTGTGCGGGTTTTAAGGGGCAAAGCAGAAACAGGCAAAGCACCAGGCTGCCTGTGCGCAAACGAGCGTTCATCCATGAACCTTGGATAGTTGTAGCGAAGGGGGTGAGTGTACGGCGTTCAGGTGAAGCCTGCGGCGGCAGGCTTCACAGAATGCTTTCTGCCTTACTGGCTGAGGATGGCCTGCGCCAGTTGCAGATCTCCGGTATTCGCCAGTTCGGGGGCGTGGCCGCGGATGTGAGCCAGTGCGGCTTCCAAGCGTGCGCCACGGATGGCTCCGGCGCTGGCGACGAAGCTTGCAGCATCGTCACGTGCGGCGCGTACCACCTTGCTGTCATGCAGTGAACTGGTCGCGTCCGAGAGGGCTTCGGCACTGGCCGCCACTGCTCCCAGCAAAGTATCCGTTGTCGCAACCAGGCTGCTGGCGCAGGCGCTACCAGCCATGCCCAGTATGAAAAGGCTGGCGAACAGGGTTTTCTTCAGATGCATGCAGGGCACTCCAGACGATGCGAGCGCAGAGGGTGCTCGCTGGCGCAGCTTAGCCCAACGCTGTTGCTCGCTCCATTGCTGGCTCAGCGCCAGAAGGGTTTCTCCAGTTCCTCGCTGCGCTGAGCATGACTGATGCCGGCATCGGCCAATTGCCGTGCATCCAGGCGGGCGAGTTGGCGGCGTGTGCGCAGGTTGCGGTACCAGAGGCTGACTCTGGCATAGAGTCCCAGCCAGTCAAATGTAGTGGATTGGATGATTTCCGAGTGTTGCTCGCGCGTACGTTCCATGGCGGCTCTCCTGCCGAGAGACAAGGATAGGTAGTACATGATCGTATGCGAGCCTTTGCGCGTGCAGAGGCAATGAGGGGGAATTGTGCAGGGTCAGTTGTGATTTTTTGACAACTGTACCGGCCCTGATGGCGCTGACTGTTGCGGATAAAACGAAAGCCCCACCGCAGCAGAGACGGTGGAGCTCTCAGAAGATCCCAACTTGGGAGGGAGCAAAACGGTGAATCAGCGCCAGAACGGCTTGTTCAGTTCTGTGTAGCGCTGGTTCTCGCTTATGCCGGCGTCGGCGAGCAGGCGGGCATCCAGTCGAGCCAGTTGACGACGGCTGACGATGCGGCGCTGCCAGAGAACGAGGGTAGCGATCAGGCGCAGCGGCAGCGAGGCATGATTGCTGGAAGCAGTGCGTTGAGGGAGCAGGGCGGAACCGAGGATACGTTCCATGGTGGTCATCCTTCCGCTTGTGGCGGGTTGGTGTGCTGTTGATGGGTTCATTATCCCGAGCAGGCCACCGATGACGTAGTCACAGCTATAGAAAATTGCATGGCTATTAGATAGTTTGCTTTGTAAGTGTTATGCAGTTTTTTAATATAACTGTACTGCCTATAAGTGAATATCCTGTAACTATAGCTGAATACCAGGAGAATTTCCTGTTTGAGGCCTTCTTTACTTAAGCTTTCGAGCAGTACAGTTACAAATTGATCTGTTCTGCTAGCTGACCTGAAAATCAGATTTTTCTTGCAGGCAGGTACAAAAAACCCGGCTCGAAGCCGGGTTTCCTGTCGGGATGGTCAGCGTTTATTCAACGGCCTTGACCATGTCTTCGATGACCTTCTTGGCATCGCCGAAGACCATCATGGTCTTGTCCATGTAGAACAGTTCGTTGTCCAGGCCGGCGTAGCCGCTGGCCATGGAGCGCTTGTTGACGATCACGGTCTTGGCTTTGTAAGCCTCGAGGATCGGCATGCCGGCGATCGGCGACTTCGGATCGTTCTTCGCGGCCGGGTTGACCACGTCGTTGGCGCCGAGCACCAGCACCACGTCGGTCTGGCCGAACTCGGAGTTGATGTCTTCCATCTCGAACACTTGCTCGTACGGCACTTCGGCCTCGGCCAGCAGCACGTTCATGTGGCCGGGCATGCGGCCGGCGACCGGGTGGATTGCGTACTTCACGGTGACGCCGCGGTGGGTCAGCTTCTCGGCTAGTTCCATCAGTGCGTGCTGGGCGCGCGCTACCGCCAGGCCGTAGCCGGGCACGATGACCACGGTGTCGGCGTTGGTCAGCAGGAAAGCGGCGTCGTCGGAGGAGCCCGACTTGACGTTGCGCTCCTGTTGCGCGCCGGCCGGGCCACCAGAGTCGGCATCGGCACCGAAGCCACCGAGGATGACGTTGAAGAACGAGCGGTTCATCGCCTTGCACATGATGTACGAGAGGATGGCGCCCGAGGAGCCGACCAGCGAGCCGGCGACGATCAGCATCGAGTTGTTCAGCGAGAAGCCGATACCGGCAGCCGCCCAGCCCGAGTAGCTGTTGAGCATCGACACCACCACCGGCATGTCGGCACCGCCGATGGGGATGATGATCAGCACGCCGATGACGAAGGCCAGGGCGACCAGCACGGCGAAGGCGGTGATGTCGCCGGTGAAGGTGTAGTACAGACCCAGGCCCAGAATCGCCAGGCCGATCACCAGGTTGACCAAGTGCTGACCCTTGAACACCACGGGGGCGCCCTGGAACAGGCGGAACTTGTACTTGCCCGACAGCTTGCCGAAGGCGATCACCGAACCGGAGAAGGTGATGGCGCCGATGGCAGCACCGAGGAACAGCTCCAGGCGGTTGCCTGCCGGGATGGCATCCCCCAGCGCGGCGACGATGCCCAGCGACTGCGGCTCGACGACAGCGGCGATGGCGATGAACACAGCCGCCAGGCCGATCATGCTGTGCATGAAGGCGACCAGCTCCGGCATCTTGGTCATCTCGACGCGCTTGGCCATGATGGTGCCGATGCTGCCACCGACCAGCAGGCCGACGATGACGAAGCCCAGGCCCTGAACGGCCAGCTCGCTGCCGAGCTTGTAGATCAGGCCTACGGTGGTCAGTACGGCGATGGCCATACCGATCATGCCGAACAGGTTACCGCGACGCGATGTGGTCGGGTGCGACAGGCCTTTGAGCGCCTGGATGAAACACACCGAGGCGACGAGGTAGAGAACAGTGATCAGGTTCATGCTCATGGTCAGTGCTTCTCCGCCTGCGCTTTCGGCGCTTTCTTCTTGAACATTTCCAGCATGCGTCGGGTGACCAGGAAGCCACCGAACACGTTCACCGCTGCCAGTGCCACGGCCAGGGTGCCCATGGCCTTGCCCAGCGGGGTGACGGTGAGCGCGGCGGCCAGCATGGCGCCGACGATCACGATGGCGGAGATGGCGTTGGTCACGGCCATCAGCGGGGTGTGCAGGGCCGGGGTGACGTTCCACACCACGTGGTAGCCGACATAGATGGCCAGCACGAAGATGATCAGGTTGTAGATGCCGTCGGAAATCAGATCCATGTCCCTACTCCTTAGCCGTTCTTGCGCACGACTTCGCCGGCATTGCACATCAGGCAGGCCGCGACGATGTCGTCTTCGAGGTTGAGCTGGAACTGGCCTTCCTTGTCGATCATGAGCTTGAGGAAGTCCAGCAGGTTGCGTGCGTACAGGGCGGAGGCATCTGCCGGCACCAGTGCGGCCAGGTTGGTGTGGCCGACGAGGGTCACGCCATGCTTGACCACCACCTGGTCTGCTTCGGTCAGCGGGCAGTTGCCGCCTTGCGCGGCTGCGAGGTCGATGACCACGGAGCCGGGCTTCATTTCGGCCACTGTGCTCTCATGGAGAAGCGTCGGCGCCTTGCGGCCCGGGATCAGCGCAGTGGTGATGACGATATCGGCCTGTTTGGCGCGCTCGTGCACAGCCTTGGCCTGACGCTCCATCCAGGACTGCGGCATCGGCCGGGCATAACCGCCTACGCCTTGCGCGCACTCACGTTCCTCGTCGGTCTCGAAGGGCACATCGACGAACTTGGCGCCGAGCGACTCGATCTGCTCTTTGACCGCCGGACGCACATCGGAGGCCTCGATCACCGCACCCAGGCGTTTGGCCGTGGCGATGGCCTGCAGGCCGGCCACGCCAGCACCAAGAATCAGCACGCGCGCGGCTTTAACGGTGCCGGCAGCGGTCATCAGCATCGGCATGAAGCGTGGATAGTGGTTGGCCGCGAGCATCACAGCCTTGTAGCCGGCGATGTTGGCCTGCGAACTCAGCACATCCAGGCTCTGCGCGCGGGAGGTACGCGGTGCGGCCTCCAGGGCGAAGGCAGTGATGCCGCGAGCGTTCATGCGTGCAATGGTGTCGTTGCAGAACGGGTTGAGCATGCCAACCAGCACGGCGCCGCGCTTGATGTGAGCCAGTTCGGCGTCGGTCGGCGCGACCACTTTCAGCACGAGGTCGGCGCCAAGTGCGGCCAAGTCGTTGCCAATGGTAGCGCCAGCGGCTTCAAAGGCGCTGTCCGGGATGCTGGCACTGATGCCGGCACCGGCCTGGACGGTCACCTGGTGGCCCTGGCCAACCAGCTTCTTGACGGTCTCGGGCGTCGCGGCAACCCGCGTCTCCCCGGCATGGGTTTCGAGAGGAACACCGATGTGCACTTCTAATCTCCTGCGTGATCTTTTGGGTGAACCTGCGCACTACGCTGGCACGCCGGTGATTGGGGATCAGCACATAACCCGCCGGAAGGTGGCGAGCGCGGCGATTGTGCAATCGAACGCAGACCCTTACAAGAAGTTATGGAGTAAAAAAAATGGATTACTACAAGTAATGGGTCTATGAGGGATTTTTATACTGCGCGCAGCCCGCGTGGATTCTGGGGAACGGCAGGCAAGACGCTGCCTAGGGCGTTGCTCAGGCATTCATGACGGGAATGACCGTTGGTCGATTGGTGTCGGGTGTGGAAGGTAATGCACAGGGTGTTCGAAATAGTGCTATAGCCCGAAAGTAGTGGCTTTGGCGTACTTTCGCGGCAATTGCTTATGTAGCGTGACTATTTGTTTGCTACCAGTCCCTATTTGTTCTTTCTATGGGGGCTGGGGGTTTATGGTGGCACTGAAGGCGAGTTGGTCATCGCTGCTGGTAAGCGTGCGCTTCGCCTAATAGCCAGTCTCGAAAAGCCTTCAGTGCTGCCGATTCGGCCTTGCGCTCCGGCACCATCAAGTAATAGGCGCGGTCATTGTTCGACACGGCGAGGTCGAGGGCGACCACCAGGCTGCCCTCGTCCAGTTCACGCTGGATCAGGAAGGGCGGGATCAGGGCGATGCCCATTTCGTGCCTCGCTGCCTGGGCCAGCATGGAGAACAGTTCCAGGCGAGGGCCTGTCATGTCTCGGGCGACGTTCATGCCCTGGGCGGCGAACCACTGGCGCCAGGCGTAGGGGCGGGTGGTTTGCTGCAGCAGTGGCAGAGCGGCGATTTGCTCGACTGTCACCGGGGTGTCGCCTAGCAATGCTGGGCTGCAAACCGGCAGCAGGTGTTCGTGCATCAGAAAGTGCGCTTCGGTGCCTGACCATTCGGCATCGCCGTAATAGATGGCGGCATCGAAGTGGGTGTCGGCGAACAGGAACGGGCGTGTGCGGTTGGTCAGGTGCACCGTCACTTCCGGGTGCAGGCGCTGAAAGGCGCGCAGGCGGGGGAGCAGCCACTGAGTGCCAAAGGTCGGCACCACTGCCAGTTCTATGCTGGTCGTGCCCTGATTGCCCATCAAGGCTAGGGTGTCGCGCTCCACGGCATCGAGCTGCGCTGCGACCTTGCGACTGTAGGCAACTCCTGCCTCGGTTAGCACAACGCCGCGCCGTGATCGGCGGAACAGTTCCACATTGAGAAAGCTCTCCAGTCCGCCGATCTGCCGGCAGATCGCGCTCTGCGTGAGGTTCAGCTCGTCGGCTGCCTTGGTGAAGCTCTGATGGCGTGCGGCCGATTCGAAGGCGACGAGGGCAGCAGTGCTGGGAATCTTGCGGCGCATTGATGCAAAAGCCTCACTCAACAGTAGTGTTTATGGCTGGTTAAGCTAGCTTGAAGTGAGGAAAAAGCACAGGTCTGTGCAAAATCTGCGTTTGTCCATCGCCTGAAGCCGGCCTAGGATGAATGTCATTCCGGGTCGGCTGGATCGACCACTCACATCACTGCTTCGAGGTTTCTCGTAATGGCCAAGGCAAGCTTCAACTGGATCGACCCGCTGCTGCTGGATCAGCAACTGACCGAAGAAGAGCGCATGGTGCGTGACAGCGCCCAGCAGTTCGCCGATGACAAGCTGGCGCCCCGCGTGCTGGAAGCCTTCCGTCATGAGCAGACCGATCCGAAGATCTTCCGCGAGATGGGCGAAACCGGCCTGCTCGGCGCCACCATCCCCGAAGCCTACGGTGGCAGCGGCCTGAACTACGTGTGCTACGGCCTGATCGCGCGAGAAGTGGAGCGCATCGACTCCGGTTACCGTTCGATGATGAGCGTGCAGTCGTCCCTGGTGATGGTGCCGATCAATGAGTTCGGCAATGAGGCGACCAAGCAGAAGTACCTGCCCAAACTGGCCAGCGGTGAGTACATCGGCTGCTTCGGCCTGACCGAGCCTAACCATGGTTCCGATCCCGGCGCCATGGTCACGCGTGCCAAGAAGGTCGAAGGCGGCTATCGCCTGACCGGCAGCAAGATGTGGATTACCAACAGTCCGATCGCCGATGTCTTCGTGGTCTGGGCCAAGGATGACGCTGGCGAGATTCGCGGCTTCGTCCTGGAAAAAGGCTGGGAAGGCCTCTCCGCTCCGGCGATTCACGGCAAGGTCGGTCTGCGCGCGTCGATCACCGGCGAGATCGTCATGGACAATGTGTTCTGCCCTGAAGAGAACGCCTTCCCGGATGTACGTGGCCTGCGTGGTCCGTTCACTTGCCTGAACTCCGCTCGTTACGGCATCAGCTGGGGTGCGCTGGGCGCCGCCGAATTCTGCTGGCACACCGCGCGCCAGTACGTACTCGATCGCAACCAGTTTGGTCGCCCGCTGGCGGCCAATCAGCTGATCCAGAAGAAACTGGCCGACATGCAGACCGAGATCACGCTGGCGCTGCAAGGCTGCCTGCGCCTCGGCCGGATGAAGGACGAAGGCACCGCTGCCGTGGAAATCACCTCGATCATGAAGCGCAACAGTTGCGGCAAGGCGTTGGATATCGCCCGCCTGGCGCGCGACATGCTGGGCGGCAACGGCATCAGCGATGAGTTCGGCATCGCCCGGCATCTGGTCAACCTCGAAGTGGTCAACACCTACGAGGGCACACATGACGTGCATGCACTGATCCTCGGCCGCGCCCAGACCGGCATCCAGGCCTTCTTCTAAGGGCACACGCCTTTCTTTCGATCCCTGGTGCGCGTGGCGCACCCTACGGAGAACCTCCATGCCTGGCGCCCTTTCCCATATCCGTGTGCTCGACCTGTCCCGCGTCCTCGCCGGCCCCTGGGCGGGGCAGATCCTGGGTGACCTCGGTGCCGAGGTGATCAAGGTGGAGCGACCGGGCTCGGGCGATGACACCCGGCATTGGGGGCCTCCCTATATAAAGGATGCCGAGGGCAACGACTCGCGCGAGGCGGCTTACTTCCAAAGTGCCAATCGCAACAAGCAGTCGCTGACCCTCGATTTCACCCAGCCCGAAGGTCAGCGCCTGGTGCGTGAGCTGGTCGCGCAGTGCGATGTGCTGCTGGAGAACTTCAAGGTCGGTGGCCTGGCGGCCTATGGGCTCGACTACGAGTCGCTGAAGGCGATCAACCCAAGGTTGATCTACTGCTCCATAACCGGTTTCGGTCAGACCGGGCCCTATGCCAAGCGTGCCGGCTACGACTTCATGATTCAGGGGTTGGGTGGCTTGATGAGCCTGACCGGGCGTCCGGACGGTGAGGAGGGCGCAGGGCCGATGAAGGTCGGTGTGGCGCTGACCGACATACTCACCGGGCTCTATGCCACCGTAGGTGTTCTGGCGGCGCTCAATCAGCGTGAACAGTCTGGTATCGGCCAGCACATAGATGTGGCGCTGCTCGATGTGCAGGTCGCCTGCCTGGCCAATCAGGCCATGAACTACCTGACGACAGGTGTATCACCCAAGCGCCTGGGTAATGCTCACCCCAATATCGTGCCCTACCAGGATTTCCCCAGCGCCGATGGCAACTTCATCCTTGCGGTGGGTAACGACGGTCAGTTTCGTAAGTTTTGTGAGGTCGCGTGTGTTGCGCACCTTGCCGATGACGCGCGCTTCGCCACCAACAAGGCGCGTGTCGCGCACCGTGCCGAGCTGATCCCGCTGTTGCGCCAGGCAACGGTGTTCAAGACCACGGCTCAGTGGATCGAGCTGCTGGAAACGGCTGGGGTGCCCTGTGGGCCGATCAATGATCTGCAGCAGGTGTTCGCTGATCCTCAGGTGCAGGCGCGGGGGCTGCGCCTTGATCTGCCCAATGCGCTGGGGAGTCATACACCGCAGGTCGCCAGTCCGCTGCGCCTGTCTGCTACGCCGGTGGCGTACCGTTCAGCGCCGCCACTGCTGGGGCAGCACACCGAGGCCTTGCTGGAGCGGCTACTGGGCATGAGTGAAGCGCAGGTCTCTGCGTTACGTGAGGGTGGAGTGGTCTAAGTATTTCCGCCCTCTGTATAAGAAGGCGGAAGGTCTCTTGAGCTATATGCGCATTTTTTGCCTTTCTGGGGGTTTACAGCGCGCCGCGCTCATGTAGAATGCGCGCCTCGCTGAGACGAACCCAGGTTCGGCGAAGCGCTAAGTTGTTGAGATAGAAAGAAAATTTCTTCAAAAACAACTTGACGGAGTGGCGAGGTGCTGTAGAATGCTCGCCTCACCGAAGCGGAAGAGATGAAGCTGAGGTTGCTCTAGGTTGTTGAGTAGAAAGAAGTTTCTCCGGAAACAAATTCGAAAAACAGCTTGACAGATAGAGAGGCTGCTGTAGAATGCGCGGCCTTGGTTGAGGCGAAAGACTTAACCGAATGTTCTTTAACAACTGAATCAAGCAATTCGTGTGGGTGCTTGTGAGGTAAGACTGATAGTCGACTG
This sequence comes from Pseudomonas mendocina, assembly GCF_003008615.1. Classification (NCBI taxonomy): domain Bacteria; kingdom Pseudomonadati; phylum Pseudomonadota; class Gammaproteobacteria; order Pseudomonadales; family Pseudomonadaceae; genus Ectopseudomonas; species Ectopseudomonas mendocina. The sequence goes on from NZ_CP027657.1 coordinate 2,489,152, forward strand.
ATTATCAGCATCACAAGTAACACTCGTGAATTCGAGAGTTTATTTGCGATTGCTGAGCCAAGTTTAGGGTTTTCTCAAAACCCAAGCAGTATTGAACTGAAGAGTTTGATCATGGCTCAGATTGAACGCTGGCGGCAGGCCTAACACATGCAAGTCGAGCGGATGAAGAGAGCTTGCTCTCTGATTTAGCGGCGGACGGGTGAGTAATGCCTAGGAATCTGCCTGGTAGTGGGGGATAACGTCCGGAAACGGGCGCTAATACCGCATACGTCCTACGGGAGAAAGCAGGGGACCTTCGGGCCTTGCGCTATCAGATGAGCCTAGGTCGGATTAGCTAGTTGGTGAGGTAATGGCTCACCAAGGCTACGATCCGTAACTGGTCTGAGAGGATGATCAGTCACACTGGAACTGAGACACGGTCCAGACTCCTACGGGAGGCAGCAGTGGGGAATATTGGACAATGGGCGAAAGCCTGATCCAGCCATGCCGCGTGTGTGAAGAAGGTCTTCGGATTGTAAAGCACTTTAAGTTGGGAGGAAGGGTTGTAGATTAATACTCTGCAATTTTGACGTTACCGACAGAATAAGCACCGGCTAACTTCGTGCCAGCAGCCGCGGTAATACGAAGGGTGCAAGCGTTAATCGGAATTACTGGGCGTAAAGCGCGCGTAGGTGGTTCGTTAAGTTGGATGTGAAAGCCCCGGGCTCAACCTGGGAACTGCATCCAAAACTGGCGAGCTAGAGTACGGTAGAGGGTGGTGGAATTTCCTGTGTAGCGGTGAAATGCGTAGATATAGGAAGGAACACCAGTGGCGAAGGCGACCACCTGGACTGATACTGACACTGAGGTGCGAAAGCGTGGGGAGCAAACAGGATTAGATACCCTGGTAGTCCACGCCGTAAACGATGTCAACTAGCCGTTGGGTACCTTGAGTACTTAGTGGCGCAGCTAACGCATTAAGTTGACCGCCTGGGGAGTACGGCCGCAAGGTTAAAACTCAAATGAATTGACGGGGGCCCGCACAAGCGGTGGAGCATGTGGTTTAATTCGAAGCAACGCGAAGAACCTTACCTGGCCTTGACATGCTGAGAACTTTCCAGAGATGGATTGGTGCCTTCGGGAACTCAGACACAGGTGCTGCATGGCTGTCGTCAGCTCGTGTCGTGAGATGTTGGGTTAAGTCCCGTAACGAGCGCAACCCTTGTCCTTAGTTACCAGCACGTTATGGTGGGCACTCTAAGGAGACTGCCGGTGACAAACCGGAGGAAGGTGGGGATGACGTCAAGTCATCATGGCCCTTACGGCCAGGGCTACACACGTGCTACAATGGTCGGTACAAAGGGTTGCCAAGCCGCGAGGTGGAGCTAATCCCATAAAACCGATCGTAGTCCGGATCGCAGTCTGCAACTCGACTGCGTGAAGTCGGAATCGCTAGTAATCGTGAATCAGAATGTCACGGTGAATACGTTCCCGGGCCTTGTACACACCGCCCGTCACACCATGGGAGTGGGTTGCTCCAGAAGTAGCTAGTCTAACCTTCGGGGGGACGGTTACCACGGAGTGATTCATGACTGGGGTGAAGTCGTAACAAGGTAGCCGTAGGGGAACCTGCGGCTGGATCACCTCCTTAATCGAAGACTTCAGCTTTCTCATAAGCTCCCACACGAATTGCTTGATTCATTGTAGAAGACGATGCTGTAACGCGACCCTGTTATAGGTCTGTAGCTCAGTTGGTTAGAGCGCACCCCTGATAAGGGTGAGGTCGGCAGTTCAAATCTGCCCAGACCTACCAATTCAGGTGCAGATGCTTACGGGGCCATAGCTCAGCTGGGAGAGCGCCTGCCTTGCACGCAGGAGGTCAGCGGTTCGATCCCGCTTGGCTCCACCACTTACAGTTTGATCGTAGCGTAAGAGTTCAGAAATGAGCATTCCTGCAGAAGCAGAAGAGTGTTGATTTCTGGTCTTTTGATCAGTCGAAACATCGTTCTTTAAAAATTTGGGTATGTGATAGAAGTGACTGATTAATTGCTTTCACTGGCAATTGATCTGGTCAAGGTAAAATTTGTAGTTCTCAAGACGCAAATTTTCGGCGAATGTCGTCTTCACGATTGAGACAGTAACCAGATTGCTTGGGGTTATATGGTCAAGTGAAGAAGCGCATACGGTGGATGCCTTGGCAGTCAGAGGCGATGAAAGACGTGGTAGCCTGCGATAAGCTCCGGTTAGGTGGCAAACAACCGTTATGACCCGGAGATCTCTGAATGGGGGAACCCAGCCAGCATAAGCTGGTTATCTTGTACTGAATCCATAGGTGCAAGAGGCGAACCAGGGGAACTGAAACATCTAAGTACCCTGAGGAATAGAAATCAACCGAGATTCCCTAAGTAGTGGCGAGCGAACGGGGACTAGCCCTTAAGTTGATTTGAGATTAGTGGAAGGTTCTGGAAAGTTCCGCCGTAGTGGGTGATAGCCCCGTACACGAAAATCTCTTATCAATGAAATCGAGTAGGACGGAGCACGAGAAACTTTGTCTGAACATGGGGGGACCATCCTCCAAGGCTAAATACTACTGACTGACCGATAGTGAACCAGTACCGTGAGGGAAAGGCGAAAAGAACCCCGGAGAGGGGAGTGAAATAGAACCTGAAACCGTATGCGTACAAGCAGTGGGAGCCTACTTTGTTGGGTGACTGCGTACCTTTTGTATAATGGGTCAGCGACTTATATTCAGTGGCGAGCTTAACCGAATAGGGGAGGCGTAGCGAAAGCGAGTCTTAATAGGGCGCTTTAGTCGCTGGGTATAGACCCGAAACCGGGCGATCTATCCATGGGCAGGTTGAAGGTTAGGTAACACTGACTGGAGGACCGAACCGACTACCGTTGAAAAGTTAGCGGATGACCTGTGGATCGGAGTGAAAGGCTAATCAAGCTCGGAGATAGCTGGTTCTCCTCGAAAGCTATTTAGGTAGCGCCTCGTGTATCACTGCTGGGGGTAGAGCACTGTTTCGGCTAGGGGGTCATCCCGACTTACCAAACCGATGCAAACTCCGAATACCAGCAAGTGTCAGCACGGGAGACACACGGCGGGTGCTAACGTCCGTCGTGAAAAGGGAAACAACCCAGACCGTCAGCTAAGGTCCCAAAGTTATGGTTAAGTGGGAAACGATGTGGGAAGGCTTAGACAGCTAGGAGGTTGGCTTAGAAGCAGCCACCCTTTAAAGAAAGCGTAATAGCTCACTAGTCGAGTCGGCCTGCGCGGAAGATGTAACGGGGCTCAAACCATACACCGAAGCTACGGGTTCATCCTTTGGATGAGCGGTAGAGGAGCGTTCTGTAAGCCTGTGAAGGTGAGTTGAGAAGCTTGCTGGAGGTATCAGAAGTGCGAATGCTGACATGAGTAACGACAATGCGAGTGAAAAACTCGCACGCCGAAAGACCAAGGTTTCCTGCGCAACGTTAATCGACGCAGGGTTAGTCGGCCCCTAAGGCGAGGCAGAAATGCGTAGTCGATGGGAAACGGGTTAATATTCCCGTACTTCTAGTTACTGCGATGGAGGGACGGAGAAGGCTAGGCCAGCACGGCGTTGGTTGTCCGTGTTTAAGGTGGTAGGCTGAGATCTTAGGTAAATCCGGGATCTTAAGGCCGAGAGCTGATGACGAGCGTTCTTTTAGAATGCGAAGTGGTTGATGCCATGCTTCCAGGAAAAGCTTCTAAGCTTCAGGTAACTAGGAACCGTACCCCAAACCGACACAGGTGGTTAGGTAGAGAATACCAAGGCGCTTGAGAGAACTCGGGTGAAGGAACTAGGCAAAATGGCACCGTAACTTCGGGAGAAGGTGCGCCGGTGAGGGTGAAGTATTTACTACGTAAGCCCATGCCGGTCGAAGATACCAGGCCGCTGCGACTGTTTATTAAAAACACAGCACTCTGCAAACACGAAAGTGGACGTATAGGGTGTGACGCCTGCCCGGTGCCGGAAGGTTAATTGATGGGGTTAGCGCAAGCGAAGCTCTTGATCGAAGCCCCGGTAAACGGCGGCCGTAACTATAACGGTCCTAAGGTAGCGAAATTCCTTGTCGGGTAAGTTCCGACCTGCACGAATGGCGTAACGATGGCGGCGCTGTCTCCACCCGAGACTCAGTGAAATTGAAATCGCTGTGAAGATGCAGTGTATCCGCGGCTAGACGGAAAGACCCCGTGAACCTTTACTATAGCTTTGCACTGGACTTTGAGCTTGCTTGTGTAGGATAGGTGGGAGGCTTTGAAGTGGGGACGCCAGTTCTCATGGAGCCATCCTTGAAATACCACCCTGGCAACCTTGAGGTTCTAACTCTGGTCCGTTATCCGGATCGAGGACAGTGTATGGTGGGTAGTTTGACTGGGGCGGTCTCCTCCCAAAGAGTAACGGAGGAGTACGAAGGTGCGCTCAGACCGGTCGGAAATCGGTCGTAGAGTATAAAGGCAAAAGCGCGCTTGACTGCGAGACAGACACGTCGAGCAGGTACGAAAGTAGGTCTTAGTGATCCGGTGGTTCTGTATGGAAGGGCCATCGCTCAACGGATAAAAGGTACTCCGGGGATAACAGGCTGATACCGCCCAAGAGTTCATATCGACGGCGGTGTTTGGCACCTCGATGTCGGCTCATCACATCCTGGGGCTGAAGCCGGTCCCAAGGGTATGGCTGTTCGCCATTTAAAGTGGTACGCGAGCTGGGTTTAGAACGTCGTGAGACAGTTCGGTCCCTATCTGCCGTGGACGTTTGAGATTTGAGAGGGGCTGACCTTAGTACGAGAGGACCGGGTTGGACGAACCTCTGGTGTTCCGGTTGTCACGCCAGTGGCATTGCCGGGTAGCTATGTTCGGAAAAGATAACCGCTGAAAGCATCTAAGCGGGAAACTTGCCTCAAGATGAGATCTCACTGGAGCCTTGAGCTCCCTAAAGGGCCGTCGAAGACTACGACGTTGATAGGTTGGGTGTGTAAGCGCTGTGAGGCGTTGAGCTAACCAATACTAATTGCCCGTGAGGCTTGACCATATAACACCCAAACAATCTGCCCTCAAAGCAGAGGGTGTCGATGGTGAAGTCGACAGAAAGCCGAAAGTTTGCAAGAACTACAAATTACGAATCACATACCCAATTCGCTGTAACGGTTAAACCCGAGACAGCAACAAATTGCTTGACGACCATAGAGCGTTGGAACCACCTGATCCCATCCCGAACTCAGTAGTGAAACGACGCATCGCCGATGGTAGTGTGGTGCTTCACCATGTGAGAGTAGGTCATCGTCAAGCTCCTATACGAACGCCCTGATCAGGTAACTGGTCAGGGCGTTCTTCTATGTGCGCAAAAGCGCGTGGCGGTGAGAGTCCCGGAGCGCCGGCCGCCGGAGCGCCGGCCGGATCATCCTCAAGCTCCTATACGAAACCCCAGATCGCCTAGCGGTCTGGGGTTTCTTCTTTGCGGCAAGGAAAACCGGTCGCACCGGTGCGCTGCGCGCACCGCCAATCACGCCGACAGGCCGCTGTGCGCGGCGCACCCTACGGGGATCGTGCCGCAACGAAAAGGCCACCGTCAGGTGGCCTTTGGGCGTTGGGGATGGAGTCAGTTGCCGCAGGGTTCGCTGGCGATGGGATAGATCACAAAGCATTTGCGCCTTGAGATTTAACGGCTGATTGAATCCTGTCGCCTTGCTTTGATGAATCACAGCTTGTCAGGGCGTTGTCATCTGCTTCGATGACAGCGATTGATAAGTCCTGATCCTTGCGATCCCACTCAGGCGTAGCGAGCACCAAGGCATTCTCTTATGCGTCAATCGAGTCGTATCACTTTCCGTTCCACCTTTCGTATCAAGATCAGCGACCGTGAGAGCGACACGTTGATCGGTTATGCCGGTGATCTGTCCGAATGCGGGATGAAGTTGCTCGGCGACACGCTCGTCGAACCCGGTAGCGAGCTCAAGCTGCGTATACGGATGCGCGACCGTGAAGGAGAAATGCGCCAGGTCGATGTGGACATGGCCTGTCAGTGGTCGCAGGAGAACATCCGTACAGGCTTCTTTGAAGCAGGGCTGTCTCTGCTTGGCGAGTCGTCGCAGTACGTGGAGCTGGTCGAGGGCATGCGCAACAGGCGTAAGACGCAGGCATGAAAAAGGCGCCGATCAGGCGCCTTCGTCAAAAGCTTGCGGAGAGCCCCGTGGGGTTTAGCCCAACGTGCCGAGGATATTCACTCCGACCCGGTCGGGAATCTCGTTCTGCGACAGTACGTGCAGGCCGGGACTGAATACCCGTGCATAGCGTGCCAGCAGCGGACGCAGCTGCGGCATGACGGTGAGGATTGGCGGGTGGCCATCCTTGCGCAGCTTCTCCTTCACCACTGGCATGGTGTTCTGCAACTGGTTGAGCAAGCTGGGCTCGACCGGAATGTTGTCCAGGCTTACCGGGCCAGCCTGCTGAGCGATGGCCAGGGCATTGAGCAACGTGTTCTCCAGCGCATTCTCGAGGATGAACACGGAGAGCTCCTGGCGCTCCCCAGCGATCATGCCAACGATGCTGCGGCGCAGGGCATAGCGCACGTCGGAGGCCAGCAACACCGGATCCTTGGTCGACTCGCCAGCTTCAAGCAGGGTGGTGGCAATGGTCACGATATCCTTCAGCGGCACCTGCTCTTGCAGCAGTTGTCGGTAGACTCGGTGCTGTTGGGTGTAGCTGAGCTGGTTCTTCAGGCTTTCCGCCAACTTCGGTGCCTGTACCTGCAGGCGTTGCATCAGGTGGTCGACGTCATCGTGCTTGAATACGTCAGGCAGGTGTTCGCGAATGACCTTGTTCAGGTGCGTGGCGATGACACTGGCACAGTCGATGACCTGGTAGCCGAGGTTGAGCGCGCGCGATTTGTCTTCGGGCTGAATCCACACTACCTGCATGCGATACGCCGGGTCGACACCGAGAATGCCGTCGATCTCGCCATACAGTTCCGGCGAGGGGATGGCCATCATGCGATCAGCATGCAGTTCAGCGCCATCGATCTTCTCGCCATTGATATGAATGCTGTACTGCGATGCCTTCAGGCGCAGGCTGTCGCGGATGTGCACTTCTGGCAGGAGAAAGCCCAGGCTCTCCGACAAGGTCTGGCGTACACCACGTACGCGTTGGGTCAGAGGAGCGCCGGCGGCTTCGTTGACCAGGCCGACCAGCTTGTAGCCAAGCGATACCGAGAGGCGCTCGACCAGTGGGATGTCTTCCCAGGCCAGGTTCTGCACGCGCTCCTGTTCCATTGCCTTGCCCAGTGCCTGCACCTGTTCCAGGCTGGCGGCTTCGTCCGGTGGCGCGTTGCGTGAGACGGCCCAGCCGATCAGCGCAGCGAGGGCTGCAAAGCTGGTGAAGGCCAGGTGCGGCATGCCTGGCACCAGCGCGAGCACCACCAGGATGCCGGCAACGGTGTAGAGCAACGAAGGCGAGCCGAGCATCTGCCGGTGCACCTGCTGGGTGATCTCGGCTGACTCGTTGACCCGGGTGACGATGATCGCTGCGGCAGTCGCCAGAAGCAGGGCGGGAATCTGCGCGACCAGGCCGTCGCCGATGGTCAGCAGGGCGTACTGACGGAAGGCATCGCCAGCACTCATGTCGTGAGCGAACACACCGATAGCGAAGCCGCCGAACATGCTCACCAGCAGGATCAGGATGCCGGCGACGGCATCGCCGCGGACGAACTTCGAGGCGCCGTCCATGGCTCCGTAGAAGTCGGCTTCCTTGGCCACTTCCTGGCGGCGCTGCTTGGCTTCCTCGGGGCCGATCAGGCCGGCGTTGAGGTCGGCGTCGATGGCCATCTGCTTGCCGGGCAGGGCGTCCAGGGTAAAGCGTGCGCTGACCTCGGAGATGCGCTCGCCGCCTTTGGTGATGACGATGAAGTTGACGATCATAAGGATCACGAACACCACCATGCCGACGATGAAGTTGCCGCCGATGACTACCTCACCGAAGGCCTCGATCACCTTGCCTGCGGCCCCGGTGCCGGTATGGCCTTCGAGCAGTACAACGCGGGTCGAGGCGACGTTCAGGCACAGGCGCAGCAGGGTGGTGATGAGGATCACCGTGGGAAACAGGGAGAAGTCCAGCGGGCTCTTGGCCGAGATGCTGACCAGCAGGATCAGCACCGCCAGGCTGATGTTGAAGGTGAAGAGGATGTCCAGCACCAACGGCGGCAGCGGCAGGATGACCATCGCCAGCACCGAGAGGATCAGGATCGGGATGCCGATACGACCGCTGCGGAAGGTGGGCGCGAGTTGCTGCAATAGGTTCATGAATCAGCCCCTGTTGGCCAAGCTTTCGGGAATCGGGAGGTTGCTCGCCAGTTGTGGCTTGCTTCTGCGGCCCTGGCGCCAGGCCTTGAGCTGCAGGATGTAGGTCAGCACGTGAGCCACCGCGGTATAGAGCGGTGCCGGTATCTGCTGGTTGACCTGGGTGGTGAAGTAAATGGCGCGAGCCAGTGGCGGTGCTTCCACCACTTCGAGGTCATGCTTGGCTGCCATCTGCTTCATGTACAACGCGGTCTCGTCGACACCCTTGGCCAGCACGAACGGTGCCTGGGCCTTCTTCGGGTCGTACTTCAGCGCCACGGCGAAGTGCACCGGGTTGACGATGACCACGTCGGCATTCTTGATCACCTTGCTGATCTGTCGTTGCAGCATCTGCCGCTGCAGCTGCTTGATGCGCGCCTTGACCTCGGGGCGGCCTTCTTGGTTCTTGTGCTCCTCCTTGCGCTCCTGCTTGGTCATGCGCATTTTCTTGAGGAAGAAGAAGCGCTGCAGTGGAATGTCGATGAAGGAGAACACCACGAAGATCAGCAGCAGGATCAGGGTGAGGTCGAACATCAGGTTCAGCGCACTGGCGATGGCTTCGAGCACGCTGCTGCGCTGCAGGGCGATCAGATCGGGTAGGGCCGAGCGCACCAGGAAGTAGCCGGCGCCGAGCAGTACCACGACCTTGAGGATCGACTTGAGCAGTTCGCTCCAGTTCTGTGCGGAAAAGATGCGCCCGATTCCGGTGATGGGATTGAGCTTGCTCAGCTTGGGGCTGAAGTTCTTCGAGGAGAACACCCAGCCACCGGGAATCAGTGACAGCACCACCACCAGCACCGAGGTCAGCAGCAGTGGCGCCAGCAATTTGATGAACACCAGCATGTTGTAGCCGAGCAGGGTGTCGAGGTCGTCCAGGCCGATTTCGCTGTGGCCGAACTGAATGTAGGACAGGCGGAAGCTGTCGTTCAGGCCTTCCAGGAACAGCCCGGCGCTGTACTTGAGGATGAACAGCGTGGCGAGCAGCGAAATGGTGGTCGACAGATCCTTCGAGCGTGCGACCTGGCCATCGTCCTTGCTCTTCTTGAGCTTGTGCGCAGAGGCCTCTTCGGTCTTTTCCTGGGCGCTGTTCTGCTCAGACATTCTGGCCCTCCCGCAGGATCACACCGATGCCGTTGAGCAGGTCGCGCGTCAGGCGCAGGTAGCTCTCCGGTAGATCCGGAAGGGTCAGATAAACGCACAGCAGGCCCATGAGAATGCTGATGGGGAAGCCCAGGGAGAACAGGTTCATCGCTGGTGAAATGCGGTTGAGCAGGCCAAAGCAGAACTGCACCAGGGTCAGGCAGAACACCACGGGCAGGGTGACTAGCACGGCGGCGGCCAGTACCCAGGCGAAGGCATGGACGAAGCTTTCCGCGCCGACGTAATGCAGGCCACTGCCGACTGGCCAGAACAGGAAGCTCTGATACAGCACGCTGACGGTGACCAGATGGCCGTCGATGGCGAAGAACATCAACGCCAGCAGGATGAAGTACAGCTGATAGAGGATCGACGACGAGGAGACGCCGTTCACCGGGTCGTTGTAGCGCGCCATGCTCATGCCCATCTGCGTCGAGATCACCTCGCCGACCAGCATGAATATGGTGAACACCAGCTGCAGGGTGAGCCCCAGCAGTACGCCGAAGGCCACCTGTTCGAGTGCGGTGAGCAGGCCCTTGAGCGACAGTGGATCGATCTCCGGCATGTCCGGCAGGGCTGCGCCGAGGGCGATGGTCAGCGCCAGGGCGAGCAGGATGCGCACCCGCACCGACACCGCGCGGTGGTTGAACAGTGGCGCCATGCTGAACAGTGCGAGGATGCGACAGAACGGCCACCAGTAGACCTGCAGGCTGGCAAGGTAGCGGGTGGCGTCAAACAGCGGCTCGGGCATAGGGTCAACCCACCAGGTGCCCGGCCTGCCGGAAGGTCTCGATGAACAGGTCGCTGAGCGTGCGCAGAATCCAGTGGCCGGCGAAGATCAGCATGCCCAGGGTGATCAGCAGGCGCGGCAGGAAGCTGAGCATCTGCTCGTTGATCTGCGTGGCGGCCTGGAAGATGCTCACCAGCAAGCCACCGAGCAGGCTCGGCACCACCAGCACGCAAACGATGATGCCGGTGACGTAGACAGCATGGGCCACCAGCTCGGCGGCGTGTTCGGGCGTGAGCATCGCGAAGGCCTCGCTAATACGGCTGGATACTGGTGGTGAGGGTGCCGACCAGCAGTGTCCAGCCGTCCACCAGCACGAACACCATCAGCTTGAACGGCAGCGAGATCATCATCGGCGACAGCATCATCATGCCCATCGCCATCAGCACGCTGGCCACCACCAGGTCGATCACCAAGAACGGCACGAAGATCATGAAGCCGAGCTGGAAGGCGGTCTTCAGCTCACTGAGCACGAAGGCCGGCAGCAGCAGGGAGAAGTCCAGCTTGGCCAGATCGTCAGGCATCTCCTCGCCGGCCAGGGTGACCATGGTCTCCAGCGAGTTCTTGCTGGTCTGCGCGAGCATGAACTGGCTGATGATGCGCTTGCCCTCGCCGAGGCCCTGTTCGAGGCTGATCTGATCCGCTTCGAACGGCACGTAGGCCTGGGTATAGAGCTCCTGCCAGACCGGGCGCATCACCAGCAGGGTGAGGCACAGGGCAATGCCGATGAGGATCGGGTTGGGCGGGCTCTGCTGCAGGCCGATGGCCTGGCGCAGGATGGCCAGCACGATGATGAAGCGGGTGAAGCAGGTCATCATCATCAACATGGCCGGGAGAAAGCCCAGCAGGGTCATCATCAGCAGAATCTGCAGTTTGACGCTGAGGGTCTGGCCGTCTTCGGTGTCGTTGAAGTTGAACAGGGTGATGTCGCCGCCAGCCGCCTGGGCCAGCAGCGGACAGCACAGCGCCGCCAGCAGCAGGGCCGTGTGCAGCAGGCGGCGCAGGGTCATGCGCCGATTCCGCTGAGGCCGGTGCCGGACAGCTCGACGATGCGCAGGCCGTAGTTGCCGTTCATCACCACCACCTCGGCCTTGGCGAACAGGGCGCCGTTGACCTTCACGTCCAGCGGCTCGCCGGCCAGCTTGTCGAGCACGATCACGCTGCCGGAATCGACGTCCATCAGTTCCTTGAGGGATATCTCGGTGGAGGCGACTTCCAGGGTGACGTTGACCGGAATCTTGCCGAAGAAGCTCAGATCCTGATGCGGTTGCGCCATGGGTGCTTCGCTGATCACCGACTCGCTCAGCGGTTCATCGCTGGAAAGACCGGCATCGTTGATCAGGCTGTCGAAATCGTTATCGGAAATGGAGCTGCTCATGGGGTCTTCACGCTCTCTAGAGATGTCAGAAACAGGGAGCCTTCTTCTTCGAAGATGACGCCGCGAAACAGCTTCTGCTGGTTGATCTGCACGTCGCAGCGCTCCGTCAGGCGCATGCTGAGGATGTCGCCGGGACGCAGGGCGAGCACCTGCGACAGCGGCATCTGCAAACTGGCGACCACACAGTCCAGGCGCACCGGAAGCTGGCGGATCTGATTCAGCGAACTGCCGACTGGCGTGCTGGGCGGTGGGCTGGTCAGGCGGCTGGTCAGCTCATCGACCAGTTGCGTATCCAGGTAGATGAAGATCGAGGCCTGGCTACCGGTGATGTGGCTGGTGAAATGGAATTCGGCCACGTACTCCCAGACCGCCTCGTCATAGGCGTTGTCATGTGGTTCCAGCTTGCCGAAGGTGCTGCCGGCGAGAATCGAGCGGGCGAACAGCTGAGTGACGTCCACTCCCAGGCGGTTGCGCATGCGTTGTTCTGAGGTGCTGATCGGTGGCGCTTCGTGGTTCGGCAGGCAAGTACCGCCGTAGTAGCACTCGAGTGCTTCGGTCAGCAGCGAGCGATCCATGGAAAAACCGACCTTGCCGAATGGCGAGCGATAGACGCATTCGGCTTCCTGCTGCACCTGTTCGTGTACATCGACCTTGAGCAACTCGAGATTGATTCGGTAGTTGCGCAGAAAGTAGTCGCTGATGATTCGCGGGTACTTGTTGGAGAGCTCGCGAATGTAGTGCGGAATCTTGTGGTAATGCCGGCCAAGTTTCTGCGGTTTCAACCGGGTCAGACTGTCGGCGGGCACGCCATGATGGACTTTTTTAATGCCAGTCATGTTGTGGGCTGTATTCCTGGTTGTAACTGCACGGGCGCCGCAGTGGAGCTGGCGGACGTTGCAGGCGACTTGAAAGATGCCGACGGGCCGCTGTGAGAGAAGACGGCCATGGCGCCAAGAAAGCATCCCGGCGCAGCGCTGCAGGCCAGTGATGACGAGGGGGAGTCTAGGGGGCGAGGGGGCGGGAAATTAAATCAATAGATATCAAATGCTGTTTTTGATAGCGGCTGGCTAGCATTGATAGCAATTAACGCTAAGTAATTCGGCGGAATTCTGTGCGCTTGTTAACGTTCGCGGCGTGATCCATCGCAACTATATGAAGCACGCATTCGATCACCGCCGTATTGACTGACAAGGGCGACGGAAAGTTTCAAAAGATTAAGGGGCCGAGTGAAAAAAATCTGTCATCTAGTTGGCAGTTTGAAACTCCGGATCGATTAGGCCAGCTGGCAGATAAAGACAACGGATGATTTACCTTGAAGCATTCAACTCAAACGGTAAGTTACGCCTGCAATGCACTGTTCACTGAGCAGTGCGGGCAGCGCCATATTGTCGTGGTCGGTCAGGCCGATGCGGCCAGCGAGCGCCTGCTCACCGGTGGGCTGCAGCGCCAGGGTTTCCAGGTGCAACGCTTTGCCAGTTGCCTGGAGCTCGATCCCGCCGTGCTGACCGACGCCAGCCTGGTGCTGGTGTTCGTCAGCAGCCTGGCCGGCAACACCCTTTATGCGCAGGTCGGCGCCATTCTGCGTCAGGCCGGTCGTGCAGGTGTGGTGCCGGTGGTGGAGTACGCCGATCAGGAGAAGGCCGCCGCTCTGCTCGAGCTGGGTTGCGTCGATTATCTGCTGGCACCGTTCAGCGAAGCCCAGCTCAGCGCCCTGCTGCGCCGCCAGGAATCGGCCAGTACCGGCGAGGAAGCCTTCGTGTCCTGCTCGCAGGCCGGGCGTCGCCTGTTGGCCATGGCTCAGCGCGTGGCCATGACCCGTGCACCGATCCTGATTACCGGCGAAACGGGGACTGGCAAGGAGCTGATGGCGCGCTACATCCATCGGTTTTCCGCCCAGGACGACGCGCCTTTTATCGCGGTGAACTGCGCGGCGATTCCCGAGCAGATGCTCGAGTCCATCCTTTTCGGCCACGAGAAGGGCGCCTTCACCGGTGCCGTCAATGCCCAACCGGGCAAGTTCGAACTGGCCAACGGCGGCACGCTGCTGCTCGATGAAATCGGTGAGTTGCCGCTGGGGCTGCAGGCCAAGCTGTTGCGGGTGCTGCAGGAGCAGTGCGTCGAGCGCCTGGGCGGCCGCAAGGAGATCGCCCTGGACGTGCGCATCATCGCCGCCACCAACCGCGACCTGCAGCAGGAAGTGGCCGAGGGCCGCTTCCGTGCCGACCTGATGTTTCGTCTCGACGTGCTGCCACTGCACATCAGTCCACTGCGTGAACGCAAGGATGACGTACTGCCGCTGGCGCGTCGTTTCATCCGCCAGTACGCCGCGCAGGACGCCCGCCACGAACTGCTCACCGAGGATGCCTGCCGCGCGCTGCTGGCTTACGACTGGCCGGGCAATGTGCGCGAGCTGGAGAACTGCCTGCAACGTGCGCTGATTCTGCGCAACGGCCTGTATATCCAGGCGCAGGATCTGGGCCTGGCGTTGCCACAGGGAGTCCCTGTCGAGGTGGTGCCGCGCTTGCAGCCGCAAGTCCTCGAGGGTGGCAAGGCGGCTCTGCGCGCCAGTGGGAAGTGGGCCGAGTACCAGCACGTGATCGACACCATCCGCCGTTTCGGCGGGCACAAGACCAGGGCAGCCGAGAGCCTGGGGATGACCCCTCGCGCATTGCGCTACCGACTCAACGCCATGCGCGAGCAGGGCGTGCAGATTCCCGTCTAAGAACCGGCCAGGAGCCATAGCGATGAACTCGATCACCCAGGTGCAGCAGGATCTGCTGGGCCGCATGGAACAACTCAAGGGTTTGAGCGACGCGACCGTGATCAAGCCGGCGCAGGCGTTCGCCGCGCAACCTGGCGAGGCCGGTTTCGCCAGCGCCTTCAACGACGTGGTGCGTGCGGTCGATACCCAGCAACACAGCTCGAGTGCCGCGATGGCCGCGGTGGACAGCGGGCAGAGCGACGACCTGGTCGGCGCGATGATCGAGAGCCAGAAGGCCAGTGTCTCGTTCAGCGCCCTGCTGCAGGTACGCAACAAGCTGGCCTCGGCCTTCGACGACATCATGAAGATGCCGCTGTAAGCGGATCGGGGGCCTGACGCGTGCTGCAGACCATAAGAAGCAAACTGCCCACTGGCGGGCTGAAACTCGATCCACGCATGACCCTGATCGGTCTCGCGGTGATCGCTGCCTTGCTGGCGGTTGGCGTGGTGTTCTATCTCTGGCGGGATCAGGGCTCTTTCCGTCCGCTGTACGGCACTGGCGAGGCCTATCCGGCTGCCGAGGTGATGCAGGTGCTCGATGGTGATGCCATCGCCTATCGCCTGCATCCGCAAAGTGGTCAGGTGCTGGTACGCGACGATCAGCTTGGCCGCGCGCGCATGTTGCTGGCGGCCAAGGGCGTGCAGGTCAAGGTGCCGGCCGGCTACGAGCTGTTCGACAAGGACGAGCCGTTGGGCACCAGTCAGTTCGTCCAGGATGTGCGCCTCAAGCGCAGCCTGGAGGGCGAGTTGGCGCGCACGGTGATGGCACTCAAAGGCGTCGAGGGCGCCCGCGTGCACCTGGCGCTGCAGGAAAGCAGCTCGTTCGTGGTGGGCAAACGAGAGCCGGGCAAGGCTTCGGTGATGTTGCAACTGGCGCCCGGCTACAAGATGGCGCCGGAGCAGGTCAGCGCCATCGTCAACCTGGTGGCCGGTAGTGTGCCGCAGCTGGATGCGAGCAACGTACAGGTGGTCGACCAGTATGGCGCGTTGCTGTCTCGTGGCCTCGATGCCTGGGGCGGGCCCGCGCAGAACTGGCAGGTGGTCGACGATTATCAGAACAAGGCCGCGGCCAATGCCGAGGCCGTACTGGCGCCGATCCTTGGCGGTGGCAATTACCGCATCAGCGTGTCCGCCGATATCGATTTCAGCCAGAAGGAAGAGACCTTCCAGGCGTACGGCGAGAGCCCGCGCCTGCGCAACGAAGTGCTGCGTGACGAGAGCGTGCTCGACCAGCTCGCCCTGGGTGTGCCGGGTTCGCTGGCCAACCGTCCTCCTGCGCCGGCTCCTACCCCGCCACCGGCCGGCCAGGCCCAGGCAGGCGCTCAGGCGGACAACGCCAACCAGGCGGCGACCTCGCTGCGCAAGGAATCCAACCGCCAGCTGGATTACGACCAGAGCATCACCCACGTCAAGCATGCGCCTTTCAGCCTGCGTCAGCAGAGCATCGCAGTGGTACTCAATGCGGCCGTGGCACCGGAGGGCGGCTGGACGCCCGAAGCGCGTGCCGAGATGGAGGCGATGATCAAGAGTGCGGTGGGCTTCAACCAGGCGCGTGGTGATCTGCTGACGCTTAGCGTGTTTCCGTTCACTGCCGATGGCCTGGCCGAGGCCGGCGGCGATCTGCTGCCCTGGTGGGAAAACCCCAAGGTGCATGACCTGGCCAAGCTCGCGGTGTTCGCCCTGATCAGCCTGCTGCTGCTGTTGATGGTGGTACGCCCGGCGATTCGCAGCCTGAGTCAGCGTAGTCAGCCGACGCCGCCGCCAGCAGAGGGCGATGCGCAACTTGCGTTGCACGCCGAGCGTGCCGCCGAGCGCCTGCTGGCGCGGGTCGGGGACGATCATCCGGGGGCCACGGTGCTCGGCGAACTGAGTCCGCTGTCGGAAATCCGCCTACCGGCGCCAGGCTCGGGCCTGGAACTACAGATCGAACACCTGCAGATGCTGGCCAAGAACGATCCCGAGCGCGTCTCGGAAGTCATCAAGCAATGGATAGGGCGCAATGAACGAGACCTCAACCCAGCCTGACGGCCGTGGCGGCTCCACCGCCAAGGAAATGCGCATGCGCGTGCAGAAGCGCTCGCTGAGCTCGTCCGAGCAGGCTGCCATTCTGATGCTGAGCATGGGCGACGAGATTTCCGCTGGGGTGCTCAAGCACTTCTCGCGCGAGGAAATCGTCTCCATCAGTCAGGCGATGGCGCGTCTGTCCAACGTCAAGCAGCCAATGGTCTCCGACGTCATCGGTCGCTTCTTCGAGGACTACAAGGAGCAGAGCAGCATCAAGGGCGCCTCGCGCGGCTACCTCGACGGCATGCTCAGCAAGGCGCTGGGCGGTGAAATCACCCGTTCGCTGCTCGACAGCATCTACGGCGAGGAAATTCGCGCCAAGATGGCCAAGATGGAATGGCTCGATCCTAAGCAGTTCGCTGCGCTGATCGCCAAGGAGCACGCGCAGATGCAGGCGGTGTTCCTCGCCTTCCTGCCGCCGGGCATGGCCAGTGAGGTGCTCGAGTGCATGCCGGCCGAGCGCCAGGATGAGCTGCTCTACCGCATCGCCAACCTCAGCGAGGTCAACAGCGACGTCATCTCCGAACTGGAGCAGTTGATCGAACGCAGCCTGGCGGTGCTCAGCACCCAGGGCTCGCAGGTACGTGGGGTGAAGCAGGCGGCGGACATCATGAACCGCTTCAAGGGCGACCGAAACCAGATGTTCGAGCTGCTGCGCGCGCACGACGATCAACTGGTCGAGCGCATCGAAGATGAAATGTACGACTTCTTCATCCTCTCGCGGCAGAACCAGGACGTGCTGCAGAGCCTGCTCGAAGCCATCCCGCTGGAAGAATGGGTGGTCGCCCTCAAGGGGGCTGAGCCCGAGCTGGTGCGTGCTATCCAGAGCGCCATGCCGAAGCGTCAGGCGCAGCAGATGGAGTCGATCAACCGGCGCCAGGGCCCGGTGCCGCTGAGCCGCATCGAGCAGGTGCGCAAGGACATCATGGCGGTGGTACGCGAGATGTCGGCCAACGGTGAATTGCAGGTACAGCTGTTCCGCGAACAGACGGTGGAATGACATGACGACCAAGCTGCTCAAGGGTGATGCCCGGCAATGGCGCGCCTACCGCTTCCCGCCTCGTAGCATGCCGGCCGGCACGGACTGGAGCGCCGACCCGGCCGGATTGCAGCGGGCCATGGCCGATGGCTTCCAGCAAGGCATCGAGAAGGGCTATCAGGACGGTCTGTTGCAGGGCGAGGAAGCTGGGCGCCAGGCTGGCTTCGACCAGGGCCGTGGTGAAGGCCTGCGCCAGGGCCGCGAGGAAGGCCGCAGCGAAGGACGCCGTGAGTTCGAGCTGGCCGCGCAGCCGTTGCAGCAGATCAGCGAGCGCGTCGAGCAGTACCTGGGCGAGCTGGAGCACAAGCGCCGCCAGGAGCTGCTGGAGCTGGTGAAGAAGGTCTCGCAGCAGGTCATCCGCTGTGAGCTGACGCTGCACCCCACGCAACTGCTGGCGCTGGTCGAGGAGGCGCTGACCAGCATGCCGGGCGAGCCGGATGACGTGCAGGTGTTGCTCAGCCCCGAGGAATACGCACGTATCAAGGCGGTGGCACCGGAGCGCGCCGCCAACTGGAGACTGGTGGCCGACGAGCGCCTGGCGTTGGGCGAATGCCGGGTGATCACGCCGCAGGCCGAGGCCGATGTCGGTTGCCAGCAGCGTCTCGACGCCTGCATCGACACCCTGGCCGAACACCTGCATCTGACCGAGGCCTGAGCCTGAATGCTGGATTACAAACTCGACGAAGCGCTGCGCTCACTGGATGGCGTGCAACTGGCCAAGGTGGCCGGGCGTCTGGTGCGGGTGTCCGGCATGCTCCTGGAAAGCCTCGGCTGCCAGCGCAGCACCGGCCAGCGCTGTCGTGTCGAGCAGGCCGATGGCAGTCTGCTCGATGCCCAGGTCGTCGGCTTCAATCGTGATATCACCTACCTGATGCCATTCAAGAAGCCGGTGGGCCTGGCGGCCGGCTCTCGGGTATTTCCCGCCAAGGACGAGGCGGTGCTGCAGATCGACGAGTCCTGGCTGGGGCGTGTGGTCAATGGCCTTGGCGAGCCGCTGGATGAGCGCGGCAAGCTGTCCGGTCGCGATCCGCTGCCGGTCGAGCTGCCCACGGTAAACCCGCTCAAGCGCCGCCCGGTCGAGGCAGCGCTGGACGTCGGTGTACGCGCCATCAATGGCCTGCTGACCCTCGGTAAGGGCCAGCGCGTCGGCCTGTTCGCCGGAAGCGGAGTGGGCAAGAGCGTGCTGCTGGGGATGATCACCCGGCAGACCAAGGCCGACGTGGTGGTGGTCGGGCTGATCGGCGAGCGGGGCCGCGAAGTGCAGGAATTCATCCTTCACTCGCTCGGCGAAGAAGGGCTGCGCAAGGCCGTGGTGGTGGTGGCGCCGGCCAACGAATCGCCGCTGATGCGCCTGAAGGCCACCGAGTTGTGTCACAGCATCGCCGCCTATTTCCGTGACCAGGGCCAGGACGTGCTGCTGCTGGTCGATTCGCTGACCCGCTACGCCATGGCCCAGCGTGAGATCGCCCTGGCACTGGGCGAGCCGCCGGCCACCAAGGGCTACCCGCCCTCGGTGTTCGGCATGCTGCCGGAGTTGGTGGAAAGTGCTGGCAACGGCGAAAGCGGCAGTGGCAGCCTCAGCGCGATCTACACCGTGCTGGCCGAGGGCGATGACCATCAGGATCCCATCGTCGATTGCGCGCGTGCCATCCTCGATGGCCATATCGTGTTGTCGCGGCGCCTGGCCGATGTCGGCCACTACCCGGCCATCGATATCTCTGCGTCGGTCAGCCGCTGCATGAGCCAGGTCGGTGAGGCCTCGCACCTGGCCGCTGGTCGCCAGTTCAAGGAGTTCTACAGCACTTTCGAGAAGATCAAGGAACTGATCCCGCTGGGCGGCTATACGCCGGGCATGGACGCCAAGACTGACCGCGCCGTGCAACTGGCGCCCAGCCTCGAACGCTTCCTGCGCCAGGAGGTCGGTGCCAGCGCCGAGCTCGGTGCCAGCATCGCCACCCTGCAGAGCATCATCAAATGAAAGAGCAGATAGAAGTCCTCGGTCGTCTGGCCAGCCTGCGCGGCAACCGGGTGCAGCAGATGCTCGGCCGGGTCAGTTACCAGCAGAACCTGTGTCAGCGTTATCGCAACAACATCGCCGGGCTCAGCCGCCTGTGCGGTTTCACCGTGCCGATGACCACACCGCTGCAGCGCGACAATCAGCAGCGCTACAAGGCCACGCTGTACAAGATGGTGGAATTGCAGCGTCGCGAGCTGGCGCTGGCTGAGGAAAACCTGGCGCGGATTCAGCGCGAACTACTGGCGGCGATGCGTAGCGAGAAGGTCATCACCCAGTTTCTCGAGGGCAAGATGGGTGAATGGCAGGAGCTGCTTGCCCGTCAGGAGCAGAAGATTCAGGATGGCCTGGCCGCACAGGCCTGGTGGCGAGCGCAGGTGGGCTAGGCAGCTAACGCCAGTCCGTTGGATCTCAGGAGATGGATATTTAGGGTGCGCCGTGCGCAGCGAAATCCTGGCGCGGGTAGCAGCGGTGCGCACGGCGCACCCTGCAAATCGGCAGTTTGGCCAGGCGGCAGGTTTTTTCCGCATGGGATTTAAGTACTGGCCTGGGGCGGTCGCTTATTGGCCATAACACCACGAGTTGGATTCGAATCATGGAAATCAGCAGGCATCTCAAGCCCAGCCTCAACCTGCCCAGCGACGCCCCGGCGCCGGTACAGAGTGCGCGTCCGCAGCCGCATGCCGGCACTGCGCGTAGCGCCGCCAGCGACGAACCGCGTCTGGAGCAACTGCAGTCGACCCTGCGCAGCCTGCCCGAAGTCGACCTGGACAAGGTCGCGACGCTCAAGGCTGCGTTGGCCCGTGGCGAGTTGATCAGCGATCCGCAGGCCCTGGCCGGCAGCATGCTGACCTACCACAGCGGAAGCGATGCGTGACCACGGCACGTGAGCAACAGCTGCTCCAGGTGATCGAACAGGATTTGCAGCAGGACTGCGCCGGCTACCTGGCGCTGCGTGGTTTCATGCAGGAGTTGTATCAGCAGTTGCTACGCCGCGACAGCCAGCAGATCGACCTGCTCAACGAGCAGATCGTGCCACTGGTCGACCAGGCCCGCGTTCGCGCCGAACGGCGCAGCAAGGTGCTGGCGGCCTTTCAGCTGGGAAGTGGCCACAGCGCCATGGAAAAACTGCTACAGCGCTTCCCCCAGGCCCAGCGTGATCATCTCCAGCTTACCTGGCAGCAGCTCGGTCAGTTGGCCGGTCAGTGCAAGCGCCTCAACGAGCGCAACGGCAAACTGCTGGCCATGCATCACGAGATTCTCGAGCAATTGCTCGGCGAGCCAGGCTCTGCCCAGCTCTACGCCCCGCAGCCGTACTGACCCGCCGGGTGCCCTGATCCAATCCAGCGGTTGCGCCGTGCTAGACTCGCGCGCTTTCGATCTGTGGTGATTTCTGCCGTGCCCCACGCTGCTCTCGCTCATCCACCCCGCTGGCTGACCTGTGCCCAGTTGCATCCGCAACCGGCTGCCGATGTGCGCGAGTGGTTGTTCAACGAGGATTCGTTGACCCGTCGATTGACCGCACTGTCCCATGACGGTTTTTCCGTCACCCCGCTGGTCGAGGGCTGGCAGCGCCTGCGCAGTGACGAGTGCGCCGCGCTCGGTGTTGCCGATGGCAGCCAGGGCTGGGTGCGCGAGGTGTACCTGCGTGGGCATGACCAGCCCTGGGTATTCGCCCGTAGCGTCGCCGCGCGCAGTGCGTTGGAGGGCTCCGGGTTGAACCTGGCGGAGCTGGGTAGTCGTTCGCTGGGCGAGTTGTTGTTCAGCGACCGCGCTTTCGACCGTGGTGAGCTGCAGGTCTGTCGTTATCCTGCCGCCTGGCTGCCGGCCGAGGTACGTGAAGAGCGCCTGTGGGGCCGCCGTTCCTGCTTCAGCCGTGGCGCCCTCGGCGTACTGGTGGCCGAGGTATTTCTGCCGGCCTTCTGGCTGGCGGCAGGCACCGAGGCCTAGAGTTCGCTACTCAGGCTATACCTGTTGTCTGTTGGGCCTATGGTGTACTGCTTCGCAAGTACGCCATAGGCGCTGAACCGCCTGCGGCGGTGAGCATCGCCGCTAAAGCGCCTCCCACACCCGCTTCCTCGTATAATCCGCGCAACCTGCACGGAGACGCTTCGATGTACACCCGCCTGCTGCAATCGACCACCCGCCTGCACCCTCGCGCCTGGGATTTCATCCAGCTGATGCGGCTGGACAAACCCATCGGTATCTACCTGCTGCTCTGGCCGACGTTGTGGGCGCTGTGGGTGGCCGCCGAAGGTGTGCCGAGTGTGAAAAACCTGTTCATCTTCGTCGTTGGCGTGATCCTGATGCGCGCCGCCGGTTGCGTGATCAACGACTACGCCGACCGCAACTTCGACGGTCACGTCAGCCGTACCCAGTTGCGCCCGCTGGCCAGTGGCAAGGTCAAGCCGCGCGAGGCGCTGGTGCTGTTCGCCGTGCTGGTGGCGATGAGCTTCGTGCTGGTGTTGTTCACCAACGCCACCACCGTCTGGCTGTCGTTCGGCGGCCTGGCCCTGGCCGCCTGCTACCCCTTCATGAAGCGCTACACCTTCTACCCACAGGTGGTGCTCGGGGCGGCATTCTCCTGGGGCATGCCGATGGCCTTTACCGCCGAAACCGGCAGCCTGCCACCTGAAGCCTGGCTGCTGTACATCGCCAACCTGCTGTGGACGGTGGCCTACGATACCTACTACGCCATGGCTGATCGTGAGGACGACCTGAAGATCGGGGTGAAATCCACCGCCATCCTCTTTGGCGATGCCGACCGCCTGATCATCGCCATCCTGCAGGGCCTGACGTTGCTGTGCCTGCTGCTGGCTGGCGCGCGCTTCGAGCTGGGGCTGTACTTCAACCTCGGCCTGCTGGTCGCGGCGGCCTGTTTCGCCTGGGAGTTCCACGTGACCCGCCGGCGCGAGCCGATGGTGTGCTTCAACGCCTTCCTGCATAACCACTGGGCGGGATTGGCGATATTCGTCGGCATCGTGCTGGATTACGCCCTGGCTGCTTGATCGCTGCCGCGCGCCTGTCATATCGCTGCAATAATTCCGTTATCTAATGCGGCGCACGACAGCTAAATGAACAGAGGCGCAGGCCCATGGTTGGCAAGAACATCCTGATCGTCGATGACGAAGCACCGATCCGCGAGATGATCGCGGTGGCCCTGGAGATGGCCGGGTACGAGTGCCTGGAAGCGGAGAATACCCAGCAGGCCCATGCCGTGATCGTGGATCGCAAGCCCGATCTGATCCTGCTCGACTGGATGTTGCCCGGCACCAGTGGTATCGAGCTGGCGCGCCGCCTCAAGCGTGATGAGCTGACCAGTGATATCCCGATCATCATGCTCACCGCCAAGGGTGAAGAGGACAACAAGATCCAGGGGCTGGAAGTCGGTGCTGATGACTACATCACCAAGCCGTTCTCCCCGCGCGAGCTGGTGGCGCGTCTGAAGGCCGTGCTGCGCCGTGCCGGCCCCAGCGACAGCGAGGCGCCGATCGAGGTCGGTGGCCTGCTGCTCGACCCGGTCAGCCATCGCGTCACCATCGACGGCAAGCCGGCCGAGATGGGGCCTACCGAATACCGCCTGCTGCAATTCTTCATGACCCACCAGGAACGCGCCTATACCCGTGGCCAGTTGCTCGACCAGGTCTGGGGCGGCAATGTCTATGTCGAGGAACGCACGGTCGACGTGCACATCCGTCGTCTGCGCAAGGCGTTGGGTGATGCCTACGAAAATCTGGTGCAAACCGTACGCGGCACTGGGTATCGTTTCTCCACCAAAGGTTGATCGCTGGCGCGGCGTTTCTGCGCACTCACTCTTCATACAAGGATGCGCTGCATCGTGAACCAAGACTGGCGTGGCGCCGTCGTGCGCCGTCTGCTGCTGTTGATCGGTGCCTGCCTGCTGCTCGGCTTCGTGAGTGGTGAATACGGCTGGGCCTTGGCCGCCGGCCTGGCTGTCCATCTCGGCTGGACGCTCAGTCAACTGTTGCGTCTGCACAAATGGTTGCGCGAACACCGGCCGGATGAGCCGCCGCCGGACGGCTACGGGCTGTGGGGCGAGGTGTTCGACAGCATCTACCACCTGCAGCGACGCAATCAGAAGGCCCGCGGACGTCTGCAGGCCGTCATAGACCGGGTGCAGGAGTCGACCGCGGCGCTCAAGGATGCCGTGGTGATGCTCGACAGCCAGGGCAATCTGGAGTGGTGGAATCGCGCGGCGGAAACCTTGCTCGGGCTGAAAACGCCGCAGGACAGCGGCCAGCCGATTGCCAACCTGGTTCGCGATCCGCGTTTCAAGGATTACTTCGAGCGCGGCAATTATGCCGATGCCCTGGAAATTCCTTCGCCAGTCAGCGATCGCCGCCGGCTGCAGGTGCACATCACCCAGTACGGCAATCGTGAGCACCTGTTGCTGGTGCGTGATGTCACCCGGCTCCATCAGCTGGAGCAGATGCGCAAGGACTTCGTCGCCAACGTCTCCCACGAGCTGCGTACGCCGTTGACGGTGATCTCCGGCTACCTGGAGACGCTGCTGGACAACGTCGAGGCGGTCAACCCGCGCTGGTTGCGACCGCTGCAGCAGATGCAGCAGCAAGGCGCGCGTATGCAGACGCTGCTCAACGACCTGCTGCTGCTGGCCAAGCTGGAGGCGACAGACTATCCCTCGGACAACCAGCCGGTCGCGGTCGATTTGATGCTGCTGTCGATCAAGAACGATGCTCAGGCGCTGTCCGCTGCCCAGGATCACCGCATCACCCTGGAGGCGGATTCGCATCTCAAGCTCAAAGGCAGCGAGGCTGAGCTGCGCAGCGCCTTCTCCAACCTGGTGTTCAATGCGGTGAAATACACCCCGGCTGGCGGCGAGATCCACATCCGCTGGTGGGGCAACGAGGAGGGGGCACACCTGTCGGTGCAGGACAGCGGAATCGGTATCGAAGCCAAGCACCTGCCGCGTCTGACCGAGCGTTTCTATCGAGTCGATTCCAGTCGCGCCAGCAACACTGGTGGCACCGGATTGGGGCTGGCCATCGTCAAGCACGTCCTGCTGCGCCACCGTGGTCATCTGGGGATCGTCAGCGAGTTGGGGCGCGGTAGTACCTTCACCTGCCATTTCGCCCCGGCCCAGGTAGTTCAGCGCGCTCGTTGAGAACCTCCCCAAAGTTTGCTGTGCGTCGGCCCTGCTGCGTTAAAAACAGTCTGGAGCGCCAGCCCGGTCGGAAGCCGCTTGCGGCTAACGCGCTTCAGCGCGGCCCGAAGGGCGAGCGAAGCGAGTACTGCTCATTTACAGCTCGTAAACTCCGCGTCCTCGCCTGTTTGATTCGCTGGCGCTCTCCCTTCGGGCCAGCCTTCGGCTGTTACTCCCGTTGGTCGTTGCGCCTTGCATGACTCTAGCTCGCGAAACTTTGAGCAGGTTCTGCCTGCTTGCAATCGCGGCGCGCAGCCCCCAACCTTAGTCGGTCATTGGCTATCTCACACGTTCATGGATCCCTCCACGAGTCTTTCCGCTTCCGTCTTTTGGGCCGATATCGGCCTCATGTTGTTCGCCCTTTTTCTGGTACTGCTCAACGGCTTCTTCGTGGCCGCCGAGTTCGCCATCGTTCGTCTGCGCGCCACCAAGGTCGACGGCCTGGCCGAAGCACATGGCTGGCGTGGGCGCATCCTGCGTACCGTACACAACCAGATGGACGCCTATCTGTCCGCCTGCCAGCTGGGCATCACCCTGGCGTCTCTGGGCCTTGGCTGGGTGGGTGAACCGGCTTTCGCCGAACTGCTCACGCCGCTGCTCGCGGCCATCGGCATCGAATCGCCGAAGCTGATCCATGGCATCGCCTTCTTCACCGCGTTCTCGATCATCTCTTACCTACACATCGTCATTGGTGAGCTGGCGCCCAAGTCCTGGGCGATCCGTAAGCCCGAGCTGCTTTCGCTGTGGACGGCTGTGCCGCTGTACGCCTTCTACTGGCTGATGTATCCGGCGATCTTCGTGCTCAACGCCAGCGCCAATGCCATCCTGCGCATCGCCGGTCAAGGCGAGCCGGGGCCGCACCATGAGCACCATTACAGCCGTGAAGAACTGAAGCTGATCCTGCATTCCAGCCGCGCCAGTGCCGACAACGATCAGGACATGCGCGTGCTGGCATCGGCCGTGGAGCTGAGCGAGCTGGAGGTGGTGGACTGGGCTAATTCCCGCGAGGATCTGGTGTTCCTCGAACTCAATGCCAGCCTTGATGAAGTATTCGCCGTTTTCCGCCGGCACAAGTACAGCCGCTACCCGATCTTCGACGAGAGCATTGGCGAGTTCGTCGGCGTGCTGCATATCAAGGATCTGCTGCTGCACCTGTCGCTGCTGGAGATGCTGCCTTCGGCGATCAAGCTCGGCGAATTGATGCATCCGCTGGAGCGGGTCAACCGGCACATGCCGTTGACCCAGCTGCTCGAGCAGTTCCGTCAGGGTGGCTCGCACTTCGCCCTGGTCGAAGAGGCCGATGGCAAGGTGATCGGCTACCTGACCATGGAAGACGTACTCGAGGCCCTGGTCGGCGATATTCAGGATGAACACAGAAAGGCCGAGCGCGGCATTCTCGCGTACCAGCCAGGCAAGCTGCTGGTACGCGGCGATACACCGCTGGCGAAGATCGAGCGCCTGCTCGGTATCGATCTCGATCACATCGAGGCCGAAACTCTGGCGGGGCTGATCTATGACAGCCTCAAGCGCATGCCCGAGGAAGATGAGGTGCTGGAGACCGATGGCTTGCGCATCATCGTCAAGAAGATGAAAGGTCCGAAGGTCGTCCTGGCCAAGGTACTCAGGATCACCTGATGAGCCCGTCAGCGGCCGAGCTCGCAACGACTCGGCCGCCTGTGCACGAGCCGATGGCTTGAGGTGACCGATCGGTCAGGATTTTCTCGCCAAACGCAGCCTTATTCAGCCCTCGTTCAGTTTCGAGACCGTTCATCGGTTTTACCGAATCGCGCGGGGTAGACGCAGTCTAGGAACCTGCGTCGCACCATTTTGGTGAACGGCGTTATCCACCCCCAATTGCCAAGGATAAAGCCATGCAACTGACCAGAATAATCCCAAAAACCACTCTCGCCCTGTGCCTGGCGGGCGCTTCCCAAGCCTATGCAGACTCGGTCACCGACCCGATCTCGACGTTTGGTGTGATCGCCTCGCACAACCAGTACAAGCTGACCGTGGACGACGAGAGCGACAAGGAGCGTCTCAACCAGGGCGGTCTGTTCTACCACTTCGGCAACAAGCTGACGGGGCAGGAAGGCTTCATCTATCAGGCCGGTATCGAGGGCCAGTACCGAGACAAGGACGATGTGGAATACAAGTCCGCGCGCGCCGACATCGACCTCGGTCTGCGTGCCGCATTGAGCACCAACAACTACGTCGACGTGATCATCGGTGGTGGTTACGACTGGGGACGCATCGAGCAGGATGACGTCGGTCCCTTCGACAGTAACGTCAAGCTGACCAGCAAATCGCCGTTCGCCAAGGCCGGGCTCGGTTACAACTACCTGACCCCGGATTACACCCTGCGTCTGGAGGTGGGAGCGCGCTATTCGATCAACTCCGAAGCGCGCCTGAAGATCGACGGTGACAGCGACTCGGTGGATCTGAAAGACAAGGTCAATCCTTACGGCGAACTGACCATGCTGTGGAACAAGGGCATCAACAACCTGCCGATCAGCACCAGTCTGTATTACACCCAGACGCGCTATGAACTCGATAGCAACAGTGCCATCGCCGAGCGCAGCAAGCTCAAGCAGGAGCAAGTAGGCCTGCGCGTTGGTCTGGCGTTCTAAGAACCTGTTTACGATCTGCTGCGCGTCGGCGCTACTGCGTTAAAAACAAGCTGGAGCGCCAGCCCGGTCGAAATGCTCATGTACAAAAGTACAGTCGCCCGCGACTCCGACCGTTCCTCGCTTGTTTTTGCGGGGCCGCTATCGGTGTTGTATCGCTCTAGCTCGCGAGATCGTAAAACAGGTTCTAAGCGCCTCGTAGACCGCCTGGCTCGCCAGGCGGTTTGCCTTTATCGATAGCCCCGCCAATTCCCTCTTTCCCCAACCTCCGACTGGCCGACTGAACGTCATCTGGCCAGCGCTTGCCCGATCCAGTAGGGTGTCATCCCGCCATCTCGGGAGGCGGCCTGTGGGCCGTCGTATCGTTTTTCATTGCGAGGAAAGAGCGCATGAGTGCACCTGTCGTGATCATCGGTACCGGCCTGGCCGGTTACAACCTGGCCAAGGAGTGGCGCAAGCTCGACACCCTGACGCCTCTGCTGCTGATCACCGCCGATGATGGACGCTCTTATTCCAAGCCAATGCTTTCCACTGGCTTCGGCAAGAACAAGGACGCCGATGGTCTGGCCATGGCCGAGGCTGGCGCCATGGCCGAGCAGCTCAACGCAGAGATTCGCACCCACACCCGTATCACTGGCATCGACCCCGGTCACAAGCGTCTGTGGATCGGTGAGGAAGCCGTGGCCTACCGCGATCTGGTGCTGGCCTGGGGCGCCGAGCCCATCCGCGTGCCGGTGGAAGGCGATGCCCAGGACGCGATCTTCCCGATCAACGACCTGGAGGACTACGCTCGCTTCCGCGCTGCTGCGGCTGGCAAGCGTCGGGTGCTGATCCTCGGTGCCGGCCTGATCGGCTGCGAATTCGCCAATGACCTGACCGCGGGCGGTTACCAGGTCGAAGTGCTGGCACCTTGCGAACAGGTGATGCCTGGGCTGTTGCATCCGGCCGCCGCCGCCGCCGTGCAGGCTGGTCTTGAAGGTCTCGGTGTACGTTTCCATCTGGGCCCTGTGCTGGCCAACCTCAATCATCAGGGCGATGCCCTGCAGGCCCTGCTGTCCGACGGCTGCCAGGTCGATTGCGACGCCGTGGTCTCGGCCGTTGGCCTGCGTCCGCGCATCGACCTGGCCGCTGCTGCCGGGCTTGACGTCAACCGTGGCGTGATGGTCGACCGTGAGCTGCGCACTTCCCACGCCAATATCTATGCGCTGGGCGACTGCGCCGAGGTCGATGGCCTCAATCTGCTCTACGTGATGCCGCTGATGGCGTGCGCCCGTGCCCTGGCCAAGACCCTGGCCGGTGAGCCCACTGCCGTGAGCTACGGGCCAATGCCGGTTACGGTGAAGACCCCGGTTTGTCCGTTGGTGGTATCGCCGCCGCCGCGTGGCAGCCAGGGTGAGTGGACTGTCGAGGGGGCTGCCGGTGACATCAAGGCGCTCTGCCGTGACGCGTCCGGGGCGCTGCTGGGCTACGCCCTGACCGGTACGGCCGTGCAGGAGAAACTGGCCCTGAACAAGGAATTACCGCCCCTGCTGGCATGATTGCCCGTCGTTCTGTCGGATACGCCACGAAATTGCCTGGTTAAACTGTCGGACGAGACTGGCGCAGTGCGATGCGGCATGCCATTCTCCCTTGGGTCTGCCGCAGCGCAGAGCTGTTGCGGCGCCTTGGGCGCTGTTCTGGAAGAACAGCACGGACACAACAACAAAAAACCGTCAAAGAGGCATCTATGCGTAAACCGGAACTCGCCGCCGCCATCGCCGAAAAGGCTGATCTGACCAAGGATCAGGCCAATCGTGTACTCAACGCCGTACTGGAAGAAATCACCGGTGCACTGAACCGCAAGGACAGTGTGACCCTGGTGGGCTTCGGTACTTTCGTCCAGCGCCACCGTGGTGCCCGTACTGGCAAGAACCCGCAAACCGGTCAACCGGTGAAGATCAAGGCCAGCAACACCGTCGCCTTCAAACCGGGCAAGTCCCTGAAAGACGCGGTCAACTGAGCCCGTTGCCCGGAGCCGTTCGGCTCCGGGCTTCCCACCCGTTAAGGTATCTTGCGTCGCCCGGATTGCATGCTCCCTGACGAGCGCAGCCTTCGTTATGTACAGCGCGCCGCATTTTCAATCCCACGGCCATGCTTTTGGCAGGCTGTAGTCTTGCTAGAAAACCACTACAATGCGCGGCCATCATCTTCGATCACGAGGGCCTGTGCATGAAATTCCGTTTTCTCCTATGGATGCTGGGCCGTCTGATGGCCAAAGCCAGCCGTGAAAACCCTGCGTTTCGTCAGCAGCTCGAAGGCCGCGACATGGTGTTCCAGCTGCACACCCTCGACGGCAAGGTCGCCCGTCATTTCATCGTCTCTGGCCAGCGTGTCAGCAGCAAGCGCGGTGTGGCCAGCGAGCCGGCGTTCGCCATTGGCTTCAAGGATGCAGCTTACGGCTTCGCCACCATGACCGCGAAGAACAAGCAGTTGGCCTTCATGCAGGGTATCCAGAACAAGGACATCCAGATCCAGGGCAACCCGGCGCTGGTCATGTGGTTCCAGGGTCTGACGAAGTACCTGATGCCGAAAAAGAAGAAGGCCGAGGCGCCGAAAAAGGCCGCCTGATTCACCTGTGAGCGTGGCACGACTGGCCGCCACGCCTCGCTTTGGTTAGGCTCCCCACACGTTCTTGTGGAAAGCCCGGCCATGCGTCTTTTCCTGTTGTCCCTCTTATCGCTGCTGGCGGCCGCCTCGGTGCGTGCCGAGCCTGCAGAGCCGAAAGCCCTGTTGCCGTTATTCGAACTTGCCGGGATTCATCTGCTCTGCGAGCAGAGCCTGCCGCTGTTGCAGCGCGGCCAGGAGGAAGTTGAGCAGAAGCGCCTCGCCCAGCTATTTGCAGGTGAGGCGTTTTGTCTGGATCTGGCTGAGCGTGTGAGCGCGCGCTTCGAGGCCGAACAGCTGGCGGAAATACGTGAGCGTCTCGACAGCCCGTTGGCGCAGCGGTTCACTTCCGCCGAGCGCGCAGTGGGTGAGCAACCCGAAGGGCTGGCCGAATATCGCCAGCGCTTGAGCGAGCAGCCGCCCCGTGGCGTGCGTCTGGAGCTGGTCAAGCGTCTCGACGCGGCGGCGCAAACCACGGCCCTGGCCAGCCTGCTGCGTTATGAGGTGGGCAAGACCCAAGCGCTGCTGGCACTAAGGGCGCGTGGTGAGAACCTCGATGAGGCCGAGTTACAGGCCCGTACCCAAGAGCAGGCGCAAGCCATCCGCCAGTCCAGCGCCCAGGCGGTCGAGTCGTTCATGCTGTATGCCTATCGGCAGATGCCCAGCGACCAATTGGCCGAGTATGCGACGCTGTACGAGCATGCCAGCGTCAGCCAACTGCTCAGCGCCAGTATCGAGGTTGTGCCGCAGCTGTTCGGCGAGCGCCGTGAACAACTGCGCAAGGCAGTGAGCAAGCCGTAGGGCGGATCGGAACGCCGATCGTTCGTAGTGCGAGCGAACAGCCGTTCTGCTGTGCCACTCCATTCAGCGGCGTACTGCTTCGTGAGCACGCCCTACGACGGCATGGGGGCAGCCGTAGGGCGGGTTCAGCCCGGGTTGGTCGTTCAGTGTGGGTGCTGGAACTGTGCGGCCAGCTCGCGCAGGGCGACTTCGGCGCTAAGCACCTTGTTCACCGCGTCTTCGGCCTTTTCCCGGCTCAGGCCCAGGGCTTCGAACAGTTCATCGTCGACCTCGCCTTGCGGGCCGGCGCCGATACCGCGATTGCGCAGCAGGCTGACGGCCAGGCACACCAGGTTGGGGAAAGCGGCGTTGTCACCGGCATAGCTCGGATCCTGCTGGAAGCGCAGAGCGCTGGAAAGCTCCTCGGGCATGTCCCAGTGGCGCATCAGCCAGGCACCGATCTGTTCGCGAGTGATGCCCAGCAGATGCTGCTCGATATGGCTGTGCGACAGGTGCGGGTTGACCTCCAGGTGGCGGCAGATCAGCGAGAAATGCGGCGGGAAGACGTGAGCCAGCACCAGATAGCCAAAGTTGTGCAGCAACCCGGCCAGGTAGGTCAGGCCCGCTTCCGGGCGCTGCGCGCGCGGCATGGCGCGAGTCAGGCCTTCGATCACGGCGGCGGTGTAGATCGCTTGCTGCCAATAGGGTGTGGCCTGTTGTGGCTGATCTTTGGGTAGGCTGAGGGTTTTGCCCAGGGCGAGGCCAAGTGCCAGGTTGATCACCAGATCGAAGCCCAGCACACGGACGATGGCATCCTCGACCGAACGAATCTTGCCGGGGGCGGCGTAGTAGGGTGAGGCAGCCCAACTGACCACCTGCGCGGCCAGTGCCGGGTCGGTTTCGACCACGCCAGTGATGTCGTCCACCGTGGCATTGGGGTCGACGCGCAGCTTGATGATCTTCTGCGCGGTTTCCGGCAGTGGCGGAATCTCGATGGTTTCTTCCAGTCGCTGCTGGATACGGCGCGCGGTGAAGGCCTGTACCGCCTGGGTGATTTCCGCGCGGTCGTCATCGGGGCGGTCAAGGTTCAGGCGGATAGCGCTGACCGGTTCGCCGAAGCGTGCGGCGCTGGCTTTGCTCAGCAGCCCCTTGAAGGCCTCGGTAGGAATCTCCAGTAGAACGCCCGGCTGGCCGGACTCGATCAGTAGCTTCGGCACTTGCAGCAGGCGTTCTTCATACAGGCAGGGCGAGCTGGTCAGCGGCGGCAGGCCCGGCAGGGCGGCCAGGTTGTGCTTGCCGAGCATGCGTTCGAGGCGCTCCGGCTTGACCGCAGTGAGCTGACGCCCGGTGAGCTCCGCCAGACGCGAAAGATCCAGCAGGTGGCTGCGTGGGTAGAGCACCAGCAGGGCGCCGACAGCGTCATCCACCAGCACGGCTTGCAGGCGCGTCTCGTTCGGCAGGCCCGGTCGCTCCGCGCGTACCTGGTAGGGCACGGCGAGTTTCTCCAGCAGTTGCACGATCACGGCAGGGGCCTGCGGGTTGTCGTTGGGGGCGAGGGCGGCTTCAGTCATATCGGTATCCGGCGTTGGCGCATCTGTTTCGGAGTATAACCAGCGGGCAGTTGCGCAAAGGTTCGTGGCGGCAGTTGTCCTGTGACCAGGTTCACACTTGACCGTATTGCTGGCCGTGACGCAACCAGCGTTCCAATAATGGAGCCACATGTTGTGGCCAATGTTCCAAAAGTGCCTGCGCCGCATCGCGAACGGCTGGCAGCAGATCGGCGTCACGCATCAGATCCGCCACCTTGAATTGCAGCAGGCCGGTTTGACGGGTGCCGAGCATTTCGCCCGGGCCGCGCAGTTCCAGATCCTTCTCGGCGATGACGAAACCATCGGTGGTCTCACGCATGATCGCCAGGCGCTCGCGTCCCAGCTGCGACAGCGGCGCGTGGTAGAGCAGCACGCAATGGCTGGCTGCACTGCCCCGGCCGACGCGCCCGCGTAGCTGGTGCAACTGCGCCAGGCCCAGACGCTCGGGGTTCTCGATGATCATCAGGCTGGCATTGGGCACGTCGACGCCGACTTCGATCACCGTGGTGGCCACCAGCAATTGCAGGTGGCCTTGCTTGAATTCGTCCATCACCGCGGCCTTTTCGGCCGGCTTCATGCGTCCGTGAATCAGGCCGACGCGCAGCTCGCCGAGTGCCGCCGAGAGCTCCTCGAAGCTGGTCTCCGCCGCCTGGCAGGTGAGTTCCTCGGATTCTTCGATCAGCGTGCACACCCAGTAGGCCTGGCGGCCCTGCTGGCAGGCATTGCGCACACGCTCGACCACCTCATCGCGGCGGCTGTCGGCGATCACCAGGGTATTCACCGGCGTGCGGCCGGGGGGCAGCTCGTCGAGGATCGAGGTATCCAGGTCGGCGTAGGCGCTCATCGCCAGGGTGCGCGGGATGGGCGTGGCGGTCATGATCAACTGGTGCGGGCAGAGGCGGCCGTCGATGCCCTTCTGGCGCAGGGCCAGGCGCTGCTGGACGCCGAAGCGGTGCTGCTCGTCGATGATCACCAGTGCCAGGCGCTTGAACCTCACCTCGTCCTGAAACAGCGCATGGGTGCCGACCACCATCGGGCAGCCGCCAGCGATCTGTTCCAGTGCCGACGCGCGTGCTTTGCCCTTGAGCTTACCGGCCAGCCAGGCGACGTCCAGGCCGAGCGGTGCCAGCCATTTGCTGAAGTTGAGGAAATGCTGCTCGGCGAGGATTTCGGTCGGCGCCATCAGCGCCACCTGATAGCCCGCTTCCAGTGCCTGCAGGGCGGCCAGGGCGGCGACCACCGTCTTACCGGCACCGACATCGCCTTGTACCAGGCGCAGCATGGGTTCGCTTTGCGCCAGGTCGTAGGCGATCTCGGCGCCGACCCGTTGCTGCGCACCAGTGGGAGCAAAGCCGAGGTTCTGCAGATACAGCTGCGGCAGTTTCTTTGCCGCAGGAAGGGCCGGTGCCTGCTGCCGGCGCACCTGCTCACGCAGGCGTTGCAGGGACAACTGGTGCGTCAGCAGTTCTTCGAAAGCCAGACGATGCTGAGCCCAGTGGCGGCCTTCGGCGAGTTCTTCGACATCGGCATCCGGCGGTGGCCGATGCAGGTAGCGAATCGCTTCGTCCAGTGGGGCCAGGCGATAGTCGCGGGCCAGTTCGCTCGGCAGCCAGTCCGGCAGGCTGTGTGGCCCGAGGCGCGCCAACGCCTGCTGGCTGAGTTGGCGCAGGCGCTGCTGGGTCAGCCCTTCGGTGGTCGGATAGATGGGCGTCAGGCTCTGCTCCACCGGTGCCGGTTCGTCGCCGCTCTGCGCGCGGTATTCCGGGTGGTAGATTTCCAGGCCAGTGGCGCCAGGGCGTATTTCGCCATAACAGCGCAACGCGGTGCCGCGTTTGAGCCCTTCCTTCTGCGCCTGGCTGAAGTGGAAGAAACGCAGGCTCAGCGTGCCGCTGCCATCCTGCAGGCGCACCAGCAGGCTGCGTCGCCGGCCCATGACGACGTCGGCACCGGCGACCGTGCCTTCGACCACTGCATCCTGGCCTGGTCGCAGGGCGCCGATGGGTGTGATACGCGTGCGATCCTGGTAGCGCAGGGGCAGATGGAAGAGGACGTCCTGCAGGTTCTCCAGGCCGACCTTGGCCAGTTTTTCAGCCAGCGCCGCGCCCACGCCCTTGAGCGTGGTAACGGGAACGCTGGCCAGTTCGGTCACGCTTGCTCTCAGGCGCTCTTGGCCTGGGGACGGGCCACCGAGCACAAGCGAATGGAGTCGGCCAGCACTTCGATGGCGTTGGGCCGCGGGAAGCTGGCGCGCCAGGCTATGGCCACGGTGCGGAAGGGCACCGGTGCGCTGAGCGGACGTACTTCGATCACGCCGGGTGCGTAGTGGTGGCTGTCCACCGCCGAGAACGGCAGGATCGACACGCCAAGGCCGGAAGCGACCATGTGGCGGATGGTTTCCAGCGAGCTGGACTCTACGGTGGTGTGTTTGCCGTGGTCGTCGCCGCCCTTGCGCAGGGTGGGGCAGGCTTCCAGCACCTGATCGCGGAAGCAGTGGCCTTCACCGAGCAACAGCAGGCTCTTGTCGTTGAGCAGCTTGGTATCGATGGTTTCCATCGTCGCCCAGGGATGGCCGGTCGGCAGCAGGGCGTAGAACGGCTCGTCATACAACGGCTTGGTCAGTACATCGGCTTCCTGGAAGGGCAGCGCGATGATGATCGCGTCCAGTTCACCGGTGCGCAGCTTGTCGCGCAGGATGTGGGTGAAGTTTTCCTCGATGTACAGCGGCATGTCCGGTGCGACCCGGTGCAACTGCGGAATCAGGTGCGGGAACAGGTAGGGGCCGACGGTGTAAATGGCGCCGATCTTCAGTGGCGCAGCCAACTGATTCTTGCCGGCCTGGGCCAGCTCACGGATGCCCTGAGCCTGCTCCAACACCTTCTGTGCCTGGGTGACGATGCCCTCGCCGACCGGAGTCAGGCGTACCGCGCTCTTGCTGCGTTCGAAGATCAGTACGCCGAGCTCGTCCTCCAGCTTCTTCACGCCGACGGAGAGGGTCGGTTGGCTGACGTGGCAGCGTTCGGCGGCGCGGCCGAAATGCTGCTCCTGGGCAAGGGTGACGATGTAACGCAGTTCGGTGAGGGTCATAGTCTTTTTCCATTGAACTGCCACAAGCATAGCGGGTGTAGTCAATGGAACCAAGCGCCCGCGGCTCTACACCGAGGGCACTTGTTTTCAGCGTTGTTCCAGCGAGTAGACAAAAGGCGCGACGATTTCCAGCGTGCCGTTCTTCAGCAACTCAGCGGGCGGCTTGGGCAGCGGCTGGGCGCGGCGGATGGTTTGCAGCGTGGCGCGATCCAGCGATGCGCTGCCGGTCTTGCCCACCAGTTCGTAGGACAGCACCATGCCGTTGCCGTCGATCACGAAGCGCAGTCGGTTGGTGCCCTTCAGGCCACGGCGGCGTGCATCTTCCGGGTAGCGCTTGTAGCGCGCCAGATGATTGAACAACTCGCTCTGCCAGGTGCGTTCGGCGGCGCTGGGAACACTGGGCGCGGCCAGTTGCGGTGCAGCCGGCTTGTTCTCGCTGGGCGTTTCATTGGCCGGGGCAACGCTTTCCTTGACGCTCTCGGTTTCCTGCGGCTTGGGCGGAACCGGCTCAGGCGGTTTTGGCTTGGGCGGCTGGGGTTTGGGCTGCGGCTTGGGTTTGGGCGGCAGGGCGATCTTCGCCTTGGGCGCTTCGGCCAGCTTGGGCAATGGCTCCGGTTCCGGCTGCACCTGCGGGGGCGGCGGAGGTGCCGGGGCAGGCGCCGGTGCTGGCAGCGGTTCCAGTTCGATCATCATGGCGGCAGGCGGCAGTTCCAGCGGTTCTGCCTTGACCGTCCAGTACATCGCCCAGAGTCCGATTGCCACATGCAGGCCGAGGATCACCAGCAGACTGATGCCCCAGCCGGACAACTTGCGTACGTTGGCCATCAGTTCCCGACCGTCTCCAGACCTACCAGGCCGACTTTCAGATAGCCCGCGCTGCGCAGGGCATCCATGACTTCCATCAGGCGGCCGTACTCGACCTTCTTGTCGCCACGGACGAAGATGGTCTTGTCCTTGTCGGACTGGGTCAGCTTGTCCAGGGTGGCGCCGAGCTGTTCGTCGCTGATCGCGTCGTTGTCCAGGTACAGGCTGAGGTCTTCCTTGATGCTGACGTAGATCGGCTTGTCCGGGCGCGGCGCAGGCTTGGCGGTGGAGGCGGGCAGATCCACCTTGATGTCCACCGTTGCCAATGGTGCGGCGACCATGAAGATGATCAGCAGCACCAGCATCACGTCGATGAAGGGCGTGACGTTGATCTCGTGGCTTTCCTGCAGCTCATCGCTATCGTGCAGATGGATGCCCATGGCTTACCCCACCTTGACCATGTGCGGAGCCTGACGCTCAGTTGGCAGGTGGTCGAGGTCACGGCTGACCAGCAGCAGCACCTGCGCCGAAGCGTCCGCTACCTGTGCCTTGTAGCCGGTAATGGAGCGGGCGAAGACGTTGTAGATGATCACGGCAGGAATCGCCGCGACCAGACCCAGGGCAGTGGCCAGCAGGGCTTCTGCAATGCCTGGAGCGACGACGGCGAGGTTGGTGGTCTGCGATTTGGCGATACCGATGAAGCTGTTCATGATGCCCCAGACGGTACCGAACAGGCCGACGAAGGGCGCAGTAGAGCCGATGGTGGCGAGCATGCCGGTGCCCTGGCTCATCTGCCGGCCGCTGGCCGCGACCATGCGTTCGAGACGGAAGCTGACGCGTTCCTTGAGGCCGTCGGCTTCACGCACGCTTCCGGTCAGCTTCACTTCTTCGAGGGCGTCCTGAACCAGGCGATGGGAAATGCACGCTTCGCCATCCATGCTGTTGCCGGCATCCTTGAGCGTGCGCGCGGCCTTCAGAATCGGCATTTCGCGACGCAGGCGGCGCTTGGCGACGAACAGTTCGATGCTCTTGGCCAGCCAGATGGTCCAGGTCAGAACCGAGGCCAGCAGCAGGCCGATCATGACCGACTTCACCACCACATCGGCGCTCTGATACATGCCCCAGGGAGACAAGTCATGGCCGGCCAGGACTTCGCTCATTTCGGCTTCTTCGAGCGCGGTCTCGGGCGGCGCTGGGGCGATTTCGGCCTGCTCCGCCGGGGCAGCGGTGGCGTCGCTGCTGGCCTCACTGGTTGTCGGCGGCGTGGCGGTAGCGGTGGGGGTGGCTTCATCGGCGACTGCGGAAGTGGCCAGGGTCAGGCCGAGCAGCAGGGTGGCCAGCAGGCGCAGGGGAGAGACATCGCGGATTACGGACTTCATGAGACGGTCCTGAAATAGAGGGAAATGTGCCGGTAGGGCGATGCGGAGGCATCACCCTGGTAACTGTTGAGATTCATTATTGTTTGAGAATGTAACATATAACTATTTTTCGAGTCACGCCGCTAATCCGATCCCTGTTCGTCGCTGTGGTTGGCGATAATTGGTCGTGCCCATTCCTGAGTCTTGCCGGAGTCTTCCATGACAGCCTCTCCAACACTTCTGGTCGCCGGTTGCGGCGATGTCGGTAGCCGCCTTGCCCTGCAGATGCATCGACTGGGCTGGACGGTGCATGGCCTGCGGCGTAACACCAGCGCCTTGCCTGAAGGGATTCTGCCCCTGGCTGGTGATCTGCAGACCGATGCCTGTCCGGCGGCCTGGCCTGTGGGGGAGGTGGATTATGTGGTTTACGCCGCGGCCGCGACGCAGCATGACGAGGCCGGTTATCGGGCGGCATACGTCGAGGGCTTGCAGCGTGTACTGGGCTGGCTGGCGCAGCACGGGCAGCGCCCGAAGCGCCTGTTGTTCACTTCCAGCAGCGGCGTTTATGGCCAGCAGGAGGGGGAATGGATCGACGAAGACTCGCCTGCCGAGGCGCAGAGCTATTCGGCGGTCATCATGCGTGAGGCTGAACGTGTGGCTCTGGACAGTGGGTTACCGGCAACCACGGTGCGTTTGACCGGCCTCTACGGCCCAGGGCGCGAGTGGTTGCTGGGGCAGGTGCAGGCAGGTTACCGGGTCAGCGAGGAGCCGCCACTCTACGGCAACCGTATTCACGTCGATGATGCCGCCGGCTTGCTGGCAGCCCTGTTGCAGGCCGATGCACGAGGCGAGGTTCTGGCCGATTGCTACCTGGGCGTCGACGACGAGCCGGCGCCCCTGCACGAGGTGGTGGGCTGGCTGCGCGGACAGTTGGGCGTCACTCACTGGAGTGACGAGCAGCGGGTACGCCGCGCCGGCAGCAAGCGTTGTCGCAATATCCGCGCCCGTGCGTTGGGCTGGGCGCCGAAGTATCCCAGCTATCGCGAGGGCTACACGGCGATCCTGGCGGATCGCTGAGTCGCGCTACCAATGGATGCCAATCGCCTTCTGGCCAAGCCCTGGCTACCGGGAATCGAGCTGTTCCACGCCGATTTTTCCGGTCAGCCGTTCGGCCGTCACAGTCACGATGCGTTTGCCGTTGGGGCGATCGTGCAGGGGGTGGGCGGCTACCAGTGCCGCGGTCAGCGCCATGCGCTGCCAGCGGGAACCCTGTCGCTGATGAATCCCGAGGAGCCGCACACCGGGCACGCCGAGTCGCCGCGGCTGATCTACCGCATGCTCTACGTCGAGGAGTCGCGATTGCCTGCTCTGCTTGGGCGCAAGAGCCTGCCCAGTGGCTTTCGTACCCTCAATCCTCACGATGACGGGCGTGTGGCGGCGGGATTGGCGCGTCTGGCCGGCCAGTTCGAAGGGGGCGATGCGCTGGCGCTGGAGAGTGAACTGCTGGCACTGCTGGAGCTGGTGTTCGTGCGTCACGGCGGCTTGCGCGAGGCACGTCCAACGGCGCGCGACGGCGGTGTCACGGTCCAGCTGCGCGACTACCTGGAGGCGCATTACGCCGAGGCCGTCAGCCTGGAGCACCTGGCCGCTCTGGTACAGCGCCACCCGCGCCACCTGATCGAGGCCTTCCGCCGCGCCTATGGCGTGCCGCCGCACACCTATCTGCTGCAATGCAGGGTACGTGAAGCCAAGCGCAGGCTGCTGGAGGGGCGAGCCCTCACCGAGGTGGCACTGGATCTGGGGTTCTACGACCAGGCTCACTTCAGTGGCGTGTTTCGCCGCTTCACCGGTGTCACGCCGGGGCGTTTCCGCTCCTTGGCCGAGGAGTGAGGCCGCAGTGCTGCAGGACAAAATCGCGGCGTTGCTCCAGGCTGGCCGGTGGCACGTCGATGAGCTGGTAGCCGAAGTCCGCATAGACCTCCCGCATCACCTCGGCGGTTCGCTCGGCCTCGGCAGCATCCTGGCGGCGCTCGGCATCATTGCAGTAGATCTGTGGCCAGTGCGGCAGCAGGAACACCTGCGGTTGGTAACGTAGCTGACGTGCCGCTCGCAGC
This sequence comes from Pseudomonas mendocina, assembly GCF_003008615.1. Classification (NCBI taxonomy): domain Bacteria; kingdom Pseudomonadati; phylum Pseudomonadota; class Gammaproteobacteria; order Pseudomonadales; family Pseudomonadaceae; genus Ectopseudomonas; species Ectopseudomonas mendocina. The sequence goes on from NZ_CP027657.1 coordinate 2,528,847, forward strand.
AGGTGGCGGGCTACCGGAAGGCCGCTCAGGCGCAGGTAGCCGATCACGTCCATCAGGCTGCGATCGAAGAATACCGGCTCCCTCAGTGCCAGTGCCTGACGATGGGCGCGCAGTTCCCAGGCCAGCATCAGTTCGGCGAACAACTGCGGTTCTCGCCAGGGCAGGCCATGGCCGTCGATGGCCTGTTGATCGCGGATGATTGCCCGCCCGGTCTCTTCGACGACGTTGTGGCCGGCTTGTGCCAATGCCGTCAGCAAACTGCTTTTGCCGCTGCCGGGGCCGCCGGTCAGTACGTGGAATGGCGGAAGTTGCATGACTGGTACCTCTGAGTTTTTTCCAATACACCGGCTCCCGCCTTGCCGACACTGCCTCCGCCAAACGGAGGTGTCATGTTCGCGTTGTTTCTGCTGGTGGCCGGTACCCATTTCGCAGCCCTGCTCTCGCCGGGGCCGGATTTCTTTTTGTTGATTCGCACTGCGCTGGCCAAGGGGCGACGCCAGGCGGATGGCTGTGCCTGGGGGATCGCCCTGGCCAATCTGCTGAGCATGTTGCTGGTGCTGTTCGTATTGGGTTTGCTGCCGGGTGAAGGTGGCTGGCTGTGGCATGGAGTGCAGGGGCTTGGCGGGCTTTACTTTGTCTGGGTCGGCGCACAGGCGCTGGCCTCCCGGCGCGATCTGGCGCTGCCGCAGGGCGATCAGGTTCTGCTGGGAAGTAGGTGGCAGGGGCTACGCCAGGGAGTGCTGGCCAGCAGCCTCAATCCCAAGTTGCCGCTGTTCTATGCGGGTCTGTTCGGCGTGTTGCGTGAGGCGGCGATGCCGGGCTGGGGATTGGGGCTGGTGATGGCGTGGATGACCCTGGTGGTGCTGTGCTGGGATCTGGCCCTGGTGCGCCTGCTCGATCAGCCGCGCTGGCGCACCTGGCTGCAGCGTCGGGTGCGCTGGCTGGATCGTGGCTGCGGTGCGCTGCTACTGGCCCTGGGCTTGTGGCTGTTGCTCGGCGCCTGGTGAGCCTTTTCAGGCTCGTCTCAACGACGTTTCAGCAGCCAGCGCTGCGGGCCTGGCTGATATTGGGGCATCTCGTCGAACTGAGCGCGATTCTGCGCTTCGAAGATGCGTAGCTGGTTGCCCTCGTGGACGAACAGCCAGGGTTGGCCTTGATCGCCCAGCTGCAGCCACAGGCTGTCATGCTCGCCGCTCATGGCGGCGCAGTCGCCGGCCAGGCACAGCGCATAGCGTTCGGCGCCCGGTAGGCCCTGCACCTCGCCAGTGGGTGCGAAGCGCACCAGGCCGCCCTGGCCGAGGCCTTCTTCGATCAGCCAGTCACCGCCCAGGTAACTGCGGTACAGCGCCTGTTCGAAACTGCTGCCCAGCGGCAGCTTCTCTCCTGTCTGGGGCACGCGGACGAATTGCTGCTCAGGCCAGTAATCGCTGGCAACCTGAGTCAGCTTTGCGCCTTGCAGTTGCAATTGCTCCTTGTAGTCGCCGTAGAAGGTGACTTGCCAGCGACCTTCGTCGAGCGCTTGCAGACGCCCTTCGGCCAGCTCGAAGCCGTTGCTGTAGTCGGCCTGCTGGCGCTGCGGATCGACCTGCCACTCCAGGTTCGGCCCATAGGCGGTCAGTGCTTCGCGCAGGCGACCGCTTTCCACAGCGGCATCGATGGCTGCCTGGTTGATCCAGGTACCACTCGGGTCATTGTTCGGCGTGCTGGCGCAGCCAGTGAGCAAGGCGCCGCATAGCAGCAGAGGAAGCAGACGCATGGCGATCTCCATGCTGGAGGAGGGAGAGCGGGGCAGTGCCCCGCCCGAACGGCTTAGAACCTGTTCACGATCTGCTGCGCGTCGGCCATGCTGCGTTGAAACCAGGCTTACAGCTCGTAAAGTCGAACGCGACTCCGAGCGTTTTTCGCCTGATTTCGCCTTGCCTGGCTTTAGCTCGCGAGATCGTGAGCAGGCTCTTACTCGATGACCAGGATGGCGTCCATTTCCACCTGCGCGCCACGCGGCAGGGCGGCAACGCCGATGGCGGCGCGCGCCGGGTAGGGCTGTTCGAAGTAGCGGCCCATGACCTCGTTGACCTTGGCGAAGTGCGAGAGATCGGTGAGGAAGATGTTCAGCTTGACGATATCCTTGAACGAACCGCCGGCGGCTTCGGCGACGGCCTTGAGGTTCTCGAACACCTGCACGGTCTGCGCTTCGAAACCCTCGACCAGCTCCATGCTCACCGGATCCAGCGGAATTTGACCGGACATGTAGACGGTGTTGCCGGCCTTGATCGCCTGGGAGTAGGTGCCGATGGCGGCGGGGGCCTTGTCGCTGGTGATGACGGTCTTGCTCATGAATCGCTCCTTGTGAGAACTGACTGGGTCGAGCACCCAGCCTACAGACTGGAAATAGGGGAATTGTGTCAGGCGCGTACTCGGGTGATACGCATCACGCCCTTGAGTGCGCGCAGTTTCTTGATCACGCGAGCCAGGTGCACGCGGTCATGCACGCTGACCACCAGTTGCACCACGCTGATACGGCCGTCGCGTTCGTCCATGCTGATCTTCTCGATGTTGCCATCGGCGGCATTGACGCTGCTGGCCAGCAGCGCGATCAGGCCGCGCTGGTGTTCCAGCTCGACGCGCAGTTCGACGTTGAATTCGCCGGTAACGTCCTTGGCCCAGTTGAGCTGGATGCATTTTTCCGGGTTGTGGCGGATGTCGACGATGTTCCGGCAGCTTTCCATGTGTACCACCATGCCCTTGCCGGCCGACAGGTAGCCAACGATGGGGTCGCCGGGAATCGGTGTGCAGCATTTGGCGTAGCTCAGCACCAGGCCTTCGGTGCCGCGAATCGCCAGTGGCCCTTCGCTGCTTGGCAGGGTGTCGTCGCCACTCTCGGCCAGTAGGCGGCGGGCCACGACGTAGGCCATGCGGTTGCCCAGGCCAATGTCTTCGAGCAGATCTTCGATGACTTCCTGGCGGTATTCGCTCAGCACTGCCTGAATGCGCTCGGGGGAAATCTTTTCCAGGTGCGTGTCGAAGCTGGCCAGCACCTTGTTCAACAGGCGCTCGCCGAGGTTGATGGATTCGGAGCGGCGTTGCTGCTTGAGGGCGTGGCGGATGTGCGTACGCGCCTTGCCAGTGACCACGAAATTGAGCCAGGCCGGATTGGGGCGGGCGCCCGGTGCGGTGACGATTTCCACCGTCGAGCCGCTTTCCAGAGCCTGCGACAGCGGCGCCAGGCGGCGGTTGATGCGGCAGGCGATGCAGGTGTTGCCGACGTCGGTGTGCACCGCGTAGGCGAAATCGACCGCGGTGGAGCCTTTGGGCAGCTCCATGATGCGGCCCTTGGGCGTGAACACGTAGACCTCGTCCGGGAACAGGTCGATCTTCACGCTCTCGATGAATTCCAGCGAGTTGCCGGCGCGTTGCTGCAGTTCCAGCACACCCTTGACCCATTGCCGCGCGCGGGCGTGGTTGCCCTTCGGTACTTCGTCCTCGTTGGACTTGTACAGCCAGTGTGCGGCGATGCCGTTGTTGGCCATCTCTTCCATCTCGCGGGTGCGGATCTGGATCTCGATGGGCACGCCGTGCATGCCGAACAGCGTGGTGTGCAGCGACTGGTAGCCGTTGGCCTTGGGAATCGCGATGTAATCCTTGAAGCGCCCGGGCAGTGGCTTGTACAGGTTGTGCACGGCGCCGAGTACGCGGTAGCAGGTGTCGACCTTGTCGACGATGATGCGGAAGGCGTAGACGTCCATGATCTCGTTGAACGCCTTACGTTTGCCGCGCATCTTCTGGTAGATGCTGTAGAGGTGTTTCTCGCGGCCGATCACTTCGCCTTCCATGCCCTCGCGTTGCAGGCACATCTGGATCGATTCTTCGATCTTGGCGACGATTTCCTTGCGGTTGCCCCGGGCGCGGCGCACTGCGGCGCGAATGCGCTCGGAGCGCATCGGGTGCATGGCCTTGAAGCCCAGGTCTTCGAACTCCACGCGCATGTTGTGCATGCCCAGCCGGTTGGCGATGGGGGCGTAGATTTCCAGGGTTTCCTTGGCGATGCGCCGGCTCTTCTCGTGCGGCATGGCATCGAGGGTGCGCATGTTGTGCAGACGGTCGGCGAGCTTGACCAGAATCACGCGGATGTCGCGGGCCATGGCCATGGCCATCTTCTGGAAGTTCTCGGCCTGCGCCTCGGCCTTGGTCTCGAAGTTCATCTGGGTCAGTTTGCTGACCCCGTCGACCAGTTCGGCCACGGTTTCGCCGAACTGCGCGTTGAGCGCTTCCTTGGCGATGCCGGTGTCTTCGATGACGTCGTGCAGCATGGCAGCCATCAGGCTCTGATGATCCATGTGCATTTCGGCGAGGATGCTGGCCACGGCCAGCGGATGGGTCACGTAGGCTTCGCCACTGCGGCGGCGTTGGCCATCATGCGCCTGTTCGGCGTAGAAGTAGGCTCGGCGAACCAGGTTGACCTGGTCATGGCCGAGGTAGGCCGAAAGTCGGTCGGCGAGAGCGTCTATGCCAGCCATGGGTGGTTCCCCCGTTGGCAGCTGTGGCCCTGCGCCGTGCGACTTCGACCCGGCATCATCGACTTACAGAGGCTCGTTGGCCTCTTCCTCGAAGGCAGCGAACAGCGGTTCTTCTTCGACGATGTCTTCCTGGGCGACGACTTCATAGTCCACCAGGCCAGCGGCGATTTCGCGCAGGGCTACTACGGTGGGCTTGTCGTTTTCCCAAGCCACTTTCGGCTCTTTGCCGCCGGTGGCCAGCTGGCGCGAACGCTTGGTCGCGAGCATGACCAGTTCGAAGCGGTTATCAACGTTGTCCAGGCAATCTTCGACGGTAACGCGAGCCATGGTGTTCCTCGTAACTTGTGCGGATAAGCTTGGCCCGAGCGGGCGAGCGGACTGAATAGTCTAAAAAATCACCAGCGACAATGGAAGCGCTGTTTTACGCCAGCAGTTCGCTGAGCAGGCCGGCATGGCGCTGCTGTTGCTGAGTTTGCGACAACTGGTTGCTACGGAAGATCGCCTTGAGGTCGCTCAGGGCATGGTTGAAGTCGTCGTTGATCACCAGGTAGTCGTACTCGACGTAGTGGCTCATTTCGCTGACCGCTTCGCGCATGCGCCGCTCGATGATCTCGCCGCTGTCCTGGCCGCGGTTGGTCAGGCGATGGCGCAGCGCCTCCTGGGTCGGCGGCAGGATGAAGATCGACTTGGCCTGTGGCATCAGCTTGCGCACCTGCTGCGCGCCTTGCCAGTCGATCTCGAGGATCAGGTCGAAGCCTTCGGCCAGCGTCTGCTCGAGCCACTTCTGCGAGGTGCCGTAAAGGTTGTCGAAGACCTGAGCGTGCTCAAGGAATTCGCTGCGTTCGAGCATGGCGTTGAACTGCGCATGATCGACGAAGTGGTAGTTGACCCCATCCACCTCGCCCGGGCGCATGGCGCGGGTGGTATGCGAGACCGAGACGCGAATCTGCGGTTCGCTGTCGATCAGGGCTTTGACCAGGCTGGTCTTGCCGGCGCCGGAGGGTGCGGAAACGATATAGAGGGTGCCGGTCGTGGTGGCCATGAAAACGATCCTGGAAAAGCGGTGGACGAAAGATAGCAGCCGTCTGGCTGGCATTACTCGATATTCTGAACCTGCTCGCGCATCTGCTCGATCAACACTTTCAGGTTGACGGCGGCCTGCGTGCTACGCGGGTCGAAGGCCTTGGAGCCGAGGGTGTTGGCTTCGCGGTTGAGTTCCTGCATCAGGAAGTCCAGGCGCCGACCGGCGGCGCCGCCGGCCTTGAGCACGCGACGCACTTCGCTGACGTGAGTGCTGAGACGATCCAGCTCTTCGGCCACGTCGCTCTTCTGCGCGAGCAGAACCAGCTCCTGCTCCAGGCGTTGCGGGTCGAGTTCGGCCTGCATCTCGGCAAAGCGGGTTTCGATCTTCTGGCGTTGCCCGGCGAGCATCTGCGGCACCAGTTGGCGCAGGGCAGCGACTTCGTCGAGGATGCTGTCGAGGCGCTCGTTGAGCAGCTTGGCCAGCTCCGCGCCTTCACGGGCGCGGCCGGCCTTGAGTTCGTCCAGCGCCTGATCGAACAGCTTCAGTGCGGCGGCATTCAGCGCCTGTGGATCAGCCGAGTCGGCGACCAGCACGCCGGGCCAGGCCAGCACTTCCAGCGGGTTGAGGGGTGCTGGCTGCTGAATCAGTGCAGCGACCTGCTCGGCCGCAGTGATCAGTTGGCGCGCGCGCTCGCTGTCGACTTGTAGTGGCTTGCCGGCACTTTCTTCGGCGAAGCGCAGGGTGCATTCCACCTTGCCGCGCGACAGGCCCTGGCGCAGGGCTTCGCGTACGGCGCCTTCGAGGTCGCGGAAGGCTTCCGGCAGGCGCAGGTGCGGCTCCAGGTAGCGATGATTGACCGAGCGCAGTTCCCAGCTCAGGGTGCCGTGGGCGGTTGCCTGCTCGTTGCGGGCAAAGGCCGTCATGCTGTGAACCATGGGATACCTCGCGGAAGTCGGCTCGAAAAACGCAGGATTGTAGCGCAGTGAACCGACCCTACCCAATTCGGCATGTCGCCGCAGCCGCCCCGCCCCTATAATGCGGACTGTTTTCACTTAATGAAGTAGGTATCGCTCGATGAAACGTCCCAGTGGCCGCGCCGCCGATCAGTTGCGCTCGATTCGCATCACCCGCAACTACACCAAGCACGCCGAGGGCTCGGTGCTGGTGGAGTTCGGCGATACCAAGGTGATTTGCACCGTCAGCGTCGAGTCGGGCGTGCCGCGCTTCCTCAAGGGCCAGGGCCAGGGTTGGCTGACCGCTGAGTACGGCATGCTGCCGCGCGCCACCGGCGAGCGTAACCAGCGCGAAGCCAGCCGTGGCAAGCAGGGTGGCCGTACCCTGGAGATTCAGCGCCTGATCGGCCGTTCGCTGCGCGCGGCACTGGACATGAGCAAGCTGGGCGAGAACACCCTGTACGTCGATTGTGACGTGATCCAGGCTGACGGTGGCACTCGCACCGCTTCGATCACTGGCGCCATGGTGGCGCTGATCGATGCCCTGAAAGTGCTGAAGAAGCGTGGCGCATTGAAGGGCGAGCCGCTCAAGCAGATGATCGCGGCGGTGTCGGTCGGCATCTACCAGGGCGAGCCGGTGCTGGATCTGGATTACCTGGAAGACTCTACCGCCGAGACCGACCTCAACGTGGTGATGACCAATGCCGGCGGCTTCATCGAAGTGCAGGGCACCGCCGAAGGCGCACCGTTCCAGCCTGATGAGTTCAACGCCATGCTGGCCCTGGCGCAGAAGGGCATGAACGAGATCTTTGAACTGCAGAAGGCCGCTCTGGTCGACTGAGCCTTAAACCGCGCAAGGAGCACCCGCATGAACGACGATATGCAAAACCCGGTTCCGACGCCCAGCCATGAGGCGCGTCAGTGGGCGATGTTCTGTCACTTCGCCGCCTTTCTTGGGCTGGTGTTCCCCTTCGGCAATCTGCTCGGCCCGCTGATCGTGTGGCAGATCAAGAAGGATCTGGATCCCTTCGTCGACGCGCAGGGCAAGGAAGCGTTGAACTTTCAGATCAGCGTGGCGCTGGCCGCCGTCGTCTGCTTCATCCTGATGGTGGTGGTGATTGGCTTCCCGCTACTGATGCTGTTGGGGCTGGCTGCGCTGGTTCTGACCATCATTGCCGGGATCAAGGCCAACGAAGGGCAGAATTATCGCTACCCATTCAGTTGGCGGCTGGTGAAGTAGGACATGTACATCGAGAGGGTCTACGGCCCTCTGATCTGAACAGGGAAGGTGAAAGACAATGAATGTACGGGTTCTGCTCGCCGCGTTGCTGTGCATGGCCATTGGCGGATGCGGCGAGGCCGCTGGTGGCCTTGCCGAGCAGGCGCAGTTGCAGGTGCTGAGGGTCGAAGCCGAGCGCCTCCACGATGATGGGCAGTCCGAGCAGGCGATCGCCAAGTTCGAGAAGCTGGTGGCGAGCCCGGCGGCGAGCGATGCGCAGAAGGCCTATGCCTTGCGCTATATCTCGCTGGGTTACTACGAGCTGGGTGACTATCCGCGTTCCGGTGAATACGCCGCCAAGGCTGCAGCGTTCTATCCCGAGGGTTCCTACGACTATCTGGTGAACATGGCGGATGCCGAGCTGATGTTGGGCAAGGTGCCTGAGGCGGTGGTGCGGCTGGAGCAGGCGATCGCCCTGGCGCCGCGCAATCTGGCGGCCAACAATGTGCTGGGGCTGGTTTATCTCGGGGATAACGGCGAGCAGTACGTCGACTACCGCAAGGCGCTGATCTACAACCAGGCTGCCTACGAGATCGAACCGGGGCGCATCACCGAGATCGTCCTCGTGCGGAACCTGCTTGCCTTGCAGGAGTACGAGCAGGCCAGAACCCATCTGCTCGACTTGAACCAGCGTTACGCCGACGACGAGCATGTGCAGCACCTGCTGGCGCAAGCGGAGGCGGGTTTGGCTCAGATGCAAGAGTGACGCGGCGGATACAAAAAAGCCGGCGAAATGCCGGCTTTTTCATGGGTGTCGATCAGACGCTGAGAATCCAGTCGTAGTCGACGATCAGCGGCGCATGCTGGGAGAAGCGCGGCTGACGCGGCAGGCGGGCGCTGCGAACGCTGCGGCGCATGCCCGGAGTGAGCAACTGGTAGTCGAAGCGGTAGCCCAGGTTGAGCATTTCCGCCTGCTCGTTATCCGGCCACCAACTGAACTGGTCGCCTTCGCGGCTGACTTCGCGCAGGGCGTCGACATAGCCCATGTTGCCGACCACCTCATCCATCCAGGCGCGCTCAGGTGCCAGGAAGCCGGGTGATTGCTGGCAGTCGCGCCAGTTCTTCACGTCCATCTTCTGGTGTGCCACGTGCAGCGAGCCGCAGTAGATGTACTCGCGTCGTTTGCGCCGTTGCTTGTCCAGATAGTGGGTGAAGTCGTCCATGAACTTGAATTTCTGATTCAAGCTCTCGTCACCGTCCCGGCCCGATGGCAGGAGCAGACTGGCAATACTTACCTTGTCGAAATCGGCCTGCAGGTAGCGCCCGTAGCGGTCGGCCATTTCAAAGCCGAGGCTGCTGATTACCGCCTTGGGTTGCAACCGCGAGTAAAGTGCCACGCCGCCTTGGCTGGGTACTTCTGCATCGCATGCATAGAGGAAATAGCCATCCAGTTGGAAGGCTTGGTCGTCCAGTTCAAAGGCGGAGGCGCGGGTGTCCTGCAGGCAGATCACGTCGGCATTCTGGGCTTGTAACCAGCTGAGCAAACCTCGCTCGGCCGCAGCCTGAATACCATTCACGTTCACACTGATGATCCGCATAAATGGCCCCCAAAAACACATGCATGTATGATACCCGAGCTCACCTCAATTAGCTAAATCCGTGCCGCCCGAGACTTTTCATGCAAGCGTACCAGCGTGATTTCATCCGTTTTGCCATCGAGCGCGGGGTTCTGCGTTTCGGCCAGTTCACCCTCAAGTCCGGGCGTACCAGCCCCTACTTCTTCAATGCCGGTCTGTTCGACAGTGGTCTGGCACTGGCGCAACTGGGGCGCTTCTATGCGGCTGCCATCGTCGATAGCGGCATCGACTTCGACGTGCTGTTCGGCCCGGCCTACAAAGGCATTCCGCTGGCGGCGACCACTGCAGTGGCGCTGGCCGAGCATCATCAGCGTGATCTGCCCTGGTGCTTCAACCGCAAGGAAGCCAAGGATCATGGCGAAGGTGGCACCCTGGTCGGTGCGCCGCTCAAGGGCCGCGTACTGATCGTCGATGACGTGATCACTGCCGGCACCGCGATTCGTGAGGTCATGCAGATCATCCAGGGCCAGGGCGCCCAGGCTGCCGGCACACTGATTGCGCTGAACCGCCAGGAGCGTGGTCAGGGCGAGCTGTCCGCCATTCAGGAAGTCGAGCGCGATTTCGGCATGCCGGTAGTGAGCATCGTGTCACTCGAACAGGTACTGGAATATCTGGCAGGGGATGCTGAACTGAAGCAATATCTGCCGGCCGTCGAAGCCTATCGTGCCGAGTACGGAATCTAGCCCTAGCACAAGGTAGTCCTATGCCTGCACCGCTCCTGACCCGCTGTACGCTGCTCTGTAGCCTGCTGCTGCCGTTGTCTGGAGTGGCTGCCGAACTGTATCGCTACGTCGACGACAAGGGTGTGACGGTGCTCAGTCGCCAGGGCGTGCCGCCTGAGTTCATCGGCAAGGGTTACGAGGTGCTCAACGATCAGGGCCGTGTGGTGCGGGTGATTCCGCCTGCGCCGACGCCGGAAGAATTCGCTCGTATGCAGGCGGACAAGGCCCGCGCCAGCAGCGATGCCCAACTGCTGCGCCTGTACACCAACCTCGATGATGTCGACCGCGCCCGCGAACGCAAGCTGGCCGAGCTCGACAGCGTCACCAGCGTCGCGCGTGGCAACCTGCAGTCGGTGCGCACCCAGCAGGCCAACCTGCAGAGCCAGGCCGCCGATCACGAGCGTGCCGGGCGCCAGGTGCCGGAACAGCTGCTGGCGCAGATCAACAACCTCAAGGACGAGCAGCAGCGCCTGCTGCGTGATATCGCCCGTTATAAAGAAGCACGCACTCAGGCCGAGGCCGGTTTTGCCGCGGATCGCGCGCGCCTGGCTGAGTTGTTCGGCGAGCAATAGGGCGTACCGGGACGCCGGCCGCTCGTAGCGTAGCGAACAGCCCGCCGGTTCGGTGTCCACCGCCATTTCACGGTGTACTGCTTCGCGAGTCCGGCTTACGCGCCGTCCGGTGTCGTCCCTTCGAACCCCAGGATCTTTTCCCTGAGCCACTGCGGCAGCGGTGCGCTGCTGCGTGTTGCGCCGTCAGCGTGCACGTAGACGATCTCGCTACTGGTCAGCAATTCGCCGTTGCGCCAGATGCCGTGGGCGAACGTCAGGCTCGAGCGGCCCAGGCGCGCGCTGCGGATACCGATCTGCAACAGGTCGTCGAAGCGCGCTGGCGCACGGTATTCGAGCAGGGTGCGAATGGCGAAGAAGTCGCCGCCGTCCTGTGCCAGATCGCCCGGATAGGCGACGCCCAGCGCGCGGAAGTACTCGGTGATGGCAACGTCGGCGTAGGTCAGATAGTGGCCGTTGAAGACGATGCTCTGCGGATCGACTTCGGCCCAGCGCACACGCAAGGCGTGAAAGAAGGTGAACTGGCTGGCCTCGGGCAGGCTGCTCATGGGCTTTCCTCGATGAAGGTTGCCTGGCGGGCGTGCGTGTTGGGCAGGATTGCGGCAAGTCCGAGTTGGCGCGCGGATGGCCTGCGATAAACGTGCTCGATGGCCGGCGTCATCTCGTAGGGTGCGCCGTGCGCACTGCTTTGACGGTGCGCTTGCAATACCCTCTCCCAGAGGGAGAGGGTCATCAGAAGGCCGCGTAGCGGCCGCTGTTCAAGGGCGCTTGCGATTGCTGATCATGGTGCCGTTGCCGATATCGGTGAAGATTTCCAGCAACACCGCATTGGGCACACGGCCATCGATGATGTGCGAGCTGGTCACGCCACCCTGCACCGCTTCCAGGGCGCATTTGATCTTCGGCAGCATGCCGCCATAGATGGTGCCGTCGGCGATCAGCTCGTTGACCTGTTCGGTGTTCAGGCCGGTGAGCACGTCGCCCTGCTTGTTCATCAGGCCGGCGATGTTGGTCAGCAGCATCAGCTTCTCGGCTTTCAGCGCCTCGGCCACCTTGCCGGCCACCAGATCTGCGTTGATGTTGTAGGACTCACCGTCCGGGCCGACGCCGATGGGCGCGATGACCGGGATGAAGTCGCCCTTGACCAGCATGTTGAGCAGGTCGGTGTTGACTCCGGTGACCTCGCCGACATGACCGATGTCGATGATTTCCGGCTGGGTCATCTCCGGCGTCTGGCGGCTGACTTTGAGCTTCTTCGCGCGGATCAGGCCAGCGTCCTTGCCGGTCAGGCCAATGGCGCTGCCGCCATGCTGGTTGATCAGATTGACGATGCTCTTGTTGACCTGACCGCCGAGAACCATTTCCACCACGTCCATGGTGGCGGTATCGGTGACGCGCATGCCGTCGATGAAGTGGCTCTCGATGCTCAGGCGCTTGAGCAGATCACCGATCTGCGGGCCGCCGCCGTGCACCACCACCGGGTTGATGCCGACAGCCTTCATCAGCACGATGTCGCGGGCGAAGCCCTGCTTGAGCTCCTCGCTTTCCATGGCGTTGCCGCCGTACTTGATCACCAGGGTCTTGCCGACGAAGCGGCGAATGTAGGGCAGGGCTTCGGACAGTACCTTGGCAACCTGTGCGGCGGCGTCACGCTCGAGGGTCATGCAGGGGGGCTCCTGGAACAAATCGGTCAAAAGGGCAGTTGCAGGTCGGGGACGATCTTGAGCAGTTGCGCGCGGAACACATCCTGGATGCGCTCCAGCTCTTCCTGGGTTTCGGCTTCGAAGCGCAGCACCAGCACCGGCGTGGTGTTGGAGGCGCGGATCAGGCCCCAGCCCTTGGGATAGTCGACGCGTACACCGTCGATGCTGGTGATGTTCGCCTCGCCCCACTGGCCCTCGCGCTGCAGGCGTTCGATCATGCCGAACTTGGTTTGCTCGGTGACCTTGATGTTGATTTCCGGCGTGGAAATGTCGTTGGGGAAGGCGCTGAACACCTGCTCGGCGTTGCGCTTTTCAAGGCTGAGGATTTCCAGCAGACGGGCCGCGCTGTAGATGCCGTCGTCGAAACCGTACCAGCGCTCCTTGAAGAAGATGTGGCCGCTCATTTCGCCAGCCAGCAGGGCACCGGTTTCCTTCATCTTCTTCTTGATCAGCGAGTGACCGGTCTTCCACATCACCGGGCGACCGCCGTAGCCGCTGATCAGCGGGGTCAGGCGACGGGTGCATTTGACGTCGAAGATGATGTCGGCGCCGGGGTTGCGCGAGACCACGTCCTTGGCGAACAGCATCAGCAGGCGGTCGGGGTAGACGATGTTGCCGGTGTTGGTCACCACGCCGACGCGGTCGCCGTCGCCGTCGAAGGCCAGGCCCAGGTCGGCGTTCTCGGATTTGACGCGGGCGATCAGGTCGACCAGGTTCTCCGGTTTGCCCGGATCCGGGTGGTGGTTGGGGAAGGTGCCGTCCACTTCGCAGAACAATGGAATCACACTGCAGCCCAGGGCTTCGATCAGTTGCGGGGCGATCACGCCGGCGGCGCCGTTGCCGCAGTCGACTACCACGCGCAGCGGTTTGGCCAGGGCGATGTCGTCACGGATGGTCTTGAAGTAGCGTTGCAGGACGTCGACCTGCTGCACGCTGCCAACGCCGCTGGCCAGGTCGTTGTTATCCAGGCGCGTCTTCAGCGCGAGGATCTGTTCGTTGGCCAGGGTGTCGCCGGCGATGATGATCTTGAATCCGTTGTAGTCCGGCGGGTTGTGACTGCCGGTGAGCATGACCGCCGAGCGGCCTTCCAGCACGTTGGCAGCGAAGTACACCACCGGGGTCGGCACCATACCGATATCGGTGACTTCGCAGCCGCAGTCGAGCAGGCCTTGTACCAGCTGTTGCAGCAGTTCGGGGCCGGACAGGCGGCCATCACGGCCGACGATGACCTTGGGTTCGCCCTGAGCCAGGCTCTGCGAGCCGATGGCACGGCCGATCCAGTAGGCATACTCGGCGGTCAGGGTGTCGCCGACCACGCCACGAATATCGTAGGCGCGGAAAATATCGGCGGGAAGTTTCGGGGCGCTTTGGCGGTTGCTCATTGCGGGGCTCTGCTCCAGTCCCAGGAGATCCTGGTCTTCATCGAGAATGTCGATATCGAGGATATCGGTGTCCTGAAACAGCGGGTCGACCAGCTCCGCCGGTTTGGCTGCCGGCTGAGCGGCGGGGGCCGCGGCTGTTCCTTTAACGGGGGTACTGCTGCCTTCAGGGCTGCTGCGACGTGGCAGTCGCGCCAGGCTCTGGGCCAGGGCATCAAGCGCCGGTACGCTGAGGCTGAAGGCTTTGACGTTCTTACCGGCGGAGAGTTCTTTGAGCATTTGCCCAAGCTGCTGGGCATCGCCATTGACCCGCCGTTGCAGAGCGCCCTGCACCAGAATCAGGCCGATCAGGGCGCCGCCGAATGCCAGCAGCGCCGCGAGGCCAAGCATCGGCAGCGGAATGCTGTCCTGTGCCAGACCGGGGCCAGGGGTGAAACTCACCTTCCAGTAGGGGTTGCCGGTGGCAAAGGTTTGCGCCGCGCCGTCGCCAGGCTGACCGCGTTGCAGCAGCACCTGCGCCGGGGTGTTGGCGAACTGTTGCACCAGTTGCACCTGGCCGTACTCGTCAGGAAGCGCTGGCAGGGCCGCCAGCAGGCGTTGCAGGTCGAAGGCCAGCATGAGCGTGCCCTGGGCCGGCTGGCTGTCGCTGACGCGCAGCACCACGGCGTTGTAGGCCAGCCAGCGCTGACCGACGCGATAGGCTTCGACCGCCGGTTGCTGGCCGCTTTCGGCGCGGCGCAGCATGTCCAAGCCGGCGAAGTTCATCGGCGCGGCGCGAGTGGTGTTCTGCACGGCTTCACCGCGGCGGTTGAGGTGGGCATCAATCACTCCATCCCAATAGCCCAGGCGCCGTTCGGCCTCGCTGACCTGCAGGCTGTCGCCGCTCTGCAGCGCCTGCAGCAGTTCCGGGTTGCGCGCCGCCGCGAGACTGTCGGCCTGCAGTTGCTTGAGTGCTTGTTGCACCGCGGCGGCCTGGTTGCTGCCGATGGCCTGGGTCAGCTGCGCCTGGCGCGCCTGATTGCCGCTGCTATCGATGAACCACAGCAGCGCGCCGCCTGCGCCGACGCCGAGCAGTGCGGCCAGCAGGCCAGGCAGGAGCGGGCCCAGCGAGGGTTTGGCGGCCGGGCTCTTGGGTTTGCTCTGCACCAGGCTGGCGGCGGGGTCGGCTTCCTTGGCGCTACGCTTGAAGAGTTTCACGTCGGTGCTCCTCGGCGGGTCGTCCTGTGGTGGGATGAATCAGTGGCTACCGGAATGGCCGAAGCCGCCAGCGCCGCGTTGGGTCTCGTCGAACTGTTCGACCAGCTCGAAATGCGCCTGCACCACGGGCACCAGCACCAACTGCGCGATGCGCTCGCCGATGGCGATAGTGAAAGGCGTCTGGCCGCGATTCCAGCACGACACCATCAGCTCGCCCTGGTAGTCCGAGTCGATCAGGCCGACCAGGTTGCCGAGGACGATGCCGTGTTTGTGGCCCAGGCCCGAGCGCGGCAGGATCAGCGCGGCCAGGCCGGGGTCGCCGATGTAGATCGACAGGCCAGTTGGAATCAGTACCGTCTGACCCGGCTCGAGGACGATCTCTTCCTTGAGCATGGCGCGCAGGTCGAGGCCGGCCGAACCGGGCGTGGCGTATTGCGGCAGCGGGAATTCCTGGCCGAGGCGGGGGTCGAGGATCTTGGCTTGCAGAGCGTGCATGGTCAGTTCTTGTTCAGTCGTTCGGCGATAAGGGTGATCAACTGGCGGGCGATCTTGCCCTTGCTGGTCTGGGCGAAGCTGGTTTGCTGCAGCCCACGGTCGATCACGGTGATGGCGTTCTCTTCACTATTGAAGCCGATGCTGGGGTTGGCCACATCATTGGCCACGATCAGATCGAGATTCTTGTCGCGCAGTTTGCGCGAGGCGTATTCCAGCAGGTTCTCGGTTTCGGCGGCGAAGCCCACGCTGAACGGGCGATCCTCGCGGCCGGCGATGGTGGCGAGGATATCCGGGTTGCGCACCATTTGCAGGAGCATCCCTTCACCGTTGGTGGGGTCTTTCTTCAATTTGTGCTGGGCGACCACTTCCGGGCGGTAGTCGGCCACCGCGGCGGCGGCGATCAGCACGTCGCAGGGCATGGCCGCTTCGCAGGCGGCGAGCATGTCGCGGGCACTGACCACATCGATGCGGTCAACCCGATCCGGGGTCGGCAGGTGTACCGGGCCACTGACCAGAGTGACCTTGGCGCCTGCTTCGGCGGCGGCCTCGGCCAGGGCGAAACCCATCTTGCCGGAGCTGTGGTTGGTGATGTAACGCACCGGGTCGATGTTTTCCTGGGTCGGGCCGGCGGTAATCAGGATATGCAGGCCGTCCAGCGCCTGGCGCTGGAAGCAATCGGCGGCCAGGTGAGCCAGGTCGTTGGGTTCGAGCATGCGGCCGAGGCCGACGTCGCCGCAGGCCTGGCTGCCGGATGCCGGGCCGAACAGGCGCATGCCGCGCTGCTGCAATAGTTCCAGGTTGGCTTGCGTGGCCTCGTCGCGCCACATCGCCTGGTTCATTGCCGGAGCCAGGGCGACGGGGGCGTCGGTGGCCAGTACCAGAGTGGTCAGCAGGTCGTTGGCCACACCCTGGGCCAGACGCGCGATCAGGTCGGCGGTGGCAGGGGCGATGAGGATCAGGTCAGCCCAGCGCGCCAGCTCGATATGCCCCATCGCCGCTTCGGCGGCCGGGTCGAGCAGGTCGAGGTGCACGGGGTGGCCGGAAAGCGCCTGCAGGGTCAGCGGGGTGATGAACTCGCGTCCGCCCTGGGTCATCACCACACGGACTTCGGCGCCTTGATCCTTGAGTCGGCGAACCAGTTCGGCGCTCTTGTAGGCAGCAATACCGCCCCCGACGCCGACGATGATGCGTTTGCGATACAGCCGCTGCATAGGCCTGCCTTTTATATACCGGTGGATGTGCGCCACGTGACCAACGCCTCCCCAGGCCGGCCCCGTGTAAAAAGATGGGCTACGATAGCACAGCGCCCGCAGCGGATCAGCGGGCGTATGGCTCGACATGGAGGTGACACATGAGCATTCGCGATTGGCCCGCGGCGGAGCGTCCGCGGGAGAAACTGTTGGAGCAAGGTGCGGCGTCGCTGACCGATGCCGAGTTGCTGGCGATCTTCCTGCGTACCGGGGTGACCGGCAAGAGCGCGGTGGATTTGGCGCGGCACCTGCTGGGCGAGTTCGGTAGCCTGCGAACCCTGCTGGAGGCCGATCTGGCAGGCTTCAGCCAGCACCTGGGCCTGGGGCCAGCCAAGTACGCACAACTGCAGGCGGTGCTGGAGATGTCGCGGCGGCATCTGGCCGAACGCCTGCGCCGTGATTCGGCGCTGGAAAGCCCGCAGGCCGTGCGTGATTACCTCAAGGCGCAGCTGCGTCACGAGCCGCACGAGGTATTCGGTTGTCTGTTTATGGATGCCAAGCATCGCGTGCTGGCCTTCGAGGTGCTGTTTCGCGGCAGCATCGACAGCGCCAGCGTTTATCCGCGGCAGGTGGTCAAACGTTCGCTGGCCAACAATGCGGCAGCCGTCATCCTTACCCATAACCACCCATCGGGTGTCTCGGAGCCCAGCCAGGCCGACCGCGTACTGACCCAGCGGCTCAAGGATGCGCTGGCGTTGGTGGAGGTGCGGGTGCTCGATCACTTCATCGTCGGTGATGGTGAGCCGCTGTCCATGGCCGAGCTGGGGTGGATGTAGCCGTCAGAGGTGCTCGGCTCGCGCCTTGATGTTGCTGAGTATGCGCCGACGGATCAATCCGCTGACTGGGCGGATGGCCAGCCAGTAAGGTGTGAATGCCAGGCGACTGGCGCGATCCGGACAATGCACGCGGGTTTCCGTGATCAGTCGGGTGTTGCCGTCGGTGGCCGGTTCGCATCGGAAGCCCAGCAGCAGTCGGGCCACGCCGGGTTCGTTGAATCCACGAAAGGTCTCACCATCCGCACACGGCAGCAGGCCGAAGTCGCTGCGCCAGAAACGGCCGATCAAGCCGTAGGCCGCCTGGTCGGCATCGCGTGCCAACAGGCTGAACGAATGCATGCCGAACCTGGGCGTGTGCTGCAGGGCGTTACGCAGCCCCAGCTTGAGCGCCAGGCGGGCCGGTGCCTCACGCAGTTGCAGGCAGCGGCGGATCAGCGGGTCGTCCTCGGCGTCCAGCGTGGCGACGGTATCGAGGATGGCGCCCGGCGTTGCGCCGATGTCCAACTGATGGCGCTCGCTGAACTGATACTCGGGCAGCAGCCGTGCGGCGAGGCTCAGAATGCCACCCGTGAGAAGTCCTGGCGGCCGAACGGGCTGACCTTGTAGCCCTGCACCTTGTCGCTGAGCAGCGCGAAGGCGGTGGGGTGGGCCAGCGGCAGCCACAGCGCCTGTTCCTGAATGATCTTCTGCGCTTCGTGATACAGGCGGATGCGCTCTGCCTGGTCGCTGCTGGCCTTGCCGTCGGCGATGAGTTTGTCCAGCGTTTCATCGCAGTAACGGGCGAAGTTGAGGCCGGACTCCACCGACGCGCAAGAGAATTGCGGCGTGAGGAAGTTGTCCGGGT
This sequence comes from Pseudomonas mendocina, assembly GCF_003008615.1. NCBI lineage: Bacteria > Pseudomonadati > Pseudomonadota > Gammaproteobacteria > Pseudomonadales > Pseudomonadaceae > Ectopseudomonas > Ectopseudomonas mendocina. The sequence goes on from NZ_CP027657.1 coordinate 2,547,129, forward strand.
CGCCGTTGTCACCGGCCCAGCCCATGAACAGCAGGTCGTGCTCGCCGGCCTTGGCGCGGCGGATCAGCTCACCCCACTCGATCACGCGGATTTCGGCAGCGACCCCGATCTTCGCCAGGTCGGCTTGCAGCAGTTGTGCGCCAAGGTTGGGGTTGGGGTTGAGCAGGCTGCCGGACGGACGTGTCCAGATGGTGGTCTTAAAACCGTCGGGCAGGCCTGCTTCGGCGAGCAGGGCGCGGGCTTTTGCGGGATCATGGGCATAGCCGGGCAGATCCTTGGCGTAGCTCCAGGTATTGGCCGGGTAGGGGCCTTGCGCCGGCTCGGCGCTGCCCTCGAACACGGCCTTGACGTAGCTGGCCTTGTCGAAGGCCAGGTTGATCGCCTGGCGTACCTGCGGTTTGTCGAGCGGCGCATGCTGGCTGTTGATGCCGACGAAGGCGGTCATGAAGGCTGCAGTCTGCTCGCTCTTGAGCTTGGCGTCGCCGGCGATGGCCTGCACGTCCTGCGGTTTTGGCGACAGGGCAATCTGGCATTCGCCGCGGCGCAGGCGCTGCAGGCGTACGTTGCTGTCCGGGGTAATGGCGAAGATCACGCGATCCACGCCTGGTTTGCCAGCGAAGTAATCCGGGTTGGCGCGGTAGCGCACGGCGGCGTCCTTCTGGTAACGCTCGAAGACGAACGGGCCGCTGCCCACTGGCGCACTGTTGAGCTTCTGCGGCGTACCAGCGGCGAGTAGCTGGGCGGCGTATTCGGCCGGATAGATCGAGGCGAAGCCCATGCTCAGCGTGGCGAGGAAGGTGGCGTCGCGGCGGTTCAGGGTGATGCGCACGCTGTGTGCATCCGGGGCTTCGATCTTGGCGATCAGGCTTGGCCACTGCATCGACTGGGCGTGGGGATAGCCGCTGGCGGCGACCTGGTGCCAGGGATGTTGCGGGTCGAGCATGCGTTGGAAGCTGAACAGCACGTCTTCGGCGGCCAGCTTGCGGCTGGGCTTGAAGTCGGCGCTCTGGTGGAACGGCACGTCGTCACGCAACTGGAAGTCGTAGACCAGGCCATCTTCGGAGACCGACCAACTGCTCGCCAGGCTTGGCAGCAGCTTGCCCTGTTCGGCATCGAACTCCACCAGGCGATTCATCAACATGTCGGCCGAGGCATTGGTGGTAGTCAGCGAGTTGTACTGCACCACGTCGAAGCCCTCAGGGCTGGCTTCGGTGCAAACACTGAGGGTGGCAGCCTGGGCCAGGATCGGGGTGCACAAGAGAGTGGCGAGTAGCAGGCGCATGGAGAGCTCCTTATATCCGGGGGCCGGTACGCCGGCGGCAAGCCTCTAACCCTAGTCGATTTGTCGGGCGCTGAATACCGGGGCTAGGCGACGAGCGGTCGATTCTCGTTGGCGGCCTCAAGCCTTGGGCTCTACTGGGTCTGCGGTTTTGCCCGAGTGTTTTATCCTGCGCTTTCCCTTGTTGCACCCAGGGCTTTCTGGTATAAAGCAGCGCTCTTTTCTAGGGGCCCGGTTCTTGTGCTTTGTAGTGCGCCCGGTAAGACCCTCGAGAAACGCGGCGCCGAGCGCCAATGACATTGAGTTTAAGCGGCCAACCCATGCCGGGTTGGGCATGTGGTTTTAGAGGGCTGAGGCATGTCGAGAGTCTGTCAAGTTACCGGTAAGGGTCCGGTAACAGGGAACAACATTTCCCACGCAAACAACAAAACCCGTCGTCGTTTCCTGCCGAACCTGCAGCACCATCGCTTCTGGGTCGAGTCCGAGAAGCGCTTCGTGCGTCTGCGCGTATCTGCCAAAGGCATGCGCGTTATCGACAAGCGTGGCATCGACGTAGTGCTGGCTGAGCTGCGCGCTCGCGGCGAAAAGGTTTAAGGAGAGAGTCATGCGTGAACTGATCCGTTTGGTGTCCAGCGCCGGTACCGGCCACTTCTACACCACCGACAAGAACAAGCGCACCACCCCCGACAAGATCGAAATCAAGAAATTCGATCCGGTCGTACGTAAGCACGTGATGTACAAGGAAGCCAAGATCAAGTAATTGATCGGCTGCCGTCGAAGAAGCCCGCCCTCACCGGCGGGCTTTTTTGTGCCTGGCATTCTGGATGAACCGTCGCTGCGCAACGGCGGGAGCCGCTCTCTACTCAACTGACACCGAGCAATTTCTTGCGCAGCTCTATCGCATAAGCTGACGTGGTGCAAAGCCTGGGTTTAGACTGCGGCGTTGCCATGGAACTGACTCATCCCTCAGGTTTGTATTGAATGCGGGCGCATGCGGGTTCGGGCACCATTCTTCGTCGTTCGCCAGAGGCACGCATGACCGCTTCAGCTCATTCCGTGGAAGTCCTGATCGCCGAAGCCGATCCCTGGACAGCCAATCTGCTTCAGCAACTGGTGCTGGATATACGCGGCGATGCTCGCGTACTGCGGGTCAGCGATGGCCAGGCGGCACTGGCACGCTGCAAGCGGCGCTTGCCTGATCTGGTGATCGCTGACGGTGAGTTGCCTGGGCTCGACGGTGTCGAACTGCTGCGTCAGCTGCGCCGTCACCCGCGAACGCCAGCGCTGCCTTTCGTGCTGATCAGTGGGCGCCTCGATGCCCGCAGCGTGCGTGCCGCCCGCCCGCTGGCGCCCAGTGCCTACCTGGCCAAACCCTTCAATGCCGAGAGCCTGCGTCAGCGTTTGCGTGGTCTGTTGCCGTCGGCGGATGAGACGGTGCAGGCGCGCCCGGCCTTGCTGCTCAGTGAGCTGCGCGATTTCCTCGATACGGTGCGCGAGGAGGGGCAGGGCGCGCCTTTGCTCAGCGATGTGCGCAACGCCGTCAGCCAGGGCTTGCAGACCGGCGAGCAGGATCTGGGTGAGCTGGAGGCGGTATTCGGCAGTGATCCGCAGATCACCGCGCTGCTGATCGCCGCTGCCAGTAGCGCCGCGCAGCACCAGGGTACGCCCTGTCAGACGTTGGCTCAGGCTTTGCCACGCCTGGGTGTGGCGCGCACGCTCAACCTGGTGCTGGGCCTGGCCTTGCAGCGTAATGCCCAGTTGCGCGACCCGCGATTGGCTGAGTTGGCCGCGCACGCCTGGCAGCGAGCACGGCGCAGCGCCGAACTAGCGCGCTGGTTGGCCGTCGAGCTGAAGCTGGACGCCGAGCTTTGCTACACCGCCGGTCTGCTGCACAACCTGGGCGAACTGGCCCTGCTGCGCAGCCTGCAGGACTGGCAGGAGGCCGGGGGGGAACTGAGCAACGAGCAGATCGAGGATGCCATGCTGCGCCGCTCGGCGAGTTTCGGTTCTGCGTTGCGTATTCGCTGGCGCTTGCCCTTCGGCCTACGCGAGTTGATCGCGGCGTTCTACGGACTGGGCAGTGGAGTGTTCTCGCGCGAGGCTCTGGTGCTCAATCTCAGCGGTCTGCTGCTGGCCCTGCCGAACAGCGAACCGCCAGCCAGTCTGGCCGAAGCGCGCTGCGTACGTATGTTAAGGCTCGATCCGGGTTTGCTGGAGCGTGTGCCGGCGGAGCTCTATCAGGCTTCCTGAGTGCCGTGGCGACGCGCATCGTCGGCCAGTTGTCGCAACGGCTGCGGGCGGCCGACGAAATAGCCCTGCGCGTAGTCGATGCCGAGGCGGCGCAGGCAATCCAGGCTGGCCTGGGTTTCGACGAACTCGGCGACGGTCAGCAGGCCGAGCTGCCCGGCGATCTGCCGCATCGAGCCAACCATGGCCTGGTTGATCGGATCGTGCTCGATGCCGCTGATGAAGCTGCCGTCGATCTTCAGAATGTCCAACGGCAGGTGACGCAGGTAGGCGTAGGAGGCGAAGCCGCTGCCGAAGTCATCCAGGGCGACTTTCAGGCCCTTGCTGCGCAGCTCCTCGATCCACTGTGCGGAAACGCCTAGCTCGCCGAGGGCGACCATTTCCGTGACCTCGATGCACAGTTTGCTGGGCGGCAGACCATGGCGCTGCAGTTCGTCCTGCAGCAGGCGATGGAAGCTGCAGTCGAGCAGTGACCTGGCGCTGAGGTTGACGTTGACCTGGGCCAGTTGCGCCAGGTGACGAGGGTTGGCGGCCAGCCAGGCGCACAGGTTCTGGATCACCCAGCGGTCGATGGCACCGAGGAAATCGTAGCGTGCGGCGGCGTCGAGGAATTGTGCCGGGCTGATCCAGTCGCCGCTCTGTGGGTCGCGGTAGCGCAGCAGCACTTCGTAGTGCAGGCCGCTGGCGGCGCTTTGCAGAGCCTGCACCGGCTGGAAGAACAGCTCGAAGTGTCCTCGCTCGGTGGCTTCGCGCAGGCGGGTGATCCACTGCAGTTGGCGCTGATGTTCGAGCAGTGCACCGTCGGCCGGATTGAACTGCTGTACGCGGTTGCGGCCCTGGTGCTTGGCCAGCTGGCTGGCACTGTTGGCCCAGTTCAGCGCGGTTTCCCAGTCGCGTACGCCGGAGCTGAGGGCGAGCAGTCCGATACTGGCGTGCAGGCGGAACGGCCGGCCTTGCCAGGTGAAGACGAATTGCTCGACTGCACGGCGAAATTGCTCGGCCTGGTTCAGTGCGGCTTCGTCGTCTACTTCACGCAGCAGGATGGCGAATTCGTCGCCGCCGACACGCGCCAGTTCGGCATGGCGTGGCAACTGGTGGCTGAGTTGGCTCGCCAACTGGCGCAGCAGTTGATCCCCAGCGGAATGGCCGCACAGATCGTTTACCTGTTTGAAGCGATCCAGACCCAGATGCAGCAGATGGCTGAAGCGCTGCTTGCTCGTGCCATTGAGGGTATCGGACAGCAGCCTTTCCAGTTCGCGACGGTTGAGCAGGCCGGTCAGGGCATCATGCGCGGCCAGGTGTTGCAGGCGTTCTTCCAGCGCCCGGCGTTCGCTGAGGTCGACCACGATGCCTTCGATGCAATCCTGCTGCGGTCGTGTATGCAGCGATAGATAGATCCAGTGAGCATGCTGTTGCAGGTCATACAGCTGGCACTCGCAGCTGACCGCACCGTTCTCGGCGTCGAGTTGATGCAGGAGGGTGCTCCATTGCTGTTCGCCGAGCAGGCGCTGCAACGGCAAGCCGTTGAGATCGGTTACGGGAGCATCGCCACCGAGCAGACGCTCCAGGCTCGGGTTGGCCTCCAGCAGGCTGCCATCACGTCGGCAGCGAAAGATGCCTTCACCGCTGTGGCGAAACAGCGCCTGGTACTGCTCCAGATTGTCGATGGCCTGTTCCTGACTGCTCAGCAGCACGCGCCGCACGCGCTCCAGCTGTTTGTCGAGCAGGGCGCCGAACAGCAGCATGCTCAATGCCGGCAGGTAGGCGTACAGCGCGTAGAACCCCGCGGGTAGCGGAATTACCCCGGCACGGCTCAGCGGTACCAGCAGCATCAGCACCAGGGCGGCGCTCCAGCACAGCAGATAACCGGGGGCGTAGGGCCGGCGCTGGTAGACGCCAAGCACCATCAGCAGCAACTGGTACAGGCCGGTCGCCAGGGTCAGCAGATTCAGCGTCTGGTAGGCGGCGGGATGTTCGACCAGCAACCCGCCAACGCAGACCAGCAGGGTCGCGGCGAATAGCGCGTCGCGCAGCCAGCGCAGGTGCCCCAGCCGCAGGTTCAGGGCGCTGGCGATGAACAACGAACTGAAGATCATCATCCCCGCCGTTGGCAGGTTGATCAGCAGCTTGGGCAGCACCGTCCACTCTGGCCAGAGCAGCCCGGCCAGGTTGTACAGGCTGGTGTTGTACAGCGCCACGCACAGCGCGGTGAGGCTGAAGTAGGCCAGCTGCGGTTCGCGCAGGGTGCTGTACTTGACCAGATAGAACAGCGCCAGGGCCAGTAGTACGCCGATCAGCAGGCCGCTCTGCAGCCAGCTGTGGGCGATCAGTTGCTGGCCCTGCTCGGCGCCGACCAGTTGCAGGGGCAGGTTGATCGCCGAGTCGCTTTGCACGCGCAGCAGCAGGCTGTAAGGTCCCTCGCCCAGGCGCGGCAGGTTGAGCAGGAACTGTGGATAAGGCTCGCCGCGTTCGGCGAAGGGACGTTGTGCACCGCTGTAAAGAGAACCGAGCGGCGTGTCGCCGTCGAACAGCCAGACTTCCAGATCGTCGAGAAAAGTCTGGCCGATGATCAGTTGCATGCGTTCGGCAGGCGGGGGCTGGATGCGCACCGCCAGCCACCAGGCACTGCGCGAATAGCCGATGCGTGCCGTGCCCTGAACGGCGTGGCCCTCGCTGGCGATGCGTTGCAGCACTTCGCTGGCGGTCAGCTGGGCGCTGGGATCTTCCAGCAGCAGGCTGTGCTCGATGGCCACCGGGCTGGCCAGATCGGCGGCGCTGAGCTGCAGCAACGGCAGCGCATCACCGGCCCGTGCCGTCAGGGCAAAGACCAGGCAGAGCAGAACGATCAATGAGCGGAGCGGGTGAACCATCCAGGGCGGCCTCATGGCTACTACGAGGGCGCCGAAGTCCGGTGACGCAGGAGCGGTCGGGCGCTGGTGAATTCTAGCCGACTACTGGCGCGATGATTGCGCTGCGGGTCTCATCCGCCGGGATGGTGCGACGAATGACCGGTCGCAAGTGCTCTGCCGCCACTGCCGTGCCGCCCGATGCGCCACGGCAGTGGATCGTCGCTCATGCGGTCTGGGTATGCTCGTCCGCTTGCGCCTGCGGGCGGCGTGTCCAGCGGTTGGCGCGGGTGAAGGTGCCGAAGTCGTTGAAGCGCACGCCCATTTCGCGCATCACCCGATGGGCGAAGGGCACGGTCAACTGGCGAAGGTAGAAGGGTTCCTTGACCACGAAGTGGTGGATCGCATGGCTGCTGCCGAAGTTGAAGCAGAACGCCTGCAATGGCCACAGCCACCAGGGGTTGAGCACCTGGGTCTGCTGGATCACGTTGCCCGGCTCGACATCGCCGTAGTAATGCATGTTGGAGCTGACGAAATGCAGGCAGAAGGTCCGCAGCACGTTGGGGCCGACCAGTACCACCACGGCGATGTTCACCACCTGCATGGTCGCCAGCGTACCGGCCGACCAGCTGATAGGGGCACCCAGGGCCGCGCTGGCCCAGTCGAGCAGATGAAAGCCGAGGAACAGGTACCAGGTCGCCCAGTTGAGCAGTCCCAGTGGCGCATAGACCTTCAGCGTGCGGCTCAGGATCATCCGCCGATGCGCCGGATTCTTCGCCCGCAGCCAGCGGATGAAGGAGCTCATCATGTTGTCGCCGACCATCAGCAGGCGGGCGAAGCCCCAGGGCTCGCCATTGGTGATGGCGCGTTCTTCCATGTCGGCTTCGCTGCCGGAAACCTTGTGGTGGTTGAGGTGCAGGTGACGGCGTACCCAGGGGTTGATGGTGCTCGGTCGCGCCAGCCAGACCAGCGTCATCATCAGATTGTGCGGCAGCGCCCGCTTGCGGAAATACATCGAGTGGATCAGGTCGTGCTCCAGCTCGTGGGTCAGCGAGGCGAAGAAGGCATTGAGCAGCAGGCACGCCCACCAGGGCATATGGCCGCCTATGTACAGCGCCGCGGAGCCGATCATGCCGCATAGGGCCAAGGCCAGGATGCCGGCGCCGAGTGCGTCCTGATGCTGCAGGATCGGATAGCGCTGGCGCAGGGCGTTGCCGTGCGCCATCACCTGTTCGCGGATATACGCGGCGCGTTGCTGGTCATTAAGGCTTGCGGGGGAGGGGGACATGCCGACATCCTCTTGTTCTCGGTCTGTGACTTCACTGTGCCGTGACGAACGTCTGATTGCCCGACCCTGCACGCCAACCTGCCTACCGGATACGCCAATCTGCATGACTGTCGAACCTTCCACCCTGGCCAGCTGGACGCGCGCGCTGCGCAAACAGCTCGATGCGCTTGGCCTGGATAGCGCTGCGCTGTGCCTCGAGGCGGGCCTTGATCCGGTGCTGCTCGATGACCCTAACGCGCGTTGCCCGCTGTCGGTGACCACCCGTCTGTGGCAATTGGCGGTGGCCGCCAGCGGCGATCCGGCGCTGGGACTGAAGACTTCGCAGTTCGTCAGCCCGACCACCTTCCACGCGCTGGGTTACGCACTGATCGCCAGCAGCAGCCTGCGCGAAATGTTCGAGCGCATCGTCCGTTATCACCGGGTGGTCAGCGATGTACTGGAACTGGAGTTGCGCCAGCTGGAGGACGTCTATGAATTCCGTTTCCGCGTGCCGCCGGGCAGTCCGCCACCGGCCCCCGAGGCACTGGATGCCTTCGCCGCGATCTACGTGCGTAGCTGTCGCAATCGTCTGAATCGTGACTTCTCACCGCTGCTGGTGCGCCTGCAACGGCCTTTGCCGGCTGATCCCGAGCCCTGGCAGGCGGTGTTTCGCGCGCCACTGGAATTTGCTGCCGACGAGAGTCTGTTGCGCTTTCCCCGCGCGGCGTTCGAGCAGCGTCTGGATGACGGTAACCCCGAGCTGGCCGAGCACAACGAGACCGTGCTCAAACGCAGTCTGGAACAGTTGCAGGCGGCCAACTGCAGCGAGCGGGTGCGCCGCTGCCTGGAGGCGCAACTGCCCGATGGCGAGCCCTCCGCCGAACGTATTGCCCAGACCTTGCACCTGAGCCTGCGCAGCCTGCAGCGGCATCTGGCCGAGGAGGGCACCAGCTACGAGGCTCTGCTCGGCGATACGCGCCACACCCTGGCACTGCGGCACATGCGCGACCCGCGCTGTTCGATCAGTGAAGTTGCCTATCTGCTCGGCTTCAGCGACAGCAGCAGCTTCGGCCGAGCCTTCAAACGTTGGACCGGCCAGACGCCGAGCCAGTACCGTGATGGATTGAAAAACGCATGACCCAGTACGACCTGCTGCTGGCCGGAGCCGGCCATGCTCACCTTGGTGTGTTGCGCCGCTGGGCGCTGGTGGAGCGCCCGCCAGGGCGCATCGGCCTGCTCAGCCCCGGCCCCGAGGCCTGGTATGCGGGCATGCTGCCGGGGCTGATCAGTGGCCGTTTCAACGCTGCGGACTGCCGGGTGGAACTGCTGGCGCTGTGCCGTGCGGCGAAGGTGGATCTGATCGAAGGACAGATCGCTTCACTCGATGCCGATATGCGCTGCGTGCAGCTCAGCGATGGTCGTAGCCTGCAAGGCGAATGGCTGTCGCTCAATGTCGGCGCCGGCATGGCCATTCCACCGCAGCAGGGCGATGCCATGCAGGTGCTCGCGGCGCGGCCGATCGAGGCGCTGCTCGCAGGTTGGCAGCAATGGCAGGCCGAGCCACGACGCATGGCCATTCTCGGCGGTGGTGCCGGTGGCGTGGAGCTGGCCCTGGCGCTTGCCGACAAGGTGCCGGCGCTGGCGCTGTTCTGCGGTGGTTCGCTGCTCGATGGCCTGGCGCCTGGGCTGCGTTTGCGTGCGCTTGGCCATTTACGCCAGCGTGGCGTGCAGGTGCGTGAGCACTGTCCGATCGGACGCATTGAGGACGACTGGTTGCTCAGTGGCGACGAGCCGGTATGGCGTGGCCGGCGTTTGCTGCTGGCCAGTGGCGCGCGCCCCTGGCTCTGGCTGACGGCCAGCCAACTGGCCAAGGACGCAGCCGGTTTCGTCGCCATTCGCCCGACCCTGCAATGTGAGTCGCATGCGCAGATCTTCGCCGTCGGCGATTGCGCCAGCCTCGATGGCATGCGCCGTAGTGGTCGCTTCGCCGTGCGGCAGGCACCGGTGCTGGCTGCCAACCTGCACGCGGCCTTGCACGACCGGCCTCTGCAGCACTATCGCGCCCAGTGGCAGAGCGTGGCACTGCTGGCCACCGGCGATGGCGGGGCTCTGTTCGGCTGGCATGACTGGAGTGCGGGTGGGCAACTCTACGGGCGTTACAAGGACTGGCTGGATCAGCGCTTCGTCAAACGTCATCGCGTGGTGGGCTAGTTCGGACTAGAGTCGTGGCGGTGTGCTACCAAAGTTTTATGGTGCTGGTGCTTCCAAGCTGCTCGAATCCCGGTCATCGTGCCCGGTCTGCATACGCTGATTTTCGTCGGGCCTGTCGTACACGTAGCCTGCTGCCCAGGTTGCGTGGGATATTCAAGGAGAGAACCCGCCGTGACCCCGTCCGCCTACAGCGCCTCGCCGCGCACCAGAACAAGAACTCTGAGGTCGGTCATGCAAGCTGCCTTTATCCGTTCGCCGATCGCTTTCGTATTGCATGCCGTTGGTCTTGCCGGGCTGATGCTCGTCTATCAGCAGATGCAGCTGCCGCTCTACGTGAGCGTGCCGTCCTACCTGTTGCTGGCGTTATGGCCCTGGTTGGGGCCGTGGCAGCGTCGTGACGAGCCGGTGCAGGCTACTCAGCAGAAAGCGGCCGGCGACTTCGTCGAACTCAGCCGCGGGCTGTCGCGGCATACCTGTCACAACGCGCTGTCCGCGGCCAAGGTGGCCCATGCGGTCAAGCACCTCGCCGAGCGCCTGCAGTCGCAGCTGGCGGCCGTGCAGCAGGTCAGCCAGGCGGCCGAGGCCATCACCCATACCGAGCAGGACAGTGCCGCGCGCGCCGAGCACACTCTGGCCGCTGCGCAGCATGTGCGCGAAGCCAGTGCCAATGGGCAGGCCGAGCTCAACCAGGCCATCGAGCGCATGCAGCAACTCAATGCGCAGACCCTGGCCAGCCGCGAGCTGATCGATGGTCTCGGCAGCCGCACCGAACAGATCGAACAGGTCACCCAGGTGATCCAGTCCATCGCCAGCCAGACCAACCTGCTGGCGCTCAACGCGGCCATCGAGGCGGCCCGTGCCGGTGAGATGGGCAGGGGCTTTGCCGTGGTCGCCGACGAGGTGCGCAACCTCGCCGCACGCACTGCCAGCGCTACCGGGGAAGTCAGCCAGATGGTCGCCGACATCCGTCAGCAGAGTGCCGCGGTGGTCGCCCATATCCAGCGTCAGAGTGTCGAACTGGAACAGGCCGCGCAGCAGATCGAGACAGCGGGCAGCCGCTTGCACGGCATTGCCGACCAGGCCGAGGAAGTCGAACAGCAGGTGGCGCAGATCAGCGCTGGTACTGCGGACAATCACCAGCGTCTGGCCAGTCTGTCGGCTGCCGCGCTGCAGTTGCAGGATGATGTGCAAGGCAGCGAGGGGCAGACGCGGCAACTGGCCGACGCGGCCGAACAGTTGGTAGGCCAGGCCGAGACGGTCAGCGAGCAGCTCGCCGAAGTGGGCCTGGACGACTATCACCAGCGTGCCTATGACCTGGCTCGCGAAGGCGCCGCTGCCATCGCCGCGCAATTCGAGCAGGATCTGCAAGCCGGACGCATCAGCCTCGACGACCTGTTCGACCGCCGTTACCAGCCGATTGCCGGCACCCAGCCACAGAAGTACCGTACCCGCTTCGACCAGTACGCCGACCAGGTGCTGCCGGCGTTGCAGGAGCCGCTGCTCAAGCGCCATGAAGGATTGGTCTTCGCCATCTCCACCACGCCGGAAGGCTACGTGCCGACCCACAACGCCGCCTTCAACCATCCGCCCAGTGGCGATCCGGCGGTGGACGCGACCCGCAGCCGCGGCAAGCGCCTGTTCAACGACCGCACCGGCATTCGTTGCGGCAGCCACAGGCAGGCGCTACTGCTGCAGACCTACATGCGCGATACCGGCGAGCTGATGCACGACCTGTCGGTGCCGATCATGGTGCAGGGCAAGCATTGGGGCGGTTTGCGTCTGGGCTATCGGCCGGAGCCGTAGGGTGCGCTGTGCGCACCGCTGTCTGTCGTGCGGGTAATGGTGCGCACGGTGTTCAGCCGGGGGACATGGTAAACACCTGTCGGGAGACATGGGTAACAGGTTGATGATCATGTTGCCCGTTGCCTCAGGTCTATCTGACGCAGCGTTTTGCGGATGAATACCACATCGTAGACACCCTCTTCGGCAGTTGGTCGGATGGCGACCTTCTCCCCATATAGACCTCCACTTACGAAGACGTTGAGCCCTTTGAAATACACCTGCCCGGTCTGACGTACATTCACCACGTGATCACCCGGTTCATATTCGATGGCTGGCAGTTGCTCCGGGTAGCTTCGTGGACTGGGCCTATAGCGCTCTATAGGGGGCCGTTGATCAAGTGCTTCGTGCGGACGGTAATGGTTGTACTCGTCTCGCCAGCGGCTCATCACTTGCTGACAATGCTGCAAGTCGCTGAACGCGCGATGCAGCACTTCGCGTTTGAGTGTCTGGTGGAAGCGCTCCAGCTTGCCCTGAGTCTGTGGATGATGAGGCCGACTATGGCTGACCTCGATCCCCAGCCGCATCAGCCAAACCTCCAATTTTGATAGTCCACCGGCAATATTAGAACCCCAAGGCGGCCCGTTGTCGGCGGTGATACGCAGCGGCAAACCGTACTGACGGAAAACCTCGATCAGATGCGGTTTGACCAGCTCCAGCCGCTCCCCCTCACAGGCTTGCAGGCAGAGCGAAAAGCGTGAGTGATCGTCCAGCAGGGTCAAGGGATGACAACGAGGCGAACGGCGATCGTTTAGGGGGACGCTACCCTTGAAGTCGATCTGCCAGAGGTCGTTCGGATTGGGATGCTCGAAACGATGGTTAGCCGGCGCTTGCGCCTGCTCATTGTGGTAAAGGACATGACAATCGTGGCGCTTGAGGATGGCGTCGATAGTGCTGTGGTGAGGCGGATCAACAGCCGCAGTCATCAACAAGCTTCGCAGTTTGCGAGCGCCCCAATAGGGATAGCGGTGGTGCAATTGCACAACCGTTTGTTCCAACGTCGGATCGCTGCGCCCTGGACTGCTCAGGGGACGGCGGGATCGATCCTGTAAGCCTGCATCGCCTTGCTCACGGTACCGATCCAGCCATTTGTAGCCAGTTCTGGGACTGATGCCATACCGCCGACAGAGCTCCCGCACATTACTTTGGGGCTGCCCTGCCAGCAGAACAAACTCTCGCCTTATCGACATAGTGCTGCGCTCCAGCCACGGCATCATTCGATCTCCCGATCCGATGAACACCGTAAGCCTAAATGCGTTACCTATGTCTCCCGACACCCGTTACCTATGTCCCCCGGCTGAACACACGGCACACCCTACGGGTCGATTTGGTTTGCATGGGCGGGATTGTTTAGCCTGGGCATAACCAAGCGTATGAAAAACCCGATTTAACGCACTTCAAGCCCTGTGCGACGCTGCCAAACCATGATCCCCCTGGCCTGCCAAGTCCATGTTCTGCCGTACCGCGCTCCTGCGTGGAGGCGCCTGTTGGAGCGGTTAAACCCGCTGCTGACCATCATCCTCGCCTTCTGGGCGCTGTGGCATTGCCGCCACGCTCGCCCGCCGGACGCCGTCCCCGCCCGCTGAATACCGATGGCTGCGCCATGCCCGCAGCCGCTGCTATCACCTTGTCTGCCTGTGCAACCTGTTCAAGAATCGAACGGGCCGTGCGGACACCGAGCGCCCTACTGGCGCAAGCGAGCGCAACATGACGACTTTCGCCCCCGTGCAGGAAGCTCAGGACTTCCTGGCGAACAATCCCGATATCGAATTGATCGAGCTGTTCATCCTCGATGCCAATGGCGTGCCGCGTGGCAAGCTGCTGCACCGCGAGGAATTGCTGGCGCTGTACCAGAGCGGCCGGCCGCTGCCGAGCACCATGCTCGGCCTGTCCATCCAGGGTGAGGATGTCGAGGACTCCGGTCTGGTCTGGGAGGTGGGCGATATCGACTGCCGCGCCTACCCGCTGCCCGGCAGCCTGGTACGCCTGCCCTGGCGGCAGATGCCTACCGCGGCCGTGCAGGTGTCGATGCATCCCACCGAGGGCTTGCCGGCCACCCCGGCCGATCCACGCCAGCTGCTGATCCGCGTGATCGAGCAGCTCGAGGCCGAGGGTTATTACCCGGTGATGGCTTGCGAGCTGGAGTTCTACCTGCTCGACCAGAAGCGTGATGCCCAGGGCCGTCCGCAGCCGGCGCTGGATGCCGACGGCGGCCGCCCACGGCAGACCCAGGTCTACGGCCTGCGCGAGCTGGAGCAGATCGAACCCTTCCTGCGTGACCTCTATGCCGCCTGCAAGGCGCAGGGTATTCCCGCGCGCACGGCGATTTCCGAATACGCCCCCGGCCAGGTGGAAATCACCCTGGAGCACGGCCCGGTGCTGGCGGCGATGGATCAGGCGGTGCGCTACAAGCGCCTGGTCAAGGGCGTGGCGCACCGCCACGGCATGCAGGCCTGCTTCATGGCCAAGCCGTTCGATCACCTGGCCGGCACCGGCATGCACATGCACGTCAGCCTGGCCGATATGAAGGGCAACAACCTCTTTGCCAGTGAAGATCCTGCCGGCACGCCGCTGCTGCGCCAGGCGGTCGGCGGCATGCTCGCCAGCTTGCTCGACTCGCTGCTGTTGTTCTGCCCCAACGCCAACTCCTACCGACGTTTCCAGGCCAACAGCTACGCGCCGCTGGCGCCGACCTGGGGCGTGGACAACCGCACCGTCAGCCTGCGCGTGCCCGGCGGCCCGGCGAATACCCGCCACGTCGAGCATCGTATCTGCGGCGCCGATGCCAACCCTTACCTGGCGGCGGCGGCGATCCTTGCTGGGATTCACCGTGGTATTCGTGACCACCTCGACCCCGGCGCGCCGATCGAAGGCAACGGCTACGCCCAGGCCAAGGAGCGCCTGCCCACTGAGTGGTCAGCTGCGATCCACGCGCTTGAGCGCTCCGACTGGGCACGTGATGCCTTCGGCGCCGACTTCCTCAAGGTCTTTCTCGCGGTCAAGCGTGCTGAGTATCGCCAGTTCATGGGCGAAGTCGGCGAGCAGGATTGGCGCTGGTACCTGAGCAACGCCTGAAGGCCCTTATTTGAAGAAGTCGCGGCTGAAGCCCCTCCCACATGAGACGCCACGCTCCGTGGGAGGGGCTTCAGCCGCGACGAGTGATTCATCGGTGCGCACGGCGCACCCTACGGCGGCAATCGCCACAAGGATTCTGCAATGAACGCGATCAACCAACATGCCAAACCCGCCGCCGAGCGCGCGCCGTCCTACTACTCGGCTTCGCTCAATTTCGAGAGCGACTACCCGACCCTGCAGGGCAGTGTCACCGTCGACGTGGCCATCATCGGCGGCGGCTTCACCGGCATCGCCACGGCGGTGGAATTGGCCGAGCGTGGCCTCAAGGTGGCCGTGGTGGAGACCAACAAGGTCGGCTGGGGGGCCAGCGGGCGTAACGGCGGCCAGGTCACCGGCAGCCTGTCCGGCGACGAGGCCATGCGCAAGCAGATGCGCAACACCCTCGGCGACGAGGTGGACGACTTCATCTGGCACCTGCGCTGGCGCGGCCACGAGATCATCAAGAACCGCGTGGCCAAGTACGGCATCGACTGCGACCTCAAGCATGGCCACCTGCATACGGCGATGAAGGCCAGCCATATGGACGAGCTCAAGGCGACCTACGACGAAGCGCTGCGCCGTGGCATGGGCGACGAGGTCACCCTGCTCGACGCTGCCGGCGTGCGTGCGCAACTGGGCAGCGACCTGTACTGCGGTGCGTTGAAGAACACCCGCAACATGCACCTGCACCCGCTCAACCTGTGCCTCGGCGAGGCCAGGGCTGCCGAGAGCCTGGGCGCGCTGATCTTCGAACACTCCGAGGTGCTGGATATCGTCCACGGCCCGCGTCCGGCGGTGGTCACCACGGGCGGGCGCATCGAGGCCAAGCAGGTACTGCTGGCCGGCGACGTCTACCACAAGCTGGAGCGGCGCAAGCTCAAGGGCATGATCTTCCCGGCCATGGGCGGCATCGTCACCACCGCGCCGCTGGGCGCCGAACTGATCGAAGCGATCAACCCCTATGACCTCGCGGTTTACGACTGCCGCTTCGTGCTCGACTACTATCGCCTCACCGGCGATGGCCGTCTGTTGTTCGGCGGTGGCGCCAACTACTCCGGGCGTGATTCACGCGACATCGCCGGCGAGCTACGCCCGTGCATCGAGAGCACCTTCCCGCAGCTCAAGGGCGTGCAGATCGACTTTCAGTGGAGCTGCGCCATGGGCATCGTGATGAACCGCATCCCGCAGCTGGGCAAGCTCTCATCCAACGTCTGGTACTGCCAGGGCTATTCCGGCCATGGCGTGGCGACCACCCACATCATGGGCGAGATCATGGCCAAGGCAATCACCGGCGACCTGGAGCAGTTCGACACCTTCGCCGCCTGCAAGCACATCAAGGTGCCGCTGGGCGACCAGCTCGGCAACCCGATGCTGGCGGCGGGCATGTGGTACTACCAGATGCTGGAGAAGTTGCGCTGAAAGGTGCGCGTATCAGGCCATATCGCTCTGGCTGAACTCCTCGGCGAGGAAGTCGATCAGGGTGCGTACCGACGGCAGCAGGCCGCGGCGGGAGGGGAAGATGGCGTGGACGATGCCGCACTTGGGTGCCCAGCCCGGCAGCATCTCCACCAGCCTGCCGGCGGCCAGGTCGTCACGCACCGCCACACGCGGCAGGTGGACGATGCCGACCCCTGCCAGCGCACCGTCGCGCAGGGCGCGCAGGTCATCGGTGATCATCCTTGGCCGGTGCGTGATCACCTGCTTGCCATCGTCCGGGCCGAGCAGTTCCCACTGGTATTCGCGCTGCGCGCCGCCCCAGTGCAGGCTTGGCAGGCGGCCCAGTTCGTCGGGGTGAAAACCCTGCGGCAGCGAGGCCAGCAGATCCGAATGCCCGACCAGGCACTGGGTGCTGGCGGCGAGCACCTTCATCACCATGTCGGTGTTTTCCAGCGGCGGAAAACGCACCCGCAGGGCCACGTCGAAGCCTTCGTGGAGCAGATCCACGCGACGGTTGGTGCTCTCGATGTACAGCTCCACCAGCGGGTACTTGAGCATGTAGCGGGTCAGCATCGGCCCGACCCAGGAATTGAGCAGCGTCGTCGGGCAGGCCAGGCGAACCAGGCCGCGCGGCTCGGCGCGGTTGCGTTCGATCACCTCCGCCGCGCCTTCGGCCTCGACGCGCATGGCCAGGCAGCGCTGGTAATACGCCTGGCCGATCTCGGTGAGCGACAGGTGTCGGCTGGTGCGGTGCAGCAGGCGCACGCCGAGGCGTTCCTCGAGCTCGGCAATGCGCCGGCTGAGCTTGGACTTGGGCATGTCCAGCGCACGCCCCGCCGCGGCGAAGCCGCCATGCTCCACCACCTGGGTGAAGTAGTAGAGGCTGTTGAGGTCTTCCATTGATCGTTCTCCAAATAGAACGCTAGAGGCAGTTTTCGCAGTCTAGTCGGTAAAAGGTCTCGAATTTAATCTTTATTCCATGCAGTGACGCACTGCTGAACGAAACCCAACGCACCGCATCGCCGGTCACCATTGAGAACAATTCGAGGACTTCACCATGACCAACGCCACCTACAACCGCCTGGACAAAGACAACGCCGTCGTACTGCTGGTCGACCACCAGGCCGGTCTGCTGTCCCTGGTTCGCGACATCGAGCCGGACAAGTTCAAGAACAACGTGCTGGCCCTGGCTGACCTCGCCAAGTTCTTCAACCTGCCGACCATCCTTACCACCAGCTTCGAAACCGGCCCCAACGGCCCGCTGGTTCCCGAACTGAAGGAGATGTTCCCGGACGCGCCGTACATCGCCCGCCCTGGCCAGATCAACGCCTGGGACAACGAAGACTTCGTCAAGGCGATCAAGGCCACCGGCAAGAAGCAACTGATCATCGCCGGTGTGGTCACAGAGGTGTGCGTGGCGTTCCCGGCCCTGTCGGCCATCGAGGAAGGCTTCGACGTGTTCGTGGTGACCGATGCCTCGGGCACCTTCAACCAGATCACCCGTGACTCCGCCTGGAGCCGCATGACCCAGGCCGGCGCACAGCTGATGAACTGGTTCGCCGTGGCCTGCGAGCTGCACCGCGACTGGCGCAACGACGTGGAAGGCCTGGCCAAGATCTGCTCGGATCACATCCCGGACTATCGCAACCTGATCACCAGCTACAGCGCGCTGACCGCCGGCAAGTAATCCTCGGCTGAAACGCAACCGGAGCCTGCATGCAGGCTCCGGTTTCGTCTGTCCAGCTTATCCGCCGCGCTGCGCCTGCAGGAACAAGGCAAACAGCTCCGACTGCGACTTGATCCCCAGCTTGCTGTAGACGTGCTTGCGGTGCACCTTCACGGTTTCCGCCGAGATCGCCAGCTTGCGCGCCACTTCCTTGCTGGAGTGGCCGCTGAGCATCAGCCGCACCACTTCCAGTTCGCGCCCGGTCAGTGCCGTTTCCACTTGCCGGGCCATCTGTTCCAGGCGCTCCTGCCAGGGCGGTGGGGCGCTGGGTTCGCCGGGCTCCGGTTCGAAGGCCAGGCGCTGACGCATCAGCGCGGTGACCCAGGGCTGCACCAGGCTGAGCAGGGCGATCTGTTCTGGGCGGAAGGCCTGACGCGAGCCCAGCGACAGGCACAGGGTGCGCTCGCCGGGCAGCGGCAGGTTGATCTGCACTTCGTCGGCCACCACATTGAGGCTGAAGTAGCGGCGGAAGTAATCGGTCTGCTCGAAGCATTCCGGGGCCACGTCGGCCAGGCGCACCAGGCCGTCGCGGCGACCTTCGCGGCTGGCGATGTAGAAGGGGTCGAGCAGGTACAGGCCGCGCAGGTAATCCTGGAACAGCAGGTCGGGTTCGCCGTCGTCGCCGGCGCATTCGGCCAGCACCTGCGGTCGCCCTTCGCTGAAGATCAGCGCCACCCAGCTGTCGTGTGCCACGTACTGGCCCAGTGTGCGCACCAGGGCGCGCCAGAAGTGCGGGCTGGGCAGGGCGTCGATGAGTTCGCCTACGCTGCGGTGAAAGGCGATGTCGTGCAAGGTCATGGTCATGCCTCTACCCCCCGGGGGTTACCCCACGTGCGTGATTTCGCCCGGGCGACCCTGTCTCCATACTCGAACCCTGGCGGATGGCTGCCGGCATTCTGGTTAGCCGCCGCGCGCCGTGCAACAACAAGAATCGGAGCCCTGTCATGCAAGTCGAACTCGTCCAGCTCGCTGGCCGTGATGGCGATACCGCCTACAACCTCGCTGCCGCGCTGGAGGCCATCGCCGGTTGCGCGGCGGGCACCCGTCTGGTGGTGTTCCCGGAAACCTACCTGACCGGCTTCCCCACTGCCGAGAACATCGCCGCCCTGGCCGAGCCGCTGGATGGCCCGAGCCTGCAGGCGATCCGCCGCGCCGCCCGCGAACGTGGCCTGGCCGTGGCCATCGGCATCGCCGAAAACGACAACGGCCATTTCTACAACACCACGGTGCTGCTCGATGGCGATGACCTCGTGCTCAAGTACCGCAAGACCCATCTGTGGGCATCGGATCGCGGTGTGTTCGAACCGGGTGACCGTTACGCCACGGCGCTGCTCGATGACGTGCGCGTCGGCTTGCTGGTGTGCTTCGACATCGAATTCCCGGAAAGCGCCCGCGCCCTGGGCGAACTGGGCGCCGAGCTGCTGATCGTCACCAACGGCAACATGGATCCCTACGGGCCGACCCATCGCACCGCGATCATGGCGCGGGCCATGGAGAACCAGGCCTATGCGGTGATGACCAATCGCGTCGGCGCGGGTGATGGCGGCCTGGTGTTCGCCGGTGGCAGCGCAGTGGTCGATCCCTCCGGCACCCTGTTGCTGGAGGCTGGTCGCGAGCCGTGCCGGCAGACCATCGAGCTGGACTTCCAGCGCCTGGCCGAGGCGCGTCGCGACTACCGCTACCTGGATGAGCGGCGCATGCCGATGCCCGGCCAGCGTGTCGAGCACGACAGCGGTCTGCGCGAGCTGCTGATCCCCTGACTTTTCTTATTGACGGGCGCCAATGAAGTGCCCGCTGCGGCCCGGCCGCGCGTTTTTTACCGACTTCGGCTCTGCCATAACAATTTAAAAAACGGGAGTAGCAAGTAATGGCTCGTCTGCAACGATCCCTCTCACTGGGGGCGGTGGTGCTCTTCGGCATCGCCTACATGACCCCCATCATCGTCCTCGGCACCTTCGGCATCCTCGCCGAGATCAGCCGTGGCGCGGTGCCCGCGGCCTATGTCGCCGCCTCGCTGGCTATGCTCTTCACCGCCCTCAGCTATGCACGCATGGCCGCGTTGTTCCCGGTGGCCGGCTCGGCCTACAGCTACGTGCGCCGCAGCATCAACGATCACCTGGGCTTCATTGCTGGCTGGTCGGTGCTGCTCGACTACCTGTTCCTGCCCATGGCCATCTGGCTGATCGGCGCGGCCTACCTGCATTCGGCCTTCCCCGAGGTGCCGCAGGCGCTGTGGGTGCTGGCCTTCATCCTGGTCACCAGCCTGATCAACGTGATCGGCTTGCGCCTGGCCAAGGGCATCAACGGCGTGCTGATGCTGGTGCAGTTCCTCGTGCTGCTGGCCTTCGTGGCGCTGTGCGTGCACTACTTACTGGGCGATGCGAGCAAGCCTTTGTGGTCGCTCGAACCCTTCATTGGCGAGGGCATGAACGTTTCGCTGGTGATGGCCGGCGCGGCAGTGGCCTGCTACTCCTTCCTCGGCTTCGATGCGGTCAGCACCCTGACCGAGGAAACCCATGAGCCGCAGCGCACCATCCCGCGAGCGATCCTGCTGATCACCCTGATTGGCGGGCTGATCTTCGTGGTCACCGCCTACTTCGTGCAGTTGGCGCACCCGTCCATCGTCTTCGAAAGTAGCGATGCGGCGGCCTACGAGATCGCCCGCAATATCGGCGGCGATCTGTTCGTGTCGTTCTTCCTCATCGGCCTGATCGTCGGCCAATTCACCTCGGGCCTGTCGGCACAGGCCAGTGCCTCGCGTCTGATGTACGCCATGGGCCGCGACGGCGTGCTGCCGCGTGCCCTGCTCGGCACCCTGAGCCCGCGTTTCGGTACACCGGTGGGCGCCATCGTTGTGTGCGCGGTGGTGGCCTTGCTGGCGCTGAAGCTGGACGTCACCACCTCGACCTCCTTCATCAACTTCGGCGCCTTCCTCGCCTTCAGCCTGGTCAACCTGGCGGTGATCGTGCATTTCACTCGCCAGCCACAGGCGCGCGGGGCGTTGCAGGTGCTGCGCTACCTGCTGTGCCCGCTGATCGGCCTGCTGGCGACGCTGTGGCTGATGGTCAGCCTGGATCGTCTGGCGATCATGCTCGGTTGCGCCTGGTTGGTGATCGGCGGCCTCTATCTGGCCTGGCTCACCGGAGGCTTCCGTCGCCGTCCGCCGGAGTTGCACTTCGATCCGGATGCCTGAGCAGTGGTGCCGTCGCCGGGCCGGATTCACGCTCGGCGACGAAGGTCACAGGCCCAGAGCCATCGGCATTGAGCTGCTGGATGCGCTTGGGCCGGCCCTGACCGTCGAAGAACACCTGGCCGAGCCCCGCGCCATTCCACAGCCGTTCACCCGAGCGGCTGCGGTCGGGGATCATTGGGCTGACGCGCATGCGGCGACGCTTGGTCAGCCAGTTGAGCGGCGACCAGGGCGCGTAGAGCCAGCGGTTGAGACGGTCGAACCAGTCCAGCAGCTTGGCCGGGAATTCGTTCTTGATGCCGCTGCTGGTGATCTGCCAGATGGTCGGGCTGGCGCGGCGGTGGCGGATGCGCACGCGGTAGACGAAGGAGTAGTGCACGTCGCCGGAAAGGATGACGAAGTCTCTCGGCGTACGTGAGTGACGGAAGATGTTCATCATCACGCTGGCCGCGCCACGATGGGCCATCCAGTTCTCCGCGTCGACCATCAGCGGGTGACCGGCGAGGGTGAAGAGTTTCTGGATGCCTTCGATCAGCTTCACGCCGAACATCGGCGCTGGCGAGACGATGATGCAGCTGGGGTGATCGAGCAGCGCCTGCTGGAATTCGCACAGCGCCTCCCAATCCATCAGGCCTGATGGCCGTGACAGGTTTCGCTCGCTGCGCCAGCGCCGCGTGCGGGTATCGAGCACCAACAAGGCCGGCGTGGTGGGCAGCACGTAGTGCCAGTGTTCGAAGTGCAGCAGGGTGTCGATCAGTTCGTCCTGCGCCTTGGCATTCAGGTGGTTGTCCTGTCGCTCCTTTAACAGCTTGGAGCAGGTTTGCAGCGGCTCCTCGAATGCATCCGGATGGTTGCCCCAGCCCTGACACAGCAGGTAGGCGAGCAGGGCGTTGCCGATGATGCGCTTGGAGAAGGGGTGGCCGTAAGCGGTCTCTTCCCAGCGTGCCGAGAGGTTCCAGTCATCGGTGACGTCGTGGTCGTCGAAGATCATCAGCGTAGGCAAGTGCGCGAGTACGCGGGCAACCTGGCCGAGGTTCTGGCGGAAGGCGTCGATGCGCTGGCGCTCGCCGGCGTAGCGTTGCTGCTGTTCGTCGTTCAGCGGCGGCTGGCTTTCCTCGATCAGCGTCCAGGGCACCGGAGACCAGACCAGCAGGTACATGGCGATCATTTCGGCGAAGGTCACCAGGTGATTGTCGGCGCTGCTGCTGGTGAAGATGGGTTTCTCCACGCCGCCGAAGAACTTGTCGCGCAGGGTCTGGTTGCTTTTGAGCGCCGGCAGCAGATCGGCGCGCTGGTAGTAGCCGACCGGGTTGGCGTAGAGTGCCTGGCTGTCCTCGACCACGGCGCCTTCTAGCCACTCGTCGAACAGGCCGAGGCGGGCGATCAACTGGTGAATGGCGCAGAGCATCGGCCCGGCGACGTCGTCGACGTACACCTGGTCGCCGCTCATCAGCAGCAGGGCCGGGCGCTGCGTAGCGTCGTGGGGCTCGGCCAGCAAGCGGTCAGCGCAGAGCAGGCCATCGGCCGCCGCATGATGCGGTTTGCGGCAGGAACCATGGAGCAACTGGTCGACCCGCGAGCGCAGGACGAAGTCGGCGTGTTCGGCGCCATCGTAGAGCAGATGCGGTGCCCAGTCGGTCAGGCCGCGTGCGGCGTTGTCCTCGACGATCTGCAGGTCGTAGGCGATGCGCACGTCCTGCGGCAGGACCTGCTCCAGCGGCAGGTCGATCAGATGCAGCACGGCATGGCGCCCCAGCGGCAGGCGCTGGCAGTGTTCATCGAGCATCAGGCTGCGCGGCGCTTCGCCTTCGGGCCGCAGCCACAACTGCAGGCTCAGTTCGCGACTGGCCACCAGCCACAGTACCAGGCGGCTGGGCTCCAGGCGCCGCAGCAGCGGGCCGGCGAGGACATCGGGCAAGGGCATGTGCGGATGGTTGGTCATCGAAGCGCTGAATCCTGGGGCAAAAAGACTGACTTTCGACAGTGGCAGGGCGCCAGCGGTTCAGGAGGCGGCCTGGCGCAGGCGCTGCAGATCGAGGATCTCGATCTCGCCATAGGTCAGGCGTACGATGCCCTGGGCTTCCAGTTCCTTGAGGATCTGGTTGGTGGTCTGGCGTGACAGCGACAGCATCAGCGCGAGTTGCTCCTGGGCCAGGTGCAGCACCTGGCGCGGTTCGCCTTCGCCGTAGTTCTCGGCGATCAGCAGCAGGCGCCGGGCCAGGCGTGGCGCGGCGGGTAGCAGGCTCATGTCTTCCAGGGCGAGGAACGCCAGGCGCAGCTTGTGGCTCATCAGCAGGGCGAAGTCGCGCCAGTGCTGTGGCTGGCGTTCGAGCAGGGCGAGCAGTTCGGCCTGCGGCAACAGCAGTAGGGTGCTGGCGCTCTCGGCGAAGGCATCATGGGTGCGCGGCAGGCCGTCGAACAGGGAAATCTCGCCAAACCAGTAGGGCGGCTCGACCAGGGTCAGCAGCGCTTCCTTGCCGCTCTCGCTGACCGCGCCAACGCGCACTGCCCCTTCGATCACCGCATACAGCCCGCTGGGTTTATCGCCGCGGCGGAACAGACGCTGACCAGCATCGAACTGCTGTACCTGGGCCATGTCCAGCAGGGCCTGTTGCAGTTCGTTCGGCAGCCCGGCGAACCAGTGGCCTTGGCGCAGCGGGGTGAGAAAAGGGGAGGAATCGGGCATTACAGCTCCTGGCGGTGGTGAAGGCTGTATGGCGATCCCTGCCATTGTCGGCTAGCCGACAGAGCGGCGGCCGGGCTCGGGGTGATGATGGCCTGGCCTATTTCCGCACATGAGGACGATAACAATGAAAACCCTCGTCGATCACCTGGCGCAGTATGCCGCCTACCATCGCGACCGGCGCAATATCGCCAGTCATTTCATCGGCATCCCGATGATCGTGCTGGCCGTTGCCGTGCTGCTGTCGCGGCCGGGATTCGAGGTCGCTGGGCTGTGGTTGGCGCCGGCTACGCTCACGGCTCTGGCGGCGGCGGTGTTCTACCTGCGTCTGGACACCCGTTTCGGTCTGTTGATGACCGCGTTGCTGGGCCTGTGCCTGTGGGCTGGCGCCGTGCTGGCGGCCGCCTCCACCGCGCTCTGGCTGACGGCGGGTATCGGCCTGTTCGTGGTGGGCTGGATCATTCAGTTCGTCGGCCACTACTACGAGGGCCGCAAGCCGGCATTCGTCGACGACGTCATGGGGCTGATCGTCGGCCCGCTGTTCGTCGTCGCCGAACTGGCTTTCCTGCTTGGCCTGCGCAAGGAGGTCGAGCATGCCGTGGTGGAAATCGCCGGCCCGACCTGCATTCGCGAGAAGAAGGCGCTGGCTTGATGCGGGGCAGCCAGGCGTCAGGGGATAACTTGCGTAGGGTGCGCGATGTGTTCAGCCGGGGGACATAGGTAACGGGTGTCGGGAGACATAGGTAACGCATTTAGGCTTACGGTGTTCATCGGATCGGGAGATCGAATGATGCCGTGGCTGGAGCGCAGCACTATGTCGATAAGGCGAGAGTTTGTTCTGCTGGCAGGGCAGCCCCAAAGTAATGTGCGGGAGCTCTGTCGGCGGTATGGCATCAGTCCCAGAACTGGCTACAAATGGCTGGATCGGTACCGTGAGCAAGGCGATGCAGGCTTACAGGATCGATCCCGCCGTCCCCTGAGCAGTCCAGGGCGCAGCGATCCGACGTTGGAACAAACGGTTGTGCAATTGCACCACCGCTATCCCTATTGGGGCGCTCGCAAACTGCGAAGCTTGTTGATGACTGCGGCTGTTGATCCGCCTCACCACAGCACTATCGACGCCATCCTCAAGCGCCACGATTGTCATGTCCTTTACCACAATGAGCAGGCGCAAGCGCCGGCTAACCATCGTTTCGAGCATCCCAATCCGAACGACCTCTGGCAGATCGACTTCAAGGGTAGCGTCCCCCTAAACGATCGCCGTTCGCCTCGTTGTCATCCCTTGACCCTGCTGGACGATCACTCACGCTTTTCGCTCTGCCTGCAAGCCTGTGAGGGGGAGCGGCTGGAGCTGGTCAAACCGCATCTGATCGAGGTTTTCCGTCAGTACGGTTTGCCGCTGCGTATCACCGCCGACAACGGGCCGCCTTGGGGTTCTAATATTGCCGGTGGACTATCAAAATTGGAGGTTTGGCTGATGCGGCTGGGGATCGAGGTCAGCCATAGTCGGCCTCATCATCCACAGACTCAGGGCAAGCTGGAGCGCTTCCACCAGACACTCAAACGCGAAGTGCTGCATCGCGCGTTCAGCGACTTGCAGCATTGTCAGCAAGTGATGAGCCGCTGGCGAGACGAGTACAACCATTACCGTCCGCACGAAGCACTTGATCAACGGCCCCCTATAGAGCGCTATAGGCCCAGTCCACGAAGCTACCCGGAGCAACTGCCAGCCATCGAATATGAACCGGGTGATCACGTGGTGAATGTACGTCAGACCGGGCAGGTGTATTTCAAAGGGCTCAACGTCTTCGTAAGTGGAGGTCTATATGGGGAGAAGGTCGCCATCCGACCAACTGCCGAAGAGGGTGTCTACGATGTGGTATTCATCCGCAAAACGCTGCGTCAGATAGACCTGAGGCAACGGGCAACATGATCATCAACCTGTTACCCATGTCTCCCGACAGGTGTTTACCATGTCCCCCGGCTGAACACGATGCGCACCGAAACGCGGGCGGGTGTGCCACCGGTGCGCGCGGCGCACCCTACGGTGTGCCGCTGCTTTCTTAGAGCCTGTTCAAAGTCTCGCGAGCTAGAGCAATGCAATACCGATGGCGGCCCCGCAAAAACAGGCGAGGAGCGGTCGGAGTCGCGCTCGACTTTACGAGCTGTAAATGAGCAGTCCGAGCCTGTTTTTAACGCCGCAGTGCCGACGCGCAGCAGACTTTGAGCGACGACTAGAACATCGCCATCCACTGCGTGGTCAGCGAGCGTGCGTGGCGATCCACGGTGATGGGGGCGAACGGGCGGCCGGAGACGCTCTGCAGAGTGTTGCTCTGGCTGTTCATGTCGGCCAGTGCGGCGCGCAGGTAGCTCCAGCGGGTCTGCAGCCGCGTCACCTGCGGATCAGCCTTTTCATCCAGTGCGTTGAGCTCGTTGTCGATGGCCGGCAGCAGCAGGCGTTCGTCCTGGCCGAGGTAGGTGTCGGGTTGCTCGCGGGCGATTTCGAAGGTGCCCAGGTAGGAGCGGCTGAGGTACTGCACGCTCAGGTATTCGATCTTGGCAGCCAGTTCACTCGGTTGTTCGCCAGCCGGCAATGCCCGTGCGGCGCTGAGAAAGTCGCGCAGGGCGCGGCTGAGGTCTTCCGGGAAGCGCCAGGGTACGTTGTCGTCGCCGGGGCCATAGGAAACACCGTTACGCAGTTGGGTAACGAGTGCCTGGTGAGCGCTGGTAAGCTCGGCGCTACCTTGCGACAGGCTCTGCATGGCGCCGGCCAGAGCGGTCAGATCCGCCTCCAGGCGTTGTTGATGGGCTTTCTGAAAACCTTCGCCACGTAACAGCATGAGGCTGCTGGTGGCGCGGCTGGCGTGAATCTGGATCTGTTCCTGGGGACTGACGGCCTCGGCATAGGCCAGTGGTGAAAGCCCGACGAAGAGCCCTAGCATCCAGAGAAAAGCATGACGCAACAGTGCTTTACAGCGCATCCGGGGTGCTCCTTGTTATTGTTGTGAGCAGTCAGGGAATAGGCGCAACGATGACGCAGGGCCAAGACTACTGCGTCGTGGAGTCTGGGGCATGACCCGAAAGAGTGATTTCGTCGGAAATCGCCGCCGTTCAGCGCATCCTGCGCCACCTGGCATTCATCTGGTGGACGCGTCATCCCGCCTCGTTGGCGGGATAGGGCGGTTGCACGGCTCTACGGCTGTTGCGGTTTTTGCGCCAGGGCGCGCAGGTAGTCGGTGCTGAATGCATCGGCTGGGAAGAAGGTTTCCAGCGCCAGTTCGGAGAGCGTCACGTCATTGGGCGTGCCGAATACGGTGGTGGTGCTGATCAGGCTCAGCACGCCGCTTTCGGTCTGCAGCAGCACCGGCATCAGCACGGCTTCGCTGACCGGCTCGCTCGGCGCGTCCGGCGCCGGGTAGCTGCGCAGTTCCTCCAGCAATTCATGCAGGCCGGCGTCGCCGCTGATTTCCGCATCGCGCTGCAGGCGCATCAGCAGGTGCGCGCGCCATTGCCCCAGGTTGATGATGCGTGGCGCCAGGCCCTCCGGATGCAGCGACAGGCGCAGCACGTTGAGCGGCGGGCCGAGGAGAAAGTCCGGCACGCCCGCGAGAAAGGGGCCGACCGAGGCATTGGCCGCCAGCAGGTTCCACTGCCGGTCGATGGCCAGCGCCGGGTAGGGTTCGTGGGCCTTGAGCAACTGCTCGATGGCCTGGCGTGCGGTGCTCAGCGCCTGATCCGTCAGTTCGTGCTGGCTGTACAGCGGTGCGTAGCCGGCGGCGCCGAGCAGGCGATTGCGTTCGCGCAGGGGGATTTCCAGCTGCTCGGCCAGGTGCAGCAGCATCTCCCGGCTGGGATGGGAGCGGCCGGTCTCGACGAAGCTCAGGTGGCGCGTGGAAATCTCGGCCTCGCAGGCGAGGTCGAGCTGGCTCAGGCGGCGCCGCTGGCGCCATTGGCGCAACAGGGCGCCGGCGGTCTGGGAGTTGGTATTCATGGCTTGCACGATAGTGCAGTCAGGTCATCGCGGCCATTACCTGGCAGGTAATCGACGCGCTTTCCCGTGGCACGGATTCTAGGAACACGCACCAATCGCGGTGCCTTTCTGGAGAAACCTCATGAGCCACGTGCAACCTTCCCCGCTGCTGCGTAACGCCCTGCTGGCCGACGGTCTGTTGGGCATCTCCACCGGCCTGCTGCTGGTACTGGGCGCCAATTGGCTGACCGGCTTCCTTGAACTGCCGCGCCTGCTGCTGATGGCCAGCGCACTGATCCTGCTGCCACTGGGTGGCCTGCTGTTCTGGCTGTCACGGCAGCCGCAATTGCACCGCCAGGCGGTATGGGCGGTGATCAGCCTGAATACGCTGTGGGTGATCGAGAGTGGGCTGTCGCTGGTGCTTGGCTGGATCGAGCCGAACCTGTTCGGTTACGTCTTCATCATCGGCCAGGCTGTGGTGGTGGCGCTGCTCGCCGAACTGCAGTGGTTCGGTTTGCGCCAGTCGCGTGCGATCGCGGTATGAGGGGA
Organism: Pseudomonas mendocina; assembly: GCF_003008615.1. NCBI lineage: Bacteria > Pseudomonadati > Pseudomonadota > Gammaproteobacteria > Pseudomonadales > Pseudomonadaceae > Ectopseudomonas > Ectopseudomonas mendocina. The sequence continues at coordinate 2,575,487 of NZ_CP027657.1, forward strand.
AACGCCGGGTCGGCCCGGAGCTGGGTGGCAGCTCCGGGCAACCGGACGATCAGCTGGCCGGGTTGGCGACCGGCTTGCCGCCCTTGGGCTTGAAGTACAGGGTGGTGCCACGGCCCAGGTTGTTCAGGCTCAGGTGATCCTTGGCCACTTCGGCCTCGATCAGCTCGTCCTGGCCTTCGACCTTCAGGGTGATGCGGGTGATCGCGCCGAGCAGGCGGATATCACGCACCTCGCCAGCCTTGTGCTCCGGGCTCGGCTCGCTGGTCAGATCGACCTCGTGCGGGCGGAACAGCACATGGTGATCGTTACCCACGTACAGGCGGTTGGCATCGCCGAGGAAGTGGTAGACGAAGTCGCTGGCCGGGTTCTCGTAGACTTCGGCCGGGGTACCGATCTGCTCGATCACGCCCTTGTTCATCACCACGATACGGTCGGCCACTTCCATGGCTTCTTCCTGGTCGTGGGTCACGAACACGCTGGTCAGGTGCACTTCATCGTGCAGGCGTGCCAGCCAGCGACGCAGCTCCTTGCGCACCTTGGCATCGAGGGCGCCGAAGGGCTCGTCGAGCAGCAGCACTTTCGGCTCCACCGCCAGGGCGCGGGCCAGGGCGATACGCTGGCGCTGGCCACCGGAGAGCTGCTCCGGGTAACGGTCGCCGAGCCAGTCGAGCTGCACCAGGTTGAGCAGCTCGTGCACCTTCTGCTTGATCACCTCTTCGCTCGGGCGCTCGCGCTTGGGCTTCATGCGCAGGCCGAAGGCGACGTTGTCGAACACTGTCATGTGGCGGAACAGCGCGTAGTGCTGGAACACGAAGCCGACGTTGCGATCACGCACGTCGTGGTCGGAAACGTCTTCGCCGTGGAAACCGATGGTGCCGCTGTCCGGGGTTTCCAGGCCGGCGATGATGCGCAGCAGGGTGGTCTTGCCGCAGCCGGACGGGCCGAGCAGGGCGACCAGTTCGCCGCTCTGGATGCTCAGGTTGATCTCGTTCAGCGCCTTGAACTGGCCGAACTGCTTGTTGACGCCTTTTACTTCGATACTCATGGCTAATGCTCCGTGGGCCGGGCCGCACTGCTGCGGCGCAACGGCTTCAGTCTTCTCGGTTGGCTTGCAACTGGCGGCTCAGACGCGCCTCGCTCCATTGGCGAAGCAGCAACACGACCAGGGCCATGACGAGCAGCAGGATCGCCACGCTGAAGGCAGCGACCATGTTGTACTCGTTATAGAGAATCTCGATATGCAGCGGCAGTGTGTTGGTGTAACCGCGGATGTGTCCGGAAACCACCGAAACTGCGCCGAATTCGCCCATCGCCCGCGCGGTGCACAGCACCACGCCGTAAATCAGCGCCCATTTTACGTTAGGCAGCGTGACATGCCAGAACATCTGCCAGCCATTGGCGCCGAGCAGACGTGCAGCTTCCTCTTCGGTGGTGCCCTGTTCCTCCATCAGCGGGATCAGCTCGCGAGCGACGAAGGGAAAGGTGACGAAGATGGTCGCCAGGACGATGCCCGGCACGGCGTAGACGATCTGCAGGTTGTGGCTGTCGAGATACGGCGCGAGATAGCTCTGCGAGCCGAACAGCAGCACGTAGATCAGACCCGCGACCACTGGCGACACCGAGAATGGCATGTCGATCAGGGTGATCAGCAGGCTCTTGCCGCGGAACTCGAACTTGGTCACCGCCCAGGCGGCGGCAACGCCGAAGACCAGGTTCAGTGGTACCGAGATGGCGGTGGCGATCAGGGTCAGCTTGAGGGCGGATATGGCGTCCGGCTCGCTGATCGCCTGCCAGAAGAACTCCAGGCCACGGTTCAGGCCCTGGGTCAGCACGATGTAAAGCGGCAGCAGCAGGATCACCGCGAATACCGCCCAGGCCACCACGATCAGGGCGATGGCGCCGGCGGAGCGACTGGCCGGACGCGCAGCCGCGTTCTTGCCGAGGGTTGCAAGGCTCATGACAGGCTCCTCAGAGTTGCGGCTGGATGCGGCGCTGCAGGATGTTGATCAGCAGCAGCAGGATGAACGAGACCACGAGCATGATCACGCCGATGGCAGTGGCGCCCGGGTAGTCGTACTGATCCAGCTTGGAGACGATCAGCAGCGGCAGGATCTCGGTCTTCAGCGGAATGTTGCCGGCGATGAATACCACCGAACCGTACTCGCCGACGCCACGGGCGAAGGCCAGGGCGAAACCGGTCAGCCAGGCGGGCAGCAGGCTCGGCAGCAACACGTGGCGAAATACCTGTAATGGCTTGGCGCCCAGGCAAGCGGCGGCTTCCTCGACTTCCTTGGGGATGTCGGCCAGTACCGGCTGCAGCGTGCGCACCACGAACGGCAGGGTGACGAACACCAGTGCCAGGGTGATGCCCAGCGGGGTATAGGCGATCTTGAACGGGAACAGCGAGCCGATCAGGCCGCTGGGTGCGTACAGCGCGGTCAGCGCGATACCCGCCACGGCGGTGGGCAGTGCGAAGGGCATGTCGACCATGGCATCGATGATGCGTCGGCCGGGGAAGGTGTAGCGCACCAGTACCCAGGCGATGATGGTGCCGAGAATGCCGTTGAGTAGCGCTGCGGCCAGCGCGGTACCGAATGAGAGTTTCAGCGAGAACTGCAGTTGGCGGTTGCTGAGCAGTGCCCACCATTGCTCACTGGTCAGCTGGAAGGAGAAGAGGAACATCGCACCCAGCGGAATCAGCACGATCAACGCCAGGTAAGTGATGGTGTAGCCCAGAGTCAGCCCGAAGCCGGGTATGACCGAGGAGGTTCGACGAGACATAAGGTGTCCTTTGGCTCAGGTCCGCGATAAGAGCCTGTTAAAAGTCTGCTGTGCGTCGGCCACGCTGCGTTGGAACTGGGTTCAGGCTGCTCATTTACAATCCGTAAACTCCGCGCTTTCACCCAGTTCCGCCTTGCCTGGCTCTAGCTCGCAAGCCTTTTAGCAGGCTCTAAACAAGGCTCTCCACCCTGTAGGATGGAGAGCCTGAGCGATCAAACCGGTATCACTGGTTGATCTTGGTGAAGATCTGATCGAACACCGCGCCGTCACCGAAGTACTTCGGCTGGGCTTCTTTCCAGCCGCCGAAATCCTTGTCGATGGTGACCAGCTTCAGATCCTGGAACTGATCCTTGAACTCGGCCGCAACGGTGGCGTTACGTGGGCGGTAGAAGTGCTTGGCGGCGATACGCTGGCCTTCTTCGCTGTACAGGTGCTCCAGATAGGCCTCGGCTACGGCGCGAGTGCCTTTGCGATCGACGTTGGCATCGACCACGGCAACCGGTGGCTCGGCGAGGATCGACAGTGACGGGGTGACGATCTCCAGCTGATCGCCGCCTTCTTCGGCCAGCGACAGGTAGGCCTCGTTCTCCCAGGCCAGCAGTACGTCACCCAGGCCACGCTGGACGAAGCTGATGGTCGAGCCGCGAGCGCCGGTATCCAGTACCGGAGCGTGACGGTACAGCTCGGTCACGAACTCCAGGGCTTTCTCTTCGCTGCCGAACTTCTCGCGGGCATAGGCCCAGGCGGCGAGGAAGTTCCAGCGAGCGCCGCCGGAGGTTTTCGGGTTCGGGGTGATGACTTCCACGCCATCTTTCACCAGGTCATCCCAGTCCTTGATGCCTTTCGGGTTGCCTTTGCGCACCAGGAACACGATGGTCGAGGTGTAAGGGGTGCTGTTGTCGGCCAGGCGCGACTGCCAGTTCGGATCGATCAGCTGCTGGTTGAGGTTGATCGCGTCGATGTCGCCGGACAGGGCCAGGGTCACCACATCAGCGCGCAAGCCGTCGATCACTGCGCGGGCCTGTTTGCCCGAGCCGCCGTGGGACTGCTGGATGCTGATGGCAGGGTTGCCCTTGGACTGCCAGAACTTGTTGAAGGCGGCGTTGTACTCGACGTACAACTCGCGGGTCGGGTCGTAGGACACGTTGAGCAGGGTCTGCGCGGCGACAGGGCCGGCGATCAGGGTGCTGGCCAGCGCGGCCAGGGCGAAACGACGAATGGACATGGTGCAGCTCCTAACTGGCTAAATTCTTGTGTTGGCGTATTGGGTGTCAGGTGAGGCGAATTTTTTCGAGCCCTCTGGTTGTCCAGTCGGGCTGCATCATGTGTCAGCTGTTCCTGGTGCTCGGTTGTTGCAGGCGAATCTTTTCCTTGCGTTCGATCTGTACTACCTGGCCGTTGTGCACGGTGATCTCCACCGAGCCGAATTTCAGGCCATTCAGGGCGGTCTGGATCTCGCGCAGGATGCTGGCTTCATCCTGGCCTTCGAGGTTTCTCAGCGTCGCAGTCATTTCCAGGCTCCTTATGAATAGGTCGCCACGGCGGCGGGATGGATTGCCGACGCTGGCGTGGAGCGGATAGTAGAGAGACGGAAATATTCTTAAAAATACTGTTTAAGAACATTTATATAGTTTTTTGGTATATGAGGGGTGGGTCTGCCACCATTGATATGTGGAATAAGTAAATAAGTTCTTATTCTTTTTCGAATTCATTCCTGCTGCCTAGACTGTCGCCATTCGATTCAAGGAGGTGCCGTCATGGGCAGCGAAGCAATCCGTTATCTGATTCTGCCGGGCTGGCAGGGCTCGCCCGAGGAGCACTGGCAAAGTCATTGGCAGCGCAGCCTGCCCAATAGCGCGCGGGTCGAGCAGGCCGACTGGCTCAACCCCGAGCGAGGTGACTGGATCGCCGAGCTGAACCGTGCGGTGGCGGCTGACCCGCGCCCTGCGATTCTCATCGCTCACAGTCTTGGTTGCGTCACCGTGGCGCACTGGGCCGCGCAGGCGCCAGTCGATTTGCTGCGCTGTGTACGCGGTGCTCTGCTGGTTGCACCGGCCGATGTCGAGCGCCCGGGCTGCCCCGAACCTCTGCAGAATTTCGCGCCGATTCCGCGTGATCTATTGCCGTTCCCCAGTCTGCTGGTGGGTTCCGATAACGATTCCGCAGCCAGCGCCCTGCGTGCCATGGAGCTGGCACGCGCCTGGGGCAGCGAAGCGGCGATTCTGACCGGTGCCGGGCATATCAACGTCAAGTCCGGGCACCGCTATTGGGAGCAGGGCTTCGGTTACCTCTATCGCCTGCAAGGGCGGATAGAACAGCAGGCGCGGTTGCGCGCCTGATCCGGCCTCTACAGAGCCGACTATTTCCAGGGCGGGATCGGGCCAGGCAGCCACCCGCTCTTTTTTATGGCCTGCCATCCATGGCGGCCACCCTTCGGGCCGTTGCGGAGCAAGGTTAAAAATTGCTCCAGGCAATCTTTTATTCGTGAGCAGGCTGCGTGTTGAAGAGCAGCGGCTATGGAGCTGGACGTCATGGACTTTTCACAACACTTTCCAGCGCCGCTGACTTTTGCCGATTCGGACAAGAGTCCGCTGAGCATCCGGGCCAAGGCGCTGGTCTTCGTCGACGAGCGTTCGCGCCAGTTGCGCGAGCGTGCTGAGGTGCTGGCGGGCAATGGCCTGCCGTTGCTGATCCTCGGTGAGACCGGTACGGGCAAGGAGTTGCTGGCGCGTTATATCCATCGCCACAGCGAGCGCGGTGGGTTGTTCGTGGCGGTTAGCTGCGCGGCGATCAGTCCGCAGTGGGGCGAGGCGGAATTGTTCGGCCACGCGGCCGGCGCCCATGTCGGCTCCGGCAGCAGTCGTGCTGGCTGGTTCGGCTCGGCCAATGGCGGCACGCTCTATCTGGACGAGATCGCCGACCTCTCGCGGCCGCTTCAGAGCAAGCTGCTCAGCGCGCTGGAAACCCGCGAGGTCTATCGCGTTGGTGCCAGCCAGGCGCTGCCGGTGGATGTACGCCTGGTGGCGGCGAGCAGCATCGACCTGTCCCGGGCGGTAGCGGCCGGCACCTTCGATGAGCGTCTATATGCCTACCTGTGCGACGGTCAGTTGCTGTTCCCGGCATTGCGCCAGCGGGTCGGCGATATCCTGCCGCTGGCCGAATACTTTCTCGGTATTCACGCCTTGCGCCTGGGCCTGGCCATCCCGTCGATCAGCCCGGCGGCGCAGGCCGTGCTGGAGGCACACCGCTGGCCAGGTAATACCCGTGAGCTGGAGAACGTCATCCACTTCGCCCTGCTGTTGGCAGGCGAAAGTGAGATCGAGCCCGAGCATCTGGAATTGCCAGGCGTCGCGTAACCTGAGCCACTTGTGCCCCGGATTTCATCCGGGCTACGAGTCGCCTGTAGGGTGCGCTGCACGCACTGGTTGTTTCTCGCTCGAACAGATGTACGTACCGGTGCGCGCGGCGCACCCTACGGGGTGTGCCGGCTCTTGCGTAGGGTGCGCCATGCGCACCAAGGGTTCCCGAGGCAAGTAGGCATTACGGCGCCAGCAGCGATACCGATTTGATCTGCGCCCAGATCGCCTGGCCGGCATGAATGCCCAACTGATCGAAGGAGTAGCGGGTGACCCGCGCCAGCAAACGCTGATCACCGATGCACAGGGTCAGCAGCACTTGCGCATCGAGCACCTGCCAGCTTTCCACCCGTGCCGGCAGCAGGTTGAGCAGGCTGCTGCCTTCGGCACGATTGAGCCCCAGGCTGACGTCGCGCGCCTTGATCTTCACCCGCACCGCCTGTCCGTCTGGCACTGCCGCATGCGGCAGGCGCAGGCGTGCGTCGCTGCCTGGGAGCCGAAGCTCCAGCAGGCCGTAGGCGGCGTCGTGGCCGCAGACCTGGCCGTCGATCACCGCCTCGGCATCGTCTTCGGTCGCGAAGGGCAGGTCGGCGCGCAGCAGGGTTTCCTTGAGTGGGCCGCTGGCACGTACCTGACCTTCGTCGAGCAGCACCAGATGATCGGCCAGGCGCGCCACTTCATCCGGGGCGTGGCTGACGTAGAGCACGGGAATGTCCAGTTCCTCGTGCAGGCGTTGCAAGTAGGGCAGTACTTCCTGCTTGCGCTTGAGATCCAGCGAGGCCAGTGGCTCGTCCATCAGCAACAGGCGTGGGCTGGTGACCAGCGCGCGAGCGATACCGACACGCTGGCGTTCGCCGCCGGACAGCGCCGAGGGCATGCGCTCGAGCAGATGACCGATGCCCAGCAGTTCCAGCGCCTGATCCAGTGCCACCTTGCGCTGCGCCGCCGGGATGCGCCGCTGGCCGTACTCCAGATTCCCACGCACGCTCAGGTGCGGGAACAGGTTGGCGTCCTGGAACACGTAGCCGATGGCGCGCCGGTGCGTCGGCAGAAAGAGGCCACGCGCACTGTCCTGCCAGATTTCGCCGGCGATTTGCAGATAGCCCTGCTGTGGACGATCCAGCCCGGCGAAGCAGCGCAGGCAGCTGGTCTTGCCCGACCCGGAATGGCCGAACAGCGCGCTGACGCCGCGCCCGGGCAGGTCGAGGTCGACATCCAGACGAAAGCCCGCATGCTGTACCAGAAAGCGCGCGCGAATGCGGCCGTCATCCACCACCGTGGGGATCGAAGGTTTACCGAATCCGAACATCACCAGGCCCTCACCTTGCCGCTACGGCCGCTGTACAGCGCGAGCAGCACGAGGAAGGAGAACACCACCATGCCACCGGCCAGCCAGTGCGCCTGGGCGTATTCCATGGCCTCGACGTGGTTGTAGATCTGCACCGACACCACCTGGGTCTTGCCGGGGATGTTGCCGCCAATCATCAGCACCACGCCGAATTCGCCAATGGTATGCGCGAAGGCGAGGATCGCCGCAGTGACGAAGCCTGGCCGCGCCAGTGGCAGTATCACGCTGAAGAAGGCATCCCAGGGGTTGGCGCGCAGGGTGGCGGCGGCCTCCAGCGGGCCGCGGCCGATGGCCTCGAAGGCGTTCTGCAGTGGCTGCACGACGAAGGGCAAGGAATAGAAGATCGAACCGATCACCAGGCCGGTGAAGGTAAAGGTGAAAGTGCCCAGCCCGAGGCTCTGCGTCAGTTGGCCGAAGAATCCATTGGGCCCCATGCTCACCAGCAGGTAGAAACCGATCACCGTCGGCGGCAGCACCAGCGGCAGCGCCACCAGCGCGCCAACCGGGCGCTTGAGCCAGGACTCGGTGCGGGTCAGCCACAGGGCGATGGGCGTGCCGATGATCAGCAGCAGCACGGTGGTCAGCGAGGCCAGCTCCAGGGTCAGCAGGATGGCATCGAGGTCGTTCTTGGACAGCGGCATGCAAGGTTCCGCAGCAGGTCGATACGGATGCAGCCAGGGGCGCGTGTCGGCACGGCCCCGGGCTGCATCGGGTTACGGCAGTTTATAGCCGAACGACTCGATCACCTTCGCCGCTTCCGGGCTTTTCAGGTACTCGACCAGCGCGGTGGCAGCCGGGTTGTTCGCGCCCGGCTTGAGGATCGCCGCATCCTGCTTGATCGGCTCGTACAGCTCGGCCGGTACGATCCAGGCCGAACCGCTGCTGACCTTGCCGTCTTTGTACACCTGCGACAGCGCGACGAAGCCCAGCTCGGCGTTGCCGGTGGCGACGAACTGCTGTGCCTGGGTGATGTTCTGCCCCTCGACCAGCTTGCCCTTGACCGCCTCGCTCAGCCCCAGCTTGGCCAGCACCTGGGTTGCAGCCAGGCCATAGGGCGCGGCTTTCGGGTTGGCGATGGAGAGGTGCTTGAACTGTCCGGCTTTCAATGCCGCGTCCGTACCGTCGAGGTAGTTGGCGTCGGCCGACCACAGCACCAGGCTGCCGATGGCGTAGGTGAAGCGTGAGCCGGGCACCGTCGCCCCTTCGCTTTCCAGCTTGGCCGGGGTGCTGTCGTCGGCACTGAGGAATACATCGAAGGGCGCGCCGTTCTTGATCTGCGCATAGAACTGCCCGGTGGCGCCGAAGGAGGCCACCAGTTTGTGCCCGGTGGCTTTCTCGAAGGCCGGGGCGATGGCCTGGATTGGCGCGGTGAAGTTGGCAGCCACCGCCACCTTCACTTCATCGGCGATGGCGCCGCTGGCGAAGACCAGACCGAAGGCGAGCAGGCTGTGCTTGAGAGGCTTGAGCATGGGGGCTCCTTGTTGTTCTTGGGCGGTCACGCGGCCTTGGGGCAGGCCAGGTGCGGCAATCCTACATCGTTGTGTAATTTTGTATATAGCGATGGTTTCCTGCACGATCTTCGTGCGTGGCGGCGGGTGCCTGCACCGTCACGGCTTGCGGGCAGTTTTTCCCTTGCCAGCGACTACAAAAAACATAATTTCGCTAATCCCCCGCTCTGAACAGAATGCCCGCAACGAGCCGCCCCGGCGGATTCAGTCACGAGCAGAATCAGAGCAGGCACCCATGACCGAGCTGAAGCAATCCGCCTTTCCCCAACCCGCAGGTCGGGTACCCGCAACCCTGACGATCGACACCCTGGTGGTCGGCGCTGGCCAGGCCGGCGTGGCCATGAGCGAGCACCTGGGCAAGCTCGGCGTGCCGCACCTGGTGCTGGAGAAGAGCCGCATCGCCGAGGCCTGGCGCACGGTGCGCTGGGATTCGCTGGTGACCAACGGCCCGGTCTGGCATGACCGCTTCCCCGGCATGGAATTCCCCGATCTCGGCCCGGACGACTTCGCCCACAAGGATCAGGTGGCCGACTACTTCGAGGCCTACGCGCAGATGATCGACGCGCCGATCCGCACCGGCGTCGAGGTCAAGCAGGTGGTACGCGCGCCCGGCCGCGCCGGCTTTATCGTGGAAACCTCCGAGGGCACTATCCACGCCAATCGCGTGGTCGCCGCCACCGGCCCGTTCCAGCGCCCGGTGATCCCGGCCATCGCCCCGCAGGACGACAGCCTGCTGCAGATCCACTCGGCGCACTACCGCAATCCGCAGCAACTGCCCGAAGGCGCGGTGCTGGTGGTCGGCGCCGGTTCTTCCGGCGTGCAGATCGCCGACGAGCTGAACCGCGCCGGGCGCCAGGTGTACCTCTCCGTCGGCGCCCACGACCGGCCGCCGCGCAGCTATCGCGGGCGCGATTTCGTCTGGTGGCTCGGCGTGCTCGGCCTGTGGGATCTGGAAACCGTGCAGCCCGGCAAGGAGCATGTGACCATCGCCGTCAGCGGCGCCCATGGCGGGCGCACCATCGATTTTCGTGAGCTGGCCGCGCAGGGCATCACCCTGGTAGGCCTGACCCGCGCCTTCGCGGATGGCGTGGCGCAGTTCGCCGATGACCTGGCGGAGAACCTGGCGCGCGGTGACGAGAACTACCTGTCGCTGCTCGATGCCGCCGATGCCTATATCGAACGCAACGGGCTTGACCTGCCACAAGAGCCCGAGGCGCGCCGCCGCTTCCCTGAGCCGGCGTGCGTCCGCGAGCCGTTGCAAAGCCTCGACCTGGCCGCAGCCGGCGTCACCTCGATCATCTGGGCCACCGGCTACGCCACGGACTTCAGCTGGTTGCAGGTCGATGCCTTCGACGCCAACGGCAAGCCGAAGCACCAGCGCGGCGTGTCCAGCGAGCCGGGGGTGTACTTCGTCGGCCTACCCTGGCTGTCGCGCCGTGGCTCCACCTTCATCTGGGGCGTGTGGCACGACGCCCGCCACATCGCCGACCACATCGCCACCCAGCGCAAGTACACCGCCTACCGCGACGCTGCTCAGCGTGACGCCGCGACCCTCGAATCCAGCGCTGGCAAAGTCAGCCTCACCGGAGTCCGCTGATGCCCACTCATACCCGCATCCGCATGTTCAACACCAAGGACACCTACCCCAATCAGTCCCTGGACAACGACCTGTGCCAGGCCGTGCGCGCCGGTAACACCGTGTACGTGCGCGGCCAGGTCGGCACCGATTTCGACGGCAACCTGGTTGGCCTCGGCGACCCGCAGGCGCAGACCGAGCAGGCGATGAAGAACCTCAAGCAACTGCTGGAAGAAGCTGGCAGCGACCTCTCGCATATCGTCAAGACCACCACCTATATCATCGACCCGCGCTACCGCGAGCCGGTGTACAAGGAGGTCGGCAAATGGCTCAAGGGCGTATTCCCGATTTCCACCGGACTGGTGGTCTCGGCGCTCGGCCAGCCGCAATGGCTGATGGAGATCGACGTGATTGCCGTGATTCCCGATGACTGGCCGAGCGCCGGAGGCCAGGCATGACCTTTTCCATCGTCGGCCGCTGCCCGGAAACCGGGCACCTCGGCATCGCCATCAGCTCCTCCAGCATCGCCGTCGGCGCCCGTTGCCCCTGGCTGCGTGCCGGGGTCGGCGCGGTGTCGACGCAGAACATCACCCTGCCGGCGCTCGGCCCGCAGATTCTCGACCGCCTGGAGGCGGGCGAGGCGCCGGCCAGTGCGCTGGAGCAGGCGCTGGCGCGCAATGGCTACGGCCAGTACCGCCAGGTGACGGTGATCGACAGCCATGGCGCCAGCGCGCATTTTTCCGGCAGCGAAGCCCTTGGTGTGCACCATGCGCGCGCCGGCGAGCAGTGCGTGGCAGCCGGCAATCTGCTGGCCTCCACAGCGGTGATCGACGCCATGGTCGAGGCTTTCGAGCAGGCCGACGGCGGCCTGCCGGATCGCCTGCTGGCAGCCATGCACGCGGCGATGGCCGCCGGTGGCGAGGCCGGGCCGGTGCATTCGGCGGCGCTGTCGGTGGTCGGTGATCTGGTCTGGCCGGTGGTCGACCTGCGCGTCGACTGGGCCGAGCACGACCCTATCGGCGAGCTGGATAAACTCTGGCGCGCCTACGAGCCGCAATTGCACGATTACATCACCCGCGCCCTCGACCCAACCGCCGCGCCGAGTTATGGCGTACCGGGTGACGAGTAGGTTGGACGACCTGTGGGAGGGGCTTCAGCCGCGACTTGGCGCGTACCCTTCGTCGCCGCTGAGCGCCTCCCACAACCACACACCCAGTCGTAGGGTGGACGACGCTCTTTTCGTCCACCGCATGTGTCCTGGGATGAAAGCGCCACACTGCACCCAGATCGTGGGAGGGGCTTCAGCCGCGACCTTGAACTGTCGCCGCTAAAGCGCCTCCCACAGGAGCATCGATCAACCTTTCACCGGTAACCACCCATGCCCACCAGCCGCGACCTGCTCGCCGACCTGATCGCCTTCGACACCACCAGCCGCGAATCCAACCTGGCACTGATCGATTACGTGCGTGCCTACCTGGCTGGTCTCGGCATCGACAGCGAGCTGCTGTTCAACGCCGAACGCAGCAAGGCCAACCTCTATGCGCGCATCGGCCCGGCAGGGGCGGGCGGGGTGATGCTCTCCGGACACAGCGACGTGGTGCCGGTCGACGGCCAGAACTGGAGCGTGCCACCGTTCCAACTGAGCGAACGCGACGGCCGCCTGTACGGGCGCGGCACGGCGGATATGAAGGGCTTTATCGCCTGCGTGCTGGCGGCGCTGCCGCGCTTTCTCGCCGCGCCGCTGCGCCTGCCGCTGCACATCGCCATTTCCTACGACGAGGAGGTCGGCTGCCTCGGCGTGCGCAGCCTGGTCGAGCGCCTGCGCGCCAGCCCCGAGCGCCCGGCCATCTGCCTGATCGGCGAGCCCACCGAGATGCGTCCGGTGCTCGGCCACAAGGGCAAGCTGGCGATGCGCTGCGAGGTGCACGGCGCCGCCTGCCATTCGGCCTATGCGCCGCAGGGGGTGAATGCCATCGAATACGCGGCGAAACTGATCGGCCGCCTCGGCGAGATCGGTGAGCGCCTGGCCGCGCCCGAGCACCATGACCCGCGTTTCGATCCGCCGTACTCCACGGTGCAGACCGGGGTGATCCAGGGCGGTCGCGCATTGAACATCGTGCCCGCCGAATGCCGCTTCGATTTCGAGATGCGCGCGCTGCCGGCCGACGACCCGCAGCAGGTCGCCGCCGAGCTGCGCGACTACGCCGAGCGCGAGCTGCTGCCGCGCATGCGTGCGGTGAGCGCGGCCAGCGACATTCGTTTCAGCGAGCTGTCCAGCTATCCCGGCCTGCTTACCGACGCTGCCAGCGACGCGGCACAGCTGCTGGCGCTGATAGCCGAGCGCGAGGACTTCACCACCGTCGCCTTCGGCACCGAAGGCGGTCTGTTCGACGAGGCCGGCGTGGCCACCGTGGTCTGCGGCCCTGGCAGCATGGAGCAGGGGCACAAGCCGGACGAATTCGTCAGTCTCGATCAACTGGCCCGCTGTGACGCCATGCTGGCGGGTCTGGCAGGGTGGATGCTGCAGGGCGATTGACGGGCCTGAGCGAAGTACCCTGCCGCCTGCCTGGATTCCCGCCTGCGCGGGAATGGCGTTTGAACCTGGTGTTCGTGGTCTGCTGATGTTGGGCTCCCGACTTCGTGGGAATGACGTGAGCACGGCTTCAGCACCATTATTCCTGCGCAGGCGGAATCCAGTACTGGTCATATGAGTTCGGTACATTCCCGTCCCGTCATTCCCGCGCAGGCGGGAACCCAGCGGCGCGGCAGCAGAGTGTGTAGATGGTGCGCCAGTCCATCTAGCCGACGATTTCTTCCCACAAGTCTTGCCATCCAGGATTACCCGACTCGATCAGGCGCAACTTCCATTCCCGCCGCCACTTCTTCAACTGTTTTTCGCGTGTGATGGCGGTGAGCATGCTCTCATGCATTTCGTAATAGACCAGTTGGTGCACGCCATAGCGTTGGGTGAAGCCCGCGACGCAATCGTTACGATGTTCCCAGATACGTTTGCAGAGATTGCTGGTCACGCCAATGTAGAGCGTGCCATTGCGTTGGCTGGCGAGGATGTAGACGGCGGGTGACCTGGGCATGGTTGTCCTTCCTGGACGTGAATGTTCCTGGCCCATAAGTGTAGTGGGTGAGTTTGGCTGTTGCCGCTCCTGCCCGTCATGCCTGCGAAGGCGAGAATGCAAAGGGGCTGTAGTATCTGGGCTCCCGCCTTCGCGGGAGTGACGTGAGCATGGCTCCAGTAACACGATTTCTGCGCAGGCATGAATCCAGTACTGGTCAGTTGAGTCCAGCACACTCCCGCCCGTCATTCCCGCGAAGGCGGGAATCCAGAGAGGCTGCAGTATCTGATCCCGCTCCTTTGCGGGAGCAACGACAGGGCTCTGCCCTTTACGTGCGGTACAGCTTGAGGCTCTCGACCCGCGCCCGGTAGGCGCCGAGGCGTTCCTTGAGTTGATCCTTGTGGTCGCTGGCGACACAGTGCAGCAGCACGTTCAGGGCGCTGGTCAGGCCGCCGGTGGATTCGAGTATCAGCCCGGTCTTGGTCTTCATGGTGACGATGTGCGGCGTGTCGATATGTTTGGCGATGCCGTATTCGTCGGTGAACACCACCAGGTCGGTATTCTGCTTCAGGCAGTTGTTGGCGAAGGCGATGCCGGCATCGGCGTAGGGCGCGATGTCGATCAGGATCACGCAGCAACGCTGGTTATGGCTGTCCAACCACTGGCCGAGCACGCCGCTGTAGAGGTCGAGAAATTCCACGCCCGAGCGCACCAGGGCCAGGCGGTTGGCGAAATCTTCGGCCAGCCCACGAATGGTCTGGAAGCCACAGACGAACACCCGTTCTGCATCCCCCACGCGCGCCACGATGTCGCGCCAGTGCTGGCTGCCGAGCAGCTCGGCGAAGGCGCGCAGCGCTTCGATTTCCTCGTTGAGGTGGGCCACCAGGTCTTCCGGCTGCTCGACCCGCTCGATCAGCGCCGGGTTGAGCAGCGATTGCACGCGCACTTCGTCGCGCAGCTCGTCCTTCAGGCTTTTCAGGCCCTTGTAGCCGAGCCGGCGCAGGAAGCGGCTGACCGTATTGGGGCTGACCCCGCTCTTGGCTGCCAGGCTGGCGCCGTTCTCGAACGCCAGGGTCTCCAGGTTGGCCTGGATATAGGCCCACAGGGTGCGCTCGGCCGGCGTCAGCTTGCCTTCCAGGTGCTCCATCTTGCCATCGAGCATGTCCGATTCCCCTGCCATGCCAAATCGTTCTGACATTTAAATGTCAGAGTATTGATCTTTGGAAGAAATATATTCTACTCTGCAACCGTAATGCAAAGAGATGTCGATTGGCCGTTACCCGAGTGAAGAAAGCCGCTAAAAGTCTTTCCGCTCCGCAGTCGACGCTCGCGCTTCCTGCCGCAACAAGCAAATGCCGCGCCCTGGCGCGGCCACAACAGTGGAGAACAGGAACATGCCCATACTGCGTCATCTCGCCCTGTGCGTCGCGCTTGGCAGCGGCCTCGTCACCGGCGCCGCCCAGGCCGCCGAAGAACTTCGCCTGTACAACTGGGGCGACTACATCAACCCCGAGGTGCTGACCCGCTTCACCGCCGAGACCGGCATCAAGGTGTCGCTCGACACCTACGGCAGCAACGAAGAGATGCTGGCCAAGCTGCAGGCCGGCGCCAAAGGCTACGACATCGTCTTCCCCTCGGTGCACATGCACGACACCATGGCCGCCCTCGGTCTGCTGGAGAAGACCGACATCAACCAGGACGTCGCCTTCGCCAATATCGACCCCGCCTTCCTGCGTTCCAAGTCCGACCCCAAGGGCGAATACTGCATGCCCTACGCCTGGGGCAGCGTGGGCATCTTCTACAACAAGAACAAGGTCTCCAAGCCGATCGAGAGCTGGGACGACTTCTTCGCCGAGGCCAAGGCCGGCAAGAAGGTGATCATGCTCGACGACATGCGCGAAACCCTCGGCGTCGGCCTGATCAAGGACGGCAAGTCGGTCAACAGCACCGAGCCAGGCGAACTCAAGCAGGCCGCCGACTGGCTGATCGAACGCAAACCGCTGATCTCCGCCTTCACCTACGACAGCGTGCCGATGGTGCAGTCCGGTGATGCCGCCGCCGCGCACTATTTCGTCGGCGCCATGATGTACGTGAAGCAGGATCCGCAGAACCTCGCCTACGTCATCCCCAAGGAAGGCGCGACGATGTACCAGGAGGACATGTGCGTGCTCAAGAGCGCGCCGAACAAGGCCAACGCCAAGCGCTTCATGAGCTTCTTCCTGCAGCCGGAGATCGCTGCGCTGAACACCGCGCAGCAAATGAACGGCACGCCGAACAAGGAAGCGCTGAAGTTGCTGCCGGCCGAGCTGCGTGACAACCCGCAGGTCAACCCGCCGGCCGAGGTGATGGCCAAGCTGCAGATCTTCGAAGATATCGGCAAGGGTCTGAAGCAGTACGACCGGGTGTGGACGCGCGTGCGTACCGCCAACTGAGTCAGCCTGTGTAGTTAGGTCGCGGCTGAAGCCCCTCCCACAAGTCATGCAATCTGTGGGCAGGGCTCCAGCCGCGACCGCTCCGACCTTCAGTGGAGTCCTCCATGACCGCTTTCACCCAAATCGCGCCGGTGGTCGAGATCCGTGGCGCGGTGAAGCACTACCGTGCGCCGGAAGGGCATCTGGTACGTGCCCTCGACGGCCTCGACCTGGCTGTCGGCGCCAATGAATTCGTCACCCTGCTGGGGCCGTCCGGCTGCGGCAAGACCACGTTGCTGCGTACCATCAGCGGCTTCGAGCAACTCGATGGCGGCGAGCTGCTGATCCAAGGCCAGCCGATGAACCTGGTGCCGCCGCACCGCCGCCCGGTGCACACGGTGTTCCAGAGCTATGCGCTGTTCCCGCACATGAGCATCGGCGACAACGTCGGCTATGCGCTGGATGTGCGCGGCGTCGGCAAGACCGAGAAACGCCAGCGCGTCGGCGAGGCGCTGGAGATGGTCGGCCTGGCCGGCATGGAGCGGCGCAAGCCCGGCCAGCTGTCCGGCGGTCAGCAGCAACGTGTGGCGCTGGCCCGCGCCATCGTCGATCGCCCGGCCCTGCTGCTGCTCGACGAGCCGCTGTCGGCGCTCGACCGCCAGCTACGGCAGGCCATGCAGCGCGAGCTGAAGAACCTGCAGCACGAGTTGGGCATCGCCTTCGTCTTCGTCACCCACGATCAGGAAGAAGCGCTGACCATGAGCGACCGTATCGTCGTGCTCAATGGCGGCCATATCCAGCAGATCGGTGCTCCCGCGGAGATCTACCACCGCCCGGCCAACGCCTTCGTCGCCGGCTTCATCGGCGAGAGCAACCTGTTCGACGTGCACGTCGGCTCGGTCAACGACGGCATCGCCTACCTGCTCGACAGCCAGGGTGACCTGCTGCAGGTGCGCCATCCCGGCCTGAGAGTGGGCCAATACGCCCAGCTCATGCTACGCCCCGAGCAGTTCCACCTGCAGTGCCCCGGCGAGGGTTTCGCCGCGCTGGAAGGACGCCTGGAGCAACTGCTGTTCATCGGCAAGGACTTCGAATTGCTGCTGCGCACCAGCCACGGCCGCCTGGTCAAGGCGGTGCTGCGTGACGCCGCGCCGCAACGCCTGCGCACCGGCGATAGCGTGCAGCTCTGGTATGGGCTTACGGCCGCGCACCTGATCCCCGGAGGTGCCTGATGCCAATGCGCGAGCGCCTGCGCCTGGTCGGCCTGCTGACCCCGGTGACGCTGATCATCGGCGTGTTCTTCCTCGCCCCGCTGACCATCATGGCCGTCTACAGCCTGCTCGAGCCGGGGCTTTACGGCGGCGTCGAGTGGAGCTTCTACCCGGACAACTTCGGCCGGGTGCTGGGCTGGGCCGATGGCGTCAACGAGGAGTTCGATCCGGTCTACCTGGAAATCATCCTGCGCTCGTTCAAGCTGGCCGGGCTGACCGTGCTGGCGACCTTGGCGCTGTGCTACCCGGCGGCCTTCTGGGTGGCGCGTCAGCCGGAGCGGATGCGCAACTTCTGCCTGTTCCTGATCACCCTGCCGTTCTTCACCAGCCTGATCGTGCGCCTCTACGCCTGGCTGCTGATCCTGCGCCCCAGCGGGGTGATCAACACCACGCTGCTGGCGCTGGGCATCCACAACCCGGTGGAGCTGATCTACACCGAGACCGCGGTGCTGATCGGCATGACCTACATCTTCATCCCGTTCATGTTCATGCCCGTCTACGCCAGCGTCGAGAAGCTCGACAAGCGCCTGCTGGAAGCCTCCGCCGACCTTGGCGCGAGCCGCTGGCAGAGCTTCTGGAAGGTGATCTTCCCGCTGACCCTGCCGGGTATCGCCGCCGGCTCGATCATCGTGTTCATTCCCAGCCTGGGT
Source organism: Pseudomonas mendocina (assembly GCF_003008615.1). Classification (NCBI taxonomy): domain Bacteria; kingdom Pseudomonadati; phylum Pseudomonadota; class Gammaproteobacteria; order Pseudomonadales; family Pseudomonadaceae; genus Ectopseudomonas; species Ectopseudomonas mendocina. Next base: position 2,593,459 of record NZ_CP027657.1, read on the forward strand.
AACTTCATCGTGCCGTCACTGCTCGGCGGCGCGCGCGTATTGATGATCGGCAGCCTGGTCGAGCAGCAGTTTCTCGCCGCGCGCAACTGGCCGTTCGGCGCCGCCCTGGCCATGCTGCTGATGGCCGCGGTGCTGGTGTGTCTGGTGCTCTACGTGCTGGCGCAAGGGCGCAACAGCGCACCGGAGGCCAGCCGATGAACACCTTGCTCGCCAACCTTGGGCGCCGTCTGCTGGGCGGCTACAGCCTGGCCTTCTTCGTCTTCCTGTACCTGCCGATCGGCCTGATCGTCGCCTACTCGTTCAACAGCAACCCGATCAACATGATGATCTGGGACGGCTTCAGCCTGGACTGGTATCGCTCGTTGTTCGGCCTATCCACCAACCTCAGCGAGAACGCGCTGTACGTCGAATCCACCGACCAGTTGCTGGCCGCGCTGCGCACCAGCCTGGTGGTGGCGCTGACGACCACGGCGATCTCCACCGTGATCGGCACGCTCACCGCGCTGGCGATTGCGCGCTATCGCTTCCGCCTGCAGACGTTCTACCGGGTGCTGCTGTTCATGCCGATGCTGATGCCCGACATCGTGCTTGGCATCGCCTTGCTGATCTTCTTCGTCGGCGTCGGCATGCCGCTGGGCAAGGGCTCGATCATCATCGGCCATTGCACCTTCCTGATCAGCTACGTGTTCCTGATCGTCAGCGCGCGCCTGGCCGGCATGGACACGCGCCTGGAGGAAGCTTCGGCCGACCTTGGCGCCTCACCCTGGACGACCTTTCGCCGCGTGACCCTGCCGCAGATCCTGCCCGGCGTGGTCGGTGGCGCTCTGCTGGCGTTCATCATCTCGATGGACGACCTGGTGATCACCTACTTCATCGCCGGGGTGGACTCCACCACGCTGCCGGTCTTCATCTACGGCATGATCCGCCGCGGCATCAAGCCGGAGATCAACGCCATCGCCACCCTGCTGCTGATTGCCTCGCTGCTGATCGCCGCCCTCGGCCTGTACCTGCGCAATCGCAAGCCCGCCACTTCCCAGGATGACTCCCATGGCTAAACCTCGCGCCCGCGAACTCGGCCTGCCGCTGCCCGGCACCCCCGGCCCGTACAACGCCATCACCGACGTGCCCGGCGTGCTGGTCGGCTACCGCACCCTCGATGGCGTGGCCGCCAACGGCCGGCGCATCCAGACCGGCGTCACCGCCATCCTGCCGCGTGGCCGCGATAGCGAGGCGCAGCCGGTATGGGCGGGCTTTCATGCGCTCAACGGCAATGGCGAGATGACCGGCACGCACTGGATCGAACATGGTGGCTACTTCGTCGGCCCGCTGTGCATCACCAACTCGCACAGCGTCGGCATCGTCCATCACGCCGCCGCACGCTGGACGATCCAGCAGTACGCCGATGCCTGGCAGCGCGAGCACCTGTGGGCCATGCCGGTGGTGGCCGAGACCTACGACGGGGTGATCAACGACATCAACGGCCAGCATGTCAGCGAGGCCGATGCCCTGGCTGCGCTGGATGCGGCGCAAGGCGGTGCCATCGCCGAAGGCAACGTTGGCGGCGGCAACGGCATGATTTGCTACGGCTACAAGGGCGGCACCGGCAGCGCTTCGCGCCTGGTCGAAATCGACGGCCAAACCTACACCCTCGGCGCCCTGGTGCAGGCCAACCATGGTCAGCGCGCCTGGCTCAAGGTCTGTGGCGTGCCGGTCGGCGAGCGCCTGGAAGATGAACTGCCAGCCGGGCTGGAGCGCGAGCGCGGCTCGATCATCGTCATCCTCGCCACCGACGCGCCGTTGCTGCCGCACCAGCTCAAGCGCCTGGCCCAGCGCGCCGGCCTCGGCATCGCCCTGGCCGGCACGCCGGGTGGCAACAACTCCGGCGATATCTTCCTGGCCTTCAGTGTGGCCAACCCACGGCCCTTGCCACAGGTGTCGCAAGCGCGGCTGAACCTCGACTACCTCAACGACGAGTGCTTCGACGCCCTGTACCTGGCCGCCGTGCAGGCCACCGACGAGGCGGTGCTCAACGCCATGCTGGCTGCCGAGGATTCTCCGATGCAGAAGCCCGAAGGGACGTGCCGGGCCATCGATGGCGAGCGTTTGCGTGAATTGGTGGTCGGGGTGTGATGCGTAGCCCGGATGCAATCCGGGGACTCGGTATCGCCTGTCTCCCGGATTTCATCCGGGCTACGTGAAGCTGGTCACCGGGTAGGGTGCGCCGTGCGCACCGCCGGTTGCTGGCGTGATGCGGGAAAAGAATGGCGCGTGGATTTTTCGTCGTGTTTATATCCCCGCTTCATCGAATCCACCCGCAATGAAGGACGCCCATGATCACCTGCTACCTGCGCTATATCGTCGACCCCTACAAGCTCAAGGAATTCGAGCACTACGCCAAGCTGTGGATTCCGCTGGTGGAGCGTTTCGGCGGCAGCCATCATGGCTACTTCCTGCCCTCGGAAGGTGCCAACAACGTCGCCCTGGCGCTGTTCAGCTTCCCCAGCCTGGCTGACTACGAACGCTATCGGCAGGACTCCTTCGCCGACGCCGAATGCCAGGCGGCCTTCCGCTATGCCGAAGAGACGCGCTGTATCCTCAGCTACGAGCGCAGCTTCTTGCGCCCCGTGTTCGACTAGCTCGACCCGGTATTTCTGGCCCGCCCTTGCAGCTCTGGCAGCTGAACTAGACTTACAGCTCCCGAGGCCACAGCCAGACAGCAGCCCATGAATATTCGTCAGAAGATGATCGCCAGCGGAGTACTGAGCGTGGCCGTTGCCGCGGGCCTGGGCGCGGTGGGTTTCTGGGGCCAGACCCAACTCAATGGCGCGCTGGCGCAGAACGAGCTGAGCGTCGCCGCGCTGCGCAACCACCTGGAGGGGGACATGATGCACGACGCGCTGCGCGCCGATGTGTTAGCCGCTTTCAGCGTCGAGGCCGGTGATCAGGCCGCTGCCGAGCAGGTGCGCAAGGATCTGCGCGAGCATGCCGACTGGTTCAAGCGTGCCCTGGCCGCCAACGCCCAGTTGCCGCTACCGGCCGACATCCAGCAGGCCATTGCCCAGTCGCAACCAGCGCTCACCGCCTACATCGCCGAAGCCGAGCAGATCACTGAAACGGCCCTGCGCGACGCGCAGGCCGCCAAAGCGGGAATGTCCGAGTTCATGCAGCGTTTCAGCGAGCTCGAAGCCAAGAACGAGGCGCTCAGCAGCCTGATCGAAGAGCAGGTGAGTGCTGCTCACCAGAGTGGTCAGACTGCCGTAAGCCAGGCCTCGGTCTATCTGATCACCGGCATCGTGCTGGTCAGTCTGCTGCTCGGCCTGATCACCTGGAGCCTGATGCGCAGCGTGCTCGGACCGCTACAACGTTCCGTCGACGCTGCGCGCGCCATCGCCAGCGGTAACCTGCGCGGTCGCATCGATGTGGATCGGCAGGACGAGGCCGGCCACCTGCTGCAGGCGCTGGCCGAGATGCAGGGCAACCTCGGCCGGATGATCAGCAGCATCACCCAGAACAGCGAGCAGTTGCAGCACACCGCCCGCGCGCTGACCGGCACGGCCCAACGTATTCTGCAGGACTCGACCCAGCAGGCGGACAGTGCCACGAGCATGGCTGCGGCCATGGAGCAGATGATCCAGAACATCGCCCAGGTCTCCACGCACGCCCACGATGCCAAAGGCATTTCCGCTCATTCCGGGCAACTGGCCGACAGCGGTGGCCAGGTCATCCTCGGTGTGGTCGACGGCATGAACCGTATCGCCGAGGCGGTCACCTCGTCGTCCGAGACGATTACCGAGTTGGGGCGTTCATCCGAGGAAATCCATTCGATCATTCAGGTCATCAAGAGCATCGCCGAGCAGACCAACCTGCTCGCCCTCAATGCCGCGATCGAGGCTGCACGCGCGGGGGAGGCCGGGCGTGGTTTCGCCGTGGTCGCCGATGAGGTGCGCAACCTGGCCGCCCGCACCGCGCACTCGACCCAGGAAATCACCGACATGATCGGGCGCATTCGCAGCAATACCCACCTGGCGGTGGACAGCATGCAGGCCGGTGTGACCCGGGTGAACGATGGCGTGACCCTGGCGCACCAGGCCGGCGATTCAATCAATGAAATACGTGATGGCGCGCAACGCGCCGCCCAGGTGGTGGAGGAGATTTCCCAAACCATCGGCGAGCAGAGCAATGCCAGCAGCGAGGTGGCGCAGCGTGTCGAGCAGATCGCGCAGATGGCTCAGCACAACGCCCAGGCGGTGAACGAGCTGGCGCACTCGGCCGAGGAACTGGAACGGGTGGCGCAGGGCATGCGCAACGCCGTCATGCAGTTCCAGGTCTGAGTCGCCGGATTCAGGCGGGCTGCGCCACGCGCTTCTCGCCCAGCTCCGCCTTGCAGTAGTCGACGAACAACTGCGCCGGTTTGGTCAGTTGTGCGCGCTTCAGCCAGGCTGCGACCAGGCCGGAACCGGTGACGTCCTCGGTGATGTTCACGCACACCACCTGCTTGCCGTCGTAGGTGGTGTTGCAGTGGGGGCGGGTGACCAGCACCGAGAAGCCGAAGCCCTGGCCGACCATGCCGCGCACCATCTCGATGGAGGGCGAGCTGAACACGATGTTCGGTGACAGGCCCAGCTCCTCGAAGATGCTCACGAAGTAGCCCCGGCTCGGCAGCACGTCGAGCAGGATCATCGGGTCGAGCACCAGGTCGCGCAGCGACACTTGTGCCTGGGCGGCGTAGCGGTGGCCTTCGGGCAGCAACGCGTAGGGACGTTGCGGCGGCATCAGCGGTTCGGTCTCGATGGTGCCGTCCAGGTCGTGCTCGTAGAAGATCGCCAGGTCGAAGCGGCCGGCGGTCAGGCCCTGCACCAGCTCGTGCTGCTCGCCGTCGTGCAGACGGATTTCCACGCCGGGGTAGCGCTGGCGAAAGCCGGCGATCAGGCGTGGCAGGTAGAGCGGGGCGACCGTCTCGAAGCAGCCGATGTCGATCTGCCCGGCCACCACGTCGTTGTCGGCCAGGGCGTTCTGTTCGAACTCGTGCGCCATGCGCAGCAGCTCCTGCGCCTTGCGGTAGAAGCGCGCACCACTGGGGGTGAGTGAGACGCCCTGGGCGTGGTGGCGGATGAACAGCTGCACGCCGAAGCTTTCTTCCAGGCCCTTGATTGCTGTGGAGATGGAGGGCTGGGCGATGTACAGCTTGCGCGACGCCTCGGCGACGCTACCGCATTCGACGGTGGTGACGAAATACTTGAGTTGACGCAGGGTGTAGGCAGCCACGCAAGGAACCTCGGTCGATCTTCTTCTGGTTCTCACCATACCCGCAGATCAGGGGGCGGTAGGCGAGCATCTTGTTTGCCAGTGGCCATATTTTTTATGGCCCTGGGCGGGGGATGCCTTGCAAGAGTCGTACTCGGTGCTGATGGCGAGCGTCTGCATGTGGTGGTGGACTGAAGCCCACCCTACGCGCTGAAACGGATCGCCGCCCGGCCCACCCTGCAAGGTGTAGTGCGGGCTGAAATGGTGCGTGGCGTTGGACTGTCTGGTGTGCTTCGCGTCAGGCGTGGCGCGGCCTTGCGGCGCGTCATTGGGTATTTGCACAAGGAGTTGGCGGGCTGCACTACCTTGGTGCGGGTGTGACCATCTTTTTCGTATGTCCCGGCGACATTTTTAATATTTTTCCTATCTTCGGGCTTGCGCCACCATCAGTTCCGCAACCGCCAAACGGTACAAGGGGACTGTGGTGTACGAACTCAGCGACTGGCAGCAACGCGCCCGGCAGCAAGCCTTCATCGAACAGGCCATCATCGGTGGTCGCCGTGTGGCGGCGCAGTCCGGCGCTACCTTCGCGGCCATCAACCCGGCCACCGGCCAGGTGCTGGCGCAGGTCGCCGCCTGTGGCGAGGCCGAGGTCGAGCTGGCCGTGCGCAGCGCCCGCCAGGCCTTCGACGCTGGCGTCTGGTCGCAGCGCTCCCCGAGCGAGCGCAAGCAGGTGCTGCTGCGCCTGGCCGAGCTGATCCTGGCCCATCGCGACGAACTGGCACTGCTCGATTCGCTGAACATGGGCAAGCCGGTGATGGATGCCTGGAATATCGACGTGCCCGGTGCCGCCGGCGTGTTCCGCTGGTACGCCGAGAGCCTCGACAAGCTCTACGACGAAGTCGCGCCCAGTGCGCGCAACGTGCTCGCCACCATCACCCGTGAAGCGCTGGGCGTGGTCGCCGCCGTGGTGCCGTGGAATTTCCCGCTGGACATGGCCGCCTGGAAGCTGGCGCCAGCCCTGGCTGCCGGCAACTCGGTGGTGCTCAAGCCCGCCGAGCAGTCGCCGTTCTCCGCCCTGCGCCTGGCCGAGCTGGCGCTGCAGGCCGGCCTGCCGGAAGGCGTGCTGAACGTGGTGCCGGGGCTAGGCGAGAGCGCCGGCAAGGCCCTTGGTCTGCATATGGACGTCGACTGCCTGGCCTTTACCGGCTCCACCGAGGTGGGCAAATACTTCATGGGCTACTCGGCGCAGTCCAACCTCAAGCAGGTGTGGCTGGAGTGCGGTGGCAAGAGCGCCAATCTGGTGTTCGCCGACAGCCAGGATCTCGACCTGGCCGCCGAGAAGGCCGCCTTCGGCATCTTCTTCAACCAGGGCGAGGTGTGCTCGGCCAACTCGCGCCTGCTGGTGCAGCGTTCGATCCATGACGAATTCGTCGAGCGCCTGCAGGCCAAGGCACGCGACTGGCTGCCCGGCGATCCACTCGACCCGGCCAGCCGTGCCGGTGCCATCGTCGAAGCGCGGCAGACCGCACGGATCATGGACTTCATCAAGGACGCCCAGGCCGACGGCGCACGCCTGGTCTGCGGCGGCGAGCAACTGACTGTAGGCCGCTCGGACAACTTTATCGCGCCGACCATTTTCACCAGCGTAACGCCGAGCAGCCGCCTGGCCCGCGAGGAAGTCTTCGGCCCGGTGCTGGCGGTGCTGCCGTTCGATTCCGAGGACGAAGCCGTGGCCCTGGCCAACGACAGCGTCTACGGCCTGGCCGCCTCGCTGTGGAGCGACGACCTCAACCGCGCCCACCGTGTCGCCCGTCGCCTCAAGGCCGGCACCGTGTCGGTCAACACCGTCGATGCGCTGGACGTCAGCACGCCGTTCGGTGGCGGCAAGCAGTCCGGCTTTGGCCGCGACCTGTCGCTGCATTCGTTCGACAAGTACACCCAACTGAAAACCACCTGGTTCCAACTGCGTCCCTAGGGTGCGCCGCGCACACCGGATGGCTCCCCGGTTTGTAGGGTGCGCTGTGCGCACCAGGTGGAGTTGATCAGATTATTAACGGTGCGCACGGCGCACTCTACACGCCACTGGCGGAGACCTTGCGATGACTGCCCCGAAGCACAGCACATCCGAATACCAGGCACTGGATGCGGCGCACCATATCCATGCCTTCCTCGACCAGAGGGCGCTCAACGAGAAGGGCGCGCTGGTCATCGCCAAGGGCCAGGGCCTGAACCTCTGGGACACGGACGGCAAGCGCTATCTGGATGGCATGTCCGGCTTGTGGTGCACCGCGCTGGGCTATGGCCGCGCCGACCTGAATGCCGCCGCAACGCGCCAGCTCGAAGAGCTGCCGTACTACAACTTGTTCTTCCACACCACGCATCCGCGCGTGGTGGAGCTGTCCGAGCTGCTCTTCAGCCTGCTGCCCAAGCACTACAGCCACGCCATCTACACCAACTCCGGCTCCGAGGCCAACGAGGTGCTGATCCGCACCGTGCGCCGCTACTGGCAGGTGGTCGGCAAGCCGAGCAAGACCGTGATGATCGGCCGCTGGAACGGCTATCACGGCTCTACCCTGGGCAGCACCGCGCTTGGCGGTATGGGTTTCATGCACGAGATGGGCGGCATGCTGCCGGGCTTCGCCCATATCGGTGAGCCCTACTACTTTGCCGAGGGTGGCGACTTGTCCGAAGAAGCCTTCGGCCTCAAGGCCGCCCGCGAGCTGGAAGCGAAGATCCTCGAACTGGGCGCCGAGAACGTCGCTGCCTTCGTCGCCGAACCCTTCCAGGGCGCCGGCGGCATGATCTTCCCGCCGGCCAGCTACTGGGCCGAGGTGCAGCGTATCTGCCGCCAGTACGACGTGCTGCTCTGCGCCGACGAGGTGATCGGTGGCTTTGGCCGTACCGGTGAGTGGTTCGCCCACCAGCATTTCGGCTTCCAGCCCGACACCCTGACCATCGCCAAGGGCCTGACCAGCGGTTACATCCCCATGGGTGGCCTGGTGCTCAGCGGTCGCATCGCCGACGCCCTGGTGCAGGAAGGCGGCGTGTTCGCCCACGGCCTGACCTACGCCGGCCACCCGGTGGCCGCCGCCGTGGCCATCGCCAATCTCACCGCGCTGCGCGACGAGAAGATCGTCGAGACGGTCAAGACCGATACCGGCCCGTACCTGCAGAAACTGCTGCGCGAGACCTTCGAAGGTCACCCGCTGATCGGCGATATCCAGGGCACCGGCCTGGTCGCCGCATTGCAGTTTGCCGAGGACAAGGCCAAGCGCAAGCGCTTCGCCAACGAGAACGACATCGCCTGGCACTGCCGCACCGTCGGCTTCGACGAGGGCCTGATCATTCGCTCCACCCTCGGCCGCATGATCATGGCGCCGGCCCTGGTGGCCACGCATGCCGAGCTGGACGAACTGGTGGAGAAGACCAAACGCGCGGTGGATCGCACTGGGCGTGAGCTGAACCTGATGTGAGCCGAAGGCTGTAGGAGCGGATTCATCCGCGATATCGCGGCTAAAGCCGCTCCCACGAAAAGCCCCCGAAACCGCCCCACAGAGGGCGGCGAAGAATCAGGCGCCGATCCAACGAAGTCGGCCCGTAAACGTGTAATTCGGCCACTGGCCAATCCCTGCCCCACGTAAACCAATAACGAGCCAACAGGCTGTGGGAGTGCTACATGAAATCGTCCTTGCACCACCGTATCGTCCGTTCCTTCGCGTGCACCGCACTGGCTGCCGGCATGGCCGCCACCGCCCAGGCCGGCACCCTGTCCATCGGCCACACCACCTGGGTCGGTTACGGCACCCTGTACCTGGCCCGTGACCTCGGCTACTTCAAGGAAGCCGGCCTCGACCTGCAACTGACCACCATCGAAGAAGCCTCGATGTACATGGCCGCGCAGGCCTCGGGCAAGCTCTCCGGCTCGGCCTCGACCATCGACGAGATCCTCAAGTACCGCTCCAAGGATTTCTGCTTCAAGGCCGTGGCGGCGCTGGACGAATCCCACGGCGGCGATGGCATCGTGGTGCAGAACGACATCGCCGACATGCAGGGCCTCAAGGGCAAGGCCGTGGCGGTCAACGAGGGCTCGGTGTCGCAGTTCTGGCTCAGCTACCTGCTGAAGAATGCCGGCATGAGCATGAGCGATATCGAGGTGCAGAACATGACCGCCGACGACGCCGCCTCGGCCTTCATCGCCGGCCACGTACCGGCCGCAGTGACCTGGGAGCCGAACCTGACCATGGTCAAGCAGAAGGGCAGCGGCAAGGTGCTGGTCGACAGCAGCGCCACGCCCGGCGTGATCGTCGACGTGGTGGCACTGGACTGCGGCGTCATCGAGAAGCAGCCGGAAGACGTCAAGGCGCTGGTCGCGGGCCTGTACAAGGCGGTCGAGTACACCAAGCAGAACCCGGAGAAGGCCTACGAAATCATGGCCAAGGGCGTTGGCGGCTACCTGTCCAATCCCAAGGATCTGGCCGAAGCGGCCAAGGGCGTGAAGTTCTACGACCAGGCCATGAGCGAGAAGCTGCTCGGCACCCCCGGCAAGGCCGGCGACATCGCCGAGATCATCAAGCTGGCCAACGAGACCTGGAGCACCCTGCAGGGCAAGCCCTACGCGGTGAGCTACGAGGATCTGGTGGATACCGCCTTCGTCACGCCGTAACCCTTCTGCGCAGAACGGGCTCTGTGGGAGGGGCTTCAGCCGCGACCGTCGCCGCTGAAGCGCCTCCCACGGTGCCCGCCCCAGCGGCAGAGGGGCCGACTGCGCGTTCAGCTTCTTCAATACCCGCAACACGAGGTGGTTAATGGCCACGCAAAAATCCTGGGTGCAGCGCTGCCTGACCCCGAAAGTCGACCTGCCTGGTCGTTTGGTACTGGGCGCCAGTAGCCTGTGCTGGCTGCTGGTGCTGGGCCTGTGGGCCATCCTTTCTTACGGCGGCGTAGTGCCGTCGATGTTCCTGCCGACGCCGGGCGATGTGATCGCCGCCGGCGTGCGCCTCGCCGGTGATGGCACCCTGAGCAAGCACGTGCTGGCCAGCCTGGAAGTGGTGCTGATCGGCTTCGTCGTGTCGTCGCTGGTGTCGGTGCCGCTGGGCCTGTTGATGGGCAGCTTTCGCATCGTCCAGGCCTTTCTCGAACCACTGGTGAACTTCATCCGCTACCTGCCGGTGACCAGCTTCGTGCCGTTGTTCATCCTGTGGATCGGCATCGGCCTGGAACAGCGCGTGGCGGTGATCATCTTCGGCGTGTTCTTCCAGCAACTGGTGATGGTCGCCGACGTCTCCAAGGGCGTCTCGCGTGATCTGCTCAACGCCAGCTACACCCTCGGCGCCAGCCGCCGCGATGTGGTGCTGCACGTGCTCGGCCCAGCCTCGCTGCCCGGCATCCTCGACACCCTGCGGGTGACCATGGGCTGGGCCTGGACCTACCTGGTAGTGGCGGAACTGGTCGCCGCCAGCAGCGGCCTCGGCTACATCAGTCTGAAGGCCATGCGCGGCTTCCAGGTGGACGTGATCTTCCTCGCCATCGCCATCATCGGCCTGCTCGGGCTGATCACCGACCAACTGTTCCGTCTGCTTCGACTGAGGATTGCCGCATGGGCGCAGTAGCCAAGAAACCCTACATCATGCCGCCGCTCAGCGAGTACGCCGAGGTCGCCGCGCGGCTCAAGGTGGACGACGTCAGCCTGCGCTACCAGTCGCCCAAGGGCGACACCTTCACCGCGCTGGATCGCGTCTCCTTCGAGGTGCCGGATCAGCAGTTCGCGGTGATCGTCGGCCCGTCCGGCTGTGGCAAGTCGAGCCTGCTCTACCTCACTGCCGGTCTCAACGAGCCTACCGAGGGCGAGATCTACGTCGGCGGGCAGAAGGTCGATGGCCCCGGCGCCGACCGTGGCATGGTGTTCCAGGGTTACACCCTGTTCCCCTGGCTGACCGTGCGCCAGAACATCGAATTCGGCCTCAAGCGGCGCAAGCTGCCGGCCAGCGAGATCCGCACCATCGTCGAGTTCTACCTCAACGAAGTGGGCCTGGCCAAGTTCGCCGAGCATTACCCCAAGCAGCTTTCCGGCGGCATGATGCAGCGCGTGGCCATCGCCCGTGCGCTGGCCAACGACCCGCAGATTCTGCTGATGGACGAACCTTTCGGCGCCCTCGACAGCCAGACCCGCCTGCAGATGCAGCAACTGCTGCTGCAGGTGTGGGGCAACAGCAAGAAGACCGTGGTGTTCGTCACCCACGACATCGACGAAGCCATCCTGCTCGCCGACCGCATCTACGTGATGGGCGCGCGCCCGGGGCGGATCAAGGAAATCCTCGACGTGCCCATCGAGCGCCCGCGCACCCTCGACGTGGTCATGGAGCCCGAGTTCATCCGCATGAAGCGGCACATCCTCGGCCTGCTGCATGACGACATGGAAGAGGTGCATTGAGATGGAAGGCAGCTTCGACTACCTCATCGTCGGCGCCGGTTCCGCCGGCTGCGTGCTGGCCAACCGACTGAGTGCCGACCCGGCCGTGCGCGTGTGCCTGATCGAGGCCGGCGGCAGCGACGCCAGCCCGCGTGTGCAGATACCAGCCGGCACCATCACCCTGTACAAGAGCAAGGTGTTCAGCTGGAACTACTTCTCCGCGCCGCAGAAGCACCTCGCCGGGCGCCGCCTGCACACTCCGCGCGGCAAGGCCCTTGGCGGCTCCAGCTCGATGAACAGCATGATCTACATCCGCGGTGACGCCAGCGACTATGACCGCTGGGAGGCCGCCGGCTGCCCCGGCTGGGGCTGGAACGACGTGCTGCCGTATTTCAAGAAATCCGAAGGCAACTGCCTGGGCCAATCGCTGCAGTATCACGGCACCCAGGGCGAGTTGCTGGTGGACAAGCCGCGCGATCCCAACCCGCTGTCCGAGCGCTACATCCGCGCCGCCGAACAGATTGGTCTGAAGCGCAACGACGACTTCAACGGCGGCAGCCTGGAAGGCGTTGGCCTCTATAACGTCACCCAGAAGAACGCCCGGCGCCTGTCCAGCTACCGCGCCTTCGTCGCCCCGGTGCGTAAACGCGACAACCTCGTCGTGCTCACCGGCTGCGAAGTGGAGCGCCTGCTGCTCGATGGCGAGCGCGTCACGGGTCTGGAGCTGCGCCAGAACGGCCAGTGGCGCACCCTGCAGTGCAGCCGCGAAACCATCCTCTGCGCCGGTGCGCTGGGCTCGCCGCATATCCTGCTGAAATCCGGCATCGGCCCGAAGGCCGAGCTGGAGGCGGCCGGCGTGGCCTGCAAGGTCGACCTGCCCGGCGTCGGCAAGAACCTGCAGGATCATATCGACGGCACCCTCACCGTGCGTTCGAAAAGCCCGCTGTCGCTGGGCTTCTCCATCGGCGCGCTGCCGAAGATCATCGCCTCGCCGTTCAAGTACCTGGCGCAGAAGATGGGCTGGCTGACCACCAACTACGTCGAGGCTGGCGGCTTCGCTCGCACGCCGTTGGCGGGCGACCTGCCCGACGTACAGATGCACTTCGTGCCGGGTTATCGCAGCCATCGCGGCCGCCTGTTCGAGTGGGGCCACGGCTACGCCATCCACACCTGCGTGCTGCGGCCGAAGAGCATCGGCGAAGTGCGTTTGGGTGAAGGCCGCAGCCTGAGCATCGACTTCAACTTCCTCAGCGACGAGTCCGATGGCCGCGAGCTGGTCGAAGGGGTCAAGCTGGCGCGGCGCATCCTGGCGCAGCCGCAGTTCGCCGACATTCGTGGCGAGGAGATGCTGCCCGGCCCGCAGGTGCAGAGCGATGAGGAACTGCTGGCGCACCTGCGCGAGAAGGCCGCCACCGTGTTCCACCCGGTGGGCACCTGCAAGATGGGCAGCGACGACGCGGCAGTGGTCACGCCCGAGCTGAAGGTGCGTGGCGTGGCCAACCTGCGCGTGGCCGACGCCTCGATCATGCCGACGCTGATCAGCGGTAACACCAACGCGCCGTGCATCATGATCGGCGAGAAGGCTGCCGATCTGATCCGCCAGGTCTGAGCTTGGCTCAGCCCGTCTTGCGCTTGCTCGCCGACAGGCGCGAGACACCCAGCAGCACCAGCGCCAGGCCGGCGATCTGGTAGAGGGTGATGGCCTCGCCGAGCAGCACCCAGGCGGCGAACAGCGTCAGCACCGGGCCCAGGTTGCCGAACATGGCGGCATGGCTGGCGCCCATGCGCTGCACGGCCAGGGCCAGCCAGTAGATCGGCAGTACCGTCGACAGCAGCGCCATCAGCGTGCCGTACAGCCATACCTCGCTCGGCAGGCTCGCCAGTTGCGTCGGGTCACCGCTGATGGCGTAGTGGATCAGCACCATGATCGCCGAGGAACCGCCAGCCAGCCCCGCCAGGCGCATCGAGCCGACCCGGCGGATCACCACGCCGGTGCCCAGGTAGTACAGGGCATAGGTCACTGCGCTGGCGAACACCCAGGCGGCGCCCAGCAGGATCTGCTCGCTGTCGCCTTCCACGCGGATGTCATGCACCAGGGCGATGCTCAGGCCCAGGTAACACAGACCCAGGGCGAGGAAGGTGCGCGGGCCGGGTCGCTCGCCCATCGCCAGCATCTGCAACAGCAGCACCAGCGTCGGGTAGGTGAACAGGATCAGCCGCTCCAGCCCGGCGCTGATGTACTGCAGGCCGTAGAAGTCGAACAGGCTCGACAGGTAGTAGCCGAGCATCCCCAGCAGCAGAACGTGCGCCCAGTCCTTCGCTGACAAGCGCGCTTGCCCGGTGCCCCGGCTCAGCCACAGCAGCCAGGCGAACAGCGGCAGCGCCAGGCCCATGCGCAGGCTCAGCACGGTGATGGCGTCTACCGGCGCGGCGGCATAGCTGAGTTTGACGAAGATGGCTTTCAGGCTGAAACCGGTGGCCGAGAGCACGGCGAACAGCACGCCGTTGTCCAGGCTGCGGCGGTACGAGGCGGTCATGGCATTCATGAGCAAGGCTACGACAGGGGAGTGAGCTGTTATTCTGGATGGAAAACAAATTGGCTAGAATCGCAAATTCACGAAGATGGCGTTCTGATTTGGAGAAGGCTCTATGCATTTCGACCTGCCCGACCTGCGCCTGATCGCGGCGATTGCCGCCACCGGGAGCCTGAGCAAGGCGGCGGCGACCTTTCCCGTCGCGGTGTCGGCGGCCAGCACCCGCCTGCGCCTGTTCGAGGAGCGCTGCGGGCTGACGCTGTTCGTGCGCAGCAGCGACGGTATGAGCCCGACCCCCGCCGGGCGCCTGGTGCTGGAGGCCTGTCAGGGTGTGTTGAGAGAAGCCCGCCAGCTCAGTGACACCCTGCAGGAACTCAATGGCGAGCGACGCATCACCCTGCGCCTGGCGGCCTCCACGGTGGCCAACAGCACCTTCCTGCCGGCAGCGCTCGGGCCCTTCCTTGCCGATTACCCTGAGGTGGACCTGCAACTGGCCGAGCTCAACAGCCGGGACGTGTTGCAGGCGGCGCGGGAAGGCAGCATCGACATCGGCGTGTACGACGGCAACCTGGCCACCGATGACCTGCTGTCGTTGCCGTTTCGCCACGACCGCATGGTGTTGCTGGTGCCCCATGGGCATGCGCTGAGCGAGCAGCGCCCGGCCTCGCTGCGCAACGCGCTGAGCTACCCCTTCGTCTGCCTGCCGGCGGAACGGGCGATGCAGCGTTTCATCGAGTACATGGCGGTGCGTAACGCCTTGCCGCTCAAGGTGCGCGTGCGCGCACCGAGCTTCGATGCCATCGCTCAGTTGGTGGCGCAGGGTGTCGGCGTGGCGATGCTGCCTGAGGTGGCCGCGACCCGCTTCGCCCAGGAACTGCCGGCGACGGTGGTGATGCTGGAGGATGTCTGGGCCACCCGCGAATTGCGCCTGTGCATGCGCAGCTGGGACGCGCTGTCCTCCCATGCACGGCAACTGGTCAGCTACCTCTCGCCGGAACGGCCAGCCGGCGACAACCTGAGTGCGTGACGTAGGAGCGGCTTCAGCCGCGATGAAACAGCTCGCCGCTAAAGCGCCTCCCACGGTGTGTGGCTTGAGCGGCTGCGCTTCGGTGTTGAGGCGTGCAGTGTTGGAGGGGCTTTCGGCTCGGGCATCCTGCAGCAATCGACAAAGGATCGCCGCTAAAGCGCCTCCCACGGTGTATTGCCTGACCGGCTGTGCTCCGGTGTTGACGCGTGCAATGTGGGAGGGGCTTTAGCCGCTCGCCGCTGAAGCGGCTCCTACGGTGCGTGGTTGAACGGCTGCGCTCCGGTGTTGATGCATGCAGTGTGGGAGGGGCTTTAGCCGCGACAATCGCTGCTCCAGAACCTCCCACCGCGCATCACTTGAAGAACTGGCTAGGCGTCAGGCCAAACTGCTTCTTGAACATGGTGGTGAAGGCGCTGGGGCTTTCGTAGCCCAACTCCCCGGCGATGTCGATGATCTTCTCGCCCAGGGCGATGCGTTCCAGCGCCAGCAACAGGCGCGCCTGCTGGCGCCATTGGCCGAAGGTCATGCCGGTGCCTTTCTGGAACAGGCGCTGGATGGTTTTCTCGTCCAGGCCCAGGCGAGTGCTCCAGTCGGCCAGCGTGGAGGCGTCGCCGGGATCATCCTGCAGCGTCGTGCAGATCGGTTGCAGGCGCGGGTCGGCCGGCTGCGGCAGGTGCAGCGGCAGGGTCGGTAGGATGCGCAGTTCATCGAGGATCAGGCGCATCACCCGCGCCTCGCGTGAGTCCTCGGCGTAGGGTTGGGTGATGCCCACGGCGGCGCGGATCAGCTCGCTCAGCAGCGGCGAAATGGCCACCGCGCGGCACTCGGCGGGCATGTCCGGCAGGCTGTCGGGACGTACGAACATGCTGCGCATCTTCACGCTGCCAACGCAACGGATCGCGTGCACCTGACCGCAGGGCATCCAGATGCCGCGGCTCGGCGGCACCGTCCACTGGTTCAACGCCGAGGTCACCACCATCACCCCGGAAATGGCATAGATCAGCTGGTGCTTGTTGCGGTGCGAGTGCGGCTCGATGACGGCATTGACCGGGTAATCGGTGGCGCTGCTGCTGACCAGCCAGGGGGAGGCGTCGATCTCGGCCAGCAACTTGTCAGGTAAACGCATTGAAAAACTACCTACGTTGGCAATACCGCGTTAAAAACGACCTGGGAAAACGCTGAAGAAGCCGTCTTTACTCGCCGCGCCGGCCCGCCGGGGAATCATCCGGAACCTGCGAACGCCCTGGGCTCCCGCCTTCGCGGGAGTGACGATGAATGACTTTTCACAACCTCCCTGGAAATGCTCATTTACCGCCGTGAAGGCGAACGCGACGCCGAGCGTTCTCAGGTTGTTTGGCCTTGTCTTGCCTGCCTCTGTTCGGGCTTTTTGCTTCACGCAACCTCCTGCATCCATGCAGTCGCCGGCTACGTTTTCCCTGAAGAGTGCCTTTTTTGCGAGGGTTGCTTCCCGATCTTCGTGAGACAGGCGATTGGGCGCAGCCTAGCATAGCGTCGTTCCTCACATCGTCCGGAAGCTTCAAGCATGTCCAGCAGTCCTGCCGCTCCCTCCCTGGCCGGTGCCTCGCCCGTCAGCCAGGCCAGCCCTCTGGTGATGCGCGTGATCGGCGCCTGCGCCCTGGCGCACCTGATCAACGACCTGATCCAGGCCGTGTTGCCTGCCATCTACCCGATGCTCAAGCTCAACTACGGCCTGAGCTTCGCCCAGATCGGCCTGATCACCCTGACCTTCCAGCTCACCGCCTCGCTGCTGCAGCCCTGGGTGGGCTACCACACCGACCGCCATCCCAAGCCCTGGCTGCTGCCGGCCGGCTCGCTGTGCACCCTGGTCGGCATCCTCATGCTGGCCTTCGTCGGCAGCTTCCCGGCGATCCTCCTGGCTTCGGCGCTGGTGGGCATCGGCTCCTCGACCTTCCACCCCGAGGCGTCGCGCATCGCCCGTCTGGCCTCGGGCGGTCGCTACGGCCTGGCGCAGTCCACCTTCCAGGTCGGCGGCAACGCAGGCACCGCCTTCGGCCCGCTGCTGGCGGCGGCCATCATCATTCCCTACGGCCAGGGCAACGTCGCCTGGTTCGGCCTGTTCGCCGCCTTCGCCATTGTCGTGCTGTACGGCCTGAGCCGCTGGTATCGCCACCACCTGACGTTGTTCAAGCTCAAGCAGGGCGGCGTGGCAACCCACGGTCTGTCAGCCGGACGGGTGAAGTTCGCCCTGCTGATCCTGGCGCTGCTGGTGTTCTCCAAGTACTTCTACATGGCCAGCTTCACCAGCTACTTCACCTTCTTCCTGATCGAGAAGTTCGACCTGTCGGTAGCCAGCTCGCAGCTCTATCTGTTCCTGTTCCTCGGCGCGGTGGCGGCCGGCACTTTCTTCGGTGGGCCGATTGGCGACCGCATTGGGCGCAAGCAGGTGATCTGGTTCTCCATCCTCGGCGTGGCGCCGTTCTCCCTGCTGCTGCCGCACGTCGACCTGTTCTGGACGGGCGTGCTGAGCATGCTGATCGGCTTCATCTTGGCCTCGGCATTCTCCGCCATCGTGGTCTTCGCCCAGGAGCTGATGCCGGGCAACGTCGGCATGATCGCCGGGCTGTTCTTCGGCCTGATGTTCGGCTTCGGCGGCATCGGCGGCGCGCTGCTGGGTTACCTGGCAGATATCCACGGCATCGAGGAGGTGTTCCTGATCTGCTCCTTCCTGCCGCTGCTGGGCATCCTCACCGCGCTGTTGCCGTCGCTGAAATCCCGTTAATCGACACGCCGCCACACGCTGGCCAGCCAGGGCTGCTGGTCGCGTGGCAGGCCGGCGGGGCGGTAGTAGTGTTCCAGCTCGACGAAACCGGCCGCCGTGAGCCGCGTGCGCCAGCGTTCCAGGTCGTGGTAGCTGCCGTAGCGCGGGCCGTTCCAGCCTTCCTGATTCTCGCCACGCGGGTTGGAGCTGAACAGCACGCCGCCGGGCTTGAGCGCCGCGTGCAACTGGCCGAGCACGCGCGGCAGCTCCTGGTCCGGCACATGGAACAGGCTGGCGTTGGCGAAGATGCCGTCGAAATGTCCGGCCGGCAGCTCCAGTTCGAGAAAGCCCTGTTGCCATACCTCGCAGCCGCTGTCGGCGCGCGCCATGGTGACGAACTCGGCGCAGCCATCCAGGCCGATGGCGGTATGGCCGAGGCCGCTGAAGGTGCGCAGGTCGCGCCCCGGCCCGCAGCCAAGATCGAGGATGCGCCAGGGCTTTTCGCCCTCGATGTGGCGCAACAGCGCGGCGATGTTCTGGCTCACGTCATGGTCGCGGGTGCCCTCGCGAAAGTCCTCGGCACTGCTCTGGTAGTGGGCCAGGGTGAGGGCACTGATCTGCGCGAGTTCGTCGGGGCTCAGGGGCATGGTGGCGTTCCGGAAAAAGAGAGTGCATTAAACCCGCTTGGCGATGCATGCGGCCAGGGGCGGTATGCCCCTTGTCGCCGGCAATGAACCGCGTACCGCTTGCACAGTCCCATTTCCTGAGGGGTGTAAACCGGCTGGCAGCAGCCGGGCGCCCACAATCAAGGAGATAACGCGATGGTTACGCACTACAAAGTCTCTGGCCACCTCGCCTGTGGCTCGCACGGTGAAAAACTGCCGTCCACCACCGAGCTGGGCAAGGTCAAATGCCGCAACTGCCGCAAGACCGAAGCCTTCACCGAAGCCCGCCGCAATGCCCGTAACGCCGCACGCCGTGCCGCCCGCCGCGAGAAGGCCGCCCGTGCTGTCAACGACTGGCGTACCTCCTGGGAAGCGCGCCTGACCGCCTTGCCGGGCCGTCAGCGATTGCCGCGTGGTTTCGGCGACCAGGCATTCGTCTAGCTGGGTGATGATCGTGGGAGGTACATCAGTCGCGACCCCAAGTCGCTCTGGTTGCCACTGAGGCGCCTCCCGCGATTCGCCTCTACGATTTCTCCACGCCTCCTGGGGTTCGATCTGCGCAACAGGCTGTTCAGACGTTTGCCCCGCAGCGGTACCTTGACGTAGATTGGCCGGCTCACCTCGACCGGCACTGGCCGGTCATGCCTCGAGGTTTCTGCCGTGTCCGCTGTTTCCGTCTACCGCCTTCCTGGTTTCCTGCCGTTTCTCGCTGCACGTCTGATGGCGGTGTTCGCCATGCAGATCCAGGCCATCGTCGTCGCCTGGCAGGTCTACGACATTACCCGCGATCCGCTGTCGCTGGCCTATGTCGGCCTGGCCCAGTTCATCCCGATGCTGGTGCTGCTGATGCCGGCCGGCGACTTGATCGACCGCTTCGACCGCAAGCTGATCCTGATGCTCAGCTGGCTGGTGGAGGCTGTCTGTGCCGGGGCCTTGCTGTGGCTGTCGCTGAGCGAGGCGCCTGTGACCTGGTACTACGGCGTGCTGGTTCTTTACGGCAGTGCACGGGCCTTCACCGGACCGGCGCTGTCGAGCCTGCTACCGCAGATCGTGCCGCGCGAGCGCCTGGCCGCGGCCATCGCCGCCAACAGCATGATCATGCGCGGCGCGACCATTTCCGGCCCGGTGATTGGTGGCGGCCTGTATGCCATCGGTGGTGGCGGACTGACCTACTCGGCCTGCCTGTTCGGCTTCCTCGCCGGGGCTGCGCTGCTGCCGCTGGTGCCGGTGCGCTACGCCGAGAAAATGCAGGCGCTGGAGTCCACCGCCTGGGCACGCTTTACCGCTGGGATCAGCTTCATTCGTTCGCGCCCGATCATCCTGGGCACCATCTCGCTGGATCTGTTCGCCGTGCTGCTTGGCGGCGTGGTGGCGCTGTTGCCGATCTACGCCCAGGAAGTGCTGGAAGTCGGGCCGACTGGCCTCGGCCTGTTGCGCAGTGCCATGGCCATCGGCGAGGTATCGGTCGGCCTGTACCTGAGCATGAAACCGTTCAACCGCCATGTCGGCCTGGTGATGTTCGGCGCGGTGGCGCTGTTTGGTGTGGCCAACCTGGTGTTCGCCCTGTCCAGCCTGTTCTGGCTGTCGTTCGCTGCACTGATGGTGGCGGGCGGCGCGGACATGGTGAGCATGTACATCCGCTCATCCTTGGTGCAATTCTCCACGCCGGACGCCATGCGTGGCCGGGTCAACGCGGTGAACATGCTGTTCATCGGCTCTTCCAACGAGCTGGGCGAATTCCGCGCCGGCACCAGCGCCGCCTGGTTCGGCGTGGTGCCGGCGGCGTTGCTGGGCTGCGCCTGTACGCTGCTGGTGACCGGCGGCTGGATGCTCGGCTTCAAGAGCCTGCGCAAGGTCGACCGCTTCGAGGATGCTTCGCCGGGCAAGGTGGGCTAGCGAGAGTAGGCACCGGGGCAGGAGTGGTTTGGTCACTAACGCGGGTGTCAGGTTTCGCGGCTGAAGCCGCTCCTACGGAACCTGCCTTGTTCCGTAGGGTGCGCCGTGCGCACCGCGCCGGGTGATGATCCTGACTACCCCAACCGCAACAGCGGCCTGAGCTTCAAGCCAAGCACGGTGCCGACCAGGCAGAACAGGCCGAACACCCAGCCCGACGCTGCGCCGGCCATCACCCCGGACAGCAGCGTGCCCACGGTGCAGCCTAGGGCCAGCAGGCTGCCCCAGCCCAGCAGCACGCCGCCGAGCAGGCCGCGTAGCCAGTCACATGGCGCACCGCCGCTGGGGCGGAAATCGCCTGCGGCCAGGGCGCTGGCCCAGGCCGCTATTACCAGGCCAATCACGAACAATCCGTTGTTCGACAGCAGGGTTTCCTTGACCACCGTGGCACAGCCGGAAAAACCGTCGAGTCCTTCCAGGCGTTCGGGTAGCCAGCCCAGGCTATCGGCGCTGGTGCGCGCCAGGCTGCCCAGCTCGGCTGTCACCCCCAGCGGCGCGACGCGAAAATAGGCCAGCACCGCCAACCCGCCGATCAGCACGCCGCCGACCCAGGTCGGCCAACGCGCGCCAAACAGCAGCGGCCACAGTCCCTTGGGCTCGGCTGCTGTGCCCGCCTGGCGATAACGCAGCAGCCAGGCGGCCAGCGCGCCGAGCAGGATCAGTTGCAAGAGCAGCGAACCGCCGTAACCGAACGTGCCCGGCAGCCAGAGCACGGGAGCTTCCTGCAGGGCGGCCAGGTACAGCGGGTTCCAGCTGAGAAAACCGAGGGCGAAACCGAGCAGTGCACCGGCCAGCGTTGCCAGTGAGGCGAAGTGGCCTTCGCCTAGGCGATACAGGTGCGCGCTGATACACGAGCCGGAGATCGCCATGCCGAGGCCGAACACCGTGGCGGCCAGCGCCAACACCCAGCTCAGTGGGCCGATATGGGCGTCCGGTGGCAGGCGCCCACCGCTGGGATCGGGCAGAAAGGCACCGAACACCGCGTGATAACCAATGGTGCCTACCGCCAGGGCGGCGAGCAGACCGAGCAGGCCGTCCGGTACGCGGCGTTCGACGAAGTCGCGGGTGATGCAGAAGAAGCAGAAACGTGAGCGTTGCAACAACAGGCCGAACAGCGCGCCACTGGCCAGCGAATAGCTGAAGGCGCGGCCCTGGTTGCTGCCATCGGAAAGTTGCCAGATGACGGCGAGCAGGGCGACGGTCAGCAGGCCGGCGCAGGCGCTAGGCAGCGTGGCGCGAGGGGAGAGTGTATTGGCTGTCATGGGTTGTCCTTGCCCGACGAAAGCGGCCCTGGGCGTCAGGCCAGGGCCGTGTTTTGCGTGACTGACGCTTGCTCGGTAGGAGCGGCTTCAGCCGCGAAATTCGCGGATAAATCCGCTCCTACAGAACAGCCTCAAGGTAGGGTGCGCCGTGCGCACCGCAGCGCCAGCGCTGCCGTCATTGGTGCGCGCGGCCTAGGCAGCCCCGCGACACCCTACAAAAGCCATCCGTGCAAGACGGCAGTCTTAGAGGGCTTACTTGCCGCCCCAGACGGTACCGGCCACGTTCACCACCGGCACGCCCACGGCATTGCCGTACTCGGTCCAGGAGCCGTCGTAGTTGCGCACGTCGTAACCGAGGATTTTCTTCAGGGCGAACCAGGTGTGGCTGGAGCGCTCGCCGATGCGGCAATAGGTGATGATCGGCTTGCTGCCATCGATACCTACTGCGCCGTAGACCTTCTTCAGCTCTTCAGCCGATTTGAAGGTGCCGTCGGCGGCTACCGCCTGGCCCCAGGGCACGTTCACCGCGCCGGGCACGTGGCCGGCACGCACGGCCAGCTCCTGCACGCCCTGCGGGGCGAAGACTTTGCCGTTGTATTCGTCCGGCGAACGGATATCCACCAACTGCACGTCGCTGCGCTTCTCGGCAGCGGCGAGTACGTCCGGGAGGAAGGCGCGCAGATCCTTGTTGGCGGCCTGCACCGTGACGTTGCCGGTTTTCGGCGTGCTGGCGCGACTGTCCAGGGTGCGGCCTTCGGCTTCCCACTTGGCGCGACCGCCATCGAGCAGCTTGACGTTGTCGACACCGTACACATCGAACACCCAGGCGCCCCAGGCGGCGAACCAGTTGTTGTTGTCGCCGTAGAGAATGGTGGTGCTGTCGTCATTCACCCCGGCCTTGCGCAGCAGTTGCTGGAAGGCTTCCTGGCTGGCGATGTCACGGCGTACCGGGTCGACCAGATCGCTGTGCCAGGCGAAATTCACCGCACCGGGGATATGCCCGCGTTCATAGACGCCGGGCACCACACTGACTTCGATGATGCGTACCTTGGGGTCATTCAGGTTCTTTTCCAGCCAGTCGGTGCTGACCAGGTATTCGCTGGCGGCATGCGCCGTGACCGTTTGCAGCAGAGTGGCGGCGGCCAGCAGGCTGGCGCCGAGAAGGGTCTTGATCGTCATGGTTGCGACCTCTTGAGAGTTGGCAGTTGTGCGGCGGAGCCGCCTTCATCGCTGTGGAACGTCGTGATGTCCTTGCATGGTTCCTGTGGCGTTAACCTCCTTGTCAGTTGTAGAGCGACGGTTGCGGGCCCTGGCCGCTGAGCAGCCAGTGCCCGAGGTCGCGCACCTTGTAGTCGATGGGATCGTGCAGGCTGTGCACGCGCACGTTGCGCCAGAAACGGTCGAAGCCGTAGCGCGAGCTGGTGGCGCGGGCGCCCATGGCTTCGAAGATCTGGCTGGTGATATCGAGGGCGGCGCGTACCGCCACCACCTTGGCCTCGCTGATGGCCAGCGCCACTTCGGCGCGTTCGGCGGCGGTCAGTGCCGGTTTTTCCCAGGCTGCTTGCAGGCGCTGGGCGGCGTGTTCGGCCAGGGGCAGGGCGCTGCGATAACGCAGCCACAGCTCGCCGTAGCGCTGCTGGATGAATGGATCGTCGCTGGCATTGGCCACGCCCGATGCTGGCCAGGCGCGGCTCTGTTCGCGGGTGTAACGCAGCGCTGCGTCCAGCGCACCCTGGGCGTTGCCCAGGTAGAGCTGGGTGAGGATCAGCTGCGACAGGCAGGCACGCAGGGTGGTGCGCGGGCTGGGGCCGACCGGGCCGAGCAGCTCGCTGGCGTCGACGAATACCTGCTCGAACTGCACCGTGCCGCTGTCGGTCTGGCGTTGGCCGAAACCGTCCCAGTCGCTGTTCACCGCCAGCCCTTCGCGTTGGCTGGGCAGGACGATGAATACACGGTCCTCCGGCTTCTTGCTGCGTTGCACGCCGATCACCAGTGCGTCGGCGCCGAGTGCGCCGGAGCAGAACGATTTGCTGCCGTTGAGCTCGTAATGTTCCTCGCGCGGGGCGAGCGTCAGGCCGTTGTCGCGACCGTTGGTGGCGTTGCCCCAGAACCAGCGCTCCTGCACCGTGCGCGTCAGCCAGTGGCGCTGCTGATCGGGGTTGCCGAACAGCAGGAGGGTGGCCACTTGCAGGTGCTGGAAGGCGAAAAGGTGGGCCAGTGAGCTGTCCACCGCCGCCAGGTAGCGGGTGATGCGGTAGATCTCCGGCCAGGCTACGCCCTGGCCACCGTACTGCTGCGGCACGGCCAGGGTCAGCAGGCCGCTGTCGCGCACCAATTCGCGCTCGGCCTGCGGGCTGCCGCCTGCCCTGTCCCGTTCCACCGCGCTGGCCGCCAGGCGCCTGGCCAGGCGCTCGACCTTGGCCGTGCGGCTGCCGAAGTCCACGGGGAACAGGTGCGCGGCGAACAGCGGTTCGTCGCGCAGGCTGGGATGCAGGCGGGCCTCAAGGCTCATTGCGGGCTCCAGATGCTCACTTCGCGTGCATCCACCGAGGTTGGCAGCAGGCTGGCGCCGTAAAAGGCATCGGCGATCTTCTGCTGCTCGGCGAGGCTGTCCGGCTGTACCAGGCGCACCTGATAGCTGCGTTTGGCGTTGGCCTTCTCGACGATGGCCGGGTCGAGATTGCCCCACAGCGGGCCGAGGATTTCAGCGGCCTGGCGCGGGTTGGCGCGCAGCCAGTCGCCGGTCTTCACCAACTCGGCGAACACGGTCTGCAGCACTTGCGGGTGGCTCTTGGCGAAGGTGGCGCTGGTCAGGTAGTAACGCTGGTAGTCGGCCAGGCCCTTGCCGTCGGCAAGGATGCGGGTCGGCAACTGTTGCTGGGCGCCGCTGAGGAAGGGCTCCCAGGTGACCCAGGCGTCCACCTTGCGGTTTTCGAAGGCGGCGCGGCCGTCGGCCGGGGTCAGGTAGGCGGGTTCGATGTCGCTGAACTTCAGACCAGCCTTGTTCAGTGCGGCGATCAGCAGGTAGTGCACGCCGGCTGCCTTGGTCACGGCGATCTTCTTGCCCTTGAGGTCGGCCAGCGTTTTGATCGGCGAATCCTCGCGCACGATGATCGCCTGGGCGCTGGGGGAGGGCGCTTCCTGGGCGAAATAGGCGAGGTCGGCGCCGGCGGCCTGGGCGAACACCGGCACGGTGTCGGCGACATCGGCGGACAGGTCGATATTGCCGACGTTGAGTGCCTCCAGCAGCGGCTGGCCGTTGGGGAATTCGTGCCAACTGACAGTGATGTCCTGATCGGCCAGTGCCTTCTCCAGGGTGCCCTGGCTCTTCAGCAGGCTGATCAGCGTGGAGGACTTCTGGTAGCCGATGCGCAGTTGCTCGGCGGCTTCGGTGAGCGGGGCGACGAGCAGACCGATGGCCAGCGAGGCGGCGATCAGTGTGCTGCGCTTGGAATGGATCTTGGACATGGCGGCTCTCGATACGAACACGTGCCGGCCATGGGGTTGCGGCGGATCACGCGTACTTCAGTGTTGAGGGAAAGAAGTCCGGTGATCCGGTGGAGAGAAGCTAGTCGATATAAAAACGTGTTGTTAAATAATTTTTAGGAATTAGCTTAGGCGCATATCGGCCCGAAACATCGGCTGCTCGGTACGCTCTATGAGTCTCCCTGCGCATCGGCATTGTGGGCGGATCGGAACGCTCTACAGGCCACGCACTGTGCCAGGCGTTGGCGCGGTAGGGCGGACTCAGGAGCGAAGCGAACAGTCCGCCGCTTTGCGGTGCCGCGCATATCTGACGGCATACTGCTTCGAGTAAGGGATCGCCGCCCGGTACGCCCGACGAACCTCAATCTATTTCCGCATATTCTTTTTTGTTACTACAAAGTGAAAAATAATTCTTTTTAGGGATTAGTGCGTATTTCGTAGATTAGCCACCAGCCGACAGCGGACCACCGCATCGGGCCCGAATCAGGGGCTCTTATGCCAATCCGCCGAGACCAGCGCCACGTACGCTGTCCTGCCGAGCCCCTGTGCAGTGCCAAACCCGAATAGCACATACAGCACCTGGAGCATCGAGCATGAACAAGTCCAATCTGGCGCTGGCCGTCGCCCTGGCCGCTCTGGCCACCGAAGCGACCGCCGCCGGTTTCATCGAAGACAGCAAGGCCAGCCTCGGCCTGCGCAATTTCTATTACGACCTGAACACCAAGAACACCGCCAACAACAACGGTGAGGCTCAGGAATGGGGGCAGGGCTTCATCTTCAACTACAGCTCCGGTTTCACCGAAGGCACCGTCGGCTTCGGCCTCGACGCCATCGGCCTGCTGGGCGTCAAGCTGGACTCCGGCGGCACCGCCGGCAAGACCGGTCGTGACCGCACCCCCGGCCAACTCTTCCCGCTGGAGCGCGACGGCAGCGCCGTGGACGACTACAGCAAGGCCGGCGTGACCGCCAAGGTGCGTCTGTCCAAGACCGAGGCGCGTATCGGCACCCTGCTGCCGAAGCTGCCGGTGGTGACCTTCAACGACGGCCGCCTGCTGCCGCAGACCTTCGAGGGTGGGCAGATCACCTCCAACGAGATCGATGGCCTGACCCTGACCGCCGGTCAACTGGAAAGCACCAAGACCCGCAGCTCCACCGACGACATCGCTCTGCGTATCGCCGGCGCTACCGGTGACGCCGACACCAACAAGTTCTACTTCGCCGGTGGTGACTACAAGCTGACCAAGGATCTGACGCTGCAGTACTACTACGGCAACCTGGAAGATTTCTACAAACAGCACTTCCTCGGCCTGGTGCACAACTGGGCAATCGGCCCGGGCTCGCTGAAGACCGACCTGCGTTACTTCGACAGCAACTCCGACGGCAAGAATGGCAGTGCCTCCGGCCGTGCCGATGGCTACCGCAGCGCCGGTTACTGGCGTGCCGGCGACAGCAGCACCGGCGAGGTCGACAACCAGACCTGGAGCGCGCTGTTCACCTATACCCTGGGCAGCCACTTCGCCAGCCTGGGCTACCAGCAGGTCGAAGGCGACAGCGCCTTCCCGTTCCTCAACCAGGGCGGCGGCTCCTCGTCCTACCTGATCACCGACCGCCAGATCGGCAAGTTCCAGAACGCCGGCGAGCGCACCTGGCTGGCCGAGTACGGCTATGACTTCACCAAGCTCGGCGTACCGGGCCTGAAGGCCAGCGTCGCTTACCTCAAGGGCGACAACGTCGATTCCGCCACTGGCGATCTGAAGGAGTGGGAGCGCGATTTCCGTCTCGACTACACCCTGCAGGACGGCCCGCTGAAAGGCCTCGGCGTGTCCTGGCGCAATGCGACCCAGCGCGGCAACGTCACCACTGATGCCGACGAGAACCGCCTGATCCTGAGCTACACCCTGACCCTGCTGTAACCCACGAACCAGCCCAAAGTCTGCTGCGCGTCGGCTAAAGGCAGGCGCGGAAAGCCGCTTGTGCCGATCCGAAGGGGATCATCCAGAGACCACGAAACGCTCGGGCTCCCGCCTTCGCGGGAGTGACCTCAGGGTATCCCCAGGCCCGCGATCCTTTGGGCAGGTGCTAACCGCAGTGACATCTCCTGACCGGCCCGCCAACGGGCCGGAAGGCTGTTCTTCCACGAGGAGATGACCATGAAGAAGAATGCTTTGCGCGTTGGCCTGGCGGCCCTGTTCGCCGCCTGGTTGCCAGCCGCCGTACATGCCGCACCACCGAAAGAAGTCCGCCTGGACTACGCCTACTACGCCCCCACCAGCCTGGTGCTCAAGCAGCAGGGCCTGCTGGAAAAAGCCCTCGCGCCGCAGGGCATCACCGTCAAATGGGTATTCAGCCAGGGCAGCAACCGCTCGCTGGAATACCTCAACGGCGGCAGCACCGATTTCGCCTCCACCGCTGGCCTGGCCGCCGTGCTCAGCCGCGCCAACGGCGCGCCGATCAACACCGTCTACGTCGCCAGCCGCCCGGAGTGGACAGCGCTGGTGGTGCCCAAGGACTCGCCCATCCAGTCGCTGGCCGACCTCAAGGGCAAGAAGGTCGCCGCCACCAAGGGCACCGACCCTTTCCTGTTCCTCCTGCAAAGCCTGCAGAAGGCCGGGCTGGACAAGAACGACGTGGAAATCGTCCACCTGCAACACCCCGACGGTCGCGTCGCCCTGGAGCGCGGCGACGTGCAGGCCTGGGCCGGGCTCGATCCGCTGATGGCGGCCAGCGAGCTGCAGGCCGGTTCGCGCCTGCTGTACCGCAATCGCGACTTCAACAGCTACAGCGTGCTCAGTGTCACCGAGACCTTCGCCAAGCAGCAGCCCGAACTGATCAAGCAGGTGATCGCGGCCTACGAGCAGGCGCGCCAGTGGGCCATCGCCAACCCCGATGCCCTGGCCCAGTTGCTCGCCGACGAAGCCAAGCTGCCGCTGGAAGTGGCCAAGCTGCAACTGTCGCGCACCGACTTCAGCAACCCGCAGCCGGGCGCCGAACACATCAAGGCGCTGAAAGCCGCCGCACCCATCCTGCTCGACGAGCAACTGGTGCGTCCGGGTACCGACGTCGCTCAGGTGGTCGACCAACTGATCCAGCCGCAACTGGCCGCTCAGATGATCGGCAGCAACGTGGCCAAGGCGGGGAACTGACCGATGGGCGCGCTCAACCTCGTCATCGGTCGCTGGGCCGAACGGCTTCCAGGCTGGCGGCCGGCACTGACCGACCTGCGTGGTTGGGTGGTGCCCCTGCTGATTCTGGCCCTGCTGGAAACCCTGGTGCGCAGCGGCGTATTGCCCGCGCACCAGATGCCTGCGCCGAGCCAGGTGGCGCAAACCTTGTACCTGTTGGCACAAAGTGGTGAGCTGTTGCGGCATCTGAACGCCAGCCTGCTGCGCGTCGGCGCCGGCTTTGCCATCGGCGCCGCGCTTGCCATCGTCATTGGCACCTGGGTGGGCCTCAGCCGCCGCGCCGAAGCCTATCTGGAGCCTACCTTCCAGGCTCTGCGGGCGATTCCCAGTCTGGCCTGGGTACCGTTGCTGCTGCTCTGGCTGGGCATCGATGAAACGCCGAAGATCGTGCTGATCGCCCTCGGTGCCTTCTTCCCGGTGTACCTGGCGCTGCTCGCCGGCATCCGCAATATCGACCGCAAGTTGGTGGAAGTGGGCCGGCTTTACGGCCTGTCGCCGCTGGCGCTGGTGCGCCGCATTCTGCTGCCCGCAGCGCTGCCGAGCCTGTTCACCGGCCTGCGCGGCGCGCTCAGCCTGAGCTGGATGTTCCTCGTCGCCGCCGAATTGATCGCCGCCACCCGTGGTCTTGGCTACCTGCTCAGCGATGGTCGGGAAACCTCGCGGCCGGATCTGGTGATCGCCGCGATCCTGCTGCTGGCGCTGCTCGGCAAACTCAGCGACAGCCTGCTCAAGGCCTGGGAAACCCGCGCCCTGCGTTGGCGCGACAGCTTCCAGGGCGGGGAGGGCGGAGCATGAGTGCGCTGCTGAAATTGCAGAATATCCACAAGGCCTTCGCTGACGTGCGTGTGCTCGAAGACGTCAGCCTGAGCCTGGCCGCTGGCGAAGTGGTCAGCCTGCTCGGCCCCTCCGGCTGCGGCAAGAGCACCCTGCTGCGTATCGCCGCCGGGCTGGATCAGGATTATCAGGGCGGGCTGGAACTCAACCCGCTGCTCAACTTCGGTCGTGGCAGCGGTATCGGCGTGGTGTTCCAGGAACCCCGGCTGATGCCTTGGCTCAGCGTGGCGCAGAACGTCGGTTTCGCCGATGGCTGGGTAGCCGACGACCAGTGGGTGGAACAATTGCTCCGTGACGTCGGCTTGCACGGGCGTGGCGAGGCGTTGCCCAAGCACCTCTCCGGCGGCCAGGCCCAGCGCGTGGCCATCGCTCGCGCGCTGTACGGCAAACCGCAGGTGCTGCTGCTCGACGAACCCTTCAGCGCGGTGGACGCCTTCACCCGCATGAAACTGCAGGATCTGGTGGTGGAACTGGCCGCCCGCTACGAGATCGCCGTGCTGCTGGTCACCCACGACCTCGACGAAGCCTTCTACCTCAGCGATCGCGTGCTGATCCTCGGCGGCACGCCAAGCCGCCTGCAACGCGAACTGGCCGTGCCCCTGACCCGCCCCCGCGACCGCCGCTCGGCCGAACTGGCCTACCTGCGCGGCGAGGCGCTGACCGAGCTGTACCAGTCGCACGTGCTGTAAACGAACTCTTCAAGGTGGAGTACTTTTTCGGGCCGTCAGGCCCGATTTTTTTCCCGCGCCGCACGCGCAGGCTTTTGTAGCCCGGATGAAATCCGCGGGCTTTGTCAGGGTGAGGCTCAGAGGTTATTACGGGTATGAAACCGAACGTTTCATTTGGCTGAAGGCGCTCTACCCAGGCTACATGCTGACGTAGGGCGGCCTTGCTCGCGAAGCGAGCAGCCCGCCAGACCGTGCTGAGATTAGATCCTGCGACCGACACATCATCGGCGTACTGCTTCCGAGCGGCCGGCGTCCCGGTACGCCCTACGCGCTGTTCCTACCCTTGGCATGGTGGACAAGCTTCGCGTTGTCCACCCTACGCGGTGGGTATTTCAGCGTAGGGTGGATGGCGCTTTTTTCATCCACCGCTGGGCGAGGTTGTCCGGGCTGCTTGCTGTTGATGCTCTGTAGGTTGCGAGGACAGTAAATAAATCTGTCCCTTTTCTATGTTCTCTAAATAACTGGTTTGGTCATGATTGTGGGTAAATTGGATTGCTCAGGTGATGCCTGATAAAAATCCAATACAACATCAACGCCCATCTTGTATGAGAGAAGCAGATCTCCAACTGTACACACAGGGCCGTCTTTTGCACTTTCAGCGCTCGCGCATATAGCCATGTAGCAGACAGCAATATAATCCAAGAGGTGCGTTACAAGCTGCGGACGTATTTTTTCATAGTGGCCAGTATGAGCAATGCGGTTTCTTAAAAGATATATGCGCCTGAGCTGCCTCGAGACGTCAGTCTGCGCCTTCTCTATACGCTTAACAACCAAGGCGTTTATTTTCAACTCTTCGTGAATAGAGGATATCTTATATTTGAGGTGTTCTAGATCACCCAGGCTATTGAATAGTTCTATTGCGGCTTGCTCACTGCCAAGTATTGAATATATATCTAGCTCGGAGGTCGTCGACGCAAACCTGTCCGTCGGTGAAAGCATACATGCCTTCACTTGTGGCGTTGTTGCAATATCATTTGCCGACAAAATATCGCGAAGATAGAAAGCGCGGCGACGAATTGAAGAGACTGCATATATCAGAGGTACGTAGTTCATTACTGGAGTAAGTATTCCACCCCCTCTGGCATCAAACAGAGACTCAAGAGATATCCACAGATTTAGCAATTTTTGCTCTATCGAGATTGACTCTCTCGCAAGCCTCAAATATCTTAGCGATCTCCCTAGCCTATCTCTGCCCTCATCATTTAGTGCGAGCATGGCTCGTCGAATTGACGTATTCGTTCCTTTGAAATACGTTCCACCTTCGGATGCAAGGAAACCCACGAGGCGCTCGATATTTATGACTTTTACATGAGTTAGCGGGCCATTTCGCGATGCTGCAATGCAACTATGTAGAACATGTATTCTTGGGTTCAGATCAAGTGCGCTATATGCATCTATGAATTTATCTAGACGCTCCTTAACTCGCCAAGCAGCGCTTACATAGTCGGTAGCTTCTACGGAAGCTTTTGCGATTACATTTGGTGTGTCATTCTTTCTGAATTTATCGAGGTCGCCGTCTTTGATGAAGTCTGGTAATTCTTCTGCGAACTGAAAGTCCGGGTCATCTGTGGTTTCCAGAAACCCTTGGGGGCTTACCACCCGAAGACCGTAATAGACATCGTAGTTGGACGTTCTACTTTTTAGCTTTTCTGTGATTTCATCGAACTGCTCAGAAAAATTTCGTTGGCCGTAGTTTTGGATGCGTGTGAAATACTCCGCCCTATTGAACAGGTATGTGGGTGAGTAGCCTCTATTCAATAGCTGCGTAGTATATAGTCCGGTTAAAGCGTAGATCCTATCAGTGATTCTCTTTTTGTGTGTGAGATCGACCTCGCCAACAATAGACTCTCTTAATTCAGCGACTAGCTTGGCTTCATATTCACTCTCTCGTGAATAGATGGCCCGGCAAATTACCGTCAGCTTTTGTAGCCATTTTTCACCTAGGGGGGTATCTCCCATAGTCGCAAAAAACTTCTGCAGTATGGAGTAGTAAGGGGAGAACACCTCTCGCGCAATTTCATCGTGGTCAAATGTGCTTTGTACTTCTTCAATTGCAGCCCTTAGATTAGCGGCATTCTTTTCATTGACTCGATACATCGATATAAGATCTGCCGCTTCCCGAGAGCTGCTGATTACGTTCATTAGTCGTGACTGAAAGAAGTGTGGTGTGTACATGCTTAGTTTTTCTAAGTACGTCTCTACGAAAAATCTCGGCCTGAAATCCACAATAGGAAGTTTTGCCCAAGTTGCTTGCGATAGGTATTTCACTTAACCATCCCGAAATGGAAACTAACTATTAACTACTCGACATTCATGTCGCGTTTCCACGCGAAACCTGTCGCATAACCTTCCTTGTCGTCCTACAAGTCCTTGTTTCGCTTGAGGGCAGTCGCATGAAACGCGACAACCTCTGGGGCGAAACACGACAGAGATAACGGCAAGCCCAATCTGCTGGATTACTGCATCAGCAGAACCAAGCCAGAAACCTATTCCATCCACCGCTACCCTGTCCACGCTTCATGGGCAAAATGCCATCGCGGTTGTTTTCTCGCGCCAGAGGCGGCAGTCCAGACCTTCCCAAACCCACCCACAAATTCTGTTAACAGCGCTGTGGATAACCTTTGCAAAAGCGCTTCGCGCCTAGCATTCAAGCGGGCCTCGGCAGGCCGCTCAACTTTTGTCCAATGACGCTGCACCGTCGTTATCGCCAGGCGGAATATCACTTTTAATCAATCACTTGGCTCATGTTTTCAACAGCGGGGCAGGACAGAGGCCTGTTGCCGGATGTCGTGCACAGAATCTGGGGAAAGCGCTGTGGATAAGATGCGGGAAAACGCGTCCAGACCAGGCGGGTCAAGGGCTGCGCCTGGCTGGTGATTTTTCGTGCGGTGTCGCGCGGCTGTCATGTTTCATGGCTATAGTGACCGGTCGATTTGCAGCCGCTGGAGCCTCTAGATGTCCGACTCGCCTGAACGTCCCGCGCCGGTCAGTTTGCTGCAGGCCTTCTGGTTCTGGTTGAAGCTGGGGTTGATCAGTTTTGGCGGGCCGGCCGGGCAGATTTCGATCATGCATCAGGAGTTGGTGGAGAAGCGCCGCTGGCTGTCCGAGCGTCGCTTTCTGCATGCGCTGAACTACTGCATGTTGCTGCCTGGGCCGGAGGCGCAGCAGTTGGCCACCTCTATCGGCTGGTTGATGCACCGCACCTGGGGTGGGGTGATCGCCGGGGCGCTGTTCGTGTTGCCGTCGCTGCTGATCCTGATCGTATTGTCCTGGGTCTACCTGGTGTTCGGCGATGTGCCGCTGGTGGCGGGGATCTTCTATGGCATCAAGCCGGCGGTGACGGCCATCGTGCTGCAGGCGGCCTGGCGCATCGGCGGGCGGGTGTTGAAGAACGCCTGGCTGTGGGCCATCGCGGCGGCGGCTTTCGTCGCCATTTTCGCGTTGCAGTTGCCGTTCCCGCTGATTGTGCTCGGTGCGGCGCTGGTGGGGTATATCGGCGGGCGACTGGCGCCGCAGCACTTTGCGGTTGGGGCTGGACATGGCGAGGCGGGCGGGGCGCACGCGCCGGCGTTGATCGATGATGAGACGCGGCTGGCGCACACGCATTTTCGTTCCAGCCGGCTGGCGTTGATTCTACTGGCTGGTGCAGTGCTCTGGCTGCTGCCCATGGGCCTGCTGACCCTGGCGTTTGGCTGGCAGGGCACGTTGACGCAGATGGGTTGGTTCTTCACCAAGGCGGCGCTGCTCACCTTCGGCGGCGCCTACGCGGTGCTGCCCTATGTGTACCAGGGCGCCATCGAGCACTACGGCTGGCTGACGCCCCGGCAGATGATCGATGGCCTGGCGCTGGGCGAGACCACGCCGGGGCCGTTGATCATGGTGGTGGCGTTTGTCGCGTTCGTCGGCGCTTACGGCCAGCCAGTGTTCGGTGGCGATTCGGCCTTCGCCAGCGGTGCGCTGGCGGCGGTGCTGGTTACCTGGTTCACCTTCCTGCCGTCGTTTCTGTTCATCCTTGCTGGCGGGCCGCTGGTGGAGTCGACCCATGGGAAGTTGACGTTCACCGCGCCGCTGACCGGCATCACCGCTGCGGTGGTCGGGGTGATCCTCAATCTGGCGTTGTTCTTTGGTTATCACGTGCTCTGGCCGCAGGGCTTTGCCGGTGCGTTCGATTGGGTGTCGGCGTTAATTACCCTCGGTGCGGCGTTGGCCCTGTTCGCTTTCAAGCGTGGGGTGATCGAGACGTTGATGGCCTGTGCGTTGGTGGGGTTGGTGGTTCGGTTGTTGGGTTGAGTGGTTGGGCTTGCGAGCGCTTGGTGGGTTACGCGGCGCTTGAGGTGGGTGCGCGGCTGTTTGAGCGGTGTTTTGCGCCGCTAACCCACCCTACGGGAGCGCGCTGCCAGGGCTTTGTGGGAGGGGCTTTAGCCGCGACGCATGAATAAGTCGCCGCTGAAGCGCCTCCCACAGGGCTGATCCCACTGCATCAATACGATTTCTTTACGCCCCGGCGGCGGGGCGGCAATCGAATCTTTACGGCCAGCCTTTCGACAATGCTCGCGAGCGGATTCCCCGCATCGTGGAGCTTTGCACATGAACGCAATCGATGGTGTGTCGCTGATCCTGGTGGTCGGCCTCTTCGCCTACCTGCTGGTGGCGCTGCTCACCGCAGGGCGTGGTTGAGGAGACGGCCATGTATGACTACGACTGGCTGCTGCTGGCGGCTTTCTCTGTGCTGGTGCTGGCACCGGCCCCTTTTCTCGGGCGCTACTTCTACCGCGTGATGGAGGGCCAGCGTACTTGGCTCAGCCCCGTGCTGCTGCCGGTGGAGCGCCTGTGCTACCGCGTGGCCGGCGTCGACTCGGAGCAGGAGCAGAGTTGGCGCGGCTACGCCTTAGCGCTGCTGGCCTTCACCCTTATCTGCCTGCTGGCGCTGATGAGCATTCTGTTGCTGCAGGGCGGCTTGCCGCTCAACCCGCAGCAGCTCGCCGGGCTGAGCCTGCCGCTGGCGTTCAACACGGCGGTGAGCTTCGTTACCAACACCAACTGGCAGGCCTACAGCGGTGAGGCGCAGCTGAGCTATTTCAGCCAGATGCTCGGCCTCGGGGTGCAGAACTTCGTTAGCCCGGCAGTGGGCCTGGCAGTGTTGGTGGTGCTGTGCCGGGGGTTGGCGCGACAGTCCAGCGACCGCCTGGGCAATTTCTGGGTCGATATCACCCGCGCCGTGCTCTACGGCCTGTTGCCGCTGTGCCTGGTGCTGGCCGTGCTGCTGGTGTGGCAGGGCGTACCGCAGAATTTCAGCGATTACATCTCCGCCACCACCCTGCAGGGCAGTCAGCAGACCTTGCCGATGGGGCCGGCGGCCAGCCAGATCGCCATCAAGCAACTGGGCACCAACGGCGGCGGCTTCTTCGGCGTCAACTCGGCGCACCCGTTCGAGAACCCCACGGCGCTGAGCAACCTGCTGGAGCTGGTGTCGATCCTGCTGATCCCGGCGGCACTGGTGTTCACCTTCGGCCATTACGTGCGTGACCTGCGTCAGAGCCGGGCGATCCTGGCCAGCATGCTGCTGCTGTTCGTCATCGGCCTTGGCGTGTGCGCCTGGGCGGAGTTGCAGCCGAACCCGGCGCTGGCGGGGCTGCCCATCGAGCAGGTGGGCTCGCTGGAGGGTAAGGAGGCGCGCTTCGGCAGCTTCGCTTCGGCGCTCTGGGCGGCTACCACCACGGCAGCGTCCAACGGTTCGGTGAACGCCATGCACGACAGCTTCAGCGCCCTCGGCGGGCTGGTGCCGCTGGTCAACATGCTGCTCGGCGAGATCATCTTCGGCGGCATTGGCGCGGGCCTCTACGGCATGCTGCTGTTCGTGTTGATCGCGGTGTTCCTCGCCGGGCTGATGATCGGCCGCACCCCAGCCTACCTGGGCAAGAAACTGGAGGCGCGCGAGGTACGGCTGATGGTTGCCACGTTGCTGGTGATGCCGGTCGGCGTGCTGGTGTTCGGCGCCCTGGCGGTGAGTTTCGCCGGGCCGGCGGCATCCATCGGCAACCCCGGCCCGCACGGCTTCAGCCAGGCGCTGTATGCCTACGGTTCGGCCACCGGCAACAATGGTTCGGCCTTCGCCGGCTTCACCGCCGACACCCCCTACCACAACCTGATGCTCGGCCTGGCCATGCTGCTCGGGCGCTTCGGCTACATCCTGCCGGTGCTGGCGATTGCCGGCAGCCTGGCGGCCAAGCGCGCCGCGCCGCAGGGGCAGAACAGCTTCCCCACCCATGGGCCGCTGTTCGTCGTGCTGCTGACGTTGACCATCCTCCTGGTGGGTGGCCTGACCTTCATGCCGGCGCTGGCCCTGGGCCCGCTGGCCGAACACCTGGCGTTCTGAAGGAGAAACCGTGATGAATGCCCCCGTAACGGCGCAACGCAGCGCCAAGTCGTCCAGCAGCCAGCCACAGACCGGCCTCGGCGCGCTGTGGCGCCCGGCCCTCAAGCAGGCCTTCGTCAAACTCGACCCACGGCAACTGGTGCGCTCGCCAGTGATGCTGGTGGTGGAGCTGACAGCGCTGGTCACCAGCGTGCTGTGCTTCGTCCCCAACCCTGCGGTGAGCACCGCCCTGGGCGTGCAGATCGCGCTGTGGCTGTGGTTCACCGTGCTCTTCGCCAACTTCGCCGAGGCCTTGGCTGAGGGGCGTGGCAAGGCTCGCGCCGACAGCCTGAAGTCCGGCAGTCAGGGCTTGATGGCGAACAAACAGGTCGGCGCGCAGTTTCAGTCCGTACCGGCCAGCAGCCTGCGCAAGGGCGATGTGGTGCGGGTCGAGGCCGGTGAATTGATCCCCGGCGACGGCGAGGTGATCGAAGGTGTGGCGGCGGTCAACGAAGCGGCGATTACCGGCGAGTCCGCGCCGGTGATCCGCGAGTCCGGCGGCGATCGTTCGGCAGTCACCGGCAACACCCGCCTGGTCTCGGACTGGCTGCTGGTGCGCATCAGCGCCAACCCCGGCGAGTCCACCCTCGACCGCATGATCGCTCTGGTCGAAGGCGCGCGCCGGCAGAAGACGCCCAACGAGGTGGCGCTGGATATCCTGCTGATCGGCCTGACCCTGATCTTCCTGCTGGTGGTGGCCACGCTGCAGCCGTTCGCCCGCTTTGCCGGTGGCGACCTGCCGTTGATCTACCTGGCGGCGCTGCTGGTGACGCTGATCCCCACCACCATCGGCGGCCTGCTCTCGGCCATCGGCATCGCCGGCATGGATCGCCTGGTGCGCCTGAACGTCATCGCCAAGTCCGGCCGCGCCGTGGAGGCAGCCGGCGATGTGCACACCCTGCTGTTGGACAAGACCGGCACCATCACCTTCGGCAACCGCCGTTGCAGCGCCATGGTCAAGGCGCCGGGCGTGGCCACGCCGGAGCTGGCCGAGGCGGCGCTGCTGGCCTCGCAGGGCGACGACACGCCGGAGGGCAAGTCGATCGTCGAATACCTGGCCTCGTTGCACCCGATGGAAGCGCCCGAGCGCAGCGGCATGACGCTGATCGCCTTCAGCGCCGAGACGCGCCTGTCCGGTGCCGACGTGAACGGTGTGGCCTACCGCAAGGGCGCGGTGGACGCCGTGCTGGCCTACCTCGGCCTGGGCCGTAGTGATTTGCCGGCGCCGCTGGCCCGTGAGGTGGAGAAAATCGCCCAGAGTGGCGGCACGCCGTTGCTGGTGGCCGGGGCCGGGCGCCTGCTCGGCGCCATCCACCTCAAGGACGTGGTCAAGCCGGGCATTCGCGAGCGTTTCGCCGAGCTGCGCGCCATGGGCATCCGCACCGTGATGGTGACCGGTGACAACTCGCTGACCGCCGCCGCCATCGCCGCCGAGGCCGGTGTCGATGACGTGATCGCCGAGGCCACGCCGGAGAAGAAACTGTCGCGCATCCGCGCCGAGCAGGCCGAAGGCAAGCTGGTGGCGATGTGCGGCGATGGCGCCAATGACGCCCCGGCGCTGGCCCAGGCCGACGTTGGCCTGGCCATGAACGACGGCACCCAGGCCGCCCGCGAGGCCGCCAACCTGGTGGATCTGGACAGCGACCCGACCAAGCTGATCGACGTGGTGCAGGTGGGCAAGGAGCTGCTGGTGACCCGAGGCGCGCTGACTACCTTCTCGGTGGCCAACGATGTGGCCAAGTACTTCGCCATCCTCCCGGCGCTGTTCGCCGGCATCTACCCGCAGCTCGGCACGCTCAACCTGATGCAGTTGCACAGCCCGCAGAGCGCGATCCTCTCGGCCATCGTATTCAACGCCCTGATCATCGTCGCGCTGATTCCGCTGGCGCTGCGCGGTGTGCGCGTCCAGGCGCTGGACGCCGGCCAGTTGCTGCGGCGCAACCTGCTGATCTACGGCCTCGGCGGGCTGGTCGCACCCTTCGTCGGGATCAAGCTGCTCGACCTGCTGCTGGTGGGGTTGGGCTGGGTGTAGCGCGTTGTTTCGTTCACTCGCGGTCTGCTCCCTCTCCCATTAATGGGAGAGGGCTGGGGAGAGGGTAGGGCAGGCCACTCGGTATTACCGGATAGACCCTCTCCCCCGGCCCCCGCTCTGCGCCCCAGCCCCTCGCAGAGCTCAGGGCGCTTGAGCGGGCGAAGCGATACTTCGCTATTTCCGCTCAAGCCCCGCAAGCGGGAGAGGGGAGACAAGCAACGAATCGATATTGGAGACTCATCATGCTCAACCATATCCGCCCCGCCATCGCCACCCTGGCGCTGATGACGCTGTTCACCGGCGTGGCTTACCCGCTGGCCGTCACCGGCGTGGCGCACCTGGCTTTCCCCGATCAGGCCGCTGGCAGCCTGGTGCGTGACGACGCCGGCCAGGTGCGCGGCAGCCGCCTGATCGCCCAGGCCTTCGACGGCGATCAGTGGTTCCAGCCTCGTCCCTCTGCAGTGGATTACGCCACCGTGGCCAGCGCCGCCAGCAACCTGGCGCCGAGTAATCCGAAGCTGCGCGAACGCATCGAGCAGAGCAGCGCCAAACTGGGCGGCCAGGCGCCGCTGCCGATGCAACTGCTGACCACCTCGGGCAGCGGCCTCGACCCGCACCTGTCGCCCGAGGCTGCTGCCTGGCAGATTCCGCGCATCGCTCAAAACCGAGGCCTGGAGGAAGCTGAGCTGCTGCGCCTGGTCGAGGCGCATACCGAGCGCCCGCTATTCGGCCCGGCGGTGGTCAATGTGCTGGCTCTGAACCTGGCGCTGGCCGACAATCCCTCCACTTCTTCCCAGTGACGAGTGCGTCATGAACGACAGCCTGCGCGCCGAAGCGCTGCTCGCCGACCTGCCCCGCGAAGGCCGTGGCCGGCTCAAGGTATTCCTCGGCGCTGCGCCGGGTGTCGGCAAGACCTACGCCATGCTCCAGGCCGCCCACGCGCAACTGCGCCAGGGCGTGGCGTTGCGCGCCGGGGTGGTGGAAAGCCACGGCCGCAGCGAAACCGAGGCGCTGCTGGTAGGGTTGCCGCAACAACCGCCATTGCGCCTGCCTTATCGCGGCCTGGAACTGAGCGAGATGGATCTCGACGGCCTGCTCGCCGATCCGCCCAAGCTGGCGCTGGTGGACGAGCTGGCGCACAGCAACGCCCCCGGCAGCCGCCACGCCAAGCGCTGGCAGGACGTGCAGGAACTGCTCACCGCCGGCATCGACGTCTACACCACGGTCAACGTCCAGCACCTGGAAAGCCTCAACGATCGCGTGCGCGATATCACCGGCGTGCAGGTGCGCGAGACGGTGCCCGACTGGGTGCTGCAGGAAGCCGACGAGATCCAGCTGGTCGACCTGCCGCCGCGCGAGCTGCTCGAACGCCTGCGCGATGGCAAGGTGTACATGCCCGAGCAGGCCCGTGCGGCCATCGACGCCTTCTTCTCGCCGACCAACCTCACCGCGCTGCGCGAACTGGCCATGCAGACCGCCGCCGCGAGGGTCGATGCTGACCTCGACCAACGCTACCGCCAGCTCGGCCAGGCGGCGCCCAGCGTGCTCGGGCGCCTGCTGGTGGGGGTGGACGGCGATGGCGAGGCCGAGCGCCTGGTGCGCCACGCTTGTCGGGTGGCCGAGCGCCGTCATCTGCCCTGGTCGGTGGTGCACGTGGACAGCCGCCGGGCCATGGACGAGGAGCAACGCGGGCGTCTGCAAGCGGCGCTGCGCCTGGCCGAGCGCCTCGGCGGCGAGGTGGTGACGCTGCACGGTGACTCGGTGGCGCACACGTTGCTCGACCACGCCCGCGAGCGCCGCGCCAGCCTGATCCTGGTCGGCAGCAGCACGCGGCGCTTGCGTCGGCGCTGGTTGGGGCGTGGCCTTGGCGAACGCCTGCTGGCCGCTGGCGCCGGGCTGGAGGTGAGCGTGCTGGATGCCAAGGGCAGCCAGGCCACTGCGGGGCGTCGCCCGCGCCTGGCCCCGCGTTGGGGCGACTACCTGCTGGCCGTGCTGGCCAGTATGGTGGCCTCGCTGCTGTGCTTTGGCCTGGCTCAGGTGCTGGAGTTGCCGAATATCTCCCTGGTGTTCCTCGCTGCCGTGCTGCTGGTGGCGGTGCGCAGCAGTCTCGGCCCGGCGTTGCTGTGTGCCGGACTGTCGTTCCTCAGCTACGACTTTTTGTTCATCGCGCCGACCTGGACGCTGGAGATTCATCGCCACGAGGACGTGTTGACCCTGCTTTTCTTCCTGCTGATGGCGGCGCTGACCGGCAACCTGGCCAGCAGCCAGCGGCGTCAGGTGCAGGCACTGCGCGAGGTGCAGGGCGAGACCACGGCGCTGCTGGAACTGTCGCGCAAGCTCACCGCAGCCGCCGACCGCCAGGCTGTGCTGGCCGTGGCCGAGCAACAGCTGGGCGGCTGGGCCGAGATGCAACTGACCCTGCTGTCGCGCGGTGCGGAGGGGCAGTGGCAGCATCAGGGCGGCCTGCAGGTCGAACTTCCCGATGCCGAGCGCGCCGCCGCCGACTGGGCCTGGCAGCACGAGCAACCTGCCGGCCTCGGCACCGATACTCTGCCCAGTAGTCGCTGGTGGTGGTGGCCGTTGTGCGGCGAGGAAGGGCCGCTGCTGCTGATCGGCCTGCAGCGCGTCGATGGTACGCCGCTGGTAGATACACGCCGGCGCCTGATCGCTGCCCTGGGCCAGCCGCTGGCGCAGGCCCTGGCCCGCGCGCAACTGGCCGAGGAACTGGAGGCAGCGCGCCTGCATGGACAGACCGAGGAGCTGCGCAGCGCGCTGCTGGCTTCGGTGTCGCACGATCTGCGCACGCCGCTGACCGCCATGCGCGGTTCCATCGACAGCCTGCTGGCACTGGGCGAGGCGATCCCAGTGGCGGATCGTCGTGAACTGCTCGAAGGCACCCGCGACGAGGCCGAGCGCCTCGACCGCTATATCCAGAACCTGCTCGACATGACCCGCCTCGGCCACGGCGAGCTCAAGCTGGCACGTGACTGGGTGGCGCCCAGCGACATCGTCGCCAGCGCGCTGCAACGCCTGCATGTGGTGCTCGCGCCGCTGCAGGTCGAGTGCGTGCTGCCGCCGGAGCCACCGCTGCTGCGTGTGCATGCGGCGCTGATCGAGCAGGCGCTGGTCAACGTGCTGGAGAACGCCGCGCGCTTCTCGCCACCAGCCGGGCGCTTGCGCGTGGCGCTGGAATACGACGAACAGGAGCTGCGCTTTATCGTCGCCGACCAGGGCCCTGGCATTCCCGAGGCGGAACGGGCGAAGATCTTCGACATGTTCTATACCGCAGCGCGCGGGGATCGCGGCGGCCAGGGCACCGGCCTGGGCCTGGCGATCTGCCAGGGCATGGTCGGCGCCCACGGCGGTCGCGTCACGGTTGGCGATGGCCTCGATGGCCGTGGCGCCAGCCTGACCCTGCACCTGCCGCTAACCATGCCACCGCAAGCCGCCGAGGAAGACTGATGAGCCAGGGGCCGAGCATTCTGCTGATCGACGACGAAGCGCAGATTCGCAAGTTCCTGCGCATTGCCCTCAGTGCCCAGGGCTACCGGGTGCTGGAGGCGGCCAACGGCGAAGACGGCCTGGCCCAGGCGGCGCTGCACAACCCCGATCTCGTCGTGCTCGACCTCGGCCTGCCCGACCTCGACGGCCAGCAGGTGCTACGCGGCCTGCGTGAATGGAGCCAGGTGCCGGTGCTGGTGCTCTCGGTACGTGCCAGCGAGGGCGAGAAGGTGCTGGCGCTGGACGGCGGCGCCAATGACTACGTGACCAAGCCATTCGGCATCCAGGAATTCCTCGCCCGTGTGCGCGTGCTGCTGCGCCAGGGCCAGGGCCGCGAAACGCTGCCGGCGAGCATCGCCTGCGGCGCGCTGAGCATCGACCTGGCCTATCGCCGGGTCAGCCTCGACGGCGCCGAAATCGCCCTGACGCCCAAGGAATACGCGGTGCTGGCGCTGCTCGCCCAGCACCTCGGGCGGGTGGTGACCCAGCAGCAACTGCTGCGCGATATCTGGGGCCCCAGCCACGTCGGCGACAGCCATTACCTGCGCGTGGTGGTCGGCCACCTGCGGCAGAAGATCGGCGACGACCCGGCTGCGCCGCGTTACCTGATCACCGAGGCAGGTGTGGGTTATCGCCTGCGCGAGCCTTCTTAGAGCGTGTTCAAAGTCTGCTGCGCGTCGTCCATGCAGCGTTGAAATCAAGCTGGAACGCCAGCCCGGTCAGAATGCTCATTTACAGCTCGTAAAGTCGAACGCGACTCCGAGCGTTCTTCGCTCGATTCGCGGGGCCGCCATCGGTATTGCCTGGCTCTAGCTCGCGAGACTTTGAACAGGCTCTTAAAGCTCCAGGGCCAGACGCAAACGATCCCGATGCTGCAGGCCATTCTCGAACAGCGGCTCGGGGTAGTGCTGCAGGAAGTAATCCGGCTCCACCGCCACCACGCGAAAGCCAGCGCGCTGGTAGAACGTCAGTTGGTGGCCGAAGCTGCCGGTGCCCAGTTCCAGGCGCCTGGCCCCGAGCTGTCGGGCCTGGTCGATGGCGTGGCGCAGCAGCAGGGCGCCGATGCCCTGACCCTGGTGTTCGGGCGCCACGGCGATGTTCATCAGTTCCCAGGTGCTGACGGTCAGGGCCTTGATCACGTAGACGCCGACGATCACGTCGTCCAGGCGCGCGATCACGCAATGGCCCTCCTGCAGGTAGCGGGCGATGGCGGCGGGGCTGGGGTCGGCTTCCAGCAGCAGCGCCATCGGTGCCTGTTCGCTGGGAACCTTGTGCAGGCTCGGGGTGGTCATGACGAATCGTTCCTGAATGATTTTTTAGTTATAAATAAATCATTATTTATTCTTTTTGTTTCTCTTTGTTCCTGAGCATAGTGAGCACCACGCAAGCTACTGCCAAGGAGCACGATCATGACCATCCGCCTGGGCGATATCGCCCCTGACTTCGAACAGGACTCCAGCGAAGGCCGCATTCGTTTCCACGAATGGCTGGGCGACAGCTGGGGCATCCTCTTCTCCCACCCGGCCGACTTCACCCCGGTGTGCACCACCGAGCTGGGCTTTACCGCCAAGCTCAAGGACGAGTTCGCCAAGCGCGACGTCAAGGCCATCGCCCTGTCCGTCGACCCGGTGGATTCGCACCTGAAGTGGATTGACGACATCAACGAGACGCAGAACACCGCAGTCAACTTCCCGATCATCGCCGATGCCGACCGCAAGGTGTCCGATCTCTACGACCTGATCCATCCGAACGCCAACGACACCCTGACCGTGCGTTCGCTGTTCATCATCGACCCGAACAAGAAGGTGCGCCTGACCATCACCTATCCGGCCAGCACCGGGCGCAACTTCAACGAGATCCTGCGCGTGGTCGATTCGCTGCAACTGACTGACAACTACAAGGTGGCCACGCCGGCCAACTGGCAGGACGGTGAAGAGGTGGTAATCGTGCCGTCGCTGAAGGACGAAGCCGAAATCGCCCAGCGTTTCCCGAAAGGTTATCGCGCGGTGAAACCCTATCTGCGCCTGACCCCGCAACCGAACAAGTAAGGATCGAACATGCATGTCGTGTTGCTGTCCGGCAGCCCTGCGGCGCGTTCGCGCACCGAAGTGTTGCTGGACTACGTGCGCCAACGCCTCGAGGCGCAGCACGTGGAAGTGAGTCTGCTGCGGGTGCGGGATTTTCCAGCTGAGGATCTGCTGCATGCTCGCTTCGACAGCCCGGCTGTCCAGCAGCTACAGGCCGTGGTGGCCAGCGCCGATGGCCTGGTGGTCGGTACGCCGGTGTACAAGGCGTCGTTCACGGGTGCGTTGAAGGTGCTGCTGGATCTGCTGCCCGAGCGCGCTCTGGCGCACAAGGTGGTGCTGCCCCTGGCCAGTGGTGGCAGCCCGGCGCATCTGCTGGCGGTGGACTACGCGCTCAAGCCGGTGCTGGCCGCGCTGAAGGCGCAGGAAATGCTCTCCGGCGTGTTCGCCGTGGACAAACAGATCGCCTACCCGGAAGGGGACAGGCCCGCGCAGATCGACGACGAGTTGCGCGAACGCCTCGACGAGGCACTGGAACAACTGGGCGCAGCCCTGGCGCGACGGCCGAGGCCGATCGATCCGAACGTATTGAA
Organism: Pseudomonas mendocina; assembly: GCF_003008615.1. Taxonomy (NCBI): domain Bacteria; kingdom Pseudomonadati; phylum Pseudomonadota; class Gammaproteobacteria; order Pseudomonadales; family Pseudomonadaceae; genus Ectopseudomonas; species Ectopseudomonas mendocina. The sequence goes on from NZ_CP027657.1 coordinate 2,638,091, forward strand.
CGACCGGCTGGTGAACGCCCGCTGGAGCATCTGATCCACCCGTAATGCCTCGCCTTACTCGCCCGCTAACGGGCAAGCAGGTAGCCAACCAAGACATCACCGCAAAGGGAGAGCGCCATGCGCACCATTACTTTGCGTCGAAGCCTGGTCGCCCTGTTTGCCGCGGCCATCTCCTTCGGCGCCATCACTCATGCACAAGCCGAGACACTTCGTATCGGCTATCAGAAATACGGCACCCTGGTGTTGCTCAAGGCCAAGGGCACCCTGGAAAAACGCCTGGCCGAGCAGGGCGTCGAGGTCAAGTGGACGGAGTTCCCGGGCGGCCCGCAGCTGCTCGAAGGCCTCAACGTCGGCTCCGTGGACTTTGGCGTCACCGGGGAAACCCCGCCGGTATTCGCTCAGGCGGCGGGCGCCGACCTGCTTTACGTCGCCCACGAGCCGCCAGCCCCAACCGGTGAGGCGATCCTCGTACCCAAGGACTCGCCGATCAAATCGGTGGCCGAACTCAAGGGCAAGAAGGTCGCCCTGAACAAGGGCTCCAACGTGCATTACCTGCTGGTACGTGCGCTGGAAGACGCCGGTCTCAAGTACGGCGACATCACCCCGGTCTACCTGCCGCCGGCCGATGCCCGCGCCGCATTCGAGCGTGGCAGCGTCGATGCCTGGGTGATCTGGGATCCGTTCCAGTCCGCCGCCGAGAAGCAGTTGCAGGCCCGCACCCTGCGTGATGGCACTGGCCTGGTCGACAACCACCAGTTCTACCTGGCGACCCGCACCTATGCCGAGCAGCACCCGCAGGTGGTCGGCGCGCTGGTCGAGGAAATCCGCGGCGTCGGTGAGTGGGTCAAGGGCAACCTCGACGAAGCCACCAGCCAGGTCGCGCCGCTGATCGGCCTGTCCCCGGAGATCACCCGCCAGGCTGTGGAGCGCCAGGGCTATGGCGCGCAGTTCATCACCCCGGATGTGGTCGAAGCGCAGCAGAAAATTGCTGACACCTTCACTGAGTTGAAGCTGATCCCCAAGAAGCTGAGCATCAAGGATGTGATCTGGAATCCCCCCGCCAAGGTGGCCCAGGCCCAGTAATTCCTCGGCCCGGATGTGTCCGGGCCATGCCGATGATTTCGTAAAAGGAGACAACTCCATGAGCCTCAACATCTTCTGGTTCCTGCCTACCCATGGTGATGGCAAGTACCTGGGCACCGCCGAAGGCGCGCGCGCCGTCGACCATGGCTATCTGGCCCAGGTCGCTCAGGCGGCTGATCGCCTTGGTTTCGGCGGTGTGCTGATCCCCACCGGGCGTTCCTGCGAGGACTCCTGGCTGGTGGCAGCCTCGCTGATCCCGCTCACGCAGAACCTGAAGTTCCTCGTCGCCCTGCGCCCGGGGATCATTTCGCCGACCGTGGCTGCGCGCCAGGCGGCGACCCTGGATCGTCTGTCGAACGGCCGTGCGCTGTTCAACCTGGTGACCGGCGGCGACCCGGACGAGCTGGCCGGCGACGGCCTGCATCTGTCCCATGCCGAACGTTATGAGGCTTCCGTCGAATTTACTCGTATCTGGCGCCGTGTGCTGGAAGGCGAAACCGTCGACTACGACGGCAAGCACATCCAGGTGAAGGGCGCCAAGCTGCTCTACCCGCCGATCCAGCAGCCGCGTCCACCGCTGTATTTCGGTGGTTCATCCGACGCGGCGCAGGATCTGGCCGCCGAGCAGGTCGAGCTGTACCTGACCTGGGGCGAGCCGCCGGCCGCTGTGGTCGAGAAGATCGCCCAAGTGCGTGAGAAGGCGGCCAAGCAGGGCCGCGAAGTGCGCTTCGGCATTCGCCTGCACGTGATCGTGCGCGAGACCAATGAGGAGGCCTGGGCCGCGGCGGATCGTCTGATCAGTCACCTGGATCAGGACACCATCGACCGTGCCCAGGCGTCGCTGGCGCGCTTCGACTCCGTTGGTCAGCAGCGCATGGCCGCTCTGCACGGCGGCAAGACCGACAACCTGGAAGTGTCGCCGAACCTCTGGGCCGGTGTTGGCCTGGTGCGTGGCGGTGCGGGCACCGCGCTGGTCGGCGATGGCCCGACCGTGGCGGCGCGGGTCAAGGAATACGCCGACCTCGGTATCGATACCTTCATCTTCTCCGGCTACCCGCATCTGGAGGAGTCGTACCGGGTCGCCGAACTGCTGTTCCCGCACCTGGACGTGGCCCAGCCGCAGCGCCCGGAAAGTCGCGGTTATGTCAGCCCGTTTGGCGAAATGATCTCCAGCGACATCCTGCCGAAGGCGGCTTCGGCGAGCTGACAGTGGTGTAGCGCAGGTACGGGTTTCCCCGGATTGCATCCGGGCTACGGACTGAAAAGCGCCCTCTCCCCAGCCCTCTCCACTAGGCGTGCCCCCAATGAATGGGAGAGGGGGCTGATCGGTGCCGCTGGGTTGCCCTGTGGTGCGGCTCGGCTCCCCTCTCCCGCTTGCGGGAGAGGGGCTGGGGGAGAGGGCAGATGTAGCCCGGATGAAATCCGGGGGCACAGGTACGGCTAAACAGGATTCTTCGAGGCAAATATGAGCAACACGACCCTTCACAAACTGGCTCTGCGCGCTGCGCCCTGGGCCTTGCCGCTGGGGCTGCTAGCCGCCTGGCAACTGGCGGTGGCCAGTGGCTGGCTGTCCAGCCGCATCCTGCCGGCGCCCAGCGCCGTGCTCGCCGCCGGCTGGGAGCTGCTGGCCTCCGGTGAAATCTGGCAGCACCTGGCGATCAGCGGCCAGCGCGCCGGGATCGGCTTCGCCATCGGCGGCGGGATTGGCCTGCTGCTGGGCTTTATCACCGGCCTGTCGAAATGGGGCGAGCGCTTCCTCGACAGCTCGGTGCAGATGATCCGCAACGTGCCGCACCTGGCGCTGATCCCGCTGGTGATCCTGTGGTTCGGCATCGACGAGGCCGCCAAGGTGTTCCTGGTCGCACTCGGCACGCTGTTCCCGATCTACCTCAACACCTACCACGGTATCCGCAACGTCGACCCGGCGTTGGTGGAGATGGCGCGCAGCTATGGCCTGTCCGGCTTCGCCCTGTTCCGCCAGGTGATCCTGCCCGGTGCGCTGCCGTCGATCCTGGTCGGCGTGCGCTTCGCCCTCGGTTTCATGTGGCTGACGCTGATCGTCGCGGAGACCATCTCGGCCAGCAGCGGTATCGGCTACCTGGCAATGAATGCCCGCGAGTTCCTGCAGACCGACGTGGTGGTGCTGGCGATCCTGCTCTACGCGGTGCTCGGCAAGCTGGCCGACGTCGCTGCCCGTGGTCTCGAGCGTGTCTGGCTGCGCTGGCATCCGGCCTATCAGGCCAAGGCAGGTGGGCAATGACAGCGCTGCATAACATTCGTCAGGGCATTCCCCTGGCGATCGAGAAAATCGAGAAATCCTTCGGCGAGCGTCAGGTGCTCAAAGGCATCGACCTGCATATCCCGGCTGGTCAGTTCGTCGCCGTGGTCGGTCGCAGTGGCTGCGGCAAGAGCACCTTGCTGCGCCTGCTGGCCGGTCTGGATCAACCCTCTGGCGGCCAGTTGCTGGCCGGCAATGGCTCGCTCAACGCGGTGCGTGAAGACATTCGCCTGATGTTCCAGGACTCGCGCCTGCTGCCCTGGAAACGGGTGATCGACAACGTCGGCCTGGGCCTGTCTGGCAACTGGCGCAAACAGGCTGAGGACGCTCTGGCGGCGGTCGGCCTGGCGGATCGCGCCAACGAGTGGCCGGCGGCACTGTCTGGTGGGCAAAAGCAGCGCGTGGCGCTGGCTCGCGCGCTGATCCATCGCCCGCGCCTGCTGTTGCTCGACGAGCCGCTGGGCGCGCTGGACGCGTTGACCCGTATCGAGATGCAGCAGCTGATCGAACGCCTGTGGCAGCAGCATGGCTTCACCGTACTGCTGGTCACCCACGACGTGGCCGAAGCGGTGGCCGTGGCGGATCGGGTGATCCTGATCGAGGACGGTCAGATCGGCCTCGACCTCGATGTGCAGCTGGTACGCCCGCGCCCGCATGGCTCGCCTCTGCTGGCGGCACTGGAAGCGCGCGTGCTCGACCGCGTGCTGGCGCAACCGGAATTGCCGACGCCACCGGAACCCGTATCACCCCTGCCCACGCAATTGCGTTGGGCACTTTGACGCCGTAGCCCGGAGGCAATCCGGGAGCGGCTCGAGAATTCCCCGGATTGCACCGGGCTACATGTAAAACGACCTGAGGAGAAACACCATGACCATCAAAGCCATCAACGTTCGCAACCAGTTCAAGGGCAACATCAAGGAAATCGTCATCGGCGACGTACTGTCGGAAATCGACGTGCAGACCGCTGCCGGCATCGTCACCTCGGTGATCACCACTCGTTCCGTGCGTGAGCTGGAACTGCAGGTGGGCAGTGAAGTGATCGCCTTCGTCAAATCCACCGAAGTGTCCATCGCCAAGCTCTGATCGCTCCCCCTCCACCCTGGCCGCTCCTCGGAGCGGTCGGGGCGAGGCGCCCCCGTCATTCCCGCGCCTGCTCCTCGTTCGCCTCTTCCGGCACCTTCCCGTATGCTTTCCCGTCTTTCCCTGGCCGCATCTGTGCGGCGGGTTCGTCTGATGGCGTGGTTGATTTTTATCTAGTTATAAGTAGATAAGAAAATAGTATTTTTCGGATATATACCGTTGCGCCACAATCGCGCCATCAAAACGCCTGCTTGCAGGCTCTGCCAACGATAAGGAAGCCGCTCATGCTGAAGAAGATCCTCCTGGCCAGTGTGGCCAGCGCCACCCTGCTTACCGGCTCGCTGAGCCATGCTGCTGCCGACACCCCGTTCCACAACGCCTCCTACGACATCGCCCGCGAACTGTTCGGTGAGATCAACCCGCTGTTCGTCGAGCACTGGAAGCAGCAGAGCGGCAAGGAAGTGAAGATCATCCAGTCCTTCGCTGGCAGCTCGCGCCAGGCGCAGGACATCATCCAGGGCAAGAAGGTCGACGTGGTCACCTTCAACCAGGTCTCCGACGTGGACATCCTGGCCAAACGCGGCCTGCTACGCGAAGACTGGGCCAAGCAGTTCCCAAACAACGCCTCGCCGTACTACAGCACCACCGCCTTCCTGGTACGTGAAGGCAACCCGAAGAACATCAAGAGCTGGGACGACCTGATTCGCGATGACGTGAAGCTGGTATTCCCCAACCCGAAAACCTCTGGCAACGCCCGCTACAGCTACCTGGGCGCCTGGCTGTTCGCCAACGAGAAATTCAACGGCGACCAGGAGAAGGTCAAGGCCTTCGTCGGCAAGCTGCTGAAGAACGTCGAGAACTTCCCCACCGGCGGCCGTGGCGCCACCGTGGCCTTCGCCCAGAACGGCCAGGGCGACGTGCTGCTGACCTTCGAATCGGAAGTGATCAACATCGCCAAGGGTGACGAGTTCAAGTCCGCCAACCTGCAAGTCGTGGTGCCGGAGGTCAGCGTGCTGGCCGAATTCCCGGTGGCCATCGTCGACAAGGTGGCTGACGAGCGTGGTACCCGCGAGCAGGCCAAGGCCTTCCTCGACTTCCAGTACAGCAAGGACATCCAGCAACTGTTGACCCGCTACAACTACCGTGTGCATAACCCGGAAGTGGTCGAGGCGACCAAGGCGCAGTTCGCTCCGGTACGCCTGATCAACCCGAACGAGATCCTCGGCAGTTGGGATGACATCACCGCCAAGCACTTCGACAACGGTGGTATTCTTGACCAGCTTCTTGCAGCCGGTCGCTGACCGGGACGCAGGGCGGGTGTAACCCGCCCTGGTGTTACGCCACAGATCAGCTGTCGGTCGGGCGGTTTTTCGTAGGGTGCGCCTTGCGCACCGAGTACGCACTGCGGTCTTCGTGGTGCGCGCAGTGCACCCTACTCCAAAGCACGCGACCACATGTCGACATGTGATCCGTGTTGTGACACTGGGTAAGCATCGTATTGGTCTGTTGGCCGCCTAATGGGCGGCCAACTGCATTTGTAGAGCCGAGCTTTTTCGTGAGCAAACCAACGCTGTTCTTCCTGCAGACTCCGCTGCTGCCAGGCTTCGGTCTGAGCTTCGGCGTCAGTGTGCTGTATCTCTCCCTGGTGATCCTGCTGCCGTTGTCGGCGCTGTTGCTGTACGTCAGCGACATGACCTGGGCGCAGTACTGGTTCGCGATCAGCGATCCGCGTGTGGTGCAGACCTACAAGGTGACCATCTCCGCGGCGTTCTACTCGACCCTGGCGGTTCTGGTGATCGGCCTGCTGCTGGCCTGGATCATCACCCGTTACGATTTCCCCGGCCGGCGTATCGTCGATGCGTTGGTCGATCTGCCCTTTGCCCTGCCGACTTCGGTGGCCGGTCTGACCCTCGCCGCGCTGCTGGTGCCCAATGGCTGGATCGGTCAGTGGCTGGGCTTCAAGGTGGCCTACGCCTACGCCGGTATCGTGGTGGCGATGGTGTTCACCAGCATTCCCTTCGTGGTGCGTACCGTGCAGCCGGTGCTGCAGGATCTCGGCTCGGAGTACGAAGAGGCAGCGCGCACCCTCGGCGCAAGCCGACTGCAGATTTTCCGCAAGGTGATTTTGCCGACCCTGACCCCGGCGCTGGTCACCGGCGGCTCGCAGGCGTTCGTGCGCAGCCTCGGCGAGTTCGGTGCGGTGATCATGATCGCCGGCAACATTCCCTACCAGACGGAAGTCAGCTCGCTGATGATTTTCGTCCGTCTGCAGGAGTTCAATTACCCGGCGGCGGCGGCCATCGCTTCGGTGATCCTGCTCGCGTCGCTGACTCTTCTGTTCCTCCTGCAGGTCGTGCAGGGGCGTCTGTTCGCATGGCAACGGCAAGGTCGATGAAAAAGCCTCAGGATTGGCGCCAGTGGGCGCTGGTAGTACTCGGTCTGACGGTGGTGGCACTGATGCTGCTGGTGCCGTTGGCGTTGATCTTCACCAAGGCGCTGGCTGGCGGTCTGGGCCTGCTGTGGAGCAACCTCGGCGAGGACTACATGCTCCACGCCATCGGCCTGACCCTGCTGGTGGCAGCGATCACCGTGCCGCTGAACCTGTGCTTCGGTATCTGCCTGGCCTGGTGCGTGACGCACTACGACTTCCGTGGACGCAAGCTGCTGACCACCCTGATCGACATTCCCTACGCGGTGTCGCCGGTGGTTGCCGGTCTCTGCTACCTGGTGGTCTACGGCCTGGAAAGCTTTATCGGTCGCTGGTTCTACGATAACGGTATGCAGCTGATGTTCGCCTGGCCGGGCATCGTCATGGTCACCGTGTTCGTCACTGCGCCTTACGTGGCGCGCATCCTGATTCCGGTGATGCAGGCCCAGGGCCAGGACGAGGAAACCGCCGCCATGTGCCTGGGCGCCAGCGGCTGGCAGATCTTCCGCCGCATCAGCCTGCCGAAGATCAAATGGGCGCTGCTGTACGGCGTGGTGGTGACCAACGCGCGTGCGGTCGGCGAGTTCGGTGCGGTGTCGGTGGTCTCCGGCACCATCATCAACCAGACCCTGACTCTGCCGCTGCTGGTCGATCAGCTCAACAACGACTACAAGCCTGCGGCGGCCTTCACTGCAGCCGGCCTGCTGGCGTGCATGGCGCTGCTCACGTTGTTCCTCAAGACCTTCATGGAGTGGCGTCAGCGCCGCCTGATGCAGCGCGCCGAGGCGTGATCGGTGTGGCATTGGCGGGCGACAGTCCGCTGAAGCTTTTATGACCTATCGCGGCTGAAGCCGCTCCTACTGAGCGTGGTGCTTGTAGGCGCGGCTTCAGCCGCGATGTTCTTCCGACGCCGCTATCTGCACCTGATTGCGCCCGTTGTATTTGGCGGCGTATAGCGCCTTGTCGGCGCGTTCGCGCAGTTGCTCGGCTTCACTGTGCACATCGGTGCCGGCGACACCGGCACTCAGTGTGCAGGAGAACTCCCTGCCATCGGCGATGAAGTGCAGCTCGGCGAAGCGTTGGCGAATCTCGTCGACGATCAGTTTGGCCTGCTGCGGCGTGCAATCCGGTAGCACGGCGAGAAACTCCTCCCCACCATAGCGACCCAGGCTGTCGACCCGGCGCAGGCGCTGGCGCAGCAGGTTGGCCAGCGCACGGATGACGTTGTCCCCTGCGGCATGGCCGTGTTCGTCGTTGACCCGCTTGAAGTGGTCGATGTCGAGCATCACCACGCTGGCGCGGTCACCACTGCGCAGGGCGCGCTCCAGCTCGATGGCCACCTGCTCCTTGATGTCAGCGTGTTTGAGCAGGCCGGTGAGGCTGTCACGCGCCAGCGCATCGGAGAGCAGGCGTGCGCGCTGAGCGCGGGAGAACACGGTGGCGACCAGCGCGTTGTCGGAGATCGGCTTGCTGACGAAGTCGTCGCCGGCCTTGATCAGGGCATTCATCTGTTTGCCGAAATCGGTTTCCGCCGACAGGTAGATGATCGGGATGCGTAGCCAGTCGTCGTTGCAGCGGATGATCTGCGCCAGTTCGGGACCGGTGCAGTCCGGCATGTTGACGTCGAGCAGTATTACTTCGGGGTTGAAGTCGCGCAGGTGGTTGAAGATCTGCGCAGGATCGTGCAGCACTTCCACCAGCATGCCGGCGTCGCGTAGTACCAGGCTGTAGCGGCTGGCCAGATCCTGGTCGTCGTCGGCGATCAACACCCGGTAGGGCTCGCCGCTTTGTTGGGTGAAGCAGCGTTCAAGGCGGCTTTCCAGTTGTGGAATGTCCACCGGCTTGCTGAACAGCCCCATCGCACCGGCCCGTACGGCCTGCAATTGGGTGGCGAAGTCGTCCTGCTGGTCGGTCAGCACCAGCAATGGCAGAGCCTCTTCCAGGCGCGCACGCAGTTGGTTGGCGTACTCCAGGCCACAGCTGGCTTCATCGGGCAGGTTGGCGTCGATGATCAGAGCGTCCGGCAGGCGTTGCTGCAGGGCGGCGTCGAGGCCAGCGATGGAGTTGAAGTGTTCGGCGTGGTAGCCGAAGTTGTTCAGGGTCTGACGCATGTTTTCGCCGACTGCGACTTCGCCTTCGAGGATGTAGATATGGCGGCTGCCATCCTCGCTGCGCGGCTGCTTGCGCTTGTGATCACCAGGTTCCTGGGAGGCACTGGCAATTGCCGGCTGTTCGCCCAGTTCCTGCAGGGCGCCGATGAATTCGTTGAGGTTCTGCTGCTGGCGCAGCAGGCGCTCCATCCAGCGTTCGGCCTGTTGTTCCAGTTCACGGGCTTGCTGGCCGAGCTGGGCAAAACCGAAGGTGCCGGCGCTGCCTGCCAGCCTGTGCAACTGGTCACGCAGGCTCTGCAGCAGGCGTTCGCGTTCGCTTTCATCCACCTCCAGCAATTGTCTGGCCTGTTGCCCAAGCTGCGGCAGCTCCTGGCGCAGGCGTTCACTGAACTGCAGGCCAAGCTGTTGCAGATGCTGTTGCAGGGCGTGAGGAACCTTATCCATGACGTTCGCTCCAGATCTGCCGCACCTGGCTGGCGAGCTGCATGGGGTCGAACGGCTTGATGATCACATCGCGCGCGCCCAGGCTACGGTAGTGATCGACTTCACTGGGTTGCACCTTGGCGGTCATGAAGGCCACCGGCGTCTGTTCGAGGTCGACCAGCTGACGCAGCAGTTCCAGTGTCCTGGGGCCATCCATGCCGGGCATCATCACGTCCAGCAGGATGAAATCGGGGGCGAAGCCCTGCACCTGATCGAGGGCCTCCTGGCCACTGGCACAGCTGAGCACCTGAAAACCGCCGACGGCCTCCAGCGCGACCTTGGCCACGGCCTGGATCGACGGGTCATCCTCGACGTGAAGGATGCGCTTGAGTTCAGTCATGAAGCGTCTCCCCGACGGGTGTCTGCTGTGTGCAGTGTGGTTCAGGTCTGGCCATTGCTGCCAGTGCCGTTTCGATGTTCATGAGGCTGGCTCGCTGTCGCGCGGCAGCTCGAACCAGAAGGTCGCGCCCTGGCCCGGCACCGAGTCGAAGCCGATACGTCCGCCCATGCGTTCGATGATTTCCTTGCAGATCGCCAGGCCCAGGCCGGTGCCGCCTTTGCGCCGGGTATCGCCGGAGTCGGCCTGGGAGAACTTGGCGAAGATGCGTGAATGAAACGCCGCCGGAATCCCCGGCCCCTGGTCGCTGACGCTGGTGCGCAGGTATTGCCCCGCATTGCCCAGGCGCACTTCGACCGTACTGCCGGCCGGGGCGAACTTGGCGGCATTGGACAGCAGGTTGGCCAGCACCTGGGCCAGGCGCTGGGCATCGACGCGCACGGGCGCATCGTCCTCCACCTGCAGGTTCAGGCGCACCTGGTGTTGATCGGCGTAGGGCTGGTTATGCAGCACGGCCTGTTCCAGCAGCGGTTTTAGCGGCTGCGTCAGCAGGTCGAAGCGCATCTTGCCGGCCACCAGCTTTTCCATGTCCAGCAGGTCGTTGATCAGCTCGCTCAGGCGCTGGCTGTTGGCCTGGGCGATGCTCAGCATCTGGCGCATGGTCTGTGGGACTTCGCCGAGCGCGCCACCGTTGATCAGGCCGAGCGAGCCGGCGATGGCGGTCAGTGGCGTGCGCAGTTCGTGACTGACGGTGGAGACGAACTCGTTCTTCATCTGCTCGATACGCTTGCGCTCGGCGATGTCGCGGATCACCGCGATGAAGCGCGCCTGGCCCTGGTGGCTGATCTGCGACACCGCCAGTTCCAGGGCGAAGCGCTCGCCATTGTGGCGCAAGCCTTCCAGCTCGCGCGGCTGGCCCAGGGCCCAGGTGCGTGGTGAGCCGTGATCTGCTGAGGGTGGTATCAAGCGGGCGATGTTCTGGCCGGCGATATCAGCCTGGCGATAGCCGAATATGCGCTCGGCGGCGTGGTTGAAGGTTTCGATCTGGCCGCTTTCATCCAGTGTGACGATGGCGTCGATGACGTTGTCGAGCAGGGTGCTCAGGTAGTGCTCGCGCTCGCGTATCGCCCGTTCGGCGGCGACCCGGTCGCTGAAGTCCTGGATCTGTGCGACCAGATGCACCGGGCGGCCTTCGCCATCACGTACCACGGCGGTGCTGAGCAGCACCCAGAGCACCTGGCCGTGCTTGTCCAGGTAGCGTTTCTCCATCTGGTAGGCGCTGATTCGCCCGGCCAGCAGGTCGTCGACATTGCGCAGGTCGGCGTCGAGGTCGTCGGGGTGGGTGATGCGCTGGAAGTCGAGGGCCAGCAGTTCTTCCCGGCTGTAACCGAGCATGCGGCAAAGCTCGTCGTTGACCTCCAGCCAGCGCCCGTCGATGGCCACCAGTGCCATGCCTTGTGGCGCCGTGGCGAAGGCGCTGCTGAACAGTTGCTGGCTCAGGCGCAGTTCGTCTTCCATGACCTTGCGCTCGCTGATGTCCCAGATGAAGCCATCGATCCACACCAGGCGGCCCTGCGAGTCGTACTCGCCGCGGCCTTTCTCGCGCACCCAGACGCTGTGTCCATCGGCATGGCGTAGGCGGTAGGTCAGCTCGAGCACTTCGTGTCGGGCGATACTGTCGTTGGCCCGGTAGGTGATGGGCAGGTCGTCCGGGTGCACGATGCTGGAGAAGCTGCGCACGCGGTTGTCGATGAAGTCCGTGGGTGGGTAACCGGTGAGGCTGAGAATTTCGTCGCTGATGTAACGCATGCTCCAACTGCTGTCGTTGGAACAGCGATAGACCACGCCAGGCAGGTTGGCGACCAGGCCGCGAAAACGGCTCTCGCTCTGCTGCAATGCACGCGTGGCCTGCTGCAGGGCGCTGATGTCGCTGGCGATGCCGAGAAAACCGGTAATCTGGCCGCTGGTGTCGAAGATGGCGTTGGTGGTGAGGTTGACCCGGCGCTGGCTGCCGTCCTTGTGCAGGTAAGTCCACTGGCGGGTTTCCGGTTCGCCGCCACGGATATTGTGGTTGAACACCTCGACACCTTCGACCGGCCGCCCGGCGAGACGGCTGAGTTCGCTGGCGCGCGCTTCGACCTCGCTGGGCAAGTGGAAGCAGACAGGCGTTCGCAGGCCCACGACTTCCTCGCTGCGATAACCCAGCAAGCGTTCTGCGCCGGAGTTGAAGAGGGTGATCAACCCCTCCGGGTCAGTGGCGACGATCGATACGCCGACGGCCGAGTCCAGCAATGTCTGCAGGAAGGCGCGTGCTTCGATCACGGCGTCCTCGCGCCTACGTGCCTCGCTGATATCGGTATGGGTGCCATACATCAACAACGGACGACCCAGCTCGTCACGGCTGGAAAGGCGCCCGCGCACCTGTATCCACAGCCAGCGACCGTCGCGGTGGCGCATGCGGATCTGGCTGTCGTAGGACGCCACTTCGCCGGCGAAATGCCGACGCAGCAGCTGTTCGCTGGGCAGGCGATCATCGGGGTGGCAGAAGTGCTTCCAGGTCTCCACGGTGGTGGGTTGCAACTCGTCGAGTCGGTAGCCGAGCATCTGTGCCCAGCGCTCGTTGAATACCGTCGCGCCACTCTGCACGTTCCACTCCCAGGTGCCGACGTCGGTGCCTTCGATGATGCTGGCCAGGCGTTCTAGCAGGGTCTGGCGTGCCTGTTCCTGTTGATCGCGCTCAAGGATGGCACCGACCCAGCGGGCGAACAGGCGGAGGAATTCGCGCTCGTTTTCATCGAACGGGCGCTCGCGCATCTGCTGGTCGCAAAAGGCCAGGGTGCCGACGCGTCGACCGCCGATCCAGATGGCGATGCCGATATAGCTTTCCAGGGCGAAGCGCTGGTAGCAGGGGTGTTCGCGATAAGGCGAGGTGGCCATTCGTTCGATGCTCAGGACATCGTCCTGTACGAAGGCCAGGCTGCAATAGGTCTCGCCCAGGTTGAACAGTTGACCGTCCTGCAGTTCACCGTTGGGCGATACCTGTACCAGTACGCGATAGCTGTCGCCATCGATCAGGCCGATCACACCGAGCGGTAGCTCGAAATAATCCGCGCCCATGCGCAATGCTTCGCGTAATTGCTCCCTGCTGCTCAGGTTCGGCAAGGCCGCGATTTCATTGAGCGCGTGCAAGGCGCTCTGCTGGCGCTGCATCAGCCGTTGGGTGCTGCGTCGGGTGGCGCGTAACAGAATCAGCAGCAGGGTTTCGGCACCGCACCAGGCCAGCAGCCATTTGCCCACCAGCCAGCGTTTGTCGTGCACATGCACGGCATACAGCTCGCTGACGTCGCGCCAGGTCAGTGCCGTTGCCGCAGGGCGCGAGTCGGTATGTGCCAGTACCAACTGGCTCAACAGGTAATGGCGGCCGTCATCTTCCAGCAGGCTCGGGGTGCTGCCCTGCTCAGGCTGGGGCAGTTCGCCAGCGGCCAGCCAGCGTTGCGCTTGCGGGCGGGACTGACTTATCAGGCGCCAGCTGTGATCCGAGGCGGTATCTTTGCCGTCCTGAGGCGTGTTCACCAGCACGGCGATACCGCTGCCGAGATCCTGGTCGAGCTGTGGCAGGTCATCGAGCACGTTCATGGTCACGCCGATGGCGCCGACCGACCACAGGCCGGATTGGCCGTCGACCTGCAAGGGGGCGATGGCGTGCATGTCGACGCCGTCGTGATCCTGGGTCAACCCTGCTCGGCTGCGGTTGCTACGCAGGGTTTCCATGACCAGGGTACTCATGGCGCTTGGCGTATCGGCGAAATGCTGGGGCTGGTGGACACGCAACAACACCCGTGCATCGCCCGCCAGATGCACGTAAAGACGAAAGGGGCGATGCGCCTGCAGGTTGCGCCAGCGTGGGGCCAGGCGCGTATAGAGCTGATTGCGGATGCTGGCCAGAGCGCTTGTGTCACCTGCCGGCAGAGCATGGGCCTGGCGCACCAACTCTGCTACCCAGGCATCGGCGGCGATAGCTTCCGCGAGCAGTTGAGCACGCTCGCGCAGGCCATGCTGGAAGCTTTGCAAGGCCAGGCGCTGGGCCTCCGCCTGTCTGTTCATTTGAAGCTGCCAGAGCGCTTCACGTTCATGCAGTGCTTGGCGGCCGAGCAGGGCGAAGAAGATCGCCAGACACAGACTGCCGCCGATCACGATCCAGCGGATTGGGATCGGCCGGGGCGAGCTGTTCACTGCGACCGCGCTCCGGCCATTTTGGCGATACGACGCAGGCGCTCCGACTCTTGAGCCTCGGCTCTGGCCAACGGCTCATGGCGGGTAATACCGGATGACAGGGCGGAGCAGGCGCCGATGGGGTCGCGTAGCGAGGTTGGCGCGTGCATGTTCAGCCCCTCGTGCTGTCCTGGCTGTCCTGTGCCTTGCCCGCGCTGCTGGCCGATGCAGCGCCAGATACCGGCTGCGGGCGGCCGAAGTGGTAGCCCTGGCCGTAGTCGCAGCCTAGTTCGCGGAGGAAATCAGCCTGCTCGAGTTGTTCGATGCCCTCGGCGAGTATCTTCAGATCCAGGCTGTGGCCCAGCGCGATCACGGCGCGGGCGATGGCGGCGTCTTCGGGATCATTGGGCAGGCCACGGACGAAGCTCTGATCGAGTTTCAGCTTATCCACCGGCAGGCGTTTCAAGCGGGCCAGCGAGCTGTAGCCGGTGCCGAAGTCATCGATGGCCAGGCGTACGCCCAGGGCACGCAGACGGGTCAGCAGCAACTGGGCGGCGGCCGGATCTTCCATCACAGCGCTTTCGGTGACCTCCAGCTCCAGTTGGGAGGGGTTCAGACCCGTGTCGGCCAGCACCTGGGCCACTTTCAGATCGAGTTCGCCGCGGCTGAACAGGCGGCTGGAAATGTTCACCGCGACGAATCGCGGTGAACCGCCCTGGGCATTCCAGCGCACCATCTGGCGGCACGCCTGCTCCAGCACCCAGCTGTCGATGGCGCCGATCATGCCGTTGTCTTCGGCGATGGGGATGAACTCGGCCGGAGGCACCAGGCCGCGCTGCGGATGCTGCCAGCGTACCAATGCCTCCATTCCCACCTGACTGCCATCTTGCAGATCGTGCAGTGGCTGGTAGTAAACCCGCAGTTCGTCGTTGTCGAGGGCATGGCGCAGACTGCTGGCCAGTTCCACACGTTGCCTGGCGTAGTCGGTCAGCTCCTGGACGTAGAAGGCATAACCTTCACGGCCGCTGCTCTTGGCCTTGAACAGTGCCGAGTCGGCATTGCGCAGTACCTGCTCTACGCTATCGGCGTCCCCGGGGAACAGGCTGATGCCGATACTGGCACCGATATACAGCTCGTGCCCATCCAGGCGAAAGGGTGACTCCAGGCAGCGCAGCAGACGCTGCGCCAGTTCGGCCGCTTGCGGGGCTTCGGCGCAGTTCTCGCACAGCAGGCCGAATTCGTCACCACCCAGGCGCGCGAGGGTGCTGCCGCTGGGCAGATCCTGCTGCAGGCGCTCGCCCACCCCCTTGAGCAGAAGATCGCCGACGTTATGGCCGAGGCTCTCGTTGATGTGCTTGAAGTGGTCGAGGTCGATCAGCAGCACCGCGCCGCGCAGCTGTTCGCCCGAGCTGCGCTCCAGGGCATGCGCGATCCGCTCGGTGAACAGCAGGCGGTTGGGCAGGTTGCTCAGCGGGTCGTGGTGAGCCAGGTAGTCCAGCTCGCGTTGCGAGCGCTTGAGGGCAGTGATATCGGAAAACACCGCGACGTAATGACTGACGCGTCCTTGTTCGTCGTGGATGACGCGGATGCACTGCCACTGCGGGTAGATCTCCCCGCTCTTGCGTCGGTTCCATACCTCGCCGCTCCAGGCTCCGCGGTTCTGCAGGGCGTGCCACAGACTTTGATAGAAGGCCGTATCGTGACGGCCGGACTTGAGCAGGTTGGGGTGCTGGCCAAGGATTTCATCGGTGCTGTAGCCGGTGATACGGCTGAACGCCGGGTTGACGTGGACGATGCGCTGCTGCGGATCGGTAACCAGCACGCCTTCCTGGGTCGCATCGAAAACCGCCGCAGCCTGGCGCAGGCTGTCATCGTTGGCGCGTTGTTGGGTGATGTCGCTGGCGATGCCGAGGAAGCGCTGCGGCTGGTTCATCTCGTCGCGCAGCAGGCGGCCGCGCGAGTGAATCCAGCGATAGCTGCCATCGGCGTGGCGCAGGCGGTAGATGTTCTCGTAGTGATCGGCGTCCGCTTCGGCGCCGAGTGCCTGCAAGGCGCGCTCACGATCATCCGGATGCAGGCGCTCGGCCCAGTCTTCACGGGTATTGCCCAGCGCCTGAGGCGTGAGGCCGAGCAGCGCGGCGTAGCCTTCGGAGAAGAACACCCGACGTTGCGATACATCCCAGTCCCACAGGCCGTCATGGGTGGCGTCCAGCGCCAGGCGCAGGCGCTCCTCGTTGCCGGCCAGTTGCAGGCGGGCTCGACGGTACTGCTGGGCATGCCGACGCAGCACCAGATACAGCAGGGCGGCCGTGAGGGTGACGAAGACCAACCCTTTGAGTGATTGCAGGCGTTCCTGCTCAGCCACGGACAGACCGAGGGCCGCCAGCAGGTGGTCGCTGAGCAGAATCCACAGCCCGGCAAGCAGTAGGTAGCCCAGGGTCAGACGCAAGGCGGCGGTGTCGATACGCATGGGCAGGCAATTACGCTCACTGTTATTGCTGGGCAGTATAGATGGGTCATGGCTGAAACATTCTTATCTAAAAGACCAACTGGTTTTCTGCTATGGGTCAGGGATAATGATTCAAGGTTCGTCCTTGTAGGACAAGCCGCGTTTTCCTTTCAAGAGGCAACAGCGTCCATGTGGTACAACGGTTTACTCGACCTTTCGGTCTGGCAGCTGGTGGCTGCGACTTTGCTGATGACGCACGTGACCATTGTAAGTGTCACCGTCTATCTGCACCGCTACTCCGCGCACCGTGCACTGGAACTGCACCCCGCGCTCAAGCATTTCTTCCGTTTCTGGCTGTGGTTGAGCACAGGCCAGAACACACGCGAGTGGACCGCGATTCACCGTAAACATCACGCCAAGTGCGAAACTGTCGACGATCCGCACAGCCCAGTCATCAAGGGCCTTGGTACTGTGTTGCGCAAAGGTGCCGAACTCTATCAGGAAGAGGCCAAGAACCAGGAAACCCTGCGTATCTATGGCAAGAATTGCCC
Source organism: Pseudomonas mendocina (assembly GCF_003008615.1). Lineage (NCBI taxonomy): Bacteria > Pseudomonadati > Pseudomonadota > Gammaproteobacteria > Pseudomonadales > Pseudomonadaceae > Ectopseudomonas > Ectopseudomonas mendocina. The sequence goes on from NZ_CP027657.1 coordinate 2,655,103, forward strand.
GGACGACTGGATCGAGCGCAATGTCTACAGCCGCTTCCCCATCGGTGGTGTGACGCTGATGGCGGTGATCGACCTGTTGCTGTTTGGTGTGGCCGGCATCACCGTATGGGCGATCCAGATGATGTGGATTCCGGTCTGGGCGGCAGGTGTGATCAATGGCCTGGGTCATGCCGTAGGCTACCGCAACTTCGAATGCCGCGATGCCGCCACCAACCTTGTGCCCTGGGGCATCCTGATTGGCGGTGAAGAACTGCACAACAACCATCACACCTATCCGAACTCGGCCAAGCTGTCGGTGAAGAAGTGGGAGTTCGACATGGGCTGGGCCTGGATCAAGCTGTTCAGCTTGCTGGGACTGGCCAAGGTACAGCGCGTTGCGCCTATCGCTCACCGTGTCGAAGGCAAGGGGCATCTGGACATGGACACCGCCATGGCCATCCTCAACAACCGTTTCCAGATCATGGCGCAGTACCGCAAGCTGGTCATCGCGCCGTTGGTCAAACAGGAAGTGGCCAAGGCTGACGCGTCCGTTCGTCACCTTTTTCATCGCGCCAAGCGCTTGCTGTCGCGCGAACCGAGCCTGCTGGAAGAGCAGCATCACGCGCGCATCGCCGACATGCTGGCGCAGAGTCAGGCCCTGAAAGTGATCTACGAGAAGCGCCTGGCACTGCAGCAGATCTGGGTCAAGACCAGCAGCAATGGGCATGACATGCTCGAAGCCATGAAGCAGTGGGTGCATGAGGCCGAGGCCAGCGGTATCCAATCGCTGCGCGAATTCGCCGAGCAACTCAAGACTTACTCGCTACGTCCTGCCAACGCGACCGCCTGATCGCCTCACGCGATAACCGAAGGCCCGCCGAACTGGCGGGCCTTTCTATTTGTCCAACGCCTCGCACTATGCTCAATAGATATTGATTGCGAGGGATTGGATGGCTGCTGTGATGGATGATCAAGGCAACGCTGTTTCCGAGTTGGAAGAACTGACCTTGGCCCTGCTGCACAGTCGAGCCGAGGTGGAGCGCCTGGGCGAGCGTGAGCAGTTGTTCAGCAGCCTGCTCGGCAGCGTCAACGCCGTGCTCTGGGCCTTCGACTGGCGCGAACAGCGAATGATCTACGTCAGCCCTGCCTACGAACGTATCTTCGGGCGCTCTGCTGCACTGCTCCTGGCCGATTATGGCGAGTGGCGCAACAGCATCTACCCGGATGATGTCGATTACGCCGCCCAGAGTCTGGCCAAGGTGCTGGAGACCGGTGCGGTGGAGTCGCGGGAATACCGCATTATTCGGGCCGATGGCCAGTTGCGCTGGCTTAGCGACAAGTGCTTCGTCAGCCCGCGGCCTGGTGTGGATCAGGGCAGCGTAATCGTCGGTATCGCCGAAGACATCACCGAGAAGAAGCGCCTGGAAGGCGAGTTGCATCGCCTGGCCACCACCGATGTTCTGACTGAGAGCAGCAATCGTCGACATTTCTTCGAATGCGCCCGACGCGAGTTCGCCCACGCTCGCCAGTTCGGTAGCCCGATGGCCTTCCTGCTGCTTGATCTGGACGATTTCAAGAAGATCAACGACCAGTACGGCCATCAGACCGGCGACCAGGTATTGCAGCGCCTGGCTCACTGTGGTGCTACCACCTTGCGTCGCGGTGATCTGTTTGGCCGTATCGGCGGCGAGGAGTTCGCCGCGTTGTTCCCTGGCTGTGAGCCGGATGTCGCGCTGCAGGTGGCCGAGCGGCTGCAGCGCGAGGTACAGCGGCTCTCGTTCCAGCACGAGGGCACGAATTTCGGTATTACCGTCAGCCAGGGCCTGACCAGCTTGCTTGCGACCGACGCCACTCTCGACGCGCTCTATGCGCGCGCCGACGTGGCCATGTATGCGGCCAAGCGGCAGGGCAAGAATCAGATCGTGGTTGGTTGAATGGCGGTTTTTCGCCATTTGAGTGAGTTCGATAGGCAATAAGTTGCCTATCGAATGACTGTCATCAGGGTGTCACCGTGTTGACTGGAAAGTGTAACTTCCCGTGGCTGCGGCTCTTGCCCATTACTGCTCCCGTTCTGGCACGCAAACTGCTCTAGCACTCGCTATTCAAAGCCGGCCAATGGATGCTGGCGCACAATAACAACGATGCGAGTGCCGACTATGACCCGACCTGCCCGTCTCCTTCTGCCCCTCTGTCCGGGCCTCCTGTTGTTATCTCTTTTCTGATTTTCGTTCGCCTCTGGCGCGGCAACCTTCTGCCGTGAGGTCGTGCGCCTGGGCGTTCACCCCATTCGTCTCCGAGCCTGCCTCTTCGTGCCGAAGTCAGTGCTAGGAGTCGATGCGTCACCTTAAACACACTGGAGAGAAACATAATGAGAAAGACCTCCCTGGCACTGGCCGTAGCCGCCAGCACCCTGGGCCTGAGCCAAGTGGCCTCCGCCGACTTCATCGGGGACAGCAAGGCCAACCTCACCCTGCGCAATTTCTACTTCGACCAGAACACCAAGAACACCGCCAACAACAACGGCGAGGCCAGCGAATGGGGCCAGGGCTTCATCCTCAACTACCAGTCCGGTTTCACCGAGGGTACCGTTGGCTTCGGCGTTGATGCCGTTGGCATGCTGGGTGTGCGTCTGGACGGCGGCGGTCGTGCTGGTAAAACCGGTCGTGATCGCACCCCCGGCGCTCTGTTCCCGCTGGAAAGCGATGGCAGCGCGGTTGACGATTTCAGCAAGGGCGGCCTGACTGGCAAGGTTCGTGTTTCGAAGACTGAGGCTCGCATCGGTACCCTGATGCCGAAACTGCCGATTCTTGTCTCCAACGACGGTCGTCTGCTGCCGCAGATGTTCGAAGGCGGCATGATCACTTCCAACGAAATCGACAACCTGACCCTGACCGCTGGCCAGATCGAACATGCCGTTGGCCGTGCCTCGAGCAACAGCACCAGCCTGGCTGTGGACGGTGGTAGCCAAGCCTCCAACAAATTCTATTTCGGCGGTGGCGATTGGAAGATCAATAAGGATCTGACTGCTCAGTACTACTACGCCAATCTCGACGATTACTACAAGCAGCACTTCGCCGGTCTGGGCCACAACCTGGCGCTGGGTGAGGGTAGCCTGAAGACCGATCTGCGTTACTTCCGCACCACTTCCGACGGCAAGAACGGCAGTGCTGCTGGCCGCGCTGGCGGTTACTCCGCTAACACTACCTTCGGCGATGGTACCGGTGAGATCGACAACAACACTTGGAGCGCCGCCTTCACCTACACCCTGCAAAGCCATGCAGTGATGCTGGGCTATCAGCGTGTCTCTGAAGACAGTAACTTCGTTCAGCTGAACCAAGGCGGCCTGGTTAATGAAGGTGCCGGCGGTGCAAGTGTCTATCTGCTGACTGACCGTCTGGCTCACAACTTCACCCGCGCCGGTGAGCGCACCACCTTCGGTCAGTACAGCTACGATTTTGCTGGCGTCGGTGTACCGGGCCTGAAGGCCTCGGTTGCCTACCTGAAGGGCACTAATGTTCAGCGTGCCGACGGTACTCAGGCAAAAGAGTGGGAGCGTGACGTCGCTCTGGATTACGTGTTCCAGGATGGCGCTCTGAAAGGCCTGGGTCTGGGCTGGCGCTACGGTGTGCTGCGTGGCAATGCTGCAACCGACGTCGACCAGAACCGTCTGATCGTTAGCTACACCCTGCCGCTGCTGTAAGTCATAAGGCTGAAAAAAAGCCCGCCTCCTGAAAGGGAGGCGGGTTTTTTATTTAAACAAGAGAAACACCTGATGAAGCCGATCCGTAGGGAGAGCGCCATGTGTTCCGGCGCTTTGGCTTGGTGCTGGCGTCGGTCGCGGAATTGGTGCGCACGGCGCACCCTACGGTTTACTCCTGCTTTCCTGTTGAACTGGCGAGGATGGCACTGGCCAGCGCCATGTCATCGGCGTCCTGCAACTGCGGATTGTCGCTGCGCAGCTTCTGCAGCGCGGCCTCCAGGTGTGGGCCGCGAATTTCGCCAGCGCTGGCGACGAAGCTGCTCGCGTCCTCTTCGGCCGCGGCGACCAGCTTGCGATCCTTGAAGGTCAGGTAGGTTGAGGCGGTGGTGGCGCCCGAGGAGAGGATGTCGCGCAGCATGCCATCGGCTGCTGCGGTCTGGGCGATCAGGCAGGCACTGAAAGCCAGTGCGGCGCGGCTCGTTACACGCATGATGAAACTCCTGTGGGGTGGTTCCTAACCTAGGAGTGACAGATGCCGCTTGTGGTTCCTTGTAGGCGATGGCCGGTTGCCAGGCAGGTCAGTTCCTGGCCCTGTTGGTGCGATGCTGATGTCGCCACCAGAGCAGTGCCGAGAGCAGCGCCAGCGTACCGAACAGCAGAAATTGCCAGGCCCAGGGCAGTTCCGGGAATAGGTAGGTCAGCGCGCCGACGATAACTGCTACCAGACCGACCCAGAGCAGGTAGCCGCCAGCGCCGAACACTTCGAGAATCAGCAGCAGGGTGGCGAGAGCCACCCAGTCCCAGAACGACAGGTGTTGAAGATAGGTGATCATGAGAAAGTGCTGAGACCCGTTCCAGGGGTATGGTTCGCCCGTCCGCCTGTGTGCATTGCATAGACTCCATTGCCAGATCAATGAATCTAAGCACAGCCGCTAGCGGTCTGCCGCCGACCCCTTCGCAAGGTGGGCAAATGCCATGCAATTGGTGAGGGCTTGATCATGTTCGAACGCTTGCTGCTACCACTGCTCTTCGTTGCTCTGGCGTTGGTTGGGCAGCACGTCTTAGCCAGCGAGCTACAGGAGGCATTGCAGCGCGCAGCGCCACAACTGGATGGCCGGGTGTTGCAAGCTGCGCTGCAGGCGTTGCACTGCGCCGAACGCGATACGCCGAACAAGGCCAGTCGCCTGGCAGTCATCGACTATTCGAGGCCTTCGCTGGAGAGGCGGATGTGGGTGTTCGATCTGAGCCGGCGGAGTTTGCTGCAGCGCGAGTTCGTCGCGCATGGCCGTGAGTCCGGCGAACTCTTCGCCGAGCGCTTCTCCAACCTGCCAGGCAGTCATCAGTCGAGTCTCGGGCTGTTTCGTGGGGCCGAGAGTTATCGTGGCCGACATGGTCATTCACTGCGCCTGGATGGGCTGGAGGCAGGGCTCAATGACCTGGCACGTGCCCGGGCACTGGTGATCCATGGCGCTGATTATGTAGCGCCGGATTGGGTGCAGAAGTACGGGCGTATGGGGCGAAGCCTCGGCTGCCCGGCCGTGCAGCAAGAGGTGATCCGGCTGGTGGTGGATCAGCTCGAGGATGGCCAGTACCTGTTCGCCTGGCATCCGCAACTGGCCGAGGATCGCTATCGCAGTTGCGCGACGCTCAGCGCTGCTCGCTCTGTGGAGTGACGCGCAGCACTTCCTCGATGGTGGTCAACCCGGCGGCGACCTTCTGTGCGCCAGACAGGCGCAGGCTGCGCATGCCGTCCTTGAAGGCGGCGCGGCGCAGTGCCGTGAGATCGGTGTCGGCGGTGATCAGCGGCTTGATCGTGTCGTTGAGCAGCATGATCTCGTAGACGCCGGCGCGGCCGCGGTAGCCGGTTTCGCGGCATTCCAGGCAGCCGACGGCATGGTGCGCCTGAGTCGGCAGGGGCGAGCTCCAGGGCCGGGTCAGGCCGTTCCAGGTGTCTTCGTCCAGTTGCACCGGTGCCTTGCAGTGCGGGCACAGGGTGCGCACCAGGCGCTGGGCCATGACGCCGAGGAGAGTGGCCTTGAGCAGGTAATGTGGCACGCCCAGTTCGAGCAGACGGGTGATGGCGCTGGGCGCGTCGTTGGTGTGCAGGGTGGACAGCACCAGGTGGCCGGTCAGTGCCGCCTGGATGGCCATTTCGGCAGTCTCAAGGTCGCGGATCTCGCCGACCATGATGATGTCCGGATCCTGGCGCATCAGCGCACGTACGCCGCTGGCGAAGTTCAGGTCGATGTTGTGCTGCACCTGCATCTGGTTGAAGGCCCCTTCGATCATCTCGATCGGGTCTTCGATGGTGCAGACGTTCACTTCCGGTGTGGCCAATTGCTTGAGCGTGGTGTAGAGCGTGGTGGTCTTGCCCGAACCGGTGGGGCCGGTCACCAGGATGATGCCGTTGGGCTGGCTGGTCATGCTTGCCCAGCGACGCAGATCTTCCGGTGAGAAACCGAGCTGATCCGGGCTTTTCAGCAACACCTCGGGGTCGAAGATACGCATCACCATCTTCTCGCCAAAGGCGGTGGGCAGGGTGGACAGGCGTAGCTCCACCTCGTTGCCGTCAGGCGTCTTGGTCTTGACCCGGCCGTCCTGTGGTTTGCGTTTCTCGGCGATGTTCATGCGGCCGAGGTTTTTCAGGCGGCTGACCACCGCCATGGTCACCTGTGCTGGGAACTGGTAGACGGTGTGCAGTACGCCGTCGATGCGAAAACGCACCGTGCCCTGCTCGCGGCGAGGCTCGATGTGGATATCGCTGGCGCGCTGCTGGAAGGCGTACTGGAACAGCCAGTCGACGATGTTGACGATGTGCGCGTCGTTGGCGTCCGGCTCCTGATCCTGTGCGCCCAGGCTGAGCAATTGCTCGAAGTTGCCGACGCCGCTGATCTTCTGGTCCGTGGCATTGGCACCACTGACCGAGCGGGCCAGTCGATAGAACTCGGTGGTAAAGCGCTGGATATCGCTGGGATTGGCCACCACGCGTTTGATCGGGCGCTTGAGCACGTGTACCAGGTTGGCTTCCCAACTGTGCACCAGCGGTTGGCTGCTGGCGATGGTGACACTTTCACTGTCGACCGCTACGGCGAGGATCTTGTGGCGTTGAGCGAAGGCGTAGGACATCAGCGGGGTGATGGCCGGCACGTCGATTTTCAACGGGTCGATGCGCAGGTAGGGCTGGCCGGAGAAGTCGGCTAGCCAGACGGTGAGCGTTTCCAGGTCGAGCTTCTTGCCCGGTCGTTTCTGATCGTCCACCTGCTGCGCGGCGAGAAACTCCAGTGGGTGCTGGGTGTTGTTCAGCGAACTGCGGCGAATCGCCAGGCACTGCTCGGCCACTTCCTGCTCGACCCGACCCTGGGTGACCAGCTCGCGCAGCAGATCGCCGAGATCCAATACACGGTCTGGGGCGGTGGCAGCAAAAGCGGACATGCGGGCTCCTCGGTTGAACATCCTGGTCAAGCATAGCTTCAGGCGGTGTTGCCGCGCGCTCGGCAAACCTCATCAGCCACTAGGATGCCCGAAAAGCATGACCGGGGCGAAGGCTGCGGCGTGATCTGCTAGCCAGTGCGCAGGGCTACCTGTTCCAGGTTGTGATCGAGGTGGCGCCAGTCCACCTGCCATACGCAAACCAGGCCGCGCAGTTTCTCGGCCAGTACCGCGGCACGGTGCAACGACACGCCGCTCAGTTGCAGCACGATCTGCAGGTCGTTGTCCTGGCGTTCCACCTGCAAGTGTTGAGGCAGCAGTTGCAGTTGAGCGAACAGCCCGAGCAGCCGGCACAGCACATCGGCATCGGCCTCGGTACGCAGAAGATATTCCACGCTCTGTTCGGGACGATCCTGCCAGGGATCGCGACGGGCGTAGGCTGCTGGAAAAGGCGTGGCGTTGGGCATGCTGGCATCTCGCGGAGGATTTGTTCCAGTTTCATCCTTCGTGAGGCAAAAGTTCTGCCTTGTTTTCTGTGTATTTACACCATTTCTGGATAGTCTTGCCTTATTGTATGCCTTTTAGGGATTTTTTATGTCAGTCGTTCTCGATACCTACGATCAACGCATTCTGGCGCTGCTGCAGGAGGATGCAGGGCTGTCCACCAATGAAATCGCCGAACGGGTCGGGTTGTCGCAGTCGCCGTGCTGGCGACGCATCCAGCGCCTCAAGGAGGAGGGTGTCATTCGCCGTCAGGTGACCTTGCTCGACCGCAAGAAGGTTGGTTTGCACACGCAGGTGTTCGCCCAGGTCAAGCTCAATGCCCATGGGCGTTCCAATCTCACCGAGTTTGCCGAGGCCATGCGCGAATTCCCGGAGGTGTTGGAATGCCATGTGCTGATGGGCTCGGTGGACTTCATGCTGCGCATCGTTACCCGTGATATCGAGGCCTATGAGCGCTTCTTCTTCGAGAAGTTGTCACTGGTGCCGGGTATCCAGGAGGTCAACTCGATCGTCGCGCTGTCGGAGATCAAATCCACCACCAGCCTGCCGCTGGCTTAGAGCAAATCGACATCTGCGCGCTTGATGGGCGCGCTTTCCACGCCACGCCTGGGTGTTGGCGGGGTGAGGCCCATGGAGACATAGATGCTGGTCAGCTGATCGACGCCCATTTCCGCCGGGTGTATCCATTCCTGCGGCACGTAGAGCAGGCCGCCACCGATTGGAATGGGCGCGGTTGATACTAGGACGGCGCAATAGGGGCGTCCTTCCAGCTCCACGGTTTCCGAGCTGGGGCGTAGGGCGAGTACCGCTACGCCGTCACCGCCGAAGAAGCACCAGACCGGTGCCATGGTGGTGATATCCGGGTTCTTGCTCCTGTCCAGCAGGCCGACGAAGCGGTCGGCCAGGTTATAGAAATTGCCGATCAGTGGCGTGCGGCGCAGGGTGCGGTCGAACAGCCAGGACAGTGGTCGGCGCAGCCCCAGTTGTACTGCCAGGCCAAGCGGATAGAGGCTGGCCAGCAATACCAGGCTGCCGAGCAGGTAGGCCAGGTAGCTGTTGCTGGAAAACGGCTGGCCGAGGGCGGCAAAGAGCTGGCCGATCAGCGTCGAGGGGCCGACCAGGCGATTGAGCAGGCTGAAGATCCAGGCCAGCAGGGCCAGGGTGAGCGCCAGAGGGAGCAGGGATAAGAGGCCGGTCAGCCAAGTGGCGACGATGGATTTCAGGCTGCTTCTGATCATGCATCCGGGTTCCTAACAAATTCCTAGTTGGGGACTTTACGTCAAGCAGAACGACTCTGCGCAATCATCCGCACCGGATGCGTCTGGATAATGGCAACAGCGCTTTTCCCGGACGAAAAAAAGCCCGGCACTAGGGCCGGGCGGAGGAGGTACACAGAGGTACCGAAGTAGCAGTCTGTCTGGCTTACATACCCAGGAACTCGGGCAGGCCCAGCGAAATGAATGGCACGTACGTGACCAGTATCAGGAAGCCCAGCATCACCAGCAGCCACGGCGATACGGCGCGCACTACGCGGGTCAGTGGCATTCCCGTAACCGCCGAGGTGACGAACAGGTTGAGGCCGGTTGGCGGGGTGATCAGACCGATTTCCATGTTCACCACCATGATGATGCCCAGGTGGATCGGGTCGATGCCCAGTTGCATGGCGATCGGGAACAGGATCGGTGCCAGGATCAGGATGATCGCCGACGGCTCCATGAAGGTACCGGCGACCAGCAGGACGATGTTCACCACGATCAGGAACTCGATCGGGCTGAAGCCCTGATCGACGACCCAGGCAGTGATCGATTGCGGGATCTGCTCGGTGGTCAGCACGTGGGCGAAGAGCATGGCGTTGGCGATGATGAACATCAGCACCACGCTCAGCTTGCCGGCCTCGACGATGACTTTCGGGCACTGACGGAAGGTCATGTCCTTGTGGATGAAGATCGCCACGAAGGCGGCATACACGGCCGCCATGGCCGCCGCTTCGGTCGGGGTGAACATGCCGGAGTAGATACCGCCGAGGATGATCACGATCAGCAGCAGCCCCCAGATCGCGCGACGGGCGGTGCGTAGCACTTCGCTGAACGAGGCGCGTGGCAGCGAAGGCATATCCTTGACGTGGGCGATGATGTAGATGGTCACCATCAGGAACACGCCCAGCAGCAGGCCTGGAACCACACCCGCCATGAACAGCTTGCCAACCGAGGTTTCGGTCGCAGTGGCGTACACCACCATGACGATGGACGGCGGGATCAGGATGCCCAGAGTACCGGCGTTACAGACGATACCGGCAGCGAAGTCCTGCTTGTAACCGGAGCGCACCATGCCGGCGATAACGATGGAGCCGACCGCTGCCACAGTGGCTGGCGAGGAACCGCTCAGCGCGGCGAACAGCATGCAGGCCATGATCGCGGAGATGGCCAGGCCGCCCTTGATGTGGCCGACGCAGGCGTTGGCGAAGTCGATCAGGCGGTGGGCCACGCCACCAGTGGTCATGAACGCGCCCGCCAGCAGGAAAAACGGGATCGCCATCAGGGTGTAGTGTTCGCTGGTTTCGAACAGCTTGATGGCCAGCGAACGTACGGAGTCGTTGCTGAACATCAGGATGGTCATGGCCCCGGACAGACCGAGGGAAATCGCCACCGGAATGCCGATGAACATCAGCGCGAACAGGGCGATGAACAGGAAAGCGATGGTCATCGTTTGATCTCCTCGGCCTTGGTTTCTTCGGCGATCTTGAGCGCGTCTTCGGCTTCGCCGTGACCGCCCAGACCCAGTTGCTCGTTACGCAGGATGCGCACGAAAACCTGAAGGAAACGCAGGAACATGAGGGTGAAGCCGATGGGCACGATCATCACGATATGCCATTGGCTGACGCCGAAGCGGTCAAGGTCTTCCGCGCCGGTGCCGATGCGGTAGAGCACGGCGACCCACTGCTCGCTGGAGTAGGCCATCAGCACGCAGTAGGCCAGGCAGATACTCACGGCGATCAGTGCAACGGTCTTCTGCAGCGGTTTGGAGAAGTTGCGTACCAGCATATCGACGCCAATGTGGGCGCCAATACGTACGCCCCAGGCCAGGCCGATGAAAATCAGCCAGCCGAACATGGCTTTGGTCAGGGCGATGCTCCAGGTCATTTCCTGGGAGATGAAAAGAATGCCGTCACCGATGGCGAACAGGGCGCCTTCAGCGAAGGGGAATGAATCGGCGAGCGAATAGAACACTGCGTAGAGGTTGTTGACCAGCACGTAAATGCAGGTCACCAGGGTCATGCCTGCGAGCAGGAATGCGACCAGGATTTCCTCTAGCTGGTTCCAGACACGTTCGACGGCGTGCATAGGAAGTTCTCCGTCAGTCGGGCGGGCGACGAATGGGACAAGAATAGGGCACGGGACGCTCTGGCGGCGTCCCGCGCGGGGTACAGCTATCAGTTGGTTTCGTTGGCGCGCTCGGCAGCCTTGATCAGGTCTGCGCCGATCTCACCCTCGAACTTCTTCCAGACAGGACGCATGGCATCGCGCCACTCGTTACGCTGCTCCGGGGTCAGGGTGACGATTTCGGTGGTACCGGCTTCCAGAATGCGCTTCTTGTCGTTCTGGTTCAGGCTCTCGGCCTGCTTGTTCACTTCGACGGAAACCTCGGCGAGGATGGCTTCCAGCTCGGTGCGGATGTCAGCCGGCAGGCCGTTCCAGAACTTGGTGTTGGTGATCACCATGTAGTCCAGTACGCCGTGGTCGGACTCGGTGATGAACTTCTGCACTTCGTGCATCTTCTGGCTGTAGATGTTCGAGTACGGGTTTTCCGCACCGTTGACCACGCCAGTCTGCAGGCCTTGGTAGACCTCAGCGAAGCTCATCTTGCGCGGCGCAGCGCGCAGGGCCTTGAACTGCTCGTCCAGTACGGCGGAAGCCTGTACGCGGAACTTCAGACCGCGAGCGTCTTTCGGCTCGACCAGCTTCTTGTTGGCCGACAACTGCTTCATGCCGTTGTGCCAGTAACCCAGGCCGGTGATGCCCTTGTCTTCCATGGATTTGAGCAGCGCCTGACCTTCCGGGCTCTGCTGGAAGCGGTCGACGGCATGGATATCGTTGAACAGGAAGGGCAGGTCGAAGATCTGGATTTGCTTGGTGTAATGCTCGAACTTGGCCAGCGAAGGCGCGATGAGCTGTACGTCACCCAGCAGCAGGGCTTCCATTTCCTTGCCGTCGCCGAACAGGGAGGAGTTCGGGTAGACCTGTACGGTCACTTTGCCAGGCAGGCGCTCGTCTACCAGTTTCTTGAACAGCACTGCACCCTGGCCTTTCGGCGTGTGCTCGGCAACTACGTGGGAGAACTTGATGACGATCGGGTCGGCGGCCTGGGCCAGGCCGGCGATGCTCAGGGACAGGGCGCACGCCAGCGCCTTGGCAGTCAGTTTGAACATGCGGTTGCTTCCTCTTGTTGTGGTTTTGGCAGGGCGCCGAGGGCGCCACTTACGAACGAACAAGAGCAAGTCTAGGCGTCCAACGGGAATGCGTCGGGATGCCTGTCGCGCGGCCTGGACTTGTACTTGTAAGGTTCGCTTGCGCAGGAGCTAGAGCAACCGATGTGCCAGGCTGGCTGGAAGGCTCGAAAAAAGTGCCTGAGCCCCTATGGAAAGGGGCTCTGCCGATAGGTGCGGTTAATCAGGATGCTGCGCTGAAAATCGCTGATATGGCGGTTTCTCGCCAATCATTCGAAGTCCTCTGGCGAGCTTCCGCCAGCGCCGGAGAAATTCAGACCGTGTTTGCGCAGCTTGTCGTGCAGGGTCTTGCGTGGCAGGCCCAATGCTTCGGCCAGGCTGCGCAGTGAGCCATGCGGACGGCTCAATTCACCCGCGATCAGGGCGCGTTCGAAAGCCTCGACCTGTTCGCTGAGGCCGCCACTGACTGGCGGCAGGTTGGGCGCGTTGCTGTCCAGTGCCAGCTCCAGACCGAGGGCGAAACGTTCGGCGGCGTTCTGCAGTTCGCGCACGTTACCGGGCCAGGGATGGCGCAGCAGCAAGGCGCGTTGACCTGGCTGCAGCTCGCGCACGGATAACCCGTGGCGTGTGGCAGCGCTTTCGCTGAAGTGCTGGAACAGCAGCAGAGCATCTTCGCCGCGCTCGCGCAGTGGCGGGATGCTCAGCGGTGCGACGTTTAGGCGGTAGTAGAGGTCGGCGCGGAAGCGGCCGGCATCGGCGGCCTGGCGCAGGTCCTCCTTGGTCGCGGCGATGACGCGGATATCCAGGGGAATGAGCTGATTTCCGCCGAGCCGCTCGACCACGCGCTCCTGCAGCAGGCGCAGCAGCTTGACCTGCACGTCCATGCTCATGCTCTCGATCTCGTCGAGAAACAGGGTGCCGCCGTTGGCGAATTCGAACTTGCCGATGCGGCGTTTCTGCGCGCCGGTGAAGGCGCCGGCCTCGTGACCGAACAGTTCGCTCTCGACGACCGATTCGGCAAGGGCGCCGGCATTGATGGCGACGAAGGGGCCGTCGCGGCGAGTGGAGAGATCATGCAGCGCGCGCGCGACCACTTCCTTGCCGGCGCCGGTCTCGCCAAGGATCAGTACGTCAGTGGCGATGCCGGCGAGTGCGCCGATCTGTTCGCGCAAGCGCTGCATCGCCGGCGATTGGCCGACCAGGCGCCCAGCCAGCTGCTGGCGGTCGGTAAGCGCCAGGCGCAGGCTGCGGTTGTCCAGCACCAGGCGGCGACGGTCGAGCGCGCGGCGTACGCTGCCCAGCAGGGCGTCGTTGGCGAAGGGTTTCTCCAGGAAATCATAGGCACCTGCGCGCATCGCCTGCACGGCCAGGGGCACATCGCCGTGGCCGGTGATCAGCAGCACCGGCAACTCAGGATCGCGCTCGCGCAGTTGGTTCAGCAGTTCCAGGCCATCGATACCGGGCATGCGGATGTCGCTGACCACCACGCCTGGCCAACTGGCGGGAATGCGTTTGGCCAGGCCCTGGGCATCGCCCAGGCTGAGCACCTTGAGCCCGGCCAGGTCGAGCGTCTGGCTGAGTGCCTGGCGCAGGTGGGCATCGTCGTCGATCAGCAGAACCTGGATACGGCTGTCGATGGCGCTGTCGCTGGTCATGGCGAGGGATCCTCTGGGGGTTGCAGGTTGACGCCGGGGCTGGCCAGGCGCAGGCGTAGGGTGATCAGTGCGCCACCGCTCGGATGGTTGGCTAGCAGTAGCTCGCCGTCGAGCGCGCGCATCAGGCTTTCGCAGATGGCCAGGCCCAGACCCAGGCCCTGGGCGCTGGTCTTGGTGGTGAAGAAGGGTTCGCGGGCGCGCGCCAGGGACTCCTCGGAAAAGCCCGAGCCATTGTCGCGCAACAACAGGTCAAGGTGTTCGGCTTCGGCCTGCACGCTGATCCAGATGCGCCGTGGCGGTGCTTTGTCGACCAGTGCATCGAGGGCATTGCCGAGCAGATTGCCGAGCACCTGGCGCAGGCGGGTTTCGCCGGCTTGAACCCAGAGCGTGGCGTCGGGCAGGTCGCGAATCAGCTCCACGTCCATGGCGCGGCGGCGCTTGGCCAGCAGGGCGAGGGCGTCGTCCAGTGCCGGTTGCAGGGCGACACGCTCGGGCGCGTGGCGGTCGCGGCGGGCGAAGGCGCGCAGGTGAGCGATGATCGAGGCCATGCGCTCGGTCAGTTCGCGGATCAGCTTGAGGTTGGCGCGAGCGTCATCGTTGCGTTCGTGATCGAGCAGCGTGCTGGCGTTCTCGGCATAGCTGCGGATGGCCGCCAGAGGCTGATTGAGTTCGTGGCTGATACTGGCGCTCATGGTGCCGAGGGCCGATAGCTTGCCGGCCTGTACCAGTTCGTCCTGAGCGCGCACCAGCTCCTGTTGCGCCTGTTCGCGCTCCAGCACTTCCTCCTTGAGGCGACTGTTGAGTAGCTCAAGGTCGTGGGTACGCTCGGTGACGCGTTGTTCCAGTTCGGCCTTGGCGCGGCTGTCGAGGGCAATGCGTTCGAGGTAATGGCGGCGCCGCTGCATCAGCAGGCCCAGGAGCAGGAGCAATACCAGCAAGGCGGCGGCACCGACGGCGACGGCGGTACGCACCGGGCGGTCGATGAGGATGCGTGGGGCGAGAATGCTCACCGTCCAACCGGTTTCTTCCAGAGCGCGGCTCTGCGTCAGCCAGGCGCTGGCAGAGAGGTCGAGCTTGGGCGGAGCTTGTGTCGGGTAGGGTTGGTTGGCCGCGATGGCGGCACGCTCGGCGGCGTCCAGCGGGCGGCTGGCATGGAAGCGCCAGTCGGGGCGTGAAGTGATGATCACGACCCCATTGGTATCGGTGACCAGCAACTGTTCCGGTGTATTGCCCCACAGCGTTTCAGTGTGATCGAGGTCGACCTTGACCACCAGGGCGCCGATGTTCTGGTCATTCTCGCGCACCGGATAGGCGAAGTAGTAGCCCCGTTTGCCGGACGTGGTGCCCAGGCCGAAGAAGCGGCCCAGGCGGCCAGCCAGCGCTTCGCGGAAATAGGGGCGGAAAGCGAAATTGCCGGCGACGAAGCTATCCGGCTTGTCCCAGTTGGAGGCTGCCAGGGTCAGTCCCTGAGGGTTCATCAGGTAGATGACATCGGCTCCGGTTTGCTCACGCACGCGGGTCAGCAACTGGTTGGCGCGCTCGACGATGACGCCGTCGTCGGGTGCGTACAGGGCGGCGCGCAGGCCAGGCAGGTCGCCGAGAATCTGCGGCAATACCTCGTAGCGGCGCAGTGTGCCGAGCAGGTTGGCGACGTACAGGTCGAGCGTCTGGCGGTTCTGTTCAAGCAGCACGTCGCGGTAGTAGCGCTCGGCCAGGAAGTGTACGGGCCATAACAGCGGGGCCAGCAGCATGGCCAGCAAAAGCAGGCTGCGCCAGCGGGGGCGTCGCGGGGTGGCTGGGGTCGTACTCATGGAAAACTGCACCGGGATGATCGGAACATTATGCACATTCCTTCAGCCGGAGAGGGTGTGCCGTGTCGACCGCATGGCGGGATCTTCGGCGCGTACGGCTCGCGCCAGGCTCTATGGGAAACGTCGGTAAACGCCGATGGCGGTTCCAGGCGCACGGGCTGGGCTCGCACTTGAGTTCGCGTGCCATGGATGAGCACTACGAACTCGTACCCAACGAGGCCTCACTGATGCGCAGACACTCCGTCGTTCAAACCCTAAGCAAGGCAGGCATCCAGTGCTGCCTGCCAATCGGGTAGTCGCACGTTCCAATTGCGCTCCAGCTTGCTGCCGTCCAGGCGAGAGTTGAGTGGGCGATGTGCCGGCGTTGGGTAATCGCTGGTTGGAATGGGCCGCAACTCGGCACAGGGCTTTCCACTCGCGCGCAGGCGTGCACCTATGGCCTGGGCGAAGCCGAACCAGCTGGTCTCGCCCTGATTGGTCAGGTGATAGGTGCCCCATTGGTGGTTGCCCTGTTGCCAGGCGTCGACCAGTTCTGCGGTCGCCACCGCGATACTGCCAGCCCAGGTCGGTGCGCCGATCTGATCGGCGACCACGTTGAGTTGCTCGCGCTCTTGCAGCAGGCGCTGCATGGTCAGCAGGAAGTTGCGGCCATGGCGGGAGTACACCCAACTGGTGCGCAGGATCAGGTGATCGCAACCACTGTCGGCAATGGCTTGCTCGCCGGCCAGCTTGCTTGCGCCATAAACGCTCAGTGGGTTCGGGATGTCGTCTTCGCTGTAGGGCTCGGTCTTGCGGCCGTCGAACACGTAATCGGTGGAGTAGTGGATCAGCGGGATGCCCAGCTCTGCGCAGGCCACGGCCATTGCGCCAGGTGCTTCGGCATTGATGGCGAAGGCTAGCGCCTGCTCCTGCTCGGCTTGATCCACCGCGGTGTGAGCGGCCGCGTTTATCAGTAGATCTGGCTGCTCGCGCAGTATCGTTGGGCGCAGGCTGGTGGGTTGCGCCAGGTCGAATGCGTGACGATCCAGACTGATCAGCTCATGCTCGCTCAGCGCCAGTTGCAGTTCACGGGCGACCTGGCCGGTATGGCCGCTGATAAGGATTCTCATGCGAAAACCTCGGCCTCGCTGAGGTTCAGGCCTTGCTGATCCTTGGTGGAGAGTTGCGGTGTCAGTCCGTCCAGCGGCCAGTCGATGGCCAGTTCCGTATCGTCCCAGCGAATGCAGCGCTCATGCGCCGGCGCGTAGTAGTCGGTAGTCTTGTAGAGAAATTCGGCATAGTCGCTGAGCACCAGAAAACCATGGGCGAAGCCTTCCGGTATCCAGAGCTGGCGCTTGTTCTCCGCCGACAGGTGTACGCCGGCCCATTTGCCGAAGTTGGGCGAGCTACGGCGTATGTCGACGGCCACGTCATAGACCTCGCCAGTCGTGACCCGCACCAACTTGCCCTGGGCCTGCTGCAACTGATAATGCAGACCGCGTAACACGCCACGCGCCGAGCGTGAGTGATTGTCTTGTACGAAGTCGCGGGGCAGGCCGGTCACTTCGGCGAAGCGGCGGGCGTTGAAGCTTTCGAAGAAGAAGCCGCGCTCGTCGCCGAATACCTGAGGTTCGAGGATCAGCACTTCCGGCAGACTGGTTTGGATGACTTTCATGCTTGCTCCTCCGCCAGCTTGTACAGGTACTGCCCGTAGCCGGTCTTGCCGAGCGCCTTGGCACGTTCGAGCAATTGGTCGCGGTCGATCCAGTTCTGCTGATAGGCGATTTCCTCGAGGCATGCGACTTTCAGACCCTGGCGTTTCTCGACCGTCTGCACGTACTGCGAGGCATCGATGAGACTGTCATGGGTGCCGGTATCGAGCCAGGCGAAGCCACGACCGAAACGCTCCACACGTAGATCGCCTCGAGCCAGGTAGGCATTGTTCACGTCGGTAATTTCCAGCTCGCCACGCGGTGAGGGTTTGACCGCCTTGGCGATCTGCACCACGCCGTTGTCATAGAAATACAGCCCGGTCACGGCGAAGCTGGACTTCGGTTTGCTCGGCTTTTCTTCGATGGACAGGGCGTTGCCGGCTGCATCGAACTCGACCACACCGAAGCGTTCGGGGTCGCTGACCCAGTAGCCGAAGACTGTGGCACCGCTATCCTGGCTAGCCGCGCGCAGCAGCTTCTCGGTGAAGTGCTGGCCGTGGAAAATGTTGTCGCCGAGGATCAGGCAGACCGAGTCGCTACCGATGAACGACTCGCCGATCAGGAAGGCCTGCGCCAAACCATCGGGGGAAGGTTGCTCAGCGTATTGCAGTGCGATGCCGAACTGGCTGCCATCGCCGAGCATCTTGCGGAAGTTGGGCAGGTCTTCCGGTGTGGAGATGATCAGAATCTCGCGAATACCGGCCAGCATCAGCACCGAGAGCGGATAGTAGATCATCGGTTTGTCATAGATCGGCAGCAGTTGCTTGGACACGCCGAGTGTAATGGGGTGCAGGCGAGTGCCGGAGCCGCCAGCGAGGATGATGCCTTTCATTGAAGCTCCTTAGAGTGCGCCGAGTCGCTGGCCCTGGTAGCTGCCGTCTTGTACGCGGCGGCACCAGTCGAGGTTGTCCAGATACCACTGCACGGTCTTGCGCAGTCCGGTTTCGAAGGTTTCCTGCGGCACCCAGCCCAGTTCGCGCTCGATCTTGCTGGCGTCGATGGCATAGCGCAGGTCATGGCCAGGGCGATCCTGCACGTAGGTGATCAGGTCTTCGTAGCGGGAGATTCCGGCCGGCTTCTGAGGGGCCAGTTCTTCCAGTAGGGCACAGATGGTGAGCACCACGTCGAGGTTCTTCTGCTCATTGTGCCCGCCAATATTGTAGGTTTCTCCCACCTGGCCTGCGCTGACCACCTTGAGCAGTGCGCGTGCGTGATCTTCCACGTACAGCCAATCGCGCACCTGCTGGCCGTTGCCATACACCGGCAGCGGTTTGCCTGCGAGAGCGTTGAGGATCATCAGCGGGATCAACTTTTCGGGGAAATGGTACGGCCCGTAGTTGTTCGAGCAGTTGGTGATCAGCACCGGCAGGCCATAGGTTCGCTGCCAGGCGCGTACAAGGTGATCGGACGCCGCCTTGCTTGCCGAATAAGGTGAGCTGGGTGCGTAGGGTGTGGTCTCGGTGAAGAGGTCATCGACACCGTGCAGGTCGCCGTACACCTCGTCGGTGGAAATATGATGGAAGCGAAAGGCTGCCTGGCGTTCTGCATTCAGGCCATGCCAATAGGCGCGAGTGCTTTCCAGCAGGCTGTAGGTGCCGACGATATTGGTCTGGATGAAAGCGGCCGGGCCATCGATGGAGCGATCGACATGCGATTCGGCGGCCAGGTGCATGATGGCCTCGGGCTGGAACTCGTTCAGCGTCGTCGTCACTCGTTCCGTATCGACGATATCGGCTTGGACGAAACGGTATCGCGGGCTGTCGGCAACCAGCGTGAGCGACTCCAGATTGCCGGCGTAGGTCAGCTTGTCGAGGTTGAGCACTTCATGCTCGGTATTGTGGATCAGGTGACGAATCAGAGCCGATCCGATGAAGCCGGCGCCGCCGGTAATCAGAATGCGCATGGAGCAAGCCTATGGCGAGGGTGATGGCAGGAGAGTTCCACAAAGAGGTAATGATAAGTCACTATTCCGTTATAACCGAGACTTCTTCTATGCCAGCACTTCTGACTGTGCCGTTTGCGTCATCAGGATGTTTTATATCAGAGACATTGGGGCGACCAATCCATACGGCTATATGAGCGCGAGAACGATCCGTCTTCGGGGCGATATTTTAGTGTGGATTTGACAATTTTTCTGGCGTCAATATTTAGCTGTGCTAATGCTTAAGTTGAGTGTTGAAATGCCATCATAAAAGTGGTTAAGTCGCGCTATAAGATATTGCGACGATATTTTGTCGCGCGCTAAAGGAAAATTTTTTTACTGCCTTTTTTCTGACATTGCTGGATTCAGTGAGCGGAAGCTAAGGCGGGGGTAACCTTTCATGGGTCAGCGGTCGGTGGGTAGTTCCTTACTGGCGCGCCCTGGGTTCATCGAGTATTTCCTGGCTGCTATGCGGTTGGTTCATGGCCTGACCGCAGCTCTGCCAGGTTTTCTGTTGCTGCTGTGGCTTTCGGATGAGCCATTGCTGACACAGAGCTACGCCACTGTCCTGCTATTTTTCGGCGTATTGACGGTGATGATGTTCCAGGCGCTGGGTGTTTATTCGGAAGAAATATTCAGCAGTTTGCTGCGCTTTCGCGTGATGTTTTTCGCTTGGTCGGCAGCCTTCTGTCTGTTGCTGTTCATGCATCAGGCGCTAGCGATGTTCAGTTTCATGGAGTGGTATTTTCTCAGTCTCTGGTTCATGGCCAGTCTCTTCGCGTTCGGCGCCGAGCGTCTCGCTTTGCTCGCGGTCTATCGCTATTGGATGCGCGCGGGACAATTTCTACAGAGTGCAGTCATTTTCGGTGCAACCGAGAACGGTCTGCGTCTATCTGAGTTCATGCAACGTCACTGCGATATTCGTTCAGGGTTGATTGGCTTCATCGATGACCGCATTGATCGATTGCCCGATACCTTGGGTGGCTTGCCGTTGTTGGGCGACAGCAACGACCTGGAGCGCCTGGTGCGTGAGGAGCGTGTAACGCAGGTATTGGTTGCCTTGCCCTGGTCTGCGGAAAACCGCATTGGTCAGATAGTCCGAGAACTGCGCAAACTACCCGTGAATGTCCTTCTGGTGCCGGACATGCTGGCCTTCCGTCATGCGCGCAATCGCATCACCGAGGTGGCAGGTCTGCCGATGTTCAATGTGTCCGAGCGTCCACTGGATGGTTGGTCACCGCTGATCAAGCGGCTGGAGGATTTGTTGTTGGCGACGCTGGCTCTGATTCCGGCGTTGCCGGTGATGGCCTTGGTCGCGCTGGCCATCAAGCTGGATTCAGCCGGCCCCGTTTTGTTCAAGCAGAGGCGCTACGGTTACAACAACCGCCTCATCGAAGTGTTCAAGTTTCGCTCTATGTACTGCGATCGCGCCGATGCCAACGCCGAGCGACAGACGACCCGTGGCGACGACCGTATCACGCGTGTCGGGCGCTTCATTCGCAAGACCAGCCTGGATGAACTACCGCAGCTGTTCAACGTGCTACTCGGCAGTATGTCTATGGTCGGGCCGCGGCCACACGCTACTGCTACCAAGGCGGCCGGTATCCTGTTCGAGGATGCGGTTAAAGAGTACACCGCGCGTCACCGGGTCAAACCCGGGATTACCGGTTGGGCGCAGATCAATGGGTATCGCGGTGAAACCGACACGCTGGAGAAAATCGAGAAGCGAGTCGAGTTCGACCTGCAATACATCGAAAACTGGTCGGTGTGGTTCGACCTTTACATCCTGTTCCGCACCTTGCCTGCGGTCATCTTCACCCGCGAGGCTTACTGATGAGTGCTTTGATCCCTTGTATCGTCGCCGGTGGGGCCGGCACACGTCTCTGGCCGGTTTCACGCGAGGCCATGCCCAAGCCGTTCATGCGCCTGGCCGACGGTCGCAGTCTGCTGCAGAAGACCTTCGAGCGCGTTGCCAGCCTGGATGATGTGGCCCGCTTGCTGACGGTAATCAACCGAGAGTTGCTGTTTCGTACGCTGGACGACTATCGCCCGCTCAACCATGGACGCCTGGGGCTGGATTTCCTTCTCGAGCCCATGGGCCGCAATACCGCCCCGGCCATTGCTGCAGCGGCACTGCACGTCGCTCGTCACTATGGTGAAGATGCTCAGTTACTGGTGTTGCCCGCCGATCACCTGATTCGCGATCAGGCCGCTTTCGTCGCTGCCATCGAGCAGGCACGGGCTCTGGCCGAGGCGGGTTCGCTGGTCACTTTCGGTATTCGGCCGGGCCATGCGGAGACTGGCTATGGCTACATCCAGCAAGGAGAGGCGCTGGGCGATGGTGGTTACCGGGTCGCCAGTTTCGTCGAAAAACCAGACCTGAATACGGCGCAGGCCTACCTGGATGGTGGCAAGCACCTGTGGAACGCCGGCATGTTCTGTTTCCGGGTCGATGTCTTGCTGCGTGAGCTGCGTGAGCATGCTCCACAGGTCGTTGAGGGCGTCGAAAAATGCCTGACATCGAGTGTGCCGAGTGAGGGCAAGCAGGGCGTGCAGTGTGAACTGGATGCCGCAAGTTTCGCTCAAGTGACCGATATCTCCATCGACTATGCCCTGATGGAGCGATCCTCGAATGTGGCGGTCGTGCCCTGCGACCTGGGGTGGAGTGACATCGGTTCCTGGCAGGCCTTGCGTGAATTGACGCCCGCAGATGCCAACGGCAACCAGATCAGTGGCGAGGTGGTTTTGCATAACGTGCAGGGCTGCTATATCGACTCGCCCAAACGGCTGGTCGGCGCCGTGGGCGTGCGTGACCTAGTGGTGGTCGACACCCCGGACGCCCTGCTCATCGCTGACGCCCACTGCACCCAGGACGTGAAGTTTGTTGCGCAGGAGCTGAAGAGGCGCGGTCACGATGCCTATCGCCTGCATCGTACGGTCACCCGTCCCTGGGGCACCTACACCGTGCTCGAGGAAGGGGCACGCTTCAAGATCAAGCGCATCATGGTGCGCCCCGGTGAATCGCTGTCACTGCAGATGCACCATCACCGCAGCGAGCACTGGATCGTCGTCAGTGGCACGGCCCGGGTGGTCAACGGTGAGCGCGACTTTTTGCTGAATACCAATGAGTCGACCTTCATCCCTGCCGGCCACCACCATCGCCTGGTCAATCCGGGAGTGATCGATCTGGTGATGATCGAGGTGCAGAGCGGCGAGTATTTGGGAGAGGACGATATCGTGCGTTTCACCGATATCTATGGACGCGTACCAGCGGGCGAGAAAAGTAGTTGATACGAGTTTCAGGCGTTCATGCCGAACGCCTGTTACCTGCCTGAATAACCTGGTGGGTTTGCGGAGCTGCTATGTGGCTCCATTGTTTTCGGGGTTTTAGAACGGTTGTGTTGAGCGTCGTTTGGATACGGCATTCGGGCACCGTTTACCCATGATTTCGGGGTGCTGAAAGTGAATATTGGGGTCTTGAAGGGAGCTTTCCACATGAGGGCACTGCTGCTGATCGTTGTGATGTTGGGCTTGACCGCCTGTAATACGCCGGCACGCATTGGCCTGCCGGATTCTGACACCGTCGAGGCTGGCCACGCCGCGGCGTTGACCCTGGCCGATCTGCCCCCTGTGCAGGAGCGCATTTATCCAGGCGATATCCTGCGAATCGTTAGAAACAGTGGTGAAACACCGACCATCTCGGCGTTTACCGCCAACTCGATCTACGAGCTGACCCTCTACACGGTGCTCAACGACGGCAGCTTCTCCTACCCCTTCATCGGCAAGGTAGAGGCGGGGGGCAAGACTCCCGAGCAGTTGGCCGCGATTCTGGAGGAGAGGCTCAAGCCCTACTACCGCGAGCCTGGGGTCACGGTGAATATCAACCAGGCGCCAGGAAATACGGTTTTCGTCGGAGGATCGGTGCGCAACCCTCAACCGTACTCGGCCAGTATTGCGTCCACCCTTGAGCAGGCCATCGTCACTGCCGGTGGTGTCATGCCTGACGCCGATAGCCGCAACGTCGCGCTGCTGCGTTCGGACGCGGATGGCCTTTACAAGACGTACTTCGTCGACTTCAGCCAACTGCTTCAAGGTGGTGATCAGGGGCGCCGGGCTGTCGCGCTGCAGCGTGGTGACGTGATTTTCGTGCCCAAGTCCGGCGTGGGTAATCGTATCGAGGGGGTCGACCTCTACCTGAATCAGCTGATCCCGTTCGTGAAAACGATCGGTATCGGGGCTAACTATGACCTGCGCAACAACTAACCGCCAAGGACAGCTCTCATGATCGAAATTCGTACATTCCGTGATCTGTTGCGCCTGTTCTTCATCTTCTTCAGGGAGTTCAAACTGGCGGTTGTAGCCACTCTGGTGGTGGTGTTGCTGGGGGCTTTTCTGCTGCCGACTTCATTCGAGTCCAGCGCGCGGCTGTTGGTAAAACCTGGGCGTGACACCAATACGTTGCCAATTGAGGTCGCCGACCGCCAGTCTATCGTCATGCCGGCAACCCAGCGTGACCCGATTCTGGACGAGGAGCGCATGCTGACGGGACGGCCTATCAGCCGTCAGGTCGCTGAACGTTATCTAGAAGAACTGGCCAATGCTCCGCGTCCTGAAGGTTTCCTGCCCACGGTCAAATACTACGTCGGTCAGGCTGTCAGTGGCGCCATCGAGCTCGTCCGTGGTTTTTTCCAGTTGCTGGGGCTCGCTGAAGAGCAGACACCAGTCGATCGCTTGGCGACCAAACTGGAAGACAAATTCAGTGTGACCCACGCTCCCGGTTCGTCGGTGATGGAAATTCGCTTTCGCTGGAGCGATCCGGCAGTGGCGCAGTCGGTTGTACAGAGCTGGGTCGATCTGTATCTGGAGGAGCGCACCCGCGCATTGGGGCGTCGCAGTCTCTATGATTTCTACTTGAACCAGAGCGAAGCGAGTTCCGCCGAGATTCTCAAGCTCAAGCAGGAATTGACGGCAGGTCTGGATGAGCTGGGTGCCATCGGGATGGAGGCGCATCTGCAGAATCTGTCCGAGCGCATCAACCAGTTGCGTACCGACAGGTTCAACACGCGTCGACTGATTTCCTCCACTGAGGGCAGCCTGGCTACCCTGGATCAGCAGATCAAGAGCTTGCCGGCTGAGATCAGTACCTCGCGTGAGGTTGCCCTTAACCCCGTGCAGCAGGATCTGCTGCGCATGCTCAATGGCAAGCGTGCTGAGCGTCAGGATCTACTGCGAACCTTCACCGAGAATGCACCACCGGTGAAGAGTATCGACGAGACTATCGCCAGCCTGGAGGCAATGGTCAAGGCGGAAGCCGATACCCTGCAGGTCTCCCAGAACCGCGCCCCGAATCCGATTGCCGAACGTCTGCGCAGTAATTTCATGGATCAACAGTCCGATCTGGCGCGCCTGAAAGCGCAACTGATCCGCCAGGAAGAGCAGCTCAATATCCTCGAAGAGGAACGCGTCAAGGCACTGTCCGTTGAGCCCGAACTGGCTCGTCTGCAGCGTGAATTGACGGCTGCCGAAAAGAACTTCGCGCTGTACGACGAAAGCCTGGAAAAGGCGCGGATCGATCGGGAGCTGGATAACAGCCGGATCAGCAACATCGCGATGATCGAGCAGGCCACTTTCAATCCGAGTCGGGTGTTCCCTAAGAGTCTGCTGATGCTCGTGCTGGCTCTGCCGCTGAGTATTCTGGTCGGCTTCCTGGCGATCTACTTCTGCTACCTGCTGGATCAGCGGATTCATGACGGCGGTCGTTTCGCGGACAAGTTCGGGGTTCCGCTTTGGACGACGCTGCCAGAGGTTTCTGGCGATCCGACCCAGAACAGCGCTTTTCTGGCTGCGCTCTATCGCTTGTACGGCCTGCTGCCGTTGGATCAGGTCGGTGAGCGTGGGTTGGTGTTCGGTCTGACCTCGGCGCGACGTGGTGAAGGAGTCAGTTTCATCATCGGCCATCTGCGTCGCCTGCTCGAAGAGCGCGGCTACAAGGTGCGTGTGGGTGATGCGCCGGCTCAGTCAGGCGAGATCGTATTGCTGGATGCCTCGGCGCTGCTATCGAGCCCCGAGTCCTTCGTGAACCTGCGCAGAGCCGATCTGGTAGCGCTGGTCGTCGAGGCGCAGCAGAGCAATATTCCGACGGTGGCGCATGCCATCGGTGTGCTGAACACCGCGTTCAACAAGGTCGATGGTGTAATCATCAACCGTCGTCGCTTCGAAGTGCCTGATCGTGTGCTGCGTGTGATCGCCAAGGTGCGAGGCGCGGTCTGATGCGGGTTGCCTTGCTGGCGCCGTTGCCGCCCGAGCAGACGGGTATCGCGGATTATGCCGCAGTGCTCAAGATGGCACTGGAGGCCAACTCGGTAGAAGTGATCACTCCACTGGCTGGCTGCGGCAATGATCCGCAGCGAGCTGCGGCTCGGGTGGCAGAGTTCGACTGGAGTGGCGTGGATGTCGTGCATGCCGAGTTGGGTGGCGGTCGACTAGCCGAGTTCCATGCACTGAGAGCCCTGCGGTCGCGCTATCCAGGGCTGCCGCTGTCGGCCACCGTGCATGATCCCGAGCGCCTGGTATGGCGGCGTGCTTCGCTGCCTTGGCCGTTGTCTCTGGCTCAGTCCATGCCCTCGCCATGGCCGCAGGCGGCCACTGTACTGGCCGACCCACTGTGCCTTTACGAGGAGCGCCAACTGGCAAACAGCCTCGATGCCCTGGTGACGTTGACGGAGACAGGACGCAGTTGTCTGGTTCGTCGTATGCGTTTGCCGGCGGACAAGGTGCATGTCATTGCCCATGGCAATCAGGTGATCGAGCCGACGCCATTGCCGCCACTGGAGCCGCTGCGGCTGCTCTATTTCGGGTTCATCTATCGCGGCAAGGGTATCGAGGATCTGCTTGATGCCCTGGCGCTGGTGGTTCGTCGCCAACCCCGGATGCTCTCACGGGTACGCCTGACCCTGGCTGGCGGCAGCGCGCCTGAAATGGCTTTCGAGCCAGGTGGCAGCTATCTCGATCAGTTGCGCAGACGCATCATCGAGCAGGGGCTCGAGTCGCTCGTGGAATGGCGCCTGGATCTGCCGGCCGAGGATATCGCCACGCGGATCAAGGCACACCATGTGATGGTGTTGCCGTATCGCGAGTCGAAGAGGCTGAGGCTGCTGGGCGAGCAGCGTGGTACCAGTGGTGCGTTGTCCTGGGCTGCGGCGTGCGGACGGGGTGTGATCACCTCTGATGCCCGTGCTTTCGCCGAGGAGGTCGCCACCGGGAACGGGACGATATATGCACAAGGGGATCTAAACGCCCTGGCGCAGGAACTGCAGGAGCTGCTGGAGGCTCCGCAGCGCTGCCTGCAATGGGCTGAACGTGCCACACAGATCGGTCATGAGCGACGCTGGCCAGCCACTGCTCAGCGTTTCAAAGCGCTGTTCACCAACCTTTGCGAGGGTAGGGGTCATGCGAAGTAAGCGAGTTGTTCTATCCGCGCTCCTGGTTGCGCTTGTCTTGTTCGTGGCTGTCATTCTCAGTCGCAATGCCGAGGCGGAAGTTACCAGCCTGAAACCGGATCGTCCGGTGGTCTGGAAGGACTTTCTGGGGGTCAACGCGCAGTTCCATTTCTTTCCCGAAGCGGCTTACCGCAAGCAGATGGCGCGCTTGCATGAGCTCGATCTGCAGTGGGTTCGTATCGCCATGCATTGGGCTTTGCTGGAGTCTGCACCTGGCCGTTATTACCCACCTTTCGATGCCGCAACCAAGGTCATGGCCGAGGAAAAATTCAAGGCCGTAGGCTTTCTTTCCGGCTCCGCACCCTTCGCCACCAGCGCTCCGGCCAGCTCTCCCTACCAGGATTCCTTCCCGCCAAAGGACAACCGTCTGTACAGCGAGAGCCTGGCGAATTTCGTCGAGCGTTACCCGCAATTCGACGCCTGGCAGATCTGGAACGAGCCGAACCTGCCGCCGTTCTGGCGCCCGAAGGAAGACCCCGATGCTTACGCGGCATTGCTGCACGATGCTGTCGTGACGGTACGCAAGCGATTTCCTGACAAGCCGCTGCTCACTGCGGGCATGGCCTACTTCAGTCAGATGCCCACTCGCGGCATGAACTTGATGCTCAAGTCGCTGCTTGAAAAGGGCTTGGCCGACTACAACCTGATCGCCGCCTATCACCCCTATACCGAGTACCCGGAAACCAACGAGCTGGGCAAGAACGATTTCGTCGAGACCGTCCGTTATGTCAACGGCGGTTTGCGTGGGGAGGGCATCAAGCAGATCTGGGCAACCGAGTGGGGTTGGTCCAGTTATTCCGGGCCCAAGGAAATGCAGGCGATCATCGGCGTTTCCGGGCAGGCCGATTACACGCTGCGCCGCCTGGCGCTGATGAGTGCGCTGGATTTCGATCGCATCTTCCTTTTCAACCTCAGCGATCTGGATGCTCGAGCCAGTGTTCGCGACCAGTCCTACGGCTTGCTCGATCTGAATGGTGAGCCGAAACCGGTATTCAATGCGCTGAAGAACTTTCTCAAGGTCACCGGGCCGCGCCTGGAACCGGCAGAGCCACCCAAGTTCGCCCAGACCCCAAAAGATCTCTACAGCGTTTCCTGGACGCGTGGTGATGGCAAGAAGCTGCTGATGGCCTGGAGTGCCACGGCTGGCAAGCTGCACCTCGATGGCGTACGCCAGGCCACGTTGTACGATCCGCTGCGCGGTACCGAGCAGGTTTTGAAGGGAGAGGGCGGTGCTCTCGTGGTTGGGCTCAAGCCAAGCCTGCAACTGCTGGTATGGGATTGAGTGATGTCGCTTAGGATTCTTTGGGTTCTGCCTTATCTGCCATGGCCGACGAGCAGTGGTGGCAAGACGCGGCAGTTCAATCTGTTGCGTGCCCTGGCGCAGGCAGGGCATCGCATTACGCTGCTGGTGCAAAGCAAAGTGCCTCTCGATGATGAGGCGCGCAAGGTGCTGGAGCCTCTGCTCGAACAACTGATCGTCATGCCGCGGCGGCCGCTGCGAAGTCCGACCACACTCCTGACCGCTGCACTGTCGCCATTGCCGATGTTGGCGAGCATCAACGGTCATGCGCCTGACTTGAGTCGACGTTTCGCCGAGTTGCTGAAGCAGCCATGGGATGTCGTACAGATCGAGCACAGCTACAGCTTTCAGCCATACGAACAGGCACTGCGTCAGACTGCTCAGCCGTTCATCCTCACCGAGCACAATGTCGAATCAGCGCTGGGTGGTGCGATCTATGATCGTTTCCCGAGCTGGCTCCGGCCGATGGTGTGGTTTGATCAGTGGCGTTATCGCCGCTGGGAGCGACATGTCATGGCGCTAGCGGCGCAGGTAGTGGCTGTTACCGAGGCGGATGCGCAGGAACTTGGAGCGATCACCGGACGACATATCCCGGTGGTGGTCAATGGCGTCGATTGCGCACGTTATGCTGCAGTTACCCCGGCCTACGAGAGCAATCGCCTGCTATTCATCGGCAATTATGAGTACCCACCCAATGTGGATGCCGTGGAGTGGGCCATGGGTGAAGTGATGCCCCGAGTCTGGCAATTGCAACCCGAGGCACGCATCACCATTGCGGGCTATGCGTTGCCGGCTGAATGGCCGCAGCGTTGGCCGGATGAGCGCATCGAATGGCATGCTTTCGTACCGGATCTGACTGCGCTGCAGTCACGGGCGGCGATTTTCTTCGCCCCATTGCGTACCGGTGGTGGCTCCAAACTCAAGGTGCTCGAGGCCATGGCAGCAGGGCTGGCGGTGGTCACCACTGCGCAGGGCGTTTCCGGTCTGGCCGTTACGGCCGGAGCCGAGTATGACGGCGGTGAAGATGCCGAGGCGCTTGCCGCTGCAATATCGAAGCAACTGGCTGACCCGGCTGCGATCCAGCGAATGGGGGCGGCAGGTCGTGCCTACGTCGGCAGGTCGCATGACTGGAGCGTCGCTGCGCAGCAACTGCTGGACGTGTATGCAACTGTCGGCAAACCCGGGGAGTTGGCATGCGAGTAGGTCTGGATTACCGGCCCGGTATCAGCAATCCGCACAACGGCATCGGTCGCCAGAACCTGGCACTGGCCAAGGTGCTGGAAGAGCTGCCGGGTGTCGATCTGCATCTATTCACGCCTGCCCCGTTGGATCATCCGTTGCGTGCAAGCGCGCACTGCCCGACCTGGGATAGCTCGATCGATGGCCAGCATCGTCTGCCGCGCCGCTTGCGTTTCGAACTGGGTTACATGCCCTGGGCACTGCGGCGAGCGGGTATCGACGTGCATATCAGTACCTTCAACATGGGGTTGCCGTTGCCTCCCAGGCCGTCTGGGGTGCGCTATGTTCTGCAGCTTCACGATCTGTTTCAGTTGCACCTGAAGAACCACCATGCCACCTGGCTTCGTGAAACTGTCTATCGCATCAGCGACAACCTCTCGATTCGTTACTCGGTGAATGTCGCTGATCGCATCTGGACACCTTCGCAATACAGCGCCGATGAGGTGGCACGCGTCTTCCCGTCAGCCGCGCCCAAGGTGCGTGTGCTTTCCAACCTGGTACCCAGCAGTACCCTTGAGCCCATGCTGCCAGAGCAGCTATTGCCAGCTCGCTTCTGGTTATTGGTTGGCACGCGTGAGCCGCGCAAGAACATCGCCTGGTTCATTGAAAACTGGCACAAGGCACGCCTGACTGATCCGGCCATCCCGGATCTGGTGTTGGTCGGTGGCGGCGAATTCGTTGCGCCGCAACAACGTGAACTGCTGGGAGTACATCTCATGCCCGTGCTCGGTGATGCCGAGTTGCAGGGGCTGTACGGTGCAGCGGAGCGTCTGTGGCATCCCTCCTATGCCGAGGGTTTTGGCTTGCCGGTGATCGAAGCGATGGCCGTCGGCACGCCAGTGGCCGTTGCCAGTGGTACGTCGCTCGACGAAATCGTGCCTGAAGGAACGCCACGCTTCAGTCCTTATGACGCTGCGGCCGTGATCGAACTCATGCATCGTCTTGCTCGTCCCGATGAACCCGATCGCCAGGTCTTGCGCGATTGGGCTAAGCGTTATGCGGAGCAGCCCTATCGTGCCCGCGTTGCCGAACTGCTACAGGAGTTGCAGTCATGACATCTTCCTTCGGGATGCCGATCGCGTTGGTCTCGGGGCTGGTGTTTGGCGTGCTGCTTTGGTTCTTGTCGCCGCTGAAGGTCGTGGTGCTGATCGTCGCCATGGTCATTGGCCTCAATCTTCTGCGCCGCCCATTGCTAGGCTTGTTGTTGTTCGGGCTGATCGCCAATTTTCTGCCTTACTCGACCATCAACGTCGGCGTACGCACGACCGTCTCGGAGTTGCTCATCCTAGTCATCTGGGCCTGCGTGCTGTTTCAGGGCATCTTCGAAGGCACCACCCAGGCTCGCAAGGGCGGGACAACGGAGCGATACGTCCTGGCGTTGATCCTGTTCAGCGCCTTCCCTTTCGTGGTCGGCCAGGTGATGGTTCAAGCCCAGGGTAATGGCGTTGCCAACTGGGTACGCTGGATGGCCAACGTGTCGCTGATTTTTCTGGCAATGCGCCTGCTGCGCGATGAGGGGGCGAGAGAGTCGATGGTGCAGGCACTACTATTCGGTGCCTTGGCGATGTTGATGCTTTCCTTGCCCATCTTCCTGGCCGAGCGCTCTGCGGTAGCGCTTAACCCGCTGCTGACCAAGCTGGGTTATGCGACTCTGGAGGAGGTGATTGGCGATACCTCTGGTGCAGTATTCCTGCGTATGGGCTCGCCCTGGATTCACCCCAACACACTGGGCGGTGCCATGGCCCTGCTCCTGCCTCTGGCCTTCTGCTATGGCATCACCCGGATTGGCTGGCGTCGTCTGCTGGGTTTGGCGGTTGGCGTAACAGGCATCGTCGCGCTGCTGCTCAGCGGGTCGCGGGGTGCGCTACTGAGCCTGGGCGTGGTATTGATCTGGCTGGCAATCCGTCGCGTGCCTTATACCGGCCGCTTGTTGATGTGTGGTATTGCCTTCAGCGCGCTGCTGGTGTTGTCCTACCCGCCGTTGCAGGATCGTGTCATCGCCATGTTCGATGTCAGCGATGCCAGTACCTCCATGCGGTTTACCGAATATTCCAACTTCCCGCGGGCCATGGCCACTTATCCACTGGGTATCGGTTTCAAGGTGGAACCGCCGGTTCCTGGGACTGACTTGCACGGTATATCCAACCTGTGGCTGAACCTCATCTACAAGCTGGGCCTGCCTGGTATGTTCCTGTTCATCGCCGCGACCTGGAGTTGGTGGCGGGAGACACGGCCGAGTGGCAAGCGAACCGACCTGACTGCGGATAATGCGGTCTGGCTCGGCACTACCTCAGGTCTGATGGCTGCGCTGTTCAGCGGTATCTTCGATCATTACTTCAGCTTCCAGCCGGTTCTGGTCGGTCTGTTCTGGCTGATGATCGGATTGAATCTGCTGGAGGCCCGGCGCTTGCGATCAGGCGCGCCGATGCTCTCTGAAAACGCCTCGCCACACCTATCGTGAGGCACTGAATCATGCTCGGCTCCACGCTTTGGCTGACGCTGGCCACGTTGATCGGTCTGGCTACGGGTTTCGCCCGTGAATGGCTGCTGATCGATGCCTGGGGCGCCAGCCTGCGGAGCGATGCGTTCCTGGTTGCGTTGTTTCTGCCTGAGGCTGTGCGCATGGCACTTGCCACCGGACTGTTCAGCTCGGCGGCATTACCGCTGTATCAAGAACGTGACGCTGCTCAGCGCGAGGCTTGGCTATCGGCGCTGACCGGGCGGGTATTGGGTTGTGCTCTGCTGATAACCGTACTGTTTCATTTCGCGGCGCCCTTGTGGGTCATGCTGATTGGTCCCGGCTTGTCCGACGAAGGACGCATGCTGGCCATGCAGAGCCTGCAACTACTGGCCTGGTGCGTGCCGGGTTTCATGCTTCATGCGCTGCTTTGCATTCCCCTTCAGGCGCACGCCCGCTTCGTACTGGCTGGCCTTGGCTCCCTGCTCTTCAATCTGCCGCCGGTAATCTATCTCGCCGTGATGGGGGAGCAGGCGACGCCTTCAGGGTTGGCGAGCAGTTGTCTGCTCGGCAGCTGGCTCATGCCCATGGCGCTACTTCCAGCCATGCGTGGCATGGGATGGCGACCCTGGTGTGTCCAGGCTGACAGAGATTGCGGTCAACAGTTGTTGAGACGGCTCGGGCCTCTGCTGGCCAGCACCATGGCCAGCCAGGGACTGGCATTGCTTGAGAGAATGATCGCTTCACTGCTGGGGGAGGGCGCAGTGACCTGGCTGAACTTTGCACGCAAGCTCATCAATCTGCCGATGGTCGCGCTGATGAGCCTCAATCAGGTTCTGTTGGGGCTGATGGGCGGCAAGTCGGAGCAGGAACGCTTGGCTCTGTTGCGCCGGGGTACCGCTATGGCGACCTTGCTGACCGTCCCCGTTGCTGTTGGTCTGGTGGGCGCTGCAGAGCCTCTGATCCAACTGCTGCTTCCTGGCCAGGCCAGTGGTGGCGTGCTGGCTGCTTTGCTCGGTTGGTTGGGACTGACGCTGCTGTTCGCAGCCTGGAATGCGTTGCTGGCGCGCTACGCCTATGCAGTCGGCGACACACGTTTGCCTCTGGCCTGCGAATTGAGCGGCAATGCCCTCAATGTGGTGTTTCTGATGATCCTGCCGTGGATCTTAGGACTCAAGGGAATCGCCTTTGCAGCATTGCTCGGCGTGCTGCTGACGGGTTTCTTGCTGATGCGCAAGCAGCGTTTGCTGGCCAGCCTGGACTGGAAGAGACAGTGGGGGCTGGGACTGGCAATGCCCGCTTTGGCCCTGCTTGTTCCGCTGAGCGTGCCAGTAGGCTGGTGGCAGCTTGGCGTCACGGTCGCCATCTCCGGGTTGCTGATGCTATCGCTGGCGGTGTGGCTTCGTCCCTGGCGAGTCGCCTAGAGGCATTCACCGTGGCGCTCGGGCCTGGCTGTCCGAACCCTCGCTCTGAGCATCCTGACCAGCCTGGACGTAGTGGCTGTTCTTGTGCAACCAGCGCTTCTCCACGCCATGCCACATCAGCGCTGCTGCGCCTAGCGTCAGGCCAATGGTGCCCAGCAGAGCGATCCAGGCGTTGGCCTCGAAAGCGCCGAAATGCACCATCGTCTGCACGATGGGAAAGTGCAGAATATATACGCCATAGGAGAAGTCGCCGAACTTGCAGAAGTTACCGACGTAGTTGTACAGCGCAAAGAAGATAACCAGGATCGCCAGGGCGATCGGCTTGAGTGCCTCCACCTCGATCAGCGGGCGCGTCAGGAAGTAGATCGCCGCCGCCAGTACCAGCCATTTCACATGGCGTTCGAAAAAAGGCAGCAGGTAATAGAGTGCTGCGCCCGCGATGAAGAAGCGCAGTTGCCCGGGTAGCTGTTTCTCCAGCTGGAAATACATGCCTCGGCCGGTGCTCTCGTACAGGTGGAACATGGCCAACGAATAGACCGTAGAGGCGACGAACAGGGCCAGCAGGATGCGCGAGCGCCCCATACGTCGACACAGCCAGACGATGGCCGGAACGCTCAGGTAGAACATCACTTCGATCTTGATGGTCCACAGCGCGCCGTTGACGGCTGCCATGCGGTTGTCGCCGAAAACGCCCGGTAAATCCGGTTGTAGAAAGTTGAGAAAGGCAAGATTGGCGGTGAGATATCGGGCGAACTCACTGGACAGGAAGTAAGCGCCCAACGCGCGCTCACTGATGCTCGAGAGTAGAATCGCTGCCAGCGTCACCGAGACGAAGTAGGCCGGGTAGATACGGCGTGCGCGTTTTTCGAAGTAACTGGTAAGCGATCGGGACTTCTCGTAGCTCATGAAGATCAGAAAGCCGCTGATCACGAAGAACGACTCGATGGCGATCTTGCCCGACAGCAAGGTATCGATAATACCCAGCTCGCTGGCCCCTGAGAGTTCATGGGCATGCAACAGGCAGACAGCCAGTGCCAGCAGCAGGCGTATGAGATCGAAGTTGTTCTGCCGCAGACGCGGGCTGTTGATGCTCATGGAGAGGGCATTCACTCTGCGGGTTTCGCTGCCAGGGTGGCAGTGGCGGGAGCGGGTTTCTTCCTGAAGATCTTCTTGCCCAGGTTATTGGCCCCGTTCATCAAGGGTTCTTCTATGAGGCGGAAACCTACCAGGCCGTAGATCATCACCGCTGCGAACATGATTACAAGGAAGGCGATATTGCCCATCAGGCTGGGGGAGGCCAGCCCGAAGACGACCCACAGTTTGCCGATCACACCGATAACCAGCAGGTGCGACAGGTAGGTGGTGTAGGAGCTGTCACCAATGGCGACCATGAAGTTCGGAACACTCAGCTTGTCGCGGCGCTCCAGCAGGGTTGCGCCGATGGTCAACAGGCCAAACAGTGTGCCCAGGCTGAATACGCGTACCAAGCCTTCGCCCCGGAACAGGCCGAGGTTGTAGCCCACTGGCACACCGATGAGCGGGACGAACAGCAACATGCCAATGGCCACACGGGTGGAGACACGTTCACTCAGAGGGCTGAAGTAGAACAGTGCGATTAGGCTTCCCATCACGAACTCTACTGCATAGGGATGCAGAATCAGGCGCAAGACTGGGTCGAAGCTGGATGTATCGAACACCAGGTTGGCGCAGATGATCAGCCCAGCCCAGCCTATAAGAATCCAGGGCAGATAGCGCTCCCGGAACAGCATCAGAGATGTGAAGACCAGGTAGAACCACATTTCGAAGACCAGTGACCAAGCTACCATCACCAGTGGGAGGTTCTTGTCAGGCACCAGAAAGAAGGATTTCCAGAGATTTGGCTCACCATGTGCGCTGTTGATCCACTGGGGCATTATCAGGAACACGGCAAGGGTGATGAAGAAGTACACCCAGTAAGGTGGATAGATGCGCGCCACCCGGGCATACGCGAATTTGGCGATTTCCTTGGGGACTTGGAATCTTCCGCGAGACACCATCACCATGATGAAGCC
The DNA here is from genome assembly GCF_003008615.1 of Pseudomonas mendocina. Taxonomy (NCBI): domain Bacteria; kingdom Pseudomonadati; phylum Pseudomonadota; class Gammaproteobacteria; order Pseudomonadales; family Pseudomonadaceae; genus Ectopseudomonas; species Ectopseudomonas mendocina. The sequence continues at coordinate 2,690,208 of NZ_CP027657.1, forward strand.
ACTGACGACAAAGAACCAATCGATGAATAGTTGATTGAAGTCCTTTATTTCCACTGGCAATAAAGTGGCGCCAGCATATTTTTCTTCGGCGAACGTCATGTGGCCAATGACGACCCCGGTCAGGCCGATACAGCGAAATGCCTGTAGAGTGTTCAACTTGGACATGAGGCGCTCCGGTATTCCCAAAACAATGACTGTTCGACGCACGAATGGTGTCGTCGAAAAAATGGCATCAATACTTTGGCAGAAAATATAGGCTAAGACGTGATGATCTATTGGAGTTTTACGTGCGATATATAAAGCAGCATGCCATCATGCTGCTTGTGCTGGCAAGTGGCCTGAGGCGCTTGAGGCCTTTACTGGCGGTGCTGTAGCCTGACCGAATCGGAATCATCGGTTACGGTGAGGGGCGTCGTTAAGGCGAAATGTTTGGTGAGAGGACGATGTTAGGTTATGGAGTCATCAATGCTTCGATTGGTAATTTCTAAGCACATTGTTATATCCATAATTCTTTGTCTGGGCGCATTTTACTCTGCTGCGTATGCCGCAGAGGAAGAGCCGGTAAGGATGCTGATAAAAAAGTATGGCACTGACACATACTCGACCATGGACGATCTTCTATATATACGCACCTACAAGTGCCTCGAACCGGCATATAGTGAAAATGCGGTTCTTTTTTACGTTCCCTATTCGGACGATAACAAACTGCTGTTCAGCAACCAAGTCGAGTGCAAGGTCACGGAAGTCTATGACCGTGGTGCTCATTACAGCAGAGAAGGGCGCTAGCCGGCCCATACCCTATCCTCGTGAGAGCTTTGCTCCGTCATTACATGCGATCAGTTCGCCACTGATGGCAATGAGGTGACGAGTCAGGATTGGGGCGAGGGAACCGGGTTCGCTTTTCTTGGGGGGGGGGCAATGATTGCGGTAATTTTTGGTGGTACTGGATTCATCGGAAGTTTCTTTGCCCGCTTTCTCATTGACGAGCAAGGCTTTGAAAAGGTCTACGTCGTTGACCAGGAGGCGCTTGAGCATAAGGGCAGTGCCTTTAGGCGCCAGTTACTCAGTGGTTCGCCAAGGGTCGAAGTGGTGCTGTGGGATGTGCGTAAACCCATCGAGTGGATGCCCGCCGAGTCGGTTGATCTGATCGCCAACTTCGCTGCCGTGCACCGTGAGCCCGGGCACGAGGACTTTGAATACTACGAAACCAACCTGCTAGGTGCGGAGAACGTATGCGCCTGGGCCGACAAGGTGGGTTGTAAGCGCATGATCTTCACCAGTTCGATTTCTCCTTACGGCCCGAGCGATGCCGTGAAGGACGAGCGTTCGCTGCCGGTTCCGGCGACAGCCTATGGTGGCTCCAAATTGGTGGCAGAGAAGATTCATCAGCTTTGGCAGGCACGGGATGCTGCCAGTCGGCGGTTGGTCATTGTGCGGCCTGGTGTGGTTTTCGGGCCTGGTGAGGGTGGCAACGTTTCCAGATTGATCAAGGCGGTACTGCATCGCTACTTCTTCTACATGGGCAACCGTGCGACCCGTAAGGCCGGCACCTATGTGAAGGAGTTGTGCAGCGCCATGTGGTGGGTGTTACAGCGACAGGAGACGGAGGGGCCTCGCGTCGATCTGTTCAACATGTCGATGAATCCGGGGCCATCCATCCAGGAGTATGTCGAGGTCGTCTGCAAAGTGGCAGCCGTCAAACGGTGTGTTCCAGCGATTCCCTACCCGCTGCTGCTGGCAGTGGCATACATGATCGAAACTGTGGCCAAACCTCTTGGCATCAAGCATCCCTTTAGTCCCGTACGTATCCGCAAACTGGTCAGATCCAACAACATTCTGCCTACCTACCTGGTGGAGAGGGGCTATCCCTATCAGTACACGCTGGAGAGTGCTTTTGCGGACTGGAAGAGAAGCTGCCCGCAAGAGTGGCAATGAGAGGCGTGCACATGACTGATCAAGCTGTAAATCCGAACCTGCGCGTCGCCTGTATCGTGCCCACCTACAACGGGCGCAAGGAGCTGGAGCGTCTGCTCGATTCGCTGGAACGCCAGAGTGCGAATTTTGATTTATTTATCGTCGACTCTAGCTCGCAAGACGGTACCGCGGAGCTTGCACGAGCCCGTGTGCCCGGGGTGGTCTCCATTCCCAGTAGTCAGTTCAATCATGGTGGAACCCGACAGATGATGGTGGGTGCCAATCCGAGTTATGACATCTATGTCTTTCTGACCCAGGATGCTTACCTCGAGGATTCAGAGGCCATCGAACACCTGCTTGCACCCTTCTCGGACGAGCGAGTCGGTGCCGTATGCGGTCGTCAATTGCCACACTTGGACGCTACCCCAATGGCGCAACATGCGCGCCTGTTCAACTACTCGGCGACGTCCCAGGTAAAAATGCTTGAGGACGTACCGGTGCTGGGAATCAAGGCGGCGTTCATGTCCAACTCCTTTGCGGCGTATCGCGGTGAGGCGCTGTTGGCTGTGGGCGGTTTTCCTGAGCATGTGATCTTTGCCGAGGACATGTATGCGACGGCGAAGATGTTGCTCGCCGGTTGGAAGGTCGCCTATTCCGGTGAGGCCAGGTGCCGGCACTCGCATAACTACAGCTTGCAGGAAGAGTTTCGCCGTTACTTCGATATGGGTGTATTCCACGCTCGTGAGCCCTGGATTCGTGAGCGCTTCGGTGGTGCCGGTGGTGAAGGCCTGCGCTTCGTCAAATCCGAGCTGATCTTTCTGGGGCTTTCGCGTTTCTACCTGTGGCCATCGGCCATTTTCCGCAATGCCTGCAAGCTATTGGCTTACAAGTTGGGGCAGCGTGAAAAAGGGATGTCTCGACAGCTGAAGAAGAAGCTCGGTATGTACAAGCGCTACTGGGATAGCCCTTATGCATAGGGTTGGGCGACAGAGGAAAGATTGAACGTATGAAACACAAAGGCCCGCATCGCTGCGGGCCTTTGTTCTATATGGTGCCGGCACCAGGAGTCGAACCCGGGACCTACTGATTACAAGTCAGTTGCTCTACCAGCTGAGCTATACCGGCTAGGTGGGGGCGCCATTATATCCATTCGTCGGCCTGAGTAAAGCCACGTGCGCGCCAGGTTTTTCTAAGCTCGGCTATCAGTAGCTTCTGGCTTATGCACAAAGAGAATGCGTGTGCGACAGACGCGCACCGACTATGTGCGCTCTGTCACGTTTTTTCGCAAGTCATTGTTTTTGCTGAACCTTATAAGGTTGTTCGAAAAGTGATCAGATGTCTGCGAGGTACTTCCCAAGGGGTTTTGGCGCATTTGCCCAGAAAGGATCAACAGAGTTATCCACAGCTTCTGTGTGCAACTCAGGGCCGCTCGGCCAGCAGGAGCAGATTGCGTGGGCTCAGGTGGTAGTCGCAGAAGGTGCCCAACTTCACCTGGTAGCCCTGCTCTTGCAGGTACAGTGCACGGTCGAGTAGCAGCCAGAGCTCTAGTGGTCGGCGGAACAGGTTGCGCAGCAGTTCCAGATTGCGAACTTCTGCCAGGCGCTGCCAGCCGCGATCTTCCCATTCCTGCCAGTTCTGCTCGTTGGGCGGGGGCACGCCGCGAAGTGCGGCAAGGTCATTGCAGAAGCTGGCGAAGGGTTTGCTGAACCAGTCACTGGATAGCGATGGCGTAGGCAGGTACTCGTTGCTGTTCCGAAGTTGGCGCTGCAGCAGATCGAATGCCAGGCGCCAGGCCATCGACTGGTCGCGTTGTCGGCGTACGCGTGCACCGGCCGTGACGGTCTCGCTTAGCGGCAGAGCGAGATCGTCGCGTGACAGTTGCAGGGGCGAGGCCTGCGCCGTGGCTGACAGTGCTTGATACTGCGTGCCGGCGATACGGTTGTAGCAGCATGGGGCGACTGCCAGTTGCGCGCAGCCGTTCTGGCTGGCGAGCTGCAGCAGGCGTACGTGCAGGTCGCCGCAAGCGTGGAGGGCGACTGGGGTGTGTTCGGCTTCGAGCTGGTCGCCGCAATCATTGCTGAGCACGTCCTGCTGGATATGCTTGGTGTTCAAGTCGAGCCGTCGACTCAGTGCGCTGCCACTCTCGATCAGGGCTGGGTCGTATTCCAGGCAGGTCAAACGTTGATCATCGTGGGTCAGCCAGCGGCCCAGGTGACCTTTGCCTGCGCACCAGTCGAGCCAGTGCTGGGGGCGTTGGGCGAATTGCAGGCAGCTGGCGAATGCCTGTATCTGCGCCAATTTGCGTCCGGGTACATCGACGCTGAAAACAGTTGGGCGTTCCTTGCTGGCTGTACCAGGCATCTTGCCCAGTGCGCTGAGCGTCTGTGCCTGGTGGGCCAACGCTGGGAGCGGTGCCGGGGCATCGAGTTCCCAAGGGCTGGCGTTGCTGGCTTCGGCCTGTTCGAGCGAACGGCTCCTTAGCCAGGCCGCGAGCTCAGGTAACTGGACTTCCCAGGGTAATTGCAGGTGGTGAAAGGGACGCGGTCGCCACAGGGCCTGATGTTCGAGGAGGAAGCTGTCCAGCGCCTGGAAGCGGGCGAGCAGTTCGCCTGAGGTGAGGATGGGCTCGGACATGGCGCATATGCATCTGATGGATCCGTGCCGTCGGCAGGCGACGGCACGGGTTAACGGCCCTGGCAGGCGTCGACGCGCAGCCAGCGTTCTAGCAGCTTGAAGAGGTTGATCAGGACAAAGGTGATCGCGAGGTAGAACAGTGCCGCGGTGAAGAAGAACTCCATGCTCACGTAAGTGCGGGCATTGAGCGTGCGCGCCATACCGGTCAGCTCCAGCAGTGTGACGGTGCTGGCCAGGGCGCTGGCCTTGAGCATCAGGATCACTTCATTGCTGTAGGCCGGCAGGCCGATGCGCGCGGCTCGGGGCAGGATGATGTGCAGCATGGCCTGGGTGCGTGACATGCCTAGAGCACGAGCAGCCTCGATCTCACCTGGCGGCACAGCCTGGATGGCACCGCGGAGAATCTCTGCGATATAGGCGGCGGTGTGCAGGGTCATGGTGAGCACAGCGCACCAATAAGGATCGCGCAGATAGGGCCAGAAGATGCTCTGGCGCACGGCATCGAACTGGGCCAGGCCGTAATAGATCAGGAACAGCTGCACCAGCATCGGTGTGCCGCGGAAGAAGAAGATGTAGCCGTAGGGCAGGGCGCGTACGTACCAGTGTTTCGACGCTCGGGCGATACCCATGGGCAGTGCCAGGATCAGTCCGGCAATGACCGCAACTGCCAGCAGTTCGATGGTCAGCAGCGCGCCCTCGAACATCTTCGGCAGGTACTTGTAGATCAGCTCCCAGTTCATTGGTTGCTCCTGACGAAGCCGCGTGAGGCTTTCTTCTCAAGGAAGTGCAAGCCGATCATGGCAATGATGGTCAGCCCCAGATAGATGATGGCGGCGACCAGGAAGAAGGTCATCGGGTTCTTGGTGGCAGTGACCGCAATCTGTGCCTGGCGCATGATTTCGGTCAGGCCGACCACCGATACCAGGGCGGTGTCTTTCATCAGAATCATGAACAGGTTGCCCAGGCCGGGCAGGGCGATGCGCCACATCTGCGGCAGGATCAGCTTCCACAGGATGCGACTCTTGGACATGCCGAGTGCCTGGCCAGCTTCGCGATGCCCCTTGGGGATGGCCAGAATGGCGCCGCGGAACACCTCGGTGGCATAGGCACCAAAGCACATGCCGAGGGCGATGACGCCCGCGGCGAACGGGCTGAGTTCCAGGCTACCTACGCCCAGGCTTTCGCCCAGTGCGCGCAATACGTTGACGGTGCTGAAGTAGATCAGCAGCACCCAGAGCAACTCGGGCACGCCGCGTACGATGGTGGAATAGCTGCCGCCGAGCCACTGTAGCGGCTTGTACGGCGAAGTCTTGGCCAGCGCGCCGAGCAGGCCGAGCACCAGACCTAGAACCAGCGCGCAAAGCGCCAATTGAATGGTCATCAGGGTGCCGGCGGCCAGGGCTGGGCCGAATCCTTGGAGATCGAAAATCATCGGAGGGCTCGGGCGACTGCGCCGCCAGGTTGGCGGCGCAGTGCCTTCAGGTCATCAGTAGATGCTGAACGGGAAGTACTTGTCGTTGATCTGCTTGTAGGTGCCGTCTTCGATGATGGCTTGCAGAGCGGTATTCAGCTTCTCGCGCAGTGGATCACCCTTGCGCACGGCAATGCCGATCTTGTCGTTGTCGAATACCGGGTCGCCCTTGAACTCGAAGTCCTTGCCGGCGTCGCTCTTGAGCCATTCCCAGTTGACGAAAGTGTCGGCCAGTACGCCGTCGAGGCGGCCCGAGGACAGGTCGAGGTAGGCGTTTTCCTGGGTGTCATACAGCTTGATGTCCACCACTTTGCCCAGGTTGTCTTCCAGCCAGGTGCCGGCGATGGTGGCACGCTGTGCGCCGATCACCTTGCCCTTGAGGCTGCCGGCGTCGGTCTTGAAGTCGGCCGACTTGGGTGCAATGAATTGCAGCTTGTTGGTGTAGTAGGGCTCGGTGAAATCGACCGCAGCCTGACGCTCTTCGGTGATCGACATCGAGGCGATCAGGAAGTCGAACTTCTTGGCGTTCAGGGCCGGGATGATGCCATCCCAGTCAGAGGTGACCACTTCGCACTCGGCCTGCATCTTGGCGCACAGGGCCTGACCGATCTCCACGTCGAAACCGGTGACCTTGCCGCTGGAGTCGATCAGGTTGAAGGGAGGGTAGGCGCCTTCGGTGCCGAGTTTCAGTTTGTCAGCGGCGACAGCGCTGGTGCCGAAAGCCAGGGTAGCGGCCGCGGCCAGCAGGATCTTCTTATAGTTCTGCATGCGTGTTGCTCCGTGTTAGCGATTGCTGGACATGAATTGTTTACAGCGTGCCGATAGCGGGTTGTCGAACACCTGGGCGGGTGGCCCTTGTTCCTCGACCAGGCCCTGGTGGAGGAACACCACCTCGCTGGAAACCTGGCGAGCGAAACTCATTTCATGAGTAACCAGCAGCATGGTGCGACCCTCATCGGCAAGCGCGCGAATCACATTAAGCACTTCTTGTACCATCTCCGGGTCGAGCGCCGAAGTCGGCTCGTCGAACAGGATCACCTTCGGATGCATGGCCAGGGTGCGAGCGATGGCCGCGCGTTGCTGCTGGCCGCCGGATAGCTGATTGGGATAGACGTGGCGCTTTTCGGCGATACCGACCTTGGCCAACAGCGCTTCGGCCACTTCGATGGCTTCTGCCTTGCTCTGGCCGAGTACGCGGCGCGGTGCTTCGATGATGTTGTCGAGCACGCTCATGTGCGGCCAGAGGTTGAAATTCTGAAAGACGAAACCGATCTCGCTGCGCAGGCGATTGATCTGCTTGTTGTCGGCTGCGACCAGATCGCCGTTCTTCGCGGCCTTGAGCTTGAGTTCCTCGCCAGCGACGAAGATCTGACCCTGATGCGGGTTTTCCAGCAAGTTGATGCAGCGCAGAAAGGTGGATTTGCCGGAACCGGAGGAGCCGAGAATGGAGATGACGTCACCGTCTCTGGCCGTCAGGGAGATGCCCTTGAGCACTTCGAGGTCGCCGTAGCGTTTGTGCAGGTTGCGTATTTCCAGCGCGGGCGTCGCCTCGGCCATGGGGTGGGATCCTCTTCTTCTTCGAATGCGCTCCGGCGTGCAGCGGGCCATCCTGGCTGGCGGCCAAGCTAGCATAGCGTTTCCGTGACCGCCAAGCCGTTTACTGGCCTATGGCTGGCTTCGGAGTCAGGGTGTCGCCTGGCTGCAGTTGCTTGTCGCGCAGATGCAAAATGGGCCGATCACGTGCGGCGGTCGCTGCTGATCGCCCTTCCAATCATTGATAAGTCGTTACTCGGTGCTCGCTCGGGCCATGCGCTGGCGCAGCAGGGCGAACAGGCTGGGCAGCACCGAGACGAGGATGATGCCGACGATCAGGTAGTGCAGGTTGTTCTTGATCACCGGCAGGTTGCCGAACCAGTAGCCGGCGTAGGTGAACGAAGTCACCCAGAGAATGGCGCCTACCACGTTGTAGGCTGCGAAGCGCCGATAGCTCATGTGGCTCATGCCGGCGACGAAGGGCGCGAAGGTGCGCACGATGGGCACGAAGCGGGCGAGGATGATGGTCTTGCCGCCGTGGCGGGCATAGAAGGATCGGGTCAGCGCCAGGTGTTCGCGGCGGAAGATCTTCGATTCCGGATTGTTGAACAGGCGCAGGCCGAAGAAGCGGCCGATGCTGTAGTTCAGGGCGTCACCGAGAATCGCCGCAATGATCAGCAGTGCCACCAGCAGGTGTACATCGAGCGTGCCGTGCAGAGCGATGGCTCCAGCGACGAACAGCAGCGAATCACCAGGCAGGAAGGGCGTGACCACCAGGCCGGTTTCGCAGAACACGATCAGGAACAGGATGCCGTACACCCATGGCCCATAGGCAGCGGTGAGTTCGGTCAGGTGCTGATCGATGTTGAGGATGAAGTCGATGACGAGCTGGATGAATTCCATCGGGCGACCCGTTGGCCGGAGGCAGGTATCTGTCCGGCGTCGTGAAAGCAAAAACCCCGAGGAATTTCTTCGCTCGGGGTTCTTAGAATGATGGTGCCCAGGGACGGAATCGAACCGCCGACACGGGGATTTTCAATCCCCTGCTCTACCAACTGAGCTACCTGGGCCAACGGGGCGCTATTAGACGGATTTGAAGGATTAGTGTCAAGCGCGAGTTTGAAAAATATTTAATTATTTCGGGCGCTTAGGCTCGAGACGGGTAGGGTGCGCCGTGCGCACCGCCCTGCAGGTGCCCTGGTGCGCATGGCGACCCTATGTCTGTCTTACTCGCTCGGTGGTACGTAGCCTTCGGCCTGGGCGTATTCCTCGCCGGAGAGGAACTTGTCCATCTCGGCCTGCAGAAACTTGCGATCTTCGGCGTTCATCATGTTCAGACGGCGCTCGTTGATCAGCATGGTTTGATGCTTCTGCCACTCGTCCCAGGCTTGCTTGGAAACGTTGTTGAAGATGTCTTCGCCTTTCGGGCCCGGGTAGGGCGGGCGATCCAGGCCGGGCAGTTCCTGTTTGTGCTTGCGGCACAGCACGGTGCGGGTCATGTCGGTTCTCCAGCGGTAATGGCTTGTGCCGCGCGTTTGAGCAGCTTCTTCACGGGGGCGGCGAGGCCCAGGCGCGGCGGGGTGGCGAGGTTATACCAGAGCCACTCGCCCTCGGCCACGCGACCTGGTCGCTCTGCCACGTTGATCAGCCAGGGTTCGATGGCCAGTTGGAAGTGGCTGAAGGTGTGGGTCAGGCCTTCCAGCTCACGGCGTTCGCCCAGTGCCAGGTGTTGCTGTCGGGCGAGGTCGTCGAGTTGCTCGAGGTCATCCAGCTCCGGCAGGCTCCACAGTCCGCCCCACAGTCCGCTGGCGGGGCGGCGATAGAGCAGGATGTCGCCCGCCTCATTGGCCAGGATCGGCATCAATGTGCGCTTCTGTGGCAGTGCCTTGCGCGGCTTCGCCACCGGATAGCGGATTTCCAGGCCGAGCAGGTGCGCCTGGCAGCCGCTGCGCACCGGGCACAGCAGGCAGGTGGGTTTGCTGCGGGTGCAGAGGGTGGCGCCGAGATCCATCATCGCCTGGGTGTAGTGGTTGACGCGCTCGTGCGGGGTGAGGCGCTCGGCCACGTCCCACAGTTGCTTGGCCACTTTCGGCTCGCCCGGATAGCCCTCTTGCGCCACGTAGCGCGCCAGCACGCGCTTGACGTTGCCGTCGAGGATCGGCGCACGCACGCTCATGCTCAGGCTGGCGATGGCGCCGGCAGTGGAGCGGCCGATGCCGGGCAGTTCGCTGAGGGCATCGACGCTGCGCGGAAATTCGCCGCCATGCTCGCGCATGATGATCTGCGCCGTTTTCTGCAGGTTGCGCGCGCGGGTGTAGTAGCCCAGGCCCGTCCACAGGTGCAGCACTTCGTCCTCAGGCGCTTCGGCCAGATCCTTCACGGTCGGCAGCGCGGCCATGAACCGGTCGAAGTAGCCGAGCACGGTACTGACCTGGGTCTGCTGCAGCATGATCTCCGAGACCCACACGCGGTAGGGCGTGATGTTCTGCTGCCAGGGCAGATCCTTGCGCCCATGCTGGTCGTACCAGGCCAGCACGGCGCTGTTGAATTGCTCGGGACTCATCGGTTGAACAGGCCCTTGAGTGCGTCCTTCAGATCCGGGCTGACCTTGTCGCCGAGCTTCTCTTCGAGCTTCTCGGTCAGCTTGTTGCCGGCCAGGCGAGCGGCGATCTTGCCCAGGCCGTCCTGATCCAGGCGGCAGGCCTTGGCGCCCAGCTCCAGCGGGCCACGGCAGCGCAGCGGCCACTCGATGCCGACATAGCGCTCGTTGACCTGGCAGGCCGGGTCCGGCATTTCGCGCTTGTCGCCTTCGATGGTGATGCCGACCTTGTAGTCGAGGCCGAGCACGCGCAGGTCGAGGTCGCCATTGCCGCTGACCGCCAGGCCCGGTACTTGTGCCTTCAGATCCGGGTTGTGGGCAACGCCGTCACGGATGCTCAGGCTGCCCTTGAGCTCGCGAAATGGCGTGTCCTTGCCACTGGGCGGATTGCTCAGCGACTTGCGGTTGAGGGTGGCGATGCCGCGGCACAGTTGCTGTTCGAGGTTGGCGTCAACCAGTACACCGTCGTTCAGTACGAAGCTGGCGTTGCCATTGAGCGCTTCGATCCACGCCTTCTGGCTGTTGCCGCGGGTATTGAATTTGGCGTCCAGGTCGGCCAGGCCGCGGATCGGTGAGGGCTGGTCTTCCTTCTTCAGCAGCGGTTCCACCGGCAGTCGGCTCAGGCGCTGTTCGAGGCTGAGCATGGGCTCTGCCTGGCGCACGTCTATGCGCCCGTTGCTGACGAAACTACCGCCCTGCAGCTTGCCGCGGGCCTCTTCCAGGGTGATCAGGCCGTCACGGCCGTTGGCCTTGAGGTTGAAATCGCTCAGCTGTTGTTTGCTGACGGTCAGTTGAGCGAGGCTCAGTGCCAATTGCAGGTCGAGCTTGCGCAACTGGTCTACCGGCAGCACCTTCTCGTCACTCCAGGCGTGCAGGGTGGGCGCGTTCGGCAGCGCAGTGGTGCCGCTGGAGCCGGCGTTGGCGATGCTTTCCTTGACTTCGGCCTGGCGCGCAGCCGCCGCGCCTTTCTTGCTCTTGGGCGGTAGATAGCGATCGAGGTCGAGTTTGTCGCCCTTGAGGTCGGCTCGCAGTGCCTGGCGAGCAATGTCGGATACGCCAAGGCTGCCGGTGAAGGTGCTGCCATCGAGTTTGAGGTTGAGTTCTTCGAACATCATGCCTTTGCTCGAGCCGTTCAGGCGGCTGACCAGTTCGAACTGACTGAGGCTGCTGGCGTCCTGCATGGCTGGCAGCTCCACGCCGACGCCTTCGAGGAATTCACGCAGGTTGAGGCTGGCGATGGAGAGGCCGCCAGAGAGCTTGGCGTCCTTGTCCAGTTCGCGGGCTTTCAGTTCGCCGAGGGCGCGCAACTGGTTGGCCGACAGCTTCAGACCGTTCCACTCGGCAATATTGGCGGCCTGGTCGACCAGCAACTGGCCCTGGGCGGAGAAGTTCAGGGTCTTGCCCTTGAGCGGCTCGCCGGAGGCTTCGCCGGTCAGCTTGAGGTCTTCGAACTGATAGCGCTTGAGGGCGCGGTCGAAACGCAGCTGGCCCTCCACCTCGCTGCGCGCGCGCAGCACTGGCTGGTTGGTGCCAAAGAAGGCGCTGAGCTTGACCGGGATGCTGGCGCCTTCGCGGATGGCGCCGGTTTTCAGCTCGATGTTCTCGACGGTGAATTGCTGGCCCTTCTGCGCGTCGCTGTAGTCGATGCGCGAGTTGCTCAGGGTCAGGCTGTCGATATCCAGCTTGAGCGGCTGGCCAGCGGGTTTGTCACTTGGCTGGTCAGGTGGGGTATCGCCGGCAGGAGGCTGCTCGGTTGGCGTCGGTTCGGTTGTGCTTGCTTGCGCCGGGCGGCCAATGCCTTCCCAGTTGCCATGGCCTTTGTCATCACGCTGCAAGTTGAGATTGAGACCATCGACGCGGATGTCGCTCATTTGCACTTCCTTGCGCAGCAGCGGCATGACCCGCACCGAGAGGCCGAGCAGGCGCAGGTCGGCGAAGGGTTTGTCCGGGGTATCGGCGCTGGCCAGGGTGGCGTCGGTCAGCTCCAGGCCCAGCCAGGGGAACAGGCTCCAGCCGATGTCGCCATTGAGCTGCAGTTCGAGGTTGGCTTTGTCGCGGGCGATCTGACGAATTTCGTCCTTGTAGTCGTTGGGGTCGAACAGGTGCGTCAGGGCGAACAGCAACGCCACGATGATCAGCAGCAGGCCGAGAAAGAAAAGGCCGAGAATCTTGCCTAACGCTTTCATGGACGGGTCCTTGGTTTCGATGGCTGGAATGGCGGGAAGCAGCGGGTTGCCGATTATAGCGTCATGTGGCGCCTGCCATGCGCAGGTACTGGGCGGGCAGAGGCGGTGATCGGCACGAGGTTGGATCAGAAAGTGCTCTGACGGTTCCCCGCTGGCGGCCTTGTGCGGGGCATTGTGCCCTCATGGCCATCAAAGCCGCTCGGCCTGGTGGCGATGTCGACCTGGCGTGGCGCTGCACGGCATGAACTGGCGTCGTGCGGGGCCGCTTTCGGTGGAAAATCCTGGTTTGAATCGACGGCCTCTATCAGTCGATAGAGGGGGTCTTTTGGTTATTGCTCAAACCTCAAAAAAATTGCCGATAACCATGAAAAAAACTGCTCTTGCGCGACGTTTTGTCGCGTCCTGGTGCTACTCTCTGCAAACTTTGGCTGCAGCGAGTTGTCGCGGTCGCCTTTGCTTGCACGTAACCATAAAAAGAGACATTCCTATGACTGACGCCTTTGCATTGGACGGCGCTGCGGCTAAGCCTGCATTCCTGTCCAAGGAACGCATCATCGCGCGACCCGGCTTCAACCGCTGGCTTGTTCCGCCTGCCGCTCTCGCCATCCACCTCTGCATCGGGATGGCCTACGGTTTCTCCGTGTTCTGGCTGCCGCTGTCGAAGGCTATCGGCATCGACACCGCCGTCGCCTGTGCGCCTGATATCGGTTTCTTCGAGCAGATCTTCGCCAGCAACTGCGACTGGCAGATTTCCATGCTTGGCTGGATCTACACCCTGTTCTTCGTCTTCCTCGGTTGCTCTGCCGCGATCTGGGGTGGCTGGCTGGAACACGCAGGCCCGCGCAAGGCCGGCGTGGTTTCCGCACTGTGCTGGTGTGGTGGTCTGCTGATTTCCGCACTGGGTATCTACACCCACCAGATCTGGCTGATGTGGCTGGGCTCCGGGGTGATCGGCGGTATCGGCCTGGGCCTGGGCTACATCTCCCCGGTGTCGACGCTGATCAAGTGGTTCCCGGACCGTCGTGGCATGGCCACCGGTATGGCGATCATGGGTTTCGGTGGCGGTGCGATGGTCGGTGCGCCGCTGGCGGCGCTGCTGATGAGCCACTTCTCCAGCGAAACCAGCGTCGGTGTCTGGCAGAGCTTCGTGGTCATGGCGGTGATCTACTTCGTCTTCATGATCGGTGGCGCGCTGTCCTACCGCGTACCGCCGACCGGCTGGAAACCGGCGGGCTGGACCGCTCCGGCAGCCAAGGCCAACAACGCGATGATCACCAAGGGCCACGTCCACGTGAACACCGCGTGGAAGACCCCGCAATTCTGGCTGGTCTGGGCCGTGCTGTGCCTGAACGTGTCGGCCGGTATCGGCATCATCGGCATGGCTTCTCCGCTGCTGCAGGAAGTCTTCGCTGGCAAGCTGATCGGCGTTGACCTGTCGTTCAACGAGCTGAGCTCTGCGCAACTGGTGGAAATTGCTGCCATCGCAGCCGGCTTCACTGGCCTGCTGAGCCTGTTCAACATCGGTGGCCGCTTCTTCTGGGCCTCCTGCTCTGACTTCATCGGTCGCAAGGGCACTTACTTCGTGTTCTTCGGCCTGGGCTTCGCGCTCTACGCCTCGGTGCCGATGCTTGGTCACCTGGGCAGCCTGGCGCTATTCGTGTTGGCGTTCTGCGTGATCCTGTCGATGTACGGTGGTGGTTTCGCCACGGTGCCGGCCTACCTGGCTGACCTGTTCGGTACGCAGATGGTCGGCGCGATCCATGGCCGTCTGCTGACCGCCTGGGCTGCTGCCGGCGTGCTGGGCCCGGTGCTGGTCAACTACCTGCGCGAGTACCAACTGAGCATCGGTGTGGAGAAGGCCGCGGCTTACGACATCACCCTGTACATCCTCGCTGGCATGCTGGTGCTGGGCTTCATCTGCAACGCCCTGGTGCGTCCGGTGGCGCCGAAGTACTTCATGACCGAAGCCGAGCTGGCCGCCGAGCGCGCCCATGGCGAGAAGTCGGCTCCGGCTGCTGCCGAGCTGGAATGGGCTGCTGATCCGGCAAGCAAGCCGATCGTGGCTGCGGCCTGGCTGGTCGTCGGTATCCCGCTGGCTTGGGGTGTTTGGGTCACGCTGCAGAAGACGCTGGTGCTGTTCTAATCAGGTCTATCTGCTGAAAAAAGCCCGCCCGCACGCATGTGCCGGCGGGCTTTTCTCTTTATAGAGTGGCCTGATGCTGGCGATAGCCACTCGATCCGACCGTCGCCGGTAGCCGTTCACGCCCCGCCACGCCTATAATGCTGGCCTTTTTCCGTTGGCAATTTCGTGGAGCTGGTGATGGCCGAACGTACGGCATCCGTCGAGCGCAACACCCTGGAGACCCAGATCAAGGTCTCGATCAATCTGGATGGCACCGGTAAGGCCAAGTTCGATATTGGCGTGCCCTTTCTCGAGCACATGCTCGACCAGATCGCCCGTCATGGCCTGATCGACCTGGACATCTACTGCAAGGGCGACCTGCACATCGACGACCACCACACCGTCGAGGACGTCGGCATCACCCTCGGCCAGGCCTTCGCCAAGGCTGTCGGTGACAAGAAGGGCATGACCCGTTACGGCCATTCCTACGTGCCGCTGGACGAAGCGCTGTCGCGCGTGGTGATCGACTTTTCCGGCCGTCCGGGCCTGCAAATGCACGTGCCGTTCACTCGCGCCGTGGTCGGTGGCTTCGATGTCGACCTGTTTCAGGAATTCTTCCAGGGCTTCGTCAATCACGCCCAGGTCAGCCTGCACATCGACAACCTGCGTGGGGTGAACACCCACCACCAGATCGAGACCGTGTTCAAGGCCTTTGGCCGCGCGCTGCGCATGGCCGTCGAACTCGACCCGCGCATGGCTGGGCAGATGCCGTCGACCAAGGGCACCCTGTAATGCAGACCGTAGCCGTCATCGATTACGGCATGGGCAACCTGCACTCGGTGGCCAAGGCGCTCGAACACGTCGGTGCTGGCCGGGTGTTGGTAACCAGCGACGCCAAGGTGATCCGTGAGGCGGATCGCGTGGTATTTCCTGGCGTTGGCGCGATCCGCGACTGCATGGCCGAGATCAAGCGCCTGGGCTTCGACGAACTGGTGCGTGAAGTCAGCGCCGACCGCCCGTTCCTCGGTATCTGCGTCGGCATGCAGGCCCTGCTGGAGCGCAGCGAGGAGAACGATGGTGTCGATTGCATCGGCCTGTTCCCCGGCCAGGTGCGTTTCTTCGGCAAGGATTTGAGTGAGGACGGCGAGCGCCTCAAGGTGCCGCACATGGGCTGGAACGAGGTGAGTCAGGCGGTGAAGCACCCGTTGTGGCACGACATCCCCGACCATGCGCGCTTCTACTTTGTGCACAGCTACTACATCGAGGCCGGCAAGGCCCAGCAGGTGGTCGGCCGTGGCCACTACGGCAAGGACTTCGCCGCCGCGCTGGCCGAAGGTTCGCGCTTCGCCGTGCAGTTCCACCCGGAGAAGAGCCATACCCATGGCCTGCAGTTGCTGCAGAACTTCGCCGCCTGGGACGGGCGCTGGTAATGGCTCGCGCCAAGGTGCCGAGCCTGGCGCTGGAGCCTGCCCAGGAGCAGGCCGCGCTATTGCTGTTGCAGCGTTTTCTCGATGAGCGCTTCGAGCTGGAACTGGGCACCTTTGAGGTGCAGGAAGTGCTCGACCTGATCACCCGCGAGCTGGCACCGCACTATTACAACAAGGCGATTCTCGACGTGCAGGCGCACCTGAAAGACAGGTTCGAAAGCATCGAGAGCGACCTATGGGCGCTCGAAAAGAGCTGACCCTTTTTCCGTTTTCAAGACTTGAGCAGGTTCAACCGATGCTGATTATCCCCGCTATCGATCTGAAGGACGGTGCCTGCGTGCGTCTGCGCCAGGGCCGCATGGAAGATTCCACCGTGTTCTCCGATGACCCGGTGAGCATGGCGGCCAAATGGGTCGAGGGCGGCTGCCGTCGTCTGCACCTGGTCGATCTGAACGGCGCCTTCGAAGGCCAGCCGGTCAACGGCGAAGTGGTGACCGCCATCGCCAAGCGCTACCCGACCCTGCCGATCCAGATCGGCGGTGGCATCCGCACCCTGGAAACCATCGAGCACTACGTGCGCGCTGGCGTCAGCTACGTGATCATCGGCACCAAGGCCGTCAAAGAGCCCGAGTTCGTCACCGAGGCGTGCAAGGCCTTCCCCGGCAAGGTCATCGTTGGCCTGGACGCCAAGGACGGTTTCGTCGCCACCGACGGCTGGGCCGAAGTGTCCAGCGTGCAGGCCACCGACCTGGCCAAGCGTTTCGAGGCCGATGGCGTCTCGGCAATCGTTTATACCGACATCGCCAAAGACGGCATGATGCAGGGCTGCAACGTCGAAGCCACCGCCGCCCTGGCCGCTGCCAGCCGCATCCCGGTGATCGCTTCCGGCGGCATCCACAACCTGGGTGATATCGAGAAGCTGCTGCTGGCGCGTTCGCCCGGCATCGTCGGCGCCATCACCGGTCGTGCCATCTACGAAGGCACCCTGGATGTGGCCGAGGCGCAGGCCTTCTGCGATAGCTTCAAGGGGTAATGGGTAGGGTGCGCGGTGCGCACTGCTGACGGTTTATCGGTGCGCGCGGCGCACCCTACGAGAGAAGTCGACATGGCACTGGCCAAACGCATCATTCCTTGCCTCGACGTGGACAATGGCCGCGTGGTCAAGGGCGTCAAGTTCGAGAACATCCGCGATGCCGGCGATCCGGTGGAAATCGCCCGTCGCTACGATGAGCAGGGTGCCGACGAGATCACCTTCCTCGACATCACCGCCAGCGTCGACGGCCGCGACACCACACTGCATACCGTCGAACGCATGGCCAGCCAGGTATTCATCCCGCTCACCGTCGGTGGCGGCGTGCGTACCGTGCAGGACATCCGTAACCTGCTCAACGCCGGTGCCGACAAGGTGTCGATCAACACCGCCGCGGTGTTCAACCCCGAGTTCGTTGGCGAGGCGGCTGCGCGCTTCGGTTCGCAGTGCATCGTCGTCGCCATCGACGCCAAGCGCGTAGCGCCGGGGCGCTGGGAAATCTTCACCCATGGCGGGCGCAAGCCAACCGGCCTGGATGCCGTGGCCTGGGCGAAGAAGATGGAAGACCTTGGCGCCGGCGAGATCCTTCTGACCAGCATGGATCAGGACGGCGTGAAGAGCGGTTACGACCTGGGCGTGACCCGCGCCATCAGCGAGACCGTATGCATCCCGGTGATCGCCTCCGGTGGCGTCGGCAACCTGCAGCACCTGGCCGACGGCATCATCGACGGCAAGGCCGATGCGGTGCTCGCAGCGAGTATCTTCCACTTCGGCGAGTACACCGTGCCGGAGGCCAAGGCCTACCTGGCCAGCCGCGGTATCGTCGTGCGCTGATCTGTTTGCCGCTTCGGGCCGCCTGCACGGTTCGAAGCGGCGGCCACCTCCCCAGCGAAAAAACCTGCTGACCGGAGCCCTTCGGTCAAAGCTGCGGGCGAGTCGACGGCAAAGTGCCAGCGATGCGGCTAGCATTGCCCGCCATTTTCCAACCCCAAGCCTTCTGCCCTCGGCGGATGGGCACCTTTTGCCGAACATTTTCGACACGGAGTCTTCATGTTCCTTCTTCGATTCGTGACCATCCTGGCCCTCACCTGCGGTCTGGGCCTTGCCCGGGCAGAACCGCTGGTACTGCTCACGGAGAACCTGCCGCCGTTCAACATGTCAGCCAACGGCAACAACTTCGCACGCGACGACAATGTCACCGGGATGAGCGCAGACATCTTACGTGCGGTGTGCGAGCGGGCGCAGGTCGACTGCCAGCTGATCCTGCGTTTCCCCTGGCAGCGCGTCTATCAGCAGACGCTGGATGAGCCGGGCTACGGGCTATTCTCCACGGCGCGAACCGCCGAGCGCGAGAAGCTGTTCAAGTGGGTGGGGCCAATTGCCCAGAACGACTGGGTGCTGTTCGCCAAGGGCGACAATTCGATCCAGCTGGCGACTCTGCAAGACGCCGGGCGTTATCGCATCGGTGGCTACAAGGGTGATGCCAAGACCCAGTTCCTGCTCGACAAGGGCCTGGAGGTGCAGACGGCACTGCGCGATACCGAGAACCTGCGCAAACTCGAGCGTGGCCAGATCGACTTCTGGGTGACGTCCAGCCAGGCTGGCCGCTTTGTTGCGCGACAGGAGGGTATCGAGAACCTCAAGGTCGTGCAGCATCTGCACACGGCTGACCTGTATCTCGCCCTCAATCTGCAAACGCCTGACGAGCTGGTGCAGAAGTTGCAGCAAGCATTGGATGCACTACGGGCCGAGGGTGCGTTGAAGAGCATCGAGATTCGCTATTGAGGCAGACTGCCAGTAACCGCTGGGCCGTGGAGGGTATGGCGGTTATCCTGATGGAGTCTGCCTTTTCATAAAAGAGAAATGCCATGTTCAAACGCCTGCTACTCGCGCTGGGCGGCACTCTTGTGGTGCTGGCTGGTGCTGCGCGCGCCGAAGTGGATCCGAACTACACCGTGGTTCTGCTGACCGAAAATTTTCCGCCATACAACATGGCGAGCAATGGCAAGAACTTCGCTCAAGAAGACAATATCGATGGCATTGCTGTGGATATCGTCAAGGAAATGTTCAAGCGCGCCGGGGTCAAGTACAACCTGACCCTGCGTTTTCCGTGGGATCGCATCTACAAGCTGGCGCTGGAAAAACCGGGCTATGGTGTATTCGTCACCGCTCGTCTTCCCGAGCGCGAAGCGTTGTTCAAGTGGGTGGGGCCAATCGGCCCGGATGATTGGGTGATGTTGGCCAAGGGCGACAGCCCGATCAATCTGGGTAACCTAGACGAAGCCAGGCAATACCGCATTGGTGCCTACAAGGGCGATGCCATTTCCGAATACCTGACCGACAAGGGTGTGGAGCACGGTACCTCGCTGCGTGACCAGGAAAATGCCCGCAAGCTGCTGGCCGGCCAGATCGACCTCTGGGCCACCGGTGACCCAGCCGGGCGCTACCTGGCCAAGCAGGACGGCATCACGGGATTGAAAACGGTGCTGCGTTTCGACAGCGCCGAGCTGTATCTGGCGCTGAACAAGGACATGCCCGACGAGATCGTCGCCAAGCTACAGGCGGCGCTGGATCAGATGCGTGCCGAAGGTTTCGTTGACGCCACGCTCAACAAATACCTGTAAGCGCCGACGAACCCTGCGTCCGGCCACGAGCCGGGCGCACGCCATGGATGGCAAAGCCGCTGAGTGCCAATGACCGGGCTCGGGCCCATGCAAGGATGCCGCTAGCCATAACCACAAATCATGCGAGCGGTACGTCTTATGCTGAAAACTCTGAAGAAAAGCCTGTTCGTCGCCCTGTTCCTCGCCTCCGGCTTCGCCCATGCGGAGCTGCCGTCCGACTACAAGGTGGTGCTGCTGACCGAGAATTTCCCGCCCTTCAACATGGCGGTGGACGACAAGAACTTCGCCCGTGATGACGGCATCGACGGCATCAGTGCCGATATCGTGCGCGAGATGTTCAAGCGTGCCGGCATCGACTACACCCTGACCCTGCGCTTTCCCTGGGATCGCCTCTATCGCCTGACCCTGGACAAGCCCAACTACGGCCTGTTCTCCACCACCTACACTGAGGAGCGCAAGCCGCTGTTCAAGTGGGTCGGCCCGCTGGCCAAGACCGGCTGGGTGTTGCTCGCCGCACCGGGTAGCGACATCAAGGTGTCGGGCCTGCAGGACGCGGCCAAGTACCGCGTCGGTGCCTACAAGAACGATGCGGTCAGCCAGCACCTAGAGAGCCAGGGCCTGGAGCCGATCAACGCCCTGCGTGACCAGGAGAACGTGAAGAAACTGGTGCGTGGGCAGATCGACCTGTGGGCCACTACCGATCCGGTTGGCCGTTACCTGGCCAAACAGGAAGACGTCAGCGGTCTCAACACCGTACTGCGTTTCAACGATGCCGAGCTTTATCTGGCGCTGAACAAGGACACCCCGGACGAGGTCGTCGAGCGTCTGCAGAAAGCCCTGGACGAGCTGCGCAGCGAAGGCTTCATCGACGACATTACCGAGAACTACCTGTAAAACCGTAGGGTGCGCTATGCGCACCAGCTGTGACGCTGGTGCCGGCTTCGGTGCGCACGGCTCACCCTACGGGCGATGAGAGGCGGCGCGGTACAGGGCTTCACCAAAGAAAAAGCCCGGACAGTTGTCCGGGCTCTTTCGTATCGCCGAGTGGGCTCAGTTGCCGCGGGTGACGCTCAAGCCTTTGAGCAGGTTCAGCGCCTGGCTCAGTTGATAGTCGTCATCCTGTGGACGTTCGGTGCGTGCAGCCTGTGCGCCTTTGCTCGGGCGATCTGCGCCGCCGTTGCCGTTACCCAGATGCCCCTGCAGGTCGGCTTCCTTGATGCCCTCGCTGTCCTGTTCGCGGGTGACCTTGGCGCGCGCCACCTCGATGTCCGGGATGATGCCCTGAGCCTGGATCGAGCGGCCATTGGGGGTGAAGTACAGCGCGGTGGTCAGCTTCAGGGCGCGATCGTTGTTCAGCGGCAGCACAGTTTGTACCGAGCCCTTGCCGAAGCTGTCGGTGCCCATCAGTACGGCGCGTTTGTGATCTTGCAGGGCGCCAGCGACGATTTCCGAAGCCGAGGCGCTACCGCCGTTGATCAGCACCACCAGCGGTACGCCTTCGCTGGCATCGGCCGGGTCGGCGTTGAAGCGCAGTTCGGAGTTGGCCAGGCGTCCTTCGGTGTAGACGATCAGGCCACTCTTGAGGAAGTGGTCGGCCACTTCCACGGCAGCCTGGAGCACGCCGCCCGGGTTGTTGCGCAGATCCATGACCAGACCGCGCAGCTTCTTGTTGCCGTTCTCCTGACGCAGCTTGGTCAGCGCCTTGCCCACCTCTTCGCCGGTGTTGACCTGGAACTGCGAGATACGCAGATAGCCGTAGCCATCCTCGAGCATCTGGCTCTTCACGCTGCGTACCTTGATCACCGCACGGGTCAGGGTCAGGTCGAAGGGGCGACCGCCGTCGCGCACCAGGGTCAGCTCGATCTTGCTGCCGGCCTTGCCGCGCATCTTGTCCACGGCTTCCATCATCGACAGGCCCTTGGTCGGCTGGCCGTCGATTTTCACGATCAGGTCGCCCGGCTGGATGCCGGCCTGCGAGGCGGGGGTGTCGTCGATGGGCGAGACGACCTTGATGAAACCGTCTTCCATGCCCACTTCGATGCCCAAGCCGCCAAATTCGCCGCTGGTGCTTTCCTGCAGTTCGAGGAAGGCCTCCGGCTCCAGATAGGCCGAATGCGGGTCGAGGTTGCTGAGCATGCCCTTGATGGCGTTCTCCAGCAGGGTCTTGTCGCTCACGGGCTCGACATAGGCTGCCTTGATGCGATCCATCACCTCGGCGAAGGTGCGCAGGTCATCCAGCGGCAGCGGTGCCTTGCTGCTCGCCGCCGGCGCGGGTGCAGGCTCTGCAGCCTGCAGGGCGGGGACGCCGAGCAGCAGGCCGAGGGCCAGAGCCAGGCAGGTGGGGCGAAAGCGATGGGACATGAAGACAACTCCTAAATGGATAAAGCGCTTATCCCTGCGCGCGGCACCACTGTGCCGGATCACTCGGGCGACCGTTCTGGCGAATGGCGAAGTACAGTGCCGATGTTTCCTGGCCACCGCTGTTGCCAACGGTGGCAATGGGCTCGCCGGCCTTGACCAGGTCGCCCGCACTCTTGAGCAGACTTTGGTTATGGCCGTACAGGCTCAGGTAACCGTTGCCATGGTCGAGAATGACCAACAGACCGGCGCCACGCAACCAGTCGGCGAATACCACGCGACCACCATGCACGGCGCGTACCTGACTGCCGGCCGGTGCACCGATCAGTACACCGTCCCATTTAGTACGAGCGTCGCCGCCGCGAGGTGTTCCGTAGCGTGCTACCAATCGGCCATCGACCGGCCACGGCAACTTGCCTCGCGCACTGGCGAAAGGCCCGCCATAGGTGGCTCCGGAGGTAACCTGAGGGCCGCTGGGCTGACCACTTGGTCGCGCTTGGCGAGCGGCCAGCTCGCGTTTGCGCGCCTCTTCCGCTTCGCGTGCCTGGCGCGCCAGGGTTTCCTCGATGGTCTTCAGTACGCGACCCAGGTCAGCCTGTTCCTGCTGACGGGCCTTGAGGCGTTGATCGCGATTGGCAAATTCATTGTTGAGCTTGGCCAGCGCCTGCTGGCGCTCCTTGCGCGCCTCGGCGAGCTTGGCGTGGCGCTCATCCAGGCCGGCCTTCTGCGCCTGTAGCTGGGCCTGATGGCTGGTGATTTCCTGCTCGACGTTGGCCAGTTGGCGCAGGGTCTCGTTGAATGCTGCAAGCTGATCGAGACGGGCCTGGCTGAGGTAGTCGTAGTAGGTGAGGGTGCGCGAGAATTTTTCCGGGTTCTGCTGGTTGAGCAGCAGCTTGACGTACTCTTGTCGGCCGCTTTGGTAGGCCGCGCGCGCCTGGATGGCGATCAGTCGCTGCTGTTCAGTGCGTGCGCCCTGGAGTTTTTTTTTCTCCTGATCCAGGCGCTGGATTTCCTGCTCGCTGCCCTTGAGCTCGCGCTGCAGTTCCTTGACCTGGCTTTCCAGGTCGCCCATTTCCGTCTCGGTCTTCTTCAACTGCTGCTGCACGCCGGACTTTTCCTGCTGCAGCTTTTCCAGCAGCTTTTTCAGCTCGACCACATCCTGGCGCGCGGCCTCCAGCTGGCGCTGGGTATCGGCACGCTGATCGGCGATAGCCGGAGCGATCAGGCTGCTGAGCAGGAGCAGGGCAAGGATGCGAAGCATGGGCGAGGCGGTACCTGAACGGGGTAGCGAATGGCGCCTAGTATGCCTAAAAAAGCGGCTACAGGCTGCAGTATGAGCGGGCGTAGGCTGTACCCGCCGAAGGCAGTACAGCGTGGCTCAGGCGTAGAGCGTACTGTTCGCTGTGCTCCCAGTACGCTCTACGCCTTTGGCCTGCCGCCTTATTGCAGCTCGACGATGGTCTTACCCGTCATCTCGGCTGGTTGCGGCAGGCCCATCAGCATCAGCAGGGTCGGTGCCACGTCGGCCAGCACGCCGCCTTCGCGGACGCGCGCCGGGCGCTTGCCAACGTAGATGAAGGGCACCGGTTCGCAGGTGTGCGCGGTGTGTGCCTGGCCGGTGCACTCGTCTTCCATCTGCTCGACGTTGCCGTGGTCGGCGGTGATCAGCGCTTCGCCACCGACCTTGTCCAGCGCCGCGACGATGCGGCCGACGCAGGTGTCGAGGGTTTCCACGGCCTTGACCGCGGCCTCGAACACGCCGGTGTGGCCGACCATGTCACCGTTGGCGTAGTTGACGATGATCACGTCATAGCGCTGGTTTTCGATGGCATCGACGATCTTGTCGGTGACTTCCGGTGCGCTCATTTCCGGCTGCAGGTCGTAGGTGGCGACGTTCGGCGAAGGAATGAGGATGCGTTCTTCGCCTTCGAACGGCTCTTCGCGGCCGCCAGAGAAGAAGAAGGTGACGTGGGCGTATTTCTCGGTTTCGGCGATGCGCAGCTGGGTCTTGCCGTTCTTCGCCAGGTATTCGCCGAGCACGTTGGTCAGGGCTTCCGGGGCGAAGGCGCTGGGCGCTTTGATGCTCGCCGAGTACTGGGTAAGCATGACGAAGCCGGCCAGTTGCGCCACGCGCTTGCGCTCGAATTCCTTGAAGTCAGGCTCGACGAAGGTGCGGGTCAGTTCGCGGGCGCGGTCGGCGCGGAAGTTCATGAACACCACGGCGTCGCCGTCTTCCACCTGCACCGGAGCGCCGATGGTGGTGGCCTTGACGAATTCGTCGCTCTCGCCGCGGGCGTAGGCCGCTTCCAGGCCGGCGACTGCGGTGGCTGCGTTGAACTGGCCGGCGCCGTCGACGATCAGCTCGTAGGCCTGCTGCACGCGATCCCAGCGGTTGTCGCGATCCATGGCGAAGTAGCGGCCAATCAGGCTGGCGATGCGGCCCTTGCCGAGACGGGCGAAGGTGGCGTCGAGCAGTTCGATGGAGCTTTGCGCGCTTTTCGGCGGGGTGTCGCGGCCGTCGAGGAAGGCATGCAGGTAGATTTTCTCGGCGCCACGCTTGGCGGCCAGTTCGGCCATGGCGACCAGGTGATCCTGGTGGCTGTGCACACCGCCATCGGAGAGCAGGCCGAGGATGTGTACGGCCTTGCCACCGGCGACCGCTTTGTCCACGGCCTGGTTGATCGTGGCGTTCTCGAAGAACTCGCCATCGCGGATGGCTTTGGTCACGCGGGTGAAATCCTGGTACACCACGCGGCCGGCACCGAGGTTCATGTGGCCGACTTCGGAGTTGCCCATCTGCCCGTCGGGCAGGCCGACGTCCATGCCGCTACCGGAAATCAGGCCGTGCGGGTAGTTGGCGCGCAGGCGGTCGTAGACTGGCGTGTCGGCGGCATAGATGGCGTTGTACTCGGGGGTGTCGCTGTGACCGAAGCCGTCGAGGATGATCAGAACCAAGGGTTTTGGCGTGGCGCTCATGAAGCTGGCTCGCTCTGCGTCTGAGGGGGCAATGAAACAGCCCGGCATTTTAGGGGCAAGTGCCTGGCACGTCACTGCCAGACGGGGTTTGGCCGACCTGTGGGCCTGTGTATACTGGCCGGCATTTTACCGTCCTGGGCCTTATAGATGTTCGCCAACCTGATTGAATTCGTCATTAACCACTATGTACTGAGTGGATTGTTCGTCGTCCTGCTGGTGCTGCTGATCGTCACCGAGCTGCGCAAGGGTGGCCAGAGCTTGTCCAGCCGTGAGCTGACTGCACTGGTCAACAGCGATAAGGGCGTGGTGCTCGACGTGCGTGCACAGAAGGACTACTCCGCCGGGCATATCGTCGATTCGCTGCACATCCCCTACGACAAGGTGGCTGCGCGTATCGCCGAGCTGGAAAAGCACAAGGCCAAGACCATCGTGGTGGTCGATGCCATGGGCCAGCATGCCGGCAGCATCGCCCGCGAACTGAAGAAGGCCGGCTACACCGCCGCGAAGCTGTCCGGTGGTATCGCCACCTGGCGTGGCGACAACCTGCCACTGGTGAAGTGACATGGCTGGTGTGGTCATCTATTCCAGCGACTGGTGCCCCTACTGCATCCGTGCCAAGCAATTGCTGGTGAGCAAAGGGGTGGATTACGAGGAAATTCGCGTCGATGGCCAGCCAGCCATGCGCGCGGAGATGACCCGCAAGGCAGGCCGCACCTCGGTGCCACAAATCTGGATCGGCAGCACCCATGTGGGCGGCTGTGACGACCTCTACGCCCTGGAGCGCGCCGGCAAGCTCGACGCACTGCTGCAGAGCCCCGCTTGAAACCGTAACGTTAAGGAAGGCAAACGCCATGACCGAGCAAGCCAACAGCGGTGCCGCCGCTGCCGATTCGCAGAACCCGCAATTCTCCCTGCAGCGCATCTACGTCAAGGATCTGTCCTTCGAAGCGCCGAAGAGCCCGGAAATCTTCCGTCAGGAGTGGACGCCGAGCGTCGGTCTGGATCTCAACACCCGCCAGCGCGGCCTGGAAGGTGACTTCCACGAAGTGGTGCTGACCTTGTCGGTGACCGTCAAGAACGGCGAAGAAGTTGCCTTCATCGCTGAAGTTCAGCAGGCCGGCATCTTCCTGATCAAGGGTCTGGACGCAGCGTCGATGAGCCACACCCTTGGCGCCTTCTGCCCGAACATCCTGTTCCCGTATGCCCGTGAGGCACTGGACAGCCTGGTGACCCGTGGTTCCTTCCCGGCACTGATGCTGTCGCCGGTGAACTTCGATGCCCTGTACGCCCAGGAGCTGCAGCGCATGCAGCAGGCTGGCCAGGCCGAAACCACCGCTCACTAAGCGCTGGTCGATCGAATGAAAAAGCGCCCCGTGGGGCGCTTTTTTGTTGTGCGTGATCATGCCGGGTGGGCAGTCGGTGCGCACAGCGCACCCTACTGATCAGCGTCGGCGAAGCCGTTCTGCCGCCAGGCCTCGTAGACGGTGACGGCCACGGTGTTGGACAGGTTCAGGCTGCGGCAACCGGCGCGCATGGGCAGGCGTACGCGCTGCTCCGGCGGCAGGGCGTTGCGCACTTCCTCGGGCAGGCCACGGCTTTCCGGACCGAACAGGAAGGCATCACCAGGCTGGTAGGCGATCTCGTGGAAGGGTTGCGAGCCCTTGGTGGTGAAGGCGAACAGGCGTGGCTGGCCGAGGCTTTCCAGGCATGCTTCCAGGCTGGTGTGGCGTTTGAGCGTGGCGTACTCGTGATAATCCAGCCCGGCGCGGCGCAGGCGCTTGTCGTCCAGCTCGAAGCCCAGCGGCTCGATCAGGTGCAACTGGCAGCCGCTGTTGGCGCACAGCCTGATAATGTTGCCGGTATTGGGCGGGATTTCCGGTTGGAAGAGGATGACGTGGAACATGCAGGGCTCCGAGCACAGGGATGACGAGCATTCTACGCCGGTCGAGGATCCCCGGCCGCGACTTCGCTGGCGCTTCATCGCGTCGGTGCTGCTCATCGCCTTTCTGGTCGGGGTGATGCTGGGGCGCCTGTTCGATCCGCCGCGTTTGCGTATCGAGGATGCCGAGCCCTGGGAGCAGGGCTTGCAGCTCTGGTTCAATCGCGAGCCGCAGGCGTTGAGCGAGCATGTCAACGGCGCGCTGGTGTATCGCTTCGACGATGCCTATGGGCGGGTGCGTGACGGGCAGCTGAGCCTGCCAATGGGGTTGGTGAACTGGCGCATCGAGCGTGACGGGCGGGATTTGCTGCTGGTCTTGATCTCACCCCGTCCGCTGGACGGGGAGTGGCGCGGCGCGCCGGAGGATGGACGTTGGCGCGTACGGCTGGCGCTGCGTCCTGAATAAAGAAGGGGATTCCCCGGCCTGCCTGTACCAAGGTCCCCGAAACGGGTGGCGCCGTACTCGTCGAGCGGGTTACGGCGCGCTACAGTGACGCGTCAGTCGCGTCGAATAAAGAAGGGGATTCCCCGGCCTGCCTGTACCAAGGTCCCCGAAACTGGGTCTTGCCTTACCTTATGCAGGGCGTGTGCCAATTTTATTACCAAGGCTGAAAAGCCTGATTTCGCGGGACGCAGGGCGCCTTGAGGAATGCAGACCTGCATGGAGTGGCGGGGTGGTGCACCAGCGTGCAGCGTGATGCACCGTTGGCGCACCACGCTGTGCATGGATGGCTTAGCGAGGAAGGAGCCTGAGCGTTCCCAGTCTATGCGCCGCTACATCCGCCTCGCTCAGATGCTGCGGTTGGTACTGGCCGGTGACGTGTGCCTGCGCCTGGTCGCCGTAATGGGCATCGAAGGGCACGCCGCTCTGGCCCACAGGAATGCCGCCCAGCGCCTTGTCGGCATCGGCCAGGTCGATCAGGCGTCGGGTCGACGGCCCGTATACCACCGGCCAGGGCGCCGAGCCGACCTTGTGCGACAGGTTGTTCGGCGTTTCATGGCCGCCGGGCGCGGCAAGCGGGCCGACGTTGAGCAACCAGGCCAGCGGCTGCTGCTGGCCCAATGGATGGCTGTGGGTGAGGGTGTGCGCTCGCTCCCAGTGCCAGGTGCCGGTGTCATCGCCAAGTATGCTGCGCAGGTGTTCCAGGCTGGCACGCCAGGCGTCTGCCACGATCTGCGCGCGGCTTTCGCGTTGTTCGCTGCCCTGGCGATTCCACCAGGGTGAGTCGGCGTCGGCGGTCAGACGCGGCAACGCCGTGTCGAGTACGCGGGTCTGCAGCAGGCTGTCGAAGAACACGTCGCCCAACTCGTCGGCCATGGCTTCGTGAGCGAGCTGGTAGGTCAGCTGGTTGAACAGCGTGGCGGCGACGGAGTCGAGTGTGTGGTCACCGTTCCAGTTGGCCAGTTGCTCCACCAGGGCGCGTTCCTCATCGTTCGCGGCTGCCTCACGCAGTTCGTCGAGAATCGGTGCCAGCAGGCGTGGGCCATAGCCGGTGCCGGGGTCGAGCTGCAGGGCCTGGCTGTTGTGCGTGTCCCATTTCACCGAGGCATCGCTCAGGCGCTGGTTCAGGCGTTGACCGCGATCCGGCAGGTTGTAATAGCCGGGAATCTCGATGCCGCTGGCAGGCACTGGCTGGTAGTTGGCCGAGACGATATAGCCGCGCTGCGGGTTCTCTTCCTGTGGGTTGGCAGTGAAGGGATGGTAGCCGAGCTTGTCCGCCTCACCGCTGGCGCCGTCGAGAATGAAGGTCGGGTTGACCCCGGCCGGGCGCAGCGGCAGCTTGGCTGCAGCCCACCAGCCGATGTCACCAGCGGCATTGGCCCAGACCACGTTGAGACCCGGCGCTTCGATTTTCTCGGCTGCAGTGCGGGCCTTGTCCAGGGTCTCAGCCCGACCCAGCTGGTAGAAGGCATCGAGCAACGGATTGTCGGTTTCGAGGAAGGCCCACCACATGGCGATCGGCGTGCTGCCGTTGGTCTGGCCCAAGGCATCGTTGACGATCGGCCCGTGCGGGGAGCGACGCAGGGTGATCTGCACCGGTTCGGCGCCCTTGACCTGGATGGTTTCCGTACGCTGCTGGAGGTCGACCCACTGCCCCTGATACCAGACCTGATCGGTATTGTCCGGGTTGACCCGTTCGGCGATCAGGTCGAGGTCGTCGTTCTGGAACATGGTCAGGCTCCAGGCGAAGTCACGGTTGTGGCCGAGCATGGCGCTGGGAATCAGGGCGTGGTGATAGCCGTACAGCTCATAGCCAGGTGCTTGCAGGTGCGCCTCGTACCAGACCGCGGGTAGCGAGAAGCGAATGTGGGGATCGCCGGCCAGCAGTGGTTTGCCGCTGGCGGTACGGCTACCGGAGATGGCCCAGGCATTGCTGCCTTCGAACTGCGGCAGGCCGCTGCCTTCCAGGGCGCTGCCGGTGAGTTGGGCGAGAGCGGCAAGATCTTTCCAGTCGTCGCTGGCCAGGGGCGAGCCGAGCACGCCCTGAGGGTGCCAGTCGAGATCGAACAGCTTGAGATAATCCGCGCCCAGCTCATCGCGGATATGGGTCATCACCGGTTCGGTACGGAACGCGGCGGCGAAACTGTAGGCCATGTAGCCCGCGACGCTGAGTGTATCGGCGATGGTGAAGGGACGCGGTTCGATGCCCAGCAGGTCGAACTCCAGTGGCCGCGGCCGGCTGGCCTGGTACTGATTGACGCCCTCGAGGTAGTGCTGCAGTGCTTGCGTGGAGGGGCTGTTGGCGTCCAGGCGGGCGGCATAGGCGTCGGCATGGCGGCCGATTTCCAGGGTGCGGAACAGGCGGTCGGTTGGCAGCAGCTTTTCGCCGAGTATCTCGGCCAACTCGCCGCGCGCCAGGCGCCGCAACAACTCCATCTGCAGCAGACGATCCTGGGCATGCACGTAGCCCAGGGCGCGATACATGTCGGCTTCGTTCTCGGCGCGAATGTGCGGCACGCCGCGTTCGTCGTAGTCGACCGTGACCGGAGCCTGCAGCGCGCCGAACATCTGTTCACCATCGCGTATTGGCTGCTTGTCGTGCAGGTACCAAGTCAATCCGCCTGCTGCGGCGGCAACCACCAGGGCAAGGGCGGTCAGAGAGCGTTTCATCGAGCGATCCTTATTGTTATCGAGCAAGCGTCCGAGCATTTTGCTCAGGCGTACACGTGCCGGCATTGACCATATGTCGCAAGGCTGAAAGTCTATGGTCAATATCTGCCCGGAGCCACCATGGCTGACAGTGCTTTCGTTGCCCTGACCCATTCCTCGACCCTGCGCCGCCTGCTCTATGAGGCCCTGGCCGCGCTGGGACTGGATCCGACCGACACCTACCGGCGCGCCTATGCCGGCGTGCCGCTGGCTGCGCCTTTGCTGGAGGCGCGCGAGGATCACGACAATGCGCCGCGCTTCTGGCAGGCGCTGGAGGGCATCAGCGGTGACGTCGATATCGGCCTGCATCTGGGGGAGGTGATGCAGCCACGACCGATGGACGTGGTCGGCTATCTGCTGCTGGCCGCGCGCGATCTGCGTCAGGGCTTGCAGGCCTTTGTGCGCTTTCAGCACATCCTTTCCGGTGGCTTCGCCGCGCGACTGGAGGAGCGGGACGACGACGTGCGCCTGGTCATCGACCTCAACTACCGGGATGTCGGTTCGCTGCGCCAGCAAATGGAATGCCTGGCCGTGCTGCTGAGCAAGATGCTGGCGGCGGCCGGTGGCGAGCTACCGTTACTGGGTGTCGACTTTCGCCATCGTGCACCGCGCAAGCTCACCGAGCATCGTCGTCTGCTGGGCGTCGAGCCGCGCTTTTCGCAGTCGCACGATGCCCTGATCCTGCCGCGTGCGGCACTCGCCCGGCCCTCGCGCAGCGCCAGTCCGCGACTCTTCGAGGTGCTGAGCGAAGAAGCCGAGAAGCAGTTGGCCGGGCTGGTGGAGAATCAGTTGCTGGCACGGGTGCGCTACTGGCTGGAGCGCAACCTGGGCAGCACGACGTGCAGCCTGGAGGCCTGTGCGCTGGCCTTGAGCTGTCATCGTAGTGCGTTGCAACGGGCGCTGAGCGAGCAGGGCAGCAGCTTTCGCGCGCTGCATGATGAAGTCCGTCGCTTGCGCGCGCTGCGCTTGCTGGAGCAGGGGCTTGGCGTGCGCGAGGTGGCGCGAGCCTGTGGCTTCGCCGAGCTGTCGCCGTTCTACCGCGCCTTTCGTCGTTGGCAGGGCGGCACACCGCGTGGCTTGCTATCGCGCCGCGCGACAACGGGCGAGTGAAGGGCTTTGTAGGGAAAGGTAGTCGCCTGTTGCGTTTGCTTGACCATTCGCTGATCAGGGGCGGCGTAACCCACCACCGGCGCCACAGGCTGTATCGCCTGGTGGGTTACGCGGCTCACAACCACTAGGTGTTTGGTGTTCAGCTCCGCTAACCCATCTTACGGTCATGCCTGGTTGTTCAGTTCTCGTTCTTCTTCGCCCATTCACAGAAGCAACCCACTGCCAGGGTGTTGCTGGCATCGACCTTGCGGCCTGCGGCCAGGGCTTCGAGTATGGGTTCGATGAAGCTGTTGCTGGAGTTGCACACCAGCCCTTCGCTGTAGGGGCCGAAGTAAGCCAACTGGCCCTGTTTGTCCCAGATCGCCACGGCCGGGCTGGCGGGCAGGTCGGCGCTACCGGGCATGGCGTCGATGGGGCGCAAGGCTGCCAGTTCAGCAGGCAGGCGGCCCTGGCTGCCCGGTTTCTGCACCACGTGGAACTGCACGCCCTGGGGGGCGTAACGTTCGATCAGTTCGGCCAGGTGTTGCTGATTGCCGACGTTGCAGGGGCAGGCCGGATCCCAGAAATGCACCAGACGGATCACGCCGGGGCCAGCCAGTTCGTCCGGCAAACGCAATTCTGCCCCGGCAAACACCGCCGCTCGTTCGTCGAAGGTGCGCAGGTAACGCGTTTCGAACCAGCGATAAGCCAGCAGCATGCCGCCCAGCCAGACCAGGGCAAGCAGGGCGAGGAGCAGATTCTTGCGCGAAAGACGGGGCATGGAATGCGCTGGGCTGAAAAAGGGCGTGTAGCTTGCCACGATGCGCCCGGCAGCTGAATATCGCAGCAATCGAGAGCGCTACTCCTGAAGCTTCTCTCGAAGCCTCCCGCAGCCTATGGAAAGCCCCATGTCAGAGCCGTTTCAACCCGATCAATTGCGCCCTTTGCTGCGACCCTTGGCCGCAGCGCGCCTGGAGTTGCCGGCGCTGCAGGCTTATCGCAGTTTCTACGGGTTCGACCTGGGCGCACGTTTTTCCGGGTTGGATAACCGGCTCGGCAGCTTCAATGCTGCCGGTTATCAGATCGCCGTGCAGCTGTGGGCGCCCGCCGAGCCGCGTGGCACGCTGCTGCTGTTGCACGGCTATTACGATCACATGGGGCTGTATCGTCATGTGGTCGACTGGGCGCTGAGCATGAATTTCGCGGTACTGGCCTGCGACTTGCCAGGACATGGGTTGTCCAGTGGCGCGCGTGCCAGCATCGGGGACTTCGCCGAGTACCAGCAGGTGCTCAATGGCTTGTTCGGGCAGGCCGCCGAGCTGGGGTTGCCGCAGCCCTGGCATCTCTGCGGGCAGAGCACCGGCGGCGCGATCGCGCTGGATTACCTGCTCACCGATGGCAAGCGTCCGGAGCTGGGCCAGAGCATTCTCCTGGCCCCGCTGGTGCGGCCACGTGCCTGGGGCTGGTCGAAACTCAGCTACCGCCTGCTCAGCCCGTTCGTGCGGGAAATTCCACGGCGTTTCAGCGACAACTCCAGCGACACGACCTTCCTTGAGTTCGTACACAATCGCGACCCGTTGCAGCCGCGCAGCTTGCCCACGTCCTGGGTCGGCGCACTGACGCATTGGGTGCCGCGTATCGAGGCGGCGGGGCGTAGCGAACACAGCCCTCTGATTATTCAGGGAGAGGCGGACATGACCGTGGACTGGCGCTACAACCTCGACGTGCTGCAGGACAAGTTTCATCAACCGCAGATACTGCGGCTGGCAGACGCCCGCCATCACCTGGCGAACGAGAACGAGGCGTTGCGTAAGCGCTATTTCGATTTTCTGCGCGAGCGATTGGCGTAAGGGCTGTGGCACCGTGGGGCGTACTCGGCTTTGGCCTCCTGCGTCGCTCTACCTCCTGCATCCATGCAGTCGTCGCGAAGCAGTACGCCATAGGTTTTGGCGGCGGCAAAGAGTGGCGGACTGTTCGCTGCGCTCCTAGCGGCCGGCGTTCCGGTTCGGCCTACTCACTAGATTCCCTGAGGTGCTGGCTCCAGGTCGGCGCTGCTCATGCCTACCGCCAGGCCGGCACGAAGAGCGGCCAGGGCGGCCTGGTAATAGGCTTTGCCATCTGCCGACTGGGCGAACTCGACGAACTGCTCCAGTTCCGGATCGCTCAGTTCGCGGTAGACATGCAGCAGGGTGTTGTCCAGATCCTGCTCGATCTGCGCCATCAGCCGTTCACGCTGGCCATTGAGCAACCCCTGCGCCTGGCCACCACCGAGCAGGCCGGGAATCATCTGGCTGAGACTGTCGGCTGCCACCCCGGCCAGGGCCAGGCTGACCTCGGCGCCAGCTTCCTTGGCTGGCAGCGCCTGCGCCAGATGGCGAATCAGCAGGCGGCGCGTGGCGTCGGCCTCGGTGCGCGGCAGGCCATTCTCGTACTTGGCCAACTGGTCGCGGCGTGTAGCCAGCGTTTCGGCGGCGACGATCTTGCGCCCCAGCTCGGACTCGAAGAAGGCCAGCGCCGGCTGCGGATCGGCCAGCTCCAGGCTCAGGCTGTGCCGGGCGCGCTGGTCGATGGCGGCGGCAGCGAAGCGGCGATTGCTGTTGTCCACCAGCGCCTGATACACCACGGGCGGCAGCGTGCTGCGGTAGCGCTGCTGAGCCGCGTCGAGGGCCTGATTGAAGTGTTCGCGTTGCTGTGGCCAGCCGGCGGCCTGATACAGGCGCAGGTGATCGTCGGCCAGGGCCGGCAGGGTCAGGCCAAATAGCAACAGGGCAAACACAAAGCGCATCGAGAACTCCTTGGCAACTATCCTGGCCGGCCGCAGGGTGCTGCGGCCGGCTATTTTCGGCGGCTGGCCGAGGCTTGTCGAGCCGTGAGGCGGCGCTGATACAATCGCCGCCATGAACGAATCCGACCAGCAAGACCGCTTTTCCAGCCTTATCGACGACCTCGCCAGCCAGGGCTGGTCGCAGCGGGCGTTTTTCGCTCCAGAAGTTCTGACCCGCGAATTGGCCGTCGAGTGCCGTAAGCGTGCGCAGAGCGGCGAACTGAGTGCCGCCGGTGTTGGTCGTGGTGGCGCGCAGCAAGTGCAGGAAGGGATTCGCGGTGATCGCATTCAATGGCTCGAGCCTGGGCAGAGCGGCGCCTGTGACCAGTATCTGCAATTGATGGATGGCCTGCGTCAGGCGCTCAACCAGGCGTTCTACCTGGGGCTCGAGGACTATGAGTGCCACTTCGCCTGCTATGCGCCGGGTACCTTCTATCTGCGCCATCTCGATCGTTTTCGCGATGATGATCGGCGCACGGTATCCGCGGTGTTCTATCTGAACGAGGACTGGCAGGTCGAGCAGGGTGGGGCGTTGCGCCTGTATCTGCCTGATGAGCGTGAGCATGATGTGCTACCGCAGGCCGGCACCCTGGCGCTTTTCATGTCCGGCGAGGTGCCCCACGAAGTGTTGCCGGCCACGCGCGAGCGGCTGTCACTGACCGGCTGGTTCAGGCGGCGAGGTGGTGATGTGCTCTGAGCCCAGCGGGCGCCCTGCGCAGTAGTTCTGCGCGGTCGCGCGCTGAATTTGTCAGTGGCCCCAGACCTTGATGGTGCCATTGATATCGCGGATATCACGCAAGGCGACGTTGCCGATGCTGGTATCGCCGATATACAGATCGCTCGCCAGCCGGGCGCGGATCACCAGCTTGCCCAGTGGGCCGAGCTGCTGGTTGATCGCGGTCAGGTTGGGCAGTTTCAGTTGTAGCTGGCTCTGGCCATTGCTGCCTTTGACCACGTCCACCTCCAGGGTCGGTACTTCGAGGCCGAGAATCGGTACGCTGGCGCCCAGTTGTGCCGCCCCGAAAGCATAGCCATCGCAATCGGTGGGTTTCAGGCAGCCGTTGTCGATCTTCACGTTGCGCAGCGACAGGCTGCCCCCGTCGTCCTGCCAGCGGATCTCGTCGATACGCGCCATCAGATCGAGGCGTATGGTGATGCCGGCCTGGCCGCTGATCTGGCTGAGGCTTTCGTCTTCCAGCGCCTGCATGGCAGCCTGGGTGGACGAGGCGAGCAGCGCGGTACTGCCCAGCAATGCGATGGCGAGGGTGCGAAGTGGTTGGGGCATGGACGTTGACCTCCCTGGTTGGCCGCGCAAGTCTGGTGGTGCCTTGCGCTGCGCGCCATGGGGCAGGGCCGCTTCCCGCCGAAGGATAGGCCGCAAGGGCTCTGAACACGTGGCGTACGGTCGTTTCGCTGGATGCCAGACCAAGGGCTGACGGCGGTGTTACCGGCGGTTACTCTGGCGCCGATGCAAGGGAGAGACTCGATGCAGAAGATATTGGTCAGCCGCTGCCTGCTTGGTCATCGGGTGCGTTATGACGGTGGTGCTCATGGGCCTTTCGATCAGCTTCAGCGGTGGCTGGACGAGGGGCGCGTCGTCGCGCTGTGCCCGGAAGTGGCCGGCGGTTTATCGACTCCGCGCCCGCCTGCGGAAATCCGCGATGGTCAGGGTGGTGCGGTACTGGACGGTCGGCTGCCAGTCCTGACGATCGAGGGTGAAGATGTCACGGCAGCGTTCGTCGATGGTGCCGAGCAGGCCGCTGCGCTGGTGCGCGAGCACGGTATCCAGATCGCCCTGCTCAAGGCGCGCAGCCCATCGTGCGGCAATCTGGAGAACTATGACGGCAGTTTCAGCGGTGTGCGGGTGCTGGGCGAGGGTGTGACCGCTGCCCTGCTGAAGCGAGCCGGGGTAAAGGTGTTCAACGAGATGCAGTTGGAGGAAGCGGCAGCCGAGTTGGTGCTGCTTGAACGGGATTGAGATGGGGCATGGCGGTGCGCGCGGCGCACCCTGCGGAATGAAAAAGGGAGACCAGGGTCTCCCTTTTTCATTTCTACAGATATCCGGAGCTCGCGAGCTAGAGCGAGACAAGGCGGGAGCGACCAAGGAGGGCGGAGTTTACGTCAGTAAATGAGCATCTCCGAGGTCGTTCCCAGCGCCGTATCGTCGACGCGCAGCAGCTACGGCTTAGAACCTGTTCACGATCTGCTGCGCGTCGGCCCTACTGCGTTAAAAACAGGCTCGGACTGCTCATTTACAGCTCGTAAACTGCGCGTCCTTGCCTGTTTTTGCCTTGTATGGCTCTAGCTCGCGAGATCGTGAACAGGTTCTTAGAACAGAACGCGGCTGCGGATGGTGCCGTTGACGTGCTGCAGCTTCTCCAGCGCCAGATCCGAGTACTCGGCATCGACGTCGATCACCACGTAACCGACCTTGTCGTTGGTCTGCAGGAACTGGCCGGAGATGTTGATGCCGTTGTCGGCGAACACCTTGTTGATCTCGCTCATCACGCCCGGGATGTTCTTGTGGATGTGCAGCAGACGGTGCTTGCCCGGATGCGCCGGCAGGGCCACTTCGGGGAAGTTGACCGAGGACACCGAGGTACCGTTGTCGCTGTACTTGACCAGCTTTTCGGCGACTTCCAGGCCGATATTGGCCTGGGCTTCGGCGGTGGAACCACCGATGTGCGGGGTCAGGATCACGCGATCCAGGCCGCGCAGCGGGCTCTCGAACTCTTCGTCGTTGGACTTGGGCTCGACCGGGAAGACGTCGATGGCGGCGCCGATCAGGTGCTCATCCTTGATGGCGTTGGCCAGGTGATCCAGCTCGACCACGGTGCCGCGCGCGGCGTTGATCAGGATGCCGCCCTTCTTGATGGCACGGATTTCCTTCTCGCCGATCATCCACTGGGTGGACGGCAGCTCCGGTACGTGCAGCGAAACGATGTCGGACATGCCCAGCAGTTCGTAAAGGTTGCCGACCTGGGTGGCGTTGCCCAGTGGCAGCTTGGTCACGGTGTCGTAGAAGAACACCTGCATGCCCAGTGCTTCGGCCAGTACCGACAGTTGGGTGCCGATGGAGCCGTAACCCACGATGCCCAGTTTCTTGCCGCGGATCTCGAAGGAGTTGGCCGCCGACTTGATCCAGCCGCCACGGTGGCAGGAGGCGTTCTTCTCGGGGATGCCGCGCAGCAGCAGGATCGCCTGAGCCAGTACCAGCTCGGCCACCGAGCGGGTGTTGGAGTAGGGCGCGTTGAACACGGCGATACCGCGCTCGCGGGCCGCATTCAGGTCGACCTGGTTGGTGCCGATGCAGAAGCAGCCGACGGCGACCAGCTTCTTCGCGCAGTCGAAGACTTCGGCGGTCAGCTGGGTGCGCGAGCGAATGCCGATGAAGTGGGCATCAGCGATCTTTTCTTTCAGTTCGTCGCCTGACAGCGCGCCCTTGAGGTACTCGATGTTGCTGTAGCCGGCGGCCTTCAGAGTGTCCACAGCATTCTGGTGGACGCCTTCGAGAAGAAGGAACTTGATCTTGCTCTTGTCGAGAGAGGTCTTGCTCATCGGAGTACCTGTTGTCCCAGGGATGTTTTCAGGGAAGGGCCGAGAAACTCAGCCAGCGCCCGCAGATCGCTACACAGCTCGATTCACGGGGTGCGTATGCTAGCATGTTCGCCTTTTTCAATGCTCGGTTGCGACCTGAATGGTTCTCAGGGCGACCATGAATCCTTTGAGAGTTCCGTAGATGACCACCCCCGCCCAGATCGAAGAGCTGAAGACCCTGGTTGAGCCCGGCAAGGTGCTGACCGATGCCGATTCCCTGGAAACCTACGGCAAGGACTGGACCAAACAGTACGCTCCCGCGCCATCCGCCATCGTCTTCCCCAAGACTGCCGAGCAGGTGCAGGCCATCGTGCGCTGGGCCAATCAGCACAAGATCGCGCTGGTGCCGTCGGGCGGGCGTACCGGCCTCTCTGCCGCTGCCGTCGCCGCCAATGGTGAGGTGGTGGTGTCGTTCGATTACATGAATCGCATCGTCGAGTTCAACGAATACGACCGTACCGTTGTCTGCCAGCCGGGGGTGGTCACCAAGCAGCTGCAACTGTTCGCCGAAGAAAAGGGCCTGTACTACCCGGTGGACTTCGCATCCAGCGGCTCCAGCCAGATTGGCGGCAACATCGGCACCAATGCCGGCGGGATCAAGGTTATTCGCTACGGCATGACCCGTAACTGGGTCGCTGGCCTGAAGGTGGTCACCGGCACCGGCGAGCTGCTGGAGCTGAACCGCGACCTGATCAAGAACGCCACCGGCTATGACCTGCGCCAACTGTTCATCGGCGCCGAGGGCACCCTGGGCTTCGTCGTCGAGGCCACCATGCGTCTTGAGCGCGCGCCGAAGAACCTCACCGCGATGGTGCTCGGCACGCCGGATTTCGATTCGATCATGCCGGTGCTGCACGCCTTCCAGGGCAAGCTCGACCTGACCGCCTTCGAATTCTTCTCCGATCGCTGCCTGGAGAAGATGCTCGGCCGTGGCGACGTGCCGGCGCCGTTCGAAAGCCGCACGCCGTTCTACGCCCTGCTGGAATTCGAAGCGCTGAACGAGGATGTGGCCAACGAAGCCCTGGCCACCTTCGAGCACTGCGTCGAGCAGGGCTGGGTGCTCGATGGCGTGATGAGCCAGAGCCAGCAGCAGCTGGAAAACCTATGGAAGCTGCGCGAGTACATCTCCGAAACCATCAGCCACTGGACACCGTACAAGAACGACATCTCTGTCACCGTCGGCCAGGTGCCGGCCTTCCTCAAGGACATCGACGACATCGTTTCGGCCAACTACCCGGACTTCGACGTGCTCTGGTACGGCCATATCGGTGACGGCAACCTGCACCTGAACATCCTCAAGCCCGAAGCGCTGGCCAAGGAAGACTTCTTCGCCAAGTGCGCGGTGGTCAACAAGTGGGTGTTCGAGATCGTCGAGAAGTACAACGGTTCGATCAGCGCCGAGCATGGCGTCGGCATGACCAAGCGCGACTACCTGCAGTACAGCCGTTCGGCGGCGGAAATCGCCTACATGAAGGCGATCAAGGCAGTGTTCGACCCCAATGGGATCATGAACCCCGGCAAGATCTTCGCCTGACGAAAAACGCCCATCCGACCGATGGGCGTTTTCGTATGCGGTGCACGATGGTGCCGCCTCGTTTAAGGTAGGACGTCAGGCCACAAGCCAAGATGTCCACAATACGAACAACACAGGAGTCGGTGATGAGCTATCAGCACCAGTACGTCGACGGTACCACCGTCCATTTTCCCATCGGCAAGGTGGTCTGCATTGGTCGCAACTACGCCGAACACGCCAAGGAACTGAACAACCCGGTACCCACCGAGCCGTTGCTCTTCATCAAGCCAGGTTCCTGCGTGGTGCCGCTCGACGGCGGCTTCGCCATCCCCGAGGATCGCGGCTCTGTGCATTACGAGGCGGAAATCGCCGTGCTTATCGGCAAACCACTGTCGAAAAAGCCGGACGCCGAAGAAGTGCGTGACGCCATCAGCGGCTTCGCTCCGGCGCTCGATCTGACCTTGCGTGACGTGCAGGCCAGGCTCAAGGA
Source organism: Pseudomonas mendocina (assembly GCF_003008615.1). Taxonomy (NCBI): domain Bacteria; kingdom Pseudomonadati; phylum Pseudomonadota; class Gammaproteobacteria; order Pseudomonadales; family Pseudomonadaceae; genus Ectopseudomonas; species Ectopseudomonas mendocina. Next base: position 2,729,685 of record NZ_CP027657.1, read on the forward strand.
AAAGGGCTACCCCTGGGAAATCGCCAAGAGCTTCGACGGTGCCTGCGTGCTGGCGCCCTTCGTGCCGGGCGATGCCATCGAGGATCTGGCTGATATCGGCATCCGCCTGGTGATTGGTGGTGAAACCCGTCAGGACGGCAACAGCCGCGACATGCTCAATCCCATCCTGCCGATGATCCAGCATATGGCCGGCCACTTTGCCCTGCAGCCGGGTGATGTGATTCTCACCGGTACACCGGTAGGAGTCGGCGTGCTGAACAAGGGCGACGAGCTGGTGTTGGAGCTGGTCGGTCACAGTCGCTTCACTAGCCGCGTGCTATAAGAGATTCCCAGTGCCTACACGCTGAAGCCAGCCGCCGTCCAGCGGACGGCGGAACTCCTTTCGACAATGGATGTCGGATTGCCATCATGCAGCCGAGCCGTAGCCGATGCCCGCTCTCCTTCGTAGAATTCGCCGCCCCCGCTACTGGCTTTCAGGCCTGGCAGTCGTCGCCCTGAGTGCACTGGCGCAGACCCAGCACTGGGATGACCGCGCCCAGCTATGGTTGCAGGAACGTTCGACGCCGTTGGTCGACCGTCTGGCCAGTGTCTGGTTGCCCGGTTACCGCGCGGTGATCCAGGCCAAGGTCCTGGCCGGCCTGGAGAAGGACGAGACCTCGGGGCTTACCTACAACTCGCAGACCGGCACACTGTTCACCGTCACCGGCAAGAACCCCCTGTTGGTAGAACTGTCGCGTGAGGGTGAAATCCTGCGGCGCATTGAGCTCAAGGGTTTCGCCGACCCGGAAGGCGTGGAGATGATGGACAACGGTCGGATGGCCATCGTCGACGAGCGGCGCCGTCAGCTCACCACCTTCATGCTGGGCGACGACGATCTGGAGTTGAACGCGGCCGACTTGCCCGGTTTCGACCTGGGCTTCGCCGAGTCAGGCAACAAGGGCTTCGAAGGACTGGGCTGGGATTCGCGTAGCCATAGCCTGCTGCTCGGCAAGGAGCGCGGCCCACTGGGGGTGTTCAGCATGCCGTTCCCGGGGGCCGGCGGTGACGTCGGGGCCCTGCACCCGCTGGCATTCGGTAACCTCGGCCTGCTCGACATTTCATCGTTGAGCGTCGATGAGCGTACGGGACACGTGCTGGTGCTCTCCGATGAGTCGCGCATGCTGCTGGAGATCGACCGCGACGGTCAGCCGGTCAGCTTTCTCAGCCTCAATGCGGGTCTCAATGGCCTGGAACAAGGCATCAAGCAGGCTGAAGGGGTGACCATGGACGAGGATGGCAACATCTATATCGTCGCCGAACCCAACCTCTTCTATGTCTTCAGCAAACCGGCGCCGAATGCCGGTTGAGAGGCCGTGACGGATTCAGTTTCGCTTAAGCGTCGATTCAGTCTGGCTTCAGCTAGCGGCACTAATCTGACCCCGTCACTTACGAACAACGAGGTTCACACCATGAAACGTACCGCTCTCGCACTGATGGTTCTGCCGCTGCTCAGCACCGCCGCTTTCGCCACTGGTTATACCGGCCCAGGCGCTACCCCGCAGGTCACTACCGTGGCTGCTGCATTGGAAGCTGCTGACGACACCCATGTTGTTCTGGAAGGTCAGATCGTCAAGCGCCTGCAAGATGAACTCTACGAGTTCAAGGACGCCACCGGTACCATCCAGGTCGAAATCGACGACGAAGACTGGCCGGGCCAGAAAGTCTCGGAAACCGCCAAGGTGCGCCTGACCGGTGAAGTCGACAAGGACTTCAACAGCCGCGAGATCGATGTCGATCGCGTTGAGCTGATCAACTGATCGCAATGATCTGCACGCCCGCCGCACTCTCCGTGCGGCGGTTTTTTACGTGGTAGTCAGAGAAAACATCATGCGCCGTCTGCTGACCTTCAACCCCTGGCTCTATCTGTTGTTCTTCCTGCTTCTGGTCGGCGCCGTTCTGGCTCAACAGTATCGCTTGTTCGAGCGCGCCTGGTTTGTCGTCGAGGAGTGGCAGCACAGTGCTCAGTGGCGCGAACAGTCGTTGTGGCTGGGCGACTATCGTGTGGTGATCGATGCCAAGCCAATCGAAGGCATCCGCGACGTCTCGGCACTGACTTACGATCCGGATCGGCGCAGTCTGTTCAGCGTCACCAACAAGCCGGCCAAGGTGATCGAGCTGAGTCTGCAGGGTGAGCTCAAACGCACCATCGATCTGGAAGGGTTCGGTGACCCCGAAGCCATCGAATACATAGCGCCTGGCGTCTACGTGATCGCCGATGAGCGCGAGCAGCGCCTGGTCAAGGTGCGTATCGACGATGACAGTCGTGTGCTCAATGCCGCCGACTTCCAGCAGCTATCGCTGGGTATCGGCCTCAATGGCAACAAGGGCTTCGAGGGGCTGGCCTACGACGCGCAGAACCAGCGTCTGCTGGTGGCCAAGGAGCGCGATCCGGTACGGATCTTCGAGGTGCTTGGTTTCCCCCATGTCGATGAGAGCAAGCCGCTGGCGCTGCAGGTCAATACCGACCCGAAGCGTGATGCCCGCTTGTTCGTGCGCGATCTTTCCAGCCTGGATTTCGATGCGGCGACGGGCCACATGCTGGCGCTGTCGGACGAATCGCGCCTGGTGATCGAGCTGAACGCGGAGGGCAAACCGGTCAGCACCCTGTCGCTGCTGCGCGGGCAACATGGCCTGCAGCGCAGCGTGCCGCAGGCCGAGGGCGTGGCCACAGATGACGATGGCAACCTGTATCTGATCAGCGAGCCGAACCTGTTCTATGTCTTCAGGAAGCAGAACGACTAGCCGGTCTGGTCGTCCTGGGCGGCAGTTGGCGCATTCTTCTGCACCGACTCGATGCCGCTCTTGCAACTGGCGGCACTGGCGTACATCTGGCTTTGCCCGACCACCTGACCGTTGGTGGCCTTGAGCAGGAAGTAGTGCTTGTCGTTGCTCGAGCTCTTGGTCTCGAAGGCGCCCTCACGCTGTGCATTCTTCTTCACCGACTCGATGCCGTTAAGCGCCGAGTCCTTGGTCTTGTACATCTCGCTGCTAAGGATGACCTGACCATTGGTCGCCAGCAGATTGAAATGGAACTGGCCGTCTTTGGCCTTCTTCAGTTCGAACTTTCCAGGCATTTTCGTTTCTCCCTGAGTGCCCGGTGAGATACCGGAGCGGTGCTCTGGAAGCGTAGTTCATCAATGCGAGTGGCTCTTGCCGACATGGGTATGGCCATCGTCCGGTAGCGGTTGCACACCGCCGCTGACGTTGAGCTGGCGCAGGATGCCGCAGTCCTCTGCCTCCTGTGGGCCGTTGCAGCGGTCGCGCAGTTCGGTGAGTTGGTCGCGCAACGCCAGCAGGCTGTTGATGCGCGCCTCGACGTGCTCGATGTGTTCGTCCACCAGGCTGTTGATCCCGGCGCAGCTTTCCTGGGGCAGGTCGCGCAGTGCCAGCAGACGTTGGATTTCCTCCAGGGTCATGTCCAGCGTCCGGCAATTGCGGATGAATACCAGGCGTTCCAGATGCAGGCTGCCATACAGGCGGTAGTTGCCTTCGGTGCGCGCGGGCGCCGGGAGCAAGCCTTCGCGCTCGTAATAACGCACGGTTTCCACCTGACAACCGGCCTTTTTCGCCAATTCTCCGATTTTCATGGGATCTCCTTCATGAGTGCTTGACCCTATAGTGACTACAGGGTGTGTACTCGGCAACAGATACCTGACGGAGACATGCCATGAGCCGTTGCTGCGACCACTCGCACGAACAGCCATCTGCCCACCATGACCACGACCACGCCGCGCATGATCACGATACTCATCAGCCCTCCGTTGAGGAGCCGCTGAGCGGCCCGCACAATACCCGCATCCGCATCGAGCAGATGGACTGCCCCACGGAAGAGCGCCTGATCCGTGATGCACTGGGCCGTCTGCCGGGCGTGGCTGGCCTGCAGTTCAACCTGTTGCAGCGCGTGCTTACCGTCAGCCACGACGAGGGGACGCTGGCCCAGGTGTTGCCTGCCATCCAGGCCCTGGGGTTCACGCCGCAGGTGGAGGATGAAAACACGGCTCAGCAGCCGGTCGCCGCACCCGTGCAAAAACCGTGGTGGCCGCTGGCGCTGGCGGGTGTGGTGGCAACCGCTTCCGAAGTCGTGCACTTCGCCGCCCTTGGCCCGGACTGGCTGGTGGCACTGCTGGCGGTGACCGCCATCCTGATGTGTGGGCTGAACACCTACAAGAAGGGCTGGATCGCCCTGAAGAATCGCAACCTCAACATCAATGCGTTGATGAGCATCGCCGTGACCGGCGCCGTGCTGATCGGCCAGTGGCCGGAAGCGGCGATGGTGATGGTGCTGTTCACGCTGGCCGAATTGATCGAGGCGCGCTCGCTGGATCGGGCACGCAACGCGATTCGCGGGCTGATGGATCTGGCGCCACCACGTGCGACGGTGAAGCAGGCCGATGGCGCTTGGCAGGACGTGAACGTGCAGTCCATTGGCCTGGGCGCCGTGGTGCGTGTGCGCCCCGGTGAGCGCATCAGCCTCGATGGCGAGGTTGTCGGCGGCTCGTCGACGGTCAACCAGGCGCCGATCACCGGAGAAAGCCTGCCGGTAGAGAAGGGTGTGGGCGATCCGGTGTTCGCGGGCACCATCAACGAGGCTGGCTCGCTGGAGTTCCGCGTGACGGCGGCGGCACGCGATACCACTCTGGCGCGCATCATTCATGCGGTCGAGGAGGCGCAGGGTTCGCGCGCCCCGACCCAGCGTTTCGTCGATCAGTTTTCGCGCATCTACACACCGGCAGTGTTCGCATTCGCCCTGGCGGTCGCCGTATTGCCGCCACTGCTGATGGGCGGCGCCTGGCTCGACTGGGTCTATCGCGCCCTGGTGCTGCTGGTGGTGGCGTGCCCCTGCGCACTGGTGATCTCCACGCCGGTGACCATCGTCAGTGGCCTGGCTGCTGCTGCGCGCAAGGGCATCCTGATCAAGGGCGGCGTGTACCTGGAGAACGGTCGGCATCTGGCGCTGCTGGCGCTGGACAAGACCGGCACCCTGACCCATGGCAAACCGGTGCAGACCGACAGCCTCAATCTGCTGGATGTCGATGAATCTACACCTGCCATCTGGGCGGCAAGCCTGGCCGCCCGCTCCGACCATCCGGTTTCCAGAGCCTTGGCCCTGCATGCCGAGGAGCAGGGCCTGGTGTTACGCGATGTGGCGGACTTCGAAGCGCTACCTGGGCGCGGTACCAAGGGCAAGATCGATGGCAAGCTGCTCTATATAGGCAACCATCGTCTGGTCGAAGACCTGGGACTCTGCTCCGCGCAGTTGGAGGAGCGTCTGGAGGCACTGGAACGTCAGGGCAAGAGCGTGGTGGTGCTGTGCGACGAGCAGCGTGCACTGATGCTCTTCGCCGTCGCTGACACGGTGCGCCAGACCAGCCGCGAGGCAGTCGCCGAACTGCACGAGCTGGGCGTGCGCACCTGCATGCTCACTGGTGACAACGCCCACACCGCGGCAGCCATCGCCGAGCAGGTCGGCGTTGACGAGGCGCGCGGCGACCTGCTGCCTGCGGACAAGCTGGCCTGGGTCGAGGCGCGTCAGGCGCAAGGCAAGGTAGTCGGTATGGTTGGCGATGGCATCAACGATGCCCCGGCGCTGGCCAGGGCCGAGATCGGTTTCGCCATGGGCGCCGCCGGCACCGACACGGCCATCGAGACTGCCGATGTCGCGTTGATGGATGACGACCTGCGCAAGATCCCGACCTTCGTGCGCCTGTCGCGGCAGACCCACGCCATCCTGGTGCAGAACATCGTCCTGGCGCTGGGCATCAAGGCGATCTTCCTGGCCATGACCCTGACGGGCGAGGCGACCATGTGGATGGCCGTGTTCGCCGATATGGGCGTGAGCCTGATGGTGGTGTTCAACGGTCTGCGTTTGTTGCGCAAATGAAGGACGGCGATATGAACATGAAACTGCAAGTGGCCATCGACGAGGCTTTCGCTCAGGCGCAACAGGCGCTTCGGGCTCGCCGCAGTGCCGCGGCACTGGTCTGGCTGGAGCGTGCGCACATCCTCACTCAGCGGCGCCCGTGGCTGCACGCGCGCTCGCACTGGCTGATGCTGCAGGCAGGCTGGCAGCTAGGCGATCTACGCGAGGTACTGGGACAGATTCCGCGAATCCTGGCGGCGCTGTTGTTCTCGCGCATCTGGGTGCCCATCGGCAACACCGGGCGGGCACGAATCAGCGCGTTTCAACCCATGCCGATGAGCGAGGAGTTGCGCCGTCTGTTGGAGTAGGGGTACCTGCCGTTTCCGGTACGCATGGCGAATCGCATGAGGCTCGGATTGCATTCGGGATACCGACTGCGCAAACCAGAGTGGGTGGAACAAAGGGCTCTGTGGGAGGGGCTTCAGCCGCGACAATCGCCGCTGAAGCGCCTCCCACAAGATGTGCCTGGCAGCTTCAGCGCTTGAGCGTTTTCACGCCTTCGGCTGTGCCGAGCAGCAGCAGGTCGGCCGGGCGCGCGGCGAACAGGCCATTGGTGACCACGCCAACGATGGCGTTGATGTCCGCTTCCAGCTTCACCGGGTCGACGATCGACATATTGTGCACGTCGAGGATGATGTTGCCGTTGTCGGTCAGTACACCTTCGCGGTACACCGGATCACCGCCCAGTTTCACCAGTTCGCGTGCCACGTGGCTGCGCGCCATGGGGATGACTTCCACCGGCAGCGGGAATTCGCCCAGTACCGGCACCAGCTTGCTGGCGTCTGCGATGCAGATGAAGGTCTTGGCCACCGCCGCGACGATCTTCTCGCGGGTCAGCGCGGCACCGCCGCCCTTGATCAGGTGCAGGTGCTCGTCGCTCTCGTCGGCACCGTCGACGTAGAACTCCAGGTCGCTGACGGCGTTGAGGTCGTACACCGGGATGCCATGGCCTTTCAGGCGTGCGGCAGTGGCCTCGGAGCTGGCTACGGCGCCGTCGAACTCCATCTTGTGCTTGGCCAGTGCGTCGATGAAGAAGTTGGCGGTGGAGCCGGTACCGACGCCGACGACACTCTTGCTGTCGAGACGGGGGAGGATGGTGTCGACGGCGGCCTGGGCCACGGCCTGTTTCAGCTGATCCTGGTTCATCGCGGGTGTGCGCCTGCAGGGTGTAGGGAAAAGAGGCGCGAATTATAGCCGCAAGTGGCGTGTCGACGAGCCATTCATCCGGGAAAACCCCGCGTTTCGTATGGTCGCCCGGTGCAGCGCTGGGGTAGACTCGGCAGTCCCCTCCAAGCCCGAAAACCTGCGAAATCGCCATGCTCGAACAGTACGTGAAGAAGATCCTCACCTCGCGCGTCTACGACGTCGCGGTGGAAACCCCGCTGCAACCCGCCCGTCAGCTCAGCGAGCGTCTGGGCAACCAGATTCTGCTCAAGCGCGAAGATCTGCAGCCGGTGTACTCGTTCAAGATTCGTGGCGCCTACAACAAGCTGGCGCAACTCTCGGCAGAAGACCTGGCGCGTGGCGTGGTGACCGCCTCGGCTGGCAACCATGCCCAGGGCCTGGCGCTGGCCGCCAAGCACATGGGTGTGAAGGCGACCATCGTCATGCCGCGCACCACGCCTGAGCTGAAGGTGCAGGGCGTGCGCTCGCGTGGCGGTAAGGTGGTGCTGCACGGTGATGCCTTCCCCGAGGCGCTGGCGCATTCGCTGAAGCTGGTCGAGGAGAAGGGCTACACCTATATCCACCCTTACGACGATCCGCTGGTGATCGCCGGGCAGGGCACGGTGGCGATGGAGATTCTCCGTCAGCATCAGGGCCGCCTCGATGCGGTGTTCGTGCCGGTTGGTGGCGGCGGCTTGATCGCCGGTATCGCGGCCTACATCAAATACCTGCGCCCCGAGGTGAAGGTGATCGGCGTCGAGCCGGACGACTCCAACTGCCTGCAGGCCGCCATGGCCGCCGGTGAGCGCGTGGTGTTGCCGACCGTTGGGCTGTTCGCGGACGGTGTTGCCGTCGCGCAGATTGGCCAGCACACCTTCGATATCTGCAGGCAATACGTCGATGAAGTGATCACCGTCAGCACCGACGAAATCTGCGCGGCGATCAAGGATATCTACGATGACACCCGCTCGATCACCGAGCCGGCCGGCGCTCTGGCCGTGGCCGGGATCAAGAAATACGTCGAGCGCGAAGGCATCAGCGAGCAGGTGCTGGTGGGCATCGACTCCGGCGCCAACGTCAACTTCGACCGTCTGCGCCATGTTGCCGAGCGTGCCGAACTGGGTGAGCGCCGCGAAGCGATCATCGCCGTGACCATCCCTGAGCAGCCGGGCAGCTTCAAGGCCTTCTGCGAGGCCCTCGGCAAGCGCCAGATCACCGAGTTCAACTACCGCTACAACACCGGCCGCGAGGCGCATATCTTCGTCGGCGTGCAGACTCACCCGGACAACGATCCGCGTGCGGCGCTGGTCGAGAGCCTGCGTGCGCAGGGCTTCCCGGTGCTCGACCTGACCGACAACGAGCTGGCCAAGTTGCATATCCGTCATATGGTCGGTGGCCATGCTGCCGGTGTCAGCGACGAGATGGTGTTCCGCTTCGAGTTCCCCGAGCGGCCGGGCGCACTGTTCAATTTCCTGCAGAAGCTCGGTGGGCGCTGGAATATCAGCATGTTCCACTACCGCAACCACGGTGCGGCGGACGGCCGCGTGGTCGCAGGTCTGCAGGTGCCGGACGCTGATCGCCACCTGGTTGCCGAGGCACTGGACGCCATCGGTTATCCCTACTGGGACGAAAGCGACAACCCTGCATACAGCCTGTTTCTTGGCTGATTGAGCTTTGCATGGCCTCGGCAACTGCCGAGGCCATGTCGCAATGCACGCATAAAATAATGAGGAAACCGTGATGGAACACTACCTGCTGGTACGCATTCTCCACAGCGCGCCGGGCATCCTGCTGCTGCTCGGGCTGCTCGCTCATACCTTCATGCTGTGGAAGGCGCAGCGCGCTGGCGATGCCGCTGTGCTGGCGCGCAAGCTACGCGTGACGCTGCGCTATAGCCTGCCGGCATTCACCGTGCTGGCGCTGAGCCTGCCGCTGAGCGGCTTCTGGCTGGTAGGCACGGCCGGCTGGCCGCTGGGGCAAACCTGGCTGCTGTTGGGCAACATTCTTTATGGCGTGATGATGTTGATCGGCCTGCTGCTGGCCGGTCGTCTTTCTGCCTGGCGCGCCCTGGCGGACACGCCTGCCCCTGTGGCGCTCAAGCGCCTGTGTCTGATCTATGCCGGGCTGATTCTGCTGCTGCTGATTGCCATCATGGCGCTGATGGGCGCCAAGCCGGCTTAAGCCGATCGGCGGGCTGCTCGCTTCGCTCGCGAGACCGCCCTACATATGCCGCGCGGCCGTAACGACCTCAGCGCAGCGAGATGACCGGCCAGCCGCGCTCGATGGCGGTGGCGCGCAGTGCATCGTCCGGGTCTACCGCCACCGGATTGGCCACGGCTTCGAGCAGCGGCAGGTCATTGCGCGAGTCGCTGTAGAAGTAGGCGCCGTCCAGGCTGTAGTCGGTTTGTGCCAGCCACTCGTTCAGACGAGTGATCTTGCCGGCCTGATAGCACGGTGTTCCGCTGATTACCCCGGTGTAGCGGCCATCGCTCATACCGCATTCCGTGGCGATCAGGGTTTCCACGCCCAGGCGCTTGGCGATGGGGCCGGTAACGAAGCGGTTGGTGGCGGTGATGATCACCAGCTTGTCGCCAGCAGCACGGTGCTCGGCGAGCAGCGCCTCGCCCTTGGCCAGGATGATCGGCTCGATCACTTCGGCCATGAATTCGCGATGCCATTGATCCAGTTGCGACATATCGCTACGGCCGAGAATCGCCTGGCTGAAATTCTGGTAGGCCACCACATCCAGCTTGCCGGCGCAGTAATCGGCATAGAAAGCGTCGTTGCGCGCCAGATATTCGGCCGCGTCGACCAGGCCACGCTGGCAGACGAATTCGCCCCAGCTGTGATCGCTGTCGCCGGCGAGCAGGGTGTTGTCGAGGTCGAATAAGGCCAAGCGCACGGTTCTGTACCTGTTCAGCTGATGGTGGGAAGCGCGCCAGAATAGCGGCTTTGGCCGGGCTTTCCCACTGCGTCGAAACCCGCATTGCTGCTGTCATCGGCTTTGTGGAACAATGCCGGAACTTGCGTCTACGAGGTTGTGTGCCGTGATCGATTCTGATGGTTTCCGCCCGAATGTCGGCATCATCCTGACCAATGATGTCGGTCAGGTGCTGTGGGCCAGGCGCATCAATCAGGATGCCTGGCAGTTTCCTCAAGGCGGGATCAATGATCACGAGTCGCCGGAGGAGGCGCTGTACCGCGAGCTCAATGAAGAGGTGGGGCTGGAAGAGAAGGATGTGAAGATCCTTGCCTGCACCCGCGGTTGGTTGCGTTATCGTCTGCCTCAGCGTCTGGTGCGTACCCACAGCCAGCCACTGTGCATCGGGCAGAAACAGAAGTGGTTCCTGCTGCGCCTGACCGGCTCCGAAGACCGGGTGCGCATGGATCTCACCGGAAAACCTGAGTTCGATGGCTGGCGTTGGGTCAGTTACTGGTACCCGCTGGGCCAGGTGGTCACATTCAAGCGCGAAGTCTATCGCCGCGCCCTCAAGGAACTCGCCCCGCGTCTGTTAGCACGCGACTGATTACGGATCCCACTCGAGCATGCTCAATACGCTGCGCAAGATCGTCCAGGAAGTGAACGCCGCCAAGGATCTCAAGGCGGCGTTGACGATCATCGTGCAGCGGGTGAAGGAAGCCATGGGCAGTCAGGTCTGCTCGGTCTACCTGCTCGATCCGGAAACCAACCGTTTCGTCCTGATGGCCACCGACGGCCTCAACAAACGCTCCATCGGCAAGGTCAGCATGGCCCCGAGCGAAGGCCTGGTCGGCCTGGTCGGTAGCCGTGAGGAGCCGCTCAACCTCGAAGACGCTGCCAGTCACCCGCGGTATCGCTACTTTGCCGAGACCGGTGAGGAGCGTTACGCCTCTTTCCTCGGTGCGCCGATCATCCACCACCGTCGGGTGATGGGCGTACTGGTGGTGCAGCAGAAGGAGCGCCGCCAGTTCGACGAGGGCGAAGAGGCCTTCCTGGTCACCATGAGCGCGCAGCTCGCCGGCGTTATCGCCCACGCCGAGGCCACTGGCACCATTCGTGGTCTGGGGCGCCAGGGCAAGGGTGTGCAGGAGGCCAAGTTCGTCGGCGTGCCGGGTGCACCCGGTGCTGCCGTGGGCACCGCCGTGGTGGTACTGCCACCGGCCGACCTCAACGTGGTGCCGGATCGCGGCATCGATGACATCGAGGCCGAGCTGGCACTGTTCGACAAGGCGCTCGGTTGGGTGCGCGAGGACATGCAGGAGCTGTCCGAGAAACTCGCCACGCAACTGCGCAAGGAAGAACTGGCGCTGTTCGACGTCTACCTGATGATGCTCGACGATGCCGCCTTGGGTAACGAGGTGCGCAAGATCATCCGCACCGGCCAGTGGGCCCAGGGGGCGCTGCGCCAGGTGGTGCTCGACCATGTCGGGCGATTCGAGCTGATGGATGATGCCTATCTGCGCGAGCGCGCCTCCGACGTGCGCGACCTCGGCCGCCGCCTGCTCGCCTACCTGCAGGAAGAGCGCAAGACCTCCCTGGTCTACCCGGACAACACCATCCTGGTCAGCGAGGAATTGTCGCCCGCGATGCTCGGCGAGGTGCCCGAAGGCAAGCTCGCAGGCCTGATCTCGGTCACGGGGTCAGGCAACTCCCATGTAGCGATCTTCGCCCGTGCCATGGGCATTCCCACGGTGATGGGTGTAGTCGACCTGCCGTACTCGAAGATCGACGGCATCAAGCTGATCGTCGATGGCTATCACGGTGAAGTCTTCACCAACCCCAGCGATCTGCTGAGCAAGCAGTACGCCGATGTGGTCGAGGAGGAGCGCCAGCTCACCGAAGGCCTTGATGCCCTGCGTGAGCTACCCTGCGAGACGCTCGATGGTCATCGCATGCCGTTGTGGGTCAATACCGGCCTGCTCGCCGACGTGGCTCGTGCCCAGCAGCGCGGTGCCGAGGGTGTCGGCCTGTATCGCACCGAAGTGCCGTTCATGATCAATGAGCGCTTCCCCAGCGAGAAGGAACAGCTGGCCACCTATCGCGAGCAGTTGCAGGCGTTCCACCCGCTGCCGGTGACCATGCGCACGCTGGATATCGGTGGGGACAAGGCGCTGTCCTATTTCCCGATCAAGGAGGAAAATCCTTTCCTCGGCTGGCGTGGCATTCGCGTCACGCTCGACCACCCGGAAATCTTCCTGGTGCAGGTGCGGGCGATGCTCAAGGCCAGCGAAGGGCTGAACAATCTGCGCATCCTGATGCCGATGATTTCCGGCATCCAGGAGCTGGAGGAGGCGCTGCATCTGATTCACCGCGCCTGGGGCGAAGTGCGAGACGAAGGCACCGACGTGCCCTTGCCGCCGATCGGCGTGATGATCGAGATTCCCGCTGCGGTCTACCAGACCCGCGAGCTGGCGCGTCAGGTCGACTTTCTCTCGGTCGGCTCCAACGACCTGACGCAATACCTGCTGGCGGTTGATCGCAATAACCCGCGGGTGGCCGACCTCTACGACTTCCTCCATCCGGCCGTGCTGCAGGCACTGCAGAAGGTGGTCAACGACTCCCACGCCGAAGGCAAGCCGGTGAGCATCTGCGGCGAGATGGCTGGCGATCCGGCAGCTGCTGTGCTGCTGCTGGCCATGGGGTTCGACTCCTTGTCGATGAACGCCACCAACCTGCCCAAGGTGAAATGGCTGCTGCGCCAGATCACTCAGAGCAAGGCCAGCGACCTGCTCGGCCAGGTGATGACCATGGACAACCCGCACCTGATCTACAGCACCTTGCACCTGGCGCTGCGCAACCTCGGCCTGGGTCGGGTGATCAACCCCGCCTCGAATATCCAGGCCTGAAAAACGGATGCAGGCCATGTAGCCTCAAATATGCAGGGAGTGCTCCGCCGGGTAGGGTGCGCTGTGCGCACCATGTGATGAGCGAGCCGATTCCGGTGCGCATGGCGCACCCTACCTGGTCTCCAGGTTGACCTCGCCCAGCAAGGCTCCATGCGGGCCGAAGCTTCGTTCGCTGATCCGCCAACTGCCGTCTTGCCAGAGCGCCAGAGTGGTGCTGGCGCGGGTGCCATATGCCGCGCTGGTGATGAATACGCTCGACAGCAGGCGCTCCGTGGCCAGGCCGACGCCGGTATCTGGCAGCAGATGATCGGCGGCTTGCCGGTTATGGGCCATGATCGCCATCAGGGCTTCGTCATCGGCGTCGGTACTGACCTGTAGTGCTCTTCTGGTCTGTGTCAGCTTTGGCCAGGGCGTATCGAGATTCGCGTTGGACAGGCCGTAGACGCCGCTCTCAAGGCACCTTGCTTCACCTTCATGTGAGTTGAAGTGCCAGAGCTGCGTGGTATCGCCGAGTAGCAGGTTGAAGCCGGCATATTGTTCGGCACTGCGCATGACGTGTTGCAGGTAGGCTCGCGGCGACATGTCGCCGCGCAGGAAGTCTGCGCTCAGCTCGCCACGCGAGCGAGCACGGGTTGGCTGGCGTGGGTTGCGAATATTGGTCAGGGCGGCGAAACGGCCACTGGCCGTGATGCCCAGCCAGGTACCTCCGGCCTCCAGGTCGCGCCCGGCGAACAGCCCCGGTGCATCTTTCCATTCGCCCAGCGCTGCGCTGGGGCGGGCATAGAACTCATCGCGGTTGGCCGCCAGGCGAAGCGCTAGCGGGTTCTCCGGGCGCCAGGCAAAAACGATCAGGCACATTGGGCTTACCGAGCAAGGGTGTCCACGCAGGCTAACGGGGTAGCGCCACCTGGGCAACCGTCGGCTCCGGCTGCCGCTGGTGAGGCTTTTCCGCTACCATGCCGCTTTGTTTTCGGGGGTGTCGATGGAACTGCTGCTGTACCTGCTGCTGGGGGCGGCGGCTGGCGTGCTGGCCGGCCTGTTCGGCGTAGGTGGCGGAATCATCATCGTTCCGGTGCTGGTGCTGAGCTTCACCTCGCACGGCATCGCACCCGAGATCCTGACCCATCTGGCAGTAGGCACGTCCTTGGCCACCATCGTCTTCACTTCGATCAACTCCACGCTCGAGCACCATCGCCGTGGCGCCGTGCGCTGGCCGCTGTTTCGCTGGCTGACGCTGGGTATCGTGCTCGGCACCGTGCTGGGAGCGCTGACGGCGGCGGCGATCAAGGGCGAATGGCTGCAGAAGATCATCGGCACTTTTGCCGTGGTCATCGCCATTCAGCTGGCGCTGGATCTGAAACCTCGTGCCAGCCGCGATGTCCCAGGCAAGCCTGGGCTGACCGCTGCCGGCGGTGTGATTGGTTGGGCCTCGGCGATCTTCGGTATCGGTGGTGGTTCGCTGACCGTACCGTTTCTGGTCTGGCGTAGTGTGCCGATGCAGCAGGCCGTGGCCACCTCGGCTGCCTGTGGCTTGCCCATCGCCATCGCCGGTGCCCTGAGTTTCATCTGGACCGGCTGGGGCAACCCGCAGTTGCCGCAGTGGAGTCTGGGCTTCGTTTATCTGCCGGGGTTGCTGGGTATTGCGCTGACCAGCATGTTCTTCGCCCGTATCGGTGCGCGCCTGGCTCATCGCCTGTCGCCGCGCCTGCTCAAGCGTATGTTTGCCCTGCTGTTGTTCAGCGTGGGTTTGAGTTTCCTCGTTTAAGGAGTTTCGGATGCTGCCTTATCCGCAGATCGACCCGGTGGCCCTCGCTCTCGGGCCTTTGAAAATCCACTGGTACGGCCTGATGTACCTGGTCGGTATCGGCGGTGCCTGGTGGCTGGCTTCGCGCCGGCTGAACCGTTTCGATGCGACCTGGAACAAGGAGAAACTTTCCGATCTGGTGTTCTGGGTCGCCATGGGGGTGATTCTCGGTGGACGCCTGGGTTACGTCCTTTTTTACGATCTTGCAGCCTACATCGCCGAACCCGCGAAGATCCTGCGTATCTGGGAAGGCGGCATGTCCTTCCATGGCGGGTTGATCGGCGTGATGCTGGCTACCTGGTGGTTCGGCAAGCGCAACGGCAAGAGCTTCTTCGAACTGATGGATTTCATCGCGCCGCTGGTGCCGATCGGCCTGGGTGCTGGACGCATCGGCAACTTCATCAATGCCGAGCTGTGGGGCAAGGCCACCGACGTGCCGTGGGCGATGGTCTTTCCCACCGACCCGCAGCAACTGGCGCGCCATCCGTCGCAGCTGTACCAGTTCGCCCTGGAAGGCGTGGCGCTGTTCACCATCCTCTGGTTCTACTCGCGCAAGCCGCGTCCGACCATGGCGGTCTCCGGCATGTTCGCCGTGTGCTACGGCATCTTCCGGTTCATCGTCGAATTCGTCCGTGTGCCTGACGCCCAGCTCGGCTACCTGGCCTTCGGCTGGGTGACCATGGGCCAGATCCTCTGCATACCGATGATCCTCGCCGGCCTGGGTCTGATCGCCTATGCCTACAAGCGCCAGGCCGCCCAGGGAGTCGCGCCATGAAACAGTACCTCGACCTGATGCGCCATGTGCGCGAACACGGCACTTTCAAGGAAGACCGCACCGGCACCGGCACCTACAGCGTGTTCGGCCACCAGATGCGCTTCGACCTGGCCGATGGTTTCCCCATCGTCACCACCAAGAAGTGCCATTTGCGCTCGATCATCATCGAATTGCTGTGGTTCCTGCAAGGCGATACCAATATCAAGTACCTGAAGGACAACGGCGTCAGCATCTGGGACGAGTGGGCCGACGAGAACGGCAATCTTGGTCCGGTGTATGGCTACCAATGGCGCAGCTGGCCGTCGCCCAATGGCGAGTCGATCGACCAGATCAGCAAGCTGATCGAGATGATCAAGAAGAACCCTGACTCGCGCCGCCTGATCGTCTCGGCCTGGAACCCGGCGCTGGTCGAGCAGATGGCGCTGCCGCCCTGCCACGCGTTGTTCCAGTTCTATGTGGCGGACGGCAAGCTGAGCTGCCAGCTCTATCAGCGTTCGGCGGATATCTTCCTCGGCGTGCCTTTCAACATCGCCAGCTATGCGTTGCTGACGCTGATGGTGGCGCAGGTCTGTGGCCTGCAGCCGGGCGAGTTCATCTGGACGGGCGGTGACTGTCACCTGTACGCCAACCATATCGAGCAGACGGATCTGCAATTGACCCGTCAGCCGCTGCCGCTGCCGACCATGAAGCTCAACCCGGAAGTGAAGGATCTGTTCGCCTTCAAATTCGAGGACTTCGAGCTGGTAGGCTACGAAGCGCATCCGCATATCAAGGCGCCGGTGGCGGTGTGAGGTGGAAGTGAGTGGGCTCTGGTGGGCTGAAGCAGAGCGCCAGGGCTCCGTCGGTGCTCAGCCCAGCACCTGCGGATGCAGGTGAACAGCCAGCCACAGCGCGCCCTCCGAGGCGGACTCGACGCGGTGGGTCATCCTGGCGGGGATGAACAGGTAGTCGCCGGCAACCAGGTCGATTACCTCGCCAGCCAGGTTCAGGCGTGCCTCGCCGCGAACCAGCATTACCCATTCGTCCTGCTCCTGCACGTAGTCCACCGACTCCTGGCGACCAGAGCTGAGGATGCGCTCGACCACCAGGTTGCGCTGCTTGAGCAATGTCTCGAAGCGTTCGCCTGTGGCGGGTGGTTCACTGTCGGCGAAGAGGTTGCCGATGGGGGGATTGATCATCTGCAGATGCCTCTTATGGCGTAATTCACAGCCTTATTCATCAGTTCAGCTGGCGGAGATTTCGCTGCGTAGGCGTTCGACCTGTTCGCCGCGCTCGGGGTCTTCCAGGCGGGCACCGGGGTTCAGAGATGACCACTCCGGGTGGGCGCGGGCCACATTCAGTGGTGCCGGCAGCTTGCCCTGGCGCCACAGCGTTTCCTGCGGGGCATTGAGTGCGATGGCGTCCATTGCGGCGTGGCCGCGTACGTCCAGTGCTGCCAACAACTGCTGTTGGCGCAGGGCAAGCAGGCGCAGCACGGCATCGTCGACGGTCAGCTCGCGCTGGCCCTTCAATTTTCCCTTCAGTCTTTCCCCGTAGTTGCGCAGGGTCTGTGCGCTGCCGCCGATCACTGCGCCCAGTGCTGCTGCCGCGCCGAGGGTGAGGCCACCGACCAGCAGGTCGACGCCGACACCGGTGGCGGCGCCAGCAGCCATGCCGCCGCCGACCTTGATACCGAGCTGCTTGAGGGTCTCCGGATTGAACAGGTCGTCGCCCCAGCGGCCGTCGAGCAGTGGCAGCTCGGTGGCCATGGCATCGCCGCTGCGAAAGGCATAAAGGCGCAGCAGGGCTTCGACGCAGCGTTGCTCGCGTTGGCGGATGGCGGCGCGCAATTCGGTGATGGCGCCTTGCTCCAGCACGGGCTGGGCGGCGACGCTGCGACGGCAGGCCGCGCAGTCGATCAGCAGCTCGGCGATCAGCCGGTTACCGGCCTGGCGCCTGGTCTGGCGTTGCGCTTCGTGATCTTCGATCAGCCTTTGCAGCTGCGGGCGGGATTTCTCCAGCAGCAGGGCCAGGCTTTCATACAGGCGTCGTTCGCCATCTTCGGGTGGCGCCACGCTGTCGAACGCCACCAGCGCATGCAGACCGAGGCGGGCCAGGGCCTCGCGCCACTCGCTTTCACGATGGCTGCCGCTGGCGACGAAGTTGAGCACCGGCAGCAGCGGCCGGCCGCACATGTTGAGTACAGCCAGTTCGTCGCGGTATTTGGCCAGTACCGGTTCGCGCACGTCGATCACGTACAGCCCGGCATCGGAGGCCAGCAACTGGCGCAGTACCTTGGCTTCCTGCTCGTAACGCTGGCGCGCCTCGCTGCCCTCGAGAAAGCGCGCCAGACGCGCCGGGCCATCCAGGCGCTCGCCGGGGCGGTCGAGGCGTTCCAGGTAGTCGAGCAGGGCGATGGCATCTTCCAGGCCTGGAGTGTCGTACAGCTCCAGCAGCGCCTGGCCATCCACCGACAGGCGTGCGCCTTCGACATGGCGGGTGGTGCTGGCGCGCGGCGAGACCTCGCCGAAGTCGATGTCGCGGGTCAGGGTGCGCAGCAGCGAGGTCTTGCCGACATTGGTGTGGCCGACCAGGGCGAGTTTCAATGGCTCAGTCATGGCCGGTCTCCAGCCAGGTCAGGGGCGAGCTGTCGCGATGCGCGAGCTGCAGCTGATTCAGCGCCTGGTGCCAGTCGGCCAGGCGTGCGCTGTCCAAGGTTTCGCCGGGCATTGGCGCTAGCAGCCAGATGCGCGTGGCCGAGGCTGAGCGCGCCAGTTCGCCGAGCAGCGCCAGGGTGCCTCGATCCGGCGAGCGACGTGGGTCGCAGGCGATCGCCAAGCGCTCGGGCGGGAAGCGTGTCAGTTGTTCGAGCAATTGGCGGCGTTGCTCGCGGCTGTCGATCACCCCGGCGTCAGCCACGCCCTGGGGCAAGGAAGCGGGCGGCCACGGGCGACGGTCGTCCAGTTCCAGGCCAAGCAGCAGGGCGCCGCTGCCAACGTGGGCACTGGCGCCGGCTTGTGGCTGATGCAGTACGGCGGGGGCCAGATCGCAGATGCCGAGGCGTTCGCTGTCCGGCTGCAAGCGCTGGCGCAACAGGCCGTAGCCGGGCAGGTCGAGATCCAGGTGCAGCGCGCCTTTGCCGGACTGCCAACGCCACAGGCACAGCAGCGCCAGCAGCAGACGCGGCAGCAGGCCATAGACCAGCAGCACGCCGACCAGCCAGCCGGCCCAGCTCTGCCGAGCTACCTCACTGGCGATGGCTGCATCGCCGCTGGCGCGGATCAGCTCGATGTCTGGCAGGCTGAAGCCAAGCATGGCAGGCAGGGCGCCGATGGCCTGGGTCAGCGCGATAAAGGTATCGCCGCCGAGGATGGTGGTTTCCCAGACGAAGCCGTAGCGGCGCGTGGCGAGCAGCAGTAACAGCGTGATTAGCGCCGTTAGCATCGCCAGTGCCCACAAGCCGTTGACCATCAGGCCCAGGCCCCAGCGGGTCAGGCGCTGGCGTTGCAGCATCAGCAGCAGGGCCGGAGCCAGTTGCGCGGCGCTGGCGTCGCGTGCCAGCTTTTCGCTGAGCCAGAGCCACAGGCGTCCAAGTGCACCGGGGTTGTCGCGAGTCAGCAGCAGGCCGAGCAACCAGCCGACCAGCAGCAGGCTGTTGAGGCCCAGCAGACTACCCAGTGCCCAGAACACGTTGACTGGCTGACGTCCGTCGCCGAGTGCGGCGAGCGCCATGCCGGCACCGCTGAGCAGGGCCAGCACCATCAGTAGCAGACCGGCCAGGCGTGCGCCCTGCAGCCAGTGCAGCAGGGCTTGCCACTGGCCGTCACGACGCGCCAGCAGCAGGGCGCGGTGCTGAATGCGTTCGGCCAGGTCGCCGCCTTCGGCGCGCGCCAGGCGATTGGCTTCGGCGTCTTCGAGGGGGCCTGCGTGTTCTTCACGCAGGCGAATCGTCTCGCTGAGCCAGAGGCGATGGAAAAGCGTAGGGGAGGAGGCGTCAGTCACGCGGCGTCTCGTCATGCGGATCAGAGGTTGAGGATAACCCCTGATCCGCCCGGGTGCGAATCAGCGCTTGTCGCGCAGGCGCACGGCGATGTCCGGCTGGTCGATGAACAGGCCGTCGATGCCGCTGGCGAGAAAGGCGCGCAGCTCGGCGTCGATATCGCCGCGCTTGGCCGGGTCGCTGCCGCTGCGCAGGTGGTCCGGCAGGAAGTTGTTTTCGGCGCGGAAGGTGTAGGGATGCACCTTGAGGCCGGCGGCATGGGCGTCGCGCACCAGGGTGGTCGGTGTGCTCAGTTTGCCGGCGGTGTCACGCGGGATGACCATGCCTTTCTCCGGGCCGATGCCGCTGGCGTAGCGGGCGATGTTCTTGAGGCCTTCAGGCGTGATCATCCGTGGGTAGCTCAAATCACTGCCGAGCGCCTGTTGATCGAAGGGCTGGCCCTCTATCCAGAGCAGCTGGATCAGGCGGATGGAGGTCAGGCCGCTGAGGGTCTTGAGGTTCTCCACCTCGAAGGACTGGATATACACCGGCGCCTCGGCGCTGTCGTAGCCGTTGCGTTCGAGCACGGCCAGCAGCGGCCGTTCCATCGCCAGGCCGAGCTGCTGGAAGTGAGTGGGGTGTTTGGTCTCCGGATACAGGCCGATGACACGTTGCTGGCTGGCTTCCAGCCTTCTGCCCAGGTCGATGATTTCCTGCAGGGTTGGAATCTCGAACTGGCCGTCGAAGCGCGTGTTGGCCGGGCGCACCTGCGGGATGCGCTCGATGGCGCGCAGGGTCTTCAGTTCGGCGAGGGTGAAGTCTTCGCTGAACCAGCCTTCCAGGCTGCGACCGTCCACCGTCTGGGTACGCTTGCGCGCGGCGAATTCGGGGCGCTGCGCGACGTCGGTGGTCAGCCCCAGTTCGTTATCGTGACGGGCCACCAGTTGGCCGTCGCGCGTCATCACCAGATCCGGCTCGATATAGTCGGCACCCTGCAGCACGGCCAGGGCATAGGCGGCCAGGGTGTGCTCGGGGACATAACCACTGGCGCCGCGGTGGGCGATGATCAACGCTGTCTGCTCGCCTTGAGGGCGATATGGCTGCACGCCGGGTTGGTTCTGAGCCCAATCGATGGCAGCTTGTACGCTGTCGGCCTGTACCGGCGCTGCGCCAATCAGCAGGCCAGCGCAGAGCAGCATCCAGGGGCGAAAGAAGGTCGCGGTCATCAGGTCGTTTCCTCGTTCATCGTGAGCGACAAGCCTGCCTTATGAGGTGTGACGATTCTGCGACCACCTTGGGATCGGCCATGCCAAAGGTGGCTGCTCGCGCATCCGGCGCTCTGCTATGCTCGCCGCCATGACCAAGACTCTACCCCTTTCCCTGATCGCCGCGCTCGCGCACAACCGCGTGATCGGCCGCGATAACCAACTGCCCTGGCACTTGCCGGCGGATCTCAAGCACTTCAAGGCCATGACCCTGGGCAAGCCGATCATCATGGGTCGCAAGACCTGGGATTCGCTGGGGCGCCCGTTGCCCGGCCGACTCAATCTGGTGGTGAGCCGCCAGGTCGGTCTGGCCCTGGAAGGTGCCGAGGTGTTCACCACGCTGCAGGAGGCCATCGAGCGGGCCGATGCCTGGGCGCGTGAAGAAGATGCTGAAGAGTTGATGCTGATCGGCGGCGCCCAGCTTTATGCCCAGGGGCTGGAGCTGGCGCAGCGCCTGTACCTGACTCGTGTCGGCCTCGATCCCGAGGGCGATGCGTTCTTCCCTGAAGTGGACGAAGCCGATTGGCGCATGACTTCCAGCGTCGAGCATCCGGCTTCCGCTGAAACACCGTTCTACGCCTTCGAGGTGTGGGAACGCCGCGACACATAACCCTAACGATCTTTCCGGCCGCCTCGGCCAGCGCCTTTTCCGGGTGCTGCTCGGCGGCCAGCGTCTTGCCTCTGCCTTGCCGTGCTTGCGTAAACTTTGCTGCGGGTTCTTCCATGACTGAACAACCGACCGCCGACGAGCAGCCGAATGCCGTTGCTGCACTCTTCATCCGTCATCCCCTTTGGGAGGATGCCCTGGCGATGCTGTTCGGCACTGCGCTGGTGGCGCTGGGGATCGCGTTCTATACCCATGCCGGATTGCTCACGGGCGGCACTGTCGGCATCGCCTTTCTCGCCAACTATCAGGCGGGCTGGTCGTTTGGTCTGGTGTTCTGCCTGGTCAATCTGCCGTTCTACCTACTGGGGATCTGGCGCCTGGGCTGGGGCTTCATCGTGCGCACAGGCTGCGCCGTGCTGCTGGTGTCGTTGCTGGCCGAGCTGACGCCGCAGTGGGTCACGTTCGCCCACCTCAGCAGTATCTACGCTGCCGTTTTCGGCGGCGCGGCCATGGGGCTGGGGTTGCTGATGCTGTTTCGTCATCGCGCCAGCCTCGGCGGGGTGAACATCCTCGCGCTGTATCTGCAGGAGCGCTTCGGTCTGCGCGCCGGCGCGGTGCAGATGGGCATCGATGCGACCATCGTGCTGGCTGCGGCGTTCGTGGTGACACCGGACAAGGTGTTGCTGTCGGTACTCGGCGCGGTGGTATTGAACCTGGTGTTGGCCATCAACCACCGTGCCGATCGTTATGTCGGTGTGAGCTGAACCTCAGCCCGCCTGCTTTGGCGTTTCCGGCAGGAACCAGTTCATCAGCAGGGCGCAGATACCACCGGTGGCGACACCCGATTCCAGCACGCTGCGCAGCCCGGCCGGCAGGTGCGCGAGGAACTCCGGTACCTGGGAGAAGCCCAGGCCGAGGGCCAGCGATACCGAAATGATCAGCAGCGCGCGGCGATCCAACTGGATGCCGGCGAGGATGTTGATGCCTGCAGCAGCGACTGCGCCGAACATCACCAGCGCCGCGCCACCGAGCACCGGCTCCGGCACCGCCTGCAGCACACCGGCCACCGCCGGAAACAGGCCGAGCACCACCAGCATCACGGCGATCCACATGCCAACGTGACGGCTGGCGATGCCGGTCAGCTGGATGATGCCGTTGTTCTGCGCGAACACCGAACTGGGGAAGGTATTGAACAGGCCGGCCAGCAGCGAGTTGGCGCCGTTGACCAGTACGCCGCCTTTGATCCGCTGCATCCACAGCGGGCCTTCGACCGGTTGGCGCGACAGCTTGCTGGTGGCGGTGACGTCGCCGATGGCTTCCAGCGACGTCACCAGGTAGATCACCACCATGGGAATGAACAGGCTCCAGGAGAAGGCCAGGCCGAAGTGCAGCGGCATCGGCACCTGGAACAGCTGCGCTTCACGCATGCCGGTGAAGTCCAGGCGCCCCAGGTAGGCAGCCAGCGCATAGCCGATGGCCAGGGCGATGATGATCGCGCAACTGCGCAGCCACACCAGCGGCAGGCGGTTGAGCACGATGATGGCGCCCAATACCACGCCCGACAGCAGCAGGTTCTCGCCGTTGGCGAAGGTGCCATTGCCCATCGCCGCGTAGCCGCCGCCCATGCTGATCAGGCCGACCTTGATCAGGGTCAGGCCGATCATCAACACCACGATGCCGGTGACCACCGGGCTGATCAGGCGCTTGATGAACGGCAGGATGCGCGACACGCCCATTTCGATGAACGAGCCGGTGATGACCACGCCGAAGATGGTCGCCATTACCGTTTCCACTGGCATGCCCTGATTGACCAGCAGTACGCCACCAGCGATCAGCGGGCCGACGAAGTTGAAGCTGGTGCCCTGCACGATCAACAGGCCGGCGCCGAACGGACCGAAGCGGCGGCACTGCACGTAGGTGGCGATACCGGAGATGACCAGACTCATCGACACGATGATGTTGGTATCGCGCGCTGAAACGCCGATGGCCTGGCAGATCAGCAGGCCAGGGGTGACGATGGGGACGATGATCGCGAGCAGGTGTTGCAGCGCGGCAAGCAACGCGGCCAGCGGGCGTGGCTTGTCGTCCAGGCCGTAGAGCAGCTCGTTACGTGCTTCGGGGATTTGAGGGTTGTTCATGGCAGTCGACCGGAAAAAGCGGCGATTCTACCTGAGTTGTCTCGTGGGGCGTCGCGGCTAAAGCCCCTCCCACGGTTCAGTGGGCGTGTGGGAGGGGCTTTAGCCGCGACCGAGGTTTGCCCTGCGGATCAGTCGACCTCGGTGAACTGGATGATCTCCACCCAGTAGCCGTCCGGATCCTTGATGAAGGCGATGTCGCGCATGCGGCCGTCGGTGAGGCGCTTCTGGAAGGTCACGCCGAGGTCTTCGAAACGCTGGCAGGCGGCCTTGATGTCCGGCACTGCTACGCACAGGTGACCAAACCCGCGCGGGTCGCTGTTGCCGCTGTGGTAGGAAAACTCCGGGTCGTTCTCGGTGCCGTAGTTGTAGGTCAGCTCCAGCACGCCGGGGATGGATTTGCGCCATTGGTGGCGAGCGGCCGGGTCGGCGGGAATCTGCGACTTGTCATTGATCAGCGCGAGGAAGTACAGGCTGAACTCGGCCTCGGGGAACTCCTTCTTCTCCAGCAGGGTGAAGCCCAGCACGCGGGTGTAGAAATCCAGCGATTTCTGCAGATCCTTCACGCGGATCATGGTGTGGTTGTAGACGAAGTCGGCGGTGGCGACGTCGGGCTTGGCGGTCACGCCGGGAATGGCGTTGAGCTCGTCGAGGGTCATGGGATTCTCCATCAGGCGTGAATGGGGTCGGCGCGAAAATGCCGTATCTACCTAGATGGCTTCGTCCATGGCGTTTTTCAAGGTCGAATGTCACAGCAGGGTGGATGAGGCTCTTTCATCTGTCTTGCTAGCGTGGTGTCTTGATTGGTGGGCTGCAGTCCACCCTACAGCCATGCCCGATCGAGTAGGGGGGGCCGGGCGGCGATCCGCTTCAGCCCACCAATTCCAGCTCCCGCATCAGACCTGCAGCGTGATCAGTTCGGCCCGCACCTGCCGACCTTCGATATGCAGGATGCCCACGCCGATGGGCAGCTTGAAGCGCCGCGGCCCGGCGCTGCCGGGGTTGAGGTAGAGCACACCATTGCGTTCTTCGTGCAGAGGCTTGTGCGAATGGCCAGCGATCACCACATCGATGCCCTGTGCCGCCGGGTCGACCTCCAGTTGCTTGAGGTCGTGCAGCACGTGCAGCGTGATGGCGCCGAAGCTCAGGGTCAGGTGCTCGGGAATGTCATCGGCCCATGGCTCCTGATCGTTGTTGCCGCGTACCACCGAAAGCGGCGCGATGTGCTCCAGCTCAGCCAGGATATGCGACCCGCCGATGTCACCGGCATGGATCAGGTGATCGACACCCTGCAGCGCGGCCAGCGCCTCGGGGCGCAGCAGGTTGTGGGTGTCGGCGATCAGACCGATGCGCATGTGCTTCTCCCGTGCATGACCGAGTTGCCAGCTTGCGGGCGATCACCGTCAGATGCAAAACCAGCAGACAGAAAAAAGCCCGGCACAGAGCCAGGCTTCTTCATGCTGCGGGGCTGAAAATCAGCCGTCCAGCAGCGCCTTGTTGCGCACGGCGCCCTTGTCGGCGCTGGTGGCGAGCAGGGCGTAGGCCTTGAGTGCCGTGGTCACCTTGCGGGTGCGCGGTGCGGCCGGCTTCCAGCCTTTCTTGTCCTGCTCGGCGCGACGGGAAGCCAGTTCTTCATCGCTGACCAGCAGGTTGATGCTGCGGTTGGGGATGTCGATCAGTACCTTGTCGCCGTCCTTGACCAGACCGATGGCGCCGCCTGCGGCAGCTTCCGGCGAGGCGTGGCCGATGGACAGGCCGCTGGTGCCGCCGGAGAAACGACCGTCGGTGAGCAGGGCACAGGCCTTGCCCAGGCCCTTGGACTTCAGGTAACTGGTCGGATAGAGCATTTCCTGCATGCCCGGGCCGCCTTTCGGGCCTTCGTAACGGATGATGACGATGTCACCTTCCTTCACTTCGTCGGCGAGGATGCCTTTGACCGCGCTGTCCTGGCTTTCGAAGACCTTGGCGTTGCCTTCGAACACGTGGATGGACTCGTCCACGCCGGCGGTCTTCACCACGCAGCCGTCCAGAGCGATGTTGCCGTACAGCACGGCCAGGCCGCCTTCCTGCGAATAAGCGTGCTCGACGCTGCGGATGCAGCCTCCGGCGCGGTCATCGTCCAGGCTCGGCCAGCGGGTGCTCTGGCTGAACGCGGTTTGGCTGGGGATGCCGGCAGGGCCTGCCTTGAAGAAGTGGTGCACGGCCTCGTCCTGGGTCTGGGTGATGTCCCACTGGGCGATGGCTTCGGCCATGTTCGGCGTGTGCACGGTGTGTACGTCGGTGTGCAGCAGGCCGCCACGGGCCAGTTCGCCGAGGATGGAGAAGATGCCGCCGGCGCGGTGCACGTCTTCCATGTGGTACTTCTGGATGTTCGGCGCCACCTTGCACAGCTGCGGCACCTTGCGCGACAGGCGATCGATGTCGCGCAGGTCGAAGTCGATCTCGGCTTCCTGGGCGGCGGCCAGCAGGTGCAGGATGGTGTTGGTCGAACCGCCCATGGCGATGTCGAGCATCATGGCGTTCTCGAACGCCTTGAAGTTGGCGATGTTGCGCGGCAGTACCGACTCGTCGCCTTCACCGTAATAGCGCTGGCACAGCTCGACGGCCAGGCGGCCGGCGCGCAGGAACAGTTGTTCGCGGTCGCTGTGGGTGGCCAGGGTGGAGCCGTTGCCTGGCAGGGACAGGCCCAGGGCTTCGGTCAGGCAGTTCATCGAGTTGGCGGTGAACATGCCGGAGCAGCTGCCGCAGGTCGGGCAGGCGCTGCGCTCGTACTCGGCGACCTTCTCGTCGGAGGCGCTGGAGTCGGCGGCGATGACCATGGCGTCGACCAGATCCAGGCCATGGCTGGCCAGTTTGGTCTTGCCCGCTTCCATCGGCCCGCCGGACACGAACACCACCGGGATGTTCAGGCGCAGGGCGGCCATCAGCATGCCGGGGGTGATCTTGTCGCAGTTGGAGATGCAGACGATGGCGTCGGCGCAGTGGGCGTTGACCATGTACTCGACGGAGTCGGCGATGATCTCGCGGCTCGGCAGCGAATAGAGCATGCCGTCGTGGCCCATGGCGATGCCGTCATCGACGGCGATGGTGTTGAATTCTTTCGCTACACCGCCGTGCTTCTCGATCTCGCGGGCGACCAGCTGGCCCAGATCCTTCAGGTGCACGTGGCCCGGTACGAACTGGGTGAAGGAGTTGGCGATGGCGATGATCGGTTTCTTGAAGTCTTCGTCCTTCATCCCGGTGGCGCGCCACAGGGCGCGGGCGCCGGCCATGTTGCGGCCGTGGGTGGAGGTTTTCGAGCGGTAATCAGGCATGACGATGATCCTGCGGCTAATTCGGTTAGGTGTGCGGTGAGCGTCGTCGGCGGCAGATCGCCGCAGTTTCATGAGGCTGCATGACGAAACGGGATCACCGTTCGTACGGCCGGGGCTCACGGGCCCGCCGGAGGATTTCTGGCGAGGAATGCGCTGATTCTACGCCCGCTGGGGCGGGCGGGGAAAGGTTGCCGGTCAGGCGCGCTCGCCGCGCAGGATGGCCGTGGGAATTTGCTCCAACGGGATCTCGCGATTGACCGCGCCGAGCTTCTTCGCTTCCTTGGGCATGCCGTAGACCACGCAGCTGGCTTCGTCCTGGCCGAAGGTCTGGGCGCCGGCCTCTAACATCTCGCGCAGACCACGGGCGCCATCGTCACCCATGCCGGTCATGATGATGCCGGTGGCGTTGGCTCCGGCGGCGCGAGCGGTGGAGCGGAACAGCACGTCCACCGAGGGTTTGTGGCGGCTCACGGGCGGGCCGTCGACCACTTCGACCAGATACTGCGCGCCGCTGCGCTTGAGCAGCATATGGCGGCCACCGGGGGCGATCAGGGCACGGCCGGGCATGATTCGGTCACCATGGCGCGCTTCCAGCACTTCGATCTGGCACAGGCCGTTGAGGCGTTCGGCGAAGGCGGCGGTGAAGCGCTCCGGCATGTGCTGGACGATGACGATACCCGGGCAGACCCGTGGCAGGGCGGTGAGAACGCGTTCCAGCGCCTGGGTGCCGCCGGTGGAGGTGCCAATGGCCACCACGCGTTCGGTGGTGCGAGTCATCGCGGCCGGGCTGGCGGCGGGCAGAATGGCGTCAGCCGTGAGTTTGGGGGCCATCGACGGAGCAGGCATGGCACCGTTCATGCGTTTCAGACGGGCCTGGGAGGCGGCCTTGATGGCGCCCACCAGTTCTTCGGTGGCTTCGACGAGGAACTGGCGCAGGTTGCCCTGGGGCTTGGTGACGATGGCCACGGCGCCTGCGGCGAGGGCCTCCATGGTGGTGGCTGCACCTTTCTCGGTGAGGGTGGAGCAGATCACCACCGGCGTTGGCCGCTCCACCATCAGTTTCTTCAGGAAGGAAATGCCGTCCATGCGCGGCATTTCCACGTCCAGCACGATCACGTCCGGCCAATTGCGGTTCATCCGCTCCAGCGCGAACAGCGGATCGGCGGCGGCGCCGATCACCTCGATGCCGCTGTAACCGGACAGGCTGCCGGTCAGCACCTGCCGCACCACCGCCGAGTCGTCGACGATCATCACCTTGATCTTGTTCATGGCGAGCAGGCCTCGTAGCGTCGACTGGCGACTTGTTGGGGATTGGGATGGCGCAGTGCGATGTTGCCGCTCCAGACGTCGAAGATCAGGTTGCGATAGTCCGCGCCACCGACATGCCGGGCATGGCAGGTCAAACCGTGGTTGGACAGCAGGGTCAGGCCGGCTTCGATGTTCTGCTGACCGATGTGATTGACGGCGCGGCTGCCCAGCATATTGCCGCCGCCGAACAGGCTGATGCGGTAATCGGTGGCACGTGTACCGCTGCTACGGATGTCCGTGAGCAACTGGTGCAGAGCGGCATCGGCGTAGCGTCCGTCCGGTACCCGGCCGGGATAACGGCAGGTCGGCAGCATGTAGTGGCACATGCCGCCCAGCAGTGCCCCACGGTGCCAGAGCACGATGGAGACGCAGGAGCCCAGCAGTGTGCGCATGCGGGTGTAGCGGTCGCCAAAGTACAACTCGCCCGGCTGCAGGAACACCTCGATAACGCCCTTGGGCTCACGCATGGGGCCTCCGGTAGATCGAGGGACGCACCGATTGCAGCTCATCGCTGATGCCGTTGAGGCTCTCCGAGTGGCTGACCAGGAAGTAGCCCCCCGGGCGCAGGCGTGCGCACAGGCGTTGCACGACCTGGCGCTTGGTCTCGGCGTCGAAATAGATCATCACGTTGCGCAGGAAGATCACATCGAACATGCCGACATCCGGCAGGGTATTGTTGAGGTTGATCTGGCGAAACTGCACATGGCGCTTCAGCGTCGGATCCAGGGTGAACAGGCCCTGGTTGCGGCCGGTGCCCTGGAGGCAGAAGCGCTGGCGTAGTGCGCCGGGAATGCCCTCGGCGTCCTCCAGGGGATAGAGCCCGGCGCGTGCCTTGTCGAGGATGCGTGTGCTGATGTCCGACGCGAGGATTTCCCAGGGGCGGCCAGCGGTAGTGTCGGCCAGCAGCAGGGCAAGGGTGTAGGGCTCCTCGCCACTGGAGCAGGCTGCGCTCCAGATACGCAGTGGGCCACTGCCGCCGCGTAGCTCGGTGGTGAGTTTTTCGCGAAGGAAGTCGAAATGCTTGGGTTCGCGGAAGAAATAGGTCTCGTTGGTGGTCAGCAGGTCGACGGCGATCTGCAGTTCGCCCTTGTCCTTCATCAGCACCTGGTAGTAATCACCGTAGCTGCCCAGGCCGAAGTGGCGCAGGCGCTTGCTCAGCCGGCCGGCGATGAGTTGGCGCTTGGCATCGGACATGGCGATGCCGGCGATCTCGTGGATCATGCCGCGAAACTGCTGGAACTCGCGGTTGGAGAGGCTGAGATCGGTCATGATGGACTCCTGCTCAGGCTGACTGCGGTAATGCGTCGGGTTGGCTGGCTTCGGCCAGCAGGTGCAGGTCGTCCAGCGACAGCACCTGGCTGATGTCCAGCAACGCCACCAGGCGACCGTCGAGTTTGCCCATGCCGCGGATGAAATCGGTGCGGATGTGGGCGCCGAAGCTGGGGGGCGGTTCGATGTCCTGGGCGTTTATCTCGATGACGGCATTGACTGCCTCGACCACGATGCCCATCACCTGGCGCACAGCGTCGCGTTCCACCTCCAGGATGACGATGCAGCTGCGTCGGCCGATGGCGGTTCGTTCGGCGCCGAAACGCTGGCGTAGATCCATGATCGGCACCACGCCGCCGCGCAGGTTGATCACCCCAAGCACGCAGGACGGCATCATCGGCATCGGAGTGAGGCGACCGTACTCGATGATCTCGCGGACACTGCGGGTGCCGACGGCGAATAGTTCGTCGGCCAGGGTAAAGGTCAGGTACTGCTGGGGCGCATCCGGCTGGGCGTCGTTGCCGGGGCGGCTGAATAGATTGGACATGCTGCGCTCCTGGGGGCACTGGTGGGTGCCCCGGTCACGGGATCGAGGGTCGGATCAATGCTGGAAGCGGACGAAGCCGGCCGGCACCTGGTCGTCGTAGGCTTCCTCGTCATGTTCGTCGCTGCGTCGAGCGACCTTGCGCGGTGCGCTGGCCTTGCTCTTGGCCGTCGTCTCCCGGACGCCCTTGCCGATCTGGCTGACCTTGAAGAAGTCCATCAGTTGCTGCAGTTGCTCGGCCTGGCCGCTCATCTCTTCTGCGGTGGCCGCCAGTTCCTCGGCGGAGGAGGCGGACTGCTGGGTGATCTCGCTGAGCTGGCTCATGGCCGTATTGATCTGACTGACGCCGGTGGTCTGCTCTTCCGAGGCGGCGGCGATCTCCTGCACCAGATCGGAGGTCTTGGCGATGGAGGGCACCATCTGATCGAGCAGGCTGCCAGCGCGTTCGGCCAGGGAGACGCTGTTCTTGGCCACTTCGCTGATTTCCTGAGCAGCGATCTGGCTGCGTTCGGCCAGTTTGCGCACCTCGGCGGCGACCACGGCGAAACCCTTGCCATGCTCGCCGGCGCGGGCGGCCTCGATGGCGGCGTTGAGGGCGAGCAGGTTGGTCTGATAGGCGATGTCGTCGACGATGCTGATCTTCTCGGCAATGGTTTTCATCGCGCTGACGGTGTCCTTGACAGCCTGGCCGCCTTCGTCGGCCTCACGAGAGGCCTTGCCGGCCATGCCGTCGGTGACCTTGGCGTTTTCGGTGTTCTGCGCGATGGAGGCGGACATCTGCTCCATCGAGGCGCTGGTTTCCTCGACCGAAGCCGCCTGCTCCGAGGCGCCCTGGCTCATGCTCTGGGCGGTGGCGGAAATCTGCTCGGAGGCACTGGTCAGGGCGTCGGCATTGCTGCGTACTTCACCGATGATATGGCCGAGCTTTTCCGCCATGCTCTTGATCGCCGCGAGCATGCTGGTGTCGCCGCCCTTGGTCTCGACGTTGACGGTGAGGTCACCGGCAGCGATGCGGCTTACCACCTCCACGGCATAAGCTGGCTCGCCACCGAGCTGGCGCAGCAGGTTGCGGGTGATGACGGTGCCCAGCAGGGCAATGATCACCAGGGTCGTGACCGATACGATGATGGAGACCAGTGTGGCTTGCTGACGAATGGCTTCGGCCTGCTGGCCGGCGTCGGTGGCCAGCTTCACGTTGTGGTCACGGTGCTTGTTGAAGGTGTCGCGCAGCGGTGTGATGACGTTTTGGGTGAGGCTGATCATGCTGTCGCGCGCCTGCTCGTTCTGGTTGGTGCGCGAGAGCGTCAGCACCGTCTCGGCGCCTTGCACGAAGTCGGCGATGCCTTTGCGGTCAGCGTCCAGGAACTGCTGATCGAGGTCATCCGTGATCAGCTTGGCATAGTCGTCGATGGCGGCCTGGATGTCGCCTCTGTTGGCCTTGAGGGTGGCGTCTATATCCGCCATGGTCTTGTCGTCGGTGCTGAGGATGTGGGTGTAGACCAGCTGAATCTCGGTATTCACCGCGTTGCGCAGCTTGTTCAGGGCGACGATGCTCGGTACCGAGTTCTTGTTGCCGAAGTCGGCGGCGGTGTAGACCTGGTTCATCTGCTGGTAGGCGACCCCTGATAGCAGCAGGATGCCGAGCAGGGCGGACATCACGAGGAGGATCATTTTCTTGCTGATGGTCATTTTCAGGACTCCTGTGCGCGTTGGCGCATTCAGACCAGAGACAGTCGGGGGGTAGTGCGCTGACCCGCCAGCGCGGCGATCTGGGCGACGTTCAGCACCTGCTCCATGCGCAGCAGGGTGAGGAAGCGTTCGTCCACGCGGGCGAGGTCTTCGATGTATTCAGGGGGCACACGGCTACCGAAGGCCGGCGCCTGGCGCAGGGCGCCCGGCTCTATTTCGGCGACGGCGGTGACGGCATCGACCAGTGCTCCCATCAGTTGGGCCTCGTCACCGTCCTGCAACTCGAGGATGACGATGCAGGTGCGCGAGCCCAGTTCGGTGTTGCCGAGGCCGAAGCGCTCGGCCAGGTCGATGATCGGCACCACGGTACCGCGCAGGTTGATCACGCCGCGTACCAGCGGCGGCATCATTGGTACCTGGGTGATGTTGTGGAATTCGAGGATCTCCCGGACGTAGCGAGTGGCGACGCCGAACAGGTCACGGCCGACTCGGAAGGTCAGGTACTGGCGTTGTTGCTCGTCATTGGCGAGCAACGCGAGATCGAGACTCATATTCAGCTCCTGAAGCGGACGAAGCCGCCGTCTTGCTCGTCGGCCTGCATCGCGGGAGTGCCGCGTGCCGCCTGCGGTACTGAGCGCAGGGCGCGCGATATGGCGGCCGTGCCGCTGTGGCTGGCCAGCTGGAAGAACTGCATCAGGTTCTGCAGGTTGGCCGATTGCCCGGTCATCTCTTCCGAGGTGGCGGCCAGTTCCTCGGAGGCCGCCGCGTTCTGCTGGGTGATGTCGCTGAGCTGGGCCATGGCGGCGCTGATCTGGCTGACACCGGTGGTCTGCTCCTGCGAGGCGGCGGCGATCTCCTGCACCAGGTCGGAGGTTCGGGTGATCGAGGGCACCATCTGATCGAGCAGGCTGCCGGCGCGTTCGGCCAGGGAGACGCTGCTCTTGGCCACTTCGCTGATCTCCTGGGCGGCCACCTGGCTGCGTTCGGCCAGCTTGCGTACTTCGGCGGCGACCACGGCGAAGCCCTTGCCGTGCTCGCCGGCGCGGGCGGCCTCGATGGCGGCGTTGAGGGCCAGCAGGTTGGTCTGGTAGGCGATGTCGTCGACGATGCTGATCTTCTCGGCGATGGTCTTCATGGCCGAGACGGTGTCGCGTACGGCCTGGCCGCCTTCGTCGGCTTCACGGGCGGCCTTGCTGGCCATGCCGTCGGTAACCTTGGCGTTGTCGGTGTTCTGCGCGATGGAGGCCGACATCTGCTCCATCGAGGCGCTGGTTTCTTCTACCGAGGCTGCCTGTTCCGAGGCTGCCTGACTGAGGCTTTGTGCCGTGGCGGAAATTTCCTCGGCTGCACTGGTGAGCATGCCGGTGGACTGGTGAACCTGGCCGATGATGTCCGCCAGTTTGCTGACCGTGCCGTTAAGCGACTGCTGCAGCTCGGCCAGGTGTCCCTTGTACTGCCCGTTCATGGTTCGGGTCAGGTCGCCTTCGGCCAGCGCCGAGATCACGGCCATGGCTTCGTTGACCGGCGTGATGATGGCTTCCAGCGTGCCGTTGAACCCGTTGACGATGTTGCGGTAGTAACCTTTGTGGCGGTTGGCGTCGGCGCGTACATCGAGCTTGCCATGCATCGCCGATTCGCTGAGCAGGCTGGTGTCCTCGATCAGCGCGACCATGTTGGTGCGCAGCTGTTCGATGGTTTCGTTGATGAACACCTTCTTGCCAGGGAAGGTTTCCAGGTGGGCTTCGAGGTTGCCGGCGCCCAGCTCCTGCACGCAGGCGATGGCTTTCTTCTTCACGGCGATATGGCCGGCGACCATGGCGTTGATGCCCTTGGCGATCTCGGCGTAACTGCCCTGGAAGCGCGTCACGTCGATGGTGACGTCGATGTCGCCCTTGTCGTGTTCATCGGACATATGGCGCATCTCGGCGATCAGCTCGGTCAGCGTGCTGCGCAGGGTTTCGAGGGTGTCGTTGATGAAGGCTTTCTTGCCGGGGAAGGGCTCCAACGGTGCCTTGAGGTCACCCAGACTGAAGGCCTGGACGCAGGCCATGGCCTTTTTCTTCACGCTGATATGGCCGGCGACCATGGCGTTGATACCCTGGGCGATCTCGGCATAGCTGCCCTGGAAGCGTGAGGCATCGATGACGACGTCGATGTCACCCTTGTCATGCTCGTCGGACATGTGGCGCATTTCGCTCAGCAGGCCCGTGAGGTTGCGGCGCAGGGCCTCGATGCTTTCGTTGATGAAGGCCTTCTTGCCGGGAAACGCTTCCAGCGGTGCACGCAGGTTGCCGTCTGCCAGACCACGGATGCAGGCCATGGCTTTTTTCTTCACGTCGATGTGGCTGGCCACCAGCGCATTGATGCTTTGTGCCATGTCGCCGTAGAAGCCTGGCAGCCGGGTGTCCAGGGTGACATCGATGTCGCCACGGGCATGCTCGTCGCTGACGTGATGCAGGTTGTGGGAAAGCCCGCCGATGTAACCGGCGATCTGCTGCAGATGAACCAGCAGTGAGCCTAGGTCGCTCCGGGTTGGCAGCTGATGGCTGGTTTCGCCACGAGCCAGGCGCTCGGCGAAGCCCAGCAGGGCCTCGGGTTCGGCGCCGAGCTGACGAGTCAGCGTGCGTTGCAGCAGCAGGCCCTGGAAGGCCACGGCAGCGGCTGCCAGGATGGCGAAGGGCAGAAGCAGGTTGGCGACAAGCCCGGATGCCAGAGCCAGCAACGCGAGGATGGCTGTGGCGATCAGGGCAACGATACGAATGGAGAGGCTCATTGCATGGCACTCCTCAGGGGTTGGGGTGAAGAGAGAATTCGGTGACTGCCGCTCTGCGCGAACTGGGCGAGCAGGCCGGGGATGTCGAGAATCAGCGCCACCGCGCCGCTTCCCAGGATGGTGAAGCCGGAGAGCGCCGAGACCTGGCCGAATACCTTGCCCAGCGGCTTGATCACGGTCTGGAACTCGCCATGCAGCTGATCGACCACCAGGCCGGCGCGCACCCCGGCGTAGCTGACCACCACTACGTTTTCCCGGCGCGGGCGCGGGCTGGTTTCCTCGAACAGGTTGCGCAGGCGGATGAAGGGCAGCACGTCGCCGCGTAGATCCAACTGGTCGAGGTCGTCCAGGTTGTCGCTGGGCTGCTCGATGCACTCCTCGACCATGTCCAGTGGCACCACGTAGCTGGAGCTGCCGATGCCGATCAGAAAACCGTCGATGATGGCCAGGGTCAGTGGCAGGCGGATACGCACGCAGGTTCCGCTGCCCAGTTGGCTGTCCAGCTCCACGGTGCCGCGCAGGGCGGTGATGTTGCGCTTGACCACGTCCATGCCGACGCCGCGACCGGAGAGGTTGCTGATCTGCTCGGCGGTGGAGAAACCGGGCTCGAAGATCAGGTTGAAGATGTCCTTTTCCGAGAGTTGCTGGCCTTCGCTGACCAGTCCACGCTGTACGGCCTTGGCGAGAATTTTCTGCGGGTTGAGGCCGCCGCCGTCGTCGCTCACTTCGATGACGATACCGCCGGCTTCATGGTAGGCATTGAGGCGCACCACGCCTTGCAGCGGCTTGCCGCTGGCGCGACGCAGCTCGGCCGGTTCGATGCCATGATCCATGGCATTGCGCACCAGATGGGTGAGCGGATCACCGATCTTTTCCACTACTGTCTTGTCCAGCTCGGTGTCGCCGCCACTGATGTGCAGGACGATGTCCTTGCCCAGCTCCCTGGAGACGTCGCGTACCACGCGCTGGAAGCGATTGAAGGTGGCGCCGATCTGCACCATGCGCAGGGTCAATGCCGAGTCGCGGACTTCTTCCACGAGGCGTGAGAGGGTCTCGGCCGATTCGCTCATGTCCACCAGGCCGCAGTCCTGGGCAAGCATGCGGGTGTTGGCACCGGCGATGATCAGCTCACCCACCAGGTTGATCAGTTGATCCAGCTTGCCGGCATCGACGCGGATCAGGTTGGATTCGCCGCCGGCGCGAGCGGTTTCCTTGGTGGCCTTGCTGGTAGCGCTGGCTTCGCTCGGCTCATTTGGCGTTGCAGGGGCGTCCAGGCTGGCAGCGGCCGGTTGGTTCGTTTGCGGGGCATTCAGCAGAGCCAGCTCGGCGTCGCTCAGGGTGCCGCAGCGCAGCAGACGCTGGCGTTGGCCATCGCCTTCCTCGGCCTGTTCGGCGAGCAGCGCTGCATAACTGGCCAGGGGCGCGCCGGGCGGCAGGATGCGGATGCGTCCGTCCTCGCGGACGAAGTCGAAGGCGCCTTCGATCTGCGCCTGTTCGGCGTCGCTGCGAAAGGCGACTTCCAGGCCGAGGTAGCAGGTCTCCGGATCCAGGGTGTCGAAGCCGGGCAGGTGGTCGAGCACCGGTTCGACGTGCAGCAACTCGCCGAACGTGGCCAGGTAACGCAGGAAGGCTACCGGATCCATGCCGTTGCGCAGGCTATCGGCGCCGAAGCGCAGGGACAGGTGCCAGTGCGGCCTGACCACGCCGTCGCAGGATGCCGGTGCCTGCTCGTGAGTGGGCTCTGCAGCATGTGCCGGGATGCCTTCCAGGTACTGGCTGAGGCCTTGCACCAGCTCGGTCTGGCGGATGTTCATAGGCTCGGGCAACGCAGCCAGGTCGCGACCCTCGGCGATATGATCCACCAGGCCCACCAGGTGGTCGCCTACCTGCAGCATCAGGGCACTGAGTTCGGCACTGAACGGCAGTTCGCCGGCGCGGACGCGATCCAGCACGCTTTCGGCGACATGGGTGAAGGTGACGATGGAGTCGAAGCCGAACAGCCCGGAGGAGCCTTTGATGGTATGGGCGGCCCGGAAGATGGCATTGATCAGTTCGGGGTCGTTCGGCGACTGCTCGATCTGCAGCAGGGCGTCTTCCATCTGTTGCAGCAGCTCGCGGCATTCGGCAATGAAGGTGCCGATCACGCTATCGAGGTTCATCAGTGCAGCCCTCCGCTGAGGAGCAGGTCATGCAGGCCGCTCAGTTGCAGGATTTCGGTCATGGCCGGGCTGGCCCCTTCGAGGTGAAGGCTGACGTGCTGGCGTCGGGCTTCCTGGCAGGTCGCCAGCAGCAGTTGCAGGCCGGCGCAATCGACTTCCTCGATGGCACTGAGATCCAGACGCAGATCCACCGCGCCTTGCAGGGCGTTGGCCAGCAGCAGCTTGGTGTCGGCGGCGGTGTAGATGGTCAGGACACTGTCCAGGGCCAGATGGCGGCTGCCATTGGCGGATTCCAGGTTATTCATGGCGGGCTCCCGATCAGGGCAGGATCAGCTTGGATACGGCGGTCAGCATCTGCGCCGGCTGGAACGGCTTGACCACCCAGGCCTTGGCCCCGGCGGCCTGACCTTCGGCCTTCTTGTTGTCGCCGGCTTCGGTGGTCAGCATGATCACCGGGGTGAACTTGTAGGCGGGCAGCTGCTTGACGTTCTTGAGGAAGGTGATGCCGTCCATGTTCGGCATGTTCACGTCGCTGATGATCAGGTGCACCTTGCGTCCGTCCAGCTTGCCCAGTGCGTCCTTGCCGTCGATCCCTTCCAGCACGTCGTAGCCGGCGCTTTTCAGCGTCATGCCCACGACCTGGCGGATGGAGGCGGAGTCGTCGACGATGAGAATGGTCTTGGCCATGGGGTATGTCCTCAGAAGAAGGTGATGTCGGAAGCGCTGTCGGTGGCAACTGCGCGGCGGCCGTGATGGATGGCATGCTGCTCGGGCATGGTGTAGGTGTGCGACAGCTCGGTGAGCCAGCTGCGCGCGTCGACCCGTTCGCAAGAGGCGCTCAGGCGCATGCCCAGCCGTTCGATGTCGTCGCGCATGTGGCCGAGCATCTGGCTGACCCGATCCTGGAACTGCAGCGCCACCAGCACTTCGGAGATTTCCTCGCCGACCACCTTGTTTTCCTGTTGCAGCGTCACGCCGTGGTCTACCAGCCGGGTCGCACTGCCGCGCAGATCAGCGGTGATCTGGCGGATGACCTGGCTGGCACTTTTCAGGGTGCTGGCGTCGCGGTCGGCGTGTTCGCTGGAGACTTGCAAGGTGCGCTCGATGGCTGAGCTGACGGTTTCGATGGTGTCGTCGATGCGTTTGCCCGTGGCCTCCGAGAGGGTGGATAGCTTGCGCACTTCGTCGGCGACGACGGCGAAACCACGCCCGGCCTCGCCGGCACGGGCTGCTTCGATGGCGGCATTGAGGGCCAGCAGGTTGGTCTGCTTGGCCACGTCGCCGACTTCCTTGGCCATGGCGCGCAGCTGAGAGGTGTAGCCGCTGAGGCTGACGACCTCGTTCAGTAGCGTTTCCTTGCTGTTCAGGGCAAGGCGCAACTGGTCGACGATGGCTTCCAGCTCTTGCTCGCTGCCGGCCAGCAGAGTCAGCAGCGACTGATCGTCGGCCTGGTTATCGGCACTGACCACCGCACTGATGCGTTGCGCCAGGTGGGTGAAGCGTTCGCTGAGGGATTCGATGGCCGTCTGCGTGTGCTGGCGGGCGGCTTCGATCTGTTGCGACCAGACGGGGGAAATGTTGCGGCAGAGGTCGTCCAGGCCGTCGACGTGGCGATCAGCTTCCTCGCTCCGGCCGGCATCGAGGCCGGCCTGGTAGGCCTGCGCGACGGCCATGGCCTGTTGTCTCGCCAGGCTGCGCACGCTGGCATGTACCAGGGCGCCGGGCAGCAGCGCGGCGGCCAGCCAATAGTCGCTGGGTAGCACAAGGATCATTCCGGCGAGCGACAGGCTGCCAAGGCTGGCCAGGGCCGCGGGTAGCCAGGAGATTCGGGGGGCGGTGGTCTGAGCGGTCACGTTCACACTCCATCGAGCAGCGGAGTCGGGTATGGGCTACCCGGTCT
Source organism: Pseudomonas mendocina (assembly GCF_003008615.1). Taxonomy (NCBI): domain Bacteria; kingdom Pseudomonadati; phylum Pseudomonadota; class Gammaproteobacteria; order Pseudomonadales; family Pseudomonadaceae; genus Ectopseudomonas; species Ectopseudomonas mendocina. Next base: position 2,768,134 of record NZ_CP027657.1, read on the forward strand.
TGGCTATCAGGATGGTGTGTGCGTGGCGGTTGGAGGATCGGCGTATCCCGATGATGGCATAGGGACACTCCGTTTTTTTGTAGGGCTTTTCCTACCTCGACAAGCGTTCGGTCATTGCATAGCGGATGATGTCGGCGTTGCAGTTGAATCCCATCTTTTCCATGAGCCGGGTCTTGTGGGTGCTGACGGTCTTGTTGCTGATCGCCAGGCGCTCGGCGATCTGGTTGACGCTCAGGCCATCGGCGAGCAGACGCAGGATCTGGAATTCCCGATCCGACAGGCTGTCCAGGCCGGTGTCGCGCGGTTCGGCGTTGGCGAAGGCCAGTTGCTCGGCGATGCGTGGATCCAGGTAGCGTCCACCGTTGGCGACCTTGTTGATGGCCGCGAGGAGGGTTTCGGCGTTGTGATCCTTGGTCAGGTAGCCACTGGCGCCGGCGCGTAGCGCGCGCTGTGCGATCTGGGGCTCGTTGTGCATGCTCAGCACCAGGATCGGCAGCTTGGCGTAATGGCCGTGAATGCGCGAGATCAGATCCTCGCCACTGATGCCGGGCATGCTCATGTCCAGCAGGACCAGGTCGACTTCTATCTGGCGCAGGTGCTCCAGCACCTGGCCGCCGTTCTCCGCTTCCGCGACCACCTGCAGGCGACTGTCGAACTCGATCAGTTGCTTGAGGCCATTGCGCATGATGGTGTGATCGTCAGCGATCATGATCCGCGTCATGAGGGTTCCTGGTTCGACTTGATGGGGAGGGTTGCCTGGACAGTGGTGCCTTGTCCGGGATGGCTGAAAATCACCACTTCGCCACCCAGACTGATGCCGCGCTCGCGCATGCCCGTGAGGCCCAGCGAGCGCTTGTTGACCGCGGTCGGGTCGAAGCCGCGGCCGTTGTCGGTGATGTCCAGACGGCAGGCATCGTCGATACGCTCGAGACTTACCACCGCACGTGTGGCACCGGAGTGACGGGCGACGTTGTTCAGCGCCTCCTGGACGATGCGAAAGGCAGTGGTGGCCTGGTCGTCGGTCAAGGCAGGTTCTTCGCTGTGGGTGGTGAGTTCGCAGGCAATTCGGGTGTGTTGGCGAAAATCATCGATCAGCCATTCCAGTGCTGGGTAGAGTCCCATGTTGAGAACCGCTGGACGCAGGGACGTGGCGATGGAGCGTACGACCTGTATGGTGCGGTCGCACAACCCCATCAGGCCCTCCACGGCCTCGTTCAATCCCGGTGCCTGCGCGCCGAATTGCAGGTGTAGCAGGGAAATCCCCATGCGCAAGGCCGTCAGGTGCTGGCCCAGTTCATCGTGGATTTCCTGGGCGATCAGTTTGCGTTCCTCTTCGCGGGCCGATTCCCGGCGGCTAGCCAGATCGCGCAGTTGCTGGTTGCTGTCGGCCAGTCGGCGCTCGGCTTTGCGGATGTTGGTGATGTCCCGTGCCAGGGACAGTACGCTGGTGATCTCGCCCTTGTCATTGCGCTCGGGTACCAGCTGCACCAGGTAGTGAAGCTGTTGCTCGACGGGGCCGTCGATGCCGTGGATCAGCTCTTCCTCCACCGACACGCCGCTGTGGGCAACTTCTCGCACCATGTCGGACATGATGTCGACCTGGGAGTTGTCGCCGAAGGCGTCCCGTGCAGGCCGACCCCTGGCCTCGACCAGAGGTAGCCGGCATAGCGCCTCCAGAGCCGGGTTGGCGTAGATCAGGCGGAAGTCCGGGGTGAGACGGCCGATTGCGTCGTGGGTGTTCTCGATCAGCGCACGGAATTGGCGTTCGTTTTGCCGCAGGGTGTCGGTCAGGCGTTGCTGCTCGGTGAGATCGTGCAGCAGTGCCAGGCTGTAACCACGCCGGTCATAGTGGAAACGGGTGAACTTCACGGCCACGTGGCGGCGGGTGCCGTCCAGGGGATGGCTCAGTTCCAGTTGCAGCGCCTGGCGGCTGTGCACCAGATCCTGCAGGGCCTCGTCGGTGTGTCGGGCCAATGGTGCCAGTGCCTGTCCAATGCCCTGTCCCAGCAGGTACTTACGAGCCTGGCCAAGCAGGCCGCTGGCCGCTTCGTTGAGGTAGCGGATGTTCAGGTCATCATCGAGCAGCAGGGCGCCGTCCGCTGTGAAGTCGAGCGCGAAGCTGAGCAGGTAGACCAGTTCGGCGCGTTCCTGGGTCGAGCGCGGTGGGCTGAGGCGAATCAGGAACTGATCGACGCCCGCACCGCCGACCGATACCCCGGAGACACTGGTTCTAAACCATCGGTAGTCGTCCTGCCCACAGTACAGGCGCAGCTCGCCGCAGGGCACATCGGCCTGTTGGCGTTTGGCACGCTCCAGCGCGTAGGTGAAGGTATCCCGATCCTGGGGGTGCAGCCACTGCACCAGAAGCCGTGGCGTGGATTCCGGCTGCGTCTCGCCAAGCCAGGCCTGCAGGGTCGGATTGGCCTGCTGCAGGCCGCCATGGGTATCCAGCAGCGCCAGGCCAAGTGGCGCTGATCGCCAGGCGGCGCCGATCAGAGCGTCTTCTGCTTGGTTGTCCTTCAAGGCCTTCCCCCGATGACCGATTTCCTCAGTATGGGACAGTTTAGGAAGGAACGGCTTTTCAGTGTGTCTGGATGACCGAGACGCTCAATGTTGTGCCGCTAGCCGCGGAGAATGAGGGCGGGGATCTGCTCCAGTGGAATCTCACGGCTGACCGCGCCGAGCTTCTTGGCTTCCTTGGGCATGCCGTAGACCACGCAGCTGGCTTCGTCCTGGCCGAAGGTCTGGGCACCGGCCTCGAACATCTCGCGCAGGCCACGGGCGCCATCGTCACCCATGCCGGTCATGATGATGCCGGTAGCGTTGGCTCCGGCGGCGCGAGCGGTGGAGCGGAACAGCACATCCACCGAGGGTTTGTGCCGGCTCACGGGCGGGCCGTCGACCACTTCCACCATGTATTGCGCGCCACTGCGCTTGAGCAGCATGTGGCGGCCGCCGGGGGCGATCAGGGCACGGCCGGGCATGACCCGGTCACCATGGCGCGCTTCCAGCACTTCGATCTGGCACAGGCCGTTGAGGCGCTCGGCGAAGGCGGCAGTGAAGCGCTCCGGCATGTGCTGGACGATGACGATACCCGGGCAGACGCGCGGTAGGGCGGTAAGGAGGTATTCCAGTGCCTGGGTGCCGCCGGTGGAGGTGCCGATGGCCACGACCCGTTCGGTGGTGCGGGCCATGGCCGGTTGTCCGGCGGGGATCACGGCATCGGCGCCCAGTTTGGGCTGCACCGGGACTTTGCTCTTGGCCAACTGGCGCATGTTGGCGCGTGCGGCTGCTTTCACCGCGCCGAGCAGGTCATCGCTGGCATTGACCAGAAACTTGCTCAGGTTGACCTGGGGCTTGGTGACGATGCTCACGGCGCCGGCGGCAAGAGCCTGCATGGTAGTGCTGGCGCCTTTTTCGGTCAGCGTCGAGCAGATCACCACTGGCGTCGGGCGCTCGGCCATGAGCTTCTTTAGGAAGGTAATGCCGTCCATGCGCGGCATTTCCACGTCGAGGACGATCACGTCCGGCCATTCACGCTCCATCTTGCTCAGGGCGAACAGCGGGTCGGCAGCAGTGCCCAGAACTTCGATCGCCGGATCGGCTGCCAGCACCGAGGCCAACACCTGGCGGACGACGGCAGAGTCGTCGACGATCATGACTTTGATGGGTTTCATGCGGGTTGTACTCCAGTGGGACATCCACTGTCAGCTACGAGGGGGGATTGCTTCAGGGCCAACTGGCCGCTCCAGATATCGAAGATCAGGTGTCGGTGCCCAGTGCCGCCTACGTGTTCGCCATGACTCACCAGACCGTGTCTGGCAATCAGTTGATGTGCCATGTCGATGTTCTGCTGGCCGACATGGCGAGTGACTCGCGCGCCGACGTTGGGGAACATGTTGCCACCTCCGAAAATACGCAGGTGATACTCATTGGCCCGGGTGCCCCGAGCGCTGATGGCCTCCAGCAGCAGGAGCATGGCTTCGTCGCCATAGCGACCATCGAGCTTCGAGCCCGACATGCCTCGGGTTGGCAACATGTAATGGCACATGCCGCCCAGTCGGTGTCGCGGATGCCAGAACACCAGCGAGACGCAAGAGCCGAGCAGGGTGCGGATGCGCGTGCCGACGCCTGCGAAGTGCAAATCGCCGGGTTGCAGGTAAACATCACGTGGTGCAGCAGGCCTAGGCATCGGGTTTGCGGTAGATCGATGGTTTCACGACCTTGAGCGTCTCATCGATGCCGTTGAGGCTTTCCGAGTGGCTGATCAGAAAGTAACCACCTGGGCGCAGGCGACTCAGCAGGCGCTTCACGACCTGACGCTTGGTTTCACCATCGAAGTAGATCATGACGTTACGCAGGAAGATCACATCGAATAGACCGACTTCCGGCAATGGGTTGTTCAGATTGATCTGCTCGAAGCGCACACGCCGACGCAGTGCCGGATCGATGAGCAGGTTGCCCTCGTTGACGCCTACACCCCGAAAACAGTGGCTGATCAGCATCCGGCGCGGGATATCTTCACTATCCTGTACACGATAGACGCCGGCACGGGCGCGATCCAGCACCCGCTGGCTGATATCCGACGCAAGGATCTCCCAGGGTTTTTCACCGAGTACGTCGGCCAGCAGCAGGGCGATGCTGTAGGGCTCCTCGCCGCTGGAGCAGGCACCACTCCAAATGCGTAAGGGACGCCCGCTGGGGATCAGTCCCGGTTTCTCCAGGCGCTCGCGCAGGAAGTCGAAATGCTTGGGTTCGCGAAAGAAGTAAGTTTCGTTGGTCGTCAGCAGATCGACGCAGGTCTGCAGTTCTGCCGGACTCTGACTCAGACGGCGGAAGTACTCGCCGTAGCTATCGAGTTCGAACTCGCGCAGGCGCTTGCTCAGTCGCCCGGCTACCAGCGGTTTTTTCGCATCGGAAAGGCTGATACCGGCGATCTCGTAGATCAACTGGCGAAACTTGGCAAACTCCAGGTCACTCAGGGCGACGGCCGTGCTGCTGCTCATGGATTGTCCTGCATCGTCCCGCGGTGTGCGCTGGCTTGCTCCAGCAGCGCTATTTCATCATCAGATAGCACCCGCCCGACATCGAGCAGCACTACCAGGCGATCATCCAGCTTGCCCATGCCGCGAATGAAGTCCGCGCGGATGTGATTACCGAAGCTAGGGGCAGGTTCGATCTGTCCGTTGCCCAGCTCCAGCACTTCGTTGACCGCGTCGACCACCATGCCGATGACGCGTAACCCGTCATTCGAGGCGATTTCCAGTATGACGATGCAGGTACGTGGCCCGATCACGGTGGCACTACCACCGAAGCGCAGCCCGAGATCAATGACCGGAACAACGGCCCCACGTAGGTTGATGACGCCAAGTATGCTTGGCGGCATCATCGGCACGCTGGTCAGCCGGCCGTACTCGATGATCTCGCGTACGGCATGGATATCGACGGCGAACAGCTCCTGAGCCAGGGTGAAAGTCAGGTACTGGCCGGCGGCATTGCTGATTGCGGCAGCCATCGGCTACTCCTGGAAGCGCACGTAACCAGCTGGCAGGCCGCCTGCCATGGGCATCGCGGTATCGTCGTCGAGCTGCTGCGTGCGCGCGGTGTGACTCGGACGCTGCGCCTGGACGTGGCGCTGCTGGCTGCGCCCGGTTGCCGTGCTGTTGAGCTTGAAGAAGTCCATCAGCTGTTGCAGTTGCTCCGCCTGGCCGCTCATTTCTTCTGCAGTGGCAGCGAGCTCTTCGGACGAAGATGCGTTCTGCTGGGTGATCTCATTGAGCTGGTTCATCGCCGTGCTGATCTGGCCGACGCCGGAACTCTGCTCCTCGGAGGCTGCGGAGATTTCCTGTACCAGATCGGAAGTCTTGGCGATGGACGGCACGATTTCGTCAAGCAGGGTGCCGGCTCGTTCGGCCAACTGCACGCTGGACTTGGCCACCTCGCCGATTTCCTGAGCGGCCACCTGGCTGCGTTCGGCCAGCTTGCGCACTTCAGCCGCTACCACGGCGAAGCCTTTGCCATGCTCGCCGGCACGTGCGGCCTCGATGGCGGCGTTGAGGGCCAGCAGGTTGGTCTGGTAGGCGATATCGTCGACGATACCGATCTTGTCGGCGATGGTCTTCATCGCGCTGACGGTTTCCTTGACCGCCTGGCCACCTTCGCGTGCCTCGCCGCTGGCCTTGCTGGCCATGCCGTCGGTGATGCGTGCGTTCTCGGTGTTCTGTGCGATGGAGGCCGACATCTGTTCCATCGAAGCACTGGTTTCTTCCACCGAGGCCGCCTGCTCGGAGGCCGCCTGGCTCATGCTCTGCGCCGTTGCGGAAATTTCTTCGGAGGCGCTGGTCAGTGCATCGGCGGAACTGCGTACTTCGGAGATGATCTGGGCCAGGCGCTGGGACATGCTCTTGATCGCGGCGAGCATGCTGGTGGTATCGCCGTTGCGGGTAGAGACCTCCACCCTCAGGTCGCCTTCGGCGATACGAGTCACCACTTCTGCGGCATAACCCGGTTCGCCACCCAACTGGCGCAGCAGGCTATGAGTGATCAGCCAGGCGAGCAGAACGGAAATCAGCACTGCCACGCCACCGATGATCATCAGTTGCATGCGTGATTCTTCGTAGAGCACCGTGGCTTCGTCCGCGCTCTTGTCCATCAGCTGGCTCTGGAAGTCCACCATGGCCTGGGCGGCAGCCAGCAGTTCGTTGTTGGCCGGCACCACTTGGTCATAGAGATAGGCCAGGGCGCGGTCGGAGTCGTCTATGAAGGTGAACAGCTCCTCATAGCGCTGCCCGACCTGCGTGCGGGCGGCATTGATGCGGGCCAGCAGGTCGCGGCCCTGTGGTGTGTTCACGGTTTTCTGCAGCTCTTCGAAGGCACTGGCGCGGCGTTCGCGGCTGACGGTGATCCCTTCCATGTTCCTGGCATCGGCGGTCGGGTCGTCGCGGATGATCAGATCCCGTATCAGGCGTGCCTGGTTGAGGGTCTCTTCCTTGATCGTGTTGGACTGCACGATCTTCGGGTAGCGGTCGGAGACGATGAAGTCGTTGGCGGCATTGATCGCGCTCATGCGCATGATCCCCAGCACGGTTGCCAGCACCAGCAGGGCCACGACCGAGCCAAAGCCCAGGCCCAGCTTGGTCGCCACTCTCATATTCTTGAACATGGTTAGTCTCTCTCCGTATTACCTGGTCGGGCGCTCAGGCGCTTGTCGGGCGGGGGTACTGCTGCCGGAAGCCGCTATCTCGGCAACCGCCAGGGTGTTTTCAATGGTCAGCAGAACGATGAATTCGTCACCCTGGCGAACCATGCCGTGGATGAAATCGGCACGCACGGGATTGCCGAAGGCCGGCGCCGGTCTGATCTGGCTGGCGGCCACTTCGAGCACTTCGCTGACGGCGTCGACGATGATGCCCAGTACATGGGCGTCCTCGTCGTCCGTCACCTCGACGATGATGATGCAGGTGCGCTTGTCGATATGGCTGGGGCCTTGGCCGAAGCGCAACCCCAGATCAATGACCGGCACCACGGCGCCTCGCAGGTTGATGACCCCGTGAATGCAGGTCGCGGCCATGGGCACGCGTGTCAGTTGCGGGTACTCGATGATCTCGCGCACGCACAGGCCATCCAGTGCATAACGACGCGCGTTGAGCTCGAACGTCAGGTACTGCTGCGGCGCACTCGGCTCAGGCGCCAGAGGGACGAGTGCGGTAACGCCGCTCGCCGCTGTGGGTTGCTCGACATTGGCCGGACTGCTGGGAAGACTCATGGTGGTGTGGGCTCTGTCGTTGAGTTCAGGCTTCGCTGGCCGCAGCCAGGGCGCTGGTGCTTGGTTGGGCGAGGTCGGTCAGCAGGCTGGGGATGTCGAGGATCAGGGCCACGGCGCCACTGCCCAGAATGGTGAAACCACCGACGCCCCGGCAGTTGCCGAACAGCTTGCCGAGGGGTTTGATCACGGTCTGGAATTCACCCATCAGGTGGTCGACGACCAGGCCGGCGCGCTGGCCGGCATAGCTGACGACCACCACGTTCTCGCGTCTCGGGGGCTGACCCTCCTCATGGAACAGCTCGCGCAGGCGAATGAAGGGCAGCACTTCGCCGCGCAGGGAGATGTGTCCGCGGTCACGGCATGCGCCTGCTTCGAGCTCGATGCACTCTTCGACCAGATCCAGCGGGATCACGTAGCCGGCCTGACCGACACCGACCAGGAAACCGTCGATGATGGCCAGGGTCAGCGGCAGGCGGATGCGTACGCAGGTGCCTTCACCGAGGTGGCTGTCCAGTTCGATGTTGCCGCGCAGGGCGGAAATGTTTCGCTTGACCACATCCATACCGACGCCGCGCCCCGAGAGGTTGCTGACCTGCTCGGCGGTGGAGAATCCGGGCTCGAAGATAAGGTTGAATGTTTCCTTGTCGGTCAGTGTCTGCCCGTCGCTGATCAGCCCGCGATCACGGGCCTTGGCGAGGATCCGCTGAGGATCGAGACCACCGCCGTCGTCGGTCACTTCCAACACGATGCTGCCAGCGTCGTGGTAGGCGTTCAGGCGCACGTTGCCCTGTGCGGGCTTGCCTCGTGCCTGACGCACGGCCAGCGCCTCGATGCCGTGATCCATGGCGTTGCGTACCAGGTGAGTGAGCGGGTCGGTGATGCGCTCGACCACGGTCTTGTCCAGCTCGGTTTCGCCACCGCTGATGGACAGCGTGATGTCCTTGCCGATCTCGCGTGACACGTCGCGTACCACCCGCTGGAAGCGGTTGAAGGTGGCGCCGATCTGCACCATGCGCAGGGTCAATGCCGAGTCGCGTACTTCTTCCACGAGGCGTGAAAGTTGTTCGGTGGACTCCAGCATCTCGGCGTGGCCACATTGCTGGGCAGTCATGCGTGCGCCGGCACCAGCGATGATCAGTTCGCCTACCAGGTTGATCAGTTGGTCGAGCTTGCTGGCGTCGACGCGGATCAGGTTGTTCTCGTTGTTGCGACTTTCCTTGACCTGCTGCTGCTTCTGCAGCGCCGCTGCGATCACCGGTGGCTGCACCAGGCTTTCTTCCATCAACACCTGGCCGATGGGACGGGTTTCGGCTTCTTGCTGTCCCTGAACCTGGGCGTGGAGTACGTCCTGCAGTTCTGCGGCCGTGAGGGTGCCGCAGCGCATGAGGATTTCACCCAGGCGCATGTCTTCTTCGGGAAGGGCGCGGATCAGTTCGAGGTATTCGTTGGACTTGCTGTGCGGAGGCAGGATGCGGATCAGGCTGTCTTCGCGGACGAACTCGAAGGCGCCTTCGATAGTGGCCTTGTCGGCGTCACTGGCGAAGGCGACCTCGAAGCTGAGGTAGCAGGTTTCAGGATCCATCTCCGCCGCTGGCGGTACGCGGTCAAGCAACGGAACGATATTGACGATGCGACCAAAGGTATTGAGGTAGCGCAGCAAGGACAGCGGATCCATACCGTTGCGCAGGGTGTCGGGGCCAAAACGCAGTGACAGGTGCCAGTGGTCGGCGCTGAGACCGTCCTGGTTGCTGCGTTCGATCCGCTCATGATTGGCAGGCAGTCCGCCGGGATTTCTGGGTGGCGCCATGTAGGCGCTCAGACGCTCCCCGAGCAGACGATTCTGCTCCAGGCTCTCGGCGTCCAGTTGTTCGAGATCATGACCTTCGTCGAGGTGGGTGATGAGTTTGCCGAGGTGATCACCAACCTGCAGGAACAGCGCGGTGAGCGTTTCATCGAAGTGCAGTTCACCGTTGCGGATGCGGTCGAGGACGCTCTCGGCAATATGGGTGAAGTCGACGATGAGATCGAGGCCGAACAGTCCCGCCGAGCCCTTGATCGTGTGGGCGGCACGAAAGATCGCATTGATGGTGTCGGCGTCTTCGGGAGCACTTTCCAGCAGGAGCAGTGCTTCTTCCATCAGTTCGAGCAGTTCTCGGCTTTCAGCGATGAAGATCTTGAGTACTTCGTCCATATCCATACTGCGTCACTCGTCGCTGGGCTTGATCAGAATGGGGTCGCCGAAGAAGGAGGCGAGCCCGCTGAGTTCGAACGCCTCGATCACTGCCGGGCTGTGGTGGCTAAGGCGTAACTGACAGCCTTGGCGGCTGGCTTCCTGCTTGGTCAGCACCAATAGCTGGAGCCCCGCGCAGTCGAGTTCGTCGAGGGCCGAGAGATCCAGTTCGACTTCCGCGCCGGGCGCCAGGGCGCGAAGCAGCAGCCCCATGTGTTCGCTGACGCTATAGATGGTCAGCCCGCCTTCCAGAGGGAGGATGCGGTACAGGTTCTCGCCCGACGCTTCTGTCATGGCGTCGGCCTCAAGGCAGGATCAGCTTGGAGACGGCGGTGAGCATCTGCGCCGGCTGGAAAGGCTTGACCACCCAGGCCTTGGCACCGGCTGCGCGGCCTTCTTCCTTCTTCGCTTCGCCGGCCTCGGTGGTGAGCATGATCACCGGGGTGAACTTGTAGGCGGGCAGTTGCTTGACGTTCTTGAGGAAGGTGATGCCGTCCATGTTCGGCATGTTCACGTCGCTGATGATCAGGTGCACCTTGCGTCCATCCAGCTTGCCCAGTGCGTCCCTGCCGTCGCTGCCTTCGATCACGTCGTAGCCAGCGCCCTTGAGCGTGATGCTGACGACCTGGCGGATGGAGGCGGAGTCGTCGACGATGAGTACGGTCTTGCCCATGGGGTACCTCAGAAGAAAGTGATTTCGGAATCGTTACGCTTGCCGGGCGCTTCGCCCCGGTGAATGTCATGCTGCTCGGGCATGGTGTAGGTCTGGGCCAGCTCATCCAGCCAGCGCGGGATGTCCAGGGGCGCAGGTTGATGACCGAGCCGGCGTTGTTCGTGACGGGTGTGGATGTGCTCGAACAGCTTGTCGATGTCGCCGCTCACATGTCCGAGCATCTGGCTGATGCGGTCCTGGAACTGCAGCGATACCAGCACCTCGGCGATATCCTGGCCGACGGCTTCGCTCTGGCTGCGCATCGCTTCGTTGTGGCTGACGATGCCACCGGCACTCTGGTGGAAACGGGTGATCACGCCTTTGATCACGTCGCTGGCGTTGTTCAGGGTGACGGCGTCGGTCTTGGCGTATTCGCGGGAGATGTTCAGGGTCTTGTGGATGGCGCTATTGACGATGGTTACGGTCTCGCCGATGCGCTGGCCAGTGCTGCCGGACATGGTGGACAGCTTGCGCACCTCGTCGGCGACTACAGCGAAGCCTCGACCGCTTTCGCCTGCACGCGCGGCCTCGATAGCGGCGTTGAGCGCCAGCAGGTTGGTCTGTTTGGCGATATCGGCGACGTCCTGGGCCATCTCCTGCAACTGGTCGGTGAAGCTCGACAGCTCCATGACCTCCTTGAGCAGGGATTCCTTGCTGGCCAGTGCTTCGCGCAGCGCCATGATGATCATGTCCAGCTCATGCTGGCTGGTGGACAGCAGTGCGACCAGGCGGTTGCCGGCCTCGCGCTCGGGGCCGTTGCCCAGGCTCTGCTGAATACGCACGGCGAGGTTGGCGAAGCGCTCGCTCAGGGCGCTGATGGCTTCTTCCGTATGGCTGCGCGCGGAGTGGATCTGTTGCGACCACAGCGGCAACGTCTGTTCGCAAAGCTCCTCCACGTCCTGCTGCGGGTGTTGCTCGTCAACGCTCTGGACTGCAGCGGGTTGTGGCGCTGCTCTGTGTCGGATCTGCTGGAAGAGGAGTACACCGCCAACCGCCAGCAGGCCAAGCAGCGCCGGGAGGGTATCCAGCCAGCCAATGCCGACCAGAACAACAGCCACGATGCCGGCCAGCAGCGTTAGCGATGGGATAACCAGGGGGAGGTTCTGATCGCGCACTTCTTGGCTCCGCGACTGCTGGGGTCAGGTGATCGCGGAACAGTTGCCAGGCTAGAAGGGGAAGTTCCTGCAGGGTGCCTGTCATCGTTCCGTCGACAGTCGGAGCATGCATGAGGCACTTTGGCAGGGGGCATCGGGATGTGCTGGATTTACGCGTGAATTTATCCCGGTTGATGCTAGGGAAATCCTCAGCCTGGCTCGGATGTGCTGAGTTTGCTGGCGAATTTGATCAGGTCGGCATTGCTGGAAAAGCCCATCTTCTCCATCAGATTTATCTTATGCGTGCTGACGGTCTTGTTGCTGATCATCAGCTGCTCGGCGATCTGATTGACGCTAAGGCCATCTGCCAGTAGTCGCATGATCTGGAACTCTCGGTTGGTCAGGCTGTCCAGCCCGCTCGGCGGATTGGGCTTGAGGCTGTTCAGTGCGATCTGTTCGAGCAGATCCGGATCGATGTAGCGCGCACCAGTGCTGACCTTTTTTACCGCGGCGATCAGTGTCTCCGGCGATTGAGTCTTGGTCAGGTAGCCGGTGGCCCCCGAGCGCAACACACGTATGGCGACATGGGGATCGCAGTGCATGCTGAGCACCAGAATGGGCAGGTGCGGGTGTTGATGGATGACCCGCGATATGAGCGCTTCGCCGCTCAGGCCGGGCATGCTGATATCGAGCAGGAGGAGGTCTACGTGCGTCGCTCTCAGACGCTCCAGCGCCTGTAGGCCGTTGGCCGCCTCTTCGGCGATGTGGATGTCCTTGTCCAGTTCGAATAGCCGTTTCAGGCCCTCGCGCATGATCGTGTGATCGTCGACGATCATCAGATTGATCATAGGCATTCCTTATGTATTGATTTTTACAGGGAATATGGCCTGGACGATGGTGCCCTGGCCGGGGTGGCTGAAGATGATCACGGGGCCGCCGAGTTGTTTGCCACGCTCACGCATGCCTGAAATCCCAGTGGAGTCGGGCAGGATGTCGCTGAGGGTGAAGCCCTGGCCGTCATCGAATATCTCAAGGACATAATCGTTCTCGCGACGTTCCAGGCTTACCTCGGCTCGGCTGGCATTGGCATGGCGAAGAATGTTGGTCAGCGACTCCTGCACGATGCGATAGAGATGTGCTGCGCGACTGGGCTCCAGATCGACGTTCTGTTTGGGTTGGTTGAAGCGGCAGTCGATCTCCGACAATTGCCTGAACTCCTCGATCAGACCTTCGAGCGTACTGCTCAGGTTGTGCTGCAGTTGCCTGATAGGTGGGCCGTTGTGGATTTCACGAACCACATCGATGGCGCTGTGGGTGATGCTGGTCAGGCGCTCGATATGGCCTTGCATATCGGGGCGATCCTGGCCCAGGTGGATACGCAATACGCCCAGCCCTTGTTGCAAGGCAGTCAACTGCTGTCCCAGTTCGTCGTGCAGCTCGCGGGCGATGCGCTTGCGTTCCTGAACACGGGCTAGGGCGCACAACCTGGTCTGCTTCGAATGGCAACGAGGGCAGATGCTGTCGGTGTCTGAAGTTTTCTGTTTGCGAGGAGGGAGGTCGTAGCGGGAGAGCGTCGTTGTTATGTTCACGTTAGCTCTATCTCTTCTCTGCGCGGGGAGGGCAATCCACCGCAGTGCTGGCACGGATGTTGGGGATTCTTCGTCGTGTGCGAGCTGCAGGGAAGGAAGGATGCCCAACGTCGATAGACGTGACCGAAAGTGTGAGTCTTCACTCGTGTGAGACAGGCTCCTGACTTGGCACGTGCCTGTTTCTGCTTCCAGTCACCTGGATGAAGACCGGTGCCGTTCAGAGAAAGTCAGGCGCAGTTAACGTTTTAACTGCATCTGTTCCCGTAAACGAGCTTCTAGCGGTCTGAGGATGTGTCTAGGCGGGGCAAGGGCATCGGCCACCAGATGGCTGATACCTTCATGCGAAGGAGTGATCATGGTACGAGCTCTGCATGGTTGAGAACCTAGCATATCGCCCGTGCAGCTCGTGAGGACAGCGGGAAATTAGCCTCACGCTGGGATGTTGGCGTTACCGATAGCGATGTGTCGCCCTAGGGCATGAGCCAGGGCGACAGCAGAGAAGCCGTTCAGGAGGCCTGGTTCACTGTGGAATCTCGATGCCACGCATCCGCTCTGCGCGGCGACGCAGCAGCTCGATGGTCACCAGCAGGGCGATGGATACCAGGATCAGCAGCGTGGCGATGGCCAGGATGCTCGGGTTGATCTGCTCGCGCAGGCCCGAGAACATCTGCCTCGGGATGGTGCGCTGCTGCGGGCCGGCCATGAACAGGATCACCACCACTTCATCGAACGAGGTGATGAAGGCGAACAGGGCGCCGGAGATCACTCCGGGGCGAATCAGCGGCATGATCACGTCGAAGAACACGCGAATCGGCGTGGCGCCGAGGTTCAGCGCTGCGCGTGCCAGGCTGTAGTCGAAACCGGTCAGCGTCGCAGTGACGGTGATGATGACGAAGGGCGTGCCCAGCGCCGCGTGCGCCAGGATCACGCCCAGGTAGCCGCCGGCCAGGCCAAGGTTGGAGTAGAAGAAGAACATGCCGGCGGCGGTGATGATCAGTGGCACGATCATCGGCGACAGCAGCAGAGCGGTGATGAAGCGGCGAAACGGCATCTCGTCGCGGGCCAGGCCTACGGCGGCGCAGGTGCCCAGAATCGTGGCCAGAATGGTGGAGAGGATACCGATGAAGAAGCTGTTCTTGATCGCCAGAATCCACTTCGGGTCATTGAGGATCTCCCGGTACCAGCGCAGCGAGTAGGCCTCCGGATCGAGGGTGAGCATGCCTTCGGTGAAACTGAAGAACGGCTCGGCGTTGAACGATAACGGCACGATCACCAGGATCGGCAGGATCAGGAACAGCAGCACCAGCCAGGAGCTGGCCTTGAGCAGCCAGTTGCCGAGGTGGTGCCAGAAGCCGTAGTAGGCGGGGATTTTCATAGGCGTCTCATCCCAACTTGATGTTGCTGGCGCCGACGAAACGGTCGTACACCCAGTACAGCAACAGGATCAGCCCGAGCAGCAGCGAGCCTAGCGCAGCGGCCAGCTCCCAGTTGTTCGAGCGCTGCATGTGGAAGGCGATGATGTTGCTGATCATCTGCCCATCTGTACCGCCGACCAGTGCCGGGGTGATGTAGTAGCCCACCGAGATGATGAACACCAGCAACGCACCGGCGCTGAGGCCGGGCAGAGTCATCGGGAAGTAGATGCGGACGAACGCCGGGATAGGCTTGTCGCCCAGGCTCAGGGCGGCGCGCATGTAGCTGGGGTCGATGCCACGCATGACGCTGTACAGCGGCAGGATCATGAACGGCAGCAGGATATGGGTCATTGCCACCACGGTGGCGAACGAGGTGTAGAGCATCTCGAAGGGCTGGCTGATCACACCGATGCCCATGAGGAAGGAGTTGATCACGCCATTGGTCTGCAGCAGGGCTATCCATGAGGTGGTGCGCACCAGCAGGGATGTCCAGAACGGCAGCAGCACCAGCACCAGCAGCAGGTTGGCGCGGTTCGACGGCAGGCCGGCGAGGTAGTAGGCCAGTGGGTAACCGAGCAGGGCGCAGAGCAGGGTGATGACCAGCGCCATGTTTAGGGTTTTGGAGTACAGCTGCAGGTAGATCTGCGTGTCCTGACGCATCTGGATGCCCTCGTCGGGGTGCAGCTCCAGATCCAGGGCGGTGAGGTAGTAGTCGTAGGTATAGACCTTGCCGGAACGCTCGATGGCGTACCACAACTCGGGCTTGCTCCAGTTGCGATGGGCGTCGAGCAGGGTTTGCACACCCTGGGTCTGCAGTGCTTGTGCATCCAGCCGACCGATGCGCCGTGCAGTGGATTTGACCACGCTGGACATGCCCGTATAGGCGCGGTTGAACTCCTCCGAAAGCTTGCCGGAGAGACGCTGTTCGTTGAGTGCATGCAGTTCGCTGACGAAGACCTGCAGGGTCTTCTCGTCCGGAAGTTGCTTGTGATCTTCCCAGCGTTCGAGTTCGGCCAGGGTCAGTGGAATCAGTTCGGCCACGGTCGGGTGATACACGCTGCGCCACAGCATGGTGCCGATCGGGGCGACGAAAGTGACGATGATGAACAGCAGCAGCGGTACCACGAAGAGAAAGGCGGCGAGGCGTTTCTTGCGACGGGCTCTGGCGGCTTGGCCGGCTTCGCTGGTGGTCAGGGATGACAAGGCGTTACTCCGATGGATTCAGCCCAACTGCTCCCCCGGTTCCCGTGGGAGGCGCTTCAGCGGCGACGGTCGCGGCTAAAGCCCCTCCCACAGGTCGGAGGAAACAGGGCGCTGGTGTTTTACTTCAGCAGCCACTCATTGAATTTCTCGCCCAGCGACTCGCCGTAGTCGGCCCAGAACTCGGAACCGGCCTGGATGCCTTTGTCCAGGTGAGCGGTCGGCAGATGCGGTGTGGCGTTCTGGTCAGCCAGCGGCATGGACGACTTGCGGGTCGGGCCGTAGGCAACGTCCGGCATGCCGGCCAGCGGTTTGGAGCCGGTGGCGTACTTGATGAATTCCATCGCCAGGTCTTTCTTCTTCGAGCCTTTGACGATGGCCCAGGCATCGAGGTCGTAGACGTGGCCGTCCCAGACGATTTCGAACGGCTTCTTCTCCTGCACGATGGCGTCGTAGAAGCGACCATTGGCCGATTGCACCAGTACTGCGCCGCCGTCGTTGAGCAACTGCGGAGCCTGCGACCAGGAATCGAACCAGACGATGTCCTTCTTGATGCTGTCCAGCTTGTCGAAGGCGCGTTGCTGACCTTCCGGCGTGGCGAGCACTTCGTAGACTTCCTCGGGCGCCACGCCGTCGGCCATCAGTGCCCACTCCATGTTCACCTGCGGGCGTTTGCGCATGGCGCGCTTGCCTGGAATCTTGGCGGTGTCGAAGAAGTCGCCGATGCTGGTGGCCTTGGTGCCGCCGATGGTGTTGTCGTTGAAGGCGAAAACCACCGACCAGACGATGTTGCCCACTGCACATTCACTGGCCAGGGCCTCGGGAATGAAGTCCTGCGCTGCCGGGGTACCGTCGATGCCGGGTGGCAGAACGCTGTGGTCGAGGGTTTCCAGCAGGCCTTCGGAGCAGGCGCGCTCGAGGTCGATCACTTCGAAGTCGACCACATCCCACTGGATGTTGCCGGATTCGACCTGGGCCTTGATCTCGGCAACGCCACCCGAGTAGTCCTCGAACAGTACCTTGACCCCGGTATCTTTCTGATAGGGATCGATGACGTGTTTCTTCTGCGCGGCGCCATAGGAGCCGCCCCAGGACACCACGGTAAGGCTGTCCTGGGCGGTTGCGCTGCCCGTTGCCAGTCCCAGTGCCGCCACCAGGGCGAAGGTGGAAACGCTGGTAGTCAGTGATCTAGCCATTGCTGTGCTCCATTTGCTTCTACTAGTTGTGGGTGGGGACTTCCGATCGATCCAGCGCCTGGCTGTCTTCCGGCAGCCAGGCCAGGGCGACCTCTTCCTGAGTGCTGAGTTGCGGGGCTGAACTGTCGTTCAGGTTCTTCACCACCAGCTCGCTGCCGCTGGCGGTTTCGAAGTGGTAGCGGATGTATTCGCCGACGTAGTGGCGGGTGACGAAGCGGGCCTTGACCTGATTGCCCGCGCCGCCCAGGCGGTCGGTGAAGTTGAGTTTTTCCGGGCGTACCGAAACGGTGGTGGCTTGGCCGATTTCCGTGCAGTTGGCTTTCAGCGTGCTGACCAGGCCGCCATCTTGCAGGCGTACTTCGACGCGATCCTCGCCGACGCTTTCGATCACGCCGGGCAACTTGTTGCTTTCACCTATGAAGTCGGCGACGAACATGTTGGCCGGTCGCTCGTAAAGCACATGCGGCGGCGCGCATTGCTGCACCACGCCATTGTTGAACACGGCGATGCGGTCGCTCATGGTCAGCGCTTCGGTCTGATCGTGGGTCACGTAGATCACGGTGAAGCCGAGTTGCTCGTGCAGGCGCTTGATCTCGAACTGCATCTGCTCACGCAGCTTCTTGTCCAGCGCACCGAGCGGCTCGTCCATCAGCACGATGTCAGGGGCGAAGATCAGTGCGCGCGCCAGGGCCACACGCTGGCGCTGGCCGCCGGAGAGCTGGCCCGGGTAGCGGCCACCGAAGGCCTGCAATTCGACCAGGGCGAGGTACTGCTCGACCTTGGCGCGAATCTCGTCCTTGGGCAGCTTGCGAATCTTCAGGGGGTAGGCGAGGTTCTCGCGGATGGTCATGTGCGGGAACAGCGCGTATTGCTGGAAGACCATGCCGATGTTGCGAGCGTAGGGTGCGATGCTGGTAACGTTGCGGCCGTTGATCAGGATTTCGCCGCTGGTCACGTCTTCGAATCCGGCGAGCATCATCAGGCAGGTGGTCTTGCCGGAGCCGGAGGGGCCGAGCAGGGTGATGAATTCCCCCTTGGCCACGTTGAGGTTGAAGTCCTTGACCACCAGGGTCTTGTGATCGTAGGTCTTCTTTACGTTGGTGAATCGCAGGAACGCGTCGTTCCCAGCTTGCGCAGTCATAATCCTCCCCGGCATTTATCCAAGAGATGCCGCAAATATGGAGCCAGCTCGTGGCCAGGGCTCCAACTTCTGAGTCGATTCGCCCCTTTCGTGTGGGGGATCGTTATGCTGATAGCTAAAAGCAATAAGCAAGCCAGCCGACCGGTGATCGGCTGATAGCGCTCTGCTACGTAGGTTGAAGCCTAGCCCAGCTTGAACGAGATGCGAGGCGGGTGTGGGGAGAGGTAACAGTGCCGGGAGGAAAGGGGCACCTGTCGACACGCACTTGGCAGGTGCACGCTCTGGAGAACGTCCCTGTTTCGGCGCGTGTCGCTACGGAGGGGGCGTTGGTGTAAGGGCGCGACGGTTTTGGCATAGACGCACAGCTTATTTGGCACGATCCTCTCAGGAGAGGTTGTCAGTTTTGCGCGGGGTATTTGGCATCCTCGACTGCCTATGACTGTTGTCGATCAGGAAAGGGTGACTGCTGCGTGGGAAATGGCAGAGGTAGCGGACTGGAGTGGACTATGGCGCATATTTCTGACGAGGCAGATAGGCAACGTCTGCCCACAGACTTGGTATGTACCGTCAACAGCATTTCGTGATTGCTCTCGCCACACCCGTTTGTGCAGTGGAGCTCGAGGTGGAAGACGCTTGTGGTCTTATAGACCAGACCACAGCGCCTATCGGCTATAGCTTTGTCTCTAGATTACGCGCGGACAGATGCGTTTCTTGCTAGGGGCGGGAGTTTTGCTCGACTTGCAGGCTAGCGTTGCTAGTCGGCGACCCGTTCAGGTGCTGTAACACTCGAAACGGGCCGCTCTTTCTTTACTTCGTGGCGCTGATGCCCCTCCAGCGGAAACTGCCGTAACGCCTGGCGCCGCCCAGTCGGACGCCCGCCCACATGAGCCAGGCCCGCCAGCGCGCTACACCACTGGAGCGAAGGGCGTTGTAGAACACCTGGTCAGCCTCTTTTCGGCCTAGCTCTGCAGTGAAGTACAGGCGGTCATGAATGACTGCCGCTGCATCGCCGTAGCCGACCACGCCGGCATAGAGCGCAAAGGCGCCATAGCCAAGTGAGCCGATGAAGGCGCCCATGCTCGGCCAGAACCAGCCGACTACCAGGCTCAGGGCCAGCAGTATCCAGGCGATGGTGCGCAGCGGCTTGACGCTGGCGAAGTCCGTCTCGAAACCAGCCGGCACGCTGATGGTGCCGTGAGCCTGGTCTCGATAGGTGAAGCTGCTGAGTAAGCGAGCGTCGCCGCCATTGGTCGCCAGATCTACTCGCAACGGTTCCTGGAAGTGATTCGTCATGGCCACCACTTGTCGTCGGTGAAGTCGGCTGGAATTGGCTCCATGCCCTTGACCAGGCGACCGGCGAAGATCAGAGCCTGTTTACGCTCGGCCGCCGCCTTACCGAAGGCCACCACGGTTTGCGCGTCCATTGGCACAAGACTGTTGTCGCTGGCGATCCAGGTGAAGTCTTGATCAGGGTTCGACCAGCGCAGATCGTCGGGCTGGGCACCACCTACGACGGCCATAAAGCCCAACTGCGCAGCGCCTGCGATGTTCTCGCGGTCGGTAGCACGACTCTGGAACATCACGTCCTGGAACTCGACGCCGGCGTCAATCCGGCGGTCGCGCTCTATATCAACATCCAGCGCTGTCGGTTGGGTGACTGGGTTTAGGTGCTCCTCGATCTCAGCACCAGTCATCGCGGCCAGGCCTGCCGGAATGAACTCGTCCTGCGAACCATCCGCCTCGAATGCGTAAACGTTGCCAGCAACGTCTTTGAAATACTTCATCATCATGTCCTCATCTCCAGCCAAAGCAGTGTTCCAGTCAGGGAATTCAGGCGGTATGTCCACCCGTTTGGAACGACAAACGACACGCTAACCATGTCTGTCCCTGGGGCTGCGTATGACTGATTTCCGAATTCAGGGAGGCTACCGACCTGCGCCGTCAATCTGGAGTTGCCGTCGCTGCTAGCACCGATCAGAACTTCAATAGAGCGGCCGGTGGTGTTCGTATAGATCGTGCCAATTGCTCGACTGGCAGTGACGTCCTGCCAAGTCTGCCCATCCCCAAGGCCTCTTGGCCGTGTTTCCAGAGCCGCGACTCGGCCAACCAGTGCAGCGTAGTCAGAAGCCAACTGCGCCGCGTCAGCGCTGCCAGGATTGGTCACGCTGCCGAAAATCTTGATGATCCAGCAGCCCGTGACATTAAGGGGGCGGGTTTCTGCGCCCACTGACGGAGCCCCATGCGCGCCCGCATACACGGCGCTGCTCGTAAGCATCAGCTCACGAACATTTGTATCGTTTGACGTGACACCGAGCCCCGACTGGCTAGGGCCAGTCGCTGCAGTCGAGTTACCAAGCCTGCCGGCGGTAAATTCTGCGGTTGCGTGGCGGTGATCCATCATCTGACTAGCCTGAATCGCACCAGCCACCGCAGCAGACAGCGCACCATCACCTCGCATGAATACAGCGCCCAGTGAGCCTGCCGCTTTGCCGTTGTAATCCGGCAGGCGGAACGATGTAGAACCATCGCCAGCGGTGTACTTGCCACGCTCGGTCGCGGTGCTGAGCCAGGTCGCATCGGCGACGCTAGGGACGTTGCCGGCCTGAATTCCTGCCCAGGCATCAGGGAACGTCGCACGCGAGAGCAACTGCCCATCAGCTGGGGCGTAGCCGGCCGGGATACTGGCGCGGTTCGGCCACCACTGGGCCATAAAGAGTGGGATCGATGCGTCAGAGGCCCCGGCCTGGGTCAACAGCACCGAGACGATGGCATCAGCCTCGGGCAAACCACCCGAGCCACTGACATAGTCAACCGGAATTGAGCGGTAAGTCCCATGATCAACAGCCAGACCAGTCACGCGCAGGCGGTGCGACAGCTCGGCCGTATCGCGTTCCTGGAGCGTGATGGTGTCGCCGGCACGCAGCAGCCCCAGGCTTTGGGCAAAGTCGACGTCCTCGGCGCTGATCTCTTCAATGAACAACGTGGTGGCCGAGCCTGGCGTGGCATTGTTCAGAGCGATGCGCCCGGCGCCAGGATTACCTGCCGTGCTGCTGCTCCAAAGCCATTGACCGAAGTTTGTGGCCGCGCCACCGCGTAGGCGACGAATCGCCTGCAGTAACTGGCTGTCGTCGTCTTTGTCCAGCTCGATGCCGGCCGACTCGACCACCTGCACCAGCTCGCGCTGCACCATGTTGAAGTAAGAGGCGAGCATTGGTGTTGCCTGCTGCCCCGTGGCGGGATTACCGGAGCGCCATTCGCCGCTCTCGGTTGCCCGTTCTGTATATGCACCTATTTTTTCCATGTCATTCCTCCAGATATCCGATTTGCAGGATTAGCCAGCTCGGCGCGGCATGCCGCAGTGAGCATTCGATTAGTTCATCGCCCCAGGAGCGCAGCGGATCGCCGACCGCCGCCTCGCCAACCACCGACTCGCGGATCACGCCGTTGGGCAGCAGGACACGCCAGGTCTGATTCCAGTGCGCACCATTCATGTCATCGTCGATCACGGCACCGAGGTGCCCGGTCGCGGTATCCACCTCCACCGTGGCTTCGCGGAACTCCAGTACCTGGGTGCCGACGTAGCCGAGGCCCTCGGCCAGATCCAGGTAGTCCTGGCGAGTCATGCCGCCACGACCGACGATGCGTCCGAGTAGCGCCGCGCGCCGGTCGGCCATGGATTGTCCGGCCGGGGCGCAGGCCGATGGCAGGCCGTAGCTCGCCTCCCAGTCCTCGAAGCTGTAAAGCGCCTGGCGTGGGTCGGCTTCGCCGAGCAAGGCCAGTGCGCGCTCGTCGATACGGGCGAACTCGCGGGCCTGGCCGGCCAGCAGGCGCTGCAGCGTTGAGTCCGGCGCGGCATTCCAGACGATGCCTGGCGGCAGCAGCGCAAACAGCTGCTGGCGGTAATCGTCAGCGCTCAGGCCAGCCACTGCACACCTCCCCAGATCGGCAGATGGCCATGGGCATGCAGCACGTTGCTGGTCGGCCATTCCATCTCGTAGTCCGTGACCCCGGCAGCCGTGCCGAGGGCGGTGCGAATCGACGAGATGGACAACGTGCCGCCCGGCTCTCCACTGCTCAGCACAAGGTTCTGCAGGGACTGCTCGACAGCCGCGCGGGTGCTGTTGTTGTCCGGCGAGATACGCAGCCGCGGCGAGAAGGCCACGGGCACCGGCGCGATCACATAGACGTGGGCGGTGACGTTGCGCTGCGTCTGGATATGGCTGAAGACCTCCTCGAGCAGTTGCTGGGAAGGCATCGGCCCACCTGGCGCTGCGTCGGCCATGATGCGCAGCACCACGGTGCCCGGCCCCATGCCAAGCGGATCTTCCCAGGCGCGGCTGACCCCCGGTACCTGAAGGGCCCATTCGGCCCAGTCGCCCTCGGCGCCGCCACGGGGAATACGGGCGCGGCGACGCATGATCCGCTCGCGCCAGCTGTCGAAACCCTCGATATCCTCACCACCACTGATACCCGCACCCACGACGGTGGCGAGGGTATTCACGCCAACCACCGGCGAGATCAGGCTCAACTGCTTGCCCACCGCCAGATCGGCTGCACGCCCGGCTTGCAACGCTTCGACCTCAGCGGTTGCGCTGCCGGCCAGCAGCACGGTGTCCTGGGTTAGGCGATACTCCCGGCTGTCGGCGTGCAGCAGGGTGCCGGCATCCAGCACGACTCCGGCGTTGCCGGTGAACTGCACCGGGCCGCTGGCCGTGGCGGCCTGACGCCTAGGCACGCCGACACTGTGCAGGTGCAGCAGGTCGTCGTCGCAGGTCTCGGGAAACAGCTGCCGCTCCAGCCACTGCAGGTAGCCATAGAGGCCGTGGGCCACGCCCGCTTCGCTGGTGGCCAGGATGCGCGTCAGGCGGCTGGCGAGCAGTGCCTGGCTACCCGGCAGGCGCGAGACCAGATCATTGTCGACGCGCTCGATCAGTTCAGGCAGCGTCGGTCGCTTAAATCCCATTGTTCACTCCCCATACATAGTCATAACGGCGCTCCAGTGCGGCACCGACCGGGCGCTGGATGCCCACAATCAGTTGCAGCACGCCACGGCGCAGGTGAATCGCCTCGACCTCCACGGCACTGGCAATGCCGTCCTCGGTCAGCCAGGTCAGCGCTTCGCGGGCGTACTCCTCGGCCCGGCGCAACACGCTGTCCATTTCCTTTTCCCGCCACAGCAACCACAGGCGCGAGCCATACGGGCGGTCTGCATAGGCATCGGCCCACCAGCCACGGCGATCGTTGCCGCCGTCGGGCAGCTGATCCGCCGGCAAGGCTCGACGGTCGGTGTAGAGCGACAGGAGCACTGCGGTTTCCAGGCTCTCGTCGCGGGCCAGATCGCCGTTGGCGATTGCCAGGTCGAAGGCCTTGGCCTTCGTGTCGTAAAGCAGGGCAACGTCCATCAAGACATCTCCGGTGAAGGGCCAGGCCCGCCGTGGTGGTGGGCGTTGTAACGGTCACGCATGGTCTGCATGGTGCTGCTGTGGTCACGTACTTCGCCGGCGACCTCGAGGTCGCCATCCATGCTCACCAGCGGGCAATCGACGAAGGCCAGGGGCAAGCCGGCGCCCTTGATCACGATGCCTTCGCGGGTCAGGTGCACGGACTGGCCGAGGTCGTCATAGATGGCCACCTCACCGCTCTTGAGCGACGCCATGCGGTAGCGCCGGTCATCCACGGCAACCGCCACCAGGTGGGCGCGGGCACCGCCGACGGCCACCACCAGGGCCTCGGCGCCGACATGCGGCACCGCGGTATAGCCGTACTGCTGGAAGCGCTCGGCCCAGGCCGGAGACTCGCCCAGCAAGGTGACCTGCACGTTCTGCAGGGTCGTTTCGTCTTCCGTCATCTGCAGTACACCGCGGCTCACCAGCAGACGCAGGCGGCGCCACAGCGGGCTGAGCAGACGGGACATGCTGCGCTGATCGATCACCATCCCCAGCTCCTCGCTTCGTTGTTTGTGCCAGCTGTTGCCAGTGGCGCGATGGGCACTGGCTCGAACGCGGCGACAGGAGCGACGCGCAGCTCGGTGTGCCGGCCCTGCGGGCCATCCAGCAGTTGCACCTCGCTGACCAGCAGTCGTTCGTTCAGCCCCAGGTAGCCATCCTGTACCTGCACCAGATCCCCTGGTCGCCATATGCCCTGCTCATGCATCCAGCCGCTCAGGCTGTAGCTGACGGTGCGCCCCTTGGCCCAGCGCATGCGCGCCTCCAGCTCGGCGCGGGCCGTGCAGTCACGACTGTCAGCTGGGATATCGCACAGCAGCAGGGTGCTGCGTGGGCGGCGCACCCGCGGATCCAGCGCGCTGCCGCTCGGGCTGGAGGCGTCGAGGCCGTGCCACTGGTTGTCGCCAGGTGTCTGCCCCTCGACCAAGTAATGGTTGAACCTGTCGCGATTGCTGAAGGTGGCGGCGGCCTGGCGGATGTTCTTGCCCAGAATTAGCGGGGTACGCACCTCGCGCTGCACGGCATGCACGATCAGCAGGCGCCCCTGGGCGTCGCTGACCACCCTGGCACCACGTAGCTGTGCGGCGCGCTCGATGGCCTCGGCAATGGGCTGCCCGTCCTCAAGGACGAACGAGCGAAACGGCCTGGCGGCGCCCAGGGTGTCCAGCACTTCGATGCCATAGGGCTGTGCCAGGGTCTGGGCAATCTGCGCCAGTGTGAGGCCATCCAGGCGTCGTTCACGGCCGCTGCAGTCGATCAGGTCACCGGCCTTGCTGCGGCCACTGGCGACGACTGTGTGCTGATAGGCGGAATAGCCCAGGCGCACGTCTTCCAGGTGTCCGGTCAGCAGCAGCTCGCCGCCAACCGACAAGGTGCAGGGCACATCGGGCGAGAGCGGTCGCTTGCCCTGTGGTTCGCTCCAGCGCTCGCTCAGCGTCAGCGCATACTCGTCGGCGATCTGCTCCAGGGACAGGCGGATGCGCACCTCTTGCCAGCCGGAGTGGCGTTCACTGCCGATCTGCAGAATGACGGGCTCATCACTCACTGAGCACCTCCAGAGTCATCCCACCGCGCAGGGCGCCGGGGTGACGGACGTTGTTACGTACGCAGATCTCGTCGGCGCGTTTCGCATCGCCGTACAGGCGATGGGCGACCAAGAGGGCCGGCAGGGTGAGCTGCGGCGTGTATTCGGTCAGGTTGGGGATGGCCAGGGCACGCGTGCGCAGGTCGTTCGACAAGGCTGCGCGCAGCTCGACCAGGGCGTTGTAGACCTCGTCACTGATCGGCTCGGCCGTCTTCAGCTCACGGTCGATCAGGGCCAGGGCATCGCGGCCGGCCGCTGCGGCATCCTGGCGCGACAGCCAGTCTGTCTCCGCCACCACCCGTGCCGCAGTCGTCGCCGCCAGGCGACCGTTGAGCTGGCTGGCGGCCAGAAGATTGCCGGCTATGCGGATGCTCTCCGGGCTGTCCGCCGCAGGCAGCAGCACTTGGCTGCCTGCGCTGGCCAGCTCACGCAGCCTGCGCACGGTTCTGGCCGGCGTACCAAGAGCCAGGCGCAGGGGGGCCGCACCATCCAGGGACAACAGACTGTTGCCGCTGTACAGATTCAGGGCATGCAGCGGGCGCATTACCGCGTTGCGGATACGGTTGTAACCACCCAGAACCAACCCGGCGATATTCATCGGGAAACGGATCACCTGAGTGATCTCTTCGGCTATACCCCCTGCGATCTGATCCAGGCTGTCGATTTCGGACGCCAGGGCTTGCTCGATGCTCGCCAGCGAGCGGCCTGTCAGACCTTCTACGCTCCAGCGATCGAGGAAGTCCTTCTCGGTCACCGCTTCAGCAAGCGTGGCAGCCTGACCGACCTCACGTTGGGTATCCAATGTGGTGTCCAGGCTCGCTGGCAGGCCGGATTCCTTGAAGGTCACCGTGAACTCGCACATGCCGCCGAGGCTGGTTCTTTCATCGAAAGACACCGAGGTGGCCACTGCGGATATTGGCTTCCCGCCTAGAAAGGGGTTCACCAACTCAGCGGCACCCGGCGCATTCAGCGCATCCAGCAGCTTGTCGCGCTGCTCGTCGTAATTCTCACCTGCGACGAACAGTTGCAGAGTCCAGCTTTTGATCGCGCGGCCCTTGTCCGCG
This sequence comes from Pseudomonas mendocina, assembly GCF_003008615.1. Classification (NCBI taxonomy): domain Bacteria; kingdom Pseudomonadati; phylum Pseudomonadota; class Gammaproteobacteria; order Pseudomonadales; family Pseudomonadaceae; genus Ectopseudomonas; species Ectopseudomonas mendocina. The sequence goes on from NZ_CP027657.1 coordinate 2,794,569, forward strand.
AAGAAGGCACCGTCGGCATTGGGTTTTTCTTCTTCCGTCCAGCGGCGGCCAGCAGAGGCTTTCGAGCTCGTCACGTAGAACGGCACGCCGCCGTAGCTGCCGCGTAGTTCGGGGTCTATACGGTCACGCCAGGACATCGATAGGGCTCCAGATAAAAAGTTCGAGGGGAAACAGGTGCCGGCAGGCCCGGCCAGCCGCTCGGGTGGGAGTGCAGTGCCTCACGACATCACCCCCAGCAAGCCGCTATCCAGGCTGTAGCCCAGGCCACCATTGGCCTTCATCGACGACACCCGTGGGTTGCCGTCCGCATCGATCCTGATTCGCAGTTCTCCGCCCACATCGGTGTAGCGGGGCGCCAGCAGGGGCGACTGACGATTGCCCAGCAGCGGTTGGCCCAGACCCGACAGGGTCGAGGCAGCGGCCTCGGGTTCATCGGGGCGTTGCAGGCCCAGGCGCTTGACGACCCAGTCCGGCATCAACAGGGTCAGTTCGCCGATCTTCTGCCGCAGCCAACTGGTCAGTTGCTCGAAGCGCTCGCCGATACCGCTGGCCAGGCCGCCGATCCAGTCCCGGCCGAGCTGGCTCAGCGAGCGGCCGGCGAAGAGTTCGAACACCGCATCGACCGCCTTGAGCAACTGTGCGGCGGGGGTGAAGGCCAGCAGGCCTTGGAGGATTGCGCCGATGCCCTGGTCGAAGAACGCCCTGATCTGCGCCCACAGGCCAGCGAACCACTCGGCGATAGCGCCCCAGTTGCTGTAGATCAGGTACGCCGCTCCAGCCAGCGCGGTGATACCGAGCACGATCCAGCCGATCGGTGTGGTGAACAGCGCCACGGACAATGCGCGAATCCCGTCTATCGCCAGCGGAATCCACCTGCTGGCCATCTCACCGAGCGCGCTGCCGAACTGCAGCAAGGTCACGGCACCGGAGAACAGCGAAAACACGAACCTGCCGGCCATCAGCTCCGCGACCAGGGTGATCAGGGGGACGAAGCCGCCCGCCATTCCTGCGACCCAGGTGAAGGCACTGGCCAACGCCTGAATGCCGGCAGCCAGTTGCTGCAGCCCTTGCACGATCTGCTGCGAGATCGCCTGGCGGTTGGCCTGCGACAGCTCGTTGAGGCTGCCGAGCCACTGGTTGATGGTCGGCAGCAACGCGCCCAGCACGGTGTTCTTGATCGACTGCAGGGTGCTGGTCAGTTGGTTCATCTGCTGGATGTACAGGCGCGACTGCTCGACATCCTCATCGCTGATGATGGCGCCATTGTCTCGGCCTGCCTGGCGCAGCCGATCCAGCTCATCGCCAGACTGGCGCAGCAGGGTGATGAGTTGCTCGCCGTCGCGGCCGAACAGTTCGCCGATCACGCGCGGTGCCGCGCTGGCTTCGATACGGCCTAGGCGCGAAGCCACCAGTTCGAGGAGCTTCTCGGTGTCTCCGGCCGTGGCCTGCAGATCCTCAGCGCCAATACCCAGACGCTTGAACGACTCGGCCGCGCTGCTACCCCCGGTGGCCAGGAATTCCTCGGCTTGCAGGCTGAGTTCCTTGAGGCCGGAGACCAGGGCGCCATTGTCGGCGCCGAACTGCCGGGCGGCGTACTGCCACTCCTGCAGCCAGCCGAGCCCGACGCCAAGGCGCTCCGAGTTGCTCTGGACCTCGTTGCCAAGGGTGGCGAAGCCGTCGACCATACGCCCGACGTTCCCGCCAATCCCTGCTGCGACGGTGCCTATGGCGGCCAGGCGCTGACCGAACGAAGCGATCCGAGCGAAGGCGCCAGCCGAGGCTTCGGCAGCCTGGTTCAGGGCCGGGGTCAACCGATCCTGCATATCCAGGGTCACCGTTACTCTGATTTCATCCGCCATGTCGTTTCATTTCCTCTGCCAACTTTTCCGCCTGACCGAGCCACCAACGCAGGTCGCTCAGCTCCATTTCCAACAGGTCAAGCGGGTTGAAACCGCCAAATGCCGTCGCCACGACGCGGATCAGGACATCCCAGTCCGCCGGGGCTTGGGCAAAAAAGGCTCGACTACCGCCAGCACGACCTCCATGTCGCGCGCATCCAGTTCGTCCATGGCTTGGGCCGGCACCCCCGCGAGGGCCCCGACCAGGGCCAGGCTCTGGGCAATGCCGCCACTGCCGGCCTGATCCATGGCCTTGAGGTGCTTGCCCTTGAGCGTCTTGACCAGGCTCAGCTCGGTGAGCGTGCGCTCACCCTCGAGCTTGCTGTGGCGGTAGGTAATGGGCGCCAGCAGGGTGACCCGCAGGGAGTCGCCCAGATCCTGGATACGCCCACGCTCTGCTTCACTCAGGCCGAGACCGGCAAGAAAATCGCTGGTCATGGCTCAGATCCTTTCGCAGCGGTGCGCGGCGAGGTTCAGGCGCACCTTGCCTTCGGCTGTGGTGAGCTCTGCGGTCTCGGTCACGAAGGCACCGGTCAGCAGGTAGTCCTGGCCGTTGTCGCACTCGACCAGCACGGTGGCGTTGGTGATGGCGTTGAGGTCGATCAGATCGATCTCATCGGTATGCAGCACCGAGCACTGCAGCGTCGGCGCCACGGCTTCCTCGTTGTAATGCACGCGGTTGCCGGCCATGCGCGTGGTGCGCTTGACCCCGCCAGGGTTGAGGGTCGCCCCTTTCTCGGTGGGGAATTCACGGCCATCGATGCGAATCGTGGCGATCCCGGTGATTTTTCCGCTCATGTGGTTCTCCTCTGATTAACGGCGGAACTGCGTCTGCTGGGCATGGACGCTGTATTGGCCGATCAGCATTGGCTGATCGATGACGTTGAGGCGGTTCGGGTTGTCCGGGTCGATATCGACCTGCAGGCTTTCCTTGTAGCCCTCGTAGTCACGTACCCAGGCACGCTCGCCCATGAACGTCTGCAGGTAGAGGCCGAGCAGCTCGCCCTTGCACACCTTGGGTGTCATCACCGGCTGGCTGGGGTCGTACAGCGCGCGATCGGCATCCGCGGCGAGCTTGTGCCGTGGGTATTTCTGGGCGAACGTGCTGCGTTGCTCGTAGCGAATGCGCTCCAGGGTCTCGGGGGTGTTGATCAGCAGGTAGCTGTCATCCGCCACGCCCGCCGCATTGCGCTGGTAGGTGGTGATCTGCAGCTCGATCTGCACGGTGCCGTCGACCGCCACGGTATGCGTTGCGATACCGTCGAACAGCAGCAGGTTGCGCTCGGCGTCGTCCCAGCGTTGATCTTCGCGCGGGCCGATCAGGCCAGGCAGCGGCAGGCGTTGCAGCGGACGTGCCGGGTCGACGGCCAGGGCCTTGGCAGCGACGATGGCGTTGGTTGCAGCCCAGATCCACGGCGCGCTGGGCGAGGCGCCCATGCCCATGACCGACAGGTGCGGCGAGTTGCGGCTGTTGCCCAGTGCGGCTGCAGCGGCATGGCTGCCACGGAAGGCAGCGAAGGCGCGGCCGCCGATCTGGCGCATCGGGCCGTAACGCTTGGCCAGCTCGACCTCGATCGCTTCCAGCGAGGTGGCATCGGTGTAAGGCAGGCAGATCCAGTTCCACCATTCGCCACCCATGGCCGCCACGGCATCGAGCAGGTCGGGGTTGACCGCGCCCCCTGCCGGAGCGGTATAGGTCAGGCTCAGGCCGGCGGTGCGCTCCTCGCCCTTGAGGCTGTCACCCAGGGAAATGGCGTTGCCGGTTTCACCGCCCCAGCGGCAGGTGATGTCCACTCGCTCCGGGGTTTCGCTGGCGATGCTGGCCAACACCGGCAGACGGCCGTCGGCGTTGATGGCATCGGCGATGGCTTGCGCCGTAGCGACCGGGTTGGCACCCGCCACCATCTCGCACCAGACACGGTAGCCGGCGATGTACAGGGCCAGCGGCCGGGTTTCTGCCGGGCCAGCGGCGACCACGATGGCACCCTTGGCCTTGATGGACAGGGCCGCATCGCTCATGGGCAGGGCCCAGGTTTCGGTGTACAGATCGATGTTCTTGATGGCCTGGAACTGCTCGGCCAGCATCGAGCCACGGCCGAACAGTTCGTCGGTCTGGCCCTGGCGGGTTACCCGCACCGGCACCAGGGGCTGGGCATTGCCGCTTTCGAGCATCTGCCCAAGCACCAGCAGCTTGCCCTGAAACACGGCGTTGCCGGCCAGGCGGTTGTCGAACTCGACGTACCAGCCCGGAATGCGTAGCGCCGCGGGGATTTCATTGAATACAGTGGAACTGATGGCCATTACTTGGCACCTCCTTTCTTGATTGCAACCTGGGATCGCTTCACCTTCGGTGGCTCCTGTCTTGCTTGTGTGCTGTGCGGCGCATCGACGATGTCGCCTTCGTTCCAGCGGCGCTGCCAGTAGGCAGACCACTCGACCTGTTCGCCTTGCGCGGCGATAGGGCGGGCGTTCTCCGGGCGCCGCACGATCAGGCCCGCGTGGGCTGGTTTGATGTTTCGTTGAGTCATGGCTGTACCTCGCTGCCCGCGGGCAGGGTGAGATGGGTTTCGCTGTCAGGACCGTCCGGCACCTTGCTGTTGCTGTGGTAGTGGGTGAAGTCAGCGAGGCCGGCGCTGCTCAGGGCAGCTGGGAACAGCAGCTTGTTGAGCACGAAGAAGGCGCCGTAGATGGCCACGCCGTGCTGTTCGGCCTGCGCCGAATAGAGGTTCTCCAGGCGCTCCAGCTGGAGCGTGCCGATACCCTCGATGGATAGGCCGTGCAGGCCTGGCACGACGCGCTCCAGCAACTGGTAGGCGCCGACCATGCTGGCGTCGCCACGACGCCGGACGCGTTCGTTGCTGTTCTGCCCGGTGACGATGTAGACGCCGTACTGGCTGTCGAGCAGGGCACGTGAACCGGCAGCGGCAGCGCCGCCCGACCAGTTGATATAGATGCCGGGCAGATCGCTGAGGATCTCCGCCAGGCTGCTGTCGTCCCAGGCACCTGGCAGCTCCTGGATTGTGGAGACATAAGCGCCAGCGACCTTGTGGCAGCGCTCGGCGATGGCGTCTTCGATCGCGCTCAGCATTGGCGCACCTCGACTGCGTGCGGCGCACGCCATGGCAGGGAGTCGATATCGCCGGCAGGGCCCTGCTCGCTAGCCGTCTGGCGGGCGAGAGGGGATGCGGCGGCTGGAGTGGATGGCTTCGTTTTCATGGGGCCATCTTGGAGCGCCGGCCCCGGTGCCCGGGATTAAAGGGTTTTGCTGCTGCAGACGAGGTAATCCGGCCAGATGGAGCGACCGTCTATGCAGTCCTTATGGAGAAGGCGCGGCGGCCCGAGGCGCCTGACTGCCTGGCCATGCACCGGCACGCGAATCTAACGGGGGTCTAACGCCTGTTTGGCCGTCAACGTGGATGAAGGTGGCGCTCAGAGCTTGGAACCCGGCAGAGACTCGCCACGGGCGACCAGATCGAACAGGCCTGGCGATGGCCGAAGGAGAAAGATGGGCGGGGCTGTTAGAGGGCACGACCGAGATATGCAGAGCCGCCCGCCTGCTGGCGGAAACGGCTGCATGGCCTTGAACGGTGGGGTTTGCCTGGCAGAGAGGAGAAACGACGGAGGGCAGGAGCAGGCTTCGATCGAAGCCCTGGGCTTGTCGCCCATGAGTGGTAAGCAGAAGGGGGAAGTAGCAGGGGTGGCTGAGGGCTGCAGAGTTACAGCCCCGGAGGTCAGTGGGGGATATCGGCCCTAGCTGGCGCGATCACTCATGTCGCGATCCCTTGAGCAGGATATTTTCGAACTTCAGGGCCAGGCCATCGAGCTTGGCCTCGATCACCGATTGCCCGCGTACCCAATCCTCGCGTCGCACATATTCGAGCGGCAGTTCGGCCTGGAAGCGCAGGAACGAACGCTCCAGCTGCACTACGATCTCGGCATCCTTGTCCTGGCGATCACGCACCTTGGCGAAGTTTTCCGCCCAGTGCTGGTTGGCCGCCTTGCGCGCTTCATCCTGGGCGGAAAAGCGCTCGGCCAGGCGCTTCTCGAAACTGTTGAGCAGCAGTTTCACCAGGCCGACCACCACCGTGGTGAAGATCGACAGCAACGAAATTGCCCAGCCGATCAGTTCGGCAAGCTCCAGTGACATCAGTGCAGACCCTCCATGGCGTCGATCAGGGCATCCAGCTGCGCGGCAGTGTTGCGGCACTGCTCGGCGTAGCGGATATGGTGGGCGAGGAGCGCGCGCTGGCCGAGGCCTGAATCGAGCTGCTCAAGGGCTCGGGTTTCGGCGCCTTGCGCAGCAGCTCGGCCGGGATCGGCGGACGCGGGCATATGGGCGCCGCTGGCTTCGTCCCACAGGCGGACAAAGCCACGAGTGAACACGCAAGCAGGCAGAGGTTCAGGCGCGCTATCGAGCGCCGTGCGGTACAGGTCGTTGACACGGGCAATCTCCCCGGAAAGTCGGTCGGTGGTTCGGCGGTGTTGGCGTTGCTGCTCGGCCAGATCTGCGGCAAGCCGGTCGTTACGCGCCAGTTCTTGTCGCAGGCGGTCTGTCGCCGCCTCGGCGGCATCCGCGGCGCTGCGCGCGCGCTGCAGTTCCTGCTGCTGGTGGGCACTGCGCAATCGGGCCAGCTCCAGCTCACCTTCGGCCCTCGCCTTGGAATAACCGGCGTCATGGGCCGACTGCTCGATAAAACCGATCAGCAGATACAGGGCCAGTGCGCCCAGCAGTGGCAGCCAGAGGCGCAGATAGCTGCTCACAGTCCGGCCTCGCACAGCTTGCGCTCCGCTGCGCGGCGCTTGACCAGGCCGGGGAGTACGCGCCCTCCGGCATATACCCAGCGACTCAGCTCCGCACATGCACCGGCGATATCACCCTTATTGAGCTTGCGCAGCAGGGTGCTGCGTTCGAACGCGCCACCACCGACGTTGTAGACGAAGGACGCCAGCGCGGCCCGGCGGCTATCGGGTTGCGCCTGGCGGATCAGGCGATCGACGGTGGCGACAGCCCGCCCCAGTTCGGCAGCCAGCAGCGCATCGCACTCGGCGTCGGTTTTGCTCTGGCCGAGGGCCACGCCCTGGGTGATGCCGTCGCAGATGGTCGGGATACCGACCGGGTCGAGGTAGGCCACCAGGCTACGGCCTTCGAAATAGCCCACCAGCGGCAGGGCGATGGCCAGGGCACCCGCGGCGAGACGGGCCTTGCCGTTCATTTGCCCATCCCTGCCGGGCAGGCGCATGCCGACTCGGCCGAGCAGAAGTCGCCGTTGGGGTAATCAAGATGGAACGCGGACACTGCGCTTGCTCCGATGCAAAAGGAGCAGTGACAGTAAGACGCGGCAATCGCCGCTCGGGATTAAAGCGCTTTGCTACAGCAACCAGGCAGACCAGTGGGGCTCGGCGCAGGCTTATTCAATGGCGGCCAGGCGCCCTCTGTAAAGCCTTTTGTTCAGAACAGCGAAGGCTGCAACCGTTGCCGATGCAGGGCGCGCTGCTCGGCGATGATCGAATAGATCTGCACCACCGTCAGCTCGAATGCCTCGGCCAGATCGTCGACATTGTTACCCTTGTATCTGGCCCAGATATCCCGATCGCGCAGTGCACGCTCCAGCACATCGCCCTTGGGCATGTACAGCTGACGGCCGCCGGCATAGCGGGACAAGGCGCGCACCGTGACGAAGGCCCGGGTTCGGGCGGCCTCGGGGGCATCGCCGGCGCGCAGGTAGGCCGCCTCTATCACGCTGACCAGGTCGGCCAGTGCCTTCGGCCATTTGGCGCGGATCGCCGGCGTCTGCAGATGCTCCAGAATCTCTTTCGACAGCTCGTCGCCGAGCAGGTCTTTATCGCTCATACCACCCTCCTGTGGCGTGTGGCCTCATAGGCCTGTGAGCAGGCTGTGCATGGCCAGGAAGGCCGTGCGTGTGCATTGGTCGATGTTCACTCGGCTGCTCATCAGTACCCAGCCACCACGCTGGGCAGATCACCTCCGGCAGGGCCGGAAGCGGTTTCGCTCGATTTCTCTTGATATCAATAGGTGGTGAGGTCGCAGATCAGGCGCTCAGCGCCTGCTGGCCAGCCATGCCGGGCATGATCACTGCGGCGATATCCAGGCTGATAGGCCGATACTGTTCGCTGTCAGCGATGCGCTCGTAGATACGCAGGTACTCCTTGGAGCCGATCACCTGGCAGGCCTCGCCGATCGCCTTCATCGCCCGCTGCCAGCGCTCGTCGTTGATCTCCAGGCGACGCAGGGCCAACACCCGCGCCGTGCGGATCTCACCCTTGGTGTCCGTGCGGAAGGCATCGTTGACCAGGGTAACTACCTCCGGCCGGGCTCCCTCGGTCCATTCGGCCAGGCATTCGTCGATCAACGCCCGGGCGGCCTGCAGGCGCTCGTCGAAGCTGATCGAGTCCTGCACGGAGATCTGCAACTTGTAGCGGCCATCGAAACTCAGCAGGGTGACGTTGCCCTTCTTGCCGCCGACCCGGGCGCCGTACTCCTCGAAACTCATTTCGATGAAGGCACGTACATCACCGAATACCGTGGCCTTGAAACTGGCCAGGGCGTTGTTCAGGGTGCCGGCCTGATCGACCAGGCGGCGCACCAGGGCATCGCGCTCCTGGTCGATGGGCTTGATCATGCTCTCCGGAATCAAGCGGCCCTGTGCATCCTGGCGGTAGCCCATGGGCAGGGGCTGTTGCATGTTCATCCGTGAATCCTCCGATAGTGGCTTAGACATGGTTGCGCTCCTTGCGCCGGGCGCAGTTGGGGTTGTTGGCGCAGTGCTGGCAGGCACGCCAGAGCTGCATGGCCTGGGGGTTATGGGTGGGCGCCTTGCGTTGGTGATGGCTTTGGCACTGCTCTGCAGTGATGGCATTGCCCAGAGCCGTGCACTGGATGCGGCCCAGTGTTTCCAGCACCCGTTGTTCGACAGCGGTGGTCGCCGCTGGATAGCGGTTGATCAGCACCAGAGACACCGCCGTGCGGCTCAGTCCCAGTCGCTTGCCTGCGAGGGTACGGTTGCTCTGCTCGACCTCCCTGGCCAGCAGGGTGATGAATAGAGGTGGCTGTGTGCCCCAGGCACGGATGTCGACACTGCTGCCGCTACCGGTCGCCATCACACCAGCCTCCGCACGGGGGCCTGGCCGGTGAACCAGCCGCGTTTGCCCCAGGCGGCGAGGCTGACAGTGTCCATGCCGCTGGCCGAGGCCTCGCTGTTGACCCGATGCAGATTCACCGCCATGCGTCGCAGGCAGCCACGCGTGGCTTTGGTCAGATCAGCCAGCAGATCCTCGGCCAGAGCCAGGCCCGGGTAACTCTCGCAGGCAAGGCGCCTGACATCGGCCAGGCTGGCGGCCTGCGCGGGTACCCATTCGAGAACCCGGTTGTGCAGGCGCTCGAGCTTGATCAGGCTGGGCACCAGGCTTTCTTCCCCGATCAGGACGATGGCGCCCTGGCTCGCGTTGTAGATATCGGTGAGGACATTGGCGAGCGCCTTGTCCAGCAGGTATTGCACGTCATCGATGATCAGCGGTCGGCCGGACAGCCCCAACTGCTCGGCGATCTGATCGACCATCTCGGACAGGGTACGTGCCGGCGTCAGCGACATCTCGCAGAGAATCGCCAGCAGAAAGGCCTTCTTGCTCCAGGTATCACGACATTCCACGTAGTAGGCGCGGTGCAGGCTGGCGGCGTGGGCTGCGGCCACCGATTTGCCCAGGCCGCTGGCGCCGTACATCACCACCAGGCCCGGCAGGCCGGCCGGACGCTGCTGGGCGCGCTCGATGGCGGCCGACAACAGGCCGACGTTGGTAAGAGGGACGATTTTCGGGATGCTCATGGTAGAACTCCTCTGTTCAGTCGCGAGCCTGCTCGGCCGCGTAGGTGTCGTACATGCGTTGAATGGATTTGAAGTCGGTGTGCTGCGGGTAAGCCGTATGCCAGCGAGCTTGTTCTTCACCCAGGTACTGGCCCGCACGATGGCGGTCATCCAGCTCCTGCCAAAGGTCATAGCGAGCCATGGCGTTTTCCGGCACCTCGAATTCGGCCTGCCGGCGCACCTGCTCCAAGGCGGCCTGTTCGCGGGCAGCGTCCAACTGTTCAGCAGACAGCTCGGCAATACGCGCTTCTGGTGTAATTACGCATAGCTCCACGTCATGACCGGTCACGGTCTTGGCCTTCCTGACCAGGCGCGCCAGTTGACCGCGCTCGCGCTTCGCGGCGGCCTTGTCCAACAGGCTTTGTGGCATGGCCGGGGTGCTGTTGCCGTTTAGCATCGCCTCACCGATCAGCTCACCCTCCAGGGTGTGTACCCACACGCGGCTGGCATCACGAAAGTCATAGGCCACGCTTACTTGCTGGCCATGCAATGGTTCCAGCTCTGCCAGGAAGTAGATGCTGCCGCTGAAGCGCACCTCGGCCCGATGGGTGGTTCGTACCACCCGTGGTCGAATCAATGCGGACAACACATCTGCATCGGCTTTGAGCGGCTCCCAGCCTTCTGTCAGCGCTGATTGCCAGGACTCCAACGGGCTCTGGTTGCGCAACTTCCCGCTGTGGATATCGCGGCATTTCGCCAACCCGCGGTGCGGGGTGCTGTTGTACTGGTCGAGGGCGTTCTGCAGATCCGCGAAAAAGGCCTCGAAGGTGGGAATCTGTTTCGGCTGGCTACCAGAGGCCAGTTGTTTGCGTGACAGGCGGTGGACTCGAGTCGCTGCCTCGCTGTCCATATCGACGCCGACATAACTGGCATAGGCCTTGGCCAGACGTACCAGAATGGTCTTGTGTGGGCGCTCGATGACACCACGCGCTTGCGAGTTGTAGGGCAGCGAATGGGTGATGGTGCCACCCAGGCGGTCGTTCACCTCATAGACGACGGCGTTGTCGAAGCCGCTGCCGTTGTCGACATACAGAACCTTGTACATGCCAACCCGGCTTACCCCGTCGCGCAGGGCATCGAGGGTGGCGATGGTCGACTCGGCCAGGTTGACGGAAAAACCGACGATGCGGCGGGTGCCCCAGTCGATCACCAGCGTGATCTCGGGACGGAATATCTGTCCGGTCAGCGGGTTGATTACCTCGGCATCGAAGGTATGACCGTCAGCGATCCAGACATCATTGGGCCAGAGCATATCGGCAGCGCGGCGGTTGAATGCCTTGAGGGACTTCAGTTCCCTGCTGCCCATCCGCCCCTGCTCGCGTACCTGGGGCGCCAATTTGGCCAGGAAGCGGCGCACGACATGGATGCTTGGGCAGCCGGGATATTCGACCTGAAAGGTCGCATATGCCGCCTCAATGCTCGGCTTCTGCGGGCGCTGGTAGTGGCGGAGGAACACCGGCGCCCAGGTCGGCACGCTCATGTCCGGTTTGCGCCGCACGGGAGCCAGGGCAATTTCGCCCCGTCTGCGAAAGTCCGCCAGCCAGCGTTTCAACGTTCGTTCACTGAGGCTGCGCTCGGCATTCTTGCGATCGTTGGCCCGCTCGACGCGCTCGTCGAGGTACGCGCTCAGGTGACCACTACGCGCCAGCTCGACCAGGGTCATGATCGCTTGCTGCTGGCTAACCAGTTGGCTCAAGCGTTCGATCTCGCGGATGAGCGCCACCCGAGCAGCCATCACCTCGCGCTGTCCATCGGTCAGACGTGAGGCGCCATCGCGCTGAGGCGCAATCAGCAGATGATGAGCGGTGGGGCGAGGGGGCGGCGCAGGCAAATCGCCCTGTACCGAACGTGCAACGAGGGCGGTCTGCACCTCAAGGGGCAGTATGGAAAAGCTGTACTCGATGGCTTTCGATCCAGCCCTACGCCTGCCCTCCCAGCTCTTGCGCTCGGCCAGCAACCTGACATTGCGGTCGGTGCCCGGCATGCCGGGCAAGCCGGCCAGCTCCTTGGCGGTGTACCAGCTATGCATGGCCTTTGCCCCCAGCGCGCAGGAACTGGTCTGCCAGGGCGCAGCTCGGCAAGGCAAGAATGCCGCCATGGCTGTCTTTTCCGTGATGCATGTTTATTTCTCCGTCCCTGTTTTACGGTGCCCAAGGTCATAAGCTGGGGTATTCTCTTGGGCGTTGCCTGCCATGGCCTCGCCACGGCCTGGCCGGCAGCGTTTGGGCTGCTCCTTGGACAGCCAACGCTCGGGCCAGATCAGCGCTGGCGACAGGCCCAGAGCACTGGCGATGGCACGCTCGACCCGCGGGTATGGCAGGTGTTTGGCATTTTTTACCGCGGAGCCAGTGACCTTGAGCGTTCTGGCGATATCGGCTAGCGAGGTGCCCCTCAGTCGCAGCTGAAACTTGATCCATTCCCATCGATGAGAAGGCGCAGCGGGAATATCGACTTCTACTGTGTTCATGCTCATGTCCGGTGACCGCCAGCGAGGGCGGTTTTTTGGGATGTCTAACGTGACCTAGGGCATAAGGTACGCTAAAAAAAGAGCAAGTCAATCGGATAAAAGCGCATCCGGTTGTTTTTTAAATGCAATCAGTGCGAATAAAAGCGCAAGGCCAGGTAAATCAATGAGTTACGCAGAATCGGATGAAAAGGATAGCCATGAGCCAGATCATCCCATTCCTCTTGGCGGAATCGGATGCTTTGGAGAGCGTCTCAAGGAGATGATGAGCAACACAGGTGCACGCGCTTTTGCGCGTAAATGTGGGCTTTCTGAAGGAGCGATACGCAGTTATCTGAGCAAGGAAACCTACCCCACCCTCGACCGCCTCGCGCAGATAGCCCAGGCCAATGGGGTCGACCCGTTGTGGCTGGCGTTTGGCGCGACCAGCAAGGCCGAGGAAGACACTTACGCCTACGTGCCGCTCTACGATGCCCGTTGCAGTGCTGGAAATGGCGCCTGGAACGAGCGCAGCCGCATCCTCGTGAGCTTGTCGTTCACGCGCTACAGCCTGCGCAAGAAAGGCCTCAATCCGGCCGATCTGGCGTGTCTGCGGGTCGACGGAGACTCAATGACCGGGCTGCTGGAGGATGGCGACACGGTCATGGTCGATCAACGCCGCAATACGCTGGAAGGCGAAGGCGTGTATGTAGTTCTGCTGGATGACCACCTGTATGCCAAGCGCTTACAGCGTCAGTTCGATGGTTCGGTGCTGATCATCAGCCACAATAGGGAATACCAGCCCATGACGGTTCCCAAGGATCGTCTGGCGGAACTACAGATCATTGGTCGTGTTGTCTGGGCCGGAGGCTGGATGGTCTGAAGACTGGTAGTCTTCAGGATTGCTCTTGCGGGAGCTCGGCTATTTTAGGCGGCAGGTTTTGACATCCTGCCTGCCACCAATGCCAAACACTCTACGAATGGCCATGGCTTCTGTCTGTTTCAGCTTTGGCACTGCCGATCCGAGATTGCATCGTTGTCCTGCTGTTCGACGCACCAGCTGTAACGTGGCAACCCATCTCATCTTTTCGACACCTCCTCCAAGTAGCTGTGCCAATACAACTGCAAGCTCACAGCTGTGCGCACCGATTAATAGGGGCATCTTCGAGGCGAGTCTCCCCTTCTGGTGCGCACGGCAGCGCACCATGCAAGAGTTTGGTCTTAGCTGTTGGGCAGAAGGCGAACGGTGAGGCTCTTGATATAGCGGGTCTCGTTGATCGCTGGGTGTACCGGGTGATCCGGGCCCTGGGCGCCGCGCTCGAGCAGTTGAATGTTGCGATCCAGATGACGCGCGCTGGTCAGCAGGATGTTCTGCAGGTTGTCTTCTTCCAGGTGCATGGAGCAGCTGGCGCTGACCAGGATGCCGTCCTTGTTGAGCAGGCGCATGGCGGTTTCGTTGAGGCGGCGGTAGGCCGCTTCGCCATTCTTGATGTCCTTCTTGCGCTTGATGAACGCGGGTGGGTCGGCGATCACCACGTCGAAGCGTTCTTCGGCGGATTTCAGTTCGCGTAGGGCGGCGAACACGTCACCTTCCACGCAGGTGACCTTCTCGGCGAAGCCGTTGAGCGTGGCGTTGCGCTCGACGCCGTCCAGGGCGAAGGCTGAAGCGTCTACGCAGAAGACTTCGCTGGCGCCAAAGGCCGCCGCTTGCACGCCCCAGCCGCCGATGTAGCTGAACAGATCGAGCACGCGCTTACCCTTTACGTAGGGCGCCAGGCGCGCGCGGTTCATGCGGTGGTCGTAGAACCAGCCGGTTTTCTGCCCTTCGATCACCGGTGCTTCGAACTTCACGCCATTCTCCTCCAGGGCGACCCACTCCGGCACCACGCCGAAGGCGGTGTCGACGTAGCGCTCAAGGCCTTCGGCGTCGCGCGCGGCGGAGTCGTTCTTGAGCAGGATGCCGCTGGGCTTGAGCACCTGGATCAGCGCGGCCAGCACGTCGTCCTTGTGGCGCTCCATGGTTGCCGAGGCCAATTGCACCACCAGAATGTCGAAGAAACGGTCGACCACCAGGCCTGGCAGCAAGTCGGAGTCGCCGTACACCAGGCGGTAGCAGGGCTGGTCGAACAGGCGTTCGCGCAGGCTCAGGGCAACGTTGAGGCGATGCACTAGCAGCGACTTATCCAACACGTGCTTGATGTCGCGTGACAGCAGGCGGGCGCAGATCAGGTTGTTCGGGCTCATGGCGACGATGCCCAGCGGCTTGCCGCCAGCGGCTTCGAGGATCGCCTGATCGCCAGCCTCGAAACTGTGCAGCGGTGTAGCAGCAACATCGATTTCGTTGCTGTAGACCCACAGGTGGCCGGCGCGCAGGCGTCGGTCGGCATTGGCTTTCAGGCGCAGGCTGGGCAGGGACATGGTGGGCTCCGTCGGGCAAAAACGCGCATTCTAAACGAGCTGCTCGGTGGCTGCTTGCGAGGCGATGGAAAGTGCCTTGCCATCGGTCTGCTCGAATGAATCTATTGCATGCAGATTTCCCGTCGCAGGGGTGGGCAAAACCCCTCACGCGCAGGGTAGACTGTGCGCTCTATCACCTTTTCCTTCCGCGCCCATGGACAAAGAACTTTCCGCCGAGCAGATCCAGAAATTTCTGCAGGGCATCAGTGTGCCGCCGCAGCCGCAGATCATGGTCGATCTGCAGTTCGAGCAGGTCATGCCCAATCCCGATCTCAAGGCCATCTCGCGGCTAATCAGCCAGGATCCAGGACTGTCCGGGGCGTTGTTGAAGATCGTCAATTCGCCTTACTTCGGCCTGGTGAACAAGGTCAGCTCGATCCAGCGGGCGGTCAACCTGCTGGGTAGCAACTCGGTGATCAACATGGTCAACGCCTTGTCGATCCGCGGGGAGATGAGCGACGAGACTATCGTCACCCTGAACCGCTTCTGGGATACCGCCCAGGATGTGGCCATGACCTGCATGACACTGGCCAAGCGTATCGGCTGCGAATCGATGGACGAGGCCTACACGCTGGGGTTGTTCCACAATTGCGGCATCCCGCTGATGCTCAAGCGCTTCCCCAGCTACATGGACGTGCTTGAGGAATCCTACGCCAGTGCCAGCCGTGAGCGGCGCGTGGTCGATACCGAAAACCGCCTGCTCAATACCAACCACGCGGTGGTCGGCTATTTCACTGCCAAGTCGTGGAACCTGCCGATGCACCTGTGTGAGGCGATCGCCAATCACCACAACGCCTTGGCGATCTTCAGCGATGACAATGGCCGCGATGCGCAACTGAAGAACCTTCTGGCCATCCTGAAAATGGCCGAGCACATCTGCCGTAGTTATCAGGTGCTGGGCAACCAGAGTGAAGATCATGAGTGGGAAAGCATCGAAGCGCTGGTGCTGGATTACGTCGGCCTGTCCGAATACGACTTCGAGAACCTGCGCGAGAGCATCCGTGATCTTGGCGCGGACTGAGGGTTGCGCTCGGTATCTACCGTTAGCCCTATTCTGCCTGCTAAGGTTGCCCGCCGTTTCACACCAGTAGTGCCGTCATGCCCGAATTACCAGAAGTCGAAACCACTCGCCGCGGTATCGCGCCCTACCTCATTGGCGCGCGCGTCAGTCGCGTGATCGTGCGTGAGCGCCGTTTGCGTTGGCCGATCCCTGAGGATCTGGACGTGCGCCTGTCCGGCCAGCGCATCGAATGCGTCGAGCGCCGCGCCAAGTACCTGCTGATCAAGGCCGAAGTGGGCAGTTTGATCAGCCACCTGGGCATGTCCGGCAGCCTGCGTCTGGTCGAGTGTGGCCTGCCCGCGGCCAAGCATGAGCACGTAGATATCGAGCTGGAGTCGGGCTTGGCGCTGCGTTACACCGACCCCCGTCGTTTCGGCGCGCTGCTGTGGAGCGAAGACCCGCTGCGCCACGAACTGCTGAGCAAGCTCGGCCCTGAGCCGCTGGGTGGACTCTTCGACGGTGAGCGGCTGTTCCAGCTGTCGCGCGGGCGAAGCATGGCGGTGAAACCCTTCATCATGGATAACGCCGTGGTCGTCGGCGTCGGCAACATCTACGCCACCGAAGCGCTGTTCGCCGCCGGTATCGATCCACGCCGCGAGGCCGGCGCCATCTCGCGGGCGCGCTACTTGCGCCTGGCCGAGGAGATCAAACGCATTCTCGCCCATGCCATCGAGCGCGGTGGCACCACGTTGCGCGATTTCGTCGGTGGTGATGGCCAGCCCGGTTACTTCCAGCAGGAACTGTTCGCCTACGGGCGCGGCGGCGAATTCTGCAAGGTCTGTGGCAGCACCCTGCGCGAGGTCAAACTGGGCCAGCGCGCGAGTGTGTACTGTCCTAAGTGCCAACGCTGAGAACCTGTTTACGATCTGCTGCGCGTCGGCCCTACTGCGTTAAAAACAGGTTCGGAATGCTCATGTACAAAAGTACACTCCGCTTCCTCACCTGTTTTTGCCTTGTATGGCTCTAGCTCGCGAGCTCGTAAAACACGTTCTGGTATGAAAACAATAAGAAACACCGAGGTTGATCGATGTCCGGTAACTACTTGCCGCGCAATCCGGCCGCCGAATGGCTGGGGCGCAGCGTGCTGAAACTGATGGGCTGGCGTATCGAAGGGCAGTTGCCGAACCTCGATAAGTTCGTCGCCATTGGCGCTCACCACACCTCCAACTGGGACTTCGTGATCTTCATTGCGCTGAAATTCGTGCTGCGTCTGAATGCGCGCTGGTTCGGCAAACACAGCATCTTCCGCTGGCCATTCGGTGGCCTGATGCGCGCCTGGGGCGGCATCGCGATCCGCCGCGACCGTAAGCTCAATACCGTAGAGCAGGCGGTGCAGGCCTTTCGCGAACATGACGAATTCATTCTGGTGCTCTCGCCCGAGGGCACGCGCAAGAAGGTCGAGCGCTGGAAGATGGGCTTCTACCACATCGCACTGGGCGCGGGTGTGCCCATCGTGCTCGGGGCGCTGGACTATCAGAATCGCCGTGTGGTGATCGGCCCGACTTTTCAGCCAACGGGTGACGAGAAGGCCGATCTGGCCGCGATGCTGGTGTTCTTTCGTCCTTATGTGCCGAAAAAGCCGGAATACGCCTTTCATGGCGATTGACGTCCGTCACGCTGACAATTACCAATGCGCTGTTATAGTTACTGGCACTTTCCCGAATAACCTGAAGGATCGATTCATGAAAGCGTTCCGCACTTCCGCTGCTGTCCTGGCGCTGACCTCTGGCCTGCTGGCGCTATCGGCGCAAGCGGAAGTGGTTCAGCAGAACGCCAGCGGCGATCCGCTCTACACCGTCGAGGCTCCTAAAGCCTTTTCCATGATCGGCGACCTGGTCATCGCTCGCCCGCTGCTGATCGGTGCTACAGCGATCGGTGCTGCAGCTTTTGTCGTCAGCCTGCCGTTCACAGCTCTTGGTGGTAACGTTGGCGAAGCCGCTCAGGCACTGGTGGTCGAGCCAGGCAAAGAGGCCTTCGTACGCTGCCTGGGCTGCACCAGCAGTGGCTACAAGCACGACTGATTTGCTGTAATTCGCATGTCGCGGCCTCTCGCCTCCTTCTCGAGGCGAGAGGCCGCTTGCGTTTGAACGCCGAAAAAAGGATGCAACGGTGGTAATGAAGTACCTGCGCTGGGTGATGGTGTTGCTGGTGGTGTCGGGGCTGATCGCCTCGTTCTGGTTCAGCCAGGGCTGGCTGCAACTGTGCGCGGGGCTGGCGATCTTCCTGTTCGGCATGCAATGCCTGGAGGAAGGGCTGCGCCAACTGGCCGGCAGCAAGCTGGAGCAGATACTCGGGAGCAGCACCTCGACGCCGTTCAAGAGCCTGCTGTTCGGTGTCGGCGGCACCCTGTTGCTGCAGTCCAGCACCCTGGTATCGCTGCTGACCATCGCCTTCATCAGCACCGGGCTGATCCAGCTGGCCGGCGGTATCGCCATTCTGTTCGGTGCCAACCTGGGGGCCACCAGCGGTATCTGGCTGCTGGCGCTGGCGGGGCAGAACCTCAGCCTCAGTCCATTGGCGCTGCCACTGCTGGTGTTCGGCGTGCTGGCGGGTTTCTTCGGGCCCAAGAGCAAGGCGGCCGGGCGCATCGTACTGGGGATCGCGTTCATCTTTCTCGGCATCGACCAGATCAAGGAAGGCTTCGCCAGCTTCGGCGATGGCCTGGACATGACCGGTTAT
This sequence comes from Pseudomonas mendocina, assembly GCF_003008615.1. NCBI lineage: Bacteria > Pseudomonadati > Pseudomonadota > Gammaproteobacteria > Pseudomonadales > Pseudomonadaceae > Ectopseudomonas > Ectopseudomonas mendocina. The sequence continues at coordinate 2,812,986 of NZ_CP027657.1, forward strand.
CAGGAGGGTGGGCTGCGCGGTGCTCTGCTGTTCACCGCCATCGGCATGGCCATCACGGTGGTGCTGCAATCGAGCCACGCCACGCTGATGCTGACGTTGGCGGCATTGGCCAGTGGCCAGCTGGAGCTGGGGCAAAGTCTGGCCATCGCCATTGGTTCGAACATCGGCAGCAGCGTGACCACCGCCTTCGTCGGTTCGCTGGGCGGTAATCGCAGTGGTCAGCGTCTGGCGCTGGCTCATGTGCTGTTCAACGTCACCACCGGTGTTATCGCCTTCTGCCTGCTCGGCCCGCTGACCTGGCTGGTGCATGCCTTGGCCGAGCCCATGGGCCTGGGAGGCAACAGCCTGATCCAGTTGGCGATGTTCCACACCCTGTTCAATGCCATGGGCGTGGTGCTGTTCTGGCCGTTGCAGGGGCACCTGGCGCAGTACCTGATCCGCTGGCTGCCGGAGCGCGTCGAACCGCAGGTGTTGATTACCGAACTGGCGCCCGAGCGGGTGGCCGAACCCGAGCGCACCCGTGCCCGTTATCTGAACGAGCGCGCTCTGGATTCGGTCGATGCGGCGTCCGGCGCGGTGGTGCAGGAGCTGGGCCACCTCGGGCGCTTGAGCCTGGAAGTGATCTGCCATGCGTTGTATCTGCCGGTCGATCAACTGGCGCAGGCCAAGGGGGATGAGCGGGTGTTGCAGGCCAAGCCCGCACAGGGTGGCTTCGATGCCGAGCACCTCTACCAGTTTCACATCAAGGGCGTGTATAGCGACCTGTTGAGTTTCATGGGGCGCATGGAACTGCCGATGGACGAGGCGCACCAGCAATTCTGGGTCAGTTGCCAGCTGGCGGCGCTGCAACTGGTGGACGCGGTCAAGGATGCCAAGCACCTGCAGAAGAACCTTGGCCATTACCTCGACGCGCCACCGTCGGCGGTGCGTGAGGCCTATGTGGAGCTACGCCGCCATCTGCTCGCGACCTTGCATGAGGTGCGCGAGCTGGCGCGCTCTGACATGCCTGACGACATGTGGCAATCACGCCTGCGCTGGCTCGACGAGCAGGCGGCAGACTTCGATGCACAGTTCCGCCAGCGGCTGTTCGCCGAGGTACGTTACGGTCATCTCGATGGCCTGCAGACCAGCTCGCTGATGAATGACCTGGGCTATGCTAGTCGTATCTTCCAGAGCCTGCGCAACGTGCTGATGCTGGGCAGCGAGCAGGCCTTGTTCCGTGAGCTGCGCAAGTTCGGTGATGAGCAGGAGAGCCTGATCAGGCTCTCCTGACTCGCTCAGTCCGAGCCTTCGTCCGAGGCTCGTGGAACTGCGGTGCCGATCCCGCGCGGATCGCTTGCTGCCTGCACCTCGCCGCTGACCTTGTCCCAGAACAGCACCTGCTGGTTGCCGTACTGCCGATCCAGGCGTTTGAGTTCATAACCGCGCCGTTGCAGCTCGGCGACCTGCTCATCGCTGAAGGTGTCCGGCTCATGCTCGATCACATCGGGCAGGAACTGGTGGTGGTAGCGTGCCACCGCCGGCCAGCGCTCGATGGGCTTGTCGTCCAGGTATTCGAGCATCGACAGCAGCACCATGCTCGGGATGCGGCTGCCGCCAGGGGTGCCGAAGGCGGTGAATTCGTCGCTGCTCTCGATGAAGCTCGGGCTCATTGACGACAGCGGCCGCTTGCCGCCGGCAATCGCGTTGGCCTGGCTGCCGGCCAGGCCGTATGCGTTGGCGCCCTGTACGTCGGCGGCGAAGTCGTCCATCTCGTCGTTGAGTAGCACGCCAGTGCCGGGCACGGTGAAGGCTGCGCCGAACGGCAGGTTGATCGACAGCGTGGCCGCGACCGCATTGCCTTCGGCATCGAGCACGGCGAAGTGGGTGGTGTGGTCGCCTTCGTGCCAGGTGCCGGCAGGCGGCAGGCTGGAACTGGGAGTGGCTCGTTCGGGGTCGATGCTGCCGGCGAGTACCGCCAGGTGTCCCGGCGAGAGCAGTTGCTCCAGCGGGTTTTGCACGAAGTCCGGGTCGCCCAGCAGGCCGCGGTCGCGGTAAGCGCGACGCAGCGCCTCGACCACATAGTGCACGCGTTGCACCGGTTCGGCGTCGCGCCAGGGCAATTGCTCGAGCATCGCCAGGCTCTGTGCCAGGGCCACGCCACCGGCCGAGGGGGGCGGTGCGCTGATCAGCTCGCGGCCGTCTTCGAGGGCGAAACGCAGCGGTTCACGGCGGACGATGCGGTACTCGCGCAGATCATCGAGCGTCCAGATGCCACCGGCATGGCGCACGCCCGTGACCAGGCGTTCGGCCACGGGGCCGTTGTAGAAGCCCTCGCGGCCCCGTTCGGCCAGCGCCTGCAGAGTGGCCGCGAGGTCGGTCTGGCGCAGCAGCTGACCTTCAGCGGGGATGTCACCCTGGTCGAGGAACAGCTTGGCACTTTCGGCATCGTCACGCAGCGCAGCCAGGCGCCAGGACGCGCGTTCGCGGTAGACGCGATCGACCGCGAAGCCCTCATTGGCCAGGCGGATTGCCGGTGCCAGGCTGGTTTTCAGCGGCAAGCGGCCGTGGTGTTCGGCCAGCTCGACCAGTGCCGCCGGCAGCCCTGGAATGGCGGCAGCCAGTGCGCCATTGAGCGACAGCTCGCGCTGCACCTGGCCGTCGCGCACGTAGAGATTCGGCTTGGCCTCCAGCGGCGCGCGTTCACGGGCATCGAGGAAGTCATAGCCCGCCGTGTCGCCGGCACTGCTCAGCAGGAAGAAGCCGCCACCACCGAGGCCCGAACCGTAGGGCTCGACCACGGCCAGTGCAGCGCTGGCGGCGATGGCGGCATCGAAGGCGTTACCGCCAGCGTCGAGCATCTGCTGCGCGGCGGCCGTGGCGGCGGGGTGGGCAGTGGCAATGGCGGGTTGCTGCGGGGCTGCCTGGGCCAGCAGGCTGGCGCCGAGCAGCAGGGTCGATAGCAGGAGTTTGCGCAACATGCGATCTACCAGAGGCGGCTAAAAGAAGCTGGAAGCTTAACAGCCTGGCTTGGGCGAGGGCAGAACGTATGTGGCGCGCGGGAGACCGGCGGCCTCCCCGGGAGGGTCAGGCCTTGCCGGTGATGATGCGGTATTTGTGCATCAGTTCATCCTTGCTCTCGACGTTGTTCTCGTCGAGCGGGATGCAGTCCACCGGGCACACCTGCTGGCATTGCGGCTCGTCGTAGTGGCCGACGCATTCGGTGCACAGGTTGGGGTCGATCACGTAGATCTCCTCACCCTGGGAAATGGCGCCGTTGGGGCACTCGGGTTCGCAGACGTCGCAGTTGATGCAATCGTCGGTGATGATCAGGGACATGGGGCAACTCCTGTCGAGGCGCTGGCTTCGACACTTTACGGGCAACGATGCTGCGAATTGTGCCGGATTACCGGCAGGGGCGCCATGCGGCCTTGTCGTGCACCGTGAGACTGCCGCGGCCATCAGGTGCGCATGGCGCACCCTACGGTGCCTTGGCTTCAGCTCTTGCGGAAGCGCTCGTTCAGGGCGTCGGCGACGGCCGGGTGAACGAACTTGGAGATATCGCCCCCCAGGGCGGCGATTTCGCGTACCAGGGTCGAGGAGATGAACGAGTATTTCTCCGACGGGGTGAGGAACAGGCTCTCGACGTCCGGCGCCAGTTGGCGGTTCATGTTGGCCAGCTGAAACTCGTACTCGAAGTCAGATACCGCGCGCAGGCCGCGCAGGAACACATTGGCGTTCTGTTCCTTGACGAAGTGCGCCAGCAGCGAGGAGAAACCCACCACTTCGACGTTCGGCAGATGCTTGGTCACCTCGCGGGCCAGCTCGACGCGTTGTTCCAGCGGGAACAGCGGGTTCTTCTTGGGGCTGGCGGCGACGGCGATGATGACGTGGTCGAACAACCGCGAGGCGCGTTCGACCAGGTCGCCATGGCCTTTGGTGATGGGGTCGAAGGTACCCGGGTACAACACTCGATTCATCGCTTCGTCCTGTTCGAGGCGGCAAGAGTCGCGGATGGTAGCGCAGCGTTTCCCTCGCGGCCAAGCGTGACGAAAGCTCAATGGCTGCGCAGGTGCAGCAGCAGTGCCGGTATCAGGCAGGCGAGGGCGATCCAGTCGGCGATCACCACGCGGCGCAAAGCCTCGTTGTAGACGGGGGCGCTCCATGCCAGCAGGAGAAAGGCGAGCACGCTGATCAACCCGCCGATCAGGGCCGCGCTGCGCAGCGTCGGAATGAACGCTGCCGCCAGCAGCAGGGCGCCCAGCAAGCCGAACAGCACCGCGCGGTGGCGCATCAGTATCTGCAGGTTCGGCTCGTCCAGGGCCAGGCCATACAGTGCATTGAGGCGCTCACCGCCGAGCACGCCGACTGCTGGCAGCAGGTGGATGATGCCGGCCACCACCAACAGAAAGCCGATCAGCTTGCTCATATCAGGCCTTCAGGCGTTCGGCCAGCAAGGTGGCGAGTTTCGAGGTCAGCCCGTAGATCGACAGTTGCGGGTTGGCGCCGATGCTGGTGGGGAACAGCGAACCATCGTGGATCGACAGGTTGCCGAGCTGGTGATGGCGACCCAGGCTGTCGACCACTGCCTGCTGCGGGTCTTCGCCCATGGCACAGCCGCCCATGACGTGGGCGCTGCCGAGACGGGTGCGGTACAGCGCGAGATCGAGCTGCTCGATCAGGCCTTTGGCCTCCTTCCACGTCTTCACGTAGCCGGCATCGGCGTGCATCGGCATCACCGCCTTGGCCCCGGCCGCGAACTGGATTTCGGCCATGGTCAGGAAGGCGCGGCGCACGCCGTCCCAGGTGTAGTCGGTCATCTGGTAGTCGAGCACCGGGCTGCCGTCGCCGCGCAGTTCCACACGGCCTTCGGCGCTGTCCGGATGGAAGCCGTCGCGCAGCAGGGCGAGCATCACGTTGGTGTGCGGCAACTGTTCCATGCGCAGGGCATTCTCGCGGCCGAACTCGCCGAGCAGGGTGGCGGTCAGCGCCGGTTGCAACGGCGGTACTTCCAGCTTGTAGGACAGCCGCCCGCTGGTGCCGTCGTCCCATTGGAAGTGATCGGAGTAGAGCGACTGTGGTGCGCCGTAGAAGGGATTGATCACTTGCTCGAACTGCGCCGCGGAGAAGTTCACCAGGTGCAGGTAGGTGCGCCGGCCGACGCGCTTGTGCGGATCGGGTACCTCGGAGCGCAGCAGGATGCCGGGGGTGTTGATGCCACCGCCGGCCAGCACGTAATGCCGCGCCTTGACCCGGATGCGCTTGCCGGTGGGCGCCACGCAGCGCTCGTCCATGCCCAGGCAGTCGATGCCGACCACCTTGTCACCTTCGATTACCAGCTTGTCGGCGCGTGCCAGGTAGAGCAACTCGCCGCCCGCATCCAGGGTGGCAGGGATAGTGGTCACCAGCATCGACTGCTTGGCGTTGGTCGGGCAGCCCATGCCGCAGTAGCCGAGGTTCCAGCAGCCGCGCACGTTGCGCGGGATCACCGCCCAGTGATAGCCGAGCTTGTCGCAGCCAGTGCGGATTACCTCGTTGTTGGCATTAGGCGGCACCACCCAGGGAGCGACGCCCAGGCGCTGCTCCATCTTCTCGAACCAGGGCGCCATGGACGCCACATCGTGGCCCTTCACACCATGGGTCTCGGCCCAGTGCGCCAGGGTTTGCGGCGGCGTGCGGAAGCTGCTGGTCCAGTTGATCAGCGTGGTGCCCCCCACGGCACGGCCCTGCAGGATGGTAATGGCGCCGTCCTTGCTCATGCGGCCGATGCCTTCCTGATAGAGATTCGGGTAGGCCTCGGCCTCCTGCATCTTGAAGTCGTCGCTGGTCTTCAGCGGGCCTTCCTCGATCAGCAGCACCTTGTAGCCGGCGGCGCTGAGAATCTCTGCGGTGGTACCACCGCCGGCGCCGCTGCCGACGATGGCGACATCGGCCTCCAGAGTCAGGTCGTTTTCCAGGCGCGAACCGTCGTATGTCTTCCAGCCCTTGGCCAGGCCTTGCTTGAAAAGATCGGGTACAGGCATTTCAGGCTCTCTTCTTGTCATTCACCGCCAGCGAGGCAGGGCGGGTAGGGTGCGCCGCGCGCACCGAGGCGCAACCCCGTTTTGTGGTGCGCATGGCGCACCCTACGGAATCCGCGGCACGTCTTCAGACCGTGGGCGGTCCGGGGTAGCCGCAATGCGCCCAGGCTTCCTGGCGGCTGTACCAAGCCATCATCACCAGTTGCAGCAGCGAGGCATGGCCCATGCGCAGCAGGCTCAGGCTGCTGTTCTGCCAGCGCTTGAGGAACTGCCGCACGTCATCGCCGCTGGCCTTGTCCCAACTGCCCCAGACCCCGGTCAGCGGGCCGCGGGTGATGGGCAGCGCCAGCACGTCGAACAGCTGCACGGTAAGTTTCAGCATCTCCGGCGACAGATGCGCCAGGCTGTTGTCGAGGCTCTTCAGCGTGCCGTCGATGGCCTGCGGCATCTGCTCGGTGCTGACGGCGCCATCGAGCATCACTGGAATCAGCGCACGCAGAAACGGCAGGTCGCTGCTGCGCAGGATCAGGTAACCATTGGCCGGCGTGCTGGCCGAGCAGCCGCTGAGCGTGGCGGTCAGTCCGGCTGTGCCGAGCAGCGCCGTGCCCATCAGGCCGACCTTGAGCAGGCTGCGCCGCGACAGCTGCGGCGCGTGGAGGGTGGTGTCGTTCATTGTTGTTATCACCAGGCGTATACGGGCGGTGCCCGCGTTGATCAGCGTACGAACAGCTTGTAGACCAGCTTCTGGATCGACTTGCCATACGGCGGGTAGATCAGCCGCGCGGCATTGAAGCGCTGCTTGATGAACACGCCCTTGGCCTTGCTGAAGGTCAGGAAGCCTTCGTGGCCGTGGTAGTGACCCATGCCCGACGGGCCGACGCCGCCGAACGGCATGTCGTCCTGGGCCACGTGCAGCAGGGTGTCGTTCAGGCACACGCCGCCGGAGTGGGTTTCGTGCAGCACGCGCTGTTGCTCGCGCTTGTCGTAGCCGAAGTAGTACAGCGCCAGCGGGCGAGGGCGCGCATTGACGTAGGCGAAGGCATCTTCGATACGGTCGTAGGGCACCACCGGCAGCAGTGGGCCGAAGATCTCGTCCTGCATCAGCTTCATGTCGTCATTGACGTCCAGCACCAGGCTCTGTGGCAGGCGCCGGCCCTGCGCTTCGGGGTAGAGCGCAACGATGCGCGCGCCCTTGGCCTCGGCGTCCTGCAGGTAGCCGTTGAGGCGTGCCAGCTGGCGTTCGTTGATGATCGCGGTGTAGTCCGGGTTGTCCTTGAGCTGCGGATAGAAGCGCTGCACCACCTCGCGGTAGGCGCTGACGAAACCGTCGATGCGGTCACGCGGCACCAGCACGTAGTCCGGCGCCACGCAGGTCTGTCCGGCATTGAGGGTCTTACCGAAGGCGATGCGCTCGGCGGCGTCCGCCAGCGGCACGTCGGCGGAGACGATGGCCGGCGACTTGCCGCCCAGTTCCAGGGTCACCGGGGTCAGGTTCTCGGCGGCGGCGCGCATCACGTGCTTGCCGATGCTGGTGGCACCGGTGAACAGCAGGTGGTCGAACGGCAGCTTGGAGAATGCCATGCCGACTTCCGCCTCGCCCAGAACGACGCTGACCAGGTCCTCGGGGAAGATGCGCGCCAGCAGATCCTTGACCAGTTGCGAGGTGGCCGGGGTGGACTCGCTCATCTTGATCATCACCCGGTTGCCGGCGGCCAGTGCACCGGTCAGCGGGCCGATGGCGAGAAACAGCGGGTAGTTCCACGGCACGATGATGCCGACCACGCCCAGCGGCTGGTAAATGACCTTGGCCGAGGCGGGCATGAACTGCATGCCGACGCTGCGTCGCGAGGGTTTCATCCACTTCTTGATGCGTTTGCTCGCGTAATGGATGCCATGCAGGCTGGGCATCAGCTCGGCGAGCAGGGTTTCATCAGCCGAGCGGTTGCTGAAGTCGCTGGAGATCGCTGCCACCAGTGCATCCTGCTGCTGAGTCAGCAGCTCGCTCAGGGATTTCAGCCACTGGATGCGTTGTTCGGCCGACGGCATCGGGTTGGCAGCAAAGGCAGAACGCTGCAGGGCGAAGACGCTGTCCAGCTGGTTGATCTGCTGTTGGCTGTGCTGCAGGTAGGCGATGTCGGCGACCATTGGGTTTCTCCTCGACGTTCCAGCGGGCTGCTTGGGAAGACTGAGCTGGATTTTTAGAGCAATTACTCTAATGTGTCAAATAGGATGCCGCGTCGCTGTCCTCGCTGCACCCTAACCAAAGGCCTGCTGCAGCGTGTGCGGTGCATCCGGGGGTAACACTTCGGCTGTTTCGCCTGTACCTTTGCCACTTTTGAAGTCGAGATCGAGCTGCGTCATGGCGCCACCCAAGACCCGCGACCGCATCGTTGCCGAGAGCCTGGCCCTGTTCAACAGCCAGGGCGAGCGCAACGTCACCACCAACCACATCGCTGCGCACCTGGGCATGTCGCCGGGCAATCTGTATTACCACTTCCGCAACAAGCAGGTGATCATCGCTGAGCTGTTCGCTCAATACGAAGCGCAGGTCGACAGCTTCCTGCGTCTGCCCGAAGGTCGCGCGCTGACGGTGGAGGACAAGACCTTCTATCTGGAAGCATTGCTGGCAGCGATGTGGCACTACCGCTTCCTGCACCGCGATCTGGAACACCTGCTGGATTCCGACGCCGAACTGGCTGAGCGCTACCGTGCCTTCGCGCGGCGCTGTCTGGTGGGCGCGCAATCGATTTATCAGGGGTTCGTCGAGGCGGGCATCCTGCTGATGAATCCGGCGCAGATCGAGGCGCTGACGCTCAACAGCTGGATCATCATGACTTCCTGGGTGCGCTTTCTCTGCACCGCCGGGGCCAACCCGGACAACCTCAGCCAGGACATGCTGCGCCGAGGTATCTATCAGGTGCTGGCGTTGGAGGGGGGCTACATCGCGCCCTCGGCACGCGAGGCGGTCGAAGCGCTGTATGCCCGGCTGCATGTGCCGCTGGAGCAGGTGCTGGGGTGATTGCTTCGGTGCCGCTATAGCCCGGATGCAGTCCGCGTAGGAGCGGCTTCAGCCGCGATTATCCGTGGCTCGCCAGCCACTGCGGGATACGCCGCTCCAGGTAATAACCCGGCTGGCGCGGGCTACCTTCGACGAAGCCAACATGGCCACCCTTGGCATGCAGCTCGAACTCTGTACCGGGCGCCAGTTCTCTGGCTTCGGGCAGGCTGTGGCGGAAGATGAAGGGGTCGTCTTCGGCCTGGATGATCAGCGTCCGCGTACGAATGTCGCCCAGGTAGAAGCGGCTGGACGCCCGGCGGTAGTAATCGTGGGCATCGGCGAAACCGTGCAGCGGCGCGGTGATGCGGCCGTCGAAATCCCAGAAGGTGCGCATGCCGTCCAGCGGGCCGAGACGCTCCAGCACCGACAGGCGCTCGCTCTGCCCCTGTTCGGTGAACAGGCGCTGCTTGTTGTTCACATAGGCGACCATCTCGCGCATGAAGTGCGCCTGGTACACCCGTGAGAAACCCAGGCCGATACGATCGGCGCACTGATCCAGGCGAAACGGCACCGACACTGCCACAGCGCCCTGCAACTGGCTCTGTGGGCCGCTTTCGCCCAGATACTTGAGCAGTACGTTGCCGCCCAGCGAATAGCCAACGGCGTACAGCGGCGCCATCGGTCGTTGCGCGCGCAGATGTGCCACGGCCGAAGCCAGATCCTCGCTGGCACCGGAGTGGTAGCCACGCGGCAGCAGGTTGGGTTCGCCCGAGCAGCCGCGCCAGTTCAGCGCTGCGCTGGCCCAGCCGCGTGCGGCCAGTTTCTGTTGCAGGCCCAGCACGTAGAGTGAGCTGGAACTACCTGTCAGGCCATGCAGCACCAGCACCAGCGGTGCATGGGCGTCGTGCGGGCCATGCCAGTCGAGGTCGAGAAAATCGCCGTCGTCCAGCCACAGCCGTTCGCGCTGCCGTTCGAGTTGCGGCGGCTTGCGACAGAAGGGGTTCCACAGCGTCTGCAGATGCGGGCCGGGGAGCCACCAGGCGGGGCGAAAGTCGGTGTTCATCAGGTGGTCGGTCGTTATTCTGGGGTAGGGCGTACTCGCGAAGCAGTACGCCGTTGCGGAGTCTCTCATGACGCAGGTGCTAGAGAGGGGGCTTTGTGGCATGAACCAGGCGGACTGTTCGCTGGCGCTCCTGAGTCCGCCCTACGCGTTTCTTTGCCACAGTGCGTAATGCACCTGGCCGGTGTGCTTTTCGCGGTGCAGACGCCAGTTGCCGGGCAGGCCCAGTGTCGAAGGCGTCGTCTCGCTTTCGGTATAGACCCAGGCGTTATCGGCCAGCCAGCCCTGCGTCTCCAGCAGCGTGCAGGCGTCCTGCAGCAGATCCTTGTGGAATGGCGGGTCGAGCAGGGCGATATCGAAATGACGCGGTGCCGGGCGGGCCAGCAATTGCAGGGCGTCGCCCAGCTGAATTTCGCCATTGCTGCACTGCAATGTCGCCAGGTGCTCACGCAATGCCGCAACCGATGCTGGATTCAGGTCGCAGGCCAGGCCGCTGGCGGCACCGCGCGACAGGGCTTCGAGCAGCAGTGCACCGCTACCGGCGAAGGGGTCGAGCACATGGGCGCCCTCGACATAAGGCGCCAGCCAGTTGAACAGGGTTTCGCGCACACGATCCGGGGTCGGGCGCAGGCCCGGCCCGTCGGGGAAGGCGAAGCGCCGCGAACGCCACTCACCACCGATGATGCGCAACTGACCCTGGCCGCCATGAGCTTTGGCGGCCGATTTCTGCGGTGTGCGTGCGCGCATCAGTGCGGCACCGTGCTGGTCTGTTCGGCCGGGCGGTCGGTGGGCGGCGGCAGTTCTTTCTGCGCCACTGTCGGACCGGCAGTGACCACCACCAGTGCTTCCGGGTCGAGATGCTTGGCCATTGCCGCTTTCACCTGCTCGGTCGTGAGGCTCTGCACGTCACGCATGAAATCGTCCAGGTAGCTCAAGGGCAGGTCGTAGAAGCCCATCGAGGCCAACTGCCCGACGATAGCGGCATTGCTCGCGGTGGACAGCGGGAAGCTGCCGGCCAGCTCGCGTTTGGCATTGTCCAGCTCTTGTTGAGTGGGGCCGTCACGCAGGTAGTCGGTGAGCAGTTGCTTGACCAGTTTCAGAGTGCCCTCGCTGAGCTCGGCACGGGTCTGCAGGTTGATCATGAACGGGCCACGCGCCTGCATGGCGCTGAAGCCGGAGTAGACGCCATAGGTCAGACCGCGCTTTTCGCGCACTTCGCTCATCAGGCGTGTGCCGAAACCGCCGCCACCGAAGATCTGATTGCCCAGGTACAGCGCAGCGTAGTCCGGGTCGCGGCGGTCGATGCCGAGTTGGGCGATCAGCAGGTGGGTCTGGTTGGACGGATATTCGATATGGCTGGCGCCGGCCTTCGGCGTTTGTGGCTGGGCGATGTTCGCCAGTGCCGGGCCCTTCGGCAAGGCAGCCGACACCTGATTGGCGATGGCCTCGGCTTCGGCGCGTGACAGGTCGCCGACCAGCGCGATTACCGCATTGCCGGCCGTGTAGGCGCGAGCATGGAAAGCCTGCAGTTGCTGGCGGCTGATCGCCGGAATCGACTGGGCTGTGCCGTCGCTGGGGTGGGCGTAGGGGTGTTTGCCGTACAGGCGCTCGAACAGCTCCAGACTGGCCAGCTTGCCTGGGTTCTGCTTCTGGAACTCGAAGCCGGCGAGCAACTGGTTCTTGATCCGTGCCAGCGAGTCGGCGGGGAAGGTGGGCTTGCCCAACACCTCGGCGAACAGGGCCAGTGCCGGCTCACGTTGTTCCTGTGCACTAAGGCTGCGCAGGCTGGCCACGGCCATGTCGCGGTAGGCGCCATTGCCGAATTCGGCGCCGAGGCCTTCGAAACCGGCGGCGATGGCGCCGACATCCTTGCCTGGCACGCCTTCGTTGAGCATGGCGTTGGTCAGGGTGGCTAGGCCCGGCACGTCGCCGTCCTGGCTGCTGCCGGCGGCGAAGGTCAGGCGCAGGTCGAACATCGGCAGCTCATGTGCTTCGACGAACAGCACCTTGGCGCCTTGCGTGGTGTTCCAGGTCTGGATCTCCAGGGTGCGGCGGGTTGGCGCCTTGCCGTCGAGTGCGGCCAGGGACTGCAATTTGGCTGCATCGCCCGTCGGCGCATTGTCAGAGAGGTTGGCGCAGGCGCCCAGCACCAGTGCGCTGGACAGAACCAGGCCGAGCAGGCCCAGGCGGCGGTGCTCAGTCTTCATGGCGGGACTCCTCATGACGGGACTCTTCGGGCAGAACGTGGGCGACGCTCAGGCGGTCGCGGACGAAGAAGGTGCGGGCGGCCTGCTGGATATCGGCCGGGGTCACGGCTTCCAGCTCGGTCAGCTCCTGATCGGTGAGTTGCCAGGACAGGCCGACGGTTTCCAGTTGGCCGATGCTGGTGGCCTGGCTGGTGATCGAGTCGCGCTCGTAGACCAGGCCGGCGATGACTTGAGCGCGTACGCGTGCCAGCTCGGCAGCGGACGGCGGGGCCTTCTTCAGTTCCTCCAGCTCGCGCCACAGACCGGCTTCGGCTTGCTCCAGGGTTCTGCCCTTCTGCACGTTGGGCGTAGCCGAGAGGATGAACAGGCTGTCACCACGGGGGAAGGCGTTGTACCAGGCGCTGGCGCCGGAAACGAGCTCTTCGCCACGCTCCAGTCGCGTGGACAGGCGTGCGCTGTAGCCGCCATCGAGCAGGGCAGCGGCCAGACGCAGGGCATAGACCTGGCGTGGCGTTTCGGCAGTGGCCATGCCTGGTACGTTGAAGCCCATGATCAGGCTCGGCAACTGGGTCTTGAGATACAGCGTGATGCGTCGTTCACCCGGTGCAGCCAGCTCCAGCGGCAGCTTGGCGGTCGGCACTTCGCGGCGCGGGATGTCGCCGAAGTAGCGCTGAACCTGAGTCTTGACCTCATCGACGCTGACGTCCCCGACCACCACCAGGGTGGCGTTGTTCGGTGCGTACCACTTCTGATACCAGGCGCGCAGCTCGTCGATCTGCATGCGCTGCAGATCCGCCATCCAACCGATGGTCGGGATGTTGTAGCCGCTGGCCGGGTAGGCCATTGCCTTGAAGCGTTCGTAAGCCAATGAGGAAGGGCGGTCGTCGGTGCGCAGGCGGCGCTCTTCCTTGATAACTTCGATTTCCTTGTCGAATTCATCTGCCGGCAGTTTCAGGCTGGCGAGGCGATCGGCTTCCAGCTCCAGGGCCACGCCCAGACGATCACTGGCCAGCACCTGGTAATAAGCGGTGTAGTCGTCGCTGGTGAAGGCGTTCTCCTCGGCGCCCAGTTCGCGCAGGATGCGCGAGGCTTCGCCGGGGCCGAACTTGCGGCTGCCCTTGAACATCATGTGTTCCAGCGCATGAGACAGGCCGGTGGAACCGGGCGTCTCGTAGCTGGAGCCGACCTTGTACCAGATTTGCGAGACCACCACGGGCGCACGGTGATCCTCGCGGACGATGACCTTGAGGCCGTTGTCCAGTTCGAATTCGTGGGTGGGTTGAGCGGGAGAAGCGAAGGCCGCGAGTGGCACGCAAAGGGCGCCGAACAGCAGGCCGAGGGAACGGCGGGCAATGGCATTCATCGAAAGTCAGACCTGTCGGATAGCCTGGGCGGTCGTACCGCCGGCGGGCGAAGAGGTGCTAGGATACCCCATCCTTTTCCGGGGCGGCGCGGCAAGGCTTTACAGCCTGTTAGCTGTCCGCTCCCCTGAGATGCAAGCGACCCATGTTTGGTTCCAATGACGACAAGAAGTCGCCGGCCGAGGCTGGCGCGCAGACCCCGCCTGTGACCGAAGAAAAGAAATCTCTGTTCAGCTGGTGGCGCAAGAAACCGGCAGATACCCCTGCCGAGCCGGTTCAGCCTGTGGCTGCGCCCGTCGAGCCGCTCGAGTCAGCGGCGGAACCTGCCGAGCCGCCGGCTCCCGAGCAAACACCGGCTGCAGATCCAGCTATCGAGCCTGAGGCTCCAGCCTCTGTCGCTCTTGAGCAGCCACCGCAGCCAGAGCCTGCGGTTGTCGAAGCGCCTGCCCCTATGGTTGCCGAAGAGCCGCCAGTGGTGCCCGAGCCCATCGTCGAGGTCGTGCCCGCGCCGGTGGTGACGCCGCCGGCTCCCGTCGCTGCGCCGGCCACGCAGGAAAGACCCGGTTTCTTCGCCCGCCTCAAGCAGGGGCTGAGCAAGACCAGTGCCAGCCTCGGCGAAGGCATGGCCAGCCTGTTCCTCGGCAAGAAGGCCATCGACGACGACCTGCTCGACGATCTGGAAACTCGCCTGCTGACCGCCGATGTGGGCGTCGAGGCGACCACCACCATCATCGGTAACCTGACCAAGCGCGTGGCGCGCAAGGAGCTGGCCGATAGCGGTGCGTTGTACAAGGCGCTGCAGGAAGAGTTGGTGACCCTGCTCAAACCGGTCGAGCAGCCGCTGGTCATCGACGCGGCCAGGCAGCCCTACGTGATTCTTGTCGTCGGTGTGAACGGTGCCGGCAAAACCACCACCATCGGCAAGCTGGCCAAGAAACTCCAGCTTGAAGGCAAGAAGGTCATGCTCGCTGCAGGTGATACCTTCCGCGCTGCTGCCGTGGAGCAGCTGCAGGTCTGGGGTGAACGCAACAACATCGCGGTGATCGCCCAGCACACCGGCGCCGATTCGGCTTCGGTGATCTTCGATGCGGTGCAGGCCGCCAAGTCGCGCGGCGTTGATGTGCTGATCGCCGACACCGCCGGCCGCCTGCATACCAAAGACAACCTGATGGAAGAGCTGAAGAAGGTGCGTCGGGTTATCGGCAAGCTGGACGAGACGGCGCCGCACGAAGTGCTGCTGGTGCTCGATGCCGGCACCGGCCAGAACGCGATCAGTCAGGCCAAACAGTTCAACCAGACGGTGAACCTCACCGGTCTGGCACTGACCAAGCTCGATGGCACCGCCAAAGGTGGCGTCATCTTCGCCCTGGCCAAGCAGTTCGGTCTGCCGATTCGCTACATCGGCGTGGGCGAGGGTATCGATGACCTGCGTCCATTCGAGGCGCAGGCTTTCGTCCAGGCACTCTTCGAGGAGCGTGAGCGGGCATGATCCGATTCGAGCAGGTCGCCAAGCGTTACCCCAATGGTCATGTCGGGCTGCACGAGCTGAGCTTCCGCGTTCGCCCCGGCGAATTTCTCTTTGTCACCGGCCACTCCGGTGCTGGCAAGAGCACGCTGCTGCGCCTGCTGCTGGCGATGGAGCGGCCCACCAGCGGCAAGTTGCTGCTGGCCGGGCAGGATCTGTCGACCATCACCAATGCGCAGATTCCCTTCCTGCGCCGGCAGATCGGCGTGGTGTTCCAGAACCATCAACTGCTGTTCGACCGCACCGTGTTCGACAACGTCGCATTGCCGCTGCAGATCCTCGGTCTGTCCAAGCCGGAGATCGCCAAGCGTGTCGGTGCCGCGCTGGAGCGCGTCAGCCTCAGCGACAAGGCGGCGCAGTCACCGGGTGATCTGTCCACTGGCCAGCAACAGCGCGTCGGCATTGCCCGTGCCATCGTCCATCGCCCAGCTCTGCTGCTGGCCGACGAACCCACCGGTAACCTCGACCCGCGCCTGGCTGCCGAGATCATGGGCGTGTTCGAAGACATCAACCAGCTGGGAACCACGGTGCTGATTGCCAGCCACGACCTGGCGCTGATCGCGCGCATGCGCCAGCGCATGCTCACCCTGCAACGTGGTCGCCTGATCGGTGATGGGGAGGCTGCCTGATGAGCGCATCGAAAATGCCTACGCCGCAACCGGCCGAACGTGTCGGCGCGGCGCCGCGTAACAAGGTGGTGGATGGCCCGGCGGATGAGCCGGATTTTCGTACCCTGCTCAATGCCTGGCTGGAAAGCCACCGCGCCAGCCTGGTCGATAGCCTGCGCCGTCTGGCGCGCCAGCCCATCGGCAGTTTCTTCACCTGCCTGGTGATGGCCGTGGCGTTGAGCCTGCCCATGGGCCTGTCGCTGCTGCTGGACAACGTCGAGAAGCTCGGCGGCTCCTGGCAGCGTGCGGCGCAGATTTCCCTGTTCCTCGACATGTCCGCTGGCGAGCGCGATGGCCAGGCACTGCGCGAGCAGATCGCGGCTATGGATGACGTATCCGAAGCCGAGTGGATCAGTCGCGAGCAGGCGCTGGAAGAGTTCCAGCAGCTGTCCGGCCTTGGCCAGGCGCTGAAGGAGTTGCCAGAGAATCCGCTGCCAGGCGTGGTGCTGGTAACGCCCAAGGAAGTTGACAAGGCCAAGCTGGAGGCACTGCGCCAACGTCTGGCGGAGTTGCCGAAGGTGGAGCAGGCGCAGCTCGATCTGGTCTGGGTCGAGCGCCTGACCGCGATCCTCAAGCTGGGTGATCGCTTCGTCTTCGGCCTCAGCCTGTTGTTGATCCTGGCGCTGCTGCTGGTGATTGGTAACACCATCCGCCTGCACATCGAGAACCGTCGCGCCGAGATCGAGGTGATCAAGCTGGTAGGTGGAACCGATGGCTACGTGCGACGTCCCTTCCTTTATATGGGCGCGTTGTATGGTTTCGGCGCCGGTATCTTCGCCTGGCTGCTGCTGGCCTTTGGGCTGGATTGGCTGAACGATGCTGTAGTACGTTTGGCCGGCTTGTACGGTAGCGATTTCGCGCTGGGTGGCGTACCTTCGTCCGACGGTTTTTCGCTGCTGCTCGGCGCCGTGCTGTTGGGCTATATTGGCGCCTGGTTGGCTGTGGCGCGTCACCTCAATGAACTGGCTCCCCGCTGAGGCGCCATTCAGCGAAGCTGAACGCAAGCTGACAAGTCATTGTTTTGGTTGATATTGACTATCTATCAGGGAACTTATCCACAGGCCCTGCATCAGATAGCGCAGTGCTAAACTGCACGAGTTTCGTGAATCGGAGGATTCGAATGTCCACTTCCTTGCAACCTGTTCATGCTCTGGTTCCAGGCGCCAATCTGGAAGCGTATGTGCATGCCGTTAACAGCATCCCGCTGCTGACGCCCGAGCAGGAGCGTGAACTGGCCGAAAATCTCTACTACCAGCAGGATCTCGAGGCCGCCCGCCAGATGGTGCTGGCCCACCTGCGTTTCGTGGTGCATATCGCGCGCAGCTACTCCGGTTATGGTCTGGCCCAGGCCGACCTGATCCAGGAAGGCAACGTCGGCCTGATGAAGGCGGTCAAGCGCTTCAATCCGGAAATGGGCGTGCGCCTGGTGTCCTTCGCCGTGCACTGGATTCGTGCGGAAATCCACGAGTTCATCCTGAAGAACTGGCGCATCGTCAAGGTGGCCACCACCAAGGCGCAGCGCAAGCTGTTCTTCAACCTGCGCAGTCAGAAGAAGCGTCTGGCCTGGTTGAACAACGATGAAGTGACTGCCGTGGCCGAAAGCCTGGGCGTCGAGCCGCACGAAGTGCGCGAGATGGAAAGTCGCCTGACCGGCCAGGATATGGCGTTCGACCCGGCAGCCGATGCCGACGACGACAGCGCCTTCCAGTCGCCTGCGCATTACCTGGAAGACCATCGCTACGACCCGGCCCGTCAGCTCGAAGATGCCGACTGGAGCGACAGCTCCAGCAGCAACCTGCACGAAGCGCTGGAAAGCCTGGACGAGCGCAGTCGCGACATTCTCTACCAGCGCTGGCTGGCCGAGGACAAAGCGACGCTGCACGACCTGGCCGCCAAGTACAACGTGTCGGCCGAGCGGATTCGCCAGCTTGAGAAGAACGCGATGAACAAGCTCAAGGGCTGTATCGCCGCCTGACCCGCCGCAAAAGAAAAAGCCGCACCCAGGTGCGGCTTTTTTATGCCTGTAGAGTAGGGGGGCTGTGCGCACCTCCGGCAATCCGCATGAATATGCGGTACGCATGGCGCACCCTACGATCATCCTACAACCAGCGCGGCCACCACTCCGGGCGCTGCGCCCTGAGCTGGTTGAGGTAGTGACTGCCACCCAGCTGATTCATTTGCTGGCGAATCCAGGCGGCGCGGCGAATCACGTAGCCATTCGGGCGGCCTGCGCTCCAGCGCAGTGGATTGGGCAGCACGGCGGCCAGTTGGCTGGCCTGCTGACGATTCAGATAGGGCGCACCGACACCGAAATGATGCTGTGCGGCCGCTTCGGCGCCGAAGATGCCATCGCCCCATTCCGCGCTGTTGAGATAGACCTCAAGAATGCGTTCCTTGGGCCAGAGTAGCTCGATCAGTGCGGTGAACCAGGCCTCCAGGCCTTTGCGCAGCCAGCTGCGGCCCGACCAGAGAAAGAGGTTTTTCGCGACTTGCTGGCTGAGGGTGCTGGCGCCGCGCAGCGAGCCACCGCTCTGGTTATGGGTCAATGCCGCCTGGATCGCGCCCATGTCGAAGCCCCAGTGTTCGGCGAACTTCTGATCCTCGGCGGCGATCACCGCCATCTTCAGGTGATCCGGTAGCTCGTTCCACTGACGCCACTGGCGCTTGAGTTGCAGCGGCTGCTCGCCGCCCCAGGATTCGATCTTGCGTTCGATCATCAAGGCCGTGCCGGGCGGCGGTACCCAGCGCAGTGCGAGTACCAGCAGTGCGCTGGCCAGCATCAGCCAGAGCAGCAGTTTCAGCAGGCGACGGGTCAGGGCTCGGAGCATGGGGTCTCGCAACGATTGGCGGTGGCGCTATTAAAACAAAAAATCGCCGGGGAAATTCCCGAGCAGCCGCACGATTGCGCGCAGGTGTGACAATAACAACCATTTCGCCTTCGGGCTCAATGGTTAAACTGCGTGCACGTCGATCTCACCAGGAGGTTCCATGGCTCGTCTCTGGCTGCTGTTATCCGCTTTCGCCGGCTTTACCGGGGTGGCCCTGGGCGCCTTCGCGGCGCATGGTCTGAAGCACAGGTTAAGCGCCGAATACCTGACGGTGTTCCAGACAGGTACGCACTATCAGCTGATCCATGCGCTGGCCCTGTTCGGTGTTGGCCTGCTGGCGCTACATGCCCCTGGCCGTCTGGTCAATCTGGCCGGTGTTGCCTTCGCCTTGGGCATCCTGCTGTTCTCCGGCAGCCTGTATCTGCTGACGCTCAGTGGCATCGGCAAGCTGGGCATCATCACCCCGTTCGGTGGTGTGGCCTTCTTGTTCGGCTGGGTTTGCCTGGGGCTGGCGGCCTGGAAACTGAGCTGAGAGGGTGTCTACAAATTGCTGCGCTCGGCCATACTGCGTTGAAATCAGCCTCAAAATGCTCATGTACAGCTCGTACACTCCGCTTTTTCGGTTGATTTCGCCTTGTCTGACCTTTGCTCGCTGCTTTGTAAACACACTCTGACTCTGGCGTCAGAAATGAGGATGAATGGCGCCTTTTAGCCTTGGTCGTGGCCAGCTAACGGGCTAGAATGCCGGCCCTCTTCCTAGTTGTGACCGAGCCGTCATGCGCATCCAGTTGAATGGTGAACCCTTCGAACTGCCGGATAACCAGAGCGTCGCCGACCTGTTGGTTCGCCTCGATCTGACCGGGCGCCGGGTGGCGGTCGAGCTCAATCTGGACATCGTTCCACGCAGCCAGCACGAGACCACGCTGCTCGCCGAAGGCGATCAGGTGGAAGTGGTGCACGCCATCGGCGGCGGTTGATCCCTCTGAGGAGTTTCCCATGAGCCAAGTTCGCAGCGACAAGCCCTTTACCCTGGCCGGTCGTACTTACCAGTCGCGCCTGCTGGTCGGTACCGGCAAGTACAAGGATATGGACGAGACCCGCGACGCGATCGCCGCCTCCGGCGCCGAGATCGTCACCGTGGCCGTGCGTCGCACCAACATTGGCCAGAACCCGGGTGAGCCGAACCTGCTCGACGTGATCAGCCCGGACAAGTACACCATCCTGCCGAACACCGCCGGTTGCTACGACGCCGTGGAGGCCGTGCGCACCTGTCGTCTGGCCCGCGAACTGCTCGATGGCCACAACCTGGTCAAGCTGGAAGTGCTGGCCGACCAGAAGACCCTGTTTCCCAACGTCATCGAGACCATCAAGGCCGCAGAAGTGCTGGTCAAGGACGGTTTCGACGTGATGGTTTACACCAGCGACGATCCGATCATCGCCCGTCAACTGGCCGAGATCGGTTGCATCGCGGTGATGCCGCTGGCCGGCCTGATCGGCTCGGGCCTGGGTATCTGCAACCCGTACAACCTGCGCATCATCCTCGAAGAGGCCAAGGTGCCGGTGCTGGTCGATGCCGGCGTGGGCACGGCCTCCGACGCCACCATCGCCATGGAGCTGGGTTGTGAAGCGGTGCTGATGAACAGCGCCATCGCCCATGCCGAGGATCCGATTCTCATGGCGCGCGCCATGCAGCACGCAGTGGAAGCCGGTCGCCTGGCTTACCTGGCTGGCCGCATGCCGAAGAAACTCTATGCCAGTGCGTCGTCGCCGCTGACTGGCCTGATCAACTAAGGATGACGATTCATCGCGTGGCGGCCCTGCTGCGTTGAAAGCAGGGCTTCCGTTCGCGAATCGTGAGCACTCTACAAGAGCACAGCATGACCGATACCCAACAGCCCGAACTGACCGAAGACGGTCGCCAGCGCCGTACCATCAAGAGCTTCGTGATGCGTGCCGGGCGCATGACCGAAGGCCAGCAGCGTGGCCTGGAGAAGGGCTGGCCGCTGTTCGGCCTGGAGCTGGAAGATGGTCTGCGCGACTTCGACCAGGTGTTCGGTCGCAGCGCGCCGCGTACCTTCGAGATCGGCTTCGGCATGGGCCATTCCACCCTGGAGATGGCTGCCGCCGCCCCTGAGCAGGATTTCATCGGCGTCGAGGTGCACAAGCCGGGCGTCGGTGCGCTGCTGAGCGGCGCGATGGTGCAGAACCTGAGCAACATCCGCGTCTACAGCTGCGATGCCCTGGAAGTGCTGCGTGACTGCGTGGCTGACGCCAGTCTGGATCGCGTGCTGCTGTTCTTCCCGGATCCCTGGCACAAGTCGCGTCATCACAAGCGCCGCATCGTCCAGCCGGCCTTTGCCGAACTAGTGCGCAGCAAGTTGAAGGTCGGTGGCGTACTGCACATGGCCACCGATTGGGAAAACTATGCTGAGCACATGCTCGAGGTGATGAACGCTGCGCCTGGCTACCGCAACCTGGCTGCCGATGGCACCTATGTGCCGCGCCCTGAAGAGCGCCCGGTGACCAAGTTCGAACGCCGTGGCGAGCGTCTTGGCCACGGTGTATGGGATCTCAAGTTCCAGCGCCAGAGCTGAGGATTACGTCGCGATCCTTGGGTGGATCGAGCTGAATCAGAACCAGCAGGATGCACTACTAGATCGGGATAACCCGACGGCCAGGACGGCGCCTCACCGCAAGACACAACAACGATAAGTACGCCTGCAAGGCGTGCAGATATTAGCGGTGCCGTTGTCGTGGCGCCGCGAGGAGAGCATTGTGTTGAGATCGGTTTCCATTCTTCTGCTGACTGCCCTGGCGTTTCAGGCTCAGGCCAAGGTCGACCCCAGCCAGGCCGCGCGTCTCGGGCAGGAATTGACCCCGTTAGGGGGGGAGCGCGCTGCCAACGCCAGCGGCACCATTCCTGCCTGGGAGGGTGGCATGGCGACGCCGCCGGGCAATTATCAGCCGGGCATGCATCACCCGGATCCCTACGCCGACGACAAACTGCTGTATCGGGTCGACAGTCAGAACCTGGCGCAATACGAGCAGCAGTTGCCGGTCGGTCTCAAGGCCCTGCTGCAACAGAATCCCAGCTTCTATCTGCGGGTGTTCCCGACCCGTCGCAGCGCTGCCGCACCGCAGCGTATCTACGACGCGACACGCTTCAATGCGCTGAATGCCGAACTGATTTCCGGTGGCAACGGTGTGCAGGGCGCCGCTGCCGGCGTGCCGTTCCCGCTGCCGCAGAACGGCCAGGAAGCCATCTGGAACCACATCATGCGTTATCGTGGCGACCAGATCAGCATGGCCACGAATCAGGCGGCAGTGCTCGCCAATGGCAGCTACAACCTGCTCAAGCTCGAACGCGACGTCTACTTCCTCTATGGTCGTGACGGCGTTGCCCCGCAGGATCTCGACAACACCCTGTTCTATTACAAGTACAAGGTGGTGGCCCCGGCCAAGCTGGCTGGTTCGGCTCTGGTGGTGCAAGAGACCCTCGATCAGGTGCTGGCGATTCGCAAGGCCTGGCGTTTCAACCGCGGCGAGCGCCGTGTGCGCCGTCTGCCGATGCTCGCCTACGATACCCTGCAGCCTGATACCAATGGCATGGCCACCGCCGACCAGGTCGACTCTTACAACGGCGCGCCGGATCGCTACGAATGGCAACTGCTGGGCAAGCGCGAGATGCTGGTGCCCTACAACAGCTACGCCGTGCATCAGAAGGGCATTCCCTATGCCGAGATTTTGCAGGCCAAGCACATCAATCCGGAATTGCTGCGTTACGAGCTGCACCGCGTCTGGGTGGTCGAGGCGGATCTGCGCACTGGCTTCAGCCATCCGTATGGCAAGCGTCGTTTCTACCTCGACGAGGACAGCTGGCAGATTCTCGCCGTTGACCTGTATGACCGTAGCGGCGCGTTGATCGGCCTGCAGGAGGCGCATCCGATCAGCTACTACGACGTACCGATGTTCGGCTCGACCCTGGAGACCATCTACGACTTCAAGGGGGGGCGCTACTTCGCCGATGGCCTGGACAACAACGAGAAGATGTACGACTTCAATGCCAGGCTGACCCCGCGCGACTTCACCCCGCAGGCGCTGCGCCGCGAAGGTAACTGAGCCTGCTTCATTCGCGCGACCAGCGCATCGTCAGCTCCGCCTGGCCGGTGTGCGGGTCGTGCGCTTCGGCAACGGTCACGAAGCCGTTGGCCTTGTAAAAGGCCACCGCCCGAGTATTGGCGCAGTACACGCTCAGCTCGAGGCTATCGCGCCTGCGCTTGGCTTCGTCCAGTAGTTGGCGGCCTATGCCACGGCCCTGGGCGTCCGGGCTGACGAACAATGCAGCCAGGCGCTGTTCATGCAGCGACAGAAAGCCGAGCGTCTGGCCATTTTCCTCCAGCACCAGGGTTTCGGCTTGCGGCAGGTAGTGCTCGCGCATGGCGGGCAGCTGTTCCTGCCAGAACGCCTTCGGTACGAAGTCGTGTGCCTGGATCGAGGCATCGAGCCAGAGCGTGAGTACGGTTTCGCTGTCAGAGGGGCGGTAGGGGCGAATCATCTTGAAATCCTGTTCGAAAAGGAGGTGAATCCATGGCGGTTCGGTTACATATCTTCGGTGCGTCCGGCTCTGGCACCAGCACCCTGGCTCGGGAGCTGGCCGAGCGTTGCGGCTGGCTGCACCTGGATACCGACGATTTCTACTGGTTGCCCAGCGAGCCGCCCTACCTGCATAAGCGTCCACCGCAACAGCGTGTGGAAATGATCCGCGAGCACACGGCGCAGGCGCCGAACTGGGTGTTGAGTGGCTCGCTGTGCAGCTGGGGCGAGGCGTTGATTCCGTCGTTCAGCCATGCGCTGTTCCTGCGCCTGAACGATGAAGAGCGCATGCGTCGCCTGCGTCAGCGTGAAGCGCAGCGCTATGGCGAGCGCATCCAGCCGGGTGGCGACATGCATGCGCAGAGCCTGGCGTTCCTCGAATGGGCGGCCGGCTACGAGCAGGGCGACCTGCAGACCCGCAGCCTGCGCATGCACGAGGCATGGATCGAGCGGCAACTGAGCTGTCCGTTGTTGCGGCTCGATTCGACGTATGACAGTCCTGCGCAATTGGTCGAGCAGGCACTGGCGTGGCTGCGCGGCTGACTTCGTGAAGCAGGGCAAGGCTCGCTAATTGCGGTCGGCAAGTATGCCGATCACCACGAAGATCAGAATCAACACCGGCGCCAGGGTGAAGTTGTTGAAATGCGCCAGGCCCTTGGCCAGCCAGGGCGTGAGGAAGACGATGGCCAGGCCATAGCCGACGGCGCAGAACACCACGAACAACAGGGTGCGCAGCACGAAGTTGAGATTGCCGATGGTACGTTGAACCCAGGCGTTGATCGCCGGGCCGAACAGCACCAGAAGGGTGGCCATGATGGCCAGGGAGATATCGCCGAGGTGGCTGCGGCTCCAGCGCGACAGGGTGACGATCAGATCCAGTATCAGATCCATTGGGGCTCCTAGAGGGTCAGGCTTGTTCGACTCGGTTGCGACCTTCGCGCTTGGCGCGGTACAGCGCCGTATCGGCGCGCTGCAGCAGCTGCTCCAGGCTTTCCTGCGCGTATGCGGTGGCGTGACCGATGCTGGTGGTGATCGGGTAATCGTTCTGCGAGTAGCGATACGGAGCTTCGGCAACGCATTGGCGCAGTCGTTCGGCGGTGATGCGCGCCGATTCGGCGTCCACGTCGCGTAGCAGGATGATGAATTCCTCGCCGCCATAGCGACCCAGCGGCTCGTTCGAGCGCAGGTTGGCCGTGAGCGTGCGCACGAAATGCTTGAGCACCTCGTCACCGCCCTGGTGGCCGAGGTTGTCGTTGACCTGCTTGAAGTGATCGATATCCAGCAGCAACAGCGATAGTGGCTGGCGCAGGGTGCTCAGCTCACGCTGTGCAAGCTCGAAGATCATCGGCCGGGAGTAGGCATTGGTCAGCGGATCGTGGCTGAGCTGGTGTTCGAGCATCGCATGCAGGCGCTCGTTGAGCATGAGGATGAAACCTACCGAGATGCAGATCGCCAGCAGGCCGTGGGTGGAGAAATACAGGGCATTGAGCGGCGTCGGTGCGAGGAAGTCGCTACCTACGGTGGGGTGCAGCACGGCGTTGATGATGCGGGCCAGCGACACCAGTGCGTCGAAGATCACTGTGATTGCCGTGAACAGATAGGGAAATTGGGCGCGCCCGGTTTCTCGTGGACGGTGGCGCAGTACGTCGAGGCCGAACAGGAACAGCAAAACTCCGGAGACACTGGAGAAAATCACCACGCGGATGGCGTACAGGTCTTGTACGTAGAGGCAGTAGACCAGCCCCAGGTTGGCAATCAGCAGGGCGATGATCAGTTGCCGGCCATGACGCCGCTGCTCGAAGAAGGCGCGTCCGCCGTAGTAGATCAGTGCGGTGGCGCCCATGGCAGAGGCGTTGGCGACTACCATCGACAGCGACTCCGGCACCATGTCGCGCAAGCCGTACAGTACCGAGGCGAGCGCTACGCAGAGCATGCTCGCGCTCCAGTGTCGCGCGCCCTGCTGGCGATCGCGCACGGCGCTGGGCATGGCCGATAGCACGATGGCCATCAGCAGGCTCAGGGCGGCGAGAATGAAGACGATGCTGCGCGGGTCGAGCACGACGGGTTCCCTGTCTGCGCATGGTGAAGCGCCATAGACTACCGGATTTGTAGGGAACCTGGACAAGGAACAGTCGCGGCAGTGCGTAGCGTGTAGGGCGGAAGAAGCCCGTCCATCGGGCTGCGGCGGGTTTCGTTTGCCTTACGCATCCACCATTCGAGAGGCGTTGCGAGGCTAGGCGAGGAACAGCTGCAGCAGGTCGTTGAGAAACAGCTGTCCTTTTGCCGTGGCGACCAAACGGGTGTCATCGCCTTGCAGCAGACCACGGTGCTCGGCCTCGCGACGTGCCTGTTCCAATTGCTGCAGGGACAGGCCGGTGCGCTGGCTGAACAATTCGGCTGGCGCGCCTTCGGTCAGGCGCAGCACGTTCATCAGGAACTCGAAGGGCAACTCGTCGCTATCCAGCACGCGTTCACCTGCCTGGTAAGCCTTGCCTGGATCGAGGTAATCCTTGGGCAGGCGGGTCTTCCAGGTGCGCAGAATGCGCCCGTGCGGCGTGCTCAGCTTGGCGTGGGCGCCGGCACCGATGCCGAGAAAGTCGCCGAACGTCCAGTAATTGAGGTTGTGCCGCGCCTGCTTGCCGGGCTGGGCATAGGCGGATACTTCGTACTGTGCGTAACCCTCGGCCGCGAGCAAGGCCTGGCCGGCTTCCTGGATGTCCCACAGCAGATCGTCCTCGGGAAGCACCGGCGGCTGGTTCCAGAACACTGTGTTCGGCTCCATGGTCAGCTGGTACCAGGACAGGTGCGTCGGTGCCTGGGCGATGGCGGTGCGCAGGTCGAACAGGGCGTCCTCGATGCTCTGCTCGGGCAGGCCGTGCATCAGGTCGAGGTTGAAGTTATCGAAGCCGGCGGCGCGGGCCATGTCGGCAGCGCGGATGGCTTCGCCGCCATCATGGATGCGCCCCAGTGCCTTGAGCTTGGCCTCCTGGAAGCTCTGCACGCCGATGGACAGGCGATTGATGCCCAGAGCCCGATAGCCCTTGAACTTGGCTTGCTCGAAGGTGCCGGGGTTGGCTTCCAGGGTGATTTCGATGTCTGGCGCGAAGGCGATGCGCCGCTCGACGCCTTCCAGCAGACGGCCCAGGGCGCGGTCGGAGAACAGGCTGGGCGTGCCGCCGCCGAAGAAGATCGAAGTCAGCGGCCGGCCATGGACGTGCTGCAGGTCGATGTCGAGGTCGGCAAGCAGCGCGTCGACATACTCTTCTTCAGGCAGTTGCGGCCCGGCGGCGTGGGAGTTGAAGTCGCAGTAAGGGCATTTGCGCACGCACCACGGAATGTGGATGTAGAGCGCCAGGGGCGGGAGCAGGAAGCGCCCGCCAGCGGTTTCGCTCATGCCAGCCCCAGACGCTGCTTGAGCAGAGCCATGGCGCGGGCGCGGTGGCTGAGGCGGTTCTTCTGCTCGGGCGGCATTTCAGCGCTGGAGCACTCACCTTCGGGCACCCAGAACAGCGGATCGTAGCCGAAGCCATGTTCGCCGCGGGCGGCATGCAGGATGCTGCCGTGCCACAGGCCTTCGCAGAGGATCGGCAACGGATCATCGGCATGCCGTACCAGCGCCAGGGCGCAGACGAACTGGGCGCCGCGCTCGGCATCCGGTACGTCCTTGAGGGCGTCGAGCAGCTTGGCGTTGTTGGCCGCATCGCCCTTGCCATCGGCATAGCGCGCCGAGTAGATGCCGGGGGCGCCACCGAGGGCATCCACCGCCAGGCCGGAGTCGTCGGCCAGCGCCGGCAGGCCGGAGATGCGTGCTGCGTTGCGCGCTTTGAGGATGGCGTTCTCGACGAACGACAGACCGGTCTCTTCCGGCTCGACCTGGCTGAACTCGCCAATGGAACGCACGCGTACGGCATCACCGAGCATGGCCTGCAGCTCCTTGAGCTTGCCGGCGTTGTGGCTGGCCAGCACCAGTTCCTTGAAACCACTCACGGGATTAGTCATCCGGGAACATTTCCTGGTTGAAGGTAATGCGGTGTGCGTCGTCGCCCTGGCGCACATCCAGGGTGAAACTCAGCACTTCGCGGGTCTTGAAGGGGAACTGCGCCAGGTAATAGATGGCGCCACCTTCGGTGACCTGGCGGAAGGTCAGGGCGGTGCTCTTGCCGAGCAGATCCTTCACTTCACCACCAACCACGGCGGTGCTAGCCTTGCCGGCCTTGAGTACGGCGACGTTGATCACGCCTTGAGTCTTGCTGCGAGTCAGACCGGCGGCAGCAGCGATATCCGGCTGAATGAAGCTGGAATTGAACACGCTGTAGTGCACGTCGAGATCGCCAAAGCTCTGCTTGCGTTCGGCGGCGGCTGGCAGTGCCAGGCACAGGGCGATGAGGAAGGGAACGAGACGACGCATGATGATTCTCCTCTGTTCAGACCGCGACCTGATGCCCGGAAAGGCCTGCGGCGCTGATGCGGTAGATGCCGATTTCACCCAGCAGGTTAGGCCAGATGCGGCTTGCCAGGCCGTGGTGGTGATCGCGATCCACCGCCAGGCGTTCTTCCACGCGGGCACCCTGGGCGTGACAGAGGCGCTCGAAGTCCTCGAAGGTGCAGAAGTGGATGTTCGGCGTGTTGTACCAGGTATAGGGCAGGAAGTCCGATACTGGCATGCGACCTTTTGTCGTAAGGTACCAGCGGCAGCGCCAGTGACCGAAATTGGGGAAGGTGATGATGCAGGTCTTGCCGACGCGCAGCATCTCGGCCAGCACCTTGTCCGGGTAGTGCAGCGCCTGCAGCGACTGGGTCATGACCACCACGTCGAAACTGTTACTGGCGAAATTGCCCAGGCCCAGGTCGAGGTTCTGCTCAATGACGTTGACACCGCGCTCGATGCACAGCGCGATCTTGTCCGGGTCGATTTCCAGGCCGTAACCGGAGACCTGCTTGTGATCGCGCAGCCAGGCGAGCAGCTCGCCATCGCCGCAGCCCAGGTCGAGCACACGGCTGCCCGGGGCGATCCATTCCTGGATGATTTCCAGATCCGCTCGCATGCTCATACCTCGATTCGCTTCATGTAGCTGCCGAATGCCTGCAGGTAACGCGGGATCGGCATGAGGAAGGCGTCATGACCCTGCGGAGCATCGATCTCCAGGTAGCAGACGTTTTTCTTCGCGACCAGCAGAGCATCGACGATCTCCCGCGAGCGTGCCGGGGAGAAGCGCCAGTCGGTGGTGAAGGACATCAGGCAGAAGTCGGCCTTGGCTCCAGCCAGGGTTTTCGCCAGGTTGCCGTCATGGGCGGCGGCCGGGTCGAAGTAGTCCAGCGCCTTGGTCATCAGCAGATAGGTGTTGGCGTCGAAGCGCCCGGAAAACTCCTCGCCCTGGTAGCGCAGGTAGCTTTCCACCTGGAACTCGACGCTGTGGAAGTCGTAGTTGAGCTTTTCGCTCTTCAGGCCACGGCCGAATTTCTCGCCCATGGCGTCATCGGACAGGTAAGTGATGTGGCCGACCATGCGTGCCAGCATCAGGCCACGCTTGGGGATCACACCCTGTTCCTGGAAGTGTCCGCCGTGGAATTCGGGATCGGTGAGAATCGCCTGGCGCGCCACTTCGTTGAAGGCGATGTTCTGTGCCGACAGCTTGGGTGCCGAGGCGATGGCCAGGCAATGGCGCACGCGCTCGGGGTAGCTGATGGTCCACTGCATGGCCTGCATACCGCCGAGGCTGCCGCCGATCACCGCCGCCCATTGGTCGATGCCGAGTTCATCGGCCAGGCGCGCCTGGCTGTGCACCCAGTCTTCGACCGTCATCACCGGGAAGTCGGCGCCGTAGGGTTTGCCGGTGGCCGGGTTGGTGCTGCTGGGGCCGGTGGAGCCGTTGCAGCCGCCGAGGTTGTTGAGGCTGACGACGAAGAACTTGTTGGTGTCGATCGGCTTGCCGGGGCCGATGCAACTGTCCCACCAGCCCGGTTTGCGATCATCCGGGCTGTGAT
The DNA here is from genome assembly GCF_003008615.1 of Pseudomonas mendocina. NCBI lineage: Bacteria > Pseudomonadati > Pseudomonadota > Gammaproteobacteria > Pseudomonadales > Pseudomonadaceae > Ectopseudomonas > Ectopseudomonas mendocina. The sequence goes on from NZ_CP027657.1 coordinate 2,842,210, forward strand.
AGCCGGCGGCGTGATGATGGCCGGACAGGGCGTGACAGATGAGCACGGCATTGCTGCGTGCGGCGTTCAGTTTGCCGTAGGTTTCGACGACCAGTTCGTACTCGGCCAGGCTGCGCCCGCAGGCCAGCGCCAGCGGCTCGCTGAAGCGGAATACCTGGGGGCTGACCAGGCCGACGGAATCTTCGGGGAATGCAGTGGGCATTGAGGCGCTGCTAATGACTCTGAGGAGGGCGCCAGTCTAAAGAGCACCGACCCGAGCGGCAAGCGAGCGGTCTGGTCACCTCTCTCCCATTTATGGAAGAGAGGGCAGGGCGCGCATGAACATAGAATTTACAGGCTGCGTGGGCGCGCGATCACCGGCAGGCTGACCACCTTGCCTTGGCGCTGCACTGGCGCCGGTCGACGCAGCACGCGCAGCATGTCGCTGGCCTGGGCCAGTTGCTGCTCCAGCTCTTCCTGATAGCGCGCCAGTTGCAGGCTCCGTTTGCGCGTTTGCTGGGTTTCCTGGGCCAGGGCCTTGAGGCGCAGCATGTGGGTTTCCAGCATCTGCTTGTGTTCCAGGGTGTGCTGCATCAGCGGCATCAGTGCATCGGCCGCCCATTGCTCGGCGTCCTGGCGCAGGCGCTGGTGCAGGCCGATCACTTCCTGGGCCAGGGTGGCGAAGAAACGCCGAGTCAGGCTGCGCTGTTCGGTGAGCAGGGTCTTCACGTGCAGGCGGAACTGGTCGCCCTTGGCTTGCAGCTTCTTCAACTCACGCAGGTAGCGCTGGATCTTGAACTGCGGCGCGTCGACACCGCCCAGCGGGTTGTCTTCGTTATGCCGGCGATAGATGGCGGCGACCATCTTGTTGGCCATCTCGGCTTCATGCTGCAGGTTGTGCAGATCCTGCTCGACGACGCGAAAAAAATGCAGGATGGCCTGGTTGATACCCAGGGTGGTCCAACTGCCGGTAAGGTTGCGCCGGACTTCGCTCAGGTGCTCTTCCAGGCGCTCGGCACGTGCGGCATGGCGCAGCAACTGACCCTGGCGGTGCAGCAGGCGCTGATTGGTTTTCAGGCCGAGCAGGCGCTTGTGGTGCTGATTGTGATCTTCCTTGGTCTTGGCGGTCAGTTCGAAGAGCAACTGGCCATTGTCCTGCTGGTGGTTGCCGAGCAGGGCCAACTGTTCGTTGACCTTTTCCAGGCGCAGGTTGAGCACGTGCTGGCTGTTGTTGAGCAAGGCCAGTACCTGACGCACCACATGATCTTCGATCAGGCGCTCCTTCTGCGCGACGATGCGTTCGCACAGCAAGTTCTCCAGATTGGCCATCTGGCTACGCGCCAGTAATTCTTCGTCCTTGCGTACCTTGGCCAGCAGCGCCTGCTTGGCCGACAGCGGCAAGACGTCCTGCTTGGCGATGCCCAGCTGCTTGGCGGTGGCGTTCTGGATCTGGCTGATGGCGTTCTGCACGAAGGTCTCGCCAGCCAGGTCGTCCCACAGCACATCGATCTTGTTCAGCACGGCGAACAGGCTGGTCTGCGCGTCTTCGTCGAGCTGGCGGATGTGCTGTTGCCAGATGCTCATGTCGCTGGCGGTGACGCCGGTATCGGCGGACAGCAGGAAGATGATCGCCTGGGCGTTGGGCAACATCGACAGGGTCAGTTCCGGCTCGCTGCCAAGGGCATTGAGGCCGGGTGTATCGAGAATGCGCAGGCCCTGGCGCAGCAAGGGGTGGTCGAAATTGACCATCGCATGGCGCCAGGCCGGTACCAGTACCTGACCGCGTTTGCCGGTGCCTTCGAGCATGTCCGGGTGGAAGCCGAGCTGGATCGCCTGTTCCACCGGCATGGCTTTGGTCTTGGCCACCTGGCTGAAAGCCAGGGCCATGTTGGCGGGGTCGCTGGTGTCCAGCGGGATGTTCACCCAGTGCCTGGGAATGCGCTTGAACTGGGCGACGCTGGCCGAGGCCGTACGGGTCTCTATCGGCAGCAGGCGAATGTAGGGGCGCTCCGAGCGCGGGTCGAAGAACAACTCGGTGGGGCACATGGTGGTGCGCCCGGCGTGCGAGGGCAGCATGCGCTGACCATATTCGGAGAAGAACAGGCTGTTGATCAGCTCGGTCTTGCCGCGTGAGAACTCGCCAACGAAAGCCAGGGTGATGTGGTCGGTGCGCAGGATCTTCAGGGCGCGTTCGAGGCGTGCCTGTACGGCTTCGGAGTTGAGCCGATTGTGCTCCAGCCAACTGCGATAACGCGTGATCTCGCGCATCAGCTCGCGCTTCCAGGCAACGTAGGCGTCAACCTGCTGGCTGAGACGTTCCATGCTCATCCTGGCTCTCCTCTCGGCAAGATCATCCACTTGCTGGTTAGCGTCTGCGTGACGGTTCAGTTGGGTTGGCCGCCAGGACGCACGGCATTGGCGAGAATAGCTTGCATTATGCGACGCGCCAGGCGGCCGTCAATTGGCCGCTGGTACAGTCCCGCCTTATGGTCGGGGCAGGCGGCTGAGTGGTCGTCAGGTGCGTTGCAGGCCGGGAATCGGCGGCAGGCTCTGCGGGGCGCGAATACGCAGGCGCTTCTGTCGGTTGAGTTCACCGCTCTCCAGGCTCACCTGACTCTTGGCGACACCGAAGGCCTTGGCCAGGAAGGCCTGCAGATGGGCGTTGGCCTTGCCGTCGACCGGCGGGGCGGTGAGGCGGATTTTCAGCCGCTCACCGTGCAGCCCGGCGAACTCGTCCTTGCTCGCCTTGGGCTGCAGATGGCAGTCGAGGATCAGATCCTCGCCGTCCCAGCGGTAGAAGCTCATGCTCAGAGGAAGGGGCTGAGCATCGGCGGCAGGCCGGTGGAGGCCGCCAGCCCGCCGATCACGAAGCGGTCGATCAGGTTGATGGTGATGAAGGCGAAGATCGGCGAGATATCCAGGCCGCCAAGGTTAGGCAGCAGCTTGCGAAATGGTGCCAGCAGTGGTTCGCAGATCTGATTCACCAGTTGCGCGCCTGGGTTGTAGCTGCCCGGTGCGACCCAGGAGAGGATCACGCTGATGATCAGGGCGAAGAAGAACACCTTGAGAAACAGCGAGGTTACGCCGATCAGCGACCACACCAGCAACTGCAGGATGAAGCCGCCGACGTTGTAGCCCATCAGCGTCAGGGTGACGATCATCAGTACCAGCTGCACCAGAATGGCCAGGATCAGCGAGGCCAGATCCAGACCGGCGAAACCGGGGATGATCCGCCGTAGCGGCGTCACCAGCGGCTGAGTAGCCTTGACGATGAACTGGCTGAGTGGATTGTAGAAATCGGCGCGTACCAGTTGCAGGATGAAACGCAGCAGCACGATCAGCAGGTACAGGCTGCCGAGCGTCTGGATGATATAGATGAGAGCTTCGATGAGTCCGGACATGCTGTCTCCTTATTGACCCAGTTGTTCGGCGAGTTCGGTCGAGCGGTTGGCCGCTGCGTTGAGTGCCTGCTGCACCAGCGCCTCGAAACCACCTGCCTGGAAGGTTTTGATTGCCGCTTCGGTGGTGCCGTTCGGCGAGGTAACACGACGACGCAATTCTGCGGCGTCGACATCGCTCTCGCTGGCCATGCGCGCGGCGCCCAGAGCGGTCTGGATGCTCAGGCGGGCAGCGGTTTCGCGTGGCAGGCCGAGTTTTTCACCAGCCTCGGTCATCGCTTCGATCAGCAGGAAGAAATAGGCCGGGCCGCTGCCGGACACGGCGGTGACCGCGTCGATCTGCGCTTCGTTATCGAGCCACAGCGCCAGACCAACGGCGCTCAGCACCTGTTCGGCCTGGGCTTTCTGTGCGGCGCTGACGCGCGGGTTGGCGAACAGGCCGGATACGCCCTGGCGCAGCAGCGCTGGGGTGTTGGGCATGCAGCGCACGACAGGGCGCTCGCCCAGCCAGTTTTCCAGGCTGGCGCAACTGATGCCGGCGGCGATGGAGATGATCACCTGGTTCGGTGCGAGGTGTGCGGCCAGATCCAGGCACACCGCTTTCATGATCTGCGGCTTGACTGCCAGCACGATCAGATCCGCGCCTTCGATGGCGTCGGCGTTATTCGCAAAGGTGATGATGCCGTGTTCCTGTTGCAGGCGCGCGCGCTGCTCGGTACCAGGTTCGCTGGCACGGATGGCGTTGGCCGCCACGCCCTGGGCGCGCAGGCCGCCGATCAGGCTGGCAGCCATGTTGCCGGCGCCGACGAAGACGATGATCGGGTTGCTCATTAGGGGAATTCCTTCATTCAGTGAGTGGGCTGGCCGTAGTCGCGGGCGCCGAACAGAGCAGTGCCGATGCGGACCCAGGTGGCACCTTCGGCGATGGCGGCTTCCAGATCATGGCTCATGCCCATGGACAGGGTATCGAGATTCAACGCCAGATCATCGCGCAGCTGGCGCAAGCGGGCGAAGGCGGCATGTTGTGCGGCGATGTCATCGGTGGGTTCGGGGATCGCCATCAGGCCGCGCAGTTTCAGGTGGGGCAGGGTCGCGACGGCCTTGGCCAGTGCCGACAGATCCTCGGGTGCGCAGCCGGATTTGCTGTCTTCACCGCTGACGTTGACCTGCAGACAGATGTTCAGCGTTGGCAGGTGGGCGGGGCGCTGCTCGGACAGGCGTTGGGCGATTTTCAGACGATCCACCGAATGTACCCAGTCGAAGTGTTCGGCGATGGGCCGGGTCTTGTTCGACTGAATGGGGCCGATGAAGTGCCAGATCAAGGGCAGATCGCTCAACTCGACCTGCTTTCCCAGGGCCTCCTGCAGGTAGTTTTCGCCAAAATCGGATAGACCGGCGGCATGGGCTTCGCGGATGGCGTCTGCCGGTTTGGTCTTGCTCACCGCAAGCAGGCCGACCTCCGCCAAATTGCGCTGCGAGGCTTGCGCCGCCTCACGGATGCGCGCTCCGACCTTTGCAATATTCTCTGCTATCGTGGACATTACCTGCGCTCTACAAAGCCCGACCTTTAGAGGGTTCGCGGCATTCTACCTGCTTGCTTGTAATTGGGGAGTCCCATGGATATCACTGAGCTGCTTGCCTTCAGCGCCAAGCAAGGCGCGTCGGATTTGCACCTCTCGGCGGGTCTGCCGCCGATGATCCGCGTCGACGGCGACGTGCGCCGCATCAACCTGCCGCCGCTGGATCACAAGCAGGTACACGCGCTGATCTACGACATCATGAATGACAAGCAGCGCAAGGATTTCGAAGAGTTCCTCGAGACCGACTTCTCCTTCGAGGTGCCGGGCGTGGCGCGCTTTCGGGTCAACGCCTTCAACCAGAACCGTGGCGCCGGTGCGGTGTTCCGTACCATTCCGTCCAAGGTGCTGACCATGGATGACCTGGGCATGGGCGAGGTCTTCCGCAAGATCACCGACGTGCCGCGCGGCCTGGTGCTGGTCACCGGCCCCACCGGTTCGGGCAAGTCGACCACCCTGGCGGCGATGCTCGACTACCTCAACAGCAACAAGTACCACCATATCCTTACCATCGAAGATCCTATCGAATTCGTCCACGAATCGAAGAAGTGCCTGGTCAACCAGCGTGAGGTGCACCGCGACACCCACGGCTTCTCCGAAGCACTGCGTTCGGCGCTGCGCGAAGACCCGGACATCATCCTGGTGGGTGAGATGCGTGACCTGGAAACCATCCGCCTGGCGCTGACTGCCGCGGAAACCGGCCACCTGGTATTCGGCACCCTGCACACCACCTCCGCTGCCAAGACCATCGACCGTGTGGTCGACGTGTTCCCGGCCGAAGAGAAGTCGATGGTGCGCTCGATGCTCTCCGAATCGCTGCAAGCGGTGATTTCGCAGACCCTGCTGAAGAAGATCGGCGGTGGTCGTGTGGCGGCGCATGAAATCATGATCGGTACGCCGGCCATCCGTAACCTGATCCGCGAGGACAAGGTGGCGCAGATGTATTCGGCGATCCAGACCGGCGGTGCGCTGGGCATGCAGACTCTGGACGCCTGCCTGAAGACGCTGGTATCCAAGGGGCTGGTCAGCCGCGACAGTGCGCGCGAAAAGGCCAAGAGCCCCGAGAACTTCTAAAAGCCGCAGCGACTGCGCCGCACGCCGCCAGTCGTCAGGCCCGCTCAGGGCCTTTATCGGGCGTGCAGCTGATTGGCGAGACCGAAGATGGAATTCGAAAAACTATTGCGCCTGATGGTCGAAAAAGGCGGCTCCGATCTGTTCATCACTGCCGGTGTGCCACCGTCGATGAAGGTCAATGGCAAGATCATGCCGGTGACCAAGAACGCCATGTCGCCGGAGCAGACCCGCGAGACCGTTCTGGGCGTGATGAACGAGGCGCAGCGCCGCGACTTTGCCGAGAACCACGAGTGCAACTTTGCCATCAGCGCCCGTGGCATTGGTCGTTTCCGTGTCAGTGCCTTCTACCAGCGCAACCTGGTGGGTATGGTGCTGCGTCGTATCGAGACCACCATCCCGACCATCGACGAACTCAAACTGCCGGAAATCCTCAAGAAGTTGTCGCTGACCAAGCGTGGCCTGGTGTTGTTCGTCGGGGCCACTGGTACCGGCAAGTCGACTTCGCTGGCGGCGATGATCGGCTATCGCAACCGCAACAGCAGCGGCCACATCATCTCCATCGAAGATCCGATCGAATACATCCACCAGCACCAGAGCTGCATCGTCACGCAGCGCGAAGTGGGCATCGACACCGAGTCGTTCGAGGTGGCACTGAAGAACACCCTGCGCCAGGCGCCGGACGTGATCATGATCGGCGAGGTGCGCACCCGCGAGACCATGGATCACGCTGTGGCCTTCGCCGAAACCGGTCACTTGTGCCTGGCCACCCTGCACGCCAACAACGCCAACCAGGCGCTGGATCGCATCATCAACTTCTTCCCAGCCGATCGGCAGAATCAGGTGTGGATGGATCTGTCGCTCAACCTCAAGGCCATCGTCGCCCAGCAACTGGTGCCAACGCCGGATGGCAAGGGGCGCCGCGCGGTGATCGAGGTGCTGATCAATACCCCGCTGGCTGCCGACCTGATCCGCAAGGGCGAAGTGCACGAGCTCAAGGGCCTGATGAAGCGCTCCACCGAGCAGGGCATGCAGACCTTCGATCAGGCGTTGTACAACCTCTACACCCAGGGTGAGATCACCTACGAAGATGCGCTGCTCTACGCCGACTCGGCCAACGACCTGCGCCTGATGATCAAACTCGGTTCGGAAACCGACGGCGACCACCTGACCAGCATGGCCCAGGGCCTGGCGCTGGAGGTCAGCGAGGAAGATCCGGGGCGTCGCTTCCGCTGATGCTGCCAGAGAGGGGACGCGATGCGTCCCCTTCGTTCACCTGGGCAATGCGTTTTCCCTTCCTGCCGGCCAGCACCAGTGCCTGGCCGTCGCGTTGCGCACCGGCGCGCGCTTCGCTCATCAACTGCGGGATCAGTGGCCCCTCCGGCAGGTGCTTCCAGAACCTCAGGGGCAGGTGCTGCTGCATCACCGTGCGATTGAGCCGTGCCGGGTTGAAGGTGCTGCCATAGTAGGCCCGCCACAGTGCCTGGCCGTCATCGTCGGATTGCTGCGCCCAGGCTTGCCATTGCACGGGGCAGCGGCGCTCATGCTGCAGGCTCTGGCCGTTCCAGTAGACGCCATCGCGCGGTGTGGCGATCAGCCAACTGTGCTTGCCCAGGCGTTCGGCGAAGTGTCCGCTGGCTGAGGCGAGAATATCGTGCGCCGGTTCGAACCAGGCGACGAAGTCGGGTGCGCCTGCTGTCTTGCCCGGCTGGAAACGCACGAAGGCATGCAGGTGATGGGCCTCGCGACGCACTGCCTTGAGCCGGCGGTGCAGCTCGCTGCCGTCGGGATCGCCCGCCAGCACGGCGCTGCGTTCGCCCTGCACGAAGCGCCAGAGCACACGATAGAGCAGGCTCCAGCGTTCCTCACCGCGATACTGCGCGGCGCTTTCCAGCAAATCGAGCAGTTCGGGGGAGACACGCAGGCGGCCATTGGGCTCTGGTGCGCGCTCGGCGGCTTCGTCGAACAGGCCAGGTGCTGCTTCTTCGTCCAGCCACTGCAGTTGATGCGGCGCCAGGTTTTGCAGCAGGGCACGCCGTGCGGCCTGACGCCAGGTGGCGAAGGTGCCGTCGAAGCGCAGGCTGTGCATCACCACAACGCCATTTGCGCCGAGGTATCGCGCAGCTGCTGACGCAGTACCACGGACTCGTGCTCGGCCCGCGGTGGCCGGTAATCCTGAGTAACGATGAAGGGCTTGGCCTTTTCCAGGACGCAGCGCAGGCGGGTCAGATCTTCATAACGGATGCGCCGTTCACGACGCAGCGCGCCCAGGCGCCGTGCGCTGAGCACGCCGATGCCCGGTACGCGGGCGATCAGCGATTCGTCGGCGCGGTTGAGATCGACGGGAAACTGTTCGCGGTTGGCCAGTGCCCAGGCCAGCTTGGGGTCGATATCCAGTGCCAGGTTGCCGGGGCCGGCGAGCAGTTCCGTGGCACTGAAGCCATATCCGCGCATGAGGAAGTCCGCCTGGTACAGGCGGTGTTCGCGCAGCAAAGGCGGCGCTTCGAAGGGAACGGTCTTCGGGCTCTGTGGAATTGGGCTGAACGCCGAGTAGTAGACGCGGCGCAGGCGGTAGTCGTGATACAGCGTCTGGGCGTTGTGCAGGATGGTGCTGTCGTCGGTGGCGTCTGCGCCGACGATCATCTGCGTGCTCTGCCCGGCAGGGGCGAAGCGCGGCGCGCGGTGTTCTTCCCTGGCCTCGCGCTCGCCCTGATGAATGTTGTGCATGGCCTGGTGGATGCTGCCGACGTTCTTTTCCGGCGCCAGGCGTACCAGGCTGGTTTCGGTGGGCAGCTCGATATTGACGCTGAGGCGGTCGGCATACAGGCCGGCCTCGGCGATCAGTTCCGGCGCGGCCTCGGGGATGGTCTTGAGGTGAATGTAGCCGCGGAACTGATGCTCCTGGCGCAGCAGTTTGGCGACACGGATCAACTGCTCCATGGTGTAGTCGGCCGAGCGGATGATGCCGGAGCTGAGAAACAGGCCGCTGATGCAGTTGCGTTTGTAGAAGTCCAGCGTCAGGGTCACCACTTCCTCGGGTGTGAAGCGCGCTCGCGGCACATCGCTGGAGCGACGGTTGATGCAGTATTGGCAGTCGTACAGGCAGAAGTTGGTCAGCAGCACTTTGAGCAGCGCTACGCAGCGGCCATCCGGTGTGTAGCTGTGGCAGATGCCCATGCCATTGGTCGAGCCGATGCCATCCTTGCCTTTCGAGCTGCGCTTTGGCGCGCCGCTGCTGGCGCAGGAGGCGTCGTATTTTGCGGCGTCGGCGAGGATCGTGAGTTTCTCGATCAGTTGCATGCAGAAGGCTCGAATACTGTTTTTATATACAGTAATCTGCGAATCTGTGACAGGCAAGCGCTTTACGGTACTTGAGTGTGGAGCGGCGCCATGAAACCTTGCCAGCAGGGCAGCGTCATATGCGCAGATTGATCAAGGAGATCGCCATGCAACGACATGACACGCACAGCAAGCTGATTGGTTATCTGTTGTGGATTTTCGGTTTCCTCGGTTCGCACCGCTTCTATTACGGCAAGCCGGTGACCGGCACCATCTGGTTCTTCACCCTGGGATTGTTCTTCATCGGCTGGATCATCGACCTGTTCCTGATCCCGGCGATGGATCGCGAGGCCGATCTGCGCTTCACTGCGGGTGACATCGACTACAACGTGGCGTGGATTCTGCTGACCTTCCTCGGCGTGTTCGGTGTGCACCGCATGTATCAGGGCAAGTGGATCACCGGGATCATTTACCTGTTCACCGGTGGCCTGTTCCTGGTCGGCGTGCTCTATGACTTCTGGACGCTGAACACGCAGATTTCGATCAAGAACGCGCAGCGCGGTTGAGCTTGTTTCAATAGGCGGTGCGCGCGGCGCACCCTACGGTCGTCGCGCTCTGGGTAGGGTGCGCTGTGCGCACCACCAATGGCCGGCCAGTGACTACAAATAAAAAGGGCATCCCATGGGATGCCCTTTTTCGTCACGCTAGCTGACTCAGTCGTCGTTGTCGTCGTCGTCCGCGCCGTCGACCTTCATGCCCAGTTCCTTGATCTTGCGCGTCAGGGTATTGCGGCCCCAGCCGAGCAGCAGCGCGGCGTCGCGGCGGCGGCCGGCGGTGTGCTTGAGGGCGGTCTCGATCATGATGCGTTCGAAGGCCGGTACGGCAGTATCGAGCAGGTTGGATTGACCGCGGGCCAGGGCCTGGTCGGCCCACAGGCGCAGGGCCTGCTCCCAGTTGGTGACCGGTGCGGCGTCCTGCGGCTGGGTCAGCAGCTCTGGTGGCAGGTCGTCGACGTGCACTTCGCGACCGGAGGCCATGACGGTAATCCAGCGGCAGGTGTTCTCCAGCTGGCGCACGTTGCCCGGCCACGGCAGGTGCTTGAGGTAATCCTCGGTCTCGCTCTTGAGCAGCTTCGGCTCCACCGCCAGCTCTTGTGCGGCACGGGCGAGGAAGTGGTGGGCCAGGGTCGGAATATCTTCTCGGCGGTCGGCCAGGCGCGGGATGTGGATGCGGATGACGTTGAGGCGGTGGAACAAGTCCTCACGGAACTTGCCGGCCTGCACCAGCGTTTCCAGGTTCTGGTGGGTGGCGGCGATGATGCGCACGTCCACTTTCACCGGAGTGTGGCCGCCAACGCGGTAGAACTCGCCATCGGCCAGCACACGCAGCAGTCGGGTCTGGGTGTCGGCCGGCATGTCGCCGATCTCGTCGAGGAACAGGGTGCCGCCATCGGCCTGCTCGAAGCGGCCACGGCGCTGGTTGGCTGCACCGGTGAAGGCACCTTTCTCGTGGCCGAACAGCTCGGATTCCATCAGATCCTTGGGGATGGCCGCCATGTTCAGCGCGATGAACGGTGCCACCGCACGCGGGCTGTGGCGGTGCAGGGCGTGGGCTACCAGCTCTTTACCCGTACCGGATTCACCGTTGATCAGCACGGTGATATTGGAATGCGAAAGCCGGCCAATGGCGCGGAACACCTCCTGCATCGCCGGCGCTTCGCCGATGATTTCCGGGGTGCGGGCCTGCGCGGCTGGTACGGCCAGGCTCTGTTGCTCCTGGGCGTGCTGGAAGGCGCGCTTGACCAGGGAGACGGCTTCGTCGACGTCGAATGGTTTGGGCAGGTATTCGAAGGCGCCGCCCTGATAGCTGGCGACCGCGCTATCCAGGTCGGAATGCGCGGTCATGATGATCACAGGCAGGCGCGGATACAGCTCGCGGATGCGTGCCAGCAGGTCGAGGCCGCTGGCGCCGGGCATGCGGATGTCGGAGATGATCACATCCGGCTGTTGGCGGGTCAGGCGGGCGAGTACACCGTCTGCACTGTCGAAACTCTGGGTGGTCATGCCTTCCTGTTGCAGGGCCTTTTCCAGTACCCAGCGGATGGAACGATCGTCGTCGACAATCCAGACGGTTTCACTGCGGCTCATGGCGTGGGCGCTCCTTGTTCCAGCGGCAGAAAGATCGAGAACACGGTGTGGCCGGGATGGCTCTCGCATTCGATCAGACCCTGGTGCTGGCTAATGATGTTCTGGGTGATGGCCAGGCCCAGGCCGGTGCCGTCGGCACGACCACTGACCATGGGGTAGAAGATGGTTTCCTGCAGCTCCGGCGGAATACCGGGGCCGTTGTCGATGATCTCGACCTTGACCACCAGGCGATGGCGAGTGTGGCCGATGGTGAACTGGCGAATGGTGCGTGTGCGCAGGCTGATGCGGCCCAGGCCCATGTCGTGTCTCTGCCCGGCGATGGCCTGCATGGCATTGCGCACGATATTGAGCACGGCCTGGATCATCTGCTCGCGATCGATCAGCAGATCCGGAATGCTCGGGTCGTAGTCACGCACCAGGGTAATGCTGCCCTGGCTTTCCGCCTCGATGAGGTTGGCGACACGTTCGAGCACCTCGTGCACGTTGGTCATCGCCAGTGACGGCAGCTTGTTCGAGCCGAGCATGCGGTCGACCAGGTTACGCAGACGGTCGGCCTCCTCGATGATGACGTTGGTGTAGTCCTTGAGATCTTCGTTGGGCAGTTCGCGCGAGAGCAGCTGCGCTGCGCCACGAATACCACCGAGCGGGTTCTTGATCTCGTGAGCCAGGCCACGCACCAGCAGTTTGGTGGTCTCCTGCTTGGATAGCTGCGCCTCCTCCTTGGTAATGCGCAGCAGGCGGTCGCGCGGGTGCACCTCCAGCAGCAGCAGGGTCTCGCCCTTGCTGTACAGCGGGGTGACGGCGTAGTCGACGGTGAGCGTCTGGCCGGTGACCGAGGTCAGTACGGCTTCGCGCTTGTTGAACGGGTGCGCCTGCTCCACCGCTTGGCGCAGAGACGATAGCGCCTCTGGCGATTCGGTGAACAGTTCGCTGATGAACTGACCATGGCTGCGTTGACCGCTGACGGCCAGGAGCATTTCCGCCGCCGGGTTCATGTACTCAAGGCACAGTTGGCTATTGAGCAGCAGGGTGGCGGTGGTCAGGTTGTCGAGTAGCAGGCGGTGCAGAGCGTCGTTGATAGTCATAGGCAGTGCGTTCCGGCAATGGGCAGGAAAATGCAAGAAGCAAACCAAAGCCCCGAAAAGACGCATGTTTTGTGCGCTTTGCCAGGTTTTGGCCGCCTTGCGGCGCTGCTGGGCGAGGAGCTGCGACCCAAAACAGGGATAGCTTAGGAGGTGGTGCGTTTTATTGCACCGTAATGGTGCTCTGTGATCAGAAGAAGGGCAGGATGCTGACGTCTTCCTTGGGCTTGTCCTTCAGTGGGCATTCGGGGCGAACGCCGTATTCATCCTTCTTGCAGGGGTTGACCTTGCGTTTCTGCGCCAATGTCATGCGGTGCATATGGAAAGGCTGTGCTGGCGTACGCTCGACGATGAGCCCGGCGCTGTCGATGATTTCTGCCACCAACTGGTGCGTGCCTCGGTCGATGTGCTGCAGAGAGAAGACCGGGCTACGGCTCGCCTCGCCCTGTACCTCGCCATCGAGCAGCAGACGATAGCTGTGGCCGGGGAGCAGGCCGGGCTCGCTGTTGAGCGTGACGATCATGTCGCCCGAGCCATTGTGGATCGAGGCGTCCGGCTCCGGCACGATGATGCGCAGCAACTGGTAGTGCACGGTCTGTTTGGTGACCGCGGGCGGATCCATGCGCGCCGTCGCGGCGGGCGGGTTCGTCTGCATGTTGTTGGACGGTGCCAGGATCACCCGCTCGGCATTGCTGCTGCGCGGTTTGTCGGTGAATACACGGTTACCCTCGGCGTCGATATAGGTATAGACCTGGGCCAGGGTACCTTGGGTGATGAACAGCAGGCAGAGCAGCAGTGCACGCATCGTGATCAGTTCGCAGGTCTTGGAGTTGGGCGTGGCGGCGTTGCAGGTTGACGGGCAGGGCTGTTGACGCTGATGCGTTGCACGGTGAAGGTCTCGGTGTTGCTTTGCTGGATGATGCGTTCGCCAGCCACGACGGCAACAGCCAGATTGTGCTCGCCACGGTCGACGTTGGTCAGTTGCAGGCTCGGCACGTTGCTCGCCTGGCCATAGGGTTCGCCATCGAGAATCAAGCGCAGGCGGTGGCCTGGCTGCAGGCGCGGCTGGATGTTCACGCCGACGATGAAGGTACCGTTGTTGGCGCGCATGGCTTCTTCGTCCGGGATACCGGTCAGGCTCAGCACGGCGTAGGGCGCCTCGTCCTGGGTAGAGGTGTTGCTGCTATCGACCGGCACGCTGGGTGTCTGCATCTCGACCGTATTGGTTGGTGGCAGCTCTACCGCCTCGGCTGCAGTGCCATCCGGTGGTTGATTGGTGAAGACCGTGTTGCCGTTGGAGTCGATGTATTTGTAGATCTGTGCGCTGGCCGGCAGGGTCAGGGCAAGTAGCAGGCAGGCGATTAGCGGGCGCATGGGCCAATCCTTCCTCGGATGATGCGCTAAGCCTTGCACTGCTGTTGGCTCCTGGCAAGCGCAGGGCGCTATGGCTGTGACGTTTGGCTACAAATCGGCTCGGGCTGTGGGTATCGGTTGCGTAGGGTGTCGCGGGGCCGCCTAGGTCGTGCGCACCATCGACCCCGAGCCGATACCGCAGGTGGTGCGCATGGCGCAGCACCCTACGGGGCAATGAAAAAGCCCCGCCAGGCAGTGCCGAGCGGGGCTTTCGAAACGCGCCGCACGAAGGCGGCGCGAGACTGGCTTAGACGCTGTAGTACAGGTCGTATTCCAGCGGGTGCACGAAGGTGCGAACCTTGATTTCTTCTTCCGATTTCAGCTCGATGTAGGCATCGATGAAATCGTCGGAGAATACGCCGCCCTTGGTCAGGAAGGCACGGCCCTTGTCCAGCTCTTCCAGGGCTTCTTTCAGGCTGCCGCAAACCTGCGGGATCAGCTTGCCTTCTTCCGGCGGCAGGTCGTACAGGTTCTTGTCGGCTGCATCGCCAGGGTGGATCTTGTTCTGGATACCGTCGATACCGGCCATCAGCAGAGCAGCGAAGGCCAGGTACGGGTTGGCAGCCGGATCCGGGAAGCGCGCTTCGATGCGGCGGGCTTTCGGGCTGGAAACGTACGGAATACGGATCGAGGCCGAACGGTTACGGGCCGAGTAAGCCAGCATGACCGGCGCTTCGAAGCCTGGAACCAGACGCTTGTAGGAGTTGGTCGACGGGTTGGTGAAGCCGTTCAGGGCCTTACCGTGCTTGATGATGCCGCCGATGAAGTACAGAGCGGTCTCGGACAGACCGGCATAGCCTTCGCCAGCGAAGGTGTTCTTGCCGTCTTTGGAGATCGACATGTGCACGTGCATGCCCGAGCCGTTGTCGCCGTACAGCGGCTTCGGCATGAAGGTAGCGGTCTTGCCGTAGGCGTCGGCTACGTTGTGCACGCAGTACTTCAGGGTCTGAACTTCGTCAGCCTTGGCGACCAGGGTGTTGAATTTCACACCGATTTCGTTCTGGCCGGCAGTGGCCACTTCGTGGTGGTGCACTTCGACGACCAGGCCCATTTCTTCCATGGCATTACACATGGCAGTACGGATTTCGTGGTCGTGGTCGCACGGCGGAACCGGGAAGTAACCGCCTTTGACGGCAGGACGGTGGCCTTTGTTGCCGCCTTCGATGTCGGCGTCGGTGTTCCAGGAACCCTGCTCGGAGAAGATCTTGAACATGGAACCGGAGATGTCGGACTTGAACTTCACTTCGTCGAAGATGAAGAACTCAGGCTCCGGGCCGACGAATACGGTGTCACCGATACCGGTCGACTTCAGGAATTCTTCAGCGCGCTTGGCAATGGAGCGCGGGTCGCGATCGTAGCCCTGCATGGTGCTCGGCTCGATGATGTCGCAGACGATGATCAGAGTCGGCTCTTCGGTGAACGGATCCAGTACGGAGGTCTCGTCGACCGGCAGCAGGATCATGTCGGAGGCTTCGATGCCTTTCCAACCATGGATGGACGAACCGTCGAACATCTTGCCGTGTTCGAAGAAGTCTTCGTCCAGGGCGTCACGGGCCGGCATGGTCACGTGGTGCTGCTTGCCCTTGGTGTCGGTGAAGCGCAGGTCTACCCACTTCACGTCGTGTTCTTTGATCAGTTGAACAGCCTTAGACATGTTGTCCTCCAGGTGGAAAAGGCTCTTATCGATAAGCCTTGAAGATACGGTGAAGCCCGGCGGGATAGTCCTTCAGGGCGACCTGCCTCACAAGGGAGCAAATTGCATGCCAGTGCCCTGTAATGGGCAGAGTGCCCGAAACTCAGGCGTTCCGCTGGCTGAGGAGGTTTTTCAAGAAGATATTTGCACCATTAAGGTGCTGCTAAATGTGCTGATGCTTGATTTTGGTGCGATGCGTTGTGGGTGTAGGATTTTTGGTCAAAGCTTGAGCAATTTCCGCTATAATCCGCGCCCCTGTTTTTTCGTCCCGTCGAGCGGGCGCTCTATTCATGAAGCTGATCGTCAAAGTTTTCCCGGAAATCACCATCAAGAGTCGCCCGGTGCGCAAGCAGTTCATCCGCCAGTTGGGGAAGAACATTCGCTCCGTGCTGCGCGATCTCGACCCTGAATTGAAGGTCACGGGTGTCTGGGACAACCTCGAGGTTGAAACGCTGGTTGACGATCCGAAGCTGCTCGCCGAGATGACCGAACGCCTGCGCTGCACGCCGGGCATCGGTCTGTTTCTCGAGGTGAATGAGTACCCGCTGGGCGACCTGGACGACATCACCGAGCACTGCAAGCGTCATTACGCCGATCAGTTGCCGGGCAAGATCTTCGCCGTGCGCTGCAAACGTGGCGGTAAGCAGTCGTTCAGCTCCATGGATGTCGAGCGCCATGTCGGCAGCCGTCTGCGTCTGGAGTGCGGCGCCGCCGGCATCGATCTGAAGAAGCCGGAAGTCGAAGTGCGCATGGAGATTCGCGACCAGCGCCTGTTCGTCGTGCACCATCGCCATGAAGGTCTCGGTGGTTACCCGCTGGGTTCGCTGGAGCAGACCCTAGTTCTTATGAGCGGCGGCTTCGACTCCACCGTGGCGGCCTACCAGATGATGCGCCGCGGCCTGGTTACCCACTTCTGCTTCTTCAACCTCGGCGGCCGTGCCCACGAGCTGGGCGTGATGGAAGTAGCGCACTATCTATGGCAGAAGTTCGGTCGCTCGCAGCGCGTGCTGTTCGTCAGCGTACCGTTCGAGGAAGTGGTCGGCGAGATCCTCGGCAAGGTCGACAACAGCCAGATGGGCGTTATCCTCAAACGCATGATGTTGCGCGCCGCTACCCGTGTTGCCGAACGTCTGGAGATCGAAGCGCTGGTGACCGGCGAGGCGATCAGCCAGGTGTCGAGCCAGACCCTGACCAACCTGGCGGTGATCGATTCGGTCACCGACATGCTGGTGATGCGCCCGCTGATCGCCAGCCACAAGCAGGACATCATCGACACCGCCACGCAGATCGGTACCGCCGAGTTCGCCAAGAACATGCCCGAATACTGCGGGGTGATTTCGGTCAATCCGACCACCCGCGCCCGCGGCTATCGCGTGGAAAGGGAAGAGGCCCAGTTCGACATGGCCGTTCTCGAACGTGCCCTGGAGCGTGCCACTCAGTTGCCGATCGATCGCGTGATCGACGAGTTGGGCAAGGACATTCAGGTCGAAACGGTCGCCGAGGCGTTGGCCGGACAGATCGTCATCGATATCCGCCACCCCGATGCCGCCGAAGATGAGCCGCTGGCCATACCCGGTGTCGAGGTGCAGGCTCTGCCGTTCTACGCGCTGAACAACAAATTCAAGGAACTGGATGAGAACCGCCAGTACCTGCTGTATTGCGACAAGGGCGTCATGAGTCGCCTGCATGCCCACCATCTGCTGAGCGAGGGGCATGCCAATGTGCGCGTTTATCGTCCGGCATAGAACGCCGGGGTTGAATGGCGGGAGTATCCGCCATCGCCCTCCCGACCGTTCGGCTCACTGATCCCCTTTTCTTCATATTCGTCGTCCACGCTGGGCGGCACACCGCATCCTCTGATCGAGAAACACACAAGTGATCGAAAATCTCCGCAACATCGC
The DNA here is from genome assembly GCF_003008615.1 of Pseudomonas mendocina. Lineage (NCBI taxonomy): Bacteria > Pseudomonadati > Pseudomonadota > Gammaproteobacteria > Pseudomonadales > Pseudomonadaceae > Ectopseudomonas > Ectopseudomonas mendocina. The sequence continues at coordinate 2,859,750 of NZ_CP027657.1, forward strand.
CATCATCGCCCACGTCGACCATGGCAAGACCACCCTCGTCGACGCCCTGCTGCGTCAGTCCGGCACCCTGGAGCGCAACGAGCTCAACGATGAGCGCGTGATGGACAGCAACGACCAGGAAAAAGAGCGCGGCATTACCATTCTGGCGAAGAACACCGCCATCAAGTGGAACGACTACCGCATCAACATCGTCGACACCCCCGGCCACGCCGACTTCGGTGGCGAAGTTGAGCGCGTGATGTCCATGGTCGACTCCGTACTGCTGGTCGTTGACGCCCAGGACGGCCCGATGCCGCAAACCCGTTTCGTGACCAAGAAGGCCTTCGAAGCCGGCCTGCGTCCGATCGTGGTGATCAACAAGATCGACCGTCCGGGCGCGCGCCCTGACTGGGTCATGGATCAGATCTTCGACCTGTTCGACAACCTTGGCGCCACCGACGAGCAGCTCGACTTCCAGGTCGTTTACGCCAGCGCCCTGAACGGCATCGCCGGTCTTGACCACACCGACATGGCCGAAGACCTGACCCCGCTGTACCAGGCTATCGTCGACCACGTGCCGGCGCCGAACGTCGACCTCGACGGCCCGTTCCAGATGCAGATTTCCGCGCTGGACTACAACAGCTTCCTCGGCATCATCGGCGTTGGCCGCATTGCCCGCGGCAAGGTCAAGCCGAACACTCCGGTCACTGCCATCGACGTCGACGGCAAGAAGCGTAACGGCCGTATCCTCAAGCTGATGGGTCACCATGGCCTGCACCGCGTGGACGTCGAAGAAGCCACTGCCGGTGACATCGTCTGCGTCAGCGGCATGGATCAGCTGTTCATCTCCGACACCCTGTGCGACATCAACCACGTCGAAGCGATGAAGCCGCTGACCGTTGACGAGCCGACCGTATCGATGACCTTCCAGGTCAACGACTCGCCGTTCTGCGGCAAGGAAGGCAAGTTCGTCACCAGCCGCAACATCAAGGAGCGTTTGGACAAGGAGCTGCTGTACAACGTGGCCCTGCGCGTTGAAGAAGGCGACAGCGCCGACAAGTTCAAGGTCTCCGGCCGTGGTGAGCTGCACCTGTCGGTACTGATCGAAACCATGCGTCGCGAAGGCTTCGAAATGGGTGTTGGTCGTCCGGAAGTGATCATCCGCGAAGTCGACGGCGTCAAGCAGGAGCCGTTCGAGAACGTCACCATCGACATCCCTGAGGAGTCCCAGGGCAAGGTCATGGAAGAAATGGGCCTGCGTAAGGGCGACCTGACCAACATGTCGCCGGACGGCAAAGGTCGTGTGCGTCTGGAGTACAACATCCCGGCTCGCGGTCTGATCGGTTTCCGTAACCAGTTCCTGACCCTGACCAACGGCGCCGGCATCCTGACCTCGATCTTCGACCGTTACGACACCGTCAAGCCGGGCACCATGTCTGGTCGTCAGAACGGCGTACTGGTGTCGATCGATACCGGCAAGGCGCTGACCTATTCCCTGGAAACCCTGCAGGCGCGCGGCAAGCTGTTCGTCGAGCACGGCCAGGAAATCTACAACGGTCAGATCGTCGGCCTGAACAGCCGCGACAACGACCTGGGCGTGAACCCGACCAAGGGCAAGAAGCTCGACAACATGCGCGCTTCGGGCAAGGACGAAACCATTGCCCTGGTACCGCCGGTTCGCTTCACCCTGGAGCAGGCTCTGGAATTCATCCAGGACGACGAGCTTTGCGAAGTGACGCCGAAGTCGATCCGTCTGCGCAAGAAGATCCTCGACGAAGGCGAACGCACCCGCGCTGCCAAGAAAGCCAAGGCCTGATCGCCATCGGCTAGCGTCGAGTTGTAAATGAAAAGCCCCGTCAGAGCGATCTGGCGGGGCTTTTTAGTCATTAAGGAGCCTGCTAAATAACTATTTGATATTGTTGGTCGTCTGCACTTTTGGAGGGATGCCTAGTAAGGCGTTTGCTAAGGAGATTTATGCCAATGAATGGCCTGACAGTTTTAATTCTTGCCGCGGAAAATGGTGTCAAGCAGGAGCGGTGGACAGCAACCTCTACGCCTAAGCAATTGATCTCGGTTAATGGTGAGACTCTCTTGGGGCGTACGCTGCGTCTTCTCAAGGAGAGAGGCGTCATATCTCCGTTACTGCTCACTGCCAGCGAAGTGCTGGCTAGGTACCCTGTTTTGACTTGGTGCCCATTGCAGCGAGAAACCAAGGCGCACAGTCTGTTATCGGCAGATACGATCGCAGGCGATGGAGGTGTGATTGTGCTTTATAGCGACGTTTACTACTCCGAGGCCGCGATCACCAAAGTTTTTGCGTGTGAGAAAACCCGTTTCTACGGACGCGATGGGCGAAGTGCATACACCTTTAAGAATTATGGGGAGTTGTTCGCCGTGCGCATTGCGCGTGAGGATCGTGAGCGCGCCCGCTCAGCGTTGAACGATGCTGTGGCGTTCTATCAGCGTACGGGAAACCAGAGCTTTTGGGCGTTTTACAGATTGATGGCCGGCTTGCCGCTTGAGGACAACAAGGCCATTGAGCGCTGTCTCTTCGTAGATATTCATGATGAAACGGATGACATCGATTTTGCTGAGGAAGTCCCGCAGTTGATCGAGGCTATTGAAAAGCCTCTAAGGTGGCGGGTGAGGCATCTGTTACGTCGATTGAGTCTGGCGAACAAGAGACGCCGTGAGCGCGCGAGCCGCGGTGCAGCCAGGGCCTCGATTTAGACTTGCCTATTGGATTCGAAGCCAGAGAGGCCACTTTTTTGTGGTTCATCAAAGATGCTTCACTCTAGTTTTTGGTTGTCATGGCGCTTCAGCTGCTCTTCTCCAAGAAAAAAGACAGAGGAGATGATCCTGTCCGGCTCGTTTGTGGAGCGGTCGACAGGGCCGCAGGTCGTAGACGGCCAGCCCGATCAACAGCAGCAGGCTTAACGTCATCACTCGCTCGCGAACTAGCGCAGTGATTGCGCCGGGAGCGCCGATGTTGTAGATCAGGCGCTCGCTATACCAGTCGAGGAAGTTGATCACGTCAAACTCGTAGATCTTCGGGTGCGCCCCTGGCAGTTAGGAGGTGGGGTCTATGACGCGTTGGCTCTGTTGGCCAGACGGCGATCTTAGTCGTAGTCGGCACCTTTGGCGGCATCCTTGAGCGCCTGGCTGGCAGTGTGGTTCGCTGCCATTCGCATACGCGACAGATAAAGGTTTTTGGGTGAGGTGCGATTGGCATGACATGGCTCCAACGTTCTGTTTGAGCCGAGTCTGCATGGAGAGGGCGCCAGATTATGTCGTCGATTAGTGAGGGAGTTCGAGAGTCTCGGAGAACCAGGGAGCCGACCGCGGCTCCTCTGGTTGCACAGTCAAAAAAGTTTGAACAGGCTCAGGGCATTGAGGCATGTGAGCGCCAGGCAGGTGATCGACAGGCCGATGATGAAGGCCTTCTGTTGTCTGGTGCGTTGCTCGAGTGTCTGCAGTTGTACCCGCATGTCTTGGATTACAAGCTCCCGCGCCATGTCCATCTGGTTGTTTTCCTGAAGCTCCTCGATCAGTGCATGGATGGCCTTGTCATGCTGTTCCAGTGTTTGCTTCTTCTTCTCCAGCGTCTCATCCAGATGACTCAGGCGTTCGGCTTTAACTTCCAGCAAGGACTGGATGCTGCTGATATCCTGCTGGCTCTTCTGCATCTGCATAGCCTTGTTCGACAGTGTGCTCTTGATGCTGTCGATCTCGGCGGTGTGCTTGAGCACCATCTCTGCCTTGAGCTGCAGTTTGTCGCGTAGTTCGGCAATATTCTGTTGGTTCACCTCGATCTTGCTCTGGGTGGATTTGGAACCATCCAGAATCTTCACGAAGATATCGTTGGCGCGATCGGCGAACTGTCGCCCGGTATCCGACAGCTGCTGGAACTGTCCGTCGCTATCTTTCCAGCCGTTGCGGCAGGATTGTTCGAGCTCGCCGATAACGGCCGCGAGGAACGAATAGCTCATCGCATTCAGAGTGATCACTTCCTGGATCAGCCCCAGCATCATTTCGTTGATCTTGTTCTGCGAACGGGAAATGTCCACCAGATCCTTGCGCGAGCTTGAGAACGCACTCTTGAACAGCCCTCGGTTCTCGATGGCTGAGGCCTGGCTGTTGCTGTTCTCGATACAGATCTCGATATCCTTGATGACACTCAGGAAATCGGAGGCAACGCTGGCCGGGGTCTTGTTGTTAGCCAATACGAGTGGTTGGGCGCTCATCAAAATTGCTCCAGTAGATCATCCAACGCCCTTACCGAACTCTGGTAAGAGCCAATGCTTCTTTGCGTTTCTTCTCGGCTTTCCTGTACTTCGACCCAGGTTTCCTGGAACTGGATACGCAGCGTATGAGCCGTTATCGCCATGTTCTCGTATGCGGACTCGAGGATCAGAACGGTCTGTTTGAGCTTCAGGAAACCGATGGTCTGCCCGCGATGGACGTCAGCCAGTTGCTTGTTGCGGAAGGCGATCACGTCCTTGATCCGGTCGAATGCCAGGACGGTGAACAGGGTTAGTGCGCCGGTAATGATGCCGGCGATGACGGGGGCGAGTTCGCCAGCGACCGGAGTCAGCAGAGGAATGCTTTCCAGGGCTTTCTTGATGCTTTCCTCTAGCGCGAGGCCAGTGCAGGTGGCAACTGCTGCCGAAAGCAGGCGCAGTACTTCGAGGGCGATTTCGCCTTTGCTCATCTCTGCCGGAGGCGCCACGATCACTTTGATTGAGCGCACCAGTGCCAGAACCGCTTCGCGAATAAGGGTGACGATATTCTTGGCGGTGGTGATGAAGGAGTTGATCACCAGGGTGATTAGCGTCGAGAAGAAACCGCTGAAACCTGCGCTGGCACCTTCCTTGAGGTATTCGGCCCACTTTTCGCGCAGGGTATTGAAGGTTGCATGAAGGCGTGCCTTGACCAGTTCAATCAGCGATCGGACACCGGTGAAGCCCTCATGTATTAGGTATCGCACGTCATCGATCAGCCCCTGTACTACATCCTTGAGGATCATGCCCAGCACTTGGCGCATGGCGAGATAACCGGCGGCTTTGCCGCCCTCGACCAAAAGCTCGCTGCCCTGTTTCATGAACACGGCTTTTTTCTGAGTTCCTTCGACAGCAGCCTTTGCTTCCTTGTACTTCTCCTTCAGAACCTTTTCGTCGAGGTCGTAGGCTTCGGAGTTGGTCTTGCTCGGATCCTTGCTGTTGGGCTTCTGCGCCCAGACCAGCAGGTCTTCATCGCTTTTGGATGAGTTCATGTTGAAGCCGGTCAGAACCACATTCTCGTCTTGCGTGGCGGTTTCTACCCGCTCTTCACGAGTCTGTGCCAGGTGCCCGCGGGAGGAGCGCTCCACTTCGCTAGCCGGTACGACGTGGTCGCGCGCCGCAGTGCGTGGCCCTTCGGGCAGTTCGGTACCCGGCTTGCGGTAGCCATCGTGGTATTTGCCGTCTGGACTCTTCATATCCGGGAAACGCTCATCGAGGCGGGCATCGTAATCGCTGCGCTCGAAGCTTTTTTCGTTGGCCTTGACCCATTCCGTATGACGCGCCCCGTCGGCATCATTGGCGACCACGCCTTTTTCGAAGTTATGCAGCGAAGTGATCGCCCCTCCATCGCGGTCATCGAATAGCGCCCTGCTCAGGCCGAAAGGCCCCAGTACCTGATCGATCATCATGTTCTGGAAGCTTTCGACGAAATCTCTCTGCTGGCGCTGGTTTGGCGCGCCGTTGATCTGCTTGAGGAGTATTTCCACCTGATCATCGATGTCGATGATCAGGTCGTCCTTGTGCATTGCCATGTTGTGTCCTTGGCCTTTCGTTCAGGCATTCAGGGGGTCGGATGGACGGAGGTATTGCGATGCTCGTGGGCGTGGGGCAAGTGTTCGTTGCTGGCTGTCACCAGGGTATTTTCGTAGAAGCTGTTCATGCGGGCGATTCGTTGACGGATTTCCTGCACCCAGATGGTCGGCGCATGGACATGGATGTTCTCGTTCAGGCCAAAGATCCACCACAGTGTCTCTTGATCGAGTGGTACGTGGGCCTGCAGGTGCTGCCAGTCACTCCCGGCGATCGGCGTCAGCGTCTGTTGGTTGCTGAGCGGTGTTTCGCTCAGCAACCAGGCAACCTGGGGGTGAACATCGGCAACCAGCTCTACACTTTCCGGAGCTTGTCGCCAGGTAAAGGCGCCAGAGGCGATGTAGGAATCAATATCCGGGCGTGGGTGCAGCTGGCTTGCCGCATCCAGTGTCTCGGCGCGCAGAATGCGATGCAGGGCGAACTGGCGCAGGTCGTCGTAGCCGTCAACGCTGCCAATGAGATAACTGGTCGAATGGCGTGAAACCAGGCCGGCGGGATGAAGAATCAGCGCCTTGGTTTCGGCCTTGCTGCGGCTCAGGTAGGTGACGCGAAGTTGTTTGCGTTCGAGTAGGGCTGTGGAGGCCTCCTGCCAGACTCCGGCATCCACTGCAGCTGGCAGCAGTGCCTTGCCGTTGGGCAGTGCTCGCACGCTACGTGCCCAATGGCCGAGGTGGTTCTGCTCCAGCTCGCCCAGGTAGTTGCGCGCCTTGTTGAACTGCGGGCCGAGCAGATCCAGCACGCTTTGTGGCAGCAGGTTCTTCAGGTGGCCTTCGGCCAGGTAGAGCGCCAGGGCGGTGGCCGGCTCCATGTCGCGCAGATCCAACGGGGCGTTCTTGGAATGGCTCCACTGCTTGCGGCCACCCTCGTCCTCGTCGATCAGCGAGAACGTTCCAGAGAGGCGCTGCAGGTCACGCTGGACGGTACGCAGGTCAACGGAAAAACCGCGTTCGCGCAGCTTTTCGTGGAGTGTTGGTGCAGTGGTGTAGCGAGGGTATTCAGGTATCAGGCGCAGCAGGCTAAACAGCCTCAGTAGCGTGTCTTTTGCTTCGGGCATGACCAACAGCCTTGTCTCATTGATCCTTATCGCCGGGAATCCGGCGTCATGCTGCCGGCACTGTAACCGCGATTGATGGCTATGTGCTAGCTCTCTGTGCGCAAAGCCTCACTCGAGGTTGATCGGCGGCAATCGGGGATCGGTTGGCGATGGACGGATTCTGTCGCGGGCGTGCGACAGCTTGTGTCGCGCGTGGAGAGGGGCGTTATTGTGGGGGGCGAGGCTCGTCGCATCAGAATCAGGTTCTGAATACGCCCAGCCCGCTTTTCAGGTTGCGCGCGGTGTTGCCCAGTTCGGCCGCTGAGTCGTTGATCGCGTCGACGTCCTGGCGGGTGTGCTCGAAGGCGCTACGCATATCGCCCAGACGACCGGACATGTCGGCCACGGCGTGCTGGATGTGCGCGCTACTGGACAGCGCCTGTTCGACGTTGAGGTTCACTTCGTCCATCTGCCGCACCAGGGTATCGAGGGCGTCCAAGGCTTCGTCGGCGTTGCCAGCCAGGACACGCGAGCGCTCGGCGGTGCTGCCCATGCGTTGGGCGATCTGGCGGATGGCGTCGGTGACCTGATCGATCACCTTGTGCGCGTCGGCCAGCACGCTCTGGGTCTGGCTGGCCAGCTTGCGCACTTCATCGGCGACTACGGCGAAACCCCGTCCGGCCTCGCCAGCGCGCGCAGCTTCGATGGCCGCGTTGAGGGCCAGCAGATTGGTCTGCTCGGAAATGCCGGCGATCATCTGCAGCACCTGGCCGATCTGCTGCGCTTCCTGGCTGAGGCGGTCGAGGTCGCCGGCCAGTTCGATGCTGGAGTCGGTGCTGTCATGCACGTCGGCGATCAGCTTCTGCAGCTCCTGGTGGGCGCGGCTCAGTTCGGTACTGGTGCGCTCCAGATTCTGTCGCACTGCGCCGGCATGGTTGGAGGATTCGCCAGCTGCCTGCTGGATGGAATGGCCGTGTTGATCGACATCGGCCAGTTGCTGGGCGGCCTGCTGGATCTGTTGGGTGATGTCGTCGGCACGATGCAGGAAGGTGTCGGCCAGTTGCTGGTTGCTGTCGGCCATGCCCAGCGCGCCGGACAGCGTTTGCCGCAGATCCTGCAGCAGGCCGGATAGATGCGTGCCCATCTGGCCGAGTTCGTCGTCGCTGGTCACCGCCAGCGGGCGCGACAGATCGCGGTTCTGCGCGATCTGGTTGAGCTGACCGGTCAGGTGGCGAATCGCGCGTACCAGCATCTGCGTGGCCAGCCAGGAGAGTAGCAAGCCGACAGCCAGTGTCCCGGCGCCGATCAGCAGCAGGCTGTGCAGGCTGTCGCTGATGGCCTGGTCGAGGCTGGTGAGGGTGATGTCCACACCCACTACATAGGGCTGGCCGCTGGCAGTGCGCATCGGCAGAAAGATCGAGCGGAAGGTACCGTAGCTGTCGGTGTACTCGTCGAATTGCGCCTGGCCACTGCGTGCTGCCAGGGTCACTGCCGGGCTGGCGTCGGCATACTCCTCCAGATGCTCGCCGTAGATACCGCCAGCGAGTTCCTGCGCGCTGGCCGCGTCGGACAGATAGAACACCTTGCCGGAAGCGTCGACCATCATGGTGTAGGCGAACTTCAGGTCGACGTCCTGCACGTACTGGCCCAGGTTGCGTACCTGTGCCATGTACTCGCCGTCTCGCAGGCCATCGGTTGTGCGGGCGCGTTCCAGATAGTCATTGCCGAGCAGGCGCGGTACCGCATGGGCCGCTGCGCGCAGGCGGTTGTCCATCTGTTCGCGAATGTCCTGGGACTTCATGTACTGGGCGTAGCTAATGAAGGCGGCGATGCTGATCAGGTTGACCAGGGTGAAAGCCAGCAGGATTTTTGTCTGCAAGCTCAGGGAGCGCGGCGACAGCATGAAGTCAGTTCCATCCAGAGAAGTGTCTGGCCGCCCTGCGACAGCCCCGTTATTGTTTCGGAACAATCTGACACAACTTGAATGGCGAGTGGCCATATTGCGAGGGAATACTTGCTGCCTTCCTTAGCTGTAACGGTCATGGAAAAGCCCCGGCGCTTCGATGAGCGGCGGGGCTTTCTTCACTGCCCGGTGGGGCGACAGGCCAGCAGGCCGTAGGCTGCCAGCCCGATCAACAGCAGCAGGCTGAGCGTCATTACTCACCCGCGACCTGGCGCAGCGATTGCGCCGGGGTGTCGTCGAGGTTGTTGAGCATGCGCTCGCTGTACCAGTCGAGGAAGTTGATCACGCCGAACTCGTAGGTCTTGGAGTACGGGCCAGGCTGGTAGGCGGTGGAGTTGATACCACGCTGATTTTCCTCGCCCAGGCGGCGATCCTGGTCGTTGGTGGCGTCCCACACCTGGCGCAGGCGCGCCACGTCGTAGTCGATGCCTTCTACCGCATCCTTGTGCACCAGCCACTTGGTGACGACGATCGTCTCCTGGGCGCTGATCGGCCACACGGTGAAGTTGATCAGGTGATCGCCCATGCAGTGGTTCCACGAGTGTGGCAGGTGCAGGATGCGCATCGAGCCGAGATCCGGGTCGGTGATGCGGCCCATCAGCTTCTTGCTGCCCTGCTTGCCGTCCATGGTCATGGACACGGTGCCCTTGAGCAGCGGCATGCGCACGATGCGGTTGCGCAGGCCGAAGCTGGCGTGGGCGTAGGGGATCTTGTCCCTGTCCCAACGGGTGGTGCACTCGGCGACCTGATCCTTGAACGCCTGGCTGGCACGCGGGTCGGTGACATCGTCCCATTCCAGCAGGGTGTTGAGCAGCTCCGGGTGCGAGCCGTTGCAGTGGTAGCACTCGCGGTTGTTCTCGATCACCAGTTTCCAGTTGGCCTTCTCGTGCATGGTGCTCTGCACCGCGACCTTGGTGTTCTCCATGTCGTACGGCTCCATGTAGTGAGCCAGGGTCGCGAGGAATTCGTCGATGGCCGGCGGATTTTCCGCCAGGCTGATGAAGATGAAGCCGCCAGCGGTTTTGCACTGCACGGGTTTCAGGCTGTAGTCCTTGAGGTCGAAGTCGGCGCCCATTTCGGTGCCGGCGAACAGCAGGCGGCCGTCCAGCTCGTAGGTCCACTGGTGGTAGGGGCACACGAGCTTGGCCACTTTGCCCTTGTCGGAGACGCACAGTCGCGAGCCGCGGTGGCGGCAGACGTTGTGGAAGGCGTGAATCTGGCCTTCGGCGCCGCGGATGACCAGAATCGGGTTGTCGCCGATCTGCAGGGTGAGGAAGTTGCCCTTGGCCGGGATCTCGCAGGTCATGCCGGCGATCAGCCATTCCTTATGGAAGATCTCCTGCATGTCGACCTGGAACAGGCGCTCGTCGTTGTAGAAGGGCTGCGGCAGCGAGAACGTATGGTCGCGTTCGTGCAGCATCTGCGCAGTGGCCTTGCGGACGGGCTCCAGCGGGTCGCCCAGGCTCAGGTTTTGGGTGCAGTCCATGGTGGCTCCTCATTGGCGGGCGCTGTGCGCCTGCCGGAAAAAGTGGCTGTTACGGTTGTGCCGCAAGGTCTCGATCGTTCGCTGTCGCCTGCAGTGGGCGAGCATGCTTGGTGAGGCGGAGTGTGGAGCCGGCAGAGGGGCAAACCTTATCCATGGGCGACATGGCCGAATGCGTTTCCGACGCGTCAGGCCCCGTACTATCAGGCAGGTCGCGATAAGCATGCGGATGTCGCAGGCAGATAAATGACGAGCGGCGGCCTTTCGCACAATCCGTGGCATATGGGCCGATATCCGGCCGCGTGGAGAGCCGTTCATGACCACCAACGCCTTCCTCAACCCGGTTACCACTCAGACCTGGACCAACGGCCGCCACCTGGTGCGTTGCGTCAAGGTGATCCAGGAAACCTGGGATGTGCGCACCTTCTGCTTCATGGCCGATCAGCCGGTACTGTTCTTCTTCAAGCCGGGGCAGTTCGTCACCCTGGAGCTGGAGATCGACGGCCAGCCGATCATGCGCTCCTACACCATTTCCAGTTCGCCTTCGGTGCCCTACAGCTTCTCCATCACCATCAAGCGCGTGCCGGGCGGCAAGGTGTCGAACTGGCTGCACGACAACCTCAAGGAAGGCGACGAGGTGCCGGTGCACGGCCCGGTCGGGCTGTTCAACGCCATCGACTTCCCGTCCGACAAGGTGCTGTTCCTCTCCGGTGGGGTTGGCATCACGCCGGTGATGTCGATGGCGCGCTGGTTCTACGACACCAACGCCAATGTCGACATGGTCTTCGTACACAGCGCCCGTTCGCCGAAGGACATCATCTACCAGCGCGAGCTGGAGCACATGGCGGCACGTATCAGTAACTTCAGCCTGCACGTGATCTGCGAGAAGCATGGTCTGGGCGAAGCCTGGGCTGGCTATCGCGGCTATCTGAACAAGCCGATGCTGGAATTGATCGCGCCGGACTACCTGGATCGGGAGATCTTCTGCTGCGGTCCGACGCCCTACATGAGTGCGGTCAAGCGCCTGCTCGAAGCCGCCGGCTACGACATGGCGCGTTATCACGAAGAGGCGTTCGGTCCGACGCCGCCGGAGATTCGCGCCGAGGTCAAGGAGCTGGCCGCCGAGGCTGCAGACGCACCGGAAGTCCCGGTTGGCGAACTCAACCAGGTGGAGTTCACCAGCACCGGCAAGAGCATCCGCGTGGTGCCCGGCGAAACCGTGCACGCGGCCGCCGCCAAGCTTGGCCTGCATATCCCCAAGGCCTGTGGCATGGGCATTTGCGGCACCTGCAAGGTGATGAAGACCGCTGGCGAGGTGGAGATGGAGCACAACGGCGGTATCACCGATGAGGATGTGGCTGAGGGATACATCCTGTCGTGCTGCAGCGTGCCCAAGGGGGATGTGGCGATCGACTATTGATCGCCATGAAGGTTTGTAGCCCGGATGAAATCCGGGGCGATTGATCGATTTCCCCGGATTGCATCCGGGCTACGGTCGCGGCTCAAGCCCCTGCCACGTATGCGTCATGGCGTCGTCAGGCGCTCATCACTTCACGGATATCGGCAGCCAGCTGGCGAACGCGCGCTTCGTCGGTATCCCAGCTGCACATGAAGCGTGCGCCACCGGCGCCGATGAAGGTGTAGAAGCGCCAGCCGCGGGCGGTGAGGGCGGCGATGGCCGGCTCCGACAGTTGCAGGAACACACCGTTGGCTTCCACCGGGAACATCAGGCTGACGCCCGGCACGTCCGCCACCAGGTTGGCCAGCAACTGGGCGCAGTGGTTGGCGTGGTTGGCGTAGTTGAGCCAGACATCGTTCTGCAGGATGCCAACCCAGGGCGCGGACAGGTAGCGCATTTTCGACGCCAGTTGGCCGGCCTGCTTGCAGCGATAGTCGAAGTCTTCGGCCAGATCCTTGTTGAAGAACACGATGGCCTCACCGACGGCCATGCCGTTCTTGGTGCCGCCGAAGCACAACACATCGACACCGGCCTTCCAGGTCAGGTCGGCCGGGCTGCAGCCGAGGAAGGCGCAGGCATTGGAGAAGCGCGCGCCGTCCATATGCAGGTGCAGGCCCAGCTCTTCGCAGACCTGGCTGATGGCGCGAACTTCTTCCGGGCGGTAGACGGTGCCGACCTCGGTGGCCTGGGTGAGAGTGACCACGCGTGGTTTCGGGTAGTGAATGTCCTGGCGCTTGAGGGCGATTTCGCGGATCGCCTGCGGGGTCAGCTTGCCGTTCTCGGTCTTGGCCAGCAGCAATTTGGAACCGTTGGAGAAGAACTCCGGCGCGCCGCACTCGTCGGTCTCGACGTGGGCGGTTTCCGAGCAGATCACGCTGTGGTAGCTCTGGCACAGCGAGGCCAGGGCCAGGGAGTTGGCGGCGGTGCCGTTGAAGGCGAAGAACACCTCGCAGTCTGTCTCGAACAGGCGGCGGAAGTGATCGGCGGCGCGCGCCGTCCACTCGTCATCACCATAGGCGCGTTGGTGGCCCTGGTTGGCCTCGGCCATGGCGGCCCAGGCTTCGGGACAGATGCCGGAGTAGTTGTCGCTGGCAAATTGCTGGGCATTGTCGGGCATTGGCGCGTTCCTTCTGAAAAGCCTGTCGGCGGAGCTGCCGACGAAAAGCGCCACTTTACCTCCTGAGCCCGCTGACTGACCTGCGTAGCGGCGACGAGTTGTTGTGTCGATGCGTACTGCCAGGTCAGAGCGTGGCCAACCGTTCGGCCTGCAGATGGAACTTGAGCTGTCTTGAGGGGTTCACACCTACCAGAGGGCGGCACTCGATCCGCCCTCCGCAATCAAGAGAAGGAGTTTCATATGACTTATCGTCACCTGCTCGCCCTTGCCCTGCCTCTGGCCGTGGCGCTGCCCGTTTCCGCCGCCGAGTGGTCGGCGCAGGCCAAGAACGAGTTCGTCCAGCAGTGCGTGGCTGGTGCCCCGGCAGGCTACGAAAATGCGCAACTGAAAGCCTATTGCGATTGTGCGGCCGACAAGGTCAGCGCCGAGTTCAGCGAGGCCGAGTTGCAGGAAATGAGCCGCCAGTCTCCGCCTGACCCGGCCATGCAGCAGCGCCTGGTGAATGCCTCCAGCAGTTGCGGAGAGAAACTCAAGCCATAAGTGGCTGAGTAAATAACGTGCGCTTGCGCCAGAGCCCCGCGGGCTCTGGCCTGGCGACGTGTTTCCACAGGCAGTGCACAATGGCGCCCACAGTATTTGTGCACAAGCCACGCCTATCTAGTTGATCCTGTTCGATTTTTAGCCTTCTCACGGCAGGCCGCGGCAGCTCTGGCCGCAAGCGCTCGTCGAACAGCCTATGCACAGTTTCATCCACATCTTCTGTGCATATCCCCAAGCTATTCTCCTTTCCTGCCTATGTCGCTGGTGGATAAGCCCGGGCGGCGGTACGGGTGTATGGATATTGAGCGCAGCCCTGCATTGCAGTGAGTGCAAGGCCGGCAGCAATCTGCTGACAGCTTTTCCACAGCCTAGTCCACGGCTTCTGTGTATGGCTGATGTTGTTAACTGATTGATATAGATCAGGAAATAACCTTATTGCGGGAGCCCCTGCCATTGCTGGGGCCGGGCGTTGTATGCACGGCTTATCCACAGCTTGATCCCCGCGATTTGTGCGCAAACCGACGAGCTGATGTCGGTGCGCCTGATTGCGACAGGGGCATGTCGCAAACGAATGCTCTCGCGGCGTTGGCAGGCATTTGAGGGGGCAGGTGCGGCCCTACCATCGCTGCACAGGGCCTTGCCGGCCCGTCCGTCCAAGACCGCCGCCCACAGGCGCTGCAGGAGAGTCGAGATGTTCAGCAAGCAGGATCAGATTCAGGGTTACGACGACGAGTTGCTCGCGGCGATCAATCAGGAGGAGCGTCGCCAGGAAGAGCATATCGAGCTGATCGCTTCGGAGAACTACTGCAGCCAGCGGGTGATGCAGGCGCAGGGCAGCGGCCTGACCAACAAGTACGCCGAAGGCTATCCGGGCAAGCGCTACTACGGTGGCTGCGAGTACGTCGACAAGGTCGAGCAGTTGGCCATCGACCGCGCCAAGGCGCTGTTCGGCGCCGACTACGCCAACGTTCAGCCGCACTCCGGTTCCTCGGCCAATAGTGCTGTCTACCTGGCGCTGCTCAATGCCGGAGACACCATTCTCGGCATGAGCCTGGCCCACGGCGGCCACCTGACCCACGGTGCCAAGGTGTCGTCCTCGGGCAAGTTGTACAACGCCGTGCAGTATGGGCTGGACACCGCTACCGGTCTGATCGACTACGACGAGGTCGAGCGCCTGGCCGTGGAGCACAAGCCGAAGATCATCGTTGCCGGCTTCTCCGCCTATTCCAAGACCCTCGACTTCCCGCGTTTCCGCGCCATTGCCGACAAGGTCGGCGCGCTGCTGTTCGTCGACATGGCCCACGTCGCTGGCCTGGTCGCTGCCGGTCTGTACCCGAACCCGATTCCCTTCGCTGACGTGGTTACCACCACCACGCACAAGACCCTGCGCGGCCCGCGCGGCGGCCTGATCCTGGCCAAGGCCAACGAAGAGATCGAGAAGAAACTCAACTCCGCGGTGTTCCCGGGTGCCCAGGGCGGCCCGCTGATGCACGTCATCGCCGCCAAGGCGGTGTGCTTCAAGGAAGCCATGGAGCCTGAATTCAAGGCCTACCAGCAGCAGGTCATCGACAACGCCCAGGCCATGGCCAAGGTGTTCATCGAGCGCGGCTACGAGGTGGTTTCCGGTGGCACCGACAACCACCTGTTCCTGCTCAGCCTGATCAAACAGGGCCTGACCGGCAAGGAGGCCGACGCTGCCCTGGGACGTGCCGGTATCACCGTGAACAAGAACGCCGTACCGAACGACCCGCAGTCGCCGTTCGTGACCTCGGGCATCCGCATTGGCACTCCTGCCGTCACCACCCGTGGCTTCAAGGTCGCCCAGTGCCAGGCGCTGGCCGGCTGGATCTGCGACATCCTCGATCACCTCGGCGATGCCGATGTCGAGGCGCAGGTGGCCAAGCTGGTCGCCGGGTTGTGCGCGGACTACCCGGTGTATCGCTAAGCCAACCCTTTCTCTCGGCCCCTCTCGCTTAACGCTGAGAGGGGAGTAGAACCCTGGAGCATGCCCATGCAACGTTATTCCGGCTTCGGCCTGTTCAAGCACTCGTTCAGCCACCATGAGAACTGGCAGCGCATGTGGCGCAACCCGACGCCCAAGCCGGTGTACGACGTGGTCATCGTCGGCGGTGGCGGCCACGGCCTGGCCACCGCCTATTACCTGGCCAAGGAATTCGGCGTGAAGAACGTCGCCGTGGTGGAAAAGGGTTGGCTCGGCGGCGGCAACACCGCACGCAACACCACCATCGTGCGTTCTAACTACCTGTGGGACGAGTCCGCGCACCTCTATGAACACGCGATGAAGCTGTGGGAAGGGCTGTCGCAGGACATCAACTACAACGTCATGTTCTCCCAGCGTGGCGTCTACAACCTCTGCCACACCCTGCAGGACATGCGTGATGCCGAGCGTCGCGTCAGCGCCAACCGCCTCAACGGCGTGGATGGCGAACTGCTCGATGCCAAGCAGGTCGAGGCGGAGATTCCCTACCTCGACTGCAGCAAGAACACCCGCTACCCGATCATGGGCTCCACCGTGCAGCGTCGCGGTGGCGTTGCCCGTCACGATGCCGTGGCCTGGGGCTATGCACGTGCCGCCGATGCCCTGGGCGTCGACCTGATCCAGAACACCGAGGTGATCGGTTTCCGCAAGCAGAACGGCGCGGTGATCGGTGTGGAAACCAACAAGGGCTTCATCGGCGCCAAGCGCGTCGGCGTGGTCACCGCCGGTAACTCCGGGCACATGGCGGGGCTCGCCGGCTTCCGCCTGCCGCTGGAGTCCCACCCGCTGCAGGCGCTGGTGTCCGAGCCGATCAAGCCGATCATCGACAGCGTGATCATGTCCAACGCCGTGCATGGCTACATCAGCCAGTCGGACAAGGGCGACCTGGTCATCGGTGCCGGCATCGACGGCTACAACGGTTACGGCCAGCGCGGTTCCTACCCGACCATCGAGCACACCCTGCAAGCCATCGTCGAGATGTTCCCGGTGCTCTCGCGGGTACGCATGAACCGCCAGTGGGGCGGCATCGTCGACACCTGCCCGGACGCCTGCCCGATCATTTCCAAGACCCCGGTGGACAACCTGTTCTTCAACTGCGGCTGGGGTACTGGCGGCTTCAAGGCCACGCCGGGTTCGGGTCATGTGTTCGCCGCCAGCCTGGCCAAGGGTGAGATGCACCCGCTGGCCAAGCCGTTCTCCATCGACCGTTTCCACACCGGCGCACTGATCGACGAGCACGGCGCCGCTGCCGTGGCTCACTAAAAGCGCGCGTAGCGCAAAGCTGATGACCCTCTCCCATTCATGGGAAAGGGTGCCCGAAGGGCGGGAGAGGGTGCTGAGTTCGGCACCGCAGCTCCCAGTAACTGACTCGGGGGATGGCGTGCATAGAGCAGCCCTCTCCCCCAGCCCCTCTCCCGCAAGCGGGAGGGGGGAGTAAAGCAAGCGGAGGCTCCACCATGCTGCACATCTTCTGCCCCTACTGTGGCGAACTGCGCTCCGAAGAGGAATTCCACGCCAAGGGCCAGGCGCACATCGCCCGCCCGCTCGACCCCGATGCCTGCAGTGATGCCGAGTGGGGCGAGTACATGTTCTTCCGCGACAACCCGCGCGGCATCCACCACGAGCTGTGGGTGCATGCGGCCGGTTGCCGCAAGTATTTCAACGTCACCCGCCACACCGTGACCTACGAGATCCTCGAGACCTACAAGGTCGGCGAGAAGCCCTCGGTCACTGCCGCCGCGGCCACCGACAAGCAAGCCGTGGTAGAAGGAGTAACGGCATGAGCCAGGTCAATCGTCTCGCCAAGGGCGGTCGCATCGACCGCAGCCAGCCGCTGAGCTTCACCTTCAACGGCCAGACCTATCAGGGCTTCGCCGGCGACAGCCTGGCCGCCGCGCTGCTGGCCAATGGTGTGGATATCGTCGGTCGCAGCTTCAAGTATTCGCGGCCACGCGGCATCGTCGCTGCTGGCGCGGAAGAGCCCAACGCCGTGCTGCAGATCGGCTCCACCGAAGCCGCGCAGATCCCCAACGTGCGTGCCACCCAGCAGGCGCTGTACAGCGGCCTGGTGGCCAGCAGTACCAACGGTTGGCCGAGCGTCAACACCGACCTGATGGGCATCCTCGGCAAGGTCGGCGGTGGCATGATGCCGCCCGGCTTCTACTACAAGACCTTCATGTATCCGCAGAACCTGTGGATGACCTACGAGAAATACATCCGCAAGGCCGCAGGCCTGGGTCGTTCGCCCACCGAGGTCGACCCGGACATCTACGACCAGCTCAACCAGCACTGCGACGTATTGATCGTCGGTGCCGGCCCTGCCGGTCTCGCCGCCGCGCTGGCTGCCGGTCGTAGCGGTGCGCGGGTGATCCTCGCCGATGAACAGGAAGAGTTCGGCGGCAGTCTGCTCGACACCCGCGAAACCCTCGACGGCAAGCCCGCCGCCGAATGGGTGGCGCAGGCCATCGCCGAGCTGAAGACGCTGCCGGAAGTGACCCTGCTGCCTCGCGCCACGGTCAACGGCTACCACGACCACAACTTCCTCACCATCCACCAGCGCCTGACCGATCACCTCGGTGAAATCGCCCCGATGGGGCAGGCCCGCCAGCGTATGCACCGCGTCCGCGCCAAGCGTGTGGTGCTGGCCAGTGGCGCCCATGAGCGGCCGCTGGTGTACGCCAACAACGATGTGCCCGGCAACATGCTGGCTGGCGCCGTGTCGACCTACGTGCGCCGTTATGGGGTGGCGCCAGGGCAGGAACTGGTGTTGTCGACCAACAACGATTATGCCTACCGCGTGCTGCTCGACTGGCTCGATGCCGGCCGCAAGGTCGTGGCTGTCGCCGATGCGCGCAGTAACCCGCGCGGCGCCTGGGTCGAGGAAGCGCGTGCACGTGGCGTGCGCATTCTCACCGGCAGCGCGGTGATCGAAGCGCGTGGCAGCAAGCGCGTCACTGGCGCGCGAATCTGCGCCATCGACGTCAAGGCCCACAAGGTCACCAGCCCCGGTGAAGTGGTCGACTGCGACCTGATCGTCAGCTCCGGTGGTTACAGCCCGGTGGTGCACCTGGCTTCGCATCTGGGCGGTCGTCCCGAGTGGAGCGAGGACATCCTTGGCTTCGTGCCGGGCCCCGGCAACGGCATTCAGCAACGTGTCGATGCCGGCGCGGTGAACGGTGTGTTCGCCCTCGGCGATGTGCTCGCCAATGGTTTCGAGGCAGGCGCCAAGGCGGCTGCCGATACTGGCTACAAGGCCGTCAGTGGCCGTCTGCCGAAGGTCGAGGCGCGTCAGGAAGAGGCGACTCTGGCGCTGTTCCAGGTGCCGCACGACAAGCCCACGGCACGTGCACCCAAGCAGTTCGTCGACCTGCAGAACGACGTCACCGCTGCCGGTATCGAGCTGGCGACGCGTGAAGGTTTCGAGTCGGTCGAGCACGTCAAACGCTACACCGCGCTGGGCTTCGGCACTGACCAGGGCAAGCTGGGCAACATCAACGGCCTGGCCATCGCCGCGCGTTCGATGGGTATCAGCATCGTGCAGATGGGCACCACCATGTTCCGTCCGAACTACACGCCGGTGACTTTCGGCGCTGTGGCTGGCCGGCACTGTGGCGCATTGTTCGATGCCAAGCGCTACACCGCGATGCAGGCCTGGCACGTGAAGAACGGTGCCGAGTTCGAGGACGTCGGCCAGTGGAAGCGTCCCTGGTACTTCCCGAAAAAGGGTGAGGATCTGCATGCCGCCGTGGCTCGTGAGTGCCTGGCTGTACGCAATAGCGTGGGCATCCTCGATGCTTCCACCCTGGGCAAGATCGATATCCAGGGCCCGGATGCGCGTGAGTTCCTCAACCGCGTCTACACCAACGCCTGGACCAAGCTGGACGTGGGTAAGGCGCGCTACGGCCTGATGTGCAAGGAAGACGGCATGGTCTTCGACGACGGTGTCACTGCCTGCCTGGCCGACAACCATTTCGTCATGACCACCACCACTGGCGGCGCTGCCCGCGTGATGGAGTGGCTGGAGATCTACCACCAGACCGAATGGCCGGAGCTGAAGGTGTACTTCACCTCGGTCACCGACCACTGGGCCACCATGACCCTGTCCGGCCCCAACAGCCGCAAGCTGCTGGCCAAGGTGACCGACATCGATCTGGACAAGGACGCCTTCCCCTTCATGAGCTGGAAGGAAGGTCTGGTCGGCGGCGTGCCGGCGCGGGTGTTCCGCATCTCCTTCACCGGTGAGCTGAGCTACGAGGTCAACGTGCAGGCCGACTACGCCCTGGGCGTGTGGGAGCAGATCATCGAAGCCGGCAAGGAATTCGACCTGACGCCTTACGGCACCGAGACCATGCACGTACTGCGTGCCGAGAAAGGCTTCATCATCGTCGGTCAGGACACCGATGCCTCGGTGACCCCGGACGACCTCAACATGGGCTGGTGCGTCGGTCGCACTAAACCTTTCTCCTGGATCGGCAAGCGCGGCATGAACCGCGACGACTGCCTGCGCGAAGACCGCAAGCAGCTTGTAGGGCTGAAACCGGTCGACCCGAACAAGGTGCTGCCGGAAGGTGCGCAACTGGTGTTCGACCCGAAACAAACCATCCCGATGCAGATGGTCGGTCACGTCACCTCCAGCTACATGAGCGCGGCGATGGGTTACAGCTTCGCCATGGCGGTGGTCAAGGGCGGCCTCAAGCGCATGGGCGAGCGTGTGTTTGCGCCGCTGGCCGATGGCAGTCTGATCGAAGCCGAAATCTGCAGCTCCGTGTTCTATGACCCGAAAGGGGATCGCCAGAATGTCTAACGTCAACGTCTACCAACAACGCCCTGCCGACATCGCCGGGCAATCGCCATTGCACCACGCCGGCCTGCATGAGCTGGTCGGCAAAGGCCGCAAGAACGCCGGCATCACCCTGCGCGAGAAGAAACTGCGCGGACATCTGGTCATTCGCGGGGATGCCAAGGACGCCGGTTTCTCCGGCGGTGTGCACAAGGCCCTGGGCCTGGAGCTACCGGTGGCGCTGACCCTGGTGGCTGACGGCGATACTTCGCTGCAGTGGCTGGGCCCGGACGAATGGCTGCTGATCGTGCCTGGCGGCAGCGAGTTCGAGGTCGAGCGCCGGCTGCGCGAGGCGCTGGATGGCCAGCATATCTCGGTGGTCAACGTCAGCGGCGGGCAGACCCTGCTGGAGCTGTCCGGGCCGAAGGTGCGCGAGCTGCTGATGAAGTCCACCAGCTACGACGTGCACCCGAGCAACTTTCCGGTTGGCAAGGCAGTGGGCACCGTGTTCGCCAAGTCGCAGCTGGTGATTCGCCATACCGGCGAGGAGACCTGGGAACTGGTGATTCGCCGCAGCTTCTCCGACTACTTCTGGCTTTGGCTGCAGGATGCCAGCGCCGAGTATGGGTTAGCGGTCGAGGCCTGAACCGCACGCGAACCGTCCCCCCTCCCGCTGCGGGAGAGGGTTCGGGAGAGGGCCGCTTTAGCCTCTCCCCCAGCCCCTCTCCCATGAATGGGAGAGGGGAGCCATTCAGCGGAGCCCCCTACCATGAGCCGCACCCCCGACACCTGGATTCTCACCGCCCATTGCCCGAGCGTGCTTGGCACCGTGGATGCGGTGACGCGTTTTCTCTTCGAGCAGCGCTGCTACGTCACCGAGCATCACAGCTTCGACGATCGGTTGTCCTCGCGCTTCTTCATCCGTGTCGAGTTCCGTCAGCCGCAGGACTTCGATGAGGCCGTCTTCCGCGCCGGTGTGGCCGAGCGTCTGGCACCCTTCGACATGCAGGTCGAGCTGACCCCGCCGGGCTACCGCGCCAAGGTGGTGCTGATGGTGTCCAAGGCCGACCACTGCCTGCATGACTTGCTGTATCGCCAGCGTATCGGCCAACTGGCCATGGACGTGGTAGCGGTGGTGTCCAACCACCCGGATCTCGAACCGCTGGCGCGTTGGCACGGCATTCCCTATCACCATTTCCCGCTCGACCCGGCCGACAAGCCGGCGCAGGAGCGCAAGGTGCTGAAGGTAATCGAGGACACCGGCGCGGAGCTGGTGGTGCTTGCCCGCTACATGCAGGTGCTGTCGCCCGAGTTGTGCCGCCGTCTGGACGGCTGGGCGATCAACATTCACCACTCGCTGCTGCCCGGCTTCAAAGGCGCCAAGCCTTATCACCAGGCCTACCAGAAGGGCGTCAAGCTGGTCGGCGCCACGGCGCACTACATCAACAACGATCTCGACGAGGGGCCGATCATCGCCCAGGGCGTTGAGGCAGTGGATCACGCACATTACCCGGAAGACCTGATCGCCAAGGGCCGTGATATCGAATGCCTGACCCTGGCCCGTGCGGTCGGTTATCACATCGAGCGTCGGGTGTTCCTCAACGCCAACCGCACGGTGGTGCTCAACGCCTGAGGGGATCGCTAACCCGAATATTGGTGGGCTAAAGCCCACCCTACGGTAACGACTTCACTCGTAGGGTGCGCCGTGCGCACCGGGAATCAACGCAAGTACATCGGTGCGCATGGCGCACCCTGGGCTCACCGCCCTGCCAGGCTTTACCGGCGGTGACCGGCAACAGACGAAAGAAGCTCCAGTGCAAGGCCGCGCGGCCCGTCGGTCGCGTCCTGTGTCCACAACAAGAAAGGAGAGTTACGTATGTCTGGTAATCGTGGTGTGGTTTATCTCGGTACGGGCAAGGTCGAAGTACAGAAGATCGACTACCCGAAAATGCAGGATCCGCGCGGCAAGAAGATCGAGCACGGGGTCATCCTGAAAGTCGTTTCCACCAATATCTGCGGCTCCGACCAGCACATGGTGCGCGGTCGTACCACCGCTCAGGTCGGCCTGGTGCTGGGGCACGAGATCACCGGTGAGGTGATCGAGAAGGGCCGTGATGTCGAGCGCCTGCAGATCGGCGATCTGGTTTCCGTTCCCTTCAACGTCGCTTGCGGTCGTTGCCGTTCCTGCAAGGAGCAGCACACCGGTGTGTGTCTGACCGTCAACCCGGCGCGTGCCGGCGGTGCCTACGGCTACGTCGACATGGGCGACTGGACCGGCGGCCAGGCCGAGTACGTGCTGGTGCCTTACGCCGACTTCAACCTGCTCAAGCTGCCGGATCGCGACAAGGCCATGGAGAAGATCCGCGACCTGACTTGCCTGTCTGACATCCTACCCACCGGCTACCACGGCGCGGTCACTGCCGGCGTTGGGCCAGGCAGTACGGTGTATATCGCCGGCGCGGGTCCGGTCGGTCTGGCTGCTGCCGCCTCGGCGCGCCTGCTGGGTGCTGCGGTGGTAATCGTCGGTGACGTGAATCCGGTGCGCCTGGCGCATGCCAAGGCTCAGGGCTTCGAAATCGCCGACCTGTCCAAGGACACGCCTTTGCATGAGCAGATCGCCGATCTGCTGGGTGAGCCGGAAGTGGATTGCGCGGTCGATGCCGTGGGCTTCGAAGCCCGTGGCCACGGCCATGCCGGCGCCCAGCAGGAGGCGCCGGCCACGGTGCTCAACTCGCTGATGGGCGTCGTGCGTGTAGCCGGCAAGATCGGTATTCCCGGCCTCTACGTGACCGAAGATCCGGGCGCGGTGGATGCGGCGGCGAAGATCGGTTCCCTGAGCATCCGCTTCGGCCTCGGCTGGGCCAAGTCGCACAGCTTCCACACCGGCCAGACCCCGGTGATGAAGTACAACCGCGCGCTGATGCAGGCCATCATGTGGGATCGCATCAACATCGCCGAAGTGGTCGGTGTGCAGGTCATTAGCTTGGACGACGCGCCGCGTGGCTACGGTGAGTTCGATGCCGGCGTGCCGAAGAAATTTGTCATCGACCCGCATAAGAGTTTCAGCGCGGCGTAAGTGCAAAGCGCAGCCCGGGTGGCTCCGGGCTGCGTTCGTTTCACGGCATGGGCGCAGTGCTTGCGCCTTTTTTGGGGGAGCCTGCGGGTTCCCCTTTTCTTTGCCTGGTGAAGTTGCGGGGCGTCCTGCAGGGTGTGTGGGGGCCGCTTAGGCCGTGCGCACCGATCCATCCATCATGAGCATGGCGCCATCGCGGATTTACAGGTGAGCATCACGGCTGAAGCCACTCACACAATGGCATTTCCGTGTTCACCTCCAGGCACGCATGCGCCTGGTTATTGCAGCCCGTATTTCTTCACCTTGTCGAACAGCGTGGTCTTGGCCAGACCCAGTGCCTGGGCGGCCTGGCTGAGGTTGCCGGCGTGACGCTCCAGCGCCGCACCCAGCAGGTTGCGCTCGAAGGCTTCCACCGCTTCGTTGAAGCCCAGTGCGTGGTTGTCGGCCTGGCCGCTTTTCTTGAATACCGGCAGGCCCAGGGCGAAACGCTCGGCGACATTGCGCAGTTCGCGCACGTTGCCCGGCCAGTCGTGTGCGGTCAGGGCCGCCAGGGTGTGGCGATCCAGTTCCGGTACCGCGCGGTCGAAGCGCAGCGCGGCCAGTTGCAGGAAGTGTTCGAACAGCAGGGCGATGTCTTCGCGGCGTTCGCGCAGCGGCGGCAGCTCCAGGGTCACCACGTTGAGCCGGTAGTACAGGTCACTGCGAAACTCGCCGCGTCTGCCCAGCTCGTCGAGGTCGGACTTGGTGGCAGCGATCACCCGGCAGTCGACATCGATCGACTGGTTCGAGCCGAGTCGTTCCAGGCTGTGCTCCTGCAGCACACGCAGCAGTTTGATCTGCAGGCCCAGCGGCATGCTCTCGATCTCGTCGAGAAACAGGCTGCCACCGTCGGCATGTTCGATCTTGCCGATGCGCCGCTTGCCGGCGCCGGTGAAGGCATGTGCCTCGTGGCCGAATATCTCGCTCTCGAACAGGCTTTCCGGCAGGCCGCCACAGTTGAGGGCGACGAACTGCTTGCTCTGCCGCCTGCTGAAATCGTGCAGGCAGCGGGCGACCAGTTCCTTGCCGGTACCGGTCTCGCCTTCGATCAGCACGTTGGCGTTGGTGTCGGCGACGTTGGCGATCAGCTCGCGCAGCTGCTGCATGGCCGGCGAACGGCCGATGATGCGCTGCTCCAGTGCCTGGCGCCCGGCCAGTTGGCGGCGCAGGGCACTGACTTCGCGAGCCAGGCTGCGTTGCTCCAGGGCGCGGCGGGCGACGTCGACCAGACGTTCGGGGGAGAAGGGCTTTTCCATGAAGTCGTAGGCGCCGTCACGCATTGCGCCGACGGCCATACCGATGTCGCCGTGGCCGGTGATCAGCACCACCGGCAGGCGTGCGTCGCGCTGCTTGAGGCGGGTCAGCAGTTCCAGGCCATCAATGCCGGGCAGGCGAATGTCGCTGATGACGATGCCGGCGAAATCTTCGTCAACCCGCTGCAAGGCCTCTTCGGCGCTGCCTACACCGATGCTGTCGATGTCTTCCAGGGCCAGTGCCTGCTGGCAACCGAGCAGCACATGGGGATCGTCTTCGACGATCAGGACGGTGAGGCTGTCGCTCATGCTTTGGGCTCCCGCGGGTAGGGTAGGCTGAGGATGAAGGCGGTGCCGCCCTCGTCCGGGTGGCGTACGGTGAGGCTGCCGCCTGCGGCTGCGGCCAGGCTGGCGGACAGGGTCAGGCCGAGGCCCAGGCCCTGTTCGCCGGGTTTGGTGGTAAAGAACGGCTCGAACAGGTGCGCGCGGGTTTCCGGGGCAATGCCGGGGCCGTTGTCGCGCACTTCCAGCTGGTAGCCATCGGCTTCAGCGGTGCCGCTCAGCCACAGCTGGCGGTCGACCTGGTCGCGCATGGCATCGAGGGCGTTGCTGATCAGGTTGACCAGAATCTGCTCCAGGCGAATCTGTTCGATGGCCAGGCGCACCTCGTCCTGCTCCGGGTGTAAATAGTCGCGATGAATGGTCATGCTGGTGCGTTGCAGGCGCGGATGCAGGAGCATAACGGCCGCATCCACCGCCTGCTGCAGCGAGGCCTCGCCGCTATCACCGGTACGGCGGGCGAAGGCGCGCAGGCTGCCGGTGATCTTACCCATGCGATCGACCAGTTCACCGATGTTCTGCAGGTTGCTGCTGGCGACATCCAGCGCACCACGCTGAAGGAAGCGCACGGTGTTGCCGGACAGCGTGCGCAGCGCCGCCAGTGGCTGATTCAGCTCGTGGGCGATGCTGGTGGACATCTGCCCGATCACCGCCAGCTTGCCGGCCTGCACCAGTTCGTCCTGGGCCTGACGCAGAGTGGTTTCGGCCTGCTCGCGCTCGCGCACCTCGGCTTGCAGGCGCTCGTTGCTGGCCTGCAGGTCGGCGGTGCGCTCGGTGATCTTGCGCTCCAGCTCATCGTTGGCCGCTTGCAGCGCTTCGCGGGCGGCCAGGCGCGTGGCGATCACCTTGCGGCGCTCGTTCCAGGCAATCAGCAGGAAGGCCAGCAGTGCCGCCGCCACGGCCGCCAGCATGCCGTGGATCATGGCGGCGCTGCGTTGCTCCTGCAGCGGGCTGAGCAGGGTCAGGTGCCAGGGCGTGTCTTCCAGGCGGCGGGTTTGCAGCAGGTAATTGGCTGGCGTACCGGCGGTGGCGAAGCTGACCTGCTCGATGCCGTCGTCCAGTGGCGAGCGGTTGAACAGCTGCAGTTCCTCCAGCGCGGCCCAGTGGTATTGCAGGCTGCGCGCCAGGCGTTCCTTGGTCTCGTCATCGAGTGGACGCACGGCCTTGAGGCGTACCATCGGGTCACTGGCGAGGATGATGATGCCGTTCTCGTCACTGACGTAGGCTTCCAGCAGGGCGCGTTGCCAGCGCTCTTCGAGGGCATCGAGGCGTACCTTGACCACCGCCACGCCGATGATGCGTTTGCCGTCGCGCAAACCGTGGGCCAGGTAGTAGCCAGGCTCGCCGGTGGTGCTGCCGATACCGTAGAAGCGCCCGGGCAGGCCCTTGATTGCGTCCTGGTAATAGGCGCGGAACGACAGATCCTCGCCGAGGTAGCTGTCGGCTTGCTCCCAGTTGCTGGTAGCGATCACTCGGCCATCCGGGTCGAGCACGTAGATGGCCAGGCTGCCGCTGCGTTGGTTGAGGCCGGCCAGGTACTGATTGACGTGATGCCGGCGATAGGCCGTGGGCGCCAGCAGCAGGCGCGAGACGTTGCCTTCCAGCTCCAGCAGGCTGGGCAGGTAGGTGTATTTGGTGATCTCACTTTCGACGGCGCGGGCGTTGAGCTCCAGCTGGCGCTCACCGTTTTCGGCCAGGGCGCGGATACCGGCACGGTCGCTGATGTGGTAGCCGGCGTAGCCACAGCCGAGCACCAGCAGCAGGAACAGCAGGATCAGCGACAGGTGACGGAGCAGGCGCGGTTTCACGATCAGGTCGGCGCGAGGACTGATGGACAGGCATTGCATCATAGTCCTCCCCAGGCTGACCAGTTGCTCGACGCGTAGGGTGCGCCACGCGCACCGGTTGTGGTGCGTTGGCATTGGTGCGCACGGCGCACCCTAGCTGTCCGGTCAGTGCTGGAGGATTTTCGCCAGGAACTGCTGAGCACGATCGGAGCGGGCGTTGATGTCGCCGAAGAATTCCTCCTTCGGACAGTCTTCGACGATCTGTCCGGCGTCCATGAAGATCACCCGGTCGGCGACCTTGCGCGCGAAGCCCATCTCGTGAGTCACGCACATCATGGTCATGCCTTCGTGGGCCAGTTGCACCATCACGTCGAGCACTTCGTTGACCATTTCCGGGTCAAGCGCCGAGGTCGGTTCATCGAACAGCATCACCACCGGATCCATGGCCAGGGCACGGGCGATGGCCACGCGTTGTTGTTGACCGCCGGAGAGCTGGCCCGGGTGCTTGTGCGCATGCGCGGACAGGCCGACGCGGTCGAGCAGAGCCAGACCCTTCTTGGTCGCTTCTTCCTTGCTGCGGCCGAGCACCTTGATCTGGGCGATGGTCAGGTTCTCGGTGATGGTCAGGTGCGGGAACAGCTCGAAGTGCTGGAACACCATGCCAACGCGCGAGCGCAGCTTGGGCAGGTTGGTCTTCTTGTCGGCAATCGAGGTGCCGTCGACCACGATGTCGCCTTTCTGGAATGGCTCCAGCGCGTTGACGCACTTGATCAGGGTCGACTTGCCCGAGCCGGACGGCCCGCACACCACGACCACTTCGCCCTTCTTCACCTCGGTGCTGCAATCGGTCAGCACCTGGAAGTCCCCGTACCACTTGTTGACGTTCTGGATGGAAATCATACGGCTAACCTTTTTTGCAGGAGCTTGACCAGGCGCGAGGCGGCGAAGCTGATGGTGAAGTAGACCAAACCGGCGAAAATCAGAAACTCATGGGGCTGGCCCAGAATGTCGCCACGCGAGCGAGCGGCATTGAGGAAGTCCATCAGGCCCACGGTGTACACCAGCGAGGTGTCCTGGAACAGGATGATGCTCTGTTGCAGCAACAGCGGAGTCATCTTGCGGAAGGCCTGCGGCAGGATGATCATGCGCATGCTCTGGCCGTAGGTCATGCCGAGAGCCGAGGCAGCGCCCATCTGACCCTTGGGAATGGCCTGGATGCCGGCACGGACGATCTCGCAGAAGTAGGCCGCCTCGAACATCACGAAGGCCACCAGGCACGAGCTGAACGCGCCTACGGGGGTGTCCTCGCCGGTGATCCAGCGCAGGATGAACGGCACCGCGAAGTAGAACCAGGTGATCACCAGCAGCAGCGGGATCGAGCGGAAGTAGTTGACGTAAGTGGCGGCGATGTTCGACAGCAGCTTGCTGTGCGACAAACGCATCAGGGCCAGCAGGGTGCCCAGAGCCACGCCGCCGATGATGCCCAGGGCCATCAGCTGCAGGGTCATCGCCATGCCTTCCCACAGGCCCGGCAGGGCGGGGATGATTTCGCTGAAATCCATCATTTACCCCCTACGGAGATCAGGCCGGGTACGGCGACCTTCTTCTCGATCATGCGCATGATCATCATCAGGCTCATGTTCAAGGTGAAGTAGATCAGCGTGGCCAGGGTGAAGGCTTCGAACAGGTTGGCGCTGAACTCGGCGGTCTGCTTGGTCTGCGCCAGCAGTTCCATCAGGCCGATCAGCGACGCCACCGAGGAGTTCTTGAAGATGTTGAGGAACTCGCTGGTAAGCGGCGGAATGATGATGCGAAACGCCTGCGGCAACAGCACGTTGGTGTAGATCTGCGGCAGGCGGAAGCCCATGGCGTAGGCTGCGGCGGTCTGTCCCTTGGGCAGCGCCTCGATACCGGTGCGTACCTGTTCGCAGACGCGGGCGGCGGTGAACAGGCCGAGGCACACCACCACCGACAGGTAGGCCGAAGTGGCCGGGTTGAGATCCTGTTTGAACCACAGCTCCAGCGGTTCGGGCAGCAGATCCGGCACCAGGAAGTACCAGAGGAACAGCTGCACCAGCAGCGGTACGTTGCGGAAGATTTCCACGTAGGCGGTTGCCAGGCCGGACAGCCAGCGGTTCGGCAGGGTACGCATGACGCCAAGCAGCGAGCCCAGCGCCAGGGCGATGATCCAGCCAGCCAGGGCGATGGCGATGGTCCAGCCCAGGCCGGTGATGAACCAGTCCAGGTAGGTCTCGCTGCCGATGCCGGTGGACTTGAAGTAGATACCCCAGTCCCAGTTGTAATTCATTACGGTTTTCCCCTCTTGTGAGGACGGGATCTGCTGCGCGTCAGCCCTGCTGCGTTAGAAACAGGCTCGGAAGTCGTTTGCGACTAACGCACTTCAGTGCGACCCCGAAGGGGCGAACGAAGTGAGTCATGCTCATGTACAAAAGTACACTCCGCTTCCTCGCCTCTTTCTGCCTTGCATGGCTCTAGCTCGCGAGATCCTAGGTACGGCTTTGATGACGAAGCGCGAAAGCGGGCGACAGTTCCCCGTATCCGCCTGGGGGGGGCTGAAATAGTCGTCATTCCCGCGCAGGCGGGAATCCAGAACCCCGCAGCACCTGGGCTCCCACCTTCGCGGGAGTGACGGTGTGGGGCTTTTCAGCGCTTCCCTAGCGGACGGTCTCGGCTTCGTCAGAAATTGGGTTGGGGAAGCCGCTGGCTTCCCCGGAGTCCCCGCGCCGTGACGCCTCGTGAGCGTGGCGGCGCATCACCGTCAAATCTGTTCTGCGGATTTGTCGGTCGGGTTGGCGATCAGCTTCTTCAGCTCGTCGCTCATGGGGAAATTCAGGTTCAGGCCCTTCGGTGGGACGGGCTGCTGGAACCACTTGGCGTAGATGTCGTTGATCTCGCCGGAAGCGAAGGTGTCGCTGATGGCCTTGTCGACCACTTTCTTGAAGCCGGCGTCACCCTTGCGCACCATACAGCCATAGATTTCGAAGGATTGCGGCGTACCGACCACGGCCCAGTCGTCCGGCTTCTTGGCCTTGGCCATTTCGCCAGCGAGCAGGGCGTCGTCCATCATGAAGGCGACGGCGCGGTTGGATTCGAGCATCAGGAAGGACTCGCCGTGATCCTTGGCGGAAATCACGTTCATGCCCATCTTCTTCTCGGCGTTCATCGACTTGATCAGGCGCTCGGAAGTGGTGCCGGCGGTGGTCACCACGTTCTTGCCCTTCAGGTCTTCGAAATCGTTGATGCCGCTGGTCTTCTTGGCCAGCAGGCGGGTGCCCACCTCGAAGATGCCAACGGAGAAATCGACCTGCTGCTGGCGCTCGATGTTGTTGGTGGTGGAGCCGCACTCCAGATCGACGGTGCCGTTCTGCACCAGCGGAATACGGGTCTGCGAGGTGACCAGGTTGTAGCGCACCTTGAGGTCGGGCATGCCCAGTTCCTGCTTCAGCGCCTCGACGACTTTCAGTTGCAGGTCATGGGAATAGCCGATCGGCTGACGGGAGTTGTCGCCGTAGTAGGAGAAGGGGATGGAGGAGTCGCGGTGGCCCAGGGTGATGGTGCCGGAGTCCTTGATCTTCTTCAGGGTGCCGGTCAGTTCTTCGGCGATGGCTGGAGTGGAAAGGACGGCTGCAGCAATGGCCACGCTCAGTACACGGTGGAAGGTACGCATCAATCGAGTCCTCGATGTTGTTGTTGTGATGGCGCTTGAACGCCACTTTGCTCAGGGAAGGTCTATCGCATTCCTGAAGAGGACGGAGCAGGATGTGTGCCAGTGCCTGAATCAACCCTAATTTATTGATTTTTAATGGTTTTATTTTTGATGTGGTGAGATGGGGCGTTCGGCTTGGCGAATAAGCCGGGGTGGCTCGTTCGGAAAGCCGAACGCGAACCGTAGGGTGCGCCGTGCGCACCGCCCCTCCAGAGCCATTGGTGCGCACGTAACACCCTACGGCGCTTGTTCGCGCAGCTGTTCGATGCGGGCATCCTTGTCCTGCCAAAGCTGGCTGACCCAGTCCTGCATCTGCTGGCGGAACGCCGGGTCGTTCTGGTAATCGCCCTGCCACAAGGTCGGGTCGAGTTCGCGTGTCTGGATATCGATGATCACCTTGGGCACCTGGCCGCTGAGCAACGCCCAGAAGCCCGGCACCTGCTTGTCGGGGTAAACCAGGGTGACGTCCAGTACCGCGTCGATCTGCTCGCCCAGGGCGGCCAGAACGAAGGCCACGCCGCCGGCTTTGGGCTTGAGCAGGTAGCGGTAGGGTGATTGCTGCTGAGCCTGTTTGGCGGGGGTGAAGCGAGTGCCTTCGAGGAAGTTGACCACGGTCACCGGCAAGCGCTTGAACTTCTCGCAGGCGGCCTTGGTGATTTCCAGATCCTTGCCCTGCATATGCGGGTTCTTTTTCAGAAAGGCTTTGGAGTAGCGCTTCATGAAGGGGTAATCCAGCGCCCAGAACGCCAGGCCGAGGAAGGGCACCCAGATCAGTTCCTGCTTGAGGAAGAACTTGAAGTAGGGCGTCTTGCGATTGAATGCCTGCACCAGGGCCGGAATGTCGACCCATGACTGGTGATTGCTGATCACCAGGTAGGAACTGTCGCTGCGCAGTTCGGCGTTACCACGGATGTCCCAGCGCGTTGGCGTGAGCAGGGCGAAGATGCGTTTGCAGTTCTCGGCCCAGAACTCGGCCACCCACATCACGCCGCGTGAGCAGGCATCGCGGGCGTTTTGCCCGGGCAGGACGAACTTGCCGAGGGCGATCAGCAGCAGCGGCCCGATCAGGATCAGGGTGTTGGCGAGCAGCAGGACGATGTTGGCTAGGCCGGTCAGCAGAGGGCGCATGTCGACTCCATGGCGGGCGGTGAGAGGCCATCTTATTGCAAGCGCGGCGCTTTGCTCAAAATTGCCCCTGACTGGCCTATTGCCAGTTGAGCGGCTATATGCCAATGATCGTTGCCATGGACACTCGTCCAGGGAAGGCGCTCTCACCTGCCGGTACACACCATGCTCAAGCGGATTGCCGTCGCTGATCTACGCGTCGGAATGTTCATTCAGGAGTTTTGCGGATCCTGGATGGATCATCCCTTCTGGAAGTCCAAGTTTCTCCTCGAGTCGGAAAAGGATCTTGCGCGTATTCGGGAGAGCGCGATCCGTGAGCTGTGGATCGACGTCAGCAAGGGCAGCGATGTCGCCGCCGGTGTGCAAGCCGCCAGCGAGGCCGAGGTGGAATGCGAGGCGCAAGCGCGGCTGCTGGCTGCCATCGAGCCGCCCAAGGTCAAGACGCTGTCGATGGAGCAGGAGCTCGAGCATGCGGTGAAGCTGTGCGCTCGCTCCAAGCAGGCGGTGATGGCCATGTTCGGCGATGCGCGCATGGGGCAGGCCTTGCAGTTCGAGCAGGCCGAGTTGCTGGTCGAGGAAATCTCCGATTCTGTGATGCGCCACCCCAACGCGTTGATCAGCCTGGCACGACTCAAACATGCCGACGAATACACCTACATGCACTCGGTGGCGGTCTGCGCCTTGATGATCGCCCTGGCGCGTCAGCTCGGCCTGCCCGAGGCGGCGGTGCGTGAGGCCGGTTTGGCCGGGCTGCTGCATGACATCGGCAAGATGGCGGTGCCGCAAGCGCTGCTGGACAAGCCGGGAAAACTCACCGAGACCGAGTTCGCCACGGTGCGCCGCCACCCGGAAGAAGGCGGCAGCATCCTCATCGCCAGCAAGCAGGTCAGTGCGCTGGTGCTGGACGTTTGCCTGCACCATCACGAGAAGGTCGATGGCAGTGGTTATCCGCATCATCTGCAGGGTGACCAGATCAGCCTGCTGGCGAAGATGGGCGCGGTCTGCGATGTATACGATGCCATCACCTCCAACCGGCCTTACAAGCAGGGCTGGGATCCGGCTGAATCGATCCGCAAGATGGCCGAATGGAAAGGCCATTTCGACGAGCTGGTGTTCCAGGCGTTCGTCAAGACCGTCGGCATCTATCCGGTCGGAGCGCTGGTGCGCCTGCAAAGTGGTCGCCTGGCGGTGGTGCTGGAGCAGAACCCCAAGGCGTTGCTGGCACCGAGGGTCAAGGTGTTCTTCTCGGCCAAGTCACGTATGCCGTTACCGCAGGCTGTGGTCGACCTGAGCAAACCAGGCGTCGAGGATCGCATCGTTGGCCGCGAGCCGGCAGAGGAATGGGGGTTCGAGCGACTCGATGAGTTGTGGAGTGGGCTTTCCCTGGATGGGCAAGGGCGTTAGTCACGCAGCACCCTGTAATCCTTTTTCGGGAACATGACGCGCTCGCCACAGTCGGAAGTGCGGTCAACCTGAGCATGAGGATTCTTCCGTGAAATACGCCCTGCTTCTACTGGCCGCCGTCATCAGTCTGCCGACGCTGGCCGATGAGCAGCCCGACCTCTATGGCCGCTACGAATTGATCAAACTCCCCGCCCTGGGGCAGACCCTCAAGGCCAAGATGGACACCGGCGCCATGACCGCCTCGTTGTCGGCCAAGGACATCGAACCGTTCAAACGCGATGGTGAGGATTGGGTACGCTTCCGCCTGGCTGTCGAGGGTGCCGAAGACACGCTTTACGAACACCCGCTGGTGCGCATCGCCGAGATCAAGAAGCGCGCCGAAGAGGCGGGTGACTCGGCCTCGCAGGAAGTGGCCTATTCGCAGCGCCCAGTAATCGAGATGCCGATCTGCCTGGGTGATGAAGAGCGCACGATCGAGGTCAACCTGACTGATCGCAGTACTTTCAGCTATCCCCTGCTGATTGGTGCCAGCGCCATGCGCGATCTTGGTGCGGCAGTGAACCCGGCCGAGCGCTACACCCGCGACCGTCCCCAATGCTGAGTTAATTGTCGCATTTCGGAAAAGCTTGATACTCATTGGCCATTACACTCGACGAGAGTGTCCCGTAGCGACTTCCCCGACTCTGGGGGCGACGGGCCTGCTTTTTGCTATTAGCAATTTATTGCCAGGCCAGTAGGCCCAACAGGTCGCTGAGGTGTCGCCATGACAGGAGTACTCAAGCCGGGTGTACGGCTGCTCCAGCGTTTCAGTTTTGCCCACAAATTCCAGCTGGTGTTTCTGCTGTTCGCATTGCCGCTTGGTTATGCCCTGTGGGTGATCAGCAGCGATTACCTGGCAAGGCTGCAGTCCGTCGACCACGAAGTCGAAGGTGCCCAGGCGCTCGAGCTGATGGCCCAGGTGCAGCAGGAACTGATCGCCCAGCGCACTTTGCTGGCGCGTTGGAAGGGCACCGAGAAAAGCGCCGAGGGTTTGCTGCAACAACGTGAAGCGCAGCTCGACGAGGCCTTGCAGAAGGCCGCTGAGCCGCTGCAGAGCGGGCTGGTCAGTGATGATGCGAGGCAGCATTTTCAAGCGCTGCAAGGCGAGCGTGACAGTCTGCGCGCGGCCAGTCTGAGCAAGGTGGCATTGCCCGATGCGCTGGAGCGTTACCAGAAAGCCCTGCTCCATCTGATCGCTCTGCGCGAGCAGGTCGCGACAGACAGCGCGCTGATTCTCGATCCGCGCCTCGATACCTACCTGATGATGGAGCAGATCACCTACATTATGCCGCGTCTGCTCGAGCAGCTCGGTACCTTCGCCGCGCAGGGCCATGGTGCGGTGGTCTCGCAGCATTTCACCTTGCAAAGCCGAGTGCTGATCCGTGACCTGCGCAGCAGCCTCGATGAGCAGCGGGCGCAACTGGTCAAGGCGCAGACCACCCTGTCGCGTAAGGCGCCGCAGGCCATGCGCCAACTGAGTGCGCCTTTCGAGGCCTCGCTCAAGGCTTTTGACGAATTTCTCCTGCAGATCGATCGCGATATGTTCGACGCCAGCCCCATGGCGTTGACTCCCGAACAGTTCGTGCAGCGTGTCGAGACTCTGGAGACGCAATTGCAGGCGCTGCAACAGGCGCTCTATCAGCAGTTCTCCGCCAGCCTTGGGCACTACCAACAGCAGGCGCTGCAATCGATGATCGAGGCCATTGGCGCATTCGTCGTACTGGCCTTGTTGGCGATGTACGTGCTGATGTGCCTGAACGCGTCGATCCGCATCAGCACCAGCAACATCATCGACGCGGCGCGAGGGCTACGTGACGGCGACCTGCGTGTGCGTATGGAGGTCAGCGGCCGCGATGATCTGGCCGCCATCGCCCAGGCACTGAATACCGCGGTCGAGCAGATGCGCCAGTCGCTGCAGGGCGTCAATCAGGAAAGCCAGCAGCTCGATGGCACGGTGCAACTGCTCGGTGGTCAGGCGCGCGATGCGCTGGATGCGGTCGAGCAGCAACAGGCGCAGATGAGTCAGATCGCTACCGCGGCCACGCAGATGGCCGCCACCGCCCAGAGCGTGGCGCAGAGCTGCGAACAGGCGGCCGTAGAGGCGCAGCAGACTCGCGAGGTGGCGCTGGGCAGCAACCAGCGTAGCGAGCGCACCAGTGCTAGCATGCGCCAGCTCAGCAGCCGCTTGAGCGACAGTGCCGAAGCGTTGCAGCAGTTGCGCGAACAGACCCAGCAGATCAACCGAGTGGTCGAGGTGATCAAGGGCATCGCCGAGCAGACCAACCTGCTGGCGCTCAATGCCGCCATCGAAGCGGCGCGTGCCGGCGAGGCCGGGCGTGGTTTTGCCGTGGTCGCCGACGAGGTGCGCTCGCTGTCCAAGCGCACCCAGGACTCCACTCAGGAAATCGCCCAGACCGTGGACGACCTGCAGCGCGTGGTTGGCCAGTCGGTGACCTTGATGGAGAGTGCCTGCAAGCAGGCGGATGGCGATATCGGCAGCGTACTGGCGATGAGTGATGACCTGCAGGCCATCGTCGACTCGGTGCAACGCGTTACCGATCGCCTGGCGCAGATCGCCACTGCCGCCGAGCAGCAGGCAGCCACGGCCGATGAGGTCAGTGGCAATATCCAACAGGTGGATCAGGCGGCCGGACAATTGCTCGATGGTGCCCAGGCGGTGAGCAGCGCTGCCGAGCAGTTGCGTCGGGGCAGCGAAGGGCTGGCGCAGAATACCCGGCGCTTCAGGCTGGACTGAAAGGTTGTTGGCCAGTGACCACGCTGGGTTGAGGCTGGATTGGCCAAATCGGTTGCCTTGGTGTCGCTCCAAGGCTGACCGTTCGGCGTAACTCTGCTATAGCTCTGTCCTGCGTTCGTCCGTTGTTTGTCGAAGGCCTCACCTTAAAAGAACAAGCAGGAACCCCAGTATGAAGACCGTCGCCGAGATTCTCCGTAACAAGCCAAACGCCTATGTCTACAGCGTCGACATCGATGATTCCCTGCTGGTGGGGTTGCAGGTCATGGCCGAGAAGGGCGTGGGGGCTCTGGTGGTGCTGTCCGGCGGGCGCCTGGCGGGAATCGTCAGCGAGCGCGACTACGTGCGTAAGGTCGCCCTGGCCGAGCGCTCGATGCTCAGTGCCAAGGTCAGCGAAATCATGACCCGCGAGGTCATCAGCGTCGGCCCACGTGACACCCTGCAGAGCTGCCTGGAACTGATGACCGAACGTCGCCTGCGCCACCTGCCGGTGTTGGCCGAGGGCGAACTGATCGGCCTGCTGTCCATCGGTGACCTGGTCAAGGAAACCATCGCCGAACAGGCCGACCTGATTCGCCAGCTGGAGCAGTACATCCGCGGCGAGATTCCGTAAGACCTGTTCTCGGTGAGTTGCCCGGATGCAATCCGGGAAATCGCGCCGCCTATTCCCCGGATTGCATCCGGGCTACGAGGCCAGCCACTGTAGGAGCGGATTTATCCGCGAAATCGCGGTGCAACTGCGAGCGACTACTGCGTGCAGGCACGCCTAGGCCGGCTTGACGTCAGTATCCCGTAGGGCGGGTGAAACCCGCCAATACCTCACTTGACGCTGGCTCCCGTGCTCGGCAGTCTCCCGCAGTCGAATTCCAGGTGCAGGACGCCCGATGCCGCAGATACTGATAGTCGAAGACGAAGCCGCGATTGCCGATACGCTGGTCTATGCCCTGCAGGCCGAAGGCTTTCTCACCCAGTGGACGAGCCTCGGGGGCGAGGCACTGACGTTGTTGGAGAACGGCGCTTTCGACCTGGCCATCCTTGACGTTGGCCTCCCCGATATCAGCGGCTTCGAAGTGTGCAAGCGCCTGCGCCGTTTCTCCGAGGTGCCGGTGATCTTCCTCACCGCGCGCAGCGAGGAGATCGATCGCGTGGTGGGCCTGGAAATCGGCGCCGACGACTACGTGGTCAAACCCTTCAGCCCGCGTGAGGTGGCCGCTAGGGTCAAGGCCATCCTCAAGCGCGTCGCTCCGCGTGAAACGCCAGCCGCCAGCGCACCGAGCGTCTTCCAGGTCGACGATGCGGCCTTTCGCATCCACTACCATGGCCAGGCACTGAACCTCACTCGCCACGAATTTCGTCTGCTGCGCACACTGCTTGACCAGCCGCGTCGGGTGTATTCCCGTGAGCAACTGCTCGACGCTCTTGGCGTGGCCAGCGAGGCGGGCTACGAACGTAACGTCGACAGCCATATCAAGAGCGTGCGCGCCAAGTTGCGCACCATCGCCCCCGCCGAAGAGCCGATCCAGACCCATCGCGGCCTGGGCTACAGCTACGATCCAGAGGCTTGAGCCATGCCGCTCGGCGTTCGCATCTTCCTCGTCTACTTCCTCTTCGTCGGCCTGGCCGGCTGGTTCGTGCTGAGCACGGTGATGGACGAGATTCGTCCCGGCGTACGCCAGAGCACCGAGGAAACCCTGGTCGATACTGCCAACCTGCTGGCCGAGATCCTGCGCGATGAGGTCAGGGCCGGCACCCTGGGGCAAGGGCGCCTGAACGATGCGTTGGAGGCCTATGGTCGGCGTCAGCCACAGGCGGCGATCTGGGGGCTGACCAAGGCCGAGGTCAACCACCGCATCTACGTCACCGACGCCCAGGGCATTGTCCTGCTCGACTCCACTGGGCAGGCGGTCGGCCAGGATTATTCGCGCTGGAACGATGTGCTGCTGACCCTGCGGGGCCAGTACGGCGCCCGTTCGACCCGCGAAGACCCGAATGACTCCGACTCTTCGGTGATGTATGTGGCGGCGCCGATCAAGGATGGTGAGCAGATCATCGGTGTGGTGTCGGTGGCCAAGCCCAACCGCACCCTGCAGCCCTATATCGAGCGTTCGCAGACGCGCCTGGGTTGGCTCGGCGCAGGGCTGATCGGCCTTGGACTGCTGATCGGCGCGTTGCTGTCCTGGTGGCTCAGCGCGGCGCTGGGCAAGCTGACTCGCTATGCTCAGTCCGTCAGCGAGGGCCAACGCGCCGAGGCCCCGAACGTGCGCGGCGGTGAGCTGGGGCAGTTGGCCAAAGCGGTGGAACGCATGCGCACCGAGCTCGAAGGCAAGGCCTACGTCGAGCGTTACGTACACACCCTGACCCACGAACTGAAGAGCCCGCTGGCGGCCATCCGTGGTG
The DNA here is from genome assembly GCF_003008615.1 of Pseudomonas mendocina. Lineage (NCBI taxonomy): Bacteria > Pseudomonadati > Pseudomonadota > Gammaproteobacteria > Pseudomonadales > Pseudomonadaceae > Ectopseudomonas > Ectopseudomonas mendocina. The sequence goes on from NZ_CP027657.1 coordinate 2,897,908, forward strand.
CCGCCGAACTGCTCGAAGGTGATATGCCGGCCGAGCAGCGCCAGCGCTTCGTGGGCAATATCCAGCAGGAAAGCGCGCGTCTGCAGAACCTGATCGAACGCCTGCTGCACCTGGCCCAGGTGGAACAGCGCCAGGGCCTGGAAGAGCGGGTGAGCGTGCCGCTGACGCCACTGGTGGAAGAATTGCTGCAGGCGCAGCAGGCACGCATCACTGCCGCCAATCTGCAGATCGACCAAGCGTTGCCTGCCGGTCTCAGCCTGAGCGGCGAACGCTTCCTGCTGCGCCAGGCGCTGGCCAATCTGCTGGACAACGCCCTGGACTTCACTCCACCCGGCGGACACATCCGCATCACCGCCGAACGTCAGGGCGAGCGCATCGTCCTGCGCCTGTTCAACCAGGGCGAAGCCATCCCTGGCTACGCGCTGGCGCGCCTCACCGAGCGCTTCTACTCCCTGCCACGCCCCAACGGCGGCCGTAAAAGCACCGGCCTGGGCCTGAACTTCGTGCAGGAAGTGGCCGAGCTGCATGGTGGCGAGCTGCATATCGGCAATGTCGAAGGAGGGGTGGAAGTACGCCTGACGCTCCCCGCGTAGGGTGCGCCGCGCGCACCGGCTGCCTCGTGGGAGAGCCTTTAGCCGCGATGGGGCGCGTAGGATGGGTAGAGCAACGCGAAATCCAGGCTACTTACTTGCTCAAAACAACCAATGAATGCCAAGACGCTATGAGCGTTCCAGCCAGGCCGAAGGCCGCATTCCTGAGTAGCCTTTTGCCCACGCGATTCTAGGTGAACGCCTGGGATTTGTGCAGCGCTTGCTCGCTTGTTGCGTCGATCACACTGGCTGCCAGAAGCAGTAACGCACCCAGTGGAATATTCAGAAAAGCGATCTCGAAGAAGCCGCAGAGCAGAGCCATGGCGCTGCCAGTACAAGCGGAGTGAGGATAAAGGCTGCCAGGGCGCTTCTGCTTTCTCGGTGCATCAGTCGTCCGTATGCAGGTGGCAAACCGCTTCGATGTTGTGTCCGTCTGGGCCAATGACGAACGCGCCGTAGTAGTTCGGATGGTAGTGCGGACGCACCCCAGGAGGGCCGTTGTCCTTTCCGCCCGCAGCCAGCGCGGCCGTATAGAACGCATCTACTTCGGCGCGACTCTGGGCGGTGATGGCGATGTGGAGATGAGCAGGTTTCTCCGAAGATTCGGATAGCCAGAGCGACGGCTTGCCGTTGCGTCCGATGCCGACGCTGTGAGGCCCTTCCATGGCGACGGTCACGCCCAATGGCTGCAATGCCTTCAGGAAGAAAGACTTGCTTTCGGCCAAGCTGGTGACGCCAATGCCCAGGTGATCAAACATATATCTCTCCACGCGGATTAGCGCTGGATGCTGTCCGCGGCCTAATCGTTGTTAAGGGGGCGTGATTTAGCCCGTCCCAGTGAGCGCAGCGAGCGGTTTTAACCAATTGGAAGGTGTTTACTGAACATGAAATTCTTTTTCAATTAGCAATGTTCCTTGTCTCTTCACTTGAAATACCCAAGGGCCTGATTTGGTCTCCCAGGGATAACCATTGGCAAGTCGTATTCAGGCGCGTCGTACCGGCATATCTGATCCCCCTGAGTATCGCTACGCTCAATCTAGACTAAGGCTCTCAGGCGGCAATGATCGCGGCTAAAGCCGCTCCTACAGATCAGGTTGCGGCTCGGGTGTGGGTGTTTTGTGCGGCAAACGCAGCAGTTCCACCTGCCACCAGCTCGGCAGCAGGCGGCGGACTTCGGGGCGGGCGAAGCGGTCGTCGATGAGGTAGAGCACGCCCTGGTCTTCCGGCGTGCGGATTACCCGGCCGGCAGCCTGTACCACCTTCTGCATACCGGGAAACAGGTAGGTGTAGTCGTAGCCATTGCCGAACAGGGCGTCCATGCGTTGGCGGATTTCTTCGTTGATCGGGTTGAGCTGGGCCAGACCGAGGGTGGCGACGAAGGCGCCGATCAGCCGTTCGCCGGGTAGATCCACGCCTTCACCGAAGACGCCGCCGAGCACGGCGAAGCCGATGCCGCGCCCGCCAATCTGGAAGCGCTCGATAAAGCCCTGGCGCGCGGCTTCGTCCATCTGTCGCGATTGTGTCCACACAGGAATCTGCGGCTGATCGCGGCGCAGTTGCTGCAGCACCTGCTCCAGATACTGATAGCTGCTGAAGAAAGCCAGGTAGTTGCCCGGGCGTTCGGCGTACTGGCGCGCCATCAACTGGCAGATCGGTGCCAGCGAGGCGTCGCGGTGCTGGTAGCGGGTCGACAGGTTGCGCACCACTTGCACGTGCAGCTGTTCGGCGCTGAAGGGTGAGGCGACGTCCAGGCACTGGGTCTCTTCCGGCAGGCCGAGCAGGTCGAGGTAGTAGTGGCTGGGGCTGAGGGTGGCGGAGAACAGAGTGGCGCTGTGGGCGTCCTCGAAGCGCGGGCCGAGGAAGGGCGCCGGCAGGATATTGCGGATGCACAGGGTGGAATAGCTGCGCCCGTTGCCGGCCTCGATTCGGCTGATATCGAACAGCGAGTGCGGGCCGAAGCTTTCCGCCAGGCGGCAGAACAGCATGGCATCGAGATAGAAACTGAGCAGCTCGCCGCCATTGCCTTCGGGCTGGTCGGTGAGCAGGTCGGTGATGGCGCTGACCGCCTTGCCCAGGGCGGCGAGCAGCAGGTCCGGCGCCAAAGGGTAGACCTGGTAGGCTACCGCTTGCTCGCGGTGCAGTTGATCCCAGTGGCGATCGACCCGTTCCAGCACGCTCTTCAGGCGCTTCGGCGCGTCACGGCACATGGCCTTGAAGCGCGCCTGATCCAGCTCGGCGCTGTACATGCCGCGCCCGCGTTCCACCAGGTTGTGCGCTTCGTCCACCAGCAGGCAGACGCGCCACTGGTTGATCAGGGTGAGGCTGTGCAGCAGGGCGCCGAGGTCGAAGTAGTAGTTGTAGTCGCACACCACCACGTCGCTCCAGCGACACAGCTCCTGGCTCAGGTAATAGGGGCACACGCCGTGGGCGATGGCGATGTTGCGCACCGCCTGCTGATCCAGCCAGCGCTCCCTGAGTGCCGCGCTACGTGCAGCCGGCAGGCGGTCGTAGAAACCCTTGGCCAGCGGGCAGGAGTCGCCATGGCAGGCCTTGCTCGGGTGCTCGCAGGCCTTGTCGCGGGCCACGTGTTCCAGCACGCGCAGCGGCGTGTCCGGTTCGCGCAGGCGTCGCAGGGCATCCAGCGCCAGGCGCCGGCCTGGCGTCTTGGCACTGAGGAAGAACAGGCGGTCGAGCTGCTGGCCGGGCATGGCCTTGAGCTGTGGGAACAGGGTGCCGAGGGTCTTGCCGATGCCGGTGGTAGCCTGCGCCAGCAGGTAGTGACCGTCGCGTGCGGCGCGGTACACGGCTTCAGCCAGTTGTCGTTGGCCATGGCGAAATTCGCCATAGGGGAACTCCAGCGTTTCCAATGCCTGGTTGCGCGCCTGCTGGTGTGCCTGCTCCTGGCGTGCCCAGTGGATATAGCGGCGGCAATGCAGGGCGAAGAACTCGCCCAGCGATGCGGCGCTGTGGCGTTCGCGAAACACCGTCTCCTGCTGAGTGATGACGTTGAAGTAGACCACTGCCAGATCCAGCTCCTCGAAGCCCAGCTCCTGGCATAGCAACCAGCCGTAGACCTTGACCTGCGCCCAGTGCAGCAGACGGTGGTTGGCCGGGATGCGTGAGATGTCGCCGCGGTGGGTCTTGATCTCTTCCAGCAGGCGAAACTCGGGGTCGAAGCCATCGGCGCGGCCGCTGACGGTCAGCCCCTCGAACTCGCCGATCAGTGGCAGCTCGGCAACATAATCCGGGCCGCGCCTTGCAACCACCGTGGCGTGCCCGGCCATGCCTTCGGCGGCGGTGGGCGAGGGGGTGAAGCGCAGGTCGAGGTCACCTTCCTTGGCGGTGAACTCGCACAGCTCACGCACGGCGATGCGCAGACTCACTCGCTCCACTCCACGTAGCAGACGCTGACCGGCATGCCATGCTCGGCGCAGAACGCCAGCCAGCGTTTCTGGTTGTCCTGCAGGCGGTCGCCTGGGCCTTTTACCTCGATCATCCGGTAGCGGCCTTCAGCGGGCCAGAACTGGATCAGGTCGGGCATGCCGGCGCGGTTTTCGCGGATATCGGCCAGCAGGCGGCGGAACCAGGCGGCCATATGCTGTGGTGGCAGGCAGGCCAATGCCTGTTCCAGGCGCTCGGTGTCGAGCAGCTCCCAGAACACGAAGGGCGACTGGATGCCGAACTTCTCGGCATGGGTGCGGCGTATGGCCTCGATGTAGCTGCCGTCCTCCAGGCGTGCCAGGCAGGCGGCGAATAGATCACTGCGCCGTGCATGGAAGTCGGCGCTGTGCAGATCCACCGGGCCGGTATGAAAGGGGTGGAAGAAGGCGCCGGGCAGCGGGGCGAAGATCGCCTCCCAGCAGAGCAGGCCGAACAGCCCGCAGATCAGCGTGTTCTCCACGTAATGCACCGGCGCATCGGGCTCGGCCAGGTGCATGGCCACGGCCAGCTCGACGCTGGCGGCGCGTGGCAGGCGCAGGTCGAGGCGATCCTCGGTGATTTTTGCCGCCTTGGCCGCTGGCGGCAGGCCGAGGCGTTTGCTCAGGCGTGTGCGCGCCCGTTCTGCCAGCTGCACTTCCTCACCATTGAGCGGTGCTTTGAGCACCTGATCGACCTGAGCCAGCGCTTCGGCATCACGGCCGAGCCGCTCCAGCACACGAATCTGCCGCTGGCGCGAGCCGGGAGCATGGGTGTCGCGGTATAGCATCAACGCCAAATCCAGCTCGCCGGTGCGCTCCAGGTGCTGCGCCAGCTGTAGCTGCAGGCGTTGATGGCGGTTGCCTATATGGGGGTTGTCGGTGCTGAAGTCGCCCAGCTGCAGCAGTACCTCAGGCACGCTTTCGCCAGCGTCGAAAGCCTCGCGGCAGGCGCGCAGGTGCAGATAGTCATCCATGTCCTGGCGGTGGCGAAAACCACGTGAGCCCGGCGTGATCGGCACCTGTTCGTAGCGGAAAATCCCCAGGTCGGCGAGGACGAACTCCGACCAGTCCTGCGCCAGGTTGCCGAAGAACATCAGGCGCAGGCGGTCGCACAGTGGCCCGATGGCCAGGCTCAGCAGACGCTCGTCCAGATGCGGGCACCAGTCAGCCAGGCTGCGTGGCTCGATATGCAGCTCGCGCAGGTAGTCGAGCAGTTCGCTCTTCTTCAGGTTGCTGCCTGACAGGTCGCTGGCGAAATGCGCGGCCAGCTCGTCCTTGAGCAGCAGGGCACCGAGTTCGTCGAAACTCAGCGCGGCGCAGTCGATCAACCAGCCCAGCTCCAGCAGCGGCGCGGCTGCGCTGGGGATGTCGCCGATCTCGGCATAACGTAGTTTGCTCAGGCGAAAGTGCACGCCCTTGCGCATCACCAGGCGCACCAGCAGCGCCTGGGTGGGCAATGGTAGCTGGGGGAAATCCGCGACGAAGGCACGCTCGGCGTCATCCATCAGGTCACGGTGATGGGTGTCGAGCCAGGTGAGGGCCTTGCGGAAGTTGGCCAGGTAATAGAGTTCAGGGGCATCGAGGGTGAGCATGGAGCGGATTTTTACTGGTTTTTTATACAGATGCCAGCTGTTGCGATGACGACGAGACGGAAGGCGATAGGCTCATGCCGCTTGAGTGGTCTCTGTCCGTCGGTACTCTGGCTCTGCCACAGGCGACATTCAGCGTAAAGGCAGTCGTCTGGGGCCAGGCAGAGCGGTATTGGATGGGGGCGTCACGGGCAGGTTGACGACATTGGCCATGGCAGCGGCTGATTATCGAGTCGAGGTGATTTGGCAATTCTCTTGCTGGATGGGTAACGTATCGTGCTATCGATCTGTCATGCGTTGCTCCGAGTATTTTCGCTCAACGCTACACTCTGCGATTCAGGTGCGACCCACCTGCTCCTGCCGCCTGCCCACAAGGCCAGATCGGCATACCGACGCCCAATTGGTGTCCCCGCTACATGCGCCTATCCGGCGCAGCCTGGTGACTGACCCGGTCGCCGCTGGATCAACCATGCCGCAGTCATTCTCGGCGTGGACTAACAATCACAATGATCCCACAAGGACGCCCCATGAAACTCTCCCGCTGCTTCACTGCACTGGCTGCTGCCGCTGCGCTCACCGCTGCCTGTGCCTCGGCCCAGGCGCGCGAATACTCCGTGTCCACCGTTCTGTCCGATGCCTTCCCCTGGGGGCAGGCGGCACAAAAGTGGGCCGATCTGGTCAACGAGCGCTCCGAAGGACGCATCACCCTGCGTGTCTACCCCAATGCGCAACTGGTCACCGGTGACCAGACCAAGGAATTCTCCGCCATGCGTTCCGGCCTGATCGACATGGCCGTGGGCTCGACCATCAACTGGTCGCCGCAGGTGCCGGAGCTCAACCTGTTCTCCCTGCCGTTCCTGATGAACGATAACGCCGACCTGGATGCCATCACCCAGGGCGAAGCCGGCAAGCTGGCCTTCGCCGCTATCGAGAAGCGCGGCATCGTTCCGCTGGCCTGGGGCGAGAATGGCTTCCGCCAACTCTCCAACTCGGCCAAGCCGGTGCGTGCGCCAGCTGACCTCAAGGGTTTGAAAATCCGCGTGGTAGGTTCGCCATTGTTCCAGGACACCTTCACCGCCCTGGGCGCCAACCCGACGCAGATGAGCTGGGCAGACGCTAAGCCGGCGCTGACCACCGGTGCGGTGGATGGCCAGGAGAACCCGCTGTCGGTGTTCGACGTGGCGCGCATCGACCAGGCCGGGCAGAAGTACCTGACCCGGTGGAACTACATGGCTGACCCGCTGATCTTTGCCGTCAACCAGCGTATCTGGAAGGAGCTGCCGGAGGCCGACCGCGAGTTGCTGGCCCAGGCCGCCCGTGACGCCGGTGAGTGGGAAGTGGCGCTGTCGCGCGAGGCGGAAGTCAAGCGCCTGGCCGACATCCGCGAGCGTGGTGTCGAGCTGATCGAACTCGACGATGCCGAGCGTCAGGCTTTCGTCGATGCCACCCGCAGCGTTCATGAGAAGTGGGCACCGCGTATTGGCAAGGAACTGATGGAGGCGGCGCAGAGCGCCATCGCCCAGCCCTGACTCTTCGTTAGCTGTTTATCGGGAGCCCTCCAGATTGCGTGCAAACCACTGCGCTTGGCTCCCGTTTCTCCGAGGTTTCCATGAGCAATAAACCGGACGCGTCCATCGAGCGCGTGCTGGCCACCCTGGCGTTGGTGCTGATCAGCGTGATCAGCCTGGCCAACGTGGTGGTGCGCTATTTCACCAATGTGTCGTTCGCCTTCACCGAGGAACTCTCGGTGTTCCTGCTGGTGGTGCTGACCTTCGCCGGCGCTTCGGTGGCGCTGCGCCGTAACGGCCATATTCGCATCAGCATGGTCGAGCAGATGTTCCCGCGCCTGCGCACGCCGCTGGTGTTGCTGCAGTGGCTGGCCGGTGTGCTGGTGCTGGGCCTGGTCAGCTGGTACGGCGGCCAGTTCGCCTGGGAAGAATTCCAGTGGCAATCGGAGTCGCCGGGCATGGGCCTGCCGAACTGGTGGTACGTGGTCTGGCTGCCGCTGCTGAGCCTGTTCATGCTGGTACGCCTGACCCAGATGACCCTGGATCGCCTGCGCGGGAGGATCAGCGATGAGCCCTGACCTGCTGCTGGTCATCAGCTTTCTCGTTCTGCTGATTCTGGGCGTGCCGGTGGCCTTCGCCCTTGGCCTGTCCGGTGCCATCGGCATTGTCGCCGGGTTGTCGCCGGACATGCTCGCCACCCTTGGCACCAACACCTACAACAGCGTGGCCAAGTATCCGCTGATCGCCATTCCGCTGTTCATCCTCACCGGCCTGGTGTTCGAGAAGGCTGGCGTGGCGATACGCCTGGTGCGCTTCGCCCAGGCGCTGATCGGCCCTCGCCACGGTGGCCTGGGCATGGTCGCGGTGCTGGTGTGCATGATCATGGGCGGTATGAGTGGCTCCGGCCCGGCGGACGCCGCGGCAGTGGCCATGGTGATGCTGCCGAGCATGACCAAGGCGGGCTATCCCAAGCCATTCTCGGCGACGGTAATCGCCGCGTCTGCTTCCACGGCGATCCTGATTCCACCGTCGATTGCGCTGATTCTGTATTCCATCGTGGTGCCCGGCGTGGATCTGCGCGCGCTGTTCGCCGCCGGTCTGTTCCCCGGCATCCTCGCCGGTCTGACCTTGCTGCTGCCGGTGTGGCTGATCTCCCGTCATTACGGCTGGGAAGCGCCGCAGGGCGAGGAACGTCCGCCGCTGTGGGCGAGCTTCAAGGATGCGCTGCCGGCGTTGTTCGCCCCGATCCTGATCCTGGGCGGCTTGCGCAGTGGCCTGTTCACGCCGACCGAAGCGGCCGTGGCGGCAGTGGCCTATGGCATTCTCATCGGTCTGTTCGTGACCCGCGAGCTGGACTGGCGCAGCCTGTGGCGTCTGTGTGGCGAGGCGGCGGTGATTTCCGGCGTGGTCATGCTGATCATCGCCCTGGCCGGGATCTTCGCCTGGGCCGGCACCATGCTCGGTACCTTCCGTCACCTGGCCGAGTGGATGATCTCGCTGTCGGATGACGGCACCACGCTGCTGATCCTGGTGATGCTCGCGGTGCTGCTGGTGGGCATGTTGCTCGATGCGATCTCCATCTACCTGATCCTCATGCCGATCCTGATCCCGGTGATGCAGCACTTCGGCTGGAGCCCGGTGTGGTTCGGCATCCTGCTGGCGATGAACATCGCCATCGGCCAGTTCACTCCGCCGGTGGCCGTGAACCTGCTGGTGACCACCGAAGTGGCGAAGATCAGACTGGAGCAGACGGTCGGCTGGGCGCTGCTGTTCGTGGTGATCATGGGCAGCGCGTTGGTATTGGTGGCGATCTTCCCGGAAATCGCCCTGTGGTTGCCGCGTAAGCTCGGCTATACGGTGTAACCTGTTGTGGGGGCGGTACCCACCGCTCCCGCATCGCTGCCTAAGTCTCGCCGATTCTCCACACAATCTCCACGCTCGCCCCACACGCCGCCCATCGTCGCTGCCCAGACTCTGCCGTACCTTCACTCGCTACGGAGAGCCGTACCATGACCCGTACCCTGGGCTTCAAGCTGGGCGCCATTGCCCTGCTGATCCTTCTACTGATGATTCCCCTGTTGATGATCGATGGTCTGGTCGATGAGCGTCAGGGCCTGCGCTATCAGGTGTTGCAGGACATCGCCCGCAGTTCCAGCTACCGCCAGCAGATCACCGGGCCGATCCTGGTCCTGCCTTACGTCAAGACCACCCACGAGTGGAAGACCAACGAGAAGACCGGTGAGCGCTACACCGAGGAGCGTCAGCGGCGTGGGCGTCTGTACTTCCTGCCCGAGCGCTTCGTGCTCGAAGGGCAGGTGAACACCGAGTTGCGTGCCCGTGGCATCTACGAGGCGCGTCTGTATCGCAGTGATAGCCAGGTCAGTGGCCAGTTCCGCCTGCCAGCGCGTCTCGGCCTGGGCGATGAGCTGGGTTTCTATCGCTTCGACGCGCCCTTCCTCGCCGTGGGGATCAGCGATATCCGTGGGATCAGCAACGACCTCAAGCTGAGCCTGAATGGCCAGACCCTGAGCTTTGCGCCCGGTACCAACGACAACCGCTTTGGCGATGGCGTGCATGTGATGCTGCCTGCGCTGGACAGCCAGGGCGGGCAGTCGCTCGACTTCGCTTTCGACCTCAAGCTGCAGGGCACCGAACAGCTCGGTGTGGTGCCGGTGGGGCGCGACAGCCGCGTCAGCCTGAAATCCGACTGGCCGCACCCGAGCTTTGTCGGCGAGTACCTGCCGAGTCGTCGCGAGATCACCACCCAGGGTTTCAGCGCCGAGTGGCAGACCAGCTTCTTCGCCACCAACCTCGAGGAAGCACTGCGCAGCTGCGCCAGCGAGAGCCAGTGCCAGGGCCTGTTCGGCCGCAGCTTCGGCGTCAGTTTCGTCGACCCGGTGGATCAGTACCTGAAGACCGATCGCGCGATCAAATACGCACTGCTGTTCATTGCCCTGACCTTCGCCACCTTCTTCCTCTTCGAGGTGCTCAAGCGCCTGGCCGTGCACCCGGTGCAATACGCCCTGGTCGGCCTGTCGCTGGCGCTGTTCTACCTGCTGCTGCTGTCGCTGGCCGAGCACCTGCCATTCACCCTGGCCTATGGCATATCGGCGGGAGCCTGCGTGGGTTTGATCGGCTTCTACGTCAGCTTCGTGCTGCACAGCTGGCAGCGCGGTCTGGGCTTTGGCGCCTTGCTGGCGGCGCTGTACGGGATGCTGTTCGGCCTGCTCAGCGCCGAGGACTACGCGCTGCTGATGGGCTCGCTGCTGGTGTTCGGCGTGCTCGGTAGCGTGATGGTACTGACCCGCAAACTCGACTGGTACGGCGTCGGTCGCACCGCCGCCTGAATCTGATCGGCGCGGCGCTGGCCGCGCCGCCTTTCTGGAGAAAATCCCATGCGTCTTCTCATGCAGTTTTCCGCTTGCCTGGGGCTTGGCCTGGTGGTGGCGGTAATGATCCTCATCGGCCTGATGTTCTGCGGCTGGTTCAACCTGATCGACGGCCTGTTACTGACCGGCAAGCCGCTCGCGAGCCTGAGCCTGGTGCTGCTGCCGGAGGGCTTCTGGAGTGCCCTGACCGGCATACAGGATGCGGCCAACAATGGCACGCTGCGCTCCTTCCTGTCGCTGTGCGCGGCGCTCGGCCAGGTCGGCCTGCTGCTGGCGCTGGGCTTCATGCGCCTGTGGTATCGGGCATGAGCGGGCATATCGGTTTGCGCGAGGAGGCGCGCGCCGGGCACCTGCTGGCTGTGCGCATCGGCTGGTTGTTTCGTGACGCCTGGCATGGGCAGGTTGTCGGTGCTGACGTAGACTCGCGGCCCGATGACTCGGAGGAACTCAAGGATGAAAGCCACGCTCTTCATGGCGCTCGCGGGCCTGCTGTTGGCCACTGCGGCGCAGGCCGATGATTGCCGCCAGCAACTGCCCGCCTGGATCGAGCAGGCGCATCCCGGCCAGGCGCAGGGAAGGGGGCTGGAGGATGAGCGCGGCCGCTATCGGGTGGCTGCTGAACAGAGCATCTGCAAGGTCTGGCCGGCGCGTCCGCACCTGACGCTGGTGGCATTACTGCTGGTGCGCGAAGAGGAAGACGATTACGGCGAGGCCGATCTGGAAGTGCTGGTGTTCGAGAGTGCCAGGCAAACCTTGGTGGCGCGTCTGGTCGAACCGAATCGGCTGGATTGGGACGCGGTCTACGTCGACGCGATGACGTTCGACACCGCTCCCTACCGTCTGCGCGGCGATGATCTGGCGTTCGGTGTGCGTATCGCGCGGCGTGGTAGCTCGCGCGTCAATCCGTTTTACGAAACCCAGCTCAATCTCTATGAAGTCGATGCCGAGCGACTGCGCCCGCTCATACGCGAGTTGCCGATAAGCGACTCCGGCGGCGAGTGGGATGGCAATTGTTCGGGCGAGTTCAGCGACACCAAGCGTGTGCTGATCGTGACCGAGCGCATGGGGAACAAGGGCTATCGTGATCTGCTGCTCAAACAGACACGGGTGGAACACCGTCAGTCAGAAGTGGCGGGTGAGTGCGAGACGGTTGAAGAACGCACCCATCGGGCGGAGTTCTCGATCCAGTACGACGAAGACCGCTATCTGCTACCGATAGAGTTCGTGTCGGAGCCTGGCGTGCCATAGATACAGATCAATAAATCAGCCCCGGAGCCCTCCTAGAATCGCCGGCTTTGCCTTGCAAGCAGGTGCTCCATGCTTTCCCGTCCCGAACTGCTGTCGCCGGCCGGCAGCCTGAAGAACATGCGCTACGCCTTCGCCTACGGCGCCGATGCGGTATACGCCGGCCAGCCGCGCTACAGCCTGCGCGTGCGCAACAACGAATTCGACCACGCCAACCTGGCCCTCGGGATCGCCGAGGCACATGCCCAGGGCAAGCAGTTCTACGTGGTGGTCAACATCGCCCCGCACAACGCCAAGCTCAAGACCTTCCTCAAGGATCTGGAGCCGGTGATCGCCATGGCGCCCGACGCGCTGATCATGTCCGACCCCGGCCTGATCATGCTGGTGCGCGAGCACTTCCCGCATATGCCGATTCACCTCTCGGTACAGGCCAATGCGGTGAACTGGGCCAGCGTCGAATTCTGGCGCCGCCAGGGCCTGACGCGGGTGATCCTCTCGCGTGAGCTGGCGCTGGAGGAAATCGAGGAGATCCGTCTGGCCGTGCCGCAGATGGAGCTGGAGGTGTTCGTCCATGGCGCGCTGTGTATGGCCTATTCCGGCCGTTGCCTGCTATCGGGCTACATCAATCGCCGTGACCCCAATCAGGGCACCTGTACCAACGCCTGCCGCTGGAAGTACGACGCCACGCCGGCCAGGGAGAACGAGACCGGCGATATCGTGCAGGTAATCGAGCCGACGCTGGGGCAGGGCGCACCGACCAGCCAGGCGTTCCTGCTGGAAGAGGCGAGTCGGCCTGGTGAGCAGATGGCGGCCTTCGAGGACGAGCACGGCACCTACATCATGAATTCCAAGGATCTGCGCGCGCTGCAGCATGTACCGCGCCTGGTGGCCATGGGTGTGCATTCGCTGAAGATCGAGGGACGCACCAAGAGCCACTTCTACTGCGCACGGACGGCGCAGGCTTATCGTCGTGCCATCGATGATGCGGTGGCCGGGCGCGCGTTCGACATGAACCTGATGGGCGACCTCGAGTCACTGGCCAATCGTGGCTACACCGAGGGTTTCCTGCGCCGCCACGTGCATGACGAGTACCAGAATTACCAGCGCGGCAATTCGCAAGCCGATCGGCAACAGTTCGTCGGCGAGCTGACGGGCGAACGGCGTGGGGAGTTGGCGCAAGTGCTGGTGAAGAACCGCTTCGAGGTGGGCGACGGCATCGAGTTGATGACGCCGCAGGGCAATCACCGATTCACGCTCGAATACATGGAAAATATCCGTGGTGAACGCACCGCTGTCGCGCCAGGTGATGGCCATCGGGTCTACCTGCCCGTGCCAATAACCGGCGACCTCCGTCATGCCCTGATTTTGCGTGATCTCTAGCCCCCGACCTTGGTCGTATATTTTGTTACAACCCCCTTGAGAACGCTGGATAAGCCTGTTCTAGAGGTGTTCGCGTAATACTAAAGTCGTCTGTCGCGTGCGTATGGCAAGCCTAGAGTACGGCTCACCAGCCCCCCTCTGTCGAGGATAAAAATAAAATGCACGACGATACTTACGCGCGGATTCAGGCGAATCCGCATTTCAAGGATCTGGTAGCCAAGCGTGATCGTTTCGCTTGGACACTGTCCGCCATCATGTTGAGCCTGTACGTGGCCTTCATCCTGCTGATCGCCTTCGAGCCGCAGGTGCTCGGTGCGCGCATCAGCCCCGATTCACCGATCACCTGGGGCATCCCCATGGGCGTAGGGCTGATTCTCTCCGCCTTCATCCTGACCGGTGTCTATGTTTTCCGCGCCAACGGTGAGTTCGACGCCCTCAACCAGGCCGTGCTCGATGAGGTGCAGAAATGATCGCCCGTCTCCTGACATTCGCAGTTCTGCTGCTCACCAGCTCGGCCCTCTGGGCGGCTGGCGCCATCGAAGGCGATGTGCAGCGTCAGCCGATGAACACCTCGGCCATCATGATGTTCCTGGCCTTCGTCGGCGGCACCCTGTACATCACTTACTGGGCGTCCAAACGCAACACCTCGACCTCCGACTTCTACACCGCTGGCGGCAGCATCACCGGTTTCCAGAACGGTCTGGCCATCGCTGGTGACTACATGTCGGCGGCGTCCTTCCTGGGTATTTCCGCCCTGGTGTTCACCAGCGGTTACGACGGCCTGATCTACTCTATCGGCTTCCTGGTCGGCTGGCCGGTGATCCTCTTCCTGATCGCCGAGCGCCTGCGCAACCTGGGTAAATACACCTTCGCCGACGTGGCTTCCTATCGTCTCAAGCAGAAGGAAATCCGTACCCTGTCCGCCAGCGGTTCGCTGGTGGTGGTGGCCTTCTACCTGATCGCGCAGATGGTCGGTGCCGGCAAGCTGATCGAGCTGCTGTTCGGCCTGGACTACCACGTCGCCGTGATCATGGTCGGTGTGCTGATGGTGCTGTATGTGCTGTTCGGCGGCATGCTGGCCACCACCTGGGTACAGATCATCAAGGCGGTGATCCTGCTGTCCGGTGCCTCGTTCATGGCGCTGATGGTGATGAAGCACGTCAACTTCGACTTCTCCATGCTGTTCTCCGAAGCCATCAAGGTGCATGAGAAAGGCGAGGCGATCATGAGCCCCGGCGGCCTGGTGAAGGATCCGATTTCGGCGATCTCCCTCGGCCTGGCGCTGATGTTCGGTACTGCGGGTCTGCCGCACATCCTCATGCGCTTCTTCACCGTGAGCAATGCCAAGGAAGCCCGCAAGTCGGTGTTCTACGCGACTGGCTTCATCGGTTACTTCTACATCCTGACCTTCATCATCGGCTTCGGCGCGATCCTGCTGGTCGGCACCAACCCGGACTTCCGCGATGCCGCGGGCGGCCTGATCGGTGGTAACAACATGGCGGCGGTGCACCTGGCCAACGCCGTGGGCGGCAGCATCTTCCTGGGCTTCATCTCGGCCGTGGCCTTCGCCACCATCCTCGCGGTGGTTGCCGGTCTGACCCTGGCAGGCGCCTCTGCCGTGTCGCACGACCTGTACGCCAGCGTGTACAAGAAGGGCAAAGCCAACGAGAAAGATGAGCTGCGCGTATCGAAGATCACCACCCTATGCCTTGGCGTTCTGGCCATCGTTCTGGGCATCGCCTTCGAGAAGCAGAACATCGCCTTCATGGTTGGCCTGGCTTTCTCCATCGCGGCGAGCTGCAACTTCCCGGTGCTGTTCCTCTCCATGTACTGGAAGAACCTGACCACCCGTGGCGCCATGATCGGCGGCTGGCTGGGCCTGATCACCGCGGTCACCCTGATGATCCTCGGCCCGACCGTCTGGGTCTCGGTACTGGGTAACGCCAAGGCGATCTTCCCGTACGAGTATCCGGCGCTGTTCTCCATCACCGTTGCCTTCATCGGTATCTGGTTCTTCTCGATCACCGACAAGTCCACGGCTGCCAACGACGAGCGTGCACGCTTCCTGCCGCAGTTCGTTCGTTCGCAAACCGGCCTGGGTGCCAGTGGTGCAGCTGCTCACTGATTCCTGACGCGGTAACAACAAGGGCAGCCCTCGGGCTGCCCTTTTTCGTTGTGGGCACAGGGGAGTTCCGTGCTTATCGGGGAATGCGTGGGATTCGGTGCGCACGGCGCACCCTACTGGGGGATCAACTTGCGAGCGCTCAAGGAGTATGGTGCGCTGCGCGCACCGGGCGCTGGTCAGGCGACAGCTCAGCTGGACAAGAGCGCGTGTACCTGGCGTGGAGATAGGGTCAGAGCGACATTGCCTGCTGGCGCCGACGGCGGCTGGAGAGGCGACGCTCCAGCTCGATCAAACTGTCCGCGCCCTGGCGGCGAGCCTTGCTGAACAGCATCAGGCTCAGCTCGGCGGTGACCAGGGCATCGGCGCTGGCGTGGTGACGTTGTTGCACCTGCAGGCCGAACTCGGTGATCCACTTGTCCAGGCCGCCCTGGCGAATACGTGATTGCGGACAGAGCAGCGGGGCGATTTCGGCGACATCGAAGAAACGATGCTGCAGGCGATAGCCCAGGCTTTGTTTCAGGGCGCCAGCCAGCATGCGTCGGTCGAACTCGGCATGGAAGGCCAGCAACGGGCTGTCGCCGACGAACTCCATGAAATCCAGCAGTGCTTGGGCAGGGTCGACGCCGCGGGCCACTTCGCCCGGCGCGATGCCGTGAATCAGGGTGCTGGCGCTGGCGTGATGATCCGGGCGATGCAGGGTACGTTCGAACTGCTGGCCGAGGTCGATGGCACCGTTCTCGATCACCACCGCGCCGATCGACAAGACCAGGTCGCGGCGCATGTTGAGGCCGGTGGTTTCCAGATCGAGCACGACGAAGCGCTGCTCGCGCAGCGGACGCTCGTCGAGGGGCGCGGGTTCGGCCAGGGCCTGGCGGCGCTCCAACTGCTGCTGGGTCAGGGCCGGGCCGCGGCCGCTGAACCAGTTGAACTTGCTCATAACTGATACCTCAGTGCCAGGCTGCTTTGCAGGCGCTGGGCCTGGCGGAAGGATTCGCGCAGGATACGTCGATCCAGCAGGTTCAGGCTGTCCGGGTCGAGTCGGTTGGAGTAGGGGCGCTCGTCGCGCGCCTGCAACTGGTGTTGCTGCATGCGCGTCTGTTGAATGAAGTGATAGGCCTCTTCGAAAGCTGCGCCGTCCTGGGCGTCGATCACACCCTTGGCGATCAGTGCGCGCAGTCGCTCCAGCGTGCCGACCGCGCCAATACCATTGGCCAGGGCGAGCAAGCGCGCGCCATCGACGAAGGGCGTCAGACCTTGCACCTTGAGATCCAGGGTGTCCTTGTCGGCTCCGGAGCGGGCCACCACGAAGTCGCGAAAACGTCCGACTGGTGGGCGCTGGCGCAGCGCATTTTCGGCCAGCATGCGCTGGAACAGGTTGTTGTCGCCCACGTGCAGAAGCAATTCATGGCGCAGTTGTTCGCAGCCATCCAGCGGCCCCCAGATCGCCCGCAGGTCGAAGTAGATCGACGAACCCAGCAGGTTTTCCGGGGTGGCTTCCAGCACGAAGCGACTGAAGCGACGTGACCACTCCTGGCGCGACAGGCACAGCTCGGGGTTGCCAGCCATGATGTTGCCCTTGCACAGGGTGAAGCCGCAGCGGCCCAGGCGCTGGTTGATTTCTGCGGCAAGTGGTAACAGCCGTCCACGAATGAGGGCTGCTTCGGCCGCGTCGGCTGCTTCGAAGAGGATGCCGTTGTCCTGATCGGTATGCAGGGTCTGCTCACGGCGCCCTTCGCTGCCGAAGCACAGCCAGGTGAACGGAATGCCGGGGTCGCCCATTTCTTCGAGGGTCAGTTCGATCACCCGGCACACGGTGTGGTCGTTGAGCAGGGTGACGATGTGGGTGATCTGCGTCGAGCTGGCGCCGTGGGCCAGCATGCGGTCGACCAGCAGGCGGATGTCGCTGCGCAGCCCGGCCAGGGTCTCGATCTTGCCGGCATGGCGGATGGTGCGCGCCAGGTGCACCAGATCCACACGTTGCAGGCTGAACAGGTCACGCTCGGAAATCACCCCGCACAGTTGTTCGTTCTCTACCAGGCAGACATGGGCGATATGCCGTTCGGTCATGGCGATGGCGGCATCGAACGCGCTGGCGTCCGGTGCCAGGTAGAACGGGCGGTGGGTCATCAGGTTGGCGATTGGCTGGGCCAGGTCGATGCCATCTGCCACGACCCGGCGCAGGTCGCGCAGGGTGAAGATGCCAAGCGGATGGCGCTTGTCATCGAGAATCACGATGCTGCCGACATGTTGCTCGTGCATCAGGCGCACGGCATCGCGCAGTGGCGTATCCGGAGTGCAACCGATGGGCTGCCGCATGGCCAGCTCACCCAGGCGCGTGTCCAGCGAATACTGTGCGCCGAGGGTTTCCACCGCGCGCAATTGCACCTGCTGGTTGACCTGATCGAGCAGGCTGCTGACGCCACGCAGGGCGAAGTCGCGCAGGGGGTTGGAAATGGCGAACAGCTTGATGAAGGCGTGCTTGGCCAGCAGCAGGCAGAACGTCTCTTCCGCAGCCAGGTGCTCGGTGCGCGTGGCACGTTCGCCGATCAGCGCGGCGAGGGGAAAGCACTCGCCAGCAGTGATCTCGAAGGTGGTCTCGGTGCCGCGTCTGGCCGAGTGCGGTCGTTCGCCGTGCACCCGGCCCTGTTTGACGATGTAGAAATGCTCGACCACGCCGTCGCTCGGCTTGATGATCGATTCGCCTTCATCGTAGAAGCGCAACTGGCAATTCTCGACCAGGTAGGCCAGGTGGGCGGTGTCCATCTGGTTGAACGGCGGAAATTTCTGCAGGAATTCCATGGTGCCGTGGATGTTCTGCAGTACAGCCGTTTTGCCGGCCTGGGAGAGCGCGTCCGCTTTGCTCATGGAGCGGCCTCGTGGTTTGGGGAGAATGCCAGTGTGGCCAGGCCTGCGTACCTTGCCCATTGCACATAAGTAGTAGGGGTATTGCTTGAGACGAAAATTCTTCTCATTTGACGAAATTTTAACGTCTACTGATGCACACTGGTGACCCCTGATGCCGTGTCGCTTCCGTCGCCCGGCAGGCCAGGCTCTCCGCAGAATCGCAAGGCAGTCCAATGCAGTCATCCTCACTAGCAGGCAGACCGGCTACATCCATCAGTATCGGCAGTCATCTGGCATTCATTCTGGGCAGTGCCCTGTGCATGTTGCTGCTCTTCGCCCTGGCCCGTGCCGGGCTGTTGGCCTACAACCACGCGCTGATCGCCGACACGCCGAGCACCACCTTCGTCGAAGCCTTTGTCAATGGCGCACGCTTCGACCTGCGCCTGATCGTCTACCTGTGCGTTCCGCTGAGCCTGTCGCTGCTCAGTGTGCGAGCGATGCGGGCGCGGCGTCTGCACGTGGCCTGGCTGACCTTCGCTACCAGCCTGTGCCTGTTCTTCGCCGTGGTCGAACTGAACTTCTATCGGGAATTCCACCAGCGCCTGAACAGTCTGGTGTTCCAGTACATGCAGGAGGATCTGGGCACGGTCACCAGCATGATCTGGAATGGCTTCCCGGTGGTGCGCCTGCTGCTGGTCTGGGCATTGGCGACGCTGCTGCTGGCCTGGCTGTTCCGCCGTATCGAGCGCGCCACGCGGGCTCCTGAGCATGCCGTCGCCCCACGTTGGCCGGCGCGTACGGCGGTATTCGTGCTGTTCCTGCTGGTCTGCGTCGTGGCTGCGCGCGGCACCCTGCGTTCCGGCCCGCCGCTGCGCTGGGGCGACGCCTATACCACCGATTCCATGTTCGCCAATCATCTGGGGCTCAACGGTACCCTGACGTTGGTGGACGCGGCCTCGAACTACTTCTCCGATCATCGCGACAATAGCTGGAAGGCCACCCTGCCAGCTGCCGAGGCGCTGCAGGTCACCCGCGACATGTTGCTGACCCCGCGTGATCGATTGATCGACGCCGACCAGGCCGCCGTGCGCCGCGTTTACACGCCGCCTGCCGAAGGCCAGTTGCCGCAGGTGCGCAATGTGGTGGTGATCCTCATGGAGAGCATGGCCGGTCGCTACATCGGCGCCATGGGCAACCGCGATGGCATCACGCCGAATTTCGATGCGCTTGCCAAAGAAGGGTTGTTGTTCCAACGCGTGTTTTCCAACGGCACCCACACCCACCAGGGTATGTTCGCCACCATGGCCTGCTTCCCCAACCTGCCGGCGTTCGAATACCTGATGCGCATGCCCGAGGGCGGCCATCAGTTCTCCGGCTTGCCGCAACTGCTTAGTGCCCGGGGCTATGACGATGTCTACGTGTACAACGGCAGTTTCTCCTGGGATAACCAGTCCGGCTTCTTCGCCAACCAGGGCATGCGCAACTTCGTCGGCCGCGACGATTTCGTCGATCCGGTATTCATCGACCCGACCTGGGGGGTGTCCGATCAGGACATGTTCGCCCGTGGTGCTGACGAACTGGCGCGCCTTGGGAGCCAGGGAAAACCGTTCTATGCGTTGCTGCAGACGCTGTCCAACCACACGCCTTATGCCCTGCCTTCGAGCCTGCCGGTCGAGCGTGTCACCGGCCATGGCTCGCTGGACGAGCACCTGACCGCGATGCGCTACGCCGACTGGTCACTCGGCCAGTTCTTCGCCAAGGCGCGCCAGGAGCCTTATTTCAAGGACACCCTGTTCGTGGTGCTGGGTGACCATGGGTTCGGTAACGACGAACAGATCACCGAGATGGATCTGTCGCGTTTCAGTATCCCGCTGCTGTTGATCGGCCCCGGCGTGCAGGAAACCTTTGGTGGCAGCAGCAGCACCGTCGGCAGCCAGATCGATGTGGTGCCGACCATCATGGGCCGCCTTGGCCAGCCGGTGCAGCAGCAGTGCTGGGGCCGTGACCTGCTGGCGCTGCCACCGGGCGATGAGGGGTTGGCGGTGATCAAGCCGTCCGGCAGCGACCAGACGGTTGGCTTGGTGACCGGTGAGCGGATTCTGATCAAGCCGCGTGATCGCGAGGCGCGCTTGTTCCGTTACCAGTTGGGCCATGACGCCCGTGCAGAGGTGATCGATGACGCTCAGGCGCGCAGTGACCTGGAGCGCAAACTCTCGGCCTTCGTGCAGACGGCGACCGCCAGCCTGCTGGGCAACACCACAGGGGCAACGGCGGAGAAGGCGGCACAATAGCGGCGTACTGCTTTGCGCACGGATCGCCGCCCGGTACGCTCTATGTCAGGGGTAACCCTGGTGTTAGGTTGTAGGGCGGATCGGGGCGCCGACCGCTCGTAGCGCGAGCGAACAGTCCGCCGGGCCATGCCAACGTAGGTACTGCCACTTGCAGTTATCCACGGCCCATGAAAAAACCGCCCCTGAGGGCGGTTTTTTCATGCTCGGGCACTACGTTTTGTAGTGCCTTGTCGCGCGACTTACAGACCGTTCTTGGCCTTGAATTCGCGACGACGGCGGTGCAGCACCGGCTCGGTGTAGCCATTGGGCTGCTTGGTGCCTTCGACCACCAGCTCCAGGGCAGCCTGGAAGGCGATGTTGTTGTCGAAGTCCGGTGCCAGCGGGCGGTACAGCGGGTCGTTCTCGTTCTGACGATCGACCACCGGTGCCATGCGCTTGAGGCTCTCGACCACCTGCGCTTCGGTGACGATACCGTGGCGCAGCCAGTTGGCCAGCAGTTGGCTGGAGATACGCAGGGTGGCGCGGTCTTCCATCAGGCCGACATCATTGATGTCCGGCACCTTGGAGCAACCCACGCCCTGGTCGATCCAGCGCACCACGTAGCCAAGGATGCCTTGCGAGTTGTTGTCCAGCTCGTTGCGGATCTCTTCCTGGCTCCAGTTGGTGTCCTTGGCCAGCGGAATGGTCAGGATGTCATCCACCGACGCCGGGGTACGCTTGGCCAGCTCGGCCTGACGAGCGAACACGTCGACCTTGTGGTAGTGCAGGGCGTGCAGGGCAGCGGCAGTCGGCGAGGGTACCCAGGCGGTGTTGGCGCCGGACAGCGGGTGAGCGATCTTCTGCTCGAGCATGGCGGCCATCAGATCCGGCATGGCCCACATGCCCTTGCCGATCTGCGCACGACCTTGCAGGCCGGTGGCCAGGCCGACGTCGACGTTGTTGTTCTCGTAGGCGCCGATCCAGGTTTCGCTCTTCATGGCGGCCTTGCGCACTACGGCGCCAGCTTCCATGGAGGTGTGGATTTCGTCACCGGTACGGTCGAGGAAGCCGGTGTTGATGAACACCACGCGCTCGCTGGCGGCCTTGATGCACGCCTTGAGGTTGACGGTGGTGCGACGCTCTTCGTCCATGATGCCGACTTTCAGGGTGTTGCGCGGCAGGCCCAGGGTATCTTCGACGCGGGAGAAGATTTCGCTGGCGAAGGCCACTTCTTCCGGGCCGTGCATCTTCGGCTTGACGATGTACACGCTGCCAGTGCGGGTGTTCTTGCGCGTGGTGTTGCCATTGAGGTTGTGGATAGCGATCAGGCTGGTGAACAGCGCGTCCTGGATGCCTTCCGGAATCTCGTTGCCTTCGGCGTCGAGGATGGCCGGGTTGGTCATCAGGTGGCCGACGTTACGCACGAACAACAGCGAACGGCCATGTAGGGTCAGCTCGGAACCGTCGACCTTGGTGTAGACGCGATCCGGATTCATGGTACGAGTGAAGGTCTTGCCGCCCTTGGAGACTTCCTCGGCCAGGTCACCTTTCATCAGGCCCAGCCAGTTGCGATAGACCACGACCTTGTCGTCGGCATCGACGGCAGCCACGGAGTCTTCGCAGTCCATGATGGTGGTCAGCGCGGCTTCCATCAGCACGTCTTTGACGCCCGCGGCATCGGTGCTGCCGACCGGGCTGTTCGGGTCGATCTGGATTTCGAAGTGCAGGCCGTTGTGCTTGAGCAGTACGGCGATTGGCGCGTTGGCGTCACCCTGGTAGCCGACCAGCTGTGCGTCGTCACGCAGGCCACTGTTGCTGCCGCCCTTGAGGGCGACGACCAGGCGGCCGCCGACGATGGCGTAGCCGGTGGCATCGACGTGCGAGCCAGCGGCCAGCGGCGCGGCTTCGTCGAGGAAGGCGCGGGCGAAGGCGATGACCTTGTCGCCACGTACCTTGTTGTAACCCTTGCCTTTCTCGGCGCCGCCTTCTTCGCTGATCACGTCGGTGCCGTAGAGGGCGTCGTACAGCGAGCCCCAGCGGGCGTTGGAGGCGTTCAGGGCGAAGCGCGCGTTCATCACCGGCACGACCAACTGCGGGCCGGCCAGGCGGGCGATCTCTTCGTCGACATTGCTGGTGGTGGCCTGGAAGTCGGCAGGCTCGGGTAGCAGGTAGCCGATCTCTTGCAGGAAGGCCTTGTAGGCAGCAGCGTCATGGGCCTGGCCCTTGCGTGCCTGGTGCCAGGCATCGATCTGCGCTTGCAGTTCGTCACGTTTGGCCAGCAAGGCACGGTTCTTCGGTGCCAGGTCCTTGATGACCGCAGCGGCACCGGCCCAGAACTTGTCGGCAGCGATGCCGGTACCGGGGATGGCTTCGTTGTTCACGAAGTCGTACAGGGCTTTGGCGACCTGCAGGCCACCGACTTGAACGCGTTCAGTCATCACTTGCCTCACTCTCTGAGCTTTACTCGATAGCCGCTTCGGGCACCTCTAAAAACCACCTTGGCTTTGCCTTCCTGCGTCGCCTTACCGTCTGTATCCATACAGTCGTGTGTCGTCAGCGCTGCACTGAAAGCGGCCGTGGAGCGTCTGTGAAATCCGCTTCCTGGCCTGCATTCGCCATGCGCCGAGCGCCTCGCCTAACTTTCCAGAAGGCCCGTCGGAGACGGAGTCGCCGTCTTGTAGTCCGAGGCGCGGCATACTACATCAAGATTCTGGGGAAATGCAGTGGGGTTGCGTCAGTCTGCGACCAAAAGACTATTTGCAGTCACGTTCGATACATTGTGTGTGCAAAATAGTGACCCATTGTTTCATAAAATTCGTAAAAACGTACACGATTAATTGATCGGGCTACTGACAACCCGCCGAATATGGCCTACGCGACCTCGCCTATACTGCGCTGAACCTTTCAGGAGTCTGCCATGCCCGTATCCGCTGTCGTTGCCGATGATCTGGACGATCTCACCCGCTTGTTCGCGGGCTATCTGCGTTTCTACGAGGTACCACGCGACGAGGCGGACATCGCCGCCTTCCTGGGCCAGCGCCTGCAGCGCGGCGATTCGCAGTTGCTCATCGCCCGCGACAAGCAGGGCGTGGCGCAGGGCTTCGTGCAGCTCTATCCCTTGCAGTCCTCGCTGGCGCTGGAACCGGCCTGGTTGCTCAGTGATCTGTATGTCGACGAAACGGCTCGGCGTGGCGGCGTCGGCGAGGCGCTGATGAACGCGGCACGTGTCCATGCCGAAGCCTCTGGCGCCTGCGGTCTGCAGCTGGAGACGGCGAAAACCAATCTGGCCGGGCAGCGGCTGTACGAGCGCCTGGGTTATGTGCGCGACGAGCAGTTCTACACCTACTGGCTGGCGCTGAGTCGCTGACCTTTCCGAGTCCTGTGAACGAGTGAGGTAGTACATGGATCATCTGGTACTGACAGTGATTGCCGAGGATCAACCGGGGTTGGTCGAACGTCTGGCTGGCAGCGTCGCGGCCCATGGTGGCAACTGGCTGGAAAGCCGCATGGCGCGCATGGCAGGCCAGTTCGCAGGGATCGTACGGGTGGACGTGCCGGCCGAAGCGCATGGCGCCCTGATCAAGGAGCTGGAGGCGCTGAGCGCGCAGGGTATCCGTGTGCAATTGGCGGCCAGCGGCAGTGAACCAGGCCGGCGTTTCACGTCGATTCGGCTGGAGCTGGTAGGCAACGACCGCCCCGGCATCGTGCGCGATATCACCCGTGTGCTGGCCGAGCAGGGCGTCAACCTGGAGAACCTGCTCACCGAGGTGACGCCAGCGCCGATGAGTGGTGAGTTGCTGTTCACGGCCGAGGCGCTGCTGGCGGTACCGGAGACTCTGGCGCTGGAGCAGTTGCAGGCGCGCCTGGAAACCCTCGCCGATGACCTGATGGTGGAGCTGAATCTGCGTCAGGAAGACTGACGCAGCGGATATCCACGGCTTGCGTGGATCACCCTGTGGATAAACTGGGGAGCCCCGGTGTACTGCCTAGTGTGCCGGGGCTTTTCATTGGGCGGCTAAAAAATCAACAGGATCAAAGGCTTGTGCACAAATGCCGGGGATGATTCTGTGGATAAGCCGGGGGTGGAAGGCGCCATGCCATGCGTGGTGCGGCTTGGCGGCCGGTGAGCGTTTTCTGTTCAATCACGTGGTAAAGCCGGTGCGCGCGGCGCACCCTACAGGGCGTCGCGCGCACCGGTCGTTCACTCGGCCGGGCGTTTGCGCAGGTTCAGCCAGATATCCAGGCTGTATACCGCCAGACCGGCCCAGATGAAGGCGAAGGCCATCAGTTTGGCCGGGTCGAAGTGCTCGCCGAACAGGAAGATCGCCTGCAGCATCACCAGGGTCGGTGCGATGTACTGCAGAAAGCCCAGGGTGGTGTAGGGTAGGTGGCGCGCAGCGGCGTTGAAGCACACCAGTGGGATCAGCGTGATCGGGCCGGCAGCGGCTAGCCACAGCCACTGCGAGCTGCTCCAGAACTCCGCTTGGCTGCTCATCGCCGCCGGGTGCAGGGCCAGCCAGGCCAGGGCCACTGGCAACAGCAGCCAGGTTTCCACCACCAGGCCGGGCAGGGCGGCGACGGGCGCCTTCTTGCGGATCAGCCCGTAGAAACCGAAGGTCAGCGCCAGCACCAGCGACACCCAGGGCAGGCTACCCACTTGCCACACCTGCTGCGCCACACCGATCGCGGCCAGCCCCACAGCGACCCACTGCAGGCGGCGCAGTCGCTCGCCGAGGATCAACAGACCGAGCAACACGTTGATCAGCGGGTTGATGTAGTAACCCAGACTGGCCTCGAGCATGCGTTCGTTGTTCACCGCCCACACGTACACCAGCCAGTTGCTGGCGATCAGCAGGCCGCAACCAGCCAGCACCAGCAAGCGTTTGGGGTGTTCACGCAGCTCGCGCCACCAGCCCGGATGCTTCCACAGCATCAGCAGGATGGCACCGAACAGCGCCGACCAGATGGCGCGGTGGACGATGATCTCCAGTGACGGGATGTGCTGGATGGCTTTGAAGTAGATGGGGAACAGTCCCCAGATGACATAGGCGGTAAGGCCCAGAATGTACCCGCGTTGCGGGTTGGCGGTGGCCATTGAGGATCCTTGGTCAGGGCAGCTGAGGGGGCGTGAGATTTTAAGCGTCGTGCTCTGCTGTTGTCTGTTCGTTCGGTTTTTTCCGTATACCGAGGCATCGGGGAAGTCGTAAGGCAAACTTTACACGGTGTGCACAACTGTATCGGTCATGTCCGGGCTTGCCGCGTGTAATACCGATATGGGCGTAGCCCGGATGAAATCCGGGAATTGCAGCCCGGATTGCATCCGGGCTACGTCTCAGAAAAGTCGCAATGGCTCTTCATCCAGTGCTGCCATCTGCTCACGCAGGGCGAGAATCTGGTCGCCCCAGTAACGTTCGCCGGCGAACCAGGGGAAGGCCAGGGGAAAGGCCGGGTCGTCCCAGCGCCGCGCGATCCAGGCACTGTGGTGCATCAGGCGCAAGGCGCGCAGGCCTTCGATCAGCGGCAGTTCGCGGGCAGCGAAGTCGTGGAACTCCTGATAACCGTCTACCAGTTCGGCCAGTTGGCCGAGGCGCTCATGACGCTCGCCGGCCAGCATCATCCACAGATCTTGTACCGCGGGGCCCATGCGGCAGTCGTCGAGGTCGACGACATGGAAGGCGTCGTCGCGGTGCAACAGGTTGCCAGGGTGGCAGTCGCCGTGCAGGCGAATCGGCGTGTAGCGCACGCGGGCGAACAGTTCATCCAGGCGTGCGAGCAGATCGCGCGCTACCGACTCGTAAGCCGGTAGCAAGCTGCGTGGCACGAAACCGCCCTCGAGCAAGGAGGCCAGGGCGGCGTGGCCGAAGTTATCCACCGCCAGGGTTTCGCGATGAGCGAAGGGGCGGCTGGCGCCTATGGCATGCATGCGCCCGAGCAACTGGCCGAGGCGATAGAGCTGGTCGAGATTGCCCGGCTCCGGTGCGCGGCCACCGCGACGCGGGAACAGGGCGAAGCGAAAACCCCCGTGTTTGAACAGCGTTTCGCCATCGCGCGCCAGCGGTGCGACTACCGGTACCTCATGTTCGGCCAGCTCCAGGCTGAAGGCATGCTCTTCAAGGATCGCTTCATCGCTCCAGCGATCCGGCCGGTAGAATTTGGCGATCAGCGGTGTTTCGCCCTCGATGCCTACCTGATAGACGCGGTTCTCGTAACTGTTGAGCGCCAGTACGCGGGCGTCGCTGAGATAGCCGAGGCTCTCCACGGCATCGAGCACCAGATCCGGGGTGAGGGTGGAAAAGGGGTGGCTCATGAGCGGCTCCGTATGACTGGCTGCACAGTCTAACGGCTTGCGCGTGGCGTAGGGCGGGTGCAACCCGCCGTTGAGCTCGCTGGCGGGTTGCACCCGCCCTACAGTTGCGTGCCGAGCAGTACCTGGCTGGCGGCAAACTGCGTGTTCACCGGGGCGCCAACTTCCAGTCCCAGACGTTGCAGATGTTCGGCGTCAGCCAGCGCGCACAGTGTCTGGCCGTTGGCCAGGGCGATACGGACTTCGCTGGGGCCGTCGTTGGCGGGCAGGATTTGTTCGATCTGCCCTTCCAGGCTGTTATCGAGATCTGCGCAGGCAGACGAGGCGGGGTGCAATTTCAGCCAGCCCGCCTTGATCAGAGCGACCACTGGGCTGCCGATGTCCAGTTGCAGCCGCTCGGTACTGTCACGGGTGATCTGTGCCTGCAGGCGCGCACCGCCGGGCAGCTCGATGGCGATGAGATCGTTGTGGCCCTGCGCGACGATGGCGCAGACGCGTCCGGCCAGTTGGTTGCGTGCGCTGGTGCGCAGCATCAGGCGACCGAGCAATTGCAGGTCGGCATCATCATCGACGGCTTGCAGCACCTGCGCTTGCAGCGCCTGCAGGCGTTGGTGCAATGCCAGCAGACGCTCACCTGCGGGCGTCAGGTGCGCACCGCCGCCGCCCTTGCCGCCGACGCTGCGGCTGACCAGCGGTTGTTCGGAGAGGTTGTTCAACTCGTCGATGGCGTCCCAGGCGGCCTTGTAGCTGAGGCCGGCGGCCTTTGCTGCACGGGTGATGGAGCCCTGTTCGGCGATCTGCTCCAGCAGGGCCAGGCGTTTCGGGCGGCGGCTGAGCAATTGGGCTAGGGGATCGAGTTGTGACATGGCTTCTGAGCGGCTGCGGGCAGTGCCGGGCACGGTGCGTGACTGCGCTTGGCACGTCAAGTCAGCCATCGCCCGGTCGTGGCGTACGGGCCAGGCAGTAGACATCGACGCGCAGGGCGCCTGCTCGGCGCAGCAGGTTGGCAAGAATGCCAGCAGTCGCGCCGGTGGTGAGCACATCATCGATCAGCGCCAGGTGGCAGCCGGTGATCCTGGCGTTGCTCTCCAGGGTAAAGGCCTGGCGCAGGTTGCGCTTGCGCGTGGCGGCGTCCAATCCCTGCTGTGCGGGCGTGTCCACGCGGCGTTGCAGCCAGTCAGCGCGAACCGGCAGGTTCAGGCTGGTGCCAAGCCAGTCGGCAAGCATCTGCGCCTGGTTGAAGCCGCGACGGCGCTGGCGCTGACGTGCCAGGGGCACAGGTAGCAGCATGTGTGGGCGCGGCAGCCCCTCGTCGTAGGCATGCGTCAGATGCTCGGCCAATAGCTCGGCGAGCAGGCGACCGTATGGCCATTGCGCCTGGTGTTTGAAGCGAGTGATCAGGTTGTCGATCGGGAAGGCGTAGCGCCAGGGCGCTTCCACGCGGGTGAAACTCGGCGACTTTGATTGGCAGGCCCCGCAGATCAGGTCGTGAGCGGGTAGCGGAACCGCACAGACCTGACAGTGCGCACCGAGCCAGGGCAGTTCGGATTCGCAAGCCGTGCAGATGTTGTGCGTGGGGTGATCGGTGGCTTCGTCGCAAAGCTGGCAGTGGCGGCGCTGACATAGCCAGGCAGGGCGTTGCAGTGATGACAGATCGAGTGGAGGCATGGCAGCTCGTCCGTGAGCGAAAGCCCTGAGCCTAGTTGGCTCTCAGCGAATGAGCCAGCCCATCACTACCAACCCGAGAAACAGCCAGATCACCCCGCCGATGATCGAGCCGCGCAACAACGAGCGAACGCCGCTGAAAAGAAACAGCAAGCCAATGATCAGCAGGATGATGCTGAAGATCGATACATCCATACCGATGGCCCTGGCCAGGCCATGGAGAAAATCATCGATGGCATCGGCCATGGCACCCAGCACGCCGGACAGCATGTCGACGATGAAGCGGATGGCGCGGCCCAGCGCTTCGCCGAGCCCTTCGAAAAAACCTTCTACCTGCATGCAGAGCATCCTGTTGGAGGGGTAAGCATTTGGCCTTGTGCCATGACATAAGTTCTATTGGTTGATAAATGATCAAATGTAAACCTGTGTCTTTATCGTGGTTGACAGCATCCAATCGCCACTTATGATGGCCAAAGCCTGAATGCCCCCTGTGGGCCTGACAACAGATGCCACCAAGCGTCGAAGGACTTCTCAGATGAGCGCAACCGCTGAAATCACCACCCGCCACGACTGGAGCCTCGCTGAGGTTCGCGCGCTGTTCGAGCAGCCTTTCAACGACCTGCTGTTCCAGGCGCAGAGCGTCCATCGCCAGCACTTCGACCCGAATCGTGTCCAGGTCTCGACCCTGCTGTCGATCAAGACCGGTGCCTGCCCGGAAGACTGCAAGTACTGCCCGCAGTCCGGTCACTACAACACTGGCCTGGACAAGGAAAAGCTGATGGAGGTGCAGAAGGTGCTGGAGGCCGCTGCCGAGGCCAAGGCTATCGGCTCGACCCGCTTCTGCATGGGCGCGGCGTGGAAGCACCCGTCCGCCAAGGACATGCCCTACGTGCTGGAGATGGTCAAGGGCGTGAAGAAGCTTGGCCTGGAAACCTGCATGACCTTGGGCCGTCTGGATCAGGAACAGACCGTTGCCTTGGCCGAGGCGGGGCTGGACTACTACAACCACAACCTCGATACCTCACCGGAGTTCTACGGCAATATCATCACCACCCGTACCTATGGCGAGCGCCTGCAGACCCTGGCCTACGTGCGCGAGGCGGGGATGAAGATCTGCTCGGGCGGCATCCTCGGTATGGGCGAGTCGGTGGACGATCGCGCCGGGCTGCTGATCCAGTTGGCCAACCTGTCGGAGCACCCGGAGAGTGTGCCGATCAACATGCTGGTCAAGGTCAAGGGCACGCCGCTGGCCGAGGAAAAGGATGTCGATCCGTTCGACTTCATCCGCACCTTGGCCGTGGCACGGATCATGATGCCGAAATCCCACGTGCGCCTGTCCGCTGGCCGCGAAGCGATGAACGAGCAGATGCAGGCCCTGGCCTTCATGGCCGGTGCCAACTCGATCTTCTACGGCGAGAAGCTGCTGACCACCGCCAACCCGCAGGCGGACAAGGACATGGCCCTGTTCAAGCGCCTTGGCATCAAGCCCGAAGAGCGCGAGGAGCATGCCGACGAGGTGCACCAGGCCGCCATCGAGCAGGCACTGGTCGAGCAGCGCGACTCCAAGTTGTTCTACAACGCCGCCTCGGCCTGATCTCTCAACGTAGGCGCGAACCTGTTCGCCCATGCGTTCGCGCCTACAGGTACTGCGTAATGTCTTTCGATCTCGCTGCTCGCCTGGCCGAGCGTCAGGCTGCCGATCTGTTCCGTCAGCGTCCGTTGTTGCAGACCCCGCAAGGGCCGCAGGTGAGGGCTGATGGTCAAGAGCTGCTGGCCTTCTGTTCCAACGACTACCTCGGCCTGGCCAATCACCCCGAGGTAATTCGCGCGATGCAGCAGGGCACTGAGAAATGGGGCGTCGGCGGTGGTGCATCGCACCTGGTCATTGGCCACAGCACCCCGCACCATGAGCTGGAGGAGGCTCTGGCCGCGTTCACCGGTCGGCCGCGTGCGCTGCTGTTTTCCACTGGCTACATGGCCAACCTGGCCGTCGTCACCGCACTGGTTGGGCAGGGCGACAGCGTGCTGGAGGATCGCCTCAACCACGCCTCGCTGCTCGATGCGGGCCTGCTCTCCGGCGCGCGATTTTCCCGTTACCTGCACAACGATGCTGTGAGCCTGGCCAACCGCTTGCGCAAGGCCACGGGCAACAGCCTGGTGGTCACCGATGGCGTGTTCAGCATGGACGGCGACCTGGCCGATCTACCGGCATTGTGTGCCGAGGCGCGTGCCGCCGGGGCCTGGGTGATGGTCGACGATGCCCATGGCTTTGGCCCGCTGGGCGCCAGCGGTGGCGGTATCGTCGAGCACTTCGGTCTGGGCCAGGATGATGTGCAGGTTCTGGTCGGCACGCTGGGCAAGGCCTTTGGTACCGCCGGCGCCTTCGTCGCCGGCAGCGAGGAACTGATCGAAACCCTGATCCAGTTCGCTCGCCCCTATATCTATACCACCAGCCAGCCGCCGGCCGTGGCCTGCGCCACGCTGAAAAGCCTGGAGTTGCTGAGCAGCGAAAACTGGCGTCGGGAGCATCTGAACCGACTGATCGCGCGCTTTCGGCAGGGCGCTGCCGAGATTGGTCTGAGCCTGATGGACAGCCCCACGCCGATTCAACCGATTCTGGTGGGCGACAGCGCGCGTGCGCTCAAGCTGTCGGCATTGCTCAAGGCGCGTGGTCTGCTGGTTGGCGCGATTCGTCCACCAACCGTACCGGCTGGCAGCGCCCGTTTGCGCGTGACGCTGTCCGCTGCGCACAGCGATGCACAGCTCGAACGTCTGCTCGATGCGTTGGCCGAATGCTGGCCACAGGTGCAGGCCGATGCGTGAGAAGCTGATCCTGCTGCCGGGGTGGGGCCTGGATAGTGCCGTGCTGCAACCGCTGGCCGAGGCGCTGGGCGGCGAAATTCAGGTGCAGGTGCCGGCCCTGCCGCGACTGAGCAGCGCAGCGGCTGCCGATTGGCTCGACGAGCTCGATACGCGTCTGCCGCATGATTGCTGGTTGGCCGGCTGGTCGCTCGGCGGCATGCTGGCCAGCGCCCTGGCTACCCGTCGCGGCGAGCGCTGCCTTGGCCTGATCACCCTGGCCAGCAATGCCTGTTTCGTCGCCAGCGATGCCTGGTCGACGGCAATGCCGGCGCAGACCTATGCAGCTTTCTATCAGGGCTGCCAGGAGAACGCCGGCGCTACCCTCAAGCGCTTCGCCATGCTCTGTGCTCAGGGCTGCGCAGATGCGCGCGGCCTGTCACGACAGCTGCAAGGCAATCTGGCGTGCAGCGACGAGGCCTCTTTGCTGGCCGGGTTGCGCCTGCTGGCGAACCTCGACAATCGCACCACGCTGGCCAGTTTTGCCGGGCCCCAACTGCACCTGCTGGCCGAGCAGGATGCGCTGGTGCCTGCTGCGGCCGCTGAAGCACTGCTGGCGCTTTTGCCAACTGGCGAAGTGGACGTGGTGGAAGATTGCGGTCATGCCTTCGTGCTCGACCAGACGGATACCTTGGCAACGGTGATGCTCGATTTTATCCGCGAGGCCAACGATGTCTGAACATCCTGAGGTGTCGCGGAGCCTGTTAGGTGGTGCGCACCAGCTTCACCAGCCTCTTGGTGCGCATGGCGCACCCCACGGTGATGCGGCGTTGCCGGACAAACGTCAGGTCGCGGCGTCCTTCTCCCGGGCGGCCGCGAGCTACGACGCGGTAGCCGAGTTGCAGCGCAACGTCGGCACGCAATTGCTGGCGCGCTTGCCGGCGTCGCTGCAGCCGCATCGTTGGTTGGATCTGGGCTGCGGCACGGGCTATTTCACGCGCGCGTTGGCTGAGCGCTACGTTCAGGGCGAAGGGCTGGCTGTGGATATCGCCGAAGGCATGTTGCAGCACGCCAGGCCGCGAGGTGGCGCCGTACACTTTATCGCCGGCGACGCCGAATCTCTGCCCTTGCAGAATGCTAGCGTCGATCTGCTGTTCTCCAGCCTGGCGCTGCAATGGTGTTCGGACTTCCCGGGAGTATTGAGCGAAGCAAGTCGCGTGCTGCGTCCCGGCGGTGTGCTGGCCTTTTCCAGCCTGTGCGTGGGCACGTTGCAGGAGCTGCGTGACAGTTGGCTGGCGGTCGACGGCTTCGTCCACGTCAATCGCTTCCGCCATTTCCAGGATTACCGGCAGATGTGCACGGTCAGTGGCCTGCAGGTGCTGGCGCTGCAACGTGAAGCGCAAGTTCTGCACTTCCCTGATTTGCGTAGCCTGACCACCTCGCTGAAGGATCTCGGCGCGCACAATCTCAACCCGGGTCGTCCGGGCGGGCTGACGGGGCGCTCGCGCATTCGTGCACTGATCGAGGCCTACGAGCGCTTTCGCCAGCCCGATGGGCTGCCGGCTACCTATCATGTGGTGTACGGCGTTTTGCAAAAGCCGCTTTAGTTGTTCGCGCATACCGTGCATTGATCGAGGAGCTGCCATGGCCCATGCCTACTTTGTGACGGGCACCGATACAGAAATCGGCAAGACCACCATCGCTGCCGGCCTGCTGCATGCGGCGCGCCTGCGAGGTTTGAGCACTGCGGCGGCCAAGCCGGTAGCCTCCGGTTGCACGCGAACTGCCGAAGGGCTGCGCAACGACGACGCGCTGGCACTGCTCGCGCAGTGTTCGTTGCCGCTGCGTTATGAAGAGATCAACCCGCTGGCCTTCGAACCGGCCATTGCCCCGCATCTGGCTGCGCGTGAGGTAGGCGTTACGCTGAATGTCAGCAGCCTGCTGGAGCCTGTCCGAGGCGTCCTCGCCCAGGGTGCTGATTTTTCTCTGGTGGAAGGCGCCGGCGGCTGGCGCGTACCGCTAGCCGGTGAGGAAAACCTTTCGGATCTGGCCATTGCTCTGGGGTTGCCGGTGATCCTCGTCATTGGCGTGCGCCTCGGTTGTATCAACCATGCGCTGCTCAGTGCCGAGGCCATCGAGCGTGACGGTCTGACATTGGCCGGATGGGTCGCCAATATCGTCGACCCGCACACTGCGCGTCTTGAAGAGAATCTGGCAACGCTTGCCGAGCGTATGCCGGCACCCTGTCTGGGGCGCGTACCTCGTCTGCCGGATGCATCGGCTGAAGCGGTTGCGAGGCACCTCGATCTCGAGTTGCTGGCTGGCTGGTAATAAACAGCAGACTGACCATAGCCTTTTGTCTGTACGTTTTTTAGCCGATTTCTGCTTCAATGATGTACATAAGGTTCTAATTCCCGCTGGGAGCCGTAGATGGAAATCTCCACCAATGCATTCAATTCGGGGTTGAGCGGTATCCAGGCCGGTCAGCGTCGTGTCGATCAGGCTGCCAGTGATATCGCCAGCAACACCATCAATCCGTCGCAGCAAGTCAGCCAGACTCCGCCGCAGAATCAGGTCAATGCCAGTTCGCAAGTCACGGAGCGTGATCGCCCTGACCTGACGGAAAGCCTCGTGGCGTTGCGCGTGGGCGAGAACGAAGTGCGCGCCAATGCGCGTGTCGTCGATACTGCCGACGAGGTTCTGGGAACGCTGATCGACACCCGCGCATAAGCCGTTTCACCCTGGCCGCGCGGAGGCGGCCCGCAGCAGGGCAGGAGGACGCTCATGCAGATCGGCAACAGCCTGCCGTCTTTCATTCCTGCACCCTCTTTTGCGCCGGCCAGGTCGCTGTCGCCTGATGTTTCCCCCGATATTGCTCGTGCCGATCAGGCACCTGTTGCTGCGCCACAGGAGCAGCAAGCGGATTCCCCCGCGTCCGAACGTGAAGAGGCTGATCGAGCACCGGCCGATGGCGCTGGAGGCAATGGTGAGGCCAGCCCGCAGGAGTTGCGTCGGCAACAGCTGGAAATCGCTGATCTGGTACAGCGTGATCGCGAAGTCAGGACTCACGAGCAGGCGCATGCCGCTGTTGGCGGGCAATATGCTGGCGCGCCCACCTACGGATTCAAGCGTGGGCCGGATGGTCAGAGTTACGCCGTCTCCGGTGAAGTCAGCATCGATACCGCGCCCATCCCCAACGACCCTGAGGCGACGCTGCGCAAGATGGAAATCGTCTTGCGCGCTGCGCTCGCGCCCATCGAACCCTCGCCACAGGATTTGCGTGTAGCCGCTCTAGCTCAGGCGCAGGCGGCTCAGGCGCGCGTAGAACTGGCTGAACAGCGTCGCGAAGAGGCCATCGCCGCGGTGGAGGCGCGCAAGGAGCGTGACGACTCTCAGCAGGTGAAGGAGCAACCCTCCTCACCGACGCAGCAGCCTCTGCCGTCAGCGCCTAATCTTGATCTGTATCGGCGTTTGGGTGAGTCATCCGCGCCGCAGCCGAGCATCGATCTGGTCGCGTAGTCGGCCGATTGGCAGTGCTTGACAAGGGGGTGGCGTAAACGTATGTTTCAAACGCCTGTTTGACTGCTTTGGCCGCAACCTAGTGGCCAGGCAACTGGGAGTAATCCCAAAAGCGACCGACAAGCCGGTCCCCCTAACAACTAGGAATCCACCGCAGAGGTTTACCGTTATGCCTGACTACAAGGCCCCCTTGCGTGACATTCGTTTCGTTCGCGACGAACTGCTGGGTTACGAAGCGCACTACCAGAGCCTCCCTGGCTGCCAGGACGCCACTCCAGACATGGTCGATGCCATCCTCGAGGAAGGCGCCAAGTTCTGTGAGCAGGTTCTGGCACCGCTGAACCGTGTGGGTGACACCGAGGGTTGCACCTGGAGCGAATCCGGTGTGAAAACCCCGACCGGCTTCAAAGAGGCCTATCAGCAGTTCGTCGAAGGCGGCTGGCCGAGCCTGGCTCATGACGTCGAGCACGGCGGCCAAGGCCTGCCGGAATCGCTCGGTCTGGCTGTCAGCGAGATGGTCGGTTCGGCCAACTGGTCCTGGGGCATGTACCCCGGCCTGAGCCATGGCGCGATGAACACCCTGAGCGCTCACGGCACCGACGAGCAGAAGCACACCTACCTGACCAAGCTGGTTTCCGGCGAGTGGACCGGCACCATGTGCCTGACCGAGCCGCATTGCGGCACCGACCTGGGCATGCTGCGCACCAAGGCCGAACCGCAGGCTGACGGTAGCTACAAGGTCACCGGCACCAAGATCTTTATTTCCGCTGGTGAGCACGACATGGCCGACAACATCGTCCATATCGTTCTGGCCCGCCTGCCCGATGCACCGGCTGGTACCAAGGGTATCTCGCTGTTCATCGTGCCGAAGTTCCTGCCCAACGCCGAAGGTGGCGTAGGCGAGCGCAACGCCGTTTCCTGTGGCTCCATCGAACACAAGATGGGTATTCACGGCAACGCCACCTGCGTGATGAACTTCGACGGTGCGACCGGCTTCCTGATCGGCCCGGCCAACAAAGGCCTGAACTGCATGTTCACCTTCATGAACACCGCTCGTCTGGGTACCGCGCTGCAAGGCCTGGCTCACGCCGAAGTCGGTTTTCAGGGTGGCATCAAGTACGCTCGCGAGCGTCTGCAGATGCGTTCGCTGACTGGCCCGAAAGCGCCGGAAAAAGCCGCTGACCCGATCATCGTGCACCCGGACGTACGCCGCATGCTGCTGACCATGAAGGCGTTCGCCGAAGGCAACCGCGCCATGGTCTACTTCACTGCCAAGCAAGTGGATATCGTTCAGCACAGCCAGAACGAAGAAGAGAAGAAAGCCGCTGACGAGCTGCTGGCTTTCCTGACCCCGATCGCCAAGGCCTTCATGACCGAAGTGGGCTTCGAAGCCGCTTCCCATGGCATGCAGATCTACGGTGGCCACGGCTTCATCAGCGAGTGGGGCATGGAGCAGAACCTGCGTGACTGTCGCATCTCCATGATGTACGAAGGCACCACCGGCGTTCAGGCACTCGACCTGCTGGGCCGCAAGGTGCTGATGACTCAGGGCGGCGCTCTGAAGAACTTCACCAAGATCGTGCACAAGTTCTGTCAGGCCAACGAAGGCAACGACGCCGTCAAGGAATTCGTCGAGCCGCTGGCCAAGCTGAACAAGGAGTGGGGCGACATCACCATGAAGATCGGCATGGCCGCGATGAAAGATCGCGAGGAAGTCGGTGCCGCCTCCGTGGACTACCTGATGTACTCCGGTTACGCCTGCCTGGCCTACTTCTGGGCCGACATGGCGCGTCTGGCTGCCGAGAAGCTGGCTGCTGGTACTGACGATGAGGCTTTCTACAAGGCCAAGCTGCAGACCGCTCGCTTCTACTTCGCGCGCATCCTGCCGCGTACCCGCATGCATGTCGAAGCCATGCTGTCCGGTGCCAACAACCTGATGGATATGGAAGAAGAGCATTTCGCTCTGGGCTTCTGAGTCCTGATCGGTTGAACCACAACGCCGCCCTCAGGGGCGGCGTTGTCGTTTTTGCACTGGGCATTGAAGTGAATGTCGCATCCTGTCGCTGTTTTCAAGAGTCGAAGCAGGCAGAATGCCTTCATCTCTCGTTCGGGATGCCAGCGTGATCCGTCCGGCCAATCTGCGCCTCAGCCATTTCTACTCGTCGTTGCCTTTGCTGGTCGGCGGGTTGGTAGCTGCACGCTTGCCGGTGCTGAGCGAATTCTTCATCTCCCTGTTCAATGTCTTGCCGACTTTGCTGTTGCTGCTCGGCGGCGCGTTCTGTCTGGTCTATGGCCGCCAGCGTGAAGTCTTTCTGCTGCTGGTGTTGTATGTCAGCTACTTCCTGCTGGACATCCAGATCGACCACTTTCGCGATAGCGGGCAGGTGCGTGACGACGCGGCGCTGGTTTTCCATCTGATCTGCCTGCTGCTGCCACTGC
The DNA here is from genome assembly GCF_003008615.1 of Pseudomonas mendocina. Lineage (NCBI taxonomy): Bacteria > Pseudomonadati > Pseudomonadota > Gammaproteobacteria > Pseudomonadales > Pseudomonadaceae > Ectopseudomonas > Ectopseudomonas mendocina. Next base: position 2,934,993 of record NZ_CP027657.1, read on the forward strand.
TCTACGCGCTCTATGGCTGCTGGGAGGAGCGCTCGCATCTGCTGCAGGACATCTTCGCCCGCGCGTTGGTGCTGTTGGCGGTCAGCGCGGTGGCTTTCGGCCTGGGGCGGCGTTATCCACAAGGGATCGCCGACTGGCTGGCGCAGATTCACTGGCCATCCCTGCACGGCGCCTGGATGAGCCTGGCGCAGTTGGTGTACCTGGCATTCCTGGTCGCTTTCATCGCGCTGCTGGTGCAGTACTTGCGTCGCCCGCGGCCGCTGCATGCTGCGCAGTTGGTGGGACTTCTCGGGCTGCTGTGGATGCTGCCGCAGGTGTTCATCCTGGCCAATGCGCTGCAGGTGATGATCAGCATGGTGATGCTCATGTTGGTCGCCGCAGTTGCGCATGAGGCCTACCAGATGGCCTTCCGTGACGAGCTGACCGGTTTGCCTGGGCGACGTGCGCTCAATGAGCGTCTGCAGCGCCTGGGCCGCGATTATGTGATCGCCATGGTCGACGTCGACCACTTCAAGAAATTCAACGATACCCACGGCCATGACGTCGGCGATCAGGTGCTGCGCCTGGTTGCCAGCCAACTGCGCAAGGTCGCTGGTGGCGGTAAGGCGTATCGCTATGGCGGTGAGGAATTCACCCTGCTGTTTCCAGGCAAGAGCCTGGAGCAGTGCTTGCCGCACCTGGAGGCGGTACGCCTGGCCATCGAGCAGTACCGCATGCAACTGCGTGACAAACAGAGTCGGCCGCATGACGACCAGGAGGGTAAGCAGCGCCGTGCCGGCAAGGCGGCTAGCGAAGTCTCGGTGACCGTGAGCATGGGTGTTGCCGAGCGTCAGGCTGAGCAGCGTAGTCCGCAGGAAGTGATCAAGGAGGCGGACAAGGCGCTGTACAGCGCCAAAGCGGCTGGACGTAATTGCATTCGCAGTGCCGGGCAGCGGCGGGGCGCGGTCAAGCTGGCACCGAGTCGTGAATAGGCACTTTGCAGACGAATGGTCACGGCCATTTTTGGCTTTTTGGCAGGGTGTTTTCAGGTCAAGCACTTGGTGACTTTTTGTGAATTATTGGTCACAACACGACCCTATGTGTCTATAAAGTTGTTCCAGTAAACTCGGCCATCTCACGTAAGTCCGTTTTCGAGGATGTGTCATGGCCGATTACAAAGCCCCCCTGCGCGACATGCGCTTCGTGCTCAATGAAGTATTCGAAGTCTCCAAGCTCTGGGCCGAGTTGCCGGCCCTGGCCGAAGTGGTGGATGCCGATACCGCCAGCGCCATCCTGGAAGAAGCTGGCAAGGTCACCGCGGGCAGCATCGCTCCGTTGAACCGTAGTGGCGACGAGGAAGGCTGCTCCTGGGACAACGGCGCGGTGAAAACCCCGGCCGGTTTCCCCGAGGCCTACCAGACCTATGCCGAAGGTGGCTGGGTCGGTGTGGGTGGCTCGCCCGAGTTCGGCGGCATGGGCATGCCCAAGGTGATCGGCGCCCAGGTCGAGGAGATGGTCAACTCGGCCAACCTGTCTTTCGGCCTGTACCCGATGCTGACTGCCGGTGCCTGCCTGTCGATCCTCAATCACGCCAGCGAAAAGCTGAAGGCGCAGTACCTGCCGAACATGTACGCCGGTGTCTGGGCCGGTTCCATGTGCCTGACCGAGCCGCACGCCGGTACCGACCTGGGCATCATCCGCACCAAGGCCGAACCTCAGGCCGATGGCAGCTACAAGATCAGCGGTACCAAGATCTTCATCACCGGCGGTGAGCACGACCTGACCGAGAACATCATCCATCTGGTGCTGGCCAAGCTGCCGGACGCACCGGCTGGCCCGAAAGGCATCTCGTTGTTCATCGTGCCGAAAGTGATGGTCAATGCCGACGGTTCACTGGGCGAGAACAACTCGCTGGGTTGCGGCTCCATCGAGCACAAGATGGGCATCAAGGCTTCGGCCACCTGCGTGATGAACTTCGACGGTGCCACCGGTTATCTGGTTGGCGAGGTGAACAAGGGGCTCAATGCCATGTTCACCATGATGAACTACGAGCGCCTGGGCGTCGGCATCCAGGGCCTGGCTCTGGGTGAGCGCAGCTACCAGAGCGCCATCGAATACGCCCGCGAGCGTATCCAGAGCCGCGCGCCGACCGGCCCGGTGGCCAAGGACAAGGCGGCTGACCCGATCATCGTGCATCCGGACGTGCGCCGCATGCTGCTGACCATGAAGGCTTTGAACGAGGGCGGCCGTGCCTTCTCCAGCTACGTCGCCATGCAGCTCGATACCGCCAAGTACAGCGAGGACAAGGCAACCGCCAAGCGCGCCGACGAGCTGGTGGCGCTGCTGACTCCGGTGGCCAAGGCCTTCCTCACCGACATGGCGCTGGAAACCACCGTGCACGGCCAGCAGATCTTCGGCGGCCACGGCTTCATTCGCGAGTGGGGTCAGGAACAACTTGTTCGGGATTGCCGTATCACCCAGATCTACGAAGGCACCAACGGCATCCAGTCGCTGGATCTGATGGGTCGCAAGATCGTCGGTAGTGGTGGCAGCTTCTACGCACACCTGGCTGACGAGATCAAAGCCTTCATCGCTTCGGCCGATTCCAGTCTCGGTGAGTTCACCAGGCCGCTGGCCGCCGCCGTGCAGAACCTCGACGAGCTGACCGCCTGGGTGCTGGATCGTGCCAAGGGCAACCCCAACGAAATTGGGGCCGCGTCGGTGGAGTACCTGCACGTGTTCGGCTATACCGCCTACGCCTACATGTGGGCGTTGATGGCGCGTGCAGCCCAGGGGAAGGAAGGTCAGGACGAGTTTTACGCCAGCAAGTTGGGCACTGCGCGCTTCTACTTCGCTCGCCTGTTGCCACGCATTCACTCGCTGAGTGCCTCGGTCAAGGCTGGCAGTGAAAGCCTATACCTGCTGAACGCTGAGCAGTTCTAAGTACCGCGCAAAACAAAAGCCCCGGCGATAGTGCCGGGGCTTTTTGCATTTACAGGTGACTCAGAAAATTTCGTAGGGGTACTCGAAAATCACCCGTACCTGATCGGCGTCGCCGTCCCAGCCGGCCGCGCCAGAGATACGGTGGGTCGCCCAGCGTACACGGGTGGCAAGGTTCTTGGCCGGGCCGCTCTGCACCACATACTTGATGTCGACGTCGCGCTCCCAGTGCTCTTCGCCATCGGCGCCAGCGTAGAGCCCTGCATAGGCACTGCCACTACCGGCCAGTTTGCTGCCATCGATGTCGGTGCCTTTGATGTAGCGAATGCCAAAGGACAGGCCGGGAATGCCGTAACTGGCGAAGTCGAGGTTGTAGAACGCCCCGTAAGACTTCTCGTTCGGGCCGTTGAAGTCCACCAACTGCGAGGAGTTGGCCAGGTAGATGGAGTCGTGGAAGGTGCCTGGGCCGAGGCCGAGGTAATCGAATGGCTGGTCGCCGTCGATCTCCTGGTAGGTCAGCTTGAAGGTGTGCGCGCCGAGGGTATAGGCCGCGGCTAGCGAGTAGGCGGTGGTGTCGATCTTGCCCGCTTTCTTCTTGCCGTCATCATCGGTCTGATAGATGTTGAAGTCGAAGTTCAACTTCTGGTCGTCGCTGATCGGGAAGGTGTAGTTGAGGTTACCGTAATACTGGCGCCAGATGTCCGTGTACTCGGAGCCGTAAAGGCTGGCCGTCAGGTTGTCGGTGATGGTGAAGTTGCCACCGACGAAGTCGACGGTGTCGGTGCTCACGCCCGCATAGGCGGCCCAGAAATCATCGTCGCTGTTGGTGCTGTTGAAGTCCTTGGCGGCGGTCAGGTGAGCGGCCTCGAAGTTGGCCTTCGAGAATTCGTTGCTGGTCAGCCAGAGACCGGTCGCGGTGCCGGGCACCAGGCGTGCATCGGCGGCAGCAAATACCGGGTTGTACGGTCGCAGATTGTTGCCGTATTTCAGCTCGGTGTTGGAGATGCGCATTTTGACGTTGGCACCCACCGAGCCCGCGGTGTCGGCAGCCCCCTCGCCATCGGGAACCAGAACCCCGGCAGTGCCCGCGTGACCGCGCCCGCCGTCGAGTTTTATCAATCCATAAGCACTGGCATCGATGCCGAAGCCGACAGTGCCCTGGGTGTAACCCGAGGTGTAGTCCAGACGCAGGCCCTGACCCCACTCGCGACGGTCGGCATCCCACTGCGGGCTGTTTTTGTAGGTGTGGTAGTCATGGTGCCAATACATGTTGCGTGCCAGAAAGCTCAGATGGCTGTCTTCTATGAAACCCTGGCTTTCGGCTTGGCTGGCCAGTGCCAGTGCCAATGGCGAGGCCGTTGCGGCGCTGATGGCCAGGGCCAGTAGTGATTTTCTGCTCAATGACATTGCTTGCTCTCCGTATGTTTTTATACATCGTTGGCGGCAGAGAAAGGGGTGTCGCGTCCTCCCTTGCATCAGGCGAGAGTGTTGAAAGGGCCGATGTGCTGGCCGAAAAGCAGCGAAATCCCCCAATGGTTCGTCAGAAACGAACCTCGGCGGAGGTTACGTAGCCAAGGGCAGGGTTGGCGGGCGGGAGCGACACTCATTGGTCAGAAACCGACCAAGTGGCGCATAGACATCGGATGGTGTCGCTTCCAGATTCGTGCTTTCAGTGGCGCAGACCAGTTGCACGAGGAGGCGTTGGCAGATCAGGCCAAACCCGGAGCTTTACGTTGCCCGGGATTTTCTAGTTTATGTATATACATTTGGTGGGCGGAGAAGCTCTAGAATGGCGCTCGTCCATAATGACCTTATGGCAGCTTTCACCTACCAGATGCACTTTTCTCTGTTTGAAACCTGAGTTCCCATAGAAAACCATATCCGTCTCAGCTGCTGCTGATCCATTCAGCGAGCATGGCTTGACGCAATTAATACTGCCTCATATTGTATATACAAATTAATCGCGGAGAATCCCATGTCGACTGAGTCGATGCCCAGGCAGATCTGGCGCGATATGCAGGTCTTCGATGGTCTGGAATTGCTAGACGAAGCGATGACCGTGCTGGTAGCCGATGGGCGCATCGCCGGGCTGTGGCCGGCGCGTGAGTTCGATGAAGCACATGCCCAGGGCGCAGTCGAAGCTGGGCGAGGTGGAGTGATGACCCCCGGCCTGGTCGATTGCCATACCCACCTGGTGTATGCCGGGAATCGTGCCGGCGAATTCGAGCAGCGCCTGGAAGGGGCGAGCTACGAGGAAATCGCTCGCGCCGGTGGTGGCATCCTCAGCAGCGTACGCGCCACTCGCGCGGCCAGCGAAGACGAACTGATCGCTGTCAGCTTGCCGCGTCTCGATGCGCTGCTGGCCGATGGTGTGACTACTGTCGAGATCAAGTCCGGCTACGGCCTGACGGTAGCCGATGAACTGAAGATGCTGCGCGTGGCGCGCCGGCTCGGCGAACTGCGTCCTGTGCGTGTGATCACCACGCTGCTTGGCGCCCATGCCTTGCCGCCGGAATATGCCGGTCGCGCCGACGACTACGTGAGCCTGGTCTGCGACGAGATGATTCCGGCCGCCGCTGCCGAGGGCCTGGCCGATGCGGTGGACGTGTTCTGCGAGGGCATCGGTTTTTCCCCGGCACAATGTGAGCGCATCTATCGAGCGGCCAAGGTGCACGGTCTGGCGATCAAGGCCCATGCCGAGCAGCTGTCCAACCTTGGGGGTAGCGCTCTGGCTGCACGCTATGGCGCGCTGTCCGCCGACCATGTCGAATACCTCGACGAAGCTGGTGTGCGCGCCATGGCCGAAGCCGGCACTGTCGCCGTGCTGCTGCCTGGGGCTTTTCAGGTATTGCGCGAAACCCAGTTGCCGCCCATCGATCTGCTGCGCCAATACGGTGTACCCATGGCGGTGGCCAGCGATGCCAACCCCGGCACTTCGCCAATCTGCCTGCCGACGTTGATGGCGCACCTGGCTTGCACACTATTTCGTCTCACTCCGAGCGAGGCGCTGGCCGGCATGACCGCAAACGGCGCCCGCGCACTTGGCCTACCCGAGCTGGGGCGTATCGCTGTCGATGCACCCGCTGATCTCTGCGTCTGGGACATCCAGCAACCGGCCGAACTGGCCTATGCAGTGCAGGCCGGGCGCCTGCGCCAGCGTGTGTTCAATGGAGCCATCAGCCATGACCGTTGATCGTCATTCGATGGAGGCCTGGAGGGGGCGCGTTGATCCCGAAGCGGATAGCACCCGCTGGCATCAGCGTATCCAGACGCTGGTCGAGGGCAGCGAGCCTGGCCTGGCGTTGTTGGGTTTTGCTTGCGATGAAGGCGTGCGCCGCAATCATGGGCGGGTGGGGGCTGCGGGCGGTCCATTGGCGCTGCGCAAGGCACTGGCCAATCTGGCCTGGCACCGCCTGGCGCCGGCTTATGACGTTGGCGACGTCTGCTGCGAGGATGGCGACTTGGAGGCGGCGCAGGCGCGCCTTGGCCGCAAGGTCTGCGCGCTGCTGGACGCCGGCCACTTGCCGCTGGTGCTCGGCGGCGGGCACGAGGTGGCGTTCGGCAGTTGGTCAGGCCTGGCTGAGCATCTGAGTCGGAAGGCCGTCCCACGAATCGGCATCGTCAACTTCGACGCGCATTTCGACCTGCGCGACCCGGCCCATGTGCACTCCTCCGGTACGCCGTTTGCGCAGATCGCCGAGCAGAGTGCGGCGCGTGGCTGGCCGTTCCGCTACGCCTGCCTGGGCGTCAGCCGCGCCAGCAATACCCGTGCGTTATTTGCCCGCGCCGCCGAACTGAACGTGCTGGTGCATGAGGATCACGAGATTCGCGAGTCGACCCTCGATGCTATCGGCGCCGAGCTCGACGCCTTCGCTGCCGACTGCGATGCGCTCTACCTGACCATCGATATCGATGTGTTGCCCGCCTGCGAAGCGCCTGGTGTCAGCGCCCCGGCCGCGCGTGGCGTGCGTCTGGAGTTGCTTGAGCCACTGCTCGAACGACTCAAGGCCAGCGGCAAGCTGCGTCTGATCGACTTCGCCGAGCTCAACCCCGAATACGACATCGACAACCGCACCGCCAAGGCGGCAGCGCGCCTGATCCATCTGCTCAGCCTCTGAGCGCCGAACAACAAGAGGAAACCGCTGTGACCACAGGCTATCGCGACATCGAAGTCCGCGCCCCGCGCGGCACTCAGCTCAACGCCAAGAGTTGGCTGACCGAGGCGCCGCTGCGCATGCTGATGAACAACCTCGACCCGGACGTGGCCGAGAACCCCAAGGAGCTGGTGGTCTATGGCGGCATCGGCCGGGCCGCACGCAACTGGGAGTGTTTCGACAAGATCGTCGAGACGCTCAAGCAGCTCAACGACGACGAGACTCTGCTGGTTCAGTCCGGCAAGCCGGTCGGTGTATTTCGCACCCACAAGGATGCACCGCGCGTACTGATCGCCAACTCCAACCTGGTGCCGCACTGGGCCAGTTGGGAACACTTCAACGAACTGGATGCCAAGGGGCTGGCCATGTACGGCCAGATGACCGCCGGCAGCTGGATCTACATCGGCAGCCAGGGCATCGTCCAGGGCACCTACGAAACCTTCGTCGAGGCCGGCCGCCAGCACTACGGTGGCAACCTCAAGGGCCGCTGGGTGCTGACCGCAGGCCTGGGTGGCATGGGCGGCGCCCAGCCACTGGCCGCGACCCTGGCCGGTGCCTGTTCGCTGAATATCGAGTGCCAGCAGTCGCGCATCGACTTCCGTCTGCGCAGCCGTTACGTCGATGAGCAGGCCGCCGACCTCGACGATGCGCTGGCGCGTATCGCCAAGTACACCGGCGAAGGCCAGGCCATTTCCATCGCCCTGCTGGGCAACGCCGCCGAGATACTGCCGGAACTGGTACGCCGTGGCGTGCGCCCGGACATGGTCACCGACCAGACCAGCGCCCACGACCCGCTCAACGGCTATCTGCCAATTGGCTGGAGCTGGGAGCAGTACCGCGACCGCGCGCAGACCGACCCGCAAGCGGTGGTCAAGGCCGCCAAACAGTCGATGGCGGTGCACGTGCAGGCCATGCTCGATTTCCAGAAGAGCGGCGTACCGACCTTCGACTACGGCAACAACATCCGCCAGATGGCCAAGGAAGAGGGCGTGAGCAACGCCTTCGACTTCCCCGGTTTCGTCCCGGCCTATATTCGCCCGCTGTTCTGCCGTGGTGTCGGCCCGTTCCGCTGGGCGGCGTTGTCCGGTAATCCTGAAGACATCTACAAGACCGACGCCAAGGTCAAGGAGCTGATCGCAGATGATGCCCACCTGCACCGCTGGCTGGACATGGCCCGTGAACGCATCGCTTTCCAGGGCTTGCCGGCGCGAATCTGCTGGGTCGGCCTGGGCCAGCGCGCCAAGCTCGGCCTGGCGTTCAACGAGATGGTACGTTCGGGAGAGCTGAGCGCGCCTATCGTCATCGGCCGTGATCACCTCGACTCCGGTTCGGTGGCCAGCCCCAACCGCGAGACCGAAGCGATGATGGACGGCTCCGATGCTGTGTCCGACTGGCCGCTACTCAATGCCCTGCTCAATACCGCCAGTGGCGCTACCTGGGTATCCCTGCATCATGGCGGTGGTGTGGGCATGGGCTTTTCCCAGCACTCCGGCGTGGTGATCGTCTGTGACGGTACTGACGAAGCGGCGGCACGTATCGCTCGCGTGCTGACCAACGATCCGGCGACTGGTGTCATGCGTCACGCTGATGCTGGTTACCCGATCGCCATCGATTGCGCCCGTGAGCAGGGCCTGAATCTGCCGATGATCGGCTGAGAGCATGTCCAAAGTCTGCTGCGCCTCGGCCAAATGGCGTTGCAAACGACTTCGGACTGCTCATGTACAGCTCGTAAACTCCGCGTCCTCAGCCATTTGCGCCACCGTTTGGCTCTAGCTCGCGAGACTTTGAACAAGCTCTTGGATGAACAGAACATGAACACGCTGAACCTGAAGCCCGGCCAACTGACCCTTGCCGACCTGCGCGCCGTCTACCAGGCGCCCGTGCATCTGACTCTGGATGCCAGCGCTTACCCGGCCATCGAGGCCAGCGTTGCCTGCGTCGAAGCGATCATCGCCGAAGGCCGTACGGCCTACGGTATCAACACTGGCTTCGGCCTGCTGGCCTCGACCCGCATTGCCAGCCATGACCTGGAAAAGCTGCAGCGTTCACTGGTGCTGTCGCACGCGGCCGGCATTGGCGAGGCGCTGGATGACGCCATGGTGCGGCTGATCATGCTGCTGAAGATCAACAGCCTGGCGCGCGGTTTCTCCGGTATCCGCCGCAAGGTGGTCGAGGCGCTGATCGCCCTGGTCAATGCCGAGGTCTATCCACATATCCCACTCAAGGGGTCTGTCGGCGCTTCTGGCGACCTGGCGCCGCTGGCGCATATGTCGCTGGTTCTGCTTGGGGAAAGTCAGGCGCGTCATGACGGCCAGTGGTTGCCGGCCAGCGAGGCGCTGGCCATCGCCGGTCTGGAGCCGATGACCCTGGCCGCCAAGGAAGGCCTGGCTCTGCTCAATGGCACCCAGGTGTCCACCGCCTACGCGCTGCGCGGTCTGTTCGAGGGCGAAGATCTGTACGCTGCTGCCAGCGTCTGTGGCGCGCTGAGCGTCGAGGCGCTGTTGGGTTCGCGCTCGCCATTCGATGCGCGTATTCATGCCGCTCGTGGTCAGCGCGGGCAGATCGATGCCGCTGCGGCCTATCGCCATCTGCTCGGTGATAGCAGCGAGATCGGCCGTTCCCACGCGGCTTGTGACAAGGTGCAGGATCCGTATTCGCTGCGCTGCCAGCCGCAGGTCATGGGCGCTTGCCTGACCCAGCTGCGCCAGGCCGCCGAGGTGCTCGGCGTCGAGGCCAATGCGGTGTCGGATAACCCGCTGGTGTTCGCTGCCGAAGGCGAGGTGATTTCCGGTGGCAACTTCCACGCCGAGCCGGTGGCCATGGCTGCCGACAATATCGCCCTGGCCATCGCCGAGATCGGCTCGCTGTCCGAGCGCCGCATCTCCCTGATGATGGACAAGCACATGTCGCAACTGCCGCCGTTCCTGGTGGCCAATGGTGGGGTCAATTCCGGCTTCATGATTGCCCAGGTCACCGCCGCTGCACTGGCCAGCGACAACAAGGCGCTGGCCCACCCGCATAGCGTCGACAGCCTGCCCACCTCGGCCAATCAGGAAGACCATGTGTCCATGGCGCCTAACGCCGGCAAGCGCCTGTGGGACATGGCCGAAAACACCCGTGGCGTCCTCGCCGTGGAATGGCTCGGCGCCTGCCAGGGCCTGGACTTCCGTGAGGGCCTGAAGAGCACTCCTGCATTGGAACAGGCGCGTCAGGCGTTGCGCGCCAAGGTGCCGTACTACGTCGAGGATCGCTTCTTCGCCCCGGACATCGCCGCAGCCAATGCATTGCTCGCCGAGCGTGTGCTGACCCCGCTGCTGCCGGTCGGCATGTTGCCGTCGGTGGGGTGATTCGAGTTGCGCGGATGCGATCCCGTGGTTGCCGTTTCGGCTCCCGGATTGCATCCGCGCTACAGCTCTTGTAGGGCGTACTCGGCTTTGGCCTCCTGCGTCGCTCTACCTCCTGCATCCATGCAGTCGTCGCGAAGCAGTACGCCGTTGGAGCAGGCGGACTGTTCGCTGGCGCTCCTGAGTCCGCCCTACGCTCTGCCGTTTCGGCAATGGCTCTACTGCCAGTTGTAGCGGTGGAGGCTATCATCCGCGCACCGGGCATTTCCAAGGAGCTTCCGTGACCAGCACCACCCCGCGCTACAAAGCCATCGAGGATTTTCTGCTCGAGCGCATCCATGGCGGCGTCTACCCGGTCAATCACCAGATTCCGCCCGAGGAACAACTGGCGCGTGACTTCGCCGTCAGTCGCATGACCGCCAACAAGGCAATCCAGAACCTGGTGCAGAAGGGCTATCTGGTACGCCAGGCCGGGCTCGGCACCTTCGTCACCGACCGCAAGGCCGAATCGCCCCTGCATGAAGTGATGAACATCGCCAGTGAAGTGCGCGGTCGCGGTCACGTCTATGGCAATCGCGTGGTGCGCTGCGAGGCCATCGCCGCCGATGACGAGGTGGCGCTGCGTTTGGGGCTGCGCCTGGGCTCGGAGGTGTTTCACAGCATCCTCGTGCATCTACAGGACGATCTGCCGATCCAGCTCGAGGATCGCTTCGTCAACCCGCGCTGGGTGCCGCATTATCTGCAAAGCGATTTCACCCGACAGACGCCCAACGAAGTATTGGTCGCCAGTTGCCCTATCTCGGATGTCGAGCATGTGGTCGAGGCCGTGCTGGTGGATGCGCAAACCGCCGAGCACCTGCAGATCGACCCGGCCATGCCCTGCCTGAGTGTGATCCGTCGTACCTGGTCGGACGATCATCTGATCAGCTACGCGCGGCTGATCCATCCCGGTGACCGCTACAAGCTGCGCTCGCTGCATAAACGCAGAGTGTAGGGTGCGCCATGCGCGCCGAGCCAGTCGAACCCACGAAAGCCTCGGTGCGCGGCGCTCCCTACGTCAATCGCTGATCAGCTGATCCACCAGCGAAGGGTCGTCGATAAAGCGATTGCGGGTGCCCTGCAACGCTTCGATCTTGTCGTTGCGCGCCTTCTCCTCGGCATCCGGCGGATCCATCCGGTGCCAGGCCTTGTACATCGGCACCAGGCCGACGATGGGCAGGCCGTATTCGATGTGCATGTAGAAGATGGCGCGGGCGATATTGCCCTTGGCTTCGTCGCGCGGCTCCACCAACTGGAAGCTGGTTTTCATGTCGCAGCCGATATCGGCGAACTTGCTCGGCACGTCGTCGGCCAGGTCGGCGAACTGTGCATTGCGCCGTACCAGCTCAACGCGCGCCAGGGCCGGGTAGTAGTTGTGCAGATCCGCAACGATGTAGGGGTAGCGCGGGTTCATGATCGTGCACTGGCGGTCAGTGACGCAGCGCAATGCGCTCTTGAGCTGCTTGCTGCTGTATATGGGGCTGGCGATCAGGGTGCCGCTCTCGCGCTGGAAGGTCTGGCCACAGTAGAGGGTCGTACCGCCATTACCATAGAGATCCTGCCAGAAGGCCTGTTCGATGGCCTGTTTGACGTCGCCGAGCTGGTTCTGGCCGTTGGCGAGGGAAAGAAGGCTGATGCAGGTTGCCAGGCAACCGAGAAGCAGTGTGACCACGCGCATGTTCGAGCCCCAGTGACCGCCGTTGTCGGAGTCTGTTGTTTTTGTAGGACAAGCTGGAGTCTAGCAAGACGTGCGTCACAAAAAACCACTGGGAGCAGTTTTTGCCATCGCTCTCTGAGGTCTACGGGGATGACAAGCCATCGCGAACGCCGTTTCGCTTGGCGGAGCGAGGGCAAGGAGTCGTGTAAGCCACGGCTTACACGATGTCCCGATTATCGCCACTGTCAGCCGTTCGGGTACGAGCGTACTCTTTCTTCCATGGATTCAGCGCAGGAAGCGCATCGACGAACAGGGACACGCTGGACAGCCACCGGGATGGTGAGCAGATCAAGGATGTCAGGACAACAGTCTGCAAGACCCCGCAATCGCGGGGTTTTCTTTTTTGGGGCCTTCGCCCCGTCATGTAGGGTGCGCTGCGCGCACCGGCTCTTCTTAATTAAGCGTTGCGCATCTCTCTCAAGCTGCTCGCTGCTCGACGCGCAATTGCTCGAACCAGTCCAGCGTCTCGTCCCACAGGCGCTGCGCCGCAGGGCGGAAATAACCCATATGACCAATAGTGCCCAGGCCTTCGACCTGCGAGTCGAGTGTGCGCGCCTGGTAGGGTGCGTTGACGTAGGCAGCCATGAAGGCATCGCGTGAGGCGGGCGGTGCCCACAGATCATCCAGGGTGTTGAGCGCCACCATCGGGGTCTTCACGTTAGCGAAGCGCTCGGCCAGCCCTACCATCTGCGGATCGTCGAAGAAGTAATGTGGAAAGCGGCACCAGCGTTTCCACTGCCTGTAGACGCCCAGCGGCAGATCCTCGCCCATGCCCAGTTTGCTCCAGGCCAGGTAGCCCTTGTAACGGGTGATCAGCGGGCCGATCACCCGCCACATGGCAAGTACCCGCACCTGCTCGGTTTTGGGCATCCAGCCATGCCAGCCAGCGCCAGTGCCGAAGGTGTAGAAACCAGACACCTCTGCATGGTTGGGCAGCAGGCCGAAGGCATGGCCGCCGAACGAATGGCCGATCATGAATAACGGGCGTTCGGCATGCCGATGTTGATCGACCGCCGCTGCCAGATCGAGGTGGGCCCAGTCCAGATAGTCCATGTCGAAGCCGCGCAGGCTGGCCGGTTTGGATTGACCGACGCCGCGGTAGTCCAGGGTCATGGTGTCGAAACCACGAGCAGCGGCATGTTCGGCTAAGCGTCGGTAGAAGCCTTGAGGTACGCCGGTGGCGCCAGCGATCAGCAACTGTGCTTTGGGCCGCTCGGCGTGATAGCGCGTGGCGGTGAGTTGGTAGTCGTCGAGGGCGAGTAGAGGCTGGGTTTCGCTGCGAATCGGCGCGTTCATGCTGGCTTGGACTCCGTACGGTGCTGGCGGGTCAGAAGGAGGAGGGTGTCGACGGCCTGCTTCAATGGCTCGCTGCTACCGGCGACGCGCGCTTGCAGCAAGCCGCCCTCATAAAGTGCGACGAACAGTGCGGCCAGGCCCTCTGGCTGCGGATAGCCGTGGCGTTGCAACTGCTGCTGCAATGCCCGGCGGATATCGGCGAAGGCATTGGCCAGTGCTGCGCGGATTTCGCCGTCTTCGGGGCCACTTTCCAGGGCGATGGCGGCCAGAGGGCAGCCGCGTTCGAAGGCACTGCCTTGCAGTTGGCCTAGAGCGGTCTGCAACCAGATGCTGAGTGCATCGAGTGGATCGGGCTGCCGCTCGAACAGCGTGGCGAAAGCCTGCTCGGCACGCGAACCGACACGTTCGATGGCGGCTACCGCCAACTCGGTCTTGCCGCCCGGGAAGTGATGATAAAGGCTGCCTTTGGGCGCTCCGGCATTGGCCAGCAGTTCACTCAGGCCGACGCCGTGCAGGCCTTTGCGCTGCAGGGCATCGATCATGGTGTCGATCAGGTTGTCGCGAGTGCTCTTGGTCATGGCCAGGATTATGTAGACCGATCGGTCTAGTGGCGAGTGCCATTCAGGCCGTGGATCACGGCATATCGGCAATCGAGGCGTAGGATCGCCGATGTACAGACACTCTTCGTACAGAACCTAGGGCGTTTCCCAGGCACCATCGAGCGCCGTACGCAGCAAGTCGATCATCGCCTGCTGGCGCTGTGCGTCGCGGTAGACCAGGCCGACATGCAGCGGGATACGTGGCTCGCTCAAGGGCTTCCAGAGCAGGCCGCGATGAGCGTGCATCTGCCGCGCGCGACCGGGCAACACGCTGGCCAGGGTGGTGTGTGGCAGGCTGTCGAGAATGCCGTTCATATGGTTCAGTTCGGCCTGTACCTGCGGCCTGCGCCCGAGCAGGGCGAGCTGTTCCTGCCAGATCTGGCGAATGCGGAACTCTTCGCCGAGCAGCAGCATCGGCAGCTCTGCGGCCTGGCTCAGTGACACCTTGCGAAACTCCCGTAACGGATGATTCTCCGGTATCACCAACTGCAACTCGTCCTCGTACAGCGCCAGGCTGTGCAGGCCCGGCTGGCGCGGCGGCAGAAAGCCGATGCCGATGTCCAGGCCGCCGCTGAGCAGGCGTCGCTCGATATCCACTCCGGACAGTTCGTAGAGCTTGACCACCAGTTGCGGCTGCGCCTGCTGCAGACGTTCCAGTAGCAGCGGCACCAGGTTGGCATTGACTGTCTGCAGCACGCCAATGGACAGGCTGCGCGGCCCCGGGCCACGGAAGCTGCGCAGTGCTTCGCGCGCCCGTTCCATGCCGTCGAGCAGGGGCAGCGCATGGTTGTACAGCGTATGCGCGGCCAGCGTTGGGAGCAGGCGCCGGCCACTGCGCTGGAACAGGCTGACATCCAGGTCGCTTTCCAGTTGGCGGATCTGCTGTGACAGCGCTGGCTGGGAGATGCTCAGGCGCTCGGCGGCGCGACCGACATGGCCTTCTTCGTAGAGTGCGACGAAATAGCGGAGCTGACGAAAATCCATAAGTTCAAGTTATGAATCAAGCAGGGAAATCGAAATGTCAAAATAACCCGAAGCTCCCTAGTCTAGCCACATGATCAACAGCCGATAAGGCCGGAGCGGTCGGTGAGTCAGGTCGAGATTCAGGGTGTTTTCATAGGTAAAGCCGAAGATATAGGTGGCGGCCTCAGTTGTGCGCAACGCAAGCAACGAGTCGACCACCGTTTGTGGTTATGGCCGCAAGGGTTGGGGCAGGACGAGCAGGGCGATGCACGCTTTCACGGCGGCCCGGAGCGGGCATTGCACCATTACCCGGCCGAGCACTACGCCTATTGGCAGGCGCTGTATCCGGCGTTGCCATGGCCGCTGTCGAGCTTCGCTGAAAACCTCTCCAGTCGTGGTCTGACCGAGGAGCAGGTATGCATCGGCGATATCTTCCGCTGGGGCGATGTGCTGCTGCAGGTCAGCCAGCCGCGCTCGCCCTGCTATCGCCTGAATCGGCTGGGCGCTCACCCTGAGTTAGCCCAAGTGGTGCAGGACAGTGGCCGCTGTGGCTGGTTCTATCGGGTGCTCAAGCCCGGTTTCGTCAGCGCCGAGAATCCTTTCGAGCTGGTACAGCGCAGTTATCCGAGCCTAAGCGTGGCGCAGGCGCTGCATCATTTCTATCACTTCCCCATGGAGCGGGCGGGCCTGCAGCAGTTGCAGCTGTGCCCGGCACTCTCGGCCCGCTGGCGTGAGGCTGCGGCGCAGCGCCTGAGAACGGGCCGACTGGAGGATTGGTCGGCGCGTCTGCTGGGCTTGCCGCTGGAAGGAATGCTGGCCGGAGAGGGGCGTCGTTATGCGTGATGCCATGGCACGTCTGCATCTGATGGGCGAGCGGCCCGGGCCGTTGTGCGTGCGTGGCCAGGGCTCCTGGCTGTGGGATGCCGAGGGGCGCGCCTATCTCGACTTCGACCAGAACCTGGGCGCCAACAGCCTTGGCCATAGCCCGACCTTGTTGCTGGAAACCCTGCGTCGGCAAGCGGACTTGCTGATCAGCTCCGGGCTTGAGCAATGCAGCCGTGGTCAGCTGAAGCTGGCCGCGCAGTTGTGTCAGGCCGCTGGCAGTGAGCGTGTGGCCTTCTGCAGCGATAGTGTGCGGGCCAATGCACTGGCGGTGCGTCTGGCCCTGCAATGGGCCGCCGCACAGAATCCAGCCGCCGAGCGCCTGGTTCTGCTCGAAGGCAGCCACCTCGACCCTATCGTATTCGGGGCGGCGAGCCAGGTGCTGCGTGTGCCTTTCAATGACCTCGAGGCACTTGCTGCAGTCATCGACTCGCGTTGCGCTGCGGTGCTGATCGAACCCTTACAACAGTCTGCTGGTGTGGTGCCGGCGACACTGGAGTACCTGCAAGGCGCGCAGCGGCTATGCCGTGAGCAGGGCGCCGTACTGATCCTCGATGAAACCAGCAGCGGCATGGGACGTTGTGGGACGTTGCTGGCCGAGGAGTTGTACGGCGTGCGCGCCGACCTATTGACCCTGGGTAGTGCATTGGCTGGTGGCTTGCCGCTGGCTGCCGTACTGGCCCGAGGGAGCATCGCCGCGCAGGCCGATGCCGAGTCGCCAGCGAGTTTCCCTGGCGAGGCCCTGTTGACCTGCGCCGGTGTCGCGGTGCTGGCGGCGGTGCTCGAAGGCAGTTTTCTCGGCCAGGTACGAGAAGTGGCCGAACATCTGCGCGAAGGCCTGGCGCAACTGGCGCGGCGCCATGGGCACGGCCCTTTGCGGGGGCACGGCTTGTTGCTCGGCCTGCCGCTGATCGGGCAGACGGCCAGTGCGGTGCGGCGTGCAGCACGTGAGCAGGGACTGCTGATCGGGGTGGCTCGTGGTGACTGTCTGCGCTTGAGCCCGGCAATGACGGTCAGCCATGGCAACGTCGAGGAAATGCTCAGGCGCCTGGGACGGGCACTGCAGCGTGTCGAGCAAGCGCGCGTGGAGGTGGCCTGATGCGTATCGCGGTGATTCAACACAGCGCAGCTGCAGGGCCGGCGGCGCTCGAGCGCTGGCTTGGCGAACATCAAGTGAGCGTGCACCGGCCTTATGTCGGCACGCCTCTGCCGATGCTGGAGGAGTTCGAGTTGCTGGTGCTGCTTGGTGGCTCGTTGAGCGTTCACGATGAGCGCTGCCATGCCTGGCTGGCCGAGGAGAAACGCCTGATTCATCGGGCGCTGCTGGCTCGCAAGCGGGTCTTCGGTACGGCGTTCGGGGCTCAGCTACTTGCCGAGGCGCTGGGCGCGCGCGTCAGCCCGTGTGCGGATGGTGTGCGCATCGGTTGGTGGCAGTTGGAGAAAGACCCGCAATCGCGTCTTTCTCCGCTTGGTCGCATGTTGCCGCAGCGTTTGCTGGCGCTGCACTGGCAGCGTGAGATTTGCAACCTGCCGCATGGCGCCATCGCCTTGTATGGATCAGCCGCGGACGAGTTGCAGGGTTTCGTCTGGCAGGAACGTGCCATCGGTTTGCTCTGCCCGTTGGAGTGCGATGCGCAGAGTCTGGATGAGCGCCTGCAGCATGATGCTGCCGATTTGCGCTTGCCTGGCCAGGTTCAGGACGCGGCCAGCATTCGTGATGCCGCGCCCCATTCGGCATCGGCCAACGCGACGCTGCTGCGCATGCTCGATTACCTCTCGGGTGCCCATGCCCACATGACCTGAACACCCTTTGGCGAGCCTTTCGCAGCGCCCCGTTCAGCGGGGCGTTTTTTATGGCCTGCCATCCCTGGCGACCACTGCGTGACGTCGGGGATCAGCCGGCGTGCTGGGCCACCCACGCCGCGTAGGCGTCGATGAATTTCTGCAGGAACGGCTTGATGCTGTCGCTGAGCACGCCGTTCTCGTCGAAGAAGTTACCCGCGCCGCCGAGGTAAGCCTCCGGCTGCTGCAGCACGTAGACGTCGAGGAACACCAGGCACTGGCGCAGATGGTGGTTGGCGCCGAAACCACCAATTGCGCCTGGCGAGGCGCTCAGTACAGCGCCGGGTTTGCCGCTGAAGCCGCTTTTGCCATAAGGACGCGAGCCGACGTCGATGGCGTTCTTCATCGCGCCGGGGATCGAGCGGTTGTACTCGGGGGTGATGAACAGCACCGCGTCGGCGGCGTTGAGTTTGCTGCGGAAGGGGGCGTAGGCGGCCGGTGCGTTCTCGCCGTCGGCGTCTTCGTTGTACAGCGGCAGGTCGCCGATCTCGAGGATTTCCAGATTCAGCGAAGCCGGCGCCAGGTCGGCCAGCGCCAGTGCCAGCTTGCGGTTGATGGAGGCCTTGCGCAGGCTGCCGACCAGTACGGCGACATTGTAGGTCTTGCTCATGTGTACTCCCGAAGGTGTGGTGAGGAAGGAATCACCACTATAGACCCCGGATGTTTCCGCGGGTGCTCTGGCTCGGTGCTCTTATCCTGTATTCGTGTTGCCGAAGGCGCTCAGCAGATCTTCGGCGAAGGCTTTCTGCGCCTCGCTGGCAGGATGGCCGCGATGGCTGGCCAGATGAAATTGCACGGTGAAATCCCACTTGCCGGGCAGGGCGCGCAGGCTGCCGCGGGCGGCCCAGGGCTCAGCAACATGCTCGGGCAGGTAACCCAGGTGTGCGCCGGAAAGGATGAACGCCAGGCTGCCCTCGACCTGTTCGCAACGTGCGCTGCTGGTGCCGCCTTGCCATGGCTCGTCGGCGGCGACGAAGCGGTAGGGATGTACGACCCGGTCGCAGTCCTGCAGATCATCGACGCTCAGCGTTTCCCGCTCGAACAACGGATGTTGGCGGCTGCAGTACAGGCGCTGGCGCTCATCGAACAGCGGCTGATAATCCAGCGCCATCTGGTTACCCGAAAAGTAGCCGATGGCGAGCTGCAACTGATCCTGTAGCAGGCGCCGCTCCAGCTCGGCGGGCATGGCGCTGAGCAGCTCGATCTGCACCGCCTGGTTGCGCTGACGAAAACGTCCGATGGCCTCGCCGATACGTTCCAGCACCTCATCCGACAGCGCCTCGGAAACGCCAATGCGCAATTCGCCGAGCAGCTTGTCGGCCATGCCCTGGGCTTCGCCCTTGAAGGTCTCGATGGCGGCGAACAACTTGCGCGTGGCACTCAGCACCTGTTCGCCCTTGGGCGTCAGGCGAAAGCCGGCCTTGCCGCGCTCGCACAGGCGAAAGCCCAGGCGGGTTTCCAGCTTGGCCATCTGCGTGCTGATGGTCGACTGACCAATGCCCAGTTCGCCCTGCGCGGCACTGAAGCCGCCGCTCTCCACCACGGTGACGAACAGCCGCAGCAGTTGCAGGTCGAGATCGCGTAGTTGGCTGAGCATCAGGGTTCCACACATTGATGACTGTCGATGTTGGAGTAGAACACTTCGTATTTATCCGAAGCAACGGCGGGCGCAGGATGCAGATATCCCAGCCTCCACGAGAGAGGTACAGTCAACCGCATCTGCCAGAGGATCGAACCATGCGTCTTGCTGCAAGCCTGCTGCTTCTGGTCATCGCCACGCCTTTGGCGGCGGAGACCAAGCAGCTCAATCTGTACAACTGGGCCGACTACGTGGCGCCACAGGCGCTCAAGCGCTTTCAGGACGAAAGCGGAATCCGCGTCAAATACGACACCTTCGACAGTACCGATGTGCTGGAGAGCAAGCTGATGACCGGTGGCAGCGGCTACGACGTCGTTTTCCCGGCTTCCAGCGGCCTGTCGCGTGCCATTCAGGCCAAGGCGCTGCAGCCGGTCGGTGCGTTGAAAAATGCCGGCAACCTCGACCCGGAACTGCTGGCCAAGCTGACCAGTGTCGACCCCGGCAATCGCTACGGCGTGCCCTACACCTGGGGCACGGTGGGCCTGGCCATCAACAAGCAGGCCGTCGAGCAGCGCCTGCCCGGCGTGGCGCTGAACAGCCTCGATCTGCTGTTCAAGCCCGAATACGCCAGCAAATTGAAGGACTGCGGCATCTCCGTGCTCGACTCGCCGCAGGAGGTGATCGCCATCGCTCTCAATTACCTGGGCAAACCGCCGTACAGCGCTGATGTCGCCGATCTGCAAGCTGCCAGTGCGTTGCTCGCGGTGCTGCAACCGAACCTGCGCTACATCGGCAATGCCCGGCAGATCGATGACCTGGCCAAGGGCGAAGCCTGCCTGGCGCTGACCTATACCGGCGACGCTGGCATGGCCGCCGCTCGCGCTGCCGAGGCCGAGCAGCCGTTCGAGGTGCTCTATCGCATCCCGCGTGAAGGCACGCTGATCTGGTTCGACACCATGGCCATTCCGGCCGATGCGCCACACCCGCAGGCGGCGCGTGCCTTCATTGATTTCATGCTGCAGCCTGAGGCCATCGCCGAGCTGACCAACGAGCTGTTCTTCGCCAACGCTAACCGCGCGGCCACGCCGCTGCTGGACGAAGCGGTGAGCGGCGACCCGGATATCTACCCGCCCGAGGCCGTGCGTGCGCGCCTGTTCGCCGAGCAGGTGCTGAGCCTGCGTGAGCAGCGTCAGCGCACCCGTCTGTGGACGGCGTTCCGCAGTCAGTACTGAGCGACTTTCCTGAGAGATCGAGAACCGCCATGGATCAAGCCTTCGACAACGACCAGGCCATCACCCGCGACAGCCTTTACGGCACCGCAGCCGAGCCGACCTACGCCGGTATCACCAGCTTCATGCGCCGGCGTTATAGCCGTGACCTCACCGGGGTGGATCTGGCCATCAGTGGTGTGCCGTTCGACACCGCCACCACCAACCGTCCTGGCAGCCGCTTTGGCCCGCGGGCGATCCGCGCGGCTTCGATCCAGTCAGCCTGGGCACGGCATTTCCCCTGGGAGTTCGACCCCTTCGATGTGCTCGCCTGCGTCGACTATGGCGACTGCCATTTCGATCACGGCACGCCGCAGGACACTCCTGCGGTGATCGAGGCGCACGCCACGCGGATTCTCGATGCCGGCAGCGCGTTGCTGACTCTGGGGGGCGATCACTTCATCAGCTATCCGCTGCTCAAGGCACATGCGAAGAAGCACGGCACGCTGGCGCTGATCCACTTCGATGCGCACAGCGATACCTGGCCGGACGAAGAGGTCAAGCGCATCGACCACGGCACCATGTTCTACCACGCCGCGCGCGAAGGCCTGGTCGACCCGGCGCGCTCGGTGCAGGTCGGCCTGCGCACCACCAATGATGATGTGATGGGGTTTCAGGTACTCGATGCGCGTGAGGCGCATCGCAGTACGCCAGAGCAGATCGCCGAGCGTATTCGCGCGCGTGTCGGTGACCATCCGGTGTACCTGACCTTCGATATCGATTGCCTCGACCCGGCTTTCGCGCCCGGCACCGGTACGCCTGTCTGTGGTGGGTTGTCCAGCCACCAGGCGCTGGAAATCCTGCGTGGTCTGCGTGGCATCAACCTGGTCGGCATGGACGTGGTGGAAGTGGCGCCGCCCTACGATCACGCCGAGGTCACCGCGCTGGCCGGCGCCACCCTGGCGATGGAGATGATCTGCCTGTATGCCGCCCGGCATAAGGTCGATGTAGCCGGTTGAGCCGCTCGAAGCCAGCCCGGAGGCGCCGAGGCTGGCTTTGCGGTCTTCAGCCCTTGAGCAGAACCGCCGCCATCACAGCCACCATTACCACGGCCAGCAGAAGCGCGCCGCGGCCACTCGACATGCCAGCAGCGGCGTCATCGCCACTGGCTCTGTCTATCCTTTGCTCGACATTGGTTACAGCGGTATTCGCCAGTTGGCCAATGTCGGTGGCGCGTTCGGGCTCCCGCGAGGGGGCAAACGAGCCTGCCGGTTCTATCTTTAAGGCCTTCTGTTCAACGGGTGCCTGGATGAGCTCACTGTCGCGATAGCTTTCCAGTACCTGCGGTTGCTGGCCGGCTCCGATGGCGAGTACCTCCAGTTTGCAGGTCACTTCGAGGTTGATCATCAACGAGCGGTCGGCGTCGTCATCGCTCCCCTGTACCCGCTGCCATTCCTCACGCATTTCCTCGTGTGCCAGGGCCTCCCACAGCTGTTCCAACGCAGGCAGCTCGAGGTGCTCTGGCAGCAGGATGCTTTGTTGGCCAACCAGCTTCACACCGCGTACCGGCTTGCCGAAGGCCGGCAGATAGGTCTCTGGGTTGAGCATGTATTGCGCGCTGTAGTGCACGTCACTGCCGACCACCAGGCGTACGTGCTGCCATTCCTGTTGGCGGGCGGACAGGTCGGGCTGACCGCTTTCGAGAGCACGTTGGCGCAGCGCACGCAGCATGGCCGAGAGGATGTCGTAGGTGACTGGATAGGCCGGCTGGCTTTCGTCCAGTGGCTGACCACCAAGGACGATTTCACAATGCTGCTGTGGCAGGCCGGCCAGTTCTTCCAGTTTGAGTTGCTCCTGATAGGTATCCAGGCGGCTCGGGTAAACCAGGGTTCGGCTATCGGCAAACGCCGGGGTCAGGGTGATGGTCATGCCTGGCAACAGCGCGCAGGTATGTCTCACGGGCTGCGAGATATCGGACTCCTGCAATTGCTTCAGTGCCTTGGCCATGGCATCGACCGGCTTCAGGCGCGCGTGCAGTGCTTCGACTCCGGCGCTGGCAGGCCCGTCGGCCAGCAACAGCAGATTGCCGATGTAAATGCCGGGGATTATCTGGTGTTCATGCAACGGCTGATCCGGATCAGGATGCTCCTCACCGAAGTTGAAGCAGCCACCCGAGTGCAACTGGACATGGGCTCTGAGCCCATAGAGCAGCGGCTCGACATCCGCGGCGTGCCTGACGCGCTCCGGATGCTGGTCGGCCAATGCCTGGCGTACCAGGAAACCTGCCAGGTTCAGCAGATTTTCGCTGTGCTCGGGTTGGCCATCGATTTCCAGGGAAAGATCTGGCCATGCCTGGAAGGGCATATCCCCTTCGATGGGGTTGGTGCAGAAAACGAACGGAGTGGGGGCGGGCATGCTCATCGGTAACGATCCTTGTTCATGAGAGAGGCGCACCATGCCAGCCCCGAACCGGGCGCGCAACCATGCAGGTTAGAGCGCGTGAGCGCAGGCAAAAAAACGGGCCTGTGCGGCCCGTGAGTTCACGCTCAAAGATTTCCCAGGCATTGCGCCAGGCCGATTGGCTCGGGCCGGAACAGCCGCGCATCCATCAGTTTCGGTTCGCGCACGATGGGGGCGAAGTCCATGCGGGCGAGGATGTCGCGCTCGATGTCCACGCCCGGCGCCACCTCGATCAGCTCTAGGCCTTCGACACTCAGGCGCAATACGCAGCGCTCGGTGACGTAGAGCACCGGTTGGCCGCGTTCGGCAGCCAGGCGTCCGGCGAAGGTGCGGTGCTCCACTGCGCTGACGAACTTGCGCAGTGCGCCGTCCTGGACGATGCGCAACTGGCCGTCCTCGATGCGGATGTCCTGCGTGCCGGCGCTGAAGGTGCCGACGAACACCACCTGCTTGGCGTTCTGGCTGATGTTTATGAAGCCGCCGGCGCCGGCCAGGCGCGAGCCGAATTTGGACACATTGAGGTTGCCAGCTGCATCGGCCTGGGCCAGGCCGAGGAAGGCGATATCCAGGCCGCCGCCATCATAGAAATCGAACTGATAAGGCTGGTCGAGCAGCGCGCTGTGGTTGCTCGCTGCACCGAAATCCAGCCCCGAAGCCGGCACGCCGCCGATCACACCGGGCTCGGCGGTCAGGGTCAGGCGCTCGATCACGCCTTCTTCGGCGGCCACCGCCGCGACGCCCTCGGGCATGCCGATGCCAAGGTTGACCACTGCGCCGCTCTTGAGCTCAAGCGCCGCGCGGCGGGCGATCAGCTTGCGCACGTCCAGCGGCAGCGGTGCCAGGCTGTCCACCGGTACGCGGGTTTCCGCAGCGAAGGCCGGGTTGTAGGCGGTGGCGAAGGTCTGCTGGTGATTGGCCGACTCGGCCACCACCACGCAATCCACCAGGATGCCGGGAATCTTCACCTGACGTGGGTTGAGCGAACCGCGCTCGACCACTCGTTCGACCTGGGCAATCACCAGACCGCCGCTGTTGCGCGCAGCCATGGCGATGGCCAGGCTCTCGATGGTCAACGCCTCGCGCTCGAAACTGAGGTTGCCATCGGGATCGCTGCTGGTGGCGCGGACGATGCCGACATGCACCGGAAAGGTCGGGTAGAACAGGTAATCCTCGCCGTCGATGGGCATCAGCCGCACCAGATCGGCTGTGGTGCGTGCATTGAGCTTGCCGCCGCCATGGCGCGGGTCGACGTAGGTGCCGAGGCCGACGCGTGACAACTGCCCCGGCTTGCCGGCGGCGATGTCGCGAAACAGCTGGGAGATCACCCCCTGCGGCAGGTTGTAGGCCTCGATGCGATTGTCCACCGCCAGCTTCTGCAACCCTGGCACCAGGCCCCAGTGACCGCCGATCACGCGGCGCACCAGGCCTTCATGAGCCAGGTGGTTGAGGCCGCGGCCCTTGCCGTCACCCTGGCCGGCGGCATACACCAGGGTCAGATCGCGCGGTGCCTGCTCGGCAACGAAGCGCTGTTCCAGAGCAATGGCGATCTGCTCGGCGAAACCGATGCCGACAAAGCCGCCGGTGGCCAGGTTGGCGTTGTCCGGGATACGCGCCACGGCAGCGGCGGCGGTCATGATCTTGCTCATAGCGGGTACTCATGCAAAACGGGTATTTGCAGGCGCGGCTGGGCGGAGCACCGCCCGCCGCTCCTGCAGCGGTCGTCAGAAACTGCCAAACAGCGTGCCCAGGGTGATCACGACAGCCAGCGCCAGCAGCGGGAAGGCCACGGTGTTGAAGAAGATGAACTTGTACGATTCGCGGTGGGTGAGCTTGCAGATCGCCAGCAGCGAGATCACCGCGCCGTTGTGCGGCAGGGTGTCCATGCAGCCGGACGCCATCACGGCCACCCGGTGCAGCAGCTCGGGGCTGATGCCGGCGGCGTTGGCCATCTCCAGATACTGCTCGCCGAGAGTCTTGAGGGCGATGGACAGGCCGCCGGAAGCCGAACCGGTGATCCCGGCCAGGATGTTCACTGCCACCGCCTCGGAGATCAGCGGGTTGCTTGACACGCCCAGCACCAGGTCGCGGATGATGACGAAGCCGGCCAGCGAGGCGATCACCGTGCCGTAACCCACTTCAGCGGCGGTATTGAGGATCGGCAGCATCGCGCCGAACGAGCCTTCGTTGACGCTCTTCTTCAGATCCAGCCAGCGTTTCCAGTGCATGGCGATCAGCAGCACGATGGCGGCGGCCAGGGCGACGATGATCGACCAGATACCGATCAGCGAGCGGGCATCCTGCAGGCCGCCGTATTCCGGCTTGGCCAGGTAGCTGGCGTCGATATTGGGCAGGATCTGCTTGGCCATCAGGAAGTTCAGCGCGATCACCAGGAAGATCGGCAGCAGCGCCAGCCAGAAGCCCGGGGTGTAGCCGGTGTCCTGAACGATCGGGTCGTCCTTGTGCTGGCCATATCCCTCACCGGCCGCCTTCAGCTTGCGCGCCTGGCTGTTCAGCCACCAGGTACCGAAACCGAACATGATCAGGGCGGCGATCATCCCCAGGCCCGGCGCGGCGAAGGCGTCGGTGCCGAAGAACGGGTTGGGGATGGCATTCTGGATCGCCGGCGTGCCCGGTAGCGCGGTCATGGTGAAGGTGAACGAGCCGAGGGCGATGGCACCGGGGATCAGGCGCTTGGGAATGCCCGCCTCGCGAAACAGCGCGGCGCCGATCGGATACACGGCGAAGGCCACCACGAACAGCGACACGCCGCCGTAGGTGAGGATGGCGCAGGCCAGCACGATAGCCAGAATCGCCCGCTCGCTACCGACCTTGGCGACGATACCGTGGGCGATGGCGCGCGCTGACCCTGA
Organism: Pseudomonas mendocina; assembly: GCF_003008615.1. Classification (NCBI taxonomy): domain Bacteria; kingdom Pseudomonadati; phylum Pseudomonadota; class Gammaproteobacteria; order Pseudomonadales; family Pseudomonadaceae; genus Ectopseudomonas; species Ectopseudomonas mendocina. Next base: position 2,960,865 of record NZ_CP027657.1, read on the forward strand.
GTCGTCCATCAACTTGCCGAACAAGGCGCCGAGCAGGAACAGCGGGAAGAACTGGATCACGTAGCCGCCCATGGCCTTCATGAACACTTGGGTGTAGGTGGGCAGCAGCAGGGCGATATCGCCAGCGAACAGCAGCGCCAGCAAGGCCAGCAGCGGGGCGAGGATCAGGACGTTGATGCCGCGATAGGCGAGGTACATCAACAATGCGAGGGAAATCAGAATACCGAGGGTACCCATGGGTGGTTCCTTTTGTTGTTGTTCTACCGGCTCAAGGCCGTTTTATCGGGAAGGCGCAGATGCGGCAGCGCGCCTTTGCCGGATATAGAGCCAGAGTCGTGCCAGACCGGGGTGAGACTTTGGTCGATAGCCTCGAAAGGCTTGTACAGTGAGGGTTTCAGGCGTTTATGCCGAGCGCGGAGGCGTCAGGCTAGATCTAGGTAAGTGTCCATTTTTCTGGATTAAGTCCAGGTTTGTGGATTTTATTTGAGTTGAATTCCAGAATTCTGGATTCGAAGCTCGTATGTAATTGGGGACTTTTGCGGGGCCTGATCCCGGATTTCATCCGGGCTACGCAATTGCGGCCGGCAACGGAATCTGTAGGAGCGGCTTTAGCCGCGACTGTGACGAAGCAGCAATCGCGGCTGAAGCCGCTCCTACAAGGAGGCCATACATAGGGCGGGTGAAACCCGCCAACTGTCTTTATGCCGCGCCGTAGCCCGGATGCAATCCGGGTTTTTTAGTTACCTATCCCCGGATTTCATCCGGGCTACGCAATTGCGACCGGCACCGGTACCTGTAGGAGCGGCTTTAGCCGCGAAGCGTTGTGGAGAGCATCGCGGCCGAAACGAAATGCCGCCCAACCGCTTCTACGAAAAGCAACGAGGGCGCTCAGCTCTTTCGCCCCAGCCCATGCTGCGCCAGTTTGGCGTAGAACCCGGCGCGGGAAATCCCCAGGCGTTCAGCCGCCAACTGGCGATTACCGTCGGTGGCGACCAATGCCGCCAGCAGCGCCTGGCGTTCAGCCTGCGCCAACTGCTCGGCCAGGCTTTGTGCCATGTCGATTGCCGCTGGCACAACGGGCGCTGGCTCGCTCGGTGCGACCGGGTCGACCAGCAAACCGCGCAAGGCCTCGCCATCCACTCGTCCATCGACGGCCAGTTGCGCCCGTTCCAGCAGATTGCGCAGCTCGCGCACATTGCCGCGCCAGGGCTGGGCGCAAAGCAGGACCAGGGCGTCATCACTCAGTTCCAGCGGCGCCAGGCCGGAGCGGTTGGCCAGATCATCCAGCAGATGTTCGATCAACGCGGGTATGTCGCTGGCCCGTTCACGCAGCGGCGGCACGCGCAGGGCCAGCACGTTGAGTCGGTAGTAGAGGTCATCGCGGAACTGCCCAGCCGCCACCTTGGCTTCCAGATCGATATGCGTAGCCGCGATCACCCGCACATTCAGCGGCTTGACCTGGTTGGAGCCGAGCGGCTCCACTTCCTGCTCTTGCAGGACACGCAGCAGCTTGGCCTGCAAGGGCAGCGGCAGGTCGCCGATCTCATCGAGAAACAGCGTTCCGCCGTTGGCCACCTCGAACTTGCCGATCCGCGCCTTGCGCTCGGCTCCGGTGAAGGCGCCTGGCGCGGTGCCGAACAGCTCGGCCTCGACCAGGGTTTCCGGAATCGCTGCGACGTTGACCGCCACGAAAGGGCCGTTGGCACGCGGCGACAGGTTGTGAATACCCTGGGCCAGCAGCTCCTTGCCTGTTCCGGTTTCCCCCCGGATCAGCACCGTGGCATCGAGCTGCGCGGCGCGGCGGGCCTGGCGCTTGACCTCGCTGGCCGCTGCGCTGGCGCCGATGAACCCGGCGATGGTGTAGCGCGCTCGCCGCGCCTTGGCCAGCTCGTGCTGAGTGGCGAGCAACTGCGTCTGCAGGTTGTTGTACTTGGCCATCAGTGGCTTGAGGTGACGGGCGCGGTCGAACAGCACGAAGCCCAGCGCGCCGACCAGGGTGCCGTCCTCATCACGCAGCGGAATCCGGGTGACCACGAAATGCTCGCTGCCGAAGGCCATCAGATCGAGCATGCTCGGCTGGCCGCTTTCCACCACCTCGCGCAGGCGGCTGGCAGGCAACACCTCCTCGATCTCCTTGCCCAGCGCTGTGCGCGCATCGGCGATACCGACCTTCTGCGCGTACTTGTCGTTGATCCAGACGATGCGCGCCTGGCGATTGACCGCGATGGTGCCCTCGCATTGGGCGTCGAGGTGGTCGAACAGCAGCGGCATGGCCACCGCGCGGAACCGCTCGGGCGACACACCGATGATCAGGCCGTGCTGGTCGAGATCGTCGCGGGAAATGGCCATGGCGGCTCTCCGAAATCAGGTGTCGGCGATTATGGGAGGGGCCCTGCGCCGCGAGCAAGGCAGCGCGCCTGAGGGGTACGGCTTCTCGGGTGCTGTCGACGGTAATGGTAAATGGCGTAAACAGCCGTTTGATTCAGCTACGGCTAATGGCTGCCTGAGGTCTATAGTTGCGTGATGGTGCGTGGGGAGGGCTGCGCACCGACCACGGCGGTGTTGGACATGAAAATGGTCGATGGCAAGCAGAACCATGACAGGGACATAGGCGCGGGGCATTGCGAAGGGTTACGTGAAGCAGGCAAGCGCGCCCTGATGCGCACCATCCTGCTCGCCACCGGTTTGACCCTGGGCGGGTTTTCCATCCTGCAGGCTTTGGCCGGCAACTACCCGTTCGCCATCCTCGAGGTGCTGTGCACGGCCATTCTGCTGTTCGGTGCCTGGCGTATCGAGCACGCTCGTCATCTGTACCTGTGGATCTACCTCTACCTGATCCCCACCTTCAGCTTCATTCTCTACATCATCATCATGCCGGACGCCTCATCGGCAGCTTTCGTCTGGCTGTACATGATTCCCCTGCTGGCCTATCTGCTGCTGGGTAAGCAGCGTGGTTTCTTGCTGGCGGCCCCTTTCATGGTTGCCGGGCTGTTGCTGTATTTCGCCGACAAGCACCTGAGCCTGGATACCAAGGGCTTGATCGACCTGGGCAACGCGGCCCTGTGCGGCGTTCTCATCCTGGTATTCGTGCACATCTACGACGGCCTGCGCATGCAGGCCTACGAGGAGCTGGAGCGCCTGGCGCAAACCGACTCGCTGACCGGTGTAGCCAGCCGGGGCAGCTTCCAGCACGCCCTGCAGCGCAGCATTCAGGAGGCGGAACGCAGCAGTGGGAAGCTGGTGCTGGTACTGCTCGACGTCGACCATTTCAAGCAGGTCAACGATCAGTGGGGGCATGACGCGGGGGACATGGCGCTGCGGCATATCTGCCAGATACTGCAGCAGCGGCTGCGGGTCACCGATTTCCTCGGGCGGCTAGGGGGAGAAGAGTTCGGCCTGCTGTTGCGCTACACCGATGCGGCGGGCGCTTACTCGATGGTCGAGAAACTGCGCCAACAGATCACAGAACAACCACTGGAATATGACGGCCAGCAGATTGCCCTGTCTGCCACGTTCGGCCTGGCCACCTGGCCCATGGATGGCCGCGGCGCCGCCGAGCTCTACCGGGCAGCGGATCGCCGTCTCTACAGTGGCAAACAGCGGGGGCGTAACCAGTTGGTCAGTGCCGACCCAGTGGGGGAGCTGTTGCTGGACAAGTTCGACGTACGCCTCTGAGACGGCCGGGCAATCAGGTCGAACCTATCGCCGGGCTGGGCAGTCGGAACCAGTAAGCCCATCGATAGCGGAGATGCCGCCATGTACAACTGGGATCTGATCGAGCGCCTGCTCCACGAAGTGCAGAACGGCGCCGGCAAACCGTTCGCGCCGCGCCGTTACGCCGAAGACCTGGCCGAGGAACTCGACCAGGCGGGCGAGAGCGTCGACAACCTCGACCACCTGCGCGCCGAGGCTGCACGTTACGAGGCACGCCTGCTGGAAAGCGGCTTCATCGAACCGCGCCCGGAAGAAGAGGGCGGCAATGGCGAGAACTTCGTGCTGACCCCGCGCGGCGCTCAACTGCTCAGCATGCTCGATAGCAGCATCCCCGGCAGCGAACGCCCACGCGACGTCCTCGACGAGGCCGGTGATACAGCGCTGACGCCCGAGGTCTTCGACCGAATCGCGCCGAAGGCCAATCTCAGCGAATAAGTCGGCGGCAGGCATGAAAAAGCCGCGCAATGCGCGGCTTTGAAGGTGGTGGGCAGCAGGTTTTTTTTGGGGCCGTCTGGAATACTCGTATCCTCTGCTGGCGCCGCGAAACGGGGGCGATGAACTGGCGATACGCTGTCTCGTTTAGTCGCCGTCCGGGTTAGCGAACCCACCGTCTGAAGTTGCATTGCCGCGAGAAGTAATCGTCGTTCCTTGATTGTTCGGGGTTCAACGCGTTGCCCCAGCTCGGAGAGACCCACGCCACCAGCGCGCCAACCACGAGCATGGTTTGCGCGGCGCTGGCTGGACCTGCCGATGGAAGCGCGGCAACTCGCCCAGGGCGATCCACAACTCACCCTGCCACTCCAGCAAATTGACCTGCTGGTTGTCCCAGGCCATCAGGCAACACATTAGCTTGAGCAGCTTTGTGCAGCGTTTTGAGGATGAGTTGGTTGGCAATAGTGGCTGAAGAAAAGGGGCTTTTGATTAAGAGTTAGAGCACCTAGTAATTAGGCGCCCAGCGGCGCGCCACCACAGAGGAAAATAAACTACCTTTTCTCACTGGCCATAAGGACACTCGCATGCTGATGCGTAATTACCATCCTCAAGCAGAAAATCTGGGAAAAATTGGCATAAGGATGGTGGATTGCTTAGGAACTCTGAAAACTAGTGAAAATATAAGAAGACTTGGTTTTATAGAGGTGGTTTATTTTTTATCACGGGGTCTGCGAGTATATAAAAACACCGGCGTAAAGCCGGTGTAAGATAATTATTTTTATCTCTAATCGCTCATCCAAATTCGGCTTCGATTTTTTTCTGAAACATCTGAATTCGTTGTCCTAAGCCTTCTTTATTGCTGCTAACTAACTGTAGTGCTGACTTGGAAAGATAGGTTCTTACGTCTTCAGGTAAGTCGTGTTTGTTGGTTAGCATTTGTATAATTTTGAAGAATGTTGCCGTTTTAGAGAATTTTGTGTTGATATCAATTAGGGCGTTTATGTTTTTTATAGTGTCTCCGCGTTCGATGTCGAGTAGCAAGAATATTAAAAGAGAAAGTATGACGTCATTGTCGTTGTCCTTAATAGATCGCTCAATTATGTTGTGAAGTCTAGGTTTTCGGCTTGAAAGGTTTTCGCTCATTAATCCTTGTACATGGTTTGGTATGACGCCCTTGATTACGGATATAAGGGCTTTAAATGTAGATACAAATTCATCTCGCTCTTCTTTGGTAATGTCTTCTGCAAGAAATTCTGAATCTATCTTTGGCATGATTAGAGGAATTATTAAGTCCTCGTCAAGTCTGCTAATTATTGCTTTTGTTAGGTATATATGGCCGAGAACAATATCTTCGAAAAATGAGAGGGTTTCACTTGGATCCATGATTAGCTCTGTACTTCTAAAAACCCTAGAGTACAGCGACAGGTTTTCTCTTAAGTTTACTATGCAATCAGAGCTGCTAGGGCCTGCGAAAGGCTTTGGTCGTTCTGCCAATTTCCCCTTGGGCTCAAGAGGACTGATCTTGTCCATTAGCTCATCGTGTCTTGCTCGATCACTTTTTACTTCTTTGATTTTTTCTTCGAATTGCTCCGAGGTGGAAGCAATGTCTAAAAAGGAAATGTTGTCAATTTTATTGAGGTCTAAAGCTGAAATGTCAATATTGTGATCGGAGATTATGATGTCTCTTGCGGTCTGAATTGCAGCATCTGTTTTTTCTTTTATAAATTTTAGAGAGTTTATTGATGAGGGGTTTTTCGATGCGAAGTACTCGATGGCTTTGTCGTGGCGCAAGTAATTTCTATCTGCAAACACGTGCTCTAAAAGCTCCTTGGAATGTTGCATGTAGTATGCGACCCCATAATCAAGAAAGCACAGTTGAGTAAATTGATGTGGGGGAATATTTGTGAGGATCCCGCTAGATATTAATGGCTCAATGTATGATTCGGCAGGGTAGCTAAACATTGTATATTTGTTGAATTCTAGCGCCATGCTCAGGAGATGGTTTCTGTCAAATGTATAGCAGTCTTTAAGAATCATTTCATGGCAAAGAAAACCAAGGAAGTGAAGCAGTTCTTTGTATTGCGGTTGGTTTGGTGATGTGCTGATGAAGTGTTTTTTTAATAAGATTTCTATGAAGTTTTCTATAACATCTGCTTCGTTCAGAATTCCTTTTAACTCGCGCTTGTTTTCATAGATTGCGAGTAGCATGGAATAAATGAAATGATTGTGCGGTAGTTGAGAGTTTTTAACTACTTGCATTACGTCACTAAATATTCGGTCTTCTGTGTCGAAAGACATAGAAGGAGCCCATTTTGATATTATTTCTCGTATGTTTGTTCTCTTTAATACGCCAATGGATGTGGCTCCAATGGTTAGTCCGTCTCTGTCTGAAAGCTCACCGATTACACTCATTTCCTCGGCGGTTGATATGCTAATAGTATAGTTGCAGAGGGGATTCTCTACGATGAAATCTATAATTGAGCTGCGCTCTACCGCTGTTGCCTCACAAAAATTATCAATGAGAATTGTTGCGCAACCGTCTGAAATGCTTTGCTTTATTTTTTTCTCGAATGAAGTTCCTAGATCAGGATCGATGTAAGTTTCGCAAAGTTTTTGAATTATCCTGCTTTTAGAATGTAGTTTTTCAGCTTTGCAATCCAGGTGAAATGCGATTTGAGAAAAATTGCGGGTAGCCTGTTTTTCTAATTTTTTAGCATATATATACTGTAGTGCGAAACTTTTGCCTTTTTTTACTCCGCCAGAAATAATGGAAACCCCTTTGAAGTTGAGGAGTTCTTCGAAGGTTTTGATTTTTTTTACCGAGCTAAACATTTCTATGCAATCTGGTCGGCCCAGGTTTGGACTAATGAACAGATCTCGTACACTCTTCTTTTTTGAATCAGAAAGCCCAGTGTTGATCAATAATTCTTTATCCGCTTTGTCAAGAATCCTTCCGGATAGTGCTGAGAATTTTTCTGAGTCGAAAGTAATGATTCCATCAGTGGAGAAATCAAACTCTCCATTTTTCCCTCTTTCATTCCACTGGGTATACTGTTTGTTTTCTTGGCAATATTTTCTGTAAATGATTTTTCCGTACTTTATATTGCCTTTATTTTGTAAGCAGATTATGGAGTATCCTGGGTTTTCTTCTCCCGGATCTAGAGTGCCCGCTTGAAGGCGTAAAGTGATTTCTTCGGAAAATTTTGATTCTATGCTTTGATCGAACTCGTGCATGTGGCCAAACAGTAAGGCGTCAATCTTTCTTTCTATCTGTGTTGATACTTGTTTAGTGTCTTCTTGGTCAAGCCATCCTGTTGGGTGATGAATGATCATTATTCTTTGGCTGTTGCCAGGGGTGCTACGAATGGCCTCTTTTATTTGTGATTCGGTGATGAAAAGTTTCCCTTTGTCGTTGTCATCTTGCGCGAGCCATGAACTGCTAAGGCATAGTAGGTGGAAGTTTTCAGTTATTTTGTATGTGGAGAATAGCTGGTTTGATTGCGCTACATTGTTCTTTTCTTTATCTATCAAGGATCTGAATTCATTGTATGCTTTTACTCTTTGCCAAGTTTGAGATCCCGAAATAATGTCCTTTGCTAGTTGGTTCTTTTCTTGTAGGCTTGAGTTTTCTCTATACGACTTTTCAAAGCGGTCTACAGCTGAGCGATCAGAGTCATGATTTCCAGGGCAAATGTAGAGGTTTTTATAGGATAGCTCTAATGCTTCTAAAAGAGGGTTAACGAAGTGAGATAGCGCTTTTTCATATTCCTCTGTCTTTCCGCTAAACGCGATATCGCCAGAGAATATTATCGAATCTATTTTTTTTCCTGATGCTGCCATCGTCTCAATGGCGTCTTTAGCGGTTGCGTTAGCAATGGGTGTGCTATTTTCGAAGTGAAGTCCATATTTGGGATTTGTAGATATGTGTAGGTCAGATATATGTAAAATATTTTCCATGAACTCAGTTCCTTATTGATGTTTAGAGTCATAAAGACATTTCCGGTGACTCCCTGAATCAGACACTCTGTATGGTTCGGCTCTTTGGGGCATACTGGGTCGACATTTTTCCCTTTCTTGCGGGGCCCTTCTTGTGGGTGTTTGGGGGGCAGACCACGATTCGTTGCCCTCTCTTGTCTTTAAAGGCTCTGCATCGTCCGAGACTTCGGAAGTCCAGAGCATCCCCAAAATAGCTGTCCTGCTTTAGCTCCTGATTTCACTGTGCGAATCAGCAGCGTATTACCGCATCTCGGACATTGCCGCTCGGCTGTGAGATCGCTGCGGCGCTTGAGGTTTTGCACATGTGTGCGATGAGTAGCGAGGGTCGGGGCGCGGCGACTGGTTTGCATAGCGTGTAGCATGGCGTCGACTTCAGCCTTGCTGAATACCGGCAGCTGGACGGTGCGTTTGTAGAGCTTCTGCGTCCACTGCGCCTGCTTCTCGCTGCCGAAGATCCAGCCGCTCATGTTCTTCGTTTCCAGTACGAAGATGCCGTAGGGCGAGAGGAATACGTGGTCGATCTGCGTGGTGCCATCCGGCGTGTTCAGGGTGACGTTGTGCAGGCGGCGGTAGGTTTGCTTGTCCAGCTGCCAATGGGCAAACAGGCGCACCAGCAGTTCGCCGATCTGCCCCTTGGCCCAGGGCGATTTGAGCAGGCCGATTAACAAGACTGCCGGGATGAGCCAGGCCAGCATGCTCCAGACTTGGGCGACTATTGGGCTGTAATCCATTTTCTTCCTTGAGCAACTGCTTGGTGGGCGCCCGTGTCGCGGGCGAGCAGGCGTGCCGAAATCCAATTGCCTGGCACTGTTCCGGATAATGGCTAATTGCTTCCAATGGCTCAAGGGGGACGCGACCATTGTCCTATGTCGCGATGACGCACCAACGGCTGATGAGCCCGGTTCAGGCGCTCAGCGTGCTATCTGGTAACGCATACTGCGCCCACCGCCGGGCAGCCGCTCGATGCAGCCCTTTTCCAGCAAGTCGCTCAGGTGGCGGGTCGCTGTTCGTCCAGCGGTTGTTGGTGCGCACGGGTGGCATCGAGCAGCAGTTCCGCCAGGCCTTCGGAGCGCGACGTGGTTCGACCTTCTTCGTTCAGCCCCAGGCGTCGCGCCAGTGATGAACGCACCGAACCAACATTCAGCTGCTCGCCCTCGATGGCTGAAGAGGCGACGATGTTTTGCAGCATGGCATCCAGGCTGCTCTGCACTTCGGTGTCACTGCCCACCGCGCCAAGCATCCCTAACAAACGCCTCTGAGACTGAGCGCAAGCGCGCAGCAGCGGTGCAAGCGTTTCTGCTTGCCAACTGACGTGTGGCCAGTCGGGCTGCTGCCAGATCCAGAGCGGGTCGTTCATTGAGGGGGATCTATGAGCCGATTAGCGAGCCTATTCGGCTCATTCAGTGAGCCGATAATGTCGGCTATTCGGCTCACTGTCTAATCCGCAGCTCATGCTGGCCTGCTCCTGCCTAATGGTTCTGATAGGTGGCCCGGTTGTGATTCGCGAGCAAGGCCATTTGATCGGTCGCGCTCTACTCGGTGACTTCGAGTGTATAGACCCGTCTTGCTCGCAGGCCCGCGCATTGCGTGCCATAGGTGCCAGCGGACATGTGTACTTCGTAGGAGCCAGCTTTCATTGGCGTGCCAGTGATTAGGCCATGCGGACTGCGGTTTTCGTGCTCTACTCGCAGTCCTTCGGGCAATGGATGCTTATCACTCACATAGATGCCATGAACCGGCGTGGAAGTGTCGACCACTTCAAGGTGGGCGTTATAGGGCTGACCGACCTTTGCTACTGGAAGGCTTTCGGGAAGCATCACCGGATTCGGCCTAGTTGCGCAGCTCACCATAACGTTTCCGAACATAATGGTTTCACAGCCGGAGAGCGGCACAATGAGAAAAAGGGTAAAAAGTGCTTTGCGCAGCATAAGGAAGTCCATCCTGATTATGGGATTCTGCTGAAAACGATCCCGCCGAATATGTCCTTCAGCAGTTGTTTCAGGCTGTAGCCTCTCCTTGTTTGGTGCGCTACGTAGCCCCAGGAAAAGAAACTGGAGTTGGTAATCTCTTCTTCCAGGTCGGTGGTAGGGGTTATCGCCCCTGCCTGAGTCTCTGGAGTGCCTTCCCACACGATCCAGTGGTTTTTACCGAGCCCGACCCCTCCGTCTACCATCATGGCGCAAACGAGCGAAGTGACATGGTACTGAGGGCCTTGATAACTAAGCAGCTCCATGAATTGCTTGAGATTGATATGCCCCCGAAATTGGATGTTGTCGAAGACCACGGTAGCACCAGACTTTGTAAACCAAGACTCCACTTTTCCGGGTAGGGTAATCCCTGGTACCTGATCGCTGGGTGAGTCGTAATCGAAGAAGGCATTTTCACTGTCACGAAGGCTGGCTAGCGATATCCAGTCAATTGCCGATATGCGGTCGCCTGCCGACGTGTCGCTGAAGTTCTTGGGGTTTCGGCAGTCATGGCTGGGCTTGATATGCAACTGCCCTATGGTGGTTTCGCCAGTTTCCCAGAGGTCGACGATTGCTTGAGTGTAGAGATCAGGGCGATCCATTAGCAGGGCATAGAAGAATGCAGCGGGGCCACAGAGGCTTGCCTCTTGCTGATTAGGGTAGGGGGCGATTCTTTCCTGAGTCGACACATACTGCCCGTGTGCTCTGGCTACTCGTACCCGGAGCTGCTCCACAACTTTACTCTTCTCGAACGGATCGCCAGGTGTGCCCATTGGATAGGCCTGGTCGTTGAAGACACGGCTCTGCCGGTTCTTGTCATTCTCGAAGCTCGCCAGCGTTTGAGCTGCAGCCGCTAATGGTGGAGGCGACGTCGGCGAGGTAGGGGGTAAAGGCGTTAGCGGCCTCGCAGCCTTAGCTGGGGCAGCAAAATGTGAGGCCATGGCAGAGATCGGTACTTCGATACCTCGGATGGATACCGTTGGTGCCTGGGTTTTCGCAGTTGGCAGCGAGATTGGTGCACTAAATGGGGCTGACACGATCGAGTCACCAATGATTATGTCCCCCGAACCGCCAACTATCACACCACCATGGTCGGTTGTGCTGCCGAGTGTGCTGGCGGGTCTTCCATTGATCAGAACTGTGCTGGAAAAGGCACCACTGATGGCCTGACCGCAGGCGGCAGCATCACTTAGACGTGCTGCCGGTAAGTGGTTGAATAGGACGTCGGGTGAGCCAGTAACGATAGGATTGGTGCCGTGCCCAGGAAGAGGGCAGGAGACAGGGTCAGTTTGGCGAGCCGCCGGTTTTCCGCTCATGGTGAAGCTCCTTTTAGTAGCAGTTGATCCTACTACTTGAGCTACCACGCCGACTCTCGAGTAATTGCTTGTTGAGTGAAAAGTCACGTTTTTGGAGAGACGCCAGGCTTTCACCAGGGCTTGATCTGTCTGCCTAGCTGTTTTGCCGCAGGCATGAAAAAGCCGCGCAATGCGCGGCTTTGAAGGTGGTGGGCCCACACGGACTCGAACCGTGGACCAAAGGATTATGAGTCCTCTGCTCTAACCAACTGAGCTATAGGCCCCCAGAAGGCCGGCGGATTATAACGGCGCGTTCTCGCCAGCGCCAACTGCTTGACCTGGCGAAAGAAATTTCCGGGCGAAGGCTTCGGCGGAGAGGGGGCAACTGACCACATAGCCTTGAATCTGCAGGCAGCCTTCGGCGGCCAGGCAGAGTTCCTGGGCTTTGGTCTCCACGCCCTCTGCGATCACTGTCAGTTGCATGCTGTTGCCCAGGGCGATGATGGCGCGGGTGATCGCCAGGTCGTGCGGGTCGTCGGGTAGGCCGCGGACAAACGACTGGTCGATTTTCAGCACATCCAGCGGCAGGCGCTTGAGGTAGCTGAGCGAGGAGTAGCCGGTGCCAAAGTCGTCGATGGCCAGTTGTACGCCCAGTTGTTTGAGGCGATGGAGAATCTCCAGCGCTTCGCCGGACTGGTTCATGATGAAATTTTCGGTGATCTCCAGTTGCAGCAACTCAGGCGCCAGGTCGTAGCGCTGTAGCAGTTCTTTGATGCGCGGTAACAGGCTGGGTTGGTGCAACTGGGCGCCGGCCAGGTTGACCGAGAGGGTGCCGAAGCCGCGATTGCTCTCCTGCCATTCCTGCAGTTGGCGGCAGGCCTCTTCCAGCACCCAGTCACCCAGCGGAACGATCAGCCCGCTTTCTTCGGCCACCGGGATGAAACGATCCGGTGGTATGTCGCCGAATACCGGGTGTGGCCAGCGTACCAGGGCTTCGGCGCCGATCAGGCGTTGGCTGCGCAGGCAGTACTTTGGCTGGTAGTACAGGCGCAGCTCGTTGCGCTCCAGGGCGCGACGCAGTTCCTGTTCCATGGCCATGCGCTCGTTGACCTGAAAGGTCAGCGAGCGGGTATAGAACTCGCTGCGGTTGCGTCCTTTCGCCTTGGACTGGTACATGGCGGCGTCGGCGTTCTTGACCAGTGTGGCGACGTCCATGCCGTCCTGCGGGTAGAGGCTGATGCCGATACTGGCGCTGATGAAGAACTCGTGGGCGTCGATCTCGAAGGGGGCGCTTAAGCAATGCAGCAGTTTCTGCGCGACCTGTTCGGCGTCCTGTGCCTGTTGCAGGCTCGGCAGCAGGATGATGAATTCGTCGCCGCCGAGGCGGGCGACAGTGTCGACGTTGCGCAACTGCAGCTTGAGGCGTGCGGCGATGGCTTTGAGCAATTGGTCGCCGACCGGGTGGCCGAGGCTGTCGTTGATCTGTTTGAAGCGGTCGAGGTCGAGAAACAGCACCGCGCCCAATTGTTCGCTGACGCGTGAGCTGTCCAGCGCGCTGCGCAGGCGATTTTCGAACAGCAAGCGGTTGGGCAGGCCGGTCAGGTGATCATGATGGGCCTGGTGATCGAGTCGAGCCTGGGCATGCTTGAGGCTGGAGATATCGGCGAATACGCCCACGAAATGCGTGATCAGGTTGTCGCTGTTGCGCACGGCGCTGATGTTCAGCCATTCGGGATAGAACTCGCCGTTCTTGCGCCGGTTCCAGATCTCACCTTGCCAGTGGCCGTTGGCCGCGAGACTGTGCCACATGGCGGCATAGAAGGTGCTGTCATGCTGACCGGAAGCCAGCATGCTGGGGCGCTGGCCGAGGGCCTCGGCTTCGCTGTAGCCGGTGATCTGGCTGAAGGCGCGGTTGACGGCGGTGATGCGTTGTTCGAGGTCGGTGATCATCACGCCTTCGGCGGTACTCTCGAAAACGGTGGCTGCCTGCTGCAGTTCGTCCTGCATGCGCTGGCGCTCGGTAATGTCGCGGGCAATGGTCAGCAGGCACTCCTCACCACCGATGAGCAGCGGTTGGGCGGACAGCTCACACAGGCGCTGATGGCCTTCCTTGGTGCGCACCGGGGCAATCATTTCGCGCACGCTGCCCTGTTGGCGGACGCTGTCTATCAGGTATTGGCGGTCATCCGGGTTGGCCCAGATGCCCAGGCTGAGCGTGCTTTGCCCGTTGATCTCGTCGAGGCCGTAGCCGGTTATGCGGCTGAAACCTTCGTTGGCCTCGACTATCAGGCCGTCGCGGCGGTGGGTAATCAGCAGGCCATCGGGCGAGGCGTGGAACGCCTTGGCGAACTTCTCCTCGGAAATCTGCAGTTGCTGCTGGGTGGTTTTCAGTTGGCTGATATCGCGCACCACGATGACCAGCACGGGCGTCTTGTCGAGGATGAACGGGCTGGCGGAGATCAGCCCGGTGAACAGGCTGCCGTCGACGCGGCGGAAGGGCATTTCCAGGTTGCGCAGGCGGTCGTCCTGCAGGCGCAGTAGCAGGCTGGGGCCGATGCCTGGGATGCCCCACAGGTCGAGTTCGGTGGCGGTTCTGCCGATGGCCTGTTCACTGCTGAGGCCGGTCTGGGCGGTGAAGGCGGCGTTGACTTCGAGCAGCACGCCGTCGAGACGTCGGGAGATGATGAGAATGTCCGGGCATTGCTGGAACACCGAGGCGAATTTCTGCTCGGACAGACGCAGCGCCTGTTCGGTCTGCTTGGCTTCGCTGATGTCGATCATCAGGCCGCGAATGACCTGGCGTTCGCCGCGTTGCAGCAGGGTGACGATATCGCGAACCCAGACGGTGCGGCCGTCGGCTGCGAGCAGGCGGTACTCGAGGGCATGATCCTCGCCATTGGCGCATTGCTCCAGGCACGTGCGCAGGGTGCGTTGGTGGTCGTCCGGGTGCAGGTGGCGTTGCCAGAAACCGGGCTGCAGCCATTCCTGCAGGGGGTAGCCGAGCAGTTTTTCGGCGTGGGGCGAGACGTAGGTGTAGGTGAGCCCGCTCGACTCGGTTTCCCAGGTGATGGCCGAGAGGCTTTCGACCATGTCGCGAAAGTGCTGTTCGCGGCTGCGTAGCTCCTGCTCCAGAGCCTCTCGGTTGCGTATTTCGTGTTTCAGGCGGCGATTGATGCGCAGTATCGCCGCGATCACGGCCAGCAGGATGAGCAGTGCCGGCAAGGCGTACGACAGCACTTCATACCAGGCGCTGCGGTTGTCCAGGTCGCTGCCGATCCAGGGCGCTTGCAGATTGGATATCTGCGCAGGGCTGAGGTCGGCGAAGAGTTTGTCGAGGATACCGATCAGGATTGGCTGATCGCGTGGCACGGCCATCGCCAGTTGGTAGCGATAGGGCGTCTCGCCGCTGATGTACAGGCCTTCGAGCTTGAGCTGACGCAAGCTCCAGACGCTGGAGGCGAGGTCGCTGACCAGGGCATCGGCCTGACCGGTGGCCAAGGCCTGAAGGGCTGCGGCCACATTGTGCAGGGTGAGCAGATTGAGATCCGGATGTTGCTGGCGCAGCAGTTCGTGTGGTGCGTAGTCGGCGACGACTGCGACCCTCAGGCCGTACAGGTCGTTGATCTTCTTCGGCTGCGGCCCGCCCTCACGAGCCATGATGATGATGGGAAAGTTCAGGTAGGGGCGGGTGAAGGCGAGGTACTGCTGACGCTCTGGCGTCGACATGATGGCCGGCAGCAGGTCGACCTGACCTGTACGAGCATGTTCCAGTATCGCGCTCCAGTTGCTGGGTTCGACGGGTTGAAACTGCACGTCGAGGCGCTTTTCGATCAGTCTGACGTAGTCGGCGGCAAGGCCCTGGATGTTGCCTTGCTCATCGCGGAATTCGAACGGTGGCCAGGATGCATCGACGCCCAGGCGCAGCTCGGGGTGGGCGGCCAGCCAGGTGCGCTCTTGTTCGCTGAGTGTGAGGGCTAGGGCCGGGGTCATCCAATACGCCAGGCACAACATCAAAATGGCTGGCAAGCGGGGCATAACGGTCTCGTTTCGCGATCGGTATCGTCGCAGTGTAGACCGCCCATGCAGGGGTGGCAGTTTGATTGCAACGGCAGCGGTGCCGTTTATTTGCGGGCGGCCTGGCGGGGCGACGGGCTGTTCCCCTGACCCCCGAGGTGGCTCTGCGCAGATGTGCCCTGAAAGCAAAACCCCCGGCTTGGGCCGGGGGTTTTGGTATCACTCGTCGAGGAAGGAGCGCAGATGCTCGCTTCGCGTCGGGTGGCGCAGCTTGCGCAGCGCCTTGGCTTCGATCTGACGAATCCGCTCACGGGTGACATCGAACTGCTTGCCCACTTCCTCGAGGGTGTGGTCAGTGTTCATGTCGATACCGAAGCGCATGCGCAGAACCTTGGCTTCACGGGCAGTGAGGCCGGCCAGCACTTCGCGAGTGGCTTCCTTGAGGCTTTCGACCGTGGCCACATCGATCGGGGACTGCATGGTGCTGTCCTCGATGAAGTCGCCCAGGTGCGAATCTTCGTCGTCGCCAATCGGGGTTTCCATGGAGATCGGCTCTTTGGCGATCTTCAATACCTTGCGGATCTTGTCCTCGGGCATTTCCATGCGCTCACCCAGCTCTTCCGGAGTGGGTTCGCGACCCATTTCCTGCAGCATCTGACGGGAGATGCGGTTGAGCTTGTTGATGGTCTCGATCATGTGCACCGGAATACGGATGGTGCGCGCCTGGTCGGCGATCGAGCGGGTGATTGCCTGGCGAATCCACCAGGTGGCGTAGGTCGAGAACTTGTAGCCGCGACGGTATTCGAACTTGTCCACCGCCTTCATCAGGCCGATGTTGCCTTCCTGGATCAGGTCGAGGAACTGCAGGCCGCGGTTGGTGTACTTCTTGGCGATGGAGATGACCAGGCGCAGGTTCGCCTCGACCATTTCCTTCTTGGCGCGGCGAGCTTTCGCTTCACCGATGGACATGCGACGGTTGATGTCCTTGATCTCGGCCAGGCTCAGGCTGCACTCGGCTTCCAGATCGACCAGCTTCTGCTGGCAACGCTGGATGTCGGCTTGCAGGTTGCCCAGGGCTTCGGCGTACTTGGCCTTGCCCTTGGCCAGATCGGCAGCCCAGCTCATGTCGATTTCGTTGCCCGGGAACAGGCGCAGGAAGTCGGCACGCGGCATGCGAGCGTCACGCACGCACAGCTGCATGATGGCGCGTTCTTGAGTACGCAGGCGGTCGAGGGCATCGCGCACCTGGGTGACCAGGGCGTCGTACTGCTTGGGCACCAGCTTGATCGGCATGAACAGCTCGGCCAGTGCGGCCAGCTCTTCGGTGGCCTGCTTGCTGCCACGACCATGCTTCTTCAGAGCCTTCAGCGCTTTTTCCTGCTGCTCGGCCACGGCTGTGAAGCGGCGTGCCGCTTCTTCCGGATCCGGGCCGCCGTCGCCTTCTTCTTCCTCGTCGTCGCTGCTCTCTTCTTCCTCGTCGTCGTCGCTCTCTTCAGCAGCGGCGCCTTCTTTTACAGGAACAGGAGCGGCGGCTTCGTCGGGCACGCTGCCGTCATCCGGGTCGATGTAACCACTGAGTACTTCGGCCAGGCGGCCGCCCTCGGTGGTGACACGCTTGTACTCGGCGAGGATGCCGTCGACAGTGCCGGGGAAGTGAGCGATGGCGCTCATGACTTCACGGATGCCTTCCTCGATGCGCTTGGCGATTTCGATCTCGCCTTCGCGGGTCAGCAGTTCCACGGTACCCATTTCACGCATGTACATGCGCACCGGGTCGGTGGTACGGCCGATATCGGTCTCAACGGCGGCGAGGGCGGCTGCGGCTTCTTCTGCCGCCGCTTCGTCGGTGTCGGCTTCGGCCAACAACAGGGCGTCCGCATCCGGAGCACTCTCGAATACGTTGATCCCCATGTCGTTGATCATGCGGATGATGTCTTCCACCTGTTCCGGATCGGAAATATCTTCCGGCAGGTGGTCATTGACCTCCGCGTACGTCAGGTAACCCTGCTCGCGACCGCGGCTGATCAATTCTTTCAAACGAGATTGCTGTTGCGCTTTTACGGACATAACACCCTATCCACTGAAGGTCTTGGCGGGCTAAAAACAAGCCGCGGATTATACCTGATCACGAGCCCTACGCGCCAGTTGGGGAGGGGGAAACTGGTAATGCGTTACGGCTTAGCAGGGCGCGCAGCTGATCTTTTTCCTCTGCGCTCAACTCATTTTGACGGGCCTTGCGCAGCAGTTGTTCCAGGCTGCGCTCGCGTTGGCGGGCTGCAAGAGTAGTTATAGTGTCGAAAAACTGTTGTTCAAGGTTATCGGCAGAAATCAACCATTCCTTCTCTGCCAATGCCCGTAATAGACGGCCTTGCTCCGTGCCGTGCCAGCGCGCGATCAATTGCAGCGAGCGCAGGTTGGGCGACTTTTGCAGGGCGCCGACCAGGGCGACCAGTAGCTGGGCATAGGTGTCGTCTTCGTCGGCGAAATGACTGACGTCCTCGACCTTCTGTGCCAACTGCGGGTGATGCAAAAGTGTGCGCAATGCGCTCAGATGCGGTGATTCGACGCTGACTGCGGTGCGTGGGGCACGTGGCGCGAAGTCGCCTTTGCCCTTCTTGCTCCACTTGCCACCTTCTTTTTTCCAGCTGCCTTTGCCGTTGTCGTTGCTGCGCTGCTCGTAGTGCTGCTGTTGCGGTGCCGGTTGCTCGTAACCGCCGAGATCCGGCGTGGCGTCGTAGTAGGCGCTGTCGGGGATATCGCCATAGTCCGGGTAATCGCTGGTCGGTGCCTGGCTGGTCGTGCTTGGGGCATGGCTGCGTGGGCTGCTGGCGACCTGGCTGAGCGCTTCGCCGGAAAGGCCGGTGATTTCGCTCAGGCGCTGGCGCATCAGTGCGCGCAGGTTGTTGCCGGGAATCTTGTCGATCAACGGCGCTGCCAGGGTTACCAGGTGCGCCTTGCCTTCCAGTGAGCGCGGGTCGGCTTCTTCGCTGAGCTGCTGGAAGAAATAGTCTGCCAGCGGCTGCGCGTGCTGATTGATACGGGCACGGAAGGCATCGGTGCCCTCGGCGCGCACCAGGGTATCCGGGTCTTCGCCTTCGGGCAGGAACAGAAAGCGTGCGCGCCGCCCATCCTGCAGGCTGGGCAGGGTCGATTCCAGTGCGCGCCAGGCGGCGTTGCGGCCAGCCGCGTCGCCGTCGAAGCAGAACAGCACGCTGGGCACGATGCGGAACAGGCGTTTGAGGTGTTCCTCGCTGGTCGCCGTGCCCAGGGTTGCGACGGCATTGCGCAGGCCTTGCTGGGCCAGGGCGATGACGTCCATATAGCCTTCGACCACCATGATCTCGTCGAGATCACGGTTGTGCTTGCGCGCCTCGTACAGGCCGTAGAGTTCCTGCCCTTTATGGAAAACCGGGGTTTCCGGCGAGTTGAGGTATTTGGGCTTGTCGTCGCCCAGTACCCGGCCGCCGAAGGCGATGACCCGGCCGCGGCTATCGCGGATGGGGAACATGATGCGGTCGCGGAAACGGTCGTAACGCCTGCCATTTTCGGCGTTCTCGATCAGCAGACCGGCGTCGATCATCGCTTTTTGCTGCAGGGCGTCGGCGCCCAGTTGCTTGAGCAGGTTGTCCCAGCCGGGCGGGGCGAAGCCGAGGCCGAAATCACGGGCGATTTCGCCGGTCAGGCCGCGGCCCTTGAGGTAGTCCACTGCATATCTACGCTGCGGATGGCTTTTCAGTGCCTGGCGATAATGTTCAGCCGCGGCATTGAGCAGCGGGTAGAGTGGGGAGTCGACCGGTTGCCTGGGTTTGTGCCCGCGGCCGCTTTCCTCGCGCGGTACGTCCATGCCGGCGCGCTTGGCCAGTTCCTCGATCGCCTGGGGGAATTCCAGTTGATCGTGATCCATGACGAAGCCGAGGGCATTGCCGCCGGCGCCGCAGCCGAAGCAATAGTAGAACTGCTTGTCCGGGCTGACGGTGAAGGAAGGGGTCTTTTCCTTGTGGAACGGGCAGCAGGCGCTGTAGTTCTTGCCGGTCTTCTTCAGCTGGATGCGCGAACTCACCACATCGACGATGTCGGTGCGGTTGAGCAAGTCATCGATGAAGGATTGCGGGATCAGGCCGGCCATAGGCGCTCAGCATACTGCCCGGCGCGAACGCGGGACAACGATTGGTAGAAAAGCAAAAACTCCGCACACTCGCTGAGGCGCGAGGCGGAGTCTTCAAATGCAATGCCCGGCCGAAGCCGGGCAGTCGGGCGTTGCGTGTACTGAATTAGTACAGGCGAACGCTGCGACGCTGTTCGCGTTGCACTTTCTTGGCGTGACGCTTAACAGCGGCAGCGGCCTTGCGCTTACGCTCAGCGGTCGGCTTTTCGTAGAATTCGCGGCTACGGACTTCAGCCAGTACACCGGCTTTCTCGCAGGAGCGCTTGAAACGACGCAGAGCTACGTCGAAGGGTTCATTCTCTTTAACTTTGACGGCTGGCATCCAGGTCGTACCTTCGTTAATTACCGGTGTTCAACGCGTTCCCGGCAAATGGCTCGGGGTGCGTCGGTTTTCAAGGGTTGCGGATGTTACCCCCTCGGGGCGAGGAATGCAAAGCCCTTAGGTCGAAAAGCGCTGGCCGGAGGATTGGGCGGCGCTTATCATGCGCGCCTTCGTTCTACGCGGCAAACCAAGGCTTTACTCCATGCTCGTACTGGGATTGGAAACTTCCTGCGATGAAACCGGCGTTGCGCTCTATGACAGCGAGCGCGGCCTGCTGAGCGATGCGTTGTTCAGCCAGATCGACCTGCACCGGGTCTACGGCGGCGTAGTGCCTGAGCTGGCTTCGCGCGATCACGTCAAACGCATGTTGCCGTTGATCCGCCAGGTGCTGGACGAAGCCGGCAAGCAGGCCAGCGATATCGACGCGCTGGCCTACACGGCTGGCCCTGGCCTGGTCGGTGCGCTGCTGGTGGGCGCTTCCTGCGCGCAGGCGCTGGCCTTCGCCTGGGGCATACCGGCTATCGGCGTACACCATATGGAAGGTCACCTGCTGGCGCCGATGCTGGAAGAACAGCCGCCGGCATTTCCGTTCGTCGCCTTGCTGGTTTCCGGTGGACACACCCAACTGGTGCGGGTCGATGGCATTGGCCAGTATCAATTGCTCGGCGAGTCGCTGGACGATGCCGCGGGTGAGGCGTTCGACAAGACCGCCAAGCTGATGGGGCTCAATTATCCTGGCGGCCCGGAAATTGCCAAACTGGCAGAGCAGGGCACGCCGGGACGCTTTGTCTTCCCTCGGCCGATGACCGATCGCCCTGGCCTGGATTTCAGCTTCAGTGGCCTGAAGACCTTCGCCCTCAATACCTGGCAGCAGTGTCGTACCAATGACGACGACCTCGATCAAGCTCGCCGCGACATCGCGCTGGCCTTCCAGCAGGCCGTGGTTGAGACTCTGACCATCAAGTGCAAGCGTGCGCTCAAGCAGACGGGGCTCAAAAGCCTGGTGATCGCGGGCGGCGTTAGTGCCAACAAGGCGCTGCGTGAGCATCTGGAGCGCATGCTGGGTGAGATGAAGGGCAAGGTGTTCTATGCGCGGCCACGCTTCTGCACCGACAACGGCGCGATGATCGCCTATGCCGGTTGTCAGCGCCT
Organism: Pseudomonas mendocina; assembly: GCF_003008615.1. Lineage (NCBI taxonomy): Bacteria > Pseudomonadati > Pseudomonadota > Gammaproteobacteria > Pseudomonadales > Pseudomonadaceae > Ectopseudomonas > Ectopseudomonas mendocina. The sequence continues at coordinate 2,981,922 of NZ_CP027657.1, forward strand.
GTTGGCCGGGCAGCATGAGGATCTGGCGATCAAGGTGCAGGCGCGTTGGCCGATGGAGTCGTTGCCGGCGCTCTAATGAGTCGATGCCCTGTAGGAGCGGCTTCAGCCGCGATTTTCATCCCGACAGGTTGCTTAAAAACGGCGCTCGCGGCCGGCGAACAGATCACGCAGGTTGCCGCGGTGACGCCAGACGATCAGCCCGGTCAGCACGCAGGCCGGTAGCAGGGCCGCCGGTTGTTGCCAGGCCAGCAGTGGCAGCGTCAGCGGGGTAGCGATCAGCGAGGCCAGTGAGCTGGTGCGGGTCAGCAGGAAGACCAGAGCCCATGCCGCAAGGGCGAGTAGTGCGGCTGGTGGGTAGAGGCCGAGCAGCATGCCGGCGGCAGTGGCCACGCCCTTGCCGCCGCGGAAGCGAAAGTACAGTGGATAGAGGTGGCCGACGACAGCGGCCAGCCCGATCCAGGCCTGCTGATGCAGGCTGAGGCCGAGCAGCTTGGCGATCAGGATCGGTAGCAGGCCCTTGAGCAGGTCGCCGATCAGCGTCATGACAGCGAGCTTCTTGCCGGCCACCCGCAGCATATTGGTGGCGCCGGGGTTACCCGAGCCGCTGGCGCGCGGGTCTGGCCCGCCAGCAAGTCGGCTGAGCAGGATGGCGAAGGACAACGAGCCGAGCAGGTAGGCGAGGATCGCCAGAAGCCAGAACATGGTGGCCATTCCAATGCATGGGGTGGGCCGATTCTAACGAGGTGTGGCGCCCTTGTCGTGGCGCGGAGAGTGTGGGTGGACAGAGTATTTATCGAGGGGCTGGAGGTCGATACGGTGATCGGCGCCTACGATTGGGAGCGCGACATTCGCCAGTGCCTGCGCCTCGACCTGCAGATGGGCTGGGATAACCGCCCGGCCGCGGCCGACGATGATCTCAACCGGGCGCTCGACTACGCCAGCGTGTCCGCGCGTATTCAGGCCTTCGCTTCCGAATCGCAATTCATCCTGGTGGAAACCTTCGCCGAACGCTTGGTGCAGGTGTTGATGGAGGAATTCCAGATTCCCTGGATACGCCTCAAGCTGACCAAGCCCGGCGCCGTGCCGGCGGCACGTGGTGGGGTAGGCGTGGAGATCGAGCGCGGATGTCTCTGACCCGGGTATTCCTTGGCCTCGGCAGCAATATCGAGCGCGAGGCTCACCTTGTTGCCGGGCTCGAGGCACTGGCTGGTCTGCTTGCTGACATGCGCTGCTCGCCGGTATTCGAGAGCCACGCCGTGGGCATCAAGAGCGGCAACTTCTTCAATCTGGTGGTGGTGGGCGAGACCGAGCTACCGCTGCTGGAGCTGGATCGCCGGCTGAAATTCATCGAAGCCGACAACGGCCGCTACGCGCCGGATCGCAAGGGTTTGCCGCTGGATATCGACGTACTGCTGTACGGTGAGCAGGTCGGCAACTTCAATGGCTTGATCCTGCCGCGCGCGGAGATTCTCAAGAACGCTTTCGTGCTGTGGCCCCTGGCGCTGCTGGCGCCGCAGTTGCAGCACCCGGTGGATGGTCGTTCGTTCGCTGAGCTGTGGGCGGCGACGCAGATCAATCAGCAACTCTGGCCAGCCGCCTTTCAGTGGCGTGGTGCCGAGTTGACGCCGCAGGCGCTGTTGCAGGCGCATTCGGACGGGGCTGCGTAGGGTGCGCCGCGCGCACCGCAGTTACCAGTGGTGCGCATGGCGCACTCTACGGTTTCGTTAAAAGAGACTGCTGCTCCTTGTAGCCCTTGAGCGCTTTCAGACGTTCGCGATTGAGCGCTTCGCCCAGCTCGGCACCTTTGAAACCCTTTTCTAGCAGCGGTTTGACCGCCACTTGCCGAGCGACCTCGGCGGCGCCTAGCAGATATGCGGCTTGTGGATATTCACGCTGTTCCAGACCCTGGCGACCACGCGCGTCCATTTCGCAAGCTGCGACGAACTCGGCGAAGCGCTGCGGCCGACGGAACACGTCGAAGCGTTGCAGCAGCTCCAGCAGCGTCGAGGGACGCAGCTCCAGGGCACGGTGCCCGTGGGTATGGAACTCGCCGACGAGTGACGCCAGCTCAGCGTAGTCACGCGGTGCCTTGCAGCGTTCGTTGATCGCCTGAATCAGCTTCAGACCTTTGTGCTCGTGGGCGATATGACGTGGCCAGTCGGCCTCTGGGGTCAGCCCCTTGCCAACATCGTGAAGCAGGCACGCCCAGCGTACGTTCAGCGGTTGCTGATGTTCGGCACACTGGCGCAGCACGCTCAATACATGCACACCGGTATCGATCTCCGGGTGATGGGCGGGCGGTTGCGGTACGCCGAACAGGACGTCCACTTCTGGCAGTAGGGCGGCCAGCGCGCCGCAGTCGCGTAGCACCTGGATGAATACATCCGGGCGTGGCTCCATCAGTGCGCGGGATATTTCCTTCCAGCTGCGTTCGGCGGTGAGATGGCCCAGTTCGCCGGACTCTGCCAACTGACGCATCAGTGCCAGGGTTTCCGGCGCAACGCTGAAACCGAGCGGCGCATAGCGTGCGGCGAAGCGGGCGACGCGCAGTACGCGCAGCGGGTCTTCGGCGAAGGCCGGGGAAACGTGGCGCAGGATGCGTGCCTGAAGATCGTGCTGGCCATTGTAGGGATCGATCAGCGCGCCTTGTTCGTCCTCGGCCATGGCGTTGACGGTGAGGTCGCGGCGGATCAGGTCTTCTTCCAGCGTGACGTCGGGGCTGGCGTGAAAGGTGAATCCGCCATAACCGCGGCCGCTCTTGCGCTCGGTGCGAGCCAGGGCGTATTCCTCGCCCGTCTGCGGGTGCAGGAATACCGGAAAGTCGGCACCCACGGGGCGGTAACCGAGTTCGAGCATCTGCTCGGCACTGGCACCGACCACGACCCAGTCCACTTCGCTGACGGGGCGGCCGAGCAGACGATCACGTACTGCGCCGCCGACTTTGTAGATCTGCATGTCTGTTCCTCCACTGAGCGCAGAGGATACCGAAGATCGCGCCAGGCTGCGCCGCGCAACGGTTTATAGAGGTAGCCCGGATGCAATCCGGGACGTTCGCGCGGATATCTCCGGATTGCATCCGGGCTACGGTGTGGCTTGCGGAATCTGCTCGGTCAGCACCTGAATAGCACGCTCCAGCAGTTCGGCACTGTCACGCGCCGGGCTCAGTCCGGTGCTGATCACGCCTTCCCAGAGAATGCGCCCGTCAAGGTCGGTGAGGCGCAGGCGCAAGGTACCGGTTTCGTCGCGCAAGCGATGGATGGCCTGATAGGAACCAAGTGCGTTGGGTGGCGGCGTGTCGACCTTGAACATCAATGGGCTGTCCTGCACGGCCAGCCAGTAATAGAGATGTAGTTGCGGCTGCTGGCTCTCGTGGTAACCCCGTGCGGATAGGCCATGGCGCAGCAGTTGCGGAAGCTGGCGATAACGCTCTGGAAAGGGCGCTTCGCCCTCCAGGCTGGATTGTGGGTCGATCAGCTCGAAACTGTGGCGCCCGGCGAGCGAGGCATCGGCGGGGCTGAGTATGCGTGCCTGGGGAATATGACTGGTGCAGGTGGCCAGTCCCAGGCACAGGAGAATTACCAGAAATAAGCGCATGCGCGGCTTCTCGCGGAGTCTGCCTGCGATGCTGATTGCTCGCGTCATGCCCGGCAACCGATCAAATGGGTGGAATGATCAGATCCAGGCGAGGATATTCGTTGTCCCCCTCGGCGCTACCGCGTGGTGGGACGTGCTGGGTGGTGATCAGTTGATCGCCCTGGCACACCTCCAGGTGAATATCGAAGCCCCACAGACGGTGCAGGTGCTTGAGTACCTCTTCGGTAGAGTCGCCCAGTGGTTTGCGGTCGTGCTGCTGGTGGCGCAAGGTCAGCGAGCGGTCGCCCCGACGGTCGATGTTCCAGATCTGTACGTTGGGTTCGCGGTTGCCCAGGTTGTATTGCGCGGCAAGCAGTTCGCGGATGGTGCGATAACCGGGTTCGTCATGGATGGCCGGCACCAGCAGTTCGTCCTTCTGGTCGTCGTCGAGGATGCCGAACAGCTTGAAGTCGCGAATCACTTTGGGTGAAAGAAACTGCAGGATGAAACTTTCATCCTTGAAGCTGTTCATGGCGAACTTGAGCGTGGTCAGCCAATCGCTGCCTGCGATGTCGGGGAACCAGTGTTTGTCTTCCTCGGTGGGTTCCTCGCAGATACGACGGATGTCGCGGTACATGGCGAAGCCCAGGGCATAGGGGTTGATGCCGCTGTAGTAGGGGCTGTCGAACGGCGGCTGGTAGACCACGCTGGTGTGCGACTGCAGAAACTCCATCATGAAGCCGTCGGTGACCAGGCCTTCGTCGTAGAGGTCGTTCATCAGGGTGTAGTGCCAGAAGGTGGCCCAGCCTTCGTTCATCACCTGGGTCTGGCGTTGCGGGTAGAAGTACTGGGCGATCTTGCGCACGATGCGGATCACTTCGCGTTGCCAGGGCTCCAGCAGCGGCGCGTGCTTCTCGAGGAAATAGAGGATGTTCTCCTGCGGCTCGGCGGGGAAGCGCTTGCTGTCCTTCTCGCCGCCTTTGTCCGCACTTTTGGGAATGGTACGCCACAGGTCATTGATCTGCTTCTGCAGGTGTTCTTCGCGGTCTTTCTGGCGCCTGCGTTCTTCTTCGGCGGAGATGGGGTAGGGGCGTTTGTAGCGGTCTACGCCGTAGTTCATCAGGGCATGGCTGGAGTCGAGCAATTCCTCCACGGCGTCGATGCCGTAACGCTCCTCACATTGCATGATGTACTGCTTGGCGAACACTAGATAATCGATGATCGAGCTGGCGTCGGTCCAGGTGCGGAACAGGTAGTTGCCCTTGAAGAAGCTGTTGTGACCGTAACAGGCGTGGGCGATCACCAGTGCCTGCATGCAGATGGTGTTCTCCTCCATCAGGTAGGCGATGCAGGGATCGGAGTTGATCACGATCTCGTAGGCCAGGCCCATCTGGCCGCGCTTGTAGCCTTTCTCGGTGGCAAGAAAATGCTTGCCGTACGACCAGTGGTGATAGCCCAGCGGCATGCCTACCGAGGCGTAGGCGTCCATCATCTGCTCGGCAGTGATGACCTCGATCTGATTCGGATAGGTGTCCAGCGCATAGCGCTCGGCGATGCGAGCGATCTCGCGGTCGTAGGCGCGGATCAGCTCGAAAGTCCATTCCGAACCGGTGGACAGCGGTTGGCGCTTTTTGGCGGTAGCATTCATGGCTTAGCCCTCAGCTCACCAGGCGACGCTGGAACAGTTCACGGAACACCGGATAGATGTCCGCCGCAGAAACCAGTTGTTGCTGGGCGAAGCTGTCGGCGAAGGCCTCGGCCACCTGCTCGTATTCGAACCACAGCGCCTGGTGTTCGCGTGGGGTGATCTCGACGTAAGTGAAATACTGCACGAACGGCATGATCTGGTTGATCAATATATCCCGGCATACGGGAGAGTCGTCGTTCCAGTTGTCGCCGTCCGACGCCTGCGCGGCGTAGATGTTCCATTCGTTGATCGGGTAGCGCTCGGCCATGACCTCCTGCATCAGCTTCAGCGCGCTGGATACGATGGTGCCGCCGGTCTCGCGGGAGTAGAAGAATTCTTCTTCGTCCACTTCCTTGGCACTGGTGTGGTGGCGGATGAATACCACGTCGATCTTGTCGTAATTGCGCTTGAGGAACAGGTACAGAAGGATGAAGAAGCGCTTGGCCACGTCCTTGGTGGCCTGGGTCATGGAGCCGGATACGTCCATCAGGCAGAACATCACCGCCTTGGAACTGGGGTTGGGCTGTTTGGTCAGCAGGTTGTACTTGAGGTCGAAGGTATCGAGAAACGGTACGCGATGGATGCGTGCACTGAGTCGTTCGATTTCTTCCTGAGTCGCCTGAATATCGCCGAAGTTGTCCGGCTCTTCCCGTCGCAGTCGTTCCAGTTCGGCCTTGGCTTCGCGCAGTTTGGCGCGGCTGGAGCCGGACAGCGCAATGCGCCGTGCATGGGCCGAGCGCAGGGTGCGGATGATGTTGATGCGCGAGGGGTTGCCCTCGTTACTGATGCCGGCGCGTACGGTCTTGAAGGTTTCCGCGCCGGTCAGGTGGCGCTTGACCAGGTTGGGCAGTTCCAGATCCTCGAACATGAAGTCGAGAAACTCCTCCTGGGTGATCTGGAAGACGAACTCATCCATGCCTTCGCCGGAGTTGCTCGCCTTGCCGCTGCCGCGCCCACCGCCACCTCCTTGCGGACGCGGGATACGTTCGCCGGTGGTGAACTCCTTGTTGCCAGGGTGGACGATGGTCTGCTTGCCGCCGCGGCCGTGATGCAGCACCGGCTCGTCGATATCGCGGCCGGGAATGCTGATCTGCTCGCCGTGCTCCATGTCAGTGATGGAGCGCCGGCTGACGGCTTCTTCCACCGCCTTCTTGATGTGCTCACGGTAACGCCGCAAAAAGCGCTGGCGGTTCACCGTGCTCTTGTTCTTGCCGTTGAGGCGCCGGTCGATCACATAGCTCATGACGTCTCCCTAGCCTGCCCGTAGCTACGGGCAGGCAGCGAATGACCCGACGCGCGGTACGCGCCGGACAGGGCTTACTGAGACTTGCGAACCCGCAGGTACCACTCCGACAGCAGGCGTACCTGCTTCTCGGTGTAGCCGCGCTCGACCATGCGTTTGACGAAGTCGTTGTGCTTCTGCTGATCCTCCTTGCTGCCCTTGGCGTTGAAGCTGATGACCGGGAGCAAATCCTCGGTGTTGGAGAACATTTTCTTCTCGATCACCACGCGCAGCTTCTCGTAGCTGAGCCAGGTGGGGTTCTTGCCATTGTTGTTGGCGCGGGCGCGCAGCACGAAGTTGACGATCTCGTTGCGGAAATCCTTCGGGTTGCTGATGCCGGCCGGTTTCTCGATCTTCTCCAGTTCCTCGTTGAGCGCTACGCGGTTGAGGATCTCGCCGGTTTCCGGGTCGCGGTATTCCTGATCCTGGATCCAGAAGTCGGCGTACAGCACATAACGGTCGAAGATGTTCTGCCCGTATTCGCTGTAGGACTCCAGGTAGGCGGTCTGGATTTCCTTGCCAATGAACTCGATGTAGCGCGGTGCCAGGTATTCCTTGATGTAGCGCAGGTAGCGCTCGCGCACCTCGGCGGGGAATTGTTCCTGCTCGATCTGTTGCTCAAGCACGTAGAGCAGGTGCACCGGGTTGGCAGCGATCTCGTGCGGGTCGAAGTTGAAGACCTTGGACAGGATCTTGAAGGCGAAGCGGGTCGACAAACCGTTCATGCCCTCGTCGACACCGGCGCTGTCGCGGTATTCCTGGATCGACTTGGCTTTCGGGTCGGTGTCCTTGAGGTTCTCACCGTCGTAGACGCGCATCTTCGAATAGATATTGGAGTTCTCCGGCTCCTTCAGGCGCGACAGGGTGGAGAACTGGGCGAGCATCTTCAGGGTATCCGGCGCGCAATGGGCTTTGGCCAGCGAGCTGTTGATCAGCAGCTTGTCGTAGATCTTGATCTCATCGGTCACGCGCAGGCAGTAGGGCACCTTGACGATGTAGATACGGTCGATGAAGGCCTCGTTGTTCTTGTTGTTGCGGAAACTGTGCCACTCCGATTCGTTGGAGTGGGCCAGCAGTATGCCGCTGTAGGGAATCGCGCCGAGGCCTTCTGTGCTGTTGTAGTTGCCTTCCTGGGTGGCGGTCAGCAGCGGGTGCAGCACCTTGATGGGCGCCTTGAACATCTCGACGAATTCCATCAGGCCCTGGTTGGCCCGGCACAGCGCCCCCGAATAGCTGTAGGCGTCGGCATCGTTCTGCGGGAATTCCTCCAGCTTGCGGATATCCACCTTGCCGACCAGGGCAGAGATGTCCTGGTTGTTTTCATCGCCAGGTTCGGTCTTGGCCACGGCGATCTGGTTGAGGATCGACGGGTAGAGTTTGACCACGCGGAACTGGCTGATGTCGCCGCCGTACTCCTGCAGGCGTTTGGTGGCCCAGGGCGACATGATCGAATTCAGGTAGCGGCGTGGAATGCCGTAGTCCTCTTCGAGGATCGCACCGTCTTCGGTGGCGTTGAACAGACCCAGCGGCGACTCGAATACCGGTGAGCCCTTGATGGCGTAGAAGGGCACCTTCTCCATCAGTTGCTTGAGCTTCTCGGCCAGCGAGGATTTGCCGCCGCCTACCGGGCCCAGCAGATAGAGGATCTGTTTCTTCTCTTCCAGACCCTGCGCGGCATGGCGGAAGTAGGAGACGATCTGGTCGATGCACTCTTCCATGCCATGGAAGTCGGCAAAGGCCGGATAACGGCGGATCACCTTGTTGGAGAAGATTCGTGACAGTCGGGAGTTGCTCGAGGTGTCGAGCAGCTCCGGTTCGCCGATTGCCATCAGCAGGCGTTCGGCCGCAGTGGCGTAGGCGCTGCGATCCTGTTTGCACAGTTCGAGGTACTCCTGCAGCGAGTACTCCTCCTGGCGGGTCGCCTCGAAACGTTGTTGGAAGTGACTGAAAATGCTCATGACTTCACCTCGCTCGATGCTGAAGGCTGGCTCGGGATCGGTCATGCAGGTGCTGGGCAACCCCGGCTTCAGAACAAGCCGAGAAGAATCCCCCAAAACCAGAAAGTCGTTACCGATGGCCCGATGCCGGTTGGCCGGCTGTACCTTGAGTGGGATGGCCTAAGTAACAGAATAGTTCGTTCTGCCGAGCGTCAAGGGCGGGACAACGATAACTGGATGTTACCGTGCGTCGGGAAGAGCCGGCAGGCCAGAGCGGACGCGGCCTGCCGGCTGGAGAAATTTATTCTTCGCTGCTTTGTGCGATTTCGCTCGGGTAAGTGGCGTGCCACAGCTCGAAACCACCGTCCAGGCTGTATACCTCGGAAAAACCCTGGCTGACCAGGTAGGCTGCGGCGCCCTGGCTGGAATTGCCGTGATAGCAGGACACGATCAGCGGCGCGTCGAGGTCGGCCTGAGTGATGAAGTCATGCAGCGAGTGGTTATCCAGGTGACGCGAGCCGCTGATATGGCCATTGGCGAAGCTCTGTGGGTCGCGAATATCGACCACGACGGCACCGTTGCTGCGCAGCTCGTGCGCCTGTTGTGGGGAAATACGCTTGAATTCGCTCATGTTCGGGTGCCTTTGTGTGATTCGTGGGGGCTTATTCCTTGGGGCAGGTGCAGCGGCGATGTTCGCCGCTGTCTACGTCGAGCAGGGTCATCGCACCGCCCCAGACGCAACCGGTGTCGAGTGCGTACAGGCCGGGCTCCTGGCAATTGCCTTCGAGCGCCGCCCAGTGGCCGAAGATGATCTTTTCGCCGCGCATCTTGCGCTGTGGGTGGCTGAACCAGGGGGCGAAGCCGGGCGGGGCACTGCCAACGCCTTCCTTGCTCTTCAGATCCAGCGTGCCATCTGCCTTGCAGAAGCGCATGCGGGTGAAGTAGTTGGTGATCACTCGCAGGCGGGTTACTCCTTGCAACTCCTTACTCCACTTCGCAGGCTCGTTGCCGTACATACCATCGAGAAACAATGGTAGGCGCGCATCGTCACGCAGGGCTTCTTCGACCTCAGCAGCGCGGCGCAGAGCCTTGCTCAGCGTCCAGTGTGGCGGAATGCCGGCATGCACCAGGGTGACCTTGCGCTCGGCATCGTGATGCACCAGTTTCTGCATGCGCAACCAGTCGAGCAGGTCGGCGCGATCCGGGGCATCGAGAATTTCGCGCAGGGTGTCGCCTTTTTTCAGGCGCTCGATGTTGTGGGCCACGGCCAGCAGATGCAGATCGTGGTTGCCCAGCACACAGGTCACGGCGTGGCGAATGGAATAAAGGAAGCGCAGGGTTTCCAGCGACTGCGGGCCACGATTGACCAGGTCGCCTACCAGCCAGAGCTGGTCTTGTGCCGGATCGAATGACACCTGCTCGAGCAGGCACTTGAGCGGCTTCAGGCAGCCCTGCAGGTCGCCGACGGCATACACAGCCATCAGTGCAGGGCTCCCGGTACGGCCAGACGGAAGGGCGCAATGGTCGCATCGAAGCGTTTGCCGTCCTCGGCGAGCATCTGGTAGCTGCCCTGCATGATGCCGACTTGGGTGGCCATCACCGTACCGCTGCTGTAGGTGTGACTGGCACCTGGCTCGATATGCGGTTGCTGGCCGACTACCCCGGCGCCACGCACTTCCTGTACGCGACCATCGCCGTCGGTGATGATCCAGTGGCGCGACAGCAACTGTGCGGGCACCTCGCCGCTATTGACGATGGTCACGGTGTAGGAGAACGCGTAGCGGTTCTGCTCCGGCTGCGACTGGCCGGGCAGGTAGCGAGTGGTAACGCTGACGTCGATCTGATAGCGAGGGTCGGACATGCGGATAACCCGTTTGGCGTGATTGCAGTTTAGTCCTGCGCAGCGGAGGGCTGCAGGGATAGCTGGTCGGCCAGACGGACGAACGCCGCCAGATCCAGCTGCTCAGGACGCAGGCTGCCATCAACGCCGGCCGCCTCGATGGCTTCGGCTGGCAACAGCCGTTTCAGGGTATTGCGCAGGGTCTTGCGGCGCTGATTGAACGCTTCGCGAACGACGTGCTCGAGCAGGCGGTGATCCTTGGCTGGGTGCGGCAGGGTTTCATGAGGAACCAGGCGTACGATAGCCGAATCGACCTTGGGGGGTGGATTGAAGGAGCCTGGGCCGACATTGAACAGATGCTCCACGCGGCAGTGGTATTGCACCATGATCGACAGGCGTCCCCAGTCGCCACCGCCAGGGCCTGCTGCCATGCGCTCGACCACTTCCTTCTGCAACATGAAATGCATGTCGCGAATCAGCGGTGCGTTGTCGAGCAGGTGGAAAATCAGCGGGGTGGAAATGTTGTAGGGCAGGTTGCCGACCACACGCAGGCTCCGCGGTGAGGCGCCGAGGCGGGTGAAGTCGAACTTCAGGGCATCACCCTGATTCAGTTGAAAGCGCGGGTTGCTGCCGAACTTGTGCTGCAGGATGGGGATGAGGTCGAGATCCAGCTCGATCACGTCGAGTTGTGCGCCGCTGCCCAGCAATCCCTCGGTCAGGGCGCCCTGGCCCGGACCGATCTCCAGCAAACGCTCGCCTTCCTTGGCGCGAATGGCGCGCAGGATGCGGTCGATTACTCCGGCATCGTGCAGGAAGTTCTGGCCGAAGCGCTTGCGCGCGCGGTGTTGGTATTCGGACATGGGCGGCTCCGCGGAGCGCCTCGAGGCGTAACGCATCGAGGCTGGATGCAAAAAAAGAAGTCGCACAGTCTACCAGCGAATGTCGCCACGGGCGCGGCTCGTGGCGTCAGTGGTTCAATTCGCTCGGCTGGCAGCCATCTGGTAGGCAGTTTCCAGTGCCACTTGCAGGCTGCCGATATCTATCCGGCCGGTACCGGCGAGATCCAGCGCGGTGCCGTGATCCACCGATGTGCGAATGATCGGCAGTCCCAAGGTGACGTTCAGCGCGGCGCCAAAACCCTTGAACTTGAGCACCGGCAGGCCCTGGTCGTGATACATGGCCAGGACGGCATCGGCATGTTCGAGGTACTTGGGAGTGAACAGGGTGTCGGCTGGCAAGGGGCCGATCAGGTTCATGCCTTCTGTGCGCAGGCGCTTCAGTGTCGGTTCGATGATCTCGATTTCCTCGCGGCCAAGGTGCCCGCCTTCGCCCGCATGTGGATTGAGACCGCAGACCAGGATGCGTGGCTCGGCGATGCCGAACTTGCTTTGCAGATCGGCATGCAGGATACGGGTAACGCGCTCCAGGCGTTCAGCAGTGATGGCGGCGACGACATCTTTCAGCGGTAGATGGGTGGTGACCAGGGCGACACGAAGGCCACGGGTGGCCAGCATCATCACCACTTGCTCGGTATGGGTCAGGTCGGCGAGAAACTCCGTATGCCCGGAAAAGGCGATGCCGCCCTCATTGATCACGCCCTTGTGCACGGGGGCTGTGATCATCCCGGCGAATGTGCCGTTCAGGCAGCCCTGGCCGGCACGGGTCAGGGTTTCAAGCACATAACCTGCGTTGGCGGGGGCCAGTTTGCCGGGCTCGGCTTGTGCCGCCAGTGGCGTATCCCAGACATACAGGCTGCCGGCTGCTGCGGGGCTGTCCGGCCACTGTCCAGGCTCGGCGCCTAGCAGTTCGATGTCCAGCCCAAGTTGCGCTGCGCGTTCGCTCAGCAGTTGGCGGCTAGCGATGGCCACCAGCGTCTCGGGCTGCTTCTCCCGAGCGAGCAGAAGGCATAGGTCAGGGCCGATCCCTGCGGGCTCGCCAGGGGTCAGGGCAAAGAGTCGGTGTGCGCTCATGGGCGGTCTCGCAGAGGTCGCGGGCCGGTCAGTTTACGCTGCTTGTGCGCATAACGAAAAAGCCCGGCGCAGGGCCGGGCTTTCTGGTCGAGCTACGGGGATTACAACTTGGTCTCGACGTAGGCTTCGTCGCGGATCTGCCGCAGCCAGGCCTGCAGTTCCTCGTCGTATTTGCGATTGCGCAGCAGGTTGGCGGCCTGTTGCTCGCGGAACTGGACGCTGCTGTCGGTGGCGCGACGGCCCATGACCTGCAGCACGTGCCAGCCGTAAGGGCTCTTGAAGGGCTTGGACAGCTCGCCGCTCGGCGTGTTGTTCATCACTTCGCGGAACTCGGGAACCAGTGCACTAGGGTCGATCCAGTTCAGATCGCCGCCGTTGAGCGCTGAGCCCGGGTCTTCGGAGAAGCTCTTCGCCAATTCGGCGAAGTCCTCGCCGGCAACGATGCGCTGATACAGGCGCTCGACCAGGCGACGGGTTTCTTCTTCGCTGCGAATTTCGCTGGGTTTGATCAGGATATGGCGAACATGCACTTCGTCACGCACCTGGGTATCGCCGCCGCGCTTCTCGATCAGCTTGAGGATGATGAAGCCGCCCGGCGTGCGAACCGGTTCGGTGACTTCGCCTGGATTCAGCATGTTGATCATGTTGTCGAACGGCGGCGGTAGCTGACCGGCCTTACGCCAGCCCATTTCGCCACCTTCCAGCGCGGTTTCGCTGGCGGAGCGGGAGATGGCCAGTTGGGCGAAATCCGCGCCTTGCTGCAGTTGCTGATACAGCTCCTGCGCTTGGCGCTCCGCGGCCTGGATTTCGCTGGAGGAGGCAGCTTCCGACACCGGGATGAGGATGTTGGCCAGGCGGAACTCTTCCGACAGCTGCATCTTGCCCAGGTCGGAGGCGAGGAAGTTCTGCACTTCCTGGTCGGTAACCTGGATGCGCTCGGCCACGCGGCGTTGACGTACGCGGCTGATGATCATCTCGCGGCGAACCTGCTCGCGGGCATCGGCGTAGGACAAACCGTCGCGTGCCAGGGCTTCGCGGAACTGCTCGAGGGACATGCCGTTGCGCTGAGCGATGGTGCCCATGGCCTGGCTGAGTTCCTCGTCGGTGATGCGAATGCCGGAGCGATCACCGATCTGCAACTGGATGTTCTCGATGATCAGGCGTTCGAGTACCTGCTGGCTGAGCACATGCTCGGGCGGCAAGGAGCCACCGCGTTTGCCGATGGTCTGTTGCACTTCGTGCAGGCGGGCGTCGAGCTGGCTCTGCATGACCACGTCGTTGTCGACGATGGCCACGACGCGATCCAGGGGGCGGACTTGGGCCTGAGCCGTCACCGCCAGCAGTGCTGCGCCCAACAGCAGGGGGCGCAGGCAATCAGAAAGCTTGGTCTTCACGTTCACGGTAACCTTGAATGCCTTGGTCGAGGAAAGTTTCCACCTTGTTGCCGACAACGCCGCCGAGGCCCTTGAGGACGATCTGCAGGAAGATGCCGCGGTCGGGCTCGTCGTTGCGCGACGGGTCGAGACTGACTTCGTCATAGTCGATCCAGTAGCGGTTGATCAGGCGTAGCTTCCAGCAGCAGCTGTCGTACTCGAAGCCGCCGAAGGCTTCCAGAGTACGGTTGCGACCGTAGTCGTACTGCCAGCGCGAGATCAGGCTCCACTGTGGAGCCAGCGGCCAGATGACGGAGAAGTCATGCTGGTCGATCTTGTAGTAGTTCTTGATGTAGTTGGGGCTGCCCGGTGTGCCGTAGTCCGGATTGGTCGTCCAGGTACCGCTGTCGCGGTCATAGCGCACGGTGTCGTTACGATAGCGATAGCCGACGTTGACCACCTTGTTCGGGTTGGCTTCCGGTTGGTAGTGGAACATCGCACTACCCGAGCGGGTCGCGTGCTGATCTGGATCCCAGTTGAAGGTCGACGAGAAGCGCCAGTCGCGGTTGAAGCGATAGAGGTACTCCAGCGCATAAGGCGAAACGTCGGCGGTGGCCTCCTGACGTACGCGGTAGTCGATGCCTGGCATCTGCACCTTACGATCTTCGAAGTAGAAGGCCTGGCCGATGCTGAAGCGCTGACGCTCGAAACCGTTCGGTTCGATCCAGCGGCTGGTTACGCCGAGCGACAGCTTGTTCTCGTCGCCGATGCGATCCTTGCCGCTGAAGCGGTTTTCACGCCACAGCGAGGCGTAGCTGAATGTTGGCTCGCCGGTGTCGAAGACCGGGATATCGGTCTGGTCTTCTTCCGGCACGTAGAGGTAGAACGCACGCGGTTCCAGGGTCTGGCGGAAATCCTTGCCGAACAGCTGGGTGTTGCGGTCGAAGTACAGGCCGCTGTCGACGCTGAACATACCGACGCCACGGTTGGGTGAGCGCTTGTAATCGACGCCGAACCACTGGTCATCAGGGTCGATGGTCGCAAGCTCGTCTTTACCCTTGCCGTCCAGGTTGACCTGGTACTGAGTCTGCAGGTATTTCAGCTGAGGTTTGATGTAGCCCCAGCTCCAATCCAGTGGCAGGCTAACGCCTGGCTCCAGGTGCAGACGCTCACCGTCGGCGCGGTTCAGGCCGGTCAAGCGTTCATCGTACCAGCGATCTTGTGGGCGACCGGTTACGCCGTCCTTGTCGGTGAAGAAGCCCGAGCGCAGGTTGCGATCGAAGCGCACGTACTCGGTGCCGTAGGTGAAGTCCAAGCCGCCCGGATTGAACGGCAGTTTACCGTCCAGGGTGATCTGCGGCAGGCGGTCATACGGCGTCACGTCGGTGATGTTGGCGAGCTCGTAGGCATGCAGGTTCAAGCGCGCGGTATAGCTGTCACCACGATAGGTCAGCGTGCCACGCTGGTTTACGTAGGTGGTTGTCTCGATGCCTAGGTCGGTACTCAGATCCTGGAAGTAGTACGGGTCGCTGATATCGGTGTAGTCGACTTCGGCGAGCAGGCGCGAGTTCAGGCCCTGCTTATGCTGCCAGCTGTACATCCAGCGCTGGTCTTCGTACTCGGACTGAAGTTTGCGCTCGTCTTCATCGTCGTTCAGCCACGCTCCGCCGACCTGGCCTTCACTGCTTTCTGTCAGGTAGCGGAATTCACCCTCCATCAGCAGGCCGCGTTTGGCCATGTAGGTCGGGTACAACGTGGCGTCGTAGTTGGGCGCCAGGTTGAAGTAGTAAGGCGTTTGCAGCGAGAAGCCGTTACTGCTCGACGTGCCGATGCTCGGTGGCAGGAAGCCGGACTGGCGACGGTCGTCGATCGGGAAATAGATGTACGGGGTGTAGAACACCGGAATGTCCTTGACCCGCAGCGTCACGTTAGTTGCGGTGCCGAAGCCGGTCGCCGGGTTCAGGGTGACGTTGTTGCCTTTCAGGTGCCAGGCGTTGTCACCCGGCTCGCAGCGGGTATAGGTACCATCCTTGAGGCGGATGATCGCGGTCTCTTCGCGCTTGGCGTAGAGCGCACTGCCGCGTACGTGGGCCTTGTGCATCACGTATTCGGCATTGTCGATACGGGCTTCGCCGTTATCCAGCTGCAGGTCGGCACGATCACCAACCACCAGCATGCCCTTGTCGCGCAGGCGCACGTTGCCGACCAGTTCGCCACGGTTTTCCGTCTGGTGCAGGCTGGCTTCGTCGGCCTCGACCTGCATGCCTGATTGGCGCAGGACGACGTCGCCGGCGAGGGTGGCGATCTGTTTTTCCTGCTCGAAGCGCGAGGCCTTGGCGGAAACGAACATCGGCGACTCGTCCAGCGGCGTGGTGTCATCCATGCCGGGGCGCAGCGGCTCGACATAGGCACCTGCGCAATAAGGGCCTGCTTCGGCTAGCTGTGCGGCGGTCAGCTTCTCGCGCGGAACCCAGTCCAAGTGGCTGTAGTCAGCACTACGCGAGGCGAGGGCGCGGCCCTTGCTCTCGGTCACCAGTGCGGGAGCCGCCTCTTGCTTGGCAGTCGTTTCGCCAGCTGTGCCACTCGAAGTGCTGACAGCATTGCGGCTGTGCTGCGGGCGAGGAGGCAGGGCGCTGGTCGCCGTTTTCGGCGCGCAGGCCCAGCCGCCCGAGGACGACGCCTGGCAATCGTATTGCTCGGCGGCAAAGGACTGTAGGCTGAACGCGGGCTGTAAAGCCAGGAGGCTGCCAGTTACCAGCAGCGGGAATTTTTTGCGGAACGCGGGGTATTTTACTGCCATCTTGTTAGTCCGGGCTTCCTGCGCGCTATCGGCCCAGGGGCCGCACGCCTCTCGATGGGCTGAAAAAGATGCTGGATAATAAAGCATGACCCGCGCAACGGCTAGCGCCGTCGGAGACCCCTTGATGTCCGAACACGATGTACGTCTGCAACAGCTGCAAACCTGGCTTGCCGAGCAATTGCCTGTCCTCTTCGCTGCGCGTGGCTGGGGGGCGGTGCCGGCGGCCAGTCTGACGCCGGCCAGCAGCGATGCCAGTTTTCGTCGCTACTTCCGCTGGCAGTCTGCAGAACGCAGCCTGATTCTGATGGATGCGCCACCTCCTCAGGAGAACTGCGCGCCTTTCGTCAGAATCGCCGCACTGCTGGCTAGCGCTGGCATTCATGTGCCCGAGGTGCTGGCAGCCGATCTTGAACAAGGTTTTCTGATTCTCGACGATCTTGGTCGGCAGACCTACCTGGATGTGATCGATGAGAGTAACGCCGATGCGCTGTTCGCTGACGCCATCGAGGCATTGTTGCAACAGCAGCGTTTGCCACTCGACGGTGATCTACCGCATTACGACGACGCCCTGCTGCGACGTGAGTTGCAACTGTTCCCCGAGTGGTACGTGCAGCGCCATTTGGGTCATACCTTCACTGCCGAGCAAGACGCTGCCTGGCAGCGCATCAGCAAACTGCTGATCGACAGCGCCCTGGCTCAGCCCAAGGTGCTGGTGCACCGCGACTTCATGCCGCGCAACCTGATGCTCAGTACGCCTAATCCCGGTGTGCTGGATTTTCAGGACGCTGTCTATGGGCCGGTAACCTATGACATCACCTGCCTGTTCAAGGATGCCTTCCTCAGTTGGCCCGAGGCGCGAGTTCAGGGTTGGCTGCGTAGCTACTGGGAGCAGGCGAGGGCGGCTGGAATTCCAGTGCAGATCTCGCTGGAGGACTTCCTGCGCGCCAGCGATCTGATGGGCGTGCAACGGCACCTCAAGGTGATCGGTATCTTCGCCCGTATCTGCCACCGCGATGGCAAGCTCAGGTATCTGAGCGACGTGCCGCGCTTCTTCGCCTATATCCAGGCGGTATTAGAGCGTCGCCCGGAACTGGCCGAGCTGGGCGAGTTGTTCGCCAGCCTTCCACAATCCGAGGTCGTGCCAGCATGAAGGCAATGATCCTGGCGGCAGGCAAGGGCGAGCGTATGCGCCCGCTGACCCTGCACACCCCCAAGCCGCTGGTACGTGCAGCAGGCGTTCCTTTGATCGAGTATCACGTGCGTGCCCTGGCGGCTGCGGGTTTCACCGAGCTGGTGATCAATCACGCCTGGCTTGGCCAGCAGATCGAGGATTACCTCGGCGATGGCTCGCGTTTTGGCGTGCGCATTGTCTATTCCCCCGAGGGCGAGCCACTGGAAACCGGTGGCGGCATTTTCAAGGCACTGCCGTTGCTCGGTGAGCAGCCGTTTCTGGTGGTCAATGGCGATGTCTTCACCGACTACGCCTTCGCCGAACTGCGTTGGCCGTTGGCCGGCTTGGCGCACCTGGTGTTGGTGGCGAACCCGAGCCATCACCCGCAAGGCGACTTCCGATTGGTCGACGGCAAGGTGACGGATGAGCCGCCAGATAGCAATCGATTGACCTACAGCGGCCTGGCCGTGCTGAGCCCGGAGCTGTTCGACGGCTGCAAGCATGGTGCCTTCAAGCTTGCACCTCTGCTGCGTCGCGCCATGGCTGATGGCCAGGTCAGTGGCGAGTATTTTACCGGGCGCTGGATCGATGTCGGTACGCACGAACGCCTGGCGGAAGTCGAGCGTCTGCTGCAGGAGTCACCTTAAGTGTTGTGGCCTGCAACCATGCTGGGTGCTGCTGCCGGGCTTGCCCTGGCCAGCATCCCGGGAGCGCTGCTGGGTGGCTTGTTGGGGCAGGTGCTGGATCGACGCCTGCGTTTGCATGGCTGGGACAACCTGCGTGAGCGCCTCGGTGGACGTGCTGCGCCCACTGACGATGATCTGCTGTTTCTGATGTTGGGGCGCATGGCCAAGAGTAATGGGCGCGTTCTGCAGAGCCATATCCAGCAGGCACGTTCGGAGATGCAGCGCCTGGCGTTCGATGAGGCTGGGCGGCGGCGCGCCATCGAGGCGTTCTCCCGCGGCAAGACCGGTCGCGATAATCTGCGTGCGCCTCTGCAGCGACAGCGAGAACGAGCCGACACCCTGCTGCGTGCCTGCTGGCGGATGGCCTGGGTCGATGGCCAGGTAGCGCCTGATGAACATGAGTTGATTCTGCTGTGGGGCAAGTGGCTGGGCTGGGGCACTGCCCAGCTGGAGAAACTGGGCGAGGAATATGCCCCGCGCCGAGGCCAGCAGCCGGCTCCAGCGGGCGGCAGTTATCAGGAAGCGTTGCGTCTGCTGGGGGTGGCGGCCGATAGCGAGCCGGAACAGATCAAGCGCGCCTATCGGCGTCTATTGAGTCGTCACCATCCCGACAAGCTGGCAGGTTCCGGAGCGTCCCCTGAGCGTATCCGCGAAGCCACCGATACCACGCGCCAGTTGCACCAGGCCTATGCACTGATTCGCCAACGCCGAGGTTTGCGTTGAAGCCCATGCAAGTCGCATGTACCGCTTAAGGATGGTCTGAGGTAGCCCTGTAATGTTGACCAACCCCAGTCTTCGCCGATATTTGAGAGCGGGCCGCCGATCAAAATCGACCCGATAACCCGCTCAATTCTCCGTTTGGCCGTCACGAGCAACTCGTGACGGCCATTTTCCTCATTACAGGCGCACCTCTCCCGCTGCAGCCAGTAAATGTCGGCGCGCCATCCACACAACGCGCAACGCTGCCAGGGTATGGAGCTGGTTTTCCATCGTGGCGAGATGCCCGATCTGAAAACATCGAATGTGGGGATGGCAGTTACCATACGAGCCGCGCCGAGACCTATGGTGATGCGGCCGCGAAAGCGCTCCGTAACTGAAGCAAGACGCTATCCGGAGGTAACCATGCGCGATGACGCTGCAGTCGTCATCACGCGACCGACCTCAGGTTGCAAGAAAGAATCTGGTTTACCGCCAACTCTGAATGTAAACAGCCCGCCAGCGGCATAGCTCAGCACCTATCTAATCGCCGTCGATCACGGTGCCACAAGCTCGTTAAAGTTAGTGATCAGCAAGCCGATAGAATTTCGGGCCTTTTCAAGTGACAGTACATTCGTACCTATTGCCATGGGTTCGCGGTATCAGGAACCTCAACGAAAAGAGGGATATGCGCCATAAGGTGCAGGGATGCGTTTCAAGCTCACGAGATGGATATCCGAGCTTCTACCCCTGCGGTGAAGGTCGTAGTGCCGGAGCATGAGCTCCACCCGGCCTTTATCCTCCTGAGATAGCCCTATGCTCGCTAATTTGACCATTCGCACCCGTTTGGCCTTGCTCGTTATCGCCCCTCTTCTGGTGCTTCTGGCAGTCATCATGATTGCCTCGATAAACACCCAGCGCATCAACGAAAACATGGAGCACCTATTCGTCGACAGAATGACGCCGATCAGTCAGTTGAAAACTGTGTCTGACAGCTACGCGGTCAGTATGGTCGACACACTCCACAAATATCGCGCCGGTCTCGTTGACGAGGCGAGACTACAGCGCGATTTCGATAAGGCGCTGCAGCAGGGCAACAAAGCCTGGGATGAGTACCGTGCAACCAAGCTGACGGAAAGTGAGCGCGCGCTCGTCAATGAGGTGGACGGTGCATTGCGGATCGTACGAACGGTCTCTGAGGGGTTTGTCCGCTCCGTCGCCGATGGCAGCTTGCGCAGCATGGATGCCCAGCGCTTCAACACCAGCCTTTATGGCGCCTTTGATCCGCTGGGCACCAAACTGTCCGAGTTGATCGACCTGCAACTGAGCGAAGGTAAGGTCATTTATGTGGACGCCAACGCCCAGTACCACACGATGATCAACACTTTTCTGGTGATTGGCACCCTGTCGCTGATCGGCCTGCTGGTCGCGGCACTGCTGATCAGCCTCTCGATCATTCGCCCTTTGTCCGGGCTACGCAGCCTGATCAGCGCGGTTCAGCAGACGTCGAATCTCACCCTGCGCGCCGACGTGCTCGGTCGGGATGAGGTGGCCGATACGGCGCGTGCCTTTAACTCGCTGATCGACCATCAGCGTGCGCTGATTCTCGAGCTGTCGGCCACGGCCACCCAGCTCTCCAGCTCATCCGAGGAAATGAACGCAATCAGCGCCCAGGTCAGTCAGACGGCAACCCTGCAGGGCGATCAGACCCACATGGTCGCGGCAGCCGTGCACGAGATGAGCATGGCGATTCAGGAAGTCGCGAACAATGCGTTGGCAACCGCAGCCAGCGCCACCGACGCCAACCGGCAGGCGGTGCAAGGTGGTGACCTGGTTCACGCCAGCGTGGAATCCATCGAGAGCGTTTCCTTGTCGATCGCCAAGGCGGGCGAAGTCATCGACAAGCTGCATACGCAGAGTGATGAAATCAGCAAGGTGCTCGGGGTGATTCAAAGCATAGCAGCGCAGACCAATTTGCTAGCCCTGAACGCTGCGATCGAGGCGGCACGTGCTGGCGAAGCTGGGCGAGGCTTCGCGGTGGTAGCCGATGAGGTTCGCGGGCTAGCCAGCAACACCCAGACGGCGACCGAATCGATCAGGAGCATGATCGAAGCGCTGCAAGGTGGTGCCCAGGCGGCAGTGGAGGCCATGCAGCAGTCGCGCGAACATGTCCACGGTTGCGTGCAGCAAGCCAAGGACGCAGGCAATGCGTTGATCTCCATCACCAGTGCTGTTCAGGTCATTGCCTCTGGTAACGAGCAGATTTCCACGGCCACCGAAGAGCAGACCGCCGTCGCCAACGAGATTAGCCAGAACGTCAACCAGCTCAACGGCAGCATCGCCGAAGTGGTCAACGGGGCGCAGCAAAGCCTCGCAGCCAGCCGCGATCTTGCCCAGATGGCAAGCCGTCTGCAGCAGCAAACCCAACACTTCGTGGTGTAGCCGACTCCTGCGCGTCAACAGAATTTCGCTGCTAGCGCGCAGTATGAGCCGAGTTTCCCTGAGCGGATCTGCTTGCGCCTGTTCGAGTACTTGGCATCGACGAGGTCATCTGCTTCATGGAAAGCTCGGCTGGCAGGATCGGTGTATTTCATCAGGTTCGGGAAGTCTTTTTCAGACTTTCCCTAAGCGTAAATGATTACCCAGCGGCGTGAATGTGCAGTTTGAGCCAGCCGCGTAAACGTCGAAACAGCTGTTCTTCCTGAACGTCCAGGTTACCCGGCAGGGCTTTCATGGCCACCTGTATATAAGTAGGTAACTTGGCTCGCTTGCTGGCTTGCAGACGTTTCAACGCTGCATTGCGATCACTCGGCTGATCCTTGTAGTAGAAATCCCCTGTCGCCACGGGCAATTGCGGAACCAGTTCGTCGAGTGGTGGGGCGAACCCTGCCGGCACTTCCGCGGCGACGATCAACAGATTGTGGATGTTGTCCGGCTTGCGCTCGCTCAAATAGCGCGCTGCCCAGTAGGCGCCGCTGCCGTGCCCCAGTAGGACGATCTCCTTGGCTTGCTGCTGGCTGGCAAATGCAATGGCTGCATCGATACGGGCCATGACGCGCTCGCTGTGAGCCTGCCGCCGCTGTTCTGGGCTGATCTCGGTCGTGGTGGATTGGGGCTCGGCTGGCGCGGCGCCGCCCGTGCTCGTAGTTGATGTGTCGGCTGCTGGAGCACCTTCGCTGGGCGTGTTGTCAGCCGCTGCGCTGCGCAGGGGCAGTGGGTCGCCGTCCGGATCCGGCAGCGTCAGGCTCAGGCTGTGCCAGCCGGCGTCGGGCAGCTTGCGTCGCAGTGGGCCGGCGGCCGCGGCACCGTCGGCATTCTCGACGTCGCCAGGCAGCAGGATCACGGCGCCGCTGGGCTCACCCACATTGGCTGGCAACCAGAGCGCGAGGAAGCCCTCATCCTTGGCTTGCAACGTCTGTTGTTCACGTTTGTCCAGGCGTTGCTCCAGCGCTAGCGCTTCGTTGACGCTGCGCTCGGGTAAAGCCGGGCGCTCCGTCGTTGCAGGCGACTCGCTGGTGCCTGGCGAGGCGGCATCCGCGCTGCTCGTGGGCTCCTGTGCCCAGGCGGTCGTCCAGGCGAGCAGGCAGAATCCGAACATTGCATATAAGGTCGAGCGCATCAGTGAGACTCCTGAGTGTCTGCAGCAGAGCCTAATGCCGACTTCCGTTTTTGTCAGGAAGTTGGATAAAGACTGGAGTAAGGTAAGGGATCGCGTCATCGGATCTACCCCGCGCATGAAGTCCCTCCTGTCCTCCTTTTTCGTCCTGCTGATGCTGGGCGTTTCTACTTGCTGGGCGGATACCACGCGTGTGCCGCTGCGCCCGGCCTTCGATGGCGAGCAGCGTGCCTGGCTCCAGGCGCATCCGGTGTTGCGGGTAGGGCTCGTGCTGCAGGCGCCTTGGGTGCAGCGTGGGCGGGATCGACAACTGACCGGCGCCAATGTCGAGCTGATGGAGCGTCTGCTGGAGGGCATGGGCGTCAGCCCGGATTGGCACATCTATCCAACCCTTGAGGCGCTGGAGCAAGCCGCTCTGGCTGGCGAAGTGGATCTTGCTCCAGGCCTTCAGCAGACGCCGGCCGGCCTGCGTATCTGGCACTACTCCATGCCATATATGCGTGTCCCGCATCTGGTTGTGGGCGAGCGCAGCGGCGGCGGTGCGGTGGATATCGATCAACTCCCCCTGGAGCAGCTGGTGGCCGTACGTGCGCCGAGCCAGGCGGCGGAGTACCTGGGACGAACCCACACCAATCTGCGTTTGCATCTGGTGCCCTCCGAGCGTGCGGCGTTGCAGCAGGTGTTGAGCCAGGAAGCCAGCTATGCGGTGCTGGATGAAGCCAGCCTCAGCCTGCTGCTGCGCGAATCGCGTTTCTCCATTCTCAGCATCGTCGGCGATATTGGTCTGCCGCAGCTGTTGCGCCTGGCGACCCGCCGTGATCAGCCGACCTTATCCGCCATCGTCGACCGAACCCTGAAAGCATTGCCTGCGCGCGAGCTGGAGGAATTACGTGAAGCCTGGATGCCACTGCGCTATCCGCAGTCCAGCGACTTCGTCGGCTTCTGGAAAACCCTGACCCTGTTCCTCGGCCTGTTGCTGCTGATCGGTGCAACCGCCCTTTATCGCCAGCGCCAGCAGACCCGCCAGCTGGAGCGTGAGTTGCTGGCTGCGCGTGGTGAGTTCGACCGCCACCGTCAGGCGGCAGAGTCGTTGCGCCTGAGTCAGTTCTCCATCGACAACAGCACGGTGGGGATTCTCTGGGTCAATTGGGATAGTCACCTGCGTTACGCCAACCGTGCGGCCGAACGCATGCTCGGTTATGACGCGGGTGAACTGGTGGACAAGCCGCTGGGGCTGCTCGAGCCCGGACTCGATATGGATCGCTGGTTGCGCCTGTGGAAGCGCGTGCGCGAGCAGGACGCGGGCTCGCCGAGTTTCGAAATCGACTGCCTGCGTGCCGACGGTAGTCGCATGCCGGCGGATGTGTCGCTGAGCTTTCTGCGTTATCGCCAGGCCGAGTATCTGGTGGTGTTTCTCAGCGATGTGACCGAGCGCCGTCGGGCGCGTGCGGCGCTGGAGGAAAGCGAGGCGCGCTTCAAGGGCATCGCCGGCAACGTCCCCGGGCTGGTGTTCCGCCTGGAGCGTGCCGGGCCGGGGCAGGCGGTCAACTTCGCCTACATCAGCGAAGCCAGTCAGGAGATGGTCGGCTGGCCGGCGCGCGAGCTGCAGCGCGAGGATCGCGGCATTCGCAGCCTGGTGCATCCGCAGGATCTGGCCAGTTATCTGAACAGCCAGACGCTGGCGCTGGAAAGCGAGAGTGACTGGGACTGGCAAGGCCGTATCCAGACGCATCAGGGCCTGGTGCGTTGGGCTGACATTCGCTCGACCGCGCGACCGTTGGGCAATGGGCGGGTGGTCTGGGACGGCATTCTCTGGGATATCACCGAGAACAAGTTGGCGGAGTTGGCCCTGGCTGATTCCCGCGCGCGTCTGCGTGAACTGTCCGCGCACCTGGAGAGCGTGCGCGAAGAGGAAAAGGCGCGCATCGCCCGTGAAGTGCATGACGAGTTGGGTCAGGTGCTCACCGTGCTCAAGCTGGAAACCGCGATGTGCGAGCTGGTCTGCGCGGGGCAGGTTCCGGCGCTGGATGAGCGCCTGGCGAGCATGAAGCGGTTGATCGCTCAACTGTTCCAACTGGTGCGTGATGTCGCCACCGCTTTGCGTCCGCCAATTCTCGATGCCGGCATCGCCTCGGCCATCGAGTGGCAAGTGCGGCGTTTTGAAGAACGCACGCAAATTCCCTGTCTGGTCGAGGTGCCTGAACATCTGCCGCGCCTGCCGGATGCCCAGGCCATCGGTCTGTTCCGCATCCTGCAGGAGGCGTTGACCAACGTGATGCGTCACGCCGGTGCGCATAGCGTCGAGGTACGCCTGTGGCAGGAGCAGAGCACGCTGTGCCTGGCAGTGGCCGACGATGGCAAGGGGTTCGATCCGTCCCAGCGCAAAGCAGGGCAGTCGTTCGGTTTGGTCGGCATGCAGGAGCGCATGCTCATGCTGGGTGGCGAGTTGCGGATTGACAGTCAGCCGGGCGAGGGCACTACCCTTTACGCACGGGTGGTTCTGGATGAGGAGGAGAGCGCGTGATTCGGGTACTGGTGGCTGAGGATCACACAATCGTGCGGGAAGGCATCAAGCAGCTGATCGGCATGGCACGCGATCTCGAAGTGGCGGGTGAAGCCTGCAATGGCGAGCAACTGCTCGACGTGTTGCGCCGCACACCGTGCGATGTGGTGCTGCTGGATATCTCCATGCCCGGCGTCAACGGCCTGGAGGCCATTCCGCGTATCCGGGCGCTGAGTACGCCGCCGGCGATTCTGGTACTGTCGATGCATGACGAGGCGCAGATGGCGGCGCGGGCGCTCAAGGTCGGTGCGGCTGGCTATGCCACCAAGGACAGTGACCCGGCGCTATTGATCACGGCGATTCGCAAGGTGGCCTCCGGCGGGCGTTATATCGACCCGGCGTTAGCCGATCGCATGGTGTTCGAGGTCGGCCTGACCGATTCAAGGCCGCCGCATGCACAGCTTTCCGAACGCGAGTTCTCGGTGTTCGAGCGTCTGGTGCGTGGTGAGGGGGTCAACGATATCGCCCTGCACCTGGCCATCAGCAACAAGACCGTGAGCACCCACAAGGCGCGTCTGATGCAGAAGCTCGGTACGCACTCGATGGCCGATCTGGTGCGTTACGCCATGGAGCATCGGTTGCTGTAGGGGCGCCGTGCGCACCGATCTTTCGGCTCCAAGGCAATTGGTGCGCACGGCGCACCCTACGGACGTAATGCCCGATTTCTCTGCTCGGATTTTGTAGGGCAATCCCTACAGCAGATTCTCCTCGTGCCTGATATCAGCTTGTCATCCCGCCTGATTTGCCGGTTCGCCAGGCAGTTCTAATCTCTAGTCATCAGCCAGAGACAAGAACAAGGGTGCGGTGATGGCAAACGATGTTTTGGTGAGCTTCCGTGGCGTGCAGAAGAGCTATGACGGTGAGACGCTGATCGTCAAGGATCTCAATCTGGATATCCGCAAGGGCGAGTTCCTGACCCTGCTCGGCCCGTCCGGCTCCGGCAAGACCACTAGCCTGATGATGCTGGCTGGTTTCGAAACGCCGACCGCCGGGGAAATCCTCCTCGATGGCCGTTCGCTGAACAAACTGCCGCCGCACAAGCGCGACATCGGCATGGTGTTCCAGAACTACGCCCTGTTCCCGCACATGACCGTGGCCGAAAACCTGGCCTTCCCCCTGAGCGTACGCGGCATGTCCCGCACCGACACCAGCGAGCGGGTCAAGCGCGCACTGTCGATGGTGCAGCTCGACAGCTTCCGCAACCGCTACCCGGGCCAGCTGTCCGGTGGCCAGCAACAGCGTGTGGCATTGGCCCGCGCACTGGTGTTCGAACCGCAACTAGTGCTGATGGACGAACCCCTCGGCGCGCTGGACAAGCAGTTGCGCGAACACATGCAGATGGAGATCAAGCACCTGCACCAGAGCCTGGGCGTGACTGTGGTCTACGTCACCCACGATCAGGGCGAGGCGCTGACCATGTCCGACCGTGTGGCGGTCTTCCATCAAGGCGAAATCCAGCAGATCGCCCCGCCGCGCGAGCTTTACGAAGCGCCGCATAACACCTTCGTTGCCCAGTTCATCGGTGAGAACAACCGCCTGGCTGGCGAACTGGTCAGCCAGCAGGGCGAGGAGTGCGTGGTGCGCCTGGCGCGTGGTGAGGAAGTGCGCGCCACGGCAGTGAACGTCGGCGCCATCGGTGAGCCGGTGAGCCTGTCGATCCGCCCTGAGCGCATCCGCATGAACGGCCACAGCGAGGCCTGTCCGAACCGTTTCTCCGGGCGCATCGCCGAATTCATCTACCTGGGCGACCACGTGCGTATCCGCATGGAGGTCTGTGGCAAGTCCGATTTCTACGTCAAGCAACCCGTGGCCGAGCTCGATCCTGGCCTGGCGGTTGGCGATCTGGTTCCGCTCGGCTGGTCTGTCGAGCATGTCCGCGCGCTCGATCCACTCCAAGCCGAGTGACCGCTTCGCGCAGTGCTTCACCTTTACCACGTAACACAGAGGAGCTTACAAGAATGACGAAATCCCTGAAGCTCGCGGCTCTCGCCCTGGGCGTGAGCTGTGCCATGCCGGCACTGGCGGTGGATCTGACGGCGGTGTCCTTCGGCGGCGCGAACAAGGCGGCGCAGGTCAAGGCGTTCTACGAACCCTTCGAGAAGGACACCGGCAACAAGGTGCTGGGCGGCGAATACAACGGCGAAATGGCCAAGGTCAAAGCCATGGTCGATACCCGCAGCGTGAGCTGGGATCTGGTGGAGGTGGAGTCACCGGAGCTGGCCCGTGGTTGCGATGAAGGCCTGTTCGAAGAGCTCGATCCGGCGCAGTTCGGCGATGAATCCAACTTCATCGAAGGCGCCATCCAGCCATGCGGCGTTGGTTTCTTCGTATGGTCGACGGTGCTGGCCTACAACGCCGACAAACTCAGCGCGGCGCCGACCAGTTGGGCCGATTTCTGGGATGTGAACAAATTCCCGGGCAAGCGCGGCCTGCGCAAAGGCGCCAAGTACACCCTGGAATTCGCCCTGATGGCCGACGGCGTGCCGGTCAAGGACGTGTACAAGGTGCTGGCCACCAAAGACGGCCAGGATCGCGCCTTCAAGAAACTCGACGAGCTGAAACCGAACATCCAGTGGTGGGAAGCTGGCGCCCAGCCGCCGCAATACCTCGCGTCCGGTGACGTGGTGATGAGCTCGGCCTACAACGGTCGTATCGCCGCGGTGCAGGGCGAGAGCAATCTGCAGGTGGTGTGGAACGGCGGTATCTACGACTTCGACTCCTGGGCCATTCCGCGTGGCGCCAAGAACGCCGAGCTGGCCAAGGAATTCATCGCCTATTCGGTCAAGCCGCAAGCGCAGAAGACCTACTCGGAGAACATCGCCTACGGTCCGGCCAACAAGCAGGCCATCGAGCTGCTGGCGCCTGAGCGTCTGAACCTGATGCCGACCACGCCGGAGAACATCGCCAACCAGGTGGCCATCGACGTGACCTTCTGGGCTGACTACGGCGAGCAGCTGGAGCAGCGTTTCAACGCCTGGGCAGCACGTTAATCAGCCGCCTACCCGGCCCCGTCTTTGGCGGGGCCGTCTGAATTCCTACCTTGCTTGCGGAGTTGTCCATGGCCAGCGAATTGTCCGCCACCGCGCTGCCCGGGCCGAGCCTGAAGCAGCGTCTGGCCCGAGCCGAGCGCTTCAACCGGCTGAAGTCGAAGGCGCTGATCCTGCCTTTGCTGCTGTTCCTTCTGCTGACCTTCCTGTTGCCTATCGGCGCGCTGCTGCTGCGCAGTGTCGACAACCCGGAAGTGGTTGGCAGCCTGCCGCGCACGGTCGAGGCGATTGCCAGCTGGGACGGCCGTGGTCTGCCCGATGAGACGGTCTATCAGGCCATCACTCTGGACATCGCCGAAGCCCGGCGTAACCAGAGTTTGGGCGACCTGTCGAAGCGGCTGAACATGGAACTGGCGGGTTTCCGCAGCCTGGTCAGCAGCACCGCACGCAAACTGCCGCTGCGCGAAGAGCCGGCGTCCTACCAGGATGCGTTGCAGGAAATGGACGAGCGCTGGGGCGATCCCGCCTACTGGCAGGTGATCCGTCGCAACGCTTCTTCGGTAACGCCGTACTACCTGCTGGCGGCGCTCGATCATCGAATCGACGACCTGGGCGAACTGGCCAGTGCCACGCCGGATCAGGCCATCTACCTGGATATCTTCGCCCGCACCTTCTGGATGAGCCTGGTGATCACCGCCATCTGCCTGGTGCTGGCTTACCCACTGGCGTACCTGCTGGCCAACCTGCCGACCCGTCAGGGCAACCTGCTGATGATTCTGGTGCTGCTGCCGTTCTGGACCTCGATCCTGGTACGGGTCGCAGCCTGGATCGTGCTGTTGCAGTCCGGCGGTCTGATCAACAGCGCGCTGATATCACTGGGCATCATCGAGCAGCCACTGCAGCTGGTGTTCAATCGCAGCGGTGTCTACGTGGCCATGGTGCATATCATGCTGCCGTTCATGATCCTGCCGATCTATAGCGTGATGAAGGGCATCTCGCCCAGCTACATGCGTGCGGCGGTGTCACTCGGTTGCCATCCGTTCGCCAGTTTCTGGCGGGTTTACTTCCCGCAGACCCTGGCCGGTGTCGGCGCCGGTTGCCTGCTGGTGTTCATCCTGTCCATCGGCTACTACATCACCCCGGCGCTGCTGGGCAGCCCGAACGATCAGATGATCAGCTACTTCGTCGCCTTCTATACCAACACCACCATCAACTGGGGCATGGCCACGGCCCTCGGCGGTCTGCTGCTGGCTGCGACCCTGGTGCTTTACGTGGTGTACAGCTGGCTGGTCGGTGCAAGCAAACTGCGTCTTGGCTAGAACACGGCCTGCGCAGCAGGCCAACTGATGACCCTCTCCCATTTATGGGAGAGGGTGCCCGAAGGGCGGGAGAGGGCGGCTGTTTTACCAACCCTCTCCCCCAGCCCCTCTCCCATGAATGGGAGAGGGGGGCTTAAAAGCTTACTGGAGTAACACCCATGCTCAGCCCCTACATGTCACCCGTCGAGCGTCTCTGGTACTACGGCCTGCGCATCATCTGCGGCCTGGTACTGCTATTCCTGATCCTGCCGGTGCTGGTGATCGTGCCGCTGTCGTTCAACTCCGGCACCTTCCTGGTCTACCCGCTGCAGGGCTTCTCGCTGCGCTGGTACGAGGACTTCTTCATGTCCGCCGACTGGATGCGCTCGCTGAAGAACAGCCTGATCATCGCCCCGGCTGCGACCCTGCTGGCCATGGTGTTCGGCACTCTGGCGGCCATCGGCCTGACCCGTGGCGAGTTCCGCGGCAAGGCGCTGGTGATGAGTCTGCTTATCTCGCCGATGATCGTCCCGGTGGTGATCATCGGTGTGGCCAGCTACCTGTTCTTCGCCCCACTGGGCATGGGCAACAGCTACCTGTCGCTGATCCTGGTTCACGCGGTGCTTGGCGTACCGTTCGTCATCATCACCGTGTCGGCCACCTTGCAGGGCTTCAACCACAACCTGGTACGCGCCGCAGCCAGCCTCGGCGCTTCGCCGATCACTGCGTTTCGCCGGGTGACCCTGCCGCTGATCGCACCTGGGGTGATCTCCGGTGCGCTGTTCGCCTTCGCCACCTCGTTCGACGAAGTGGTGGTGACCCTGTTCCTCGCAGGGCCGGAGCAGGCCACCCTGCCACGGCAGATGTTCAGCGGCATCCGCGAGAACCTGTCACCGACCATCGCTGCCGCCGCGACCTTATTGATCGGTTTCTCCATCCTCCTGCTGCTGACTTTGGAATGGCTGCGCGGGCGTAGCGAGAAACTGCGGACATCGACGCCGGAATAAATGGCGAGCGCTGCATGAGCAAGGCCTCGTCGGGAAACCGGCGGGGCCTTTTGCCGTGAGGCGAATTGGCGCGCTTGTCTTGGTGGCGCTGCCATACGGCGCGTCAGCCGCTACAATGCGCGCCACCGTGATCCAGCACTCAGAGGTGCGCCATGCAACCCTTCGCCATCGCTCCGTCGATCCTTTCCGCCGACTTCGCCCGCCTAGGTGAGGAAGTGGACAACGTACTCGCCGCCGGGGCGGACATCGTCCACTTCGATGTCATGGACAACCACTACGTGCCCAACCTGACAATCGGCCCGATGGTCTGCTCGGCGCTGCGCAAGTACGGCGTTACCGCACCTATCGATGTGCACCTGATGGTCAGCCCGGTGGATCGCATCATCGGTGATTTCCTCGAAGCCGGCGCCAGCTACATCACCTTCCATCCTGAAGCTACCCTGCACATCGACCGCTCCCTGCAGTTGATCAAGGATGGCGGTGCCAAGTGCGGCCTGGTGTTCAACCCGGCGACCTCGCTGGATGCATTGAAGTACGTAATGGACAAGGTCGACATGATCCTCTTGATGAGCGTCAACCCCGGCTTCGGCGGGCAGAAGTTCATCCCCGGCACGCTCGACAAGCTGCGCGAAGCCCGTGCGCTGATCGACGCCAGCGGTCGTGATATCCGCCTCGAGATCGACGGCGGCGTCAGTGCCAAGAACATCCGTGAGATCGCCGCAGCGGGCGCCGACACCTTCGTCGCCGGTTCGGCGATCTTCAACCAGCCGGACTACAAGAGCGTGATCGACGCCATGCGCGCCGAGCTGGCCCAGGTGCGTGGATGAAAGCGCTGCGCGAACTGTGCGCCGGTGAGTTGCCGCGTCTGGTGATGTTCGATCTGGATGGCACGCTGGTCGATTCGGTACCGGATCTGGCGACAGCCGTCGATCGCATGCTGGTCGAGAGAGGGCGCGCACCAGCTGGTATCGAGCGCGTACGCGAATGGGTCGGTAACGGTGCGCGCGTGCTGGTGCGCCGTGCCCTGGCTGGTGGACTGGATCACGCCGCGGTGTCCGACGCCGAGATCGAGGGGGCGCTGGGGCGCTTTCTCGATATCTATGCCGACTGTCATGAACTGACCGTGCTCTATCCGGGTGTTCACGAATTGCTGGAGGCCCTGAGCACTGCTGCGGTCGAGCTGGCCGTGGTGACCAACAAGCCGGAGCGCTTCGTCGCACCGCTGCTGGAGCAGGTCGGGTTGGGTGGCTACTTCCGCTGGATCATCGGCGGCGACACCCTGCCGCAACAGAAACCGGATCCGGCCGCTCTGCTGCAGGTCATGCACCTGGCTGGCGTCAGCCAGGTTCAGTCGCTGTTCGTCGGCGACTCGCGCAACGATGTACTGGCAGCTCGCGCTGCCGGAATCCCCTGCATTGCGGTGAGCTATGGCTACAACCATGGCCGTCCCGTTGCCGAGGAGCAGCCGAGCCTGGTGGTCGATAGCCTCGCCGAACTGCTCTGCTAGTTGCTTAGCCTGAGCGGCTGCGCTACCTTGGCCGCTCTCCTTAATTCCCCCGCCTGTCGAGATCGCACCGTGGTGGTTAGCTGCAAACTCTGGATGAAAGTGATCAAGGCTCTGGCCCGTTGGCGCTGGCGCGCCTGATTTCGTCCTGCCGCTGCGCGCGGCCCGTTTGCACCTGACCGATTTTCCAAGCCATGAGGCTGATCATGATCCATGAAGAATTCCTGCGTTTAGCCGCTGAAGGCTACAACCGCATTCCGCTCGCCTGCGAAACCATCGCCGACTTCGACACGCCGCTGTCGATCTACCTGAAACTGGCCGACGCGCCCAACTCCTACCTGCTCGAATCGGTGCAGGGCGGTGAAAAGTGGGGCCGTTACTCGATCATCGGCCTGCCGGCGCGCACCGTGCTGCGCGTGCACGGCCACGAGGTGGTGATCACCACCGACGGCGTCGAAGTCGAGCGGCATCAATGCGCCGACCCCCTGGATTTCGTCGAAGCGTTCAAGGCCCGCTACCGGGTGCCGACCATCGCCGGTCTGCCACGTTTCAATGGCGGCCTGGTCGGCTACTTCGCCTATGACAGCGTGCGTTACGTCGAGCCCAAGCTGGCTGCCGGGGTGAACCCCGATGCGCTGGGCACGCCGGACATTCTGCTCAACGTTTCCGATGCCGTGGTGGTGTTCGACAACCTGGCGGGCAAGATGCACGCCATCGTCCTGGCTGACCCGGCCGAGGCGGACGCCTTCGAGCGTGGTCAGGCGCAGTTGCAGGAAATCCTGCGCAAGCTGCGCCAACCCTTCACTCCGCGTCTGGGCGTGGATCTGAACAAGCCGGCAGGCGAGGAGCCAGCGTTTCGCTCCAGCTTCAGCCGCGAGGACTACGAGCGCTCGGTCAGTGCCATCAAGGACTACATCCTGGCCGGAGACTGCATGCAGGTGGTGATTTCCCAGCGCATGTCGATCCCGTTCAAGGCTGCACCGATCGACCTTTATCGCGCGCTGCGCTGCATCAATCCGACGCCATACATGTACTTCTTCAACTTCGGCGACTTCCACGTGGTGGGTTCGTCGCCCGAGGTGCTGGTACGCGTCGAGGACAATCTGGTTACCGTGCGTCCCATCGCCGGCACCCGCCCACGCGGTGCCACCGAAGAGGCCGACCTGGCGCTGGAAGAAGATCTGCTCGCCGATGCCAAGGAAGTCGCCGAGCACCTGATGCTGATCGACCTGGGTCGCAACGACACTGGTCGCGTTTCGGAAATCGGCTCGGTCAAACTGACCGAGAAGATGGTCATCGAGCGTTATTCCAACGTCATGCATATCGTTTCCAACGTTACCGGCGAGCTGAAACAGGGCCTGACCTCGATGGATGCCCTACGCGCCATTCTTCCGGCCGGCACCCTGTCCGGTGCGCCGAAGATCCGCGCCATGGAAATCATCGACGAGCTGGAACCGGTCAAGCGCGGCGTCTACGGCGGCGCGGTCGGTTACTACGCCTGGAACGGCAATATGGACACCGCCATCGCCATCCGCACCGCAGTGATCAAGGACGGTGAACTGCACGTGCAGGCTGGTGCCGGTATCGTCGCCGACTCGGTGCCTGCGCTGGAGTGGGAAGAAACCCTGAACAAGCGCCGCGCCATGTTCCGCGCCGTTGCGCTCGCCGAACAGACTGTCCCCCAGGCCAAGGTATAAGTAAGGAGCCGTACCATGCTTTTGATGATCGATAACTACGACTCCTTTACCTACAACGTGGTGCAGTACCTGGGCGAGCTGGGTGCCGATGTGCACGTGATCCGCAACGACGAACTGACCATCGCCCAGATCGAGGCACTCAAACCCGAGCGCATCGTCGTCTCGCCCGGCCCGTGCACGCCGACCGAGGCGGGGGTGTCCATCGAGGCCATCCTGCACTTCGCCGGCAAGCTGCCGATCCTCGGTGTCTGCCTCGGCCACCAGAGTATCGGCCAGGCCTACGGTGGTGACGTGGTGCGCGCGCGCCAGGTGATGCACGGCAAGACCAGTCCGGTGTTCCATGAGGACAAGGGCGTGTTCGCCGGCCTCAACAACCCGCTCACCGTGACCCGCTATCATTCCCTGGTGGTCAAGCGCGAAACCCTGCCGGACTGCCTGGAAATCACTGCCTGGACGCAGCATGAAGACGGCGCCGTCGACGAGATCATGGGCTTGCGCCACAAGACCCTGAACATCGAAGGCGTGCAGTTCCACCCCGAGTCCATCCTCACCGAGCAGGGCCACGAGCTCTTCGCCAACTTCCTCAAGCAGACCGGAGGCGTGCGCGCATGAATATCAAGGAAGCCCTCAACCGGATCGTTGCCCAGCTCGATCTGACCACCGAGGAAATGCAGGCGGTCATGCGCGAGATCATGACCGGCCAGTGCACCGAGGCGCAGATCGGCGCCTTCCTCATGGGCATGCGCATGAAGAGCGAGACCATCGACGAGATCGTCGGTGCTGCCAGCGTCATGCGTGAACTGGCCTCGCCGGTGGTGATCGACGCTGAGCGTCTGGTCGATACCTGTGGCACCGGTGGCGATGGCATGAATATCTTCAACGTCTCCACTGCAGCGGCCTTCGTCGTCGCCGCGGCTGGCGGCAAGGTGGCCAAGCATGGCAACCGCGCCGTATCCGGCAAGAGCGGCAGCGCTGATCTGCTGGAAGCGGCCGGCGTCTACCTGGGGCTCAAATCCGAACAGGTGGCACGCTGCGTCGAAGCGGTCGGCGTCGGTTTCATGTTCGCCCCGTCTCATCATGGTGCGATGAAGCATGCCATCGGCCCGCGTCGCGAGCTGGGCCTGCGCACCATCTTCAACATGCTCGGTCCGATGACCAACCCGGCTGGCGCCAAGCATCAGGTGATAGGCGTGTTCAGCCAGGCGCTGTGCCGGCCGATGGCCGAAGTGCTGCAGCGTCTGGGCAGCACCCATGTGCTGGTGGTGCATGCGCAGGATGGCCTGGACGAGATCAGCCTGGCGGCGCCGACCTTCATCGCCGAGCTCAAGGATGGCGTGGTCAGCGAATACCGCGTCCAGCCCGAGGACTTCGGCATCAAGAGCCAGAGCCTGATCGGCCTGACCGTCGACAATGCCGAGCAGTCGCTGGCGCTGATCCGCGATGCTTTGGGTCGCCGCAAGACCGAGAATGGCCAGAAAGCGGCCGACATGATCGTGCTCAACGCTGGTGCTGCGCTTTACGCCGCTGACCATGCCAGCAGCCTGCGCGAAGGTATGCTGCTGGCGCATGATGCGTTGCATACTGGCTTGGCGCGGGAGAAGCTCGAGGAGCTGGTGTCCTTTACTGCCGTATTCAAACAGGAGAATGAAGGGTGAGCGTGCCAACCGTTCTGGAAAAGATCCTCGCCCGCAAGGCTGAAGAGGTTGCTGCTCGTCGTGCGATCGTCAGTCTCGAAGAGATCGAACGCGAAGCCCGCCAGGCCGATGCACCGCGTGGTTTTGCCAAGGCGATGCTCACTCGTGCCCTGCAGAAGCAGCCGGCGGTGATCGCCGAGATCAAGAAAGCCTCGCCGAGCAAGGGGGTGATCCGCGAGGATTTCGTACCGGCCGATATCGCCCGCAGCTACGAAGCGGGCGGTGCCACCTGCCTGTCGGTGCTGACCGACATCGACTTCTTCCAGGGCGCTGATGCTTATCTGCAGCAAGCCCGCGCCGCGTGCAGCCTGCCGGTGATCCGCAAGGACTTCATGATCGATCCCTATCAGGTCGTCGAGGCGCGTGCCCTGGGTGCTGACTGCATTCTGCTCATCGTGGCGGCGCTGGAAGATGCGCGGATGGTCGAGCTGGCCCAGGTGGCCAAGGCCCAGGGACTGGATGTGCTGGTCGAAGTGCATGACGGCGAAGAGCTGGACCGTGCGTTGACGCTGTTGGACACACCTTTGGTGGGCATCAACAACCGCAACCTGCACACTTTCGAAGTCAGTCTGGATACCACTCTGGATCTGCTGCCGCGCATTCCGCCCGAGCGCCTGGTGGTCACCGAGAGCGGCATTCTCAACCGCGCGGATGTCGAGCTGATGGAAATCAACGAGGTTCACGCCTTCCTGGTTGGCGAAGCCTTCATGCGCGCAGAAGACCCCGGCGCCGAGTTGAACCGCTTGTTCTTCCCGTGAAAACGAAAAAGCCGGCTCGATAGCCGGCTTTTTCATGGCACCAGACTCAGCGAGTGCCGAATACCACCATGGTCTTGCCCTTCACGTGTACCAGCCCCTGTTCTTCCAGGGACTTGAGTACGCGGCCGACCATTTCCCGCGAACAGCCGACAATGCGGCCGATTTCCTGACGAGTGATCTTGATCTGCATGCCATCTGGATGGGTCATCGCATCCGGCTGCTTGCACAGATCGAGCAGGGTGCGGGCGACACGCCCGGTGACATCGAGGAACGCCAGGTCACCGACCTTGCGCGTGGTATTGCGCAGGCGCTCGGCCATCTGACTGCCGAGGGCAAAGAGGATGTCTGGATCCTGCTGGGTCAGTTCGCGGAACTTGGTGTAGCTGATTTCCGCGACCTCGCATTCGGTCTTGGCGCGAACCCAGGCGCTGCGTTCCTTCTCCGTGCCTTCTTTCTCGAACAGGCCCATCTCGCCGAAGAAATCGCCGGCGTTGAGGTAGGCGATGATCATTTCACGGCCATCGTCATCTTCGATGAGGATGGTGACCGAGCCTTTGACGATGAAGAACAGGGTTTCGCAGCGATCACCCGCGTAGATGATGGTGCTTTTCGAGGTGTAGCGACGACGGTGACAATGCGCGAGAAGTTTATCGAGGTTCTTGATTTTAGGTGTAAGGGTAATAGCAACCATGCCCGAGTCCCGAATATGAAAAATGAAGGCCTTTGTCCAACGGCAATTTCTTATTTGTTATCCGGCCAAGTGTGCCAGCAATCCGGCGTCAGCTTAACAAACATACTATGACCAGGGAGTTTTTTGCGACCTGGGTAACATAACGCAGCGGAACTTTAGCGCATGGCGCGCACGTCGGATTGCCCGGCTGCCTGTGCTAATCTGCGGGACTTTTCCACTCTGGGAGCCAAGATCGATGAAAGCGCGTGTGCAGTGGGCCGGTGAAGCTCTGTTTCTCGGCGAGTCCGGTAGTGGCCATGCGGTGGTGATGGATGGCCCGCCCGATGCCGGTGGTCGCAACCTGGGTGTGCGTCCCATGGAGATGGTGCTGATCGGCCTGGGTGGTTGCAGCAACTTCGACGTGGTCAGCATCCTGCGCAAGGGCCGTCAGCCGGTGGAGAGCTGCGAGGTGTTCCTCGAAGCCGAGCGTGCCACTGAAGAACCCAAGGTGTTCACCAAGATCCACCTGCATTTCGTGGTCAAGGGCCGTGGGCTGAAAGAAGCGCAGGTCAAGCGGGCGGTGGAGCTGTCGGCAGAGAAGTACTGCTCGGCTTCGATCATGCTCGGCCGTGCCGGTGTGGATATCAGCCACGATTACGAGATCGTCGAGTTGGGCTGAGTCGCTTCACCACAAAGAGCAAGGGCGCCGATCAGGCTGTGTGAAAACTACTGCGCTCGGCCATGCTGCGTTAAAAACAGGCTCAGAATGCTCATTTACAAAACGTAAACTCCGCTTCTTCGCCTGTTTTTGCCTTGCCTGACCTTCGCTCGCTACGTTTTCACACGGCCTGAATGGCGCCCTTGTCGTTTCAGATGCGATACGTGCTCTTGGTCATGACCTTCGACAGCAGCGTCATGCCGAACTTGATCGGCGCCGGGAAGCGTACGCCGCCGGCGGCCAGGGCACTGTTGGCGTGTTGCTCTTCGTCGACGCGC
The DNA here is from genome assembly GCF_003008615.1 of Pseudomonas mendocina. Classification (NCBI taxonomy): domain Bacteria; kingdom Pseudomonadati; phylum Pseudomonadota; class Gammaproteobacteria; order Pseudomonadales; family Pseudomonadaceae; genus Ectopseudomonas; species Ectopseudomonas mendocina. Next base: position 3,019,727 of record NZ_CP027657.1, read on the forward strand.
ATCTGTTCGAGAATGGCGCGGGACTTGGCATCGTGCTCGGGGATTTGTTGCAGGTGCTCGTCCAGATGCTTGCAGACCTGATCCTCGGTGGCTGCGACGAAGCCCAGGCTGACCTTGTCGCTGACCAGGCCGGCTACCGCGCCGACACCGAAGGAGAGGCCATAGAACAGCGGGTTGAGCACGCTGGGGTGGCTACCGAGTTCACGGATGCGCTGTTCGCACCAGGCCAGGTGGTCGATCTCTTCGTCGGCCGCGTGCTCCATGGCGCTGCGCACTTCCGGCAGCTTGGCGGTCAATGCCTGGCCCTGATAGAGCGCCTGTGCGCAAACCTCGCCTGTGTGGTTGATGCGCATCAGGCCGGCGATATGACGACTTTCCTCGGGGTTCAGCTCCGCATCGCTCTGCACGATGGCTGGCGATGGTCGGCTAGAGGCGCCGCTGAATGGCAGCAGCGTGCGCAGGGCGGCATCGGCCTGCAGTAGCAGGCGGTCGACGGGGGAATATTGGCGTTCGCTGGCCATGGGCTACCTCCGAAAAACACAACGCTGCCAGTTTACTGCAAATGTGACCACATCGCCGAAACAGCAGAGCGGTAGGGTGCGCCGTGGCATCGAAACAACTCCAGCGCCCATCAAGGCAGTTCGCGCACCACGCGAAAGCCTAGGGCGTAATCGCGATGATGAGGCTGCTTGAGGTCGCGCATGCTGCTGCGCAGGTAGGCTGGGCCACTGTTCCAGGCACCACCGCGCACGACGCGCGGGCTGTTGTCGAGCAGGCCGGCACTCTGTGTTTCGTTGCCATCGAAGCTTTGCGTGAAGCGCGAAGCTGTCCATTCCCAGACATTGCCGGCGGTGTCGTAGAGGCCGAAGCCATTGGCGGGGAATTGGCCTGCCGTGGCCGTCTTGTTCTGCAGCAGACGCGGGCTGGAGCAGCCGCGGCAGTGGGCGCGTGGCCGTGCTTCTGTACTGTCCAGCTCATCGCCCCACCAGTAGTAGGTCGTGCTGCCTCCACGTGCGGCATATTCCCACTCGGCTTCGGTCGGCAGGCGATAACGTGCGCCAGTCTGCCTGGACAGCCATTGCGTATAGGCATGGGCATCGCGCCACGACACATGGATCACCGGGCGCGTAGACGAAAGCCCCCAGCCTTCGTTATCCGGCATCTGGGTGCCACTGGCGGCGGCATAACGCTGCCAGTCCGCGAAGGTCACCTCGTAACGACCAATAGCAAATGGAGCCGCGATCTCGATGGCCCGTTGCGGACGTTCGTTGTGATTGCCACGCCCGCTGCCATCGCCCATGAGGAACTGCCCGGCAGGCACGACCACCAACTGCGGGCCATTGCCGCCAGCGTCGAGCTCGTCATGAAATACCTGCCCCGGTTGCAGGCTCCAGGCCGGCAGCGTCAGCAGTGTCAGGGCAATGCCCGTCAGCAGGCGCATCAACCCGGAGGCCAGTGCAGCTGGCGCTGTCCGAGCACGTGCATATGGATGTGATGAACCGTCTGCCCGCCGAGGTCGTTGCAATTCATCACCAGGCGGAAACCTTCCTCGCAGCCCTGTTCGCTGGCCAGACGCTGGGCGCTGTAAAGCAGGTGCCCGGCCAGTGGCTTGTCGCTTTCCTTCAGGTCATTGAGGGTGGCGATGTGTCGTTTCGGGAACAGCAGAAAGTGAACGGGTGCCTGCGGCGCGATATCGTGAAAGGCGATGATCTGATCGTCCTCATAGAGCTTGCGCGCCGGAATTTCACCAGCGACGATCTTGCAGAACAGACAGTCCATGCGGCGGACTCCTGGCGATGGTCGAGGCCGGGAGTTTAACAGCCTGCTGCTATCGAGGGCGCGAGCGCCGCCTCGGCGTGGCTTTCAGAAGGAGCGGGTGTTGAAGAACGATATTCACGATCTGGGTTTGGTGCTGGACTCGAAGGTCAAGCTGGTGGTCATCGAGTCCTGGGACGAGCTGCGTGTGCTGGAAACCCTGACCGGGCTGGCCGTGAAACGCGGCCTTGGGCTGCACACCTGGTCGGTGACGGAAGGCCTGCAGCACCTTGGTTTTGCGGGTGCACCCGTGGATGAATCGGCAACGCTGGAGCCGGAAGCCGCGCTGCGCATGATCAAGGCTGACCCGCAGCCCAACCTCTACGTGATGTGCGATCTGCATCCGTTCCTTGCCGACAACCCCCGCCTGGTGCGCCTGCTCAAGGAAATCGCCATGAGCGAGGCGGCGCACAAGCCGACCCTGGTATTGGTTTCCCATGCGCTCAAGTTGCCGGCCGAGGTGCAACGCTACGCGGCGCGCTTCAGCCTGTCCCTGCCTTCGGAAGATGAGCTGCTGAGCATCGTTCGTGACGAGGCCACGCGCTGGAGCGAGCGCCATCGAGGCGCGCGGGTGCGCACTGACAATCGCACCCTGCAACAGGTGGTGAAGAACCTGCGAGGTCTCAGTCACGCCGAAGCGCGGGCGCTGGCGCGTAATGTGATCTGCGATGACGGTGCGATTACCCAGGAAGATATCCCCGAACTGAACAAGACCAAGTTCCAGTTACTGGATCTGGAAGGCGTACTCAGTTTCGAATACGACACCGCGCGCTTTGCCGATGTTGGCGGGTTGCTCAATCTCAAACGTTGGCTGGCCGAGCGTCAGGCTGGTTTCATCGAGGGCAAGATCGCTGACGCACCCAAAGGGGTCATGCTGGTCGGCGTGCAGGGTGGCGGCAAGAGTCTGGCGGCCAAGGCCGTCGCCGGATTGTGGGGGCTGCCACTGCTGCGGCTGGATTTCGCTTGCCTGTACAACAAGTTCTTCGGCGAAACCGAGCGCAACCTGCGCGAAGCACTGCGTCTGGCGGAGCAGATGGCGCCCTGTGTGCTGTGGATGGACGAAGTGGAGAAGGGCCTGGCCAGCGGTGATCATGACGGCGGCGTGAGCCAGCGCGTACTGGGCACGCTGTTGACCTGGATGGCCGAGCGCAAGGCGCCGGTGTTCGTCGTCGCCACGGCCAACGCCATCGACCGCTTGCCACCGGAGCTGGTGCGCAAGGGGCGTTTCGACGAGTTGTTCTTCGTTGATCTGCCCAGTGCCGAGGTGCGCGCCGAGATTTTCCGTATCCACCTGCAGCGCCGCGAGCTGGAGTCGGCAGCATTCGATCTGTTGCAACTGGCTGCGGCCAGCGAAGGTTTTTCCGGGGCGGAGATCGAGCAGGCGGTGGTCAGTGCGCTGTACGCCGGGCAGGCGCAGCAGCAGGCTGTCGATCAGGCGTTGATGCTACGGGCACTGCAAGGTACTGCGCCGCTGTCGGTGGTGATGGCCGAGCGGCTGGCCGAGCTTCGCCACTGGGCCGATGGGCGGACGGTCAATGCCGGTTAGCGACCTGCTCAGGAGCCGGTGAATGGCCGGGTCAGGCGACCACTGAGTTTACGTACCAGCCAGCGTGGCGCCAGACGCGGGCTGAGTGCCAACAGGCGATTACGCCAACCGGGAATGATGATGGCGCGGTTTTTCTCCAGTGCACGTATCGTGATGAGCGCCACTTCCTCGGCTTTCATCATCAATTTGCTGCCTTCCAGACGGGCGACGTTCATCTGTGCGCCGCGGAAGAACGCGCTGTGCGTCGGCCCGGGGCAGAGCACGGAAACCTGTATCCCGCGTGGGCGCAACTCTTCACGCAGACCTTCGGAGAAGTGCAGCACATAGGCTTTGCTGGCGTAGTAGCTACTCATCCACGGGCCCGGCTGAAAGGCGGCAATCGATGCCACGTTGAGAATCTGTCCGCCGCCCTGTTGCGCCATGTGCTGGCCGAGTGCGTGGCACAGGCGTGTCAGGGCCAGCACGTTGACCTCCAGTTGTTCCCGTTCGCGGCTCCAGTCCTGCTCCAGGAATGGGCCTGCGCAGCCGAGCCCGGCATTATTCACCAGCAGATCGATTCGCCACTGTCCCTGTTCCAGTTCATGTAGCAGACCCGACAGTTGCAGTGGCTCGCTGAGGTCGCAGAGGCGAAACAGCACCTCGACACCGAAACGTTGCGCCAACTCACAGGCGATGCTTTCCAGCGCATCGCGGCGGCGCGCCACCAGAATCAGATGACGCCCTCGGCGCGCCAGGGCTTCGGCCATGGCCAGGCCAATGCCGCTGGATGCTCCGGTGATCAATGCATAACTGCGCATGGTAGGCGGTTACTGCTCCTGGTATTCGGCGGCGCGTTCGGCGTAGCCCTGATACTGGGGAATGGCGATGGCGGCAACGATACCGCTGATGGGAATCAGCAGGAACAACCAGGCCAGAATCTTGACCGATGTGCTGTTGGGCGGCGGTGGTGGCCCGAAGCGATTCGCGCCCTGGGTGCCAGGGATGATCAGCATCAGCAAGGCGAATACGCTACCCACGACCGGAATCAGGTGAACCAGCAGCAGCCAGCCCGACCAGCCGATGTCATGCAGGCGCTGCACGCCGATAAAAACGCTGACGACGATGGCGGCAATGCTGAGCAGGCCGATCACCAGCATGCCCAGAGTCGAGGAGAGCGCTGTCAGGCCGATCCATGCACCCAGGATCGGAATGGAACACAGGGTCATCGCCATCAGCCAGCCCAGATAACGTACGCGACCTATGCGGCCATTCACGCCGAACACCTTGAGTTCGCCGAACTCGGGCAGACGCTCCGCGACATTGGCTTGTGGCGGGGCATAGGGCGATGCGTTGCTGGCAGTCGTTGCGGCTTGAGGTTGTTCGGCCAGTTGCGCCTGACGCGCCAGGTACTTCTCGATGATGATGCCGCAGGCCGCGCATTCGTTGGCCTTGGCTTGCTGGTGGCCACACTTGGGGCAGCTCATGCTGGAGGTATCGACCTGCGTGGCCTGCTGTACCTCGTCGTCGGTCGGTATCAGGCTCAGGCTGGCAGCCTGATCCAACTCCTTGCGCACCTTGGCGCCGGCCTTCTGCAAGGCACTGAGGTATTGAACGGCCTCGCTTTCACCCAGGTCGCGCTTGAGCGCTACCGGATTGCCATTGAACAAGCTGTCGATGCGGGCTTGATCGCTCTTGAACAGGCGGGCCAAATTTTCCTTGACCGTTTCCAGCGTGGTCTCGGGCATCAATTGGCCGTCGAACACGATCTTGTAACGCGGTTGGTTCATGCGAGCTTCCTTGTCGGCGGGAAGTTGGAGTGAGCTGCTGGCCCGTTCGGGAACAGGTTCCTAGCCTAGAGTGCGGTGAGGCCAATGCACAAGCGGCCTGGAGCACAGTTCGTAGCCGTGCTTCAACCGTTGGGCAGGGTGCTCCAGCGACCGACCAGTTGGCCACGTCGCAATAGGCGTATTTCATTGAAATCGGCCAGCAGGCCTTCGCTGATGGCCGGTCGCAGAAATACCCAGTCGTCCTCGCTCAAACCGGTGCTCGCGCTGCCGATCAGGCGCTCCTGGTTGGCGCTGCGGCCATAGAGCGCGTCGTAGTCGAGCCCTTCGGGCGAGACCGGTTGTGCAGGCCAGCGCCCACCATAGAGGTAGTACGCTCGCTGGCGATTTGGATTCCAGCTGGCGATCAAGGGCTGTACCGGCTGCAGGTAGGGCAGCGCGCCATCGGCAGCCTTCAGCAGGGGGCTGGCGATCCACAGTGCTGTCTGGTGCTGCGCCAACAGAGGGGTATCGAACTCCCCGGGCATGAGCAGCGCCGAACCTACGGCGATCTCGTTGAGCGACGTATCCAGTTGGCTGTGTAGCGGGTAGGTCAAGCTTCCACCACCATTGAGCAGCGGTGTCGCGGGCCATAGCTTGGGGAAGGCCTCAGCAGCAGCAATGAACTCGCGATAGCGAGCGTTGGCGTCGGTGAAGGATTGTTGCTGCGAGGTCCAGGGAGGCGTGTGGGCGACATGCGCGTCATAGCCCATCAGTCCCTGTAGTTGCAGCGTTGGGTGCTGGTGCAGGTGTTGCAGCGCCTGGCCCAGCGCTTGCGGCGTAGTGAAACCACCGCGCTGCAGACCGATATCTATCTCCAGGGCGATACGCAGCGGCTGCTGCAAGGCCGTGGACAGTTCGGCGTATTGCAACAAGCGCGCTTCGCTGTCGATCAGCCAGGTCAGTTGGCGTGCTGGATCGAAAGGCAGGTATCGCGGTAGCTGGCGGTAGAACGTCAGGGCCGCCTGTACCGGCATGGGTTTACCCAGCAGCAGGTCGGCTTGCGGGAAATCACGAGCCAGACGGTTCAGCTGAGGCTGGTGAAAGACCATGAAGCGCTGGGTTTGTAGACGCTTGGCCAGGTAGTCGAGTAGGCCATTGCTGGCCAGGGACTTGGCCACCAGGCGCAGTTCCAGGCGACCGCGCAAACGCTCGGCCAGTAGATCCGCGTTGGCATCCAGGCGATCAAGATCGATCAGCAGTGTCGGAATGCCTTCGGCGTCACGCCGCATCTGCTGGTTGAGCGCGGCGAAGTAGGCATCATGCTCTCGGCCACGATCATGTGGCCGCAGTGCCCAGCCCCCGAGCAAGCCGAGGGCGCCCAGGCCCAGCAGATGGCGACGCTTCATCGGGGCCAGCGTTGTCCCAATTGCTGGCTCTGCGTCAGTGCGGCGCGGTACTCGTTGTCCAGTCGTGCCACGAGTGCTTGTACCGATGGCAGGTCATCGATACCGCCGACGCCCTGGCCGGCCGACCACACGGTTTTCCAGGCCTTGGCTTCTTCATCCATCGGCTTGAGCTTCTCACCGTAGTTGATATCGGCCTTGTTCTGCAGTTGCTTCAGGTCGAAGCCGGCCTGTTCCAGGCTCTGGCGCATGAAGCTGGCCGGTACGCCGGAGACGGCGGGGGTATGGATGATGTCGGCAGCTCGGGCGCCCAGGATCATCTCCTTGTAAGCCTGCGAGGCATTGTTCTCGGTCGTGGCGATGAAGCGGGTGCCCATGTAGGCCAGGTCGGCGCCGAGCAACTGCGCCGCGAGAATTTCGTGGCCATGGTTGAGGCAGCCTGACAGCAGTACGGTTTTGTCGAAGAACTGGCGTATCTCGGCCAGCAGGGCAAACGGGCTCCAGGTGCCAGCATGTCCGCCGGCACCGGCAGCAACGGCGATCAGGCCGTCGACGCCCGCTTCGGCGGCTTTCTCGGCATGTCGACGGGTGGTTACGTCATGGAACACCAGACCACCGTAGCTATGCACCGCGTCGACCACTTCCTTCACCGCGCCGAGGCTGGTGATGACGATAGGTACGCGGCGCTCGACGCAGATCGCCAGATCCGCCTGCAGCCGCGGGTTACTCTGGTGAACGATCAGGTTGACGGCAAAGGGCGCGGCGTCGGCTGTCAGGCTGGCGGAAATCTCATCCAGCCAGGCGCTGAAACCTGCGCTTTCACGTTGGTTCAGTGCCGGGAAGCTACCGACGATACCGCTGTTGCAGCAGGCGCTGACCAGGGCAGGGTTGGATACCAGGAACATCGGGGCGGCTACCAGGGGTAAACGCAGGCGTTGCTCGAGCAGGGCAGGCAGAGACATGGCGATTTCCTCAGAAAGGGCGAACGACGACCAGGATGACGATGCCGAGCAACGCCAGTACCGGCGCCTCGTTGAACCAGCGGTAGAACACATGGCCGCGGCTGTTCTCGCCGCGAGCGAAACGCTTGAGCTGAGTACCGCACAGGTGGTGATAGATCACCAGGGCGATGACCAGCGTGAGCTTGGCGTGCATCCAGCCTTGGCTGAAGTAGTAGCTGGGGTTGAGGCTCAGCAGCCAGATGCCGAGAGCCAGGGTGAGAATCATCGACGGGATCATGATGCCGCGATAGAGCTTGCGCTCCATGATGCAGAAACGCTCGTGGCTGATGGTATCGCTGCTCATGGCGTGGTAGACGAACAGGCGCGGCAGGTAGAACAGACCAGCGAACCAGCAGACCATGGCAATGATGTGCAGGGCCTTGAGCCATAGGTAGAGCATTTTCGATCCTTGCGCGGGAAAATGTCCTCGATAGTAGAGGTAGCTGACAGTCTGAGTCACCTCCGCGGTTGGAGCTTGGCCGATGCGGCTTTATCATCGGCACCTTTCCAATGGTTTTTGCAAAGGGGCATGTGATGATCAAGGTCGGTATCGTCGGCGGCACGGGCTACACCGGTGTCGAACTGCTGCGTCTGCTGGCGCAACATCCGCAGGCAGAAGTGGCCGTGATCACTTCCCGTTCCGAGGCCGGCCTGCGCGTCGACGAGATGTACCCGAACCTGCGTGGCCATTACCCGGATCTCGCTTTCAGCGTGCCGGACGTCGCCACGTTGGGTGCCTGTGACGTGGTGTTCTTCGCCACGCCGCATGGCGTTGCACATGCCCTGGCAGGTGAGCTGCTGGCCGCCGGCACGCGGGTTATCGACCTGTCCGCCGACTTCCGCCTGCAGGACGCCGAGGAGTGGGCCAAGTGGTACGGTCAGCCACATGGCGCGCCGGAGCTGCTGAGCGAGGCGGTATACGGCCTGCCCGAGGTCAACCGTGAGGCGATCAAGGCAGCGCGCCTGATTGCCGTGCCTGGTTGCTATCCGACAGCCGCTCAGCTTGGTCTTATTCCGCTGCTCGAAGCCGGTCTGGCCGATACCGCCAGTCTGATCGCCGACTGCAAGAGCGGTGTCAGTGGTGCGGGGCGCGGAGCCAGTGTCGGTTCTCTGTTCTGCGAGGCGGGCGAAAGCATGAAAGCCTACGCAGTGAAGGGCCATCGCCATCTCCCGGAAATTCGCCAAGGCCTGCGCCTGGCTGCTGGCAGTGATGTCGGCCTGACTTTCGTGCCACATCTGACGCCGATGATTCGCGGCATTCACGCCACTCTCTACGCCCGTGTGGCCGATACCTCGGTGGATCTCCAGGCGCTGTTCGAGAAGCGTTACGCGAATGAACCCTTCGTCGACGTGATGCCGGCCGGTAGTCATCCGGAAACCCGTAGCGTGCGTGGCGGCAACGTCTGCCGCATCGCCGTGCACCGCCCACAGGGTGGCGATCTGGTCGTGGTGCTGTCGGTGATCGATAACCTGGTCAAGGGGGCATCGGGCCAAGCCGTGCAGAACATGAACATTCTCTTTGGTCTCGATGAGCGCCTCGGTCTGTCCCATGCGGCCCTGCTGCCGTGACACCGGCCTGGGAGGTTCGCCTCAGCGATCCACGTCGTGATCGCCGGCGCCGTTGGCTGTTGTTTCTGTTGCTGCTGGCCGTGCCGGCAGCATTCCTGATCGGCATGTACTGGCCTCAGCAACAGTTTCAGCAGCGTCAGGGTGATGATCAGGCGCTGCTCACCCGTCTGGCTGAGCAGGATCAGGAACTGGAGTTGTTACGTCAGCGCCTGGCCGTGGTCGGCAGCAGTGACAAGGTCAGCCAGCAGGCCATCGAGCAGAACCGTCGTACCATCAAGCTGCTCGAGGAGCAGATCTTCAAGCAGCAGCAGGATTTGGCTTTCTACAAAGGCGTACTGGCTCCGGCCAGCCGCCGCGAAGGCATTCGTCTGCGTGCCTTTGAGTTGCAAGCGACGGATGTACCGCAACGTTTCCGCTACAAAGTGCTGATGAGCCGCGTCGGTACCAGCGATGAGCCGCTGCAGGGGCAGTTGCGCATCACCATCGAAGGCAAGCAGGGCGGCAAGGACGTCAGTCTGGAGCTGTCGGCGCTGTCCGATGAGGTGAACGAGAGTGCCATTCCGTTCTCCTTCAAGCACTTTCAGTCTTTCCCCGAGGCCGGACGCTTCGGTGAGCTGCAACTGCCTGACGGTTTCGAGCCGCTACAGGTCAAGGTTCGTGCGGAGGTCGAAGGTGACAAACCGCTGGATCGTACGTTCGATTGGATAAAATCAGGAGTGATACCCACCCATGTGGAATAAAGACAAGGCCAAGCCCGATTTGCAGCGTTTCAGCGGCAAAACCAGTCTGATCGCCGCTGGTGCCGAGCTGGTGGGTGATATGCGCTTTCAGGGCGCGGTGCAGGTAGATGGCCGGGTCACCGGTAATCTGCTGGCGACCGAGGGGCTGGTGCGAGTCAGCGTGGGCGGTATGGTTGAAGGTGAGATTCGCGCCCCCCATATCGTGATCGACGGTGAGGTAATCGGGGATGTCTTCTCCAGCGGTCACCTTGAGCTGGGTTCGCGCTCCCGGGTGCGTGGCAACCTGCACTACGGGCTCATGGAAATGGCCATGGGGGCGCAGATCGAAGGCCGGCTCTATCACCTGAAAGATGGCGAGCGGCCGCTGGAGCTTCCGGCGACAGTGGATGCCGAGCAATAGTTGACCAATTTTGTAGGGCAAGCGGATAATGCTTGCCTAGCAGGCTGTTCTTAGCGACAGCCAGGCAACGTAGGTAGTTTTCAACAACCTGCTAACGCAGTATGGCGCGTGGCGCCGGGAGTCATAGCATGAGCGTCGAAACCTTCACCCCTGCCCCCTTGCACTTCACCCAAGGTGCGGCCAGCAAGGTGAAGACCCTGGTCGATGAAGAGGGTAATCCACGCCTGAAACTGCGCGTGTTCGTCACGGGCGGCGGTTGCTCGGGCTTTCAATATGGCTTCACCTTCGATGAAGACATTGCTGAAGATGACACCATCGTCGAGCGCGAAGGGGTCAGTCTGGTGGTCGATGCCATGAGCTTCCAGTACCTGGCAGGCTCGGAGGTCGATTATCAGGAAGGCCTGGAAGGCTCGCGTTTCGTGATCAAGAACCCCAACGCCACCACGACGTGTGGCTGTGGTTCGTCTTTCTCGATCTGAAGCGATTCGTTGGAATGAAACGCCGCGCCTAGTGCGCGGCGTTTTCGTTTGCTCGCTACATCCCTAGGCGGGGTAGATGGCACCGAGTACGCGCAGGCCGCGTGCTCCGGTCACGCTGGGGCGATTGCCAGGGATGCCCTCGAGGGCACAATGGGCGAGCCAGGCGAATGCCATGGCTTCGACCCAGTCGGGGTCGATACCCCGGTCGGCCGTGCTGGTGACATGAGCTTCTGGTAGCAGTGAACCCAGACGCGTCATCAGGCACTGGTTATGAGCGCCTCCACCGCATACCAGCAGGGCATCGGTCTGGGCTTGTGCCTTGCGCAGCGCGCCGACGATGCTATGGGCAGTAAGCTCGACCAGGGTCGCCTGCACATCCTCTGCGGCAATGGGCGCAAGTGTCTGCAAATGCCTGAGCAGCCAATCCAGGTTGAACAGCTCGCGCCCAGTGCTCTTCGGGCCCTGCGCAGCGAAGAAGGGATCACCCAGCAGGCGAGTTAACAGCTCGGCATGTACCTGGCCGGTGGCAGCCCAGTCGCCATTGCGATCATAGGCTTGCCCTTGGCAATGCTGGATCCAGGCGTCGAGCAGGACATTGCCCGGGCCGCTGTCGAACCCCAGAACTTCCTGGCCCGGAGAAAGCAGACTCAAATTGCTGAATCCGCCGACATTGAGTACCGCGACGTGTTTGCCGCTGTCGCTAAACAAAGTCTGATGGAAGGCTGGCACCAAGGGGGCGCCCTGGCCCCCAGCGGCTACATCACGCCGCCGGAAATCGCCCACCACGCAGATGCCGGTCAGCTCGGCCAGCAGTGCCGGGTTACCAATCTGGATGGTGAATCCACGTGCAGGTTCGTGTCGTACGGTCTGGCCATGGCTGCCGATTGCGCGGATTTGCTGTGGCTGCAGGCCTTGCTGCTGCAGTAGTTCGCCGATGGCAGTGGCTGCCAACTCAACCCATTGCTGTTCTGCGAGTGCGGCGCGAGCCAGTTCATCGGCTCCCGATGCACAGAGCGCCAGCATGTCGCTGCGCAGTTGCTCAGGCATGGGGCGATAGGCGGTGGCCAATAGGCGGGTGTGCTGATCATGCTCGATCAGCGCGATGTCCAGTCCGTCCAGGCTGGTACCGGACATCACGCCGAGATAGAGAGGCATGGCTTATTGTTGATTGGCGGCCAGCATGGTGGCCTTTTCCTGATCCATGCGAGCCATCAGCGGTTTGCTCAGCTGCATGAAACGTTGCTTTTCGCTGGCGGCGATAGGATCGGCCATCGGCAGTTTCTGACTGAGCGGGTCGACATGTACGCCGTTGACCTGGAACTCATAGTGCAGGTGAGGGCCGGTAGAAAGACCGGTCGTGCCGATATAACCGATGATCTGCCCTTGCTTGACGTTCGAGCCATTGCGCACGCCTTTGGCGAAGCCTTGCATATGTGCGTAGAGGGTACGGTAGCGTTGACCATGCTGGATGATCACGGTATTGCCGTAGCCGCCGTTACGCCCGGCCAGGGTGACGCGGCCGTCACCGGCAGCCTTGATCGGCGTACCACGTGGTGCTGCATAGTCGACGCCTTTGTGTGCGCGAATCTTGTTCAGGATGGGGTGCTTGCGGCCAGTGGAGAAACGCGAACTGATGCGAGCGAAATCCACCGGGGTACGGATGAACGCCTTGCGCATGCTTTCGCCATTGGCGTTGTAGTAGCTGGTGGTGCCCTGCTTGCTGGTGTAGCGGACGGCGGTGTAAGTCTTGCCGCGGTTGGTGAAGCGCGCTGAGAGAATGTTGCCGGTGCCAACGCGTTTGCCGTTGACCACCTTCTCTTCGTAGATCACTTCGAATTCGTCGCCTTCGCGAATATCCATGGCGAAGTCGATGTCGTAGCCGAACACATTGGCCAGATCCATGGTCAGGTTATGAGACAGGCCTGCACGTTTGGCAGAGAGAAACAACGAGCTGTTGATCACGCCACGGCTGTAGGCGGTTACCACTTCCGGTTTGACCTGATCGCGTTGGAAATCGAAACCCTTGTCGGTGCGGCTAAGGCGGATGGTTTCCAGATCGCTGAGTTTGCTCTGCAGGCTCTTCAGCTTGCCTTCTTCGTTCAGTTCGAAGTCCAGCACCTGGCCGACTTTGAGACGGCTGAACTGCTTGGCGTCTTTGCTGCTGTTGAGTGCCTCATGCAGATCATTGGCGTTCAGACCGACCTTGGCGAACACGGTAGAAAGCGTATCGCCATTACTGACCGTGACGTTGTGGTGGTTGGGATCGGAAGGAGGAGTGGTGTCAGCTGTTTCTAGGAGGTCTTCGTCAGCGTCTTCTGCGCTGTTCTCGGCGGTTTCGGTGCCTTGCTCGATATCGGCAAATGGCGAGGCTGCACCTGGCACTGGCAATCCCGCTCGGAGATCGTCCTTTTCCTGCAGCACCATCTCGGCATCGTTGCCCAGATCCAGGTCGAGGAAGGTTTTCTGCGCTTCGACTTCACGCGAAGGAAACACCAGCAGAGCCAGGCTCAGCAGCGCAGCTACACCACTAGCAGCCAGGATATGGCTCTTAGGGTAGGGCGGGGCTTTAGGGATATTTTGCGTCATGGCGTGAGGCGTTTTCTTGGAATGTGTATTAACTGTATAAAATATAACCAAAATCGGCTCGGGGCAACCCTTGACATGCCGAGTGGATGCTCAAGGCGCTTACCCTGGGCAAAACTTGTAATTAGTTCGCGATCTTGTATGGTTGGTTCCCTTTCAATTTCCAGTGGTTGCGGGTTTTTCTCATGAAGTCGGTCGAAGAGCAGCTGGCGCTGATCAAGCGCGGTGCGGAAGAGGTTCTGGTTGAAGCTGAGCTGGTCGAGAAGCTCAAGCGGGGTCAGCCGCTGCGGATCAAGGCTGGGTTCGATCCTACCGCACCAGATCTGCATCTTGGCCACACCGTCCTTATTAATAAGCTGCGTCAGTTCCAGGAGCTTGGTCACCAGGTGGTCTTCCTGATCGGTGACTTCACCGGAATGATCGGTGATCCCAGTGGCAAGAGCGCTACTCGTCCGCCGCTGACTCGCGAGCAGGTGCTGGATAACGCTGAGACTTACAAACAGCAGGTTTTCAAGATTCTTGACCCAGCCAAGACCGAGGTCGCTTTCAATTCTACCTGGATGGATCAGCTCAAGCCGGCTGACTTCATTCGCCTGGCATCGCAATACACCGTGGCTCGCATGCTCGAGCGTGATGATTTCGACAAGCGCTACACCAGCAATCAACCAATCGCTATCCATGAGTTCCTCTATCCGCTGGTGCAGGGCTATGACTCCGTAGCGCTCAAGGCAGATGTCGAGCTGGGCGGTACTGATCAAAAGTTCAACCTGCTGATGGGGCGCGAGCTGCAACGGGCCTACGGTCAGGAGTCGCAGTGCATCGTCACCATGCCTTTGCTGGAGGGTTTGGACGGCGTTAAGAAGATGTCCAAGTCCCTGGGTAACTACGTAGGTATCCAGGAAGCGCCTGGCGTGATGTACAACAAGCTGGTGTCCATGCCGGACGCCTTGATGTGGCGTTACTTCGAGCTGCTCAGCTTCCGCTCCATGGATGAAATCGAACAGTTCAAACGCGATGTCGAGCGGGGCGCCAATCCGCGTGATATCAAGATCAAGCTGGCAGAAGAGCTTGTCGCGCGTTTCCATGGTGAGGAGGCGGCTGCCAATGCTCATCGTTCGGCGGGCAATCGCATGAAGGACGGTGAGCTGCCGGAAGATCTGCCGGAGGTTGTTTTGGCTTCTGCTGAGGATATGCCGATCTCGTCCGTCCTTAATAAGGCGGGCTTGGTAAAGAATGCGGCGGTTGCGCGTGATCTGCTGGGTTCGGGCGGTGTGCGTGTAGATGGTCAGGTGGTTGATCGCACGTTCCTGTTCAGGGTGGGGGCTGCTCACGTTTGCCAGGCAGGAAAGAAAGCATTTGCCCGCGTTACGCTAAAGGCTGAGTAATAGTTCAAATAAATGCTTGACGCGCGTTCTGTTGGATGTAGAATGCGCGCCACTTCAGCGATGAAGCTCTTCAAAAACTTCTTGTTAATCAATAAGTTAAGTTTAAAAGAGGGGTTGCAAAGCTGGAGGTGGTGTGTAGAATGCGCACGGGTCGACGGGGTGGTGGTTTGATCCTGTTGATGCTTCGGTCGAATGGATCGAAAGCGGTTTGAAAGAGGTGGTTGACAGCGGTTTTGAACGCTGTAGAATGCGCCTCCCGCTGGAGAGAAGAAGTTCTGATCGAAAGCGCAAGTGGTTGAGTAGAAAGAAGTTTCTCCGGAAACAAATTCGAAAAACAGCTTGACAGATAGAGAGGCTGCTGTAGAATGCGCGGCCTTGGTTGAGGCGAAAGACTTAACCGAATGTTCTTTAACAACTGAATCAAGCAATTCGTGTGGGTGCTTGTGAGGTAAGACTGATAGTCGACTGATTATCAGCATCACAAGTAACACTCGTGAATTCGAGAGTTTATTTGCGATTGCTGAGCCAAGTTTAGGGTTTTCTCAAAACCCAAGCAGTATTGAACTGAAGAGTTTGATCATGGCTCAGATTGAACGCTGGCGGCAGGCCTAACACATGCAAGTCGAGCGGATGAAGAGAGCTTGCTCTCTGATTTAGCGGCGGACGGGTGAGTAATGCCTAGGAATCTGCCTGGTAGTGGGGGATAACGTCCGGAAACGGGCGCTAATACCGCATACGTCCTACGGGAGAAAGCAGGGGACCTTCGGGCCTTGCGCTATCAGATGAGCCTAGGTCGGATTAGCTAGTTGGTGAGGTAATGGCTCACCAAGGCTACGATCCGTAACTGGTCTGAGAGGATGATCAGTCACACTGGAACTGAGACACGGTCCAGACTCCTACGGGAGGCAGCAGTGGGGAATATTGGACAATGGGCGAAAGCCTGATCCAGCCATGCCGCGTGTGTGAAGAAGGTCTTCGGATTGTAAAGCACTTTAAGTTGGGAGGAAGGGTTGTAGATTAATACTCTGCAATTTTGACGTTACCGACAGAATAAGCACCGGCTAACTTCGTGCCAGCAGCCGCGGTAATACGAAGGGTGCAAGCGTTAATCGGAATTACTGGGCGTAAAGCGCGCGTAGGTGGTTCGTTAAGTTGGATGTGAAAGCCCCGGGCTCAACCTGGGAACTGCATCCAAAACTGGCGAGCTAGAGTACGGTAGAGGGTGGTGGAATTTCCTGTGTAGCGGTGAAATGCGTAGATATAGGAAGGAACACCAGTGGCGAAGGCGACCACCTGGACTGATACTGACACTGAGGTGCGAAAGCGTGGGGAGCAAACAGGATTAGATACCCTGGTAGTCCACGCCGTAAACGATGTCAACTAGCCGTTGGGTACCTTGAGTACTTAGTGGCGCAGCTAACGCATTAAGTTGACCGCCTGGGGAGTACGGCCGCAAGGTTAAAACTCAAATGAATTGACGGGGGCCCGCACAAGCGGTGGAGCATGTGGTTTAATTCGAAGCAACGCGAAGAACCTTACCTGGCCTTGACATGCTGAGAACTTTCCAGAGATGGATTGGTGCCTTCGGGAACTCAGACACAGGTGCTGCATGGCTGTCGTCAGCTCGTGTCGTGAGATGTTGGGTTAAGTCCCGTAACGAGCGCAACCCTTGTCCTTAGTTACCAGCACGTTATGGTGGGCACTCTAAGGAGACTGCCGGTGACAAACCGGAGGAAGGTGGGGATGACGTCAAGTCATCATGGCCCTTACGGCCAGGGCTACACACGTGCTACAATGGTCGGTACAAAGGGTTGCCAAGCCGCGAGGTGGAGCTAATCCCATAAAACCGATCGTAGTCCGGATCGCAGTCTGCAACTCGACTGCGTGAAGTCGGAATCGCTAGTAATCGTGAATCAGAATGTCACGGTGAATACGTTCCCGGGCCTTGTACACACCGCCCGTCACACCATGGGAGTGGGTTGCTCCAGAAGTAGCTAGTCTAACCTTCGGGGGGACGGTTACCACGGAGTGATTCATGACTGGGGTGAAGTCGTAACAAGGTAGCCGTAGGGGAACCTGCGGCTGGATCACCTCCTTAATCGAAGACTTCAGCTTTCTCATAAGCTCCCACACGAATTGCTTGATTCATTGTAGAAGACGATGCTGTAACGCGACCCTGTTATAGGTCTGTAGCTCAGTTGGTTAGAGCGCACCCCTGATAAGGGTGAGGTCGGCAGTTCAAATCTGCCCAGACCTACCAATTCAGGTGCAGATGCTTACGGGGCCATAGCTCAGCTGGGAGAGCGCCTGCCTTGCACGCAGGAGGTCAGCGGTTCGATCCCGCTTGGCTCCACCACTTACAGTTTGATCGTAGCGTAAGAGTTCAGAAATGAGCATTCCTGCAGAAGCAGAAGAGTGTTGATTTCTGGTCTTTTGATCAGTCGAAACATCGTTCTTTAAAAATTTGGGTATGTGATAGAAGTGACTGATTAATTGCTTTCACTGGCAATTGATCTGGTCAAGGTAAAATTTGTAGTTCTCAAGACGCAAATTTTCGGCGAATGTCGTCTTCACGATTGAGACAGTAACCAGATTGCTTGGGGTTATATGGTCAAGTGAAGAAGCGCATACGGTGGATGCCTTGGCAGTCAGAGGCGATGAAAGACGTGGTAGCCTGCGATAAGCTCCGGTTAGGTGGCAAACAACCGTTATGACCCGGAGATCTCTGAATGGGGGAACCCAGCCAGCATAAGCTGGTTATCTTGTACTGAATCCATAGGTGCAAGAGGCGAACCAGGGGAACTGAAACATCTAAGTACCCTGAGGAATAGAAATCAACCGAGATTCCCTAAGTAGTGGCGAGCGAACGGGGACTAGCCCTTAAGTTGATTTGAGATTAGTGGAAGGTTCTGGAAAGTTCCGCCGTAGTGGGTGATAGCCCCGTACACGAAAATCTCTTATCAATGAAATCGAGTAGGACGGAGCACGAGAAACTTTGTCTGAACATGGGGGGACCATCCTCCAAGGCTAAATACTACTGACTGACCGATAGTGAACCAGTACCGTGAGGGAAAGGCGAAAAGAACCCCGGAGAGGGGAGTGAAATAGAACCTGAAACCGTATGCGTACAAGCAGTGGGAGCCTACTTTGTTGGGTGACTGCGTACCTTTTGTATAATGGGTCAGCGACTTATATTCAGTGGCGAGCTTAACCGAATAGGGGAGGCGTAGCGAAAGCGAGTCTTAATAGGGCGCTTTAGTCGCTGGGTATAGACCCGAAACCGGGCGATCTATCCATGGGCAGGTTGAAGGTTAGGTAACACTGACTGGAGGACCGAACCGACTACCGTTGAAAAGTTAGCGGATGACCTGTGGATCGGAGTGAAAGGCTAATCAAGCTCGGAGATAGCTGGTTCTCCTCGAAAGCTATTTAGGTAGCGCCTCGTGTATCACTGCTGGGGGTAGAGCACTGTTTCGGCTAGGGGGTCATCCCGACTTACCAAACCGATGCAAACTCCGAATACCAGCAAGTGTCAGCACGGGAGACACACGGCGGGTGCTAACGTCCGTCGTGAAAAGGGAAACAACCCAGACCGTCAGCTAAGGTCCCAAAGTTATGGTTAAGTGGGAAACGATGTGGGAAGGCTTAGACAGCTAGGAGGTTGGCTTAGAAGCAGCCACCCTTTAAAGAAAGCGTAATAGCTCACTAGTCGAGTCGGCCTGCGCGGAAGATGTAACGGGGCTCAAACCATACACCGAAGCTACGGGTTCATCCTTTGGATGAGCGGTAGAGGAGCGTTCTGTAAGCCTGTGAAGGTGAGTTGAGAAGCTTGCTGGAGGTATCAGAAGTGCGAATGCTGACATGAGTAACGACAATGCGAGTGAAAAACTCGCACGCCGAAAGACCAAGGTTTCCTGCGCAACGTTAATCGACGCAGGGTTAGTCGGCCCCTAAGGCGAGGCAGAAATGCGTAGTCGATGGGAAACGGGTTAATATTCCCGTACTTCTAGTTACTGCGATGGAGGGACGGAGAAGGCTAGGCCAGCACGGCGTTGGTTGTCCGTGTTTAAGGTGGTAGGCTGAGATCTTAGGTAAATCCGGGATCTTAAGGCCGAGAGCTGATGACGAGCGTTCTTTTAGAATGCGAAGTGGTTGATGCCATGCTTCCAGGAAAAGCTTCTAAGCTTCAGGTAACTAGGAACCGTACCCCAAACCGACACAGGTGGTTAGGTAGAGAATACCAAGGCGCTTGAGAGAACTCGGGTGAAGGAACTAGGCAAAATGGCACCGTAACTTCGGGAGAAGGTGCGCCGGTGAGGGTGAAGTATTTACTACGTAAGCCCATGCCGGTCGAAGATACCAGGCCGCTGCGACTGTTTATTAAAAACACAGCACTCTGCAAACACGAAAGTGGACGTATAGGGTGTGACGCCTGCCCGGTGCCGGAAGGTTAATTGATGGGGTTAGCGCAAGCGAAGCTCTTGATCGAAGCCCCGGTAAACGGCGGCCGTAACTATAACGGTCCTAAGGTAGCGAAATTCCTTGTCGGGTAAGTTCCGACCTGCACGAATGGCGTAACGATGGCGGCGCTGTCTCCACCCGAGACTCAGTGAAATTGAAATCGCTGTGAAGATGCAGTGTATCCGCGGCTAGACGGAAAGACCCCGTGAACCTTTACTATAGCTTTGCACTGGACTTTGAGCTTGCTTGTGTAGGATAGGTGGGAGGCTTTGAAGTGGGGACGCCAGTTCTCATGGAGCCATCCTTGAAATACCACCCTGGCAACCTTGAGGTTCTAACTCTGGTCCGTTATCCGGATCGAGGACAGTGTATGGTGGGTAGTTTGACTGGGGCGGTCTCCTCCCAAAGAGTAACGGAGGAGTACGAAGGTGCGCTCAGACCGGTCGGAAATCGGTCGTAGAGTATAAAGGCAAAAGCGCGCTTGACTGCGAGACAGACACGTCGAGCAGGTACGAAAGTAGGTCTTAGTGATCCGGTGGTTCTGTATGGAAGGGCCATCGCTCAACGGATAAAAGGTACTCCGGGGATAACAGGCTGATACCGCCCAAGAGTTCATATCGACGGCGGTGTTTGGCACCTCGATGTCGGCTCATCACATCCTGGGGCTGAAGCCGGTCCCAAGGGTATGGCTGTTCGCCATTTAAAGTGGTACGCGAGCTGGGTTTAGAACGTCGTGAGACAGTTCGGTCCCTATCTGCCGTGGACGTTTGAGATTTGAGAGGGGCTGACCTTAGTACGAGAGGACCGGGTTGGACGAACCTCTGGTGTTCCGGTTGTCACGCCAGTGGCATTGCCGGGTAGCTATGTTCGGAAAAGATAACCGCTGAAAGCATCTAAGCGGGAAACTTGCCTCAAGATGAGATCTCACTGGAGCCTTGAGCTCCCTAAAGGGCCGTCGAAGACTACGACGTTGATAGGTTGGGTGTGTAAGCGCTGTGAGGCGTTGAGCTAACCAATACTAATTGCCCGTGAGGCTTGACCATATAACACCCAAACAATCTGCCCTCAAAGCAGAGGGTGTCGATGGTGAAGTCGACAGAAAGCCGAAAGTTTGCAAGAACTACAAATTACGAATCACATACCCAATTCGCTGTAACGGTTAAACCCGAGACAGCAACAAATTGCTTGACGACCATAGAGCGTTGGAACCACCTGATCCCATCCCGAACTCAGTAGTGAAACGACGCATCGCCGATGGTAGTGTGGTGCTTCACCATGTGAGAGTAGGTCATCGTCAAGCTCCTATACGAAACCCCAGATCGCCTAGCGGTCTGGGGTTTCTTCTTTGTGGCAAGGAAAATAGCGCTTCGCGTGGGGTGCGCTGCGCGCACCGCCAATCACGCCGACAGGCCGCTGCGCGCGGCGCACCCTACGGGGATCGTGCCGCAACGAAAAGGCCACCGTCAGGTGGCCTTTGGGCGTTGGGGATGGAATCAGTTGCCGCAGGGTTCGCTGGCGATAGGGCAATCCTAGGAAAAGCCTGTCCGAATGACTAGGCCGGAACTTGTGTTTTCTATGCAAGTAATGGGCTCGTCGTTATCATGCCAGCCTTGTTCGTAGTGGGGCCTGGCATGCTGGCATTGTTGAAACTTCTGCAGGATGGTCGATTCCATTCTGGTGAGGCCCTGGGGGCCGCGCTGGGAGTCAGTCGTAGTGCCGTCTGGAAGCAGCTACAAGGTCTGGAGAGTGAGCTCGGGATCGAGATATTCAAGGTTCCGGGTCGTGGCTATCGGCTCGCGGCGCCTATGAAGCTGCTGGATGCGGAGCAGATTCGGCTTAACTCGGGCCAGGTGGATTGGCCTGTATTTGTCGAGTCGAGTCTTGACTCTACCAATGCTGAGATATTTCGTCGTCTCGACGCCGGTGTCCGTGCGCCTTTTGTTCTGCTCGCCGAGCGTCAGACGGCTGGGCGGGGGCGGCGGGGGCGTGCATGGTCGAGTCCATTTGCAGAGAACCTCTATTGCAGTGTCGTGGTGCGTGTCGATGGCGGCATGAGCCAGGTCGAGGCGCTAAGTCTTACTGTCGGTCTGGCGGTGGCTCGTGCGTTACAGGCTTGTGGTCTGTCTGCGGCGGGTTTGAAGTGGCCGAATGACGTTCTAGTCGATGGTCACAAGATATCCGGAATATTGCTGGAGCTTGCTGGTGATCCGGCGGATGTCTGCCATGTCGTGGTTGGCGTGGGTATCAATGTGAACATGCTGGTCGATGCCTCGGCTGTGATCGATCAGCCATGGACGTCCGTACGCCAATGCTCGGGTAAGGCTATGGATCGCAATCAGTTGGCTGGCGAGCTATTGCGTCAATTGCGTGCCTATTTCGCCACTCATTGGCGGGATGGCTTTGCTGGGTTGCGCGATGAGTGGGAAGCGCTGCACGTTTGGCGTGGAAAACCCGTTGCATTGACGGCGGGGCAGGGGGCCACCTTGGGTGTCGTGCTTGGTGTGGATCAGCGAGGGGCTATTCGCCTTCAGGTCGATGGTTGTGAGCGTTCTTTCAGTGGCGGTGAGTTGAGCTTGAGGCTGCGAAATGATTCTTGAGCTCGACTGCGGTAACAGCTTTATCAAGTGGCGCGTTATCTCCATCGATGGGCGTGAGCGCTCGGCGGCGGGTGTCGTTGACACCGATTCCAGTTTGTTCGAGGCGCTTGCCCATTCTTCCGCGCTGTCGATTACTCATTGCCGATTGGTAAGTGTGCGTAGCGATGTGGAAACCGAGCAGCTGATAGATCGCTTGCGTGGGTCTTTGGGGGTAGAGGCGGTCTCTGCTCAGTCAGCCATTCAGGTCGGTGCGGTTCGTAATGGTTACGAGGACTTTCAGCGCCTGGGTTTGGATCGTTGGCTGGCGGTGCTGGGTGCTTATCATCTGGGGCAGCGGGCTTGCTTGGTGGTGGATCTGGGAACTGCGGTGACGGCTGACTTCGTTTCTGCTGACGGCGCTCATCTTGGTGGCTTCATTTGCCCGGGGCTTCCGCTGATGCGTGACCAGTTGAGTACGCATACGCGGCGCATCCGCTACGACCGCCAGGTTGCACTAGCCGCGCTGCAGGAGCTTGAGCCGGGGCGTTCCACTGCGGAAGCTGTAGAGCGTGGCTGCCTATTGATGCTCAGGGGGTTCGTCGAGCAGCAACTGCTTCAGGCGCGCGCGCGCTTTCCTGATGGGTTCGAGGTGTTCCTGACGGGGGGGGATGCCGATCTGGTGCGAGATGTTGCTCCTGGTGCTCAGGTCGTTCCGGATCTGGTCTTTGTTGGGCTGGCAATTGCCTGTCCTTTAGGTTGAGGTGAGCATGCGTTGGATCCTGCTACTGCTCATATTGCTGAATGCCTTTTATTACGTCTGGCATCAGCAGCAAGCGCCTCTACGTGCCAAGGAGGTCGAGCCGGCGACCGCTTACCAGGCTGCGCGAAAGGACATCCGTTTGTTGAGCGAGGCTGGGTCGCCGCCTGTTCGGGCGCCTTCGTTCTCGTCCACTCCTGCCGAGAACTCTCCTCCTGAGGCTGCTGTGTGTCTTTTCCTTGGGGGCTTCGATGGGCAGACGCAGGCAGAGGTGGTAGAGCAACGCCTACTGAGTCTGGACATACGAGCTGATGTGCGCAGTATCGATGCAGCGGCGGGGGTCGAGTTCTGGGTTTATCTGCCGCCGCTCGCTTCTCGGCAGGCGTCGTTGCGGCAGTTGCGTGAGTTGCAGGCTCGACGTATCGACAGCTACATCATTACCCAAGGTGAGTTGGCCAACGGTATTTCGCTTGGCATCTTTCCGCGTAGTGATTCGGCGGGAAGTGTCATGCAGCGTTTGCGAGAGGTCGGTTATGAGCCCCAAATGCGTGAGTTGTCTCGCGCGCATCGCAGTTTCTGGGTGCGCGTGGCGCCGGAAAGCAGGCGACTGGCTGATGAATATCTACTTGGGAAACTGGCGGGTGATTTCGCTGGGCTGCAGCATCAATTAATGCCTTGTGAAGGCGTTGCATTGCCCCAGTAGTTTGCATAGAATGGCGCCCGCTTCGCAGGGTGGTCAAAGTTGGTTCCCTGTAAAGATGTTGTCAAGGTAGCTAACCTCACGATTTTAAATGAGAAAATGCTTGACAGCAGGGTGGCAGATCTAGAAAATGCCGCCTCACTTTGGAGGGGTTCCCGAGCGGCCAAAGGGATCAGACTGTAAATCTGACGTCATCGACTTCGAAGGTTCGAATCCTTCCCCCTCCACCAGATTCAGCGTGAGCTGCAAGCTCCGCGGGTATAGTTCAGTGGTAGAACCTCAGCCTTCCAAGCTGATGATGCGGGTTCGATTCCCGCTACCCGCTCCAGTTTGTTGTTTGTGCAAAAGAGTTTGGCTCATGTAGCTCAGTTGGTAGAGCACACCCTTGGTAAGGGTGAGGTCAGCGGTTCAAGTCCGCTCATGAGCTCCATCTAATGAAGGCAGATATGAAAGTATCTGCCTTTGTTTTAATGGCGGCATGGCTTGCTCAATTCTTCGCTAGGAGACGGTCAAGATGGCTAAAGAGAAATTCGAACGTAACAAACCGCACGTCAACGTAGGCACCATCGGTCACGTTGACCACGGTAAAACCACTCTGACCGCTGCTCTGACCCGTGTCTGCTCCGAAGTTTTCGGTTCGGCCAAGGTCGACTTCGACAAGATCGATAGCGCTCCGGAAGAGAAGGCTCGTGGTATCACCATCAACACTGCACACGTAGAGTACGATTCCAACATTCGTCACTACGCGCACGTTGACTGCCCGGGTCACGCCGACTACGTGAAGAACATGATCACCGGTGCTGCCCAGATGGACGGCGCGATCCTGGTCTGCTCGGCTGCCGATGGTCCGATGCCGCAAACCCGTGAGCACATCCTGCTGTCCCGTCAGGTTGGCGTACCGTACATCGTTGTCTTCCTGAACAAGGCTGACATGGTTGACGACGCTGAGCTGCTGGAGCTGGTCGAGATGGAAGTTCGCGACCTGCTGAGCACCTACGATTTCCCGGGTGACGACACTCCGATCATCATCGGCTCCGCGCTGATGGCTCTGAACGGCGAAGACGACAACGAGCTGGGCACCACTGCCGTCAAGAAGCTGGTTGAGACTCTGGACAGCTACATTCCTGAGCCGGTTCGTGCCATTGATCGCCCGTTCCTGATGCCGATCGAAGACGTATTCTCGATCTCCGGCCGCGGTACTGTAGTTACCGGTCGTGTAGAGCGCGGTATCGTCAAGATCCAGGAAGAAATCGAAATCGTTGGTCTGCGTCCGACCACCAAAACCACCTGCACCGGCGTTGAGATGTTCCGCAAGCTGCTGGATGAAGGTCGTGCTGGTGAGAACTGCGGCGTGCTGCTGCGCGGCACCAAGCGTGATGAGGTCGAGCGTGGTCAGGTTCTGGCCAAGCCGGGCACCATCAAGCCGCACACCAAGTTCGAAGCTGAAGTGTACGTTCTGTCCAAAGAAGAAGGTGGTCGTCACACCCCGTTCTTCAAAGGCTACCGTCCTCAGTTCTACTTCCGTACCACTGACGTGACCGGTTCGTGCGAACTGCCGGAAGGCGTTGAGATGGTAATGCCGGGCGACAACATCAAAATGGTTGTCACCCTGATCAAGCCGATCGCCATGGAAGACGGCCTGCGCTTCGCAATTCGCGAAGGTGGTCGTACCGTTGGTGCCGGCGTGGTTGCCAAGATCGTCGAGTAATCGGTTGATCTGTTCCTCTCGGGCCGGCATAATGGTCGGCCTGATTTTGCTTTAGGTCAGTAGCTCAATTGGCAGAGCGGCGGTCTCCAAAACCGCAGGTTGGGGGTTCGATTCCCTCCTGACCTGCCATTTTCTAACGAATCTGGCGTGTCTTTCACAGGATCCTCTCGAATGAATGTTAAGGCTGAAGCCAAAGACTCTCGCTTTGATCTGGTTAAGTGGCTGATTGTCGCTGCCCTGGTTGTGGTGGGTGTGGTCGGTAATCAGTACTTCTCCGCTGAGTCGATTCTTTATCGCGTTCTCGGTCTGGTTGTATTGGCTGCTGTTGCGGGTGTGGTTGCCCTGCAGACGGCGCGTGGTCAGGCTTTCGCGGTGTTGTTGAAAGAGGCGCGTGTCGAGATTCGTAAAGTTGTTTGGCCGACCCGCCAGGAGACTACTCAGACTACGTTGATCGTGGTTGCTGTGGTTCTGGTGATGGCGCTGCTGTTGTGGGGGCTTGATTCCCTGCTCGGTTTGCTTGTTTCCCTGATTGTTGGTTAAGGGTGTCTCGTGGCTAAGCGTTGGTACGTCGTGCATGCATACTCGGGTTACGAGAAGCATGTCATGCGCTCGCTGATCGAGCGCGTCAAGCTGGCTGGTATGGAAGATGACTTTGGCGAGATTCTCGTTCCCACTGAAGAGGTGGTCGAGATGCGCAATGGTCAGAAGCGCAAGAGTGAGCGCAAGTTCTTCCCCGGCTACGTCCTGGTGCAGATGGAGATGAACGAGGCGACTTGGCACTTGATCAAGGATACGCCGCGCGTCATGGGCTTCATCGGTGGTACGGCAGACAAGCCGGCGCCTATCACTGAGAAAGAAGCCGAAGCCATCTTGCGTCGTGTCGCTGATAGCGGCGACAAGCCCAAGCCGAAGACGCTGTTCGAGCCGGGCGAGATGGTTCGTGTTGTCGATGGCCCGTTCGCCGATTTCGGTGGTGTGGTCGAAGAAGTGAATTACGAGAAGAGCCGTATCCAGGTTGCTGTGACCATCTTCGGTCGCTCAACCCCGGTCGAGCTGGAGTTCAGTCAGGTCGAGAAGGCATAACTGACATAAGCATCCCTGACCCCGCAGCCGCAGGCTGCGGGGTTTTGTCGTCACTGGGATAAATGCGTAAGTAACCCGGGGAGCCGTCAGGCGTTCGAACCCGAAATTGGAGTAGCTAATGGCTAAGAAAATTCAGGCTTATATCAAGCTGCAGGTTAAAGCCGGTCAGGCAAACCCTTCGCCGCCCGTTGGTCCGGCACTGGGTCAGCACGGTGTTAATATCATGGAATTCTGCAAGGCGTTCAACGCCAAGACTCAGGGCATGGAACCTGGTCTGCCGACTCCTGTGATCATCACCGTTTACAGCGACCGTAGCTTCACCTTTGAAACCAAGAGCACCCCGGCATCGGTACTGCTGAAGAAGGCTGCAGGCCTGACCAGCGGCTCCGCTCGTCCGAACACCGTCAAAGTTGGCACCGTTACCCGTGCTCAGCTGGAAGAGATCGCCAAGACCAAGCAGGCCGATCTGACTGCCGCTGACCTGGATGCGGCCGTGCGTACCATCGCCGGCTCCGCGCGTAGCATGGGCCTGAACGTGGAGGGTGTGTAATGGCTAAGTTGACCAAGCGCCAAAAGGCCATCGCGGCCAAGGTTGAAGCCGGCAAGGCTTACTCCTTCGAAGAAGCTGCCGGCCTGCTGGCTGAGCTGTCCGCTGTCAAGTTCACCGAGTCTTTCGACATCGCTGTGAACCTGGGCGTTGATCCGCGTAAATCCGACCAGGTCGTTCGTGGCGCTACCGTTCTGCCGAATGGCACCGGTAAAAGCGTTCGCGTTGCCGTCTTCACCCAAGGCCCGGGCGCTGAAGCTGCCCTGGCTGCCGGTGCAGACAAAGTCGGCATGGACGATCTGGCTGCCGAAATGAAAGCTGGCGACCTGAACTATGACGTGGTCATCGCTTCCCCGGACGCCATGCGTGTCGTCGGTCAGCTGGGTCAGGTTCTCGGCCCGCGCGGCCTGATGCCGAACCCGAAAGTCGGTACCGTTACTCCGGACGTCGCCACCGCTGTCAAGAACGCCAAGGCTGGTCAGGTACGTTTCCGTACCGACAAGAACGGCATCATCCACACCTCCGTTGGCAAGGTCGGCTTCGAAGCCGCTGCGCTGAAGCAGAACGTGGAAGCCCTGCTGTCCGACCTGAAGCGTCTGAAGCCGTCGACTTCGAAAGGTATCTACGTCAAGCGCGTGACCCTGAGCACCACCATGGGTCCTGGTCTGATCATCGATCAGGCTTCGCTCGAAGCGTAATGAAGTTCGGCTGGCGGCCTGCGCCGCCAGCCATGAAAGATTGGGGTCCCTGCCTGGCGGGGGCTATCCAAGACCGTAGGTGACTAGCGTTTTAAATGTCAGGTTCGCCTGATGGCCTACGCAGATGGTGCTCCCGATTCGTTACCGAATCAGACACCAAAACGCCGCCGAGCTTCGGCCCGGCGAAACGGTAAAAACCAGGAGTAAACCCGTGGCAATTAAACTCGAAGACAAGAAGGCCATCGTCGCTGAAGTCAACGAGGCTGCCAAAGCCGGTCTGTCCGCTGTCGTGGCTGATGCCCGTGGCGTGACTGTCGGCGCAATGACCGGACTCCGTAAAGAGGCCCGAGCGGCTGGTGTGTACGTGAAAGTCGTGCGTAACACCCTGCTCAAGCGCGCTGTTGAAGGCACTCAGTTTGACGTGCTCAACGACGTGTTCAAAGGCCCGACCCTGATCGCGTTCTCCAACGAACATCCGGGCGCTGCTGCTCGTATCTTCAAGGAATTCGCCAAGGGTCAGGACAAGTTCGAGATCAAGGCAGCTGCGTTCGAGGGCAAGTTCCTCGCAGCAAACCAGATCGACGTACTGGCAACTCTGCCGACCCGTGATGAGGGCATCGCGCAGCTGATGAGCGTTATTCAAGGCGCCACCAGCAAGCTCGCCCGCACCCTGGCAGCTATTCGCGACCAGAAAGAAGCTGCTGCTGCCTAAGGCGGCGTGAGCACTTTCGAAATCAAACGTTTAATTTGATGGTCGCGTAGGCCGTCACCCCAATACAGGAATTGATAGTCATGTCTCTGACTAACGAGCAAATCATCGAAGCGATCGGCCAGAAATCCGTTGTGGAAATCGTTGAGCTGATCAAAGCGATGGAAGAAACCTTCGGCGTTACCGCTGCTGCTGCTGTTGCCGCTGGCCCGGCTGTTGCCGCTGCTGCTGCTGAAGAGCAGACCGAGTTCACCATCGTCCTGGCTGAAGCTGGCGACAAGAAAGTGAACGTGATCAAAGCCGTTCGCGAGCTGACCGGTCTGGGTCTGAAAGAAGCCAAGGCTGTTGTTGACGGCGCCCCGGGCGTGGTCAAAGAAGGCGTTTCGAAAGAAGAAGCCGAAGCTGCCAAGAAGGCACTGGAAGAAGCTGGCGCCAAGGTCGAGCTCAAGTAAGTTCGTACCTTGCGTCTACAGCCCGAGCGATTCGCGTAAGGCTGATGGCTGGTGGCTTATGCCACCGGCCTTTTTCCGTTCTAGGTTGGCTGTTCGTCAGCCGGCCTGGAGCAGGAAAAACCCGTCCGTCGAGACGGTCGCAAACCTAGGGTTTGCACGATTTTCTGGTCACCGCCGCCGGCGCTGACCAAACAAGCAGGTGACCAAGCTGGGGAACGCTGATGGCTTACTCATACACTGAGAAAAAACGTATCCGCAAGGACTTTAGCAAGTTGCCGGATGTCATGGATGTGCCTTACCTCCTGGCCATCCAGCTGGATTCGTACCGCGAATTCCTGCAGCAAGGGGTGAGCAAGGAACAGTTCCGCGACATCGGCCTGCACGCGGCCTTCAAATCGGTATTCCCGATCATCAGCTACTCCGGCAACGCCGCCCTGGAGTACGTCGGCTATCGCCTGGGCGAGCCGGCGTTCGACGTCAAGGAGTGCGTCCTGCGTGGCGTGACCTTCGCCGTGCCGCTACGCGTGAAAGTGCGCCTGATCATTTTCGACAAAGAATCGTCGAACAAAGCGATCAAGGACATCAAAGAGCAAGAAGTGTACATGGGCGAAATTCCGCTCATGACCGAGAACGGTACCTTCGTCATCAACGGTACCGAGCGCGTCATCGTGTCCCAGCTGCATCGTTCGCCAGGTGTGTTCTTCGATCACGACCGTGGCAAGACCCACAGCTCGGGCAAGCTGCTGTACTCCGCTCGCATCATTCCTTACCGCGGCTCCTGGCTGGACTTCGAGTTCGATCCGAAAGATGCGGTGTTCGTACGTATCGACCGTCGCCGCAAACTGCCGGCTTCCGTCCTGCTGCGCGCGCTGGGCTACAGCACTGAAGAAGTGCTGGATGCCTTCTATGACACCAACGTCTTCCACGTGAAGGGCGAGAGCCTGAACCTGGAGCTGGTTCCCCAGCGTCTGCGCGGTGAAGTCGCCGTGCTCGACATCAAGGATGACAGCGGTAAGGTCATCGTCGAGCAGGGTCGTCGTATCACTGCCCGTCATATCAACCAGCTGGACAAGGCTGGTATCAAAGAGCTGGAAGTTCCGCTCGACTACGTCATTGGCCGCACCACTGCCAAGGCGATCGTGCACCCGGCTACCGGTGAAATCATTGCCGAGTGCAACACCGAGCTGACCGCCGATCTGCTGGTCAAGATGGCCAAGGCTCAGGTCGTCCGTTTCGAGACCCTGTACACCAACGATATCGATTGTGGCCCGTTCATCAGCGACACGCTGAAGATCGACAGCACCACCAATCAGCTCGAGGCGCTGGTCGAGATCTACCGCATGATGCGTCCTGGCGAGCCGCCAACCAAGGATGCTGCCGAGACCCTGTTCAACAACCTGTTCTTCAGTGCCGAGCGTTACGACCTGTCCGCCGTTGGCCGCATGAAGTTCAACCGTCGTATCGGTCGTACCGAGATCGAAGGTTCGGGCGTGCTGAGCCGCGAAGACATCGTTGCCGTGCTGAAGACTCTGGTCGACATTCGTAACGGTAAAGGCATCGTCGACGACATCGACCACCTGGGTAACCGTCGCGTACGTTGCGTCGGCGAGATGGCCGAGAACCAGTTCCGCGTGGGTCTGGTACGTGTTGAGCGTGCGGTCAAAGAGCGTTTGTCGATGGCCGAAAGCGAAGGCCTGATGCCGCAAGACCTGATCAACGCCAAGCCGGTTGCGGCGGCGGTGAAGGAGTTCTTCGGTTCCAGCCAGCTCTCGCAGTTCATGGATCAGAACAACCCGCTCTCCGAGATCACCCACAAGCGCCGTGTTTCTGCGCTCGGCCCAGGCGGTCTGACCCGTGAGCGCGCAGGCTTCGAAGTCCGCGACGTACACCCGACCCACTATGGCCGTGTGTGCCCGATCGAAACGCCGGAAGGTCCGAACATCGGTCTGATCAACTCGCTGGCGGCCTATGCCCGCACCAACCAGTACGGTTTCCTGGAGAGCCCGTACCGCGTGGTCAAGGAAGGCCAGGTCACCGACGAGATCGTGTTCCTGTCCGCTATCGAAGAAGCCGACCACGTGATCGCTCAGGCGTCCGCGACCCTGAACGACAAGGGTCAGCTGATCGACGAACTGGTTGCCGTGCGTCACCTCAACGAGTTCACCGTCAAGGCGCCGGAAGACGTCACCCTGATGGACGTTTCGCCGAAGCAGGTAGTCTCGGTGGCCGCCTCGCTGATTCCGTTCCTCGAGCACGACGACGCCAACCGTGCACTGATGGGTTCGAACATGCAGCGTCAGGCTGTACCGACCCTGCGCGCTGACAAGCCGCTGGTAGGTACCGGCATGGAGCGCAACGTCGCCCGTGACTCCGGCGTCTGCGTCGTGGCACGTCGTGGTGGTGTGATCGACTCGGTCGACGCCAGCCGTATCGTGGTTCGCGTCAACGATGATGAAGTCGAAACTGGCGAAGCCGGTGTCGACATCTACAACCTGACCAAGTACACCCGCTCCAACCAGAACACCTGCATCAACCAGCGTCCGCTGGTGAGCAAGGGTGACAAGGTTGCTCGCAGCGACATCATGGCTGACGGCCCGTCCACTGATATGGGTGAGCTGGCTCTGGGTCAGAACATGCGCGTTGCGTTCATGCCGTGGAACGGCTTCAACTTCGAAGACTCCATCTGTCTGTCCGAACGCGTGGTCCAGGAAGACCGCTTCACCACTATCCACATCCAGGAACTGACCTGTGTGGCGCGTGATACCAAGCTCGGCCCAGAGGAAATCTCCTCCGATATTCCGAACGTTGGCGAAGCTGCCCTGAACAAGCTGGACGAAGCCGGTATCGTCTACGTCGGCGCCGAAGTCGGCCCAGGCGACATCCTGGTCGGCAAGGTCACGCCGAAGGGCGAGACCCAACTGACTCCGGAAGAGAAGCTGCTGCGTGCGATCTTCGGTGAGAAGGCGTCCGACGTTAAGGACACCTCCCTGCGTGTGCCGACCGGCACCAAGGGCACCGTCATCGACGTGCAGGTCTTCACCCGTGATGGCGTCGAGCGCGATAGCCGTGCTCTGTCGATCGAGAAGATGCAACTGGACGAGATCCGCAAGGATCTGAACGAAGAGTTCCGCATCGTCGAAGGCGCGACTTTCGAGCGTCTGCGTTCCGCTCTGGTTGGCGCGATCGCCGAAGGCGGCGCTGGCCTGAAGAAAGGCACTGCGATCACCGACGAGTTCCTCGACGGTCTCGAGCGTGGCCAGTGGTTCAAACTGCGCATGGCCGACGACGCCCTGAACGAGCAACTGGAGAAGGCCCAGGCTTACATCTCCGACCGCCGTCAGCTGCTCGACGACAAGTTCGAAGACAAGAAGCGCAAGCTGCAGCAGGGCGATGACCTGGCTCCGGGCGTACTGAAGATCGTCAAGGTCTACCTGGCCATCCGCCGTCGCATCCAGCCGGGTGACAAGATGGCCGGTCGTCACGGTAACAAGGGTGTGGTCTCGGTGATCATGCCGGTCGAAGACATGCCGCACGACGCCAACGGTACGCCGGTGGACATCGTACTGAACCCGCTGGGCGTTCCGTCGCGTATGAACGTCGGTCAGATTCTTGAAACCCACCTGGGCCTTGCGGCCAAGGGCTTGGGCGAGAAGATCAACCGCATGCTCGAAGAGCAGCGCAAGATCGCCGAACTGCGCAAGTTCCTCGCTGAGATATACAACGAGATCGGTGGCCGTCAGGAAAACCTCGACGAGTTCTCCGATACCGAGATCCTCGAGCTGGCGAAGAACCTCAAGGGCGGTGTACCGATGGCAACTGCCGTGTTCGACGGCGCCAAGGAAACCGAGATCAAGGCCATGCTGAAGTTGGCTGATCTGCCTGAGAGCGGCCAGATGCGCCTGTTCGACGGTCGTACCGGTAACCAGTTCGAGCGTCCGACCACCGTCGGCTACATGTACATGCTCAAACTGAACCACCTGGTGGACGACAAGATGCACGCCCGTTCCACTGGTTCCTACAGCCTGGTTACCCAGCAGCCGCTGGGTGGTAAGGCGCAGTTCGGTGGTCAGCGTTTCGGGGAGATGGAGGTCTGGGCACTGGAAGCCTATGGCGCCGCCTACACCCTGCAGGAAATGCTGACCGTGAAGTCGGACGACGTGAACGGCCGTACCAAGATGTACAAGAACATCGTGGATGGCGATCACCGTATGGAGCCGGGCATGCCCGAGTCCTTCAACGTACTGATCAAAGAGATCCGTTCGCTCGGCATCGATATCGATCTGGAAACCGAATAACACGACGTGAATCGGCAGCGGGGCTCGTCCAGCTCGCTGCCCGCTCCGCCAGGAGGAAAGGCCTTGAAAGACCTACTGAATTTGCTGAAAAACCAGGGTCAGATCGAAGAGTTCGACGCCATCCGTATTGGGTTGGCCTCGCCTGAGATGATCCGTTCGTGGTCGTTCGGTGAAGTTAAAAAGCCGGAAACCATCAACTACCGTACCTTCAAGCCAGAGCGCGACGGCTTGTTCTGCGCCAAGATCTTTGGCCCGGTCAAGGACTACGAGTGCCTGTGCGGCAAGTACAAGCGCCTCAAGCACCGCGGTGTGATCTGCGAGAAGTGCGGCGTTGAAGTGGCCCTGGCCAAGGTTCGTCGTGAGCGCATGGCGCACATCGAACTGGCCTCGCCGGTCGCCCACATCTGGTTCCTGAAGTCGCTGCCGTCCCGTATCGGCCTGCTGATGGACATGACCCTGCGTGATATCGAGCGCGTGCTCTATTTCGAGAGCTACGTCGTGATCGATCCGGGCATGACCACCCTGGAGAAGGGCCAGCTGCTGAACGACGAGCAGTACTTCGAAGCCCTCGAAGAGTTCGGTGATGACTTCGACGCGCGCATGGGCGCCGAGGCCGTTCGCGAGCTGCTGCACGCCATCGACCTGGATCACGAGATCGGCCGCCTGCGTGAAGAGATTCCGCAGACCAACTCCGAGACCAAGATCAAGAAGTTGTCCAAGCGCCTGAAGCTGATGGAAGCCTTCAAGGACTCCGGCAACCTGCCAGAGTGGATGGTGCTGACCGTTCTGCCGGTTCTGCCGCCGGATCTGCGTCCGCTGGTACCGCTGGACGGTGGCCGCTTCGCGACCTCCGACCTGAACGACCTGTACCGCCGCGTCATCAACCGTAACAACCGTCTGAAGCGCCTGCTCGACCTGTCGGCGCCGGACATCATCGTGCGCAACGAAAAGCGCATGCTGCAGGAAGCGGTTGACGCCCTGCTCGACAACGGCCGTCGCGGTCGCGCCATCACTGGCTCGAACAAGCGTCCGCTGAAGTCGCTGGCCGACATGATCAAAGGTAAGCAAGGTCGCTTCCGTCAGAACCTGCTCGGTAAGCGCGTGGACTACTCCGGTCGTTCCGTTATTACCGTAGGCCCGACCCTGCGTCTGCACCAGTGCGGTCTGCCGAAGAAGATGGCCCTCGAGCTGTTCAAGCCGTTCATTTTCGGCAAGCTGGAAATGCGTGGTCTGGCGACCACCATCAAGGCTGCCAAGAAGATGGTCGAGCGTGAGCTGCCGGAAGTGTGGGACGTTCTCGCTGAAGTGATTCGCGAACACCCCGTACTGCTCAACCGTGCACCGACCCTGCACCGTCTGGGCATCCAGGCGTTCGAGCCGGTACTGATCGAAGGTAAAGCGATCCAGCTGCACCCGCTGGTCTGCGCCGCGTACAACGCCGACTTCGACGGTGACCAGATGGCCGTTCATGTGCCGCTGACGCTGGAAGCCCAGCTCGAAGCGCGCGCGCTGATGATGTCGACCAACAACATCCTGTCGCCCGCCAACGGTGAGCCAATCATCGTGCCGTCGCAGGACGTGGTACTGGGTCTGTACTACATGACCCGTGAAGCGGTGAACGCCAAAGGCGAAGGTCGCGTATTCGCCGACCTGCAGGAAGTCGACCGCGTATTCCGCGCCGGCGAAGCGTCCCTGCACGCCCGTGTGAAAGTGCGTATCAACGAAACCATCAAAGAGAAAGATGGTTCGATCACCAAGAACACCCGCATCGTCGACACCACTGTCGGCCGTGCGCTGCTGTTCCAGATCGTACCGGCTGGCCTGTCCTACGACGTGGTCAACCAGTCGATGAAGAAGAAGGCGATCTCCAAGCTGATCAACCAGTGCTACCGCACCGTGGGTCTGAAGGACACCGTGATCTTCGCCGACCAGCTGATGTACACCGGTTTCGCCTACTCGACCATCTCCGGTGTGTCGATCGGCGTGAACGACTTCGTCATCCCGGACGAGAAGGCGCGCATCATCGACGCCGCCACCGAGGAAGTGAAGGAGATCGAATCGCAGTACGCCTCCGGCCTGGTTACCCAGGGCGAGAAGTACAACAAGGTGATCGACCTCTGGTCGAAGGCCAACGATGAAGTCTCCAAGGCGATGATGGCCAACCTCTCGAAAGAGCCGGTTGTCGATCGCGAAGGCAAGACCGTCGAGCAGGAGTCCTTCAACTCCATGTACATGATGGCGGACTCCGGTGCGCGTGGTAGCGCCGCCCAGATCCGTCAGCTGGCCGGTATGCGTGGTCTGATGGCCAAGCCGGACGGCTCCATCATCGAGACGCCGATCACCGCGAACTTCCGCGAAGGTCTGTCGGTTCTGCAGTACTTCATCTCCACCCACGGTGCTCGTAAAGGTCTGGCGGATACCGCACTGAAGACCGCGAACTCCGGTTACCTGACTCGTCGTCTGGTCGACGTGGCGCAGGATCTGGTGGTGACCGAGATCGACTGCGGTACCGAGCACGGTCTGCTGATGACTCCGCACATCGAAGGCGGCGATGTGGTCGAGCCGCTGGGTGAGCGCGTACTCGGCCGTGTTATCGCCAAGGACGTGTTCAAGCCGGGCACCGAGGACGTCATCGTTCCGGCCGGTACCCTGATCGACGAGCAGTGGGTCGAGTTCATCGAGCTGAACAGCGTCGACGAAGTGGTCGTGCGTTCGCCGATCACCTGCGAAACCCGCTACGGTATCTGCGCCAAGTGCTATGGCCGCGATCTGGCCCGTGGTCACCGCGTCAACATCGGTGAGGCGGTCGGCGTTATCGCTGCCCAGTCCATCGGTGAGCCGGGTACCCAGCTGACCATGCGTACCTTCCACATCGGTGGTGCTGCAAGCCGTACTTCGGCTGCCGACAGCGTCCAGGTGAAGAACGGTGGTGCGATCCGTCTGCACAACCTCAAGCACGTCGAGCGCGTCGACGGCAATCTGGTAGCGGTTTCCCGCTCCGGCGAGCTGGCTGTGGCTGACGAGTTCGGTCGTGAGCGTGAGCGCTACAAGCTGCCGTACGGCGCCGTGATTTCGGTGAAGGAAGGTGACAAGGTTGACGCTGGCGCCATCGTCGCCAAGTGGGATCCGCACACCCACCCGATCGTGACCGAAATGAAGGGTATTGTGACCTTCGTCGGGATGGAAGAGGGCATCACTATCAAGCGTCAGACCGACGAACTGACCGGCCTGACCAACATCGAAGTTCTCGATCCGAAGGATCGTCCGGCTGCTGGCAAGGACATCCGTCCGGCCATCAAGATGGTCGACGCCAACGGCAAGGAACTGCTGCTGCCGGGTACCGACGTTCCCGCCCAGTACTTCCTGCCTGCCAACGCCCTGGTCGGCGTGGCGGACGGTGCGCAGATCGCGGTCGGTGACGTTATCGCCCGTATCCCGCAGGAAACCTCGAAGACTCGCGACATCACTGGTGGTCTGCCGCGCGTTGCCGATCTGTTCGAAGCTCGTCGTCCGAAGGAAGCTTCGATCCTGGCGGAAATCAGCGGCACCATCTCGTTCGGCAAGGAGACCAAGGGCAAGCGTCGTTTGGTCATCACCCCGACCGATGGCAGCGATCCGTACGAGGAGCTGATTCCGAAGTGGCGTCACCTGAACGTCTTCGAAGGCGAACAAGTGAACCGCGGCGAAGTCATCTCCGACGGCCCGAGCGATCCGCACGATATCCTGCGTCTGCTGGGTGTGAGCGCGCTGGCGAAGTACATCGTCAACGAGATCCAGGACGTTTACCGTCTGCAGGGCGTGAAGATCAACGACAAGCACATCGAGACCATCCTGCGGCAAATGCTGCGTAAGGTCGAAGTGAGTGAGTCGGGTGATTCGTCCTTCATCAAAGGCGATCAGATGGAACTCACCCAGGTTCTGGGGGAGAACGAGCGTCTGGCCGAAGAGGACAAGTTCGTCGCCAAGTACACCCGTGTACTGCTGGGTATCACCAAGGCCTCGCTGTCCACCGAGTCGTTCATCTCCGCGGCTTCCTTCCAGGAAACTACCCGCGTACTGACCGAAGCGGCGGTAACCGGCAAGCGCGACTACCTGCGCGGTCTGAAAGAAAACGTGGTCGTGGGTCGTCTGATCCCGGCTGGTACCGGCCTGGCCTACCACAGCGAGCGCAAGCGTCGTCGTGAAGCCGACAAGCCGGTACGTGTCAGCGCCAGTGAAGTGGAAGCCGCACTGACCGAAGCGCTGAACTCCAGCGGAAATTGAGTCGAAGCCTCGCTAGTTCGCTAGCGGGGCTTTGCCTTGACTGGGGGCGCGGGTCTCTTTAGACTCATGCACCCCTAAATTTGGCAGGGCTTGGCTCTGCCAAATTTATTTGTGTGTAGGTAAATAGCGTCGAAAGACAACAGTGGAGCTAGTAGATGGCAACTATCAACCAGCTGGTACGTCAGCCGCGTAAGCGCATCGTCGAGAAATCCGACGTGCCTGCGCTGCAGAACTGCCCGCAGCGTCGTGGCGTGTGCACCCGCGTGTACACCACCACGCCGAAGAAACCTAACTCGGCACTGCGTAAAGTGTGCCGCGTGCGTCTGACCAATGGTTACGAAGTTTCTTCGTACATCGGTGGTGAAGGCCACAACCTGCAAGAGCACAGCGTCGTGCTGATCCGTGGCGGTCGTGTAAAAGACCTTCCGGGTGTGCGCTACCACACCGTGCGTGGTTCGCTGGATACCTCCGGCGTCAAAGACCGTAAGCAAGGTCGTTCCAAGTACGGTACCAAGCGTCCGAAATAAGGCCGCTTGAATCTTTATATTTAGTTGAGTCGATAAGAGTAAGGTCGGGCACGGTTTTGCCGTCAGTCCCGGGCTAACCTGAAGACCGTTTGAGGGCTTATCATGCCAAGACGTCGTGTAGCAGCAAAGCGTGAGATTCTGGACGATCCGAAGTACGGAAGTCAGATTCTCGCCAAATTCATGAACCACGTGATGGAAAGCGGCAAGAAGGCCGTGGCTGAGCGCATCGTTTACGGTGCTCTGGACACTGTCAAAGCACGCAAGAACAGCGATCCCCTGGAAATCTTCGAGAAAGCTCTCGACGCCATCGCTCCGCTGGTCGAAGTCAAGTCCCGCCGTGTAGGCGGTGCTACCTACCAGGTTCCGGTCGAAGTTCGTCCGTCCCGTCGTAACGCCCTGGCTATGCGTTGGCTGGTGGACTTCGCGCGCAAGCGCGGTGAGAAGTCCATGGCTCTGCGTCTGGCTGGTGAGCTGTTGGATGCTGCTGAAGGCAAAGGCGCTGCTGTCAAGAAGCGTGAAGACGTGCACCGTATGGCTGAGGCCAACAAGGCTTTCTCGCACTACCGCTTCTAATTCCGGCTCCACTAACCTTGCGAGGGCTTTATGGCTCGTAATACAGCAATTAACCGCTACCGTAACATCGGTATCTGTGCCCACGTTGATGCGGGCAAGACCACCACTACTGAGCGGATCCTGTTCTACACAGGCCTGAGCCACAAGATGGGCGAGGTGCATGATGGCGCCGCGACCACCGACTGGATGGTTCAGGAGCAGGAGCGTGGTATTACCATCACGTCTGCTGCCATTACCACCTTCTGGAAAGGTTCGGTTGGTCAGTACGACAACTACCGTGTAAACGTCATCGATACCCCTGGTCACGTTGACTTCACCATCGAAGTAGAGCGTTCGCTGCGCGTACTCGACGGTGCTGTCGTGGTGTTCTGTGGTACTTCGGGCGTTGAGCCGCAGTCCGAAACAGTATGGCGTCAGGCCAATAAGTACGGTGTTCCACGTATCGTCTACGTGAACAAGATGGACCGTGCCGGTGCCAACTTCCTGCGTGTCGTCGGTCAGATCAAGAACCGTCTGGGTCACACTCCGGTTCCAATTCAGATCGCTATCGGTGCAGAAGAGAACTTCGAAGGTCAGGTCGACCTGATCAAGATGAAGGCCATCTACTGGAACGAAGACGACAAAGGCACTACCTACCGTGAGGAAGAAATTCCTGCCGAGCTGGTAGACCTGGCTAACGAGTGGCGCTCCAACATGGTTGAGGCTGCTGCCGAAGCCAATGAAGAGCTGATGAACAAGTACCTCGAAGAGGGCGACCTCTCCGTCGAGGAAATCAAAGCTGGCCTGCGCCTGCGCACTCTGGCTAGCGAGATCGTTCCGGCTGTCTGTGGTTCGTCCTTCAAGAACAAGGGTGTTCCGCTGGTTCTCGATGCCGTTATCGACTTCCTGCCTGCTCCGACCGAGATCCCTGCGATCAAGGGTATTCACCCGGATCTGGCCGACAAGCCGAAAGATCAGATCGAAGAGGCTGACTACGACGAGCGTCACGCTGACGACAACGAGCCGTTCTCGGCTCTGGCGTTCAAGATCGCTACCGACCCGTTCGTTGGTACGCTGACCTTCGTCCGCGTTTATTCGGGCGTTCTGGAGTCTGGCCAGTCGGTCATCAACTCCGTGAAAGGCAAGAAAGAGCGCGTTGGTCGTATGGTGCAGATGCACGCCAACCAGCGTGAAGAGATCAAAGAAGTGCGCGCTGGCGACATCGCTGCTCTGATCGGCATGAAGGACGTCACCACTGGTGAGACCCTGTGTGATCCGGACAAGCAGATCATCCTCGAGCGTATGGATTTCCCGGAGCCGGTCATCTCGGTAGCAGTAGAGCCGAAGACCAAGGCCGACCAGGAGAAGATGGGTATCGCGCTGGGCAAGCTCGCTCAGGAAGACCCGTCGTTCCGCGTCAAGACCGACGAAGAAACTGGTCAGACCATCATCTCCGGTATGGGTGAGCTGCACCTGGACATCCTCGTTGACCGCATGAAGCGCGAGTTCAACGTCGAAGCCAACATCGGTAAGCCGCAGGTTTCCTACCGTGAAACCATTACCAAGGACGCTGTCGAGATCGAAGGCAAGTTCGTTCGTCAGTCCGGTGGTCGCGGTCAGTTCGGTCACTGCTGGATTCGTTTCTCGACTCCGGACGTGGACGACAAGGGCAACATCACCGAAGGTCTGGTGTTCACCAACGAAGTTGTTGGTGGTGTGGTTCCGAAGGAATACATCCCGGCGATCCAGAAGGGTATCGAAGAGCAGATGAAGAACGGCGTCGTCGCCGGCTATCCGCTGATCGGCCTGAAGGCGACCGTATTCGATGGTTCCTACCACGACGTCGACTCCAACGAGATGGCGTTCAAAATCGCTGCCTCCATGGCGACCAAGCAACTGGCCCAGAAGGGTGGTGGTAAGGTGCTTGAGCCGATCATGAAGGTAGAAGTGGTGACTCCTGAAGACTACATGGGGGACGTGATGGGTGACCTGAACCGTCGTCGTGGTCTGATCCAGGGTATGGAAGATTCGGTGTCCGGTAAGGTTATCCGTGCCGAAGTTCCGCTGGGCGAGATGTTTGGTTACGCTACCGACGTTCGTTCCATGTCCCAGGGTCGCGCTAGCTACTCCATGGAATTCTCCAAGTACGCAGAAGCTCCGGCGAACATCGTCGAAGCGCTGGTTAAAAAACAAGGCTAATCCCGCCCTTTAAGTAAGAGGTTTACTGTCGTGGCTAAGGAAAAATTCGAACGTAACAAACCGCACGTCAACGTAGGCACCATCGGTCACGTTGACCACGGTAAAACCACTCTGACCGCTGCTCTGACCCGCGTCTGCTCCGAAGTTTTCGGTTCGGCCAAGGTCGACTTCGACAAGATCGATAGCGCTCCGGAAGAGAAGGCTCGTGGTATCACCATCAACACTGCACACGTAGAGTACGATTCCAACATTCGTCACTACGCGCACGTTGACTGCCCGGGTCACGCCGACTACGTGAAGAACATGATCACCGGTGCTGCCCAGATGGACGGCGCGATCCTGGTCTGCTCGGCTGCCGATGGTCCGATGCCGCAAACCCGTGAGCACATCCTGCTGTCCCGTCAGGTTGGCGTACCGTACATCGTTGTCTTCCTGAACAAGGCTGACATGGTTGACGACGCTGAGCTGCTGGAGCTGGTCGAGATGGAAGTTCGCGACCTGCTGAGCACCTACGATTTCCCGGGTGACGACACTCCGATCATCATCGGCTCCGCGCTGATGGCTCTGAACGGCGAAGACGACAACGAGCTGGGCACTACTGCCGTCAAGAAGCTGGTTGAGACTCTGGACAGCTACATTCCTGAGCCGGTTCGTGCCATTGATCGTCCGTTCCTGATGCCGATCGAAGACGTATTCTCGATCTCCGGCCGCGGTACTGTAGTTACCGGTCGTGTAGAGCGCGGTATCGTCAAGATCCAGGAAGAAATCGAAATCGTTGGTCTGCGTCCGACCACCAAAACCACCTGCACCGGCGTTGAGATGTTCCGCAAGCTGCTGGACGAAGGTCGTGCTGGTGAGAACTGTGGCGTTCTGCTGCGCGGCACCAAGCGTGATGAAGTCGAGCGTGGTCAGGTTCTGGCCAAGCCGGGCACCATCAAGCCGCACACCAAGTTCGAAGCTGAAGTGTACGTTCTGTCCAAAGAAGAAGGTGGTCGTCACACCCCGTTCTTCAAAGGCTACCGTCCTCAGTTCTACTTCCGTACCACTGACGTGACCGGTTCGTGCGAACTGCCGGAAGGCGTTGAGATGGTAATGCCGGGCGACAACATCAAAATGGTTGTCACCCTGATCAAGCCGATCGCCATGGAAGACGGCCTGCGCTTCGCAATTCGCGAAGGTGGTCGTACCGTTGGTGCTGGCGTGGTTGCCAAGATCGTCGAGTAATCAACGATCTGCGGTATGGAAAAGGGCCCTTCGGGGCCCTTTTCTTTTGAACTGGTTAAAAGTTGACACCCCTAGGGGGCATCCGTACAATTGCGCCTCCCTTGAGCGGGCGTAGTCCGTCTGTGGGGATTAGCAGCTTGGAATCTGAGGTCAAAATGCAAAACCAACAAATCCGTATTCGGTTGAAGGCTTTTGACCATCGCCTGATCGATCAATCTACCCAGGAAATCGTGGAAACCGCGAAACGTACTGGTGCTCAGGTGCGTGGTCCGATTCCTCTGCCTACTCGTAAGGAGCGGTACACCGTTCTGATCTCTCCGCACGTCAACAAAGACGCGCGTGATCAGTACGAAATCCGCACTCATAAGCGTGTTCTGGACATCGTCCAGCCGACGGATAAAACCGTTGACGCGCTGATGAAGCTCGACCTTGCGGCAGGCGTGGAAGTGCAGATCAGCCTCGGCTAAAACCTGGCGGTTTTAGTCGTGTAACGCTCTGAAATGGGCGGCCATAGCGGGTGAAAGCCCCGTACACTCATGAGGTTTACAACATGACTATTGGTGTAGTCGGTCGTAAGTGCGGCATGACCCGCATTTTCACCGAAGAAGGTGTCTCCATTCCGGTTACGGTCATCGAGATCGAGCCGAATCGCGTCACCCAGTTCAAAAACGAGGAGTCGGATGGCTATCGTGCAGTGCAAGTCACTGTCGGTGAGCGTCGTGCCTCCCGTGTCAGCAAGGCTCAAGCTGGCCACTTCGCCAAGGCGAACGTCGCGGCAGGTCGTACCGTTCTGGAGTTCCGTCTTGAAGAAGGCGACTACCAGGCTGGTGATCTGATCAACGCTGAAATTTTCCAAGCTGGTCAACTGGTCGACGTGACCGGTCAGTCCAAAGGTAAAGGCTTCGCCGGTACCATCAAGCGTTGGAACTTCCGCGGCCAGGACAACACTCACGGCAACTCCGTGTCCCACCGTGTTCCGGGTTCCATTGGCCAGTGCCAGACCCCGGGTCGCGTATTCAAGGGCAAGAAGATGTCCGGCCACATGGGTGCTGAGCGCGTTACCGTGCAGTCCCTGGAAGTCGTGCGCGTAGACGCCGAGCGTAATCTGCTGCTGGTCAAGGGTGCCGTTCCTGGCGCTACTGGCGGCGACGTTATCGTTCGTCCGGCTGCCAAGGCGTAAGGGGAGAATCTGAGATGCAATTGAATGTAAATGGCGCTCAGGCGATCGAAGTGTCCGAAGCGACCTTCGGTGGCGAGTTCAACGAGACTCTGGTTCACCAAGCAGTCGTGGCCTACATGGCTGGCGGCCGCCAAGGCACCAAAGGTCAGAAGTCCCGTTCCGACGTTTCCGGTGGCGGCAAGCGCCCGTGGCGTCAGAAGGGCACTGGTCGTGCTCGTGCTGGTACCACCCGTGGTCCGATCTGGCGTGGCGGTGGTGTGACCTTCGCAGCGTCCACCCGCAACCATGACCAAAAGCTGAACAAGAAGATGTATCGCGCAGCTCTGCGCTCCATCCTTGCTGAGCTGGTTCGTACTGACCGTCTGGTCGTAGTCGAAGACTTCGCCGTTGATGCGCCGAAGACCAAGACTCTGCTGGCCAAACTCAATGGCCTGGGCCTGAGCGACGTGCTGATCGTTTCCGATGCCGTTGATGAGAACCTGTACCTGGCTGCCCGCAACCTGCCGCACGTCGACGTACGTGACGTTCAGGGTTCCGATCCGGTCAGCCTGATCGCGTACGAAAAGGTGCTGGTCACCGTTTCGGCCGTGAAGAAATTCGAGGAGCTGCTGGGATGAACCAGGAACGCGTATTCAAAGTGCTGCTTGGCCCGCACATCTCCGAGAAGGCCACGGTTCTGGCTGACAAGCAAGGTCAGTTCGTTTTCAAAGTCGCTACCGATGCGACCAAGCTGGAAATCAAGAAGGCTGTCGAAGGCCTGTTCGGCGTGAAGGTTGAGCGCGTTACTACTCAGAACGTTCTGGGTAAGAGCAAGCGCACCGCTCGCGGTCTGGGCAAGCGTAACGACTGGAAGAAGGCAGTTATCTCCCTTCAGCCGGGCCAAGAACTCGATTTCACCAGCAGTGCTGAGTAAGGAAGGGGTGCATCATGGCAATCGTTAAGTGCAAACCGACTTCCGCTGGCCGCCGTTTTGTGGTCAAGGTGGTCAATCAGGAGCTGCACAAAGGCGCTCCGTACGCTCCGCTGCTCGAGAAAAAATCGAAGTCCGGTGGTCGTAACAACAATGGCCGTATTACCACCCGTCATATCGGTGGTGGTCACAAGCAGCATTACCGTCTGGTCGACTTCCGTCGCAACGACAAGGATGGCATTCCTGCCACCGTCGAGCGCGTGGAATACGATCCGAACCGTACTGCTCACATCGCTCTGCTGAAATACGCTGACGGCGAGCGCCGCTACATCATCGCCCCTAAAGGCGTTGTGGCTGGCGATCAACTGGTAGCCGGTAACATGGCACCGATCAAGCCGGGCAAC
Organism: Pseudomonas mendocina; assembly: GCF_003008615.1. NCBI lineage: Bacteria > Pseudomonadati > Pseudomonadota > Gammaproteobacteria > Pseudomonadales > Pseudomonadaceae > Ectopseudomonas > Ectopseudomonas mendocina. Next base: position 3,063,638 of record NZ_CP027657.1, read on the forward strand.
AGCCTGCAGCTGCGCAACATTCCGGTGGGTTCGACCGTTCACGGTATCGAGCTGAAGCCGGGTAAAGGTGCTCAGATCGCTCGTTCCGCTGGCGCTTCCGCTCAGCTGATCGCTCGTGAAGGTGCCTATGTGACTCTGCGTCTGCGCTCCGGCGAAATGCGCAAAGTCCTGTCCGAGTGCCGTGCGACCCTGGGCGAAGTCTCGAACTCCGAGCACAGCCTGCGTTCGCTGGGTAAGGCCGGTGCCAAGCGCTGGCGCGGTGTTCGTCCGACCGTTCGTGGTGTTGCCATGAACCCGGTTGATCACCCGCACGGTGGTGGTGAGGGTCGTACCTCCGGTGGTCGTCATCCGGTGTCGCCATGGGGCTTCCCGACCAAGGGCGCGAAGACCCGTGCTAATAAGCGCACCGACAACATGATCGTCCGTCGTCGCAAGTAAATAGAGGGATACGACAGTGCCACGTTCTCTGAAAAAAGGTCCTTTTATCGATCTTCACCTACTGAAGAAGGTCGAAGCGGCGGTGGAAAAGAATGATCGCAAGCCGGTTAAAACCTGGTCGCGTCGTTCCATGATCCTGCCGCAGATGGTCGGTCTGACCATCGCCGTGCATAACGGTCGTCAGCACGTCCCAGTTCTCGTGAACGAAGACATGGTCGGCCACAAACTGGGCGAATTTGCCGGCACCCGTACCTATCGTGGTCACGTGGCCGACAAGAAAGCCAAGCGTTAAGGGGTAAGGAAATGGAAGTAGCCGCTAAGTTGTCGGGCGCTCGCATCTCCGCCCAGAAAGCCCGCTTGGTCGCCGACCAGATCCGCGGGAAGAAGGTGGGCGAAGCGCTCAACCTCCTGGCTTTCAGCAGTAAGAAAGCCGCCGAGATCATGAAGAAAGTGCTGGAGTCGGCCGTTGCCAACGCCGAGCACAACGAAGGCGCAGACGTTGATGACCTGAAGGTCAGCACCGTTTTCGTCAACGAAGGGCGTTCGCTTAAGCGCATCATGCCGCGTGCCAAAGGCCGTGCTGATCGCATCGTCAAGCGGTCTTGCCATATCACTGTCAAGGTTGCGGACAAGTAACGGAGTCGATCAGATGGGTCAGAAAGTACATCCCGTTGGCATCCGCCTGGGAATCGTCAAGGATCACACTTCGGTCTGGTATGCAGATGGTCGCAATTATGCCGACTACCTGAATGCCGACCTGAAGGTTCGTGCATACCTGCAAGACAAACTAAAAAGCGCGTCCGTTAGCCGTATCGACATCGCTCGTCCGGCTCAAACCGCACGCATCACCATCCACACCGCTCGTCCCGGCATCGTGATCGGCAAGAAAGGTGAAGATGTTGAGAAGCTGCGTCAGGACCTGACCAAGCAAATGGGTGTGCCGGTGCACATCAACATCGAAGAGATCCGCAAGCCGGAGCTCGACGGTATGCTGGTTGCACAGAGCGTAGCTCAGCAGCTGGAGCGCCGCGTAATGTTCCGTCGCGCCATGAAGCGCGCAGTACAGAACGCCATGCGCATTGGTGCCAAGGGCATCAAGATCCAGGTGAGTGGTCGTCTCGGTGGCGCTGAAATCGCCCGTACCGAGTGGTATCGCGAAGGTCGTGTGCCGCTGCACACCCTGCGTGCAGATATCGATTACGCCACCTACGAAGCGCACACCACTTACGGTGTGATCGGCGTCAAGGTTTGGATCTTCAAGGGTGAGGTCATTGGTGGCCGCACTGAAGAGCTGAAGCCGCAAGCGCCCGCTCCTCGTAAAGCTGCTAAGAAATAAGGAGTACGCATCATGTTGCAACCAAAGCGTACGAAGTTCCGCAAGCAGATGACCGGCCACAACCGTGGTCTGGCTCAGCGCGGTAGCAAGGTCAGCTTCGGCGAGTTCGCGCTGAAGTCTGTAGCCCGCGGTCGTCTCACCGCCCGTCAGATCGAGTCCGCTCGTCGTGCTCTGACTCGTCACGTAAAACGTGGCGGCAAGATCTGGATTCGCGTATTCCCGGACAAGCCGGTTACCAAGAAGCCTCTCGAAGTGCGGATGGGTAAAGGTAAGGGTGGCGTCGAATATTGGGTAGCCCAGATCCAGCCAGGCAAGGTCCTGTACGAGATCGAAGGCGTTTCCGAAGAGCTGGCGCGTGAGGCTTTCGCCCTGGCTGCTGCAAAGCTGCCGCTCGCCACCACCTTTGTTAAGCGGACGGTGATGTGATGAAAGCGACCGAACTTCGTGAAAAATCTGCGCAGCAACTGAACGAGCAACTGCTCGGTCTGCTGCGTGACCAGTTCAATCTGCGTATGCAGAAGGCAACTGGCCAGTTGGGGCAGTCTCACCTGCTCTCGCAAGTTAAGCGCGACATCGCTCGTGTGAAAACTGTGCTCAACCAGCAGGCAGGTAAGTGATCATGGCTGAAGCCGAAAAAACAGTCCGTACGCTGACCGGCCGTGTTGTCAGCGACAAGATGGACAAGACCATCACCGTTCTGATCGAGCGCCGTGTAAAGCACCCGATCTACGGTAAATACGTCAAGCGTTCGACCAAACTGCACGCTCACGACGAATCCAACCAGTGCAAGATCGGCGACAAGGTTTCCATCCGTGAAACCCGTCCGCAGTCCAAGACCAAGTCCTGGGCTCTGGTTGAAGTCGTCGAACGCGCCGTTGAAGTCTAAGGGCTAGGGGTCGGAGAAATTTTATGATTCAGACTCAATCCATGCTCGATGTGGCTGACAACAGTGGTGCACGTCGCGTTATGTGCATCAAGGTGCTGGGCGGCTCTCATCGTCGCTACGCCGGCATCGGCGACATCATCAAGGTCACCGTCAAGGAAGCAATTCCGCGCGGCAAAGTGAAGAAAGGTCAGGTCATGACCGCAGTGGTCGTTCGTACCCGTCACGGCGTTCGCCGTGCCGACGGTTCGATCATCCGCTTCGACGGCAACGCTGCTGTTCTGCTGAACAACAAGCAAGAGCCGATCGGTACCCGTATCTTCGGGCCAGTGACCCGTGAACTGCGTTCCGAGAAGTTCATGAAGATCGTCTCGCTCGCCCCTGAAGTGCTTTAAGGAGATCCGACATGCAAAAGATTCGTCGTGACGACGAGATCATCGTGATCGCCGGCAAAGACAAAGGTAAGCGCGGTAAGGTGCTCAAGGTTCTCGCTGACGACCGTCTGGTCGTCGGTGGCATCAACCTGGTGAAGCGTCATACCAAGCCGAACCCGATGTCGGGCGTTCAAGGCGGTATCGTCGAGAAAGAAGCGCCTCTGCACGCTTCCAACGTTGCCATCTTCAACACTGAAACCAACAAGGCTGACCGCGTTGGCTTCAAGGTTGAAGACGGCAAGAAAATTCGTGTCTTCAAGTCCACCCAGAAGCCGGTTGGCGCTTGAGAATCCGTAGGTAAATACCATGGCACGACTGAAAGAGATTTACCGGAAGGAAATCGCGCCCAAGCTGAAGGAAGAACTGAAGCTGGCGAACGTGATGGAAGTTCCGCGCATCACCAAGATCACCCTGAACATGGGCCTGGGCGAAGCGATCGGTGACAAGAAGATCATCGAAAACGCTGTTGCCGACCTCGAGAAGATCACCGGTCAGAAAGTCGTTGTGACTCATGCCCGCAAATCGATCGCTGGTTTCAAGGTTCGTGAAGGTTGGCCGATTGGCGTCAAGGTCACTCTGCGTCGCGAGCGTATGTACGAGTTCCTGGATCGTCTGCTGTCCATCTCCCTGCCGCGCGTGCGTGACTTCCGCGGCCTGAATGCCAAGTCCTTCGACGGTCGTGGCAACTACAGCATGGGCGTGAAAGAGCAGATCATCTTCCCGGAAATCGATTACGACAAGATCGATGCGCTGCGTGGTCTGGACATCACCCTGACTACCACTGCCCGTAACGATGATGAAGGCCGCGCTCTGCTGCGTGCTTTCAACTTCCCGTTCCGCAACTGATCGGAGTCTGGACAAATGGCCAAGACAAGCATGAAGAACCGTGAGCTGAAGCGTCAGCAAACGGTTGCCAAGTACGCCAAGAAGCGTGCCGAGCTGAAAGCTACCATCGCCAACCCGAACACCAGTCCGGAAGCGCGTTGGGAAGCCCAGGTCGCTCTGCAGAAGCAGCCACGTGACGCCAGCGCCTCGCGTCTGCGTAACCGCTGCCGCATCACTGGCCGTCCGCACGGTGTATACCGTAAGTTCGGTCTGTCGCGTAACAAGCTGCGTGAAGCGGCTATGCGCGGCGACGTACCGGGCCTGGTGAAAGCCAGCTGGTAAGCAGCAATAAAAGACAGAGCCGGCCTTGCGCCGGCTTTGTCTTTATATGAACAAGCCCCTTTTGGGGCTTGCTTCATTTTTGATCGGTCTCTAGAATGTCCGGCTCTCCTGAGCCTGGTATTTACGTGCCGAGCTTTTGGATGATCCCACAGCCTTGATGGCTGTTCTTTTTGTATCAGGAGCGTCTAGCCCATGAGTATGCAGGACCCGTTAGCGGACATGCTAACTCGTATCCGTAATGCCCAGATGGCTGAAAAGTCCGTCGTAAGCATGCCTTCTTCCACTCTGAAGGTAGCCGTAGCCAAAGTTCTGAAAGACGAAGGTTACATTGCGGGTTATGAAGTCAATGGTGAAGCCAAGCCACAACTGTCCATCGAGCTGAAGTACTTCGAAGGCCGTCCGGTCATCGAGGAAGTCAAGCGCGTGAGCCGTCCTGGCCTTCGTCAATACAAATCCGTCGATGACCTGCCGAAGGTTCGCGGCGGTCTCGGTGTTTCCATCGTCTCCACCAACAAAGGTGTGATGACGGATCGCGCTGCGCGCGCTGCCGGTGTCGGCGGCGAAGTGCTCTGCACCGTGTTCTAAGGGGGGATAAGCATGTCTCGCGTTGCTAAGAACCCCGTTGTGCTGCCTGCCGGTGTCGAGATCAAACTCGCCGGTCAGCAGCTCTCGGTGAAGGGTGCCAAGGGCGCTCTGGAACTGAACGTTCACTCGTCCGTGGAAGTGATCCAGGAAGGCAGCGAACTGCGTTTCGCCGCTCGTAACGGCGACCAGCAGAACCGTGCCATGGCCGGTACTACTCGCGCTCTGGTGAACAACATGGTCATCGGTGTCAGCCAAGGCTTCGAGCGTAAGCTGCAACTGGTCGGTGTGGGCTACAAAGCTCAAGCCAAAGGCCAGGTGCTGAACCTCGCACTGGGCTTCTCCCACCCGATCGACTACGAACTGCCGGAAGGCGTCGTGGCCGAAACCCCGAACCAGACCGAAATCCTGATCAAGGGTATCGACAAGCAACTGGTGGGTCAGGTGGCTGCGGAAATCCGTGACTTCCGTCGTCCTGAGCCCTACAAGGGCAAAGGCGTTCGTTACGCGGATGAAGTTGTCCGTCGTAAAGAAGCCAAGAAGAAGTAAGGGGCTGAGAAATGACCGACAAAAAAGTTACTCGTCTGCGTCGCGCTCGCAAAGCACGCCTGAAAATGCACGAGCTCGAAGCCGTGCGTCTGTGCGTGTATCGCTCTTCGCAGCACATCTATGCCCAGGTCATCTCGGCCGACGGCAGCAAGGTTCTGGCCAGCGCCTCTACCTTGGACAAAGCACTGCGTGATGGCGCCACCGGCAACGTCGACGCGGCCAAGAAAGTTGGTGCGCTGGTTGCTGAGCGTGCGAAAGCCGCTGGTGTGACCCAGGTGGCATTCGACCGTTCTGGCTTCAAGTACCACGGCCGCGTCAAGGCGCTGGCTGATGCTGCTCGTGAAGGCGGGCTGGAGTTCTAAGTTATGGCAAATAACGACCAAAAGCGCGACGAAGGCTACATCGAGAAGCTGGTTCAGGTTAACCGCGTTGCCAAGACCGTAAAGGGTGGCCGTATCTTCACCTTCACCGCGCTGACCGTGGTTGGCGATGGTAAGGGTCGTGTCGGCTTCGGCCGCGGCAAGTCCCGTGAAGTGCCTGCTGCCATCCAGAAGGCGATGGAAGCTGCTCGTCGCAACATGATCCAGGTGGATCTGAACGGCACCACTCTGCAATACCCGATCAAGTCCGCTCATGGCGCCTCCAAGGTGTACATGCAGCCGGCTTCGGAAGGTACCGGTATCATCGCCGGCGGCGCTATGCGTGCCGTTCTGGAAGTGGCTGGTGTACAGAACGTTCTGGCCAAGTGCTACGGCTCGACCAACCCGGTGAACGTGGTTCATGCCACCTTCAAGGGCCTGAAGACCATGCAGTCTCCAGAATCCGTTGCGGCCAAGCGTGGCAAGAGCGTCGAGGAGATTCTCTAACCATGGCTAACACCGTCAAAGTGACTCTGATCAAGAGCACCAATGGCCGTCTGGCCAATCACAAAGCTTGCGTCAAGGGCCTGGGCCTGCGTCGCATCGGTCACACCGTAGAGGTTCTGGATACTCCGGAAAACCGCGGCATGATCAACAAGGCTTACTACCTGCTGAAGGTGGAGGGTTAATCATGCAACTGAACGATCTGCGTTCCGCGCCGGGTGCCCGTCGCGAGAAGCACCGTCCGGGCCGTGGCATCGGTAGCGGTCTGGGTAAGACTGGTGGCCGTGGTCACAAAGGTCAGACCTCCCGCTCCGGTGGCTCCATTGCTCCGGGCTTCGAGGGTGGTCAGCAGCCGCTGCACCGCCGTCTGCCGAAGTTTGGCTTCGTTTCCCTGAAGGCGATGGATCGTGCGGAAATTCGCACCTCCGAGCTGAACAAGGTTGAAGGCGTTGTTACTCTGCAGGCTCTGAAGGATGCCAATCTGGTTGGCCAACACGTACAGCGCGTAAAAGTCATGCTGTCCGGTGAGGTCACCCGTGCGGTCACCCTGAAAGGTATCGCCGTCACCAAAGGTGCGCGTGCGGCTATCGAAGCAGCTGGCGGTAAGTTCGAGGACTAAATGGCTAAGCAAGGTGCTCTCTCAGCGCTGGCAGGTGGCGGGTTGTCCGAACTCTGGGCTCGTCTGCGTTTCCTGTTCCTGGCGATCATCGTCTACCGGATAGGTGCGCACATCCCGGTTCCTGGCATCAACCCAGACCGACTGGCGGATCTGTTCCGGCAGAATGAGGGGACCATTCTTAGCTTGTTCAACATGTTTTCCGGCGGCGCGCTGGAGCGGATGAGCATCTTTGCACTGGGGATCATGCCGTACATCTCGGCATCGATCATCATGCAGCTGATGACCGCCGTCAGCCCGCAGCTGGAGCAGTTGAAGAAGGAAGGTGAGGCTGGTCGTCGCAAGATCAGCCAATACACCCGCTACGGCACTCTCATCCTGGCTTTCGTTCAGGCTATCGGTATGTCTGCTGGTCTGGCGAGTCAGGGTGTGGCGTTCTCGGGCGATTTCGGCTTCCACTTCGTAGCGGTTACCACTTTTGTGGCGGGCGCGATGTTCATGATGTGGCTGGGCGAGCAGATCACCGAGCGCGGTGTCGGCAACGGTATCTCGATGCTGATTTTCGCGGGCATCGTCGCCGGTCTGCCGTCGGCAATCGGGCAGTCTTTCGAGTCTGCTCGTCAGGGCGATATCAACATCTTCGCTCTGATCGCCATCGGCCTGCTGGCAGTAGCGATCATCGCTTTCGTGGTGTTCATCGAGCGTGGTCAGCGCCGCATTGCGGTGCACTACGCCAAGCGTCAGCAGGGCCGCAAGGTCTTCGCTGCGCAGACCAGCCACCTGCCGCTGAAGGTGAACATGGCGGGCGTAATCCCGGCCATCTTTGCCAGCAGTCTGCTGTTGTTCCCGGCTTCGCTGGGAGCCTGGTTCGGTCAGTCCGAAGGTCTGGGCTGGCTGCAGGACATTTCGCAGGCGATCGCTCCTGGTCAGCCGTTGAACATTCTGCTGTTTAGTGCAGGGATCATTTTCTTCTGCTTCTTCTACACAGCGTTGATGTTCAACCCGAAAGACGTAGCGGAAAACCTGAAGAAGTCCGGTGCCTTTATTCCGGGTATCCGTCCGGGCGAGCAGTCGGCACGCTATATCGATGGCGTTCTGACCCGTTTGACCATGTTCGGTGCTCTGTACATGACGGCCGTGTGCCTGCTTCCCCAGTTTCTGGTGGTCGCGGCCAACGTTCCGTTCTACCTTGGCGGGACCTCGTTGCTGATCGTGGTCGTGGTTGTCATGGACTTCATGTCCCAAGTGCAATCGCACCTCGTGTCTCACCAGTACGATTCCCTGATGAAGAAAGCCAACCTGAAGGGTTATGGCAGCGGCATGCTCCGCTGATCCACCCGTAAGGTTCGAGGAGTTGGTAATGAAAGTTCGTGCATCGGTGAAAAAGCTGTGCCGTAACTGCAAAATTATCCGTCGCGAAGGTGTCGTGCGGGTGATCTGCAGCGCAGAGCCGCGTCACAAACAGCGCCAAGGCTGAGTGTGAACCACGCGTGATAAGCCCGGCAGCTAGTGCGCTGTCGGGTTGATTATTTGTTTTTACAGCGTTAATATCTCGCGCCCTATTTCTTGGCTTCCGGGGCGTAGGTAGCTGTCAATTGGAGTTCCACTGAATGGCCCGTATTGCAGGCGTTAACATTCCGGATAACAAGCACACTGTTATCTCGCTGACCTACATCTTCGGTGTTGGTCGCACTACCGCACAGAAAATCTGTGCCGCTACCGGTGTAAACCCGGCAGCAAAGATCAAGGATCTGACTGACGAGCAGATCGAGCAACTGCGTGGCGAAGTAGCCAAGGTGAACACCGAAGGCGACCTGCGTCGTGAAGTGAATATGAAGATCAAACGCTTGATGGATCTGGGTTGCTACCGCGGCCTGCGTCATCGTAAAGGTCTGCCGGTTCGCGGTCAGCGTACCAAGACCAACGCTCGCACCCGTAAGGGCCCGCGTAAGCCGATCCGCAAGTAATCGCATTCGCGAATCGACAGGAATTTAGTCATGGCAAAACCTGCTGCTCGTACTCGTAAAAAAGTCAAAAAGACAGTGGTGGACGGTATCGCCCACATCCACGCGTCTTTCAACAACACTATCGTGACCATCACTGACCGTCAGGGTAACGCCCTGTCCTGGGCTACTTCCGGTGGTTCGGGCTTCCGCGGTTCGCGTAAGTCCACTCCGTTCGCTGCTCAGATCGCCGCCGAGCGCGCTGGTCAGGCTGCACTGGAATACGGTCTGAAGAACCTCGACGTTAACGTCAAAGGTCCAGGCCCAGGTCGCGAATCCGCCGTGCGTGCTCTGAACGCCTGCGGCTACAAAATCGCCAGCATCACCGACGTGACGCCAATCCCGCACAACGGGTGCCGTCCGCCGAAGAAGCGTCGCGTGTAATCAGGAGACAGTGAGAAATGGCTCGTTACATTGGTCCCAAGTGCAAACTGTCTCGTCGTGAAGGCACCGATCTCTTTCTGAAGAGTGGTGTTCGCGCGCTTGAATCTAAGTGCAACATCGAAGCAGCCCCGGGTATCCACGGCCAGCGCCGTGGCCGTCAGTCCGACTACGGCACCCAGCTGCGTGAGAAGCAAAAAGTTCGTCGTATCTACGGCGTACTGGAGCGTCAATTCAGCGGTTACTACAAGCAAGCTGCCAGCCAGAAAGGCGCCACCGGCGAAAATCTGCTGCAACTGCTGGAGTGCCGTCTGGACAACGTGGTTTACCGTATGGGTTTTGGTGCTACTCGTGCCGAGTCCCGTCAGCTGGTTTCGCACAAAGCGATCAGCGTCAACGGTCAGACCGTAAACGTACCGTCCTACCAAGTTAAGGCTGGCGACGTCGTTGCTGTTCGCGAGAAATCGCGCAATCAGCTGCGCATCGCTCAGGCTCTCGAGCTCTGCGCCCAGCGTGGCCGTGTTGAGTGGGTAGAAGTAGACGCCGAGAAGAAGTCTGGTGTGTTCAAGAACGTACCGGCTCGTGGCGATCTGTCCGCTGACATCAACGAGAGCCTGATTGTCGAGCTCTACTCCAAGTAAGGGCTAGAAAATAGGTGCATCCATGCAGATTTCGGTAAATGAGTTCCTGACCCCCCGTCACATCGATGTGCAGGAGGTCAGTTCGACCCGCGCCAAGATCACCCTCGAGCCTCTCGAGCGTGGTTTCGGCCATACCCTGGGCAACGCGCTGCGTCGCATCCTGTTGTCCTCCATGCCTGGCTGTGCAGTAGTCGAGGCCGAGATCGACGGCGTACTCCACGAGTACTCCGCGATCGAAGGTGTGCAGGAAGATGTCATTGAGATCCTGCTCAACCTGAAAGGTCTGGCTATCAAGCTGCACGGCCGTGACGAAGTGACCCTGACTCTGTCCAAGAAGGGCCCGGGCGTTGTTACCGCTGCCGATATTCAGCTGGATCACGATGTCGAAATCGTCAATGGCGACCACGTCATTGCCAACCTGGCCGCTAACGGCGCCCTGAACATGAAGCTCGTCGTAGCTCGTGGTCGTGGTTACGAGCCGGCCGACGCTCGCCAGAGCGACGAAGATGAAAGCCGCAGCATTGGTCGCTTGCAGCTGGATGCTTCGTTCAGCCCTGTGCGTCGGGTTGCTTACGTGGTGGAAAACGCCCGTGTCGAGCAGCGCACCAACCTGGACAAGCTGGTTATCGATCTGGAAACCAACGGTACCCTGGATCCTGAAGAGGCCATCCGTCGTGCCGCGACCATCCTGCAACAGCAGCTGGCCGCGTTCGTCGACCTCAAAGGTGACAGCGAGCCTGTGGTGATCGAGCAGGAAGACGAGATCGATCCGATCCTGCTGCGTCCTGTTGATGACCTGGAACTGACCGTACGTTCGGCAAACTGCCTGAAGGCAGAGAACATCTACTACATCGGCGATCTGATTCAGCGCACCGAAGTAGAGCTGCTCAAAACCCCGAACCTGGGCAAGAAATCCCTGACCGAAATCAAGGATGTTCTGGCTTCTCGCGGTCTGTCCCTCGGTATGCGCCTCGACAACTGGCCGCCGGCAAGTCTGAAGAAAGACGATAAGGCTACTGCCTGATCGTCATCATCACCGAACGAACAAGTTTGGTAAGGAATTGAACCATGCGTCATCGTAAAAGTGGCCGTCACCTCAGCCGCACCAGCGCTCACCGCAAGGCCATGTTCCAGAACATGGCGGTCTCGCTGTTCGAGCACGAGCTGATCAAAACTACCCTGCCGAAAGCCAAGGAACTGCGTCGCGTTGCCGAGCCGCTGATCACCCTGGCCAAGGAAGACAGCGTTGCCAACCGTCGTCTGGCCTTCGACCGTACTCGTTCGAAAGCCATCGTTGGCAAACTGTTCAACGATCTGGGCAAGCGCTACGCCACCCGTAACGGCGGCTACCTGCGCATCCTCAAGTGCGGTTTCCGCGCTGGCGACAACGCTCCGATGGCTTACGTTGAACTGGTCGACCGTCCGGTCGGCGGTTCGGTAGAAGCTGCCGAGTAAGTTGCTGGTTGTGCAAAAAACCGGGCCTAGTGCCCGGTTTTTTGTTGCCTGAAATTATTGCGTTGGGCGCGCGTAGAGGGCGCGGCTGGCGGTTTGTGGGGCGTGCGCAGGGTGTTTGGCGCATGAAAGAAAATAACTATCGCGCCGTTACGCTTCATGAATTGGTTCGCCTGACGAAGCGGGTCTAGGCTTGTCCCATCGTTGGTCGCACACGCTGCGACCGACCCGATGAGGAGAAGGAGAGAACCATGTCGAACCAAGGTAAGTGTCCATTCAATCACGTTGCTGGTGGTGGCACGACCAACAAAGATTGGTGGCCGAATCAGCTGCGTGTGGACTTGCTGAATCAGCACTCTGATCGATCCAACCCCCTGGGCGAGCAATTCAACTACGCCGAAGCCTTCAAGAAACTCGACTACAAGGCGCTGAAAGCCGATCTGGTGCGGTTGATGACCGATAGCCAGGATTGGTGGCCTGCCGACTTCGGCCACTATGGCCCGCAGTTCATCCGCATGGCCTGGCACTCCGCCGGTACCTACCGCACCACTGATGGCCGTGGCGGTGGTGGCCGTGGTCAGCAGCGCTTCGCTCCGCTGAACTCCTGGCCGGACAACGTCAACATCGACAAGTCGCGTCGCCTGCTGTGGCCGATCAAGCAGAAATATGGCCAGTCCATTTCCTGGGCCGACCTGTACATCCTTGCTGGTAACGTTGCGCTGGAGTCCATGGGCTTCCGTACCTTCGGCTTCGGTGCGGGGCGTGAAGACGTGTGGGAGCCGGATCAGGACGTCAACTGGGGCGCCGAAGTAGCCTGGCTGGGGGTCGATCCTAAGCGTGTCAACGACGAGCGTGAACTCACCGCTCCGTTCGGCGCCACCCACATGGGCCTGATCTACGTAAACCCCGAGGGCCCGAATGCGAGTGGCGATTACCTGGCGGCTGCTAAGGACATTCGCGCTACCTTCTATCGCATGGCCATGGATGACGAAGAGATTGTCGCCCTGATTGCCGGCGGGCATACCTTCGGTAAGTGCCACGGCGCTGCGCCGGAGTCGCACAAAGGGCCGGAGCCAGAAGCGGCGCCAATCGAGGCGCAGGGCCTGGGCTGGATGAGCAACTTCGGCAGTGGCTTCGGCAAGGACACCGTCTCCAGCGGCCTCGAGGTCACCTGGACGAAGACCCCAGCCCTGTGGAGCAACAACTTCTTCGAGAACCTGTTCAAGTTCGAGTGGGAGCTGACCAAGTCGCCTGCAGGTGCCAAGCAGTGGGTGGCCAAGGATGCACCCGAGATCATTCCGGATGCGCATGTACCGGGGAAATTCCACAAGCCGACCATGCTCACCACTGACCTGACCCTGCGCTTCGATCCGGAGTTCGGCAAGATTTCCAAGCGCTTCTATGAAGACCCGCAGGCCTTCGCCGATGCCTTCGCGCGTGCCTGGTACAAGCTGACTCACCGTGACATGGGGCCCAAGGCTCGTTACCTCGGTCCGGAAGTGCCGAAAGAGGATCTGATCTGGCAAGACCCGTTGCCGGCTGCCACCCATAATCCGAGTGCTGCCGATATCGCCGACCTGAAAGCGAAGATCGCCGCATCGGGGTTGTCGGCCGGTGACCTGGTGTCCGTGGCCTGGGCCTCGGCCTCTACCTTCCGCGGTGGCGACAAGCGTGGCGGTGCCAATGGTGCACGTCTGGCACTGGCGCCGCAGAAGGACTGGGCGGTCAATCAGCGGGCCATCCAGATGTTGCCGAAGCTCGTGGCCATCCAGCAGGCGTCCGGTAAGGCATCGCTGGCGGATGTGATCGTGCTGGCCGGTAATGTCGGTGTCGAACTGGCCGCCAAGGCTGCCGGTGTGGTGGTGGATGTGCCATTCGCAGCAGGTCGCGTCGATGCGCGTCAGGATCAGACCGATGTCGAGTCCTTCGATGTGCTGGAGCCGGCTGCCGATGGTTTCCGCAACTACAGCAAAGGCAACCTGGGCGTGCCCACTGAGGCCATGCTGGTGGACAAGGCGCAGATGCTGACCCTGACTGCGCCTGAGTTGACCGCGTTGGTCGGTGGTTTGCGTGTACTGGGTGCCAACCACGACGGCAGCCAGCATGGCGTGTTCACCGACAAGGTGGGCGTGCTGTCCAACGACTTCTTCGTCAACCTGCTGGACATGGGCACCGTATGGAAGGCCACCGACAGCAGCGGCGAAGTATTCGAAGGGCGTACACGCAAGGATGGCCAGGTGAAATACACCGCCACCCGCAACGATCTGGTATTTGGCTCCAACTCGGTATTGCGTGCCTACGCCGAGGTCTATGCCAGTGCCGATGGCAAGGAAAAATTGGTCAAGGACTTCGTCGCCGCCTGGGTCAAGGTGATGAATCTGGATCGTTTCGATCTGGCCTGAACCACTAGATAGCAGCTTGCTGCGTCAGTAAACCGCAACGCCTCCCTCGTGGAGGCGTTGTGCTTTTGCTTGACCGAACACCCTGCCAGGCGGAGCATTGCACTCTGTTCAGGCATGCAACAAGGAATACGGCATGAAAGGCCATACCGAAGTCATCGACTATCTCAAGCATCTGCTCAAGGGAGAGCTGGCCGCTCGTGACCAGTACTTCATTCATTCGCGGTTGTACGAGGATTGGGGCTTCAGCAAACTCTACGAGCGCATCAACCACGAGATGGAAGAGGAAACCCAGCACGCCGACGCGTTGCTCAAGCGGATCATCTTCCTCGAAGGCGTACCGGACATGGTGCCGAATCCTTTCACCTTCGGTCAGAGCGTGCCCGAAGCGTTGAAACTGGATCTGGCCCTGGAATACGAAGTGCGCGCTGCCCTGAGCAAGGGCATCGAACTGTGCGAGAAGCATCAGGATTATCAGACCCGCGACATCCTCTTGCTGCAGCTCAAGGACACCGAGGAAGACCATGCCTACTGGCTGGAGATCCAGCTGCAGCTGATCGACAAGCTAGGCTTGGAGAAGTACCTGCAAAGCCAGATGTGACGTTTGGTGCGCATGGCGTACCCTACGAGCCGTCCATCATGAAAGAGCCCCGCATCAGCGGGGCTCTTTCGTTTCAGGCGCGGTCGCGTTCCAGCAGTGGTTTGAGGAAGTGCCCGGTATGCGAGGCCGGGTTGGCTGCAACATCCTCTGGTGTGCCGGTAGCGATGATCATGCCGCCCTTGGAGCCGCCTTCCGGACCCAGATCCACCAACCAGTCGGCCGTCTTGATCACATCCAGGTTGTGTTCGATCACCACCACGGTATTGCCGTGGTCGCGCAGACGGTGCAGTACATCGAGCAACTGCTGGATGTCGGCGAAGTGCAGACCGGTGGTCGGCTCATCGAGGATGTACAGGGTCTTGCCGGTGTCGCGTTTGCTCAGCTCGCGACTCAGCTTGACCCGCTGCGCCTCGCCGCCGGACAGGGTGGTCGCGCTCTGGCCCAGCTTGATGTAGGACAGGCCGACGTCCATCAGCGTCTGCAACTTGCGGGCGATGGCTGGCACGGCGTCGAAGAAGGCACGAGCCTCCTCGATGGTCATGTCGAGCACCTCGGTGATGCTCTTGCCCTTGTACTTCACTTCCAGGGTTTCGCGGTTGTAGCGTTTGCCCTTGCACACGTCGCAGGGCACGTAGATATCCGGCAGGAAGTGCATCTCTACCTTGATCACACCATCGCCCTGGCACGCCTCGCAGCGCCCGCCCTTGACGTTGAAGCTGAAACGGCCTGGGCCGTAACCACGCGAGCGCGATTCCGGAACCCCGGCGAACAGTTCGCGGATCGGTGTGAACAGACCGGTATAGGTGGCCGGGTTGGAGCGAGGTGTACGACCGATCGGGCTCTGGTCGATGTCGACCACCTTGTCCAGGTGCTGCAGACCGTCGAAGGAATCGTGCGCAGCGGCCTCCAGCGTGGTCGCACCGTTCAATGCCGTGGCGGTCAGCGGGAACAGGGTGTTGTTGATCAGCGTCGATTTGCCCGAGCCGGACACCCCGGTGACGCAGGTGAGCAGGCCCACCGGAATTTCCAGATCGACGTTGCGCAGGTTGTTGCCTCGTGCGCCTTTGAGCTTGAGCAGTTTCTTCTTGTCGCGCGGGGTGCGCTGCGCCGGATAGCGGATCTTCTCGCGGCCGGACAGGTACTTGCCGGTCAGCGAGTCGGGGTGATTCATCACCTCGTCCGGCGTGCCTTCGGCGACGATCTGGCCACCATGCACGCCGGCGCCTGGGCCGATATCGACCACGTAATCAGCCATGCGGATGGCGTCTTCGTCGTGCTCGACCACGATCACCGTGTTGCCCAGGTTGCGCAGGTGGTTGAGGGTGCCCAGCAGACGTTCGTTGTCGCGCTGGTGCAGGCCGATGGACGGCTCGTCGAGGATGTACATCACGCCCACCAGGCCTGCGCCGATCTGGCTGGCCAGGCGGATGCGCTGCGCTTCACCGCCGGATAGGGTGTCGGCGCTGCGATCCAGCGTCAGGTAGTCGAGGCCGACGTTGACCAGGAACTGCAGGCGCTCGCGGATTTCCTTGAGGATCTTCTCAGCGATCTCGCCACGGCGGCCGGTCAGGTGCAGGCTGGCGACATAATCGCAGGCGTCGCCTACCGGTAGCCCGGTCACCGCCGGCAGCGTCTTCTCGCCGACCCAGACATGACGCGCTTCGCGACGCAGGCGGGTGCCGCGGCAGTCAGGGCAGGGCTGGGTACTGAGGAACTTGGCCAGCTCTTCGCGCACGCTGGTCGACTCGGTCTCGCGGTAACGACGTTCGAGGTTGGGGATGATGCCCTCGAAGGGATGCGAGCGTTTGACGATGTCGCCCCGGTCGTTGAGGTACTTGAAGTCGACGCTCTGCGTGCCGCTGCCGAACAGGATGACCTTCTGGTGCTCCGCGGCCAGGTCGTCGAAAGGCTCTTCCAGGCTGAAACCGTAGTGCGCGGCCAGCGAGCCGAGCATCTGAAAGTAATAGACGTTACGCCTGTCCCAGCCGCGTATGGCACCTTCGGCTAGGGTCAGCTCGCCGTTGACCAGGCGCTTGACGTCGAAGAACTGTTTCACGCCCAGGCCGTCGCAGGTCGGGCAGGCGCCGGCGGGGTTGTTGAAGGAGAACAGCTTGGGTTCCAGCTCGCTGATCGAGTGACCGCAGTGCGGGCAGGCGAAGCGTGCGGAGAAGATGATTTCCTCACCTTGCTCGTCGTCCATGGGGGCGATCAGCGCGATGCCGTCTGCCAGGCCAAGAGCGGTCTCGAAGGATTCGGCCAGACGCTGCTGCAGGTCTTCGCGAACCTTGAAGCGATCCACCACCACGTCGATGGAATGCTTCTTCTGTTTATCCAGCTTGGGCAACTCGTCCAGTTCGAACAGCTTGCCGTTGACCCGTGCCCGCACGAAGCCTTGAGCACGCAGCTCTTCGAATACCGAGAGGTGCTCGCCTTTGCGTTCGCGAATCACCGGGGCCAGCAGCATCAGCTTGCGGCCTTCCGGTAGGGCCAGCACCTGATCGACCATCTGGCTTACGGTCTGCGCTTCCAGTGGTACGTCGTGATCGGGGCATCGCGGGATGCCGACGCGGGCGTAGAGCAGGCGCAGGTAGTCGTAGATCTCGGTGATGGTGCCGACGGTCGAGCGCGGGTTGTGCGAGGTCGATTTCTGTTCGATGGAAATCGCCGGCGACAGACCTTCGATGGTATCGACGTCGGGCTTTTCCATCATCGACAGGAACTGCCGGGCATAGGCCGACAGCGATTCCACGTAACGGCGCTGGCCTTCCGCGTACAGGGTGTCGAAAGCCAGAGAGGACTTGCCGGAACCAGACAGGCCGGTAATCACGATCAGTTTGTCGCGCGGCAGGGTCAGGTCGATGTTCTTGAGGTTGTGGGTTCGGGCCCCACGGATCAGGATCTTGTCCACTTACAACGGGCCTCGCAGGGCGGGCGGAAAACGGTCGAGTATAGGGCCAGGGGGCACCCTGCGGCAAAGTGTGTGCCTGTGCCACAAGCGCGCCGGCTGCTAGAATCGCCGGCTGATTTTCCACGGGATTTGTTCCATGCACGATCCACACAGCGAACGCATGAGTGGCGGTGAAGCACGCGCAGCTGGCGGGCTTGCCTTGGTGTTTGCGTTCCGCATGCTCGGCATGTTCATGGTGCTGCCGGTGCTGGCCACCTACGGCATGGATCTGGCTGGCAGTACCCCGGCGCTGATCGGTCTGGCCATCGGCGCCTACGGCCTGACTCAGGCCGTGTTGCAGATTCCTTTCGGCATGCTCAGCGATCGTATTGGCCGACGGCCGGTGATCTATGTCGGCCTGCTGATCTTCGCGGCCGGCAGCGTGCTGGCCGCCAATGCCGACTCGATCTGGGGAGTGATTGCCGGGCGGGTATTGCAGGGCGCCGGCGCAATTTCCGCTGCGGTTATGGCGTTGCTGTCGGATCTGACCCGCGAACAGCATCGCACCAAAGCCATGGCCATGATCGGCATGAGTATCGGTCTGTCGTTCGCCGTGGCCATGGTCGTCGGCCCGTTGCTGACTCGTGCCTTCGGCTTGTCCGGACTGTTCTGGGCGACTGCGGCGATGGCACTGCTGGGGATTCTCATCGTCGCTGGTGTGGTGCCGAAGAATGCCGGCCCGTTGCAGCACCGCGAGTCGGGCGTGGCGGCGCAGGCCCTGTGGCCAACCCTGAAGAATGCCGATCTGCTGCGTTTGGATTTCGCCATCCTGGCACTGCATGCGGTGCTCATGGCCAGTTTCGTCGCGTTGCCACTGGCGCTGGTGGAGCAGGGCGGCCTGGTCAAGGAAGAGCACTGGTGGGTCTATCTCACCGCGTTGTTGATCGGCTTCTTCGGCATGGTGCCGTTCATCATCTATGGCGAGAAAAAGCGCCAGATGAAGCGCGTGCTGCTCGGCGCGGTGGCGGTGCTGCTGGCTTGCGAGTTGTATTTCGCATTGCTGGGTAGTGGCCTGCGTGCTCTGGTGGTCGGAATCGTGGTGTTCTTCACCGCCTTCAATCTGCTTGAAGCCTCGTTGCCGTCGTTGGTCAGCAAGGTTGCTCCGGCTGGCGGCAAGGGGACGGCGATGGGCGTGTATTCCACCAGTCAGTTCCTCGGCGCTGCGCTGGGCGGCATTCTGGGCGGCTGGCTGTATCAGCACACCGGTCTGATAGGTGTGTTCATCGGCTGCGCCGTGCTCTGTGCAATTTGGCTGGTTATTGCTGTTACTATGCGCGAACCGCCGTATGTGACCAGTTTGCGCCTGCCGCTCGACGCTGCGGCACTGGCCGAGGTCGGACTGGTCGAACGCCTCAAGGCTACGCCGGGAGTGGCGGATGCCGTGGTGGTGGTCGATGAAGCGGCCATCTATATCAAAGTGGACACCCAACAAGTGGATCGCACGTCAGTGGAGCGCCTGATCGCATCGGCGTCTGCGACGTGAGGAGCCTAGGAGAACGTTATGGCCCGTGGGGTTAACAAAGTCATTCTGGTCGGTACCTGTGGTCAGGATCCGGAAACACGCTACCTGCCCAGCGGCAACGCAGTGACCAACCTGAGCCTGGCCACCAGCGAGCAGTGGACCGACAAGCAGACCGGGCAGAAGGTCGAGAAGACCGAATGGCACCGTGTCGCCCTGTTCGGCAAGGTTGCCGAGATTGCCGGCGAGTACCTGCGCAAGGGTTCGCAGGTGTACATCGAAGGCAAGCTGCAGACCCGCGAGTGGGAAAAAGACGGCATCAAGCGTTACACCACTGAAATCATCGTCGACATGCAGGGCACCATGCAGTTGCTCGGCGGCCGTCCGAGTGGCGATGAAGGCGGTGCTCCGCGTCAGTCGCGTCCGGCCCCGCAACGCGAGCCGCAACAGGCTCCGCGCCAGGAGCGTCCGGCTCCGCAGCAGGCCCAGCCTGCGCCTGACTACGACAGCTTCGACGACGATATTCCGTTCTGAGAATGCAGTGTCGCGCTGATACGAAAACCCCGAGCTAGGCTCGGGGTTTTTCTTTGTGGCTCAGATCAGGCCTTCGGCCTTGAGCGCTTCGATTACCTTGGGACGGGCGCCGATGCGGGTGCGGTAAGCCTGCAGATTTGGCCAGGCATCCAGCGAGAAGCCCACGATATTGGCCCAGCCCAGCACGGTGAACAGATAGCCATCGGCAACGGTGAAACGGTCACCGAGCAGGAAATCCTGCTCGCCCAGTTGCGTAGCGACCCAATCCAGGCGCTTGTTCAGCAGCGCCTGTGCGGCGGCTTTCCAGTCCGCGCTCTGAGCAGGATTGAACATGCTGCCGAAAGGCTTGTGCAGCTCGGTGGAAATGAAGCTCAACCAGCTTTGCAGCTCATAGCGCGCCTCGCTGCCATTGGCCGGGGCCAGGCCGCTCTCGGGTTTGAGGTCAGCGATGTACTGGACGATGGCGGCGCCTTCGGTCAGCACCTTGCCATTGTCCAGTACCAGGGCGGGAACGTAGCCCTTGCTGTTGATGGCAGTGAAGTCGGCACCCGATGCGGTGAGCTTGGTCTTGAGGTCGACAGCTTCCAGTTCGAAGTCCAGGCCTGCCTCGAGCAGGGCGATGTGCGGCGAGAGCGAACAGGCGCCGGCTTTGTAATACAGCTTCATGGGTGATTCCTTGATGGAGGGAACGCGTAAAAGAGCTTACTCTGCGCATTCTTTTCGGCAAGTACCTACCTTTTGGTAGGTTTTGGAGCGGCTCGATGACCGATGAATCCCGGCTGGGCAATGTATTCAGCGGTGTTTGCCCGGCACGCCATGTTCTCGCAGTGATTGCCGACAAGTGGTCGCTGCTGCTGATTCATGCCCTGGCGCACGGCGGCACCCTGCGTACTGCCGAGCTGCGTCGCCGGGTCGACGGCATTTCGGAAAAGATGCTGATCCAGACGATTCGTCGGCTGGAGCGGTTTGGATTGGTATCGAGGCAGGCCTATGCCGAGGTGCCGCCGCGGGTGGAATACTCGCTGACGGCGCTGGGCCATTCCCTGAGCGAACCGATTCGGGCAATCGATCACTGGGTGGAAAGCCATGTCGCCGAGATCGTTCGGGCGCAGAACGTCTTCGATCAGGGGGCCGAGCGCATTGCTGCCGATGCCGGGCAATGCGCGATTGCGGGGTGACGGCACAGGGTAAAACCAGCAGAATATCCGCCATTACGGCCGCCACACCGGCAGGCAGAACAAATCTGGAGTCACCCGAGCCACCATGCGAATGCGCCTGATGCTGCTGGGCGGCGGTAGTGCCCTGGGGCAAGCGCTGATCCGTCTTGGCGCCGAGGAGGACATCGGCTTCCTTGCACCACGCCCGCCGGAAAGCGGCTGGGATGCGGCGAGCCTGACCGAGCTGCTCGACGACACCCGCCCGGATGCACTGATCAACCTGGCTTATTACTTCGACTGGTTCCAGGCCGAGTCGGTCAGCGAGTCGCGTCTGTTCACGCAGGAACGCGCTGTCGAGCGCCTGGCCGAGCTCTGCCAGCATCATCAGATCGTGCTGGTGCAGCCGTCGAGCTACCGTGTGTTCGACGGTTCGCGTGCCACGGCCTACAGCGAGAAGGAAGAGCCGGTGCCGCTGGGTTTGCGCGGTCAGGCACTCTGGCGTCTGGAGCAGAGCGTACGGGCGATTTGCCCACGACATGTGCTGCTGCGTTTCGGCTGGTTGCTCGATGACAGTCGCGAGGGCTTGCTCGGTCGCTTCCTGCTGCGTGCCGAACATGGCGAGACACTGCACCTGGCCGACGACCGACGCGGCAATCCAACCCCGGTCGATGATGCTGCACGGGTGATTCTTGCCGTGCTCAAGCAGCTCGACTGCGCTTCACCGCTGTGGGGCACCTATCATTATGGTGGGCACGAGGCGAGTACATCATTGAGCCTGGGCCAGGCCGTGCTCAGCGAAGCGCGCCACTATCGCAGCAATCTGGTTGAGGACGTCGTGCCGCAAGCGCATGCTGCCCGCCCGGATGCGGCTGACGAACCGCAACATGCGGTACTGGCCTGCAAGAAAATCCTCCACACCTTCGGCATCAAACCGCGCGCCTGGCGCTCCGGTTTGCCAGCGCTTCTGGATCGTTATTACCGTCATGGCTGAGATACTCGTAACCGGCGGTGCCGGCTTCATTGGTTCGCATCTGGTCGATGCGCTGCTGGCCGCAGGGCAGCGCGTGCGTGTGCTGGATAACCTGTCCATGGGCAAGCGCAATAACCTGCCGCTGGATAACCCGGCTCTGCAGTTCATCGAGGGTGATGTCGCCGATGCGCAGTTGGTCGCGCAGGCTGTGGCCGGTTGCGATGCGGTGGTGCACCTGGCTGCCGTGGCCTCCGTGCAGGCGTCCGTCGATGACCCGGTGGCGACCCACCAGAGCAATTTCATCGGTACGCTCAACGTCTGCGAGGCGATGCGCCTGCATGGGGTGCGGCGAGTGGTCTACGCCTCCAGCGCTGCCATCTATGGCAACAATGGCGAAGGCGTGGCTATCGATGAGGACATAGCCAAATCCCCGCTTACGCCCTATGCCGCCGACAAGCTGGCGAGCGAACATTATCTGGATTTCTATCGTCGCCAGCATGGCCTGGAGCCGGCCGTGTTTCGCTTCTTCAACATCTTCGGCCCACGCCAGGATCCTTCTTCACCATACTCCGGCGTGATCAGCATCTTCACCCAGCGCGCGCAGCAGGGATTGCCGATCAGCGTATTCGGTGATGGCGAGCAGACCCGTGACTTCTTCTACGTAGGCGATCTGGTCGAGTTGCTGATGCAGGCCCTGAGTGCCGGGCAGGTGGAACCGCTGCCGGTCAACGTCGGTTGGAACCAGGCCGTCAGCCTCAACCAGTTGCTGGCGGAAATCGGCGTCCTGTGTGGTGCGCTCCCGCAGGTGACGCACCTGCCGGCGCGGGCTGGCGACATTCGCCATTCGCGCGCCGACAATGCGCGGCTGCAGATGCAATACCAACTGCCGTCGCAGACGCCGCTACGTGATGGACTCGCTCGCTTGCTCGGGTTGTAAACCGATGCTGGGGCGATGGCCCTGAACGCAAAGAAGCCGGCAGATGCCGGCTTCTTTCATTGCACGGTGGCTTAGAACTTGTAGCCCAGGCCAACCATGTAGACGAACGGATCGACGTCGACGTCCACCTTGGCGCGTACACCGAGGTCGGTGTTGTCGACATAGGCAGTGGTGTCGATGTCGATGTAGCGCACCTGAGCGTTGACCATCAGGCTGTCGGTCAGCATGTAGTCGGCACCGACCTGCCAGGCAAGGCCCCAGGAGTTCTTCGCGCGGAAGTTGTCGAAGCCGTTGGCGCTGGCGGCGCTGCCGACGTGCTCATCGAAGATCCAGGTGTAGTTGATACCGGCACCGACATAAGGCTGGAATGCAGACTTGGAGTCGAGTGGGTAATACACCAGGCTCAGGGTCGGCGGCAGGTGCTTGAGGGTACCCAGTTTGCCATTGGCTGCATCGAGGATGGTGCCCTTGATCTTCACGTCGTGCTCGAAGGGCGTCGCGGCCAGCAGTTCGATACCGAGGTTGTCGGTCAGCATATAGGCGAAGTTCAGACCCAACTGGGTATCACTGCTCATGGTTGCCTTGCCGCCCAGGTCGAGATTGCCGCCGCGGTCGACCTTGACGCTCGAGGAGTCGGCGTCCGGGTTGACGGTGATGGCACCGGCACGGACGAGGATATCTCCGGCTTGGTGGGCTTGAGCCACGGGAGCGGCAACGGCGAGGGCGAGCAGTGAGGCAGTGAACAGGGACTTGTACATAGCGAACTCCAGTCGAGTCGAGTGTCTTGGCTGGAATCAATGCTAAGCCACGCAACGATTTACTTTTTGACCTGGCTCAATAGTTCGGCTGGCTGATACGAGATGTTTCGCGCGTGCCCCGGTGAAGTTCGTAGATGATAATCTTTCTCTTTTTGAAGCTGCCGTCTGTCGAGGTTCCTCTGCGCATGAATCGCTTCCCACTCCGTTCCCTGGCCGCGGCACTGGCTCTTGCCAGCGGTTCGCTGACTGCCGCGCCGTTGGATGATGCGCTGGATGAAAGCCAGCGCCTGGCTGCCGAGGCCAAGGCTTCCCAGGGCCGTATCGAGCAACTGGACGATGCCAGCCGTGAGATGCTCAACGAGTACCGTAACGCGCTCCAGCAGGCCGAAGCGCTGAAAGGTTATAACAGTCAATTGCGCGACTTGGTGGCCGCTCAGCGCGATGAGCTGGCCGGCTACCAGAAGCAGCTCGATGGCATCGAGCGCACCCAGGAGGCAGTGAGCCCGCAGATGGTCAGAATGGTCGAGGTGCTTGGTCAGTTCATTGCCGCTGATCTGCCGTTCCTGCCTGAAGAGCGTGAGGATCGCCTGGCGCAGCTGCAGGATCTGTTGCCGCGCGCCGATGTCAGCCTGGCTGACAAGTACCGCCGCATCCTCGAGGCCTACCAGATCGAGAGCGACTACGGCCGTACCCTGGAAGCCTGGCGCGGTGAGCTGAATCAGGCCGATGGCGCCTCGCGTAGCGTGGAATTCCTGCGCCTGGGGCGCAGCATGCTCTATTACCAGACCCTGGACGGTCACGAGAGCGGCTGGTGGAACCCGCAGGCCCAGGCCTGGCAGACGCTCGAAGGTAGCGCACGGCGTCCGTTAAGCCAGGCCATCGCCATCGCCCGTCAGCAACAGGCGCCTGCGCTTTTGAACCTGCCGATCAAGACGCTGGCCAAGGAGTCTGCACAATGACTCGTCGTGTTATCGCCGCCCTGGTGCTCAGCCTGCTGCCCAACATGGCTGCTGTCGCTGAAACCCTCAGCCCCGATCAGCTGCTGCAACGTATCCGCAGTGAGCGGGCCGCCGAAGTCAGTGCCATGCAGACGCGCGAGCAGGCGTTTCTCGCCCAGCGCAGTGAGCAAGCCGAACTGCTGGCTGCCGCGCGTGCCTCTCTCGCCGAGCAGAAGGCCGAGGCCGAACGTCTGAAGGCCGATTTCGATCGCCAGGAAACCGAACTGGCCGAGCAGGAAAAGCTGCTGGCACAACGTGTCGGCCATCTCGGCGAGCTGTTCGGCGTGGTGCGCCAGAGTGCCGGCGACACCCTCAGCCAGTGGCAGGACAGCCTGCTCAATGCGCAATACCCCGAGCGCCTCAAGCAACTCAAGGCGTTGGCCGAGAGCCGCAGCCTGCCCTCGGCCGAAGACCTCGATGGCTACTGGATGCTGCTGCTCGAAGATCTGGCCGCCAGCGGTCGTGTCGAGCGCGTGTCGTTGCCGGTGGTCGCCGCCGACGGTCGTCGCAGTGAACAGCAGGTGCTGCGCGTCGGCGCTTTTGCCGTGTACGGCGAGGATGCCTTCCTGCGTTACGACGCCGATGCCAGCGAACTGATCGCGCCGTCGCGCCAGCCTTCCGGCATGGGCCAGGTCAGGGATTACCTCGCCAGCAGCGCCGAGCTGGCGCCGCTGCCGGTCGACCCCAGCCGCGGCACCCTGCTGGCGCAGTTGCAGCAGCAGCCGAGCCTGTGGGATCGCCAGCAGCAGGGTGGCCTGGTCGGTTGGGTGATCGTTGTGCTGGGCGCCGTGGGCCTGCTGCTGGCGGGCTGGCGCATGTTCTACCTGAGCCGTGTGGCACGGGGAATCAAGGCGCAGATGCATGACCTCGGCACGCCGCGCGACGACAACCCGTTGGGGCGGGTGATCGGTGTACTGGGGCCGAAGCCGCAGCTGTCCGATCTGGAAACCCTGGAGCTGAAGCTGGACGAGGCGATCCTGCTGGAAACCCCACCGCTGGAGAAAGGCCACGGCCTGATCAAGCTGATGGCCGCTGTCGCACCGTTGCTCGGCCTGCTGGGTACCGTGACCGGGATGATCATCACCTTCCAGGCCATTACCCAAGGTGGTGCCGGTGATTCGCGGCTGATGGCCGACGGTATCTCGCAGGCGCTGGTGACCACCGTGCAGGGATTGGTCGTGGCCATCCCGATGCTGTTCCTGCACGCCTTGCTGAGCAGCCGCAGTAAGGGGCTGATCCAGCTTCTGGAGCAGCAGAGTGCCGGCCTCGTCGCCTTGCATCTGTCAGGGGCGCCGCGTCGTGACTGATCTTTACGCATCCTGGTTGCGTGCAGTCGACAGTGCTTATGCATTGCTCGACTTCATGACCACCGGTGGCGTGGTGATGTGGGCCCTGGCGATTCTCTGCGTACTGTTCTGGACGCTGATGTTCGAGCGCTTCTGGTTCCTGCGGCGGATCTTCCCGCGCTGGGTGCGCGAGCGTCGCGAAGCCTGGCAGCAGGTGCTCGGCGATGATGTGGTGGGCAGTTGGCAACGCGCAGTCCGCGACGCCTGGCTGGCGCAGGCGCGTCAGCAACTCGCCGCACCGCTGCGTCTGGGCAAGACCCTGGTCGCGCTGTGCCCGCTGTTCGGTCTGCTCGGCACCGTGACCGGCATGGTTGCGGTATTCGACGTGCTGGCCATGAGCGGCAATGGCGACCCGCGCGGCATGGCCGCCGGCGTATGGAAGGCGATCCTGCCGACCATGGCCGGCATGGTGCTGGCGATCACCGGATTGTTCAGCCTGGCGCGTCTCGAACGAGACTCGCGCCGGGCTCTGGAGCGGCTGGCCGACCAGCTGCGGCATGATTGAGAGTCTTTGAAATGAGAATGCGCCGTCATCACCAGCCCGAAGACGACACCGGCATCGACCTTACGCCGATGCTCGATGTGGTCTTCATCATGCTGATCTTCTTCATCGTCACCAGCTCCTTCATCAAGGAGGCCGGTGTCGAAGTGCAACGCCCGCAGGCGGAAACCGCCAGTCCGCAGGACAAGGGCAACATCCTTATCGCTGTCACCGCCGATGGCCAGGTGTGGCTGGACAAGAAACCGGTGGACGTGCGCAGTGTGCGCGCTCATGTCGAACGCATGCGCGTGGAGCAACCGGAGGGTGCGGTAGTGGTGCAGGCCGACCAGGATGCACGCACCGGTCTGGTGGTGCAGGTGATGGATCAGGCGCGCCTTGCCGGGGTGCGTGATGTGGCACTGGCTGCCACCAGCGGAGCCAACTGATGCGTCTGACGCTGTCCTTCATTGGTGCCTGCCTGATGGCATTGGGGTTGTTCGCCCTGATGCTGTACATGGTCACGCCACCACGTTCGACGCTCGATCAGGAGCCGGTCAGCGTGGCCAGCTTCGTGCGCATGGATGGCAATGCCAGCGAGACCGCCAGTCGCAATCGTCAGCAGGCGCCGCAGTCACCGCAACCGCAGACGCCGCAAACCCCGACGCCGCCCACGCCGATGGCGGCAACGCCCAATGCGCAGTTGCCTGCGCTGGATATCCAGTTGCCAAGCCTGGCCAGCGGTATTGCCGTCAATGCCGCGCCTGCACCCAGCCTGGCGGGTCTTGCACCGGGCGCGGCAGCGCCGAGTGCGCCGAGCGAGGCCGCCGAGTCGGGCGGGCAGATGGGGGGCATGGAGAGCGAAGTGATGCCGCTCAACGACGTGCGCCCGGAGTATCCGCGGCATGCCCTGCAGCGTGGGATCGAGGGTTTCGTCAAGCTGGCGTTCACCATCAACCGCTCTGGCAATGTGGAAAATATCCGTGTGCTGGAAGCCAACCCGCGCAACGTGTTCGAGCGCGAGGCGCGTCGTGCGGCCGCCCGCTGGCATTTTGCACCGCGCACCGAGGGCGGCCTGGCGGTCGATCGCGAGGCGGTGAAAACTCTCTACTTCCGTCTGGAAAGGGGCTGACCATGTATCGCTGGTTATTACTCGTGATGCTCGGTACGGCGGCTGCGCCTGGGATGGCCCAGCAGACCATCGACCCGGCCGTGTTTCGTGCCCTGAATGCTGCGCAGAGCGCGCAGCAGCAGGGTGACTACGCCGCTGCGCGCAAGGCGCTGGAGGGCGCCGCCGCACAGAGCGGCAGTCTCGAGGAGGCGCTGATCTGGCGTAGCCAGGCTTATGTGGCCTGGTCGGCCGGTCACAATGCGCAGGCCATCGACTGGCTGGACAAGGCCGTGCGCAGCGGCAAGCTGGATGAGGACATGCTCGCTGGCGAACGACTCAACCTGGCCAAGCTCAACCTCGGTGAGCGTCGTTACGCCAGGGTGATCGAACTGCTGGCACCGAATCAGGGGCAGGCGTCCGAAGAAGTGTTGCAGATGCTGGTGCAGGCCTACCAGGGCATGAACCAGCCAGCCAAGGCGCTGCCGCTGGCCGAGCGTTACCTGCTGGCCAACCCGGATGCCGCGGATATCTGGCTGCAATTTCTGGTGGGTACCAATGCCGACCTCAAACGCTATGCCCAGGCCGAGCGCTGGCAGCGTCAGCTACTGGCGCGCAGACCGGACGATACCAAGGGCTGGCGCCAACTGGCCGCTCTGCAGCAGATGGCCGGCAGCAACGACAAGGCCCTTGCTACCTTGCGTGCGGCACACGCCAAGGGACTGCGTTTCAGCGAGTCGGAGCTGGATAACCTGGTGCTGCTGGCTGGCGCTGCCGAACAGCCATGGCAGGGCGCCAAGCTGCTCGCTGGCTTGATCGACAATGGTCTGCTGAGCAGCACCCCGGTACGTCAGGAACGCCTGGGGCTGTTCTGGTGGCAGGCGCGTGATCGGGCGGCCGCGGTACGGGTGTTGCGTCCACTGGCCGAGCGCAGTGGCAGCGGCAAGCACTGGCTGTACGTGGCCCAGCTGGAATTGGAACAGGCGCGCTGGCAAGCAGGGCTGGATGCTCTGGTTCGGGCCGAGCGCGTTGGTGCGGATCGTTCCAAGGTGCGCTCGTGGCGGCAATGGGCGGAGAGCGAGTTGCGTTTCGAGCGGGAGAAGCGTGTCGCCAGTCGCAATTGAGTTGTTCGTCGGTGCGCGCGGCGCACCCTACACCGCCTCGCCCCGTAGGGTGCGCCGTGCGCACCAAGTAAAAAGCCAGACCTAAGGGTCTGGCTTTTTCATGGGCGGTGTACCGGTCGGTGTGGAGTTAGCCGCGAAGCTTTTCGCGGCTGAAGCCGCTCCTACGGGTGTTTCGGTTGGGCTCAGCTATTGGGCATTTCGTAGGCGTAGATCTTGTTTGCTTCCATCTGGTAGCCGACTTCTGCCAGCTCGCTGCTGACATGTTCGACCTTCAGTGGCCCTTCGATCCAGAACGGCTGGTACAGCGCATCGAGCAGCACGCCCAGCTCGCTGGTGACGTGGACGATCTGATTCGACGGCGGCGGTGGTACGTGGATGCAGGCGCCGAAGTAGGGCACCAGGAGAAATTCGATCACCCGGCCTTCTTCGGTCACGTCCAGCGGCACGATATAGCCGGGTAGCTTGACCTGCTGGCCGTCCAGTTCCTTGACCACGGGCGCGGCCGGCGATTGTTGCATGGCCGCCGGGCCGGACTCGGCCAGTGCGTCGGCCAATTGCGACAGGTCATGGATCGGCGCCGCATCCATCTGCTGGGGCGGGGCGTCGGCCGGTACCAGTTCGGACCAGTTGAGTTCGCGCACATCGGCGGCGGCCAGCGGCAATGCCAGGGTCAGCAACAGGGTGGCGAGCAGGGGGCGGGACATGGGAAACCTCTTGGCGAAAACGCCGGTCGAGTGTAACAGGCGCTCTTGCCGGAATGCTCGGGTAGGGCGCACGGCGCACCCTACCCGAACTCGTTCACAGCCGGATCGACAAACCGTCTGCCAGTGACTGACGGTAGGCCCGCCAGGCCGGCACGCTGCCCATCAGCAGGGCAGCCCCGAGGATGGCGCCGAGCAGTTTCCATTCGTAGCTCGACGGTGCATTCAGCGCCAGGTACAGGCCGTAATTGGCCTGGACGAAGCCCTGGCTGCCGGCGATGCCTGCGTAGAGCAATACCAGCCCCAGTGCCACGCCAGCCAGTGCCAGGGTGAACGCCTCCAGCACCAGCAGACTGGCGATATGCCAGGGCCGCGCGCCTACCGAGCGGAGGATGGCCATCTCACGGCGGCGTTCGTTGAGGCTGGTGAGGATGGCCGTGAGCATGCCGATCAGGCCGGTCAGTACGACGAACAGCGAGACCACGAACAGCGCCTGCTCGGCGGTGCCCATCAGGCTCCACAGCTCCTGTAGGGCCACACCGGGGAGGATCGCCAGCAACGGTTCGCCGCGGAACTCGTTGATCTCGCGTTGCAGGCTGAAGGTGGCGATCTTGCTGTTCAGGCCAAGCATGAAGGCGGTGATCTGCTTGGGTTGCAGCGCCTGCCCACAAGCTGCTGCGCTTGACGCTGCTGCGTTGAAAGCCGGCTCGGAATGCTCATTGAGACTCGACTCAACTGCGCTTCCTTGCCCGCTTTCGCCTTGCCCCGCCTGCGCTCGCGACGCTTGTGAACAGGCACTGGCCCATTCGCGAACCTGCTCAGCGCTGACCTGCGCCGCGCCGCGTGCCGGCATGCCGTTCTGCCAGTCGATATGCAGCGCCTCCATGCCCGCCAGGGAGATGTGTAGCGTGCGATCCACCGGTGTGCCGGTGCGTTCGAGGATGCCGACCACGGTGAAGGGCTTGTCGTCGTGCTTGACCAGGCTGATGGTGGCGACGCCGTGGGCCAGGACGATCTTCTCGCCCAGGCCATAGCCCAGTGCCTGTGCAACCTCTGCGCCGAGCACCACTTCGAAGGGATCGTCGGCGAAGGCGCGGCCCTGCGCCAGCTTCAGTGCCTGGCTGCGCGCATAGCGGTAATGCTCGAAATAGGCGGTACTGGTGCCCATCACCCGGTAGCCGCGGTGCGAGTCGCCGAGGGAAATGGGGATGGCCCACTTCACCTGACGGTGTTCGGCGAAGTGCTCGAAGCTATCCCAGCGGATGTTGTTGGTGGCATTGCCGATACGAAACACCGAATACAGCAGCAGGTTCACGCTGCCCGAGCGGGCGCCGACGATCAGGTCGGTGCCGCTGATGGTGTTGGCGAAGCTGGCGCGGGCTTCGGTGCGTACGCGCTCGACGGCCAGCAACAGGCACACCGACAGGGCGATGGCGAACACCGTGAGCAGGGCGGTGAAACGGCGGTTGGCCAGGCTGGCCAGGGCGATGCGGATCAGATGCATCTCAGGCCTCCTGTGGGCGCGTGGCGCGGTTGAGTTCGGCCAGCGACAGGTTGCGGTCGAACAGCGGAGCCAGACTCTGATCGTGGCTGACGAACAGCAGGCTGGCACCAGCGGCGCGGCATTCGGCGAAGAGCAATTGCAGGAAGGCCTCGCGGGCGTCGAAGTCCAGCGCCGAAGTGGGCTCGTCGGCGATCACCAGCTCCGGCTGACCGATCAGTGCACGCGCGGCGGCGACGCGTTGTTGCTGGCCGATCGACAGTTCATCGGCACGGCGGCCGAGCAGTTCGGCGCGCAGGCCCAGGTGGTCGAGCAGCGCGGCGGCCGCGGCGTCGATGCTGCCATGGCGCTGGCGTGCACGTTCGGCGCGCGAACGGGAGAAACGGCACGGCAGCTCGACGTTCTCGCGCACGGAAAGGAATGGCAGCAGATTGAACTGCTGGAAGATGTAGCCCGTGTGGTCGACGCGAAAGCGGTCGCGTGCACCAGCCGAGAGCTTGCCGAGGTCTTCGCCAAGCAGGCGGATATGGCCGCGTTGGGCTTTCTGCACGCCACCAAGCAGGCCGAGCAGGGTGGTCTTGCCGCTGCCGCTGGGGCCCTTGAGAAACAGAGTCTCCCCGCGCGCCAGGGTGAAATGGGGGATATCCAGCAACTGCGCCTGGCCAGGCCAGGCGAAGCCGAGATCGGCGAGTTCGATCAGAGGTTGGGTCATGGTTTCTTCGAATCGTCGTTCATGAAAAGCCGAGCATGGTGGCCTGATTGTCTGAGCCGAGCTCGCAGATGGCATTCATGCCTCCGGAGCAGGCGTTGCAGGAGGCGCTTTAGCGGCGAGCTCTTTCGCGGCTAAAGCGGGTCGCCACCTGGCCCTCCCACAACGTTGGTGTGGTGGATGCAAGAGCGTCATCCACCCTACGGCATCAGAAAGACAGACGTGGCTGGGCCGGAGTCAGTTCAACGCCCTGCTGACCGCTTGGGCCGATCAGTTGTACCTGAATCTTCTCGGTGGCGGGGAAGCGTTTGAACAGCTCGCCCAGATCCAACTGTTTCAATTCATTGGCGCTGGCACATTCGAAGCGGTAGTGCGCCTGGATATCGCTGTGTTCGCCCTCATGGGCATGATGGTCGTGGTCGTGGTCGTGGTCGTGGTCGGCGTCGGCGTCGCCGAACAACGGGCTCTCCAGTTCGACTTCGGTGGCCTTGCAGTCACCGCTGGTCAGGGCGAAGAGTTGCAGCGGCTGCTCCAGCACCTTCTTGGCCGCAGCGACCTTGGCTTTATCCGCGTCGCTCTTGGCGGCATGCTCGAAGCCCACCAGGTTCATTGCCGGGCTTTCCAATTGCAGTTCCAGCAGTTTGCCATCCAGTGCCACGTTGAGGCTGGCGACACCGTGCTCATGAGCACCAAGGCTGTCGTGGGCATGGTCGTGATCATGGCTGTGTTCATGGGCCTGGGCAGCCAGCGGTAGCAGGGCGAAAGGCAGGGCGAGCAACAGGTGGCGCATGGGGATCTCCGGCATGAGGGTAGACTTGATTGTTACGTTATAACAACTTTTATGCTGGGCTGGCCAGCGTGTCGGAGGCATGGGAGCATTCACGCATCGAATGGGAGGCTGGACATGGTGCGTATACGCGGGCGGATCGGCGATTGGCCGGTGGATCTGACGTTGGAGCTGGATGCCGGGGACTGGGCGCAACTGGCCGAGCACGTCGCGGTCACACCGGCTGCTGCCCAGCCCGTAGCAGCGCCAGTGGTCGATAGCAGTGACCGACTGTGGCAGACCACTCTGCAACTGGTGCGCGATGCCGGCTCGGTCGAAGGGCCGCGCTTGCTGGCGCAACTGGCCGCATTGGCTGGCGGTGAGGCTGCGGGCAAACGCCTGTTGGTGCGCCTGCGCCACTGCTCGCAGATCCGGATGGAGACCGGCGCGGATGCGCCGATCTATCACTGGGTGACGGAGTAAGTAGATTTGGCATGGCCCGGCGGACTGTTCGCTGGCGCTACGAGCGGCCGGCGTTCCGGTCCGCCCTACGCGCTGGCAGAAATAGCGGCTCAGGCCAGTAGGGTGCGCCGTGCGCACCGAGTAAGTCAGGAAAACCCGGTGGTGCGCATGGCGCACCGTACGGTGAGCGGGGTAGCCCGGGTCAGTAGATCGCCTGATACAGCTTGCGACGATAGGCCGTGACCAGCGGGTGGTCGCCGCCGAGCAGGTCGAACACCTGCAGCAGGGTCTTGTGCGGCAGACCTTCGCCGTAGCTGCGGTTACGCACGAACAGCTTGAGCAGGCCGTCCAGCGCTGCTTCGTACTGCTGGCGCGCCAACTGTTGCACGGCCAGCTGATACACCGCCTCGTCGTCGCCGGCATCCTGGGCCAGGCGGCTTTTCAGTGTGGCGACGTCAGGCAGGTCGGCGGCCTGACGCAGGAAGGTCAGCTGCGCCTTGGCGCCGGCCAGTGCCTGTTTGTGTTCATCGCCCTTGACCGCATTCAGCACGGTTTCGGCTTCGGCCAATTCGCCGCGCTCGGCCAGGCAGCGTGCGTAGAGAATCAGCGCCGCAGCGTTCTCGTTGTTCTCCGTCAGCACCTGCTTGAGCAGGGCTTCGCTATCGGCGAAGCGGCCTTCGGCGAACAGCGCCTGGGCGGCTTCCATCGGGTCGGCGGCGACCGGCGCAGGCTCGGCGACATGCGGCTTGAGCATCTCGCGAATTGCCGCTTCCGGCTGGGCACCGGCGAAACCGTCCACCGGCTGACCGTTCTTGAAGAGCACCACGGTGGGCAGGCTGCGGATACCGAAGCGCATGACGATGTCCTGCTCGATATCGCAGTTGACCTTGGCCAGCAGCAACTCGCCGGCATATTCCTCGGTGATCTTCGCCAGCATCGGCATCAGCGCCTTGCAGGGCGCGCACCAGTCGGCCCAGAAGTCGACCAGCACTGGTTTGTGGAAGGAGTTCTCGACTACCAGTTGCTCGAAGTTGGCGGCACCGGATACGTCGAAGATATAGGGGGAGTCGCTCATGGTCGGTCTCGAAAGGCAGGGCAATGGACTATTAATGCGGGCGGTCGGCTCACGATACAAGGGGCGGCTCGGCTTGTGCCCGGTTCAGGTCGGTCGTTGCGCATGATACAGGCTGACCTGACGGAACTCGGCAGGCTCGGCCAGATCCGGCCAGGTGCAGCCTTCCAGCAGCCCCAGGCGCTGGTAAAGCGGATGCTGGAAATCCTTCACGCGCGAGTCGGCTACCAGCGCCTGGCGCCCGCGGCTGAGGAAGTGATCGAGCAGCGGCAGGTTGGCGCGGTCGTAGAGCACGTCGGCGACCAGGATCAGGTCGTAGCGATCCGCTTCGGCGAAGAAATCCTCCGAGTAGTTCAGTGCCACGCCGTTGAGCTCGGCATTGGCGCGACTGGCGGCCAGCGCCAGTGGATCGAGATCGCAGGCCACCACTTCTGTCGCACCCGCCTTGGCGGCCGCGATGGCAGCGACCCCGGAGCCAGCGCCGAAATCCAGTACGCGTTTGCCGCGCACCCACTCGGGATGCTCGGCCAGCCAGCGTGCCAGCACCAGGCCGCTGGCCCAACAGAAACTCCAGTACGGGGGCTCTTCGAGAATGCGCCGGGTCTCTTCGGGGTTGAAGGCGCGATCCATGTTGCTGGCGTCGATCAGCCATAAGGCGATATCGGTTCCCGGCAGCGTTTCGGCCACCAGGCGGGCATCGCCGAGCAGTTCGGCGAGCGCAGCCTGCAGGGCGGCGGGTGCGGTCATGGGGCGGCTACCAGGCTCAGCTCGCCGAGCGCCTGATTGCCCTGACTGGCAATGGTGCGTGGAATCAGACGTTGTACCAGGCGGCCGGAATGACTGACGCGGGCGCGCAATTCGAGGCGTTGGCCGGCTTGCAGCGCGGTGGGCTCGAAATGCAGTTCGAAGGGCAGCGCATCGCCGTCGCCACGCAGTTGCTGGCTACCGAGCGAGCGACCAGGCCGGCCGCGGGCATCGACGACAAGCAGCGCCAGCTCCACTTCTGCACCGGCCGCAACGCCGAGCAACTGACCGCTCACTGCTGGCAGGTGGCTGGCTTGCGATTGTGCTTCGAGCATCGGTTTGGGCGCCGTTGGCGGTGCATCGACTGGGGACGGTGCCGGGTCGCTGGCGCAGGCGACGAGCAGGCCGCTCAGCAGGATGGGCAGGAAATGAAGTCGCTGGGTCATGGATTCGTTCGCTCTTGGGACGGCGTCGTTATGGCGCAATTCTGCGCGTAACTCATCAGGCCGGGCCAGTTTTTGCGTGTTGCCGGGTGATTCGCCGCGCTTCGGCTGGCTGTTCGCCCGCGCCAACCAATGCCCAGGTCGCACTGCTCGAAAACGCTAACGGCCGCTCAAGCCTCTGGCTTGTCTTGCTGTCGCTATGCGCTACCATGGCGCCTTTGCCGCCATTCGTCAGCTCCTGCCATGCATTGTCCGTTCTGCGCTGCCAACGACACCAAGGTCATCGATTCCCGTCTGGTCGCCGAAGGTGACCAGGTTCGCCGTCGCCGCGAATGCGTGGCCTGCGGTGAGCGTTTCACCACCTTCGAAACCGCCGAGTTGGTGATGCCGCGCCTGATCAAGCAGGACGGCAGCCGCCAGCCATTCGACGAAGAGAAGCTGCGTGCCGGCATGCAGCGTGCGCTGGAAAAGCGCCCGGTGAGCGTCGAGCGCCTGGAAGAGGCCATCGCCCGTATCAAACAGCAACTGCGTGCCACCGGTGAACGCGAGGTGAAGTCGCTGGTGCTCGGCGAACTGGTGATGACCGAACTGAGCAAGCTCGACGAAGTGGCTTACATTCGTTTCGCC
Source organism: Pseudomonas mendocina (assembly GCF_003008615.1). Classification (NCBI taxonomy): domain Bacteria; kingdom Pseudomonadati; phylum Pseudomonadota; class Gammaproteobacteria; order Pseudomonadales; family Pseudomonadaceae; genus Ectopseudomonas; species Ectopseudomonas mendocina. The sequence continues at coordinate 3,098,824 of NZ_CP027657.1, forward strand.
TCGGTTTACCGGCGCTTTCAGGATCTCAACGAGTTCCGCGAGGAAATCGAACGCCTGGCGCGCGAGCCGTCGAAAAGCCGATGAGCGAGCGCGACCACTTCTTCATGGCGCGCGCCCTCAAGCTGGCGCGCAAAGGCCTCTACTCCACCCATCCCAACCCGCGTGTCGGCTGTGTGATCGTGCAGGATGGACGCATCGTCGGTGAGGGCTGGCACGCTCGCGCTGGCGAGCCACATGCCGAGGTGCACGCACTGCGCCAGGCCGGCGACAAGGCGCGTGGCGCGACGGCCTACGTAACGCTGGAGCCCTGCAGTCATCACGGTCGAACGCCGCCTTGCGCCGATGCTCTGGTCGCGGCGGGCGTCAGCCGAGTGGTCGCAGCGATGCAGGATCCCAACCCGCAAGTGGCGGGCAATGGCCTGTTGCGCCTGGCCCAGGCCGGCATCGAGGTCGCCAGTGGCGTACTCGAAGATGAGGCACGAGCGCTCAATGCCGGCTTCATCAAACGCATGGAGAAGGGCCTGCCGTTCGTGCGGGTCAAACTGGCGATGAGCCTGGATGGCCGCACTGCCATGGCTAGCGGCGAAAGCCAGTGGATCACCGGGCCGGCGGCGCGCTCTGCGGTTCAACGTTTGCGTGCGCAGGCCAGTGTGGTGCTCAGCGGTGCCGATACGGTGCTGGCAGACGACGCACGGCTGACCGTGCGCGCTGATGAGCTGGGTCTGGGCGCGGAGATGACGGCGCTGGCGCAGCGTCGTCCGCCCTTGCGCGTGCTGGTGGACGGCCGCCTGCGTGTACCGTTGAGCAAGACCTTCTTCCAGGTCGGCCCGGCGCTGGTAGCTACGTGCGCCGCTGCTGCAGCCCGTGATCGCTATCAGGAGGATGGTCACGAGCTGCTCGCCGTGCCGGGCAGCAACGGTCATGTCGATCTGCGCAAGCTGCTGCTGGAACTGGCCTCGCGGGGTGTCAACGAAGTGCTGGTGGAAGCCGGGCCGCGTCTGGCTGGCGCCTTCGCCCGCGCCGGACTGGTGGACGAGTACCGCATCTTCGTCGCGCCCAAGCTGCTCGGCTCCAGTGCCAGGCCGCTGCTCGAGCTGCCGCTCAATCGCATGGCCGAGGCGCCGGAGTTGCAGATCGTCGATATCCGCGCCGTCGGTGACGACTGGCAGATCACGGCGGTGCCCAAGGCCAGGTAGGGTGCGCTGTGCGCACCTCAACAGCCGGTGTGCGTGGCCGGGCGGCCTGCGCCCCCCGACGGTTCATGCAGCGTTGCTGTAAATGTGGTAAAACGCCACGCGGCTATTCTCATGTAGCCGCAACGTTCTCAGGGCGGGGTGTGATTCCCCACCGGCGGTAATGGCCTTCAAGGCCTAGCCCGCGAGCGCTCGCCACGGCTCCTGCCGCGCGAGGTCTAGCAGACCCGGTGAGATTCCGGGGCCGACGGTATAGTCCGGATAAAGAGAGAGCGGGATTCCCTCCTCGGGCGCCTCGAGCGTGCCCGTGAAATCCCTATCGATCGGCATTGCCCTGTTTTTGACCAAAACAGGAGTTCATCCATGCTGTGCATTATCTTCAAGCAAGATTCGGAGGGCGCATGTTCACCGGCATAATCGAAGCCATCGGCAGTATCCGCGCGATGACGCCCAAGGGCGGTGACGTGCGCGTCTACGTGGCCACCGGCAAGCTCGATCTGGGCGACGTCAAGCTTGGCGACAGTATCGCGGTCAACGGCATTTGCCTGACGGCGGTGGAGTTGCCCGGCGACGGCTTCTGGGCCGATGTCAGCCGCGAGACGCTGGCGCGCACCGCCTTCATCGACCTCAAGCCCGGCAGCGCCGTGAATCTGGAAAAGGCCCTGACGCCGACCAGTCGCCTCGGCGGCCACCTGGTCAGCGGTCACGTCGACGGCGTCGGCGAGATCGTCTCGCGCGCCGATAACGCCCGCGCCGTTCAGTTCAAGGTACGTGCGCCGCGTGAGTTGGCCAAGTACATCGCCCATAAAGGTTCGATCACCGTCGACGGCACCAGCCTGACCGTCAACGCGGTCGATGGCGCCGAATTCGAGCTGACCATCGTGCCGCACACCCTGGCCGAGACCATCATGGTCGACTACCAGGCTGGGCGTAAGGTCAACCTTGAGGTCGACCTGCTGGCGCGTTACCTGGAGCGCCTGCTGCTCGGCGACAAGGCCGCCGAGCCCAAGGCCTCGGGCCTGACCGAAAGCTTTCTCGCCGAACACGGCTACCTGAAGAATTGAGGAGACGCCCGATGGCGCTCAATACCGCTGAAGAACTGATCGAAGACATCCGCGCCGGCAAGATGGTCATCCTGATGGATGACGAAGACCGCGAGAACGAAGGCGACATCATCATCGCCTCCGAATGCGTCACCGCCGAGCACATCAACTTCATGGCCCGCTTTGCCCGTGGCCTGATCTGCATGCCGATGACCCGCGAGCGCTGCGAGCTGCTCAAACTGCCACTGATGGCGCCGCGTAACGGTTCCGGCTTTGGCACCAAGTTCACCGTCTCCATCGAGGCGGCCGAGGGCGTTACCACCGGCATCTCCGCCGCCGACCGCGCCCGTACCGTGCAGGCCGCCGTGGCGCGCAATGCGGTGGCCGAGGACATCGTCAGCCCTGGCCACATCTTTCCACTGATGGCTCAGCCCGGCGGCGTGCTGGCGCGTGCCGGCCATACCGAGGCGGCCTGCGACCTGGCGCGCATGGGTGGCTTCGAGCCGAGTGGGGTGATCTGCGAGATCATGAACGATGACGGTACCATGGCGCGTCGTCCGGAGCTGGAGAAGTTCGCTGAAGAGCACGGTCTGAAGATCGGCACCATTGCCGACCTGATCCACTATCGCCTGATTCACGAGCGCACCGTAGAGCGTATTAGCGAGCAGCCGCTGGATACCGAGCTGGGTCAGTTCAACCTGGTGACCTATCGCGATGGCGTCGAGAACACCGCGCACATGGCGCTGACCCTGGGCACCATCTGCTCCGAAGAGCCAACTCTGGTGCGTGTGCACAACATGGATCCGCTGCGCGACCTGTTCCTGGTCAATCAGCCGGGTCGATGGAGCATGCGTGCTGCAATGGCTGAAGTGGCCAAGGCTGGTAGTGGTGTGGTGCTGCTGCTCGGTAATCCGCTGACTGGCCCGGAGCTGCTGGCGCTGATCGGTCGCCAGCAACCGGCCAACCCGGCAACCTACAGCACCGTGGGCGCTGGTTCGCAGATTCTGCGTGACCTTGGCGTGCGCAAGATGCGCCTGATGAGCTCGCCGATGAAGTTCAACGCGATATCCGGCTTCGATCTCGAGGTTGTAGAATACCTGCCGGCTGACTAAAGGCGGCCCGAAGGGCCAAAGCTGATGACCCTCTCTCATTCATGGGAGACGACTGCATGGATGCAGGAGGTAGGGCGACGCAGGATGCCAAAGCCGAGGGTGCCCGCAGGGCGGGAGAGGGTGTTTTCGCGGCACCGCATGCCCTCTCCCCGGCCCCCTCCCATAAATGGGAGAGGGGAGCTAAAGCATGTAGCCCGGATGAAATCCGGGAAGATCGGCACACTGGCCCCGGATTGCATCCGGGCTACGTTACCGAATGAATTTTATTTTCGGGGCGCACGACGCCCCGGCTCTTTAACCCATGTGAGACCCGTCATGACCCTGAAGACCATCGAAGGTACCTTCATCGCCCCGAAGGGCAAATACGCCCTGGTGGTAGGCCGTTTCAACAGCTTCGTCGTCGAGAGCCTGGTCAGTGGCGCAATCGACGCCCTGGTTCGCCACGGTGTTAGCGAAAGCGACATCACCATCATCCGTGCGCCGGGCGCCTTCGAGATTCCGCTGGTTACCCAGAAGGTTGCTCAGCGTGGCGAGTACGCGGCGATCATCGCCCTCGGCGCGGTCATCCGTGGCGGCACCCCGCACTTCGAATACGTTGCCGGCGAGTGCACCAAGGGCCTGGCCCAGGTTTCCATGGAATACGGCGTACCGGTCGCGTTCGGCGTGCTGACCGTCGACTCCATCGAACAAGCCATCGAGCGTTCCGGCACCAAGGCGGGTAACAAGGGTGCCGAAGCTGCGCTGTCTGCCCTGGAAATGGTCAGCCTGCTGGCGCAGTTGGAGGCCAAGTGAGCAACTCCGGTAACGGCCAGCCTGCCAAGAAGGGCCCCAGCGGCAAGATTCTCGCGCGCCGCGAGGCCCGTACCCTGGCCATGCAGGCTCTGTACTCCTGGCACATCGCCGGGCAGCCGCTGAACGAGATCGAAGCGCAGTTTCGCGTCGACAACGATTTCAGCAAGGTCGATGGCGCCTACTTCCACGAGATCCTGCACGGCGTGCCGCGGCAGAAGACCGAGCTGGACGAGGCTTTCACGCCCTTGCTCGATCGCCCTCTGGAAGAGATCGACCCGGTCGAACTGGCCATCCTGCGTCTGTCCACCTATGAGCTGAAGAACCGCGTCGACGTCCCCTACAAGGTGGTGATCAACGAAGGTATCGAGCTGGCCAAGGTGTTCGGTGCCACCGACGGTCACAAGTTCGTCAACGGCATTCTGGACAAGCTCGCGCCCAAGCTGCGTGCGGCCGAAGTCAACGCCAACAAGCGTTGAGGCCTTCCTGCATGCTCGATTTACGATCTCGCGAGCTGGAGCCCGGCCTCTTTTATGCCGGGCCGACGCGTAGCAGATTGTCACTTGCCCATGGGTGAGTTCGAGCTGATCCGTCGCTACTTCGCCGCCGCCCTTTGTGCTCAGGGCGGCGACGGCGTGGTTTGCGGTATTGGCGATGACTGCGCCCTGCTGGCGTTGCCAGTAGGTGAGCAGCTGGCGGTGTCCACCGACACGCTGGTTGCCGGGGTGCATTTTCCCGACGCCTGCGATGCCTTTCTCCTCGGTCAGCGTGCGCTGGCCGTCTCCGCCAGTGACCTGGCCGCCATGGGCGCTACGCCGCTGGCCTTTACCCTCGCTTTGACCTTGCCGACCGCCAGTGAAATCTGGCTTGCCGAGTTCGCCCGTGGCCTGCAATTGATGGCGCAGAATTGCTCGCTTGCGCTGGTCGGCGGCGACACCACGCGCGGCCCCCTGAGCCTGACGCTGACCGTGTTCGGCCGTGTACCGGCCGGGCAGGCACTGTTGCGCAGCGGCGCGCAGGTCGGTGATCTGCTGTGCGTTGGGGGCGAACTGGGCGACGCCGCAGGCGCCCTGCCACTGGTTCTGGGGCAATGCGAGGCGGCGGCTGATATCCGTGACGCGTTGCTGGCGCGCTACTGGTCACCGCAGCCGCAATTGGCCCTGGGCCAGGCCTTGCGTGGGCGAGCCACGGCCGCATTGGACATTTCCGATGGGCTGCTCGCCGACTGCGGGCATATCGCCCACTCCTCACAGGTAGCCCTGCAGATCGAACTGGAGCGGATTCCTCTATCCGCGCCGTTGCGAGCGCTCGCCGGTGAGGAGCAGGCGCGGCTCTGCGCGCTCGGTGGTGGCGACGACTACCGCCTGGCCTTTACCCTACCGCCAGCGTTGCTCCCTGAAATCCAGCGCGACTGGCCTGAGGTTCGGGTCATCGGCAGAACCCTGGCGGGCAGCGGCGTGCAGTTGCTGAATGCGAGCGGCCAGCTTATCGATCCGCCTCGCGGCGGCTACCAACATTTCTGACAGGACGGAATGCGTGTGACCGATCACCCCAAACAGGTTCCCGCCGAATACGTACCGCCCTCGGTATGGCGCAACCCCTGGCATTTCATCGCCTTCGGTTTCGGCTCCGGCACCTTGCCCAAGGCGCCCGGCACCTGGGGTTCGCTGGTGGCGTTGCCGTTCGTGCCGCTGTGGCAGATGCTGCCGGACTGGGGTTACTGGCTGATGCTTGGGGTGACCATGCTGTTCGGCTTCTGGCTGTGTGGCAAGGTCGCTGACGATCTGCGCGTGCACGATCACGAAGGTATCGTCTGGGACGAGATGGTCGGCATGTGGATCACCCTGTGGCTGGTGCCCGAGGGGTGGGTCTGGTTGCTGCTAGGCTTCCTCATGTTTCGGCTGTTCGACATCGTCAAGCCCTGGCCGATTCGCTGGATCGACCGTCATGTGCATGGCGGCGTCGGCATCATGCTCGATGACATCCTGGCTGGTGTCTTTGCCTGGTTGGCCATGCAGGGTGTGGTCTGGGGGTGGGCCAGATACGGAGCCGGGCTGGGGTTCTAAGGAGCAGGCATGCGGATGATACGTTGGTGCCTCGCCGTGCTCTGGATGTGGAGCGCATTCGCGGGCGCACAGATTCAGGGGCAGCTACCGGGCGAGATACGCCTGGCCAGTGAGGTCTGGGAAGGCTACACCGAGGCCGACGGCACGGGCCTGGGGTGGGACGTCATGCGCAAGGTATTCGAGCCGGCGGGGGTCAGACTGAGCATCCACAGCGTGCCCTACATGCGTGCCGTTGGCCTGGTTCAACGTGATGAGGCCGATGCCTGGGTGGGCTCCTATCGCGACGAGGTCGAGGGCAATGTGCTCTACCCGACGCATCCCTACGATACTGATCAGATTGTCGCACTTAGTCTCAAGGACAAGCCGGTGCCGACACTGGACAGTCTGAGCAAGTATCGGTTGGTCTGGGTGCGTGGCTACGGCTACGAGGAATATCTGCCGAATGTGCGCGACTACCGGGAAGTGCAGCGGCGTAGCGGTATTCTCGGCATGCTCGACCTGGGCCATGCGGACTTCTATATCGATGCTCGGCCCGAGGTCGACTACGTGCTGAGCCAGGCAGCCAAGCCGCAGCAGTATCGCGCCACGGATCTTATGCAGTTGCCGCTGTATCTCGGCTTCGCCGATACGCCGCGTGGTCGTGCATTGGCCGAACTCTATGATCGACGCATGGCTGCGTTGATCGTCAGTGGCGAACTGCGGCCGGTCTTCGCCCGTTGGCGCCAACCTTATCCCTTCGACTGAGCCTGGAGACCGTCTTTCATGCAGCCTCGTCACTGTCTCGCGGGCCTATTGCTGTTGTGCTCGAGCTTTGCCTGGGCCGCTTCGCAGGTGCAGGTGGTCGGCCTTTTCCCTGGTGCGGCGGTGATCAACGTCGATGGTCAGCGCAAGCTGGTGCGCGTCGGCGATAGTGGTCCAGGTGGTGTGCAGGTGGTCAGCGTCGACAAGCAGGGTGCGGTACTGCGCGTCGACGGAGTCGACCGCGCGTATCCGCTCAGCCGCGAATACAGCGCTGGTTTCGCCGAGCCGCAGAGGAAGCGCCTGAGCATCGCCAAGGGTATTGGTGGCCACTATTGGGTGGCCGGTTCGGTCAATGGCCAGACCGTGCAGTTCCTGGTCGACACCGGCGCCACGTCGGTGGCGCTCAACGATGCTCATGCCAAGCGCCTGGGGATCGATTACCGGGTCAGTGGGCGGCCGTTGCAGGTCAACACCGCCAGTGGCGTCACCCGTGGCTGGCGGGTGATGCTCGACCGGGTCAAGATCGGCGATCTTGAAGTGCTCGGTGTCGAGGCTGTGGTGCTCGAAGGTGGCGCGCCGCACGAGGCGCTGCTGGGCATGAGCTTCCTCGGTCGGGTTGGCTGGCGCGAGGAGCAGGGGATGCTGGTGCTCGAGTCCAAGCTTTGAAACTGCCATTGACCGTTTCGATACTGATGATCGGCAATTCTGACTGACCCGCCAGCGGGGGCTGCTGATACAATGCGGGCCCTGATTCGTACTCATTGCTAGGAGTATCCGGTGTCCGTCGTGTTCGTCGCCGCCTCCCAACTGCCCACGCCCTTCGGCGTGTTCATCATGCATGGCTTCCTCGACGAGGCCACCGGCAAGGAACATGTCGCCCTGACCTTCGGCAACGTCGCCGACGGTGCTCCGGTGCTTGGTCGCCTGCACTCCGAATGCCTGACCGGCGACGCCCTGTTCAGCCTGCGCTGCGACTGCGGTGCCCAGCTGCAGGCCGCGCTGCAGGCCATCGCCAACGAAGGCCGTGGCGTGCTGCTGTACCTGCGTCAGGAAGGCCGTGGCATCGGCCTGCTGAACAAGATCCGCGCCTATGAGCTGCAGGATGGCGGGGCCGATACCGTGGAAGCCAACGAGCGCCTGGGCTTCGGCGCCGATCAGCGTGACTACGCCATCTGCCTGCCGATGCTCGAACACCTGGGAATCCAGAGCCTCAGGCTGATGACCAACAATCCGCGCAAGGTCAAGGCCTTGGGCGAGATGGGCATCACCGTGGATCATCGCGTGCCGCTGCAGATCGCGCACAACCCGTACAACAAGCGTTACCTCGCCACCAAGGCCGGTAAGCTCGGCCACATGCTGGGCAATCAGCATCAGGGCGAGACCGAGGAAAGCCTGTGACCCGAGGTCAGGTGAAACGCCGGCTGGCACTGCTCTGGTGGCGTCACCTGGCCGTGGCCCTGGCGCCGTTGCTGGTCTTCAACCTGCTGTTCGGCGGTGGCGGCCACACGGTTCTGAGCATGCCGATGTTCATCGCCGGTCTGGCCTCGATGTTCGTCAGCCTGCCGCTGTTCTCTGCCTACAAACACGCTCTGATCGCCACCCAGAAAGCCCTCGATAGTGAGGAGGAACCCGCTGCCTGGCTGGAGCTGGATCGCGTGCGCCTGCGTGCGCTGCTCGGCGCGGCTCTGCCTGCATGGATCGCCGCCCTGGCGGTTCTGGCCGGCCTCGAAGCGATTCCCCTGGTGTTGCTGGCGCTGTCGTCCATCGTGCTGCACAGCCTCTACCGCATTCCCCGCCAGTTGGGTTGATGCGCGCGCTGCTGCTCGCCCTCTGCGCGCTGGCGCTACCCCTGCCAGCCGCTGAGCGGGTAATCAGCCTGGCGCCTTCGCTCAGCGAAATCATGCTCGACCTAGATGCCGCCGACCTGTTGATCGGCGTGCTCGAAGGGGATGAGCGTCCCGCCGCGCTGGCGCATCTGCCTACGGTCGGCCGCTATGGCCAGCTGGAATTCGAACGCCTGCTGCAGTTGGCGCCTGATCTGATCCTGATCGCGCCCGGTAGTGTGCCGCCGGCGCAACAGGCGCAGTTGCAACGTTTCGGCATCGACCTGCTGATCATCGAACCGCAGCGCCTCGACCAACTGGGCGAGGCCTTTGTGCGCATTGGTCAGCGAGTGGGCCGGGCCGAGCAGGGCGAGCGGTTGGCCACCGAGTTTCGGGCCGAACTGGACGCGCTGCGCCAGCGCTACCGGCGCGAGAGGCCCCTGACGGTGTTCTATCAGATCTGGCATCAACCGCTTTACACCATCGGTGGCGGGCAACTGATCGGTGACGCCTTGCAGGTATGCGGGGCGCGCAACCTGTTCGCCGACCTGCCGCAACCGGCGCCACAGGTCAGCGTGGAGGCTGTGCTGGCGCGTGATCCGGACGTGATACTTGGCGGCAGCAACGCCGAGCTTAGCGCCTGGCAGGCCTGGCCGCAGTTGCATGCCGTGCGCCTGGGGCAGGTATGGGCGGTGCCGGACAAGGGCCTGGAGCGGCCCAGTCGGCAGATGCTGGGCGCCATCGAGCAGTTGTGTGAGCGAATGGCTGGGGCGCGGTAGCGCTTCCAGGCGGTGCGCGTGGCACACCCTACAGGGCGAATCGTTACGGCGTACTGCTTCGCGACGGCTGCATGGATGCAGGAGGTAGAGCGACGCAGGAAGCCAAAGCCGAGTACGCTCTACGAGGGGGTACGCATCAACATTAGAGTTGCGGTGTCCAGGTTACGGCCAGCAGTGCGGTGCGCCCTGCGCTGTTGTAGCCGAAACGGCCATTGGGTGTACTGTAGGTGGCTTCTGCGTAATCCTTGTCCAGCAGGTTATCCAGCTTCAGGCTAAGCCCCAGTTCCTCATTGGCCTGCCAGGCTGCGCGGAGGCTGAGCAGGCCGTAGCCACTCATTTCGATCTCGTTGTCGGCATCGTCGTAGCGACCACTGAGCGCACGCCAGCCGGCTCCGAGCGAGACGTCACCAAAACGGCGGTCGATATCCAGACTCAATGTGCGTTTGGCGCGGCGCTGCAGGGTATGGCCGCTGGCGCGGTCACGTGGGTCGATCAGGGCCAGAGAGAGATTGCCCTGCCAACCGAACAGTTCCTGTTGTACGGCTGCTTCGAAGCCATTGATGCGTGCTGTCTGCACGTTCTGCGGGATGAAGTTCTCGTCCAGAACGATGGCGTCCTCGATCTCGGTGCGGTACACGGACGTCTGCAGGGAGCCCGTGTCGCTGTAGCGGCTGCGCCACTGCAGTTCGTAGCTTTTGGAACGTTCCGGGGCGAGGTCGGGGTTGGCGCTGGCAAAGCACATGCCACCAAAGCAGAAATCCGGGTAATACAAGTCGTTGAAGGTCGGCGCGCGGAAACCTTCGCTATACGACAGGATCAGGTCGTTGGCATTGTTGAGGGGCAAGGTCAATGCTGCGTTCCAGGTGTTCTCGCTACCGAATTGTTGGTTGTCGTCGTGGCGCACTCCCAGCTCGGTCGAGAACGTTTCTCCGGTATAACGATGCTGGACGAAGGCCGCTCGGTTCCAGCGTGAGTCCTCGACGAAATCCGTCGTGCCCTGCGCTCGATCTTCATACCAGTCCAGCCCCAGCAGCAGTTGGTGGTTTTCGTTGAGTGTCAGAGTGTTCAGCCAATTGGCTGCGTCACGATAGGTATTGAATTGGCTGATAGTGCCGCCTGGCTGATCGTTGCCACTGTCGCGCTTGTCTTCGCTATGACCCAGTTCCAGGCGACTGCTCCATACCTCGTTGAAGCGTGCATCGAGGAAGCCAGAGATGCTGCTGAGCAAGAAGTCGGTAGTCGGCAGAGACCCGGTAAAGACATCGTCGTATTCCACCTGTCCGCGCTGTTCGAGCGCACTGAAGCCAATTTGTAGATCGTCGTTGAAACGGTGCGAAAGATTCAGACTGAGTGAGCGATTGCGGTAGGCGTCGTCGTCGCCATTGGCACCGAAACTGTCGCGGGTCGCGTCAATACCGGCTGTCTCATCCAGAGCGGCGCCCAGATGAAAGCGAGTGCGTTCGTCGCCGCCGGAGAGACCGAGGCTGCGTTGGTAAGTGCTGTCGCTGCCAGCGGCCAGGCGGGCGTAAGGCTTGAGACCCAGTCCATCGCCCTGGCGGGTGAAAATCTGGATCACCCCGCCAATGGCGTCAGAGCCGTAGAGCGCCGAACGGGCGCCGCGTACGACTTCGATACGCTCGATCTGATCGGGGGCGAGAAACTCCAGGCTGCTGGTGCCGCTGGAGGCGGCCGCGATACGTTGGCCGTCGACCAGTACCAGGGTTTGTGCCGTGCTGGTGCCGCGCAGGAACACGCCCGTCTGGCTGCCGACACCGCCAGTACGGACGATGCTGAGACCTGGCACGCGCTCCAGCAACTCGGTAACGCTACTGGCCTGCAGGCGTTCGATATCGTCCCGCTCGAAGACGGTGGTAGCCGCAGTAGCCTGCGCTTGCGGTTCGGCCAGACGTCCGGAGGTGACCACCAGAGGCTCGGTCGTATAAGGCTCTGCGGCCAGTGCAAGGCCGGGCATGACGGCGATGGCCAGCGCCAGACGGGACAGTTTCATTCTCTTTCCTCAAAGGTCGGCAGACTTTCGAGGAGGGCAGGAGCAAGCGCGCAGGGCGGCGCTTGACCGTGCTGCCCTCCGCAACACCAGTCGCACCGCCTTGGCCGGTCTCCGGGCTCTCGACCCGCGCCCGCCTTCCCAGGTTGCCCCAGTGGCTGTTGGACGCGGCGCACGCTCAGCGCGTGCAGTCGATTACCGTTGCGGGGGCAGCGCCGGGATTGCTCATGACGAGCGCACCGGCTTCCCGTTTAACACTGCTTGCGCAGCGCACCCTGGCGGAACATGAAGTGCGCGAACCTTAGTGCGCACGCATATGAATGACAAGCAAGCTCCGCTCATTCAACGATGAGCGGGCTTCATGCTCAGGCCTGAAGCAAATCCAGACGCTGACGTACCGCGCGTTCGATGCCGGCTTCGTCGAGGCCGCACTCGGCAAGCATCTGACTCGGTTTCGCGTGCTCGACGTAGTAGTCGGGCAGGCCCAGGTGCAGCATCGGCACCTGGCGGTTCTCGGCGGCGAAGAATTCGCTGACCGCACTGCCAGCGCCGCCCATGATGCTGTTTTCCTCGATGGTCACCAGCAGCGCGTGGTTGCCCGCCAGTTCGCGCAGCAGGGCTTCGTCCAGCGGTTTGACGAAGCGCATGTCGACCACCGTGGCGTCCAGGGTTTCACCCACACGCAGGGCTTCGGCCAGTTGCACGCCGAAGGCCAGCAGGGCGACGCCCTTGCCCTGGCGGCGTACCACGGCTTTGCCAATCTCCAACGGCTCCAGACCAGCATCGAGCGCTGCATTGGGGCCAGTGCCGCGCGGGTAGCGAACCGCTGCAGGACCGTCGAACAGGTGGCCGGTGGTGAGCATGCGGCGCATCTCGTTCTCGTCGCTCGGCGTCATCACCAGCATGCCGGGGATGCAGCGCAGGTAGGACAGATCGAAGCTGCCGGCATGGGTCGGGCCGTCTTCGCCGACCAGGCCGGCACGGTCGATGGCGAACAGCACATCAAGGTGCTGCACGGCCACGTCGTGGATCAGTTGGTCATAGGCGCGCTGGAGGAAGGTGGAGTAGATCGCCACCACCGGCTTGGCGCCTTCGCAGGCCATGCCGGCCGCGAGGGTCACGGCGTGCTGCTCGGCAATGGCGACGTCGAAGTAGCGCTCGGGGAAGCGCTCGCTGAAATCCACCAGATCCGAGCCTTCCTTCATCGCCGGGGTGATACCGACCAGGCGCGCGTCCTGCTCGGCCATGTCGCACAGCCACTGGCCGAACACGTTGGAATATTTCGGGCCGCTGGGTTTCTTCGGGGCGGCGACCGGGGTTACCGGTTCCAGCTTGGTGATGGCGTGGTAGCCGATCGGGTCGGCCTCGGCAGGGGCGAAGCCCTTGCCCTTCTTGGTCACCACATGCAGGAACTGCGGCCCGTCGAGGTCGCGCATATTGCGCAGCGTTGCGAGCAGGGTGGGCAGGTCGTGGCCATCGATGGGGCCGACGTAGTTCCAGCCTAGTTCTTCGAACAGGGTACCGGGCACCAGCATGCCCTTGGCGTGTTCCTCGACCTTGCGCGCGATTTCCCAGGCGCCGGGCAGGCGCGAGAGGATCTTCTTGCTGCCCTCGCGCATGCTGGCGTAGGTACGGCTGGAGATGATCTTGGCCAGGTAGTTGGACAGGCCGCCGACATTCTTGGAGATCGACATGTCGTTGTCGTTGAGGATCACCAGCATGTTGGCGCCGACGTCGGTGGCGTGGTTGAGCGCTTCGAAGGCCATGCCGGCAGTCAGTGCGCCGTCGCCGATCACCGCCACGCTCTTGCGCTTTTCGCCCTTCAGGCGGGCGGCAATGGCCATGCCCAGCGCCGCGCTGATGCTGGTGCTGGAGTGGCCGACGCCGAAGGTGTCGTACTCACTCTCGCTGCGCCGCGGGAAGGCGGCCAGACCGTCCTTCTGGCGCAGGCTGCCCATGCGCTCGCGACGACCGGTGAGGATCTTGTGCGGGTAGGCTTGGTGGCCGACGTCCCACACCAGACGGTCATCGGGGGTGTCGAAGACGTAATGCAGGGCGATGGTCAGCTCGATCACGCCGAGGCCGGCACCGAAGTGCCCGCCGCTCTGGCCAACGCTGTAGAGCAGGTATTGGCGCAGTTCGTCAGCGAGGGTTTCCAGGTCCGCTTCGGCCAGGCGGCGCAGTTCGTCCGGCGTGTTGGCGCTGTCGAGCAGCGGCGTCAACGGGCGCTCGCGGGGGATCTCGTGGAAAGTGGTCGGCATCAGGCGAATCGTTATAGGTGTAAAAGATGCGGCAGTTTACCTGATGCCAGGAAAACAGCCCAATCCGCTGACCACATCGCCGTTACCGGTAGTGTCTTGCGAGGAAATCCAGCAGCAGGGCGCTGACCCGTTCTCCGCATTCGGCCTGCAGCCAGTGGCCTGCACCCGGCAGGTCGTGGCGTTCCAGGTGCGGCACCTTGTCGCCCATGCGTTTCAGGGTCGGCGCCTCGAAGCGGCCCACCGGATCGTTCTCCCCAAGCAGGAACAGCGTCGGCTGTGTCACCTGCAACTCGGCAAGGTGCTCACTGCGCTGCCAGTTGCGCTCGAAGTTGCGGTACCAGTTCAGTGCGCCGCGAAAGCCGTGGCGCTCGAAGGTGCGCAGGTAGTGAGCGAACATCGCCTCGCTGCACCAGGGCGGCAGCGGCAGGTCATCCGGCATGCCATCGAACAGCCGTGCATCAGCCGGTTTGTCCGTTGCCAGCAGGGCATCGCCGAGGCCGCCGAGCAGCAGGCGCAGGCTGCGGCCGATGTCTTCGTCCAGTTCGGCCTCGGCCACGCCTGGCTGCTGGAAGTAGATGATGTAGTGGAAGCGCCCGGCGTAGGCCTCGCGCATCATCTCGATGGCCGGGCGTTTCGGCCGGCCGCCGAAGGGTACCGACAGCGCGCCGAGCGCCTTGACCCGTTCAGGTTCCAGCAGCGCCAGGTGCCAGGCCACCGGCGCGCCCCAGTCATGGCCGACCACCGCCACCTCGCGCTGGCCAAGCATGTCCATGGCCGCCTGGATATCGCCGCACAGGGTGAGCAGGTCATAGGCCGCCGGATCAGTTGGCGCGCTGCTGGCGCCGTAGCCGCGCATCTCCGGGGCGAACACCCGGTAGCCGGCGGCGGCCAGCGCCTCGATTTGCGGGTGCCAGGCGTACCAGCACTCGGGAAAGCCATGCAGCAGCCACACCGGCTTGCCGTGCTCGGGGCCGGCGCTGTACAGGCTGAGTTCGATGCCGTTGACGGCGAGCAGGCGGTGGTCGAAGTGCATGGATAATTCCTTACCAGGTGTCGACGAAGGGGCGTTTCTTGCCATCACGCTGCGGCGGACGCGGCGCCGCATTGAGCCCGCGCAGCAGCCAGACGCGGCTGTCGGCGGGATCGATCACGGCATCGATCTCCAGATAGCTGGCCATGTTCAGCGCCTTGCCGTTTTCGTAGGCCTTGGCCACCAGCTTGTCGAACAGCGCCTGGCGCGCGGCCTCATCCGGCTGGGCCGCCAGCTCCTTGGCGAAGCCCAGGCGCACTGCGCCTTCCAGGCCCATGGCGCCGAACTCGCCACTGGGCCAGGCGGCGGTGAACAGCGGCGAGTGGAAGCTGCCGGCCGCCATGGCCTGGGCGCCGAGGCCGTAGCCCTTGCGCAGCACCAGGGTGAAAAAGGGCACCGTGAGGCTGGCGGCGCTGACGAATAGGCGCGAGACATGACGCACCGTGGCCTGCTTCTCCGCGTCCGGCCCGACCATGAAGCCGGGGGTGTCGCACAGCGAGACGATGGGCAGGTCATGCGCTTCGCACAGTTGCAGGAAGCGCGCGGCCTTATCGCCGGCCACGGCATCGATGGCGCCACCCAGGTGCGCGGGGTTGTTGGCGATCAGGCCGAACGGCTTGCCTTCGATGCGGATCAGTGCGGTGATCAGGCCGGGGGCGAACTGGCGGCGCAGTTCCAGCAGGCTGCCGTCGTCGGCCAGCAGCTCGATCACCTTGCGGATGTCGTACACGCGCAGGCGGTTTTCCGGGATCACGTGGCGCAACTCGCGGACATCGCTGCATTGCCAGTCGGTCAACGGGCCCTGGAAATAGCCCAGGTACTGCTTGGCCACGGCGACCGCTTCGGTTTCGTCCTCCACCAGCACGTCGATCACCCCATTGGGGCCTTGCACGCTGGTCGGGCCGACCTGCTCGGGGGTGAAACTGCCGAGGCCACCGCCTTCGATCATCGCCGGGCCGGCCATGCCGATGGTCGCGTTACGGGTGGCGATGATCACGTCACAGCAGCCGAGCAGCGCGGCGTTGCCGGCGAAGCAGCGGCCGGAGACCACACCCACCGTCGGCACCAGGCCGGAGAGCTTGGCCATGGCGACGAAGGTGTGGCAGTCCAGCCCGGCCACGCCGACGAAGTCGGTATCGCCCGGTCGGCCGCCGCCACCTTCGGCGAACAGCACAACCGGCAGGCGCCATTTCTCGGCCAGGGCCAGCATGCGGTCGGTCTTCTTGTGGTTCATCACGCCCTGAGTACCGGCGAACACCGTGTAGTCGTAGGCGATGGCCATGCAGCGCGTGGCCTCGGCGCCGAAGCTCGCGGCGTTCACCGTGCCGATACCGGCGACCAGGCCGTCGGCCGGGCTCAGCTCCAGCAGTTCCTCGGGTGAGCGCCGACGGCGCTGGGCGGCCAGGGCCATGGCGCCGTATTCGATAAAACTGTCTGCATCGAGCAAGTCCGCCAGGTTTTCCCGCACGGTGCGCTGGCCGGTCTTACGCCTTTTCGTCACGGCCTCGGGGCGACGCGCATCGGTCAGGCGGGCATGGCGCTCCAGCACTTCGGCTAGGTCGGCGCGGATATGCGCCAGGTCGACTGCCTGCTCGCCGTGGGCGTCGAGGCCATCCACCTCGGCAGGTTCCAGGAACGCCAGCGCCTGGCCTTCACCGATGGCGTCACCGGGCGCTACGGCCAGCACACGGACGATGCCGCTGTGCTCGGCCTTGACCTCGAATTCCATCTTCATCGCTTCCAGCACGGCGATGCGCTGGCCGGTGGCTACGGCATCGCCCTCGGCCACCGCCAGGCTGACCAGCACGCCAGCACTGGGGGCATTCAGGGCCAGCGTGCAGGGCGGGGCATCGACACTGGCCTGGGCGCTTTGCAGCGTGGCGTCAGTGGCAAAGTAACGATGTGGATGGGCCTGATCGCGAGGGGCCAGCAACTCGCCCAAATGACGCTCGACGTAGGTGGTGTCGACCTGGTTGGCGATCACCGCCTCGCAGTGCAACAGGTTCTGCAGCAGGTGCTGGTTGCTCGCCACACCGTCGAGGCGGAACTCGCACAGCCCCCGATAGGCACGGCGCAGGGCGCTGGGGTAATCGCTGGCGCTGGCAATCAGCTTGGCGATCAGCGAGTCGTAGGCCGGGCTGACGGTATAGCCGGCATAGCCGCAGCCATCCACACGCAGACCGGGGCCGGAGGGTGGTTGGTAGGCCGCGAGCACGCCTGCGGCCGGGCGCGCCGTACCGTCGGCGAGCAGGGTTTCCAGATTCAGGCGCACCTGCACGGCATAGCCTTTTGCAGGCGGTGGCGTGAGCAGACCCAGCTCGGCCAGGCTTTTGCCGGCGGCCAGGTGCAACTGCGTGTGCAGCAGATCGACGCCAGTGACCTGCTCGGTGACGGTGTGCTCCACCTGCACGCGCGGGTTGGCTTCCATGAAGTAGAAGCGCCCTGGTTGGTCGAGGTCGAGCAGGAACTCGAAGGTGCCGATGCCGCGATACTGCACCTCGGCGGCCAGGCGCAGGGCGCTGGCGATGATGGCGTCACGGGTGGCTGCGTCGAGATCGGGGCTGGGCGCGATCTCCACCAGCTTCTGATGGCGGCGTTGCAGGCTGCAGTCGCGCTCCCACAGGTGACTGACTGTGCCGCTGCCGTCGCCGAGCACCTGCACTTCGATATGCCGGGCGCGGCGCATGCGCTTTTCCACGTACAGCGCGCCACTACCGAATGCGCCCTGGGCCTCGGAGGCGCAGCGGGCGAAGGCATCGGTCAATTGCGCCGGATCGTCCACCGCACGCATGCCGCGCCCGCCGCCACCAGCCAGGGCCTTGAGCATCACGCTGCCGTGTTCGGCGAGAAAGGCGGCGGCCTGCTCCAGCGTCACTGGACGGTTGATACCGGGCACCAGGGGGACGCCGCAGCGTTCGGCGAGATCGCGGGCGGCGGCCTTGTCGCCGAACAGTTGCAGCGCTTCTGGCGAGGGGCCGATGAAGGTCAATCCGGCTGTCTGGCAACGGCTGGCGAACTCGGCGTTTTCGGCGAGAAAGCCGTAGCCGGGGTGGATGGCCGTGCAGCCCTGATCATGGGCAATGGCGATCAGCTGATCCATGTCCAGATAGGCGGCCACGCCGCGTCCTGCGAGCGGCAATGCCAGATCCGCCTTGCGCGTGTGCAGGCAGGCGCTGTCGTTTTCGGCGTACACCGCAACGCTGCGGATACCGAGGTCGGCGCAGGCCTGGGCGATGCGAATGGCGATCTCGCCGCGGTTGGCGATCAGCAGGGCTGGGAAGGGCATGGCGGCTCCGGACGTCTTGTCGTTATGGAGCCATCTTAGGTGGCTGGCTGCTGGGGTAAAGCAAGCCTTATGCGGCGATCATGCGGTCATAGATGACAATGATGGAGCAGGCCGGCCATCGCGGCTGAAGCCGCTCCCACAAGAGCAGCCTAGCTGCATCGCCCAGGTTTTCAGAGGCGCCCGAGTCGGTTCAGCGCAACGAGGCGATGGCCAGTGCGACCTGCATGTCGCTGCTATCTGCATCCGCATGGTCGCGGCGGTACTGTCGTAGCGCGCTTTCCAGCCGTGCGCCGCGAATGTCGCCGGCCGAGGCAACGTAGGCCAGGGCATCGTCACGGGCGCTCTGGTAGGGACGCAGCGCATTGCTGGTGGAGGCGGTGATGCCGGCGGTACCGAGGCTGCTGCCCACGGTGAAGTGGTCGGTCGAGTTGCCTTGCCCGTCCATGCCCCAGGCCTGGCCGGCACTGAGCATGAAGAGCAGGGCAAGGGCTCGCTTCATGCGTCGGTCAGCTGCGCCGCTCGACGATGTAACGCGCCAGCTCGCGCAGCGGTTCAGCACTGTTGCCGAACGGGCGCAGCACGTGCAGGGCCTGGTCGCGCAGTTCCAGGGCATAGTCCTTGGCGGCGTCGAGGCCGAGCAGGGCGGGGTAGGTGGGTTTGTCGTGGGCTTCGTCCTTGCCCTGGGTCTTGCCCAGGGTGGCGGTGTCGCTCTCCACGTCGAGGATGTCGTCCTGCACCTGGAAGGCCAGGCCGATGGCGCGGGCATATTGCAGCAAGGCCTTACGCGCCAGTTCGTCGGTATTGCCGCTGGCCAGGGCACCGAGCGCCACGCTGGCTTCGATCAGGGCGCCGGTCTTGTGCCGGTGCATGACTTCCAGCGCCTGCTGGTCGAGCTGCAGGCCGACCGAACCCAGGTCGATGGCCTGGCCGCCGACCATACCGGCAGGGCCCGCTGCACGGCTCAGCAGCTCGATCATCTGCAGGCGGACTTCCGCCTCCTGCGGGTTACGGCGGCGGTCGGCGAGTACCTCGAACGCCAGGCTCTGCAGCGCATCGCCGGCGAGGATGGCGCTGGCTTCGTCGAAGGCCTTGTGCGTGGTCGGTTGGCCGCGGCGCAGGTCGTCGTCGTCCATCGCCGGCAGGTCGTCATGCACCAGCGAATAGGCATGGATCAGCTCTACCGCGCAGGCCGCGCCGTCGGCACGCTCCAGATCACCTTCGAGGGTTTCGCAGGCGGCGTAGACCAGCAGCGGGCGCACGCGCTTGCCGCCATTCATGACGCTGTAGCGCATGGCCTGGTAGAGCCGTTCGAGTTCTGTGCGCGGTGCTTGGAACAGCTGTTCCAGAGCGGTGTCGACGCGGGTCTGGCAGCGCTTCTGGTACGCCGCGATCATGCGGATTCGTCCGTGTCGAAGGGCGCTGCCTGCAATTCACCGTCGCGCTCCAGCAGGATCTGCACCTTCTGCTCGGCCTGGGCCAGGGCGGCCTGGCATTCACGGGTCAGGCCGATGCCCTGTTCGAAGGCAGTCAGGGAGTCTTCCAGCGACAGCTCGCCGCTCTCCAGGCGCTCGACCAGAGTCTGCAACTCGGCGAGGGAGTGTTCGAAGTCGGGGGCGGCTTTCTTGCGGGCCATGGCGGCGAGTCTCGGGAAGCTAGAAACGGGCGCGACACTAGCAGAGCCGCGCCAGACGGGCAAATCAGCGGGCCTGAGAATATGCATCGGGATTGGGCTCTGCGTAGGGTGCGCTGCGCGCACCAACAAGACCGCGATGGTGCGCACGGCGCACCCTACGGCCTATCCCAGATAGGTGCTCCAGAAGTAGTAAAGGGTCATCGTGCTGCCCACCAGGATGACGAAGCTGCGCAGCAGCGCCGGCGGCAGTTTTTCGCCCAATGCGCCGCCAGCGTAACCGCCGATGGTGGCGCCAGTGAGCAGGATGGCCAGCTCGTACCAGCTGACCCGGCCGGCGATGATGAAGGTCAGCGTGGCGATGCTGTAGATCACCGCCGAGATCAGGTTTTTCAGGGCGTTGGCGCGGGCCAGCGGGTGGCCCTCGATGGAGAACGCGGCGAGCTGCAGGATGCCCATGCCGGCACCGAAGTAGCCGCCGTAGATCGACACGCCAATGTGCGCGCCCAGCGACAGCGGGGTGTGCGGCGGGTGCTCGAACACGTTGCGGCGTGCGGCCAGCCAGCGACCCAGCCAGGGGCTGGCAGCGAACAGTGCGGTGGCCGCCAGCAGCAGCCAGGGAATCAGTACGCGGAACACGTCGTCGCCACCCGCCAGCAGCAACAGGCCGCCGAGCAGACCACCGGCCAGGCCGGCCAGCAACAGCGGAATCAGGTAGCGGCCCAGCGGCCGTAGCGACGCTCGCGCAGCCCAGGCACCAGCCAGGCTGGCCGGCCACAGCGCCACGGCGTTGGTGGCGTTGGCGGTCACCGGTGGCAGGCCGGCAGCGAGTAGCGCAGGGAAGGAGAAGAAGGTACCGCCGCCAGCCAGGGCATTCATGCCCCCAGCGGCGAAACCGGCGAGGGCCAACAGCAGCAGATCAGGCACGGACATGGGGCATGGCTCGCACAAAAAAGGTGCAGCATACGACCTGAGGTCTTGCTCAGCCAGCCCGTCCCCGCTCTCAACGCGTGTCGTCGCCCATGCCGTCCTTGATCGGAATGCCCAATGCACGCATCTGCTCAATCAGGTGAGCGCGGGTGTCCGGCAGGTTGAGCATGCTGACCTTGCGCAGCCGGGCGACTTCATCGGCGCTGTACGGCTGGTAGTGCGCCGGCATGCTCTTGCCGGCCATGCCGTCCTCGCGCAGCAGCCAGTTGAGCAGGTCGGCCAGTTGTGCATCGCTGAGCGCTGACTGCGACATACCCGGTACGCGCACCAGGAATTCGCGACCACCCTCGACCTTGAGGAAGTGGCCGACGAAGTCCTTCATCCGTGGCGTGTCGTTGGCCCTGGAGCCTTCGCCATCGTCCAGGTGGCAGCCGGCGCACTGCAACTGATAGTTGACCGGTGTGCTGTAGCGGGCCTGGGCGATAGGCGTCTGCTGCTGTTCGTTGCCGGGAGCCGGTCGCTGATCCGGATTGGGAATGGCGCGCGCCATGGCCAGGGGGGCGACCATGACGCAGGCCAGTCCGATGAGGAGCGCACGCATGATCGTCCCCTTCGCTCACACTGCGACGCCGCGGATCACCGCGATGGTGCAGTTGTAGATGCTCGACTTGGCGGCCAGGCACCAGTTGATGTCGTTGTTGTTGAACGGCCGGTACAGCGGCTCCTCGCTGTCGTTGCGGGTACAGGCGCACTGGGCGCAGCTGTGCTTACCGCAGCAGTCGTTGTAGGCAATGATGTAGTCCTTGCCATCGCCCGGGTTGCGGCAGGTGCCGATCCAGGTGACCTGCGACACCTCGGTGCCCGGTGGGCAGGACGTCACGGTGCCGCCGCAGCAGCTGCACAGGAAGCCGTCGATGGAGCAGTAGCGCCAGTAATCGCAACTGCTGGGATCACCCGGGTCACCGGCTTTCGGCGCCTCGGCGGCCAGTGCCTTGCTGGTGCGGTCGATGGGCAGCAGCACGGGCAGGGCGGCGCCGGCGACCATCAGCGAGCCGAGACGGCCGAGGAAGTTGCGCCGCGACGTAGTGTCGGCCACATGGCGGGTGGAGCGTTCGAACAGGCGGTCTAGCAATTTCATGTCAGGGCTCCCTGGCTCAGTGGTTGTGCGCGCCGTGGGCGTGCTGGCTGTTATGCAGGTATTGCTGCAGGGTGGCGCTGCCCAGGTGCTCGGTCTCGAACAGGCTGTCGAGGTGCTCGCGGGAGTTCACCAGGCCCTTGGCGCGCAGCACGCCGGCGTTGTCGATCAGGGCGGCGTAGGGCAGCTTGCCGATCTGGTAGGTCATGCCCACTTCCGGGCCGACCACGTAGGTGGCGTCTTCCAGCTTGTGTTCGGCGATCAGCGCCTTCTGCGCATCCATGTCGCCGTCGCTGACGTAGATCACGTCGAGACGATGAGCCTGGGTCTTGGCGATGGACTTGATCGCCGGCAGCAGCGATTTGCAGATCGGACAGGTCGGCGAGAGGAAGAACAGCAGCTGGGCCTTCTCGCCGGCATAGCCGAAGTTCACCGGGCGACCGCTACGGTCGGCGGCGGTCACTTGCGGCGCGGGTTCGTTGACGGCCACGCCCTTGTCGACCATCAGCGCGCCGGCTGGTGCCAGGCGACCGTGAAGCACGCCGATCTGACGCACCAGGCCCATGACGGCAAAGGCCAGGGCGATCAGCAGGCACCACAACAGGATGTTAGAAACGATCAGAGCTTCCATGATTCACCTTCCGATGAGTTTGAGCAGACGAGGGCTGTTGGCCATCAGGCCATCAGCAGCGGCGTAGATCAGCAGGGCCACGGCACTGGCAGCGATGACGACGAAACCGTCGAACACGCCCAGGCCACGGCTCAGCGGAGCGAGACTGGCGACCAGCGCCAATCCCACCAGAACGGCATTGCGTGCCAACAGCACCGGGCGGATCGGCTGCGCCTGTTGTGGCCCGGCGCAACCGCAATCGATGTCACGACGGCCACGCCACAGGTTGATGGCGATGGCCAGGGCGTAGCCGGTGAGCAGCGCCGCAGCAGCGAAGGCCGCGACCTGGCGCGCTGCTGGAACCAGCAGGGCGAAGGCCAGGGCCACCTCGACCCAGGGCAGAACCCGAGCTACGGGGCGCACCAGGGCTTGCGGCAACAGCTGGTAATCCTCCAGCTGGCTGGCGAAGCGGGCCGGTGCGCGCAGCTTGTGGGTCGCGGCGCTGGCGAGGATCACCGCTACCGCGAGTGCGGCGGCGATGACGAAGATCGGATCGGGTTGCATGGCTGCACCTCGTCAGTGACTGAGTACGTGAATCGCGGTCTTGGCGATGCCTTCCACGGTTCCGGTGTGCTTGCCGCTGGTCAGATCGAAGACTTCCAGGCCGCCGGTGACGTTGGCGCCGAGCAGGCGTGGTTGGTCATCGGTGGTGGCTTGCAGGCTCCAGATCGGCGCGGGGGCTTCCAGGGTGCCGATACGCTTGCGCGTCTTCAGGTCGTAGACCCAGATGAGGGTGCTCGGGTCTTCCCACTTCAGCGGCTCGTGGGCGTCATGCATCAGGGCGTAGAGGCGGTTGAGCTTCGGCGCCACGGCGATCAGCTGCCAGCCACCCGGCGCCCAGCCGGCTTTCTTGTCGGCGGCATCGGTGACCAGCTCCCAGGCCGGGATGATCTTCGGCTGCTCGCCGGAGAAGTCCACGGCGCGCACGGTGCCGGTGGTGGTGACGAAGTAGTAGGTGTCACCTACGGCATAGGCACGTTCCACCAGCTTCTCGGCGTTGGGGTCGAAGAACGCGGTGTGGCTGCGAGCGGTTTCCTTGCCGGCGTCGTCCAGGGTGACCACCTGCAGGTTGCCGTCGCCGCACAGCGAGGCGAAGCGGCGCTTGCCGACCGGGTAGTTGAGCACGCAGCCGGGAATCGAGATCTCGCTGACCACTTTCCTGGCCTGGGTGTCGACCACCGTCACCGAGGTGGAGGGCGTGAAGTTGTAGATGTAGATGAAGCGGTCATCCGCACTGGCGCCGAGGGCGTGGCGCTCCGGCAGCATCACCGCGCGCTTGTTGGGGATTTCCACTTCCCAGTCGGGCGACAGCGTGCTGGTGTTCCAGGCGGTGAGCACGTCGGTGCGGATGCCACGGGTGCCGCGCGAATAGAACAGGTCGGCGGTGTACAGGTACTTGCCGTCGTGGCTCAGGGTCGAGGGGGCGGCGAAACCGGTGCTGACCATGCCGAGCATGCGCTTGCTGTCCGGGTCGACCACGGTGATGCGGCCGGTCACCAGGTTCTCGAATTCGGCATCGACGATATAGGCGCGGTGCGGCGACGGCGGGAAGGGCAGGGTTTCCTGGCCGATGGTGTCACGGGGAAGCTCGGCATGGGCGCCGAGCCCCACCAGGGACAGACCCAGCGCCAGGGCGGTCTGTCTGATGATCCGAGGTGTTCGCATGGAGTTCTCCTTGTTGTCGGGAGTACGGGGCATCGCCGACGGAGTCGAGAGCAGTCTGGCTGAATGGCGGGTGAGCATGCAGGCGTTCTCCGAGGGCAAATGATTCGGGATGGGCATCACCACGATCCTAAAAACGCAGCTCACTGGCTTGTAAGCGCCTGCAAGAAACTTGTATTTGCCTGCCAGCGTGCAGGCCTGGCGGCGGCGTGCGACGGGGGATCGAGCGATCTGGCAGGCGTAGGCAAGTGAATGGCAGGCAGATGAAAGAGTGTGAGGGGAGCTGGGCATAGCGTCGGGGTCTGTCAACTTCACTCACCACTCTGGGGAACCTCATGTCCAAGCTACCCACCTTTCGTCTCTCCACGCTCGCGCTGCTGATCGGTGCCGCATTACCTGCCGGCGCGGTGGAGCTTTACGCCGATGCCGACACACGCGTGCAGGCCAATCTCGAAGCCGTGTTCGGTCTCTTTCACAGCCGTGAGAACTATGCCCCGAGTGGGCGACTGCAAGAGGGCAGTTCCTCCTGGCGCGAGGGCTACGTCAAGTATGGCCTGAGTTTCGAGCAGGGCCTGGCAGGCGTGGGCAATTCCTACGGTGCGTTCTCCATGCTCAGTTCCGCCACCTGGGGCGATGGCGATGCCGCCGGTTTCTCCGACGGCTCCGAGCGCACCACCAAGATCGAGGATGCCTACCTCGGCTGGCGCTCGGGCAATCTCTTCGAGGTGCTGGGCGAGGATGGCGTGGACGTCTCTTTCGGCCGGCAGAATGTCATGGTCGGCGACGGCTTCCTGATCAACGGTGACGCCCTGAACATCGGCAAGGGCCTGGCCGATGGCGAATTCAACCGTGGTGGCGCCTACTACCTGGCGGCGCGCAAGGCCTTCGACCAGACCGCGGTGCTGCGCCTGGGCGGGCAGCAGGGCTGGCGTGGCGACCTGATGTGGCTGAAGTCCGACAACCGCGCGCAGGCCAAGACCGAACTCTACGTCGGTACCCTGGAGCACGTGGCCGATGCCGGTACGGTGGGGCTCACCTATGTCCGTACGCGTGACGTCGACGAGCGCTACGCCTCGCCGTCGCAGCTCGAGCGCAAAGGCATGAATACCTACAGCCTGCGTGCTGCGGGCAATGCCGGCGTGGAGAACCTGTCGCTGTCCGGCGAATACGCCAGACAGGATCGCGATCGGGGCCATGACGAGAACGCCTGGTACCTGGAAGCGGGCTGGACGTTCGCCGACGTCGCCTGGTCGCCGACGCTGAGCTATCGCTACAGCCGTTTCTCGGAAGGCTACGACACGCTGTTCTACGGTTTCAGCCGTGGCTACGGCACCTGGTTCCAGGGTGAGGTGGCGGGTAACTATGCTGGCCCGTTCAACACCAACAGCCGTGTGCATCACGTCGGCCTGCGTGCCACCCCGCTGGAAAACCTCAGCGTCGGCGTGCTGTGGTTCGACTTCGATACGCTCGACCGCGAGCGCGGTGATTTCTCCGGTCGCGAGCTGAACCTCTACGCCGAGTTTGGGCTGACCGAGAACCTGGTGGTGATGCCGGTGGTAGGCCTCTACCAGCCGAAGAAAAGTGCCGAAGAGGGCGGTGCCCAGCTGGGTAACAACGACCGTAACCTGTACAGCCAGCTGGTCTTCGCCTTCCAGTTCTGACGCCTGAAAACGTGCCTTGCCAGCGCTTGCTGGTGAGGCGCCGCGGCCCGTGAGGCACGATGCCACGGTGCAACAAATACTAGAATTATCTATTATCTACCCTTGTTCCCATCGAAGCGGTCTATCCATGAAGGTGCCGAAGAAACGTCGCAATCGTTACAACCCGATCAGCGAAGATTTTCACAAGGAAGAGTTTCCGTTCTATTGGCTGGTGCGTGTTCACGCCCGCTATTCGATGAGCATGGAAAGGCTGCTGAAGAAGGTCGATCTCGACATTCCTCGTTGGCGCGTTCTCAACATCCTGTATGAAACCCAGGACGCCAGCATCTCGGAGATTTCCGAGTTCGCCGTGGCCAAGCTCTCCACCATCACCAAGATCGTCTACCGGATGAAGGACGACGGTCTGGTCGATACCCGTCAGAGCGATCTCGACGGCCGCGTGACCCAGGTGTCCATCACGGAGAAGGGGCGTCAGGCCTACTTCGCCATGCACGAGGTCACGGCGGAGCTGTTCCATGCCGGTTTCAAGGGCATGACCGAAGCGCAGATCCGCAAGCTCAACCAGACCCTGGCCACCATGTTCGACAATCTTTCCGAGGTCTGACTCGCGCCGAATCAGCCGTGCAGGTGTGCTTGGCTCGCCAGTTGGCGGTTCAGGGCGTCGGCTCGGTAGGCTCGCGGTGACACGCCGTAACAGTGCTTGAACACGCGCGAGAAATGCGCCGAATCGGTGAAGCCCCACTTGTAGGCGATGGTGGTGATCGGTAGCGCCTGGCTGCCGGTGTCGGCCAGTTCCCGCGCACTGCGTTCCAGGCGCTGGCGCTGGATGTAGCGGCAGATGCTGTCACCGTCGATCTCGAACTGGCGGTACAGCTTGCGCACCGACACGTTCAGCTTCGCCGCCAACTCGGTCGGTGTCGGCGCATTCGGCAGTGATTCGCTGATGATCTTCTCCGCCAGGCGGCGCAGCGGGCGGCCCGGTTCGAACAGTTGCTCATCGTGGAAAGCCGGCGGCAGCAGGGCGATCAGGGCGCTCTGCAGGGCGGGGCCGTAATGGTTCTGGGTAGCCGAGCTGAGCTCGCCGTTGGCGATCTGCTGCAGGATGCCCTGCAACAGGTGCCCGGTCGGGCTTTCCTTCTCCAGCTTGCCAAAACGTCGCGCTGCCAGCGGCAGTAGCGGGTCGACCATGTCCCGGCACAGGTGCACCGAAAGCTGACGGATAAGGCCCTGCGGTTTCATCTCGAAGGCCTGCGCCGAATCGAGCAGGGCCATGTCGCCGGGGTTCAGTACGAATTCTCGGTCACCCTGGTCGATGGCCATCACCCCTTCGCGCTGCATCACCAGAAAATAGTAGCGATCATCGGCGCGGGCACTGTTACCGCGCTGACGGTTGATAGCCAGGGCGTTGGTGCTGATATCGGCGATTTCCAGGCCGCCCAGGTCGATGCGCTCGATCTCGCCGACGAAGGCCGAGTCATGCCAGGCCGGTCGGGTTTCGAAACGCCCGCAAACGCTGTGAACGCTGTGGTTCCAGCGTTCGAAATCACGGGATGTATGCACGCTCATGAGGCAACCTCACTTTATTTTTTATGTTTTGGTGCGCTGTTTGTGTCGTTTCTGCACACTTGGCAAATAACGTGAATGTTCAAGCATTTTTTGAGCCAGAAACCGCCGTGTGATATCGCGCTGAGATCAGTGGTCGGTTTTCTTCATGCGGCCGGATATCCGCCCGTTAGCTGGCTCGGGGAAGGGCTGGGGATGTGGCGAAGGGGAGAGTGGCGGTTGGTGAGGGAGCGGGCCGCCGAGAGTGGCTGGCGGCCCGTTCGCAGCCTGTCAGTAGCGGATCATCACCGATTTCAGTTCGGTGTAGTCGTCGATGAAGGCGCTGCCGAATTCACGACCGGTGCCGGAGGCCTTGATGCCGCCGAAGGGCACCGAGGGGTCGAGGAAGGTGTGCATGTTGACGTACACCGTGCCGGCCTCGATCTGCGGGATCAGACGCAGCGCGCGCGACAGGTCGTTGGTCCACACGCTGGCGGTGAGGCCGAACGGCGAGTCGTTGATCAGCGCCGGCAGCTCCTCGACCTCGTCGTAGGGCAGCACGCAGAGGATCGGGCCGAAGGTTTCCTCGTGCAGCAGGCGATCCTGCGGCCCGTTGGCCAGCACCACGGTCGGTTCGACGAAGTAGCCGGCGCGGGCCAGCGGCTTGCCGCCGCAGACTACTTGGCTATGCTCGCGAGCCAGTTGCAGGAACTGTGAAACCTTGTCGAACTGCGGCTTGTTGGCCAGCGGGCCGAAGTTGACGCTCTCATCCAGCGGCGAGCCGATATTCATGCCTTGCAGGGCAGCAGTGAATTTCGCCAGGGTCTCGTCGAGGCGCGAGCGGTGCACGTAGATGCGCTCCGGTGCGGCGCAGACCTGGCCCTGGTGCACGTAGCCGGTCTGGATCAGGCCGGCCACCGCGCCGTCGATATCGGCGTCGGGCAGCAGCGCGGCGGCGTTCTTGCCGCCCAGCTCCAGGGTCACGCGGGTGAGGTTGGCGGCCATGGCGCTCTGGCCGACCTTGAGCCCGGTGGGCACCGAGCCGGTGAAGGACACCTTGGCCACCTGCGGATGCTCGATCAGGCTGGCGCCGACCTCGCCGGTGCCGTTGACCACGTTGAGCACGCCCGCCGGCACGCCGGCCTCGATAGCCAGTTCGGCCAGGCGCAGCAGGGTCAGTGGGGTGAACTCGCTGGGCTTGAGCACCAAGGTGCAGCCGGTGGCCAGCGCCGCGGCGATCTTCCACACACCGATCATCACCGAGAAATTCCACGGCACGATGCCGGCCACCACGCCCACTGGCTCGCGGCGGGTGAAGGCGGTGTACTGCTCGCCCATCATGGACGGAAACGACGGGCTCATGGTTTCGCCGTTGATCTTGGTCGCCCAGCCGGCGTAGTAGCGCAGGAAGATGGCGCTCTGGCCGACTTCGAACATGCGCGAGAGGTGGATGGACTTGCCCGAGCAGAGGGTTTCCAGTTGCGCCAATTCCTCGCCATTGGCCTCCATCAGGTCGGCCAGGCGATTGAGCACCACGCCGCGCTGGTAGGGCGAGGTTTGCGCCCACTCGCCCTTGAAGGTACGGCGGGCAGCGGCGACGGCCGACTCGACCTCGTCGGCGGTGGCGCAGGTGATCTGCGCGATCACTTCACCATTGGCCGGGTTGACGATGGGCACGCGCTTGCCTGATGTACCCGCGCGGTATTCGCCGTCGATGAAATGGGCATGGTTGCGCTGAAGGAACTCGCGCACCTGGGGCAGTAGGGAAATGTCGCTCATGGGATCATCCTGAAGTAGAGGTTAAGGGTCAGAGAGGGATGGCGATGTTCAGCCAGAACTTGTCGCCTTCCGGGCGATTCTGTACGTCGAATTCGCGCTGGTAGCGGCCCTGGATGTTCAGGCCGCTAGCCATGGAGTAGGAGAACTGCGGGCCGAGGGCCATTGCACGGCCCTTGAAATCACCCATTACGGCGCCCTCGCCACTGTCGCCACTTACCTGTCTGTAGGCGTAGCCACCGATACCCACGCCCCAGTTGCCGAAGTGCTTGGCGGCGACGAAATCTGCATGCACCTCATTGCCGGAACGGTAATTGGTGTCACGGTTCTCGTAGTTGTGATCGAACATGGTCTTCATCGAAAACTCGTAGCCGGCCGCGTTGCGGTAGGTGAAGGCGAACAGCGGTTCGAGGGTGACGTAGTTGCGGCCGATGTTGGCCAGCTCGTTCTTGTCGTAACGGCCGGTGGGCAGGTAGATGTCCATGCCGACGATCCAGTGCCAGTTGCCGCTGTGCCAGCCGATGGCGAGCGGGTCGAAGATGAAGTCGCCCATGCCAGCGCGGCTCTGCCGGCCACCGGCGCCCAGGTCGACGTCCACGTCGGCAGCGACCAGAAACGCATGCATTGCCCAGTTGCCGCCGAGGATCTTCTTGTCGGTGACGTGAATCGCGCGAAGGATGGTGGCGGCGGTACTGACCTTGAAATCGTCGAAGGCCGGGTTATCGTTGGCAAATTTGTCGGCGGTGTAATAGGTGTTGTAGCTGACCAGGTAAGTGCCGGGCGGTGGCAGGGCGCCGGTCATGAAGCCCTCGCTGCCGTTGGCGTAAGCACCGCCGCCGCCCTCGGTGGCCAAGGCGTTCTGGGCGACGGCGAGCAGGCAAAGAAGGCCTGGAGCAATCAGGTGGTGCAGGGAGAAAATGCGCATGGAAAGTGGTTCCTCGAGCTGATTTTCAGGCGAGCGCCAGCCTTGACGCACGGCTGGCGCCAAGGTGGCGAGGGCAGTCAGGAGCGGCTGGCTTCGACGAGTGAAGCGCTGTGGGCTCCGAGCAGCTGATTGAGATCGAGCACCTGTTCGGCTGGCGCATCGAGTGCCAGGGGCGCCTTGCCGAGAATGAAATCGGCGCCGCGCTCACCGAGCATGATTGCCGGCGCATTGGTGTTGCCGCTGGCGATCTGCGGACACACCGAGAGGTCGATTACCCGCAGGTTGGGCACACCGTGTACGCGCATCTGCAAGTCAACCACCGAGTCGCCTGGCTCGACGCCCAGGCGGCAGGTGCCGCCGGGGTGGTAGACGGTCTTGACGGCCTTGCGCACGAAGGCTTCGATGCCAGCGGTGTCGCGCCAGTCGATGTTCTCGGGCGCGGTGATCTTCTTGATCAGGCTGCGCAGCGCGGGCTGCTGCATTAGGCGCAGGCCGGCCTGCACGGCGCGAATCTGGCCTTGCAGATCCTCCGGGTCGCCCAGGTAGTTGGGGTCGATCAACGGCAGGTCGGCCGGGTCGGTGCTGCGCAGGCACACCTCGCCACGTGCCTTCGGGCGCAGGTGGCCGACCTTGACGGTAAGGCCATGCTCGGCGGCTGGAGCGACCTCGCCCGGGGTGTTGTCGAAGTTGTCCATCACCGGCAGGAACATGAACTGGATATCCGGCCGGCCAGTGCCCTGGGTATCGATGAAGCCGCCGCCTTCGAGAATGTTGCTGGTCAGCAGGCCGCTGCGAAAGGCCAGCCACTGGGCCATGTGCTTGATGCCGCGCAAGCCCTTGTCTTCGCCAAGGATGCTATTGGGTTCATGAGTGGTGGCGTTGAGCGACAGGTGCAGGTGATCGTGGAAGTTCTTGCCAACCGGCAGGTCGACCAGCGTCTCGATGCCGTGCTCGGCGAGATGCTCCTTGGGGCCGACTCCGGAGAGCATGAGAATCTTCGGGCTGCCGAAGGCACCGGCGCTGAGGATCACTTCTTCACGCGCGTTGACGGTGGTGGGCGCGCCGCCTTTCTCGCTGAAGATCACGCCGGTGGCGCGGCCGTGCTCGATCACCACCTTGTGTACCAGGGCGTCGGTCACCACACGCAGCCTGCTGCTGTCGCGTACCGACTTCAGGTAGGTACGCGCGGTGCTGGCGCGGGCGCCGTTACGGGTGGTGGTCTGGTAGAAACCGACGCCTTCCTGGGATGCGCCGTTGAAGTCGTTGACGTAGGGCAGGCCCAGCTCTTGGCCGGCACGTACGAAGGCCATGGTCATCGGGTGGCGATAGCGGTTTTCGCTGACCGGCAGCGGGCCGTCCTGACCGTGGAACTCGCTACCCAGGCTTTCGTTGGCTTCGGCTCTCTTGAAATAGGGCAGTACGTCGCGGTAGCCCCAGCCCGGGCAATTCCAGTCGCTGACCCAGTCGTCGTAGTCCTGCTGCTGGCCGCGGATGTAAATCATGCCGTTCACCGAACTGCCGCCGCCGAGCACCTTGCCCTGGGCGATGATCATCTCGCGGTTGTTGCAGTGCTTCTGCGGTACGGTCATGTACGGCCAGGACTTTTGTTGAAAGACCTGCACTACAGTGGCCGGCATGGTGTGAAAGGGACTGCTGTCCTTGCCGCCGGCTTCGAGCAGCAGCACGCTGCCGGCATCTTGCTGGATCAGTCGGGCGGCGACCACGCAGCCCGCCGAGCCGGCGCCGATCACAATGTAGTCATATTCCTGATGTGGCATGTGTTGGTCTCTCGCGAAGGGGTCGAGATAAATCGTCGAAGCGCCATTCAAGCCTTTACCGACCAGAAGAAATTGATCGTGCTGGACAGTCTTTTGTACGTCGCTGCCAAATTCCCCTGCGCCTGGAACCTGTCTACGATCTGCTATGCGCGAGCCTGGCGTCGTCAAATACTCCAGGGCCGTGCTCAGTAGATTGTTCGGGGCGGATCGGTGAATCACTGGGCGCTATTCATAGCATCCGGCCAGGGTGGAAAAATTGATCATGGCGGACAGCTTGTTGTAGATGCCTGCCACTCTGACGCCGTCAGTGCCGGGCGGCTCTGACTCGCGTCCAGGCCTCGTCGAGGATCTGCTTCTGGCGGGGCGGCAGGCCTTCCAGCAGGTAGCTGCGGCGTCGCTGTTCGGCCGTCAGCACTTGCGCCGGATGCTCGGCGGCGAAGCTCTGCATGGCGGGCGCAGTGCTGGGCAGCGGCGGATAGAAACGGGTGGCGCGGGCGTTAAGAATGGCTACGGGCGGGTCGATGAGAAAGTCGATCAAGCGGTAGGCCAGCTGTGGATTGGCGGCGTGGGTGGGGATCGCCAGGGTGTCGATGTAGATCGCCGCGCCTTCGTCTGGAATCTGGTAACGCAACTGCGCATTGCCTTCCATCGCCCGTACCGCATGGCCGCTCCAGGCCATGGCCAGGCACAGGCGGCCAGCGACCAGCTCGTCGACGAAGGCCCAGTTGTTCAGGGTACGCAGCAGCGGCGCGACCGCTTCGAGGCTGCGCAACTGACGCACGATCTGCCGGTCGCTGCTGGCAGACAGGCGCCGGCCGCGGTAGTTGAGCAGCAGCGAGCCGGTTTCCTCGGCAGCGTCCAGCAGACCCAGTCCGCAACGGCTCAGTTGCGCCGCCTGCTCGGGATCGAACAGCAGGCTCCAGCTGTTGGGCAGCGCGCCGGCGTAATGTTTCTGGGCTTGTTGCGGGTCGACCACCAGGCCGATGGAGCCCCATAGATAAGGCACCGCATGACGGTTGGCAGCTGGGATGCCGGCCAGGGTCGACAGCAGCCAGGGATCGAGGCTGGCGTGATGGCGCAAACGGCCTGTATCCAGTGGTGCCAGGCGGCCCTCGGCGATCAGTTGTTCGAGCATGAAATGGCTGGGCATCACCAGGTCGTGATCGGTATCGGCGGCCAGCGCCGCGAGCAGTTCGTCCGAGGTGGTGAACGCCTGGTAATCGACGCTGATGCCGGTCTGCGCGCGGAAGTCCTCGAGCACCTGCGGGTCGATATAGTCCTTCCAGCCATAGACGCGCAGCACCTCCTCGGCATGGGCGGTGCTGGCAAGCAGGAGCAGCAGGGCGAAGAGCCGCTTCATCGGAAGGCCTCCAGGCAGGACGAATGGCGAAGGGCATCGGGTTGGCCGATGAGCTCGTGTGCGCCATTCAATCGCCCTGGGCCGGGCGTCGCTTGATCCTGGTGGCCAAGTTCTTGTACCTGGCTGCCAGACGCTTTGTTTTCAGCGTCTGTTTACGACCTTGCGAGCTAGAGACTGGCTAGGCGCAACGACCAACGGGAGTAACAGCCGTAGGCTGGCCCGAAGGGTGAGCGCCAGCGAGTCAAACGCCTGAGAAAGCGCAGTTTACGGACTGTAAATGAGCATTCGACCGGGCTGGCGATCCAGGGCGTTTTTAACGACGCCAGGCCGACGCGCAGCAGGTCGTAGGCAGGTTCTCAGCCTTTGAGGAAGCGTTGTGCCAACCCCAACTGCGACTCGGCCAACTGGTGCAGTGCCTGGCTGATCTCGCTGGTGCGTCCGGCCTGTTGGCTGGTGCGCTCTGTGAAGCCGGCGATCTCAGTGATCTGCTGGTTGATCTGCTCGGCGACCTGGCCCTGCTGCTCGATGGCGGCAGCCATCTGCAGGCTCATGCCGCTGATCTGCGCGACCTCGGCGCAGATGCGCGTCAGTGCCTGGCGCGCCTGCTCGACGTCGGTACTGGCGCGCAGGGCCGCCTGTTCGCCGCGCTGCGCGGTGGCCAGCGCAGTGCCGCTGTCCTGACGCAGGGTTTCCAGCGAGCGCTGGATCTCGTGGGTCGATTCGCGGGTGCGCGAGGCGAGGCTGCGTACCTCGTCGGCGACCACCGCGAAGCCGCGCCCGGACTCGCCAGCGCGGGCGGCCTCGATGGCGGCGTTGAGGGCCAGCAGGTTGGTCTGCTCGGCGATGCTCTGGATCACCGTGGCCACGCCGCCGATGGATTCGATGGCCGCCGCCAGGCTGCCGACTGCCCGGCCAATTTCGCCTACCGAATGGCGCATGGTCTGGGCCGAGCGCTGGCTGTCGTCAGACAGGCGCTCGCCATCACGGGCCAACTGGTCGGCGTTCTGCGCGGCTTGCGCGGTGTGCTGCAGGTTGCGCGACAGTTCCTGGATGGTGGCGCTCATCTGGTTGATCGCGGCGGCGGTCTGCTCGGTTTCGCGCACCTGGCGATCCAGTTGCTCGACCGAGTGATCGACCACGTCGGCCGAGGTCCGCGCCTGCTGACGCAGTACCACGCTGTTGATGCAGATGCGCGACATCACCGTGCTCATGCGCGCGCGCTGACTTTCCAGGGCCATGGCCAGCAGGCTGGTCGGCCCGGGGTGCTGGGCGTATAGCGGCGTCAGCAGCGGGTCGCTGTAGGCCTGGGCGTGCTGGGCGAGCAGGGTGCGGCTCAGTTGGCGCTGACGCAGCGCTGGCTGCAGCCCGGCGAGGCCCAGTGCCAGCAGCAAAGGCAGACCCAGGGCGGCCGGCAAGTAGGCCAGCAGTGTGGCCAGCGCCAGGCCCAGGCCGAGCGCCAGTTGCAGGCCATGACCCAGCAGCAGTTCGCTGAACCGCTGAAGTGGCTTCCAGGGTGCCTGGCCCTGTGCCAGGCGCGCATAGAGGCGCTCGGCCTGGCGCGCCTGCGCCGGCTCGATGGGTTGATAGACGGTGCCCAGCGCCGCCAGCTTGCCGTCATCGAACAGCGGTACCACATAGAGGTTGTGCCAGTCCGCGTCACCTTGTCTGTGGCGGATCATCACGGGTGCCGTCCATGGCACGCCAGCGCGTAGCGCACGCCACATGCTGGCGATCACCGATGCCGGCATGTGCGGGTGGTTGATCAGTTCGTGAGGCTTGCCGACCACGTCGTGTTCGGCGTAGCCGCACATGTCCAGATAGGCAGCGTTGCAGGTGAGCAGGACACCCTGCGGATCGAGCCGGGAAATCGGTGGCTCCTGGAAACCTGTTGGGATGCTGGCGGCAGCTTGCATGACACGACTCCTCGGCTGTGGCCTGCGTCGGCAGGCCGTGCGCTTACCAGTGCATGGCCCGTTCGGTGCGCATCTTGCGCACCATGGCGTCATAGAACTTGGTGGCGAAACCACTCTCGCGGATCAGCATCGCGGTGAGGTCGGAGCACTTGGCGGCGATGCCGTCCTCCAGCGGGTTGTCCTCGCCGCCCAGGGCACCGGCGGCGCACTGGTTCTCGGCAGCGCGCTGCACCGTCCAGAGCAGGAAGAAGGTCTTCTCGATGCTGCTCTCGCCTACCGCGATGCCGTGGTTGCGCAGCACCAGCACGTGCTTGTTGCCGAGGCTCTCGATCATCCGCGCCTTCTCGTCATCGAACAGGGTGATGCCCTCGAAGGTGTGGTAGCCGATGCGGCCATGCAGCTGGGCGCCGTAGAAGTCGTCATGGGTGAAGCCGCGCTTCTTCTGCACCACGGCGGAGATCGGCGTGGTGTGGGTGTGGATCACGCACTGGATGTCGTCACGCGCGCCGTGCACGGCGCTGTGCAGGGCGAAGCCGGCGGGGTTGCCGTCGTAGGGCGAGGGCTCGAGCTTCTTGCCGTGCAGGTCGACCTTGAGCAGGTTGCCCGGCGTGACTTCGCTGTAGTTCAGGCCGAAGGGGTTGACCAGGTAGTGATGGGCCGGGCCAGGCAGGCGTGCGGAAATGTGGTTGAAGATGGTCTCGGTCCAGCCGAACCAGTCCACCAGGTGGTAGCAGTAGGCGAGCTTGACGCGCAGTGCCCATTCTTCGTCGCTGCAATGGGCGGGCTTGCTGAAATCGGTCATGGCGTTCATGGCGAAGTCTCGTATCAATGTGCGGGGGAATGGACGTGACCGGGTGCGCTGCGAAAGCGCGCCAGGGCGAGGATGTCCTGGGTGGTGGGCATGGCCAGGCCCTGGTAACCGGCCAACTCGACGACCGCGTCGCCGATGGCGGCCAGCTCCAGTGGCCGACCCTGTTCGTAGTCCTGCAGCATCGAGGTGCGCACCGCACCCATACCGGCGCCCAGCTCCATGAAGGTCTGTGGATCGAACTGGATGCGTGCGCCATAAGCCGCAGCAGTGAGCAGGGTTTCCTGGAGAATCTTGCCGACCACCGTCTTCAGCTCGGCCTGGCCGTAGAGCTGCTCCAGGGTCGCGCCGGTGACCACCGACAGCGGGTTGGAAGTCAGGTTGGCGATGATCTTGGTCCACAGCTGATCGCGGATACGCTCGGTAGCGCGTGCCTCGATGCCGCTGGCGGCGATCAGCGCGCGCACCCGTTCCAGGCGTTCGCTCATCTGCCCGTTCGGCTCGCCGAAGATCATCAGGTGCGGGTTGTTCGAGCGCACCACGCCCGGTGCGCTGCTTTCGGCAGTGATGAACACCACGCAGCCGAGTACGTGGTGCAGGTCGAGGCTGGCGCTGAGCATGCCGCCGGGATCGACGGCTTCGACGCGGCGGCCGGCGAGTCGGCCTTCGATGCCGTGGAAGTACCACCAGGGCACGCCGTTGACCACTGGCACCACCACGGTGTCGGGGCCGATCAGCGGCGCCAATTCGGGCAGCAGGCCAGCCAGGGCCGGCGCCTTGGTGCAGATGAACAGCAGATCCTGTTCGCCGAGTTCGCGGCAGTCATCGCTGGCGCTGACGTGCACGCGGTGTTCGCCGTCCAGGTCGGTCAACTGGATGCCGTTGTCGCGCAGCACGGTGAGCGTCTTGCCGCGTGCCAGCAGGCTGACCGGTTGGCCGCTTTCGACCAGGCGCGCGGCAAGGGTGCAGCCGATCGCGCCGGCACCGGCGATGCACACGCGCAGTGGCGTTGGGTTGAGCATGAGCATGCTTCCTTACAGAGCAGACGACGGCGCCCGCCAGGCGGGCGCCGTGGGTTCAGGTAGCGAGCATTTCCTGATGCTTGCTGGCTAGGCCCAGGTAGGCCTCTATCACCCGCGGGTCATCGGCCAGTTGCGCGGCTGGGCCCTGCATGGCGATCTGTCCGGTTTCCAGCACGTAGGCGTAGTCCGCCACGCGCAGGGCGGCGCGGGCGTTCTGTTCCACCAGCAGGATCGACACGCCCTGCTGGCGCAGGGTGGTGATGATGCGGAAGATCTCGCGGGTGATCAGTGGCGCCAGACCGAGGCTCGGTTCATCGAGCATCAGCAGCTTGGGCTTGGCCATCAGCGCGCGGCCGACGGCGAGCATCTGCCGCTCGCCACCGGAGAGGGTGGCGGCCAGTTGCTCGCGGCGTTCCCACAGGCGCGGGAACAGTTCGTAGACCTCCTTGAGCGTCTGACCGTGGTCGCGCTGGCCGCTGCGGTGGCGCTGGAAGGCGCCGAGCAGCAGGTTGTCGGCGACCGACATGCTGCTGAACAGCTCGCGCTTCTCCGGCACCAGGCCGAGGCCGCGGCCGACCATCACCTCGACTTCCGGCACGGCTTCCAGGCTGCCGTCGAAGGCGACCCGGCCTCGCGAGCCGAGCACGCCCATGATGGCCGAGAGCAGGGTGGTCTTGCCGGCGCCGTTGGGGCCGATCACGGTGACGATCTGGCCCTGGCCGACGCGCAGGCTGGCGTTGGACAGCGCCTCGACCTTGCCGTAGGCGACGCACAGGTCGCTGACGTCCAGCACCGGGTTGGCTACCTGGTTCTGCGTGTGCTGCAGGTTGTGCATGGGCATGTTCATCACTCCGCTCCTCCTAGATAGGCTTCCAGCACTGCCGGATCCTTCTGCACATCGGCCGGCAGGCCGAAGGCGATGCGCTGGCCGAACTCCATCACCACCACGCGATCGACCAGGCCCATGACGAAGTCCATGTCGTGCTCGACCAGCAGGATCGCCATGCCTTCGCTGCGCAGGCGGCTGAGCAACTGGCCGAGGGCTTCCTTCTCCTTGTGACGCAGGCCGGCGGCCGGCTCGTCGAGCAGCAGCAGGCAGGGGTTGGCGCACAGCGCGCGGGCGATTTCGAGGATGCGTTGCTGGCCCAGCGCCAAGCTGCCGGCTTCCACGTACAGGTAGTCACCGAGGCCGACCCGTTCCAGCTGACGGCGCGCTTCGGCGAGCAGGCGTGCTTCCTCGGCGCGATCCAGACGCAGGGCTGCGGCGAGTACGCCCTTGCTGCCGCGCAAGTGGGCGCCGAGGGCGACGTTCTCCAGCACGCTCATCTCCGGCAGCAGCTTGACGTGCTGGAAGGTGCGGCTCATGCCCATGCGCGCGATACGCCGCGAGGGGATGCCGTTGATGCGCTGGCCACGGAACAGCACTTCACCGGAGGTGGGCGTATCGACGCCGGAAAGCTGGTTGAACAGGGTGCTCTTGCCGGCGCCGTTGGGGCCGATCAGGGCGAGAATTTCCCCGGCGTGTACCTCCAGGTTCATCTCGTTGTTGGCTACCAGGCCGCCGAAGCAACGGGTCACGTCGCGGGCTTCCAGCAGCACCTCGCCGACGACCGGCGCCTCGCGCTGCGGCAGCTCGCTGGCGTCGTCGATTGGGCGGGCAGCGCGGCGTGGCTTCCAGGCATCAGGCCGCAGGCGCGTCAGCAGTGGCCACAGGCCGCCCGGCGCGCGTTGCATCAGCAGCACGATGGCGATGCCGAAGACGATCACCTCGTAGTTGCCGGTATTGCCCAGCAACTGCGGCAGCAGATCCTGCAGCCACTGCTTGAGCATGGTCAGCACGCCGGCGCCGAGCAGGGCGCCCCAGACGCTGGCCACGCCGCCGATCAGCGCCATGAACAGATACTCGATGCCCATGTGCAGGCCGAACGGCGTGGGGTTCACGAAGCGCTGGGTGTGCGCGTAGAGCCAGCCGGAGAGGGCGGCGAACAGCGCGGAGATGAGGAAGATCACCATCTTCGTGCGGAAGGTGTTCACACCCATCGACTCAGCCATCAGCTGGCCGCCCTTGAGTGCGCGGATGGCACGACCTTCACGCGAGTCGAGGAGGTTCTGGGTGACGAGCATGGCGCCCAGCAGGATCGCCCAGATCAGGTAATAGATCTTCTCGCCCTTGTCCAGCGCCCAGCCGAACAGGGAAATGCTCGGCAGGCCGCTGACGCCGGTGTGCCCGCCAAGCGACTCCAGGGTGCCGAACAGGTAGTACAGCGACAGACCCCAGGCGATGGTACCCAGCGGCAGGTAGTGGCCGGACAGCTTCAGCGTCAGCGCGCCGAGCACCAGGGCCACGATGGCGGTCAGGGCCAGCCCGATCAGCAGGGTCAGCCAGGGCGAGGCGCTGGCCCAGGCCAGCCAGCTCGGTAGATCCTGCACGGTGGTCAGGTAGGCGCTGGTGTAGGCGCCGAGGCCGACGAAGGCGGCCTGGCCGAAGCTGGTCATGCCGCCGACGCCGGTGAGCAGCACCAGGCCGAGCACCACCAGGGTGTACAGGCCGATGTAGTTGAGCAGGGTGACGTAGTAGGGCGGCAGCACCGCCGGCGCCACGGCCAGTACGGCGACCAGGGCGAGGATCAGGTAGCGCGGTTTCATTCATCGTCCTCCACATGACGGCTGGTGAGGGAACGCCAGAGCAGGAAGGGGATGATCAGGGTGAAGACGATGATCTCCTTGTAGGTGCTGGCCCAGAACATCGAGAACGCCTCGATCAGGCCCACGGCGAGCGCGCCCAGGGCGGCCGCCGGGTAGCTCACCAGACCGCCGATGATGGCGCCGACGAAACCCTTGAGGCTGATGACGAAGCCGGAGTCGAAATACAGGGTGGTGATGGGGGCGATGAGGATGCCCGACAGTGCACCGATGAAGGTGGCCAAGGCGAAGGTGGCCTTGCCCGCCAGGTTCGGCGAGATGCCCATCAATCGTGCGCCCATGCGATTCACCGCGGTGGCACGCAGGGCCTTGCCATAGAGGCTGCGTTCGAAGAACAGGAACAGGCTGATGATCAGCGCCAGGGACACGGCGATGACCCACAGGGTCTGGCTGTTGAAGGTCACCGGGCCGAGGGTCAGGCCGGCTTCGGAGAAGGGCTGGGTGCGTGCACCTTCTGGGCCGAACAGCAGCAGGGCGATACCGACCATGGCCACGTGCACGGCGATGGATACGATCAGCAGCACCAGTGCACTGGCCGAAGCCAGCGGCTGGAACACCAGGCGATAGAGCTGCGGGCCGAGCGGTACCACCAGCGCCAGAGTGAGCAGGGCCTGCACTGCCATGGGCAGCTCCGCCAGCGGCAGGCTGCGGATCAGGCCGACCATGGCCAGGGCATAGGCGAGCTTGAGCACGATGCGTTTCGGGAAACGGAAACTGCGGCTGGCGCGGGTGGCGTCGTACAGATCCATGGCGCAGTCGGCCAGGGTCAGCGCCAGCAACAGCCAGACCAGCGCGGTGGGCTGGCCGGCCTGCAGGGCAGCCATGGTCAGCGCACCGTAGGTGACGAACTCACCCAGCGGGATCAGCAGGATGCGCGTCACGGTGAAGACCAGCAGGATCGACAACGCCAGCAGCGCGTAGATGGCGCCGTTGGTGATGCCGTCCTGGCCGAGCAGCAGGGCAATCTGGAAATTCATATCGGAAACTCTTGTTACGGTATGGGGCGTTCGAGCCACAGGCCCCGTAGGGTGGGCTTCAGCCCACCAGCGAACAGTGGGCTAAAGCGGATCGCCGCCCGGCCCACCCTACGGGGTATCACGCGGAGCGATCAGTCGCGCTTGAGCAGCGTCCAGTTGCCGTTTTTCACCTGGATCAGCTCGCGGCCGCGCTCGTCGAAGCCGCTGTGATCCTCGGCGCTCATGGTGTAGACGCCCTGGGTGGCGGCGAACTCGTGGGTCGCTTCCAGCGCATCGCGCAGGGCTGCGCGGAACTCGGGCGTGCCGGGTTGCGCCTTGGCGGCGGCAGCCGGAATCGCCTGTTGCAGCAGCAGCCCGGCGTCATAGGTATTGGCGCCGAAGGTGGCCGGCTTGCTGCCATTGAGTTTCTCGTAAGCCGCCACGTAGTCGCCGGCGATTGCCTTGGATGGATGGCTGTCGGGCATCTGCTCGAGCACCAGCATCAGGCTGGCAGCGAGGATGGTGCCTTCGACCTTCTTGCCGCCGAGCTTGAGGAAGTCCGGCAGGGCCGCGCCGTGGGTCTGGTACATCTGGCCACGGTAGCCCTGGTCGAACAGGGTGGTCTGCGGCAGAACCGCCGAGCTGCCCGGCGCGGCCACCAGCACCGCGTCGGGACGCGAGGCGAGAATCTTCAGGCTCTGCCCGGTCACCGAGGTGTCCTGGCGCTGGAAGCGTTCGCTGGCCAGCATCTTGATGCCGTGTTCGGCGGCCAGTGTGCCCATCACCTTCGACCAGTTCTCGCCGTAGGGATCGGCGGTGCCGATGAAGCCGAGTGTCTTCACGCCACGGGCGTTCATGTCCTCGACAAGGGCCTTGGCGATCAGGTCGTCGTTCTGCGTGGTCTTGAATACCCACTTCT
Organism: Pseudomonas mendocina; assembly: GCF_003008615.1. Taxonomy (NCBI): domain Bacteria; kingdom Pseudomonadati; phylum Pseudomonadota; class Gammaproteobacteria; order Pseudomonadales; family Pseudomonadaceae; genus Ectopseudomonas; species Ectopseudomonas mendocina. The sequence continues at coordinate 3,140,342 of NZ_CP027657.1, forward strand.
TCTGCTCGGTCATCGGCAACACCACGGCGGCGGTGCCGACCGGTGCCAGCAACGGCACGCCGGCTTCGGCGACGAACTGAATCACGCCCATGGCATTGGGCGAGCCGCTCGGGCCGATGATGGCGTCGACATTTTCCTCGCTGATCAGCTTCTTCAGCGCCTTGACGGTGGCGGTGGGGTCGCTGCCGTCATCCAGGGCGATGTACTTCACCTGCTGGTCGCCGGCCTGAGTGGGCAGCAGCGGGACGGAGTTCTTCTGCGGTAGCCCGACCAGTGCGATGGGGCCGGTAGAGGAGGTGATGACACCCACCTTTACCTCGGCTTGTGCGAAGGAAGCGCAGACGGCGCTGAGGAGGAGGGTGGACACAGCTCGTTTGAAGTGCATGACGTACTCCGAGGGGTTGCAAGGCTATTTGGAGAGACAGAGCCCTGCCGGTTGGGAGGGTTTGTCGTCTTCTTGTTGTTCTGGCGCCTTTGGGCGCTGTCGGCGATTGACCCGTCCGACACAGGCTGTTTTGCACCTCCCGTGCCAGAACGGCGTGCACCGACCTGTCGCATGGCCCTGCTCGGTCGCGAACCGAGCGTTTGGCTTGCCCTCCTGCGGCAGTACCGAGGTGCTCCATCCGAGAGGGTGATGCAGATCACCTCATGGCTGATTTCATCGGGCCTGGACGTCCTTTTCCGTGAGCGGAAAAGGACGTTTTTTTAGTGCTTTTTGTTGGTTAAAAAGCGCGTTTTTTGCCTTTAAAAACGCCGTTTAAATTGTGCAATTTCTGTGCGGTTATCGGCCATTATTGCTGCGCTGAAGAGATCGTTAAAAATCCTTGTGTGCGTTGAGAGTCAATCTCATTTTTTCTTTAAATATATGTTTTTAAAGGATTTATATGTGATTTATGCGTGAATGTTACAGGTTTTTAGTGTTACCAAACTGCACGAGAATGGTGCTTGCGATACCGAAAATGCACCGAATCTACACACTCTTTTTTAAGCGATAATTCAATTGACAATTCACGTAATTCTTCCGATTCTGGATTTACGCGAATCGCAGCTCATGTGGCGGTTCGGTTTTTCAACAAGAACGGCAGTGGGTGAAGCAGATGGCGATAGTGGTCGAGAAGCTGAAGCTCGGTGGGCAAGGCCCCCGTGTGATGGTGAAGGACACCATCGATGTGGCTGGCCATCCCACCCGTGCTTCCAGTCGTGCTCTTGAGCATGCGCCGGATGCCGAGCGCCATGCCGACGTGGTTCAGGCGTTGCTCGACGCCGGCTGCCAACTGCTGGGCAAGACCAGCCTGCACGAGCTGGCCTTCGGTACCACGGGGCTCAATGCCTGGACGGGTACGGCAGACAACCCGCGTTACCCCGGACGCATTCCCGGCGGCTCTTCCAGTGGTTCGGCCGCTGCCGTCGCTGCTGGTCTGTGCGATTTCTCCCTGGGCACCGACACCGGTGGCTCGGTACGTATTCCTGCTGCCTGCTGTGGCGTGTTCGGTCTCAAGCCCAGCTTTGGCCGGGTCAGCCGCGCCGGGGTGATGCCGACGCAGACCTCGCTGGATTGCGTCGGCCCGTTCGCCGCCGATATCGACACGCTGATCAGCGCGATGCAGGTCATCGATCCTTCCTTCAATGCCCTGCCGGGCGTGAGTGGCATCCGTATTGGCGTGGTGCCGGTGCAGGCCAACCCGGAGGTGCAGGCCGTTGTCGATGCGGTGCTCGAAGCCTCTGATTTCGAGTTGCACGAGGCACCCTTGCCCGGCATGCCGGCGGCCTACGACGCTGGCCTGGCGGTGATCAACCGGGAAACCTGGAATGCCTGCGGGCACCTGGTTGACAGCGGCCTGGTCGGCGCCGACGTCGCTGGCCGGCTGCTGGCCGCGCGTGACACCCGTGACGAGGCCCTGGCCGACGCCGAACGCTGCCGCGCCGCGTTTACCGCCGAGGTGGATGCCGCCCTGGCGCAGTACCCGATTCTCGCCCTGCCGACCATGCCGGATTACCCGGCACTCGTTGCAGATGCTGCCGATACCCGCGCGGCCATCGGCATGACCGCTTTCGTACGCCCCTTCAACCTGACTGGCCACCCGGCATTGAGCATCCCTTTCGAAGGGGCTTCGAAGTTGCCGGTGGGACTACAACTGGTCGCTGCCAAAGGCGCGGATGAACTGCTTCTGGCAGTCGCCCGCGAATTGCTGCAGCGCCTCGAACAATAACCATGCCCATCCTGGAGAAGCCCATGTCTTCCCTAAGCGAGCTGGATTGCCAGCGCCTTGCCCCGATTACCGCAAATGAAGCCTTTCAGGCGCTGCTGGTCGATATCCGTGAGCGCGCCCAGCGTGAGGAATTCGATCAGCAGCGATATATCTCCGATGACGTGATCGAGCGTTTCAAGGAGCTGGGCGTCTACCGCGCCCTGGTGCCTACCCGCTTTGGCGGTGAGCAGCGCAATCCCATGGAGTTCTGCGAGATGGTGGAGGAAATCTCCGCCGCCGACGGCTCCGCCGGCTGGGTCGCCAGCTTCGGCATGAACCCGGTGTACCTGGCGGCCCTGCCGCTGGCAACGCTGGAGAAGCTCTATGCCAATGGCCCGGACGTCATATTTGCCGGTGGCATTTTCCCTCCGCAGCCGGCCGATCTGCATGACGGTGGCTTCAAGGTCAGTGGCCGCTGGCGCTTCTCCAGTGGCTGCAAGGGCGCGAGCCTGATTGGCGTCGGTATCAGCCCGAAGAACGGCGAGACGTTGGGGCTGCCACGCCTGGCGGTGATGCCGAGGGAGAAGGTGGCGATCGAGGAAACCTGGAACGTGGTTGGCCTGATCGGTACCGGCAGCCACGACGTGGTGATCGATGGTGTGGTGGTGCCCGAAGAGTGGACGTTCGTCCGCGGCGGCGCTTCCAACCTCGATGAGCCGATGTTCCGCTACCCCTCGCTGTCTTTCGCCACGCAGGTGCTGTCCGTGGTTGGCCTGGGCGTGGCCCGTGCTGCCCTGGACTACCTCTCCGGCATGGCCAGTGGTCGTTTCTCCGTTACCGGTGCTCCGGCTCTGGCCGATCGTCCGCTGGCGCAAATGCAGATGGCCAAGGCCGAAGCGGAACTGCGCGCCGCCCGTGCCTGGTTCTATGAAGCCATGGAAGACGCCTGGAACAGCGTGGTTGCCGGTACGCCGGTGAGCATCGAGCAGACCAACCTGCTGCGCCTGTCCTCGACCCACGCCACCCGTGTGTCTGCCGAAGTGGCGCGCACCGCGCAGATGCTCTCGGGCATGACCGGTGTCTATCGCGACAACCCCCTGTCGCGCTTCGTCAACGACACCCTGGTGATCACCCAGCATGCCTTCATGGGCGACATGACCTACCAGAACGCCGGCGCGATCTTCTTCGGCAACAAGCCGCTGCCTGGCTACCTGTGACTTTCAACTGACAGATCGGTGATTGTGATGACTGAGAAAAAAGCCCTGCGCGTCCTGTTCTGCATGGGCATCAACCAGAACTTCTTCGACGCCCCACGTGAAGAGCAACTGGAAGTCTGGGCGGCGTTCAGCGCCATGTGGAACGGTATCCATGACCTGCCCGGGGTGACGGTATTCGGCAACATGGACGACGACCAGAGCATGGTCGGCCCATCCACCGGCTACCCCTGGACCACCTACCTGCTGGCCGACGTGCCGGACATCGAAACGGTGCACGCGGCCTGCAACCTGTTCCGCACCACCGCCGTGGGCACCGGCCCGTACAAGCTGTGGCGCTACTGCAAGGTGGAAGCGCGTACCGGCCGTGAACTGATCATCCAGCGGGCCTGAGCCATGAGCCGATCCCTCGAAGCCCGCCTGCACCAGCTGGAAAGCGAGAACGCCGTGCGTGCCTGCATGAACCGCTACATGGTGCTGTGCGACGCGCTCGACGCGCGCACTCCGCTGGACGAGCTGGCCGGGCTGTTCACCGCCGACGCCATCTGGGAAGGCAAGGGCGCGAAGTACGCCAAGAGCTTCGGCGGCTACCGGGGGCGCGAGGCGATCCGCGCGATGTTTGCCGGCTACATGACAGAGCCGGCGCACTTCGCCCTCAACGTGCACTTCCTCTGCTCGGAGCTGATCCGCGTGGAGGGCGACGAGGCTAGCGGCAGCTGGGTGATGTTGCAGACCTCCACCTTCGCCAGTGGCGCTTCGCACCTCAATGCGGCGCGGCTGACGGTGCGCTTTCGCGAAGAGCAAGGCGTCTGGCGCATGGCCCATTTCCAGACCGAGAACCTGTTCGGTCGCCCGGTCGATGCCTGGAACAGCGATGCCCACCTGCCCGTGCCGGGCAAGAACCAACAGACCTAGGGTGGGCTTTAGCCCACCGCAGAAAGGCCAGACGTGGGCTGAAGCCCACCCTACGAAGATGGCGCTAGCCGGAGCTCCGACTTTCGGACAAGGCGAGCAAAAGAAATTGTGAGTCGGCACGTAATGCTGACGAGGAGTGACCGTGACCAACCTGATCGAAACCGTGAACCTGGCCAGCTCGCCGGCCGACCTGGTGCTGCACGACCGCGTGCACACCTCCCTGTACACCGATGCGCGCATCTTCGACGAAGAGCTGGAGAAGGTCTTCTACAGCACCTGGGTGTGGGTGGCGCACGCCAGCGAGATTCCCGACAACGGCAGCTACAAGAGCACCTACATCGGCAAGCAGCCGGTGATCGTCGTGCGCGACCGCAAGAAGGACGTGCACGTGCTGCTCAATCGCTGCCGCCACCGTGGCGCCACCGTCTGCGAGCACAAGAAGGGCAAGACCAACAGCTTCGTCTGCCCCTACCACGGCTGGAGCTACGCCCTCGACGGCAGCCTGCGTGGCGTGCCGCACCCGGAGAGCTACGCCGACTGCCTGGACAAGGGCGAGCTGCCGCTGGTCAGCCTGCGCGTCGAGCAATACAACGGCATGATCTTCGCCACCTTCAAGGACGACATCGAGCCGCTGGAAGATTTCCTCGGCGCGGCGAAGAAATGGATCGACCTGTTCATGAAACAGGGCGCCGGCTATGGCGTGAAGGTCTCCGGTGAGCATCGCTTCCGCTTCCCCGGCAACTGGAAGATCCAGTTGGAGAACACCACCGACGCCTACCACTTCCCGCTGGTGCACAAGTCGTTTTTGTCCTCGGTGGACGAGCAGACCCTGGAACTGTTCGATTTCGTCGAAGGCCCCGGCTATGTCGAAGATCTCGGCAACGGCCACAGCGTGATGGTGATGATCCCCGACCTGGTGGATCTGGAAGCCGACCTCGACAAACCGATCCCCGAGCGCTTCGAGGCCCTGGCCCAGGAGCTGCGTGACGAAGGCATCGAGGAACAGCAGGTGCGCCGCATCGTTCGCGCCGTCGGCGGTTCGGGTTTCAACCTCAACCTGTTCCCCAACGTCGCCTGCTCCATGGCCTTCTTCCGCGTGCTGCAGCCGGTCTCGGTGAACGAGACTGAGATCCACCATGCAGTGATCACCATGGACGGCGGCCCGGCCGTGGCCAACCGCTACCGCCTGCGCCTGCACGAACACTTCCAGGGCCCGATGGGCTTCGGTACGCCGGACGACTCCGAGGCCTGGGAGCGCGTGCAGAAGGGCGCCCAGGCCGGCAGCGACCTGTGGATCATGCTCAACCGCGGCCTGCCCGGCGAGAAGCCGAGCGAGGACGGCCTGGTCAGCGACGTGAGCGCCGAGACCGGCATGCGCGCGGCCTACCAGCAGTGGAAAAAGATGATGTCGGCCTGAGTCGTTCTCGCCCCTCTCTCGGCGCGATGAGAGGGGCCTGCTGCTCAGTTCCGTAACGCACTTATTTGAAGAGAACGACCATGAATCTTGAACTGCTCAACCACGTCAGCGCCTTCATCTGGCAGGAAGCGGACATGCTCGACCACGGCGACTTCGACGCCTGGCTGAACCTGTGGGCCGACAAGGGCACCTACATCATCCCCATCGACCCCAACGAGACCGATTTCGAGAACACCCTCAACTACGCCTACGACGACCATCACATGCGCCAGTTGCGCGTGCAGCGCCTGATCGGCGGCGAGTCCATCTCCACCAGCCCGCGTGCCCGCACCGTGCGCAGCCTGTCGCGCTTTCGCGTGCTCGGCGAGGAAGACGGCGTGGTCACCGTGCGCTGCGCGCAGAACCTGCGCGAGTTCCGCAAGGACGTGCTCAAGCACTACACCGCCGATATCACCTTCCAGCTCAAGCGTGACGGTGACTGCTTCAAGATCCAGCGCAAGCTGATCCAGCTGATCAACTCCACCGATACCCTCGCCGGTATCGGTTACATCCTCTAAGAGGCCTGCCATGAGCCAAGTTGCATTGGTCACCGGCGCCGCCCAGGGCCTCGGTCTGTCCATCGCCAGCCGGCTGTTCGCAGCCGGTTATGCGGTGGTGATCACCGATCTTTCGCTGGAGCGTGCCCAGGCCGCCGCCGACCGCCTTGATCCGAGCGGTCAGCGCAGCCTGGCGCTGCAACTCGACGTGGCCAGCAAGGCCGACTTCGAGGCCGCGCTGGCCGCCGTCCTGGCCCGTTGGGGCGCGCTGCACGTGGCGGTCAACAGCGCCGCGATGACCCGCAGCACGCCGGTCATGCAGATCAGCCCGGAAGAGTTCGACCAGGTCATGAGCCTCAACACCCGCAGCATCTTCCTCGGCTGCCAGGTGTTCGGCGGGCACATGGCCGGCGCCGGCTACGGGCGGATCGTCAACATGGCCTCGCTAGCCGGGCAGAACGGCGGCACCGCCACGGGCGCGCACTACGCCGCCTCCAAGGGCGCCATCGTCACCCTGACCAAGATCTTCGCCAAGGAGCTGGCGGCCGCCGGCGTGACGGTCAACGCCATCGCCCCCGGCCCCATCGAGTCGCCTGCCGTGCATGCGGCAGTGCCGCCAGAGCGCATGGCCGGGCTGCTGGCCAATATCCCGGTGAAGCGCCTCGGCGATGCCGATTTCCTCGGTGACCTGGTGGTGCAACTGGCGCGCCCGGAAGCCTACTTCACCACCGGGGCGACCTGGGACGTGAACGGCGGCCTGTTCATGCGCTGAACCCCGTCCGCTGCGGCCCAATGGCTGCAGCGGACAAAAGAAAGAATGCCGCGCGTGCGAGCTGCGGACTGTAACGAACGAGAACAATCAGCACCCCGAAGGGTGCGGGAAGGTCGGTATGACTGAGCAAGTGTTGAACCTGGTGGTACGCAAGCGGCAGGAGCAAGGCGAGGGCGTGGTGATCCTCGACCTCGCCGATCCGACGGGCAGCAATCTGCCGACCTTCGAGGCCGGTGCCCATGTCGATATCCACCTCAAACCCGGCCTGGTGCGCCAATATTCGCTGTGCGGTGACCCGGCCAACGCCAGCGTCTACCGCCTAGGGGTGCTGCGTGATCCGGCTTCGCGCGGTGGCTCGGTGGCGGTTCACGAGCTGCTCACCGAGGGCGCCAGCGTCAGCGTCGGCACGCCGCGCAACCTGTTTCCCCTGGCTGCGGGCGCCAGCCGTTCGATCCTTATCGGTGGCGGCATCGGCATCACCCCGATGATCGCCATGGCGCATCAGCTGACCGCCCAGGACAGCCCGTTCGAGCTGCACTACTGCGGGCGTTCGCGCAACCGCACGGCCTTCCTCGATGAACTGGCGGGCGCCGATTTCGCTGCCTGCGTACGCACTCACTTCGATGATGAAGGCGATGCGCAGAAGCTCGACCTGCCGGCCGTGCTCGGCCAGCCGGGCGCCGGTGTGCACGTCTACGTGTGCGGCCCGTCCGGCTTCATGGACTGGGTCATCGACGGTGCACGCAAGGCCGGTTACACCGAGGATCACATCCACCGCGAGTACTTCCAGGTGGAAGTCGACGCCAGCGGCGACAGCTTCGAGGTGGTGGCCCAGCGCAGCGGCAAGAGCGTTCAGGTTGCCGAAGGCCAGACCATCATCGATGCCCTCGCCACCGTCGGCATCAAGGTGGAAATCTCCTGCGAGCAGGGCGTCTGTGGCACCTGTCTGTGCGACGTGCTGGAAGGCGAACCGGATCACCGCGACGTCTACCTGACCGATGACGAGAAGGCCGCCAACGACCAGATCCTGGTCTGCTGTTCGCGCGCCAAGTCGAAAAAACTGGTGCTGGATATCTAGCGCAGGCCGCTAATAGATGAGGGCAAGATCATGGTCGATACCACAGGTTTCCGTAATGCCATGGCGCTGCTAGGCGGCGCCGTATCAGTGATCACCACCGACGGTGCAGCCGGGCGCTGGGGCTTCACCGCCTCGGCCGTATGCAGCGTCACCGACCAGCCGCCGACGCTGCTGGTATGCATGAACCGCGCGTCGTTTTCCAACGGCCACTTCAAGCAGAACGGCGTGCTCAGCGTGAACGTGCTGAGCGCCGAGCTGAAGGACATCTCCGGCGTGTTCGCCAACCGCGAACTGGACTCCGACCAGCGTTTCGCTCAGGCCAGCTGGAGCACCCTGGAAAGTGGCGCGCCGCTGCTGGACGACGCCCTGGTCAATTTCGATTGCCGCATCGCCCAGGCGCATGAGGTGGGTTCGCACACCATCTTCTATTGCGAGGTGCTGGGTATTCGTAACGGCAAGAACCAGGACGGCCTGGTGTATTTCAACCGTGCCTATCACCGCTTGGGCGAGCAGTCACGTTCGGCCTGCTGAGACGCCGTGGGTGGGCAGTGGCCCACCCGCCGTTTTGCCAGTGCCACAGGATTTTCCGAAGTAACTTCGGAAATGCCGGATGAAGTGCCATTTCATCCTGAAACATGCAGTACCCGTTAATAAGAAATAACTGCCCGATAGTTATGGGTAGCGCCTTGCTACGACCTTTTTTGCAGTAAGTGGTTATAAAAACAACACTGCGGATTAACTGCCTAGTTTGAGTTACCTGCTAATTAATCTGCTTCCACTCATTGTGCCTTGCACAAGTAACAAAGGATCAAAACAATGTTCCAGAACAACTGGCTGGCCAGCAGCATGGGTGCTGTCGGCCTGATGGGCATGTTCGCATCGATTTCCGCCCAAGCGGACTTTATCGATGATCGACAAGTCAGTCTTGGTTTGCGCAACTTCTATATCGACCGTGACTTCAAACAGCACGATGCACCCAAGTCGCGTGTTGGCAGTTGGACTCAAGGTTTCGACTTTCGCGCCATTTCAGGATATACCGAAGGCACTGTGCAATTCGGTCTCGATGTATCTGCGCAATATGCCTATCGCCTCGATGGCGGTGGTGGCCGCGGCCCGGACACCATCATTCCCTACGATGACAGCAAGGGCGAGCAGGTTCGCGACTACGGCCGCGCCGCGCTGACCGCCAAGATGCGCTACTCCAAGACCGAGTTGAAGATCGGCGAACATCGCCCGACGTTGCCGGTGGCCTTCTACGACGACTCGCGGCAACTGATCACCACCTACCACGGCTTCATGCTGGAGTCGCGCGAGGTGGACAAGCTGACCCTCACCGCCGGCCGCTTCACCGAGATCAGCAGCCGTGAATCGTCCAACCGCGAGAAGATGTACCTGTTCAATGGGCCGGACATCCAACGCCGCAGCGATGGTCTGAATTTCGCTGGGGCCACCTATGCCTTCACCCCGGCCCTGTCGGCTACCTACTTCTACGGTCAGCTGGAAGACATCTATCAGCAGCAGTACCTCGGCGCCACCCACAACGCCGACCTGGGTAATGGCTTCGGGCTGAAGACCGACCTGCGCTACTTCGACAACCGTGAAGACGGCAAGGCGCTCTACGGCGACATCGACAACCGCTCCTACGGCGCCATGACCACCCTGCGCAAGGGCGCTCACGCCATCGGTGTCGGCTACCAACGCATGCTCGGCGACAGTACCTTCCCCACCCTCAACGGCTATGCGCCGCAGCCGTACCTGGTGAACTGGTCCACCGTGGCCTTCGTCAAGCCCAACGAGAGTTCCTGGCAACTGCGCTATGACCTGGACTTCGCCAGCTATGGCGTGCCCGGCTTGAAGCTGATGACCCGCTACATGCGCGGCACCGGTATCGACCGTGGCAACAACGATCTGGATCAGAACGTCGAGAGCGAACGCAACATCTTCCTCAGCTACGTGGTGCAGAGTGGCCCGCTCAAGGGCGTGGGCTTCGAGTGGCGCAACATCGACGTGAAGACCCGCTACGGCAACGGCGCGGCTTCGGGTGCTGACTACAAGGAGAACCGCCTGATTACCTCCTACACCTTCAAGTTCTGACCGGCGGCGGGGCCGGGACAGATCCGGCTCCGCCTGCATTCACAGGCTGCGAGAAGACGATGCGACTCTACGAACTGATCACCTTCACCCTGCGCGTGCGCACTCCGGCCGAAGCGCTGAAGCACCTGCGTGAGACGCTCGCCGAGGCGCGCGATGGCTGCGTGCTGATGGGTTGCTGGTCGTCCGAAATCGGCCCGCTTAACCAGATCGCCGTGCTGCGCGGTTTCCGGGACGAGACGGCGCGGCAAGCTGAGCGCGAGCGCTTCCTCCAGGCACCCGATGCCTTCGGTATCGAAGCCTTCATGCTCGACATGAAGGTGGAAAATTACACGCTGTTTCCTTTCCTCGAGCCTCTGGCGCCCGGCCACCACGGGCCGTTCTACGAGCTGCGCGAATACAACCTGATTCCCTCCGGCCTGGCACCGACCATGGCTGGCTGGGAAAAGGCCGTCGGCCCGCGCACCGGCGCCGGCTATTCGGCGGTCTACGCGGCGTTCTTCGCTACCGACGGGCGCACCCCGCGCTACCTGCACATCTGGCCGTACGCCAGCCAGGAGCAGCGCCTGGACGTACGCACTCGCGCGGTGGCGGACGGTGTCTGGCCGCCGGAGAACTCCGGGCCGCAACTGCGCGAAATGCATTCCACCCTCTACCTGCCGGCGGCGTTCTCGCCGCTGCAGTAGGGCAGGACTTTTTTCATGTGTACCTTCAGCCCGTCTCCCTCCTTACGGGCTTTTTTTCTTCCAGCAGCGTCAGTCTTGGAGTGCGTGCGACAGCTCGTTGACCAGCGCCAGGCAATGCTGCAGCGCTGGCGAGGCGTCGCCGACACGGCGGCTGATGATGATCGGCGAGGTGGCTTGCGCCTCCTGCAGCGGCGCGTAGTCGATGTCGACGCGGTGCAGCACCTGTACCGAGGCCGGCACCAGGGTGATGCCGATACCGGCGGCGACCAGGCCGATGGCGGTCTGCAGCTCGTTCGTCCACTGCGCCACACGGATCTGCAGGCCATGCGTGGCGAACAGCGTCAGCACGTGATCAGCGTAGCTCGGGCGCGGGTTGCCCGGATACAGCACGAACGGCTCGCGGGCCAGTTCGGCCAGGCTCACCGGCCCCGGCAGCAGCGGATGCCCGGCGGGCAGGGCGGCCACCAGCGGGTCGAGCCTCAGCACCTGCTGCGAGATGGCTGCATCGTCGATATGGATACGGCCGAAGCCGACGTCGATGCGTCCGGCCTTGAGCGCTTCCACCTGCTGCAGCGTGGTCATTTCCGACAGGCCCAGCTCCAGGCCGGCATCGCTGCGCAGTCGACGGATCAGCTCCGGCAGCACGCCGTAGAGGGTAGACGGGGCGAAGCCGATGCCGAGCCAGGCCTTCTCGCCCGAGCCGATGCGCCGGGTGCTGTCGCAGACCTTGCCCAGTTGCTCGAGCAGGGCGCTGGAGTGTTCGTGAAAGAAGCGCCCGGCTTCGGTCAGGCGCAACGGCCGGCCGCGTTCGAGCAGGGCTACGCCAAGTTCCTCCTCGAGCTGCTGGATCTGTCGGCTCAGCGGCGGCTGGGCAATGTGCAGACGCTCGGCGGCACGGGTGAAGTTGAGGGTCTCGGCGAGCGCCTGGAAGTAGCGCAGGTGGCGAAGCTCCATGAGCGGCTGTCCTCTGAAGTTGACGATACCTGCAGGGTATTGTTGCAGACAAAATCAATATTGGAACCTGTCAAAATGCAGGATCAATATCCGATCACACATATGAACAACCTGATGGGTATTGAAATGAGCCACGCCGCGATCGAGTCGCTCGAAGCGATCATCGTCGACCTGCCGACCATCCGCCCGCACAAGCTGGCGATGCACACCATGCAGAACCAAACCCTGGTGATCCTGCGCCTGCGTTGCGCCGACGGCGTCGAGGGCATCGGTGAGGCCACCACCATCGGTGGCCTGTCCTATGGCAACGAGAGCCCGGACAGCATCAAGGTCAACCTGGATCGTCACTTCGCGCCGCTGCTGATCGGCCAGGACGCGAGCAACATCAACGCCTGCATGCAGCGCATCGACCGTGTGGTGAAGGGCAACACCTTTGCCCGCTCCGCAGTTGAAACCGCGCTGCTCGACGCTCAGGGCAAGCGCCTCGGTCTGCCGGTCAGTGAGATTCTCGGCGGCCGCGTGCGCGATAGCCTGGAAGTGGCCTGGACCCTGGCCAGCGGCGATACCCGCAAGGACATCGCCGAAGGTGAGCAGATGCTCGAAGCCCGTCGCCACCGTATCTTCAAACTGAAGATCGGCGCTGGTGAGGTGAACAAGGATCTGGCCCACGTCATCGCCATCAAGCAGGCCCTGGGTGAGCGCGCCAGTGTGCGTGTCGACGTCAACCAGGCCTGGGACGAAGCGGTAGCCCTGCGCGCCTGCCGCATTCTCGGCGACAACGGCATCGACCTGATCGAGCAGCCGATCTCGCGCCACAACCGTGGTGGTCAGGTACGCCTGAACCAGTCCAGCCCGGCACCGATCATGGCCGACGAATCCATCGAGTGTGTCGAAGACGCCTTCAACCTGGCGCGCGACGGCGCTGCCCCGGTGTTCGCCCTGAAGATCGCCAAGAACGGCGGCCCGCGCGCCGTGCTGCGCACCGCCTGCATCGCCGAGGCGGCCGGCATCGGCCTGTACGGTGGCACCATGCTCGAAGGCAGTGTCGGCACCCTGGCTTCGGCCCATGCCTTCATCACCCTGAACAAGCTGGCCTGGGACACCGAACTGTTCGGCCCGCTGCTGCTGACCGAGGAAATCGTCACCGAGCCGCCGCTGTACCGCGACTTCCAGCTGCACGTGCCGCGCCTGCCTGGCATCGGCCTGACCCTCGACGAAGAGCGCCTGGCGCGCTTCCGCCGTTCCTGACCCTGCCCGAAGGAGGAAAGCCAACATGCTGTTCCACGTGAAGATGACCGTGAAGTTGCCGGTCGACATGGATCCCGCCCAGGCGGCCAAACTCAAGGCTGACGAGAAAGAACTGGCGCAACGCCTGCAGCGCGAAGGCAAGTGGCGCCACCTGTGGCGCATCGCCGGTCACTACGCCAACTACAGCGTCTTCGACCTGGCCAGCGTCGAGGAGCTGCACGACACCCTCATGCAGTTGCCACTGTTCCCCTACATGGACATCGAGGTGAACGGCCTGTGCCGTCATCCTTCTTCGATCCACCAGGACGATCGCTGATCAATCTTCCAATCGATAAAAACAAGATGAGGAAATAATCATGAGCATCAAACTGTCGCATACCGAAAGCGTCCAGAACTTCTTCAAGGAAGTCAGCGGTCTCACCAACGACCAGGGCAGCCCGCGCATGAAGGCGCTGGTCAATCGCATCCTGCAGGACAGCATCCGTATCATCGAAGATATGGAGGTCACCACCGAAGAGTTCTGGAAGGCAGTGGACTATTTCAACCGCATGGGCGCGCGCAGCGAAGCCGGCCTGCTGGTGGCCGGCCTGGGTCTGGAGCACTACCTGGATCTGCTGCTCGATGCCAAGGACGAGGCGGCCGGCCTGCTCGGCGGCACTCCACGTACCATCGAAGGCCCGCTGTACGTGGCTGGCGCGCCGCTGTCCGAAGGCGAGGCGCGGATGGACGATGGCACCGACCCGGGCACGCCGATGTACCTGCATGGCCGCGTGGTCGATGTCTATGGCAAGCCGGTCGCCGGTGCCGTGGTCGATCTGTGGCACGCCAACACCAAGGGCACCTACTCCTACTTCGATTCGAGCCAGAGCGAGTTCAACCTGCGCCGCCGCATCGTCACCGATGCCGATGGCCGCTACCGCGCGCGCAGCATCGTGCCGTCCGGCTATGGCTGCCCGCCCGATGGCACCACCCAGGAAGTGCTCGATCAGCTCGGTCGTCACGGCAACCGCCCGGCGCACATCCACTTCTTCATCTCCGCGCCTGGTTATCGTCACCTGACCACGCAGATCAACCTGGCTGGCGACGAGTACCTGTGGGACGACTTCGCTTATGCCACTCGCGAAGGCCTGATCGGCGACGTGGACTTCATCGAGAGCGAGGCTGCTGCGCGTGATCATGGTTTCCAGGGCAATCGTTTCGCCGAAGTGAAGTTCGACTTCCAGCTGCAAAGCGCCACTGCGCCTGACGCCGAGCAGCGCAACGCGCGTCCACGTGCGCTGCAATAAATCGGGTAGCCAACCACCCTGCGTTTGACCGGCCTTCTGGGCCGGTTTTTTTATTCTGTCCCGCACCGCAGTCGGAGTGCGGAATCGGACTGTGAGCCTGACAGGCTTTGCGGCATCATCAAGGGCATCTGCCTTTGGTGCTCCCGATGAACATCGACACCCGAATCAAATTCCGCCACCTGCTGTGCTTTCTCGAAATCGCCCGCCAGCGTAGTTTCGCCAAGGCGGCCGATGCGCTTGCCGTCAGCCAGCCGGCGATTTCCAAGACGCTCAAGGAGCTGGAGGAAATCCTTGAGGCCAGCCTGTTCGAGCGGGGCAAGAGTGGGGCGAGTCTGACCGCTGCTGGTGTAGCCTTCATGCGCTATGCAGGGCCTTGTGTGCAGGCTCTGCGCGATGGTGTGAACAGCCTGCGTGAGGGCGAGCACGAGTCCGGGCAGGTGCGCGTTGGCGTGCTCTCGACGGTGGAAAGCCTGCTGATTCCCGAGGTGGTGCGACGTCTGCATGAGCGTCACTCGGCGCTGGTGGTCAGCGTCGCCACAGGGCCGGGTGCCTATCTATTGAGCCAGTTGCGCGTCGGCGAACTGGATCTGGTGATCGGCCGTATGACCGACAGCCCGGACATCCAGGGCCTGACCTTTGAGCACCTGTACAGCGAGTCGATGACCCTGGTCGTGCGCCCGGATCATCCGTTGCTTGCCGCTGGCGATGAAGCGCTAGGGCGGCTGGGCGATTACCCGCTGGTATTGCCGACAGCGGGCACCACCATTCGCAAGCACGCAGACAGCTTGTTCGTGCAGTGCGGAGTGACGCCTTCGCGCCAGCGCCTGGAGACCCTGTCGCCGGCACTCAGTCGACGCTACGTGTTGTGCAGCGATGCACTGTGGGTAGCACCGCAGGACTCGGTGTGCCTGGACGTGCAGCGTGGTGAGCTGGCCGAACTGCAGCTGCATGTGCGCGAACCTGGTGGCTCGGTGGGTATCTGCCGCAATGGCGCCTTGAGCCTGCCGCTCGCTGCCGAGCGCTTCTGCGATGTATTGCGCGAGGTGGCGCAGACCTATCGCGAAGGTGTTTTCCCATAACTGTTTGGTTATGTGCTGGCGGCGTCTTTTCAATGTTCATCGAGGCGGGTTTGGCCGAGACTGCGCCAACTCCCCGGGAACCTGCACCCCGGGAAACTCCACAATACCCACAACAGGAGTGCACCATGCCTGCCGAGGACAACCGTCGCTTTGCCATTCGCGACCGCAACTGGCATCCGAAAGCCTTCACCCCCGACTACAAGACATCCATCGCCCGCTCGCCGCGCCAGGCGTTGGTGAGCATCCCGCAGTCGATTTCCGAGACCACCGGTCCGGACTTCTCGCACCTGAAATTCGGCGAGCATGACAACGACCTGCTGCTCAACTTCAACACCGGCTGTCTGCCCATCGGTGAGCGCATCATCGTTTCCGGCCGGGTGATGGATCAGTACGGCAAGCCGATCCCGCATACCCTGGTGGAAATGTGGCAGGCCAACGCTGGCGGCCGCTACCGGCACAAGAACGACCGTTATCTGGCGCCGCTCGATCCCAACTTCGGCGGCGTCGGCCGTGCGCTGACCGACAGTGAAGGTCGCTATATCTTCCGCACCATCAAGCCCGGCCCCTATCCGTGGCGCAACAACCCCAACGACTGGCGTCCGGCGCACATCCACTTCTCGCTCAATGGCCCGTCGATTTCCACGCGTCTGATCACCCAGCTGTATTTCGAGGGTGATCCGCTGATTCCGCTGTGCCCGATCGTCAAGTCGATTGCCAATCCGGACGCTGTACAGACGCTGATCGCCAAGCTCGACATGAGCACGGCCAATCCGATGGATTGTCTGGCCTACCGCTTCGATATCGTGCTGCGTGGCCAGCGCCAGACCCATTTCGAGAACAAGTGAGGAGGATGACCCATGCCTGTTGAATTGCTGCCGGAAACCCCCTCGCAGACCGCTGGCCCCTACGTGCACATCGGCCTGGCCCTGGCTGCTGCCGGCAACCCGACCCGCGAGCAGGAAATCTGGAACCAGATGGCCAGGCCCGAGGCGCCGGGCGAGCACATCGTGTTGGTTGGTCACGTCTATGACGGCAATGGCCATCTGGTACGCGACGCCTTCCTCGAACTGTGGCAAGCCGACCATCAGGGCCAGTACGACGAGGACTACGACCAGAGCAAAGCCTTCAATGGCTTCGGCCGTACCGCTACCACCTTCGATGCCGGCAGCGAGTGGTTCGCCTACACGGTCAAGCCCGGCGTGGTGAACAACGCTGCGGGGGTACCGATGGCGCCGCATATCAACGTCGCCCTGTTCGCCCGTGGTATCAACATCCATCTCAACACCCGCTTGTATTTCGAGGACGAAGCCGAAGCCAACGGCAAGGATCCGGTACTCAACCTGATCGAGCAGCCGCAACGCCGCGAGACGCTGATCGCCAAGCGTTGCGAAGTCGATGGCAAACCGGCCTATCGCTTCGATATCCACATCCAGGGAGAGGCTGAGACGGTCTTCTTTGACTTCTGAGTTGCATGCACAGGCCGTGCGTCTGATCGAGGCGCGCGGCCTGCATCTGGATGATTTGCAGCAACGGATGCTCGCTCGCCTGGCCGACTGGCTGCAGGCGCGCATTCGGCCGTCTACCTGGCGCCGTCGACCTGCTGCCGGGGCCTACCTGTGGGGAGGCGTCGGGCGTGGCAAGAGTTTGTTGCTGGCGGCCTTGTTCGAGGTCGCGCCAGTGGCCAGCAAGCGCCGTGTACATGTCCATGCTTTATTGCAGGACGTGCAGCAACGCATGTTGGCGCATGCCGGCCAGGCCGATCCGCTGCAACGGGTCGCCGACGAACTGGCCAGCGAAGCCCGACTGCTTTACCTCGACGAATTTCACGTCCATGACATTGGTGATGCGATTTTGCTTGGGCGGCTGTTGCAGCCGCTGATCGAGCGCGATTGCATCCTGCTGTTCAGTTCCAACTATGCGCCGGCGCAGTTGTGCCCCAATCCGCTGTATCACAGTCGCTTCAAGCCCTTCGCTGACCTGTTGCAACGGCGTTGCCTGATACTGCAGATGGACGCTGGCCCCGACTATCGTTCTTGCAGCGCGCGGCACTGGGGGCTCTATATGGAAGGCCCGGCGGCTCTACTGGAGGCGCGCCTGGCGCACTTGCCGGCTGCTTCGCAGTTGCTTCTACAGCGCCGCGCTTTGACACTGCGAGGCATGGATGACCGAACGGTTTGGCTGGATTTTTCAGCACTCTGCCGGCAGCCATTGGCCAGCGGCGACTACCTGCAGCTATGCCAGCGTTTCGCGCATCTCGCCATCGGCGAGTTGCCGGCGCTGAGGTACTGTTCGCTGGATGAGCAGCAGCGTCTGGTCAACTTCATCGACATCGCTTACGACAGTGATTGTGAGCTCTGGCTGCAAAGCGAGAGCTCTCTCGATGTGCTGTGCGCAGGTGTCTCGCACGGCGATTTTTCCCGTACTCGCAGTCGTCTCGCGCAACTGCGCCAAGAACAAGTGGAGAGTCTGGCATGCTAGCGGTTCTGAGCATTACCGCACCGATCTTCATCCTTATCGGTCTGGGCTTTTTCTCGGCCCGAATCGCTCTGGTCAATCGTGAACAGGTGCGCGGTATGGGCACCTTCGTCATCTACTTCGCCTTGCCCTCGCTGGTATTCAAGGCATTGGCCGAGCGCAGTTTGAGCGAGGTGCTCAACTGGCCTTATCTGCTGGCCTTTGCGTTGGCATCGCTGAGCCTGTTCGGCATCGGTTTGCTGGTAGCACGGCGTTGGCGCGGCCTTGGGTTGTCGCACAGTGCCATCCTGGCAATGGGCATGTCGGTGTCCAACAGCGGTTTTGTCGGCTACCCCATCGCGGTCATGGTGATCGGGCCGACGGCGGCGCTGGCGATGGCGCTGGGCATGCTGGTGGAGAACCTGGTGATGATTCCACTGGCACTGGCCATTGCTGAGGCCGGTAGACAGGGCGGGCAGGGCTGGACGGTGGCGCGCGAAACGGCGCTGCGCCTGCTGCGCAATCCGCTGATCATCGCCATCGTGCTGGGCTTGGTGATGTCGATGCTGGAGCTGCACCTGCCAATGGTTCCGGCTCGGGTCATCGACATGCTGGCCGCTGCCTCTGCACCGGTGGCGCTGTTCGTCATCGGCGCCACGCTCAACGGTATGAAGATCGGCGGCATGGCGGCGGATCTGGCGCAGACCTCCATCGGCAAATTGATCCTGCATCCGCTGCTGATGTTCGTCGCACTGAGCCTGGTGCCGGGTATCGACCCGATGCTGATGGTCGCCGGCGTGCTGTTCACCAGTGCGCCGATGATGAGCGTGTTTCCCATCCTCGGTCAGCGCTTCGGCCTGGAGGAGCGCTGCGCTGCTGCGCTGGTGGGTTGCACGGTGCTGGCCTTCTTCAGCGTCAGCGTGTTGCTGGTACTGCTGCGCTGGCAGGGATTGCTGCCGGGGTGAGGGCTCGTTTACAGCACCAGGTAATTCTTCACCCCGGTGAAGATGATCTGCGCCGCCAGGGCGCAGACGAATAGGCCCATCAAACGGCTGACGATCTGCAGGCCCTGGTCGCCGAGCAGGCGCTCGAACTGGTTGGACAGGTACAGGACGATGCCGACGGTGAGGCTGGCGAGGAAGATCGCCGCCACGGCCACCAGTTTGTCGTCCCAGTGCGGCTGGCTGGCGCCCATCAGCAGCAGGGCACCGATGGTGCCGGGGCCGACAGTGATTGGAATGGTCAGCGGCACGATGGTGACGTCCTGCTGCACGTTGTCGCTCTGCACCGCCGATTTACCCTGGGCCATGCCGAGCGCGGAGATGAACAGCACCGACCCTGCGCCGATACGGAAGGCGTCGATGGTGATGCCGAACAGGGTAAAGATGTGCTTGCCGAACAGGTACAGCAGCACGCTGGCGATCAGCGTTGCCAGTGCCACCTTCCAGGCCAGACGCTTGCGCTCCTTGAGGGTGTGGCCGCGGCTCAGGCCGATGAAGCAGGAGAGAACGAAGAAGGGGCTATAGAGCACCAGCATCTTCAGGTAGAGGCTGAACATATCGGACGCCATGGCGGCAGGCTCGCAGGAAGGCAGAAAAAGACTAGAAGACCATCAATGTGGCAGGGCGTCACGCTGACGGCGCAGCTCGCGCTCGGCGATCCAGTGCTCGATCAGCTCGCGCAGCTGTGACAGTTCCACCGGTTTGGACATGTGGCCGTCCATGCCGACCGCACGGGCGCGTTCCTTGTGTTCGCTGAGAATGTGCGCGGTCAGGGCCACCACGGGAGTACGTGGACGCTTTTCAGTGGCCTCCCAGGCGCGCAGCTTCTCAGTGGCGGAGAAACCGTCGAGCACCGGCATTTCGCAGTCCATCAGCACCAGGTCGTAGTGCTGCGCTTTCATCGCGTTGAGGGCTTCTTCGCCATTGCTGGCGGTATCTGGCTGCAGGTTGAGTTTGCCGAGCATGCCACGAATCACTTTGGTGGAGATGCTGTTGTCTTCGGCGACCAGAATACGGAAGTCGACCGGTACGTTCAGTGGGGTGCTGACCGGCGTCGGAGCGGCCTGCGCTGGCGTATCGTTGGGGCGTTGCGCCAGCTCGTCGGCGAGGGTGGTCTTGAGCGTATAGCCGGCCACCGGCTTGGCCAGGATGCGCTTGATCCCGGCGTTGCGCGCGATCACCTTGCTCGGCGCGTTGCTGATACCGGTGAGCATGATGATCAGGATGTCGTGGTTGAGGCTCGGATCTTCCTTGATCTTGGCAGCCAGCTGCATGCCGGTCATGCCGGGCATGTCCTGGTCGAGCAGCACGGCATCGAAGTATTCGCGCATGTGCGCTTTGGTGCGTAGCAGGGCCAAGGCCTCCTTGCCCGATGGCACGGCGCTGACCTGCAAACCCCAGGCGTTGCACTGTTGCACCAGTACCTTGCGGCAGGTGTCGTTGTCGTCCACCACCAGCAGGCGGGCGCCCTGCAGCGGGCTGTCGAGGTCGGCTTCCGGTTGTTCGAGGCGTGTGGCGTCCAGTGGCAGGGTCAGCCATAGCGTGGTGCCCTGGTTACCACTGCCTTGAATACCGAATTCGCCGCCCATCAGGCGCACCAGTTGGCGCGCGATGATCAGGCCGAGGCGTCCGCCCAGGCGAGTGGCCGCGAGGAAGTCGCGGCTCTGCAGTTCGGCAGTGAGCAGCGCGTCGCGTTCTTCCGGCAGCAGTGGGCGGCCGCTGTCTTGCACGGCAATGCGCAGGCGATGCTGATCACTGCTGCTATCGAGCGCGGCGACCAGCAGGATCTCGCCTTCGGTGGTCTGCTTGAAGGCATTGTCGAGCAGGCTCAACAGCGCCTGGCGCAGGCGCGTCGGGTCACCGCTGATGACTCGTGGTACTTGCGGCTGAATGAAGCTGATCAGCTCCACCTTCTGTTGCTCGGCCTTGGCGCGGAAGATGTCCAGGCAGTCCTCGATCAGTGCGCCGAGATCGAACTGCACGTCGTCCAGCTCGATCTGTCCGGACTCCAGCTTGGAGATGTCGAGAATCTCATTGATCAGGGTGAGCAGTTCGTTGCCCGAGCTGTGGATGGTCTGCACGTAGTCGCGCTGTTTGGCCGACAGCGGCGTGCCCAGCAGCAGTTCGGTCATGCCCAGCACGCCATTCATTGGCGTGCGAATCTCGTGGCTGATCTTGGCCAGGAACTCGGCCTTGGCGCGTAGCTCGGCGCTGCTCGCTGCCATGGCGGTGCGCTCGTGCAGGGTATCGCGCTGGATCTGCCGCTGACGCTCGGTGAGCGACACACTGAGGATCAGGCCGGCCAGGGTGGCGACGCTGAATACGCCGAGCACCAGCCAGCCCGGATTGAGCTGGTCGAAGCCCAGTAGTACCGGCACGAAGAAGCCGAAGCCGAGGTTGAACACCAGCATGCCAACGGCCACCAGTCGCGCGGGTTGGTACCCGGCGCGCCAGTGCAGGCTGGATACCAACAGCAGATTCAGGGTGCTCAGCGCCACCAGCAGGTAGACCAGCGAGCTGAACCAGAACAGCCCGGTGATGGTGATGCACAGGCCGTAGGCCAGCAGTAGTAGGGCGTTGCCTTGTAGCAGGCGATTGAGTGGGCTGTGCTGTGCTGGTGTATCCCGCACGAAGCCCAGGCCGAAGGCCAGGCCACTGAAGGCGGCGAACAGGGCTGATACATCCGCGATCAACGACTGGTTGTAGCCGAGGCTCGGTAACCACTGGGCAAAGATACCCAGGTTGGCGGACGAGCAGATCGCCAGACCGATGTTCACGCCGGCCAGCCATAGACCACTGGCGCTACGGCTGTAGAGGAAGCGGATGAGGTTGTACAGGGTCAGCAGCAGCAGCGCGCCGAACAGCATGCCATAGAGGTAGGCGGGTTTTTCCAGGCTGACCACTTCGCTCTGATCCATCACCTTGAACCAGGTCATCAGCGGATGGTTCGAGGTGAGGCGGACGTAGGCCACGCGCGTTTGGCCATCGTTCGGTAGCGGCATCAGGTAGAAGCGCGACGGCAGCGGTCGCGAGTCCAGCGGCATGGCCTCGCCCGTGTGCAGGTTCTGCTCCAGCTGGCCGTCTCGCAGCAAGTAATAGTCGAGGTACTGAACCCGCGGGGAGAACACCCAGAGCCAGGTGGGTTGCTGATTGGCCGGCAGTTCGGCACGCAGCCAGACGGCATGCTGGCTTGGCGGGAAGGTGAAGGATTGTTTACTGAGTGGTTTGAACTGCTGGCGCTGGGCGCGTATCTCTTCCAGGCCCAGGCGCGCACTGGCATCGATCAGATAGGACCAATTCGCCGTCGTGACTGCCTTGTCCGCCGCTGTGGCCGGGAAAGCGAGGCCAATCAGCAGTAGGCTGGCGAGTAATCCGATGGCAGTCCTGAGCCGGTGCACGGGCAAATCCTTCTAAGTGAGTGGCCGGATTATAGCCAAGCATATGCTTGGGGAATATGGCGTAGGTGGCCATTTTGCTGGGCTAAATCCCACGGGATGATGGCGCCGGTTTGCTGTCGAGGCAGCATCTGACGCAGT
This sequence comes from Pseudomonas mendocina, assembly GCF_003008615.1. Lineage (NCBI taxonomy): Bacteria > Pseudomonadati > Pseudomonadota > Gammaproteobacteria > Pseudomonadales > Pseudomonadaceae > Ectopseudomonas > Ectopseudomonas mendocina. The sequence goes on from NZ_CP027657.1 coordinate 3,162,798, forward strand.
CCTGCGACTGCTCAAGCAGTCGGGGCCTATCGCTGTCAACCCACGAAGCAATGCGTCAAGTTACGGTAGCGTGCCTGTCATTGGCTGCAGGCCAGATGATTCGGTGGTTAGAGGCATTTTCAGGAAAATACGCGCATTAGACTAATGTCTAGTGCTGCCTTCGCCATAGGCGTCTAGCCTTGCCAATCAGAACAATCACAAGAAAGACGTCCGGGCACAGGGCGATCGGCGCTCCAGGCCTCAATGACGTCATGGAGGCAGCCATGAGTGTAGATTCAGCAGTAGAGGGTGGACATGAAGCAGCGAGGCCGATGACCAAGGAGGAGCGCAAGGTCATTCTCGCCTCGTCCCTGGGCACGGTCTTCGAGTGGTACGACTTCTATCTGTACGGTTCACTCTCCGCCATCATCGCGGTGCAGTTCTTCTCCGGCGTCAACCCAACCGCAGCCTTCATCTTCGCTCTCATGGCATTCGCCGCCGGTTTTGCGGTGCGCCCATTCGGTGCGATCTTCTTCGGCCGCCTGGGGGATCTGGTTGGCCGCAAGTACACCTTCCTCATCACCATCCTGATCATGGGCCTGTCGACGTTCATCGTCGGCATCCTGCCTACCTATGCGCAGTGGGGCATCGCGGCGCCGATCATCCTCATCATTCTCCGACTGTTCCAGGGGCTGGCGCTGGGTGGGGAGTACGGCGGGGCGGCGACCTACGTGGCCGAACACGCGCCACATGGCCGGCGTGGCTTCTACACTTCGTGGATCCAGACCACCGCTACACTGGGGCTGTTCCTCTCGCTGCTGGTGATTCTTGGCACCCGTACCTGGCTCGGTGAGGAAGCGTTCGCCGCCTGGGGCTGGCGCATCCCGTTCCTGTTGTCCATCGTACTGCTCGGTGTGTCGGTGTGGATTCGCCTGACCCTCAGTGAAAGCCCGGCCTTCAAGAAGATGAAGGAGGAGGGCAAGACCTCCAAGGCACCGCTGACCGAAGCCTTCGGTCGCTGGGAAAATGCCAAGGTTGCGTTGATCGCCCTGTTTGGTGGCACCGCCGGTCAGGCGGTGGTCTGGTATACCGGGCAGTTCTACGCGCTGTTCTTCCTTACGCAGACACTGAAAGTGGACGGTGCGACGGCGAACATCCTGATCGCCTTGTCGCTGCTGATCGGTACGCCGTTCTTCGTCATCTTTGGCTGGCTGTCGGACAAGATCGGGCGCAAGCCGATCATCCTCGGCGGTTGCCTGGTCGCGGCACTGACCTACTTCCCGCTGTTCGCGCTGATCACTCACTACGCCAATCCGGCGTTGGAGCAGGCCCAGGCCAACTCGCCGGTTGTGGTCGTGGCTGATCCGAACGCGTGCTCGTTCCAGTTCAACCCGGTCGGTACTGCCAAGTTCGTGGCGTCTTGCGACATCGCCAAGGGCTTCCTGGCGCGCAACTCGGTGAACTACTCCAACGAGGCCGCTCCGGCCGGTACCGTGGCGAGCATTCGCATCGGCGACCAGACCATCGCTTCCTTCGAAGGGGCTGGCATGCCGGCCGATCAGTTCAAGGCGCAGTCCGATGCCTTCAACGCCAGCATGACTGAGGCGATCCGCAATGCCGGTTATCCGGCCAAGGCTGATCCGGAGCAGATCAACAAACCGATGCTGGTCTTGCTGCTGACGGTTCTGGTGCTGTTCGTGACCATGGTCTACGGACCGATTGCTGCCTTGCTGGTCGAACTGTTCCCGACACGTATCCGCTACACGGCGATGTCGTTGCCATACCACATTGGTAATGGCTGGTTCGGGGGCTTCCTGCCGACCACCGCATTCGCGATGGTGGCAGCGACGGGGGATATCTATTACGGCTTGTGGTACCCGATCATCGTGGCGGTGATGACCTTCTTCATTGGCTTGTTCCTGATGCCGGAAACCAAGGATCGAGATCTGCGCAACTGGCATTGATCGCCTACCGAAACGAAAAGGCCCCGCATCTGCGGGGCCTTTTCTTTGGCGGTTGTAGCCCGGATGCAATCCGGGGAACTCGCGCTTTCTGTCCCGGATTGCATCCGGGCTACGTAACGAGGTGCTGTCAGCCCTCGCCGCGCTCGCGGGCGATGGCCCGATAGCCGATGTCGTTGCGGTGGAACATGCCGTTCCAGCGAATCTTCTCGGCCAGGCGGTAAGCCTGCTGCTGGGCATCGGCAACGCTGGCGCCGATGGCGGTAGCGCAGAGCACGCGGCCGCCAGCGGTGACGATCTGGCCGTCCTTCAGCGCGGTACCGGCGTGGAATACCTTGCCGTCGAGCTTGGCTGCTTCATCCAGGCCTTCGATCACGTCGCCCTTGGCGTAGTCGCCCGGGTAGCCGCCTGCTGCCAGCACCACGCCAACGGTCGGACGCGGATCCCAGGTCGCTTCGACCTTGTCCAGCGCCTTGGCCAGCGCGGCCTCGACCAGCAGTACCAGCGAGCTTTCCAGGCGCACCATGATCGGCTGGGTTTCCGGGTCGCCGAAGCGGCAGTTGAACTCGATGACTTTCGGCGCGCCCGACTTGTCGATCATCAGACCGGCATAGAGGAAACCGGTGTAGACGTTACCTTCGGCTGCCATGCCGCGCACGGTGGGGTAGATCACCTCGTCCATCACGCGCTTGTGCACCTCGGCGGTGACCACCGGCGCAGGCGAGTAGGCGCCCATGCCGCCAGTATTCGGGCCGCTGTCGGCATCGCCAACGCGCTTGTGATCCTGGCTGGTGGCCATCGGCAATACGTTTTCGCCGTCGACCATGACGATAAAGCTGGCCTCTTCACCATCCAGAAACTCTTCGATCACCACGCGCGAGCCCGCGTCACCGAAGGCATTGCCGGCGAGCATGTCGCGCACGGCGTCTTCGGCTTCCTGCAGGGTCATGGCTACGATCACGCCTTTGCCGGCGGCCAGGCCGTCGGCCTTGATCACGATCGGCGCGCCTTTTTCACGCAGGTAGGCCAGGGCTGGCTCGACCTCGGTGAAGTTCTGGTAGTCGGCCGTCGGGATGTTCTGACGGGCCAGGAAATCCTTGGTGAAGGCTTTGGAGCCTTCCAGCTGGGCGGCGGCGGCGGTGGGGCCGAAGATGTCCAGTTTGCGGCTGCGGAACAGGTCGACCACGCCTTTGACCAGCGGCGCTTCCGGGCCGACGATGGTCAGTTGCACGTTCTTTTCGGCGAAATCGGCCAGTGCCTGGATATCCAGGACGTCGATGGCGACGTTTTCACACTTGGCTTCGGTGGCGGTGCCAGCGTTGCCAGGAGCGATGAAGACTTTCTCGACGCGTTTGTCCTGCGCCACTTTCCAGGCCAGGGCGTGTTCACGACCGCCGCTGCCGATGATCAATACGTTCATGGGATTCTCCTGAGCGTAGCCCGGATGCAATCCGGGGCTTTCAAGTGGGGGCGCTCCCGGATTTCATCCGGGCTACGTTCTACGAATTCGAGGGCGCGATGAAGCCGGTAGATGCTAGGCTCCCTAGGTTTCGACAAGCGGAGTTGCCTATTGGCAATGAGCATTGGCGGAACCCAGGGCAACAACGCAGATGCCGGTTTCAGTGCGCCCGATTTTAGTGCCTGAAGTGGCGCATGCCGGTGAACACCATGGCGATACCGGCTTCGTCGGCAGCGGCGATCACTTCGTTGTCACGCATCGAACCGCCTGGCTGGATCACCGCGGTGATGCCGGCCTTGGCGGCGTTGTCGATACCGTCGCGGAACGGGAAGAAGGCGTCCGAGGCCATGACTGCGCCGGGTACCGGCAGGCCGGCATGCTCGGCCTTGATCGCGGCGATGCGCGCGGAGTTGACGCGGCTCATCTGGCCGGCGCCGACGCCGACGGTCTGGCGGTTCTTGGCGTAGACGATGGCGTTGGATTTGACGAACTTGGCCACTTTCCAGGCGAAGATCAGGTCATGGATCTCCTGCTCGCTCGGCGCGCGCTGGGTGACGATCTTCAGGTCTTCGGCCTTGATCATGCCGATGTCGCGGCTCTGTACCAGCAGGCCGCCGTTGACGCGCTTGAAGTCCCAGCCTGCAGCACGTTCGGCTGGCCACTGGCCGCACTCGAGCAGGCGCACATTGGCTTTGGCGGCGACCACTTCACGGGCGGCGGCGCTGATGCTCGGGGCGATGATCACTTCGACGAACTGACGCTCGACGATGGCCTTGGCGGTCTCAGCGTCCAGCTCGCGGTTGAAGGCGATGATGCCGCCGAAGGCAGATTCGGTGTCGGTGGCGTAGGCCAGGTCGTAGGCCTTGCGGATGCCGCCTTCGTCTTCCGGTACCACGGCGACGCCGCAGGGGTTGGCGTGCTTGACGATGACGCAGGCCGGCTTGACGAAGCTCTTCACGCATTCAAGCGCCGCGTCGGTGTCGGCGACGTTGTTGAACGACAGTTCCTTGCCCTGCAGCTGCACGGCGGTGGACACGCTGGCCTCGCCTTTCTTCGCCTCGACGTAGAACGCCGCGCTCTGGTGCGGGTTCTCGCCGTAGCGCATTTCCTGCGCCTTGATGAACTGGCTGTTGAAGGTGCGCGGGAAGGCGCCGCGGCCTTCGGTGGACAGGGTGCCCGCTGCCTGGTCGATGGTGCCCAGATAGTTGGCGATCATGCCGTCGTAGGCCGCGGTGTGCTCGAAGGCCTTCAGCGCCAGGTCGAAGCGCTGGGCGTAGGTCAGGCCGCCGGCTTTCAGGGCTTCGACGATACCGGCGTAGTCACTGGTGTTGACCACGATGGCCACGTCTTTGTGGTTCTTCGCGGCAGAGCGCACCATGGTCGGGCCGCCAATATCGATGTTCTCGATGGCGTCGGCCAGGTCACAGTCAGGTTTGGCCACGGTGGCTTCGAAGGGGTACAGGTTGACCGCCACCAGGTCGATTGGCTTGATGCCGTGCTCGTCCATCACCGCGCCGTCGATGGCACGGCGGCCGAGGATGCCACCGTGAATCTTCGGGTGCAGGGTCTTCACGCGGCCGTCCATCATCTCCGGGAAGCCGGTGTAGTCGGCGACTTCGACCGCGGCCACGCCGTTGTCCTTGAGCAGCTTGTAGGTGCCGCCGGTGGAGAGAATCTCGACACCGAGGGCAGCCAGTTCGCGGGCGAACTCGAGGATGCCGGTCTTGTCGGAAACGCTGATCAGCGCGCGGCGGACGGGAAGGCGGGTGGTCTGGTCGGTCATTTCAGCATCCATCAGAGCGGGAATATCAGCAAAAAAGGCGGCTCATGTGGGCCGCCCTTTTCGGGAGTTCAGGTTTACAGCAGGTCGTACTGCTTGAGCTTCTTGCGCAGGGTGCCACGGTTCAGGCCGAGCAGCTCGGAAGCCTTGGTCTGGTTGCCCTTCACGTAGTTCATGACGCTTTCCAGCAGCGGGGCTTCCACTTCGGTCAGCACCAGGTTGTACACGTCGGTGACGTCAGCGCCCTCAAGATGGGCGAAATAGTTGTGCAGCGCCTTCTCTACGGCGCCACGCAGGGTCTGACCCTCCTCGCTCGGCGTGTTCAGGTGCTGTTTCAGGCTGGTGTTGTCACTCACGGGTGCAATTCCACTCACTAAGGTCTCAGTCATCAACGTCATGCGGCCACCTCGTTTCCATCGTTGTGCCGTTCGTGGAAGAACTCACGAACGTGGGCGCACTGGGCGTCCGTACTGTCCAGACGGTTGAATTGGGCGCGAAACTCCCTGGCGCCCGGCAGGGTTGCCAGATACCAGCCGACATGCTTGCGGGCAATGCGTACGCCCATCAAATCGCCATAGAAGGCGTGCAGTGCGGCCAGGTGCTCTAGCAGAATGTGTTCCACCTCGATCAGTGCGGGAGCCGGCAGATTTTCGCCGGTGCGCAGGTAGTGCTCGATCTCGCGGAAGATCCACGGCCGCCCTTGGGCGGCGCGGCCGATCAGCAGGGCATCGGCGCCCGTGGCGTCGAGCACGGCCTTGGCCTTGCGTGGGGAATCGATGTCGCCATTGGCGAACACCGGAATCGATATCGCCTGTTTGATGGCGGCGATGGTGTCGTACTCGGCTTCGCCGGTATAAAGGTCGGCGCGGGTGCGGCCATGTACGGAAAGTGCGGCAATTCCGGCGTCTTCGGCGATTTTCGCGACGGTAACGCCGTTCTTGTTCTGCCGATCCCAGCCGGTGCGAATCTTCAGGGTGACCGGTACGTCGACCGCGTTCACCACCGCATGAAGAATCTCGCGTACCAGCGACTCGTCGCGCAGCAGGGCAGAGCCGGCAGCCTTGTTGCAGACCTTCTTGGCCGGGCAGCCCATGTTGATGTCGATGATCTGCGCGCCCAGCTCGACGTTCTTGCGCGCCGCATCGGCCATCATCTGCGGGTCGCCCCCGGCGATCTGCACCGAGCGTGGCTCGGGATCACCTGCATGCAGCAGGCGCAGGCTGGATTTGCGGCTATTCCACAGGCGCACATCGCTGGTGACCATCTCCGACACCACCAGGCCGGCGCCAAGGCGGCGGCACAGTTGGCGGAACGGGCGATCGGTGACGCCGGCCATAGGGGCCAGAATCAACCGATTGGGCAATGTGTAAGGGCCAATACGTGGGGCCGACATGGGGCGTCCCTGCTTGTTGGTTCGCAGTTGAGACAAAGGGCGATCAACACCAGGCCTCCACTGTGTCCTCAGGGGAAACGATGGTGGGTCGGTGCTCGCGAAAGGGTGGGCATGATACCCGCTCTGGATGACCGGATAAAGGTCGTTTTGAACAAATTCTGAACAGCTATGGGCTTATCGCCAGTAGTTAGATGGACGGCCTGCAACCACGGGTCGCGGCCTCTCCAGGCTACTCGGGGGAGTGGAAGCTGAGGCTGTAGTTCACCGCGCGGGGGCCTGGGTCGAGGATGTCCAGGGAGATGTGGATCGGCGTCTGCGGCGGCATTTCGCTTTGCCCGGCCAGCTCGCCAGCCAGGTACTCGCTGGGCTTGAAGCGGCGGCTGGCGATCAGTTGGCCACCAAGGTCAGCGAAGCGCATTTCCAGCAGCGGGAAGGGCTGGGCGAAGGGCGCGCGGTTGTAGAGGATGGCGTCGACGATCAGTGCGCCGGAGAACTCCGGATGGCTGCGCACCACCAGATTGCTGCTGCGGATCTGGCTGATATCGACCTTCGATGGCAGTTCGCAACCGATGCTCGGGCACAGCTGCTCGAACCAGGGACGATAACGATCCTGGCGGGCCAGCTCGTCGAAATTGTAAGCGGCGTACTGTGCCAGCAGTCCGCCGGCTGCGAGCAGGTTGAGCAGGCCCCAGCCGAACCAGCGTCCCCAGGGGGTGGCTGGTGCTGGGCTCCAGTCTAGTTGCAGCGGTTCGTCGTCCAGTTCGAACAGGCGCGTCTCACGCAGGTTCGGTTCGCTACGAGAGCTTTTGACGGCCTCGCGATCACCCTGGCGTTCAGGTTCCTGATCATCTTCGTCGTCCTGCTCGGGAGTCAGGTTGCCGAGATGTGGCTCGCCCGGTTCATCGAGATCGTCGCCGATGGACAGTGCCTGAGTCGCTGCCGGCGCGGTTGTGGGGGCGAGGTCGACATGGGGAGCAGGCGTTTGCGCGGTGTTGCTGTCGTCGCTCGGTTGCAGCTCGAAACTGCGGCGTTTGGCCGGCTCGTCGCGCAGCAGGGCTTCTGCCCATGCCTCGTCGTGCGTTTCGTCATCGGCAGGCAGGGCGTTGTTGTCGAAGTGCTCGGCTGGGTGCGGGGCACGTTCCAGGGCGAGGAACTGCTGTGACAGCTGTTGCTCCTGCTCCTCCAGCCTGGCCAGTTCCTCGTCCAGGTCGAGGCTATCCAGATCGAGGTCGTCGTGAATCCACAGGGTGTCGTCGGCGGGCTTGGCTGCCGGCTTTGCGCTGGGCGACGGCGTGAGGGCTGATGTGGGCGCGGCTTTGACCACGGCTGGGCGATTGGCGGCGGCTGCGCCGAACAGTTGTTCAGCGGCATTGAACACGTGCAGGCAAGCCCCGCAGCGCACGGCGCCATGCGCAGCAGCCAGTTGCGCCTGGCTGACGCGGAAGCTGGTGCGGCAATGGGGGCACTGGGTGACGTGGTTTTCGCTCATGCGCGGTTCCGGAAAATCCAAGCGGCTAGTCTAGCGTAACGGCTGCGCTGGGTTCAGCGCTTGATACCGCTGATACGAACCCAGCCGTCCTTGATGGCTGTCGGGTCGAGTTCGAAGGCATCGGCATAGGCTGCGCGTACCTCATCGGCCTGCTCGGCGAGAATGCCGGACAGCGCCAGGCGTCCACCGCCTTTGACCAGTGCGGTGATCTGAGGTGCCAGGGAAACCAGCGGGCCAGCGAGAATGTTGGCGACGACCACGTCAGCCGGCTGTTGCGGCAGGTCGGCCGGCAGGTAAACCGGAAAGCGTGCCGGGTCGATGCCATTGCGCGAGGCATTGTCGCGCGAGGCTTCCAGGGCTTGCGGGTCGATATCGGTACCGACTGCTCGCGGGGCGCCGAGCAGCAGCGCGGCGATGGCGAGGATGCCGGAGCCACAACCGAAGTCGATCACGCTGCAGTCGTTCAGTGTCTGGCCGTCGAGCCATTCCAGACACAGCGCGGTGGTTGGGTGGGTGCCGGTGCCGAAGGCCAGGCCCGGATCGAGCAGCAGGTTGACCGCGTCCGGTTGCGGCGCGGCGTGCCAGCTCGGAACGATCCACAGGCGTTGGCCGAAGCGCATCGGCTGGAAGTTGTCCATCCAGCTGCGCTCCCAGTTCTGATCTTCGATGCGTTCGATCTGGTGCTCTGGCAGGGCACCGTCACAGAGCAGTTGCAGGTGGGCGATCAGCGCGGTTTCGTCGGTATCGGCTTCGAACAGGGCGAGCAGATGGGTGTTCGACCACAGCGGCGTGGTGCCCAGATCCGGTTCGAAGATCGGTTGATCTTCGGCATCCATGAAGGTCACCGATACGGCGCCCACTTCCAGCAGGGCATCTTCGTAGGTTTCCGCCTGCTCGGGAGTGATGGCGAGACGGACTTGTAACCAGGGCATGGAAAACCTCATGAACGGTGCGCGGGGCGTTTGGCCGCGCAGCTTACTTGAACGGATGGCCGACCGGCCAGTTCGGCTATCGGCCGGAAACGACAAGGGCCACCCGAAGGCAGCCCCTGTCATACGTCAAGCACTGACTCAGTGCTTATCCATACCCAGTTTCTTTTCCAGGTAATGGATATTCACGCCACCTTTGACGAAACCCTTGTCGCGGGTCAGGTCGCGGTGCAGTGGGACGTTGGTCTTGATGCCGTCGACCACGATCTCGTCCAGAGCATTGCGCATGCGGGCCATGGCCTCGTCACGATCCTTGCCGAAGGTGATCAGCTTGCCGATCAGCGAGTCGTAGTGCGGCGGGACGCTGTAGCCGCTGTACAGGTGCGAGTCGACGCGAACGCCATTGCCGCCCGGAGCATGGAAGTGCTTGACCTTGCCTGGGCTGGGCATGAAGTTGTCCGGGTCTTCGGCGTTGATCCGGCACTCCACGGAGTGGCCGAGGATCTTCACGTCTTCCTGCTTGATGGACAGCTTGTTGCCAGCGGCGATGCTGAGCATCTCCTTGAGGATGTCGATGCCGGTGACCATTTCGGTAACCGGGTGCTCCACCTGAACACGGGTGTTCATTTCGATGAAGTAGAAACGACCATCTTCGTAGAGGAACTCGAAGGTGCCGGCGCCGCGGTAGCCGATCTCGACGCAGGCATCGACGCAGCGCTTGAGCACTTCGGCGCGAGCCTTCTCGTCGATCAGTGGGGCCGGAGCCTCTTCGATCACCTTCTGGTGACGGCGCTGCAGCGAGCAGTCGCGGTCATATAGGTGAATCGCGTTGCCCTGGCCGTCGGACAGCACCTGGACTTCGACGTGGCGCGGGTTGCCGAGGAATTTTTCCAGATAGACCATCGGGTTGCCGAATGCGGCACCGGCTTCGGTGCGGGTCAGCTTGGCCGACTTGATCAGGTCTTCTTCCTTGTACACCACGCGCATGCCGCGACCACCGCCGCCGCCTGCGGCCTTGATGATCACCGGGTAGCCGACTTCACGGGCGATGCGCAGGGCTTCTTCCTCATCTTCCGGCAGCGGGCCGGAGGAGCCAGGCACCACCGGTACGCCGGACTTGATCATGGCGTCCTTGGCAGACACCTTGTCGCCCATCAGGCGAATGGTGTCGGCTTTCGGGCCGATGAAGGCGAAGCCGGAGTTCTCCACCTGTTCGGCGAAGTCGGCGTTCTCGGCCAGGAAGCCGTAGCCCGGGTGAATGGCGGTGGCGCCAGTCAGTTCGGCGGCGCTGATGATGGCCGGGATGTTCAGGTACGACAGCGAGCCAGGGGCCGGGCCAATGCAGACGCATTCGTCGGCCAGGCCCAGGTGCATCAGCTCACGGTCGGCGGTGGAGTGTACGGCCACCGTCTTGATGCCCAGTTCCTTGCAGGCGCGCAGAATGCGCAGGGCGATTTCGCCACGGTTGGCGATCAGGACTTTTTCCAGCTTCTGCATTGCAGGCTCCCCGGGCATCAAACGATGGTGAACAGGGGTTGGTCGTACTCAACCGGCTGGCCGTTTTCCACGAGGATCGATTCGATCACGCCGCTGGCTTCGGCTTCGATGTGGTTCATCATCTTCATCGCTTCGACGATGCACAGGATGTCGCCTTTCTTCACAGTCTGGCCGACTTCGACGAAGTTGGCCGAGGTCGGCGAGGCGGCGCGGTAGAAAGTACCAACCATCGGCGAGCGGGCCACGGCGCCGTTCAGTTTCGGCGCGGCTGGAGCAGCTTCAGCGCTCGGGGCTGCGGCGGCAACCGGAGCGGCAGCAGGGGCCGGTGCCGGAGCGTAGATCGGTTGTGCAGCGTAAGCCGGTTGCTTGCTGTGACGGCTGATGCGTACGGACTCTTCGCCCTCTTTGATCTCCAGCTCGTCGATACCGGATTCTTCCAGCAGCTCGATCAGTTTCTTGACTTTACGGATATCCATAGCGGTTCCACTCCCGGTGAGGTCAGGGTCGTTTAGCTTCAAGTTGTTCTAGCGCGGCTTCCAAAGCCAGGCGGTAGCCGCTGGCGCCGAGGCCGCAGATCACTCCTACCGCAACGTCGGAGAAGTAGGAGTGATGGCGAAAAGGTTCACGCTTGTGCACGTTGGAGAGGTGCACTTCGATGAATGGGATGCTCACTGCCAGCAATGCGTCACGTAATGCGACGCTGGTATGGGTAAAAGCGGCAGGATTGATCAGGATAAAGTCGACGCCTTCGCCTTTTGCGGCGTGAATGCGGTCGATCAACTCGTACTCGGCATTGCTCTGCAGGTACATCAGGTGATGGCCTGCCTCGCGCGCCTGCTGTTCCAGGTTCTGGTTGATTTCGGCGAGGGTGGTGGCGCCGTACTTGTCGGGCTCACGGGTGCCCAGCAGGTTGAGATTGGGGCCGTGCAGCACCAATAGAGTGGCCATGGTCGCATTCCTTGTTGTTCGAGCTGCGCCGGACTATGCCGCAGCTCGTCGATGTCAGCAATAGTCGACACGATGCCTGCCGTTTGTGGCAAGAATATGACTATGTTGTCGGTTTTGGTCGCTACCGACGGGGGGCGGCCTGATCGAGTCGTGTCGAGAAGGCGGCAGCACCGATCTCGCCTACGACACGCAGATCGTTCAATTCGTCACCGTTACCGGCGAACAGCTGGATGGCCGGTGGGCCGAAGAGGTTGTAACGATCCAGCAGAGCACGCTGGGCGGCGTTGCTTTCGGTGATGTCGAAACGGATCAGGCGCCAGCCACCGAGCTTGCTGCCTACCTCGGCATTGCCGAACACTTCGCGCTCGATGACTTTGCAACTGATGCACCAGTCGGCGTACCAGTCCAGCAGCAGCGGTTGATTGGCGGCCTTGGCTTCGGCCAGGGCAGCGTCCAGTTCGGCTGGGCTGCTCAGCGTTTGCCAGGCGCCGCTCTTGCTGCTGGCGGCACTGCCGGTGGCTGCGCTCGCAAGCTGAGCCAGGGGGCGCAGCGGATCGCTTGCGCCCTGCAGCGCGCCGAAGCCGGCGGCCAGCGCATAGACCAGCAGCGCCAGGCCTGCGATCTGGCCGAGTTTCTGCCGATGCGTCTTCGGGCCGAATTCCAGCGCACCGAGGAACACTGCCACGCCACCGGCCAGCAATCCCCACAGGGCCAGGCTCAGGCTGCCGGGCAGTACGCGTTCGAGCAACCATACCGACACCGCCAACAGCAGCACGCCGAAAGCGTTGCGCACGGTGACCATCCAGGTGCCGCTCTTCGGCAGCAAGGCACCGCCGCCAACGGCGAACAGCACCAGTGGTGTACCCATGCCGAGGCCCAGAGCCAGCAACTTGAGGCCGCCCCCCAAGGCATCGCCGCTGGCGCTGATATAGAGCAGGGCGCCGGCCAGTGGTGCCGAAACGCAGGGGCTGACCAGCAGGCTGGAGAGTACGCCAAGCAGGGCCGCATTGAGGTGCGAGCCACCATGGGTCTTGCCGGCCAGGCGATCCAGCGGTTCGCTGATCAGACGTGGCAGGCGCAGCTCGAACAGGCCGAACATGGCCAGGGCGAATACCGTGAAGAAGGCGGCGAAAGGCACCAGAATCCAGGGCGACTGCAGGCGCGCCTGCAGGTTGAGACCGGCACCGAACAAGCCCATCAGGGTACCGAGGATGGCGAAGCAGGCCGCCATTGGCAGCACGTAGGCCAGCGACAGGGTCAGGCCACGCATGCCGCCGAACTGACCGCGCAGCACCACGCCGGACAGTATCGGCAGCATCGGTAGCACGCAGGGCGTGAAGGTCAGGGCCAGGCCGCCAAGGAAGAACAGCATCAGTTCTTTCCAGTTCCAGGCCGCTGCTGCGGTCGCTACGGTCGTCAGTGCACCGCCGGAGGTGGCGGCCGGCATGTCACCGATCTCGATGAACTCGGTTTCCGGTGGGTAGCACAGACCCTTGTCGGCGCAGCCCTGGTAGCCGACCTGCAGGCGCAGCGGGCGGTTGCCCGGGTTGTCCAGCGGCAGGCGAATGTCCAGTACGCCGTAGTACACCTCGACATCGCCGAAGAACTCATCGTGCTTGGCTTCACCGGCAGGCAGCTCGGCCTCGTTGGGTACGAGGTCGGTCGGCTCGACACTGAAATTGAAACGATGGCGATAGAGGTAGTAGCCCTCGGCTGCGACGAAACGCAGGGTCACGGCCTTGGCGTCGCTGCTCACCAGGCTCAGCTTGAAGGCTTCACGCACCGGCAGGAAGTCACTGCTGTTGTTCAGCGGCGCGCCAATGGGGGAGGCCGCCGGGCGGTCGAACAGATTGGCGCTGGCCGGCAGGCTCAGGCAAAGCAGCAAGAAGGGAAGCAGCAGACGGCGCAGTGACATCGGGGCGACTATCTCGGCGAAAAGGTGGCGGCATGATAGCTGAAAGCGCCCATGCACATTTCGTCAGCTTGGTCGGGCTGTCGATTTTCCGGGATGGACGGCCCTTGGAGGAAAAGGCATGGAGCGAGTTCCCTGCGGCGCCAGGCCTGCGCGGCTATGCCGCAGGTTCAGACTCGGAACGCCTGTACCGCGCTGTGCAGTTGCGAGCCGAGTTGCAACAACTGCTCGCCCTGAGCGCGGCCTTGGCCGATGCGCTGCAGGTTCTCGTCGCCGAGTTGATGGATGCGTTCGCCATGCTCGCGAATCTCGCTGACGGCATCGCTTTGCTGGGCGGTAGCCTCGGCGATGCGTGCAGACATGTTGGCGATGGTGCGAATCGCCGTGACGATCTCGTCCAGGGCGCCATCGGCCGCTTCGGCTTTGCCGGCAGTTGCTTCGGCATGTTCGACCTGGGCGCGCATCGCCTGCACGGACTGATGTGCGGCCTGCTGCAGGCGGCCGATGGCATTCTGGATTTCCGCCGTGGCATTGCCGGTGCGTTGTGACAGTGAACGCACTTCATCGGCTACCACGGCGAAGCCTCGGCCGGCCTCGCCAGCCCGGGCTGCCTCGATGGCGGCATTGAGCGCAAGCAGATTGGTCTGTTCGGCGATACCTCGAATCACCGTGAGCACGCCGCCGATGGTGGCGGTCTCGTCGGCCAGGCGTTCGATGGCCTGGGCATTGTCCTGTACCTCGCCGACCAGCGCATGCAGTCCTTCCAGGCTCTGGCCGATGACTTGCTGGCCTTGCTCCAGGGCGCGATCGGCATCGCGGCTGGCGTCTGCGCTCTGGCTGGCATCCTGAGCCACCTGGCCGATGGTGGCCTCCAGCTCGCCCAGTGCATCGCGTATCAGTGCAGTATCGCCAGCCTGGCGTTCGGCGCCGGCATGTAGGCCGGTACTGAGTTCGGCCAATGTGCGGCTGGAGCCGGCGACCTGTTCGGCATGGCCGCGAATACTGGCGACCAGCTCGACCAGATAGCGACGCAGGTGGTTGAGCGAGTCCTCGATATCGCGCAGCTCGCGGGTGCGGGAGTTGATCGTGATCGGTGCGGCGAAGTCGCCACTGGCCCAGTTCGATAGTGCGGGAACCAGGTTGCCCAACACCTGCGACAGGCGCCGCTGGATGCGGTCGATGACCAGCGCAATCAACAGAATCAGGCCGATCATCAGGCCTTGAATCAGTCGCACCTCACTCTGGATGCGGGCGTATTCGCCTTTGACCACTGGCTCCAGTTCGGCCAACGCCTGTTGCAGTTGTGCCACGCGCTGGCCAGTGGTCACGGCCAGTTGCTGGCGTTGCTCGACCAGCTCATGGGTGCGTTGCAGCTCGCCCGGATAGCGGCGAACCAGCGTATTCAGTTCGCGCTTGAGGTCGATACCGCGATCCTGGGCCTGCTGATCCTGCTGCGTTGAGTCCAGCCCGAGCATGGCGGCGAAACCGAGGTCGGCGGTGCTGTCGTCCTGCTGCACGCCGAGCAAGGGTAGGCTGTCGAGGGTTTCCACCAGTTGCGTGAGCGTCTTCAGTTCGCGCTCGACGTCGCCAAGCAATTCCGGGCGACCCTGACTGATGAAGCGTTCCCGCGCATGGGCCAGGCGCAGCAGGCGCGAGCCGGCGTCGAGCAGCGGCTTGCGATAGCGTGCAGCCAGCTCGCCGGTGGCGTTGTCGGCGTATTGGGTCAGTTGTTCGAGGGTCGCGAGCATTTCCCGTTCGGCCTGTAGCAGCAGCCCCTGAGGATCGCCAGCCAGCTTGCCGGCGGCCAGCAGCTGAGTGGCACTGAAATCGCGCAGCTGTTCCAGGCTTGGGCGCAGTTCGCCGGCCAGTTGCTGCGGCAGTGCGTCGAGGGCTTGCTCGAAGGCGTCGATGGCCTTGCTGGCCGCGCTGTGTTGCACGGCATTGCCGTTGGCGAGGTAGGCCTGGATGTTGTCGGCGACGTCATGCTGGAACTGCTGCGACAGTGCGAGGTAACGCTCCATCAACTGTACCGGCTGTTGCAGAGCGCGCTGCGACCACCACAAGGTCGCTGCCAGGGCGATACAAACGGTGACCAGCAGCAGGGTATTGAGGTTGGTGAGCAGCTTGAGACGCATGGCAGGCTCGATCGACGACTGAACGATGCGCTCGAGGTTATTGCGTTTCGGTTACAGCCTGATGACGCAGTGAGCTGCGTCACATTCCTCCTGGGTAGCGATCAGTCGCCGCAGTACAGCTCCACCCGGTTGCGACCGCCGTTCTTGGCCTTGTACAGCGCCTCGTCGGCATGCTTGGACAGCGCGTTGCCGTCCAGGCCTGGTTGCAGCATGGCGATACCGCAACTGAAGGTGCAGGACAGATCCTGCGGTTGGGCCGGGTAGTGGATCTCGGCGAAGCGCTGACGAATCTCTTCCAGCACCTTGAGCGCGGATTGTTCGTCGGTGTCCGGCAACACCACGGCAAACTCCTCACCACCGTAACGGCCGATGTGATCGGTCTTGCGCAGGCGTTGCTTGAGAAATAGCGCCAGGCTCTTGATCACCCGGTCACCCATGGGGTGGCCATAGGTGTCGTTGACCTTCTTGAAATGGTCGATGTCGAGCATGGCGAAAGCCAGCGGCTGCTCTTCGCGGCGCGCCCGGTAGCAGGCGTCGTCAAGCAGTTGCAGGGTGTGGGTGTGGTTGTACAGGCCGGTGAGGCTGTCACGCACCATGCGCGCCTTGAGGTTGCGCGCACGGGCTGCGCGGTTGCGCACGGTGGCGATCAGATGGCGCGGTTTGATCGGTTTGGTGAGGAAGTCATCGCCGCCTTCGCTCATGGCATCGAGCTGCTTGTCGAGGTCGTCCTCGGCCGACAGATAGATGATCGGTACGCTGACGTAGCGGTCGTTGTGGCGGATCACCTTGGCCAGCTCGGCGCCGTTGCACTCTGGCATGTACATGTCGAGGATGATCAGATCCGGCTGGAACTCGGCCAGCGCGTCCATCGCCTTGATCGGCTCGGTCAGGGTGTGGGTGAGGATGCCGGCGCTGTTGAGTACACGCTCGGTGTGCGTGGCCTGGGCCTTGGAGTCGTCGACGATCAGCACCTTGTACGGGTCGTATTGGGCGACGTGGGTCAGCACCTCGATGCGTTCGAGCAGGCTGGAGGCGTCCAGTGATCCGGTGAAGAATTCCTGGCCGCCCGCGCGCACCGCGGCAAGGCGGGTCGGGGTATCGGTGTCGCAATGACTGAAGAACAGCAGGGGAATCTTCTGCTCCAGCCCTTGTTGTACCGATTCGGCCAGCTCCAGGCCGGCCCCGGCGAAGTCGACATCCATGACGATGGCAGCCGGGTGGCGTTCGGCGATGGCGGCGCGGAATGCCTGGGCATCGTCCAGAGATTGAGCCGCCAGGCCGAAAAACTCCAGCTGCTGGGCCAGGCGCTCGGCGCGCTGGGTATCCTGCAGGGCCAGGTAGACCGGTTTGCGCAGCGGCGGCAGGAACGTCTGCTCGAAGGCATCGCTGTGGCGCAGGCCGGTACGCGAAAGGCGTTGCATGGCCTGATTGAGTCGGGAGATCAGGGTACTGTTGAGACGCCCGCGATTCTCCACAACGTCGTCGAGGCTGGCACCAATGTTTTGCGCCAGTTGCGCGTGCTCGATCTGCTCGAAACGCTCGGCATAACGCAGCAGGCGCAGGTTGGCCTCGGTCAGTTCGGCCATACCGGCGTCATTCCATTCGCTGCGTTGCAGGCGTTGCCAGACTTCCAGCACCTGGCGCGCCTGATGAATCACGCGCTGAGCGAAGTGATGCTTGAGGCGATCGCGACTGGGATCCAGGTGCTCGGTCATGGGCCGACTTCTATAGGTGGTTAAGTCAGTGGTGGCTTGATGCTATCACTTGCTGGTGGCGCTGGCATTGCCGTCGATCAATTGACGTCGGTATTTCTGTCGAATAGGCGACAGAAATGTAGTTTTCCCGTACCAACGGTAAGTTTGCCCCCGTGCTCTGCGTTTTGCTGCAGGCTTGCCTTATAGTGCGGAATAGGTCGCAACCCGTTGGCCGGGTTGTGGTCGAACACTCGAATTCGCTTAAAAAAGGACACTGCCATGCTGGACTGGAAGAATCGTGCGACGAACTCGCAAGGCAGCACCGAGAAGGCCGCAGGAGGTAGCCGCAGTGGCGGTAGCCTGATCGCTCGTGCACTGGGCGGCTTGATCGGTGTCTATCTGCTGATCGCTCTGGTGGTCGGTTGGTACTGGAGTCAGGAGCCGGCCTCGTTCCAGGTTCAACAGCACGCCCAGAGCGCAGCGCAGCAAGCGCAGCGGCAGATGGTGACCGGTTATACCACCGTGGAAACCCTCAAGCAGGTCGCCAGTACGCTGCTGGACAAGCCCGGTGGCTACCTGTCCAACGACCTCGCCCCACCCGGCCTTTGGCTGGACAACATGCCGAGCTGGGAATACGGCGTGCTGGTGCAGGTACGTGACCTGTCTCGCGCACTGCGCAAAGATTTCGCCCGTTCGCAGTCGCAGTCCACCGAGGATCCGGATCTGGCCAAGGCCGAGCCGCGTTTTCACTTCGACAACAAGAGCTGGGCATTGCCGGCTTCCGAGTCCGAGTACCGCGAGGGCATCAAGTCGCTGGATCGCTACCTGGCTCGTCTGGCCGATCCGAGCCAGCAGAATGCACAGTTCTATACCCGTGCCGATAACCTCAACAACTGGCTCGGTGACGCGGGCACGCGCCTGGGTTCGCTGTCGCAACGCCTGTCGGCCAGTGTTGGTCAAGTACGCCTGAGCACCAGCCTGGAGGTAGGCAACGACGCCCAGGAGTCCGGGGTGGTGAGCGAGGGCGGTGTTTACGAGACGCCATGGCTGCAGATCGACAACGTGTTCTATGAAGCACGCGGTCAGGCCTGGGCGCTGGCTCACTTGCTGCGTGCCATCGAAGTGGACTTCGCCGATGTGCTGGCGAAGAAGAACGCCACCGTCAGCGTGCGTCAGATCATCCGCGAGCTGGAGGCGGCCCAGGCCACCCTGTGGAGCCCGATGATCCTCAACGGCAGCGGCTACGGCATTCTCGCCAACCACTCGCTGGTGATGGCCAACTACATCTCGCGTGCCAACGCGGGCCTGATCGACCTGCGCCAACTGCTGAGCCAGGGTTGATGGCGGCGATCTCGGCGGCAGAGGCGGCGCATCGCGCTGCCTCCGATAACGAGCGGGTCGCCTGGGTCGATGAGAACGATCAGCCGCTGGGTGGCGTCTCCCGGGCCGAGTTGCGCGAGCGGCGTCTGATCGGTCGCGGTACCTATATTCTTCTGTTCAACTCGGCCGGGCTGCTGTGCGTACACCGACGAACCCTGAGCAAGGCGCTGTATCCCGGTTATTGGGACGTGGCGGCGGGCGGCATGGTGCTGGAAGGCGAGGGTTACGCACTGTCGGCCCAGCGTGAGTTGGCCGAAGAGTTGGGCATCGTCGATGCGGCGCTGGTCGAGCATGCCCACTTTCTCTATGACGCTCCCGAAAGCCGCCTATGGTGCATGGCCTATTCGGCGGTGTCCGATGCGCCGTTGGTGTTGCAGCCGGAGGAGGTGCTGGAGGCGCGCTTCATCAGCATCGAACAGGCGCTGGCGGAAACCCACCGCCTGCCGTATTGCCCGGATTCATTGGCGGCACTGGAGCGTTATCTGGCTGCAATGTCGTAGGGGGCGCTGTGCGCACCGAAGCTCCGTCTCAGATGTAAAGGCGGTGCGCACGGCGCCCCCCTACGGTGTAGGGCATTGCGAGCATGCTGTGTCCGATAGCGAACAGCGTCGCCAAAGTGCCGCACAATGACGCAAATATAGACTTAGCAAGTCCAGCCTTTGCCGTTAAACTGCGCGGCCTTTTCGGCGGACGTCTGTCCGCTTGCGCTGCCCCTGCCTGAGTGGGGCTTCGCGGCTGAACCCGTTCAGCCAGTCGCTATCCTGACCCCTACGAGGACAAGCCGGTGGTCAAGAAAGCCTCTTCATTTGCCGCGTTGAGCGGTCTCGTCTATTCCACCGATGGCGGTCGTCATTGCCCGGATTGCAATCAGCCGGTGGATGCCTGCATCTGCAAACAGACGCGTATTCCCGACGGCGACGGCATCGCCCGCGTACGCCGCGAAACCAAGGGCCGTGGCGGCAAGACCGTCACCACCGTCAGCGGCGTGCCGCTGGCCGAAGAGCCGCTCAAGGAGTTGGCCAGTGCGCTGAAGAAGCGCTGCGGCACCGGTGGCGCGCTCAAGGATGGCGTGATCGAGATCCAGGGCGACCATGTCGATCTGTTGCTGGTCGAGCTGAGCAAACGCGGTTTTACCGCGAAGAAGTCCGGCGGCTGAAGCGTCCTTTTCTAAACTTCGATGACGCTCATACGGTCAATCGCCGAGCAAACGTCATATTGCTTCCTTAATTTTTAAACTGGCCGCCAGTATGGTCAGGCTTTTCTCATGGGAGAACCCGATGTCCGCACGACGCACCCGCAAAGACGACGGCAGTCAATGGACCGTAGCCGATAGCCGCAGTGTCTACGGCATTCGCCACTGGGGCGCCGGCTATTTTTCGATCAACGACGCCGGGCGTATCGAAGTGCGTCCCAACGGGCCGGAAAGCCAGCCTATCGACCTCTATCAGCAGGTCGACGAGCTGCGTCAGAGTGGCCTGTCGCTGCCGCTGCTGGTGCGCTTCCCGGACATTCTGCAAGATCGCGTGCGCCGCCTGACCGGGGCCTTCGACGCCAGTATCGAGCGCCTGGAATACCAGAGCCGTTACACCGCGCTGTACCCGATCAAGGTCAACCAGCAGGAGGCGGTGATCGAGAACATCATTGCCACGCAGAACGTCTCCATCGGCCTCGAAGCCGGCTCCAAACCCGAGCTGCTAGCCGTGCTGGCGCTGGCGCCGAAGGGCGGCACCATCGTCTGCAACGGTTACAAGGATCGCGAGTTCATTCGCCTGGCGCTGATGGGGCAGAAGCTTGGCCACAACGTATTCATCGTGATCGAGAAGGAATCGGAAGTCAGTCTGGTGATCGAGGAGGCGGCCGAGCTCAAGGTCGCGCCGCAGATCGGCCTGCGCGTGCGCCTGTCGTCGCTGGCATCCTCGAAGTGGGCCGACACCGGTGGCGAGAAGTCCAAGTTCGGTCTGTCCGCCGCGCAGATCCTCTCGGTGGTCGAGCGCTTCCGCGCGGCCGGGCTGGATCAGGGTATTCGCCTGCTGCACTTCCACATGGGTTCGCAGATCGCCAACATCGCCGATTACCGCAAGGGTTTCCGCGAGGCTATCCGATATTACGGCGAGCTGCGTGCCATGGGCCTGCCGGTCGATCACATCGACGTCGGCGGCGGCCTCGGCGTGGATTACGACGGTACCCATTCGCGCAATGCCAGCTCGATCAACTACGACATGCAGGACTACGCCGACGCCGTGGTCGACATGCTCAAGGAGTTCTGCGACCGCCAGGAAATCCCTCATCCGCATATCTTCTCCGAGAGCGGCCGAGCGATGACTGCGCACCACGCCGTGCTGCTGGTTCAGGTGACCGACGTCGAGCGCCACAACGACAAGGTTCCGGAGATCGACGCGAGCGTCGAACAGCCGGAAATCCTCCAGGTACTGATCGAGCTGCTGGACGACAGCGACCCGGAAATGGTCGCTGAAACCTACTGGCGCGCCACCCACTACATCGAAGAAGTGGCCGCGCAGTATTCGGCTGGCAAGCTGAGCCTGGCGCAGAAGGCACTGGCCGAGCAGTGCTACTTTGCCATCTGCCGTCGCCTGCACAATCAGCTCAAGGCCCGTCAGCGCTCGCACCGTGCGGTGCTCGACGAACTCAACGACAAGCTCGCCGACAAGTACATCTGCAACTTCTCGGTATTCCAGAGCCTGCCGGATACCTGGGCCATCGGCCAGATCCTGCCGATCCTGCCATTGTCGCGCCTGGACGAAGAACCGCTGCGCCGTGCCGTGCTGCAGGATCTGACCTGCGACTCCGACGGCAAGATCCGCCAGTACGTCGACGAGCAGTCGATCGAGACCAGCCTGCCGGTACACGAGATTCGCGAGGGCGAGGACTACGTGCTGGGCATTTTCCTGGTCGGTGCGTACCAGGAAATCCTCGGTGACATGCACAACCTGTTCGGCGACACCGACTCGGTGAACATTTACCAGTCCGCCGACGGCAGCGTGGTGCATGCCGGTATCGAGACCCACGACACTATCGAGGACATGCTGCGCTACGTGCACCTGTCCCCCGAGGAGCTGATGACCCACTACCGCGACAAGGTGGCCAGCGCCAAGATCAGCGCGCGTGAACGCACGCAGTTCCTCGATGCGCTGCGTCTGGGCCTGACTCGCTCGTCCTACCTGGCTCCCTGAGCATCCGCTAATCGCGATAGCCAGACGCCGAGACAGGTGCAATGCCTGTTCGGCGCTGGCGATGATGTCGCGCCAGCTGCAATCCACTGCCGCAAGTACGCCGCTACCTCCAATCCGAACCCTCAAGAGCAGCTATACCGGGATTTGTCTCGGTAACAGGGCGCGGTCGCCTTCCTGCCCGGCGTGCCTGGAATAGGTGGGTGATGCTGAATGTCATTGTCCTAGTCAGTTCGTAAGTTTTTGGCTCTATCGACTATGCCAGTCTCTGCCTAGAGTAGCGGCATCTTCGATGGAGAACGCCATGACCCCAACCACTGATTGCCGTTACGACTGGCTTAGCGACTCGCATGAGTTGCGCGCCTGCTTCCCGCTGATGCGTGTCTTGCGCCCGCATCTGAGCGACGCCGATGACTTCCTTCGGCGCCTACAGCGCCAGGCGGAGCAAGGCTATCGTCTGCTGGCGGCACGTGCTGGCGACGAGGTGTTGGGGCTCGCCGGCTGTCGCCTTCAGGAAAACCTGCTGCATGGGCGTTTTTTCTATGTCGATGACCTGATCACCCGCGAGGATCTGCGCAGTCAGGGCATCGGTGAGCAACTGCTGGCCGAGGTTCGCACAGAAGCATCGCGCCTCGGCTGCGCCAACCTCGTATTGGATACCGCATTGGGCAATGCACGTGGGCAGCGCTTCTACTACCGTCAGGGCTTGCTGGCCATTGGCATGCACTTTCGTGAGGAACTTTGAAATGCAGCGAATTCTGTTGTTGGAATGCGGTCCTTATGGGCAGCAGAGTCGCGGCAGTCGCCTGGCCCAGGAACTGGTCGAGCGTTTGCGTCAGCGCCATCCCCATGCGCAGCTCGTGGAGCGCGATCTGGCGAGCGAGCCTTTGCCTGCCTTGCACGCGGCCTATGCCGATGCGCTGGTTGCGCAGGCGTCAGGGGATGACCCGGCGTTGAGGCTGTCCGAGCAACTGATCGGTGAGCTGGAAAGCAGCGATTGCCTGGTGATAGCCACGCCGATGCACAATTTCACGGTGCCGGCAGCACTGAAGCTATGGATCGACTATGTGCTGCGCATTGGCCGCAGCTTTGCCGCTACCGAGGCGGGCAAGGTCGGCCTGCTGGCGGATCGGCCGACCTTCGTGGTGGTGAGTTCGGGCGGTTTCTACCGTGGCGAGCAGGCGCGCCAGCCGGACTTTCTCACGCCTTACCTGCGAAACGTGTTGAGCACCATCGGCATTCATGACCTGGAGTTCGTTCATCTCCAGGGCCTGGTTCGTGGCCAGGAGCACGCCGAGGCGATGCTGGCGCAGGCGCGTGAACAACTGGCGTTCAATCCCTATCTTGCCGCTCAAGGAGAGTATTCATGAGTACTTTGCGTCAACCCTATTACGAACTGTCCGCCGAAGCGATGCAGGGGCTGATCAGTACCAAGGCGGTGCTGGAGCGTGGCCCGCTGGGCAAGCGACTGGTCGAACTCGTCTATCTGCGCATTTCGCAGATCAATGGCTGTGCCTACTGTCTGGAGAAACACAGCCACTCCCTGCGTGAAGAGGGGGTGCCGCAGATCACGCTCGACAGCCTGGCCGGGTGGCGCGTGAGTCGTCACTTCGAACCGCGCGAAAGAGCGGCGCTGGCCTGGGCCGAGTCATTGAGCGATATCGCCAACAGCCACGCGGCGGACAGTGACTACCAGCCACTGGAGGCGCACTTCAGCGCCCGGGAAATTTCTGACCTGACCATCGCCGTGGCCTTGATGAGCGGGCTCAACCGCTTGGCCATTGGTATGCGCCTGTAACTGCTAGCCCGCTGCGATCACCCCATAACCGCGCGCCATCAGCGTGGCCAGCAGCGGGATTACCAGTAGCAGCAGAAGCTCCAGGCGGATGCTCCAGGTCACCAGTTTCACCTGCCGAGGGCTTGGTGTGGGTACCTGGCCGGCCCGCACGGCGTTGCGCCAGTTGAAGAATACGTAGGTCGGCAGAATCGACAGCAGTGCCGCCAGGATGAACAGCCCGACCTTGGCGTGGAACAGGCTGTTACCCATGTAGTAGGCAATGCCTTTGCCGAACCACAGCACCCGGGCTGCACCGGTCAGCAGCACCAGGCCGGCGCAGATGCCGTAGGCGATGTCGGTGATCATCAGGCTGCGCGCACGGCTGAGATCCAGCGGTGCTTTGAACAGTACGTGTTCGATGCTGAGCAGGGCGAACAGGGCGAAGATCGACAGGTAATGCAGGTAGGCGACGATAGCGGCGGTCATGATGATGCTCTCGGGTGTGGGCTCAGTCTGCCAGCTCGCTGCGGTTACGCCCGCCTTGCTTGGCTCGATAAAGTGCCTGATCGGCTCGTTTGAGCGCCGCGCCACTGCTTTCGCCGGGGGCGAGTAACGTGCAGCCGAGGCTGGCGGTCTGCTGCAGCTTTGCATGTTCGAGTTCGATCGGGTGTTCGGCAATTGCCAGACGAATGCGCTCGGCAATCTGCAGCAGCTCGGAGCTATCGTGCACCAGGGTGAGGATCACGAATTCCTCGCCGCCATTGCGTGTGACCACATCCTGAGGTCTGACAGCTGCGCTCATGCGCCGTGCGCTTTCCCACAGCACGTGATCACCGCCGTCGTGGCCATGCTGATCGTTGACCTTCTTGAAGTGATCCAGATCGCAGTAGATCAGCCCCAGGCGCAGGTTGTTGCGCTCGGCCGTCGCCTGTTCCAGTGGTAGAAAATGCAACAGGCCGGCGCGGTTCCACAGTTGCGTCAGCGGGTCGAGCATGCCTTTGCGCTGCTCACGGCTCAACTCATTGCGCAGCTCTTCAGCCTGCCGTGAGCTGTGCTGCAGATGCAGGTAGCCCTCGGTCAGGTAGGCCAGATCGCGTAGCTGACACTTCTCGCGCTCGCTCAATTGACGCGCCTCGGGGTCGGCCAGGCAAAGGGTGCCGAGGGGAATTCCGTCGGCGTCGTGCAGTGGCCAGCCGGCGTAGAAGCGGGCACCAGGGTTGCGCAGGGCCAGCTCGGTGCCGGCGAAGCGCACGTCCACGTGGCTGTCGTCGATGAACAGCGGTTCATCCTGTAGCACCGCATGCGAGCAATAGGACAGGCTGCGTGGCGTCTCGGCTACATCCAGTCCCTGGCGACTCTTGAACCACTGGCGATCACGGTCGACCAGGGTGATCAGTGCGGTTCTCACACCGAACAGATCGTGAGCCAGGCGGGTCAGGGCGTCCAGATAGGGATCGGCGGGGGTATCGAGTAGCTCCAGGCTGTCCAGTGCCTGTTGGCGCTGAGTTTCGTTAACGGGCAGCGGGACGCTGAGCATGGGCGATCTCTCCTGATACTGAAGGTGGGAACCACAGGTCGCGACGACTCAGTTTCCAAGCATAGCCAGCCAACACCAGGCTTCGCAGCCCCATGAAAGCGAGAAATGCCAACCACAACCCGTGGTTGCCCATGTCTTGCAGCATCCAGGCCAGCGGCAACGCCAGGATCAGGGCGATGAGCATGGCATCGCGCATCTCGCGGGCACGGGTGGCGCCGATGAACAGACCGTCGAGCAGGTAGCTCCATACGGCCAGCAATGGCAACACGGCCAGGTAGGGCAGGAAGCTCACCGCCAACTCGCGCACGTCGGCAATGTCGGTGAGCATGCTGACGAACCAGTGTCCGCCGAACAGGAAGAACAGCGCGAAACCGACGCTGGCCAGCAGCGACCAGGTGCCGGCGACCAGCAGCGAGCGGCGCAGCGCGTCGCGGTCGCGGGCGCCCAGGGCATGGCCACACAGCGCTTCCACCGCATGCGCCAGGCCATCCAGGGCGTAGGCGGCAAGAGTCAGGCCATTGAGCAGCAGGGCATTGGCGGCCACCGTGGCATCGCCCAGGCGCGTGCCTTGTACGGTGATCAGAAAGAACACCAGTTGCAGCGCCAGGGTGCGGATGAAGATGTCGCGGTTGACCATCAGCAGCGGTCGCCAATTGCTCCAGCGTTTTAGCGCGCGCGGATCGAGCTGACCCGGGTGCTTGCGCAAGGCATAACGGGTCAGCCACAGGCCGAGCAGGGCACCGCTCCATTCGGCGATCACTGCGGCCCAGGCCACGCCGGTCACGCCCCATTCGAAACCGAAGACGAACAGCAAATCGAGGCTGACGTTGATCAGGTTGATGGTCAGCAGCATGGCCAGCGGGCCGCGTGCGCTTTGCGTGCCCAGCAACCAGCCGATCAGGGCGTAGCTGGCCAGGGTCGCCGGCAGGCCAAACAGGCGGATCTGGAAGAACTCGCGAGCCAGGCTGTCCAGTTCGGCCGAGGGCTGCATCAGGCTCAGCGCGGCACCGCTGAGCGGCAGGGCAAGCAGGCCGAGCAGCAACGCCAGCAGCACGCCGAGGCTCAGGCCTTGCAACAGAACCTGGCGCAGCGCGCCACCGTCGCCACGTCCGGCGGCCTGCGCGGCGAAACCGGTGCTGCCCATGCGTAGAAAACCCATGGCCCAGGTCAGCAACGTATAGAGGCTGCCGCCCACCGCCACTGCGGCCAGTTGATGGGCATGCGGCAAATGGCCGACCACGGCGGTATCGACCAGCGCCACCATCGGTACCGACAGGTTGGAGAGGATCATCGGTGCAGCCAGCGCCCAGACCTTCCTCTGGGTCGGCGTGTGGCGCCAGGCTTCGAACAGGGCGTGCATGCGAGGCTTCCACTCCAGCAAATCGCCGATTATAGGCACGTGACGGAGTGTGCGCAGCTTGGCGGAATTCGTCGCTTCGTCTCGTCTGCGCTTTGGTGTCTCGGCTATAGTATCGGCCTTCGCGCCCCTACTCTCCGGAGCCCGCAATGCCGAACAAAGGACTGCTTCTGGCCTTGGTACTGACCCTGCTCAGTGCCTGTGATTCTTCCCAACCGCCTGCCACGGTGACCAGTGCCCAGCCTGCTGCGCAACAGCAACAGGCAGCCAAGCCTGCGGTCGACCGCGATGCTTTGGCCAAACGCTATGCCGGCCGCGAGCTGGAAGTCGTGGATGTATCCGAAGTGCAGCTCGATGGTGCCAGTGCACTGTCTGTGACCTTCTCCATTCCGCTGGATCCCGACCAGCGTTTCGCCGAGCGCCTGCACCTGGTCGACAGCAAGGACGGCAAGGTCGATGGCGCCTGGGAGCTGACCGACAACCTCAGTGAACTGCGCCTGCGTCATCTGGAACCGCAGCGCAAGCTGGTGCTGACCATCGATGCCGGCTTGAAGTCGATCAATGGCGGCAAGCTGGCTGCCGAGCATGTCACCCGTTTCGAAACCCGCGATCTCCTGGCCAGTGTTGGCTTCGCCAGCCGCGGCTCGCTGCTGCCGACTCGCCTGGCCGAAGGCCTGCCGGTGATCGCGCTGAACGTCGACAAGGTCAATGTCGAGTTCTTCCGCATCAAGCCCGAGGCGCTGCCAGGTTTCCTGTCCCGCTGGGGGCGTGCCAGCAACCTCGATACCTGGGAATCTCGCGAGCTGCTGCCGATGGCCGATCTGGTCTATGGCGGTCGCTTCGATCTCAACCCGGCGCGCAACACCCGTGAAACCCTGCTGCTGCCCATCGCTGGTCTGGAGCCATTCAAGCAGCCGGGCGTGTATCTGGCCGTGATGCGTGAGGCCGGCAGCTACGGTTATTCGCAGCCGGCGACGCTGTTTTCCCTGAGCGATATCGGTCTGTCCGCACACCGCTACCGTGATCGCCTCGACGTCTTCACCCAGGCCTTGGAAGGCGGCAAGGCGCAGTCCGGCGTGCAGCTGGAATTGCTCGACGGCGACGGCGCGTTGCTGGCCGAAGGCAAGACCGATTCTGATGGCCATGCGCAACTGCCGCTGCCGGAAAAGGCCCAGGTGCTGCTGGCCAAACAGGATGAACAGACCAGCTTGCTGCGCTTGAACGCGCCGGGGCTGGATCTGGCCGAATTCGATATCACCGGGCCGAAGGCGCATGCGCTGCAGTTCTTCGTGTTCGGTCCGCGTGACCTGTATCGCCCTGGCGAGACCGTGTTGCTCAACGGCCTGCTGCGCGATGCCGATGGCAAGCCGGTCAAGGCTCAGCCAGTCAGCGTTGAAGTGCGTCGTCCGGACGAGCAGGTCAGCCGCAAGTTCGTCTGGAACGCCGATGACGACGGTCTCTATCAGTACCAGCTGCAACTGGCCGAAGAAGCGCCGACGGGGCGCTGGCAATTGCTGCTCGACCTCGGCGATGGCAGCCCGCAAGTTTATGAATTCCTCGTCGAGGACTTCCTGCCCGAGCGCCTGGCGCTGGAGATCAAGGGCCAGGATCAGCCTTACGCCCCTAGCGACAACCCACAGTTCAGCATCAACGGACGCTACCTCTATGGTGCGCCGGCCGCTGGCAACCGTCTGTCCGGGCAGCTCTACGTGCGTCCGCTACGCGAAGCGGTGGCGAGCCTGCCGGGGTATCAGTTCGGTGATATCACCGAAGCCGATCTGAGCCAGGATCAGGAACTCGACGAGCAGAACCTCGACGATCAGGGCCGCGCCGTGCTCAGCCCGGAAAACCGCTGGAGCGACGCCCGCTCGCCGCTTCGCCTGATCCTCCAGGCCAGCCTGCAGGAGTCCGGTGGTCGGCCGATCACCCGCCGTATCGTTCAGCCAGTCTGGCCGGCCGAGCGCCTGCCAGGTGTACGAGGTCTGTTCGAGGGCGAGGAGGTCGATGCCGACAGCCTGGCCGAATTCGAAATCCTAGTGGCCGACGCCGCCGGCAACAAACTGGCTGCCGATAACCTCAACGTGCGTCTGGTGCGCGAGCGCCGCGACTACTTCTGGACCTTCTCCGACGGTGAAGGCTGGCGCCACAACTACAACGAGAAATTCCTCACCCTCAGTGACGAGCCGCTGAAGGTCGCTGCCGGCGGCACTGCCAAGGTCAGTTTCCCGGTGGAGTGGGGCCCGTATCGGGTCGAGGTGGTCGACGGCCAGACTGGCCTGGTCAGCAGCTTGCGTTTCTGGGCCGGCTATCGCTGGCAGGACAACGCCGATGGCGGCGCCGTGCGTCCCGATCAGGTCAAGCTGGCATTGGACAAGCCCGCCTATGCGGCGGGTGATGTAGCCAAGATCACCGTCACCCCGCCGGCTGCCGGCAACGGCTACCTGCTGGTCGAATCCAGCGACGGCCCTCTGTGGTGGCAGGAAATCAGCGTGCCGGCCGAAGGCAAGACCTTCGAGCTGCCCATCGACGAGAAATGGGCGCGTCACGACCTCTATCTCAGTGCCCTGGTGATTCGTCCTGGCGAGCGCAAGGCGCAGGTCACGCCCAAGCGTGCTGTCGGCCTGCTGCATCTGCCACTGGAGCGCGCGCCGCGCAAACTGCAAGTGAGCCTGGACGCGCCGGAGAAGATGCGGCCGAAGCAGCCGCTGAAGGTCAAGGTCAGTGCGCGCAATGCCGATGGCAGCATCCCCGAGCAGGTGCGCGTGCTGGTCGCTGCGGTCGACGTGGGCATTCTCAACATCACCAGCTATGCCACGCCCGATCCGTTCGCCAACTTCTTCGGGCGCAAGGGCTATGGCGCGGATCAACTGGACATCTATGGCCAGCTGATCGAGGCACAGGGGCGTGTCGCCAGCCTGGCCTTCGGTGGTGACGCCGGCCTGGCGGCCGGTGGCAAGCGTCCGGATACCAGCGTGCTGATCGTCGCATTGCAAAGTGATGCGCTGAAGCTCGACGACAAGGGTGAGGGCGAAGTCAGCCTGGATATCCCCGATTTCAATGGCGAGTTGCGCCTGATGGCGCAGGCCTGGAGCGACGAGCGCTTCGGTGTGGCCGAGGCCAAGACCGTAGTGGCAGCTCCGCTGATCGCCGAACTGTCGATGCCGCGCTTCCTCGCCGGCGGCGACGAAACCACTCTGGCACTGGATCTGACCAACCTGTCCGGCAGCGAGCAGAAGCTGGACGTGCAACTGGGCTTCGAGGGTCAGTTGCGCCTGCTCGGCAAGGGCGACTCACCGATCAACCTCAAGGATGGTGAGCGCACCACCCTGCGCATTCCGGTACGGGCCGAGGGCGGTCTGGGTCAGGGACGTATCCATGTCGAGGTGCAGGGCCTGGCCTTGCCGAACGAAGAAATCGGCGATTTCAGTCGCGAATGGACGCTGGGTGTACGCCCGGCCTATCCGGCGCAACTGCAGCACTTCCGTGCGGTACTCAACGATGGTGAGCCGTGGAGCATGCCGCCAGGCACCCTGAATCAGTTCGAACCCGCTGGTTTGGAGGCCGTGCTGGCGCTGTCCAGCCGTCCACCGCTCAACCTCGGCGAGCAGATTCGCGCACTCAAGGCTTATCCCTACGGTTGCCTGGAACAGACCACCAGTGGTCTGTATCCATCGCTCTACGCCGATGCTGCCAGCCTCAAACGCCTCGGCCTGGAAGGCGAGCCGGACGAGCAGCGGCGGCGCAGCATCGAGTTGGGTGTCGAGCGTTTGCTCGGCATGCAGCGCCACAACGGTGGTTTCGGCCTGTGGAGCGCTGAGAGCGAAGAGGAATACTGGCTGACCGCCTATGTCACTGACTTCCTCCTGCGCGCTCGCGAACAGGGCTTCGGCGTGCCGGCCGAGGCGCTGAAGAAAGCCAACGACCGCCTGCTGCGCTACCTGCAGCAGAGCAGCCTGATCGAGGCCAACTACAGCCAGGACTACGCCCATACCCGCTTCGCCGTGCAGGCCTATGCCGGCTACGTTCTGGCACGCAGCCAGCAGGCGCCGCTGGGCGCGCTGCGCAGCCTGTTCGACCGCCGTGCCGATGCCCGTTCCGGTCTGCCGCTGGTGCAACTAGCGGCTGCGCTGAAACTCATGGGCGATGCGCCGCGTGCCGAGCAGGCGCTGAACCAAGGGCTGATTCTGCCGCGTAACGACGAGCGCTGGATGGCTGATTACGGTAGTTCTTTGCGTGATCAGGCGCTGATCCTGGCGCTGCTGGAAGAGCACGACCTGGCAGCCGGGCAGCGTGAGCAGCGTCTGTTCAACCTGGCCGACGAACTGGCTGGCCAGCGCTGGTTGTCGACGCAGGAGCGCAACGCGCTGTTCCTCGCCGGGCGTGGCATTCTGAGCAAGCCCGAGCAGGCGTGGAGCGCCAAACTGGCCAGTGGAGCCTTCCAGTTCGAACTGAGCAACCAGCAACCGGGTATCAAGCTGGAGCGCGCCGAGCTGGCCGAGCCGCTGAGTGTGGGCAATGCCGGCAGCGCCACCCTGTATCAGCAACTGACCCTATCCGGTTATCCGAGCCAGGCACCGCGTGCCGGGGGCGAAAACCTCAGCATCGAGCGCGAATACCTAGGCATGGATGGCCGTCCGCTCGACCTGCAGCGCCTGGACAGTGGCGAGCTGGTGCTGGTGCACCTGGCCATACGCGCCAAGCAGCGTGTGCCGGATGCGCTGGTGGTGGACTTGCTGCCGGCCGGTCTGGAGCTGGAGAACCAGAACCTGGCACAGAGCGCGGCGAGCCTCGACGACGCGGGCAGCAACGTCAAGGAATGGCGCCGTGCCATGCAGAACGCGCGGATCAAGCATCAGGAATACCGTGGCGACCGCTACGTGGCAGCTGTGGATGTGGAGGGCTACGAGACCACCCATCTGCTGTACCTGGCCCGTGCGGTAACGCCTGGTAGCTACCGCGTACCGCCACCTCATGTGGAGTCGATGTATCGGCCGAACTGGCAGGCGCTGGGTGAGACGCCGTCGTCGTTGGTGGTGAGGGAGCGGTAAAGCTTGCCCCGGATTGCATCCGGGCTACACAGTCCCGTAGCCCGGATGCAATCCGGGGGCTTTGTTCCACGAGCACGGAGGCTCGGTCATGGTCGCCTATCGAAGAGCTCAAGTGGCCGGTGGTTGTTACTTCCTGACGCTTACGTTGCAAGACAGGTGCAGCGATCTACTGATCAGCCACGGAACGCTGTTGCGCCAGTGCTTGCGAACAGTGCAAGCGCAAAGGCCGTTTCGTCTGCCTGCTCTGGTCGTACTTCCGGATCATCTGCACCTGCTGATGGTACTGCCGCCTGATGACGTCGATTTTTCTGCGCGTGTTCGCCAGTTCAAAATTGCATTCGTGACCGCGTTACGCCAACAGGCCGGAATCAGGATTCAGACCAATGCCAGGGGCGAAGCAAATATCTGGCAGCGACGTTTCTGGGAGCATCTGATTCGTGACGAGCAGGATTACCGCAACCATGTGGATTACATCCATATCAATCCAGTCAAACACGGGCTTGTCGCTCGCGTTCGGGATTGGCCGTTCTCCAGCTTTCATCACTACGTCCGCCAGGGCTTGCTACCCATCCACTGGGCTGGCGATGTGGAGATCGCCTGTGCAGGGGAGTGAGCAAAGCCCCGGATTGCATCCGGGCTACAAAAGCCGCCTCGCCTGGATGTACGTGCGTTGATCATGCTATCCAAACGCCTGCGCCGCTGGCTCCTCATCCTTCTAACCCCGCTAGCCCTGCTCTGGCTCGCCGACCAACTTTTCCCGCTGCCGCTGCCCGAGGACGATCTGGCCCGGGTGGTGTTGGCCGAGGATGGCACGCCGTTGTGGCGGTTCGCCGACCGCGATGGTGTTTGGCGTTATCCGGTGACGACGGACGAAGTTTCGCCCTATTACCTCGAGGCGTTGCTGACCTATGAGGATCGTTGGTTCCGCCAGCATCCGGGGGTGAATCCGCTGGCACTGGGGCGCGCCGCCTGGCAGAACCTTACGGGCGGGCGCGTGGTTTCCGGTGGCAGCACGCTGTCGATGCAGGTAGCGCGCCTGCTCGATCCGCATGGCCGCGACCTGCCGGGCAAGCTCAAGCAGCTGTGGCGTACCGCGCAACTGGAGTGGCACCTGTCCAAGGACGAAATCCTCGCTCTCTATCTCAATCGCGCGCCCTTCGGCGGCACCCTGCAAGGCGTGGCCGCCGCCAGCTGGAGCTACCTGGGCAAGCCGCCTAGCCAGCTCACCCGTGCTGAAGCCGCGCTGCTTGCCGTGTTGCCACAGGCCCCTAGTCGACTGCGGCCGGATCGCCACCCGCAGCGTGCACAGATGGCGCGTGACAAGGTGCTACGGCGTCTGGCCGAGTTTCAGGTGTGGCCGCAGGAGCAGGTGGATGAAGCGCTGGAGGAGCCGGTATTCCTCGCCCCACGCCGCGAGCCGAGCCTGGCGCCGCTGCTGGCGCGGCGGTTGAATCGCGCCGGCAGTCCACCGCTGATCCGCACCACGCTCGATGCCAGTCTGCAGTTGCGCCTGGAAGACCTGCTGATGGGCTGGCGTGCACGCTTGCCCGAGCGGACGTCTGCCGCGATCCTGGTGGTCGAACACGAGAGCATGGCGGTGCGCGCATACCTGGGGTCGGTGGATATCAGCGATACCGCACGCTTCGGTCACGTCGACATGGTGCGTGCCCTGCGCTCGCCGGGCTCGACGCTCAAGCCGTTCCTCTATGGCATGGCGCTGGATGCCGGGCTGATCCATTCCGAGTCGCTGCTGCAGGACGTGCCACGCCATTACGGCGATTATCGTCCTGGTAACTTCTCTGCCGGATTCATCGGCCCGGTGTCGGCCAGCGAAGCGCTGGCCACTTCGCTCAACCTGCCGGCCGTGCAATTGCTCGAAGCCTACGGGCCGAAGCGTTTTGCCGGTGAGTTGCGCAGCGCGGGTCTGCCGATCCGCCTGCCGGCGTTGGCCGAGCCCAATCTGGCGATGATTCTGGGGGGCGGCGGCACCCGGCTGGAGTCGTTGGTCGGCGGTTATAGTGCCTTCGCCCGCGGTGGGCTGGCGGCACGACCGCGATTGCAGCCGACCGATGAGCTGCGCGAACGGCGCCTGCTGTCGCCGGGATCGGCGTGGATCATCCGGCGCATCCTCAGTGGTCAGGCGCGGCCGGATCGTGACTCGCGTGCGCAGTTGACGCAGCGGCCGAGCCTGGCCTGGAAAACCGGCACCAGCTATGGCTTTCGCGATGCCTGGGCCATCGGTGTCGGCCCGCGTCACCTGATCGGTATCTGGATCGGCCGGCCGGACGGTACGCCGGTGCCCGGCCAATTCGGTCTGGCTTCTGCGGCGCCTCTGCTGTTGCAGGTGCATGACTTGCTGGTAGGGCGCGACAGCCAGCGCGGTGTGGCCGCACCTGAAGACCCACAGCCTGCGGAAGTGGGCGTGGCGGCGATCTGCTGGCCGCTGGGGCAGCAGATGGAGCGCACTGACCCCAATTGCCGTCGCCAGCGTTTCGCCTGGACGCTGGAGGGCACTACACCGCCGACCTTGCTGGCTGTGGATCAACCGTTGGGCAGTGGCTTGCGCGAGCGTTATTGGGTCAATGCCGCAGGCTTGCGGGTGGCGCCCAACTGCGCAGGCGCCGAAGCCCGAGAGTTGGCGTTGTGGCCGGCCCCTTTGGAACCCTGGTTGCCAAGGCGTGAACGGCGTAGCGCACGCTTGCCTGCCGCCGACGCGCAATGCCCGCCGATGATGCAGGCGCAGACGGCGCCGTTGTCCATTGTCGGAGTGCGCCAGGGCGATCGCCTGCGTCGGCCTCAGGGCAATGCCGAACCGCTGCGTCTGAGTCTGTCGACGTTGGGCGGCAGCGGCCAGCGCTGGTGGTTCCTCGATGGCCGGCCGATTGGTGATAGTGATGTGGATGCGCCGTTCAGCTACGCTTTCGACAGCGGCCGCCACCAGTTGAGCGTGCTCGATGAAGGGGGGCAAACCGCCCGTCTGGAATTCAGCGTCCTGCAATGAGCCACTCCCGGCGCGGCGCCTGCGGTGGCCGCCGCTCTGCTCTGCGGGTTGCTAGAGGCCTGTGACACTCCTGCTTGGTGTGGATAAAGCTTGGCCGTGAACCGCCGATATGAAATCTGGCGGTAATCAATTGCAATTTGTGTACATTATTGTATCCAATTGCCTGGCCGAACTCCATACCACCACCAGGAGAAGCCTCTATGCGCCTCTGGCAACGCAGTATTCAGTGGCAGTTGATCCTCAGCATGGGCGCGGCCCTGCTTGCCAGCATTCTGATCGTCGTTGGCATCTACTCTGCGGTAGTCGACCGCCTGACCGAGCGCTACCTGATCGAAGAGGCATTACCGGCGCGCGTGCTGGCTATCCGCAACGATCTGGAGCGGGTGCTGACCGCGCCGATCACCGCCAATGCCTCGATTGCCGAGAACAGCCTGGTGCAGGACTGGCTCGCCGCAGGCGAAGACGCCGCACGACGCGATGAATTCGCCCGCTACCTCGAAGGTGTGCGCGCTCAGCAGAACGCCATGACCACTTCCATCGTCGCCCTTGCCAGCGGCCACTACACCACCGGCGAGGGGCTGATGCGCACCCTCGATCGCAGTCAGGCGGAGAACCAGTGGTTCTATCGCCTGGTCGACAGCAGCCGCGACCGTGTGCTGGAAATCGATATCGACAAGACCACCCGCCTGCCTACGCTGTTCATCAACCAGCGCATCAAGCAGGGCGGCAAGACCCTCGGCGTGGCTGGCCTTGGCTACAACCTGGCGGACATGTCGAAGATGATCAGCGAGTTCCGCTTCGGTGAGCGCGGCCAGGTGTTTCTGGTCGACGCTCAGGGCAACGTCAAGGTACACCCGCGTTCCGAACTCAGTGGCAGCGGCCAGCTCTCCGACTTGTTCGGTGCCGATGCCAGCCGCCAGGTGCTGGCTGGCGATAGCCGCGCGGTGCGCTTCGAGCGCGATGGCGAGACCTTCCTCGCCGTGGCACAGAAGTTCGCCAGCATCGACTGGCTGCTGGTCAGTGAAGTACCGGAGGCAGAGGTCTACGCCGAAGCGCGTCAGGCGCTGCTGATGACCAGCCTGATCGGCGTCGCCGTGGCGTTGTTGTTCCTCGGTCTGGTCGTGTTGCTGGCACGGGGCCTGGTGCGGCCTATCCGTCAGGTGACTCAGGCGTTGGTGGAAATCGGTGGTGGCGGTGGCGACCTGACGCGGCGCCTGGATGAGTCGCGCGCCGATGAGCTGGGCGACCTGGCGCGTGGCTTCAACCGCTTTCTCGGCGGCCAGCGTGAGCTGATCGGCGAGGTGCTGGCGACCAGCGAGCGCCTGCGCACGGCGGTCGGCCAGGTGGCGCGGGTGGTGGAGAACACCGCCGGGCGCGCCAGCCAGCAGCGGGAAATGACCGACATGGTGGCCACGGCCGTGCACGAAATGGGCCTGACGGTTCAGGAAATCGCACGTAATGCCAGCACCGCCGCGCAGTCCTCGCACGCGGCGCGTGATGAAGCGCAGACCGCACGCCAGGTGGTCGGCCAGTCCATTGCCCATATCGAACGGATGTCCGCCGATATCGGCAGTGCTGCCGGAGCGGTGAGCGAGTTGGCCGCGCAGGTGGCCTCCATCGACCAGGTGCTGGCGGTGATTCGCGGTATCTCCGAGCAGACCAACCTGCTCGCACTCAATGCGGCCATCGAGGCGGCACGTGCCGGTGAGATGGGCCGAGGCTTCGCCGTGGTGGCCGATGAGGTGCGTACGCTGGCCAGTCGCACCCAGGCGTCCACCGACGAAATTCAGCAGATGATCCTGCGTCTCAAGCAGGGCGCGGAAACTGCGGTCAGCTCCATGCACGCCGGTCAGTCGGCGACCAGCACGGGCGTCGAGTCCAGCCAGCGCACGGGGCAGTCGCTTGGGGCGATCACCGAGCAGGTCGAGCGCATCAGCGACATGAACACCCAGGTGGCTGCTGCGACCGAAGAGCAGAGTTCGGTGACCGAGGAGATCAACCGCAATGTACAGGGTATCGCCGACCTGGCTCACGCCACGGCTGGCGAGGTGCGCGCCTGTCGTGAGGATTGCCAGACCCTCAGCCGCCTGGCCGATGACCTGGCGGGGCAGATGGGCAAGTTCAGACTTTGACCGGATCGGCCGCGACCAGGCGGTTGCGGCCTTCGCGCTTGGCGCGATACAACGCGCTGTCGACGCGCTTGAAGAAAGCGTCGGCGTCGCTGTCGTGACGGCTGTCGAAGCTGCCGATACCCAGGCTGGTGGTCAGTTCCAGGCGTTGACCGGCCAGTAACAGGCCTCCTTCCTCCAGCTCCTGACGAAAGCGCTCCGCCAGATCCCAGGCTTGGGCCTGTGTGGTGCCAGGCAGTAGCACACCGAACTCCTCGCCACCCAGGCGCAGCAAGGCATCGCCCTCCCGGCGAAATATCCGCCGCATCAGTTCGGCGAAGGCGCTCAGGCAGGCATCGCCGCCAGCATGGCCGTGTTCGTCATTGATCTTCTTGAAAAAATCGATATCCAGCAGTACCAGGGACAACGATTCGCCCTGGCGCTGCGCATTGGCCACCAGACTGGGAAACAGGTTGTTGAACTGATAGCGGTTGCCCAACTGGGTCAGGCTGTCGGTACGGCTGAGCAGATCGAGTTGCTGCTGCTGCTCCAGCAGCTTCAGCTCCAGCGCCAGCGTGGTGTGGTATTCGCGGTGGTTGCGGCCGAGCACCAGCACCAGATAGCCCAGATAGAAGGTCAGGGTGACCAGCATGGCATGTCGACTCTCCCAGCTCATGGCCATCACTGCCAGCCCCGGCAGATAGAGCAGTGCCAGCGCCAGCAGCGCACGCTGGCGGCGCATGGCGAAGTTGAAGGTCATCGCCGTACCGAAAGCCACGGTGGCCAGGGTGGTGATCAGCTCCGAATCGTTGTATTCGTCGCGGTACAGCGCCAGGGCATGGGCTTGGCCCCAGCACAGTGCCGTCAGCAGGATCAGACCCCAGTGACGGTTAAGCCAGCGCTGCAATTGCTGAGGTGTGTCGAGTCCGTCGGGACGGTGTAACAGACGCGCGGCGAGCAGTGCTGCGAACAGGATCGTACCGAACAGGCCGCTACCGAGGCTTTGACTCGGCGAGGCACTGAAGCCCCAGGCAAGCAGCCAGGCGAGCAAGTAGAAAAAGCCGCCCAGGCGTGTGCGGATACGGGTGTCGTCCACCTCGCGCCACAGGGCGAAGGTAGTGGGCTGGCGCGGTACTTCGGCGTCGGTCATGTCGTGTGGCCTGCCATCGCTGACGGCCATCTCCGGGCCGTCGTTGGCGACGTCAAGACCTTCTCCCGGGAACTTTTGTGATCACAAAGGTTGCAGGAGTGAGCATAACGCCTTTGCTGTTGCTTGAGCTATCGCTTTGCCAGCATTTACCAGCCGTTGGTCAGCCGCGACGGATCAGCCAGATACCTGCGACGATCAACGCCAGCCCGGCCACCTTGCCGACGGTGACGGGAGATTCGCGAAAGCCGGCCCAGCCGAAGTGATCGAGGGTAATGGCCATGGCCAGTTGTCCGGTGATCACCAGCACCATGAACAGCAGCGCACCGACTCGCGGTCCGGCGAAGGCGGCGGTGGCGATGAAGAAGGCGCCGAGCAGACCGCCGCTCCAGTGCCACCAAGTCAGTTCCTTGAGCGCGCCGAGGCCGGGCATCTCGCGTTGGCTCAGGGTCATCAGCAGCAGCGCCAGGCTGCCCACTGCGAACGAGATCAGCGCGGCGGCGAAGACGCTGGACAGGTGACGGGCGAGTTGGCCGTTGATACCGGCCTGCAGAGGCAGTACCGCGCCGGCCAGAAAGGGCAGGGCCAGCAGCCAGCCGCTGACTTGATTCATGGGGGGACTCCGGAGATGGAAAATCGTGGGAGGAGGGTAGCAGCCTCGCGATTGTCCTCTTTGCGGAGGGAGAGGGCAAAACGCAGGGCATCCTTGCCCCGCCAGATTCTATGGTTCGGCCTCCGTGCGAACCGCCCTCCTGCAAGTCGCGCTGCCAGAGCTGAACCTAAAACTCCGTGGCGCTTACAGGCGGGGGTCTACTGTCCGAAATCCTGACGGATCGCGGCGATACGCTGTCCGGCCAGATTCAGCCAGGACAGGTCGCTGCCCATCAGCAGCATGTCGCAGCCCATTTCGAACAGGCGTTTGGCGGTTTCACCGTCAGCCGGGAAGCACGGCACCATCACCTGGATGTTGCGGGCGTGACATTTCGCGATCAGCAGCGCCAGGCGCTCATGCACCTCGGGGTTGCCCAGGCGGTAGTCCACCGGTAGTTGGCGTGACAGTGAGTAGTCGGCCGGGCCGAAGTGCACGGCGTCGATGCCCTCGACATCGAGAATTGCATCGATGTTGTCGAAGAACTCGTAGCTCTCGGCCATCGGCACGATCACCGTGCGCTCGTTCTCCGCCAGGGTATAGCGACCCCAGTCGAAGTTCGGCCCGGCGTAGTTCGCCGAACGTACCGAGCTGTCGCCGCCACGGCGGCCCATGGGCGGAAACTTGCTGCTGCGGATGATGCTGCGCATCTGCTCGGCGTTGTGCACCTGCGGGATGATCACGCCGCTGGCACCCATTTCCAGGGCCTTGCGGATGTCCCAGTCGAGGGTGCCGCGCACCCGTACCAGGCTGTGGATATTCGCGCATTTGGCCGCCAGGATCAGTTTCTCCATGTCGCGGTCGACGCCGAGCGAGGTGTGCTCTGCATCGATGAAGACGAAGTCCAGGCCCCAGTTGCCGGCCACTTCGATGGGCATCGAAGCGGTGCTGTAGATGTTCATGCCGAAGGTGCTGCCGCGTGCCATCAGCTGTTTCAGAGTGCTGCTCATCGCGGTCACCTCAGATGCGGTAGGTATCGGGCAGACGATCCTTGAACGGGTGGATCTCGAACACACCGGGCTCGCGGATCAGCGACTTGTTGCGGGCCTTCTCCAGGTCGATCTCGGCGCTGTACACGCCGTCTTCCAGGCCGGCGCGCACCAGGGTCTTGCCGGAGGGTTCGATGATGTGGCTCATGCCGATGAACTGCATGCCGTCGTCCAGATCGTTGCGATTAGGTGCGACGAAATAAACGATGTTCTCGGCCGCGCGTACGGTGCTGAACAGATCCGGCAGCATGCGCGCCTGCTCTGGCCAGGCGGCTGGCAGCACGACGATGTCGGCACCTTCCAGGGCCAGGGTGCGTACCACTTCCGGGAAGCGGATTTCGTAGCAGATGGCCAGGCCGATACGGCCGATGTCGGTGTCGAACACCGGTGGCGTCCAGTCGTCCGGGGTGTCGGTGAAGCGGTCGCCGATCATGAACGGCAGGTGGCGCTTGCGGTGCAGGCCGACGATACCCTGCGGGCCAATCAGTGCGGCGGTGTTGAACACGGTTTCCGGGTTGCGTTCATAGAAGCCGACAACGATGTAAGCACCGGTCTGCGCGCTCACCGCCAGCAGTGGTGCCAGGGCGTCGAGTTCGATGGCGCCCTGTTCCAGATCTTCGCGGCTATTGAACGAGCCGCCGGTCAGCAGGCATTCGGGGAAGGCGATCAGACGCGAACCTTCGGAGGCGGCCTGGCGCGATACCTCGGCGACCTTGGCGATGGTTTCAAGAGGGTTGCCCGCTACGGGATGGATCTGCGCAACCGAAATCTTCATGGTGTTCCTCATTCACTGGCGTCGTGCGCCCGACGGGGCGCACCGTTATACGTTCAGCCAGGCGCTCGTAATGAGCCCCGGCTGACTCATTACTGTTGTACGTCCATCGCCTCGTAGACTTTCTTCACCAGCTCTGGGTTGATCTGGGCTGCGTACTTGTCCACTACCGGCTTGATCTTTTCCTGGATGCGCGCGATTTCTGCGTCAGGCAGCGAGTTGACCTTCATGCCCGAGGCTTCCAGTTCGGCGATGGCCTTGCTGTCGGCTTCGCGGGAGATACGGCGTTGCTCCAGGCGCACTTCCATGGCGACGTCGGTCAGCAGCTTCTTCTCGTCGTCGTTGAGCTTGTCCCAGAAGCCCTTGCCGATCAGCACGATCTGCGGGTTGTAGTTGTGGTGGGTCAGGCTCAGGTACTTCTGCACTTCGTTGAACTTGGAGGCGAGGATCAGCGCAGCCGGGTTTTCCTGGCCGTCGACAGTGCCGGTCTCCAGGGCGGTATGCACCTCGGTGAAGGGCAGTGGGGTCGGGTTGGCACCAAGGGCCGACCAGACATCGAGGAACAACGGCGACTGCTGCGCCCGAACCTTGAGCCCGGCGATGTCTTCCATCTTCTCTACCGGGCGTTTGTTGTTGGTCAGATTGCGTACCCCCAGCTCCCAGAACGCCAGGCCGACCAGGTCGTGTTGCGGCAGTTGGTCGGTGAGCATCTTGCCGACTTCGCCGTCGAGCATGGCGTCGACCTTGGCGGTGTCGGTGTAGAGGAACGGGAAGTCGAGGATGCCGAAGTCGGTGATGTGGTTGAGCATCAGGCCGGCGTTCCAGGTCATCATCTCGACCACGCCGCCCTGCAGTGAAGAGAGCACCTGCACATCACCGCCGAGCACGCCGTTGGGGAAGGTGCGTACCTTGATCTTGCCGCCGCTGCGTTCGGCAACCTTCTCGGCGAACAGCTCCATGCCGATGGCGGGCGGTGTGCCCTTGGGGCTGGTGGCGGCGAACTTGATGGTGCGCGCGTTGTACTCGGCGGCGAAGGTCATGCTGCTGGCCAGCAGCAGGGTAGCGAGGAGCGTCAGTTGCTTTTTCATGGTGGAGCCCTTCTTGTTGGCTGTTGTTATTCGGTGAGCGTTATTTGGCGAACCATTGCGCCGGGACGGTGACCAGTTCGGGGAAGGCCACCAGCAGGAACAGCACGATGATTTCGGCGATCAGGAACGGGAACGTGCCCTTGAGCAGCGCTTCGTAGCGCATTCGCCCGATGCCGCAGACCACGTTGAGTACGGTGCCCACAGGCGGGGTGATCAGGCCGATCGAGCAATTGATCATGAACAGCACGCCGAAATAGATCGGATCGATGTCGGCGGCGGTGACCACGGGCACCAGGATCGGCGCGAGCAGCAGCACGGTCGGGGTCAGATCCATGACCATGGAGATCGCCAGGATCAGCAGCATCAGCACCAGGATCAGCAGCTTCGGGTTGTCCATCACCGGCTGGATCAGGTCGATGATCTGCCCGGGAATATCGGCGATGGTGATCATCCAGGCCGGGATCGAGGCAGCAGCCACGAGAAACATCACCGCGGCGGTGGTCTTGCCGGCGTTGAGCAGCACCTCGTTGAGCTTCTTCAAATCCAGCTCGCGGTAGATCAGGGTCGAGACCAGCAGCGCGTAGACGCTGGCCACGGCCCCGGCTTCGGTCGGGGTCACTACGCCGAAGCGCAGGCCGACGACGATGATCACCGGCAGCATCAATGCCCAGATGCTGTCGACGAAGGCTTTCAGGCGCGCCTTGCCGGAGGCCTTCGGGCTCAGCTCGACATCGGTATCGCGACGTGAGACCAGCCACCAGGCCACGCACAGCGCCACGGCGATCATCAGACCCGGGGCGATGCCGGCGAGAAACAGCTTGGTGATCGACAGGCCGGAGGCCACGCCGAGCACCACGAAGCCGATGCTCGGCGGAATGATCGAGCCCAGCACCGAGACCGAGGCGATCAGGCCACCGGAGCGGTTCTTGTTGTAGCCGGCGATGACCATCATCGGTAGCAGCAGGGCGGTCAGTGAGGCGGCGTCAGCCAGCGCCGAGCCGGACAGGCTCGACAGCAGCACGCCGGCGAAGATCGCCACGTAGCCCAGGCCGCCACGCAGGTGGCCGACCATGGCGATGGCCAGGTTGATGATGCGTTTGGACAGTCCGCCGTTGTTCATCACTTCGCCTGCGATGATGAACAGCGGGATCGCCAGCAACGGGAAGCTGCCTGCGGAGTTGATGATGTTCTGCGCGATGATCTGCCCATCGAACAGGCCCAGCAGCCACATCAGCGCCACGCCGCAGAGGATCAGCGCATAGGCGATGGGGGTGCCGATGAGGATGGCGGCCATCAGCACGCCAACGAAGACGGTGAGGGCCATTACTTGAGTACCCCGGTTTCTTGAGTAGGAGCCAGCGGTGCTGGGCTGTCACTGATCTGCTGGGTATAGGTGCCGGCCGGCTTGCGCAGGCTGTTCAGCAATTGCGCGGTGATCAGGCCGAAGCTGAATACCGAGAACACCAGCCCGGCACCGTAGAACAGCGCCATGGACACGCCGGTCGACGGTGCCCCGACATGCAGGTTGATCAGCGTCTGCTTCCAGCTGCCCTGTAGGAACAGCCAGGTGACGTAGAGCATCAGCACCTGGCTGAGCACCAGCATGCCCTTGGCGACCTTGGGCGACACACGGCTGGTCAGCATGTCGACGCCGATATGGCCGTTTTCATGCAGCATCAGCTGTGCACCAGCGAATACCAGCCAGACGAACGCCAGGCGGGAGATTTCTTCACTGAAGAACAGGCCCGAGTTGAAGCCGTAGCGCAGTACCACATTGAGAAAGATCAGCACGGTGATACAGACCAGGGTGCTGCAGATCAGTACTTTCAAGGTGCTGAAATAAAGGTTGAGGATGGTTTTCACGGTGTTCTCTCCAGCGGAAAGGCAGTCGAGAGAAATAAGGAAGTTGCGTTCTTGTTGTCTTGCGAACTTGTGAAAGTTCGTGATCGGGCCT
The DNA here is from genome assembly GCF_003008615.1 of Pseudomonas mendocina. Taxonomy (NCBI): domain Bacteria; kingdom Pseudomonadati; phylum Pseudomonadota; class Gammaproteobacteria; order Pseudomonadales; family Pseudomonadaceae; genus Ectopseudomonas; species Ectopseudomonas mendocina. Next base: position 3,205,969 of record NZ_CP027657.1, read on the forward strand.
CTTCGGCCGAGTGGGCGTCATTGGGCATGTGTCACCTTTATTCTTATTGGTCATACGTTGTCGTATGAGGTGTGACGATTTTTTTCTGAATGCGCGATGCTGTCACGCAGAGTCGGATTCAATGTTTTTATTAGGCTGATAAAAGCCGGAGGGCGCAGTGGGTGTGCACGTTTATTGTGCGTGCGCAGCAATAGCCAACCTGGCTTTCAGGTTCGCTGATGCCAGTGTTGGCAGGACTTTGAGAGGGATTCAGGCAGGCGTGCGCAAGGGCGCAATGCCGCGCCAGTAGAATGTTCGCGGCAGCGTTTTGGCGTCACCCAGAATAGTGTCCGAGTGACGGGAGAGCAAAAGTCCTTTTGCATGGTGAAATTCTTGGTGGGGTATTCTGGGGTAGCGAGTATTTCCGTTGGATCGTGTTTTTTTTTGTTTGTGATAGTTGCTTTATTTAAATTTTTTGTGGTCTTTGGCGCCTCAGGCGAACTGCGGTAGCCACAGTGCCAATTGCGGGAAACATATAAGTAGAGTGATAAGTAGCAAGAGCGCGAAGCAGAAGGGCAGTGCGCCGTACACCACATCCATGAAGTTGCCTTTGCCACGAATGCTCTGTACCACGAACAGGTTCATGCCGAAGGGCGGCGTTATCTGCCCCATTTCACAGAGCACGATCAGAATCACGCCGAACCACAATGGGTCGAAGCCCAGTGCGACGATCACCGGCACCACCAGTGGTGCGGTGGTGATCAGCATTGCCAGGGTGTCCATGAAACAGCCAAGCACGATGTAGAAGAGGATGATCGCCAGCAGCGTGGCCATCGGTGATAGCTGCAGGTCGGTGACGAAGGTGACCAGCGACGAGGTCAGCCCGATGGCTGACAGCACGAAGTTGAGGAAGAACGCCGCCAGGGTGATGAAGATGATCATGCCGCTGGTACGCATGGTCGATTCGAACGCCTGGCCCAGCGTCTGCCAGGTGAAGGCGCGGCGCCACAGGCCCAGTCCGAAGGCGGCGAGCACGCCCAGCGCGGCGGACTCACTGGCAGTGGCGAAGCCGCTGTAGATGGCGCCGACCACCAGTACGAAAATCGCCAGCGGTGGTAGCAGATCCGGTATGCAGGCCAGGCGCTCGGCCCAGCTGGCGCGCTGACGATGGCCGCCCAGTTCGGGGCGGATCAGGCAGGCCAGCACGATCATCGCCACGAACATGAAGCACAGCAGGATGCCGGGAATGGTTGCCGCGAGGTACAGCTTGGGCACTGACAGGTTGGCGATCAGGGCGAACAGGATCATGTTGATCGACGGTGGAATCAGAATGCCCAGAGTGCCGCCGGCGGCGATGGAACCGAGGAACAGCGGCGCCGGGTAGCCCTTGCGCTCCTGTTCCGGCAGCGCCAGGGTGGAGATGGTCGCCGCGGTGGCGACGCTGGAGCCGCTGGTGGCGGAGAACAGCGCCGAGGCGCCGATGTTGGAGTTCATCAGGCCGCCCGGCAGCCACGACAGCCATTTGTCCGCCGCACCGTACATGCGCCCGGCCGCACCGGAGCAGACCAGCAGTTCACCCATCAGGATGTACAGCGGAATGGCCACCAGGAGGAACTCGGCACTGGTGCTCCAGGCGATTTCACCGAGCGCGCTGGTCAGTGGCAGGGTCGAGTAGAACTCGGCCAGCGATATGCCGAGCAGGCCGACGCTGACGGCTGCCGCCACGCTGACGGCGAGCAGGCCGAGGAGTACGAGTAGTGTGAAGAGCAGCATCTAGCGCGCCCCTTTGTCAGTGTCGAAACGGCTGGTAGGGACTTCCTCACGGATTTCCTCTTCCACCGAGTGGATGCCGATCAGTGCATTGACCGCCGCCAGACGCTGCTGGCGTATCTGTGCCAGGCTGCTCCAGCCCAGCATCACGATGGTCACGGCGAAGAACAGGTAGCCGGCGAACCACAGCGACTGTGGTATCCACAGCGGTACCTGCAGCGGCGTGGTGGATACGGAGCGGTAATGAATCGAATCCATCAGCACCTGGCTGCTGTGCCAGAGTAGGGCGCCGACGAACACCGCCATGCCGAGCAGGGCCAGCAGATCGAGGCCGACCCTGGGCTTGAGCGGCAGGCGCGAGTAGAGGATGTCGACGCGGATGTGCGAGCGCTTGAGCAGGGCAATGGGGAACGCCCAACTGCTGACGATGGCCAGCACGTAACCGGCGATCTCGTCGGCGCCCCCCATGGAGATGCCGAACAGCTTGCGCAGGATCAGGTCGAGGCTGATCAGAAAGGCGCAGGCCAGCAGGGTGATACCGCCGATCCAGGCGCTGGCGCGAGCGATCAGGTGAATGGGCGTTAACTGCTTGTGCATGGGCTTTCCCCCGTTCAGCTGCCGCTGGTGCTCAGATGGGTACCGATGGCCTTGCCGACCGTGGCGTTCCAGCGTTCCACGCAGTCCGTGCCGCAGCGCTTGCCCCAGGTTTCGGCGATCTTCATCACGGCCTCGTGCAGGCGTTGTCTTTCCTCTGCACTCGGTGCATTGGCCTGCATCTGTGCGGGGCGATGGATCTGACAGTCGCCGACACCGGTGTTGCAAGCCAGGGCATAGCGGTTCTCGCGCGCGGTTTCCTGCCACAGGGCGTCTTCCAGCACTTGCGCCTGCTCCAGCAGCAACTGCTGGGTCGCCTCTGGCAATTGTTTCCAGCGCTTGAGGCCGATGCCGTAGAAACCGAGCGACCAGTCCACTGGCAGGTTGTAGAGGTGGTTGGCCACTTCGTACCACTTGGCGGCATTGCCCGAGCCGATGCCGGTCACCGCGCAGTCGATGACGCCGGTCTGCATGGCGGTGACCACTTCGGCGAACGGCAGGGTAATCGGTGAAGCGCCTAGCGCGGCGACCAGATCGGCCATGTTGCGGCCGCGTACGCGCACCTTGCGTCCGCGCAGGTCGTCGAGCGCGTCGACGGCATCGCGGCAGAAGAACACCTGGGCGGTATAGGGCACGGTGGCCAGCAGCTTGACGCCGTGGCGCTCGGCCATGCGTTGCTGCAACACCGGCTTGTAGGCATCGGCAATACGCCGGGCGGTGTCGATGTCGCCGGCCATGCCGGGAAGGTCGATGCCTTCGAAGGCGGGGTCGTCACCGGCGACGAAGGCGAACACGCCCATGCCGACTTCTACTGCGCCGGAGCGCAGCAGGCGCACCATCTCCGGGCCCTTGAGGCCGGTTTCCGAGAGGCCACGCAGGCGGGCGGTGATTCTGCCGCCGGAGCTGGCTGGCAGCGTCTGGCTCCAGAATGGTCGCTCGACCGCGCGGAAGCTGTAGTTGTGGCTGCCGCCACCGATGACATTGAGCTGAAGCGTTGAGTGCTCCTCTGCCGGGCTGCTGGCGGCGAACGCACAGGCGAGCACGGCGAGAACCACTCCGTGGAGCAACTGCAGTTTCATGGTAGTCCTTTTGTTATTTTTGGAGCTACGAGGCAGAAACCTGACGATGTCCTTGGCCAGTATTGTTTTCGTGTCGCCTGGCCTGGCAGGTGTTGCGGCGCCAGTGGCGCGGTATTCGTGTTGCGCGAGTGTCAGCGCGGCTGGATGGCGGCGTCGATGACGGCGCGAGAGCCTACGATATCGGGAAATTTCTCGCCATTGGCGAGCCGTGCCAGGGTGTGCTTTTCGTTGTTCTGGAAGTCGATGGCGCGCTGCGCCAGCGGCAGGGCCAGGGCCAGAGGCAGGATGACGATGCCGTTCTCGTCTGCGATCACCGCATCGCCTGGATGCACCACGACACCACCGCATTGCACCGGGGTGCAGAACTCGCCTTCCTCACCTTTCACCCGCGTGGTGATGGCGCTGGCGCCCCACGACCAGATCGGTACGCCATGATCGCGAAGCTCGCCGAGGTCGGTGACGTAGCCATCGATAACGATCCCGGCGATGCCGGCCTGCTTGGCCGCGTAGGCCATCGCACCGCCCATGGCGGCGGTCACGCTCTCGCCGCAGCGATCGACGATCAGGAAGTCGCCAGGTCTGGCGCAGCCCATCGCGTAATGTAAGATGCCGCCGTCCGCGCCGGGCATCTTCACCGTCACGGCGGTGCCTACGCAGCGCAGATTCTTGAAGTGCGCGCGGATGCGCGGGTTCAATATGCCGGTGGTGATGAAGTGGCCGATGGTGGCCGGTTCTGCACCGGCAAGCACGTCCAGCACGTTCTGCTCGATCGGTTCTGGCAAGGCTTCAATGATGTACATGCGTTGTACTTGTCCGCTTCATCCGAGAGGTTGAACCGGATGCTAACAAGCCTGTTTTTGTGACGATAATAAAAACGGGCGACCAGAACAGAGGGCGATTTTTATCATGCGTATTACCCTGATGCAGATCGAAGCCTTCTACTGGACGGCACGGCTAGGGGGTGTTCATGCCGCCTCGCGCCACCTGCATCTGACCCAACCGGCCATCTCTTCACGTATCCGTGAAATGGAGTCGCTGCTCGACGTCAAATTGTTCGACCGCAGCAAGCAGCGCATGACTCTTACTCCCGACGGCCACATCGCCCTGCGCCATGCCGAGCTGGTGTTGAACAACAGCACCAAGCTGGAACAGTTCGCTGCCAAGCAGAAGCAGCATCGCCGCCTGCGCCTGGGGGCCGACGAGTGTTCGGCGATGGTCGGTCTTACGGCGGTTATCGCCGAGATCAAGGCGCATTTCCCGGAGATCACCCTGGAAATCACCATCGACGTCGGTGCAGTGCTCAATCGCAAGCTCAACGACCACGAACTGGATCTGGCGCTACTGACCAACCCGGCGACCCGTGAGGACGTCACCGACATCTTCATCGGCTGGATGACCTTCCAGTGGGTCGCTTCGCCGCAGTTCGACATCACGGCCAACCCGTTTTTACCCGAGCACGCCAGTGGCCATCCGATCGTCACTCACTCGGCACCATCGACCTTGTACTCGGTGGTCGAGAGCTGGTTGAAGAGCGGTAACGCCAGCTCGGAAGCCTTCCACACCAGCAACTCCCTGGGGCTGATGGCCAAGCTGGTCTCCGCCGGCCACGCCATCGGCATCCTGCCGGTGCCGCTGATCCGCGAGATGCTGGCGCTCAACCTGCTGCGCACGTTGCCGTGCGAGCCACCGATTGCACCGGCGCGTTTCTGCGTGTCCTACATGACGGAAACGCCGGACATGCAGCTCGATGCGCTGGTATCCATTGCCCGGCAGACGTTGTTTCGCCTGCATTTTCTGGAAAACATGGAAGAGCCGGAGCTGGCGCCGCCTTTGCTCGCTGAGGACTGAGCGCGGCTACAGGGGCTTTTCCAACTGCACCAGGGCTACGCGGCTGCCATCCGGGGCGCGGCGTTCGACGATGCCGGCGGTGCGGTAGCCCATGCGCGTGTAGAGCAGCAGGCCACCAGCGTTGGCATTGAAGCAGGAGACCTTCATCAGCGGGGCCTTGTAGCGTTCGCGTGCGATCGTTTCCATGGCTTCGACCAGAAACTGAGCCACGCCCTGGCTACGTGCCCAGGGCGCCACCATCAGGTTACCCAGGGCGCAGAACTCGCCGTGCTGCCACTGGTAGAAGTTGGCGAAACCGGCGACCTTGCCGGCGCTCTCGACGACGGTGCTTTCGCGGCGTTCAGCCATGGCAGCCGCGAGCTGGCCGACGTTCAGGGGCCAGATGGCCTTGGGGTAGCAGAAGAACAGTTCATCGACGTTCTGCGGGAAACCGACCACGTCGCCGAGGTCGGCGGCAGTGGCCGGGCGGTGTTGCAGTGGGGAGTTCAAACGGTGCGATCCTTGATCAGCGGGGTGGATACTGCGAGAGAACTTGGCTGACGGTTTCGCGGATCGCCCGCTCACGTTCGGCTGGGGTTGGTGGCTGGCTACGCATGATCTGTTCGCCGCTGCCGCGCCAGACCAGTTTGCCATCCTTGGCGTCGTAGAGATCGATCTGCAGGGTCGCGACCTTGTAGTCCACACGGCGCGTTTCGGTGAAGGCCGGGCCACCCCAGTAGCCGCCCCAGTAACCTCCCCAGCCACCGCCGTATTGGGTGGTGATCTGATCCTGGCGCTCGTCGACGATCAGTACGCTCTGAACCTTGAGGTCGCCCTTGCCATCGGTTGCCTGGCGCAGGCCGCGCTGGTCGAGCTGTTCGGCGACTGCCTGGCTGATACGGGCTTCGGTGATGTCGCTCTTGAGACGGGCATCGTCTGGTTGGTAGGCGAGCTTGTCATCCATCCAGCTCCAGGTGCGGTAGGCGGCAAAATCACGGCTGGGGTCGAAGTCGCGCTCCAGACTGACGCTGGCGCAACCACTCAGCAGCAAGGTGAGGAACAGGTAGGGCAGGGCACGCATGATGGGCTCCAGTGGCAGTGAACGCATGGCGGGGATCAATAGGGAGGGTAGCCGTCCAACGCTGCGCGTATGGCGACTCGTATGGCGTCGGCCTGGGCTGACTGATTCTTGCCGGCGACAGCCTCGCCGCTGCCGGACCAGACCACCTGGCGGTCTTGTGGGTCGATCAGGTCGATGCGTACCACGGCCACCTTCTGTTCATAGGTGCGCACCACCGGCACGCCACCCCAGGCGCCGTAACGGCGATCCCAGTGGCTGCCGGCGCCATAGTAGCCGCCGATGTTGTCCTGATACTGACGCAAACGGGTTTCCTGGCTGATGCGGGCGCTGACCAGCAGATCGCCGGGGCCATTGAGGGCGGGGCGCAAGCCATACTGGTCGAGGCCGGCGCTGACGCTATCGGCCAGTTGTTCACCTCCGGCCCAGGACGCGCCGCTGGGCGGACGTCCACCCTCCCAGCTCCAACTGCGATAGCGGCCATAGTCACGTGGCGCTGCCGGATAGGCGCTGCGATCGAAGGTGGTGGCCGCGGCAGCGGGTGCTGGCGGCATCGGCAGCGACTCGGCCTGGTAGGGGTTCTGGCTTTGACAGGCCACCAGCAGTGGCAGCGTGAGTAAGGCGATGGCGGTGCGCATGGTCGTCTCCGTGGTCGCGCGCGACATTCCCGATAGGCTCAGGCTACGCCTGACTGCAGGCTTCGTCCAACGCGCCCGCAGCGCTTTCAGCGTGGCCGGCAGATCCAGTGCAGGTAGCGGCCGAGGCCCGCGAAGCTGGGGTGGCGACGGTGGGCCAGCTCCATCTCCAGCAAGTCGATCAGTTCGGCTTTGGCCTGGAATTCATGCGGCATGTAGTCGTGGAATACGCGCACGCCGCTACGGCTTTCGACCTGCCAGTACGCGTCTAGTTGCGTGCCCAGTTCGCGTGGGTCGACCGGCTGCTGTGGGGTCAGGCTCTGCTTCTCGCCGGCGAAGTGTTCCTTGCGCAGTTTGCGAAAGTGCCCCTTGAGCAGGTTGCGGTAGATCAGTGCGTCCTTGTTGTAGAAGGCCAGCGACAGCCAGCCGTCCTGCGTTGTCAGCTGGTGCAGTACCGGCAGGATCGCAGCCGGCTCGGCCAGCCACTCCAACACGGCGTGACAGAGCACCAGATCGAAGGGCTGCTGCAGTTGACCGAGTAGTTCCTGCCAGGGCGCCTGGATGAAGGTGGCGAGCTGGCCGGCTTCGGCGAAGCGTTGGCGTGCACCTTCAAGCATCGGCGCGGCGGGTTCGGTGAGCGTTATGTCGTGGCCGCGCTGGGCCAGCCACAGGCTCATATGGCCGAGGCCGGCACCGACATCGAGCACGCGCAGCGGGCGATCCGGCAGCGCTTCGGCCAGGTCGGCCTGCAACACAGCGAGGCGGATGGCGCCTTTGGCGCCGCCATAGATCTTCTCGGCGAAACGGGTCGCCAGCTCGTCGAAATGGCGATCGCTCATTTGAGGAAACGTCGTTCGTTGTCGGCGAGTTTGTCGAGCACCGCCTGGTTCATGTCGATGCCCAGTTCACTGCACAGCTGCACGAGATAGAGCACCACGTCGGCCACTTCCTGCCCCGCGTGGGCGAGCTGCTCCGGAGGCAACTGGCGGGACTGCTCTTCGCTCAGCCACTGGAAGATTTCCACCAGCTCGGCCATTTCCACGCTGGCGGCCATGGCCAGATTCTTCGGGCTCTGGTAACGGCGCCAATCGTTGTGATCGCGAATGGCATGCATGCGGGCGGTGAGTTCGGCGATGTTCATGGTGCGGCTCCTTTCGAGCCGCATAGCTTCGGCGTGAACGAGGCGCGCTGCAAGCTGCGCTTTACTTCGGATTGTCTCCCCTCTCCCGCTTGCGGGAGACGACTGCATGGATGCAGGAGGTAGGGCGACGCAGGACGCTAAAGCCGAGGGGGCGGGGGAGAGGGCTGTCCGATAACACCGGAGCCGCCTGAGCCACCCTCTCCCCAGCCCTCTCCCATGAATGGGAGAGGGGGCAGACCGTGCAAATCAGGCTTCCAACGGCTGCCAGCTCCCGGCCATATGCGGCGTGTCGTTCTCGCCGATCAGGCGAAACTGCCCGCTCGTCGCCGGCTCGCTGGCCTGCAGGGCGACATGGGTCGGCAGCAGTACCGGTTTCTGGAAACGTACCTCCACCTCGTAACCCGCCTGTGGAAGGTGCGCGTGCAGCGCGGCAAGGCTGCGCGCCTTGTTCCACAGACCATGGGCGATGGCTCGGGGGAAGCCGAACAAGCGTGCGGTCACGGCGTAAAGGTGAATGGGGTTGTAGTCGCCAGCCACGCGAGCGTAACGGCGGCCGGTATTGGCAGGGGCCGCCCAGTCGGCCAGTGACGTCAGTTGCAGTGGCTGCCGTTCGGCACGTGGTTGTGGCTGGCCGTCGAGGCGCAGGGCACGGCAGAGGATGCGGCTGTCACCTTCCCAGAGGAGACCGAGCTGATCTTCCAGGCGGGTGATCAGGCTGAAGGTGGCGCCCTTGTCGTGGGGTTGCAGATCGGTCACCTGTACGCTGATCTGGAAGGGGCCCAAACCGCCGAGCGGGCGCAACACGCGGATACGATTCTCCAGGTGCACCAGGCCCAGCAACGGGAAGGGAAAACGGCGGTCGGTGAGCAGTTTCATCTGCAGGCCGAAGGCCAGGATGTGTGGATAGACCGGTGGCAGGTAGGCGCTATCGGCGATGGCGCAGATCTGCCGGTAGCGCTGCAGATGCCTGGGGTCGACCTCCACCCGGCAACGCAGGCCCAGGTTCGGCAGCTGGCGGCCGGTCACCTTGCGCCGCAGCGCCGCGCGCAGAAACAGGCCGGGCAGGGCCGGTGGGGCATTGAGGTCGAGCCATTCGGTGGCCATGAACACTCCTCGGTAAGAATATAGATGGCAGCAGCTTAGCGTCCGGGCCTGTGCATGCATTGGCTGTATTGCCTGGCTTCGTGGCAAGCCAGTCAATCCGTCTGCCGCGCCGGTTTGCGCGCGGTAGCCCGCAGCCCCTAAGATGGCGCGGTTCACGAATAACAACAACAGCGGAAAACATGCGTGATCTGACCGACGATGTGGCGCTGATGCGCCCGGTAATCGATGCCTTGCGTGCCAGCGGTGCCGACCCTGACCGTGTGCTGGCGCGTGTTGGCCTGCCACCTGGCGGGCTGCCGGCTGGCCGCTTTCCTCATGCCGCCCAGGCAGCGTTCTGGAAGGCCGCCAGCGAAGAATGCGGCGAGGAGCATGTCGGGCTGTTTCTGGCCCAGCACCTGCCACCCTTCCATGGCCTGCTGCTGGAATATCTGTTTCTCTCCAGCGAGACCTTTGGCGCCGGCCTGCGCCATGCCTTGCGCTACGTGCGCCTGCTCTCCGATACGCTCAATGCGCGCCTGGATGTCGACGGTGAGCGAGCGGTGCTCTCGCTCGGGCTGTCGCCCGGTACACCACGGCATTTCCCCGAAATGCTGGCTGGTGCGGTGATTCGCCTGTTCTCGGCGCTGACCGAAGGCGAGTTCACGCCGCTGGAAGTGCAATTCATGCACGAAGAGGGCGCCTCTGCGGAACGCTACCAGGCTGTTTATGGCTGCCCAGTGCGCCTCGGCGCCGATGCGTATGTGCTGATTTTCGATGCCGCTGTGCTGGAAAAACCGTCGCGACATGCTGCGCCGGAACTGCTGCGTATGCACGAGTCACTGGCACGGCGGCAACTGGCCGAGGTCGAGCGACTGGATCTGGTGCGCCAGGTACGTGAGCTGATCGCCGAGTTGCTGGTCGATGGCGGTGCGACCCTGGAGCAGGTCGCCGGCCGTCTCAACATGCCGGCGCGGCGCCTGCGTGAACGCCTGGCCATGGCCGGTGTGCGCTTCAATGATCTGATCACCGACTACCGCTGCCGCCTGGCCAAGGAACTGCTGCTCAAGACCGACGAGCGCATCGAAGTGATCGTCGAGCGCACCGGCTTCTCCGAGCCGAGCACCTTCTACCGCGCGTTCAAGCGCTGGGTCGGGGAAACGCCGGTGGAGTTTCGCAAGCGCGGTAAAACGTGAGCCGATTCGGTGGGCTTTAGCCCACCAGCTCCGCTGCCTCAGGCGCCCAGCAGGCTCTGTCCACACACGCGCAGCACCTGTGCGGTCACCGCACCCGAGCCGGGCTGGGCGAACCAGGCCACGGCCTCAGCGACGTCTTGCGGCAGGCCGCCCTGGCTCATCGAGTTCATGCGCCGGCCGGCTTCGCGGATGCCCAGCGGAATGGCGGCGGTCATCTGGGTTTCGATGAAACCGGGCGCCACGGCGTTGATGCTGATGCCTTTCTTCGCCAGGGCCGGTGCCCAGGCCTGGGCCAGGCCGATCACGCCGGCCTTGCTCACCGCGTAGTTGGTCTGGCCCATGTTGCCGGCGATGCCGCTGATCGAGGCGATCAGTACCACACGACCGTTGTCGTGCAGCTTGTCGGCGTCGAGCAGCGCCTGGGTCAGTACCTGCGGGGCCTTGAGGTTGACGTCGATCACCGAATTCCAGAATGCATCGCTCATCTTCGCCAGGGTCTTGTCGCGGGTGATGCCGGCGTTGTGCACGACGATGTCGAGGCCATCAGGCAGGGCTTCGACCAGGCGCTGCGGCGCATCGTCGGCGCAGATATCCAGGGTCACGGCACGTCCACCCAGGCGCGCGGCCAGGGCTTGCAAGGCATCGGCAGCGGGAGGCACGTCGAGCAGCACCACCTCGGCGCCCTCACGGGCGAGCACTTCGGCGATGGACGCGCCGATACCGCGCGAGGCTCCGGTGACCAGCGCTTTCTTGCCGGCCAATGGGCGCGTCCAGTCCCTGACCTGTTCGCCGCAGGCACCGAGACGCAGCACCTGGCCGGAGACATAGGCGCTTTTCGGCGAGAGGAAGAAGCGCAGCGCACCCTCCAGTTGCTGATCACCGCCCTTGCCGACATAGAGCAACTGCACGCTGCCACCGCGGCGAATTTCCTTGCCCAGCGAGCGGGTGAAGCCTTCCAGCGAGCGTTGCACGCTGGCAGCGATCGGGTCTTTCAGTGACTCCGGGGCGCGGCCCAGGACGACTACGCGTGGGCACTTGTCCAGGCCCTTGAGGGCGGGCTGAAAGAAATCACGCAGCTCGATCAACTGCTCGAAACGGGTCAGGTGGCTGGCGTCGAAGACCAGGGCCTTGAGCTTGGGGCCATGTTCGGCCGTCCAGCGTGGCAGGTCGAGTTGACCATCACGGGCGGCGAACAGCTGATCGGTAAGCTTGCTGGCGAAGGGTTGCACGGCCTTGAGCAGGTCACCCTCGCCGCCCAGCAGCAAGGCGCCATCCACCGGCCTTACCCGGCCGGCCATCCAGCGTTCCAGGCGCAGCGGCGCCGGCAGGCCGAGGGCTCCGACCAGGCGACGGCCGGTAGACGAGTTGGCGAAGGCGAGGTAACGGTCGGACATGAAAGGCTCCTGCGGGCGAATCGAAAGTCGTGTCACTGTACGCGGCGGTCGGCAAAGCGCAATTGACTCTGTTGCCTCACGCGTCGGCAAGGCGGCCAATGTTCGCGGCTGTTTGAGGTTTAGCCTGTGCGGCCAGAAGGCTACAGTGTATGTCTCATATACCTAGGAGCCGGTTGACGGGCAGTAGTTCGTCGTTGGTTTTTCAGCTCTCTCGACCAGCAAGGAGTCCTCATGGCCCAGTTGCGCCGGGTCGCCATCGTAGGCGGCAACCGTATTCCGTTCGCCCGTTCCAATACCGTCTACGCCAGGGCGAGCAACCAGGAGATGCTGACCAGCGCCCTCGAAGGGTTGGTGGAGCGCTTCAACCTGCATGGCGAGCGCCTCGGTGAGGTGGTGGCCGGTGCGGTACTCAAGCATTCGCGCGATTTCAACCTGACTCGCGAGTGCGTGCTGGGCTCGCGCCTGGCGCCGGAAACGCCGGCCTACGACCTGCAGCAGGCCTGCGGCACTGGGCTGGAGGCAGCGATTCTGGTGGCCAACAAGATCGCCCTCGGGCAGATCGACTGCGGCATCGCGGGTGGTGTCGACACCACCTCCGATGCGCCAATCGGTGTCAACGAGGGGCTTCGGCAGATTCTGCTGGAGGCCAACCGCGGCAAGAGCACCGGCGACAAGATCAAGAGCCTGCTGAAGATTCGTCCGCGCCACCTGGCGCCGCACATTCCGCGCAATGGCGAGCCGCGCACCGGGCTGTCGATGGGGGAGCACTGCGAGCTGATGGCGCAGCGCTGGGCCATCCCGCGCGACGAGCAGGATCAGCTGGCGCTGGCCAGTCACCAGAAGCTGGCAGCGGCCTATGCCGAAGGCTGGCACGATGACCTGCTGACGCCATTCCTCGGCCTGACCCGCGATCAGAACCTGCGCCCGGACATCAGCGCGGAGAAGCTCGCCACGCTCAAACCCTGCTTCGAGCGTGGGCCGCGCGGCACAATGACTGCGGCCAACTCCACGCCGCTGACCGATGGTGCCTCGGTGGTGCTGCTGGCCAGCGAGGAATGGGCCATGGCGCGCGGCCTGCCGGTGTTGGCCTACCTGCGCGATGGCGAGGCGGCCGCGGTGGATTTCGTCCAGGGCAAGGAAGGTTTGCTGATGGCGCCGGTGTACGCCGTACCACGTCTGCTGGCGCGCAACGGCCTGACCCTGCAGGATTTCGACTACTACGAGATCCACGAGGCCTTCGCCGCCCAGGTGCTGTGCACGCTCAAGGCCTGGGAGGATGCCGACTACTGCAAGGAGCGCCTGGGGCTGGAGCACGCACTGGGTTCCATCGACCGCAGCAAGATGAACGTCAAGGGCAGTTCGCTCGCCGCAGGCCACCCCTTCGCGGCCACTGGTGGACGCATCGTTGCCAACCTGGCCAAGCTGCTTTCGGTGGCAGGTGAGGGGCGCGGCCTGATTTCCATCTGCGCTGCAGGTGGTCAGGGTGTGACCGCGATCCTCGAACGGTAATCCAATACGGGTGGTCGCAAGTCATCGCGACTACTCGATGTAAGCAACTCCGTGATTCGAGCGGCCCGCGTGATGCGTGGCCGCTCTTTTTTTGGGCCGCCTTCCTGCCGTACTGGGCGCGCTCACGTTCGATGCCGTGCCACGCTGCGGTGGCCTGTCGCGCGGCAAATCACCACAGCGCCAGTTGCGCCTTTAGCGGCTAGTCTTTCAGTGCGTATTGATCCAGATCAATACGCCTTTTCGCGCTTCACCTGGCAGCCGTTCGGCTGCGGTTCACTTCATAAGAACAATTTCAGCTCGTTTGACTCCAAGACCTGGAGTCTATGGATCGGCTTTGCGTGCTCGGGCCGAAATAACCCTGAATGAGGATGTGACATGTTCGGCCTAGAGGCGCTTGATCTCGCCCGAATCCAGTTTGCCTTCACCATTTCCTTCCACATCGTCTTCCCGGCCATCACCATCGGTCTGGCCAGCTACCTGGCGGTGCTCGAAGGCTTGTGGCTGAAGACCGGAAATACCCTGTACCGTGATCTCTACCACTTCTGGTCGAAGATCTTCGCGGTCAACTTCGGCATGGGGGTGGTCTCCGGCCTGGTCATGGCCTATCAGTTCGGTACCAACTGGAGCGCCTTCTCCGACTTTGCCGGCGCGGTCACAGGACCGCTGCTGACCTACGAGGTGCTCACCGCGTTCTTCCTCGAAGCGGGTTTCCTCGGTGTCATGCTGTTCGGTTGGAACCGTGTCGGGCCGGGCCTGCACTTCTTCTCCACGGTGATGGTGGCCATCGGCACGCTGATTTCCACCTTCTGGATTCTGGCGTCCAACAGCTGGATGCATACGCCACAGGGTTACGAAATCATCGATGGCCGGGTGATCCCGGTGGACTGGTTCGCCGTGGTGTTCAACCCGTCGTTCCCTTATCGCCTGGCGCACATGGCCACGGCAGCGTTCCTCGCCACGGCCTTCTTCGTCGGTGCATCGGCGGCCTGGCACCTGCTGCGTGGGCGCGACAACCCGGCGATCCGCAAGATGCTCTCGATGGCGCTGTGGATGGCCCTGCTGGTAGCGCCGGTACAGGCCTTCATCGGCGACCTGCATGGCCTCAATACCCTCAAGTACCAGCCGGCCAAGATCGCCGCCATCGAGGGGCACTGGGAGAACGTCGGTGACGAGCCAACGCCGCTGATCCTCTTCGGCTGGCCGGACATGCAGCGCGAGGAAACCCGCTTCAAGGTGGAGATTCCCGCGCTCGGCAGTCTGATCCTGACCCACAGCCTGGATAAACAAGTGCCGGCACTGAAGGAGTTCCCGCCGGAAGACCGCGCCAACTCCACTATCGTGTTCTGGACCTTCCGCGTGATGGTCGCCATGGGCCTGATGATGATCTTCGTCGGTTTGTGGGGCACCTGGCTGCGCCGTGGCGACCGACTGTACACCTGCCGGCCGTTCCTGCACCTGGCGGTGTGGATGGGCCCCAGTGGGATCATCGCCATCCTCGCTGGCTGGTACACCACCGAGATCGGTCGTCAGCCGTGGATCATTCACGGTCTGATGCGCACCGCCGACGCTTCCTCCGGGCATAGCGCGGCGCAACTGGGCGTCACCTTGGCGCTGTTCGTGGTGGTCTATTTCGCCCTGTTCGGCGCCGGTATCGGTTACATGATGCGCCTGGTACGCAAGGGGCCGAAGATCGATGAGGGCAAGGAAGTGTCGTCCGGTGGCCCTGGCCAGCCGCGCACGCCTGCGCGGCCACTGTCGGCGGCCGAAGAAGGCCTGGACGATGGCGAAACCGACACCTTGCCGGAGAGGAACTGAACATGGGTATCGACCTTTCGCTGATCTGGGCGGTGATCATTGCCTTCGGCGTGATGATGTACGTAGTGATGGACGGTTTCGACCTGGGCATCGGCATCCTCTTTCCCTTCGTCAAGGACGAAGGCGAGCGCGATGTGATGATGAACACCGTGGCACCGGTCTGGGACGGTAACGAAACCTGGCTGGTGCTCGGCGGCGCGGCGCTGTTCGGTGCCTTTCCGCTGGCCTATGCGGTGGTGCTCGATGCGCTGTACCTGCCGCTGATTCTGATGCTGCTGGGGCTGATCTTCCGTGGCGTGGCCTTCGAGTTCCGCTTCAAGGCCAAGGCGCACAAGCGTCACCTGTGGGACAAGGCGTTCATCGGCGGCTCGCTGACCGCGACCTTCTTCCAGGGGGTGGCGCTGGGTGCTTATATCGATGGCTTCGAGGTGGTCAATCGCAGCTTTGCCGGCGGTGCCTTCGACTGGCTGACGCCGTTCTCGGTGTTCTGCGGCCTGGCGCTGATCGCCGCCTATGCATTGCTCGGCTGCACCTGGCTGATCATGAAAACCGAAGGCCGCCTGCAGCAGCAGATGCATGACCTCGGTCGGCCGCTGATCTTCGTGGTGTTGGCCGTGACCGGTATCGTCAGCCTGTGGACGCCGCTGGCGCACCCGGACATCGCCGAGCGCTGGTTCAGCCTGCCCAACCTGTTCTGGTTCATGCCGGTTCCGGTGCTGGTGCTGCTGTGCACCTGGGCGCTGCTGCGGGCCGTGGCCAACAATGCCAACTACTCGCCGTTCCTGCTCACCCTGGCGCTGATCTTCCTCGGCTACAGCGGCCTGGGCATCAGCCTGTGGCCGAACGTCATCCCGCCGTCGATCAGTATCTGGGACGCGGCTGCGCCACCGCAAAGCCAGGGCTTCATGCTGGTCGGTGCGCTGTTCATCATCCCCTTCATCCTGATGTACACCGCCTGGAGCTACTACGTGTTCCGCGGCAAGGTTACTCAGGATGATGGCTACCACTGAAAACCTGGCCAAAGCCTGCTGCGCGTCGGCTCTGCAGCGTTAAAAGCAGGCTCGGTCTGCTCATGTACTGCTCGTACACTCCGCGTCCTCGCCTGCTTGATTCGCTGGCGCTCACCCTTCGGGCCAGCCTTTGGCTGTTACTCCCGTTGGTCGTTGTGCCTTGCATAGCGCTAGCTCGCGAGGATTTGACTCAGGTTTTGAGATAGACGGTATGACCAAGATCAAGCAAGAGAAAAAGCCGCTGTGGCAGCGCCTGGGCTGGCTGGTGCTGATTTGGGCCTGCAGCGTGACGGCCCTGGGTGTGGTGGCCTGGCTGCTGCGTCAGTTCATGAGCGCGGCGGGGCTGGGTACGCCGGGCTGAGCCCGGCGCTCCAACCGACTTCCACTCGGCCGGCATGGTCGAGTGAATATATTTGAAAATCATTTGCGTTTGTAATATTTTCTCGTGCTTTCCCGGCACCGAGAGCCGTTCGTGTCCCTGCCTGTCGATCCACAGCCGCCCGAAGAGCTGTTCCGGCGTAACTCGTCGGAGCTGTTGCGTTTCTTCACCCGGCAGACGCGTTGCAGCGAACTCGCCGCCGACCTGCGCCAGGAAACCTGGCTGCGCCTGCAAGGACGCCAGACCGAGGAGATCGGCAACGTGCGCGCCTTTCTCTACCGCATCGCACGCAACCTGCTCATCGACCACCACCGTCAGCAGCAGATTCGCCCGCAACTGACGTCGCTCGACGAGGCGCTGGAAAGCGAGCTCCCCGAACCAGAGCGTGCCACCGAGGACAGCCGACGATTGGCTCGCCTGCAAGCGTTGATGGAGGAGCTGCCGGAACACCTGCGCCAGGCGTTGCTGTGGAATCGCCTCGATGGCATGACCCAGCGCGAGATCGGTGAACGCCTGGGCGTCTCGGAAAGTATGGCCGGACGCTATATCCTCAAGGCCCTCGAATATTGCCAGGAACGCATGGATGACCAGCCATGAATGAGCCAGACCTGCGCAGCCAGGCCCGGGAATGGCTTGTGTTGCTGAATTCCGGGCGTGCCAGTGCGGCCGAACGCGAGGCCGCCGAGCGCTGGCGTCAGATCAGTGCCGAGCACGCCAGCGCACTGGCCGAGGTGGAACGACTGTGGGGGTTGCTCGGCCATGTCGAGCGACCGGCTGCTGTTGTGCAGCCGCTGCCGCGTCGCGTGCGGCGCTGGCCGCTGCCCCTGGCGACCGCCGCCTGCCTGCTGCTCGCCCTGTGGCTGGCGCCGCCGGGCTGGCATGCCGATGTGCGCACCGAGGTCGGTGAAATCCGTGAGGTGACGCTCGAGGACGGCTCGTTGCTTCACCTCAATGGTGCTACCGCCC
Source organism: Pseudomonas mendocina (assembly GCF_003008615.1). Taxonomy (NCBI): domain Bacteria; kingdom Pseudomonadati; phylum Pseudomonadota; class Gammaproteobacteria; order Pseudomonadales; family Pseudomonadaceae; genus Ectopseudomonas; species Ectopseudomonas mendocina. The sequence continues at coordinate 3,223,421 of NZ_CP027657.1, forward strand.
TGGATTGGAACGCCAATGCCGAGGGCCAGCGCCGGGTGCGCCTGTACCGTGGTCAGGTGGATTTCCAGGTGGCGGCCGATGCGAGCCATCCGTTCATCATCGAGGCCGGCGATGCGCGCATTCGCGTCACCGGCACGCGCTTCGACGTCAACCTGCTGGGCGAGCAGGTGATGCTGGCGGTCAGCGAAGGGCACGTGCAGGTCAGCGATGCCGATGGTAACGAGCGCGCCGTGCAGGCTGGTGAGCAGGTCACCTGGCTTGCTGGCCGCCTGCAACCGCTGCAGCCACTGGATGCTGCACGTGCTCTGGCCTGGCAGCGGGGTCGCCTGGTATTCCGTGATCGCCCGCTGACTGAGGTATTCGAGGAGCTGGAGCGCCAGCAGGCGCAGCGGGTACTGTTTCTCGATGGCCAGGCGCGTGAGCTGAAGGTGACCGGTGTGTTCGCCTTGAACGATCCACAGGCCGTACTACGTGCTATCGAAACGGCTTTGCCAGTCAAACTGACCCGCTTGCCGGGAGTGCTGCTGGTGTCCTCGAAAGGCTAACCACGTCGTTTCCAGATTGCACTCCCGTAGCCCGGATGCAATCCGGGGCGTTTCGGCGCGGCTATCCCCGGATTGCATCCGGGCTACGGGAATCTTTTCAAAAATATTTGCAGCATCGGTTCAGGAATGCACTGCGCCCTCGTCTTCTGTTTCTGCAAATGCGACTTCTTCGCATGAATAGCCAGCAGAGCACAGGACATCAGCATGCGTTCGATTCCCTTCTTCCCGACGTTGATCGCGCTTTCCCTCGGCCTTGCCGTCGCGCAGGTGCAGGCCGTCGAACTCGACATTCCGGCCCAACCCCTGGATTCGGCGCTCACTGATTTTGCCGAGCAGGCCGGCATCCGCCTGCTGTACGACGCCAGCCTGACCCGTGGCGCAACCAGCAGTCGGGCGCTCAAAGGCGATTACTCGGTGGACGAGGGATTACAGCAGTTGCTGCGGGGCAGCGGCCTGACCTTCAGCGTCGGCGTCGACGGAACCGTCACTCTGATCCCTGTGCCTGACAACGGCGATACGCTGGAGCTGGGTGCCACCACTGTCAGTGGTCAGCTCGATGGCCGTCGCGACTTGCCCAGCAGCTACGCCGGCGGTCAGGTGGCGCGCGGTGCGAACATCGGCCTGCTGGGCAATCAGGACATGCAGGACGCGCCATTCGCCTTTGCCAGTTACACCTCCGAGCTGATCGAGACGCGTCAGGCGCAGACCCTGGCCGACGTGTTGGCCAGTGATCCGGGCATACGCCAGTCTTATGGTTTCGGAAACTTCTCGCAGGTCTTCGTCGTGCGCGGCTTTCAGCTGTACAGCGATGACATCTCCTTCAATGGCCTGTACGGCGTGCTGCCACGGCAGATCGTTTCCACCGAGGCGGTCGAGCGTGTTGAGGTGTTCAAGGGCGCCAACGCCTTCATCAACGGTGTGGCACCTGGTGGCAGTGGTGTTGGTGGTGCGATCAACGTGGTGTCCAAGCGCGCCGAAGATACCCCGACCCGCAGTTTCACCCTGGACTATGCCAATGCAAGCCGCGTGGGCGGGCACCTGGATCTCGGCCGCCGTTTCGGTGAGGACAACCGCTTCGGTGCGCGCCTGAACCTGGCCCAGCGTGAGGGCGAGACGGGTATCGATGGCGAGCATTCGCGTTTCAGCCTGGCCACCCTGGGGCTGGATTATCGCGGTGAGCGCCTGCGCCTGGCGGCTGATCTCGGCTACCAGAAGCAGCGGGTGAACGAGGGGCGCTCGGTGGTTTACCTGACCACCACCGGCACCACTTCCACGCTGAACGGCAAGGTGCCGTCGGCTCCAGACTCCAGGCACAACTACGCCCAGCCCTGGAGCTGGTCGCAGCTCGAAGACACCTATGGCATGTTCAGTGCCGAGTACGATCTGTCTCCGTCCTGGACCGCCTACCTCATCGGCGGCGGCAAGTACACGCGGGAGAATGGCGTGTACGCCTCCAGCTACGTGTACGGTGCCGACGGCGCGGCGCGCATCGGCCGCCTGTATTCGCCGCTGGATCAGGAAACCCTGAGTGTGGCCAGCGGCCTGCGCGGCGAGCTGCTGACCGGCCCGGTCAGTCATAAGATCAACCTGGCGGCCAACGGCATCTGGCAGGAAAAGCGCAATGCTTTCCAGTCCACCAGCGTCGCCAATCGGAGCTATGGCAACCTCTATGACGGGCTACCTGTACCCGTGCCGACGGCCAGCCCACCCTCCGGTGACCTGCACCACCCGGACACCACAGCCAAGGTACAGAACAAGAGCCTGGCAGTGTCCGACACCCTGGGCTTCTACGACGACCGCGTTCTGCTGACCCTGGGCGTCCGTCGCCAGTCCATCGGTGCCGATGCCTGGAGCGCGGCCAACGGTGTCCGTACTTCCAACTACCAGGAGAGCATCACCACGCCGGCCTATGGCTTGGTGATCAAGCCCACCGAGTATCTGTCGCTGTATGCCAATCGTGTGGAGTCGCTTCAGCAGGGGCCGACCGCTCCGAATGCCGCCAACAACCGTGGGACGATGTTCGCGCCTTACCGTTCCAAGCAGACCGAGGTGGGGATGAAGCTGGACTGGGGACGTTTCGGCGGCAACCTGAGCGTCTTTCGCATTGAGCAGCCGCAAGGCGTGATCGATGGCAGCGGCAATTACGGTGTGGATGCCGAGCAGCGCAACCGCGGTATCGAGCTGAGCCTGTTCGGTGAGCCGCTCCGTGGACTGCGCCTACTGGGAGGCGCGACCTGGACGGAAGCGGAACTGCGTGGCACCACGGGTGGCTATAACGATGGCAACCAAGCCGTTGGTGTACCCGAGTTCCAGTTCAACGTGGGCGCCGACTGGGACGTGCTGGGTGTGCCGGGGCTGAGCCTCAATGGTCTGCTGCTACGCACTGGTGGCCAGTTCGTTGATACGGGCAACGACTACAGCATTCCCGCCTGGACTCGCGTCGACCTGGGCGCTCGCTACAAAACCCGTCTGGACGAGCGCGCCGTGACCTTCAATGCGCTGGTGGAGAACGTCGCCGACGAGAATTACTGGGCATCGGCCAATGGCGGCTACCTGACCCAGGGCGCGCCGCGCACCTTCAAGGTCTCGGCAACGGTCGACTTCTGAGCTGGAAAGGGCCTGCCTTGGCAGACCAGCGGTTGATCCGTCTGCGCGATTGTTTTCATACTGACCTCCTTTGCCCCATGCCGAGGAGGCTCGATGTTCGCCCTCAGCGATACCCTGCAACACCGTTTTGCCGCGCTGAAAAGCAGCGCTGATTTCTGGTCGTTGCGCCATGTGCAGGAAAGCCGAGAATCCTACTGGGTGCGCCGGCGGGTCGCGCAGGCGCCATCCTTCGTCGACGATGCCGGTGCCATACTCAGCGTGCGCATCGCTGGCGTCGAGGCGTATGCGGCAACCAGCGATATCAGCCAGGCCGGCTTGCAGGCCGCGCTGGAGCGGGCCGAGCAGATGGCCCGGGCTCTGGCCGGACATAACCTGCTGGATCTCGGCAGCCTGCCGCAGCCCACCGAGCAGAGCGATGACGTGATGCCCGGATACGAGCAGCCGCTGGCAGGCGCTGCGCACTGGTTCGAGTTGCTGATGGCGGAGTCGGCGCTGATTCCCCGTGACGCGCGTCTGGTGGACAGCCATGTCGGGCTGACCTTCACCTGCCACGAGCAGATCTACCTCAACAGTGCCGGTGCGCGATTGCGTCGTGCCCAGCGCTACGTTTTCCCGCAGGTTGGGGTGACGGCCAGCGACGAGCATGACAGTCAGAGCCGCAGCTTCGGCGGCAGCCACATGGCGCGCCAGGGTGGCGCTGAGGTTCTACAGCAATTGGGGGTGATCGGCAGCGCTGCGCGTATTGCCGACGAGGCGCTGCAACTGCTGCTGGCGCCCAACACCCCGAACGGTTCGCGCGACCTGCTGCTGATGCCCGATCAGATGATCCTGCAGATTCACGAGTCCATCGGTCACCCGCTGGAGCTGGATCGCATCCTCGGTGACGAGCGCAACTTCGCCGGCACCAGTTTCATCCGCCAGGAGGATTTAGGCCATTACCGCTATGGCTCGCCTCTGCTCAACGTCAGTTTCGATCCGGGTGTGCCGGGCGAGTTGTCCAGCTACAGCTTCGATGACGACGGCACGCCGGCCGAACGTCAGTTACTGATCCGCGACGGCATCCTCCAGCGGCCGCTCGGCGGCGCGTTGTCGCAATGGCGCAGCGGTCTGCCGGGTGTGGCCAACAGCCGCGCGTGCAGCTGGAACCGGCCGCCCATCGACCGCATGGCCAACCTCAATCTGGAGCCGGGCGACAAGAGCCTGGCCGAGCTGGTCGGCGGCATCGAGCACGGCATTTTGATGAGCAACAACCGCTCCTGGTCGATCGACGATGCGCGCAACAAATTCCAGTTCGGCTGTGAGTGGGGGCAACTGATCGAGAACGGTGAACTCAAGGGCGTGGTGAAGAACCCCAACTACCGCGGCATTTCCGCTCAGTTCTGGCGCAATCTGTGTGCAGTGGGTGATGCCAGTACCTTCGAGATATTGGGCACGCCGTACTGCGGCAAGGGCGAGCCCAATCAGGTGATTCGTGTGGGGCATGCCTCGCCGGCCTGCGTGTTCGCCGATATCGACGTATTCGGAGGGGCCGCCTGATGGACGCACGTCATCATTTCAGCGAGTTGCTGGCTTACCTGCAGGGGCAGGTCGTTGGCGAGGAAGGATTCACCCTGGCCTATGCGGCCGAGGTGTCCAGTTTCATCCGTTTCAATCAGGGGCGTGTGCGCCAGGCCGGGCAGGTGCAGCAGGTCTACGCCACACTGTCGCTGTACCAGGGCCAGCGCCATGCCGAGAGCAAGCTGGCGCTCAGCGGTGTGCTCGAAGACGACCTGACGCAAGTGCAGCAGGCCTTGCAGCGTTTGCGCCTGGTCTTGCCGACGCTCAGTGACGATCCTTACCTGCGCCTGAACCGTGAGGCCTGGCGCAGTGAGCTGGCTGCCGCAGGCGAGCCATTGGATGCGGCGGCCATGGCCGAGCAGGTCGTCAGTGCGGGCGGTGGCCTGGACTTGGTCGGCTTTCTCGCTGTCGGGCCGCAGTATCAGGGCTTCGCCAGCTCCTGGGGTGCATTCGGCTGGTACGCCGCGAGCAGTTTCAATCTCGAATTCAGCCTGTTCCATGGCACCGGCCAGGCCGTGAAGAGCGCCTATGCCGGCGAGCAGTGGGACGTGCAGGCGTTCGCTCGTAAGCTGGATGTCGCGCGGCAACAGCTGGATTTCCTCTGTCGTCCGGCGAAGTCATTGCAGCCGGGCACCTATCGCGCCTATCTGGCTCCGGCTGCGCTGGAGGAGTTGGTCAGCCTGTTCTGCTGGGGCTTCGGCGCCCAGGCTCTGGCCTCCGGCGGCAGTCCGCTGCAACGGCTGTTCAATGGCAAGGCCGAGCTCAGCCGACAGGTGACGATGGAAGAACGTATCGAAGGTGGCCTGGCGCCGGCCTTCACCCCTGAAGGGCCGCGTCAGCCGCTGCGCCTGATCAGTCAGGGGCGAGCTGGCGAACGCCTGGTCAGCTCGCGTAGCGCCGCCGAGTATGGGCTGATCGCCAATGGCGCCTGCGGTGGCGAATACCCCTTGTCCCTGCGTATGCACGGTGGCGATCTGAACGAGCAGGATGTGCTGCAGCGGCTCGGCACGGGCCTGTATATCGGCAACCTGTGGTACGGCAACTTCTCCGATCTGCCGGCTGGGCGCCTGACCGGTATGACCCGCTTCGCCACCTTCTGGGTCGAGGACGGACAGATCTCGGCACCGGTGAACACGATGCGTTTCGATGATTCGCTGTTCGACTTTCTCGGCCCGCAACTCGAGGCCCTGACCCGCGAACCCGAACTGCTGCTGCCCGGCGGTACTTACGGCGCCAGGCAGACGGGGTCGATGGCACTGCCGGGGGCGTTGTTATCGCGATTTACCCTGACTTTGTAAGAGCGTTCGTCTTACTTGCGCGCCTTGAGCACCACGAACTTCGGGTTGGCCGCGACCTGTTCGACGCCGCGAAACAGGCGTGCCAGCTTGGCGTGATAGCCCAGGTGGCGGTTGCCGACGATCCACAGTTCGCCGCCGGTAACCAGCGCCGCGCGGGCCTGTTGGAACATGCGCCAGGCGAGGAAGTCGCCGACCACCTGTTGCTGGTGGAACGGCGGATTGCACAGCACCAGATCCAGCGAGTCGGCCGGCTGTTCGGCCAGGCCGTCAGCGGCGCGGAGAGTCACCGGGCGTTCGCCGAGCACCGCTCGCCAATTCTCCTGCGCTGACTGCACGGCCATGTACGACTCGTCCACCAGGGTCAGCTCCGCCTGCGGGCTGCCCAGGGCGTAGGCGATGCCCAGTACGCCGTTGCCGCAACCGAGGTCGGCGACGCGGATGCGGCCGAGGTGGCGTGGCAGGTGCGGGAGGAAGGCGCGGGTGCCGATATCCAGGCCATCGCGGCAGAACACGTTGGCGTGGTTGATCAGTTCGAGCGCGGGTTTATCAAGCGTATAGCGAGTGGGGTAGGGCGAGACCGGTGCTGCTTTCGTCTGCGCTGTGGCCATCAGCAGGCGGGCTTTCTTTACCGCCAGCGAGGCCTGAACCGGGCCGATGTATCGTTCCAGCAGGTCGCCGGCGGCGCGTGGCAGGTGCTTGATCATCGCCCCGGCCACCACGCGGGCGTCAGGCGCCAACTGGCCATGCAGGCGAATCAGTTGCTCTTCCAGCAGCGCCAGGGTCTTGGGTACGCGAATCAGCACCCAGTGGAATGGCCCTTGCGCCGTTTCGCTGGCCGGCACGAAACGCACGGCTTCGGCCGGCAGGCCATTGCGCGCCAGGTTTTTCTGCAATGCCAGGTGGCCCAGGTGCGAATCGCCACTGCTGGTCACCTGACAGTGTGCGGCCAGCGAGCAGGCGAGAGCGCCGAAACCATCGTTGAGCACCAGCACCCGTTCGTCTGGCCCGATGCCCTGTTCGTGCAGATGGTTCAACAGGTATTCGTCGGCTGCGTCGAAGGCCTGCAGAGGCTCGTTCTGCTGCTCCGGCTGGCGAATCAGGTCGAGGTCGGCGAAGGGAGTGGCGAGTTGCGGCATGGCGTGCAGTTTCCGGAGGCGTTTGGAGCTGGCGCATCATAGCTGCTGGCGTCCTCGCACCCCAACATTCATGAATGCGCTTACATGTGCTGCTGGACAAGTGTGAGCGCCGATGGCTAAGTCTCACTCGTTGGCCTTGGTAGGTATATGCCTCCAGGCATTTGAGAGCATGAGCGAGAGACAAGATTGAGCGTTTCTGAAGCAAAACCGATTCGCCGCCGGACGCTGCACAGCGAGATCGTCGATCACCTGCGTGAGCTGATCGTCAGCGGCGAGCTGGAGCCGGGCCAGAAGATACCGGAGAAGGCGCTGTGCGAGCGCTTCGACATCTCCCGCACGCCGTTGCGTGAAGCGCTCAAGGCGTTGGCGGCCGAAGGCATGATCGAATTGCTGCCGCAGCGTGGCGCGCGCGTGGTCACCATCACCGACGAGGAATTGCAGGAGCTGTTTCCGATCATTGCCAGCATCGAGGCGCTGGCCGGTGAAATGGCTTGCGAGAAGATCACCGATGCACAGCTCGAGGCTATTCGGCAGATGCACGAGGACATGATCGAGGCCTATCAGGCGTCACGTGCGATGGAGTACTCGCGGCTCAATCGTGCCATCCACTTCGCCATTTTCGAGGCAGCCGACAATGCCTCGCTGCTGGCGCTGTACCGCAATCTCGAACTACGCATTCGCAATATCCGGCATACCGTGCGTCAGGCGCCGGGGGACTGGAAAGAGGCGGTGAGCGATCACGAGAAAATCCTCCAGGCCCTGAAGGCACGCGATGGCAGCCAGCTCGCCAAGATCATGCGTCAGCACGTGATGAACACCGCGCGCACGGTACGCCATTCCATCGACGAACTCGTCAGCACACAGCCAGGCTAGCGGCCGTTGCCCTGCAGGTTTCATCGGTCAACTCTTCAGCGGATCTGCGTCCAATAACGAGCATCGCCTCGGAAAATCGCCCCAACTTCGTGCAATTAAAATGAATTCATTATTTATTATTCTTTTTTGTTGACGATGCCGATTGCAGTCCCGCAGAGTGATCCGGCGATGCTTGCTAGGGCACGCCGGCGCCCACGAAAGGGAGTCGTTGCGCGATAACAAAACAGGGGGCAAAACCATGAAGAAGATTCTTGCGGCTTCGTCGATGATGCTGATGTTCGCGGCAGCGGGAGTGTCTGCACAGGAAGGCACGCTGGCGAAGATTGCCGAGCTGGGGGAGATCAGCGTCGGTCACCGTGATGGCGCGGTACCGTTTTCCTACTACGACGATCAGCAGCGTCCGATTGGCTATGCCATGGACCTGTGCGCGAAAGTCGTCGAGGCCATCAAGCTCAAGCTGGACGAACCGGAACTGAAGGTCAGCTACCTGCCGGTTACCGGTGCCACTCGCATGCCGCTGCTGGCCAACGGCACCATCGACATGGAGTGCGGTACCACCACCAACAACGCCGAGCGTCAGCGTCAGGTGAGCTTCTCCAACACCTATTTCGTGGCCGGCGTGCGCATTCTCTCCAAGAAGAGCGCACCGATCGAGACCATGGCCGATGCCAAGGGCAAGACCGTGGTCACCCTGGCCGGCACCACCAGCGTCAAGGTCATCAGTGAGATCAACGCCGCGCAGAACCTCGGCCTCAATGTGTTGAGCGTCAAGGATCTGGCCGAAGGCATGCTGACCCTGCAGACCGAGCGCGCCGTGGCGCTGATCTTCGACGACGTGTCGATTGCCGGTGCAGCTGCCACCTCGAAGAACCCGGGTGACTTCGTCATGTCCGCCGAGCCGCTGTCGATCGAGCCGTACGGCATCATGCTGCGTCGCGGCGACGAGGCCTTCAAGGAAGTGGTCAACGCCACCCTCGACGAGCTGTACGCCAGCGGCGAGATCAACGCCATCTACGACAAGTGGTTCGTTCAGGCGATTCCGCCACGCGGCATCAACATGAACTTCCCGATGTCCAGCCAACTGAAGAAAGTCATCGCCCAGCCGACCGACGAAGCGGATCCCGAGCTGTACCGCTGATCGAGCGACGCCAACCCGGTCGGCGCTCTGCGCCGACCGGGCCATGACATGCACTGGATGGGCTAGGCCATGAGCTACAACTGGAACTGGTGGATCTTCTTCGAGCCCTCGCTCGATGGCACCAATACCTATTTGATGACGCTGATCTGGGGGGCCTGCTGGACGGTCGCCACGGCCATCGGCGCCTTCACCATCGCCATCGTGCTCGGCTCGCTGGTGGGTGTCGCACGAACCTCGCCGCTGGCCTGGATGCGCGCGCTGGGCACCGGCTTCGTCGAGCTGTTTCGCAACATTCCGCTGCTGGTGCAGATGTTCCTCTGGTACTTCGTACTGCCGGAACTGCTGCCGCCCGATCTGGGGCGCTGGTTCAAGCAGTTGCCGAATTCCGCGTTCTACACGGCGGTGATCTGCCTGGGTTGCTACCACGCCGCGCGTATGGCCGAAGTGGTGCGTGCCGGTCTGGAGAGTCTATCGCGTGGGCAGCGCATGGCCGGTCTGGCCATGGGCCTGACGCTGGTGCAGACCTACCGTTACGTGCTGTTGCCGATGGCCTATCGCATCGTGGTGCCGGCCATCACCTCCGAATTCCTCAGTTGCACCAAGAACACCTCGGTTGCCCTGGCCATCGGCCTGATGGAGCTGACCGGCAGCGCCCGTGCGATGCAGGAAAACAGCTTCCAGACCTTCGAGGCCTTCACGGCAGCAACCACCCTGTATCTGGTGCTCAACCTGATCATCGTCTTCGCCATGCGCGCCGTCGAGCGCAAGGCCGCTGTGCCGGGCTACGGCCTGCGGAAGGAGAGCTGAAGATGTTTGGCAGTTTCGACCTGGGAGTGGTGGTCGACTCGCTCCCCTATCTGTTCTACACCGGCATGAGCTTCACCCTGACGCTCACGCTGTTCGCCACCATCGGCGGCATCTTCTTCGGCTCGCTGCTGGCGATCATGCGCCTGTCGCGCTATCGCGCGCTGTCGATGTTCGCCGGCGGCTACGTCAACCTGCTGCGCTCGCTGCCGCTGGTGCTGGTGATCTTCTGGTTCTACTTCATGGTGCCCTTCGTGGTGCAGTGGATCACCGGTGCACCGCGTCCGGTGCGCATCGACCCGTTCTGGTCGTCGGTGATCACCTTCACCCTGTTCGAGGCCTGCTACTTCTGCGAGATCATCCGCTCCGGTATCCAGTCGCTGCCCAAGGGCCAGACCCAGGCGTCGATGGCGCTGGGCCTGACCAATCGCCAGGGCTTGTTCTACGTGGTACTGCCGCAGGCGCTGCGCAACATGCTGCCGCTGATGCTCACGCAGACCATCGTGCTGTTTCAGGACACCTCGCTGGTCTACATCCTCTCGATCACCGACTTCCTCGGCGCCGCGGCGAAGATCGCCCAGCGCGACGGTCGCCTGCTGGAGATGTACGTCTTCGCCGCGCTCGTCTACTTCGTGATCTCCCTGCTCGCCTCCTATGCCGTACGCCGCCTGCAAAAGCGCGTCGCCATCATTCGCTAAGGGCCCTTTCGTCATGATAACGATCAGCGATGTCTGCAAATCCTACGGTTCGTTCCAGGTGCTGACGCACTGCTCGACCACCGTTGCCAAGGGCGAGGTGGTGGTGGTGTGCGGGCCTTCAGGTTCCGGCAAGTCCACCCTGATCAAGACAGTCAACGCGCTGGAGCCCATCGACAGCGGTGAAATCACCGTCGATGGCATCAGCGTGACTGCCAAGGACACCAATCTGCCCAAGCTGCGTTCGCGCGTCGGCATGGTGTTCCAGCATTTCGAGCTGTTTCCGCACCTGACCATCATGGAGAACCTGATGCTGGCCCAGATCAAGGTGCTCGGTCGCAGCAAGGCCGAGGCCGAGAAGAAGGGGCTGCAACTGCTCGAGCGTGTCGGCCTCAAGGAGCAGGCGTACAAGCATCCGGGCCAGCTCTCCGGCGGTCAGCAGCAGCGCGTGGCCATCGCCCGCGCCCTGGCCATGGACCCGGTGGTGATGCTGTTCGACGAACCCACCTCGGCGCTCGACCCGGAGATGGTCAATGAAGTGCTCGACGTCATGGTGCAGCTCGCCCACGAAGGCATGACCATGATGTGCGTGACCCACGAGATGGGCTTCGCGCGCAAGGTCGCCGACCGGGTGATCTTCATGGATCAGGGGCAGATCGTCGAAGACTGCCCGAAGGAGGAGTTCTTCGGCGACATCAACGCCCGCTCCGATCGTGCCCAGCAGTTCCTGTCGAAAATTCTCTCTCACTAACGCCGGACGAAAATCATGGAAATGCCCAACGAGCAGCAATTGCTGGCGATGGCGGCTGCGCGCGGCGCAGCCCTGCGTGACGGTCGTGTGGTGCTGTATGCCGGTGCCAACCTGCCCAGCGAAGAGGCCCAGCAGGCCTACAGCGTCGAGCTGAGCGCCTACCCGGCGATGGGGCCGAGCTACGCCAAGGAACAGCCGGATACCGATCTGGTCTCTGGTCTCGAAGTGGCCGTGCGCGAGCGCATCTGCAGCCTGTTCGGCGCCACCTGGGCCGAGCCACGGCTGCCCAGTTGCACCATCGCCAACCTGGCCGTGTTCCACGCCTTCAGCCGGCCGGGTGACCTGCTGCTGGCGCCTGCCGCGGCCCATGGCGGGCACCTCAGTCAGCGCCGCGGCGGCACGCCGGAACTGGCCGGGTTGCGCGTGGCCGATCTGCCTTTCGATACCCGCGCCTGCCGCCTGGATGCCCAGGCCGCTGCCGAGCAGGTGCGCACGCTGCGCCCTGCGTTGGTGATGCTCGGCCGCTCGGTGATCATCACCCCTGACGACATCGAACCGGTGGTAGCTGCCGCTCGCGAAGTGGGGGCAAAAACCATTTTCGACGCTTCGCACGTGTCCGGGCTGATCGCCGGCGGCACCTTCCCCAACCCATTGGAGCTGGGCGTCGATATCCTCACCAGCTCCACCTACAAGACCCTGCCGGGTCGCCCGCACAGCCTGATCGCCGGTCGTCATGCCGAAGATGGCGAGCGCCTGGCGCGTTTCATCGACCGCGCGCTGCTGGCCAACTACGACGCCGGCAAGTTGCCGTCCTTCCTGGTCACCCTGCAGCAGGCCGAAGCCGATGGCGGCGCCTATGCACGGCGCGTCTGCGCGGCCAGCCAGACCTTCGCCAGGGTGTTGCGTGAGCTGAACGTGGCGGTGATCGCGCCGAACCCCGGCGAGGTCTTCACCCATCAGGTGCTGGTGCCGATGAGCAATGCACTGGATGCTCCGGCGACGATCAAGGCATTGGAGCAGGAAGGCATTCTGGTCGGCACCTGCAACGACCCGACCACGCCGGGCGCTTATGCCCTGCGTGTCGGCACCCAGTTTATCGTTGCCCAGGGGCAGGACGAGCAGGTGGACAACATTGCCCGTTGGCTGGCCGCTGCACTGCGTCGCGAGGTCGACGGCCGCATGTCCGTCGCCTGAGTTCGCACCGGCGCTCGGTGGTCACGCCACCGAGCGGAAGATCTTGCCGGGATTCATCAGGTTGTGCGGATCGAGCGCCTGCTTGATCGCACGCATCACGTCGATGGCCACCTCGCCGTGCTCTTCCAATAGATAGTCGATCTTGTGCAGGCCGATACCATGTTCGCCGGTGCAGGTGCCACCGGCGGCCAGCGCGCGCTCGACGATCAGGCGATTGAGCCGTTCCGACTCGGCCACTTCGGCAGCGTCGTTCGGGTCGAGCAGTAGGCAGACATGGAAGTTGCCGTCACCGACATGGCCAAACACCGGGGCGATCAGGCTCGAACTGGCCAGGTCGTCCTGCGCGCCGAGCACGCACTCGGCCAGGCGCGACAGCGGCACGCAGACATCGGTGGATGACGAGCGGCAGCCTGGCTTGAGCTGCAGGAAAGCGAACAGTGCGTTGTGCCGGGCGCTCCACAGCTTGTTGCGTTCCTCCTGCTGGGTCGCCCACTGGAAGCCGCTGCCACCGTTGCCGTCGGCCAGCTCCTGCACGCTCTGCGCCTGCTCGGCGACGCTCGCCTCGTTGCCGTGGAATTCCAGGAACAGCGTCGGCGCTTCGTTCAGCTCCAGCTTGAAGTAGCGATTCAGGGCGCTGATGGCCAGGGCATCGACCAATTCGGCGCGGGCCACGGGGATGCCCATCTGGATGGTTTCGATCACCGTCTGCACCGCACCCTGCACCGAGGCGAAGCTGCACACGGCAGCGGAAATGGCTTCCGGCTGCGGGTGCAGCTTGAGGGTGATCTCGCTGATCACGCCCAGGGTGCCTTCGCTGCCGACCAGCAGCCGCGCCAGGTCATAACCGGCGGAGGATTTCTTCGCCAGCGAGCCGGCCTTGAGCACACGGCCGTCGGCCAGCACGGCGGTCAGACCAAGCACGTTCTCGCGCATGGTGCCGTAGCGCACGGCATTGGTGCCCGAGGCGCGGGTGGCGCACATGCCGCCGATGCTGGCGTCGGCGCCGGGGTCGATGGGGAAGAACAGGCCGCTGGCGCGCAGGTATTCGTTGAGCGCCTTGCGGGTGATGCCCGGCTGTACGGTGATGCTCATGTCTTCGGGGCGGAACTCCAGCACCTGATCCATCTGCGACACGTCCAGGCTCAGGCCGCCATGCACCGCCAGCAGATGGCCTTCCAGCGACGAGCCGCTGCCGTAGGGAATCACCGGCACGCGGTGTTCGTGGCACTGGCGGAGGATGGCGACGATCTCGTCCTGGCTGCTGGCGAAGGCCACGGCATCCGGCGGCATCGGGTCGTACAGCGATTCGTCACGGCCGTGGTGCTCGCGCACGGCGGCAGCGGTGCTGAAGCGTTCGCCGAGCAGTTCGATGAGGGCGGCGCTGAAGGCGGCCGGCAATTCGCGGCGCGGAGCGAGTGGTACGTGAAGGGTCATTGCGGGTTCCTTGTTGTTATTAGGTCGCCCGCGACGCTGGTGCCGGCTACAGCGGCGTCAGTTCGTTCATCACGGTATCGAGGGCGAGGCGGGTGTCGTCGAGTTGCACCAGCGAGGCATGCCGCGCGCCAAGGGCGTCGCGGTTCTTGATCGCGGTGAGGATCGCCTTGTGGCGTGGCAGGCTGAGCGCCTGGGTGTTGGGGCGCAGGTTGGTGACGGTGATCGATTCGCGCAGTGGCAACGACAGCATGTTGCACATGTAGGCAAGCAGGTCGTTGTGGGTGGCTTCGGCGATGGCGCGGTGGAAGTCGATGTCCGGCTGCAGCATTTCCTGGCGCGTCTGCGCTTTTTCCATGCGCTGGTAGGCATCCTCGATGGCGGCGATGTCTTGCTCGGTCGCCGTGGTCGCAGCCATGGCGGCGATCTCCGGTTCGAGAATCCGCCGTACCCCGGCCAGGGTGTTGAAGAACTCGCTCTGCGGCGTGCTCTGCACCAGCCAGTAGAGCACGTCCGGGTCGAGCAGGTGCCATTCGCTGCGTGGGCGTACCACGGTGCCGACGCGCGGCTTGGAATACACCAGACCCTTGGCGACCAGTACCTTGGTCGCTTCGCGCAGTACCGGACGACTGACCTGGTATTCCTCGCACAGGCTCGACTCCAGGGGCAGCTTCTCGTCCGGCTTGAAGCGGCCAGAGACGATACGCATGCCCAGTTCGTGAACGATACGGGCGTGCATGCTCTTGCGCGGTTTTGGGGTCTGGTAATCCATGAAGTCGGCGTTGCTCCGAATGAATGCCGCGCATCATAGCATCGCTCCCGCGCCGTTTCGGACTGGTGCCCATTGCTCGCCGTCGTACGCTTTGTATCAGCGCCTTTCGGTGCATAGGCGGGGTGTTGGGCGCAGGCGTGAGGCGGATGGGTATCGGGTCATTGGCGTTCTACTCCCGGATGGAGTGCTCCACACCGGTGTGCCGGTGCGGAGCGGGAATAAAAAGGGGAGCATCACCCGGGCAGAGCGGGCCCCCAAGGAGGTTATCGTGATGCGTCAGTGCGAGTGTCGCGGTACGTCCGAACCACGGCAGCCGACCAGGAAGTCGAAGTCGCAGCCTTCGTCGGCCTGCAGCACGTGATCGACGTAGAGGCGGGCGTAGCCGCTGTCGAAGATCTTGGCGCTGGTGTCGGGCTTCAGATCGGCCAGGCGGCCAGCCAGTTCTTCGTCGCTGATGTCCAGGTGCAGGCGGCCGCCGGCACAATCCAGTTCGATGAAATCGCCATTGCGTACCGCCGCTAGTGGGCCGCCGGCAGCGGCTTCCGGGGCCACGTGCAGCACCACGGTGCCGTAGGCGGTGCCGCTCATGCGCGCGTCGGAGATGCGCACCATGTCGGTGATGCCCTTGGCCAGCACCTTGGGCGGCAGACCCATGTTGCCGACTTCGGCCATGCCGGGGTAACCCTTGGGCCCGGCGTTCTTCAGCACCAGCACGCAGGTTTCGTCGACATCCAGATCCGGATCGGCGATACGCGCCTTGTAGTCGTCGAAGTTCTCGAACACCACGGCCCGGCCACGGTGTTGCATCAACGCCGGGGTGGCGGCGGACGGTTTGATCACCGCGCCGCGTGGCGACAGGTTGCCACGCAGGATGCACAGGCCGCCGTCGGCGATCAGCGGGTTGTCCAGGGGGCGCACGACTTCGTCGTTGTACTGCGGTGCGGTCTGGCAGTTGCTCCAGATGCTCTTGCCGTTGGCAGTCAGCGCATCCGGGTTGGGCAGCAGGCCGGCTTCGCCAAGACGGCGGATCACCGCGGGCAGGCCGCCGGCGTAGTAGAACTCTTCCATCAGGAAGCGCCCCGACGGTTGCAGGTCGACGATGGTCGGCGTGCCCTTGCCGATGCGCGTCCAGTCTTCCAGGTCGAGTTGCACACCGATGCGGCCGGCGATGGCCTTGAGGTGGATCACCGCGTTGGTCGAACCGCCGATGGCGGCGTTGAGGCGAATGGCGTTCTCGAAGGCTTCCTTGGTGAGGATCTTCGACAGGCGCAGGTCTTCGTGAACCATGTCGACGATGCGCATGCCGGACAGGTGCGCCAGCACGTAGCGGCGCGAGTCGACGGCCGGGATGGCGGCGTTGTGCGGCAGCGAGGTGCCCAGCGCTTCGGCCATGCAGGCCATGGTCGAGGCGGTGCCCATGGTGTTGCAGGTACCGGCCGAGCGCGACATGCCGGCTTCGGCCGAGAGAAATTCGTTGAGGTCGATCTCGCCGGCCTTGTAGGCCTCGTGCATCTGCCAGACCACGGTGCCGGAGCCGATGTCCTTGCCCTTGTGCTTGCCGTTGAGCATCGGCCCGCCGGTCACCACAATGGCCGGCACGTCGCAGCTGGCAGCGCCCATCAGCAGGGCAGGGGTGGTCTTGTCGCAGCCGGTGAGCAGCACCACGGCGTCGACCGGGTTGCCGCGGATGGCTTCCTCGACATCCATGCTGGCCAGGTTGCGCGTCAGCATGGCGGTGGGGCGCAGGTTCGACTCGCCGCTGGAGAACACCGGGAACTCGACGGGGAAGCCGCCGGCCTCGAGCACGCCTTTCTTCACATGGTCAGCGATCTTGCGAAAGTGTGCGTTGCACGGCGTCAGCTCGGACCAGGTGTTGCAGATGCCGATGATCGGCTTGCCGCGGAATTCGTGATCCGGGATGCCCTGGTTCTTCATCCAGCTGCGGTACATGAAGCCGTTCTTGTCGGCGGTGCCGAACCATTGAGCGGAGCGGAGGGTGGTCTTCTTATCAGTCATGGCGCGGTCAACTCTTATTAGTATGACTAATTTGTTTTGGTGAGCTGAATCTAACCCATAAAAACTGATTTTGAAATCGTTGCGCCTTAAAAAGTATTACTATATTGTCTCGTCCCACTCGGCAGGCGACGAGTGCCTGTGCAGTGGCCTGCCCTGACAACGATCCAGAACAAAAACAATGTGGAGACCCGCCATGACTGCGGAAGCTCGGATTATTCGCACGCTTACCTTCAGGTTGATTCCCTTCCTGATCCTGCTTTATCTGGTTGCCTTCATCGACCGCTCCGCTGTCGGCTTCGCCAAGCTGCACATGAACGCCGATATTGGCCTCAGTGACCTGGCCTATGGCTTTGGTGCCGGCCTGTTCTTCATCGGCTACTTCATCTTCGAAGTTCCCAGCAACCTGCTGCTCGAACGCTTCGGCGCGCGCCGCTGGTTCGCCCGCATCCTGATTACCTGGGGGCTGATCACCGTCGGCATGGCCTTCGTCACCGGGCCGTACAGCTTCTATGTGATGCGCTTTCTGCTCGGTGCGGCCGAGGCTGGCTTCTTCCCCGGTGTGCTGTACTACATCACCCGCTGGTACCCGGTACGCCATCGCGGCAAGGTGCTGGGTTTCTTCATTCTCTCGCAGCCCATCGCGCTGATGGTCACCGGCCCGCTGTCGGGCGCCCTGCTGGGCATGGATGGCATCGCCGGTCTGCACGGCTGGCAGTGGCTGTTCATCGTCATCGGCCTGCCGGCCGTGGCCCTGGCCTGGCCGACCCTGCGCATCCTGCCGGATACGCCGAAAGACGCCGCCTGGCTGGCCGAGGCAGATCGCAACTGGCTGCTCGGTGAGCTGGACAAGGATCGCAAGGAATACGGCCAGACCGAACACACCAATCCGCTCAAGGCGCTGACCGACCGCCGCGTGTTGCTGCTGGCGCTGCTCTACCTGCCCAGCACCCTGAGCACCTACGGCCTGGGGCTGTGGCTGCCGACGCTGGTACACCAGTTCGGTGGCAGCGACCTTACAACAGGTTTCATCTCGGCGATTCCGTACGTCTTCGGCATCATCGGTCTGCTGCTGATTCCACGTAGCTCCGATCGCCTCAACGACCGCTACGGGCACCTCACCTTCCTCTACATCCTCGGCAGCGCCGGCCTGTTCCTCAGCGCCTGGCTGGGCTCGCCGGTGTTGCAGCTGGCGGCGCTGTGCATGACTGCCTTCAGCCTGTTCTCGGTCACCGCGATCTTCTGGGTGCTGCCGGGGCGCTTCCTCACCGGTGCCAGCGCCGCCGCCGGTATTGCCCTGATCAACTCGTTCGGCAACCTGGGCGGCTACATCGGCCCGTTCGGTATCGGTGCGCTCAAGGAGTACACCGGCACGCTGTCCTCGGGCCTGTACTTCCTGTCGGCGGTGATGATCAGCGGCGTGCTGCTGACCTACATCGTCTACCGCAAGCTGGAAAAGAAGACCCCCGTGCCGCAGGGCGTGGTGATCGAGCAGGCGTCCTGATCTCTGGCGGACAGGGACGTCCGCCCTTTGGAGCAACTACATGAGCAGAAAGCTGAAAGTCGCCATCGTCGGCTCGGGCAACATCGGCACCGACCTGATGATCAAGTTGATGCGCAACGCCAAGCACCTGGAAATGGGCGCGATGGTCGGTATCGATCCGGCCTCCGATGGCCTGGCCCGCGCCGCGCGCCTGGGCGTGGCCACCACCCATGAGGGCGTCGAAGGCCTGACCCGTCTGCCGGTGTTCGCCGATATCGACTTCGTCTTCGATGCCACCAGTGCCGGTGCCCACGTGAAGAACGACGCCTTTCTGCGTGGCATCAAGCCGGGCATCCGGCTGATCGACCTGACGCCGGCGGCCATCGGTCCGTACTGCGTACCGGTGGTGAATCTCGAGCAGAACCTGGCCCAGCTCAACGTCAATATGGTCACCTGCGGCGGCCAGGCGACCATCCCGATGGTCGCGGCAGTCTCGCGCGTGGCCAAGGTGCATTACGCCGAGATCATCGCCTCGATCGCCAGCAAGTCCGCCGGCCCCGGCACCCGCGCCAATATCGACGAATTCACCGAGACCACCTCCAAGGCCATCGAAGTGATCGGCGGTGCAGCCAAGGGCAAGGCGATCATCGTCATGAACCCGGCCGAGCCGCCTTTGATGATGCGCGACACCGTGTTCGTGCTCAGCGAAGCCGCCGACCAGGCGCGGATCGAAGCCAGCGTCGAAGAGATGGCTGCCGCCGTGCAGGCCTACGTGCCGGGCTACCGCCTCAAGCAGCAGGTGCAGTTCGACGTGATCCCCGAGTCGGCGCCGCTGAACATTCCCGGCCATGGTCGCTTCAGCGGCCTGAAGACCTCGATCTTCCTCGAAGTGGAAGGCGCCGCCCATTACCTGCCGGCCTACGCCGGCAACCTCGACATCATGACCTCCGCCGCGCTGGCCACCGCCGAGCGCATGGCACAGTCGATGGGAGCCTCGGCATGAGCAAGAAACTCTTTATCTCCGACGTGACCCTGCGCGACGGCAGCCACGCGATTCGCCACCAGTACTCGATCCAGAACGTGCAGGACATCGCCCGCGCGCTGGATCAGGCCAGGGTCGACTCCATCGAAGTCACCCACGGCGACGGCCTGCAGGGCTCCAGCTTCAACTATGGCTTCGGTGCGCACAGCGACCTGGAGTGGATCGAAGCCGCTGCCGACGTCATCGAGCACGCGCGCATCGCCGTGTTGCTGCTGCCGGGCATCGGCACCGTGCACGACCTCAAGGCCGCCTATGACGCCGGCGCCCGTACCGTGCGCGTGGCCACTCACTGCACCGAGGCGGATGTGTCGAAGCAGCACATCGAATACGCACGCAGCCTGGGCATGGACACCGTGGGCTTTCTGATGATGAGTCATATGATCCCGGCCGAGGAGCTGGCGCGTCAGGGCAAGCTGATGGAGAGCTACGGCGCGCAGTGCATCTACATGGCCGACTCCGGCGGCGCGATGAACATGAATGACATCCGCGACCGCATGCGCGCGTTCAAGGCCACGCTGAACCCGGAAACCCAGACCGGCATGCACGCCCACCACAACTTGAGCCTGGGCGTGGCCAACTCCATCGTCGCGGTGGAGGAGGGCTGTGATCGTGTCGACGCCAGCCTGGCTGGCATGGGCGCCGGTGCCGGTAACGCACCGCTGGAGGTGTTCATCGCCGCCGCCGAACGCATGGGCTGGAACCATGGCACCGACCTCTACAAGCTGATGGATGCTGCCGACGATCTGGTGCGCCCGCTGCAGGATCGCCCGGTGCGGGTCGACCGGGAAACCCTCGGCCTGGGCTATGCCGGCGTCTACTCCAGCTTCCTGCGGCATGCCGAAGTGGCGGCTGCGAAGTACGGGCTGAAGACCCTCGACATCCTCGTCGAACTGGGCAAGCGCCGGATGGTCGGCGGCCAGGAAGACATGATCGTCGACGTGGCGCTGGATCTGCTCGCCCGTCGCGCCTGACTCGCTGATGGCTCCCTCGCTCTGGCGTATGGAGCATCAGCCAAGGCTCTCTCCCCAGATATACCTGGATCCCCGCCTGCGCGGGGATGACGAGACGGTGGGGGGGGCATTCCCGCGAAGGCGGGAACCCAGCCGGGGGCTACCACTCTCTGCGTGGGAGCGATCCTGTTGCGGCGATCACCCATGATGCCCATGCGATCTGACGGTTTTTGTCGCGCGGCTTTTGCGCGACACTGCGGGCACCATTCGGCCAGGAGCTTCGCATGACCGTCAGCGATGACAAGTTCACCCGCCAGACCCTGCTCGACGTGCAGACGCTGACACCGAGCCTGTTCACCCTGCGCACCACGCGCGATGCGGGTTTTCGCTTCCGTGCCGGGCAGTTCGTGCGCCTGGGTGTGGAAAAGGCCGACGGCTCGGTGGTCTGGCGCCCCTATTCGCTGGTTTCGGCGCCGCACGACGAGCACCTGGATTTCTTCTCCATCGTGGTGCCCGGCGGCGAGTTCACCAGCGAGTTGAGCCGTCTGCGCGTCGGCGACACCCTGTTGGTGGAGAAGATGGCCACCGGTTACCTGACCCTGGATCGCTTCGTCGACGGCCGCGACCTCTGGTTGCTCGGCAGTGGCACCGGCATCGCACCGTTCCTGTCGATGCTGCAAGATTTCGAGGTGTGGCAGCGTTTCGAGCGCATCGTGCTGGTGTACAGCGCGCGCAACGTCGCCGAACTGGCCTATCAGCCGATGATCAAGGGGTTCGCTGAGTTGGAACATCTGGCCGAGTTCGCGCACAAGCTCACTTACCTGCCGGTGGTCACCCGCGAGCAGGTGCCGGGTTGCCTCAATGCACGTATCACTGAACTGCTCGACAATGGTGAGCTGGAGCGTGCCGCGGGGCTGTCGCTGACGCCTGAGCACTCGCGGGTGATGATCTGCGGCAACCCGCAAATGATCGATGACACTCGCCAGCGCCTGAAAGCCCGTGGCCTGAATCTGAGCCTGACGCGTCGGCCAGGTCAGGTCGCTGTCGAGAATTACTGGTAAGAACTGGTAACAAAATGGCGACTTTCGATGTGACCTGCGCTCCAGTACATTCGGCGGTCTGTTTTTCATCGTTCGGTCTTCATGGACAGCGACAGTAGTCGATCGCCCTCGCCAGTATGGTTGGGGGCGACACATCACAGAGAGGGCGCCACTCGGCGTCGATTCTTCTTGCAGCACCGTGCTGCATATTCTTTCCGCCAGTCGAAAACTCACGCGCCTGTATCAGGCTTGCGCGATGCTTTCGGCTGTCTTCGTTTTCCCCTAGAGAGAGCTGCACGCTAAATGGAATGGATCGCTGATCCGACGGCCTGGTTAGGCCTGTTGACCCTGATCGTCCTGGAAATCGTCCTGGGCATCGACAACCTGGTGTTCATCGCCATTCTCGCCGACAAGCTGCCGCCCGAGCAGCGTGACCGTGCGCGGGTGATAGGCCTGAGCCTGGCATTGATCATGCGCCTCGGTCTGCTGGCCAGCATGGCCTGGCTGGTAACGCTGACCGATCCGCTGGTCGAGGTGTTCGGCAAGACCTTCTCCGGGCGTGATCTGATCATGCTGTTCGGTGGTGTGTTCCTGCTGTTCAAGGCCACCATGGAGCTGCACGAACGCCTGGAAGGGCGCACCCACCAGCCGGGTGGCGCGCGTACCTATGCCAAGTTCTGGCCAGTGGTGGCACAGATCATCGTGCTCGACGCGGTGTTCTCCCTCGACGCGGTGATCACCGCCGTCGGCATGGTCGAGCACCTGGAAGTGATGATGATCGCGGTGATCATCTCCATTGGTCTGATGATCGTCGCCAGCAAGCCGCTGACCGCTTTCGTCAACGCGCGCCCGACGGTAATCATGCTGTGCCTGGGCTTCTTGATGATGATCGGCTTCAGCCTGACCGCCGAAGGCCTGGGCTTCCATATTCCGAAGGGCTACCTGTACGCCGCCATCGGTTTCTCGATCCTCATCGAGGTGTTCAACCAGGTCGCTCGTTCGCGCCGCAAGCGCAGCCTGCAGGGCGAGCGAGGCCTGCGTGAGCGCACCGCGCATGCGGTACTGCGCCTGCTTGGCGGCAAGGTCGAGGCTGACGAGGTCGGTGAGGACATCGCCGATATGATCGGTGGTGAACCGGGTGAGCAGGCGCTGTTCGACCGTCGCGAGCGGGTGATGATCCGTGGCGTGCTGGGCCTGGCTGAGCAGTCGATCCGCAAGGCCATGACCGACCGTATGGAAGTCGACCGCATCGATATCGATGCCCCTGCGGAGAAGATCCACCAGGCGCTCCTGGACTCGCCGCACTCGCGCCTGGTGGTGGTGCGTGCCTCGAAGCCCGAGGAGCCGCTGGGCTACATCCACAAGAAGGAATTGTTCAAGGAACTGCTCAAGGGCGAGCAGCCGGATATCGAAAGCCTGGTGCGTGCGCCGATCAACCTGCCGGAGAGCGTGTCGGTGCTCAGCGCGCTGGAACAGATGCGCCAGGCCTCGACCCACGTGGCTTTCGTGGTCAACGAGTTTGGTGGTTTCGAAGGCCTGTTGACGCTGACCGATATCCTCGAGGCGATTGCTGGTGAGCTGCCAGACGCCAGCGAAGTGGACGGTCCGGAGATCGAACAGGTCGACGGTGGCTGGCGGGTCAACGGTGCGCTGAACCTGGCCGTGTTGCGTGAGCGACTGGGCTTTGCCGCCGCCGCGAGCGAGGACTACCAGACGGTTGCCGGCCTGGCCATGAGCCTGCTCGACCGCCTGCCGGTGATCGGCGACCAGTTGGAGCATGCCGACTGGCGCCTGACCGTGACCGAGGTGAAGGATCGCCGGGTCAGCAAGGTGTTGCTGGTGCCGCTGACGGTATGAAGCGGGCGCGGGTCGTCGCGGACGACCCGCATGGCACTAACTGAGCTAGGCTGATGAGAGGTTTCTTCCGCAGGAGGTTCTTTCATGCCGCTCGAACATCATCCCCTGACCCGCGAATTCCCCCAGCAAGGCGACGTCATGCGCAAGCTGATGCAAAGTGACCCGCACTTTCCTCGCCTGGCTGGCGAGTACGAGGCGCTGGACAAGCGCATCTACGAGATAGAGGACGGACGGGAGGCGGCCGATGACCTGACCCTGCAAGGGCTCAAGCTGCAGAGGGTGGGGCTCAAGGATGAGATTGCCGAGCTGCTGCGCAAGGCGGGCAGTGCTTGATCCTGATCAACTGAACGGTCGACGTGTGGCGCTAGGCTGGAGTCATCTTCCTTGTCAGAGGCTCCGCCATGCACGTCGACCATCACCCACTGGTTCACGATTTTCCCGAACACCGCAGCGAGCTGCAGCGCTTGCGTCAGAGCGATGAGCAGTTCTCGCGCCAGGCCGAAGAATACGAAGCCCTGGACAAGCGCATCTGTCGTATCGAAGACGGTATCGAGTTGCTCGATGACGTCACCCTCAGTGCTCTAAAACTCAGCCGCGTCGCGCTCAAGGACGAACTGGCGCGTCAGCTCAAACGGGCTGCGGGCCAGTGCTGTGGTTGTGGCAATGGCTGTCGTGGTTGACCGCTCGGCATAACACGGTGCGCGCGGCGCACCCTACGAGATCGCTATCGGTGCGCACCGGTTTCCCGGATTTCATCCGGGCTACACCATGTGAGCCGATAGGCCTCAATGCACAGGCGGGTTGATCAGATAGGTCAGCAATCCGTCCGCCTCATCTTCCGTCCAGACGGCCCTTGGTGGTCTCGGTAACTCGCCCATCAGTTTCTGCCAGAAGGCCAGGGCCACGTCGTCCTGGCGGTAGAAACGCACCAGCCAGGTACTGCCATCGCCCATCGCCTGTTGTACCAGGGCGCGGCCAATACCCTGACGGCGGTAGCGTTTGAGAATGAACAGATCGGCGAACTCCGGGGCATCGATCTCGGGTAGCTCGCTGCGTTCGACCAGCAGGAAACCGGCAATGAAACCATCGGCCAGGATCAGGCTGGCACTCCAGCCTGGCTCCTGCCAGTAGCGTTGCAGATGTTCCTCGTGGATGTAGAAACGGCCATCCGTTTCGACGTCTTCCTGTTCCCAGTCGGAACTGTCGTAGGAATAGAACTGGTAGAGGTTGCGGATCAGCGGCAACTGCTCGACGGTGGTAGGAATCAGCTCGATGGTGAGTGCGTTCACAGCAGGGCACCTCGCCACACCAGGCGGCCGACGATTTCCAGGTGTTCCCGGTCTATCTCGAATTCACGGTGCGAGGGGTTGTCGCATAGCGTGCGTACCTTGCCACCGGGTTCCAGCTGCAGGCGCCTGACCAGGGTATTGCCGGCGTCCTGAATCACGTAGACCTTGTCGTCCTGAATGTCGCGGGCATTGATGTCGATCAGCACGATGTCGCCATCGCGAATGGTCGGCGACATGCTGTCTCCGCGAATCTGCATGGCCGCCAGCGCCTTGCTGTCCAGCCCATTGCTGCCCAGCCAGTGGCGACAGAAGGCCTGCGAGGTGAGGGTGGTCTTGCGCGTGGCCACCACTTCTTTCTGGGCCGACTCTTCCTCTCCCAGCCAGGGCAGCAAGGTCAGCGAACTGGGGCGGCTGCCTTCCTGGCTTTTCTCCACGGGGCCTTCGCCAGTGGCCAGCCACTGCAGGCTGACGCCCGTCGCCTGCGCCAGGCTGACCAGCACCTTGCGCGAAGGATCGCCGCCATTGAGGTAACGGCTCAGGCCGCTGTTGGAAATGCCCGCCTTCTTCGCCAGTGCGCTGGCATTGCCGGCCCGATTGCACAGGGTTTTCAGGCGTTCGACGAAGTCGTCTGCCGGGGAGGAATCATTGGCTGATTTCGCTATAGCGAAATTCAATTCCTCTTTAGGGGTTCTCATCGGCTGCTGTCTTCCCTTTGATGAATATTTATATAACTAAAAACTATTTCTAATGTTTTTTAATTTCCTTAAAGTGCTATCAACCCGAGGCAAATAGCGAAGTTGCTTTGGATTCTAGAGGCGCATTGCGCTCCCGCCAAGGAATAAGGCTGCATTTTTTCGCTATCGCGTACCTGTCGGCAGATCGCGGTTGACTTTGTGAACCATCCAGCGATCGAGCCAACATCATGAGAAGAACATCTTCCTTCTTTGCTTTGCGTGCATTTCCCGTTCTTGGCCTGGCGAGTCTCGCCTTGCCTTTCCCGGCTCCGGCCTTTGCCGCCGATGGCGCCGACAAGCTCTCCACCGTCGTCGTCACCGGTACTCGCGTGAGTGGCCGCCAGGCTGCCGACGCCGTGCAGCCCATCGATGTCATCAGTGGCGAACAACTGAGCAACCAGGGCACCAGCGATCTGGCCGGTGCGCTGAACAAGCTGCTGGCCTCGGTCAGCGTGCCGCGGCCGCACAATACCGTCGGTGGCGAGGCGGTGCGCCCGCTGGTCATGCGTGGCCTGGCGCCGGATCAGGCGCTGGTGCTGGTCAATGGCAAGCGTCGCAACGCCGGTGCTTTCCTCAATACCGGTGGCGCCCTGGGGCGTGGCACCAACCCGATCGACCTGGCGGCGATTCCGGTATCGGCCATCGAGCGCGTCGAGGTGCTGCGCGATGGCGCGTCGGCGCGCTACGGCTCGGACGCCATTGCCGGGGTGATCAACATCATCCTCAAGGATCAGAGCGAAGGCGGCGGAATCAACGCCACCCTCGGCCGCTACGACGATGGCGATGGCACGCGCCGTGAGCTGCAGGGCTTCGCCGGTTTCGCCCTGGGCGAGTCCGGTTCGCTGACGCTGTCCGCCGAAGGCCAGCACAACGATGCGACCAACCGTGCCGGTGCGGACATCACCCCTGGCGCACAGGCTGATGGCGTCTATGGCCAGGTCACCAACAAGGTCGGCGCGCCGGCCCTGGAGAGCGGCAAGCTGGCCTTCAACGCCAGCTATGCCCTCAACGATGCCGTCGAGCTGTACAGCTTCGGTACCTGGAGTCGGCGTGACGCGCAGAGCCACTACGGCCGCCAGCGGGCGACCAGTGCCGCGGTCGCCGCCTACTTCCCGGACGGCTACCTGCCGCAGTACGACCCGGTGATCAAGGATCAGGCGCTGGTGTTCGGCTCCCGTGGCCAGCTGGCTGGCGAGTGGGCCTACGATGCCTCCGTGGACTGGGGACGCAACACCTATGATCCGTACATCAAGAGCGTCAACACCCGGCTGTTCAACGAGACGGGCAGCTCGCCGACCAACTTCCACAACGGCACCTACGAGTCCTCGCAGTGGGTCGGTAACCTCAACCTGTCGCGCGCCTTCGACGTGGGCCTGGTCGAGCCGCTGTCGGTGTCCGTCGGCCTGGAATACCAGGCGCAGGATCTGGAGATCAGCGCCGGTGACTACGCTTCCTGGTATGGCGCCGGTGCGGTGTCGATGCCAGGCATCTCGCCGCTGAGCGCCGGCGACTGGAGTCGCCACAGCCTGGCCACTTATCTGGATCTGGAGGGCAAGGTCACCGACAAGCTGACCCTGTCGCTGGCGGCCCGTCACGAGAACTACAGCGATTTCGGCAATTCGGTGTCCGGTTCGTTGTCGGCTCGCTATGACTTCACCCCGCGTATCGCTTTGCGCGGCTCGCTGTCCAACGGTTTCCGCGCGCCGACCCTGACCCAGCAGCATTATTCGAGCATCCAGAGCCAGAGTCAGGATCTGGGCAACGGCCCGGTGCTGGTGCAGTCCGGCACCTTCGCCGTGGATTCCAATATCGCGCGCCTGCTCGGCGCCGAAGATCTCGAGGCGGAGACCTCGCAGAGTCAGACCATCGGCCTGGTGCTGCGTCCGACCGACAACCTGACGCTGACCGCCGATGCCTACCGCATCACCATCGATGATCGCATCAACCTGTCCTCGGCCTTCCCGGTGACCTCGGCGGTGGCCCGCCAGTACCTGCTCGACAACGGCATCGTCAGCGACAGCTACCAGAGCGTGCGTTACATGACCAACGCCGCCGACACCCGCACCATCGGCCTCGACCTCACCGGTGAGTACCGCTGGCGCCTGGACAACGGCGACAACCTCAAGGGCACGCTGACCTACGCCTACAACCGCACCAAGGTCACCGACCTGGCGGAAAGCCCGGCGATCCTCGGTCAGCTCGGCATCCCGATCAGCCTGGTGGAGCGGCGCGAGGTCGGCCAACTGACCGACACCAACCCGCGGCACAAGCTGATCATCGCTGGCGACTACTCGATCAGTGCGCTGAACCTGGATCTGCACGCCGCGCTCAACCGCTATGGTTCGTTCTGGGTCTACAGCAACACCAGCCCTAACCTCGACCAGAAGTTCGCCTCCAAATGGACGCTCGACCTGTCCGCCAGCTACTCCTGGAGCGACAACTGGCGGCTGACCGTGGGCGCCGACAATCTGTTCGACACCCGCCCGGATCGCACCCGCGCCGAGAACAACGCTACCGGTACCTTCCAGTACACCAGCTATTCGCCGCTGTCGGCTGACGGGGCCTTCTACTACGCCTCGCTGAACTTCGCCTGGTGAGGTGCGGGTAATGGATCTACTCCAAGCCTGGTTCACGTCCTGGGGCGTGAACCTGACCATCCTCTGGGATCCTATCGATCGCCAGCGCTTTCTCCTCGGGCTGGCGTTGACCATCGCGCTGTCGGTGCTGAGCGTGGCGATCTCGCTGGTGATCGGGGTGCTTGGCGCCTGGATGAAGGGCAGTCGCTGGGATCTACCGCGGCAACTGGTCACTCTCTATGTCGAGGTATTCCGCAACACGCCGCTGCTGATCCAGCTGTTCTTCTTCTACTTCGGCCTGGGTGCGCTGCTGTCGTTCGAGCTGAACGACGGCAACGCACAGAGCCAGTTGATCGTGAATTTCTTCTGGGCCCTGCTGGTGCTCGGCATTCATGCCGGTGCCTATCAGGTGGAGGCGATTCGCGGCAGCCTCGATGCGGTGCCGCGCTCGACCATCGAGGCGGCGCAGTCGCTTGGCCTGAACCCGGCGCAGACCTTTCGCAAGGTGGTGCTGCCGCTGGCCTTGCGTAACGCGTTGCCGTCGGTGGGCAACAGCCTGGTGCAGGCAGTCAAGGCGACCTCGGTGGCCTACGCCATCGCCGTACCTGAGCTGACCTACGCGGCCAACCGGATCTGGAGTGACAACTTCAACGTCCCGGAAATGATGGTCGTGCTGTTCATCACCTATTTCACCCTGCTTGGGTTGGTGTCGATGGGCATGCGCGCCATCGAGCGCCGCCTGACCTTGCCGGGGTACCACGGCCTATGAATACCTTGGTTGCTTCCTTCGAGCGTGCCGCTGGCGGCCTGGCCGGTTACCTGCGGCCGACCCCGGCGAAACTGCTGGCGCTTGCCGTGCTGGGCTGGATCGCACATTGGCTGCAGGGCCATAGCGAAGTGCTGCAGCTGTTCTGGCGCTGGCTGCCGGCGCTGTTGCAGGGCTTCGCGGTGAACATCTGGATCGGCCTGGTCTCGGTCGTTCTGGCCAGCCTGCTGGGGCTGCTGCTCGGCGCCCTGCAGGTCTCGCCACGGTCGCTGCTGGCACGGCCGGCGCGGCTGTTCACGCTGTTCTTCCGCAATGCGCCGTGGCTGGTGGTGATCTTCTTCATCATGTACCTGATCCCCTTCGAGGTGGAGTGGGGCGGCGAGTACTACCAGATTCCGGACTGGATCAAGGTCGCCGTCGGCCTGTCGCTGACCGCTTCCGGCTACGCCGCCGAAGTGGTGCGTGGCGGCATCCAGTCGGTGCCCGTGGCGCAGTGGGAGGCGGCGGCTTCGCTCGGCCTCGATCGTCGCCAGATCCTGCGCAAGGTGGTTCTGCCGCAGGCCCTGCGCAGCATGCTGCCGGCCTGGATGAACCTCTACTGCACCGTGACCATGGCCACCGCCCTGGCCAGCCTGCTGGGCATCGAGGATCTGATGACCACCATGCAGCTGCGCCTGGCCGCCGAGTCACGCCCCGAGCTGCTGCTGCCCGGCTACCTCTTCGTGTTCCTGGTTTTCTTCTTCTACATCTATCCGATTTCTCGTGCCTCCAAGGCGCTGGAACGCAAGTGGAGCCTGCATGACTAGTCCCCAGATCGCGGTGCGCGGCATCCGCAAATCCTTCAATGGCACCCAGGTGCTCGATGGTTTCTCGCTGGAGGTGGCGCCGTCGGAGATCGTCTGCCTGATCGGTCCGTCCGGCTCCGGCAAGTCGACCCTGCTACGTACCCTCAATGGCCTGACACCGATCGAGGCTGGCGAGATCGAGGTCTGCGGCATTCGCGTCGACGACCCGCAGGTCGATCTGCTGGCGCTGCGCCGGCGCATCGGCCTGATCTTCCAGAGCTACAACCTGTTCCCGCACCTGAACGTGCTGGACAACATCACCCTGGCGCCGACCAGCGTGCTCAAGGAGCCGCTGCCGCAGGCCCGCGAATATGCCCGCGAGTTGCTGCGCAAGGTGCGCCTGGAGGACAAGGCCGAGGCCTTTCCCGGTCAGCTGTCCGGAGGCCAGCAGCAGCGCGTGGCGATTGCCCGCAGCCTGGCCATGCGCCCGGACGTGATGATGTTCGACGAGGTCACCGCCGCGCTCGACCCGGAAACCGTCAAGGAAGTGCTGACCACCATCCGCGATGTGGCCGCCAGTGGCATGACCTGCCTGATCGTCACCCACGAGATGCAGTTCGCCCGCGAGATCGCCGACCGGGTGTTCTTCACCGACCGTGGTCGCATCGTCGAGCAGGGGCCGCCCGCCCACTTGTTCGGCGCCCCGCAAGACCCGCGTACCCAGCGTTTCCTCGACAACTGCCTGTGATTTCCCGAGGCCCTGCCATGAGTTCTTCCCCGCGACACCTCAAGCTGTTCCTGTTCCCTGCGGCCAGTGGCGCGCATGTCGCCGCCTGGCGCCACCCGGCCTCGCGCGACGGCGCCCCGGATTTTGCCGCCGACCGCGCCACCGCCGAGCTGGCCGAGGCGGCCGGTTTCGATGCGCTGTTCTTCGCCGACCGTCTGGCCTTCGGCGGGCGTGACAAAGCCAGTGCCGAGCGCTCCTCCGGTGCTGCCGGGCTCGAACCGCTGACCCTGCTCGCCGCGCTGTCGGCGGTGACGCGTGACATCGGCCTGGTGGCCACCGCCAGCACCTCCTATCAGGAGCCATTTCATGTGGCGCGCAGCTTCGCTTCGCTCGATCACCTCAGTGGTGGTCGCGCCGGCTGGAACCTGGTGACCTCGCTGACCGATGCCGAGGCTGGCAATTTCGGTCGCGAGCAGCACTTCGAGCACGGCGAGCGCTACCAGCGTGCTGAAGAGTTCGTCGATGTGGTCAAGGCGCTGTGGGACAGCCTCGAAGACGACGCCTTCCCGCGTGACAAGGCCAGTGGCCGTTACCTCGATGGCAGCAAGGTGCACCCGCTGGAGCATCGCGGCCGGCACTTCTCGGTGCGCGGGCCGCTCAACGTGCCACGTCCGCCGCAGGGCCATCCGCTGGTGGTGCAGGCCGGCTCCTCGGAGGAGGGCCTGCAACTGGCGGCGCGGGTCGCCGATGTGGTGTTCACCACCCAGCAGGAGCTGGCCCAGGCGCAGGCCTTCTACTGCGAGCTGAAGTCGCGCCTGCCGGCCTTCGGTCGCCAGCCTGAGCAGCAACTGATCATGCCTGGCCTGTCGGTGATAGTCGGACGCAGCCGCGGCGAAGCCGAGGACAAGCTGCGCGCGCTCAACGAACTGATCGATATCGACGTGGCGGTGTCGTTCCTCTCCGCGCTGTCGGGAGGTACTGACCTGTCGGCCTATCCCCTCGACGGCCCACTGCCCGAGCTGGCGCTGACCAACGGTAACCGCAGCAAGCAGGCGCTGTTCCTGCGCCAGGCGCGTGAGAAAGGCCTGAGCATTCGCCAGTTGGCGCTGCAGGTGGCGGGCTCCGGTGGTCACCGCGTATTGCTCGGTACGGCCGAGGAGGTGGCTGACGACCTGCAGCTGTGGTTCGAGTCGGGCGCCGCCGATGGCTTCAACTTCAAGCCGCTGTACCTGGACGACAACCTGCGCGAGTTCGCCGAGCAGGTGTTGCCGATCCTGCGCGAGCGCGGCCTGTTCAAACACCAGTACGCCGCCGGCACGCTGCGCGAGAAGCTCGGCCTGGCGCGTCCACTCAACCGTTTCCAGGGCAGGAGCTGAATCATGCGCTTCGCACTTCTGGCCAGTCTGCTGCTGGCCCTGACGGCAAACCCGCTGCTGGCGGCCGACGAGCCGGCCGACGGCCTCAAGCAGATCCGTGACCGTGGACGGGTGGCGGTATGCACCACCATGGCCTTCCCGCTGTTCGCCTACTACGACGAGCAGGGCAAGCCGGCGGGCATGATTCACGACCTGATCGTCGACGTGCAGCAACGTCTCGAGCAGCGCCTGGGGCGTTCGCTGGAGTTGCAGGTGGTGCGTGTGACACCGACCAACCGCATCGAATTCGTCCGCCAGGGGCGCTGCGACTTCATGGTCTCGACGCTTTCCTATTCGCCGGAACGCAAGGTGCAGCTGGACTTCGCCGAGCCCGGTTTCTACCGTTCCGGCACCACCGTGCTTGCGCTCAAGTCGACGTCCATCGACAGCTGGGAAGCGCTGCGCGGCAAGAGCATCTGCTCGTCGCCGACCAACTCCTGGCTGCGTATCGGCGAGCGCCGCTTCGGCATCAACTTCGTCACCTACTTCGGTGGCGAGATCGACTCGCAGAAGGCCGTGGTCGACGGCCGCTGCCTGGGTCTGGCGGCCTACGACACCTACTTCGAGGTGCTGCTGCAACGCGACGGCGCGAATGTCTGGCGCGACTTCGAGATCAAGCTGCCGAGCCAGGACTTCGCCTACTGGTCGATCACCCTGCGCAACAACCGCCCGCAGCTGCGCGCCTTTCTCGATGAGGTGGTCGCCGACTGGCACCGCAGCGGGCTGATCGTCGAGCTGGAAAAACGCCATGGCATTCCTGCCAACCCCTGGGTAGCCGAGCAGCATCAGCGCTACGCCGCCAACACTTCTGACGTGGAGAACTGAAATGTCCCTGATTCATGAACGCAACCGGGCGATCCGTGCCCTGATCGAGGAAGTGCGCGCCGCCAAGGCCGAGGAGGCCGGTGAAACCCCGGCTTTCGTCGCGCGCATCAAGAACGCGGTGAATACCCTCAGCCAGCGCAGCGAGCTGTTCCCCATCGACAGCTTCCCGATCAAGCTCAACACCCACGCCGGGCTGTATCGCCTGGGTGAGGACGCCGACCGGCAGAACGCGCTGTACATCACCGGTGGCATCTACGGCAAGGTGCAGACCCAGCCGCATACGCATCCGGCCTGGGTGTCCATGGGGGCGGTGAAAGGCCTCGAGCGCAACCGTATCTACCAGCGGATCGATGACGCCAGCGTCGAAGGACAGGGCCAACTGGAAGTGCTGGAAGTCACCGACGTGGTGCCGGGAGCGCCGGCCTTCATCGGCAGCGGCCTGTACCACACCCTGGAAGTCGAGGACGACATCCAGACCCTGCACCTGCACCTGTACGACGCCGGCCTGGACGACCCGGCCAATTCCGGCCTGCCGGTGTTCGAGGCGCCCGACAGCCGCAACTACGTGCGCACGCCATCGGCGGTGCAGCGCCAGGTGGTGTCCGGGGTGCATCCCTCGACCTTCGGTGAGGTGAGCGAGGCGCTGGCGTCCGGTGAGCCGCTGGAAGTCATCGCTGTCGATCACCACAACCCGCTGCTGGAAAAGCTGGTGACTCCGCGCCGCGTCAGCCTGGACGATTGGGAGGCCAGCAGTGCCGGCCTGCAAGGCAGCCCCGAGGTGCCCGTGGTGCTGGTCGGTCAGGTCAAGGCCGTGGAACTGGCCGCGCAACGTCTGGCGCGCCTTGGCTACAGCTATTTCACCCACCTGCGCTGAGGTTCGCATGAGCGACGTGCCAGTCGCCGGGCCGGTTTGCGCCCTGGCGGATCTGTTCACCGACCAGCAGGCCTGGGAGGCCGCCCTGGACGAGCTGCGCGGGCTGCTGGATGAGGTGGCGCCCGAGCCGCCTGGCGATGGTGTGGCGCTGCTGTTTTGGCTGCAGGCTGTAGACGGCCTGCAGCGCCGTCAGGGGCGTCTGTCCACCTATATGGGCATCCAGAGTTTCGTCGATGGCCGCGCCAGCGAGCCACAGCGTCATGCGGCGCGCCTGCGCGAATCCGGTGCCGCCATCGGCCAGCGTCTGGCAGCGTTCAATGCACTGCTGGTGCTGACCGATGAGGCTGCCTGGGCGCAGTGGCTGCACGTCGAACCGGGGCTGGGTGTTTATGCCGGGCGCTATCGCTCGTTGCGCGCTGGCCGTCAGCATGTGCTTGCCGGCGAGGTCGAGCGCGCCCTCGCCGCGCTGGATACCAGTCTGCAACTGCCGGTGCAGCTGTACCGGCGGATCAAGGCCGGCGACCTGCGTTTCGCCGAGGTCGAGGATGCCGCGGGCGTGCGCTGGCCGTTCAGCCTGTCACGCTTCGAAAAACGCTTCGAGACCAGTCCCGATGCCAGGCTGCGGGCTTCGGCCGCCAGGGTGTTCGCCGATGGCGTGTCGGCGCATCGGCATGCCTTCGCCGCCGCCTATGCCGGTGAAGTGTCGCGCCAGGTGAGCCTGGCGCGTCTGCGGGGGTTCAACGATACCCTGGATCTGCTGTTCTGGCAGCAGGGTATCGACCGCGCCTTCTTCGAGGCCCAGCGTGCGGTATTCAACGAAGGGCTGGCGCCACTGATGCGCCGCTTCGTCGAGGTCAAGCGACGTCTGCTCGGTCTGCCGAAGCTGGCCTTTCACGATCTCAAGGCCTACCCGCCACAGATTCCCGGCGAGGTCAGCTTCGACTTCGCCCGCGAGGCCATCCTCGCCGCTGGCCAGGCGCTCGGCGATGACTATGCCGAGGTGCTGCGCCGCGCTTTCGACGAGCGCTGGGTGGAGCACGCTCAGCAGCCGAACAAGGCCGACAGCTCCGGCTGCGCCAGCCCGTTCGGGCCGCATCCTTACGTGCTGATGACCTGGACGGGCAGCCCGCGCGACATGTTCCTGCTGGCCCACGAACTGGGCCATGCCGTGCATTTCCACTGGTCGGCCGAGCACCAGGCGGTGCTCAACGCCGCGCCGCTGCGCTATTTCATCGAGGCACCGTCGACCCTCAACGAGCTGCTGCTGGCCGCTCATCTGCTGCGCAGCGACGATGCGACCCAGCGCCTGTCGGCGGTGTTCGAGCTGCTCAACAGCTACTACCACAACTTCGTCACCCATTATCTGGAGTCGGAGTTCCAGGTGCGCGTCTATCACCAGGCGGATGCCGGGAGCCTGCCCGGTGCCGAAGCCCTGGAGCGGATCAAGACCCAGGTGCTGCGCGACTTCTGGGGCGACGCGGTGGACATCGACGACACGGCCGGACTCACCTGGCTGCGTCAGCAGCACTACTACATGGGGCTCTACCCCTATACCTACGCAGCCGGACAAAGCATTGCCAGCCTCTACCAAGTGCGCCTGGCCAGTGATCCGCAGGCCGCCGAGCGCTGGTGTGCGGCCCTGCGCCAGGGCAGTTCGATCGATGCCGCGACGCTGCTCCAGCAACTGGATCTGGACATGCGCGACGGCGCTGCCTTCCGCGCAGTGCTCGGCCTGATCGACGGCCATGTGACCCAGCTCGAACAGCTTGCCCAACCCTATTTCTCCGAGGAATGACCGCCATGAGCACCCCTACCGTTCTCAATCTCGACAGCGGCTGCCCGGCGCTGTGGTACAGCCGCTGCCCGGTGCCGACCACTTCCGGTATCGCCCAGCACTACCGCTGGCTGCATCGCGCCTTCGCCGAGCGCGGCGTCGAGCTGCAGTCGTTGCGCGCCTCTGCGGACGCCCGGGTGCGCGAGGCGCACTACAACCACGCGCATCCGGACATGTTCCGCGAGGGCGGCAACGTGCCGCCGATCTGGGCGCGCGCCAGCGGCCAGGACACCCTGGTGGTTGGCATCACCTGGGTGGACGAGCGCCAGGTGCTGCTGGTCCGCGACGACAGCCCGCTGCGTGAACCGAGCGGCCTGCCGGGCCGGCGCCTGGGGCTGCCCAAGCACCACACGCGCAATGTCGATATCGCCCGTACCGCGCATCTGCGCGGCCTGCTCACGGCCCTCGAACTGGCCGAGGTGCCACGCGAGGCGGTGGCCTTCGTCGATATCGAAGGCGGTGAATTCGACCTGCGCGAAACCGGCCAGGCTGGCGCGGGTGGCGACCGTGCCGATCTGCTCGCGGCACTGCTCGAAGGACGCGTTGATGCCATCTATGCCAAGGGCGCGAGTAGCGTCGCGCTGCAGGCAAAGCATGGTTTGCGCGCCTTGCTCGATATCAATGCCCATCCCGATCCGCTGGTGCGGGTCAACGCCGGCACGCCACGACCGATCACCGTCAACCGCGACCTGGTGCAGCGCGCGCCGGAGCTGGTCAGCCAATACCTGGCCGTGCTCCTGGCCACCGCCGATTGGGCGCGTGAGCACCGTGACGCGGCAGTGCTCGCCCTGGCCGAGGAGACCGCCAGCAGCCCCGAGTCGATCCTCCAGGGCTATGGTGAGAGTTTCCATCTGCACCTGCGCCCGGCGCTGAGCGACACGTATCGGCAGGGCCTGGCGCTGCAGAAGGATTTCCTCCTGCGCGAAGGCTTCCTGCCCGGTGACTTCGATGTCGCCAGCTGGATCGACCCGGCGCCGCTGGCGGCAGCAGAGGCTCTGGCCGGCGAGCTGGGCTGGCTGTTCCGGGACGCGCGATGAGGGGCGGCGCGTTCCTGCTGCCGTTTCTCTCACTGGCCACGCTCAGTGGCGCCACCCTGGGCATGGCCAAGCTGATCACCACCCTGTACGCCCTGGAGCTGGGCGCGAGCGCCGCGCAGATCGGCCTGATCGGCGCGGCCGAAGCCCTGGGCATGGTGCTGTTGACCCTGCCGGCGGGGCTGCTGATCGACCGTTTCGGCAGTCGTCGGCTGTACCTGCTGGCCAGCTTGCTGCCGGTGTTGCTGCACCTGGCCATTCTGGCCTGGGCGAACTGGCTCTGGCTGGCGGCGCTGCGCCTGCTGGTGGGCACTTGCGTGCCGTTTCGTTCGGTGGCGATGAGTGGGTTGTTCCTGCAACGCCTGCCCGAGTTAGGGATGAGCAAGGCAGGCTGGTTCCGTGGTGCGCTGATGGTTGGCCTGCTGTTGCTGGGGCCGTGGCTGGGCAATTGGCTGTACAGCCACTTCGGTGCACTGGCGTTCGTCTGGGTCGCGCTCAGTTTCGCCGGGATGGGGCTGTGGGGGCTGCGTTTCTGGCGCCAGGAGGCATCGGTGGTCAGCACCAGCCGGCGCTCCGGTGGTTTGCCGGTGTTGCTTGGCGAGCCTGCCTTGCGCCACTGCTGTCTGATCGAGTGGTTGGCCAGTGCAACTGGCAGCCTGTTCGCCACCTTCGCCCTGGTCTTGTGTCTGGAGCAGTTGCACTGGTCGCAGAGCGAAGCCGTGGCGTTGCTGACCACGCAGGGGTTGGTCACGGTGCTGGCGTTGTTTGGCCTTGGCCGATTGTTGGCCGGGCTGGCGCCACGGACGATCTACCTGCTGGCCTTGCCGGCTGGTTGCCTGGCTTTATGGCTGATGGGCCGACTCGATTCCTTCGCTGGCCTGCTGCTGGCGGCAGTGCTGCTCAGCCTGGCGGCTTCGGCGGTGCACCTGGCGAACGTCGGTCGTCTGTCCCGGCTGCCGCTGGACAAGGGCGGCGTTTCCGGTCTGTTCAGCCTGGCGCAAACCCTGGGCATGCTCGGCGGCAGCTTGCTGGGCGCCGGGCTCAGCCACTGGCTCGAACTGCGCCAGTTGTTTCCCGCCTGGGCATTGTTGCTGCTTGCCGGTGCGGCACTGATTGCCTGGTCGGAGTGGCGAGCGCGTGCAGGTGCTGGCGAAACGTGCGTGGCGGTGGATCGCTCTGGTCTGTAAATCTATCCAGTAGTTCGGTATCGTTCCAGCCTTCGCTCAACAGGCAGGACGATTTCCCCATGGCCAAGGCTAAACGCATGTACGGCTGCACCGAGTGCGGCGCCACCTTTCCCAAATGGGCTGGGCAGTGTGGCGAGTGTGGCGCCTGGAACACCCTGGTGGAAACCGTGGTCGAGGGCGCTACGCCCAGCGGGCGCACCGGTTGGGCCGGCGACAAGGCCAATATCAAGACCCTGGCCGAGGTCAGCGTCGAGGAGATTCCGCGCTTTTCCACCGCCTCCGGCGAGCTGGATCGTGTGCTCGGCGGCGGCCTGGTCGATGGCTCGGTGGTGCTGATCGGCGGCGATCCGGGCATCGGCAAGTCGACCATCCTCCTGCAGACCCTGTGCAACATCGCCCAGCGCTTTCCGGCCTTGTACGTCACCGGTGAGGAATCGCAGCAGCAGGTGGCCATGCGTGCACGGCGCCTGGACTTGCCGCAGGACAAGCTCAAGGTGATGACCGAAACCTGCATCGAGACGATCATCGCCACCGCGCGGCAGGAAAAACCCAAGGTGATGGTGATCGACTCGATCCAGACCATCTTCACCGAGCAACTGCAATCGGCCCCGGGCGGCGTCGCCCAGGTGCGCGAGAGCGCGGCGCTGTTGGTGCGTTTCGCCAAGCAGAGCGGCACGGCGATCTTCCTGGTCGGCCACGTCACCAAGGAAGGCGCGCTGGCCGGCCCGCGCGTGTTGGAGCACATGGTCGACACGGTGCTGTATTTCGAGGGCGAGTCCGATGGTCGCCTGCGCTTGCTGCGGGCGGTGAAGAACCGCTTCGGCGCGGTCAACGAGCTGGGCGTGTTCGGCATGACCGACAAGGGCCTCAAGGAGGTTTCCAACCCCTCGGCGATCTTCCTCACCCGCGCTCAGGAGGCAGTGCCCGGCAGTGTGGTGATGGCCACCTGGGAAGGCTCGCGGCCGATGCTGGTGGAGGTGCAGGCGTTGGTCGACACCAGCCACCTGGCGAATCCGCGCCGGGTCACCCTGGGCCTGGATCAGAACCGCCTGGCCATGCTCCTGGCCGTGCTGCATCGCCACGGCGGTATCCCGACCTATGACCAGGATGTGTTCCTCAACGTGGTCGGCGGGGTCAAGGTGCTGGAGACGGCGTCCGACCTGGCGCTGATGGCGGCGGTGATCTCCAGCCTGCGCAACCGGCCGCTGGAGCATGACCTGCTGGTGTTCGGCGAGATCGGCCTGTCCGGCGAGATCCGTCCGGTGCCGAGTGGCCAGGAACGTTTGAAGGAGGCCGCCAAGCACGGCTTCAAGCGCGCCATCGTGCCCAAGGGCAATGCGCCGAAGGAGTCTCCAGCGGGGTTGCAGGTCATCCCGGTGACACGCCTGGAACAGGCGCTGGATGCGCTGTTCGAGTAGAGGATGGCGTAGCACGGATGCAATCCGGGGCTTTTGCGGTGTCGTTCTTCCCGGATTTCATCCGGGCTACGTCTCTGTATCGGCTGCGGCGTTCTGCCGCGACCCGGCTCTGGTGGAAATTGACCCGGGTCAATAGATAGCAGGCTATCGGCGCGCAGCATGAAGGCGTATCCAAACAAGGAGACACCATCATGTTCCTGTTCTTCGACTTCTTCTCCCGTGCCTTCAACTTCGATGCCCAGGCCGTGCAATCGCGCGATGCAGTGCCGCGTGAACGGCAACGTATCGAGGCGCGCCGTCAGCGTCGCCAGGCCGCCGAGGCCGCCTGCCGCATCCACTGAGTGCGCTTCGTCGCTCGCGGCGCGCGCCTCATTCCGGGCGCGCGTCCAGCTCAGGCGACCAGCCGTGTTCCATGGCCTGACGCATCAGGTCGGCAGGTTTCTCGATATCCAGTTTGCGGCGGATGCTCAGGCGGTGGGTTTCCACGGTGCGCACGCTGATCGCCAGTTCGCGCGCCATGGCCTTGTTGTTCAGGCCCTGGGCCATCATCAGCAGTACCTGCCGTTCGCGTGGGGTCAGTTCGGCCTCTTGCTGCGGTTCGCTGCTGGCCAGTTTTTCGGCGATGTCGCTGCTGTAGAAGCGCCCTCCCACGGCGAGCACCTCGATGGCCGAAACGATCTCGCGCGACGGCGCATCCTTGAGCACGTAACCCGAGGCGCCGGCGCGTAGCGACTGGCTGACGTATTCCTGATTGTCGTACATGCTCAGGATCAGCACCTTGAGCGATGGGTGCAGTTGCTTGAGCGTGGCAGTCAGCTCCAGGCCATTGATGTCCTTGAGGCCGATATCCATGACCACGATGTCGGGGCGTTCACGTTCGACCAGGGTCAGTGCCTCCTTGCCGCAGCCGGTTTCGCCGACCACCTTGAAGCGCTCGACCATTTCCAGCAGCGCGCGCACGCCGTCACGCACCAGGGCGTGGTCGTCGATCAGGGCTATGCGGATCGAAGCGCTATCCATCCTGCCTCCTTCAATTGGGTTCCAGGCGCAGAGCCACGTGCAGTTCGGTGCGTTGCGGTTGGGAGCTGATGCGGAACTGACCGCCAAAGTGCTCGACCCGTTCGCGGATATTGCGCAGGCCGATACCGCCGTGGCTGTGCTCGATGTGATCCGGGTCGAAGCCGACACCGTCGTCGCGGATGCGCAGCTCGATACGTCGCGGCATACCGTTCAGGTCGATTTCCACATGGCTGGCATGGGCGTGCCGTTCGATGTTGGTCAGCGCCTCCTGAAGAATGCGAAACAGCGCCACGGTCACCCCGGTGGGCGGGCGCACGTCACCTAGATCACTATGGTAGTCGACGGTCAGGCCGCTGCGCTGGGCGAACTCCGATGCCAGTTGACCGATAGCCGAGGACAGGCCGAGGGTGTCCAGCAGGGAAGGATGCAGGTCGTGGGAAATACGCCGCACTTCGCCGATGGCACCTGCCAGGTGCTGGATACCGCGGTGCAGGGTGGCGCCGGCGCGAGCGTCAGCGGTATCGAGTTGCTGGGCGGCCAGCTCGAACTGGAACTTGATCGATACCAGTTGCTGGCTGATACCGTCATGCAGTTCACGTGATACCCGTGAGCGTTCCTCCTCTTGCGAGGTGACGATGCGTTGGGTCAGTTGCTGCAGCTTGCGGTCGGCCAGGCGGTGTTCACTGACGTTGAGGGTCAGGCCGCTGGCGTACACCAGCAGCACGGCGATCAGCGCCACCACACCAATGGTCAGTACGGTGCTGTAGAGACCGTCGGTCACGTCGCTGCGTACCTGGCGGATGGCCTGTTCGACGTCATCGAGGTAGATGCCGGTGCCGAGCATCCAGCCCCAGCGATCGAGCATCACCACGTAGGCGAGCTTCTCGGACTCCTCACCGCTGGAGGGCTTGCGCCAGCGATAGGGCTGGAAACCATCGCCCTCGCTGGCGCTTTTCAGCAGTGCCTGGATCACTGGCAGACCGCGGCCGTCAGTCATGTTCCACAGATCGCGGCCAACCAGCTCGCGCTGACGCGGATGCATCAGACTGCGGCCATGCTCGTCATAGACGAAGAAGTAGCCATCGCTGCCGAAGTTCATCCGCTGCAGCA
Organism: Pseudomonas mendocina; assembly: GCF_003008615.1. Taxonomy (NCBI): domain Bacteria; kingdom Pseudomonadati; phylum Pseudomonadota; class Gammaproteobacteria; order Pseudomonadales; family Pseudomonadaceae; genus Ectopseudomonas; species Ectopseudomonas mendocina. The sequence continues at coordinate 3,264,201 of NZ_CP027657.1, forward strand.
CATCGAGCACTTGCTGGCGGGTCTGCTCGTCGTCGCCACTCTGGTAAAGCGGCTCGATGGTGCTGAGGGCGAGACCTACGTAGTGGCGCAGCTCGGCCTTCTTGCTGCTCATGATGCTTTGTTCGATCAACTGCGCCTGTTGTTCGCCCAGGCGCTGGTTCTGCAGCATCACCAGCAGGCCGACCACGGTGACCGCGAGCAGCAGGGGCAGAAGGCTGAGGGTGACGATCTTGTGCTTGAGCTGCATGGTTTCAGGCGGGGGTGGGGCGATGCTATAGGTTCGGCCCTTCATGACGACCACGCAAGAGCTGGGTTATGAATCTCGACGTTTTGCGTAGTGGTCTGTCTGGTCTGTTCCGGGCTTAGTGGACACTGATTTAAGGTGGATAAGGCTCACCGCAAGGAGTGTTCATGACTCGGATCAGAGGGGGAGATGGCCGCTGCACGCCGATAGTGGCAAGAAGGGCTGCTGCACTCGGGGCTGCGCCTAGGGCCACCAAGCCTTGCTGTAACGATACCGCATCGTCCCCTGCCCTGCTCCATAGTGTCGGCGCAGACCCTTGAGCGTTCTTTTAGAGTGCCTAGGCGTACTCTTCTGAGTGCGCCTAAGCTGCTTGAACTATTGGTTCGGCTTAGGGGTGAATTGGATATTCTCCGTCGTAGCAAATGATGTAGTTCATCACGAGAAACGGTTGGCGGTTCTCGTGCGGAGCACCATTGCCTACCGAAGATATTGCAGACGGGCTCATGCCGACTTCTGGCGTTGTTTGCGATACGAAGCTTTTTTGGCCTGTTCCAGGTACATGGCCGATATAGTTATCGGTTGCAGGAGTTTGCACATAAGCAGTAGGGCCTGCTGACGATGATCCACTGAACAAGGCATGGTTGTGAGGTGGAATTTGATTGCTAGTCAGGGTCGTGCTGTCCTCCCCGTACGTGGTACCGAAGTTGTGGTTGGTCAAGCCCGTACCCTGGCCGTAACAGGAAACGGCCCTACCTTGTAGATCTGGTACCTTGAAGTTGTTGTTGTTTATGCTTCCTCCGAACCGGTTACCCAATATGGCAAACAGTGCCTGATATTGGGAGATGTTCAATAGCTGACCATTGCACAGCAACCACCCGTCCGGTGCCCAATTCCAGGTTATGATCCGGATTTCTCCGATAAATGCATCATCCATGTCATTCTCCGTATTTATCTGAGCTTCTGCTTATTGGAAGTTTGGAAATAGGCCAGCTGTGCATATGATGTAGTTCATTGCAATTGTGGACATGCTGTTTTCATGACTCTGGCCTCCACCGTAAGCTGCCTCCAGAGCTGCATCTTTCATCGATGAGATGGTGAAAACAGCAGCGCTTTCTGGCATGTAGAAGCCCAGTGCAGGCTTGCCAAGCAGGGGGGTGCCCTGTGGGCTTGTCTGTGTGGCACTAGCCTTGGTTGCATTGACGATATGATTATGGGCGGGAAAACTTGCCGTGGTAATAGTGACAGTCTCAGCGCCTGCCGTCTGGCCGAGGGTGTAGTTGGTTATGGTTTGGGGGCCTTTGCCTATATGCAAAGGTAGTCTGCCGCGGAGGTCGGGTAATTTGAAGTTGGTTTTTCCGTCGCCACCGTAAATATTGCTGATCAGGGCGAACAGTACCTCATTGCCTGCAATGTTGAGTGTTGCTCCATTACACAGGGCCCAGTCGTTCGGGGCGTAGTCTCCGGCAAATAGGCGAATCTGACCCACATAAGCTTCCATGATAATTCCCTTTCTTTGATGGGCGTTGAATCGTTCGTGTTGGTTCAGAAGGGGCGCGGGGGGTAGAGGCCGACAGTTGCGATACAAAACTGCAGCGCAATAGACGGCTGCCGGTTTTCGTGTGGCTGCGAGCCTCCGGTTATTGCCATGCTGCCTGAGGCGAGAGCCTGTGGAGTGGAGTTGGCAGCGGCGTAGATAGCAGTCACTGCTTGGGACAACATATTGTTGGCCGGGTTATTGTTAGCCGGGGGAAGATCCACGGCATACATTCGATGGGTGTGTGGGGGGATATGGTTGGTCGTTAATGTGACACTTTCGAGCCCTGCTGCCAGCCCCATAGTATAGGCCGGTGCGGCGGTTGTGCCTTGATTGACGATCACCCTGCCGCGCAGATCGGGTATGCCGAAAGTGGTTTTGCCATCGCCGCCATAAACCGTGCCTAGCAGGCTAAAAAGTGCGGCATATTGGTTGATGTTCAGTACTTGACCATTGCACGGTAGCCATCCCTGAGGAGTTTGGTTAAATGCAAAAAGGGTAATTTCACCTACAAATGGATCCATGTTTTTTTCCTTGTGCAGGAAGCCTTCGTGCGCATTATTTATAAAGGGCTATGAACTGCCTTGCTTATGAAAAATATGCATAAAGGTTTCTTCGTATTGTTAATACTTTCCTTTTCATTAATGAGTCTGTTTTTGCAGACACCCTTTCACTGTAGTGCTGGCTGGAGATTTTACAAATGAGAGATGGCGATTCTCATGTAAAGGAGAGGGGCATCTGGGCTGGAGGGGGAGATGGTCGGATGGACGGAATTAGTGGGATGTGCTAAAAATATCTGCTTGATAGTTATTGCTTGGGATATTGGAGGGTGACGATGAATATTGTTAATGGGCAAGTGGCTGAAGATGTGAACTGCGAGGCGGATGCTATGCGTAAGCAGTGGAAGTCGCCGGTTGTCGAGGTGCATGAAGTCGAGGATCTGACAATGGCAGGCTCCACTAACACGAATGATGGTGTCGGTGGCTCTAGCTAAGTAGTTGTGGTTTTTACTGACGAGACGACTGGTCTTCTCGAAGGTTGGCTAGTGCTATCGGGGGGGCAGGAGGGCGTTACAATTTTCGCTCGTCTTGTTTTTTCCAGTGGAGCCGTAGTAGTCGATGAGGAGACAAGTTCGTCTTTGATGGCTATGGGAGCATATTTTTCGCTGCGGCCATATGTATAAAATGCCCAATTGCGATAAGTCGCAGTAGCTTGAAGTTTTTTTGGGTTTCACTGCTCTGGTCTGACGAAGAAAAAGCCTCTAACTGGTTCTGAATGAATGACATGTCGAGAAGGCTGCATGCCAGTGGTTGCTTTTGAAATAACTCGAGCTCGCGATAAAGTTCGTGCTGCTCTTTATTTATTTTGTATTTCCAGTCCGCCCCTTGTTTGCCTTTTGTGCGGGAGTTAATTGTTGCGGATGGCCAGTAGCGTTTTAATGCTCGTCTTAGTAGCCAACGATTAGTGCCGTTTTTATGGAATTGTTCTACTGGAATCGATTGGCAGTAGTTAATCAGGCGTATATCTGCGGTGGGGTCGCGTCCGTCAACTCCGCTAAGTGCTAGTCGCCCTTTACCATATTCTGCACTGTCTAGTCGGGTCAGTACCTTCTTGCGCCACTGCCTGCTTTCTTCTCGGCGCGTAGTCATGTTGGGGTAACGTCCTAGCTGGCTGCAATATTCCTGCAGTATTGGGTCTGCCAAAAGAGTGGGATTGATCCCTTGTGCGAGGGAAATGTTTCCCCTGATCCTTTGTATTGTTGGTTCAAGGAAACTCTGAAGTTTGCCGGGTAGAGAGGGGGCGAGCATCTTGTAGAGGGTATGCAGTCGTGCACGGTTACTGATGCCGCGCAGTTGAAAGTTAAGCTGTTGCAGTAAAACCGATATCTTGCGTTCTCGCAGAAGCGAGTTGAGTACATGGTCGCCATGGTAGCTGATGGTGAAGTTGCCCAAGTCGCCAACTAATAACGTGGTTGCTCCTTGTGTCGCTGAAATTCTGGCAATATGCATATCCCAGAGTAAATTCACTACATTCTTGGCTGGGCGATTATAGAGTCTGAACATTTTTTCCAGCATATCCACTATGCTGGCTTCGTCGGTTCTGACTAAATGATGGTGGATGTTGGGGAATAGGGCCGCAACCTGCGCTGCTAGGGGGCCCTCGTCCAATACTTGTCTGGAAGACGTTGGCAGCCCGGCAGGATTGGGCACGGATGTAAATGCATGCAGGCTTTGGCTTGTTTCTGCCAGTTGACGAGCCGCTATGCTGCTGATTGTGGCGCTATCGAACCCAGCGCTTAGTTGGCTGGCTATACCACCTGTTGAGCGGAGACGGCAGCGCACGGCCTCTTCGAGTTTTTCCACGAAAGCATCGACATAGTCATCATTGGATTTGAAATAAATACGCTCTTCTGTTGATGGTTCCCAGTAACGTCTGGAATGGTAGGTGCCGTCAGCATGAAGGAGCGCCCAATGGCCGGGCAACAGGCGTTTGATATTCGCAAAGTAACTGTGCTCTGAAGTATCTGGTAGCAGAAGCAATAGATCGCGTATCCGCTCTTCATCTGGGGCTGTCGCTACTTCGGGTAGTGCCAGCAATCCTGCTGGCATGGAAGCAAAGCCAAACCAGCCATTACCTTGGTGATAGAAAAGAGGGCGCTTGCCCATCTGGTCACGGGCGATAAAGAGGCTTTGCCGCTCTTTATCCCATATAGCGAAGGCAAAATCTCCTAGCAGATGATCGAGTAGTTGTTGCTCCCATTTCTCATAGGCAGTCAGTAATACATCGGCATCCGCCATGTGTTTCAAGCGGACAGAGGGGATGTTCAGTTTATGGCCGAGCTCTGCGCGATTATCCAAGCGGACATCAGCAACCAGCACAAATCTTCCATTGCCACCTTGTAGAGGTTGATGGTCGTGTTGATCTTCTGGCAGAAGCCTTGTAAGACGACTGCCCAGCGCTGCATGCAGTCCATCCCACATCCCTTGTGTGTGGCGGCCATAAGGCTCTAGAGCTGCGTGAACGATGCTGCAGCGCCTGGCGGCATTAGGGGTCTTGTCTAGCTGGATAAGCCCGCAAATAGCGCTCATTGTTTGTCCTTAACAATCTCAGAGATATCCAAGGCGTCGCATGACCTGACCGTGATCGTGCTCGATTTGCGCAACTTGTGCAGGTGTTAGCACCTCTTTCCAGCCTCCGGCCTTGCCTGAACGAAAGAAATGCCTACCTGGCGCCATAGTCTCTTTGAACCCGTTCTGTGTTTCCTGCTTTTTCAATTCGCTGAAGCGAGTGTTCAGGGCTGCTTGTTCGTAAATTTCGATTGTCTTGTCTAGCCCCGCGTGATGTGCGATACGCGCCCCCTGTTGGACTGGATCCGCAAGCATGTCTTCATAGCGCACCAGAAGTGGAGAGGGATGGGCCTGATCGAGCCAGCTTTCCACGTGTTGACTCCAGGTGAGAAGTGGTTGGCTTGTATTGGGTGTGAACTTCGTAGCGCTGTGACCTAGAGCTGAGTCGGGAGTGGCCATGCGTTTTATGGCGTAATCAACGGATTGTCCGAGGTGATGGGCAAAGGAGATGGCCACGTCACGTGGGTCACGCACGATATAGATACTGGAGTGGGTCAGCTCCGGAGGGAAAAGTGGCAGCCCTTCTGAATTACGTACCCAGGCATCGTGAACCTTGTGCAGGCTTACGCCCTTGACTAGGCGACTGTAGGTGGACATGGCCACAGGTCGTGCTGACAATATCTCTTCCTGTGTTAGATCTGCCGTAGCTATGCCGAGCAAGTCATCCAGAAAATAGCGAGACGAGGGTTGCGTTACGATATCCAACTTATTGATATCTATGGGGCGGCCATCTTGTTTGACACTACTCAGAAAGGCCCTTACCCAGGTATTGCCGGATTTGGGATAAGACGCCAGCCAGATAAAAGCACTCATGATGCGGCTACATGCTCAATCAGTTCGATAGTGCTATCTAGCTGCGAGAGGTCATCTGGGCGTTGCAGAACCATTACTGGAACGTTGCTGATCAATTGTCCCAGCTGCTTGAAATAGGTCTGTTCTGCGCCAAGCAGTCGTGACAAGCGTTGTCGATAAATATGTGTGCGAAGTTGTGCAAGTGCGCTGATTTTGTCTAGCGTTAATAGTTCGGCAGAAGCAATGTATTTTCTAGGGGCCAGAATAATAATGGTTTGTAGTCGGGTGGGAAGATTGTTGAAGTCTGAATTTGCTGGGTAGTGGAATTTCTGCAGGCCAGTCCTTGCCTTGCTGAGATTGTTGGTCTGAATGGTCAGCGCATCAGCAGCATCTTGCCATAACTTTATGCTTGGAAAGCCGGGCTGTACTTCAGTTCTGAGTGGATCTAGGACGCTAATGTCGTCGCACAGAAGCTGGTGGCCGCGTTTGATCAGTGCTGTGGCGGTGGTTGATTTCCCTGCGCCAGACTGTCCTACCAGAGTAATCGCAGCATCGCCTATCCTCACGGTGGCTCCATGTAAGGGTAAGGCCCGTCTTTGGTGGCAAATCAATCCTAGAGCTGGGCCCAGCAGGAAAGTCATGATCTCTCCCTGCGTGGTTTCATTGCCTGCTTCTATGATTATCTGTTGTCCTGCCGATACCAGAATTGACAATCTGCCGCTTATGCGTATGAGCGCTTTTCCATTGGAGTAAAGAGTCAAGAATGGGCTGGAAAATAAGACTGGCTGATCGATGGAGGGGATGGCCGCATGCGTAACATGAATATCCGGTGTGAGTTGAGGCAAGTTAAGTATACTCAACAGGGGAAGGGGACTATCTGAGCGTAGGTGCCATCCACATAGGGAATAATCAAACATGGCGTATCTTACAATCCATTGTTGTACTTGATGTTATTAAACAAGTGTGCAAGACACACTTATTCGTGGATTTCTATCAAGTGGTTCTCTGCCAGCATGGTAAGGACTTTGCAAACGTCCGCCTGTATGGTTTTCAGGTCAGCATCGTAGTCATTGGCCAAGGCGCTGCATAAGTCTAATAACAGTGGCTGGCTGTCGAGTCGATTCCAGATGTCCGTACTGATATCGTCGAAGGCAAAGTATTTGCCGGAATCAACCCCCAGTAGGACGATCTTGCCATCTATTTCTGATGCGAGCTGATCCAGTCGCTTGCTGACTCGTGCATTGAGTGAAAGCATGCTCGTATTTCCATCCTTAAAATACTTTACAAGATTATGATTTATATTGCGCTTATGGTGCATATATTGCTGGTTCTTGCACCAGTATAAAGTTCTATTTTCAACATGCAATCGCATGGAGTCCAATGATGTTGGGCGCTCCGTTACGCCAGCTGTTTCACAACGGCGCGGTTCTACTCTGGTGCCAGCGAACCGGCCATTGGTGACCCTAGAGCAGTGGTGGTGGGGATTGGCGTGGCTTGAGCAGCAGAGCGATTGATGAGGCTGCCTGTTCCTGGCATCGGCAGCGCAAGCACTGGTCTACGCTTCTACGTAGTTATACGCAATGGCTTCTGGGTAGTTCTGCGAATTCCGTCGGTTGGCGCATATCCGGATAGTGGTCAGGCTCCCTCGGAGTACCCACAAGAACAATGATCGCCGTCGCCCAAGAGGCTTCGGTAGGAGAGCTGCAATGACCCGAATTGCCGGCCATGCCGTCTGGTTCGCCGTCGCGTTGCTGGGCGCCTTCGCCCTCGGCACCGTTGCGCTGAGCCGTGGTGAATCCATCAATGCCTTATGGATCGTGGTTGCCGCCGTAGCGATCTACCTGGTCGCATACCGCTACTACAGCCTGTTCATCGCCAACAAGGTGATGGGGCTGGATCCCTCCCGCGCTACACCCGCTGTCGTCAACAACGACGGTCTCGATTACGTCCCCACCAACAAGCACATCCTCTTCGGTCACCACTTCGCCGCCATTGCTGGCGCAGGCCCGCTGGTGGGCCCGGTGCTGGCTGCACAGATGGGCTACCTGCCTGGCACCCTGTGGTTGATCGCTGGCGTGGTGCTGGCTGGTGCGGTGCAGGACTTCATGGTGCTGTTCCTGTCCACGCGTCGCAACGGTCGCTCGCTGGGCGACATGGTGCGTGAGGAAATGGGCCGGATTCCCGGTACCATCGCGCTGTTCGGTTGCTTCCTGATCATGATCATCATCCTCGCGGTGCTCTCGTTGATCGTGGTCAAGGCCCTGGCCGAAAGCCCGTGGGGTATGTTCACGGTGATGGCGACCATTCCCATCGCGGTGTTCATGGGCGTGTACATGCGCTACATCCGCCCGGGCCGTATCGGTGAAATTTCGCTGATCGGCGTGGTGCTGCTGCTTGGTTCGATCTGGCTCGGTGGCGTGGTCGCGGCCGATCCGTACTGGGGCCCGGCCTTCACCTTCACCGGCGTGCAGATCACCTGGATGCTGATCGGCTATGGCTTCGTCGCCGCCGTGCTGCCGGTGTGGCTGATCCTGGCGCCGCGCGATTACCTGTCGACCTTCCTCAAGATCGGTACCATCCTGGCCCTGGCGGTCGGTATCCTGATCACCATGCCGGAACTGAAGATGCCGGCGCTGACCCAGTTCATCGACGGTACCGGCCCGGTATGGAAGGGCGGCCTGTTTCCCTTCCTGTTCATCACCATCGCCTGTGGTGCGGTATCGGGCTTCCATGCACTGATCAGTTCTGGCACCACGCCCAAGCTGCTGGCCAACGAAGCCCACGCGCGCTACATCGGTTATGGCGGCATGCTGATGGAGTCGTTCGTCGCCATCATGGCCATGGTCGCCGCGTCGGTGATCGAACCGGGCATCTACTTCGCCATGAACAGCCCCGCTGCACTGGTCGGTAGCGACGTGCAATCGGTAGCCGCCACCGTCAGCAGCTGGGGTTTCATGATCACCCCCGAGCAGCTCGAGGCCACGGCCCGTGACATCGGCGAGCACAGCATCCTGGCCCGTGCCGGTGGTGCGCCGACGCTGGCCGTGGGGATCGCGCAGATCCTGCACAGCGTACTGCCGGGTGAGAACACCATGGCCTTCTGGTACCACTTCGCGATCCTCTTCGAAGCGCTGTTCATCCTCACCGCGGTGGACGCCGGTACCCGTGCCGGGCGTTTCATGCTGCAGGATCTGCTGGGCAATTTCGTCCCGGCGTTGAAGAAGACCGAGTCCTGGGCTGCCAACATGATCGCCACCGGTGGTTGCGTGGCGCTGTGGGGCTGGTTGCTGTATCAGGGCGTGGTCGATCCGCTGGGCGGCATCAACACCCTGTGGCCGCTGTTCGGCATCTCCAACCAGATGCTGGCGGGTATCGCGCTGATGCTCGGTTGCGTGGTGCTGATCAAGATGAAGCGCCAGCGCTACGTCTGGGTCACCCTGGTTCCGGCCGTATGGTTGCTGATTTGCACCACCACGGCCGGCCTGATCAAACTGTTCGACTCGAACCCGGCGGTTGGCTTCCTGGCCCTGGCCGACAAGTACAGTGCGGCGATTGCCAAGGGTGAGGTAATCGCCCCGGCCAAGGACATGGCGCAGATGCACCATGTACTGTTCAATGCCTACACCAACGCGACGCTGACCATACTGTTCCTGTTCGTGGTGATGAGCATTCTGTTCTACGCGATCAAGGTCGGCAGGGCAGCGCTGGCCAAGCCGGAACGCACCGACCGTGAGGCGCCGTATCAGTCGGCTGCCGAGCTGAGCTAAGGAGCACGTCATGTTCAACGACCTCGCCCGCATGGGCCGCTACCTGGGCCAGGCTGCCCGTATGCTGGTGGGCATGCCCGACTACGACACCTATGTCGAGCACATGGCCAACAAGCACCCGGATCAGCCGGTAATGAGCTACGAGGCGTTCTTCCGTGAACGCCAGGAAGCGCGTTATGGTGGCGGTAATGGACGGCCTGTGCGCTGTTGTTGAACCGCTGTCAGCTACCCACACGCCACGCTTGCCGTGGCGTGTTCATTTCTGGATGGCATGACAGGCTTGTCGCCATCTTTCGAGGATGTATCGAATGTCTCAACTGCCCATTCCCGTCACCGTGCTCACCGGCTTTCTCGGTGCCGGCAAGACCACGCTGCTGCGCCACATGCTCAAGGCCGAGCACGGCTTGCGCCTGGCGGTGATCGAGAACGAATTCAGCGCTACGCCCATCGATGGCCAACTGCTCGGCGATGAGCCGGTGAAGCTGGTCACCCTGGCCAACGGTTGCGTGTGCTGCTCGATCCACGTCGAGTTGGAAAAGGCGCTGTTTCTGTTGCTGGACAAACTCGACGCCGGCGAGCTGGCCTTCGACCGCCTGGTGATCGAGTGCACCGGTCTGGCTGACCCGGCGCCGGTGGCGCAGACCTTCTTCGCCACCGAAGAACTGGGGGCGCGCTACCGGCTCGATGGCATCGTCACCCTGGTCGATGCGGTCAACGCCGAGCGTCACCTGAGCGAGACCATCGCCCAGGCCCAGGTCGGTTTCGCCGACCTCATCCTGCTGAGCAAGACCGATCTGGCTGACGCGGCCAGCGTCGAGGCGCTGCGAGCCCGTTTGCAACGAATCAACCGGCGCGCGCCGGTTCAGGTGGTCGAGCATGGTCGTATCGATCTTGAATCACTGCTCGATCTGCGCGGTTTCGAACTCGATCCCACACCAGTGCGCGGCCTGACACTGCGCCCGCTGGCGCCCGCGACGAACACGCCGGATCGTATCCGTACGTTGGTGCTGGAGAGTGCCGAACCGGTCGATCTGGAGCGCCTGAGCGCCTTCATGGAAGGCTTGCTGGCACGTTTCGGCGATGCGCTGCTGCGCTACAAGGGCGTGCTCGCGGTGGCGAACGAGCCGCGTCGCCTGGTGTTCCAGGGCGTGCTGCGGCTGTATAGCTTCGACTGGGACAGCGAGTGGGCGCCGGACGAAACGCGCGAAAGCGTGCTGGTGTTCATCGGTGACGATCTGCCCGAGGACGAAATCCGTCAGGGGTTCGCCGAGGCACTCGGGCAGCGTTGATCAGGGTTTGTCGCCGAGGGCGGCAAGCTCGCGCTCCAGCAGGCTCTCGTCACCCAGGTTGAGCTCGACCAGGCGACGCAGATGGCTGATCGAATCCAGGTCGATATGACGGCAGACGAAGCCGAGATAGCCGGCCTGGGTTCGGGTCAGCAGGACTTCCATCTTCACCCGTGCCTCGTCGCCGAGCTGGATCTGCGCCTCGAACGGTTGATCCGGATCGGCGTTCCAATCCGCAGGCGTCTCTACCATCAGGCCCTTGAGCGAGAGGTCATGTAACACCGCCGACCAGCGCCGCTCGCCTTGCACGAGCACGGTGGGGGCGTCGAAGGCGATGCGCTGAAAACGCCGACGCTCGTTGGCTGTATCACTCATTCCCGAACTCCGATCTGCAGGTTTCCCCACACTATAGCCAAGGCGGCTGTCGGTGGTCTCGAATTGTGTCGAATGGCATGAACGGTAGCGCTGGTTGTTTGACAGCTGGGGTGACCTGACCAAAGCTCCTTATGCAGTTTCAATCAATCGATATTACGGGGCGATAGATATGAGCAAGCGAATGTTGGGCAGGGGTCTGATCTTTGGCGTCCTGAGCATGGCCAGCGTAGGGGCGTTCGCCGACGCGGCCGGGGGCAACGGCTGCGGCTGGGGCAACATGCTATTCGAAGGACAGCGCGGCATGGCTCCACATTTCCTCGCCACCACCACCAACGGCACCTTTGGCAACGCTACCTTCGGCATGACCTCCGGCACCAACGGTTGCGACACCAGCGGCGCGCTGGGCTACAACGGCCGCTCGATGCTGGCGATGAACGGCATGCTCGACTCCATCGCCGAAGACATGGCCATGGGCCAGGGGGAGGCGCTCGATGCCTACGCGACCTTGCTGGGCGTCGAAGCTCGGGATCGTGCGCATTTCGCCAAGGTCACCCATGACAACTTCGGCAGCATCTTCAGCCAAGCCGATGCCACCAGTGAGCAGGTACTGGCGGCAACCCTGGAGGTGATGAGTCGCGATACACAGCTGGCGCGTTACGTGAAACAGCCCGCGTAGGCACGTCCGCTTCGTGGTGCGCACGGCGCACCCTACGGCTTCGAGCAGATCCGGAGTTCAGTAGGGTGCGCCGTGCGCACCAGTCGTATCCATGCACTACAAGGAAATCGACCAGGCAAAAAGAAGCCCGCCAATTGGCGGGCTTCTTCGTTTCAGGCCGAACCTTAGTTGCCGTAAACCGGGAACTTGGCACACAGCGCTTTGACCTGCTCACGCACACGGCCTTCGACTTCGTCGTTGCCGATGTTGGCCAGCACTTCGCAGATCCAGCCCGCCAACTGACGGCACTCGTCTTCCTTGAAGCCGCGCGTGGTCACGGCCGGGGTGCCGATACGCAGGCCGGAGGTGACGAACGGCGAACGCGGGTCGTTCGGTACGCTGTTCTTGTTCACGGTGATGAAGGCGCGGCCCAGGGCGGCGTCGGCATCTTTACCGGTGATGTCTTGCTTGATCAGCGAGAGCAGGAACAGGTGGTTCTGGGTACCGCCGGAAACCACGTCGTAGCCGTTGTCGATGAACACTTTGGCCATGACCTGAGCGTTCTTCACCACTTGCTGCTGGTAAGCCTTGAACTCGGGCTGCAGGGCTTCCTTGAAGCACACGGCCTTGGCGGCGATGACGTGCTCCAGCGGGCCGCCTTGTGCGCCTGGGAAGACCGCGGAGTTGAGCTTCTTCTCGATCTCTTCGTTCTTCTTCGCCAGGATCAGGCCGCCGCGCGGACCGCGCAGGGTCTTGTGGGTGGTGGTGGTGACCACGTCGGCGAACGGTACCGGGTTCGGGTAAACGCCAGCAGCAACTAGGCCGGCCACGTGAGCCATGTCGACGAACAGGTAGGCACCGACCTTGTCGGCGATGGCGCGGAAGCGGGCGAAGTCCAGCACCTGCGAGTAGGCGCTGAAACCGGCAACGATCATCTTCGGCTTGTGCTCGACGGCCAGGCGCTCGACTTCGTCGTAGTCGATCAGGCCGGCATCGGTGATGCCGTACTGCACGGCGTTGTACAGCTTGCCGGAGGAGGAAACGCTGGCGCCGTGGGTCAGGTGACCGCCGTGAGCCAGGCTCATGCCGAGGATGGTGTCACCAGCGCTGAGCAGAGCCAGGTAGACAGCTGCGTTGGCTTGCGAGCCAGCGTGCGGCTGAACGTTGGCGTAGTCGGCACCGAACAGCTCCTTGGCGCGGTCGATGGCCAGTTGCTCGACCACGTCGACGTACTCGCAACCACCGTAGTAGCGCTTGCCCGGATAACCCTCGGCGTACTTGTTGGTCAGCACGCTGCCCTGGGCTTCCATTACCGCCGGGCTGGTGTAGTTTTCCGAGGCGATCAGCTCGATGTGTTCTTCCTGGCGTTGGGCTTCCTGCTCCATGGCAGCAAACAATTCGGCGTCATAACGAGCAAGGTTCAAATCACGGCTGAACATGGCAATCCCCTGAAAACCAGTTGGGCGGAATAAAGAGGGGGCGGATTCTACCGCAAAGGTCGCAATCAGGCATATGAAGGTCGGTCATGAGGCTGACAAATGGCCTTCATCTAGCTGTATGCCTGATTAGTCCAGGGTTGCTGCGTGTCGTCCGGCAATGTAGCCAAATGTCATGGCCGGCCCCAGGTTGATCCCGCCGGACGGGTAATGACCGCCCAGTGGGCTGGCCATGTCGGTGCCTGCGGCATAAAGACCGATAATTGCTTGGCCGCCATCGTCCAGCACGCGGGCATGGCCGTCTGTACGCAGCCCGGCAAAGGTGCCGAAGCAGCCCGGTTGTACCTTCACCGCGTAGAACGGGCCGTGCTCGATGGGCGCGACGCAGGGGTTCGGGCCCTTGTGGTTGGCGTCGCCGCTGCGGCGGTTGAACGGTGTGCTGCCGCGCCCGAACTGCGGGTCTTCGCCCTGGCGTGCATGACGGTTGAACTCGGTGACGGTAAGGGCAAGGCCCGCCGGGTCGATGCCGCAGACCGCGGCCAGCTCTTCCAGCGTGTTGCCGCGCTTCAGGTAGCCGTTACGGATATGCGGCCACAGCGGCACTGGTGCCGGGCGCGCGAAGCCCAGGCCATAGCGACGCTGGAAGCGGTGGTCGCAGATCAGCCAGGAGCAGGCCTCCTGATCCTCGGGAATGGCCTTGAGCATGGCGTCGACATAGTCGTAGTAGCCGCCGGCTTCGTTGACGAAGCGCTGGCCGTTTTGCAGCACGCCGATGATGCCGGGCTTGCCGCGGTCGATGATATGCGGGAAGTGGCCGACGCTGCCGTCAGGGTAGGGCACCTTCGATACAGGCGCCCAGGCCACGGGGGAGCGCAGGTCGTCAGCGACCCGGCCACCCGCTGTTTCGCCCAGGCGCAGGCCGTCACCTGAACAAGACGCGGGCGGCAGGGCGAGGTTGTCGTGACCGCTGGCATCACGCGGGAACATCGCCTTGCGTCGCAGCGGGTCGTTGGGGAAGCCGCCAGCGGCCAGCACCACGGCTTTGGCGCGGATGGTCAGCTCCTTGCCGGCGTGCTGCACCACGGCACCGCGCACGATGCCGTCCTCGACGATCAGGCGCTGCGCTGGCGTGGATTCCATCAGTTGTACGCCAAGATCCTGCGCCGAGCGGGCCAGGCGTGCGATCAGTGCCACGCCGTTGACCAGATGCATGGCGCGGCCATAGCGGGCCAGGTGGTAAAGGTGTGTGGTGAAACGGCGGATCACATGCAGCAACGCCTTGGGCGAGCGCGTCATGTTGAGGAAGGCGGCGAGATCCGCCCCCGCCATGATCGGCATGCCCATGAAGGAGGTTTCGCGCATGGTCTTGCGCAGTCGCGGCAGCAGGTCGAGCACTTCGTGACCGTCGTACGGGGCGGCGATCACCTGGTGGCCTCCGGTTGCAGCTCCGGGCGTATCGCCGTGCATGTCGGGGATGCCATTGCCGTCGACGAACTGCAGCGCTGTGTGCTGCTCGAAGAACGCCACCATGTCCGGGCAGTTTTCCAGGAAGGCATCGATCAGTTCGGGACGGTAGTGCTCACCCAGCTCGTTGCGCAGGTAGGTACGCGGCTGTTCGAGGTCTTCCACGATGCCGGCGCGTTTGGCCAGCGGATTGCGCGGGACCCACATCCAGCCGCCGGACCAGGCGGTGGCTCCGCCCAGTACGGGTTCTTTCTCTACCAGGATCACCCGTCGACCCAGGTGGGCGGCGCTGACGGCGGCGGCCAGCCCGGCAGCGCCGGAGCCCACCACCAGCAGGTCGCAGTCGAGGTCGGTGTGAGGCATGGCAGTGTCTCCGAGTACTTTTAATTTATTGGAACTTGGTTCCAGATTTTATTGATAAGTTGGCTGAAGGCCAAGCGGGAAAAAACTCGGATGCTTGGATGTCGTGCGTTTAGCGGTCAGTCGGCACTGATCGGCGGCTGCCAGCGCCGTATCTCGGCCGTCGACCGAGATACGGTG
The DNA here is from genome assembly GCF_003008615.1 of Pseudomonas mendocina. Classification (NCBI taxonomy): domain Bacteria; kingdom Pseudomonadati; phylum Pseudomonadota; class Gammaproteobacteria; order Pseudomonadales; family Pseudomonadaceae; genus Ectopseudomonas; species Ectopseudomonas mendocina. The sequence continues at coordinate 3,279,422 of NZ_CP027657.1, forward strand.
TGGGTGAGGCGACCTCAGGTGCGAAAGCGGCCGATCTGCATCTGCAACTCGCCACCCAGCCTGGCCAGCTCGGCGCTGGACAGTGCGGTCTGTTCGGTGGCACTGGCACTCTGTTCGCTGATGCCGCGTACATTGTCCAGGCTGCGATTGATCTCCATCGCGACCGCGCTCTGCTGCTCCGCGGCACTGGCGATCTGCTGGTTCATCTGTTCGATGAGCGCCACCGCCTGGTTGATCTGGCCCAGCGTCTGGCCGGCGACTTCGACGCCTGCCACGGCGCTCTGGCTCAATTGCTGGCTGGCCTGAGTTTGCGCCACGGCCTGCTGCACGCGTTGTTGCAGACGCTCGATCAGCGCTTCGATTTCGCTGGTGGAATCCTGGGTTCGGCGTGCCAGCCCACGGACTTCGTCGGCCACCACGGCAAAGCCACGGCCCTGCTCACCCGCTCGTGCGGCTTCGATGGCGGCGTTCAGCGCGAGCAGATTAGTCTGTTCGGCTACCGACTTGATCACGTCGAGGACGCTGCCGATGCGTTGGCTTTCCTTGTGCACCTGATCGACGGTCTCTTCGGTGCGCATCACTTCCTTGGCCAGGTGTTCGATCTGTCCGATCACTTCGCGCACCAGGCGGTCACCGTCGCGTGCCTGTCGCTCGGCTTGCTGCGCTGCTTGCGATGCCTGTTCGGCGTCGCCGGCCACCTGTTGCACGCTGCCGACCATCTGCTGCATGGCGCAGGCGGTCTGGCTGGACTCCTGGCTTTGCTCCTTCACGCCTGCACGGGTCTGCTCGCTGACCGCTGAAAGTTCTTCGGCCGCTGCGGCGATCTGGCTGGCGCTGCCACCGATCTGGCCGATCAGCTCACGCAGGCTGTCGCGCATTTCCTGCAGGGCGGCCAGGAGCAAGCCGACTTCATCGCGACGCAGTGGCAGGCGTGCGCCATTGAGATCTCCGGAGGCAACCTGCTGGGCCAACTGCAGACAGTCGCGCAGCGGCGTGACGATCATCCGGCGGATCAGCCAGCTGGCCAGGAAACCCAGCAACAGGGCGATCACGGTCAGCAGGGCCAGGCCTTGCAGCGACCGTTCGTTCTGCTGGTGCATGTCCGTCTGTTGCTGGCGCAGCAGCTCCTCGCCTTGCAGCAGCATACGCTGCGCCAATTCGGCGAGTTCGATGCCGCTCTGTTGCTCGGCCTCCAGGCTACGGCGGTAGTAATTGAACGACTCGCGGTAGCTATCCAGCGCCCGTAGCGCTTCGTCGAGCGATGCCTGCTGCAGTGAGGGCAACTGGGATCGAAGTTGTTGCGCGGTTGCCGTCATGGCATCGAGGCGTTCCTGCCAGAGGCTGGCCTGCTCGGCTGTGCCGTACTGAATGAACTGGCTTTCCGCCAGACGCAGGCGCAACAGATCACGGGCCAACTGGTTGGCGGTCTCCGCCTGGGTGACGCTGTCGTCGGAGCGATTCTCGCCCTCGAACAACTGGTCGCGGATCGAATTCAGTTGATCCTGGGCGACCATTTCGAACTGGATCAAGGCTTCCTCGGCACGTATCGCCATGCCGGTCTGGGTGGAGGCAGCCTTCGCTTGGGTCTGCCGCAGATGCTCGAAGCGCTGCAGGTAGGCGTCGTTGCCGCTGCGCAGAGTATCCAGTTGCTCGCGGCCATCCGCGAGGCGATCCAACTGCTCGGCAATGATGGCGTGCTGAGCCGTGACCTTGTTATGCAGGCCGGTCTGCGGCGCGAGCAGGTGATCCTTTTCCAGCAGGCGCAGTTGCAGGATCTGCTGTTGCAACAGGGTGACCTGACTGGAGTGCTCGGCGTGCCGGAGGATATCGCTGGCTGTGCGCCAACCGCCCAGGGCGACCGCCAGGGTCAGCAGCATGACCAGGGAAAAGCCCAGCAGGAGCTTGTGGCCGACCTTGAGGTCGGCAGTGCGTTCGATAATCCAGCGCATGGTGGTAATTCCTCGAACCGGTTGCACGTGAGAAGAACGCCAAAGGCGTCGGCCCAGGACGGCACCTAGGGGGGGTAAAAAAAGCCCGTCACGAGGACGGGCCGAAGGTGCCGTAACACATAGGAGTCAATCGGTTAACAATGCCGCTGGGTGCTTACAGGATCGACAGCGGATAGTTGAAGATCAGGCGGTTCTCGTGCAGATCGACGCCCACGTCGCGGCGCACGTCGGAGTTACGCCAGCGGATGCTCAGGTTCTTCAGCGAGCCTTCCTGGATGGTGTAGGCCAGCTCGGATTCGCGGCCCCACTCTTCGGCATCGGTACGGCCGCCGGTGTGGATGTTGGAGCCACTGACGTAACGGTTCATCAGGGTCAGGCCCGGAATGCCGAGGCCGGCGAAGTTGTAGTCATGGCGAATCTGCCAGGAGCGTTCTTCCGGGTTGTCGTAGCTGTTGGTGAAACCGTCGTTGACCAGGGTGCCGCCGCTGGCGCCGTCGATACGCATGAACTTGGTATCACCACTGAGCTTCTGGTAAGCGACCATGAAGGTATTGTTGCCGGTCTTGGCGGTGAGTGCGCCCTGGTAGACCTTGTTGTCCAGCTTGCCGGCCTTGGCCGCGCCTTCTTCCTTGCCGTTGACGTAGCCGAGGTTGGCGCCCAGCACCCAGTCGCCGACCGGTTGGCTATGGGTCAGTTGCACGTAGCTCTGCTTGTAGACGTCTTCCAGGCGTGCGTGCCAGACGCCAACCATGGTGTTGTTGCCGTTGAAGCGGTATTCACCACCGGCGAAGTTGAAGTCATCACCCTCTACGCCACCGAAGGACATCTCTTCGCGGCTGGCATCGTTACGCTGGCTGTTCTTCCAGAACTGACCGCCGTACAGGGTCAGGCCGTCGATCTCGTTGGAGGTCAGTTGTGCGCCCTGGAAGGTTTGCGGCAGCGAGCGGCCATCGTCGGCACGCAGGATCGGCAGCACGGCGAACCACTCACCGACCTTCAGCTCGGTCTTGGACAGCTTGGCCTTGGCCGCGACAGCGGTGCGACCGAAGTCATCGGCCTGACGGCCATCGTCATGTACCGGCAGCAGTTGGCTGCCCGGGGTGCCACGACCACCGTCGAGTTTCACCGAGTACAGGCCGAGCACATCGAGGCCGAAGCCGACGGTGCCTTCGGTGTAGCCGGAACGGGCATCGAGAATGAAGCTCTGTGTCCAGGCGGAGGCTTGGCCCTGGCCACCCTGGGTCTGGTTGAGGAAGTTGCGGTTGAAGTAGTAATTGCGCAGGCCGAGGGTGACCTTGGCATCTTCGACGAAGCCGGCGGCGTGGACGCTGCCGACAGGCAGAGCGGCGATGACGGACAGGGCCAGGGCGCTGGGCAGCAGGCGAGTGATGGTGGTTTTCATTGTTTTTCTTCCTGTGTTGTCGTTTTTCAGGGTGCACGACCCCCTCTGCGCAGGCAGATACGCAAAAAGAGGGGGGCGCCGCCGGATTTACCGGCGGGAGTGCTTCAGGCCTGGATCAGGGCTGGGCGATGCCGACCGAGTCCGGGGAGATTTCGATGGCCTTGGCCTTGTACATCGACCAGGCGGTAACCGACTGCCAGCGCTTGAGGAAGGCTTCGGCTTCTGCACCGCTGAGGTTCAGGCTCTGCGCACCGAAGTTCTTCAAAAAGCCCTGGAACTCGTCGTTACCCACGGCCTTGGCGTAGGCGTCGACCAGCTTCTGCTTGACGTCATCCGGCGTGTCCTTGTGCACGAAGGCGCCCCAGAACGGGCCCCACGGCAGGTACTCGGCGATGGCTGGCAGATCCTTGGTGATCGGCTGTACGCCCGGCAGCTCCGGGGTTTCCTCGGTGGCGAACACAGCCAGGGCTTTGAGCTTGCCGCTGCGTACCAGCTCACGGGCTGCTGCCAGGCTCAACGGCATGAAGTCGATGTGCTTGCCCATCAGTGCGGTGATGCCGGGGCCGTCGCCGCCGAAGGTCACTTCACGCACTTTCAGCTCGTCCACCGCGTTGATCATCGCGCTGACGGTGCTCGGCAGGCCGCCGGCGCCGGTGGAACCCATGCGCAGGGTGTCCGGGTTGGCCTTGGCCGCGGCCAGCAGCTCGCCCATGGTGTTGAACGGCGCGTCGGCGTTGGCGGCGATCACCACCACGTTCTGGCCGATGATGTTGACCGGGTAGAAGTCGGAGTAGTCGAAGTCGGCCAGTTTCAGCACTTTGTACAGCTGCGGGTTCTCGGCGCCGAGCAGGATGGCGTAGCCGTTGGGGCGCTGCTGCATGACGTAGGAGCTGCCGATCACGGCGGTGCCGCCCGGACGGTTGTTGAGGATGAACTTGCCGCCCAGTTCTTTCTCCACGTACGGAGTCAGGCTGCGCATCACGTTATCGGTGGCACCACCGGCACCCCAGGGGATGACCGCCTGGATGCTGCGCTCGGGGTATTCGGCATGGGCTGGCAGGGCCATGGTCAGCGCACTAAGGCCGAAGGCGGCGCCGGTCAGAAGGGATTTGAACATCTGGACTCTCCATCGCTTGTTGTTGTGAGCCCCTGTCGAGGTCGGGGCACACCTTTATGATCCTGTCCACGATCCGTTGCGCGTCTTCCCGCCGAGGCAGGTTGCAGCCCGTGGGGTCGTGAACAGGCGCGTCTTGCCTCGTTGTCAGCCGCGCGCGGAGGCGGGGCTGAACTTGCTCTTGATCTTCTTCAGCAGTGGCGTATTGCCCAGCAGGATCAGCACCACGGCGCTGGTCAGGATCAGCGACAGCGGGCTGGTGACCAGTCCCTGCAGCAACTCCACCGGGTTGTCACCGGCCGAGGACATGGCCTGGCGGTACGAGGTGTCCATCAGCGGGCCGAGGATGGCGCCGAGGATGATCGGACCCATCTGGAAACCGAATATCTTCAGGATGTAGCCGAGCAGGCCGAAGCCGAGCATCCAGTACACCTCGGTCATGCTGCTGTTGATCGAGTAGGTGCCGACCACGCAGAGCACCAGGATCAGCGGGATCAGCACAGCCTTGGGCATCTCGACGAACTTGGCGAAGAGCTTGATGCCCATCAGGCCGAAGATCAGCAGGAAGATGTTGGCCAGCAGCAGGTTGCCTACGGTGAAGTAGAAGATGTGCGGGTTTTCCACCATCAGCATCGGGCCGGGGTTCAGGCCGTGGATCACCAGTGCACCGATGATCACTGCGGTCACCGCGTCACCCGGCATGCCGAGGGTCAGCATCGGCACATAGGCACCACCGACGGCTGCGCTGTTGGCGGTTTCCGGGGCTACCAGGCCTTCATAGGCGCCCTGGCCGAACGGCTTGGTCGGATTCTTCACGGTGCGCTTGGCATGGTCGTAGGCCATCAGTGCGGCGATGTCGCCGCCGACGCCTGGCAGTACGCCGACCAGTACGCCGATGATCGAGGTGCGGATCGACAGCGGCAGGAACTTCAGCATCATGGCGAAGGAGGGAATGATCTTGTCTACGACCTGGCGGGTCACCGGAGTTTCCAGGTTGTGCAACTGGTAGAACAGCTCGGCGACGCCGAACAGGCCGATCATCAGCACCACATAATGAATGCCGCCCATCAGCTCGACCTGACCGAGGGTGAAGCGACCTTCGGCGGTCACCGGATCCATGCCCACCAGACCGATCACCGCGCCCAGCGCGGCGGCGAAGATGCCCTTGGCCAGCGAACCTTCGGCGAGGCTGCCGACCAGCAGCAGGCCGATGGCGGCCACCAGGAAGTAGTCGCGCGGGGCGAACTTCAGCGCCAGGTCACCGATCACCGGGGCCGCGCTGGCCAGTACGATGGTGCCGACGATGCCGCCGACCACCGACATTACGGTAGTCAGTCCAATGGCACGTCCTGCTTCGCCCTGCTGCGCCAGCGGGTAGCCGTCGAACGACGTCGCAACCGAAGAGGGGCCTCCAGGGATGTTCAGTAGGATGGCGCTGCGGGAGCCACCATAGACACCGCCGATGAAGATGCCGACGATCAGCGCCAGGGCATCGTTGACGTCCCAGGAGAAGGTGAAGGACACCAGAATGGACACCGCCATGGTCACCGACAGGCCCGGAATGGCGCCGATATAGATACCGGCGAAGGTGCCCAGCGCCGTCAGCATCAACAGCTGCGGGTCAGTCCATGCCATCAGCAGGTAGGAAAAGTTGTCGCTCATCTCGGGTGCCTCGTTATGGCAGGTAAACGCTGAAAGCCAGGGTGAACAGCAGGTAGATGACTGCCAGCAGCATCGCTGCCGCCAGTACCGCGCCCGCGACCCTGCCATTGCGCAGGTAGACGATCGAAAGCACCAGGAACACGAAGGTGCTGACGTAGAAGCTGGCCCACTGAATGGCTGCCAGGTAGATCACGGCCAGTCCGAGGAAAATCAGGGTACGTCTCGGAAAATGCTCTTTGGCGAACAGGCGAGCCGAGTCCAGCCAGCCGTTGCTGTCGGGCTTGGCCTTGCCGATCAGCTCTAAGCCGATCTTGATCACCGAGAGCAGCATGATCAGGCCGACACCTAACGGGAAGGCGCCTGGCGAGTTGACCGAGGAAAAACCGGCAATGTCGTAGGCCAGGTAGAGGATGGCCAGGGTGAAGACCAGCAGCATTGCGCAAAAGGTGCGCTCGCCGACCAGCATTTTTTCTGTCTTGTTCATTGTCGCTCCGACAGGTGAGGAAACCGACGGGTCAGTGTCGTCGTCAGGCCGCGCGAGCGGACTGCAATCGTGGGGTCAGGATGGAGACGAGGTACGACCAGAGGCTGAGGTGTTCGCTGTCGGTGCGGGTCGCCAGCATGGGCAGGGCGATGGGCGACAGGGATGACCAGTCATCGAGCAGGGGGCTGGATGGGGGGCAGGCAGCGACCTCATGAGGTGCTGGAGTTGCCGGGGCACGCAGGTGCTTGGGCTGTGGCATGACAATCGACCTTCTTATATTTATTGGCTGCTGAAATGTTCGACGCGCAATGGCACCAGGCAAAAGTGCGCGTCGTCTCAGGCGTGGTCGGAATAGTGAGCCGACCCTCCCCGCCATTTCAATTCGTTAAACGGAGTTCTGTTCGATAACCGAACAAGAACGAACCGGTTAGTACATTTGCGCTGGCATCGCAGTATGTCGTGTCTAGGGTCATGCTTCCAGAGGTTGGCGCAGGTTGCTGGCTCGCTTCTGCGCGGCTTTGTCTCTTAGAATCGGCGCAAAATTTTCAGGAACACCTCATGGCCGGCAGTCAGATCGAACGCGCGCTCAGCCTTATCGAAAGCCTTACCCGCGAGCCCGGCGGCATGCCCATGCAAAGCCTGGCCGACGAGTTGGCGATTCCCAAGAGCGCCACGCACCGCATGCTCGCCGAGCTGATTCGCCTGGGCTACGTGCGCCAGGATCCGCAGACCAGCCGCTATCGCCTGTCCACCAAACTGGTGGCGCTGGGCTTTCGCTACCTGGCCAGCAGCGGTGCCGATGTGGTGCAGCCAATTCTCGACCGGTTGGCTGAGCGCAGCGGTGAGCTGGTGCGCCTTGGCGTGATCGAGGGCGAGCGGCAGACCTGGATCGCCAAGAGCCAGGGTGCCCGTTCCGGCCTGCGCTACGACCCGGACATGGGGCGCGAGGCGCCGCTGTTCTATACCGCCTCCGGGCATGCCTGGCTGGCCAGCATGAACGACGCCGATGCACTGGCGTTGGTGGAGCGCCAGGGCATTGCCGATCCTGCCGAGTTTGGCCCCAATGCGCCGCGCGATGAGCAGGAGCTGTTGCAGCGCCTGGCCCTGGCTCGCCAGCAGGGCTATGCCTGGGTCATGGAGAGCTCGTCGCTGGGTACGGCGGCGTTGGCTGCCGTGGTGCGTGATCCGCGCGATGCTCGGGTGATCGGTGTGCTCAGTATCGCCGGGCCGAGCGCTCGTCTGCCGCTTGCGCGCATTCACGAGCTGGCGGCAGAGCTGCTGGCCGCCGCTGCAGAACTCTCCGCGGCGAGCCCTGCCTCCGAGTTGTTCGCCTGATCGGCTAGAAGCGACACGCCCATGGCCACGTAATCGTAGGAGCGGCTTCAGCCACGAAGCACGGTGATTCGCGGCTGAAGCCGCTCCTACGGCCTGTCGAATCCGATTCCTTTGCCGGTTTCGGTGCGCACGGCGCACCCTACGACGTTTCCGTACCGCGCGAAACTTCTCTGCATTTTCGTCTTGCGTAAAATTTGGAACTGAGTTCTAAATATTAAAAGACGTGCGCCAGGGTCATCCGGCGTGCCCGCGCGAGAACGACAACAAGAGGATCACCGCGTGACTTCCCCCTTGCGTATTGCCCTGATCGGCGCCGGTGTCATGGGCCGACAGCATCATCAGCACTTGCAGGCTCTCGACGAAGCGCAACTGTGCGCCATTGCCGATCCTGGCCCGCAGGCCGCCGACTTCGCCGCTGAGTGTGGTGTGCCATATTTCGCCGATCACCAGCAGATGCTGGAGCAGGCCAGGCCCGAGGCGGTGATCGTCGCCAACCCCAATGCGCTGCATGTCAGCACGGCACTGGACTGCATCGCTGCCGGCGTACCGGTGCTCTTGGAAAAACCGGTTGGCGTGCACCTGGACGAGGTGCGTGAGCTGGTTGCCGCCAGTGAACGCAGTGGTGTGCCGGTGCTGGTCGGTCATCATCGTCGGCACAATCCATTGATCGCCCGTGCCCGCGAGCTGCTCGAGCAGGGCGCGCTGGGTCGGCTGACCACAGTGACCGCGCTGTGGCAGCTGCAGAAACCCGACAGTTACTACGACATTCCCTGGCGCCGCGAAGCCGGGGCTGGAATGCTGCTGACCAACCTGATCCATGATCTCGACCTGCTGCGTCATCTGTGCGGTGAGGTGCGTCAGGTGCAGGCGATCACCAGCAACGGCGTGCGCGGTTTCGCCAACGAGGACAGCGCCGCTGTGCTGCTGCAGTTCGAAGGCGGCGCGCTGGGCAGCCTGACCGGCTCCGATGCGGTCGCCGCGCCCTGGAGCTGGGAGCTGGACTCGGGCGAAAACCCGGTCTACCCGCGCCAGGCCGACCAGCCCTGCTACCTGCTCGCCGGCACTCGTGGCGCCTTGAGCATTCCCCAGCTCAAACGCTGGCATTACGCCGAGGGCGGCGCCGGTTGGCACCAGCCACTGTTACAGGTGCAGGAGCAATTCGGCGCCGGTGAAGCGCTGCTTCGGCAGTTGCAGCATTTCGTCCAGGTTGCCCGTGGCCAGGTTAAGCCGCTGGTCAGCGCTGCCGATGCCGGTCGTACCCTGGCATTGGTCGAAGCTATTCGTCAGGCGGCCGAGAGCGGCCAGGCCTGTAACCCTCAAATCATCTGAGAGGGCGTCTACAAATTGCTGCGCTCGGCCATGCTGCGTTGAAAGCAGTCTCAAAATGCTCATGTACTACTCGTACACTCCGCTTTTTCGACTGCTTTCGCCTTGCTTGACCTTCGCTCGCTGCTTTGTAAACACCCTCTAAACACGAGAATCATCATGAGCGAACGTATTCTGTCCCTGGCTGCCCTGACCGTACTCGAAGTGTCGCCGCCGGAAATGGTCGAGGTGGCCGCACGCGCCGGTTACAGTCACGTGGGGCTGCGCCTGGTGCCGGCTACGGCCGAGGAACATCACTTCCCGCTGATGGCCGATGCCGGCCTGCGCGCACAGACCCTCAAGCGTCTGAGCGATACCGGGATCAAGGTGGCGGATATCGAGATCCTGCGTTTGAAGCCGGAAACCCGGGTCAGCGATTTCGCGGCCATTTTCGAGGTGGGCGCCGAGTTCGGCGCGACTGACGTACTGATCGCCGGTAATGACCCGGATGAAGCGCGTCTGACCGAGAACTTCGCAGCAGTCTGCGATCTGGCTGCGCCGTTCGGTCTGTTTCCGCATCTGGAGTTCATGCCTTGGACCGATGCGCGTGATCTGACCCAGGCCAAGCGCATCGTCGAGGCGGCCAATCGCCCCAATGGCTGCATTCTGGTCGATGCCTTCCACTTCGACCGCTCCGGATCGAGCCTGGCAGAGCTGGCACAGATACCGGCAGAACGCATGCGCTACGCGCAATTGTGTGACGTCAATGGCCCGCGCCCGGACGACATGGACGAGATCCTGCGCCAGGCGCGCAATGAGCGGCGCTTCCCTGGCGATGGCGACAGCGACCTGCTCGGGCTGCTGCGCACCTTGCCGCCGACCATTGCCCTGAGCCTGGAGATTCCGACCCGGCAGTTGCTCGAGCAGGGTGTCAGTGCGCTGGATCGTGCGCAGATGGCCATGGACAAGACGCTGCGGTTGCTGGGACAGGTATAGCGTCTCGATGCCGTCCGTCACCCGCGGGTCAGATACTGTCACGCGGGTCATAGGCGGCAAGATAGGGAGATCTGTATAGTTAGCTACCTATCTATGGTTCGGCGGTTTGTCCGCATCCCGAGTACTCAATGAGCTCCACACCGCTATCCGGCGTCAATCATCCGCTCAAGGGCATTGGTTTGATGGTGCTGGCGACCTTCCTGTTCGCCAGCCATGACGCGATTTCCAAGTACCTGTCCGGCTTCTACCCGATCATCCTGATCGTCTGGGTACGCTACGTCGTGCACACCCTGCTCATGGCGAGCATCTTCCTGCCGCAATCCGGCTTGCGCGTGCTGCGTACCAAGCGGCCTGGTCTGCAGGTGCTGAGGGCATTGTGTCTGCTTTCCGTCAGCCTGCTGTTCACCACGGGCCTGATGTTCATGCCGTTGGCCGAAGCGACGTCGGTGATCTTCCTGGCTCCCTTGCTGGTGACTGCCCTGTCTGTGCCGCTGCTGGGCGAGAAGGTCAGTGTGGGGCAGTGGATTGCGGTGATCGTCGGCTTCATCGGGGTGATGATCATCGTTCACCCCGGTGGCGACCTGTTCACTCCGGCGGTGTTGTTGCCGCTGAGCGCTGCGTTCTGCTTCAGCCTCTATCAGATACTGACCCGGCGCCTGAGCACTGTGGACAGCGCCACCACCAGCAACTTTTTCGCAGGCCTGGTCAACACCCTGGTGATGAGCCTGCTGGTGCCGTTCTTCTGGCAGGTGCCGAGCCTGACGCATGGCCTGATGATGCTGGCCCTGGGCGGTTGCGGGATGGCAGCGCATCTGTTGCTGACCCATTCCTTCCGCTACGCGGCGCCGGCGATGCTGGCTCCGTTCGGCTATGTACAGATCGTGTTCGCTGGTCTGCTTGGCCTACTGGTGTTCGGTCACATGCCTGATGCCGTTGCGCTGGTCGGTATCGCGATCATATGCCTCAGCGGTTTGGCGGCAGTCTGGACGCAGCGCAAGGGCTGAGTCGGCAAAAAAGAAAAGGCCCATCAAGGGCCTTTTCTCATTCTGCGGGAGGCTAACTTAGTGAGCCGCTTCGCTCATTCCTTTCAGGCGCTCTGCATTGTATTTGGCCTTGTCCATCAGCTTGGCGTCTGGTTTGCCGAGATCGGCCATCGGCACCCGATAGGTTTCCGGGGCGATATAGGCAGCGATGGCGCACAGGCAGGTGATGCCGAAAGCCATGCTGCCGATCACCATTGGGATGTTGTCCGAGCCGGGTGGTGCCATCAGGGCGAACAGTGCTGGCAGCATGGCGGTGAGCATGGTGCCGATGTTCTGCGCGATGGCCATCGCTGATACGCGGTAGCGGGTCTGGAACAGCTCCGGGTAGAAGCTTGGGAACACCGCGTTATAACCCTGGTAGACCACGCCCCACATCAGCAGCGACATGACGAAGGCCAATGGCACGTTGGCGATGCTGATCGCATACAGGTAGCCGAAGGCCAGCAGCCCGGAACCCAGGGCGCCGGTGATCATGGTCGGGCGACGACCGATCTTGTCCGACAGGTTGCCGACGAAGGGGATCACCAGCACTGCGACAATGTTGCCGACCACCGGAATCCACAGGTACACGCTCTTGTCGAAACCGATTCCGTAAGCCGGTTGTACGGCGTAGGCGGCGCCGAAGATGGTGGCGACGACCGGGATGGTGTTCATCAGCGCCATCACCATGACCAGGAACATGTTCTTCCAGCTGTTGGTGAAGGCTTCGGCGATCGGCGACTTGGCGATCTTCTGCTTGCTCTCTTCGTTGACGAAGGCAGGGGTCTCGTGGACTTCGCGACGAATGATGAAGCCAGCCAGCAATACGAAGGCGCTGAGCAGGAACGGAATACGCCAGCCCCAGTCGTTGAAGGCCTCGCTCGGCATGAAGTAGGCCAGCGGCAGGAACACTGCAGCAGCGAGAACCTGACCAGCCTGAACGCCCTGCAGGGTAAAGCTGGCGTAGAAACCTCGTCGTCCGAAGGGGGCATGTTCGAGAATCATCGAACTGGCACCGGAGATTTCCCCGGCAACCGCGAAGCCCTGAATCAGGCGCAGTACCACCAGCAGTGCGGGTGCCAGCAGGCCGATGTCGTGATAGGTCGGCAGCAGGCCAACGGCCATGGTCGAAATACCCATCAGGAACATGCACAGCAGCAGCACGTTCTTGCGGCCGCGGGTGTCACCCCAGTGACCGAGCACGAAAGCGCCTACCGGGCGGGCCAGGTAGCCGACGCCGTAGGTGGCCAATGAGGCGACGATGGCCATTTTCGGATCGGTGTTGGGGAAGAATATCTGCGGGAAGATCAGCGCCGCCGCCTGGGCGTAGATGAAGAAATCGTAGTACTCGAGAGCGGAACCGACCCAGCCACTGGCGGTCGCTTTCTTGGCTTGTGATGACGATGAGTTGGCCATCGTTGTCTCCATTGTTGTTGTTAGGTGGCCGGACGCACGCTCCCTCCAGGCCAGGCCTGAGTGGAACGCGAGCACGCGACTACGACGGGGCTCAGGCAGAGCGACCCGGCGAACGCCGTCCGGTGGTGTTTGGGTGTAGGAACGTCAGGTCAGAGAGGCGAAGTGCGAATCGCGCTCGGTCGGGGAGCTGCGGCAGGTCGGCAGGGAGATTGGCGAGCGATCAGGTAGAGAGTCGTGATCATGGGGTGGTTACCCGTTTGAAATTGTTATGCTGTGATACTTGGTTACGATTGCAGGTTTGCTTGAGCGAGTAGTCTTGAGGAAACTGCCCGGTTGGCTGATTGCAACGTTGGTTCATGCTGCGCTTCTGGTCGAAAAGGCGTCAATCGCGAAAATCGGCCTTGTGTTCGTTAATCGAACACAATACTAACCAGTTCGTACATTTTGAATTGCTGGGCTACAGTGGCGGGCGAATAATCATCGTCACCACGAAAGCAGGGCGCACCGCCCGTTTTGCGTGCCGGGGCGAATGACCTCACTACCCCGCGGGTTGCTCGATCCAATTCAAAAACGTGCTGGCTGACGAGCCGGTGCGAACAATAAGGAATACAAGCATGCAGCGCTCAATTGCCACCGTTTCCCTTAGCGGTACCCTGCCCGAGAAACTCGAAGCCATCGCCGCGGCCGGTTTCGACGGCGTGGAAATCTTCGAGAACGATCTGCTCTATTACGACGGCAGCCCTACCGAGATTCGCAAGCGCTGCGCCGACCTTGGCATCGCCATCACCCTGTTCCAGCCGTTCCGCGACTTCGAAGGCTGCCGCCGCGACCGCCTGCAGCGCAATATCGACCGCGCCGAGCGCAAGTTCGATCTGATGCAGGAACTGGGCACCGACCTGGTGCTGGTGTGCAGCAACGTCGCTGCCGACTCGCTGGGCGACGAGGAAATTCTTGTCGACGACCTGCGCCTGCTGGGCGAACGCGCCGGTGCGCGCGGCCTGCGTATCGGTTACGAAGCGCTGGCCTGGGGCCGTCACGTCAACACCTATCAGCAGGTGTGGAACCTGGTACGTCAGGCTGACCACCCGGCTGTCGGGGTGATTCTCGACAGTTTCCATACCTTGTCGCTCAAGGGCGACCCGAGTGCCATCGCCGAGATTCCTGGCGACAAGATCTTCTTCGTGCAAATGGCCGATGCGCCGATTTTGGCCATGGACGTGCTGGAGTGGAGTCGCCATTTCCGCTGCTTCCCGGGGCAGGGCGAGTTCGACCTGGCCGGTTTCCTCGCGCCTATCCTGCGCACCGGCTATCGCGGGCCGCTATCGCTGGAAATCTTCAACGACGGCTTCCGCGCCGCGCCACCACGGCAGAACGCTGCCGACGGTTTGCGTTCGTTGCTCTATCTGGAAGAGAAAACCCACAAGCGCCTGCAGAAAGAGGGGCATGCGATCGAGCCGGGCGTGCTGTTCACCCCGCCTGCGGCGCATCCCTACGGTGGCATCGAGTTCCTTGAATTCGCTGTCGATGAGGCGGTTGGTGCACGCCTGGCCGGTTGGCTGGAGCGTCTGGGCTTCGCTCACGCCGGTCAGCACCGCTCCAAGGATGTCAGCCTGCTGCGTCAGGGCGATATCAACATCGTGCTCAATGCTGAACCTTATTCTTTCGCGCACAACTTCTTCGCGTCCCATGGCCCGTCACTGTGCGCCACGGCATTGCGGGTGAAAGATGGCGCCGATGCGTTGCAGCGTGCCTGCGATTATCGCGGCCAGCCCTATCGTGGCCTGGTCGGCCCGAACGAGCGCGAGGTGCCCGCCGTACGCGCTCCGGACGGCAGTCTGATTTACCTGGTGGAGCAGGCCGGCGAGGGCCAGACCATCTATGACACCGACTTCAGCCTGAACCCGGCCGCTACGGCCACGGGTAGCCTGCAGCGCATCGACCACATGGCCCTGGCATTGCCGGCCGACTCGCTGGACAGCTGGGTGCTGTTCTACAAGAGCCTGCTGGACTTCGAGGCCGACGACGAAGTGGTGCTGCCCGACCCCTACGGCCTGGTGAAAAGTCGCGCGATCCGTAGCCGTTGCAGCTCGATCCGCCTGCCGCTGAACATCTCGGAGAACCGCAACACGGCCATTGCCCATGCGCTGTCCAGCTATCAAGGCTCCGGCGTGCACCACATCGCGTTTTCCTGCGAGGACATCTTCGCCGAAGTGGCGCGGGCCAAGGAAGCTGGTGTACCGCTGCTGGAAATCCCGCTGAACTATTACGACGACCTGGCGGCACGCTTCGATTTCGACGACGAGTTCCTCAGCGAGCTGGCCTATTACAACGTGTTGTACGACCGTGACGCCCAGGGCGGCGAGCTGTTCCACGTCTACACCGAGCCGTTCGAGGAGCGCTTCTTCTTCGAAATCATTCAGCGCAAGAATGGTTATGTCGGCTACGGCGCGGCCAACGTCGCGGTGCGCCTGGCGGCCATGGCCAAGGCGCGCACTGGTTCGGTGAAGAAGCCGAGACTCTGACCGTGAGGCGGCGGTGCCCCGACAGGGCGCCGCTGCCCAGAGGCTGTACGGCCTGCCATAATTCGTTCCATCCATACCTATAAAAAAGATCATTGCCGTATGACTGAAGCAGCCGTAGGCATTGCCTCCGCTCCCCCAGAAGCGGTGCGCAAGGCGCGCAAGAACAACCCTGAAAAGACCCGCGAGAGCATTCTCCAGGCCGCTATCACCGAGTTCGTCCAGCAGGGCCTCTCGGGCGCGCGGGTGGATGCCATTGCCGAGCGTACCGCGACCTCGAAGCGGATGATCTATTACTACTTCGGGAGCAAGGAACAGCTCTATCTCGAAGTCCTGATCAAGCTTTACGGCGATATTCGCGGCACCGAGAGCCGGCTCGATCTGGCTTCGCTGCCTCCGGCCCTGGCGATCCGTCGGCTGGTGGAATTCACCTTCGACCACCATGACCGCAACGTCGACTTCGTGCGCATCGTCAGCATCGAGAACATCCACTACGGCGAGTACGTCAAACAGTCGCCAGCCATCCGCCAGATGAGCAACGTGGTGCTCGACACCCTCGGCAAGACCATTCGCCGCGGCGAGGAAGAAGGCGTGTTTCGCGCCAATATCGATGTGCTGGACGTGCATCTGCTGATGAGCTCGTTCTGTTTCTACCGCGTATCGAACCGGCATACCTTCGGGCATATCTTTGCCATCGATTTTCAGGATGATGAGACCAAAAGGCGGCACAAGGAGATGATCTGCGAGGCCGTGCTTCGGTTCGTGCAGCGTTAGTTCGCGCTTCTCCACGAAAGCCCCTGATACCTCGGTGTCAGGGGCTTTTTCATGGCTCAGGGCTGTGCGATACCGACCGACTCCGGCGAGATGGCCACGGCCTTGGCCTTGTACATCGACCAGGTGGTGACCGACTGCCAGCGCTTGAGGAAGGCGTCAGCTTCGGCGCCGTGGATATTCAGGGGCTTGGCGCCGAAATTCTTCAGGAACGCCTGGTAGTCATCGCTTGCCACCGCATTGGCGTAAGCCTTGACCAGCGTCTGCTTGATTTCGTCCGGGGTGTCCTTGTGGACGAACACACCATAGAACGGTCCCCATGGCAGGTACTGCGCCAGATCCGGCAAGGTCTTGGTGATCGGTTCTACGCCCGGCAGCTCCGGCATTTCCTCGCTGGCGAACACGGCCAGGGCGCGGAACTTGCCCGAGGCGACCATCTCCTTGCTGGCGGCGAAGGACAGCGGGGTGAAGTCGATGTGGCCGCCAAGCAGGGCGCTGACGATCGGGCCTTCGCCCTGGAAATTCACTTCACGGACTTTCAGGTCTTCCACGGCGCGGAACATCGAGAAGACGGTGTTCTGCAGCGCGCCGACGCCGGTACTGCCCATGCGGATATTGCCGTCGCCCTGGCGGATGGCGTTGAGCAGGTCGTCCATGGTTTGCCATGGGCTGTCAGCCAGCACGGCGATCAGCACGCTGTTCTGGGCGATGATGTTGACCGGATAGAAGGCGCTGTAGTCGAAGTCGGCCAGGCCCATTACCTGATACAGCTGTGGGTTTTCCGCGCCCAGCAGCAGGGTATAGCCGTTGGGTCGCTGCTGTTTGACGTAGCTGCCACCGATCAGCGCGGTGCCGCCTGGACGGTTGGTGATGACCAGCTTGGTATCGAGTTCTTTCTCGACGTGGGCGCTCAGGCTGCGCATCACGTTGTCGGTGGCGCCCCCGGCGCCCCATGGGACGACGGCCTGGATACTGCGTTCGGGGTAGGCGGCGTGAGCCGGTAAGGCCAGGGTGAGAGCGCTGAGTCCGAGAGCGGCGCCGGTCAGTAGGGATTTGAGCATGTGGATGTTCTCCATCGGTTGTTGTTGTTGTTGTTGTGAACCCCTGTTCAGGCCGGGGTGTACCTTGTCTTGCAGGTGAGTCGAGAGCAGGCGAGGCGCCTGGTTACAGCGCCTGAACCTCTTGTTGTGTTGGGGCGGTGTGGGCTGTGTGGCGCGATGTGCTGTCACCGGCCAGGGCCAGGCCGGCGAGGTAGCCGAAGGTCATGGCCGGCCCGAGGGTGATGCCGCCACTGGGGTAATGGCCGGCCATTACGCTGTTCATGTCGTTGCCTACGGCGAACAGACCGGTGATGGGCTGTCCGCTCGCATCCAGAACACATGCATCGGCATCGGTGCGCAGACCGGCGAAGGTGCCCAGGCTGCCGGGGTGCAGTTTCACCGCATAAAGGCGCCCGCGCAGGGCGCGCAGTGACGGGGTGGGCTGCTGCAGTACCTCGCCCTGGGCGCGGTTGTAAGTAGAGCGGCCGCGCTGGAAGTCAGGGTCTTCCCCCAGGCTGGCGAAGCGGTTGAAGCGCTCCAGCGTGGCTAGCAGCGCAGGTGCATCGATGGCGCAGCGGGCCGCGAGTTCGGCGGCGTTGGCGCCACTGTGCAGGTAGCCACGACGCTGATAGTAGCCATCGCTGAATGGCAGCGGCTTGGCCCAGCCAATGCCGTAGCGCCAACGCGCCCTGGCGTCGCAGATCAGCCAGGCCTCGATGGGCTCGCCAGCGGGCGTGGCTTCGATCAGCGCGTTCATGAAGTCGTGGTAGCAGTCGGCCTCGTTGGTGAAGCGCTTGCCATCACGGCGCACGGCGATGAAGCCCGGTTTGGCTCGGTCGACCAAGTGCGGGAAGTTGCCGACGCTGCCATCGCGACGTGGCACGCGCGAGACCGGTGCCCAGGCGCCGGCATGCGCCAGGTCAGCGGCGACCACGGCCCCTACCGCTTCGCCCAGACGCAAGCCATCGCCACTGTTTTCCAGTGGGGCGGCGCTGTGATGTTCGGTACCCGTGGGGGCGTGCGTGATCAGTTGGGCGATGCGCTGGCGGTCATGCGGAAAACCGCCGCAGGCCAGCACCACACCGCGGTGCGCATTGACCAGCAGTTCGCCCTGCACCTGTTGCAGCACGGCGCCGTAGACCCGGCCGTTGGCGTGCAGCAGGTGGCGAGCGGGGCTGGCGGTGAGCAGTTCGACCTGCCGATCCAGGGCGCTGCGCAGCAGGCGCGCCACCAGCGCGTTGCCGTTGACCAGTTGCATGCCGCGACCCTGCAGCAGGCAGTCGTGCAGATGACGCAGTAAACGGCCGGCCACATGCAAGGCGGCGCGTGGCGAGCGACGGACGTTGAAGAAGGCGGCCATGTCGGCACCGCCGGCGATGCCCATGCCGAACAGGCTGACAATATCCAGCGGGGCGCGCATCCGTTTCAGGGCATCGCCGAGTAGCCGGCCATCGAAAGGCTGGGCACATAACGAGCGGCCGCCGGTTGCCGCGCCATCGCCGTCGCGCATGTCCGGCATGCGGCTGCCGGAGTAGAACTGCACGGCAGTACGGTTCTGGAAGAACTCGACCATTTCCGGGCCGCGTTGCAGGTAGGCCTGCTGCAGCGCGTCGAGTCGCTGGCAATGGGTCTGCTCGCGCAGGTAGCGCTCTGGCGCATCGCCTTCTTCGAACAGGCCTTCAGCCTTGGCCAACGGGTTGCGCGGTATCCACAGCCAGCCACCGGACCAGGCGCTGGTGCCGCCAAGCTGTTCGGCCTTTTCCGCCACCACCACGCTCAAACCGTGCTCTGCCGCGGTCACAGCTGCCGCCAGCCCGGCTGCGCCGGAGCCGATCACCAGCACGTCACAGTCGAGCGTACGCGTAGCCTGCTTGGTCTTGTCGTTTTGCATGGGCGAGCGAGTCCTGCGCAGGCGCCGTGGCGCCTGCGTTTGTAGGGGGTACGGAGCTAGGTCAGGTCACTGCAGGGGCGAGAACCCGGTCGGTCGCAGGATGCGCGACTCCAGGGTGACGACCGCATCCAGTTCCTTGTTCTTGCGGCCGAAGGCGGCCCAACGCGGGTCGGCGGCCATGGCGGCGCGGCGCTTGCTGCGATCGTCGAGGCTGTCGTAGGCCCAGATGTGCACCACCTGGTTGGCTTCACCGAACTCGGTGGTGAAGAAACCGACGAGTTGGCCCAGGTGCTCGGTCTGCACGGCCAGCGCATCGCTCTGATACAGCGCCAGCCAATCGGCCATGCGGGTGGGCTTGAGGGTGTAGGTGCGCATTTCGTAGAACATGAATTACTCCTTGGACGTCTTGGTGGCCGAGGCGAGGCGCTCGGCGATGTGGGTGGCGGCGATGTAGCCGAAGGTCAGGCCCGGTCCGAGGGTGATGCCGGGACCGGGGTAGGTGCCGTCCATGATCGAGTTCATGTCGTTGCCGCCGGCGTACAGGCCTTCGATGGGCTTGCCGTGGCTGTCCAGCACATTGGCGAAACGGTCGGTGCGCAGGCCGCGCGCCGAGCCCAGGTCGCCGGTGTGGATGGCGATGGCGTAGAACGGGCCACGTTCCAGCGGTGCCAGGCATGGGTTCGGACGGCGGGCCGGGTCGCCCATGTAGCGGTTGTAGCTGTTGCCGCCTTTTTCGAACGCACGGTCGACGCCTTCGCGAGCGTCATTGTTGTAGCGCTCCAGGGTCTGGCGCAGGGCGAGCGGGTTAAGGCCAATGGTCTGCGCCAGTTGCTCGATGGTCTTGCCCTGCTTGAGGTAGCCGGAGGCAACCAGCGCGCTGTTGTCCACCGGGCTCGGCCGAGCCAGGCCCATGCCATAGCTGTTCATCGCGGTGGCATCGCAGATCAGCCAGCAACGGGTGTTGCCCGTGGCGAACATGGTCTGCACGAAATGGTGGTAGGAGTTGGACTCGTTGACGAAACGCTGGGCGGCCTGGTTGACGGCAATCACGCCCGGCTTGGCGCGGTCGGTCACCAGATGCGGGAAGCGCTCGCGCTCGCCGTTGGCATGCACGGCCTCGGAAACCGGGGCCCAGAAGAAATTTGCCGCCAGGCCCTCGCCGACTGCGGCATTGGCCGCTGCGCTCAGGCGCAGGCCGTCGCCTATGTTGCTGGATGGCGACATGGTCAGGTGCGGATCGGGGCTGGGCGGGCGGAAGTTGGCGGCCATGGCGCTGGCGGCAAAACCGCCCATGGCGCAGACCACGCCGCCGCGCGAGCGAACGTCCAGCGTACGGCCGTCGCGGGTGATGCGGGCGCCGCGCACCGCGCCGTCCTCGATGATCAGCTCTTGCGCGTGGCTGTCCAGCCACAGCTCCACGCCATTGGCGAACGCGGTCGTCGCCAGGCGTGCGATCAGGGCATTGCCCGTGGTCAGGCGAGTACCGCGCGGGTGGTGCAGGCGATCCAACGCGTAGCGGCTCATCAGTTTGATGCAGTGCCACAGCGAGGCGGGCGAGCGACGGAAGCTGAGAAAATGCTGGATGTCGACGCGGTTCACCATCATGCCGCCGAACAGCAGCATGCCCGGTGGCGGCATGCGCAGCTTGGCGAAGTGCTCACCCAGGCGATTACCGTCGTATTCATCGATTTCCAGTGCGCGGCCGCGCTCGGTACCACCGGGGGCATCGGGGTAATAATCCGGCGAATGCGGACGCAGGCTGTAGCTCAACTCGGTGTTGGCATGCAACCAGCGCATCGCCTCATGGCCACGCTCGATGAAGGCGTCGATTAGTTCTGCGTCGTAGCCGGCGCCGATCACATGCTGCAGGTAGCGGCGCATCGCCTCGGCGCTGTCCTTGGCTCCAGCGGCCTTGGCCTGGTCGGTGCCATAGACCCATACGGCGCCACCGGAAATCGCCGAGGTGCCACCGAAGGTGGAGGCCTTCTCCACGATCAGCACCTTGAGGCCACGGCAGGCAGCGGTGGTGGCGGCGGCAAAACCGGCGGCGCCGCTGCCCAGCACGATCAAGTCGTAGACCTGCACGTTGCTTGCAGTGGTTTGAGTTGCGGCAGTTTGAATGGCAGCGTTCATCCCGTTCTCCTCACAGAACCAGCGCGGTCGCGCCCATGAAGTGGCCGAGGTTGCCGGCTTGTGCCAGGGCCATCTGCGGACCGGTCTGAATGCTGCAACCACGGGCTTTGGCCAGGGCCAGCAGGGGTGTGATTTCCGGGGCCGTCACCACATCGGCGACGTGTGCGCTGGCTGGCAGGCTCTGTAGCAAGGCTTGCGGTAGCGGCAACTCGCCGCTGTCGCCCATGCCCACCGGGGAGGCGTTGGCGATCAGGTCGAACGCGCTCAGGCTGTCGACTCGGGTGCTGACCGGCAGCTCGGGGAAGGCGCTGCGCAGCAGTTGCGCCAGCGCCTCTACGCGCTCATGGCTGACGTCGGACAGGGTCAGGGCAGAGACACCGGCCTGGCACAGCGAATATGCGATGGCGCTGCCGACGCCGCCGGCACCGATGACCAGCGCACGTTTGCCCTTGGCATCGAAACCCTGCTGGCGGCCGGCGTTGATGAAGCCTTCACCATCGACGTTGTCGCCGATCAGGCGGCCGTCAGACTCGCGGCGAATCACGTTGACCGAGCGCAGGGCGCTGGCGCGCTCGCTGAGTTCGTCGAGGTGCTCGACCACCTGCTGCTTGTAGGGAATGGTCACCACGCAACCGCGCAGGTTCTGCCAGCCGCGCAGGGTATCGATGAAGGAGGACAGTGCCTGGGCGCTGATGTCGATTGGCAGCATCACCCGGTTCAGGGCGTTGCCTTCGAACCAGCGATTGAAGTTTTCCGGGGATTTGACCTGGGCGATGGGGGAGCCGACGATCGCGACCAGTTCTGTAGAGCCGTTGACCATGAGAGGTGCCTGCGTATTGGAGTTGTTGTTGGGCTGCATGGTGCGGCGAGCGGTGCACCCTCACAACGCGGCAGATCGAGGTTTTGGTTGTTTATCGCAGTGTCAGTGCGATAATCGCAGCGTTTGCATGAATCGAGGTCGATATGAAGAGTCCGGCGATCCATCCGCGTGATCTGATTGCTGGGCTGCAGAAGGGCCTGGCGCTGATGCAGCTGTTCAGCGTGGAGACGCCACGGCTGACGGTGCCGGATGCTGCACGGCGCTGCGAGATGACCAGCAGTGCGACGCGGCGCTTTTTGCTGACGCTGGTGCACGAGGGCTTCGCCGAGACGGATGGGCGCCATTACTGGCTGACGGCCAAGGCCTTGCGTATTGGCCAGGCGTACGTGGATTCGGCGCAATTGCCGCTGATGCTGCGGCCGATCGTCGAGCAGGTGGCGCGTACAACCGGTGAGCACATCTCGGTTGGCGTGCGTGACGGGGACGATATCGTGCACATCGTGCGCAGCCGCTACAGCCATATTTCGTCGCTGTCGATTCGCCCCGGGGCGCGCATGCCGCTTTATTGCACGGCCAGTGGGCGGATATGGCTGGCCAACTTGCCGGCAGAGGAACTCGATCAGTATCTGCAGCGTACCGAGCTGCGCAACCTCACGCCTTACACTCAAACCGACCCCGAGCAATTTCGTGAAGAACTGCAGAGGATCAACCGCCAGGGCTACTGCACGGTGGACGGGGAATATGAGGTGGGGATGCGCGTTCTGGGGGTGCCGTTACGGGATCGCAAGGGCGAACTCAAGGCGGCGATGGCGCTGACGACCCACGCATCTCGGATGGCGATCGACGAGATGCGCCAGCGTTATCTCACCCCGTTATACGAGGCGCAGGCGCTGCTGAAGCCGGTTCTCGGCTAGCAGGCTGGCCGCCGTCAGGTAGCCCGCCGGAGAGGGTAGTGGGGCGCTCGGTGCGCCCCACGCGTGCAGCAAGCTCAGCGGAAGCTGGCGAAGTGCGCCTGCATGCGTTCGGCATCGGCTGGGCGATCGCTGAACAGCTCGAACGCCTTCACTGCCTGAAACACCGCCATGTTGCCGCCGTCCAGAGTGCGGCAACCCAGTGCGCGGGCGTGGCGCAGCAGCTCGGTTTCCAGTGGGAAGTAGATGATCTCGGCGACCCACAACCCAGCGTGTAGCAACTCCACCGGCAACGGTGTGCCGGGCAGTTTGGCCATGCCCACCGGCGTGGTGTTGACCAGGCCGTCGGCTGCCGCCACTTCGGTAGCCATGTCGGTGCCTGCCACGGCGCGCTCGCTGCCGAAATGTGCGTTGAGGTTGTCGGCCAGGGCCTGGGCGCGGCCAGGTTCCACTTCGAAGATGCTCAGGTGTTCGACGCCTTCGCTGAGCAAGGCGTGCGCCACTGCGGCGCCTGCGCCGCCTGCGCCCATCTGTACCACGCGGCGGCGGCTCACATCAGGCAGGCCGCGGCGGAAGCCCTCGGCGAAGCCCAGGCAGTCGGTGTTGTGGCCGACGCGTTTGCCGTCCTTGAGCACCACGGTGTTCACCGCGCCGATACCACGTGCTTCGTCCGACAGTTCATCGAGCAGCGGGATGATCGCCTGCTTGGCCGGGAAGGTGATGTTGAGGCCGGTAAAACCCATGGTCTGCGCTGCCTGAAGCAGTTCAGGCAGGGCGTCGATATCGCGCCCAAGCTGGTCGAGGTCGATCAGGCGATAGAGATAGCGCAGGCCCTGTGCATCGCCTTCCTGCTCGTGCAGGGCTGGAGTGCGGGAGGCCTGAATGCCTTTGCCGATGAGGCCGGCAAGAATGCCGCTGGTAACCGAGGACATGGTCTTAACCCTTGAGCGATTGAGCGAAGTGCTGCAGGCCGAGGCGGTAGCCATGGCTGCCGAGGCCGCAGATGACGCCGACGGCGATCGGCGAGACGAAGGAGTGATGACGGAACGGCTCGCGCTTGTGCACGTTGGACAGGTGCACTTCGATCACCGGCAGCTCGCTGGCCACCAGAGCGTCACGAATCGCCACCGAGGTGTGCGTCCAGGCCGCTGGGTTGATCAGGATGCCGGCGCAGCGACCGCGTGCACCGTGGATCCAGTCGAGCAGCTCGCCTTCGTGGTTGGTCTGGCGAAATTCGATCTTCAGACCGCATTCAGCAGCGGTATCGGCGCACAGTTGGGAGATGTCGGCGAGGGTTTCATGGCCGTAGGTGGCCGGCTCGCGGGTACCAAGCAGATTGAGGTTGGGGCCGTTGAGCACCAGGATGCAGGGCGTCATGAGGGCTTCTCTTGTTGTTGTGACGAACTGCCGAGAAAAATGTACTAACTGGTTAATTCAGTCAATTGATGCGCCATTGGCTCTAGAGCGCCGAACCGCCCCTGCAAGCCTCGTTAGAGGCTCCGGAGTCAGGTGGTATGCGGGTTTTGCGGGGATTTGCAGGCGGGAAACAGGCGGGTGAAAGTGGGCGATTACCGGCTACTTGTGTTCGCCAAGCTCACTGGCTGTTGCTGGCCATCGCGACTTGGTTGCGGCCGCCATGCTTGGCCAGGTAGAGGCCTTCGTCGGCCTTGACCACCAGGCTCAGCGGGTCGCCCTCTGGTGACGGTTTGATGGTGGCGATACCGATACTGACGCTGATCGACGAGCCCGCCTTTGGCAGGTCGTGAGGGATGCCCATGGCCTCCACTTCACGGCGGATCTTCTCGGCCTGCAGGCGTGCACCACCGGCGGCGGTTCCGGGCATGATCACCGCGAATTCCTCACCGCCATAGCGAGCGGCCAGATCCGAGGCGCGCGTACAGCTAGAGCGCAATGCCTCGCCGACGCGGCGCAGCACCTGGTCGCCGGCAACGTGGCCATGCTGGTCGTTATAGGCCTTGAAGTAGTCGACATCGATCATCAGCAGGGCCAGCTCGTTCTGATCGCGTAGCGCGCGGCTCCACTCGATTTCCAGGTATTCGTCGAAGTAACGGCGATTGGCCAGGCCGGTCAGTCCGTCGGACTTGATCAGGCGTTGCAGCACCAGGTTGGTGTCGAGCAACTGCTGCTGGCTTTCGCGCAGGGCGCGGTAAGCCTCGTCGCGTTGCAGCATGGTCAGGTAGGAACGCGAGTGATAACGGATGCGCGCCAGCAGCTCGATCACGTCCGGCAGTTTGACCAGATAGTCGTTGGCGCCTGCGGTGAAGGCTGCGCTCTTGACCTTGGGGTCTTCCTTGGTCGACAGCACGATGATCGGTACGTCCTTCAGCCCAGGTGCTGCGCGGTACAGCGAGAGCAGTTCGAGGCCGTCGACACCAGGCATGATCAGATCCTGCAGGATCACCGTCGGCTTGATCTGCTGCGCCACGCTCAGCGCCTGATTTGGATCGGAGCAGAAGTGGAAGTCGATGTCGCTCTCTTCGCTCAGGGCGCGCCGCACGGCTTCACCGATCATGGCCTGATCGTCGACCAGTAGCACCATCATGGAATAGTCGGGCAGACCGAGATAGTGATTGGAGTTCCCGTTAGGCCGCTGCATGTGTGCATCTCCGCCGTTGTTTTGGGTTATAGGTGGCATATCGATCTCAGATCAGTCGCTCGACCAGGCGTGCCGCAATTTTGTCCAGGGGTAGCACTTCCGTTGCGGCGTCCAGGGCCACGGCGGCCTTGGGCATACCATAGACGGCACTGCTGGCCTGATCCTGGGCGATGGTGTGAAAGCCGCGTTCGCGCATCAGCTTCAGGCCTCTGGCGCCATCGCGCCCCATACCCGTCAGCAGTACGCCGATCGCTTCGCCGCGCCAGTAACTGGCCACGCTTTCGAAGAATACATCGATAGAAGGCCGGTAGACCTGATCGGCCGGCTCACGCCGGTAGACCAGGCGCCCTTCCGGCGAGAGGTAGAGGTGGTTGTTGGTGCCAGCCAGCAGCACGGCACCCGGTTGCAGGGTTTCGCCCTCCTGAGCCAGGCGTACCGGCATGTGTGACTCGCTGCCTAACCACTGCGCCATACCGGCGGCGAATACCTCATCGACATGCTGCACCAGCACGATGCTGGCAGGAAAATCAGCTGGAATCTGTTGCAACAGTTCAACCAGTGATGCCGGTCCACCGGCCGAGGCGCCAATGGTCACCAGGCGCTTGCCGCGGTTGTCGCTGTTGCGCAGCGGTGCCGGTTTGACCGTGCGCGAGGTCTTGTGGCCGATCATCCAGGCGATGTTGTGGATCTTGCGCCGCACGCTGGCGGCGTCGAGCACCTGCTGCGGGCCGAGCGAAGGGGCGGCGACCACGTCCAGGGCGCCGGCGCCCATGGCATCGAAGACCCGCGCCATGTTGCGCTCGACGTCGGAGGTGACGATGAGAATCGCGCAAGGCGTGTCTTGCATGATCCGCCGGGTCGCTTCCACGCCGTCCATGCCGGGCATGAGCATGTCCATCAGCAGCAGATCCGGCAGATCCTCGCGACAGCGGCGTACGGCGTCCTCACCGTTGTTGGCGACCCAGATCAGTTGGTATTCCGGCTCTACCGCTAGGGCGCGGCGTAGGGCTTCGACGGCCAGCGGCATATCGTTGGCGATGGCGATCCTCATTCGCGTGCCTCACCTATCAGGGTCTGTACAGCGTCCAGCAGGGCTTCGTCATGGAAGCTCGCCTTGGCCAGGTAATAATCGGCGCCGGCCTCCAGGCCGCGGCGGCGATCCTCTTCGCGATCCTTGTACGACACCACCATCACCGGCAGTGAGCGCAGGCGTGGATCCTGGCGCACCTGCGTCACCAGTTCGATGCCATCCATGCGCGGCATGTCGATATCGGTGATCAGCAGATCGAAGGCCTCGGCGCGCAGGGCGTTCCAGCCATCCATGCCATCCACTGCAACCGAGACCTGATAACCGCGGCTGAGCAGCAGCTTGCGTTCCAGCTCGCGCACGGTTAGCGAGTCGTCCACCACCAGCACGCGCTTGCTCACGGCCTGGCGAGCATTGCTGCTGTGGTCGACCCGATCCA
Organism: Pseudomonas mendocina; assembly: GCF_003008615.1. Classification (NCBI taxonomy): domain Bacteria; kingdom Pseudomonadati; phylum Pseudomonadota; class Gammaproteobacteria; order Pseudomonadales; family Pseudomonadaceae; genus Ectopseudomonas; species Ectopseudomonas mendocina. The sequence goes on from NZ_CP027657.1 coordinate 3,306,275, forward strand.
GGTGACCGTCGCCGAGCAACTTGCCCACCGAATTGAGCAGGTCATCGACATCGAGAACCAGCACCGGGGTGCCGTCATGCAGCAAGGCGCCTGCGGCGACGTCGCGTACCTTGCCCAGACGCGGATCGAGCGGCATCAGCACCAAGGTGAACTCACCAAGGAAGTCCTCCACGGCGAGGCCGTGGTATTGCTCGCGGTCGCGAATCAGCACGATCGGGATGCTGTCTTCTTCGCCCTGTTTTTCTGCGCACTGCAGCAACTGCGCCGCCGAGATCAGGCCGACATGTTCGTCATCCAGCCAGAAATGCTGGCGCCCTTCGAGCTGGACGATGGCGCTGCGCGGTAGGCGCAGCATGCGTTCGATCTGCGCCAGCGGGAAGGCGTAGGCTTCACCGCCAATGGTGACTACCAGCGCGCGTACCACCGATAACGTCAACGGCAACTCGAGGTGGAACAGGCAGCCCTCGTCGGGCCGTTGCAGCAGGCGCACGTTACCGCGCATGCGACGAATCTCGTGCTGCACCACGTCAAGGCCGACGCCGCGGCCGGAGACTTCGGTGACCTGCTGGCTCATGCTGAAGCCCGGCAGGAATAAGAAGGACAGCAGCTCTTCCTCGGTCATCTGCTCGACCTGCTCGGCCGAGGCGAAGCGACGTTTCACCACGGCCTGGGCGACGCGCTGCAGGTCGACCCCTGCGCCATCATCGCTGACCTCCAGCACCAGCATGCCGGCATGGTGGCGGGCACGCAGCAGCACCCGGCCTTCTTCTTCCTTGCCTTTGCGCGTGCGCAGGGCTGGCGGCTCGATGCCATGGTCGACGGCGTTGCGCAGCAGGTGGGTCAATGGGGCTTCCAGACGCTCCAGCACGTCGCGGTCGACCTGGGTATTCTCGCCTTCGATCTCCAGGCGTACCTGCTTGCCCAGCGAGCGGCCGAGATCACGCAACATGCGTGTCTGCCCGGCGAGCACATCGGCGAAGGGGCGCATGCGCGAGGCCAGGGCCAGGTCATAGAGCTGCTGGGTACGTTGCCCTCCGTGCCAGACGAAGTCGTCGAACAGTTCCTGGTGAGCCTGTAACTGCTGTTGGCATTCGATCAGCAGATTGCGGCTTTCGTTGAACAGGGCCTGCGCGGTGGCGTCCTGTTCGCTGCCGAGCAGATGTTCGCGCAGGGTTTCCAGTGTGCGTCGGGCCGACTCCTGCTGGCGTTTGAGGCGGTACAGCGATTCGCTCAGCGGTTTGGTGCGCTGGAATTCCACCAGCGATTTGCCGGACAGGTCGATCAGGTGGTCGAAGCGCTCGGCCGATACGCGCAATACGCGGCTGGTGCGCTCCTCGACACCGGAGTCGGTGGGTGTGCCAGGGGTGTTGGGCACCACCTGGGTTTGTTCATGTTCCGCGTGCAATGCGTTGCTGCTGCCCGCTTGCGTGCGTAAGGCCGGCACGGCGTTGCCGAGCAGCACTTGCAGGCGCGTGGTGAGGGTTTCCACCCGGGCATCCAGCTCGGCGTCCTGTTGCGTCTGGCCAATGCGCAGCAGCAGGTCGGAGCCTTGCAGCAGCGCATCGATATGATCGGGCAGCAGGCGCAGCAGGCCTTCCTGTGCGGCGACCAAAAGGTCTTCCATGGCGTGGGCGACCAGCACGCCGTTGTCCAGGCCGACGATACGCGCGGCGCCCTTGAGCGAGTGCGCGGCACGCATGCACGCCTCCAGCTGGCTGGCGTTGGTCGGGTCGCGCTCGAGTATCAGCAGGCCGGTGTCGAGTACCTGTTTCTGCGCCTCGGCTTCCAGGCGGAACAGGTCGAGCAGCGATGCGTCCCTCATCTGATCCGGTGTCACGCGAGGCTCCCGATCATGTGTTGCAGCAATTGTTCATCGTCCAGCAGGGTGATGCTCTGGCCCTGCCATTGCAGAACGCCAGCGGCGAAACGGCTGATGGTGCGGCTGTCTTCGCCCTTGCTGGTGCTGATCTTCTCCAGCGCGATGCGTTGAATACCGCTGACTTCGTCTACCGGTGCGACCAGTGGGCCGCTCTCGCTCTGCAGGATGAGCATGCGCGGAATGACCCGCTGATTAGCGCGGCGCAGTTCCTGTGCCTCCAGGCCCAACAATTCGCCTAGCGACAGGCAGGCGACCAGCGTGCCGCGCACGTTGGTCACACCGAGAAGACCGCGAGTCTTGCGATGAGGCAGGACGTGGATCGGTGAAACCGGCATCACTTCGGCCAGCCTGCGGCTGGCGATGGCCAGCCATTGTTCGCCGAGACGGAAGATCAGTAGCGAGCGTTGTTCACCGGCTTCCTGGGGCGCTTCGTCCTGGCCGTACTGGCTCTCATCCAGCTCCAGGGTACTGCCGTAGCGGTCGAGCAGGGCGATTGCCGCGGCACCGTAGACCTCGCAGTTGCGGCAGTGGATATGGCGCTCGAGCTGCGGGCAGCTCTTGTCGCCGAACACGCCGATACGATTCCAGCAATCGTCTACCGCTGCGTGCGTCTGCTGTATCAGGTCAACGCTATCAGTCATCGTCACCTACTCCCGGAGTCTGCGCTCGGCGGTACAGGCGCTGGGCTCCAGCGGGGTCACCCTGTGCTTCCAGGTGGGCGGCCAGGTGGGTCAGCGCTTCGCGATGCTGCGGTTCAAGATAGATCGCCTTGCGATAGTAGCCGCAGGCCTGTGCGCTATGCCCGTCGACATCGCTGAGCAGGCCCAGCCAATAGTAGGCGGCGGCGCTGGGGCCGTGGGTCTGCAGGTGCTGCTCACTGAGTTGGCGGGCCTGCGCACTGCGCCCGGCATTGGCCAGGCTGGCGACCTCCGCCCAGGTGTCTTCATTCTGTGTCTGCGGTCTTGGCGCCTCGCTCTGCACGTTCCTGGGCGTAGGGCGTGCTCGGCTGGTTAGGGGCGGCCGCGACACCGGCATGATCGATGGCCGCGGGCGGTTTGCCGGGGCACGCATCGCGGCAGGCTTGGCGGGCATGCTCGGTGCCAGGCGAAAAGCGAAGGTCTGCTGGCGACCCAGCGCCAGCAAGCCGTTCTGGCTGGCCAGACTGGCTTCGGCCGGGCCGATGAACAGGGTGCCTTCTGCCTGCAACTGGCGCTTGAGCAGCTCCAGCACGCGCACCTGGGTTGGGCGGTCGAAGTAGATCAGCAGGTTACGGCAGAAGATGAAGTCATAAGGCGTTTCGCCTGCGAACAGATTGCCATCGAGCAGGTTGCCGGTGCGCAGGCGTACGCAGTCGCGCACGCGTTCGTCGAGCAGGAAGCTGCCGGCCTGTTCATGGAAGAAACGGTCGCGAAACTCCAGTGCATCGCCTCGGAACGAGTTGCGTCCATAAAGTCCCTTGCGTGCTTGCTCCAGCACCTTGTCGCTGACGTCGAGCGCATCGATCTGGAACTGGCCAGAAGCGAAACCCGCATCGAGCAGGGCCATGGCGATGGAATAGGGTTCTTCGCCGCTGGAGCAGGGCAGGCTGATCAGGCGCAGAGGGCGTGCGCCATGTAGCTGCGCCTGGCGTTCCAGAGCCAGGCTGGCCAGGGCATTGAAGGACTCCGGGTAACGAAAGAACCAGGTTTCCGGCACGACCACGGCCTCGACCAGGGCCTGTTGTTCGCGTGGCGAGCCGCCCAGCGTCGTCCAGTAGCTTTCCAGTTCATGCAGGCCTGTGGCAGCCATGCGTTGGCGCACCGCGCGTTCGATCACGCTGCGCCCGACCGATTCGGCATCCAGACCGATGCGGCTTTTCAGCAGGCGCTCGATATGCTCGATCATGCTGTCAGCCCTGCGCCATGGGTTGGAACAGCAGGGCGCGCATGGCGTCGTCGAGCAGGTTGCTGACCTCGATGCGCTGAATCATGCCCTGGCTGTCGCGCTGAACCGGGCCCAGATAATCCGGCAGGCCGGCCTCCAGACCGCTGGCCCTGAAGGCGTCGGGTGCCAGGCGCAGGGTATCGGTGGCCTGCTCCAGCAGCAGGCCGAGTACCGGAGAGTGCTCGCCCTGGCTGGGGTCGAAGCGCACCAGCACCAGCCGTGTGCTGCTGCGCGAGTGGGCTTTGCGGCCGAGCACGCGGTGGCACAGGTCGATCACTGGGGTCATGCGGCCACGGTGTTCGAACAGCCCTGCGACCCACTCAGGAGCCTCAGGCATCTGCTTCAGGCGGCGCAGCGGTAGCACCTCGACGACCTCGCGAGCGGGGAGGGCGTAGCGGTCCTCGCCGAGTTGAAACTGCAGGTGCAGTTCACCTGCTGCCGCTTTGCTGGAGGCCTGCATGCTCAGACCTTGAAGCGGCTGACGCCAACACGCAGGTTGTTGGCCACCTGGTTGAGTTCATCGATGGCGGCGCCGGCCTGGCGCAGCGAGTCGACCGTCTGGCTGCTTGCCTCGCTGAGCTGTACCAGCGCCTGGTTGATCTGCTCGGCCCCGGTGGATTGCGCCTGCATACCTTCGTTTACCATCTGGATGCGTGGCGCCAGCGCCTGCACCTGCTGGATGATCTGGCTGAGCTGATCGCCCATCTGGGTCATCTCGCCGATACCACGGCGCACTTCTTCGGAGAACTTGTCCATGCCCATTACGCCGGCCGACACGGCGGACTGGATCTCACGCACCATCTGTTCGATGTCGTAGGTGGCCACGGCAGTCTGGTCAGCCAGGCGGCGCACTTCCACGGCAACCACGGCGAAGCCCTTGCCGTATTCGCCGGCTTTCTCTGCCTCGATGGCCGCATTGAGCGACAGCAGGTTGGTTTGATCCGCCACCTTGACGATGGTGGTCACCACCTGGGTGATGTTGCCGGCCTTCTCGTTGAGAATCGACAGCTTGCCGTTGACCACGTCGGCGGCGCCCATCACCTGATGCATGATTTCTTCCATGCGCGCCAGGCCCAGTTGGCCGGTGCCGGCGAGAATCGAGGTCTGTTCGGCGTTGTCGGAGACTTCGCCCATGGTGCGTACCAGGTCGCGCGAGGTGGCGGCGATTTCCCGCGAGGTGGCGCCGATCTCGGTGGTGGTCGCAGCCGTTTCGGTGGCGGTGGCCTGCTGCTGACGTGAGGTGGCAGCAATTTCGGTGACCGAGGTGGTCATCTGCACCGCCGAGCGCTGAGCATTGCCGACCAGATTCTTGAGTTCGCCGACCATGCTGTTGAAGCCGAGCTCGATGGCGTTGAATTCGTCACGACGGTGCAGATCCAGCTTCACTGAAAGATCGCCACTCTCCAGCACCTTGAGGGTATTGACGATACGTTCCACCGGCTCGGTTATGGCGCGCATCAACAGCCAGCCGCAAACGGCCGAGGCGAAGATGGCCAGCAGAATGGCGATCAGCATGCCCACTTCCAGAACGCGCACGGCATTACGAATCTCCAATGCGGCAGCGTCGGCCTGGGTACGGTTCAACTCGATCAACTCGCCCAGCAGGTCTCGACCTTTTTCCCACTCGGGGAATACACGCTCGGCACTGAATTGGCGTGCCTGGCGCAGGTCGGTGGTCAGCAGGCTATCGAGCAACTGGCCCTGACGGTTCAGATACAGGCGCTGTTGTTGGCGGAACTGCTCGGCCAGAGCCCGTTCCTTTTCATCGGTCACGGTATTCATGTAGTGGCCGAACTGCTCGTCGAACGCCTGCTCGCTTGCAGTGAACTGCTCACGGTAGCTGTCGAGCAGGGCCGGAGCCCCTTCATCGGCGAAACGCAGTAACAGGCGACGGGTGTCGAGCATGTGTCCAGCCCAGATGCCCTGTGCCTTGCTGGTGAAGTAAACGCCGGGAATCGACTCGCTACGGATACCGTTGGCTTCGCCCTCGATCTTCAACAGCCGCAAGTGGGAAACCCCTGCCAGGAGAACCAGGATGGTGATAATCAGCACGAAGCTGGCAATGATTCGGTTGCGTACGGTCAGGTTCATCATGTCCATTGGGGCCTGGCTGGTCAGGTTTTGTATTCGATTACAGCATATCGGCATGCTGCCGTTTTACCCGGGTGTATCGAATGTGTACCGGTTGGCTGGCGAAAGGCAATAAAAAAGCCGGCTTGTGGCCGGCTTTTAGGAGGTGTCAGGGCTTACTTCTGATAAGCCTCGACTGCCTTGATGATCAGGCCGCGGGCTTCTTCAGCGCCGCCCCAGCCTTCTACCTTGACCCATTTACCCTTCTCCAGATCCTTGTAGTTCTCGAAGAAGTGCTTGATCTGCTCGATCAGCAGAGCGGGAAGGTCGGTGTATTCCTGAACGTCCTTGTACAGAACGGTCAGTTTGTCGTGAGGAACCGCAACCAGCTTGGCGTCGCCGCCCGCTTCGTCGCTCATGTGCAGGACACCGACCGGACGAGCGCGGATCACCGAACCCGGAGCGACCGGATATGGGGTCACGACCAGCACGTCGAGGGGGTCACCGTCGTCGGCCAGGGTGTGCGGGATGAAACCGTAGTTGGCCGGGTAGAACATCGGAGTGGCCATGAAGCGATCGACCATCAGGCAATCGGTATCGTGGTCGATCTCGTATTTGATCGGCGCGTGATTGGCCGGGATTTCGATGGCAACGTAGATGTCGTTCGGCAGGTCTTTGCCAGCCGGGATCTTGCTGTAGCTCATGGGGGAACTCCCAGGGAGGGCCAAAAAAGTGGGGCGTATTATAGGCGTATTCGCAATGCGTTACTACGTTGGCCTACTCAGCCATTGGTCGCGTTTTCGACCGTCCTGTAGTCTGGGTGTTCCGCTTGCAAACGCTTTAGCCGCGCCAGGGTGTCCTGGCGGTAGAACAGCGCCAATTGGCTGTAGACCTCGGGGAAAGCTTCTGTCAGCAGATCCGGGGCGGTGAAGAAGTATTCGCTGGTTACGGCGAAGAACTCTGCCGGGTCTTCGGCCGCATAAGGGTCGATAGCGGTTTCGGCGTCGGGGTTGGCATCCAGTTCGCTATTGAGCTGGTCATAAGCGCTTTGCATGGCTGTCGCCCAGTCCTGTACGCGCATATCGCGGTGCAAGGGCGGCAGGCCATTGGCACCGCCTTCGAGCATATCCAGCTTGTGCGCCAGTTCGTGGATCACCAGGTTGTAGCCTTCCCAGCCGCCACTGGCCTCGACACCCGGCCAGGCGAGGATAACTGGCCCTTGCTGCCAGGCCTCGCCACTGCGGGCGTCGTCCCACTCGTGTTCGATGCCGCTGGCGTCGCGATGGCGCTGTGGGCTGAGGAAATCGTCCGGATAAAGGACGATCTCGTGAAAGCCCTGGTACCAGTCCAGGTCGCCCAGGTGCAATAACGGCAGTTGCGCCTGAACCGCCAGCAGCAGGCGCTCGACTGGGCCGAGTTCAAGGCCGGGCAGGGTGGTGAGGTGTTTGTCATGCAGGAACAGCACGGCGCGTTCACGCAGGTGCTGCAACTCGATGTCATCGAGACCATCGACAATGGGCAAGCGCCTGCGAACCTCGGCCCACTGCTCGGGGGCGACCGGGTTGCGTTCGAGGGTGCGACGTCGGCGCCAGGCCTTGAGTGACCACATGAGGAGTGCTTCGCGGCAGAGAATCCGGCCACCTTAAGGGCGGTGGCCGTTCACGGCAAGCCAGGGCGAGAAGCCGGTGTTTCAGTCTTCGCTGATCGGCAGGACATAGTTCTTGAACTGTTCGTCCTCGCGAAAACCAATGGACTCGTACACCTTCTGCGCCACTTCGTTGTCGCGGCTGGTAGCCACGCGCATGCGTACGGCGTTGGTCTCCTTGGCCATCTGCTTGGCGGTGTGCAGCAGGCGGTCGGCTACCAACTGGCGGCGGGCATCCTCGGCGACATAGATGTCGTTGAGGATCCACACGCGCTTGAGTGACAGCGAGGAATAGCTGGGATAGAGCTGGCAGAACCCCAGCAGCTTGTCTTCATCGTCGGGCAGGGCCAGGTAGATCACCGACTCCTTGCGGCGCAGACGCTTCTCGAGAAACTTGCGCGAGGATTCGGGGTAAGGCAGTTCGTTGTAGAACTCGCGGTATTTGACGAACAGCGGGGTCAACAGGTCCAGGTGCTCCAGGGTGGCTTGGACGATGCGCATGGTGGGCCTCGGCTTCTGTAATAGGACTGGAGTGGCGATGCAGCTGTTGTGCCAGCAGGCCAGCCGATGCTGCCTCAAAGCCAGTTGAAAGCGCAATCCAAGCAAGCGTTTGATTTTTGTTCGGCGCAGCAACTTGGTGTCTGCACCTCGGTCTGAACAGAGCACAGCAGTCGCTCGATGGGGGCTGTGCTAACCTGCGGCCCATGTTTCACGGCTCTTCACGGGCGTTTTTCGAGGACATCCATGCACATCCATATTCTCGGCATCTGCGGCACCTTCATGGGGTCGCTGGCCGTTCTGGCCAAGGAACTCGGCCATCGCGTCACGGGCTCCGATGCCAATGTCTACCCGCCCATGAGCACTCAGCTGGAAGCTCAGGGCATCGAGTTGATGCAGGGTTATGACCCGGCGCACCTGCAGCCGGCACCGGATCTGGTGGTGGTGGGCAACGCCATGAGCCGCGGCAACCCGGCAGTGGAATATGTGCTGAATAAAGGCCTGCCGTATGTCTCGGGCCCGCAGTGGCTGGCGGATCATGTACTGCAAGGTCGCTGGGTGTTGGCGGTGGCCGGTACCCATGGCAAGACCAGCAGTTCGAGCATGCTCGCCTGGGTACTGGAACACGCCGGTATGAGCCCGGGTTTTCTGATCGGTGGTGTACCGCAGAACTTCGGTATCTCCGCACGCCTGGGTGATACGCCGTTCTTCGTGGTCGAGGCTGACGAGTACGACAGCGCCTTCTTCGACAAGCGCAGCAAGTTCGTTCATTACCGTCCGCGTACTGCGATTCTGAATAACCTGGAGTTCGACCACGCCGACATCTTCCCGGATCTGGCGGCGATCGAACGGCAGTTCCATCATCTGGTACGCACCATCCCTGGCGAAGGCCTGGTGATTCATCCCGCTAGCGAAAGCGCGCTGGCGCGGGTGATCGAGATGGGCTGCTGGACGAAGGTCGAGACCACTGGCGAAGGCGGTCAATGGCAGGCGCGTCTGCTCGCTGCCGATGGCTCGCGCTTCGAGGTGAGCTTCGACGGCAAGGTCGAAGGCACCGTGGAATGGAACCTGACCGGCCAGCACAACGTCGCCAACGCCCTGGCCGTGTTGGCAGCGGCGCGTCACGTCGGCGTGGTGCCGGCGCTCGGCATCGAAGCACTGAGCAAGTTCATCAACGCCAAGCGGCGTATGGAAAAGGTCGCCGAAGTGAATGGCGTGACGATTTTCGATGACTTCGCCCATCACCCGACGGCCATTGCCACGACGCTGGATGGCCTGCGCAAGCGCGTTGGGGAAGAGACTCAGGTGATCGCGGTGATCGAGCCGCGCTCCAATTCGATGAAGCTTGGCGCCCATCGTGACGGTCTGGCGGAGTCCGCCGAACAGGCCGACGCGGTGTTCTGGTACGCGCCGCCCAACCTCGGCTGGGATCTGGCTGCGACCGTCGTACAGGCGCGCAACCCGACTCGTGTGTGCGATTCGCTGGAGTCGATCATCGACGGTGTGAAGGCTTTGGCGCGTCCTGGCACTCAGGTGGTGATCATGAGCAATGGTGGCTTCGGCGGCCTGCACGGCAAGCTGGCCAAGGCCCTTTCATAAAGAGCCGAATTCGCGCTCAAAGCGTCGCGAGCGCAGATTAGGCAAGGCGAAAGCCCGCGAGGAAGCGGAGTTTACTGTAGTAAATGAGCATCCGAGCAGGCTTTCAACGCAGCATAAGCAAGCGCAGCAGCTTTGAGAGTGAATTTATGAGCGGTTCCGAACGCATCACCCTGGCCATGACCGGCGCCTCCGGTGCGCAATACGGTCTGCGCCTGCTCGACTGCCTGGTGCAGGAGGAGCGCGAAGTACACTTCCTGATTTCCAAGGCCGCACAGCTGGTGATGGCCACCGAGACCGATGTGGCGTTGCCGGCCAAGCCGCAGTCCATGGCCCAGTTCCTCACCGAATATACCGGCGCTGCGCCTGGGCAGATCCGGGTATACGGCAAGGAAGACTGGATGGCCCCGGCTGCCTCCGGCTCCGGTGCGCCGACCGCCATGGTAGTGGTGCCATGCAGTACCGGCACCTTGTCAGCCATCGCCACCGGCGCCTGTAACAACCTGATCGAACGCGCCGCGGATGTTGCGCTCAAGGAGCGCCGGCAGTTGATCCTGGTGCCGCGCGAGGCGCCATATTCCAGCATTCACCTGGAGAACATGCTCAAGTTGTCGAACATGGGCGTGACCATTCTGCCGGCCTCGCCGGGTTTCTATCACCAGCCGCAGACGCTGGATGATCTGGTGGACTTCGTCGTTGCGCGCATCCTCAACTGCCTGGGCGTTCCCCAGGACATGCTGCCGCGCTGGGGCGAGCATCACCTTGTGTCGGAGGATTAAGGAGATTGTTCATGCCGCTTGCGATCCGTTGTGTGCTGGGAGGCGTTCTGGCGTTTTCACTGTTGCCGGTGGCTGAGGCCTCCATGCGCTGTGGGACTGCGCTGATCTATGAGGGAGAGCGTAGTGTCGACGTACTGCGTAAGTGTGGTGAGCCCGACCAGCGTGAGGTGACACCACCCAGTAGCCAGCAGGGCGGTGGAGTGACGGTAGAGCAGTGGGTATACGGGCCGCGCAATGGGGTCTACCGCTACCTGCGTTTCCTCGACGGCAAGCTTGTCGAAATAAGGACGGAGCGGGGATGAGACCCGGCCTGCCGCTCTTCATGCTGTTGGTACTGAGCCTGACCGGCTGTGCCACGGTGCGTACGCTGGATGCAGCCAAACCGGGGGCGCCCGTGGTCTATGCCGGTACGCGATTGGACTGGTACAGCCTCAATGGCGGCTGTTGCCCACTGGATCGTTTCGGTGCCGAGGCGCCACGCCATGCAGCGCTGGATCTGCCAGCCAGCGCGCTGCTCGATACCTTGTTGCTGCCGTTTTCGCTGGCTACCGCATTGGGTGTTCGATTGGGTGTAAGCGGCGGGTTGTAGCCGCTGCAGGGGCTTATGGCCTCGCTTACGCGAGGCGCAGACGTTGACCTGCCAGTTGTAGCGTCAGCAAGGCCAGCTCACTCCAGGGATTGCCTGCCGCCTGGCCTTTGATCTGGGCGTCGATCAGTTGTGCCTGTTGCAGCAGTTGGCCCCAGCGTCTGCTGCTATGCCGTTGCAGGGCTTTGGAGAGAAGCGGGCGACGTTTATCCCATACGGGAGGGCGAGCACTGGCGAAGGCTTTGTCCAATGGGATGCCCTGACTCTGTTGATGGGCGATACCGGCCAGTAGGCGAATCTCGCGTGCCAGCGCCCAAAGGATCACCGGGGTTTCCACGCCTTCGCCGCGTAGGCCTTCGAGCATGCGCAGGGCATGCGCCGCATCGCCGCCGAGGGTGCAGTCGATCAGACCGAACACATCGAAGCGGGCACTGTCAGCGACTGAGGCCTGCACGGTTTCAGCGTCGATCTGGTTGCCTTCGGCCAGCAGTTTGAGCTTTTCCACTTCCTGGGCGGCAGCCAGCAGGTTGCCTTCCACGCGTGCGGCGATCATCTCCACGGCATCAGCGCTGGCATTCAGGCCCGCCTGAGCGAGGCGTTGGCGAATCCACTGCGGTAATTGGTTGGCATCCACTGGCCAGATCTGGATGAACTGGCAGACCTGGCCGTCGATCAGCGCCTTGGCCCATTTTGACTTCTGCGTGCTGCCATCGAGCTTGGGCAGGCTCAGCAGCAGAACCGTGTCTTCTGGGGGGCGGGAGAGATATTCGAGCAGGGCTGCTGTGCCCTTGTCGCCAGGCTTGCCGGAAGGCAGGCGCAACTCCAGCAGGCGTTTTTCGGCGAATAGCGACAGGCTGGCGCCGGCCTGCAGCAGGTTGCCCCAATCGAAGTTGGCTTCGGCATTGAATACCTGGCGTTCGCCGAAACCCTGCTGACGGCAGGCCTGACGTATGGCGTCGGCAGTTTCCTGGCACAGTAACGGTTCATCACCACTGATGGCGTAGACCGGAGCGAGCTGGCCTTGCAGATGTTTGCCGAGTTGCGCGGGGGCAAGCTTCATCGAGTTGATGTCATCGGGGCAAAAGGGCGTCGGGCCGCCTGCGCGGCCCGTGAGCCTTACTGGATCGGCAGTTCGATGGGCGATTGTTGTGGCGCGACCTGGCTCTCGCGCGCGCGGCGAGCCGCTTCCAGTGCTTCGGCTTCCGCCTTGGCACGGGCTTCAGCGGTCTGTTGCAGCTGATCCAGTTGTTCTGGAGTGATCTGCTGCAGGTTGAGCGACAGTTGCTGGATCAGCTCGCGGCGCAGTTCGCGACGCAGTTGGGCTGCTTCCTGATCCGAGCCGGCCAGGTTGTTGTCGTCCTGCTGGTAGTGGTTCTGCACTTCGACCTTGTTGCTGGTCAGCAGCAGATCCCGAGCGCCACGGATCTCATATTCCAGAGCCATGGTCAGTTCGTACTCGGCGGTACGGGCGCCGCTGCTGTAGCTGGCGCTGCGACGATTCTCGATTTCGCGGCTGATCACCAGCTTGTAGGGCGCACCGGCATACACGCGAACGTCGTTGCGACTCAGCACCTCACGCAGCTCCTGCACGGTATCGCCATAGGCATCGCGTGCGGTTACGTTGAGTTCCTTGATGGCGAACTGTACATCGCCGGTGCCACGCAGCTGGAAGCCGCATGCGCTGAGCAGGGCGGCCAGGCCGATCACCAGCAGATTCCGTTTCATCATTCTCATATCCCCTTGGCGGATCACGGCGCCACGTTGCCGTGGCGCCGAGCTTAATCAGTTGGCGACTATGTTGACCAGCTTGCCTGGCACCACGATGACCTTGCGAATGCTCAGGCCTTCGGTGAAGCGCAGCACGTTCTCGTTGGCACGGGCGGCAGCCTCGACGTCTTCGCGACTGGCACTGGCTGCCACGATGATCTCGCCGCGCAGTTTGCCGTTGACCTGTACCACCAGGGTCAGGCAGTCCTGCACCAGAGCGGATTCGTCGACCTGCGGCCAGTTGGCGTCGATGATCGCACCTTGCTTGCCCAGTTCGTGCCACAGCTCATGGCTGATGTGCGGGGTGATCGGCGATAGGATCAGTGCAACGGTTTCCAGGCCTTCCTGAACCAGCGCACGATCCTGCTCGGTCACGGTGGGCGCTTTTTCCAGTACGTTCATCAGCGTCATCACCTGGGCGATGGCGGTGTTGAACTTGTGGTTATGGCCGATATCGTTGCTGGCCTGCTTGATGGCCAGGTGAATGGCGCGGCGCACGGCCTTCTGCTCGTCGCTCAGGTTGGCGACATCCACCTTGCCTGGCAGGCCGACGCTGACGTGGCCATGGGCCAGGCGCCAGACGCGACGCAGGAAGCGGTTGGCGCCTTCGACGCCGGCATCCGACCATTCGCAGCTCATGTCGGGCGGCGAGGCGAACATCATGAACAGGCGGCAGGTGTCGGCGCCATAAGCGTCGATCATGTCTTGCGGGTCGACGCCGTTGTTCTTCGATTTGGACATCTTTTCGGTGCCGCCGATTTCCACCGGCATACCGTCGCTCTTCAGCTTGGCCCCGATTACCTTGGCCTTGGCATCGCGCTCGACCTCGACGTCGGCCGGGTTGAACCAGTCCTTGCCGCCGTTTTCCAGGGTGCGGTAGTAGGTCTCGGCGACCACCATGCCCTGAGTCAGCAGGTTCTTGAACGGCTCGTTGGAGGAGACCAGGCCTTCATCACGCATCAGCTTGTGGAAGAAGCGTGCGTACAGCAGGTGCAGGATGGCGTGCTCGATACCGCCGATGTACTGATCGACCGGCAGCCAGTGGTTGGCGGCTTTCTGGTCGACCATGCCCTTGTCGTAGTGCGGGCTGGCGTAGCGGGCGAAGTACCAGGATGACTCCACGAAAGTGTCCATGGTGTCGGTTTCGCGCTTGGCCGGGCTACCGCATTTCGGGCAGGTGCAGCTGTAGAACTCGGGCATCTTGGCCAGTGGCGAGCCAGCACCGTCCGGTACCACGTTTTCTGGCAGCACGACCGGCAGCTGATCTTCCGGCACCGGTACGTCGCCGCAGGCGTCGCAGTGGATGATCGGGATCGGGCAACCCCAGTAGCGTTGGCGGCTGATGCCCCAGTCACGCAGGCGGAACTGGGTTTTGCGTGCGCCGTGGCCGCTGGCTTCGAGGTCGGCGACGATGGCGTCGAAGGCTTCAGTGAAAGCCTTGCCGTCGTATTTGCCGGAGTTGATGGTGGTCAGGCCATCCTTGTCGCCGTACCAGGCTTGCCAGGTAGTGGCGTCGTAGTCCTTGCCTTCGCCGGTGTAGACCTGCTTGATCGGCAGCTCGTACTTGTTGGCGAACTCGAAGTCGCGCTCGTCGTGCGCCGGTACGGCCATCACCGCGCCTTCTCCATAGCCCCACAGCACGTAGTTGGCGACGAATACCGGCAGCTTGTCGCCAGTCAGCGGATGGATGACGAACTGGCCGGTGGCCAGGCCCTTCTTCTCCATGGTGGCCATATCGGCCTCGGCCACGGAGCCGGCCTTGCACTCGGCGATAAAAGCGGCAATCGCCGGGTTGGATTCGGCAGCGCGCTGGGCCAACGGATGCTCGGCGGCCACGGCGACGTAGGTGGCGCCCATCAGGGTATCGGGGCGGGTCGAGTAGACCTTCAGTTGGCCGTCGATGCCGATGCTGGCGACGTCGTAGTCGAACACGATGTCGGCACCGAAGCTCTTTCCGATCCAGTTGCGCTGCATGGTCTTGACCTGTTCCGGCCAGCCATCCAGCTCGTCCAGGCTGCTCAGCAGCTCGTCGGCATAGGCGGTGATCTTGAAGTAGTACATCGGGATTTCGCGCTTTTCGATCAGCGCGCCCGAACGCCAGCCACGGCCGTCGATGACCTGCTCGTTGGCCAGTACGGTCTGGTCGACCGGATCCCAGTTCACGGTGCCGTTCTTGCGGTAGATCACGCCTTTTTCGAACAGGCGGGTGAACAGCCACTGCTCCCAGCGGTAGTAGTCCGGCTTGCAGGTGGTGACCTCACGCGTCCAGTCGATGGCCAGACCCAGCGATTTGAGCTGGGTCTTCATGTACTCGATGTTTTCGTAAGTCCACTTGGCCGGTGCGACCTGATTCTTCATCGCGGCGTTTTCCGCCGGCATGCCGAACGCGTCCCAGCCCATCGGTTGCAGGACGTTCTTGCCCAGCATGCGCTGGTAGCGAGCGATCACATCGCCGATGGTGTAGTTGCGCACGTGCCCCATGTGTAGCTTGCCGCTGGGGTAGGGGAACATCGACAGGCAGTAGAAGGTGTCCTTGCCGGGCTGTTCGCTGACGACGAAGGATTTTTGCGCGTCCCAGTGGGACTGCGCGGCGGCTTCTATTTCACGGGGCGAGTACTGTTCGTGCATGGCTCTGGCGCTGAAGGAATGGGGCTTGCGGAAAACGTCGTAGCATACATGAGCGCCGTCTATCGAGGGAAACCCAGATTGTCCCGTGGCCGCCGTTGGTCGCGGTAGCCAGCCGCTTGCGATGCCTTCGCTAAGCTTTATCCAGAGAGTGCGAATGCTGGGCTCCATGAGGTGTCGGATGGGCAATACACGGCAGGTGGAACGAGGTGGCGGTCTGTATGAGCGGCTGTTGCAGCGCCTTGCCCTGGCGCTGGATGAAGCCGACACCGCCAGCCGCCTGCATGCCGAGCCGCTGCGCGACCTAGAGCTCGATGGCCTGAGCCCCGCTGAGCTGGAGCTGATTCGCGCTTACCTCAATCGGGATCTGCACTGGTTGCGGGGTTGGCATGCTGCCGCTGAAGAGCTGGCACTGATTCAGCGGCAGCCGTTGCGTGCCACTCGGCCGGTGAACAAGGTCAAACCACTGCTCAAGCGTCGTCAGGCGCTGTGCTGCGCCTTGTGTGGTACACCTGTGAGCTGGCATCGCGGGCAGGATGCACAGGCGTGTCAGGCCTGTGGCTCGAAGCTGTTCCGCAGCGGCAATCCCCGTTAGCAGGCTATTGAAAACTACCTGCGTTGCCATCGCGGCGTTAAAAACAGGCTCGGCAGGCCGCTTGCGGCCAACGCACTTCAGTGCGGCCCTGAAGGGGCGAGCGAAGCGAGTACTGCTCATTTACAGCTCGTAAAGTCGACCGCGACTCCGACCGCTCCTCACCTGTTTTTGCTGGGCCGCCATCGGTATTGCGCTGGCAGCCCAGTCTACGTTTTCAACAACCTGCTAGGCTTGGGCGCCCTTGGAGGTGCCTGATGCCGATTCGCTACATCCTCAAACAACTGCTGATGCCGCCAGGCATTCTGCTGCTATTGATCCTGCTGGCCTGGTGGCTGCGGCGCTCGTTTCCACGTCTGGCCGCCGCCTGCTTGGCTTTGGGAGTTGGCGGCTTGTGGTTGATGAGTCTACCGGCCGTGATGCAGTGGAGCGCCGGGCTGCTCGAACGTGAGCCGGTGTTGGCTGAAGAACAGTGGACGACGCTGGCGCAGCGTGCCGATGCCATCGTCATTCTCGGTGCGGGGCGTGAGCAGAATGATCCGGGCTGGGGCGGTGCCGATCAGCCTGGCTTGATGGCGCTCGAGCGACTGCGCTATGCGGCGCGCCTGGCGCGGGCCTCAGGTTTGCCGATGGCGGCTACCGGCGGCCTGCATTATGGGCAGCCGCCCAGCGAGGCGGCGTTGATGGCTGACGCGATGCAGCGTGACTACGGTCTGCCGATTCGCTGGCTGGAGGAGGAAAGCCGCACCACCTGGGAGAACGCTGTGCTTAGCGCCGAGCTGCTGCAGCCGCAGGGCGTGCGTCGCGTAGTGCTGGTGACCCAGGCCTGGCATATGCAGCGGGCGCGCTGGTGTTTCGAACAGGCTGGTTTCGAAGTGATCACCGCCCCGATGGGCTTTCTCAGTGCTGGCTATGAGCGACCGTTGGGTGGC
Organism: Pseudomonas mendocina; assembly: GCF_003008615.1. Classification (NCBI taxonomy): domain Bacteria; kingdom Pseudomonadati; phylum Pseudomonadota; class Gammaproteobacteria; order Pseudomonadales; family Pseudomonadaceae; genus Ectopseudomonas; species Ectopseudomonas mendocina. Next base: position 3,323,167 of record NZ_CP027657.1, read on the forward strand.
TGGCTGCCGGAGTCCCGGGTGATCTGGCAGAGCAGCATGCTGCTCAACGAGGCGATTGGCCAGGTGGCCTATCCGCTGGTGTACGGGCAGGGTGAGAGGGATTAGGGCGTACTCGCCGCAGGCAGTACGCCATTGAGGTGGTCTGGGCATGGCTGGCGGACTGTTCGCTAGGGCTCCAGAGTCAGCCTTAAGAGCTGACGTTGCAAGCAGCCGGCGTTCCAGTCCGCCCTACAGGGCTGCTTCGATCGGTACGCATGGCGCACCCTACGGGAGCTGTCTGGCGGTCTCCCGTAGGGGCGATTTACAGCGTCTTGGCCATACGACTGGCCAGCAGTGCCCAGCCCAGGATCAGGGCGCAGAAAATCGCCAGCGGCCAAATGCGCCATTTCAGGTAGGGCGTCAGCCCCTGCATCGGTACGACCTCGCCATACAGCACGGCCTGCTGGAACTGCGGCAGCCATTGCTGCACGCGGCCATGCGGGTCGATGGTCACGGTCACGCCGTTGTTGGTGGCACGGATCATCCAGCGACCGGCCTCCAGCGCACGCATCTGTGCCATCTGCAAGTGCTGCAGCGGGCCGATAGAGCTGCCGAACCAGGCATCGTTGCTCACGGTCAGGAGGATGTCGCTGTCCGCGGCCAGGTCAGCGGCGAACTCCGGGTACACCACTTCGTAGCAGATGAACGGTGCGATCCGGTATCCCTTGGCCAGCAGTGGCGGCTGATCCGCAGGGCCGCGGGCGAAGTCGGACATTGGCAGGTCGAAGAAGGCGATCAACCCGCGTAGCACTTCTTGTAGGGGCACGTACTCACCGAATGGCACCAGTTTCTGTTTCAGGTAGGTGCCCTGGCCTTCGCCGAAGCTGGTGATGGCGTTGTAGTAACGCAACTCGCCCTCGGCATTGCTCTGGCGTACTGGTACGCCAGTGATCAGCGCGCTCTGGCGGTCACGCGCGAAGCGATCCATCACGCCGATATAGCCTTGCGCCATGTCCTTGAGCACAGGGATTGCGGTTTCCGGCCAGACCAGAATATCCACCGGCTTGGCGCTGAAGCTGAGGTCGCGGTACAGGGCGAGTTGAGCATTCAACTGCGCCGGATCCCACTTCATGCTCTGTTCCACGTTGCCCTGGACTGCCGCGATTTTCAGCGGCTCGCCAGCGGCTTGTGTCCAGTCGCGATCCTGCAGTGCCAGGCTCAGCGCCCAGGGGGCTAACAGCAAGATCACTGCTGCGACATAGCGTGGCTTGTTCGGACGCAACTGGTTGAGATTGATGATCAGCGCGGCGGTGAGGACGAGGACGAAGGAAATCAGCCATACGCCGCCAATCGGCGCCAGGCCGGCTAGCGGGCCGCTCAATTGGCTGTAGCCGGCGTAGAGCCAGGGAAAGCCGGTTAGGAACCAGCCGCGGAAGATTTCTTGCGCCAGCCACAGGGCGGCGAATGCCAGAGAGTCCGCCAGTGGCGCTTCGCTGCGACGTATCCAGCGTGCCCAGAGGGCTGCCATCAACGCGAAGAACAGGCCCAGGCCAGCGACGAAGCTCAGGGTCAACAGGCCTGCCAGAGCAGGTGACGCCGAGCCGTAGTCATGGATGCTGACATAAACCCAACTGGTGCCGGCGGCGAATAGGCCAAAACCGTAGCACCAGCCACGCAGTGCAGCCTGTCCTGGACGTAGCTCGCGCAGGCTGAAGTACAGCACGGCGATGGACAGCACAGCCAAAGGCCAGATATCGAAGGGGGCGAAAGCCAGTGGCGCGATGGCACCAGCAACCAGGGCGGCGAGATGGCCGGGCCAGCCCGAACGGGTCATCCATTGCAGCATGGGCAAGTCCTAGGAAAGCGGTGGCGCAAGGGTAGAGCTGAAATGCTGCCTCGGGAAGGCGGGCGCGGGGAAATTCGTGGCAGTGTTTTGCAGGCGTGCCACTCGCCATGGCCGCAGTTGCGACCATGGCGAGGCATCAGCGTCAGCGATTGAGCGGTGTTACACGCAGCAGGTGGATGCGACGACTGTCGGCGTTGAGCACGCGGAAGCGAAACCCGCCGATCTCGGTGACTTCATTGCGCTTGGGCAGATGGTCGAAGGCACTCATCACCAGGCCGCCGACGGTGTCGTACTCATCGTCGGGGAATTCGCTGGCGAAGGTTTCATTGAAGCTGTAGATCGGTGTCAGCGCCTTGATCAGGAAATCGCCGGAAGGCAGCGGTTTGATGTAGCCGTCTTCCTCGACGTCATGTTCGTCCTCGATGTCGCCGACGATCTGCTCGAGCACGTCTTCGATGGTCACCAGGCCGGCGACGCCGCCGTACTCGTCGATGACCACGGCCATGTGGTTGTGGTTGGCGCGGAACTCGCGCAGGAGCACGTTGAGGCGCTTGGACTCGGGTACGAAGGTGGCCGGTCGCAGCATGTCCTTGAGGTTGAAGTCCGGTTGTTCGCCGGAGAGGATCAGCGGCAGCAGATCCTTGGCCAGCAGGATGCCAATCACGTCGTCGAGGCTTTCGCCGATCACCGGGTAGCGCGAGTGCGCGGCATCGATGATGGCGGGCAGGAATTCGCGTGGCGTCTGGGTGGACTTGATGCTGATCATCTGCGAGCGCGGCACCATGATGTCGCGTACCTGCAGGTCGGCGACCTGGATTGCGCCTTCGACGATGGCCAGTGCCTCGCTGTCGAGCAGCTTGTTCTGGTGGGCTTCACGCAGGACTTCCAGCAGTTCCTGGCGGTTTCTCGGCTCATGAGCAAAAGCCTGGGTCAGCTTGTTGAACCAGGACTTCTGCTCGTTGCTCGATCGGTCTTCGCTCATGGCGTTTACTCGGGGTTCCTTGTCAGGAGGGGGATTCGTCGCCGGCATATGGGTCGGGATGACCCAGTTCGGCGAGCAATTGTCGTTCCAGTTCTTCCATCTCGAGGGCTTCTTCTTCCTCGATATGGTCATAGCCGAGCAGGTGCAGGCAGCCATGGATCACCAGGTGTGCCCAGTGCGCCTCCAGTGTCTTGCCTTGCTCGGCGGCTTCGCGCTCGACGACCGGTACGCAGATCACCAGATCGCCCAGCAGCGGAATATCGAGAATCCCGTCGGGAATCTCGGCGGGGAAGGACAGTACGTTGGTGGCGTAGTCCTTGTGCCGCCAGGTGTGGTTCAGCTCGCGGCCTTCGGCTTCATCGACCAGGCGAATGGTCAACTCGGAGTCAGCCGTGCGCTGGCGCAACGCCAGTTCGCACCAGCGGCGCAATTGCGCCTCATCCGGGTGCTGGCCGTCACTGGCCAGCTGCAGGTCGAGCTCAAGCATCGTTGTTGTCGACCTTGCCGTGCAGGCGATTGTCGTGGCGCTCATAGGCTTCGACGATGCGTTGCACCAGGGGGTGACGCACCACATCCTTGGGCTTGAAATGGGTGAAGCTGATGCCCGGTACGTCGCGCAGTACGTCGATGACGTGAGTCAGGCCGCTCTTGGTGCCGCGCGGCAGGTCGACCTGGGTGATATCGCCAGTGATCACGGCGGTGGAGCCGAAACCGATACGGGTGAGGAACATCTTCATCTGCTCGACGGTGGTGTTCTGACTCTCGTCGAGAATGATGAAGCTGTTATTAAGGGTACGGCCGCGCATGTAAGCCAGCGGGGCAACCTCGATCACCTGTTTCTCGATCAGCTTGGCCACATGCTCGAAGCCGAGCATTTCGTAGAGCGCGTCGTACAGTGGGCGCAAGTAGGGGTCGATCTTCTGCGCCAGGTCACCCGGCAGGAAGCCGAGCTTCTCGCCGGCCTCGACTGCTGGGCGCACCAGCAGGATGCGGCGCACCTGTTCGCGCTCCAGCGCATCGACGGCGCAGGCGACGGCCAGGTAGGTCTTGCCGGTGCCGGCCGGACCGATGCCGAAGTTGATGTCATGATCGAGGATCGATTTGACGTAGCGCTGCTGGTTGGCGCCGCGTGGCTTGATCACGCCTTTGCGCGTGCGCAGGGTGACCTGCGGCAGATTGCTGGGGTTGACCAGCTCTTCGACCCCTGACTCCTGCAGATACAGGTGCACCAGATCGGGTGACAGTTCGCTGGCCTTGGTCTCGCGGTACAGCTTGCGCAGCAACTGTTCGGCGGCTTGGGCTTTCTCGGCATCGCCAAGCAATTCGAACTGGTTACCGCGGTTGCGGATTTCCAGACCGAGGCGCTCTTCGATCAGACGCAGGTGTTCGTCGAACTGGCCGCAGAGGTTGGCGAAACGGCGGGCCTCGAAAGGTTCGAGGGTGAAACGATGGGGTTCTAGGGAAGCGTTCAAGGTCTTGTGTTGACTGCCATTCGGCTGGGAGTGAGGAGCAAGCATAACGCTGTCCGCCTACCTGGGAAAGCGTAGGCGGATCAGGCTTTGGTCGGGGGCGTCAGTGCAGGTTCGACTCGCTGAGCAGGGTGCCGCGCAGGGAGTGGGGCAGGGCGTCGTCGATATGCACGTCGACGAACTGGCCGATCAGGCGTGGGTCGTCGCAACGGAAGTTGACGATACGGTTCTGCTCGGTGCGGCCCTGGAGCATGCCTGGATCTTTCTTCGAGTAATCGCTGACCAGGATGCGCTGTACCGTGCCGACCATGCGTCGGCTGTTCTCGAAGCCGTTCTGATTGATTCGGTGCTGGAGCAGGGCCAGGCGCTGCTTCTTCACCTCGTCCGGGGTGTCGTCGACCAGGTCGGCCGCCGGCGTACCAGGGCGCGAGCTGTAGATGAAGGAGAAGGAGAAGTCGAAACCGACATCCTCGATCAGCTTCATGGTCTGCTCGAAGTCCTTCTCGGTCTCGCCGGGGAAGCCGACGATGAAGTCCGAGCTGATCAGGATGTCCGGCACGGCGGCGCGCAGTTTGCGGATGCGCGACTTGTATTCCAGCGCGGTGTGGTTGCGCTTCATCGCCGCCAGAATGCGATCCGAGCCGGACTGTACGGGCAGGTGCAGGTACTTCACCAACTGCGGGATTTCGGCGTGGGCCTGGATGATCGCGTCGGAGAACTCCAGCGGGTGGCTGGTGGTGTAGCGGATGCGCTCGACGCCGTCGACCAGCGCCACGGCATGCAGCAGTTCGGCGAAGTCGGCGATGCGGCCGTCCGGCGTCTCGCCACGGTAGCCGTTGACGTTCTGTCCGAGCAGGGTGATTTCCTTCACGCCTTTCTCGGTCAGGGAGGTGATTTCCATCAGTACGTCGATCAGCGGGCGGCTGACTTCCTCGCCACGGGTGTAAGGCACTACGCAGAAGGTGCAGTACTTGCTGCAACCTTCCATCACCGAAACAAAGGCGCTGGGGCCGTCGACACGCGGTTCCGGCAGGCGGTCGAATTTCTCGATCTCGGGGAAGCTGATGTCGACCTGCGCGGTCTTGGTCACGCGGGCAGCGTCGATCATCTCTGGCAAGCGGTGCAGGGTCTGTGGGCCGAAGACCACGTCGACATAGGGCGCGCGATCACGGATCGCGGCGCCTTCCTGGCTGGCCACGCAGCCGCCGACGCCGATCACCAGATCCGGATTGGCTTGCTTCAGCTCGCGCCAGCGGCCGAGCTGGGAAAACACCTTGTCCTGGGCCTTTTCGCGAATCGAGCAGGTATTGAGCAGGATGACGTCGGCCTCTTCCGGTCGCTCGGTGACTTCCAGGGCCTGATGCTCGCCCAGCAGGTCGACCATGCGCGAGCTGTCGTACTCGTTCATCTGGCAACCGTGGGTTTCGATATAGAGCTTCTTGGTCATGGCAGTGTCTGAGGTGGTTAAAAAATGACCGCGCATTATAGGCATGTGCCAGAGGTGGCGCTACCGCTCAGCGGGTGCGTGAGTAATCTTGCTCCAGTACCAACTGGTCATCGTGCAAGAGATACAGCGCGTCGATCAGGTCATAAGCGCTGCCGCCATAGCAGTCGCGACCTTCGCCTTGTAGGCGAAGATGCTGCTGGTCGCCTTCGGAATTCACGCTCAGGGTCTGGATGCTGCAGCAGCGTGAGGCGTCAGCCAGTGGGCTGTCGTTATCGCCTGCGGCAGGAACGAGCTGGCGCAGGGGGTGGCCAGCGCGCCATTCTTCTATATGCGGGCAGGACTGCGCAGTAGGAGCAGGTAGTAGCACCAGGCAGCTACCAGAAACGGTGGCGATGCTGGTTATTGCACCCTCGGCAGGTTGTGGGCAGGGCGTTGCGCTATACGAACTCAGGCGTTTCTCGTGCGCTGCATGACAGAGGCGTTGATTGGTTCGCAAGGCGTGCTGGAGGCGATCATCCTGCTCCAGATGCTGCTGGATGTCCCATGGGCTGGCCGGGTTATCGATCAAGCGCCCCAGCAGCACAAGGCAATCCTGCTCACGGCCAACCTTGAGGTAGGCGAGTGACAGGTCGCTGCGCAGCCAGTACCAGTTGGCATCGAGAGTGTCGTAGAGGCAGGCGTCCTGTTGTCGCTGCACCTGTTCCAGGCGCGCGATGGCGTCCGCGTAGTCGCCACGGGAGACAAGCGTGTCTACCAAGGGGCGACGCAGCGCGTTCTCCGAGCAATCCTTCTCCGCCGCCTGAGCGGAAAGTGTCAGCAGTGTGGCCAGTAGCATGGTGCAAAGCACCTGAAATGCAGGCATGGGATTTCGTCCTTGATGTTGATTCGCTGGGCGGGCAGCGGTGTTGTATGGGCGTGCTGTGCTATTCTGCGCGCCCCGTTTTTCCTGACTTCGAGCCTTCATGAGCAAGCGCGACCCCATCTACAAGGTGATTTTTCTCAACCAGGGCCAGGTGTATGAAATGTACGCCAAGCAGATCTACCAGAGCGATCTGTGGGGGTTTCTGGAAGTGGAGGAATTCGTCTTCGGTGAGCGCAGCCAACTGGTGGTCGACCCCAGCGAGGAAAAGCTCAAGGCGCAGTTCGAAGGTGTGGTGCGCAGCTTCGTGCCGATGCACGCGATCATCCGTATCGACGAGGTGGAGCGGTTGGGCACGGCGAAGATCAGCGAGGCCAAAGGCGGCGGTAACGTGATGCCGTTCCCCATGCCAATGCCCGAGAAGTGAGAGCGTTTTTGTAGGGTGCGCCGCGCGCACCGGAAACGATGCGAACGATCAAGGCAGAGGCGAGAAGGGCGAGCGGCCTTCGGCGGTCTGCAATTCCAGCAGGTAGCTGCGGAAGATCTGGCCCAGTACCTGGCTGGCAATTTCCAGCTCATCGCGACGCATCTGCGCCGAAACCAGATCGGCGCTGTCCATCGCTTCGTCCGAACCGTTGACCGAAGCCATCTTCAATACGATGTAGGCCTGCACATTGTTGGCCGGTACGCCTTCGCCGCGGAAGAACATGGTGCCCAGGCGCAACTGGGCTTCGGCATGACCCTGTAGCGAAGCACGTTCGAACCAGGTCAGCGCCTGCTTGAAATCGCGTGGGGTGCGTTTGCCGTCGTAGTAGTACTCGCCCAGCTCGTAGGCCGCCTGCATGTTGCCACCGCGTGCCATTTCCTGGCAGCTGGCGAGGGCATCGGGCATGTCTTCAGGCGTAGCGTTCAGGGCACAGCTGCCGCTGGCAGGGATCAGCAGGGAGTTGCCGCCTGCAAGTGCAAACAGCGGGAGGAAAAGCAACAGGCAGCCCAGAGACAGGGTGCGGCCGGTGCGGTTCATCTGGATAGCGGTGCCTCAACGGTTCGGGGCGGGTTACGGAAGCAGCCGGGCGTAGAGTGCGCCGGCCTTCGCATTATGGAGTAAGTCGGCGCAATCTTACAAAGTCTTTACCCAGGCTGGGCAGGTGCTGGGGGCTCGTTGGCCGCCAGCCTGGGTCAGGTTCAGGCTTTCTTCAGTTCGGCGAAGGCGCGTTCAGCAGCGTCCAGAGTCTGCTTCAGTTCGGTTTCGCCATGGGCGATGGAGGTGAAGCCAGCCTCGAAGGCGCTCGGTGCCAGGTACACGCCGCCATCGAGCATCAAATGGAAGAAGCGGTTGAAGCGCGCGCTATCGCTGGCCATTACGTCGGCGAAGGTGACGATGTCGTCGGCGCCGCTGAAGTACAGGCCGAACATGGCGCCCGCCTGGGTAGTGACGAAGGGGATGCCGGCAGCATCCGCGCGCTGCTGCAGGCCGTCGAGCATGCGCGTGGTGTAATCGGTCAGCTCGGTGTGGAAGCCCGGGCGGCTGATCAGCTTCAGCGTGGTCAGGCCGGCGGCCATGGCCAGCGGGTTACCCGACAGGGTGCCGGCCTGATAGACCGGGCCGAGCGGGGCGATGCATTCCATGATCGCGCGTTTGCCGCCGAAGCAGCCGACCGGCATGCCGCCGCCGATGATCTTGCCGAAGGTGGTCAGGTCCGGGGTGACGCCATAGTGCGCCTGGGCGCCGCCGAGGGCGACGCGGAAACCGGTCATCACCTCGTCGAAGATCAATACCACACCGTGCTTGTCGCACTGCTCGCGCAGGCCTTCGAGGAAGCCCGGCGCCGGTGGTACGCAGTTCATGTTGCCGGCCACTGGCTCGACGATGATACAGGCCACTTCCTGGCCGACCTGCGCCAGGCACTCGGCCACGGCGTCGATGTCGTTGAACGGCAGGGTCAGGGTGTGCTTGGCGAAGGCCGCCGGCACGCCCGCTGAGTTCGGCACGCCTTGAGTCAGGGCGCCGGAGCCGGCCTTGACCAGCAGGCTGTCGGAGTGGCCGTGGTAGCAGCCTTCGAACTTGATGATGCTGTCGCGGCCGGTGTAACCACGGGCCAGGCGGATGGCGCTCATGGTCGCTTCGGTGCCGGAGCTGACCATGCGCACCATGTCCATCGACGGCACCAGGCTGCACACCAGTTCGGCCATCTCGGTTTCCAGCGCGGTTGGCGCGCCGTAGGACAGGCCGTGCTCCAGTTGGCGACGCACCGAGTCGAGCACGTCCGGATGGCTGTGGCCAAGGATCATCGGCCCCCAGGAGCCGACATAGTCGACATAGCGCTTGTCATCCTCGTCCGTCACATAGGCACCTTCGGCGTGCTTGAAGAACAGCGGCGTGCCGCCGACGCTCTTGAAGGCGCGCACCGGCGAGTTGACGCCACCGGGGATGTGTTTCTGGGCGTTGGCGAAGAGGATCTCGGAGCGGGACATGGCAAGTTCTCTCTGAAATGGATCAAACGAACAGCGCGGCGAAGGCGCGGGCGCGGTCTTCCACCGCGGTGGTGGAGTCCGCGGCGAACAGGGCGTGAATCACGGCGACCATGCTGGCGCCGCGGGCGATCAGGCCGGGAGCGGTTTCCAGGGTCACGCCGCCGATGGCGACGATGGGCTGGGCGAAGCGTGCACGCGCCTCGTCCAGCAGCTCCACGGTGGCAGCCGGGGCGCCGGGCTTGGTGTGGGAGTTGAAGAAGCGGCCAAAGGCGATGTAGCTGGCGCCTTCGGCGACGGCGCGCTCGGCCAGCTCCAGCTGCGCGTGGCAGGTGCCGCCGATCACGGCATCCTCGCCGAGGCGAGCGCGTGCGGCGGCCAGGGAGCCATCACCCTGACCCAGGTGCAGGCTGACGTTGAGGCGTGCGGCCAGCTCCAGGTCATCGTTGATGATCAAGGTGGCGTCATATCGCTTGCATAGCTCGGCCAGGGCCTGAGCTTCGTCCAGGCGTCGCCCGGCGTCGCCGGATTTGTCGCGGTATTGCAGCAGGCGCGCGCCACCGCGCAGAGCGGCCTCGCTATAAGGCAGCAGCTTGCCGTCGGCCAGCAGCGGCGTATCGGTGATCGCATACAGGCCGCGCAGGTTCTTCATTGCAAGAAGTCCAGCGGCAGGCGGCGCGGAATGTACTGGCCGCGACCGGGTTGCTCGGCGTCACGCAGGGTACGCCAGGTGTAGTCGAGGGCGCTGCGTACGGCGCTGACAAGTTCCTCGCCCAGGGCAAGGCGGCCGGCCAGGGTACTGGCCAGTGTACAGCCGGAACCGTGGTAGCTGCCCGGCAGGCGCGGGCAGGTGAAGTCGTGGCGGCTGCCGTCGCGGCAATACAGGCGGTTGTGCACTTCGGTTTCGTCGCCGTGGCCACCGGTGATCAGCAGGTGCTCGATGAACGGCAGGAGCTTCTCGGCGCACTCGTCGGCGCTGCCGTCGGGCAGTTCGGCGAGGATGCGCGCTTCCGGCAGGTTCGGTGTGGCGATGGTGGAAGCGGCGAACAGTCGCTCGCGCATGGCGTAGCCGACTTCGTCCTTGCCCAGCGCGCCGCCGCCACCTGCACGCAGCACCGGGTCGCAAACCAGTGGAACGCCAGGCAGCTGGCTCATCACTTCGAGTACGGTGTCGACCATCTCGACCGAGCCGAGCATGCCGAGCTTGACGGCGGCCACGGGCAGATCGCCGATCACGGTGCGGGCCTGGGCCAGCACCCAGTCACGGTCGAGCACGCGGAAGTCGGAGACGTCGACGGTATCCTGCACGGTCAGGGCGGTCACCGTCGGGGCGGCGTGGCAGCTTTGGGCCAGCAGGGCTTCGATATCGGCTTGCAGGCCGGCACCACCGCTGGGGTCGTGACCGGACATGCACAGCACTACGGGGCGGGAATGGGTCATGTTCATGGCGGGCGAGCTTACCACCAAATCACCACGACGAGACCGCCTGGTCGGCTGCGGCAGGGTGCCGTGCGATGAAAAACTGTCGGCTGGATCAAGTCTGGCCTCACGCCGATTTTCAGTGCCTGTGCTAGAGTGCGGCGCTAACGATAACTCTGCCCAGGACGGTGTGCGAAGCGGTGAGCGGGCGGCTCCCGGCACGTCGTAGAGGGTTCTGGCCGGGCCGCATGCGCTACCTCCTGCTTTGTCTCTTTTGCTTGATGCCTGGCCTGGCCAGTGCCCTGGTGTTCGACGAGCACAGCCGCAGCCTGCCTCTGGGGCAGGCGATCTATGTTTTCGAAGATGTACGCGGCGATGCCAGCATCGATGACGTCGCCTCGCCAGCCTTGCAAGGCAGCTTCCGGCTGCACGACAAGCCTGTGCTCAATGCTGGCTATTCGCGCTCGGTATTCTGGCTGCGCCTGGATCTTGAATACCGGCCGCAGGAGGCACAGGGCGCGCGCAATTGGCTGCTGGAACTGAGCTACCCACCGCTCGATCACATCGAACTCTATCTGCCCGATGCCGAGGGCCGTTTCCAGCTGGCACAGCGTACGGGCGACGCGCTGCCGTTCGACAGCCGGCAGATCAAGCAGAACAACTACCTGTTCGAGCTGAATCTGCAGCCAGAGCAGGCTCAGCGCCTGTATCTGCGTCTGGAGAGCCAGGGCTCGATTCAGGCGCCGCTGACGCTGTGGGCGCCGAATGCCTATCTGGAAGAACAGCCGGGACGCATCTACGTGCTCGGCATTATCTACGGCGTACTGTTGGTGATGCTGGTATACAACCTGTTCATCTTCCTCAGCGTTCGCGATACCAGCTACCTCTACTACATCCTTTATATCGCTTCGTTCGGTTTGTATCAGGTGTCGGTCAATGGCGCGGGCATCGAATACTTCTGGCCTAACAGCCCGTGGTGGGCCAACGCTGCCACTCCCTTTCTGATCGGCTCGGCCGCCTTGTTCGGCTGCCAGTTCGCCCGCAGCTTTTTGCACACCTCCGAACACAGCCCCTGGGTCGACCGGGGCCTGATGCTGCTGATGGGCAGCGGCGCACTGGTGATGATCCTGTCCTTGACCATCAGCTATGCCACGGCGCTGCGTCTGGCTACTTACCTGGCGCTGGGCTTCACCGTACTGATCTTCTCGGCCGGCATCCTCGCCTGGCTGCGCGGCATGCGCGTGGCGCGCTATTTCATCTTCGCCTGGACCGCCTTTCTCGCCGGCGGCATCGTCAATACGCTGATGGTGCTTGGCTATTTGCCCAACGTGTTTCTCACCATGTACGCCAGCCAGATCGGTTCGGCGCTGGAGGTCGGCCTGCTTTCGCTGGCACTGGCCGACCGTATCAATGCGATGAAGGAAGAGCGCACGCGTATCCTGCAGGATGCCGGGCGCAAGCTCGAGGCGCTCAACCAGGAACTGGCTGACAGCAACCGCTTCAAGGATGAATTTCTCGCCACCGTCACCCATGAGCTGCGCACGCCGATGAATGGTGTGATCGGCTCACTGGAACTGATGCAGACGGTGAAGATGGATGTCGAGCTTGAGCAGTATCAGAAGACCGCGGCGGCGTCCGCGCGCGACATGATGCGCATGGTCAACGATATCCTTGCTCTCACCGAGTTGCAGGCCGGCAAGCTCTACCCGCGACGTGAGGCGTTCAGCCTGCGCGGACTGTTCGATGGCCTGCGGGCCCAGTACGCACCGCGCGCCGAGGACAAAGGCCTGACGTTCGCGCTGGAGCTGGATGACAACTTGCCCGATACCCTGGAAGGCGACGCCGCCAAACTGGCCCAGGCCCTTGGTTATCTGCTGGACAACGCGATCAAGTTCACCAGCGAAGGCCGCGTGACCCTGCACGTCGGCCCTGGCGGTCATATCGGCAACAACCTGCCTTTGAGTGTGCTGGTGAGCGATACCGGCATCGGCTTCGAACTCAGTGACAGCGACCTCTACCAGCGTTTCCATCAGCTCGATGGCTCCATGACCCGCAAGTACGGCGGCCTGGGTATCGGCTTGGCGATTTGTCGGCACCTGGTCGACTTGCTGGGCGGCGCGCTGGAGCATGAGTCAGTGCCTGGCGTCGGTAGCCGCTTCCGCCTGGACGTGCCCTTGACGCTACCGCCACAGCAGCCTGCGAGCGCCACGACGCGCCCGCCACGGCGAGCCGGCACTGTGCTGCAGCGCCAGGCCCAGCAATGCACCGTGCTGATCGTCGAGGACAACGCAATCAACCAGTTGGTGACGCGCGGCATGCTGCTCAAGCTCGGTTACCGGGTACGCACCGCCGACAATGGCGCCGAGGCCCTCGAGTTATTGCGCCAGGAGAGCGTCGACGCCGTGCTGCTGGATTGCCAGATGCCGGTAATGGACGGCTTCGCCACCTGCCGGGCACTGCGTGCGCTGCCGGGTTGCGCTGATGTGCCGGTGCTGGCGATCACCGCCCACAGTCATAGCGGAGACCGCGAGCGTTGCCTGGCTGCCGGCATGAGCGACTACTTGGCCAAGCCAGTGAAGTTCGACGAGTTGCGCGTGCTGCTGCATGACTGGGTACTTTGCCGGCCGGCCAGCACATCAATCATTTCTGATTCGGTTTAATAACTGTCGTAAGCGTATTTCGCTGAAGGCCACAATCATCAACCTGTTGAAAGCGGCTCTTACCGGCGAATCAGCAGGCCTCGGTTTCCACTTCCAGACAGACATCGATCCATTCGGCATCGACCAGTTCGGCCATGCGCTGCGGCGCGATGCGTACGGCGCTGTGGGTGGCACCGGCTGCCGGCAGCACTTCTTCGAAGGCCAGCAGCGAGCGGTCGCAGTAGACGCTCAGTGGCGTCGCGAGGCCGAAAGGGCAGACTCCGCCGACCGGATGGCTGGTCAGTTCGATGACCGTCTGCGCATCGAGCATGCGCGCCTTGGCGCCGAAGCATTCCTTCATCTTGCGGTTGTCGATGCGCGCATCGCCACGGGCGACGATCAGCACGTCGCGTTCGGCGATGCGAAAGGCCAGGGTCTTGGCGATCTGCCCCGGCGAAACGCCATGGGCTTCGGCGGCCAGCGCCACGGTGGCGGTGCTGGTCTGCAACTCGATGATCGGAATGTCGGGCGCCTTGGCGGCGAAGAAGGCGCGTACAGAGGCCAGGCTCATGAAGCGATTCCCCAGGGCTGTCGGAGGGCTGTGGTCAGCAGGCGCGATCCGTCCCTGGGGCGCTGCTGTGGTCGCGACCACGGCTGAAACAAGCGGCCATGCTCGCGCTGCATGACGTAGACGTCAAGACCTGATGGCGTCAGTTTGCCAGCAGATGTGCCGCGTTCGCCGCTTCATCGAGCCCGTAGCGATCTTTTTCATCTCGCGTCACCCGGCCCACGGCAACGTCCGGGTCATGGGTGAACACCAGCCGACCGCCCCGGGAAAACAGATCGCTGAGTAGTGCTTCCTTCTCTTCGATCAGGCCTTCGGGGAAGCGGTCGTAGCCCATGGTGATCGGCAGGTGCACCCAGGGCGCGCCAGGGATCAGGTCGCCGGGAAATACCACCGGCCCGCCTGGCATGGCCACTTCCGGTAGAAGCTGGCCGGGCGTGTGGCCATCGCTCCAGTGCAGGCGCCAGTCGGGGCCGAGCTGCTCGCAGCTGTCGGTTTCGTCGATCAGCAGTAGGCGGCCACTGTTTTCCAGCAGATCGAGCAGTTCCGGGATGTAGGAGGCGCGGTCGCGGGCATGGGGCTGGCGTGCACGCTGCCACTGGCGACGCCCCGTGATGAAGCGGGCATGGGGAAACAGCAGGCGAGCGGGCTGGCCTTCCTGCCAGGCGGCGAGCAGGCCGCCGGCATGATCGAAGTGCAGGTGGGTGAGCACCACGATGTCGATATCGGCATCGCTCAGGCCCACCGCCGCCAGGCTGTCGAGCAGCACGTGACGATCTTCCTGCACGCCGAAGCGCTGTTTCAGCTCCGGGCTGAAGAAGGCGCCGATGCCGGTTTCCACCAGGATGTTGCGCTCGTCTTCCTGCACCAGCAGGGCGCGGCAGCCGAGGTCGATACGGTTCAGTTCGTCGGCGGGCATCCAGCGTTGCCAAAGGGCCTTGGGCGCATTGCCGAACATGGCGCCGCCATCGAGTTTCTGGCTGTTGCCGGTCAGGGTGGTCAGGGTTCGCATGGGGTTTCTCTTGTTCTTGTCGTTTGGCTATTGCTTTGGATGGAACGCCTGGAGCTGATCCACCGGGTATGGCGATTGTTTCAGCGCTCGATGGCCAGGGCCACACCCTGACCGCCGCCGATGCATAGCGTGGCCAGGCCGCGACGTGCTTCACGGCGCTGCATTTCGTGGATCAGGCTGACCAGAATGCGGCAGCCCGATGCGCCGATGGGGTGGCCGAGGGCGATGGCGCCGCCGTTGACGTTGACCTTGGCGCTGTCCCAGTGCAGCTCGCGGCCAACGGCGATGGCCTGGGCGGCGAAGGCTTCGTTGGCCTCGATCAGGTCGAGCTGCTCCAGGCTCCAGCCGGCGCGCTCCAGTGCCTTGCAACTGGCGAATACCGGGCCAATGCCCATCACGGCCGGGTCGACGCCGGCACTGGCGTGGGCGGCGATACGTGCCAGCACCGGCAATTGCAGTTCAGCGGCTTTCTCGGCGCTCATCAGCAGCACCGCAGCGGCGCCGTCGTTGAGGGTCGAGGCGTTGCCGGCGGTCACCGTGCCGTCGTGCCTGAAGGCCGGGCGTAGCTTGCCCAGGCTGTCCAGGCTGGTACCGGCACGCGGCTGCTCGTCCTGGCTAAAACTCAGAGGTTCACGGCCGCGTTGCGGGATTTCCACCGGCACGATCTCGCCTGCGAAACGACCTGCCTCGATGGCAGCCTGGGCGCGTTGTTGCGAGCGCAAGGCGAAGGCGTCCTGTTCGGCGCGGTCGATGCCGTACTGTTCGGCCAGGTTCTCGGCGGTGATACCCATGTGGTAGTCGTTGAAGGCATCCCACAGACCATCCTGGATCATGCTGTCGACCAGTTGTGCATGGCCCATGCGCATACCGTTGCGGGCGCCAGGCATTACGTAGGGCGAAAGGCTCATGTTCTCCTGGCCGCCGGCGATGACGATGTCGGCGTCGCCGCACTGGATAGACTGGGCGCCGAGAATCACCGCCTTGAGGCCGGAGCCGCAGACCTTGTTCAGGGTCATGGCCGGCACCGTGTGCGGAAGACCTGCGAGGATCACGCTCTGCCGGGCCGGGTTCTGCCCGCTGCCTGCGGTGAGCACCTGGCCGAGGATCACCTCGTCGACTTGTTCGCCATCGATGCCGGCGCGGGTCAGCAGTTCGCGGATCACCACGGCGCCTAGCTGCGGGGCTGGAGTACGGCTCAACGCGCCTTGGAAGCTGCCGATGGCGGTGCGGCAGGCGGCGACGATTACGACTTCACGCATAGAGGCTCCTCGTCGGCTGAATATGGCGCAGCCGAGGTTTGAATAAAAAAGCGCGGCTTGACGCCGCGCGAACGCTCAATCCTGTAGGGCGGGTGCAACTCGCCGGCTTGGTAGTGGCGGGTTGCACTCGCCCTACGTTTAGAACTGCTCTGCGGCCAGGCCGTACAGAGGCTGGCTTCCAGCACGAATACTCGCCTCCAGGCTCAGGGTGCGCGGCAGCAGGCGGGCGAAGAAGAACTCTGCAGTGGCCAGCTTGCCGCTGTAGAAGACGTCGTCTTCGCTCTGCGAGGTCTGCGCCACGGCCGCCATGCGTGCCCACATGTAGGCGTAGGCGACATAGCCGAACAGGTGCAGGTACTCCACCGAGGCGGCGCCCACCGAGTTGGGATCGCCCTTGGCCTGCTCCAGCAGCCAGCCGCTGAGCGCTTCCAGGCGCTCCAGCGCTTCCACCAGGCGTTCGCCGAACGGCGATTCATGGGCATGGGCGAAGTCGCGCACTTCGCTGGCGAACAGGCGCAGCGCGGCGCCGCCATTGGCCACCACCTTGCGCCCTAGCAGGTCGAGTGCCTGGATGCCGTTGGTGCCTTCGTAGATCTGTGCGATGCGCACGTCGCGTACCAACTGCTCCTGGCCCCATTCGCGGATATAGCCGTGGCCGCCGAACACCTGCTGGCCGTGCACGCAGCTTTCCAGCCCGGTGTCGGTGAAAAAGGCCTTGGCCACCGGAGTGAGCAGGGCGACCAGGGCTTCGGCGTTCTGCCGCTCATCCGCGTCCTCGGCGTACTTGGCCAGGTCGAGCTGCTGGCCGACGTAGCAGGCAAAGGCGCGACCGCCTTCGTTCAGTGCCTTCATGGTCAGCAGCATGCGGCGCACGTCGGCGTGCACGATGATCGGGTCGGCGACCTTGTCCTTGGCCACTGGGCCGCTAGCGGCGCGGCTCTGGATACGTTCGCGGGCGTAGCTGACAGCCGACTGGTAGGACGCCTCGGCGCAGCCGATGCCCTGGATGCCGATGGACAGGCGCTCGTAGTTCATCATGGTGAACATCGCCGCCAGGCCCTTGTTGACCTCACCGATCAGATAGCCGGTGGCACCGTCGAAGTTCATCACGCAGGTGGCCGAGGCCTTGATGCCCATCTTGTGCTCGATGGAGCCGCAGTTCACCGCGTTGCGTGCGCCCAGGCTGCCATCGGCGTTGACCATTACCTTGGGTACCAAGAACAGCGAGATGCCTTTCGGCCCGGCCGGTGCGTCCGGCAGCTTGGCCAGCACCAGATGGATGATGTTCTCGGTCAGATCCTGCTCACCGCCGGTGATGAAGATCTTGCTGCCGGTAACCTTGTAACTGCCGTCCGCCTGCGGCTCGGCGCGGGTTCTGATGATGCCCAGGTCGGTGCCAGCGTGGGCCTCGGTCAGGCACATGGAACCGGCCCAGCGGCCCTCGTACATCGGCGGCAGGTAGGTGGTTTTCAGTTCTTCGCTGGCATGGGCGTCGATGGCCAGGCAGGCGCCGGAACTCAGCGCCGAGTACAGCGCGAAGCTGGAGCCGGCGGCGTAGAGCATTTCCTCGAAGGCCACGGCGAGCATCTTGGGCATGCCCATGCCACCGTACTGCGGGTTGCCGGACAGGCCGACCCAGCCGCCTTCGGTGTAGGTGGCGTAGGCCTCGCGAAAACCGGCCGGGGTGCGTACGTTGCCGCCTTCCCATTGCGCGCCTTCCTCGTCGCCGCTGCGGTTGAGCGGGGCGATCAGGCCGCCGGTGACCTTGGCGGCTTCTTCGAGGATGGCGTCGGCGGTATCGGCATCGACGGTGTCCGCCAGGGCCGGCAGGCGTGCCCACAGGCTGGGGGCCTGGAAGACTTCATGGAGGACGAAGCGCATGTCGCGCAGCGGGGCGTTGAATTCGGGCATCGGTCACCTCATGCGTGACGCCGGGCGAACCCGGCCAGTGAAACGGAGAAGGAGCACCTGGCATTCGACAGTCAGGTGCTCCGCTTGCTCACCCCGGTTGGGGTGGTGAATCAATGGCTGGAGGCGGAAGCCGCCCCCAGGCCGGTCTGTGCACGGACGAACTGATCGTCGAAGGCCTCGCGCTCGCGGGCCGCGCGGGCACTGTTGTCGAGCTTGGACACCAGGACGATGACGATGAACGCCAGCGGCATGGAGAACAGTGCCGGGTGATCGTAAGGGTAGATCGCCTGCGCATTGCCGAGCACCGCGACCCAGACCGCCGGCGACAGGATCACCAGCGTCAGCGCGCTGATCAGCCCGGCAAAACCGCCCAGCAGGGCACCGCGGGTGGTCAGGCCTTTCCAGTACATGGCCATGATCAGCACCGGGAAGTTGGTCGAGGCGGCGATACCGAAGGTCAGGCCGACCAGGAAGGCGACGTTCTGCTTCTCGAACAGGATGCCCAGGCCGATGGCGACGATACCCAGGCCGATGGTGGCGAAGCGGGTCACGCGCATTTCTTCGCGTTCGCTGGCCTGGCCCTTCTTCAGCACGGTGGCGTACAGGTCGTGGGAGATGGCCGACGCGCCGGCCAGGGCAAGGCCTGCGACCACCGCGAGGATGGTGGCGAAGGCCACGGCCGAGAGGAAGCCGAGGAACAGGTTTCCGCCTACGGCCTTGGCCAGGTGCATGGCCACCATGTTGCCGCCACCGACCAGCGCGCCGGACAGGTCGCCGTCGACGAAGAACTGCGGATCACGCCCGACGATGACGATGGCCGCGTAACCCAGCACCATCACCACGAGGAAGAAGAAGCCGATGAAGCCGGTGGCGTAGAACACCGATTTGCGCGCTTCCTTGGCGTTGGGCACGGTGAAGAAGCGCATCAGGATGTGCGGTAGACCGGCGATGCCGAACACCAGACCAAGCGACAGCGATGCCGCGTTGATCGGGTCGGCCAGCATGCTGCCCGGCCCCATGATGTTCCAGCCTATGGCATGGCTTTCCACGGCGCGGGCGGCCAGGGTCTCCAGGCTGAAACCGAACTCGGCCAGCGCCAGGCCGGCCAGGGTGGTGCCACCGGCGAGCAGCAGCACGGCCTTGATGATCTGCACCCAGGTGGTGGCGATCATGCCGCCGAAGATCACGTAGACCAGCATCAGCGCGCCCACCACCATCACCGCCGTGCTGTAGTCGAGGCCGAACAGCAGCTTGATCAGCTGGCCGGCGCCGACCATCTGCACCACCAGGTAGCAGCACACCACGGTCAGCGAACCGAAGGCAGCGAAGGTGCGGATGCGGGTCTGGTCGAGGCGATAGGAGACGATGTCGGCGAAGGTGTACTTGCCCAGGTTGCGCAGGCGCTCGGCCATCAGGAAGGTGATCACCGGCCAGCCGACGAAGAACGCCACGGTGTAGACGAAGCCGTCGTAGCCTTTGGCGAACACCAGGCTGGAGAGGCCCAGCAAGGTCGCAGCGGACATGTAGTCACCGGCGATCGCCAGGCCGTTCTGGAAGCCACTGATGCCGCCGCCGGCGGTGTAGAAGTCGGAGGTGGATTTGGTTTGCCGCGCCGCCCACCAGGTGATCATAAGGGTGGCGACGACGAACACGAAGAACATGGCGATGGCGTGCAGGTTGATGGGCTGTTTCTCGGCCACCAGCGGTGCGGCGTTGGCCGCCAGGGGAGCGAGGGCGAGCAGGGCGCTGCCGAGCAGGGAAAAGCGCTTCATTGCAGCTCCTCCAGCAGTTCGGCGCTGAGTGCGTCGAAACGGGTGTTGGCAACGCGCACGTACCAGCCGGTGAGCAGCCAGGACAGCACGATCACTGCCGCGGCGGCGGGGATGCCGACGGTCAGCTGGCTGCCGGTTTCCAGCGGCGCGTGCAGCCACTGCGGGAAGAACGCCACCACCAGCATGAACAGGTAGTAGCCGCCCAGCACCAGGGCGGTCAGCGTCCAGGCCAGGCGGGCACGGCTGCGTGCCAGCTCCTGGAACTTGGGGTGGTTGCGGATGCGTGCGTATCGCAGCGTGTGGATCGTTTCGGGTTGGCTCATGCTACGGCTCCTTGTTTTTGTTGTGGCCAGGCGAACGGGGCCACGGTGGTAGGCGCAGGGCCTGCCACCGGTGGCGCCGGATGGGGGTTACAGCGTCCTGGCCATATCGCGCAGGACGAACTTCTGGATCTTGCCGGTGCTGGTCTTCGGCAATTGGGTGAAGACCACGGTCTTGGGCACCTTGAAGCCGGCCAGGTGTTCGCGGCAGAAGGCCATGATCTCGCTGTCGCTGACCTGCTGGCCGGTCTTCAGGGTGATGAAGGCGCAGGGCGTCTCGCCCCATTTCTCGTCCGGGCGGGCGACCACGGCAGCCTCCAGCACCGCTGGGTGGCGATAGAGCACACCCTCGACCTCGATGGTGGAGATGTTCTCGCCGCCGGAGATGATTATGTCCTTGAGGCGGTCGCGGATTTCCACGTAGCCATCGGCGTGGCACACACCCAGGTCGCCGGTGTGGAACCAGCCGCCCTCGAAGGCCTCGGCGGTGGCGCTGGGGTTCTTCAGGTAGCCCTTCATCACGGTGTTGCCGCGCATGAATATCTCGCCGATGGTCTGGCCATCACGCGGCACCGGCTCCAGGGTTTTCGGGTCGGCGACCATCACCCCTTCCAGGGTCGGGTAACGCACGCCCTGGCGCGCCTTGATAGTGGCGCGCTCCTCCAGCGGCAGTTCGTCCCATTCGGCGTGCCAGGCGCACAGGGTCACTGGGCCATAGACCTCGGTGAGGCCGTAGACGTGGGTTACGGCGATGCCCATTTCTTCCACCGCGCCGATCACCTTGGCGGGCGGCGCGGCGCCGGCGACCATGGCCTTGACCGGATGATCGATGGCCGCCTTGGCTTCGGCCGGCATGTTCACCAGTGCGTTGAGCACGATGGGCGCGCCGCACAGGTGGGTGACCTGCTCGTCGCGGATCAGGGTTAGAATCTTCGCCGGGTCGACGCGGCGCAGGAACACGTGCACGCCAGCCAGGGCGGTGATGGTCCAGGGGTAGCACCAGCCATTGCAGTGGAACATCGGCAATGTCCACAGGTAGACCGGATGGTTGCCCATGTTCCAGGTCATCTGGTTACCCATGGCGTTGAGGAAGGCGCCGCGGTGGTGATAGACCACGCCCTTGGGATTGCCGGTGGTGCCGGAGGTGTAGTTGAGGCTGATGGCCTGCCACTCGTCCGTCGGCCATTGCCAGGCGAATTCCGGGTCACCCTCGGCGAGGAAAGCCTCGTAGTCCAGGTCGCTGACCGCCTGGCCTTCGCCGTACTCGGGGTCATCGACGTCGATCACCAGCGGCGGGTGGTCGAGCATACCGATGGCGGCGTGCACCACGTCATAGAACTCGCGGTCGGCGATCACCACCTTGGCCTCGCCATGCTGCAGCATGAAGGCGATGGCCTCGGCGTCCAGGCGCACGTTGAGGGTGTTGAGCACTGCGCCGATCATCGGCACGCCGAAATGCGCTTCGAGCATCGCCGGAATGTTCGGCAGCATCACCGCCACCGTATCGCCCTGGCCGATGCCACGACCGGCCAGCGCCGAGGCCAGGCGCCGGCAGCGTGCGTAGGTCTCGGCCCAGTTGCGACGAATCGAGCCATGCACCACCGCTGGGTAGTGCGGGTAGATGGCGGCGGTGCGTTCGATGAAGCTCAGCGGGCTGAGGGCGACATGGTTGACAGGGGCACGGCTGAGGCCCTGTTCGTAGATCGACATGGCGATACACCTTTGGCTGATTGTTAGCTCTGGTTATTCCGGTAATTATGCAGGCATTACCGAAGCTTGCTGGCGTTAATTTATAGGTTATTTCTGTTTTTTATGGAAGTTGTACCAAGGTTTTATAGAATAATTACTATATGAATGTCGACCCGCGTCTTTCCGCCGTTCCCCTGCAGTCGTGGCTGCGCATCCAGCGCGAGGCGCCGCCGCTGGCTGAGCGAGCCATCGCCCTGCGCCGTGCCTTGCTGGGTTGCCCACAGGTGCGCCAGGCCTGGTACCTGGCCTGGCAGCCGGCCAGCCGCACTTATGCCCAGGAAGACGACGGGCCACGCCTGCCGCCGGGCATGGGCGATCCGCTGGAGGCCAGCGACGAAGCGCTGTTCTCGGCCCTCGGCGAGCAACCCGCACTGACCTTCGACGCCTTGCGGCAATTGCCCTGCTGGCTGGCCGGACGCCTGCGCCGCGCGGCGCTGCACCACGGCCAGGCGCTGGCCCTAGAGCTACAACCCGGCCAGCCCGGCGTACTGTTGCTGCAGGTCGACGAGGCGGCGGGGGTGGAGTGGTTGCCGTGGCTGCGCGAAATGCTCGCGCAGATGGTCGAGCTGGCGGCTGGTCTGGCACGCAGCGCACCGCTGCTTTCGGCCGACCCACAGCCGGCGCTGCTGCTCGATGCCGAGGCGCGCCTGCTGGAAAGCAACGCGGCGCTGCAGACACTACTCGGCGAGCGCTCGCTGGCGCAGGTCGGCGAACTGCTGCCGGTCAACCATCTGCCGCTGGTGCGCGCCTGCCTGGAGCAGCGCCGCGCCATCGAGGCAGTAGAGGCGCAGGACGGCGAGCGCATCCTGATCTGGTGCTTCATCCCGGATCAGGTGGAGCAACGCGTGCTGGCGCGTTGTCGCGAAGCCACCCGCGAAGTGCGCGAGAGCCGCAAGGCGGCGCGGGCACAGCGCCTGTACCGGCTGATCACCGAGAACACCACTGACCTGATTTCCCGGCACACCCCCGACGGTGTGTTCCTCGACGCCACGCCTGCCAGCTGGACGCTGCTCGGTTACTGGCCGGAAGAACTGCGCGGTGTGGCGGTCGACAGCCTGCTGCACCCGCAGGAGCTCAATCAGCAGGCCAAGCAGGCGCGTGAAGCGCTGGAGGAAGACGGCTACCACACCATGACCTACCGCATCCGTCATCGCGACGGGCGCTACCTGTGGTTCGAGACGGCCAGTCGCGCCATCCGTGAAACCTACACCGGTGCCGTGGTCGAGGTGGTCAGCGTGTCGCGAGACATCACCGCGCGCATCCAGGCCGAAGAGAACAAGCGGCGCCTGGAAGACGAGCTGGCGCACACCACGCGCCTGATTACCCTGGGCGA
Organism: Pseudomonas mendocina; assembly: GCF_003008615.1. Classification (NCBI taxonomy): domain Bacteria; kingdom Pseudomonadati; phylum Pseudomonadota; class Gammaproteobacteria; order Pseudomonadales; family Pseudomonadaceae; genus Ectopseudomonas; species Ectopseudomonas mendocina. The sequence continues at coordinate 3,346,200 of NZ_CP027657.1, forward strand.
ATTGGCCTCGGGTATTGCCCACGAAATCAACCAGCCGCTGGCGGCGGTGGTCAACTACGCCAGCGCCAGCCAGCGCTACCTGCTGGGTGTGGGCGGCGATCCGGCCGGTGTGGACAAGGTGGGCCAGGGCCTGGCGCGTATCACCGAGCACGCCAACCACGCCTCGGCCGTGATCAAGCGCCTGCGTGCCTTCCTGCGCAAGGGCCAGCGGCGCATGCAGGCACTCAACCTGGCCGAGGTGGCCCGCGAGGCGGTGCGCCTGTGCAACTGGGAGGCGGGTACGGCGCAGGTGGCGGTGAGCGACGGCTTGCCGGACAATCTGCCGTCAGTGTTCGCCGACCGCGTATTGCTCGAACAGGTGCTGCTCAACCTGCTGCGCAACGCCATCGAGGCCAACCGCGACCTGCACCCGGGCGTGCCCTCGCAGGTGCGCCTGGAGGCCGGTGAGCGCGACGGCAGCCTGGCGATCCGGGTGATCGATCAGGGGCCGGGCGTCAGCGAGGAACAACTGGGCAAGCTGTTCACGCCCTTTTACACCAGCAAGGCTGATGGCCTTGGGCTTGGCCTGTCCATGAGTCGCAGCATCGTCGAGGGCTTTGGTGGCGCGCTGGAAGCCTTCCCTGCCGAGGGTGGCGGACTGTGTCTGGAGTGCCGTTTGCCACTGGGTAGAGGGGAGGAAAGCGAGAGGTAATCCGAGGTAAGGCGTACTCAGGTGTAGGGCGTTCCGGTTCGCCCTACAGCTACCGACTACGCAAACGTAGTCATTGATAACAACAAGAGGAGCTGCACACAGATGCAACAACGGGTTTATGTGGTCGATGACGACCAGGGCATGCTCGACTCGACGCTCTGGCTGCTGGAGTCGGTGGGGCTGACTGGCGTGCCGTTCACCAGCGGTCGTGCCTTTCTCGAGGCGTGCGATCCGACTGCCAATGCCTGCGTGCTGCTCGATGTGCGTATGCCAGGCATGGGCGGGCTGAACGTGCAGGAAGAAATGCGCGCGCGTGGTATCGATCTGCCGGTGATCTTCGTCAGCGGTCATGCCGATGTACCCATCGTGGTACGCGCGTTCAAGGCCGGTGCGGTGGACTTCATCGAGAAGCCCTACAACGAGCAGTTGCTGCTCGACAGCGTGCAGCAGGCGCTGGATCGCCGCCCGGCACGTCCTCGGCATGATCCGCGCCTGGCCGAGGTGCAGGCACGGCTCGATCAGCTTACCCCGCGTGAGCGCGATGTACTGCTGCCGCTGGTGCGTGGTTACACCAACCGCGAGGTGGCCGAGCAACTCGATATCAGCGTGAAGACCGTCGACCTGTATCGCTCGCGGGTGATGAAGCGCATGCAGGCGGACACCCTACCGGAGCTGGTGGGTATGGCCATCGCCGCCGGGCTGGTGGATCCGCTGGCGATCCGTTCAGAGGTGTGAAGTAGGGTGCGCCGTGCGCACCTAGGCTTGCAGCGCAACCAAGTGCTTGAACCTCAGTCAGCCCAGCCGCGATAAACGTGGGTCATCGGTCGTGGTCCCTTGAGGTAGCCGGTTTCCAACTGGCGGACATGAAAGCCGCCGGCAGCGATCAGCGCCGGTATGTCGCGATCCAGGTGGCAGCCGCCGGCCAAGGGCTTCCATAGCGGTGTCAGGCGCTTTTGCCAACGCACCACCGGCAGATCCGGCGCCAGACCATGCTCGCAGAACAGCAGGCGCCCGCCGGGCTTGAGCACGCGGCGCATCTCGCGCAGGGCGGCGACCGCGTCGGGGATGGTGCACAGGGTGAAGGTGCAGACGATATCGTCGAAGCTGGCGTTCGCCGCCTGAATCTGTCCGAGCTCCAGGGCGATCATCTCCACCGGCACCTGGCAGCGCGCGGCGCGCTCACGGGCCAGGCGTTGCATGGCGGCGGACGGGTCGACCCCGACCACGACCTCTACCCGTTGCGGGTCGTAGAAGCCCAGGTTCAGGCCGCTACCAATGCCGATCTCCAGCACGCGACCTTGCGCCTGCGGTACGAGTTGTGAGCGCGCTTTCATCACCGCGCCCATGCCGCAGGCGACGTCGATCAGATGCGGCAGCACGTAGCGCTCGTAGAGGTTCATGGCACTTCGTCGTCGTCCTCGTCGTCCTCGTCGTCCTCGTCGTCGAGGTTGTCGCCGCGGAAGGCGGCAAAGCATTTCAGTACGTGCGGGCCGTTGGCATCGGCGAGCGTCCAGCTGTCGTTTGGCGCATCGTGCGCGGAGGCACGCACCGAGGCCAGGCTGAACTGCCAGCGCCGTGCGGTGCGCCCGTCCATGCACTCGATCCACAGTAGTGGCTGCGTGGCGTCGGCGTCTGGCTTTTGCAGCAGGGCGTCATCCAGCTCGAACTGCCAGGCATGCAGGCCATCGATTTCCAGCATATCGGCGCCCTGCAGCGCCTCGATCAGGGTGGTCATGAGGTCAGCGTCCCAGACGGCGAAGGTCGGAGGATTCGATCACGCGGATGCCGTCCTGCTCTTCCAGTGCCAGGCGCCAGAGCGCGCGCGCCAGGGCGCAGGCATCGATGCCCCGGTACTTGCCCGGCAGCCAGCGTAGCAGCGGTGCCGCGAGGCGTTCGCCGAGGCGGAAGTCATGTCGGGTGCCGAGCAGCAGGGAAGGACGGGCGATGGTCAGTTGCGGCCAGCCCATGGCTTTCAGCGCTTCTTCGGTTTCCCCCTTGACGCGGTTGTAGAACACCGAGGATTGCGGGTTGGCGCCGAGCGCGCTGATCACCACCAGGTGGCGTGCGCCCAGTTCACGGGCGCGGCGGGCGAAGGCCAGCACCAGGTCGTGATCGACGGCGCGGAAGGCTTCCTGTGAACCGGCCTGCTTGATGGTGGTGCCGAGGCAGCAGAAGGCGGTATCCACCTCGCCCGACAGTGTCGGCAACAGGGTGGCCAGGTCGCCCACCGGGTTTTCCAGATGTGGGTGAGCCGCCAGCGGACGACGTGTCGGTGCCAGCACGCGACTCACCGTCGGCTCGCTGAGCAGGCGGTCGAGCAGGTGTTCGCCGGTAAGACCGGTGGCGCCGGCGATGAGGATGTGCTGCGGGGTCAGGTGCATTCGATTGTCTCTTGTCCGTTACAACTGAGCTTAGCAGTCGCTATTCGTTTGCGGTGGGGCTGGCTGCGGCACTGAGTGCGCGTTCGGCCTGACTCTGGCGCAGGCTGCGCCAGTGCTGGAGCACCCCACGGGGGGCCCAGATCTGCGGCTCGGAGGGTTCGAAACCGTCGCTCTGCTCACGTTCTGCGACCCGTTCCTTGGCCAGTTCGAAGGCGCGCTCGAGGTTGTCGGTCTCGGCCAGTGCTTCGGCGAACAGGGCTCGGCCGAAATAGGTGAAGTCGTTTTCTTCGCTGCAGCCGAAGGATACCCGGTCAGCCCGCGCGGCAGTCATCACCAGGGTTTTCTCGTCTTTCAGTGGCGGGATGAAGCCGCCGGAATAGCAGGCCGAGATCACCACCACCTTGTTGCGATCCTTCAGTGGGGTGAGTAGCGCGGCCAGCTCGCTGGCGGGCAGATCGGCCAGTTGCAGGCGTGGCTGGTCGAGATTGAGTTCATGCTGGCGCGAACCATGGCTGGTCAGGTAGATGAATACCAGGTCTTCCTCGCCGGTGCGCTCGGCCAGCGCCTGGACGATACGGGTGAGATTCTCGCGGGTAGCCAGTGGGCGGTCGGCCATATGGTCGCGGTGGTTGACCAGGGTGACGCTGGCATAGGCGCCGAAGCGTTCGCGCATCAACTGGCTGACATAATCGGCTTCGCGCATGAACACGCTCTGCTTGCCGTCGCCGGCCAGGGTCAGGGCGTAGAGTTCGCGCGCCGGTGTTGACGTCGGGATTGCGGCGATGGTTTCGTCGAGCAGGTGCCCCTGTTGCAGCAGGCCCAGTTCCAGACTGTCGGCGACAGGTTGCCCCTGTTCGTCGCGGATCAGGCGACCGCGCTGCCAGGTGCCGCTTTGGCGCGTGCCGTCGGCCTGGGTCAGGGTGCCTTCGCCGCTGTATTCACCGGCGGCGAAGTGGCCCTGGTAGACATTGCCATCGGCCAGCGTCAGCAGCCCTTCGCCTTGATAGCGCCAGTCCTCGAACTGGCCGAGATAGCGGCTGCCGTCGCTGCTGTTGTAGGCGCCACTGCCTTGCATCACGCCATCGACGAATTCGCCGGCCCAGACATCGCCGTCGGCGCTCTGGTAACGACCCTTGCCGTGAAACTCGCTATTGCGGAAATCACCACTGTAGTTATCGCCATCGGCACCGGTGTAGTTGCCCTGGCCATTGAGCGTACCCTGGCTGAACAGCCCGCTGTACTGGTTGCCATAGGCATCGGTACGAACGCCCTGGCCTTCGGGCGCTCCTGCTACGAACTGACCCTGGAAGCTGCTGCCATCGGGCATTTCGAGTCTGCCCAGGCCATGAAAACGATCATTGAGAAACTCGCCCTGATAGCGCTGACCACCCTGTTCCAGAAGGCCTTCACCACTGAATCGGTTGCGTTCGAAGCCACCCTGATAGCGGCTGCCATCGCTGTAGGTCAGGGTGCCCTGGCCGTGGAACATGCCTTCGTGAAAGTCCCCCAGATAATGTTCGCCGCCCGGCCCTTGCCATTCGCCGGCGCCTTCGAGCATGCCATCCTTGAACGGGCCGACGAACCAGCTGCCATTGCGGTAATCCAGGCGACCCGGGCCTTGCAGCAAGCCATCGACCACTTCGCCGCGGTACTGGCCGCCGTCGGGCAGAATCGCGTCCGGCGGCAGCACCTTGCTCACGTCGTCACAGGCGACGAGCAGCAGGCTCAGGCAAAGAGGGGCGAGGCGCAGGGTAGGCGAAATCATCAGGACGTCCAGGTCTAAGCATCGGCACGCAGTATGCCGCAAGCGCGACTGGCGGCGCAGATGCGCCGCACAGTTGCAGGTATGAGGACGTTATCGCCGCTGGCGCGGCGCGTCGTCAACCGGTGGGGAGGATCAGACGAAGCAGAGTGTCAGCGGTTCGGCGATGTAGGCCGGTTTCTCCTGGCCTTCGATCTCCAGTACCGCGCGGGCCTTGAGCAACCACTGGCCAGGGTTCTTCTCGTTGGCGTCAGTCAGGGTCACCACCAGGCGCACCTTGGAGTTGACCTTGACCGGCTGGATGAAGCGCACGCTGTCCAGACCGTAGTTGACCGCCATTTTCAGGCCTTGCGGCATGATCATGATCTTTTCCATCAGCATCGGTACCAGCGACAGCGACAGGAAGCCATGGGCGATGGTGGTGCCGAAGGGGGTCAGTTTGGCCTTTTCCGGGTCGACGTGGATGAACTGGTGGTCGCCGGTGCATTCGGCAAACTGGTTGATGCGCTGTTGGTCGATGGTCAGCCACTCGGACTTGCCGAGTTCCTTGCCAACATAGTCCTTGAGTTCTGCTACGGGTACTGACGGCATAGTTCCTCCTTGAGGACGCGGGTGTTTTTGTTGTGTGCGTGGAACCGTTGCGGGCTAGATCATCATGGGCACGGCATGGGGTCAAGCCCGCCCCGTCGCACGAATGGCACGTCATAGAAAAGGCAATCAGGAGGCCAACAGTCCTATAATGGCCGACATGCCCTCAAGTATGCCCGCAATCCCCTTTATCAAAGGTGATGACGGCCATCACTCGTCTTCTGGAGACCTCAATCATGCTGCTTCGCGGCCTATCCTGGCTGGTGCTGTGTCAGTTGCTCGGTACCGTTCTCAATGCGTTGCTGCTGCCCATGCTGCCGGGGCCGATCATTGGCATGCTGCTGTTGTTCGTATTCCTGCTGGTGCGCGGTGAGGTGGGTGAGCCGCTCAGCGTGGCCTCCAGCAGCCTGCTCAAATACCTGCCGCTGATCCTCGTGCCGCCGGCCGTGGGAGTGATGGCTTACGCCAGTGATATCGCCGAGGATTTCTGGGCCGTGGTCGGCGCCCTGGTTTTGTCGTTGCTGATCTCGGTGGCGTTCGCCGGCTGGCTGATGCAGCGTCTGATCGACCGTCAGCAGCGTCGGGAGGAGGTATGAGTCTCGAGTGGCACAATGCCTGGCAGGCGCTGACCCATCACCCGTTGTTCGGCATCGGCATCACTCTTGGCGCCTATCAACTGGCCATGGCCGCCTATGAACGAACCCGTTGGGTGTTCCTTCAGCCGGTGCTGGTATCGATGCTCACGGTCATCGGCATCCTGCTGATCTGCGGCCTGAGTTTCACCGAGTACAAACGCAGCGTCGAGGCGTTGACCCTGCTGCTCGGCCCGGCCACCGTCGCCCTGGCGGTGCCGCTGTTTCTCAACCTGCGGCGCATCCGCCAGCTGTTCTGGCCGATCCTGATTACCCTGATCGTGGCCGGCACGCTGGCCACCGCGCTGGGCGCCGGTCTGGCCTGGCTGTTCGGCGCCGAGCAACTGATGCTCAGGAGCATGGCGCCGAAGTCGGTGACTTCGCCCATCGCCATGCTGGTGGCTGACCAGATCGGTGGTATCGCCGCGCTGGCCGCCGTGTTCGTGATGATCACTGGTGTCATCGGCGCCATCGTCGGCCCATCGGTGCTGCGCCTGTGTCGCGTCCATCACCCGGCTGCACAGGGCTTGGCGCTTGGCATTACCGCCCACGCGGTGGGTACTGCGCGGGCCTTGCAGGAGAGTGACGAATGCGGTGCCTTCGCTGCCCTGGCCATGAGTCTGATGGGGGTGATTACCGCAGTGCTGTTGCCGTTGGTGTTCGTCCTGCTGCTGTAAAGCCGCGAGTTCAACTGGCACACTGCGGCACGTTCTCCCGTTGAAGGCGTACGCCCCGATGAATCTGCCGCTGTTCCCGCTCAATACCGTGTTGTTTCCAGGCTGCATGCTCGACCTGCAGATTTTCGAGGCGCGTTATCTGGACATGATCAGCCGTTGCATGAAGCAGGGCAGCGGTTTTGGTGTGGTGTGCATCGTCGAGGGTGACGAGGTCGGTGAGGCTGCCAGCCGTTTTGCTGCTGTCGGCTGCGAGGCCTTGGTGCGTGATTTTCAGCAGCGTCCCAATGGCTTGCTGGGCATTCGTGTCGAGGGCGGCCGCCGCTTCAAGGTGGAGCGTGCCCAGGTCTTGCCGGATCAGTTGACCATCGCCGACGTGCAGTGGCTCGACGAGCAGGAGGAGCGTCCGCTGCTGGGCGAGCACGCCGACCTGGCGGCATTGCTAACCGCCCTTGCACAGCATCCGCTGGTCGAAGGTCTGGGCATGGCCGGTTTGCCCAGTGGCCAGTTGCAACTGGCCAACCAGCTCGCCTATCTATTGCCGCTGGAGCCGGGGCAGAAGCTGCAACTGTTGCAACTGGACGACCCTGAGCAGCGCTTGACTCAGTTGCAGTCCATGGTGGAACAGTTGCAGGGCGATGCTTCGTAGGGCGCCCGATCCGCGCGTACTCAAATGTTGGTGCCATTGTTACAGGTGCGCACGGCGCACCCTACCAAGCTATCCGTGCCAGACCCTGGCCTTGTCTGTGAGCATGATTCTGTTCAATAGCTGTAACGCAGCAAGGTAGCGGACAACTGCCAGGTGACCATGGCTCCGAGCAGCGCGGTGCACGCCGGTATCACCAGCCACCATACCTTCGCCGGCAACGCCTGCATCGGTGCCGCACGCTGGATCAGCGCCAGGCTGAGCGCGCAGCTGGTGGCCGCTACCAGCGCGCCAGCGATGATGTCGCTGGGCCAATGCACGCCCAGATATACCCGCGACAGGGCGATGGCCAAGGCCGGCAGGCAGGCCACCAACAGCCAGGTCAGCCGCGTGCGTGCAGCGCTGCCGCGACCCGCCAGAATGCCCAGCGCGAGAAAGAAGGCAAACGCCGCCGAGCTGTGCCCGCTGGGCAAGCTGTAGCTTTCCAGTGGTTGCAGCAGCACGTCGGGGCGAGAACGGGCCAGCAGGTTCTTAAGCACGGTGGTGGCGGTCGAGGCGAGCAATAGGCAGCCGCCGACGAACAGTCCGGCCTGCCAACGGCGTACGGCAAGCAGAAGCAGCACCAGCAGTACCCCGACCGCGAACTGGATATGGAAATCACCGAAGCGGGTGATGAACACCACGATGGGGTCGAAAGCGGCACTGCGCTCGTCCTGTACCAACTTCATCAAGCCCTGGTCGAGGCTGTCCAGATGGGGGAAACCGATCAGCATCGCTGTCAGGGCTATGGCACCGAGCAAGGCGGCGAGGCTGGCGCTCCAGCGGCGTTCACGCAGGCTGGCCTGGATGATCAGCAGCAGCATCACTGCCAGGGTGGCGCAGACGATTCCGGCGGCGCTCCAGAAACCTTCCGGCAATGGCAGGCGCAGCGCGGCACCAGTAGCCCAGCCCGGAAGCATATAGGCCACCGCCCATCCGGCAGCGGCGAGTATGCTTACCAAGGCGAAGCGCACGGCTGGCATGTCCAGCATGCCCGCCACCAGTGGCAACATCGGCCGCAATGGGCCGATATAACGACCGACCAGCAGGCTTATCACGCCGTAGCGTTGGAAATAGTTCTCCGCGCCGCTCAGCCACTCGGGATGGTCACGCAGCACAGGCAGGCCGCGGATACCCTGGTGGAAGCGCCGGCCGATGCAGTAGGAAATCGCATCGCCGAGCAGGCCGCCGGTATAGGCGAGCAGCAGGGTTTGCCACAGTTCCAACGCGCCGCTGCCAGCCAGTACGGCGAGACTGAACAGCAACACGGTGCCGGGGATGATGATGCCGGCCACAGCGAGGCATTCCAGGCAGGCGACGAGGAATATGGCCAGGGCCAGCCAGTGCGGGCTGCCCTGCAGCCAGGTGGTCATGCTGTCGAACCATTGCATCATGGTTGGGTGGGCTCCAGCGCATGCAGTTGATAGTCGTGTCCTTCGACCTGGCCTCGACGCAAAGGGTTGCGTGTGCAGTGGCGTGCGTAGGCCGCATCGACGAAACGATAGGGCAGGTGTTCGTCGCGGCCCTGCGGAATCCCCAGGCGCGCGCATTGCACGATGTGCCCCGGGCGCTCGCCGACGTCATCGACGAACAGCCGGGTCGGGTCAAAGCGGCGTGCGTCCCAGTCCGGCACTTTCAGGCCCAGTGCCTTGCACAGCAAGGTCTGCCCGGCGCACAGCCGTTCGGCTGGGCGTGGCTGGCCAAGGCTGTCGGGATTGTTGCGTTGCATGACGGCGAGAGACTCGGGGCCGCTGATGGCATCGATCCAGGGATGCCCTGACTTGATCAGTACCGCATTGCCAGGGCCATGGGCGCTGAAATTCAGCGAGTCGCCGCCACGGGCGTAGTACATATAGATGTGCCCGCCACCTTCGAACAGTGCCTTGCGCTTCTCCGTGTAGCCGAGCGAGGCATGGCTGCCCTTGTCGACCAGGTAATAGGCCTCGGTCTCGATGATCCGGGCGCTGAGCCAGAGCGCACCGACGCGGTGGCGGATCACCTTGCCGAGCAGCTCGCGCGCTACCAACTGTGCATCGCGGTCGAAGAAGGCGTCGGGCAATGGTCGGGCAGCGGGCCAGGGCAAACTAAGGGTGGGTTCGGCAGGCATGATCTGTCGAAGCATCTCGCAGCGTTCTAATCTGGGGCCGCGAGCATAAAACAAGAGCCTTAAAAATGCCTGAACGCGCCCGAGCCAGTAGTGCCCATATCAGTCCCTCGGCGCATTACACCGGTTATGTCTGGTATCGCCATCGCCTGGCCGACCCGGCATTCGTTACCGGCTTCGGGCGCTTCGTGCACACGCTGTTGTGGCCTGTTACCTGGGGCGCGCGGGCAGGTTTCGGCCTGGACATCGAGGCGCTTCTGCTGCAGCGCCATCTGCAGATCGACGCGCAACTCCGTGCCGCCATCGAGCAGGGCGGTGTTCGCCAGGTGGTGGAGATCGCCTGTGGCCTGTCGCCACGTGGTCGTCGTTTCTGTACGCGTTATCCACATCTGCAGTACCTCGAGGCCGACCTACCGGCCATGGCAGCGCGCAAGCGCCTGCTGCTGCATGGCGAGGGCTGGCTGGATGGCCGTCATCAGGTGCGTGCGGTGGATATTCTCGCCGAGCGCGGTAATCAGCGTCTGGCTGCACTGTTCGCCGAGCTCGATCACGATCAGCCGGTGGTGGTGATCACCGAGGGGCTGGTCAACTATTTCCCGCTGGCGTTGATCGAGGGCTTCTGGAGCCGCCTTGCTGCTGAGTTGCGCGGTTTCTCCCAGGGTATTTACCTGACCGAACTCTATCCCGATCTGCACGAGCACCCGCGCTATCGCCAGTTGCGCTGGGGTGTCGAACTGATCGGTCGGCTGACCCGTGGCAGCTATCCGCTGCATTACCGCGATCATGCGGAAATCGTGGCGGGCTTCCAGCGCTGCGGATTCGATCAGGTGCAGGTGCTCGATCCCAGCGCCGATGCGGTGAGCCTCGGCCTGCCAGCGGCGCACCTACCCGGTCTGGTGCGGGTGATTCAGGCGCAGGTCTAGCCCCGTACGCGACTCCAGGCGTAGCCCGGATGCAATCCGGGGCAGATTGTCTGGGCTGCTGTATCCAGGTTATGCGCAGGCCGCTGCCGGTAATGGTGCCGGGTGGATCAGCTCGGCCAGCGCCAGGCTGGCTTCGGCATCGGTATGCGGGAAGACGAAGGCCAGATCCTGCTGTTCATGGCGCAGTGGCAACAGGTGTTGAGGTGGCAGATCGCCTATCTGAAGTTGCCAACCGCGCCTTGGCAGCGCGGTGGGCAGGTCGGCCTGCAACAGCCCGCCAAAGAAGCCCAGTTCGCGCAGTTCTACCGGCCATCGTTGGCCTTCGGCGTGGTGTAGCCACGCCTGGCGCTGGCGCGGTGCCAGGCGTGGCTCGCTGCGCTTCTCCAGGGAAAGCAACTGCTCGGACGGCAGGCGGGTGCTGCCTGGGCTGCGTAATGGCAGTGGGCGTTGATTGAGAAAGGGGCGGTAGAGCGCTGCGCAGGCCTCACGCTGTTCGAACTGGGCAAGATGGTCTGCCTGGTGAATCAGGGTGCATTCGCCCTGACGGCAGGCCGCAGCGAAATGCGCGTGCTCCCAGGGTTGAGTGAAATGATCGTGCTCGCCGGCCAATACCAGTGTCGGGCACTGCGGATGTTCGATGAAGCCGCCGAACGCCAGCAGGCGCCGGCTGTTCTGCCGATAGCGCTCCACCTCGGCCGGGCTCAGGCGCTGGATCTGCCGCAGCAACGCCTTGCGAAACACCGGTGATATGCCGGTGTCGTTCAGGTGTAACGGATTGAGCAACCCGGTCAGGGCGCCCTGAGCGAATTCCACCGTGCGACCTTCATCGAGCAGGGCCAAGCCCTCTTCCAGCATCAGGCGGGCGCCGGGGCGGCCGAAGGCGGTGATGCCTGCGAGCAAAAGACGAGCGCAGCGTTGCGGATGCCGAGCGGCGAACAGCGCGGCCAGTGCCGAGCCGTAAGACAGGCCAATGGGCATCAGCGGCGGTAGCTGCAATTGTTCGGCGAAGCCTGCGATCAGATCGGCCAAGTGTTCCAGGGCAAGCTCCGGTGCCAGTTGCAGGTTGCCACCCTGGCTGGGCAGGTCGAGCAGAATGACCGGGTGCGTGGTGAGCAGTTCGTCGACCTCGGCAGCGAAGGAGCGAAAGCTCTGAAAGGCGCCGCCCAACAGCAGTACGGGCTGGCGAGTGTCGCGCTGGCGGGTCGAATAGGCCTGGTAATGCAGGCGCCAGCCGGCGATATCCATGACGGAGGGCGCAGCGGCCAGCAGGGCGGGGCTGTAGTCGGTGCGGTAATGCATGGCGTGGGCACTCCGGCGTTTTTATTGTTGTTGGGGGGGCGGCATACAGCGCCGGGGTGAGTTTGAAGGTAAACATTGCGACGGCTTTTGTTTACCCAACCTTCGGGCGGCCTTTTGCCGTGAGTGTCACCGTCACCCGCGCAAGGCTTCTGCGGCGCGCCTGTCGGCGTTACCGGCGGCGCTCGATGGACGCCCTGTCTACCGCTTGCCAGACGCCGCTGGGCGTGGCCTCGCGAGCCCGCTATAATCAGCCCCTTTTTCCAATTGCCAGACCTCCGCCGCCATGACCGAGTCCGTGCACGACTACATGACCCGCCTGGGCCAGGCTGCCCGCCAGGCTTCGCGGGTGCTCGCCCGTGCCAGCACCGCGCAGAAGAACCGCGCGCTGCAGGCCGCTGCCAATGCCCTCGACGCCGCTCGCGCCGAGCTGACTGCCGCCAATGAACTGGATTTGAGCGCTGCGCGCGCCAGTGGCCTGGAGCCGGCCATGGTCGACCGCCTGGCGCTGACCCCTAAGGTCATCGACGGCATGATCGAAGGTCTGCGCCAAGTGGCGACCCTGCCTGACCCGATTGGCGAGATCCAGGACATGCGCTACCTGCCTTCCGGCATCCAGGTCGGTCGCATGCGCGTGCCGCTGGGTGTGATCGGCATCATCTACGAGTCGCGTCCGAACGTGACCATCGATGCTGCCAGCCTGTGCCTGAAGTCCGGCAACGCCACCATCCTGCGCGGCGGTTCGGAAGCTATTCATTCCAACCAGGCGATTGCCCGCTGCATCCAGCAGGGCCTGGCCGAGGCCGACCTGCCGGCCGCCGCCGTGCAGGTGGTGGAAACCACCGATCGCGCTGCCGTCGGCGAGCTGATCAGCATGCCGGCCTTCGTCGACGTGATCGTGCCGCGTGGCGGCAAGGGCCTGATCGAGCGTATCAGCCGCGACGCCAAGGTGCCGGTGATCAAGCATCTGGACGGCGTCTGCCATGTCTATGTCGACATCGCCGCCGACATCGACAAGGCCATCCGCGTCTGCGACAACGCCAAGACCCAGCGTTACTCGCCCTGCAATGCCATGGAAACCTTGCTGGTTCATTCCGCTATCGCGGCTCGCGTACTGCCGCCGCTGGCCGCCATCTACCGTGACAAGGGCGTCGAACTGCGTGGCGATGCCGCGACGCGCGAACTGCTTGGCAGTGATGTGCTGGAGGCCAGCGAGGACGACTGGTTTGCCGAGTACAACGCGCCGATCCTGGCGATTCGCATCGTCGACTCCCTGGATGCCGCCATCGAGCACATCAACCACTACGGCTCGCAGCACACCGATTCGATCATCACCGAGAACTTCAGTGACGCGCGGCGCTTCCTCACCGAGGTGGATTCCGCCTCGGTGATGGTCAATGCCTCCACACGTTTCGCCGATGGTTTCGAGTATGGCCTGGGTGCGGAGATCGGTATCTCCACCGACAAGCTGCATGCGCGTGGGCCGGTGGGTCTGGATGGACTGACCAGCCAGAAATACGTGGTCTTTGGCGATGGACACATTCGCACCTAAATGAAGCGTACTGACGCCCAGAGTCACGGCGCCCGACGTATTGGCCTGCTTGGCGGTACCTTCAACCCGGTGCATATCGGCCACCTGCGTGCAGCGTTGGAGGTGGCCGAATTCATGCTGCTCGACGAGCTGCGCCTGATACCCAGCGCGCGGCCGCCGCACCGGGAGGCGCCGCAAGCGACTGCCGAGCAGCGTCTGGCCATGGTGCAACTGGCGGTGGCCGATGAAGCGCAACTGACGGTCGATGACCGAGAGCTGCGCCGAGACAAACCGTCGTACACGGTCGACACCCTGGAATCGGTGCGCGCCGAGCTGGCGGAGGGCGATCAGCTGTATCTGCTGCTCGGCTGGGATGCCTTCTGCGGCCTGCCTGGCTGGCACCGCTGGGAGGAACTGCTCGATCACTGCCACCTGCTGGTGCTGCAACGGCCCGATGCCGACAGCGAGGCACCGGAGGCGCTGCGCGATCTGCTGGCGGCGCGCAGTGTCAGCGACCCGTTGAGTCTGAGCGGGGCAGGCGGGCAAATCAGTTTCATCTGGCAGACTCCGCTGGCGATTTCCGCCACGCAGATCCGCCAATTGCTGGCAACCGGTCGTTCGGCGCGCTATCTGCTGCCGGATGCGGTGCTTGCCTATATCCAGGCGCACGATCTGTACCGTGCGCCCAATGCTTGAAGCGTCGCGCCTGTCGCGTTGACGTCCATTACATGAGGCAAATGAGTCGAATATGAGTAAGCAAACCATGCCCAGCGCCGAGCTGGTCAAGATCGCCGTAGCGGCACTGGAAGAAATCAAGGCCACCGACATCACCGTCATCGACGTCAAGGAAAAGACCAGCATCACCGATTTCATGGTGATCGCCAGTGGTAGCTCGAGCCGTCAGGTCAAGTCGCTGGTGGAAAATGTGGTGGAGAAGGTCAAGGAGCAGGGCGTGCGCCCGATCGGCAGCGAAGGCCTGGACAGCGGCGAGTGGGCACTGCTCGACCTGGGCGACGTCGTCGTTCACGTCATGCTGCCGACCGCGCGTCAGTTCTACGACCTCGAGCGCCTGTGGCAGGGTGCCGAGCAGAGCCGCGCGCAACATTCGGCCGAGTAAGCGCAAACCGTGCGGATCAAACTGATCGCCGTCGGATCGCGCATGCCGCGCTGGGTCGAGGAAGGCTGGCAGGAGTACGTCAAGCGCCTGCCGGCCGAGCTGCCCCTGGAACTGGTGGAGATTCCGCTGAATACCCGGGGCAAGAACGCCGATGTCGCGCGCCTGATCCGTCAGGAGGGTGAAGCCATGCTGAGCAAGGTGCAGCCTGGCGAACGTATCGTCACCCTCGAGGTCAATGGCAAGCCGTGGAGCACCGAGCAGTTGGCCGCGGAGCTGGATCGCTGGCGTCTGGACGCACGCAACGTCAATCTCATGGTCGGTGGCCCGGAAGGGCTGGCGCCGGAGGTATGCGCGCGTAGCGAACAACGCTGGTCGCTGTCGCCACTGACCTTGCCGCATCCGCTGGTGCGTATTCTGCTCGGTGAGCAAATCTATCGGGCCTGGACCGTGCTGTCCGGCCACCCGTACCACAAGTGAAGTAGGCTCTGCCTAAAGATGCCCCAGCCGATTCGCCTCAAGGATCACGAAAAAGACGCACGCATGGTTCGGCGCCGTGTGCTGGTCGGGGGCGCTTTCATCCTGCTGCTGACGCTCGTGCTGATCATGCGCATGTATTACCTGCAGGTCATTCAGTATGAGCATCACAGCACCCTGGCGGAAAACAACCGTATCCACGTGCAGCCGATCCCGCCGACGCGTGGGCTGATCTTCGACCGCAATGGCGTGATCATCGCCGACAACCGGCCGAGCTTCAGCCTGACGGTGACGCGAGAGCGCGCCGGAGACTGGTTGCAGGTACTCGATACCGTGGTCGAAGTGCTGGAGTTGACCGACGATGATCGGGCGCTGTTCGAGCGTCGCGTGCGCCAGGGACGCCGCCCGTTCGAGCCGGTGCCTATCCTGTTCGAGTTGTCCGAGGAGCAGATCGCCCGTGTGGCGGTCAACCAGTTCCGCCTGCCGGGCGTCGAGGTGGCTGCGCAACTGGTGCGGCATTACCCGCAGCAGGAGCACTTCGCGCATTCCGTCGGTTATGTCGGGCGTATCAACGAGCAGGAGCTCAAGCGCATCGACCCGACCGATTACGCCGGCACGCACCATATCGGCAAGACCGGTATCGAGCGCTTCTACGAAGACGAGCTGCACGGCGAGGTCGGTTACGAGGAAGTCGAGACCAACGCGCGCGGCCGTGTGTTGCGTGTGCTCAATCGCATCGACCCGAAACCGGGCAAGGACATCGTCCTCAGCCTCGACGTGAAACTGCAGGAGGCCGCCGAGCATGCTCTGGGCGGCCGCCGTGGTGCGGTGGTGGCGATCGATCCGAACAACGGCGAAGTGTTGGCGATGGTCAGCCAGCCCAGCTTCGACCCCAACCCCTTCGTCACCGGCATCAGCTTCAAGGCTTATGGCGAGCTGCGTGATTCCATCGACCAGCCGCTCTACAACCGCGTGCTGCGCGGCCTTTACCCGCCCGGCTCGACGATCAAGCCGATGGTCGCTGTGTCCGGTCTCGATGCCGGTGTGGTCACGCCCACCTCGCGGGTGTTCGACCCCGGCTTCTATCAATTGCCCAATCACAGCCACAAGTACCGCAACTGGAACCGCACCGGTGACGGTTGGGTCGACCTCAACCTGGCCATCGCCCGTTCCAATGACACCTATTTCTACGATCTGGCGCACAAGATGGGCGTCGACCGCATGCATGACTACATGAGTCGCTTCGGCCTGGGTCAGCGGGTTTCGCTGGACATGTTCGAGGAAACCGCCGGGCTGATGCCTTCGCGCGACTGGAAGCGAGCTCGCTACCGCCAGCCTTGGTATCCGGGTGAGACCCTGATCCTCGGCATCGGCCAGGGCTATATGCAGACCACGCCGCTGCAACTGGCGCAGGCCACGGCGCTGATGGCCACGCGTGGCAAGTGGATTCGTCCGCACCTGGCCAAGAGCATTGCCGGCCGCCTGCCCGTCGACCCCAATCCGATGCCGGATATCGTGCTGCGTGATCCGAAATTCTGGGATTACGGTATTCGCGGTATGGAAGAAGTGCTGCACGGCCCGCGCGGTACCGCGCGCAAGGTTGGCGACAGCTCGGTCTATCGCATCGCCGGCAAGAGCGGTACCGCGCAGGTGGTGGCGATCAAGCAGGGCGAGAAGTACGACCGCAACAAGGTGCAGGAGCGCCATCGCGACCATGCATTGTTCATAGGCTTCGCCCCGGCAGACAAGCCGCAGATCGCCGTGGCGGTCATGGTGGAAAACGGCGAATCCGGTTCCGGTGTCGCTGCCCCGGTGGTCAAGCAGGTGATGGACGCCTGGCTGCTGGATGAAAACGGTCAGCTCAAGGCTGAGTTCGCAGCGCCGAAGCCCACCGAGGTCAGTCAGCGATGAAGAGTAATTTCGACCGGGTTCTGTCCGACGAGGACGTACTGCGTCGCCGTGCCACTCTGCTACAGCGCCTGCATATCGACGGCTGGCTGTTGCTGCTGCTACTGGTGCTTGGCGCCGGCAGCCTGTTCATCCTTTATTCGGCCAGCGGCAAGAACATCGATCTGTTGCTCAAGCAGGCGTCGTCCTTCGGCATCGGCATGGTCGCGGTGGTCGTGATCGCCCAGTTCGATCCGCGCTTCATGGCGCGTTGGGTGCCGCTGGCTTACGTCATCGGCGTCGCGCTGCTGACCGTGGTGGAGGTCATGGGCCACACTGCGATGGGCGCCACACGCTGGATCAACATTCCTGGGGTGATCCGCTTCCAGCCCTCGGAGCTGATGAAGATCATCATGCCGATGACCATCGCCTGGTACCTGTCCCGGCATAATCTGCCGCCACGTTTCAAACACATCGTCATCAGCCTGGCGATGATCGGCGTGCCCTTCGTGCTGATCGTCAAACAGCCGGATCTGGGAACCTCGCTGCTGATTCTTGCCTCGGGCGCCTTCGTCATCTTCATGGCCGGTCTGCAATGGCGCTGGATCGTCGGCGCCGCCGCCGCAGTGGTGCCGATCGCGGTGGGCATGTGGTATTTCGTGATGCACGACTACCAGAAACGCCGCGTGCTGACCTTCCTCAATCCCGAGAGCGACCCGCTGGGGGCCGGCTGGAACATCATCCAGTCCAAGGCTGCCATCGGCTCCGGCGGTGTACTGGGCAAGGGCTGGCTGCTGGGTACCCAGTCGCACCTGGATTTTTTGCCGGAAAGTCATACGGACTTTATCATTGCCGTGCTCGCTGAAGAGTTCGGCCTGGTTGGTGTCTGTTTGTTGCTGTTGTTGTACCTGCTGTTGCTTGCACGCGGTTTGGTGATTACCGTCCAGGCTCAGACGCTGTTCGGCAAGCTGCTGGCAGGTGCGTTGACCATGACCTTCTTCGTCTATGTATTCGTCAACATCGGCATGGTCAGTGGGCTGCTTCCTGTCGTGGGCGTGCCACTGCCTTTCATTAGCTACGGCGGAACCCATCTGGTCACGCTGTTGTCAGGCTTCGGGATATTGATGGCGATCCACACTCACAGAAAGTGGATCGCTCAGGTTTGATTGGGGGTTTTGAGTTAATGCATGCATTGCGCAGTTGGACCGCTCGGGCATTTGTGGGCGTAGGTCTTGCTGGTCTGCTCGGTGGCGGCGCCCAGGCGCTGGCAGCCGATTACCAGGACTCGCCACAGGTGACCGAGTTCGTCGAGGAAATGACCCGCGACTACGGCTTTGCCAGTGAGCAACTGTACGCGCTGTTCGCCGAGGTCGAGCGCAAGCAGGCCATCCTCGACGCGATTTCGCGGCCGGCCGAGAAGGTCAAACCCTGGAAGGAATACCGGCCGATCTTCATCACCGACAAGCGCATCGCTCAAGGCGTGGAGTTCTGGAACAAGAATCAGGCCGCGCTGGAAAAGGCCGAGGCCGAATACGGCGTACCGCCGCAGTTCATCGTCGCCATCATCGGCGTGGAAACCTTCTACGGCGGTAATACCGGTAGCTGGCGGGTGATGGACGCACTGTCGACCCTGGCTTTCGATTACCCGCCGCGTGCGCCGTTCTTCCGCAAGGAACTGCGTGAATTCCTCATGCTCACCCGTGAAGAACAGGTCGACCCGATTACGCTCAAGGGCTCCTACGCCGGTGCCATGGGCCTGCCGCAGTTCATGCCGAGCAGCTTCCGCGCCTATGCCGTGGACTTCGACGGCGATGGCCATATCAATATCTGGAGCAACCCCACCGATGCCATCGGCAGCGTCGCCAGCTACTTCAAGCGTCACGGCTGGCAAGCCGGTGGCCAGGTGGCCAGCCGCGTCGAAGTCAGCGGTGCACGCGTCGACGAAGGCCTGACCCAGGGGCTCGACCCGGTGAAGAATGTCGCCGAGCTGCGGGCTCTGGGCTGGAACAGCAAAGATGCCCTCGCCGAGGACGTGCCGGTGACCGCGTTTCGTCTGGAAGGCGCAGAAGGCGACGAATACTGGTTCGGTTTGCCCAACTTCTACACCATCACCCGCTACAATCGCAGCGTGATGTATGCCATGGCGGTCAACCAGCTCGCCGAGCTGCTGGTCGAAGCACGGGGTAATCGATGAGTTCGTCCAAACTGCTGCCGCTGGCAGCTTGCGTGACCGCAGCGCTGCTGCTGGCGAGCTGCTCTTCCAATCGCGCCCCGCAGCCGGCGGTGACGCCGGGGCAGTCGGCAGGCATTTCCGGCCCGGATGACTTCAACCGGCCACACCGCGATGGCGCGCCCTGGTGGGACGTCGACGTCTCGAAGATTCAGGATGCCATCCCCATGCCGCACTATGGCCCGGTCAAGGCCAGCCCATATGTGGTATTCGGCAAGCAGTACTACCCGATCCAGGATGCCCGCCGCTACCAGGCGACAGGGCCGGCTTCCTGGTATGGCACCAAGTTCCATGGTCAGGCCACCGCCAATGGTGAGACCTACGACCTGTACGGCATGACCGCCGCGCACAAGACCCTGCCGCTGCCCAGTTACGTTCGGGTGACCAACCTGGAGAACGGCAAGGTCGTGATCCTGCGGGTCAACGACCGCGGGCCGTTCTATTCCGATCGCATCATCGACCTGTCTTTCGCTGCGGCGAAGAAGCTCGGCTATGCCGAGAAGGGCACGGCGCGGGTCAAGGTCGAGGGTATCGACCCGCATGAATGGTGGGCGCAGCAGGGCCGTCCGGTGCCGCTGGTGCTGGCCAACAATCAGCCGGCCAAAGCCGCGGTTGCCCAGCCCGTCGCGCAGGCGATGCCGCAAGTGGTCGAGCAGTACTCGCCACCACCAGCGCAGCACGCTGCGGCCGTGGTGCCAGTGCAGATCGACGCAAAAAAAAACGATTCACTCGCAGCCTCTGGCCTGTATCTCCAGGTGGGAGCCTTCGCCAATCCGGACGCTGCGGAGCTGCTCAAGTCCAAGTTGAGTCAGACGACCAGTGTGCCGGTGTTCATCAGCTCAGTGGTACGCGACCAGCAGATTCTGCATCGCGTGCGCCTGGGGCCGATCAGCAACCAGGGCGAGGCTGAGCAGCTGCAGAGCAGCGTGCGCCTGGCCAATCTGGGGCAGCCCACGCTGGTGCGGGCCGACTGACGGCACTAAACCGGCATTTGCCGGACTAAATCCGAGGCTCGCTTTTTCGCGAGTCGAAAGATGGCCCTTCGGGGCCGTACAACCCAAGCAATGATTTTCGAGAGACGGATGAACATCACCAGCTTCGTGCAACGTGCTTCCCTGGTTCTTACCCTTCTGGCGGCGCCCCTTGCCATGGCCAGTCAGCAGGTGGTTCCGGCGCCGCCGCAACTGGCCGCCAAATCTTATGTGCTGATGGATGCCGCCAGCGGCAACGTCCTGGTCGAGAACAACGCTGACGAGCGTCTGCCGCCAGCCAGCCTGACCAAGCTGATGACCGCTTACATCGCCACCCTGGAAATCCGTAATGGCAAGATCGGCGAGCAGGATCTGGTGACCATCAGCGAACACGCCTGGCGTACCGGTGGTGCGGCTTCTGGCGGCTCGACCATGTTCCTGCCGTTGAACAGCCAGGCCACTGTCGATGACCTGCTGCACGGCATCATCATCCAGTCCGGTAACGATGCGAGCATCGCCATCGCCGAATACATCGCCGGCAGCGAGGATGCCTTCGCCGACATGATGAACGCCACCGCCGAGCGCCTGGGCATGAAGAACAGCCACTTCATGAACGCCACCGGTCTGCCGCATCCCGAGCACTACTCCAGTGCCCATGACATGGCGATCCTGGCGCGCGCGATCATCGACGAAGATGCCGAGCACTATGCGATCTACTCGCAGAAAGAATTCCTCTGGAACAACATCAAGCAGCCCAACCGCAACCTGCTGCTGTGGCGTGACCGTACCGTCGACGGTCTGAAAACCGGTCACACTCAGGAAGCCGGCTTCTGCCTGGTGGCCTCGGCCGTGCGTGATGGCGCACGGATGATCACCTCGGTATTCGGTACCGACAGCGAGCAGGCCCGCGCTGCGGAAACCCAGAAGCTGCTGACCTATGGCTTCCGTTTCTTCGAAAGCCGCACCTTCTACCAGAAGGGCACCGAACTGGCTCAGGCCACTGTCTGGAAAGGCGCTGCGCGTCAGGTCAAGGCCGGCCTGGCCGAAGACCTGACCATGACCATGCCCAAGGGGCAGCTGGAAAAGCTGCAGGCTAGCATGAGCCTCAACCCGCAGTTGGTCGCACCGATTGCGCAGGGTGACGTGATTGGCAAGGTCGAAGTACGACTGGGTGACGAGGTAGTGCGCAGCACCGACCTGGTCGCTCTGGAACCGGTGGAAGAGGGCGGCCTGCTGCGCCGTCTGTGGGACAGCATTCGGTTGTTCTTCTTCGGCCTGTTCAACTGACAGCTGCCTCTGCAAGTCGCTGGCGTTGAAATCGGCGGAGTTAGGGCCCACATACAGGCTGTAACCGTGCCTCTCCTCGCCTGACTGCCTGAGAGGCACTCTGCTTCCGCCCGGCCGCTCCGACCTGGAGCGGCCCTTTACTGGACGGGCCACAAGCCCGCTGATGCCATGACCGATAGTGACGTTCAACCCCCAAAAATCGAATTCCCCTGCGAGCGTTACCCGATCAAGGTTATCGGCACTGCTGGCGAAGGTTTCTCCGACCTGGTCATCGAGGTGATTCAGCGTCATGCGCCTGACCTGGATACCTCGACTTTGGTCATGCGTGACAGCCGCAACGGCAATTTCCTCTCCGTACAGGTGCTGATCACCGCCACCGGCGTCGAGCAGTTGCAGGCGATCCACGTCGATCTGCGTGCAACTGGTCGCGTGCACATGGTGCTCTGAGTGCCTGAACTCATCGTTCGTCATCTTGGCCTGGTCGACTATCAGCCGACGTTGGAGGCCATGCGCAATCTGACCCGCGAGCGCGATGAGCACACGCCGGACGAAATCTGGCTGCTGCAACATCCCAAGGTGTTCACCCAGGGGCAGGCTGGCAAGGCCGAGCACCTGCTGGCGCCGGGCGACATTCCGGTGATTCAGGTCGAGCGGGGTGGTCAGGTGACCTACCACGGCCCGGGCCAGCTAGTAGCTTATCTGATGCTGGATCTGCGCCGTCTTGATCTGGGGGTGCGCGAGCTGGTTACGGCCATGGAGCAGAGCCTGGTCGATCTGCTGGCTCACTATGGCGTCGATGCAGCGCCCAAGGCAGATGCGCCAGGCGTATACGTCAACGGTGACAAGATCGCCTCGCTGGGCTTGCGCGTCAGCCGTGGCTGCTCGTTCCATGGCCTGGCGCTGAACGTCGACATGGACATGACGCCGTTCCAGCGCATCAATCCCTGCGGTTATGCCGGCCTGAAGATGGTGCAGTTGCGCGATCTGCTCGACACCGCACCAGCATTCGAAGAAGTGGCACAGCGCCTCGAACAGACGCTGCGCAGGCGCCTGGGCTACCAGCTCTAGGCTTTTGGGCGCAGGGCGGTGTAACCGACCTGACCGCCAGTGCCAGATGTCGCGTTCTGCCATGCCGGAAAACAAAGAGCCCCGCAGTTGCGGGGCTCTTTGCATCGGCTCGAAAGTTACGGCTTCTTCAGCCCGTAGCTCTCGTCCAGCATGCCCGGGCCATCGCTTTTCGGCGCGTAGTCCTTGGGCATTTCGTAGTTCTTCGGCGGTGTCAGGCGCTCGCGTTTCTCGCCGGCCTCGGTGCTGTTCAGGGTGGCCAGCAGACGTTGACGGGTCAGTTCATCCAGGGCCAGGCGATTGGCGCCGTCGGACAGGTGTTCCTGCACGTCCTGGTAGCTCTGGGTGAGTTTCTTCACCAGGCTGGCGGTGGTGTTGAAGTGGGTCACCACTTCGTTCTGGTAGGCCTCGAAGCGTGCCTGCATTTCATCCATCTGCCGCTGCGTACGGCCCGGTGCAGCATTGGGGGCCAGGCGGGCGAGCAGAAAGCCCACGGCGATGCCGACCACCAGGGTCAGGGCGGGTATCAACCAGGCTGTAACGGTCTGTTCCACGAGTCCTTCCTCTCAAAACGGCTTTGCTTTACGTTAGCGGCTTGAGCCTGTGCTGTATACGACCAGAACCTGCTCAGAGTCTACTGCGCGTCGGCGCTGCTGCGTCAAAAACAGGTTCGGAATGCTCATGTACGACAGTACACTCCGCTTCCTCTCCTGTTTTTGCCTGGCATTGCGCGAGCTTGTGAGGCGCTGAACAGGTTCATTTGCCGCACAGGCAGTTTGCTAGACGAGTCGACCCGTTGCGGGGTCACGGAGTTCAGTGTTGCTCAGTCGCGAAACCCCTCTTTTCATTCAAGGCCCTGTGGGCCAACTCGAATCCCTTCTGCTTGAGGTGCCGGACGCCCGAGGCGTGGCGCTGATCTGCCATCCCAACCCGATACAGGGTGGCACCATGCTCAACAAGGTGGTGTCCACCCTGCAGCGCACGGCGCGCGACTGTGGATATCACACATTGCGTTTCAATTATCGCGGCGTTGGTGCCAGTGCCGGCAGCCATGACATGGGCACCGGCGAAGTGGACGACGCCGAAGCCGTCGCTGCCTGGCTGAAGGAGGAATACCCGAACCTGCCCATCACCCTGCTGGGCTTTTCCTTCGGGGGCTTCGTCGCCGCTGCGCTGGGCGCGCGCCTGGAGGCGCAGGGGCAGGTGCCGAGCAAGCTGTTCATGGTGGCCCCGGCGGTGCATCGCCTGACCGCCGAGACACCGCCGGCCAGCCAGTGCCCGCTGGTGGTGATCCAGCCCGATGCTGACGAAGTGGTCGAGCCGCAGGCCGTGTACGACTGGTCGGCCAATCTCGGGCGTGCCCACGAGCTGCTGAAAGTGGCAGAATGCGGTCACTTTTTTCACGGCAAGCTGACGGATCTGAAGGAAGTCCTTCTGCCGCGTCTGTGAGCTTGGCGTAGGGTGCGCCGTGCGCACCTGCATTCGTGGTGCGCGCGGCGCACCCTACGATCAATCTGGCATTCAAGGCGTCCCGCGGCCCTGGCTCGCGCGATCAGCGGAATAGTTCAAGCAAAGCGAATCTGACATGACCACCCGTATCCTCACCGGTATCACCACCACCGGCACGCCGCACCTGGGCAACTACGCCGGCGCCATCCGTCCGGCCATCGTCGCCAGCCGCGACCCGCAGATGGACTCGTTCTACTTCCTCGCCGACTACCACGCGTTGATCAAGTGCGATGACCCGGCGCGCATTCAGCGTTCGCGCCTGGAGATCGCCGCTACCTGGCTGGCGCTGGGCCTGGATACCGACAAGGCGACCTTCTACCGCCAGTCCGACATCCCCGAGATCCCCGAGCTGTGCTGGCTGCTCACCTGCGTCGCCGGCAAGGGCCTGCTCAACCGCGCCCATGCCTACAAGGCCTCGGTGGACAAGAACGTCGAAGCCGGCGAAGACCCGGATGCCGGCGTGACCATGGGCCTGTTCAGCTACCCGGTGCTGATGGCCGCGGACATCCTGATGTTCAACGCGCAGAAGGTGCCGGTCGGTCGTGACCAGATTCAGCACGTGGAGATGGCCCGCGACATCGGCCAGCGCTTTAACCACCTGTTCGGCAAGGGCAAGGATCTGTTCGTCTTGCCCGAGGTGGTAATCGAGGAGGAGGTGGCCACGTTGCCTGGGCTCGATGGGCGCAAGATGAGCAAGAGCTACGACAACACCATCCCGCTGTTCGGCACCGCCAAGCAGCTCAAGGACGCCGTGGCGCGCATCGTCACCGACTCCAAGCTGCCGGGTGAGCCCAAGGATGCCGAAGGCTCGCACCTGTTCACCCTGTACCAGGCCTTTGCCAGTCACGCGCAGCAGGCCGAGTTTCGTGCCGAGCTGGAAGGCGGCCTGGCCTGGGGCGAGGCGAAGAATCGCCTGTACCAACTGCTCGAAGACACGCTGGGCGAGGCGCGCGAGCGCTACAACGCGCTGATTGCCAAGCCGGCCGACCTGGAGGATATCCTCCTCGCCGGCGCCGCCAAGGCGCGCAAGATCGCCACGCCGTTCCTTGGCGAGCTGCGCGAGGCGGTGGGCCTGCGTTCGTTCCGCGAGCAGGTGCAGGTGGCCGCTGGCGAGAAGAAGAAAGCCGCCAAGAGCGCGCGCTTCGTCAGCTTTCGCGATGACGACGGCAGCTTCCGCTTCCGCCTGCTGGATGCCGATGGCGAGCAATTGCTGCTGTCGAAATCCTTTGCCGATGGCAAGTCGGCTGGCCTGGTCAACAAGCGTCTGCAATCCGGTGAGCCGTTGGACGTTCGCGCCGAAGGCCAGGTGTTCTCGGTCTGGATCGACGGTGAAAGCGTGGCAAGCAGCCCAGAGTTCGCTGACGGACAGGCGCTGGAAGATGCCATCTCCCGTTTGCGTGAGGCGCTGGCGCCGCAGGAATGAAGAGGCTTTTGCTCCCCTCTCCCCCTTGCGGGGCGTAAGCGGAAAGAGCGAAGCATGGCTTCACCCGCTGGAGCGCCCTGAGCTCTGCGAAGGGCTGGGGCGCGGAGCGGGGGGCTGGGGGAGAGGGTTGTCCGGTGCTCCGCGTCGTCGGTCTGCCCTCTCCCCGACCCTCTCCCATAAATGGGGGAGGGAGTGTGCCTAGCTTGCACCGATTGCCAATCAACGGGGGCATCGCTAAAGTGACGCCCCCGTTTTTACTTGCCCGGCTAACGAATCATGACCCCCCTCGAGCGTTATCAGGCCGACCTTAAGCGGCCCGACTTCTTCCATGATGCGGCCCAGGAAAATGCCGTCCGCCACCTGCAGCGTCTGTACGACGACCTGATCGCGCGCGACCAGGGCAAGTCCGGGCTGATGGGCAAACTGTTCGGCAAGAAGCCGCAGGGGCCGGTCAAGGGCCTGTACTTCTGGGGTGGGGTCGGCCGTGGCAAGACCTATCTGGTCGATACCTTCTTCGATGCGCTGCCGTTCGAGCAGAAGATGCGCACCCACTTCCACCGCTTCATGAAGCGTGTGCACGAGGAAATGAAGACCCTCAAGGGCGAGAAGAACCCACTGACCATCATCGGTAAGCGTTTCGCCGACGAGGCGCGGGTGATCTGCTTCGACGAGTTCTTCGTCAGCGATATCACAGACGCGATGATCCTCGCCACGCTGATGGAAGAGCTGTTCAAAAATGGCGTGTCGCTGGTAGCCACCTCCAACATCGTGCCGGATGGTCTGTACAAGGATGGCCTGCAACGTGCGCGCTTCCTGCCGGCCATCGCTCTGCTCAAGCAGCACACCGATATCGTCAATGTCGACAGTGGCGTCGATTACCGCCTACGCGCATTGGAGCAAGCCGAGCTGTTCCACTTCCCGCTCGGCCCGGCTGCCGAGGAGAGCCTGCTGACCAGCTTCCGCAGCCTGCTACCCGATTGCACCCACATGGTGGAAAACGAGGCGCTGATGATCGAGAACCGCGCGATCAACGCCGTGCGGGTGTGCGAGGACGTGGCCTGGTTCGAGTTCCGCGAGCTGTGCGACGGCCCGCGCAGCCAGAACGACTACATCGAGCTGGGCAAGATCTTCCATGCGGTGATCCTGGCCAACGTCGAGCAGATGAGCGTGGCCAAGGACGACATGGCGCGGCGCTTCATCAACCTGGTGGACGAGTTCTACGACCGCAACGTCAAGCTGATCATCTCCGCGGAAGTGGAGCTCAAGGATCTGTACACCGGCGGCCGCCTGAGCTTCGAGTTCCAGCGCACGCTGAGCCGTCTGCTGGAAATGCAATCGCACGAATTCCTCTCGCGCCCACACCGGCCCTGACGGAAAGCGATATGAAAAAGGCGACCCACAAGGTCGCCTTTTTCATGGGTGCTACTCCCCATAGGGTTCGCCATGCGCACCGAAACCATGGATGTTCGCGGCTTGTTCGGTGCGCGCGGTGTTCAGCCGGGGGACATAGGTAACGGGTGTCGGGAGACATAGGTAACGCATTTAGGCTTACGGTGTTCATCGGATCGGGAGATCGAATGATGCCGTGGCTGGAGCGCAGCACTATGTCGATAAGGCGAGAGTTTGTTCTGCTGGCAGGGCAGCCCCAAAGTAATGTGCGGGAGCTCTGTCGGCGGTATGGCATCAGTCCCAGAACTGGCTACAAATGGCTGGATCGGTACCGTGAGCAAGGCGATGCAGGCTTACAGGATCGATCCCGCCGTCCCCTGAGCAGTCCAGGGCGCAGCGATCCGACGTTGGAACAAACGGTTGTGCAATTGCACCACCGCTATCCCTATTGGGGCGCTCGCAAACTGCGAAGCTTGTTGATGACTGCGGCTGTTGATCCGCCTCACCACAGCACTATCGACGCCATCCTCAAGCGCCACGATTGTCATGTCCTTTACCACAATGAGCAGGCGCAAGCGCCGGCTAACCATCGTTTCGAGCATCCCAATCCGAACGACCTCTGGCAGATCGACTTCAAGGGTAGCGTCCCCCTAAACGATCGCCGTTCGCCTCGTTGTCATCCCTTGACCCTGCTGGACGATCACTCACGCTTTTCGCTCTGCCTGCAAGCCTGTGAGGGGGAGCGGCTGGAGCTGGTCAAACCGCATCTGATCGAGGTTTTCCGTCAGTACGGTTTGCCGCTGCGTATCACCGCCGACAACGGGCCGCCTTGGGGTTCTAATATTGCCGGTGGACTATCAAAATTGGAGGTTTGGCTGATGCGGCTGGGGATCGAGGTCAGCCATAGTCGGCCTCATCATCCACAGACTCAGGGCAAGCTGGAGCGCTTCCACCAGACACTCAAACGCGAAGTGCTGCATCGCGCGTTCAGCGACTTGCAGCATTGTCAGCAAGTGATGAGCCGCTGGCGAGACGAGTACAACCATTACCGTCCGCACGAAGCACTTGATCAACGGCCCCCTATAGAGCGCTATAGGCCCAGTCCACGAAGCTACCCGGAGCAACTGCCAGCCATCGAATATGAACCGGGTGATCACGTGGTGAATGTACGTCAGACCGGGCAGGTGTATTTCAAAGGGCTCAACGTCTTCGTAAGTGGAGGTCTATATGGGGAGAAGGTCGCCATCCGACCAACTGCCGAAGAGGGTGTCTACGATGTGGTATTCATCCGCAAAACGCTGCGTCAGATAGACCTGAGGCAACGGGCAACATGATCATCAACCTGTTACCCATGTCTCCCGACAGGTGTTTACCATGTCCCCCGGCTGAACACGCGGCGTACCCTACGGTTGACCTTTCAGTTCTTCGCCAGCTTCTGCTGATACTGTGCAAGCATCTTCTGCGCGTGCGCCACTTCCAGCGCCTCCATGGCGCTGATCGGTTTTATCGCCACGGCGCGCTTGAGGTGTTCGATCACCTTGTCTTCTTCATCATCGCCGTACACGTAAGTCAGGGCGTTGGCGTACTCGTAGTGGCCGATGGGCAGGTCATCACGGGCCCGGAAGCTGCGCTGGAAGTACTGCTCCATGTTGTCCGCACTGACGCCGTAGGTCATCTTGCCCACCAGCTTGCCGACCTTGCGGATCACGCCGGCTTCATAGCCGCCGTAAAGCGCCAGGGCGAAGGGCTGTTGTGGTTGCTTGGCCAGTAGTGCTTTGAGTTCCTCAGGGATCTGCGAGGTGTAGCCGCGCTTGAGCACCACCGGTACCGACAACTCCTCGCCCAGGCGGGCTTTGGCATAGACGCGGCCGAACTGGGCAACCGTGTCCGCTTGCACCAGTTCACCGGCCTCGTTAGTGTAGGCGATCACTTCCTCGAGCAAGCGATGTTTCTCGGTTTGATCGGGTACGAGGAACATGGCATAGATCACCTGGGCGAACATCGCCGGAACCTGCCCGCCGACGCCGAGGGCCAGGCCCTGCTCCTTGGCCTGGGCAAAGTCGCCACGGAACATCAGGCGCCAGACCTCCTGCAGTTTCTGTGCGTAAAGCTCGGCTTCTTCCGGCTTGCCGGTAAAGCCGGTGCCGGCAGCGACGGTTTTCTCCAGGGCTTGCGGGTGGCGGGTGGCCATGCTCACCACCCAGTCGGCATCGGGGAAGGGGTAATCGCCAAAGCCGCGAGTCAGTTGCGGCCAGGCCTGGCGCAGCTTGTCGCCACTGTAGTCGTAGGCGCTCTGGTCGAGCGGGAAAGGTTTCCAGTTGTCGGCGGCGGCAGCACCGAGGCTGCAGGTGGCAAGCAGGGCAATCAATAAACGGCGCATGGCGGTGAACCTGTTGTTGTTATCTTCGCTCACCGATCATAGGGCGCTGCCGCAAGGCGCCAACCTAACCAAGGGTGGGCTGGCGCTTTGCCTGCTGCTTGAAACCGCCCGGCCTGGCTGGGCGGAGCGGTATTCAGGCCTGGGTTTCTTTCTGCTGGAACTGGCGGCGGTACTGGTTGGGGGACAACTCGGTGTGCTGGCGAAACAGTCTGGCGAAGAAGCTCGCATCGTCGTAGCCCACTTCGTAGCTGATGGTCTTGATGCTCTTGCGGGTGGAGGAGAGCAGGCTCTTGGCGGTTTCGATGCGCAGGCGCTGCAGGTAGTGCAGCGGCTTGTCGCCTGTTGCCCCTTGGAAACGACGCATGAAGTTGCGAATGCTCATGCCGTGCTCGCGCGCTACGTCCTCGAAGCGGAATTTGTCGGCGTAGTGCTCTTCCAGCCAGTGCTGGATCTGCAGCACGGTGACGTCCTGATGCAGCTTCTGTCCGCCGAAGCCGATGCGCCCCGGCGTATAGCTGCGTTGCACCTCGTAGAGGATATCGCGCGCAACCCCTTGGGCCACGCTGGCACCGCAGTAACGCTCGATCAGGTAGATGTAGAGGTCGCAGGCCGAGGTGACGCCACCGGCGCAATACAGGTTGTCGGCGTCGGACAGGTGCTTATCCTGATTCAACTGCACCTTGGGGAAGCGTTCGGCGAATTCGCGGAAGAAGCGCCAGTAGGTGGTCGCTTCCTTGCCGTCTAGCAGGCCGGCCTCGGCCATCCAGAACACGCCAGTGGCTTCGCCACAAATCGCCGTGCCTGCAGCATGGCGGCTACTTAGCCAATCCAGCACCTGCGGGTAGCGCTTGCACAGAGCGTCGAAGTCGTCCCAGAAGGCGGGCAGGATGATCACGTCGCAGGTATCAAGGCCGCCATCCACTGGCAGGCGCACATTACTGAAACTGTTCACGGGGAGGCCGTCCGGGCTGACCAGATGAATCTCGAACGGTGGCTCAAAACCCAGCCCCTGCTGCTTGGCATAACGAATGCCGGCCATGTGGAAGAAGTCCTTGGCCTGCATCAGGGTGGAGGCGAATACGCCATCGGTGGCGAGAATGCTGACACGGCGCAAGGCTGCGCGCGGCGGTGTGATAACCATGGGTATTTATTCTTATTCAAGGCTAAGTGGTCATGCGGCGGCTGGATCGTCTTATTTTTTGGCGCTTGTGTCCAGTGCGACCAAGCGGTTGCTTGGCTAAAGTCGAGGCCATGCTTTTTGTCCGCCTCAGACACAGGTAGTGCCATGATCCCCAGAACGATATTCAGCTCCGACCATGAACTGTTTCGCGACAGCGTGCGCAAGTTTCTCGAGCAGGAGGCCGTTCCCTATCACCACCAGTGGGAAAAGGACGGCCATGTCGACCGCGCGCTTTGGAACAAGGCAGGCGAGGCCGGCATGCTCTGCTCGCATATTCCTGAAGAGTACGGCGGTATGGCGGCCGACTTCCTCTACAGCACCGTGGTGATCGAGGAAATCGGGCGTCTGGGCCTGACCGGCATCGGCTTCTCCCTGCATTCGGATATCGTCGCGCCCTACATCCTCCATTACGGCAGCGAAGCGCAGAAGCAGCATTACCTGCCCAAGCTGGTGAGCGGCGAGATGGTCACCGCCATCGCCATGACCGAACCGGGCGCCGGCTCCGACTTGCAGGGCGTGAAGACCACCGCCGTGCTCGACGGCGACGAGTACGTGATCAACGGCTCGAAGACTTTCATCACCAACGGCTGGCTGGCTGATCTGGTGATCGTCGTGGCCAAGACTGATCCCAAGGCCGGTGCCAAGGGCACCAGTCTGTTCCTGGTCGAGGCCAACACGCCCGGGTTCTCCAAGGGCAAGCGCCTGGAGAAGGTCGGCATGAAGGCGCAGGACACCTCCGAGCTGTTCTTCCAGGATGTGCGCGTGCCCAAGGAAAATCTGCTGGGCCAGCCGGGCATGGGCTTCGCCTATTTGATGCAGGAATTACCTCAGGAGCGCCTGACCGTCGGCATTGGCGCCCTGGCGTCGGCCGAAGCGGCGCTGCAATGGACGCTCGACTACACCCGCGAGCGCAAGGCGTTCGGTAAGTCGGTGTCGGACTTCCAGAATACGCGTTTCAAGCTGGCCGAGATGGCCACCGAGATACAGGTGGGGCGCGTTTTCGTCGATCGCTGCCTGGAGCTGCATCTGCAGCGCAAGCTGGACGTGCCCACAGCCGCGATGCTCAAGTATTGGGGTACCGACCTGCAGTGTAAGGTGCTCGACGAATGCGTGCAGTTGCACGGCGGTTACGGCTTCATGTGGGAATATCCGGTGGCGCGGGCCTGGGCCGATGCGCGAGTGCAGCGAATCTACGCCGGCACCAACGAGATCATGAAGGAGATCATCGCTCGCTCCCTGGTCTGAGGGCGGCTGATGCCAAGAAAAAGCCCGGCAATGCCGGGCTTTTTCGTTGCGCGCTGAATCAGGGCGCTGGGTTGGGCTGCGCCTTGTGGATCGCCTCGATACCGGCAAGCACCTCCTCGGAGAGCTTCAGCTCGGCGCTGGCCAGGTTGCTGTCCAGTTGCTCCAGGCTGGTAGCGCCGATGATGTTGCTGGTCACGAAGGGCTGCGCGGTAACGAAGGCCAAGGCCATCTGTGCCGGATCCAGGCCATGCTCACGGGCCAGGGCGACGTAGCGCGAACAGGCTGCTTCCGACTGCGGGTTGGTGTAGCGAGCGAAGCGGCTGAACAGGCTGATGCGTGTGCCTTGCGGGCGGGCGCCGCCTTCGTACTTGCCGCTGAGCATGCCGAACGCCAGGGGCGAATAGGCCAGCAGGCCGCACTGTTCGCGAATCGCCACTTCCGCCAGGCCTACTTCGAAGCTGCGGTTGAGCAGGTTGTAGGGGTTCTGGATCGAGACTGCACGCGGCCAGCCACGTTGTTCGGCCAGTTGCAGGAATTTCATTGTCCCCCATGGCGTCTCATTGGACAGGCCGATATGGCGGATCTTGCCGGCTTTCACCTGCTCGTCGAGTACTTCCAGGGTTTCTTCCAGCGGCGTGAAATCGACGTCCTGGTGGCGATAGCCGAGCTGGCCGAAGAAGTTGGTCGGGCGCTCCGGCCAGTGCAGTTGGTACAGGTCGATCCAGTCGGTCTGTAGGCGTTTCAGGCTGGCGTCCAGCGCGGCGACGATGTGCGCACGGTTGAACTTCAACTGGCCGTCACGGATATGGCTGATGCCATTGCCGGGGCCGGCGATCTTGCTGGCCAGAATCCAGTCGGCGCGGTCACCGTGCTGCTTGAAGTAGTTGCCGATGATCTGTTCGGTCTTGCTGTAGGTCTCGGCGCGCGGTGGCACCGGATACATCTCGGCGGTATCGATGAAGTTGACGCCGCCGGCCTTGGCTCGCTCGATCTGGGCAAAGCCTTCGGCTTCGCTGTTCTGCTCGCCCCAGGTCATGCTGCCCAGGCACAGGGCGCTGACATCGAGATCGGTTCGGCCTAGCTTGCGGTATTCCATGAGGTGTTCCCTTGGCAAAAGAGCCATACAAGCAGGTTGAAATTTTTTTCGCAATCAGGATAATCCGCCACCTCTTTCTGCGGTGGAAGTGATGCGCCGCCTGCCGAAGAATCTTGCCGTATTGTGGACGCGCTGACCCGAGCCCCCGATAGCGTCCGTATGCGGCTGCCTTTGACTTGTCAAAGTACGCACTATTCAGTAAGATCCGCCGTCTATTTTTGCTGGGCGGCCCCTGAGGCTATAAAGAATGAAAACTTTTACTGCTAAACCGGAAACAGTAAAACGCGACTGGTTCGTCGTTGATGCTGCTGGCAAGACCCTGGGTCGTCTGGCCACCGAAATCGCGAGCCGTCTGCGTGGCAAGCACAAGCCTGAGTACACTCCTCACGTTGACACTGGCGACTACATCGTCGTGATCAATGCCGAGCAGGTACGTGTGACTGGTGCCAAGACCAGCGACAAAATGTACTACTCCCACTCCGGCTTCCCGGGCGGCATCAAAGAGATCAACTTCGAGAAGCTGATCGCTCGTGCTCCTGAGCGCGTGATCGAGACTGCGGTCAAAGGCATGCTGCCGAAGAACCCGCTGGGTCGCGACATGTATCGTAAGCTGAAGGTGTACAAGGGTGCAGTTCACCCGCACACCGCTCAGCAGCCCCAAGAACTGAAGATTTAACGGAATAGTTCATTATGTCGGCGACTCAAAATTACGGCACTGGCCGTCGCAAGACCGCAACCGCGCGCGTTTTCCTGCGTCCGGGTACTGGTAACATCTCGATCAACAACCGCGCCCTGGATACCTTCTTCGGTCGTGAAACCGCTCGCATGGTCGTGCGTCAGCCGCTGGAGCTGACCGAGACTGTTGAGAAGTTCGACATCTTCGTCACCGTTGCTGGTGGTGGTGTCAGCGGTCAGGCCGGTGCGATCCGTCACGGTATCACCCGCGCTCTGATCGAGTACGACGAGACCCTGCGCAGCCCGCTGCGTAAAGCTGGTTACGTCACTCGTGATGCCCGTGAAGTTGAGCGTAAGAAAGTCGGTCTGCGTAAAGCGCGTAAGCGTCCGCAGTACTCGAAGCGTTAATCGCGTCTACGCTTGCACAAGCGCCCAGTTTCCTTACGGAGCTGGGCGTTTTTTATGGGCGTGGCGAAATGATGCGACAACGTGCCGCATGCGCGCAGGCCGCGCGCGACAAGGCTTTCGTCAGTCTCTTGGCGGGTAATTACCTTGTCAGAAAAGGGGCTTTTCTTTACCATTTGGCGAATTTTTTGCGCGGCCCGATTTTTACTTAGTAGAGGCCTGAACAACAGGCCACAAAGCTGATGGGAGACGACTGAATGAGCAATGACGGCGTGAATGCAGGCCGGCGTCGCTTCCTGGTTGCAGCCACCTCCGTGGTGGGTGCAGCAGGAGCGGTAGGTGCTGCGACTCCGTTCGTGGGGTCATGGTTCCCCAGTGCCAAGGCCAAGGCGGCCGGTGCACCGGTGAAGGTGAACGTCAGCAAGATCGAGGCGGGTCAGCAGATGGTTGCTGAGTGGCGCGGTCAGCCGGTGTTCATCGTGCGCCGTACCGAGGAGATCCTGGCTAACCTGACCAAGATCGAAGGCAGCGTAGCTGACCCCGAATCCGCTGCTTCCGTGCAGCCGGAGTACGTCGACAAGAAAACTCGCTCGATCAAACCCGAGCTGCTGGTGCTGGTCGGTCTGTGCACCCACCTGGGTTGCTCGCCGTCCTTCCGCCCGGAAGTGGCTCCGGCCGATCTGGGTGCCGAGTGGGTCGGCGGTTACTTCTGCCCTTGTCATGGTTCTCGTTACGACCTCGCTGGGCGTGTCTACAAGGCGCAGCCGGCTCCGCTGAACCTGCCGGTGCCGCCCTACAGCTACGAGACGGATGATGTGATCATCATCGGTGTGGACCAGGAGAAGGCCTGATGAGCAAATTCATGGAATGGGTGGATGCGCGCTTCCCTGCCACCAAGATGTGGGAAGACCATCTCTCCAAATACTACGCACCGAAGAATTTCAACTTCTTCTACTTCTTTGGCTCGCTGGCGCTGCTGGTGCTGGTCAACCAGATCGTTACCGGTATCTGGCTGACCATGAGCTTCACTCCGTCCGCCGAGGAAGCCTTCGCCTCCGTCGAATACATCATGCGTGATGTCGAGTACGGCTGGATCCTGCGCTACCTGCACTCCACCGGCGCTTCGGCGTTCTTCGTGGTGGTCTACCTGCACATGTTCCGCGGTCTGCTCTACGGCTCGTACCAGAAGCCGCGCGAGCTGGTGTGGATCTTCGGCATGCTGATCTACCTGGTGCTGATGGCCGAGGCCTTCATGGGCTACCTGCTGCCTTGGGGCCAGATGTCCTACTGGGGTGCCCAGGTGATCATCTCGCTGTTCGGTGCCATCCCGGTGATCGGCGATGACCTGACCCAGTGGATCCGTGGTGACTACCTGATCTCCGGCATCACCCTGAACCGCTTCTTCGCCCTGCACGTGATCGCGCTGCCTATCGTGCTGCTCGGCCTGGTCGTGCTGCACATTCTGGCGCTGCACGAAGTCGGTTCGAACAACCCTGATGGCGTCGACATCAAGAAGTTCAAGGACGAGAACGGTGTGCCGCTCGACGGGATCGCGTTCCACCCTTACTACACCGTGAAAGACATCGTCGGCGTTGTAGTCTTCCTCTTCGTATTCTGCTTCGTGGTGTTCTTCTTCCCGGAAATGGGGGGCTACTTCCTCGAGAAGCCGAACTTCGAAGCGGCCAACCCGTTCAAGACGCCTGATCACATCGCTCCGGTTTGGTACTTCACGCCGTTCTACGCGATTCTGCGCGCAGTACCGGACAAGCTGCTCGGCGTTATCGCCATGGGCGCTGCCATCGCGGTGCTGTTCGTGCTGCCCTGGCTCGACCGTAGCCCGGTCAAGTCCATGCGTTACAAGGGTTGGCTGAGCAAGATCTGGCTGGTGGTCTTCTGCATCTCCTTCGTCATCCTCGGCGTACTGGGTGTGCTGGCTCCGACCCCGGGTCGTACCCTGCTGTCGCAGATCTGCACGTTCCTGTACTTCGCGTACTTCGTCCTGATGCCGTTCTACACCAGGATGGAGAAGACCAAACCGGTTCCGGAAAGGGTGACTGGCTGATGAAAAAGCTCTTCGCTGCATTTGTTTTCGCTGCGCTGCCTGCCCTGGCCATGGGCGCTGCCAGCAACCATCCGCTGGACAAGGTGGATATCGACCTGCGCGACAAGGCTGCCATGCAGGATGGCGCGCGTACTTTCGCCAACTACTGCATGGGCTGCCACTCGGCCCAGTATCAGCGCTACGAGCGTGTTGCCGATGACCTTGGTATCCCGCACGAAGTCATGC
Organism: Pseudomonas mendocina; assembly: GCF_003008615.1. Lineage (NCBI taxonomy): Bacteria > Pseudomonadati > Pseudomonadota > Gammaproteobacteria > Pseudomonadales > Pseudomonadaceae > Ectopseudomonas > Ectopseudomonas mendocina. Next base: position 3,382,087 of record NZ_CP027657.1, read on the forward strand.
TGGACAATCTGGTGTTCAACGACGCCAAGATTGGTGACCACATGAAGATCGGCATGAAACCGGCCGATGCCAAGGCATGGTTCGGTGCGGCACCGCCCGATCTGACTCTGGTCGCTCGTGTGCGTGGTACCGATTGGCTGTATACCTACCTGCGTACCTTCTACGCTGACCCGACTCGCCCGCTGGGAGCCAACAACAAGGTGTTCCCGAACGTGGGTATGCCCAATGTACTGGTCAGCCTGCAGGGCAATCAGGTCATTGGTTGCAAGCAGGTTCAGGTAGTGGAAAACGGCAAGAAGCAGTTCGACCCGCTGACCGGTACGCCGATCACTCACGAGGCCTGTGACCAACTGACCGTCGAGCCGAACACCGGCAAGCTGAGCGAAGCCGAGTTCGACGAGAAGGTGAAGAACCTGGTGACCTTCCTGGCCTACTCGGCCAACCCGGTCAAGCTGGAGTCCCAGCGCATCGGTACCTACGTGCTGCTGTACCTGGCGTTCTTCTTCGTGTTCGCCTACCTGCTCAAGCGTGAGTACTGGAAGGACGTACACTAAGCCGTTCGACTTGTAACAAACCTGCGCGCCCTTATGGGCGCGCAGGTTTTTATGCCTTCCATACCTGACGGTTTCCTTGTGAGTCCGTCGCCTGCGACGTCAGAAATTGCTTACGGCAATTTTTCGTGTTTCTGGAAAATCAAAAAAGCGAGGAGGATCGCCATGGCGGTGACCAATAGGTTGACCTGCTACTCCGACCCCGCCGATCACTATTCCCATCGCGTGCGTCTGGTGCTCGCCGAGAAAGGTGTCAGCGTCGAGATCGTCGATGTCGAGCTGGGCCGTTGCCCGCCCAAGCTGGCTGAAGTGAACCCCTACGGCAGTGTGCCGACCCTGGTCGATCGCGACCTGGCGTTGTATGAATCGTCCGTGGTGATGGAATATCTGGACGAGCGTTATCCGCATCCGCCGTTATTGCCGGTCTATCCGGTGGCACGTGCCAACAGCCGCCTGCTGATGCACCGCATCCAGCGTGACTGGTGCGCGCTGGTCGACCGTATTCTCGACAAGCGCAGCAAGGAAGCCGAGCGCCAGCTGGCGCGCAAGGAGCTTCGTGAGAGCCTGACGGGCGTCTCGCCACTATTTGCTGACAAGCCGTTCTTTCTCAGTGAGGAATTGAGTCTGGTGGATTGCTGTCTGCTGCCGATTCTCTGGCGTCTACCGCTATTGGGAATCGAGCTACCGCGCCCGGCGAAGCCTTTGCTTGACTACATGGAGCGTCAGTTCGCTCGTGATACCTTTCAGGCCAGTCTTTCCGCTGCCGAGCGCGCAATGCGCTGAGACTTAGGAGGAAAATCATGAATTCCAGCCGTCCTTATCTGGTTCGTGCGCTTTACGAGTGGATAGTCGATAACGACTGCACACCGCATCTTCTGGTCAATGCCGAATACCCAGGCGTGCAGGTTCCGTCGGGCTTTGCCAGTGATGGTCAGATCGTATTGAATGCGTCGCCCAGCGCGGTTCGTCAGCTGCATATGGACAACCAGGCGGTGAGTTTCGAAGGGCGCTTTGGTGGCGTGGCTCATACGTTGTATATCCCGGTGCCAGCGATATTGGCGATCTATGCGCGTGAGAATGGGCAGGGCATGGTCTTCGACATGGAGCCGCCAGTTGCCTCTGGCCCGGAAGAGCCGGGGCCGGACGATGGTGGTCCTGATGACGGTGGCGAGCCGCCACGTCCCAGTGGCCGGCCAAGCCTCAAAGTGGTCAAGTAAGACGTGTACGAATGAAAACGGGGCGCCACTGGCGCCCCGTTTTGCTTGCTGCTCTTGAGTGATTCAGTTGGTGTACTCGAACAGTCGCACCACTTTCTGTACGCCCGATACGCTTTGCACGACGCGGGTGGAAGCGTTGGCCTCTTCACGGGTGACCAGGCCGAGCATGTAGACGATGCCGTTCTCGGTGACCACTTTGACACGTGTGCTCGGCACGCTGGCGTCACCGAGCATCTGGGTCTTGATCTTGGTGGTCAGCAGCGAGTCATTGCTGCGTGCCAGCAGCGACGCAGGTTGTTGCACTTGCAGTTCGTTGTAGACCTTTTTCACGCCTTGTACGCGGCGTGCGGTCTGAGCGGCCAGATCTTTCAGTTCGCTACGTGGCGTCTGGCCAGCGAGCAGGATCACGCCGTTGTAGCTGGTGACGACGATGCGTGACGTGGGAGTGGACAGGTCGGCATGGGCGTTGCTGATCTGCGATGCCACATCCGGGCCGAGGAACTGGTCGTCGATCTTGTTGCCGATGCTACGGCTGCCGCAGCCAGCGAGCACCAGGGAAAAGGCCAGGGCGGCAATGATCAGTGCGGAACGTTTCATTCTTCACTCCCAAACAATTGACTATCGATCAGGTCGCACAGGCAGTGGATGACCAGCAGGTGGACTTCCTGGATGCGTGCGGTGACTTTGGCTGGAACGCGGATTTCCACGTCCTCGGGTAACAGTAGCGAGGCCATGCCGCCGCCGTCGCGCCCGGTGAGGGCGACAACAGTCATCTCGCGATCATGTGCAGCTTGAATGGCCTGGATGACATTTGCCGAGTTGCCGCTGGTGGAAATTGCCAGCAGCACGTCGCCGGGTTGGCCGAGTGCTCGAATCTGCTTGGAGAAAATCTCGTTGTAGCTGTAGTCGTTGGCGATCGAGGTGATGGTCGAGCTGTCGGTGGTCAGGGCGATGGCCGGCAGGCTCGGGCGCTCGCGCTCGAAGCGGTTGAGCAGTTCTGAGGAAAAGTGCTGGGCATCGCCCGCAGAGCCACCGTTGCCGCAGGTAAGAATCTTGCCCTCGTTGAGCAGCGCTTGAACCATCACCATGCTGGCGTGCTCGATGTAGGGGCTCAGGACTTCCATGGCCTGTTGCTTGGTGTCGATGCTGGCTTGGAAGAGCTGGAGGATTCGGGATTGCATGTCCATCGGATAAACCTTGAGTGTGCGGTCTTCAGGCGTCGAAGGCGTTCTTGATCCAGTCGAGATGTGTGGCGCCGTTAGTGCTGATGGCGACCACGTCGAAGCGGCAGGGGTGGCGTGCCCAGCGAGACTGCTGCTGGAGGAAGAGCTCGGCGGCCATGATCAACTTGCCACGCTTGCGCGCATCGACACTCTCCAGGGCGCCGCCCCAGGCGCTGTGACGGCGGGCGCGGACTTCGACGAATACTACTGTATCGCCATCAAGCATGACCAGATCGAGCTCGCCTTGGCGACATCTCCAGTTCTGTTCGATCAGGCGCAAGCCGTTCCGTTCCAGGTGCTGACGTGCCGCCTGCTCGGCGGCACGGCCCAGATCGTTATGGCTGCTCAATTGATACTGTCGGGGAGTCGCTGAACCTGACCGCCACGGAACTCGGCCCAGGGCAGTTGGCGCTCGATACGTTGCGCCGGGTTCAGGCTGAGGCTGCCGGACAGGCCGTCGATACGTGACTCCGGCAGTGCCTTGAGTTGACCCAGGCGTGGTGCCAGGCGATAGGCGTCGACGCCCATGGCATAGAGGCGGCCGAGGCTGCCACCGGCTTGTGGCCACTGGTTGCTGACTTCCTGGCGCAGTGGTGCGTGGGCGTCCAGCAGCCATGGGGTTTCGCAGAAGCGGATGCCTTCCAGATCCTGGTACTGGGCCTGGCTGTGGGCGCCAGTGAACAGGTGTGAGGTGGCATACACCGGTACGTCGCCCGCGTACTGGAAGGCCAGGGTTGGCTTGATCTGCTGCGCCTGTTGTGGGGTTGCTGCAAGGAAGATGAAATCGACGTCCTGGCGACGTGCGGGCTGCGCATCCAGGCTGGTGCCCAGGGTGTTCTGCAGGCGGCGGGCGCGTGCTTCGCTCTCGCGTAGCTGGAACAGGTCGGCGATCTGTCGGGCCAGTTCTACAGGTTGGTCGACGTGCTCGGCGGCGATCAGGGTGCCGCCCTGGGCTTGCCAGCTCTGACGGAACGCATCGAGTACGCGGTCGCCCCATTCGCCGCGAGGTACCAGAGCCACGGCGCGGCGCATACCGTCGTTCCAGGCGCGACGAGCGACTTCGCGGGCTTCGTCTTCGGCGGCTAGGCCGAACTGGAATAGCTGCGCGGGGCCTTCCTGGCCGGAGTCGCTGTAGTTCAGTGCCAGGGTGGTGATAGGCAGTTGTTCACGGTCACTCAGCTGTTTGACCAGTGGTTTCTCCAGTGGGCCAACCACCAGCTGCACGCCGTCGGCCTGTGCCTGTTGGTAGAAGGCGTCCAGCGAGCCGATGCGGGCACTGTCGTAGAGTTTGATGTCCGGCGGGTTTTGACCGGCCTGCTGCGCTTCGTAATGGGCGGCGAGGAAACCGTCACGCAGGGCGCGTGCGACGCTGGCCAGTTGGCCTTCCTGGGGCAGCAGCAGGGCGATGCGGGTCAGTGGTTGGCTGGCCAGTTCACGCAGTTTGCTCAGTGCCTCTGGCAGTTGTTCGGCTGCCGGGTGCTGCGGATTTTGGGCGACCCACTGGTCGATGGCGGCTTGCTGCTGTTCCAGTGTGGCGCCACTTTTGGTGGCGCGAGCCAGTTCCAGCCAGCCAGCCAGGTCGCTATCGGCACCTGCGGATGTCTGGGGCGGCAGGTTGGAAACCAATTCCCAGATGCTTTCATGGTTGTCATGAGCGGCTTGGCCGCTCAGCAGTGGGGCAATGAACACGCGTTCGCGGGCAGCGGCCAGGGTCTGGCCATCGGCTTCCAGCGCGCGGGCGCGAACCAGCTGGGTGCGAACCTGTTGCTCGACTGGCAGCTCGCCCAGGCGTTCCAGGCTCGGGTGCAGCAGTGCTTTCAGGGCGCTCTTGGGCTGCTTGCGCTGCATGGCCAGTTCGGCCTTCAGCGTACTGGCGAAGATCTGTTGTGCGGGTTGCAGGCTGGCGATATCGATCTGCTCCAGAATGCGTGCGGCGCGCGCAACGTCTTTCTGCTGGTAAGCCTGGTCGGCAGCGGACAGGCGCAGTAGGGCGGCTTGCTCCGGCTTGCTGGCGTCGGCTTGCTGGAGCATCTGCTCGATGCTGGCTTGTGGGGTGCGCGGCAACTGGCCCAGGCTATTGGAGGGCGAGTTGGCGCAGGCGGCGAGCAGGCCTGCCAGAACGAGAGCAGAAAGAGGGCGCAGGCTAGCGATCATCGGGTCATCCTGATACTTGAGCAAAACGAGCGGCGATTGTACCCAAGGGTCGAGATCCATGCGATGCCGCCGGGACTTAACCGGCTAGAATGAGCGGTCTTTCAATTAACGAGGTGTTTCTTGTGACTCAGCCCGCTGTCGCCAGTGTTCAGCCCGGCACCTTATATGTGGTCGCCACGCCAATCGGCAATCTGGACGATATCAGTGCACGGGCGCTGCGGATTCTGCGAGATGTGGCGCTGATCGCTGCCGAAGATACCCGGCACTCCGCCCGCTTGATGCAGCATTTCGGCATTGCGACGCCCTTGGTTGCCTGTCATGAACATAATGAGCGTGAGCAGGGCGGACGTTTCATTGCCCGGCTGGAGGCTGGCGAGGATGTGGCGTTGATCTCCGATGCGGGGACGCCGCTGATTTCCGACCCGGGCTTTCATCTGGTGCGCCAGGTGCGTGCGGCGGGTTTCCCGGTGGTGCCTGTGCCCGGTGCCTGCGCATTGATCGCTGCGCTTTCTGCTGCCGGTCTGCCATCGGATCGTTTTATCTTCGAAGGTTTTCTGCCAGCCAAGGCGGCTGGACGTCGATCGCGGCTGGAGCAGGTACGTGAAGAGCCGCGAACGCTGATCTTCTACGAGGCGCCGCATCGCATTCTCGAATGCCTGGAGGATATGCGCGCGGTTTTCGGAGGTGAGCGGCAGGCCTTGCTTGCCCGCGAACTGACCAAGACTTTCGAGACGCTGAAGGGATTGCCACTGGATGAATTGTGCGCCTGGGTTGCCGCTGACAGTAATCAGCAGCGGGGCGAGTGCGTGGTGCTGGTGGCTGGTTGGCAGGCGCCGGAAGGTGATGAAGCGGTGAGCGCCGAGGCGTTGCGCGTGCTTGACCTGCTGCTGGCGGAAATGCCACTCAAGCGCGCAGCCGCGCTGGCGGCGGAGATCACCGGGGTGCGCAAGAATGTGCTCTATCAGGTCGCGTTGGAGCGCAAGGGTTAGGTGTAAGCCGTCGGTCTAGCTTGCAGCTTGCCATCACCCCCGGTACCCTTGCTGGCGGAGAGTCGATCGGGCAGTCGCTGCCTCGTTTCGTTCCGCGAAGCGGGGGGGAGGAAAGTCCGGGCTCCATAGGGCGGAGTGCCAGGTAACGCCTGGGAGGCGTGAGCCTACGGAAAGTGCCACAGAAAATAACCGCCTAAGCGCTTCGGCGCCGGTAAGGGTGAAAAGGTGCGGTAAGAGCGCACCGCACGGCTGGCAACAGTCCGTGGCTAGGTAAACCCCACTCGGAGCAAGACCAAATAGGGTTCCATTGGCGTGGCCCGCGCTGGAACCGGGTAGGTTGCTAAAGACGTGCAGTGATGTACGTCGTAGAGGAATGGCTGTCCTCGACAGAACCCGGCTTACAGATCGACTCTCCACCTTTCTTCTCCTCGTTGCGCGCTTCTAAACCCCCGCCCGTCTGATACCGAAAAATTCTTACTCTTAAGAAACTACTTTAAGTTTGATTTTCAGCTCGCTGGAATGGCTGGATTTTGCGTGTCGTTTTCCCGTCCCAGCATCGTTTTTCTCCTCGCTTTTGTTCGCTAAATCTCCGTCCTGTAAGGATTTTTCCCTTCTGACGCGCCTTGACGGTGGGGCGTACGCGTTCCTATAGTGTGCGCGAGTGGTAAAAAGTGGCATGAAGTGGGTTTTTATGGGCATGGAAAGCTAATTACAGGGGAAGCGCAGCCGTGTTTCGCGGAGCTAACGCCATCAGTCTCGACGCCAAAGGGCGCCTCGCGATGCCGAGTCGGTATCGTGACGAGCTCGTTTCGCGTTGTGCAGGCCAGCTCATCGTCACCATTGATGCTGTCGACCCCTGTCTCTGTGTCTATCCGTTGGCCGAATGGGAGCTGATCGAGAACAAGCTGCGCGAGCTGGCTTCCTTTCGTGAAGAGAACCGTCGCCTGCAGCGTTTGTTGATCGGTAATGCCGTCGATCTAGAGCTCGATGCCAGTGGCCGCTTCCTGGTGCCGCCGCGTCTGCGCGAGTACGCCAAGCTGGACAAGCGCGCGATGCTCGTCGGCCAACTGAACAAGTTTCAACTCTGGGATGAAGATACCTGGAATGCCGTAGCCGAAGCCGACCTGGCCGCCATCAAGCAGCCGGGTGCCCTTTCCGATGATTTGCGTGACTTGATCCTGTGACCATGACCGATAGCAGCTTGCGCCATATTACCGTGCTGCTCGACGAAGCCGTCGAGGGCCTCGCTGTGCGCGCGGACGGTTGCTATATCGATGGCACCTTCGGCCGCGGCGGGCACAGTCGGTTGATCTTGCAGAAGCTTGGCCCAGGTGGGCGGCTCTTGGGGTTCGACAAAGATCCCCTGGCGATAGCCACCGGGGAAGCATTGGCGGCCGAAGACGGCCGCTTTGTCGTTGTGCAGCGCAGTTTTGCGGAACTTGGCGAGGAGTCCGTTGTCCGCGGCCTGGCCGGCTCTGTCTCGGGCATCCTGCTCGACCTGGGGGTCTCTTCGCCACAGCTGGATGATCCCGCACGCGGTTTCAGTTTTCTCAATGACGGCCCGCTGGATATGCGCATGAACCCGGATGCCGGGGTGAGCGCCGCTGACTGGATCGCCACGGCAGACGAAGACGAAATTGCTCGTGTTCTCAAGGATTACGGCGAAGAGCGCTTTGCCAAGCGTATGGCGCGTGCCGTGGTGCAGCGCCGCGCTGAGCAGCCGTTCACCCGCACTGCCGATCTGGCGCAAGTGCTCACTGTTGCCAATCCGGCCTGGGAAAAGGGCAAGAACCCGGCAACGCGTGCGTTCCAGGGTATCCGCATCCACGTCAACAACGAACTCGGCGATCTCGAGCGTGGCCTGGACGCAGCACTGGAAGCGCTGGAGGTGGGCGGGCGCCTGGTGGTGATCAGCTTCCATTCACTGGAAGATCGCATCGTCAAACAGTTCATGAAGCGTCAGGCCAAGGGCGAGGCAGACAAGTTACCGCGCGACCTGCCAATCATTCCCAAGGCTTTCGAGCCGCGTCTGAAGCTGATTGGCAAACCGGTTTATGCCGGCGATGCCGAGCTCAAGGCCAATCCGCGCTCGCGTAGCGCGGTGATGCGCATTGCGGAGAAGTTGCGGTGAGCCGCCGTCTGGTTCGCTCCATGCCCAGCGGCAGCTTTCTGATGCTGCTGTTGTTCATCGCCATTTTGCTTTCTGCGCTGGCGGTGTCTTACAGCGCTCACTGGAATCGTCAGTTGCTCAATGAGCTGTACGGCGAGCTCAGCGTGCGCGACAAGGCGCAGGCCGAGTGGGGCCGACTGATTCTTGAGCAGAGCACCTGGACTGCGCATAACCGCATCGAGACGCTGGCTAGCGAACAGTTGAAAATGCACATTCCCGATCCCGCCGCTGTACGTATGGTGCGGCCATGATCGGTCTTGAAGGCGCACTCTATCCCTGGCGTTTCCGCCTGGTGTTGGCGCTGCTCGCTCTGATGGTCGGCGCCATTGCCTGGCGTATGCTTGATCTGCAGGTGCTCGACCACGACTTCCTCAAGGCGCATGGCGATGCGCGCAGCGTGCGTCACATTCCGATTCCTGCGCACCGTGGCCTGATCACCGATCGCAATGGCGAGCCACTGGCCGTCAGTACGCCGGTCACCACGCTGTGGGCCAATGGCAAGGAACTGCAGGCCGGGCGTGAGCAGTGGCCGGCACTGGCAGCCGCTCTGGGGCAGGAGCCGGGCAGCTTCGCGGCGCGTCTGGAGCAGAACAAGGAGCGCGAGTTCATGTATCTGGTGCGTGGTCTGACTCCCGAGAAGGGACAGAGCGTGCTGGATCTGAAGGTGCCCGGTGTTTACGCCATCGAAGAGTTTCGCCGTTTCTATCCGGCAGGTGAGGTGGCGGCCCATGTGGTCGGCTTCACCGACATCGACGACCGTGGTCGCGAGGGTATGGAGCTGGCCTATGAGGAGTGGCTGGCCGGCATTCCGGGCAAGCGCCAGGTACTCAAGGATCGGCGCGGCAAGCTGATCAAGGATGTACAGGTTGCGCAGAACGCCAAGGCCGGTAAGGCCTTGGCGTTGTCCATCGACCTGCGCCTGCAGTACCTGGCGCACCGCGAGTTGCGTAACGCACTGCTGGAAAACGACGCCAAGGCTGGCAGCCTGGTGATGGTCGACGTGAAGACCGGCGAAGTGCTGGCCATGGTCAACCATCCGACCTACAACCCCAACAATCGCCGCAGCCTGACCCCGGCGGCGATGCGTAACCGCGCGATGATCGATGTGTTCGAGCCTGGCTCGACCATCAAGCCGTTGTCGATGGCCGCTGCTCTGGAAACCGGTCGTTGGAAACCCAGCGATGTGGTGCAGGTGGGCAATGGCAGTCTGCAGATCGGCCGCTACACCATTCGCGATGTCTCCCGTACCCAAGGGCCCGCGCTGGATCTGACCGGCATTCTGATCAACTCCAGCAACGTCGGCATGAGCAAGGTCGCTTTCGACGTAGGTGGGGAAAACCTCTACCAGGTCATGAGCAATCTGGGCTTCGGTCGTGACACTGGTCTGGGCTTCCCGGGCGAGCGCGTTGGTAATCTGCCGAACCACCGGCAATGGCGCCAGGCCGAAACCGCGACCCTGTCCTATGGCTACGGCCTGTCGGTGACCGCGGTGCAGCTGGCGCATGCCTATGCAGCACTGGGTAATGGCGGCGGCATGGTGCCGCTGTCGATGATTCGTGTGGATCGCAAGCCGAACGCGATGCAGGTGGTACCGAACGAAGTGGCCAAGACCCTGCAAGGCATGCTGCAGCAGGTGGTCGAAGCGCCGCGTGGTGTGTTCCGTGCGCAGGTGCCGGGCTACCACGTTGCCGGTAAGAGCGGCACCGCCCGCAAGACCAATGCGGGCGCCAAGGGTTACCAGACCAATTCCTATCGCTCTCTGTTCGCGGGGTTCGCCCCTGCGCAGGATCCGCGTATCGCTCTGGTCGTGGTCATCGATGAACCCGGCAAGGGCGCCTATTACGGCGGCCTCATTTCCGCTCCGGTATTCAGTCGCGTCATGGCTGGTTCGCTGCGCTTGATGAATATCGCACCGGACAACCTGCCTGCGCCTGAGCAGAAGACGGCAGCCATCGGTCAGGGAGGGCGCCTCTGATGCCCATGCCACTCAATCAATTGCTGCCGGCCGCCGAGAGCTCGGTGCTGATTCGTGAACTGACCCTGGATAGCCGCAAGGTGCGTCCGGGCGACTTGTTCCTGGCCGTGCCCGGCACGCAGCAGGATGGTCGCGTGCATATCGCCGATGCCATCGCACGCGGCGCGGCTGCCGTGGCCTTCGAGGCCCAGGGCGCAGCGCCGATGCATGCAGAGAGTGCCGTGCTGGTGCCGGTCAAGGGCCTGGCCGGGCAACTTTCGGCCATCGCCGGACGTTTCTATGGCGAGCCGAGCCGTGGCTTGCACCTGATTGGCATCACCGGCACCAACGGCAAGACCAGCGTCAGTCAATTGCTGGCCCAGGCTCTGGATCTGTTGGGCGAGCCTTGCGGCATCGTCGGCACGCTGGGGAACGGTTTCCACGGCGCGCTGGAGCAGGGCAAGCACACCACGCCCGACCCGGTTGGCGTGCAGGCGACCCTGGCCGGGATGAAGCAGGCAGGTGCACGCGCAGTCGCCATAGAGGTGTCTTCCCATGGCCTTGATCAGGGCCGGGTTGCCGCGCTGGAATTCGACGTGGCGGTGTTCACCAACCTGTCGCGTGACCACCTCGATTATCACGGCAGCATGGAGGCGTACGGCGCCGCCAAGGCCAAGCTGTTCGCCTGGCCGAACCTGCGCTGCCGAGTGATCAACCTCGATGATGCCTTTGGTCGTGAGCTGGCTGCCAAGGGCCACGAGTCACGCCTGATTGGTTACAGCCTGAACGATGCCAGCGCCTTCCTTTATTGCAGCGAAGCGCATTTTGATGATCACGGCGTACGTGCGCGCCTGGTTACGCCACGTGGCGAAGGTGTGCTGCGCAGCAATCTGCTGGGCCGCTTCAACCTGAGCAACCTGCTGGCTGTGGTCGGCGCCCTGCTCGGCATGGATTACGCCCTCGACGAAGTGCTCAAGGTACTGCCGAAGCTGCAGGGGCCGGCCGGCCGCATGCAGCGACTAGGTGGCGGCGACAAGCCGTTGGTGGTGGTCGATTACGCACACACGCCGGATGCCCTGGAGAAAGTGCTCGAGGCCATGCGTCCGCATGTCGATGGGCGTCTGGTCTGCCTGTTCGGCTGTGGTGGCGATCGTGATCGCGGCAAGCGCCCATTGATGGCGGCAGCGGCCGAGCGCCTGGCCGATGTGGTTTGGGTGACCGACGACAATCCGCGTACCGAAGACCCGGCGCAGATCGTCGCCGATATCCGCGCCGGCTTCGTTGCGCCGGAGGCGGTGCACTTCATTCATGGTCGCGGCGATGCCATCGCGCGCTTGGTCGCTCAGTCCGAGGTTGCCGATGTGTTGGTGCTGGCCGGTAAGGGCCATGAGGATTATCAGGAGATCATGGGCGTGCGTCAGCCGTTCTCCGACCTGACCGAAGCGAGCAAGGCCCTGGCGGACTGGGAGGCAGCTCATGCTTAAGCCCTGGCTGCTCAGTGAGGTCGCTGCCGACCTGAATGCACGCGTCATCGGTGCCGATGTGGCCTTCTCTGCCGTTGGCACCGACAGCCGCAGCATTGCCGCTGGCCAGTTGTTCGTGGCGCTCACCGGCCCACGTTTCGACGGCCATGATTATCTGGCTGACGTGGCCGCCAAGGGCGCCGTTGCTGCGTTGGTCGAGCGTGAAGTGGCGAATGCGCCGCTGCCGCAGTTGCTGGTGGCTGATACCCGTTTGGCGCTCGGCCAGCTGGGTGCGCTGAATCGCCAGGCGTTCGCCGGCCCGCTGGCCGCAGTGACCGGTTCCAGCGGCAAGACCAGCGTCAAGGAGATGCTTGCTGCGATCCTGCGCGCTGGTCTGGATGGCGCCGTGCTGGCTACCCGCGGCAATCTCAACAATGATCTCGGTGCGCCGCTGACCCTGCTGGAGTTGGCGCCGGAGCATCGCGCTGGCGTGATCGAGCTGGGCGCCAACCATGTCGGCGAGATTGCCTACACCGTCAGCCTGGCGCGGCCGCAGGTGGCGATCATCACCAACGCAGGCAATGCCCATGTCGGCGAATTCGGTGGCCCGGAAAAGATCGTCGAGGCCAAGGGGGAAATCCTCGAAGGCCTGCCGAGCGATGGCGTGGCCGTGCTCAATCTGGATGACAAGGCCTTCGTCACCTGGCAGCGCCGCGCTGCCGCGCGCAACGTGCTGAGCTTTGCCCTGCGTGATACCCGCGCCGATTTCCACGGCAGCGATCTGGCCCGTGATGAGCGTGGTTGCCAGGGTTTCACCTTGCGCAGTCCTGCTGGCAGCGCACGCATTCAGCTCAACCTGCTGGGTGAACACAATGTGGCCAATGCACTGGCTGCCTGTGCTGCCGCTCATGCCCTGGGTATGCCGCTGGTCGCCATGGCTGACGGGCTGAAAAACCTGCAACCGGTCAAGGGCCGCGCCGTAGCGCAGTTGGCGCCGAATGGCGTGCGGGTGATCGACGACAGCTACAACGCCAACCCCGTGTCGATGTGCGCGGCGGTGGATATACTCGCCGGCTTCTCCGGTCGCACCGTCCTGGTGCTGGGAGACATGGGCGAGCTGGGCGAGTGGGCCGAACAGGGCCATCGCGATGTCGGCCGCCATGCCGCGGGCAAGGTCGATGCGCTGTATGCCGTCGGCCCGCTGATGCGTTTTGCTGTCGAGGAGTTCGGTTCAAAAGGCCGCCACTTCGTCGATCAGGCCGAGCTGATCGAAGCGCTTCGCGCCGAGCAGGCCGGCAGCACACTACTAATCAAGGGTTCACGCAGCGCTGCCATGGACAAGGTCGTGGCGTCGCTGTGTGGCGTATCTGGGGAGATTCACTAAATGCTGCTGCTGCTGGCGGAGTACCTGCAACAGTTCCACAAGGGCTTCGCGGTCTTTCAGTACCTGACCCTGCGCGGCATCCTCGGCGTGCTCACCGCCCTGGCGCTGTCGCTGTGGCTCGGCCCGTGGATGATCCGCACCCTGCAGGTGCGTCAGATCGGCCAGTCCGTGCGCAACGATGGCCCGCAGTCGCACCTGTCGAAGAAAGGCACGCCGACCATGGGTGGCGCGCTGATCCTCACCGCCATCGCCGTCAGCACCTTGCTGTGGGCTGATCTGTCCAACCGCTACGTGTGGGTGGTGCTGGCCGTGACCCTGCTGTTCGGCGCCATCGGCTGGGTCGATGACTACCGCAAGGTGATCGAGAAGAACTCGCGTGGCCTGCCGAGCCGCTGGAAGTACTTTTGGCAGTCGGTGTTCGGCCTGGGCGCCGCCTTCTTCCTTTATATGACTGCGCAGAGCCCGGTGGAAACCACCCTGATCCTGCCGTTGTTGAAAGACGTGAGCATTCCGCTGGGCATCGGCTTCGTGGTGCTGACCTACTTCGTCATCGTCGGCTCGAGCAACGCGGTGAACCTCACCGACGGCCTCGATGGCCTGGCCATTCTGCCGACGGTGATGGTCGGCGGTGCACTGGGCATCTTCTGCTACCTGTCGGGCAACGTGAATTTCGCCGAGTACCTGCTGATCCCGTACGTTCCAGGCTCCGGTGAGCTGATTGTGTTCTGCGCCGCGCTGGTCGGTGCCGGTCTGGGCTTTTTGTGGTTCAACACTTACCCGGCGCAGGTCTTCATGGGCGACGTCGGTGCGCTGGCGCTCGGCGCCGCGCTGGGCACCATCGCCGTGATCGTTCGCCAGGAAATCGTGCTGTTCATCATGGGCGGCGTGTTCGTGATGGAAACCCTGTCGGTGATCATCCAGGTAGCCAGCTTCAAGCTGACCGGCAAGCGCGTGTTCCGCATGGCACCGATTCACCACCACTTCGAACTCAAGGGCTGGCCCGAGCCACGCGTGATCGTCCGTTTCTGGATCATCACCGTGATTCTCGTGTTGATCGGCCTAGCCACCCTGAAACTGAGGTAATAGAGCGTGTCGTTGATCGCTTCCGACCAATTCCGCATCGTTGTCGGCCTCGGCAAGAGCGGCATGTCCCTGGTGCGCTTCCTGGCGCGCCAGGGCGTGCGCTTTGCCGTGGCCGATACGCGCGCGAATCCGCCGGAGCTGGAAGCGCTCAAGCGTGACTACCCGCAGGTGGAAGTGCGCTGCGGTGAGCTGGACGTGGACTTCCTCTGCCGCGCCTCGGAGCTGTACGTGAGTCCGGGCCTGGCCGTGGCCACCCCGGCACTGGCGGAAGCGGCTGCGCGTGGCGTGAAGTTGTCCGGTGATATCGATCTGTTCGCTCGTCATGCCAAGGCGCCGATCGTCGCCATCACCGGCTCCAACGCCAAGAGCACCGTTACCACGCTGGTCGGTGAGATGGCTGCCGCGGCGGGCAAGCGTGTCGCGGTCGGCGGCAACCTGGGAATGCCGGCGCTCGACCTGCTCAGCGACGATATCGAGCTGTACGTGCTGGAGCTGTCCAGCTTCCAGCTGGAAACCACCGAGCAGTTGAACGCTGAAGTGGCCACCTGCCTGAACGTCAGCGAAGACCACATGGATCGCTACAGCGGCCTGCCGGCTTATCACCTGGCCAAGCACCGCATTTTCCGTGGCGCCCGCCAGGTGGTGGTGAATCGTGATGATGCGCTGTCACGCCCGCTGATCGCCGACCAGGTTACCTGCTGGGAATTCGGCCTGGGCAAGCCGGACTTCAAGCGTTTCGGCCTGCTGGAAGAGCAGGGCGAGAAGTACCTGGCCTTCCGTTTCGAGGCGTTGCTGCCAACCGCCGAGCTGAAGATTCGTGGCGCGCACAATCAGTCCAATGCGCTGGCGGCGCTGGCGCTCGGTAATGCCGTAGGCCTGCCGATGGACGCCATGCTGAGCACCCTGCGCCAGTTCGCTGGTCTGCCGCACCGTTGCCAGTGGGTGCGTGAGCGCGGCGACGTGAGTTATTACGACGATTCCAAGGCCACCAACGTCGGTGCGGCGCTGGCGGCCATCGAAGGCCTGGGCGCCGATATCGCAGGCAAGCTGGTGCTGATCGCCGGTGGCGATGGCAAGGGCGCCGACTTCTCTGCGCTCAAGACCCCGGTCGCGCGGTTCTGCCGTGCAGTGGTGTTGTTGGGGCGCGATGCCGAGCGAATCGCCGAAGCGCTGGGCGATGCTGCGCCGCTGGTACGGGTGAAAACCCTCGATGAGGCTGTGCAGCGTTGCAGTGAACTGGCCGAAGCGGGCGATGCCGTGCTGCTGTCGCCGGCTTGCGCCAGCCTGGACATGTTCAAGAACTTCGAAGAACGCGGGCGCCTGTTCGCCCTGGCTGTGGAGGGGCTGTTCTGATGCTGGCCTTCCTGCACATCCGCCCCTCGCCGCTGTTGGGACGCGGCTTCGATGTCGACTTCCCGATGCTGGCTGGTTGCCTCGGTCTGCTGGGGCTGGGCCTGGTGATGATCACTTCGGCTTCCTCGGAAGTGGCGGCGGCGCTGTCCGGCAATCCGCTGTACCACATGATCCGTCACCTGGTTTACCTGGTCATCGGCCTGGGCGCCGCCGGCATCGTGCTGATGATCCCGATGAGTTTCTGGCAGCGCTACGGCTGGATGATGCTGCTGGCGGCCTTTGGCCTGCTGGTGCTGGTGCTGATCCCGGGTATCGGCCGTGAGGTCAACGGTGCACGGCGTTGGATCGGTTTTGGCGCCTTCAACGTGCAACCTTCGGAAATCGCCAAGGTGTTCGTGGTCGTCTACCTGGCCGGTTATCTGGTACGCCGCCAGGAAGAGGTGCGCGAAAGCTGGATGGGCTTCTTCAAGCCTTTCGTCGTGCTGCTGCCGATGGCTGGCCTGCTGCTGCTGGAGCCGGACTTCGGCGCCACCGTGGTGATGATGGGCGCGGCCATGGCCATGCTGTTCCTTGGTGGTGTCGGCATGCTGCGCTTCGGCCTGATGGTGGCGTTGGCCGTCGGCGCGGTGTTCGTCCTGGTACAGACTCAGGAATACCGCCTGCAGCGACTGATCACCTTCACCGACCCCTGGGCCGACCAGTACGGTTCCGGTTACCAGTTGACCCAGGCGCTGATCGCCTTCGGCCGTGGTGAATGGTTCGGCGTTGGTCTGGGCAACAGCATCCAGAAGCAGTTCTATCTGCCGGAAGCGCATACTGACTTCGTTTTCTCGGTATTGGCCGAAGAGCTGGGTTTCGTTGGTGCGCTGGCGACTCTGGCGTTGTTCGTCTTCGTCTGCGTACGTGGCCTGTACATCGGCCTGTGGGCGGAGAAGGCCAAGCAGTTCTTCTCAGCCTACGTGGCCTATGGGCTGTCCTTCCTGTGGATCGGCCAGTTCCTGATCAATATCGGTGTGAATACCGGCCTGCTGCCGACCAAGGGGCTGACCCTGCCATTTCTCAGTTATGGCGGCTCGTCGCTGGTGATCTGCTGCGTCAGCCTGGCGGTGCTGCTGCGTATCGAGTGGGAGCGGCGCAACGTGCTCGGCAATGAGGACGTGGAGTTCAGCGAAGCGGATTTCGCCGAGCCGGAGCAGGAGGTGGCCCATGCGCGGTAACGTCCTGATCATGGCTGGTGGTACCGGCGGCCACGTGTTCCCGGCGCTGGCTTGCGCACGTGAATTCCAGGCGCGTGGCTATACCGTGCATTGGCTGGGTACGCCGCGTGGCATCGAGAACGAACTGGTGCCGCAGGCGGGCTTGCCGCTGCACCTGATCAACGTCAGCGGCCTGCGTGGCAAGGGCAAGCTCTCCCTGCTCAAGGCGCCATTCCAGTTGCTGCGTTCGCTGCTGCAGGCGCGCCGCATCGTGCGCGAGTTGCAGCCGGTGTGCGTGCTCGGCATGGGCGGTTATGTCACCGGCCCTGGCGGGCTCGCTGCGCGCCTGGCAGGTGTGCCCCTGGTCATTCACGAGCAGAACGCCGTCGCCGGTACTGCCAATCGCCTGTTGTCGCGTATCGCCAATCGTATCTGCGAAGCCTTCCCGAACACCTTCGCGGCGTCCGACAAGCGGCGCACCACCGGTAACCCGGTGCGTGAAGAGCTTTTCCTGGAAACGCCACGCGAGCCGCTGGCCGGTCGTCAGCCGAAACTGCTGGTGCTGGGTGGCAGCCTGGGCGCCGAACCACTGAACAAGCTGCTGCCCGCAGCGCTGGAGAAGCTGTCTGCCGAACTGCGTCCGCAGGTGTTCCACCAGGCGGGCAAGCAGCACGCCGAAATCACTGCGGAGCGTTATCGCGATGCTGCGGTCGAAGCCGAGGTCGCGCCCTTCATCAAGGACATGGCTCGTGCCTATGGCTGGGCCGATCTGGTGATCTGCCGCGCTGGTGCGCTGACGGTCAGCGAACTCGCCGCCGCGGGTCTGCCGTCGATGCTGGTGCCCTTGCCGCATGCCATCGACGATCACCAGAGCCGCAATGCCGAATACCTGGCGAAGGAGGGCGCTGCCGTTCTTCTTCCGCAACATGCCACTGACGCGGCCAAGCTTGCCGCGCAGCTCACCGAGGTTCTGATGCACCTGGAAAAACTCACCGCCATGGGCGCTACTGCGCGTCGTCTGGCCAAACCCGATGCCACCCGCACGGTCGTTGACATCTGCCAGGAGGTGGCCCGTGGCTAAGTCTCCCGCCGCCGTTAAGGCTGAAGTCCGGCGCATGCGTCGTATCCGTCGTATCCACTTCGTCGGTATCGGTGGTGTGGGCATGTGCGGCATTGCCGAGGTGCTGCTCAACCTGGGTTACGAAGTATCCGGTTCCGACCTCAAGGCCTCAGCCGTTACCGAGCGCCTGAAGACCTTCGGTGCGCAGATCTTCATCGGCCATGCCGCGGAGAATGCCGAGCAGGCCGACGTGTTGGTGGTTTCCAGCGCCGTCAACACCAGCAACCCGGAAGTCGCCACAGCGCTGGAGCGTCGTATCCCGGTGGTGCCGCGTGCCGAGATGCTCGCCGAGCTGATGCGTTACCGCCACGGTATCGCGGTGGCCGGTACTCACGGCAAGACCACTACCACCAGCTTGCTGGCCTCGGTCTTTGCCGCTGGCGGCCTGGATCCGACCTTCGTCATCGGTGGCCGTCTGAATGCAGCGGGTACCAATGCCCAGCTCGGTTCCAGTCGTTTCCTGATCGCCGAGGCGGACGAGAGCGACGCCAGCTTCCTGCATCTGCAGCCGATGGTCTCGGTGGTCACCAATATCGATGCCGACCATATGAGCACCTATGGTGGCGACTTCAATGTACTGAAGAAGACCTTCATCGAATTCCTGCACAACCTGCCGTTCTACGGTTTGGCGGTGCTTTGCGTGGATGACCCGGTAGTGCGTGAGCTGCTGCCGCAGATCGGCCGCCCAACCGTCACCTACGGTTTCTCCGAAGACGCCGACGTGCGTGCCATCAATGTGCGTCAGGATGGCATGCGCACTTACTTCACCGTGTTGCGGCCGGACTGCGAGCCGCTCGACGTGTCGGTCAACATGCCCGGCAATCACAACGTGCTCAACGCGCTGGCGACCATCGCCATCGCCACTGACGAAGGTATCGACGACAGTGCCATCGTCGCCGGTCTGTCGGGCTTCCAGGGCGTCGGTCGGCGCTTCCAGGTCTATGGCGAGCTACCGGTCGACGGCGGCAGTGTGATGCTGGTGGACGACTACGGCCACCACCCACGTGAAGTGGCGGCGGTGATCAAGGCTGTGCGTGGTGGCTGGCCGGAGCGGCGCCTGGTGATGGTTTACCAGCCGCACCGCTACAGCCGTACCCGCGATCTGTACGACGATTTCGTGCAGGTGCTGAGCGAAGCCAATGTACTGCTGCTGGTCGAGGTCTATCCGGCGGGCGAGGAACCGATTCCCGGCGCCGATAGCCGGCAGATGTGCCACAGCATCCGTCAGCGCGGTCAGCTCGACCCGATCTACGTAGAGCGTGGCGCCGATCTGGCGCCGCTGCTTAAGCCTCTGCTGCGTGCCGGTGACATCCTGCTGTGCCAGGGCGCTGGCGATATCGGCGCGGTGGCGCCGCAACTGATCAAGCACCCGCTGTTCGTGGGGGAGTCGAAATGAGTTTGCACAGTACCCTCGATCCCAAGGCTTTTGGCCGTGTCGCCGTACTGTTCGGCGGCAAGAGCGCCGAGCGTGAGGTGTCGCTGAAATCCGGCAATGCCGTGCTCAGTGCCCTGCAGGCGGGTGGTGTGGATGCCTTCGGTATCGACGTGGGCGATGATTTCCTGGCTCGCCTGAACAGCGAGAAGATCGACCGCGCCTTCATCGTGCTGCACGGCCGTGGTGGTGAGGATGGTTCCATGCAGGGCCTGCTCGAGTGCGCCGGCATTCCCTACACCGGTAGCGGCATCCTTGCCTCTGCGCTGGCCATGGACAAGCTGCGTACCAAGCAGGTCTGGCACAGCCTCGGCCTGCCGACCCCGCGTCATGCCGTGCTGACCTCGCAAGCCGATTGCGAAGCCGCGGCTGCCGAACTGGGTTTCCCGCTGATCGTCAAGCCGGCCCATGAAGGCTCCAGCATCGGCATGGCCAAGGTGGAGAGCGTCGAGGCGCTGATCGCTGCCTGGCAGGATGCTGCCCGCTACGACAGCCAGGTGCTGGTCGAGCAGTGGATTGCCGGCCCCGAGTACACCATCGCCGTGTTGCGTGGCGAAGTGCTGCCGCCCATTGGGCTCGGCACACCGCATACCTTCTACGACTACGACGCCAAGTACCTGGCCGATGACACCCAGTACCGCATTCCCTGTGGCCTGTCTGCCGAGAAGGAGGCCGAGCTCAAGGAGCTGACCGCGCGCGCCTGTGAGGCCGTGGGCACTCAGGGCTGGGCGCGTGCCGATGTGATGCAGGATGCCAGCGGCCAGTTCTGGCTGCTGGAAGTGAATACCGTACCGGGCATGACCGATCACAGCCTGGTGCCAATGGCCGCGCGTGCTGCCGGTCTGGATTTCCAGCAGTTGGTGCTGGCGATCCTGGCTGACAGCGTCGAGGCGAGGGGTTAAGCGATGAGCATCGCTCTGCGTCATCAGGACTCGCTGAGGGCTCCGCAACGCGGCAAGCCCGCGCCGCGTGGCGCCAGCCGTCTGGTGGCCAAGGAGCCGATGCGCCTGCGTTTGCCCAAGCCGGATTTTTCCTGGGTTGGCCGTTTGCTCTGGCCGTTGCTGCTGGTTGGCCTGGGTTTCGGCGCCTACGAGGGGGCCCAGCGTCTGCTGCCTTATGCCGACCGCCCGATTGCGCGCATCAGCGTGCAGGGCGACCTGGCTTATATCAGTCAGCAGGCGGTGCAGCGCCGGATCGCGCCATTCATCGAGGCGAGCTTCTTCAGTGTCGATCTGCGCGGCATGCGCGAAGAGTTGGAGCGCATGCCCTGGATCGCCCATGCCGAAGTACGCCGCGTCTGGCCGGATCAGATCGACGTGCGCCTGGAAGAGCAACTGCCGATTGCCCGTTGGGGCGATGAGGCGCTGCTCAACAACCAGGGCCAGGCGTTCGCGCCGCAGGAGCTGGATAACTACCAGCATCTGCCGCAGTTGTCTGGCCCGAAACGCGCGCAGCCCAAGGTGATGCAGCAGTACCAGATGCTCAGCCAGTTGTTGCGGCCGATGGGGTTTACCGTGGTCGGGCTGCAGTTGCGTGAGCGTGGCAGCTGGTTCCTCTCGGCTACCGAGAATGCCAGCGGCCAGCGCATCGACATCCTGCTGGGGCGTGATCACGTGGTGGAAAAAATGCGTCGTTTTGCCGCGATTTACGAGCGGGAACTGAAAGAACAGAGCGCGAATATCGCGCGCATCGACCTGCGTTATGCCAACGGCCTGGCCGTGGCCTGGCGTGAGCCGGTGGAGCCGGCTGCGGCCGAGCAGAAAGTGAATTGAGGAGAGGCAGGACTAATGAGTAGCGCGCAGAGCGGCAAGATGATCGTTGGCCTGGACATCGGCACCTCCAAGGTGGTGGCGCTGGTGGGTGAGGTGACGGCCGACGGCCAGCTGGAAATCGTCGGTATCGGCACGCATCCGTCGCGCGGGCTGAAGAAGGGCGTGGTGGTCAATATCGAGTCCACCGTGGCCTCGATCCAGCGTGCGGTGGAAGAGGCGCAGCTGATGGCCGGTTGCCGTATCCACTCGGCGTTCGTCGGTGTGGCCGGCAATCACATTCGCAGCCTGAACAGCCATGGCATCGTCGCCATCCGCGACCGCGAAGTCAGCCCGGCGGATATCGAACGCGTACTCGACGCCGCTCAGGCCGTGGCCATTCCGGCGGATCAGCGCGTGCTGCACACCCTGGCGCAGGATTACGTGATCGACAACCAGGAAGGCGTGCGCGAGCCGCTGGGTATGTCTGGTGTGCGTCTGGAGGCCAAGGTGCATGTGGTCACCTGCGCCGTGAATGCCTCGCAGAACATCGAGAAGTGCGTGCGTCGCTGTGGCCTGGAAGTCGACGACATCATCCTCGAGCAGCTCGCATCGGCCTATTCGGTACTGACCGAAGACGAGAAGGAGCTGGGCGTGTGCCTGGTGGACATCGGCGGTGGTACCACCGATATCGCCATCTTCACCGAAGGTGCGATCCGTCATACCGCGGTCATTCCGATCGCCGGCGATCAGGTCACCAACGACATCGCCATGGCCCTGCGTACGCCGACCCAGTACGCCGAGGAAATCAAGATCCGTTACGCCTGCGCCCTGGCCAAACTGGCCGGCGCCGGCGAGACCATCAAGGTACCGAGCGTCGGTGATCGTCCGCCGCGTGACCTGTCGCGCCAGTCGCTGGCCGAGGTGGTCGAGCCGCGTTACGACGAACTGTTCACCCTGATCCAGGCCGAGCTGCGTCGCAGTGGCTACGAGGATCTGATTCCAGCCGGCATCGTCATGACTGGCGGCACGGCGAAGATGGAAGGGGCGGTCGAGCTGGCCGAGGAAATCTTCCACATGCCCGTACGACTTGGTGTGCCGCACAGCGTCAAGGGCATGGCCGATGTGGTGCGCAACCCGATTTATTCCACCGGTGTGGGGCTGCTCCTGTACGGACTGCAGAAGCAGAACGACGGCATCTCCATTTCGGTAGGCAGTCCTTATCAGGACGAAACCAAGACCCCGGTACTCGAGCGCATCAAGCGCTGGGTGCAAGGTAATTTCTAAATTTGCAGTAGGCGTTACAACTAGAAAGGAAGGAGAGGGATCATGTTCGAACTAGTAGACAACATTCCACAAAGTGCGGTGATCAAGGTCATCGGTGTCGGTGGTGGCGGCGGTAACGCGGTCAATCACATGGCGGTCAGCAACATCGAGGGCGTCGAGTTCATCTGCGCCAACACCGATGCGCAGGCGCTGAAGAACATCGGTGCGCGCACCGTACTGCAGCTCGGCCCAGGCGTGACCAAGGGCCTGGGTGCTGGCGCCAATCCGGAGGTCGGTCGTCAGGCCGCGCTGGAAGACCGCGAGCGCATCGCTGAAGTGCTGCAGGGCACCGACATGGTGTTCATCACCACCGGTATGGGTGGTGGTACCGGTACTGGCGCTGCGCCGGTGATCGCCGAGGTGGCCAAGGAAATGGGCATCCTCACCGTTGCGGTGGTGACTCGCCCGTTCCCGTTCGAGGGCAAGAAGCGCATGGTCATTGCCGATGAAGGCATCCGCGCGCTGGCCGAGAGCGTCGACTCGCTGATCACCATCCCGAACGAAAAACTGCTGACCATTCTCGGTAAGGACGCCAGCCTGCTGTCGGCTTTCGCCAAGGCCGATGACGTGCTGGCCGGTGCCGTACGCGGTATCTCCGACATCATCAAGCGTCCGGGCATGATCAACGTCGACTTCGCCGACGTGAAGACCGTGATGAGCGAGATGGGCATGGCGATGATGGGCACCGGCTGCGCCAGCGGTCCGAACCGTGCTCGCGAAGCCACTGAGGCTGCTATCCGCAACCCGCTGCTGGAAGACGTCAACCTGCAGGGCGCGCGCGGCATCCTGGTCAACATCACTGCCGGTCCGGATCTGTCCCTGGGTGAGTACTCCGATGTGGGTAACATCATCGAACAATTCGCTTCCGAGCAAGCCACCGTCAAGGTCGGCACCGTGATCGACGCCGACATGCGCGACGAACTGCACGTCACTGTGGTCGCCACTGGCCTCGGCGCGCGCATGGAGAAGCCGGTCAAGGTGATCGACAACACCGTGCAGGTCGCCGTCAGCCAGCCAGTTGCCCAGCAGCCCGCCGCGCCTGCGCGCAGCGAGCAATCGGTCAACTACAAGGACTACGAGCGTCCGACCGTACAGCGTCAGAGCCACGGTGGCGCAGCGACTGCAGCCAAGCTCAATACCCAGGATGATCTCGATTATCTGGATATTCCGGCTTTCCTGCGTCGTCAGGCTGATTGATGGAATGTATCAGGAGTATGAAGGTGATTGGTGTTCAGCAAAGGTCGGTTCTGCTATCATTCCCGACCATTGTTGAAAACAGTTCGCAACTAGCGATATAGCGGCCAAGCCATGATCAGACAACGCACCCTGAAGAACATCATCCGTGCCACCGGCGTTGGCCTGCATTCGGGGGAGAAGGTTTACCTGACCCTGAAGCCGGCACCGGTGGATACCGGTATCGTGTTCCGTCGCACCGACCTCGACCCCGTGGTGGAAATCCGCGCGCTGGCCGGGAACGTCGGTGAAACCACCATGTCGACCACGTTGATCAATGGTGACGTCAAGGTGGATACGGTAGAGCATCTGCTTTCGGCCATGGCAGGCCTGGGCATCGATAACGCCTACGTCGAGCTCTCCGCGTCCGAAGTGCCGATCATGGATGGCAGCGCCGGTCCCTTTGTATTCCTGATTCAATCCGCTGGCCTGCAGGAGCAGGACGCGCCGAAGAAGTTCATCCGCATCCTGCGCGAAGTGACGGTGGTGGAGGGCGACAAACGCGCCACCTTCGTACCTTTCGATGGGTTCAAGGTGAGCTTCGAGATCGACTTCGATCACCCCGTATTCCGCAATCGTACGCAGAGCGCCAGTGTGGATTTCTCCAGCACGTCTTTCGTCAAGGAAGTCAGTCGGGCCCGCACCTTCGGTTTCATGCGTGACATCGAGTTTCTGCGTTCGCAGAACCTGGCACTCGGCGGTAGCGTGGAGAACGCCATCGTGGTCGACGAGCATCGCGTGCTCAACGAAGACGGCCTGCGTTACGAGGACGAATTCGTCAAACACAAGATTCTCGATGCCATCGGTGATCTGTACCTGCTGGGCAACAGCCTGATTGGCGAGTTCAAGGGCTTCAAGTCCGGTCACGCACTGAACAACCGTTTGCTGCGCACCCTGATCGAACAGACTGACGCCTGGGAAATGGTGACCTTCGAGGACGCCAAGCTCGCACCGATCTCTTACATGCGCCCGGTAGCGGCCGTGTAAACGAACTCTCTTTCCTGCTTCAATTTGAGGCCACCTTCGGGTGGCCTCTTTTTTTCGTAGGGTGTCGCGGGGCCGCCCAGGCCGTGCGCACTGATCCCCCATAGCAATTGGTGCGTCCCACCCTACGGATTTACCGACGAACGGAAA
This sequence comes from Pseudomonas mendocina, assembly GCF_003008615.1. Classification (NCBI taxonomy): domain Bacteria; kingdom Pseudomonadati; phylum Pseudomonadota; class Gammaproteobacteria; order Pseudomonadales; family Pseudomonadaceae; genus Ectopseudomonas; species Ectopseudomonas mendocina. Next base: position 3,406,817 of record NZ_CP027657.1, read on the forward strand.
AAGGGCGTTATTGGTCTTTCAGCGTGTGGCTGGCCAGCCGCTCGAGCGCGGCGCGCAGCCTGGGGTCGCGGATGCCTTCAGCACCTGCCTGGATACTTTGGGCGGCGCTATTGGACAGGTGAATGGTGCGACCGGTTCCGCGATTCGGCCCGACTTGAGGTTGCACCTTGAACAGGATTTTCGTTAAGGTCGCGAATTCTTCGAGCATCTGTAGTTGTCGTTGCAATCTTCTTTGCTGATAACGCAGGCGTGTTGCCCAGTGGCCATCGGTCACTATCAATAGCAAACAGCCGTTGTTCCAGGACGCTACATGACAGTGTTCCCGGGCGGCAGGTTGTAGCTGGCTTTCGACAAGACGCTGCAAGTTGGTCAGGCGTTGCGCCTGACCGAACAGCGCTTTCAGGGGCTTGGCTTCGCGTAACAGCGCAGCGGGTGCCTGGGCCGGCAAGGGACGGAACGACATGGCAGGAGGCCTTAGATTGCAGAGCCATCATGGTAGCAGAGCCTGCTGCCGGTCTGTGTTCTGCCAGTAAGGGGAAGCCATGCAAATCATTCTTTTAAATAGTCGACACGGCTGCGCACGAACGATCAATCTCGATCTGCGCTGGTTGTTGTTGGCGTCGTTTCTCCTCTTGATATCGAGCTTGGGCGCAGGTGCGGCGGTGGGTGCCAAGTGGCTGACGGCCGATCCGGTGGTCGATAACCGCCTGGCAGAGGCGCTCGATCAGCAGCGCGAGCAGGTCGGTGTGGTACGACAGGATGCCCAGCGCCAACTGGATGCTTTCGCCGTCCATGTCGCTGAACTGCAGGCGCGGCTGACCCGTCTCGATGCCCTCGGTGAACGGCTCACCGAACTGGCGGAGCTGGATGCGGGCGAGTTCGACTTTTCCCTCAGTGTCGGTCAGGGCGGTGCGGAAGATGCGCTCGGCGCCTCGGCCTATGCGCCTCCGCCATTCATGAATGCCCTGGACGATCTGGCGTTGCGCGTCGAGAGTCGCGAGCATCAGCTGGAAGTGCTGGAGCAGTTGCTCGGCGAGCGCCGCCTGAACGAAGCGGAAACGCTCTCGGGACGCCCAGTCCTGCAAGGCTATGTGTCCTCGCCGTTCGGTCGTCGCGTACATCCGCTCACCGGGCGTGCCAGTGTGCACAAGGGCATCGACTTCGCTGCCAAGCCAGGTAGCGACGTGGTGTCGGTCGCCGCTGGTGTGGTGACTTTCTCCGGCAAGAAAAGCGGCTATGGCAATACGGTGGAAATCAGCCATGCCGATGGCTATGTCACCCTCTACGCGCACAACCAGAGCAACACGGTACAGATCGGTGATCTGGTGCAGCGCGGTCAGACCATCGCCAAGGTCGGTCGTAGTGGTCGCTCCACTGGTTATCACGTGCATTTCGAGGTCAGCAAGGGGGGCCGTCAGGTCAACCCGGCGCTGTATATCGCGCGCACCAATGGGGCTGAATGAGGGCGCGCGTAGCGCCCCTTGAATTCCATTCAATCGCCCCCATCTATTTCGGCATGCCGCGTCTCGGCTTTCCCCGAGGCTGGTGCGGTGTGCGCCATCATGCGGTAGCAATGGGCTGACAACGTCACTTTCATCCCCGGCGTTTCCGGGTAGAATGCCCCCTTCGCCTGCAGCCATGCTGGCTGCCTGGTCGCGGTTTGCGCCGACCTCCATCCATTCGCCGGAAGATCCTGTCGATATGTTTGCGCCTCTGTTGAAAAAACTTTTCGGAAGCAAGAATGAGCGTGAAGTCAAACGCATGCTCAAGGCGGTGCAGTCCGTCAACGTCCTCGAAGAACAGATGATCGCCCTCTCGGACGAGCAACTGCGTGGCAAGACCGAAGAGTTCAAGGCCCGTCTGGCCAAGGGCGAAACCCTCGACCAGTTGCTTCCCGAAGCCTTTGCCGTGGCCCGTGAGGCCGGCAAGCGCGTGATGGGCATGCGTCACTTCGACGTGCAGTTGATCGGGGGTATGACCCTGCACGAAGGCAAGATCGCCGAGATGCGTACCGGTGAGGGTAAAACCCTGGTGGGTACCCTGGCCGTTTACCTCAACGCACTGTCCGGCAAGGGCGTGCATGTGGTGACCGTCAACGAATACCTGGCTCGCCGCGATGCCAACTGGATGCGTCCGCTGTATGAATTCCTCGGTCTGACGGTGGGTATCGTCACCCCATTCCAGCCGCCGGAAGAAAAGCGCGCCGCCTATGCTGCCGATATCACCTACGGCACCAACAACGAGTTCGGTTTCGATTACCTGCGCGACAACATGGCTTTCAGCGTGGAGGACAAGTTCCAGCGCGATCTGAATTTCGCCGTGATCGACGAAGTTGACTCGATCCTGATCGACGAAGCCCGTACCCCGCTGATCATTTCCGGCCAGGCCGAAGACAGCTCCAAGCTGTACATCGAGATCAACAAGCTGATCCCTCGCCTCAAGCAGCATATCGAGGAAGAAGAAGGCGTCGTCACCCAGGAAGGCCATTACAAGGTCGACGAGAAGACCCGCCAGGTCGAACTCAACGAGGCAGGCCACCAGTACGTCGAAGAGATGCTCACCGCGGCCGGTATGCTGGCCGAAGGCGAGAGTCTCTACTCCGCGCACAACCTGGGCCTGCTGACTCACGTCTATGCGGGCTTGCGCGCCCACACCCTGTTTCATCGTAACGTCGAGTACATCGTGCAGAACGGTCAGGTCATCCTGATCGATGAGCACACCGGCCGTACCATGCAGGGTCGTCGCCTGTCCGAAGGCCTGCACCAGGCGATCGAGGCCAAGGAAGGGGTGAACATTCAGGCCGAAAGCCAGACCTTGGCTTCGACCACCTTCCAGAACTATTTCCGCCTCTACAACAAGCTCTCGGGCATGACCGGCACTGCCGATACCGAAGCCTTCGAGTTCCGCCAGATCTACGGTCTGGACGTGATGGTGATTCCGACCAACAAGCCGATCGCGCGTAAGGACTTCAACGACCTGGTCTACCTGACCCAGGAAGAGAAGTACCAGGCGATCATCGCCGACATCAAGGAATGCCAGGCCCAGGGCCGACCGATCCTGGTCGGCACCGCGACCATCGAGACTTCCGAGTACGTATCGAGGCTGCTTGAGAAGGAAGGCATCGAGCACAAGGTGCTCAACGCCAAGTTCCACGACAAGGAAGCCGAGATCATCGCGCAGGCCGGTCGTCCGGGCGCGCTGACCATCGCCACCAACATGGCCGGTCGTGGTACCGACATCCTGCTGGGCGGCAACTGGGAAGTGGAAGTCGCGGCGCTGGAAAACCCTACCGACGAGCAGGTCGCGCAGATCAAGGCCGAGTGGCAGAAGCGTCACCAGCAGGTGATCGAGGCCGGCGGCCTGCATGTGATCGCCTCCGAGCGTCACGAGTCGCGTCGTATCGACAACCAGCTGCGTGGCCGTGCCGGTCGTCAGGGTGACCCGGGTTCCAGCCGTTTCTACCTGTCGCTGGAAGATAACCTGATGCGTATCTTCGCCTCGGATCGGGTGAAGAACTTCATGAAGGCCCTGGGCATGCAATCCGGCGAGGCCATCGAGCATCGCATGGTCACCAACGCCATCGAGAAGGCCCAGCGCAAGGTCGAGGGCCGTAACTTCGACATGCGTAAGCAACTGCTCGAGTTCGACGACGTGGCCAACGAGCAGCGCAAGGTGATCTACCACATGCGCAACAGCCTGCTGGCTGCCGAGAGCGTTGGCGAGACCATTGCCGAATTCCGCGAAGAAGTGCTGACCGCTGCGATCAACAGCCACATTCCGCCGCAGTCGATGGCCGAGCAGTGGGACGTCGCCGGTCTGGAGTCCGTGCTGTACAGCGACTTCGCTATCAAGCTGCCGATCCAGCAGTGGCTGGACGAAGACGACAAACTCTACGAAGAGACCCTGCGCGAGCGCATCCTTGCCGAGCTGCTGGCCGCCTACAACGAGAAGGAAACCCAGGCCAGCGCCGAGGCCCTGCGTACCTTCGAGAAGCAGATTCTGCTGCGTGTGCTGGATGACCTGTGGAAGGATCACCTGTCGACCATGGATCATCTGCGTCACGGTATTCACCTGCGTGGTTACGCGCAGAAGAACCCCAAGCAGGAATACAAGCGCGAGTCCTTCGCCCTGTTCCAGGAGTTGCTGGAGTCGATCAAGCGCGACGCTATCCGTGTACTGAGCCACGTTCAGGTACGTCGCGAAGATCCGGCCGAAGAAGAAGCCCGTCTGCGTCGCGAAGCCGAGGCCATGGCCGAGCGCATGCAGTTCCAGCATGCCGATGCTTCGGCGCTGGCGGCTGAACAGAACAGCGGCGAGGAAGGTGACGTGGCTGTTGCCAGTGCGCCAGTGCGTGCCGAGCAGAAGGTCGGCCGCAATGAGCCGTGCCCCTGTGGTTCGGGCAAGAAGTACAAGCACTGCCACGGCCAGATCGGCTGATCGTAGACACCTGCTTGCAGTAGAGGGCGCTTCGGCTATGCTGTCGCCGCCCTGACAACGCCGCGAACGGCTCAGCCGCTCGCGGCGTTTTACCATCTCATTCGGTCGCTGAGGCGGCCACCGCACACTTGAAGGAGCGCACCTCATGGCTGTTGGTCTTGGCCCGCTGTCTACCCTGCACCCTGTTCCTGGTTTCGAACTGGGCATCGCTTCGGCCGGCATCAAGCGCCCCGGGCGCAAGGATGTGGTGGTGATGCGCTGTGCCGAGGGCTCGCGCATTGCCGGGGTGACCACGACCAATGCCTTCTGCGCCGCGCCGGTACTGATTACCCGTGAGCGCCTCGGTGGCGAAGTGCGTTATCTGCTGACCAATACCGGCAATGCCAACGCCGGCACCGGTGCTGATGGCCTGGCACGCGCCCGTCGTTCCTGCGCGCGCCTGGCGGAACTGACTGGGGTGGCGGAGAGCGCCGTACTGCCGTTTTCCACCGGTGTGATCGGCGAACCGTTGCCAGTAGAGAAAATCGAATCTGCCCTGCAGGCCGCCCTGGATGACCTCAAGGCCGACAACTGGGAAGCCGCAGCCACCGGCATCATGACCACCGATACCCTGCCCAAGGGTGCCAGTCGTCAGTTCCAGCACGATGGCGTGACCGTCACCGTAACCGGTATCAGTAAGGGCGCCGGGATGATCCGTCCGAACATGGCCACCATGCTCGGCTACATCGCCACCGACGCCAAGGTCGCCAAGGGCGTGCTGCAGGATCTGGTGCGCGATGCGGCGAACAAGTCCTTCAACCGCATCACCATCGACGGTGATACGTCCACCAACGACTGCTGCATGCTGATCGCCACCGGCCAGGCGGCCCTGCCGGAAATCACCGAGGCCGCTGGCGAGCTGTTCGCCAAGCTCAAGCAAGCGGTTTTCGAGGTGTTCATGGAGGTGGCGCAGGCCATCGTCCGTGATGGTGAGGGGGCGACCAAGTTCGTCACCGTGCAGGTCAACGGTGGTGGTACCCATCAGGAATGCCTCGACGTGGCCTATGCCGTGGCTCATTCACCGCTGATCAAGACTGCGTTGTTCGCCTCCGACCCGAACTGGGGGCGTATCCTCGCTGCCGTTGGTTATGCCGGCGTGCCGCAGTTGGACGTGAGCAAGATCGACGTGTTCCTTGGTGAGGTCTGCATCGCCAGCAAGGGTTGCCGTGCAACCACTTACACAGAAGAGCAGGGCGCTGCAGTCATGGCGCGCGAAGAAATCACCATTCGTATCGAGTTGGGCCGCGGCACCTGCAGCGAAACCATCTGGACTACCGACCTGTCTCACGAATACGTGAAGATCAACGCCGAATACCGCACCTGATCCAAGCTGTTCAGAGGCCCATTCCCGCTGCTCATGCCCCCATGACCAGCGGGAATTTGCGTTTTTGGGGTTGGGCTTTTAACGTCCGTGGCAATTGAATGGTCGATGAAGGGAGCGCTCTGATGGCACTGCAACTGGTGGTGGGTGACAAGAATTATTCGTCGTGGTCGCTGCGTGCGGCATTGGCGGTCGACCTGAGCGGCGCTGCCTGTGATGAGGTGCTGGTGCGGCTCTTCCAGCCCGACAGCCGCGCCCGTTTGTTGCGTCACTCACCCACTGGCAAGGTGCCCGTGCTGATCACGGAGCAGGGGCCGATCTGGGATTCGCTGGCCATTGCCGAATACCTGGCTGAAACCTACCCCGATGCGCAGTTGTGGCCGCGCGACAGCTATGCACGGGCCGTGGCGCGCAGTGTTTGCGCCGAGATGCACAGCGGTTTCATCGCTCTGCGCAGCCATCTGCCGATGGATCTGGCACGTGACCAGGCGCTGGCCGAGATCCCCGCCGATGCGGCCGCGGACATCACCCGCATCTGCGCGCTATGGGCCGATTGCCGTAGCCGTTTTGGCAGCAGTGGCGAGTTCCTGTTCGGCCAGTTGAGCATCGCCGATGCCGTCTATGCTCCGGTGGCGGCGCGCCTGCGCAGTTATCGAGTGGAGCTGCCGGAGGTGGCGGCTGCCTACATCGAAAGTCTCTATCGCTGGCCGGCCTTTGAGCGCTGGTATCAGGCTGCTCTGCAGGAGAATCGTGGATGAAACGTGTTCATGTGGCCGCGGCGGTCATCCTGGCTGAGGACGGCCGCATCCTCATTGCCAAGCGTCCGGACGACAAGCACCAGGGCGGTCTCTGGGAGTTTCCGGGGGGCAAGGTGGAAGAGGGCGAGGATGTGCGCGTCGCCCTCGCACGTGAGCTGGAAGAAGAGTTGGGTATCCGGCCGACGGCGGCGCGGCCACTGATTCAGGTGCGCCATGATTATCCGGACAAGCAGGTACTGTTGGATGTCTGGGAGGTGTCGGCTTTCTCCGGTGAGCCGCATGGTGCGGAGGGCCAGCCGCTGGCGTGGGTGACCCAGCGGGAACTGCTCGACTATGAATTCCCGGCGGCCAATCGGCCCATTGTCGCCGCCGCACGGCTGCCCGCTGAGTATCTGATTACTCCGGAGGGGCTGGAACCTGCTGAGTTGATGGCTGGCGTGCGTGCGGCATTGGCGCAGGGTGCTCGCTTGATCCAGCTGCGGGCTCCGAAGATGTTCGACCCGCAGTACCGCGATCTGGCCGTGGACATACAGGGCCTGTGCGCCGGTAAGGCGCAACTGATGCTCAAGGGGCCGCTGGAATGGTTGGGCGATTTCCCGGCCGCTGGTTGGCACCTGACCGCCGAGCAACTGCGCAAGTACGCCAGCAGTGGTCGTCCGTTTCCCGAGCACCGCTGGTTGGCGGCGTCCTGCCACAGTGCCGAAGAACTGGCCCTGGCTGCGCAGATGGGCGTGGACTTCGTCACGCTGTCGCCAGTGCAGGCGACGGCGACTCATCCCGAGGCGCAGCCGCTTGGCTGGGACGCCGCCCGCGAATTGCTGGTCGGCTGCAACATCCCGGCTTATCTGCTCGGTGGTGTCGGGCCGGGTGATGTCGAGCGCGCCTGGCAGGCAGGGGCGCAAGGTGTCGCCGGTATCCGCGCGTTCTGGCCGGTGTAGGGGGCACCGTGCGCACCAAGCAAGCACCGCGGTATTCCCGGTGTGCACGGCGCACCCTGCCCAGCTAGTAAATGCCGTGTGACTCATGTCGCGTCACTGGGCGGCCCCGCGACACCCTACGGCTTGTCCGCCGCCTTCCACAGCACTTCGGCGATGCCCTGGCGCTTGGCGATCAGGCGGGCGGCGACGAACAGCAGGTCTGAGAGGCGGTTGACGTAGGCCAGGCCTTCGGCGCGTAGCGGCTCTACGGCGTTGAGGTGCTGGCAATGGCGTTCAGCACTGCGGGCGAAGCTGCGGCAGACATGGGCTTGTGCGATCAGGCGCGAGCCACCGGGCAGGATGAAGTTCTGCAACGGGCCGACCTCGTCGTTCCAGAGATCGATGGCTGCTTCCAGGCGTTCGATTTCGTCACTCTGCAACGCCTGGTAATCGGGCATGGCCAGCTCGCCACCGAGGTCGAACAGGCGGTGCTGACAAGGGGCCAGGGTCTCGATGATCTCTGCGAGCCCTGGCCATTGGCCCAATGCTTCCTGCAGATCGGCCAGCAGCAGGCCCAGTTGGCTATTCAGCGTATCGACTTCGCCGATGGCCTCGATACGTGGATGATCCTTGCCTACCCGGCGGCCATCGGCCAGGCCGGTCTCGCCTCTGTCGCCGGTACGCGTATAGATCTTGGAAAGACGGTAACCCATGGCTCAGTGCCCTGTGCTGGTATCGAAAGTGGCGTTCATCGGCAGTCGAAGGGTAAAGCAGGTGCCCTGGCCAGCGGTGGATTGCACTTCCATCTGTCCTTTGTGATTATTGGTGACGATGAAATAGGAAACGGCCAGACCTAGGCCGGTGCCCTGGCCGACTTCCTTGGTGGTGAAGAACGGTTCGAAGATGCGCTTGCGTACGGCCTCGCTCATGCCGGTGCCATTGTCCTCCACCTGAACCTCCGCCCAGTTGCCGGCCAGGCGCGTACGCAGGGTGATGCGCCCAGGCTCGTGGTCATCGTCACGTTGGTGGATGGCCTGTGCGGCATTTTTCAGCAGGTTGAGCAGCACCTGTTCAAGCTCATTGGCGGTCGCGGCCACTGGCCCCAGATTGGGGTCGAAGTCACGGACGATCTGCAGGGCCTTGAAGTCGAAACTGTCGGCCAGGTCGAAGTCGTTGCCGGCGATTTCCAGTGCCTGATCGATCAGCGCCGGCAAGTCGCAGGGCGCCAACTGGCGGTCGCTGCGGCGGCTGAAGCTGAGCATGTGGGTGACGATCTTGGCGGCGCGCTGACCGGCCTGCTGAATGCCATCGAGCAGGCGCGGTATCTCGCGTCCCTCCATATACCGTTCGATGGCCTGCAGGCTCACGCCAGCCTGCTCGGCCTGTTCCAGGTTCTTCTCCAGCTCGGGTGAGAGGCGTCGGCGAATGTTCTGCACGTTGTGCAGGATGGCGCCGAGCGGATTATTGATCTCGTGAGCCATGCCGGCAGCGAGGCCGCCGACGGAAAGCATCTTCTCCGATTGCACCATCATCTCTTCCAGCGAGAGACGCTGGGTGATGTCGTCGATGCGAATCACCACGCCACGCCCGGTGCCGCCCATCAGTGGGTAGAACGTCAGGGCGTAGTGCCGCGGCTCTTCGTTCTTGTGCCAGGTAACGCGCTCGATCTTCTCTACCCGGTGTTGTTCGGCCGTGCGCTTGAGCTTGGCGAGAAAGGGCTTGAGCGGCGGGAAGGCGAGGAATACCGGCTGGTTCAGCGCTTCGTCCAGGCGCGTGCCGGAGAGGACGCTGGCTTCCTGATTCCACTGGGTGACGTAGAGCTGTTCGTCGAGGGCGATCAGCGCCGAGGGCATGGAGTCGATGATGCTGTTGAGGTAGTTCTGGAAGCCGGTGAGCTTCTTCTCGATCTTGCTGCGAACCTGCACTTCCAGTTCCAGCTTGCGGTTGGAGTGGCGGGTTTCCTCGGCCAGGTTCTGTGCCTGGTCGAAGGCTTGCTGGGCATCGTCGCGGGCGCGTTTGAGCTGCTGTTCACGGGCCTCCATGCGCATCAGCATGGTGTTGAAGGCATCGGCCAGGCCGCCAATCTCATCGCGGTTGCCGCGGGTGGCACGCAGGGCATAGTTCTCCTCACGCGTAACCTGGCGCGACAGCTCCTCTAGGCGGCGGATCGGGCGAGTCACCAGGCGCTTGATCTGCCGGGCGACCAGTAGCCAGAGCAGCACGCTCAAGGCCAGGATCACCAGGCTGGCAGTCAGGGTGCCGGTATAGAACGCGCCCGGCAGTTCGCTGGAGGCCACCAGCAGCAGTGATCCGGGGCGCCCGCTGGGGTGGGGCAACTCCACCAGCAGATTGGTGCGAAAGGCCGTTTCCCGCCAGCTCTCCAGTTCGCTCAGCTGTTGAGGCAGGCGCAGTTTTTCGCCGCGTTGCAACTGCGCCAGGCTGACGCCGTTGCTGTCGTAGATCACCGCTGCACGCAGCGGCGCGTAATCGTCCAGACGCTTGAGCAGGGCTTCGGCCGAGGCGGGCGAGTACAAGGCTTCCTTGCTCAACGCCGGGCTGGCGATCAGCCGGCCGAGCGTATGCAGGGCCTGTGGCGCCATGCTCTGCTGGGTGATCCAGTAGGCTGCGCTGATAAAGGTCAGGTTGGCGATCAACAGTACGGCGGCGACCAGCACCAGCAGTGCCGCGAGCAACTTGCGGCCGACGGGAAGATTTTCGAGGTGCTGGCGCAGTTTCATCGGGTTGTCGTGGCGATGGGTGGAAGCGGCAGGTTAGCGCGGCTGTCTGGCCATTGCCACGTCAATGCGGCACTCATGTAGGGCAGGTGCAACCCGCCAGACTGCGAGTGGCGGGTTACACCCGCCCTGCCGCCTTAATCCAGAGGCAGGCCATGCTCGCGCAGGTGATCCAGTAGTCGCTGTTGCAGATGATGCAGATGCGGCAGGTGCAGGTCGTGACGCTGGGCGGCGGCGCAGGCGTAGCCGAGCAGGTAGGCGATTTCGGTGCGTCGGCCCTGGGCGACGTCCTGGTGCATCGAGGAGTAGTTGGCCGCTGTCGCGACGATCACGCGCAGGACTTCGTCATGGAGGTTGTCAGCGGCGGCAGGTTGGCCACAGCGTTTCAGCAGTTCGCTGAGTTCAGCGCAGAGCGTAGCGACCTCGGCCGGATGCTCACGCAGATCACCATTACGGCAGTCGTAGAGCACGGTCAGCGGATTGATCGCGCAGTTCAGCGCCAGCTTGCGCCACAGCCGCATAAGAATGTCCGCGGTCCACTGATGGGCGATACCGGCTCGTTGCAGCTCATCCAGCCAGGCGGGGGGCTGCGGATTTTCCGGGTCACCCAGCCAGGTATGGCCGTGACCGGCGAACACCACCTGGAAGTCAGCCTGGCGAAACGCGCCTTCCGTGCTGGAGGCGAACAGGCAGCGTCGTCCCGGCAGGCGTTGGGCGACGGCCTGCTGGCTGCCCAGGCCGTTTTGCAGCAGCAACAGTTCGGCGCCTTCGACCAGACGTGGCGCCAGCTCGGCCACGGCACTTTCGGCGTCATAGGCTTTGCAGGCCAGCAACAGGCGCTGGATGGGCGTCTTGCTCTGCGGTAACTCGGCGGTGATGGAGTATTGGCTGGCGTGGCCGCCCTCGATCAAGGTCAGGCCGCCAGCGGCCTGGTAGGCGGCCAAGCGCTCATGGTTGCGCAGGATCAACCTTACCGGTACGCCTGCGCGGGCCAGACGGGCAGCCCAGAGCGTGCCCAGGCTGCCGGCACCGAGAACGTGCCAGGTCATGGTAGCGGCAGGCGCATGGCAGCCACGCGGCCGCTGGCGTAGGACTCTGCCAGCAGGTTTTCCGCGTGCTGGATCAGTTGCTCGGGTGTGGTCGGCAGTGCCTTGGCGTCCAGCCCGACCAGGCTGATACCGGCCTTGAGCGTGATGAAGCCTTCGCTGGTCTTGAACGCCTTGAGATTGAGGCCTTCGTGCAGGCGCTTGAAACTGCTCGGCGAGCACTCGTGAAGGTCTTCGAGCAAGGTGATCAGGCCGAAGTGGTCATCATCAAGGCGCGTGAGCACGTCCAGGGGCCGCACCAGTTGCTGCAATCTGCGCGCGGCGCTGTGCAGCAGCTCATTGTAGAAACGATCACCGTACTGGTTGCGCAGCTGGCCAGCGTCCTGCAAGCCGATCAGCAGATAGCACACGGCACCGCCGCGTGACTCGATCTGGCGCAGGCTGTCGGTCAGTTTCTGCCGCAGGTAACGCGGGTTGCCCAGGCCGGTGAGCGGGTCGACCAGGTTGCGCCGCTCCAGGCTGGCGATGTTCTGCGTGAGCATGCGGTTTTCGTGGAGCAGGCGCTGCAGGGTGTTGCACAGGCGATCGGCGGCGAACACGCGCGGCACCAGTTGCTCGTTCATCGCCGCTTTGCTGATGAAGTCGTCGACGCCACGGTCGAAGGCCTCGCTCAGCACGTTCTCGCCTTCCTTGCCGGTGAGCAGGATGACGTAGGTGTAGTGGTCGGCAGTTTCGTCCAGCTGGCGTACGCGCGTAGTCAATTCCAGGCCATCCATCTCGGGCATCAGCCAGTCGGCCAGAAGCACGCTGGCGGGGCGTTGTTCGAGCAACTGCAGCGCCTCGGCTGCGCTGCTGGCGAAGCGTACGTCCTGATAGCCGGCCTGACTCAGAGCGCGACCGATCATGGCGCTGGAGAACTTGGCATCGTCCACCACCAGGATGCTGAGATGGGGGTTGGGCATGGGGCAGGCTCGCAGGCAGATAGGAAGGACGCCAAACGGCGTGTATGAGACTGGTTATAATGGGCTCGCCATAGTTATCGTCAAGTCAGGCGCGCTCACTCCGTGAAGAGTATCGCGCCGTCCATCAGGAGCAAGCTCATGCCTTCGTTCGACGTGGTGTCGGAACTGGACAAACACGAACTGACCAATGCGGTCGACAACGCCATTAAGGAACTGGATCGCCGTTTCGATCTGCGCGGCAAGTGCAGCATCGAAAGCAAGGACAAGGCCCTGACCTTGACCGCGGAAGCCGAGTTCATGCTCGAGCAGATGCTCGATATCGTGCGCAGCAGCCTGATCAAACGCAAGATCGACTGCCAGTGCATGGAAACCAAGGAGCCCTATGCCTCGGGCAAGGTGATGAAGCAGGAAGTCACTTTCCGCGAAGGCATCGACAAGGAACTGGCGAAGAAGATCGTCGCGCATATCAAGGAAGCCAAGCTCAAGGTTCAGGCCGCCATTCAGGGCGAGCAGGTACGGGTTACCGGCAAGAAGCGTGATGACCTGCAAGAGGCCATCGCTGCGCTGCGGGCTCATGAGTTCGGCATGCCGCTGCAGTACAACAACTTCCGCGACTGATTCCCGCCCTGAGGGAACCTAGACCCCCTCGCTCGCGTCGACTCTTCTGTTGCCCTGACCGCCATGGCTTGCCGTGGCGGTTCTGTTTCGTGCGCAGAAGGAGCGTCCAATGGATATGAATGTCGATGAACTGGTCAGGCTGTCCGAGGCCTGGCTGCCAGTGGTGTTGCAATATAGCGGCAAGCTGATGCTGGCGTTGGTCACGCTGGTCATCGGCTGGTGGCTGATTGGCCGGTTGACCGCAAGTGTCGGGCGCTTGCTCGAAGGGCGTCGAGTCGATCGCGCCTTGAGCAGCTTCATCGATAGCCTGATCGGCATCGTGCTGAAGATCCTGCTGGTGATCAGCGTGGCGTCGATGATCGGTGTGGAAACCACTTCCTTCATCGCCATGATCGGTGCCGCCGGGTTGGCCATCGGCCTGGCCTTGCAGGGCAGCCTGGCGAATTTCGCCGGCGGCGTGCTGATCATGCTGTTTCGCCCATTCAAGGCGGGCGACTTCATCGAGGCCCAGGGTATTTCCGGCTCGGTCGATTACATCCAGATCTTCCATACGGTCTTGCGTACGGGCGACAACAAGACGGTGATCGTGCCCAACGGGACGTTGTCCAACGGCATCATCACCAACCACTCGCGCCAGGCGACGCGGCAGATTCTCTACGACGTGAAGCTCGACTACGACGCCGATCTGGCCAAGGCGCGCCAGGTTCTGCTGGAACTGTCCAAGGATTCGCGCGTGCAACAGCAGCCGGCGCCCGTGGTGGTGGTGGCCAGTCTGACCGAGAGTTCGATCAACCTGTCGCTGCGCATGTGGACGGCAGCCAGCGATTATTGGAGCGTGATCTTCATGCTCAACGAGAACGTGCGTGATCGCCTGCGTGCCGAAGGCGTGGAGCTGGCGCAGCCGCCGCGTGTGGTGCAGGTGGTGCAACAGGGGCGTTAGCAGGCTGCGCTCTGCTCTCAGGTGTCTCTGTGACCGAAAAGGCCGCGCTTCGAAAGAATGCGCGGCCTTTGTCTGTCAGCTCTTCAGGGCATCCGCTGTGGGTTGTGCCGCCGCCGTTGGGGTGGTGTCGCCATTGCCCTGGCGCTTGTCGCGCCGCCACTGGATCACGATGAGGATCAAGGTCGGTATGCCCATTACCGCGGTCGCGAGGAAGAACTGGGCGTAGCCGAGCTTTTCCACCATCACACCCGAGTAGCCGCCGATCAACCGGGGCAGCAGCAGCATGATGGAGCTGAGCAGGGCGTATTGGGTGGCCGAGAACTTCAGGTTGGTGAGGCTGGAGAGGTAGGCGACGAACGCCGACGTGGCCAGACCGGCACTGAAGTTATCGGCTGAGATGGTCAGGGTCAGCATTGGCAGATGCGGCCCCATGTTCACCAGCAGCATGAACAGCAGGTTGGTCGCCGCCGAGGCGGCCGCGCCGATCAGCAGGATCGGCATGATGCCGAAGCGCACGATCAGCAGCCCGCCGACGCCGGCACCGAGCAGCGTCATGACCAGACCGAACAGTTTGCTGACGCTGGCGATCTGTTCCTTGGTGAAGCCCTGGTCGATGTAGAAGACGTTGGCCATCACCCCCATCACCGTGTCGGACAGGCGATAGGTGGCGATCAGCGCCAGTAGCAGCAGCGCCTGCCAGCGATAGCGCACGATGAAGTCGTTGACCGGGGTCAGCACTGGCGCCATGCCGCCCCAGAACAGGCTGGAAATGGACAGGGCGGTGAGGACGCTATAGAGCAGTGCACGCAGGAAGGCGCGGTCGTAGTAGAGCAGATCCTGCAGGCTGAGCTGACCTTGCCAGACCAGATGCAGATCGCTGTCGTAGAACTGGGTGAACATCGCCGGTACCGAGATCAACAGGATGATCAGCAGCAGTACCGAGAGCAGTTGGTGGAAGAAACCGTAGCGTTCTGTCGCCGTCTTCAGCACGGGCGCCAGGCCGCCCCAGGCCAGGCCGGAAACGGAGATGCAGGTCAGGGTCGTGTAGAGCATGGCGCGCAGGAAGGCGCGGTCGTTGTAGAGCAGATCGTGCGGTGTGAGATCGCCCTGCAGCATGAGCATCAGGTCGCTCTGGTAGAACTGGATGAACATGGTCGGCACGGAGATCACCAGGGTGATCACCGCCAGCAAGGCGAGCGATTGCAGCAGGAAACCGTGCTTGGGTGGTGCCGCTCGGGTTTGCACAGGCGCCGTGGGTTCGCGCATCCACAGGGTGGTGATCAGCCCTGGCAGCATCAGCAGGGCGAAGACCAGGTAGGTGCCGGTCCAGGCGCTGAACTGATATTCCTTGGCGGTCGAGCCGAAGCCCTCTGCCAGGTAGAGGGCACCGGCCGTGGCAAGCAGTGCGGCAACCCGGTAGCCGGCCATGTAGGCGGCTGCCAGTGCGGCCTGGCGATTGTCTTCGGCGATCTCCAGGCGATAGGCGTCCACCGCGATATCCTGGGTGGCCGATGCGAAGGCGACCAATACCGCCAGACCGATCAGGCTGCTGAGCTGGGTCTGCGGGTCGTAGTTGGCCATACCCAGCAGACCGATGGCGATCAGGCACTGCGACAGAACCAGCCAGGAACGGCGGCGCCCCAGTTTGCCCAGCAACGGCAAACGCCATTGGTCGAGCATCGGTGCCCACACCCATTTGAAGGCGTAAGCCAGGCCGATCAGGCTGGCGAAACCGATGGTCTCACGCGCTACGCCGGCTTCGCGCAGCCATACGGAGAGGGTGGAGAACACCAGCATGTAGGGCAGGCCGGCAGCGAAACCGAGCAGGAGCAGCGCCAGCGTTGCGGGGCTGGCGTAGGCAGCGAGGGCTTCTCGCCAGGATTTGCGTGGCATTGGCTCGAATCTAAGGTGGGGGTGGTTCGTAGGGCGCACTCTAACTGCTGTGCTCCAGTGGACGCCAGCCATGGCGGCGCATATCCACACGTTCGTTCAGGATGCTGACGCCCTCGGCGCGCAGACGCGCGCGTTGTTCGGCGCCAGAGACTGTTCCTGCGGCCAGACTCAGGCGTCCGCCGGCGGCTATTACCCGATGCCAGGGCAGGCGCGAACCATCAGGTAGCTGGCTCAGGGTACGGCCGACCCAGCGCGCGGCGCGGCCCAGGCCGGCCATCTCGGCCAGTTCGCCATAGCTCACTACCTTGCCCTCCGGGATCTGCGCCAGCACCAGATACAGCGCTTCACGGCGCGCCTCGGCGCTTGCCGGTGGCGAAGCCGGCCATGCAGACTCTGCCGGGTTCATCTTGCCCATGTGGGTCGTCCTTCTATGTTGCTGCGTCTATTGCTCGTCTGCGTCCTTTATACCCTGGCTGCGCCGTCGTGGGCCGATACCGTCTGGCTCGACAATGGCGATCGGCTTTCAGGCGAAATCATTCTGCTCGATGGCGGCAAGCTGGCGCTCAAGACCAAGTACGCCGGCCAGGTGCTGATCGATTGGAAGGATATCGACACCCTGAGTTCAGACAAACCTCTGTTAGTGAGGCGCAGCGGGTTCGACAACGAGCGTAGCGAAAGGTTGGCCGCCGCTGGAGGCGGCATGGTGCGGGTGCAGGGAGAGCGCGAGTACGTGCTGCCATTGGCCGAGATCAAGCGCCTGGTGCCGCCGCGCCCGTTGCTGGAAGACCGTTTGTGGGAGGGCAACCTCGACGCCAAGCTGGACATGAAGCGTAATCAGAACGATGTCGACGAGTGGAAGCTCAAGGGCAATACCCGCGTCGAGCATGGGCGCTGGCGCCATGTGTTGAATGGCGAGCTGGAGCGTGAAACCAAGAATGACAGGAAGGTAGAGGATAACTGGGAGCTGGAGTACGACCTCGACCGCTTCTTCACCGAGCAATGGTTCTGGCGGGTTGGCTTGCAGCAGAGCGAGGATGAGTTCGAAGCCATCGACCGTCAGCGCATCGCGGGTACGGGGCCAGGCTACCGCTTCTGGGATGACGAACTGGGCCGCTTCGATCTGATCGGGCAATTCAATCGTGTGCGTCTGGAGTCGGACATCGCCGACCTGGCGTTCAACACCACGTCCCTGGAGCTGGATTACAAGCGTCTGTTATGGGGCACACGCCTGGAGTTCTACGCCAACGCCGAACTGCAGATTCCGCACATCGATGAGATCGACTATGTGCTCGACAGCGAATTCGGCCTGCGTTATCGACTCAACCAGTGGGCACGGTTGTCGCTTCTGTACGAGCTCGATCAGCTGCGGGGCCAGGGCCAGACCGTTTCCGATCGGCACTATCTGATCGGTATAGGCGTGGGCTGGTGAGGCGCTGCGCGGACGCTGTGGCGCGCTGATCTTCAGCCGATTTCACAGCCATTGGGCGGAAAAAGCTGAACTCTGCGGATTTGCCCCGGTCACCTGTTGCTCTGGCGCCGGGGTTGCGGATAATGCCCGGCTTTCGCCCACCAACGCCATTGCCTACTCTTATGCCGCGCTCTACATCGCTTTCCCTGCTTGGTCTGAGCATCGCTCTATTCAGTTCCGCCTCTTTCGCCGACACCGTCTGGTTGAAAAATGGAGACCGTCTCACCGGTACCATCCGTTTCTTCGATGGCAGCAAACTGCTGCTGGAAACCGACTACGGTGGTTCCATCCCGCTGGACTGGAAAAAAGTCGCCACCCTGGAGAGTGACCACGAGCTGCTGGTCAAGCTCGGTCCGGTAGACGGCGAGCGGGCCAAATCGCTGCTGGCTGCAGAGCCTGGCAAGGTCACCCTGGCCAACGGCGAGGCGCCAAAGACCATCGAGTTGGCGCAGATCGAGCAGATCATGAAGCCCAAGCCGCTGGTGGAGGATTTCACCTGGAAGGGCAATATCGACCTCGGTCTGGACTACAAGCGCGGTGAGCGCGACTCCGATGACTATGACGTGGATATCAAGACCCAGGCGCGTCATGGCCAGTGGCGGCACAACGCGATTGCCGATTACAACCGTGAACTGAAGAACGATGTGGTCAGCACCGACAACTGGAGCGCCGAGTACGCGCTTGACCGCTTCATCACCGAGAAATGGTTCTGGCAGGGGCGCTTCGAGTACAAGCGTGACCGTATCGAAGAGGTTGAGCGCCAGCGCACCCTCGGTACCGGTCCGGGTTATCAGTTCTGGGACGACGAACTGGGCGCTTTTTCCATCGCCACCCTGGCCAACCGCAGCGACTATCGCTACAGCAACGGCGAGCAGGATCGCTTCTACGCGCTGAGCGTGAAGTGGGACTACAACCGCTATCTGATCGGCAAGACCGTCGAGCTGTTCAGCGTCGGTGAGGTCGGTCGCCCGCTCAGTGGCGCTGCCGATTACAGCCTGGATGCCGAAGTGGGCCTGCGCTACAAGGTCACCGACTGGGCCTCGCTGAACATGAAGGCCGAGAAGGATATCGTCAGCGGCGCCGAAGGCGATCTCGACGAGACCCGCTACACCCTGGGCTTTGGTGTGGGTTGGTAATCCGTCCGTAGGGTGCGCGGTGCGCACCATGACTGGCAATCGGTGCGCATGGCGCAGCCTACGTAAAGACAAACGCCCCGACTGGTTCGGGGCGTTTGTTTTTGAAGCATAGGGCCGCTGTCTACATCAGGGTTCCTGTTGCTCGTCCAGCGCCTTGTTCTTCCAGCCGGCGCCGCCTGGCAGCAGCAGGTTGAGCATCAGTGCCGCGATGGCGCACAGGGAGATGCCCGACAGGGCGAACTCGTCGCCGCCGATCACCATGCCGCCGATGCCGAACACCAGGGTCACCGAGACGATGATCAGGTTGCGTGCTTCGGACAGATCCACCTGATGACGGATCAGGGTATTCAGGCCGACCACGGCGATCGAGCCGAACAGCAGGCAGAGGATGCCACCCATCACCGGCACCGGAATGCTCTGCAGGGCCACGCCGAATTTGCCGATGAAGGCCAGGGTGATGGCGAACACCGCTGCCCAGGTCATGATTTTCGGGTTGTAGCTTTTGGTCAGCATCACCGCGCCGGTCACTTCCGCGTAGGTGGTGTTGGGCGGGCCGCCGAACAGACCGGCTGCGGAGGTCGCCAGGCCATCGCCGAATAGGGTGCGGTGTAGGCCCGGCTTCTTCACGAAGTTCTTGCCGGTGACGCTGCCGATGGCAACCACGCCGCCAATGTGCTCGATGGCCGGGGCCAGGGCGACCGGCACCATGTACAGAATCGCGCCCCAGTGCAGCTCCGGCGCGACGAAGGCGGGCATGGCCAGCCAGGGCGCCTTGGCGATGCCGCTGGTGTCGATCACCCCGAAAAAAGCCGCCAGGCCGCAGCCCACGGCGATGCCGGCGAGAATCGGTACCAGGCGGAAGATACCGCGACCCAGCACGGCGACCAGCAGGGTGGTTATCAGCGCCGGCATGGAGATCATCATCGCGGTGGTGTAGGGCACCAGTTGCACGCTGCCGTCACCGGCCTTGCCCATGGCCATGTTCACTGCGACCGGCGACAGCGCCAGGCCGATGGAAATGATCACCGGGGCGATCACCACGGGAGGCAGCAGGCGGTCGATGAAGTTCGGGCCCCTGAGCTTGACCGCTGCGGAGAGCAGCACGTAGACGAAGCCGGAGGCCACGATACCGCCCAGCACCGCAGGCAGGCCGAACTGCTCCTTGGCCACCAGGATCGGCGCGATGAAGGCGAAGCTCGACGCCAGGAACACGGGAACCTGACGACCGGTTGCCAGCTGGAACAGCAGGGTGCCGATACCGGCGGTGAACAGGGCGACGTTGGGATCCATCCCGGTGATCAGCGGCATCAGCACCAGGGCGCCGAAGGCCACGAAGAGCATCTGCGCGCCGGAGATGCCCTGGCGCCAGAGCGGATCGTTGTATTCCTGCTGGCTCATGCTCAGGCGTCCTTCTGCTTGGTGCCGAAGATCTTGTCACCGGCATCGCCCAAGCCCGGAATGATGTAACCGTGTTCGTTCAGACGCTGATCGATGGACGCAGTGAAGATGGTGACGTCAGGGTGAGCTTTCTCCACCACGGCGATACCTTCGGGGGCCGCGACCAGCACCATGGCGCGAATTTCCTTGCAGCCGGCCTTTTTCAACAGGTCGATGGTGGCAACCATGGAGCCGCCGGTGGCCAGCATCGGGTCGATGATCAGCGCCAGGCGTTCATCGATGCCTAGAGCCAGCTTTTCCAGGTAGGTGTGCGCCTCCAGGGTTTCCTCGTTGCGCGCGACGCCCACGGCGCTGACCTTGGCGCCAGGGATCAGGCTGAGCACGCCGTCGAGCATGCCGATGCCGGCGCGCAGGATCGGCACCACGGTGATCTTCTTGCCGGCAATCTTCTCCACTTGTACCGGGCCTGCCCAGCCTTCGATTTCATAGGACTCCAGCGGCAGATCCTTGGTCGCTTCGTAGGTCAGCAGGGAGCCCACTTCCTGGGCCAGCTCACGAAAGTTCTTGGTGCTGATGTCGGCACGGCGCATCAGGCCGATTTTGTGACGGATCAGCGGGTGGCGGATCTCACGGATGGGCATAAGCTGGGGTCTCCAACAGGCTCTGGTAAAAATCGCGTTAGAGTAAAGCATTGCTTATGCCAAGTGGTGAGTGACTGGCTGGTCATTAGGCGAGGTGAAGTGCCTGCGCAACGCCGGTCAGCCGCCACTTGGCAAGTGCTGCATGGGGCTGTACCTTTGCCCGCTTTTATTTGACGGGTCGATCAGCTTTCTGCTGTTCGACGTCACTCATAAACGCCCCGATCAAGAGAGAACGCCATCATGTCCGCCGATCTCGCGCACATTCGCCAAATCATGGCAGAAGCCGACTGCCTGTTCACCGAAGCCGAGGTCGAGGCCGCTATCGACCAGGTCGCAACCCGCATCAACGCCGAGTTGGCCGAGCGCAACCCAGTGGTGTTCTGTGTGATGAACGGCGGTCTGATCTTCTCCGGCAAACTGCTGACCAAGCTGAATTTTCCGCTGGAGGCGTCCTACCTGCATGCGACGCGCTATCGCAACGAGACCAGTGGTGGTGAATTGTTCTGGAAGGCCAAGCCGGAGGTGTCGTTCATCGATCGCGACGTATTGATCGTCGATGACATTCTCGATGAAGGCCACACCCTGGGCGCGATCATCGACTTCTGCCGTCATGCTGGTGCCCGCGCGGTGCACACCGCGGTGCTGATCGACAAGGATCACCAGCGCAAGGCGCGTCCGGATCTGAAGGCGGACTACGTCGGCCTGCAGTGCATCGACCGCTACATCTTCGGCTACGGCATGGACTACAAGGGCTACTGGCGCAACGCTGCCGGCATCTTTGCGGTCAAGGGTTTATAAGCCCCTGTCGATGCGAGGAGAGTAGGGGGGCATCGCGCGCACCGGCTTTTCCTACCGTTGCCCCCGGTGCGCATGGCGAACCCTACTTGAGGAGCGCCTCTTTCGGTGTGTCATCCAGCCAGCGCAGCGCCTTCTCTCGCGCCTGTGGCAGGTCGTGCACGTAGGCCAGTTGTCCGGGCTGGCGGTGAATGCCGGCGCGGCGCAGTTGCAGGCGCACCTGAGCGCTGGGGCCACTGAGGATCAGTGCCACGCCCTGCTTGTGGTAGTCGCGCAGCACATTGTCCAGCGCTGCGATGGCGGTCATGTCCAGTAATGGCACGGCGCTGATGTCGACGATCACCACTTTCACCTCCGGGCTGAAACGTCGCAGCACGCTCAATGCCTTTTCCGCGGCGCCGAAGAACAGCGGGCCGCGTATCACGTAGACCAGCACCTGCTCCGGCAAGTCCTGCAGAACCAGACGCTGGCGCCGGCTTGGCGCTGCCGTGTCGGTCAGTTCGCTCATGCGCTTGATGAACAGGCCGGCTGCCAGTAGCAGGCCGACGCCGACGGCCAGCACCATGTCGAACAGCACCGTCAGCATCAGGCAGGTCAGCAATACCAGCACGTCGCCACGGGGAGCGATGCGCAGGGTATGCACGACGTGGCGTGCCTCGCTCATGTTCCACGCCACCATCAGCAACAGGGCGGCGAGGGCAGCCATCGGCAGGTAACTGAACAGCGGCGCCAGCAGCAGGATGGCGGCCAGCACCACGCCGGCGTGAATGATTGCGGCCAGCGGCGAGAATGCGCCGGCGCGTACGTTGGCGGCGCTGCGCGCGATCGCCGCGGTGGCAGTAATGCCGCCGAAGAACGGTGCGGCGAGGTTGCCCAGGCCCTGGCCGATCAGTTCGGCGTTCGGGTCATGCTTGCTGCCGGTCATGCCATCGGCGACCACTGCGCACAGCAGCGACTCGATGGCGCCCAGCATGGCGATGGCGAAGGCGGGGGCCAGCAACTGGCGGATCAGTTCGAAGGACAGCACAAGCGGTTGGCCATCGGGGCCTGGCAATGCCCATGGCAACGCCAGATCCGGCAGGAACGGTGGAATGCCGGGGTATTCGATGCCATCGAGGGTGTAGCTGAAGCGCTCGCCCAGCGTTGCGACGGGTAATCCAAGGCGTTCCAGCTCGAGCGCCAGCAGTGCGCCTACGGCCAGTGCCACCAGATGAGCGGGCACCTTGGGCACCAGTCGCGGCCAGATCAGCAGCGTCGCGAGGCTGCAGGCAGCGACCAGCGTATCGCCGAGTTGCAGACTTGGCAGTGCCTCGGATAGCAGGGCCAATTTGTCGAGAAAATGCTGTGGCGTGGCGGACAGCTCCAAGCCAAGTAGATCCTTGATCTGCAGGATGGCGATGACGATACCGATGCCCGCGGTAAACCCCAGCGTGACCGGGTAGGGCACGAACTCAATCAGCCGGCCGGCGCGCAACAGGCCGAGGGTGATCAGAATTACCCCGGCCATCATGGTGCACAGTAGCAGGCCGCCGAGGCCGTATTGCTGCGTGATCGGTAACAGGATCACCACGAAGGCCGCTGTGGGGCCGGAAATGTTGAAGCGCGAGCCACCGCACAGGGCGATCAGCGGAGCAGCGATCAGTACCGTGTACAGGCCATGTTGCGGCGCCACGCCGACGGCGATGGCCAGTGCCATGGCCAGCGGGATGGCGATGATACCGACCGTCAGCCCGGCGCTGAGGTCGCCGCGCAGGGCTTTCCAGGAGTATCCGGCGCGCAGGGTCTGGCGCCAGGCGGTGAACAGCGGCAGCGATTGACGTGACATGCTGGCTCCCTAGGGGCTGTTGACGTTTCGCCGCGACCGCGCCGGAGCCAGTTTTAGCGCGGGGCTAGGCACGAGACGCGAGTGTGTTCAGCACATCCATGTGCTTTACCCCTTCGGGGCTTGCGCGCAAAAACGCTCCTGGCGTTTTTGTGGTCGTTCAAATGAGCCGTCGAGTAACAACGTTCCGCGCTAAAACTGGCACGGTTCTTCGGGTTGCGCGGGAAATGACTCCCGCTGTTGTTGCAGGACTCGAACCATTACCGGCGTCCTGCGCCAACCGGGAGCCATTTCTCGCAGCAACGCGGCTTTCGCCGAAACGTCAATAGACCCTAGTGGCTTGGCGCATTATAAGGGGTGTGGGACGTCTCGCGGTTTGACCTAGGTCGGCTGTCGCGCACTTTTGCTGCATGGTAGCGTGCTCTGCTGCGCGTTGAGCCGCGCTTGTGTCGGCGCTACACTGCCGGCCCTCTGTAATGCTTGGCGGGAGCGGGCGATGCGTAAAGACAAGAAGCAGGTGATTGGCGAAGAAATCAGCGACGACTCCATCAAGCTGTTTCTCACGGTGGAGCCGGCCGATGCCACGCCGCCTTCGCTGCACAAGCTGGTCAAGGCCTATCGTGGCCTGCGTGTGGATGACTTCGAGCGTTTCGTCGGCTTCTTCGTAGCGGCGGGCTATGACCTGTCGGCTGTCGATGCCCAGGGTAATGATTTCATTGCGCTGATCCAGGATCAGCGTAATGCCGAGCCGTATATCGACGTGATCAAGACCGCCCGTGGTTGATCGCCAGCGATCGACGAACTCAGGTGAAACGAAAACGCCCCGATCATTCGGGGCGTTTTCGTTGGTGAAGGGGCTCAGGCGGCCTGCTCGTAGAGTTCTGGCAGGCTCATGCCGGTTCGGTTGTCGATGTCCGGCAGGTCATAGTGCTCATGTCCGCCCAGGGCGCAGTAAACCAGCCAGTGCTGATCCTGCACATTGAAGGAAAGTTCGTCGACCACGGCGTCCACTTCATCCAGCGAGTCGATCAGGTAATCGCGATCCAGCGGTTGAGGGTTAAGCATGGCAAGTCCTCCGAGGACATAAGGGTTGGGGCTCCAGCAACAGTCGTGACTGTTTGGTCACTCTGAGAGATACAAACCCTAGGCCAGGCTTATGACAGTTTTCAGACGATTTCGGGATAGCGAGCTGCGTTCGTCGGAAACGAACCTTATAAAAGCAGGATTTCAGTACACTGCGCGGCGACTTTGGAGGGCTGAACAAGATGATTTTTCAGCCGTAATCCCCATTCTGGTGCGGTGCCGTCAGCCCTGCACCATGCTGATCTCGAGGTGTTGCATGTCGCTGCAGGTGTTGTGGTCGCTGCTACTCGCCTATCCTGGCGTGGCAGTGAATGCTCTGGCGCTGTTCTTCGCTGTGGCTGGTGGCTGGTTGTGCCTGATGACGCGTTTGCGTGAGCAGCGTGTGCAGGCCCGGCTGCTGGCCCAGGGCGAGCTGGATGGCCTCGATGAGGTTCAGCTGTTTGACGAGCGCACTCTGCGCATCAACCGTTTCTTCTACCGCTTTGGTGCTGTCTGCCTGAGTGCGGCGCTGATGCTGTCCTGGTTCAGCACCCGTTTGTAACGGCCATGTGCCAAACGAAAACGGCAGCCATTGGGCTGCCGTTTTCGTTTGTTTCTCCAGGCCTTAGAGCGGCAGGCCTGCCTTGATTCGATACTGGTTTCGTACCGGGTTGGCGTACTGCAGGATCAGATAGGGCTTCTGCTCAGCACTGCAGGCGGCCAGACGCTTGCGCCATTCGGCTTCGGCCTTGCTCAGTTCGGCAGCGGCGAACAGTTCGGAGGCTGCCGGTACGCCGAGATCGGCTTCGCGTCCTTCCCACATGGCATAGGCCAGGTAGTGCACCGGGAACAGACGATACTGGCCGAGGATATGGCGATCCAGGGCTTGTGCCAGTTGCTTGGTGTCTTCCAGGCCAGCAACCGGTGGGCCGAAGTGCAGGTGCACGCGCCCTTTGTAGCCGGTGATGCCCAAGGCGATGCTGGCATCGTCCTCGCCTGGTGCCTTGGTATAGCTGCCGGTGGCGGCGCGCACGCTCAGTTCGCGGGCCTTGGCCTGGTCGCAGGGGTCGTATTCGTAGCTGATCGACACCGGGATCAGGTTGAGTGAGTCGATCACCTCGGCGAATGGCTCGTCCTTGCGGCTCATGTGGAACATCTTGAGGATGGCCGAATCGGTGCGGTCGTCGCCGTCCTTGGCCCGGCCTTCGGCCTGCGCGATCCAGATCGATTCGCCATCTTCGCGAATCGAATGGCTGATATAGGCCGAGAGCAGTTGATACGCCGCGAGTTTTTCACGGCGTCCGCTGATCGAGCGGTGCACGATGAAACTCTTGTTCAGGCGCATCAGGTCGCTGACGAAGGGACGTTGCAGCAGGTTGTCGCCAATGGCGATACGCGGCGTCTGCAGGCCGGCATGGTAGACGGCATAGTTGACGAAGGCCGGATCCATGACGATGTCGCGGTGATTGGCCAGGTACAGATAGGCTTTGCCCGGCTGCAGGTGCTCCAGGCCGGAGTAGCTGATGCCGTCGCTGGCGTGTTCGATGGTGCGATCGATGTAAGGCTCGATCTTCTGCTGCAGGCCGGCGACCGAATCGATGCTGGCGAACTCGCTGCGCAGCCGCGCGGCGATCAGCGGCTTGAGCAGCCAGCCCAATGGCCCGGCAAGCCGTGGAAAGCGGAAACGGGTGAGGGTGCCGAGAAACGCCGGGTCGGCGAGCAGGCGCGCCAACACGGGGCGCACTTCTGCATCGGCATAGGGTCGGATGGCATCGAATGCGCCCATCATGCTCTCTTGTTGTGAAACGGCTAAGGTTGGGTAACAGGGTCAGCAATAGACCGGCGATTATAACGCCAAGTCACAAGGAGGCCGCGATGCTGGAAAGCGAGTCGTATCATTGCCCTTATTGCGGCGAACCGGCCGAGGCGCTGCTCGATCTGTCGGGGGGCGATCAGTCCTATATCGAGGACTGCCCGGTGTGCTGCCGGCCGATCGAGTTCGAGTTGCGTACGGACGGTGTCGAGTGGGCATTGGAAGTGCGTGCGGAGAACGACTGATGCAACGAATCTACGAGCCGGAAAACCTGCTGGAAGGGCAATTGCTGGTGGATATGCTGGCCAGCGAAGGCGTCGAAGCGCACCTGCTCGGCCAGCACCTTATCGGGGCGATGGGGGAGTTGCCGGCATGCGGCCTGCTCGGTTTGGTGGTTAGTGATGTGGATGCCGAACGGGCACGCGTGCTGATCGCTGAGTACAATGCCGCGCAACCTGTGACCGGTGATGAACCGGAGTCTTTCCAGGGCGTGTTGCTCTGCTGATGCGCCCCCTGCCTGTCGAGTCGTTTCATGTGTGGACGTTATGCCCTGTTCCGCTGGTCGCCTGCTTTTGCCGCGTTGCCCGGCTTTCCTGTTGGCCAGCAGCCACACTGGAACCTTGCGCCTAACGCTCAGGTGCTGATGCTGCGTGCTGGCGAGAACGGGCCACAGGCCGCAGCGGCACGCTGGGGGCTGACGCCGGCCTGGCTCAAGGATCTGTCCAAGACTCCGGCTCATGCGCGCGCCGAGACCCTGGCCGAGCAACCGATGTTTCGTGAGCCTTATCGCCTACGGCGTGCGCTGCTGCCGGCCAATGGTTTCTACGAGTGGCGCGGGGCCACACGCAAGCGGCCGTACTGGATGACCACCGGCGATTCGCTGATGTATTTCGCGGCGCTGTGGGAGATTTATCCGGTCAGCGGACATGAATACCTGAGTGTGGCGTTGATCACCCAGGAGGCCGCCACGCTGCGCCGTCCGTTGATTCTCGATGAGCATGAGCAGGCATTGTGGTTGAGTAGCGATACGCCACCCGAGCAGTTGGCCGCGCTGCTGGCCAAGCCGCAGGTCGCGCTGCGTGAGCGCGCCCTGGCGACTTTGGTCAACGATCCGAAGCTGGATGCGCCGGAGTGCCTGACTCCGGCTTGAGCCTTCGTGGTGGCGCGCGGGTGAAGTCCCTTACACCTTGAACTGATTGATCAGGCGGCGTTGCTGTTCGGCCAGTTTGGTCAGTTGAGCGCTGGCCTGGCTGGCTTCGTCGGCACCAGCGGCCACCTCGTTGGCGACCTGGCCGATATTGGTGACGTTGCGGTTGATGTCCTCGGCTACCGCGCTCTGTTCCTCGGCTGCGCTGGCGATCTGGGTGTTCATGTCGTTGATCACCGACACTGCCTGGGTGATGGACTCCAGGGATTGAGCGGCTTGATTGGCATGTTCCACGCTGTCGTCGGTCTTGCTCTGGCTCTGTTCCATCACCTTGACTACTTCGCGCGTGCCCTGCTGCAACTGCTGGATCATGCTCTGGATTTCTTCGGTGGCCTGCTGGGTCTTCTGCGCCAGGTTGCGCACCTCGTCGGCGACCACGGCGAAGCCGCGACCCTGTTCGCCGGCGCGGGCTGCCTCGATAGCCGCATTGAGCGCAAGCAGGTTGGTCTGTTCGGCAATGCCGCGGATGGCGACGAGGATGGCGTTGATGTTCTCGCTGTCCTTGGCCAGGTTCTGCACCACGCCTACGGCGCGGCCGATCTCGCTGGCCAGTGCGGCGATGGCGGCCGAGGTTTCCTGCACCACCTGCTTGCCCTGATTGGCCGCGCGGTCGGCGTGGTTGGCTGCTTCTGCAGCGTGAGTGGCGTTGCGTGCGACATCCTGGGCGGTAGCTGTCATTTCATGTACCGCTGTGGCGACCAGTTCGATCTCGGCCAACTGCTTTTGCACGCCCTGGTTGGTGCGGATGGCGATGTCGGCGGTGTGCTCGGAAGAGTCGCTGACTTGCTGCACCGAGGTCACTACGGCGGCGATCATCGACTGCAGTTTGGTCAGGAACGCGTTGAAACCCTGGGCGATCTGCCCCAGCTCGTCCTTGCGCTCGACCTGCAGGCGTACCGTCAGGTCGCCGTCGCCCTTGGCGATGTCATCGAGCATACCGACCATCTGCCGCAGCGGGCGGGCGATGCCGTAGCCGACGAACCAGATCACCAGCAAGCCAAGACCGGCGATCAGCAGGCCCACCAGGGTCATGCCCAAGGTGTCGGCGTCGCGCTGCGTAGCCAGGTCGCCCTGCAATTGATGCAGCTCGGCCATCACCGCCTTCAACGGCAAGACCACCATCAGCACCCAGCGGGTGTCGCTCTGGCCAATGTTGAAGCTGAGGAATAGCTCGATATGGCTGTGCTCGGGGTCGTCCTTGGCGTCAATCGAATAGAGCGGCTTGCCGGGTTGCAGCGTGCCGAGATTGCTCACCTCGTTGGCGTCGAGTAGCACCGTCGCCGGCTCGCCGAGTTTGTCCGGGGTCTTGGTCGAGGCGACCAGACGGCCATTGCTGGCGATCAGAGCCATTTCGCCGGCCCCGTTGTAGAGTTGGGCGTCGGCCTTGACCAGCAGATCCTGGATGAAATTGACCGCAAGATCCGCACCGGCAATGCCGTGAAACTCGCCATTGACCAGAATGGGTGAGGTGAAGGAGGCGAGCATGGTCATCTTGCCGCCGACATCGTAAGGGGCCGGATCGATCACGCAGGGGCGTTTGCGTTCTTTGGGGCAGAGGTAGTACTCGCCTGCGCGCACGCCGGTCGGCAGCAGCTCCTCGCTTTCGGTTGAGCCAATGGAGTCGATGCCCAGGCTGCCGTCGGCATTGCGATACCACCAGGTAAGGAAGCGGCCGGTACCGTCGTAGCCGTTTTCCTTGCTGCCGGCATACATGTCGTCGCTGGCGTCGAATGCGTTCGGTTCCCAGCCGATGTAGCTGCCGAGCAGCTTGGGGTTCTGCGCCGTGGTTTCGTGCACCAGGTTGGCCAGTTCTTCGCGACTGGTACTGAGCAGCGGGCTGCCATTGGTGTCGGTCATACCGAGCATGGCGTTGACCCGCGCGAGGTCGGCGGTGATCTGTAGAGGCGCTTCCAGTTCTCGCTGGATTTCACTGACTTGCGCCTGAGCCAGTGCAGACAGGCGTTGTTCGATAACCTGTTCGAGCAGTCCCTGGGTTCGCTCCTGTACCAGTGCCTGGGTTCGCCCACTGGCGAACAGCGCGTAGAGCACCAAGGCCACGACCACCGCCAGCACACTGGCACCTGCTAGGAACGCGACGGAAAACTGGATCGACTTGAACTTCATGAGAACTCCCGGGCGCAGAGTGGCCTGTCACGGGATATCGGCAGTGACAGGCTAAAACCTTAATGGGCTGGTGCTAACGAGCAGGCTGGTGTCGTATTCAGCAAAGATGGCGCACAGCCATCGCGCAAGTGGCGCTGTTGCTCGTGTTGCGGGGGCGGCCTAGCATAGGGCGTCCGATTCAAGGAGATGGCTCGATGAGCAAGATTCTTTATCTGAATGGCCTGGTGGCTGCCCTGCTGCTGGCTGGCTGCCAGGCCGTGAACACCACCAGTGGGGGCGCGGTTGGCGTTGAGCGCAAGCAGTACATGTTCAGCATGCTGTCAGCCGAAGAAGTCAATCAGATGTATGCGCAGTCCTATCAGCAGACATTGAGCGAGGCGTCGAGCAAGGGGGTGTTGGACAAGACCAGCGCCAACGCCAAGCGTCTGCAGGCCATCGCCGGTCGTCTGATCCCGCAGGCACCGCGTTTTCGCCCGGATGCCGCCAACTGGCAGTGGGAGGTCAACCTGATCAAGAGCCCGGAGCTCAATGCCAATTGCGGTCCGGGCGGCAAGATCATCTTCTACAGCGGCATCATTGAGCAGCTGAAACTGACCGACGATGAAATCGCCGCGATCATGGGCCATGAAATGGCGCATGCCCTGCGTGAGCACAGCCGTGAGGCGATGTCCAAGGCTTATGGCATTCAGGTCGCCAAGCAGGGGGCTGGCGCGTTGCTCGGTCTGGGCGAAAGCGGCATGGCATTGGCCGATACCTTGGTGCAGTACAGCCTGACGTACCCCAACAGCCGTGGTAACGAGAACGAGGCCGATCTGATCGGCCTGGAGCTGGCTGCCCGCGCGGGCTACGACCCGAATGCGGCCATCAGCCTGTGGCAGAAAATGGAGGCGGCCGGTGGTGGCGCTCCCCCCGAGTTCATGAGTACGCACCCGTCATCCAGCAGCCGCATCGCCTCGCTGCAGGCGGCCATTCCCAAGGTGATGCCGTTGTACGAGCAGGCCAAGGCTGGGCGTTGAGTTCGAGGACATGAAAACGGCGCGGCGTGATGGTCACGGCGCGCCGTTGGTGTTTCAGGGCAGGGCTTTTTCGGCGAAGGGGCGAGTTTCCAGACCCAGCTGGGAACGAAAGCTTTCCATGTCGAACATGGTGCAGATTTCCTGAATCTCGTTGCCCGGGTTCAATGTCCAGAAAGCCATGGCTGAAATACTCAGTACCTTGTCGCTGGGAGGGTAACCCAGCGCGGGCTTCTGAATGGTGCCGATCAAGGTGCTCCAGGTGACCACCTTGTAGCCTTCGGCGATGCATTCCTCGATCACCACCTGCAGATCCGGCATTGCATGACGGATGTCCTGCACCATCTGGGTAAAGCCGGCGCTGCCTATCGGGTGGCCGATGAACGAACTCTTGTAGAGAAAATCACGGCTGTGCAGTTGCTCGGCCAGAGCCAGACGGCCTTTGTTCCATGTCAGGTCGATGTGCTGGCACACCACCTTCTTGCGATCATCCAGCGACATCTTGCCCTCCTGACTGCGGGCCTGAACTGCGTGATATGGCGCGCACTTTAGCAGCAGGCAGGAGGGGGCTGGGATTGGCCGAAATGCCAGGCGGTTGGCGTCAGCGCTACGTCAGATCAAGCCACTCAGTTTCATCGCCTGGTAGCCGGCATAGACTGCCAAGGCGGCGAAGGCACAGGCAGCCAGGCGACGGATCAAGGTCAACGGCAGGCGTTCGGCGGCGAAGTTACCCGCCAGTACCACCGGTACGTTGGCCAGCAGCATCCCCAGCGTGGTGCCGATCACCACCAGGACGAAGTGTGGGTACTGCGCAGCCAGCATGACGGTAGCGACCTGAGTCTTGTCGCCCATCTCGGCGAGGAAGAAGGCGATCAGGGTAGTGAGGAAGGGGCCGTATTTCTTCAGCCCTGACTCTTCATCGTCGTCCAGCTTGTCCGGAACCAGTGTCCAGGCCGCCACGGCGACGAAGCTGGCCGCGAGGATCCAGCTCAGTGTGGCTGGCGAGAAGAAGCCGGCAACCCAGTTGCCAATGGCGCCTGCCGCAAAGTGGTTGGCCAGGGTGGCGACGACGATGCCCCAGATGATCGGCCAGGGCCGGCGAAAACGGGCGGCCAGCAGTAGAGCGAGCAATTGGGTCTTATCGCCGATTTCGGCGAGAGCCACGATGAAGGTGGGGACGAACAGGGATTCCAGCATCAGGTTTCCTAAAGGGGCGGGTCAACACGGCTTATGACACGAACTACCTTCCCGCCCCGGGTGAGGTTGTACGTGTCATAGGTCTTGTCAAACCGCAGGCCTCTCTAGGTAGGCCTTGGGTCGCATGCGCCATGCTCTGCGGAGCAAGTGTGTTGACGCATACCGGGCGAGCAGGGCGCTCGCGGGAGACTACTCCCCTAGGACGGGCGCAATTGTGCCCAAGCGCTGCGCTGGGATCAACCCCAATTAGCGGCGTGCGCCGTAGATGCGAAACCCATCGGCCTCGGCCAATGTTCGGCAGGGGCCGAGGTGGCGCTCGATCAGCGGCGGGTATTTCAGGAAGCTGTTGGCCACCAGGCGCAACTCGCCACCTTTGACCAGATGGCGTGCTGCCTGGGTTAGCAGGTTTTCGCTGGCCTGGTAGTCGGTGTGTACGCCCTGGTGGAACGGCGGGTTGCTGATGATGGCGCTCAATCCTTCTGGCGCCGACTCGATTCCGGAACCGGCGATCAGGTTGGCCGTCAGGCCGTTGCGCTCGAGGGTCAGGCGGCTGCTCTCCAGGGCGAAGGCATCGACATCCAGCAGGCTCAGTTCGCTGCCTGGGTAACGCCGTTTGAGCGCAGCGCCGAGTACACCCGCACCGCAACCGAAATCCAGCAGGTGGCCGCTTGGCAGGCCATCCAGGTGCTCCAGCAGCAGCGCGCTGCCGCGATCCAGGCGGCCATGGGCAAATACGCCGGGCAGGGTGACGATCTCCAGCTCCCCATCGGCCAGCTGCAGCGGGTAAGTCTGGGCCAGGGCATGCAGGTCGGGCACCGGCGGCGCCTGTTCAACCTCGACGCACCAGAGTTGGCAATGCCGCGCGCTGTCGAGTTTGCGTGGTTTGCCATAGATGGCCAACTGTTTCGCTGCACGCTCGATACCGCCACGTTTTTCGCCGACCAGATACAGCGGCTTGCCGGTCAGGCGAGAGGCCAGGGCTTGCAGCAGGTAATCGGTCAGTTCGCGTGACTTGGGCAGGAACAGCACGGCAGCGCGATAGCCGCCCTCCGGCATACGCGTGTCGAACTCGCTGCGTCCGGCAAAGCGCGTGGCAAGCAAGGCTTGATTGCCCGCATGCCAATTCCAGCCATGTGCCTGCGGCAGTGCGCCAAGCAAGTCATCTGCAGGCAGGCCCGCCAGCAGCAACTCGCCATCGAACAGCTCGGCCTGGCGCAGGAGAACGTCGCTTCGAGGATCCATGGTGGTACCTGCCTGAAAAAGCTGCGCAGCTTACCCGACGACTCGCCGTGGCGCACCGGCGAAGAAGCCTGCGGCATTTTCCACCACCTGCCCGACGATACGTTGGCGTGCTTCCTGGCTGCCCCAGGCGCTGTGTGGGGTGACGATCAGGCGTGGAATGTCGGCTGCCAGCAATGGGTTGCCGTCCTTTGGCGGTTCTTGCAGCAGCACATCAGTAGCGGCGCCAGCCAGATGGCCGTTGCGCAAGGCACTGGCCAGCGCCTGCTCGTCGACCAGGCCACCACGCGCGGTGTTGATCAGGAACGCGCGCGGTTTCATCAGGGCCAGTTCAGCGGCGCCAATCAGGTTGCGCGTTTGCTCGTTGAGCGGGCAATGCAGGGTCAGTGCATCGACCTGCGGTAACAGTTCGTGCAGCGGCAGGCGGTCAGCACGCGCTGGTCGACCGGGCAGTTGACCGAGCAGCACGCGCATGCCGAAGGCTTCAGCCAGGCGCGCGACGGCACCGCCCAGTTCGCCGTGGCCGAGCATGCCCAGGGTCTTGCCTTCGAGCTCGACGATGGGGTGATCGAGCAGGCAGAACTGATTGGCCTGTTGCCAGCGACCGGCAGCGATGTCGCGTTGATAGTCGGGCAGGCGCGTGGCCAGGGCCAGCAACAGCATCAGCGTATGTTGTGCCACGGATGGGGTGCCGTAGCCCTGGCAGTTGCAGACGGTCACGCCGTGGGCGCTGGCGGCTTTGAGGTCGATATTGTTGGTGCCGGTGGCGGTCACCAGCACCAGTTTCAATTCGGGGCAGGCGGCGAAAGTCGCGGCATCCAGCGGCACCTTGTTGCTGATGGCGACCTGTGCACCTTGCAGGCGTTCGGCGACCTGATCCGGACGCGTGTGCGCGTGCAGGGTCAGCTCGGTGAAGGCCTGATGCAGCGGTTGCATGTCGAGGTCGCCAAGGTCGAGGGAGGCGTGATCGAGGAACACGGCGCGTGGGCTATTGCTCATCAGCTGTACCTTTTCGCAGGAGGGACGCAGGAGTAGATTGGCGAGCCTATCAGACCTTCCATGTCGATGCGGAGCCACCATGTACTGGAGCGAATTTCTCACCGTTGCCCTGATTCACCTGTTGGCAGTGGCCAGCCCGGGGCCGGATTTCGCCATCGTCGTGCGCGAGAGCGTCGGCTACGGTCGCCGCGCGGGGCTTTTCACCGCCTTCGGAGTGGGTGCCGGCATTCTGGTGCATGTGACCTATTCACTGCTCGGCATCGGTTTGATCGTGTCGCAGTCCATCGTCCTGTTCAACGCGCTGAAATGGCTGGCTGCAGCTTATCTGCTGTATATCGGTTTCAAGGCGCTGCGTGCGCGCCCGGCTGATCCGGCCAGTGCCGAGCTGAGCCTGTCGACAGGCGAGCGCAGCGGTCGTGGTGCGTTCGTCACCGGGTTCATCACCAATGGGCTCAACCCCAAGGCCACGCTGTTTTTCCTTTCCTTGTTCACCGTGGTGATCAATCCACATACCCCGGTGCCCGTGCAGGCGGGGTATGGCATCTACCTGGCGTTTGCCACGGCGTTTTGGTTTTGTCTGGTGGCCTGGCTGTTCAGCCAGCAACGCGTGCGTGCCGGTTTCGCCCGCATGGGGCATTGGTTCGATCGCATGATGGGGGCTGTGCTGGTGGGCATCGGTGTGAAGCTGGCGCTGACCGAGATGCGTTAAACGAAGAGCCCCGCTATTGCGGGGCTCTTTCATGCTGGGCTGGTTTACAGCAGCTCGATGGCCACAGCTGTCGCTTCGCCGCCGCCGATGCACAGCGAGGCGATGCCGCGTTTGCCACCTTTCTTCTGCAGGGCGTTGATCAGGGTGAGGATGATCCGCGAGCCTGTGGAGCCCACCGGGTGGCCCTGGGCGCAGGCACCGCCGAACACGTTGACCTTGGCGTGATCCAGGCCGTGTTCACGCATGGCCAGCATGGTCACCATGGCGAAGGCTTCGTTGATCTCGAACAGGTCGATCTCGTCCTTGTTCCAGCCGGTCTTCTTCAGCAGGTTGCTCATCGCGCCGATGGGCGCCAGGGTGAACTCGCTCGGGTCTTGGCTCTGGGTGGCATGGGCGACGATCTTGGCCAGCGGCTTGAGACCGCGCTTGGTCGCTTCATCAGCAGTCATCAGCAGCAGTGCACTGGCGCCATCGGAGATCGAACTGGCGTTGGCCGCGGTGATGGTGCCGTCTTTCTTGAAGGCAGGTTTGAGTGCGGGGATCTTCTCCAGGTTGGCTGTCAGTGGCTGCTCATCATCCTTGACCACCACCTCGCCCTTGCGCGAGGTGACGGTGATCGGGACGATCTCGGCGTCCAGCGAGCCGTCCTTGATCGCCGCCTGTGCACGGCGCAGCGACTCGATGGCATAGGCATCCATTTCCTCGCGGCTGATGCCGTACTTGTCGGCCGTCTCCTGGGCGAAGGAGCCCATCAGGCGGCCGGTGCGGGCGTCTTCCAGGCCATCGAGGAACATATGATCCTTGATCTCGCCATGACCCATGCGCAGGCCGGTACGGGCTTTCTCCAATACGTAGGGCGCGTTGGACATGCTTTCCATGCCGCCGGCGATCATGACCTGGTTGCTGCCGGCTTTCAGCGAGTCGAAGGCCATCATCACCGCCTTCATGCCAGAGCCGCATAGCTTGTTGAGGGTGGTGCAGCCGGTGGCGGATGGCAGGCCGGCATTCAGAGATGCCTGACGCGCCGGCCCCTGCTTGAGGCCGGCGGGCAGGACGCAGCCCATGATCACTTCCTGTACGTCGGCCGGCTCGATACCGGCACGTTTGACCGCTTCACGAATGGCGGCAGCGCCCAGTTCGACAGCTGGTACGCTGGCCAGGCTGCCTTGAAAACCTCCCATTGGGGTGCGGGCACCGCTGACGATGACGATATCGGACATGTTGTTACCTCGAACGAAAGTGTGGCTCTTTGCCGCCTGTTTCAGGACTGGCAGGTTGAATCGATTCTATCCTGTGACCGGAAATGGCCATAGAGTCACGTGGCAAATCATTCTTTGGGCTGATTGAGCTCTGCGCGAGCAGCTCTAGAGTCGCTGCATAACCATTCCTAGCGTGCCTCAAGGTGACTTCATGCTGCAGACCCGACTGATCCCCCCCGCCGAAAACGCTCATGCCTACCCGCTGCTGATCAAGCGTCTGCTGCTCTCCGGTAGTCGTTACGAGAAGACCCGCGAAATCGTCTATCGCGACAAACTGCGCTACAGCTATGCGACCTTCAACGAGCGTGTCGCGCGCCTGGCCAATGTACTCAGCGAGGCGGGGGTCAAGGCCGGCGATACCGTGGCGGTGATGGATTGGGACAGCCACCGCTACCTCGAATGCATGTTCGCCATTCCCATGCTCGGCGCGGTACTGCACACCATCAACATCCGTCTGTCGCCGGATCAGATCCTCTACACCATGAACCATGCCGAAGACCGTTTCGTGCTGGTCAACAGCGAGTTCGTGCAGCTATACAACGGCATCGCCGGGCAACTCACCACCGTCGACAAAACCCTGCTGCTGACCGATGGCGAGGACAAGAACGCCGACCTGCCGAACCTGGTCGGCGAGTACGAGAGCCTGCTGGCGGCTGCCAGTCCGCACTACGATTTCGCCGATTTCGACGAGAACTCAGTCGCCACTACCTTCTACACCACCGGCACCACCGGCAACCCCAAGGGCGTGTACTTCACTCATCGGCAACTGGTGCTGCACACGATGTCCATGGCGACCACCATGGGCGGCCTGGACAGCATCCGCCTGCTGGGCAACGACGATGTCTACATGCCGATCACGCCGATGTTCCACGTGCATGCCTGGGGCGTGCCATACGTGGCGACCATGCTCGGGGTCAAGCAGGTGTATCCCGGTCGCTACGAGCCGGACATGCTTTGCCGCCTGATCAAGGAGGAAAAGGTCAACTTCTCCCACTGCGTCCCGACCATCCTGCAGATGGTGCTGGGAGCGCCAGGTGCGCAGGGTCATGATTTCGGCGGCATGAAGATGATCATCGGTGGCAGCGCGTTGAATCGTTCCCTCTACGAGGCGGCCAAGGCACGCGGTATCCAGCTGACCGCAGCCTACGGCATGTCCGAAACCTGCCCGCTGATTTCCTGTGCCTACCTCAATGACGAGTTACGCGCCGGCAGCGAGGACGAGCGCACCACCTACCGGATCAAGGCCGGCATTCCGGTGCCGCTGGTAGAAGCCGCGATCATGGATGCTGACGGCAAGCTTCTGCCCAGTGACGGTGAATCGCAGGGCGAACTGGTGCTGCGCGCGCCTTGGCTGACCCAGGGTTATTTCCGCGAGCCCGAGAAAGGTGAGGAGCTGTGGGCGCACGGCTGGTTGCACACCGGTGACGTGGCGACCATCGATGGCATGGGCTTCATCGAGATTCGCGACCGTATCAAGGACGTGATCAAGACCGGCGGCGAGTGGATTTCTTCGCTGGAGCTGGAAGATCTGATCAGCCGTCACCCTGTCGTACGTGAAGTGGCAGTGGTGGGGATAGCGGATCCACAGTGGGGCGAGCGCCCGTTCGCACTGCTGGTGCTGCACGAGGAGCAGGGGCTGGATGCCAAAGGCTTGAAGGAGCATCTCAAGCCTTTCGTCGAGCAAGGTCACATCAACAAGTGGGCGATCCCTACGCAAATTGCCCTTGTTACGGAAATTCCCAAGACCAGCGTCGGCAAGCTGGACAAGAAGCGCATTCGCGTCGAAATCGCCCAGTGGCAGGAGGCGGGTAGCGCATTCTTGTCCACGCTGTGAGGTGCGAATTGACTGGGCGGTGAAAGTGACCGCTCAGTCAAACAAGCGTTTGGCTTGCTAATTGCTGTTTCCCGTCCATGCTTGGCTAGGGGCAGGGCTTGAAACCTGCGAGCCAGAGTGGCCGGGGGCTGCAAATCACACTTTCGAGGGATCAAGCAGTACCACCCGCTGGCTATAGTCAAAGCATCCATAACAAAAAACACATGGAGTAGCGTCGATGACAACAAAAACAACACCCTACTGGCGCCTGGCAAAACTGCCGCTGGCCGTCAGCCTCGCTTCCACCCTTGCCGCTCCGGCATTCGGCGTCACTTTCAACATTGGTGAGATCGAAGGGCAGTTCGACTCGTCGCTGTCGGTGGGGGCGAGTTGGTCTACTTCGAAGGCCAACAAGGATCTGATCGGCGTGAACAACGGCGGCCGTGGTCTTTCCCAGACCTCCGACGATGGTCACCTGAACTTCAAGCGTGGTGAAACCTTCTCGAAGATTTTCAAGGGCATCCATGACCTTGAATTGAAGTACGGTGACACTGGCGTCTTCGTACGCGGTAAATACTGGTACGACTTCGAGTTGAAAGACGAAAACCGTGAGTTCAAGGATATTAGCGATAGCAACCGCAAGGAGGGTGCAAAGTCCTCCGGTGGTGAAATCCTCGACGCGTTCATCTATCACAACTATGCGATAGGCAATCAGCCTGGTTCTGTGCGCTTGGGTAAACAGGTCGTTAGCTGGGGCGAAAGCACCTTTATCCAGAACGGTATCAATGCCATCAACCCCGTTGATGTCGCAGCATTCCGGCGCCCTGGCGCGGAGATCAAGGAAGGCTTGATTCCGGTCAACATGTTCTACATCGCTCAGAGTCTTACCGACAATCTGTCGATGGAAGCTTTTTATCAGCTCGAGTGGGATCAAACGGTTGTAGACAACTGCGGAACGTTCTTCTCGCAAGCTGACATCGTCGCCGATGGTTGCGACCAGAACCTCAACGTTTTGAGCATGCCGAATGCCACTCAGTTGGCAGCTATCAACGCTACTCTGAGTGCGCTCGGTGGTGACCCTCTCAGCGGTACTAGTGAAGGTGTCATCGTCCAACGCGCAGGTGACAAGGATGCACGTGATAGTGGTCAATGGGGCCTGGCTTTCCGTTACATGTTTGAGCCACTGGACACCGAGTTCGGGGCCTATTTCATGAACTATCACAGCCGTGCACCGATTTTTAGCGGTGTATCTCCCAGCGCTCAAGGGCTTGCAGCCGCTAACGCGCTTGCTAGTGGGACTTTTGCTGGGACATTGGCTGGTCTTGGTGGCCCCGGTGCTCCTGGCGCGATAGCCGCAGCAGGTCAAGCGGCAGCTAACGCCGGTGCAGTTGGTCTTGCAGGGCAAGGTCGCTACTTTATCGAGTACCCAGAAGAC
Source organism: Pseudomonas mendocina (assembly GCF_003008615.1). Taxonomy (NCBI): domain Bacteria; kingdom Pseudomonadati; phylum Pseudomonadota; class Gammaproteobacteria; order Pseudomonadales; family Pseudomonadaceae; genus Ectopseudomonas; species Ectopseudomonas mendocina. Next base: position 3,445,613 of record NZ_CP027657.1, read on the forward strand.
ATCAGGCTCTATGGCCTGAGCTTCTCCACTACCCTCCCAACAGGCACAGCGTGGAGTGGTGAAATCAGTTACCGTCCGAACGCACCGGTGCAGTTGAACTCCACAGATGTGCTTTACGCTGGTCTCAGGGGGTTGACCATTACTCTGCCCGGATCAATTGGTGGGGGAACTACCAGTCCGTATAACGCGGTATCTCCTTTAGGGCCGGATGGCACTGGTCTGCTGCATGGTTACAAGCGCAAGGAAATTACGCAAATTCAGACTACGTTCACGCATTTCTTTGATCAAGTAATGGGCGCCTCGCGTTTGACCTTGGTGGGTGAAGTAGGTTGGACCCATGTTGGTGGCCTGGAGAGCAAAGACGATATTCGCTACGGTCGCGATCCAATCTATGGCACTGCAGGTGATATGTGCGGGCCTGTAAATGCCAGTACAGGTGGCGGACGGAGCTCGGCCAGTATGCTCGCCAAGGCATGTGATAAAGATGGTTTTACCACCGCCAACTCCTGGGGCTATCGCGCTCGTGCAATCTGGGATTACCCAGATGTATTTGCGGGCATCAACCTCCGTCCGAGTGTGGCTTGGTCGCATGACGTAGAAGGCTATTCGCCTGGCCCAGGTGCTAACTTCGAAGAAGGTCGTAAAGCTATTAGCCTCGGTCTGGATGCGGAGTATCAGAACACCTACACCGCTAGCCTGTCCTACACCAACTTCTTTGATGGCAAGTATTCGACCATTGATGACCGTGACTTCGTCGCGCTCAGCTTCGGTATGAACTTCTAAGCGGTCAGGAAATTCGAGGAATCATGATGCAAATGAAAACAACAAAAAAACTGTGGCAAAGCGGCGTCCTGACCCTGTCCCTGCTGGCGACCGGTGTGATGGCGGCAGTGTCGCCTGACGAAGCGGCCAAGCTGGGCACAACCCTGACTCCACTGGGTGGTGAAATGGCTGGCAATGCCGATGGTTCGATCCCGGCCTGGACTGGTGGCTTGCCGACCAATGCTGGTGCGGTCGATCCGCGCGGCTTCCTGGCCGATCCGTTCGCCAATGAGCAACCGCTGTTCACCATCACCGCGCAGAACGTCGATCAGTACAAGGACAAGCTGACCCCCGGCCAACTGGCCATGTTCAAGCGCTACCCGGAAAGCTACAAGATGCCGGTCTATACGACTCACCGTTCGGCCACCGTGCCGGCTGCGGTGATCGAGGCTGCCAAGCAGAACGCGGTCAACACCAAGATGGTCGAGGGCGGTAACGGCCTGGAGAACTTCCAGACTGCTAACCCGTTCCCGATTCCGCAGAACGGCCTGGAGGCAATCTGGAACCACATCACCCGCTACCGCGGTGGCAGCGTGCGTCGTCTGGTGACTCAGGCGACTCCGCAACCGAACGGTTCCTACTCGCTGGTCTACTTCCAGGACGAGTTCACCTTCCGTGACGCGCTGACCGACTTCGACCCGAACAAGGAAAGCAACGTCCTGTTCTACTTCAAACAGCGCGTGACTGCTCCGTCGCGTCTGGCTGGTAACGTGCTGCTGGTGCACGAAACCCTCAACCAGGTGAAGGAGCCGCGTCTGGCGTGGCTGTACAACGCTGGTCAACGTCGCGTACGTCGTGCTCCGCAGGTGTCCTACGACGGTCCAGGTACCGCCGCTGATGGCCTGCGCACCTCCGACAACTTCGACATGTACAACGGTGCGCCTGATCGTTACGACTGGAAGCTCGAAGGCAAGAAGGAGATCTACATCCCCTACAACGCCTACAAGCTGGATTCGCCGAACCTGAAGTACTCCGACATCATCAAGGCCGGCCACATCAACCAGGATCTGACTCGCTACGAGTTGCACCGTGTCTGGCACGTGACCGCGACCCTGAAGTCTGGCGAGCGTCACATCTACGCCAAGCGTGACTTCTACATCGACGAGGACACCTGGCAAGCCGCTCTGATCGACCACTACGACGGTCGTGGCACCCTGTGGCGCGTAGCTGAGGCGCATGCCCAGTACTACTACGACAAGCAAGTGCCGTGGTACACCGTCGAAACCCTGTACGACCTGCTGTCCGGCCGCTACCTGGCCCTGGGTATGAAGAACGAGGAGAAACAAGCCTACGACTTCAACTACAAGGCCGCTGGCAGCGATTACACCCCGGCCGCTCTGCGTCAGGCGGGTGTTCGCTAACACCGTTACTCTGCAACACGACGAAGCCGGCCTTGTGCCGGCTTTTTCGTTTCCTGGGTAGGGTGCGCTGTACGCACCGAAAATACTGACGTTTGCCGATTGGCATTTGCCTCAGCTTTCGGCTTTTTCGTTACGGACTGTAGCCGAGGCTTCTAATGGCCATGGCAAGTCGCTAGGCTGGGTCAGATCGTGCCCGCAGTAGCCTACAGAAGACTTCCAAGAATCGGCCGATGACAGACCTTTCCCGCTCGCCAGGGTTTTCCTACATGCCGGCCACGCCGGTCGAAGCCCGTTTCTATCGCCCACCGCTGCCGGCAGGGCATATGCCGCGACCGCGTCTGTGCGAGCGCCTTGAGGAAGGCTTGCAGGGGCGTCTGCTACTGGTTTCTGCACCTGCGGGGTTCGGTAAAAGCTCGTTGGCCATCGAATTCTGCGAGCGCTTGCCTGCTCATTGGCGCAGCCTGTGGCTGGGGCTCAGTGAGCGTGACCATGACCCCGGGCGTTTTCTCGAGCGCCTGTTGCAAGGGCTGCAGCAGTTCTACCCAGCTCTGGGGGAAGAGGCGCTCGGTCTGCTGAAAATGCGTCAACGGCATCAACCCTTCGCTTTCGAACAATGGCTCGATGGTTTGCTCGATGAGCTGACTCATGAGCTGGATGACGGTCAGCCTCTACTGCTGGTGCTGGATGACTATCACCTGGCGCAGGGGCCGGTGCTCGATCGCTGTTTGCAATTTTTCCTCAATCACTTGCCGCCTGGTGTTCTGCTGCTGGTCACCAGTCGCCAGCGTCCTGATTGGCACCTGGCGCGTCTGCGCCTGTCACGGCAGTTGCTGGAGCTGAACGAACAGGATTTACGCCTGACCGCTGCTGAACTGGATGCCCTGCTGGCGAGCCAGGGCACGCACCTGGAACAGCAGCAGCTTGCCGGCATCCTGCAGCGCAGCGAAGGCTGGGTCGCGGGGTTGCGCCTGTGGCTGTTGGCGGTAGAGGCGCTTGATGACGGGGCAGGAGAGGGGCCGGAGTTGCATGGTGGTGAAGGACTGATTCGCGAGTACCTGCTCGAAGAGGTCATCGAGCGCCAGCCACCCGAGGTGCAGCAGTTTCTCTACGACACGGCCTGCCTCGAGCGTTTCTGCGCCGAGTTGTGCGATGCGGTGCGTGACAGCCATGACAGCGCTGCAATCATCCGCCAGTTACAGGCGAACCAGGTATTTCTGGTGCCGCTCGACGAGCAGGGGCGCTGGTTTCGCTATCACCATCTGTTTTCCGATCTGCTCAATGCACGACCGGTTGATGGCCTGAGCCGTTCGCGTAGCAGTTCGCATCTGCGCGCCTGTCGCTGGTTCGCCGCACAAGGCATGTTGGATGCAGCCATCGAGCAGGCGTTGCTGGCCGGCCAGTCCGATGTGGCTGCCAGCCTGGTGCAGAATCTTTCCGAGGAGCAGATGCTGGCGGAACAGAACATCGCCATGCTGCTGCGCTGGAAGACCAATCTGCCGGACGATCTGCTGGTCAGCACACCACGTCTGATCATGCTGTATGGCTGGGCGTTGGCGTTGGCCTGCCAACTGGATGCGGCACAGGAGCTGCTCGATCAACTGGATCGCTTTCTGCCCGCTGCCGATGCTGTCAGTCAGCGCAGTCTGCTGGCGCAATGGCAGGCCCTGGATGGCGTCATCGCGCGCGGGCGCGGCGATGGTACGCGTGCCGAGCAGCAGTGCAGCGAGGCGTTGGCCAGCCTGCCCGCCGATCGTTATGGCCCGCACTTCATGTGCCTGGCTGCTCTGGCTAACCTGGCTATCGCGCGGGGGGATCTATGGCGTGCGCGGGGCCTCAACCGCGATGCACTGGAGCTGGCCCAGAGAATCGAAAATCCCTTGCTCGAAGCGCTGGCGCATTACGAGCGAGCGCGGGTGTTGCAAGCGCGAGGCGAGGTATTACGCGCTTTGAGCGAGGTGCGTCAGGGCTTGGCCCGTGTTCAGGGATTGGCGGCGCAGCGCAACTACTCGGTGCGTGCGCGGCTGACGCTCTATGAGGGTTACCTGCTCAGTTTACGTTTGCAGCCACAAGCATCGGAACGATTGCGCGCGGGTATCGTCGAGGCCAGGGGCTGTCGCGATGTGGGCGTGGTGATCGGCTACTGCGTGCTGGCCAGCCTGGAAGGGCGTGATGGCCGGCCTGCCGAGGCCTTCGCCTTGCTCGGTGAAGCCGAGCGCCTGATGCATGTCTGGGACATTCCGGCGATCTACTACCTGGCGATGATCACGCTGATCAAATGCGAGCTCTGGTTACGTCAAGGACAGGTCGAGTTGGCGGCTGCCTGGCTGCCACAACTGGATGAGACCTATGGGGCAGAGGGGCGTGCATTAGCGCCCGAGTTTCACCCACAGCTGGCGCTGCATATCGATTTGCAGCAAGCCGCGCTGGAGCGGCAGCAAGGGCTGCTCGAGGCCGCCGAGCGGCGCCTGCGCGCCTTGTATCAACGTGCCCAAGGCGGCGGTGGGCAACTGATTGGTTTGGTGGCTCAGGCGCAATTGGCCCAGTTGCTGCGCCAGACGGGGCGCGAGCGCGAGGCGCAGCAGCAACTCGACAGTTGCCTGGAGGGAGCAGAGGGTGGCGCGCTGCTGCCCTTCATCGAGCTGATTCACCATCAGCCGCAGTGGCTGCGTGAACGCCTGCTGGCGCGCCCATCCTGCCCCGCACGTGATGCGCTGATCAGTCAGCTACCGCTCGTTCAGCTAGCCGATGAGGAGCCCGTGCTGGAGCAGGAACCGCTGGCGGAGAAACTCAGCAGCCGCGAACTGGCCGTGTTGCAACTGATCGCCCGAGGTTGTTCCAACCAGGAAATCAGCGACCGATTGTTCATTTCCTTGCACACGGTCAAGACTCATGCCCGGCATATCAACAGCAAACTGGGTGTCGAGCGACGTACCCAGGCGGTCGCACGTGCCAAGGGGCTCGGTCTACTGCGTTGAGGTTGGCAGCGACAGATCCAGTGCTGGCGCCTTGATCGCAGGCGTCACTGGCTGCGCCAGCTTGACTTGCACATCCTGATGGATCATCTGCAGCACTGGCAGCAAGCTGGCCATGTCCTGGCCGACTTGTGGGTAACGGTGTCCGCTGGCGAGCCCTTCGATGCGGGTCAGCAACTGCGCCTGCACATCCGCAGGCAGATGGACGAACAGCTCCGGCAACTGTTGGCTCAGCTCGGCGCTATACAGCAGTAGCTCGTCGCGGCCGAAGGCCTGGGTCAGTTCCAGGTAATCGAGCGCGCTGCTGCTGAGCATCGCTGCCGCCGCCTTGGTTTCCTGCAGGCCCTGCAGGCGAACCGGATTGCTTTGTTCGCTTTGCGACAGCGTCATCCAGAACTCTGTGGTGAGGGTGAAGAGGATGGCCTGCTGGCGCAGCGAGTAGCTCATCAGGCCGAGCGCTTCGGCTGCATAGGGTTGCTGCTTGGCACGGAAGTCGAAGTACAGGCGCATCAGTTCCTTGAGTTCGAACAGCACTTCCCGCGCCTCGCTCTGCCGCAACTCCAGTGGCGCATAGATATTCAACTGCGGCCGGAAGTTGTCTGGAGCGATCATGCGTTGGTAGATCGGCCCGGTGAATTCACCACTGCGTCGCGGCAAGGCATTGGCCTGTGTGCTGTCTACCTTCTCCAGCGCTTCGCGCAGTTGCCGGTAGTCGTCGCTGCGCCAGGGCTTGTTCACGTCTGGAATACGTTGGCCGAGATAGAACAGCTCGGCCGCTCCAGCCGGCGGTAGCCAGACCAGCAAAAGGATGGCCAGCGGCCAGAACAGGCGACGTGCTAGGGTGAGCGACACGATGAATATCCGCGGCTAGAGGCGGCTCCAGAGTACCCAGCTCGGGGCGTCGCGTCACCCGCGCCTTGGTTGGGAACATAGCATGGACGAGTTGGCAGAACACGGCGCGATTCAGGCGGTATTCGAGGATCTGGGCGGTTACGGCGCGCTCGCGTCGCAGCAGGGCGCAGGTGCCGAGGGGCCACTGGTCGGTCATCTGCAGCGCACCAATATCCAGCTGGCAGCCATCGGCGTATTCGCGCGAAAAGGTCTCGAGCAGGCGACCGTGAACGATCTGCTGGCAGCCGCGCAGGTATCGCGGCGTACGTTCTACAAGTACTTCGCCAACAAGATGGACGTGCTCGAAGGCATCTATCAGACGTCGGTGCTACTGCTGCTCGCTCGTTTTCGCGAGATGCAGCGGGTTGCTGGTAGCCCTCAGGCCTGGCTGCGCGCGATGGTCGGGCGTTTCTTCGACTATCACCTGGCCGTCGGGCCGATCATCCGCCTGATGCAGGAAGAGGCGTTGCGTGCGCAATCGCCGTTGGCCGCTCATCGTCAGCGAGCTCATCAGGAGATGTTGCGATTGCTGGTCGAACGTCTGGAGCCAGAGCTGGCGCCGCGTGATCCACTGGTTTATCAGGCGCTGATCTGGGCGCTTGAAGCGGCCTCGCTCGACCTGCTCGGGCGCAGCGCCAGTCGTGAGGAAATCGAGCGCGCCAAGGCGGTGCTTGGCGATCTGTTGATTGCTTCGTTGTGTCCCGGGACGTAGGAGGCTCCGGCTCTTCATGAGCCGAATTCAGCGAGAAATGAGGTGGGAACAGACCCAAGGTTGGGCAGCGTTCGGCCAGGTCTCATGTTCTGATCACGGTGACCCCAATAAGAACCGAGGTACCGTGCATGACCGCCAACAGCCTGTCCCTGCAACCGCCGCTATCTGCCGGTTTCGCCCGCCTGGGCTTCGGCGCCCTGCCGCTGGAGCGCCTCAAGGCGCGCTACGGTAATGCGGCCGAAGGCTCCCGCTATATCGAACTCGATGGCTTCAATATCCACTACCGCGATGAGGGAAGCCGAGACAAACCAGCATTGGTGCTGATCCACGGTGTGGTCGCTTCATTGCATACTTGGGACGGCTGGGTGCAAGCCTTTGCAGCCGATTACCGCATCATCCGTTTCGATGTTCCGGGTTTTGGCCTGACAGGCCCTGCGCGTGATGGTCAGTATTCGGCTGAGCGGATGATTCGCGTGCTCGGTCTGCTGCTCGATTACCTGCAGGTGGACAAGGCGGATATCGCCGGTAACTCGCTGGGCGGTTATATCGCCTGGAACTTTGCCGTGGCCCAGCCGCAGCGGGTTGGCAAGCTGGTACTGATCGATCCTGCCGGTTACCACATGAACAAGGTGCCCTGGATGATTGCCGCCGCTGCGCTGCCTGGCGCCACTGTTGCCATGCCGATGTGGATGCCACGTGCGCTGATCGCCCAGGGCATCAAGGAGGTCTACGGTGAGCCGGGACGAATCAAGCCGGGCGTGGTCGATCGCTACTATGACCTGTCGCGCAGGCCGGGCAATCGTCGCGGCATGATGGATATCTTCCGTGTGCTGCTGCAGGTCAACAAGCAGGAGCTGCACGCAACCCCGGAGCGGGTCGCGCAGATCAAGGCGTCAACTCTGCTGATGTGGGGTGAGCGTGATCGCTGGATTTCACCCAAGCATGTGCCGCTTTGGCAACGCGATTTGCCGGGTATTCAGGTCAAGGTCTATGCGGGCGTCGGCCACATCCCCATGGAGGAAATTCCCGAGCAGAGTGCAGCCGATGCGATGCGCTTTTTGCGCGGCTGAGTGAGAGAAAATGCAGCCCAGAAGCCCCTGGCAACGCAAAAGCCCGGACAGGATCCGGGCTTTTTCTTGGGTAGCGTGACTGCTGTTGTAGCTCAGGCGGCGCTAGCCTGAACCTGCGGGGTGCCGTCGAACTCTTCACGCGTGGCGTGCAGCAGATCCAGGTTGTTGTGTTCCCAGGGATGAAAACCGTCCTTGAAGAAATCCAGATAAGTGCGGATCAACGGGCGGAACACGCCTTCCTTGCCCCACATCCAGCGGATGCCGTCGCGCCATACCCGCCAGTTCCACAGCAGGCCGTCGACCTTGAGCATGTGTGCCAGGCCACGCGTGGTATCGAGCACGAAGAAGAAGGTGCCCATGATCATCGCTCGGCGCAGCAACTTACGGCTGCCACACACCTGGTTGTAGACGTCGAAGGCCACCGCTTTATGCTCGGTTTCCTCCAGTGCGTGCCAGCGCCACAGACGCGCCAGCGTCGGGTGGGCTTCGGCCATGTATCCGCCATTTCTCAGCAGGCCATCGGCCATGATCGCGGTGATGTGCTCCAGCGCTGCCGTCGCCGCCAGTTGGCGCTGTGGCGAGAACTTCTTCTGCGTGTAGCGAATGCGCGCGCGGGCGCGTTTCTCGATGCGTTCGACGTTGTAGCCCAGATCGCGCAGGCGCTGGCTGTACTCCAGGTGTTCGCGGCTGTGATGGCCTTCCTGGCCAATGAAGCCGCGAATCTGCTCCTTGAGTACCGGGTCATCGATACGATCGCGGAACTGGCGCACCGAGTCGATGAAGAAGCGCTCGCCATCGGGAAACAACACCGACATGGCATCGAACAAATGAGTCTTGAAGGCGTCGCCGCCGTTCCAGTGGCGCGGCAGCGGGTTGGGCAGATCGAAGTCCATGTGTCGGGGGCGAATCTGCAATCCTTCCGGTGTGGTGCTGGCCATGAGGGCTCCCTTGCGCTGTTTGACTGGTGTTCACTATGGGCGTCATGCGCCATGGGGCACAGGTTCGTAACAGCCAAGGTGACAGTCATATCTGGCCAATGCGCTATTCCAATAAAAAGTTGGGGTAGTGGCCTGGCAGTGAACACAGATTCGCTGGGTTAAGGTTTGTCATCAGGCAGGTCATTTGCGGCCAGCCACCCAGAACGGCGCGCCCATGAAGCAAACCCTGAATTTCACGGCTGAACTGGTGCCGGTTGCCTATGCCGAAGCGCTGCTGGCGCTGACCGAAGAACTTGGCCTCGAACGTGGCGAGTTGTTCGCCCTGGCGCGGCTGCGTCCCGAGGTGCTTGGCAGCCCCAATGGTCGGCTTTCCTTCCTCGATTTCCACCTGCTGACCCAGGCTGCGTTGGAGCGTTGCGGTGAACCGGCGCTCGGGCTGGTGCTGGGCCAGCGATTGAATGTCTCCACCCATGGCATCCTCGGCTACGCGGTGCTGTCCAGTGCCAATCTGGGCAAGGCGTTGCAGTTCGCGCTCAAGTACTACCGCGTGCTTGGCCTGGCGTTCGAGCTGGAACTGGTGGAGCAGGGCGAGGATATGGAGTTGCGCGCGGTCGAGTCCTTTCCCATGGGGCCGCAGTCGCGTTTCGCCGCTGAGGGCCTGCTGACCAGCATCCATACCATCGCCCGCTTTCTCTTGGGCGAGGAGTTGCAAGGGCTTGCCGTTGGTTTTGCCCACATGGCACCTGCTTATGCCGAGCGCTATGCCGAGGTCTTTGGCGTGGCGGCACAATTCGAGCAGCCCTATCACTGGCTGCGTTTGCCGCGGCATTATCTGGAACGCCCCATGGCCCTGGCCAATCCTGCTACGGTGCAGATGTGCGAGCAGCAGTGCGAGGCGCTGCTGGCCAGCCTTGACGTGCAGGACGGCCTGCTGACCCGCTTGCGCCGCCTGCTGTTGGCCCGCCCAGGCGAGTTTCCCGACCTGGAAAGCGCCGCGAGCGCCCTGCATACCAGTGGTCGTAGCCTGCGTCGGCACCTGGCTCAGATGGGCACCAGTTACCAGCAAGTGCTCGATGAGGTACGCAAGCGCCTGGCCCTGCAATACCTCACCACCACGCATTTGCCGCTGTATGAAATCGCCTATCTGCTGGGCTTCAGCGACCCGTCCAACTTCCGCCGTGCATTCCGCAAATGGACGGGTAAACTGCCTGGCGATTATCGAAACGAGGCCCCCTGATGAGCACCGCCGAACGTCCCGCCCTGATCCGCGAAACCTTTCCCGTCGGCCCCTTGCAGTGCAATTGCACGATCATCGGTGATCCGTTGACCAAGAAGGCCATCGTGGTCGATCCGGGTGGCAATCCCGACCTGATCATGGCGCGACTGGAAGCCCATGGCCTGAAGGTGGTGAGCATCATCCACACTCATGCGCACCTCGATCACTTCCTTGCCTCGGGGCAGATGAAGGAGAAGACCGGTGCCACCTTGCATCTGCACAAGGAAGATCAATTCCTCTGGGATAACCTGGAGATGCAATGCAACATGTTCGGTGTGCCCTACACGCCGGTGCCAGCGCCGGACAAATGGCTGGCCGATGACGAAGAGCTGGCCTGCGGTTGTGGTGTGGCCCTGCATACGCCTGGGCATACGCCGGGTTCGATGAGCTTTTGGTTCGCGGATGCCAAGTTGCTGATCGCGGGGGACACGTTGTTTCGTCGTGGCATTGGGCGTACCGATCTGTGGGGTGGTGACTACGCCACCATCGAGCGCTCGATCAAGCAGCGGCTCTACAGCCTCGACGAGGAGGCCACCGTGGTCACCGGTCATGGCCCGGATACTCGCCTGGGCGATGAGATGCGTGAGAACCCCTTTATTCGCGCATGACAGGGCACTAATGCAGGTGTGAGGACTCAAAGAGCCATCACCCACCGTTCATGGAGAATCCTTCATGTTCCGCCTTTCCCTGATCGCCTTGTGTTCCTCCGCGCTGCTGCTCAGTGGCTGCGCTTCGCAGAATCCCTATGACCAGAGCGCACCGAGCTCTAACCGCACTGCTACCTATGGTGGTATCGGTGCGCTGGCTGGCGCGGCTGCCGGTGCGCTGATCAATCATGACAACCGTGGCAAAGGCGCGCTGATCGGTGCGGCCGTGGCCGGTGCAGCGGCCGCAGGTTACGGGTACTACGCCGACAAGCAGGAAGAGGAGTTGCGTCGCAGCATGCAGGGTACCGGCGTCGAGGTGCAGCGCCAGGGCGACGTGATCCAGTTGATCATGCCCGGCAATATCACCTTTGCCACCGACTCCGCGCAGATCGCCAGCAGCTTCTATCAGCCGCTGAACAACCTGGCCAACTCCTTCCGCCAGTACAACCAGAACAGCATCGAGGTGGTCGGTCATACCGATAGCACCGGCTCGCACAGCCACAACATGGGATTGTCGCAGCGCCGTGCGCAGAGCGTGGCCGACTACCTGCTGGCACAGGGCGTCGATCCGAGCCGGGTCAGCACTCGTGGCATGGGGCCGGATCAGCCGGTAGCGAGCAATGCTACTGCGGAAGGCCGGGCACAGAACCGCCGCGTCGAGGTGACTCTGCGCCCGCTGCCTGGCGTGCAGTGATGCCAGTGTATCGGGCAGACATCGTCTAGATCGCGGTTCCTCAACGCCTGGACTGATAAGCTTGCGCGGAACTTCGCCTTGCCCAGGCGGCTCGAAGGCTGTGGCATGTCTGCCCGATACCAGAAGAAATCCTAAGGAAACGTTATGAAGACCAGACGTAATCTGATCGCAGCAACTGCGCTCATGGCCATGCTGGCTGGCTGCACCACCAACCCCTACACCGGCGAAAGCCAGGCTGGCAAAGCCGGCGTTTATGGCGGCGTCGGTGCCGTTACCGGTGCAGTGATCGGTGCTGCGACTTCGAGCAAGAAAGATCGCGGTAAAGGTGCGCTGATCGGTGCTGCCGTTGGTGGCGCCGCTGGTGGTGGTTACGGCTATTACGTCGACACTCAGGAAGCCAAACTGCGTCAGACGCTGCAGGGCACTGGCGTACAGGTACAGCGCAACGGCGATGACCTGAAACTGATCATGCCGGGCAACATCACCTTTGGTAGCAACTCGGCGGACATCTCCAGCAGCTTCTACCCAACCCTCAACTCGCTGGTGCTGGTGTTCAAGGAGTTCAACAAGAACGGCGTGAACATCGTCGGCCATACCGACAGCACCGGTTCGCAGGAACTCAACCAGAGCCTGTCGCAGCGTCGTGCACAAAGCGTGGCCAATTACCTGACCGCCAATGGCGTGCCGGGGCAGCGCATCTCTGCATACGGTGCCGGCCCGAGCCAACCGATTGCCAGCAACTCCACCGATGCTGGCCGTGCGCAGAACCGTCGCGTCGAGATCAACCTGCGCCCGCTCTAAGCCGTCGCTGCGTTGAACGAAAGCCTCCCTATGGGAGGCTTTTTCGTGTCCGTCGGCCGTTTTTCGTCAACCCTCCAGGTTCTTTGGGCTAAGCGGCGCAGGGCGGTTCCGACATTTTTCGTGACCGCTTGTCGTGTCTCTCCTGGCAAAAGGCCAGCCATTCAAAAGCTGACTAGAATGCTTGCTGTGGTTCTGTGAAGTCCGCGTGCGGATGGCTCGTGCGCATTGGTTCTGGATGACCGAGGGAGTTCGAATGGAAGATGGAGCTGTCGAGCGGCCACCGAGGCCCTGGATACCGTTACTGGTTGCCTTGTGTCTGCTATTTGGGCTGGGAGGCCTGATTTTCTGGCAGTGGAGTACGCTGCAGAAGCGAGAGTTCGAAGACAGTCAGCATCGGTTCCAGCTCGAAGCGCAGGATATCGGCCAGCGGGTCGTAGCGCGGATGCAGGCCTACGAGATGGTGCTGCGTGGCGTTTCCGGCCTGATGACGGGCAGCGACCGGGTTTCTCCCATCGAATGGGAGCGTGCACTGGATCAACTGCAGTTACAGGATCGTTATCCTGGCATCCAGGCCGTGGCCTGGTCACGTTCTCTGCTTCCTGAGCAACTCGCCGACTTTCGTGCTGAGCTGCAGGCAGACGGGCGCCTCGATTACCAGATGTTCCCGGCTGAGCAGCGCGAACGTTACCTGCCTATCGACTATGTCAGCCCGCTGGACTGGCGTAATCGACGAGTGCTGGGGTTCGACATGCTCAGCGAGGCGACCAGGCGAGAAGCCATCGAGCACAGCATCGATAGCGGAGAGGCCAGCCTGAGCGGTCCGGTGGTGTTGCGCCAGGAAATCGATGTCAACGTGCAGCAGGGCGTTCTGCTGTTTCTGCCGGTATTTCGACCAGGGCTGCCACTCAATACCGCCGAGCAGCGCCGTGCTGCCTTGCTGGGTGTGGTGCATGGTGCCTTTCGTAGCCACGACCTGATGGAGGGCATCCTGGGGGCGCAGACCCGGCGTTTCGATATCGTTCTGAAGGATCTGCAAGCGCAGGATATCCAGCTGCTCAGTGGTGAAACCCAGGCCAATGGTTGGAAGCCGAGCTTTCGCAATCATCTGGAGCTGCCCTTGTATGGTCGCGTGTGGAGCCTGGATGTGATCGGTACCGTTGAGTACGAGCGCAGCCTGGTCGATCGCACCGGGACGCTGGGTTTGTGGGCGGGCCTTGCCGCGACATTGCTGTTGGCATTGCTGGTGGGTGGCTATCTCTATCAGCGCGAACGCAAACTGCACATCAGCGAAAAGGCAGCTGTCGAATTGCAGGAACGGGAAGAGCGTTTCCGCATGCTGGTAGAGCGGCTGCCAGTGGCGACTCTGCTGTGCGATGCCAAAGGGCGCATCGAAATGGCCAACCGCAGTGCGGCCGAACTGTTTGACTGCACCCTCAACGCGCTGTTGGGTGAGACGGTTCTGCGCGTGCTGCCCAACATCGAGTCACCACAGGATTTGCTGGAGCAACTGAGCGAGAGCGACGAGCGCATGGTGCGTACGTTGCGCGGTGAGTCGATCCCGGTGAGCATCAGCCTCAATCCACTACATGAGGGCAGCAGCTATCTGATCAACCTGGTCGATTTGCGTGCACGCAAGGTGGCTGAAGAACGTTTCCGCCTGGTGGTAGAGGCTTCGCCCAACGCCATCGTGCTGGTGGACGGCCTGGGCCGTATCGCCATGGTCAATCGGCAGACCGAACTGTTGTTCGGCTACGAACGACAGATGCTGCTCGGCGAGCCGGTGGAGATGCTCTTGCCAACGGCACAGCGCGGTAGCCATGTGGCGTTGCGCCGTGGGTATCAGGCGATGCCCGAGCAGCGACGCATGGGCGGTAATCGCGAGCTGTTCGGTCAGCACCGCGAAGGCAAGATGATTCCGCTGGAGGTGGGCCTGTCGCCGATTCGCAGTGGCAATGAAAACCTGGTGCAGGCGGTGATCATCGACATCAGTGAGCGCAAGGCGGCTGAGCAGAAATTGCGTGAGCAGGCAGAGCAACTGTTGCTGGCCAATCGTTACAAATCCGAGTTTCTCGCCAACATGTCCCATGAGCTGCGCACGCCGCTCAACAGCATCCTTATTCTCAGTGATCAGCTGCGCCAGAACCTGGCGGGTAACCTCACCGAGAAGCAGACCAAGCATGCCGATATCGTGCATCGCGCGGGGGGCGATCTGCTGCAATTGATCAATGACGTGCTCGACCTGGCCAAGGTCGAGTCCGGGCGCATGCAGCTCAAGCTCGAACCGATCAACGTGCAGGACGTGCTGGTGGAGCTGGATGCCAGCTTGCGGCCGATGGCCGAGATCAAGGGGTTACGCCTGCATACCCAGGTCGAGGCGGGAGTACCGCGGATCATCCATACGGATCGTGTGCGCTTGCATCAGATCTTGCGCAACCTGCTATCCAACGCGCTGAAATTCACCGATCAGGGCGAAGTGACACTGAGCGTGAGCAGCCAGGGGCGGCAGGAGGACGACCGCGAGTTGCTATGTTTCAGCGTTCGTGACAGTGGCATCGGTATCGACCCGGCGCAGCATGAACAGGTGTTCCAGGCGTTCCAGCAGATCGATGGCTCTACCAGTCGGCGTTTCGGTGGTACGGGACTGGGCCTGGCCATCACCCGCCAACTGGTGCTGGCACTCGATGGCGACATCGTCCTGCAGAGTGCGCCGGGGCAGGGTTCTACCTTCACGGTTCGCTTGCCGGTGCAAACGGCGGCGATCGCCGCCGAGGCGCCTGTCGAAGGGCCGCAGCGTGCAGGAGAGGGGCCGCCGCTCTTGATCGTCGAGGATGATGCCAATTTCGCGGCAGTGATCGCCGAGGAGGCGCACGCTCATGGTTTTTCCAGCGTTCACTGCCGTACGGGTTTGCAGGCGCTGGGGGTGTTGCAGCAGGAGTCGTTCAATGCCGTGATCCTCGACATCCTCCTGCCGGATCTCAGTGGCTGGCAGCTGTTTCGCCGCCTCCGAGCCCAGCCGAGTCACCGTTACACACCGGTGCACATCATCTCCTGTGTGCCACAGCCGGCTGGTTGGAACGATGACGGTACACGCTATCTGGTCAAGCCCATTGGCCGCGATGAGCTGGAACAGGTGTTCCTCGAATTGCAGCATGGCGCCGCTCAGGAGCAGGCGTTGCTGTTGGTCGAGGATGTCGAGGTGGAGCGTGAGCACTACCGCGAACAGCTGGCCAGCCTGGGTTTCCAGGTGACAGCCTGCGCCAATGGTGACGAGGCCCGCATGGCCTACATGCAGGGGCAGTTCTGCGCCTTGGTGGTCGACCTCGATCTGCCGGATCAGGACGGCTTCGCACTGCTCGACAGCCTCAGCCAATTGCGCCCGTTGCAGGGTACGCGTGTGGTCATCAACACCGGAGTGGACGTTACCCAGCAGGCACTGCAGCGCCTGCGCCGCTACAGCGCGGTGGTGGTGCGCAAACATGGCGACGATACCGAGGCCCTGGGCCAGGCCGTGCAAGGCTTCCTCGGTGATGTGCGTGCGCCTGAACCGACGCATGCTCGGGCCAACCCGCTGCAGGGGCGGCGCATCCTGCTGGTGGATGACGACGTACGTAACGTCTATGCGCTGACGGCATTGCTCGATGAAGTGGGGCTGCGCGTCAGCTCGGCCAAGGATGGTCTCGAGGCCATCGCCAGCTATCAGAGCGATCCCTTCGACCTGATTCTGATGGATATGGCCATGCCCAACATGGACGGCTATACCGCCACGCGCTTGCTCAAGCAGGAGCACGGTTGCGTGATACCGATCATCGCGCTCACGGCTCACGCGATGAAGGGCGACCGCGAGAAATGCATCACCGCAGGAGCGGACGATTACATGGCCAAGCCGATCAAGCGCGATGAGCTGCTTGAGCTGCTGGAGCGCTGGCTGAGCATGCCGCCCGTGCCCCCGGCCAGCAATGATCTAACCTGATAACAGGAGTTAACGGTGCAAGGGCAAAAGGACAGGGGAGTGACGATGGTTCAGGCGCAGGGCAAGACCGTCGCCGTACCCGCCAGGCAGGTTCTGCTGGTGGTGGATGACCGTGCCGAAAATCTTGAGGCCATGCAGGCGCTGCTCGAGGAGGGGGAGTGGGAGCTACGCTGCGCCAGTTCAGGAGAGGAAGCGCTGCGTTGCCTGTTGGAAGAGGATGTCGGGTTGGTGCTGCTGGACGTTCAGATGCCCGGTATGGATGGTTTTGAAGTCGCCAGGCTGATGCGGGGTAATCCGCGTACAAGGTTGACGCCGATCATCTTCGTCTCGGCCATCGCCCAGACACACGATGCGGTGTTGCGCGGTTACAGCTCCGGTGCGGTGGATTTCGTTCTCAAACCCTTCGATCCCACCGTGCTGCGGCACAAGATCCAAAGCCTGCTGGAGCATGAGCACAATCGTTGTGAGTTGCAGCAGCTATCCCAGCAGCTTGAACGTGCACGCGCCTTCAACGCCTCGGTGCTGGACAATGCTGCCGAGGGCATCATGGTGGTTGGCGAGGATGGCCGTATCCAGTTCGCCAATCCGGCGATGGCGCAGATGCTCGATGGCGATGTCGGTGACCTCGAAGGGGCGGAGTTGCTGTCGTTTCTCAAGAATCCAGCGGTAGAAGGCGGTTGGCAGCAATCGGAATTCCTCCTCCACTTCAAGCGCGAGGCCACCTATCGCGTGCACGAAGCCATGATGCGTACGCTCAAGGGGGGCTGCCTACCGGTGGCGTTGTCCTGTTCACCGCTGCCGCGGATGCAACATGCCATGGTGGTGATCGCGCTGGACATGTCGGTGGTGCGCAATTTACACGCCCAGCTCGAATCGCAGGCAGTGACCGATTCGCTGACGGGATTGCTCAATCGGCGAGGTTTCCATCAGGCGCTGGGATCAGCATTGGCGCGCATCGAGCGCAGTGGCCAGCGGGTTGCGGTGCTCTATCTGGATCTGGATGGTTTCAAGCGGATAAACGACTCGCTTGGGCATGACGTTGGCGACCAGTTATTACGCCGGGTCGGTGAGCAGCTCAAAGCCTGCCTGCGACCTTATGACAGCCTGGCGCGTATCGGTGGCGACGAGTTCACCGCGTTGCTCGACAACCTCGGCCATCCCGAGGACGCCGCCAAGGTGGCAGAGAAGTTGATCGAGCTGGTATCGGTACGACATACCCTCGATGGTGTGGATTTCACCCTGGGGGCCAGTGTCGGCATCGCCTGCTTCCCTGAGTGCGGACAGAGTGTCGAGGGGTTGCTGCGTTCTGCTGACATGGCGATGTACGAGGCCAAGCGTGCCGGGCGCCAGCAATACCGTTTCTTCTCGCCGGAAATGAATGGCCGGGCACGTTCGCGCCTGATGCTAGAGGAGAGTTTGCGTCACGCCATCGAGAACGATGATTTCGTGCTGGTTTATCAGCCGCAGTTTCAGTTGGGGACGGGGCGACTGCGCGGCTTCGAAGCCCTGCTGCGCTGGCAGCATCGGGTTGCGGGGACCGTGGCGCCCAATGTGTTCATCCCGCTGCTGGAGGAGACCCGGCTGATCAACCGCCTGGGTGAATGGATCTTCCGTGAGGGCGCGCGGCAGCTCGCAGCGTTCAAGCGTCAGTTTGGCGAGGGGCTGGTGCTCAGTCTCAACGTCAGCCCGGTTCAGTTCGGCATGCCGCAACTGGTGTCGGATCTGCAACGCGTGTTGGCGATCCACGGCCTCAAGCCCAGCCAACTGGAGGTGGAAGTCACCGAAAGCGCGCTCATGCAGGATCTGGAGCTGACCCAGGCGCAACTGCGCCATTTGCGTGAACTGGGAGTGAAGATCGCCATCGACGACTTCGGAACCGGTTATTCGTCCCTGGCCTACCTGCGCCACTTCGAGCTGGATACGCTGAAGATCGATCGCCTGTTCATCGCCAACATGCTTGAATCACCACGCGATGCTGCGGTAGTCAGCACCATCATCGACCTGGGCCATCACCTGGGGCTGGAGGTGATCGCCGAGGGTGTCGAAACGCAGGCTCAGCGTGAATGGTTGGTGCAACATCGCTGCAGCATCATGCAGGGCTTTCTGGTGGCGCCGGGTATATCGGCCGACGCGGCGATGCAGGTGCCGGCCTTACTGGAATGGGACAAACTGCCGCTATCCGGGCCGAAATCGTAGGGTGTCGCGGGGCCGCCTAGGCCATGCGCACCGTCCGGTCGTGGCGAAAGAATCAGGTGCTCACGGCGCACCTTGCCGTAGCCATGCTCCGCCAGGGACGCCGAGGCCGGTTCTTACGCGCGCCGGCCAAGCTCGGTCAGCTCCGCATCTTTCTCTTCCCACAGTCGATTGACCCACTGCTGGAACGCCAGGCGGTAGCTTTCGTCCTGGTCGTAGTTACGGCCAATGAATTCGCGTGGAATCTCTACCTGCTTGAAACGCACCTGCACCGCATCGAGACGACCGCATAGGATGTCCCAGAAACCGGGTACGCCATGTGGATAATGGATGGTGACGTTGACGATGGCGTGCAACTGCTCGCCCATCGCATCGAGGACGAAGGCAATGCCGCCGGCCTTGGGCTTGAGCAGGTGCCTGAACGGTGATTTCTGCTGTGCGTGCTTGGCCGGAGTCAGACGCGTACCTTCGAGGAAGTTGAACACCGCAACCGGATTGGTCTTGTAACGCTCGCAGGCCTTGCGGGTGGTGGCCAGATCCTGGCCGCGCTTTTCCGGATATTTGGCCAGGTATTCCTTGCTGAAGCGCTTCATGAAGGGAAACTCCAGCGCCCACCAGCACAGGCCGATCACTGGTACCCAGATCAGTTCCTGCTTGAGGAAGAACTTCAGCAGTGGCATACGCTGGTTGAGCAGATACTGCAGCACCAGGATGTCCACCCAACTCTGGTGGTTGCTGGTCACCAGATAGGAGTGGCGGGTATCGAAGCGCTCCAGGCCTTTGACGTCCCACTCGATGTGGCCGACCAGGCGCATCCAGAACTTGTTGACGCCGATCCAGCTTTCCGCAATGGCATGCATGACGAAACGCAGCGCGCGCTGGATAGGCGCAAATGGCAGTAGCAGTTTGAGTAGCGCGATGAAGAACAGCGGCCAGCACCAGAACAGGGTATTGAGAGCCAGCAGCAGGCTCGCGATCACGCCACGCAGTGGCGCGGGAAGAAAGTGCAGCATCGGGCGAACGCCTCCGTAAGTAGGCTGCGCGCCAGCGGGCAGCCTTAGAATGGGGGCTTTCTCTGTGCCCCGTATCGGTCGAAAGAGCTGCAGCGTTCCGTGCAGCGAGCTGGTTCGGCGCCAAGGTTAACGGTTGTGCACTGACCTGCAAGTGCCAGCACTGACCGCCAGGTTTCCGTGGTGGAGGGATTGCCGTACGCGTCATATTCGAACTGCGTACGGCTTACCCGGATTTCAGTTGCTCTGATCCGCCGCCTGGATCGCCGTCAGCGCGATGGTGAACACGATGTCATCCACCAGAGCACCGCGCGACAGGTCGTTCACCGGTTTACGCAGCCCCTGCAGCATGGGACCGACACTGATGCAGTCGGCGCTGCGTTGTACGGCCTTGTAGGTGGTGTTGCCGGTGTTCAGATCGGGGAACACGAACACCGTGGCGCGGCCTGCCACCGGGCTGTTCGGCGCCTTCTGCCGGCCAACGCTTTCGATGGCGGCTGCGTCGTATTGCAACGGGCCGTCGAGCAACAGCTCCGGGCGTTTCTCTCGGGCGAGACGGGTGGCGGTGCGCACTTTCTCGACCTCTTCGCCGCTGCCGGAGTCACCGGTGGAGTAGCTGATCATGGCCACGCGCGGCGTGATGCCGAAAGCCTGCGCCGACTTCGCGCTTTGCAGGGCGATCTCCGCCAACTGCTCGGCATTGGGATCCGGGTTCACCGCGCAGTCACCGTAGACCAGTACCTGATCCGGCAGAAGCATGAAGAATACCGAGGACACCAGGTTGTAGCCGGGCGCGGTCTTGATCAACTGCAGTGCCGGGCGGATGGTATTGGCTGTGGTGTGGACGGCGCCGGACACCAGGCCGTCCACCTCGTCCAGAGCCAGCATCATGGTGCCGAGCACGACCGTATCTTCGAGTTGAGCTTCGGCCATCGGTGCGTTGAGGCCCTTGCCTTTACGCAGTTCGACCATGGGTTCGACATAACGGCCGCGAATCAGATCCGGGTCGAGAATTTCCAGCCCTTCCGGCAGAGCGATGCCTTGGGAGCGAGCGACCGCTTGAACTTCCTCAGGTTTGGCCAGCAGCACGCAACGGGCGATGCCGCGTGCCTGGCAAATAGCTGCGGCCTGCACGGTACGCGGCTCGGCGCCTTCAGGCAGGACGATGCGCTTGGCGGCGGCCTTGGCCCGCTGCACCAGCTGGTAGCGGAAGGCCGGGGGCGACAGGCGCAGCTCGCGCGGGGTGCCGCAGCGTGCGCTCAGCCAGTCATGGTCGATGTGGCTGGCGACGAAGTCGGAGACCTTCTCCGCCCGCTCGCGGTCGTCCAGTGGAATTTCCTTGTTCAGGCGGTTGAGGTTGGTGGCCGTGTCGTAGGAGCCGGTACCTACCGTCATCACCGGCAGGCCGCTGGCCAGGGCACCCTGGCACAGTTCCATGATGCGCGGGTCGGGTACGAAATCACTGCACAGCAGCAGACCGGCCAACGGCACACCGTTCATCGCCGCCAGGCTGGCGGAGAGGATGATGTCGTCGCGATCGCCTGGCGTGACCACCAGAGTGCCGGGTTTGAGTAACTGCACGCTGTTGGCCACTGCGCGTGCGCAGAGCACGATCTTCATCATGCGTCGCTGCTCATAGTCACCGGCGTTGAGGATGCGTGCGCCGAGCAGTTCGGCGACGTCCTTGGTTCGTGGTGCGTTCAGTTCGTCGCGCCAGGGAATGCAGCCGAGCAGGCGGAAATCTTCGGTCTTGAGCAGCGGCGAGAGTTCCTGCAGATGTTCGGTGAAAGCCTCGATACCGTCCTCGTTGCGCACCTTGTTGAGGATCACGCCAAGCACCTTGGGATCTTTCGGGCCGCCGAACTGCTGAGCCTGAATCTCGATGCGATCAGAGAGCTCGGTGAGGTTCTCGTCTTCCGGTGCGCTGACCAGAATCACGTCGGCGTCCAGGCTCTTGGCCAGGTGGAAATTGACCCGCGCGGCGTAACTCGCGTGGCGGGTGGGAACCATGCCCTCGACGATGACCACGTCCTTGTCGGCAGCCGCCTGGTGGTAAAGGCTGATGATTTCCTCGAGCAGCTCATCCAGGTGGCCGTCACCGAGCATGCGCTCGACATGGCTGAGCGGCAGCGGCTTGGGTGAGTGCAGGCCATGAGTACGGGCAATCAGCTCGCTGGAGCGTTCCGGGCCGAGATCGCCGGCGTGCGGCTGGGCGATGGGCTTGAAGAAGCCGACCTTGAGCCCGCTGCGCTCCAGGGCGCCGACCAGGCCCAGGCTGATGGAAGTCAGGCCGACGCCGAAACCGGTGGGGGCGATGAAAAAGGTATGCATGTGAGCCTCAGTCGAGCAGGGCGAGAGTATCGAGCGCGATCTGGCGCTCCTCGTTGGTTGGCACCACCAGAACGCGCGGATGGCCGTGCGCATGGATGGCACCAGCGACGCCGCGTACGCAGCGGGCGTTGGCCTGGGGGTCGAGTTTCAGCCCGAGCAGGCCGAGGTGATCGAGGGTCTTGCCACGGATCAGCGCCGAGTTCTCGCCGATACCGCCGGTGAAGATCAGGCCATCCAGGCGTTGCAATGCGCAACTCATGGCCGCCAGTGACTTGGCCAGGCGATAGCAGAACACTTCGATGGCCAACGTGGCACCGATGTGGCCCTGTTCGCGCGCCTGCTCCAACGCGCGCATGTCATTGGACAGACCGGACAGGCCCAGCAGGCCGCTTTCCTTGTTGAGCATGGAATCGACCCGCTCCAGGCTCCAGCCCAGGGCGCGGGCCAGGTGGCTGTGCAGATTGGGGTCGACATCGCCACTGCGTGTACCCATTACCAGGCCTTCCAGCGGCGTCAGGCCCATGCTGGTGTCGCGACTGTGGCCGTTCTCGATGGCACAGGTGGAGCAGCCATTGCCCAGGTGGGCGACCAGCCAACTGCTACCATCGGAAGGCAACTCGCTCATTTCGGCGGCTTTCTGGCTGACGTAGCGATGGCTGGTACCGTGGAAGCCGTAGCGGCGCACACCGTGTTCGCGGTACAGCGCCTCCGGCACGGCATAACGATAGGCGTGCTCAGGCAGGCTCTGGTGAAAGGCGGTGTCGAATACGGCGACCTGTACCAGGCTGGGGAACAGTTTCATCGCGGCTTCGATACCGAGCAGGTTGGCCGGATTGTGCAGCGGCGCCAGCGGTGCGACCTGACGGATGGCCAGTAGGCTGACGTCATCCAGGCGACAGGCGCCGGAAAAGTGCTCGCCGCCATGTACCACGCGGTGGCCGATGCCGTGCAACTGACCGTCCGCCACACGCTGGACGATGGGCAGCAGGTGCGAAA
Organism: Pseudomonas mendocina; assembly: GCF_003008615.1. NCBI lineage: Bacteria > Pseudomonadati > Pseudomonadota > Gammaproteobacteria > Pseudomonadales > Pseudomonadaceae > Ectopseudomonas > Ectopseudomonas mendocina. The sequence continues at coordinate 3,468,297 of NZ_CP027657.1, forward strand.
GTGCCAGTCGGTGATCGGCGCCGGCGATCACCAGGCTGTCCTTGTGCTCGCCCTGTTGCCAATGCAGTACCGCTTCAGGGCTACCGAGGCGTTCGGCCAGGCCGCTCAGGGGGAATTGCTCCTGGGCTTCGTTGACCAAGGCGAACTTGATCGACGAGCTGCCGCAGTTGATCACCAGAATGTTGCGTGCAGACATTTAAGCTTCCTTGAATTCGTCATTCGACTTCTCCCGGGCGCACCAGCCACAGGGAAAGGGACAGCCCAGGCGTGCCTGGCGCTGAGCCGGATCGAGTATCCAGTCGCGATTTTGCCAGGGTGGGCGATGACGTACATGTTGAGTATGACCACAAGATAAGACTGCCACCCAATCGCCATGCTCGTCCTGACGAAAATCAAGCAGGTGCGCCGGGGCCGTCGCTGGCCGTTTGTCTGGGGTCGGGTCGCATTCACGGGCAGCCTTGGTTAAACTCGACCGTTCATCATTCTTCTGCAAAAGGTCTCACCCATGCTGATCGCCGCCAACAAGGCAGTCTCCATCGACTATACCCTGACCAACGATGCCGGTGAGGTGATCGACAGTTCGGCTGGCGGCGCTCCGCTGGTCTATCTGCATGGTGCAGGCAACATCATCGCCGGGCTTGAGAAGGCCCTGGTTGGCAAGCAGGTTGGCGATGAGCTGGACGTTTCAGTAGAGCCGGAAGAAGCCTACGGCGAATACAGCGCCGAGCTGGTCGCCACTCTGAGCCGCGCCATGTTCGAAGGCGTCGACACCCTGGAAGTGGGCATGCAGTTCCACGCTTCCGGCCCTGACGGCAGCATGCAGATCGTCACCATTCGCGATATCGACGGCGACGACGTGACTGTCGACGGCAACCACCCGCTGGCCGGTCAGCGCCTGAACTTCAAGGTGAAGGTCGTCAACGTGCGTGACGCCAGCCAGGAAGAAGTGGCTCACGGCCACATCCACGGTGAAGGTGGTCATCACCACTGAGTGGCGCCAGAGCCTGCTCGCAGGCTCCCAGGCGACTTGCGGTCGTTCCTTCTCGCTGAACCACTGCTAAGCTCAAGTTTGCGATAAAGGCGCCCTAGGGCGCCTTTTTCATGCATGCTGGCTGTTTGCTGAAGCAGCATTATCCGAAGTCAGCGGCCTTGTGCCCTGCTGCACTGAATTCGCTGAGGAAGTTCGTCATGAGTGCCTTTCACGATCTCAATCTGCGTGCGCTGGACGGCCAGGAACTGCCGTTGGCGCCCTACAAGGGCCAGGTGGTTCTGGTGGTCAACGTCGCCTCTAAGTGCGGCCTGACACCACAGTACGCCGGGCTGGAGAAACTCTATCAGCAGTACAAGGGCAGCGGTTTCACCGTGCTTGGCCTGCCCTGCAACCAGTTCGCCGGGCAGGAGCCAGGCAGCGAGGATGAGATTCGTGAGTTCTGCAGCCTCAACTACGGCGTGACCTTCCCGCTGGGCAGCAAGATGGAGGTCAACGGCCCAGGCCGCCATCCGCTGTATCGCCTGCTGGCGGGCGAAGGCGCGGAGTTCCCTGGCGACATCACCTGGAACTTCGAGAAGTTCCTCGTTGGTCAGGACGGTCGGGTACTCGCGCGCTTCTCGCCGCGCACTGCGCCGGACGATCCAGCGCTGATCCAGGCCATCGAGAAAGCGCTAGGCCTTTAATCCCGCAAGGCGCGGCAGATCGGCCAATCACGCGGCCGTTTTCTCCCGCGCCCTTGTTCATCCGCTCTTCTGGCTGTTTACATCGGCAGGCAGCCGAGGAGAGTGCTCATGACCAGTTTCCCAACGGACGAAACGCCGAACACGGCATCGCCACCTGCCTTGCGTGCGCTGATCGAGAGTCGCCGTGCAGTACGGCGCTTCACCAGCGAGCCGGTACCGGACGAGGTGATTCGCGATTGCCTGGAGCTGGCCGTGCTGGCGCCGAACTCCTGCAACCTGCAACCCTGGAGCTTTCAGGTCGTTCGCGATCCAGCGTTGCTGGCGCGACTGCATCCGGTGTGCATGAGCCAGAACGCGGCGCGGGCACCGGTGATCATCGCCGTGCTGGCGCGTCCGGATACCTGGCGTCAGGCCTGCCAGAACATCATCGAATACTGGCCGGAGGCCGAGGTTCCGGCGCGAATCCGCCGTTTCTACAGCAAGACGGCACCATTCCAGTACAACCAGGGCCCATTGGGTCTTTTCGGGCTGTTCAAGCGTCAGCTGGTGCGCCTGGTGGGGCTGCGCAAGGCGTTGATGCGCACGCCCAATAGCCGAGCAGACATGCGCCTGTGGGCGGTGAAATCCACGGCGCTGGCGGCGCAGAACCTGATGCTCGCCTTTCAGAGTCATGGTTATGCCACCTGTCCGATGGAAGGTTTCGACGAGGTGCGTCTGCGCCGTGTGCTGGACATCCCACGTCAGGCCATGCCGATCATGCTGCTGGCCGTTGGGAGACAGGGCGAGAAGGGGGTCTACAACCCGCGCTTGCGTTTCCCGCTGGAACAGCAGGTCACTTGGTTGTAGCGGTGCTTGACCTGGATCAAGTCGTCACATCTTGAATACGGCGTAATCGTCCTTATCTAGTCTTCATCTCGGCGGGTCTCAGTTTTCGGGGATGTTGTCCCGGCCCGCTCTATTGGAGGAAGGACACAATGCGTATCGATCGTTTGACCAGCAAGCTGCAACTTGCACTCTCCGATGCCCAATCCCTGGCTGTGGGCATGGATCACGCCGCCATCGAGCCGCTGCACCTGATGCAGGCGCTGCTCGAACAGCAGGGTGGCTCGATTAAGCCGCTGCTGATGCAGGTCGGTTTCGACATCAACAGCCTGCGTCAGGGGCTGACCCGTGAGCTGGATCAGCTCGGCAAACTGCAGAACCCCACCGGCGACATCAACCTGTCGCAGGATCTGGCACGCCTGCTCAACCAGGCCGACCGTCTGGCGCAGCAGAAGGGCGACCAGTTCATTTCCAGCGAACTGGTGTTGCTCGCCGCCATGGACGAGAACACCAAGCTGGGCAAGCTGCTGCTCGGCCAGGGCGTGTCGAAGAAGGCCCTGGAAAATGCCATCGCCAACCTGCGTGGAGGCCAGGCCGTCAACGATCCCAACGTCGAGGAATCGCGTCAGGCGCTGGACAAGTACACCGTCGACCTGACCAAGCGCGCCGAGGAGGGCAAGCTCGACCCGGTGATCGGTCGTGACGACGAGATCCGCCGCACCATCCAGGTGCTGCAGCGCCGTACCAAGAACAACCCGGTGCTGATCGGCGAGCCCGGCGTCGGCAAGACTGCCATCGCTGAAGGCCTGGCCCAGCGCATCATCAACGGTGAAGTGCCGGATGGTCTGAAGGACAAACGCCTGCTGTCGCTGGACATGGGGTCGCTGATCGCCGGCGCCAAGTTCCGCGGCGAGTTCGAGGAGCGCCTGAAGGCGGTACTCAACGAACTGGGCAAGCAGGAAGGGCGCATCATCCTGTTCATCGACGAGCTGCATACCATGGTCGGTGCCGGCAAGGCCGAGGGCGCCATGGATGCCGGCAACATGCTCAAGCCGGCCCTGGCTCGTGGTGAGCTGCACTGCGTCGGCGCCACCACCCTGGACGAGTACCGCCAGTTCATCGAGAAGGACGCTGCACTGGAGCGTCGTTTCCAGAAGGTGCTGGTGGACGAGCCGAGCGAAGAGGACACCATCGCCATTCTGCGTGGCCTGAAAGAGCGCTACGAAGTGCACCATGGGGTGACCATCACCGACGGCGCGATCATCGCCGCGGCCAAGCTCAGCCATCGCTACATCACCGACCGCCAGTTGCCGGACAAGGCCATCGACCTGATCGACGAGGCTGCCAGCCGTATCCGCATGGAGATCGACTCCAAGCCGGAAGAACTTGATCGCCTGGATCGTCGCCTGATCCAGCTGAAGATCGAGCGCGAGGCACTGAAGAAGGAAGACGACGAGGCGACCAAGAAGCGTCTGGTCAAGCTGGAGGAAGACATCGCCAAGCTGGAGAAGGAATACGCCGACCTGGATGAAATCTGGAAGTCGGAAAAGGCCGAAGTGCAAGGTTCGGCGCAGATCCAGCAGAAGATCGAGCAGGCCAAGACCGAGCTCGAGGCTGCGCGGCGCAAGGGCGATCTCAACCGTATGGCCGAACTGCAGTACGGCGTGATTCCAGATCTGGAGCGCAGCCTGCAGATGGTCGACCAGCACGGCAAGAGCGAGAACCAGTTGCTGCGCAACAAGGTCACCGACGAGGAAATCGCCGAGGTCGTGTCCAAGTGGACTGGCATTCCGGTGAGCAAGATGCTCGAAGGTGAGCGCGAGAAACTGCTGAAAATGGAAGGCCTGTTGCACCAGCGTGTGATCGGTCAGGACGAAGCGGTGGTCGCCGTATCCAACGCCGTGCGCCGTTCGCGTGCCGGGCTGGCCGACCCGAACCGGCCGAGCGGCTCGTTCCTCTTCCTCGGCCCGACCGGGGTGGGCAAGACCGAGCTGTGCAAGGCGCTGGCCGAGTTCCTCTTCGACACCGAGGAGGCGCTGGTGCGTATCGACATGTCCGAGTTCATGGAGAAACACAGCGTCGCTCGCCTGATCGGTGCGCCGCCCGGCTATGTCGGTTACGAGGAAGGCGGCTACCTGACCGAGGCCGTGCGTCGCAAGCCGTATTCGGTGGTGCTGATGGACGAGGTGGAGAAAGCCCACCCGGACGTGTTCAACGTGTTGTTGCAGGTGCTGGAGGATGGTCGCCTGACCGACAGCCATGGCCGCACCGTGGACTTCAAAAACACCGTGATCGTGATGACGTCCAACCTCGGTTCGGCGCATATTCAGGATCTGGTCGGCGACAGGGAAGCGCAGCGCGCGGCGGTGATGGATGCGGTGAGCAGCCATTTCCGTCCCGAGTTCATCAACCGTATCGACGAGGTGGTGGTGTTCGAGCCGCTGGGTCGTGAGCAGATCGCCGGCATTGCCGAGATCCAGCTCAAACGCCTGCGTGGCCGCCTGGCCGAGCGCGAGCTGAGCCTGGAGTTGACACCGGAGGCGCTCGACAAGCTGATCGCCGTCGGTTACGACCCGGTCTACGGCGCTCGCCCGCTCAAGCGTGCGATCCAGCGCTGGATCGAGAACCCGCTGGCGCAGCGCATTCTGGCTGGCGACTTCGCACCCGGTGCGCAGGTCAAGGCCAGGGTGGAAGGCGAGGAGATCGTCTTCGCCTGATCGGTTGCGCGTAAACACAAAGGCCCGCCAAATTGGCGGGCCTTGTTTTTTGTCGTCCGAATGCAATCCGGGAAATCGGCATCAGGTGCCGGGATTGCATCTGGGCTACGGAGCTGTTGTGGGAGGGGCTTCAGCCGCGACCGTCACCGCTGAAGCGCCTCCCACAGGTTTAGGGCCTACTCGCGATCTATCTCCTGCATCCATGCAGTCGTCGGCTTTGGCTTCCTGCGTCGCTGGAGTTCCAAACGGTCGTTGTGCTGCCAGGCCGGCGGGCTACTCGCTGCGCTCATGAGGCCGCCCTCCGTTCTGGTGCGTCACGCTACTGGTTCAATGCTCCTGTCCGCAGCATTCGCCCCAATGCTTCTTCTTCGAGGTATGGCCGATGCCGGGATTGAAGGTATTGGTCGGGTCGAGCTCGCGATAGAAGCCGGCCAGCGCCGGCTTGGCTACATACAGATGGCCGACGTTGTGCTCGGCCGGGTACTCGGCGCGGCGCTCGTCCAGTAGCTTCCACATGGCGTGCTCCATGGCGAGCGGGTCATTGCCCTTCTTGACGATGTAGTCCTGGTGGAACACATGGCAGAAGAAGTGTCCGTAGTAGAGCTTGTGGATGATCCGTTCTTCCATCTCGGCCGGTAGCGTCTCGACCCAGTCACGGTCGTTGCGGCGCAGGGCGATGTCCAGAGCGAGGATGTCCTCGACGCTGCTGCGGTGTGCTTCGCGATAACGAATCGCTGCGCCAGCGATGGCGAAGCGATGCAGGAAGGCCTTGCGGCCCTCCTCGGCGTCGCACTCGAAATAGGCGCCGCTCTGGCGGCCGGCGAAGTACTCGGCGAGAAAGCTGCGGGTCTGTTCCAGTGTGTCGTTGGACACACGCACCAGCAGGTGATGCTCGAAGCGGTCGCGGTACTCGCGCATACGCGGCGGCAGGTGGCTGGGCAGCAGGTTCATCAGTGCCTGGATGACCTTGTCGGTGACGCCGCGCAGGCCGAAGCGCTCGAAGAAGCCATCGACCCGGCTCTTCATGGCGAAGGCGGCCGGCACCTTGGCGGTGCCGAACCTGTCGATCACCAGGAAGGTGTCCTTGCCATACTTCTCGCCGATGTCGAAGGCCGTACGGTGGATGTATTCCCCGGCAATTGGCAGGCGTGGCAGGTTGGCCAGCAGGTGACGACGCACTTCGGTCAGGTCGTGCGGGTCGTTGCTGCCGATGTAGAACACCGAGCTGGGTTCCTTGGTGAAGGTGTCCAGGCGCACGGCGAACAGGCATAGCTTGCCGGCCGAACCCGAGGCTTCGAACAGGCGCGATGGGTCGGCGTTGAAGCGTGCCGGCGTATCGGCATCGACATCGCGTACGTGTTCGCCGTAGCGAGCGTCGGATGCCTTGGCCGTCTCTTCGTTACGCACTTGCTGCGGTGTGTAATCGCCATTCTGCAGGCGCGTGAGGATTTCTTCAGGGTTGTCGCCCAGCTCGATGCCCAGATGGTTGACCAGTTCCAGCGAACCGTCGTCCTTGACCTGTGCATACAGCGCCAGCTCGGTGTAGGCTGGGCCGCGGCGTACCAGCGCACCGCCGGAGTTGTTGCAGACGCCGCCAAGCACGGAAGCGCCGATGCACGAGGAGCCGATGACCGAGTGTGGTTCGCGACCCAGCGGCGCCAGTGCCTGCTCCAGGCGATCGAGCGTGGCGCCAGGCAGGCAAACCACCTGTTGGCCGTCATTGATCAGCTGTACGCCGGTGATGCGCAGGGTGCTGATCAGCACGATCTCGCGGTCGTAATCGCTGCCGTCGGGCGTCGAACCGCCAGTCAACCCGGTGTTGGCCGCCTGCATGATGACGATGCGGTTCGCTGCCACGGCGGCCTGCAGAATGCGCCATTGCTCCAGCAGTGAGCCGGGACGAACCACTGCCAGCACATTGCCCTCACCCGTGCGATGGCCTTTGCGGAAACGGCGCGTGGATTGCTCGTCGGTGAGCACGTGGGGGCTGCCCACGATCTGGCGCATCTGCGCCAGCAGGGCATCGCGGGTGACGGTGGTATCGCCAGCAGCACTCATGGCATCAACGCTCCCTGACCAACAATTGCGGGGTGATCTCGGCGATCGACTTGGCACCGGTCAGTACCATGGCCACGCGCATTTCCTTTTCGATCAGATCGAGCAGGTTGCTCACGCCGGCGCCACCGGCTGCTGCCAGCGCGTAGATGAAGGCGCGGCCGAGCAGCACGGTGTCGGCACCCAGGGCCAGCATGCGCACCACATCGAGGCCGGTACGGATGCCCGAGTCGGCGAGGATCTTCAGCTCACCCTTGACTGCATCGGCGATGGCCGGTAGCGCCCGGGCGCTGGACAGCACGCCGTCGAGCTGACGACCGCCATGGTTGGAAACGATGATGCCGTCGGCACCGAAGGTCACCGCATCGCGTGCGTCTTCAGGGTCGAGGATGCCTTTGATCACCATCGGGCCGTCCCAGAAGTCGCGAATCCACTCCAGGTCTTTCCAGGAAATCGACGGGTCGAAGTTGGCGCCCAGCCAGCCGATGTAATCGGCCAGGCCAGTGGGGTTGCCGCGATAAGCGGAGATATTGCCCAGGTCGTGCGGCTTGCCCAGCAGACCGACATCCCAGGCCCACTGCGGGTGAGTCATGGCTTGTAGCATGCGCCGGAACGGCGCGTTCGGGCCGCTCATGCCGGAGTGAGCATCACGATAGCGCGCACCGGGTACGGGCATGTCGACGGTGAATACCAGGGTCGAACAGCCTGCCGCCTTGGCCCGCTCCAGGGCATTCTTCATGAAGCCGCGATCCTTCAGCACGTAGAGCTGGAACCACATGGGCCGGTCGATGGCCGGTGCGACTTCCTCGATCGGGCACACCGAAACGGTGGACAACGTAAAGGGAATGCCTTTCGCTGCTGCGGCCTTGGCGGCTTGCACTTCACCACGGCGAGCGAACATGCCGGTCAAGCCGACAGGTGCCAAGGCGACAGGCATGGACAGCTGCTCGCCGAACAGTTCGGTGGACAGGCTCAGGTCGGACATGTTCTTCAGCACCCGCTGGCGCAGTTCGATGTCCGACAGGTCGGCGACGTTGCGGCGCAGGGTGTGCTCGGCGTAAGCGCCGCCGTCGATGTAGTGGAACAGGAAGGGCGGCAGCTTGCGCTGGGCCGCGGCGCGGTAGTCGGTGGAGGCAGAAATGATCATGGGCAGTTCGACCGTCTTTTTGATAAGCGAAAGAGGAACCCCCGCCTGGGTGGTTCCTCGTCCCGAGGGTAGCCGGTTGGGCCGGTCTCAATGCACCAGCATGCCGGTCAGCCAGTAGGCCTGAACCAGGGTGATCAGGCCCACGAAGGTGGCGAAGATCAGGCTGTGCTTGAGCGTGAAGCGGAACAGATCCGACTCCTTACCGACCATACCAGTCGCAGCGCAGGCTACGGCGATGGATTGTGGCGAAATCATCTTGCCGGTCACGCCACCGCTGGTGTTGGCCGCCACCAGCAGGGTGTCGTTGACCCCGATCTGGTGCGCAGTGGTCGCTTGCAGCGAGCCGAACAGGGCGTTGGACGAAGTGTCCGAGCCAGTCAGGAATACACCCAGCCAGCCGAGGAAAGGCGAGAAGAACGGGAAAGCCACGCCTGTACCAGCCAGAACCAGCGCCATGGTCGCAGACATGCCCGAGTAGTTGGTGACGAAGGCGAAACCCAGCACCATGCCGATGGACAGAATCGGCCATTTCAGCTCGATGAAAGTTTCCTTGAGTGTGGTAAGACCAATTTTAGGGTTGATCTTCAGTACCAGCATCGACAGCAGGGCGGAGATGAAGATCGCGGTGCCGGTGGCCGAGATCGGATCGAGCTTGAACACGGCCGGCATGGCGGTCGGGTTGGCGACGATCGGCGCCATCTTCATGACCAACTGATCCAGGTGCGGGATGGCGAACAGGAAGACGAAGTTCTCCAGTGCGCCGCCTGGGGCGAAGGCTGCCTTGAATGGCTTGAGTGTCCAGATGGTCACCAGCGCGGTGAGGATCAGGAACGGTGACCAGGCCTTGATGATTTCGCCGATGCTGTAGGGCGATGGTTCAGTCGTGCGGGCGCCGCCGAAACCACCCATGACAGCTGCGCCGCCGGAGGTGCCGGCGACCTGTTTGGCGCGTTCGGACTTGGGCTGCCATACCTTGAGGAACAGCGTCAGGCACACCAGGCTGACCAGTGCCGAGGTGATGTCCGGCAGTTCCGGGCCGATGTAGTTGGAGGTGTAGTACTGGGTCACGGCGAAGCTGGCGCCGGCGACCAGGGCGGCTGGCCAGGTTTCCTTGATGCCTTTCCAGCCATCCATCATCGCCACCAGCCAGAATGGCACGATGATCGACAGAATCGGCAGTTGACGGCCAGTCATGGCGCCGATCTTGAATGCATCAATACCGGTGACCTGGCCGGCGACGATGATCGGAATGCCCAGAGCGCCGAAGGCCACCGGAGCGGTGTTGGCGATCAGGCACAGGCCGGCCGCATACAGCGGGTTGAAGCCCAGCCCGACGAGCAGGGCGGCGGTGATCGCTACCGGAGCACCGAAGCCGGCAGCGCCTTCGAGGAATGCGCCGAAAGAGAAACCGATCAGCAGCACCTGCAGGCGCTGGTCACCGGTGATCGACAGCACCGAGCTGCGAATGACCTCGAACTGACCGCTCTTGACCGTCAGTTTATAGAGGAATACGGCAGCCACGATGATCCAGGCAATCGGCCACAGACCATAGGCGAAGCCGTAACCCGCGGCAGCGAAAGCCATGTCGGCTGGCATGCCGAAGGCGAAGATCGCTACCAGCAGGGCCAGCGCCAGGGTGATGGTGCCAGCTACGTGACCTTTGAGGCGAAACACTGCCAAGGCCAGGAAGAAGAAGATGATTGGGACGACGGCTGCCAGTGCTGACAGGCCAAGGCTGCCAAGCGGGGTGTAGAGCTGTTGCCAGGTTTGCATGCGGGGACTCCCCTAATTGTTGTAGGCGATCGAGCTTTGTGTCGGGGCCTGGCCAAGGCGCATTTGGCAGGAGTGCAGTGGTCGGCGTCCGATGTCGCAATATTGGTAATACCAATTTACATAAGCGACGGCTCAGGGTAAGAGGGAGCTGCTAAGCTGTCAATTTGTCGCGCTACGACTTTGGTCGTATTAAGTGGGTGGCTGCGACTTGCTGGAGGATCATTGGCTGGTTAGGCTTGCCGCCGTGTTTTCAAGGCGGCCGCCAGTTTCAGGTCAGGCCAGTGCGAGGAGTGGTGATGGGATTCGGTCAGGTGCGGCAGCGCCGTCTGTCGGACGATATAGTCGAGCAGCTCGAGTCGATGATCCTGGAAGGGACGCTTCGGGTTGGTGAACGCCTGCCGGCAGAGCGTCTGCTTGCCGAGCAGTTCGGCGTCTCCCGGCCTTCCCTGCGTGAAGCCATTCAGAAACTGGTGGCCAAAGGGCTATTGGTCAGTCGCCAGGGCGGCGGTAACTATGTCGCCGAGTCGCTGGGCTCGACCTTCAGCGATCCGCTGATCCTGTTGCTGGAGAACAAGGAAGACGCCCAGCGCGATCTGCTCGAATTTCGCCACACCTTGGAGGGCTCCTGCGCCTTCTACGCCGCCAGGCGTGCGACCGATATCGACCGCCAGCGCCTTAGCGAGGCATTCGAGGCACTGCAGGATTGCTACAGCCGCAGCAGTGGCAAGGTGACCCGGGCAGAAGAGGGCGCTGCCGATGCGCGCTTTCACCTGGCGATTGCCGAGGCCAGCCATAACGCGGTGTTGCTGCACACCATCCGTGGCCTGTTCAGCCTGCTCAAGCGCAACGTGGTGACCAATATCGGCGGCATGTACGCCCAGCGTGAAGAAACCCGCGAGATGTTGATCAAGCAGCATCAGGCGCTGTACGAGGCGATCATGGAGGGGCGTGCCGAAGAGGCGCGGACACTATCCAATCAACACATCGACTATGTGCAGGAAGTGCTGTCCGAAGTTCAGCTGGAGGCTCAGCGAGAAGCGCGGGCGCAACGCCGTCAGGGGTTGTAGGGCGTACTAGGCCTTGGCCTCCTGCATCCATGCAGTCGTCGCGCAGCAGTATGCCGTCAGCGTTCCGATGGTGGGCCGTGGTGACGAGCGAGGGCATGGATCGGCGGACTGTTCGCTTCGCTCCTGAGCCCGCCCTACGAGCGGCCGGCGTTGCGGTTAGCCCTGCATCTGTCCTGCGCGTCTGGGCTTTTCAGTCTTCCTTGCCCTTGCTGCGCATGGCGCGCTGGACTTCGCGGTCAGCGTCACGTTCCTTCTCGGTGTGACGCTTGTCGAAGTCCTTCTTGCCCTTGGCCAGGGCAATCTCGCACTTGATCAGATGCTGCTTCCAGTACAGCGACAGCGCCACAGCGGTGTAGCCCTTCTGCTGTACGGAGCCGAACAGCTTCTCCAGCTCGCGCTTGTTCAGCAGCAGCTTGCGGGTGCGCGTCGGATCCGCGATGACGTGGGTACTGGCGGTTTTCAGGGGGGAGATGTGGCAGCCCATCAACCAGGCCTCGTCGTCCTTGAGCAGCACGTAGCTGTCGACCAGCTGTGCCTTGCCGGCTCGCAGACTCTTCACTTCCCAGCCGGACAGCACCAGGCCGGCCTCGAACTTGTGTTCGATGAAATAGTCGTGCAGCGCCTTTTTGTTCAGCGCGATGGTGCCTTGGGGATGTTTCTTTTGCTTAGCCATAGGGCGCGCATTATAGGGAGTCGCTGTCGCCTGCGCCATGGGGCGCGCTTGAGCCGCACCCTCATATCCCTGACAATGCGCGATCTTTCCTGCGCAGTGTCGGTTCGCCATGGGGCCGGTATCTTGATGAGCGCACGCTGTACCCATGGCGGAGCTGACGTGTCATGACTACTCGTATTCAACGCTCGGCGCTGTTGCCTTATCCGGCGCAGGCGCTCTTCGACCTTGTCAATGACGTGGCCAGCTATCCGCAGTTTCTGCCCTGGTGCTCGGCCAGTCAGGTGCTGGAAGTCAGTGAGACGCACATGCTGGCCAGTCTGGAGGTGGCCAAAGGCAGCCTCAGTCAGCGCTTCGTTACCCGCAATACACTGCAGCCTGGGCAGCGCATCGAAATGAACCTGCAGGAAGGGCCTTTCAGTCGCCTGCATGGTGTCTGGGAGTTCAAGGCGCTTGGCGAAAAAGCCTGCAAGATCACCCTGGATCTGAGCTTCGACTATGCTGGGCCGCTGGTGCGCGCAACCCTTGGGCCGCTGTTCAATCAGGCGACCAACACCATGGTCGACGCTTTCTGCCAACGCGCCAAGCAATTGTATGGATAAGCGCACGCTCAGTATCGAGGTGGCCTACGCCCTGGCGGGGGAGCAGAAGCTGCTGCGCCTGTCCGTGCCGGAGGGCTGTACTGTGCGTGAGGCGGTACTCGCTTCGGGTATGCAGGCGCATTTTCCTGATCTCGACCTGCAGCGGGCGCCGTTGGGTATCTTCGGTAAGGTGGTTATCAAGCCTGAGGAGCGCGCAGTGGCCGAGGGCGAGCGGGTGGAAATCTACCGGCCACTGGTTGCTGATCCCAAGGAAGTGCGAAAGCAGCGTGCGGCGAGAGCCAAGGCCAGGGCTGAGGGTAGCGAGTAGCTGGGTGGGGTGCACTGTGCGCACCGATCCTACGGAACAAATGGGGGCGCGGTCTGGATGGCCCCGCGACATCCTGCCTTGAAATGAAAAGCCCGGAAGATATCCGGGCTTTTTCATTTCTGCGTATTACTGTGGGTCGGTGTCCAGCGGTTCCGGTGTCGGCACTGGAACGGTTTCGACCTGATCCACTTCGCGTTGGATCTGCTCCAGCAGCGAGCCAGGAGCTGGCGGGGTATCGTCCTGCTTCTGCGGTTGGGCTTGTGGCGTGGTTACGCCGCTGTCCTCGCCGAGGATCGCCTGGTCACGGCTCACGCCTGGCATGAAGTCGCCAGCCAGACCAACCAGTTGATCGTTGCCGTCGAATACCAGGCTTACGCGTTCCTGCAGGCGCTGAGTGCCGCCCGGCTGCATGCTGTAGAGATAATCCCAGCGATTGGCGTGGAAGGTATCGGTAATCAGCGGGTTGCCCATGATAAACCGCACTTGGCGTCGGGTCATTCCAGGGCGCAGCTGGTCTATCATGTCCTGCGTCACGACATTGCCCTGTTGAATGTCGATCTTGTAAACCCCGGGGAATGAACAACCGGCGAGTGCGAAGAGCCCGGTCAGCGACAGGCTGGTCAGCAAGAGCTTGGTTTTTTGCATCGGAGGGTGACTTCCACTATCTTGGGCAACTTGAACCCCGGATCATACCCGTATTAAGAGGAGCTGCGAAAGCAGGCCTCACGAGAAAGCAGACCATGGTTGAAAATAGCGAACTCCGTAAAGCTGGACTTAAGGTAACTCTGCCGCGGGTCAAGATCCTGCAAATGCTCGATAACGCCGAGCATCGCCACATGAGCGCAGAGGACGTCTACAAGGCGCTGATGGAGGCTGGCGAAGACGTCGGCCTGGCCACCGTGTACCGCGTACTGACTCAGTTCGAGGCCGCCGGTCTGGTCGAGCGCCACAACTTCGATGGTGGTCACGCCGTATTCGAACTGGCCGACGGTGGGCACCACGACCACATGGTCTGTGTCGACAGCGGTGAAGTGATCGAATTCTTCGACCCGGAGATCGAGAAGCTGCAGAAAGAGATCGTCAAGCAGCACGGTTTCGAGCTGGTCGATCACAATCTGGTGCTGTACGTACGTAAGAAGAGCTGACTTTCAGCACTGACAAAAAAGGCGACCTGCGGGTCGCCTTTTTTGCATCTTGCTTCCTGTGGGAGTGAGCTTTACCCGCGAATTGTCGAGTGCGAGTCGTGCGCGGGCAGGATGTTCATGCTGCTTGGGCGCTGGTGACCATTTTGCGGGCATGCGCCAGTGATTCTTCGGTCAGGTCGACGCCGCCGAGCATACGGGCGATTTCCTCGATGCGGCCCTGGTCGTCGAGCTTGCTCACTGCGGTGGAGGTGGCGCCCTGGCCGCGGCGTTTGTGCACGAACAGATGCTGATGCCCCTGTGCGGCGACCTGTGGCAGGTGGGTGACGCACAGCACCTGCCCGCGTTCGCCAAGGCGGCGAAGTAGCTGGCCGACCACCTCGGCGGTGGGGCCGCCGATGCCGACATCCACCTCATCGAAGACCAGGGTCGGTACGCGCGAGGTCTGTGCGGTGATCACCTGGATCGCCAGGCTGATACGCGACAGTTCGCCGCCCGAAGCCACCTTGGCCAGTGGGCGCAGCGGTTGGCCCGGGTTGGCGCTGACCAGGAACTCGACGATCTCCAGGCCGTTTGCCTGTGGTTCCGCTCCTTCCAGGGCTTGCAGTTGCACACTGAAGCGGCCGCCGGGCATGCCCAGTGTCTGCATCTCCTTTTCCACTTTCTTGGCCAGGCGTTCGGCTGCCTTGCCGCGCAGAGCACTCAGTTCGGCGGCTTTTTCCTGATAGTGGCGGGCGTAGGCGGCCAGTTCCTCGGCCAGGCGCTCGCTGGCTTGGTCGTCGGCGTTGAGGCCTTCCAGTTCCTCGAACAGCTGTTGCTGTAGTGCGGCCAGCTCGCTGGGTTGGATGCGATGCTTGCGTGCCAGGGTGTAGATGGTATCCAGGCGCTCTTCGAGGCTCTGTTGGCGTTCAGGGTCGGCATCGAAATGATCGAGGAAGCGGTTGAGTTCGCCGACGGCTTCTTCGACCTGGATCTGCGCGCTGGCCAGCAGATTGCTGGCTTCGCCAAGGGCGTTGCTCTGGTTGCCGAAGCCGCCGAGGCGATTGAGGCTGGCGGTGAGTGCTGACAGCACGTTGCCGGCGTCGCTCTCGCTGCATAGGTCGAGTACCTGGCGGCAGGCGCTGAGCAGGGCTTCGGCGTTGCTCAGGGCCTTGTGTTCCTGCTCCAATTGTTCCAGTTCGTTCTCGCCGAGGGCGAGGTTTTCCAGTTCTTCCAACTGGTAGCTGAGCAGTTGATGGCGGGCGCGTTGTTCGTCACCAAGGCTGGAAATGCGTTCCAGCTCGTTGCGGGTCTGCTTCCAGCGTTGCGCCGCCAGTTGCACCTGGCGTGCCAGTTCCTGACTGCCGGCGTATTCGTCGAGCAGGCGGCGGTGGGTGTCGCTTTTCAGCAGCGACTGATGCTCATGCTGGCTGTGAATGTCGATCAGCAATTCGCCGAGCGCCTTGAGATCGCTCTGTGGGCAAGGCGTGCCATTGATATAGCCGCGCGAACGACCTTCTGCGGTGATGACGCGGCGCAGGATGCATGGGCCATCGTTGTCCAGGTCACGCTCAGCCAGCCAGGTACGGGCCTCGGCAATGTCGCTCAGGTCGAAGCTGGCGAGCAGATCGGCTTTGTCCGCCCCTGGCCGTACCACGCCACTGTCGGCGCGATCTCCCAGGCACAGGCCCAGGGCGTCGAGCATGATCGACTTGCCGGCGCCGGTTTCGCCGCTGATGGTGCTCATGCCGGCATCCAGCTCGAGATCCAGATGGTCAACGATGGCGTAGTTGTGAATGGACAGGTGCACCAGCATGGCGAACGCTCCCGAATTGATGTCTGGTTATTTATACAGTGTTTTTTCTTTCTCTGGCAATCCTCCCTATCGCCCCTTGAAACCTGTGGAATTGACTCCATATAGGCGGCAGGAGCGCGAGTCGGTATCGCGCCAGTTTTTTCGAGAGGAGAAAGGCATGGCTGACGAACAGACCCTGGATACGCAGAACCCCGAGGCACAGGCAGCAGAAGCTGTTGCAGCGGGTGATGACCTGGCTGCTCGCGTGCAAACGCTGGAAGAGCAACTGGCTGCTGCGCAGGATCAGTCGCTGCGCATGGCCGCCGATCTGCAGAACGTGCGTCGTCGCGCCGAGCAGGATGTGGAGAAGGCGCACAAATTCGCGCTGGAGAAATTCGCCGGTGATCTGCTGCCGGTAATCGACAGCCTGGAGCGTGGTCTGGAGCTGTCCAGCCCTGACGATGTATCGATCAAGGCCGTACGTGAAGGTATGGAGCTGACCCTCAAGCTGTTCCACGACACCCTGGCTCGCTACAACCTGGAAGCCATCGACCCGCATGGTGCGCCATTCAACCCGGAGCACCACCAGGCCATGGCCATGGAAGAGAGCATTCATGCTGAGCCGAATTCGGTGCTCAAGGTGTTCCAGAAGGGCTATGTGCTCAATGGGCGCCTGCTGCGCCCGGCCATGGTCGTGGTCAGCAAGGCACCAACGACGCCGCCGCCGAGTATCGACGAGCAGGCTTGAAATCAGCTGTAACGACCCCATTTTTAAGTCAAGCGTTTTAGTGCTGCCGGCGCCTGAGAAACGAGGCGACGGAAAAATCAAAGTTTCGGGAGAACATTCATGGGCAAAATTATCGGTATCGACCTGGGGACTACCAACTCCTGCGTCTCTATTTTGGAAAACGGCAACGTCAAGGTAATCGAGAACGCCGAAGGCGCTCGTACCACGCCGTCGATCATCGCTTACGCCAACGATGGTGAAATCCTCGTCGGCCAGTCGGCCAAGCGTCAGGCCGTGACTAACCCGCATAACACCCTGTACGCGGTGAAGCGTCTGATCGGTCGTCGTTTCGACGAAGAAGTCGTGCAGAAAGACATTCAGATGGTGCCGTACAAGATCGCCAAGGCTGACAACGGTGACGCCTGGGTCGAGGTCAATGGCCAGAAGATGGCACCGCCACAAATCTCGGCTGAAATCCTCAAGAAGATGAAGAAGACCGCCGAAGACTATCTCGGCGAGCCGGTCACCGAAGCGGTCATCACCGTTCCGGCCTACTTCAACGACAGCCAGCGCCAGGCCACCAAAGATGCTGGTCGCATCGCCGGTCTGGACGTCAAGCGCATCATCAACGAGCCGACTGCGGCTGCGCTGGCTTACGGTATGGACAAGGCCAAGGGCGACCACACCGTGATCGTCTATGACCTGGGCGGCGGTACCTTCGACGTGTCGGTGATCGAGATTGCCGAAGTCGATGGCGAGCACCAGTTCGAAGTGCTGGCCACCAACGGTGACACCTTCCTCGGTGGTGAAGACTTCGACATTCGCCTGATCGACTACCTCGTCGACGAATTCAAGAAAGAAACCGGCATGAACCTCAAGGGCGACCCGCTGGCCATGCAGCGCCTGAAGGAAGCTGCCGAGAAGGCCAAGATCGAGCTGTCCTCGAGCCAGCAGACCGACGTCAACCTGCCGTACATCACTGCAGATGCCAGCGGTCCCAAGCACCTGAACGTGAAGATCTCCCGCTCCAAGCTGGAGTCGCTGGTCGAGGATCTGGTGCAGCGCACCATCGAGCCTTGCCGCATCGCGCTCAAGGACGCCGGTGTCGACGTGGGTTCGATCAACGACGTGATCCTGGTCGGCGGTCAGACTCGCATGCCGCTGGTACAGAAACTGGTGACCGAGTTCTTCGGCAAGGAACCCCGCAAGGACGTCAACCCGGATGAAGCCGTCGCCATGGGCGCTGCCATTCAGGGCGCCGTTCTGGCTGGCGACGTCAAGGACGTGCTGCTGCTCGACGTGTCCCCGTTGACCCTGGGTATCGAAACCATGGGCGGCGTGATGACTGCGCTGATCGAGAAGAACACCACCATTCCGACCAAGAAGTCGCAGGTGTTCTCCACTGCCGATGACAACCAGAGCGCCGTGACCATTCACGTGCTGCAAGGTGAGCGCAAGCAGGCCGCACAGAACAAGTCGCTGGGCAAGTTCGACCTGGCCGAGATTCCGCCGGCTCCGCGTGGCGTGCCGCAAATCGAAGTGACCTTCGATATCGACGCCAACGGTATCCTGCACGTGTCCGCCAAGGACAAGGCCACTGGCAAGCAGCAGTCCATCGTGATCAAGGCCAACTCCGGTCTGTCCGATGACGAAATCGAGCGCATGGTGCGTGACGCCGAGGCCAACGCCGAGGAAGACCGCAAGTTCGAAGAGCTGGCCACTGCGCGTAACCAGGGTGACCAACTGGTACACGCCACTCGCAAGATGCTGACCGAGGCGGGCGACAAGGCCACTGCCGACGAGAAAGCGGCCATCGAGAAGGCTATCGGCGAGCTGGAAGCTGCGGTCAAGGGCGACGACAAGGCGGCCATCGAGGCCAAGATCAACGCCCTGTCCGAAGCCACCACGCCGCTGGCGCAGAAGATGTACGCCGAACAGCCGCAGCCGGGCGCTGCCCAGCCTGACGCGCACGACGCCAAGGACGCCGGTGACGACGTGGTCGACGCCGAGTTCGAAGAGGTCAAGGACAACAAGTAAGCCTCGGCTCGCTTGTGCTCTGCCTCGCCATGCGAGGCAATCCGTCGCGCGGGGGCTTGCTCCCGCGTCGGCGTGTCTGGAGGGTGCGAATTTTGAAGGTGCAGAAAACCCATGGCTAAACGCGATTATTACGAAGTGCTCGGTGTCGAGCGCGGCGCCAGCGAGGCGGAGCTGAAGAAGGCTTACCGTCGCCTGGCGATGAAGTACCACCCGGATCGCAATCCGGACGATAAGGACGCCGAGGAGAAATTCAAGGAGGCCAACGAGGCCTACGAGGTGCTCTCCGATGCGGCCAAACGCTCGGCCTATGACCAGTACGGTCATGCCGGCGTCGATCCGCAGATGGGCGGTGGCGGCGGTGCCGGTTTCGGCGGTGCCAACTTCTCCGACATCTTCGGTGACGTGTTCAGCGACTTCTTCGGTGGCAGCCGCGGTGGTTCGCGTGGCGGCGCCCAGCGTGGCAGCGACCTGCGCTACACCCTGGAGCTGGATCTGGAAGAAGCGGTGCGTGGCACCAGCGTGACCATCCGCGTGCCGACCCTGGTTGGTTGCAAGACCTGCGATGGCAGCGGCGCCAAGAAGGGCACCAGCCCGGTCACCTGTACCACCTGCGGTGGTATTGGTCAGGTGCGCATGCAGCAGGGCTTCTTCTCGGTGCAGCAGACCTGCCCACGCTGCCATGGCAGCGGCAAGATGATCACCGACCCCTGTGGCAGCTGCCACGGCCAAGGGCGCGTGGAAGAGAGCAAGACGCTGTCGGTCAAGGTGCCGCCAGGCGTCGATACCGGCGACCGCATTCGCCTGTCAGGCGAGGGCGAGGCCGGTTCCCATGGTGGTCCGGCGGGCGACCTGTACGTGGTGGTCAACGTGCGCGAGCACGCGATCTTCCAGCGTGACGGCAAGCACCTGTACTGCGAAGTGCCGATCAGCTTCGCCGATGCCGCCCTGGGTGGCGAGCTGGAAGTGCCGACCCTCGATGGTCGGGTCAAGCTGAAGATCCCCGAAGGCACCCAGACCGGCAAGCTGTTCCGCCTGCGCGGCAAGGGCGTGGCCCCGGTGCGTGGCGGTGGTGCCGGCGACCTGATGTGCCGGGTGGCGGTAGAAACACCGGTCAACCTGAACAAGCGTCAGCGCGAACTGCTCGACGAGTTCCGCAAGTCGCTGCAGGGTGACGACTCCCACTCGCCCAAGGCGAGTGGTTGGTTCGAAGGCGTCAAGCGCTTCTTTGGCGACGTATAAAACAGCGTATCGGGCGCGGCTCTCGTCCGCGCCCGGATGCGTCAGCTTGGAGCTGAATGGCTATGCAACGTATCGCAGTAATGGGCGCCGCCGGGCGCATGGGCAAGATTCTGATCGAAGCCGTACAGCAGGCCGAGGGCGCCGAGCTCAAGGCTGCCATCGATCGTCCCGGCAGCAGTCTGATCGGCGCCGATGCCGGTGAGTTGGCCGGCCTGGGCAAGATCGGCGTGAAGCTGGTTGGCGATCTGGCGTCGGCGGTTGCCGATTTCGACGTGCTGATCGACTTCACCCACCCCTCGGTAACCCTGAAGAACCTGGAAGTCTGCCGTCAGGCCGGTAAGGCCATGGTCATTGGCACCACCGGTTTCTCCCCCGAGGAAAAACAGCTGC
This sequence comes from Pseudomonas mendocina, assembly GCF_003008615.1. Lineage (NCBI taxonomy): Bacteria > Pseudomonadati > Pseudomonadota > Gammaproteobacteria > Pseudomonadales > Pseudomonadaceae > Ectopseudomonas > Ectopseudomonas mendocina. The sequence goes on from NZ_CP027657.1 coordinate 3,488,440, forward strand.
TGAATGAGGCCGCCAAGCAGATTCCCATCGTCTTCGCCGCCAACTACAGCGTGGGCGTCAACCTCTGCCTGAAGTTGCTGGATACCGCGGCTCGGGTGCTGGGTGACGACGTGGATATCGAGATCATCGAAGCCCACCATCGGCACAAGGTGGATGCACCCTCCGGCACCGCCCTGCGTATGGGGGAAGTGGTCGCTGATGCGCTGGGGCGTGATCTGCAGAAGGTCGCCGTATACGGCCGCGAAGGCCAGACCGGAGCGCGCGAGCGTGAAACCATCGGCTTTGCCACCGTGCGCGCCGGTGATGTGGTGGGCGACCATACCGTGCTGTTCGCCGCCGATGGCGAGCGTGTGGAGATCACCCATAAGGCCTCCAGTCGCATGACCTTCGCCAAGGGGGCCGTGCGTTCGGCGCTGTGGCTGCAGGGGCGTGATGCCGCGCTGTACGACATGCAGGATGTACTGGGCCTGAAATAGGGCAAAGGGAGGCGGGAGCTTGTCTCCCGCTCGTGCATGGATGTTCCGGGGTAATTGATGACGCCTTTGAATCTGGATGACGTGGCCCGCTACGTCGAACTGAACATTGGTGCCTTCCACGAGAAGCGCATCGCCAGTTTGGGGCGCCTGAAGCTCAAGGACGTGCTCAAGCGCAAGAACCCCTACATGTACAGGGCCAAGCACGTGCTGACCGCGGAGCAGATCATTCGCGGCATCGTCGATGCACACATCTCCTCCAACGAAGAGACGCTGTTCGGTGACTGGCTGGAGGGGCTGGCCATTTTCATCAATGGCCAGGTCTACGGTGGCTGGAAGTCCGGCATCACGGGTGTCGATCTCGAATTCGATCGCGACGGGCTGCGTCACATCGTGGCCATCAAGTCCGGCCCGAACTGGGGCAACAGCTCGCAGATCGGTCAGATGAAAACCAACTTCCTGACTGCGCAACGCACCTTGCGCACGGGTAATTCGGGGTTGCAGGTCGTCGCCGTCAATGGCTGTTGCTATGGTCGCGACAGCAATCCGGACAAAGGCAGCTACTACAAGTACTGCGGTCAGCGTTTCTGGTCATTCATCTCGGGGGACGACCAGCTCTACGTGGAGTTGATCGAGCCGCTGGGCTTCAAGGCGCGTGAACGCAACGACGAGTTCGCTGAAAGCTACGGGCAGATGATCAACAAGTTCACCCGTGAGTTCACCCTCGAATTCTGCGACGAGCAGGGCGCCATCGACTGGGCGCGCCTGCTGCGTTTCAATTCCGAGGCCTGAATCATCAGCTGATCGCCAGCTCCAGTTGCGCCTTGCGTCGTTGCTGCTCGAAGGCCTTGCGCCATTCTTCATGGCAGGTGGCCTGGTAGCGCGAGAAGCGGAAATTGCGAGGTGCCGCTTGTGCCTTGCCTGCCAGCAGATCTCGCAACAGTTTGCCGACGGCATGTCCCAGGCTGATCGGTACGGCATTGCCGACCTGTTTGTATTGCTGGATCAGTGGCCCGGCCAGTTGCCAGTCATCCGGAAACTCCTGAATGCGTTTGTATTCCTCGATCGACAGCGGACGATCCGCTTCCGGGTGCGCCAGGTCGGTTGCTGGCATGGCGGGGTGCGTTACCAGGGTGGGTGATGGTTTGTCCCAGGCCAGGCGACGCAGGAAGCCGGTCTTGCCGCCTCCGGCGAAGTAGGATTTGCCCAGTGCTTCACGCTGCTGATCCTCGGGCAGGTTGCGCCAGTTCTGCCCGGCCTTGAGCAGGCGATAGAAGCGCAGGCGCTTTTCCGGGAAGTTCAGGTGGTTGTGGCTGTTCAGTCCCTCCAGTGCCTGGCGGACAGTGCGCCAGGCCGGCAACCCTTGAGCACCGTCCTCGCTGTGGGTCGGTGTCAGGAAGGGCGCAGGCTTGCCATCTCGTGAGCAGATGATGATGACGCGCTCACGAATCTGTGGCGTGCCGAAGTTGGCCGAGTTGTACAGGTTGAACGAGGTGGCGTAACCGGCATTGCTCAGCTTGCTCAGGACGAAGTTCAGTGCGCCGCCCTTCATCTCGTCGAGGGACAGATCGGGGAAGTCCGGGCCGCGCTGATCATGCGGGCGGTGATCCATCGGGCAGGACAGCAGGCCACGCACGTTCTCGATGACGATATAGGGCGGCCTGATCTCCAGCGCCAGATCGATGAACTTGAGAAAGGCGTTGCCGCGTTCGTCATTGAAGGCCTTGCGTTTGCCGGCCGTGCTGAATGCCTGGCAGGGTGGCCCGCCGATGATGACGTCGATAGCCTCGCGTGGCGTGCCGGCAGCTTCGAGTACCTGCTCGACGGAGCAGCTGTTGATATCACCCAGCAACGCTGTGTCGGGGCGGTTCAGGGCGATGGTCTGGCGGCAGTACTTATCGAATTCGCAGGCCAGGCGTATGTCGAAACCGGCCTTCTCCATGCCAAGGTCGAGACCCATGGCGCCGGAGAAAAAACTCAGCGCGACAGGGCTGCTCTTGCTGCGCTCGGGCGCGTGATAGGCAGGATGATCCTCTGCAATCATGTGTGCTGTTCTTAATCCGTATTGGGTCACGCTTTCCTGGTCGATGATCCAGGTCTTGCCGACTCGCTCGGCTCGCAGTGCTTGAGTGCGGCAGAGCGTGCGGGTGCGCTGAGGGCTTATGTGGAGCTGGCGTGCAGCATCTTCGATGCTGATCTTGGTACTCATCAGGGGTTTCTCATGCGAAACCTGTAAGAAGTACCAATGGTTTCCTGGCGTCTCAGCGCTGTCAACCCTGTCTCAGGCTCGCCGGTGGGAAGCGGGTATGCCTTTTTGCCCTTTTCGACTTTCGATTTTTGGCTCTTTCCTGTAAGCTTCCCGCTTTAGTGTGTCCACTAAAAGTTACGCAGAAATGGCTCTGATAAAAAAGCGGGATGACCTTCACACGTCATCCCGCTTTTTTACAATCTGCGTTTGCTTCAAGCCTTGATCGAGACGGAGGTCTTCTTGACTAAGCCAGCCCCTAAACCCGCCATTCTGGCCCTCGCTGACGGCAGCATCTTTCGCGGCGAATCAATCGGGGCCGATGGCCAGACCATCGGTGAGGTGGTGTTCAACACCGCCATGACCGGCTATCAGGAAATCCTTACCGATCCTTCCTATGCCCAGCAGATCGTTACCCTGACCTACCCGCACATCGGCAACACCGGCACCACGCCGGAAGACGCCGAGTCCAATCGCGTATGGGCCGCCGGCCTGATCATCCGTGATCTGCCGCTGATTTCCAGCAACTGGCGCGACAAGCAGCCGCTGGACGAGTACCTGAAGGAAAATGGCACCGTTGCCATTGCCGGCATCGATACCCGCCGCCTGACCCGCATCCTGCGCGAGAAGGGTTCGCAGAACGGCTGCATCCTGGTTGGTGACGATGCAACCGAAGAGAAGGCGCTGGAGCTGGCGCGCAGCTTTCCTGGCCTCAAAGGCATGGATCTGGCCAAGGTGGTCAGTTGCACCGAGCGTTACGAGTGGCGCTCCAGTGTGTGGAATCTGAAAGACGACAGCCATCCGGAAATCCCGGCCAGTGAGTTGCCGTATCACGTGGTCGCCTACGACTACGGCGTGAAGCTGAACATCCTGCGCATGCTGGTCGAGCGCGGCTGCCGCCTGACCGTGGTACCGGCGCAGACCCCGGCCAGTGAAGTGCTGGCGCTGAATCCCGATGGCGTGTTCCTGTCCAACGGCCCAGGTGACCCCGAGCCGTGCGACTACGCGATCCAGGCGATCAAGGACGTGCTCGAAACTGATATCCCGGTATTCGGCATCTGCCTCGGCCACCAGCTGCTGGCCCTGGCCTCCGGTGCCAAGACCCTGAAAATGGGCCACGGCCACCACGGCGCCAACCACCCGGTGCAGGATCTCGACAGCGGCGTGGTGATGATCACCAGCCAGAACCACGGTTTTGCCGTGGACGAAACCAGCCTGCCGGGCAACCTGCGTGCGATCCACAAGTCGCTGTTCGATGGCACCCTGCAGGGTATCGAGCGCACCGACAAGGATGCCTTCAGCTTCCAGGGTCACCCCGAGGCGAGCCCAGGCCCGCACGACGTGGCTCCGCTGTTCGACCGCTTCATCGAAGCCATGGCCAAGCGCCGCTAAGCCCTGCCGACTGACCCAAGGATTCGAGTAAAGAACATGCCAAAACGTACAGACATCAAAAGTATCCTGATCCTCGGCGCCGGCCCCATCGTCATCGGCCAGGCCTGCGAGTTTGACTACTCCGGCGCCCAGGCCTGCAAGGCACTGAAGGAAGAAGGTTTCCGCGTCATCCTGGTGAACTCCAACCCGGCCACCATCATGACCGACCCGTCGATGGCCGACGCCACCTACATCGAGCCGATCAAATGGGCCACCGTGGCCAAGATCATCGAGAAGGAACGTCCGGACGCTCTGCTGCCGACCATGGGCGGCCAGACCGCGCTGAACTGCGCGCTGGATCTGGAGCGCCATGGCGTGCTGGAGAAGTTCGGCGTCGAGATGATCGGCGCCAACGCCGACACCATCGACAAGGCCGAAGACCGTTCGCGCTTCGACAAGGCGATGAAAGACATCGGCCTGGCCTGCCCTGTTTCGGGTATCGCCCACAGCATGGAAGACGCCTACGGCGTGCTCGAGAAGGTCGGCTTCCCGTGCATCATCCGCCCAAGCTTCACCATGGGCGGCACCGGTGGTGGCATCGCCTACAACCGTGAAGAGTTCGAAGAAATCTGCGCCCGCGGTCTCGACCTGTCGCCGACCAGCGAGCTGCTGATCGACGAGTCGCTGATCGGCTGGAAGGAATACGAGATGGAGGTGGTCCGCGACAAGAAGGACAACTGCATCATCGTCTGCTCCATCGAGAACTTCGACCCGATGGGCGTGCACACCGGTGACTCGATCACCGTGGCGCCGGCGCAGACTCTGACCGACAAGGAATACCAGATCCTGCGTAACGCCTCGCTGGCGGTACTGCGCGAGATCGGTGTGGAAACCGGCGGCTCCAACGTGCAGTTCGGCATCTGCCCGAACACCGGTCGCATGGTCGTGATCGAGATGAACCCGCGTGTATCGCGTTCCTCGGCCTTGGCCTCCAAGGCCACAGGCTTCCCGATCGCCAAGATCGCCGCCAAGCTGGCTGTCGGCTACACCCTTGACGAGCTGTCCAACGATATCACTGGCGGTCGTACCCCGGCGTCCTTCGAGCCGGCCATTGATTACGTCGTGACCAAGGTACCGCGCTTCGCCTTCGAGAAATTCCCGAAAGCCGACGCCCGCCTGACCACCCAGATGAAGTCCGTCGGTGAAGTCATGGCCATTGGCCGTACCTTCCAGGAGTCCATGCAGAAAGCCTTGCGCGGTCTGGAAGTTGGCGTTGCCGGTTTCGACGAGAAACTCGACCTGAACGACCCGGAAGCTGAAAGCACCCTGCGTCGCGAGCTGACCGTGCCCAGCGCCGACCGCATCTGGTACGTGGCCGATGCCTTCCGCGCAGGCAAGACCGTCGCCGAAGTGTTCGAACTGACCCGTATCGACGAATGGTTCCTGGTGCAGATCGAAGACCTGATCAAGGACGAGGCGACCGTACAGACCCTGGGTCTGTCGGCCATCGATCGCGATCTGATGTTCAAGCTCAAGCGCAAGGGCTTCTCCGATGCGCGTCTGGCCAAGCTGCTCGGCGTTTCCGAGAAGAGCCTGCGTGCCCATCGCCACAAGCTCAAGGTGCTGCCGGTGTACAAGCGCGTGGATACCTGCGCCGCCGAGTTCGCCACCGACACCGCCTACATGTACTCGACCTACGAGGAAGAGTGCGAAGCCAACCCGAGCAATCGTGACAAGATCATGATCCTCGGTGGCGGCCCCAACCGTATCGGCCAAGGTATCGAGTTCGACTACTGCTGCGTACACGCCGCGCTGGCCATGCGTGAAGACGGTTACGAGACCATCATGGTCAACTGCAACCCGGAAACCGTTTCCACCGACTACGACACCTCCGATCGCCTGTACTTCGAGCCGGTGACCCTGGAGGACGTACTGGAAATCGTCCGCGTCGAGCAGCCGAAAGGCGTCATCGTCCAGTACGGTGGTCAGACTCCGCTGAAGATCTGCCGCGCCCTGGAAGAGGCGGGTGTACCGATCATCGGCACCAGCCCCGAAGCCATCGACCGCGCCGAAGACCGCGAGCGCTTCCAGCAGATGGTGCAGCGCCTCGGCCTGCGCCAGCCGGCCAACGCCACCGCGCGCAGCGAAGACGAAGCCCTGGCCCTGTCGAAGAACATCGGTTACCCGATGGTGGTGCGTCCGTCCTACGTACTGGGCGGCCGGGCGATGGAAATCGTCTACCAGGAAGAAGAGCTCAAGCGCTACATGCGTGAAGCGGTGAAGGTCTCCAACGACAGCCCGGTGCTGCTGGATCGCTTCCTCAACTGCGCCATCGAAGTGGACGTGGATGCGGTCAGCGACGGCGAAAGCGTTGTCATTGGCGCGATCATGCAGCACATCGAACAGGCCGGCGTGCACTCCGGTGATTCCGCTTGCTCACTGCCGCCATACTCGCTGCCGGCGCACATCCAGGACGAAATCCGTGACCAGGTCAAGAAGATGGCCCTGGAACTCGGCGTCGTAGGCCTGATGAACGTGCAGATGGCCGTCCAGGGTGAAGACATCTACGTCATCGAAGTGAACCCGCGTGCCTCGCGTACCGTGCCGTTCGTTTCCAAGTGCGTGGGTGAGTCCCTGGCCAAGGTCGCTGCTCGCGTCATGGCTGGCAAATCCCTGGCCGAAGCGGGCTACAACGAGGAAATCATCCCGCCGTACTTCAGCGTGAAGGAAGCGGTGTTCCCGTTCGCCAAGTTCCCAGGCGTCGACCCGATCCTTGGCCCGGAAATGAAGTCCACCGGTGAGGTCATGGGCGTCGGCGACACCTTCGGCGAAGCCTTCGCCAAGGCTCAGCTGGGTGCCAGCGAGATTCTGCCGAACTCTGGTTGCGCGTTCATCAGTGTGCGCGAAGACGACAAACCGGAAGCGGTTCAGGTCGCCCGTGACCTGGTTGCGCTTGGCTTCGAAGTGGTCGCCACCGCCGGTACTGCCAAAGTGATCGAGGCGGCTGGTTTGCCAGTTCGCCGGGTGAACAAGGTGACCGAAGGTCGTCCGCATGTCGTCGACATGATCAAGAACGATGAAGTGACCCTGATCATCAACACCACCGAGGGGCGTCAGTCGATTGCTGACTCCTACTCGATTCGTCGTAACGCCCTGCAGCACAAGATCTACTGCACCACCACTATCGCGGCTGGTCAGGCGGTCTGTGAGGCGCTCAAGTTTGGTCCCGAGAAGACCGTGCGCCGGCTGCAGGATCTGCATGCAGGAATCAAGGCATGATCAAATATCCAATGACCGTCCAGGGCGCTCGCGCCCTGGAAGAAGAGCTGGCGCATCTGACCAAGGTGGTGCGTCCGAAACTCAGCCAGGACATCGGTGAAGCTCGCGAGTTGGGCGATCTCAAGGAAAACGCCGAGTACCACGCCGCGCGCGAGCAGCAAGGCATGGTCGAGGCGCGTGTGCGTGATATCGAAGGTCGCCTGCAGAATGCAGTGATCATCGATGTCACCACCATCGAGCACACCGGCAAGGTGATCTTCGGTACCACGGTGGAGATCGCCAACGTCGAGACCGACGAAAGCGTGACCTATCAGATCGTGGGTGAGGACGAAGCCGACATCAAGCAGGGCAAGATCTCCGTTGGCTCGCCTATCGCCCGTGCCCTGGTGGGCAAGAGTGAGGGTGATGTGGTGGCGGTGAAGACTCCCAGCGGCCTGATCGAGTACGAGATTGTCGAAGTCCGTCACATCTAGGCTACAGCGCTCGTCGAAGCCGGCTGCCATGGCCTGGCAGCTGGCCCTGCCGCTATGGGTGGGTGGCTTGTGGGCATGGCAGTTCGTCCTGTTGCCGGCCATCGGCCAGTTCGGCCTGGCGCCTTTGCTGGTGCAGGAAATTGCCTCGCATCTGACGCCGGTGCTGGTCGCTTTGACGGCCGTATGCATCGGCATTCAGAGTGCAGTTCTGCTGCGTTGCGAGGGATTCGTCAGTCTATGGCGGGACATGCGTGGTCAGCTGTTGCTGACCGTCGCACTCATGGCACTCAGCTATTGGCTGGCGCCGAAGCTGTTGGAGGACGCCAGTTACTGGCTACGCTTCAGCTATCTGGTGATGGCGTTTTCCGGGCTGTTGCTGGTGCTACAGCCCGTGCCTGGTCGCGAGCGTCAGAGCTGAGGGTAATCAGCCCTGGTAGCGGATGACGTTGGAGAGGTTGCGGTTCGGCTTGGGATTCTTGCGATAGAGTATCGCCACCTTGCCAATGCTCTGTACCAGCTCGGCACGTCCTGCTTCACACAGTGCGCCGATGGCGGCCTGGCGATCTTCGCGTTCGGCGAGGCGCAGCTGCACCTTGATCAACTCGTGATCGTTCAGTGCTCGATCCAATTCGGCCAGCACGCCCTCGGTCAAACCATTGTCAGCCACGATCAATACAGGTTTCAGGTGGTGGCCGATAGATTTGAATTGTTTCTTCTGCTCTTGAGTGAGCGGCATAATCGTTAGTACCTAATTCGGTCTGGAAAACGGCGCCTATCTTACCCGAGCCCGCGCAGTTATTCATGACCCGTTGAGTCAGAGGTTTCAGTGGCACGTTCCAAGACCAGCCAGCGTTGGCTGAAAGAACATTTCGACGATCCTTACGTGAAGATGGCGCAGAAGGACGGTTACCGTTCGCGTGCCAGCTACAAGCTGCTGGAAATCCAGGAGAAGGATCGCATCCTGCGTCCCGGCATGACCGTAGTCGACCTTGGCGCCGCGCCAGGCGGTTGGTCGCAGGTGACCAGCCGGGTGATTGGCGACAAGGGGCGGCTTATCGCCTCCGACATTCTGGAGATGGACAGCATCCCCGATGTCACCTTCATTCAGGGCGATTTCACCGACGACGGGGTATTCGCGCGAATTCTCGAGGCCATCGGCGAAAATCCGGTCGACCTTGTTATTTCCGATATGGCCCCCAATATGAGTGGGGTAAGAACCGCCGATCAGGCGCGCGCGATGTATCTGTGCGAGCTGGCGTTGGATCTGGCCGGCCGCGTGTTGCGTCCGGGCGGCGATTTTCTGATCAAGATCTTCCAGGGCGAAGGTTTCGACTCTTATCACAAGCAGGTGCGTGAGACGTTCGACAAGGTGCAGATGCGTAAACCGCTGTCGTCGCGCGACCGTTCCCGCGAACAATATTTGCTGGCCCGCGGTTTTCGCGGTTAGGACAAGGAAGCTGGCGGTCACTGGGCAGGTCTCAACCGTCGAAACCTCATAAAGGGTTACAGACGGTGCCTGCCAGAAGCGGGCGTTTGGTGTAAGTTAGGTCGGTATATCATTGGTCGTCATGGGAAGCTCGCTTCGCCACGAGGCCTGCTTCAGAGGGTAGCTAATTGAACGACATGGCAAAGAATCTGATCCTGTGGCTGATCATCGCGGCCGTACTGGTCACCGTGATGAACAACTTCTCCAGCCCGAGCGAGCCACAGACGCTGAGCTACTCGCAATTCATCGAGCAGGTCAAGGAAGGGCGCGTCGAGCGCGTGACCGTCGACGGCTACGTGATCACTGGCAAGCGCACCGACGGTGAAGGTTTCAAGACCATCCGTCCGGCGATCCAGGACGGTGGCCTGATCGGCGATCTGATCGACAACAATGTGGTGATCGAAGGCAAGCAGCCTGAGCAGCAGAGCATCTGGACTCAGTTGCTGGTGGCCAGCTTCCCGATTCTGGTGATCATTGCCGTCTTCATGTTCTTCATGCGCCAGATGCAGGGCGGTGCCGGCGGCAAGGGCGGGCCAATGAGCTTCGGCAAGTCCAAGGCGCGCCTGCTTTCCGAAGACCAGGTCAAGACCACTTTCGCTGATGTCGCCGGTTGCGACGAGGCCAAGGAAGAGGTCAGCGAACTGGTGGAATTCCTCCGCGATCCAGGCAAGTTCCAGCGCTTGGGTGGCCGCATCCCGCGCGGTGTGCTGATGGTTGGCTCGCCGGGTACCGGTAAGACGCTGCTGGCCAAGGCCGTTGCCGGTGAGGCGAAAGTACCGTTCTTCACCATTTCCGGTTCCGACTTCGTGGAAATGTTTGTCGGTGTGGGTGCTTCCCGCGTCCGTGACATGTTCGACCAGGCCAAGAAGCACGCACCGTGCATCATCTTCATCGATGAGATCGACGCCGTGGGTCGCCATCGTGGCGCCGGCATGGGCGGCGGTCACGACGAGCGCGAGCAGACGCTCAACCAGTTGCTGGTTGAGATGGATGGCTTCGAAATGAACGACGGCATCATCGTCATCGCTGCGACCAACCGTCCGGACGTACTCGATCCGGCGCTGCTGCGCCCGGGCCGCTTCGACCGCCAGGTGGTGGTCGGTCTGCCGGACATTCGTGGTCGCGAGCAGATTCTGAAAGTGCACATGCGCAAAGTGCCGATGGGTGACGACGTCCAGCCTGCCGTGATCGCACGTGGTACCCCGGGCTTCTCCGGTGCCGACCTGGCCAACCTGGTCAACGAGGCCTCGCTGTTCGCCGCTCGTGCCGGCAAGCGCCTGGTCGAGATGAAGGAATTCGAACTGGCTAAAGACAAGATCATGATGGGCGCCGAGCGCAAGACCATGGTCATGTCCGACAAGGAGAAGCTCAACACTGCGTTCCACGAGGCGGGTCACGCCATCGTCGGTCGCCTGGTGCCTGAGCATGATCCGGTCTACAAGGTTTCCATCATCCCGCGCGGTCGTGCGCTGGGTGTGACCATGTTCCTGCCGGAAGAAGATCGTTACAGCCTGAGCAAGCGTGCGCTGACCAGCCAGATCTGCTCGCTGTTCGGTGGCCGTATCGCTGAGGAAATGACCCTGGGCTTCGACGGCGTCACTACCGGTGCTTCCAACGACATCATGCGCGCCACCCAATTGGCCAAGAACATGGTCACCAAGTGGGGCCTGTCGGAAAAACTCGGCCCGCTGATGTATGCCGAAGAGGAAGGTGAAGTCTTCCTCGGTCGCAGCATGGGCAGCCAGGCCAGCAACGTTTCCGGCGAAACCGCCAAGCAGATCGACGAGGAAGTTCGCCGCATCATCGATGAGTGCTACGCCACTGCGAAGAAGCTGTTGGTGGAGAATCGCGATAAGCTCGATGCCATGGCTGAAGCACTGATGAAGTACGAGACCATCGATGCGGAGCAAATCGACGACATCATGAATGGTCGTGTTCCGCGCGAACCGCGTGGGTGGGGTGACGGCGATTCCGGCACGCCGCAACCGAAGGTCGACGAAACCCCGCGTCCCGAGAAGCCGATCGGCGGCCCGGCTGCCGAGCACTAAGGTTTCATATGTCTCAAGCGCAACACCTGAGCCGGCTGCCCTGTGGCAGCCGGCTTCTTGATTTGTCCCGTCCGCATGTGATGGGCATTCTTAATGTCACGCCTGACTCCTTTTCCGATGGTGGTCGCTTCGCTCAGCGCGATGCAGCGCTGCGTCATGCCGCGGATATGGTTGCGGCTGGTGCTACCCTGATCGACGTCGGAGGCGAGTCCACTCGCCCTGGTGCGCGGGTTGTATCCCCTGTCGAGGAACTTGAGCGTGTTGCGCCTGTGGTTGAGGCCATCGCGCGTGAGTTGGACGTGATCATCTCCGTGGATACCTCCACGCCTGCCGTGATGCGCGAGACCGCGCGGCTCGGAGCCGGTCTGATCAATGACGTGCGCTCTTTGCAGCGCGATGGCGCGCTGGATGCGGCAGCCGATACCGGCTTGCCCGTGTGTCTGATGCATATGCGGGGTGAGCCCGGCAACATGCAGAACAATCCCGAGTATCCGGACATTCTGGTCGAGGTGCGCGACTTTCTCGTCGAGCGCATGGCGGCCTGTGCGACCGCCGGTATCCCCGCTGAGCGGCTGGTGCTCGATCCAGGCTTTGGTTTTGCCAAGACCCTGGAGCACAATCTCGCCCTGTTCAAGCATATGGATCAGCTCTCTGTGCTGGGGCGACCGCTTCTGGTCGGCGTTTCCCGCAAGAGCATGATTGGCAAGGTGCTCGGTCATGAGGTGGGGGGGCGGCTCTATGGCAGCCTGGCGCTGGCCGCACTGGCCCTGACCAAGGGCGCACATATTCTGCGTGTGCACGATGTCGCCGAAACGGTCGATGTGGTGCGCATGATCGCTGCGGTTGAAGCGGCGCACTAACAAGGAAAGCGTTATGGCTAGAAAGTACTTCGGCACCGACGGTATTCGGGGGCGCGTCGGGCAGTTTCCCATTACCCCGGATTTCATGCTCAAGCTGGGCTGGGCGGCGGGCATGGCATTTCGTAAGCAAGGCAAGTGCCGCATCCTGATCGGCAAGGACACGCGCATTTCCGGCTATATGTTCGAATCCGCGTTGGAGGCAGGGCTGGCAGCAGCCGGTGCCGATGTGCAATTGCTTGGCCCGATGCCGACGCCGGCAATTGCCTATCTGACCCGTACCTTCCAGGCTGATGCCGGGATTGTCATCAGTGCTTCGCACAATCCGCATGATGACAATGGCATCAAGTTCTTCTCCAGTGAGGGCACCAAGTTGCCCGATGATGTGGAGCTGATGATCGAAGAGCTGCTCGATCAGCCGATGACCGTGGTCGAATCGGCCGGTATCGGCAAGGCCTCGCGCATCAACGATGCCTCGGGTCGCTATATCGAGTTCTGCAAGGGCAGCGTGCCCAGCGGTACCAGCTTCAAGGGGCTGAGGATCGTCGTCGATTGCGCACATGGCGCCGCCTACAAGGTCGCACCCAGCGTGTTCCGTGAATTGGGTGCTGAAGTGAAGGTGATGGCGGCGCAGCCTGATGGCCTGAACATCAATGATGGCTGTGGCTCGACGCATATCGCGGGCCTGCAGGCTGAAGTCCTGGCGCAGGGCGCTGACCTGGGTATCGCTTTCGATGGTGATGCTGACCGCGTGCTGATGGTCGATCAGTATGGTGCGCTGGTCGATGGTGATGAGCTGCTGTTCATCATTGCGCGTGATCTGCAGGAGCGTGGTCGTTTGCACGGCGGTGTAGTCGGCACCTTGATGAGCAATCTGGGGTTGGAGCTGGCGTTGGCCGAGCTGAACATCCCCTTCGTACGTGCCAAGGTGGGCGACCGCTATGTGATTGCGGAGTTGTTGGCGCGCAACTGGCTGCTCGGTGGTGAAAATTCGGGGCACCTGGTGTGCTTCCAGCACACCACTACGGGGGATGCGATCATCGCTGCGCTCCAAGTGCTGATGGCGCTCAAGCGTCGTCAGCAGACGCTGGTGGAGGCGCGCACGGCCCTGAAGAAGTGCCCGCAGGTGTTGGTCAACGTGCGTCTGGCTGGTGCGGCCGATCCGCTGGAGCACCCTTCCGTGAAAGAAGCTTGTGCGCGCGTAACCGAGCGTATGGCTGGACGTGGTCGCGTGCTGCTGCGTAAGTCGGGCACCGAGCCGCTGGTGCGGGTAATGGTCGAGGGTGACGATGAGAGTCAGGTGCGCAGCTATGCCGATGAATTGGCTAAGATTGTTGCTGAAGTCTGTGCTTGATTGAGCTTGCTACCGAGGGTGCTCTTGGGTAACATCTGCGCCCTCTTTGATCGACGAGGTAAAACATGCGTCGCCCCTTGGTCGCCGGTAACTGGAAAATGCACGGTACCCGCGCCAGCGTCGCAGAGCTGATCGAAGGGTTGCGTCGGCAGGTATTGCCTGCTGATATCGATGTCGCGGTGTTCCCCTCAAGCTTGCATATCACTCAGGTCGTAGAAGGTCTGGCTGATGGTGTGGTGCAGGTTGGGGCGCAGGATTGCGCGGCACAGCTTGAGCAGGGTGCCTTGACCGGCGAATTGGCGACAAGCCAGTTGGTCGATGGCGGTTGCAAGCTGGTGCTGGTAGGTCACTCTGAGCGTCGCCTGATTCTGGGTGAAAGTGACGAGGTGGTCGTTCGCAAGTTTGCGGCCGTGCAGGCGGCGGGGTTGACCCCTGTTCTCTGTCTTGGTGAGACCCGCGAGCAGCGTGAGTCGAATGCAACGCTGGGTGTGGTGGGTGGCCAGTTGGCTGCAGTGATAGACGCTCTGGGTGTTGAGTCGCTGGTAAATGCTGTGGTTGCTTACGAGCCGGTCTGGGCCATAGGTACCGGGCTGACTGCTACGCCTGGGCAGGCTCAGGAAGTACATGCGGCCATTCGCGCGCAAGTTGCGCAGCTGAGTGCCGATGTTGCGAGTGGGCTGAGAATTCTTTATGGCGGCAGCGTGAAGGCCGCCAGTGCGGCCGAGTTATTCGGCATGCGGGATATCGATGGGGGGCTTGTGGGTGGAGCCTCTCTGAATGCGGATGAATTCGGTGCGATCTGTCGCGCTGCAGGAAACTGAAGAATGCTGGAAACAGTCATTGTTGTTCTGCACCTGCTGGGTGCGATCGGTATTGTGGTACTGGTGCTGTTGCAGCAGGGTAAGGGTGCGGACGCTGGCGCGTCGTTCGGTTCGGGTGCTTCGGCAACCGTATTCGGAAGCCAAGGTTCTGCTACCTTTCTGAGTAAGTTTACTGCTATACTCGCCGCGGCTTTTTTCACTACTAGCTTAGGCTTAGCGTACTTTGCTAAAGAAAAAGCTGAAGGATTGACTCAAGTTGGCCTGCCAGATCCAGCGGCTCTGGAAGTTCAACAAAAGCCGGCAGTCGAAGACGTGCCGGTGCTCGAAGAGCAAGCGCCAGCATCCGATGCGTCGGATGTTCCGGAGGCTCCAGAGCAGTAACCGTTTTGCCGAGGTGGTGGAATTGGTAGACACGCTACCTTGAGGTGGTAGTGGCCATAGGCTGTAGGGGTTCGAGTCCCCTCCTCGGTACCATACTCAAGAAGGCCCGCAGTTAGCGGGCCTTCTTGTTGCTGGAGTCTTGGTTGACCCCTGCTAGGGGCGGCCGTATAATTCTGGCCCAGCTTTGACGCGGGGTGGAGCAGTCTGGTAGCTCGTCGGGCTCATAACCCGAAGGTCGTTGGTTCAAATCCAGCCCCCGCAACCAGTTTCAGCAGGCCCCTTTTCAGGGGCTTTTTGTTAGCTGAAAGATATCGTCCGCCTGCATTGGGTGGGTTGAAGGGATGGGCGTTTCGCCCATTTTTTATTTGCACAGCATGCGCGAGGGCCGTTAAGTGTCGAGCAAGCTAGAACAGTTGCAGGCCTTGTTGGCCCCGGTAATCGAAGCACTCGGTTATCAGTGTTGGGGCATCGAGTTCCTGTCGCAGGGGCGTCATTCGCTGCTGCGTGTCTATATCGACAAAGCCGATGGCATCCTCATTGACGATTGCGAGATCGTCAGCCGTCAGCTTAGTGGTGTACTGGATGTCGAGGATCCAATTACCTCGGAGTACACCCTTGAAGTTTCTTCTCCTGGCATGGATCGGCCGCTGTTCACGCTCGAACAGTTCGCGATGCATGTTGGTGAGCAGGTAAAAATCAAGCTGCGTTCGCCTTTCGATGGTCGACGCAACTTTCAGGGCCTTCTCCGTGGTGTGGAGGAGCAGGACGTGGTGGTGCAGGTGGATGACCACGAATATCTGCTGCCGATCGATCTGATCGACAAGGCCAACATTATCCCCCGGTTTGATTGAGACGCGAATTCCGCGTCGGTGCGTAGATCTCGCAATTTGATGCGGGGGCGCAGGTAACGCGGATTGCGCAAATCCAATGGATTGCGAAAGGCGAGGCGTACGATGAGCAAAGAAGTACTGCTAGTTGTTGAGTCGGTATCCAACGAAAAGGGTGTACCGGCTGGCGTGATTTTCGAGGCGCTGGAGCTGGCTCTGGCGACCGCGACCAAGAAACGTTTTGAAGACGAAGTCGACCTGCGAGTGTCGATCAATCGGCAGAACGGCAGTTACGAAACCTTCCGTCGCTGGACCGTGGTCGATGAGTCCGAGTTCGAAGATCCGGCCTATCAGGTGACCGAAGACATGCCCCAAGCCGTCGAGGCCAAGGCCAAGATCGGTGACGTGCTGGAAGAGAAGATCGAGTCCATCGAGTTCGGTCGTATCGCTGCGCAGACCGCCAAGCAGGTGATCGTGCAGAAAGTGCGCGAAGCCGAGCGTGCCCAGGTGGTCGACGCCTACCGCGAGCGCCTGGGTGAGATCATCTCCGGCACTGTGAAGAAGGTCACCCGTGACAGCGTCATCGTCGACCTGGGCAACAATGCCGAGGCGCTGCTGGCCCGCGAAGACATCATCCCGCGTGAGACCTTCCGCGTTGGTGTGCGTCTACGCGCTCTGCTCAAGGAAATCCGTACCGAGAACCGTGGCCCGCAGTTGATCCTGTCGCGTACCGCGCCGGAAATGCTGATCGAGCTGTTCCGTATCGAAGTACCGGAAATTGCCGAAGGCCTCATCGACGTCAAGGCTGCCTCCCGTGATCCGGGCTCGCGCGCCAAGATCGCCGTGCGTTCCAAGGACAAGCGTATCGACCCGCAAGGCGCCTGCATCGGCATGCGTGGTTCGCGCGTTCAGGCCGTCTCCGGCGAGCTGGGTGGCGAGCGTGTCGACATCGTGCTGTGGGACGACAACCCGGCGCAGTTCGTGATCAACGCCATGTCGCCGGCTGAAGTGGCGGCGATCATCGTCGATGAAGATGCCCATGCCATGGATATCGCCGTTGGCGAAGACAACCTGGCCCAGGCCATCGGCCGTGGTGGTCAGAACGTACGCCTGGCCAGCCAACTGACTGGCTGGACGCTGAACGTGATGACCGAATCGGACATCCAGGCCAAGCAACAGGCAGAAACCGGCGACATCATGCAGTCCTTCATCGACGAGTTGGAGGTCGATGAAGAGCTGGCCCAAGTCCTGGTCGAAGAGGGGTTCACCAGTCTCGAAGAGATTGCCTACGTACCCATGGAAGAAATGCTCAGCATCGATGGCTTTGACGAGGACATCGTCAATGAGCTGCGTGCACGGGCCAAGGATCGTCTGCTGACCAAGGCGATCGCCAACGAGGAGAAGTTGGCCGATGCCCACCCAGCGGATGACCTGCTGGAGCTGGAAGGCATGGACAAGGCGCTGGCTCTCGAGCTTGCGCTGCGCGGCGTGATTACCCGTGAAGACCTGGCCGAGCAGTCTATCGACGACCTGCTCGACATCGACGGCATCGACGAAGAACGTGCCGGCAAGCTGATCATGGCCGCTCGAGCCCACTGGTTCGAATAAGCGGTTGCGGCCTGAGGAGAAAGATGCATGACGCAAGTCACGGTGAAAGAACTGGCCCAAGTGGTCGACACTCCGGTGGAACGCCTGCTGCAGCAGATGCGTGAAGCTGGGCTGTCCCACAACAGTGCCGAACAAGTAGTGACCGATAGCGAGAAACAGGCCCTGTTGGCCCATCTCAAGAGCAGTCACGGCGACAAGGTTGAAGAGCCGCGCAAGATTACCTTGCAGCGCAAGACCACCAGCACCTTGCGTGTGGCTGGTAGCAAGACCATCAGCGTAGAGGTGCGCAAGAAGAAAACCTTCGTCAAGCGCAGCCCGGAAGAGCTCGAAGCCGAGAAGCAGCGTGAGCTCGAAGCTCAGCAGGCAGCGGCTGAGGCCGAGCGCCTGAAGGCCGAGGAAGAAGCCAAACGCAAGGCCGAGGAAGAAGCCAAGCGCCAGGCCAGCAACGCCACTGCTGCGCCTGCCGAGGCTCCAGCTCCGGTAGCTGCTGCAGTCGAGCCGGCTGTTGCCGCTCCTGCGGTCGAGGTCGAACGCAAGAAAGAAGAAGTGCGTCGCCCCGAGAAGGCCCGTTCCGACGAAGACGAGCGCCGCGATCGCAAGCACACTCAGCATCGCCCTGCCACCAAGGAGAAGGCGCCGGCTCCGCGCGTCGCTCCGCGTAGCGTCGATGAAGAAAGCGACGGCTTCCGTCGTGGTGGCCGTGGCAAGTCGAAGATGAAGAAGCGCAACCAGCATGGCTTCCAGGCTCCGGCCGGCCCGGTGGTGCGTGACGTGGCAATTGGCGAGACCATCACCGTGGCCGATCTGGCCCAGCAGATGTCGGTCAAGGCCGCTGAAGTCATCAAGTTCATGTTCAAGATGGGCACCCCGGTGACCATCAACCAGGTGCTGGATCAGGAAACTGCCCAGCTGATCGCCGAAGAACTGGGCCACAAGGTCAAGCTGGTCAGCGATAACGCCCTGGAAGACTCGCTGGCCGAGTCGCTGAAGTTCGAAGGTGAAGCAATGTCCCGTGCGCCGGTCGTGACCGTAATGGGCCACGTCGACCATGGTAAGACCTCGCTGCTCGACTACATCCGTCGCGCCAAGGTTGCCTCTGGTGAAGCGGGTGGCATCACCCAGCACATTGGCGCCTACCACGTGGAAACCGAGCGCGGCATGGTCACCTTCCTCGACACCCCCGGTCACGCCGCGTTTACCGCAATGCGTGCTCGTGGTGCCAAGGCGACCGACATCGTCATCCTGGTCGTCGCAGCTGACGATGGTGTGATGCCGCAGACCCAGGAAGCCGTGCAGCATGCGAAAGCGGCTGGCGTGCCGATCGTGGTCGCCGTGAACAAGATGGACAAGCCGGAAGCCAACCCGGACAACATCAAGAACGGCCTGGCCGCGCTGGATGTGATCCCGGAAGAGTGGGGCGGCGACGCTCCGTTCGTACCGGTTTCTGCCAAGGCGGGTACCGGCATCGACGAACTGCTCGAAGCCGTACTGCTGCAGGCCGAAGTTCTCGAACTGAAAGCCACGCCGTCGGCACCAGGCCGTGGCGTTGTGGTCGAGTCGCGCCTGGACAAAGGCCGTGGCCCGGTTGCCACCGTGCTGGTTCAGGACGGTACCCTGCGTCAGGGCGACATGGTGCTGGTCGGCGTCAACTATGGCCGCGTGCGCGCCATGCTTGACGAGAACGGCAAGCCGATCAAGGAAGCTGGCCCGTCCATTCCGGTCGAGATTCTCGGCCTCGATGGCACGCCGGATGCCGGTGACGACATGACCGTGGTCGCCGACGAGAAGAAGGCCCGCGAAGTTGCCCTGTTCCGTCAAGGCAAGTTCCGCGAGGTCAAGCTGGCCCGTGCTCACGCCGGCAAGCTGGAAAACATCTTCGAGAACATGGGCCAGGAAGAGAAGAAAACCCTCAACATCGTGCTCAAGTCCGATGTGCGTGGTTCTCTGGAAGCGCTGCAAGGCTCGCTCAGCACCCTGGGCAACGACGAAGTGCAAGTGCGCGTGGTCGGTGGCGGCGTCGGTGGTATCACCGAATCCGATGCCAACCTGGCGCTGGCTTCCAATGCCGTGCTGTTCGGCTTCAACGTCCGTGCTGACGCCGGTGCGCGCAAGATCGTCGAGGCCGAAGGCCTGGACATGCGCTACTACAACGTCATCTACGACATCATCGAAGACGTCAAGAAGGCGCTCACCGGTATGCTTGGCAGCGATGTTCGCGAGAACATCCTGGGCACCGCCGAAGTGCGTGACGTATTCCGTTCGCCGAAGTTTGGCGCGGTCGCCGGTTGCATGGTCATCGAAGGCACTGTCTTCCGTAACCGTCCGATCCGCGTACTGCGTGAAGACGTGGTGATCTTCGAGGGCGAGCTGGAATCGCTGCGTCGCTTCAAGGACGACGTCGCCGAAGTGCGTAATGGCATGGAGTGCGGTATCGCTGTGAAGAGCTACAACGACGTCAAGGTCGGTGACAAGATCGAAGTGTTCGAGAAAGTCCAGGTGGCTCGCAGCCTGTAATCGCGAGTCGCAACACGCAACGCCCGGCCCCGCATTCGCGCGGCCGGGCGTTTGCCGCTTTTGAGTCCGCTGGCGAATAGACGACGGACTAAGTAAAGGTAAGTAGAAAATGGCCAAAGATTACAGCCGTACCCAGCGTATCGGTGACCAGATGCAACGCGAACTGGCCCAGCTTATCCGGCGTGAGGTCAAGGATCCGCGTCTGGGGCTGGTGACCATTACCGCGGTCGACGTCAGCCGTGATATCGGCCACGCCAAGGTCTTCATCACCGTCATGGGGCAGGACGATTCCAGTGCCGTCGCCGAGAGCCTCAAGGTTCTCAACGATGCGGCCGGTTTCCTGCGCATGCAGTTGGGCAAGGCGATGAAGCTGCGCAGCGTGCCGCAGCTGCACTTCCACTACGACGAGAGTGTCCTGCGCGGTGCTCACCTGTCGGCGCTTATCGAGCGTGCCGTGGCGGAGGATCGTCTGCACGACGACACCGCAGGTTCCAAGGAGTAAGGCGTGGCGCAGGTCAAACGTATTCGTCGCAAGGTCGACGGCATCATACTGCTCGACAAGCCCCGCGGCTTTACTTCCAACGCGGCGCTGCAGAAGGTGCGCTGGTTGCTCAACGCGGAAAAGGCCGGCCATACCGGCAGCCTCGACCCGCTGGCGACCGGCGTGTTGCCGTTGTGCTTCGGTGAGGCAACCAAGTTCTCCCAGTATCTGCTCGATGCCGACAAGGGCTACGAGACCGTCGCCCAGCTTGGCGTCACCACCACCACTGGGGATGCCGAAGGCGAGGTCATCGAGCGCCGCCCGGTGACCGTCGGTCGCGCCGAGATCGAGGCGCTGTTGCCGCGTTTTCGGGGTGAAATCAAGCAGATACCACCGATGTACTCGGCGCTGAAGAAAGATGGACAGCCGCTCTACAAACTGGCCCGTGCAGGGGAAGTAGTGGAGCGTGAAGCGCGTTCTGTTACTATTGCGCGCCTGGAATTGCTGGCATGCGAAGGCGAGCAGGCTCGCCTGGCCGTCGACTGCAGCAAAGGCACCTATATTCGTACGTTGGTCGAGGATCTCGGTCAGTTGTTGGGCTGCGGTGCACATGTCGCTGAACTGCGTCGTACCAAGGCCGGCCCGTTCGACCTGTCACGTACCGTGACCCTGGAAGAGCTGGAAGCTGCACATGCCGAAGGTGGCAACGAGGCGTTGGATCGCTTCCTGTTGCCGGCTGACAGTGGCCTGCAGGATTGGCCGCTGCTGCAGTTCTCCGAGCACAGCGCGTTCTACTGGTTGCAGGGGCAGCCGGTGCGAGCACCGGAAGCGCCGAAGTTCGGCATGGTGCGGGTACAGGATCACAACGGCCGCTTCATCGGTATTGGTGAAGTGAGCGATGACGGTCGTATTGCACCGCGCCGATTGATCTACACCGGTGCGTAACGGGCCATAGGCCTGGATTGAATGGATACCGACGCGTTGCGTCGGCAGGCGTTATCGGGGTTACCGGTAGCGCGAATGGTTCGGCCGAGATGGCTGAAAACCTGGGGCTGGCAACGTCGGCGTCAGGATTGCGAGGGTGGCTGTTAGTAGGCACGGTCATGCCTCTTTTTAAAACACGGGAAGCGATTCCCGGCCTATTGAGACTGCTTCGGCAGTTTCCAGATGAGAGGAAGCCAACATGGCACTCAGCGTTGAAGAAAAAGCCCAGATCGTTAACGACTACAAGCAAGCTGAAGGCGATACCGGTAGCCCGGAAGTGCAGGTTGCCCTGCTGACCGCCAACATCAACAAGCTGCAAGGCCACTTCAAGGCCAACGGCAAAGACCACCACAGCCGTCGTGGTCTGATCCGTATGGTTAACCAGCGCCGCAAGCTGCTGGACTACCTGAAGGGTAAAGATACCAGTCGTTACAGCGCCCTGATCGGTCGCCTGGGCCTGCGTCGTTAATAGACGCGAGCTGCACAAGTTGGAAGCTGGGAGTTCGGCGTCGCGAGTGGGGAGTGATCCTCACCTCGTGGCGCTGGGCTTCCAGCTTTTGGCTTTCCGAGGGATGCATCGGGTCCGACTCCCGCGCCTCTTTCCAATTTCCCCCAAGGCAACAAAGAGAAGGAAAACACCGTGAACCCGGTAATCAAGAAATTCCAGTTCGGTCAATCGACCGTCACCCTCGAGACTGGCCGTATCGCCCGTCAAGCCAGCGGCGCCGTATTGGTGACCGTCGATAACGATGTCAGCGTGCTGGTCGCTGTCACCGGTGCCAAAAGCGCCGATCCGAGCAAAGGCTTCTTCCCGCTGTCCGTGCACTACCAGGAAAAAACCTACGCTGCCGGCAAGATCCCTGGCGGTTTCTTCAAGCGTGAAGCACGTCCTTCCGAGAAAGAGACCCTGACCTCGCGTCTGATCGACCGTCCGATCCGTCCGCTGTTCCCGGAAGGCTTCCAGAACGAAGTGCAGGTCATCTGCACCGTGGTTTCCACCAGCAAGAAGACCGATCCGGACATCGCTGCGATGATCGGTACCTCGGCTGCCCTGGCCATCTCCGGCATCCCGTTCAACGGCCCGATCGGCGCTGCTCGCGTCGCCTTCCACCCCGAAGCCGGCTACCTGCTGAACCCGACCTACGAACAGCTCAAGGCCTCCAGCCTGGACATGGTCGTGGCCGGTACCGAAACCGCCGTGCTGATGGTGGAATCGGAAGCCAAGGAACTGACCGAAGATCAAATGCTGGGCGCCGTACTGTTCGCCCACGATGAGTTCCAGTCCGTCATCAGTGCCATCAAGGAATTCGCTGCCGAAGCCGGCAAGCCGACCTGGGACTGGCAGCCGAAGCCGGAAAACACCGCTCTGCTGAGCGCCATTCGTGGTGAGTTCGGCGAAGCCATCTCCCAGGCCTACACCATCACCATCAAGCAGGATCGCTACGCGCGTCTGGGCGAGTTGCGTGATCAGGTCGTGGCCAAGTTCGCCAGCGAAGAAGGCGTGCCTTCCGCTGCCGAGGTCAAGGAAGCTTTTGGCGAAATCGAATACCGCACCGTGCGCGAGAACATCGTCAACGGCAAGCCGCGTATCGATGGCCGTGATACCCGCACCGTTCGCGGCCTGAACATCGAAGTCGGCGTTCTGGACAAGACCCACGGCTCGGCGCTGTTCACCCGTGGTGAAACCCAGGCGCTGGTCGTCGCTACCCTTGGTACTGCGCGCGATGCGCAGTTGCTGGACACCCTGGAAGGCGAGAAGAAAGACCCCTTCATGCTGCACTACAACTTCCCGCCGTACTCGGTCGGTGAGTGTGGTCGCATGGGCGCCACTGGCCGTCGCGAAATTGGTCACGGCCGCCTGGCCCGTCGTGGCGTTGCCGCCATGCTGCCGAGCGCTGACGAGTTCCCGTACACCATCCGCGTGGTCTCGGAAATCACCGAGTCCAATGGCTCTTCCTCCATGGCTTCGGTCTGCGGTGCTTCCCTGGCCCTGATGGACGCTGGTGTGCCGATGAAGGCGCCGGTTGCCGGTATCGCCATGGGTCTGGTTCTGGAAGGCGACAAGTTTGCCGTTCTGACCGACATCCTCGGTGACGAAGACCACCTGGGCGACATGGACTTCAAAGTAGCCGGTACCGCCAAAGGCGTCACTGCGCTGCAGATGGACATCAAGATCCAGGGCATCACCGAAGAGATCATGGAGCAGGCCCTGGAGCAGGCGCTGGAAGCTCGTCTGAACATCCTCGGCCAGATGAACCAGGTCATCGCCCAATCGCGCAGCGAGCTGTCGGAAAACGCACCGACCATGCTGGCGATGAAGATCGACCAGGACAAGATCCGCGACGTCATCGGCAAGGGTGGTGCGACCATCCGTGGTATCTGCGAAGAAACCAAGGCCTCGATCGACATCGAAGACGATGGCTCGATCAAGATCTTCGGCGAAACCAAGGAAGCCGCCGAGGCTGCCAAGCAGCGCGTACTGGCCATCACTGCCGAAGCCGAGATCGGCAAGATCTACGTCGGCAAGGTCGAGCGCATCGTTGATTTCGGTGCCTTCGTCAACATCCTGCCTGGCAAGGACGGTCTGGTTCACATCTCCATGCTCAGCGATGCTCGCGTAGAGAAAGTGACCGACGTTTTGAAAGAAGGTCAGGAAGTCGAAGTGCTGGTGCTGGACGTGGACAACCGCGGCCGTATCAAACTGTCGATCAAGGACGTAGCGGCCGCCAAGGCTTCTGGCGTTTAAGCGACGGTTCGTTCGCTGAAATGAGAAGGGCTCCTGCGGGAGCCCTTTTTTATGCCTGGCTGCCGGTGTTCAAGTCGTGACAATGGTGTCCCAGATCTGCATCGCCAGCAGGGCCACGGCGGTCAGTTCCTCCTTGCCGACGCCATCGCGGGCCAACAGCGACATGCCGCTGTGCAGAGTTTGTACGAAGCGGGTGAGAGCATGGGCGTCGGTCGAAGGTGGCAGCTCGCCTGTTTCGATGGCTTGGCGGATGCGCGCTTCAATGCGCTCGAAAGTCACTGCACGGGCCGAGCGCACATGCTCACCAAGCTCACTATGGCCTTCGCTGGCCACTGACGAGAGCGCCACCATGCAGCCGCGAGGAATCTCGACGAGATTTCCGGTAAGCGCAGTCGCGGAATCTACCAGCAGGGCTGTTATCGCTTCTCGGGCAGTTGGCGCGGTGCAGAAATTGGCCCATACCAGGCCTTCGTAGGTCTTGCCGTAATAGTCGATGGCTTCAGCGTAGAGCGTTTCTTTCGAGCCAAAGGCCGCATACAGGCTGGGCGAGCCAATGCCCATTGCTGCGGTGAGGTCGGCGATGGAGGTTGCTGCATAGCCCTGGCGCCAGAACAGGTGGGTCGCTTTGGCCAGTGCGGCTTCGCGGTCGAAGGTTCGTGGGCGGCCGCGAGTTGGTTTGGTTTTCTCGGGTTTATCCATGGGGCTTTGGGAACCGGTTGTCGCGCCTGGGCAATATGCCACATCCGTCGTGTGCCTATGGCGCTCGGGTATTGCGTAGAGCCCGGATATCGACAGAGATTGCCTGCAACGCGTTGTCCAGACAGGCACCGTTCAGGCGGCGGCCTGTGCTTTGGCGCCCGCATAGACAAGGCGTTTGGCTTGGCGCGAGAGCGTTCATTCCTCTCTATTTCATATCTGCCCACGGTGAAGTGAGGCCGGATAGCCATTCTCGGTCGTGCCATGAGCCGGGAGATCGCGCTTCGGAGCATGTCCATCAGACTCGGCTCCCTGGATGACTTGCGGATCATGCAAATTGCCCGAGCTATTTTCTTCAAGTCGGCGAAATGCAATCAAAAGGCTATGCTTTGTTTTTTATAACTTATTGTTTTTTAAGGTTTTATTTTGTTTTAAGAAACTGGCACAGCGCTTGCGATAGTACTGGTGAACCTGCAGCCAGGAGTTGGTTTGCAGATTGTCTGGAATGTACAGGAGTCGAACCATGAAACAGCCAATCAACCGTTTTGCCGCTACCACCCTGACCGCTGCCGTACTGAGCATGTCTCTGGCGTCTGCAGCTTTTGCCGCCGAGCCGACCATGTTGGCAGCCAATGACACTGTGGATAAAGCCGAGCAGGCTGTATCCGACACCTGGATCACCAGCAAGGTGAAGTCCACCTTCGTTGCTGACTCGAACCTCAGCGCTCTGGACATCAAGGTCGAGACCAACCAAGGCGTGGTTTCCCTGTCCGGTGTGGTAGCGACCGACGCCGAACGTGATCTGGCTATCGCCAAGACCAAGGAAATCGAAGGCGTACGTGACGTCTCCGCCGATGCCCTGAAAACGGCTGACTGATAACCGTGCCGGCCGGGTTCAGGCCCGGCCCATCCCCTATCACTGGGAGAATGACCATGAATAGCGACATCATCAAAGGCAAATGGAAGCAGCTCAGCGGTCGCATCAAGGAGCGCTGGGGCAACCTGACCGATGACGACCTGGACGTCGCCGAAGGCCACAGTGAGTACCTGGCCGGCAAGCTACAAGAGCGTTACGGCTGGACCAAGGAAAAGGCCCAGCAAGAGCTGCGCGATTTCAGCGACAAGCTCTAAGTATGGATAGCCTGGTACGGATGCCGCACAAGCACGGATAGCTGCAGGCACGGATGTCGTATCAGCACGGATAGCGATAGGCATGGATGCTAAAAAGCCCCAGCGGTGTGACCGATGGGGCTTTTGCTTGTGGCGGGATTGTCAGAGGAGGCGCAGGTGTGCGGCACTCTCTGTCGGGCTGGTGTCAGCTGCCGCGTTTGCTGCGGATCTCGATCAGGCGTCCACCTTCGAAGCGCAGGAAGTGGTACATACCGCTTTTCGGCCCATAGACCCATTCCTCGACGCTCACTTCATTGCGAAAGCCGTAGGTATCGACGACTTCCTTGTAACCGATGAAGTCACGGCTGGCGGGTTCGCCACACTTGCTCAGCACTTCTGCACTGGGCGCGGTCTTGCTGACCAGGGCGCTGCCACAGCGATAGGTGGAGGAGGCCTCGGCGGCAAGCGGCAGGCACAGCATGACGAGCAGATATCCGAGTTTGTGCATGAGAGTCTCCGGCTCAGCGTTCGCGACGGCGTTCGATGGCGATCAGACGGTTGCCCTCGAAACGCAGGATGCTGAGCATGCCGTTGCTCGGGCCGTACACCCATTCTTCGATCATGTATTCGCGGCGGTCGTAGGAGCCCAGGGTGTAGCCGATCGGATCGCGATGCACTGGCGCGCCACATTTGCGTTCGACTTCGAATGGACGGTCGCCGAGGCTGACCAGAGCGCTACCGCAACGCATGGTATCGGCCTGCGCGGTAGCGCTGATCAGGCAGGTGAACAGGGCGGCAAACGTGATGAAAGGCAAGCTGCGCATGATCATTGACTATCCAGATGCAGGGCGGTGAGCACCCGTCCATTGGGCTCGGGCTCAGCCAGGTTGACATCAATCAGGTAGACGCGTTCATCGTACAACCCACCCTGTTCCACCAGATAGTCCTTGATCGTTGCAGCGCGTTGCTGGGCTAACTGGCGCAGTAACAGCTTGCTCTGGGCCCAGGAGTCCAGCACGGCCTGGCGCATGTTCTGCGTACGCTGTTCTGCGTCGAGCTCGGCCCACTCGGCGGGCGGCTGCTGTTTCAAACGGGTGCGATAGATGCCTTCGAGCAGGGCTGCCTGCTCATCCTCATCGACCGTCAGTTCATCCGGGCTGGCCGGTACCTTGTCGCCGCGACGTTGCAGCACCTTGTACCAGCCCTCACGGAATTCGCGTTGCAGGCGTTGTTCGGCCAGCAGTGGGCCGTCGCTGGCTTGCGCGCTCTGGCCTTCCACCTCCAGGCGCAGGTTGGGTCGCTCCTGCAGCGCCTTGGCCAGGGTATTGAGCGCCTGGCGGGCGTCGTCTTCCAGTTCCGCCGAACCCGCGCTGAACGGGACGGTGCTGAGGTCGACATCGCTGCCGCCGACCAGCCCGGCGATGAACTTGAACGGCGCCTGTGCTGCACGCAGCACCAGGTTGCGCAGGGTTTGCCAGACGATGGGCATGACGCTGAATTGCGGGTTGTTCAGGTCGCCCTGTACCGGCAGTTCGAGGGCGATGTTGCCCTGGGTGTCCTTGAGCAGGGCAACTGCCAGACGTATTGGCAGATCCACGGCGTCGGGACTGTCGACCCGTTCGCCCAGTTGCAGGTTTTCCACCAGCACCTTGTTCTCGGCGTTGAGCTGGCCTTTCTCGATGCGGTAGTGCAGGTCGAGATTGAGGCGGCCCTTGCGGATGCGATAGCCGGCGAACTTGCCGGAGTAGGGGGTGATGGTGGTCAGCTCGACGTTCTTGAAGCTGGTGGCGATATCCAGGCTGTTGAGTGGATCGAAGGGGGTGAGTTGGCCCTTGATGCTCATCGGTGCGTAGCGATCCACCTTGCCCTTGATGTCGACACTGGCGGCCTGCGGCTTCTGATTGTCGAGCGTGCCGATGCGGCCGTTCATCTGCTGAATGGCCGTGGCGAAGCTGGGGGTCAGGCTGAAGTCGGCGAAGTTGGCCGAGCCGTCGTTGATGGTTACACCGCCGATACGGATTGCCAGCGGCTTGCCGGCGTCCTGCTGAGCCGAGCTGGCAGTGGCGGGTTGCGGCACGATCAGGTCGCTGACGTTGGTGGTGAGGTTTTCGTTGATCACGAAGCGGGTGTAGGGCTGATCCAGCTCGACCCGCTCGATGGCCAGGCTGTCGCCATGGCGATAGTCGAGACCGTTGACGCGCACCTGCTTCCAGCGCAGGAAGTCACGCTCGCGCAGGGTGTCGAGGGTATGCAACTGATCGACCTTGGCACTGCCGGTCACGCTCAGCGCCAAGGGTTCGGTGCTCTTGAGCTGCACGTCGAGGTCGCTGCCGAGCAGGCCGCTGCGCAGTTCCAGGCGGATAAAGGGGCTGAGGTAGGCCTGAGCCAGGCGCAGGTCGATATCCTGGGTGATGACCTTGAGCCGAGCCGTGGTTGGGGCCAGTTGCACGTCGCCTGCGGCCTGCAGCTTGCCCTGTTTGCCCAGGCCGGTATCCAGCTTGAGGTTGAAGGGCTTGTCGCCAAGGCTGTCGAAATCCTTCAGGTCGAGATTCAGCGGGCCGACCTCCAGCGCCACATTCTCCTTGGGTACGCGGTCGGCCAGATGGGCCTTGTAGTCGCGTAGCTGCACGTCCTGTAGCAGCACCTGCCAGGGTTTGCTCTCGGTTTCGGTCTCGGTTGACGCTTGCGCTTCGGGTGCGGCTTCGCTCGCTGGTCGTGGTTTGCCGGCAAACAGCTTCTGCCAATCCAGCTGGCCATCGGCCTCGCGGGCGGCCCAGGCTTCCAGGCCTTGGCTGCGCACCTGGCCAACCACCACCTGCTGCTTGGCCAGATCCAGGCTGGTATCGGTGACATCGAGTTGTTGCAGGCGTACCAGCGGTTTACCGTCCGGATCATCGATGGCAAAGGGGGCAAGGTGGATGGCGACCTTGCTCAGTTGCAGTTCGGTGCCTTTGGAAAGGTCGAGGCGGTAATCGCTGCTGAGATCGACCACACCTTCCTTGAGCACCAAGGGCACGGCGTCACGCACGTAGGGCCAGAAGGTACTCAGACGCCCGTCGCTGATCTTCAGGCTGCCACTGGAGGTGATCGGTGTCAGGCTGACCTGACCCTGCCAGTCGATCTTCGCGCCATTCGGGCCACTGGCCGTGAGGGTCATCTCGGCGTTGTCTTCGGGCAGGGTGCTGAGGTTGTGCAGTTTCAGATCGAGGGCGTCGTAGGCGAACTCCACCGGCTCGCTCGGGCGCAGATCCTGGAAGCGCAGGGCGTTTTCCTGCAGGACGATGGTGTCGATGCGCAGTGGGAAGGGATCGCCGCTGCTCGGTTGTTTTTCCTCGGTACTTTCCGGCAGGCGGAACAATTGGGTGAGGTTCAGTGTGCCGTCCTTGTCGAACAGCACGGCGGTGCGCGCACCTTGCAGCTCGACTGCGGCCAGGTGCAGCGCACCGCTCCACAGGCTGTCGCTTTGCAGGTTGGCATAGAGGCGCTCGAACGCCAGATGCTCCTGGCCCGCTTCGCCGATGCGCAGGCCCCACAGGTTCAGCTCCAGACTGAAGGGATTGAGCTGCAGGCGCTGCAGCGATGCTGGCACGGTGGCGTACTGCGCCAGTTGCTGGTTGGCGATGCGCAGGGCGATGCCTGGCAGAATCAGGAAGCCGATCAGGCTGTAGAGAAAGAGGGCGATCAACAGTGCGCTCAGCGCGCGCTTCAGTCCTTTGGGCATGGCTTGGCGTCATCTATCCAGACGAAGGGATGACTTGGAGTATGGCACGCCAGTTCGGTTCCGGTCGTGCGTGGTGGGGCGCAATTATTTTCGCAGCGGGCTCAAAACTGCAGGATCAGCGTCTTCAGCGGCGGCCTGGCGTCATGGGAGGGGAAGTCCACAGCGGGCGCCAGCACCTGGCAGTCGCGCGCGGGTCTGCCGAGTTTTTCCGCGCAGCGCAGCACCTGTTCGCGCCAGTCTTCCATCACCACTTTCGCCAGGTTGTTGCAGCACACCAGCGCACCACCATCGGCAGTGGCCAGCAGCGCCGGCTTGAGCAGGCTCTGGTAGTCGCGCAGCAGGTCGACGGTACCGAACGCGCTCTTGGCCCAGGCGGGCGGGTCGAGGAACACCAGGTCGAACTGACGAGCTTGCAGGCGTGGGTAGTTCGGCAGCTTCTGTCCGCGGCGGCTGTTGATCGGTAGGCCGGCCATTTGGCGGATGGCGGGGAAGTAATCGGACTGGATGAACTGCATGGCTGGCAGTTGTGGATTGAGCTGGCCATTCTCGCGGCCTACGGCGAGGTTGCTCTGAGCGAAGTCCAGGTTGGTCACTTCGCTCGCGCCGCCGGCTGCCGCGCACAGGCCGACGCCGCAGGTATAGGCGAACAGGTTGAGTACGGATTTACCGGCGCTGTTGGCCTTGACCCAGCCGCGGGCGTTGCGCAGGTCGAGAAACAGCAATGGATCCTGCCCGGTGTGGCGACCGCGTACCCGGTAGTTCAGGCCCCATTCGTGCCCGATCAGATCCGCCAGCGCCGCCTCTTCGGCTTCGAACGCGTGAGGATTGCGGTCGATGCGTGAGTTACGTTGCGAGCGGTCGTTGTAGACCAGCAACAGGGGCTGGCCGAGGCGCTGCTCGACAATGGTCGCGAGGCTTTGCAGGGCATCAGCCTCCAGCGGCTGGTGAAAACTCTGCACCAGCAGTTGCGGGCCGTAGCGGTCGACGGTCAGGCCCGGGGCACCTTCCTGGCTGCCATGGAACAGGCGATAGCAGTCGGTGCCTTGCGCGTGCAGTTCGCCCAGCAGGTTTTCGCGGGCGTCGAGGGCGGCGCGCAGCGCCTGGTCAAGAGCAGGCATGCGCGGCATCTCGGAATGGGGAGGGCGGCAGTTTATCAGGAAAGCTGCCGCGCCTTTTTGGTTTCCGGGGCTCCTGGCAGGACAATCGAATGAACGGTGTAGGAGCGAATTTATTCGCGATTTCATCGCGAATTTCGCGGATAAATCCGCTCCTACAAGAGCCCTGTCATTCCCTGAGGGAGGTAAAGAACTTCATGCGATTGCTGGCGAGCGATGCGGTCAGGCGCTCTGTTCTTCACGCCGGTAGGCATAGGTGTCGGCGAAACGCGACAGCAGGTACTCGGCGCTGGTCACCGGCGAATATTTTGGCGGGTTGTCGGCGCTGGAACAGTTCGGCAAACAGTCGATCAGGGTGTCCGGATGCGGTTCGGCGAAGAACGGCATGGAGTAGCGATCCACCCCCACTGGACTGATCACCCGGTGCGGTGTGGAGGTGTAACGGTCGTTGCTCCAACGCGCCATCATGTCGCCGATATTGACCACGAAGCTGCCGGCAATCGGTGGCGCGTCGATCCAGTCGCCATGGCGCGGGCGTACTTGCAGGCCGCCGGCTTCGTCCTGGTAGAGCAGGGTGATGCAGCCGTAGTCGGTGTGCGCCCCGGCGCCTTGCTGCTCGGCGCTGCTGGCGGTCTGGCGCGGCGGGTAGTGAATCATGCGCAGTACGCTGATCGGCTCATGGAAGCATTTGTCGAAGAACTCCGGTTCGATATCCAGGGCCAGCGCCATGGCCCGCAGCAAGGTGGTGGCCAGTGCCTGCATGTCGGCGTAGTGCTGCTCCATCAGGGCAGCCCAGCCGGGCATGTCCGGGTGGCGGTTGGGGCCGCGTAGCGGCTTGCCGGCCAGTACCTCGGGGTGATCGGCGGGCATGTGGAAACCCATGTCGAAGGTTTCCTTCAGGTCGCTCGGTCTGCTCGGGTCGAGCTGTTCGGTGGCGATGGCGCCGTAGCCGCGATGGTGGGTGGTCTGGGTGATGTCGATCTTGAGCTTTTCCTCGGCAGGCAGGGCGAAGAAGCGCTTCGCTGCGCCGAGCAGGGTGTCGATACGTTCGCTGCTTATCGGGTGGCCGACGATGTAGAAGAAACCCCATTCGCGGCAGGCGCGGTCGATCCGTTCGGCCACGGCGGGCCAGGCGGATTCGTCGTCACAGTACAAAGGGGTGATATCGATGATGGGTAGTGCGTTCATGTTGAGCCTCGGGTGGGCGGTGCTGCGAGTCTTCTCGTACCCAGGGCAGCGGAAAGAGACCTCGGATGAGATCCCCTTGATGCGGTTCTGCCGGTAGCAGGGACGGCATCGGTGATTTCTTGATCATCGCGGCTGAAGCCGCTCCCACGGAGCTAGGAGCGGTTGGGCGGTATTGCGTTTCAGCCGCGAGGCTATGCGCTTACTTCGGCATTTCGGCCTTCACGTTTTCCACGTAGTAGTTCATCGAGGCCAGTTCGGCATTGGTCGCGCTCACGCCGTCGGCGATGCGTACTGCGCCACTCTGATCCTTGATCGGGCCGGTGAAGGGGTGGAACTTGCCGCTGCGAATGTCGGCGATGATCTGCTCGGCCTCGCTCTTCACGTCAGCCGGCACCAGGTCGCTGATCGGCAACTCGATGGTGTCCTCGGCCAGACCGCCCCAGAAGTCCTGCGGTTGCCAGTGGCCATCGATCACCGCCTGGGCTGATTTCACGTAGTGCGGGCCCCAGTCGTTGACGATGGAGGTGAGCACGGCCTTCGGCCCGAAATGCGCCATGTCCGAGGCGTAGCCGACGGAGTAGATGCCGCGACGCTCGGCGGTCTGGATCGGCGCCGGGCTGTCGGTGTGCTGGAACATCACGTCCACGCCCTGGTCGATCAGCGCGTTGGCGGCGTCGGATTCCTTGCCCGGATCGAACCAGGTGTTGACCCATACCACCTTGATCTCGGTGCCCGGGTTGTATTTGTCCAGGGCCAGCTGGATGGCGTTGATGTCGCGGATCACCTCGGGGATCGGGAAGGAGGCGATGTAGCCGACCTTCTTGGTCTTGGTCATTTTCGCGGCAAGGAAGCCGCCGACGTAGCGCCCCTCATAGGAGCGCGACAGGTAGGTGCCGACGTTCTTGTCCTGCTTGTAGCCGGTGGCGTGCTCGAAGGTCACCTTGGGGAATTGCTTGGCCACCTTGATCGTCGGGTTCATGTAGCCGAAGGAGGTGGTGAAGATCAGGTCGAAACCGCTCTTGGCCATGTTGCGGATAACGCGTTCGGCGTCTGCGCCTTCCGGCACGTTTTCCACGTAGCTGGTGGTGACCTTGTCACCCAGTTCCTTGATCAGCATCTGCCGGCCCTGCTCATGCTGGTAGGTCCAGCCGTGATCGCCGATGGGGCCGATATAGACGAAGCCGACCTTCAGCGGATCGGCGGCGGAGGCGCTGAGCATGGCGCCAAAACCCAGGGCGGCAACGAGGGTGCGCAGCAGCGGTTTCTTGCTCTTCTCGAACATGGTGGGTGGAGCTCCAGTCTTGATGTCGGGATGGCCGTTGGTTGGCTGATCCCATGACTGCAAAAAGCTGACCAACAAGACAGATAGCCGTGGCGAAAGCCTTTGTGAGCAAGGGCAGAGAATGGTGTGGAACGCTATTGGTGCGACGGGCGTGCAGATGCTGCGTTGTGGTGCGAGTGGCTTGCTGCAAACCGTAGGGTGCGCCGTGCGCACCGGCAGTTGCTCGATACACATGGCGCGCCCCACGGCATGGCGTCAGCCGCTTACCAATTGCCTCGCCGCCTGGCTGTGATCGGCGATCAGTTGCGTGACGTCCAGCCCCTCGATCTGCCCGTCGACTACTCGCCAATTGCCGCCGATCATCACCCGATCGGCACGATCTGCAGCGCACAACAGCAACGCGGAGAGTGGATCGTGGCTGCCGGAGAAACGTAGGTCATCCAGTTTGAACAACGCCAGGTCAGCCTGTTTGCCAACGGCCAGTTCGCCGACATCGCGGCGTCCGAGCAAGCGTGCCGAGCCACGGGTGGCCCAGCCCAGCGCGCGTTCGGGCGTGATCGCCTCGGCACCGTAGCGCAGGCGTTGGATATACAGCGCCTGGCGTGCTTCGAGGATCATGTTCGAGGCATCGTTGGAGGCCGAACCGTCGACGCCCAGGCCGACCGGTGCACCGGCTGCCTCCAGGTCATGTACGGGGCATATGCCCGAGGCCAGGCGCATGTTCGAGCAAGGGCAATGGCAGATACCGGTACCGGCGGCACCAAGGCGGGCGATTTCCTCGGCATTGAAGTGAATGCCATGCGCCAGCCAGGTGCGCGGGCCGAGCCAGCCGACGCTTTCCAGATAGTCCACGGTGCGCAGGCCGAACTGACGCAGGCAGTAGTCCTCTTCATCGAGGGTTTCGGCCAGGTGGGTGTGCAGGCGTACGTCCAATTGCTCGGCCATTTCGGCGCTGGCGCGCATGATGTCGCGGGTTACCGAGAAGGGCGAGCAGGGGGCCAGGGCGATCTGGATCTGCGCGCCATCGCCGCGCTCATGGTAGCGCTCGATCAGGCGCTGGCTGTCGGCCAGGATCGCCTCGCCGCTCTGCACCGTGTGCTGCGGTGGCAGGCCGCCATCGGCCTCGCCGAGGCTCATCGAGCCACGACTGAGCATGGCGCGCATGCCCAGCTCGCGCACCGCGTCCACCTGCACATCGATGGCCTGTTCCAGCCCGCCGGGGAACAGGTAATGATGATCGGCAGCGGTGGTGCAGCCGGACAGCAGCAGTTCGGCCAACGCCACCTTGCTGGCCAGCGCCAGTTTTTCCGGCGTCAGCCGCGCCCATACCGGATACAGCGTCTTCAACCAGGGGAACAGCGGCTGGTTGACCACCGGCGCCCAGGCACGGGTGAGGGTCTGGTAGAAGTGATGGTGGGTGTTGATCAGGCCCGGCAGCAGCACATGCGCGCGGGCATCGAACGTCTGCTGACAGGGTTGAGCGGGTTGCTGGTCGGCACCGAGCAGTTCGACGATGCGGCCATCTTCGATCACCAGGCCACCAGAGGCGTCGTGGTGGTTGGCGGTGAAAACGGCGAGAGGTTTCTTGATCCAGAGTCGAGTAGCAGCCATGAGTGGCTCCTCTGAGGTTGATTTCAGGTAAGCCAGCTCAGTGTTGACCCTGTCTGCTGATCCAGGTTCGTCAGAAATGACGCGAGGTGACGATAGCTGAACTTCTGCCCGGCAGACAATCGGATGCGGACGTCAGGCGCGCAGCGGGCAAGTGGTGGCCAGGCGCTGCAGCAGTTCGTTTCTCAGTTGCTGCAACTCGTCGATGCGATTTTCGATCAGCGCCAGCTTGTCTTGCAGCAATTGGGTCACGGACTGATCCGGGTCGCTGGTCTGCCACAGGCCGCCGACATGCTGGCTGATCTCGCCGAGGCTGAAACCCAGGCGCTGTGCGGTCTTGATGTAGGTGACCAGTTGCACCATCTCGGCGGGATAGTCACGGTAGCCGTTGGCATTGCGCCGCGCGGCGATCAGCCCACGTTGCTCGTAGAAGCGCAGGGTGTCGCGGCTCACTTCGCAGGCTTCGGCCAGTTCTCCGATTCGCATCTTTTCACTCGGTTGGGGGTTGACCTTGGAGCATACTCCAGGCCTTAGCCTGGGGGCTCCTTCAATGACTGGAGCAACACCTATGTGGACCCCCGAACACTATCGTCGCCTGGTACGAGCCAGTGGCTGGTACGACCTGCTGGTGGCCGCCCCTTTTGCCACGCCCTGGAGTTTCATGGCGCTGCACGGCCTGCTGCAAAGCCTGCACCACGGCCTCGGCCTGCCCGGCGCACTGCCGGCCTTCGAACCGATGCACATGCTGTTGGGCAACCTGATGGGCTCGATCATCTGCGTCTGGTCGGTGCTGCGTATCCGCGATCCGCAAGCGGTGTTCGGCCGTTATGACGCGGCTGGTCGCCTGCTGTTCTCCACCTGGCAGATTTACGCGCTGATGCACGGCGCAACGCCACTGATCGCGATCTTCCTGGTCTTCGAACTGGCCTGGGGCGTGGCGCAGTTGTGGCCGGTTAGATCGTCGCAACAAGCTTTTCGCGGCTGAAGCGGAATGCCGCCCAGCCGTTCCTACAACGAACTATGCAGCTCCTGTAGGAGCGGCTTCAGCCGCGATCAACTGCTATACAGAACCAATCACGATCAGGAGGCAAAGGAATGCTTCGTTCAGACAAACCACATGCAGGAGCACTACGCCGTGGACGTTATTCCGAAACTGGTCGGGTCTATTTGCTGACGGCCGTACTGCATGACCGCGAAGCGCTTCTTCAGGATTTCGCTCTCGGGCGTCTATTGGTCGCCGAGCTTCGCGAAGCTCATGAGGTCGGTCTGGTGCACTCATTGGCGTGGGTGGTGATGCCTGATCATCTGCATTGGTTGGTGCAGCTGGAGAGCGCCACCTTGAATGAGCTGATGCGCCGGATCAAAGGCCGTAGCTCACGGCGGATCAACCAGCGGTTGTCGCGAACAGGCCCGTTGTGGCAGCACGGCTTCCATGATCGGGCTTTGCGTCAGGAAGAGGATTTACGGGCTGTCGCGCGATTCATGGGCG
Source organism: Pseudomonas mendocina (assembly GCF_003008615.1). Taxonomy (NCBI): domain Bacteria; kingdom Pseudomonadati; phylum Pseudomonadota; class Gammaproteobacteria; order Pseudomonadales; family Pseudomonadaceae; genus Ectopseudomonas; species Ectopseudomonas mendocina. The sequence continues at coordinate 3,524,597 of NZ_CP027657.1, forward strand.
CATCAATGCCCCGGCTGCCAAGGCTGGCCCAACGATACCGGCGCATACAGCCGGGTCTTGATCGCATCGCGCGAGAGCAGCACCAGCACCACGATGGTGGCCACATAGGGCAGCATGGCCAGCAGGTTCGACGGGATCGACAGGCCGATGCCCTGCGCCACCAGATGGAGGATGCTGGCCAGGCCGAACAGGTAGGCACCGAGGAGAACACGCAGCACCCGCCAACTGGCGAACACCACCAGCGCCAGGGCGATCCAGCCACGGCCGGCGGTCATGTTCTCTGCCCACATCGGCGTGTAGGCCAGCGACAGGTAACCGCCCGCCAGGCCGGCCATGGCGCCGCCGAACAGCACCGCCAGGGTGCGCACGCGCAGCACCGGCAGGCCCATGGCGCTGGCGGCGTCCGGGTTCTCGCCAACGGCCTGGATGATCAGGCCGATACGGCTCTTCAGCAGCGCCCAGGCCACCAGCGCGAACAGGGCGAAGGACAGGTAGATCAGCACGTCCTGGGCGAACAGCATGCGCCCGATCAGCGGGATGTCAGACAGCATCGGAATCACGATGGGCTCGAAACCGGATAGCGGCTTGCCGACCCAGGCGGCGCCGACGAAGGTGGACAGGCCGACGCCGAAGATGGTCAGGGCCAGGCCGGTGGCCACCTGGTTGGCGTTGAAGCCCAGCGCCACGGCGGCGAACAGCAGCGACAGCAGCATGCCGGCGACGATGGCCAGCAACACGCCCAGCCACAGGCTGCCGGTGCTGAAGGCGACGATAAAGCCGATCACCGCGCCGAACAGCATCATGCCCTCCTGGCCGAGGTTGAGCACGCCGCTCTTCTCGCACACCAGCTCGCCCAGAGCCACCAGCAGTAGCGGCGTGCCGGTGCGCACCATGGCGTAGAAGATATTGGTCAACAGATCGAGATCCATGGGATTTGCCTTTGCAGTCATACTCTTCGTGGGAGGCGCTTCAGCGGCGAGCTTCTGTTGCGGCTAAAGCCCCTCCCACAGTCAGGTGGTCGCTTCAGCGAGGCGCTCGCGCTTCGCCCATTTCCACTTCAGCCGTGGCCGGTAGAGGATCAGCACGTCGCAGGCCAGCAGGTAGAACAGCATCATGCCCTGGAACAGCTGGGTGATCGCCTGCGGCAGATTGAGGTTCATCTGCGCGTTCTCGCCGCCCAGGTAGAGCAGGGCCATCAGCAGGCTGGCGGCGACGATGCCGAGCGGATTGAGGCGGCCGAGAAAGGCCACTGTGATCGCGGCATAGCCGTAGCCAGGCGATACCTGCGGCACCAGTTGGCCAATCGGCCCGGCCACTTCGCCAACGCCGGCCAGACCGGCCAGGGCGCCGCTAACCAGCAGGGCGAACCACACCAGGCGTTTCTCGCGAAAGCCGACGAAACCTGCGGCGCGGCTGTCCAGGCCCAGCACCTTGATCTGAAAACCAAGAAAGCTCTTGTGCAGCAGCACCCACACCGCCACCAGGGCCAACAGCGCCAGGTACAGGCCGCCGTGCAGGCGCCCGTCCTCGCTGACCAGCGGCAGGCGGCTGGCATCGCCGAACATCGCCGATTCGGGGAAGTTGAAACCGGCCGGGTCTTTCAGCGGCCCATGCACGAAGAACAGCAGCAGGTTCAGCGCGATGTAGTTGAGCATGATGCTGGTGAGAATTTCGTTGGCGTTGAAGTGCGTGCGCAGCCAGGCGGTCAGCCCGGCCCAGGCCGCGCCCGCGCCGGTGCCGGCCAGCACCACCCAGGCCAGCGCCCAGCGGCTTTCCCAGTCGATCAGTTGCAGGGCCATGGCGCTGCCGGCCAGGGCGCCGATCAGCAGTTGGCCTTCGGCGCCGATGTTCCAGATACGCGCCTGGTAGGCCACTGCCAGGCCCAGGGCGCAGAGTAGGATCGGCAGTGCCTTGACCAGCAGTTCGGACACGCCGTACCAGTCGCTGACCGGGGCGATCAGCAGGGTGTGCAGGGTTTCCAGCGGGTCATGGCCGAGCAGGGTGAACAGCAGCATGCCGCTCACCAGCGTCAGGACGGCAGCCAGCAGCGGCGACAGCCAGAGCATGGGGCGTGACTCTTGGCCGCGCGGTTCCAGGGATAACAGCATGACGGGCTCCGTCAGCAAGCCGCAGCGGCGGCGGGTTGGTCGAACTCACCGGCCATCCAGCGGCCGACTTCCACGGTGGACACCTGCGCCGTCTCGGCCAGCGGCGACAGGCGCCCGCTGCACAGCGCGCCGATGCGGTCGCTGATCTGGAACAGCTCGTCGAGGTCTTCGGAGATCACCAGGATCGCTGCGCCGGCATCGCGCAGGGCGATCAGCGCACGGTGGATGGCGGCAGCTGCGCCGACGTCCACGCCCCAGGTCGGGTGCGCGGCCACCAGCAGTTTCGGGTTCTGCAGGATTTCTCGGCCCAGGATGAATTTCTGCAGATTGCCGCCGGACAGGCTGCGTGCAGCGGTGTCGGCATCCGGCGTCTTCACCGCGAAGCGCTGGATGATCTGCTCGGCCATTGCGCGCACCTTGCCGCGCTGCACCAGGCCGCCCTTGACCAGACCCTGGCCGAAGGCGGTGAGCAGGGCGTTGTCCACCAGGCTCATCTCCGGCACGGCGCCATGGCCGAGGCGCTCGGCGGGCACGAAAGCCAGGCCCAGCTGGCGCCGCGCATCGGGATGCAGATTGGCCACTGGCGCAGCATCCAGGCTGACCCGCTCGCGTTCGCCACGGGCTAGGCGGGTTTCGCCGCTGAGCAGGGCGAGCAACTCGTCCTGGCCATTGCCGGCCACCCCGGCGATGCCGACGATCTCGCCACTGCGTACTTCCAGACGAATACGTTCCAGCGAGCAGCCGAAGGGATCGGGGTTGTGCCAGCTGAGGTCATCGACACGCAGGCGTGGCAGGCCGCCGCTGACTTTCGGGTAACTGCTTTCCAGGCCCTCGGCGTCGCCGACCATCAACCGCGCGAGCTCCAGGTCGGAGCATTCGGCCGGCACGCAATGGCCGGACACCCGCCCGCCACGCAGCACCGTGGCGCTCTGGCACAGCGCGCGCACCTCGCCGAGCTTGTGGCTGATAAACAGGATGCTACAGCCCTCGGCGGCCAGGCGGCGCAGGGTGACGAACAGCTCGTCAGCCTCCTGCGGGGTGAGCACCGAGGTGGGTTCGTCGAGGATCAGCAGTTTGATGTCCTGCATCAGGCAGCGCACGATTTCCACACGCTGCCGTTCGCCGATGGACAGGCTGTGCACCAGGCGGGTCGGCTCCAGCGCCATGCCGTAGCGTTGCGACACCTCGCGAATCTTCGGCTCCAACTGCTTCGGTGTGCCGGCCTCTGCGCCCATGGCCAGGGCGATGTTCTCGGCGACGCTCAAGGTCTCGAACAGAGAGAAATGCTGGAACACCATGCCGATGCCCAGCCGGCGCGCCATGGCCGGGTCGCGCATCGTAAGCGGCTCACCCTGCCAGCGGATTTCGCCGCTGCTGGGCTGAATCACGCCGTAGATGATCTTCATCAGCGTGCTCTTGCCGGCACCGTTTTCACCCAGCAGGGCGCGAATCTCCCCGGGGGCGATGGCCAGGTCGATACGGTCGTTGGCCAGGCAGCCGGGATATTGCTTGCTGATGGCCTTCAGCTGCAGGCGAGGGGATTCGGGTGAGGCGGACATGGGAAACGCTCATGGCAATAACTGAGCGGGGCTAAAGCAAAAACCTGGCCAGGAGGTCAGAAAATCCAGGCGAGCCTATTCGCGCCTGTCGCCCGATTTGATCCATGCGCGGGATTGGTGCGAGTCACCCCGTAGGGTGCACCGCGCGCACCGCATTCGAGCGCCTATGGCAGGTGGTGTCGGTGTGCATGGCGCACCCTACGGGCGATCCGTGGGAAAGGCTCAATCCTGCAACCAGGCGCCCTGACTGCGGCCGTGACCGGTCTGCTGGTCGTACTGCCGCTCCTGCTCGGCGTAGCGCTGCAGGATGGCATTGGCGCGCTGGTTGGCCTGCTGCTGCAACTCGGCGCAACTGGGGTATTCCGGCGTCTGCAGCAGGGCCGTGTCGATCTCGGCAGCGGCGGCCTGACCGATGCGGTAGTGGCCCAGCTCATGTTCGCGCAGTGCGCCCAGATACCGCTCGAAGCGCTGACGTTGCTGTGCATCACCGCCGCCGAGGCGGGGCAGGGTGATGCTGGCGTTCAACTGGGTGCGGGTGAGATCGATCTGGCAGCGGCCATCGCGTTGTTCGCGCCACCAGAAATTCCACTGCACCTTCCAGCGCGTGTAGGCGTGGAAGACCTGGCCGTTCTCGTGAATCGGCGAGGCCTGGTCGAGGGCGCGGCTGAGGGACTCGCCGGCAGCCACCTGCAGATCGTAGTACTGTTCCTGTAGGCGTTCCTGCACATCGGCCTGCGCCGGTAGCGCCAGCCACAGCAACAACGGCAGGAGTGCAATGGCCGTCCGTTTCATGGTGCCCTCAGACGTTCGCGGCCCCGGCTGATATCGCCCAGCAATCGCTCAAGGGCCGTACGCTCGGCTGGTGCGACGGCCAGTTGCAGCTGTGCGCCCGTGGCGTCGTAGTCTTCACCTTCGATCAGGCTGTCGAACTCGTTCAGGCGCGCCTTGAACAGTGGCAGTTCAGCGAACTGCAGGTGGCAGCTGAAGGCCTGGCGCAGCACCAGTTCACGCCGCTCACCGGCCTGCAGGCATTTCGCTGCGCTGCCACCGTACGCGCGGGCCAGGCCGCCGGTGCCGAGCTGGATGCCGCCGTACCAGCGGATCACCAGCACCACGACCTGATCGCAGTCCTGCCCTTCGATGGCGGCGAGGATCGGTCGCCCTGCCGTGCCGCCCGGTTCACCGTCGTCGTTGAAGCGGTACTGGTTTCCAACCTTCCACGCCCAGCAGTTGTGCGAGGCAGCCGGGTCGCTGTGGCTGTCGATGAAGGCTTGCGCTTCGGCTGCGCAGGCAATTGGCGCGGCGAGGGCGATGAAGCGGCTCTTGCGAATGTCCTCGCGGTATTCGCAAGGGCCTAGCAGGGTGAACGCCATCAGGCTTTGGCGGCAGGCGTCAGGCCGCAGCCCTTGAGGATGATCTGCACCAGTTGGTCGGCGGCTTCCTCGAAGTCCTGCTTGGTCAGGCGCGAGCTCTGCTTCACGCGGCAGATCTGCGAAGCGAAGTCGGCGTAATGTTGGGTGCTGCTCCACAGCAGGAAGATCAGGTGCATCGGGTCGACCGGATCCATCTTGCCAGCAGCGACCCAACCTTCGAACACGGCGGCGCGGCCGCGGAACCAGTCCAGGTAGTTCTGGTTGAAGTACTGCGACAGGCAGTCGCCACCGCTGATCACTTCCATGGCGAAGATGCGCGAGGCCTTCGGCTGGCGTCGGGAGAACTCCATCTTGGCGCGGATGTAGCGCTCCAGCGCCTTGGCCGGGTCGTCGTCGACCGTGAGGTTGTTGAAGGTACTGTCCCAGAGTTCGAGGATGTTGCTCAGCACCGCCAGATACAGGCCCAGCTTGTTGTTGAAGTAATAGTGCAGGTTGGCCTTGGGCAGGCCGACGTTCTGCGCAATGGTGTTCATGCTGGTGCCCTTGAAGCCGTGTCGGGCGAACTCTTCCTCGGCAGCCTTGATGATGGCTTCTTCGTTCTTCTGGCGAATGCGCCCGGCAGGCTTGCCGTGGGCGCTGTGGGCGGGGACTTCGAAGGTCATGGGCGATTCCGGACTGATCTGGGAGCGGAGCGTTTGCACAGATACCCCAGCCTTGGCCGGGTGACAAGCGTCAGGGCGTGAAAAAGCCCGTTTGAGTCGGGCCTGTCACGCTGCATCGGCGCCCGTGGGCAGCGGTTGCCCACGGGCGCGTCGGTCACACCTTGAAGTTGGCGATCAGACCGTGCAGGTTGCGGGTCATGCCGGTCAGCTCGTCGCTGACGTTCACCGTACTCTGCGCTTCGTGGGCATTGCTGTCGCTGAGGCTCTTGATCTCCAGAGTGTTCTGTTCGACACCCTGAACCACCGCAGCCTGCTGCTCGGCGGCCGAGGCGATCTGGATGTTGTGGTCGATGATCTGATCCATGCTGCCGGTGATCTGCTCGAAGATGCTCGCCGTCAGGGTGATCTGCTCGACGCTCTGCGCCGCGCTCTGGTGGCTGCCGCGAATGGTCTTCACCGCGCTGCCGACCTGCTGGCGCAGGCGGGCGATGGTCTGGTCGATCTCGCCGGTCAGCTCATGGGAGCGGATCGCCAGGCTGCGCACCTCATCAGCCACAACGGCGAAGCCCCGACCCTGTTCGCCAGCGCGTGCGGCCTCGATGGCGGCATTGAGCGCGAGCAGGTTGGTCTGTTCGGCGACGCTCTTGATCAGGTCGACGGCCTTGGCGATCTCCTCGCTTTCCTTCTCTACCGAGGTGATGGCGCCGATGGAGTCGTCCATCTCGCTGAACAGCTGGTTGATGCGCGACACCGCATGATCGACCTGCACGCGGCCTTCACGGCACTTCTCGCCGGCAGTGTTGGCTTTGTCGGCGGTCACGTGCGAGTTCTGGCTGACCTCCTGGACGTTGCTGACCAGTTCGCTCATCGAGGTGGCGATCAGTTCCAGTTCGTTGGCCTGGCGCTCGACGCTGCGCTGGCTGGTGGAGGCGCTGTCGCTGACGCTCTGCGCTTTGTCCAGGGTCGTCTCGGAGAAGCGCGCGACCTGCGCGATCAGCTCGCTCATGCGCGTCTGCATTTCGTTGAAATCCTGGGCCAGGTCGCCCAGCTCGTCGCGCGCGTCAGTCTGTACGCGCTGGCGCAGGTCACCCTCGGCCATGCGCCGGGTGGCGCCGGTCAGGTCGCGGATGGCGCCGCGCACCGACAGGTAGAAACCGACGAACAGGTACACCAGCACCATCACCACCAGCAGCAGGGTGCCGGCCCATAGCACCAGCTCGCGCAGGTTGGCGTCGGCGCGGGCCTGCAGCAGCCCGGCGGTTTCCGCCAGCAGCAGGCTGCTGGCCTTGTCCAGTTCGACGACCTGCGGCGCGTAGGATTCATAGCGTTGCAGCCACTGCTCCACCGCGTTCTGGTCGAAGTAGCCACTCTGCGTGTAGGTGTCGATGATCTCGCGCTTGTACTGTTCGGCGCCGCTGCGCGCCGCTTCGCTCATCAGTTGCTGGGCTTCGGCGTTGCCCTTGGCCTCGATGCCATCGGCGTAGCGCTGCAGGGTGCTGAGCTGGTTGACGATGGCCGGGCGCGACGAGGACTCGAGGAAGCCGTAGGCGGTCATGTAGCTGGCGTAGGCACGGGTCTGGTTGAGTGTCTCGTACAACGGCAGCATCTGGTTGAGCAGCAGATCCACGTTGCGGTAGATGCGCGGGTTGCTGTCCTGGCTCAGCTTGGAGACGGCCGCGATCTCGCGCATGTTGGCGCTCAGGTCGTGTACCGAACTGGCGTGCTCGATCATCTGCGAGCTCAGGCCCTGCACCGACAACTTCTTGTCCACGGCGTAGCCGGGGTCGGTTTCGGCCAGTTTCATGTCGGCGAACTGGCTGCCATCGAGCCAGGCATTGAGCCCACCGATGCTGTTCACCAGCGCCTGGCTGCGGCGCTCGATTTCCTGCTTGGCGTCATCCTTGTTGCGTGCATAACCGATCACGTGCATGCCGGCCTGCTCCAGGGCCTGGCGATACACCGGCAGATACTGCTCGATGGTCTGCAGGCCGTGCAGCTCATGGCGAGACTGCTCCAGGGTCGCGTTCACATCGGCCAGCTTGCTGAGCGATAGCCAGCAATAGGGCAGCATGAACACGGTGAAGATCAGCAGGAACTTGTGGGCGTAGCGCGCGCGGTTCATCAACGTCAGAACCGGTTTGAAGAAGAACATCTTAAGCCTCGAAAACCAGGAGTTACGACAGCCAAGCGTACGGCCAAGGCAGCGGAAAATGACGGAGGTGCGAGCCTCTCTGGCGTTTTGCCAGCAAGAAACTTGCCGTCATTTATATGGCGACGTGAAGCTGACATCAATAGCTAGATGCTGTCGCGATCTGGATCGGGCCGCTGCACAACGTCTGCAAGCCTGATAAGGCGGCGTGTCGAGTGACGTGCCCGGCTCTGGTGCTTGGTGCACTGCGCTGGTGCGTGAATCAGGCCTCTGCCAGCGCGTCGAGAAAACTTTCCAGCACCAGGTGTGCACGCCGTCCCTTGCGTGTCACCGCTGCCAGGTTGATGTCGTAGTAGCGACTGCTGGCCTTGAGTGCACGCAGGCGTCCCTGCTGTACCCAGGCCTGGGCATAGTGATCCGGAAGGTAACCAATGTAACGCCCGGTGAGGATGAGGAAGGCCATGCCTTCACGATCCGAGGCGCTGGCCGTGCAGTTGAGCGCCTGGTAATGGCTCTGCACTTCGGGTGGCACGCGGAAGGTCGGGGCGATGGCCTCCTGGGCGTTGAGCCGTTCGTCCTCCAACTGCTGGTCATCGACGTAGAACAGCGGGTGGCCGACGGCGCAGTAGAGCAGCGAGCGCTCGTCGTACAGCGCCTGGTATTCCAGGCCGGAGAGGGCGCCCACCTGCGGCACCACGCCGATATGCAGGCGCCCGTCGAGCACGCCCTGTTCCACTTCCGAGGGGGGCGTCATGCGGATGTGGATGCGCACGTCCGGCCCTTGCTCCTTGAGGCGCGCCAGGGCATTGGTGATGCGCATGTGCGGGATGGTCACCAGGTTGTCGGTCAGGCCGATGTTCAGTTCGCCGCGCAGGTGACGGTGCAGACCGTTGACCTCGGTGCGAAAGCTCTCCAGCGCGCTGAGCAATTGCAGGGTGCTCTGGTACACCTCGCGGCCTTCCTCGGTCAGGGCGAAGCCGGCGCGTCCACGTTGGCACAGGCGCAGGCCGAGGCGTTGTTCGAGGTCGCTCATCTGCTGGCTGATGGCCGAGCGGCCGATGCCAAGGGCGCTTTCCGCGGCGGAAAAACCACCGCATTCCACTACGCTGCGAAACAGCTTGAGCAGGCGGATTTCAAAGTCGCTGACTTGGGCCAGCGGATCGGGGCGGCGGCTGCTCATTTGTTTAGTAGGCCTTGAACTGAAGATAAGAAGAGTGTTGTTTTACTGACTCTATGCCCGTGGCACCTTTGCTGGCAACTGATTCACTTCCTTCGTAGGAGCGGCTTCAGCCGCGATTGCTGTCGATTTTCGCGGCTAAAGCCCTCCCACGCTGTTCCCGATCATGCCGCCACTGCCGAGGCCACTCCGATGAACATGCCGCAGACCGCAACCCCGTCCCTGGCCAGCCAGCTCAAGCTGGATGCGCACTGGATGCCGTTCTCCGCCAACCGCAACTTTCAGCGTGACCCGCGTCTGCTCGTCGGTGCCGAAGGCAGCTGGTTGGTCGACGATCAGGGCCGCAAGGTCTACGACAGCTTGTCCGGTCTGTGGACCTGCGGCGCCGGTCACTCGCGCAAGGAAATCCAGGAGGCCGTGGCCAAGCAACTCGGCACCCTCGATTACTCGCCGGGCTTCCAGTACGGCCATGCGCTGTCGTTCAAGCTGGCCGAGCAGGTCGCCGACCTGATGCCGGGCGAACTCAACCACGTGTTCTTCACCGGCTCGGGCTCCGAGTGCGCCGACACCGCGGTGAAGATGGCCAAGGCCTACTGGCGCCTGAAAGGCCAGGCCTCCAAGACCCGTTTCATCGGTCGTGCCCGTGGCTACCACGGCGTCAACATCGCCGGCACTGCACTGGGCGGCATTGGCGGCAACCGCAAGATGTACGGCCAACTGATGGACGCCGACCACCTGCCGCACACCCTGCAACCGGGCATGGCCTTCACCAAGGGCATGGCCGAGACCGGCGGCGTGGAACTGGCCAACGAACTGCTCAAGCTGATCGAGCTGCACGACGCTTCCAATATCGCTGCGGTGATCGTCGAGCCGATGTCCGGTTCGGCCGGTGCCATCGTGCCGCCGGTGGGCTACCTGCAACGCCTGCGCGAGATCTGCACGCAGCACAACATCCTGCTGATCTTCGACGAAGTGATCACCGGTTTCGGCCGCATGGGCAAATGGAGTGGCGCGGAGTACTTCGGCGTCACCCCGGATCTGATGAACGTCGCCAAGCAGATCACCAACGGCGCCATCCCGTTGGGCGCGGTGATCGCCAGCAGCGAGATCTACAACACCTTCATGCAGCAGCCGTCGCCGGAGCACATGATTGAGTTCACCCACGGCTACACCTACTCGGCACACCCGGTGGCCTGCGCCGCCGGTCTGGCGACTCTGGAGCTGCTCAAGCGCGAGAACCTGATCCAGCAGGCCGCCGAGCTGGCGCCGAAGTTCGAGAACGCCCTGCATGGCCTGAAGGGCGCCAAGCACGTGATCGACATCCGCAACTGCGGTTTGGCTGGCGCATTGCAGATCGCCCCGCGTGACGGCGACGCCGTGATCCGTCCGTTCGAGGCCGGCATGGCGCTGTGGAAGGCTGGTTTCTACGTGCGCTTCGGTGGCGACACCTTGCAGTTCGGCCCAACCTTTAACGCCAAGATCGAAGACCTTGACCGCGTATTCAACGCCGTCGGCGACGCCCTCAACGGGATCGCCTGATGAGCGAGCGCGCGAAGGCCGTCGCCACGGTTCAGCTCGACACCGACAAGGTCATCGTCACCGAGTGGCGCTTCGCCCCCGGTGCCGAGACCGGCTGGCATCGCCACGGCATGGAATATGTCGTGGTACCGGTCACCAACGGTGAGTTGCTGTTGGAGACGCCCGAGGGCGAGCGGCGTGCACCACTGGTGCTCGGTCAGAGCTACACGCGGCAGATCGGTACCGAGCACAATGTGATCAACCCGTGCGCGCACGAAGTGGCCTTCATCGAAATCGAGCTGAAAGCTTCATGACCGTGCGGGCACGCGCGCAGGCGCTGACTGCAGCGCCGGCGTTACAGTCGGCACTGCCGTGGCCCCCAATGACAATCTGGCGCTCAGGCGCCGCTGCGGGAGCGTCCCGCCAACCCCTTTCCGTTCCAGCGAGCAGAGAATAACCATGAGCACAATCAAGCATCTGATCAACGGCGAACTGGTTGCCGGTAGCGGCCGCACCGCCCCGGTGTACAACCCGTCCACCGGTGATTCCACCACCCAGGTCGGTCTGGCCGACCGCGCTACCATGCAACTGGCCATCGACGCTGCCAAGGCTGCCTACCCGGCCTGGCGCAACACCCCGCCGGCCAAACGCGCGCAGATCATGTTCCGCTTCAAACAACTGCTGGAGCAGAACGAGAATGAAATCGCCGCACTGATCAGTGCCGAGCATGGCAAGACCATCGAAGACGCCGTTGGCGAGCTCAAGCGCGGTATCGAGAATGTCGAGTTCGCCTGCGCCGCTCCGGAAATCCTCAAGGGCGAATACAGCCGCAACGTCGGCCCGAACATCGACGCCTGGACCGACCTGCAGCCGGTCGGCGTGGTTGCCGGCATCACCCCGTTCAACTTCCCGGCCATGGTGCCGTTGTGGATGTATCCGCTGGCCATCGTCTGCGGCAACTGCTTCATCCTCAAGCCATCCGAGCGTGACCCGAGTTCTACCCTGTTCATCGCCGAGCTGCTGAACCAGGCTGGTCTGCCCAAGGGCGTGTTGAACGTGGTCAACGGCGACAAGGACGCGGTCGACGCGTTGATCGAAGCGCCCGAGGTCAAGGCCCTGAGCTTCGTCGGTTCCACGCCGATTGCCGAGTACATCTATAGCGAAGGCACCAAGCGCGGCAAGCGCGTACAGGCTCTGGGCGGCGCCAAGAACCACGCCGTGCTGATGCCCGATGCCGATCTGGACAACGCTGTCAGCGCGCTGATGGGCGCGGCCTATGGCTCCTGCGGCGAACGCTGCATGGCCATCTCCGTGGCCGTGTGCGTGGGCGACCAGATCGCCGACGCGCTGGTCGACAAGATCGTTCCGCAGATCAAGGCACTGAAGATCGGTGCCGGCACTTCCTGCGGCCTGGACATGGGCCCACTGGTCACCGCTGCTGCGCGTGACAAGGTCAAGGGTTACATCGACGCCGGTGTCGAGCAGGGCGCCAAGCTGGTGGTCGATGGCCGTGATCTGGTGGTCGCTGGCAACGAGAACGGCTTCTTCGTCGGCGGCACCCTGTTCGACCAGGTGACCCCGGAGATGACCATCTACACCGACGAAATCTTCGGTCCGGTGCTGTGCATCGTCCGCGTCGGCAGCCTGGAAGAGGCCATGCAACTGATCAACGACCACGAGTACGGCAACGGCACCTGCATCTTCACCCGTGACGGTGAAGCGGCGCGCCTGTTCTGCGACGAGATCGAAGTGGGCATGGTCGGTGTCAACGTACCGCTGCCGGTACCGGTGAGCTACCACAGCTTCGGCGGCTGGAAGCGCTCGCTGTTCGGCGACCTGCATGCCTACGGCCCGGATGGCGTGCGTTTCTACACTCGCAAGAAGGCCATCACCCAACGCTGGCCGGCGCGCAAGAGCCACGAGGCCGCGCAGTTCGCCTTCCCCAGCAATGGTTGAGTGAGGCGAAGCGTTTAACGAAAGGCCGGTCGTGAGACCGGCCTTTTTCGTTGGGCTGCCAGATCACCGCTCCAGCGCATATGTTGAGAGCGGGGTGTGCTGCGTATTGGCTGATACGGACTAAGCGTCACCAACCTATTGCCCGTCAGTGATGCTCCAGGCGATCAATACGTAGGGTGCGCTGTGCGCACCGATGTCGGCGCATCTGCTATCGGCGTACACCGTGCGCGCAGGCATCGAGTGCTACCTGATCGACATCATCAGCTATCGGCTTCCCTTTCGTTAGCGGGACAGCCGGTGGTTCCTGCGCAGGTCGACCAGATCCTGATAGGTACAGGTTTGCGGCTGCGGGCCAGTCAAGTCATAGCAGCGCTGGCCGAAGCCCATCGGCCAGTAAGCGATGCCGACCGGAGGCCAGAAAATCGAGGCGACGCGGAAACGTGTCTTCAGGCGGCCACTCTGGATGACATGAGCTTGCTTGTCCTCCAGCCGATAAGGCACGCCGCCTGCTGCGCCCCACGAAAATGGGCGAGTCTTGACCAGGCCTTCTTTGTGAAGCGCCGGGCGCTCGTTGACGATGAGGGTGCTCTCGCTGGGGAGCTTGACCCAGGTGGCAGTGGAGCAACCGCTGACGATGAGCGCGGCTGCCAGCATGGCGGCGGACTTGAAGGAAGACATCCGGATTACATCCTTGTCGTGAGTGCTAAAAAGGGCCGCGTACTATAAAGGCTTATGGCCATTATGGGGTGTCGAATTTCCCCTAAAGAGCTGGGCCCTTGTGCAGCGATAAAGCGAAAGTCCGTTCGCGGAGTTGGCCTTTTGGCTATCGACCCTATACATATCTCCCCTCGGTCGCCTCTGGTACAACAGCCGGCAGTAGAAAAGGGAGAAGAACAATGACCGAACCATTCAAGCTGGATCTACACGCATACCTCGAGCGGCTGGGTTATTCATCGGCGCCACCTCCCACCCTCGACACCCTGCGCGACCTGCAGGCACGGCATACCGCCGAATTTCCCTTCGAAACCTTGTCGACCATGCTGCGCGTGCCGGTCGAAGTCGAACCCGCAGCGATTCAAGACAAGCTGCTGCGCCAGGGGCGTGGCGGTTACTGTTTCGAACTCAACCGCCTGTTTCTCCTGCTGCTGCAGGCGCTGGGTTTCGACGCACGCGGGCTGACAGGGCGCGTGGTCATGGGCGGGCCGGAAGATGCCTTGCCGGCGCGCACCCATATGCTGGTGCTGGTGACCTTGGATGGCGTGCGCTACATCACTGATGTCGGCTTCGGCGGCATGGTGCCGACGGGCCCCTTGCTGCTCGACAGCGAGGCCGAACAGGCCACCCCACATGAGCCTTATCGCCTCACACTGGTCGATGGCACCTACACCCTGCGCGCGCTGGTGGCCGGTAGCTGGCGGGCGATGTACGTGTTCGATCTGCAGAAGGTGGCGGATATCGATTACGTGGTCGGTAACTGGTACGTGTGCACCCATCCGGATTCCCCCTTCCTCGGCCAGATGATCGCCGCGCGCACCGGCCCAGGCTTGCGCAAGACCCTGAATAACGGCAGCTTCGCCATCCACCGCCTGGGGCAGGCGAGTGAGCGGGTGCAGTTGCAGAGTGTCGATGAGGTACTGAGGGTGTTGCGCGAGGAGTTTGGTATTCAGGTACCGGAGCGTCCTGAACTACGCGAGATCGTCGAGCGGTTGATTGCGGGGGCATAAAAGGGAAGGCCGGCTGGCATCACCGACTTTTGGTGAGAGGGCTTTAGCCGCGACCTGAAGCCGGCCCCGTCTGTAGGAGCGGCTTCAGCCGCGAAAATCGCAGGTGCCAGCGGATCTCAACGATGGCATGCGAGCAGTCCCCTCACCTAATTTAGCGGGGATGGCGCACTCCAACACCATTTATGTGTGGTGAAAGTGTCACGCCATAGTCCATCAGGCGATCCGTTGAGCCGGCTCACTCTCCCTACGCGAGTGAGCCGTGGTGCGATCAGGCCAGTGCCGTGCGCTGTCGACCTTCTACCCGACGCTTCAACGCCGCGCCTTCGACGATCTCCAGTCCGCCGCCCTGGGCGCGGGCGGAGCGGCCCCAGTCTTCCAGCAGTTCCATGCAGGCATGGTCGATATAGCTGACCCGTGCCAGGCTCAGGTGCAGGCAAGTACCGGGTTCGACGCTGGCCAGCAGCTTGGCCAGTTGCGGTACGCGCAGGAAGGTGGCGGCGCCGCTCATGCGCAATTCGGCGCTGTTCGGGCCGGTTGGTACCAGCTTCATGCGCAGGCGCGAGGCATTCCAGACCAGTTTCAGCAGGGTCAGGGCGAAGCCCACCAGTACGCCGGTCAGCAGGTCGGTGAAGACGATGCACAGCGCCGTGGCGAGGTAGATGAACACCGGGGCGCGTCCGTACTGGCCGAGGTTGCGCATGGCCTTGGGATCGACCAGTTTGCAGCCGGTGTACACCAGCACTGCGCCCAGGCTGGCCACCGGAATGCTCTGCAGTACGCCGGGCAGCAGGGCGACCAGTGCCAGCAGCCAGGCACCGTGGAGGATGGTCGAGGCGCGGCCGCGAGCGCCGGCCTGGACGTTGGCCGAGCTGCGCACGATCACGCCGGTCATCGGCAGGGCGCCGACCGCGCCACAGAGCATGTTGCCGATGCCCTGGGCGGACAGTTCGCGGTTGAAGCGCGTCCGCGGGCCGTCGTGCATGCGGTCTACCGCAGCAGCGGACAGCAGTGTCTCGGCGCTGGCGATAAAGGCCAGGGCCAGTGCCGCGACCAGCAATTGCGGATCGGCCAGGCTGGCCAGCCCTTGCGGGGTGATCCAGTCGATGGCCTCGCCCAGGTTGGCTGGTAGTTCGACGCGCTTGACCGGCAGTGCCAGCCACAGGCTGGTCAGGGTGGCGAGCGTCACGCCGACCAGGGCGCCAGGCAGAAAGCGCAGCGGCGCTGGGCGAAAACGCTCCCACAGCCAGATGCTGGCAATGGTACCGAGGCCCACTGCGCCGGCGATCATGGCATTGCTGCCGAGCAGGCTCAGCGCATCACGTACGGCGCCAGGGAAGGCCAGCAGGTTGTCCAGGCCGGAGGCCTTGGGCGCTGCGTCGATCATCACGTGCACCTGTGAGAGCACGATGAGGATGCCGATGCCGGCCAGCATGCCGTAGACCACGGCTGGCGCAGTGACACGAAACCAGCCGCCCAGGCGCAAGGTGCCGGCGACCAGTTGGATCAGGCCGGCCAGCAACAATACCGGGCCAAGTGCGGCAACGCCGTGGGTACGTACCAGCTCGAATACCAGTACGGCGAGGCCGGCAGCCGGGCCGCTGACTTGTAGCGGTGCACCGGCGAGAAAACCGACTACCAGGCCACCGATGATGCCGGTGATCAGACCCTTGGCGGGCGGCATGCCGGAGGCGATGGCAATGCCCATGCACAGTGGCAGGGCGACGAGAAAGACCACGATGGACGCTAGTGCGTCCCGTGGCAGTGTGCGAAACACATTCATGAGGTGATCTCCTGGCCCGAATTGCGGGCAAAAGCAGCCCGTGCCTGCCCCAACATCCAGTGCAGGCTCGGGGGAACGGGTGGGTCAGGCGCTGGCGTAGCGAGGTTGTGGGGTGGCGCAGGGCTGTTCGTCGCCATCGAGCGCAAGGAAGCTGCCCGATGCGGCGTCGTAGGCGCGGATGTTGCCGCTGTCGATGTCATAGACCCAGCCGTGGATCTGCAGTTGGCCGCTGGCCACGCGTGCAGCGACGGAAGGGTGGGTGCGCAGGTGGTCGAGTTGGGCCACCACGTTCTCTTCGGTCAGTACGCCGAGGGTTTCATGGGCGCTGCCGCAATTGCAGTTGTCCGCCACCACGCTGCGCGCTACCTCGGCATGGCGCAGCCAGGCGCGCACGGTGGGCATGCCATCGAGGCTGGCCGGGTTGAGCACGGCCTTCATCGCGCCACAGTCGGAATGGCCGCAGAGAATGATGTGCTGCACGCCGAGCGCCAGTACGGCGTACTCGATGGCGGTGGAGACTCCGCCATTCATCTGCCCATACGGCGGTACCACGTTACCCACGTTGCGGGTGACGAACAGGGTGCCGGGGTCGCTCTGGGTAATCAGCTCCGGCACGATGCGCGAGTCGGCGCAGGTGATGAACATCGCGCTGGGCGCCTGTGCCGAGGCTAGGCGCTTGAACAGTGCCTGCTGCTGCGGGTAAACCTCCTGGCGAAAACGCCGAAAGCCCTGCAGCAGTTGTTGCAGGGCGGCCTGGGCGTTGTCCTTGGCGACGGGGCGCAGGGTGTTGCCGGTTCGGGAAGCGGTTGAGTTCATCGTTGCATCTCCTGTGATTTTCATCGGTGACGTTCTCGACTGCTGGCCAAACGCCTGTGACCAATCGGTCACTTCCGCTGCAACGATAAGGATTCTTACTTAAGCAAAACTGAACGAGAGGCTCTAAAACGCCACTATCGGCCAGTCTGGTGGTGTCCCGCGAGAACCAGCGCTCGCCTTGGAGCGCGGCGGCTTGTCAGGCCTCGCCGTGCTCGCGAAGATACGGGCTCTCGCCTACTTCCAGGGAAGGTTCCGTATGCGCGCCCCTGTGCTGCTCGCTCTGTGTCTGTCGCCCGTGCTCGCTGCTGCCGAAGGCACGCTCACTGCCACCGTCGTCCATGCCGACTTTTCTCAGGCCCCGGAAGTGCGTCTGCTGGTGCGCGTGCTGGATGAGGCTTTTGCTACCGATCAGGAGTCCATCGTCGGCAAATGCCCACTGGCTAGCGAGCCAAGCCAACACCTGGCGCCGAACAGTTGCTTCGAGGTGAGTATCGACGAGGGCAGTGGCCCACTGCAGCCGATCTATCAGACGTTACTGGCCAAGCCAGAACGCGCCAGCGACCCGATCTACCTGGAACTGGTTTATCGCAGCCAGCTGCAGCCGCTCTATGGCGACGTCTACAGCCGGCCGAAGGCACGCCTGCGGGTGGAGAGCAATGGTTTCTACAACTGGAATGACGAGATGCTCCAGGCGCTGCCGCAGAACGTGATGGCTCTGGGCGGAATCAATGCGCTGGTGTTGGGGGATGCCGATGCGCTGCTCAATGCGGCTTACCGCGAGCGCCTGCGGCAATTGTCGGACGAGGCCAGTAGCGCCTTGCGCCAGGCGCAGCGTAACTGGATCGCCATGCGTGATGCCGAATGCAAGCCTTACGGCGAGGAACAGCCTTATTCGGTGTTCGGCGAATTCAGCTACGACTGCCTGGTGCGCCTGACGCTCGACCGTGCCCGCCAGCTGGCGGTGGTACGCGGTGATCAGAGTTGATCAATGCTCGCCCTTCATCGCGCCGCTGAGGCCGAACATCAGCACCAGCAGGTTGGCGTCTGGTTTGGCGTCGGTTTGCATCTGCTTTCGTAACGGAGTGGTGGGGCAGGGCTCTACGGCCGTGCAGTCGTGCGCTTCCAATACGCGTGGGCCGGGCTCCTGCCAGGCTGCAGCGGCAATCGCCGTTACGCTGAGGGCGAGGCCGAGGAACAAACCTCGTGCTATTTCTAATTTCATTTTTCTAACCCCTTGAAAGCGCTGCCAAACGCTGTTCGCTAAACCTAGATCACCTATCACCTTGTCGCTGTCCTGTGCGACGAACGGTTCTTGGTCTCTGTGCGTAAAGTACTTGTGTATCGCTGAAGCTTCGTAAAGAACGGTTCGTCAGAGCTGCGCTCGATGACTTTTCGCACAGATCCTGGCGTGTAGCTGGCCCCAGCCGGGGCTGTGCTGGGACACGGGCCTTATCGGTTGGTTCAGTAATAGTGTGGGTAACGACTTAACGTAACCTTAGGTACCTGTTACAGCGCCTTGTAACAGCCGACCCTGGCAGGGGCAGTTGCCTGAAGCTTGTCCCATTACTGGTGTAAAGGTGCGAGGTAGAGCCACTTTCTGGTGGGCGCTCTGTGAATGAGGCACGGTGTCGCGATAAATCACTGCCGGCATTGGGCTGGCAGTCGTGTGTTCACGCAAGAGCTGTGCCGAGGCCCTTGGCGCCATCTGCGAAAACCTGGCGGTAACCCAGCAGCAGTTGTTGCCAGTCGGCATTCGCCCAGGGACTGTGGCGTCGCAGTTGGGGTAGATCGTGTTGGGCGGCTTGGCCGCGCGTCAGGCGGCGGCGGCTTTTTTCCAGATCCAGCAGGGCTACCTGCGGTGTATCACCGTCGATGCGTACGAAGATATGTTTTGCGTACAGGCAGCCATGTTGCCAGCGACCCAGGTGCATGCGTGCCAGGGTTGCACCGACAAGTTGCAGCAGTTGGGTGTGTAAGGCCTCGCCACAGACCTCGCGGCCGCCTTGGGCGTACCAGCTTTCGATATCCACGAAGCCTTCCAGCTCGGCAGTTACCAGCAGGCCACGCCATCCTTGCTGTGGGTCATGTTCGACTCCGCAGTAGACCAGCTTGGGAACGGGCACACCGAGCGCATCCAGTGCCAACAGCGCACTGCGCTCGCGCAGGACGGTCGGGCGCCCTTGTGGATGCAACAGGCTGCGGTAGATATGGCCGATCTGTCTTTTGGCATAGAGCACGCCGGTCTCATCCAGCAGGCGCTGTACACCGCTCTCGCCGCCGCGGCGTACGTTGGGTTCTTCGACCCACTCACCTTGCTGCTGCCACCAGTGCTGGAATGCTTGCTGAGGTATTTCGCTCGTGCTGCAAAGGGCCATGTTCTTGTTCTTCTATTTGATGGTTTGTGCAGCACTCGTTTCGTGAACGAAGGCTACGGCGTTCATGGTTGCCAAGAAACATAAGCAAACAACGTTCCCGAGTCCACCGGAAATGACCCTGGATTTTCCGAGCGGTAGCACTTTTTCACAGGCATAAAAAACCCCGCGACTAGCGCGGGGTTCTTGGTACTGCGTGGGGCCGGTCGGCTTACATCATGCCGCCCATGCCACCCATACCGCCCATGCCACCCATATCAGGCATGGCCGGAGCCTTGTCATCAGCCGCTTCGGCAACCATGGCCTCGGTGGTGATCATCAGGCCGCCGATGGAGGCAGCAGCTTGCAGCGCCGAACGAGTGACCTTGGCCGGATCGAGAATACCCATCTCGATCATGTCGCCGTAGGTGTCGGTCGCGGCGTTGAAGCCGAAGTTGCCCGAACCTTGCTTGACCTTGTCGACCACTACGCTCGGCTCGCCGCCAGCGTTGGCAACGATCTGACGCAGCGGTGCTTCGACAGCGCGACGCAGCAGAGCGATACCGACGTTCTGGTCTTCGTTGTCGCCTTTCAGCTCGTCGATAGCCAGCAGAGCGCGAACCAGAGCCACACCACCGCCAGGTACCACGCCTTCTTCCACAGCAGCGCGGGTAGCGTGCAGGGCGTCTTCAACGCGGGCTTTTTTCTCTTTCATCTCGACTTCGGTGGCAGCGCCAACCTTGATCACGGCAACACCGCCAGCCAGTTTGGCCAGACGCTCTTGCAGCTTCTCTTTGTCGTAGTCGGAGGAGGTTTCTTCGACCTGCTTGCGGATCTGCGCAACACGGGCTTCGATGTCGGCCTGGGCACCAGCACCATCGATGATGGTGGTGTTGTCTTTGTTCAGGACGACGCGTTTGGCGTTACCCAGGTGCTCCAGAGTGGCGCTTTCCAGGGACAGGCCAACTTCTTCGGAGATCACGGTGCCGCCGGTCAGGATGGCGATGTCCTGCAGCATGGCCTTGCGACGGTCGCCGAAGCCCGGAGCCTTGACGGCTGCGACTTTGACGATACCACGCATGTTGTTGACGACCAGGGTAGCCAGGGCTTCGCCCTCGACGTCTTCAGCCACGATCAGCAGCGGACGGCCGGCTTTGGCAACGGCTTCCAGAACCGGCAGCAGTTCGCGGATGTTGGAGATTTTCTTGTCGACCAGCAGCAGCAGCGGGCCATCAAGCTCGGCAACCATGGTGTCCGGCTTGTTGATGAAGTACGGCGACAGGTAGCCGCGGTCGAACTGCATGCCTTCTACGACGGACAGTTCGTTTTCCAGGCCCGAGCCTTCTTCAACGGTGATCACGCCTTCTTTACCGACCTTCTCCATGGCTTCGGCGATGATGTCACCGATGGAGCTGTCGGAGTTGGCGGAGATGGTGCCGACCTGGGCGATGGCCTTGGTGTCGGTGCACGGCTTGGCCAGCTCTTTCAGCTGGGCGACGATAGCGATGGTGGCCTTGTCGATGCCGCGCTTCAGATCCATCGGGTTCATGCCGGCCGCGACGGACTTCAGGCCCTCGTTGACGATGGCTTGAGCCAGAACGGTAGCGGTGGTGGTGCCGTCACCGGCAGCGTCGTTGGCCTTGGAGGCAACGTCTTTGACCAGCTGGGCGCCCATGTTTTCGAAGGCGTCTTTCAGTTCGATTTCCTTGGCAACCGAGACACCGTCTTTGGTGATGGTCGGGGCGCCGAAGGATTTGGCCAGAACCACGTTACGGCCTTTCGGGCCGAGGGTGGCTTTTACGGCGTCAGCCAGGACGTTGACACCAACGAGCATTTTCTTGCGGGCGGAATCGCCGAATTTGACTTCTTTAGCTGCCATGTTCTTGTTTCCTCAATTCTTTGACGATTAACGGGAAATCGTGGGTGATCAGGCTTCGACGACGGCGAGGATTTCGTTCTCGCCCATTACCAGCAGGTCTTCGCCGTCAACCTTGACGGTGTTGCTGCCGGAGTAGGGGCCGAATACCACTTTGTCACCGACCTTCACCGCCAGCGGACGGACTTCGCCATTGTCCAGAACCTTACCGGTACCGACGGCAACGACTTCACCTTGGTTCGGCTTCTCGGCGGCCGAACCCGGCAGCACGATGCCACCAGCGGTTTTGGTCTCTTCTTCGCTGCGACGGATCACGACGCGGTCATGCAGAGGACGAAGCTTCATTGTCGATCTCTCCTAACAATTTAATGGCCAACTTGCCGACTCTGTGTGGTCGGCGGGTTTGTAAAATCCGGCGGGGCCGGACGCGGCACGCTGGGCGCACCGCGGAAGTTGGACTGCCTCAGAGGGCAGGCACCTTGCGGTGACTGCTACATGTGGGCGGGTGAGGGCATTTCAAGGGTACTGACGTAAATTTTTTACATGCGCCAGGCATGGCGAGGGAATGGGCGCCAGGAAGTGGGGCGCCCTGGGGGCGGGTCAATCGCGGCGTTCGTATTCGCCTTCAAGTACATTTGGACGCGTCTGTCCGGAGCGGGCAGCGGCATCATCGAAAAAGGCCCGCTGGCGCAGGGCCTGCTCCTCGGCGCGGCGGCGAATCTTGCCGACCAGCAGGCGACGCGTGAAGGGAATCAGGCAGAGTACGCCGAGCATGTCGCTGATGAAGCCTGGCAGGATCAGCAGACCACCACCCACTGCGATCAGCAGGCCTTCGAGCATCTCTTGTTCAGGCAATTCACCACGCGCCAGGCGCTCGCGTGCTCGCCAGGCAGTTGCGACCCCGGCAACGCGCAGAAGGATGCTGCCGAGCACTGCGGTACCGATCACCAGCAGCAAGGTGGGGAATACACCGATGGCGCTGCCGACCTTGATCAGCACGGCCAGTTCGATGATCGGGAACAGCAGGAAGAGAAACAGAAACGCACGCATGATTCAGTGGATCCTTGGCGGAAGCGAGCTTCCAGTAGGGTGTAAATATGGGGCTTTGACCTGAATTCAAGCTGAAGCCGGCGCGGATTGCGGCCACTGGTCGGCGCGAGCCAATGCCACCAGCGCTTCGCGCGCCTGTCCTGGGGTGTTGCAAGGTGTTGGGAAGGCCAGCCAGTAAAGGCTTTGGCCAATGCGCAAATGGAAACCTTCACTGTCGACACCGGCCATCTGTGCGGGTTCATGTGTGGGAAGGCTGGCCAGCTCGACGTAGTGGGCGATGGCCTTGGCGTGGTCTTCGTTCATGTGCTCGACCATGCTCGCTTCGCTGCCGTTCGTCGCGAAGGGGTTGGTCAGAGCTACATCGTCGAGCCAGTGGATGGCCCCAAACCCGCCGATGAAACGCCAGCGCACTGGTTGCAATCGCCAGAAATCGAAGTCATGCGCTCGGTGGTAGTCGCGTGATTGGGGGAAAAAACGGTAATAACGCTGGGCGGCCGCTTCGATCTCGTTTTCGTCATGCAGCTGTTCTGCTTCGGCGAGTAAGGTGAGGCGGCCGACCGCCTGCACGTCCTCCGCGCCACGTTCGCCGACCAGTAGCGAGCATTTGGCGTCCTGCTTGAGGTTATGGGTGTGTTGGGCGATGCGGCTGATGAGGATCAGTGGCCTGCCTTCGGCGTCCAGGCAATAGGGCACCACCGATCCGAAAGGAAAGCCAGGCATGGCCTTGGAGTGGGTACTGAGCACGCCACGGTATTCCTTGAGCAGCAATTCTCGTGCATGCTTGCCGGCTTTCACGCTCACCTTAAATGACTCCTCGCAAAGAATTCGTAAGAACCTGTTCACGATCAACTGCGCGTCGGCGCTGCTGCGTTAAAAACAGGCTCGGAATGCTCATTTACAACTCGTAAACTGCGCTTCCTCGCCTGTTTTTGCCTTGCATCGCTCTAGCTCGCAAGATCGTGAACAGATTCTAATAAACGGACAGACGCCCTAGCATAGCGGTTAGCGGGCATCAGCGGGGCCGGTAAAAGCTGCACCTTGAGGGGAATAGCGATGCAACTGAAAGACAAAGTCATCATCATCACTGGTGGTTGCCAGGGGCTGGGGCGTGCCATGGGCGAGTACCTGGCGAGCAAGGGTGCCAAGCTGGCGCTGGTGGATCTTAATCAGGAAAAGCTGGATGACGCTGTAGCTGCCTGCAAGGCTGCCGGTGGTGATGCTCGTGCCTACCTGTGCAATGTGGCGAATGAAGAGCAGGTGACCCATATGGTCGCCCAGGTCGCCGAGGACTTTGGCGCCATCAATGGCCTGGTCAACAACGCCGGTATTCTGCGCGATGGCCTGACCATCAAGGTCAAGGATGGCGAGATGACCAAGATGAGCCTGGCGCAGTGGCAGGCGGTGATCGACGTCAACCTGACCGGCGTGTTCCTCTGCACCCGTGAAGTGGCGGCGAAGATGATCGAGCTGAAGAACGAAGGCGCGATCGTCAATATCTCCTCCATCTCCCGTGCCGGCAACATGGGCCAGGCCAACTACTCCGCAGCCAAGGCGGGTGTCGCTGCCGACACTGTGGTCTGGGCCAAGGAGCTGGCGCGCTATGGCATTCGTGTGGCGGGCGTGGCGCCGGGTTTCATCGAAACCGACATGGTCGCCAGCATGAAGCCGGAAGCCCTGGAGAAGATGACCTCGGGTATTCCGCTCAAGCGTCTGGGCAAACCAGCCGAGATCGCTCACTCGGTGGCCTACATCCTGGAAAACGACTATTACACTGGTCGTGTCCTGGAGCTCGACGGCGGTCTGCGTCTGTAATCCGCCAGGCCTGAACGAAAAACGCCCCGACTGGTTCGGGGCGTTTTCGTTTCTGCGGGTGGTGCGCGTGGCGCACCCTACGGTCAGGACTCTGGTTTGAAGCGTGCGGCTTTCTGTAGGGTGCGCTGTTTCTTATTAATGCGTACGAGCGACCGCGAAGCGGCTCAACTCGACCAGCGCATCGCGATACTCGCCAGCCGGCAGTACTTCCAGGCAGGCGATGGCGCGTTCTGCATAGTCGCGGGCCAGTTGCGCGGTGTAGTCCAGCGCACCGGCCGTTTCGACGGCTGCACGGATGCTTTCCAGATCCTCGATGCCGCCTTTCTGAATCGCCTGGCGCACCAGTGCGGCCTGCTCGGCGGTGCCTTCACGCATGGTGTAGATCAGCGGCAGCGTGGGTTTGCCTTCGGCCAGGTCATCACCGACGTTCTTGCCCAGGCTGGCTGCGTCGCCCTTGTAGTCGAGCAGGTCGTCGACCAGTTGGAAGGCCACGCCAAGGTGGTCGCCAAAGGTACGCAGGGCTTCACGCTGCGCTTCGCTGGCGTTGGCCAGGGCGGCGGCGCTGTGGGTGGAAGCTTCGAACAGCATCGCGGTCTTGGCGCGGATGACTTCCATATAGGTGTCCTCCGTGGTGCTGGCGTCGCGCACCTTGGACAGCTGCAGCACCTCGCCTTCGGCGATCACGCGGGTGGCATGGGAGAGGATCTTCATCACTGGCATGGAGCCGAGTTCGACCATCATTTCGAACGAGCGTGAATAAAGGAAGTCGCCCACCAGTACGCTCGGTGCGTTGCCCCACTGGGCATTGGCGGTGCTGCGGCCACGGCGCATGTCGGACATGTCGACCACATCGTCGTGCAGCAGGGTGGCGGTGTGCAGGAACTCGATGGTCGCGGCCAGCAGGCGCAGATCATCACCTTGGTAGCCGAGGGCCTTGCCGCTGAGTAGAACCAGCAGTGGGCGCAGGCGCTTGCCGCCGGCGGAGATGATATAGTCGCCGATCTTTTCCACCAGCGGCACGCGGGAGACCACCTGCTGGCGAATGATGCCATCGACGGCGGTGAAATCGTCCGCTACGACGCGGTAAAAAGCCTGGGGTTGCATCGACAAGAGGCGCTCCTTCTAAACTGCGCGGCATGCTAGGTGGCAGGGTAATTGCTGTCAAGGCAAGCACCCGCGGGCCTTGCGCCGGGTCAATGGCTTGCGTACAATCGCGCACCCTGAACATTCCCCCTGGGTATTTCCCTGCCTTACGCAATTGCAAGGGTGTCACTTCCGGCCCCGAGCAGCCATGCCAGCCAATAACGACTCTTCTAAAGCGCTGGGTGAGCAGGATCAACGGAGATTTACCATGTACGCAGTAATTGTTACCGGTGGCAAACAATACAAGGTCGCCGAAGGCGAATTCCTGAAAATCGAGAAGCTCGAAATCGCTACCGGCGAAGCCGTTACCTTTGACCGCGTTCTGCTGGTCGCCAACGGTGACGACGTCAAGATCGGCGCTCCGGTCGTAGACGGTGCCAAGGTTGTCGCAGAAGTCGTTTCGCAAGGCCGTCACGACAAAGTGCGCATCATCAAGTTCCGTCGTCGTAAGCACCACATGAAGCGTCAGGGCCACCGTCAGTGGTTCACTGAGATCAAAATCACCGGCATCCAGGCCTGACTTGTCGGCCCCGATCCCTTTATAGGAGTATTGACTCATGGCACACAAAAAAGCTGGCGGTTCTACCCGTAACGGCCGCGATTCCGAAAGTAAACGCCTTGGCGTGAAAATGTACGGTGGCCAGGTCATCAAGGCCGGCAACATCATCGTGCGTCAGCGCGGCACCCAGTTCCACCCCGGTTTCGGCGTGGGCATCGGCAAAGACCACACCCTGTTCGCTAAAGTCGAAGGCGTGGTCAAGTTCGAAGTGAAGGGCGCTTTCGGCCGTCGCTACGTGAGCGTCGTTCAGGCCTAATCGCCTGCGCGCTGGAAAAGCCCTGTCCGTAGGACGGGGCTTTTTTATTGGCTCGCCGTCCATGGCGGCAACCCTTCGGGCCGTCGCAAGCGACGTTAAAAACGCTCCAGGCGTTTTTTTTGTTTCTGTATCCTTGGGTTCTTGCCCGATCACCCGTATCGCCACGCTGCTCGCGTGGGGTCATCCGGCAAGGGCCTTTACGTTGTTCCGTTGACCCGCATGTTCTGCGGGAGGCATATCCATGAAATTTGTCGACGAAGTTTCGATTTTTGTAAAAGCCGGTGACGGCGGTAACGGCATGATGAGCTTCCGCCGTGAGAAGTTCATCGAGAAGGGCGGCCCCAACGGGGGCGACGGTGGGGACGGTGGCTCGGTGTTCCTCGAGGCCAACGAGAACCTCAACACCCTGATCGATTACCGCTATACCCGTAAATTCCTGGCGCAGAATGGCGAGAAGGGTGGCAGTACCGATTGCACCGGCGCCAAGGGTGAAGACCTGATCCTGCCGGTGCCGGTCGGCACCACGGTGATCGACGTCGCCACCCAGGAAGTGATCGGTGACCTGATCAAGCCAGGCCAGCGCCTGATGGTCGCGCAGGGGGGCTGGCACGGGCTGGGCAACACCCGCTTCAAATCCAGCACCAACCGGGCGCCGCGGCAGACCACGCCGGGCAAGCCGGGCGATTCGCGTGATCTCAAGCTGGAGCTGAAAGTGCTGGCGGACGTCGGTCTGCTCGGCTTGCCCAATGCGGGCAAGAGCACCTTCATCCGTGCTGTTTCGGCTGCCAAGCCGAAGGTAGCCGATTATCCCTTCACCACCCTGGTGCCGAACCTGGGCGTGGTCAGCGTTGACCGCTTCAAGAGCTTCGTCGTCGCCGATATTCCCGGGTTGATCGAAGGTGCGTCCGAAGGCGCTGGCCTGGGTATCCGCTTCCTCAAGCATTTGGCGCGTACTCGCCTGCTGCTGCACCTCGTGGACATGGCTCCGCTGGATGAGAGCGATCCGGCCGAAGCTGCGCAGGTGATCATCGACGAACTGGGTCGCTTCAGCCCGGCGCTGGCCGAGCGTGATCGCTGGCTCGTGCTGAACAAGATGGATCAGATTCCAGAAGAAGAGCGTGAGGCGCGCAAGGCCGATATCGTCGCTCGACTGAACTGGGAAGGCCCGGTCTATGTGGTCTCGGCGATCAGCCGCGACGGCACCGAGCGCATCAGTCGCGACATCATGCATTACCTGGAAGTGCGCGGTGAGCGCATCGCCGAAGATCCGGTGTTCGCCGAGCAACTGGCTGAGCTGGATCAGCGTATCGAAGATGAAGCCCGTGCTCGTCTGCAGGCGCTGGACGACCAGCGTGCGCTGCGTAAATCCGGGGTGCGCAGCGTCGATGATATCGATGAAGACGATGACTTCTTCGATGATGAAGACGACGATGGCCCGGAAATCATTTACGTCCGGGATTAAGCAAATTTTCAACGCCGCTTAATTGCGGCGTTTTTGTAAGGGATGCTCTGAAATAGTCGTCATTCCCGCGTAAGCGGGAATCCAGAAACATCGCAGCACCTGGACTCCCGCCTTCGCGGGAGTGACGCTGAGACTTTTTCAGGGTTTCCTAAGTGGGCGTTCTGGCTAAGGTTGGAAGATCATGCGTGACAAGGTGACCGGCGCGCGGCGCTGGGTGGTGAAGATCGGCAGTGCGCTGTTGACCGCTGACGGGCGTGGCCTGGATCGGGCGGCCATGGCTGTATGGGTCAAGCAGATGGTGGCCCTGCGTGAGCAGGGAGTCGAGCTGGTGCTGGTGTCCTCTGGCGCCGTGGCGGCCGGTATGAGCCGCCTGGGCTGGACTAGCCGACCTAGCGCGATGCATGAACTGCAGGCTGCCGCCGCCATCGGTCAAATGGTGCTGGTGCAGGCCTGGGAATCCAGCTTTGCCGAGCACAGCCGCCGTACGGCGCAGATTCTCCTGACTCACGACGATCTGTCCGATCGCAAGCGCTACCTGAACGCGCGCAGCACCCTGCGCACGCTGGTCGATCTCGATGTGGTGCCGGTGATCAACGAGAACGACACGGTCGTCACTGACGAGATTCGCTTCGGCGACAACGATACGCTGGCCGCGTTGGTGGCCAACCTGGTCGAAGCCGATCTGCTGGTTATCCTCACCGACCGCGACGGCATGTTTGACGCCGACCCGCGGCACAATCCCGATGCCAAGCTGATTCACGAAGCCCGTGCGGATGATCCGGCGCTGGACGCCGTGGCTGGTGGTGTCGGTGGTGCGCTGGGGCGTGGTGGGATGCAGACCAAGCTGCGTGCATCGCGTCTGGCTGCGCGCTCTGGCGCGCATACGGTGATCGTCGGTGGCGCCATCGAGCAGGTGCTGGCGCGGCTCAAGGCTGGTGAGCGCCTGGGTACGCTGCTGGCGCCTGAGCGCGGCCTACTGGCGGCGCGCAAGCAGTGGCTGGCTGGTCACCTGCAGACGCGTGGCACTCTGGTGTTGGACGCCGGTGCGGTGAAAGCCCTCAGCCAGGATCGCAAGAGCCTGCTGCCGGTCGGCGTCAAGGCCGTGCAGGGCAGCTTCCGTCGTGGTGAGATGGTGGTCTGCGTATCGCCTGACGGTCGTGAGATTGCGCGGGGGTTGGTCAACTACAGTGCTCTGGAGGCGCAGAAGATCATCGGTCAGTCTTCCGATGCCATCGAGAAGCTGCTGGGTTACGTGGATGAGCCGGAGTTGGTGCACCGGGACAACTTGATCCTGGTCTGAGTCGTTTTGAGCGAAGGAGGGTGCCATGCGTCTGTTCAAGGGATCTGTACTGGGTTTGTTGCTGTTGCCGAACCTGGCGCTGGCCGAGACCATCGGCGAAGTGTCCACGGTATTCAAGTGGGTCGGGCCGAACGACAAGATCGTCGTCGAGGCCTTTGATGATCCCAAGGTGGATGGCGTGACCTGCTACCTGTCGCGCGCCAAGACTGGTGGTGTGAAGGGTGGCCTGGGCCTGGCCGAGGATCGCGCCGAGGCCTCGATCGCCTGCCGTCAGGTCGGCCCGATCGAGTTCAAGGGCAAGCTCAAGGATGGTGAGGAAGTCTTCAAGGAGCGCACCTCACTGGTGTTCAAGACCATGCAGGTGGTGCGTTTCTTCGATCAGAAGCGCAACACCCTGGTGTACCTGGTCTACAGTGACCGGGTGATTGAGGGCAGCCCGCAGAATGCGGTAACCGCCATACCGATCCTGCCCTGGGCTCGCTAGTGCTTGGGGTGTGCGATGCACACCACGTTGTGTTTCATCACCAGGCGTCGCCCACAAAAAACCGCCCCGAGGGGCGGTTTTTTCATGCTGCCTGATCAGGCGCCGGGCGTATCCAGCTGCAGTCGCTGGTTGGACTGCGCCTGTACTTCGCGGTAGCGCTCGGCGTCCTTGGACAGGACGTCGGCCATGGCCGGGAAGATTTCGTCCAGCTTGCTGCGCCACTCTTCGCTCTTGGCCTGCTCCGGGAAGCAGCGGCGAACCAGGTCGAGCATGATCGACACGGTTACCGAGGCGCCAGGCGAGGCGCCGAGCAGGGCGGCGATGGTGCCATCCTGTGCAGCGACCAGTTCGGTGCCGAATTGCAGGATGCCGCCGTTCTTCGCGTCCTTCTTGATGATCTGCACGCGTTGGCCAGCCACTTCCAGGCGCCAGTCTTCGGCTTTGGCTTCCGGGTAGAAGCCACGCAGGGTTTCCAGGCGCTGCGCTTCGGACTGCATCACTTCCTTGATCAGGTAGCGGGTCAGATCCATGTTGTCGCGCGCTACCGCCAGCATCGGGCCGAGGTTGTTGGGGCGTACCGACAGTGGCAGGTCGAGGAACGAGCCGTGCTTGAGGAACTTGGTGGTGAAGCCGGCGTAGGGGCCGAACAGCAGGGATTTCTTGCCATCCACGACGCGGGTGTCGAGGTGCGGTACCGACATGGGCGGCGAGCCCACGGCGGCCTGGCTGTAGACCTTGGCCTGGTGTTTGGCGACCACTTCCGGGTTGTCGCAACGCAGCCACTGGCCGCTGACCGGGAAGCCACCGAAGCCTTTGCCCTCGGGAATACCGGACAGTTGCAGCAGTGGCAGTGCGCCGCCGCCAGCGCCGAGGAAGACGAACTTGCTCTTGAGTTGGCGAGTAGCGCCGGAGCGGGTGTCCTTGATGCTCACCAGCCAGCCCTGACCGTCACGCTTGAGGTCGGTGACTTTCTGGTTGCAGGTCACCTTGGCGTTCGGCTGGGTAACGAGGTAATCGAGCATCTGCTGGGTGACGGCGCCGAAGTTGACGTCGGTGCCGGCTTGTACGCGGGTCATGGCCAGCGGCTCGCTGGTGTCGCGACCAGGGATCAGCAGTGGCGCCCATTCAGCGATGGTGGCGCGATCTTCGGTGTACTCCATGCTTTCGAAAGCGTGGTGCTGGCGTAGGGCCTCGAAGCGCTTCTTCAGGAACGCGGCACCGCTGTTGCCGCGCACGAAGCTCATGTGCGGAACAGGGTTGATGAACGATTTCGGCGAGTTGATCGCGCCTTTCTCGATCAGGTAGGCCCAGAACTGCTTGGACTCCTCGAACTGGGCGTTGATGCTCACCGACTTCTTGATATCGATACTGCCGTCGGCGCCTTCCGGGGTGTAGTTCAGCTCGCACAGGGCGGCGTGGCCGGTGCCGGCGTTATTCCAGGGGTTGGAGCTTTCAACTGCGCCGGACTCGCGCAGTTCCACCACTTCCAGCGTAATGCCGGGGTTGAGTTCCTTGAGCAGTACGCCCAGGGTCGCGCTCATGATGCCGGCGCCAACCAGCACCACGTCTACGCTTTGGGAATCGTTATGCGCCATTAACCTCTCTCCAAGAAATACTGCACCAGATAGGCTGGCCTATCGGCCGGCCGGGGCTATACCGCTGGGCTCAGGCATCTTGCCCGGCCGTGTGGGGAGGGTTAAGGCTCCTGTTTACGGACGCAAAGTCGTTCATTTTTTCGCCACACTCTTGTGAAGTTGTTAAAACCGTCTTTTTCACGCTCTTTTGGAGCGGTGAACCTCAAAAGCTCGTCTGCCTCGGCGTGCTTTTGCCCGTACATGCCATGCGAGCACGGCTGCAACTGGTTCTGCTATGGGCTAAAGCCGCTGGCCGGGAATGGCAGCGCGAAGTGGGCGACTCTCTGGGACGGGGCGATGGCGA
Organism: Pseudomonas mendocina; assembly: GCF_003008615.1. NCBI lineage: Bacteria > Pseudomonadati > Pseudomonadota > Gammaproteobacteria > Pseudomonadales > Pseudomonadaceae > Ectopseudomonas > Ectopseudomonas mendocina. The sequence goes on from NZ_CP027657.1 coordinate 3,555,650, forward strand.
TGCATCGGCGAGATGGTGCAACCCGATCAGGAGGCGTCCTTATAATCGGGGGCGGATTATAACGGTGAATGCGGCGAAATTGATCGTCTGGTGTGACTTTTATTATTCCATCGGTCAGGCTGCCAACGGCCGGGCGCTCTGTGCATGCTTGACGACTGGTGTGGCGCGGGCTCCGGCGGGGAGGGGGTGGCCCAGCCAACTGATGCATGTCTCGCCGACTTCTACCCAGTTTCCGCTGCTCGGTTGCTCGCGTGAATGGCGCAGCGCGCAGCAGCGCTCCTGGGTGTCGAGCAGAACAAAATGCTTCATTGGCTGGCGCGCGTTGAACAGGCTGAGCAGGAAGAGCATGGCGATGGCTCCGTAAATTGGCTGGCTCCCTTTATGGCGCAATTGGGTGACAGGGCCATGACAGGAACCGCCGCCTGGCTGGGCTTGTCGATAGAGGTATGGCTGTCGGCGACTGGCGCTGCTGGGTATACTGCTGGCCATTTCATGACATCCCCTTCGGAGAGATCGAGCATGCTGCATCGTGCGTTGTTCGCCCTGCTTGCTGCTGCCAGCCTGACCTTGGCTGGCTGTGCCCACAGCCCTCAGCAACTCACCCCGCAACCCAAACTCACCAGCTCGCTGACGCCCGTTGGTCAGGGGCAGCCGGTGGTGGTGCGTGTCGTCGATGGTCGCTCTTCGCCCGTGCTTGGCACGCGCGGCGGCCTGTATCCGGAAACCAGCGCCATCAGCGTTAGCAGCGAGAGCGTGCTGCCGAAATTGCAGGCCGAGGCCGAGGCGGCTGTTCGTCTGCTCGGTTTTACGCCGTCGGCCAATGCCTACAATGCACCCCAGCTGACTATTACCCTGGCTGACCTGAAGTACCAGTCGCCGAAAGAAGGGCTGTATGTGACTGAGGCGGATATTTCAGCCTCCATCCGTGCTGACGTGCAGGGTGGTAGCCGGCGCTATACCGGCCGCTATGGTGCGTCGCTGAATCAGCGCTTTGGTACCGCGCCCAATCAGCAGACCAACACCAAGCTGGTCAGTGATGTGCTCAGTGATGCGCTGACTCGCGCCTTCAAGGATCCGACCATCGGCCAGGTTCTGCTTCAGTAACGATCAGGGTGACTGCGCCCGGTGTTGCAGTCGCCCTTGAGGTTCTGAAGAGGCTGCTCACTTCTCTCTAGGTGGGAGTCTAGTGCTGCAGCCTCTGGTTTTCTCCTTCGCGCGCTAGAATCCACTCTTGATCCTAAGGGGTTCATGCGTTCTCCAGTCGTAGGGTGCGCTTTGCGCACCGCTTATCTGCGTATGCCTGGGCATCGCTGCTGAATGGTCGTTCCTTTGGTGTGCGCGGCGCACCCTACAAAAGCCTGATCCGCCTTCCCTGGTTGGCATTTGAGGTTTTAGCGTGAGTGCCGGTTGTTCAAGGTCGATGCTGTTTCGCATGGTGGCTGCCAAGTTGTCGATGGCAGTTGACTGCACAAACAAAAATGCCCGCATCTTTCGATGCGGGCATTTTTGGCAAGAACCTGTCGCGATTAAGCGGCAGCAGCTTCGCCCAGCGCTTTGATGTGCGCGTTCAGGCGGCTCTTGTGACGAGCGGCTTTGTTCTTGTGGATGATGCCTTTGTCAGCCATGCGGTCGATGACCGGAACTGCTGCAGTGTAAGCGGTCTTGGCAAGCTCGAGATCCTTGGCAGCAATAGCCTTGACCACGTTCTTGATGTAGGTACGAACCATCGAGCGCAGGCTGGCGTTATGGCTACGGCGCTTCTCAGCCTGTTTGGCGCGTTTTTTGGCAGAAGGTGAGTTGGCCACCGTCAAGCTCCTCGAAAACTGGGGGGTTACGACAAATAAGGCCGCGAATCATGCCGATCCATCTGCCTGCTGTCAAGTCTGATGACGCTTTCCTGTGCTGGCCTGACCAGTGGTGGCTCGCTACACTCGTCGCCTTCGTTGGGCGGCGGATTGTCCGCTACTAAACCTCTTTATGGAAGCCGAAACACTCCATGAATCTGCTCAAATCCCTGGCTGCCGTCAGTTCCCTGACCATGGTGTCTCGTGTGCTGGGGTTTGTGCGCGACACCATCATCGCCCGTACCTTCGGCGCTGGGGTGGCGTCGGACGCCTTCGTGGTGGCGTTCAAACTGCCCAACCTGCTACGTCGTATTTTCGCCGAAGGGGCTTTTTCCCAGGCCTTCGTGCCGATTCTGGCCGAATACAAAATGCAGCAGGGCGAGGAGGCCACGCGAACCTTTGTCGCCTATGTCTCCGGTTTGCTGACGCTGGTGCTGGCGTTGGTCACGGCCATAGGTGTACTTGCCGCGCCCTGGATCGTCTGGGCTACCGCGCCGGGGTTTGCCGCCGAGGCCGAGCGCTTCGAGCTGACGGTTGATCTGCTGCGCGTGACCTTCCCCTATATATTGCTGATATCCCTGTCATCGCTGGCTGGCGCCGTTCTCAACACCTGGAACCGTTTCTCTGTGCCGGCGTTCGTGCCGACGTTGCTCAATGTCAGCATGATCGTTTTCGCGTTATTCCTGACGCCCTATTTCGACCCGCCGATCATGGCGCTGGGCTGGGCTGTGCTGGTGGGCGGTCTGCTGCAATTGCTCTGGCAGCTGCCGCATTTGAGGAAAATCGGCATGCTGGTGCTGCCGCGCGTGAGTCTCGGAGATCTCGGAGTGTGGCGCGTGCTCAAGCAGATGGGGCCGGCGATTTTCGGCGTATCGGTCAGTCAGATTTCACTGATCATCAACACCATCTTCGCGTCGTTTCTAGTCGCCGGTTCGGTGTCCTGGATGTACTACGCCGACCGCCTGATGGAACTGCCATCGGGTGTGCTTGGCGTGGCGCTGGGTACCATCCTGCTGCCGGCGCTTTCCAAGACCTACGCGAGCAAGAACCGCGACGAGTACCGTCGCCTGCTCGACTGGGGGCTGCGCTTGTGCTTTCTGCTGGTGCTGCCCTGCACCCTGGCGTTGGCGATTCTCGCTGAACCGCTGGTGGTCTCGCTGTTCCAGTACGGCAAGTTCGGCGCAGAGGACGCGTTGATGACCCAACGTGCGCTGGTGGCTTACTCGGTCGGTCTGCTTGCATTGATTCTGATCAAGATTCTCGCTCCTGGCTTTTATGCCCAGCAGAACATCAAGACACCGGTGAAGATCGCCGTGGTCAGCCTGTTGGCGACCCAGGCGATGAATGCCCTGTTCGTCTTCGGCCTGGATATGGCTCACGTCGGCCTGGCGTTGGCCATCAGTCTAGCGGCCTGTCTGAATGCGGGACTGCTTTACTGGCAACTGCGCCGCGCCGATATCTTCCAGCCCTTGCCGGGCTGGGGACTGTTCCTGTTCAAGCTGGCAGTCGCGGTGGCTGTGATGGTTGCTGCGTTGCTGGGGCTGCTGCAGCTCATGCCGGCCTGGGCGGAAGGGGAGATGCTCATGCGTCTGCTGCGTCTCGGTGCTCTGGTTGCGGTCGGGCTGGTCGCCTACTTCGGCATGCTGCTGATATTGGGATTCCGCCTGCGCGACTTTGCAAGGCGGGCATTGTAGCCATTGCAGGGCGCCATCAGGCCGCTGCAGGAGCGGTGTGTACGGCGCTACCTGCGATTCCAGGCATCGCGATGCCTGTTGTGCATGGCGTGCTGTGCGTATAATCGGCCACTTTGTGAACAAGAAGCGTGCTATGCAGCTGGTTCGAGGTCTTCATAACCTGCAGCCCCAGTCGCGGGGCTGTGTGGTCACCATCGGTAATTTCGACGGCGTTCATCGTGGGCACCAGGCCATCCTGGCGCGTTTGCGTGAGCGTGCCGCGGAATTGGCCGTGCCGAGTTGCGTGGTGATCTTCGAACCGCAGCCGCGTGAATTCTTCGGTCCGGACACCGCCCCGGCGCGCCTGACCCGTCTGCGCGACAAGCTCGCCCTGCTGGCGGCCGAAGGCGTCGACATGGTGCTGTGCCTGGCGTTCAACCGTCGTTTGCGCGAGCTCTCGGCAGCCGAATTCGTGCAGCGTGTGCTGGTCGATGGTCTCAAGGTGAAGGATCTGGAGATTGGCGACGATTTCCGCTTCGGTTGCGACCGCGCCGGGGATTTCGAATTTCTCAAGGCTGCGGGCCAGCGTTACGGTTTCAGCGTCGACGCCTCGACCACCGTCGAAGTGCGTGGCGGCCGGGTCAGCAGCACCCGTGTGCGCCAGGCTCTGGCCGATGGCGATTTCGACCTGGCCGAAGCCTTGCTCGGCCGACCGTTCCGTATTGCCGGGAGGGTGCTGCACGGACAGAAACTCGGTCGCCAGCTCGATGCCCCTACGGCCAATATCCAGCTCAAGCGGCGCAAGGTACCGCTGACTGGCGTCTATCTGGTGAGCTGTGAAATCGATGGTGTCATTCAACCGGGCGTCGCCAATATCGGCGTGCGCCCCAGCGTTGCCGGTGACGGCCGCGCCCATCTGGAAGTGCACCTTCTGGACTTTGCCGGCGATCTGTATGGCCGGCGTCTCTCGGTGGCATTCCACCACAAGCTGCGTGATGAGCAGCGTTTCGCCTCGCTGGAGGCCTTGAAGGCGGCGATTGCCGCCGATATTGCCGCTGCCCGTAATTATTGGCAGAGCCACCCGCTGATGAAGAGCCCGACATGACCGACTACAAAGCCACGCTGAACCTGCCCGACACCCCCTTCCCGATGAAGGCTGGCCTGCCGCAACGCGAGCCGCAGACCCTGCAGCGCTGGATTGATATTGGTCTATACGAAAAACTGCGCAAGGCTGGCGAAGGCCGCCCGAAATTTGTGCTGCACGACGGCCCACCCTATGCCAACGGCAGCATCCACATCGGTCACGCGCTGAACAAGATCCTCAAGGACATCATCACCCGTTCCAAGACCATGGCCGGCTTCGATGCGCCGTACGTGCCGGGCTGGGATTGCCACGGCCTGCCGATCGAGCACAAGGTCGAGACCACCTTCGGCAAGAACCAGCCGGCTGACCTGACCCGCGAGCGCTGCCGCACCTATGCGGCCGAGCAGGTTGAGGAGCAGAAAGCCAACTTCATCCGCCTGGGTGTGCTGGGTGACTGGAACAACCCGTACCTGACCATGAACTTTGCCAACGAGGCCGGTGAAATCCGCGCCCTGGCGGAAATGGTCAAGAACGGCTTCGTGTTCAAGGGCCTCAAACCGGTCAACTTCTGCTTCGACTGCGGTTCGGCACTGGCTGAGGCTGAAGTCGAGTATCAGGACAAGAAGTCCGAAGCCATCGACGTGGCCTTCCCGGTCGAAGATGCCGACAAACTGGCCGCCGCTTTTGGCCTGTCCAGCCTGAGCAAACCGACCGCCATCGTCATCTGGACCACCACGCCCTGGACCATTCCGGCCAACCAGGCTTTGAACGTGCACCCGGAGTTTACCTACGCTCTGGTGGATGTCGGCGACCGTGTGCTGCTGCTGGCCGAGGAAATGGTCGAGAGCTGCCTGCAACGCTATGGCTTGCAGGGCGACGTGATCGCCACTGCGCCTGGCGCGGCGCTGGAGCTGATCAACTTCCGCCACCCGTTCTACGAGCGTCTGTCGCCGCTGTACCTGGCCGAGTACGTCGAACTGGGCGCCGGTACCGGTATCGTTCACTCGGCACCTGCCTATGGTGAAGACGACTTCCACAGTTGCAAGCGCTACGGCATGAGCAACGACGAGATCCTCAATCCGGTGCAGAGCAACGGTGTGTACGTCGAGTCGCTGCCGTTCTTCGGCGGCCAGTTCATCTGGAAGGCCAACCCGGCCATCATCGCCAAGCTCGAGGAAGTCGGTGCACTGCTCAAGCACACCACTATCAGCCACAGCTACATGCACTGCTGGCGCCACAAGACGCCGCTGATCTACCGCGCCACCGCGCAGTGGTTCGTCGGCATGGATACTAAACCCAAGGAGGGCGGCACCCTGCGTGAGCGCTCCCTGGCGGCCATCGAAGAAACCAAGTTCGTCCCGGCCTGGGGCCAGGCACGCCTGCACAGCATGATTGCCGGTCGCCCGGACTGGTGCATCTCGCGTCAGCGCAACTGGGGTGTGCCGATTCCGTTCTTCACCCACAAGGAAAGCGGCGAGCTGCACCCGCGTACCGTGGAGCTGATGGAAGAAGTCGCCAAGCGCGTCGAGCAGCAAGGCATCGAGGCCTGGTTCAAGCTGGACGCCGCCGAGCTGCTGGGCGCCGAGGCTGATCAGTACGACAAGAGCCGCGACACCCTGGATGTATGGTTCGACTCCGGTACCACTCACTGGCACGTGCTGCGTGGCTCCCACGCCGAGCTGGCGCATGCCAGCGGCCCGGCTGCCGACCTGTATCTGGAAGGCTCAGACCAGCATCGTGGTTGGTTCCATTCCTCGTTGCTGACCGGCTGCGCCATCGACGGCCACGCGCCGTACAAGGAACTGCTGACTCACGGCTTCACCGTCGATGAGCAGGGGCGCAAGCAGTCGAAATCGCTCGGTAACGTGGTCGCGCCGCAGAAGGTCATCGACAGTCTCGGCGCCGATATCCTGCGCCTGTGGGTCGCATCCACCGACTACTCCGGTGAGATGGCGGTTTCCGATCAGATCCTGCAGCGCAGTGCCGATGCTTACCGGCGTATCCGCAACACTGCGCGCTTCATGCTGGCCAACCTCAATGGTTTCGATCCGGCCAAGGATTTGCTGCCCGCCGAGCAGATGCTCGATCTGGATCGTTGGGCTGTCGACGCCACCGCGCGTTTGCAGGACGAACTGACCGAGGCCTACTCCGAGTACCGTTTCTGGAACGTCTACTCGAAGGTGCACAACTTCTGCGTGCAGGAGCTGGGCGGCTTCTACCTGGACATCATCAAGGATCGTCAGTACACCACCGCTGCTGACAGCGTGGCGCGTCGCTCCTGCCAGAGCGCGCTGTACCACATCAGCGAGGCACTGGTGCGCTGGATCGCGCCAATCCTGGCTTTCACCGCCGAGGAAATCTGGCAGTTCCTGCCGGGCGAGCGTGACGAGTCGGTGATGCTGAGCACTTGGTATCAAGGGCTGGATCGTCTGCCGGAAGGCTTCGAGCTGGATCGTGCCTACTGGGATCGCGTCATGGCGGTCAAGGCGGCAGTGAACAAGGAACTGGAGAACCTGCGCACGGCCAAGGCCATCGGGGCCAGCCTGCAGGCTGAGGTGACCCTGTTCTGCGACGACGCCAAGCAGGCTGACCTGGCCAAGCTTGGCGACGAGCTGCGTTTTGCCTTGATCACCTCGGCTGCGCAGACCGCGCCGCTGGCCGATGCACCGGCTGACGCAGTGGTGACCGAAGTCGAAGGTCTGAAGCTGAAGATCCTCAAGTCTGCCCACGCCAAGTGTGGTCGCTGCTGGCACTTCCGCGCCGATGTCGGCAGTCATGCCGCTCATCCGGATCTGTGCGAGCGCTGCGTCAGCAATATTGAAGGTGTAGGCGAGGTTCGCAAGCATGCCTGAGTCCTCGCGTTTCGGGCATCTGCCCTGGCTGTTGCTGAGTGTGCTGATCCTGGTCGTCGATCGTGTGACCAAGGATTTCTTCGAAGGCAGCCTGAACATGTACCAGCGAATTCAGGTCATCCCTGACTATTTCGACTGGACGCTGGCCTACAACACCGGCGCAGCATTCAGCTTCCTGGCTGATGCCGATGGCTGGCAGCGCTGGTTCTTCGCCGCCATCGCCATCGTCGTCAGTGTCGTGCTGGTCGTCTGGCTCAAGCGCCTCAAGCGTCACGAGACCCTGTTGGCGGTAGCGCTGGCGATGGTGCTTGGCGGTGCCTTGGGTAACCTCTACGACCGCGTGGTGCTCGGCCATGTGGTCGACTTCATTCTGGTGCACTGGCAGAACCGCTGGTACTTCCCGGCGTTCAACCTGGCCGACACCTTCATCACCATCGGCGCCATCCTACTGGCACTGGATATGTTCAAGAGCGACAAGTCCGCGAAGGAGGCTACGCAATGACAGACGTACGCATCGGCCCGGACAGGGAAGTGACCCTGCATTTCGCCCTCAAGCTGGAAAGCGGCGATGTGGTCGACAGCACCTTCGACAAGCAGCCGGCCACCTTCAAGGTTGGCGATGGCAACCTGTTGCCCGGTTTCGAGCAGGCCCTGTATGGCTTCAAGGCTGGCGACAAGCGTAATGTGCAAGTTCAACCAGAACAGGGGTTCGGCCAGCCGAATCCGCAGAATGTGCAGATCATGCCGCGCAGCCAGTTCGAGGGTATGGAGCTTTCCGAGGGGCTGCTGGTGATTTTCAACGATGCGGCCAACACCGAGCTACCTGGTGTGGTCAAAGCATTCGATGACAATCAGGTCACCATCGACTTCAACCACCCGCTAGCCGGCAAGGTGCTGGACTTCGAAGTGGAGATCATCGAGGTCAAGGCGCTCTAGTCAGCAGCACCTGCCCTGTGGGAGCGGTTTTAGCCGCGAAACCCTTGTTGTGACCTGCACGTATTGCGCGCAGGCTATGACTTTCGGGATCGCTCAGTCGACTTGTTCCGATCCCCTGATTACACCGAGACGCCTTGCATGCATATCAAACTCGCCAATCCCCGCGGCTTCTGTGCCGGTGTAGACCGCGCCATCGAGATCGTTAACCGCGCCCTGGAAGTGTTCGGCCCACCGATCTATGTGCGTCATGAAGTGGTGCACAACAAATTCGTGGTCGAAGACCTACGTGCCCGTGGTGCTGTATTCGTCGAAGAACTGGATCAGGTGCCGGATGATGTCATCGTGATCTTCAGTGCCCATGGTGTCTCCAAAGCCGTGCGCGATGAAGCCGCTCGTCGCGGCCTGAAGGTCTTCGACGCCACCTGCCCGCTGGTGACCAAGGTGCACATGGAAGTGGTGCGCTACAGCCGCGAGGGGCGTGAGTGCATCCTCATCGGTCACGAAGGCCACCCGGAAGTCGAAGGCACCATGGGGCAGTATGACGCCAGCAATGGTGGTGATATCTACCTCGTCGAAGACGAGGCGGACGTTGCCGAACTGCAGGTGCGCAACCCAGAGAAGCTGGCGTTCGTCACTCAGACAACCTTGTCGATGGATGACACCAGCAAGGTGATCGACGCCCTACGCGCCAAGTTTCCCGCCATTGGCGGTCCGCGCAAGGACGATATCTGCTACGCCACGCAGAACCGCCAGGATGCGGTCAAGCAACTGGCCAGCGAGTGCGACGTGCTGCTGGTCGTTGGCAGTCCCAACAGCTCCAACTCCAACCGCTTGCGCGAGCTGGCTGAGCGCATGGGCACTCCGGCCTATCTGATCGATGGCGCCGAAGACCTTGAGGCTGAATGGTTCGAAGGGGTGGGCGGCGTTGGAATCACCGCGGGCGCATCTGCCCCTGAAGTACTGGTGCGTGGGGTGGTCGATCAACTGCGTGCTTGGGGGGCGGTGGGGGAGAGCGAGTTGGATGGACGGCCGGAGAACATTACATTTTCGATGCCGAAAGAATTAAGAGTGAAGCACGTTTAACGCCCCCTCATTCTAGGAAAGAGAAAGCCGGCTGTAGCCGGCTTTCACTTCTATTATCGCTTTATCTCACCAGTTACATTGCCCTGCTAGACTCCCACCTCTCACATTTGCGGCAGTCAGAGTCAATGTGCCGGCTGCAAGCCTGCCAGTCGCTGTGGCAGTTAGGGTATAAGCAGTCGCAGTAATGTTACCCACTGCAATTGAGAACTCGCTCGTATTCTGTGGTAGGGCGTTGAATCCAACGTAACTGCCTGCGTTCTGTGCTCGTCGTCGCTCGGCATTTGCCGCTGCCTGCATAATTAGCGATTTCCCATCTTCGCAGGCCGCTCGATCAAGATACGCTGTGTAACTTGGTATTGCGATCGCTGCGAGAATGGCAATGATCACTACAACGATCATCACCTCAATCAGTGTAAAGCCTTGTTGTTGTCTCATTATCCGTCCTTATTCTTCATCGATCCAATACAGACGAGGTGTCGGTGGCATCCAGATGCAGCGAGGGTTGTTATCACAGCGGCATTTTTCGGGGTTAGCACTGGCTGCGCAGATATCTGGGCCACTCTCACTACCATTTGAGACGGGCACTAGGTCTGACGGATCATGGTAAACCCAGCAAGCGTTACCAGCACAGTAAATTTGAGGGTTAGACGGCAGGCTACTTGCCTTGCTCTCTGTAAAGCGATCAATCGTCAGGCCGGTTGCGTCCCCCAACATGACCGTGTAGGCACGAGATACACCTACTGAGGCTCGACAAAGTGTTGGGTTGCTTTGAGGTTCATAGGTGCTAAACAGAACCATCCCATCCGCAACCAATGGACGGCTAAGTACTTTTTCGCCCGAACGTGGCAGGCGAATCATCCATCCATTCGTGTTGTTAGCGACGGCAGTGGCGATTTCACTACTAGTTTGAGCCGCATTACTTGTGGCGTCATAGAGAGAGTTTTCCGTCAGGGTCACTTCAGGCGCAGCTCCCTTTACTAAGTGTGTCCGGAACGAGTAGAAACGATCCTCGATCACACTATTTAGGGGGTGACCTCGGTAGCCACTTCCAATGTTTACGGTCAGCATTTTAGTGCCGTTGACGTTTAACAGCGCAAGTTCTGCCTCGTGGTAAAAGCGGCGGGCACTTTCGGGGGCGGCTCCTCCGATACTGGCCAATACTCCGCTTCCTCCATTGCCTGCAGGAGTAATAAGCGAGCTGCCGCTACTGCCATTGTTTATGTAGAAGCGCCAGACCTGCCCGCCCATATCACCTACAAAAATCTGTCCAGCCAAGCCTTGTGGATTAACTACTGCATTACCTGCGCTATCAGGCTGCAGTCCAACGACAGATACTCGTGCAGGAATACTGTAACGCATCTGGTTCAGAGTAGTACTGTGCCCAGCGACATTACTAGCAGACCAGATACGTGCGCCTGTTTTGGCATTGACGATATAGATTGCGTTGCCGCGGCTATCGACAGTACGGACGTCGACATTGTCTTGGTTAGGGTCGTAGCCGCCTCCAAATATAAGAACATCAGTAATGGTGCCGCCCACATTGATTTTGGTCTTTACGGGGGCTGACCAAGTCTGACCTAGTCTTTCAAAACCCGGGGTGATCCCGCCCTGGATCTTCCACAGCAATGTTGGAGATGAGCGGTTGGTAATATCTAGGGCATAGATATCTGAGCCGCCGCGACCCATTGTGGCGTACGCGTAGACGAACTCGTTAGGGTTCAGTCCGCTGAGAGTATTACTTGGATTGCTAGGGTCTTTACCCCCGAAAATCACGCCATTGCCATTGGCGTCGTTAGACCAAACGGTAACAGTATTATCCATACCATACAGGCGAGGTTTAGGAGATGTAGACTTAGCGTTCTCTCGCAATTGTTTGATATTAGGCAGCAGTACTTCGGGCATGAAGGCAAATTGTTCTGCACCTGTGCTGGTATTAAAGAGATGTACAAAGCCTTCGTTTGTACCAATAATTGCGGATTGATCCTCGCTTTCGCAAATATTCTGAGCGTTATAGCTATTGCATGCATAGGTGATCAGCGTAGGAGTAGAGTGCAGCGGATCGCCTAGGGCCTTTCTATCGAGGGCTGGTGTGCTTGAGTCTGCGCCACGAATGTAGCTGATCAGGTTGGCTCGGTCTGTTGCATTGGTGACGTTGAGCTTTTCCTGAGTCAACGCAGCGTTGCCGGTTTCGATGTTGCTCAGCGCATTGGATGTCGGGCTAACATTAGTCAAAAGCTTTCGGCTGCCCATGGCTGGGAGCCGAGAAGCTGCACCTCCTGCTGCAACGTTGCTTCCATCCCGGCTTGCCGACCACCAACTGCGGGCTTCAGCTTTGAAGAAACCTGTATTGGCATCGATAGCTGGGGTATTGTCGGCGTCAGCCAGCCAGATACGGCCATTCTCGACCATCATTCGATAGCGTTTGAGGTTTCCGGGCCAGCGATCAGTATCTGATGGACGAAACAGAGAGAAATAAACTTCGTCTTTGTTATCTTGGCGGTTGAAAGTGTTAACCGCCGCACTGGCACTAACGAATGTTGTGTCTGTTGCGAGTACTTCTTGAATAATCTTGCTGAATGAATCGGCCAGGGTTGAGGCGTCATCTGCGGTATAGAAACCACCTTTACCCTCAGTTGCCAAATCCCGTAGAAATCTTTGAATCTGAGCCGACTCAGTTGGTCGCGCATTAAGCGCGAAGCCTACTGTGTGGGTGGTTATAAAATTATCACCCTCGAAACTAGACTGATCTTCGTTAGCCATCCATCGAACCAATTCACGGGCACACAGCTCATCGCTATAACCAATTCCGCTAGTACTGCAACTGGCTCCTGTCATTGATGGTATGCCGCTGGTTGCAGCGGTGCTGGTTCCCTCTGGTTTACCGTCAGTTAGCAATACCAAGTGAGTCGGTTGGCATGCACTAGTGATTGGACTTGTAACCCCAAATACTCCACTGTTGCCACGTTTTTCAGATAGATAGCGTGCTGCGTCGTATAGGGCAGGAACGATAGGTGTTCCACCGCTGGCATTCATTTGCTGTACCAGCCCGTCGACATGCTGTTTGACTGTGCGCGCATTACTGCCGAGGCTGCCGCTGGATAACTTCATGCGCAGTTTTATTGCTTGAGTCGGGCTGCCATCAAAAGCATGAGTTATGTAGTCATTGCCACTATTGGTTGCTTTGAGCATAACAGATAGAGAATTACCATCGCTCCATCCAGTTTTGGCAAATACGTTCTGTAAAGCAGTGTTAAGGGCGGTGCCAGAGCATATGGTTCGTTCTCCGTTGAGGACACACGAGGGGCCTGTATAAGTTGAACGGCTGCTCAGGTTGTTGTTGCTAGCCTGCAACTCACTGGAGTTGGCTGAGTTTTCTATGTGAAGTGTGACGTTGGATGTGCCGCTGGTACCGCTGCGAGTGACAATCACCTGGGATTCAAGAACCTGAGCATTTCGTAAAACTGGCAGGTTCTCGAATCGAGCGGCGACGGTGACGTTATTGCCAATACTAAGTGTCGTTTGGTTTAGGGAAACGGCACTGCCACTTTGTCTTGCATCGTTCTTGGAACTGATGACTCGAGCTTCCAAAACCGGTTGCAGGCATCCATTATCTCCACCGCTATAGGTGACTCGTAAAACTGGTCGTAGATTGGATCCATCGACGCTATAGGTTGTACGTGAGCCATCACCACTGGTGGGTGTAACAAAGAATGCCATGGCGTTGTTTCCGCACCAGGCGGAATTATTGACGACTTGCTGTACTTGACTGATGACGCTTGGCCCTTCTAGGTAAACTGGAGGGTTTTCTGTTCGCCATTCTTGGGGAGTCCAGTTCACTGCTCCAGTCTTTGCGCGGCCAGTAAAGTCTTCAGTTGTGTTGAATTCTGCAGCATTTCCCGTGTTTTGTGCACTAATGGCGAAAGTAACCGGGCGGTCATCAGAACCAGCAGCGACAAAGTCTAGACGAGCTGATGTGATAGTCGCGCCTTGGGGGATTGCGACGTTTTGAAAACGCAGGCCGGTAGTGCGAGAGTTATCTTCGTTCCCTGAGTAAGTTATGGTTAATTTGGGCGAGGCAGTGGTGTCGCCAACGCGATAGTAGTAGTTGGCATCGTTGGTGACACGAAACTCCAATAGAAGGTCAGAGATAGGGTCGGCGCTTGGAGTGCTGTTTTGTAGATTCTGTACTTCGCTGGTGAGGTCAATATTGAAGGCGGTGTTGACTGTCCAGTTGCTGCCGGCGAGTTTGGCGTTATTGTTGGCCAAGTTTCCAGTTGAAATAGTGGTGAAGTCACGATCATCTAGCAGCGTTGCATCATTGAGTGCAGCAGGAGCTTTGCTGTTCTCGATCCGTACTCTAACACCGGGCTTGGTTCCATTGCTTGTCTCTGGAGTGACGGTAAGAGTGGCGCTTGTAATTGTGACTCCTTTTGGAATGTTCAAGTTTCGGAATAGAAAAAGTCCCGTTTGACCTGAGGATGTGTTGTTGCGTGCGTTGAGTCTGGTTTTTGCACCCGTATCACAATAGTCGCGTGCTGTTCCGATTTTTACTGAGCAAGTATATCCGCTTTTAAGGTAATAGCTGGAGTTGTTGTTAGAGTACCCTTGAGTATTTGGGGTGCTGAGGTCACGTATGATTGTATTGCCCGCAGGGTTTTTTATGTAGCCCATCACCAATGTTGGGTTGTTGATGTTAGTGGATGATGGATTGGTTGTTTGGCGGGTGGCGTCGTCTGCCGAAACCAAAATTTCTGGTGCCACAGAGGAAATACCCAGTGTGTTGTCGATGTATTCCACTGGATAAACTAGGCGATCTTTGTAGAAGTCCGTGCGGCTGTTGAGCGCCATCACTCCTATGTTAACACCGCTTGTCGTATTAAGAATCTCGTTGAAAGCTTCCTTGAGTACTGTCATGCGTGCAGGGCCGTGAGAGGCACTAGTTGGTGTGCTGTCTCGATCTAACCTCCATGCCATAGAGCCAGAGTTGTCAAGAATGAAAAAAACGTTTGGCTTGATGGTGTCGTCAATAGCAGGGCCACCGAAGAATACCTCGGTATCATCTGCATGGCTCAGAGCACTTGATAAAATAAATGTGCTGGCCAGTGCTGAAGTAGCAAAAACGCGCAATTGGTTCAGGCGTTTCATGGGGATGTCCTCAAATACTGCCGCGCAGTCGTGATGAATAAGTGCAAAGATTAGTTGTTGGTGCTAAAGCTTCGATTCTGAAAGCCTTGTCGATGAGCGGCGCTAACATTGCAGTCACCACCATTACTTCCGCAGGCTTCTCCGACACTGCGCACTTCGAAACGGTAGACTCGGAGACCAGGCTCGGTAATGCCCATTCCTTCAGAGAGAGGCAAGTTGGTCGCTAAGCTGGGGGACGCTTGAAACTGCCAATGAGGGCTGTCTCCATCTATCGCGCCGACTAAGCTTGGGTCAGCATCGGTGCGCGAGAAGTAATCATTGGCCCAGCGTTGCAAGCCACTTTCTGCCGCTTGAAATGCAATGTTTTGCTGTTGGCTATTGGAGGAAATACGTAGCTGCAAATTGGATTGCGAGGCGGCGGTTATGGCAATGATGGTGAGCATAAGAAGTAATACCAAACTGACCAGCAATACCATACCTTCCTGTTTAGGCTTCATTGCAGGCGATTCCTCATTTCATAAGTGGCACTGAAGGTTCGAGCACTTAGTGGTGTACCTGCAGTACGTGAGTCAGATACAGTTATTTGAACGTGAATGGCGCTCGCAGCTATAGGGTCGTTGTTTGGAATGAAATTGAAGGCCAGAGTTGCATTATCTAAAATCGGATCGCCATTGCGGCTGATTCCACCATTCGTGTTGGTATAGGTGATAGGTGGCTCAAAATTTAGTGCGATTGTGCCACAGCCACTTCCGGGGGTTGCATAACGGAAAGTAAGGCTGTTTGCATCCGTACTGCTGACTGCATCGCGAGGTAGGGTGGTATTGTCTGGCGCGAAAGCAGTTACGGTATCTGATGCTACGCAGCCTTGAAAGCCTGCTCTCCTTGCGTCTTGCCCAATGATTTCCAAGGCAAGCCGACCACTTTCTTGCATATAGGTAAGTTCAGTGTTGTCACGATCAGCGAAGAAGGTGCGAGAGAAGATTTCTGTTACGCCAAGAATTAGTAATGAGCTAATTACAATGGCGACCATTAGTTCAATCAGAGATAAACCTTGCTGTTGCTTCATAGTTCGGCCTCCACTACTAGAGTGCCGACATCCTGATTGCCATCACCATCGCTGTCATAAACCTCTTGCCAGCGTAGGTCTACGGTGTAGATAGCGCCATTACGACTGATATTGGTTCCAGGGAGTACGTTGGGGAGGCTGGTTTGTAGTTGGCGGCACCACTGGCCTAAATCGTACTGAGCTTTTGTCACACCTGAGGCATTGGCATTCCCTGCATTAGCAGCAGGGCAGGCCGCAGGATTAGCGAGTACATAGTCGTTGCTCAGTGACGCATGAGTGACGCGAAAGTTTTGATAAGGACTGTTTGCGTCCAAAACCTTGTTGGCTCGCATACGGTCGATGATGTCATAAGCCAGCATGGTTGCCTGACTGCGAGAGTAAGCGCTTTCACTGGATTGCAGGCTATTCATCATAAGGGTGGCCATACCTAATAGACCGATGGCCAAGATCACGACGGCAACCATGACTTCTACCAAGGTGAAGCCGCGACTTCCGTAATTGCTTAAAGTGCTCATTCGATATCCCTGGCTTACGGTGTCGTTGTCTGCTGGTGTGTAGCTGCTGCGCTTGCTCGACCTATGGCATTTACTTCAATATCACGTCCGCCTACATCTATGCTGGTTGCTGCTTGGGGGCGGCCGTTAGCTTGAAAGGTGATTGCGACGTTGTCCGCTGCGACTCCATTCGGTATGGCAATTACTCGCAAATCTTCGGTGCCGTCATTGACGACCCACGTTGACCCAACTGTAGTGACACTGACAGCGATATTTCTGGCGACAGCCTCGCTGCGAGCCAGTTGTAGCGCTCCCAGCAAGCCGTTCCTCGCAGAGGTCTGGCGGCCACCCTCCATCATCGCCTGGTAGCTTGGCACGGCGATGCTTGCGACGATGGCAATCAGCGCAATGACAACCATCAGCTCTATTAACGTGAACCCCTTGCTTGATTCCATGAATGCTCCGGCGACGGCAAACGCAAAACTGCAAGGATAATTTAGCGTCAGGGTTTACCGAAAGCTGACGCCCGCAGACAAGCGGGCAAATTGGCTGATGAGGGGTTGGTATCAAGCGAGGTCCGTGACAGATGTCACGCAAACCTTAACAGCTTGTCCCTTTTTTAGGGGGCTGAGTTCGTGTGCGTCCTGATAGGCTAATCACTACTTGCTGAAGGGGGATGGCACCTTTGCACAAGGTAAGAGTTCCATTCAGAGCTCTTGTGGAACCATCTGCTTCGAACTGGAGGTGGCCTTTGTT
The DNA here is from genome assembly GCF_003008615.1 of Pseudomonas mendocina. Classification (NCBI taxonomy): domain Bacteria; kingdom Pseudomonadati; phylum Pseudomonadota; class Gammaproteobacteria; order Pseudomonadales; family Pseudomonadaceae; genus Ectopseudomonas; species Ectopseudomonas mendocina. The sequence goes on from NZ_CP027657.1 coordinate 3,572,583, forward strand.
TCTGTTCCATTGCCAATGAAACTCATCAGCGATTTTTACCTGGTGCAGTAAATCGTCATCCAGATCCAAATAACCATTTGCATTTCCGTCTCGAAATATCAACAGGCGTGTGTGCCAGTGCTTGTCACCTGTGCAGTTACTTTTCCCTGGGCACACACTAACAACCGTTCGACCAAAAACCGCACTACTACGAGCATGATGAATCACTGCAATCATCTGATTGACGGCTTGGGTACGTTCATTGTTATCACGCATGTCTTGCAGGTTTGGGAGGGCGATCGTGAGAAGTATCGATAGTATGGCGAGAGCGCTCATCGTTTCGATGAGCGTACGCCCGTAGATTTTTCGGGGCATGTTCCAGCATCCTTGCCAGTTGGTTGTGTAGAACAGAGTAGCTCAGGATCACCGCATGAAAAGTGATGGGAAGGTGTTGTTGGTTGGAGGCGGTGCGATAGGAATGCTATCGGCTCTCTTGCTGGGGCTTTCGGGGGCGCGAGTGTGTGTCCTTGATAAGGAAGATACCGGCCGCGAATCCTCCTGGGCCGGCGGGGGCATCGTTTCCCCTCTCTACCCCTGGCGTTACAGCGCAGCTGTGACGGCGCTGGCGCATTGGTCGCAGGATTTCTATCCCGACTTTGGTCAGCGTTTGTTGGACGAGACGGGGGTCGATCCCGAGGTGCATGTCACCGGGCTGTATTGGCTGGATCTGGATGATGAGGTCGAGGCGCTGGCCTGGGCTCAGCGCGAGGGGCGTCCGTTGTTTTCGGTGGATGTCGCTGAGGCTTATCAGCAGGTACCTGTTCTGGGCGGTGGTTTTAAGCGCGCCATTCATATGCCGGGTGTGGCCAATGTGCGTAATCCCCGTTTGGTGAAAGCGCTGCGAGCGGCGTTGTTGGCCATGCCGAACGTGGAGTTGCGTGAGCATTGTCCGGTCACGGGTTTTATTCAGGAAAAAGGCCGTATCTGCGGAGTGACCACGGTAGATGGCGAGATTCGTGCCGAGCGTGTGGTGCTGGCGGCGGGGGCCTGGAGTGGTGAGTTGCTCAGGACGCTAGGACTGGCGTTACCGGTCGAGCCGGTCAAGGGGCAGATGATTCTCTATAAATGTGCCGAGGATTTTCTGCCGAGTATGGTGCTGGCCAAGGGGCGTTATGCGATCCCTCGGCGCGATGGGCATATCCTGATCGGTAGCACGCTGGAATACGCGGGGTTCGACAAGACGCCGACCGACAAGGCGTTGGAAAGCCTTAAGGCATCGGCTGAAGAGCTATTGCCCGCACTCAAGGACGCCGAGGTGGTGGGGCACTGGGCCGGTTTGCGGCCTGGATCGCCTGAGGGGATTCCCTTTATTGGTGAGGTGCCTTCTCACCCTGGCCTATGGCTCAACTGCGGGCATTTCCGCAATGGGCTGGTACTGGCTCCGGCATCCTGCCAGTTGTTGGTCGATCTCATGCTCAAACATGAGCCGATCATCGATCCTGCGCCTTATACGCCGGCCAGACTGCTGGATTGATACCTGAGGTATTTCTGGGCACCGCTCAAGGAATGCTCAATCCGGCCAATGCCAGGGCGGCTCGTCGAGCATGCCTTGGCCGCGGATGCGGGTTTGGCCGAGCTGTTTGTCCAGCTCCAGGGTGTTGCATTCAGGGCTTTCCTTCAGCGTGGCGATCAGCCGGCTGGCGTGTGACACCACCCATACCTGGGTCTGCTTCGAGGCGGCGATGATCAGGCGGCCCAGGGCTGGCAGCAGATCCGGGTGCAGACTGGTTTCCGGTTCGTTGAGCACCATCAACGAGGGCGGTCTGGAGGTGAGCAGCGCAGCGACCAGCAGCAGGTAGCGCAGGGTTCCGTCGGACAGCTCGGCGGCGCTCAGGGGGCGCAGCAAACCTTCCTGGCGCAGTTCGACGGCGAAGCGCCCGCCCGCCTGGAAGTCGATGTGCAGGCGGCTGCCAGGGAAGGCATCGTCGATCGCAGCGTCCAGCGCGGTGCGATCACCAATTTCGCGGATGGTCTGCAGTGCGGCGGCGAGATCACGCCCGTCGTGATGCAGCACCGGCGTGCGTGTGCCCAGTTGTGGTTGGCGCGCCGGGGCGTCGGCGTCGCTGCGAAAGTGATCGTAGAAGCGCCAGCGGCGGATGGTCTCGCGCAGCTGGAACACTTCGGGGCAGTTCGGGTCGTTGCCGATCTGATCGAATAGGCTGTCGTAGTTCGGCACATGCTGGGCCAGTACCTGCCAACTGCGGCCTTCGCGCATGCGCACCATGGGCCCGGCGCGATCCACCAGCAGCGAGGCCGGGCGGTAGCTGGCGCCGGCCCAGATGCATTCGCGCTTGATTTCCGGGTCGAGGGCGAAGGCCGAGGTGCTCGGCTCTGGCAGGCCTAGGGCGATTGAGTAGCCGAAGTCCTCACCAGCAAAACCCAGGCGCAGGCGGATCACGTTCTGCCGGGGGCCACCCTGTACCGGCACCTCGCCGCCCAGCATGCGTCGGGAGATTTTCTCCGGGCCTGCCCAGAAGCTCGACTCCAGTCCGCCTTCGCGGGCCAGTGCGTTGACCACCCCACCCTGAGCGGTCTCCGCCAGCAGGCGCAGGGCACGGTAGAGATTGGATTTGCCGCTGCCGTTGGCGCCGGTGATGAGGTTGAGCCGGCCCAGTGGCAGGATCAGGCTGTTGATCGAGCGGTAGTTGGCGACGGCGAGAGTGTGCAGCATGCGGGTGTCCAGACTAGGAATCAGCGGCCATAACGCGGCGAGAAGGCCAGCCACGCCAGCGCGGGATAGCATAGGTAGTGCAGGCTGAAGAGGAACAGGCCCATGGGGCTGGGTGCGTCCTGCAGGAACATCATGCCCAGTAACCCCAGGTAAAGCAGACCGAGCACACCGCCATAGAGAACAGTGAAGCGCCAGCGTTCGGTGTTGCTCGGTGCGCGGCCCTGGCGCCAGTGGAATACCAGCGCCAGGCCAGCGGCGATGGCTGCAGCGATCAGCAGGGTGGTGAATACACCGCCGAGGCGCACGAAGGTGCGCAGCAGCAGGTTCAGCAGCACGGCCGCGATCACGCCGGCGATGGCGTAGTAATGCAGTTGCAGGCCTTGGCTCACAGTTTCTGCGCCAGGCCGAAGCGTTTGCTCAGCACCCGCTCCAGCAGGGCCTTGGGTAGCAGTGTCGCCATCAGCGGCAGGGCGCGGCTGCCATTGCCCAGGCGCAGCAGGCGCGGCCGTTTGCTGGCCTGCACGGCGGCCAATAACTGGCGGGCGAAGTGCAGGGCTGGCGTCGGGTTGTCCTGCGAGGCGTTGGCACGGGCGCGAATGCCTTCGCGTAGCGGCCACCAGGGCGAGTCTTCACGGATCAGCGCTTCGGCCTGCTGGCTGGCGTTGGCACCGAAGCTGGAGGCGATGGCGCCAGGCTGCACTTCCATCACCTCGATGGAAAAGGGCGCCAGTTCCATGCGCAGCGCATCGCTCAAGGCATGCACCGCCGCCTTGGACGCGCAGTAGGCACCGGCAAAGGGCGTCACCAGCACGGATGAAACGCTGCCGATGTTCACCACCAGACCGCGGCTGCGGCGTAGCAGCGGGAAGAAGGCGTGGGTCACGCCGACGATGGAGAACACGTTGGTCTCGAACTGTTTGCGCATGGCTTCCGCGCCTCCGTCGAGCAGCGGGCCCATGGCGCCGTACCCCGCGTTGTTGATCAGCACGTCGAGGCCGCCGATCTCGATTGCGAGGCGTTCGGCCAGACGTTGCGCTGCTTCGCCGTCGTTGACATCGAGGGCCACTGCGTGAAAGCCGGCCTCGGCGAGTGCAGCAAGGTCGCTGTCCTTGCGCGCGGTGGCCCATACGGCGTAGCCCGCGGTCTTGAATACATCGGCGAGGGCGCGGCCGATGCCGCTGGAGCAACCGGTGATCAGGACGCTGGGTTGGGACATGGCGGGGTTCCTTGGGCTGTGCTGCGATGGGCGAGTCGTCGGTGCGCACGGCCTGGGTGGCCCCGCGTCACCCTACCTTAGCGGATGAACTGGCCTTGCAGGCGTTCTGCGCGAAACTCCAGCGTAGCCGGGCGATAGCCGCTGCGCAGGTCGGGCAATGGCATGCAGTCGTTCCAGCTGGCGCCAGGCAGCAGTTCGCCGGGGCCAGTGTAGCGCGGCGATTCATAGAGGCGTTGGGCCAGGTTGGTGGCGTTGCCGGGGCGGTAGGCGGCGACTTCCCAGCGCAGCTCCAGCAGCGCGGCATCGCTGCCGTTCTTCAGATTGATGGCCAGGGGGCGGTCGGCGGGGCATTGCTGCGGGTCGTAGCTCAGGCGCAGTTCGAGGTGCGCGAGGTAGCGCTCGTCACGAGTTTCCTGCCAGAGCACCCAGGTCGCTACCAGGCCGAGGCCGACCAGCGCGGCCATGGACACCGGCAGGGCTTTGGTCGGATAGCGGATCAGCAGGATCAGCCAGGTAATGACGAGCACGACACCGAAGAGCATGGAGGCAACCTTGGTAAGAGTCTGCCACCCATCCTACACAAGGTACCTGGCCAGGTTAACCGCATGGGCTGTCGCAGGGTGTGACAGGGGAGGCGTAGCCCGGATGCAATCCGGGGAATGTCATGCAGATATCCCCGGATTGCATCCGGGCTACGAAGCGCTCAGTGAGCAGCGCCGGCGGTCACCGCATCACTGCGGCCATACACGTCTTCCAGACGTTCGATGTCGTCTTCGCCCAGGTAGGTGCCCGATTGCACTTCGATGATTTCCAGGGGGATCTTGCCCGGGTTGCTCAGGCGGTGAACCGAGGTCATCGGGATGTAGGTGGACTGGTTTTCGGTGAGCAGGAACTCACGGTCGTCACAAGTCACCTTGGCCGTGCCGGAGACCACGATCCAGTGCTCTGCGCGGTGGTGGTGCATCTGCAGCGAGAGCTGCGCACCCGGCTTGACGGTGATGTGCTTGACCTGGAAACGGCCGCCCATGTCCACCGAGTCGTACGAGCCCCAGGGGCGGTACACGGCGCAGTGGTTCTGCGTTTCGCAGCGGCCCTGTTCGTCGAGGCGGCCGACCAGTTTCTTCACGTCCTGCACGCGATCCTTGTGCGCCACCATCATGGCGTCCTTGGTTTCCACGACGACGATATCGTCGAGGCCGAGCACCGAGACCAGCTTGCCATTGCCGTGTACCAGGCAGTTGCGACTGTCCTCGACCATCACGTCGCCCTTGGTGACGTTGCCGTCGGCGTCCTTGTCGTGCACCTCCCAGATCGACGACCAACTGCCGACATCGTTCCAGCCGGCGGCCAGCGGCACCACGCAGGCGCGCTGGGTTTTTTCCATCACCGCGTAGTCGATGGAGTTGTCCGGGCAGCAGGCGAAGGTAGCCGGGTCGATGGCGATCTGCATGCCGTCGCGCTGGCTGCGTTCCAGAGCCAGCAGGCAGGTGTCGTAGATGTCCACGTCGTGATGCTTGAGTTCTTCGAGGAAGCGGCTGGCGCGGAACAGGAACATGCCACTGTTCCAGTAGTAGTCGCCGCTCTTCACATACTCGGTGGCGCGCTTGGCGTCGGGCTTCTCGACGAAGCTGGCGACCCGTGCCACGCCGTCGGGTAGGTTGCCGTCGGCCTGCCCGCGGATGTAGCCGTAACCGGTTTCCGGGCGGTTGGCCGGTACGCCGAACAGCACCATCTCGCCCTTCTCGGCGGCCACGGTGGCCAGCGCCAGAGCCTGGCGGAACGCCTGCTGATCATCCAGCACGTGGTCGGCCGGCAGCACCAGCATCAGCTCGTCACGACCCTCGGCCATCAGTTGCAGCGCGGCCATGGCCACGGCTGGCGCGGTGTTACGACCGAAGGGCTCGAGCAGCAGCAACTGCGCCTGCTGGTCGATCTGCTCCAGTTGTTCCTGAACGATGAAACGGTGTTCCTGGTTGGACACCAGTATCGGGGGTTGCATGCCTTCGATGGAGAGGCGCTGCAGGGTCTGCTGGAACAGCGTGTGTTCACCCGTGAGGGCGAGGAACTGCTTGGGATACAGCTTGCGCGAAAGAGGCCAGAGTCTGGAACCGCTGCCACCGGAAAGGATAATGGGGGTCATGGTGTCTCTCCTGAACGATTTTTCGAGATGAGTGCCCGTGTCGTGTCGGTGCGGCGTGTGCCCGCCGTTTTCCTTGTTCTGAGATTCGTTGCGCTTCAGCTGTCGGCCGGGCGCTTGACCCACACTGGCGACAACTTGCCCTGGGCGTCGGTGATGTACAGGCACACCACTTCGCCGCGTGCCAGGGTGACCGGCTTGAGATCGGCGACCTTGCGTTCGCCGTCGAACAGCGCCAGGCCGACCTTGACCGGATTGATCTCACGGTCGCCACGGCCGTCCGGTTTGACGTCGGCGACCACGTCGGTCTTGCCGTCGGCGGTTTTCAGGCTGAGGGTGCTGCCGCTGAGGTTCTGCACGCGCAGCAGGGCTTTCTGCCGGCTGGTGAAGGGCGGCTCCTCGACCAGGCGCGGCGCGGCGCCGGTCTGGCTGACCAGGGTGTAGTAGCGGTCGGCTTGCAGCTGCACCGGCAACTGGGTGTTACCGACCTGTGCCTGGTAGCTGCCGGCCGGGAGGAACTTGAAGTCGCTGGAGCCCAGCGGCCCGACCTGCTTGAGCTGCGCTTCGCCGACATTGACGTCGAGCTCGGCGCTGCTGGCGTTATAGGCGCGGACGAAAGCCGAGCCTTTTGGCGCTTTGGGGCCATACAGCGCGCCATCGTCGGCCTGGGCCTGGAGCATGCCGACGCTCAGTGCCAGGGCGCAGGCGCCCAGGACACCACGGTGCAGAAAAGTACGAGTAGTCATCGGAGGTTCCTCCATGGGTTGCGGATGAATTCAGCGACTGGCCGTATGGGCCAGGTTCTGGGTGGTGCCGGCCTGCTTGAGGGCGGCCAGCCATTGCGGGTCGAAGGCGGTCAGGTCGCCTGCCACCGGCAGATAGCGTTCTGGGAATTCCCAGATCACCACCTGCGGCGGGTGCTGGGCGAAATCGTCGCTTTGCAGGTACTTGAGCATCGGCACCAGCGGGCCGCCGCCTTCCTCGGCGTGGTTGCTCAGGTCGCGCTGCAGGTGTTGGCGCAGCGCACCGGCGAAGTTCCAGGCCGGGTTGGCGCTGTAGCTGGTGCCGACCAGTGCCACGGGCAGATCCTGTTCGGCGAACAGGGCGTCAGCGCCGCTGTCATCGTCGGCGCGGGTCTCGCGCTGGCTGATGCGATCCGCCTCCGGCAGCAGGCCTTCGAACAGCGGTGCCAGGGGCAGGAAGCGGGTCAGGTCGCCCTGGTGCTGGCGCACGTCCAGCGTCTCGGTGACGAACTGCTTGGGCTCGCCGCGCAGCTTCACGGCGCTGCCGATCACCTGGCTCAGCGCTTGGGCGGTGACGTCGGCGCCTTCCGGTGTCCAGTGGGTATCGGTGCGCAGGAACATCGATGCCTGATCCTTGCCGGCCTGCAGTGGCGTGAGCAGATCCGGCGCGGCGATGCCGGCCGAGCGCGCCGCCTGGTGAAAGCGCGGATAGAGGCTGCGTTGCAGGGCGCTGGGCTGGTGGCCGTCGGTGTGCTCGGGATACAGGCGCGACTTGGCCGGGATGATCGCCAGCAGCAGATGCACGTCCTGCTCGGCCAGGCGCTGCTGCACGCCACGGATCAGCGCCAGGTTGTCGCGCAGCTGACGCTGGCCGTTGGCGACCGGGGCGAATTCTTCGTCCGAGTACAGCCAGCCATCCTCACCGACCACCAGGCCGATGCGGCCTTCGCCGAACATCAGGTACTCCAACGCGGCCCACAGATTGATGCCGGCCTGCTTGAGTGGGAAATGCTCGTCGTAGTGACGTTCCATGCTACGGGTCAGGCCGCCGTCGAGCAGCGTCGGCTGGCTGGGAATCCGGTAGCTGGCCAGGCTGCCCAGGGCGAGCAGACTGGCCGGCAAGAGCAGGGCGAGGAACAGAACGACATAGACGACTTGGGGGCGACGACTCATGGCGTGTCTCCGTTCAGAACTGGAAGTACAGGAAGGGGGAGTAGCTTTGCGCCGAGAGCTTGAGCAGCGAGGCGCAGAACAGCAGCAGCAAGGCGCCGTGCATCAGCAGTGAGCGCACGTCCACCGAGGTCGCCGCCAGGCTGCCGCCACCGGCGAGGGCCAGCGCTGGCGTGTCGACCGCGTCGATACGGCGCTGGGCGAAATGCTGACGGGCACCGTTGACCGCAATTACCACCCAGGCCAGGCCCAGGGTGGCCAGCTGCAGGCTGCTGGTCTGGGCCAGCACGGCGTCGCTGAGCTGCCAGTCGCCGAAGGCGAACAGGGCGGCGTACATGCGCCCGGCAACTTCCAGGTTCTCGGCGCGGAAGATCACCCAGCCGAGCATCACCAGCAGCAGGGTGAAGGCCCACTTCACCGGGCTGAACAGCGTTGGTGAGGCCTTGACCCCGAGTGCGCGCTCGATGGCCAGCCAGGTGCCGTGCCAGGCGCCCCAGATCAGGAACGTCCAGTTCGCGCCGTGCCAGAAACCGCCCAGCAGCATGGTCAGGAACAGGTTGCGGTAGGTGTTGAACGTACCGTGACGATTGCCCCCCAGCGGCACGTAGAGGTAGTCGCGTAGCCAGTTCGACAGGCTGATGTGCCAGCGCCGCCAGAACTCGGTGATCGACTGGCTGATATAGGGCTGGTTGAAGTTCTCGACGAAGCGAAAGCCCATCATCAGGCCGAGGCCGATGGCCATGTCGCTGTAACCGGAGAAGTCGAAGTACAGCTGCGCGGTGTAGGCGACCATGCCCAGCCAGGCGTCACCGGTGCTGGGGTTCTCCAGGGCGAAGCAATGGTCGACCAGTGGCGCCAGGCTGTCGGCGATGAATACCTTCTTGACGAAGCCCTGCATGAAGCGCGTGGCGCCTTCGGAGAACTTGTCCAGACTGTGGGTACGGCTGGTGAACTGGTCGGCCATGTCCTTGTAGCGCAGCACGGGGCCGGCGATCAGTTGCGGGAAGAGGGCGATGAAGGCGGCGAAGTCGATCAGGTTGCGGGTCGGCTCGGTGTCCTTGCGGTGCACGTCGATCAGGTAGCTGATCGACTGGAAGATGTAGAAGGAAATACCGATCGGCAGGATCACCGCCGTGAACAGGAAGGGCTCGAAACCCATCGCCTCGAGCGCTGCATTGATGTTGGCCGCACCGAAGTTGGCGTACTTGAAGTAGCCCAGTGTGGCCAGGTTGCCGACTACCCCGGCCACCACCCATTTACGCGCCACCTCGGTGCCAGCGTTGGCGTGGATGCGCAGGGCGAACAGGTAGTTCCACAGGGTCACCGCGGCGAACAGCAGGAGGAAGTCCACCCGCCACCAGGCGTAGAACAGGTAGCTGCCGACCAGTACCAGCAGGTTGCGGTGCCGGTTGGGGCACAGGTAGTACAGGCCGAGGAAGGTCGGCAGGAACAGAAACAGGAATATGTTGGATGAAAAGACCATCCGTGCTTCTCCGTGAATAGCCGGGGCAGCGCCCCCCTTTCCCCCCGCGAGCGGAGGGTTTGTTTTTGCCATGTCGCCGCATATTTGTAGGAGCGGATTTATCCGCGAAAATCGCGGCTGAAGCGGAATGCCGCCCAGCCGCTCCTACAGGATGTGTGCATCAGTGCCCGTCACCGAATACCTGGGTCACCTCACCGCCGAGGCGGAAGCTGTTGAACGGGCCCATTTCCTTGTTCAGTTCCTGGGTCTGCGCGCTGCAGGCATAGAGGCTGCAGTAGGGCGCCAGCCAGGCGTACTTGAAGTCCTTGCGCAGCTCGCTCATGTCCTGTTTGGCGCCGGTGCGCTGGGCGAAGGCGGCTGGGTCTTGCGCGCCTTGCAGCACTCGCTCGGCCAGGCGCTGCAGGGCTCCATGGTTTTCCTCGCGCAGGTCGACGCCATTGGCCTGGGCGAAGGCAGCAATCATCGCCAGCGGCGGCAGGGCATAGTTGTGGTAGGCCAGGGCACGTTGGCTACGACGCATTTCGTTGGCCAGGTAGCCGTCGTCGTCCACCTGGTTGGCGGCGATGCGGAATTGATCGACGGACCAGTCGAACAGGTCGCGGCGATCCGCGATCACCGCCACTGCCATCACCGACCAGGCGGCCCAGTAGCTGTGGTTGTTGATCTTGCGCAGCGGCAGGTCGCTCCATTCGCGCACCGTGTGCTCGGCCAGGCGAGTGAACCAGGCTTCGATTCGTTCGCTCTGCTCGGGGTACGCGGCCAGCGGCTGCGACTCGGAGAATTTCAGGCGCAGCCAGGCGCCGGCCAGGCTGCCCAGCGCCCATTTGCGCATCGACTTGCCGGTGTGGTTGAACTGCTCCGACTCCAGCGCATCGGCGCTGGCCCACTGGTCGAGCCAGGTGATGGCGCAATCCAGGCGTTCACGTTGGCCGGTACGCATGTAACCGGTGATCAGCCGCCCGGCCTCTTTCTCCAGGCGGGTGATGGCTTCGGTCTGCTTGCGAAAGTCTCGCTCGGCCTGCTGGTTCAGGGTGGCGCGCGCGCTGTCGGAGCCAGCGTACTTGCTGGTGAACTGCAGCTCGCCGGTGTAGGGCTGCGGCGTCGCCTGGCAGGCGGGCGCCTTGCCCTCACGCTGGCCAACCGCTGCGTGATAGCCGACCGGCGCTTGTAGAGCGGCGAAAGCCGGGCCGCTGAGCAGCAAGGCCATGAGCGTCAGAGGTGCGAGTCGTGTGGGCATAAGGGCCTCCTCAATCGCCCGCATGGTGCTGGGCGACTTGCTGATTGGCGCCGTTCGGACGCTGGCACAGGCTGGCCTGTACCTTCAGGTCATCGGCGCTGTCTTCGGGCTTTTCGATTTCCAGAGCGAAGAAGTTCTGCTCGCCCCAGCCCGGTTCGTCGCGAAGTTCCACGGCGAAGCGGCCATCGGTGTCGACGGTATTGGGTTTCTCCAACTTGAGCTTTTCGCGCTGGCCGTTGAGGTACCAGATGGTGGCGTCGACGCGTTTGACCGATGGATCACTGAAGCGCAGGTCGAGCTGGTGGCGGTTGCCGGCCAGGTTCAGCAGCTTGTTCTCACCGTTGACCAGCACCTCGTTGCTGCCGGGGCGCAGGCGTGTTTCGTTGGCGAGCACTTCGCGCTGGCCGCTGCAGCCGTTGTTCAGGCTGGCCATCAACTGGCGGTGGATCTTGTCCGAGGCCAGGTCGTAGAGCGGCGAGAATTCCCAGATGAGAATCTGCGGCGGGTCGTTCTGGAACGAGTCGCTGGCCAGGTATTCGAGCATCGCGCCTTCCAGGCCACCGCCGGGGAAGGCGGCGTTGAGCACGTCGGTGCCCAGGTACTGTTCGAGGAAGCCACCGAAGTTGTAATTCTTGCCGCTGTGGCTGGTGCCGACCAGGGCAACACGCGGGCTGGCGTCGTCGCCGAACAGCGCGTCGCCAGCGCTGGCGTCCTTCGGCTCGGTGCTGAACTGATCGACGTACTGCACCGCATAACCGGTGCCGCACAGCTGGCTGGCGACGTTCTGCATGGTTCCGGTCTTGCCCATCAGGCCAATGCGTTCGGTGACGAATTCCTTCTGTGGAATGTCGGCGAAGCCAGGGATGCGTTTGACGGTTTCGGCCACCAGGCGCGCGGTGCGCTCGGCGCCGTAGGGCGTCCAGTGCTGGTCGCGGCGGAAGTAGAACTCCTGGTCGCTGTCCTCGTCGGTCAGCGGGGTCAGATCCGGCACCCAGATGCCCAGCTGTTCGAAGCGCGTCAACGCCTGGCGATAGTTGTGCAGCGCCGTGTCGTAGTCGAAGCGCTCGTAGTCGGCCGGGCGTAGCTTGCTGCGATTGACCAGGCCGCGGGTCGGTTGATAGACCACCACCAGTTCCACGCCGCGCTGCTTGAGGCCGTCGCGCAGTTCCTTGAGGCGCTGGTAGCCGACCTCCGTGGTGCCGAACTCGGTACGCAGGTCTTCGACACTGCGGAACAGCCAGCCCTCGTCGGCATCGAGCAGGGTGACGAAGTTCTTCATGTAGTTGGTGGTGTAGCGGCTGGCATCGTGCGCCGCCGGGCACAGCGAGCAGCAGTCTTCGACCTGGTACTGCGGCGCCTGGCGCTCCTGGGCTTGCAGGCTGCTGCCGAAGGCGGCGCAGGTCACCGCCAGGGCGAGGGTCTTGAGTTGGGATACGCGCATTCTGGGGCCTCGTCAGTTGGTCATCTGCTCGGGCTCGATCGGGTCGATCAGCACGGGCTGGCGCTGGCGCACCATGAGGTCGAGGATTTCGTCCTGTTTCTCGCCGAGGATGCCGGCGAGTTGGATGCCGCTGCTCTTGCGCGGCGCGAGCATCTTCACGCGGTACAGCTCGACCGACAGCGGCGAGTCGATGTTGATCGGGCTGGAGCCGTTGCCGGCCAGGGTGCCGCCGACGATGATCATCGAGATCTTGGCGTCGAAGGGGTCGAGATCCAGGTCGCGATCGGTATCCGACAGATCCCTGATATGGCCGTAGATGCCGGTCAGCTGGTTGAGCGCCGAAAGGTTCTCGTACAGGCGGATGTTCTCGCTGTTGCGGATGCGAATGCCGTGGCGCTGGTTGCGCATCACCTGGTTGCCCCACAGCAAATTGTCGCCGCTCTCGTACAGGGTGATGCCGTCGGCATGATTGCCGTGCACGCGGTTGTAGGCGATCAGGTTGCGCTCGCTGCTGCGGTCGATGACCACGCCGGAGAGCTTGTTGTCGTAGCTCTCGTTGTTGATGATCCAGCTGTCGTTGACCTCGCGCGAGATGATGATGCCGTGCTTCTTCTTGGTACCGAACACGGTGTTCTCGGCGATGATCAGCCCGTGCGAGCGGTCGTGCGGGTCGATGCCGTAGACGATGTTGTCGCGGTAGGTGTTGCCCTTGATCACCACGTTCTGCGCTTCGTAGCAGTAGAAGCCGTACCAGTGATCGACGAACTCCGAATCGATCAGCCAGCCGGTCGGTTCATCGCGCTTGAGGCGCTCGTGCATGCTCGGCGTGTACTGGGTGATCGACACGCCGTAGGACTTGGAGTTGTCGTAGCCCAGGCTGGTCAGCACGCTGCTGGCGATATACAGCTCGCTGCCGCCCCAGGACACCAGGAACGGGCGGAATTCCTTGCCCTCGTCGCGCATGGTCGCCGGGCCGTTGTCGGCCTCGCGCCAGGCGGTGACGCGGGTGTCGGTGATGAACATCAGGCCGTCGTTGACCAGAAACGCACCGCGCTCCTGCGACAGGCGCAGCTCGCGGGTGTCCTTGCCGACGTGCAGCGCCGCGCCCTCGGCCACCACGATGGGCAGGCGGGCAAGGTACACGCCGTCTTCCTGTTCGGCGAACTGGCTGTCGGGCAGCGCCTTGGCGATGTCCTGCGCGGTGACCAGGCCACCTTCGATGAAGATCGCCATGGGCATGCCCTGCTGGCGCTGAATCCATTCGCGCAGGCGTTCGTTGCCGCCGGTGAAGTCCTTCAGGGCGTCCTGGCGCAGCATGCGCCGCACCACCACCTTGCCCTTGTTGCCTTGCGGAATCTTGGCCAGCACCGCTTCCTTGGTGTAGCCGGACAGATCCGGCAGCGCGGGCGCCTCCATGTGCAGTTCGGCGGCCGGGGCGCTACGCACGCGGTAGTCGAACTGGTGTTCCTGCGGGTTGGCCTGGGCCAGTGGCGCGGCGAGACACATCGCGCTGAGCAGCAGGGGTAGGGCTAAGCCGTTGGGTTGCATGATCCGATCCCTCAGAAGCGCCAGATGAAGTCGACGAAGGCGCGGTGCATCACCGAGTCGGTACCGCTGCCATAGGCGTCGCCGGGCAGGAACACGCCGGCGCGCAGGCGCACCAGCGCCGAGCGGTCGTCGAGTTGTTCGGCCACCGAGGCCGGCAGCAGGCCCTGCTTGAAATAGCGGGTCAGCACCAGGTCGACTTCCTGGCCGATGTCTTTCTCGCCAGCCACCAGCGGTGCGGTGATGCCGCTGTCGCCGACATCCTGGTCGCCATCGACGCGCCAGAAACGGTGATAGACGACGCTGGCGTCGTAGTCCTCGCCCAACTGCCAGGAACTGAACGCGCTGGCCACCTGCAGGTTGGACAGCTCACCGCGAAAGGCCTCGCCGTAGCGGTGCAGGCGCGATTCGACGCCGGTGAAGTTGGCCCGGTTGCTGTGCAGGCCGGTCTGCATGAACTGCCGCGACTTGCCTTCGTCACCACCGCCGCTGCCACGGGCGTAGGCGGCGCCAATCTTCCAGTTGTCGTCGAGGCTGTAGCGCAGGCCCAGATCCATCGCCCAGGCATCCACGTCCTGGCTGCGCGAGCCGGTGGCGATGCGTTCGTTGCCGACCACTTGTTGCTGCAACTGGTCGGTGTCGCCCTGCAGCCAGGTCAGCTGCGCCCAGTAGTTGAGACGGTTGCGCGAATTACGCTCGAAGAAGCCGCCATCGGCGTGCAGGCCGAACCAGGTCAGGTCACCGGTGTAGCGCTTGCTCAGTTCGTCGACGCGCTCGCCCTGATTGGCCAGGTGGCCGTCGTCACGGCTGTGGTGCAGCTTGGCGCCGATGCGGTGGCCGGGCGTCCACTGGTAGTCGAGGCCGGCAAAGAAGTGCTGGCGGTCTTCGTCCTCGGGCGCCAGGTCGTCGAGGTCGGTGCGGTAGTCGGAGAACCGCTCGGCAACGCCGACCGTGGCCTGCAGCAGGGTGGTATCGAAGCGCCAGTTGATGGCCTCGATGTTGGTGTCCCACCAGGTGCCTTCGTCACTGCGCAGGCGTTGGCGACCGACGCGCAGGTGCTCGCCGGGGTAGGCGGTGAGGCCGGCGTAGTCGACCCAGAACTCGCGCATGGCCAGGTAGTTCTTGTCCGGCTGGCGCGCGTCGCTGCGCTGGCTGCTGTCTTCGCCATCGTCCTGCAGCGGGTCGGTTTCGATGGTGTCGGTGGCGGTAACCGCCTGGCCCATGGCGAATGCGCTCCAGTCGCCGCGTTCGCCGTAGGCCCACGGGCGCAGGTCGAGACCGATACCGTTGACATCGCCACCGTCGCGGGTGCCGAGGTCGCGGTCGTCTTCCGATTGCGCGGTGATCTTCACATCCAGGCCGAAGTGCTTCGGCGCATCCGCCGCCCAGGCGGCGCTGGCTGCCAGCAGGCTGGCACTCAGCCCGAGCTGACTAACGATACGGTTTAGCTGCATGCGTGCATCCCTGTTCATGGCTGGCTGACCTGCAGAGCGGCCTGCTGCTGCAGGACGATGCCGCGTGCATTGCGCTCTTCGCGCAGCAGGCGTTGGCCTTCGGCCAGTTGCGCCGGGGTCAGGCTCTCGGCCACCTCGTGCGCCAACTCGAAGGTCGGCGGCGTGTTGCGGGGCAGGGCCAGTTGGCTGAATACGTAGGCATTGACCGGGTTGGGTTTGACCCCACGGCCCTGGCTGAACATCTGCGCCAGGGCGAAGTCGGCGCTGAGCTGGCCGGCGCGGGCGGCGCTGAGCAGGTGGTCGAGTGCCTGCTGGGCATAGACTTCGCCGAGGTGACCGCGCAGGTAGATCTGCCCCAGGTAGTAATTGGCGCTGGGCTCGCTGGGCGCGGCCTTGCGCAGGTGCTCCTCGGCTTTCTTCGGCTCCTGCGGCAGCAGCTTGCCTTCGTAGTAGAGACGCCCGAGCAGCAGCTCGGCGCGTGGCAGAGCGGCCTCACGGCCCTTGTCCAGATAGCCGAGCAGGGTCTCGGTATCGCCCTGTGCCGGGTAGTCGTAGAGCAGGCGCGCCAGGCTTACCCAGGCGGCGGGATAGCTCGGTGCGATGGCTTCGAGCAGCTCCTGCGCGCGCTGTGGTTGCGGCTGGCCCAGCTCCGGGTCGCTGAGTACTTGGGCCACGGAGTCGACCTGGTTGGGCGAGACGTTGCCGGCGCGGTAGCCAGTCAGCAGTTGCTCGATCAGCGCTTCGCGGTCGTCTTCGCGGTTCTGCTTCTGGTACACCGTCGCCAGCTCGGCGTAGCAGGCGTCGTTGCTGGCCAGGCGCGCCTGGCAGATGCGCTCGATCTCGCCCAGGTGCTGGTCGTAGGTGCCGTCGGTGCGGTACAGGAGAATCTGCGCCAGTTCTGCCTGTGGCAGACCCTGCTGGCGCCAGTCTTGGATACGTTGCGCGAGGTTCATGGCGGGAAAGTCCTGTGGGTAGAACAGGTAGAGTTCGGTCAGCGGCAGCAGCGCACTGGGCTCGCGGGCGCGGGCTGCGCTCTCCAGCAGCTCGGCGGCCTCCTGGCGTTCGGCCAGGGTGCTGCCGGGCTTGCGCGCCAGCAGCTTGCCGAGGCGTGCTTCGGCACGCGGCGAGCCGTCCAGGGCCTGGCGGTAGATGCGCTCGGCCTCATCCAGATCCTGGGTCTGGCCATTGGCGGCGTAGATGTCGGCCAGGCCGATCTGTGCGTCGCTGTAACCCATCTCGGCAAGCTGGCGGAAATGCCACTCGGCGGTCTGCTGGTCGCCGCTCTGCAGGGCTTCGCGGGCCAGGCGCTGATCCGGCAGACCGGTGCAACCGGCCAGCGTGGCGCTGACGGCGAGGCCCAGCAGGGCAGGACGAAGAAGGGGCATGCTCACGGCGTGGTTCTCCTTAGCGGCCAGCCGCGACGGCGCGGTCGACCAGCCAGCTCAGCGACGGGCCGCGATCGATCACCACTTCCACCGGCTGCCCGGCGAGGCTGGCTGGCAGCAGGTCGTCGGGCTTGATCTGTACACGGATGTCCGAGGACAGCCCGCCCTCGTGCAGGTTGCTGCTGATGATCTCGCCACGGCGGCTTTCGTTCTCGCCGGCCACACGGAAGCTCACCGGCGTGCCGGGGCGCGCTTGTTCCAGATGGCGGTAGGGGAAGCTGGCGCTGACGCTGGCGACGCCGTCCTGCGGTACTAGTTCGAAGATCACGTCGCCCTTGCTGGCGAACTGACCGTCGGCCACCAGTTGGCGGGCGACCTTGCAGTTGCACGGGCTGGTCAGGGTGCCCTGCATTTCGCGGGCGAACAGCGCTTCGATCTGGCTCGGTTCGAGCTGGTCGTCACCGAGGTGGCCCTTGAGCATTTCCAGCATGCTGGTGGTGAAGGTGGCGATGGGCGCGCCTTTCTCGATCACGCCATCGGGCTGCACCAGGCTCTGCACGCTGCCTTCGCGCGGCATGGTCACTTGCAGTGCGGGCAGGCTGACCTGTGCCGATTGTGCGTGGGTGACGAAGTACAGTCCGTAGATCGACTTGCCGATGTAACCGAAGGCGGCCAGGCCGACGACGAAGATCGCGCCGCTGAACGCCACCGCACGCAGGCGGCCGAACACGCCCATACCGCCGCCGGAACCGTTCTTGCGCGCCTTGGTGAAGTTGTCGCGTTGCAGGATGTGCAGCACCTCGCCGACGTTGACCAGCTCACCGGCCAGGTGGCTGCTGATCAGATGGCGCAGGGCCGCGACCTCGCGGGCGCCGAGGTTGTGGAACTGGCAGCCGACGCGGTTGTGCTCCGGTTGTACCGAGCTGACCTGAAATTCCACATCCAGCCCCAGCACCAGGCTGTCGAGCTGGAACTGCAGCTGGCCGCGATGGAAATCGCCGACCTTGTGCGTGGTGTTCTCGCTGGTGAAGCTGAAGCCGCCGGCAGACACATCCTGCAGGCGCGCATCGATGCGTTCGCGCTGGGCATTGGTGTAACGCAGGCGCCCAGGCAGCTTGACGCGGGCGTGCTGGCGCTGGGCTTCGGACTCATGGACGACGTTGAGATTGGCGACGGAGTTCATGGTGGCTAGTTCCTATTCGAGTACGGTCACACCAGCGCCAGCAGCGCGGCGATGAAGACAGAGGCGGCAGAGAAGGTCATGGCGCGCGACGACCAGCTGTTGAACCAGTTGGCGAAGCTGGACAGGCCGCGGTTGAGCTTGGTGTTCTGGCGCGTCCAGGACTGTTGATCGAGGCGGAAGAACACGTAGATCTTCACCAGCGCGCCGACGATCTGGTTGTAATAGAGCAGGGCCGGGTAGGCCGGGCCGATGCGGTGCCCGGAGAGCATCAGCAGCAGCGTCAGGATCAGGCGCGTGATGCCGATCCACAGCAGGTAGATCAGCAGGTACATCACGCTGTACTTGATGCTGGCGATGATTGCCACGCACAGGCCGAGCAGGCAGGTCCACATCGATACGCGCTGGTCGAACAGCACCAGGCTGGTGAACGCGCCGAGGCGGTTCATGCCCAGACGCAGGGCGCGCGAGTTCTGCCGCAGGTTGTTGCCGTACCAGCGGAACATCAGCTTGCGGCTGGCCTTGACGAAGCTCTTCTCCGGCGGGTGCTCGACCGTGTTGATGGCGGCATCCGGTACGTAGAAGGTGTCGTAGCCCAGGCGCATCAGGCTGTACCAGCTGGACTTATCGTCACCGGTGAGGAACTGGAAGCGACCCAGGCGCCAGTGCTCCAGGTGATCGCTTTCCACGTCGCGGATGAACTCGGGGTCGGTGACCACGCTGGCGCGGAACACCGACATGCGCCCGGTCATGGTCAGCACGCGCTTGCTCAGTGCCATCGAGCACATGTTGAGGTGGCGCTGGGCGAAGCGCAGCTTGTGCCATTCGCTCATCAGGTAGCTGCCGCGCACCTCGCAGAACTCGTTGGTGGTCAGCCCGCCGACATTGGGGAAGAGCTTGAACCAGGGCACGGTCTTGGTCACCACGTCCGGCTCGAGCACGGTGTCGCCGTCGATCACCGCTACCACCGCATCGCGATCCGGCATCTGCCGCGAGATGGCGCGAAAACCATGGGCCAGGCCGTCACGCTTGCCGGTGCCGGGGATACGCACGATATCCAGGGTGACGTGCGCCGGCGGCTCGGCCTGAGCCCAGAGGTTCTTGATCAGCAGCTCGTCGGAGAGCTCGACGATCGAGCACACCACGGTGCATGGGTAGCCGCAGTCGATGGCCTCGCGGATCACCGAGCGGTAGACCATGGCGGTGGTCAGCGCTTCGATGCGAAAGCTGGTGACCAGCAGATACACATGAGAGGGGTCGGCGTCCTTGCCGAGTTTTTTCACCTTGCGGCGATACCAGGGGTACACCAGGTAAAGGAACAGGCAGCCGCGCACGAAGTGCAGGGCGCCCATGGAATAGCGCCAGATGCCGACGATGCCGATGAGCAGGAGGAAGTCCCGCGCTTCGGGGTCGAACACCGAACGTGGCAGGGCCAGTGCCAGAAGCATCAGCAGGCTGAGGTAGAGCAGCCAGCCGCTGGCTTGATTGAGGCCGTTCTTGAGCTTGTCCATATGCGTCTCCGGCTACCTGCGCGCCAGGCGCGCAGGTAGGCTCGGGTCCTTACCAGCAGATGCCTTCGGCCACGCCGTTGCTGGCGTGGGGCATGAAACCGACCAGGTCGATCACCCGCTTGCCGCTCGGCGCCTGCTCGGCCAGCTTGGCGAAGCGTTCGTCGCGGTTGCCGAGAATGATGATGTCGGCCTTGGCTACCACCTCTTCCAGGTCGCTGTTGAGCAGCGAGGAAACGTGCGGGATCTTCGACTCGATGTAGTCCTTGTTGGCGCCGTGCACGCGGGCGTATTCGACGTTGCGGTCGTAGATACCCAGGTCGTAGCCCTTGCCGATCAGCATCTCGGCCAGTTCCACCAGTGGGCTTTCGCGCAGATCATCGGTGCCGGCCTTGAAGCTCAGGCCGAGCAGGGCGACCTTGCGGGTGTCGTGGTTGGCGATGATGTCGAAGGCCTTCTGTACCTGGGCGGCGTTGCTGCGCATCAGCGAGCCGATCAGCGGTGCTTCGACGTCCAGGCTGCCGGCGCGGTAGTTCAGGGCGCGCACGTCCTTGGGCAGGCAGGAGCCGCCGAAGGCGAAGCCAGGCTTCATGTAGTACTTGGAGAGGTTGAGCTTGTGATCCTGGCAGATCACTTCCATCACCTCGCGACCATCGACGCCGACCGCCTTGGCGATGTTGCCGATCTCGTTGGCGAAGGTGACCTTGGCGGCGTGCCAGACGTTGCAGGTGTACTTGATCATCTCGGCGACTTCGATGTCCTTGCGGATGATCGGTGCGTCCAGCTCGCTGTAGATGCTTTCCAGCAGATCACCGGAGGCCTTGTCCAGCTCGCCGATGACGGTCATCGGTGGGTAGTCGTAGTCCTGGATCGCGGTGCTCTCGCGCAGGAACTCGGGGTTCACCGCCAGGCCGAAGTCGATGCCGGCTTTCTTCCCGGAGCAATCTTCGATGATCGGCAGTACCACATTCTTCGCCGTACCCGGCAGTACGGTGCTGCGTACCACCACGGTGTGGCGCTCGGCCTTGTCACGCAGGGCGAAACCGATTTCACGGCATACGCCTTCGATGTAATCCAGTTCCAGATCGCCGTTCTTCTTGCTCGGCGTACCGACGCAGATGAACGACACGTCGCTTTCCAATACCGCTGCGGCGACGTCAGTGGTGCCGCGCAGACGACCCTGACGCAGGCCTTGTTGCAGCAGCTCTTCCAGACCCGGCTCGACGATGGGCGATTTACCGTTGTTGATCAGATCGATCTTGTGCGTGGAGATATCCACGCCAATCACGTCATGGCCGCGTGCCGACAAACAACCGGCACAAACAGCGCCTACATAACCCAAACCGAAGATGCTGATTCGCATGGTATTCACCTCGTCCGTTCGATGCAGTTTAAAATACTGGCCTTATGGCCAAAACTAGTCCGTGAACTTGCTGTTTTGAATTGAGCAAGTTCATTCAGGCATAAGAGAGTTGTGACGCCGGAAGTGTGGCGTCAGATGCGAGCCTTATATAAATTCGTGGCTCTTTGATATTGTCTTTGCTGCCTCGCTTGAGGCCTCTGTCTCGATGCTTTCGGGGTTTCTATGTCTCCCTGTGAAACGCACAAACTTTCGTTGGGGTGAAGCAGCCTGGCGAATGTTTATTCGCAAATAGGCAGTTTCGGTTGATAAGAAAGTTATGAGTTGAAATGTGTTACGGGCTGTATGAGTGGCGGTCTTTTCCGATAGTTCCTACCGTTCGTCCGTAGCTGAACGGGAGCTGAACGGGTAAGTTGATCGCAATATAGTGGCAACTTGCAAAATGCATGATGGCAATACGTGCATTAATAAGTGTGAAACTATCGGATAACTAAGGGGCGCAATAAGTTCGCGAGAAAGTGCAGTGGCGCTGAAAGTGTGACGCCAAGCAGGTTTTCACGCGCAAGAAGCGTGGCGTGGGAGTCCCGGCAAAGCGCAGTGCTCAGGGGGCAGCGAAGCGGCGGGCGAGGGCGGGAGGCAGGTGATAAGCGCAGGTGCCGACCCCGTGCAGTAACCGATGAGTGGTGCACGGGGTGGGGGAGGGCGTGGCGTCAGTCCTGCGGCTGGTCGCGCAGAAAAACCAGACTATCGGTCTTGGAGTGCTCGGCCGAGTAGCGGTAACCCTGATAGTTGAAGTCCTTCAGACCGTCGGGGTTGGTCAGGCGCTCCTTGATCACGTAGCGCGCCATCAGGCCGCGGGCCTTCTTGGCGTAGAAGCTGATGATCTTGTACTGGCCGTTCTTCAGATCCTTGAACTCGGTGTCGATGATCCGCGCGTTCAGTGCCTTGCGCTTGACCGCACCGAAGTACTCGTTGGAGGCGAGGTTGAGCAACACGTCGTCGCCCTGCGCAGCCAGCGCTTCATTCAGCCAGCCGCTGATGCGCTCGCCCCAGAAGGCGTACAGATCCTTGCCACGACCGTTGACCAGCTTGGTGCCCATTTCCAGGCGATAGGCCTGCATCAGATCCAGCGGGCGCAGCACGCCATAGAGGCCGGAGAGCATGCGCAGGTGGCTCTGGGCGAAATCGAAGTCGTCCTCGGAAAAATCCTCGGCGTTCAGGCCGGTGTAGACGTCGCCCTTGAACGCCAGCAGCGCCTGTTTGGCGTTGGACGGGTTGAACGGTCGCTCCCAACTGCCGAAGCGCGCGGCGTTGAGGCCGGCGAGCTTGTCCGACAGGCCCATCAGCTCGGCGATCTGCGCAGGGCTGAAGTCGCGCAGTTGGGCGATCAGTTCCTGCGCGTGGTCGAGGTGTTCGGGTTGGGTGAAGCGCGGGGTGGCTGGCGGGGTCTCGTAATCGAGGGTCTTGGCCGGTGAAATCACCATCAACATCTGCGGAATCTCCAGAAAGCGTGACGGCGATTCTAGAGGTCGGGGATCGGCAAGACCACCTATCGGGGCGATTGAAAGAGACCGCTGCACCCGATTGGCGCGGCGTGCTGCAAGTAGGGGCGGGGAGTCAAGGAGGGTTACAGCAGGTAGGACTTCGGACTTTAACGGGGAGCTGGCACCTCGCCAAGCACTATCTGTCGCCTCTGCAAATAAACCTGCATGGCGATAAAAAAACGTTTTTCTGTCATGTGAATTGGAGTAATAAAAAAGCAAGACCGCCGAAACCTGCAGACAGGTGGCGGCCATTGGCCCTCACCTTGCTTGCCACCTTTCGGCCCCGACCTGAAAAGTCGGCGGTCTCTGTACGGCGCAGCACCGCCCTGGTATTGCGTCGCCTGGCTACTACAAGAAGGTGACCGAGTATGGATGACCACGGACGCTCCAAGCCCACCGCTCCAACCCTCTACGCCCTCGACACCAATGTCCTGATTCACGATCCCAACGCCTTGCTCAACTTCGAAGAACACCACGTCGCCATCCCGATGACGGTGTTGGAGGAACTCGACAAGCTGAAGTCCGGCAAACACGGTGTTGCCGCTGAATGTCGCCAGGCCATCCGCCTGATCGATCAGATTCTCGCAGGGGCCGAACCAGAGGACGTCGAGCACGGGGTACCCATCCAGCGCGGCAAGAGCGGCCCCTGTGGGCGCCTTTCCATCCTCATGAGCAAGAGCGCGGCGCCGGTGACCTGGCTGCCGGAAAACCTCAACGACAACAAGATCATCAACCAGTTGGTGGAGCTGAAGTCGCGTAACCCCGGGCTGTCCGTGGTGCTGGTGACCAAGGACATCAACATGCGCCTGAAGGCGCGCGCCTGCGGCATCGATGCCGAGGACTACCACACCGACCAACTGGTCGACGACGTGTCGCTGTTGTCCAAGGGCTACCACGACATGAGCGGCTCGTTCTGGGATCGCGTGAGCAAGGTCGAGACCCGGCAGGATCACGGTCGTACCTGGCACCGCGTGCAGCTCACCGACAACTTGCCATCGGTGCACGTCAACGAGTTCATCCTCGACGAGCAGGGCTTCGTCGGCTGGATCAAGGCAGTCAAGGATGGCGAGCTGGTGATCCTCGACATGCATCAGGAGCCGCTGCTGCACCAGGAAGCCTGGGGCCTGAAACCGCGTGACATCCATCAGGCGCTGGCGCTGTTCGCCCTGCTCGATCCGGACATCCATCTGGTCAACCTGTCCGGCGCTGCCGGCTCGGGCAAGACCATCCTGGCGCTGGCTGCGGCCATCGAGCAGACCATGGTGAGCAAGCGCTACCGGCGCATCATCGCGACGCGCAGCGTGCAGGGGCTGGATCAGGAGATCGGCTTCCTGCCTGGCACCGAGGCGGAGAAGATGGAACCCTGGCTCGGCGCCATTACCGACAACCTCGAGGCTCTGCACATGGATGACGAGAGCACTCATGGCAGTGTCGACTACATCCTGCAGAAGGTGCCGCTGCAATTTAAGTCGCTCAACTACATCCGCGGGCGTAGCTTCCAGCAGAGCCTGATCCTCATCGACGAGTGCCAGAACCTCACCCCGCACCAGATGAAGACCATCATCACCCGTGCCGGCAGTGGCTCGAAGGTAGTATGCCTGGGCAACCTGGCGCAGATCGATACGCCCTACCTGTCAGCGCCCAGCTCGGGGCTGACCTACCTCACCGAACGCTTCAAGGACTTCCCGCACGGCGTCCACATCACCCTGCAAGGCGTACCACGCTCGATCCTGGCGGAATACGCGGAAACCCATATGTAACCCTCGGTCTGTTAAACACTGGCGCCCCTGCTCGCAAGAGCAGGGGCGTTTTAGTCTGCATTAACGAATTTCTACAGGTCTCGTGGGAGCGGCTTCAGCCGCGATGATCGCGGATAAATCCGCTCCTACAGTTGTGTAGCCGAATGCAGTTAGTAGCCCGGATGAAATCCGGGGATTTTTGCCGCTCTGGCCCCGGGTTTCATCCGGGCTACGAAATCCTGACCTGCAGGTTTACAATCGGCCGATTCTCGCCAGGAGCTTTCCCGTGCTGACCCACCTCGATTCCCAAGGCCGCGCGCATATGGTCGACGTCACCGACAAGGCGACCACCTTCCGCGAGGCCACCGCCGAAGCACGTGTGCGCATGCTGCCTGCCACCCTGCAGATGATCGTTGCCGGCGAGCACCCCAAGGGCGACGTGTTCGCCGTGGCGCGCATCGCCGGTATCCAGGCGGCGAAGAAAACCAGCGATCTGATCCCGCTGTGCCATCCGCTGATGCTCACCGGCGTCAAGGTCGAACTGCGTGCGGAGGGTGATGACAGCGTGCATATCACCGCGCGATGCAAACTGTCCGGGCAAACCGGTGTCGAGATGGAAGCACTGACTGCCGCCAGCGTCGCCGCGCTGACCATCTATGACATGTGCAAGGCCGTGGATCGCGGCATGGTCATCGAGCAGGTACGCCTGCTGGAAAAACTCGGCGGCAAGAGCGGTCACTACAAGCTGGAGGAGCAAGCATGATCCGCGTGCAGTATTTCGCCCGCTACCGCGAAGCCCTGGGCCGTGACGACGAACAACTCAGCGGCGATTTCGCCACCCTCGACGACCTGCGCCTGCACCTGGTTGCCCGTGGCGGCGAGTGGGAGGTGCTGGGGGAGCAGAACCTGATGTGCGCACGCAACCAGGAGCTGTGCAGCCTCGACGAGCCGTTGGCCGAAGGTGATGAAGTGGCCTTCTTCCCCACCGTAACCGGCGGCTGATCACCCTGTAGGAGCGGTCGGGCGGTGTTCCGCTTCAACCTTGTAGGGTGGGCCGGGCGGCGCTCCGCTTCAGCCCACCAATCACCCGCCGACCGTCCTTGACCACAGCCCCATCAAACGAGACACCCCATGACCATCCGCGTCCAAGCCCAACCCTTCGACCCCGGCACCGAGCTCAATGCCCTGCATGCCGCCAACCTCGGCATCGGCGCGGTGGTCACCTTCGTTGGTTACGTGCGTGACTTCAACGATGGGCGTGAAGTCGGCGGCATGTTTCTCGAACACTTCCCCGGCATGACCGAGAAGGCCTTGGCCAAGATCGCCGATGAAGCGCGTGAGCGCTGGCCGCTGCTGGGTATCGAGATCATCCACCGCATTGGCCGCCTGGAGCCGGGCGAGCCTATCGTCTTCGTCGGCACCAGCAGCGCCCACCGGCAGGCGGCATTCGACGCCTGCAACTTCATCATGGATTACCTGAAGACCCGCGCACCGTTCTGGAAGAAGGAAGACACCAGCGAAGGCCCGCGCTGGGTCGAAGGGCGCTGCAGCGACCAGAGCGCTGCCGAACGTTGGCAGCGTCAGTAGGGTGTGCCGCGCACACCGGTTTTTCGCAATTCCTCGCACGGCGGATGACCGCACAGCGCGTCCCCCTCGATACCGTTCTGTGCGCATGGCGCACCCTACGATGCGGCGCGTGATTCCGAACCCGCAGGGTACTCCGCGCGTGTCCACCCATATCACCTGATACTCATGACCTCCGGTGATCGCGATCCGTAGGGTGCGCCGTGCGCACCGGCTCCTCGCACACCCTGACCGAATGAATCGCGACACCCTCAAGATCGCTTGAGGCGCATGGCGCACTCACGGTAGCCGCGACTCTTTGAAGCCCTAAGCCAGCGCCAGATGCACCCGCAGCGCAATCGGCACCAGCATCAGCAACACGCCCAGGCCCAGCACGCGTATGCCCCATTCGTGTTCGCGAAAGTTGAAGCCGACTCCCAGCAGCAGGAAGCCGCCAACCAATAGCAGCAGCATCAGGTGATAGTGATCCATCGCTCTTCTCCGTTTCGCAGCCCTCTGTTTACAGACTAGCCCCTCCATTGGCCTTCGGTGCTGACCTGGGGCAATACGACTGACTCGATTGGCGACAATACGCGGCCCGATTGGTCGCTGTCTGGCGTCACGGCCTGCTCCATACTGTGCGTAGTCATCGTCAAGGATCGTCCATGCACCTGTTCTCCTCACTCCTGCTCGCCGGCCTGCTGACCGCAACGCCGCTGGCCGCTGCCGAACGCAGCTTCACCATCCTGCACAGCAACGACTGGCAGTCGCGGCTGCTCGGGTTTGGCCCCAACAACGAATACACCCCGGCGACGGTGAACGATGACGACACCGTCGGCGGTGTTGCCCGCCTGGCCACGCTATTGGGTGAGCGTCGCGCGGCGGCTGGCGAAGAACCCTTGCTGCTGCTCGATGGCGGCGACTTCACCATGGGCACGTTGTTTCACACCATAGCCCGTGAGATGGGCAGCGAGCTGCGTCTGATGACCGACCTGGGCTACGACGCGGCGGTGATCGGCAACCATGAGTTCGACTTCCGCCCGGCTGGCCTCGCCGCGATGATCAGCTCCGCGCACAAGGCCAAGGGCGATGCGCTGTTGCCGTTGTTGTCGAGCAACATGCGTTTCGATGCCACGAGCAAGGCCGATGACAGCCTGCAGGCGCACTACGATGCTGGACGTATCCTGCCGTACACGCTGATCGAGCGCGGCGGCATTCGCTTCGGCCTGTTCGGCCTGCTCGGTAACAACGCCGTAGCGGTCAGCCCGATGATCAAGCCGCTGACCTTCGCCGACCCGGTGGCCATCGCCAAGGAAACCGTGGCCAAGCTGCGTGAGGAGGGCGCCGAGGTGGTCATTCTGCTGTCGCACATGGGCGTCACTCAGCAGGCCGATGGCAACTGGCGCGGCGAGGAAGTGGAACTGGTCGAGCAGGTGCCGGGCATCGACATCGTCGTCGGCGGACATTCGCATGTGGCGCTGCCACAGCCGGTGCTGGTCAACGGGCATACCCCGATAGTGCAGGCCGGTTCGGAAATCCAGTACCTCGGCGAGTTGCGCATGACCCTCGGTGACGACGGCGTACCGCGCGTGCGCGATTACCGCCTGCACCCGATCAACGACAGCATTGCCGGCGACGCGACCATCACCGCCAAGGTCGAAGACTTCAAGCAGGTGGTCAGCGAACGTATGCTGGCGCCCAAGGGCTATCGCTTCGATCAACCGCTGGCCAAGGTCGACCAGAGTCTGGGCCGCGACTTCAGCGACAACACCCTGGCCAACCTGGTGACCGACGCCCTGCGCCACGCCGTGGATGCCGACCTTGCCTTCACCGGCAACGGCACCATCCGCGATGACCTGCTCAAGGGCCGCCATGGCGTACAGGACGTGTCCGACCTGTTTCGCATTGCCCCGCTGGGCATTGGTCACTTCGATGACGAGCCCGGCTATCCGCTGATCAAGGCCTATGTCAGTGCCCGCGAAATCAAGTCGCTGCTGGAAGTGCTGCTGCTCGCCTACCAGTTGCGCGATAGCCAGAGCTATTACCCGCGCGTCTCCGGCGTGCGCTTCACCTACAACCCCTGGCGCGTGCCGTTCGACCGGGTCAGCCGCATCGAGATCGGTGATCCGCGCAATGGCTACCGTGATCTGGATCTGAATGACACACGCCTCTACAGCATCGGTGCCACCAGCTATGTCGGCAGCTTCACCTGGCTGGTGCCGGATCTGACCAAGGGCCTGCTCGATGTCGTGCCCAAGGACGCCGAGGGCAAACCGCTGCCGCGCATCGAAGACGCCATCGTCGACCAGGATCCGGGCAAGGAAGGTGTGCAGGAACTCAAGGAGTGGCAGGCACTGCTCGACCATATCCGCAGCCTGCCGGATCTCGATGGCGACGGCCTGCCCGACATTCCCACTACTGGCGCCGCAGCCGAAGAGCGCATGGTGCGTGCGCCCAGCCTGCACCCGGCGGAAATGTTCCGCCTGGCGGGAACGATGCAATGGGGCGTCAGCGTGGTGATCCTGGCCTGTGTGCTGCTGATCCTCTGGCTGCTCACCCGCCCGCTGCGCCGCCGGCACTGATGCGCTACTGAACCGCAGGTGCGCGGGGCTGCCTAGGCTGCGTGCGCCGGCTCTTTCGGTGCGTAACGACTTCGGTGCGCACGGCGCACCCTACATCGCCCCGCCCGCAATCTTGCCAAGCATTGCCTGCCTCCGTATGGTGCAAAGCCGCCTGATTCGGAAGCTACGCAATGATTGCTCAGCACTGCCCGCTCGGTGACCGCGCACAGCCGGCCAAGACCCTCTCGGATATCCGTCACGTCGTTGGCGTGGCCCAAGCCTTATGACCGCACTCAATCACTCGCGCCCGCTGGCGCTGTTCGGCCTGTTGCTGGCCAATCTCTGCTGGTCCGGCAACGCCTTGGTGGCGCGCGCCTTCGCCGGTGAAATCGCCCCGTTCACCCTGTCGTTCTGGCGCTGGTGCCTGGCGCTGGCGCTGCTGCTGCCCTTCGTCGCCATACCTTTGTGGCGTCATCGCGCTGCACTGCGTCACGCGGGCTGGCGCCTGCTGGTGCTCGGCGGCCTCGGTATCGCAGGCTACAACTCGCTGCTCTACAGCGCGGCGCAGACTACCGCCGCGATCAACATCTCGCTGGTCAATACCTGCCTGCCGCTGGTGACCTTCATCGGCGCCGGCTTGTTGCTCAACGAATGGCCCGCGCGGCGTGCCTGGTGGGGAATGGGCGTTGCCGTGATTGGTCTGGCGGTGCTGATCAGCCATGGGCAATGGAGCCGCATCGCCAGCCTGTCGTTCAATCAGGGTGACCTGATCATGCTGCTGGCCGTGGTCGATTGGGCGCTGTACTCGCTGCTGCTGCGGCGCTGGTCGGCCTACCTGCAACCGATTCCGCCGCTGGCATTGCTCGGTGCATTCATTCTGCTCGGCGTGCCGCTGATCCTGCCCTTCTATTTATACGAGCTGAGTCAGGGCGCCCATCTGGCGCTCAACGCCGCCAACCTCTCGGCTGTCGCCTACACCGCTGTATTCGCCTCGCTGCTCGCCTATCTGGCCTGGAATCACGGCATCCGAGTGGTCGGCGCGGCCAAGGCGGCACTGACCAACTACGTGATGCCGGTATTCACTGCGCTGTTGGGCTGGGTGCTGCTGAACGAGAGCCTGGAGATCTACCACTGGCTAGGTGCTGCGATGATTTTCGGCGGCCTGCTGGTGGCCACACGGCCGAGTAAAAGCGCCTGAGTTCAGCATCACGACCCTCTCCTGATTGTGGGAGAGGGCTAGCCGCCTTTCTTCACTCCGGCTTGAGCATCAAGAACGCCTCACCACCCTCGCGGTCATGCATCAGGATGAACGGCTGCCCGGCGATCATCATCTTCGCCGGCGTCTTGCGTGGCACTGTGGTGCCGGCGTTCACCGCCGCGGCCGTCAACAACTGGCTGGTCAGCGTCGCATCCTGCTGCGGCTCGCTGGTCACCACGCACTCGTGGCTGACCTTGACCTGAATGCTCAGGCTCTTGTCCGCATTGAAGCCGATGGTGGCAAAGCCCATATCGGTCATCTCGGTGATGCCATGCTGGCGCGCCACGCGATGCGCCTCGGCAAAGCTCGGTGCAGTCTGCAGGCAGATATCGCGAAACGCCTGCACCACGGGCGAGGTAATCGGCACTGGCGGCTGCGAGCCGAAGTTGGCGCAGGCGCCGAGAAGACTGCAACTGAACAGCAGGGCGAACTTTTTCATCACATCTTCCTTAATGCTCGGTTGGTTCAGGGTTGCTGTGGTTGCTGGCAAAGATCATGCCCCAGCACCTTTGATGCCAGCCCCTTGGCCAGATAGGTTTCCACCACGCGGCCATCGCCGCACTCGGTCTTGTGGCCGATGGCGAGACCGATGGAAAGCAGGACGAATAGCGCCAGGCCGATATTCTGGATGGGCGTCATGACAGGGCTCTTTTGCGAAAACAATGGGGCAGGATGAAGAGGCGGGCAGGGGATGGCAAGTGTGTCAGTGCCCAACCCTGGCGTTGCCGGCTCGGCGAGCCAATACTGGTGGTCACTCCGCATAATCGGCAAGGGACTGCGCAATGAAGAAGCTGATCATCATCCTGCTGCTGGGCGCCGCCTTCTGGCAGTTCTACCTGAGCAAACCCGGCAGCCCGGTGATCAGTAACATCGCCAGCGACGGCTCGGTGATGGAAAGCCCGGTGGTCACCCAGTCCAGCTCGTCCTCTTTCTCGCTGGACAGCCTGCGGTCGCCACCTTCGATCAACCAGCCGGCCGCCCAGGTGGGCAGCAGTCAATATCGCTGCGATGGCCGTACCCATTGTTCGCAGATGACCTCCTGCGCTGAAGCCACCTACTTTCTGCGCAACTGCCCCGGCACGAAAATGGACGGCGACAACGATGGCGTGCCCTGTGAAGGGCAATGGTGCGGCCGTTAAGGCAGATTGATGGAGAGGTCGCCGAGCACGAGTCGGGCGACGATCATCCAGGCAACCGCGCTGACGATCCCGAGCACGCTGTAGCCGACGACGATACCAATCGCGATCTGCTTCCACAGTCCGGCGAAGCGGTTGGGCTCGTTTCGGTAGCGCGTCGGCATATCGCGCTCCGCCCGCAAATCGTCGAAGTCGTCTCTCGCTCTCAAGGTGCTCTCCTGGTTCATGGGCCAGCGCGCGGCGGCGCTGCAGCCTGGCTGGGGCGAATTTTCCTGCATCGCCTCACGGCCCCGCAAGCACCGTCCGTGCGCCGCGCAGGCAGGTGAAGATGCGTGTCGCGAGCCTTGAGCCCACCACCTGCTCTGCCCGATTCCCCCGAAGCCTAACCGCTTGATAAAACGTAAATTTATCGATGTGCTGGGGTTGACAGCGCTATTCGAGACGCGGAAAATGCGCGCCGTTGGCTACATAGCTCAGTCGGTTAGAGCGCAGCATTCATAATGCTGATGTCCCAGGTTCAAGTCCCGGTGTAGCCACCATATTTATCAAAGGGTTAGCTTCGGCTAGCCCTTTGTCGTTTCTGGGGTAGTGACTACGAAGTGACTACACCCTGTCTACTAGCGGCACCATTGCCGTTCACATGGCACGCCATCGTTGTTGCCGTCCATCTTCGTGCCAGGGCAATTACGAAGGAAAAAAGTGGCCTCAGCGCACGAAGTCATTTGAGAACAATGGGTTCGACCGTCACAAGAGTAAGACGGAGTAGCAGGCCTCGCAGGGCTGATAGATGGCTGAGTTAAGCTAGTTGGTATACCACTGGAGACGCTAGTTGTCGGTTGACTAGCAGGGTATGAGGTCGAGCTATCAGAGCGCTCTGAATTAGGTTTCAGATAAAATTGCCAGACAGCAGCGCCGATCAGTAGAGCAATGATCAGATTCTTCAATTTTGACCCCGTAAGCTAAGTAGCATAAGGGCGATATATGACGAACCGTCTCACCTCCCTGTTATCACAGTATGACCGCTTTGATTGAGTGGAGATAGACGAAGCGCAGACTCCAGATGATCTGGCGACAGGTGTGCATAGCGCATGGTCATCGTGATGGTGGAGTGCCCGAGGATGCGTTGCAGACCCAGGATGTCACCACCGCCCATCATGTAATGGCTGGCGAAGGTGTGCCGGAGAATGTGAGTCATCTGTCCAGGTGTGTGGAAACCGCAACGCTGGTAAGCAGACCGGAATGCCGACCGGCAGGGCATGAACAACCGGCCATTCCCAGGCATACCCACCTTTAATGCAATTTCTTCGACCTCTTTAGGGATCGGCACCGACCGGGACTGACGGTTTTTGGTTCGGTGAAAGTGTGCCTTACCCCCGAACAGAGCTCCCCGTGACAGGGATTCCGCTTCGTCCCATCGGGCGCCAGTGGCCAAGCAGATCAGTGCAACCGGATAGGTATGGTTGTTGGTCGAGCGTTTGCACTCTTCAAGCAGTTGTTCGACCTGCTGCAAGGTCAGAAACGTCAGCTCGGTCTGATCGGTCTTAATCTGGCGAACCTTGGCCAATGGGTTGTTGCCGGCCCAGGCACCCAGGCGGATGAGTTCGGAGAACACTGCCGACAGGTAGCGCTGTTCGTGGTTGACGGTGTGCGGGCTGACATCTTTCAGGCGGGACTGGCGATAGCGTGCCCAGGCGAGGGCATCGAAGTTGGAGGCCATCGGATTGCCGAGACGTTCGACAGTGGCCAGGGTGCGGGCAAGCCGATGCTTGGCATCCTTGAGTGAGCAGCCGTGCAATTCATGCCAGAGCGTCACCAGATCCGACAGGCGATCATCGAGCGGTCGGCCGGTAGTGTTCAGGCTGGCGAAGAACTCCGATTCATAGCGCTGGGCTGCTGCTTTGGTTTTGAAACCCTTCTTGCGAATACGACGGCCAGAGCGACCGTTTTCGTAGAAGTCAGCTGTCCAGGTGCTGCCGTCTTTCCTGGCCGTCATACAGCACGCCCCCAGCGGATATGGCGTTCTTCCAGGATGCCTTTGATGTGCTTGTACAGTCCGTCTTCATCCATGCCTTTGGCTGCATAGTGGTCGCGGATCACCGGCCAGCACTCCCAATCCTTGAGCCGATAGAAAGCCTTTCTAGCGCCCACTCGCTCCCGTGCCAGCAGGCTGACGAAGTTTCCCAAGAACAGCTCCACGTTCTTGCCGGAGAAGCCCCGCGAGGTCTTGTATTGGCGCTTGTACTCGGTTTCATCCACCAGGGAATCGACCGGCAGATCGACGCGCACGTCGTCACGGATCAGCGTCCAGATAGGTTCGAAGTAACCAGGGCGAGCCAGCAATTTGAATTGGCGCAGGCCATAGCGCCACAGGCCGTCGAGGTGCGGAGCAAAGGCGGCGTAGCTGTTTGTTTCGATGGCCGCACCGGTGTGAAGATCGACAGAGCCCGAGGCGAATTGCTGGATAACCGAGTGGTGGTAGCGCAGCTCGACACGCCACACGTCTTGCTCGGGGTTGTAGTTGTCCGGGTCTGCTTCGTCGAAGCTGTCACGGCGACGCCAGACGTTTTCCCAATAGTCGAGCTTATCGATGGCTCGGGCCTGTTCGGTCTTGTTGTAGATCCCGAGCTGGACGCCACCAGCGGAGCCGAATAGATACGACTGGCCTTTGCCGTAGGTGGCAGACTCCAGTGTCCACTGGATTTCCTTGATGCCGGAAATATCACGGGCAGCACGTGCACGGCAGTGCATACGGGCTACCAGATCGGCGGGTGGTTGCCAGCCTTGCAGGTCTAGCGCGAGGTGAACAGCGCATTGGTTGCGTTCGACGTTGGTCAGAACGTGGCTGGCGTAATAGTCCAAGCGCTCTTGCAGGCGCTCAGGCGAGAAGGTGTCGATGGCGTGGGGCGAGACTTCGACTTTCAGGTGTGGCCCGATGTTCTCCAGCTTGGCGTTGAAGTTCTTCACCAGCAGGATGATGCCCAGGTCAGCATTTTGGAGTTTGTACTGGTAGCCGGAATCCTTGCTGACACGCCCGGAATGCCAGCGCTGGCCAGCAAAGTCCACGATGGTGCCGGGTTTCTCGAACAGGCACATGATTTCAGGACGGATCAGACCACGATACAACTGGCGGACGGTATCGACGCTACAGGCCAGGATTCGGACGTTGGACAGATCCACGAAACCACCCGCTCGAGGATCACAGAAGAGACGACTTTTCGGGTCTTCTTTCCCGGTCTCAATATCAATGCGGTAGTAGTCCTTTGGTGCGCTCATTCTCTGTATCTCTCTGGTGCAATGTGGACGCTTAAATCTGTTTATCTGACGTGCTACAGGGACGTCAGCGGCGTGCGCGCCGCTCGCTCCCTCTGAACTGAACCGCTCGCTCGCGGCGCGCTCACCGCCACGGCCTTGAGGCGTATTCGCTGTCCGGCACGATGGTCAGCCGCGTCTGGGAATAGGTGGACTGCGAGCGGTTGGAGCCATCCGACCGAATCGAAGACGCAGCGGATATGCCGTTGGCTTCCGACCGGTTACTGCCGCTGTCTCGTTGCTGTGGTCGCCCACGGCACATGACATGGCCGGCGTAGCCCATGGGGTGGCTGATATGCGCCATGCAGGGGCCAAGAACGCGGACGAGGTAGCCGAGCTGGCGAAGGTCGGCCAGGGATTGGCCGAGCACCTGGCCGTCACTGTCGATCACGTCGAACAGGCCCAACTCTTTGGGCTTGCCTTCGGCCTGGGCGGTCATCAGTGCCCGAACCGCAAAGGTGCGTGGGGCGAACGGGTGGTTCAGCTCACCAGCCAGAACATCAGGCGGCTGGTTAACCAGAAGATCACCAGCAGGATCAGTGCGCGCATCAGCAGGAAGCGCAGGACTCGCCACACCGGGTGAAGTAGCTGGAGCAGCAGCGTTCGCAGGGGCTTGAGCGCTGCTAGGAGCACCGAACTTAGGTGTGCCAAGAGATAGTAGAGCGACAAACAGACAGGCAATAAATGCCAGTAGAAAAAGTAGCTTAGGTGACTTGAGGAGGCTCTTTCCGGCTTTGGTGTCCTGGGTCTTTCCGGTGGCGGTGGATTGATAGAGCCGGAAGGTGTCTTGCTTGATTCGCTTGTATTCAATGATGGTGCCTTCGGCGGGTGGCCGGTTGAGCTGGGCGTCATGCTGGGCCTCCTTGTAGCGACCTTTGATGCCGATGACGGCGAGGTTGGAATGCTTGTAGGCCATCTCGCAGGTCATGCGGATGTCGTCACGGATGTAGCTGATGTTCGGGGTGGTCAGCACCACGTCCCAGTTCCAATGGCGGTGGCGAGTCCAACCGTCGAGCCAGTTCATTGGCCGGTCAGCGGCTTGGGCGGCTTCGGATCCGCCGGGGAAGTCGAAGCGCTCGAGGTCGCGTTCGCGCCAGGCCTTGGGGAAGACCAGCTGGGTTTCGTCGAAGATGATGAACGCGCCGCGGGGTGCCCATTGGAACCACGTGCGCATGCGTTCCATATCGGCTTGCTGTTCAAGGTCGAGGTTGATGATGTCGACGCTTTCCGGCAGATCGGGCATGACCTGCAGCACGCGCTCCAGGGTGAAGCCGCGAACGTTGGTGATGATCAACCGACCCTCTTTGAGGGCCGGCACCGCGTCGTCTTGAATGGCGCCGCTGGTTTTGTAGGAGCCGTTGGGGCCATGGTGGATTTTGATCGACATGGTTAACGCCCTATGAACGGCACGAACTTGAGCGCGAAGCGGGTGGAGAGCGCCGAGAAGATGATGTTCAGCGCCTGGGGAATGCCGAAGAAGTTGAGCGCGTTGACGACTTCAGCAGGCAGAGCGCCCCAGCGCTGGCGGACGGCTTCGGCCAGGCCGATATCGTCCATGACCCCTTGGGCCGCCTCATAGGCGACCTCCAGGGCGAGTAGCTGAATCTGTACCCAGGAATAGATCGCAGCCTTGGTGAGCAGGACGAGGCCGTCTTTGACGAAGTCGTAGATGCCGGAGCTGAGGAAGTCCCAGACGAACTGGAAGAAAGCGAGGATCTGGTCGAGAAAGCCAGCGAGCCAATCAAGCATGGTGGTTACCCTCTAAGGACGATGATGGCGGCCAGTGCGGCAGCCGCTAGGAGCAGGACGTAACGCAGGTAGGAAAGCTGGTCGGAGTAGTCAGCTGGGCAGATGCGCAGGGAGACGCCACCCGTGCTGATGGAGAAGGTTTCGCAGGGGAGCGAGCCGCTACTGGCACCGAGGTTGAGGTCGAACACGCCTTTGAACAGCGCGCCGTATTCCGCCAGTTTCTGGTCAAGCTCGGCGCGGGCACCGGCTATGCGCTCGTCCCATTCACTGAGGCCTTCGGCGAAGCTGCCCTGCTCACCTTGCTGGAGGTTGCGAGAGGGGCCGGGCGGGCCTTCTTCTTCCTCTTCTTCACCCTGGCTATCGCCGTTGCCATTACCTGAGCCGTCACCGTCCTTGATGCCGCCCGTGCCCTTGCAGTTCGGGCCGGTGCATTTGGAGCTTTCCGAGGTGACGTTGCCGTTGGAGTCCTTGGTGGTATTGCTGACGTTGGTGGTGACTTGTGTGGTGCAGGCACCCACCCCGGAGCAGACCACTTTGGTTTGCGTGTCGGTCTTGGTGGTCGTGCTGGAGCCGTCGGCGTTCTGCTTGGTTTCGACCTTGGTGTCGGTCATGGTGCCGGTGGAGCTGGGGTTCTTGCCGTAGCACTTGAACGGGCCGTTATTGAAACTGCCGCAGTTGGTGTAATCACCCGGCTTGCCGGTGTAGTCGGAGGATTTGCAGGCCAGGTGACCGCCCAGGCTGTCCTGCACGAAGACATAAACGCAGGGTTCCTTTTCGTTGATCAGCGGTTCATCGGTTGGCTTGCAGTCGGCACCAGGTTCACAGATATCCCCGGGTTCGCCGGGTGGTGCCGTCCACTGGGGAGCATCACCATCTGCAACGGCGCCAGTGAAGTCGAGCGCAACGCGGCATTTGACCGGAGCAGGCCCAAGGCTAATGCCGCCGATGCTTTTGGGCGCAGGGGCTTTGCAATGGCTGAAGTCGATGACATTGGCGACGCAGCCTTGCTCGGTGACGGTTGGGGGCTGGATCGGATTGCCTTGGCTATCGACGGAAACATAGATGGTGGTGAAGCGGGTGGACTCAGCGAAGTGAGAGCACTGCGATGGTTTGTCCGCATCGTAGAACGCTACGCACTCGCCCTGGGCGTTGGTTATCTTGGGGATGGTCGCGCCGCCGATGATTTCTTCACCGCACTTTTCGCCACCAGGCTCAAGCGGCGCCAGGCATTGGTTAGACCCGTCGGTGATGGTGGGATCGTAGGTAGTACCAGGAGGACAGGCGGTACCCAGTCGTACCGTAGCGATGGTGATGCGGCATGAGCCGGCAGTGCAGCCGTTGATTCTGTAGCGATAAGAAATTTGGTCGGGTGATGTAGACGTGACCGTTTCGAACGTTAGGCCACTAGGGTAGGAGCCCTGAGATACAAAGTACGCGAGTCGAGCATCGCGAACCTCAAGGCTGGTCGAGAACTTACCGAAGCCTGGGTTACTGAGAAGCTCCCATTGATAGTCCTGGGCTTGGGCACGAGGCGATAGGAAAAGAGCCCCCACCCAAAACACCAGCAGGGCAACCATCAAGCTATTGCGTTCGCGCTCACACATATCCAACCCATTCGAAGAAAACCCCGCCGAAGCGGGGTTTGTTGCAACGGCTCTACTGGTCAGAAGAACTCGCCGATTCGAAAGCCGGTGATGAAGGCACCGGCAATGAACGCGCCGAGCATTACTGACCAGAGCATTGGCGCGGGCCGTTAGGCTTTGCGCAGCATGGAGAACACCACGCCGACGCAGGCCAGGACGGCCAGTGCCAGAGCGATGTAACCGGCGATGGTGCTGGCGTCGCCTTGGCCTTCCTGGATCTGCGCCTGAATAGCGGCGGTGTCGACCACGGCAGCGAAGGCCGGGACGGTGGCGACGGAGACGGCAGCGCCGATGCAGGCGTTGCGAGCGAAGCGACGAGCACGACCGAAGGCGGTAGCGCCGTTTTGCAGCTGGGTTTTCAGTTGTTTCATGGTTGTTACCTCATGCGTCGTAGAACAGATGCGACCAATCCACCGGAAAGGCCGATTGCGAATGCCATCAGCGTTCCGCCAAAACCAATGGCGAAGGCTTCAGGCGAGAATCCCCCGGAGACCAGAATGTCCACATAGCCAGCGGCCTCGGGCGGGATCAGGTAGGCCTGTTGCCATCCGTATTGCGAGCAGGACACCGACGCATCCGCGTTGGTGACCCACTCCATGCACACGTGAACGGCAACGACCGACATACAGGCCCCTGTTACTCAGCCAGGCTGGGGTCGCGGATGACCTCAGCCATGTCCAGGCAGTCGGGGCACAGGGTTTGGTGGGGCGCCTGGTTCAGATCGGGCAGCAGGTCGGGCTGTGGGGCAGGCTGGCTGTAGAGCTGGCCCATGGGCTGCCCGCAGCAGTCGCACAGCACGCGATCAACGATCAGCACGGCGGCGCCCTCCCGTTAGGCCTTGGCCGCGTCCGGCTGAGTGCCGGTCGGTTTGGCTTGTTGCTGGGCGGCGAGCTTGCGGGCCTCGCTGGTTGGGTCAGCAGCACCGCGAGCAGGCTTGGCCGACTCGACGTGCAGGACGATGAACTTGCCCGCGTTCTTGGAGCCGCGATCAATCTCTACGGTGACGCGGACGGTCTCCAGTACATCGAGGCCTTTGCAGGACGCCCAGACCTCGTCCAGGGAGCCTTCTGCTACCTGCATGGAAAGCAGGGAGACGCCGAGGTCTTTCTCGCCGTCCGGTTCGTCGCCCAGGTACAGCTTCACCAGATCCACGTTGTCGAACTTCACGCGCTCAGCGCTGATGAATGCCAGTTCCATAGTGGTGCGTGCCATGTGTGTTTCCTCGCTTAATTGCGCGTTAGTGCGCGGGTTTGCCTTTCAGCAGGCCGAGCGAGTCCACACGGGCAAACTTCGCGTTTTTGCCCAGGTGGTTTTCTCGACTTGCCGAGGTTTTCAGTTAGCGCCGCTGGTGCAGCGGGTTAGTTGTTCAACACCAAGGGCTTTGCCCTTGTCATCCCACTCTTGCCGCCGAGGGCTCGGGAGCGCGGGGCGGTGGAGCTGCCCCACACTCACGAGCGGAGGCTATTTAAGGTGGTGGGTGTTCAAGGGTGCGCTCCGCCCGTGCCTCCGTTTGACCGAACGGTGGAGCGTGTTCGGACAAGCCGGGGGCGCGGCCCTTGATCTGTTCAGCATCGGTGGCGTTGGCCGGATCGCTGGGGGCTGCTTTGCATTGGTCGATGACGGCCTCGAATGAACGAAGAAACAGATCGTCGTTCGCTTCCAGAATCTCTATGTGAGCGTGACTGATATAGAGGCCGCCAAGTGATGCGCCGATCAGAAAGGGCAGCGACCATGACCAGAGCAGGGCGACCAGATAGCGGCCGACGCGGAAAGAGACGGTCATGCGATCACCCCACCAGTTCGAACGGTTCGCGCAGGGGCACGAAAGGCGTGGGTTTGCCGGTGTCGCTCACAACGCTCCAATACTTCTCCGGTCGGGACGGTGGCGTGTGTTTCTCGCAGGTAAAGGCCGGCGTAACGTGGTTGCGACCATTTACCTTTGACCATTGCGCGGGGCGGCACTCGGTGCATGGTGTGGAAGGGGAGGTAACGCGGCGTACCGGCACCCAGTTGCGGTTCAACCAGCACACAGAGCAGTCGCAGTTGTCGGCGTGCGGGTGCCGGTGAAAGGCGAACGTCTTGCCCCGTGGATTGCGCGCAAAGCAGCTCTGGCAGCCGCAATCCTTGTGGTGCGATAGCAGGTACTGGCTCGTGTTGGTCATTGGCCGACACCTCTGGCTTTGCCTGGGTGAAGCTGGCTTGAAGGCGGGTGACGATTTCGGCGTTCAGGGAGCGGTTGGCCTGTTCGGCGGCTTGCTTTACCTGGGCGCGCAGGGCTGGCGGCATGCGCAACTTGAATTGCGGGTGCTCCCTAGTCATCGCTGTAATCCCCCGCGCAGAAGATGGTTTTGCCTCGGTCGAGGTCGCGGCGGATGCGGTGCAGGTTGATGACGCGGTGACGGCCGATTTTCACGGTCGGGACGGTGTGGCTTTCGATCCAGCCGCGCACCACGTCTTCGGTGATTTGCTCCATGCCCAGGAGCTGAGCCAGCACGTATTTCGTGCAGAACGGTGCGTCGCGGAAATCCGTTACGCGTTGGGCGTCTCCCGAAATCGAAAGCCCCACTACACCAGACTGTTCCATGCGAATGTCCTATAATTGCCTGACAGACCAACTAAGTAATATTTACTAGGTAGCCCCATTGTCGGGCGCTTTCCTACTAAGTACAAGCTACTAAGTAGAATTTTTAGGAATGATAAGAGATCGGCTTATAAGCCTTTTCGACAGTAAGCGGACGAGCGTCTGGTTTGAGAAGGAAACCGGTATCGACCGATACCGATGGGGCAACATCCGCAGCGGGAAGGCCCGCCTGTCTGACGCAGAGATAGATGCCGTCGTGAAGGTGTTTCCTCAGTATTCGCTATGGCTGGTCAGCGGCGAGATCGCGCCGGAGATAGGCCAGACCAGCCCCGAATTCGACGAAGCCAACCGAAACTTGGCCAATCCAAACGCGGGATAGCGATCACACAGGAAGTAGCTAGGCGCTGGTACGCCCGAAAGGAATGACACAGGGAGTAGTGACATGGCTCATGAGAGCAAGCCTGATCCGGTTGAAGATTACCGAAATATTCAGCGTGAAGTTAAGGAGTGGGAAAAATACCTAAACGATAATGTTGGGTATTTCGCATTCACATTTGCCGTTGCTTCATTAGGAACTAGCATGCCTCAACTTTGGGCGATGATTAGTCTTGTGTTTATTGTGGCGGGGCATGTTGTAAATAAAAAAGGGAAGATGGCAACTCTAGAGAGAGTTGTTGCATTGAGGAAGAAATCGGATAGTGAGTACTACGCGTTTGTTGAAAAGGAAGCTAGAAGAACTATAAGTGTAAAGCGATCTATACCGTTTGTTATAGGTTATGTGACCTTGGTTGTTATAATGCTCGCACCTGCTTTGATGCCGGGCGACTGGGTGAGCTTTCTCTATGGTGGTAAACCTTATCTGGATTTTTCAACTCTCACGTTAAGGCATGGCGTAGAGATCTAATCAATGCTAATGCCTAGGTCATTGGCTATGTTTTCAAGCAGCGAGCGAGATAAAGGCCAATCCTGATTTAGGCGTCGCTTTTTGTTCCGCATCATCCAGTAAACAAACAGCACAACGCTCTGTTTGAAAAAAACTTCTGAGAAATATCTATCTTTGATTTTCTCAAAAATAAATGAGTTTCTTTCTAAGAAATCGCTAATCGATTCTAGCGTGGAGTCATCAAGGAACTGTTCGAAAGCGTCATAGACTACAAGCGATGAGCGCTGAGATATTGGTTTTAATTCTGTGTTTTTTAAGAATAGTGAGTCTAGCCCTTCAGCTATTCCGTGCTCTTGAAGTGGCCCGTAATTAAGTTTTTTTGTCGCCTGAGAGAAAAATTCATCAGTTGTTTCAATCAGCGCCATGCTCTTGGCAACTGTCCTATGAACCTCAGGATGCACTTTCTTCTGAGCTTTGTATATTGAATCGTGGGTCAGTTCGGCATGGGCATGTTGAAGTAGAGTTCTTATCTGTACTTCGCAGGGTGTATTGGAAGGTATTTCTATATCGTTGTAAATAAAGTCTTCTGTCGGTCGTAATACATAATGAACTGATTGGTACGAAAAAAGCAGAGGTTCGGAAATCTTTTCTTGGGCAAAGTGCTTGCAGTTATCAAATTTCCATAATGAGTTACGCTGGATTGTTTCGCATATGAAGTCAATGTCTTCGGTTAGCAACACAACAAACCTGATGCCTACTTTGTCTTCAATCTGATGATATGGATCTTGATAGCTTTTTTCAGGGCGATGGAATGCCTTGTCTAAAATTGATTCGTCAGACTTTAGTCTGGGCTCTTGGATATCAATTTTTAGAAATGTTTTGAGGTCTTTGCCCTGCTCCTCGAGTGAGGCTTTAATTTGCTCAATAATGAATAAGCCCCAGGCCGAGTAAATTGGCTTCTCTTTCTGCCAAAGAGATATGAACTCTTGTTCGTTCATTCTTGTTGAATCACTTTGTCTTTGATGATGACTTTAGTCCATTCTGCGTGCATACCATATTCGTCAATATCTCCTTCAATAGGTTCAATGCTTACTAGTGCTTTGAAAGCCTCAGAGGGGGCAAGGATCTTAACGTTTCCACCGAAGCTGATTTTGCGAAATCTTAAATTGCTTTCGATGTGAGTTATATCCTTGGTTATGTCTGTGCTTGGTACGCCGTGTTTATCCATGTGGCTAGAGAATTCGTCCTGAGTGTCTACATCAGAAAAGAATCTGGATGAAAATTCTGAGGTGCTGATAGTAGAGGATTTTTCTACCTTGAGATAAGTGATAAGAGCATTTAAAAGGTCATTGCGTTGAATAGGGTCGATGTTAAGCTTTTTGATGAATGAGCAAGTTGCATCATAAAAGCTCTTAGTATCTCTAGCGCTGGTTTTGGGGTAGCCGCACCCTAAAAAACGAGAGTAAAAGTACTGTGCAGCAGCCTTGCCGTCAGTTTGGTTTATTTGTGAGTCTGAGACCAAGACAGACCATTTTTCATTAAGGTCTTCACATTGGTCGTTATGTTCAGGTTTCTCAAAAAAACCAGCGGTTTTATAGAGCTTGGTGGCGGGGGTTAATAAAACCTCCTCGACAAACTTTAGAGATATTTCTTTGGTTATGTCGTTTACTTCTTTTTCGTATGCACTGTGAATCTCAGCCTTTATTATTCCAAGGAACTTTCTGTGGGGGTGTCCTTGCCTGCCTGTAAATATAACGACGATTCCACCAGGGATGGAACGAGCTTTCTGTGCTTCGGTAAGCTTCAACGCCATATCGTAAGAGGATGCTGCAAAGGTTGCATCGTCTTGATCTATCATTTTGTTTACAATGGATGCCATGTCATTATTGGCTTGGTTAATAATATCCATCTTCACCGCCTTAGAATCGCGACCGAGAGCTTCTCTAACTCTAGTCTTGAAGGTAGTCATAGCGGTTTTGTCAAATCTTGTATATTCGTGACTTTGTAGTGGGGGAACTACTTTCCCTTCTGGGTCGCGTTGATAAACTTGGTGGATAATAATTCTGTCTATTTCTAAGTTTATAAGATCCATTAGGTGCTCTCGAAATTAAATGTTAATTAGACCTTTGCATTTTGGGAAGGATTTGCATCCCCAAAACTTGCCGCCGAAGTTAGGGCCGCGTTTGGCTACTCGTAGTGTCATTTCGTTGCCACAGATAGGGCAAGCGGGCTGTTCATTTACCTTCTGAGCGCTTGGGGTATAGGATATTTGGCTTGATCTGTTTTCTTTAATCCATTTGCCCAAGTGCTCGCCAGATATTAGCTGTATATTTCGGCCTTCAGCGAAAGATATAGCATCTTGAGTATATGAGCCTGAAGTAACGATGAATCCACCAGCTGCGCCTGATGCAGTCATGACTCCGAAGAATTCACGTATAACGGTAACGCCGACTTTTACTGATTTCCATTGTTTGCATTGGACTAGATATTTGTCAGAGCCCATGCGAAGAACTAAGTCGATACCGCCGTCAGGGCCGTTGCCGCCTGTCTCAGTGACAGTGAAGCCCTTACGACGAAAGGCTTCGCCAACTAGTTGTTCAAACTCACGCCAGCTCATGCCATCAATAACCTGTGCCGACTGAGCAGCAGAGGCCGCATCGTTAAGCAGCTTACGGCGCTTAGATCGACCAATGACAGATGCTATGGAACCGAACACAAAGGCAGCAGGCACGATGTACTGGAGGAACATCGAGAAAGTGCGGAACATCTGCCCGACCATCATTTCACCTAGTTGCTTGGTACTGGCGACGGTGGGTGCCGGGCTAGTAGCGACAGAGTGAAAGAAAAGCCAAGCCGCAAAAGCGATCAGCAGGCTAACCCACCATGGAAGGCGGCTAGCGATAAAGATGAGATCTTCGAAAGGCGAGGTTTTACTACGACGGGCCATCCTTACCTCTGAGCAGTCCTTGAATTGGCACATTGCCAGTAGGGGAAAGCTATCTTGTGAGAGGTGGGCCGTAAAGAGGGAGGGGTGACTACATTGGTCGAATTTTCTGGAAAGGACTGGTCTAGCCAGCGTAGGGGAGGGCTGGAAACCCAGATTTATGGGGCTTTCTGGCTCAGTCGGGCGGTTTGTAGCGGATTCATAATGCTGATGTCCCAGGTTCAAGTCCCGGTGTAGCCACCATAAATTTCAAGGGGTTAGCGCAAGCTAGCCCCTTTTTATTTGGGCCGAATTTTGTCCCTTTCAGTCGCCGTTAGAGCGAAGCTGGCTCAATACCGTT
This sequence comes from Pseudomonas mendocina, assembly GCF_003008615.1. Classification (NCBI taxonomy): domain Bacteria; kingdom Pseudomonadati; phylum Pseudomonadota; class Gammaproteobacteria; order Pseudomonadales; family Pseudomonadaceae; genus Ectopseudomonas; species Ectopseudomonas mendocina. The sequence continues at coordinate 3,616,402 of NZ_CP027657.1, forward strand.
TCGCGTGAAGGTAATGGGCGCTCCGCATCGGTAGGCGTGACCTGAAAACCCGCCAAGCGCAGGCTGGCAAAGTAGTTGGAACGACGCCCCCTGGCGAAGTAGGTCTTTTTGATCTGCAAAGATGGGGGCGACATGACGCTAACTCTATCGACTGTGACAATCGTTTCAGCGATCAGGCGAACGCCAGTTTGCCCACCTGTTTGAGGTCTACGTGCTGACGGGCGATCCATAGATCATAAGCGTCCTGCATGGCCAGCCAGCTTTCCGGCGAGCGCCCCAGTGCTACTGACAGGCGCAGGGCCATTTCCGGCGTTACACGGCTACTGCCTTTGAGTACACGACTCAGTGTCGAGGGTGCTACGCCTAGCTTCTCGGCCAACTCGCGGCCGCTAATGCCGTTGGGCTCCAGGTAGATATCGGTGATGAACTCACCGGGATGGGGTGGGTTGTGCATGTTCATCAGTGGTAATCCTCATAGTCCAGGACATAAGCGTTTCCGTCGCGAAACTCGAACGTCAGCCGCCAGTTACCGTTTACCATGATCGACCAGCGCCCACGCATTTCTCCCTTGAGTGGGTGCAAGCGAAAGCCAGGGATATCCATATCATCTATCGTCATAGCGGTATCCAGCGCTGCCAGTTGCATTCTTAATCGCTTGGCGTGGCTGCTTGTACGCCAGCCGTGCTGCCCGTTCCGAACAGCTTGCGCAGCCCTTTGTGCTGGAAAGATTTGATCATTACGGGAGTCTAGCGTGTTGCGCAACGCGCAATAATGCGTAAATGCTCAGAGTCTTGTGTGGACTGCACCTCGATCCGGGTGCTGGAGTCTCGGGCTGCTGCGCCAATCTAGTCGGCTCCGCCGGCCTGTGCGATGAGCACATCGATATCGTGCACTAACTACGGGGCTGCCTTTCCGCGTACGTACGGTTTCGGCCAGACGAGTATCTTCGATCATTTCCAGCATGGCCTCGTACTGCTCAGTGGGAACGGCATAGAAGACAGGTGCGTTGTGATCGTGTCTCGCCGCCGCATTCGTGAAGGATGCCTATTGGGGCTTTCCTGAAGTCAGCCAGCGATACGGCGGTATCGGCCAGTATTCGGCAGGTCTTGGCCTTGGGCTGTTCGATAAACAGCGCCTCACGCAGCATCTGCCGCACTTCCTCTGCCATCGAGCGCCCATTACGAGTTGCCTGGGCGCGTAAATGTTCCTTGAGGTCGGCATCCAGGTTGCGAATGGTCAGGCTGGCCATCAGCGCCACCAGCGATTAAGCAAGGCTCGCAACGAACGCTCACCGGGTGCTGGCGGTGGGGCGAAGCGCGGCATATCGCGTAGAGCGATCCACAGGTCACCTTGCCATTCCAGCAGGCTGATGCGTTGGCGATCCCAGGCCATCAGCGTGCGTTTTGGTTCCTGTGTGCGATGCTCCCAGGCGTCGCGCAAGGCGGGCAGGGCTTCGTGAGTGAGCCAGCGGCGCAGGTGGCGATTCTCGGGATGGCTGAAACGGCACAGGGCGCGATAAAGCGCGGATTCGCTGAGCATCTGCACAGGCTCCGCATCGCCCTGGTGGGTGCGGAAGATCACCGTACGCACCTGGTCGTCATCCATCAGTCGGCAGATCCGCTCCGGGTGACGGTGCCCCATCAACAGGCCAAACTCCTTGGCACAGACCCAGGGCTGGCGGTCGATCATCACGCCGCGCAGCGGGCGGTTGTGGCGCATCAGCAGCAATGGGATATAGCTTTCTTCCATAAAGGCCTCCGTGGATTCAGGTAAGCAAGCTGATGCCTTGGACGTTGTTCATGTTGATGACGCGGCACCGTGAGTCGGCAGGGCGTGGCTTTCGATCCAGCTGCGTTCCACGTCTCCGATGATTTGCTTCATGCCTAGGAGCTGAGCCAGCACGTATTTCGTGCAGAACGGTGCGTCGTGGAAATCCGTTACGCCTTGGCCGTCTCCCGAAATCTAAAACCCCACTACACCAGACTGTTCCATGTAATTACCCCTATAATCCGACCTAAAGTTCCACTTTTAGGAACCTAATGCGGTGCTCCTAAAGCGTAATTTTTACTCTTGGAGTGAATATTACGCCAAGATTCTTTTGGAGTAAAATTCACTCCTATTGATTTTTTATAAATGGACGCGGTTAGAGATAGAGCGCTTCAATTGATCAAGCGGATAGGCCCGAAGCAGCTGAGCGAGCTGGGCGGCAAGAATCACGACAGATGGAAGAACATCAGTCGGGGAGCTATCCGAATCAGCACTGTAGAGGTGGGCGTGCTTGCAGACGCGTACCCTGAATACGCGTTATGGCTGATATCCGGCCGGATCGAGCCCGAGAACGGCCACGTAAGTCCTGATTACGACGAAGCCAATCCAAACGCGGGATAGCGATCGTTCAGCAAGTGGTAGCTAGGCGCTAGTACGCCCGCAAAATATAAGGCTTTTCGAAAATTTGCTGCTGTTCTACATAAATTTTACTGGAAAGTTTCTATACAGAATGACACGTAATTAATACGTGAGATGGTAGGTTAAACGGAATGCAATCTAAATTTACAGCCATCGATTTATTCTGCGGTTGCGGAGGGCTAACAGAAGGGCTCAAATCTGCAGGGTTTAAAGTTCTGCACGCAGTAGAAATTGACGACAAGGCTTCTAGCACGTTCAGGGCTAATCACCCTGATGTCAATCTAATAAATATGGATATTCGGAAGGTTGATACCGCTGTTCTGGGTTTGAAACCGGGAGAGTTGGATTTGCTTGCGGGCTGCCCTCCATGTCAAGGCTTTAGCAGGATAAGAAAACTAAATAAACCGCGTCCGGCATTGGACGAAAGAAACTCACTAATTAACGAGTTCTCTAGATTCGTTACAGAGCTAATGCCTAAGCGGATAATGCTCGAAAACGTACCCGGCCTTGCGACGCACTATAGATTTCAGAATTTCTTGTCAAATTTAAGAGCACTCGGGTACCGATTTAAGTACGAGATTTTGGATGTGTCAAAATATGGTGTTGCTCAACGCAGGAAGCGGTTGATATTGTCTGCATCTATAGATTCTGAGCCATTCATTGCCGCTCCGGTGTGCAGTAAAATTACTGTTAGGTCGGTGATCGAGAATATGCCCAAGCCTGGTAGTTCGGGCGATGATCTACACGATATTCCTGAGAATAGATCTGAGAAGGTTAAAGAGATTATTAAAAATATCCCGCTAGATGGGGGGAGCCGATCAGATTTGCCCGAGCATCTTGTGCTGGAGTGCCATAAGCAAACAAAGGGCTTCTATGATGTGTATGGGCGTATGTCATGGGATGAGCTTGCGCCAACGATAACAAGTGGTTGCCATAATCCCTCAAAAGGCAGATTTTTACATCCGGAAGAGAATAGAACTATAACTTTGCGAGAGGCTTCAATGCTTCAGGGATTTCCAGTGGACTACAAGTTTATTGTTAGTCATGGGAAGGAGTCTATTGCGCTTATGATTGGTAATGCGCTGCCTCCGCCTTTCATTAAGCATCAGGCTCTTGCTATTGCTGAAACGTTTTAATTTGGGGTGGCCATGGAAGACTTAATTAAAAAGTTGGAAGGTATGAGTATCGAAAATCATTTTGATACTTTTATAAAAGACGCTACTTTTCCGAATTTTAAAAATATTGTTCCTTATACGAAGATAGCGTTCGATTTTCCGATTACCTTTGTGGTTGGCGGGAATGGATCAGGAAAGAGTTCCCTGCTTCATGCTCTTTGGGGAATGCCTTTTAGGTCTAGTACAAGTAGATTTTGGTTCTCGACGGCGATAGACCCCATTGAAGAAGGGGGAGATTATGGTATCAACAGATACTGGTATACACACTGGTGCAGAGAGTTAAAAGCCTATCTACAAACTAAAAAGGTTAGAGGGAGGCGAAGAAGTGACTACTGGGAGCCAGCCAGAGCACTAAAAAGCGATGGGATGGACGAGCTTCCACCGTTCAGTGACAAAAATGCGCCATTTCGTTCTAAAGATAGGTGGAATCCGGTGAAGCGACCGGTTATCTACTTAAATTTCAAGTGTGAGTTCAGTGCGTTTGATAAGTTCTTCTATTTTTCAACTGAGCTTTCCAACGAGGAAAGACAGGATTCGATAAAGAAGTCGGCTAAGAAATTACAGAAAGTTATTGCAACTGGGAGGCAATCCTATAAGCCGGGTGGGAAGGAGGCAATATTTGAGAATAGAGAGTTAACGGATGTAGAGCTCAAATGGGTAAGCTTTATTCTTGGACGTGAATACATTGAGGCTAGATATGTACTTCATAGGCTCTACGGTAATATGGAGGCTCCAAGCGTAATATTTAAACGGAAAGATTTGGTTTATTCAGAAGCTTTTGCTGGGAGCGGGGAGCTTGCAGTAGTTAGGGCTGTGATAGAGATTCTTAAGTGTGAAAATAATACGCTTATTTTGCTAGACGAACCGGAAACATCTCTTCATCCAGGGGCTCAGAAACGACTAATAAAATTCTTGCTGGATCAGATAATAAAGAAGAAGTTGCAGGTGGTCGCTTCAACTCACTCGCCTACAATTATTGAAGGAATGCCGGCAAAGTCAATTAAGGCGATGGAAGAGTCTCCGACAGGTCGAATGAAAGCGGTAGATGTTACTCATCCACAAGTGGCATTTAATCGGCTTGGGCATATGGATGAAAATAAGATAACAGTCGTGGTTGAAGATGACTTGCTATCAAGTTTAGTGGAAATAGCTGCGATAGATTTAGATCCTGGGGAAAGAGAGGCGATAAAGCTATACATTCCCCCGGCTGGGGCCTCCGATATTTTTAAAAACCTTATCCCAAGTAGCATTCATGAAAAAAGAAACATATTCTTCATAGTTGATGGGGATCAGGAGATCCAAGAAGACCTTGAAGAGGTTGAAGACTTGGGTGATAAGCATCTAAATAAACTTTATAAGATAGTAATTAAAGCTCTTGAGTGTGAGCCTAGCTATATAAGCGCTGAGGACTTTAAGGCGCAAAGAGCTTACCTTATTTGGTTGAGAGATCGAGTCGTTTGCTTGGACACAATTTGCCCAGAACTCGTCCTTCTCAGGGATATTTTGGGTGCTGAGCAGGCTAATAAGAAAGCAAAAACCAATCAGCAAGCCAAGGATCGGTTAAAGGAAGAGGTTATAAAAATGCATTTCAAACATGACGCAAGTGGCTTGCGTTCGTTAATGCAATTTAGAATCACGCCTCAGAAGGATAATAATAGTTCGGTTGTGGAGCTGCGCAAAGCGCTAAAGAAATTCCTTTCAGTCAAACTGACATAGTGGGCTCTGGATTGCGTTGGTGACTACATCAATCAAAAACTCTGTTGTGTTATGAGATAGTAAACATGAGAGCCGGTTGAGAGCCGCTGTTTATGGAAGCTTCCTGGCTTAGTGGGCGGTTCGTAGCGGATTCATAATCCCCAACCCAATAATTCCAAACCCCAAAAACAACAGAACCCCGCTTTCGCGGGGTTCTGTTTATACACTGCTTACAACTATCAAACGTTAAAGCGGAAGTGCATCACGTCGCCGTCTTTGACGATGTATTCCTTGCCTTCCAGGCGCCATTTGCCGGCTTCCTTGGCGCCGGCTTCGCCCTTGTACTGGATGAAGTCGTCGTAGGCGATGACTTCGGCGCGGATGAAGCCTTTTTCGAAGTCGGTGTGGATGGCAGCAGCCGATTGCGGGGCGGTGGCGCCGACCTTGACGGTCCAGGCACGCACTTCCTTCACGCCAGCGGTGAAGTAGGTCTGCAGGTTGAGCAGCGAGTAACCGGCGCGGATCACGCGGTTCAGGCCCGGCTCTTCCATGCCCATGGTTTCGAGGAACATCTGCATTTCTTCCAGATCGTCCAGTTCGGCGATCTCGGCTTCGATCTTGTTGCACACCGGTACGACGATGGCGCCTTCGGCGTCGGCGATGGCTTGCACCACGTCGAGCAGCGGGTTGTTCTCGAAGCCGTCTTCGGCGACGTTGGCGATGTACATCACCGGCTTGGTGGTGAGCAGGTGGAAGGTCTTGGCCAGGCGCTTCTCGTCGTCACCCAGGTCTTTGAGCAGGCTGCGCGCTGGCTTGCCTTCGGTGAGGTGCGGGATGAGTTTTTCCAGCAGCGCTTTCTGCGCCACGGATTCCTTGTCGCCACCTTTGGCGGTGCGGGCCACGCGTTGCAGTTGCTTCTCGCAGCTGTCGAGGTCGGCCATGATCAGTTCGAGGTCGATGATCTCGATGTCACGCTTGGGGTCGACGCTGTTGGCGACATGGATGACGTTGTCGTCTTCGAAGCAGCGCACCACGTGGGCGATGGCGTCGGTCTCGCGGATGTTGGCGAGGAACTTGTTGCCCAGGCCTTCACCTTTCGAGGCGCCCGCGACCAGGCCGGCGATGTCGACGAACTCCATGGTGGTGGGGATCATGCGCTCGGGTTTGACGATTTCGGCCAGGGCATCGAGGCGCGGGTCTGGCATTGGCACGATACCGCTGTTCGGCTCGATGGTGCAGAACGGGAAGTTCTCGGCCGCGATACCGGATTTGGTGAGGGCATTGAACAGGGTGGACTTGCCGACGTTGGGCAGGCCGACGATGCCGCAATTGAATCCCATGGTGTTGTCCCTCGCGCCAAAGGCGGTGAATAAGGTTAAGAAGTGGCTTTCTGGCTGTGCAGCTTGCGCATGGCGACGGCCCAGTCGCCAGCGAGTATTTCCGGCAGGACGTCGAGGGCGAAGTCGATGCTCTTGTCCAGCAGTTCCTGCTCGCTGCGCGGGGCGCGGCCGAGGACGAAACCGGAAACCAGGCTGGCGTGCCCGGGGTGGCCGATGCCGAGCCGCAGGCGGTGGAAGTTATTCTGGTTGCCGAGCTGGGCGATGATGTCGCGCAGCCCGTTATGCCCGCCGTGCCCGCCACCCTGTTTGAGTTTGGCGACGCCGGGGGGCATGTCGAGTTCGTCGTGGGCCACCAGGATTTCTTCAGGCTTGATCTTGAAGAAATTCGCCAACGCCGCCACGGCCTGGCCGCTGCGGTTCATGAAGGTGGTGGGGATGAGCAGACGAACTTCGCGACCCTGATGGACGAACTTGCCCACCAGGCCGAAATACTTGCGATCTACGCTCAGGTTGACGCGCTGGCTTTCGGCCAGGCGCTCAACGAAAAGGGCCCCTGCATTGTGCCGGGTCTGGTCGTATTCGGGGCCCGGGTTACCCAGGCCAACGATCAGTTGTACGGCAGTCATACAGGAGCCCTTTCTAGGAAATGATCCGGAGTGTCGCCTACCGGATCGGTTTCCGACGCTGCGAGTGGATTACTCGGCAGTGCCTTCTTCGTCTTTCACGCGGCTGGCGTGGATGTTGGCCACTGCCAGGTCGTTACCGTGAGCCAGTGCGACCAGCTCAACGCCTTTCGGCAGTTTCAGGTCGGACAGGTGCAGGTTCTGACCGACTTCTACGGCAGCCAGGTCGACTTCGATGAATTCCGGCAGGTCTTTCGGCAGGCAGGAAACTTCGACTTCGTTGATGGTGTGGGAAACTTCGCCACCTTGCTGCTTCACGCCAACGGAGGTTGCTTCGTTGATGAAGTGCAGGGGTACGTGGGCGCTCAGTTTCTGACCGGCAACGACGCGCTGGAAGTCAGCGTGCAGAACGAAACCCTTGGCCGGGTGACGCTGTAGGGCTTTGATGACGACGCTTTCTTTGGCGCCGGCAACGTCCAGGCTCAGCACGTGGCTGAAGGCAGCTTCGTTTTCCAGCAGCTTGGCCAGGTCTTTGGCCAGCAGGCTGATGGATTGCGGGGCTTTTTCGCCGCCGTAGATTACGGCAGGAACCAGGCTGGCGTTACGACGCAGGCGGCGGCTCGCACCTTTCCCCAGGTCGGAACGCACTTCGGCATTCAGGGCAAATTCAACAGTCATTTCACTTCTCCAAAATAACCAAACCGCCTTTACGCTTGCGACCAGCGTTGGGGCGGTAGGGCAAAAAGCCCCGCACGTGGCGGGGCGCTTTACGTCAGCGGATGTTCCTTAGCGGAACATGGCGCTGATCGATTCTTCATTGCTGATGCGGCGAACCGCTTCAGCGACAACCGGGGCGATGTCGAGCTGGCGAATACGCGAGCAGGACTGTGCAGCCGCGGACAGCGGGATGGTGTTGGTGACCACCAGTTCGTCCAGCGAGGAATTTTCGATGTTCTCGATCGCGCGACCGGACAGTACCGGGTGGGTGCAGTAGGCGTAAACCTTGGCTGCGCCGCGATCTTTCAGGGCCTTGGCCGCGTGGCACAGGGTGCCGGCGGTGTCGACCATGTCGTCGACGAGGATGCAGGTACGGCCTTCGACGTCACCGATGATGTGCATCACTTCGGACTGGTTGGCCTTCTCACGACGCTTGTCGATGATGGCCAGGTCGACGCCCAGGCTCTTGGCCACGGCGCGAGCGCGAACGACGCCGCCGATGTCCGGGGAAACGATCATGAGGTTTTCGAAGCGCTGGTCTTCGATGTCATCGACCAGTACCGGGGAGCCGTAGATGTTGTCCACCGGGATGTCGAAGAAGCCCTGGATCTGGTCGGCGTGCAGGTCGACGGTCAGTACGCGGTCGATACCGACCACGGTGAGCATGTCGGCCACTACTTTGGCGCTGATCGCCACACGTGCAGAACGCGGACGGCGATCCTGACGGGCGTAGCCGAAGTAGGGGATGACCGCGGTGATGCGGGTAGCCGAGGAACGACGGAAGGCGTCAGCCATCACGACCAGTTCCATCAGGTTATCGTTGGTGGGTGCACAGGTCGGCTGAATCAGGAAGACGTCCTTACCACGGACGTTCTCGTTGATTTCGATCATGATTTCGCCGTCGGAGAATTTACCGACCGAAGCATCGCCGAGGGGAATGTGCAGCTGACGAACGATCCGTCGCGCCAGATCGGGGTTTGCGTTCCCCGTGAAGACCATCATCTTGGACACGCGCAGTACCTGCCGGCTGGGGGTATACCTGGATGGGTATGGAAAATGGCAGGGGCGGCTGGATTCGAACCAACGCATGCCAGGATCAAAACCTGGTGCCTTACCGCTTGGCGACGCCCCTATATTCAGTATCGAATGCTGTTTGACTCGGTTGACGATGCCTTCCGTGGAAGGTTATGGCAGGGGCGGCTGGATTCGAACCAACGCATGCCAGGATCAAAACCTGGTGCCTTACCGCTTGGCGACGCCCCTGTATCGTATAACCGAATGCTTGGCATTCACTTCTTGGCCAATGCTTGGAGCTTTCGGTGCAGCATCGAGATGTTGCGACCTTGAGCGACAAAGCTCGGCAGAGTGCCTGGAAGTTGGCGGGCGACTTTATCAGCATCGTCCCGATTTGGGAAGCTCCCAAATACGCAAGCTCCAGTGCCGGTTAATCTTGTCGGAACAAATTTGTTCAGCAAGATCAAGGCGTTACGAACCTCTGGGTAACGCCTCTCAACCACCGGCTGGCAGTCGTTTCGACCACCCCCCGCAAGAAGGCTGCGAACTTTAATGGGCGGCGTATCGCGTGTCAACTCAGGGTCGGTGAAAACTTCTGCTGTGCTGACAAAGACTTGCGGTACTGCGACGAGGAACCAGGGTTCCTCCAGTTCGACCGCAGTGAGGCGTTCGCCAACGCCTTCGGCGAAGGCTGCACGGCCACGCACGAAAACCGGTACGTCGGCGCCCAGCGTCAGGCCCAGCTCGGCCAGGCGACCTTCGCCGAGTTGCGTGTTCCACAGGTGGTCGAGACCGAGCAGGGTGGTGGCGGCGTCCGAGCTGCCGCCGCCGATACCGCCGCCCATGGGCAGGCGCTTGTCGAGCCAGATGTCCGCGCCCAGGTGGGTGCCGCTGACTTCCTGCAAGCGACGCGCGGCGCGCACGATCAGGTTGCTGTCGTGCGCTACTCCGTCGATGGGCGTGTGCAGGCGAATCTCGCCGTCCTGGCGTAGGGCGAAGCCGAGTTCGTCGCCATGGTCGAGAAACTGGAACAGGGTCTGCAGCTCGTGATAGCCGTCGGCGCGGCGGCCGAGGATGTGCAGCATCAGGTTGAGCTTGGCCGGTGCGGGCAGGATCAGTTCGGCTTGGGCGGGTATGGCGGTCATGGTCGGGGCAGGGGCGTCGTCGTGAGGCATGTGACGATTCTATCCGGGAAATGCATCGACAGGTGCGGCGCGTCAGATGGCCATCGTGGCTGAAACGGAATGCGGCCTAGCCGCTCCTGCGGGAGCGGTGGTGTCGGGAGCTTTCCCGTTTGCAGGGAGGTGGTGTTGTCAGGTTCGTAGTCTGGGGATTGCCCCGGATTTCATCCGGGCTACGGTGTTGCTGTGTCTGCTGTGTCTGCTGTGCTGTTGACGTGCGTAGCCCGGATGCAATCCGGGACGGGTGTTTGGGGGCGCTCCGGATTGCCGGTGTGGTGGTATCCGTTGAGTTTGCAGGGGAGTGCTTCGCGGCTGAAACGGAATACCGCCCAGCCGCTCCTGCAGGGAATGGTGGTGTGTGCGTTGAGGGGGGCTCCCCTCTCCCGCTTGCGGGAGAGGGGCCAGGGGAGAGGGCGATGGGGCGTTACTGGCCGAGTTGGCGTGGCTGCCAATCCTTGATCACCAGGGTGATTTCCAGATCCTGGCCGTACAGCTTCAAGCGTTCAGGAAGGGCGTAGCCATTCTGCTCGGCGTAGCGCTGGTACTCGACCTGCCAACCGTCCTGTTCCAGGCGCGCCAGGTGGCTGTCGCTGTCGAGAGTGATGCGGCTGCGGCTGTCCGGCGCGGGGAGGCCGCGAATCCACCAGAGCAGGTTGGACACTGGCAGGTCGAGGCGCAGTTGTTCACGCAGCAGCGCTTCCGGGGACTCGGCCTGGTAGCGGCCGCGGTTGGAGACTTCCAGCAGGATGTCGCCGGGGCGGCCGGTCAGGCGTGCGGCGCCGCCACCGAGTGGGCCGGAAAGGCGGATGTCGTAGTAGTCCTGGCGCTGCAGCCAGAACAGCGTCGCGCTGCCGGAGTCGCGCGGGGCGCGAATGCCGATCTTGCCGTTGATCTGCCAGCCGTCGAGCTGGGCGATCTGTTTCTTGTGGGCCTGCCAGTCGGCAGGGTTGCCCTGGCCTTCCACCGCTTCGCGCGAGGTGAGGCCTGCGCAGCCGGCGAGCAGGGCGATAAGGCTGAATACGAGCAGGTGACGAAGCATCAAAGGGTCTCGGAACCGGTCAGGCGCAACAGGGTGTCGCGCAGGATTGGGCTGTCGGGCGCATCGGCGAAGGCGTCGCGCCAGACGCGCTTGGCTTCACGCTGTTTGCCCTGGGCCCAGAGCACTTCGCCCAGGTGTGCGGCGACTTCGTGGTCGGGGAAGCGCTCCAGGGCAAGGCGCAGCAGGCGTTCGGCCTCGTCGAGGTTGCCCAGGCGGTAATTCACCCAGCCGAGGCTGTCGAGAATGGCCGGGTCTTCCGGGTTGAGCTGGTGCGCTTTCTCGATCAGGTCGCGGGCTTCTTCGTAGCGGGTGGTGCGATCGGCCAGGGTATAGCCGAGGGCGTTGAGGGCCATGGCGTGTTCCGGCTCGCGCTTGATGATGTAGCGCAGGTCGGTTTCCAGTTGGGCCAGGTCGCCACGCTTTTCCGCCAGCATGGCACGGGTATAGAGCAGGTTCAGGTCGTTGGGGAACTGTTCCAGGCCCTGGTTGATCGTGTTCCAGGCGGCTTCGACCTGGCTGCGGTTGCTCAGCCCTTCGGCTTCGATCAGGTACAGCTGGATGGCGTAGTCGGGCTGGGCGTCGCGGGCCTGGGCCAGGCGTGCGCTGGCTTCTTCGTCGCGGTGCTGGTCGAACAGCAACGCGGCCTGGCGTTGCTGAGCCGGCAGGTAGTCGTTGCTCGGGCCAACCAGGCTGTATTCCTGCAGAGCGCTGTCGATGTCGTCCAGCGCCTCGTAGGCGCGGCCCAGGTTGTAGTGGGCGGCGTCGACATGGCTGCGTCGTTCGACCAGTTCTTGCAGGTAAACGATGGCCTCTTCCCAGGCCTCGGCCTCCAGGCACACCAGTGCCAGGGAGAAGCGCAGGTCATCGTCGTTGGGGTTTTCCTGCACCAGCTTGGAGAACTCGCCCTTGGCATCGTCCAGGCGATCCTGCTCGACCAGCAGGCGGGCGTAGGTCAGGCGCAGGCGTTTGTCGTCCGGATTCTGGCGAATGCCTTTTTGCAGCAGCGGCAGCGCTTCGTTACCGCGGCCGAGGCTTTGCAGCAGGCGAGCGCGCAGCAGGATCGGCGAAACCTCGGTCTGGCTGGCCGGTTGATCCTCCAGCAACTTCAAGGCTTCCTCGGTGCGACCGTCCTGCTGCAGGAGGATGGCCTTGCCGAACAGCAGCTGGCTGTTGTCCGGGTTCTTGCTCAACAGGCGGTCGAAGCCTTGCAGCAGGCCGGCGCGGGTGTCCGGGTCGGTTTCCGCGGCAGACAGGGCGAGGAAGTCGAAATGGGTGTCGCCCTGACGTTGCAGCACCTGTTCCATGTAGGTCATGGATTCGTCATAGCGGCCGGCGCGTGCCAGTTGCACGGCGGCGGCGCGCTGCGCGTCGATGTTGTTCGGCGCGTTCTTGGCCCAGATCAGCGCGCTGTCCAACGCTGGCTGTTCGGCACCCAGGTATTCGGCAATGCGGAAGGCGCGCTCGGCAACGCCGGCGTCGCCCGTGATCTGCGCTTGCTGCACGTAGTTGCCGAGGGCAATGTCGAAGCGATTGCGCTGGCCGGCCAATTCGGCGGTGAGCAGGGCGAACAGGGTTTCCTGGCTGAACGAGCCGTATTCACTCGGTTCCAGCTGGGTGGTCTGGTCGGCTTCCTGTACCGGTGGCGTGCCGTCTGGCTCGCTGGGGGCGAAGGTTTGGCAGCCGCTGAGAAGGGCAATTGCAGTGACTAACGCGAGGGGTCTGTTCATAGTGCCTTGTCGTGCGTTATTCCGGGGCGACGGCCGTGCTGGCTCGTGCCCTGCGACGTTCGCGGCATCATGACACAAGCCTCGGGGCAAGCCCACTGGCCTGGACGATGCGGCGAACTGTCTATTGGGACAATCGGTCGCGGGAGTTGTTCTCTCGGAAGCGAAGTAGGACAATTGTCGGCTTCCGTATTGCCCCTCAGCGACCCTGCATGGCCTTTATCGCCCTCGGTATCAACCACAAGACCGCCTCGGTAGAGGTGCGCGAGCGCGTTGCCTTCACCCCGGAGCAACTGGTCGAGGCTCTGCAGCAGCTGTGTCGGCTGACGCCCAGCCGCGAGGCGGCGATCCTCTCCACCTGCAACCGCAGCGAGTTGTACCTGGAGCAGGATCAGCTGAGCAGCGACGAAGTGCTGCAGTGGCTGGCCGACTACCACCGCCTGAGCGTCGACGAACTGCGTGCCTGTGCCTACGTGCACAGCGAGGACGAGGCGGTACGCCATATGATGCGCGTGGCCTGCGGGCTGGATTCGATGGTGCTGGGCGAGCCGCAGATTCTCGGCCAGCTCAAGTCCGCCTATGCTGTGGCGCGCGAGGCCGGCACCGTCGGGCCGCTGCTCGGCCGGTTGTTCCAGGCCACCTTCAGCACAGCCAAGACCGTGCGCACCGATACCGCCATCGGTGAGAACCCGGTGTCCGTGGCCTTCGCCGCTGTCAGCCTGGCCAAGCAGATCTTCGCCGACCTGCACCGCAGCCAGGCGCTGCTGATCGGCGCTGGCGAGACCATCAGCCTGGTGGCGCGCCATCTGCACGACCAGGGGATCAAGCGCATCGTCGTCGCCAACCGTACTCTGGAGCGTGCCAGCCAGTTGGCCGAGCAATTCGGCGCGCACGCGGTGCTGCTGTCGGACATTCCCGAAGAGCTGGCGCACAGCGATATCGTCATCAGCTCCACGGCCAGCCAACTGCCGATCCTCGGCAAGGGCGCGGTGGAAAGTGCGCTGAAAAAACGCAAGCACAAGCCGATTTTCATGGTCGACATCGCCGTGCCGCGCGATATCGAGTCGCAGGTCGGCGAGCTGGACGACGTCTACCTCTACACCGTCGATGACCTGCACGAAGTCATTGAGGAAAACCTCAAGAGCCGCCAGGGCGCGGCGCAGGCCGCCGAGGAACTGGTGGCCGCCGGCACCGACGATTTCATGCAGCGCCTGCGCGAGCTGGCCGCTGTGGATGTGCTCAGGGCCTATCGCCAGCAGGCCGAGCGTCTGCGTGACGAGGAACTGGCCAAGGCGCAGCGCATGCTGGCCAACGGCAGCAACCCTGAAGACGTGCTGGCGCAACTGGCGCGCGGCCTGACCAACAAGCTGCTGCATGCTCCCAGCGTGCGCATGAAGAAACTCACCGCCGAGGGGCGCATCGATGCGCTCAGCCTGGCTCAGGAATTGTTCGCCCTCGACGAGAGCGCGCCGCAGGACAAAGGTCTGCAATGAAAGCTTCACTGTTGAACAAGCTCGACAACCTCAGCGATCGCTTCGAGGAGTTGACGGCGCTGCTCGGCGACGCCGAGGTGATTTCCAAGCAGACCCAGTTCCGTGCCTACTCCAAGGAATACGCCGAGATCGAGCCGGTGATCGCCACCTTCCGCGAGCTGCGCAAGGTGCAGAGCGACCTCGAAGGCGCCCAGGCGCTGCTCAAGGACAGCGATCCGGATCTGCGTGAGATGGCCGAGGAAGAGGTAGCCCAGGCCAAGGAGGCACTGGTCGACCTGGAAGACCGTCTGCAGCGCATGTTGCTGCCGAAAGACCCCAATGACGGGCGCAACGTCTACCTGGAGGTGCGCGCCGGCACCGGTGGCGACGAGGCAGCGATCTTCTCTGGCGACCTGTTCCGCATGTATTCGCGCTACGCCGAGAAGCAGGGCTGGCGGGTGGAGGTGCTGTCGGCCAACGAAGGCGAGCACGGCGGCTTCAAGGAAGTGATCGCCCGCGTCGAAGGCGACAATGTCTACGCCAAGCTCAAGTTCGAGTCCGGCGCGCACCGCGTACAGCGCGTGCCGGAAACCGAGTCGCAGGGCCGCATCCATACCTCGGCCTGCACCGTGGCGGTGTTACCGGAGCCGGACGAGCAGGCGGCCATCGAGATCAACCCGGCCGATCTGCGTGTGGATACCTACCGCAGCTCCGGCGCTGGTGGTCAGCACGTCAATACCACCGATTCGGCGATCCGCATCACCCACATTCCTACCGGCACGGTGGTGGAATGCCAGGAAGAGCGCTCGCAGCACAAGAACCGCGCCAAGGCCATGGCCTGGCTGGCGGCCAAGCTGCAGGATCAGCAGGAAGCGGCGGCGCACAAGGAAATCTCCGAAACGCGCAAGCTGCTGGTGGGCTCCGGCGACCGTTCCGAGCGTATCCGTACCTACAATTTTCCGCAGGGCCGGGTGACCGACCATCGCATCAACCTGACCCTCTATTCGCTGAACGAAGTGATGGCAGGTGGCGTGGAGGCGGTGATCGAACCGCTGCTGGCCGAATACCAGGCCGATCAGTTGGCGGCACTGGGCGACTGAGTTTCGCTTGAGGTCATTGCGGTGCGCATGGCGCACCCTACGCCGCGTATACCGTAGGGTGCGCCGTGCGCACCATAACCGTAGCCCGGATGCAGTCCGGGGACATACTTCCCGGATTGCATCCGGGCTACGAGAGAAATATGGCCACCATCGAATCCCTGCTCACTACCGCTGATCTGCCCGACTCGCCGACGCCGCGGCTGGACGCCGAGTTGCTGTTGGCGGCCGCGCTGGGCAAACCACGTAGCTATTTACGCACTTGGCCGGAGCGTGAGCTGGACGCAGCTCAGCAGGCGCAATTCAACGCGTTCATGCAGCGCCGTCGAAGCGGCGAGCCGGTGGCCTACATCCTTGGGCGCCAGGGCTTCTGGAGCCTCGATCTGGAAGTAGCGCCGCACACCCTGATCCCACGTCCGGATACCGAGCTGCTGGTGGAAGCCGCGCTCGAACGGCTACCCGCCGCACCGCTGGCGGTGCTCGACCTGGGCACCGGTACTGGTGCCATTGCCCTGGCCCTGGCCAGCGAGCGCCCAGCCTGGCAAGTAACGGGTGTGGATCGTGTCGAGGATGCCGTAGCGCTGGCCGAGCGCAATCGCCAGCGCCTGAACCTGGGCAACGCCAGCTTCGTGCAGAGCCACTGGTTCTCTGCGTTGGCCGGACAGCGTTACGGCCTGATCCTGAGCAACCCACCTTATATCCGCGCCGATGATCATCATCTCGACCAGGGCGACGTGCGCTTCGAGCCGAGTAGCGCGCTGGTAGCCGGCAGCGACGGGCTGGACGACATTCGTGCGATCATCCAGGCCGCGCCGCAGCATTTGCTGGAGGGTGGCTGGTTGCTGTTGGAACATGGCTTCGACCAGGCCTCTGACGTGCGCGCGCTGCTTGCTGCCGAAGGCTTCGTCGAGGTGCACAGCCGGCGTGACCTAGCCGGTCACGAGCGCATCAGTTTGGGACGTTTCGACCGTGAGTGATCAGATGCTGAGCGATGATGAGCTGCTGCGCTATAGCCGGCAGATTCTGCTGAAACAGATCGATGTGGAAGGGCAACTGCGCCTCAAGCAGGGTCGTGTGCTGATCGTCGGCATGGGCGGGCTGGGCTCGCCAGTGGCCCTGTACCTGGCCGCTGCCGGGGTCGGCGAGTTGCACCTGGCCGACTTCGATACGGTGGATTTGACCAACCTGCAGCGGCAGATTGCCCACGACACCGCCAGCATCGGCCAGGCCAAGGTGGATTCGGCCATGGCGCGCCTGGCAGCGATCAACCCACAGATCAGCCTGGTGCCGCATCGCCAGGCACTGGACGCCGACTCGCTGGCGGCTGCCGTGAGCGGTGTCGATCTGGTACTGGACTGCTCTGACAATTTCGCCACGCGTGAGGCTGTCAACGCGGCCTGCGTCGCGGGCGGCAAGCCGCTGGTTTCTGGCGCGGCGATTCGCCTGGAAGGCCAGCTGTCGGTGTTCGATCCACGTAACGCCGCCAGCCCCTGCTATCACTGCCTTTATGGTCACGGCAGCGAAGCCGAGCTGACCTGCAGCGAAGCCGGCGTGGTCGGTCCGCTGGTGGGGCTGGTCGGCAGCCTGCAGGCACTGGAGGCACTCAAGCTGTTGGCCGGTTTCGGTGAGCCGCTGGTGGGCCGCCTGTTGCTGATCGATGCGCTGGGCACGCGTTTTCGCGAGCTGCGGGTCAAGCGCGACCCGGCCTGCGGTGTCTGCGGCGATGCCCAGTAACGCGCCGATTGGCGTTTTCGACTCCGGCGTCGGCGGCCTGTCGGTGCTGCGCGAGATTCGTCAGCTGTTGCCGAACGAGTCGCTGCTTTACGTCGCCGACAGCGGCCATGTGCCCTATGGCGAGAAGAGCCCCGAGTACATTCGCGAACGCTGCGTGGTGATCATCGAGCACCTGCTGGCGCAGGGCGCCAAGGCGCTGGTGCTGGCCTGCAATACCGCCACGGCGGCAGCCGGCGCTGAGCTACGCGCGCGTTATCCGCATCTACCTATCGTCGGCATGGAGCCGGCCGTGAAGCCAGCAGCGGCTGCGACGCGCAGTGGTGTGGTCGGTGTGCTGGCTACTACCGGCACGCTCAAGAGTGCCAAGTTCGCCGCTTTGCTCGATCGTTTCGCCAATGACGTGCGGGTGATCACGCAGCCCTGTCCGGGGTTGGTGGAATGCATCGAGGCAGGCGAGCTGCAGGCGCCAGCCACACGGGCGTTGCTGCAAGGCTATGTCTCGCCGTTGCTGGCCGAAGGCTGCGACACGCTGATCCTAGGCTGTACGCACTATCCATTCCTGCGTCCGTTGCTGCACGAACTCGTGCCGGAGTCGGTGACCCTGATCGACACAGGCGCGGCAGTCGCACGACAACTGCAACGGTTATTGATCCAGGACGGTCTGCTGGCGACCGCATCCGTGCAACCGACCCGTTACTGGAGCAGTGGCGAGACTGCGCAACTTTGCCGAGTATTGCCGATTTTGCTGGGTGAACAGGCCGAAGTTCTTTCGCTATAGTGAGTTTTTTGCGTATCAGGCTTTCCCTGATACCGAATATTTCTATATTTTTGTAGCGAGCCTGATAAAAATCTCCCGCCAATTAAGGAAGAACTCATGAAGAAGTTGTGTGCCTTAGCTGCAGCTGCGACGTTGTCATTCGCGGTGATTGGATCTGCGCAAGCTGCGGACGTGACCGCAGCCATTGGTCAGAGTGGCGACTCCACCATGGTTTACCGTCTGGGCGCGCAGTGGGACTGGAATACCAGCTGGCTGCAGAGCAGTGTTGGTCGCCTGACCGGCTATTGGGATCTGGGTTACACCTACTGGGATGGCGACAAGACTGCGAGCAACCACAGCCTGTCGTTCGCTCCGGTGTTCGTCTATGAGTTTGCTGGCGAGACCGTGCGCCCCTACATCGAGGCCGGTATCGGTGTGGCGGCGTTCGCCAGCACCGAGCTGGAAGACAATCGCCTGGGGTCGTCCTTCCAGTTCGAAGACCGCATTGGCGTTGGCCTGCGCTTTTCCGGTCAGGAAATCGGTCTGCGCGCGCTCCACTACTCCAACGCCGGTATCAAGCAGCCTAACGATGGCGTCGAAGCCTATACGCTGCACTACCGCATGAGCTTCTGAGACCTGTTCACGATCTGCTTCAGCCCACCGAATCGAAAGGTTGTTTCGGCAGCGCTACAACGAAATCGCCCCTCTAGATGAGGGGCGATTTCGTTTCAGGTGTGGCTCAGATCATCGGATCCCAGCGCTGCGACCAATCGGTATCTTCGGCGACGGTTTCGCGCAGCAGTTCGAAAGCCTGCTGCAGTACGACAGAGTCGCGCTCGCGGGAATACACCAGGTAGGTCGGGTAGTTGAATTCCGGCGCACGCGGCACACGCTTGAGCACCTTCTTGTCCAGGTAACTCTGCACCACCCGCGTGCGGAAGTAGCCGGAGCCGCCATGTTCGAGGATGTACTGCAAGGCCAGCGGGCCAAGGTTGAAGGACACCGGCGCCTTGGCCTGATCCGGTAGCGCTCTGTCGTGTTGCAGGCGGAAGGCCTCGCCCCAGTCGACGTATACGTAGGGCTCGGCCTTTTTCGCGCGCACCAGAATCAGTTTTTCCTCCAGCAGCTGTTCTACCTGCATACCCGGCCAGTAGGTCGGCTGGTAGACCAGGGCGGCATCCAGCACGCCCAGCTCCAGTTGGCGCAGCAGTTCCTGGCCATCGCCGATATGAGTGTGCACGGCGTACTGATCGATATTGGCGCGGATGCGGCTGACCCAGTGCAGCATCAACGGATTGCACAGGCTGATCTCACCACCGATACGCAGCACGTTGTGGTAGCCGTCCGGCAGCGGCAGTTCGCGCTGCGCCGCTTCCCAGGTCTGCAGGATCTGGTTGGCGTAGGAGACGAAAGCCTCGCCGTCCGCTGTCAACTTGGCACCGGCGCGGTTACGCACGAACAGCGTGCAATTGAGGTGGCCCTCCAGCTTCTGGACACGCGCGGTGATGGCCGTCTGGGTGACATGCAGGCGTTCGGCGGCGGCGATGAAACTGCCGCTGCGAACGATTTCCAGAAAGGTGCGGGTGAGATCGATGTCCATGTCGCGTTGATGCTCCGGGAGCGGGCAGAGGCTGCAGTTTACGGGCTGTGGTGATTAGTCGAAATGGGCCAGGAGCTCTCGTTGCAGGGCTGCGATCAGATCCGTCTGGGTGATGATCCCCACCAGCTTGTTGTTCTCCAGCACCGGCAGACAATGCAGGCCGCGGTCGGACAGTACGTCGATCAGATCGGCGACGTGCGTATCGACAGTGGTACAGCGCACCGGGCTGCTCATCAGCTCGCCCAGGCGCGGCCGTGGCTTGCGCTCGAACAGGCCGAAGCGCCTGGCTGGGCGGCTATGCAGGGGCGCGACCAGATCGCTCAGGCTGACGATACCGACCAGTTGCCGATTGCGGTCAAGAATCGGCAGTGCCTTGAGGTGATGGTGGCGCAGCAGGTGCAGCCCCTGCTTGATGCTGGTGTTCGGCGCGGCGCAGACCAGGTCACGGGACATCACCTGGCCGGCGCAGATGCCGCCCATGCTGCGGCGCAGCGCGTAGCGCTCGGTATTTTTCACGATCAGCTCCAGATCCTCGCGGGTCACGTCGACGAAGGCGCCGAGTTCGTCGAGGGCCTGGTCGAGGTCGGTGCCGCGAATGCCCATACGCTCGCCTGGGGACGGGTCGCCAGTGTGATGTGCATCGGGCGCTGCTGCACTTTGGCGTGGGTAGCGCCTGCCGGTGAGGTTGTTGTAGAGCAGTGCGCAACCGAGCAGGGCCAGTGCGGCGATCACCACCGTCAGGGCTGGATACCAGTTGGGCACCCCCGGAATCATCGGCGCGAACACCACGCAGAAGGCGATGGCACCGCCTGGTGGATGGAGACAGCGTAGCGGGCACATCAGCAGCAAGCTCAGGCCTATCGCCAGCGCGGCGCCGAGCAGGCTGTGATCGAGCAAGTGGCCGACCAGCACGCCGACCAGCGTGGCACACAGGTAGCTGCCGAGAATCGACCAGGGCTGCGCCAGTGCGCCGGAGGACACGGCGAACAGCAATACCGCCGAAGCGGCCAGCGGCCCGGAGAAATGCACGGCCAACTGCAGGCCGAAGAGCTGGCTGCACAACCAGGTGGCGAAGGTAAACCCCAGGCTGGCGCCGAGTGCCGCACGCAGCCATTCCCGTGAGCGTGTGTGCGGAGCCTCAGGAAGAAAAGCGCGGCACCATTGGTGCAGGCGTGATGATGTGTTCATGGTGTCCGGAAGAAAAAAGAAGGCTCCTCACTGTTGAAGAGCCGACAAAGTGCCGCAGGCGGCACATCGGGACGCCCATCCCTGGGCGAAGGACGTTCAGGCGAGCAGGTGATCCTTGGCCGAGTGTTCGTCGAGTGGCTGTGTGATCAGGCAAGCGAACAGGGAGGTGAGGGTGAGGCGGCGGACGAGCTGATCATTGTCATCGTCGGGGCAGTCGCAAGGTGAGCCATCGTGATTCCGTTTTGCTGAGAATTTCAGGCATGTCCCTTCCATCGCTCGGCGCTGGCGCTTCGCCTGGCTGTGAACGTGCGGATCGATTCGCTGAAGGAAGCACCGAAATTGTGCGTGATGACGATGGGGGCGACTAATTAATAATAAAGACGTTTGTATTCTATTTTTTTGATATCAAATGCCGCCTGGCGTGCTTGGATGCACTGTCCTGGGGCTTTGTTCGAGTGGCGGTGAGCCTTGGAGAGCGGTGAACTAACGCAGAGTCGCTCGTTGATATTCGTTAAATTGCACTATCTGATCATTAAGATTCATATGTGCAATTTCACTGCGTATAGGCGGTGGCGATGCCGCGTCGTTCTTCCAGGCATTCGGCGGCGCCCAGTTCGAACTCACGGCAGATCAGTGGGCGCTGGGCGTAGATGGTGCAGCGCATGCTGTCGCGATCCAGCGCTATGCACCACCCATCGTCCAGGCGGCGCATCACTTCGCCGCCCCAGTCGTCAGTCTCGATATAGCGTTGTGGCACGCCGGTATCACCGATCAGCATGACTTCCAGCTGGCAGCAGCAGGCCGCGCAGGTGCTGCAGCTGACGCTGGGCTCGCTCGGCAATTGGCGGAGGGGGATGGTGTCATTCATGGGCGCACAGTCTACGTGAGACGGGCGCCTTGCAGGTGTGGCTTCGTCGTCCTGGGGGTGTCACTGCAGGCGCTGTCGCTGTTGGTACTGAAGGCGGTAGAGCCTGGCGAAACCGTGCAACACCGGAAGTACCATGGCCCAGATTATCGCCAGCAGCCCCAGTGTCGTGACGTTGCCCAGTGGCAGTTGTACACCGCCCAGTTGCGCGCCCGCGTAATAGGCCATGGGCCCGCCGATGGCACCGAGCAGGCTGGCGCGCCACCAGGGTTGCGCGCTCCAGGCCAGGCAGTGATTGAGGGTTGTGCCCAGGAGCAGCCATAGCGACGCCAGCCACAGGGGGATCAGCGTGCGCGGCTCGCCGAAATCGAAGACGCCCAGATGCAGCAGGAAGCTATCCACCGCACAGCCGAACAGGAAAATGCTGAGCAGCAACTTGCCCTCTGCTGCCCAACTGCTTACCCAGAACAGGTGCACGGCCAGCGCGACTGCCACGACCAGCAACCAGGGCCCGTCGCCGCCGAGCACGCAGGCGAACCAGCCGAGCTGGAAGAGGATGGCATTGGCGAGCAGTCTGGGCATTGCGGCTTCCCTGTGGATGATCCAGGCGGCGCAGTCTAGGGCACTGAATCCCTCAGGCCAACGTCGAAGGCTGTACATAATGTGGCAGCGGCCTGGCGCCGGCCTTGGCCAGCAGCAGTTGCGCGGTGCCGATGGTGCGCTCGAGGAAGCCGCCCTCGCAGTAACACAGGTAGAACTCCCACAGCCGGTAGAAGTAGTCGTCGTAGCCCAGTTGCTCCAGGCGCTGGCGGGCCTGGCGCAGGTTGTCGTGCCACAGGCGCAGGGTACGCGCGTAGTGCAGGCCGAAATCTTCCATGTGGTGCAGGTTGAGATCGGTATGGCGGCTCACCACTTCCAGCATCTTGTGTACCGAGGGCAGGGCGCCGCCGGGGAAGATGTAGCGCTGGATGAAATCGACCGACTGGCAAGCCTGCTCGTAACGCTGGTCACGAATGGTGATGGCTTGCAGCAGCATCAGTCCTTCGGGCTTGAGCAGGCGTGCGCACTGCTCGAAGTAGGTGGGCAGGAAACGGTGGCCGACGGCTTCGATCATCTCGATAGAGACCAGCTTGTCGTACTGGCCATTGAGGTCGCGGTAGTCCTCCAGCAGCAGGGTGATGCGATCTGCCAGGCCCAGCTCACGGATGCGTCGCTCGGTGTAGGCGTATTGCTCACGCGACAGAGTGGTGGTGGTGACCCGGCAGCCGTAATGGGTCGCGGCGTAGATGGCCATGCTGCCCCAGCCGGTACCGATTTCCAGCAGGTGATCGGACGGCTGCAGCGCGAGTTTCTCGCAGATGCGTTCGAGCTTGTTGAGCTGCGCCTGTTCCAGGCTGTCGTTGTCACGCAGGAACATCGCTGCGGAGTACATCATGGTCGGATCGAGAAACTGCTCGAACAGGTCGTTGCCCAGGTCATAGTGCGCCGCGATATTGCGCCTCGAGCCCTGGCGGGTGTTGCGGTTGAGCCAGTGCAGGCCCTGGATCAACGGCCGGCCCAGGCGTGCCAGGCCACCTTCCATGGCGTCGAGTACGTCGAGGTTGGCGACGAAGATACGGATTACCGCGGTGAGATCAGGCGTGCTCCAGTAGCCATGGATATAGGCTTCGCCTGCGCCGATCGAGCCGTTACCGGCAACCAGGCCCCAGACGGCCGGATCGCTGACCTTGATTTCGGCGCGCAGGTCGCTCTGTGGTTGGCCGAAATGCAGAGTGTCGTTGCCTTCCTGAATCAGCAGCAGGCCGTGTTGCAGGTTTTCCAGCTGGCGCAGCACGGCGCGTCGCAGCAGGCCGGCACCAATGCCGTTGCCGCTGCGTACCAGGCTTCTGGTGGAGGTCAGGCTAGAGCTTTTCATGGGGCATGTCCTTCACGTGCGGGCGGGCAACACTGAAGCTGCCTTGCGCGGGGCTGTGGTCGAAAATCGGTATACGTTTGAGCAGCAGGCGCAGGGCCTGCCAGTAGATGGCGGCAAGGGTCTTGCCGGTCATCCAGGGGAAGGTCAGCAGGTAGCGGTGCAGGTTGGCGCGGGTCAGCGGTTGACGGTGCAGGCTGAGGCTGGCGTCGAACACCTTGTTTTCGCCCTGCCAGTCGGCCATGTGGATGCCCAGACGTTCCCCTACCGGGCTGAAGCTCATGCGGTACTCCAGCTCTCGCGGCAGGAACGGCGAAACGTGGAAGGCCTTGTCGACACGAACCTGATGACGGCCTTCGCCGCTGGCGGGCAGCACGTAGTGATAACGCTGGCGCCAGGGGGTATTGCTGACTTCGCAGAGAATCGCCATGAGCGTCTCGCTTTCGTCGAAGCAGTAGAAGAAACTCGCCGGATTGAACGCCAGGCCCCAACTGCGCGGTTGCGTCAGCAGGCAGATGCGACCCATTGGCCGCGAGCCCAGCGCCTCTTCCACGCGGTTGCGTACTGCCTCATGCAGCGGCGTGCCCTGGCGGGTGTGCTCGGGCAGGTAGTCGGTTTCGCGAAAGGCGAATGGCGCCCAGCGGCCGTTGCCGGCCAGCGGCGACAGGGCGAACAGCTGCGCTTGTTCGCTCAGGTCGAGGTACAGCAGACCCATGCGGTAGCGAAAGGCATGCGCGCGCGGGGCGAAGCGACGATGCTGCACCCAGCCGCTATACAGGGCGCTGTGCATTACAGCGTTTCCCCGAAAGCGCGGGCCACGCGCAGCGCACTGACCACGCCGTCTTCGTGGAAGCCATTGGCCCAGTAAGCGCCGCAGAAGTAGCTGTGTTGGGCACCGAGCAATTCTTCCCAGCGCGCCTGTGCAGCGGTACCTGCCAGGCTGTATTGCGGGTGGGCGTACTGAAAGCGTGCGAGGATTCTTGTCGGGTCGATGGCGGCAGTCTGGTTGAGGCTGATGCAGAAGGTGGTGTCGCTTTCTATGCCCTGCAGGATGTTCATGTTGTAGGTGACGGCAGCCAACTGATCGCTCGGCCCACCCAGGCGATAGTTCCAGCTGGCCCAGGCCAGCTTGCGCTTGGGCAACAGGCGGGTGTCGGTGTGCAGCACCACGTCGTTGTTGGCGTAGGGCAGGGCGCCGAGGATTTCCCATTCCTGCTGGCTGGCCTGATCCAGCAGGGCCAGGGCCTGGTCGCTGTGGCAGGCGAATACCACCTTGTCGAAGCGCTCCTGGCCGGCGGCGCTGTGCAGGGTGACGCCGTCCTGGTCGCGCACGACGCGGCTGACCGGGCAGTTGAGGCGGATGCGCTCGGCGAAGCTGGCGGTCAAGGGGGCCACGTAGCTGCGCGAGCCGCCTTCGATCACCTGCCATTGGGGACGGTCGCTGACCGACAGCAGGCCGTGGTTCTTGCAGAAGCGCACGAAGAACTGCAGCGGGAAGGCGAGCATGTCGGCCAGCGACATCGACCAGATGGCTGAGCCCATGGGCACGATGTAGTGTTCGATGAAGCGCTGGCCATAGCCGTTGCGCTCGAGGTACTCGCCGAGTGTCGTCTCGCTGTCGATGCGGCCATTGGCCAGGTCTTCCTGGGATTGGCGATTGAAGCGCAGGATGTCGCGCAGCATGCCCCAGAACGCCGGCGACAGCAGGTTACGGCGCTGGGCGAACAGGGTGTTGAGGTCGTGGCCGTTGTACTCCACGCCGGTGCGCGGGTCGCTGACCGAGAAGCTCATTTCGGCGGGCTTGAAACCGACGCCGATCTGCTCCAGCAGGCGGATGAAGTTGGGGTAGGTCCAGTCGTTGAATACGATGAAGCCGGTATCGACCGCGTACTCGCGGCCGTTCACCGTGACGTCGACGGTGTGGGTATGGCCGCCGATCCAGTCGCTGGCCTCGAACACCTGGATATCGTGCTGGCGATTGAGCAAATAGGCGCAGGTCAGACCGGCGATACCGCTGCCGATGATGGCGATTCTCATGCGTGTTCCTCGTTACGCGCCAGGCGGCGACCAATGGCCAGTTGCAGGCGGCTGGGCAGGCTGCCGAGCAGCTTCAGTACGGCGATGAAAGGGGTAGGAAAAGCGATCTCGTGCGGACGCTTGTCCAGACGCTCGGCGATGTGCTGCGCGGCGCGTTCGACTGGCCAGCGCATGGGCATCGGGAAGTCGTTTTTCTGCGTCAGCGGCGTATCGACGAAGCCGGGGCTGACCAGGGTGACGTCGATGCCTTCGCTGGCCAGGTCGATGCGCAACGTCTGCATCAGGTAGCGCATGGCAGCCTTGGAGGCGCCGTAGGCCTCGGCGCGTGGCAGCGGCAGAAAGGTCACCGAACTGCCGACACCGACCAGATGCGGACGATTGCCACGACGCAGCAATGGCAGCGCCGCTTCGATGCAATGGCTGGCAGAGAACAGGTTGGCGCGGACCACGCGCTCGATCATGGCCGCCTCGAACTGGCGTACATCGACGTACTCGCAGGTGCCGGCATTGAGAATCGCGCAATCCAGCGCCCCCCACTGCTGGGCGATACGTTCACCGATGGCCCGTACCTGAGCGGGGTCTGTCAGATCGCCTGGCGCGACCAGCACCTGATCACCGTAGCGGGTGGCGAAATCCTGCAGTGGGCCGCTGCTGCGGGCGCTAAGAGCCAGCCGATGTCCATCGCGTAGCAGCCGTTCTGCCAGTGCCGCGCCAATACCGCTGCTGGCGCCTGTAAGCCAGATACGTTTCATGCCAGCCTCCTTTTCAGCCAGGCGATGACGCCACCGAGCACGGGCAGGTGTTCATATAGCAAAGCACCGGCATCGAAGTAGTCGCGGTGCTGGTAAACCTTGTCGCGCCAGAGCAGGTGCGAGCAGCCTTCGACGGTAATCTCGGCGCCGCCACGCAGACGCGGGTGGCGATAGCGCATGCTCCAGCGCAGGTAGCCTTCGCAGGCCTCGACCCGGTCGAAACCGTGAAATTCGAAATGCAGTGCCTCGACGTTGGCGTACAGCTCGGCGAAGTAATCCTGCATGGCCGTCAGTCCATGCACTTCATGCAGGGGGTCGCGGAATACCACATCGTCGCTGTATAGCTCACTCAACAGATGCAGGTTGTCCTTGTTCAGCATGGCAAAGCGTTCGGCGAAGTGGCGCAGGAAATCGCTCATGCTGGAACCTCCGGGTTGACGAGGTTCTTGAAGGCAGCCAAAGCGCGCTCGCGCGAGCGCGCCAGGTCGACGATCGGACGCGGATAACCGGCTGGCGCGAACAGCCCGCCGAGCGTTGATGGATCATGGATATCGCGCTTGTTCAGGCCTGCCAGTTCCGGCACCCAGTGGCGGATGAAGCGCCCCTCGGGGTCGAATTTCTGTGACTGGCTGATCGGGTTGAAGATGCGGAAGTAGGGCGCGGCATCGGTTCCGGTGGAGGCGCTCCATTGCCAGCCGCCGTTGTTCGCGGCCAGGTCACCGTCGATCAGATGGCGCATGAAGAAGCGCTCGCCTTCACGCCAGTCGATCAGCAGGTTCTTGGTCAGGAACATGGCGACGACCATGCGCAGGCGATTGTGCATCCAGCCGGTCTCGCGCAGTTGGCGCATGGCGGCATCGATGATCGGCAGGCCGGTGCGGCCTTCCTGCCAGGCGGCCAGTTCTTCCGGGGCATGGCGCCACGGTACGGCTTCGGTTTCCAGGCGGAAGGCGCGATGCCGGGAGACGCGCGGATAGCCGACCAGGATGTGCTTGTAGAACTCGCGCCAGAGCAGTTCGTTTATCCAGGTGATGACGCCGGGATTGCCACTGTCGAACTCGCCCTGGTTGGCAGCCAGTGCTGCATGCAGGCACTGGCGTGGCGACAGTACGCCAGCAGCGAGATAAGCCGACAGTTGGCTGGTACCAGGAAGGGCAGGGAAGTCGCGCTCGTTCTGGTAGTAGGCGATCTGCTCATCGGTGAAACGCGCCAGGCGCTGCTGAGCGGCTTGTTCGCCAGCCGGCCAGAGTGCCTGCAGCTCGGTGCTGGGCGTTTCGAAACCGTCCACCGCCTGCGGCAGCGGATCGGCGGCCAGCGCCTGTGGCGTCTGCGCACGCGGGCTTGCGAGTGGGCTGGGCAGGGCGCTGTGCAAGCGCTCGTAGCAGACCTTGCGGAACTGACTGTAGACCTGGAAATAACTGCCGGATCGAGTCAGCACACTACCCGGCTGGAAGAACAGCTGATCGAGATGGTTATGCCAGGCAATCGCCTGCTGGCCGAGGTAGGCCTCCACACGATAGTCACGCTGGCTCTCGTTGATACCGTATTCGTCGTTGACGTGCACGGCGCAGATGTTGTGCTGGTGGCAGATTTCGGCGATCACGCCAGGTGCCTGCTCCCAGCTGTCACAGTGCCGCACCAGCAAGGGAACGTTGAGTTCAGCCAGGCCCCGGCTGAGCTGCTCCAGGTTGCGCAGCCAGAAGTCCACCTTGCACGCGGCATCGTCATGGCGCCGCCATTGGCCGGGCGTGATCAGATACAGGGCGATGGTTGCACCGCTGTTCATGGCACGAGTCAGGGCGGTGTTGTCCTGGATCCGCAGGTCACTGCGGAACCACATCAGTTGCTGCATGGGGTTACCTCTTGGGCGCCGAGCAGGCCGTGGCTGAGCAGCCAGGCATGCGCGGCGAGCGGGTCGGTCGCCGAGTGCAGGCCGGCCAGCGCGTCGCGGTGAATGTGGGCAGCCGGGCCGGCGATCAGTAGCGGTACCGGGGATTGCTCGGCCAGGCGCGGCAGATGCCGGCGCAGCAGGGTGTTGTCCAGGGCCTGATCGGCGTATAGCAGCAGGGCGCGCGGGGCTACATGCTCCAGGGCGGTGAGCAATTCATGGGGCGGTAGCGGCCAGTCGAACACCTCCACCGGGCAGTCGCTGGCGCTGGCCAGCCAGGCGCTCAGCCACAGGCCGGGCTCCATGGGCGCCTCGCCGAGATTGATCAGCAGCAATGGCGCGCCTCCAACCTGGCGATTGCTGTGGTAAACGCGAGTGGCCAGTTTGCTGCGCAGCCAGGAGAAGAAGAACACCTGCTCCAGGCGGGCGCCGAACTGCCCTTGCCAACGTTGATCGAGCTCGCCGAGCAGGGGCCAGAGCAGTTGCTCGACCAGGGTGCTGGCGGGATACAGCGTCAGGCTGGCATTGAAGCGATCATCCAGACGTCGCTCGTTGAGCGCGGTGATGCAGTCGAGCAGTTCGGCCCGCAGGCACGACCAGTTGTCGCTGCTCGCGGGTTGCGGTGCCTGGTTATGGTCGAGCAGCGCCTTGACCTGGCCAACGGCGACGCCGCGGGACAGCCAGGCGAGGATGGCTGCGATGCGTTCGAGGTTGGCTGGCGAATACAGGCGATGCCCCTTGGGCGTGCGGTACGGCACGATCAGGCCGTAACGGCGCTCCCAGGCACGCAGGGTCACGGCGTTGATGCCGGTGCTGCGTGCCACTTCGCGAATGGGCAGGAAGCCTTCGTCCAGCGCTTGGCGGTAGTCGTGCCCGACTTCTTCGTCGGCGAGTTGTGCGTTTGTCATCGGCTTAGAGTGCGTTGCGCAGGCTGAGGGGTTCCGGGTGCGGCTGCAGGTAAGCCTGGCTGGCGATGTAGCGATCCGGATGTCGGCGGAAGTGATGCTTGAGCAGCGTCAGCGGCACCACCAGCGGCACGATGCCGGCGCGGTACTGGCCGATCAGTTGCTGCATTTCCTGTTTTTCATCGCTGCTCAAGGTGCGTTTGAGGTAGCCACTGAGGTGCTGCAGCACATTGCTGTGCGTGCCTCGGGTGGCGCACTTTTTCAGGGCTGCCATGAGTTCGCTGAAGTAGTGCGGCGCCAGTTCGGCCAGGTCATGCCGAGCCAGGTTGCCGAGCAGTTGCCCGAGCGATTTGTAGCGTGCCGGGTCGGTGGCCATCAGCAGGTACTTGTAGCGCGAGTGGTAGGCGATCAGTGCGCGGCGGCTGAGGCCTTGCTGCAACAGGCGTAGCCACTCGGCGTGGGCATAGACGCGGGTGATGAAGTTCTCGCGCAGTACCGGGTCATTGAGACGGCCGTCTTCCTCCACCGGCAGATCCGGATGAAGGGCGCAGAAGGTGGCGGCGAAGATGCCGCGGCCCGGTTCGCTGGGGCGACCACCTTCCTGATAGACCTTGACTCGTTCCAGGCCGCAGGACGGCGACTGTTGCATGAAGATGAAGCCACTGATGCCCTGCAGGTCATCGGCCATGCGTTGTGCATAGGCAGCCAGTGCATCGGTCACGTCACGTGAGCGGTCGACGGTACCGACAGCGCGCGGCGACTGTGGGTCGCCGACCAGGCGAATGGGTTCGCGCGGAACGGGCATGCCAATGCCGACCTCTGGGCACACTGGGATGAAATCGAAGTGCTCGTTGAGGCTGCGGCTGCACAGGCGCGACAGCTTGTGGCCACCGTTGTAGCGCACTTCGGCACCCATCAGGCAGGCGCTGATTCCGAGTTTGGCTTTGTTCGACTGCATGGCGTGACCTCTGATGGCCTTGTACATCGTGTTGCACATGTACAACTTGTGTTCATCATAGGTTTCTTGTTGTACAAGTCAAATTATTTGTACAGCTTTGGTATCGCTTTGCGGCGCGCAGGCAAGGCTCTCATCGCACCATGAGGTGCAGTGATGCAGGAGAGCGAGAGTGGGGGAGGAGTCAGTGCCAGCCTTGCAGCCAGCGCTGGGTATCCAGTAACTGATGCCAGTCGAGCGCCTGACTGCGTTTGGTCAGTACTGCCTGCAGCTCGACGGCGAGGATGTTGTCGTCCTCGTCGCGAATCAGTTCGGTAACCAGGAAGTGGCGCTCACGGTTCTGTGGTTGTGCCGCCGTCCATTTCGACAGCAGCAACTTGCGCGGGTTGAGGCGGCGTGATGCGTTCATGCCAGGTGTTCGAGCAGGCGGCGGGCGGCGTCCTGGCCGCTGAGCCAGGCCCCCTCGACTCGCCCGGAGAGGCACCAGTCGCCACAGGCGTACAGCCCCAGGTCGGCATCGGCCAGGGCACCCCACTGGTGTGCCTGTGCCGGACGGGCATAGAGCCAGCGGTGGGCAAGGGTGAAACTCGGTGGTGGCACTGCGCAGCCGATCAGCTCGGCGAAGGCGCCATGCAGTTGCTCGATCACCGCTTCCTTGGGCAGATCCAGGTGTTGTCGACTCCAGGCGCTGGTGGCGTGCAGCACCCAGGTGTCGAGGTGAGTGTCACGGCCCGGCTTGCTGCGGTTACGGGCGATCCAGTCGAGTGAGCTGTCCTGCACGAAGCAGCCTTCCACGCGGGTTTCCAACGCCGCGTCGAAGCCCAGGGCGACGGCCCAGGTCGGCTCCATGACCACGCTGGCGGCAGCGCCCGCCAGTTTGGGCGCGGCTGCCAGCAGGGCGCTGGCCTGAGGGGCGGGTGTAGCGATGATCACGTGGCTGAAGGGGCCATGGCTGTTGCCTTCCGTGTCCAGCAGGTTCCAGTGGCGGTCGCCGCGAAACACTTCGGCGATGCGGCAACTGAAGTGTACCGGCAGGGCGCCGAGCAGGGCGCGGGTGATGGCGCTCATGCGCGGTGCGCCGACCCAGCGTAGTTGTTCATCCGGCGACGCGCTGAGCTGGCCGTCCTGAGCGTTGTACAGATCCGGTGCCCACTGAGCGACCCAGCCGCGTGCTTGCCACTGCTGCACCACTTCGACGAAGCGGCGATCACGGGCGGTGAAGTATTGGGTACCCAGATCCAGGCTACCCGCGTCACTGCGTTTGCTGGCCATGCGCCCGCCACTGCCACGGCTTTTGTCGAACAGCTCGATCTCCAGTCCTGCGGCGTGCAGGGCCTGTGCGGCGGAAAGTCCCGCCAGGCCGGTACCGATGATGGCGATGGGTGCGTTCATGATGACCTCGTCAGCGCTGAATGCATTACAGGCTACGTTTTGGACAAAAGCTATACAAGAATGTTTTCATGTATAGCTGATGCCGTGAGTGGCACTCCCTGTCTTTAGGTTTAGGACAAACGCGGCAATCGATAAAGGCACGTGTGTGTCTGAAAAAAGACTCTCATCCATTGCCATGCGAGGAGGATGCCATGCATATCCTGCTGACCGGCGGTACCGGCATGATCGGCCGTGCGCTCTGTGCGTACTGGGCTGAACAGGGCCACCGCCTGAC
Organism: Pseudomonas mendocina; assembly: GCF_003008615.1. Lineage (NCBI taxonomy): Bacteria > Pseudomonadati > Pseudomonadota > Gammaproteobacteria > Pseudomonadales > Pseudomonadaceae > Ectopseudomonas > Ectopseudomonas mendocina. Next base: position 3,648,144 of record NZ_CP027657.1, read on the forward strand.
TGTCTGGAGTCGCGAGCCGGCCAAGGTCGCCGAGTTGTGCGGGCCGAGCGTTCGTGGGATTGGCCGGTTGGAAGAACTGACCGATGAACCGCTGGATGCCGTGGTCAACCTGGCTGGGGCGCCGATTGCCGATCGGCCCTGGAGCAAGAAACGCAAGGCCCTGCTGTGGGCCAGCCGCATCGGTCTGACCGAGCAACTGCTGGCCTGGCTGCACAGTCGCGAGCAGCGGCCGGCGGTGCTGTTGTCCGGTTCGGCGGTGGGCTGGTACGGCGACGGCGGCGAACAGGAACTGAACGAAAATACTCCGCGGGTCAGCGATGACTTCGCCGCGCAGTTGTGCGGCGCCTGGGAGGAAACTGCGTTACGTGCCGAGGCGCTGGGCATTCGTGTGGTGCTGGTGCGCACCGGCCTGGTGCTGAACCCGGACGGCGGCATGCTCAAGCGCCTGCTGTTGCCCTTCAAGCTGGGCCTCGGTGGCCGTCTCGGCGATGGGCGGCAGTGGATGCCATGGATTCATTTCGCCGATCAAATCGCCCTGATGGATTTTCTCTTGCAGCACAGCGAGGCCCGCGGTCCTTATAATGCCTGCGCGCCATTACCGGCACGTAACGCCGAGTTCACCAAGGCCATGGGGCAGGCGCTGAGCCGTCCGACGTTACTCCCGGTGCCGGCTTTCGCCTTGCGGGCTGGCCTGGGCGAGATGTCCGGTTTGTTGCTCGGTGGCCAGCGTGCCGTACCGATGCGTTTGCTCGAGGCCGGCTTCAGTTTCCGTTTTACCCATCTGGATGTGGCCCTGGTGGATTTGCTGGGCCATCACTGACTAGGATTTCGCATGACCGATCACGCATTGTTGCTGGTTAACCTGGGTTCGCCTGCGTCTACCGAAGTAGCCGATGTCCGCCGTTACCTCAATCAGTTCCTGATGGATCCTTACGTGATCGATCTGCCCTGGCCGCTGCGTCGACTGCTGGTGTCGCTGATCCTGATCAAGCGTCCTGCCGCGTCGGCGCATGCCTATGCCTCTATCTGGTGGGACGAGGGTTCGCCGCTGGTCGTGCTCAGCCGCCGTCTGCAGGAGGCGATGAAGGCGCAGTGGAGCCAAGGCCCAGTGGAGTTGGCCATGCGCTATGGCGAGCCGTCCATCGAGTCGACCCTGCTGCGTCTGGCCAAGCAGGGCATCCGTGAGGTCACCCTGGCACCCTTGTATCCGCAGTTCGCCGACAGCACCACCACCACGGTGATCGAGGAGGTCAAGCGGGTGATCCGCGAGCATGGCCTGTCGCTGCGACTGTCCACCTTGCCGCCGTTCTATGACCAACCCGAGTACCTCGATGCGCTGGTCGCCAGTGCCAAACCTTATCTGGAGCAGGATTTCGACCACCTGCTGCTGAGCTTCCACGGCCTGCCGGAGCGGCATCTGCACAAGCTCGATCCCAGCGGCCATTGCCTCAAGGGGGAGGACTGCTGCCGCACGGCTTCACCGCAGGTTCTCGCCAACTGTTACCGCGCGCAATGCCTGCGTAGCGCCGAGCTGTTCGCCCAGCGCATGGGGCTGCGTCCGGAGCAGTGGTCGGTGAGCTTCCAGTCGCGCCTGGGGCGTGCCAAATGGATCGAGCCCTATACCGAGACCCGTCTGGATGAGCTGGCCGCGCAAGGCGTGAAGAAGCTGCTGGTGATGTGCCCGGCGTTCGTCGCCGACTGCATCGAGACCCTCGAGGAGATCGGCGACCGTGGCCGTGAACAGTTCGTCGAGGCGGGTGGTGAGAGCCTGCAACTGGTGCCCTGCCTGAATGATCATCCCGATTGGGCAGCGGCATTGAAGGTGCTCTGTGAGCGAGCACCAGTGTCCCTTTAGGCCACCTCAAAAGCTACCTGCGTTGCCATCACTGCGTTAAAAACAGGCTCAATATGCTCATTTACAGCCCGTAAACTACGCTTTTCGCCTGTTTGATTCGCTGGCGCTCACCCTGCGGGCCAGCCTTCGGCTGTTACTCCCGCTGGTCGTTGCGCCTTGTGCTGGCTGCCTCGCCTACGTTTTAGAGGTGCCCTTTGCGTGGCTCAGTGACCGCCGAGGCGAGGCATTCGCCTTGGCGGGTATGAAGCATTCGCCGCTCTGATAACACCTTCGAGCGATACTCACTGCCGTTTATATCGTCCTAAGCTGGCGGCTCTTTCAACCACCGCGCATCGCGTCAAGGGCACTTCTAAAAACTATCTGCGTTGTCATCGCTGCGTTAAAAACACGCTCAAAATGCTCATTTACAGCTCGTAAACTGCGCTTTTTTGCCTGTTTGATTCGCTGGCGCTCACCCTGCGGGCCAGCCTTCGGCTGTTACTCCCGCTGGTCGTTGCGCCTTGCGCTGACTGCCTCGCCTACGTTTTTAGAAGCACCCCAAGCGGTGCCGAGGAGAGCGTCCGTGCATAACAACAATAACGGCTATCCCTCCAGTACCCGAGCCTGGGTCACTGTCGCCATCCTGATGGTGGCTTACGTCCTGTCTTTCGTCGATCGGCAGATTCTCAATCTGTTGGTCGAGCCCATTCGCCGCGACCTGGCGATCAATGACACGCAGATGAGCTTGTTGATGGGGCTGTCCTTCGCCCTGTTCTATACCGTTTGTGGCATTCCCCTCGGGCGTGTGGCCGATACCCGCAGCCGCCGTGGGCTGATCGCTATCGGTGTGCTGTTCTGGAGCGCTGCCACCGCCGCGTGTGGCATGGCCAAGATGTACTGGCAGTTCCTGCTCTGCCGCATCGGTGTCGGTGTGGGCGAGGCGGCGCTGTCGCCGGCAGCTTACTCGCTGATTGCCGACAGCTTCCCCGCCGAGCGCCGGGCCACGGCCATCAGCGTCTATTCCATGGGCGTCTACCTGGGGTCGGGGCTGGCCTTCCTGGTCGGTGGCCTGGTCATCCAGTTCGCCTCGGCACAGGGCGACGTGACGCTGCCAGTGCTGGGCGAAGTGCGCCCGTGGCAGTTGATCTTCCTCATTCTTGGGGTTGCCGGTGTGCTGTTCACCCTGCTGATGCTGGCGGTCAAGGAACCTGCCCGGCGTGGTGCGGGGGCGGGTGTGGCGGTGCCGCTCAGTGAGGTGGGGCGTTACATTCGTGCCAACCGCCGCACCGTGCTGCTGCACAACTTCGGCTTCGCCGGCCTGGCCTTCGCCGGCTATGGCAGTGCGGCCTGGGTGCCGACCTTCTATATCCGCACCTATGGTTGGGACGCCGGCCAGGTCGGCATCGTCTACGGCAGCATCGTGGCGGTGTTCGGCTGCCTGGGCATCGTCTTCGGTGGCCGCCTGGCGGACTGGATGGCCAAGCGCGGGCGCAGCGATGCCAACATGCGTGTCGGCCTCTATGCCGCGCTGGGTGCCCTGCCGATGGTGGTGTTGTTCCCGCTGATGGACACCGCGTTCTGGGCCAGTGTGCTTATGGCGCCCACGGTGTTCTGCCTGAGCATGCCGTTCGGTGTGGCGCCCGCGGCGATCCAGGAAATCATGCCCAATTCGATGCGCGGTCAGGCCTCGGCCATCTACCTGTTCGTCATCACCCTGATCGGCCTTGGGGTAGGTCCGACGGCGGTGGCGCTGGTGACCGACTTCGTCTTCGCCGATGACGCTGCGCTGCGCTATTCGCTGCTGATCGTCACCACTCTGGCGGTGCTGATGTCGATCATCCTGCTGGCCAAGAGCCTCAAGCCCTATCGTGAGAGCGTGACGCGGCTGGAGCAATGGGCCGCCAATCCGGCCTGAGCAGGCGCATTTTTCTGCCGTGCCGCGCAATGATCGGCACGGTTTATGCGCCAGGGCACAGGCAGCGTGGAATTTTTGCGCTTTACTGAGGTTCTGAGTGTTGCGCGCGCCATTTCGGCGCGTGCCAGCCAGGGAACCTCCGCATGGGAGTGAGGCCAGTGTCTGCCGCGCATGGCAGGCCAATCGACAGCTCGGTATTTTGGCAACGGTTATGGCTACCGGGGCTCGCTCTTCTGTTGCTGCTGACCGGCGGCTGCAGTGGCCGTCTGGACAATGATTCCATCATCAATACGCGCAATCCGGTGAAACCGGCCGAGTTGTTGCAGACCGACGTAGACCGCATGGCGACGCTGGCCATGCGCAACAACCTCAACAGCCTGTACCGGCTGATGAACAAGCTGTATCAGCGTAACCCACGGGAGTGGCGTAAGAATGCGCTGCCTGACGCAGCGGCGGCCGAGCGGGCGATCCAGTACGCCATCGAACACAACCAGGACTGGCCGACGCTGGGGGGCCGGCGCGATGTCGCGGCGCTGGATTATTCATTGAGTCCGGCATTCCAGGGCGATCGCGTAGCGGCTTTCACCTACGCCATCGGTAGCATGCTGGTGACCGCTCATGGTGGCCGCACGGAGTTCTACCTGACCGACAGCTTCAATGCGCAGTTCATCCACAATGCCGCGCGTAATCTGGAGAAGGCTGCCTGGATGCTGGGGCAGCGTCGTGATGCGACGGGGCGCCCGCTGCTGCTGTCCAACGAGTTCTCCGAGCAGGGCAACAACCTCAGCTATGCGGTGGAGTTCGGCAAGATGGTGGCGCGCCTGGATCTGATCACCCATGTGCTGGAGGAGCGTTACCGGCGCATGGGCGCAAACTATGCGCAAAGCCTGCTGCTGCTGAATTTCCTGCCGGTGCAATAGCGCCGCTCAGGCACCTCTGAAAACCTAGGCGATGGCAGCCCACGACTGCATGGATGCGGGAGGTAGAGCGACGCGCCGGAGTGGTTTCTGAAGAGGCCTCAGTGTGTCCAGCGTTGTTCGATCTTGCCCAGCGTACCGCTCTTGCGCAGGCGCACCAGCGCTTCGGAGAATTGCCGGGCACGTTCGCTATCGCCCTTGGCGAAGGCGACGAAGCGCGGCATCTGGATCAGTGGGCGGGGCAGGATGCGCACCTGTTCCTGGGCACGTTGTTCGCGCACGAAATACTGCAACTGCACGCGGTCGCCGACGATGATGTCGATGCGTCCGGCCAGCAGCATCGAGACCAGTTGCCGAGGATTCTGCGCCGTGGTGTCGCGTGCCAGATCGGCACGGTCGAAATTTTCCTCGTAGGCATAGCCGCGTACCTGGCCGATCACGTACGGAGACAGATCATCCAGGCTTTTCCAGTCGCTGAGAGCGGTCTTGGCGGTGGTCATGAACACGGTCGAACCGCTGCGCAGCGGGCCGACCAGTTCGTATTGCTGCTGGCGCAGTGGGGTGCCGGCGAACTGAAAGGCCATCTGCACCTCACCGCGGTCGAGCATGCGTTTGACCCGCTCCCAGGGATACAGGCGAATGTCGTAGTTGACCTTGGCTTCGCGCAGCACAGCATCCACCAGTTCGACGTCGAGTCCGCGCGGCGTGTCGTCTTCGGTAGTGACGAAGCTGTAGGGGGCGAACTGTTCGTCGCCCACCACCCGCCAGGGTTCTGCTGCCAGGGAGGTGCTCGTTACCAGCAGAGCAAGCAGCAGATAGCGCATGGCGGGTTACCTCATGACTGGCCTGTGATCAGGCTAGTCAATTTCTGCGAGGTAAACGGCTGATGCAAGAGGGATCAAACCTTGCGGACGAACTCCGACTTGAGCTTCATTGCGCCGATGCCGTCGATCTTGCAGTCGATGTCGTGATCGCCGTCTACCAGGCGGATGTTCTTCACCTTGGTGCCGACCTTGACCACCAGCGACGAGCCTTTGACCTTGAGATCCTTGATCACGGTGATGGTGTCGCCATCCTGTAGCAGGTTGCCGACCGAGTCCTTGATTACGCGTGCGTCATCGCCGCTCTCGGCGCTCTCGCCGGCTTTCCATTCGTGGGCGCATTCGGGGCAGACCAGTTGCGTGCCATCTTCGTAGGTGTATTCGGAGTTGCATTTGGGGCAGGGCGGCAGAGCGGTCAAGGCTTGTCCTCGGTGATTATGAATAAACCGCAGATTATATAGGGTTTTGTTCACGAGCGCCGCTCCTGGGCGTGGCGCGAGTGAAGGCGCGTGTTAAAAATATTGGACTTTACGTCCGCGGTCTATTGTCCAGGTATGCCGTATGGCTGCCTATTAACGGGCGTTAATCAGGGCTGTGCCGCAGATCGTGTTCAACTATTTTATGTCGAATCGTTTGACATATTTTACGGCTCGGGCAGACTGACAGCAGATTCCGTTGCCGAATCGGGTACTGGACAGCTGCGCTGTTCCCCTCTCTGGATGGAGATGACTCGGTTCGAGCCGCCGTCGGAAGGCGGCACTCAGGCTCAGGATGAGTCTCGGTGCACGGGGTTAGCCAAACAGGCCACAAGTGCTACAGCAGAGCGTTCTGCTGGCCACCGGCCTGCACAGCAACGATAGGCCCGGCCTGTCCCAAGGTGACGTATGTCCGACAACAAGATCCGCAACACCCCTCGCAAGCCCGTCGTGTTGATGTCCATGGGCGCTCAAGAGCGCAAGGGCCACGACTATCAAGTAATGACCCACAAATACATTCAGCCTCTGGTCGAGTTCTCCGGTTGCGTGCCACTGCTGGTACCGACCTGCTGCGGTATCGATGACCTCGAGCAGTATCTGGATATGGCCGACGGTGTGTACCTGACCGGCGCTGGCAGCAACATCGACCCGGCGCTCTATGGCCAGGAGAACGAGACGCCAGACAAGGGTCAGGATCGTGACCGCGACCTGTTCGATTTGCCCCTGATCCGTGCGGCCATCGCCCGCGGTCTGCCGATCTTCGGCATCTGTCGCGGTATGCAGGAAATCAACGTGGCGCTGGGCGGTGATATCTACCAGAAGGTCTACGTCGAGCCGGGTTTCAACGACCATCGTGAAAACCCGGATGATCCGGTCGAGGTGCAGTACGCACCCAGCCATAGCGTGCGTCCGGTGACCGGCAGCTGGTTCGCCGAGCTGATGGGCAAGCAGGAGATTCGCGTCAACTCCTTGCACGGCCAGGCCATTCGCCAGCTGGGCAAGGGGCTGGAAGTGCTGGCTACCGCCGAGGATGGTCTGATCGAAGCAATCCATGCGCCGAGCTTGTCGCCCTTCCTGTTCGCCGTGCAATGGCATCCGGAATGGCAGGCGGCGAAGAACCCGGATTCGGTGAAGATCTTCCAGGCCTTCGGTGACGCCTGTCATCGCCGAGTCGCTTCGCGTAATCCTCGTCAGGCTGCCTGAGCCAAGCGCCGTCGGCTCCTGCGTCAGTAGGGGCTTGGCGGCTGTGGCCAGTTCAAGATGCCGCTGTCACTGAAGCGGCGGGTGCCGAACAGGCCATCGGCGAGCTTGCCGCGCAGCATGTAGGGCACTTCCTGGCCGGGTTGATAACCGGCGACGCCCCAGGCCTGGCGCATCACCGAAAACGCGGAAATGCTCACCGGTATGCTGAGTACCGTCTCGCCAAAGCGCGGTACGCTGCCGCTCTGGTCACTCACGCCACTGGCCAGAGGCTGCCCGTTCACATCCAGATCCAGTGCCATGCCGTTGAAGCTCACCGCGCTGTCGTTGGGGTTCTGTACCCGCAGTTTGACCGCGAAGCGTACTTCCAGGCCTTGACCGGGCAAGGGCTCCAGGCCGACCAGGTCGACCCGTAGCGGATCACGATTGCCCAGGCTGGCGCAGGCGCCCAGGCTTGCCGCGATCAGGCTGATGAAGCAAAGACGAAGCAGACGAGGCATGACAGTCTTCCCTGGACATTATGGGTTCAAGATAGAAGACCGCTGTGTGCCTCATTAGCTCCCGGCGCGTTGTTTCGCGCCCAGCACCAGCGCGATACCGCCGAGCACGGCGACCGCGCTCAATGTCAGGCGCAGGGACAGCGCCTCGCTCAGCAGCAGGCTGCCCCCCAACATGGCGAGAATTGGCACGCTCAGTTGCACCGTGGCGGCCTGGCTGGCGCGCAGGCCGGGCAGGGCGCTGTACCAGATGGCATAACCCACCCCCGAGGTAATGGCGCCTGACAGCAGCGCATAGCACAAGCCGGGCGCATCCCAGGTCAGTTGCGGCAGCAGCACCAACGCCAGCAGCACCGCTAGTGGTGACGCGCGCAGAAAGTTACCGGCAGTCACTGCCAGCGGGTCGCCCAGGCCGCGACCGAGCAGCGAATACGTACCCCAGGCGACGCCGGCCAGCAGCATCAGCAATGCTGCCGATAAAGGTGGTGCGCTGGCGCCGGGTAGCAGCAGTGCGAGCAGGCCGAAGCTGGCCAGGGCCGTACCGAGACTGGCAAGCAGGCCCAGGCGCTCGCCACGCAGCAGGCCCCAGAGCAGCATGCTCAACTGTACGGCGCCGAACAGCAGCAGGGCGCCGGTACCGGTATCCAGTTGTAGATAGGCGAAGGAGAAGGCTGCCGCATAGGTGAACAGCGCCAATGCGCCGAACCAGTTGCCGGCGATGGGCTGCCTGGACTGTTTCAGCCTGAGCAACAGCCAGAGCGTCAGCGCGCCGCAGAGCAGGCGGATCGCCGTGAAGCTGGCTGCATCGATTTCGGTTTCACGCAGCGCCAGGCGGCACAGCAACGAGTTGCCGGCGAAGGCCAGCATGGCAAGGCAGGTAAACAGCAGGATACGCGGTGGCATCGGCCATCCTTGGGTGAAGGTCTGGTGATGCCGGGCAGCTAACCACGTCAGGCTGCCCGAGGGCATTGGCAGAAGGTCGCAAGTCCCTGCGACCTTGGCCACTCAGGCGGGGAGACCTCGGTCAGAAGTGCACTTTGACCAGCAGGCTTGCGGTGTTCTGGTCGGTCGAGCCCACGAAGTTCTCGCTGACGAAGCCGCCGTCCTTGATGCCGTACTTGTTCTTCCAGTAGTCGTATTCGATGCCAACGTAGAGCTGCTTTTCGCCCCACTTCAGCGCCTTGCCCAGGTCGTACTTGATCTGCGGGTTGAAGTGCAGGTTGGCGTGGTAGTCGCCACGACGATTGCTGTCGTTGTCCACCACCCAGTCCATGAAACCGTCGATGAGGATGTCCGATTCGCCCACCGGGATGGTGTAGCTCCACACCGGGGTGATCTGCCAGACATTCTTGCCTGGGCGGCTGCCGTCCGGCTTGCGCAGGTAGGTGTTGAGCTGGAAGTAATCGAAGCCGGGGATGTCCAGGTCGAACGCCGGGCCGAGCAGGTAGGCATCGACATCCTTCTCGCCAAATTCGTAGGTGAAGGCCAGCAGCACGTCCTTGATCGGGCCGAAGGAAAGGTCGGCACCGCTGATCTTGCCGAACGACAGGCGCGGGCTGAATTCGCCGTAGTAGGTGTGGCCGTCGCCGTCACCGTTCTTGGCATCGGTGTTGTACTTGATGAAATCGGTGAAGAAGAACAGATCGCCGAAGCTCCAGCCGCTGGCGTGCTCGAAGGTGACGGTCTGCTGGATTTCCGGGTCGATCTTGAAATCCTGGCCGTAGAGGTAGGTCAGGCTGTTGTTCTGCCACTGCATCAGGTCACCGGCAATGGCCTGGCTGCCCGCCAGCAGACCGCCGGCAAGCGCCAGCGAAGAGAGGGTGCGATTCATGGAAGCTCCTGGTGGTTAAGACGTGTCGTTATGATTTTTAAACCTGTCCGCCTGGTCAGGCTGGTGCTGCTAGAGCAAAAACGGCGCCAATTCTCGTGATTGTGCATATCCCTGGCAAATCAATCGGATGCACGGAGATCAAGGGCCAATGTCAGCGCGTTCGTTGCACTGTTTTCTGACCGAAAGGACAAAAACAGCCATAACTTGGTGCGCTGCCGTCTGGCGGAGGCGCCGGTGCTTTTTCAGCGGTGTGCTTGATTAGTTTAATTATGGTCGTAATATGAAAATTAAATTATGACTGTAATTTAATCGGTGGGAGGATGCCCTCTCACTCATCACACCCCAGGAGATTCACCATGAATGCCCAAGCCACCCCCGGAACTGCTCTGATCACTGGTGCCTCGACCGGCATCGGTGCCACCTATGCCGAACGCCTGGCTCGGCGTGGTTACGACTTGCTGCTGGTGGCGCGTGATGCCCAGCGCCTCAATGCACTGGCCGAGCGCCTGCGCAGCGAATACGGTGTCGAGGTCGAAGTGATGCCGGCCGACCTGACGCGCAAGACGGACGTACTCCAGGTGGAGCAGCGCTTGCGTGAGGACGCGACCATCGCGCTGTTGGTCAACAACGCCGGTGTTGCCATGAACGGCCCGCTGGCAGCAGCCGATCTGGATCAGGCCGAGACCATGATTCAGCTCAACGTGGTTGCCCTGACCCGCCTGGCGGCGGCTGCAGCGGCGAATTTCTCTGCTGCCGGACGTGGCGGCATCATCAACCTGGGTTCGGTGGTGGCGCTGGCGCCGGAAATGTTCAACGCCGTATACAGCGCCACCAAGGCTTACGTGCTGAGCCTGACCCAGACCCTGGCTGGCGAATTGCGTGGCAGCGGCGTGCAGTTGCAGGCGGTGATGCCGGGCGTGACCCGCACCGAGATCTGGGAGCGCAGCGGCACCGATGCCTCGGCGCTGCCACCGTCGATGATCATGGAGGTGGGCGAGATGGTCGATGCGGCGCTGGCCGGCTTCGATCAGCAGGAACTGGTGACCATTCCGTCTCTGCCCGATGCTGCCGATTGGGATGCCTTCGTCAAGGCACGCGGTGTACTCGGCCCGAACCTGTCGCGTAACCAGGCAGCTGCGCGTTACAAGTGACGCTGGTCGGCATGTGGCTGTAGGGTGCGCTGCGCGCACCGGGTGTGGTTCGCGGTCTTGAACAGCTCGACTGCTGCGCGTTTCGTTGAACCTGAGCGACCCCGGTGCGCACAGCGCACCCTACGCAACTGTCAGGCGTCAGTCGTTACGGCTTCTGCGCCTGCTCTATCAGCAGGCGGCGGGTCGTTTTCAGCAAACGGTCGGACAGCTCCGGATCCTTGACGCTGCGCGACAGCAGCAGGGCGCCGACCATGGCCGAGAGCATCAGCACGCTTTCGTCTTCCGCATCCTCGCCTTCCAGGTTTTTCTCGATCAGCGCCAGGCGATTGCGCACCATCGCATCGGTAGTGGCGCTGGGTTCGCCACGTTGGCCCAGTTCTGCGGACATGGTCGGCAACGGGCAGCCGGCGCCAGGATTGGTGCGATGCAGGTCGGACAGGTAGCGTTGGATGAACAGCTGCAACGGTGATTCGGCGCCTTCCAGCGCTTCGGCCGTGCTGCTTTCCAGCGTCTGCACGGCATGTTGCAGGGCAGTTTCCACCAGATCGTCCTTGGACTTGAAGTGGGCATAGAAGCCGCCATGGGTCAGGCCCAGGGCCTTCATCAGCGGCTGCAGGCCGGTGGCACCGACGCCATCGCGGCGAAAGCGCAGGGCGGCTTCTTCGATGATGCGTTGATGGGTCTTGGCCTTGTGGTCTTCCGAATAGCGCATGGGCTTTCTCGTCTATCAGATGCTGGATGTCATCTTACACCTGCGTCGATGTTCTGGCGCGGGGCGTTCATGTCCAGGATCAGGCAGGTGGTGGAGGCAACGGCGTAGAGACGCTCGTCGACGTCATACAGACGACCTTCGGCCAATGCAGTGGAGCGACCGAGGTGGATGATCCGGCCCTCGGCGCGTACCGGGCCGGCTTCACTGCGTAGCGCGCGGATGTAGCTCACCCGCAGGTCGGCAGTGGTGTAACCCTGGCCGGGTTTGAGCAAGGTGTGCACGGCGCAGCCCATGCAGGAGTCGAGCAGGGTGGCGATGTAACCACCGTGCACGCTGCCCAGTGGGTTGTAGTGGCGCTGGTCGGGGGCGCCCTGGAAGACGAACAGGCCGCTGGCCCATTGCACCGGGGTGAAATCGAGTACGGCGTTGATCGGTGGTGAGGGCAGGTCGCCACGGCCGATGCCGTCGAAGAAATCCATCGGCGTCATGGCGGCTACTTCCGCCAGGCTGAGGGTGCCGGGTGCGGCGAGCTGGTTGCGCACCGCCTGTTCTTCGGCAATCCAGGCGGCGAGGCGGGCATCTCGAGATAAGGCGGTCATGCGGGCTCCTGGCAAATATTATGGACGACATTCAATGTTTCATATTATGGTCGAAATATAAATAGCCGCCAGTCGTTGTCGATCGGAGTTCTGCCATGCAGCCTTCCCGTGTTCTGTTGGTCATCCTGATGCTGCTCACCGCATTGGGTGAAACCTCCACGCAGTTACTGATTCCCGCGCTGGGAGAAATGGAGCTCGGACTGCATGCCAAGCCTGGCAGCAGCCTGCTGGCGCTGTCGCTGTTCGTCGGTGCCTTTGGTCTTGGCCAGTTGCTGCTGGGGCCGCTGTCGGATCGGCTGGGACGGCGTCCGGTACTGCTCACCGGTTTGAGCCTTTATCTGCTGGCGACCCTGGGCATGCTGCTGGCGCCGAACATCGAGGTGCTGATCGGCATGCGTGTGCTGCAAGGGCTGGGGGCCTGCGCGGCACTGGTGCTGGCGCGGGCCATTGTGCGTGATGTGTGGCAGGAGCAGGCGGGTCCGGCCCTGGCGCTGACCGTGCTGGGCATGTTCGCGGCCATCGTGCTGTCGCCGGTGGTCGGTGGCCTGCTGACCCAGTACGGCGGCTGGCGCGCGCCACTGCTGGCGACTGTGGTGCTCGGTAGCCTGGCGTTGCTCTCCGTGTTCACCAGCTACCGCGAGAGCCATCTGCAGCGCGATCCCCAGGCTGGTCGGCTCAACGGCCTGTGGGCCAGTTACCGGCAGGTGTGGCCCAGTTGCCGTGCTCTGGCGCTGACCATCGCCTGCACGTACGGCTCGATGTTCGTCGTGGTGGCCGGCTCGTCCTCGGTGTACATCGGCCTGCTGGGGCTGAGTGCCGCGCAATACGGGCTGACCTTCGCCCTGATCGTTTCCGGCCTGCTCGGTGGTGCGTTATTCACCCTGCGCAATGTGCAGCGTCTGGGGCCGCAACGTGTGGTGGGTATCGGTGTGGCGCTGGTGCTGCTTGGGTCGCTGCTGACCCTGGCGCTCTACCTGCTGTTCGGCCTCTCGCTGCTGGGACTGTCGCTGCCGCAGGTGCTGGTGACGCTGGGTGGCGGTATGTTGCTGCCGGCCGCCGTGGCCGGTGCGGTGATTCCCAATCCGCAGCGCGCCGGATTGGCGGCAGGATTGATGGGCTTCTCGCAAATGGCGGGCGCCACCCTGGCTGGTCTGCTGCTGAGCGCGCTGCAGGATGGCTCTGCCTGGCCTATGGTTGCCTTGAATGCGCTGTTCGCCGTGCTGGCGTTTCTGTTCTTCCACCTTCTGCGCACCCGCCCAGCCGTTACGGCTGCGGTGGCCGGCAAACTTCCCTGATTCGAGGACAAAGCAATGAGCAGCTATGACGTGGTCATCATCGGCGCCGGCCCTGGCGGTTACAACGCCGCGATTCGTGCCGGCCAATTGGGTCTCAAGGTGGCCTGTGTGGAAGGGCGCGAAACGCTGGGCGGCACCTGTCTGAACGTCGGCTGCATGCCGTCCAAGGCCTTGTTGCATGCCTCCGAACTCTACGAGGCGGCGGCCGATGGCGAGCTCAGTGCATTGGGCGTTGAGGTCACCCCGACGCTCAACCTGGTGCAGATGATGAAGCAGAAGGCCGACAGCGTCGAAGCGCTGACCAAGGGCGTGGAGTTCCTGTTTCGCAAGAACAAGGTGGAGTGGGTCAAGGGCTGGGGACGTATCGATGGCCCTGGGCGGGTGCAGGTCAAGCTGAGCGAGGGCGGCGAGCGCGTGCTGGAGACGAAGAACATCGTCATCGCTACTGGCTCCGAGCCGACGCCGTTGCCAGGTGTGACCATCGACAATGCACGCATTCTCGACTCCACCGGCGCGCTGTCGCTGGCGGAGGTGCCCAAGCATCTGGTGGTGATCGGTGCGGGTGTGATCGGCCTGGAACTGGGCTCGGTATGGCGCCGTCTGGGCAGTCAGGTCACCGTGGTGGAATACCTCGACCGCATCTGCCCAGGCCTGGACGGCGAGACCGCCAAGACCTTGCAGCGTACCCTGAGCAAACAGGGTATGAGCTTCAAGCTCGGCACCAAGGTCACCGGCGCCAAGGCTGGCAAGTCAGGCGTCAGCCTGAACCTGGAGGCGGCAGCCGGTGGCGCGGCGCAAACCCTGGAAGCCGATTACGTGCTGGTGGCCATTGGCAGGCGGCCCTACACCAAAGACCTCGGCCTGGAGAGCGTCGGCCTGAATACCGACAAGCGCGGCATGCTCGGCAATGACAAGCACCAGAGCGGCGTGCCCGGTGTGTGGGTGATCGGCGACGTCACTTCCGGGCCGATGCTCGCGCACAAGGCCGAAGATGAGGCCGTGGCCTGCATCGAACGCATCGCCGGGCATGCGGCGGAGGTCAACTACGGGGTGATTCCCGGCGTGATCTACACCCGTCCGGAGGTGGCCAGCGTCGGCAAGGGCGAGGAGGAACTGAAGGCCGAAGGCCGTGCCTACAAGGTCGGCAAGTTTCCCTTCACCGCCAACAGCCGGGCGAAGATCAACCACGAGACCGAAGGTTTCGTGAAGATTCTCGCCGACGCCAATACCGACCAGATTCTCGGCGTGCACATGATCGGCCCGAGCGTGGGCGAGTTGATCGGCGAGTACTGCGTGGCCATGGAGTTCTCCGCCTCGGCCGAGGACATCGCGCTGACCTGCCACCCACACCCGACCCGCTCGGAAGCAGGGCGTCAGGCGGCAATGGGCGTGCATGGCTGGACGATGCAGGCCTGAAAACGGGGCGGCGTGCGCGGGGCCGTCCATGAGCACCGGGCGTTAGCCTGATGGCGCCGTTGCATCGGTGCGCGCGGCGCACCCAACGGGAGGCGCATAGCCCGGATGTAATCCGGGCTATGCGCGGCGTCAGAGCACGTGATCGAGGTTTACCGGTTCGCCGGGTTTGGCGTGCAGCTTGGCGCGGATGTCGGCGAATACCTTGTCGTACTCTTCGTGTCCGCGCATTACCGGGCTGGCATTGAGCGGCAGGCCATGGCGCGCAGCCACGCGGGTGGCGACGCTGGCGAAGTTGAAGGCGACGTCGCGGTGCAGTTCGAACTCTTCGTCGAAGTGTTTCCCGCGCACTTCACCGGCCAGGCGCATATGCAGCATCGGCCCCTGTTGTGGATCCTGGCGTACCTCGTAGTAGAAGTCGACCGAAAACGGCGGTACCTGGCGCAGGTGTTCGGGGCGGTCGAGGTTATCGCGGTGTATATGACCTGGGGTGAACATCATCGAAGCCCTCAGCGATAGACGATGCCGTTGCAGTCCACCGTGACGCGTGTCCCGGAGGTGCCCTGAACGATGGCCTCGATGTTTTCCAGCGAGCCGATCACTGCGCT
Source organism: Pseudomonas mendocina (assembly GCF_003008615.1). Taxonomy (NCBI): domain Bacteria; kingdom Pseudomonadati; phylum Pseudomonadota; class Gammaproteobacteria; order Pseudomonadales; family Pseudomonadaceae; genus Ectopseudomonas; species Ectopseudomonas mendocina. The sequence goes on from NZ_CP027657.1 coordinate 3,663,413, forward strand.
GTTGCCGGTATTGCGCGCGAACTCGCAGGCAGCCTGCACCTTGGGCCCCATGGAACCTGCAGCGAAGCCCAGTTTCTCGATTTCATCGGGATGGGCCTCGGCGATGGATTTCTGCGTCGGCTTGCCCCAGTCCACGTAGGCGGCGTCGACATCGGTGGCGATAACCAGCAGATCCGCATTGAGCTGTTCGGCCAATAGCGCCGAGCACAGATCCTTGTCGATCACTGCTTCGACACCGCGCAGCTGGTTGCCGTCGTACATCGTCGGGATGCCGCCGCCGCCAGCGCAGATCACCACGCTGCCCTTTTCCAGCAGCCATTTGATCGGGCGGATTTCGAAGATGCGCTGCGGCCGTGGGCTGGCCACCACGCGGCGGAACTTGTCGCCGTCCGGGGCGATGTTCCAGCCTTTCTCGGCGGCCAGGCGCTCGGCCTCTGCCTTGGTGTAGACGGGGCCGATGGGCTTGCTCGGTTTCTGGAATGCCGGGTCGGCGCTGTCCACTTCCACCTGGGTCAGCAGGGTGGCGAAGGGCACTTCGAAGGGCAGCAGGTTGCCCAGTTCCTGTTCGATCATGTAGCCGATCATGCCTTCGGTTTCGGCGCCGAGTACGTCCAGCGGGTAGGGGTTGGCGGCGTCGTAGGCGTTGCCTTGCAGGGCCAGCAGACCGACCTGCGGGCCGTTGCCATGGGCGATCACCAGCTCGTTGCCGGGTGCCGCCTTGGCGATCTGCTGACAGGCGACGCGCACGTTGTCACGCTGGTTTTCCGCGGTCATGGCTTCGCCGCGACGAAGCAGGGCGTTACCGCCCAGAGCGATTACGAGTCGCATGGTGTCCTCCTTGTCGTTCGGGTTGAATCCGGGGCGTGGTCTGTGCTCGGCGTCGCCGGCCAGACCCTCTCCCCCGGCCCCTCTCCCATTAATGGGAGAGGGGAAACAAGCCCATCCCCGGATTGCATCCGGGCTACGTGTGGTCAGAACCGGCTTAAAGTCTTGTGAGCTAGAGCAATGCAAGGCAAAAACAGGGAGGAACGGTCGGAGTCGCGGGCGACTGTACTTTTGTACATGAGCATTCCGATCCTGTTTTTAACGCAGCAGTGCCGACGCGCAGCAGACTTTCGGTCGGTTCTCAGATATCCGCGAGGGTCGCGACCAATATCGCCTTGATGGTGTGCATGCGGTTTTCCGCTTGCTCGAAGGCGATGTTCCAGGGCGACTCGAAGACGTCTTCGGTAACCTCGATGCCGTTCTTAAGATCCGGATACTGCTCGGCGATCTGCTTGCCGACCTTGGTTTCGCTGTTGTGGAAGGCGGGCAGGCAGTGCATGAATTTCACCCGTGGGTTGCCGGCGGCCTTCATGATCTCGGCGTTGACCTGATAGGGCAGCAGTTCCTTGATGCGTTCGCCCCAGGCTTCCACCGGCTCACCCATCGATACCCATACGTCGGTGTGGACGAAGTCCACGCCCTTGACCGCTTCCTTCGGGTCTTCGGTCAACAGGATGCGGGCACCGCTTTCTTCGGCGAATTTCTTGCAGGCGGCGACATGGTCATCGTGCGGCCAGAGCGCCTTGGGCGCGGCGATGCGTACGTCCATGCCGAGCTTGGCGCCGATCAGCAGCAGCGAGTTGCCCATGTTGTTGCGCGCGTCACCGAGGTAGGCGTAGGAAATGTCGTGCAGTGGCTTGTCGCTGTGCTCACGCATGGTCAGCACGTCGGCGAGCATCTGCGTGGGGTGGTACTCGTCGGTCAGACCGTTGAACACCGGCACGCCGGCATAGGTGGCCAGTTCCTCGACGATCTCCTGCTTGAAGCCGCGGTACTCGATGGCGTCGTACATGCGCCCGAGCACGCGAGCGGTGTCCTTCATGCTTTCCTTGTGGCCGATCTGCGAGGAGTTGGGGTCGATGTAGGTGACGTTGGCGCCCTGGTCGTAGGCCGCCACTTCGAAGGCGCAGCGGGTGCGGGTCGAGGTCTTCTCGAAGATCAGCGCGATGTTCTTGCGGGTCAGGTGCTGCTGCTCCGTGCCGGTGTACTTGGCGCGCTTCAGATCGCGCGACAGGTCGAGGAGGTAACGCAGCTCGCGAGTGCTGTGGTGCATCAGGCTGAGCAGGTTGCGGTTGTGCATGTTGAAAGCCATGGTTCTTTCTCCTTTTAGGCAGTCGAAACGCCCCGGCGGCGGGTGGCTGCCGGGGCTGGCTGGATCAGTAGTCGATGGGGTCGCGGATGATCGGGCAGGTCATGCAGTGACCACCGCCACGGCCGCGTCCCAGTTCGCTGGCGCTGATGGTGATGACCTCGACGCCGGCCTTGCGCAGCAAGGTGTTGGTGTAGGTGTTGCGGTCGTAGCCGATCACCACGCCGGGCTCCAGGCAGACCACGTTGTTGCCGTCGTCCCACTGCTCGCGCTCGGCCTCGTAGGCGTCGCCGCCGGTTTCCACCACGCGCAGTTTTTTCAGACCGAGGGATTCGGCGACCACGTCGACGAACGGCTTGTCCTCACGGCGCACGTCGATGCCGCCGGAGCGGCTTTCATCAGGGCGCAGGGTGAAGGGCACGATGGAGTTGGCCACTTCCGGGAAGATGGTTACCAGGTCGCGGTCGCAGAAGCTGAACACGGTGTCCAGGTGCATGGCCGCGCGTGAACGGCCGAGTCCGGCGACGACCACCCGCTCGGCCGCCCCCTTGGCGAACAAGGCGCGTGCTACCTGGCCGATGGCCTGGTGCGAGGTGCGTTCGCCCATGCCGATCAGTACGGTGCCATTGCCGATAGGCATCACGTCACCGCCTTCAAGCGTGGCGGCACCGTGATCCTTGTCCGGGTCGCCGTACCAGATCTCGAACTGCTCACCGGCAAAGTCTGGATGGAACTTGTAGATGGCGCTGGTCAGCAGGGTTTCCTGGCGGCGCGCCGGCCAGTACATGGGGTTGAGGGTGACGCCGCCGTAGATCCAGCAGGTGGTATCGCGGGTGAACTGGGTGTTGGGCAGCGGTGGGAAGATGAAGCTGGCCTCACCCAGGTAAGAATTGAACATCTTCGCGGCTTCGGAATCCTTGTGCCTAGCCAGATCCGCGCCGGACACACCACCGATCAGGTATTCGGCGATGCGTCGTGCCTCCAGCCCCTCGATGAAATCGCGCACTTCACCGAGTAGGCCGAAGCCGACGCTGTCGGGCGTGATCTTGCGGTCGAGGATCCACTTCAGTGCCTCCGGGTTGCGCACCGTTTCCTCGAGCAGGTTGTGCATTTCCACCACTTCGATGCCGCGTTCGCGCATCTTGGTCATGAAGTCGAAATGGTCGCGTTTGGCCTGCGATACCCAGATCACGTCGTCGAACAGCAACTCGTCGCAGTTGGCTGGGGTCAGGCGCAGGTGGGCCAGGCCTGGAGAGCAGACCATCACCTTGTGCAGTTTGCCGGCTTCGGAATGAACGCCGAGGGCTTTCTTGCTCATGTCGAACTCCTTCTCTGTCTAGAGACTCAGGAAACCGTCGTACAGGCCATAGGCCGCAATGACGGCACCGATCAGCACGGCCGTGAAAATCAATTTTTCCAGGCCGGTGAAAATGGGTTGTCCCAGCTCGCGCTTGGCCTTGGCGAAGAGAATCGCGCCAGGGGCATAGAGCAATGCCGAGAGCAGCAGGTACTGAACGCCGGCGGCGTATACCAGCCACACCGCGTACAGAGTGGAGATCAGCGCAATGAACAGATCCTTGTTGCGCTCACCGGCGGCGTTCTCGTAGGTCTCGCCGCGCGCCGCCAGTAGTACCGCGTAGGCGCTGGACCAGAAGTACGGCACCAGGATCATCGAGGTGGCCAGGTACAGCAGGCTGAGATACGTGGATGCGTTGAACAGGGTGATGATCAAGAACAGCTGGATCAGCCCGTTGGACAGCCACAGCGCGTTGGCCGGAACGTGGTTGACGTTCTCCTTGCGCAGGAACTCCGGCATGGTGTGGTCGCGGGCGCTGGCGAAGAGAATCTCGGCGCACAGCAGCGTCCACGACAGCAGCGCCCCAGCCAGGGAGACGATCAGGCCGATGGAAATCAGCTGCGCGCCCCAGGGGCCGACCACGTGTTCCAGCACGCCGGCCATGGACGGGTTCTTCAACCCGGCCAGTTCGGCCTGGGCGAGGATGCCCTGGCTGAGCACGTTGACCAGCACCAGCAGCAGAAGCACGCCGACGAAGCCGATCACCGTGGCCTTGCCGACGTCGCTGCGTTTCTCGGCGCGGGCCGAGAAGATGCTTGCACCCTCGATGCCGATGAACACCCAGACGGTGACCAGCATCATGTTGCGCACCTGATCCATCACGCTGCCCAGTTCGCTGTTGCCACGGCCCCAGAAGTCCGCGGTGTAGACGTCGAACTTGAAGGCGATGGCGGCGATGACGATGAACAGCGCCAGCGGCAGCATCTTGGCGATGGTGGTGACGGTGTTGATGAACGCCGCCTCCTTGATCCCGCGCAGCACCAGGAAGTGCAGCAGCCAGAGCAATACCGAGGCGCAGATCACCGCTGGCAGGGTGTTGCCTTCACCGAATACCGGGAAGAAGTAACCCAGGGTGGAGAACAGCAGCACCATGTAGCTGACGTTGCCGATCCAGGCACTGATCCAGTAGCCCCAGGCCGAGGAGAAGCCCATGTAGTCGCCGAAACCCGCTTTGGCGTAGGCATACACCCCGCCGTCGAGTTCGGGCTTGCGGTTGGCCAGGGTCTGGAACACGAACGCCAGGGTCAGCATGCCGACCCCGGTGATCAACCAGCCGACCAGAGTGGCGCCAGCACTGGCACTGGCTGCGATGTTTTGTGGAAGGGAGAAGATACCGCCGCCGACCATTGAGCCGACTACCAGCGCTATCAATGCGGCGAGGCGGAGTTTTTGCGTCGAATCAGACATCTCAATTACCTCCGTGTCACAGGGGGACATAGGTATTGAGCGCGTTTGGCGAGCAGAACATCATGACTTGAATCAAAAGTCAGGATTCGTCAACGCACATCCGTGTTACAGGCGTTGCCGAGCACCTGATGAGCACCAGGACTACTGCTCAGGCTGGCGCGGGGATGCGCCAGTCCCTGAAACCATAGTCCGATATTCCGCCAATACAATGATGGCCAGTTGAGATGCGTAATCAGCGAGGCGGGAGGAAATGGGCGGGGCGGTTGGCCCCGCTCGAAGCGCCTGCCGGGTAGGCTGGCGCAGACCCGAAGGTCAGGAGGAGAGAACACGACGCTGGGCGGGTAGCCCCTGCGGGCAGTCGCGCCGTGTGGATACAGCATGCCGTGGAAAGCTTTCAGCCAGCTTTCCACGGTGTTGCCAGGCGATGATCGTCAGCCGATGGTCATCAGGCTGGCATTGCCGCCGGCTGCCGCCGTGTTCACGGACAGGGCGTGTTCGATCAGCAGGCGTTCCAGTGCGATGTCGGTTTCGCCCTTGTTCAGGCCGTGAACCGCGACGATGGCGCCTTTGCGCTGAGCCGCCTGTTCGCCCACCGCACGCAGCTGATCGGAGTCGCCGTGATGGAGGATGGCGTCCAGCCCGACTTCTTCACTGCTCCAGTCCGCGACCAGCTGGATGCGCTTCTGCACTTCCTTCGGTAGCTCGCTGTACAGCGCGCGATGGCTTTCCAGCCAGACGGCCTGGCTACCGACTGCGAGGGTGGCGGCCAGTTGGCTGAGCAGGTCGCCACGCTCGTCGGCCAGGTTCAGCACGTGCTCGCGCGGCAGCAGGGTGTAGCTGTTGCGCTCGCCGGTCGGGCCGGTGAGGGTGTGGCTGCTGTAGCTCTGCGACAGGTTGCGGTACTGCTCGAACAGGGCGGCGATGGCTGGCTCCTGCTTGCTTGCCCAGTCGCTGAAGGCGCTGCGTGCCTTGTCCAGCTCGGCCGGAACCGGCAGGGTCTGCACGTCGTCGTGTTGCAGGTACTGGGCCACGGCATCCTGCGGACGAGTCGACAGCAGGCGGTACAGGTACAGCGGGCCACCGGCTTTCGGGCCGGTGCCGGACAGGCCTTCACCGCCGAACGGTTGCACGCCGACCACTGCGCCGACGATGTTGCGGTTGACGTACAGGTTGCCGACCTTGGCGGTGCCGACCACCTGGGCAATGGTCTCGTCGATGCGCGTGTGCACGCCGAGCGTCAGGCCGTAACCACTGTCGTTGATCTGCTGCAGCAAGGTGCCCAGGTCGGCACGGGCGTAGCGCACCACGTGCAGCACCGGGCCGAAGATCTCGCGTTTCATTTCATCGAAGCTGTCCAGCTCGATCAGCGTCGGCAGGACGAAGGTGCCGCGCTTGATGCTTTCGCCATCGGCGCGCGCCAGCTGGAACACCTTGCGGCCCTTGTCGCGCATCTTCTGGATGTGCGTCTCGATATTGCCCTTGGCTTCGGCGTCGATCACCGGGCCGATGTCGGTGTTCAGACGCTCGGGGTTGCCCACGGTGTATTCGGCCATGGCGCCCTTGAGCATGGTCAGCACGCGGTCGGCCACGTCGTCCTGCACGCACAGCACGCGCAGGGCCGAGCAGCGCTGGCCGGCGCTGTCGAAGGCGGAGGCGACCACGTCCATCACCACCTGTTCGGTCAGTGCCGAGGAGTCGACGATCATGGCGTTGAGGCCGCCGGTCTCGGCGATCAGCGGAACGCTGCGGCCCTGGGCATCCAGGCGACCCGCGATGTTGCGCTGGAGGATGCCGGCCACTTCGGTGGAGCCGGTGAACATCACCCCGCGTACGCGCTCGTCGCCGACCAGGCGCGCGCCGACGGTTTCGCCGCGGCCCGGCAGCAGTTGTACGGCACCGGCCGGTACACCGGCTTCGAGCAGGATACGCACGGCTTGTGCGGCGATCAGCGGCGTCTGTTCGGCCGGCTTGGCCAGCACGGTGTTACCCGCAGCCAGGGCGGCGGCAACCTGACCGCTGAAGATTGCCAGGGGAAAGTTCCACGGGCTGATGCACACCACCGGGCCCAGCGGGCGATGGCTGTCATTGCCGAAGCTGCGCGCCTGGGCGGCGTAGTAGCGCAGGAAATCGACGGCTTCGCGGACTTCGGCGATGGCATTGGCGAAGGTCTTGCCGGATTCACGTACCAGCAGGCCCATCAGTTGTTGCAGCTCGGCTTCCATCAGGTCGGCGGCGCGTTCCAGCACGGCGGCGCGCTCGCCCGGCAGGGTGGATTGCCAGATCGGCCCGCTGGACAGTGCGCAGCGCAGGGCGTTGTCGACGTCCTGGATGCTCGCCTCGCGCACATGGCCGACCAGGTCGCGATGGTCGGCCGGGTTGCGTAGCGGCTCGACTTCGCCGGCGTTGCCGCTGTCGCAACCGAGCATCGGTTCGGCCAGGTAGTTTTGGTTGGCGGTCGACAGCAGGGCCGAGGACAGCGAGCCGAGGCGGTGTTCGTTGGCAAGGTCGAGGCCGGCGGAGTTGGTGCGGGCCTTGCCGTACAGGTCACGCGGCAACGGGATGCGCGGGTGTGGCAGGCCGACGGTGCCTTCCTGCGCGGCCATCTGCTCGATCTGCTGCACCGGGTCGAGTACCAGCTCCTTGAGCGAGATGCTGTTGTCGGCGATGCGGTTGACGAAGCTGGTGTTGGCGCCGTTTTCCAGCAGGCGGCGTACCAGGTAGGCCAGCAGGGTTTCGTGGCTGCCCACCGGGGCGTAGATGCGGCACGGACGGTTCAGCTTGCCATCGGCAACCTTGCCCACCACTTGCTCGTACAGCGGCTCGCCCATGCCGTGCAGGCACTGGAACTCGTACTGACCCGGGTAGTAGTTCTGCCCGGCAAGGTGGTAGATGGCCGACAGCGAGTGGGCGTTGTGGGTGGCGAACTGCGGGTAGATGGCTTCCGGCGCGGCCAGCAGCTTGCGGGCGCAGGCGATGTAGGAGACGTCGGTGTACGGCTTGCGGGTGTACACCGGGTAGCCTTCCAGGCCATTGACCTGGGCCATCTTGATTTCGCTGTCCCAGTAGGCGCCCTTCACCAGGCGGATCATCAGGCGATGGCGGCTGCGCTTGGCCAGGTCGATGACGTAGTCGATCGCATACGGGCAGCGCTTCTGATAGGCCTGGATGACGAAGCCGATACCGTTCCAGCCGGCCAGGCTCGGCTCGAAGCACATGCGCTCGAGCAGATCCAGCGACAGCTCCAGGCGGTCGGCTTCCTCGGCATCGATGTTGATGCCGATGTCGTACTGCTTGGCCAGTTGGGTCAGGCTCAGCAGGATCGGGTACAGCTCTTCCATCACCCGGTCGTACTGCGCGCGGCTGTAGCGCGGGTGCAGGGCCGAGAGCTTGATCGAGATGCCCGGGCCTTCGTAGATGCCGCGGCCGTGGGAGGCCTTGCCGATGGCGTGGATGGCCTGCTCGTAGGAGGCCAGGTAGCGCTTGGCGTCTTCCTCGGTCAGCGCGGCTTCGCCGAGCATGTCATAGGAGTAGCGGAAGCCTTTGCTTTCCAGGGAGGTGGCGTTGGCCAGGGCTTCGCCGATGGTTTCGCCGGTGACGAACTGCTCGCCCATCAGGCGCATGGCCATGTCCACGCCCTTGCGGATCACCGGTTCGCCGCTCTTGCCGATCAGGCGGTTGAGCGAATTGGAGAGGCCGGCCTCGTTGTGCGTCGATACCAGCTTGCCGGTAATCAGCAGGCCCCAGCTGGCGGCGTTGACGAACATCGACGGGCTCTGGCCGAGGTGCTGGCTCCAGTTGCCGTTGGCAATCTTGTCGCGGATCAGCGCATCGCGGGTGGCTTTGTCTGGAATGCGCAGCAGGGCTTCGGCCAGGCACATCAGTGCCACGCCTTCCTGCGACGACAGCGAGAACTCCTGCAGCAGACCCTGCACCAGACCCTGACGGCCACCGGCGCTCTTCTGGTTGCGCAGCTTCTCGGCAATGCTCAGGGCCAGCTTCTGGGTGGCGTCGGAGAGATCCTTGGGCAGGCGGGCCTGTTCCAGCAGCATTGGTACCGCTTCGGTTTCCGGGCGGCGATAGGCCGAGGTGATGGCGGCGCGCAGTACCGACTGCGGGAGGATGCTTTCGGCGAAATCGAGGAATACCTGCAGGCCTTGCTCGCTCAGCGACTCCAGCGCTTCTTCACCGGCAGCGGCGGCCAGGCCGGAGCGCTCGGCGGGGGTGAGGCCGCCTTCGATCTGCTCCAGATAGTTGAAGATCGCCTGCTTGATCAGCCAGTGAGGGGTGCGGTCGATCGATTGCGCAGCCTGTTTCAGGCGGTCGCGGGTGGCATCGTCGAGTTTTACGCCAAGAGTCGTGGTGGCCATGGGGGAATCCTATTATTCAGGTAATGCACGGTAAAAAATTGCCTGGGGCAATTTCGACGTCGCCTGCGACGGCCCGAAGGGTTGCCGTCTGTGGATGACGGGTACCGGAAGCTGCGCGAGATTAAACCTGCTCAACGCTGGGTGCAACCAGGTGCAACCAATATCTCGCGTGAGCCGACAGACGTACGCTTGCCTCTTTCTCGTTCACTCCAAAGCCGGATTCACTGGGGCTTGCAGCGTACCGAGCCTCCTGCGCAATGATTCTTGCAGCCCCAGTAGAACGGCCGGTTACGGCTCTGCATGGATTGTTGCGCCATTGCGGTGCAACCTTGGTGCTACCCGTTTCAGGGTGCACACGAATGGCGCTTCGCGCAGTGCTGAACGGCATCGCGACTCGGTAGTACCGCTTCAGGATAGACCCGTCAGTTGTCGCGTGTTGTTGGGCTCGGCGCCCGGTCGTCGGCGGCCAGTGCCTCGTTCGCCTCGCGGATGATGGCGATGAACGCCTGCAACTGGGCCGGCACATGGCGATAGCTGGAGTAGTACAGGTACAGGCCCGGTGAAGGCGGCGTCCAGTCTTCGAGCAACAGCGTCAGGCGGCCATCCTCCAGTGCCTGTCGCGCGAAGGCATGCGGGACGTAGGCGATCCCCAATCCCGCGCAAGCTGCCTCGACCAGCAGGTCGTTGTCGTCCAGGCTCAGGGTGCCCGGAACATCGAGAGCGAGTTGCTCCGTGCCGCGCTCGAACTCCCAGCGATAGCGCTTGCCGCTGGGCAGCCGTTGGCGAATGCAGCGATGCAACCTGAGTTCGTCTGGCATGGCGGGCCGGCCGAAAGCGTGCACATAACCTTCGGATGCGACCGTGACGAAACGCACGTCACCTCCGAACGGTACGGCCACCATGTCCTTGGGTACCGACTCGGCCAGGCGCACGCCGGCATCGAAACCTTCGGCGACGATATCCACCAACCTGCCTTCACTGACCAGGTCGAGTTCGACATGGGGGTGGCGTTGCAGGAAGGTCGGCACCACGTGGCCGAGCAGCCAGCGTGCCCCGCCTTTGCTGGCGTTGATACGCAGTGTACCGGCGAGCTCCTCGGGGCCATGGCTGACCGCATCCAGCGCCTCGTCCAGCTCCTGCAGCAGCGGGATCAGACGTTGCAGCAACTGCTCTCCGGCTTCCGTCATTGCCACGCTGCGGGTGGTGCGGTGCAGCAAGCGAACCCCCAGGCGCTGCTCGAGCCCCTTGAGTGCATGGCTGAGGGACGAGCGCGAGACCCCCAGAGAATCCGCCGCCTTTTGAAAGCTGCGTTGCTGCGCCACCTGGACGAAGGCCTTGAGGTCGGAGAGGTTGGCGTGGCTCATTGGTGAATATTCTTCACGAGGTCGTTCGTATTGGTGCGTCTTATCATAGTTCGAGTCGCCTCATACCATCGTTATCACCTCACAGGAGATTGCCGATGAACACTGAGTCGAATACACGAACCTCATTCGGGCCAGGCCTGATCGATAGGATCAGGTCGTCGTCGCAGGTGGCGCTGATGGCTGGCCTGATTGGGGTTTCCCTCATGGCCGTGGCCAGCGAACGCGAGCCGGCGCGAAGCGACGTCAATCAGGTGGCAGGCACCTGGCGCATGGTCTCCGCGACCCTGGAAACGAATGGTCGGATCGAGCGTCCTTACGGCGAAAACCCGCAGGGCATGTTGGTGTTCACGCCTGATATGCACTTCGTCGAGGTATTGACCGACGGCGATACGCCGCGCTTTCGCTCGGACGTGCGTGGCGATGGCAGCGACGACGAGAACCGTCGCGTCATGGCGTCGAGCATCGGTTTTTTCGGTACCTACAGCGTCGATGAGCAGGGGCAGTTTGCCGGCAACCGTGTCGAGGGGGCCACTTTCCCCAACTGGGTCGGTGGTGTGCGGACGACGCAGGAGCTGCAGTTGAAGGTCGACGGTGAGCGCATGTACGAGACCTTCACCCGTCCCGACGGCGGGCGTTTCAGCGCCGAGTTCGTACGGGCCAGGTAACGCCGCCGTTGCTTCGCCGCGATGGGCCCATTGTCGCTGCGCCTGGGCAGGGAGGACGGATGCTGTGTGATGACGGAGCAGCGGGCGAGTGACGCCCGAAAGCGTCAGTAGCGACAGTCTTCGCCAATGCGCTGGTAGATCAGGGTGTGGCGTTCGCCCTTGGAGTCCAGGTAGACCATGCGGGCTTCGCCCACCTGGCAGCCTTGCGGCAGGGTCTGGCTGATGACCTTGGCGATGTCCAGGTGCATGCCGTAGTGATAGGTCTCGGGCGATTCCGCCTGTGCCAGGGTGCTGGCGCAGGCAAGGGCGAGCAGGCAGGCGATACGTTTCATGATGACCTCCGGTGATTCAAAAGGGCCGGGGAGTGGCCCGAGGGACGCAGGTCAGGAGCGGGGGAGACCGGCGTCAGGCAAGCGTCGATCAGCCTTGCTGGTCGGCCTTGTGCGCGCTGTTCGCTTGCGCCTGTTGCTCGGTGCGTTGTGCCTTGTGCGCCTGTAGGTGAGCCTGGACGTGGGCGATGAAAGCCGGGGACTCATCGGCGAAGCTGGCCTGGCTGGCGAGCAGGACACCGAGGGAAAGGGCAGTGGCAGTCAGAAGGTTTTTCATGGGGGCGATCCTCGTGCGAATTCTTCGTGGGTTCGAAGTCATCCTAGTGAGGCGTCGAGGTGGGAAAAAGCGCGCTCCGGGTGAATGACCATTACCTTTGGCGCAACAGTTTCTCTGCACTTGCCCAGTACTGCGCATCTTCCAATACCGCCTCGTCGCCCAACAGCAGCGGCGGCAGCTCGGCCTTGAGAAACTCCACCCAGGTGCGGGTCTTGGCATCGAGGAAGCGCCGCGACGGATACATCGCGTAGATGTTCAGCGCGCGCAGCCGGTGCTGCGGCAGGATGCGCAGCAGGCGTCCTTCGCGCAGCGGCTGGCTGGCGACGAACGAGGGCAGCAGGCAGAAACCCATGCCGGCCTGGGCCGCCTTGACCAGTGCTTCGGCGACGTTGACCTGGAAGCATTCGGCCGGTAGCGCCTCCAACTGTTCGTCACCGAAATCCCATTGGCCGCGGTACAGCGGGTCGGTCAGGCGCAGGTGACGATGTCGCTGCAGGTCAGCCGGGTGCTCGGGAATCCCGTATTGAGCCAGGTAGCTGGGGGCTGCGCAGATAACGCTGTGGATCGCGCCCAGGCGCTGTGCAACCAATTGCGAATCAGGCAGGTCGCGGGCGAAGGCGATGGTCACGTCATGGCCGTCTTCGAGCAGATCCGGGGTGCGCTGGGCCAGGGTCAGCTCCACCACGACCTGAGGGTGTCGTTCGGCATAGCGGGCGATCAGCGGGGTGATGTGCTGCAGGCCGAGACCGGTCATGGTGTGCACGCGCAGACGGCCGCTGGGCGTACGATGCGCGCCACGCGCCTCGGCGTCGGCTTCGTCGATCTGGCCGAGGATCTGCCGGCAGCGCTCCAGGTAGCGTTCGCCGGTCTCGGTCAATGCCAGGCGCCGTGTGGTGCGCTGCAGCAGGCGTGCTTCGAGGTGTTGTTCGAGATCGGCGATCAGGCGCGACACTTGCGCGGTGGACAGGTCGAGCACCTGGGCGGCAGCGGTGAAGCTGCCGCGCTCGACCACCTGAACGAATACGCGCATGCCGTGCAAAGTGTCCATTGTTGCTCCTGGCGTAAGAGGAACCAGGCGCATTATGCGCGACTGCGGGGCTAGAGTGCGCCGAAGATCAGCTGCGCCGCCACGGCGAACATCATTGCTGCCACGCCCAGATCGATCAGGCGCCAGGTCAGTGGTCTGGCCAGCCAGGGTGCGAGCCAGGCAGCGCCGAGCGCCAGGGCGCTGAACCAGAGAAAGGAGGCACTGGCCGCGCCGGCCGCATAGGCGCCGGGTTCGGGTTGCTGGGCACCGAGCGAACCGATCAGCAACACGGTATCCAGATAGACGTGCGGGTTGAGCAGGGTGACCGCAAGGGCCGCCAGCATTACCGCACGCAGCGAGCGCGGTTCATTGCCTGCCGCTTGCAACGCTTGCGGGCGCGCCGCGCGTAGCAGGGCCTGGCTGCCGTACCAGATCAGGAAAGCGGCCCCGCCCCAGCGGGCGATGGCCAATAAAGTCGGGCTCTGCGCCAGCAGGGTGGCCAGACCGAAAACTCCGGCGGCCACCAGCAGGGCATCGCAGACGATGCACAGCGCCGCTACCGGTAGGTGATGTTCACGGCGCAGGCTCTGCGCCAGAACGAAGGCGTTCTGCGCTCCGATGGCCATGATCAGGCCGATGGCCACCAGCAGGCCGTTGCTATAGCTCTGCCACATCACACGGGCTCCGGCATGGACGCGGCCGACAGGGCGCGCAGGGTGGACAGCGCCCGCTCGGCGCGCTCGCTGGGCACGAAGAGATGGTCATGATGAAAGCCGGCGACCACGTTGCAGCTGATGCCTGCTTGCGCCAGTGCGGCGGAGAAGGAAGCGGTCAGCCCGACAGCGGCCAGCGAGGAATGCACGTCAAGGGTGATCCAGGCCGCGACGTAGTCGTAGCGCAGGCCATGGGCATCGGCGACTTCGCGTGTCAGCACCAGGCTCAGGCCTTCGCGCTCACGCATGCTGGCGACTGGCTGCAGGGCGCTGCAGTCATGATCGGCAGGTACGCAGCAGAATACGTATTCACCTGGGTTGAGTTGCGGCGTCATGCTGTGCAGCAGGCGTGCGAGATCGGTTTCGCCTGACATGGTGGACTCCTGATTGGGCTGAATGCTGGCGAGTCTGCGGCGTCCAGATGTATAAGAGAAAGCAATATTGCTGATCACTCATTAGGAAAATCGATTGTTCGATTACAAACTTCTGGCCGCGCTGGCGGCAGTGGTGGAGCAGGCCGGTTTCGAGCGGGCTGCGCAGGTACTGGGGCTGTCGCAGTCGGCGGTGTCGCAGCGCATCAAGTTGCTCGAAGCGCGGGTCGGCCAACCGGTGTTGGTTCGCGCGACACCGCCAGCACCCACCGAAATCGGCCGGCGTCTGCTCAACCATGTGCAGCAGGTGCGTCTGCTCGAACGCGATTTGCAAGGCCAGGTGCCGGGGCTGGATGAGCAGGCCTTGCCCGAGCGTTTGCGCATCGCCATCAACGCCGACAGCCTGGCTACCTGGTGGGCGGCGGCGACCGCCGACTTCTGCGCCGCCCAGCAGGTGCTGATGGAACTGGTGGTGGAGGATCAGGAGGTCGGCCTCAAGCGCATGCGCGCAGGCGAAGTCGCCGGCTGCGTATGTGCTGCCGAACGGCCGGTGGCTGGCGCGCGCAGCCTGGCATTGGGGGCGATGCGTTATCGCGCGCTGGCCAGCCCGGCTTTCATTGCCCGGCATTTCTCCGCTGGCGTCAGTGCCGAGGCGCTGGCCCGTGCGCCGGCCATCGTCTATGGCCCGGATGATCAGTTGCAGCATCGCTACCTGGCAGGATTGGGCGTGACAGGTGCTTTCGCCTACCACCTGTGCCCTTCGTCCGAAGGCTTCGTGCGCCTGACCGAAGGCGGCCTGGGCTGGGGCCTGGTGCCGCAATTGCAGGTGCGAGAAGAGCTGGCCAGCGGCAGGCTGGTGGATCTGATACCCGAGCGCTTCATCGATGTGCCGCTGTACTGGCACCACTGGCGCAATGGCGGCGAGTTGCTCAACGACTTGACCGAACAGCTGCGTCGCTACTCCGCTTCGGTGCTGGTGCCATTGCACCAATGAGCGGCCTGCAGGGTCGTAGTTCTGGCCGCCACCGACAGGGCAGGGTGGGCTAAGCGCTGCTAGAGTGCGCCCAATACAAGAACCACAGGGGGATGCGATGAGGATTCTGGTCACCGGCGCGAGTGGTTTCATCGGTGGGCGCTTCGCGCGTTTCGCTCTCGAGCAGGGCTTGACTGTACGGGTCAACGGCCGGCGCGCCGAGGGCGTGCAGCACCTGATCAAGCGTGGCGCCGAATTCGTCCAGGGCGATCTGGGCGATCCCGAGCTTGCCCAGGCGTTGTGCCAGGATGTCGAGGCCGTGGTGCATTGCGCGGGTGCGGTGGGGGTGTGGGGCGACTATGCGCATTTCCATCAGGCCAATGTGACGGTCACCGAGAATGTCGTCGACGCCTGCCTGAAACAGAAGGTGCGGCGCCTGGTGCATCTGTCCTCGCCATCGATCTACTTCGATGGGCGTTCGCATGTCGATATTCGTGAGGAGCAGGTGCCCAAGCGCTTCTCCGATCACTACGGCAAGACCAAGTACCTGGCCGAGCAGCAGGTGTTCGCCGCCCAGGAATTCGGCCTGGAGGTGATTGCCCTGCGCCCGCGCTTCGTCACTGGTGCGGGCGATACCAGCATCTTCCCGCGGCTGATCGGCATGCAGCGCAAGGGGCGCCTGGCGATCATCGGCAATGGCCTGAACAAGGTCGATTTCACCAACGTGCACAACCTCAATGCTGCCCTGCTCAGCTCACTGCAGGTCGGCGGCCCGGCGCTTGGTCAGGTGTACAACATCAGCAACGGCACGCCGGTACCGCTGTGGGACGTGGTCAATTACGTGCTGCGCCGACTGGAGCTGCCGCCGGTGACCCGACATATGCCATTCCCGCTGGCCTATGCCGCTGCGACGCTCAATGAAGGTGTTTGCCGACTGCTGCCTGGGCGGCCGGAGCCGAGCCTGTTTCGCCTGGGGGTAGCGGTGATGGCCAGGGATTTCTCCCTGAACATCGACCGTGCCCGCGAGTATCTTGGCTACGAACCCAGGGCGGGGCTGTGGGATGCACTGGATGAGTTCTGCACCTGGTGGCAGGTGCAGATGGGGCATCAGGCGTAGACGCGCTGACCGCGATAGATCCGCACGGCGCCGGACGGAGTGCCGACCGGTAGTTCCACCGCTGCGATGGGCGTGCTGTTCGGGCGCTGGGCTTGAGCGGAGAGTTCGGCCAGGCGTTGACCGAGACGGCGAGTTTCTTCGTCGATGGACTTCAGGCTGCCATCGAGCATGGCGCCAATCGCATTGGGCTGGCTCAGACGTATATCCACCTCCAGCTCTTCGCGTAGACGGCGGCGCAGCGCTTTCATGCAGTCCAGTACTTCTTTGTTCAGTTCCATTGTGACTTCCCCCGTTTGGTTGAAGGGCCACGGGCTTCGGCATTCCTCACCTTCCGTGACCTGAACAGCCTCTTCCTACCGGCTGTAACACGCATTCGTGCGGTATCGCTTTGCAGAACTTTTAGGCCGCCTGCTGGCTTGTGAGCGACGCGCGGTAGGCGTGTTCACGACAGGGGAAAAAGCAAAGTGCGTACCAGTTCAAGTTTTGCGGAACTGCTGGGCTGCAGACGGGTCGATGGCCCTGTCGCGCCCTTCGTCGGTGCGCTGCGCACCTCCTTGGCGCGGCACTGATGGTGTGATGGCGAATCGGTATACTGCGCGGCATTTCCGTTTATCCGTTCCAACATAGGTCTGATCATGCGCAACGATGCCAATGACGAGCTCGACAATCTGCCCAGCCTGACCACGGAGCGCCGCGAGGATTTCGTCGAGCCACGCGACGAACCGACCCCGCGCAGCAGCCGTGCACCCAGCAACCGCGCAGCGGTTGGCAAGGCCCCGAGCACCGGGCCGCTGTGGGCATTGGTGGGGGCGCTGAGCATTGCCCTGGCCGGCCTTGGGTGGTGGAGCCTGCAGCAGATCGGTCTGATGGAGCAGCGTCTGGTGGCGACCCAGGAAAGTTTCGCGCGCATCAGCGAGGAAGCCGCCGGGCGTATCCAGGATATTTCCGGCAAGGTGGTGGCGACCGAATCCAACGTCACCAGCGGCAGCGAGGCGCTCAAGCTGCAGGTTCGGCAACTGGAGAACCGCCTGGCCGAGCTGAGCAAGCAACAGCAACAGAGCGCCACGGCGCAAGCCGCGCTGGACAAGCGCATCGATCAGTTGGGCACGGAGCTCAAGAGTGGCATCGGTGCCAGTGCCGAGTTCGACAAGCGTCTGCAGGCGCTGACCAGCGAGCAGACCGCGTTGAAGGCCGCACAAGGCGATGCCAAGGCGACCCAGGCCGAACTGGCCAAGCTCGATACCCGTATCAAGACGCTGAGCACTGATATCGATGCGCTGAAGAAGCAGGGCAACCCGAGCCAGGCCATCCGTAGCCTGGAGCAGGATCTGCTGGTGCTGCGCAGCGAGCTGGACAATCGTCCGGCCGCCGCCGCCAGTGCGGGCCCGAATACCGCCGAGTTCGATGCCTTCCGCGCGCAGATGACGCGCAACATCAGCACCCTGCAAAGCCAGGTGGTGAATCTGCAGCAGCAGCTCAATCAGCGCTGAGAACCTGTTCACGATCTGCTGCGCGTCGGCCTTACTGCGTTAAAAACAGGCTCGGACTGCTCATTTACAGCTTGTAAACTCCGCGTCCTCGCCTGTTTTTGCCTTGTATGGCTCTAGCTCGCAAGATCGTGAACAGGTTCTGAGGCACTTCGCTAAACGAACAAGCCCCGCAATGCGGGGCTTGTTCGTTTCTTTCCGGTCGTAGGGTGTCGCGGGGCGCGCATCGACATTGTTCGTCTCGCCCGGTTGGTGCGCGTGGCGCACCCTACATGAAGTGCGTTACAGGCGCGGGTAGTCGATATAGCCGACCGGGCCGGAACCGTAGAAAGTTTCCGGGTGCGGCTCGTTCAGCGGTGCATCCTGCGCCAGGCGCTCGGGCAGGTCCGGGTTGGCGATGAAGGGAATGCCGAAGGCCACGGCATCGGCTTTGCCCTCGGCCAGCCAGGCGTTGGCCTGATCCTTGGTGAAGCGTTCGTTGGCGATGAACACGCCGCCGAATTCCTTCTTCAGCTGCGGCGTCAGGCTGTCGTCACCTGCCTTTTCACGGGCGCAGATGAAGGCGATGCCGCGTTTGCCCAGTTCGCGAGCCACGTAGCCGAAGGTCTCGGCACGGTTGGCATCGCCCATGTCATGGGAATCCGCACGCGGTGCCAGGTGCACGCCGACACGGCCGGCGCCCCACACCGAGATGGCCGCATCGGTCACTTCCAGCAGCAGACGTGCACGATTCTCAACGCTGCCACCGTAGCGGTCGGTGCGTTGGTTGGTGCTGCTCTGCAGGAACTGGTCGAGCAGGTAACCGTTGGCACCGTGGATTTCCACACCATCGAAACCGGCCGCCATGGCGTTCTCGGCGCCCTGGCGATAGGCCTCGACGATATCGGCGATCTCTTCGGTCTCCAGGGCACGCGGGGTGACGAACTCCTTGATCGGACGCACCAGGCTGACATGGCCGGCCGGTTTGATCGCGCTCGGTGCCACTGGCAGTTCGCCGTTCAGGTAGATCGGGTCGGAAATACGGCCGACGTGCCACAGCTGCAGGACGATCTTGCCGCCGTTGGCATGCACAGCCTTGGTGATATTGCTCCAGCCACGAATCTGCTCATCCGACCAGATGCCGGGAGTGTCCGGGTAGCCGACGCCCATCGGCGTGACGGCGGTGGCTTCGCTGATGATCAGGCCAGCCGAGGCACGCTGTGTGTAGTACTCGGCCATCAGCGCGTTGGGTACGCGGCCTTCGTCGGCGCGGCAGCGGGTCAGCGGGGCCATGATGATGCGGTTGTTCAGGTGCAGATCACCGATCTGGATGGGGTCGAACAGTGTGGACATGGTGGTTCTCCGAGGTAAGGGGGCGATTCAGAGTTGCTGGCCAAGGCGCTCGACGAAAGCCTGGATCAGCTCGTCGTTGCGCTTGAAGAAGTGCCACTGGCCGACCTTGCGGCTGGTCACCAGACCGGCGCGCTGCAAGGTGGTCAGATGGGCGGAAACGGTGGATTGCGACAGCCCGGTACGCAGGAATATCTTGCCGGCGCACACGCCGATCTCCAGCGGGTGATCCTGTTCGGCGAAGTGCTGCTCGGGCTCCTTCAACCAGTCGAGGATGTCGCGGCGAACCGGGTGGGCGAGGGCCTTGATGATGGCGTCGAGGTCGATGTCCATGGTGTTGTCGTTGCGTATCGTCATGTGGCGAACCTTATATCGTCTCTGAGCGATATACAGATCGATTGTTCCGATAGTCTCCATCAGCCACTTCGATTGTCCTGCCGGCGGGGTTAAGCTCACGGGATGAACTACCTGGCTCATCTGCACCTCGGCGGCGACGCAGCGCCACAACTGCTCGGCAGCCTCTATGGCGATTTCGTCAAAGGCCCGCTGGTCGGGCGTTGGCCAGCGCAAATCGAGGCCGCCATTCGCCTGCATCGACGCATCGATGCCTTTACCGACAGCCACCCGTTGCAGGCACGGGCTCGTGCACGTTTCCCGGAACAGCGGCGGAGAACGGCCGGCATGTTGCTGGATCTGTTCTTCGATCATTGCCTGGCCCGTGACTGGTCGGCGTACGCGGCGCAGCCGCTGGAGCATTTCACCGACCGGGTTTACCAGGTACTTGCCGCCGAGCCTGAGCTGCCGGGACGCCTGGCGTTGATGGCGCCGCGTATGGCGGCGCAGGACTGGCTCGGCAGCTACCGCGAATTCGCCGTGCTGGAGCAGGTGATCGCCGGTATGCAGCGACGCTTGTCCAAACCGCAGTTGCTCGATGGCAGCCTGGCGGAACTGGAGCGCCTGTACGAACCGCTCAGCGAGGACTTTCGCGCCTTCTACCCTGAGCTGATGGCCTTCGCCGAGACCGAGCTTGTAGGTTCGAGGCAAACCGGGAGCGCTTGAGAGGCGGTGCGCATGGCGCACCCTACGGGAGTTTCCCGGCATCCGTAGGGTGCGCCGTGCGCACCAGCGATTTCGCCGCTGCGACGGTCGCCGCTAAAGCGCCTCCCGCAAGGTTTCGCGTCGGGCGCTGTGGGAGGGCTTTAGACGCGACAATCATCACTGAAATCCCGCCACGGCTCAGGTTGCCTGCGCGTGCAAGCCAAAGCGCCGCACCACCCATTTCTCCAATTCCGCCACGCTGAACAGCGCCAGGCCAGCCAGCAAAACCCGTAGCCATTCATCCAGGCTCATCCCCACCGAGCCGAATACGCCCTGTAACGGCGGGGCGTAGGTGAACAGCAGTTGCAACACCAGGCACAGGGCGATGGTCGCCAGTACGGCGCGGTTGCCCAGCAGGGCTTCGCGGCTGAGTACCGAACCGAAGATGCTGCGGCTGTTGAGCAGGTAGAACATCTCGCACATCACCACGGCATTGACCGCTGTGGTGCGGGCGCTTTCCAGGCTTTTGCCCAGCTCCAGTTCCCAGAGGAACAGGCCGATGCCCGCCCCGGCGATCAGCACCGAGACCATCACCACGCGCCAGATGAAGAAGCCGGACAACAGCGGCTCGTTCGGCGCGCGCGGCGCTCGGTTCATCAGGCCGCGTTCGGTGGGTTCGAAGGCCAGCGCCAGGCCCAGGGTGCTGGAGGTGACCATGTTGATCCACAGCACCTGCGCCGGGGTCAGTGGCAGCACCACCTGGAACAGGATGGCGAAGATCACGATCAGCGACTGGCCGCCGTTGGTGGGCAGGGCGAAGAGGATGAATTTCTTCAGGTTGTCGTAGATCGCCCGGCCCTCGCGCACGGCGCCGGCGATGGTGGCGAAGTTGTCGTCGGCCAGTACCACCTCGGCGGCTTCCTTGGCCGCCTCGGTGCCCTTCAGGCCCATGGCTACGCCGACGTCGGCGCGCTTGAGGGCCGGGGCGTCGTTGACCCCGTCGCCGGTCATCGCCACCACCTGGCCGCTGTCCTGCATGCTCTGCACCAGGCGCAGCTTGTGCTCCGGGCTGGCGCGGGCGAACACCTCGATATTGGGCAGCACCTCACGCAGGCGACGGTCGTCGAGCAACTCCAGCTCCGCACCGGTCATCGCTGGCAGACCGACGCCGATACCCAGTTGTGCACCAATGGCGCGGGCGGTTTCGGCATGATCGCCGGTGATCATCTTCACCCGGATGCCGGCGCGCTGGCATTCGGCGACGGCGGCGATGGCCTCCTCGCGTGGTGGGTCGATGATGCCGACCAGCGCCAGCAGGGTCAGGCCGTTCTCCACGTCGTCGAACCTGAGCGTGCGCTGCTCGGCTGTGGCCGGTTTGCTGGCCAGGGCCAGCAGGCGCAGGCCTCGGGCGGCCAGGTCGGTGGCCTGGCGGCGCCAGTAATCGGCATCCAGCGGCGCGTTGCTGCCGTCGGCGCCGCGCTGGCTGGCGCACATTTCCAACACGCGCTCGGGAGCGCCCTTGAGCAGGATCAGTCCGTGGCCGGCGTGATCGTGATGCAGGGTGGCCATGAAGCGGTGTTCCGACTCGAACGGAATCGCGTCGCTGCGTGGCAATTGCGTGTGCAGACTCTGGATATCGAGGCCGCTTTTCAGCGCCAGGGTGAGCAGCGCGCCTTCGGTCGGGTCGCCGTGCAGCAGCCAGTGGCCGGCAGCGTCCTGTTGCAGACGGCCGTCGTTGCACAGCTGCGCCGCGCGGGTGATCTCCAGCAACGCGCTATCGGGTTCGAGCAGCTTGCCGCCCTGATGGAAGGCGCCTTCCGGGGCATAGCCGACGCCGCTGATGTCGAGGATGCGGCTGGCGCTGACCACGCGTTGCACGGTCATTTCGTTGCGGGTCAGGGTGCCGGTCTTGTCCGAGCAGATCACCGTCACCGATCCGAGGGTTTCCACCGCCGGCAGGCGACGGACGATGGCGTTGTGCCCGGCCATGCGCTGTACGCCCAAGGCGAGGATCACGGTCATGATCGCCGGCAGGCCTTCGGGAATGGCCGAGGCGGTGAGCGCCACCACCATCATGAACATCTCGCCGGGGTTCTGCCCGTGCCAGAGAATGCCGAGGATGAAGGTGGCCAGCGCCAGGATCAGGATGATCACCGCCAGCCAGCGGCTGAACTGTTCGATCTGCCGTAGCAGCGGTGTGGACAGCGCCTGCACCTGTTGCAGCATGGCGCCGATGCGGCCCAGTTCGGTGTCCGCGCCGGTGGCCACCACCAGGCCGGTGGCCTGGCCGCTGCTGACCAGGGTGCCGGAGTAGGCCATGCAGCGACGGTCGCCGAGCGCGGCGTCGGCCTGGCAGTGGGCCACGGATTTTTCTACCGGCACCGATTCGCCGGTCAGCGCCGCTTCTTCCACCAGCAGGTTCTTCACGCTGAGCAGGCGCAGGTCGGCCGGCACCTTGTCACCGGATACCAGCAACACCACGTCGCCGGGCACCAGCCGTTCGGCATCGATTTCGTGGCGCTCGCCGTTGCGCAGCACCATGGCGTGGGGCGAGAGCATGTTGCGGATGGCGTCGAGTGCGTTCTCCGCCTTGCCTTCCTGGATGAAGCCGATGATCACGTTGATCAGCACCGCGGCGAGGATCACCGAGGTATCGACCCAGTGGCCGAGCAGGGCGGTGATCAGCGCGGCGCCGAGCATCATGTACAGCAGTACGTTGTGAAACTGGTACAGCAGGCGCAGCAGCGGGCCGCGGCGTTTCGGCGATGGCAGACGATTGGGGCCATGGCGTTGCAGGCGCTCGTGGGCTTCGTGCTCACTGAGCCCTGACGAGGTGCTCTGCTGAGCCTCGAGTGCCTGTTGCGGAGTCAGTTGGTGCCAGATGTGGTCAGTATGTCCAGGAAGTCGATTTTCCATGGGGATTAGTCTCCTTCGGGCGCCAGGATCTGGTTCCACTTCGTGCGAAGGGAAACCGAGCCCTTTGAACCCTAGTCGGCTTTCGAACCCGGAGCCTGATCTGCATCAAGGATCGGCGAGACCTATCGAGGCTCAATGTATCCGGTCATGACACGAATGGAGGAAAGAAGATGATCAAGATCATGGTGGCAACCGACCTATCCGAGCGCTCAGCCCATGCACTGCAGCGCGCCGTGCAATTGATCCGTCGCCAGGGTGGCGGGGAATGGACGCTGGTCCATGTGATCGACGACGACGCGCCGGCTGAGCACGTGGCAAGCCAGGTGCAGCAGGCCGAAACCCTGCTGCAGGCCCAGGCCGAGCGCCTGGCCGAGCAGGCTGGCAGCAAGCCACGGATGATCGTCGCCAGCGGTGATGTCGCCGAGGTACTGGTCGAGAGCGCGCAAGGTTGCAGCGCCGAGCTGCTGGTGGTGGGCGCGCATCGCAAATCGTCGCTGCGGGACTTCTTCGTCGGCACCACGCTCGAGCGTGTGGTGCGCGCCAGTCATCTGCCGGTACTGCGCGTCAACGGCCCGGTCACTCGTGAGTACAAGCACGCGTTGCTGGCGCTGGATCTGTCACGTACCTCGCTGCAGGCTGCCAGCCGTGCCCGCGACCTGGGCCTGCTCGATCCGCAGAACTTCGATGCGGCCAGTGCGCTCGAGCCGGTATCGCCCGGGGTGATGCTGGAAGCGAGCCTGAGCGCTCAGGTGCTGGAAACCCAGCGTGAGGATCTGCACAAACAGATCATCGAACGCCTGGGCCAGGATGGTTTGACCCTTGCGCCAGAGCGGTTGCAGATTCATCTCGGTTCGCCAGAGTCGGTCATCGACGAAGCGCTGAAGCGTTCCTCTGCCGATCTGCTGGTACTTGGCACTCATGCCCGCGAAGGGGTGTCGCGTCTGGTGCTGGGCAGCGTTGCCAGCCGCTTGCTGGCCACCCAGGACGTCGATGCACTGATCGTCCCGCCGGCCCGTTGATGACGGTTTGACACGTCGTTGACTTCCCCTCTCCCGCTTGCGGGAGAGGGGGCCGACCGAGCATGCCCGAAGCAAACCTACGCGGCTTCAGTTACGTAGGGTGCGCCGTGCGCACCAATGACAGTGGCGCCGGCATTTCGCGGCGCACGGTCTGGGCGGCCCTACGCCCCCCGACAAAGGCCATCCGTGCCAAACACTACGTCTTATCTGATCGGTATTAAGCCGCGGCCTGTTCCTGGGACGATTCCAGCTGCAATGCCGCAGCAATCGAGGCCTGGCTATGACGAGCCAGTTCGTTGCGGCTGCGGGTATCGCTGGGGATTGGCTGCAGCAGACGGATTTCCACCTCGCAGGCCGAACTGGAGAGCAGGCGCAGCAGGTGCGAAAGCATGTCGTCATCGCCGGTGAAGGGCACCACCGAGCAAGGTTGGCCGTCACGCAGGTAACGAATGGCCACCGGCTGGATGGCCACGCCGCTGTCGATGGCACTGCTCAGCAGGCGACCATGGAAGGTGCGCAGGGCCAGGCCGTCGGTGGTGGTGCCCTCGGGGAAGATCAACAGATGACGCCCGCGCTGCAGGTGCTGGGTGAGCTGCTGGCCGATCTGTCCGCTGTCGCCTGCGCCGCGGCGGATGAACAGGGTGCCGCCCTTGTGCGCCAGCCAACCGGCCAGCGGCCAGGCGCGCACTTCCGCCTTGGACAGAAAGGAGATTGGCTGCAGGGCGCCAAGCAGCGGAATGTCCGTCCACGACACATGATTGGCGACCCACAACATTGGCTGGGCCGGCAGCTCGCCCTCGATGCGCACGCGAAATGGCAGGGCGCCGCGCAGGCGTGCGAGGAACCAGCGCGTCAGGCGTTGGCGCAGGGACATCAGGTCATGTCGCACCGCGCGTTCGCAGAGGCTGACGACTGCGGCCAGCAGCGTGCCGAAGGCGATCACCAGGCTCAGATGCAGCAGACGCAGGGAAAGACGCAGTCGGGTCATCGTGAACTCCAGATGAAAAAGCCGGCCTCTGTTTACAGGGCCGGGGTAGGTGATGCAAGTAGCGTCCGCCTGTCTGCGTCAGACAGCAGCCTTGAAGTGCCGGGCGTAACGCGGGCACAACTCGTCGCGCTTGAGCAGGATGAACACGTCGGCCACCTGGAAGTCGCGATCCCAGCAGGGCTCGCCGCAGATCTTCGCCCCCAGGCGCATGTAGGCCTTGAGCAGCGGCGGCATCTCGGCGATGACGTTGCCCGGCAGATCCAGCTGCGGCAGCGGATGTTTCGGCTCGGCGCGCAGGTGCTCGGTGCACAGGTAACGCTCACGCAGGCGCTGCATGATGGCTTGTGCCTGGATGCCGCCGTCCTGCATGGAGATGCTGGCGCAGCCCATCAGGTAGCGGTAGCCGCCTTCGTTGAGCACTTCGGCCAGCTCGCCCCAGAGCACGGCGATGGTGCCTCCGTTGCGGTAGGCATGGGCCACGCAGGTACGGCCGATTTCCAGCACCGGGCCTTCCAGCTTGGCCAGGCCATGCAGGGCGAATTCCTCTTCGCTGTAGTAGCGACCGAGACCGGCGGCGGCCTGGTGGTCGAGCAGACGGGTGGTGGCCACCAGTTCGCCGCTTTTCAGGTCACGCACACCGATATGGCGGCAGTGGATGTCGTAGTCATCCATGTCCAGACCCAGTTCGGCGCCGTTGAGCTTGGCGTCGAATTCCGCGCTGAACACGCGGTAGCGCAAGGCCTGAGCTTCACGCAGGGCGGCGGGGCCTTGCAGGCGTTCGGCCTGTAGGCGGCGAGCGGTTTGAGTCATGCCAGATCCTCCGTGTGCCGGCTGGGTGCTTGCAGCCGGTCGATCTTGTTGGGCAAGCTCAGGCTAGGTAGCTGCGGTGTCACCACCGTGAAGCTTTTTTGATGCTTATGTGACGGCGGCCCGACTGCGGCTGCGAGGAGCTCTGCGATGCCCTGGTCGAGCCTGTTTCAGCCCATCGAGCGCCTGACTGCCGAGGCGGGGCTGGAGGACTGGTACGCGCGCCTGCTGGCGCGCCTGGGCGGTACGCCACAGCCCTTCGAGCTGGCGCTGGTGGGTGGTTTGCAGGCGGCCACGCCGGGGCTGGCCTTTCTCGCCGGTTACCAGGCTGCGCTACGCGTGCTGTGGCCGGCGGCACCGTGGACGGCTGGTGCCTTGTGCGTGACGGAGAACCGCAGCACCCGTCCGGCGGACATGAGTACGCGCATCTATGGCCTGTACATCAGCGGTCGCAAGGACTTCGTCACCGCCGCCGAATGTGCCGACTGGTTGCTGGTGGCGGCGCGCGAGGAGGGCACCGAGGAGTCGCCACGGCTAGCCCTTGGCGTGGTGCGCCAGGGCGCGCCGGGCGTGCGCATCGAGCCGCTGCCGGCTTTGCCGCTGATGCCGGATATCGGCCATGCCCGTTTGCATCTGGATCAGGCGCAGGGCGAGCGCCTGGCCGGCGATGGCTGGGACGACTACGTCAAACCCTTTCGCACGCTGGAAGACGCGCACGTTCTCGCGGCCGTGGCGGCCTGGTTGTTCGGTGTAGGCCGCGAAAGCGCCTGGCCCGAATCCCTGCTATTGCGTTTGCAGGCACTGCTGGCCGGTTGTGCCGAGGTGGTGCGGCAGGCGCCCAATGCGCCGACCACGCACCTGCTGCTGGCCGGGCTGTTCGCCCAGCAGCAGGCATTGGCCGACGAGCTGGAGGCGGCCTTCGCTGCCGGCCCTGTGCACTGGGCCGATCTGTGGCAACGCGACAAGGGTTTGCTGCGCATTGCCGAGGCGGCGCGCAGCAAGCGCCTGGACAAAGCGCGGCAGATTGTCGCCGGCTCTTGATCCATATCAGTACCGTGCCGAGGGTGTGCGCATAAGGTTGCCTCGCGTTTCTTCTACGAGGTTTCCATGCGCCGCGAGCCCATCGTGCTGTTCGATAACGGCCACCACCAATGCCTGATGTTCGATGACCTGGTCAGCGGCGAGGGCGTGCAGTCCAACCAGTTCCTGATCACCGACCATGAGCAGTACCTGCTGCTCGATCCGGGCGGTGACCTGACCTATACGCCGCTCTCGCTGGAGCTGTCCAAGCACATCCCAGTGCAGGATCTGACCTACATCTTCGCCTCGCACCAGGATCCGGACATCATCGCTTCGCTGGACAAGTGGCTGCTGCACACGCGCGCGCGGGTGATCTGCTCCAAGCTGTGGGCGCGTTTCCTGCCGCACCTCACCGCCAACTACCTGGTGCTGAGCCGTGGCATCAACACCTATGACCGCATCATCGCGCTACCGGATCGCGGCCAGAGCATTCCATTGGGCCGTTGTACGCTCAAGGCGGTGCCGGCGCACTTCCTGCACTCGGTGGGCAACTTCCAGGTGTATGACCCGATCAGCAAGATTCTCTTTTCCGGCGACATGGGCGCGTCGATGGTGGACGACGCCTCGCCGGTGCGCGACTTCGTCAATCACGTGCCGAACATGGAGGCCTTCCATCGCCGCTACATGGCCGGCAACAAGGCCTGTCGCCTGTGGGCGGCGATGGTGCGTGAAATGGACGTGGCGATGATCGTGCCGCAGCACGGTCGGCCGTTCGTGGGCGCGGAGATGATCAGCGCCTTCCTCTACTGGATCGAGAACCTCGAATGCGGCCTCGACCTGATGGGGCCGGAGGATTACCAACTGCCCAAATGAAGGCTGGCGATGGCGTTTTCGTCGCTTCAAGCGGTCATCATGGGCGTGCTAGGGTGCGCCTCGATTCCTGATCGAGGCCGCCCATGCCCACTTCTTTCCTTCGCCGACTGAGCCTGGTGCTCGGTTTCAGCCTGTTCGCCACTGCCGCCCAAGCGGAAAACTGGCCACAACCCGACTGGCAGACCCAGCCCCGCGCCGAGAGCGCCGCACTGACCGACCTCGAGCGCTACGCCTTTCCCGCGCGCGATGAAGCCGAGCGCAAGGGCATTCGCACCGACGCCTTGCTGGTGATACGCGACGGGCAGATCGTCTACGAGCGTTATGCCGAGCCGACCACGGCGCAGACCGCGCACCTCTCCTGGTCGATGGCCAAGAGCCTGCTCGCCACCACCCTCGGCGTGGCCTATGGCGAAGGACGCTTCAAGCTCGATGCTCCGGCGGCGCAGTACTACCCGGCGATGGCCGAGCACCCGCAGATCAAGATCGGTCACCTGCTCAACTGGGCCTCGGGGCTGGCCTGGGAAGAGGACTACGAGTACGCGCCGCTGAAGTCCTCGGTGGTGGCCATGCTCTACACCCGTGGCAGGGGCGACATGGCCGCGTTCACCGCCGCTCATGCGGCCGATGCTACACCGGGTACGCGCTTTCGTTATTCCAGTGGCGACAGCAACGTGCTGGCCGCCGCACTGCGCGGGATGGTTGGCGAGCAGGCCTATGCCGATTATCCCTGGACGGCGCTGTTCGAACCGTTGGGCATTACCAGTGCGGTGTGGGAGCGTGATGCCAGCGGCACTTTCGTGGCTTCGTCCTACGCCTATATGACTGCCCGTGACCTGGCCCGTGTCGGCCTGCTGATGCAGCGCGGTGGCCGTTGGGGCGAGCGTCAGCTGCTGCCGGCGGCCTGGGTCGATTTCGTTGCCACGCCTTTTGCCGGTTACCAGGCGCAACTGGCCAAGGCGGGCGATGCGGTGCCTGGCGGGCACTGGTGGCTCAACGCCGAGCTGCCGGGCAGCAAGCGCCCGTGGCCGGATGCTCCGGCCGACACCATCGCGGCGCTCGGACATTGGGGGCAGGGTTTGTACGTGATGCCGAAAGAGGATCTGCTGGTCGTGCGTTATGCCGATGATCGCGATGGCAGCTTCCAGCACAACGAACTGCTCAAGCGCGTGCGTGCGGCCTTTGCCGCGGAGGTGCAGCCATGATTCGCCGCCATCCGATTCTCAGTGTGCTGGCGCTGTTGCTGATTGTGCTGCTGGCCTGGGCCTGGCCGAACCGTGCGCACCTGGCCGCATTCCCCGACATCATCGGCGCCTACACGGCCAAGGAGTACTGCTCCTGCCGTTATGTCAGCGGCAATCCGGCGGCCTATTGCGAAGGCTATGTCGCGCAGTACGTACCGATCAGCAGCCTGCTCGACGACGAGAGTGCAAAGCGCGTGACTGCCAGCGGCCTCGGCCGTACCCACAGCGCCGCCTGGCTGGGTGAGCGGCAGGGTTGCCAACTGCTGCCGAACGAATGAAGCGTAGCCCGGATACCGTGCAAGCCATCACCGGATTGCATCCGGGTCATGGGGCTGCGTAGGGCGGGTGAAACCCGCCAGATCTCGGTGGCGGGTTGCACCCGCCCTACGGTTCACTGATTCGCGGCTGAAGCCGCCTGGCCTGGCCATTCTTGCACCGGACTTTGCAAGGCAGGCCATGGCGACTATCGTTGCGGCCTGGTCATGCCGTTATTCGAGCTCTCATGCGCCGTTCGCTATTCGCCCTGCTGCTTGCCGTTGCCTTGCCCGTTCACGCCGACTGGTACCTGGACAACGAGTCCTCGCGGCTGTCGTTCATCTCCACCCATTCCGGCAGTCAGTCGGAAGTACACCGTTTCCTCACCCTGCATGGGCAGATCGGCGGCGATGGCCGCGTTCGCCTACGCATCGATCTCGATTCGCTGAGTACCGGCATTGCCCTGCGCGCCATGCTGTTCGACACCGCGCGCCTGCCCGAGGCGCGCATCAGCGCCCAGGTCAACCTGCCCTTGCTCACCGATCTGGCGCCTGGCGCGCAGCTGGAACTGCGTCTGCCGCTGCAATTGACACTCAACGAACGTACGCGCGAGCTGGAGTCGGAGCTGCTGGTGACCCGCCTCGACGACCGCCGTTTTCAGGTGGTGACCCTGGCGCCGCTGGTGCCGCATGCCGAGGACTATGGTCTGGCCAGCGGCATCGAGGCATTGCGCAAGATTGCGGATCTGCCTGCCATCAGCCTGTCGGGGCCGGTTGGCGCCGTGCTGATCTTCACGGCGCGCTGATCACCTGATGCGCGGCACCATCTTTCCCTGGCGCGGGGGTAACCGCTTCGAGTTGTTGCTCGATGGGCAGGTGTTCTTCCCGCGCATGCTCGCCGCCATCGAGGCCGCCGAGCGTCAGGTCGAGATCGAGTTGTATCTGGTCGAGGACGGACACTGCAGCGAACGACTGATCGAGGTTCTGTGCCAGGCTGCCGCTCGTGGTGTGGTCGTGCGTGGGCTGTTCGACGCCTATGGCGCCGCCGGCCTCGGTGCGCCCCTGCGTGAGCGCTTGCAGGCTGCTGGCGTGCAACTGCGCTGGTACAACCCGGTGCGCTGGCGCCGTGGCATTCGCAACTTCCACCGCGACCACCGCAAGTTGCTGGTGGTGGACAGTCGCCTGGCTTATGTCGGCGGTACGGGTTCCACCGACGAGTTCTGGTTGCCGGATGCTCCGATCAGTCCTTGGCATGAAGCCATGGTGGAGATCGAGGGGCCTTTGGTGGGTGACTGGCAGCAGTTGTTCGAGCATCAGTGGCGCGCGCGTTTTTCCTGGCGCCCTAGCCATCAACCGGCCCCTTTGACGCTACCCGAATGTCCACCCGTGGGCACTGGCCTGGGGCGTGTGGCTTATGCCGACGCCGCGCAGCATCGCGACATCCTGCTGTCGCTGCTGCGTGCACTGCGGGGGGCCAAGCAGCGGGTCTGGCTGGCTACGCCGTATTTCCTGCCGACCTGGAAGATCCGCCGCGCACTGCGCCGTGCGGCAGCACGCGGCGTCGAAGTTCGCCTGCTGCTGGCCGGACGCAACACCGATCACCCGCCGGTGCGGTTTGCCGGGCAGCGCTACTACCCCAGATTGCTCAAGGCCGGTGTGCGCATCTTCGAATACCAGCCGCGCTTTCTGCACCTGAAAATGGTGCTGGTGGACGACTGGGTCAGCGTCGGTTCGTGCAACTTCGATCACTGGAACCTGCGCTTCAACCTCGACGCCAATGTCGAGGCACTCGATCCGGACTTCACCCGCGCAGTGGCGGCCAGCTTCGTCGAGGACTTCGACCTCAGCCGCGAGATCACCCTCAAGGATTGGCGCCAGCGTCCCTGGTGGCGCCGCGCGCAACAGCGCCTGTGGGGCTGGCTGGATCGCCTGGCGGTGAATCTGCTCGATCGGTGGCGCTGAGCCGCGTCACCGAGTACTGAGGTTGCGGCCGAACAGGCTGAAGAAAAGCAGGTGCAGAGGCAGTGGCACCAGTAGCCATAGGTACGGGTAAGCGTCGCTCAGCCACAACTGGTACAGCGCAAGTGGGTGGGTCAGCACCAACCCCCACCAGGTGAGCGTAGCCAGGCGGCTGCGCCCGGTATTGGCGTGCTCGCGACGATAGTTGAGCAAGCCGAACGAGCCGGGCAAAAGGGCGAAGACCATACCCGTGCCCAGGCCCACTGTGGCGAAGAGTTTCAGCAGTATTTCCATGACCTTTGTCGCTCCTGTGTTGGGCAGCTGCGCAGCATGCCTGCAGGGCGACGCCTAGGAAAGTTCCCCATCCCCCTGATGATCCGTCATTCAGCAAGCCGAGGTCGGCCTGTGCGCGCCCGCGCCAGGGCGGCGTTCATCCTTTCGGGCGACAGATGAAATCCCTCCTTGGTGCGCTTATCCGGGCTGTGGTCGCTGCGTAGGGTTCCCTGCAGTTGTACCCCTACATCAGGAGACCCGCATGACAAGAACAACAGGGCCCGGACTATTCCAGCCGCACACCTTGGCTTTGGCCGTCGCCGTCGGTTTCGCCGCTCCGGCGCAGGCCGTCAATTTCAATATCGGTGAGATCGAAGGGCAGTTCGACAGCTCGCTGTCGGTCGGCGCCAGCTGGTCGATGCGCAGTCCGGATCGCGATCTGATCGGCCCCAACAACGGTGGCCAGGGCCAGGCGCAGACCGGTGACGATGGTCGCCTGAACTTCAAGAAGGGCGAGACCTTCTCGAAGATCTTCAAGGGCATCCACGATCTCGAACTGCGTTATCGCGACACCGGCGTCTTCGTTCGCGGCAAGTACTGGTACGACTTCGAGCTGAAGGACGAGAGCCGCCTGTTCAAGGACATCGACGACCACAACCGCAAGGAGGGCGCCAAGGCCTCCGGGGCGGAAATCCTCGATGCCTTCCTCTATCACAACTACGCCATCGGCGATCTGCCCGGTACCGTGCGGGTCGGCAAGCAGGTGGTGAGCTGGGGTGAGAGCACTTTCATTGGCAACAGCATCAACTCGATCAACCCCATCGACGTGGCCGCCTTCCGTCGCCCCGGCGCGGAGATCAAGGAAGGGCTGATTCCGGTGAACATGCTCTACCTGTCGCAGAGCCTCAGCGACCGCCTGAGCATGGAGGCTTTCTACCAATTGGAGTGGGATCAGACCATCCTCGACAACTGCGGCACCTTCTTCTCCACTGCCGATGTGGCCGCCGATGGCTGCGACAATGGCTATCACATCGGTTCGCCGGCCATCGCGCCGTTGCAGCCAGTCGCCGCCGCGTTTGGCCAGGGTTTCCAGGTCGACAGCGAAGGGGTGATCCTGCCGCGCGCCGGTGATCGTGATGCGCGTGACAGCGGCCAGTGGGGCCTGGCCCTGCGCTGGCTGGGGGACGAGACCGAGTACGGCCTGTACTTCATGAACTATCACAGCCGCACGCCCATCGTCAGCACGCAGAATGCCGGCCTGGCGACCCTGGCTGCGTTGCCGGGGATCATCGGCACCGCCGAGGGCATCGCCCCAGGTAGCGGCGCGGGGTTGGCACAGAGCGTGATGCTCGGTAATGGGCGCTACTACCTCGAATACCCCGAGGACATCCGTCTGTACGGCCTGAGCTTCTCCACCACCTTGCCCACCGGCACCGCCTGGGCGGGGGAACTCAGCTACCGGCCGAACCTGCCGCTGCAGATCAACACCACCGACATGACCCTGAGCCTGCTCAACCCCATCGCCCCCGGCACTGCGCCGGTCTCGGCAGGGCCGGGCCAGGACAACGTCGGTTATCGGCGCAAGGAAGTCACTCAGGTGCAGACCACCTTCACCCATTTCTTCGATCAGGTGATGGGCGCAGGGCGCTTCACTTTGGTGGGCGAGATCGGCATGGCCCATGTCGGTGGGCTGGAGAGCCGTGAAGACCTGCGTTATGGCCGCGATTCGCTGTTCGGCGCCTATGGCTTCCGCGGCGATACCAATGGCTTCGTCACCAGCACTTCCTGGGGTTACCGCGTGCGCGGCATCTGGGAGTACAGCAACGTGTTCGCCGGGGTGAACCTCAAGCCGAACATCTCCTGGTCGCACGACGTCGACGGCTACGGCCCCAACGGCCTGTTCAACGAGGGGGCCAAGGCCGTGAGCTTCGGTATCGACGCCGACTACCGCAATACCTACACCGCCAGCCTGTCGTACACCGACTTCTTCGGCGGCGATTACAACGTCGCGGTCGACCGCGACTTCCTGGCGCTCAGCTTCGGCGTGAGCTTCTAGGCCATCAGGATCAGTTGAGGAATGCAGATGAATACAACCCTGAAGATGCTCGGCGCACTGTCCCTGAGCCTGTTGGCCAGCGGTGTGCTGGCCGCAGTCAGCGAGCAGGAGGCGGCCAAGCTCGGCACCAGCCTGACCCCGTTGGGCGGCGAGATGGCTGGCAACGCGGCCGGTACCATCCCCGCCTGGACGGGCGGTATGGCCAGCGATGCCGGGCAGGTCGATGCGCGCGGTTTTCTCAGTGACCCCTTTGCTGGCGAACAACCGCTGTTCACCATCACCGCGCAGAACCTGGAGCAGTACCGCGAGCAGTTGTCGGCGGGGCAACTGGCGATGTTCGCCCGCTACCCGGAAACCTACCGCATGCCGGTGTACCCGACGCACCGCAGCACGGCGGTGCCGGATGCGATCAATGCCGCAGCCAAGACCAGCGCGTTGAAAACCGGGCTGCGCGATGGCGGCAACGGCCTGACCGGTTTCACCGACAGCCGCTATTACGCCTTCCCGATTCCGCAGAACGGCCTGGAGGTGGTGTGGAACCACATCACCCGTTATCGCGGTGGCAACCTCAAGCGCAGCATCGTGCAGGCTTCGCCGCAGGCCAACGGCGCCTACACCCTGGTGCACTTCGAGGATGAAGTGGCGTTCCCGGAGAACATCCCCGACGTCGATCCAGGCAAGGCGGAAAACGCGCTGCTGTTCTTCAAGCAGCGGGTCACCGCTCCCGCGCGTCTGGCCGGTAACGTGCTGCTGGTGCACGACTCGCTCGATCAGGTCGCCGAGCCGCGCATGGCCTGGCTGTACAACGCCGGCCAGCGTCGTGTGCGGCGGGCGCCACAGGTGGCTTACGACGGCCCCGGTACCGCGTCGGACGGCCTGCGTACCTCGGACAACTTCGACATGTTCAACGGTGCGCCGGATCGCTACGACTGGAAGCTGGTGGGCAAGCGCGAACTGTTCATCCCCTACAACAACTATCGTCTGGCGCTGCCGAGCGTGAAATACGCCGACATCCTCAAGGCCGGGCATATCAATCAGGATCTGACTCGCTATGAGTTGCACCGCGTGTGGGAAGTGGAGGCGACGCTGAAGTCCGGCGAGCGCAACATCTACGCCAAGCGCCGCTTCTATGTCGACGAGGACTCCTGGCAGATCGCCCTGTCCGAGCACTACGACGGTCGTGGTCAGCTCTGGCGTGTCGGCGAGGCGATGTTGCTGCAGCACTATGCGCAGAAGATTCCGGTCTACGCTCTGGAAGCGCTGTACGACGTCATCGCTGGTCGCTACGTCGCGGTCGGCATGGCCAACGAGGAGAAGATGTCGATTCAGTACGGCACCCAGGCCTCGGCCAAGGACTTCACTCCGGCAGCCCTGCGTAACGCCGGCGTGCGCTGAACCCGGCACGTTCGAACGAAGCCGGTGCCGCCCTGTGCTGCACCGGCTTTTTGCTGCGTGCCGGTCTCGCGTGAATCTCGCGCCATAAGCGACAAGGGGTGGTCGTGAGAGGTGAGCGGGGTACCATCACCGGGTGGTTCAACAATGACAAGCAGAGAGAACCGCTGCCATGCCGACCCTCGCCATCGCCCGCCCAAGCGCGGTGCCGCTACAACCTGCCGATTTGCCACGGCTGCCGCCATGCGTGGTTTCCCGTCCTGCATTGCTGCAGCGTCTGCTCGCCAGCGAAGCGCGCCTGCTCCTGCTGTGTGCGCCTGCCGGTACCGGCAAGAGCGTGCTGCTCGGCCAGTGCGCACGCCACACGCCGACGGCCGTCGAACGGGTATGGCTCGACCTCGGTGGCCGTAGCCTGACGCCGGCACAGCTGTGCAAGCGACTGGCCGCCGCCCTGCAGGTGCCAATGGAGGAGGCCAGCGAAGCAGCATTGCTCGATCTGCTGCACGCGCGTGCGGGACGCCTGTGGGTGTTCATCGACGATTACCCGCGTCAGGCCGACGATGCGCTCGATACCTGCCTCGACCGGCTGTTCGCTGCGGCGCCACAGCAGGTCACCTGGTGGGTCGCCAGCCGCCGTGCACCGGCCTGGAACCTGCCACGGTTGTTGCTGCAGGGCGATCTGCTGGAACTCAAGGGGGAGGAGCTGGCGCTGGACGACACGGCGCTGAGCGAGTTGCTGGTGGCGCTGCAAGTGAGCCTTGCCGAGGACTGTCGGCAGACGCTGCTGCAACGCAGCGAAGGCTGGCTGGCGGCGATCCGACTTTTGCTGCTCGATGCCGACGAGGATGCGCTGCGTCAGCGTCTGCAGGATGGCTGCCCGGTGCTGCGCGATTACGTACAGCGCGAGGTGCTGCTCGATCTGGACGAGGAGCTGCGCGGCGATCTGCATGCCTTGGCCTTGCTGCCGCGTTTTTCCCTGTCGCTCTGCGAGCACCTGCTCGAAGGCCGCGGCAGTGAGCTGCTGGCCGAACTGCAGCGGCGCCAGCTGTTCGTGCGCAGCCTCGACAGCAGCGGCACCTGGTTTCGCCTGTGGCGGCCGCTGGCCGAAGTGTTGCGGCGCTTGCCAGGCGCTCCGCTGCCAGCCTCGATTCATATACGCGCCTGCCAGTGGTTCGCTCAGCACGGCGATATTCGCGAAGCCGTCGAACATGCCTTGCAGGCTGGGCAGGTCGAGGTCGCAGTCAACTATCTGCAGCGCTTCAGTCAGGAGCAGTTGCTGCAGGGGCATTCGGTGGCGCAACTGCTGCAGTGGCGCGAAGAGTTGCCGGATTGGCTGTTTGCCAGTTCGCCACGGCTGATCGTGTTGCAGGCCTGGGCGCTGATCATCTGCGCCCGTTTCGACGAAGCCAGCGCCTGCATCAAGGGGCTGGCGCATTTCATGCCGCAACCCGATGAACGCCGCCAGCGCAAACTGGTCGCTCATTGGCAGGCGTTGATGGGGGTACTGGCCCGGCAATGCGGACGGCGCGATGCGCGGATGCACTGTCAGGAAGCCCTGCAGATGCTGGACGAGGGCAGTTGGTCGCAGCGCGTGCTCTGCTACCAGGCGCTGGCCCAGCAGCACATGGCCGAGCATGCCCTGGAGCAGGCCAAACAGGCGCTGGATCAGGGCCTGCGCCTGGCACGGCTGCACGGCAGCCTGATCTTCGAAGCGCTGCTCAATACCGATCACTGTCTGCTGTTGCAGATGCGTGGCGAGGCCGGACGCGCGGCCGAGTTGGCCGAGCAGTCCCTGGCGCTGCTGCGCGAGCGCTTCAGTCACAGCCCGGTGGTCGCCCGCCTGCTGCTGGTACGGGCCAGCCTGCTGGCGCGTCAGGGCCTGGATGAAGCGGCGCAGCAGGCATATCGCCTGGGGCTGCAGGAAGCCGAGCATTGCGAGGATGCCTACATCATCTCTGGCTATCTCGGCCTGCTGGAGCTGGCGGAGAGCCGTGGCGATCTCGACGAGGCGCATCAGTGGTTGCAGCAGGCCGAGCGGGTGATGCAGTGGTCGCACGTGCCGGAAGTGCGTTATCGCTGTGTGCTGCAGTTGCAGGCAGGGCGGCTGTTGCTGCGTCAGGGCCAGACCGGGCGCGCGCGTGAGTTGTTCGCCCAGACGCTGCAGCAGTTGCAGCAACGCCAGCAGTTGGCGCCGTCGGAGTTCTATGACCTGCTGCCGCGCCTGCGTCGCTATCTGGCGATCAGCGATCTGTTGCTCGGCCACCACACTGCCGCCGAGCATGCATTGCGCCTGTTGCTGGATGAGTGCCAGCTTGCCGGGCACCGTAGCCTGGCCTGCGAATGTCGGGTCAGCCTGGCCGAGGCGCTGCTCGTGCAAGGTCAGCAGGAGCAGGCCGACAGCCTGTTGCAGCAGGCGCTTGGCGAGGCGCGGCAGTTGCGCCTGCTACGGCCGTTACAGGAGCTGCAACAGCGTCAGGCGCAGTGGCTGGAGTGCCTGTTGCCGAGTGAGGCAGGACAGAGCCTGCATCAGCGCTTGTTCGAGCCGGCGCCTGCGCTGGGGGAGCCAGCCAGTGCCGGTACCGCCTTGCTCAGCTCGCGCGAGCTGGCGGTGTTGCAACTGATCGCGCAGGGTTATTCCAACCAGGAAATCGCCGACCGCCTGTTCATCTCGCTGCACACGGTCAAGACCCATGCGCGGCGCATCAACGTCAAGTTGGGGGTGCAGAGGCGCACTCAAGCGGTAGCCATGGCCAAGGCGCAGGGGTTGATGGGGGATTGAGCGGGTTATGTCCGTATCGGGCGCGGCATCCTTTTGCAGGCAGAACCGTGCGGATGGGCAGGGCTGGTGGGCTGAAGCCCACCCTACGGGAGGGTGGGCTGTCGAGAGCGGTGCAGGTCAGCCGAGGAAGTAGAACGCGCCGCTGATGACGATGCCCGAGTACAGCAGCATGATCAGGCAGTAGCCCATGATGTCGCGGGCACCGAGGCCGACGATGCCCAGCAGCGGCAACGCCCAGAACGGCTGGATCATGTTGGTCCAGGCGTCACCCCAGGCAATCGCCATGGCGGTGACAGTGGTCGACACGCCCAGCGCTTCGGCAGCCGGCAGCATGATCGGCCCCTGCACGGCCCACTGGCCGCCACCCGACGGTACGAACACGTTGACCACGCCCGCGCTGAGGAAGGCCAGCAGCGGGAAGGTGTCGGCCGACGACCAGGAAATGAATGCTTCGGTGATCTGCCGGCCGAGAGAAATACCGTCGGCATTGGCGCCCATCATCATGCCCATGATCCCGGCGTAGAAGGGGAACAGCAGAACGATGCCGCCGATACCGCGCACGCTTTCGTCCACTGCGCGCATGTAGCGCTCCGGGGTGCCGTGCATCAGCAGGCCGCTGAACAGGAAGATGGCGATCACCACATCCAGGCCAAGCACGAAGCCCTTGCTGGCGAAGTGGTTGAACAGATAGATGCCGGCCATGGCTACCAGGGCCAGGCCGAGGATGCGGCTGTCGTCCAGGCGTTGTGCCGGGGTTTCACGGGCCGGCAGTTCGGCGCGCGCTTCTACCAGCTTGGCCGGGTCGGCGACCTTGGCGCCCTGGCGTGGGTGCATGGCGCGGTTGAGCAAGGGCAGACCGATCACCAGCAGCGCGACGATGGTCAGGTTCAGGGTGCTGAACAGGGTTTCACTGATGCCCACCGGGTCGCTCAGCACGCCGGCGGTCATGCGCGCCAGATCCGGGCCGCCGGTAGCCATCGACAGCGGAATCGACCCGGCCAGGCCGCCATGCCAGACCAGGAAGCCGGAATAGGCCGAGGCCACCAACAGTGGGTAATCCACGCCCTCGACCTGGCGCGCCAGGGCGCGGGCGAACACGGCGCCAATGACCAGGCCGAAGCCCCAGTTGACCCAGCAGCCGACCAGTGCCACCAGGGTCACCATGATGATCGCCTGACCCGGCGTGCGGGCCATACCGGCCAGGCGGTCGAGTTTACGGTTGATGATCGGCGCACTGGCCAGGGCGTGGCCGGTGACGAAGATCAGCGACATTTGCATGGCGAAGCCGAGCAGCGTCCAGAAGCCGCTGCTCCAGTGTTGCACCATGGCGGGTAGCGATTGGCCGGTGGAGAAGATACCGGCCAGGAGAACTCCCAAGGTCAGGAGTGCAGAGAACACGAAGGGCGAGGGCAGGTACTTCTGTACCAGGCTCACGCTCATGCGGGTGAGGGTATTGAACATGGGTGACGCCTCTTTCTTATGCTTGTGTAAGGGCTTTGATCAGGCATTCGAGGTTGGTTATGCCTGGGAGTTGCAGGTGATATGACAAAGCCCGGCCGAGGCCGAGCTGGTGGTTATGTTGATCCGTAGGGCGGGTGTAACCCGCCGGCTCCTGTGGTGGCGGGTTGCACCCGCCCTACGTTTCCTCGCTGCTTACTCGCGTTCGATGGCCAGCGCGACGCCCTGGCCGCCGCCGATGCACAGCGTGGCCAGGCCTTTCTTGGCATCACGACGAATCATCTCGTGCAGCAGGCTGACCAGCACGCGGCAGCCCGAGGCACCGATGGGGTGGCCGAGGGCGATGGCGCCGCCGTTGACGTTGACCTTGTCGGCGTCCCAGCCCAGTTCCTGGCCGACCGACAGCGCCTGGGCGGCGAAGGCTTCGTTGGCTTCGATCAGATCCAGATCGGCCAGGCTCCAGCTGGCTTTCTCCAGACAGCGGCGGGTGGCCGAGACCGGGCCGATGCCCATGATCGCCGGGTCGACGCCAGCGTTGGCGTAAGCGGCGATCTTCGCCAGCACCGGCAGGCCCAATGCCTTGGCCTTGGCCGCGCTCATCAGCAGTACGGCAGCGGCGCCGTCGTTGAGGCTGGAGGCGTTGCCGGCGGTGACGCTGCCGTCCTTCTTGAACGCCGGCTTGAGTTTGGCCAGCGACTCGGCAGTGGTGCCGGCGCGTGGTTGCTCGTCACGGGCGAAGGCGACGGGATCGCCCTTGCGCTGCGGGATCATCACCGGGGTGATTTCGGCGTCAAAGCGACCGGATTCGATGGCGGCTACGGCCTTCTGTTGCGAGGCTGCGGCGAAGGCGTCCTGGGCTTCGCGGGAAATCCCATACTTCTCCACTAGGTTCTCGGCGGTGATGCCCATGTGGTAGTCGTTGAAGGCGTCCCACAGGCCGTCGACGATCATGCTGTCGAGCATCTGCGCATGGCCCATGCGCAAGCCGGTCCGGGCTTTCGGCAGCACGTAGGGCGACAGGCTCATGTTCTCCATGCCGCCAGCGATGATCACCTCGGCATCGCCGCAGCGGATGGCCTGGGCAGCCAGGTGCAGGGCTTTCAGGCCCGAGCCGCAGACCTTGTTCAGGGTCATGGCCGGCACGACATGGGGCAGGCCGGCGCGGATCACGGCCTGGCGCGCGGGGTTCTGGCCACTGCCTGCGGTAAGCACCTGGCCGAGGATCACTTCATCGACCAGGGCGCCGTCGATACCGGTCTGTTCCAGCAGGCGCTTGATGACGATGGCGCCGAGTTCCGGCGCGGGGATGTCGGCCAGGCTGCCCTGGAAGCTGCCGATGGCGGTGCGGGTGGCGGCTACGATGACGACGTCTTGCATGGGAAATCCTCTTGGCTGATGGGCCGCGTATTGTGGGAGGGGCTTTAGCCGCGACGAGAAAGGCTCGCCGCTAAAGCGCCTCCTACAATGCAGAAAAACGCTCTGTAGACGCCATGCGTGGTGGCGCCTACAGAACGGTAGACAACCTAGAACTGCATCTCGGGGACATGCTCGGGGACGATCAGCTTGCCGGCCGTCCTGGCGACGATTTCCTCGACGCTCACGCCCGGCGCGCGTTCGCGCAGGATGAAGGCGTTGTTCTCGATCTCCAGATAGGCCAGGTCGGTCAGCACCTTGCGGATGCAGCCACAGCCGGTCAGCGGCAGGCTGCAGTGCTCCAGCAGCTTCGACTCGCCGTCCTTGGAGGCGTGGGTCATGGTGACGATGATGTTGTCGGCGCCGGCCACCAGATCCATGGCGCCGCCCATGCCCTTGACCAGCTTGCCGGGAATCATCCACGAGGCGATGTTGCCGCGTACGTCCACCTCGAAGGCGCCGAGCACGGTCAGGTCGACGTGGCCGCCACGGATCATGGCGAACGATTGCGCCGAGTCGAAGATCGCCGCGCCCTTGATCGCGGTGACGGTCTGTTTGCCGGCGTTGATCATGTCGGCATCGACTTCCTCTTCGGTGGGGAAGGCGCCCATGCCGAGCAGGCCGTTCTCCGATTGCAGCATCACCTGCATGCCTTCGGGTACGTAGTTGGCCACCAGGGTCGGGATGCCGATGCCGAGGTTGACGTAGAAGCCGTCCTGCAGCTCGCGGGCTACGCGCTGGGCCATTTGTTCACGGGTCAGTGCCATGCTCTTGTCCTCAACTGCGCAGGGTGCGTTTTTCGATGCGTTTCTCGAAGCTGCCGCAGATCAGCCGGTCGACGTAGATGCCGGGGGTGTGAATCCGCGTTGGGTCGAGTTCACCGGGCTCGACGATCTCCTCGACCTCGACCACGGTGATGCGTCCGGCGGTGGCGACCACCGGGTTGAAGTTCTGCGCGGTGTGGCGGTAGACCACGTTGCCGAAGTGGTCGGCCTTCCAGCCTTTGACGATGGCGAAGTCGCCGGTGATGGCCGGTTCGAGGATGTAGTGGCGGCCATTGATCTCGCGCGCTTCCTTGCCTTCGGCGACCGGGGTGCCGTAGCCGGTGGCGGTGAAGAAGGCGGGGATGCCGGCGCCGCCAGCGCGCAGCTTCTCGGCCAGGGTGCCTTGCGGGGTGAGTTCGACTTCCAGTTCGCCGGAGAGCAGTTGCTGTTCGAACAGGGCGTTCTCACCGACATAGGAGGCGATCATCTTGCGAATCTGCCGGTCTTCCAGCAGCACGCCGAGGCCGAAGCCGTCGACGCCGCAGTTGTTGGACACCACGGTCAGGTCGCGAACGCCACGGCGGCGGATCTCATTGATCAGGTTCTCGGGGATGCCGCACAGGCCGAAACCACCGGCCAGCACCGTCATGCCGTCCTGCAGGCCGTCCAGGGCTTCTGCATAGCTGCCGACGCGTTTGTCGAGTCCGCTCATTCGAGGCTGCCTCTCTTGTCGTTATGGGGCAGGTGCACTGCCGGGGTGAGTGCAAGCTTCAGCGCTGTGGGTTTATTTGTTAAGTTTGTTTTTCCTCTTGATTGATCTGGAAAACAAATCAATGACCGTCAAGCAGCTACGTGCCTTCCTCGCCGTGGCGCAGAGCCTGAGCTTCGCCCAGGCCTGCGAGCGCCTGCACCTGTCGCAGCCGGCGCTGAGCCTGGCGGTCAAGAACCTGGAGCAATCGCTCGGTGGTCAGTTGCTGGTGCGCACCACCCGCAGCGTGGCGCTGACGCCGGAGGGCGAGACGCTGTTGCCCATCGCCGTGCGCCTGCTGGCGGACTGGGACAATGCCGAGGATCTGTTGCACCAGCACTTCACCCTGCAGATGGGCAAGGTGGCGGTGGCGGCCATGCCGTCGTTCGCCGGCAACCGTCTGCCGGCAGCGCTGCGTGCCTTCCGCGACGCTTACCCACGGGTCAACGTGACGGTGCATGACGTGATCAACGAGCAGGTGATGGACATGGTGCGCGATGGCCGCGTCGAACTCGGTATCGCCTTCGAGCCGTCCACCCTCGACGGCCTGCAGTTCACCCCGCTGTACGACGACCGCTTCGTCGCCGTAGTGCCCGCTGGCAGCGAGTTGGCCGGGCAGTCCGCGCTGACCTGGGCGCAGTTGCTGGAGCAGCCCTTCATCACTCTGCAACGACCCTCGGCAGTGCGCCTGCTGCTGGAAGACAGCGTGATTGCCCGCCACGGCAAGCTGCCGGTGGCGTTCGAAAGTCATCAGTTGGTGACGGTCGGACGCATGGTCGCCGAAGGTCTCGGTGTCAGCGCCGTGCCGCAGCTGTGTCGACAGCAGATGGAAGAACTGGGGGCGCGCTGCCTGCCGCTGAGCGAGCCGCAGGTATCGCGCCGGGTGGGGCTGCTGCACCAGGCTGGGCATCAGCTGTCCAGCGCGGCGCAGGCGTTGAGTGAAACCCTGCTGCACCAGGCCCGCTAGCGATAGGGGCTCTGGCGTGACAGGTCGATCAGTTGGCCGGGAAGATCTCGCGCAGTGTCGAGCGGTAGAAATCGAAGGCGTCTACCGCGCCCTGGATGGCTTCATCGCGCTGGGTGTCGCTCAGCTCCAGGCCGTCGAGCAGGGCGACGAACTGGCGCCAGTGCATGGCACGGCCGTCCGGGTGCGGCGCCAGGTGGCGAGCGCCTTTTTCGCTATCGAGGCCGATCTTCTGCGTTTGCTTGAACAGGAAGGCGGCACCGAGGTTCGAGCCTTCCGCGCAATACAGCCAGCCCACGGCGGCGTAGGTGCTGGCAGGACGAATCGGTTGCGGCTCAGCCGGTACTGGCAGACCAAGATCGGTGAGGTCGGCGCATACCGCATCGAAGCGCGGCAGCTCCTGCAGGCCAGGCAGCAACCGATTCAGTTCTTCGTCCGCGTACAACCAGTTGATTGCACCGTGGAAGCGGTGTTGCAGGTTCAGGAAATAGGCATAGCGCTCATGGCTTTCAAAGGGGCGCGAGCTCATTACCAGGTTGTCGACAGTGTCGTGGTCGCGGGTAGTCCCGGATTTCAGGCGTTTGCTCAGGGGCAGTTCGGGGATGCTTTGGACGATGGCATTCATCTTGGGTGTACCGGGGGTGAAAAATGACCGGTCGATGATGGGTTCCGCAGCAGTTAGGAACAATTCTCAGATCATTAAGAATACTTAAGGCTTTGGCTGGGCCTGGGCTCTTGTCGGCCCGACTCGGCGGCGCTCCGCTTTCGGCTTCGATCCCGGCAGAATTTCGCGGCTGAAGCCGCTCCTACAAGGGAGGCGTTGGTGCGTGTAGGAGCGGCTTCAGCCGCGAAGGGGGCGGCGCGGTGGTTGCGCTCAGAACGCCAATTCGCGAATCAG
The DNA here is from genome assembly GCF_003008615.1 of Pseudomonas mendocina. NCBI lineage: Bacteria > Pseudomonadati > Pseudomonadota > Gammaproteobacteria > Pseudomonadales > Pseudomonadaceae > Ectopseudomonas > Ectopseudomonas mendocina. The sequence continues at coordinate 3,707,190 of NZ_CP027657.1, forward strand.
TACCGCCATGCTCCAGCGCCAGGCTTGCAGCAGCGGGCTGCGTGATTCGGCCGTGATGCTGGCGCTGCCACGCAGGGTTTCTGCCTGTACCGCGCCGCCATCCTGCGGGCGCAACAAAACGCGATACAGCGCCTGTTCAGGCACTGGCACACGCTGCTCGTCGAACTGGCTGGCGATGCTGCCCTGGTACACCGAGGCCAGCTCAGGCGCGGAGGTCAGCTTGCGCACGGCGGTCTGGCCGATATCTTCGATGACCAGTTGCCGACGCGGTCGCCACGGGTCTTCTGGCAGGAACCAGGCCTCGGCGCCGATCTGCAGGCGCTCGCGGTCGCTCTCACTGACGAAGGCCTCGATACGTTCACTGTCGCCGCCTGCCAGCGTGCCCAGCCATTCGCCGGCCGGCAGCCATTCGCCCACCTCCAGCGGCTCGGCGCTGTCTACCAGCATGCCGTCGAAGGGCGCGCGTACCTGCAACTGGTCGAGGCGCTGGTGCAGCGCAGCGCGGCGTTCCAGGGCCACGCTCAGTTCCTCGCGGGCCACGGTCTGACGTGCGGACTCTTCGGCAGCGCGTAGCTGGAAGCTGCTCTGCCGGCGCAGCAGCTCGATTTCCCGTTCCAGGCTGGCCAGCTCATGCTCCAGATCGGGTGCCTGCAGGCGGAATAGTGTCTGGCCGGCGCTGATCGGCTGGCCGGGTTCGACCTCGATGGCCTGCAGGCGCGCGCCCAGCGGGGCAAGCAGGATCGCCTGTCGCTCGGCGCGCAGCAACGCCGGCGCTTCGACATGGCTGCGCCAGGGCAGGGCGGCAAGTAGCAGCGAGGCCAGCAGCACGCTGCCGCTGATCAGGGTGTTGCGGTTCATGCGGTAGTCCTTGCGGCGTTGCTGCCAGTGGCGCAGTTCATTGAAGATCGGGCGCAGGATGAAGTGGACGATCTCCACGGCGAACAGCAGCAGGCCCAGCAGTTTGAAGGCGAAGTGGTAGACCAGCACGGCGATGCCGAGAAACAGGAAGAAGCGATACACCCAGGTGGCGAAGGCGTAGCCCAGCAGCACGCGGTGCAGCCAGGGCTCGAAGTGCTCCGGTGGCGTGTCACCGAAGCCGAACAGGGATTCGCGCAGGCGCCAGCGTGCCAGTTCGAAAGCACGTTCCTGCAGGTTGGGCACGTCGATCAGGTCGGAGAACAGGAAGTAGCCGTCGAAGCGCATCAGCGGGTTGAGGTTCACCGCCAGGGTGAGAATCCAGGTGGTGCTGGCCAGCATGAAGGCGGCGCTGCGCAGCATGCCGTCAGGCAGGAAGCTCCACGCCAGCGTGGCCCAGGCCGCCAGGCACAGCTCCACACCCATGCCGGCGGCGCCGATGGCCAGGCGCTGACGCCGTTTGGTCAGGCGCCAGGCGCCGCTGGCATCGGTGTAAAGCACTGGCCACAGCACCAGAAAGGCTACGCCCATGGTTGGCACGCGGCAGCCGTAGCGTTTGCAGGTGTAAGCGTGGCCGAACTCGTGCAGCACCTTGGTCAGGCTCAGGGTGATGGCGGCCAGCGCCGCGCCTTCCAGACTGAAGAAGTGCAGGAAGGTGTGCACGAAGCTGTCCCACTGGCGCGCCGCCAGGTACAGGCCGAGCAGCGCGGCCACCGCTGTGGTGATGGCGAAGCCACGGCTGAACAGCGGCGCCACGCGTGGGTAGGTGCGCGTGAGAAAGGCGTCCGGGCGTAGCAGCGGAATGCGGATCGACAGGTAGTTGCTCAGCAGCCAGGAGGCCCAGCTGCCGCCCTTGCCGGCGCTGGCGCGGCGGCGCAGGTCGGCGATGGCCTGTTCCCCCTCGACCTCCACCAGTTGCACGTTGCGCAGAAATTGCACGAAGCCTTCGACGTCGTCCCTGGCCAGGGCCAGGGTGGTCTCTCGGCTGACGGCTATGGCCACCGCGTCGGCGTTGCCCAATTCCCAGCGCGCAAGGATTTCCGCCTCGGCCCAGCCGATCCGGTAGAAGCGACCTCGGGCGTGGTCTTCCAGCGTCCAGCTTGGCGAGCCATCGCGTGAGCGTGGGCCTGGGTGCAGGCGCAGGGTACGGCGCAACGCCGGCAGTGGTTGCCGCTGGGGCTGGCCGGGGAGGGCGGCGGCGAGGGTCATTGGCAGCGCTGCCCGGAAGCGGTGTGGTGCGCATGGCGCACCCTACGGGGAGCGGCGAGCATCGGGTAGGGTGCGCCGTGCGCACCGCTGGTGATGAATGGCATCGGCTACCAGCCCAGATAAACGCGCAGTGCAGCCAGCGGCCGGCGCATCACGTAGTTGAACAGCAGGGTGCGCTGGCCGTAGAGCTTGGCGGTGCCCTTGAGGCCGACGCGCACACGTGGATCGGCCTCGTCGAAAGCAGCGTCCAGGCGGTAGGCCATGCTGCCGTCGGCGGCCGGGGTGGCGCGGTAGCCGTGGCGTTGCAGGGTGGCTTGCAGCGGGCTGCCGGGCTGGCTGTTGAGAAACAGGCGGGTCTCGGCGCCGGGTTGCAGAGCGATGGCATCGCCGACCGGCAGGTGGATTTCCAGGCGCGCGTCGTGTGGGTCGGCTACCTGCATGATGCGTTCGCCCATCGACACCGGGCGGCCGATCCAGTCGCTGGGGTCGTCGAAGATCGCCACGCCGTCGCGCGGTGCCAGGATCAGCGAACGTTCCAGATTGTTCTGCAGGTAGTCGACATCGGCGCGGGCCTGGTCGCGGCGAGTGATCAGCTCAGCCAGGCCAGCCTTGGCACGCTCGTCGAACAGCGCCTGCTGGCGGGTCTGGCGCAGTTGCGCATCGGCAGCGGCCAAACCCTGACGGGCCGACTCCAGGCGGTTTTCCAGCTCGCGTTTGTCCAGTTGCACCAGCGGGTCGCCGGCTTTCACCGGCTGGTTGGGCTGCACCAGCATGCCTTCGACCACGGCCTGTAGCGGCGCGCGCAATACGGCCGGTTCACGCGGGACGATTTCCGCTGGTGCCAGCACGGTTTGCCGCACAGGTAGCAGGGCGAGGGCGACCAGAGCCGCCACGGCGAACAGCACCACGCGGCGTGGGCGTTTGCGCAGCCAACTGACGCTGCTGCTGCGCTTGCTCCCGCCCAGGCCGGCCCAGGCGTGGGCATAGGCATCCTGCAGCAGTTCCAGCAGGGCGCGTTCGGGGCGCGTCAGCGCTTGTTCACGGCTGAGCAGCAGGCAGCCGAGCAGCTCGCCGCCACGGCGCCTCAGTGGCACCCAGAGCAGATGTTCGGCGAGGTATTCGTGCCATTCGTGGCGGCTTTGCTCGGGGCTATCCGCCGCGCTCAGTTCATGCAGCTCGGCAGCCCAGGGTTGGGCTTTCCAGCCCTGGCACAGGCGAGCGAGAAACAGCATGAAGGGCGCGTTGGCTTCCACCTGGGCCAGGCCCGAGCAGGCGGTGATCCGCCCCTCGTCGGCGTGCCACAGCAGCGCCTCGCGGTAGTCGAGCAACTGGCGGCTGTCGTTGACCATGAGAAAGCTTAAGCCCAGCAGATCCTCCTCGGCGCGGGCACGACGTTCCAGTTGCAGCAGCAGCGCCAGGCGTTCGGCACGCTTGTCGCGCAGGGGCGTCACGTTGGCATTCACGAACCGGCTCCGGGTGCCTGCAGCAGGGCCACGCCGCTCATTCCCGGCAGCAGGCCGGCGGTGTCGCCAGTGATGCGGGCGAACACCTTGAGCGACTGGCTGAGCGGGTCGATGGCCGCGCCCAGGCGTTCGATCTGTGCGGGGTAGTCCTGGCTGGTTTCATCCAGACGTACCTTGAAGTCGACACCGGGCTTGAGCCAGGCCATCCAGGCCGACGGTACGATCAGCTCCAGCTGGTAGGCGCTGTCGTCGTAGATGGCCAGCAGCTCGGTGCCTTCGGCAACGTGCTGGTAACGCTGAGCCATGCGCTGCGAAACGCGCCCGGCAAAGGGCGCATCGAGGTTGCAGCGCTTGAGCATGGCGCGGCCGACACCGCTTTCCGCCTGGGCTACGGCCAGGTCGGCCTGGGCCTGGGCGACTTCGGCCTGGCTGATGGATTCCAGCGCGTCGAGGCGTTTGGCCACGTCGAGCTTCTTCTGCGCACCGCGTTGGGCGGCTTCGCTGCGGGTCAGCTGGGCGCGCTGTACCGAGCAGTCGAAGCCGGCCAGGCGCTGGCCTTCCTTGAACGAATCGCCTTCCTTGACCGTCAGCTCGGTGAGCTTGCCGGCCAGCTCGCTGGACAGCACGGTCTGGCGCACCGGGCTGAGCTGCACGCGCAGCTCGCCGGTTTCTTCGGCATGGGCCATGTTCGCGGCGGTGGCGATCAGGATCGCCAGCACCGATGGCCAATAGCGGGGCAAACGCATGGCAGGGGTAGGCGTGAATAGGCGGCGCTGCGCTGTGGCTTCAGCCGCGAAAAAAATCGCGTGGAGACTGCCATTTTCGCGGATGAATCCGCTCCTACAAAAAACTTTCATGCGATTGCCCTGGTTTGGCTTAACGGTCACGAACGCTCTCCACGGGCACCAGCTCGGCGCCGCGCAGCGAGCCGAGGCTTTCCCACATGTCCAGGCGCAGTACCTTGCGCTGCGGTTCGGTCGCGGCGATCAGCGGTGCAGCGGGGGCTGTCGGCGCGGCGCTGACCACCAGGGGAGCGGACGTGCCATAAGGGACTTGCTGGGCGGCGGCGATGCCGGCCGGTACGGTGCCCTGGCCCTGATCCAGGCGCTGGGCGTTGCCGACGATGGCGCGGGTCAGCTCAGCGACGCTGCTGCCGGCGATTTTCTCTGGCAGCGGATCGAGGCCGGCAGCCTGGTAGACGGCGCCGTGAGCGACCTGCAGTTCGGCGAAGGCGCGGTCGCGGGTGCGCGTGGCCAGTACCGTCTCGGTTGCCGTGCGTACGCGCTCCAGGCGGCTCTGCGCCTGGCTGGAGTAGGCGCTCTCGCTCTGCCGGAAGATGCCGCGCTGTACCTGTTGCAGCTCGTTGGATCGGGCGAACACCTGGCTGGAGCGCTCGAACTCGCGCCAGGCGACGTTGACCTGGGTGAGCACGGCCATGCGCATGGCCTGGCGGCGCAACTCGGCAACCTGCAGGCGCGCTTCACCGGATCGCTTCACAGCCGGGTAGGCCAGCACGTTGAACAGGTTCCAGCTGACTTGCAGGCCGGCGTCGGCCCAGTTGTCGTTGACCAGGTAGCTGTTGCTGTCGTAGTTGGCGCCGACGAACAGGTTGGCGCCCGGCAGCAGCTTGAGCATCGCGGCGCGGGTTTCCAGCACGGCGTTGCGCGCCTGGTAGCTCTCGCTGCGGATTTCCGGGCGCTGGGTCATGGAGGTGACCTCCAGATCGGCCAGGTTGTAGGTCAGTTGCGGCTGGGCGTAGCTGGCGTCGTTCGGCAGAACCAGGCTGAATTCGGTGGCCGGCGGCAGGTTCATCAGGCTGGCCAGGCGCGCCTTGGATACGGCCAGTTCGCCCTCGACCACTTCCAGCTGGCGAATCATCTCCAGCAGGCTCTTCTGATAGCGCAGCGACTCCAGTGGCGCGACCAGGCGCTGACGCTCGGTCTGGCGGGCCTGTTCCAGAGCGCCGCGGGCGTCACTCAGGGCGCGCACCACTTCCGGTTGCAGGCGCTCGGCGCTGGCGGCCTGCCAATAGGCTTCACGTACCTGCTGGACGATATCGGCGACCACCTTGCGCCGCGCTTCCTCGGCGGCCAGTACCTTGTTGGCCTGGGCCTTGGCACTGAAGTAGCTGACGCCGAAGTCGAGCACGTTCCACGACAGGCGCAGGCTGGCGTCGCGGCTGGAGCGGTCGCTGCTGGTCGATGGTTCCAGCGATTCGCGGCCGGTGGTGACCGATTCGCTGGACGAACCGGAGACGTTGTCACGGCCTTTCCAGCCGGCGTTGGCCGCCAGTTGCGGAAGCAGGTTGAGGTTGCTGACGCTCAGGGTGTTGTCTTCCAGGGCTCGCTGCATCAGGCCCAGGCGCTGTTGCAGGTTGTACTTCACGGCGCGCGCCATGGCTTCTTCCAGGCCGATGGCACGGGTCACCGGTTCCTGGGCATCGAACATGGTGCGGCGATCGCTCTGGGCTTCGGCCAGTTGTTGCTCGGGGGTGAGCGCCTCGGGCGTCACGGCGCAGGCGGAAAGACCCAGCACGGCACAGGCGATGGCCAGATGCAGGGTGGGGCGATTGAAGGTTGGGCGGTTCATCGTGCGTAGATCCTTGGCAGTGTTCAGGCAGTGTGTCGAAGGGTGGCAGCGACTGGCTCCCCAGCCAGGTCGCTCAATTGGTCGAGCAGGTCGAGGGCATCACTGAGCAGGGCGCTGGACGTGTCCTGGCGCAGGCGTTCGGGCAGCGACTCGGCTTGCGCCGCCGCTTCTGCTGGCGTCTCGCGTTCAGCGTTGGCTGGAGCCTGTGCCGCACGCACTTCCATTGGCGTGCGTTGCTCCTTGCCTTCGCCATCGCGGCTGATCAGGGTCAGGCGCAGCACGCCGTCACGTTGCAGGCGTTCGCGGTCGATGCGCAGTTCGCCGGTACGCGCATCGAAGCTCGCCCAGCTCGGTAACGGCAGGCCGTTGGCCAGGGTGACGCGCTGAACCGTGCCGCCCTCGGGCAGCTCGACGGGCAACTGCAGGCTGATGCTGCGGCCGTCACCCAGAGTCAGGTCGACGTTGCTGCGCAGGGTGGTGCCATCGAAGCTGAAGCTGCCGCGTGTGTTCTGCTGGCCGCTGTCGGTGAGCACGCCGTCGGCACTGGCCAGTTGTTCGCTGAGTGAGCCGCGGCCGTCTGCCAGGCCACTGCCGCTGCCACGCAACAGGCCTTGCGAGGTCGGCGCCGGTTGCGCCGCAGCGGTGGCCTCTACTGGGTTCTCGCCCGGGGCGTCGCTCGACTGGAACAGCGGCGCGTTCAGCGCAGGCCCGCCGAAGGTGTTCGTGGGCGAGTTGCCAGGCAGTTGCTGGAAGCCAGTGCTCAGCTCCGGCAGCACGGTTTCGCTGGCTGTCGGCTCGGCGTTGGCGACACGCAGTGCCAGGGTGAGCGTGGCGCTACCACCATGGGCATCGCTGGCCTTGAGGGTGATGCTGTAGCTGCCCGTGGTCTCCGGCGCGGTACCTGACAGGGTCCGGGTGTCGGCGTCGAAGCTGAGCCACTCCGGCAGGTCAACGATTTCCCAGCTCAGCTCGCTGTCGTTGGCGTCGCTGAACAGGTTGTCCGGCAGGGTGACTGCATAGGCCTGGCCCGGCGTCGCGTTACCCAGCGAGAACTGTTCGTTGGCCACCGGCTCGGAGTTGACCACGTCGAGGGTCAGCTCGATCTCGCCTTCACCGCCCCAGCCATCGCTGACCTTGAGGGTCAGGTCGTGGCTGCCCATCGCCTGCACGATTCCGGACAGGGTACGGGTGAGCGGGTCGAAGCTCAGCCCACTGGGCAGTCCATCGATCGTCCAGGTCAGGGTGTCGCCATCGGTGTCGCTGAACAGATTGGCAGGCAGCTGGATGCTGTAGTGCTGCCCGGCCTTGGCATCGACCAGAACGAAGTCGCCAGGGTTGGCCTGCGGGTCTGTGTTGCTCGCCAGGGTGACCTTGGCGCTGATGCCGGGCTCGGCTTCGAGGTTGTCGCTGTTGTGGATTTCGCCCAGGGTGACGGTCACCTCGCCGCTGTCGGCGCTGCTGTCCATCACGCGATAGGCGATGCCATCGATCAGGGTGCCGACTTCGGCGCTGCTCTGGCCGGTGAACGTGATGGACAGGGTGGTGGTATCGCCGCTTACGGTCACTTCGTAGAGATAGCCGTTGCCGACGCCGTCGCCTGTGGTGAGGGCAATCTGCGTTCCCCCGATGACCAGAGCCTGGTTGCCGCCAGTGCGATCCACGCTGATGACCAGGCGCTCGATTTCACTGCTATCGAGCCCGGCCGAGACGCTCACGTCACTGAACAGGTCGACATCGCCAGGCAGGCTGCCGTCGCTGCCGATGCGGATCGTGCTATCGCTGCCCGTGGCGCTGGCAGTTGGCGGGATGGGCTCGGCGCCTGCCTCGGAGCGCAGGGTGATGGTGGCCTGTTCGGAGAAGGTGCTGCGTGTGCTGTAGTCATCCTCGATGATCTGCAGGCCGATGGTGCGGGTGCCCTCGGGGGCCGTGCTGTCGCTGGCGAAGGACAGGCTGTCGATCAGGGCCTGAGCCTGCTTTGGCGTGCCGGAGGCCTCGGGCAGGAAAAGGTCGAGGATCAGATCGTCACCATCGGCGTACAGATTGTAGGCCTGGCCCGATGGCAGGGTCTGGACGCCTTTGCCGGCGAGGGTGCTCAGGTCGCTGATCCGTTCGTCACCGATGCCCAGAATGTCGCCGGCGGCAATCCCGCTCAGAACAACCTGCACCTTCCAGATGCCCTGGCCGGTTTCTACCGTGTCGATCTGGGTGTTCTCGAACAGCCTGACCGGCGCGTCACCGGCAGTGAAGATCGGGTTTAGAGGCGAGGTGCTGACCACGGCGGGATCGTTGATGCCTTCCAGGATCACTCCGGCATCGAACTGCGCCTGGTTGTTCTCGCCATCGTCGAAAACGATCCTGAATGTCGCGTTCTTGCCGGCTTGTTCCGGGTCGTTGCTGCTGGAGGCATAGGCCACCTGACGCAGGACGAGTTGGGCGTCGGCCTGGCTGACACCGGCGAGGAAGGTGATGGTCAGCGTGCCATTGGCCTCGACGAATGTTGCAATCGCGCTAGCGCCTTTCCAGATCGTGCCGTCGTCCTTCAGCTCCAGTCCGTTGCCGGCGAGGAAGGTGAAGGCATCGCCGTCCTGGGCGCCGCCGCTGCGCTCGATCACCAGGCTGGCGCCCTGGTAGTTGCCTGCTGCGTCGAGCTGCGGGTCGCTCAGGTTGCCGCCGGGAAGAATGGCGACGGCTTCGCCGCCTTCGGTGAAGGTGCGGGTGACGGGCTTCAGGTCGACGACCAGCACACCTTCGTTCCAGCCGGATTTAACGAAGATGCCGGTCAGATAGAGCTGCGTGCCATCGGAGCTGAACGTGGCGCGGCGCACCTCGTTGAAGGTGGTGCCTTGATAGTTGGCGTAGTCGCCGAAGCCTTCGACTTTCTGAACCAGACTGAGGGAACCGTCTTCAGCTCGGCTGTAGAGGAAGATTCCGTACTTGTTCCAGCTTGCGCTGAAGCCCAGGTCGCCGATCACCACCAGGCTCTTGCCATCTGGCGAAACGATCACGTCCTTGACGGTGATCTCGCTGTTCTCTCCCAACTCGAGGGCGGCCGTGGCGTTCAGGCTGCCATCGGCCGCGACATCGAGCACGTGCAACAGCGAGTTGTTGTCGATCACATAGAGCGTCTTGCCGTCGGCCGACAGGTTGAGCGCAGAGGCGTAGTGACCGAATTCGGCTGCATTGGCACCGGCGACCGCTTGCCTGAAGGTCAGCGAACCGTCGGCGGCGATGCTGAACACGCTGACCAGCGTGCTGCCGCCTGAGGTGGCGACGTACAGGGTCTTGCCATCGGGCGAGAGGCTGATGGCGTTGGCCCCGTCGAGTTGCATGCCGCTGTCGCCGGCATCTTCCAGCGTCTGCTCCAGGGTCAGGCTGGCGCCGCTGCGGGTGAATACCAACAGCTTGCTGTCGGCGGTCACATAGACCTTGTCGCCCTGGGCCACGACATCGCTGATCAGGCCGATGTCGGCGCCGAAGGTGCCGAGTTGCTGCAGGTCGCTGGCGTTGAACAGGGCGATGCCGTCGGCACCGGTCAGATAGAGGGTGTTGCCGTCATCCGACGCATGCAACGTTGCCGCACCGCTCAACCCGGTGACTTCCTGGCTTTCGAGCAGTTGCAGCGAGCCATCCGCCGCGCGTTGGTAGACGAAGAGGGTGTTGATGGCGATATCCGAGCCGGTCTGGGTCTCTTCGTCATACACAAAGTCGGTTGTCGAACGCACCACGTAGACCTTGTCGCCGATGACCGTGATGCCCTGGATGCCTTGCAACTGGTTGTTGCCAGTGCCATCGAGCAGGGTGAGCAGGTCGGCATAGTCGAGTGCGCCAGTTTCTGCGCCCAGCGTGGGGAGCTGGCGCTGGTCACGTACGGTGACGCTGGCGCTGATGCCCGGTTCGATCTGGTCGCTGCTATCGCTCAGGCTGGCCAGGGTGATGGTGACGGTACCGGCGCTGGCAGTGTCGGCCAGCACCTTGTAGGCGATGCCGTCGATTAGCGTGGCGGCGGATTCTGGTGTGGCACCGCTGGTCGAGGAGTCGATGCGGATACGGATGCTGGTAACGCCATCATTCACTTCGACTGTGTACTGGTAACCATTGGTACTGGTGTGGCCGCTGCCGGCCTGCAGGGTGATGGTCTCGCCGTCGATGATCAGTGCCTGGTCGGCACCGCTGCGATCGACCGTGAGAAGCAGGTCGGTGAGTGGCTCTCCGTCTTCGCCGAGACTGATCGAGACCTGCTCGAACAGGTCGACCTGGCCCGGCAGGCTGCCACCACCGAGGGTGATCGAGGCAGCGTTGCCGCTGGCCGCCAGCACCGGTTCGGGTGCGCTCAGCAGCAGTACCAGAACAGTGTCGCTGCTCTTGCCGCCATCGCCGATGCTCAGCTTCAGGTCGACGCGTGTCGGTGCCTCGGCACTGTCGTTGCGGTAGGTGATCTGTTGCAGTACCTGGTTGGCCGTGGCCTTGTCGACCTCGGCGATGAAGCGGATGGTCAGCTTGCCGTCTGCGGAGGCGAACTCAGCGATGGCGGTCGCGCCTTGCATGATCTGGTTGCCGACCAGGCTCAGGCCGGCGCCGTCCTTGAAACCGAACAGGTCGTTCGCCGAGGCGCTGCCGTTGCGGCTGATGGTCAGTTCTGCGCCCTGGTAATCGTTCGCGGCGTCGAAGTCGGCATCGGAGAAGCTGACACCCTCGGCGAATGGCGTGCTCGGACGGCTGGCAACGTAATTGGCGTTGGGCAGGGCGGAGAGCACGGCCACGCCCGTGGTGAACTGGCTGCGCCCGGTGTAGATGTTCAGGCCATCGGGGGTAACGGCGATCTGGTTGCTGCGTGCGCCGACGTTGAGACTGCTGATGAAGGCCACGGCCCCCGTGATGCTGTCACGGCTGAGCACGGCCAACGGGCCGCCGTTGAAGCCGACATAGATGGCGGAGCCGTCGCTGGACATGGCGATCTCGCGGATTGCCAGGGAATTCACGTACGGGTAGAGCGCCAGGGTGCCGGCATAGGTCAGGCTGCCGTCTGCGCTGTCACGACTGAAGACCGTCAGGGTCGCCTGCTGTCCTGAACCGACATAGACGTACTTGCCGTCCGGAGAGATGACGATGTCCTGCAGCTCCAGCAGATAGCGATTGTCGCTGGGCTGGGTAGCGCTGTCGGTGTCGGCAGCGATCGTGCTGGCGTTGATGAATCCGGCGTAGGTCAGCGCGCCGCTCTGGGTGTCACGGGTGAATACCGTGAGCATGCTGTTGCTGCGATTGCTGACATAGACCGAGGTGCCGTCAGGGGACACGGCGATGCCGGTCGGTGCGTTCATGCCGAGTTCGGCCGAGCCGCCCTGGTAAGCGCCCAGGTAGCTGAGGGCGCCGGATTGCGGATCGATGGAGAACTGCGTCAGTACGGATTTCCCCGTCGCGCCATCGATGGTCGAAACGCCGTTGATGGTGTACAGCGACGTGCCGTCCGCCGAGATCACGATCTCGGATATCTGTGCGTCCAGGCCGGTGACGCCGGCGACGCCCTGGGTGGCGACGATGCCGGCGTAGCTGTACTGGCCGCTTGCGGCATCGTAGGTGAAGCGCACCAGCGAGTAGATGGCGGCATCGCCAGTATTCCCGGCGAGGTAGAGGTTGTTGCCGTGCATGGCCATGCTGGTGATGGCGTTGAGGCCGTTGACCTCGATGGCTTCGGTGGCCGGGTTGTCGCTGGCACCCTGGGTGAAGGTCTGCACCAGGGTCAGCTCGCCAGTGGCGGTATCGCGAGAATAGATCCGCAGGTAGCTGGTGCCACCAGTGTTGTCACCGGTGCTGCCGCTGATGATCAGCGTCTTGCCATCGGCGGACAACACCATGTCGGTGACGCGATCGGTGTAGCCGTTCAGCGTGCCGTCGGCGTAGTACAGGGTGCGATCAGGGTCGCTGACCTCGGCCTGCCATTGCGGCGCATTGTTGATGGCCAGGGTGATGCTGGCGCTGATACCGGGTTCGCCGGTGTCGTCGCCGCCGCCAGCGTTGCCGCCGTTGTCGCGAATGCTGGTCAGGGTGATGGTGCGGGTGCCGGTGGTGGCTTCGCGTGTGTCGTTGACGTAGGTGAGGCCGTTGACCAGGGCCTGTGCCGTGGCGGAGTTGATGCCGCTGCTGTCGATGACCAGCGTGGCGCTGTCACCGCTGCGCGTGTAGGTATAGGTGTAGGCGCCTGCGTTGCCGCTGGCGGACTGCGACAGGTCGATGTGCGTGCCGGCAACGATGATGAATTCGTTGGCGACACCGTTCAGCCCATCGAGGTTGAGAGTCAGCTGGATGATCGACTGGCCGACCTCGCCGGTGCTGACGGTCGTGTCCCTGAACAGCGCAACGAGAGTACCGCTGGTGTCGTAGGCCGCCCCTGTGACCGGTGTGGTGGTCAGTTGCGGAGCGGTATTGCGGGTCAGTAACACCTCAAGATCGATCACCTGACTGTCGGCCTGGCCATCGTTGGCGCGCAGCTGCAGAGTTACCACGCTGCCATTGGCATCCGTGCCTGCGTTGCTGTAGGTCAGCTGGCGCAGCACGGCGTTGGCATCGGCGCGGCTGGTGCCGGCGAGGAAAGTGATGGTCAGTGTGCCGCCGCTTTGGGTGAAGGTGGCGATGGCTTCCCCGGCCTTGAACAGCGTGCCATTTTCCAGGATCAGGTCGTTGCCATCGGCAAAGCCGAATACGTCATTGGCGGAGGCGCCGCCTGCGCGCTCGATGACCAGTTGGCCGCCGCTGTAGTCACCGGAGCCGCCGGCCAGGCGGTCGAAGTTGGCGTCGCTGAGGGTCAGGCCGCTGGCCAGGGTGATCGCTTCGCCACGGATCAGCGTCTGGATCGAGGAGAAGCGGCTCAGGCCATTGCCGGAAACCACGATGGACTGGCCGTCAGCGGATACGGCGATCTCCTGGCCATTGGTCGCGCTGGTCAGCGTGCCCATGTCGGTCAGGCTGCCATTGGCCGCAACGCTGTAGATATGCACGGTTCCGTTGGTGGCCGTGACATACAGGCGGTTACCTTCGGTATTGAGCGACAGGCTGCCGGTCTGGATGCCGCTGATCACATTGGTCTGGGTGAGCCTGTTGTCGGTGCCCAGTTGGTAGAGAGTGAGCCCGCTGCTGGTGGCCACATACAGGTAGCGGCCATCTTCGGAGGCCACTAGGTCGGTGCCGACGGCGCTGATGTTGATGCTGTCGACCAAGGTCAGGGCGCCTGTGCCCGAGGCGCTGCGCAGATAGACCGACAGGCTGGGCGGCGTCACGATGCCGGCCCCAGCGTAGGTCACGTAGACGTAGTCGCCGGAGGTGGTGACCATGCCGCTGCGGCCGTCGGGGCGGTGGATCAGTGTCAGGGCTCCGGTGCTGGTATCGCGGTCGTACACGTACAGGCCGTTGTACTGGCTGCCGACGAACAACTGCTTGCCGTCATCGGAGATGGCGATGCCGCCGGTCACGCTGGAGCCCACCGCGATGCTGGCGCCGTAGCTCAGCGTGCCATCGGCGTTGACGTTGAGCAGTACCAGGTTGCCACTGCCTGAGGCGGTGTAGATCGACTTGCCATCGGCGCTCACGACCAGGTGCTTGACCGTGCCCAGATCCTGAACACCGGTCAGTGTCTGCTTCAATACCAGGCTACCGGTATCGCCGACTTCGAACACGCTGATGCTGCTGTTCGAGCCGGCTGCGTAGACGTACTTGCCATCGGCCGAATAGGCCACTTCGGTGGAACCGGCCAGTACGCCGGTATTCAGCGCTTCGGCTTCCTTGAGCACGTCGCCGGAAATCACCGGTGGTACGTTGACCTGGCTGTCGACCTCGACCGTGGCCTTGATCGCGCTCAGATCAGTGCTCTGGCCGCCGTCGTCGCTCAGGCTCTGCAGGGTGACGGTAACGGTGCCGCTGGCGACGGACTTGTCGAGCGCCTGGTAGGCGATGGTGTCGATCAGGGTGCCGACGTCCTGCGGGTCTGGCGCGAACGAATTGAGCGATAGCGTGATGGTCGTGGTGCTGCCGGAAACGCTCACGCTGTAGACGTAGCCAGTGTCGCCTGCTCGCGTAGTACCGCTACCGGCCACCAGCTCGATGACCTTGCCGTCGATCACCAGCGCCTGATTGCTGCCGGTGCGATCGATGGTGATGACCAGGTCGGCCAGCTCGTCGAGGCCACTGGTTTCCTGAAAGACATTGACGTCCGCGAACAGATCGACCGCTGGGAAGCTGGTGGTGCTGTCGGTGATGGTGAGCGTGTTGTTGACCGGCGTCGCCTCGACGCCCGGCGCCTCGGCAGTCGCTGGCACCTCGGCCTGTGCCGCCACTTCCGCTGCGGTGGTAACGGCCGCGGCGTCGAGCAGTATGCGCGGCTCCAGGGCCAGGGCGCGGAAATAGCGTTGCGATGGCTTGCGTGTGGTCATGGCAGTCTTCCAGGACAGTGAAGGTGAAAATGAGAAGGGCGTGCGGCGTCAGGGCTACTCGACCAGGCGTACGTAGGAGCCCTGTTGGCGAATGTCTTCGAGAATCTCGTCCAGGCGACTTTGAATGCGGCCTTCGGCGGCAGCGAAGTCGAATCCCTGGAGGTAGGTGATGTCACCGCTCTTGACGGCGCAGCGCGCCAGACCGGGGCCGGCGATACGACGGAATTGCGAGGCACCGTCGATCGTGCCTTCGGCGTTCAGGTCGTTGTTCTCTATCTCGTCCTGGCCGATGGCGATCATGAAGAAACGCAGCTTGCGCTCGCGGAAGCTGTCGCACAGGCGCGCGAAGCGCTGCGTCCTCAGGCTCAGGTTTTCGCCATCGCTGCCGGTTTCTCCATCGATGGCCTGGCCGATATAGGCGTTGTAGGCGTCACTGTCGAACCAGCGCTCACCGGTGGTGTTGACCAGCATGACGATGGCCTTGTAGCTGTCGCCGCCGTCGTCCTTGAAGTCCTTGGGCAGATCGTCCGACAGGTTCCAGCCAGCGCTGCCGCGGAACGCCGGGGCGAGTGCCATGGCGCTCCAGCCCATGGCGATGGCGTAGTTGGTATTGAAGCGGGTGGACATCTGATCGAGGCGCTCCTCGATCTTGTCCAGGTCGTTGGTCAGGGGCAGCAGGGGGGCTGACGGGCAGCCGCGGTCGGCGACCATCCAGCGCGTGTCGTTGACGCCGGTGGCCTGGCCGAACATGGGGTTGGGGCCGATCCAGCGGATCGGGTTGGCGCCTGGACTGCCATTTTCTGGCAGGTCGTGGCGGTAGTAGATGCGGAACTGGCCGCTCGGCGCGTCATCCCAGTGGTAGTTCTCGCCACGGCTCAGGCCGCGGTACATGCACAGCAGGTTGGCGCGACGATCCGGGATGCGGCGGTCATGCAGGCCGGCGTAGCCGGAACGGAACAGTGAGGTGAGTTCGATGGGACGCAGCGCCGAGGGCATCGACCAGCTGTTCAGGCGTTGCAGGTGATTGGCACTGGGGCCGGCCGGCGCGCGGCTGTCGGGGTTGGTGTAATCGGGCGAAACGTTCACCGACTGGCTGAAGGGCACCAGCGCCAGCCAGGCATCGTCGCGATCCTTCACCAGGTTCTCGGCGAAGCGCATGCTCAGGCGGCGCAGTACGTCGAGGTTACGCTCGTTTTCCGAACCCGAGTTGGGCAGGGTCAGCGCCACTTCGAGAGCACTCGGCTGCACCTCCACGGTGGAGTGTATGAGCAGGTCGCGTGGCTCCACGCCAAGCAGGTCGGCATCTGCCTGGAAGGTGACCTCGACCTTGTAGCGAGTGCGGCCTTGATCGTCCTTCTGCTCGCTGAGGGCGAGCTTCTCTTCGTCGATCTGCGCGGCCAGGGTGCTGTCCAGGCCCAGGTTGTTGACGACGTAGCCGTAGGCCAGCTTCTTGAAGTCTTCCAGCGGCTTTTCACCACTGGCCAGGCGCTCGTGACCCACGGCCAACGCGGCCATGTCGGTGGCCCGCTTGATCTGCGCGGCGCTGTTGGTCAGGCGGCTGGTGTCGATGGCGTAGGCGGTGGCGAGCAGGGCGCCGCCCAGGGCCAGAACCATGAAGGGCGCGATGCTGCCGCGTTGCTGGCGAGCGTGGATCATGAATGACGCTCGCCGTGCAGAGCTTCAGAAACAGGGATTCCCGAGAAGAGATGCCGAGTGGAAAAGGAGGGTGCACGCATCGGAAATCTTGCCTTTCACTGAGTGCCCGACTGAGAGCGTGGGCGCGTAGTGGTAAAGATAAGAATTATTCCCAATCGCGAGCAATGATCGTTTCATTAAGAATGCTTAAGGGAGCGAACACATGGGGTCATGTGAGCCCGCACGGTACGCCGCCGTTGCAGCGCGCGGGTCTGTGCAGCGCTATGTCGGCATGTGGCATTCGGTTCTTTCGCGGCTGAAGCCGCTCCTACGGATGCATGGATTCACGGCGCTCCCTAACCTCGTAGGAGCGGCTTCAGCCGCGAAAAGGGGGCGCTCAGGCCGACCTGCCCTCCACCGGCAACGACTCGGGTCGTGACCAGATCCAGCAGGCACCGCAGAACATGCCGCCGCCAGCGCTTAGCAGCAGCCACAGCGGTGGCTCGTGCCACAGCAGCAGGGCAAAGCAGGCGAGCATGCTGATGCTGGCGTAGAACTTGTGACGGCGGGCGATCACACCACCGTTGGCCCAGTTGTTGAGGATCGGCCCGAACACACGATGTTGGTGCAGCCAGCGATTCAGGCGCGGCGAACTCTTGCTCGAGGCCCAGGCGGCCAGCAGGACGAATTCGGTGGTCGGCAGGCCCGGCAGGATCGCGCCGAGGATGGCCATGCCCAGACTCAGGTAGGCCAGCGCCAGGTAGCAGAGTCGCTTGGCGCGACCGGTGGCAGGCTGGTTTGCAGCAGGTGTAGGCATTTCAGGGATGATCCGCACAGCAATGGAGGCGTACACCCGTCGGTTCTTTGCGACGCCACACAACGGGAGTGGTCAAGTAGACGGGCTGGGCAGTCGCTAGGCAAGTTAAGAGGCGTTCATGTTTGTCACGCCTGCCGAGCCGGCTGGCTCGGCAGGCGTGGTGAGGGTTGACGCTTCGCGGGCACGCCCGTTCCCACGAGTTGGCTCAGCTGTCTTCGTCCTTGAGGCCGACTTCTTCGCTGAGCGGTTCGTCCAGTTCGATGACGTTGTAGCTCATGCGCGCGAAGGAGATGGTGTGGATGTCCTTGTCGGCGATCAGGGCGCTGCTCAGCGCCAGGTTGTCGCTGTTGCGACACAGCTGCACGACCATCATGGAGGCGGTCACCGGCGCTTCGTCCTCGTCGGCGGCTGGTACTTCCTCGGGCAGTTCGCCGCTGTAGCGACCATCGCTCGACAGCTCCGGGCAGATGCCTTCGGCATTGCCGCGATACAGCGGCTTCCAGGGCATGCTGCGGTCGAGCATGACCCGGCTGATGACCATCTCATATTGGCCAAGCGCTCCGGCTGCGGCGGTCTGTTCGGTCAGCGCCTGCAGGCTGTCCTTGTCCAGGCGGCTCTGCATGGCCAGGATGCTGGCGACGCTGTGGGCCGATTGCTCCATGTAGGCGCGGGCCTGGTTGATGTTGTACAGGTCGCCGATGATGATCGCCGTGCCGATCAGCAACGGCATGATCAGTGCGCCTTCGAGCAGGGCATTGCCGCGCTGCTTGCGCCGTGAAATCAGCCTCATTCGTCCTCCTCCACGTCCTTTTCACTGGTCAGGCTGCCCAGCAGTTGGCGGTACTGGTACTGGAAGGCATCGCCGAGGCCGAACAGGGCTGGCAGCGGCGTCATGAACACCTGGGTCAGGTCGACGGTGACGCTGAGTACGGGCGGCGACGTATCCAGCGCGTCCTGTTCCTTGTCCGCCGCGCCGCCGCCGAACTGGCGCAGGTTATCGAAGGCCAGCACATCCACCTGAAAGTTGTCCTCGGTGAGAAAACCATAGGATGAGTCGATCAGGCGTTGCTCGATGGCGGCCTGCAGCACTTCAGGCGTTTGCGCGTAGAAGGCACGATCCTGGCGAAAGTCCTGCAGGGCTCGCTCCAGGGCCAGGCTGCCGACGCCGATCATCAGGCTGATGCGCGCCAGTTCGAACAGCATCATCACGCCGAACAGCAGAACCGGCAGGATCAGCGCGGTCTCCACTGCGGTAACGCCTTGCTGCCCTCGCAGCAGGGCACGGAATGAGACCTGTCGCATCACTCGGCTTGCTCGCTCAGGGCCAATGGTTGCTGACTGGCGGCGAGCAGTTCGCTGGCCAGTGGTGCACCCGCGTCGACGCGGGCGCGTGCGGTGCGGAACTGCTGGAGGATCTGTCCGGCGTATTGCGCCTCCATGTTCTCCAGCAACACTGCCTGGGCGGTGTCCTCATGCCCGGAGAAAACGTAGGCCAGTGCCAGGTTCAACTGCAGGGAAATGTCGCCCTGGCTGCGCGCCTGGTTGAGCAGGCCGATGGCTTTGCCGCTGTCGCCGCTGGCCAGCCAGGACAGGGCCAGGTTGTTCAGCGCCGGCGTGTAGCTGGGGTCGATCTCCAGGGCTTTCTGGAATTGCTCGCGGGCGTCGCCGTCACGTTTCTGCAGGTTGTAGGCGACACCCAGGCCGTTGAGCGCCTGCAGGTCATGCGGCACGGCCTGCACCGCGCAGCGGAAGTCGCGCTCGGCCAATGTTGCCTGGCCCAGGCTCAGGCGCGCACGGCCAAGACCGTTGCACAGGGCTTGTGCCTGTTCGGCTGGAAGGGCGCTC
The DNA here is from genome assembly GCF_003008615.1 of Pseudomonas mendocina. Lineage (NCBI taxonomy): Bacteria > Pseudomonadati > Pseudomonadota > Gammaproteobacteria > Pseudomonadales > Pseudomonadaceae > Ectopseudomonas > Ectopseudomonas mendocina. The sequence goes on from NZ_CP027657.1 coordinate 3,726,083, forward strand.
GGATCGCCGCCCAGCTCCTGGCGGGTGCGTTGGTACAGGGCCAGTGCTTCGCCGGCCGGGCGCACGGTGGCGGCGACGCTGGCGTATTCGAGCAGGTAGCTGCCCCTGAGCTGGCCGCGTTCGTCCATGCGCGCATAGACCTCGTAGGCCGCCTGCAGGCGCTGGTTGTCGCGCAGGGTGTGGGCCAGGCGCAGCGCCTCGCCGGCCTCCTTGTCCAGGGATGGTTGGGAAACCGAAGACAGGCTGGCGCAGCCACTTAGGGTCAGGGTGAACAGCAAAGGCAGCAGGGCAACGCGGTACGCAGGCATGAAGAAGTCTCGCATCATTGGCTGAGCAGGCGGATGACGCGCACCATCGCCGGTGCGCCCATCATCGCCACGATAGGCGGCAGGATCAGGGTCATCAGGGGCACGCTCAGTTGTGCAGGCAGCTTGCCGGCGCGCTCTTCGAGGTTGAGGATCAGCGTCTTGCGGCTTTCCTCGGAAATGGTGCGCAGCGCCTGCGACAGCGGCGTGCCGTAGCGCTCGGCCTGGATCAGGGTGGCGACCATGCTTTCGATGCCGCTCACACCCGTGCGCTCGGCCAGGTTGAGCAGGGCGCGCGGGCGGTCGCTGAGAATCTGTAGTTCGGCGTAGGTGTAGCGCAGCTCGTCGGCCAGTTCCGGCGACGACAGCGCCAGCTCCTTGGACACCACCTGCAGCACGCGGCCCAGCGGCAGGCCGGCCTCGGCGCAGATCACCATCAGGTCGAGGCCGTCGGGCAGGCTGCGCGACAGGCGTTCGCCGCGTTTGGCGCTGCGCATCTTCAGCCACAGTTCCGGCGCGGTGGTGCCGGCGAACAGCGCCAGCAGGCCGCCGGCCAGGCCATTCATGCCCAGGCGCGAGCCGGGTTCCAGTACGCCGAACAGCATGATCATTGCCAGCAGCAGGCCAAGAGCGTATTTGCCAATCATCAGCAGGCCCAGGGCTTCCTGGCTGCGGAAACCAGCCATGATCAGCAGACGCCGCAGCTTCTGCCGGTCGTTGTCGGTACCGGCGAGGCCTTCGCCGAAACGCGCCATCGGCACCAGCAACGCTTGTAGACGCGGCGGCAGTTGCAAGCCCTGGCCGCGCAGGATGTCGTCCTGGCGAACACTGGGTATTGCCGCAGGTGCATCGACCCGCAAACGCTGGCGCAGTGGCGCCAGTTGGCTGCGGTGATGCAGGCCGATCAGCAGCAGGCCGATACCGGCCAGCAGGATGGCCAGGGCACTGATGGCCAGGGGATCGTCGAACAGGGTGGTCATGTCACCCTCCTTACCATCAGGTGGGTGATGACCAGGCCCAGCGCCACACTGCCGAAGGAATAGAACAGCACGAGGTTGCCGGTCGCATCGTTGAGCAGAAAGTGAAAGTCGCGCGGCGAGTTCAGGTACATGTAGCCGAGGGCGAATGGCACCAGCGAGGCGACGATCTTCGCCGAGGCGCGGGCCTCGGAGGTCTTGGCCTGGATCTTCAGGTGCAGCTCGTGGCGGTCACGCAGGGTGCCTGACAGGCGATCCAGGGTCTCGCCCAGGCGGCCACCAGCTTCCTGGTTGATGATCAGGATCACCGCGAAGAAGCGGTACTCGTTGAGCGGGATACGCCTGGCCGAGTCCTGCATGGCCTGGCGCAGCGGCACACCGAGGCGCAGCCAGTTGTCGATCAGGGCGAACTCCACCGCCAGCGGCCCGGCGATGTTCGGTGCGACCAGGGCGAAGGCGTTGCTCACCGGCACGCCGGCGCGAGCGGTACGGGTGATGGCGTCGATGGCTTCCGGCAGGCTCTGCTTGAGTTCGGCCAGGTGCTTGTCCAGCCCCTTGCGGTAGCCCAGGGTCGCCAGCACGGTGAAGAACACCAGGGTCAGCAGCAGGCTGGCCAGCAGCGGCAACGGGGTTTCCTTGCCCAGCAGCACGCCGCCGATCAGGCTGGCCAGGGCGGTCAGGGCCACGCGCATCGGCAGGCTCTGGCGCCAGCCGAGCACGCTGATACCCATCCAGATATTGGCGATACGCGGGCCGATCAGCGGCAGGTCGGCGAAGGGGGCGTTCTCCATTTCCTTGAGAATGCCGTCGACCGACAACGGCGGGCTGCTCTTGATGGCCTGGCCAACCAGCTCACCCTTGAGCTTCTCCAGGCGCTGTAGCACGACCTTGTCCGGCACGTTGCGCCGGCTCAGGCTGCGTGCTGCCAGCACGGCGAGCACCACGGCAAGGAACACCAGCAGGGTCAGCAGATCGAGTACGGCGTCCATCAGTGACCCTCGAACAGGTGCGCGTGGGCGTTGTAGAAGTGCGGGCGCTGACCGCTGGCGATGTACTGGCCGACCAGGCGGCCCTGGGCATCGACGCTGCTGGTCTTGAAGGCGAACAGCTCCTGGGTCTGGATCACGTCGTTCTCCATACCGCAGACCTCGGTGATCGAAACGATGCGACGGCCACCGTCGCGCATGCGCTCGACCTGCACGATCAGGTTCACCGCGCTGGCGATCTGCCGGCGGATGGCTTCCAGCGGCAGCTGCATGCTGGCCATCATCACCATGTTCTCCAGGCGCATGATGGCGTCGCGCGGGGTGTTGGCGTGCACGGTGCAGAGCGAGCCGTCGTGGCCGGTGTTCATCGCCTGGAGCATGTCGAAGCACTCGCCGCCACGCACCTCGCCGAGGATGATGCGATCCGGGCGCATACGCAGGGCGTTGCGCACCAGGTCGCGCTGGTCGACCTTGCCAGTGCCTTCGGCGCTGACCGGGCGGGTTTCCAGGCGCACCACGTGAACCTGCTGCAGTTGCAGTTCGGCGGCGTCTTCGATGGTGATGATGCGGTCTTCATCGCTGATGTTCTGCGACAGCGCGTTGAGCAGGGTGGTCTTGCCCGCGCCGGTACCGCCGGAGACGATGATGTTGAGCTTGGCCACCATGGCCCGTTTGAGCACCTCGACCATTTCCATGGACAGCGCGCCACGCTCGGCGAGGATTTCCAGCGACATGTTGCGGCGCATGAACTTGCGGATGGAGATGCTGGTGCCGTCGATGGCCAGCGGGTAGGTGATGACGTTGACCCGGCTGCCGTCGGTCAGGCGCGCGTCGACCATCGGGTGGCTCTCGTCGATCCGTCGGCCCACGGCGGCGGCGATGCGTTGGGCGGTGTTGAGCACGTGCTCTTCGTCGACGAAGGTGATCGGCGACAGCTCCAGCTTGCCGTAACGTTCGACGAACACCTGGCCGGCACCGTTGACCAGGATGTCGTTCACCGAGTCGTCGTGCAGCAACGGCTGGATCGGGCCTATGCCGATCATCTCGTTGAGCATTTCCTCGGCGATGGCTTCCTCTTCCTGACGCGACAGTTGCAGGCGGTTGTCATCGCAGATGCGGCGGATCAGCGACTCGATCTGCACACGCAGCTTGTCGCGGCCCATGGCGGCGGCCTTGAGCGGGTCGATCTGGTCGTACAGGTAGCCGCGGATCAGCTTGCGGTTCTGCGTGCTGGCGTTGTCGACCGGCTTGGTCTGGGCGTTGCGCTGCACGCTGGTGGCGCGTACGTCCTGCTGCGCCGTCGGGGTCTGTTCGGCCTGGGTCGACTGGCGCAGTTCGCGGTTCTTTTGCGGGTGGCGGATAAGCATGCGCGAAGTCCCCTCAGGCCGCTTGGCGGTTCAGTACGCGTTTGAGGCGTGTCAGCAGGTTGCTGGGGGCGACCGTGGCGCGTTTGGGCGTGTGCCCGGTGGCCAGGTCGGCCAGATCCTGCAGGGCCAGTTGCAGCGCTGGCGCGGCGGCCAGATTGAGCGAGCCGGCGAGCAGGCTGCCGGCCAGCGAAGGGCCGGCGTAGGGCAGTTGCAGGTCGATGCGACGCTCGATGAAATCCTCGAACTGGCTGCGCTCGACCACACCGCCGTGGTTGCCTCGGGCGGCGTTGGCCACCAGCAGCAGGTGCTGACCCTCGCTTTCGTCGCCGATCTCGCGCAGCAGGCGGTGCAGATTGCGCGCGTCCTGCACGGTCAGGTCGGTGAGCAGGATGCGTGTCTGCGCGTGGGCCAGTACATCGAGGGTGCCGTGCGGGCGACCGGCCGGCAGATCCCAGATCACCTGGTTGAACATGTGGCAGAGGTTGGCGCCGAGAAACAGCAGGTGTTCGCTGCTGAAGTTCTGCTCGGGGCGCAGGGTCGGTGCCTGGGCCAGCAGGTGCAGGCGTTCGTTGATCTGGCCCATGGCACGTTGCAGCAGACGGCTGTCGATCTCACCGCTGCTCAGCGCACCGGCCAGGCCGGCGTCGCCTTCGTAACCCAGCAGCAGACTCTGATCGCCATTGTGGCGGTCGAAGTCGACCACGGCGGTGGCCATGTGCCGATCCTGCGAGAGAATCTGCGCCAGGCCGGCGACCACGGTGCTTACACCGCAGCCACCGGAAGCCCCGCTGATGGCGATGGTGCGGCCGCTGCGGGCGCCATGGCTGGTGGCATGGCCGGCACGGGCGCGGCCCAGGGTGGCCGCCAGCAGATCCAGCGGCACGGGCTTGATCAGGTAGTCGAACACGCCGCTGTGCAGCAGGGTGCGATACAAATCGACGTCCTGTTTGCTGCCGATCACCACGATGTGACAGGCCGGGTCGCAGACTTCACCCAGCTCGGCCAGCGACTGCAGCGGCATGGCGTCGCCGTCTATGTCGACGATCAGCACCTGTGGCGGCCGGTTGTCACGGCTCCAGGCGATGGCGGCGGCGATGCCGCCGGCGCGGGCCTGGCTGGCGTCCTGGCCGAGACGCAGCAGTTGTTCGCCAAAGCGCCCGGCTTCTTCGGCGTTGGCAGCGAACAGCATCAGGCTGGACGAGTCGTTGTTGAGCGTTTGCGTGGTGTCGTTCATGTCACGAGTCTCTTTGCTTCGGGGCCATATCCGCGTGTTCGGTCGGCTTCCGTAGGAGCGGCTTTAGCCGCGAAATCCTCGGCTGTAGCGCTTCGCGGCTGAAGCGGTACGCCGCCCGGCCGCTCATACAGTACAAGGTGTGCAACGGCTGACGCGGACATGGCTGTTCAGTCCTGGAAGTCGATGTCGAGCAGTTCGCGGACTTCGTCGTCGTGGTAACGGCCCACGGCGTTCACCGCATTGATGCCGTCGCCGCCATCCAGCGCCTGTGGGCGCACCAGATCACGTGGGTCGGAAACCATCGCGGCGAGGTTGGCACGGTTGGCGCAGCCCAGCGGACCGACGGCCTGGTAAGGCTTGACCGTCCAGGCTTGCTGATCGGCGATGGTGCAGTCCGGTACCTTGACCACCAGGGCTTCGGAGACCACCTGCAGATCCCATTCCTGGGCTTCTGGTGCTTCCAGGCGCGACGGCAGGACGATGACCTGTTCAGCCACAGCACCCTGTTCGCGTAACACGCCAGTCAGACGCTGGGCCAGGCGCTCGCCGGATGGCGTGTAGGGCTGCAGGGTCAGGGTCTGCTGGCGCAGGCGACCCTGCACACGCAGCAGGGTGTTGAGGTTGTCCAGTGATTCGGCCGTGAAGCTGCCGTTGCCGTTGGCCTTCAGCGAGGCAACCAGTGCTGAAGGGGCGACGGTTGGCGCCTGGGCGGTTTTATAGGGGGTGAAGCGGTGTTCGCGCATCTGGTTGAGCTGACGGTCGCAACCGACCAGCAGGACGGAGAGCGCCAGCAGGGAAAGCAGGGGACGAACGGGCATGACGATTCTCCTCAGAACAGATAGCCGGCGGTGGCCTGGGCGGGAATCATGTTGTCCAGGGCGCGGATGCCACGGCCTGGGGTCTGCAGGGCGCCGGCGGCGGTCGGCTCGACCACGTAGGCGGTGGCGATGATCACCAGCTCGCTGTCGCTCTGTTCGCTGGTTTCGGTCTCGAAGAAGCGGCCCAGCACGGGCAGGCTCTTCAGTCCCGGCACGCTGGTGACCTGCTGGTTGATGGTGCTGCGCAGCATGCCGGCGAGGGCGAAGCTCTGGCCGCTGGCGACTTCGACGGTGGTGTCGGCGCGGCGTACCTTGAAGGCCGGGATGGTGAAACCATCCAGTTGCACGGCACCGTCATCGGACAGGTCGCTGACTTCCGGAGCGACGTGCAGGCTGATGCGATTCGGCGACAGCAGGGTCGGGGTCATGCGCATGATCACGCCGTACTGCTTGTAATCGATGTTCACGCTGTTGTTGACGAAGGTGACGATGGGCACCTCGCCACCGGCGGCGAAACCGGCGGTCTCGCCGGACATGGCGGTCAGGTTGGGCTCGGCCAGGATGGTCGCCAGGCCGTCGTTGGACAGCGCGGTGAGCAGCGCCGAAACGCTGGAACGGCCACGTGTGCGGCCACCACCGAGGATCGGTCCGGTGGCGTCGGTCACGGTGTCGGTCAGGCGGTTGGTGGCGGCGTCGAAGATGCTGTTGCCGGTACGGAACAGCGCATTGCCTCGGTTGCTGGCGAAGGTCGCTTCCCAGTTCAGGCCCAGCGAGGTGGTCAGGCTGCGCGACACCTCGACGATGCGCACGCTGATATTGACCTGCGCGGACAGTTCGACCTTGAGCTGATTGATCACGCGCGGAGCCGGCTGGCCATTGCCGCCGCCCTGCGGTTGCGGACGCGCGCCGCTACCTTGGCTGGAGCTGGCGCCCAGCGTGGCTTCTACGCTGTCCATCACCTGCTTGGCTTGCTGCGGTGTGCGTACGCTGCCGCGCACGATCAGGCTGCTGCCCGATGGCACGAACTCGACCTTGGCGCCGGGGATCTGCTCGGCGATCTGCGTGCTCAGGCGGGTCAGGGCGGCGGTGTCCTGGCTGGAGACCAGGCGGATGGCGACCACCACTTCGTCATTGGCATCGAGGGCGTACAGCGTGGTGCTGCCTGGGGTCTTGGCGAAGACGAAGACACTGCCGGGCGAGGCCATCTGGAAGCTGGCGATGTTCGGGTTGGCCACCATCACGTTGGTGGCTTCGCGCGGCAGTTGCAGCAGTCGGCCTTGGTTGAGCATCAGTTGGATCGTCTCGGTTTCCTCGACTGTCCTCAGCTTGCCGCGCAACTGGCGTACTGCAGGCTTCTCGGGTTCTGCGCTCTGGCCCATTTGCGCGTAGTAGTCACGCGCGAAGGCCATGTCCAGATCGGGGTTGTAGGTGTCGGACTCGGCGACGGGCAGGTCTGCCTCATCCTGGGATTCGGCATGCGCCAGCTCCGGAGTGGCGAGCAGGCAGGCCAGCGGCAAGGCAAGGTGTTTGAGCGCGAACTTCATGTGTCGGTTTCTCTAGTTGGCAGAAGTGAGCTGAGCGTTCGGCCGCATCACTTGTAGTCGTCGAAATACACGTCGTTTCTGGCATCGCCGTGGAAGACCCTGGCCGATGGCGCTTTGTCGAAGGACTGCTTGGCTGGTGTGCTGGCGCTATAAACACTGGTGGTTTGCGCCAGGGTGGTGACCTTGCCGGTGCCGGGGCGCACCAGGCCGTCGCCAATGTCCTGGCTGCTGCGCAGAACCAGTTGCAAGGTGCCTATCTGGCTGGCCAGCGCGAGGCGCTCGGCATAGGCCGGCGGCACTTCCAGGGTGACGGTTTCTGCCCAGGGATTGGGGTAGGCGTCAGGGTTCTTCCTGCTCTTTTCAGTTTCTTCCGGGCGCTGTTGCAGGGGGCTGCGTACACGGTTGTTGAGCGACAGTACGCGAACGTTCTGCAGCAGGGTCTGTGCCGCCAGGCGTGGCACCGGAGATTGCGAAGTAGCCCCCAGTACCTGGCGGATCATGCGCTGGCGTTGCTCGGACGCTTCCCCTTCGGTGTGCCGGATCAGCACCTTCATCAGATCGCCGTTCTGGATGATGCCGGTATCTTGCTCATTCTCACGCTGGAGGTTGACCACCACGTCTACCCGATCACCCGAGGTCAGCATGCTGTACTGGCTGGCCGTCTGGCTGGTGGGCACGGTGATCGCGCGCATGCCGGGCGTGATCACCGTGGCGATGAAACCAGGCTCGTTGGGTTTGACCAGCAGGGCGCTGGTCAGCGGGGTGCCTGCCGCTACCGGGAGGCGTACGCCAGCGCCAGTCAGCTGGCTGGCGGCTTCGCTGCCGCGGGTGTAGTAGAGGCGCTCGTCGTAAGCATTGTCGCTGGCCTTCCATTCCACTGCGCTGGCGTCGATGAAATCACCTGGGCGCAGGTCACGGCTGGCGACCAGTACGGCTGGGTAGGTCGGCTTGGAGGCTTCGACAGGTTTCTCGACCACGGGCGGTGGTGGCGGTGGTGTCAGCAGTACACGGGCCAATAGGGCGGCGCTACCGGCGACCAACAGGGTGCCTGCCAGCAGAAGGGCGGAAGGGGTTTTCATGGCATGAACCGTGTTTAGGAATGAATGGGGACGAACAGGGTGTAGAACGCGCCGATGGCGATGGCCACGCCGTAGGGCAGGCCTTGCGGGCGCTGGTCGGTGAGCACGACGGGCACCGGAATGTTCAGTCGTGGAAACGCCGCGCCGAGTCGCTGCCAACGCAGGGCGAGGTACTGTTCTATCTGGTTCAGCAACGGCAGGCCCAGCGCCAGCAGCCCACCCGTGAGGGCGGTGACGATGAGGAAGGCCATCTGGTTGGTCTGGCACATCCACAGGCTGACGGCAGCCACCAGCTTGACGTCGCCAGCGCCGACCCGTCCCAGGTAGAACAGGCCGAAGCCGATGACCAGCACCAGGGCCGCACCAAGCAGTCCATAGATCACCTGATCGAACAGTTCGCTGCTGCTCATCTCGCCCCAGGGGCCGAGGCCGAGTACAGCGGTGATCGGCAACACCAGCCACAGGGCCAGCAACACCAGAATCAGCAGGTTGTGGATGCGCCGATAGAGCAGATCGGAGCCGACCACGAACAGCAGTGCGGGTAGCAGGGCGATGATGATGAAGGTGTTGTCCATACCGCGCTCCCGGCTGCTCTGCTTACTTGGCGGAGCCAGGGTTGTTGGTGTTGGTGATCTGGTCGGCGATGGAGGAGAAGCGCTCCTTCAGGGCGGTCACGAACACGCCGTCGGAGCCGAAGATGATGCCGATAGCGGCAGCCATGGCGGCTGCCAGGATGCCGTACTCGATGGCGGTAACGCCGCTTTCGTCGGCGAGGAAGTGCTTGATGCGATTGTACATGACGGCTCCGTCAGCTAGAGGGAAACAGAGTTATTGAGCAGGTGATATTAAGATTTGTTCTCAATTGCGAGGCAAGTGCGGCTTCATTAAGAATGCTTAAGGAAGAGCTGTTGCACCGTCTCGATTGCCCCTTTGTGGGCGCGAAGCTGCTGGCGATGTCTGCGCCAGGTTGAAGGCGGCCTCAAGGCATGATGCCGATCAGACAAGACGTAATGTCTGTCACGGATGGCCTTTGTAGGGTGCGCCGTGCGCACCGAAATGCCGGCGCCACCACCATTGGTGCGCACGGCCTAGGCGGCCCCGCGACACCCTGCGTAACCTCATCCTGACGCTTAACTGACTGGCATTAGCCTCAAGGCAGGCGTTTCTCCACGCCGATGGGCGCCGACTTGATCTCGAGGATGGCGCGCAGCCCGGGCTGATTGTCGGCCAGCACCAGGCGGCCGCCATGCAGGTCGCAGATCGCCCGCGTCAGGGTCAGGCCAAGGCCATTGCCGGGGATGTTGCCGCTGGTGTCGAGTCGGCTGAAACGCTCCATGGCCTTGGCGTTCAGCTCTCGTGGGATGCCCTTGCCACGGTCGGCCACGCTCATCGTTTGGCGATCACGCACCGAGCCGGCGGCCAGCACGATGGGCGAGCCGCTCGGCGAATACTTCAGGGCGTTGTCCACCAGGTTCGCCAGGGCCTGGAACAGTAGCGCCGCGTCGCCGTAGATGCAGTGCTCCGGTGCGCACTCGATCAGCAGCGGGCATTCGCGCTCCTCGGCCATCGGCAGGTAGTACTCGCGCACGTCTTCCAGCAGCCGGCGCGCCTTGATCGCTTCGAAGTGGTGGGCACAGCGCCCGGTCTCGACCTCGCCGACGCGCATCACCGCGCGGAACAGGCTCTGGATGCGTTCGCTGTCCTGCACGGCGCGCAGCAGTTCATCGCGGGATTCGCCTTCGAGTTTTTCCGAGACGCTGAGCAGGCGGCTCTGCAGGCGCGTCAGCGGCGTGCGCAGTTCATGGGCGATGTGGCTGGTGACGGTTTTCACCTCTTCCATCAAGCGGTCGATGCGCTGCAGGCTGAGGTTGATCTCGCCGCCGAGTTGGTCGAATTCGTCGCCGTCGCGTGCGCTCGGTGCACGGGCACTGTGATCGCCGCTGGCGTAGCGAAACAGCGCATCGTGGATCAGGTTGATGCGTGCCAGGTTACGACGGCTGAATGGCAGGCTGATCAGCAGGATCAACAGCAGCACCAGGAGCAGGCCGGCGCCGGCTATCAGCGGAATGATGCGGGTGCGCTCGAGCATCGGGCGCAGATCGTAGGCGCTGAAATAGCGACCACCGTCAGCCAGTGGCACCAGCAGACCGAGAATCTCGGTCTCGTTGCCTTCGACGTCTCTGAGCGTCGCGTGACGCCAGTTGCCGTTGCATTCGCCCTGGCAGGCCAGGCCGGGGAGTAGCTGCCTGTCGCCATACAGTGGGCGGCCCATGTCATCGACGACGATCGCGTGGCGTTCCTTGCGGTTCTCGAAGGGCTCGCGGTACTTCAGCGCCGCGACCACGTGCTCGGCGCGCAGCAGGCGACCATGTAACTGCTGCGAGCGCACATCGTTGAGGATCATGTCGCGCACATGGCTGCGCATGACCAGTTCCAGCAGGTGGTTGCTGAAAATGATCGATGTCAGCGCGATGAGCAGACAGATGAAAGCGATGGTCGAGGCTTGGCGGAAGTTGCTGGTGGCGAAGAGTTGCTTGAGGCTGAACACGTTAACCAAGGACATAGCCTATCGCGCGGATGGTGCGGATCATTTGCCGCTGGAAGCCCTTGTCGATCTTGTTGCGCAGCTTGGACAGGTGCACGTCGATCAGGTTGGTCTGCGGATCGAAGTGGTAGCCCCATACGCGTTCCAGCAGCATGCTGCGGGTCACCGTCTGGCCCTGGTGCTCGGCGAGTACCTGGAGCAGTTTGAACTCCTTGTCGGTCAGGTCGATGCGCTGCTGGCCGCGCATCACCGTACGGCGGGCGAGGTCGATCTGCAGGTCTTCGATGTGCAGGATTTCATCCTGCGCGCTGCTCTGGTGGCGTCGCGCAAGCAGCTCCAGGCGTAGCAGCAGCTCGGTGAAATCGAACGGTTTGCCGAGGTAGTCGTCGGCGCCGGCGCGCAGGCCTTCGACGCGGTCGCTGGTCTGGTCGTTGGCGGAAAGAATCAGGATCGGCGGACGCGGGCGGCCATGCAGACGGGTCAACACTTCGATGCCATCCATTTTCGGCAGCACACGATCGAGAATGACCACGTCGAATGCCTCGCTCTCGATCATGCTCAGCGCCCCTTCGCCATTGTCGGCCAGGCGGTAGTTGTGGCCACAAGCGTGCAGCTTGCTTCCGAGCCAGTGACTGACAGAGGGATCGTCTTCCACCACCAGTACGCGCATCGTGCTGATCCTTGATTCGATTGGGAGGGGGGGAGGGCGTCCAGCATTCTTGGGTATCTGCTGCCGGGCGTTGAGTTAAGAATTATTAAACAAAATGAGAATGAATATCAATTGGTTTTGTGACAATGTGCCATCTCTGGCACAAGCTTTTGATATTCAAGACGAAAAGAGGAAGAGGCAGGAGTTGCCGTCTGTGCGGCAACTTAGAGAAGTGGTGAGCTTGTCAGGACCTTATTCCAGCAGTGCCAGCAGGCGTTCGCCGAACACCTCGGGTCTGCCTTCGAACAGACGCTGCAACGGTTCTCCATCCGCCAGATAACCGTAAAGTCGCTGGCGTTCGGCGAAGTTACCGGCCAGGCGTGCGGCGGCAGCGATGTAGCCTTCGACGCTGTCGGCGATCAGCCAGTCGGGCAGGCCGGCGCGACGCAGCAGCCCTTCGTCGATGTGCTCGAACACCTCCGCACCGGTCTTGCACACACCCGGCAGGCCGACGGTCAACGCATCGATGATGCCGTTGGTGTTGCCGAACGGAAACGGGCTGAGGAACAGGTCGCAACGGCTGAAGGCGCTCAGGTACTGCTGATAAGGCTGGTGCGGGTAGATTCGCGCGTCGGGCAGGTAGCGTCGGATCAGGCGCTCCAACTGCGGGTAGAGCAGACCCTGCGCCTGGCCGATGAGAAAATGAAAGCGCACCTGCTTGCCGTAGTGGCGCTGGGTGAGCTGGGCGATCTGCTGGCAGGCCTGCAGAAAGCCTGGGTTTAGCTTCATGGTGGTGGCGGCGATGGCGATGGCCACCTCGTCAGCGTCAGCACGCTCGGACAGTGAGAGTTCCACAGGGATGGCCGAGGGGCGGTAGGGCTGGCCGTCGCTGGGCAGCAGAAGCAGTTGCTCATCGAAACAGGCCGGATCACCGACGAAATCCTCCTCCACGCTGATGCAGTCGATATGCCGTGAGCCGGTGGTCGCCGGATGGCCCAGGGCAGCTACCTGCAAGGGCGCAAGGCGCAGGTTGGCGACGAACAGGGTGAGCGGGAACATGCCTACGCTGGGCATGTACAGCACCTGCGGTTGCAGCTCGGCGGCCAGTTCACGTACCTGGCGTACGCAGGTCAGCAGATCGTTCGGCGCGTTCAGCTCGGTGAACGTGTCGAACACCGCGCGTCCCAGATCGTCGACGTTGCTGGCATAGCCTACTGCATGCAGTTCGAAGTGCTGCCGAGCGGCTTCGAGCGTTCTGGAGTGGGTGCGGTAGATCGAATGGCCACCGGAGAACCACTCCAGCACCACCAGCATCTTGCGCTTGCCGGCGGTGGGCGGGGGCGTGGTCATCGGCAGCGAGTCGATGCCGTTGTGCGCCAGTTTGCGCTCCACCAGGCGGCAGATGGAGCGCTTGATGCGATGGCGCTGCGGCAGGTCGGCGTAGCTGCAGTGCATGTATACGTCATGGATGATCGCCACCGGCAACTGATCCAGGCTGTCGAGGCTGTCCAGTCGTTCCGGCAGCCAGGCCAGCAGCGCCTCACGCTTGGAGTGTGCGGCGGGGGTTCCGAGAAAGCGCGGCGACAGCAGCGCCATGCACAGCGCCACGGTCAGGTTGCGGTTCTGCTGCCAGAGCAGTTCCACGTCCAGTGGCAGCTGCGACTCGGACGAATAGAGCACGCAGAACTTCACCAGCTCCGTCGGAGCCACTTCGAACCGGCCGTCTTCACCGCAATACAGGTTGAGCGCGCGCAGGATATGGTCGGCGTTGACGAAGGCGCTGGCAGCGAACAGTGAGGACAGCCAGCGCTGGAAGTTGATCAATTGCTCGAAGCCGGTGGGACTGATCTGGAAACCAGGGTCGGAGAACAGCGTGGTGATGGCGCTGGTGACACGCGTCAGCACATGGGCTTCGAGATCCGTCGCTGAAATCGCCGGTGATACCGAGAGCACGAACTGGCCGGACAGCTTGCCGTAGTGGCGGTCGATGATCAGCAGCAGGCGGATCAGCTCGCGTGCGGCCGCCTCGTGCTGGCGCGAGTAGCAGAGCTGCTCGAAGTGTTCGAGGGAGAACGTCTCGTCGGTCATGGCCTGGCCTTGTACGCATGGGGCGGGCGCGACGTGGGTGGCGTCGCGCCGCGCTTGTTCAGTTTTCGCTCGGTGCCGATACCTGCAACTGCGACAGATCGAGATCGATCAGATCGATACGCGGCGCCAGCGGTGTCTGCCGGTAGTCAGGATACAGAACCTGGCTCCAGGCGCTGCCGGCGATCTGCTGTTGCAGATGGCTACGCGTCGCCTCGCCATCGCTGCCGAGGATGCTGGCATTTATCAGCCCGCCGAGGCGATAGACCACCGCGCCACTGCCACTGGCACCGATGCTGGTGTTGTCGCTGTCGTGGGCGATGTAGGTGCCGCCAGGCGCTTGGGCGTCGATCAGCAGGATGCCGTTCTGGACACCGAGGCGGTTGTTGCCGCCGACGAAGTTCAGCGCCGTGCCGCCGCGGCTGAAGGCTTCCAGGGTCAGGTTGCCGCCTGCGCCGGTAAGCAGGCTGTTGCTGCCGCTGCTGGTGCCGTTGAAGGTGATGCCGCTGGCGCCGTTTTCACCACGGCCGCTGACCTTGATGTCACCACTGGCAGAGTTCAGCGAGATGCTGTTCGAGCCGCTGCGTATGAACACCCCGCTGGCCTCGCTGCTGCCATCAGTGCGGCCGTTGAGGCTGATGTCACCGCTGTTGCTGGCGATGGTCACCGAGCTGCCATTGCTGGAGGGGTAGAAATGGATGCCGTTGCCCGTCCGCGAATAGCCGTCGAGGCTGATCGAGCCGCTGCCGGTTGCACGCAATTCGGTTTGCCCGGTGAGCACGCTGAGGCCGTTGGCATTGTTGGCCTGGCCAGTGATGCTGAGTCTGCCGTTTTCCACGCTGAGCAGGTTGTTGCCGTTGCTGTAGAAGTCTACGCCATCGCCCGAGCCGGTCGAACGGCCGACCAGGGTGACGTTGCCGTTGCCGGTGGTCTGGATGATGTTGGTTACGCTGAGCAGGGCGATGCCGTGATCCAGCTCGCTGGTGTCGGGTGAATGGAAGTGGCCGTCGAGCAGGATGTTGCCGCCCTGCGAGGCGATGCGGTTGGTCGAGGCCTGGCCGCTGCCGCCGAGGGCGATGGCGTCGGAGGTGCCCACGCTGTCACCGCGCAGGGTGATGTCACCGGTCTGGGTGGTGATGCTGACGCCCTGCGAGCTGCCGGTGGAGTTGAGGAAGATGCCGTAGCCTCCGAAGCTGCTGGTGCTGTTGCCGCTGATCGAGAGGTCGCCGCTGGTGGTCGACAGTTCGATAGCGGCGCCGCTGCCGGAGGGCGCGAGATCCACGCCGCGACCGGAGATGCTGTTGCCTTCCAGGGTCAGGTTGCCGCTCTGGGTGCCGACGCGAATGGCAGAGTTGCTGCCGCTGGCATCCACAAACAGCGCACGGAACGAGCCGCTGCCGGTATTGATCACGCTGTTGTCGGCGGCCAGGCGCACATTGCCTGTGGTGCTGGCGATATCGATGCGGCTGCCGCTGCCGGAGGTGATCAGGCCCAGCGAAGGCGTGGTGCCGCCGGAGCTGTTGCCTTCGACGGTGATATCGCCGTCGCTGATCAGGTTGATTGAGGCGCCGGCGCCGGTGACGTTGAGCACCGTGCCGTAGCTGCCGCCACTGTCGCCGGCCAGCACGATGTTGCCCGCGTTGCTGGCCGTGAGATTGATCGCGCCATCGCCTGCGGCTGCCAGGTACAGCGCGCGGCCACTCTGGCTGTTGGCCTTGACCGTCAGGGTGCCGCTGCCGACACCGATGTTCTGCGTCGAGCTGCTGGCGGTGGAGCAGATCAGCACGCCGAAGCCGGAGACGGCATTGCCACTGAGGGTGACGTTACCCGAGCCGCTGGCGGCGATGGTGTTGCTGGTGCTGAACAGGCGCGTGCCGTTGCCCGAGCCCAGGTTGTCGGCGCTGATGTCGATGGAACCGGCACCCTCGGTCAGCAGGTTGCTGCCGCCATGCAGGATGAACGCATCGCCCGTGCCGCTGCTGCTGGCCTGCACGGCGGTGATGTTGATATCGCCGCCACCGGCATCGAGGGTGCTGGCGGAGATGTTCATCGCGGTGGCGCTGGAGCCGGCTGCAAGGCTGGCCGAGGTGGCGCCGCGAATGGTGATGTCGCCGCCGTTGGTGTCGATCAGGCTGGAGCGGATGGACACGCCGGTGCCGCTGCTGACGTTGGTGCTGGCGAACGAGCCGCTAGGGTTGACCGCACCGCTGATGGTCAGATCACCGCCGTTGGTGCGGATGGTGGCGTTGTTCAGCGCCACCGAGCCGTTGCCGCTGTTGTTGAAGTTCGACAGCAGTGACACGTTCAGCGTGGCGCCGTCGGCGTGGGTGATGCTGGTGCCGGTCATGTTGATGTTGCGGTGGGCGACCAGCGTCAGGCTGGCGTTGCCCTGCGCCTGAACGTTGTCCAGCACGTTTATGTCGCCGGAGGTGCCGGGGCCGGAGGAGGTCTGCACGATGATGTTGGCGCCCTCGCTCAGCGAGGCGTTGAGCGTGGCCGAGCTGAGGGTCGAGCTGGCGCCGGCGTTCGGGGTGAACGGGCTTTCGCTGGAGGTACCGGAGCTGGCACCGCTGGTGATGTTGATGTTGTAAGGGTCGAGCAGCCAGGTGCCGCCCTTGCCGGAGGCCGCGCTGAGGTCGACGCGACCGCTGACGTCCAGTGCATGCGCCGAGGTTTCCACCAGACCACCCTTGCCACCTTCACCACCACCGATGACGCTGATATTGCCGTGGAACTGGGTGCTGTCGGTGGCCCAGAGAATGACCTTGCCACCGTCGCCGCTGCTAAGCGCGTCGGCATCGATACGCGCGTCCTTGCCCATGTGGGTGGCGCTGGCGTGTTGCAACGGGCCCGTGCCCTGGTAGTCGCCACCGAGCAGCACGGTGCCGCCGCCGGCATCGCCGCTTGCGTCGATACGCGCAGCATCGAACAGGCCGACGTATTCGCCGGTCATGGTCACTTCGCCGCCGCGTTCGCCGGCATTGCGGCCAGAAACGTCGAGCACGCCGCTGCTGGCCACCACGCCGCTGTCACCGCCGTCGAGGACGATACGGCCATTGCGCTGCTGCAGGCTGCTGGCCTCGATCACGCCTTCGTTGTTGACCACCTTGCTGAGCATGGCGTCGCTGGCGCGGGCGCTCATGATCACGGTACCGCCATTGGCTTGCAGCAGGCCCTGGTTGACCACACTGGCATCGATGACGGCCTCGTCGACCTGCATGTTGATCAGGCCGTCGCCGTGGTAGTCGAGGGTGATCTTCTCGCCACCGCCGAGCACCACCGAGCCCATCTTCGCGACCACGGTACCCTCGTTGCGTACCTGGGCGCCGAGCAGGGCGACGCTACCGCCGTCAGCCGCACGGATGGTGCCTTGGTTGATCACCGCACCGCCGGCGCCCTTGCCATCGAACTGCAGGCGCCCGGCCATGAAATCGTTATCGGCGATGTCCAGGGCGCTGGCTACCAGGCCGCCGACGTTGACCGCGGCGCTGCTGCCGAACAGCACACCAGTAGGGTTGATCAGATAGACCTGACCGTTGGCATTTATCTGGCCCATGATCTGCGAGGCGTCGCTGGACAGCACGCGGTTGAGCGCCACCGACGAGGCGCCTGGCTGGTGAAAATTCACCGTGGCATCACGGCCGACATTGAAGGTGTCCCAGGTGGCGATCAGCTTCTGGCTGTTCTGGTTCACATCCAGCACATTGCCGGACTGGCTGATGCTGCCGCTACCAGCGGTGATCTGGCCGTTGCTGGGCAGGGCGTTGCTGTCCAGCGCCATGGCGTTCAGCGGCATCAGGCCGTGCATCACGCACAGCACGGCGTAGCTCAGCGGCTTGAGGGAAGGCTGTTGCGGACGACGGCCGCGACGGGCGTTTTTGTTGTTCACGGTCATCTCCTCAGAATGAATAGTTGAAGCCGGTGCCGATGGCGTTGATGGTGGTGCCGACGCCTGGCGAGTAGCCGCTGGCCGCGTAGGCGCCGGCCACGGCGAAGTTG
The DNA here is from genome assembly GCF_003008615.1 of Pseudomonas mendocina. NCBI lineage: Bacteria > Pseudomonadati > Pseudomonadota > Gammaproteobacteria > Pseudomonadales > Pseudomonadaceae > Ectopseudomonas > Ectopseudomonas mendocina. The sequence goes on from NZ_CP027657.1 coordinate 3,743,671, forward strand.
TAGTTCGACAGCGAAGCATTCTTCAGCAGCACGTAGTGGGCGAACACCTCGGTGTTGCGGGTGAAACGATAGCCAACGCCCAGGGCGTACTGGCGTGCGCCCATGCCGCTGGTGTCGCACTCGATTCCACTGGCGGAGATCATCGAGCACTCGCCAGGCAGTGCGCGGGCATAGCTGGCGCGCAGGCGCCAGGCGCCGATGCGGTGGCTGACGCCAAGCATGTAGGCGCGACGGCGGTACTCGGAGAGGTCGCTGAAGCTGACGCTGTTATTGATCACGTCGTCTTCCGAGTAGTAGAGCTCGTCGGCCACTAGCGACAGCTGGGTGTTGCCGAAGCGGTAGCCCAGGCCGAAGCGGAAGCTGTAGTCGTTCGATGAGGTGCCCTCGGTGACGTGAGTGTTGCTGCCCACGCCGCGGGCGTTACGGCCCAGGTTGGCGATACCGAAGTAGTTGACGTGACGTTCGGCGGCGGCGACCGCGGTGAAGCCACCGTTCTTGTAGGTCACGCTGCCGCCGTAGATGTAGCCTCGGTCGACGTCCTCAGTGGCCTTCATGCCGTTGTTGGAGTAGGCCAGCTTGACCTGCAGGCCATGCCACTCCGGCGACCACCAGGCGACCACGCCGGACTGGCGACGGTTGAAGGCAGCATCGGAGTTGACGCTTTCATCGGCCTGACTGAGCGGGCCGGACACGTTGCTGGCCAGGCTGCTGTTGAAACCGGGCGAGCCGATGATGTTGTAGTAGGCCGCGCTGGTCTTGCCGAAGAAGGGATCGAGGCCGGTGGTGCTTTCCTTCAGCGGCATGTCCCAGACGCCGTAGAGCAGGGTGCCGAAGCGGTCGTCGTCAAGTGCCACACCGGAGTTGCGCAGGCGCGTGTTGGGCGAGATCGACAGCGGAGCGCTGTCGTCGCCGCTGAGGGTGTAGTTCACCGAGATGCCGTATTCCAGCTGCCACAGAACGCGCGTGTCGTCGTTGATCGGGATGCCGGCGTGGGCGCCGATGTAGGAGACGTTGTCGCGAGCGCGCCAGTAGCTGGACATGTTGCGGCCATTGGCCGTGGCCAGCTTGCTCTGGTCGGCTGGTGAGGCGCGGGTGGAATCGCGGCGGTCGATGTATTCCGGCACCAGGCCGAGCGAGCCGTAGAGCACCAGTTCGGTGTTCTTGCTGCGAAAATCCTCGCGGCTACCGACGTCCTTGGCCAGGCCGGCGAAAGCCTGCGGCGTGCCGGTGACCGAGAGCCAGAAGCGCTTGTTGTCGCGCTCGTCGCTGATCGGGTCGTCACCCGGCGAGAAGGCCAGGCTGGCATTCATCACCAGGTCGCGGTGATAGACGTTCAAACCCACGCCGTAGCCGTAGCGGGTCAGGTGGTTTTCGCTGTCGTCCCAGGGGGTCTTGTTCACCCGCACGCGACCGCCGTCGGCGAACAGAGTGGCTTCGGCGATGGCACCGTAATAGCGGCCGAGGTATTTGCGCAGCTCCAGGCGACCTAGCACGCCTTCATCGCCTGCGGCTTCGCCGACCGGATAGGCACGCACGCCGTTGGGCCCGCCGAGGCTGAATTTCTCCGAGGCATCGAGGTTCTTGTCTGCCCACTGGCCGCTGATGGAAGCGAACAGCGAGTAGCCGCCGCCCAGTTCCTGCAAGCGGCTGAACGCCAGGTTGGCCTTGCGATAGCGGCCGGCAGCATTGGCGGTCAGCTCATCAAGGGCCTCATCGAGAGGCGTGTCCTTGTTCAGCTTGCCGATGCCGTATGCCAGGCTCCAGCGGTTGCTGCCAGCCCAGTCGTCACGCCAGTCGCCATAAAGCGTGGCGCTGCGGAACACGGCGGATTTCTTCACCGCGAAGGCGCCGGCTTCGTCCTCGAAATGACGGTGCTCTTCGGCCAGGTTGAACGAGATGTTGGCATCGCGGCTGCGCAGCAGCGAGCTGTCGAGAAACACCGAGGAAACGATGGCGGTGCCGCTGGCATCAGCGGTCTTCAGACTCTTGCCGATGGCGTATTCCATTTCCGCATAGTTGGCGCCCAGGGTGAGGCCACTGGAGCCCAGTGGCTGACGATAACCAAGGCCGCGGATCTCCAACCCCTCGAAGCTGTTCTGGCCATTGAAGAACAGGCTTTCGCCAAAGCCGAAGGCGTCGTTGAGGCTGACGTTGCTGGTGACCCGGTTGGCGCCGGTGTAGTAGTTGCCGTGGTTGTCGAAGCTGACGCGGCCCGTCCAGGCGGTCATCTCGCTGAGCTTGAGAACGATGTCGGAAGCGCCCGGCTCGCGCGATGGTTGCAGCACGGCGCGCACCGAAACCCCGGCGATATCGGATAGGCGCAGCAGCACGCGCTCCAGGTCGGCCTCGCGGATCACGCTGCCGCTGGGAATTGCGTCGACGAAGCGTTGCTGCATGCCAGGGCGCAGGCGCACGTTGCTGTCTGCCTCGGCGCGCACGCTGCCGACGCGGCCTTCCTGCACGCCGATGGTGACCACGCCATCGGCGATCTCCTGGGCGGGCAAATAGGCGCGGGCCACCAGATAGCCGCGGCTGCGGTACAGATCGGTGACACGGGCGGCGGCCTCACGCAGGCCGGCGAGGTTCAGTTCACGACCTGTGTAGGGGGCTAGCTCCTGCTGCAGGCGCGACTCGCTGATCTCACGATTGCCGCTGAGTTTGAAGGCATTCACGTGAAAGGCGGCGGAGGCCTGTTCGGCTGGGTTGGCTGCGGCCTGGCTGCGGTCATCCTGGGCTTCGATACGCACATTGCCACGCGGCGCCTCCTGGGCGCGTTCAGCCGGGCGCAGGATGTCGCGGTTGTTGTCGAACAGCGTGCCGGCGGAGGGCAGGGGCTCGGCCTGAGCCTGGGCAGCGAGGATCGCCGCGGCCAGCAGGGTCAGATTGCGCGGGTGCAGCACCCGGCGTACCTGGGCGGAGGTGAAGGTCGAAGTCATGGCAAGCTCGTTGTTGTTTTTGTGAGTCGGGCAGACGAGGTATCAGCGTTTCGGGAACAGCGTGTCGGCGACGATTGTCGTGGCCAGCAAACGGGCTGCGTTGTGGCCGATACCGGCGACCGTGATCTGTGGGTGATGGATCGGCACGCCCCACTTGCTGGAAAGGAAGGCCTCGTAGCGCAGGTAATTGAGCTGGCGCTCGACCCGATGTGCGCCCTGCATGTTGGCCCCGCAGGTGCGATCCAGCACGCGGTGCCACGGGTCGTTGTCGCGCTCACCGACCATGAAGGTCACGTCGCGGGCGGCATAACGGCGAAACAATTGCTCGGCGCCGAGGTTCTGCCGGGTCAGGTAGAAGGGGGCGCGATCCAGGCCGTAGCGATAGCGACTGAAGCTCGGGCACATGACCGTACGCACCGGTTTGAACGAACCCTCCTGCAGGCGGCTGTCTTCGATGTAGACATAGGAAGACGGCGCGGAAATGACGTAGCGAACCTTGATCCCGGTAGTGGCGAGGCGCTCGTCGCCGTCGCCGAGAATGCTGTAGCGCTGCATCAGCTGGCCACCGGCGGAGTGGCCGATCAACACAATCTCCTGCAGGGCGGGAAAATGCTTGCGGTCGGCCAGATACAGCAGCAGGTCATCCAGTACCGCGAAGGCGTCGATGCCGCGGCGACCTTTGCTCGAGGCGGTGCCGTGCATCCATTTGTCACGAGCCCACAGCGGCATGTCGCTACCGGCGCGGCTGTCCTCGGCGGTGAGAAAATTCAGCGACAGCAACAGGGTGTCGTTGGCGTCGAATCCGGCTTTCTTCAGCAGGCTCTGACCGTATTGGTAGTAGTCGTCGGCGTTACGACGCACACCGTGAACCAGCACCACAGCGCGGGAGGCCGGGCTGGCGCCATTCAGGTCGGTATTGGCGAAGGCAAGGAAGTTGTAGGGTTCGTTCTGGCCCAGGCGCAGCAACTGCTGGCTGGCACTGGCGAAGCCGCAATACAAGGCGGTGGTCAGCAGGGCGACGGCCAGGACGGCCTGTCTGCGGAGGTTCGGGCCTCGCTTGAGCAGAGCACCCAGGGGCCAGAGAACGTCGTACGGCATATTCCACCTCGGCAGAGAACGCGGCACACCTGGCAAGGCACTGGCATGTCGCTAAGTCGTACCTGCTGGTTGGCAAGCGCAGGTCGACCTGGTTGATTGGAGTTATGGCGACGATGCTAACAGCGGTTTTTTGCTAGATAAAATATCTTGAAAATAGCCATTCGATACTTTTTGAGTATTGGGTGGGGAGGGGCTGCCTCCGCTGGGCGTAGCACAGGTAGGGTGCGCCACGCGTACCAATCGCTGTGGTTCATCTCGATTTCTGCGGTTCGCTCGGTGCGCACAGCGCACCCTACGGGAGGTGGTGCCCGGCGAGATCTTGTTGGTACTTTTAAGGTATTGATTGGATATTTTTAATATATTTCATATCTCTCATGCATGCCGCTAGCATCGGCAGGGCTGCTCCACTGCACGGCAGCCGAGCCCTCACTGATACCGAGCGGAACTGAAACCATGAGAACAAGAAAGACCCTGCTTCACCTCGCTGTCGTCTATGCGCTGTTTACCTCTTCCGGCGCTCTGGCGGCCAATACGGCCGAACTGCCTTGCCGTACCACGGCCGAATGCGCCGAGCAGGCGCGCAAGATCGGCGCGACTGTGGACAAGTCAGCGCTCAAGGGCGGCGCCTACGAGAGCCAGTTCTCCTGGTTGAACCGCATCAACAAGGCCTCGATCGTCATGCTGACCGAGGAGGGCATCGTCTCCGCGCCGCAGGGGCGGCGCATCGCCGGCGGTGTGCAACACGTGCTCGATCAGGCCGCCCAGCCGGGTGGCAAACGCCCTAGCGACGTGCTGCAGGTCGAACAGATCATGATCGACAAGATCGGCCCCGAAGCCTCGCTGATTCACTCCGGGCGCAGCCGCCAGGACATGTACGCCACCTATCGCCTGGCCGTATTGCGTGCCCAGGTGCTGGATTACAGCGATGCGCTCAACTCGTCGCGCGCACGCCTGCTGAAGATCGCCGGGGACAATGTCGACACCCTGATCCCTGCCTACACCAACGGTGTGCAGGCCATGCCGATCAGCTACGCGCACTACCTGCTGGCCTTCGAAGCCGCCTTCGAGCGAGATGCGCAGCGTATTCGCGAACTCTATGTACGTCTGAACCTCAGCCCGATGGGCACGGCAGTGCTGGCCAACTCCGGCTGGCCGCTGAACCGTGAGCGCCTGGCCACGCTGCTGGGCTTCGATGGCGTGCGCGAGAATTCGCTGGATTCCAGCCAGGTATCGACCTTCGACATTCCGCTGGAAGCAGCGGGCATCGCATCGTCTTCGGCCATCCGCGTCGGTGCGTTGATCGGCGATATCCATACCCAGTACCACCAGACGCGTCCCTGGCTGCTGCTCGAGGAAGGCTCGACCTACACCAGCAGCGCCATGCCGCAGAAGCGCAATCCCGGCCTGCTGATGCGCACCCGTGAGTCGGCGTCCGATGTGGTGGGCCTGGCCGGCGCCACCACCATTCGCGCGCACAACGTCACCACCGGCATGACCGACTACAAGGCGGCGTTCGACGACCTTGGCCTGTTCGGCTCGGCTGCCGACATGTTCGAGCGTCTGAACCTGGTGCTCGATGCGCTGGTGATCAACCCTGAGCGGGCCATGGAGGAGCTCGACGCCGACTGGACGACCTCGATGGAGCTGGCCGATACGCTCGAACGCGAGCACAAGGTGCCGTTCCGCATCGGCCACAGCTTCGCCTCGTTGATCGTCGGGCAGGCGCGTGACCAAGGCTTGTTGCCGAAGGAGTTCCCTTACGCCGACGCGCAGAAGCTCTTCACCAAGGCTGCGCAGAAGTACGACTGGAAGGATCAGCGTCTGCCACTGAGCGAGAGCGCCTTCCGCGCCACCCTGTCGCCGCGCACCATGGTCGAGACGCGCCAGGGCACTGGCGGCCCGCAGCCTACCGAGGTCAAGCGCATGCTGGCCGAGGCGGGCAAGCGCCTGCAGGCGGACGAGCGCTGGATGACTGAGCGTCGCCAGCATCTGATCCAGGCGGACGAAGCGTTGGGCAAGGCCTTCGCCAAGCTCCTGCCGGCATCCCGCTGATTTCGGGTGGCGGGGCTTCCCGGTCTCGCTGCTCATTTTCGTCAGGAGCGTTAACCATGGAACATCCGCGCCGCTACATCCTGCTGCTCTGTTCGGTCGTCCTGGCCAACATGGTCTTCAGCGAGACAGCGGCGCGCCGAGCCGAATCCGCCACACCTGTCGATGGCAGGGTGCAGTTGCTGCGACTCCATGATGCCGCCGGCAACTTCGCTCTTCCGCTTGCAGCCAACGCCGACCTGTACAACCTGCCGCGAGACATCCGCCGTGTGGTCGTGCGCATCGAAGACGACTCGAACTCCAGCGAGGCGTTGCTCGATACGCACGACGGCACACTGGTGCTCGTGCCGCAGTTCAGCGTCGTCGATGGCCGCAACCTGCCCACGGATCTGCCCGCTTGGCACAGCGAGCAGGCCTGGGTCGACGGTGAGACGTCCAGTGAAGGGCGGCGCGGTCTATCGGCGTTCACGGTTCTTGACGCTTTACTGGGCTACCTGGGGCGCACTAGCCATTTCCCGCACTTGCAGGAGGTGGTTTTCGTCGGTCGTGGCACGACGGCCGATCTGGTGGAGCGGCATGGCTTGCGTCCACAGGTAGCCACTTCTTTTCGTATTCGGCATGTGAGAGCGCAGTTGGCTCGCCGCTGACGTCAACTCAGCACTGCTCGCAGCTTCTGCCTGTCTACCTTGCCATCCCAGTGGGCGATGACCACGCAGGCCACGCAGTTACCGAGCACATTGGTCAGCGAGCGGCATTTCATCAGACGTTCCACCCCGATCAGGATGCCGATGCTTTCCAGCGGCAGGATATTCAGCACGCTGAGCGTCGCGGTGAGCGTGACGAAGGCTGAACCGGCGACACTGGTCGAGCCCAATGAGGTCAGCAGGCTGATCAGCAGGATGGTGCCCAGTTGCAGGGCGTCCAGTTCGACGTCAGCCAGTTGGGCGAGAAACACGATGGCCACGGCCAGGTAGAGGTTCGAGCCATTGAGGTTGAAGCTGTAGCCGGCGGTAAGCGTCAGGCGCACGGTCTGGCTGTCGCAACCGGCCGCTTCCAGTTTGTCGATCAGGCGTGGCAGGGCGGCGACCGATGAGCCGGTGGCGGCCACCAGCAGCAGCTCTTCCTTGACGTAGCGGATCAGGCGCCACAGTCGGTAGCCCGCCAGACGCAGGGCGATGGCCGGCACCAGCAGCAGGTAAACGAGGCAGGCTGCATAGGCTGCCACGACGAATTTGGCCAGCGGCACCGCGGCTTCCAGGCCGTATTTGCCGATGATGAAGGCAATGGCACCGAAAGCCGCCAGCGGTGCGAAGCTGACGATCACCTGCATGGCGCGAAAGACGCCTTTCACCGCCTGGTCGAGATGCTGCGTCAGGCGTTGGCCGAGCGCACCACTGCGGCCGAGCAGCAGGCCGCAGATGACGGCGGCGAGCAGAACCTTGAGGACGAAGCTCTGCTCCAGCGAGTCGAGCAGCAAGCCGGGAATGCGCGAGAAGAGCGGGCCATCGTTTTCCGATTGCAGGGTGCTCCAGTCGCTGCCCATATGCTGCAGGCCGCCGCCAGGGTGCAGCAGCAGGGCGACCAGCAAACCGGTCAGCAGCGACAGCAGCGACATCAGTTGCCAGTAGCCGACGGCCTTGAGCCCCAGGCGCGCGGTGGCGCGGTAGTCGCTGAGCGCAGCGACGCTGGAGCACACCAGGACGAACATCACCACCGGCGCGCACAGGCCGATGGCGGAGATGAACAGGTCACTGAGCGGCTTCATTTCCACCGCCAGGCCGGGACGCCAGACACCCAGCAGAGCGCCGAGAACCAGCGCCAGCAGAAGCAGGACAATGCCTGTTCGAGAATGCCTGAAGATCATCGGAGCCTGTTTTATTCTTGTTCGTCGTCGTGGCTTTTACAGGTTCTTAGAGGCCACACGGGAGGTGCTCATCCTACCCCATCGACGAGCGGATTCGGTATTGTGTGACGGCTTTATAAACCTCCCCAAGGGGCTGCATGGAACTTCGTCATCTGCGCTACTTCGTCATGGTCGCCGAAGAAAAGCACTTCACCCGCGCTGCGGCCCGCCTGAACATGCAGCAGCCACCGCTGAGCCAGCAGATCCGGGCGCTGGAGCAGGAGCTCGGCTTCGACCTGTTCATTCGCCATGCCAAGGGTGTTGACCTTACCGTCGGCGGCGAGGTGTTCCTGCGCGAGGCGCGCGACATTCTCCAGCGGGTATCGCAGGGCGCGCTGAAGGCGGCACGTACGGCCAAAGGCATCGAGGGGCGCCTGAGTGTCGGCTTCACCAGTTCGGCTGCCTCGCACCCGCTGATTCCACGGATCATCCGCCGCTATCGGGATCTGTATCCGGGAGTGGATATCGGTCTCAATGAAGGCAATGCCCAGGAGCTGACCGATGATGTCAGTGACGGCGACGTGGATGTCGGCATCCTGCGCGCGCCGGTAGGCAACCCACAGGGCATCGCCTACCACCGCCTGCTCAATGAAGAGCTGGTGCTCACGCTGCCGGTCGGGCATCGGCTGTTGCAGGGCAATGGTGCCGTTTCACTGAAGGATCTGGCTGACGAGCCATTGATTCTGGTGCGCCGCCCCGGTGCGCCGGGGATGTACGCCAATTTCCTGCAGGCTTGTCGCAATGCCGGGTTCGAACCGCATGTGGCATTCGAGGTGGAGCGCATGCTGACCAATGTCAGCCTGGTGGCCGCGGGGGCCGGTGTGTCCGTGGTGCCCGCGTCGATGCGCGGCTTCCATGAACACAGCGTGGCCTATCGTTCGATCCGCGATGCCAAGCCGCGCCTGGTTGCACCGATCACCCTGGTTTGCCGCGAACTGCACCAGTCACCACAGGTGGCCAACTTCATCGCCCTGGCCCGTGAGCTGGGCAGCGAGTACCGCAAGGAGCCGCATTAAGGGCTCAGTGCGTGGCGAGACGTTGCCAGTCTTCCCGGGTATCGATGTCCTGCAGGATGCCGGGATCGTCCAGCTCGACGATACGCACGGCCTCGGGGTTCTGCTGAAGCACCGGCTTGGCGCCGGCATCGCCGCTCAACATTGCGAGCTGCGGCCAGAAATCGCGGCCGAACAGTACCGGATGGCCGCGCTTGCCCTGGTAGCTGGGCAGCACGATGGTGTTCGCCCTGGCGTGGGCGATCAGGGTTTCCAGGCTGTCGCGGCGAATCAGCGGCATGTCGGCAAGAAAGATCGCCACGGCGTCAGCGCGCGATTCGGCCAGTAGCCTTTCGGCGCCGGCGGCCAGGCTGTGGCCCATGCCCTGAACCGTTGCCGGATGCTGGATCAGGCTGACAGTCAGCGGCAGGCCCAGCTCCCCACCTGCTTCGTCCGGGCGCAATACCAGCCAGATTTCTTCCAGCATCGAACAGGGCAGTGCCAGGCTGGCGGCGAGCAACGAGCGCCCGTCGCTGAGTTCCAGCCGGCGCTTGTCGGCGCCAAAGCGGCGGCTGTAGCCGGCCGCCAGCATCAGCGCTGCGACCCTCTGGACTGGGCGCTCGCTGGCCATGTTCAGCCGGCCAACCCTGCTGCCCTGGCGCGCGCCGCGTGCAGCTTCTTGTAGCTGTCGATCAGGCGCAGGTGCTTGTCCAGCCCTTCCAGCTTCATGCTGGTCGGCGTCAGGCCAAAGAAGCGCACGCTACCGTCCACCGAGCCGATTGCGGCATCGATGCGCTCGCTGCCGAACATGCGGCGGAAGTTGTGCTCGAAGTTGGCCAGCTCCAGCTCGTCGTCCAGCTGCACTTCCAGCACGGCATTCACTGCCTGGTAGAACAGGCCGCGCTCGACGGTGTTGTCGTTGTACTGCAGGAAGGCTTCGACCAGCTCCTTGGCGTCGTCGTATTTCTTCAGCGCCAGGTTGATCAGCAGCTTCAGCTCGAGGATGGTCAACTGGCCCCACACCGTGTTGTCGTCGAACTCGACGCCGATCAGCGTGGTGATATCGGTGTAGTCGTCGACCTCGGTGTTGTTGAGGTTGCGCAGCAGCGATTTGAGCTCGCGGTCGCTGAGGGCGTGCAGGTTGAGGATGTCCTTGCGAAACAGCAGCGCCTTATTGGTGTTGTCCCAGATCAGATCCTCGACCGGGTAGATCTCCGAATAGCCCGGCACCAGGATGCGGCAGGCGTTGGCGCCGAGGTCGTCGTAGGTGGCCACGTAGACCTCCTTGCCCATGTCCTCGAGGATGCCGAACAGGGTCGCGGCTTCCTGTTCATTCGAGTCGCTGCCTTCGCCGGAGAAATCCCACTCGACGAATTCGAAGTCCGGCGTGGCGCCGAAGAAGCGCCAGGAGACCACGCCGCTGGAGTCGATGAAGTGCTCGACGAAGTTGTTCGGCTCGGTCAGTGCCAGGCTGTCGAAGGTCGGCTGCGGCAGGTCGTTGAGGCCCTCGAAGCTGCGGCCCTGGAGCAGTTCGGTAAGGCTGCGCTCCAGCGCCACTTCCAGGCTCGGGTGCGCGCCGAAGGAGGCGAATACGCCACCAGTGCGTGGGTTCATCAGGGTCACGCACATCACCGGGAATTCACCGCCGAGGGAGGCATCCTTGACCAGCACCGGGAAGCCTTGCTCCTCCAGGCCCTGGATGCCGGCAACGATGCCCGGGTACTTGGCCAGCACGTCCTGCGGCACATCCGGCAGGCACAGCTCGCCTTCGAGGATTTCGCGTTTGACCGCCCGCTCGAAAATCTCCGACAGGCACTGCACTTGGGCCTCGGCCAGGGTATTGCCAGCGCTCATGCCGTTGGACAGGTACAGGTTCTCGATCAGGTTGGACGGGAAATACACCGTCTCGCCATCGCTGCGGCGCACGAATGGCAGCGAGCAGATGCCGCGCAGGGTGTTGCCGGAGTTGGTGTCATACAGGTGCGAGCCGCGCAGCTCACCATCCGGGTTGTAGATGGCCAGGCAGTGCTCGTCGAGAATCTCCTCGGGCAGCGCATCCTTCGGGCCCGGCTTGAACCAGCGCTCGTTGGGGTAATGGACGAACTCGGCCGCGGCGATGTCCTCGCCCCAGAACTGGTCGTTGTAGAAGAAGTTGCAGTTCAGTCGCTCGATGAATTCGCCAAGTGCCGAGGCCAGGGCACTTTCCTTGGTCGATCCCTTGCCGTTGGTGAAGCACAGGTTCGACTGTGCGTCGCGAATGTGCAGCGACCAGACGTTGGGCACGATATTACGCCAGGAGGCGATCTCGATCTTCATGCCCAGATCCGCGAGGATGCCCGACATATTGGCGATGGTCTGCTCCAGCGGCAGATCCTTGCCCGGGATGTAAGTGGTGGTATCGGACACCGGCATCAGCAGCGCCTGGGCATCGGCGTCGAGGTTGTCCACTTCCTCGATGATGAACTCGGGGCCCTGCTGCACCACCTTTTTCACGGTGCAGCGGTCGATGGAGCGCAGGATACCCAGGCGATCCTTCTCGGATATATCGGCGGGTAGTTCGACCTGGATCTTGAAGATCTGCGCGTAGCGGTTCTCCGGGTCGACGATATTGTTCTGCGACAGGCGGATGTTCTCGGTGGGGATGTCTCGCGTCTGGCAGTACAGCTTGACGAAATAGGCCGCGCACAACGCCGAGGAGGCCAGGAAGTAGTCGAACGGCCCCGGCGCCGAGCCATCGCCCTTGTAGCGAATCGGTTGATCGGCGATCACCGTGAAGTCGTCGAACTTGGCCTCCAGGCGCAGGTTGTCGAGAAAGTTGACCTTGATTTCCATGAGGCAGCACCAGCAAGCGAAACAAAATGGCCGCCATTATCCGGGTTTTCTGCGGGGTGTGCTGGGTCGGATGAATCTGCCGTAATGCAGGCGGCACTATTGCCGATTGGAATCAGCCTGCTCGCGATACAGCGGATGATGTTCTATAAAACCTACAACTGATTCAGCCGTGTTACACCGCGCACTCAGATACCACCAGGTGAACCGGGTGTACGGCTTATAACGACATAAGGAAATTGCGCCATGAAGTACAACGACGCAGCGTTCCCCCTTCGCCATTCCCTGATTCTTTCCGCCGCGATTGCCGCTTCTATCTGGGGCCTGGACAGTACTCGACCGGCGAGCGCACAAGTGACATTCACTGGCGACGTGAACCCCACGCCACCCCCAGGCACTGACTGGGTCGTTGGCGGCGATCTTGTCGTGGGGGATGGTGCTGCCGGCACCTTGCTGATCGATGCCGGTGGAACCGTCAGCGGCACCGCAGATGCCTATGTCGGCAACTTCGACAGTGGCACGGTGACCGTCCAGGGGGCGGGCGGTGCAGGCAATGCTTCCACCTGGACGATAGACGGTGAAACCTATATCGGCGTCGAGACGGGCAGCACTGGCCGGCTGGATATCCTCGATGGTGGCGTGGTGAGTAGCGAGGGCAGCGTTTCTGTCGGTCGAGATGCTGGCAGCATCGGTAACGTCACTGTGTCGGGGGCCGACTCCTTGTGGGACGCCAGGTCGGCCGCGAATCCCAGCCCCAGTTTTCAGATCGGTGTCGGTGGCGTTGGCACGCTGGATATCAACGATGGTGGCGTGGTGCGCAGCCAGCAGGGGTTGATAGGCGTCATTGGTGGGGGCAATGGCCGCGTCACCGTGAACGGTCTTGGGTCGAGCTGGGCTCCGATCGACAACATCTATGTCGGTTTCGAGGGCACGGGTGTTCTGCAGGTCGAGGACGGTGCCGCGGTCAGCACCGAGCAGGCCGGTGGTGGCGCTGCGACTATCTACATTGGCTATCTCGCCGGCAGTGACGGTACGGTGAGCGTATCGAGCACTACGGGTGATGTTTCGACGCTGAGCGCGAGCGATGATCTGCGGGTGGGTGTCGAGGGCAGCGGCACGATTTCCATCGACAATGGCGGCCTGGTGCAGATTGCAGACAACGTGCATATCGCCGACACCGCCACCAGCGACGGAACGCTTCATCTCAATGGTAGCGCCGCTGGGCGCGGTGTTCTCGAAGCCGGGGCGGTGATTGCCGGGCTCGGCACTGCCGACCTCGATCTTGATGGCGGCATTCTGCGGGCCAACCGCAACGAGAACAACTTCCTGAGAAACTTCACGGCGGGGCTGGCCGTGGGCACGGAGGGCGCCTGGTTCGACAGCAACGGCTACAACATCGGCATCGGCACCGCCTTTTCCGGCACCTCGACCTTCAACAAGCTGGGCGCGGGCAGACTGACCTTGACGGGCAACAGCTCGACCTTCACCGGCGACGCTCTGGTACAGGCCGGAACCCTGCAGGTCGATGGCACCCTTGGCGGCACCATGGATGTGCTGGCGGGGGCTCGTCTCACGGGCATCGGCCAGGTCGGCGTCACCACCAACCGCGGGGTGATCGCGCCGGGGCAGCCTGGCAGTCTGGGTACGCTGACGATTGCCGGAGATTACACGCCGGCGGGCGGGAGCATCGAAATCAGAACCCAGCTGGGTGACGACAGTTCTCCGACCGACCGTCTGGTGATCACCGGCTCCACCTCCGGCAGTACACCCATCACCGTCATCAACGTCGGTGGTACCGGTGCGCAAACCACCGAAGGGATCAGGATCATCGAGGTCGGTGGGGCGTCCAACGGCATCTTCACCCTGGCGAGCAGCACGACCTACGAAGGTGACCCGGCGGTGGTGGCCGGCGCCTACGCCTATCGGCTGTATCAGGGCGGTGTATCCACTCCCCTGGATGGCGACTGGTACCTGCGCTCGGTCATTCAGAACACCTCCGCGCCGCCCGGCACGCCGCTTTACCAGCCGGGCGTGCCCAGCTACGAGGCTTATCCGCAGATCCTGCTTGGGCTCAATGGTGTGCCGACGCTGTATCAACGCGTGGGCAATCGTCCGTGGGAGGAGGGCAGTGCAGTGTCGTCGGTCGAGGAGGCCAGTGGCCGTTTCACCACCCCGAGTGGCCTCTGGATACGGGTTGAAGGTGGGCACAATCGCGTCGACCCGCAGCGTTCGACCTCCGGCAGCGAGTACCGCTACGACATGACCAGAACGCAGATCGGTCTCGATGCGCTGCTGCTGCAGAACGACGGCGGCCACCTCGTTGGCGGCCTTTCCCTGCATTACGTCAACGGCAGTGCCGACACCAAGTGGCGCTATGGCGCGGGTGACTATGGCTCTGGCGATATCTCCACCGATGGCTATGGCCTCGGCGCCACGCTCACCTGGTACGGCAACGACGGCTTCTATGTCGATGGCACGGCGCAGGCGACCTGGTACGACAGTGACCTTTCGGCGCGGCCGGTGCGTGGCCTGGTCAGCGACAACGATGCGTTCGGCTACGCCTTCTCGCTGGAGAGCGGCAAGCGCTTCACCCTGGATCGAGGCTGGGTGATCACCCCGCAGGCCCAGGTGACCTACTCGAAGGTGCGCTTCGACAGCTTCAGCGATGTATTCGGCGCCTCGGTTCGCCCCGGCCGCGACGACAGCCTGCAAGGGCGCGTGGGCATCAGCCTGGAGCGTCAGCTCGACAGCACGCGTCTCTACACCATCGCCAACCTGTACAACGAGTTCCTCGACGGTACCTCGGTGCGTGTCGACGATCAGGTGTTTCGCAGCCGCGATGACCGTGTGCGGGCCGGCGTCGGCTTCGGTGGTTCGCATGACTGGGACGGCGGCAAGTACTCGCTCTATGGTGAAGGCAACTTCACCCGCAGCCTGGCCAACAGCGACTCCTACGGTTACGGCGCCACGGTCGGTTTTCGCGTCAGGTGGTGAGTACGAGCGGCGATTTCTACTCGGGCCTTTGTAGCGGCCAGCTCAACACGAAGCGGCTGCCTCCGTTCGCTGACGCCTGACAGTACGCCTGCCCGCCATGTGCCTCGGCGATGGCCTTGACCACTGCCAGGCCGAGGCCGCTGCCGCCGCTCTTGCGCGAGCGCGACGGGTCGCCACGGCGAAAGGCTTCGAAGATGTCGGCGGCCAGGGCGCTGTCGATGCCGGGGCCGTCGTCTTCCACGCTCAGTTGGCAGTCGTCGCCGACCTGCTCCAGACGCACCCGCAGGCTGCCTGGGTCGGCATGGCGCAGGGCGTTTTCCAGCAGCGCCATCAGCGCCTGGCGGATGCGCACGGCATCGCATTCCACCTGCAGTTCGGCGTCCAGTTCCCGGTGCAGGTGAAAACCCTTGTCCGCCAGCGGCGTGGCGAAGGCCTGCAACACGCTGCCCAGTTCATCGGCCAGGCGCACGCGGCTCCGCTGCACTTCCAGGTGACCGCTGTCGTTGAGGCTCAGCACGCGCAGGTCTTCGATCAGGTGGTTGAGGCCTTCGACCTGGCGCAGCAGGCCTTCGAACAGCTCGGCGCTGGGGCTGAACACGCCTTCGGCCAGGCCTTGCAGGCGGCCGCGCAGGATGGTCACCGGGGTGCGCAGTTCGTGGGCGATGGCGGCGTTCCAGAACTCACGCTCGCGGGTCATGCTTTGCAGGCGCTCGGCCATGGCGTTGAAGTCGCGCACCAGTTGTGCGGTTTCGCCCATGGCCTGTTCGTCCAGCGGGGCGCGCGCATCGAGCTTGCCCTGAGCCACTTCGCGCAAGCTGTGTGCCACTGCGTTCAGCGGGGAGATCAGCCGTCGCGACAGGCGTACGGCGACGAAGACCGCCATGCCCAGTGCAGCGATGATGGTGCAACCGATCCAGATCATCTCTACCCGCGAGGGCATCCAGGTTTCGGAGATGCTGCCCGGCATGTAGGCCACGGCGATGGCGTAGAACACGTAGGAACCGAACACCGCGATGAAGATGATCCCCAGCGCCATTACCGCCAGGGACAGGATGATCTGCCGGCGCAGCCCCGGTGTCGGTTTCATGACTCGACGCCGAAGCGATAGCCCACGCCCCAGACGCTGGCCGGCACGCCCTGGATGTCGAGGGCTTCGAGCTTCTTGCGCAGCTTGCTGACGTGGCTGTCCACGGTACGCTCCTGGGTGTCGCCCTCGGGCAGGCAGCTTTCCAGTAGTTCGGCGCGGCTGAACGCCCGTTTCGGCGCGCGCATCAGGCAGGCCAGCAGTTTGAACTCGGTCAGGGTCAGTTCCAGCGTCTGCGCCTGGCCATCACGAAAGACGCTGGCTTCGTGGCTGTCCAGATCGATCTGGAACGCGCCGACGCGCAACATCTGCGAGGCGGCAGGAACACTGCCCCGCGTGCGCCGCAGCACCGCCTGCACCCGTGCCACCACCTCGGCTGGGTTGAAGGGTTTGACCACGTAGTCGTCGGCGCCCAGACGAAGCCCCATCAGCTTGTCGATGTCCTGATCGAGCGCCGTGAGCATGATCACCGGGGTGTCGCCACGGGAGCGAATCTCGCTGAGCACCTTCCAGCCATCGAGCACGGGCATCTGCACGTCAAGCAGCAGCAGATCCGGCTTGAGCGTCTGATGCAGGGCCAGTGCCTGCTGGCCATCGCTGGCGTGCTCGGTGCGCAGGCCGCTGCGTTGCAGGTAGGCGATGAGGATGTCGGCGATCTCGGCTTCGTCCTCGGCGATCAGCACCAGTGCCGGGGCGGGGGAGGCGGGGCTGGTGCGTGCGTGGGGCTCGGACATGGGCAGGCTCGCAGACGGTGGCGCTGAATGTTATCGCGGCCTCCATGCTTTCTCCACAAAGCCTCGAATCATTCGCAACAGTGCTGCCCCAGACTGCAGCCTCGATCAGCTCCCGGTCGCCATCAGATCGGCGGAGCGCAGTGGGCAACGAGGAGTGGGTTATGGGCAGCAAACAACGGCATCTGAGCATCGTGCTCGCAGGGCTTGCCGTATTGGCGCTGACGGGGTGCGACGCGGCACCCGAGCACGCCGAAGCGGCCGCGCCAATGCAGGTGTCGGTGCTGACGCTTGAGGCACATGAACTGTCGGTCAGCGAGGATCTGCCGGCGCGTGTCGCTGCCGTGCGCAGCGCCGAGATTCGTGCGCAGATCGGCGGCATCGTGCAACGCCGCCTGTTCGAGCAGGGCGCCGAAATCAAGGCCGGTGCCGTGCTGTTCCAGATCAACCCAGCACCGTTCAAGGCCGAGGTCGACAGCGCTGCCGCTGCCCTGCAACGCGCCGAGGCGACCCTGGCGCGGGCAAGTGTGCAGGCCGAGCGCCTGAAACCGCTGGTGCAGGCCGAAGCGGTCAGCCGCCAGGTGTATGACGATGCCGTGGCGCAGCGCGAGCAGGCCGCCGCCGACGTAGCCCAGGCCAGGGCGACGCTGGCGCGGCGCAAGCTGGACCTGCAGTTCGCCAGCGTCGAGGCGCCGATTGCCGGGCGCATCGACCAGGCGCTGGTCAGCGAAGGGGCGCTGGTGTCGCCCACCGATGCCACGCCCATGGCGCGTATCCAGCAGATCGACCAGGTGTACGTCGACGTGCGCCAGTCCGCTTCGATCCTGGACACCTTGCGTCAGCAGGCCGGCTCGGCGACGCCGGAACTGAGCGTGGACATCCTCGGCAGCGACGGCAAGCCGCTGGGCATGCGCGGGCGCATCCTGTTCTCCGGCATCGAAGTGGATGCCGGCACCGGCGACGTACTGCTGCGCGTACTGGTGGATAACCCGCAACGCCGTCTGCTGCCCGGCCTCTACGTGCAGGCGCGGATTCCCCGTGCCCATTACCCCGCCGCCCTCAGCGTGCCGCAGCAGGCTGTGACCCGTACGGCAGGCCAGGCCAGCGTGTGGGTGGTCGATGCCCATGGCCAGGTACGCCCGGTGCCCATCGAGCTCGGTGAGCTGGTCGAGCGCCGTTACCGCGTGGTGTCCGGGCTCAGTGCCGGGCAGCAGGTGGTGGTCGAGGGCATCGAACGTCTGAGTTCCGACGCCCAGGTTGCCACGCGCCCCTGGCAGCCCGCCGCCAACGGCGAACGCCTCAGCGCCGTCGCGCGCTGAGTTCGGAGAGATCGTCATGCCGCAGTTTTTCATCAACCGCCCGGTGTTCGCCTGGGTCATCGCCCTGTTCATCGTGCTGTTCGGCGTCATCGCCATCCCGCAGTTGCCCATTGCCCGCTATCCGTCAGTGGCGCCGCCCTCGGTAACCCTTTACGCCACCTATCCGGGGGCCACGCCGCAGACCCTCAACGATTCGGTGGTGAGCCTGGTCGAACGGGAGCTGTCGGGGGTGAAGAACCTGCTGTACTTCGAATCCTCGGTGGATACCTCGGGTACCGCGCAGATCACCGCTACCTTCAAGCCGGGCACCGACGCAGAGCTGGCCCAGGTGGACGTGCAGAACCGCATCAAGGCGGTCGAGCCGCGCCTGCCCCAGGCCGTGCGGCAAAACGGTGTGCAGGTGGAGTCCGCCGCCTCGGGCTTTCTGATGATGGTCGGCATGACCTCACCCAACGGCCAGTACGACGAAGTGGCGCTGAACGATTACCTGGCGCGCAATATCGTCCAGGAACTGCGCCGCATAGAGGGCGTGGGGCGTGTGCAGCTGTTTGGCGCCGAGCAGGCCATGCGCGTCTGGGTCGACCCGAACAAGCTCACCGCTTACGGCCTGACGATGAACGAGCTGGCCCAGGCTATCGAGCAGCAGAACGCGCAGATCGCACCCGGTCGGGTCGGTGACGAGCCCGCCGTGCCAGGCCAGCGCCTGACCGTGCCGCTGACCGTGCAGGGGCAACTGAGCACGCCGGAGCAGTTCGCTGCCGTGGTGCTGCGCGCCGGTGCCGATGGCGCCAAGGTGGTGCTCGGCGACGTGGCACGGGTCGAGCTGGGCGCGCAGTCCTACGGCTTCTCCAACCGCGAGAACGGCGTGGCGGCGACCAGTGCCGCCATTCAGTTGTCACCGGGCGCCAATGCCGTACGCACCGCATCGGCCGTGCGTGAGCGCCTGGCCGAGCTGGCGTCGAGCATGCCGGCCGGCATGGCCTACTCGGTGCCGTTCGACACCGCGCCCTTCGTCAAGGTGTCCATCGAAAAGGTGATCTACACCCTGTTCGAGGCCATGGTGCTGGTGTTCCTGGTGATGTTCCTGTTCCTGCAGAACCTGCGCTACACGCTGATCCCGGCCATCGTCGCGCCCATCGCGCTGCTCGGCACCTTCGCGGTGATGCTGCTGGCGGGGTTTTCGATCAACTCGCTGACCATGTTCGGCATGGTGCTGGCCATCGGCATCATCGTCGATGACGCCATCGTGGTGGTGGAAAACGTCGAACGGCTGATGGTCACCCAGGGGCTTTCGCCGAAAGAAGCGACCCTGCAGGCGATGCGGGAAATCACCGGCGCGGTGATCGGCATCACTCTGGTGCTGACTGCCGTGTTCATCCCCATGGCCTTCGGCAGCGGTTCGGTGGGAGTGATCTACCAGCAGTTCACCCTGTCGATGGCGGTGTCGATCCTGTTCTCGGCCTTCCTCGCCCTGACCCTGACGCCGGCTCTGTGCGCCACGCTGCTGCGCCCGGTGAGCGCGGATCATCATGAAAAACGCGGCTTCTTCGGCGCCTTCAACCGTGGCTTCGAGCGCCTTACGGCGAGCTATGGGGCACGGGTGGCGCGCCTGGTCGGGCGCAGCGGGCGGATGATGGCAGCGTTCGCCGTGCTCTGCGCAGTGCTGGTCGTCGCGGCCGCGCAGTTGCCATCGTCCTTCTTGCCCGAGGAGGACCAGGGCTATTTCATGACTTCCATCCAGTTACCCACGGGCGCCACCAGCGAACGCACCCTGGACGTGGTCAAGGCCTACGAGGCGCATGTTGCCTCGCGTCCGGGCCTGGATGCGAACATGGTGGTGCTAGGCTTCAGCTTCGCCGGCTCCGGCCCCAACGCGGCCATGGCCTTCACCATGCTCAAGGACTGGGATCAACGTAATGGCGCCACGGCCGCCGAGGAAGCCGCGCTGGCGCAGCAGGCCATGGCCGATAACGTCGAAGGCACGGTGATGAGCCTGATGCCGCCGGCCATCGACGAGCTGGGTACCTCCTCGGGTTTCACCCTGTTCCTGCAGGATCGCGCCAATCGTGGCGAGGCCGCGCTGCTGGCGGCGCAGGCTCGATTGCTGGAGCTGGCGGCGCAGAGCGAGGTGGTCAGCGACGTCTACCCCGATGGCCTGCCGCCCGGCGAGAGCATCCGCCTGGAGATCGACCGGCAGAAGGCCGAGGCCATGGGGCTGTCCTTCGCGTCCGTGAGCAGTACTCTGTCGGCGGCCATGGGTTCGCTGTACGTCAACGATTTTCCCAATGCCGGGCGCATGCAGCAGGTCATCCTGCAGGCCGATGCCTCGGCGCGTATGCAACTGGACGACGTGCTCGGCCTGCGCGTGCGCAACGCCAGCGGCGGCATGGTGGCGCTGCGCGAAGTGGTGACGCCGGTGTGGAGCGAGTCGCCGCAGCAGATGATGCGCTTCCAGGGTTTTCCCGCCGTGCGTATCGCCGGTGGTGCTGCAACTGGTGTGTCCAGCGGTGCGGCGATGGCCGAGATGGAGCGCCTGGTGGCGCAGTTGCCGCAGGGCTTCGCCGTGGCCTGGACGGGGCAGTCGCTGCAGGAGCGCCAGTCGGCGGCGCAGGCGCCGCTGCTGATGCTGCTCTCGGCGCTGGTGGTGTTCCTGGTGTTGGCGGCGCTCTACGAGAGCTGGTCGATCCCGCTGTCGGTGATGCTGGTGGTGCCGCTGGGCCTGCTTGGTGCGGTAGCTGCGGTGATGCTGCGTGGCATGCCCAACGATGTGTTCTTCAAGGTGGGGATGATCACCATCATCGGCCTGTCGGCGAAGAACGCCATTCTCATCGTCGAGTTCGCCCGCCAGTTGCATGCCGAGGGGCGCACGCTGATCGACGCCGCCGTGACCGCTGCGCGCCTGCGCCTGCGGCCGATCCTGATGACCTCGCTGGCCTTCACCCTCGGTGTGGTGCCGCTGATGCTCGCTTCCGGCGCCAGCGCCGAAACCCAGCATGCCATCGGCACCGGGGTGTTCGGCGGCATGCTCAGCGGCACCCTGCTGGCGGTGTTCTTCGTGCCGGCCTTCTTCGTGTTCGTGATGGGGCTGCAGGAACGCTTCCAGAGTTGGCGCGCACAGCGCACCGCCAGTGTGCCGCAGCTCGGTGAGGATAAATGATCGTGCGTTCGTTCTTGATAATCGTCCTGGTCGGTTGCCTATCGGCCTGTTCGCTGACGCCCAAACTGGAGCACTCGACGTCACCGGTGCCGGCCAGCTTCCCCGATATGGGCCATGCCCTCATGGCACAAGACGGCGTCGTGCCCGCCAGCGCAATGGGCTGGCGCACGATGTTCGCTGACCCCCAGTTGCAGCGGCTGATCGAACTGGCCCTGGTGCACAACCGCGACCTGCGCCTGGCCGCGCTGAATGTGGAAGCAGCGCGGTCGATGTTCAATATCCAGGAGTCCACGCGGCTGCCGTCGGTGTCGCTCGACGCCAGCCACACGCGCGAGCGCGCTCTGGCGCAGGGCAATAGCGGCGAGTCGCGCCGCGAGGTGAATCGCCAGGTCGCATTGAACGTCGGCACCAGCGCTTTCGAGCTGGATCTGTTCGGCCGTGTACGCTCGCTGTCCGATGCCGCATTGGCCCGTTACCTGGCCAGCGAGCAGGGCCGCGATGCGGCGCAGATCACCCTGGTCGGCGCGGTGGCCGAGGCCTACTTCGCCCAACGCCTGGCCGACGAACAACTGCAACTGGCCGAACGCACGCGGGGCGATTGGCAGCAGTCGCTGGAACTGGCGCGCCTGCTCAAACAGTCCGAGCAGAACAGCAGCCTGGATGTTGCCCAGGCCGAAGGGCAGGTGGCCCTGGCCGAAGCCGACCTGGAGGCGCGCCGTCGCGCCCTGGCGCAGGCGGACAACGCCCTGCAATTGCTGGTGGGTAGCGAGCTGCCGGGCGACCTGCCCGCCGGCTTGCCGTTGGAGCGTCAGCCGGTGATCGCGCAATTACCGGCCGGGTTGCCGGCCGACCTGCTGCTGAACCGGCCGGATCTGCGCCAGGCCGAGCAGATGCTGGTCGCCGCCAATGCCGATATCGGCGCGGCGCGGGCGGCGTTCTTCCCGCAGATCTCCCTGACCGCGTCGTTCGGTTATGCCAGCACCTCGCTCGGTGGCTTGTTCGACCCGAGCCGTCAGGTCTGGCGCTTCACGCCGCAGATCTCGCAACCGTTGTTTCAGGCCGGGCGGCTGCGTGCTGAACTGCGCCTGGCCAAGGTGCGCAAATCCGAGGCGGTGGCCCAGTACGAGCGCGCCATTCAGACGGCCTTCCGCGAGGTGGCCGATGCGCTGGCCGGTACGGCCACCTTCGACCGCCAGATCGAGGCGCAACTGCGCGCGGTGACGGCTGCCGAACGGCGCCTGGAACTATCCGACCTGCGCTACCGCGCGGGCATCGACGGTCGCCTGGAACTGCTCGATGCCCAACGCCAGTTGCAGGCCGCGCGGCAGGCGCTGCTGGAGCTGCGTCGTGCGGAAATCGCCAACCGGGTGGCGTTGTTCAAGTCACTGGGTGGCGGCCTGGGCGAGCGCGACATCACCAAGATTGCCGCTGTAACGGCGGCTCAGTAGAGTCCATTCGATTTTGCCCACGAGTCCGTTCATGTTCGCTGTCATTCCCCGTCGCTGGCTGATCCTGCTGGCCGTCATGCTGGCCTTCCTGCCGGTGGTCATCGACATGACCATCCTGCACATCGCCGTGCCTTCGCTGACCCTGGCGCTCGGCGCATCGGCCACCGAGGTGCTGTGGATCATCGACATCTACCCACTGCTGATGGCGGGACTGCTGGTGCCCATGGGCACCCTGGCCGACCGCATCGGCAACCGCCGCGTGCTGCTCACCGGCCTGGTGGTGTTCGGCATCGCTTCGTTACTGGCGGCCTTCGCGCCGAATCCGGCGCTGCTCATCGCTGCACGGGTGCTGCTGGCCCTCGGCGGTTCGATGATCATGCCGTGCGTGCTGGGCATCATCCGTCGCACCTTCGAGGACGAAGACGAGCGTGCCATGGCACTCGGGCTGTGGGGCATGGTCGGCGCGGCCGGCGCCGCACTAGGGCCGCTGATTGGTGGGGCGTTGCTGGAGCACTTCTGGTGGGGCTCGGCGTTCTTGATCAATGTGCCGATCATGCTGGTGGTCGCGCCGCTGGTGTTCCTGCTGCTGCCGCGCACGGAAGCGACCACGCCCGGCACCTGGGCGCTGGGCCAGGCGCTGTTGCTGATCGCCGGCATGCTGGCGCTGGTGTATGGCATCAAGGCCGCGGTCGGCGCCACGCAGCCGCTGGGCGTGGCGCTGCTGATGGCGCTGCTGGGGTTCGCGCTGCTGAGCTTCTTCGTGCGCCTGCAACTGCGTTCGGCGACGCCCATGCTCGATCTGTCGTTGTTCTCGCGCCCGGCGATCCTGGCCGGCATCATCATGGCGGTGGTGGCCATCGGCGCCCTGGCCGGGGTCGAGCTGACACTCGCGCAGGAGTTGCAGTACGTGTTGGGCAAGACGCCGTTGCAGGCCGGCATCTTCATGATCCCGATCATGGCGGCGGCGGCCGTCGGTGGTCCGGTGGCCGGCTATTTGTCCAACCTCTGCGGCCTGCGCCTGTTGTCCAGCGCGTCGCTGGGCTTGTCCGCCATGGCCCTGGCCTTCCTGGCCCTGGCCGATTTCCATGAACCCGGTTTCGGCGTGCCGGCGATGCTGGCGCTACTGGGGCTGACCCTGAGCATCGGTCTGACAGCCTCGTCCATCGCCATCATGGGTTCGGTGGAGGCCAGCAAGGGCGGGGCAGCCGGCTCGCTGGAAGCCACCGCTTACGAACTCGGCACGGGCCTGGGCATCACCTTCTTCGGCGTGTTCATGAGCAGCGTGTTCCGTCACAGCATCGTGCTCGACGCCGAATTGGCAGCACCATTGGCCGAACGTGCCGCGCGTTCCATTGGCGACAGCTACTTGGTCGCCAAGGGGCTGGCCGAACCGCAGGCCAGCGCCCTGATCGACGCGGCCAAGGCAGCGTTCTCGGCCACTCACTCGACCTTGCTGCTGACCTCGGCGGCGATGGTCGGCGTGCTCGCGGTAGTGGTGTTCTTCATGCTCAGCGGGTACCGCAAGGCCGAGGCCGTTCATGAGTCCGCGTAGGGCGAGTGCAACCCGCCGGCTTGGCGGTGGCGGGTTGCACCCGTCCTACGTTTAGAACTGCTCTGCGGCCAGGCCGTACAGAGGCTGGCTGCCGGCGCGAATACTCGCCTCCAGGCTCAGGGTGCGCGGCAGCAGGCGGGCGAAGAAGAACTCTGCAGTGGCCAGCTTGCCGCCGTAGAAGGCGTCGTCTTCGCTCTGCGAGGTCTGCGCCACGGCCGCCATGCGTGCCCACATGTAGGCGTAGGCGACATAGCCGAACAGGTGCAGGTACTCCACCGAGGCGGCGCCCACCGAGTTGGGATCGCCCTTGGCCTGCTCCAGCAGCCAGCCGCTGAGCGCTTCCAGGCGCTCCAGCGCTTCCACCAGGCGTTCGCCGAACGGCGATTCATGGGCATGGGCGAAGTCGCGCACTTCGCTGGCGAACAGGCGCAGCGCGGCGCCGCCATTGGCCACCACCTTGCGCCCCAGCAGGTCGAGTGCCTGGATGCCGTTGGTGCCTTCGTAGATCTGTGCGATGCGCACGTCGCGTACCAACTGCTCCTGGCCCCATTCGCGGATATAGCCGTGGCCGCCGAACACCTGCTGGCCGTGCACGCAGCTTTCCAGCCCGGTGTCGGTGAAGAAGGCCTTGGCCACCGGAGTGAGCAGGGCGACCAGGGCTTCGGCGTTCTGCCGCTCATCCGCGTCCTCGGCGTACTTGGCCAGGTCGAGCTGCTGGCCGACGTAGCAGGCGAAGGCGCGACCGCCTTCGTTCAGTGCCTTCATGGTCAGCAGCATGCGGCGCACGTCGGCGTGCACGATGATCGGGTCGGCGACCTTGTCCTTGGCCACCGGGCCGCTAGCGGCGCGGCTCTGGATACGTTCGCGGGCGTAGCTGACGGCCGACTGGTAGGACGCCTCGGCGCAGCCGATGCCCTGAATGCCGATGGACAGGCGCTCGTAGTTCATCATGGTGAACATCGCCGCCAGGCCCTTGTTGACCTCACCTATCAGATAGCCGGTGGCACCGTCGAAGTTCATCACGCAGGTGGCCGAGGCCTTGATGCCCATCTTGTGCTCGATGGAGCCGCAGTTCACCGCGTTGCGTGCGCCCAGGCTGCCATCGGCGTTGACCATCACCTTGGGCACTAGGAACAGCGAGATGCCTTTCGGCCCGGCCGGTGCGTCCGGCAGCTTGGCCAGCACCAGATGGATGATGTTCTCGGTCAGATCCTGCTCACCGCCGGTGATGAAGATCTTGCTGCCGGTAACCTTGTAACTGCCGTCCGCCTGCGGCTCGGCGCGGGTTCTGATGATGCCCAGGTCGGTGCCAGCGTGGGCCTCGGTCAGGCACATGGAACCGGCCCAGCGGCCCTCGTACATCGGCGGAAGATAGGTGGTTTTCAGTTCTTCGCTGGCATGGGCGTCGATGGCCAGGCAGGCGCCGGAACTCAGCGCCGAGTACAGCGCGAAACTGGAGCCGGCGGCGTAGAGCATTTCCTCGAAGGCCACGGCGAGCATCTTGGGCATGCCCATGCCGCCATACTGCGGGTTGCCGGACAGGCCGACCCAGCCGCCTTCGGTGTAGGTGGCGTAGGCCTCGCGAAAACCAGCTGGGGTGCGCACGTTGCCGCCTTCCCACTGCGCGCCTTCCTCGTCGCCGCTGCGGTTGAGCGGGGCGATCAGGCCGCCGGTGACCTTGGCGGCTTCTTCGAGGATGGCATCGGCGGTGTCGGCATCGACGGTGTCCGCCAGGGCCGGCAGGCGTGCCCACAGGCTGGGGGCCTGGAAGACTTCATGGAGGACGAAGCGCATGTCGCGCAGCGGGGCGTTGAATTCAGGCATGACGGACTACTCGTAAGGGTTTTCGCACGAAGCGCTAGGGAAAGGAAAAGGCTCTAACCGGTTGCCTTGGCAGCGCCGGTACCGCGCACGGCGATGGCCTCGATTTCGAACATCAGCTCAGGCAGTGCCAGCGCCTTGACTTCAACGATGCTGTCCGCGGGATAGGGCGGACGGAAGTAGCGACGGCGCAGTTCCACGACCTCGGGGAAATGCCCCATGTCGGTGAGAAACAGCGTGACCTTGACCACGTCATCCAGGCTTGCGCCGCCGGCCTGCAGCACCTGCTGCAGATTGCCGAAGGCGCATTCGGCCTGCTGCACGAAATCGCCGGCTCCGACCACACCACCTTGCGCATCCAGCGCGGCCTGGCCAGACACGAACAGCCAGTCACCCAGCGCAATCGCCTGGGACAGGGCGAAGGGTTCGAATGGATCCGTTTCGGTTCGCACGCGTTGCATCGTCAGAGCCGCTGGCATGAGGCACTCCTGATCAACCGGGTTCAAGGCAGTAGGTTGTTCGTTCATGGGGGGCTGATGCGCAGCACCACCTTGCCGAAATGCTGGCCCGACTGCAGATGCGCCAGGGCTTTGGGCAGATCGAGCCAGTCGTGCACGCTGTCGAGCAGTGGGCGCAGGCCGTTGGCCTCGATGGCGCGGTTCATCGACTCGAACGACTGCCGCGGGCCGACGGCGATGCCGCGCACGCGGGCATTGCGTTGCAGGATCAGCAACGGGTTGATCTCGCCCTGCTGACCGCCGAGGTAGCCGATCACGTTGATCTGGCCGCTGGTGTGCAGCGACAGCAGCGACTGGGCGAAGCTGCGCGGGCCGCCCACTTCCAGCACATGATCGACGCCGTGTCCCTGGGTGATGGCCATGACCTGTTCGTGCCAGTCGGGCGTGCTGCGGTAATTGACCAGCCCCGTGGCGCCGAGCGCTTGCAGGCGCTGCAGCTTGTCATCCTGGCTGGAGCTGACGATCACTCGGGCGCCGTGCAACAGGGCGAATTGCAGGGCGAACAGCGACACGCCGCCGCTGCCTTGCAGCAGCACCCAGTCGCCGGCCTTGATCTGGCCTTCGACCACCAGCGCCTGCCAGGCCGTCAATGCGGCGCAGGGCAGGGTGGCGGCTTCTTCCCAGGACAGGTGCCCGGGGCAGGGCACCACGCCGCGCTCATCGAGCAGCACGTATTCGCTGAGCATGCCATCGAGCGGGCCGCCCAGCGGCAACACGCTGCCGGTATCGCCCAGGCGTCCGCCTTCCCAGCCCTGCCAGAAGCAGCCGATCACCCGTTCGCCCGGGGTGAACCGGGTGACTGCCGCGCCGACTTCGACCACCTCGCCAGCGCCATCCGAGAGCAGGGTGAAGGCGTGCTGAGGTTGGCCCTGATAGGTGCCGCTGGCCATTTCCAGGTCACGGTAGTTGAGCGCCGCTGCCTGCACCTTGATCAGCACCTGCTGCGGGCCGGGCGTCGGGCGGGGGCGTTCGATCAGGCGCAGGGCCGCGAGTCCGAAGGGCGGCGTTGCCTGCCAGGCTTTCATACGTGGTTCTCTCCACTCTGTAGACGTTTGAGGCGGCGCCACAAGGTGGTCTGGCTGATGCCCAGGTACTCGGCGGCCATGCTTTTGTTGCCGGCGAACAGTTGCAGCGCCTTGACGATTTCTTCCTGCTCGACGTGATGCAGGTGCCCGCCGTTCTCACCCTCGCCAAGGGGGGCGTAGAGCTCGGGCACCACTCGCGGCAGCGCCTCGAGCAGGGCTTCGCAACTGCCGTACATGCGCTGCGAGACGATCAGCCGTTCCACCACGTTCTCCAGCTGGCGTACGTTGCCGGGCCAGTGATAGCGGCGAAACACCTGGGCCACGCCCTTGATCAGCGCGTCCGGTTCCACCTCCAGGGCGTAGCGCAGGCCTTCGCGGCGCATCAGGTAGGCGGTCAGTACCGGAATGTCTTCGACCCGCTCGCGCAGCGGCGGGATGTGCACGGCGAAGGTGCTGATGCGGTAGTAGAGGTCTTCGCGGAAGCGCCCGGCGCGTACTTCGTCCATCAGGTCGACGTTGCAGGCGGCGACGAACTTGATGTTCAGCGAGATCGGCCGCCGTGAGCCGACCGGGCTCACTTCGCGTTCCTGTAGCACGCGCAGCAATTTGGCCTGCTGCGGCAGCGGCAGCGAGTTGATCTCGTCCATGAAGAAGGTGCCGTTGTTGGCGCTTTCCAGCAGGCCGGACTTGCCGCCGCTCTTGGCGCTGGTGAAGGCGCCCTCGGCATAGCCGAACAACTCCGACTCGAACAGCTCTGCAGGGATCGCCGCACAGTTGATCGCCACGAACGGGCCCTTGGCATTGGCGCTGGAAACGTGCACCTGGCGCGCTGCCAGCTCCTTGCCGGTACCGGTTTCACCGCGGATCAGCACGGTGCCCGGTGTGGCACCGTAAACGTTCAACTGGTTCTGCACTTCCGCCATCCGGCTGGACTGGAACACCAGGCGCCGCCCGTCATCCTGGGGCATGGCCAGTGGGCTGAGCTGGAAACTGTAGAGAAAACCGACAGCTTCGCCGCCCAGCTCGAACGGCTGCTTGGTCAGGCTGCATAGGCGGTCACCCAGCAGCAGGCCCTCGGCACGCAGGCTCTGGGCATCGAGCATCTTGCTGTCGAGCACGCCATCGAGGCGCCGGCGTCGGCCGATGTTGGGGATCAAGGTGCTGGCTGCGTTGTTCCAGGCCACCACTGCACCCGTGCGGTTGGTGAGCACCTGGGGTTGGTGATTCTGTTCCAGCAGGAACTGACCGATGGCCGCGTGCTGTTGTTCGCGCTTGTGCTGGCCGGCCTGGCGGATCGCCTTGCGCAGCAGGTTGCGGCACGACTCGCGCGAGTACAGCAGCACCGACTGCAGCCCGGCGTACTCGGCCAGGTCGCAGGCATAGCTGGAGCCGATGACCACGCCGAAGCCCTCGTTGCGCACGCTGTGGAAGATCTCCTTGGCGTGTTCGGCGGTGCTGTAGGTGTGGTGGGTGAGTTCGACACCGTCGAACAGGCTGAGCAGCTCGACGTTGGTTTCCTGCCGCTCGTAGGTCAGCAGCAGGATTTTCGAGGAAATGCGCCGCGCGGTGAGCACGGCCTGGATCAGGTCGGCCTGCTCCACCTTCAGTGCCAGCACCGGAATGGGCAGGGTATCTTGCAGGTAGAAGGCGTTGGCCCCCGCACTGATGAAGATGTCCACCTGCTGCCGTTCGATCAGATCACGTGCTGCCTTCACCGCATCGTTGAAGATGTTGTCGATGATGGTGATGCTGGCCAGAGCCTCGAACTCCGGAATCAGGCTGTGCACCACCTGGCTCAGTTTCGAGTTGCCGATCAGGCAGACTCGTACCCGGTCGAGTTCCGCGTTGGCGAATTCCACGGTGTATTGACCCTCTTATTGTTATGAAGCCTGGGCACTGGTAGCCGGCTCATGGCCGGTATTGCTCAACTGCGGAAAAGCCAGGGCTCGCTGAGCCGGCGACGTTCTTCATAGGCGCTGATCCGTGCCCCGTAGCACAGGCTTTCACCTACTTCGTCTAGGCCCTTGAGCAGGCGCTGGCGACGCCCTTCGTCGAGTTCGAAACACCATACCCCGCCGCTAACCGAAAGCAAGCGACGTTCCACATCCACCTCGGCCTGCAGGCCGGGCTGTGCCTCGGTCAGGGCGAACAGCTCGTCGATGGCTGCTTGCTCCAACAGCAGCGGCAGTACGCCGTTGTTGAAGCAGTTGTTGCGGAAGATATCGCCGAAGCTGGGGGCAATGACCACCCGCACCCCAAAATCGCGCAGCGCCCACACCGCGTGCTCGCGGCTGGAGCCACAGCCGAAGTTGGCTTGCGTCAGCACCACGCTGCCCTGGCGGTAGGGCGGCTGGTTGAGGATGCAGGCCGGGTTCTCGCGGCGCTTGTCCAGCGGCGTGTCGATCTCGCCGGGATCGAGGTAGCGCTCGTCGTCGAACAGGAAAGCGCCGAAGCCTGAGGCTTCCAGGCTCTTGAGGTACTGCTTGGGCAGCAGCATGTCGGTGTCGATGTTGGCCCGGTTGAGCGGGATGATGATGCCCTGGTGAGTGATCAGCGGCTGCATGCTCATAGATTCCTGAAGTCGATCAATTCACCGGCCACGGCGGCGGCTGCCGCCATGGTCGGCGACAGCAGGTGGGTGCGACCGCCCTTGCCCTGACGGCCTTCGAAGTTGCGGTTGGAGGTGGCCGCGCAGCGCTCGCCAGGGCTCAGGCGATCTGCGTTCATGCCCAGGCACATGGAGCAGCCCGGTGCGCGCCACTCGAAACCGGCGGCCTTGAAGATACGGTCCAGGCCTTCGCGCTCGGCCTGCAGGCTGACCAGGCCGGAGCCCGGCACCACCAGCGCCTGGCGGATACGCTCGTGCACACGGCGGCCGCGCAATACGTCGGCGGCGGCGCGCAGGTCTTCGATGCGTGCGTTGGTGCAGGAGCCGATGAAGATGCGATCCAGCGGCACGCCTGCCAGCGCCTGGCCCGGCTGCAGATCCATGTAGGCCAGGGCGCGCTCCCAGTCCAGGCGCTGCAGGGCGTCGCGGGCCATATCCAGCGTCGGGACATGGCCGTTGATCGGCAGAACCATTTCCGGCGAGGTGCCCCAGGTGACTTGCGGGCGAATGTCTTCGGCCTGGATCGTCAGTTCCTGGTCGAAGTGCGCGTCGGCGTCTGAATGCAGCGTTTCGCGCCAGTAGGCGGTGGCCGCATCCCAGTGTTCGGGCGTCGGCGCCAGCGGACGGCCGCGCACGTAACGCTCGGTGATCTGATCGTAGGCGATCAGCCCGACACGTGCGCCGGCTTCGATGCTCATGTTGCACAGGGTCAGGCGTGCTTCCATCGACAGCGTTTCGATGACCGGGCCGCAGAACTCGATGGCGTGCCCGCTGCCACCGGCGCTGCCGATGCGGCCGATGATGTACAGCGCCAGATCCTTGGCCGTGACGCCCGTGGCCAGGGCGCCTTCTACGCGAATGCGATAGTTCTTCAGCTTGCGACTGCGCAGGGTCTGGGTGGCCAGCACATGCTCGACCTCGCTGCTGCCGATGCCATGCGCGAGCGCTGCCAGGGCGCCGTGCGTGGCGGTATGCGAGTCGCCACAGACCAGCGTCATGCCCGGTAGCGTCAGGCCTTGTTCGGGGCCGACCACATGGACGATGCCCTGGCGCATGTCGTCGAGGGCGAACAGCGGGATGCCGAATTCGCGGCTGTTGCTTTCCAGCACGGCGATCTGCTGCCGGGCGATGCGGTCACTGATGCCGCCCAGGCCTTGCTCGCGGCCCAGGGTTGGCACGTTGTGGTCGGGCGTCGCCAGGCTGGTGTCCACGCGCCAGGGCTTGCGCCCTGCCAGGCGCAGGTTGGCAAAGGCCTGTGGTGACGTCACCTCGTGCAGCAGGTGGCGATCGATGTACAGCAGGGTCGAGCCATCGGGCAGATCCTCCACGCGATGACGATCCCAGAGCTTGTCGTAGAGCGTTTGTGCTCCCACGGTGTGTACCTCGGCAGTAGAAAAGGGCGGTTCTTCGAGCCTGTTCAAAGCCTGCTGCGCGTCGGTCATGCTGCGTTGAAATCAAGCTCAGAATGCTCATTTACAGCTCGTAAACTCGAATACGAGCCCAGTGCGTTCTTCGCTTGATTTCGCCTTGCCTGGCTCTAGCTCGCGAGGCTTTGAACAGGTTCTTATATGGTTGTTATTCGGTCAGCGTCGGGCGGGCGTCCAGGGCACCCAGCGGTACAACTCGTTGCCAGTGGGGTCGGCGACCCGGTAGCCGCAGTAGCTGTCCAGGCGCCCTCCGGCCTTCGGCTGGATGATGCAGTACGGCTTCTGACAGGCGTTCTCGTCCTGGCCGGCGTCCAGCAGGGCCTGGCGCGCCTGCGCCAGGGACTGATCGAGTGAGGCGACGCGCTGGCCATCGAGCTTCGCCACGTTGGCCTGGAAGTGGCTGACCCAGGCATCGGCAAAGGCGGCACAGCGGCCGCCCTCCGAGCTGCTGGCCGTCGATGGAGCATGACTGGGCGCCGTCGCCGAGCAACCGGCGACGGCCGCCAGCGCCAGTGCGCTAGCCCAGCAGCGCAAGGCAATCCTCCAGGTCGCGCACGTCCGCGTACTTGATCTGCAGGTCACGCAGGTTGGCCTGGTGCGCCTGCGCATCGCGATCACCCACCGCCTGTTCCGGCAGCAGCACACGGAACTCGTGCTGCAAGGCGTCCAGCGCGGTTGCCCGCACGCAGCCGCTGGTGGTCAAGCCGGTGACCATCACACCGTCGACGCCGGCCTCGTGCAGGCGTTGCGCCAGGTCGGTGCCGAAGAAGGCACTGGCCCAGAACTTCACCAGCACCGGCTCGCCGTCCTGCGGCGTCAGGCGCGGGTCTATCTGCACCAGCTCCGAGCCTGCCGCCAGCACGTTCAGCGCCGGTATCTTTTCGCGGAAGACCCGCGCCTGGTTTGGCTGGTCATAGGCCACGGTGGTGAAGATC
Organism: Pseudomonas mendocina; assembly: GCF_003008615.1. Lineage (NCBI taxonomy): Bacteria > Pseudomonadati > Pseudomonadota > Gammaproteobacteria > Pseudomonadales > Pseudomonadaceae > Ectopseudomonas > Ectopseudomonas mendocina. The sequence continues at coordinate 3,776,097 of NZ_CP027657.1, forward strand.
ACCGGCCAGCCGCGCCGACGGAAAGCTTCCAGCAGCTTGCGATTGGCCTCGACGACCGCCGGGCATTCGCTGGCCAGCGGGCTTTTCGTCGGGTCGGTGAAACCGACCGAGAGATCCACCAGCACCAGCGCATAGCGCTGGGCCGGGGAGAGGGAGCGGGAATCCAGAGCCATGGCGATTCCTCAGTTCCAGGACGGTGTGGTCGGTGCCGGCAGGCCGGTTTCGGCCAGGCAGCGTGCCTTGAGTTCGTCCAGCGTGCCGCCGCGATCGAACAGTTCGATCTCGCCGCGCTCGGCCGCCATGACCTCGCGCAGGGCGCGAGTCGCGCTCTCGTCCACGGCATCGTTGGCGACCACCACGCCATAGCGGCGGGCGCCGTCGGCACTGACCAGGCCTTTGCGCACATCAGTGAGCACCTTGGCCGGATCACGCTGCAGCGGGTCGCCCCAGCCACCACCGCCCCAGGTGTCGAACAGCACCAGGTCGCCAGCCTTGACCTGGATGTTGTCGCATTTGGCCGGCAGCATCTGCCGGGTGCCATCGGCACGGATCAGTTCCTTGCGGCTGCGCTCACCCGGTGCACCACCGTTGACGCCCCAGGGGTAGGTCAACCAGCGGTCGTCGTGGATCGACACCTCGCCATCGACCAGCAGCCGGTAGGCCACACGCAGACCGTTGCCACCCCGGTGCAGGCCGGCACCGCCGGAGTCGGCGAGGGTTTCGTAGGTTTCGATGCGCAGCGGGAAGTAGGCCTCGACGAACTCGTTGGGCACGTTGGTGAAGCCCGGCCACAGCGAGTGGCCGTCCGGGCCGTCGCCCACCGGCCGTCCCGGAATGCCGCCGAAGCCGATCTGGAACAGCTGGAACCATTCGCCCTGCTGGTCGTAGCCCGAGTACATGAAGTGCGGCGAGTCGGAGAAACCGGCGGCGTTCATCGCCTGCGGCGTGCCCTGGCCGAGCAGCCCGCCCATCATGTCGAAGATGCGCCCCAGCAGGTGGGTGCGGCAGGACAGGGCGGCGGGGAAGTTCGGCTTGAGGATCGAGCCCTGCGGGATACGCACTTCCACCAGGTCGTAGAAGCCGTCGTTGAGCAGGATCGCCGGGTCGAACAGGCTGATGGTCAGCGCGCCGAAGAAGATCTTGAACATCTCTTCGTTGAGGTAGAAGTTGACCGAGGAGGGTGCCTGCGGATCGGTGCCCTCGAAGTCGAAGATCGCCTTGTCGCCCTCGCGCCACAGTGCGCAGCGCAGGGTGTAGGGGCCCAGGCCGGCACCGTCGTCGCAGATGTAGTCCTCGAACACCTGGCGGTGCTCGGGCACCACACGGCCGATCACTTCTTTCATCGCCCGATGGGTGCGCTCGAGCATTTCCTGCTGGGCGCTGTAGAACACGTCGTCACCAAAGCGCTCGGCCAGTTCGACGCAGCGTTTGCCGGCGGTACGGCAGGCGGCGACGATGGCGTTGAGGTCGGAGCGGTTCCAGCGCGGCATGCGCACGTTGTGCAGGATGACGTCGAGCATGTCGGCGTTCATCTCGCCACGGCGGTACAGCTTCACCGGCGGGATGCGAATGCCTTCTTCCCAGATCGAACTGGCGTTGGTCGGCAGGCTGCCCGGCACCTTGCCGCCGACGTCGGACATGTGGCCGAACATGGCGGCGTAGTTGATCACCCGGCCGTTCTTGAAGATCGGCATCAGTACCAGCCAGTCCGGCAGGTGGCTGACTGCGCCGCTGCACAGGTACGGGTCGTTGGTGAGGAACACGTCGCCCTCTTCGATCTCGCCCTCGTAGCTGCGCAGGAAGCCGCTGATGAACGAACCGAACTGGCCGACGATCATCTTGCCGTCGCAGGTGGCGATCATCGGGAAGGCGTCGCCCTGTTCGCGGATGCCCGGACTCATGGCGGTGCGGAACAGCACCGCGTCCATTTCGTTACGGGCGTTGCCCAGGGCGTTCTCGACGATGTCGATGGTGATGCCGTCGACGTCGACGCGCTGGAACGGATTGCTGTTTTCTTGTTTGATGCGCGCAACCATGACGCTTACTCCTGATGGCCCAGCGGGCGGATCAACAGATTGCCGACGCGGTCCACGGCCGCTTCGTAACCCGGAAGAACGAGGGTGGTGGAGTCCATTTCCATGACGATGGCCGGCCCCGGCACGATCAGGCCCGGGCTCAGCTTGCCGCGCGCATAGAGCGCCGCATCGTAGTCCTGGCCGGCGTAGTGCACCGGGGTGTGGCCGACCTGCGCCTCGGCCAGGCTGCTGGTGGTGCTCTCGAAGGCGCGCTCGGTGATCTCCGGGCGCGGCGCGCGGGCGATGGCACGCAGGTTGACCAGCTCATGGGCTTCGTTGAGGGCGAAGGTGAACAGCTGCTCGTGTTCGGCATCGAAGGCGGCGGTGATGGCCTGCATGCCGGTACGGGTCAGCTCGTCCGGGTCGATGTCCAGGGTCAGCAGCAACGCCTGGCCCTGGTAGCGCACGTCGGCCTGCCAGGTCAGTTGTTGCACCTCGGCGGGGATGTCCTGCGCGGCCAGCGAGCTGCGCACGCTGTCGCCGAGTTGCTGGAGAATCTGCACCACTTCCTCGACGCTCATGTCGCTGACGCGGCGCACCAGCGAGCGCGAGGCCTCGTCCTTGACGCGGGTGGTGGCGTCACCATAGGCGCAGAGCACACCCGGGCCCGGCGGGATGATCACCGGCCAGGCATTCATAAGGATGCCCAGGGCGTTGGCGTGCAGCGGGCCGGCGCCGCCGAAGCCGCACAGGGCGAAGTCGCGCGGGTCGTAGCCCTGCTCGACGCTGATCAGGCGCAGCGCGCCGAACATGTGTTCGTTGGCGATGCGCACGATGCCTTCGGCGGCCTCGAACAGCGACACGCCCATGGCGTCGGCGGTGGCCTGCACGGCGGCGGTGGCCAGGTCCTTGCGCACCTGGAAGTCACCGCCGAGCTTCTGCTCGGCCGGCAGGTAGCCCAGCACCACGTTGGCGTCGGTCACGGTGGCCACGGTGCCGCCCTTGTTGTAGGCCGCAGGGCCAGGCACGGCGCCAGCGCTTTCCGGGCCGACGCGCAGGGCGCGGGTCAGTTCCGGCACCGAGGCCATGGAGCCGCCACCGGCACCGATGGTGCGCACGTCGACCGACGGCGCACGCACGGCCACGTCACCGACGCGGGTTTCGCGGCGAATGCGCGCCTGGTTGTTATCGATCAGCGCGACATCGGTGGAGGTGCCACCGACATCGAAGGTCAGCACCTTGCTGAAGCCGCCACGGGAGCAGAACCAGATCGCCCCGGCCACGCCGCCGGCCGGGCCTGAGAGCAGCAGGTTGACCGGTGTGCTGGCCGCCGACTGGCTGGTGGCCAGGCCACCGTCGGAGCGCAGGATGGACAGCTGCACGTCCGGGCGCAGGCGGCTGCACAGCTCGCCCTGCAGGTGTTCCAGGTAATTGGCCACTTCCGGGCGCACGTAGCTGTTGACCACGGTGGTCTCGGTGCGCTCGTACTCCTGCATTTCCGGCACCACTTCCGAGGACAGCGACACCGGCACGCCGGGCATCACCTCGCGGGCGATGTCGTGGATGGCCTGTTCATGTGCGCCGCTGGCGTAGGCGTTGACCAGGCTGATGGTCAGCGCCTCGATGCCGGCCTGCTTGAGGCGCAGCAGCTCGGAACGGATCGCTTCGCGATCCAGCTCGCGCACCACGGCACCGTGGGTGTCGATGCGCTCGTCGGCCTCGACGGTCAGTTCCAGCGGGGCGAGCAGTTCGCCCTTGTTGAAGGTCACCCAGCCGCCGAGGCCGCCAGGTACGAAGGAGCGGGCGATATGCAGCACCTGCTTGTAGCCCTTGGTGGTCACCAGGCCGACCTTGGCGCCACGGCGGGTCAGGATGGCGTTGGTCGCGACCGTGGTGCCGTGCATCACCGAGCGAATGGCGGACGGCTCGACGCCCGAGGTCTGGCAGATCTTCTCGATGCCGTTGAGCACCGCGATGGAGGGATTGTGCGGCGTGGAAGGCACCTTGGCGGTATAGCTGTCACCCGTCACATCGTTGATCAGGAGCAGGTCAGTGAAGGTTCCGCCTACATCAACACCCAAACGAAAACTCATGTTGCCTCCAAGCACTTTCTTGGCTTTGTTGTGCATCTTGGACCGGGGCGCGTTGGCGCCCCGGCTGGTTCGGCTTAACGCGCGGCTTTTTCGAGTTCGCGCAGATTGACATCGTCAGCGGTGACACCCGGTGTGTTCAGGCGCGGGCCACCCAGTACGAACACCGTGCCATGGCGGCGCTGGTAGTCGATGGTGAAGCCGGCGGCGGACACGATCCCCACATCGCCATCCTCGGTCTTGATGGTCTTGAGGTGATAGTTCATCCACTTCCAGAACTGGCCTTTGCGATCATAGGCTTCGGCCTGATAGAAGCGAGGGAACTGGGTGTCCATGTACATCACTTTCTTGCTGTACGGGTGCTCCGGCGGGGTGGTGGCTTCCAGCACCCAGACTTCACGCGGTTCCCATTCGGCCTTGGGGTTCCAGAACGGCTTGTTGTCCAGGTCGATGACCGGGAACTCGGCGTTGCCGCTGGCCTTCTGGTTCCAGGTTTCACCCTGGGAGTTGGCCACGGCGAGAATCCAGCGCTTGCCCAGCAGTTTGTAATCCGGGTACCAGCTCGGGTGGGCGTTGAAGATCTCGATGTCATCGCTGAGCTGGTCGGTACCGCCGATGGGGTCCATCCAGGTGCCGCCGGACAGGCGACGGGTGCGCCGCACCGATTTCACGTAGGCCCAGGAGTCTTCCAGCTTGGGCGAGTCGTAACGCACGGTGAACAGGCCCAGGCCGCGGATGTCGGTGGGGTAGGTCGCGTACAGCAGGGTCTTGGTGAGGATGGTGCCGTCACCCTCGACGGTCTGCTCGGTGCCCAGGCGGCCCTTCATGTAGTAGCGCTTGAACGCCCACTCCTGGCGACGCTCCAGGCCGACCTTGTCGTTGAGGAACAGGTAGCCGAACTTGGGGTAGTCCTGCAGGTTCTTGATCGGCTGGGCGTAGTGGTGGTTCCAGATCAGCTTGGCGGCAGCGTCCGGGTCGTCCTGGCTGACGTTGGGGAACGGCACGCCGGCCACCCAGCCTTCGACCTGGCGGGTGTCGCGGTTGTACACGGCCTTGCCTTCGTTGGCTTTGGTCGCGGCCACGTAGTCCTTGCCCAGGGTGATCGGCTCGGAGGCCTTGAGGGTGATGGCCAGGCCTTCATCCTTGATCAGGATCTGCATGCGTTCGGTGAGCAGGTCACCGATGCCGTGGCCCTCGAAGGTGTCGCCCAGGTGCTGGGCGAGGTTGCCCGCGTCGATTCGCGTACCCGGTGTCAGCTCGGCGGCCTGTGCGGCCAGCGCGACCGAGAAGGTCAGCGCCAGGGAAGCGGCGAGGTGATGCTTGAGGAATGTCATTGTTGTTATCTCCTGGATCAGAACTGGTAGGTCACGCGGACGGCCAGTTGGTCGTTGCCGTCGAAGTAGCCGAACAGGTTGGTGTTGTTGAAGCCTTGCAGGGCGCGCTTCTGCCGCTCGTCGTTGAAGAACAGGTCGGCCTCGACGCGTACCCGCCAGTTGTCGCCGTAGGCGAACTCGACACTGGGAACGATGAAGCTGCCGCCATAGGTCAGGTCGGTGCCCACGGCCAGGGTCGGGTTGATGCGGTCGTTGTCGTAGTTGGTCGCCAGGATGGCGGTGGCGATGGTCGAGTATTCCTTGGCTCGGCCACTGAAGCCGGCGGTGTTGACCACTTCGTCGTCACGGTCGTAGTTGGTGATCCAGGTGTTGAACAGCTGCACCGAGAAGAACGACGGGCGACTGGTGCCCAGGTAGCTCTGCAGGCCGAGCTGTTTGTCCATGCGCACCATGGTCTTGACCACGTCCTTCTCGATGATCCCGCAGAAGCCCGGGAAGAACGAGCAGCCGCCTGCTTCGCCGGCCTGTACGCCGATGTTGTACGGCGCGTTGGGGATGTAGGAAACCTCGGCGGAGAACACCGCATCGACCGATTCCAGGTAGCGGTTGGCGGTCACCCCGAACACGTCGATGAAGGGGAAGATCAGCTCGCCGACGGTGGAGTTCGGGTCGGAGTTGTAGTCGCCCTTGTACGGGCCGACGTAGGTACGACCACTGGCGGCATTGCCGACGCCCAGCGGGTTGTTCGGGTTGGAGTTGATCACCGGGTTCTGCGACGGGCCGTGGAACCAGCCCAGGGAGTATTCCCACTCGCCGGCCATGCCCTTCCAGCGCACGCCGTAGGACGGATCGTCCATGTCGGCGGCCTTGTGGTCGTAGTTGTACGGCACGTCGGCGCCGAAGGTGGCGGACTCGAAGGTGATGCCCTTGTTCGGGTTGTTCGCCCAGCGTCCGCCTTCCAGGTCATAGCTGTTGCCGCGGTCGCTGGCACGGTTCATCCGGCCTGGGATGTAGAGCAGCTGCAGGGTGCCGTCGACGCTGTCGAAGCGCTCCATCAGGTTGACCATCCACAGCGGCTTGCGCACGTCCTCGTTCTCCGGTTCGAGGAACGAGCGGATGCGCATGTCGTAACCGTGGATCACGTCCAGCGACTGGAAGAAGTCGGTCTCGCCCCAGACCACCTGCTGCTTACCGAGCTTGAGGGTGGTGGTCGGGGTGACCCCGGTCTGCCACCACAGCTCGCGGATTTCTTCGCTGTTGTAGACGTCGTCCATCAGGTTGACCGACGACTTGCTGCGGTTGCTGAAGAAGTCGGAGGCGGCGTTGCCGTCCATGCTCTTCTGCAGGTCTTTCAGGTAGTCGGTTTCCACCTCGCGGGCCACGCGCCCGGAGATGTTGAACTGCGAGTTGCCGAAGTCCTTGAACAGGTTGAGCTTGAGCGTGGTGCGCGCCATCGACAGGTCGTAGCGATAGTTGCCCTTGCGCTTCGCGCCGACCAGCCCGTTGGGGTCATCGGTATCCATTACATAGGGGTTCTCCAGGTTCCAGGACATGTGCTGGCGCGCATATCCACTGACCTCCCAGTCGGAGAAGAACCCTTCATCAGCCTGTGCCCCAGCCTGCACTCCCATACCAGCCAGCAGAACCGCGCAAGCGATCGGAGTTTTGCCAGACCACGCTTTCATATTGTTGTTGTGTGCGCTCATTTTCAGTTCCTGATGTGTTCAGGTTGGTGGATACGCCCGCAGATCGGGGCATCTTTCGTCTGGCCGTGCTCAAAGATGAATTTCGGTTTGAACACCAGCGCAAGCGAAGGCATGACGAAGAGCGAGGTCAGTGCCGAAACCATCAGCCACAGGCCGATCAGCATGCCCATCTCCGCCTGGAATCGAAGGGAGGAGAACGACCAGAACAGCACCCCGGCAGCCAGGGTGAAGGCCGTCAGCAGCACCCCACGGCCCGCCGAGCCGAGGGACTGCAGCACCGCGTCGAGCGGGTCGGCATCCGGGTGTTTTTCCAGGTATTCCTTCATCGAATCGACGATGTAGAAGGCGTAATCCACGCCCAGGCCGATGCCCAGGGCCACCACCGGCAGCGTGCTGATGCTCATGCCGATGCCTTGCCAGGCCATGAAGGCGAAGGTCACCACGTTGGAGATCAGCACCGGGATGATGAAGAAGATGCCGCTGACCGAAGAGCGGTAGACCACCAGGCAGCACAGCACCACCACCAGGAAGGCCAGCGCGGTGGCCTCGATCTGGTCGCCGAGGAGGATCTCGTTGACCGCCGCGATGATCCCCAGCACGCCACCGACCAGCTTCACCTCGGCCCCTTCCAGCGGGTTGTCGCGGATGAACTCGTTGGCGTAGTGGGTCGCCTTGCGCAGGGTGTCGCCCTTGTGATCGCGGAAGAACAGGGTCACGGCTGCGTTACGGAACTGCACGTCGGCGAACTGGGTCAGGTCGTCCGGGTCGGCGCCCTGCATGTAGAAGCTGATCAGCTCGCCATTCTCCATGCGGCTCAGGCCCAGCTCGCCATAGCGCGGGTTGCCTTCGTAGAGGTTGCGGCGAATGTCGATGACGATATCGGCCAGCGACACCGAACCGCCGATCTCCGGCTGGCGCTCCATGTAGCGCGAGAAGCGCAGCATCCAGTCGAGCACCTCGGGCGTTTTCATGGCGTCCAGTTCCTTGCCTTCGAGCACTACGAACATCTGCTCGGAACCGGGGTAGAGGCGGTTGATCAGGGCGCTGTCGCGGTTGAAGGCGGAGTCCTGCCAGAGGATCGGCGAACCGTCACTGGCGTCGCCGACGTTGATCCGCGTGGCTTCGAACATGAAGCCGCCGAGCAGCACCAGGGTCACCGGGGCGACCCAGTAGCGTGCGCGGCTGCGCACCATCCACTTCGCACCATTGAGGACGAACTGCATGAACCCGTCGAGGTTGACCGGGTGCACGTAGCCTTCCGGGCGCTTGATGTAGGACAGCAGCGCCGGGGTCAGCAGCACCGCCGAAACGGCGATGGTCATCACCCAGATGGCGCCGATGATCGCCACTTTGTGCATCAGCGGAATGGGCGTGAGGATGACGCAGAGGATCGCCCCAGCATCGGCGTACAGCCCCAGCATGCTCGGGCGGAACAGCTCGCGCATGGTCTGCTCGGCGGCCTTGCGCGGTTCGATGGACTCGCCCACGGCCAGGTCGTCGAAGCGGGTGATCAGCTGCACCGAGTGGGAGAAGGCGCGCGCCGTGATGATGAAGGCCACCACGATCACCAGCGGGTCGAAGTTGTAGCCCAGCAGGCTGCCCACGCCCAGTGCCCAGATGGCCGAGACCGTACCGGCGATCAGCGGCAGCAGGGTGCCGCGCCAGGTGCGGCTGAACACGAACAGCAGGATCAGCATGGCCGCCAGCGACAGCAGGGCGATGCCCACGGTCTCGCCGAGGTAGTGCGCCACCCAGCCATAGAGGATCGGCTCGCCCACCAGGTGCAGGCTGACCTGATCCTTGACTGGCGAGGCGTCGAGGATGGCCTCGATCTGCGGGAAGATCTTCGCGTAGTCCACCAGATGGTCGTAGAAGTCGACCTGGATCAGCGCCGAACTCAGGTCACGGTCGACGTACAGGCCATAGACCAGCGGGTTGTTCAGTACTGCCTGGCGCAATTCGCGCATCTGCTGCGCGTCCTTGGGCAGATCCGGCCACATCAGTGGACGGGTCTCGATGCCTTCGCTGGAAGCATTGACGCGCTTGAGCTTCTTCGAGGCAAGCGAGGTGATCTGCATCGGATTGACGCCCTCGACCTGCTGCAGGTCGTAGGTGATCCGGCGCACTTCACCGAGCACGTCCTCGCGGAAGATGTCGCCCTCCTTGGCCTTGACCAGGATGGTCACGCGGTTGCTGGCGGCGAAGCTGTCCTGGTACTTCTGGTGCACCTTCACGTAGGGGTGGTCGTGGGGAACCATGTCGCTGAAGCGGGTGCGGATGTCCAGGTTGACCAGGCTGGCGGCAAAACCCAGGGTGATCAACCCGACCACCATGCACACCAGCAGGCGATGGCGGATCGACCACAGCGACAGGCGCGCGGCGAAATTCATGGCGGCATTCATTGTTGGTGCTCCCGAGGCCAGAGCTGCAGGTCGTCCTGGCGCAGCAAACCGAGTTGATGGCCGATCAGCACCACGCCGTCGGCGGTGTCGAGCAGTCGGCTGTGATAGCTCTTGTCCAGACCGTCAGGCGTCCAGGCCTGCCATTCGCCGGCCGGGGTGCGCGAGCGGAACAGCGCGCCGCGGTCGCCGGTGGTCAGCCACTCGCCGTCATGCACGGTGACGTCGAACAGGTGCTCAGGGGTGAAGGCGTTCACCGCCTGCCAGCTGTCGCCACCGTCGCGACTGATGAAGGCCTGGCCCTGGTTGCCCACGGCAACGCCGGTGCGACCGTCGAAGACCAGCGCGCGCAGGCTCTCGCTGCCCAGTTCCTGGGTCGTCCAGGTCAGGCCGCCATCGCGGCTGCGCAGCAGGCGACCGAATTCGGCGGTGATCCACAGGTCGCCGTCGACACCGGCGCGGATGCTGTTGAAGGTGACGTCGTCACCGTTGCCCATCGGCTCCCAGTGCGTGGCATCGGCGTCGCCGCGAAACAGCGCGCCCATTTCGCCGACTGCCCAGAAATGGCCGTCGATGAAACTGACGCTGAGCAGCTTGCCGGCCAGGTCGGAGACCACCAGTTCCTGGCTTTGCCAAGGCTCTTGCCCCTGGCGCGTCCACAGGTGTCCCTGGTTACCGACCACTACCTGGCGGCCCTGATCGGAGACGGCGATCGACTGCAGGTTGCTGCGCGCCGGCAGCTCTTCCCGTGTCCAGGTCGCCCCGGCGTCCAGGCTCGACAGCAGGGCGCCGTTCTGCCCGACGATCCACAGGTGCTCGCCGAGTGCGGCGCCATCGAAGAAGGCATCGCGGCGTTCCAGCAGCGGCTGATCCAGCGGCACCGGGTTGACCGAGGGTTTGATGAACACCGCGGCATAGGCCAGGCTGCCGATCACCATCCAGGGGGCCAGCCGCGCGAGCCAGCCAAGCAGGCACTTAAACATGGTGGCCTCCCTGCTGCTTGCCGGCCTGGCGGTCGAGCCAGCGGAACGAATGGCCGCCCAGCGGCGTGCCGGTCAGGGCTTGCACGCGTTGCACGCTGGTCACCAGCGCCAGCGGGTCGATGCCGCTGCGCAGGCCCATGGCGTCGAGCATCAGCACCAGGTCTTCGGTGGCCAGGTTGCCGGTGGCGCCCGGTGAGAAAGGGCAGCCGCCGAGGCCGCCAATGGAACTGTCGAACTCGCGCACGCCGCACTCCAGCGCGGCCAGTACGTTGGCCAGGGCCATGCCCCGGGTGTCGTGGAAATGGCAGGACAACTGGCGGGCGGCGTCGTACGGGGTCAGTCGCTCCAGCACCTCGCGCACGGCACGCGGATTGGCCGCGCCAATGGTGTCGGCGATGATCACCTTGTCCGCACCCGCTTCGAACATGCGCTGGGTCAGGTGCTCCACCACCGAGGGCGGAGTCAGTCCTTCGAACGGGCATTCGAAGGCCACGGCGACGTAGGCACGGGCCTGGATGCCGTCCTCACGAGCGCGCTGCATCAGCTCGGCACAGACCGCGGTGGTCTGCTCCAGGCTCATGTTGATGTTGCGCTGGTTCATGGTTTCCGTGGCCGACAGCACCACGGCGACCGAGCGCACGCCGGCTTCGCGGGCCAGTTCGTAGCCGCGCAGGTTGGGTACCAGCGCTGAGTAGGCGACCGCATCGGTCATCGGCAGGCGGCCGAACAGCTCGCCGGTGCCGGCCATCTGCGGCACCGCCTTGGGCGATACGAAACTGCCGACCTCGATGCTGCGAATGCCGCTATCGAGCAGCGCGTCGATCATCAACAGGCGCTCGTCGAGGCTCAGGGTCTTGCCCTGGCTTTGCAGCCCGTCGCGCGGGCCGACTTCATTAACGGTGACGAAATCGCTCATGCCTCACCCCACGATCCGTTGGTTCTTCAGCGCAGCGATGCGCTCGGCGTCGTAACCCAGCACGCGTTCGAGCACGGCGTCGGTGTGTTCGCCCAGCAGGGGCGGTGCGCTGTAGCTGTCTTCGTCGTCGGCCGACAGCTTGATCGGGTTGCCCGGTGCTTCCACCGTGCCGCCTTGCGGGTGGGGGATTTCCACCACCATCTTGCGATGGCGCACCTGCGGGTCGGCCAGCGCATCGCTGAAGCGGTTGACCGGCGCGCAGGGCACGCGCACCGAGGACAGCTGCTCGACCCAGTGGGCGGTGTCGCGGGTGGCGAACAGCTCGTTGAGGATGCCGTCGATCAGCTGCTTGTCGGCCAGGCGCGCCGGTTGGGTCTTGTATTTGGGATCCTTGAGGGCATCGACGTCGAGCAGGCCGACCAGGTTGTCCCAGAAGCTGTCGAAGATCACCGCGACGATGATGAAACCGTCGGCGGTGCGGTAGGTGTTGTACGGCACGTGAACGAAGTGGCCGTTGCCCAGCGGTTCGGGGTTCTCGCCGCTGAGGAAATACATGGTGGCCATGTAGTTGAGCATGCTGATCTGACAGTCGAGCATGCTGATGTCGACGTGCTGCCCATGGCCCTTGCTGTGGCGTGCCTGCAGTGCGGCCAGTACGCCCATCACGGCGAACATGCCGCCGCCCAGATCGCCGATGGGGATGCCGGCGCGGGTCGGATGGTCGGCGTTGTCGCCGGTGATCGACATGCCGCCACCGATACCCTGCACCACCTGGTCGAACGCCGGGCGCTGGTAGTTGGGGCCGTCCTGGCCGAAGCCGGACACCGAGCAGGTGATGATCAGGGGGTTGATCAGTTTGAGGTGCTCGTAGTCGATCTTGAGCTTCTGCGGCACGCCGGCGCTGAAGTTGTCCAGCACCACGTCGGCTTCACGCACCAGGTCGTGGAACACGGCCAGGCCCTGCTCACTCTTCAGATCGATGCACACGCTCTGCTTGTTGCGGTTGAGCGTGAGGAAGTAGGCGCCCATGCCCTTGAACGAATGCCGAGGATCCTTGGCCAACAGGGCACGTGTGCCTTCGCCAGCCAGCGGCTCGACCTTGATTGTTTCCGCCCCGAGATCGGCAAGGATCATTCCGGCATAAGGGCCGGACAGCATGTGGGTCAGATCGAGGATGCGAATCCCCTCTAGCGGTTTGCTCATGATCGTTCTCTTGTACTTGTTGGAATTGCCCGCACAAGAGGGATAGCAAGGCCCTTGCCAAGTCTTTGGATGACTTTTAGTTGTTTGTTTTTAAAGGGATTTTTTTAATTTTTTGAGTGAATCAGCGAAGCGCTTGGAGCAATCGCATTGCAAGGTGAAATAGCGATTTCATTCTGCATGGATGGTGGTGAGCGAACGGGGAAGGGCGTCGATAAGGGAGGTCGGCGGGGGAGTGGACAGACGATTCGCTGGGAGGGTGGTCGTTCGGATGGTTGAGGGGGCTGATACCGGACTGGCAAGTTTGTGTGTTGTCTTGTCGGGTGTTTTGGACGCCGCTGCAGTGTTTGCCGGAAGTCCTTGTTTCGCCCCCTCGGGCGACTCACTTTTCTTTGAAGTGCGCAAAGAAAAGTAAGCAAAAGAAAGCGCACCCCATCATCCGGCCCCGGCTGCGCCGGGGTTCCCTCGTTCCATCACCGTTCCAGGGGCACGCCACGATGGGCCATCCCTGGCCCTCCGTGGCTCTCGCGGCATCCATGCCGCTCAACCCCTTCCACGGTGATTCCACTCGGCCTCCTGAAGGGGACTTGGGCGTCGTCTGCGAGATCGCGATGCAAGAGCAAAAACACGGAGATTAAGGGTTGGCCACAAGAGCACAGCGAGACAGGTTTAGAGCCCGTAAGGGAAACCCTGAAAAAGTTGTCATTACTCGCTGCGCTCGCCCGAAGAGGAATCATCCAGAACCTGAGAACTCCTGGGCTCGCGCCTTCGCGGGAGTGACGAGGTGGGCTGGCGTAGGGTGCGCCGTGCGCACCGGGTGATGGCAAGGCGTTAGGAAAGCGCTGAAAAACGCCGTCGTTACTCGTTGCACTCGCCCTGTACGGGCCACACTGAAGTGCGTTCAGCGCAAGCGCTGTCCTGCACAGGCGGGAATCCAGAACCTGCGGACTCCCTGGGCTCCCTCCTTCGCGGGAGTGACGGCAAATGACTTTTTCAGAACATCCTAAGAGGTGAAGCCTGTAGTGCAGGTTACTCACACAATGGAGAGTGCCACGTACTTATTTGCCAGTCCGGTGTCATTCAAATACGCAGACCTCCAAAAAAAACCGGCACTCAAGGTGCCGGCAAACTTCACGCTCAGGAGCAGTCTCAGGTGAATCGATGTGCTTCGATGGGGCCGTCGAATCCTTCCAGCGCCCCCGGTTCGATGTAGCGTTTCCAATTGTCGAAGATTTCCCGGCCGGCGAGAAAACCCTCGAAGATGGCGTGGTCGGTCTTGCGCGGCACCACCGCGTCGCCGACCCGGTGCACGTTCGGCAGATCGGCCTTGAGGGCGTGGTACAGGCCGTCCACCGGCAGGTGCCGCACCGCCAGGACGATGCTGTCGAAGCCTTCCAGGGTCTGCTCCTCACCGCTGTAGAGGTTGAACAGATCGACCGCCGTACCGCGTACCCGGCTGACCCAGGCATTGAGGGTGTAAGTCAGGCCACGGCTGAACAGGTTGGCGTACACCACCGGCTGATCCAGGGTGGTGCCCAGACGATGGAACAGCGCGTTCCAGCGTGTGACCACGTGCACCTCGTGGCCGTTTTCCACCAGCAGCTCGGTGATGCCGGCGGAGTAGCGGTTGCCTTCCTCGTCCAGCACCAGCACGCGCTTGCCGACCCGCTGCGGCTGTGCCAGCACGTCGAGCGCGGTGAACACATGCTCGGCATCCAGCCCCGGCACCTGCTCGACCAGCGGGTTGATGTCGGAGTAACCGCTGCGATCCGGCAGCGAGCCGGTGGCGACGATCACGCCATCCGGTTGCAGTGCGCGGATCGAGTCGACGCTGGCTTCGCAGTTCAGCTTCACCTGCACACCGGCCTTGGCCATCTGCACCTTGAGGTCTTCGGTGATCCAGGCGAAGGAATCGCGACGCGGCAGGCGCACGATATGGTTGACCTGGCCACCGAGTTCGCCGGCCTTTTCCAGCAGGGTGACGCGGTGTCCGCGCTTGGCCAGGCCCTCGGCCGCCTTCATCCCGGCTGGACCACCGCCGACCACCACCCAGTGTCTGGCCGCTGGCGCCAGCTCCAGCGTCTGTGGCCCGAAGACTTCCTCGCGGCCGGTGGCTGGGTTGACCTGGCAGGTCATCGAAGTGCCGTGGAACAGGCGCGAAACGCAGCCCTGGTTGCAGCGCAGGCAGTGGTAGATCTCGTCCTCGCGGCCCTCGGCAGTCTTGCGCGCGAACTCGGGGTCGGCGATCTGTGCGCGGGTCATGGCCACCATGTCGGCGTCGCCGCGGGCCAGGATCGCCTCGGCTTCGCCGGCACTGCCGATACCGGAGACGCAGAACACCGGTAGCTTCACCGCGCGCTTGAGGCGCGCCACCGGATCGACCAGCCAGCCATTGGGCACGTCGTAGGGCGGCATGATGTAGGTGGCCGACTGGTATACCCCGGCGGTGGCCATGATGTAGTCGATATGGCCGGTGGCTTCGACCGTCTGCGCGACCTTTATCCAGTCGTCGATCTGCATGCCGCCCGGCACCATTTCGTCCATCGACAGGCGGATGCCGATCACCAGATCCGGGCCGACCTTTTCCCGCACCGCCGCGATCACTTCGAGCGGTAGGCGCATGCGGTTCTCGTAGCTGCCGCCGTATTCATCGTTACGCTTGTTGAACAGCGGCGAGATGAACTGGTGTAGCAGGTAGCTGTGCGCCAGGTGGATCTCGACACCGTCGAAGCCGGCCAGGCGCGCGTACTCGGCCGAGCGCACCCAGCCCTCGACGACCTCATCCATGTCCGAGCGCTCCATGGCCTTGGCCATCTCGCCGAACACCGGTGACTTGATGTTGGACGACGACCAGAGCACGCGGTAGTCATCCATGGCGTGGGTTTCACCCATCACGCCGAAGTGGTTGAGCTGGGCGAAGATGTGCGCGCCGAAGCCGTGCACCGCCTCTGTCAGCGCCGTGTCGCGCTCGATCATTTCTTCGCGGTAGCCATAGGGATAGCCGCGGCAGAAGGTGTTGGAGGTCGGATGGATCAGGCGGTTGCCGGTGACCATCAGGCCGATGCCGCCCTTGGCGCGCGCGGCGTGGTAGTAGATATCGCGGTTGTTGGTCAGCCCCTCGGGGGAGTTGAAGGCCATGGCATGGGCCGACTGCATGATGCGGTTGCGCAGGGTAATGCCGCGCAGGCGCAGGGGTTGGAACAGGTGCGGATAACGTTCGACGGTCATGCTGTTCTCCTTCGCGGCCGGCAGTGCCGGCCGGAAATGGCGTCATGTCGCGCACAGCCGAGGAGCTGTGCGCGGCTTTGCGTAGGGTGCGCTGTGCGCACCGCTAGCCGATCAAGCGATCAGCCCACTGGGGCACCCATGGCCGTGCGCCAGTCGGCACCAAAGCCTTCCAGCTCGCCTTGCTCGATGAACCGGTTCGGGTCGTCGAGCAACTCGCGGCCGGCCAGCATGCCTTCGTAGAGGGTGTCCTGCAGTGGTCTGGGCAAGCGGGCATCGCCAATGCAGTGCAGGTTCTTCACCCTGCCTTGCAGGGGTCGATACAGGGCATCGTGCGGGCTATGTCCGGCGGCGATGACGAAGGTGTCCGCCTCCAGGCAGGCGCTGTCCTGATCGGTGAACAGGTTGAGCAACTGCGCGCGCTGGCCATCGATGCGGCGCACCCAACTGTTGAGGGTGTACTGCAGGCCTTTGCGGAACACGTGCTGGTAGTTCACCGGCAGATCCAGGGTCAGGGCCAGGTTGGGCGCCAGGGCGATGAAGCGGCTGACCAGGTGCACCTGGTGGCCACGGTCGAGCAGGTACTCGGCGGTGCCAAGGGCGTAGCGGCCGCCGTCTTCGTCGAACAGCACCACGCGTTTGCCAACCCGTGCCGGGTCTTCGAGCACTTCCACCACACTGAGCACGTTGTCCTGCTCGGTGCCCGGTACGCGATCCACGGCGGGGCGGGTGGAGGTGAAGGCGGTCTTCAGTGGCGTCGAGCCGGTGGCCAGAAGCACGCCGTCGGCGCCGAACGCCACCACTTCGTCGGCGCTCATCGCGCAGTTCAGGCGGATCTCCACGCCGGCCTTGCGCAGTTGCCGCTCCAGGTCGCGCGGGATGAAGGCGAACTTGTGCCGGCGCGGCATGCGGGCGGCCAGGTTGAGCAGGCCGCCGAGGCGGTCGTCCTTTTCCACCAGGGTGACGCGATGGCCACGCTGGCGCAGGGTCAGCGCCGCCTTCATGCCCGCCGGGCCACCACCGACCACCAGCCAGTGACCGGGTGTCTCGGCAGGCTTGAGGGTGTGCAGGCCGAAACGCTGCTCGCGCCCGGCGGCCGGGTTGACCACGCAGGAAATCGCGTTGCCGGCCATCAGCCGGGCGATGCACGCCTGGTTGCAGCGGATGCAGTGGTTGATTTCGTCCTCACGGCCTTCGCGCAGCTTGTTGCAGAACTCGGGGTCTGCGATCTGCGTGCGGGTCATCGCTACCATGTCGGTGGCGCCGTTGGCCACCAGGGCTTCGGCTTTCTCCGGGTCGACGATATGGCCGACGATAAACAGTGGAATCTCGCTGATTTCGCGCAGCGCAGCGCGCAGGCGGGCACCGTCGTCCACCAGCCAGTTCTCCGGGTAGTCGCCCGGCGGAATCTGGTCGGCATGGGCGGCATAGGTGCCGGCGGTGGCGCTGACGTAGTCGATCAGGCCGGTCTCGACCAGCTTGCGGGTCATCTGGATCGCCGTGTCGGCGTGCATGCCGTCGACGGTGCATTCGTCCAGCGAGACGCGGATGCCCACCACGAAGTCGGGGCCGACCGCGTCACGTACGCGCTGCATGGTCTCGATGGGAAAGCGCACGATGTTATCGAGGCTGCCGCCGTACTCGTCGGTGCGCTTGTTGTAGACGAAGGAGAGGAACTGCTGGTGCAGATAACCGTGTGAATAGTGCAGCTCGACGCCGTCGAAGCCTGCCGCCTTGGCGTTCAGGGCGCTGAGGGCGAAGTGCTCGGACACCTCGTCCATTTCTGCCTTGGTCATCTCCTTGGCCCACTCGTTGTAGGCCGGCGACTTCATGGTCGACGGTCCCCACTGCACGCGGTAGTCGTCCAGCGCGCCGCTGCGGCCCTGCGGCCCGAAGTGGATCAGCTGGGCGATGATGCGTGCGCCGAAGGCATGCACGGCGTTCACCATCTCGGCATCGCGCTCGATCATTTCCTGGCGGTTGCCACGGGCCAGCGAGCGGTTGGGGCCGGTGGAGGCCGGGTGGGTGTGGCGTGCGCCGGTGACGATCAGGCCGATGCCGCCCTTGGCACGCTCGGCCTGGTAGTGGATGTCACGGTCGTTGGTCAGCCCCTCGGCCGAGGCGAAGCCCTTGGCGTGGGCGGTTTGCATCAAGCGGTTGCGTACGGTGATGTTGCCGATCTTCAGCGGCGAGAAAATCGAGGGATAGCGAAGCTCCCCCGGCGTCTTGGGCTGGGTCATTTTCCTCATCCTTTGTTCTTGTTCTGGTGAGTGGCCCGTCGTCGTGGAACGGGCCGTTGCCGCTGCCTGCGCGGCCTTCAGACCGGCAGGCGGGCAGGGCGCCCGGAGGGCAACACGGTCATGCCTCCGGGCGCTGGCTGGCGCGGATCAGCGCAGCACGTTCTCGCCGCTCATGAAGACGAACACGCGGCGGAACTTGCCGTCTTCGACGTACCAGAAGTTGCAGTTGCGCAGGCGGGTCTCGTTGCCTTGCGCGTCCTTGAGGTACACGTTGAAGCGCGAGCAGATGGTCTGGGTGTCGACGTCGACTGCCAGCTCGAAATCGCCGTGCCAGATTTCTTCGAAGTTGCCGAACAGGTTGTCGAACATCTTGCGCACGCCACTGTGGCCGTCGTGCGTGAGGTTGTCGGTCTGGATGGTGAAGGCCACATCCTCATGGAAGCAGTCCAGCACGCCGGCGATGTTCTTGCTGTCCACGTTGGCGAAGTATTTCTGCGTAGCCAGGTCGATCAGTTGCTCACGGGAAAGATGACTCATTGCTTGTTCTCCTTGTTGATGTCATTGACCAGCGAAGCCGTGATAGGCGGCGTCGTTGAGAATCTGCGGGGCGGGGTAGGCCTTGCGGCTCTGCGTGAGGCCAAGGCCCAGCAGCAGCTCGCACAGCTTGTAGGACACCAGACCGGGGTTGATCACCGGAATCGGCAGGCGCTCGGCCAGGTAGGCATGGGACTGGTGCATGGTGGTGGAACCGAGCACGATCACATCGGCGCCATCTTCTTCCATCGCCCGGCGCGCTTCGGCTTCGAGCTTGGCGAACACCACCTCTTCCTTGCCTTCGAGCAGCTCCTTGAGGTCGGGGCGGGTCTTGATCGAGCGCAGCGAGGCCACGCGCGGCCACAGGTGGTATTCGGTGAGGGTCTTCTCGTACAGCGGGAACCATTCGTCCCACATGGTGATGATGCTGAACTTCTTGCCCAGCATGCAGGCGGTGTGGAAGGCCGCCATGCCCGGTGCGATCACTGGGATGTCCAGTCGCGAGCGCAGGGCGGCGAGGCCGGAGTCGCTGACGGTGTCGATGCACACCGCGCTGTAGCCTTCCTCCTGGGCGCGCAGGCCAGCCTGCACCACGGAGAAGTCCATGAGCAGCACGTCATACGCACTGTCACCGAGCGAGGCACCCTTGGCGACCGGGACGAATTCCGGATGGAAACCGGGCAGGATCATGCTGGCCGGCAGCTGCGAGGCGCGGTTGTCGGCGCCTGCCTGATCCATGGGAATGGGGATGATTACCTTGATGCGGTGGGTCATGCAGATCTCCCGGAGGATGTAGCCGTCATGAACACGGCTTTTGTTGTTTTCCTCTCTTGAGCAAGACCGGTGCCACAATCAAACGAAAGCACAATGCATTGATTGTTATAGGGTTTTCAGCAAAGCAGAACGGCGCCGCCGTTACCGCTCATTCAACTTGAAATGAAACGAATCAAGTTGAAATAGTGTGCGTGTCACAGGGTGACGTCACTCCCTCCAGCGCTTGAGCAACATCTCGATGAACAGCTCCGCGGTGCTCGACAGCGGGGCACCATCGCGCCGAACCAGGCCTATGGTGCGTTCGATCTGTGGCGGTGGCAGCTCGCGGCAGCAGATCGCGTCATGCTCGCTGGCCGGCATCGCCAGACGCGGCAGGATGGCCACGCCTAGGCCGCATTCCACCAGGCCCAGCGAGGTCGACAGGTGCTGTACCTCGTAGAAGCCGTTCAGGCGTATGCCATGGCCGGACAGCGCGCTGTCGAGCAGCATGCGGTTGCCGCTGTCGCGGCTGACGGTGATCAGGCGCACGCTCTGCAAATCCTGCCATTCCACCACCGGTAGGGCGGCCAGTGGATGGTCGCTGCGCATGGCCAGCACGAAGGGGTCGCGTAGCAGGGGGGTGAAGCTGATCTCCGGATGCTGGGCGCTGATCATGTTGATGCCGAAATCGGCATCGCCACTGATCACGCGCTCCAGGCCCTCATTGGCGCTGACGTCGAGAATGCGGATGCGGATGCCCGGATAGGCCTCGTTGAACACACGGATCACGCTGGGCAGGAAGTAGAAGGCTGCCGTCGGAATGCAGGCGATGGTGACGGTGCCCTTCTGGTGGGTCTTGAGTTCGCGCACGCCCTGGATGGACGACTCATAGTCTTCCAGCATGCGCCGTGCACGGGGTAGGTAATCCTTGCCGACATCCGTGAGCCAGCTGCGGCGTGTCGTCCGTTCGAGCAGCTTGGCGCCCAGGGTTTCCTCAAGCTTCTGCAGTCGCCGCGAGAGCGCCGGCTGCGACAGATGCAGAGATTGAGCCGCTTCCAGAAAGGAGTGCGACTCGGCAACCCGCACGAAGGCGGCCAGATCAAGGAACTCTATTCGATGCATTAACAGGTAAACCTTTCAATATATTACGCATTAATGCTTATAAATTATCACTCTTCCTTGATGTTTGCATTTGATGCATAAAAGGGCCGCTGACAAGCTGTATCCACCGCCGCTCCGGTGGTCGTTGGATCAGAGATAATGAATAGCATCCCTTGCATCATCATGCGCGGCGGCACCTCGCGTGGCCCCTTCATCCGCCTGACCGATCTGCCCGAGTCCCTTGAAGCCCGCAGTGAAATCCTGCTCGACCTCATGGGCGCCGGACATCCGTTGCAGGTCGATGGCATTGGTGGTGGCAACTCGCTGACCAGCAAGGTGGCGATGGTAGGGCCTTCCAGCCGTAGTGATGCTGATGTCGATTACCTGTTCGCACAGGTCGATGTGACCGAGCGTTCGGTGGACTACACCCCCAATTGCGGCAACATGCTGTCCGCAGTTGGCCCGTTCTCGATCGAGACCGGCCTGGTGTCTCCCACCTATGAGCAGACCCGCGTTCGTGTCTTCAATCTCAACACCCAACGCATCATCGAATGCCTGGTGCCAACCCCCAACGGTCGCGTCGCCTACGAAGGCAATACCGCCATCAGTGGTGTGCCGGGCCGTGCCGCTGGTATCCAGCTGAGCTTTCTCGATGTTGCCGGCGCCAAGACTGGCAAGCTGCTGCCAACCGGCAATGTTTGTGAGCGAATCGATGGCATCGAAGTCAGCTGCGTGGATGCTGCCACGCCGGTGGTGATCCTGCGCGCCAGCGACCTGGGCGTCGATGGCCACGCCGACCCTGCCACGCTCGACGCCAACCCCGAGATGCTGCGCAGGCTCGAAGGCATTCGTCGCGAAGCCGGGTTGCGCATGGGCATGGGCGACGTCAGCCAGTCCGTGCTCCCCAAGCCGATCCTGATCAGCGCGGCGGCGGAGGGCGATGCCACCCTCTGTGCGCGTTACTTCGTACCGCAGCGCTGCCACAAGGCGCTGGCCGTCACTGGCGCCATCGCGCTCGGTGCGGCACTGAACCTGCCGGGGAGCGTCGCCAACCGCGTTGCGCGGGACGCTGGCCGGCTGCTGGAGGGGCAGGTGCTCGAGGCCATTCGCATCGAGCATCCCTCCGGGCACCTCGATATCTGCGTTGGTTTGCGTGACGGCAACCCCCGTGATATCGCCCGCGTGTCGCTGATTCGCACGGCACGCAAGATCATGGACGGTCGTTTGTTCTACCGTGTGGCTGATGCCTTGAATTGATGAAGGCCCAGCCTTCTTCCATCAGCCCGACAATAAACACAAGACGGGTATCCGACATGTTCATCGTTCCTTTCGCATTGCCAGGTTTTTCCGTGATTCAGATGACCGGCCGCGGCCTGCCCTGATACCCGGCAGGCGCGTCATTGCCAGCAATCCAGCTTTCATCTGATCCGATAATTACAAGAGTTCAATGCAATGCTCTCACTGCTCGGTTTATCCATGGTGGTCGTGTTCACCTACCTGATCATGACCAAACGTCTGTCTCCCGTCGTGGCACTGACCCTGGTACCCATCGTCTTCGCCGTCATCGGTGGATTCGCCCCCGACCTTGGCAAGATGATGCTCGACGGCCTCAAGACCGTCGCGCCCTCGGCTGCCCTGCTGCTGTTCGCCATCCTGTTCTTCGGCATCATGATCGACTCGGGTCTGTTCGATCCGCTGATCCGCACCATCCTGCATGCCGTCAACGGCAACCCGACGAAGATCGCCATCGGCACCGCGCTGCTATCGCTGATGGTGGCGCTCGATGGCGATGGCACCACCACCTACATGATCACCGTGGCCGCCATGTTGCCGCTGTACAAGCGTATCGGCATGAACCCGTTGATTCTGGCCTGCATCTCCATGCTCTCGCTCAGCATCATGAGCGGCATGAGCCCCTGGGGTGGCCCGGCCACGCGCGCCATCGCAGTTCTCGGGCTGGATGCCACCCACTACTTCATTCCCATGTTGCCGACCATGATCGGTGGCGCCCTGTGGGTGGTGTTCACCGCCTGGATTCTCGGCCGTCGCGAGCTCAAGCGTGTCGGTAACGTGCAACTGCAGACCGGTGGCGATGATTGCTACATCAAGTCGATCCTCGTCGATGGCCCGCACAAACGCCCGCGTCTGATCCTGATCAACCTGCTGCTGGTGGTGGCAGTGATGGTCGCTCTGGTGGCTGGCCTGATGAACGCCGCGGTGCTGTTCATGATCGGCTTCGTCATCGCCCTGATGATCAACTACCCGCGCCTGGACGAGCAGAAGGAACGCATCCTCGCTCACGCCGGCAACGCCATGACCGTCGTGTTGCTGGTGTTCGCCGCCGGTGTGTTCGCCGGCATCTTCTCCGGCACCAAGATGGTCGATGCACTGGCCAACTCCCTGGTGGAAATGATCCCGCCGAGCTGGGGCAGCTTCTTCCCGCTGGTGGTGGCGCTGACCAGCATGCCGCTGACCTTCGTGCTGTCCAACGACGCGTATTACTTCGGCATGGTGCCGATTCTGGCACAGGCGGCGTCTGCCTACGGCATCGACCCGGTGGAGATCGCGCGCGCCTCGGTACTCGGACAACCGGTACACCTGATGAGCCCGCTGGTGGCCTCGACCCTGCTGCTGGTGGGCATGGTCGACCGCGACATCGGCGACTTCCAGCGCTTCACCTGGAAGTGGGCCGTGCTCACGTCGCTGGTGATCACCGCGCTGGCGCTGCTGTCCGGTGCCATCAGCCTGTTTGCCTGATCCCGTCAGGCCACACGTTGGTGTGGCCCGACATGATGTGGGCCCATCGGCCCCGAGCAGCGTTTGCCTTGAGCGGGCGCGACACCCTGTACTCACAAGGTGCAGGGTTTACTGGCCACGACTATCCGACTCGCAGGGCACGGCCATCCGCCTGCCTGGTCGAGCTGCGGCGCCGGGAACCCACAGGTTCCCGGTCTTTTTTTCTACAGCTGGAGACTTTTGTTGATGGATTGGTTCATCGATCCCGTGTTCTGGATGGCGCTGATGCAGATCATCGCCATCGATATTCTGCTGGGCGGCGACAACGCCGTGGTCATCGCCCTGGCCTGTCGGCACTTGCCCGAAGCTCAGCGGCGCAAGGCGATCATGGGCGGCGTGATCGGGGCGATCGCGCTACGCATCGGTCTGTTGTTCTTCGCCATGCAACTGCTGGCGCTGCCGTACCTGAAACTCTTCGGCGCTGTCCTGCTGCTGTGGATCGGTATCAAGCTGCTGCTGCCCGAGCCGGAAGAAAACCATGAGATCAAGCCTGGCAGTGGGTTGATCGCAGCGATCAAGACCATCATCGTGGCCGACGCGGTGATGAGTCTGGACAATGTCCTGGCCGTGGCTGGTGCTGCCGGTGGCAACCTGCTGCTGGTCAGCCTCGGCGTGTTGATCAGCATCCCGATCATCGTCTGGGGCAGCCAGCTGGTACTGAAACTGATGGATCGCTTCCCCCAGGTGGTGCTGCTCGGCGGCGCGTTACTGGGCTGGATCGCCGGCGGCATGGCCGTGGGTGACGTAGCCGTGGCCGAGTGGATGCCGGCGGTCGTCGGCCTGAAATACCTGGCCGGCGCACTGGGCGCTGCACTGGTGATCGCGGTGGGCGTCTTCATGCGTCAGCGCGGGGCTGCGCAAGAGACTGCGTAGTCAACGGCCCGTTCAGATGCAAAAAAGCACTTGCGGTAATCGCCAAGTGCCTTTTCGTAGCGCTCATTTGGTGGAAACGGAGCAATTTGAGTTTCTTTATTTTGCCCGTTTCCGCCCTGACCAAATGGTAGCTTTCCCATATCTGGCTTGGGGCTCAGCTATTGATGGGCTCTCCCATGTGATGGTTCGGTATCGAAAGCGCTATCCAGGGTGAAGGTGCTCTGTTTTGCGAGTCTTGCCTTGTAGCAGGCGCCGACGAAGACGCTCGGGGTGATGAGTTCCACCTTGTCATGAGTTCCCTTGTTGCGGATCAGTGGTTAGCGGTGGGCGCAGCCCTATGAGGATACCTACCGGCAGCCAGAAGATTACCCAGTAGTGGTTCGGACGCAGGAATATCGAGTGAACGTCCGTCAGCATCGCCATCATGGCTAGAATCAGCAGAGCCAGCCCTAGGCGGGCCAAAGGCTGCTGGCGCAGGCGCCAGCCTTTTTCTAGTAGGCATCCTAGAAAAAGGATGAACAGGGTGATGCCGGGCAGCCCAAGCTGATACCAGAGCTGGAGGTAGAGGCTGTGAGCATGTTTGACCGAGCCGCCCCAGGGATAGGTGAATTCGAATGGTGCTCCCGGTCCCGCACCCCATAACCAGAAGTCCGGCAGACGTGCCAGCCAGCTCAACCAGATCAGGTCACGCCTGCTGGCGCCCCTGACCAGCCATTCGTTACGCACTTCTGGCCAGAACATGGCCAGCATGCCCAGGAGCAGAAAGGCGCCACTGATCAATAGCGTTCTGGAAATGCGTCCGGGAAATAGCAACAACAGGCACAGACCTGCCACCAGCGTGGAAATCCAGGCTCCCCGGGAAAATGTCAACAGGACATAGATGCACAGGCCTGCGATGCCGAGCAGTATCAGGGCTGATCGCCAGGCACGGGGAGGGGCTGCGACCAGGCGCTGGCTCAGGATAATTACGAAGAAACCATAGAAAAGGCCGGCAATTACCGGATACTTGAGATCGCCCAGGCCATACCAATCCAGAGTATAGAGGCGGGCGTCTTCGCGAATCGTGGCATAGTCCAGTGGTATCGCCTTGATGCCGAACTGATGTATGACGGTCATCCAGGCGAACACCGCCGCTACCGTCGCGCTTAACGTAAGCACTGTAATCAGCGTTCGTGGGTGCGATGTCAGACGCCCGACTGCGTGAATGTAGAGCATCACGAACAGGGCGATCTTCAGCCAATAGCCTGAGCTTTTGTCGCTGACCTCCGCTCGCCATAGGGCATTCAGTATCAGGCAAGCCAGTAGGCCTGCCAGGGCAAGAACCGCTGGCTGCTTCCATAGCTGGAAGTTCGGGCGAATGAACAGCAATACCAGGCTGGGCAGTAGTAAAAACAGATGAACCTGGGTGGAGTAGCTGCTGCCGTCGGCGATCAGCAGTATTCCCGCTATCTGTATGAAAAGCCCCAGGCTGAGCACTGCCAGCCAGCCTGGGGCAAGTACCCTGTGCCTGGTGTCGCTGGAAAACACTCGGCTGGTCAGCCTCCGTGCGCTATGGAACAATTCCATGGTTCGACCCGTCCCCTGGACTTTTCTGGATAAGGCATCAGCCGCTATTTATGTCGCGCATTCTGCATAAAGCCTATGGCTTGTCCATCGGCACGGATTTGTCATTGCCCGAGCTATCGTCCATGTCTCCCGATGCAGTGGATTGCGTCGATGTCGAGATTCGCCAAATGACGCTGGATGCTCCCGAGCGTTATGGGGCGTTGCAGCAGATGGCGCCTTTTCTCTGGGCTTCCAGAACCTGCTTGTGGTTACAGGTGCCCGGCGTCGTCACCTTTCTGGTGCGAGAGGGGCGGCAGATCCTTTTTGATCCGGTTGCGGGAGTGGACGAGGACAGCATCCGTGTATTTCTCCTGGGATCGGCCATCGGCGCATTGCTGATGCAGCGGGGATTGCTCGTGTTGCATGGCAATGCAGTGCGCATCGGTGACCGTTGTTTGATATGCCTCGGCCATTCAGGGGCCGGCAAGTCCACCTTGGCAACGGCGTTTTCCCTGCGCGGGTACGAAATACTGGCTGACGATGTGGTGCCCGTTACGGCTGATGGATGGGTGCTGCCGGGCATTGCCCGAGCAAAGTTGTGGGCCGACAGCATCGCGCATCTGGGGATCGAGGCGGCAGGTCTGCAGCGGATAAGGCCCATGCTGGAGAAGTTCAGCTTGCCGCTGGAGCGTTCGCCGGCGCTGGAGCCGATTGCTCTGGGCGCTTTGTACATCCTCGATAAGCACAACCTGGCAAGCCCCACCATCCAGACGTTACAGGGTGTCCAGCGCTTCGAGAAACTCTGTGAGCACAATTATCGACCGCGTTTCATCGATGCGATGGGGCTGCAGGCTCAGCGCTTTTCGCTCTGCGCTGCGGTAGCCGGCAAGGTGAAGGTCAAGCAGCTCATGCGCAGCTCTTCAGCCTTCGATGTCGATAGCCTGGT
The DNA here is from genome assembly GCF_003008615.1 of Pseudomonas mendocina. Lineage (NCBI taxonomy): Bacteria > Pseudomonadati > Pseudomonadota > Gammaproteobacteria > Pseudomonadales > Pseudomonadaceae > Ectopseudomonas > Ectopseudomonas mendocina. Next base: position 3,802,753 of record NZ_CP027657.1, read on the forward strand.
CGACAGGATTCTCGCTGACATGGGCGTCGTTGCATGAGTGAGGGGATCTACTGGCTGGCGTCTTATCCCAAGAGCGGGAATACCTGGCTGCGTACCTTCATCAGCAATCTGTTGAGCGATGCCGATAAGCCCGTAGAGATCAACCATCTGATCGGCGATCATGCTGCTGATCGACATTGGCTGGATGACGTGTTGGGCCTTTCCAGTGCGGATCTCAGCGATGACGAGTTGCAGCAATTGCGGCCTGCCGTTTACCAGTGGGGCGAGAGGCTACCTCGCTACGTCAAGATCCATGATGCCTATGACTATTGCGCCGATGGTTCGCCGTTGATTGGTCGCTATGGCACGGTGGGCGCTGTATACCTGGTGCGCAACCCGCTGGATGTCGTGCCCTCGATGGCCAACCATTTTGGCTATGACCTCGAACGGGCTGTGGCCATCGCGCTCGATAGCGAGTCTGTCCTCAACCGCAACCCAAAGTGTTACCGCCCTCAGACCCGCCAGTGGTTGTCGTGCTGGTCAGGGCATGCGCGCAGTTGGCTCGAGCAAACGGATGTGCCCGTCCATGTCATGCGTTATGAGGACATGCTCGATAAGCCCCTTCGGGCATTCACGGCTGCGGCCCGTTTCCTGAGCTTGCCCCATGATCCGCAAACGGTCGCCAAGGCTCTGTGTTTCAGTGACTTCGAGGTGCTGGCCGAGCAGGAGCAGCGTGGAGGCTTTCAAGAGCGGTATTCCGATCGTCCCTTCTTCAACAAAGGCAAGAGCGGCTATGGGCGTTCCATGCTGAGCCCTCAGCAGATCCAGCGCATCCTGCAAGCTCATGCGCCGATGATGGAGCGTTTCGGTTATTTGGACAGTGGAGCTTTTTGATGAGTAAGGCCGATAGCGAGTCTCCCGATACGCTATGTGACCCCCAGGCGACCTTCGGTTGCCAACTGCCTTGGGCGGTGCCTGCCTTCGCCCAGGCCAGTGATCATGTGCCGATGGCCGATCCTGCCTTCCAGTTCGATCCGCATGTCTGTCGCGCCATTCTTCTGGGCTTTGCCCATTCTCGCCGCGTCTATTTGTATGGGCCGCATGGCAGTGGCAAGTCGACGCACATCGAGCAGGTCGCTGCCCGGCTGAACTGGCCCTGCCTGCGCATCAACCTCGACGGCCATGTCAGCCGGGCCGACCTGATAGGTCGTGACATGCTGGTCGTGCGCGATGGGAAGCAGGTCACCGAGTTCGTACCAGGCCTGCTGGTCTGGGCCTTGCAGCGCCCCATGGCACTGGTGCTCGATGAGTACGATGCCGGTCGTCCCGAGGTGATGTTCGTCATCCAGCGCCTGTTGGAGGCCGATGGGCGGCTTACGCTGCTGGATCAGAATCAGGTCATCACACCACATCCGGCATTTCGTCTGTTCGCCACCGGCAACACGGCCGGCAGCGGTGATAGCGCCGGGCTCTATGCCGGTACGCAGGTGCTCAACCAGGCACAGCTCGACCGCTGGAACGTCATGCTGGAGTTGGGGTATCCAAGCAAGGAGCAGGAAGCCAGGATCATCCAGGCGCGGCTGCCGACACTGACGCAGGAGCAGGTTCGGGGCATGCTCGAACTGGCCTGGCTCTGCCGTCAGGCGCATGAGCAGGGCGAGCTGTCTTCGTTGCTGTCATTGCGCACGCTGTTGGCCTGGGGCGAGAACCTGGTGCTGCTCGAAGACATGGCGCATGCGTTCTGTCTGTCGTTTCTCAACCGCTGTGACGTTGCCGAACGGCCCCTGGTCGCCGAGCTTTATCAGCGCTGCTTCGCGCGTGAACTGCTTGACGTCGGACGATGAGCGGCGATTCTGAGCCCGGGGCACTGCAGGCCTGGCCGGCCATCTATGCCGGTACGCCTGGGGCATCCGTCGCTCATTCTGATCGAGCCCATAGTGATGCTGACGCTGCCTGGCAGCGCTGGCATGACGCGCAGACCGACGCGCTGTTCTCCGTACTTGAACAGCCCTGGTACAGGGTGATCGAACAGGCTCGGGTGGAAACGCTGGCGAGCCGACATCTGCCCGGCATGGCCCACAACCTGGCATGTTTGCTGCCATTACCCACCGCCTTTTCGCCTGCCGCACATCTGTACCACTGCGCTCGTATTGCTCTGGCCGGTGGTGAGCTGCGCGATGAACAATGGCAGGTTCCCGATCAGACGGCTGGCCACTGGTTGGGGCGTCTGTTAGAGCGTGGCCGTCAGCGCCAGTTGCAGCAACTGAGTGCATACCTGTCGTTGTTGCTGTTGGAGGCGCGCTTGCAGTTGGCCGATGCCCAGGGTTTTGCTCGGGTGATCAAGCCTCTGGTAGAGGCCTATGTCCGGTCTTTTGCATCCACACAGCAATCACTTTCGTTGTCCATGGCTGCAGGTGTAACAGCCATGGGGCGGGAGGATCGCCTTTCACGTGCGGTTGAGCGTTCTGCCGCGAAGCAGGATGGGCCGTATCGGATATTTTCCCAGACTTGGGACGAGGTGCTGGGCATACGAGAGTTGAAGGCACTGGCGCAACAGCCGCATGCCTGCCTGAGCGACGAGGTTCAGGCACAGGCCAGACGCCTGGCCCAGCAGCTACGCAAGCGTCTGCAAAGCCTGCAGCGGCATCGCTGGAGCTTCGATCAGCCACAAGGCATGCTCGATGCTCGCCGCCTGACATCGGTGGTGACCAGCGCCAACACTGCCATATTTCGCCAGCCGCAACAGGCGCCGCTTACCGATGCCAGCATTTCCCTGTTACTCGATCTGTCCGGTTCGATGCGTGGTCTGCCGCAGCAGATGACCTTGTTGGCGGTCGATCTGGCGGTGCGCGCACTCGAAGCGGCCGGAGTCTCGTGCGAGGTGCTGGGTTACGGTACACGCTATGCCAGCCAGGAAAACCCGGTATTCGAGGCCTGGCAGGCCGCGGGCCAGCCCGCGTCTCCCGGACGGCTCAATGCAACGCGTTACCTCGTCTACAAGAGCGTGCGGCAACCCTGGCGTGCCGGCCGTGGGTTATTGATGCGTCAGGCACCGCTCGCGGGGGAAAACATCGATGGTGAGGCGTTGCTCTGGGCTGCCAGGCGCCTGCTCAAACAGCCGCAGCGGCGCAAGATTCTGCTGGTGTTCTGCGATGGCGCTCCACATGACGAAGCGACGACCATCGCCAATGGCCCTGACTACCTGCGCAGGCACCTGCACCAGAGCATCGCCATGATCGAGCGTGGGCCGATCCATCTGGCGGCCATTGGCATGGGCCAGGGCATTGCGCATTACTATCGCCACAGTCTGAGGCTGCAAGGCCCCGAGACGATCTTTAGCGTATTGTTCGAGCAGTTGCCGCGACTACTCGATGACACGCATGGGGAGAGGTTTGCATGAGCGCCATTGCCGGCATCGTTCGTTTTGACGGTCAAGCGCTGGAGCGCAATGTATTGCAGCGCATGAGCAGCATACTTGCGCCATACGGGCGTGATGCCCAGGACACCTGGCAGGGTTCTGGAGCCGGCCTGGTGCGTACCTTGCTGCGCACGACGCCGGAGGATCTGTATGACCGCCAGCCCGTCGTTTCCGCTGATTGTCAGGTGGTGTTCGCTGGGCGCCTAGACAATCGTGACGAGTTGATCGCTCAGTTGGCGCTGGACGAGCGTCTGGCCAGTCAGATGGCCGACTCCGAGTTGATGGCCCAGGCTTGCCAGCGCTGGGACACCCTTGCTCTCGAGCGCGTCGAGGGTAGTTACGCCCTGGCCTGCTGGCAACCGCAGCGCAGGCGTCTGTGGCTTGCGCGTGATGTCATGGGCGGGCAGCCATTGTTCTGGCACCGGCAGTCCGGATTCCTGGCCTTTGCTTCCTGGCCCAAGGCGCTGTTCTGCGTACCTGGTGTCCCGCGCAATGTCGATGAGCAGAGCGTACTTGAACAGCTAGCACTGTTGCCCAGGGCGGGCTGTGCATTCAAGGATATCCATCGAGTGAATCCAGGCGAGCTCATGCTGGTGGAGGGCGATAAGGTTTCCACGCATATCCATCGGCGCCTGGGCAGTGGCCCGCAGGTGCGCTTCAAGCGTGACGAGGAGTATGTCGAGGCGCTGCACGAGCATCTTCAGCGGGCAGTGTCGGCCTGTTTGCGCAGCAACGGGCCTGTGGCTTCCCACCTCAGCTCTGGATTCGACAGCTCCACCGTGACGGCCTACGCCGCGCGCCAACTGGCACACAGGGGAGAGCGCCTGACCGCCTACACAGCAGCGCCCAGAGAAGGCTTCGCAGGGCCTGTGCCGCGTGATCGGCATGGTGACGAAAGCAAGGTAGCAGCCCAGTTGGCAGGGCGTTTCGACAATATCGATCATGTGATTCTGCGTTCCTCGGGTCAGTCGCCGCTGGAATCCCTGGCGCAGGAGATCGACGAACTGGATCAATCTCCGGTCAATCCTTGCAATACCCTATGGATGCGGGCCATCGAGCGAGATGCACAAGCGCGTGGTTGCAAGGTGATGCTTACCGGGCAGATGGGCAATATGTCCATTTCCTATAACGGCTATCCCTATATGGCTTCGCTCTGGCGCAAGGGCCGTTGGTTGCAATGGTGGCGTGAGCTGTGTGCCTATCAGCGTACGCATCCGCAATGGCGCAGGCGTGGCCTCGTTCTGCGTACGGTTGGTGCATCGATGCCTGGATGGTTGTGGCAACAGATTGCTATCAGGCGCGGGGAGTTTGGTGGGGAGCTGGATCAATATACGGCCGTAAACCTGCAGCAGTTGACCGCTGGATGGTTGCAGCAGCGCGCCGATGCCAAGGGCTGGGATCTCAGTTACCGACCCTGGCACGATGGCAGGGCCATGCGCCTGGCCGTGTTAGGTCGCATTGACACCGGCGCGGCGCTTGCCTCGGCGAACGTGCGCGGGCTGGAGATGCGCGACCCCACTTGTGACAGGCGGCTAGTGGAGTTTTGCCTGGGTGTGCCGGATTCGCAGTTTCTCCGCGACGGGCAGCCGCGCTGGCTGCTGCGTCGGCTGATGGCAGGCGTACTGCCAGGGGAGATACTTGAAGGACGCGGTAAGGGTTATCAATTCGCCGACTGGTATGAGGGGCTGAGTGCGGATCGTGAGCGCTTGCGCGAGCAATTGCTGCTGTTGCGTCAACATCGCCGGGCGGCACAGTTGCTCGACCTGCCGGCTCTGGAGGCGTTGCTTGAAAACTGGCCCGAAGAGGGCTGGGGCAACATGGCGACCATTCAGCGCTATCGTCTGAAGCTGCTCCGGGGCGTCGCGATGGGCAACTTCATCCGCTATGCCGAGCCGGATAATCGCTGATTGTGGTTAGCAAACCGTTGAAAACTACTTTGGCTTTGGCTTTGGCTTCCTACATCCGCGCAGTCGCCTGCGTTTTCAACAGTCCGCTAGTGTGTGCTCAGGACAAAAGACCTGCGTCAGTTGCGCCAGGACCACCAGCCTCGGTTTCGTCTAGATTCAGTCGAACAAGACATGGCGCCTGGTAGGGCTGGCGTTCGCGGGCGTCATTCTGCTCGTTTGGCGCGGCGGTGGTAATGCTTTCAAGGTCTTGGGGCTGCATGTCAAAAATCTCCTATCAGGTTGATAAACGAATACGGCTCAGCAGGTCACTTACTGATTGCGGGGATGCACAGGTACAGATACAACGCTGACACCAGCCAGAGATTACAAAGGCTCTGCCAGAAACTCAGGACTGATTACTGCCATCACTGATAAAACCAGTGGAGCCCAGTGTTTTTGAAAGTTCCATTCGCACCAGGCTGGGCGCCTGGTAGGGCTGGCGTTCGCAGGTGTCGATCTGCTCGTTTGGCTCGGCGGTGGTAACGCTTTCAAGGTCTTGTGTTTGCATGCTATGGCTCTCGTGGCGGGTGCTGATCAGCGATTATCTTCGGTGTGGTAGTGCCGGGTGAATAGCGCTAACAGGGGTCAGGAAAATATACCCGCGTCGGTTGAACCAGCTGAGCCAGCCTCGGTGTTCTTGAATTCAAGTCGGACAAGGCTGGGCGCCTGGTAGGGTTGGCGTTCGCGGGCGTCGATATGCTCGCTTGGCTCGGCGGCGGTAACGCTTTCAAGGTCTTTGGGTTGCATGTCGGGGCTCCGTGGTTGCAGATATCTGATCGTATCAGCGTTATCTGTTGGGCAAGCACTTAGGATGCCGCGCAAAGTGCCTGCCGATGAGTTCTGATTGAACGTTGGCATAACTGGCTCGTTCTAGCACGATGATCGCTCGTCTGCCAGATGGCCGCTCAAAATCATGCCACCTGTTGCAGTCTGCCTCCAGCGACCGAATGCATAATGCGCTTCGCAGGCTTGAGTAGGGGGAGGGCATGCGGCATTCTTGGAGTCGCCTAGGACTGGCGGTGGATGGGATTTCGCTGGTGTATGGTCTCATTTCCCTGCCTGAGTCGCTTCATGCACATCGCCTTTGTCCTGGGCACGCGCCCCGAAATCATCAAGCTGTCCTCCCTGATCAAGGCCTGCCAGGATCAACGGATCGACTACACCCTGATCCATACCAATCAGCATTATTCGTCCAATATGGATGCGTGCTTCTTCGAGGAGCTGGCGTTGCCGGCTGCCCATTTCAACTTGGGTGTCGGGGCCTGTCCTCCTGCCTCACAGGTCGGACGTATTCTGGTGGCTCTGGATCCGTTGCTCAACGACCTGAAACCTGATCATGTGGTGGTACAAGGCGATACCAACAGCGCTCTGGCCGGTGGGCTGGCCGCGAGCAAGGCGGGCTTCAGTGTGGCGCACGTCGAGGCAGGGTTGCGCAGTTTCGACCGTAGCATGCCTGAGGAAAACAACAGGGTGCTGCTCGACCACCTGGCCAGCCATTGGTTCTGCCCTGCCGAGCGGCAGGTTCAACTCCTGGCTCGGGAAGGTATCGCCGGAGCAGGTGTGCAGGTGACCGGCAATACGGGCGTGGATGCCACCTTGCTCTATGCCGCACGGGCAATCACATACTCTCAAGTGCTCGAGCGGTTTGGGGTGCAGCCAGGCAATTACCTGTTGCTGACCTGTCATCGTCCCTCCAATACCGATGATATGGCGCGTTTCGCCCAGCTCATGAGCAGTATTGAGTATCTCGCCAAGAGGCGTGGGCAGGTGGTCATATATCCCTACCACCCTCGCTTGTCAGATGCACATCACGCAATACTCGCAGCCTTGCCTTCGATTATCTGCTGCGAGCCACTGGGCTATCTGGATACCTTGGCATTACTGCAGCAGTCATCCCTGCTACTCACCGACAGTGGGGGGTTGCAGGAAGAGGCCTATGTGCTGGGTTTGCCTTGCCTGATCCTGCGTAACAATACCGAGCGTCCGGAAACCCTGGAAAACGGCGGAGCCTACCTGGTTCGGGATATCTCGCCAGAGACGCTTTGCCGACTGGCTGCCGAGTTGGAAGGGGCGAGCATTCACAGGGGCGGAGCCCTTGGCGATGGCCTTGCCTATCGCCATATTCTCGGTGCTTTGCTCGAATCCTGAGGCTGTCAGGGTTAGCCGAAGAGGCGCTTGGCGAGCCAGGCCGGCAGCCATAGCATGATCAGGCGGCTATTGCTGGTGACATAGCGTTTGAGCAGTCGCCTAGGCTCCTGGAGAAGGCGAAACACCCACTCGCAACCGGCCCGCTGCATCCACAGTGGAGCACGCCGCAGGCGCCCAGCCAGGACATCGAACGAGCCGCCAACCCCCATCAGAAAGGGAATATCGAGCCTGGCCTGGACGCGGCTCAGAAAGAGATCCTGATTAGGTGTAGGGAGTCCGACGATCAGGCAGTCAGCTCCGCTGTCGCGCAGTGTCTCGAAGAGCTGCGGCTCCTGTTCTGCGTTGAAATAGCCATGGTGCCAGCCCGCCAGTTGCAGCGTCGGGTAACTGTGTTGCAGCTTCCTCACGGTTTCCTCGATGACGTCGGGCGTTGCACCGAGCAAATAGGGGCGCAAGCCCTGGGTGGCACAGACTTGCAGCAACGCATGCATCGTATCGATGCCGGTTACCCGCTGCGGAACGGGGATACCCAGGCTGCGAGCCGCCCATACGACGCCCATGCCATCTGCGACGCAAAGCTCTGCACGAAACAGTGCCTGGCGCAGTTGGGCGTCCTCTTGCAGGTCGATCAGCTTGGCGGTGTTGACATCTGCCAGCCTCAGCGGCTGGCGTGTCTGCATGCTGTCCAGCGCGCGCTGGATGACCTGTTCCTGTGTCACCAGGCTGACGGGGGCACCGAGCACGATGGCTTGCGTCGGGGTCGAGAGCGCCTGATCCAGTGCCCTCTCGTGTCGCCAGCGGGAGAGCCTTCCAACCCTGTCTGCACCCAGTACGGATTGAAGGGCTTTCAGACGCATGCGCCGGATTGGCGATACAGGCGTTCGCTGAGCGTCTCGGGCCTGTTGTAGAAAAGCTTCGCGCTGGGCAGGTGTCACAGGGGCAATGACCGAGCCTTCCGCCGCAGGGCGTGCCTCTTGATAAAGATTACCGGCCGTGCAGTTCGTGGGCGCGACGGGGTCCCAGCCTCCCAGGCGTATGACGCGCTGCAGGCCGTCTGCACTGAAATAGCAGGTGTGCGCTGGATGCACTGCCGTCCAGGTGGCACCCGGGATGAACGCATCGGGGACTTCGATGGCCAGGCGACTTTCGGGGGTACTGACGGCGGCAAGCTGCCTGAGCACACCCACAGGATCGACCAGATGTTCAAAGGTATGAAAGAGCGCGATCAGATCAAGCGTACCGACTTGATCGATCTGCTCGAGTTCGATGAAACGAACGGGGGCACCATCGAGCGCCAGGCTGCGTTCGGCATGACCTGGCTCGACCGCGAATAGCTGCAGGTCATCGCGTAAGGCATGCATGCTGCCAAGGAAGGCGCCATGGCCGGAACCGATCTCCAGAACCCGGGCATTGCGGGGCAGTGATTGGGCCAGTCGCCTGGCTCTGTGCAACGCCAGCTCTCGGCTGCGCATCTGCAACAGCAGGCGTTCGTCCGGCGTGTCGCTGGCCATGAAGGGGAACAGCTGGCGATAGTGTTCCCGGTAGAAATGATCCAGAGTCGTGGCCGGCAGATCCGGGCACAGGTAGGCTGAGGCGCAATGGCCACAGCAGTAGAGCGTCTGGCCGCTATCGAGCAATTGCTCTCGGTCGATAGCGTGCTGATCTTCTGTCATTCCGCAGAATCGGCAGATGGCGGCTCCATAATTCGGTCGCATCAGGCTCATGCGTTGGCCTTATGCTTCTGCCACTCTGTCACGATCTCCTGAAGGCTGTCATCGAGCGGTGTCGCTGCATGCCAGCCTGTGGTCTCGGTGGTCTTTTCCGGAGCCCCCCACTGGCTAGGACGGTCGACCTTGCGGCGCAGGGCTGGATCGCTGTGAATCTCTACCGTCAGGCCCAGGCATCGAGCCAGGCCATTCACGATATCGGTAATTGCCGTTTCGCGACCGCTGCACAGATTGTAGGCACTGGCTCGTTGCTCGGGCCAGGGCGCATGGTTGGCCAGTGCGGCCAGGCCGGTGGCGAGATCCTTGACATCGACGAAGTCGCGACGAGTATGCAGGTTGCCCATTGCCAGGCGTATATGCGAACCCGCTGGTGCACCTTCCATCCGCCTCAAGACCTCAGGGATCAGATGGCCGTTGGGGTCGCCCCAGCCGATGGCATTGAACAGTCGGGCAATGATGCCGCTGGCTGCAGTGCGCTCGGCCCACAATGCTAGTTGGTGTTCGTTGCTCAGCTTGGTCGCTGCATAGACATCGCAGGGGTGTAGCTGCATGTCTTCGCTAAGGGGCTGATCCGCGACGGCGTAAACCGCGCCGCTGGAGGCCAGCAGGACGCGTTTGCAGCCCTGCTTTGCACAGGCATCGAGAACAGTCTGTAGGCCCAGGACATTGACCTCCACAGCCAGCCTGGGATCGGCTTCACAGCTGGGGATGTGATGCAGCGCCGCCAGGTGGATCAGCGTATCCGGCTCGAACTCGCGCAATGCCTGCTGGACACGCTCCGGGTCACGTATGTCGCCAAGGAAAGTGGTGAGGCCAGGGCGAGCCTCAGGCATGGGAAGACCGACGGACAAATTGTCGAAAACGGCGACATGCGCCTCTGGTAGCAATACTTCCAGCAGGCGACGACCAATGAATCCGGCTCCACCTGTGATGAAAACCCGTCTTTTATTCCCCGATGCTGCGAATGGTGAAGACAACTTCCGCACTCCCTGGCTGGCAAATCAGGCACCGAGTTCAGTGCCATTGATGGTGCCGCCTATTGTAGGGAGGTTTTGGCAGAACAACAGGTGGGTAGGCGCAGAATCCGATGGTGATTGTTGTTAGGATGCTGCGTTGATTTCTGGGGCTTATGTCACTCGTCCAGCGTGATGCTCGGATTGTATGGAGGCTGTCTATGTGTGGTCTGGTGGTTCTGGCACGTTGGCCAGAGCAGGCGAGTAGGCTGGCAATGCGAGCTGCGTTGGATTGTCTGGCGCATCGCGGGCCGGACGCTGAAGGCATGCATGCGGCCTGGGGTGGTCGGTTGCTGCTGGGGCATCGGCGTCTTGCGATTCTCGATACCAATACGGCGGCTTCCCAGCCCATGATTGACCCGCTGACGGCAACCGCGCTGGTCTTCAATGGCGCGATCTACAACTATCGAGAGTTGCGCGCTGAGTTGCAGGCACTGGGCGCCGTTTTCAGCACCGGCTCCGATACGGAGGTCATTCTGTTGGCCTGGCGTCATTGGGGCACGGCGTGCTTCCAGCGCTTCAATGGCATGTGGGCGCTGGCGATACACGACGGGCCTTCCGGTAAGCTGTATCTGAGTCGTGATCGGCTTGGGGTCAAACCACTGTATTGCCGGCGATCGGCGGATTGCCTGGCGGTGGCCAGCGAACTCAAGGCTGTGCTGGCGGCCAGCCAGGCGCCGCTAAGGGTCGATCCCGCCGCGGCATTGGACTACCTGAGCCTGGGCTTGCTCGATCATCGCCCTTCCAGTTTTCTGCAGGACATCATTGAGGTACCACCCGGGGCGCTCTGGTGCGTCACGCCGGATGGCTTCATCGAGCAACGACGTTTTCATGACTGGCCCGAGGTCGATCCAGACTTGCAATGCGAGACGGTCGCCAAGGCGCTGCCCGAGCTTCTCGTGGATGCCGTCGGTTTGCGTCTGCGCTCCGATGTCGCGCTTGCCGCGCAGCTTTCCGGTGGTATGGATTCGGGTAGCGTGGCTTGGGCCATCGGTCAGCAACGCCAGGCGCTGGAGCACTTTCAGGGCTTTTTTTCCTATGGCTACGATGGCGAGATAGGCCAGGAACACGACGAAACGGCGGCAGCCTTGCGCACCCTGGAACATGTCGCGCCTGGGTTGCCGTATCACCGTGTAGCGGCTGCCGCCTGTCCGCAACTGGCGGAGCTTGAACAACTGATCGCGGTGCAGGAGTTGCCAGTGGCGACGCCAAGCATTCTGGCGGGGTGGCGCCTGTTCCGAGCTATCTCGGCAACCGGGGCGAAAGTGGTGCTGACGGGGGATGGCAGTGATGAGCTGTTTGCCGGCTATACCCGGCGCTATCTGCCGTTGGCACTGCGTCGAGCGCTCGGGCGATTGGACTTTGCACAGGCGGGTGCACTTCTGGCGAGTGATGAGCTGTCATACGGCATTGCACTGCGCCGCTTGGTCTGGAGTCTGCCCGCCTCGGCCTTGTATGGCCTGTTCCGCCGGCAGCCGCATATGCGCGTGCTCCGTGAGGGCTTCCTGAATGCTCAGCGAGAGGCATTGCAGGGCGTGATCGCTCTGCAGCGCCAGGAACTCGATGTGCAGGGTGTCGATGATGTGAGGCGGGTGCTGTTGCCGCAGATTCTGCGCTATGGCGACCGCAATGCCATGGCCTGGGGCATCGAGTCACGGTCACCATTCCTGGACTACCGTATCGCCGAGCTGGCCATGCGCCTGCCTGCATCACGCAAGGTTGGACCTGCGGGTGGAAAGCTGCCGCTGCGCATGGCGATGACTGGCCGTCTGCCGGATGCCGTGGTGCGTGGGCACAAGAATCGCGGGTTGGGCAATGCCGAGCAGTACCAGGTTGGCCATATGAATCTGACCGAACTGCTCGAGGCACCTCCGCAGGCCGCAGCAGATTTCATCGACATCGCGCAGCTACGCGAACAGCTACGTCGCCAGCCAGGCAACCCCAGATTGTGGTGGCCGGTCTGTTTCCTGCTTTGGCTGCGTTGGCTGGAGACCGGGCCGGGTCGACTAGCGTGCTGACACGTTTTCGTAGAGGGCTTTTACGCGTTGACGAATACCTTCCCAGGTGAAGGTATTCATCGTGCGTCGATGATGTTCGTCGCTGATCCTGCCTCGAGACTGCTGCACGATGCATTGCACGAGTCGGCTGACATCCGCGAGTGGGTAGAGAGCATCCTCCAGGCCGACTTGGGTGAGGATCGCCCGGTTGCCTGGAATGTCGCTGGCGACCACCGGGCAACGGTGCAACAGCATTTCGATGATTACTGTCGGCATGCCTTCCATTTCCGACGGGAGCAGGAATGCATCGGCTGCAGCCGACATCCCGGCGACATCGTTGTCGCTGACGAAGCCGTGGAACTGTACCCGTTCACTCAGTCCCTGGCTGGCGGCCAGATGTTCCAGGCGTGCACGGTCAGGGCCGGTGCCGACCAGATGCAGCACTGCCTGCTCGAGTCCAGGTTGGCTAAGCGCTGCAATGGCGTCTTCGAGGCGTTTGACGCAGTCGAGTCGTCCTACCGACAGCAAGGCCGGCGAGCCCTTGAGTTCTGTGCCCATGACGTTCTGAGGCAGGTTCTTCAGCAGCACACAGTTGGGGATGAACACAGGGCGTGTGACGCGCAGGTTCCGGGTCTGCAGATAGTCCAGCCAGAATTCAGCCAGTAACACGGTGGCATCAGCCCGCTTCAGGAGCCAGCGTTCGGCCAGTTGATCCCATAGCCACTTGGCCGCGCGTTTAACGGTGCTGCTGTCGTGATCGTAGTAACAATGCGGTGTGTAGACGACTTTCTTGTTCAGGCGATGGGCCATGTACGCCGCACGTAGACTGACTGGTGTGCGTGAGCCATGGACATGCACGATATCCGCCCAGCGAACATCGGCTAGCAGGTTGGCCTTGCTCGCATGATGAACCTCATAGCGGCCGGCTCCTGCGTCAGGGTCTACAGCCTGAGCGATCACACGTATCGAATGCCCCTCTTGCAATGCCAGATCGGCCAGGCCGGCGATGTGGCGCGAAACGCCACCACCGCCAGTATGAGGTTGGAAGTTCTTGTAGACGTGCAGGATGCGTGCAGGAGTCATGTCGAGACTTATCTAAGGGCCTGTGAAGTGGGAACGGCGCTGCCTGTATCGAGTGCGCCGAAGGCGCGTACGGCGCCGCCGAGCATCAGCCACAGCGCCGCCGAGCCTGAAACCGAAAGGATGTGTTCGGAGGTTACCAGTGTGATGGTCATGCCGGCCGCTAGGTAGAATAGTGCCAAACCAAGCGTCTCTTGATGCTGGCGGTATCCGTTCAGCGCCAGGAGCATGGCTCGCCCATAAAAATACAGGAACACCAGTGCGCCGGGGACGCCGATCTGGAACGCGATGCTGAAAATTGCCCCTTCGCCGCCGCCGAGACTGCTCAGGAAAAGTGTTCCGGCTACTGCGCCCTGTCGCCCCAGTCCGCCGCCCAGCAGTAAAACCTGTGGCAGGTCTTGCAGGTTTTTTTGCAGGGCTGTCCAGTGCCCGATGCTGGAGCCATCAAGGAAGAAGATGGTTTTGATGATCAAGGAGGCCGAGGCCGCGAGAAAGCCCGCCAGTACGATGCTGGCGAGCATGAGCCGAACCCAGGGCGGGCCGGAGAGCTGGCGTGCGCTGAGTGCGTAGCCGAGCAGAGCGATCCCTGCCATCAGCATCGCGCCGCGGGTTCCCGACATCCACACGCCAGCGAGTAGCATGGCGCACAGCAGCAAGCGCAAGCAGAGACCTGCACGATCACGCAGATACCTGTGGTTCATCGCCAGCGCCAGCAGCGCTGCAATGGCCAGAAAGCTACCTTGGGCCAGTGGTGCGGCGAGCAGCCCGGCAGCGCGCCGTTGCAGGTTCTCCATGGTGCCCATGTAGAAGTTCCAGGGCAGGGCGGTTTCGGGGTGTGTCGATCTGGGTAGAACGCCCTTGATCTGTGCGCTGTACTCAGGAAAGCGCAGGGTGTGTGTCCAGAATTCGGTGTGGCCGATATCCCAGGTACCGAAGGCGGTACTGGCCAGTGCGATGAGGACGATGAACGATGCGCTGCGCTGTAGCTCTGCGGTATTGCGAATGCAGTAGTAACCGACCAGGAACAGCAGCGGGGGAATCATCAGGCTGCCGAACGAACCGATGATGATCGGCAGTGAAACCCCGTAGGCGAGGCCGACCGGAATGTGCACGAGCGCCAGGGCGCCATACAGCACGATGGCGATGAGCATATCCCTGGGCAGTCGGCAGACCAGCAGGCACAGGGCTGCCGTGATGATGATGGTAGCGTCGCGGCTGGGGCGCAGCATCGAGGCTGCGGGGAAATTGCCGGCGTCATAGAGCCAGGCCGTGAACAGGTCGCCGCAGTGAATCCAGAGGATCAGCAACAGTAGGTAATAGCGTCTCATCGCGTGCAACCCACCCATTCCAGCCATTGGTCATTCGTTTTGAATGTGTCCTCCAGCCAATCGCGCTGGCGTTTCAGGAAGACCTGACGCCGTTCTTCATGCTGCACCAGTGCATCCAGGAGCTGCCTCAGCGCCTGGTAATCGGCCACGCGGATCAGTGGCTGTCCAACCTTTCGGGCGGCTATCGAGCCGGGTGCCTGCCAGTCGAGGCCGATGACCAGATGCCCGTAGCGTGCGGCATCGAGCAATGCCGTCGAGCAAAAGCCCAGCACGATGCTGGGGGCGCTCCCCGGCTGCAGGATGTCATGTGGCGGGCGTCGACACAGGTGAACCAGTGTTGCGGGGTAGGGATTCGCCTGCCGACATTCCTCGGGGTGCAGCAGGATTTGCAGGCGTTGCCCATAGTGATCGTCGGCATGCAGGTGTTGCGCGAGTTGAATGAAGTCGGCCTTCAGCGAGCGACCGAAGATTGGTGTGTGCGTCTGGGAAATGATGCATATCGCCGCTGGGGTAGATAGTGCCTCGGTAGGGGGCGGCAACGCTTTGCTCGGGCCGCGAAGCAGAGTGGCGGGGGGGAAACCCAGCGTCAGGTAGGCTTCCTGGCTGCTCTCTCCCCAGACCAGTTGTCGATCTGCTCTTGGTGGCGCGAATTCGTCTGTTGGCAGCCCGTGCTGCACACAGAGGCTGCGCCATGTGCCCCGGCTGGCCTCTATGGCGGCAACGGCGAACAGGTCGAAGTCGTTGTGCAGTAGCAGCGTTCCGCCCGCAGCCTGCTGCGCCAGGGTGCGCCGCCATGCTTCCAGCCAGAGGCGATGACGAAACAGCGTGCAGCGTACCGGCCAGGCCTCGATGGGAGCCTGATGTGCTGCGGGAAGCGGCATGATCCAGGCGTGCAGTGCACTGATCCAGCCCTTGAAGGATGGGCGTGCCGGGCAGGATCCACTGACTATCGAGCGCAGGCGCGGGTGGATCACGATGGCAGTGGGGCGTCCCTGTGCTTGCAGGCTTTGCAGGCAGGGCTCCAATGCCTCGCGACCGCTGCTACCGGGCAGTGACGCCACCCCGATGATTGTGGGTAAGCGGGCCGATTGGCGAGGCAGCGACAGGCAGTATCCGGCGTCCCGCATGGCTGCCAGGAAACAACGCAGATTGCGTTTGTAGCCTGTGCGCTGCCGGATGAAGAAAAGCTCATGGCGCAAGCGGCTGATTTCCGCGCCGTAGTGATCGGCGAGGGCTTGCTGGAATGCTGCCGGCGACTGGGTCTTGGCGGCATGTGGCGTTCCCGCCTCCCGCAATGCCTGAGGCTGTCGATAAAGCGACAGCAGGATCAGTGGCAGCAGTGCCGCGTTCAACAGCCAGGCAGCCGGGAGATCGATGATCAGTGCGCTGATGAAGATGGATGTCAGAAGCAGATAGCCACTGGAAGTGAGCCCAAGGCGGCACAAGTGAAGTGTGGCCAGGGTTAGGCCCAGCATCACCAGTGCGCGGCCCCACAACAGTCCGGCGGCGGATTCCAGCGCAAAGGCCGTGAGTTGCCACAGCGCACTGGTGAACAGCCCGAAGAACATGATGTGCAGGAGTTGGCGCTCGTGCCCGTGGCCAATGGCCAGTGCACTGCCTAGGCCTCCCAGGGTGATGAAGGTCCAGCCCAGCATGATTGGGATGAGCAGATCCAGCCTCTGCAGCAGGGGCGTTGCAGGCCATAGTGTCCAGAAGGTCAGTACCAGCAGCAGGCCGATCGCCAATCCTGCCAGGAGCAATGCGCCCAGGTAGCCTGCCCACCTTGAGCCCGATCCTTTGACTTCGACCAACAAGAGGCGATTGAACTGGTTGAAGATTCCGGATGCACCATTGAGCGCATGGCTCAACAGGAGGTAGGTGGCGGTGAAGCTGGGTGCCAGTTGGGCGATCAGAAAGGGTGTCAGACGTTCATGCAGGGTTCCGGCAATGCCGATCATCGATAGCTGCAGGGCTGATGCGAGCATGTTGCTTTCCCGCTTGTCCAGGCTGGGTAACAGCAGATGGGGGCGGCCGAACGTGTACAGGTTGACCGCTGCCTGAGCAGCAAAACCCAGGCTGACCAGCGCACCAGCCGTACTGGCGGAAAGGGGCGTATTGCTCAGCAGCACGATCAGGCTGGCCATCAGGGCTGTGGGCCAGGCAACTTGCTGAAGCAGAAAGCCCATATGCCGTCGCCCCTGGGCGAGTAGCGGTGCTGAATAATTGATCAAGCCCAGTAGCGTGGCCGGCAAGGCGCTGAGCAGGTAGGCAAAACCATCGCTTTGCGCACCGCGTATCAGTAGCCAGCCAAGCAAGACTGCTGCATCGAGCAACAGCGTCAGCGTCAGTCGGTGCAGAAGCGCCTTGCGCCAGCGCGCGCTCCAGCCTGGCGCATCTGGCGATTCGCGCAGGAATAGAGAGCTGTAGCCCAGGTCGGCAATGAACAGGGTGCTGAGAATCAGCAGGTGAGCCAGGCCGACTTCGGCGTACAGCGATTGGCCAAGCTGCTGCAGCAGAAGTAGCTGAAAGGCGAAGTTGGTGATCTGGCCAGTGGCATAGATGGCTGCGCCACTGGCAAAGCTGAGGCCCGAGTGTGCCATCTATCGTGCGGCCGTCTGTCCGTCTCGGTTCGGCACATGGCACAAGTAGGCACGCGATGCCGCGCCATAGGCAAACCAGGGCTCAAGCTCAATCTGGCTTTGCTCCAGGAACTCACGCAATGCCCTGCGCTGGCCCTTGTCATTGCTGGCGCGGAACAGGTCATGGTCGTCGCACAGCAAGACGCTGCCCTGTACCAGTCGGGGGCCGATCATGTTCAGAGCATCCCGCGTGGACAGATAAAGATCGCAATCCAGGTGCACGATGGCGGCGGGGGCAGAGCCAATGGCCTGGGCGTTGTCACTGAAAAGTCCGGGCACCAAGCGCAGGCGTGGCGCCTTCAGGCCAACAACGGCGCAGAGCTCCCTCGTGCTTTGTTCAGTTGCCATGAATGTGCCTGTGGCAAGGGTGTCTTCGCCCTCATCATTTTCCGGCATGCCCGAGAAGCTGTCGAAACCATAGAACATGCTCTGATGGGCCATGAAGTCTGCAACGCTTCCCTTACGTTCATACGGAAGATCCTTGGAGTTCAGGATTCGTCCGTTGCAGCGCTGGTAGGACAACCATGAACTGATCAGGCTGTGTCCGCGATAAACGCCAAATTCGTAGTAGTCGCCACTGAGTTGTGTCGCATGTACGTAAGCCCAGGCACGGTGCAGTGCACCATGAACATCATTGCGGTTGAAGTGCGCGCGCGCGCGTAGCCGCCAGTAGATCAGGCGTGCTCGATCCTTGAAACTGGGCATCCGTGTACTCCCGGTGTGTATGAAGGTAGGCGCTGGGTCATGTTGGATTGACGACGGCTCTGTAGGGCTCTGTAACCCCTTGTTTGGTTGTAGCCTGAAGCGCATGCCTTGCGCTGGTGATCATTTGGCACCGAGCGGTAACGCCTGGCGACGGATCAGCTGATACAGGGCAAGCAATACCGAACTGGCGAAAAATACCAAGGCGAATATGCCGGCGCCGACGATCAGAGGGCGCCTGCTAATGATCGGTGTTGCCGGAAGGTCGGTGATTGCCTTGAGTTGAAGCAGCTGTGGCTTGCTGAGTAGAGACTGAACCTGGTTCAGCACGTCCGAGCTGACTTCCGTTGCAGCCAATGATGAAGCATTGGCTTGTTGGAGCTGGTTGGCGCGCGTTATCAATTGTTGAGCCAGATCATGACCCGAATGAGTGGGCGGTAGTGACTTGTCGATCTTGCTGATGACCTGCTCGTAGAATCCAAGCCGCTCCAGCTCGTACTCGGTTTTCTTGATCAGGCTATTGTCCTCCGAAATCGTTGATTCCAGGGCGACAATCTGAGCCAGTGGTGACATATAGCGGCCACCACCACCTTGCACCGAAACCACGGTGTTGCGCTCGACCTGACGAAGTTCAGGGTACTGGGCGAGTAACTGTTGCATGTCTTCGATGCGGCTGCGATTGAGTTGCATGGCGACTTGTTTGTCGAACAGCTGGAGTTGCAACTCCGGTCGTTTGTCGATGATGAGGTTTTGCCAATCGTTTATGAGGCTGCGTGCACCTTCCAGCACCATTGCTTCACGAATCTGGCTGATCATGAGCTGTCGAAGAAGTTTGGATTGGTCGTCGCTGCGGGCTCTGATGGACAACTCCAATCCCAGGGTGCTGGCTTTTTGCAGATTGGCGCTCGGTGCGTCCTGAATATCGTCTCGGCGCAGTGCCGAGCGATAGCGAACACTGTTTTTCCAGAAATCAGGGTTGCTGAAACGGCCAGCCAGTCGCTGGCGCTCGGCTTCATCGCTGCCTGCCGAGCTTTTCTCAAGGGTGTTCTGAATGAGGGCTTTATCTGGAAGGATGGGCTCTATCTGGCGCCATTTGTCCAGTGACAGGGTCGGGGTATCAAGCAGTGCGGTGAGCTGATAGAGCGGATTATTCGCCACCCAGAACACGACGGGCGCAGTGCACAGCAACGCTATCAGCAGCACCCGGCGCCCTTGCTTCAGATAGAAGTTCAATATGCCGATGAACAGGTCGCCCAGCGAGGCTTCATCTGTTCGAGTGGGTGCATCGGCTCGTATCGACATGGTTTGGCTCATCGTGCGTGGTCAGGGGGTATTGTGGGACGCCAAGGTGGGGCACTGTGCCATAGGCTTTTGCGGACGGGCAAACCTAGGAATTGAGCCAGCGCTCGAAGTCTGCCAGTAGGCGGGTCTGTTCGCCCAGTTGCGGGTCACGTCTGGCTCTCAGATGTTCCGGCAGGCGTTGTGTGAAGAAACGCTGCCAGCGTATCCAGTAGCCGAGTAAGGCTGAATCTGGCGTGCCCTGCATGCTGAGTAGCTTTTCGCGCGAGGGAAACAGCGCCTGAGCATAGATCCGCAGCTTGCCCGAAAGAGTCTGTTGTTTGTCCAGCAGCATGAGGTAATAGGCGTCCCGGTGCGACTGTTGGCTGTTCAGAAGCAACTGCTTGCTGACATGCATGACTTCGCTGCTGGGTTGATGTTCTGCGGCCATTGGCGGCAGTTCCAGCCTAGGCCACGCCTGGCGAGCCATTTCCAGCAATAGGTAACACCCTTTGCTGTAACCACCGTGCTTGGCAAGGCGCCAGAAGAGTGGCCAATCAATGCTGTGTTTCTCCAGCAGCATGGCGATGTCGCTGATGATCAGGGGGCCGTTATCGAGTTGATGCTGGTAAGCCGCATGCACGATCAGGTGCAGCAGTTGATCCGTGGGCGAAAGCACTCGCATGGTCGGAGTGCCGGGTGCTTGAGCCTCGATGGCACGGGTACGCAACTGGGTCTGACTCAGGTAAGCGTCATGTTCATCCGTTGTGTAGACACTGGTGTGCACTTCGATGCAGACCCCGTGGCCATCGATCAGCGGGGGGAGGTGCCGGTGTTTGTCCAGCCAGTCCCTGGCATGCCCCTTGGACTGCTCGGACTGGACGAAACCGGCTTGCTGCAGGCATTCAAACGCATGCAAGGCCTGCGCATAGGGGACGAGGATATCCAGATCCCGCATTGGGCGCAGACCTGCTGCAGGATAAACATAGAAGGCCAGGTAAGCGCCCTTGAGCACCAGGCTGTCAATTCCGGCTTCATCCAGCAACTGGGTAACCTGTCGAAGCGCCGCGCCTTGTCTTAGGCATCTGAGCGTCGAGCGATGGCAGGCAGCAGCCAGGCGTTCATGGACTGCTGCGGGTATCGAATCGCGTACGTCTTCATGTTTCAGCTGCCATTGCAGCAGTGGCAGCAAGCGATGTTGGCTGGCCATGTCCAGCAGCGTCGTCCATTCCTGCTCGGTAATTTCAGGCAAGGTAACGGGAGGCTGCCCGAGCAGTGTCAGTAGCTGTTGCCGGGCTAGCTGCTGGGACATGCAGTGCACTCCTGAGTGACGTCGAGAGGGGGATTGCTGCTGCATCTAACCAGGCGACCTCGATCCAGTTCGATCACCTGGGTGGCATGTTCCAGCGTTGTCGGTTTGTGGCTGATGATCAGGATGGTCACCGTTCCTTGCAGTTTGCCAATCGCGTCGCGAATACGCAGCTCATTGTCCTGATCCAGTGCGCTGGTGGCTTCGTCGAGAATCAGCAGCAGAGGTTTGCGCAGAAGCGCACGGGCCAAGGCAAGCCGCTGTCGTTCGCCTCCGGAGAGGCTGACTCCAGCATCACCAATCTGGGTGTCGAGTCCTTGCGGCAGATCGAAAACGAAGTCGGCAGCTGCTTGGTGCAGGGCCTCTTTCAGGGCATCCTCGCTGGCCTCTTCATGGCCACACAGCAGGTTGTTGCGAATGCTGTCGTTGAAGAGGAACACATCTTGGGTCATGTAGGCCACGCTATGACGCCAGGAGATGCGATTGCTCGCATCTATCGGTACGCCATCGACGGTAATCGTGCCCGTATCCGGAGCCAGCAGGCCGGCGATGACATCGGCGAGCGTGCTCTTGCCAGAGCCCGATGGCCCAACGACCGCAGTTGTGCTCAGGTAGGGGAGCTCGAGGGTCACCGAGTCCAGAGCGACTTGCTCGCGCTCTGCATAGCTCACACCAATGCCACTCAGGCGGATTGCATGGCGCAATTGCCAGGTCGAGCTGTCCTGGATCACCTGCTCGCTTGCCGCCAGACTCTGCTGGAGCAGGGCTTCACCCGCAAGCAGCGCCGGCAAGGCATGCAGCCACTGGTGTACCTGCTGCTGGAGGGTTGCAAAAAGCGGAATCAGGCGGGCGAAGATGAGTACCAGTGTCAGTAGTTGAGCCGTCGCGACCGACCAGAACTCAAGCCCCATGTAGAGATAAAACGCCAGCAGCGCGACCCCTGAGCATTGGAACAGCGCTTTGGTCTTGCCGCTTGTGGCCGAGAAGCGTTCTTGCTGCACGCGCATGTCATGCATGGCTAGCTCGAACTGCTCCAGATGAATCTCTTCACGCCCCAGGGTCTTGCTCAGGCGTATGCCCGTCAGGCTGTCCTGCACGTTGGCATGCATCGTTTTGAATGCGGCGGACAAGCCTTGGCCGAGAGCCAGTGCATTGTGGCGCTGGCCATTGAGCGCGACCAACAGCAGAGCCGCACTCAATAGCACCAGCAACGTCATCTGCCACGACAGCAATAGGGCTGCAATCAGGTAAACGGCCATGGTCATCAGCGTGGCGAGTGTCGCGAGTCCGAAGTTGAGGCCATTGCCAATCCGGTTGATGTCATTGAGCAGCAGGCTGGCCAGATCACTTCGACGGCGCTTGATGAGCCAGCGCCACTCCGCGTGCAGCAGGGCTGAAAAACACTCGCGGCGCAGGTCGTCGACGAGGATGTGCTGCAGGTGTGCGGCCTGTTGCTCGCGACCGTATTGAATGAGGCTACGCAAGCCAACCAGTAGCACGAAAAGGGTCAGTAATGGCCCGGGTGTCAACCAGTCGCCAAACCTGCCGGCTGCTGACAGGAGGTTGCTTGCAAGGTTGGCAGAGGTATCAGGTGAGGGCTGCAAAACGTGCAGCAGGGGAATGACAATGGCGATGCCAAGCCCCTCCGTCAGGCCACACAACACCATCAGAACGAAGAGGCTCGCTACCTTTCTCGCCGGGGCTCGTCGGAGCAGGCGCATGAAGGCATTGGCGGCAACTGCGAGGATCATGGCGTTTTACGCCCGGAAGTGACGAAACAGCCTACGACCGTGTAGCTGGCAAGGCCGTCGCCACCGCAGACGCGAATTGATCCGACGGTTACCCAAGCATGTGCAATCAGTGCTTTCTGCACGTCGCGAGACAAACCAAAGCAGGTCACGCAGGGAATGCCTGCTGCTCCCAATAGCATCCGAGCGGTGAGGGCCTGGGCGAAACAGTTGGAATGCCAGGGCGTATGG
Organism: Pseudomonas mendocina; assembly: GCF_003008615.1. Lineage (NCBI taxonomy): Bacteria > Pseudomonadati > Pseudomonadota > Gammaproteobacteria > Pseudomonadales > Pseudomonadaceae > Ectopseudomonas > Ectopseudomonas mendocina. Next base: position 3,825,296 of record NZ_CP027657.1, read on the forward strand.
CATGCAGCCCAGCGAACGGTACGACCAATATCGAGTGCTCGCCTGGTTTGTTGCGGCGTCGCCAGGCATGAGAGTGGATATGGGCCGTGCTCTGCACCGAGCAGTTTGCTCAATAGGCGAAAGGGCAACAGCAGAACCAGCGCTCGGCTCAAACCGAGCAATGGCCAGACAATGGGCAGAGCGTAACGTTGAGCGCGCGGCTTGCGTAGGAAGTTATGCAGTCGACAGCGTAGTTGTGCGTACATGCTGAGCGACTTCAGATGATCTGGGCTGCGCCCTGATCCAGAAGAGCTTGCACGAATATCAGAATATCCCCGCGGCAGGTCTGTTCGTCGACCTTGTACTCGCTGACGATGGTGTTGGTCATTTGCTCAATGGTCATTGGACGTTCGAGCAATGCCCAGAGGCGCGGGCCTACTCCGCTGATGCCGAAGTACTGGCCACTGCGGACATGCATCATGACAATGTCGCCATCCATCTCGGTTGCAATGAGCTCAGGCGAGCGGATGACGTGGCTGTTGGCGGCTAGATGGGGCATGGCTACTCATGATCCAAGAAGATAGCGCAAGCCTAACAGCTCCCCAGTGTGATGGCACTATTACACGAGCGTCTGGCAAGCTGATAAAGCATGGGGATCACCGCTGTACTCAGGGTCATCGATCACCAGGACACATGCTTCGCAGGATGGCCAGAGGCAACAGGGGAGGCCTGGTTGGCTGTTGATCGGCTAGTAGCTCTTGCAACGGATTCGGTTGGGACGCTAGATCACAGGCCCGAACTCTCGGGATCCCAGTTGCACCAAGCTTTTGAGTCCGTCTCCTGCTCGGGCCCGCCGCATGTCTGCAATGCGAGCTTCTCCCGCGATCTGGGCGGTGTACAGGTACTTCATGCCGCTATCGAATTGCACAGTGATTGAGTCCTGTCCAATTTCAAATACGACAACTCCGAATCTATAAGCGCGCCGGATTTGGTATAGCGTTGCAGTGTTTTTGGCATCATCAAGCGAGTACCGCCTACCGGAATTTCGTAGGGCATTTGGCACAATGCCCGGCGAGCTTAGTAGGCATCGAGAAGGCGTGCAGGAAGAAGCCTACTTCCTGGGCATTGGAATCGCCTCCGGCACACGCCACGCCAACGCAATCTACTTTGAAGATATTTGCTCTATTAGGTCGATCCGCGATCACTATGCCGCAAAAGGCATGGATGAAGACGCACTCTACGAACACATCAAGGGCATCCTGGAAGAACGCTACGTCCGGTGGGGGCATGCCGTCTGATGTTTGTTTGCCAAATACACAAACAAGACAAACACGCGGCAGTTCAAGCGTCCGGACGGGGTCAATATCATGGCGATTGATCAGCTACCGGATGGCCGCTGGAAAGTCGAGCCCATCAGCCGAACTCGGCCATCACCTCATTCCGTCGCGCTCTGGCCAGGACGACCATCCGCCTCCCGAAAGGCCAGGCTGCTCACTCCCTGCGCCACACCTTTGCAAGCCACTTCATCCAGAACGGTGGGAACATCCTCACCCTGCAGAAAATCCTGGGCCACTCCAGCCTGGCAATGACCATGCGTTACGCGCACCTGGCGCCGGATCATCTGCAGGATGCGGTACGCTTTGGCCCGCTCTCGTCTCTATGATTCAGATATTCCATTGATGGAATATTCCTTTGAGGTTATATTTTCTCCATGACTTGGGATATCGAATACACCGACGAGTTCGGTGAGTGGTGGGAAAGCTTGTCTGCTGAGGAACAGGAGTCCGTTGCGGTGTCAGTCCAGCTCCTAGAGGAGCGAGGCCCGTCACTGGGCTTTCCACACAGCAGCGGAATCAATGGCTCTCGTCACAGCCACATGCGCGAGCTGAGGACTCAGCACGAAGGCCGACCCTACAGAACCCTGTATGCATTTGATCCCAGGCGTTCGGCTATTTTGCTGATCGGTGGCGACAAGACTGGTGATGATCGTTGGTATGACATCAACGTTCCGCTGTCTGATCGACTGTATGACGAACATCTGGAACAGCTTCGTAAGGAGGGCTTGATAGATGGCTAAGAAATTTGCAGAGCTGCGCGCAAAAATGGCGCCTGAGGCTCAGGCCAGGGTAGAGGCCAAAGCCCAGGAGCTGCTTGCAGAGATGCCGCTTAATGAGCTGCGCCAGGCTCGTGGGCTGTCACAGAAGGTGCTGGCTGAGGTACTGCATGTACAGCAACCATCCATCGCCAAGATGGAAAAGCGTACTGACATGTACATTTCCACTTTGCGTAGCCACATCGAAGCCATGGGTGGTCAGTTGGATGTCATTGCCCGGTTTCCCGATGGTTCGGTGAAGATCAGCAATTTTTCAGACATCGAAAGCGATCTTCTCCAGCAGGCTTAACGCTTCGACACCTTTTCGACACCCCAAAGAAAAACCCCTGGCTTTCTCTAGGAAAATCAGGGGTTTATTTGGTGGAGCCGGGGGGATTTGAACCCCCGTCCGCCAGTTCTCCACTGTCGGTACTACATGCTTAGCCGTGTCTATTGAGTTAACCCTCAGCCGCCCGACGGGCAGGGTGCATTGGGCGAGTTGTGTAAGTTTTAGCCACTTCGTCCACAACGTACTACGCGGCGATCCTGTTCTGCATGACAATCACTTCAGGTTTACAGGCATCCCCTAGTGATCGCTGGAGCCGAAGCTACCAGAAGGACTAGTCGCGCCGCTTACGCAGCGAGAGCGTAGCCCTCGTAGTTTTCGTCATTGGCAACTATAGAAAGTTGCAACAGTGGATTTACGACTTCTGTTACCAAGTCGGCATGCACCTCGAGCTTCGCTACCGGCGTCGAATCCTAATCGGCCCCAAAACTTTTCGGTTACAGATAGGACGCTCAGTGTACGGCAAAGGTTCCTCAGCGTCGACTGCGGATTCCATCACGGAAGGCTATGATGGCGCCTCGCGCCAGCCTGTGCCCTCTGGAAAGGAGCCGTAATGCCGAGTTCTAGCCGCTACCCTCTACGTCAGTGGATCTGGCGAGCGTTCGTGCAAAGCGCTTTGATCCCACTGATCCTGGTGGAGTCGGTGTTGATTGCGGTGTATCTGCTGAGCAACCAGGCGATTCGCGATGCGCAGATCGGCCACCTACAAGAGACAGCGGTCAAGGATCTGGCCAGCGCTGCATTGCGCGAAGGGCAAGTCATCGACGGGCGCCTGCGTTCCATCGAGTCATTGGTGCAGGTATACCGCGATGCCGCTCACAAAGCGCTATTCGATACCCGCTTCCAGGCGGACGAACTCGAGCGCCAACGCCATGCGGTTACCGACAGTGGTGTGTTCTATACCCGCAGCGACGACGGTCGCGCGGCGTCCTTCTATGCCAATAGCACGCCCTTGGCGCAGCAGGATCACGACAAGGTCATGCGACTGTCGCAACTCGATCCGTTGATGCGCTCGATCCAGCAGGCCAACCCGCTGGTGGCTGCCCTGTATTTCAATACCTGGGACAGCTACAACCGCATCTACCCCTGGTTCGATACGCCGGCGCAGTATCCCCATGACATGGTGATTCCAGATTACAACTTCTACTACCTCGCCGACGCCAAGCACAATCCGGATCGCAAGGTGATGTGGACGGAGGTGTATCTCGACCCTGCGGGGCTTGGCTGGATGATGTCCGCCATCGCTCCGGTGTATCGCGACGATTTCCTCGAAGGTGTTGTCGGCCTGGATATCACCGTTGGCCAGGTGCTTGGCGAGATCGCCGAACTCAATGTGCCCTGGCAGGGTTACGCGATGCTGGTCAGCCATGACCACAACATCATGGCGCTGCCCAAGGCCGGTGAGCTGGATTTCGGCCTGCGCGAACTGACCCAGTACTCCTACGAGGAGGCCGTGCGCCGTGAGGTGCTCAAGCCCGAGGACTTCAATCTGGCCAAGCGCGAGGGTATGGAGTCGTTACTGCTAGCGATGAACGAGGGCAATGGCAACGTTCAGGAAGTGGTGCTCGGTGGACGCAAGCAACTGGTGGCCTGGAGCGAGATTCCACAAACCGGATGGCGCTTGCTGCTGGTGGTAGACGAAGAGCAGATTTTCCATGACACCAACCAGCTGGCCGAACGCTACATGCAGATCGGTTATCTGCTGATCGCCGGTCTGCTGGCCTTTTACCTGCTGTTCTTCGCCTTTATGTGGCTGCGTTCGCGCAACCTGAGCAACCAATTGGCCGAGCCGATTTCCGGCATCGTCGATATGGCCGCCAGCCTGGGGCAGGGCAAATACCTGCCGGCCACACCGGATAGCCATATTAGCGAGGTCAGTCGCCTGGCCGATGCCGTGCAGCAGGCTGGGAGGCAGCTCAAGGCCAGCGAGCAGGAGCGCCAGGAGGCGCAGAACATCCTGCAGTTGGTGCTGGAGAGCACGACCGAAAGCCTCTGGCAGATCGATGCCAAGGCGCTGACCATCGAGCTCAGCGAGCGATTCGTACGGCGCTTTGGCCTGGGCGCTTCGACCCTGGCGCTCAGCGAATTCAACCAGCGCGTGCACCCGGATGATCTGGAGCGGCTGCGTCATCTGCGCAAGCTGTTCGCCGACAGTGGCGAGGAATACTTCGACGCGGAATATCGCTACCTCGATTGCCACGGCGAGTACCTCTGGCTGCTCAGCCGCGGCAAGGTGTTGGGGCGTGACGAGACAGGTTGGCCGTTGCGTATCGCTGGCACCCATGTCGATATCACCCGGCTCAAGCAAGTGCAGGAGGAGTTGCGCCACGCCAGCCTCGAAGCGCTGGCAGCGAGCCAGGCCAAGAGTCGTTTCCTGTCGAGTATGAGCCATGAACTGCGCACGCCGCTGAACGCCATCCACGGCTTTGCCCAGTTGATCGAGATGGAGGCGCAGGAGAAGCCCGACGCCAAACTGGAGAGCGATTACTCGCGCGAGATCGTCAGTGCAAGTCGTCATCTCACTTCGCTGGTCGACGATATTCTCGATCTTTCGAGTATCGAGAGCCGGCGGCAGCAATTGCAGCTCCAGCCTATCGAGATTGGCGCTTTGCTGGGTGGTTGCGCCGAGCTGGTACAGCCTGAGGTGCAGCAGAAACAGCTGCAGTTGCAGGTAATGGAGCCGGCCGACCCGCCCTTGTTCGTGCAGGGTGATCCGCGTCGGGTACGGCAGATCTTGCTCAACCTGCTTTCCAATGCGATCAAGTACAACAGTCCGCGCGGAATGATCCGCATGGGTTACGAGGTGCGCGCCGACTGTGTGCGGCTATGGGTCGATGACACCGGCCCCGGGCTGTCCAGCGAGCAGCAGGCGCAATTATTCCAGCCGTTCCAGCGTCTGGGACGCGAAAGCTCGAACATTCCGGGAACGGGGATCGGTCTGGTGCTGTGTCGCGAATTGGCCAGTCTGATGGATGGGGAAATCGGCCTGCGCAGCGAACCCGGGGTAGGCAGCCGTTTCTGGCTCGATATACCCAGCGCTGCCAGTCCTGGTGGCCAGAGCAGCGAGGCTGTCGATGCGCCAGCACAAACGGTGCAAAGTCTGGTTCAGGTGCTGTGCGTCGAGGATCACCCTGCCTGCATGAAGATTCTGCAGGCGTCGCTGCGTGAGTTCGCCGAGGTGCGTGGCGTCAGCTCCTGCCAGCGCGCTCTGGCCGAATTGGAAGGCAGTGAGCCAGCGCTGGTGCTACTGGATATCGACCTGCCCGACGGCAATGGGCTGGATATTCTCGACGCCATGCGCGCCGAGCCACGTCTGCGTGATGTACCGGTGATGGTAATCAGCGCAGTGGCCGACGCCCGTTTGTTCGAGGATGCCCGAGCACGTGGTGCGTCGGCCTGTCTGAGTAAACCGGTCGATCTGCAGGAGGTACGACAGGTCGCGTTGGGCCTGCTCTACAGTGGTTTCTGAGCAGGCCCTGCCGTGCGTTATTCGCTGGCGGAAAGCAGATCCAGCGCTTCGCTCAACACCTTGACCGACTCGGCATGATCGCCAGCCTTGTGTAGGGCTTCGCCTTCAGCGCGCAGCTCCTTGACCTTGGCCAGCACCTCGGGGTCGGTGGGCGGGTCGCTTTGCAGCAGGGCGTCGATCTTGGCCATGTCCTGCGGGCAGTGCATGGCCCACAGTGGCAGGCTGACCAGGATAGCGGCGAGAAACATGAGCGTGCGACGCATGATGACTCTCCTGAAACAGGCAGCAGGGATTTCAGTATAGAAGCTCGCTGCCCGTATGCAGGTACTCAGTAGTGATACCAGCGCAGTTCCAGCTTCACTTCGTTGACCGGGCTGGCGAGCTGGCTGAATTCGCGCTGGGCACTCAGGCGCAGGCCGAGGTTACGCGACACTTCCCATTGCTGGTTGAGTGACAGGCGCCGGCGCACTTCACCGTTGTGGAAATAGTCACCGGCTGCTTCCAGGGTCAGGTTGCCCAGCGGGTTGCGCCAGAGCAGGCCACTATTGAAGCCCAGTGCGGGCGAAACGACTGCCGCGAAGTCTTCGTTGTATTCCAGGCGCGCGGTGCCGAGGGTAAAACCGAGCAAATCTTCGCTCAACTGCCAGCTGTAACCGCCGCCGCCGCTGATGTGGCCAACCAGTGGTGTGTCGCCAGCTTCGCCTAGTACGCGCTCCAGACCGCCGCCGATCTGCCAGGAAAGGGGCTGGAGCAGGGCATTGCGTGGTGTCAAAGAGCGGATGTTGGCCAGATCCAGGCGCTGCAGTTGCCAGTGATTGTTCTCGTACTGGCGCAGCTTGAGCTGGAGGATTTCGATCTGTGCGCCCAGCGGGAAACCGTCGAGGTTGTCGCTCAGGTCATGGTAGGCCATGCGCAGACCGTATTCGGCGAAGGCGCGATCATCCCGGCTGCCGCCCGCCAGTTGCCAGGTGCGTGATTCGTGACCTTCTTCGGGCAGAGGTGGGCGTTCGACCTTCAGCGGTGGTGGCGGATTGCGGTTGATAGCGCCGAGCAACTGGAAGCTGCGTTGGGCGTTGCTGCTGCGCTCTTCTCTGTTGGCGTGGTAGCGCACCAGGCGGAAGGCGGCGTCCTGAATCAGTGCGCGCCGTTCGGCGGGCAGGGCGAGGAAGTCGGCATCGCTGAGCTGCGTCGGGTCTTCACTCAGGCGTAGTGCCCAGACCTGTTCGTCGGCCTGCAATGGCTCGGCGCGCGCCAGCAGCTCACGCTCACGCGAGGGACGGTAGTCGATACGTTCGATCAGCCCGGCATCCTTGACCGCACGTACGGTGTCGGTGGGGATGGCGGTGAGCGGGAAGTGCTCGGTCAGTTCGATGCCGGGGCGGGCGATCTCCAGCAGTTCCAGCAGGCGGTAGGAGCAGTTTTCGTCGAAGAAGAAGTAGTCGAAGCGGATCTGCTTGAGTTCCCACACATGTTCGACCATGCGCGCGGTTTCTTCCGGTGTCAGGTTCAGCCGGTATTCCCACAGGTCGCGGTTTTCCAGGCTGTTGTATTCGCTGAGTTTGTCGCGGTAGGGCACCAGGGCGAACAGGCCGGGGTAGCCGCCCATCAGCCCGCGCCAGGCGTAGAGGATGCTGTTGTCGTCGCCTTCGATGAAGGCGCCGAAGTTCAGCGCGTAACTGAGCAGCGCGGTGTTGTGACTGTCGATATCGGCCTGGTCGATGCGCAACAGGGTGTGGCCGAACATCGACGACGGACTGTTCAGGTATGCCGCCGGGAACACCAGCACCGTGCTGTGTGGATTGACGTCGGCAAACCAGTTTCGGTACTCGGCGCAGTCCGGGTTGGGTAGGTCATCGAGTTGCAGTTGGGCTTTCAACCAGCGGGTGCGCGCCGGGTAGATGCACTGAGGGTGACGGTCGCCAAGCTCGGCTGGCCGATAGAGCGCCTGTAGCGTGGCGGAGAGTTCGGCCGTCGGGTCGTGGTCGCCACCGGCGGCGAGGAAGAAGGCATCGTCATCGACATAGCTGCGCCAGCCGCCGAGCTTGCCGGTCTCGTAGTGACCCAGAGCAATCCAGTACGGGTCGCTGGCCAGTTCGGCCAGGCGCTGCGCTGAGACGGCGTGAAGCGGAAGGCTGAAGCTCAGGGCGAGGACGGCGAAGATCCGTTTCAAGGTCGCTGTTCTTCCGGTTCGGGGCGATGACCGAGCTTTGGCCAGGCGCGATGCTGGTGTCAAGGCAGCACTGGAGCGGCATTTGTGCAAGTGCGAGGTGTTACCGATGATGCGCCTTGCATCACGTTCCAGGTTTCATTTGGCCAGGTGGTTGAAGCCCTGGAGTTGGCGGAGCGGTTATTGGCAGCGGGATTTTTCTCTGTAGGACGAATCAAGCCTTGATCGCCATTGCGCCACAGGCCCAGAATCATGCCCATGTTTTGCGGAGATGTCCGCCCGCTATAAGGATCACCAATGTCCCAGCGTAGCCTCGATGCTTTGCGCCTTGCACCCGAATCACTGACCCGCCCTTTCTCCCCCGAGCAGTTCAACTTCAAAAGTACCGACGATCTTGAACCTTTCCGCGGTGTGCTCGGTCAGGCCCGCGCCGTGGAGGCACTGCAATTCGGTGTGGCCATGCCGCGCCCTGGTTACAACGTGTTCGTCATGGGCGAGCCAGGCACCGGGCGCTTCTCTTTCGTCCAGCGCTATCTCAAGGCCGAAGCCAAGCGCATGGAGACGCCGGCCGACCGCGTCTACGTTAACCACTTCGACGAGCCGCGCGAGCCACGGGCGCTGGAGCTGGCGGCTGGTACGGCGAGCGAGTTCATCGCCGACATCAACCAACTGATCGACAACCTGCTGGCCACCTTCCCGGCGGTATTCGAGACGCCGACCTTCCAGCAGAAGAAAAGCGCCATCGATCGTTCCTTCAACAAGCGCTACGACCAGGCGCTGGACGTGATCGAACGCCTGTCGCTGGAGAAGGGCATCGCCCTGTACCGCGACAGTACCAATATCGCCTTTACCCCGATGGCCGATGGCAAGGCGCTGGACGAAGCTGAATTCGCCCAGTTGCCGGAAGCTGAGCGCGAGCGTTTTCACGCTGATATCGCATTGCTCGAGGAGCGTCTGAACGAAGAGCTGGCCAGCCTGCCGCAGTGGAAGCGTGAGTCGAGCAACCTGCTGCGTCAGCTCAACGAGGAAACCATTACCGTTGCGCTGCAACCGCTGCTGGCGCCGTTGTCGGAGAAGTACGCCGAGAATGCCGGCGTTTGCGCCTACCTGCAGGCCATGCAGGTCAATCTGCTGAAGACTGCCGTTGAGCAACTGGTGGAGGTGGACAAGGCCGACCCGCAGCTGCGCAAGCTGCTGGAAGAGCTGTACTGCCCGAGCCTGGTGGTTGGGCACCATGCCCACGGCGGTGCGCCGGTGGTGTTCGAGTCGCATCCGACCTACGACAACCTGTTCGGCCGTATCGAGTACAGCTCCGACCAGGGCGCCCTGTACACCAGCTATCGGCAACTGCGCCCGGGCGCGCTGCACCGCGCCAATGGCGGCTACCTGGTGGTCGAGGCGGAGAAACTGCTCAGCGAGCCTTTCGTCTGGGAGGCGCTGAAACGCGCGCTGCATTCACGCCAGTTGAAGATGGAGTCGCCGCTGGGCGACCTCGGCCGCATCGCCACCGTCACGCTCAACCCGCAGGTGATCCCGCTGCAGCTCAAGGTGGTGATCATCGGTTCGCGTCAGCTCTATTACGCACTGCAGGATGCCGATCCGGATTTCCAGGAGATGTTCCGTGTACTGGTCGACTTCGACGAGGACATTCCTTTGGCCGACGACAGCCTGGAGCAGTTTGCCCAGTTGATGAAGACGCGTACCTCCGAGGAGGGCATGGCACCGCTCAGCGGCGCTGCCGTGGCGCGCCTGGCCACCTACAGCGCGCGCCTGGCTGAGCACCAGGGTCGCCTATCTGCACGCATCGGTGACCTGTTCCAGCTGGTCAGCGAGGCGGATTTCATCCGCGATCTGGCTGGTGAGAGCCTCACCGATGTCGGCCACATCGAGCGTGCGCTGAAGGCCAAGGCCACCCGCACCGGCCGTGTTTCGGCGCGGATCATCGACGACATGCTGGCCGGCATCATCCTCATCGACACCAGCGGCGCCGCCGTCGGCAAGTGCAACGGCCTGACCGTGCTGGAAGTGGGTGATTCGGCATTCGGCGTGCCGGCGCGGATTTCCGCCACCGTCTATCCGGGCGGTAGCGGTATCGTCGATATCGAGCGTGAAGTCAGCCTGGGGCAGTCGATTCACTCCAAGGGCGTGATGATCCTTACCGGCTTCCTGGGCAGCCGCTACGCGCAGGAGTTCCCGCTGGAGATTTCCGCGAGCATCGCCCTGGAACAATCCTACGGCTATGTCGATGGCGATAGCGCCTCGCTTGGTGAGGTGTGCACGCTGATCTCGGCGTTGTCGCGCACGCCACTCAAGCAATGCTTCGCCATCACCGGCTCGATCAACCAGTTTGGTGAGGTACAGGCGGTCGGTGGGGTCAACGAGAAGATCGAAGGTTTCTTCCGCCTGTGTGAAGCCCGCGGTCTGACCGGCGAGCAGGGCGTGATCATCCCGCATTCCAACGTCGCCAACCTGATGCTCGACGAACGCGTGCTGCAGGCTGTGAGAAACGGCCAGTTCAACGTCTACGCCGTGCGCCATGTCGATGAGGCGCTGAGCCTGCTGGTCGGCGAGGCGGCCGGCCACCCCGACGAGAAGGGGCGCTTTCCCAAGGGTAGTGTCAATGCGCGTGTGGTCGAGCGCTTGCGCGATATTGCCGAGATTGGCTTGGAAGAGGAGGTCAAGAGCCCCGAGGTGGCGAAGAAACCCGAGGCCGAAAGCAAAGCGGCCAAGCCGGCCAAGGCTCCGCGCGGTAAGAAAGGGGAAGGTGAGGGCACTGCGAGCTGATCAGATCTTGCACGATTGTCCCTGATCGCCAGGGGTAGCTGCGCAGGTCTTTTTGCTCACTTCTCATGCACAGAGTTATCCACAGGTTTTGTGGGTAACTCTGCTCTTCACAGTGGGATCGCTCGGGGTGTAGGCTGAAGCCTGAATTCCGCGAGGGTCGCCGCGATGTCGCGTAGCCTCTGCCTCACCCGCCACTGCCTGGGCCTGGTCACCCGAATCGAATGCGTGATTCGGCCACTGGCAGGGGAAACCGGACGCTGGACGCTGCTCTGCGCAGCCGGTATGTCCGATGCCCAGCCTTCAGCCATCAAGGTACAAGGCCCATTCTACGGGCCTTTCGTCGCTGAGGACGTGCTGGCAGGCATTGCCGAGAGCCTGGCCCTGCAGGGTTATGTCGAATGTTGCGAACCACCTATCTGGCGTTTGCACCTGCTGGCTGAACTGCGCCGTGTCAATGGTGAAGGGCATGGCCATGGGCGGTCGTTTCAACGGCGCCCTGAAACCGACGGCCAGAGCTGAGCGGGCGTCGCTACGAGGGCTTTTCCAGAGCCATTCATCTGCGTCTGAACTGGGGTTATCCACAGTACTTCCGGATACTTCTGCTGACCGGAGCGGCTGGGTATACTCGCCGCCGTTTCGCCCCTCTTCTCTAGTGAGTTCTCCATGGAACGCTTTATCGAAAACGCGATGTACGCCTCGCGCTGGTTGCTGGCACCTATCTACTTTGGCCTGTCCCTCGGGTTACTGGCGCTGGCGTTGAAATTCTTCCAGGAAGTCTTCCACATCCTGCCCAACGTTTTCGCCATGGCCGAAGCCGAGCTGATCCTGGTGCTGCTGTCGCTGATCGACATGGCGCTGGTCGGCGGCCTGCTGGTGATGGTGATGATCTCCGGATACGAAAATTTCGTTTCGCAGCTGGATATCGACGACGGCAAGGAGAAGCTCAACTGGCTGGGCAAGATGGATTCCAGCTCGCTGAAGATGAAAGTGGCGGCCTCCATCGTGGCGATTTCCTCGATCCACCTGCTGCGGGTGTTCATGGATGCGCGCAACTACGACACCGATCACCTGATGTGGTACGTGATCATCCACATGACTTTCGTCGCCTCGGCGTTCGCCATGGGCTACCTGGACAAGCTGACCAAGCACGACTGAGTCGTCTTGAAGACCGCTCGTCCGCTCAGGACGAGCGGTTCCTTCCTGGGCTTGAGCTTTCTTTATCTTGTACAAGAATTGAATTTGTATAACTCTTGTATGAAATAAGGAGGTGCTCGCATGAACCTGCCCGACCTGTCCATCCATGCTCAGGCTGGACGTATCGCTGAACTCAATCTGGTTTCCCTCGAAGGTGGCATCTATCTGCTGGAGGCCTGGATGGGTGGCCGTGCTCATCCGGTGCTCGACAGTCGAGGCGCGGCATTGAAGCTGCGCTCGGTCGAGCACGCCCGTGATGTCTTGCAGGATCTGCCGGTTTTGCCTTTCTTCCTTCTGCACACTTCCGTGCACGATGAAATGTGCGGCATGCCGTCGGCCAACAACGGCTTGAAGGTACCGATCAGTCTGCACTCGGCATGGTCATAGGGCGCACTGGTGTTAACGCGTCGATTGGTGCTGGTACTGGGTGATCAGCTTTCGCTGCAACTGGCCTCTCTGCAGGGGCTCGACTCCGAGCGTGATCAGGTGCTGCTGGCCGAGGTTATGGAGGAGGCCAGCCATGTGCCACATCACCCGAAGAAGATTGCACTGATCTTCAGTGCCATGCGTCACTTCGCCGAGCAGTTGCGCGGACGGGGCATTCGGGTGCAGTACGTGCAACTCGATGATCCGCACAACAGCGGTTCTCTGCACGGTGAGCTGATGCGCTGGACGCAGCGCCTGAACCCGCAGGAAATCCATATTTGCGAATGTGGCGACTGGCGCCTGGAGCAGTCACTGCGGCATTGCGGTCTGGCCATCCACTGGCACGCCGACAGTCGCTTTCTATGCAGCCGCGATGGCTTTGCCCTGTGGGCCAAGGGGCGCAAGCAACTGCGCATGGAGTTCTTCTACCGGGAGATGCGCAAGCTCAGCGGCCTGCTGCTGAACCCCGATGGCAGTCCGGAAGGCGGCGCCTGGAATTTCGATGCGGACAATCGCAAGGCGCTGCCCAAGGGGATACGGCCACCAGCACCACTGCACATCGAGCCCGATGCCATCACCCGTGACGTGCTGGCATTGGTGGGCCAGCGCTTTGCCGATCATTACGGCAAGCTGGACGGCTTCGACTATCCCGTGACGGCCGAACAGGCCGAACGGCTCTGGCAACACTTCCTCGCCAGCGGCCTGGCTGATTTTGGCGACTATCAGGATGCGATGGCCGATGGTGAACCGTACCTGTTTCATTCGCGCATCAGTGCAGCACTGAACATCGGCCTGCTCGATCTGCGCCAATTATGCGAGGACGTGGAAGCCGCCTACCGCGAAGGACGGGTGCCGCTGAATGCGGCCGAAGGTTTCATTCGCCAGTTGATCGGCTGGCGTGAATACGTGCGCGGCATCTACTGGCTGTGCATGCCGGACTACGCCGAGGGCAACGTATTCGGTAATACCCGCGCGCTGCCCGAGTTCTACTGGACGGGGCAGACGCGCATGAACTGCATGCGCCAGGCCATCGGCCAGACTTTGGAGCATGCCTATGCACACCATATCCAGCGGCTGATGGTCACCGGCAATTTCGCCTTGTTGGCCGGCATCGCGCCCAAGGCGATCTGCGACTGGTACCTAGCCGTGTACATGGATGCCTTCGACTGGGTCGAGCTGCCCAACACACTGGGCATGGTGATGCATGCCGATGGCGGTTACCTGGGTTCCAAGCCGTATTGCGCCAGCGGTCAGTACATCAAGCGCATGTCCAACCACTGTCAGGGTTGCAGCTACAAGGTCAGCGAGAGCACGGGCGAATCAGCGTGTCCATTCAATGCGCTGTACTGGCACTTCCTCATTCGCCACCGTGAGCGCCTCGAACGCAACCCGCGCCTGGGTATGGTTTACCGCAACCTGGCGCGGATGGACGACGAGAAGAAACAAGCCCTCTGGGAATGGGGCGAGCGCCTGCTGGCGCGACTGGATGCCGGGGAAGCGCTGTGAAGAAAAGCGAGCTGCCGGTGAAAACCTGTGCCTGGTGCGGTTTACCCTTTACCTGGCGCAAGAAGTGGGCGCGTTGCTGGGAGGAAGTGCGCTACTGCTCCGAGCGGTGTCGGCGACGCCATTGACGATGGCATGCCCGACGCTTCCATTCGCCGGGCGCGTATCGCTTGATGCTCAGACCTGAAAGCGCGCCACCATGCCCTGCAGATTCGCAGCCAGATTCGACAGCGCGCGGCTGGCAGTGCTGGTTTCCTCCGATCCGGCAGAGTTCTGCAGCGACAGGTCGCGGATGTTGATCAGGTTGCGGTCGACCTCGCGGGCAACATGCGCCTGCTGCTCCGTGGCACTGGCGATCACCAGGTTGCGGTCGCCAATTTCGCTGATCGACTGGATGATCTGTTGCAACGCCGCGCCGGCGCCTTGAGCGATCTCCAGCGTCTGTTTGGCCAGGCCATTACTTGAATCCATGTCGCGCACTGCCTGTTCGGTATCGCCCTGCACGGCGCCGATCATGCTTTCGATCTCGCGGGTAGATTGCCCGGTCTTGTGCGCCAGGGCGCGTACCTCATCGGCTACCACCGCGAATCCGCGTCCGGCTTCACCGGCGCGGGCGGCTTCGATGGCGGCGTTGAGTGCGAGCAGGTTGGTCTGCTCGGCGATGCTGCGAATCACGTCGAGTACCTGGCTGATGCCACGAATCTTGCCGGCCAGTTGGCCGAAATTGTGCGAGGTATTGTCGACGTTACCTGCCAGTTGGTTGATCGAAGACAGCGTCTGGGTGATGCGCTCGCTGCCGTCACGGGCGATGCGTCCGGACTCGCTGGAGCTTTCCGAGGCGCTGGCGGCGTTGCGCGCCACTTCGTCCACGGCGCTGCTCATCTCGGTGACGGCAGTCGCGGCCTGGTCGATTTCCAGGCTCTGTTGGTGCAGGTTACGCGCGCTGGCATCGGTGACCGTGCTGAGTTGTTCGGCGGCCGAGGCCAGCTGGTTCGACGCGTCGGCGATCTGTTCGATGGTGCCGCGCAGGTTGCCCTGCATGCTCTTGAGCGCCTGCAGCAGCTTGGCTGGTTCGTCGTTGCCCCGGGTATCGATGCTCAGCGTCAGGTTGCCGCTGGCGACCGAGTCGGCGACCTGCACCGCGTCGGCCAGGGGGCTGACGATACTGCGGGTCAGCAAGGTGGCGAGTACGAACGTGGCGATGGCCGACAGGGCCATGACCAGCAGGGTACCGCGCATGGCCTGGGTGTAGACCGCGCTGGAGGCCTTGGCCGCGCTGGAAGCGCCCTCGCGGTTGTGCGTGACCAGCTCATTGAGGGCCTTGATCATGCTATCGGCTTGCGGGTTGAGGCTTGCATACAGGAGGCTCAGTGCGGCCTGCCGGTCGTTGTCGTTCAGGTGCTGGACGAGCTGTGCGCGGGTCGCCAGGTAGGTGCTTTCGTAGCGCTTGAAGTCATCGTAGTGCATGCGCTCTTCTGCGGAACTGATCAGGCCCTCGTAGTGCTGCTGCATGCGCTGCAGTTCGTCGAGAAGGGTCTGAGCCTGGGCCTTGTTCTCTTGCAGTTGCTGGGTGTTTTCGCTGAGCAGCATACGCAGGGTGGTTGCTCGCAGGCGCAGGATGTCCTGAGAGACATCGCTGAGGGTATTTAGACTGGGAACCCAGTTTTCTTCGACCTCGCTGGAGCTGTCATGCATGCTGCTCATCTGCAGCAGGGCAAAACCGCCCAGTACGAAGACGAGCAGGGCGATGAGGCCAAATCCGATTGCAGCTCTGGGGGCTATGGATATGGAGCGGAAATTCATGGTGGCAGTACTCAAGGGCTAGGAATACGTTCAAGGCTGTGGATGACGCAGGGCATGCTCCGAGTCGGTCAGTCTCCTTGTGGACAATCGCTGAGCCTGTGCTGGAGGGCTTCGATTTGCTCGTAGAGCCCTTCGATGATGGCCACCAGGGTCGGGTCGAAGTGCTTGCCGGACTGCTCGCGGATGTACTGCTGGGCTTTCTCCTGCGGCCAGGCGGCTTTGTACGGGCGCGGCATGCGCAGGGCGTCGTAGACGTCGCACAGCGCCACGATGCGCGCCGATAGCGGAATCTGTTCTCCGCTCAGCCCTTCGGGATAGCCACTGCCATCCCACTTTTCGTGGTGACCCAGAGCAATCTCGGCAGCCATGCGGGTGAGTGACGAGGGGTGTTCGTCATGCAGGATCGAATAGCCGATCTGTGGGTGCTCCTGCATGGTCAGCCGTTCCTGTTCGGTCAACGGGCCAGGCTTGAGCAGGATGTGGTCGGCGATACCGATCTTGCCGACATCGTGCATCGGCGCCGCCTGACGCATCAGTTCGACCCAGTCGTTCTCCATGCCCATCGCACTGGCGATCAAGGCAGCCGATTCGCCAATGCGGGCGATGTGGTTGCCGGTTTCGCTATCGCGGTAGGCGGCTGCGCGGGTCAGAGTACGCATCAGAGCGCTGTGGCTGTGCTTGAGCTGAGCAGTTCGTTCGCGCACCCGTTGTTCCAGGGTTTGCTTTGCCGTTTGTAAGTCCTGACTGGCGTGGCTTAGTTGCAGGTTGTTGCGCACACGCAGGATGACTTCAGGTAGATCTACCGGTTTGCTCAGGTAGTCGTTGGCGCCCAGTTCCAGGCCGGTACGGCGATTGGCCGTGTCGCTCAGTGCGGTGATGATGATCACCGGGCTGGCGCTGCGATCGCGGCCGGCCAGGCTGCGCAGGATTTCGAAGCCGTTCGGCGCCGGCATGTCGAGGTCGAGCAATAGCAGGTTCCAGGGATTGTGCTGCAGCCATTCGAGCGCTGCCGCCGAATCCGAGAAGCTGATGGTATTGCGCAGGCCAAAGGCTCTGAGACTGGATTCGAGCAGGCGATTGTTGGCGACTACGTCATCGACAATGACCACACGCGACTGGTGAAAGTCCTTCGATAGCATCATCAAGCTCCTTGTGAGTCATGGGTCAGATCGTGAATCAGTTGGTGCAGCTCGACAGGGTCGATCGGCACGGCAAGCAGGGCGCTGGCGCCAAGGCTGATCAGCTCTTCGACCTGATCAGGGCGGCACAGCAGGATGATGGGAAGGCCGGCAAACTGTGGTTGGCGATGTACTTCACGCAATACCTCTCGGCCATCGACTCCTTCCAGTTCGACACTGAGCAGCAGTGCGTCCGGCGGGTTGGAGAGCATTGCGTCGAGCAGGCGCTGACCATCTTCGAATTGTTCGAGCGATACATCCGCCAAGGCTTGCTGCACCGTTGTGCGGTTCAGCAAGTCGCAATCGGCGTGGTAGACCCGTGCCACTGCAGCAGTGCTTTCAGTGTCGGTGGCGTCGTTCGCAGGCCGATGGCGTGGCAATTCGATCCAGAAACAGCTGCCGCTGCCGGCTTCGCTGTGCAGATCTATCTGGCCCTGCATCAGCGCGGCGTACTCCTTGCACAGTGACAAGCCGATACCGGTGCCCTGAATGGCCGTGTTTTCCTGGCCAAGCCGCTGAAACGGCTCGAAGAGCAAGGGTTGCAGTTCCGCAGGGATGCCGATGCCAGTGTCGCTCACGCTGAGGCGAATGTTGTCGCCGACCTCGGTGCATTCCAGCGTGACGCTGCCTTTGGGCGTGTACTTGATGGCGTTGGATAGCAGGTTGATCACTACCTGACGCAGGCGCCGCGGCTCGGCCATGACCGGAAGCGGATAACTGGGAAGACGAAGCTGCAGTTCGAGGCCATGAGCATTGACCTCGGGTTCTACCAGTTCGGCGCATTCGCGCATCAGAGCGACCGCATCGACTGGCTGCAGCTCCAGACGTTGACGTTCGCCCTGCAGGCGTGACCAGTCGAGGATATCGGCCACCAACTGGTTGAGGTGACGGCTGGCCAGCAGGATTTCCTCCAGGTAGTCCGCCTCACCGTTGCCGCTCGGTAGCGGATTTTTCATGCGCATCAGTTGGGCGAACCCCTGGATGGCATTGAGCGGAGTTCGCAGTTCATGGCTCATGCTGGAGATGAACTTGCTCTTCGCCTGGCTGGCCTCTTCGGCCTCCAGGCTGGCGCGTTGCAACTGGCTGGAACTGCGTTGCAATTGCTCTCCCATGACCTGCACGTCGGCGATGATGCCTTCGAGTTCGGCGATTTCGCTCTGCGGTCTTGGTGGGTGCAGGTTACCTGTGCCAATGGCCTGCAACATGGTGGCGATGCCGGTGATTGGTGCCTTGAGCTTGTCGCTCAGGTTGCGCGTGCGGCCCCACATGATGGCGAAGAACAACAGGTAGAACAGCACCAGGCCGGCGATCAACAGGTAGCCAATGTTGCTGTAATGGTTGGCCAGTGCATTGGCCTGGCTGAACACCTCGACCTCATCGACCACCGTGAGCAGGTGCCAGTCAGTGGCGGGGATGGTGGACCAGGCCACTAGATGTGGGCGACCGTTCAGCGGCATTGAGAGTACGCCGCTGTCATGCTCGGCGATCGCTTTGGCCAGGTTTTCGGTATCGGCGCGTTTGCTCAGGTTGAAGTCTTCTGGTTTGAACAGCTCCGAGCTGATTGCTTCGTCATAGGAGTGGGTGGTCAGCTCGTCGAGGCCGAAGTCGTCCTCGCCGTCTGGCGGTAGTGCCATGATGTTCATGTCCTGGCTGACGATCAGGGCGTAGCCGTTCCAGGGCACGTTCAGTTGCTGGATGTGCTCGAGCAACTTGCCGACGGTGATGTCCAGGCCGACTACTCCCTCAAGAAAGTCGCCACGGAACACCGGTGCGATAGCCGACAGCATCCAGCCCTGGCCTGCTGGGTCGAGATAGACGTCGGTCCAGGTGACCTTGCGCTGCGGGTTGTGGCTGGGCGTGGCGAGGTAATAGAAGTTGTAGTCGGGAATGACCATGTCGTGCGGGTACTGGTGCAACGTGTCGAACCAGGGATAGATGCGGTTGTAGCTATCCCAGCTGTTGAAATAGATGCTGGCGATCAACGGGTTGTGCCGGACGGTTTCTCGCATGAACGGGTCGAGGTGCGCCAGGCGCGCCACCTTGTTCATGTCTTGCTGCTGCAATGGCGTGGCGCTGGAGTAGAAGGAGGCTGCGCCGCCGTCGTCCTTCTCACTGTAGCGAACGCCGCCTGGGCTGGTTGCCAGGGGGGCGGGGGGAATTGGGCGCGTATCGCGCAGGGCTTCCTGGGTGAGCGTGGCGTAGGTCGCGGTCAGTCGGGCGATGTGACCGAGTTCGCTGCGGATCAGGTGGGCTTCTTGGGTGGCCGAGGTCTGCAGGTCGCTCAGTGCCATTTCCCGGAGGTAATTGATCTGGGCGTCGCGGATCGAAACGTTGGTCAGCAAGTAGATGCTGATCAGCGCGGTTTCCACCAGGATCAGCGGGATCAGTGCCGTTTGTACGAAGGCTCGCCATATCCATGTCCGAAGACTGACTTTGCTGCCTTTTTGCACGACGCACGCTCCTGGCCTCTAGGGCTAGAACGAAATAATGGCCACATGATGGCTTTTCTTTGATTAAGTGAACCTTAGCTAAAGGTAGTAGGTGTTGCGTCAGATCAACTGAGGAAAGGTGAGTGTCATCAGCATGAGGGGCATGAGGCGCGTTGCCGGACGCTTGGTGTCGGGTGGTTCTGTGCTAGTCTGGCCGGCCTTTTTGCAGCCCCAAGCGGAGCCTTTCATGTCCGAACTCACCTTCAGCCCCGATCTGTCCTCCGATGAGGGCCGCGTCAGCTACGGCATCGGTCGCCAACTCGGCGGTCAACTGCGCGACAACCCGCCGCCCGGCGTGAGCCTGGAAGCCATCCTGGCTGGCGTGACCGACGCGTTCAGCGGCCAGGCAAGCCGTGTTTCCGAGGCTGAACTGTCGGCCAGCTTCCAGGTGATCCGCGAAGTGATGCAGGCCGAAGCTGCTGCCAAGGCCGAAGCGGCTGCCGGCGAAGGTCGTGCTTACCTGACCGAAAACGCCAAGCGTGAAGGTGTGACCGTATTGCCGTCGGGCCTGCAGTACGAAGTGTTGGTAGCCGGCGAGGGCGCCAAGCCATCGGCCGAAGACCAGGTGCGCACCCACTACCATGGCACGCTGATCGACGGCACCGTGTTCGACAGCTCCTACGAGCGTGGCCAGCCGGCCGAATTCCCGGTAGGTGGTGTGATCCCGGGTTGGGTCGAGGCACTGCAACTGATGGGCACCGGCAGCAAGTGGCGTCTGCACGTACCGAGCGAGCAGGCCTACGGCGCGCAGGGCGTCGGCAGCATTCCGCCGCACAGCGTGTTGGTGTTCGATGTCGAGCTGCTCGACATTCTGTAAGAGATCGCGGTATCGGTGCGCACGGCGCACCCTACGAAGCGGGGCGCCCTGGTGACAGGGCGCCCCGTTTGCGTTTCTCCAGGTAGGGTGCGCTGCGCGCACAGGGTAATGACGAAGATCCGTCCATGCTCACCGGGAGCACTTCAGGGCCGCAAGGCCCGCGCGTAGCAGTAGAGAAACAGGCTGCGTACCAGCTCCTTGAGCACACTGGGCTCGCTGGAGTTCAGTTCGTGCAGATCCAGGTCACCCTGGTCGCGCAGTTCGTCCAGCGCTTCTTCTTCGAGCATGGCGCAGACTTCGCCGGTTTCGCGATTGAGGATGCGCAGATAAGGATGTGGCCGATCCAGCCAGGCATCGATCAGGTAGGTCATGGCAGTTCTCCTTGGCCGTCTTTACGTAACTGAGAATAATTCCTATTACATAAATAGCAAGGATTAATTGAGACCTTCTGTCGTTTGCCTGTTAGCAACGGCTAAGTTCTGCTGCCGATTTACATGGTCGTACTCGCGGTAGGGCGTACCGGGCGTCGCTCCGTTCGCGAAGCAGTACGCCGCTGGATTTGCGAGGTGACGAAGAAAGGCGGACTGTTCGCTTCGCTACGAGCGGTCGGCGGCCCGATCCGGCCTACGAGTGGTCGGCGTTCCGGTTCGCCTGCGCTTTATGGAAGGAGCCTCTCCCGGGAGGGAGAGGCCAGGTGGATCAATGAGTGGGGGCGGGCTGCGCCTGTTCCTGCGGCTGCGCATCCGGCTTGGCCAGCAGGCTGTAGACGCAAGGCAGGACGAACAGGGTGAAGGCCGTACCGACGCTCATGCCGGTGGCGATCACCAGGCCGATGTCGAAGCGGCTCACCGCACCGGCACCGGTGGCGAGGATCAGCGGCACCATGCCGAATACCATGGCTGCGGTGGTCATCAGTACCGGACGCAAGCGAATGGAGGCAGCTTCCTCGATGGCTTCGCGTACCGGCAGGCCTTTCTCGCGGCGCAACTGGTTGGCGAACTCGACGATGAGGATGCCGTGCTTGCTGATCAGGCCGATCAGCGTCACCAGGCCCACCTGGGTGTAGATGTTCATGGTCGAGAAGCCGAGGAAGATCGGAATCAGCGCACCGCAGATCGACAGCGGTACGGTGACCAGAATCACCAGCGGGTCGCGGAAGCTCTCGAACTGCGCCGCCAGCACCAGGAAGATGATCGCCAGCGCCAGACCGAAGGTGAGGAACAGCGCGCTGCCTTCCTGCACATACTGGCGCGAGGCGCCGGCGTAGTCGTAGCTGTAGCCGCGCGGTGCTTCTTCTTGGGTGATCTTGGTCACCGTGTCGATGGCCTCGCCCATGCTGGCGATCGGGAAGCCCTGGATGATCACCGAGTTGAGCTGCTGGAACTGGTTCAATCGGGTCGGTCGGGCGCGGTCGCTGATGCTGATCAGCGTGCCCAGCGGCACCATCTGGCCGCTCTCGCTGCGCACGTAGTAGCTGTCGAGCCAGCCCGGATTGTCGCGGTAGGCGCGCTCCACCTGGGCGATCACCTTGTAGCTGCGACCGTCGATGGTGAAGCGGTTGATCTCGCCCTCGCCGAGCAGGCTGGACAGGGTGCTGCCCAGGTCTTCCATGGACACGCCCATCTGCGCGGCTTTCTCGCGGTCGATGTCGACGACGATTTCCGGCTTGTCGAAGGCCAGGTCGATGTCGAGGAAGGCGAACTTGCCCGACTCCTGAGCGCGTGCCTTGACCCGTTCGGCCACCTGCAGCAGCGACTCGTAGTCGTTCGGCGTGTTGATCACGAACTGGAAGGGCAAGCCCTCGCCGGTTCCCGGCAGCGATGGCAGGTTGAAGCCGAAGATCTGCAGGCCGGGAATCTGGTTGAGCTTGGCCTGCACCTCCGGAAGGATTTCCATCTGCGTGCGTTCGCGCTCGTTCCAGGGTTGTAGCAGGAAGCCGCCGATACCCGACTGTACGCCGTTGAAGCCATTGATCTGGAACGACGAGTAGTACTCGGGGAAGGTCTTGAAGATCTCCACGAACTGGTCGGTGTAGCCGTTGATGTAGTCCAGGTTGGTTGGCTGCGGTGACTGGGTCATCATGAATACGATGCCCTGGTCTTCCTCGGGCGCCAGTTCGCTCTGGGTGAAACTGAGCAGCACCGGAATCAAGGCCATCACGATCAGGCCGAACACGATCACCACCGGGCGGGTGTTGAGGGTGCCGTGCAGGGCCTTCTGGTAGCGGGTCTTGAGCCTGTCGAAGATCATGTCCAGGCGATGCGCAAGGCCCGAGGGGTTCTCCTCGTGGCGCAGCAGCTTGGCGCACATCATCGGCGACAGGGTCAGGGCGACGATGCCGGAGATGATCACCGCGCCTGCCAGGGTCAGGGCGAATTCCTTGAACAGCGCGCCGGTCAGGCCTTCGAGGAAGCCGATGGGCGCGTACACCGCGGCCAGGGTGATGGTCATCGAGATCACCGGCACGGCGATCTCGCGGGCGCCTTCGATAGCTGCATCGAACGGCGTCTTGCCTTCCTCGATATGGCGGTGAATGTTTTCCACCACGACGATGGCGTCGTCCACCACCAGGCCGATGGCCAGCACCATGGCCAGCAGCGTCAGCAGATTGATCGAGTAGCCCATCAGTTGCATGAAGAACAGCACGCCGATCATCGACAGCGGAATGGTGATCACCGGGATCAGCACCGAGCGGAAGGCGCCGAGGAACAGGAACACCACGACGATGACGATCAGCACCGCTTCGATCAGGGTCTTGACCACTTCGTCGATGGACGCCTGGATGAACTCGGTGGCGTCGTAGGCGATGGCCACCTTGAGGTTCGGTGGCAGTTGCGCCTCCAGATCCGGCAGGGCGGCGCGCACGTGCTTGATCACGTCCAGCGGGTTGGCGCTCGGCGTGCCCTTGATGGCGATGTACACCGAGGGGATGCCGTCGAAGGAGCTGATCGAGTTGTAGTTCTCCGCACCCATTTCCACGCGGGCGATGTCACGCACTTGCACGCGGGTGTCGCCGACCGTCTTCACCGGGATGGCGCCGAAGGCCTCGGCCGATTTCAGGTCGGTGCTGGCGTTGATGCTGGTGACCACGTACTGGCCCTTCACCTCGCCGGCGGCGGAGAGGAAGTTGTACTTGCGCACCGCGTCGTTGAGGTCGCCCGCGGTGACGCCGTAGGCGGCCATCTTCACCGGGTCGAGCCACAGGCGCATGGCGAACACCTGGTTGCCGAGGATCTGCGCCTCGGCCATGCCGGGCAGGGTGGCCAGCTTGGGTTGGATCACGCGCGACAGGTAGTCGGTGATCTGCGGGTTGGACAGTTCGTCGCTGTAGAAGCTGACGTACATCAGCGCCGAGGCATCGGCGGCTTCCTTGGAAAGCACCGGGTCTTCGGCGTTCTGTGGCAGCTGGTTCTTCACCTCGTTGGCCTTGGCCAGCAGCTCGGTGAACAGGCGGTCGGTGTTGGCACCGATGCGCGCATAGATGGAGATGGTCGACAGGTTCTGCTGGCTCGACGAGGTCATGTAGTCGATGCCTTCCGCGCTGGCCAGGCTCTGCTGCAGCGGCTGGGTGATGTAGCCCTGGATGGTCTCGGCGTTGGCTCCGGGGTAAGCGGTGGTGACCGTGATCAGGGCGTTTTCCATCTGCGGGTACTGGCGGATGACCAGCTTGCTGAACGCCTGGATACCGAGCAGGACGATCAGCAGGCTGACCACGGTGGCCAGCACGGGGCGACGGATGAACGGATCGGTGAAAGCCATGATGATTTCCTTGGCTGTTGCTGCCCCAGACAGCCGCTATTCGACGGCTGCCTGGGGACTTGTCAGTTGGGGCTCGGTTCGACGCTGTCGGGCTGCACCGGGTCGTCGACGATGGCGACGTGGGCGCCGTTGTCCAGCTTCAGCTGGCCGGACGTGACCACCTGCTGGCCGGCTTCCAGGCCCTTGAGGATCATCACGCGACCGTCACGACGTTCACCGGTCTCGACGAAGCGGCGCTCGACGGCCAATTGCGTCTTGCCATCCGCGTCCTTGACCACCTCACCCTTGTCATCCTTCTTCTCGCCGATCACGTAGACCGAATTGCCGTACAGGGTGTAGGTGATGGCGGTTTCCGGCACCACGATCACCTGCTCCTCGCTGGGCAGCAGCACCTGCAGGTTGGCGAACATGCCGGGCAGCAGCTTCTCGTCAGGATTGTTCAGGGTGGCGCGTACCTGCAGGTTGCGGGTCTCGTTCTCCACCTTGGGATTGATCGCGGCGATCTGCCCTTCGAAGTTCTCGTCCGGGTAGGCGGCGACCTTGAGCAGCACGCGCTGACCGACGCTCAGGCGTGGGGCCTGCTGTTCCGGCAGGAAGAAGTCCACGTGCAGGCGCGACAGATCCTGCAGGGTGGCGATGGTGGCGCCCGGCGACAGGTAGTTGCCCGGGTCGACCTGGCGAATGCCGATGGTGCCGGCGAAGGGCGCATTGATGCGCTTCTTGTCCAGCTGTGCCTTGAGCTGGGCGACACTGGCGGTGGCTTTCTGCAGGGTCGAGGCCAGGCGGTCGAACTCGCTCTTGGAGATGTTCGAGCGGCTGACCAGGCTACGGCCACGCTCGTACTCGATCTGCGCCAGGCTGCGCTCGGCCTCGGCAGTGGCCAGGCTGGCGCGTTCCACTTCGCTGTCGAGCTGGATCAGCGGCTGGCCGAGGGTGACCTTCTGCCCGGATTCGAACAGCACTTCGCGCACGATACCGTCCACTTCCGCAGCCAGATCCACGCCCTGAAACGCCTTGAGCGTGCCGATGGCCGGCAGGCGCCCCTGCCAGGGTTGTTGCCTGGCGGTGGCGGCAGACACACTGATGGCCGGCTGTGGCGCCGAGAACATCTGGATCTGCTGGTAGATGGAGAAGCCTTTGTAGGCGGCGAGGGCGAGTACTACGAGCAGTACCACACCGAGCATGATGAGCATGCGACGGAGCAACATATTCCGTTTCCTTGGCAAGCAGAGAGAGGGCCTGGGAATAGGCAAGAGAGGCACCTTAGTGCCAGAAACCCTGGCTGTCAAAGCGTCTCGTGCGTATGCCGTGGCACCTCCCTGTGCGCGGCTCTGGCGGGGGCTCAGGAGCCCAGTCGGCGGGTCACTTCGCCCAGCTCGCCGGAGAGCTGGTGCAGGGTGTGACTGGCGGTCTGGGTGCGGCCGACGTTGTCCTGGTTAGCGCTGGCGATGGCAGTCAGCTCGGTGAGGTTGCGCGAGATATCCTCGGCCACCGAGGTCTGTTCTTCGGCGGCGGTGGCGATCTGCCGGTTCATGTCGCGTATCGCCTCCACCGCCGTGGTGATGCGCTGCAGCATGGCGCCGGCCTCGGTGACCTGGGTGACGCCCTGTTCGCTGCGCTGCTGGCCACTTTCGATGGCGCGTACGGCATTCAGTGCGCCACTCTGCACGGTGTTGATGATCTGATTGATCTCGGCAGTGGACTCGGCCGTGCGCTGGGCCAGGTGCCGCACTTCGTCGGCGACCACGGCGAAGCCGCGGCCCTGTTCCCCGGCACGGGCAGCTTCGATGGCGGCGTTGAGTGCCAGCAGGTTGGTCTGTTCGGCGATGCCGCGGATCACTTCCAGTACCTTGCCGATACGCCCGCTGTCGCTTTCCAGGCGACGAATCACCTCGGCGGTATTGGCGATCTCGCCACGGATGTCTGTGATGGTGGCGATGGTCGATTGCATCACGCTGCCGCCCTGGCGTGCCGAGTCGTCGGCATCGTTGGCCGCCTGCGCGGCATCAGCGGCATGGCGTGCCACTTCCTGAGCGGTCGCGGACATCTCGTGCATGGCGGTGGCGACCTGGTCGGTGCGTTCGAACTGTTCGTTCACGCCTTCGGTCATGCGTGAGGCGATGGCGTTCAGTTCGCTGCTGGCGCTATCGAGATTCTGGGTGCTGTGGTGCAGGCGCTCCGTGGTGCTGGCGAGGAAGTCTCGCAGCTTGTTGGCGGCGCGGGCCAGCAGACCCAGTTCGTCCTGACGGGCGCTTTCCACGCGTTGGCCGAACTGGCCGTGGCTGAGTTGATTGACATGGCCGATCAGGTGGCGAATAGGGATGATCAGGTTGCGGTTGACCAGCCACAGGCTGAATACGGCGATCACCAGCGCGGCGGCAAGCATCAGCAGGGTGCCACTGAGGATGGTACTGGTGGCGCTGGCATTGATCTGTTCGGCACGGCTCAGGCTCTGTTGGTGCAGCTGTTCGACCAGTGTCGTCATCTGCTCGCTGGCGGCGCGGTCGATACCTTTGACGGCTTCGTCTCCTGCCTTGGGATCGGCTCCCGCCGCCACGAAGGCGTCGCGCCCCTTGCGGTAGTTGTTGCCGAGGGTCTGGTGCTCGTTACGCAGGCGCTCGACCTGAGCCTTGAGTGCCGGCTCGGTGGCATTCACCTGGATCAACTGGCCCAGAATGTCCTGCACCTTGCGTTCCTGCGCTTCGAACTGGCCCCAGTAGCGCTGCAGGTTGGTGCTGTCCTGGCCGCGCAGTAGCACGTTCTTCCATTCCTGTACCTGGGTCTTGAACTCGACGTTGGCCGCATCGATCAGCCGTGACGACTGCAGGGGGCCATCGAGGAGGCCGCGATAGGACTGGATGCCGCCGGAAAGGAAACTGAAACAGGCCAGGGCGGTGATCAGGATCAGCGCCAGGCTGCCACCGAGCAGAGCGAGAATCTGCGCGCGCAGGGATTTTTTCAGCATGAGGGGCACGCCTCGGGAAATGGGGAAGGGTGGGGCGCTCCTTGGCGGAGCGCTGCCGTGTGGATATCCATTTCACCGAGCCGACTGCTGCGCACACCTGTGCCGGCTTTTGGCCTTATTTGATAACAGTTCGATGACAGTAATATGTCAGTGTCGTGTCGCTTCGTCGGTTGAGCCGGTTTCTGTGACCAAGCGAACCTGGCTCACCATGGAAGCCACGGCCTATCCATAGGCATGGCTGGCATCATTCCCGTCCCAGGCTCGGCCGTTTGGGATCGTACTGCCACCCCGGCACCAGGTACTGCATGGCCATGGCGTCGTCGCGCGCGCCGTTGGCTACTTTCTTGTACAGCTCATGGGCGGCCATGATCCGCTGCATATCCGGTTCGATGCCGAGCCCTGGGCGATCCGGCACTTGTACCTGGCCACCGACGATCTGCAGGGGCTCGCGGGTCAAACGCTCTTCGCCTTCCTGCCAGATCCAGTGGGTGTCGATGGCAGTGACGCGGCCGGGCACGGCTGCGGCGGCATGGGTGAACATGGCCAGGGAGATGTCGAAGTGGTTGTTGGAGTGCGAGCCCCAGGTCAGGCCGAACTCCTCGCATACCTGACCGAGGCGTACGGCGCCCTGCATGGTCCAGAAGTGCGGGTCGGCCAGCGGTATGTCTACGGCCTCCAGGCGTAGTGAGTGGCCCATCTGCCGCCAGTCGGTGGCGACCATGTTGGTGGCGGTGGGAATGCCGGTGGCGCGTTTGAACTCGGCCATTACCTCGCGGCCGGAATAGCCGTTCTCCGGGCCGCAGGGATCTTCGGCATACGCCAGTACGTGGCCCTGGCCTTTGCACAGGGCGATGGCCTCGTCCAGCGACCAGGCACCATTGGGGTCGAGGGTGACGCGGGCATCGGGGAAGCGCGCCTTGATCGCGCGGATGGCGTCCATCTCCTCTTCGCCACGCATGACGCCGCCCTTGAGCTTGAAGTCGTTGAAGCCGTAACGGGCATGCGCGGCCTCGGCCAGGCGAGCGATGGCCTCGGGCGTCATCGCGGCCTGGTGGCGCAGGTGATACCAGTCATCCGGTGAACCCTGGCCGGCGAGGTAGGGCAGGTCGGTGCGCTGGCGCTCTCCTATATAGAAGAGGTAAGCGAGCATGGGCACGCTGTCGCGTTGCTGACCGCTGCCGAGCAGCTCGGCAACAGGGACGTCCAGATGCTGGCCCAACAAGTCGAGCAGGGCGGCTTCGACGGCGGTGATCACGTTGTCCAGGCGCAGGTTGATCTCATGTGGTTGCTTCAGCACCCGCGCTTCGGACTCCGAGGTGACCTGGTGCTGGGTGGTCTGCGGCCCCTTGGCCGGCCCGGCGATGGCCTGGCGCAGTCTGTTGAGGATGCGGTTGTAGCGCCCGACGGGCTGGCCGATCACCAGATCGCGGCAGCGTTCCAGCGCCTGACGAATGCCTTCGCCGCCTGGCACTTCGCCGCAGCCGGTACGTCCGGCGCTGTCCTTGAGCAGCACCAGGTTACGGGTGAAGTAGGGCGCGTGGGCACCGCAGAGGTTGAGCAGCATGCTGTCGTGACCGGCGACGGGGATGACGTGCATGTCGGTGATCAGAGGCGTGGCAGAGGTAACGTGCATCTAGAGGGCTCCGAGCGTGATGCGGCCGATGGCCGTTGTGGCGAAGGTGCTGATCAGGGCGGCTGTCGTGGCTGGTGCACGAAACGAGACGAGCAGGGTGTGGCGTTCGTTGCGACGAGCAGGGCGCGAGCCAGTGGAGCTGGCGTTGGCGGGAAGGCATGGACGTGGCCATGAGCCGAAACGTGCAGGGGAGGTCGAGGGCATGACCTGGGCCTTGGATATTGTTATATGTTGTCGTATGACTTGGTGTGGATTAGTACCAGTGCGGTTTTTCCCTGTCAACGCTCGCGGTGTCTTCTGTACTGCGCTACCAGGCCTGCGTGAACTAGTCGTTGAACTGTTCTAAAGCGCTGTTTAGCGGCATGCAGGAAAGCCCGTCGAGTGGGTGGAGAAGAACATTCGACGAACGGATGGTGCGAAAAGAGGTGTTTTTTTTGTTGTTGTACGATAACGTATCTCTACAGCTACGGCTGACGTTATTCCTCACAACTCGCTTTACAGGGTGTTCGCATAATGAATCCACAAGAACTGAAGTCCATCCTCTCCTCCGGTCTGCTGTCTTTCCCGCTGACCGATTTCGATGCCAATGGTGAATTCAACCCGGAAGGCTACGTTCGTCGCCTCGAGTGGCTGGCCCCGTATGGCGCATCTGCCCTGTTCGCAGCTGGTGGCACTGGTGAGTTCTTCTCCCTGGCCGCTGATGAGTACTCCTCCGTCATCAAGACTGCCGTAGACACCTGCGCCAAGAGCGTGCCAATTCTCGCCGGCGTCGGTGGCTCCACCCGCCAGGCCATCCAGTACGCACAAGAAGCCGAGCGCCTGGGCGCCAAGGGTCTGCTGCTGCTGCCGCACTACCTGACCGAAGCCTCCCAGGACGGCGTTGCCGCTCACGTCGAGCAGGTCTGCAAATCGGTGAACATCGGTGTGGTGGTCTACAACCGCAACGTCTGTCGCCTGAATGCCACGCTGCTGGAGCAATTGGCCGAGCGTTGCCCGAACCTGATCGGCTACAAGGACGGTCTGGGCGATATCGAACTGATGGTTTCCATCCGTCGTCGTCTGGGCGAGCGTCTGACCTACCTGGGTGGCCTGCCGACCGCTGAAGTCTACGCCGCTGCCTACAAGGCCCTGGGCGTTCCGGTCTATTCCTCGGCCGTGTTCAACTTCATTCCGAAGACCGCCATGGACTTCTACCGCGCGATCGCGCGTGACGATCACGCCACTGTTGGCAAGATCATCGATGACTTCTTCCTGCCGTACCTGGACATCCGCAACCGCAAGGCCGGTTACGCGGTGAGCATCGTCAAGGCTGGCGCCAAGATCTCCGGTTATGACGCCGGTCCGGTTCGCGCTCCGCTGACCGACCTGCTGCCGGCAGAAGTCGAGCAACTGGCTGCACTGATCAAGGCGCAAGGCGCTCAGTAAGGCCTGAAAACGGTGTAAGCGGCGGCCAAGCAAGGCGTTGAACAGAGTTCGACGCCACTTGGCCGAACGTGTTGGTTTTCACCTCGTGTGTAACGGGAGAATCCCATGACTCGGCGTTATGACAATTACATCGGTGGCCAATGGGTTGCTGGCAACGACTACGCGCTCAACATCAATCCATCGGATCTGAGCGATGTGGTCGGTGAATATGCCAAGGCCGATGCTGCCCAGGTCGGGCTGGCTATCGAGGCGGCCCGCGCGGCTTTCCCGGCCTGGTCTACCTCCGGCATCCAGGCGCGCAGCGATGCGCTGGACAAGGTCGGCAGCGAGATTCTCGCGCGCCGCCAGGAACTCGGTGAACTGCTCGCTCGTGAAGAAGGCAAGACCCTGGCCGAAGCCATCGGTGAGGTGACTCGCGCCGGTAATATCTTCAAGTTCTTCGCCGGTGAGTGCCTGCGCCTGAGCGGTGAGATCATTCCGTCGGTACGCCCTGGGGTATCGGTCGAGATCACCCGCGAGCCGCTGGGTGTGGTTGGCCTGATCACGCCGTGGAATTTCCCCATAGCCATTCCCTCCTGGAAGATCGCTCCGGCCCTGGCCCACGGTAACTGCGTGGTGTTCAAACCGGCCGATCTGGTGCCGGGCAGCGCCTGGGCCATCGCCGAGATAATCTCGCGTGCGGGTTTCCCGGCCGGCGTGTTCAACTTGGTGATGGGTACCGGCCGTGAGGTCGGCGAAACCCTCGTCGGCGACAAGCGCGTCGACGGCATCAGCTTCACCGGTTCGGTTGGCGTCGGTCGAACCATCGCCGCCAACTGCATTGCCCGTGGTGCCAAGGTGCAGTTGGAGATGGGCGGCAAGAATCCACAGATCATCCTCGACGACGCCGACCTTGACGTCGCCGTGGAGCTGGCGGTGCAAAGCTCTTTCTACTCCACTGGCCAGCGTTGTACGGCGTCCAGCCGGCTGATCGTCACCGATGGCATCCATGACCGTTTCGTCGCGGCCATGGTCGAGCGTATGCGCTCGATCCGCGTCGGCCATGCGCTCAAGGCTGGCACCGATATCGGTCCGGTGGTGTCGCAGGCTCAGCTGGATCAGGATCTGCGCTACATCGAGATCGGCAAGCAGGAAGGCGCCGAGCTGGTATCCGGCGGCGCGCTGGTGACCTGTGATACCGAAGGCTATTTCCTCGCGCCGACGCTGTTCGCCGGTAGCACCGGCGACATGCGCATCAGCCGTGAGGAAATCTTCGGCCCGGTGGCCAACGTGGTTCGAGTGGCCGACTACGAGGCGGCGCTGGCCATGGCCAACGACACCGAGTTCGGTCTTTCCGCCGGTATCTGCACCACCTCGCTGAAGTACGCCAACCACTTCAAGCGTCATGCCCAGGCTGGCATGGTCATGGTCAACCTGCCCACTGCCGGTGTGGATTACCACGTGCCGTTCGGTGGCCGCAAAGGTTCGTCCTATGGCCCGCGCGAGCAAGGGCGCTACGCCCAGGAGTTCTACACCACGGTGAAGACCACCTACATCGGTTGATCGCGCAGGGCGGGTGACGATTGGTCATCCGCCTTGTCGCTCATGCAATTCAGTCAAACCCGTATAAAAACAAACAGGGTAACGTTCATGAATTCACAGACCACTGCCGCCGTCGGCACCCCGTTGATCACCGAGCTGCAAGTCGTGCCGGTCGCCGGCCAGGACAGTATGCTGCTCAATCTGAGCGGGGCTCACGGCCCTTATTTCACCCGTAACATCCTCATTCTCAAGGACAGCGCCGGCCATGTCGGTGTAGGCGAAGTTCCCGGTGGCGAGGGTATCCGCAAGACTCTCGAAGACGCCCGCTCGATTCTCGTTGGCCAGCCGGTCGGCAACTACAACGCACTGCTCAACCAGGTACGCCGTGCCTTCGCTGACCGCGACTCCGGTGGCCGTGGCCTGCAGACCTTCGACCTGCGCATCACCATCCATGCCGTCACCGCGCTGGAGTCGGCTCTGCTCGACCTGCTCGGCCAGCACCTGGGCGTGCCGGTCGCTGCGCTACTTGGCGAAGGCCAGCAACGCGATGCGGTGGAAATGCTCGGCTACCTGTTCTTCATCGCCGACAAGGACAAGACCGACCTCGATTACCGCGACGAGCGTGATGCCGACGACGCCTGGTTCCGCACGCGCAACGAAACCGCTCTGACCCCGGAGGCCATCGTCCGCCAGGCCGAGGCTGCGCATGCGCGCTACGGCTTCAACGACTTCAAGCTCAAGGGCGGCGTGCTCCACGGCGAGGCCGAGGTCGAGGCGATTCGCGCCCTGGCCGCACGCTTCCCCGAGGCCCGTGTGACCCTCGACCCCAACGGCGGCTGGTCGCTGGATCAGGCCATCGCCCTGTGCCGTGACCTGCATGGCGTGCTGGCTTATGCCGAAGACCCCTGCGGCGCCGAGAACGGTTATTCCGGCCGCGAAGTGATGGCCGAGTTCCGCCGCGCCACCGGCCTGCCCACCGCCACCAACATGATCGCCACCGACTGGCGGCAGATGGGCCACACCATCTCCCTGCAGTCAGTGGACATTCCGCTGGCCGACCCGCACTTCTGGACCATGGCCGGTTCCGTGCGCGTGGCGCAGATGTGCAACGACTGGGGCCTGACCTGGGGTTCGCACTCGAACAACCACTTCGACATTTCCCTGGCCATGTTCACCCACGTCGCCGCTGCGGCGCCGGGGCGCGTCACCGCCATCGACACCCACTGGATCTGGCAGGATGGCCAGCACCTGACGCGCAATCCGTTGCGTATCGAGGGTGGTCTGGTGCAGGTACCGAAGGCGCCGGGCCTGGGTGTCGAGCTGGACTGGGATGCACTGGCGCAGGCGCATGAGCTGTATCTGGCCAAGGGCCTGGGCGCACGTGACGATGCCATCGCCATGCAGTACCTGATCCCCAACTGGACGTTCAACAACAAGCGGCCCTGCATGGTGCGCTGATCCGGGAGTCGCGTTTCCGTAGGGTGGGATTTAGCCCACGCTGACTAGAGTTGGTGGGCTGAAGCCCACCCTACGGGCTGAAACGGGACACCGCCGGCTGGCCCTGCGGAGCTTTGCAGCAGTTTTTCAGTGCTTGGCGCAGATATAGTCTTTCCACACGCGAGTCTTCTCGATGCAAGCAGCCAAACCGGGCCGAGCGCGTTACTCCATCCTGCTGGTGCTGTTCCTGGCCACGACGATCACCTTTGCTGACCGTTCCAGCATGTCGATCGCCGGTTCGGCGCTGCAGGAAGGGCTGGGCATCGATGCGCTGACGCTCGGCTACATCTTCTCGGCGTTCGGCTGGGCCTACGTGCTCGGGCAGATTCCGGGTGGCTGGCTGTTCGATCGCTTCGGTACCAAGCCGGTCTATATCCTGGCCTTGTTCGCCTGGTCGCTGCTGACCCTGTTGCAGGGTTTCGTCGATCTGTTGCCGGTGGCCTGGGCGATAACGACCATGTTCCTATTGCGCCTGGCGGTGGGCTTTGCCGCGGCGCCCTGTTTCCCTGGCAATGCACGGATCATCGCGTCGTGGTTTCCCACGGCGGAGCGTGCGACTGCCACGGCCATTTCCAGCTCGGCGCAATACGCTGCCACGGCGTTGTTCGCGCCGTTGATGGGCTGGGTGGTCTACGCGTTCGGCTGGCAGCAGGTGTTCATCGTGCTGGGTTGCATGGGGCTCGCGCTGTCGCTGGTATGGCTCCGGGAGATGCACAGCCCACGCGAGCATCCGCGCCTGGGCGAGGCGGAACGAACGTTCATCGAGAGTGGCGGCGGCCTGATCGATCTGGAAACCCAGGCGACAAGCAAGGCCGGCCCGCAGTGGCGTCATCTGCGTCTGCTGCTTGGCCAGCGCACCTTGCTGGGCATCTATTTTGGTCAGTACTGCAACAACGCCATTACCTATTTCTTCCTGACCTGGTTTCCCGTTTATCTGGTGCAGGCGCGCGGCATGAGCATCATCGGTGCCGGGTTTGCCGCATCGGTGCCAGCGATTGCCGGTTGTGTCGGCGGTCTGTTGGGCGGCCTGTTGTCCGACGGTCTGCTGCGTCGTGGTTATTCGCTGACCCTGGCTCGCAAGCTGCCGGTCGTGGTCGGCCTGCTGCTGTCGGGCAGCCTGGTGCTGTGCATCTACGCCGAGAGCGATGCTGCGGTGGTGGCGTTGATGGCGCTGGCGTTCTTCGGCAAGGGGCTGGGCTCGATGGGTTGGACGCTGGTGGCCGATACCTCGCCGCGGCAGATCCTCGGCCTGTCCGCTGGGCTGTTCAATACCTTCGGCAACCTGGCGGCGATCAGCACGCCTATCGTCATCGGCTATCTGGTCAGCCGCACCGGTTCGTTCGACTGGGCGCTGGCCTATGTCGCCGCCAATGCACTGCTGGCGGTCGTGAGTTTCCTGTTCATCGTTGGCCGTATTCACAGGATCGAGCTGGACGAGCAGCCAGGGGCCGAACCAGGCGCCTCCCGCTCGGACTCCGGCTCGGTATCCTGATCGCACAAGAGGAGAAGCATTCATGCAGTTGATTCCCCATCAGGACTCGCCCCGTTATATCCGCCTGCATCCGACCGATAACGTCGGCGTGGTGGTCAACGATCAGGGCGTGGCCGCCGGCGGCCAGTTCGACGATGGCCTCAAGGCCGTCGAAGGCATTCCGCAGAGCCACAAGGTGGCGCTGCAGGACATCGCCGAAGGTGGCGAAGTCGTGCGCTACGGTGAAATCATCGGCTATGCACTCAAGCCCATCGCCGCCGGCAGCTGGGTGACCGAGCAGGTGCTGCGCATGCCCGAGCCGCCGGTATTGGACAACCTGCCCAAGGCAACCCTGCAAACCTCGCCTGGCGAGCCGCTGGAGGGTTATACCTTCGAGGGTTTCCGTAACCCGGACGGCAGCGTCGGTACGCGCAACATCCTCGGCGTGACCACCACCGTGCAATGCGTGGTCGGTGTGCTCGATCACGTGGTCGAGCGCGTGCGCAAGGAAGTCCTGCCCAAGTACCCCAACGTCGACGACGTGGTGGCGTTGTCGCACAGCTACGGCTGCGGCGTGGCGATCAGCGCGCCGGATGCCGTGGTGCCGATTCGTACCCTGTACAACATCAGTCGCAACCCCAACTTCGGTGGCCAGGCGCTGGTGATCAGTCTCGGTTGCGAGAAGCTGCAGGCCAGCCAGTTGATGGATGGCGATCAGCTCACCAACGGCATGGACGAGGAAGACTGGCTGTTCCGCCTGCAGGATTCCGGCACTGGTTTCACCGGCATGGTCGAGCAGATCATGGGCATGATCGAGGATCGCCTGAAGGTGCTCGACCAGCGTCGCCGCGAGACGGTGCCGGCCTCCGAACTGGTGGTCGGCATGCAGTGCGGCGGCAGTGACGCCTTTTCCGGCATCACCGCCAACCCGGCGCTGGGCGTGGCGGCGGATCTGCTGGTGCGTGCCGGGGCTACGGTGATGTTTTCCGAGAACACCGAGGTGCGTGACGGTATCCATCTGCTGACGCCGCGCGCCGCCAGCGTCGAGGTGGCCGATGCGTTGATCCGCGAGATGGACTGGTACGACCGCTACCTGCAGCGTGGCATGGCCGACCGCAGCGCCAACACCACGCCGGGCAACAAGAAGGGCGGGCTGAACAACATCGTCGAGAAGGCCATGGGCTCGATCGCCAAATCCGGCAACAGCACCATTGCCGGTGTCGTCGCGCCGGGTGAGCGTATTCGCGGCAAGGGCCTGTGGTTCTGCGCCACTCCGGCCAGTGATTTCATCTGCGGCACTTTGCAGTTGGCAGCGGGCATGAACCTGCATATCTTCACCACCGGTCGCGGCACGCCCTATGGCCTGTCCATGGTGCCGGTGATCAAGGTGGCCACGCGTACGCAATTGGCCGAGCGTTGGCCGGATCTGATCGACGTCGATGCCGGGCAGATCGTCTCCGGGCGCATGACCCTGGAGCAAATGGGCTGGGCGATTTTCCAGCTGTACCTGGATGTCGCCAGCGGCCGTAAGCAGACCTGCGCTGAACGCCTGCGCCTGCATAACGATCTGGTGCTGTTCAACCCGGCGCCAGTGACCTGATCAGGAGTCTTCATGAACAAACCCCGCGTGCTGCAAATTGGCCCGCTAAGCGATCGCTTCAACCAAGAGCTGGCGCAACGCTATGAGGTGAGCGCCCTGTGGCAACAGGCCGATCCGTTGGCGTTTCTGCGTGAGCAGGGCGAGCAGTTCATCTACATGGTGTCTTCGGCGCGCTTCGGTTGTACGGCTGATCAACTGCGGCTGCTGCCCAATCTGCGGGTGATCTGCAGTTTCGGTGTCGGCTACGACCCTTACCCGCTGGAGTTGCTGCGCGAGCGCGGCATCGCCCTCAGCACCACGCCGGATGTGCTCAACGACTGCGTGGCGGATCTGGCCATGGGCCTGATGATCGACAGCGCGCGGCTTTTGTCTGCGTCGGATCGCTTCGTGCGCAGTGGTGCCTGGAACAGCACCACGGGTTTCCCCTTGGCGCGGCGGGTCAGTGGCAAGCGTCTGGGCATCGTCGGCCTCGGTCGCATCGGTGAGGCGGTGGCGCAGCGGGCGTCGGGCTTTTCCATGCCGGTGCGTTACCACAATCGCCGTCCGGTCGCGGGCAGCCGCTATCAGCACGAGCCGGATCTGCTGGAACTGGCGCGCTGGGCGGATTTCCTGGTGTTGACCTGCCCAGGTGGCCAGGCCACCTATCACCTGATCGACGCCAAGGTGCTCGCAGCGCTGGGGGCTGATGGTTTTCTGATCAACGTGGCGCGCGGCTCGGTGGTCGATGAGGCGGCGCTGATCACGGCATTGCAAACGGGCGTGATCGCCGGTGCCGGCCTGGACGTCTACGAACGCGAACCCCAGGTGCCTGCTGCATTGCGCGAACTGGACAACGTGGTGCTGCTGCCGCACGTCGGCAGTGCCAGCGTCGAGACCCGCCAGCAGATGGCCGATCTGGTGCTGGACAATCTGCAGAGCTTCATCGCCACCGGCAAGTTGCTGACCCCATTGTAGGGCGGGTGCAACCCGCCAACTGAGGCGGCGGGTTTCACCCGCCCTACGGTTCTGTTCACCACCGAATATGCTGGGTAGCACGTGCTGCCTGGCCTATCGTTGCACTGCCACAAGCGGTGCAATCGTTCCTTACCTCACCTGCTGCATCCCCGGCGCACCACAAGTGCGCCGTTTTTCATGGTGCGCGGTGATGATGCTGCCCGAGCCCTGTAGACTGTGGTGTTTTCCGCAGGCAAGGGACAACCCACCGTGCAGTCGGTCATTTCCATCGCGCAACTGAACAAGACCTACGCGTCCGGGCATCCGGCGTTGCAGGGCATCGACCTGGATATTCGCCAGGGCGAGATCTTCGCCTTGCTCGGCCCCAATGGCGCCGGCAAGACCACCCTGATCAGCATCATCTGCGGCATCGTCAATCCTGGCGAGGGCAGGGTGCTGGTCGGCGGCAAGGACATTGTCCGCGACTACCGCGCGGCCCGTTCGCAGATCGGCCTGGTGCCGCAGGAGCTGGTCAGCGACGTGTTCGAAACGGTATGGGCGACGGTCAAGTTCAGCCGTGGCCTGTTCGGCAAGAAGCCCGACCCGGCCTACCTGGAGCAACTGCTCAAGGATCTGTCGCTGTGGGACAAGCGCAACGCCAAGATCATGGAACTGTCCGGCGGCATGAAGCGCCGGGTAATGATCGCCAAGGCGCTCTCGCACGAGCCGCAGATTCTCTTCCTCGACGAGCCCACCGCTGGCGTCGACGTGGAGCTGCGCCGCGACATGTGGAACATGGTCAGGCGCCTGCGTGAGCGTGGCGTGACCATCATACTCACCACCCACTACATCGAAGAAGCCGAGGAAATGGCGGATCGCATCGGGGTGATCAGCAAGGGGCGGATCATTCTGGTGGAAGACAAGCAGGTGCTGATGCACAAGTTGGGCAAGAAGCAGCTGACCCTGCAGTTGCAGCAGCCGCTGTCCTGCGTGCCGGCCGAGCTGTCGCGCTACGGCCTGGAATTGGCCGATCAGGGCCATGCCCTGGTGTTCACCTTCGATGCCCAGCATGAGAACACTGGTATCGCCGAGCTGCTGCGTGATCTGGCCCAGCATGGCATCGACTTCAAGGATCTGCAGTCGAGCCAGAGTTCCTTGGAGGAGATCTTCGTCGGTCTTATCAAGGAGTCGCGTGCATGAACCTGTATGCCATCAAGGCCATCTACCTGTTCGAGCTGGCGCGTACCTGGCGCACTTTGTTGCAGAGCATCGCCACGCCGGTGATCAGCACCTCGCTGTACTTCGTGGTGTTTGGCTCGGCCATCGGCTCGAGCATGACCCAGGTGCAGGGCGTGAGCTACGGCGCCTTCATCATCCCAGGGCTGATCATGCTGGCGCTGCTGACCGAGAGCATTTCCAACGCCTCGTTCGGGATCTACATGCCCAAGTATTCGGGGAGCATCTACGAGTTGCTGTCGGCGCCGGTGTCCTACCTGGAAATCCTTATCGGCTATGTCGGCGCAGCGGCCACCAAGTCGGTGATCCTTGGCATCATCATCCTGATCACGGCGCGGCTGTTCGTCGATTTCGAGATTCAACATCCCGTGTGGATGGCAGCGTTCCTGGTGCTCACCGCACTGACCTTCAGCCTGTTCGGCTTCATCATCGGCGTATGGGCCGATGGCTGGGAGAAGCTGCAGATCGTCCCGGCGCTGATCGTCACGCCGCTGACCTTCCTCGGCGGCGCCTTCTACTCGATCAGCATGCTGCCGCCAGCCTGGCAGACGGTGACCCTGTTCAACCCGGTGGTGTACCTGATCAGCGCGTTCCGCTGGAGTTTCTACGGCGTGTCCGACGTCAACGTCGGCGTCAGCCTGGCCATGGTGCTGGGCTTCCTGGCACTGTGCATCGCGCTGGTGGGTTGGATCTTCAAGACCGGTTACCGGCTCAAGAGCTGAGCTTGGCATTCGCGGCTAAAGCCCCTCCCACAGAAGCCGTTCGGGTCACTTAACCCGCAGTTCACACTCGAAGGTTTCTGCCGGCGGCACATTCGGCTCCCACGGTTGCTGATAGGTCAGCAGCAGGCGACCTTCGCCAGGCTCGCGCGCCGTGAAACGCCAGGTGGACATGCCACCAGCGCCCACCAGCCCGGCGTCTTCCGGGTTGCTGTAGACCTCGGGGCCGAGGCTCTGCAACACGTTTGCGGCGGCCTCGCGCACTTCCCAACGAAAGCCCGTGGTCGGGTTGCTCGGCAGGCTGAGAATTAGTTGCTGACCCTTGTTCAGCGTCAGCGGGCACTGTCGATCCTTCTTCAACTCCAGCGTGCCGGATTGATGGGCGCAGGCGGTGAGCAGGGCCAGGGCGGGTAGGGTAAGCAGGCGCAAGGTGGCGTGCATGACGAACTCCAGTCGACGAAACCTGGCCCAGCATAGCCGCACCGGGGTGCGGCATGCGAGCCATAGGGTGTGCTGCGAGCACCTTGGTCAGTCGAACAACACCTTGGCCACATCGCTGTAGCGCTTGGCGAAATGCACGGTGATGCCTTCCTTGAGGTAGTCCGGCAGTTCCTCGTAGCTACCGCGGTTGGCCTCCGGCAGGATCAGCTCGTGGATCTTCTGCCGCCGCGCCGCGATCACCTTTTCGCGCACGCCGCCGATGGGCAGCACCTGGCCGGTGAGGGTCAGCTCGCCGGTCATGGCTACGCCTTTCTTCGGCGCCTGGTTGCGCGCCAGGGAGAGCAGGGCGCTGGCCATGGTGATGCCGGCGCTGGGGCCGTCCTTGGGCGTGGCGCCTTCCGGCACGTGCAGGTGGACGAAGGCCTGGTCGAAGAAGGTCGGATCACCGCCGAACTGCTTGAGGTGCGAGCTGACGTAGCTGTAGGCGATTTCCGCCGATTCCTTCATCACGTCGCCGAGTTGGCCGGTGAGTTTGAAGCCGCGGTTGAGCGTGTGGATGCGCGTGGCTTCGATCGGCAGGGTGGCGCCGCCCATGCTGGTCCAGGCCAGGCCGGTGATTACCCCGGTACCGGCCAGCACACGCTCGTTGCGAAACACCGGCATACCCAGTGCTTCCTCCAGATCCTTGGCGCCGATGCGGATCTTCGTGTCGGGATCTTCCAGCAGCTTGACCACCGACTTGCGCACCAGCTTGCCCAGTTGCTTCTCCAACTGACGCACGCCGGCCTCACGCGCGTAGCCTTCGATCACCGCGCGCAGCGCCGCATCGCTAATGGACAGGCGCGCCTTCGGCACGCCGGCCTTCTCCAACTGCTTGGGCCACAGATGGCGTTTGGCGATGGCCAGCTTTTCCTCGGTGATGTAGCCGGACAGGCGGATCACTTCCATGCGGTCGAGCAGCGGCCCGGGAATCGAATCGAGGGTGTTGGCGGTGCAGACGAACAGCACCTTGGACAGATCCAGGCGCAGATCCAAGTAGTGGTCGAGGAATTCGACGTTCTGCTCCGGATCGAGGGTCTCCAGCAGTGCCGAGGCGGGGTCGCCCTGGTAGCTGGTGCCCATCTTGTCGATTTCGTCGAGCATGATCACCGGGTTCATCACCTCGGCCTCCTTCAGCGCCTGCACCAGCTTGCCGGGCATGGCGCCGATGTAGGTGCGGCGATGGCCCTTGATCTCCGCTTCGTCACGCATGCCGCCGACCGAGAAACGGTAGAACGGCCGGCCGAGCGATTCGGCGATGGACTTGCCGATGCTGGTCTTGCCCACGCCGGGCGGACCGACGAGCAGCACGATGGAACCGGCGATCTCGCCCTTGAAGGCGCCGACGGCGAGGAACTCGGTGATGCGCTGCTTGATGTCGTCCATGCCGGCGTGGTGCTTGTCCAGCACCTTACGCGCGCGGCCGAGGTCGAGCTTGTCTTCGCCGTGAATGCCCCAGGGTAGAGCGGTGGCCCAGTCCAGGTAGTTGCGCGTGACGGCGTACTCCGGCGAGCCGGTCTCCAGGATCGACAGCTTGTTCAACTCTTCGTCGATGCGCTTTTGCGCCGGCGCA
This sequence comes from Pseudomonas mendocina, assembly GCF_003008615.1. Taxonomy (NCBI): domain Bacteria; kingdom Pseudomonadati; phylum Pseudomonadota; class Gammaproteobacteria; order Pseudomonadales; family Pseudomonadaceae; genus Ectopseudomonas; species Ectopseudomonas mendocina. Next base: position 3,866,355 of record NZ_CP027657.1, read on the forward strand.
GGCAGGGTCTTGCCTTCGAGGCGGGCGAGGAATTCCTCGCGATCCGCGCTCTTGTCGTCCTTGCTGATGCCCAGCTCCTGCTGGATCAGCTTGAGCTGCTCCTTGAGGAAGAACTCGCGCTGGCGCTCGCCGATCTGCTTGTTCACCTCGGCCGACAGCTCCTTCTGCAGGCGGCCGACCTCGACCTCCTTGCGCAGCAGTGGCAGCACCTTCTCCATGCGCTTGAGCATGGGCACGGTGTCCAGCACTTCCTGCAGCTCGCGGCCGGGCGCGGTGGTCAGCGCGGCGGCGAAGTCTGTGAGCGGCGATGGATCGTTGGGGCTGAAACGATTGAGGTAGTTCTTCAGCTCTTCGCTGTACAGCGGATTGAGTGGCAGCAGCTCCTTGATGGCGTTGATCAGCGCCATGCCATAGGCCTTGACCTCATCACGCGGGTCGGCGGGCGCCTGCGGGTAATCCACTTCAGCCAGGTAAGGGCCGCGGCGGCTGAGCCATCCGCGAATGCGCACGCGAGTGAGGCCTTGGGCGACGAACTGCAGCTTGCCGCCCTCTTCGCTGACGTGGTGCACGCGCACCAGGGTGCCGTGCTCGGGCAGGCTCTCGAGGTCGAACTCGCCGTTCTCGTCAGGCGGGTTGTCGACGTAGAACACCGCCAGGCACTTGTGATCGGTGTTGTCCACACGCTTGAGCGTACGTCCCCAGGGATGCTCGTTGACGATCACCGGCAACACTTGCGCCGGGAAGAACGGGCGGTTGTGGATAGGGATGATGTAGAGCTTGTCCGGCAGTCTTTGCGCGGGCAGTACCAGGCCGGTGGTGGATTGCGCGTTGTCTTCGACTGCTTCGGAGTGGATGTCCTGATCGTTCATGGAGCACCTTTGCTTGCACGTTGGTTGCTACATGGGGCGACGTCGGCGCTATTTCAACGTTTCAATCAAGGCTCAGGCGAATGCCTTGCAGGCGTTGTTCGATCAGGGGAGTGAGCAGGGCGAAGCAGTCAGCAGGTGCCAGGCGGATCTGTGCCGGCTCGATCAGGTCACTCTGCAGGCGTTCGATCAAGGCGAGCAGTGGCAGATCCTGCTCCTGATCGAGCAGTCGGTTGCAGAGAAAGCGCAGTTGCATCTGCAACCCAGGCGGGCAGCGTTCGTAATTGGCAGCGCGTACTGCCAGGCCGCGCAGCCTGGCGAGGTCTTCGAGCGAGCGACAGGCTTCGCCGAGGCCGCGAATCCTGTGGTGATCCTGGCGATAGAGGCGATCTTCCAGGTGCTCGATCACTTCCAGCAGCGTTTCGATCACGCGACAGTGCGCATCGAAGTCGGCGGGCTTGCGACGCAATTGCGGCCAGTGCTGTTGCAGGGGCGGTAACTGCAGGCTGGCGCCGGGCCAGTTCAGCCAGAGTGCATCCAGTTGCTGTGCCAACGCGAGGCGCTGCGTGACGCTGGCAGCATCCTGTTGTGCGCCCAGGCCGCGGTGTTTCTGCAAGGCCTGGAGCAGGTCGAGACAGCGCTGCACCAATTCGGTGTCCGCCTGCTTGCTGGCTGTGCGTTGACGATTCTCCGTGCGCTGGGCGAGCCAGTAGCCCAGCGCCAGCAGTATGACCAGCAGGGTCAGGAGTATCAGGGCGGTATCGCTCATTGGTGCTCGCTTGTTGTGCTGGGTCGAGAGGAGCGAAGCAACTCTCCTGCCAGCTACCTGGCGCTGCGTAATATGGCTAGCAGGGTTTCATGGGGCGCGTTAATGGAGCCTGGATACTTTCATTGGTGTGATTAGATGCGTAGGTTGCTATAGGTGCAACCATTTCGCTGATAGGTGGTTGCGGCGTTTTTCTGTGGAAAGGAGTAAAGTGCAACCCTTGTTTCGTGCCGCCAGTCTTTAGCGATGCTGCAAGCCCGTGTGATCCGCCTGGATGAACAGGCCCATGAACATGCCCATGACCATCACCAGTTGGTGATGTCTCTGGTCGGCCGCGCCGAATTCGAAGTTGGTGGGCGTGGCGGAGAAGTCTGCCGTATGCGCGCTTGCCTGGTACCGGGCGATGCGGCTCACCAGTTCGCCGGCATGGGCGACAACCGCATGCTGATCCTCGATCTGGACGAGCAGGACACCCCCAGCGAAGACCTGGAGCTGCTTCATCGCCTGTTCGAAACGCCCCGTTATCCTGCCCTCGATGTCGACTTCCAGCACCTGCTGACCTATGCCGGTGCAGAGCTGGAGCGTTATGGCAGCGACTCCATCCTTGCTCGCTCTCTAGGCGGCGTATTGCTGCGTGCTCTGCATCTGCGCCTGTTTGGCGAACAACGCCGGCCGCCGCAGGGGGCGATGGATATGCAGCGTTTGGATGACTATATCGGTGAGCACCTGGCGCGGCGTATCAGTGTCGCCGAGCTGGCTCATGAAATGTGCCTGAGCCCCAGCCACTTCCATGCTCAGTTCAAGGACTGCGTCGGCCTCACACCACACCAGTACCTGCTCAAGACCCGTCTCGACCGCGCTGCGCGCATGTTGCGTGAAAGCAACCTGCCGCTGGTGCGTATTGCCGAGGAGTGTGGTTTCTCCAGCCAGAGTGCCCTGACCACGGCCATGCGCCGCTATATGGGCCTGACCCCGAAGCGTCTGCGTAGCGCCTGAATATCCGGTGTTCCACCATTGCGTAGCCCGGATGCAATCCGGGCTACAGGGTCAGGCTTAATTCTGCGGGCTCTATACGTAGGGTGGGTTAGTCGCCTGTCATCTTGTTGATCACGCCACCACACTTGCAGTCGAGTAGGGTGGGCTTCAGCCCACCAGTCAGCCCACATGCCAGGCAGTCAACGATGGGCTGAAGCGGATCGCCGCCCGGCCCATCCTACCCATTCTCAGGCGTAATTCTGCGGGCTCAGCTTGCGCTCGATCAGCTCGATGAGGATGTGCAGGGTCTTGATGTGCAGCTCCTGCACGCGGTCGGCGAAGTCGCCGCCCGGTGCGCAGATGCACACGTCGGCCAGGCTCTCCAGCAGCGAGCCGGGCTTGCCGGTCAGGGCGATCACCTTCACGCCCAGCGCCTTGGCTGCTTCGGCGGCCTTGACCACATTGGGGCTCTTGCCGCTGGTGCTGATGGCGATTAGTACGTCGCCCTCACGGCCGTGCGATTCGATGTAGCGCGAGAAGATGAAGTCGTAGCCGAAATCGTTGGCTACGCAGCTGATATGGCTGGGGTCGCTGATCGATACGGCGGCGATGCCCGGGCGGTTCTTGCGGTAGCGCCCGGTCAGCTCCTCGGCGAAGTGCATGGCGTCGCACATCGAGCCGCCGTTGCCGCAGGAAAAGGCCTTGCCCTTGTTCTCGAAGCTCTCGACCAGTAGCTCGGCGGCCTTCTGGATGTTGCCCAGGGTCTGTTCGTTGGCGAGGAAGGCCTCCAGCGCGCGCTGGGCTTCCTGCAGGCTGTTGCGGATATGTTCGATCATCGCGTTTCAGAACCTCAGGGGAGTTCAGGGCTGGAGTAGAAGGCAGTCAGCACCTTCACCAGGTGATCCAGGTCATGGCTGCCGGCCAGTTCGCGGATCGAGTGCATGGCGAAGGTGGGCAGACCGATGTCGACCGTGCGCACGCCCAGCTGGCTGGCGGTAAGCGGGCCGATGGTGGAGCCGCAGCCCATGTCGCTGCGCACCACGAAGCTCTGTACCGGTACTTCGTTTTCCAGGCACAGGTGACGGAAGAAGCCGGCTGTTTCGCTGTTGGTGGCGTAGCGCTGGTTGCTGTTGATCTTGATCACCGGGCCGGCGTTGAGCTTGGGCCCGTGGTTGCCGTCATGCTTGTCGGCGTAGTTCGGGTGCACGCCATGGGCGTTGTCTGCCGATACCAGCAGCGAGCGCTGGATTGCGCGGACGAAGGTGTCGCCTTCCGGCAGCACGCGGCGCAGCACCTGTTCGAGGAAGGGGCCATCGGCGCCGCAGGCCGAGCAGGAACCCACTTCTTCGTGGTCGGTGCAGACCAGCACGCAGGTTTCCTCGTCATTGGCGTCGATCAGCGCCTGCAGGCCGGCGTAGCACGACAGCAGGTTGTCCAGACGCGCGCTGGCGATGAAGTCCTGGTTGAGGCCGACGATGGCGGCGCTCTGGGTATCGTAGAAACTCAGCTCGTAGTCCAGCACCGCATCCGGGTTGAAGTCGTGCTCCATGGCCAGTTGCTCGGCGAGCAGGGCACGGAAATCGGCCGTTTCGCTGCTGGCGAGCTGGGCGAGGATTGGTGGCAGCTCGTTCTGCGGGTTGATCGCCCAGCCCTGGTTGGCTTCGCGGTTGAGGTGGATGGCCAGGCTGGGGATCACGGCGATGGGCTGGTAGAAGTCGATCAACTGGCTTTCTACCTTGCCATCACGGCGGTAGGTCACACGGCCGGCCAGCGACAGGTCACGGTCGAACCAGGGCGCGAGCAGGGCACCGCCGTAGACTTCCACACCGAGCTGGAAGAAGCCCTGGCGCTGCAGTTCGGGGTTGGGCTTGACGCGCAGGCACGGGCTGTCGGTATGTGCGCCGACCAGGCGGATACCGCCGTCGACGGCCGGCCGCTTGCCGAGCTTGAAGGCGATGATCGAGGAATCGTTACGGGTCACGTAGTAGCGGCCACCAGCTTCTGTATGCCAGGGCGCGCGTTCGTCGAGGTGACGGTAACCCGCAGCTTCCAGGCGCATGGCCAGGCTGGCGGTGGCATGGAAGGGGGTCGGCGAGGCGTTGAGAAAATCGAGCAAGCCTTGAATCAGTTCTTCGCGCATGCAGGGCTCCAGACAGCGATGGCGCGAGTGTAACCAATTTGCATCGCGCTGTGCCGGCTACGCACTTGTTTGGGGCCATAGTCTCAGGCTATCTGCGGGTAGGGTGCGCTGTGCGCACCGCTTCGCGTTTGTTATCTGAGATTGCCTCGCCGCCTTTGCTGATGCGCACGGCGCACTCTACGGGACATGAGGGCCGGGAGCCGTCAGAACGGCGCCGGGCACTCGAAACGCAGGCGCTCACCGCTCTGCGGGTGGGTCAGGGCGAGCATGCTGGCATGCAGGCACAGGCGCTCATGGGCGGCCAGGGCCAGTTCATGGGCGTAGAGGCGGTCGCCCAGCAGTGGATGGCCGATGGACAGCATATGCACGCGCAACTGGTGCGAGCGACCGGTGATGGGCGTGAGCTCGACCCGGCACCAGTCGCCACAGCGCTCGACGATGCGCCAATGCGTCAGGGCGTGTTTGCCCTGTTCATGGTCGACCACATGGCGTGGCTTGGTGGGTGGGTCGTAGCGCAGTGGCAGGTCGATGCTGCCGCTATCGGCTTGCGGCTGGCCCCAGCACAGCGCGGTATAGGCCTTCTCGGTTTCGCGGTCGTGGAACTGGCGCGACAGTTCGCGGTGGCTGTCGGCGTCGCGGGCCAGCACGATGATGCCCGAGGTTTCCCAGTCCAGGCGGTGGACGATGCGCGCTTCCGGATAGCCGTTTTCCTGCAGGCGAGTGACCAGGCAGTCCTTGTTGTCATCGGCGCGGCCGGGCACCGACAGCAGCAGGGTAGGCTTGTTGATGACCAGCAGGGCGGCGTCCTGGTGGAGAATTTCGATCTGGCTAAGCGGCATGGTGTGTTCTGGTTGGACTGGGCGATAAAAACGAATGGCGGCCGCAAGGCCGCCATTCGTGTATATGAGCCAGAAAATCTATCCTGGGCGCTGCGAGCTAGAGCCATGCAAGGCAAAAAAGGTGAGGAAGCGGAGTGTACTTTTGTACATGAGCATTCCGAGCCTGTTTTTAACGCAGCAGAACCGACGCGCAGCAAGTCCAGATAGATTTTTAACGATCTGGCAGGGTTATATTCAGCTCCAGGATCGAGCAACTGCCCTGGTTTTCCAGTGCGACCTGCACCTGGTCGGAGTCGATGTTGACGTACTTGCGGATCACTTCCACCAACTCCTGCTGCAAGGCAGGCAGGTAGTCGGGCTGAGTGCGCTGGCCACGTTCGTGGGCAACGATGATCTGCAGGCGCTCTTTGGCGATGGATGCGGTGGTTTCCTTCTTGCGCGAACGCAAGAAGTCAAAAATATTCATTCTCGACCTCCAAACAGGCGCTGCAGGAAGCCCTGCTTCTTCACATCCAGGAAGCGGTGTGCGACTTCCTTGCCCAGCAGTCGATCGACTGCGTCGCTGTACGCCTGGCCAGCATCGCTCTGGTCATCAAGGATGACCGGGATACCCTGGTTGGATGCCTTGAGCACGGCCTGGGATTCGGGGATCACGCCGAGCAGGCGGATGGCGAGGATTTCCTCGACATCTTCGACGCCGAGCATTTCGCCCTTGGTGACGCGCTCGGGGTTGTAGCGGGTCAGCAGCAGGTGTTCCTTGATCGGCTCCTCGCCTTTCTCGGCGCGGCGCGATTTGCTCGCCAGCAGGCCGAGCATACGGTCGGAGTCACGTACCGAGGACACTTCCGGGTTGGTCACGACGATGGCTTCGTCGGCGAAGTACATCGCCAGGTGCGCGCCTTTCTCGATACCGGCTGGCGAATCGCAGACCACGAACTCGAAGTTCTGCGACAGCTCGGCGATGACCTTTTCCACGCCTTCCAGGGTCAGGGCGTCTTTGTCACGGGTCTGGCTGGCGGCCAGCACGTAGAGGTTCTCGAGACGCTTGTCCTTGATCAGGGCCTGGGTGAGGGTGGCTTCGCCATTGACGACGTTGACGAAGTCGTACACCACGCGGCGTTCGCAGCCCATGATCAGGTCGAGGTTACGCAGGCCGACGTCGAAGTCGACGATGACGGTCTTGTGCCCGCGCAGGGCGAGGCCGGTACCGATGGCAGCGCTGGTGGTGGTTTTACCGACGCCACCCTTGCCGGAAGTGACTACGAGGATCTTGGCCAAGGTGATTCACCCCAAAAAATGAAAATAACGCGGGAATCTGAGGCCATTCGAGGCTTCCAGATGCCCTTTTTGTGTCCGTAAAAAGTGGCCGCAGTATCCGTTAAAGGCGGGTGATGTTCAACACGTCACCCGACAGACTGACCTGTACCGCATCGCCCCACAGCGGGTCGCGGCGCAGGTCTTCGGCGACCTTGTAATGGCCGGCGATCGACAGCATTTCGGCGCCCATTTGCTGACAGAAAATCCGTGCCTTGGTGTTGCCCTTGATGCCTGCCAGGGCGCGGCCACGCATGGGCGCGTAAACATGGATGTTGCCATCGGCGAGAAGTTCCGCCCCGGCGCTGACCGGGGCCAGCACGATCAGGTCGCCGCCCTGGGCATAGACCTGCTGGCCACCGCGTACCGGGGTAGTGATGATGCGGCTGGGTTTGTGCTCGGGTTCGGCGGGTTTCTCTTCGACTTTCTTGGGCGCTGGGTCGATAGGGCGCTCGCGCGCACCGGAGGGTGGCAGTACCGGTAGGTCCATGGCTTCGGCGGCGGCGATGTCACTGTCCCGCGAGGCCCGGATGGCCAGGGTGCGCAGGCCGTGGCGGCGGCAGACGGCCATCAGCTCGGCCAGATCCAGCTCGCCTTCGCCTTCCGGCAGTTTGTCCAGCGCCAGTACCAGCGGTGTGTTGCTGAAGAAGGCGGGGGCCTGGGCGACTTTTTCCGTCAGTTGCGCGTCGAGGCGCTCGAGGTCGTTGTGTGCCAGTTCCATCACGGTGATGGCGAGCATGCTGCCCTTGAGCTGGAATACGGGGTCTTGGGCAAGGAGGTCGGCTTGGCTCATGGTGGTGCGATGGGCCTTCTGGCGAGTCGAAAGATGCCCGGACTTATAACGACATAGCCCGCATGCCGCAAGACACCTGCATCGGCAAGACCGCCGGAAGGCGACGCGAGGTCGGGCCTTTGCCTGTCGATTCGCTGTCGTGACCTTTGTGGCCTGCGCCGATGCCACCGAGCGGCTTGGAAAACTGCGCTAGAATGCGCGGCTTTGCCAGTGATCGGAAATGCTTCATGGATCGCCCCCACTTTCGCGCCTATTTTCTTCACCCGCGCTTCTGGCCGCTGTGGCTTGGCTTGGGGCTGCTGTGGCTGGTGGTGCAGTTGCCCTATGGCTTGCAACTCAAGCTTGGCCGCGCGCTGGGGTGGCTGATGTATCGCACTGCACGTTCACGTCGGCATGTCGTTACGCGCAATCTGGAGCTCTGTTTTCCCAGTAAGAGCGCTGCCGAACGCCAGTATCTGCTGCGTGAGAACTTCGCTTCCATGGGCATGGCCTTCTTCGAGACGGCCATGGGCTGGTGGTTGCCACGCAGACGCCTGACTCCACTGGGACACATAGAAGGTCTGGAGCATCTACGCCAGGCGCAGGCTGAAGGGCAGGGCGTGATCCTCATGTCGGTGCATTTCACCACCCTGGAAATCGGTGCGGCACTGCTGGGGCAGCAGCACACCATCGACGGCATGTATCGGGAGCATAAGAACCCGCTGTTCGACTTCATTCAGCGCCGTGGCCGTGAGCGCCACAACCTCGACGCCAGCGCCATCGAGCGTGAGGATATCCGAGCCATGCTCAGGGTGCTGCGTGCTGGGAGGGCTATCTGGTATGCGCCGGATCAGGATTATGGCCGCAAGCACAGCATTTTCGTCCCGTTGTTCGGCGTTCCTGCTGCTACCGTCACAGCCACCACCAAGTTCGCGCGCCTGGGCAAGGCGCGCATCATTCCTTTCACCCAGCAACGCCTGGCTGATGGCAAAGGCTATCGCCTGGTCATTCATCCGCCGCTGGAGAATTTCCCAGGTGAAAGCGAAGAGGCCGACTGCTTGCGCATCAACCAGTGGATCGAGCAGGTGGTCAGCGCATGCCCCGAGCAGTACCTGTGGGCGCATCGCCGCTTCAAGACGCGCCCAGCGGGCGAAGCGAAGCTGTACGGGAAGCGTAAGTAGGTCGATTGCAGACGTTTGGTACGCAGCGGATGACATGCGTGCGGGAGTCAATCGCGTCAGATGTGATCGGTATTGGCCGTTGGCCTTCCTATACTGAAACGAAAAACAGGACTGCCCGATGACCGTTATTGCCCGCCCTCATTTGCCCGTCACTGGGTTGATCCTCTCTGGTGGTGGGGCGCGGGCGGCTTATCAGGTGGGCGTTCTATCGGCCATTGCCGACCTGCTGCCGGACGCCTCGCACAACCCTTTCCCTGTGATAGTCGGCACGTCGGCCGGGGCGATCAATGCTGTCAGCCTGGCCTGTGGCGCGCTGCAGTTCGGTGAGGCCGTACGCCGCCTGACCTCGGTCTGGCAGGGCTTTCATACCCATATGGTGTACCGCAGCGACTGGCCCGGCGTGCTACGTCAGGCCACGCGTTTCGTCGGGCACAGCCTGCTTGGCTTGGGCCGTAACGCCCCGGTGGCCCTGCTCGACAGTTCCCCCTTGCGTGAGTTGCTGGCGCGTGAGCTGGATTTTTCCGGCATTGCCGCAGCGGTGCGCCACCGTCAGTTGCGTGCGGTGGCGGTGACCGCCTTCGGCTACGAGAGCGGCCAGGCGATGACTTTCTACCAGGGGCGCGCCACGATCGACCCTTGGTTTCGTCATCGCCGCGTCGGGGTACCGACGCGTCTGCAGCTCGACCATTTGCTGGCCAGCGCGTCGATTCCGCTGATCTTCCCGCCGGTGAAGATCAACCGCGAATACTTCGGTGATGGCGCGGTGCGTCAGTCGGCGCCGATCAGCCCGGCGCTGCATCTGGGCGCCAGCCGTGTGCTGGTGATCGGGGTCAGCGGCAACGCGCACAGCGATCCACATCAGCCTGCTCCGATCAGCCCGTCCAACCGTCCGCCCAGCTTGGCGCAGATCGGCGGGCATATGCTCAACAGTACCTTCATCGACAATCTGGAAACCGATATCGAACTGCTCGAACGGCTCAATCAGATGAGCGCATTGGTGCCGCCGGAGTCGCGCCCGCGTGGATTGGGCTTGAATCCGGTGGACGTGCTGGTGATCGCCCCGAGTCAGCCGCTGGATCAGATCGCCGCACGCCATCAGCGTGAACTGCCCAGGGCCTTGCGCCTGTTCCTGCGCGGGCCCGGTGCGACCAAGACCGGTGGTGCCGGCGTGCTCAGTTACTTGCTGTTCGAGCCCGGTTACTGCAGCGAGTTGATCGAGCTGGGTTATCAGGACGCGATGAAGCGCAAGGCCGACCTTTGCCGTTTTCTCGGTCTGGCCGAAGTGGCGCAGCCGGCCTGAGCTGCATTGTTTGATAGTCGGTTGGGTGCGCTATGCGCAACCAAATCGGTTGCGGGTCGTGCTGTGGTGCGCATGGCGCACCCTACTTCGGCTCTGTCAGGCCAGCACGCCATCACGAAAATCGCGCAGGGCCTGCTCGATTTCCTCGCGGCTGTTCATCACGAACGGCCCGTACTGGACGATGGGCTCATTCAGTGGCGTGCCGGCGATCAGCAGCACTCGCGCGCCATGGGCGCTGGCCAGGTGCAACTCGCCCTCGTCAGATAGCCGCACCAGGCGCCCGGCACTGATCGGCTGTGCGCTGGCCTCGGGCAGTTCGAGCAAGCCCTCGTAGACGTACAGCATGACGCGCTGGCCATCAGCCAGGCGGGGTGCGACCTGGCTGCCGGCCGGCAAATGCAGGTCGAACAGCTGTGGCTGGGTATGCGGGCGCTGCACGGCGCCGGCCTGGCGGATTTCGCCGTCATCGAACTCGCCAGCGATCACCACGACCTGCACACCGGATGCGCTGGTGATGCGTGGGATTTCCGCGGCAGGGATGTCTCGATAGCCCGCTTCGCCCAGCTTGTCCTTGGCCGGCAGGTTGAGCCACAGCTGGAAGCCGCGCATGGCGCCGGACTCCTGCTCAGGCATCTCGCTGTGGATGATGCCGCGCGCAGCAGTCATCCATTGCACGCCGCCACTGCCGAGCAAGCCGACGTTGCCCAGGTGATCTTCGTGGCGCATGCGCCCTTCGAGCATGTAGGTGATGGTTTCGAAACCACGGTGCGGGTGCGGCGGGAAGCCGGCGATATAGTCGTCTGGGTTGTCGGTGGAAAACTCGTCGAGCATCAGGAACGGGTCGAAGCGTTCCAGGCCAGGCCCGCCGATCACACGGTTGAGGCGTACACCGGCGCCGTCGGAGGCGGGTTGGCCAGGCTGGATGCTGATGACGCGACGTTGCGAGGTCATGGCGGGCTCCTTGAATGGTAGGAATGGCGCCATGCTATGCGCATTGAATCGATGTTTGGGTGGAAAATTTCTGGGCCACGCATCGGATAATTCGATGAGTGGCCCAGGGGTCAGTCGGCGATCTTCAGCTTGCGTGACTCGTGATAGAAGAAGCGCAGCTTCTCGTACTCGAACGGTGAGTTGAGCTGGCCATAGCGAAAGCCGGTATTGGCGCGGGTGTCGACGACGCGCAACACGGTGATACCGGGGTTGCTGCGGCTGGCGTCGGCCACGTCGAGGTAGTTGACGGCGTTTTCGAGACTGTAATCCGCCACCAGGCCGCCGGTATCGCGCAGGTTCGACGGGCCGAGCAGCGGTAGCATCAGGTAAGGCCCGGCAGGCACGCCGTAGTAGCCCAGGGTCTGGCCGAAGTCCTCGCTCAACCGGGGCAGGCCCATGTGCGTGGCCGGATCCCAGAGGCCGCCCACGCCGATGATGGTATTGAACAGCAGTCGTGCCGTGCTGTTCATCGCCCGCTGGCCCTTGAGCTGCAAAACGCTGTTGGCCAGGGTAGGAATCTCGCCCAGGTTGTTGAAGAAATTGTGCACGCCGGTCTGCACCAGGTTTGGTGTTATGTAGCGGTAGCCGTCGACCACCGGCAGGAACACCCACTGATCGAAGCGATAGTTGAAGTGGTAGACGCGGCGGTTCCACGACTCCAGCGGGTCATAGACCTGCAACGCATCGTTGGAGGCGCGCTCGAACTCCTGCTGATCCAGCCCAGGGTTGAACTGCAGGTATTGCAGCGGGTTGGTGAAGCCGTCGGTGTCGGCCTGGTGTTCGGCCAGAGCCTGCCCGCTGGCCAGCAGCAGGGCGATGATGAGAGTGCTGTGCTTAACCACGGAAGAACTCCAGCATGGCGTCGCTGTTGACGCGATAGTTGAGGTTGCCGCAGTGCCCGCCGCGCGGATACAGGGTCAGGCGCTCGCCGAAGGTGCGACGCAGGAAGCCGATGTCGCCCTGGCCGAGGATCAGGTCGTCAGCGTTGTGCATCACCGCGATCTTGTCGCTGCCTTTGAGGTAATCCTCCAGCGCGTAGAGGCTGCTCTTTTCGATCAACTGGTTGAGGCTGCCGCCGTCGTAGCGCGCGCGCCACATGGGCATCAGTTGTTCGGCGATGTAGCAGTCGAAGTCGCAGCGCAGTGCCATCTGGAAGAAGGGCGTGAGGCTGGTGCCTTCGGTGATGTGGTAGTCGCGCGGGGTGATCAGTCCGCGGCGGTTGAGCAAGTCCGAGGTGAACACGATATCGGCGGACGAGAAGCGGAATGACGTGCCGATCAGCATGGCCATCTGTTCGTCGGATAGCCGCTCTTTTGACTGCTGGAAGTCATAGAGAATGGCGTCGTTGATATCCAGATAGCCTTTGTCATTGAAGTAGCGGGTCAGCTTGCCCAGTACCAGGTCATAGAAGTTGGTGCTGTTGTCGATGCCTTGAACCCGGGTCTGCACCAGCTTGTCCAGGTTACTGATCGAGGTATAGAGATTGACCGGCGGGTTGAGCAGCAGCACGCGCTTGAAGTCGAAGGCGCGGCGGGTTTCATCCAACTGGCTGACGAAGGCGGCATGCAGCGCACCCAGGCTGTAGCCGGTGAGCAGGAATTCGCTGACGTCGAGTTTCGGGTGCTGAGCACGCACGGCCTGCATCACGCGGTACAGGTCGTCGGCATCGTCCGGGCTATAGCCTGGGGTGGCGAAGCGCGAGGCGGCAGCCATGAAGTCATAACTGGTTGGAGAGGACAGCTGCACGACGTGGAAGCCGGCGCCGTAGAACAGTTTCTTCAGGTATTCGGTGGTGCCGCTGGCGTAATGCGCGCCGGTGCCCGAGATGATGAAGATCAGCGGCGCTCGGCCTTTCTGCTCTGCCAGGCGGTAACGCAGCTTGGTCACCGGCCAGAAGTTGTCCAGCAACTCGAACTCACGATCCGGACGCAGACGCACCGAATAGTCGCGCTGCTTGATGTCACCGTCGGCCGGTAGCGCAGGGCGCAGATCGGGCGGTGTGGTGGCGATGGTCGCTTCGAACGGGTTGGCCAGCGGATAACCGTAGCTTTCCGCATCCACATCGGCGGCCATCGCGGAGGCACAGAAGACCAGGCCGCCGAGCAAGGCGGCGAGTCGGGCAAGGCTGGGCATTTGGCAAGTCCCTTTAATAAGAGAACGTCTGGATTGAACAGCTGGCTTATGACAGCAGCAAGCGGGGCAAAGTGCCAGACTATCCTGCCTTATCGCAGGGACACTTGAGTAGTGGCAATGAGGTTGCCGTACGCCGAACCCTTTGCAGGTTTTTTCACTCAGGCGTGGTGGTGCAGCCAGGCGTGCTTGGGACGCTCTGCCGCCGGCCGTTGGCGCCGTTCGAAGCGCTGCCAGATTCTCTCGTGAAAGTAGAAACCCACGGAGTTGCACAGCGGCTCGATGGCCGCTACCAGGCCACTCGCCGCGATGCTGCCGGTCAGTGCGTAGGTCACGCCGAAGGCGATGCAGAAGTGCATGAGGGTGAAGGTCAGGGTCTTGAGCATGATGCACCTCGATGAGAATCATTTCGCATTGAGTGCAAGGCTAGTGCGCCTGCCGAAGTCAGGGAAATATGGCCTTTGCATGGGGCTGATAGTCAGGGTGAATTGGTTCTGTGTTTTCGAGAGTTCCTTTCTATTTATTCCCCGGGTGGGAGGCTGCGTTAAGGTGACGCTCTATTTCAATGGAGCCGATTCATGCAGATCAGTGATATTCCCTTCGGTGTGACGGATTGGGCTGCGATCCCTGCGACCGAGCATCCGGGGGAGCGTGGCGTGGCGCGCTGGCGCACCTGTCAGTTCGGTTCGCTGCGTGTGCGCATGGTCGAGTATTCACCGGGTTACCTGGCTGATCACTGGTGCCACAAGGGGCATGTGCTGTTGTGCCTGGAGGGGGAGCTGAGCACCGAGCTGGAGGATGGCCGGGTATTCGTGCTCAAACCCGGCATGAGCTATCAGGTGGCGGACGGTGCCGAGGCTCATCGCTCCTCGACATCGTCCGGTGCGCGCCTGTTCGTGGTGGACTGAGCCACGATGGGCTGGCGTCTGGCGGCCGATGCGCTGGTGGTGATCCACCTTGGCTTCATCCTTTTCGTGTTGTTTGGCGGCCTGTTGCTGCTGCGCTGGCCGCGTTTGCTCTGGCTGCATCTGCCGGCAGTGGCGTGGGGCGCAACGGTGGAGTTCTTCCATCTTCTGTGCCCGCTGACCCCCTGGGAAAACCAGTTGCGGCGAGCTGCCGGTGATGCGGGTTACGAAGGTGGCTTCATCGAGCACTACCTGATTCCGCTGATCTATCCGGCAGGGCTGACACCGCAGATACAGCTCTGGCTCGGCGGCGTCGTGGTGCTGATCAACGTCACGGTCTATGCCTGTCTGCTCAAGCGCTGGTTGCAACGCACGTAGCGCTGATTTGCCCTGGCCATTCATAAGTCTGATTAAGGGGCTTGGGCACTATTTCCTTGGCTACACTGCGAGCCATTGAAACCGAATATCGAAAGGCAGGCCCGCTATGCAAAACCGCATGATGATCACTGGCGCTGGTTCCGGATTGGGGCGTGAAATCGCTCTACGCTGGGCTCGCGAGGGCTGGCACCTGGCGTTGGCCGATGTCAACGAAACCGGCCTCGCCGAAACCCTCAAGCTGGTGCGGGAAGCGGGCGGCGATGGCTTCACCCGCCGTTGCGACGTGCGTGATTACAGCCAACTGACGGCGCTGGCGCAGGCTTGCGAGGAGCAGTTCGGCGGTATCGATGTCATCGTCAACAACGCCGGTGTCGCTTCCGGTGGCTTCTTCAGCGAACTGTCGCTGGAGGACTGGGACTGGCAGATTTCCATCAACCTGATGGGCGTGGTCAAGGGCTGCAAGGCTTTCCTGCCGTTGCTGGAAAAGAGCAAAGGCAAGATCGTCAACATCGCGTCGATGGCGGCGTTGATGCAAGGGCCGGGGATGAGCAACTACAACGTGGCCAAGGCCGGTGTGGTGGCATTGTCGGAAAGCCTGCTGGTCGAACTGCGCCAGCTGGAGGTCGGCGTGCATGTGGTCTGCCCGTCGTTCTTCCAGACCAACCTGCTGGATTCCTTCCGTGGCCCGACCCCGGCGATGAAGGCGCAGGTTGGCAAGCTGCTGGAAAGCTCGCCGATCAGTGCGGCGGACATTGCCAACTACATCCATGACGAAATGGCCAAGGGCAGCTTCATGATCCTGCCCCACGAGATGGGGCGCATGGCCTGGGCGATCAAGCAGAAGAACCCGCAGGTGCTGTACGACGAGATGGCCGGCATGGCCGAGAAGATGCGTGGCAAGGTCAAACCTGCTAGCTGACCGGTAGGTCAGCTATTTATACCCGTAGGCTTGCCTGCCGCAGTCTGCGGGGGTAGGGTGGCCGCCCCGGCCTGCCTGCCGTCCTGACCATGGAATACCTGTGAAACCAGTCCCTCGGGCCCTGTTGTTGGTGGCCCTGGTGCTGGCGGCGATCAATTTGCGCCCCGGCATCACGTCCCTTGCACCGCTCATCGAGCGTATTGCCGCCGAGCTGTCGCTGAGCCGCAGCTTCATCAGTCTGACCACGGCCTTGCCGGTGCTGTGCATGGGCCTGCTCGCGCCCCTGGCGCCGCGCCTGGCAGTGCGCTGGGGGCTGGAGCGCACCATCGTCCTGTGCCTGGGCTTGATCGGGCTGGCGCTGCTAGCGCGACTGGCGGCGCATCAAAGCGTGGTGCTGATCGGCAGTGCTATCGCGCTGGGGGCTGCCATCGCCGTTGCCGGACCGCTGCTGTCGGGGTTCATCAAGCGTCATTTCGCCAGCCAGATGGGCCGCGTGGTCGGTTGGTATTCACTCGGTATGGCCATCGGTGGCGCGGGCGGCGCGGTACTGACGGCCCCGGCCACGGCGCTATTCGGCGATGCCTGGCACCTGGGGCTGGCCGTATGGGCAACGCCTGCGGTGTTGGGCGTGCTGTTGTGGGTATGGTTGCCGAATCAGGCGGGTAGTGCCGGCGAGCAGGAGAGCGGCGGGCTGCCCTGGCGCCAGCCACGCGCCTGGTTGATCAGTTGTTTCTTCGCCATTCAGGCCGGTCTGTTCTATGCCATCGCGACCTGGGCCGTGGCGCGTTATCACGAAGCCGGATTGAGCATGCTGCGCAGCAATTCATTGCTGAGCATCGCGATGCTGATGGGCTTGCCCAGTTCGTTCCTGCTGCCCTGGTTGGCGCAGCGCTACAACGCGCGCTATCCGTTGCTGCTGGCCTGCGGCGCGACCACCTGCCTGTGCCTGGTGATGGTGACGTTCATGCCGCGGCTGGTGCCGGAGATGTGGGCGGTGATCATGGGCTTCTCCCTGGGCGGTTCCTTCGCCTTGTCGCTGGTGCTGCCGTTGTACGAGGCGGGCTCGCCGTTGGCGGTCAGCCGCTGGACCGCGATGATGCTGTTCACCGGCTACAGCCTGGGTTGCCTGACGCCGATTCTCACCGGCCTGGCGCGTGATCTGTCGGGCAGCTATCAGCTGCCGTTCGCCGTTCTCACCGGCCTGGCGCTGGTGATGACGGTGTTGGCCTGGCTGCTTGGGCGGCGTCGGCAGGTTCAACGCTGAAGAATTCGCGCCAGTTCCTTTCTTGCCCTGGCGGGCTGTGTTAGAAGGCGTTCTGCTTTTTCAGGAGTGCCGGTGTGGAGTCCGAATCCATTGTTTATGGCTGCATCCGCGACTGGCCCTCGGATGACCCCGAGCAACGTCGCCAGCGTCGTGAAACCAACCATGGCGTGCTCGCCGAATTGCCGGCTGGCGATCTCTGGCCGTTTCTTGGCCGCGAGATGTTCTCCTTCTGCGACCTGCCTGGCGCAGGCCTGTATCAGACCCAGGTGATCCATTTCGGTGCCAGCTACGGCGCTGTGGAATACGAATGGAACCTGTGGATCGAGGCCTTCGAGGCGCTGCTCAAGCGCCTGTACTGGGCCAGCGCGGTGGTGCACCTGGAAACCGAACTCAACGGCATTCACACCTTCCGCTGGGAGTCCGATAGCGGATTTCACAGCCCGCAGGAAGGTGCCCTGCGGGTGCGCTGCGCCTGGGAGCGTGAAGGTGTGCTGCGCGGCTGAAACCTAGCCGCTGTCACAGAGCGGCGGGCTGTGATTCGCCTTATAGACGTTCGGAGTAAAAAGTTCCGCTGTCATCAAATATTTATATATCGGCAACTGCGCTGAAATAACCCCTCGCCAAGATTCCCCCCAACACGAACGAGCGCTCCGCTCGGGTGTTTTCAACACTTAAAGTCCAACAGGGGAATCCTCGATGATCCGTAAGCACTTCGCCGGTTTCGCAGCCAGCGCCCTGGCTCTGGCCGTCTCCGCCCAGGCTTTCGCCGGTACCGTCACCACTGACGGCGCCGACCTCGTGATCAAGACCAAAGGTGGCCTGGAAGTCGCCACCACCGACAAGGCCTTCAGCTTCAAGCTGAGCGGCAAACTGCAATGGGACGCCACTCAGTTCGATGGCCTGATGGCTGCCGACCAGAACAAGCCGTTCGACGATACCTTCAACACCTTCATCCGCCGCGGTGAGTTCGGTCTGGAAGGCACTGCCTACAGCGATTGGGATTGGGGTCTGCGTCTGAGCTATGACGAAGGTGATGACACCAGCGTCGACCGTGCCTTCATCGCATATACCGGTCTGGATATCGGCACCTTTACCGTCGGCCGTTTTGGTGTCGACTACGGTCTGGAAAACTCCACCAGCTCCTCCTGGATCACCGCCATCGAGCGTCCGTTCATGTACGACTTCCTGAACGGCGATGAAGACACCCAGTTCGGCGTGAACTTCAAGCACTCCGGCGACAACTACGGCCTGATGGCTCAGGTTGCCACCTACGAGGGTGACAACAACTACAAGAGCGAAGACAACGACGAGCTCTACGGTTACACCCTGCGTGCCCATTGGGCGCCTTACCTCAATGGCACCGACGTCATTCACCTTGCTGCCAACTACCACAACAGTGAGTCCGACGATAACCGTGCCCGCGCTCGTACCCGCATGGGCATTCGCAGCGACAACGATTTTCGCCTGACCTTCGGCGACGTGCGTGTGGCTGACAAAGACGTCGAGTGGGTGTTGGAATCCGGTGCTCAGTTCGGTGCCTTCCGCGCACAAGCGGAATACTTCCAGCGTCAGATCAGCGGTGAAACACTGGCCGGTGCCAAATCCGACGTCGACCTCAGCGGCTACTACGCTCAGGTTTCCTACATGTTCAATGGCGTGCGCCAATACAAGGCCGCTGACGGCAAGTGGGACAAGCCGGACAACATGAAAGGCTCCTGGGAAGTCTTCGCGCGTTACGAGAGCGCCACCATCGACTCCGATGCAGGGGCCATTCCGGGCAACCTGGGCCTGGCCGGTATCGTCGCTGATGATGTCAACGACGAGTTCGAGACCAAGGCCATGGTGGTGGGTGTGAACTACTTCGTCACGCCATCCGTACGTACCAGCTTGAACTACGTCGATTACCAGGTTGACAACATCAACACCTCCAACCAGGTCGATGGCAAGGGTGTTCAGGATGACGGCAAGGCCATCATCGCGCGCCTGCAGTACGTGTTCTAAGCAACACCTTCATCCGTTGCTCCTGATTGAGCCCCGCCCCTGGCGGGGCTTTTTTATCGCCAAGTCCTTTGGAGATTGTTCGATGCGTCACATCACTCTGTTGCTGGTCGCGCTCGGCCTGAGTTCGGCTGTTCTGGCCGAGGATTAC
The DNA here is from genome assembly GCF_003008615.1 of Pseudomonas mendocina. Lineage (NCBI taxonomy): Bacteria > Pseudomonadati > Pseudomonadota > Gammaproteobacteria > Pseudomonadales > Pseudomonadaceae > Ectopseudomonas > Ectopseudomonas mendocina. The sequence goes on from NZ_CP027657.1 coordinate 3,885,243, forward strand.
AGCACGGCCAAGCCCGGCGAGCTGCTCCAGGTGCCCCTGCAGGCCCTGCATCCGACCCAGGCAGCGGTTGGTTATGATCAGATCTATTACAAGCTCGGCCGCTTCGCGCAGGAACGCAACAAGCTGTTCGACGAATACTGCGAAGCCAATGGCCAGGGCGAGAGTGCCAAGGTGCCTGGTGATGCCGATCTGCACAAACCTGAGAGTTTCACCTGTCAGGACAAGGTCGGTGCACGCAGCAGCGAGATGAAGACCGTAGTGGTTGGCCCTGGCGGCAAACTGTTTCTCACCGATGGACATCACACTTTCACCGTGCTGATGGAACACCCCGGCGGTGGCGAGAACCTGAGCATGTGGGTTCGGGTGACTGATAATTTCAGCGACAGTGCCGACCTGGCCAGCTTCTGGCAGCGGATGCAGCTGGCGCGCAAGGTCTGGCTCAAAGACGGCAATGGTCAACCCATCGACTCAGGTCAGATACCGGCGCAACTCGGTCTGCAGCACCTGACCAACGATCCTTATCGTGCGCTGGTGTATTTCACCCGCGAGGTGGGTTATGACAAGCCCCGCTCCGGCGAAGTGGCGCCTGAGTTTCTCGAGTTCTATTGGGGTAACTGGCTGCGTTCGGTGCTGCCACTGGACGGCTATGATCTGAGTGATCGCGGTGATTACCGCGATGCGGTCGAAGCTGCCGCGAAGAAAATGGTGGCGCTGGCTCCTGACGAGAACGTGGGAGACAGTGGTTTCAAGGCGCGTGAGCTGGGTGGTTATTCGTCGCTGGATCGCAAAGAACTGAACAAGGTCGCCGGGCGCAAGCTGAATTACGCTACCAGCTACAAGAAGAGCCTGGCCAGCAGAAGCTGAGTCGGCTCTGTGGCGAGAAATAAAAAAGCCCGGCTATCGCTCCGGGCTTTTTATTCAGATTGGAATCAGTTGTTTTTCTTGAAGTTGTCCAGTGCCTGCTGAATCATCTGGCGTGCTTCGGCGGCATTACCATAGCCGTTCAGCTCGACCTTCTTGCGGCCTTCCGGCAACTGTTTGTAAACGCGGAAGAAGGCTTCGATGCGCTGCCGCTCGATTTCCGGCAGATCAGTGATGTCCTGGATCTTGTCATAGCTCGGATCGATGTCGCTGCTCGGCACGCCGATGATCTTCTCGTCGGCTTCACCGCCGTCGATCATCTTCAGGTAGCCGATGGGGCGGAACTTGATCAGCACACCGGGGTGCAGAGGCTCGCGCGTCAGTACCAGGCCGTCCAGCGGATCGTTGTCGCCGCCCAGGGTGCGGGAAAGAGAGCCATAGTTGGCCGGATAGACGACCGGCATCGACTGAAAGCGATCGACGAACACCAAGCCCTGCTCGTTGATCTCGTATTTGGTGAAACTACCCGCCGGGATCTCCACCGCCATGTGCACATCGTTCGGTGCATTTTCCGCCTGTTCTGCGTAAAAGGGATGGACGATGGATTTGTCCGCCATGGCGGCGCTGCTACCCAGGATCATGGCCACACCGATGGCGACGAGCGACTTGTGCATGAGAACTCCTTCAAAAGCATGAGGTTATAAGTGTTGGAGTGCTCATATTGCGTGGCCATTGTTAGAGATATATTGCAGCCGAAGCGCTGCCGCCATTCGTGCTTGAGAAGGTCTGGAACTCGTCATGCCGCTCCAATGCATCGCCACCCTGCATCAGGTACCTCCCTCTGACTGGGATGCCCTTTTACCCAGCCCGCAGCCCTTTCTGCGCCACGCATTTCTCAGTGCGTTGGAGGACAGTGGCAGTGTCGGCGGGCGCACGGGCTGGCAGCCTGCGCATCGGCTCTGGTTCGACGAGCACGGGCAGTTGCAGGCGGCTATGCCGGCTTACGTCAAACAGCATTCCTATGGCGAGTATGTGTTCGATCATGGCTGGGCCGATGCCTGTCGCCGTGCGGGTATCGCCTATTACCCCAAGCTGCTGGGGGCCATTCCCTTTTCCCCGGTCGGTGGTGCGCGCCTGCTCGGCGATCGCCAGGGCTGTGCCAGTCTGATCGATGCCTTGACCACTGCGCTGCATGAGGAGGGGCTTTCCAGCCTGCATATCAACTTCACCCAACCGGCCTGCGATGAAGTGTTGCAAGGCCGTGAGAACTGGCTGGAGCGGATTGGCTGTCAGTATCACTGGCGCAATCGCGGCTATCGCGACTTTCAGGATTTTCTCGATGCACTCGCTTCGCGCAAGCGCAAGCAGATGCGCAAGGAGCGGGAGCAGGTGGCGGGGCAGGGCATCGAGTTCGACTGGCTAGGCGGCCATGAATTGAGCGAGGCGCAGTGGGACTTCGTCTATCACTGCTACGCCAACACCTACCATGTTCGTGGGCAGGCGCCCTACCTGACGCGGGCTTTCTTCAGTCTGCTGGCCGAGCGCATGCCCGAGTCGATCCGCGTGGTGCTGGCGCATCAACATGGCCGCCCAGTAGCCATGGCTTTCAGCCTGCTCGATGGTGATACGCTCTACGGCCGTTACTGGGGTTGCCTGGCCGAGTTCGACCGGCTGCATTTCGAGACCTGCTTCTACCAGGGCATTGCCTGGGCCATCGAGGTTGGGCTTGCTCGTTTCGACGCCGGTGCCCAGGGGGAGCACAAGTTGATTCGCGGTTTCGAACCGGTGATCACCCGATCCTGGCACTACCTCTGTCACCCCGGGTTACGGGAGGCTGTGGCGGATTATCTGCAGCAGGAGCGCATCGATGTGCTCGCCTATGCCGAGCAGGCAGCTCAGCACCTTCCTTATCGACACGACTGACGGGGCGTGATGCCGCGTCTTGCGCGGGCGTCTGATGTAGCGAGCCGGCTGGCGGAAGTTCCCTTCGTTGGAGTTTCCTGAAAAAAGTTCAGAGCTTTCTGCAAGAAGCGTCTGTCACGATGCCACTAAATTCCGCTCTTCACGTTTGCAGTGCCTGCTGTGGTGATCTTCGATTGGTAAGACCAGCGTAACTGGGCTAGACCGATACGAGGGGCATGTACATGGCAGTCGGTGTGATGCGGTGTTCGCAAGGAGATTGGCAGCGTGCGTGATGCGCTCGCCGACGCGCAACGGCTGCGGTGGAGAACCGCTCGGGTCTACCTGCCTTTGCCGACAACCTCCGGGCTGCCTGCGTGAAGAGGGAAGTAGACGATGCCCAACGCTCGCCACAAGCAAGTGCGTTTCACAATCGGGGCATACGGGTTATTTCCCGCTGCCCGATAACAACAAATGAGAGGGGAGCCCCCCAATGACAGCTAGTACTCCGATGCTCGTCACCTTCGTGGTGTACATCATGGCCATGGTGCTGATTGGATTCATCGCCTACCGAGCCACCAAGAATTTCTCCGATTACATCCTCGGCGGTCGTAGCCTCGGTAGCGTGGTCACCGCCCTGTCGGCTGGCGCTTCCGACATGAGCGGCTGGCTGCTGATGGGCCTGCCGGGCGCGATTTTCGTTGCTGGTATTTCCGAGAGCTGGATCGCCATCGGCCTGATCGTCGGTGCTTACCTCAACTGGCTGTTCGTTGCCGGGCGTCTGCGTGTGCACACCGAGCACAACAACAACGCCCTGACGCTGCCCGACTATTTCACCAACCGCTTCGAAGACAGCAGTCGCCTGCTACGCATCTTCTCGGCCCTGGTGATCCTGGTGTTCTTCACCATCTACTGCGCCTCGGGCGTGGTGGCAGGCGCGCGCCTGTTCGAAAGCACCTTTGGCATTTCCTACGGCACCGCGCTGTGGATCGGCGCTGCGGCGACCATCCTCTACGTGTTCGTCGGCGGCTTCCTCGCCGTGAGCTGGACCGACACCGTGCAGGCGGCGATGATGCTCTTCGCGCTGCTGATCACCCCGGTGTTCGTGATCCTGGCGCTGGGCAACTACGACGCGGCCATGGCCACCATCGAGCAGGCCAACCCGGCCAACTTCGACATGTTCCGCAACCTGTCCTTCCTCGCCATCGTCTCCCTGCTGGGCTGGGGCCTGGGTTATTTCGGTCAGCCGCACATCCTGGTGCGCTTCATGGCCGCTGATTCGGTCAAGACCATTCCGGCGGCGCGCCGCATCGGTATGGCCTGGATGATTCTCTGCCTGGGTGGTGCGGTCGCTGCCGGTTTCTTCGGTATCGCCTACTTCAACAACAACCCGGAGCTGGCAGGCGCGGTCAACGAGAACGGTGAGCGCGTGTTCATCGAGCTGACCAAGATCCTGTTCAACCCGTGGATCGCTGGTATCGTCCTGTCGGGCATCCTGGCTGCCGTGATGAGTACCCTGAGCTGCCAGCTGCTGGTGTGCTCCAGCGCCCTGACCGAAGACTTCTACAAAGCCTTCCTGCGCAAGAACGCCTCGCAGTCCGAGCTGGTATGGGTCGGTCGCTTCATGGTGCTGGCCATCGCGCTGGTTGCTATCGCCATTGCCTACAACCCCGAGAGCAAGGTGCTTGGCCTGGTGGCCTACGCCTGGGCGGGCTTCGGTGCTGCCTTCGGTCCGGTGGTGATCTTCTCCCTGCTGTGGAAGCGCATGACCCGTAACGGCGCGCTGGCTGGCATGGTGGTCGGTGCCGTCACCGTGGTGGTGTGGAAGGAGTTCATCGGCTTGGGTCTGTACGAGATCATTCCGGGCTTCATCCTCTGCAGCCTGTGCATCGTGGTCTTCAGCCTGCTGGACAAGGAGCCTTCCGCTTCGATCCAGAAGCGCTTCGACGAGGCCGATCAGGAATACAAAGCGGTCTGATTGTCTCCTGATGTGAAAAAGCGGCGACTGCATGGCAGTCGCCGCTTTTTTATTGCCTGCCATTTATGCCGGCCGCCCTGCGAGCCGTCGCTGCGCGACGCTAGCATCTACGGGGGCATGTAGGGTGCGCCGTGCGCACCGATGGTTCACAGCACAGCCTACGGAACGCTTCAATTCAGGCGCTTGCTCAGATCCTGCAGGGCCTGTCGATAGTCGCTGCCCGCCATGCGCAGGCTGTTGTTGTGGTTGGCACCGTCGATCAGCAACAGGCGCTTGGGCTCGCTGGCGGCTGCGAACAACTCTTCGCTGAAGCGCGAAGGCACGTAGCGGTCATCGCGGCCGTGGGCGATCAATACGGGTACGCCGACGTCACCGATCTTGCTCAACGAATCGAACTCCTGGGACAGCAGCCAGCGTATGGGGAGCGATGTCTGGGTGACGGCTGCGGCGACATCGCCCAGGTTGGTGAAGCTGGACTCGACGATCAATCCACCGGCCTGGGGCGAGTCGTGCTCGCGGGCCAGCTCGTAGGCCAGGTGCACGGCTACTGCTCCTCCGAGCGAGTGGCCGTAGATGAAACGCTTGCCTGGGTCGGGTTGCAGGCGCTCGATATGTTGCCAGGCGATATGCGCGTCCTGGTAGACGGTGCGCTCCGAAGGCAACTGGCCAAGGCTCTGGCCGAAACCGCGGTAGTCGACCGCGAGCACCGAGTAGCCCATGGCGTGCAACTGCTCGATGCGAAACAACTGGCCGGTGAGGTTCCAGCGTGAGCCATGCAGGTAGAGCAGGGTAGGGGCTTCGGCGCGGGCTGCTGGCCACCACCAGGCATGCAGGCTTTCGCCAGGCGCCAGATCCGGTGATTGCAGATCCATCTCCTGCAAGCCGTTCGGTATGCCGCTGAACCAACGGGCAGTGCCCGGCTCGATCCGGAACACCAGCTTGCGTTCGGTTTCTTCCAGCTTCGCGCAGCCCACGGGTAGCAGGATCAACAGACTCAGCAGGGCGATCAGGCTGAAACGGCGACGGCGCATCAGCGCGATCCAGGATGCGGGCATGGCGGCTCCAGAAAGTGAAGGTCAAAGCACAAGGACAGTACTGCGTTGCTGGGGGCATTGACCGGTCATTCGTCGCCCGGTTTCGTTGCTGTGCCTGTAGCCTGGTTACCGCGTGTTACTGCCAACTGGCCTGCTGCGCCGATAACGGCGCCTGGCACAGGGTGGCGCTGCCGGGTTCGAGGTAGGGCGTGAGGATCGGCGCCATGCCTTTGAGTACCTGCACCGGTAGTGCCGACGTGAAGGTGAAGCGCTCGGCCTCGCGCCCCGGCACGAAAGCCGTCAGGGTGCCGTAGTGACGAGGGCCGAGAAAGAATACGAAGGTGGCGGTGCGGTTCATCGCCCGTGAACTCAGCACCCGTCCGCCAGCGCCGACGCTTTCGATGCGGTTGTCACCGGTGCCGGTCTTGCCGCCAAGGGTCAGCGCCTGGCCGTCTGCCAGTCGGAAACTGCCTTGCAGGCGACGTGCCGTGCCACCTTCGACGACTTGGGAAAGCGCGCCGCGCAATGCCGCAGCGACCTCCGATGGCATGACCCGCTTGCCACTCTGCGGATCACGTTCGACTCGCGTTTCGTAGGGGGTGTTGGCTGCAAAGTGCAGTTCATCGATGCGTTGCACCGGCTGGCGAATGCCGTCGTTCTGAATGATGCCCATCAACTCGGCCAGCGCCGCCGGGCGGTCGCCAGAGCTGCCCAAGGCAGTCGCCAGCGACGGCACGAGGTGCTGGAAGGGGTAGCCGAGATTCTTCCAGCGGCGGTGGATGTCGGAGAACGCCTCCACCTCAAGCATGATGCGGATGCGGCTGTCGCGGGCACTCTTGTGCCGGCTGCGGAACAGCCAGCCGTAGACCTCCTGGCGCTCGTCGACGCTGGCGGCCACGGCATCGCTGAAGCTGGCTTGTGGTTGCTGGATGAGAAAGCCCAGCAGCCACAGCTCTAACGGGTGAACGCGGGCGATGTAGCCCTGATCCGGCAGGCTGTAGGCGCCGGGGCCGTAGTCGTTGTAGAGCCGGGTGATGCGTGCATCGCTGAGGTTCTCCTGCGGTACCTGGGCGCGCAGGAAGGCGGCGAACGTCGCCTCGTCGGCATTCGGTATCAGGTAGCGATGCACGGCAGCCAAGCGTGCCGAGGTCTGCCGCAGGCCGCTGAGAAAGGTCTCCAGGCGTTGCTGTTCGGGCTGGCCCTGGTACTTGCGCCAGAAACGCAGAAGGAAGGTGCGACCTTCCCGGTCGGCGAAGCGCTGCAGGTACTCCTGGCGCCGAGGATCCTTGTCGTCCTTGAGCAGTTCGGCGCTGCTCTGATAGGTGCTGTAACGCACCAGATCGCGCATCAGGCGCACGAATGGCAGGTTGATCGACTCGCGCAGGGACTCGCGCAGTGTGGGGTTGCGGCCATTGTCCTCGCGACGGAAGTTGCCGAAGGTGTGCACGCCGCCGCCAGTGAAGAAGCGCTCATGCGGGTTGGCGGAGTAGCGTCGCTCCAGTGCGGCGTCGAGCATGCTCGCGAGGTCGACGCCTGGATTGCTGCGCAGGTAATCCACGGCCCAGCGGCTGAGGTGATCCTGTTCGGCGATCTCCAGCGCACGCAGCTCGGCGGGTGTCTTGCCTGAATGGCGTTGATGCAGTTCCGCGATGATTTCCAGGTAGGTCGCGAGCACGCGCAGCTTGGCGGTCGAGCCCAGTTCCAGTTTGCTGCCCTCGTTGATGTCGAAGGGTTGGTCGGTGCTGTCGGTCTGCACGCGAACTAGGCTGCCCGTTGCGGTGCGTTCGAACAGGGTGAAGCTGTAGCGCACTTCGGCGGTTTTCTCCGGTGACAGCAGGCGATCACCGAACAGGCCAATCTTGCCGGCGAACTCGGGGTCGGCCAGGTGTTGCAAATAAGCGCTGGTCTGCTGCTGCAGGTCGCGTTGCAGAGTACTGCGCGCGGCCAGGTCGAGACGGTCGAGATCGTAAAGAGGCATACCCAGCAGATTGGACAAGCGTGAACGGGCGACGCTGATGCCCTTGTCGCTTTCCACCGGGCGCAGGTTGGGTTCCTGCTGCCAGTCGCGATAATGCAGTTTCTGGCTCAAGGCTGCGTCGCGCAGTTTCGTGTCGATCAGCCCGCCACTCGCCAGCAGGCGGATGTGGCTTTCGGTCAGGGTCTCCATTTCCTTGCGCCCCTGCGCCAGATAATAGGACGGGCGGCGCTGGGCGATCATCAGTGACAACATCTGGCGCAGGGCCAGGCCGCGTTCGGCCAGGCTGGCATCGGGCGAGCGACTCGGATCGAGCAGGGCGTTGCTGCGCTCGAAGTCGGCGCCGTACCAGATGCGCAGGCCGTCGGCCAGGCCGTGAACTTCGCCATGCCCTGGGGCTGCCGACAGCGGCACGCTGTTGAGGTAGTCACGCACGATGTTTTGCCGAGCCTCGAGGGTCTGCGGCCCCTGCTGATAAGCGCGCACGCTGGCGGAAATCATCTGCCGCAGCTTCTCGCCTGCCGACAGGGTCAGGCCGTCGGGGGAGTGGCGGTATTTCTCCAGCTGGGTGGCCAGGGTGCTGCCCCCCGCGGATTGATCCTGCATGTCGAGTACCTTGCCGAGCTGCGACAGCGCGGCCATGGCAAAGCGTGGCCAGTCCACCGCCGGGTTGGCCTGAGGTTGGGCGGGATCGAGCAGATAGCGGTTCTCGATGAACAGCAGGCTGCTGACGACCAGCGGCGGGATACTGGCGAAATCGGCATAGCCTTGCTGCGGGTAGTGAAATTCGTAGAACGGTGTGCCACGGCAGTCGCTGATGCTCAGCCCGCTCTGACTCTTCTCGACGAAGGGGGGAAACAGGCCGTGACTGCTGTACGCCATCAGTTCCGGGGAGAAGCGCGATTGTGCGCTGATCAGGAAGTCGCGCTGTTGCAGGCGCTCCAGCATCAATGGCAGATAGGCATAGCCCTGGCGTTTATCAAAGGGGCCATCGCTGGGATAGAGGATGCTCGGGCTGGGCCCGGGTTCGACCTGATAGGTCAGGCTGGCGGCGTAGCGGCTCAGCTCACGTGCCTGGAAGTGGGCGCTGCGCAATTCGAATACGAACAGCGCAACAGCGACCAGCAGCAGGGCAATCAGCAGCAGATACAGCAGCAGGCGCCAACGTCGTGACTTCGAGCCCCGCGCCGTACCCGCAATGGGGAGAGCACTCGAGCGTAAATCGCGCTGCTCAGGGTCGGATTGCCATAATGCGCCCATAATCCCCCGGCCTGACCTGTCTGCTTCACAAAGGCCGCGAAACTGTCGTTCGCTGAATCTTGACCAAGCTACGACCGTCTCGCCTGTCCCTTACAAGCTTAGTCGCTATGCACGTATCCGACAGGCCGGATGGACATATCAAGGCTGGGCGATGGCCTGCTAGACTCGGCGACAACGCAAAATGCAGGTAACCGGCATGCAGCGCGATCACCGAGAACAGCTTCAGCAGAGCTGGCAGGCCAACGCCGATGCCTGGGCTGCCGCGGTGCGCGAACAGCGCATCGAGAGCCGGCGCCTGGTCACCGACGCGGCGATTCTGCAGGCGGTGCTGGCACTGGCGCCCAAGCGCGTGCTGGACGTCGGTTGCGGCGAGGGGTGGCTGTGCCGAGGATTGGCCGAACATGGCATCGAGCCAGTCGGGGTGGATGCGTCCGCACCGCTGATCGAAGCAGCCCGCGCCGCCTGTGATGGCCGCAGCCAGTATCGTGTTTGCGGTTATGCCGAGCTGGAGGAGCATGCCGAGCAACTCGGTCGCTTCGAAGTGCTGGTGTGCAACTTCGCGTTGCTCGAAGAGCCGCTGGAGCCGGTGATGCGCAGCCTGCACGGGCTGTTGGCGCCGGGCGGCAGTCTGCTGATTCAGACCCTGCATCCGTGGCGCGCCAGCCATGGTGAGCCTTATCAGGATGGCTGGCGGGTAGAGGACTTCGCCGGTTTCGGTGAGGGTTTCCAGGCGCCCATGCCCTGGTTCTTCCGCACCTTGCAGTCCTGGTTGTCCCTGATGGGCGAGACCGGTTGGCGTCTGGAGTGGTTGCAGGAGCCGCTGCACCCGGAAAGCGTGCAGCCTGTGTCATTGTTGCTGCTGCTCAAGCCGCTCTGACATGCAATTGCTGCTCAATCTTGACGTGCCCGACCTGCAGGCGGCTGTCGCGTTCTATCGGCAGGCACTCGATCTGCGTGTGGGACGCTATCTGTTCGAGGGCAGCGTAGTCGAAATGCTCGGTGCCCCGGTGCCGATTTACCTTCTGCACAAGGCTGCCGGGTCGCCTCCTTGCCCGGGTGTGCCATCGCCGCGTGATTACGAGCGTCACTGGATGCCTTTACACCTCGATTTCATCGTCGAGGATCTCGATGCTGCACTGGCCCGCGCGCTGGCAGCAGGTGCGCGTCAGGAAGGCGAAATCAGTGAGCAGCAATGGGGGCGCCTGGTAACGCTTAGCGACCCCTTCGGCCATGGTCTGTGCCTGTTGCAATGGTGTGGCGATGGTTACGGGCAGGTCACAACCCGTTCAGGAGAGAGTGATGCGTACGATTGAATTGGCTGGCGTTGCGGTGCCGGTAATAGGGCAGGGCACCTGGCGCATGGGCGAGGATCAGCGCCAGCGCGCGCGTGAGATCGCAGCCCTGCAAGAAGGCATCGATTTGGGGCTGACGCTGATCGACACCGCTGAAATGTACGGTGAGGGTGGCGCCGAGGAAGTCGTCGGCGCCGCTATCGCTGGGCGGCGCGACGAGGTGTTTCTGGTCAGCAAGGTGTACCCACACAATGCCAGCCTGCAGGGTGTCCAGGCCGCTTGCGAGCGTAGCCTACGGCGCCTGGGTTGTGAGTCTATCGACCTCTATCTGCTGCATTGGCGCGGGCGCTATCCGCTGGCAGAAACGGTGGAGGGCTTCGAGCGCCTGCGCGAACAGGGCAAGATCGGCGCCTGGGGCGTTTCCAACTTCGATCTGGATGACCTGCTCGAACTGGATCAGCCAGCCTGCGCGACCAATCAGGTGCTATACAACCTCGAAGCCCGCGGCATCGAATATGACCTGCTGCCCTGGCAACAGCAGGCGACCCTGCCATTGATGGCCTACTGTCCGTTGAGCCAGGCAGGGGCACTGCTACATGAGCCGGCGCTGTTGGAAGTGGCCAGGCGTCATGCCGTTACACCTGCTCAGGTAGCGCTGGCCTGGACGCTCAGGCAGGAAGGCGTGATCGCCATTCCCAAGGCGGTGAGCCGCCAACATCTACGTGACAACGCTGCGGCGGCTTCACTGATTCTGGATAGAGGTGATCTGGAGGTGCTGGATGCGGCGTTTGCACCGCCGCGAGGCAAGCAGAGACTAGAGATGGTCTGAAGCTAGGTGCGCCGTGCACATCGGGAACCTGCGAAGCGACAGAGCGCGTGCCCTGTCGCATGTCATGCGGGCTCAGTTGGCCGGATCGGCAGCCAGGCGCCCGGCGTCTTTGAGCAAGGCCTTGAGGAAGGCTTCCTGCAGCTCCGGATCGTTGCGCGTCAGTTCGATCAGGCTCTGCTCGAGTTCGCTGGCTTCCTCTTCCAGGCCTAGATCCGACAAGCGCTTGACCCGGTGTACCCATTGCGCCACGTCGTCACCTTCGAGGTCGTCGAAGATCAGGTCATGGGCCTCGCGCAGCTTGCCACGTAGCGTGTGGCTGACCATCAGCGTTGCCGTCGCCTGGACCGACTCTTCACCCAAGCGATCCTCTACGCTCAGTTGCAGCGTGTTCAGGCGGGCCATGTTCTGCTCGGTAAACGGGCTATCCAGCAGATTCAGGCGCAGAACGCCGGTATTGTCGGTAAGCAGCTCGAACTGCTGGTCGGCTGTCTTGATCAGTACCGGGCGCTCGGACCAGGGCAGGTTGATGTACTCCATGCGTCGGTCGCGCTGGAGTTCCTCGATGCTCGCCAGGTTCTGCTCGGCGCGACCATTGGACTCGACGTTCATGAACGGGTTGAGGCCCGCCATGCCGTAGCTGATCCAGTCACGAGTGACAGTCTCCGGCAGGCTGCCGAGCAATACCACGTTGAGTACGTTGGCGCCGACGCCTGCGACCACGGCAACTGCCCCCAGCGGCACTTCATACAGCTCGCGCCAGGGTTGATAGGGGGTGTAGCGGTCATAACGACGAGTGACCTCGAACGCCGTGACCTCGTAGCTCTTCTGATCATGCACACGAATCCGTCGCTGTGGCAGCTCCAGCACCTTTGGCTCGCCCACGTCGATCTGCAACTGGTGATCCAGTAGTTTGCGTTCGACGCGCTCCTCGTGTTCGCTGCGTTGCGGCAACTGATTGGCGCAACCGCTGAGGAAGAGGGCGCCGCACAAGGCGGCGCCGGTCAGGCGAAGTTTGTTGCTCGTGTGCATGATGTCTCGGTGCGGCGTGATCAGCGGCTGATACGGGCTTGCAGGAACGGCAGGATGTCGGCCAGCGGCACAGCCTGCGCTTCGGTTTCGGCGCGGCTCTTGTACTCCAGGTTGCCATCGGCCAGACCACGGTCACTGACGACCACGCGGTGCGGAATACCGATCAGCTCCATGTCGGCGAACTTGATACCGGGGCTGGTTTTCTTGTCGCGATCATCCAGCAGCACCTCGTAGCCGGCGGCAGTCAGCTCGGCGTACAGCTTGTCGGTGGCCTCGCGTACTTGCTCGGTCTCATAGCGCAGCGGTACCAGGGCGATCTGGAAGGGGGCCAGGGCGTCGTTCCAGCGAATACCGCGCTCGTCGAAATTCTGCTCGATGGCGGCGGCTACCACGCGGGATACGCCGATGCCGTAGCAGCCCATGGTCAGGGTCACTGGCTTGCCGTTCTCGCCAAGTACCTGGCAGTTCATCGCTTCGCTGTACTTGGTACCGAGCTGGAAGATGTGACCGACTTCGATGCCACGTTTGATTTCCAGGGTGCCTTGGCCATCCGGGCTGGGGTCACCAGCGACGACGTTGCGCAGATCGGCAACCTCAGGCAGGGGCAGATCGCGCTCCCAGTTGACGCCGAAATAGTGCTTGTCTTCGATATTGGCGCCAGCAGCGAAGTCGCTCATCAGTGCGACGCTGCGATCGATGATGCAGGGGATCGGCAGGTTGACCGGACCGAGGGAGCCGGGGCCGGCGCCAATAGCGGCACGAATCTCGGCTTCACTGGCCATCTGCAGCGGGCTGGCAACCTGTTCCAGATTGGCGGCCTTGATTTCGTTCAGTTCATGGTCACCGCGCACGATCAGGGCGATCAGCTTGCCTTCTTCGGCCGCGTGCACCACCAGGGTCTTGATGGTCTTCTCGATGGCCAGACCGAAGCCCTGTACCAGCGCGTCGATGGTCTTGGTGTTGGGCGTATCGATCAGGCGCATGTCTTCGGCCGCTGCAAGGCGCGCTTTCTCACGCGGGATAGCTTCGGCCTTCTCGATGTTGGCGGCGTAGTCGGAGACATTGCTGAAGGCGATATCGTCTTCACCAGACTCTGCCAGCACATGGAATTCGTGCGAGCCGGTGCCACCGATGGAGCCAGTATCGGCCTGTACCGGACGGAAGTTGAGGCCCAGGCGGCTGAAGACATTACAGTACGCCTGATGCATGCGGTCGTAGGTTTCCTGCAGGGAAGCCTGGTCGGCATGGAAGGAGTAGGCGTCCTTCATGATGAACTCACGGCCGCGCATCAGACCGAAGCGTGGACGGATTTCGTCACGGAACTTGGTCTGGATCTGGTACATGTTGATCGGCAGTTGCTTGTAGCTGTTCAGCTCGTTACGGGCCAGGTCGGTGATCACTTCTTCGTGGGTCGGGCCGACGCAGAACTCGCGATCATGACGATCCTTCACGCGCAGCAGTTCGGGGCCGTACTGCACCCAGCGGCCAGATTCCTGCCACAGCTCGGCAGGCTGGATGGCTGGCATCAGCACTTCCAGCGCGCCTGTGGCGTTCATTTCTTCACGCACCACGGTCTCGACCTTGCGCAGCACGCGCAGGCCCATCGGTAGCCAGGTGTACAGGCCGGAGGCCAGTTTGCGGATCATGCCGGCACGCAGCATCAGCTGGTGGCTGATCACCACGGCATCGGAAGGGGTTTCTTTCAGGGTCGAGAGCAGGAACTGACTGGTACGCATGTTTGGCCGTTCTGTCGGTTGCTAGGGCTTGGAATAGGCCGGCATTGTACGGTGCCTATACAGTGGCGTACAGGACGGGGCAGTCGATGAAGTTCGATGTGTCCGAGGTTCCAGAGGGCGGGCGCCAGATCATCGCGGTAGGGGAGGTGGAAGATGGCAGGATTGACTGCGCTTGACGTTCAGACGCTGATTCGGGCGGGGCTACCAATGGCCGAAGACATCGATCTGCGGATCGACCGGCTCGATGACGAGGGTGTGCTGGCACGGGTGCCGTTTCAGGCCAAATTGGTGCGTCCAGGTGGAACGCTCTCTGGCCCGACCATCATGGCGTTGGGTGATGCAGCCATGTATGCCGTCGTGCTGGGGCGGCTCGGCCGAGTGGAGATGGCGGTAACCTCCAATCTCAATATCAACTTTCTGGTCAAACCCAAGCCGGTGGATTTGCTGGCTGATGCACGGATATTACGCTTGAGCCGACGTCAGGCAGTTTGTGAAGTGTCGTTATATTCGGCGGGTAATGAGAGCGAGTTGGTTGCACATGTGACAGGGACTTATGCCTTACCTCTTTAATAAAGCAGAGCAGAAATAAAGAAACCCGGCCAAGGCCGGGTTTCTTTGGTGCTGCTATCGAGTAACGCTGAAGTTACAGAACGCTCAGCGGGTAGTCGATGAAGAAGCGAACTTCGTTGAAGTCACCGCTAGCGCCACCGAAGTTAGCTGCGCCGTTGGCTGCAACTTGGTCGGCGCGGGCACGGTTGAGTGCCAGACGCAGGGACAGATCCTTCGCGGCGCCGTCTTGGATCACGTACTTGGCGCTGAAGCCCAGTTCGTGTTCCTTGCCGTCGGTGCCGGCGTCGGAGGTAACGTTCCAGCCTTTGACGTAACGAGCCATGAAGCTCAGGCCAGGTACGCCGTAGCTGCTCATGTCGATGTCGTAACGAACCTGTGCGGACTTCTCGTCTTCGCTCCAGAATTCGTTGGTCACGGCGTTAGCTACCCAGACGGTACCAGCACCATCTACACCATAGGCGTAGGGGGTCTCACCGCTAGATTGTTGGTAAGCCAGGGTGACAGTGTGAGCGCCGAAGCTGTAAGCACCAGCCAAGCTCCACAGCTTGTTGTCGACCTTGTCGCCAAGCTCTTTCTCTTGACTCTTGGTGCGGTAGGCATTCAGATCGAAGTTCAGGGACTGATCATCGCTGAATGGGATGGTGTAGTTGGCGTTGATGTAGTGCTTTTTCCAGTAGTCTTCGGTGTCGGCGAAGTGGTAGCCGGCGCTGAAGTTCTCGGTGAACTGGTAGTTTGCACCTACGAGGTTGGTCGAGGTCAGTTCAACGGAGTCGCGGGCGGTTTGAACCTGGCTGCTCAGGCCGGTGAAACGACCAGCGCTCAGCTCCAGCCCTTTGATTTCGTTGCTGACCAGATAGGTACCGGTGGCAACTTCCGGCAGGATGCGGCTGTCGTCGGTGGAGAATACCGGGCTGGCCACGAACTGGTTGCCGTATTTCAGAACGGTATCGGAGATGCGGAATTTGATAGCGCCGCCAACTTCGCTCTGAGTATCTTCAGGAGTGCCGTCGCTGTCAGTAGCGAACTGGTCGGTGCCGGTACGGCCCTTGCCGCTGTCCAGTTTAACGCTGGACAGGGAGTGAGCGTCGAAACCTACACCCACGGTGCCTTGAGTAAAGCCGGACTCGTACAGCAGACGCAGGCCTAGACCGCTTTCTTCACGGTAGCCGCTCTTGTAGCCGCTAGATTTGCTGGGATCTTCAATGTTGCCACCACCATTACGGTAGTCGCGGTTGAAGTACAGGGCGCGGGTGAAAATGTTGAAGCTGCTGTCTTCGATAAAACCGTTCGACTCGGACTGGCTGGAAGCCACTGCCATTTGGCTGGTGCCCGCGGCTACTGCCAGGGCGATTACGCTCCACTTCATCACTTGCATCGTGATTGCTCCTTTGGTTTAGAAGAGTTGCGCTGCCCACTGTTTTGTTATATGGGCGGCTCTTTCTTTTTGTGTCGGCGGTAACTTATAGCACGCAGCCAATATTGGCGATAGTTGCAGTCTATTCATTGCGGCTTCGTTTATGGCTCTGTCGCATGGCCTTATGAAGAATGTCGCAAATCTGTAGTTCTGCACTTGCGTTCCGTTAATGCCGACGCCTTCGCGGTTCTGAGGTGCCTGGGACCGCTGTTATTGATCGACTGCACGGCGTGCCGAGCATTGACGAGGGAGGTAGCAAAAGTCGTGCTCAAATTCATCGGTCGTCGCTAAAACCTTGATTTTTCGGCGCGCGATCGTGCTTCGCGTGTCACCGGGGCTGGGTTTTTCAAGGGTTTGCCCGGTGTTGCTGTGCGCGATTGATACCCGCCAGACGGTCGGCGATGACGCCTTGCGCGATACCGTCAGCGGTAACGGCTGGATGCGGCTATTACGGGAGGAAACAAAATGGTGCACGCCGGCGGTGCGAATATGCACGGACTGCCTTGCCATGGTGCGTGTGGCCTGGGTGAATTGTCGTCTGCAGCCACGTATGCTTCGCTCCCATCGCGTTGTGTCGGTCAGGCACTGCGTTTGCGTGTTGGGATTGAGTGAGGAGAACCGCCATGTTCGCCCTGGATTCGCGTTTGCAGCAGGACTGTCTGCTGATCGGGGATTTCCCCCTGTGTCGTTTGTTGTTGATGAACGACTCCCATTACCCCTGGTTCATCCTCGTGCCGCGCCGCGAGGAGGTCAGCGAGTTGTTTCAGCTGGATGCCGCCGATCAGCGCCAGCTCTGGTACGAAACCACATTGCTGGCCGAGACGCTCAAGGACACCTTCGCTGCCGACAAGATGAACGTGGCCACGCTGGGTAACGTTGTCAGTCAGTTGCATATGCATGTCATCGTTCGCCGGCGTGACGACGCTGCCTGGCCTGCTCCTGTGTGGGGGCGGCACCCCGCGCAGGCCTATGCGGATGAGCAGGTGCGCCGCCTCAAGGACAAGCTGCGCCTGGTACTGACCGAGGATTTTCAGTTCGCGGGAGAGCCGGCATGAGTCTCGACGCTCGTGTGATGGAGCTGGAGAGTCGTCTGGCTTTCCAGGATGACACCATTCAGGCCTTGAACGATGAGCTGATCGAGCAGCAGAAACGCATCGAGCGCTTGCAATTGCAGGTAATGGCTCTCGCGCGACGTCAGGAGGAGGCCCAGGGGCAGGCGAGTATCGCTATAGACGAAGCACCGCCACCGCATTACTGAGGCAAACCAATGCGCCGGGAGTGATCTGGGGCAAGCGAAGGGCCGAAGGATTACGGATGCAGACAACAAAAAAGCCCGCGAGAGATCGCGGGCTTTCGTTTTTCGGTGTGATTCAGCGGCGTGAGGGCGCTGCGGCGATCACATCCTCGGCTTGCAGACCCTTGTCGCGCTGCATGACCGAGAATTCCACGCGCTGTCCTTCGATCAGCACGCGGTGACCTTCCCCGCGAATGGCGCGAAAGTGCACGAAGATGTCTTCGCCCGAATCACGGGAAATGAAGCCGAAACCCTTGGAGGTGTTGAACCACTTGACCGTACCGGTCTCGCGGTCTTCCTGGCTGCTGGGCTGGCTGGTCTGGGCCGAGCTCGAGCTACGCACGTCGTAGTGGTCAGCTTGTGGGCGCAGTTGGCTGCTCAGTTGCAGGGCAATGGCGATGACTGCGATCAGCAAGGTCAGCCATATGGCAGGCTGGCCGCCGATATTGGGCAGAGGGGCGAGCAGAATCAGGCCCTGAACGACGGCTGCGAGAATCAGCAGTGCCGATGCAAGGCCCTGCAGTTGCTGGCGGGTGCCATTCAGGCTGGCGGGTTGTTGTGCAGCAAGCAGCAGGTTGAGCAGGCCGACAAGGGCCAGGTAGATGGCGTCAGGTGTATTGAGCAATGAAGTGGAAAGGCTGGGTACGGCAGATAGCAGCAGGGCGGCGAACCCCGCGACTAGATGGGCAATCTTCAACATCTTCGATGAACTCACTGATTGAATGATGACTCACGGCTTTGCGAGGCGAGCGCGCTTTGTCGTTGACCAGATGGACGGTCATGGCGCGTGCCGGTGTGTTGCGTCGTTGCGCCTCAGAATATGAATGTGGCGCGCGACGTATTTAACAGCAAAGCAGGAGGCTTCTCAAATCAAGCGCTTAGCATGGTTTCGCTGGTGATCGGGTGAACCTGATTGCGCCCGCCACGTTTGGCTTGGTAGAGGGCATCATCTGCTCGGGTCAGCAATGATTCGAAGGTGTCGTCCACTTCGGCCAGGGCGCAGCCGAACGAGGCGGTGATGCTATCCAGTACCTGGTCGGTACGGCGAACCTTGACCCGTAAGGCCTGGATCTTGTTGCGCAGTTGCTCGGCGAAATCGAGCACTTCGGTCAGGTCGTGGCAGTCTCGTAACACGACGCAGAACTCTTCGCCGCCGTAGCGCGCGGCGAAGGCACGAGGCGGGAGCATGTCGCGCATCAGCTGCCCGACATGCTGCAGCACGCGATCCCCGAGCGGGTGGCCGTACTGATCGTTGAACTGCTTGAAATGGTCGATATCGAGAATCACCAGGGCGAGCCCCTGGTAGGACTCTTTCAGCGCCTGCTCCAGCAGGCGGGTGAAGGCATTGCGGTTGAACACGCGCGTCAGGCTATCCAGTGTCGCTGCCAGGTGCGCGCGCTCGAGCTGGCTGCGCAGGTGCTTGATTTCATCCTGGGCAGCACGCAGGCGGTAGAGGAATTTTTCCTGCTGATCCTGCATCAACTGGGTGCTCTCCTGCAGTTCGTTGAGCACGCTGGGCAGGTCGTCGATGATCGGTTCCTGCAGGGCGCTCAATCCCTGAGTGAGGCTTTGCTGGTAATTCTTGCTGCCGAGCATGTTGCGTGAGACATCGCCCTCGATGTCGTCGACCAGTTCGATTACCTGCTGTTGGCCTGCGCGTGCCTCTTCCAGTTCGCCGCGGATGATGTAATCGCGAAACAGCTTGCTGGCGGTTTCCGGGGGGAATACATCGAAATCCTCGACGACCTTGTCCAGGCGACGATTGAGTTCCGGCTCATTGCCTCGGCTGTAGGTGTACCAGAGCGCGTAATGCACCGGGTTGGGTGGAATGTCGTGGCGCATCATCAGTGGCACGGCTTGTTTGAGCAGCGCCGCAGCCTCGCGGGTTTCCTCTGGATACAGTTCGATGATGCTGGGGGGCTTGGGTGGCTGACTCATGTGCTTCGGAAACTCGCTGGCGAATGGCCAGAGCATAGATCAGGCTGGGCGTACCTGCCTAATGAAAAGGCCCGGATGACCGGGCCTTGAGCGGGATCAGGAGGCGAGCAGGCTGCGTAGCATCCAGGCGGTTTTTTCATGTACCTGCATGCGCTGGGTCAGCAGATCAGCGGTGGGTTCATCGCTGACCTTGTCCAGCAGCGGGAAGATGCCGCGCGCGGTGCGTACTACGGCTTCCTGGCCTTGAACCAGCTGCTTGATCATGTCTTCTGCGTTGGGTACGCCTTCCTCTTCCTTGATCGACGACAGGCGCGCGTATGCGGCGTAGGTGCCCGGTGCCGGGAATCCGAGGGCGCGGATACGCTCGGCAATGGCGTCGACGGCCAGTGCCAACTCGGTGTACTGCCCTTCGAACATCAGGTGCAGGGTGTTGAACATCGGGCCGGTGACGTTCCAGTGGAAGTTATGGGTCTTCAAATAGAGGGTGTAGGTATCGGCCAGTAGGCGCGACAGGCCTTCGGCAATGGCGGCGCGATCCTGTTCGGCGATTCCGATATTGATTTCCATGGTTATTCTCCTGTCAGGTGAGCCGGGGTGTCTATCCCGCAGTGTTGGGGCAAGCCTAACATGCAGGAAGTCGGGATGATCCTGGCTTGTATCAATGAAAGCGATGTTTAGAAGCTATCAGCAGTGCTCGGTTCATTTTTCACAAAGAAATCTCCCGGGCTGTGAGTGTGCCGGCGGCTTGCTCTAGAGAATTGTCGTAAGGTGGGATTCGGCCATGCGCCAGATCCGGGTTCTGTTGCAAGGCGCGATTGAATACTTCGACCCAGCGCACACTGAATTGCTGGCCGGCCAGGTTGTTGATTTCGAGTATTGCGCGGAGCAAGGGACGCTTGCTCAAGGTCTGGTGAGCGCGCTCGTGGGTACGTGCGTCGAATGTATCGACGATGTGCAGGATGAGTGCTCCTGGGGTGATTTCCATTTCGCGTAACCCCTTGGGGTAGCCGCTACCGTCGACGTGCTCCTGATGCTGTAGAACGATCTCCATGGCCGGTGCCCAGTCAGGCATGCGTTTTAGCAGGTCGCTTGCCTGGCGTGGATGCCCCTGCATCAAGCGTCGTTCATCACGGCTGAGATGAGTTTGTTTGTGTAGCAGCTCCAGCGGCAGAAAGGCCATGCCTAGGTCATGCAGGCAAACGGCGGCTGCCAGCTGTTCCGGCTTTTCTGTCTGGCCGCCCAGGGCGTTGATGCTCAGTGCCAGGTCGAGCAGGCGTAGGTTGCGTCCGTGCCAGTAGCTTGAGCGCTGTTCTGCTGCTTCGGTCAGGGCTGCGAAGAATTGCAGATCCGGGTGTGGGGCGATGCCGTGTCGGGCCAGCAGCGCGTCGGTTCGACTCTCAGCTGGGATTTGAGGGGCTTGCAGATGAGTGGTGGGATCCATCTGCTGCAGCAGTTCGCGGCGAATGTGCCCTTGTTGCGCCGCTGGTGCCATGGCGAGTGCCTGCAGCGCCTGGCACAGTTGTTCGGTCTGTATTGAGCTTGGGAGGGTGTTCGTTCTGCCCAGTGCGCGATCGATCAGTGCACGCAGGTGATCCAGGCTCAATAGCAGGATATCGCCGAGCAGGCTGTCGAATTCCAACTGCTCATTGCGAAGTGCTTCGAGCACATCCTCCATGGCTTGCGGTAGCGGCATCAGGACACTGAGATCGATGTAGCCGAGGTTGCCCTTGAGTGTGTGCACCAGGCGGAAGAGTTCGCGCAGGCGCTCGCGGCTCTTCGGTGCTCGCTCCAGTTCGATCAATAATTGTTCGCAACGTGGGAATTGCTCGGCTGCATCCAGTCGGAAGTCCTCCAGCAGATCGCTGGAGAGGTCGGCTGCGCGGGGTGAAGGCATGATGGTTCTCCCTGATGGAGGCCTCTTCATTATAGAAGCCATCCGCCAGGCGGCTGCGTCACGGCGATTTACCCTATATAATCCCGCTCTTTATCGAAGCGCGGCGCGCGGTTGGACACACGCCGCGGTGTGGCCTCTGCCCGGTGCATTGGGGGCTGCCTGACCAATCCAAGACCTTTAGAGAAGCGAAACACGATCATGATGCGCAGCCACTATTGCGGCCAACTGAACGAGAGCCTGGATGGCCAGGAAATCACCCTTTGCGGCTGGGTACACCGTCGCCGCGACCATGGCGGGGTGATCTTCCTCGATATTCGTGATCGTGAAGGTCTGGCCCAGGTGGTATTCGACCCTGATCGTGCCGACACATTCGCCAAGGCCGACCGCGTACGCAGCGAGTATGTGGTCAAGATCACCGGCAAGGTGCGCCTGCGTCCGGCGGGGGCGGTCAACCCGAACATGGCGTCTGGCGCCATCGAGGTGCTGGGTTACGAGCTGGAAGTACTCAACGAAGCGGAAACCCCACCGTTCCCGCTCAACGAATACACCGATGTCGGCGAAGAAACCCGTCTGCGCTATCGCTTCATCGACCTGCGCCGCCCGGAAATGGCCGAGAAGCTCAAGCTGCGTTCGCGCATCACCTCGAGCATCCGTCGCTACCTGGACGACAACGGTTTCCTCGATGTGGAAACGCCGATCCTGACCCGCGCCACGCCGGAAGGCGCGCGTGACTATCTGGTGCCGAGCCGCACCCACGCCGGTAGCTTCTTCGCCCTGCCGCAGTCGCCGCAGTTGTTCAAGCAGCTACTGATGGTCGCCGGCTTCGATCGTTACTACCAGATCGCCAAGTGCTTCCGCGACGAAGACCTGCGTGCCGACCGCCAGCCGGAATTCACCCAGATCGACATCGAGACCAGCTTCCTCGATGAAAAAGACATCATGGATATCACCGAGACCATGGTGCGCAACCTGTTCAAGGAAGTGCTGGATGTCGAGTTTGGCGAGCTTCCGCACATGACCCTGGCCGAAGCCATGCGTCGTTTCGGTTCCGACAAGCCTGACCTGCGCAACCCGCTGGAGCTGGTGGATGTCGAGGATCAGCTCAAGGACGTCGAGTTCAAGGTCTTCGCAGGTCCAGCCAATGACCCGAAATGCCGTGTCACTGCACTGCGCGTACCGGGCGGGGCGAGCATGCCGCGCAAGCAGATCGACGATTACACCAAGTTCGTCGGTATCTACGGTGCCAAGGGGCTGGCCTATATCAAAGTCAACGAGCGCGCCGCTGGCGTCGAAGGCTTGCAGTCGCCGATCGTCAAGAACATCCCGCTGGACAACATCAATGTCATCCTCGATCGCGTTGGCGCTGTCGATGGCGACATCGTGTTCTTCGGCGCCGACAAGGCCAAGATCGTCAGCGAGGCTCTGGGCGCGCTGCGCATCAAGCTGGGTCATGACCTGAACCTGCTCACCTGCGAGTGGGCACCGCTGTGGGTCGTCGACTTCCCGATGTTCGAAGAGAACGACGATGGCAGCCTGACCGCCATGCACCACCCGTTCACCTCGCCCAAGTGCACCCCCGAGGAGCTGGAAGCCAATCCGGCCGCCGCACTGTCGCGTGCCTACGACATGGTGCTCAACGGCACCGAGCTGGGTGGCGGTTCGATCCGTATCCATGACAAGGCCATGCAGCAGACCGTGTTCCGCGTGCTCGGCATCAGCGAAGATGAACAGCAGGAGAAGTTCGGCTTCCTGCTCGACGCGCTGAAGTACGGTGCGCCGCCCCATGGTGGCCTGGCCTTCGGCCTGGATCGCCTGGTGATGCTGATGACGGGCGCTCAGTCGATCCGCGAAGTGATCGCCTTCCCGAAAACCCAGAGTGCGGCCTGCGTCATGACCCAGGCGCCGGGTGTGGTGGACGGCAAGTCGCTGCGCGAGCTACATATCCGCCTGCGCGAGCAACCCAAGGCCGAATAAGCCTGTACAAGAAGCCTGGATTTCCAGGCTTCTTCGTTATGGGGCATGCACGACCGTGCCCTGGCATTTATCAGTGGAAAAAACGGAGTGAGTTATGGCTGGTCATTCCAAATGGGCCAACATCAAGCACCGCAAGGGGCGTCAGGACGCCAAGCGGGGCAAGATCTTCACCAAGCTGATTCGTGAGCTGACGGTCGCCGCCAAGCACGGTGGCCCGATCCCGGCGGACAACCCGCGTCTGCGCCTGGCTGTGGACAAGGCGCTGACCAACAACATGTCCCGCGACGTGATCGACCGCGCCATCGCCCGCGGTGCCGGCAACAACGAAGCCGACAACGTCGTCGAGTTCAGCTACGAGGGCTATGCGCCAAGTGGTGTGGCGATCATCGTCGAAGTGATGACCGACAACCGCAACCGTACCGCCGCCGAAGTGCGTCATGCTTTCACCAAGTGTGGTGGCAACTTGGGTACCGACGGCTCGGTCGCCTACATGTTCGAGCGCAAGGGGCAGATCAGCTTCACCTCTGTGGACGAAGATGCGTTGATGGAAGCGGCGCTTGAGGCGGGTGCCGATGACGTGGAAATGGGCGAGGAGGGCGCTGCCCTGGTGTCGACCAGCTTCACCGAGTTCCACGCGGTGATCGAGGCTCTGGCTGCAGCCGGTTTCAAGAGCGGCGAGGCTGAGATCGCCATGATTCCGTCAATCAGTGCGCCGATCACCGATCTGGAAACCGCACAAAAGGTCTTCAAGCTGATCGATATGCTCGAAGATCTGGATGACGTGCAGAACGTCTACCACAACGCCGAAGTTTCCGACGAGATCATGGAGCAGCTCGGCTGAGGTAGCCTGGCCTGGGTGCAATCCGGGACATATTTTCCGGGTGCGGTCGGGTTATTTAATAAAGAAGCCGGAAGCGCTGCGCAGCGTTTCCGGCTTTTTTCGTCGGGCGGCGCGACTTTTAACCATGAGTGGCGGATGACGGCGTGCAGGGCGCCCCGTATACTCGCCAACTGGATAAATAGACAGTTGCTGATATGACCTTGATCCTCGGAATCGACCCAGGCTCGCGCATCACCGGTTACGGTGTGGTGCGCGATACCGGGCGTGGCTGCGAATACGTGGCATCAGGCTGCATTCGCACCGGCAACGGGCCGTTGGCCGAGCGCCTGCAGATCGTTTTTCGTGGTGTCAGCGAGGTGATTCGTGCGCATGGGCCGGTAACCATGGGTATCGAGCAGGTGTTCATGGCACGCAATGCTGACTCGGCGTTGAAACTTGGCCAGGCTCGCGGCGCGGCAATCGTTGCGGCAGTAGAGGCGGGCCTGGAGGTCAGCGAGTACACCGCCACGCAGGTCAAGCAGGCAGTAGTGGGTACTGGTGCGGCGGACAAACAACAGGTGCAGATGATGGTCATGCACCTGCTCAAGTTGGTGCAGAAACCGCAGATCGATGCCTCCGACGCCCTGGGTATCGCCTTGTGCCACGCGCACCACCGACAGAGTCTGATCCCCCATGGGTTGGCCGGCGCCAAGCGGCGCGGCGGTCGTCTCCGTTTATAGAGCAAGTGAAGGAACAAGCCGGTGATCGGACGTTTGCGCGGTAATCTGGCGGAGAAACAGCCTCCGCATTTGCTTCTGGATGTAAATGGCGTTGGTTATGAGCTGGAAGTGCCGATGACCACCCTTTATCGTCTGCCCTCGGTGGGGGAGCCGGTAACCCTGCACACCCATCTGGTGGTGCGCGAGGACGCGCATCTGCTCTATGGCTTCTTCGAAAAGCGTGAGCGTGAGCTGTTCCGCGAACTGATTCGGCTCAACGGTGTGGGGCCGAAACTGGCTCTGGCTTTGATGTCGGGGCTGGAGGTCGATGAGCTGGTACGTTGCGTGCAAGCTCAAGATACCGCTGCGCTGGTCAAGGTGCCTGGTGTGGGCAAGAAAACGGCCGAGCGCCTGCTGGTCGAACTCAAGGACAGGTTCAAGGCCTGGGAGTCGATACCGTCCATTGCACCGCTGGTGGTTGAACCTCAGTCTGCTCTGGCAGTCTCAAGCGCGGAGAATGATGCCGTGAGCGCGCTGATTTCCCTGGGATATAAGCCCCAGGAGGCCAGTCGAGCCGTGGCTGCAATCAAGGAAGATGGCTTGAGCAGTGAAGATTTGATACGTCGCGCATTGCGCGGCATGGCGTGACAAGGTCGATGGAAGTATTGCGATGATCGAAGCCGATCGCCTGATTACCGCCAGCCCGCGTGAGCGCGAGGAACAGCAGGATAGGGCCATCCGCCCCCTGAAACTGGCCGAATACATCGGCCAGCCGAGTGTGCGCGAGCAGATGGAGCTGTTCATCCAGGCTGCCCGCGGGCGCAAGGAGTCGCTCGACCATACGCTGATTTTTGGCCCGCCGGGTCTTGGCAAGACCACGCTGGCCAATATCATCGCCCAGGAGATGGGGGTTTCGATCAAGAGCACTTCCGGCCCGGTACTCGAGCGCCCTGGTGATCTGGCTGCGCTGCTAACCAACCTGGAGTCCGGCGACGTGTTGTTTGTCGACGAAATCCATCGCCTCTCGCCCATCGTCGAAGAGGTGTTGTACCCGGCCATGGAAGACTTCCAGCTCGACATCATGATCGGTGAAGGCCCTGCGGCGCGCTCGATCAAGCTGGATCTGCCGCCCTTCACCCTGGTTGGTGCCACCACTCGCGCCGGTATGCTGACCAACCCGCTGCGGGATCGTTTCGGCATCGTGCAGCGCCTGGAGTTCTACGGTATCGATGACCTGGCGACCATCGTCACCCGCTCTGCCGGAATCCTCGGTTTGCCCATTGAGGATCAGGGCGCCTACGAGATTGCCCGTCGCGCGCGTGGTACGCCGCGTATAGCCAACCGTCTGTTGCGCCGCGTGCGCGATTTTGCCGAGGTTCGTGGGCGCGGGCACATAACCCGCGAAATCGCCGACCTGGCTCTGAACCTGCTGGATGTCGACGAGCGTGGCTTCGATCACTCCGACCGTCGTCTATTGCTGGCCATGATCGAGAAGTTCGACGGTGGGCCAGTTGGTGTCGACAGCCTGGCGGCAGCGATCAGCGAGGAGCGCCACACCATCGAGGATGTCCTCGAGCCTTACCTGATCCAGCAGGGCTACATGATGCGCACACCTCGCGGTCGAGTGGTCACGCGTCATGCCTATCTGCACTTTGGTCTGAACACGCCGAAGCGCCTGGGTGAGCAGCCCAATGCCGATCTTTTTTCAGCAGGTGATGAATGACGAAAAAATTGTTACCAGGCCGGATTGGCAAGCGACAGGCCGGGGACTAGAGTATGCGCGCGCAAAACGGAGTCCAGCCGTTCAGCCACCATTGCCGGGTCTACTACGAAGACACCGATGCGGGTGGCATCGTCTACTACGTCAATTACCTCAAATTCATGGAGCGGGCTCGCACCGAGCGCTTGCGTGAGCTGGGTTATGCCCAGTCGACGCTCGCGGGTGAGGGCCTGTTGTTCGTCGTGCATTCGGCCGAGGCGCGCTACCACGCGCCGGCGCGGCTGGATGACGAGTTGTTGATCAGCGCTGATGTAATCGAATTGAACCGTGCCAGCCTGCGTTTTCGTCAACAGGTCAGGCGGGCTGCGGATGATGTGCTGCTCTGCGAAGGGCAGTTTCTGGTGGCCTGTGTGCGCGCCGACAACTTGAAACCCCGGGCTATCCCCGAAACCCTGCGACACGCGTTCGCCGGGACGCAGGCGCCGGGTTTAATTGCAGCAGGAGAGTAAGCGTGGAAGCTAACGCCGTTGACCATATGTCGATGTGGAGTCTGATCAGTAACGCCAGTCTGGTGGTTCAGTTGGTGATGCTGACCCTGGTGGCCGCCTCGGTCATTTCCTGGGTGATGATCTTCCAGCGTAGCAATGCGCTGCGCGCAGCAAAGCGTGCCCTTGACAACTTCGAGGATCGCTTCTGGTCCGGCATCGATCTGTCCAAGCTGTATCGCCAGGCGGGTAGCAACCCGGATCCGGATTCGGGCCTGGAGCAGATCTTCCGCGCCGGCTTCAAGGAGTTTTCTCGTCTGCGTCAGCAGCAAGGCGTCGATCCAGATGCGGTGATGGATGGCGTGTCGCGCGCCATGCGTGTGGCCATCTCCCGTGAAGAGGAAAAACTGGAAACCGCTTTGCCATTCCTCGCTACCGTCGGCTCCACGAGCCCTTATATCGGTCTGTTCGGTACCGTTTGGGGCATCATGAACTCCTTCCGCGGCCTGGCTCAGGTGCAGCAAGCCACTCTGGCCACCGTAGCTCCGGGTATTGCCGAGGCGCTGATTGCCACGGCCATCGGCCTGTTCGCCGCCATTCCGGCGGTCATCGCCTACAACCGTTTCTCCGCCCGTGGCGAGATGCTGATCGGTCGTTACTACACCTTTGCCGACGAGTTCCAGGCCATCCTGCACCGTAAAGTGCATACCTCGGAAGAATAAGACGCGCGAAGAGGATAGGTTCTAGCCATGGCGAGAATTCGCAAGAGACGCAAGCCGGTAGCCGAGATGAACGTGGTGCCCTACATCGACGTGATGTTGGTACTGCTGGTCATCTTCATGGTCACCGCACCGATGCTCAACCAAGGGGTCAAGGTCGATCTGCCCAAGGTCAGCAGCGAAGCGCTGCCTCAGGACAATGACGCGCAGGTGCTGACTATTTCCATCAAGGCCGACAAGACCTACTACTGGAACATGGGGAGCGAGGTCGACGTCGACACCGAGCAGGAGCGCGCCTCCACGCTGCCGCAGATGACTCAGGCGGTAACGGCGATCATTGCCGAGAACCGCCGCCAGGGTAAGCAGGTGCAGGTATTCGTGCGCGGCGACAAGTCGGTCGATTACGGCACCGTGATGGCGGCCATGGGCGGTCTGCAGCAGGCCGACGTGGGCAACGTCGGATTGATTACCGAGGCTCCCTGATGCAGCAAACCGAGCGCTCGCAATCGGAAAGCTACTTCTGGCCCATCGTCTGGGCCGTGGGTTTGCACGTCCTGATGTTTGCCATGCTGTTCGTCAGCTTTGCCTTCACCCCCGAACTGCCTCCAGCGCGTCCGGTGGTACAGGCTACGCTGTATCAGTTGCAGTCACAGAGTCAGGCCACCACACAAACCACGCAGAAGGTGGCGGGTGAGGCACAGAAAACCTCGGCGCCGCAGTTCGAAACCGAGCGGCTGGAGCAGAAGAAGGCCGAGGAGCAGAAGGTAGCGGCAGCCAAGGCCGCGGAACAAAAGCGTGCCGAGGAAGCTCGAAAGGCCGAAGTAGCCAAGGCTGACGCAGCGAAGAAGGCCGAGGCTGAGAAAGCTGCCGAGCAGAAGCGCCAGGCCGATATTGCCAAGAAACGCGCCGAAGACGAAGCGAAGAAAAAGGCTGCTGAAGAGGCCAAGAAGAAGGCCGCTGCAGAAGAAGAGAAGAAAAAAGCGGCAGCCGCCGAGGCAGCGAAGAAAAAAGCTGCTGAGGACGCCAAACGCAAGGCTGAAGATGCACGGCGCAAGGCAGCCGAGGATCAGAAAGCGGCTGCGCTGGCTGAGCTGCTGTCAGACAACGTGCAGAACCAGCAGGCGCTGGCCGAGACGCATGGCGACCAGGTGGCGGGTAACCTCGACGACCTGATCATCAAGCTGATCACCGAGAACTGGCAGCGGCCGATGTCGGCGCGTCGGGGCATGAGCGTCGAGTTGCTGATTCAGATGCTACCCGACGGAACCGTGACCAACGCCAGCGTATCGCGCTCCAGTGGTGATGCGCCGTTCGACAATTCCGCCGTCGCCGCAGTACGTAACGTCGGGCGTATTCCCGAGATGCAACAATTGGATCGCGCTACCTTCGACCGTATGTACAGGCAGCGTCGCGTCATTTTCAAACCGGAGGATTGAGCTCTGTGAATACCCTGATTCGTACCGCCCTGCTGGGGTTGGTGATGCTGGTCGGTAGCGTCCAGGCGGCCGACCCGCTGGTGATTTCCCAAGGTGCTGACCGCGCCACTCCGATTGCCGTGGTGCCGTTCGGCTGGCAAGGCGGCTCGGTGCTGCCCGAGGACATGGCCGAAATCATCGGCAATGACCTGCGCAACTCCGGTTACTTCGAGCCCATTCCGCGGCAGAACATGATCAGCTTGCCGAGCCAGGCCAGCGAAGTGATCTACCGCGACTGGAAAGCGCTCGGTGCTCAATACGTGCTGGTGGGCAACATGGTGCCCAACGGTGGCCGTCTGCAAGTGCAATACGCGCTCTTCAACGTCAACACCGAGCAGCAGGTCATGACCGGCAACGTCGGCGGCGGCACCGATCAACTGCGCGATATGGCTCACCACATCGCCGACCAGTCGTTCGAGAAGCTGACCGGTGTGAAAGGTGCCTTTTCTACTCGTCTGCTCTATGTGACCGCAGAGCGCATGGGAACCAATAATACGCGTTATACCCTGCAGCGTTCCGATTACGACGGTGCCCGTGCAGTGACCCTGCTGCAGTCGCGTGAGCCGATCCTGTCGCCGTCGTTCGCGCCCGATGGCCGTCGTATTGCATACGTCTCCTTCGAGCAGCGTCGTCCGCGCATCTTCGTGCAGCACATCGATACCGGTCGCCGCGAGCAGATCACCAACTTCGAAGGCCTCAACGGTGCGCCCGCCTGGTCGCCCGATGGCAGCCGCCTGGCATTTGTACTGTCCAAGGACGGCAACCCGGAAATCTACGTGATGGACATGGGGAGCCGGCAGATGCGCCGAATCACCAACCATTACGCCATTGATACCGAACCCTTCTGGGGCAAGGACGGTCAGACCCTTTACTTCACCTCTGATCGTGCGGGGCGTCCGCAGATCTACAAGACCAACATCAATAGCGGGGCAGTGGAGCGAGTGACCTTCGTCGGTAACTACAACGCCAACCCGAAATTGTCGGCTGACGAGAAGACGCTGGTGATGATCCATCGCCAGGACGGTTTCACCGTGTTCAAGGTGGCCGCCCAGGATCTGGAAACCAACCGTCTGCGCATACTTTCCGACACAAGTTTGGATGAGTCGCCCACTGTTGCGCCCAATGGCGCCATGCTAATCTACGCCACCCGCCATCAGGGTCGGGGAGTCTTGATGTTAGCGTCCACCAATGGTCGCGTTAGGCTCCCTCTTCCTACCGCTCAAGGCGAAGTTCGAGAGCCTTCTTGGTCCCCTTACCTGAACTGATGCGGTGCTACACCTTATTTTTGCTTAACACAACTGGGGTTCATTAGGAGTTACATGATGGAAATGCTGAAATTCGGTAAGTTCGCTGCACTGTCCCTGGCTCTCGCCGTTGCCGTAGGTTGCTCCTCCAAAGGCGGCGACGCTGCTGGTGAAGGCGCTGTCGACCCGAACGCTGGCTACGGCGCCAACACTGGCGCTGTTGACGGCAGCCTGAGCGAAGAAGCTGCTCTGCGCGCTATCACCACCTTCTACTTCGAGTACGACAGCTCCGACCTGAAAGCCGAAGCCATGCGCGCTCTGGACGTACACGCCAAGGACCTGAAAGGCAACGGCGCTCGCGTCGTTCTGGAAGGCCACGCTGACGAGCGCGGTACCCGTGAGTACAACATGGCTCTGGGCGAGCGTCGTGCCAAGGCCGTTCAACGCTACCTGGTTCTGCAGGGCGTTTCCCCGGCTCAGCTGGAACTGGTTTCCTACGGCGAAGAGCGTCCGGTTGCCACTGGCAACGACGAGCAGTCCTGGGCTCAGAACCGTCGCGTAGAGCTGCGTAAGTAAGCTGCCATGCGTGATTGCCGCCGTATCCTGACCCTTCTGACACTCGCCTTGCCGCTCGCGGCAGTGGCGGAGGTTCCCGTACTGGAAAGCAGCTCCATGCAACAGGGCAGCAGCTATCCACCGGCGGGTTATGGTACGGCCGGCTCCTACGCCGGAGCGGGTGCGCAAGCGCCCGCTTCTGCGCAGGGTATGCTGTTCAATCAGCTCGAGCAGATGCAGCAGGAAATTGCGCAACTGCGTGGCATGGTCGAAGAGCAGCAGAATGAAATCCAGCGCCTCAAGCAGGAAGGCCTGGAGCGTTACCAGGATCTGGATCAACGTATTTCTTCCGGTGTTGCCGCCGGTGGAGCTCCCGCACAGAATTCAGCCGATGGCGCGGTAAACGCCAGTGGCACTCCGACGCCGCCTGCCGCGCAGCAGCAGGCCAGCGCTGAGCCGGGTGATCCGGCCAAGGAAAAACTTTATTACGACGCCGCCTTTGACCTGATCAAGGCCAAGGATTTCGACAAGGCGTCGCAGGCATTCACCGCCTTTCTCAATCGTTATCCCAACAGTCAGTACGCCGGCAACGCTCAATACTGGTTGGGCGAAGTGAACCTGGCCAAAGGTGATCTGCAAGCGGCTGGTCAGGCGTTTGCCAAGGTCAGCCAAGGCTATCCGAGCCACGCCAAGGTGCCGGATTCGCTGTTCAAACTGGCTGATGTAGAGCGCCGTCTGGGTCACAACGACAAGGCGCGTGGCATTCTTCAGCAGGTTATCGCGCAGTATCCGGGTAGTTCGGCTGCGCAATTGGCTCAGCGAGATTTGCAACGCCTGTAAGCCCTGACTCGAAGAACGAACCCGCGCTTGTCGCGGGTTTTTCTTGTCCGTCATTCGGGCACTTCAATTAGAATGCCTGCTCGCGTGGCGGGCGCGGTTTCAGCTCGGCTGATGTCCTTGCCTACACGTCTCGTCGAATGCGGGCTCAGGCCTGTGTTCCTGTCTTTTAACGCAACGGAGGCGGATGGCCTGTTTCGTCATCACGCCCGTGGCTACCATGCAAGAAACCCTGCGCATCACCGAGATTTTCTACTCGTTGCAGGGGGAAACGCGTACTGCCGGCTTGCCGACGGTATTCGTACGCCTTACCGGCTGCCCCCTGCGCTGTCAGTACTGTGACACTGCCTACGCCTTCAGCGGCGGTGAAATCGTCACCCTGGACAGCATCGTCGACCAAGTGGCCGCCTACAGGCCACGCTACGTCTGCGTTACCGGCGGCGAACCGCTGGCTCAACCCAACTGTATTCCCCTGCTTACACGTCTGTGCGATGCCGGTTACGAGGTGTCGCTGGAAACCAGTGGCGCGCTCGATGTGTCGGCGGTCGATTCGCGGGTCAGCAAGGTGCTCGACCTGAAGACGCCTGGTTCGGCCGAAGTGCAGCGTAACCGCTACGAGAATATTCAGTGGCTGACTCGTAATGACCAGGTCAAGTTCGTCATCTGCTCGCGTGAGGACTATGACTGGGCGGTATCCAAGCTGATCGGGCATGACTTGGCCGCACGTGCCGGCGAGGTACTGTTCTCGCCCAGCCACCAGCAGGTCGATGCCCGTGCACTGGCCGACTGGATAATCGCGGACAACCTGCCGGTACGGCTGCAACTGCAGCTACACAAGATTCTCTGGAACGACGAGCCGGGACATTGAGCATGAGCGAGAAAAAAGCGGTAATCCTCCTTTCCGGCGGCCTGGATTCGGCCACCGTAGTGGCGATGGCAAAGGCCGAAGGCTACAGCTGCTACAGCATGAGTTTCGATTACGGGCAGCGCCATCGCGCCGAGTTGCAGGCAGCCGAGCGTGTGGCGAGGCAGTTGGGTATGGTCGAACACAAGGTGATCGGCCTGAATCTCAACGGTATTGGTGGTTCGGCACTGACCGACAGCAGTATCGCAGTGCCTGAATCGCCCACCGAGGGGATTCCTTCGACTTACGTGCCAGCACGCAACACGGTGTTTCTGGCGCTCGCGCTGGGCTGGGCCGAGGTGCTGGAAGCGCGCGAGATCTTCATCGGCGTCAATGCTGTGGATTACTCGGGTTATCCCGATTGCCGTCCGGAGTTCGTCGACGCCTTCGAGCGTATGGCCAATCTGGCGACCAGGGCTGGCGTGGAGGGGCAGGGCTTTACCATTCGCGCGCCGCTGCAGCAGATGAGCAAGTGCGAGATCATCGAGGCGGGGATACGTCTGGGCGTGGATTATGCGCTGACTGTTTCCTGCTACCAGGCTGATGACGATGGCCGAGCTTGTGGCAAGTGCGACAGTTGCCGCCTGCGTGCGGCCGGTTTCATCGCTGCTGGTGTGCCTGACGTCACCCGCTACTTCTGAAAAAGTTTTTGCGAAGTGTTGATTTCCTGAATTAAATCAGTATCATGCGCCTCGCGTTGGGTCGTTAGCTCAGTTGGTAGAGCAGTTGGCTTTTAACCAATTGGTCGTAGGTTCGAATCCTACACGACCCACCAACCTTCCCCTCAGTGTCACCTCTCCCCTGATTTCCGTATTCGCCCGTTCTTCCTGGTTTTCTTGGGGAGGTATACTCGGTGCGCCGGATAATAATCAGAGCCTGATGACATGACGCAGATTTCCGAACGACTCCTCGTTCAAGCCCACCTCGATGCCAAGCAGCCAAAGCCGCTGACGGTCGAGGAGGAGGCCTTCTACCGCCGCGAAATCGCCGCTGAACTGAAGAAGCAGAACGCCGTTTTGGTGGCGCACTATTACTGTGATCCGGTAATCCAGGCGCTCGCCGAGGAAACCGGTGGCTGCGTCTCCGACTCTCTGGAAATGGCCCGCTTCGGTAACCAGCACCCGGCACAGACCGTGGTGGTGGCCGGCGTCAAGTTCATGGGTGAGACAGCGAAGATTCTCAACCCGGAGAAACGTGTGCTGATGCCCACGCTGGAGGCGACCTGCTCGCTGGATCTGGGCTGTCCGGTAGATGAGTTCTCGGCTTTCTGCGATCAGCATCCGGAGCGTACCGTGGTGGTTTATGCCAACACCTCGGCCGCGGTGAAGGCGCGGGCCGACTGGGTGGTGACCTCCAGCTGCGCGCTGGAGATCGTCGAGAGTCTGATGGACAACGGCGAGACCATTCTCTGGGCACCGGACAAGCATCTGGGCAACTACATTCAGCGCGAGACTGGTGCCGACATGTTGCTGTGGGATGGTGCCTGTATCGTTCATGAGGAATTCAAGTCCAAGCAGTTGCTGGACATGAAGGCGCTGTACCCGGATGCCGCCATTCTGGTGCACCCCGAGTCGCCACAGAACGTGGTCGAACTGGCAGATGCCGTGGGCTCTACCAGTCAGCTGATCAAGGCGGCGCAGACCCTGCCGAACTCGACCTTCATCGTTGCCACCGACCGTGGCATCTTCTACAAGATGCAGCAGCTGTGCCCGGACAAGACTTTCATCGAGGCACCGACCGCTGGTAACGGCGCTGCCTGCCGCAGCTGCGCGCATTGCCCGTGGATGGCGATGAATACGCTGGAGCGCGTGCTGACCGGCTTGCGTGAGGGCACGGGTGAAATACACGTCGACCCGGCGCTGATTCCCAAGGCAGTCAAACCGCTCAAGCGCATGCTCGATTTTACCCAGGCGGCTCGGATGAAGGTCGCCGGTAATGCCTGACCGCTAGCAGTCAAAAAGAAGCCCAGCAAATGCTGGGCTTCTTGTTTTATGTGGTTCGCTCAGTCTGCCCAATTTTCCGGTTCGTTGACCACATTGAGCAGTGCACGCAAGCGGCCGTAGTCGCGACCATTGAAAGCGAAGGCCAGGCGGGTCAGATCGCATAGTTCCGGTTCGTCCCGTTCTTGCTCGCAGTGAGGCTGTTGGGTGAAGCCTCCTTCCTTGCATAGTACGGAGAAGTCGCTGTGCAGTTTCTCCAGAGCCGCTTCATTGAGTGGGTGGTTGAGACGAATCACGAAGCGATCCTTGAGCCAGCGACTGGAATGGAAGTTGCGATAGAACCGAGCAATTTCATCCACTGCTTCCTCGGCGCTGTAGACCAGATGCATCAGGTTGAGATCGGTGGGCAGGATATAGCCGTTGTCGCCAAGCTGCCTGCGAATGAAACCGAGTGCGTCTTCCCAGTAGCTGCCGCCCGGCTGATCGAGCAAGACCACCGGCACCAGCGGGCTCTTGCCGGTCTGGATCAGCGTCAGTACTTCCAGCGCCTCGTCCAGGGTGCCGAAACCACCAGGGCAGAGTACCAAGCCATCGGCTTCCTTGACGAAGAACAGTTTGCGCAGGAAGAAGAAGTGGAACGACAGCAGATGGTGACTGCCACGCATCGTGGCGTTGGCAGTTTGCTCGAAGGGCAGGGTGATATTGAAGCCCAGACTGTTTTCCGTGCCGGCGCCTTCGTGAGCGGCAGCCATGATACCGCCGCCTGCGCCGGTGACCACCATCAGGTCGCGGTGTGCCAGTAATGCGCCGAGTTCGCGAGCCTGCCGGTACAGCGGGTGATCGGCGGGGGTTCGCGCCGAGCCGAATACCGTAACCTTGCGTCGGCGCTTCAGTTGCTCCAGAACGCCGAAGGCATGCTCCATCTCACGCAGGGTCTGCAGCATGATCTTGGCGTCCCAGCGGTTGCGATCCGCCTGGGCCATGTGGATCACGGTGCCGAGCATTTCTCGATATAGCTGAAGATTCGGGCTGTTGCCGGGGGCTGCCAGCGCCACCAACTCGTCCACTTTGCTGCTCAGGTCGACTTCGCTGGTTTGTACGTGGCGCGACAGATAGTCGTCCGCTTCATAGGGCATGGAAACTCTCCTCTTCTTGACCAGCGAGATGCTTCAAGGCATCTCGCGTTGGTCGGTTCCTTGATTATGGAGTCTCCCGGAGCTTGCCACAGTCAGTTTGCCGTTTCGCTGCCGGCTTTTCGTAAGTGCCGGTTACAGGGCGATCTGTTCGCCCGGTTCGGGAATGTTGGCGATCCAGTTCAAGCGCTCGCGCAGGGCCTGCTGCAGGGCCTGCATCTTCTCCAGCTCGCCGTGCACCAGGTACAGCTCGGGGTGATGACCGAACTGGCTGGCCCAATCCAGCAGTTGCGCCTGCCCGGCATGTGCGGAGAAGCCGCCGAGGGTATGCACCTTGGCCTTAACCGCGATGCGCTGGTGCAGCACCTTGACCGTCTCGGCTCCGTCTACGATGAGGCGGCCGAGCGTGCCCTTGGCCTGAAAACCCGGGAACACCAGGTGGCAGTTCTCGCGCCAGAGGTTGTGCTTGAAGTGATGCACGATGCGCCCGCCATTGCACATGCCGGCGCCAGCGATGATGATCGCGCCGCTCTTGATTCGGTTGATCGCCATCGATTCTTCGGCTGTTGGCGTGCAGCGCAGAATCGGCAGCCAATCTTCGACGCGCTTGACGCTTTTGGCTGCCAGCGCCGCGCGATCTGCAGCAGCGAACTGTTCGTGGAAGCGGCTGTAGATGGTATTGGCGCGAATGGCCATGGGGCTATCGAGGAACACCGCCTGCTGCGGCAGCCGACCTTCCTGATAGAAACGACCGAGGTAGTAGATCAGATCCTGGGTGCGACCGACGGCGAACGACGGAATCAGCACATTGCCACCTTCCTTGTGAGCCTGCTGCAGTATGTCAGCCAGTTCTTCCAGGGTTTCGTCGCTGGGGCGGTGATCGCGGTCGCCATAGGTCGACTCCATCAGCAGTACGTCCGCCTGTCTCAGCTGTGTAGGTGGCTGCATAAGCGGCGAACAGGTATTGCCCAGGTCACCGGAGAACACCAGATGGCGGCGCAGGTGGTGATCTTCCACCTGCATCTCGACGATGGCCGAACCCAGGATGTGGCCGGCGTTATGGAAGGTGACCTGCACGCCCTTGGCCACTTCCACCGGCTCGCCATAAGCATGTGGTCGGCGCTGGCTGAGCGCCTGCTCGGCATTGGCGATGGTGTATAGCGGTTGAACCGCCGGTTTGCCCTGACGCGCTCGCCAGCGGTTTTCCCACTCGGCGTCCTTTTCCTGCAGGAAGGCAGAATCCAGCAGCATCAGCTCGAGCAGTTCGCAACTGGCGTCGGTGGCGTGAATCGGGCCGCGATAACCCTCAGCCACCAAACGCGGTAGCAGGCCGCTGTGATCCAGGTGCGCATGGGAGATCACCACTGCATCCAGGCTGCTCGGGTCGAAGGGGAAGCTGCTACGGTTCTGATCTTCTTCCTGTCGGCGGCCCTGATGCATGCCGCATTCGAGCAGCACCTTGGCTCCGTCGCGGCTCTCCACGAGGTAGCAGGAGCCGGTGACTTGCTGGATCGCGCCGATGAAGGTGAGCAGGGCCATGGGTCTATCCTTGTCGTGGTGATGAAACGAGTCTGCCGTATATATCCCCGGCAGGCCTTGATGCAGATCAGCCGGCGCTTTTCCCAGGTGCCTAGACTGGCGGCGAACCTTCAGGAGCGCACCGATGACTCAGTTACTCCCCGACGCGGCCACCCTGGCTGGGCATGCCCAGCGCTATCCCGACTTCGCGCGCTGGCGCAAAGGGCATGGGCCTATTCAGCATAGCCCGCAGACCTGTGCGGCGGTCTTTCGACTCGCTCATCAACTGGTGCAGAGCGGCGCACAGCCTGACCTGTCCAGTGTCTATCGACGCATGCTGGCGCTGGATGCGTTGACCGCGGCTGGAATGTGGCTGGTGGTACACATGACCTATGCCCGGCGCGTTCGGCTCGACGGCCAGCCGCTGCAGGTCGATGACTTCAAGGCTGTGCCGGAGGGGCATACGGGCGGTGCTCTGAACATGGTGCCGGCCTACGCCGGCTACCTGGCCCTCAACGCGCTGACCGGCGAAACTCGCGGCTGGCTGATGGGGCAGGGGCATTGCGTGGCGGCGATCGAGGCACTGAACCTGCTGACCGCTAATCAACATCCGGAGCAGGCCGCTCGTTATGGCTGCGATGAAGCCGGTATGAGCCGCCTGGTCGCCGACTTCTACAGCTATGCCCAGGCTTCGGACGGCAGCGCTGGCGTACCGCTGGGTAGCCACGTCAACCCACACACCGCTGGCGGCATCGCCGAGGGCGGATACCTGGGGTTCGCCGAATTGCAGTACGCACACCTGCCACTGCCTGGCGAGAAGCTGGTAGCGTTTCTCTCCGATGGGGCGGCAGAGGAGCAGCGCGGCAGTGACTGGATGCCACGCTGGTGGCGGGCCGAGGACTGCGGTGTGGCGTTGCCGGTGATGATCGCCAACGGCCGGCGTATCGAGCAGCGTACCGAACTGGGCACGCTGGAAGGGTTGGACGGCTTTCGTCGGCATCTGCGTGGCTGCGGTTTCGATCCCTTGAGCTTCGATGGCCGCGATCCGGCTGCTTTCGTCTGCGCACTATGGGAGATGGAGCAGCGTCTGGAGCACCGCGTGAGTGAACTGAACAACGAGTTGATCGGTTACCCCCTGCCGATGCCTTATGGCATCGCTGAAACCACCAAGGGCTACGGCTTCTTTGGCGCCGGTAGCAACGCTGCGCACAACCTGCCTTTGCCGGCCAGTCCGGCACAGGATGAACATGCGCGCGAGTTGTTCAACAAGCATGCTGCGGCGTTGTGGGTGGAGCCGCAGGCGTTGTCCGAGGCCTGCAGTCTGTTCGTATCGCGGGAGGGGCGCGTGCTGGAACGGGACAACCCGCTGGCCCAGCGTCATCCAGCGCTGCCCGTGCAGCCGGCGTTGCACTTCCATGACCAGGCCTGCTCGCCAATGAGCGCACTGGATCGTTATTTCGTCGATCTGGTGCGTCTCAATCCGCAGTTGCGACCGCGCGTAGGCAATCCGGACGAGTTGGCCAGCAACCGTCTGGGAGGTGTATTGGCGGCGTTAAAGCATCGCGTCAGCCAGCCGGAGAGCGATCTGGAGGCGATCGACGGCGCCGTGATCACCGCACTCAACGAAGAGGCCGTGGTGTCGGCCTGCCTGGCCAACCAGGGCGGTCTGAATCTGGTGGCCAGTTACGAAGCCTTCTGCGTGAAGATGCTCGGTGCCGTGCGTCAGAGCCTGATCTTCGCCCGTCAGCAGAAGGAAGCGGGACGTCCGGCAGGCTGGCTGGGCTGGCCTTTGGTGGCCACTTCGCACTCCTGGGAGAACGGCAAGAACCAGCAGTCGCATCAGGACACTACCTTCTGTGAGGCACTGCTGGGCGAGATGCACGATGTCATGCGCGTGCTGTTACCGGCAGATCACAATTCGTTGCTGGCGCTGCTGCCAGAGATCTATCAGGCACGTGGCAGGCTGGCTTGTCTGGTAGTCGCCAAGCGTGAACAACCTTGCACCTTCACGGTCGAACAGGCTGAACAGCTGGCGCGTGATGGTGCGCTGCTGGTCGATGCCGAAGGTGAGGGCGAGCCGGTGCTGCTGATTGCCAGTGGCAGTTATCAGCTGAACGAGATGCGTCGCGCTGCCGTTCGTCTGAGCGAGCAGGCTGTGGCCTGGCGTCTGATTTACTTGCAGGAACCGGGGCGGTTTCGTACGCCGCGGGATACCTGGGAGGCGCCGAGCCTGGCTAGCGCTGCATCGCGTGAGGCACTGTTCCCCTTGGCCTGTCGACGGCGCGTGTTACTCAGCCACATGCGCCCGGAAGTGGCTTTGGGGCATCTGTCGACGGTATTGGGCGATGCCGCTTCGTGTCGTGCGTTGGGTTATCGCAATCGTGGCGGCACTTTTGACGAAGCCGGAATGCTGTTTGCCAATGGCTGCAGTTGGGCGCACGTGCTGCAAAGCGTTGCCGAGGTGCTCGGCGCATCGATCGACGCCTGGCTGACGGCTGAGGAACGGGCAGCTCTGGCAGGGAGGGGGGATCCTCGCTCTCTGCGTTGAGCCTGCTGTATGGGTCAATGGGAAGGGAGAGGCAGGTATGCCCAAGCTGATGCTTGAGATCGATACGGATCTCTATCGCATGCTGCAAGAAGCAGCGCGAATCAACCAATTGAGTTTGCAGGATGAGTGCACACGCCGCCTGGAGGGCGGCGTGCGCCGTTCACGCTATATGGAAGCGCTGCTCGCCGAACTGCGCGCCGATGATGCGCAGCGACGAGCGGAAAGGAACTGAGTGGGGGCGTTACTTCAAATACCGCAGTCACTCTTGTCGAAGACTTCGACGGTAACCGGGCGGTTGCTGCGGTACTCGCTGAACTGGTAGCGCAGTTGTGCGCCTTTGGCCAGCAGGTTGCGATAACCCGGATTGCGGCAGACGCTGGCTGCCAGTTGCGCACGCACGATGTCGGGGTTACCGCGCATCTTTGCAGCATGGGCCTCACGCACGCTGAGGTGGTTGATCAGGGTGTGGCCTTCCACGGAATAGCCCTGATCGAGAATGTCCTCGTTGATTGCTCGCGGCGTGCCTTCGCTGCTCTGACGAGCGACTTGCTCCAGGGTGCGAGTCAGTTCCATCTCCTTCAGCGAAGCCGCCTGGGCATTGGGAAGCATCAGGCTGAACGCGAGAGCGGGGAGGATGTAACGCAGCATGTAATGTGACTCCTGAAAGCGTGGACGAGGGTTGGACAGGGCTTCGGGGCGAATGTTCGCGCTAATGGCCAGTTGCCTGCCTGAAACAACGTGTTACCGATGGGGACATGCTGGCCTCTGGCCGCCGTCCGTCACCACGACCAAAGGCCGGGGATCATCGGCCAAACCTGCACGTCACAAGACTGAGCCGCCGTTGCAGTCGGACGTTGCCTACGCAGACCTGCCTGAAGTCTGTCGCGGGTGATCGCTGCGCTGCGCGGTGTTGAAGTAGCGTGCAGGAGAATAACAATGACAATGCTCTTTCGGCGCTGGCCATCGCGTGTGGTGGTCGGCAGTTTACTGGTTTTGCCCGTCGCACAGGTGCAGGCATCCGGTTATCACTTTGGTTCGCAATCGGTGGCGGCGCAGGGTTCGGCGCACGCCAACGGTGCCGAGGCAGCCGACCCCTCGACCATTTTCTACAACCCGGCCGGCCTGGCCAGACTCAAGGGCACTCAGGTGACCTCCGGTTTGAGCATTCTGCTGCCGGATGGCAAGTATGAGGACAAGGGTAGCACCGACGTGTTCGGCAATCCGGTGTCGGGGGATGCCGGCAAGTTCCTGCCCGATGCCGCCGCAGCGCCCAATTTCTATTTCTCCCATGAGATCAACGATCAGGTAACGGTGGGCCTCGGCATCTTCACCCCGTTCGGTGCCAAGCTCGATTACAAGGAGGACTGGGCCGGGCGTTATGGCATCCAGTCGGCCAGCCTGGAGACCGTGACCTTCAACCCGAGCATTTCCTTCCGTTTCAATGAACATCACAGCATCGGCTTCGGGGTGTCGGCGCAGTACATCAAGTCGATCCAGCGCGGAGCGGCGGATGTCAAAGGCGCATCGCGGCAGTTGGCCGGGCAGTTCGTCGATGCCAACTATGAAAGTACCCGTAACGCGGCGGATCCCATTCTCGGGCCGATCGTCGGAATCATTGCCGGAGTTCCTGTGCCGGATGAAATCACCTCCTGCGGTGGTGTGGCGGATCGAGACGGCTTTGTCGATTGTGTGGCGGGCAACTTCGCCGACAACGTGCAGGGCGATGGCTATTTCCGGGTCAAGGGTGACGATTGGGGCTTTGGCTGGAACATCGGCTATTTGTGGGAGCCGACCGAGTCGACGCGTTTTGGCGTGTCCTATCGCTCCAATATTCGCCACACCCTGGAAGGTGAGACCAAGTGGAGCTTCGCTGGGGTACAGGGGGGCGTCCCGTCCCCGGATACGTCGCTCGAGGGTGGCTTCACTATCCCTGTGCTCGACATCTACGTTCCCCCGACCGACGCGTTGCAAGAGTTGTTCGACGAAGGCAACTGGGTCAACCCGGGGGAGTTCGCTGCGACTCGTCTGCATCCCAACTCAAAGGCCAAGACCGCCATCGATACGCCGGAGATGCTCTCCTTCAACGCCTTCCACCAGTTGAACGACAAGGTGGCGCTGATGGCGGATCTGACCTTTACCCGGCATTCGCGACTCGACGAAGTGCGCATCGGTATCGATCAGGTGGCGGGCTATCCCTACTTCAACGGCGTGACCGAGGGCGACCTGAGCGTCAAGCAGGACTGGAAGGACAGCTACAAGATCTCCCTGGGCATGAACTACCAGTACAGCGATGACCTGCTGCTGCGCACCGGCGTGGCCTATGACCGCTCACCGGTCAATTCGCCACAGTTGCGTCATCCGGCCTTTCCCGATGCGGATCGCTACTGGCTGTCGCTTGGCGCCAACTACAAGGTAACGCCTGACACATCGCTGGATTTCGCCTACAGCTACGTGCAGTTCTCCAGCGGCAAGATGGATTACCAGGATGGCTGTTCGCCGGCCGGCTGGGTGCCGGGCTCCGGTGGCCTGTATCAGGACAGTGGCGTGCGCTGCACCGGCAACGGTGGCAACTTCAAGGGCGAGTACGAGACCCGTATCCATTTCATCGGCCTGGCGTTGAACCATTCGTTCTGATCCGCCTGAGCGGCGAGCGGGGGTGCTAGAATCGGGCCCCCGTTCGCTGTCGCCCCTCCCATGACTCAACCAGCCCCACATGCCGTCGCCCGTTTGCGTGCCGAACGCTTGGCGCGCAGCCTGAAACCCTTCGTTGCCCGCGGCTCACGCGCCGAGCGCTGCCCGAATTGCCGGGTGCAGCCAACCCACTGCCTGTGCGCCTGGCGTCCGCAGGTACAGGCCAATGCCGGGATGTGCCTGGTGATGCACGACATCGAGGCGCTCAAGCCGAGCAACACCGGCTGGTTGATCGCCGATGTGGTACCCGAGACTCATGCGTTCGGTTGGGCGCGCACGGCCGTGGAGCCGGGGCTGCTGGCGTTGCTGGCCGATCCGCAGTGGCAGCCGTTTCTGGTCTTCCCGGGGGAGTATGTCGCGCCGCAGCGAGTCGTCGAAGAGGTGAATCTGGCACCCGGCAAACGCCCCTTGTTCGTGCTGCTCGATGCCACCTGGACCGAGGCGCGCAAGATGTTTCGCAAGAGCCCGTATCTGGATGCACTACCGGTGCTCAGCCTGACGCCAGCACAGTTATCGCGCTATCGCCTGCGGCGCTCCACCCGTGGCGAGCACCTGTGCACTGCCGAAGTGGCAGCCATGTGCCTGGAGCTGGCCGGCGACCTGCGCGCCGGCGAGGCGCTGGATGATTACCTGGATGCCTTCAGCCAGCATTATCTGGCGGCCAAACGACGTCTGCCGCTGGATCTCAACGATCCTTTGCATCAGCGTTTGCAGGCGTACCGCTGAGCTCGATTGGCAGTGGTTTCGGCCACAATTGGGCCAAGAGCATGCCGGCGAACATCAGCGCGCAGCCCAGATAGCCGCGTAGTTCCAGCATTTCACCGAGCAGCAGGGCGCCGGCGATAGCGGCGAATACGGCCTCCAGCGAGAAGATGATCGCTGCGTGCGAGGCGATGGCGTGCTGCTGGGCGATGACCTGCAGGGTGAAGCCGATCGCCACCCCGAAAATGCCGCCATAGAGGATGGCCGGGCCGGCTTTGAGGATGCCCTCCAGCGTTGCCGTCTCGAACACCAGGGCCAGTGCCAGGCTGATCACCGCGCAGGTGGCGAACTGGATCAGTGCCAAGCGCAGCGGGTCATGGCGGCTGGCGAAGAAACCCACCAACAGCACATGGATGCCCCAGACGAAGGCGCCAGCCAGCTGCAGCCAGTCGCCGGATGCCACGGTGAACCCTTCGCCGACGCTGAGCAGGAACATGCCGACTACAGCCAGGCTGGCGCCCAGCCAGATGCCGAGGCTGCTTTTCTGGCCGATGAAGAGACCGAGCAGCGGTACCACGATCACATACAGACCGGTGATGAAGCCGGAGTTGGTCACGGTGGTGAACATCAGACCAACTTGCTGCAGGTTGATACCGATCGCCA
Organism: Pseudomonas mendocina; assembly: GCF_003008615.1. NCBI lineage: Bacteria > Pseudomonadati > Pseudomonadota > Gammaproteobacteria > Pseudomonadales > Pseudomonadaceae > Ectopseudomonas > Ectopseudomonas mendocina. Next base: position 3,928,893 of record NZ_CP027657.1, read on the forward strand.
GCGCCAGCCCCATGATGACGCCGCCCAGCAGCAGACCTCGGCTAGGGGCCGGACTCGGCTGCCGGCTGCGCCGTTGTATAAGGAGGATCACCGGGATCAGCACCAGGCTGGCGAGGACGAAGCGCAGACCGGAATAAAGGAAGGGGCCGATATTTTCCATGCCCAGTTGCTGGGCGACGAACACGCTTCCCCAGATCATCGCGGTAATCAGCATCAACAGGTCGGCGCGCAGGGCTTGGCTTCGCATCTGGTAGTCTCGGCGGACAAAGCAGCGCATCCTGCCGTAAAGCATTGCGCTTGACCACCCCGTCATCGCTCGGCATGCTGGGCGCCGCCGTCGATCCGTGTGGGGAGCCTGCTGCGTTGAAATTCGCAGGCTTGAGCGGATAGCAGGTAAATAAAGCACTGCCATACTCACCTCAGTGCCACTCATAACAAGAACAGGATCCGTCAATGGCCGCCTACGAAATCCTGATTGCCGATGATCACCCGCTGTTTCGCAGCGCGTTGCAGCAAGCCTTGACGCTGGGCCTGGGCCCTCAGGTTCGGCTGGTGGAGGCTGCCAGCATCGCCGAGCTCGAAGCCTGCCTGGCCGAGAAGAACGACTGGGATCTGGTGTTGTTGGATCTGAACATGCCGGGTGCCTACGGCTTTTCCGGCCTGGTCTTGCTGAGAGGACAATACCCGCAGATTCCTGTGGTGATGATCTCCGCGCAGGAAGAGGCTTCGGTGGTCAATCGCTCCCGCGAGTTCGGTGCCAGTGGCTTCATCCCCAAGTCCAGTTCGCTGGAAATCATCCAGCAGGCTGTACGCCAGGTGCTCGACGGGGATACCTGGTGGCCGCAACTGGCGGAAGAGGCCGCGCCAGTCTCGGCTGAGGCCAAGGCTGCCAGCGCCGGTCTGGCCAGTCTCACGCCACAGCAGTTCCGAGTGTTGACCATGGTCTGCGAAGGCCTGCTGAACAAGCAGATCGCCTACGAATTGAGCGTGTCCGAGGCGACCGTCAAGGCTCACGTTACCGCCATTTTCCGTAAGCTGGGCGTGCGAACCCGTACCCAGGCGGCCTTGCTGTTGCAGCAGATGGAATCGATTCCAGGGCAATAAGGCGACGAATACAGTAAGCTTCGCGCCTTTCCACCGTGGGGCAGGGCGCAGCATGTCGCCATTCAAGGGTCAGACCGGCCTGAAACGTATCCTCAACGCTGCCAGTTATTCGCTCGACGGTTTGCGCGCTGCCTTTCTCGGTGAAGCGGCCTTTCGTCAACTGGTGCTGCTCAACTGCGTACTCATCCCCTCGGCATTTCTGCTCGACGTCAGTCGCGCAGAGCGGGCATTGATGGTGGCGGTCTGCCTGCTGGCGCTGATCGTCGAGTTGCTCAACTCGGCCATCGAAGCGGCCATCGACCGTATTTCCCTTGAGCGTCACCCGCTTTCCAAGAATGCCAAGGACATGGGCAGCGCTGCGCAGTTCGTCGCGCTTGGCATGATCGCAGCGGTCTGGGCGGTCATCCTGCTGGGCTGAGCTCAGACGATGGGCGGCAGTACGATCTCGTCGCTACGCGTCACCCCGGCGGTGAGCGTCTGGCATTGTTCGAGAAACTCGCGCATCGCCGATGTCTGGTATTTCTGCTTGTGCCAGATGAAGTAGAACTGCCGGCGCAGATCCAGCTCGGGTGTGTCCACGGCCACCAGGCTGCCGCGGCGGAACGCATCGCGCAGGGCCAGGCGCGAGATGCAGCCGATACCCAGGCCTGACTCCACGGCGCGTTTGATTGCCTCGGTGTGCTCCAGCTCCAGGCGCACGTTCAGGCTGTGCGGGTGGTGGCGCATGGCTTGATCGAAGGTCAGTCGGGTGCCTGAACCCTGCTCGCGAAGAATCCAGGCTTCCTGAGTCAGCTGCTCCAGCGTGGCGCTGCCACGTTTCGCCAGCGGGTGCGGGGGCGCGCAGAAGACCGTCAGTTCATCTTCCACCCAGGGCTGAACCTCGATGTCCGGGTGCTGGCAATCGCCTTCGATTAGACCCAGATCAAGTTCGTAGTGGGCGATCTGTTGGACGATATGCGCTGTATTGCGTACATGCAGGCTGACTCGGCATTCGGGGTGGCTCTGCATGAAGTTGCCGATCAGCAGCGTGGCCAGGTAGTTGCCCACGGTCAGGGTGGCGCCCAGGTTCAGCGAGCCGAAACTGCTCTTGCCACTGAGCAGGCGCTCGATTTCCTTGGCCTGGTCGAGCAATGCCACCGCCTGCGGCAGGAGCTGATGGCCCAGGGCATTGAGGCTCAGACGTTTGCCAACGCGATCGAACAACTGGCAATCGGATTGCCGTTCCAGTTCGGTCAGCGAGGTACTGGTGGCCGACTGCGACAGAGCAAGGGATTCGGCGGCGCGCGAGACGCTTTCGTGCTGCGCGACGGAAACGAAAACCTGGAGTTGCCTGAGAGTAAATCGCATATCGATATAACCAATAACCTATATCGTAATAACCCACTTAACAGATATTCTCGGCGCAATTAGAATGCCGCGCAATCGCGCCGTCCTGGTGCCCGAGCTTTTCCGAGGAAATCATCATGAGCAACATGAACGTCGAGCGCGTGCTCAGCGTCCACCACTGGAACGATACCCTTTTCAGCTTCAAGTGCACCCGCGATCCGGGTCTGCGCTTCGAGAATGGCCAGTTCGTGATGATCGGTCTGCAACAGCCCAACGGCCGCCCGCTGATGCGCGCCTACTCCATCGCCAGCCCGAACTGGGAAGAGCATCTGGAGTTCTTCAGCATCAAGGTGCCGGACGGCCCGTTGACCTCGCAGCTGCAGCACCTCAAGGAAGGCGACGAGATCATCATCAGCAAGAAGCCTACCGGTACTCTGGTGCTCGATGACCTCAACCCTGGCAAGCACCTGTACCTGCTCAGCACCGGTACCGGTCTGGCGCCGTTCATGAGCGTGATCCAGGATCCGGAAACCTACGAGCGTTTCGAGAAGGTCATTCTGGTGCACGGTGTGCGTTACGTGAACGAAGTTGCCTACCGCGAGTTCATCACTGAGCATCTGCCGCAGAACGAATTCTTTGGCGATGCGCTGAAGAGCAAGCTGATCTACTACCCGACCGTAACCCGCGAGCCGTTCGAGAATCAGGGGCGTCTGACCGACCTGATGCGCAGCGGCAAGCTGTTCGCCGACATTGGCCTGCCACCGATCAACCCGCAGGACGACCGCGCCATGATCTGCGGCAGCCCGAGCATGCTCGACGAGACCAGTGAAGTGCTCGACAGCTTCGGTCTGAAGATTTCCCCGCGTATGCGTGAGCCGGGTGACTACCTGATCGAGCGCGCCTTCGTCGAGAAGTAAGCCGTCGATCTGCTGCGCGTCGGCCCTGCTGCGTTAAAAACAGGCTCGAAATGCTCATGTGCTACAGCACACTCCGCTTTCTCGCCTGTTTTTGTGGGGCCGCCATCGGTATTGCATGGCTCTAGCTCGCAAGATCGAATAAGAAAGCCGCCCGATGGGCGGCTTTGTCTTTTGTGTGGTGTCTACAGACGTTTGGCTTCGATGATCAGCACTGGCTCACGCGGTACGTTCTGGTGCATGCCGCGGTTGCCGGTCGGTACCTGGGCGATCTTGTCGACCACGTCCATGCCACGGGTGACCTTGCCGAATACGGCGTAGCCGAAGTCGCGCGAGCCGTGATCGAGGAAGGCGTTGTCCTTGTGGTTGATGAAGAACTGGCTGGTGGCCGAGTCACGAGCCTGGGTGCGGGCCATGGCCAGGGTGCCGCGAACATTGTGCAGGCCATTGTCGGCCTCATTCTTGATCGGTGCGTCGGTGTCCTTCTGGCGCATGTCGGCATCGAAGCCGCCGCCCTGAACCATGAAGCCCGGGATTACCCGGTGGAACTGGGTGCCGGCATAGAAGCCGCTGTCGACGTACTTGAGGAAGTTCTGCGTGCTGATCGGCGCCTTGTCGGCAGCCAGTTCGATTTCCACTTCGCCGAGGCTGGTGGTCAGCAGCACCTTGGGGTTTTCCGCGGCCAGCAGACTGGTCGACAGCAGCAGGGCGCCAGTGGCAAGAACGAGTTGCTTGAGCATGATGGTCAGTTTTCCTTGTTGGCAGTCTCACCGAGGAAGGCGAGTAGGGCGTTATTAAAGCGTTCCGGTTGATCCAGTGGTGTGGCGTGGCGCGAATTTTCGATCACCAGCAGGCGCGCGTTGGACATTTCTGCCACGTATTCACGCTTGCGTTCGACCGGGGTGTAGTCGCGATCGGCGGTGATCACCAGCGTAGGACAGGTGATGCGATTGAGGCGTTCCCGCACGCCCCAGCCGATGATGGCGTCGAGGCTGGCGAGGTAGGCGCGCTTGTCATTCTGCGGCCAGCGTTCCTCGACCTTGCGCCTCAGTTCGGCCTGCTCCGGTTTGGGGAACAGCAGCTTGGCCAGCGCCTTGGCAATGGTCTCCAGGCTGAGCAGGCGCGATAGCGTCCAGCGTTTGCCGATCTCCAGCCAGTCCCGTGCGCTCTTGGCCTTCACTTCGGGGCCGCTGTTGACGATGGTCAGGCTGCGCAGCAGTTCGGGGCGGTCGACGCCGAGCTGAAAGCCGATCATGCCGCCCATGGAGATGCCCACCAGATGCACGGGCGGCAGCTGCAGGTACTCGATCAGTGCGGCCACATCACTGGCAAAATCGGCAATGCGGTAAGCCTCGCGGGGTTTGTCCGAGCGGCCATGGCCGCGCACGTCGAGCGCAATTACCCGGTAGTGCTGGCTGAGCAACGGAATCTGGTACTCCCAGTCGCGAGTGCTCGAGCCCAGACCATGCACCAGCAGCAGCGGCGTGCCATGGCCATAGTCTTCGTAATGCAGTTGGCAGCCATCGTTGTCGAAGTAGGGCATGGGCAGTCCTCAGTTGGGCGACTGCGGCGCGGCGAAGGCGGCGTCCAGCGGTGCTGCATCGAAGTTCTTGATCAGTTCGATGAGGATCTGTGTCGCCGGGCCTAGCACGCGATCCTTGTTGCTGTAGAGGAAGAAGCGGGGCTTGCGCACGCCGCCCTGGGTCAGCGGAAGAAGCTTGAGCTGACCTTCCTGCAGTTCGCGGGTGATCAGGTGACGGGGTAGCCAGGCGAAGCCCAGGCCGCTGCTGACGAAGGTGCGCGCGGTCGGCAGGCTGCCCACCGTCCAGCGTTGTTCCGCGCCCAGCCAGCCGGCATCGCGCGGCTGCAGGCGGCCACTGTCGCGCGTTACCACCTGCATCTGGCCTTCCAGATCTTGGAAGCTCAGCTCGCGTTGCAGGCGATGCAGCGGGTGTTCCGGGTTGGCGACGGCGACGAACTCCACTTCATTGAGCTCGATACCGAGGTGCCCGGTGATGTTCAGTGCGCTGATAGCCAGGTCGGCGGTACCTTCGAGCAGCACCTCCTCGACGCCGGACAGCACCTCTTCACGCAGACGTACACGACAGCCGCGGCTTTGCGGCATGAAGGCGGTCAGCGCGCGGACGATATTGGCAGTGGGGTAGGCCGCGTCCACCACCAGGCGCACCTCGGCTTCCCAACCCTGTTCCATATGGTGGGCCAGGTCTTCCAGCTGGCTGGCCTGCTTGACCAGTTGTCGCGAGCGTCGCAGCAGCACGTCGCCTGCTTCGGTCAGCACGGCCTTGCGCCCATCGATGCGCAGCAGTGGTACGCCGAGCTGTTCCTGCATGCGCGCCACGGTATAGCTGACCGAGGACTGCGAGCGGTGCAGCACTTCGGCTGCCTGGGCGAAGCCGCCCTGATCCACCACGGCTTGCAGCGTGCGCCATTGATCCAGGGTTACGCGGGGGGCTTTCATCACATCATCCTGCCTGTATCGACCTGTTATCGCCGACGATCTCGACTTACACTGGCGATCCCATGTTGGAGAGCACCTATGAAAAAAATAATCTGCCTGCTGTTCACTTGCCTGCCGTTGGGGGCCTACGCCTATCCCATCGAGGTGGAGAAGCAGTTCAACGGCGCCGAGGTCTCTGCTACCACTCAAGAGATCGACCACAACATGGCGGCGTTGATGCTCTACAACTACGGTCAGAGCGAAGCCGAATGCAGAGCGGTATTCCGCAATGGCCCCGAGGCGCCGCGCACGCGGCGCACCGTCCTGGCTCCTGGCGCCAGCAACAACATGACCGTCAAGTTCACGCGTAGCGTGATCCGCCTGCGAATCAGCCTGACCTGCGGGCTCAAGTAGGCAAAGCCTAGCCACGGGGCCTCCATAAATCAACTTTGTCGATATATGTAAGCGGATATTTGCGCTTTTTAATCGATCGTTGCGAATCTAGTCTGTGCTCCATCGACCTTCACCCACTTCGATGGAGTCTCAAACATGTCCCGTGTCCTGGTTATCGAAAGCAGCGCCCGCCAACAAGGTTCGGTTTCCCGTGACCTGACCCAGCAATTCATCGCCACCTGGCAAGCGGCCCATCCGGCAGACCAGGTTCAGGTTCGCGACCTCGCCGTCGATCCGGTACCACACCTGGACGCCACCCTGCTGGGCGGTTGGATGACGCCGAGCGAGCAGCAGAGCGAGGCCGAGAAAGCCGCGCTGGCGCGTTCCAACCAACTGACCGACGAGTTGCTGGCCGCCGATGTACTGGTACTGGCTGCGCCGATGTACAACTTCGCGATTCCCAGCACCCTGAAGGCCTGGCTGGATCACGTGCTGCGCGCTGGCGTCACTTTCAAGTACACCGATACCGGCCCACAGGGTCTGTTGACTGGCAAGCGTGCCTTCGTGCTCACCGCCCGTGGTGGCATCTATGCCGGCAGCGGCCTGGATCATCAGGAACCCTACCTGCGTCAGGCACTGGCGTTTATCGGCATCCACGACGTGCAGTTCATCCATGCCGAGGGCCTGAACATGGGCGCCGAGTTCAGCGAGAAAGGCCTGGCGCAGGCCAGGGCCAAGCTGGCTGAAGTGGCCTGATCCAAACTCTCCTGGCGCCTGGGCTCCTGGGCGCTTCTGCCGGACACTGCGCAAGCAATGTCCGGCTTTTTTACGCGTGCCTAGCGACGCGCTCTTGCCCGGTGGCGACGGCTTTCACGTGAGGCCGGCGGGGTTCGCCTGCTGTCGATTGTACGCCTGCGATGAACGCGCTAAGGTCGCCGCCTGTTCCTGAGGTGACCATGCGCTATCTGTTGATCGTGACCCTGCTGTGGGCTTTTTCCTTCAGTCTGATCGGCGAATATCTGGCCGGTCGGGTCGATAGCTATTTTGCAGTACTGACGCGCATCGTCATCGCCGGGCTGCTGTTTGTCCCTCTGACTCGCTGGCGCGGCCATGCACCGTCTTTCGTACGCGGCATGTTGCTGATCGGTGCGCTGCAGTTTGGCGTCACCTACGTCTGCCTGTACCTGAGCTTCTCGGTACTGACCGTACCGGAGGTGTTGCTGTTCACCATCCTCACACCGCTGCACGTGACGCTGATCGAGGACGCTCTCAATCGGCGTTTCAATCCTTGGGCACTGGTAGCCGCGGTGGTGGCGGTACTGGGCGCGGGCATCATTCGCTATGACGGCATCAGCAGTGGCTTCATGCTGGGTTTCGTACTGCTGCAAATCGCCAACTTCACCTTCGCCGCTGGCCAGGTGCTTTACAAGCACTTGCTGCGCAGCCACCCGTCGACGGAGCCGCAATACAAACGCTTCGGCTTCTTCTATCTTGGGGCGCTGCTGGTGGCGCTGCCGGCCTTCTTGCTGCTCGGCGATGGCGAGCGTTTGCCGGCCACGGCGCTGCAGTGGAGTGTGCTCGGCTGGCTCGGCGTGGTCGCTTCGGGGCTGGGTCTGTACTGGTGGAACAAGGGCGCCAGCCTGGTCGATGGCGGCACTCTGGCGGTGATGAACAATGCCCTGGTACCAGCTGGGTTGCTGGTCAATCTGCTGATCTGGAATCACGACGCGGATCTGTTGCGCCTGGCGCTGGGCGGTGCAGTGATCGTCGCATCACTGCCACTGGTTGGTTTCGGGCGGACGCGGCAAGCGCAAGGGAGAGCAGTCTGATGCAGCTGTCGGGGCGTGGGGTGGCGTTGTCGGTAGGAGCGTCGGTGCTGTTCGCGGTGTTGCCCGGCTACGTGCAGTGGTTGGCGCCGCTGGATGGCGTGCAGATTTTCGCCCAGCGTGTGCTCTGGTCGATTCCGCTGGTCTTGCTGCTGGTGGTGTTGGCTCGGCAGACCGGGTTGCTGCGCGAGAGCTTCATGCGCCTGCGCCGCGAGCCGCTTCTTTTGGCGGCCTGTCCTTTGGCAGCAGCGCTGATCGGCGTGCAGTGGGGGATTTTTCTCTGGGCACCGTTGGCTGGACACATGCTGGAAGTGTCCATGGGTTACTTCCTTCTGCCATTGGCGATGGTGCTGACTGGGCGGTTGTTCTATGGCGAGCGTCTGCGTCCCTTGCAGCGATTGGCAGTGGCTTGCGCCATGCTTGGTGTATTGCACGAGCTATGGCGTACCCAGGCGTTTTCCTGGCTGACGTTGATCACGGCATTGGGCTATCCGCCTTATTTCATGCTGCGCCGCTGGATGCGCCTGGATGCGTTGTCCGGGTTCGTACTGGAGATGCTGATGCTGGCGCCATTGGCGATCTGGCTGATCGTCGTCTACGGGCCGGTTGGCGCGTTCGATGGACGTCCTGCGCTCTGGCTACTGGTACCGGGCATGGCGCTGATCGGTACGCTGGCGTTTGCTGCATACATGGCCTCCAGCCGGCTGCTGCCGCTGGGGCTATTCGGCATTCTCAGCTATGTCGAGCCCGTGTTGCTATTCGCCGTGGCCTTGCTGGTGCTGGGGGAGAGTTTCGATGCTGGGCAATGGCTGACCTACCTGCCTATCTGGCTGGCGGTACTGCTAGTGGGTTGGGACAGCGCCCGGCTGTTGCGCAAGCAACAGCTCGAGCGTTGATCAGGCCGCATTGATGCGCGGAGAAGGAATCTGCGTGGGCTGGCTGGCCTGTTTCTGTACCTGATAGTGCAACTGCAGCGTACCGCTGTTGAAGCGGCGCTGGTCGCTCAGTGTCAGGCTACGCTCCATTCCCGTGGCCAGCATCGGGACGCCGGCACCGAGCAGATGCGGGGCCAGATTGACGATCACTTCATCGATCAGGCCGGCGGTGTAGCAGTTACCTGCGAGCAAACTACCGCCTACTAGCCAGATGCGATGAAAACCTGCCTCCTCCAGTGCAGCCACGGCTTGGGCCGGCGTGCAGTGAGTGAGTTGAATCTCATCGGAGGCGCGTGACAGCGCGAGGCGGGTAAGCACCACGCAAGGCTTGCCGGGATAAGGCCAGGGGCCGCCACGTGCCAGCAGTGCTTCGTAGGTGCCACGGCCCATCAGCAGGGCGTCGATACCCGAGTAGAAATACTGGAAGCTGTATTCCTCGTCCGTCTGGCGGTGTGAATCGAACCAGTCGAGGCGGCCGTCGGGGCGAGCGATATACCCATCCAGGCTTGAAGTGACGTGGTAGATCAACGAGGAGTTCATGGTGCCTCCACAAGCAAGTTATCTGACAGATAGATCGATTGCCGCGCGACAAGTTCGCCAGACGTCGTACCACTCGTCGGCGCTTGAATCTTATTTGAATGCAAAGAAACTCGGCCCCGACGCCGGAAACCGTTAGGCTATGCACCGTTTTGTCGATTTTTCGAGGTAGTGCTCCCGTGTTTGCCCAATTCGCCCTGCATGACCGCCTGCTGAAAGCCGTGGCCGAGCTTAATTTCGTCGAGCCGACTCCGGTGCAGACGGCAGCGATTCCGCCCGCATTGGAGGGCAAGGATCTGCGGGTGATCGCCCAGACCGGCAGCGGCAAGACCGCCGCTTTCGTCCTGCCGCTGCTCAATCGGTTGCTCGGCGACGGCAACGCCAAGCAGCGCCTGAGCATTCGCGCGCTGATTCTGCTGCCGACCCGTGAGCTGGCGCAGCAGACGCTCAAGGAAGTCGAGCGTTTTGCCCAGTTCACCTTCCTCAAGGCCGGCCTGGTGACGGGGGGCGAGGACTTCAAGGTGCAGGCCGCGATGATGCGCAAGATCGATATCCTGATCGGCACGCCAGGCCGGCTGATTGAGCATGCCAACGCCGGTAACCTGCCGCTGGATGAGGTCGAGGTGCTGGTGTTCGACGAAGCCGACCGTATGCTCGACATGGGCTTTGCCGAGGACGCCCAGCGCCTGGCCGAGGCTTGTGGCCCGCACCAGACACTGCTGTTCTCCGCCACCACTGGCGGCAATGGCCTGCGCGAGATGGTCGCCAAGGTGCTGAAGGAACCGCAGCACCTGATGCTCAACAGCGTCAGCCAGCTCAACGAGGGCACTCGCCAGCAGATCATCACGGCCGACCACAACTACCACAAGGAACAGCTTGTGGATTGGCTGTTGGCCAATGAGACCTACGACAAGGCCATCGTCTTCACCAACACCCGCGTCCAGGCTGATCGTCTCTATGGCAAACTGGTGGCGGCCGGGGTCAAGACGTTCGTCTTGCACGGCGAGAAGGATCAGAAGGATCGCAAGCTGGCCATCGAGCGCCTGCGTCAGGGCGCGGTCAAGGTGCTGGTGGCCACCGATGTGGCGGCGCGCGGCCTGGATGTCGAAGGCCTGGATCTGGTGATCAACTTCGATATGCCGCGTTCCGGCGATGAGTATGTGCACCGCATCGGTCGTACCGGCCGCGCCGGAGGCGAAGGCCTGGCGGTATCGTTGATCTGTCACACCGACTGGAACCTGATGTCGAGCATCGAGCGCTACCTCAAGCAGCGCTTCGAACGTCGCACCATCAAGGAGCTGAAGGGCGTCTACCAGGGGCCGAAGAACCTCAAGGCCTCGGGCAAGGCCGCCGGCAGCAAGAAGAAAAAGACCGACAAGAAAGATCCGAAGAAAGCCGCCGCCCCCAAGCGCAAGACTGGCCCGCGCCCAGCTGGCAAGCCATCATCGCTGGTCAGCGAAGATGGCAGCGCGCCGCTCAAGCGCAGGAAGCCAGCGGCGGAGTGATCTGATACTCCGGGTGTGGGAGGGGCTTCAGCCGCGATGCTTTCGACAGTCGCGTGGTGCACCGTGCTGTGGGAGGCGCTTTAGCGGCGATTCGCGGCTGAAGCCCCTCCCACTGGTTCACTCCACCCCGACGAAACCACCTGTCTGGTGTTGCCACAGGCGCGCATACAAGCCGCCGCGGGCGATCAGTTCAGCGTGGGTGCCGGTTTCGATGAGCTGGCCCTGGTCGATCACCACCAGGCGATCCATCCGCGCGATGGTCGACAGGCGATGGGCGATGGCGATCACCGTCTTGCCCTCCATCAGGCTATCCAGGCTTTCCTGAATCGCCGCTTCGACTTCCGAGTCCAGTGCCGAGGTGGCTTCGTCCAGCACCAGGATCGGTGCGTCCTTGAGCAGGACACGGGCGATCGCGATGCGCTGGCGCTGGCCGCCGGACAGTTTTACCCCACGTTCACCAACCTGAGCATCCAGGCCATGGCCGCCCTGGCTGTCATCGAGGGTGGGGATGAAGGCGTCGGCACGAGCCTTGCGCACCGCTTCCAAAAGTTGTTCGTCGCTGGCGCCGGGGTTGCCGTACCGCAGGTTGTCGCGGATCGAACGGTGCAGCAGCGAGGTGTCCTGGGTCACCACGCCGATATGAGCCCGTAAGCTTTCCTGGGTCACGGTGGCGATGTCCTGGCCGTCGACCAGGATGCGACCGTTCTCCAGGTCGTAGAGACGCAGCAACAGGTTGACCAGGGTCGACTTGCCAGCGCCGGAGGGGCCGACCAGGCCGATCTTCTCGCCTGGACGGATGTCGAGGCTGAAACCTGCAATCACGCCGCCTTTCTTGCCGTAATGGAAGTGGATGTCCTCGAAACGCACGGCGCCCTGCTGTACCTGGATCGGTTTGGCGCCGTCGTGGTCGAGTACCTGGCGCGGCTGGACGATGGTCTGCATGCCATCCTGCACGGTGCCGACGTTCTCGAAGATGCCGTTGACCACCCACATGATCCACTCGGCCATGTTGTTGATGCGGATCACCAGGCCTAGGGCCAGGGCGATGGCGCCGGTGGTGATCAGTGCCTGGCTCCATAGCCACAGCGCCAGGGCGCCGGTGCCGACGATCAGTACGCCGTTCAGGCAGGTGATCAGAAAGTCCAGCGCGGTGATGGTGCGCGACTGCAGGCGGAACTTGTCGAGCAGATCCTGCATTGCTTCGCGGGCGTAGCTTTCCTCCTCCTGCGAGTGAGCGAACAGCTTGAGCGTGGCGATGTTGCTGTAGCCGTCGACCACCCGGCCCATGACTTTCGAGCGTGCGGAGGATGCCGCAGCGGAGCGTGCCTTGATGCGCGGCACGAAGTACCACAACGCGGCGCTGTAGCCGACTATCCACAGGGCCAGCGGCACGACGAGGCGCAGGTCGGCGGCGGCGAACAGATACAAGGCGCTGCCGGCATAGACCACCACGTGCCAGAGCGCATCTATCACCTGCATGGCCGAGTCGCGCAGCGAAGGGCCGGTCTGCATCACGCGTTGGGCGATGCGGCCGGCGAAGTCGTTCTGGAAGAAACTCAGGCTCTGCTTGAGCACGTAGCGGTGGTTCTGCCAGCGGATCAGGTTGGTCAGGCCCGGGTTGACTGCCTGATGCGTGAGCAGGTTGTGCAGGCCGAACACGATCGGGCGGATGATCAGTGCCACCAGCAGCATCCACAGCAGTGCGTTCTGATGCTCGGTAAAGAAACTGCTGGCATCCGTACTGGCCTGAGCCATGTCGATCAACTGGCCGAGGAAGCTGAACAGCGCCACCTCGATCACGGCGGCGAAAAAGCCGATGACCAGCACCGCGATCATCAGTGGCCATACCTGTTTCAGGTAGTGACCATAAAAGCGCAGCATGCCGGCTGGCGGGGCGACGTCCGGGCTGGGCTTGAAGACGTCGATCAGGGATTCGAAGCGGCGAAACAACATTGCAGGCGTCCTGCCTCGTGGGAAGGGACGCCGATAGTAACCTCCCTAGTGCGAGCGGGTCTCAGTTAAAAGCGGTTTCTGCAGTTCGCCAGCCCAGGCCAGCAGAGGGATTTGCAGCTCCGGCCGCCAGATGCGCTTGAGGAGCAGGGCCAGGTGCTCGACTTCGCCACGCTCGAAGGGCAGGCGATCGATGTATTCATGCACCTGCCATTGACCATCCTGCAGATGAGCGAAGTCGAAGCGGAAGGGATGGAAACCGGTCATGCCCAGGCGTAAATCCGTGACGATCAGGTGCTCGCCAACCTGGTCGTAGCGCAGCACGCCGCCGGTGAACCAGTCCAACCGTTGATGCATGGGGGAGTCAGTCAGCTGTTTGCGCAGTTCGGTGCCGCGTGGCAGGCGCTGCAGTTGTGGTGGTGCCGTGTCGAACCAGCCGACCAGGGCCTCGTGGTAGTCCTCGCCGTCGAGCACGATCACGCGCCACAGCAGGGTGTTGAATGGTGTGGGAGTGGTGAACAGCTGTTCGGCCTGGATGCCCTGGCGCGCCAGTTCGCGCTCTACGCGCTGCTCGGCCATGAACTTGCCGGCCAGGCTGAAACCGATATACAGCGTCGACAGCGCCAGGGCTGCAGCGGGCACTCGCCAGGTCTGTTCGCGCAGGCCGGTGAAGAGACTGACCACTACGGCGACTATCAACGGCACGGTGTACAGCGGATCGATGATGAACAGGCTCGACCAGGCCGTGGGTGTTGGCATCAGTGGCCAGAACAGTTGGGTGCCGTAGCTGGTGAAGGCGTCCAGCAGTGGGTGGGTGATCAGCACCAGCCAGAGCGTGAGCAGCAAGCGATTGGCCGAATAGCCTGGATGTGGACGAAAGCGCCTGGCCAGCCAGGTCAGCAGCAGGGCAAAGCCGCTTAGCACGAACAGCGAATGGCTGAAACCGCGGTGATAGGTCATGTTGGCGACGGCGTCGCCGTATTCGATGACCACGTCCAGATCGGGAACGGTGGCGAGCATGGCACCGTAGAGCAGCGCCTTGCGCCCTTGCCAGCGGCCGAGCAGCGCGCCCTGGATGCTGGCGCCGAGTACCGCCTGGGTTATGGAGTCCATCGAATGCTTCCGAAAAAATACAGGCCGCTACGTTAGCCGAGGCGCTGGGCGAATACCGTGGGGAAATTTCAAGCAAAGATTACAGCTTCGGCGGGTATCCTGATGGTCATGACCCCTACGAAACCATGCCCATGCTAATCGTCTCCAACAGCGTCCACTTGCCGGATGATGAAATCGAGCTGACTGCCATACGCGCCCAGGGCGCCGGTGGGCAGAACGTCAACAAGGTATCCAGTGCGGTGCACCTGCGTTTCGACAGTCAGGCCTCGTCTCTGCCGCCGTTCTACAAGGAGCGTCTGCTGGCGCTTTCCGACAGTCGCATCACCAGCGGCGGTGTGGTGATCATCAAGGCGCAGCAGTATCGCACTCAGGAGCAGAATCGCGCCGACGCCCTGGAGCGACTGGCTGAGCTGATTCGCAGTGCGGGCAAGGTGGAGAAGAAGCGCCGCCCGACCAAGCCGACCCTGGGCTCGAAAACGCGTCGTCTCGATGGCAAGAGCAAACGTGGGGCGATCAAGGCGGGAAGGGGCAAGGTGGACTTCTAGTGGCGTTTCAGCAGTCAATCGCCGGCGGCTGCAGGGTGCGTCGTGCGCACCTAGGGGATCGATGCCATTCTATGGTGCGCGCGGCCTAGGCGGCCCCGCGACACCCTGCCCGCGTCCGGCCAGGTAGGCCTGATAGTCGGTGATACGGTACTCGCGCGGCTGCTCCAGCAGCGCCTTGATGTCCGGGCCATGCGGCTGCGACTCATCGAGCCTCCTCATTCAGGCCATGCGCGCCAGGATCAGGCAGTTGTCCAGCATACGGTTGGAAAAGCCCCACTCGTTGTCGTACCAGGCCATGACCTTGAGCAGCTTGCCGCTGGCCTTGGTGTGGTTGGCGTCGAAGATCGACGACAGCGGGTTGTGGTTGAAATCGCAGGACACCAGCGGCAGGGCGTTGTAACCCAGCACCGGTGACTGCTCGCTGGCAGCCTTGAACAGGGCGTTGACCTCTGCTGCATCGGTCTCGCGCTGGAGTTGCAGTGTCAGGTCGACCAATGACACGTTGATCACCGGTACCCGTACCGCCATGCCCGTGAGTTTTCCGGCCAGTTCCGGCAGCACCAGACCGACGGCCTCAGCGGCGCCGGTTTTGGTCGGGATCATCGATTGGGTGGCCGAGCGCGCGCGGTACGGGTCGCTGTGATAGACGTCGGAGAGATTCTGGTCGTTGGTATAGGCGTGGATGGTGGTCATCAGCCCCTGCTCGATGCCCAGCTCGCGATGCAGAACCTGAGCGACTGGAGCCAGGCAGTTGGTCGTGCAGGAGGCGTTGGAGAGGATCTGCATGTCCGGCGTCAGCACTTGCTCGTTGACGCCGAATACCAGTGTGGCATCGGCGCCTTTGGCGGGGGCCGAGATCAGTACCTTGCGGGCGCCTGCCGTGAGATGGGCGGCCGCCTTTTCGCGTTCGGTGAACAGCCCGGTGCATTCCAGCACCACGTCGACCTGATGGGTTTTCCACGGCAGTTCGGCTGGGTTGCGAATGGCGCTGACGGCGATTTTATCGTCCCTGACCCATAGGCTTTCGCCATCGACCTTGACCGTTTCGGCAAAGTGGCCGTGCACGCTGTCATATTGCAGAAGGTGGGCATTGATCGCGCTATCGCCCAGATCGTTGATCGCCACGACCTGCAGATGTTGGCGATAATTCTGGGTATAGAGTGCGCGTAGCACGTTGCGGCCGATACGGCCAAAGCCATTGATGGCGATTCGTAGTGTCATGGTGAGGTTCCTGTGATTTTGTTGTTTTAATTACAAGATTATGCCGATTAATCTAGAAATCAAGTTCAGCGAGTGGCAGTATTTTGTTGTAAAAACAAATAAATGTTAGTCGCAAGCCTGGAGAAGCCCATGCATCCCCGCGTCGTAGAAGTCACTGACCGTCTGATCGAGCGCAGTCGTGCCACGCGCCAGCGCTACCTGGCGATGATTCGTGCGGCCGCCAGCGAAGGGCCGCAACGTGGCAAGTTGCAGTGCGCCAACTTCGCTCACGGCGTGGCCGGTTGCAGCGGTGACGACAAGCAGACCCTGCGTCTGATGGAGGCGGCCAACGTGGCCATCGTGTCTGCCTACAACGACATGTTGTCGGCCCATCAGCCCTACGAAACCTTTCCCGAGCAGATCAAGCAGGCGCTGCGTGAGCTGGGTTCGGTGGGCCAGTTCGCCGGTGGCGTACCGGCCATGTGCGATGGCGTCACGCAGGGCGAGCCGGGCATGGAGATTGGCATCGCCAGTCGCGAGGTGATCGCCATGTCCACCGCCGTGGCGCTGTCGCACAACATGTTCGACGCCGCGTTGTATCTGGGCGTGTGCGACAAGATCGTGCCGGGCCTGGTGATGGGGGCGCTGCGTTTCGGTCATCTGCCGTCGATATTCGTGCCGGCCGGGCCGATGACCTCGGGCCTGTCCAACAAGGAAAAGGCCGATGTGCGCCAGCGCTACGCGGAAGGCAAGGCCTCGCGCGAAGAGTTGCTGGCTGCCGAAATGGCTGCCTATCACGGCCCTGGCACCTGCACGTTCTATGGCACCGCCAATACCAACCAGCTGTTGATGGAAGTGATGGGGCTGCACCTGCCGGGTGCCTCGTTCATCAACCCGGGGACGCCGCTGCGCGATGCATTGACCCGTGAAGCCGCGCAGCAGGTCACCCGCCTGACCAAGCAGAGCGGCCAGTTCATGCCCATTGGCGAGATCGTCGACGAGCGTTGCCTGGTCAATTCCATCGTCGCCCTGCATGCCACGGGTGGTTCGACCAATCACACTCTGCACATGCCGGCCATCGCCCGTGCGGCCGGTATTCTGCTGACCTGGCAAGACATGGCCGATCTGTCCGAGGTGGTGCCGACCCTGGCCCACGTCTATCCCAACGGTAAGGCCGATATCAATCACTTCCAGGCTGCTGGCGGTATGGCGCTGCTGATTCGCGAGCTGCTCGAAGCAGGTCTGCTGCACGAAGATGTCAACACCGTGGCGGGACATGGTCTGTCGCGCTATACCCGTGAACCCTTCCTTGACGGCGGCAAGCTGGTGTGGCGCGACGGCCCGCGCGAAAGCCTGGAGGAAAGCGTACTGCGCCCCGTTGCCCGGCCATTCTCGGCGGAGGGTGGCCTGCGTTTGATGCAAGGCAATCTCGGGCGCGGAGTGATGAAGGTCTCAGCCGTGGCGGCGGAGCATCAGGTGGTGGAGGCGCCTGCGCTGGTTTTCGAAGATCAGCTGGAACTGGTCGAGGCGTTCAAGGCTGGCAAGCTGGAGCGCGATTTCGTTGCCGTGGTGCGTTTTCAGGGGCCGCGCAGCAATGGTATGCCCGAGCTGCACAAGATGACGCCTTATCTCGGGGTGCTGCAGGATCGTGGCTTCAAGGTGGCGCTGGTGACTGACGGGCGTATGTCCGGTGCTTCCGGCAAGATTCCGGCTGCCATCCATGTCTGCCCCGAGGCTTTCGATGGTGGGCCGTTGGCACGGGTGCGCGACGGCGATCTGCTGCGCGTGGACGGCCAGAGCGGGGAACTGCTGCTGAGGGTTGACGAGAACGAGTTGGCGTCACGCGAGCTGGCCGAGGCGCCAGCCCCGGCCATGGGCTGTGGGCGCGAGTTGTTCGCCTTCATGCGTCACAACTTCAGCACGGCGGAGCGGGGCGCCAGTGCCTTTACCGCCAGCCTGGAGTCACTGACCTGAGGTGAGTGCACCATAGAAGCCCCGGCGGCGCGCTGTGCTACGGGGTTTGCTGGCGCGGGTTACTCGCGAAGCAGTACACCACTGAAGTTAGGCTTGGCGGACTGTTCGCGGGCGCTACTAGCGGCCGGCGTTCCGGTTCGCCCTACCTGGCTGAAGCCCGGCATAGCCCGAAGGCATCCGGGCTACCGGCTCGGCGCAGCTCGGTTGGGCCTGTAGGGCGGGTGCAACCCGCCAAGCCCTCTGGCGAGTTGCGCCCGTCCTGCGCTCAGATTCCCTGCGGAATCTCTTCGCCGCCCAGAGCGGTGAACAACTCCGGCAGGAACTCCACCAGGGTCATCATCATCAGGATGAAGCTGGCATCCTGCTGGGCCAGCGCATCGTCGCCACCGTCCTGTTCGGCTTGCTCTTGCAGAACGTCCTCGAAGCGCAGGCGTTTGATGGTCAGCTTGTCGTCGAGCACGAAAGACAATTTGTCCTGCCAGGCCAGCGACAGCTGGGTGACCTGCTTGCCGGTGGACAGGTGCAACTGGATTTCCTCACTGGTCAAATCCTGGCGCTTGCAGCGCACCACGCCACCATCTTCGTGAGTGTCGCGCAGCTCGCATTCGTCCAGAACGAAGAAACCTTCCGCTGCTTTCTGGGTTTTCAGCCAGTCGGTCAGCGTGGCAGTCGGCGCGATCTTCACCGACAGCGGGCGCACCGGTAGCGAACCCATGGCTTCGCGCAGGGTGGAGAGCAGGTCTTCGGCTTTCTTGGCGCTGGCACTGTCCACCAGAATCAGGCCCTGCTTCGGCGCGATGGCGGCGAAGGTGCCGGATTTGCGAATGAAGGCGCGCGGCAGGAACGCCTGCACGATCTCGTCTTTGATCTGGTCGCGCTCTTTCTTGTACACCTTGCGCATCTGGGTGTTCTCGATCTCGTCGACCTTCTCCTTCAGCGCGTCGCGCACCACCGAGCCCGGCAGGATGCGCTCTTCCTTGCGCGTGCCAATCAGCAGGAAATCGCCGCTGACGTGTACCAGAGGTGCGTCGGCGCCTTTGCCAAAGGGGGCGGTGAAACCATAGGTGGTCAGCTCTTGGGTAGCGCAGGGGCGGGCCGGCTTGCTGGCCAGTGCGGTCTCCAGTGCTTCGGCGTCGAAGGGAATGTCCTGAGTGAGGCGGTAGACCAGCAGGTTACGGAACCACATGAGCGGGTGACTCTCCATTGGTATTGAGGTCGCAGGCAGCGTCTTCCTGGGCTTTCTCGCTTGGAAAGGGCGGGGCTGCGACGGATGTAAGGGTGTGGACAGTTTGCGTGATCGCGATTCGTCCATCGGCACAGAGCGCGCATTATTCTCCGCTGGCGAGCTCAGGCCAACCCTGACCACGGGCCTGTGAGAAAATTCGCCGGTATCGCCTAAGTTCTTGCTGGGCCGATGAATTTTTTTGCATGAGGGGCTTGCCAAGGCCCGGATCGCTCTCTAGAATGCGCCCCACTTCGAGAGTGAAGGGTGATTAGCTCAGCCGGGAGAGCATCTGCCTTACAAGCAGAGGGTCGGCGGTTCGATCCCGTCATCACCCACCAATCTCGCAGTTACGCGCAGCGGTAGTTCAGTCGGTTAGAATACCGGCCTGTCACGCCGGGGGTCGCGGGTTCGAGTCCCGTCCGCTGCGCCATTTCTATCCTCGCTTCATCCCCTCCTGTGACAATCATTCGGCACTCGCCGAAAACTTCAGAAAATTCCTTTGTTTGCTTGAACTTATGCGCACTGCTCGGCTCCTATGCCGTAGCCAGTTATCGTGGCGGACTGCTAAGCTCGCGCTTTCACACGACGGCCTTCGGGCGCATCTACAAGGAACAAGCATGAAACAGCATCGTTTGGCGGCGGCAGTTGCCCTGGTGGGCCTGGTGCTAGCCGGTTGCGATTCGCAAACCAGCGAAGTCGAACTCAAGAGCCCGGCGCAGAAAGCCTCCTATGGCATTGGCCTGAACATGGGCCGCAGCCTGTCCGAAGAAGGCATGGACGATCTGGATTCCAAGGCCGTCGCCCAGGGTATCGAAGACGCGCTGGCGAAGAAGGAGCCACGCATCAAGGACGAAGACATGATCGAGGCCTTCTCCTTCCTGCAGACACGTGCCGAAGAGCGCATGGTTGCACTGAACAAGGAAGCGGCCGAAGCCGGCAAGAAATTCCTCGAAGAGAACGGCAAGCGTGACGGCGTCGTGACCACCGAGTCCGGCCTGCAGTATGAAGTGGTGAAGAAAGCTGACGGCGCACAGCCGAAAGAAAGCGACGTGGTGACCGTTCACTACGAAGGCAAACTGACCGACGGCACCGTATTCGACAGCTCCGTCGCTCGTGGCAGCCCCATCGATCTGCCGGTTGGCGGTGTGATTCCGGGCTGGGTCGAAGGTCTGCAACTGATGCACGTTGGCGAGAAATACAAGCTGTATATCCCCAGCGAGCTGGCTTACGGCGAGCAGAGCCCGTCTCCGGCTATCCCGGCCAACTCGGTCTTGGTGTTCGATCTGGAGCTGATCGGCATCAAGGATCAGAAGGCCGCCGAGCCGGCTGCCGAGTAACACTTTCGTGTGTCAGCACAACGCCCTGTCTTGACGGGGCGTTGTCGTTTCTGGAGGGTATCGGGTATCGCGCTGGTGCTTGAGTGTTACGCTTATGCACATCATGGGAAGCATTCCCAATAAGCGCCAGCTACATCTGCAGCCTGCTTGTGTCAATCAGCAACTTATTGATTTTCATGAGTTTTATGTGCTGTATAAAAAATGCCCGATCTGAGCGAAGGCCCCATGCCACGGGGCTTTGGTAAGCTTGTTGAAGGTATTTTCACAGAGTTATCCACAGCTTCGGTGGATAAGCGAGGCAAGCCCAGACACTGCCTGGCTTGCCGAGGAGGGCCGATGAAAGCTCCATGGAAACTGACCCGTTACCTGCCCCTGGCGGCGCGCTTCCTGCGTGAGGGACGTCTACCGGAATTGCTCCGTGCGTTGGGTGACAAGCGTACGCCGCAGGGCGAGCGTTTCGCAGCGCTCAAAGAGGATCTGCGTCTGCTGCGCGCACTCTGCCTGGCCTGGTTCAAAGGTGAGTATCGGCAGATCAGCAGCCAGGCCTTGCTGATGGTGGTGGCGGCGCTTCTGTACTTCCTGAGCCCGCTGGATGCGATCCCTGACTGGTTGGTGGGCGTCGGCTTCGTCGATGATCTAGCCGTGCTGGCTTGGGTGATGCGCACCTGGCACGCCGAACTGGAGGCGTTCAAGGCCTGGCGCGACAAGCAGAGCCCGGAGCGCCTGGCGCTTATCGAACATTTGCCGACTGACGAGCAGACGGTTCACTCATAGCGACGCTGTGCGCGTCGGGAGTCATAGTTGTGGTTATGCACCGCTCTCAGTGCTATTGAGCACGCCCTGCAGGGCAGGGGCCTGTTAAGATGGCAGCTCGCAAGGAAGGTGCCGAGATCGTAGATCCTGCTTTCCAACGGCGTTATTGAGATGGAGAGCTCCATGACTGTGCAAATCATTGCCCGCGACGGCGAACCGGAATACGCCGTACTGCCCTGGGCCGATTACCAGGCCTTGTTGAAGGCGGCAGGGCGCGAGGAGTCCGCCGCAATCGCTGCCCCCACACCGGCTCCGACAGCCACTCGCGCGCCGCTGGAGCAGTTGCAAGTGTTGCGTGAGGCCAAGGGCTTGAGCCCGGAAGCACTGGCTCGCAGTGTAGGTATCAGCCCTCACTACCTGGCCATGATCGAGCGTGGTGAGCGCCAACCCGATGCCGCAATCCTGCGTTCGTTGGCCTGGGAGCTGGGCTTGGAGGGCTGGTCTTGAGCGTGCGCATCAGTCGCCAGCACTGGCAGGCCTTGCTCGCAGAGCTGGACGATGCCCGCCGCCAACGTCATCTGCTGACCTATCGCGCGTTGATCGAGCGCCTCGATCTACCGACTCCCGCCATGCAGACCCTTGCTGCGGCACTTGAGCATCTGGCTGCGCTCGATGCCCGTGCCGAACGTCCCCTGCGCAGCGCATTGGTGATCAGCCAGGGCGCAAGCCGTTTGCCGCGTACCGGTTTCTTCGACTGTGTAACGCGCCTGGGGCGTTTCAGTGGCGCTTCCGATGGCGTCGCGGCGGCGTCCTGGCACGCAGCAGAGGTTGTGCGTGTGTTCGAATTCGATTATCCCGCCGATGTCTAGGCTCCTCTGGCGTCTACGCGCTCGACTGGGCTACTGGCTGGCTCGACGGCTGTTCCATTGGCCATGGGTGATGCGTCAGCCGCGTGCCTGGCAGTGGATGCAGGGCCAGTACGGACGCATGGCCAACCTGGGCGACACTTCGGCGCAGAGCTTTTATGGCCATATCCTGCTGTTTCGCGGGCAAGGCCTGGGCGCGCGCGAGGAGGGGCTGCGTCTGTTGTGCCTGGCTGCTGCCGGTGGTGATGGCAAGGCTGCCTACCAGTTGGGGGTTCAGGCCCTGCAAGGCAATACCCGACAGGCACCGGACGGCCAGGAGGCCGTGCGCTACTGGACGCAAGCGCTGGCGGCCGGGCACCCGCTCGCAGCCAGTCGTCTCAGTCAGCTGTACCGTGACGGTGCGCCCGGTGTTGCAATCGATTCCACATTGGCCGAGCGTTATGCGGCACAGGCGGACGATGTCTCTCGTTCAGGCCGCTGATCCATCGAGAATATGCAGGCTGTAGCCCGGTATCGCCTTGGCCTGGCGCTTGGCTTCGGAGGCAAGCTCCGCCAGCCGCGAGGCATCCAGTTGCACGCAATCATCGCTGTGCAGATAAACCACACCGATGGAGAGTGACAGCAGCGCATATTCCTGGCGCTGGCCCTGTCGATTGTGTGCGCTGAAGCAGCCGGCCTGCAGGTGCTCTTCCCGATAGAACCGCCGGCATTGGCCCTGAAAATCCTCGATCAGACGACCAAGCTTGTCGCGCCAGTCGCTGGAACCGAGCACCAGCATGAAATCGTCGCCGCCGATATGGCCGACGAAGTCACGCGCAGGATCCACCTTATCGTTCAGGCACTGGGCCAGGCACAGCAGCACCTCGTCGCCCTTGGCATAACCATAGATATCGTTGAAGGGTTTGAAACTGTCGATATCGACGTAACACACCGCCGCCTCGCGTTGTTGTTGCAGCAGGCGGGTGAGGCACTGCTGGATCGGTACGTTGCCCGGTAGCAGGGTCAGTGGGTTGGCGTGGCGCGCCTGTTGTAGTTTTTGCTCGGTGATCAACTTGAGCACGTCGATGACGCGGCCCAGACCCAGGTAGCGCCCGCCCTGGATGATGATGAAGTCTTCTTCTATGCGTTGGCGCGCGCGGCTGGTGAGCAGGCGGCTGACCTTCTGCAGCGATTGCGTCAGCTCCACGGCGAGAAAATCCTGGCTCATCAGGCGGCTGATCGGCTTGCGGGCGAACAGGTCGGTGGCGAAGGGTTTGAGCAGGGCTTCGGAGAGCGAGTGGCGGTGGACGATACCGACTGGCTGGTTGTGCTGATCCAGCACCGCCAGCGAGTTGAGATTGGCCTGCGCGCGGAACGCGTCCAGCACCTCGGCGATGGCAGTGTGCTGATCCACAGCAGGTTGTTCGTTGAGCAGGGCGCTGAGGTCGTGGCTTTCCTCGCCGAGGCTGGTCTGGCTGCTTTGCAGTCTCGGTAGCAGTTGCCGGGCGTCACGCGGCGGTTTTTCCTGCGGCCGGCTGAGCAGATAGCCCTGCACCAGGTCGACGCCCATCTCGGCCAGTACCGCCAGCTCTTCAGCTTGCTCGATGCCTTCGGCAATCACCTGAGCGCGAGAGGCTGCGGCCATTTTCAGGATAGAGCCGACGAATTCGCGCTTCACCGCGTCCAGGTGGATGCCATCGATGAAATGGCGATCGATTTTCACGTAGTCCGGACGCAGCTCCGACCACAGGCGCAGGCTGGAATAACCTGCGCCGAGATCATCGAGGGCGATGGAAAATCCCATGGCGCGGTAGTGATGCAGGGCGTTGTCGAGCAGGCCGAAGTCTTCGGTGGGCGATTGCTCGGTGAGTTCGATCACCACCTGGCTGGGTGGGATGGCGAAGGCCTGCAGCAGTTTCAAGGTTCGCCCCGGCTGGTGGCTGGGGTCGAGCAACGACTCTGGCGAGACGTTGAGAAACAACTTGCCGTCCAGACCCTGGGCGCTGAAACCTCTGCAGGCGCTCTTGCGACAGGCCATCTCCAGTTCGCTCAGGCGCCCGGCGTGGCGGGCCACGGCAAACAGCGTCAGCGGTGAGTGCAGCGGACTGTTCGAGGGGCCGCGGGTCAAAGCTTCGTAGCCGAGAATGCGTTGCTCGGAAAGCGAAACAATGGGCTGGAACAGGCTGCTGAGGTCGCCGTGAGCGAGGATGTTACCCAGTGCGCTCAACTGCTCGGTGACGGTCATGGTGTTCTCGATCTGCCGGAAAACGAAGGGGCCGGTTTTTGACCGGCCCCTGCATTTCACGACAGTTCGATGACGATTTGATGACGTTAGACTACTTGCCTGTCAGTGCAGCGCCAGCGACGGGTTCAACCCCAGGTAGTCGAGTAGGATACGGCCGGACTCGGCGAGGTAGGCGTCGTCCTCCGGAGTGCTCTTCTCGTCGGCGACTGGCAGTGCATCCTCGTCTTCTTTCGCCAGTTCCTTGAGCGGTTCTTCGCCCTTGGCCTCGCGACGGTTGTTCTCCAGTGCCAATTGCTTGGCTTCGACTTCTGCCTGGCGCGCGCGGCGCGTCTTCTCGTTGAGACTGACGGTGGTTTCGGCCATCAGCTTCTTGGCCAGGGTCAGGCGGTCACGGGTGAAGACGAAGTCCGGATCCTTGGCGGTGCGCTGGTCATGGCGTGCCTTGAGCTCGCTGAGGAACGGCTTGATCGGGTCCAGCTCGGGCGTGATGGCCGGGCGAATGCTGTCCCAGGGCAGGGCGGCGGGCAGGGCGCTTTCGCCGATGTCCTTGGTATCCATGACATCCGGATAGAGGATGTCGGGGATTACGCCCTGATGCTGGGTGCTCTGTCCGGAAACGCGATAGAACTTGGCCAGGGTCAGCTTCAGCTCGCCATGGTTGAGCGGCTGAATGGTCTGCACGGTGCCTTTACCGAAGGTCTGACCACCGAGAATCAGCGCACGGTGATAGTCCTGCATGGCGCCTGCGAAAATCTCCGAGGCGGAGGCGGACAGGCGGTTCACCAGAACGGCGAGCGGGCCGTTGTAGTAGATGCCCTTGTTCTCGTCGGCGAGCACATCGACGCGGCCGTCGGCGTTGCGCACCAGGACGGTTGGGCCTTGTTCGATGAACAGGCTGGTCAGTTCGGTGGCTTCCTGCAGGGAGCCGCCGCCGTTGTTGCGCAGGTCAATGACCACGCCATCGACTTTCTCGGCCTGCAGTTCGTCGAGCAGGCGTTTGACGTCGCGGGTCGTGCTCTTGTAGTTCGGATCGCCGGCACGGAAGGCTTTGAAGTCGAGGTAGAAGGCCGGCAGTTCGATCACGCCGAGCTTGTAATCCCGGCCTTCGTGCTGCAGGTTCAGCACCTTCTTCTTGGCGGCCTGCTCTTCCAGCTTGACCGCTTCACGGGTGATGGTGACGACCTTGCTGGTCTGGTCACTGGGCGGATTGCTCGCTGGGATCACTTCCAGGCGCACGGTCGAACCTTTCGGGCCACGGATAAGCTTGACCACTTCGTCCAGGCGCCAGCCGATCACGTCGACCATTTCACCAGTGCCCTGTGCGACGCCGACGATCTTGTCGGCCGGGGCGATCTGTTTGCTCTTTTCTGCCGGGCCAGCTGGCACCAGGCGTACGACCTTGACGTGCTCGTTGTCACTCTGCAAAACGGCGCCGATACCTTCGAGCGACAGGCTCATGTTGATATCGAAGTTTTCCGCGTTGTCCGGCGAGAGGTAGGTGGTGTGCGGGTCGTAGGTGGTGGCGAAGGCGTTGATGTAGGCCTGGAACACATCCTCGCCACGGGTCTGCTTCAGACGCGCCGCCTGATTCTTGTAGCGCTTGGTCAGCAGTTCCTGAATATCCTTGGTTTCCTTGCCGGCGATCTTCAGGCGCAGCACTTCGTCCTTGACGCGTTTGCGCCACAGGTCGTCGAGTTCGGCGCGGTTTTTCGCCCAGGGCGCTTTCTCGCGATCCACTTCCAGGGTTTCGTCGATGCTGAAGTCGATCTTGTCGACGCCCTTGGCGAGCTCTGCCAGGGCGAAATCGATCCGCTCCTGCAGGCGCGTCAGGTGACGGCGATAGATGGCGAAACCGGGTTCGAGGTCGCCGCTTTTCAGCAGGTCATCGAACTTGGTGCGCCACTGGTTGAATTCGGCGATGTCGGCCGCGGTGAAATAGCTGCGCGTCGGATCGAGCAACTTCAGGTAGTTGTCATAGATCTGGATCGAGCGTTCGTCGTTCAGCGGCGGCTTGTTGTAGTGATGCCGCCGCAGCAGTTCCACCACGTTGAGGCTGGCAATCACCTGCTCGCGATCTGGCTGCAGATATTCCCAGCTGGCGGCAGTGGTGGTCTTAGCCGCCAGCGGCAGAGCGCTGAAACCAAGGACAAGGGCGAGGGCGGTGCTTGCGAGAGAGCGCTTCATGCTGATTCGACGTAGTGGCAAGTGATAACGCATATTAGGCCGTAATTGAGGGCGCCAGGTTCCGTTGGCGCTAGGCAAAAGCCCAGCGGTCAGCGCTGGGCTCGGTTCACTTGCACTATGGAGGCAGCATGAAGGCATTGCAAGGCGTCGAAGGACGTGCGGAATGGCTGGAGCAACCCGCGCAGGCATGTGACGCGGGACAGATCAGGGTCAAGGTGGCTGCCGCTGGGCTCAACCGCGCCGACCTTTTGCAGCGCGCCGGTCTGTATCCGCCGCCACCGGGTGCCAGCCAGGCGCTTGGGCTGGAATGCTCCGGTATGGTGATCGAAGTGGGTGCCGGTAGTGCCTGGCAGATAGGCGATCAGGTCTGTTGTTTGCTGGCTGGTGGAGGCATGGCCGAAGAGGTGGTGCTCGATGCGCGTCATGCGCTGCCGGTACCCGAAGGCGTCAGCCTGATCGAGGCGGCTGCATTGCCGGAGGTGTATGCCACTGCCTGGCTCAACCTGTTCCAGCTCGGCGGCCTGCGGCCAGGTGAAAAGGTGCTGTTGCATGCCGGAGCCAGCGGCGTCGGCTCTGCTGGCATTCAATTATGCAAGGCGTTCGGCAGCCCGTGCTGGGTCAGCGTCGGTTCAGCCGAGCGCCTGGCATACTGCGAGGCGCTCGGTGCCCAGGGTGGCGCGCTACGTGGCGAGGATCTGCAAAGCCTGCGCGACTTCGGCCCCTTCGACGTGATTCTCGATCCGGTCGGCGGGCAATATGCGCAGCTCAACCTCGAACTGCTGGCGCGTGATGGTCGTTGGATCAACATCGGGCTGATGGGCGGCCGCGAAGCCACGCTAGATCTGGCGCAGGTATTGGGCAAGCGCATTCAGCTGATCGGCTCGACCTTGCGCAATCGTGATGACCAGTTCAAGGCCGATCTGTTGCGCGATCTGCAGCAGCATGTCTGGCCGCTGTTCGCCGAGGGGCGATTAAAGCCGCAACTGGAGCGCAGTTTTGCGATCAAAGACAGTGAAGCGGCGTTCGAGACACTCGCCGGTAACCAAGTGGCAGGTAAACTGGTGTTGCTGATCGATGCCGATCAGGTTTGATTCAGGTCTCTAGCCCGCGTCTGGCGCGGGCTTTTTCATCGATTGGTGCATTCAATCGATATCATGGCCGTAATCAATAAGCTTTTTTCTGTTAGGTAGCTAAGATGGCACCTGTAGATTTTCAACCCCTCACAGAAACCTCAGAAGGAGTCAGCAATGTCCCTCATCAACACTCAAGTGCAACCGTTCAAGGTCAACGCTTTCCACGCTGGCGAGTTCGTCGAGCTCACCGAGCAGTCCCTGCTGGGCAAGTGGTCCGTGCTGATCTTCATGCCGGCTGCCTTTACCTTCAACTGCCCGACTGAGATCGAAGACGCTGCCAACAACTACGCCGAGTTCCAGAAGGCCGGTGCCGAGGTCTACATCGTGACCACCGACACCCACTTCTCGCACAAGGTATGGCACGAAACTTCGCCAGCCGTTGGCAAGGCTCAGTTCCCGCTGATCGGTGACCCGACTCACCAGCTGACCAACGCTTTCGGCGTGCACATTCCGGAAGAAGGTCTGGCCCTGCGTGGCACCTTCGTGATCAACCCGGAAGGCGTGATCAAGACTCTGGAAATCCACTCGAACGAAATCGCTCGTGACGTTTCCGAGACCCTGCGCAAGCTGAAGGCCGCTCAGTACACCGCTGCTAACCCGGGTCAGGTTTGCCCGGCCAAGTGGAAAGAAGGCGAAGCCACTCTGGCTCCTTCGCTGGATCTGGTTGGCAAGATCTAAAAACGGCTTCAGAGCTGCTGCGTTCGGCTAGGCAGCGTTGTAATCAGACTCGGGCTTGTAGCCCTCAGCAGATTACGCCTTGCCTAGCCGTCGCTCGCGACGCTCTGAAATCCGTTTTGCAATTGCTACTTGCGCTGTTTGGGCCATCAACCGGCCCTTGTGGTGCCCGATGCCCGGGCGCGATCCGTCCGGGCATTTTATTGCCCGAATTTTCGTATTTGAGGAATTTCCGCCATGTTGGACGCCAATCTTAAAGCCCAGTTGAAGGCCTACCTGGAAAAGGTCACCCTGCCGTTCGAGATCGTTGCGTCCCTCGATGACGGCGCGAAATCCCAGGAGCTGCTCGGGCTGTTGCAAGACATCGTCGGTCTGACCGACAAGATCACCCTGAAGACCGATGGCAACGACGCCCGTCGTCCGTCGTTCTCGCTGAACCGCCCTGGTGCGGATATCGGCCTGACGTTCGCCGGCATCCCCATGGGCCATGAGTTCACCTCGCTGGTACTGGCATTGCTGCAAGTGGGTGGCCACCCGTCCAAGCTGGACGCCGACACCATTGCGCAGATCAAGAGCATCGAAGGCAAGTTCGAGTTCGAGACCTACTTCTCGCTCTCCTGCCAGAACTGCCCGGACGTGGTGCAGGCACTGAACCTGATGGCGGTGCTCAACCCCAATATCCGCAACGTCTCCATCGACGGCGCGCTGTTCCAGGAAGAAGTCGAGCGTCGTCAGATCATGGCCGTGCCGAGTATCTACCTGAATGGTGAAGTGTTCGCTTCCGGCCGTATGGAGGTGAAGGAAATCCTCGCCAAGATCGATACCGGTGCCGCCAACCGCGACGCCGAGAAGATGAGCGCCAAGGACGCCTTCGATGTACTGGTGGTCGGTGGTGGCCCGGCGGGTGCTGCTGCTGCGATCTACGCTGCGCGCAAGGGTATCCGTACCGGTGTTGCCGCCGAGCGCTTCGGCGGCCAGGTGCTCGATACCATGGCCATCGAGAACTTCATCTCCGTCAAGGAGACTGAAGGCCCGAAACTGGTGCGTGCCCTTGAAGAGCACGTCAAGGAATACGAAGTCGACATCATGAACCTGCAACGCGCCTCGGCCCTGGTGCCGGCGGCAGCCGAAGGTGGTCTGCACGAGGTCAAGTTCGAGAGCGGTGCTTCGCTCAAGGCCAAGACCGTGATTCTGGCCACCGGCGCCCGCTGGCGTGAAATGGGTGTGCCGGGCGAGCAGGAATACAAGGCCAAGGGCGTGTGCTTCTGCCCGCACTGCGATGGCCCGCTGTTCAAGGGCAAGCGCGTGGCGGTGATCGGCGGCGGTAACTCTGGTGTTGAGGCTGCCATCGACCTGGCCGGTATCGTCGCTCACGTGACCCTGCTGGAGTTCGCCGACACCCTGCGTGCTGACGCCGTGCTGCAGAAGAAGCTCTACAGCCTGCCGAACGTGACTGTGATCAAGAGTGCGCAGACCACCGAGGTCAAGGGCGACGGGCAGAAGGTCAACGGCCTGGTGTACAAGGATCGCACCACCGAGGAACTGCACACCGTCGAGCTGGAAGGCATCTTTGTGCAGATCGGTCTGCTGCCCAACAGTGATTGGCTCAAAGGCACCATCGAGCTCAACCGTTTTGGTGAGATCGTCGTCGATGCCAAGGGCAACACCAACGTGCCGGGCGTGTTCGCTGCCGGTGACGTGACGACTGTGCCGTACAAGCAGATCGTCATCGCCATGGGCGAGGGTTCGAAAGCATCGCTCTCGGCCTTCGATCACCTGATCCGCCACAGCTGATCGGTTGTTGCATGAATGAAAAAGGCCACCCCTTGGGGTGGCCTTTTTTGTGGCTGGTGGGTGTGCTCGTGCGTTAGCGATGGGCCGCTCTTGTAGGGTGCGCCATGCGCACCGGTATCACGGTGTCGCATCGTCGGTGCGCACGGTGCACCCTACGGGTGAGGTATCCCTCAGCGCTTCAGACCGCCCAGGGTCAGCGGCATCTGGCGGTTCACGTCCTTGTACAGCAGGTAACGGAAGCGGCTCGGGCCGCCGGCATAGCAGGCCTGCGGGCAGAAGGCGCGCAGCCACATGAAGTCACCGGCCTCGACCTCGACCCAGTCCTGGTTCAGGCGATACACCGCTTTGCCTTCCAGCACGTACAGGCCGTGCTCCATGACGTGGGTTTCGGCGAACGGAATCACGCCGCCTGGCTCGAAGTTGACGATATTGACGTGCATGTCATGGCGCATGTCCTTGATGTCGACGAAGCGCGTGGTGCTCCAGCGGCCTTCGGTACCCGGCATGACGATCGGTTCGATGTCCTGCTCGTTGGTGACGAAGGCTTCCGGATAGGGCACACCCTCGACCGGTTGGTAGGCCTTGCGCAGCCAGTGGAAACGCACGGCTTCGCTGCCGTTGTTGCGCAGCGACCAGTCGCTTTGTGGTGGGATGAAGGCGTAGCTGCCCGGACGCATGGCGTGCTGGGTGCCGTTGAGGGTCAGGCTGAACTCGCCTTCGACGACGAAGATCACGCCTTCGGCAGTGGCATCCAGTTCCGGCTTGTCGCTGCCGCCGTTCGGGCCGACTTCGACGATGTACTGCGAGAAGGTTTCGGCGAAACCGGTCAGCGGGCGGGCGATGACCCACATGCGCATGTTGTCCCAGAACGGCAGGTGGCTGGTGACGATGTCACGCATCACGCCTTTGGGAATCACGGCATAGGCTTCGGTGAACATGGCGCGGTCGGTCAGCAATTGCTCCTGACCTGGGTGGCCGCCATGCGGGGCGTAATAGTAGGGAGACTTGCTCATCGGGCGATGGCCTCTACGGGTTGATGACGCAGGGCTCGACCCCGCGCGGGAAACTGACCGGGACACTATAAGGAGATCGTGAACCGATTCGGAAATTAAATAGTAGAATGCGGGTCAGTGGATTTCATGATGGGTTGTCGCCGTGCTCGATCCGATTCTTCTGCGCAGTTTTCTCGCCGTGGTGCAGACCGGCGGCTTTACCCGGGCCGCGGCCAGCCTGCACCTGACCCAGTCCACCGTCAGCCAACAGATCCGTCGTCTGGAAGAACAGATCGGCGCCGAACTGCTCGATCGCAGTGGCCGCTACGTGGTCACCACCACCGAGGGCGAGCGTCTGCTCAGCTATGCCCAGCGTATCGTCGCGCTGATGGACGAGGCGCTGCTGGCACTGGGGCAGAACACCCTGGAAGGTGAGGTGCGCCTGGGCGTGCCAGACGACTTCGCGGCCAACAGCCTGACGCCTTATCTGGCGGATTTCGCCGACGCGCATCCCGGTATCCGTCTGGAGATCACCAGCGGCCTGAGCCATGACGTATGGCGCGCCTTCAATGCCGGAGAGCTGGATCTGGCGCTGATCAAGCAGCGTGCCGGCAGCGCCAAGGGCCTGGCCAGCTGGGCCGAGCCGGTGGCCTGGCTGGACAGCCGTGCGCGCCCGGTGCTGGCGCGCAATCCGGTGCCGCTGGCGGTGTTTCCTCCCAACGGCCTGTATCGCCTGGAAATGACCCATGCACTGGATGCCATGGGCAAGCCCTGGCGCATCGCCTACGTCAGCAGCAGTTTGCCCGGCGTCAGTGCGGCGGCCGAAGGCGGGCTGGGCCTGACCCTGCTGCCGCGCCGGCTGATCACCTCGGAGCACCGCGAACTGGGGGAGGCCGATGGCTTTCCCGCCGTGCCGCCGGTCGAGGTGGCGCTGCATGCCAGACCGCAGTTACCCGGTTATGCCCGTGAACTGGTGGCGGTATTGATCGAGGCTTGCGGGACGATCATGCGAGTGCTCTGAGAATCTGTTCACGATCTGCTGCGCGTCGGCCCTACTGCGTTAAAAACAGGCTGGAGCGCCAGCCCGGTCGGAAGCTGCTTGCAGCTAACGCGCTTTAGCGCGGCCCGAAGGGCGAACGAAGTGAGTACTGCTCATGTACAACTCGTACACTCCGCGTCCTCGCCTGTTTGCGGGGCCGCCATCGGTATTGTATGGCTCTAGCTCGCGAGATCGTGAACAGGTTCTGAGTAGTTGTTCAAAGTCTGCTGAGCGTCGATGAACAGCGTTGCAAACGACCTGGCTTGTCAGCTCTTTCGAAATGCCAAGTTACAACATTCGAGGCCGAATGGACTGCTTGTCTGTGGCGTGGAAGAGCTTGGGGAAGTGCTGGAACGCCCGTGCTAGAGCGGTGGGTTGTTGAGGAAGTCAATATAGCTATTGGGTGTTTCAGACTAATGTCTTAGTCCGCCTGTCAGCGTTCCTTTGTAGGATCGAGCCCTCTAATTCCAATAACAACAATGAAAGAGGCAATACCTATGGCAGATGAGAAATCCAACGCTGAAGCCTATTGGGCGGCGAACCTTCGCCTGATCTTCTGGAGTCTGGTGGTTTGGGCTCTGTGTTCCTACGGTTTCGGCATCATCTTGCGGCCACTGCTGGCGGGCATCTCCGTTGGTGGAGCGGATCTTGGTTTCTGGTTCGCTCAGCAAGGCTCGATCCTCACCTTTGTCGTTCTGATCTTCCACTACAGCTGGAGGATGAACAAACTCGACAAAGAATATGGCCTTGAGGAGTAAGCCCGCATGAGTCAATTCGCAATCAACATCCTCTTCGTGGGGGCGTCGTTCGCGCTCTACATCGGCATCGCGCTCTGGGCACGAGCCGGCTCCACCAAGGAGTTCTACGTCGCCGGTGGCGGCGTAGGCCCCATTCCTAATGGCATGGCGACCGCTGCCGACTGGATGTCGGCGGCTTCCTTCATTTCCATGGCGGGGCTGATTTCCGTCGGTTACGTCAACTCGTCCTTCCTGATGGGCTGGACCGGTGGCTATGTGCTGCTGGCCATGCTGCTGGCGCCCTACTTGCGCAAGTTCGGCAAGTTCACCGTGCCGGATTTCGTGGGGGATCGCTTCTACAGCAAAGGTGCACGTCTCACCGCCGTCATCGCGCTGCTGCTCACCTCGATCACCTACGTGATCGGCCAGATGAGCGGTGCCGGTGTGGCGTTCGCGCGCTTTCTGGAAGTCAGCAACTCCACCGGTATCTGGATCGCTTCGGCGGTGGTCTTCATCTACGCGGTCATCGGTGGCATGAAGGGCATCACTTACACCCAGGTGGCCCAGTACGTCGTGCTCATCGTCGCCTACACCATTCCGGCGGTGTTCATCTCGCTGCAATTGACCGGCAACCCGTTGCCGCAACTGGGCATGTTCGGCACCCATACCGAATCCGGTATGCCGCTGCTGAGCAAGCTCAATGAGGTGGTGCGTGAGCTGGGCTTCCAGGACTACACCGCGGATGTTTCCAACAAGTTCAACATGGTGCTGTTCACGCTGTCGCTGATGATCGGTACGGCTGGTTTGCCGCACGTGATCATTCGCTTCTTCACCGTACCGAAGGTTTCCGATGCACGTTCGTCCGCTGGCTGGGCGCTGGTGTTCATCGCCCTGCTGTACACCACTGCACCGGCGGTCGCGTCCATGGCGCGTCTGAACCTGATCACCACCGTTTACCCCAATGGTGTGGAGCAGCCGTCGCTGGAGTACGCCGAGCGTCCGGAGTGGGTGAAGAACTGGGAAAACACCGGCCTGATCAAGTTCGAGGACAAGAACAACGATGGCCGTATCCAGATGTACAACCCAACTGCCGACTTTGCTGAGCGTGGCTGGGCCGGTAACGAGCTGGAAGTGAACTCCGACATTCTGGTTCTGGCCAACCCGGAAATCGCCAACCTGCCAGGTTGGGTGATTGGTCTGATCGCGGCGGGCGCCATCGCGGCGGCGTTGTCCACGGCGGCGGGGCTGTTGCTGGCGATCTCCTCGGCGGTCAGTCATGACCTGATCAAGACGATCATCAATCCGAAAATCAGTGAAAAGTCGGAAATGCTCGCGGCACGTATCTCCATGGCCGTGGCGATTCTGGTGGCGACCTACCTTGGACTCAATCCACCAGGCTTCGCCGCGCAGGTGGTGGCGCTGGCCTTCGGTATTGCCGCGTCGTCGATCTTCCCGGTGTTGATGATGGGGATTTTCTCCAAGCGTATTAACAGCGCTGGCGCGGTTTCGGGTATGGTTGCCGGCCTGTTGTTCACGGTGGTGTATATCTTCATCTACCTGGGCTGGTTCTTCATTCCGGGCACCAATACCCTGCCGAACACGCCTGACAACTGGCTGCTGGGTATCTCCCCGCTGTCCATCGGTAGCGTGGGTGCGCTGATCAACTTCGCGGTGGCTTTCGCAGTTTCCCGCGTAACCGCACCACCACCTCAGGAAGTTCAGGATCTGGTGGAAAGCGTCCGTTATCCGAAGGGTGCTGGCGGTGCCATCAGCCACTGATTGACACCCCTGACGAACCGGGACGAGCATTCGGTTCGGGTTCGATCCAAGCGGGCTTCCCCTGAAAAGGAAGCCCGCCTTATTTTCGGAAAAATCTATGATCTGGCACTTGGTTGCATTGGTGTTCGCCGGCCTTGGGGCCGCGAGTATTGGTTTCCTGCTGCGCTCGTTGAGCGGAAAGAAATTGCCAGGGTGGATCGTTCCTGCTTTCGCTGGTTTGGGAATGCTGGGCTATCAGATCTACTACGAATACTCCTGGGCCGAGCACAAGCAGAGTCAGCTGCCCGCAGGCTCGGCGGTCGTCGAATATGAGCGCGAGCAGCAGATTCTGCGACCCTGGACTTATCTGATGCCGATGACCGTGGGTTTCAGCGTGGTGGATACCGCTAATATCCAGAGCGCTGAGCAGGATGGGCAACGCATCAAGCAGTTCATCCTCTATCGCTTCGAGAAGGAGTATGTGGATCGGCTCACCCACCAGACCTATCTGCTCAACTGTGACAGTGCGGAGATGGTGTCGGTCAGCGAGAACAACCCGCGTCTGCGTCAGCTCGAGCGTAGCGATGAGCTGTACCGCGTCGTTTGCCTATAACGCCTTTGCGTCCAATGAAAATGCCGTTCACCCAGGTGAACGGCATTTTTTCTATTGCTCCTACGTATCGCGCTAGCGCCACGTGAGGATCGGCCAGCCCGCTTGTTCGGCATGTGCGCGCAGGGTCGGATCCGGATTGACGGTGAAGGGGTTGTCCACCACCTGCAGCAACGGCAGGTCGTTGCGTGAGTCGGAGTAGAAGCAGGAGCCGGCGAGCGTCTCGTTCTGTTCGATCATCCAGCTTTCCAGGCGGATCACCTTGCCTTCGCGATAGGTCAGCACGCCTTCGGTGCGCCCCGTATAGAAGCCGTGCTGTTGCTCCAGGTCGATGGCCAATACCTCGTCGATACCGAAGCGCTCGGCAATCGCGCTGACCAGGAAATGCGCCGAAGCCGAGATCACCAACAGGCGGTCGCCTGCGGCGCGGTGCGCGGCCAGGGCGCGGCTGGCATCGCTGTAGAGAACCGGTTCGATCACATCCTCGACGAAGGGCTCGACCACGTGGGCGACCTCCTCGGGCGTGCGGCCGACCAGCGGCGACAGGGTGAAGGTCATGTAGTCCTCCATGGCCAGCGTGCCGGCTGCATACTGGCGCATCAGCTCCTGCTCATGGGCGAGGAAGGACTCGCCGTCGGCCCAGCCGAGCTTGACCATTTCCTGCGACCACAGGGTGGAGCAATCGCCATGGATCAGGGTGTCGTCGAGATCGAAAATCGCCAGGGCCATTACGCCACCTCCCGGATTGCATCGGCGCCAATCGCCAGGCTGACGCTCTGGCCTTCTCGGTGCAGGTCAGCGGCGCAGCGATTGAGCACGTCCACCAGCAGTTCCACGCCTCGGGCCTCGACCCGGTAGCGCACGACGTTTCCCAGCAGGCTGTGGCTGAGAATGGTGCCTTCGATACCGAGGCCGCCAATCTGGATGGCTTCCGGGCGAATCGCCACGCTGCTGCTCACCGGGCGCAGCAGCAGGCGGCTGGCGGCATCGGCATCGAGCAGGTTGTAGTTGCCGATGAAGCCGGCGGCGAAGGCATCGGCCGGTGCGGTGTACAGCGTTTCGGCGTCGCCGCTCTGGACGATCTGGCCGTCGTTCATCAGCACGATGCGGTCGGACAGCACCAGCGCCTCTTCCTGATCGTGGGTGACGAAGATGGTGGTCAGACCCAGCTCGCGCTGGATGGCGCGAATCTGTTCACGCAGGTGCTTGCGGATGCGCGCATCCAGTGCCGACAGCGGCTCGTCGAGCAGCAGCAAGCGTGGACGGGTGACCAGCGAGCGAGCCAGGGCCACGCGCTGGCACTGGCCACCGGAGAGCTGGTGCGGGTAGCGTCCGGCGTAGTCGTTCAGCTCCACCAGTTCCAGCGCTTCGGCGACGCGCTGATTGGCTTCGGCCGTCGGTACTTTCTGCATGCGCAGGCCGAAGGCGACGTTCTGCGCCACGGTCATGTTGGGGAACAGCGCATAGCTCTGGAACACCATGCCGATGCCGCGCTTCTGTGGCGGCATGGGCACCAGATCCTGGCCATCGAGCAGGATCTGCCCGCCATCGACCGCCGTCAGGCCGGCGATGCAGCGCAGCAGGGTGGACTTGCCGCAGCCGGACGGGCCGAGCAGGGTGATGAACTGACCCTGGCCGATCTCGATATTGATGTCGGTGAAGACCCGCGTCGGGCCGTAGCTTTTATGCAGGTTGTGGATATGCAGAAAACTCATGATTTGTCCTTGTTCAGACGATTGGCTGCCCAGGTCATCAGCAGCACGAACATGAAGTAGGAGATCACCAGGGCGCTGGTGAAATGGCCGCTGTCGTTACGCATGTTGTACAGGTACACCTGCAGCGTCTCGTAGCGGCTGCCCACCAGCAGGTTGGCGAAGACGAATTCGCCGAACAGGAAGCTGAAGGACAGGAACACCGAAACCATCAAACCCTTGCGCAGGTTCGGCAGCACCACCATGAAGGCCACGCGCCAGGTGCTGGCACCCAGCAGGTGAGCGGCGTCCATCAGGTCGCGCAGGTTGATCGCCTGCAGGTTGTTGGTGATGGCGCGGTACATGAAGGGCAGGGCGATGGTGAAGTAGCAGCCGATCAGTATCCATGGCGTACCGAGAATCGGCAGTGGGCCCGCCGCGAACAGCTGCATCAGGCCCACCGAAGACACCACCGGCGGAATGGCGAACGGCAGCAGGATCAGCACATTCATCACGCCGTCGAGCTTGGGGAAGTGGTAGTTGACCACGAACAGCAGCGGCAGGATCAGCAGCAGCGCCAGTGCCAGGGCGCCAAAGCAGACCAGCAGTGAGCGGCCGAAGGCGGCGAGAAAGCGTGCATCGCTCCACAGCGCCACGTACCACTTGAAGGTGAAGCCGCTGGGCAGGATGGTTGCCGACCAACTGGTGGACAGCGAGTACACCAGGGTGCCGAGCAGCGGCAGCAGCAGGATCAGAAACAGTAGGTAGACCACCAGTTGGTGGAACAGCGGCGAGCGTTTTTCAGCGGGCGACATGGTAGCTCCGGCGCAGCAGCCATTGGTGGACGATGGTGATCAGAGTCATCAGGCCAACCAGCACCATGGCCAGTGCGCTGGCCATGTTCGGATCGAGGAAGATGTCGCCGGAAACCATCGCCGCGATACGGATCGGCAGGATGTTGAAGTTGCCGGTGGTCAGCGCGTACACCGTGGCGTAGGCGCCCAGGGCGTTGGCCAGCAGGATGACGAAGGTGCCGAGCAGTGCCGGGGTCAGCACCGGCAGGCCGATGTGCCGCCAGAACTGCCAGTTGCTGGCACCGAGCAACTCGGCCGACTCGCGCCAGTCTTCACGCAGGGCGTCGAAGGCCGGGTAGAGCAGCAGCACGCCGAGCGGAATCTGGAAGTAGGTGTAGAGCACGATCAGGCCGGTCTTGGAGTAGAGGTTGAAGTCCTCGATCACGCCCATCTGCTTGAGCAGGATGGTCAGTGCGCCGTTGAAGCCGAGCAGGATGATGAAGGCGAAGGCCAGCGGTACACCGGAGAAGTTGCTGGTCATGTTGGAAAAAGCCATGACGAAGTCGCGCAGACGGCTGCTGACCTGTCGCAGCGAGTAGCTGCCGATGATGGCGATGACGATGCCGAACAGGCTCGACCAGAAGGCGATCTCCAGGCTGTGGCGCATGGCCTGGCGGTAGAACGGCGAGGAGAAGGCCTGCTGGAAATTGCCCAGCCCCCAGCCTTGTGGCGTATTCAAGCTATTGCTCGCCACCCAGGCCAGTGGCGCGATCTGGAAGGCGATGAAGAACAGGGCAAAGGGCACCAGGCACAGCAGTGCCCAACCCTTGCTGGAAATCGACGACTTCATGCGAGTAGCTCCCTGCACCAGGGTTTGTCGTGGGCGACGCCGAGCAACTGGCAGATGGTGCCGCACAACTCTGTCTGTTGCAGGCGGGCTGCCGGGTCGAGGCTGAAGGCGCTGCCGAGGACGATCAGCGGCACTTCGCGCTCTTCCGGCAGCACGCCGTTGTGGCTGCGGTCGTTGTTCATGCCGTGGTCGGCGGTCACCAGGATCTGGTAACCAGCGTCGAGCCAGGTCTGGATGTATTCGGCCAACAGCACGTCGGCCATGCGCGCAGCGTTGCGGTATTGCGGGCTGTCGAGGCCGTGCTTGTGCCCGGCATCGTCGATGTTCATCGGGTGCACCAGCAGCAGGTTGGGCTGATGGCGCTGACGCAGGCTGTCGGCATCGGCGAACAGGTGCGAGTCCGGGTAGTGGTCGGCGTAATAGAAGTGGCCGTGCTGGATCGGTAGCGACTCATCGCTGGTATGGCGGTCACGGGTTGCCTGGAACGGCGCGCGGTTGTACAGCTCGCTGACCCAGTGATAGGCCGCAGCGGCGGTAGTCAGGCCGGTGTCGCGGGCGTAGTGGAAGACGCTGCGCTGGTTCGACAGGCGCACCACATCGTTGTGCACGATACCGCTGTCGATAGGCGCGACACCGGTGAGGATGCACTCATAGAGCGGGCGGGACAGCGCGGGCAGCGCGCAGTCGAGCTTGTACAGCGCGGCGCGTCCGGCCTGGCAGTGAGCCAGCAGGTGGCCCAGCGCATGCTGGGCCACCTGATAACTCAGGCCATCCAGCACCACCAGGATGACGTTGTGCTTCATCGGTTGCTCTCGTTCGGTCGTAGCTCGTAACCCGGATGCAATCCGGGGGCGTACTTGGCGATTGCCCCGGATTGCATCCGGGCTACGGATCAATGGCGGCGCGACGGCATCAATTCATGTTGATGATTACGTGCTCCTGCCACAGGCGTGGCAGCATCTTGGAGGTGTTCTCCCAGGCCGCGGCGTCCTTGATCGGCTGCACCTTGGCGTATTGCTCCTGCGGCAGCAGCTTGGCCTGTACCTCGGCCGGCAGGTCGATGTGTTCGGCGCGGATTGGACGGGCGTTGCCCTTGGCCAGGTTGATCTGCCCGGCATCGCTGAGGATGTACTCGCGGGTCAGCTTGGCGGCGTTGGGATTCTTCGCCCACTTGTTGATGATGGTGCTGTAGCCGGAGATCACCGAACCGTCGGAGGGGATCAGCACCTCGAAGCGCTCGGGGTCGATCTGGGCGCGGTAGGACAGGCCGTTGAAGTCCCAGACAATGCCGACTTCCACTTCACCCTTTTCCAGCGTCTGGATGGTCGGGTTGGCCAGCGACAGGCGTCGCTGCTTGGCCAGCTCACCGTAGAAATCCAGCGCCGGCTGCACGTTGCTCTCGTTGCCGCCCATGGCGATGGCGGCAGCCAGTACGCCGTTCACGGCTTGTGCCGCGGTGCTCACGTCACCGGCGGAAACCTTGTAGGTGCCGGTCTTGAGGTCGGCCCAGGAGCGCGGAATGTCCTTGACCAGCTGCTTGTTGACGATGAAGGCAATGGAGCCGGTGTAGGCCAGCATCCAGTGGCCGTCCTTGTCCTTGGCCCAGTCCGGAATCTGCTCCCAGGTGCTCGGCTTGTACGGCTGGGTCACGCCCTGCTGCACGGCGATGGGGCCGAAGGCGGCGCCGACGTCACCGATATCGGCGGTGGCATTGTCCTTCTCGGCGGCGAACTTGGCGATTTCCTGTGCCGAGCTCATGTCGGTGTCCTGGTGCTTGAGGCCGTAGAGTTTGCTCAGGTCGGCCCAGGTGTCTTTCCAGTTGGCCCAGCTGTCGGGCATACCCACGCTGTTCACCGCGCCTTCTGCGCGTGCGGCCTGTTCCAGTGCCTGCAAGTCAGTGCTTTCGGCCATGGCGGAAGTCGCCAGAGCGATGGCCGAGCCCATCAGTGAAGCCAGCAGCAGTTGTTTCATCGGAAACTCCTTTGCAGTGAGAGTGTTGGTCTAGATCAGCAATGTCCGCGCCAATCTAGGTGCCTTCGATGACAGTTTCATGTCCAGCCATGGGATGTAGATGTCCAGGTGCAGTCAGCTGGCGCGCTCATCAAGCGTAGACCATGGGTAAGTGGCTGATTTCCCGGGCAGTGAGTCCATATGGCGATGGCATGCAGCGTGCTTGCAGCAGGGTTGTCATCTATCAGTCATCTAGACTGCCTAGGCTCGTAACCCATCCGAGCGAGTGACTTTTGCCCTGTGTTGGGGCTGGACTAGTCCAAAAGGGGAAATATTGATGCGCGAAGAAGCGCCGCGGGCCGTCACCCTCATTTGTCGCGCCTTGCAGGAGCAGATCGACCGGGGCCTATTGCCCGCTGGCAGCAAGTTGCCGGCCGAGCGCAAGCTCAGCGAGCTGTTCGACACCACGCGTATTACCCTGCGCGAGGCGCTTGGCCAGTTGGAGGCGCAGGGGCTGGTCTACCGCGAGGAGCGCCGCGGCTGGTTCGTCTCGCCGGCGCGGGTGGCGTACAACCCCCTGGTGCGCACGCACTTCCATGCCATGGTCGCCGAGCAGGGACGTGTGCCTGCCACAGAGGTCCTGAGTGCGCGGCTGATGCCGGCCAGCGCACAGATCTGCCAGGTACTGGAGCTGCCGGCGTTATCCAGCGTTTATCAGGTGTGCCGGGCACGGCGTATCGACGGGCGTCTGGTGCTGTATGTCGAGCACTACCTCAATCCGGCCTACTTCCCCGGCATTCTCGACTTCGACCTGACCCGTTCGCTGACTGACCTCTATGCCAACGAATACGGGATTCATTATGGCCGGGTGCGTTTCGATATGGTGCCCACCGCGCTGCATGCCGAGGCGGCGGCCTGCCTGCGTGTGGCGCCAGGCAGCCCGGCGCTGCGCATCATCCGGGTCAACCGTGACCAGCACGGGCGCATCATCGATTGCGACCTGGAGTTCTGGAGACACGATGCGATTCACGTCAGCGTCGAAGTGCCCGAGTAGCGCGCTGAGCTTGCCGGCAGACTTCGAATTGCCAGTGCACAAGTCGGGGCGGGCTCAATCCTTAGAGCGTGTTCAAAGTCTGCTGCGCGTCGGCCATGCAGCGTTGAACTCAAGCTCAGAATGCTCATTTACAGCTCGTAAACTGCGCTTCTTCGCTCGATTTCGCCTTGCCTGGCTCTAGCTCGAGAGACTTTGAACAGGCTCTTAGAGGCCGATGCGCATGGCGCACCCTACCGTTCGTCGTCTTCGATGATGTTTTTCCGGCCAATGTCGAAATGCGCTCGCCGCGTTCGACTATCCAGTACTCACCGCATCGGAACTGGAGCGCGCCATGAAATACCTCTGCCTCGTTTATGCCAATGAGCAGGAGCTGCACAGCTCCCCGGACAGCCCCCACGACAGTGAATGCCACGCCTATGCCCGGCGTGTGCAGGAGAGTGGGCGCATGCTCGCCGCCGAGGCGCTGCAGTCGGTGCAGACCGCGACCACCGTGCGCATGCGCGGCGGCAAGCTGGCCATCACCGATGGTCCGTTCGCTGAAACCAAGGAGCAGCTCGCCGGCTTCTATCTGATCGAGGCGCGTGATCTCAACGAGGCCATCCAGCTCGCCGGGCACATTCCTGCGGCCCGCGTTGGCTGCGTTGAGGTGCGTCCGGTTCGCCAACTGGATATCG
Source organism: Pseudomonas mendocina (assembly GCF_003008615.1). NCBI lineage: Bacteria > Pseudomonadati > Pseudomonadota > Gammaproteobacteria > Pseudomonadales > Pseudomonadaceae > Ectopseudomonas > Ectopseudomonas mendocina. The sequence goes on from NZ_CP027657.1 coordinate 3,971,013, forward strand.
ACCCGGCCGCTCAGCAGTGAGCGGCCAGCGTCCATCAAGCGTAGGAGAGCCGTCATGGATCGTCGCTACATCCCGGAAGTCGCCAGCCGTGAGCAATGGTTGGCCGCACGCAAATCATTGCTCGAACAAGAGAAGGCGCTGACCCGCCAGCGTGATGAACTCAACCGCGCCCGGCGTGCCCTGCCCATGGTGTTGGTGGAAGAGGATTACCGTTTTCAGGGGCCGCAGGGTGAGGTCGGGCTGGAAGCATTGTTCGACGGCTGCAGCCAGTTGATCGTCTACCACTTCATGTACCACATGGATCGTGGCGAGGGCTGCGACGGTTGTTCCTGCCTGGTGGACAACATTGGCCACCAGTCCCATTTGCATGCGCGCGACACCAATCTGGTGCTGGTTTCGCGGGCGCCCTTGGCCGACCTGCAAGCGTTCAAACGACGTATGGGCTGGACGCTGCCCTGGTACAGCTCGTACGGCTGCCGTTTCAATTACGACTATCACGCCACCACCGACGAGAAGGTCGCACCGGTCGAGTACAACTACCGCGACAAGGACGAACTGCTGCGTCTGGGCCAGAACTACCACGTGCAGGGCGAGCAGCCGGGTGTCAGCGTGTTCCTGCGTGACGGCGGGCAGATCTATCACACCTATTCCTGTTATGGCCGAGGGGTGGAAATGCTGATGAGCAGTTTTCACTTCCTCGACTTCACGCCCTTTGGCCGCGGCGAAGGTTGGGATGGCATGCCCGACCTCGACGGCAAGGGGCTCAACTGGACGCGCCTGCACGACGAATACGAACAGGCTGCGCCCACCCATGATTGCTGTGCCCACAAAGCCTGAGTGTCAGCGAGGAGAATCGACATGAGTCAGCATCAACTGCAAGACGCCCTGAACAGCTGGGCCGAAGCCTGCCGCAGCAAGGATGTGGCGCGCATCATGAGCCACTACGTCGAGGATGTGGTGGCCTACGACGCCGTCGGCCCACTGCGTTTCCAGGGACGCCCGGCGTACCAGGCGCACTGGCAGGCCTGCATGGAAATGTGCAGCGGCCCCGGCATGTTCGACCCACATGCGCCAACTTTCACTGCCGAGGGCGACCTGGGCGTGACGCATTACCTGCTGCATTGCGGCGGCACCAACGAGAAAGGTGAGATGGACAGCTGCTGGATGCGCGTGACCCAGTGCCTGCGTCGTCAGGGCGGCCGCTGGCTGATCTTCCACGAACATTTCTCGGCGCCCTGCGACATGGAAAGTGGCAAGGCGTTGTTCGATCTGCAGCCCTGAAGGCTCTACCTGTTACGGGTTCAGGGCCGAGCAAGAGGGCTCGTAATTTTGCTTGCAGGCGCTCTGGTACAGGCGCTGAGCCTGATCCGGATCGCGTGATACGCCGCCTTCGCCGCGACGGTAGAGGTTGCCGAGAATGTGCTGGGCCATCGGGTTGCCGGCCGCCGCTGACTGGTTGAGGTAGCGCAGCATGTCGCGTTGGTTGGCGAACTCGGGTGCGTCACGCCCGGTGTAGAGATAGGCCAGGCTCACTGCGGCCATGGCGTGGCCCTTGTCGGCTGCCTGCTTCCACCAGTACTCGGCCTGCTTGAGATTCTTTTCCGGTTGGCCGACGAAATAGCTGCTGCCAAGTTGGAACTGGCTCTCCAGGTCGCCGCGTTGCGCCTGTTGACGCAGCTGATCCTGCTCATCGAGGGTGACCGGCTGTTCGATCTGCGGCTGCTTCGCCGGGGTGCTGGAGTCGGGCTCGCGCCCGGCGCAACCGGCCAGCAGTGCGAAGGCGAGAAGGGCGGTCGTGGCGTGAAGCAGGCTGATCGAACTGGGCATGGCGGTGGCTCCGTAGGCAAGAATCAAGGCAGGTCGCTATTAGGCCGGCCTCGCCCGTCATAGTTCGCTCTGGATGACCAGTCTGTCGTCGCGCGACTTCACACTGCGCTGATGAGCTGCAATGCTGGTGGCCGATTTCGTTCACGAGGCAGCCATGAACATCAGCGCGGATTTCGACAGCGGCAATATCCAGATCATCGACGCCAGCAACCCGCAGCAGGTCGTGCTGGCCATGCGGCCGGATATCAACAGCCACCATTTTCAGTGGTTTCATTTCAAGGTGGACGGATTGGCGCCAGGGCAGCGGCATGCCTTCGTGCTGAGCAATGCCGGGCAGTCTGCCTATAACCGTGCCTGGGACGGCTACCAGGCCGTGGCCAGTTACGATCAGCACGACTGGTTCCGCGTGCCGACGCGCTATGCGGACGGTCAGTTGCATTTCGAGTTGCAGGCCGAGCACGAGCAGGTCTGGTTCGCCTATTTCGAACCCTATCCACGGGCACGTCATGAGCGCCTGGTCGCCAACGCGCTGGAGCGCGGCGCCGAGCTGGTCGCCTGCGGTCGAAGCCTGGAAGGGCGTGATATCCAGCTGCTGCGCATCGCTGGGCAAGCGGCAGCGCCGCGCAAGCTATGGATCATTGCCCAGCAACACCCCGGTGAGCACATGGCCGAGTGGTTCATGGAGGGGCTGATCGAGCGGCTGCAGGATGCGCAGGATGCCGAGATTGCGGCGCTGCTGAATGAGGCCGAGTTGTATCTGGTGCCGAACATGAACCCGGATGGTGCCTACCGTGGCCACCTGCGTACCAACTATGCAGGGCAGGATCTCAATCGGGCCTGGCAGTCGGCCAGCTCCGAGCGCAGCCCGGAAGTCCTGTTCGTACTGCAGCATATGCAACGCATCGGCGTCGATCTGTTCCTCGATATCCATGGCGACGAGGAAATTCCTCACGTGTTCACCGCAGGTTGCGAAGGCAACCCAGGCTATACGCCGCGTTTGGCCGAGCTGGAGGCGGATTTCCGCAATCGTCTGGTTGGTATCGGTGCCGAGTTTCAGACCCGCTTCGGCTACCCACGTGACGAGCCGGGCCAGGCCAACCTGACCCTGGCCTGTAACGCCGTGGGGCAGGCCTTCGATTGTTTGTCGTTCACCATCGAGATGCCGTTCAAGGATCACGACGACAACCCGCAGCCGCGCACCGGCTGGAATGGCGCGCGTTCGAAGAAGCTCGGGCAGGATGTGTTGAGCGTGCTGGCGCAGATGGTGGGCAAGCTGCGTTAGATCTTCCTGGCATCAGAGGTGACTGGCCGGAGGCTGCTCATCGAACCATGGCGGGGCTATGGCATCGAGGCGCGGCGCTGTGCGTTGCCTCAGGCTGATCGGTTTGTCGGCAAGGTGGGGGAGTGACGCACGCTGTCCCTGAGGGGTAACGGCAAGGCGTGTGCGCCACATGATCCATCCGCGCCTCAGTGGGTTTGGCGGTACTTCTGCAGTTCGCTGTTCATCAACTCGACGGTCGCAGGGTCTATCTCTTTGGAAAAGGCCTCGACCACGGGTTTGACCTTTTCGCGGAAACGCTCAAGTTCCTCTGCAGTGATTTCGTTGACCTGCTGGTGTTGTTTAAGGAAAGCGAGGGACTTTTCCTGGCTGTCGACCGAGGCTTGACGCTGGAACAGGGTCGCTTCGTGAGCTGCGTCCAGGATGATCTGGCGTTCGCTCTGGTTGAGTTTGTTCCAGGTCTTCTGGCCGGCGATGAACGATTGCACGTTATAGATGTGCCCGGTGGTGGAAAGGTATTTCTGCACTTCGAACAGCTTGGCGGACTCGATCAGCGAGAAGGGGTTTTCCTGACCGTCGATCACATGCTGCTCCAGGCCGGTGTACAACTCGGTGAACGGCATGGGCATCGGGTTGGCGCCCAGGGCTTTGATCATCTCCAGGTACAAGGGTGACTGCAGGACGCGGATCTTCAGTCCCTGCATGTCCTCCCACTTGGTGACCGGGTGCTTGTTGTTGGTCAGGTGACGAAAGCCCAGATCCCAGTAGCCCAGGGTAATCAGCGCGGATTTTTCCAGTTTTCCTGCCAGATCCTGACCCAGTGGGCCATCGGCGATGGCCAGGGCTTCGCGTGAGTCGTTGAACAGAAAGGGCAGGTCGAAAATCGCCGTGTCCTTGGCCTGAGCCGAGAGCAGTCCGGCGTTGAGCACAGTGAAGTCCAGCGTACCGCCCTGCACCGACGAGACGGTCTGTATGTCGCCGCCCAGGGTGCCGCCTGCGAACACGCGCACGTTCATTTTGCCGTCGCTCTTGGTTTTGACCAGTTCGGCGAATTTTTCTGCGCTATGGCCAATCGGGTGATTGAGCGCAGTGACGAAGGCGAAGCGCAGGTTGTGCTTACGGATCTCGTCGGCGTTTGCCACGCCACTCAGGAGCAGTACCGCAAGGCTACCGACGAACAGGTTCTTGATGGTTTTTTTCATTGCGTTTTCCTTGTTGTTATCGCGCTCGTAACACGCCCTCGCGGGCATTAGGTCAGGTATTTCAATGGCACCAGCACCAGGGCGGGGAAGGCCAGCAGCAGGACGAGCACCAGCAGTTGGGCGATCAGGAATGGCCAGACACCACGCACGACCTCGTCCAGGCGTAGCTTGGCCACGCCGCAGATGACGTTGAGCACCGTGCCCACGGGCGGGGTGATCAGGCTTATCGAGATGTTCAGAATGAACAGCACGCCGAAGTACACCGGGTCGATGCCGGCCTGGGTCACGGCAGGCATCAGTACAGGGGTGAGAATCAGGATCACCGGTGCGGCGTCCATCACCATGCCAATGGCGATGACGACCAGCATGATCACCACCAGCAGCAGTTGTGGGTTGTCCATGAACGGTTGCATCAGGTCGGCCAGTTGGCCTGGCAGATCGGCGATGTTCACCAGCCAGGACGAAACCATGGCGGCGGCGATCAGGAACATCACCACCGAGGTGGTGCGGGCAGAGCTGAAAATCACCTCATACAGCTGCGACCATTTCAGTTCCCGGTAGATCACCATGGCCACGAAGAGCGAGTAGACCGCTGCCACCACCGCCGCTTCGGTTGGAGTGAAGATGCCGAACTTCAGGCCGAACACGATGATCAGTGGCAGACCGAGCGCCCAGATTCCCTCTATTACCGAGCGCAAGACTTCGGCGCGGCTGGCTTTGGGAGATGGCGGAACCTCTTCGCCGCGGGCAATGAAGTACCATGCGACGGCCAGCGCCACAGCCATCATCAGGCCAGGGACGATGCCGGCCATGAACAGCTTGGAGATCGAAACGCCGGAAACCACGCCGAAAATGATGAAGTTGATGCTCGGCGGCAGTACCGGGGCGATGATGCTACCGGCGGCAATCAGGCCTGCCGAGCGTTTACGGTCATGCCCGGCCGCGACCATCATCGGGATCAGCAAGGCTGACAAGGCGGCAGCATCGGCCACTGCCGAACCGGACAGCGACGCCAGCAATAGCGACGCCAGAATGGCCACGTAGCCAAGGCCGCCGCGTTTGTGCCCGACCAGGGTCATGGCAATCTTGACGATACGTTTGGACAGGCCGCCCGTGTTCATGATCTCGCCGGCCAGCATGAAGAAGGGGACGGCCATCAGAGGGAAGCTGTCGGCGCCATTGATCAGGTTCTGCGCGATGATTTGCGCATCGAAAAGATCCAGATGCAGCATCAACACGACGCTGACCAGCAACAGAACGAAAGCCAGTGGCATGCCGATGGCCATGCCGGTGAACAGGCTGCCGAGAAAGATGATCAGCGTCATTTGCCACTTCTCCCGTCTAGGCCCAGGGTATTGTTGGCATCGCCAGACATCTGCAGACCTGTGGCGACTGGGGCCTCGACGAACCCTTCTTCCGCGCCGCGCAACAGGCGATAGCATTCACACAGGAGGATGAGTCCGGCACTGATGCCGAACAGCACGCCGCAGGCGTAGAACACGGCCATCGGCAGGCCGGAAGCGGGGGCTGGAGTGTGCAGGTTGATCTGTACCTGATCCCAGCTGCCGCTGAAGATCAGCCAGCTGAAATAAATCATCAGCAGGTGCCCGGCCAGCAGGCAGGCGCGCTGTATGAAGGCGGGCATCCGGCGCAACAGCATGTCGACGCCCAGATGGCCCTTCTCGCGTAGTGCCACCAGCGCGCCGAAAAACACCATCCAGACGAAGCACCAGCGCGACAGCTCTTCGGACAGGGTGATGCCGCTGTTGAAGGCATAGCGCATGACCACGTTACCGAACACCATGATCACCATGGCGATCATGCACAGCACCATCAGGAGCTTGAGTAACTGGAAATACAGGTCAGCAATTCTTTTCATTGTTCAATGGCCTCTTTAAAGGACAAGTCGGATGACGGGGGCACATCAAGCCGGCAGTACCGTCCAGTGTCCTTGCTGTTGGTGCGAGCGGATGCAGGCCTCGATGAAGGCCATGCCTAGCAGACCGTCTTGCGCGGTCGGGCACTGCTGCGCCAGTGGGTCTGGAGCGCGCTGCTGACGGCGTGCCTTTATCAGTTCGGCGGCATCGCTGTAGATGTTGGCGAATGCTTCCAGCAGGCCTTCGGGTTGTCCGGCCTTGATCCGTGTGGCCTGCTGTGCGGCCTGACTAAGCCAGGCTTCGCCACGTCGCAGGATCTGGTGAGGTTGATCTTGATGACGCAGCAACAGTTGATCCGGCGTCTCCTGATGCCAGCTGAGTGACCCATTGGAGCCGAACACCCGCAGTTGCAGACCCTGGCGGTTGCCGGCTGCCACGAAACTGGCCCACAGCATGCCGCGCGCACCCGAGGACAGACGCAGCAGTACGTGGGCGTTATCGTGCGAGGTGCGGCCCGGTACCAGGGTGCTCAGTTCAGCGGACACTTCGCTGACCTCCAGGCCGGTGACAAAGCGCAGCAGTTGGTGTGCATGCACGCCGACGTCGGCAAGAACCGGAGAGGCGCCGGCCTGAGCCGGATCGGCGCGCCAGGTGAAGCTTTTTACCCCTTGTTGTTCCAGGGCGTGCACCCCGAAGGAGCCAGCGTGTTCGACCTGCACCACGCGCACTGTGCCGATTACGCCACGAGCGATCAGGTCTCGGGCTTCTCGGATCAGCGGGTAGCCGCTGTAGTTGTGGGTCAGCAGGTGCAATGCCGAGCCACTGCGAACCTGGTCGAGTAACGCTTGGGCTTCCTGGTAGCTGGTGGCCAGGGGCTTGTCGCAGATGACGTCGATACCGCGCTCGAGAAACGCTCTGCTGGCCGGTGCGTGCACGGCGTTGGGAGCCATGATGGCGACAACCTGAATACCGTCCTCGCGCATGGCTTCGGCGGTGGCCATGCTCAGGTAGTCGCTGTAGGTGCGCTCGGGGGGGATTCCGTACTGCTCGGCGGCAGCTCGATTGCGTGTGGCGTCGCGGGCGAATACCCCGGCGACCAGTTCGAAATGGCCGTCCATATGGGCGGCATAGCGGTGGGTAGAGGCGATACCCGACTCCAGGCCCCCGCCGACGAAACCCAGGCGCAGGCGTTCAGACGGTTTCGCTATACGTTTCATGGCTCCCCCTTGTTCTTGTAATGGGTATTGAATGCACGAGGTCGATCTGGGAGTGCGAGCTATCGGTTCAAATGGGCGAGGTGCTCGATGGCCAACTGGTAGCCATGGGTGCCCAGGCCGGCCAATACCGCTTTGGCTACCAGTGACACATAGGAGTGGTGGCGGAAGTGCTCGCGGCGGTGCACGTTGGAAATATGCACCTCGATCACCGGCACCTCGGCGGCGATCAGGGCGTCGTGGATTGCCACTGAGGTGTGAGTCCAGGCGCCTGGGTTGATCACGATCCCGGCCACGCGGTTACGGGCATGGTGGATCCAGTCGATCATCTGGCCTTCGTGGTTGGTCTGCTGGAACTCGATCTCCAGGCCTGATTCGTCACCGGTTCTGCGGCACAGCGCTTCGACGTCGGCCAGGGTTTCGTGGCCATAGACATCGGGCTGGCGTAGGCCAAGCATGTTCAGGTTGGGGCCGTTCAGTACGAGTATGGTTTTCATGTCCGTTTCTCCGTTGAGGGTTCGCAATGCCAGACGTACAAGGTGTCGATCCCAGTTTTGGGGAGCGTCGGCATTGTTGGGCGAGAGCGATCCAGCGACTTTTCCAGCTCTCATGGGCACAGCAGGTCAGATCGCTTCGCCTAGCGTAGAGGCAAGGATCGAGAGCGCTGGAAGAGTCACATCGAGTCGGTGGGTACCACTTTTCCCGTGCGCGCCGCTTCGGCGATCGCCTCGGTTATCAGCAGGTTGGCCAGGCCGTCGCGCACGCTGACCAGTGGTTCGGTTTCACCACGGATCACCGCGCAGAAATGCTCGAGCTGGCGCTCCAGCGGATCGGCCTCTACCAGTTCGGCGGTTGTGGTGTGGAAGGGTTTCCACCAGGAGCGATCCTCCTTGCGCGCGTAGTACTTCAGGCGCATGGTCGGGATCGACAGCGAGCCCAGGGTGCCTGAGATCACATAACAATCTTCGTCCGCATAACTGGGGTAGCTCTTGTTCTCCCGGGCGGTCTGCTCCCAGCTGCGTGCGCAGGCTGCGGTGTCCGATAGCAGGAACGTACCGAGGGCGCCGTTGGCGAAGCGCAGGTTGATCGACACGGTGTCCTCGACCGGGAACCCACGGGTAGCATTCGATGCCTGTGCCTGCACCGAGACTATTTCGCCGCACAGCGAGCGCAGGTTGCCGATCTCGTGGATCATGTTGATCAGTACCGGGCCGCCGCCGGCCTGACGGCGCCAGGGGGCGGCATCGAAATAGTCGTCGGGTTTGTAGAACAATGCGCTACCCATTACCGCGACCGGGGCCCCGATGATGCCTTCGGCGATGATTTCGCGAGCCCGCTGCAAGATGGCGCTATGGGCACGGTGGTGGCCGACCAGCAGCCTGGCGCCGCTGCGTTCGGTCATCTCCAGCAAACGCTTGCCTTCTTCCAGAGTGTGGGCGACCGGTTTCTCGATCAGAGCGCTGACACCCTGCTTTATGCAGGTCAGGGCATTTTCCACATGCAAATGGTTGGGGGTTGCCAGAATCACCCCGTCGGGGTGTTGCTGGGCGAATAGCTTTTCAAGAGATTCGTAGAGCGGGACACCAGCGGAGCGGGCGATTTCGATGGCAGTTGCGCAAGGGTCGACGATTGCCAGCAATTCGCAACTTTCACTGGCCTGGACGAGTTCGATATGGCGCCGTCCAATCAGGCCTGCACCGGCTACAGCTATTTTGATGTTCTTCATAACACTCGATTCTTTGTTCTTATCGGTCTGCACCCTGGGTCGGTGCTGCACTCAGCCATAGGCGTTGTGAGAGACTAATAAAAAGCCATGGTGAAATAATCGAGCTATATGAAGAATCAGAATGCACAGATAGCGAATAATGACCCGCTGCTGCGTGACTTGCAGCTGTTCTGTACGGTTGCCAGGCGTTCAAGCTTCATCGCTGCCGCTACCGAGATGGGCTTTTCCCCGGCCCATGTCAGTAAGCGCATCCTTACGCTGGAACAGATGTTGGGCGTCAAGTTGTTCAACCGAACCACCCGGCGGGTCAACATCACCAGCGATGGTGAGGCGGCCTTCATCTGGGCACAGAAGATCCTCGAGGATGTCGAGGCGATGATCGAGACGTTGTCGGGTTTGCGCAGTGAGCCGCGTGGAACACTGCGTATCGGCACCAGCCTGCGGCTTGGGCGTGAACATATTGCGCCGATTCTGTCGTTGTTCAGAACGCGTTATCCCGGGCTGGAAATCTGGCTCGAACTGCTGGACAGGCGCGCGGATCAGATTGCCGACAATTTCGATATAGATATTCGTGTCGGCGAAGTGCAGGAGAAACACTTGATCGCACAGCGCATCTCGGAAAGCTCCCGGATCCTGGCTGCTGCTCCGAGTTACCTCAAGCGTCGTGGTCAACCGAGGTCCTTGGCTGACCTGGCCCAGCACGATTGCCTGCTGTTTCGCGGCCGTGACCAGAGCTTTGGGGTCTGGCGTCTCGAGGGGCCGGGTGGTGTGGAGACCGTGAAGGTCACCGGGCCGATGGCCTCGAACCATAGCGATATCGTGCGCCAGTGGGCTCTCGAAGGACATGGCATCATCATGGCCTCGCACTGGGACGTGGCCGGCAGGCTGAAGGATGGATCCTTGATCCGGATCCTGCCGGCTTACTGTCAGTCGGCTGACGTCTGGGCGGTGACCACTGCCCGATCCTCCAACTCGGCCAAGGTGCGGGCTTGCGTTCAGTTCCTGCGTGAGCAGTTGAGCGAAGGCCCCTATGCACTGATCACTGCCTAGATTGGGTGGTGCATGCCTCCGCGTCAGGCCGATCTGCCATAAAAAAGCCCGTCACGAGGACGGGCGTAAAGTGCCGTAAACACACAGGAGTCAATAGGACGCAGTGATGCGTCCGGTATTACAGGATCGACAGCGGATAGTTGAAGATCAGACGGTTCTCGTGCAGATCGACGCCCACGTCGCGGCGCACGTCGGAGTTACGCCAGCGGATGCTGAGGTTCTTCAGCGAGCCTTCCTGGATGGTGTAGGCCAGCTCGGATTCGCGGCCCCACTCTTCGGCATCGGTACGGCCGCCGGTGTGGATGTTGGAGCCACTGACGTAACGGTTCATCAGGGTCAGGCCCGGAATGCCGAGGCCGGCGAAGTTGTAGTCATGGCGAATCTGCCAGGAACGCTCTTCCGGGTTGTCGTAGCTGTTGGTGAAACCGTCGTTGACCAGGGTGCCGCCGCTGGCGCCGTCGATACGCATGAACTTGGTATCACCGCTCAGGCGCTGGTAAGCGACCATGAAGGTATTGTTGCCGGTCTTGGCGGTGAGTGCGCCCTGGTAGACCTTGTTGTCCAGCTTGCCGGCCTTGGCCGCGCCTTCTTCCTTGCCGTTGACGTAGCCGAGGTTGGCGCCCAGCACCCAGTCGCCGACTGGTTGGCTATGGGTCAGTTGCACGTAGCTCTGCTTGTAGACGTCTTCCAGGCGCGCGTGCCAGACGCCAACCATGGTGTTGTTGCCGTTGAAGCGGTATTCACCACCGGCGAAGTTGAAGTCATCACCCTCTACGCCACCGAAGGACATCTCTTCGCGGCTGGCATCGTTACGCTGGCTGTTCTTCCAGAACTGACCGCCGTACAGGGTCAGGCCGTCGATCTCGTTGGAGGTCAGTTGGGCGCCCTGGAAGGTTTGCGGCAGCGAGCGGCCGTCGTCGGCACGCAGGATCGGCAGCACGGCGAACCACTCACCGACCTTCAGCTCGGTCTTGGACAGCTTGGCCTTGGCTGCGACGGCGGTGCGACCGAAGTCATCGGCCTGACGGCCATCGTCATGTACCGGCAGCAGTTGGCTGCCTGGAGTGCCGCGACCGCCGTCGAGTTTCACCGAGTACAGGCCGAGTACGTCGAGGCCGAAGCCGACGGTGCCTTCGGTGTAGCCGGAACGGGCATCGAGGATGAAGCTCTGTGTCCAGGCGGAGGCTTGGCCCTGGCCACCTTGGGTCTGGTTGAGGAAGTTGCGGTTAAAGTAGTAATTGCGCAGGCCGAGGGTGACCTTGGCATCTTCGACGAAGCCGGCGGCGTGCGTGGCAGTCGGCAGAACCAGGGCCAGAGCCGTGCTGCCAAGCAGAGCCAATGGAATGATGTTGCGTGCGGTCATTGTTGTTGTGCTCCCAGTTTTTGAACGAACCATCCCCTGCTGGCCTGCTCGGGACCTGCGTGATGGGAATGTTGTGTTTGCCCTGTGGAGGGCGATAGATCGGCCGAACGAGACCGATCATTGCCAGGGGCTGGGTCAGCCTCCGGCGAATCCGGTTCTATGGCGTGTGGCGATGGCGTATGCCGAGCGGCCTGGGTGCTGCTGCGCAGGGGGAGAGGTGAGGTAGATCATGTTCTGGCCCTGGTTCTTGTTGTTATTAGTGTCATATGTCGTCATACAACTTGCTGGATTATCGACAGCCTTTTCTCCTCTTGTCAACGTATGGCTAGACGAAAGTAGCAACCCCTGGTCGTCTGATAGACCCTGGGTACGGGAGCTTCCTGACTCAAGACAGTTCTGTAGAGGGATTTCCGACCCAGGCTACAAGGCCGCTAGTATCGATGTTGTTGTGTGATAACGTATGACGAGTCACGCATTACCCTGGGAGAACGCATGCCGCATTGCCTGATCGAGGCCGCCCATGAGGTAGGCCAGTTGATAGCGCCGCAGGAACTGGTGCGCCTGGTGCACGACCAGGCGGCAGACAGCGGTCTGTTCCAGCCGGGTGAGGTCAAGGTTCGTCTCAGCCTGTACGAACACCACTGCGTCGGCGGTGAGCCGGGGCTGTTCGTGCACCTGATCTTCTACGTTCTGGCTGGCCGCAGCGATGCGGACAAGCGCGCCTTGTCCCGACGCATCGTACGCGCGCTGGTGGAACGCCTGCCGCAGGTGCCGGCGATATCGCTGGATGTGCGTGATATTCAGCGAGAGGTCTTCAGTAATCGGCGCAATTGCCTAGAGGATTAGGTTCTGTATGAAAAGTGCCTGCGCATCGGTGATGCTTCGTTAAAAACGGGTTCGGAATGCTCATTTACAGCTCGTAAAGTCGACCGCGACTCCGACCGTTCCTCACCCGTTTTTGCCTCGCCTGACCTTCGCTCGACGACTCTTCTTACAGAACCTAATCGCCTTCGAGCAGGCGCGGGCCGCTGCCCTGGTTGCCCAGGCGATCCCCGGGGTTACGCAGCGGGCAGTCGTCCATCGATAGACAACCGCAGCCGATGCAGCCGGTGAGTTGGTCGCGCAATTTGCTCAAACGCTCGAGGCGGGCGTCCAGTTCCTGTTTCCAATGCTGCGAAAAGCGTTGCCAGTCGGCTGCTGTGGGCGTGTGATCGTGCGGTAGCGTCGCGAGGATCGCGCCGATGTCCGCCAGCGGAATCCCCAGGCGTTGCGCCACCTTGATCAAGGCAACCCGACGCAGGATCTGCCGTGGATAACGGCGCTGATTACCTGCGTTGCGCTGGCTGTGAATCAGCCCCTTGGCCTCGTAGAAGTGCAGGGTGGAAACACTCACCCCGCTGCGTTCGGCTACCTGGCCGACAGTGAGTGGCCGCTCGAGACGTTCGTGTGGCGCCAACATGAAAATCCCTCTTGACCTCAAGTTAAGTTGAGGTTTTACCCTCGCAGGCCTTGATAGACAACCCCGAGGGGATTTCCATGCAGGATCGCATTCGTTTGGTTCTGATCTACGGCAGCGTGCGCGAGGAGCGCTTCTGCGATCAGGTGGTGGCCTGGGCGCGTGAGCAGATCGGGCAACGCAGTGAGTTCGAGTTGAGCCTGGTCGACCCGGCCGTGATGTTCCGCCAGCCTGGCGAGGAACCTGAAGCCGCGCAGTTGCGTCATCAGTCGCAGCAACATCTGTTGCGTGCAGATGCCTTTCTGATTGTCACCCCGGAGTACAACCACGGCTATCCGGCAGCGCTCAAGCAGTTCATCGACGAGGTGCCGGCTTCCTGGGAGGCGCGTCCGGTGGGCTTCGTCAGCTATGGCGGGGTATCCGGCGGGCTACGAGCGGTGGAGCAACTGCGCCAGGTGCTGGCGGAGCTGCACGCCATGACGGTGCGCGGTTCGGTGAGCTTCACCAATGCCTGGGAGCAGTTCGACGAACAGGGGCGGCTGAGTGAACCACGTCGCGCCAACTCGGCCATGGCCCATATGTTGGTGCAGTTGAACTGGTGGGCGCAGACGCTGCGTGCCGGGCGCGAGCGCGTGCCGTACGAGCGGGTCAGAGGCTGATGCGCTTGCGCCGGCGCATTGTTGCGGTAAAGCTGATGGGCCACCCTTTCGCTGGATGACACCATGCAACTGGCCGCTCCAATTCCTATTCTGCGTAGCTTCGACGAGGCGCGAGCGCGGGCGTTCTATATCGATTACCTGGGCTTCGCCGAGGATTGGTCGCACCGCTTCGAGCCGAGCCTGCCGTTGTACCTGCAGCTATCACGCGGAGGCTGCGTGCTGCATCTGTCCGAGCACCATGGCGATTGCTGCCCGGGCGCGGCGTTGCGCATCTTCTGTGATGACCTGGATGGATTGCTGAGTGAGCTGCGCGGCAAGGACTACGACTTCGCTCGACCGGATATCGTGGCGCAGCCCTGGGGTCGTGATCTGGCGCTGACCGATCCATTCGGCAATCGCCTGATCTTCACCGACGTGCGGTGAAGAGTAGGGCGGGTGAAACCCGCCACGGCTGATCTGGCGGATTCCGCCCGCCCTACGCAGGGGCGCTAACCACGTAGCCCGGATCGTATCCGGGCCACGAGAGCGCTTAACCGCGGTAGTAGCGTTGCGGCACGAACGGGGTCTTGGCCACTTTCATCGGCACGCGCTTGCCGCGCACCACGGCCCAGACTTCGCTATCGATGGCCATGTAGCTGGCCTTGACGTAACCCATGGCCACCGGCGCGCCCAGGCTCGGGCCGAAGCCACCGCTGGACACCTGGCCGATCACGTTGCCGCCTGCGTCGACGATTTCCGCACCTTCGCGCACCGGCACGCGTTCCTGTGGAAGCAGGCCGACCCGCTTGCTCGGCACGCCTTCGCGTTGCTGGGCGAAGATACGCTCGGCGCCCGGGAAGTTGCCGGCGCGCTCGCCATCTGCACGGCGTACCTTGGAGATGGCCCACAGCAGGCCAGCTTCGATCGGCGTGGTGCTGGTGCTCATGTCATGGCCGTAGAGGCACAGACCGGCTTCCAGGCGCAGCGAATCGCGTGCGCCGAGGCCGATGGCTTCGACTTCCACTTCGGCCAGCAGGCTGCGCGCCAGGGCTTCTGCCTGATCCACGGCGACGGAGATTTCGAAGCCGTCTTCGCCGGTGTAGCCGCTGCGGCTGACGATGCACTCGCTGCCCAGCAGGCGCACGCGGGCGACCTGCATGAAGGTCATCTTGCTCACCTCCGGTGCCAGGCGGGCCAGCACTTCGACCGCCTTCGGGCCTTGCAGGGCGAGCAGGGCGCGCTCCTCGAACAGGCTCTCGATCTGGCACTGTTCGCCGATGTGCTGTTTGAGGTGAGCCAGATCCTGATCCTTGCAAGCGGCGTTGACCACCAGGTACAGGGTGTCGTCACCGAGGTTGGCGACCATCAGGTCGTCGAGAATGCCGCCGTTCTCGTCGGTGAACATGGCGTAGCGCTGCAGGCCCTCCGGCAGGTCGATGATGTCCACCGGCACCAGGGTTTCCAGGGCGCGCGCGGCGTTCTCGCCACGCAGGAGGATCTGGCCCATGTGCGAGACGTCGAACAGGCCGGCGGCCTCGCGGGTATGCAGGTGTTCCTTCATCACGCCCAGCGGGTACTGCACGGGCATGTCATAGCCGGCGAAGGGCACCATGCGCGCGCCGAGTTCAATGTGCAGGGCATGCAGCGGAGTCTTGGCGAGGGTTTCAGTGGTCATGTCGATTTCCTGTTGGGTGCGCCGCGCGCACCGGTTGGGGCCGCAACGCGGCCCGTCGTTCGTCGGGTGTCAGTCAGCGTAGACCGGGAAGGTGGCGCACAGGTCGGCGACCTGGCCGCGCACGCGCTCGATCACGGCCGGGTTTTCCAGGTCGTCGAGGATGTCGCAGATCCAGCCGGCCAGGGTGCGGCATTCGCCTTCCTTGAAGCCGCGGGTGGTCACCGCCGGGGTGCCGATACGGATGCCTGAGGTGACGAACGGCGACTGCGGATCGTTCGGTACGGCGTTCTTGTTCACGGTGATGTGGGCATCGCCCAGCGCCGCGTCGGCCGCCTTGCCGGTCAGGCCCTGCTTGACCAGGCTGATCAGCATCAGGTGGTTGTCGGTACCGCCGGAGACCACGTCATAGCCGCGCTGGACGAACACCTCGGCCATGGCGCGGGCGTTGTCGATCACCTGCTGCTGGTAGGCCTTGAAGCCTGGCTCCAGCGCTTCCTTGAAGCACACCGCCTTGGCCGCGATGACGTGCATCAGCGGGCCGCCCTGGGCTCCGGGGAACACAGCGGAGTTGAGCTTCTTCTCGATCTCTTCGTTCTTGCGCGCGAGGATCAGGCCGCCACGCGGGCCGCGCAGGGTCTTGTGCGTGGTAGTGGTGACCACATCGGCGAACGGCACCGGGTTCGGGTACAGGCCGGCTGCAACCAGACCGGCGACATGGGCCATGTCGACGAACAGTAGCGCACCGACCTTGTCGGCGATGGCGCGGAAACGGGGGAAGTCCAGCACGCGCGAGTAGGCCGAGAAACCGGCGACGATCATCTTCGGCTTGTGCTCGACTGCCAGGCGCTCGACCTCGTCGTAGTCGATCAGGCCGTTCTCGTCGATGCCGTACTGCACGGCGTTGTACAGCTTGCCCGAGGACGACACCTTAGCGCCGTGGGTCAGGTGACCACCGTGTGCCAGGCTCATGCCGAGGATGGTGTCACCAGCACCCAGCAGCGCGAGGTACACGGCGCTGTTGGCCGAAGAGCCCGAGTGCGGCTGGACGTTGGCGTAGTCGGCGCCGAACAGCTGTTTAGCGCGCTCTATGGCCAGCGCCTCGACCTTGTCCACATGCTCGCAGCCACCGTAGTAACGCTTGCCCGGATAACCTTCTGCGTACTTGTTGGTCAGGCCGCTGCCTTGCGCCTGCATGACGCGCTGGCTGCAGTAGTTCTCCGAGGCGATCAGCTCGATATGGTCTTCCTGGCGCTGTTCTTCGGCCTGGATCGCCGCGAGCAGGGCATCGTCATAGCCCTGCAGTTGGTCGTGCTTGCTGAACATGGTGAGGCCCTCTTTATCGTTTTTCTCGGGATGAAGTCAGCCCGCCCCGGTGAGGGGGAGCCGAAAGAAACGGGTTGGATGTAGCCCGAATGCAATCCGGGGAAGCCGTCAAAAGCTCCCGGATTTCATCCGGGCTACGGGGCGGTACTTACGCGTCCTGATACGCCTCGATGGACGGGCAGGCGCAGACCAGGTTGCGGTCGCCGTAGACGTTGTCCACACGGCCCACCGGCGGCCAGTACTTGGCCTCGATCAGGCTCGCCACCGGGTACACGGCCTGCTCGCGGCTGTAGGCGTGATGCCATTCGCCAACCAGTTCCAGGGCGGTGTGCGGGGCGTTCTTCAGCGGGTTGTCGTCCTTGTCCAGACGGCCTTGCTCGACCGCGCGGACTTCCTCGCGAATGGCGATCATGGCGTCGCAGAAACGATCCAGCTCTTCCTTGGACTCGCTCTCGGTCGGCTCGATCATCAGCGTGCCGGCAACCGGGAAGGACATGGTCGGGGCATGGAAGCCGAAGTCGATCAGGCGCTTGGCCACGTCGTCGACGCTGATGCCGCTGGTTTCCTTGAGCGGACGGATATCGAGGATGCACTCGTGCGCCACCAGGCCGCCTTCGCCGGAGTACAGCACCGGGTAGTGCTCTTCCAGACGACGGGCGATGTAGTTGGCGTTGAGGATGGCCATCTGCGACGCGCGCTTGAGGCCGTTGCCGCCCATCATGGTGATGTACATCCAGGTGATCGGCAGGATGCTGGCGCTGCCGAACGGTGCGGCGCTGACTGCACCTTCCTTGCGTGCCATGTGGCCATGGCCCGGCAGGAACGGCGCCAGGTGCGACTTGACGCCAATCGGGCCGACGCCCGGGCCGCCACCGCCGTGCGGGATGCAGAAGGTCTTGTGCAGGTTCAGGTGCGAGACGTCGCCACCGAACTGACCCGGTGCACAGAGGCCGACCATGGCGTTCATGTTGGCGCCGTCGATGTAAACCTGGCCGCCGTTGTCGTGGATGATCTGGCAGATCTCGCGGATGCCTTCCTCGAACACACCGTGGGTGGACGGGTAGGTGATCATGATCGCGGCCAGGCGATCCTTGTGCTCTTCGGCCTTGGCCTTGAGATCAGCGATGTCGACGTTGCCGCGTGCATCACAGGCGGTCACCACCACGCGCATGCCGGCCATGGAGGCGGTCGCCGGGTTGGTGCCGTGGGCCGATTGCGGGATCAGGCAGATGTCACGCTGATCGTCGCCACGGCTCAGGTGGTAGGCGCGGATGGCCAGCAGGCCGGCATACTCGCCCTGGGAACCGGCATTGGGCTGCAGCGACACGGCGTCGTAGCCGGTGGCGGCGCAGAGCATGGCTTCCAGTTCGCTGGTCAGCTGGGTGTAGCCCGCAGCCTGCTCGACCGGAGCGAACGGGTGCAGGTTGCCGAATTCCGGCCAGGTCACCGGAATCATCTCGCTGGCGGCGTTGAGCTTCATGGTGCAGGAGCCCAGCGGGATCATGCTGCGATCCAGTGCCAGATCCTTGTCAGCCAGCTTGCGCAGGTAGCGCATCAGCTCGGTTTCGCTGTGGTAGCGGTTGAACACTGCGTGTTGCAGGATCGCCGATTGGCGCAGCAGGTTCTCCGGCAGGCGGCTGGCGATCTGTGCGGCCAGATCGCTGACGGCAGGGGCAGCCTGGCCAGCGGCGAACAGGTTCAGCAGCGCCGTGACAGCCGCTTCGTCGGTGGTTTCGTCCAGCGACAGGCCCAGGCGCTCGGCGTCGATCTCGCGCAGGTTGATGGCGGCGGCACGGGCCTTGGCATGCAGTTCGGCAGTCTTGGCGCCGGTCTTGATGCTCAGGGTGTCGAAGAAGTGCTGCTGCTCGACGCTGTGACCCAGCTTGGTCAGGCCCAGGGCGAGGATGGCGGTGAAGCTGTGCACGCGCTGAGCGATGGCGGTCAGGCCTTTCGGGCCGTGGTACACAGCGTACATGCTGGCGATGTTGGCCAGCAGCACCTGGGCGGTACAGATGTTACTGGTGGCCTTCTCGCGGCGGATGTGCTGCTCGCGGGTCTGCATGGCCAGGCGCAGGGCCGGCTTGCCGAAACGGTCGACCGACATGCCGACCAGGCGGCCCGGCATGTCGCGCTTGAACGCGTCGCGGGTGGCGAAGTAGGCGGCGTGCGGGCCACCGAAACCCAGCGGTACACCAAAGCGTTGGGCGCTGCCCAGGGCAACGTCGGCGCCGAACTCGCCCGGCGGGGTGAGCAGGGTCAGGGCCAGCAGGTCGGCCGCGACGGCGACCAGGGCGTTGGCGGCGTGGAAACGCTCGACTAGGGCGCGGTAGTCGAAGATGTCACCGTTGCTCGCCGGGTACTGCAGCAGGGCGCCGAAGTAGGCGCTGGCGTCGGTGATGGCGGCTTCGTCGCCGACTTCAACCTCGATGCCCAGCGGCTCGGCACGGGTGCGCAGCACGTCGAGGGTCTGCGGGTGGCAATGCTGGGAGGCGAAGAAGGTGTTGCTGGCCTTGTTCTTCGACAGACGCTTGCAGAAGGTCATGGCCTCGGCGGCAGCGGTGGCTTCGTCGAGCAAGGATGCGTTGGCGATCTGCATGCCGGTGAGGTCGCTGATCAGCGTCTGGAAGTTCAGCAGCGCTTCCAGGCGGCCTTGGGAAATCTCCGGTTGGTAAGGGGTGTAGGCAGTGTACCAGGCCGGGTTTTCCAGCAGGTTGCGCAGGATCGGGCTCGGCGTGTGGGTGCCGTAGTAACCCTGGCCGATGAAGTTCTTGAACTGCTGGTTCTTGGCGGCGATGGTCTTGATGCGCGCCAGGGCGTCGGCTTCCGACAGGCCCGGCTGCTCGCCGAGGATGCTGGTGCCCTTGATGCTCTCGGGGATCACGCTGGCGGTCAGTGCGTCCACCGAGTCATAGCCCAGCAGTTCGAGCATGGCTGCGGTATCGGCGTCGCGCGGGCCGATATGGCGGGCGATGAATTCGTTCTGGGTATCGAGCTTGGTCATGGCGGTCACTCAGGCGTCGGCGTTGGCGTTCAACAGACGATCATAGCCGGCCTTGTCGAGCAGGTCGGCCAGCACGGCGTTGTCGGCCAGGCGCATGCGGAAGAACCAGGCTTTTTCCAGTGGCGACTCGTTGACCAGCTCCGGGCTGCCTTCCAGCTCACCGTTGACCTCGACGATCTCGCCATCCAGCGGCATGACGATGTTGCTGGCAGCTTTTACCGATTCCAGCACTGCTACTTCCTCGCCCTGGGCGAAGGCTTTCACTTCCGGCAGTTGCACGTACACCACGTCGCCGAGCGCGTCCTGTGCGTAATGGGTGATGCCGACGGTCACTAGACCATCGTTGTCCAGACGCAGCCATTCGTGATCAGCAGTGAAACGCAACTCGCTCATGTGAACTCCTCAAGGGGTGATGGCGCCCGCTTCTAGGTGGCGGGCAGGATTGCAGGGAGCTATAGCAATGCGGGTGCCAATGTTAAAAATATCAATTAAAACAATGGCTTAGTTATTTTTATGGGATTTATGTGCGCCCCCTTGTAACGATAACGCTACGAATGTCGGTGTCGCTTTTGGAAAAGTTGAGGTCGTGCCAGGCGGGCCGTGGGTTACAAGGATTTGTTGCGAAATCGTTACGGTGGTTCGAAATCGATACGACTGTGTTGTCGGAACCGCTGGGTGGTGCAGGAGGTCGGTATAGCACTACCCACTGCAAAGGAGCTTCTGCACTCATGAAACCCTTGATTCCACTGGCATTCGCGCTATTGAGTGCCACCAGTCTGCAGGCCAGCGAGACGGTCAGCGTGACGATGTCGCAGGCCACCGAGAGTGGTTCAGGTACGCCGCTGGGTACCGTAACCATCAGCCAGTCCGCCTATGGCCTGGTGTTCACCCCCGAATTGAACGGCCTGGAGCCTGGGCTGCATGGATTCCATGTGCATGTGAATGCCAGCTGTGATGCCGCGCAGGTAGACGGCAAGCTCACCCCGGCCGGCGCTGCCGGTGGCCACTGGGATCCGGACAACGCTGGCCGTCACGGTTTCCCCTGGGAAGACAATGCCCACCTCGGTGACCTGCCCGCGCTGTATGTTGCGGATGATGGCAGTGCCAGCCAGCCGGTATTGGCGCCTCGCTTGAAGCGCCTGGAAGAGCTCAACGGGCGTGCCCTGATGATTCATGCCGGTGCTGACAATCACTCCGACCATCCGCAGCCCCTCGGTGGTGGCGGCGCGCGTGTGGCCTGCGGCGTGATCAAGGTCTCCAACGCCACAGCATCGATCTGATGCAGCGCTACCGGACGTAGGGGATCGTCGCTCCCGCGAAGGCGGGAGTCCAGGTGCTGCGAGTTTCTGGATGGCTCTCAGCAGGGGAAGTTATGACGTAAGGCGTACTCGCGCAGCAGTACGCCGTTAGATGTGTGAGATACCGAAACTGCGGACTGTTCGCTGGCGCTACGAGCGGCCTGCGTTCCGGTTCGCCCTACGTCTACTCGCGCTGAAGAACACTTGACCGCTAACAGGAACTCTATAGCGGGTCGGGGTGTTTTTGTAGAACGGTGTCTCTAGCGACCGCCCGGTATCCCGTACTTCTTCAAGCGCTTGGCGATGGCGGTGTGCGAAGTGCCCAGGCGTGCAGCCAACTGACGGCTGGACGGGTGGCTGTCGTAGAGTTTTGCCAGCAGTGCCTTCTCGTACTCGTCCATGGCTTGTTCCAGGCTGCCGACCTCGCCCTCGACCTTTGGCGCGACCTCGGTGCCGGCGATATCCAGGTCGTCCATCTCCACCCAGTTGCTGTCGCAGATGGCGGCGGCGCGGAAGATCACGTTCTGCAGCTGGCGCACATTACCGGGCCAGCGTCCGGCCAGCAGCGCCGGGAAGGTCGCCGGGGCCAGGCGGCAGGGCAGGCGCTGGATCTGCGCGCAGGCCTGAGCCATGAAGTGCTGGGCCAGCAGCAGGATGTCCTGGCCACGCTCGCGCAGCGGCGGCACTTCCAGGTTGAGTACATTGAGGCGGTAGAACAGATCCTCACGGAAACTGCCTTCGGCAACCATCTGCTCCAGATCGCGGTGGGTGGCGCTGAGGATGCGCACATCCACCTTCACTTCTCGGTCGCCACCAACACGACGGAAGCTGCCGTCGCTGAGAAAACGCAGCAGCTTGGCTTGCAGATAGGGCGACATCTCGCCGATTTCATCGAGGAACACCGTGCCCTGGTTGGCCAACTCCAGCAGTCCCGGCTTGCCGCCACGTTGTGCGCCGGTGAAGGCGCCGGGGGCGTAGCCGAACAACTCGCTCTCGGCCAGGTTTTCCGGCAGGGCGGCGCAGTTCAGCGCCAGGAAAGGGGCGCTGCGGCGCACGCTGACGGTATGGCAGGCACGCGCGACCAGTTCCTTGCCGGTGCCGGTTTCGCCGTGAATCAGCAGCGGCGCATCGAGCGATGCCACGCGCAGAGCGCGAGCCTTGAGGGCACGGATCGGCGATGACTCACCGAGCAGCGAGTCGAAGCCTTCGGCATGATCGTGATGCAGCGCCGCCAGGCGTTCGCCCATGCGGCTTGGCGCATAGAGGGTGAGCAGACCGCCCGTCAGTCGACCGTCTTCGGTGATCGGCTGGGCATCGAGCAGCAGCGGCTGGCCGGCGAAATGCACCTCGCGCAGCGGCTGGTGAAAACCGGCGGCGAGTAGCGATTGTTGCAGTGCTTCATCGGCGAACAGGGCAGCGATGCTCAAGCCCTCGGGCGGTCGGGCGGACATGTCGATCAATGCCGGGTTTGCCAATAGCACAGTGGCTCGATCATCCACGGCCAGCACCGGGTCGGGCATCGCGGCGAGCAGTGCGTCGAGCTGCAGGCGGCGGCGCTGGCCGGGCAGAATGTCGACCACCTCCACGCTCTGCACGCCATGCACCTGCAACAGCGCGCCGCGCAGCTCCTCGAGCACTTCGGCGCTCAGGGTCGGTGCATCGATATAGACGTTTGGCGGTACCATCTCCACCGCATCGAGGTTCAGATTGCGCCCGCCCAGCAGCGCCAGGACTTCCTGGGTGATGCCGACGCGGTCGATGAAGCTGACGTGGATGCGCATTGATGACGGTCGAAATGGGCGGACAGGCCGCGATTATGCCTGCTCAGCCTGGTATGAGGAAAAGGGCAGCACCGTGAACACAGAAAAACCGAGCCGCGCCGACTACCACCGCGAGCATCAGGCTCGCGCCGAAACCGAGGCCCAACGCCTGCTGTCGCGCAAGGCCGAGTTGCAAGGGCACTGGCTGCCCTGGGTGGCGCAGGAGCTGTACCAGCTCAGCCCACCGGAGTTCGCCAACATGGTGCGTCGCGAGTTGCAGCGCTTGTCGCAGTGATGGTGCCGCAGGAGCACCAATCCGTAGGAGCGGCTTCAGCCGCGAATCTTCGTTTCTCCAGCGGTGCGCACGGCGCACCCTACGTATTCCGGTCGGCACTGCTCCGGCCGCGAGCCTTTCGTGGCGTAGGGCGTACTCGGTTTTGGCATCCAGCGTCGCTCTACCTCCCGCATCCATGCAGTCGTCGTGAAGCACTACGCTGGATGGAGGTTGTCGCAAATGGCGGACTGTTCGCTTCGCTACGAGCGGCCGGCGTTCCGGTTCGCCCTACGCGTAATCCCCACGTGCATCCCTGGATGCATCCGAGTTACGAATTTTTCGTTCCACAGTGGTACGCACGGCACGCCCCATATGCATCCGGTGGAGGCGTCTTTAGTTGCGACTGGTTCAGGGCACGATCCTGAACCAATCGATCACGCCCACGTCCTGATTCTCATGAATGCCCAGCACCTCGCCGGCGGCGTTCTGCTCCACCGACACATTCGGCTTGAGCGGCTTACCGTCACGGCGATCCATGGCTGGCGCTTCCTCGTACGGGCTGAACAACAGATTGCCTTGGTAACCGCGTACACGCGTGTCAGCCGGATACTGCATCGGCCCGAGTTCGAGTGGCTGGGTCAACTCGGCTTGCCAGCCCTGAAGCTCGCCATAGGGCCTGTCGAGCCATAGGTTCCAGATACGCAGGTCGAGCCCCCGGAAGTGGATCGGCGTGTCGTCCGTCGCCAACTGCCAGCGTCCGTCTTGCAGCGCCTGCACGGATACCGGAGCTGGCCAGATGGCGCCTGCCACCTCGCTGCCTGCTGCCAGGGTGCAGCTGTCCAGCTGCCAATCCGCTGGTTTGAACTGCGTGCCAAGCGGGTAGCGGAAGGTGACATCGGCTTGCGACGAGCACAGCCAACCGTCGATGCGTGCATCCTCTACCAGTTGCGCGCTGGCTCGTGTTTCGTCCAGAGACAGGCTGCGCACCCGCACATCGCGCACTTTGCCTGGTGCCTTGTCGAACTCGGCATGCTGCAGGCTCTGCAAACCATGGGGGAGGGGATCGCCACTGAGGTTCGTGTCGGGCTCCAGGCGCGCGATCTTCACCCGCGTTCCGGCTGGCAGCACCAGTTCGCCAAGCACCTGTTCGGATTCCAGGTGCTGAACGAGTGCGCGTGCTTCGTACCAGTCCTGCAACTGCCAGGTCAGCAATTGAAAGGCTGGCAGGCTGCCGACGATGAAGAATACGGCGAGAAACCCGAACCGCTTGCGTCTTGCCAGCATGTAGGCCCTGGCGCGTGGATGCAGGCTGGCGCCGAGCAAGCCCAGCAGGCCGGGTACGCAGATGATGGCGAGCAGCAGGAGCAGCGCTCCGAGCAGCATGGCCGTGGGGCTGATGGGAATCATGGGACGTCCTTGTGGCGCGGCGGGTGCTATGTGCGGCAGAGCTTAAAAGCCGTCCAGCGTCGAATCAACGCGCATGGTATCGAGAGCGCTGGGCGGGGCACCGCATAAGTCCCTGATCCCTATCCGCGTCCGCGAGTACAGCGGCTCATATCCACCTTACCCACGTACGGGTTACCCCAACCCATCACGCAAGCCACCTGCTGGTTGCGCTGCTGTTCCCAGGGTTTGGGTGGGTAGGCCTTGTGCCAGGCTTCGTAGAGCTGGCGATCCTGTTTCGACAGGCGCAGCTTGTAGCGGTCAGCCATGTAGAAATAGGTGCGTGCGACCATCCCGCGTACGGCCTGGCGCGGCATCACCTTGCGCGCCTTGAAGTCCACCACCGTCTCGCAACGGCCGTATTGATGTGGCTTCTGTGGCAGCCAGGCGAAGGCGTAATTGCTGCGGTCGCCATTCACCTCGCCGATGCTCGGCACCAGGTTGTGCAGATCCGCTTCGGCCTTGCGGAACTGCACATCGTTGGCCGCGCAGTGCTTGCGTCCGCCTTTCTGCCAGCACTGGCGCTGATGGCCGATCACCCAGGCCGGAACGATGTGTTCCCACTCGATACGCTGGGCGCGATTTGCATTCTTGCGCGGTGTGTAACCACAGGAGCGCAGGTCGACCCGGTTGCCACTGTACTTGCAGCCACAGTAGAACTCGGTGGATTGCTGGGCATACAGCGGCCGGGCAAGGCGCTTGGCTTCGTTGAAGTCTCGCGGCGCAGCGTTGAGGGAGGCGGTAAGGCAGTAGCAGAGAAGAGGGAGTAAGCATCGAATCATGGTGCGGCAGGGTAGCCGTCACCGCTGCCGATTGGAAGAAGGAAAACTGATATTTTTCAATGGCTTGTGTAGTGGCTAGATGCCTTGTTTCGGGACTTCGGACAGTCCGGGCGGACAATCCGAAGCCCCGGCGGAGTCGTCAGCTGAACCTCGGTAGCTGCTGATCGGTAGTGCCCATTTCGCTCCCAGCTTGCTGCGGCAGGCCGGCGACCTTCAGCACTGGCATCTTCTCACCTACCAGACGCAGGTCGCGACGGGGCAGGGCGAAGCGCACGTCCAGCTCGCGCAGGGCATCGAGCAAGTGCAGATTGATCTCCTGCTGGATGTCCATGTACTGGTTGTAGTCCGAGGTCAGCACGATATACACCACCTCGAAGGTCAGCTGGCTCTCGTCGAAACCGAGAAAGTGCGCGCGGTCGAATCGGGTCTTGGGTGTGGCGCGGATGATCTCGCCTACCTTCTCGGCCACCTGGCGCACCTTCGTGCTCGGCGTGTCGTAGTTGATGCCGAACTTGAAGACGATACGGCGGGTGTCCATGCGCTTGTAGTTGTGCACGATCTGCCGCAGCAGGTCTGCGTTGGCGCACACCACCTGCTCGCCGCTGAGACTGCGGATGCGCGTGGTCTTCAGGCCGATGTGCTCGATGCTGCCGGCCACTTCGCCGAACACCACGAAGTCACCGATCTCGAAGGGCTTGTCGACACCAATGGAAAGTGAGGCGAACACATCGCTGAGCACCGTCTGCACCGCCAGGGCCACGGCGATACCGCCGACCCCCAGGCTGGCCACTAGTGCGGTGATATCCACACCGAGGTTGGCCAGGA
Organism: Pseudomonas mendocina; assembly: GCF_003008615.1. Classification (NCBI taxonomy): domain Bacteria; kingdom Pseudomonadati; phylum Pseudomonadota; class Gammaproteobacteria; order Pseudomonadales; family Pseudomonadaceae; genus Ectopseudomonas; species Ectopseudomonas mendocina. The sequence goes on from NZ_CP027657.1 coordinate 3,997,026, forward strand.
TCGACAACAGCATCACCGACCACACCACGATCAAAATCATGATGCTGATGATGGTGGTCATCACCGGGTTGTAGTGACCACCGCTCTTGCCCATCACCAGGCTGCGCGACCACAGGCGTACGCCGGTATCGACCCACAGCGCCACCTGCAAGGCCAGGGCGACGAACCAGGTATGGCTCAGCGCGCTTTGCCAGGCGAGCGGCAAATCTGCCAGACGCAGCGCCAACAGCAGGGAGAACGCCAGCAACAACAGGCGGCTGGTACGGCCTATGACCATGGCGATGAAGTGTGGCCAACTGTTTTCCTGATCCTTCGACCTGGCCTTGAGGCGCTTGTGCAGGGTGTTTACCAGGGTTCGCAGTACGCTGTAGATCAGTACCGTGGCGACCAGCACGATCGCCACGTTCAGCCAGAGATCACGTTCGAGCCAGATATTCCACTGTTCCATCGCCAGGGGCCTCCAGAAAAATTCACATAGTTTTCTGTGGGCGTGGGGGAGCAGAAGTTCCGGGAAATGGGTGAGTGGTCAGGACGGCTTTAATCCGTAGGAGAAAAGGTCGTGGCAGTAAGTAGAGTGCCGGTTTAGATACTGGATTAGTGAAACGAAAAAGCCCCGTCATCACTGACGGGGCTTTTTCTTTGCTGTCTGGAGCGGGTGATGGGAATCGAACCCACGGCTCTAGCTTGGGAAGCTAGGGTATTACCATTATACGACACCCGCAGCGGGTGCCTTTATACCGGAAGCCGTTGCGGAAATGAAGCGCGGAGCGCTGTCGGGACACCCGTAGATACATTCGCTCCGCGCTTCGGATCCCTCATACCGCCATCGCCTGAAGGTCGCGCAGGTCGCCTTTGGCTGGCAGTTGCAGGCGTTTGCTGGGGGCGTTGAAGAAGTCCAGCAGCACGCGTTGGGTCTGCAGCCAGGCGGCCTTGTGTTCCATATCGAGGAAGTGGCCGGCATCGTCGATCACGGCGAATTGGGCGTTGTCGATGTGTTGGGCGAACAGGCAGGCGTCTTCCACCGAGGTGTATTCGTCGCGGTCACCGTTGACGAATATCAGCGGGATGTCGATGGCCTGCAGGCATTCCTTGCGGCAGTGCGCTTCCAGGTTCAGCACCTGCTTGATGTGCGCGTACATCTGCCGGTACTCGTGCTCGTCGAGGGTGCTGACGTGCTTGTGGTTGAAGCGTTTGAACAGCGACGGCAGGTGCTTGCCGATGGTGCTGTTGACCAGCAGGGCGATGTTGTCGCGATCCACCGCATGCAGGAAGCGCAGGCCCTTGTGCAGGTAGTCGAGCATCGGCACGTTGAGGATCGGTGAGAAGGAGCAGATGGCGGCCTTCTCCAGCGTCGCCGGGCGCTGCGCCAGGGCGAGCAGGGAGGCGACGCCGCCCCAGGAGAAGGACATCAGGTAGTTGGCGCCATAGTGGTCGATCAGGTGCAGCAGAATCGCCGCTTCGTCTTCCTTGGTGATAGGTGTGAAGTCGCTGTTGTGCGGCTTCGACTGGCCGGCGTAGGGCAGGTCGAATGCCACCACGTTGAACTGCGGTTGCAGGTATTTGACCGTTTGCGTGAACGAGGCCGTGGTCGCCAGAGAGCCATTGACCAGAATGATGGTCTTGCTTGCTGCCGGGTTGCCGTAGAACTCCGTGTGTACCTTGTGCTTCCTGTTGATCTCGACGACTGCGGTTTCTGGCCTCATGTCGTTTCCTCCTGGCGCAAGTGTGTCAAGGCGAGCGGCGGCCGTTCGCATTTGAGTGAGCAGTCAGAAAAGCGCCTGAGCGTGACAGCTTGATGTCAGGCTGGAGATTTTTATAAGTATTTGAATTTCAAGCAGTTAGGATCGAAACAGTCGAGCGCTCCAGACCTTTTTCAAGGCCGTGGAGAGGGCGGTGTTACCAGGCAGGAATCCAGTCGGCGCAGAGCGCCAGCAACCGAGAGAACGCTTAGTTGTCTTGTCGTGACCATATGGTCATCTAAAGACTTATGGTTCGATTCAAGCAGCTCGCTTGCAGCTGCGCAAGGGCAAGTCACATCTTTATCGCACTCTGGCACTGCCGTTGGTCGGGTCGTGATGTTGGCCGCGAGAAGGGGATCAGACGCTGGCGATTTCGATCTGGGTCAGGGCGCGGTATTGGCCTGGGGCGAGCTTTGGGTCGAGGACGATGTCACCCATGCGTTCGCGGTGCAGGGCGACGACGCGATTGCGGAAGTGGCCGAACATGCGCTTGACCTGATGGTAGCGGCCTTCGAACAGGGTCAGGCGGGCGTGGTGGCTGCTCAGTACGTCGAGCTGGGCGGGCAGGGTGGTGAGGTCTTCGAAGGCGAAGTACAGGCCCAGGGCGAAGACCTCGGCGTACTCGGCGGTGATCGGCTGTTCGGTGGTGACGTGGTAGACCTTGGGCTTGCGCTGCTGTGGCTGGGTGATGCGGCGCGACCAGCGTCCGTCGTTGGTGATCAGCAGCAGGCCGCTGGTGTTCAGGTCGAGGCGCCCGGCCAGATGTAGCTCGTGCTTGTCCGGCTCGTCCAGGAGGTCGAGGACGGTGCGGTGTTCGTCGTGCTCGGTGGCGCTGACCACGCCGACCGGTTTGTGCAGCATCCAGTAGCGCGCGCTGCGCCCGGCCTGCAGCAATTCGTCATCCAGCTCGACGCGCTGGAAATCGCGCAGGTCAAAGCGCGGATCCTGCACCACCACGCCATCCACACGCAGGCGTCCGGCGCTGATCAGCAGGCGGCTGTCCTGGCGGCTGAAACGGGGGAAGTTGCTGAGGAAGCGATCCAGGCGCATGGCTCAGTTCTGCTCGCCGCGTTCGGCCGCATCCAGCACGCCGGCGCAGGCGGGGCACAGGCAGGCCTGGTCACGTTGCTCGGGCGTAAGGCGCTCTAGCGCGGCCGGATCGACCTGCGCGTCGAAGCACCAGCAGGGTTCGTCACGCCCGGCAGCGACGCTGCACTGGTTGGCCTTGCCGCATAGCGGGCAGCGTTGCGTGTCCATCAGCTGTCGACGCAGACGCGGTCGCGCCCGGCCTGCTTCGCGCGGTAAAGCGCGCGGTCGGTGCGGCCGAGCAGGGCGTGCAGGCTTTCGTCGGTTTGCCATTGGCTGAGGCCGAGGCTGACGGTGACCTGCAGGGTCTGGCCTTCGACTTGATAGCGCTGTTCGGCGCATTGCTGACGCAGTTTCTCGGCCAGATCGTGGGCGGCCTGGCGGTCGGTGTTCTTCAGCAGCAGGATGAATTCCTCGCCACCCCAGCGGCAGAGAATGTCGGACTGGCGCAGCGCGCCGCGTAGTTGCTGGGCGAAATCGTGCAGCACCTGGTCGCCAGCGAGGTGGCCGTACTCGTCGTTGATCAGCTTGAAGTTGTCCAGATCCAGCAGCACGGCGCACAGCGGGCTGCTGTCGCGTTGCGCTTCCTGCAGGGCCTGTTCGGCGAGGATGTCGAAGCCGCGGCGGTTGGGCAGTTCGGTGAGGCTGTCGGTGGTGGCCAGGGCGGCGATGCGCTGCTGGTAGCGACGAATCGCCAGGCTGACCAGGGTTAGCACGATGGCGGTGACCAGCAGGCACAGCAGCAGGTTTATGTAGAGCCCCTGGCGGATGCCTGCCAGGGCCTTGTCCTGCTTGTCGACGAACAGGTACCACTCCAGCTCGGGAATGTAGCGCACGTTGAGGAAGTGCTCGCGGCCCTGCTCCTGGTATTCGAACTGACCGCTTTGCGGCGTGGGCAGTTTTTCCATCAGGCCGTCGAGGCCGGGCACGTCAGCCAGCGAATCGCCGACCTGGGCGCCCATCGGCCCGCCCTGGGCGCCGGTGAGGGTGATGCGCCCGGTGGTGTCGACGAAGTAGACGCTGCGTTCGTAGCGCGCCTGGTACTCGTCGATCAGCTTGACCACGGCATCGACCGCCAGGCCGACGCCGGTGGCGCCGATGAAGCTGCCGTCGTAGTCGAACACCTTGTAGTTGATGAAGATGGTCAGGCGGTCGGCGTTGGCCATGTCGACGTCGACGTTGATCTCGTAGGGCTCCTTGAGGCCGCGTACGCGGTAGTACCAGACGTCGCGCGGCTCGTCCGGCTTGACCTGCTTGAGCACGCCCTTGGCCTGGTAGTAGGTGCTGGTCTTGTCGGAGACGAAGAAGCTGGTGAAGGCGCCATAGTGCTCCTGCACTTCACGCAGGTAGCGGGTCATCTGCCCGTTGTCCTGTTCGCCGGCCAGCACCCAGTCACGCAGGAAGGTGTCGCGGGCCATCATCGAGGAGATGAGGATGGGACGCACCAGATCCTTCTGGATTTCCGAATAGACGGTGTCGGAGGTCAGTGGCAGTTCGGTGTTGATGATGCTGTCGCGAATCGAGTCGCGCGAGGCGTAATAGCTCAGCAGCGAGGTGGTGAGAAAGCCGCTACCGAGCAGGAACAGGAGCAGTAACACCAACGAGGTTTGCGTGTGCCGTTTGGGGCGCAGGGACATGGGTGAATCCGGGAGCGGGTTGATGGCGTGATGCTAGCTTGCCGGAAGGGGATAGCGCCAGTTGTGATCACAATCGACGCTGTTATCGGTGGCCAATGTTTGAGTGAGGATGCCCGGATTGCATCCGGGCTATGGGCTTGTTGTGGGAGCGGCTTCAGCCGCGATTGCGCTTGCCTGTATTGCAGCGGGTCATGAGACGGTCGTGGTGACAGCCCCTTCCGCAGGAAGTCTGCGTTTGTGTGGATCGCGGCTGAATCTGCTCCTACGGTGCGCTTGTGCACCTCCCACAGGATGTTCGCGGGCCCTGTGGGAGGGCGCTTCAGTGGTGAGCGTTTCAGGCTTCTTCCAGCACCACCACACGTTGTCCGGCCCGCACGGGCGAGCCCGGTTGCACGCGTACTTCGCGCACGGTGCCGGCCATCGGCGCGGTGAGCGGAATCTCCATCTTCATCGACTCGAGGATCACCAGCACGTCGCCGGCCTGCACCTGGGCGCCAGCTTCCACCTGCACCTGCCAGAGGTTGCCGGCGATATGGCTGTCGACGCTATGCTGGCCGGCGTCGAGCGGCGCATCCTCGGTCACCTCAACCACGCCTTCGTCGCTCTCGAAATGCGCCTGACCGGAGTCGATCCAGCGCTGGCGTTCGGCATCGAAGGCGGCGCGCTGCTGTTGGCGGAAGGCGGCGATACCGTCGGCTTCGGCATCGAGGAACTGCTGGTAGTCGGCCAGGGCCAGTTCACTCTGTTCGATGCGCAGTGGGTAGCGGCCGAGCGGGAAATCGCGGCGGATGCGCAGCAGTTCATCGGCACTGACCGGGTAGAAGCGAATCTGGTCGAAGAAGCGCAGCAGCCAGGGCTTGCCGTCGAAGGCCTCGACCGCGCGGTAGCGGTTCCACATCTGCAGGGTACGGCCGACGAACTGGTAGCCGCCGGGGCCTTCCATGCCGTACACGCACATGTAGGCGCCGCCGATGCCGACGGAGTTTTCCGCCGTCCAGGTACGCGCCGGGTTGTACTTGGTGGTGACCAGGCGGTGGCGCGGGTCGAGCGGCGTGGCCACCGGGGCGCCGAGGTAGACGTCGCCCAGGCCCATGACCAGGTAGCTGGCGTCGAACACGGTGCGGTACACCTCGTCGAGGTTCGGCAGGTCGTTGATGCGGCGGATGAACTCCAGGTTGCTCGGGCACCAGGGTGCGTCCTTACGCACGGTGGTCATGTACTTGTCGATGGCCAGTTGGCAGGCCGGGTCGTCCCAGGACAGTGGCAGGTGGACGATGCGTGACGGCACCTTCAAATCGCGCGCGGCGCACACGGCGTCCCACTCGCCAGCGACGATATCGAGCAGCGTCTGCAGCGCCAGGGTTTCCGACTGGTAATGCACCTGTAGCGAGCGAATACCCGGCGTCAGGTCGATCACACCGTCGAGTTGTTTGGCTTCCAGCGCCTGCATCAGCGCGTGGCCACGGAAGCGCAGCACCAGGTCGAGTTCCGGTTGGCCGATTTCCAGCAGCAGGTGGGTGTCGCCGGACAGGCGTGCGACCAGGCGGGTATCGTCTTCGCCGATGTCGAGGACGATGGGGGAACCTGTAGGAGCGGATTTATCCGCGATTGGTGTGTCAGCTATATCGCGGCTGAAGCCGCTCCCACGGAGAGTGTTGCATTCGCTGGCACTGGCTTTGGCCAACTCCCGCGCCGTGGCGATATCCACCGGCACGAAGCGCACCTTGTCGCCGGCCTTGAGCTGGCCGAGCTGCCAGAGGTCGGCCTCGATGATGGTGACTGGGCAGACGAAGCCGCCTAGGCTGGGGCCGTCCGGGCCGAGGATCACCGGCATGTCGCCGGTGAAATCCACTGCGCCGATGGCGTAGGGATTGTCGTGGATGTTCGAGGGATGCAGGCCCGCCTCGCCGCCGCTTTCGCGTACCCACTCGGGCTTCGGCCCGATCAGGCGTACGCCGGTGCGGCTGGAGTTGAAGTGCACCTCCCAGGCGGTGGCGAAGAAGGTGTCGATGTAGGCGGGTGTGAAATATTCCGGCGCGCCGTGCGGGCCGTAGATCACCCGCAGTTCACGCACCGCGGGCAGGGCGGGGCAAAGCTCGGTGGGCAGCTGCGCGCCGGCCTCGCGGTTGGCGAGCGGCAGCAGGTGCAGCACGTCGCCAGCGCGCAGGGCGCGGCCGCCATGGCCGCCGAACTGGCCGAGGGTGAAGGTGCTCTTGCTGCCCAGGTAGTCCGGCACCTGAATGCCGCCGCGAATGCTGAGGTAGCTACGCGCGCCGGCACCGGCAATGGTGCCGAGCGTCAGGGTGCTGCCGGCTGCGATCAGAAGCGCGGTGTTCATCGGCTGTTCCACGCCATTGATGCTCAGGGGAATCTCGGCGCCGGTTACGGCGATCACCGCATCGGTGTTGAAGCGCAGCAGCGGGCCGCTCATGGTGATTTCCAGCGCAGCGGCGCCTTCGTCGTTGCCGAGCAGGCGGTTGCCCAGGCGCAGGGCACGGCTGTCCATCGGCCCGGACGGCGGCACGCCCACGGCCCAGTAGCCAATGCGGCCGGGGAAATCCTGCACGGTGGTCTGGGTGCCGGCGCTCAGTACCTCGAAGGTATTGGCCTGGTAGGCCAGATTCTCCAGGCAGCGCGTCCACGGCGAGCCGCTGGCGAATGGCGCGTCACTGAGGATCTGACGCAGGTAGTCGCGGTTGCATTCCACGCCGTACAGCACGGAATCGCCAAGGGCTTTGTCCAGCGCTTTGGAGGCTTCATCGCGGCTGGGTGCCCAGGTGATCAGCTTGGCGATCATCGGGTCGAAGTAGGGCGGGATCTCGCAGCCGGCTTCGACCCAGGTATCGATGCGCAGAGCCTTGCCGTCGGCTTCGGGAAATTGCACGGCGGTCAGCAGGCCGGGGCTGGGCTGGAAGTCACGGCCCGGGTCTTCGGCATACAGGCGCGCCTGGATAGCATGGCCGCTGGGCTTCAGGCCGTTGGCCAGTTCGCTTAGCGGCGGTAGATCGCCGGCTGCCAGTTCGATCATCCAGCGCACCAGGTCGACACCCCAAACCTGTTCGGTGACGCCGTGCTCGACCTGCAGGCGGGTGTTCACTTCGAGGAAGTAGAAGCGCTCGGCCTCGCTGTCGTAGACGAATTCGACGGTGCCGGCGCTGCGGTAATTCACCGCCTTGGTCAGCTTGATCGCGGCGGCGCACAGCTCATCCGCCATGCCGGCCGGCAGGTTAGGCGCCGGGGTTTCTTCCAGCACTTTCTGGTTGCGGCGCTGCACCGAGCAGTCGCGTACGCCGAGGGCGAGCACGTCGCCCTGGCCATCGCCGAACACCTGCACTTCCAGATGGCGGGCACGCTGGATGTACTTCTCGATGAACACGCCGCTGTCGCTGAAGTTGTTCTGGCCCAGGCGCTTGACCGCCTCGAATGCGTCGGAGAGCTCGGCTGCCGAGCGGCATACGCGCATACCGATGCCGCCACCGCCGGCGGTGCTTTTCAGCATCACCGGATAGCCGACCTGCTCGCCAGCGACCAGCGCGGCCTCGAGGTTTTCCAGCAGCTCAGTGCCTTCGAGCATCGGCACGCCATGTTGTTTGGCCAGGGCGCGGGCAGTGTGCTTGAGGCCGAATACGCGCAGTTGCTCTGGCGTCGGGCCGACGAAGGCGATACCGGCGGCTTCGCAGGCTTCGGCGAAGGCGGCGTTTTCCGAGAGAAAACCGTAGCCGGGGTGGATGGCTTTAGCGCCGCTGCTTTTGGCTGCAGCGAGAATCTTGTCGACCACCAGGTAGGTCTGCGCAGCCGGGCCGTCGCCGAGGGAGAAGGCTTCGTCGGCCTGCTGGATATGCAGGCTGGCGGCGTCGGCTTCGGAGTACACGGCCACACCACCGACGTTCAGTTCATGCAGGGTGCGCAGGATGCGGCAGGCGATTGCGCCACGGTTGGCGATCAGGAGTTTGTCGAACATCTTCATTGACCCTCGAAGGGCGTGGCGGGCCGTCCCGCCGTCATTGGTCATGCCCACGGTCGTCCGTGGCGAAAAATCCGGGTGATGCGTGTTGCGCGTGTAGGAGTGGCCGGGCGGCGTTCCGCTTTAGCCGCGAGCCTTTGCGTTGTTGTCGCGGCTAAAGCCCCTCCCACGGGAAGCGATCAATCCCACACCAAGACTTCGGCTGGCGTCGGGTTCCAGCCGTTGCAGGGGTTGTTCAGTTGCGGGCAGTTGGAGATCAGCACGATGACGTCGGTCTCGGCCTTGAGCTCCACGTACTTGCCGGGTGCGGAGATGCCGTCCTCGAAGGTCAGGCCGCCCTCAGGAGTCACTGGAACGTTCATGAAGAAGTTGATATTGGCGCCGATGTCGCGCTTGCTCAGGCGGCCGTCATGCAGGCTGGCGCGCAGGAAGTTGTCGCGGCAGCTGTGCATATAGCGCTTGTCCAGGGCGTAGCGCACGGTGTTGCTCTCCTGCGCACAGGCACCGCCGAGGGTGTCGTGGCGACCACAGGTGTCGGCGACGATGGTCAGCAGCGGTTTGCCGAGGTTGGAATAGAGCACCGTGCCGGTGGTCAGGTAGACGTTGTTCTGCTTGCGCAGGGTGCGCTGCGGGTCGAAGCGCTCGCGTGGGTTGTTCGCGGCGAAGAACAGGGTGTCGATCGCCTGGTTGCCTTCCAGGTCGTGCAGGCGCAGGGTCTGCCCGGCCTTGACCTCGAACAGGTAGGGTTCACCTGCCGGGATGGTGTGGCGGAAGCTGGCGGTTTCGGGATGCTTGTTGCTGGAAATCAGGTCGCTGGCAGTAAGGCTCATCGCAGTGTCCTCGGTATCGTTTACTGGGCTCCCGCCTTCGCGGGAGTGACGAGGTCGGTGTCACCCCCGCGCAGGCGGGGAACCACTCAGATGTACTGGCGTTCGGTGTTGTGGAAGCCGCGGCCGTTCTCCGGGCGCGAGGTGCGGCAGAGCACGGTGATGCCGTCGCTGTCGACCTTGCTCCAGTTCAGTTGCACCGGTTTGGGCGCGTACTGTGGGTTGGGGTCCAGTGGATGCTGCAGCGCGGTGAGCACCACCAGGGTGTCCATCGGCGCGTACAGCTCGATGTAGTCGCCGGCCTGGCTGTTGTCGGGCTGGAAGTGGAAGGCGCCATCGGCATCGACATCCACGCGGCTGAACAGGTTGAGGTTCATCAGCAGGTCGAGCAGGTTCAGATCCCACTTGCCCATTTCCACCAGCAGGTTGTCCATGCCGTTGCGGAAGAAGCCGTTGCGCAGTTCCTGATAGCGGCCCTGGCCGTACTTCTCCAGCACTTCGTCGGCATTCAGTACGCCGCCGAAGCTGTCGTGCCAGCCGCAGGTATCGGCGGTGATGGCGGCCAGTACCTTGCCCATGTCCGAGTACAGGCAGTGGCCGGCGGTGAGTTTGGCGGTGTGCTGGCATTTGAGGGTATCGGGCAGGTTCAGGCGCTCGCTTTTCTCAATGGCGTTGAACAGCAACACGCTGACGTTGGCGCCTCCTTCGATATCGGTGATGCGCAGCAGTTGGCCACGCTTGAGGATGAAAGAGGTATGGCCGCCGCCGGGTACGGTTTCTTCGTACAGGCTCGGGCGCAGGGTAAGGGCAGTGTTCATGGGTACCTCGGGGTCAAAGCCTGGTCGTCAGGCGCCGGCAGTGGCGCCTGATCATCATTGCGATGGTGTGGGGTGCGGCGGTCAGAGCTTGCCGTCGACGGCCATTTGCACGTAGCTAGGGTCGAAGCGCAGCTTGATGTTGGCGCTGTCGCCGGTGCTCACGCCGCCGGCGAAGGTCATACCGATGGCGTCGGCGCTGCGCGCACCTTCACCGAGGATGCCGTGCTCGAAGCTGAAGTTGGCGACCTTGGTCATGGTCTCCGGCAGGGCCGGGCTGGTGACGAAGTCCAGGGTTTCCTTCGGCGTGTAGAACAGCTTGGTGGTCGCCAGTTGCGACTGGTAGCCGGCCAGGTCGGTGCCGGAGGCCTTGGCCATTTCGGTCAGGGCATCGGTGGCTTCCGGGGTACCGGCCTGCATCAGTTCTAGAATCTCGAACCAGGCGCCGACCAGAGCTTTGCCGAAGTCCGGGTTGTCCTTCAGGGTCTGGGTGTTGACCACCATCATGTCGAGGATTTCACCGGGGATTTTCGACGAGTCGAAGACCTGGGTGCTGCCGGGCTGGGCGATTATCTCGGCGAGCATCGGGTTCCAGGTCGCAGCGGCCTGCACGCTGGGGGTGGTATAGGCGGCGATGATGTCGGCATCGGAGGTATTCACCACCGTCACATCGCGCTCGCTCATGCCTGCTGTTTCCAGGGCGCGGGCGAGGAAGTAGTGGGACACGGACAGTTCCACCAGGTTGACGCGCATGCCCTTGATGTCGGCCAGGGTCTTGCCTTCGCCCTTGATCAGCAGGCCGTCGTTGCCGTTGGAGTAGTCGCCGACGATCAGCGCTGTGGAGTCCACACCGCCGGCCGCCGGGATCGTGAGTGCGTCCATATTGGTCATGGTGCAGCCGTCGAATTGGCCGACGCTGTACTGGTTGATCGATTCGACATAGTCGTTGAGCTGCACGACATCGATGCTGATGCCGTATTTCTTCGCCCACTTGTCGATGATGCCGGAGGTGCTGGCATGGCCCCAGGGCATCCAGCCGGCGTAGAGCGTCCAGCAGACGCTGAAGCTGTCTTTCTTCTCGGCGTGAGCGCTGAAGCTGAGCACCGCGGCCAGACCGGCAGCGGCGAAGGAGAGCAGACGGTACTTGCGCATTTGGAACCTCCAGTCTTGTTGAGTACGGGCAGGAGTCGCGGCACGTTTCGAAGCGTTCGAAAGGCGCGTTCTCCCGGGCTTTTATCCCGCCGTGTAACCTCACTGGAGGTCGATGACTCTCGGACCAGCACTTGCCGGGCAAGTCGGAACCCTAGTCATCCATTTCGCAAATTGTGGTGCCGCGATTCCGGGAAACCCCGGTTAGAACCTGCACACCCAAGCTTTAGCGAATAGCGTGCCAGCTCGCCGAAGCCCGCGGCTGGGCGCTCTGGCGATATTGCTTGCGGCTTGCGTGCTACCTGATGGGGCTGTGAGGGTGTCGATTGCACCGTTCGAGGGCGATTCAGCTTATGGCAGCGCCGCGTGATGGCGCCCTGGCGGTGGCATGGAAATCGCTATCTGTCTTTTTGCAGGGGCGACCTCGCTGCCGCCTTCGGGACGACCCGACCCGCTGCTCGTCTGGACGACCAGGTAACTCACTTGTTCAAGGGAGATTGCCATGGCGCATACCCATTTCACGTCCATTCCTCTGATCGACGTTTCCGGCCTGTACGCCGAGAGCCTCGCCGAACGCCAGCGCGTTGCCGATGAGCTGGGGCGTGCCGCACGCGATGTCGGCTTCCTGCAGATCACCGGGCACGGCATTTCGCGTGATCTGCGTGAAGGGCTGATCCAACAGGCACGCAGTTTCTTCGCCCGTCCATTGGACGAGAAGATGCGTTTCTATATTGGCCAGTCGAGCAACCACAGCGGTTATGTGCCGGAGGGCGAGGAGCAGTTCGCCGGCGGCAGCAAGGATCTCAAGGAAGCCTATGACGTCAATTACGATTACACCGAGGCAGCCCAGGTCTATCCGCTGCTGGGCCCGACCCAGTGGCCGGACTCGGCGGATTTCAAGCGCGAGGTGAGTGCTTACTATCGGGCGGCGCTGGCACTGGGCGACACGCTGTTTCGTGGCTTCGCCCTGGCGCTGGGCCTGGCCGAGGACACATTCGCCGGCATCACTCGGCAGCCCACCAGCCAGTTGCGCATGATTCATTACCCGCTCGATCCCGATCCGGTGGCCGACCGGCCTGGTATTGGCGCGCACACCGACTACGAGTGTTTCACCATCCTCTTGCCCACCGCGGAAGGCTTGCAGGTGCTCAATGGCGACGGGCAGTGGATCGACGTACCGTTGCTTGAGGACGCCTTTGTGATCAACATCGGCGACATGCTCGAGGTGCTCAGTAACGGCCATTTCGTCGCCACCTCGCACCGCGTACGCAAGGTCAGCGAGGAGCGCTTCGCCTTCCCGTTGTTCTGCGCCTGCGACTACCCGACGCGCATCGCGCCGATTGCCGGTCTGCCGCCGCGCGGCGAGCGTGTGTATACGCCGGTAAACTGCGGCGATCACCTGTTTGCGCAGACGGCGCAGACCTTCCGCTATCTGCGTGAGCGTCTGGAGGACGGTTCGCTGCAACTGCCGGATGGTGCGGCGGGTTTGTCCAGCTTCGGCCAAGGTCGCCGGGAGGTGACGGCATGAACCTGCTGGAACTGGCTGCACGTTACCCGCAGCGCGCCGAGGGCGGCGTGCCGGACTGGATGCTCGGGCACTTTCGCCGACGCACCATCAGTTTCGCCGATGGCCGCAGTGACGAGCGTACGCAGGTGCACTGGCTGCAAAGCCGCACCTTCACCATCGACCTGCGCCTGCCGGATGTGCCCGCGCTGCCGCCGCGCGCCTGGCAGGACTATGACGCCGCCGAACTGCGCCAGCTTGCCAATCACGAAGGCTGGATGGCCGACAGCGTCTGGGAAAGCGGCTATCTGAGCTGGCACGGTGGCGTGTCCCTGCAATTGCACAACCGTTGGCCGGAGCCTGCACAGCTGCAGCGCATCGGCAATTGCATGATCGAGTTCGGCACCACGGGCGCCTATGTCGAGGACTGGCGTTTGCAGGCCAGCAGCGGGCCATTGATCGGTCTGCGTTTGCTGGAGGAATGCGACGCCGAAACCGGCGAGGTGCTGCAACGCGGCGGTGGCCTGATTCTCTGTGGCGACCGGCTCGGCTGGGTGCATGGGCGACGTGAGGAGCAAGGTGAATCGCCACTGCAACTGCGTGAGCGCGCCGAGCGGGTGCAAGGTGATGGTGAGGCGTTGGCGCTGTTGTTCGACTGCGAAACCTCGCTGGCTTATGCCGATGAGCAGGGTCGTTATCAGGTGGCGCTTTCCACCTTGCCAGCACGGGTGGGGCAGGTGGTTTCGCTGGAGGGCTTCGAGCTGCCTGGCGCGGGGCGTATCTGTCAGCACCTGCAACGTCCGGACGGGCGTGTGGTGGTGCGTACCTTCATCATCGATACGCTGGAGCCGGACTGGCGCGTGGATCTCGCCACGCCGACTACCAACGAGGCGCAGCGCTGGTTCGCTGCGGAGGGCGAAACGCTGTCGCGCTATCTTGAGGTGTTGAGCTAGTGGAGACTGCGCCTCCCTGGTCGGAGGTGCAGTCGGTGCGCGCGGCGCACCCTACGGGTTATCGAGCGTTTTGCGCTGCGTAGGGTGCGCTGTGCGTACCGAAACGGCCGCTGTAATCAACGGGCGGCAATACCCTCAGCCAGCTCCGTAGCCCGGATGCAATCCGGGGAAAATGTGCCGGTGATCCCCGGATTTCATCCGGGCTACAGCCCCTCGAACGTTGCGATCAGTCGGCAGCAATTTAGCCACGTTGCTGTCACGGCAGAGGCGGTGCGCATGGCGCACCCTACGGCTTATCGCGCGACTTGCGTTGCGTAGGGTGTGCTGTGCGCACCGAAACGGCCGCTGTAATCAACGCGCAGCAATACGCTCGGCCAGCTCGCTGGGCAACTGCGCCTGTGCCCGGCGCGTCTCGTTCAGCGGGATGTCGTAGGTGATGCGTGCGCCGTAGGCGTTGGGCGCCTGTGGGTCATGGCGCACCTTGTCGAATACCAGCAGGCGGGTGCCGAGGCTGAAGCCTTCGGACAGGTCGTGGGTGACCATGAATACAGTCAGGCGGGTTTCCTGCCACAGCTCCAGCAGCAGCGCATGCATGTCCTTACGGATGCCGGGGTCGAGGGCGCCGAACGGCTCGTCGAGCAGCAGCATGCGCGGTTGCATCACCAGCGCCTGGGCGATGGCCAGGCGTTGCTGCATGCCACCGGAGAGCGCGCTGGGGTATTTGTTCAGCGCGTGGCCGAGGCCGACCTTGGTGAGGATTTCGGCAGCACGCTCGCGGGCTTCGCGCTTGGCGGCGCCGAACAGGCGGCCAAGCAGCTTCGATCTCGGCAGTTCCAGGCCCAGGGCGACGTTGTCCAGCACGCTCAGGTGCGGGAATACCGAGTAGCGCTGGAACACCACGCCCCGGCTCGGATCAGGCTCGGTAGGCAGCGCCTGGCCGCCGAGCAGCAGCTCGCCCCGGCTCGGACGCTCCTGGCCAAGCAGCATGCGCAGGAAGGTGGACTTGCCGCAGCCGGATGCGCCCACCAGGGTGCAGAACTCGCCTTCGTCGACCTTCAGGTTGAGGCGTTCCAGCACGACCAGATCACCGTATTCCTGCCACAGGTTGCGCGCCTCGATAAAGGCAGCTTGCGCTGGGTTGGCAGGGGCAGTGCTGGAGTCGCTCATGGCAGGTTCACTCAACGGGACGATATGTTGGCTGAGCAGGCTCATGCCTTACCTCCTTCATGCCAGGGGAAGCACAGGCGCAGCACCTGACGCAGGCCAAAATCCATCAGCCAGGCCAGCAGGGTGATCCAGATGACGTAGGGCAGGATCACGTCCATGGCCATGTAGCGGCGCACCAGGAAGATGCGGTAACCGAGACCGTCGGTACTGGCGATGGCCTCGGCGGCGATCAGGAACAACCAGGCCGAGCCAAGCATCAGGCGCAGCGAGATCAACAGGCGTGGCATCAGTTGTGGCAGCACCAGGCGCAGGATCAGCGTCCAGGTGTTGGCACCCAGGGTCTGCGCCTTGATCAGCAGTTCACTGGGGATTTCGCGGGCACGCTGTTCGATGTCGCGGGCGATGCAGGGGGTAATGCCGATGACGATCAGCATCACCTTGGACAATTCGCCGAGGCCGAAAACGATGAACAGGATCGGCAGGATCGCCAGTGGCGGAATCATCGACAGCACCGTGAGCAGTGGCGACAGCGGCGCGCCGAACAGCGGAATGCTGCCGGCGGCGATGCCCAGCACCAGACCCAGCATTGCCGCGATGCCGAGGCCGATGCCCAGGCGTTGCAGGCTGGAGGTGGTGTCCTGCCAGAACAGGTATTGGCCGCTGCGCTTATCTTCGCTGAAGGCCAGGCGGTCGACGGCGTCGATCATCTGGCTGGCGCTGGGCAGCAGCTTGTCATTGGGGTTCTCGGCCAGGCGGGTGGCCGAGGCGCTGAAGTAGACGAACAGCAGCAGGGCGAAGGGCAGCAGGATCAGCAGCAGGCGGCCGCTGCGATCGGGATGGCGGTTGATCAGGCGCATGGATAGTCCTCGTCGGGCCTGGAGCGGAATGCGTGCGCAGCTAGCGGGCGCAACGGCGCACTGGCGTGGGGCCTTTGGGGTGGGCGGCTGGCTGCCGCTGATGCGAGTGGGGCGTACCCATGATGAACCTCCAGTTTGACAGGTGCGGGCAGGAGTTCGCGGCGGTTCCCCACGGATGGGGCGCGTTCTCCCGGGCTTTTGTCCCGCCGTGTAACCTCGCTGGAGGTCGCTAGCTCTCGGACCAGTCGCTCGCCTGTGGCGAGCCGGAACCCTAGCCGGCTATTGGCAAATTGTGGTGCCGCGATCCCGGCAAGCCGGGTTGTTCCTGCACAACCTGTTCTTAGCGAACATCGTGCCATGCACCACGAACCGCAGCAGACGGCGCTGGCTTGTCGACTGCCGATGATGCGGTGCGCCGTGCTGGTGCGTCGTGATCATGCCGTGCTGCCTGCTGGGGCGTCAGGGCTCAGAGCTTGCCGTCAGCGGCCAGTTGCATGTAGTCGTGATTGAAACGCAGCAGGATGCGCTGCGAATTGCCCAGGGGTTGTTCGTCGCTGAACGCGATGCCCAGGTTGCTCAGACCCTGGCCGCTCTGGCCCAGCAGGCCATGCGCATCGGCGAAACGGGCGACGCGCTGCATCAGATCCGGCAACTTGCCGGTGCGGCTGAAGTTCAGCGCGGTGCGCGGTGAATAGAACGAGCGCAGGGTGCTGAGCTGGGTCTCGAAGTCTTCGGGGCTGGTCTCGGCTGCGGCAGCCATCTTCGCTCTGGCCTCACGCCCGGCTGCCGTGGGCAGGCCCAGCAGACGCTGGGTTTCGAACCAGGCGCCGGTCAGTGCACGGCCTAATTCCGGGTGTTGCATCAGGGTCTGGCTATCGACCACGGTCAGGTCGAGAATCTCGCCCGGAATCAGGTTGGAGGTGAACACCTGGCTGACCTCGGCCTTGCGCCGAATCTCGGCGAGGATCGGGTTCCAGGTGATCACTGCATCGCCCTGACCGGCGAGGAAAACGTCGGCGATTTCGGCGTCGGAGACGTGCTGGATGGTCACGTCGCTTTCCTCCAGCAGCGCCCATTCCAGCGCCCGGCTGAGCAGATAATGGGAAACCGAGTTTTCCACCAGCAGCACGGTCTTGCCCTTGAGATCCTGAATGCGCTTGCCCGTGCCACGTAGCAGCACGCCATCGGCGCCGTTGGAGAAGTCGCCGATGATCAGTGCGGTGCTGTCCTTGCCGGCTGCGGCGGGAATGGTCAGGGCGTCCATATTGGTCATGCTGCAGGCATCGAACTGGCCGGCGGTGTATTGCTCGATGGAGCCGACATAATCCGGCACCTGCTGCACCTGGATGTCGATGCCGTACTTGTCGGCCCACTTCTTCACGATGCCCTGTTCGGCGGCGTAGCCCCAGGGCATCCAGCCGGCGAAGATCGACCAGCACAGCTTGAAGGATTTTGGCGCGGCCTGGGCCGTCGGGAAACCGAGCAGGCAGGCGCAGAGCAGGGCGGTAAGCAGAGAACGCATGGGCATGACCTCGAATTATCAACGGGAAGGGAAAGCGGGCAGCCGTGCTGTACGTTCTCCCGGGCTTTTATCCCGCCGTGTAACCCCGCGGCTTCCCGCCGCTGCATGAGGTCGCCCACTCTCGGACCAGCCACTCGCCTTGCGGCGAGCCGGAACCCTAGTCGGCCATTGTGATTCGCTACCACCTGCGACCCGCAAGGCGGATCGGCTTTCCGCTGCGGTCGCAAGCGAATGGCGTGCCAGTCGTTGTTGGTGCGACGAGGTGGGTTGCGCTTTTGCGCCACCGATCACAGCCGACGAAGTGAATCGCACCTGTTGCGGGCGGCGTTGTCTGATGCTTCAGGGATCACCATCCCGGAGGCCGACATCGGTCGGCGTCGTCCCAGCGGTCACAGGAGGCCGCCATGTCCTACAAGATGCTGTTTTCCGCTCTGCTCTTGCTCCTATCCGGTTGTGCCGTCTACGGCGGCGGTTACGACCGTGGCTATCACAATGGCCATGCCTACCGTTATTACGACGGCTACCGGCGTGACTATTACGCGCCGCCCGTCTACGTGACACCACGCTATTACTACGAAGATCGCCGCCCGCATTATTATCCGGCCCCACCGCGTTACGTGCCGGCGCCGCCGCCGCGTTACCACTACGGTCACGATCAACGCCGCGACAGTTACAAACGCTACGACCAGCCGCGACATGACTACCGTCGTGACTCGCGGCGCCAGGAGTACCACGGTGGGCAGAACCAGCGCGGCTGGAGCAATGGCCGCAACACCCAGCCACGTTATTCCAGCGAATCGAATAACAGAGAGCAGCGTCGCGGCGAGCGGCGCTGGTAAGTTTCCCCTCAGTTTGCCGCGCGCCTGGCGCGCGGCGTTTCTTCATCCACCCGCCGGATCGCCTCGACCATGGCCTGCGCCGCCGGCGACAGGCTGTGGCCGGCGCGGCTGACCAGGCCATAGGCCGAGCGCTGATGCAGGCCCTGGGGTTGCAGCGGCAGCAGGGCGAGCTGGCCGCTGTCGACTTCGTCGGCGATCACGTCCCAGGGCGCCATGCTCAGCACGTCGCTGTCGGCCACCAGGCGCTTGAGCACCAGAAAGTTGTCGCATTGCACGCTCAACGGCTGTGCTCGGCCGCTGGCCTGGGCCAGGCTGCGTTCGACCACCTGCGGCAGTTGTGTGCCGGCCAGAGGGAAGTCGAGCAGGTCGCGCAATTCCAGGTCGCCACGCTGCAGCAGCGGATGAGATGGGCGGCAGAACAGTACGCCCTGATGCTCGCGCAATGGTTCGATGTGCAACTGAGCGTCGTCCTGCAATTCGCGGATATCGGCGACGAACAACTCGATGGCCGAGCCCAGCAGGCTGTCGCGCAGCTCCAGCCAGTTGGCGATATCCAGTTTCACCTGCACCCGTGGGTAGCGTTGCAGCAGTTGTCCGAGCGCCTGCGGTATCAGCCTTGCGGCGGGGTAGGGGCCGGCTCCGAGGCGCAGTTCGCCGGCCTCTAGATTGCCCAGCTGATTGACCGCATTGCTCAACGCCAGACTGCCGGCCAGCAGGCGACGTGCATGCTCCAGCACCAGTTGGCCATGGGCGGTGAGGCTGACGCCGCGGCTGTGGCGATCCACCAGGGTGCAGCCCAGCTGGCTCTCCAGCGTTTGGATGCTGCGGCTCAGCGCCGGTTGGCTGAGGTGCACGGCAGCGGCGGCGCGGGCGAAATGTTCATGTTCGGCGAGGGCGACGAAGTGGCGGAGCTGGCGTAGATCGCTCATGCGCTTCCTGCATTAACTGGTCTATTCGAATGCATTGGAATTATCGGATGGCCTTTGCCAACCTGCCAGCATTCCAACAACAAGACAGCCCAATGCCATGAGTTCCTTCTCTCGCTTCAGCGGCCTGCTGCTGGCCGTCACCCTGCCATTGAGTGCTTATGCCGAGTTGCCGGCTGAGCGCATCGAACCCAGCATCAACGCTGAACTGGCGGCCCATACCCAGGTATTCGCCCAGCAGGTCTATCGCGTTGCCGACAACGTCTATTCGGCGGTCGGCTGGCAACTGGGCAATGTGGTGATGATCGAGGCGCCGCAAGGGCTGATCATCGTCGACACCGGCGAGTCGGTCAGCGAGTCGCGCAAGATCATGGCCGAGTTCCGCAAGCTCAGTGACAAGCCGGTCAAGGCTGTGGTTTACACCCACTTCCATCCCGATCACATCAACGGCGTGCAGGCGTTCGTCAGCCGCGAGCAGGTGGAGCGCGGCGAGGTACAGATCTACGCCCACGAAACCCTGCTGCAGAACGTGGTGGCGCAGGGTGCGCTGGTCGGGCCGATTCTCGGTGTGCGCTCGGCGTACAGCTTCGGCTCGTTCCTGCCGGCCAGCGACCAGGAGGGCATGAATGCAGGCATCGGCCCGCTGGCCCAACCCGAGGCGTCGTCCTTCATCGCGCCGACCGTGACCTTCGCTGAACGCCTGGATACCAATATCGCCGGTCTCGATGTGCAGTTCCTTCACGTGCCCAGCGAGGCGCCGGACGAGATCACCCTGTACCTGCCGGACAATCGCGTGCTGATTAGCGCCGAAGTGGAGCAGGGGCCGACCCTGCCGAACATCCATACGTTACGTGGCACCAAGTTCCGCGACCCGGTGCAGTGGGTCGAGAGCCTGGACAAGCTGCGCGCCTACCACGCCGAGCACATGGTGCCGCTGCATGGGCGGCCGGTCAGCGGCCAGGACAAGGTCGAGGAAGTGCTGCGCATGACCCGCGATGGCATCGCCTACATTCACGACCAGACCGTGCGCTGGATGAACAAGGGCCTGACGCCCGACGAGTTGGTGGAGAAGGTCAAGCTGCCACCGCACCTGGCCGGCTACACGCCTTATCTGCGTGAGTACTACGGTACGGTGAAGCACAGTGTGCGGCAGATCTACAACGGCTACATGGGCTGGTTCCAGGGTGACCCGGTGGCGCTCGACCCAACCCCGCCACGGCAGCAGGCCGAGCGCCTGATGGCGCTGGCCGGTGGCCGCGAGAAGCTGTTGCTGGAGGCCGGCAACGCCTACCTCAAGGGCGATTACCAGTGGGCTGCTGAACTGGCCGGCTACGCGATTCGCGTCGACCACGAAGACAAACTGGCGCGTGAGATCAAGGCGCGCAGCTTCCGTAAGCTGGGCTACGCCAGCATGAACATCAACTGGCGCAACTGGTACCTGATGAGCGCCATGGAGTTGGAGGGCAAGCTCGACGGCGAGGCCATTCGCCAACGCTCGGTGGAGATGCGCAAGGTCTTTCTTTCGCCGGACATGGTGCGCAGCTTCACCCCGCAGAGCTTCCTGCAGAACTGGGTCACGCGCATCGACCCGGAGAAGGCGGACGATGTCGAACTGACCCTGGGCTTCAGTTTTCCCGATGTCGATGAGCAGTGGGCGCTAGAGGTTCGGCGCGGCGTCGCGCAGCTGCACAAGGGCATTCCAGAAGGCACTACTTTGCGCCTGAGCATGGACAAGCGATTCATGGAAACCCTGCTCACCGGTGAGGGCGGCTTGGTCAAGGGCGCGCTGCTCGGTGATGTGCAGGTCGATGGCAACTTGCTGGAGATTCGTCGCTTCCTCAGTTGTTTCGACTTCAGCGATGAGGCGTTCGGCCTGACCCTGCGCTGAGGATTGATCCCGTAGGGCGGGTGCAACCCGCCATCAGCACTCTGGCGGGTTATCCCCGCCCTAAGAGGGGCCGCGTCAGCTTGCAGAAGAGCCTCGACCTCCACATCGATCGGGCAGAGACGTGCACAGCGCTTGGCGCCAGTCGAAAGGGAGGCGGCTCTCGATGGAAAGGTTCGGCACACTCGTGACCTCATCCACTCGGAGGCTCACGATGAACCTGCTGTCTTTCGCCAAGGGTGCCCTGACCATGTTCTGGCTGGTGGCGCTGCTCAATCTGTTCTATCCCTTCGCCACGCCGCTTGGCGGTTGGGTCAACTGGGCGGCGTTGCTGGTGCTGCTGGCGCATGTTGGCGAGATGCTTCTGTTTCGCTCGCGCCTGCAGGGGTTGCCGGGGCAGTGGTGGCAACGTCTGCAGGTATTGCTGTTCGGCATGTTGCATCTGCAACGCTTGCGCTGAATGCTCCCCTACCTGAAACCTGGGCACTCTCGCTGCGATAACGGCGAAGTGCCATTGTCTTTTTTCGGTTCAGCCCGCACCATTCCCGCCGTGTTCCAGGGGTAGTCAGCCCCGAGACGGATTGCCGATGTTTCGAGGTTGCGCAGGCGCAGGTCGATTTGGGCGGGGCCGGCGCAAGTCGATCCTGGCCGCGCCGTTGCTGCTGATTCTGCTTGCCGGTGTGCTGCACGCGGACTGGGATTTCAATCTGATCAGCCAGCGTGCCGAGAAACTCTATGGGCCTCTCGGCGACGGTAGGGCGCGTATAGATGAATGGCAGGCGCTGCTCGAGCGTTTGCCGGCGCTGGATGAACCCGCGCAGCTGGAGGCGGTGAATCGCTTCTTCAACGCCAGCCTGCGTTTTCGTGACGACATCGAAATCTGGCAGCAGAACGATTACTGGGCGACGCCGGTCGAGGCCTTGCGCAAAGGCGCGGGCGACTGCGAAGACTTCGCCATCGCCAAGTATTTCACCCTGCGCGAGGCCGGTGTGCCCAGCGAGAAACTGCGGATTACCTACGTCAAGGCACTGCGGCTGAATCAGGCGCACATGGTGCTGACCTACTACGCCACGCCTGATGCGATGCCGTTGGTACTGGACAACCTGATCAATGTCATTCGCCCCGCCAGTGAGCGCTCGGATCTGTTGCCGGTGTACGCCTTCAATGCTGAAGGCCTGTGGCTGGCCGGCAAGGGTGGCGGCAAGCAGGTGGGGGATGCCAAGCGTCTGTCGCGCTGGCAGGAACTGTTGAAGAAGATGACCGCCGAGGGTTTCCCGGTGGAATCGGGTCGATAGGAGTCGAGATGTCGCTGTTCAAACAATTGCTGATTGCCATCTGCCTGTTCCTGGTGGTCGCCTTCACCGGCAGCTTCATGGTCGGCCTGGAAAGCTCCCGCGAGCAGTACGTCAACCAGTTGCGCTCGCATGCGCAGGACGCCGCCACCGCGCTGGGCCTGTCGCTGACGCCGCACGTGGATGATCCGGCGATGATGGAACTGATGGTCAGCTCGATCTTCGACAGTGGCTACTACCAGAGTATCCGTGTGATCGACATTGCCAGCGGCAAGACCCTGGTCGAGCGCAGTGGCCTGCCTGACGCCGCCGATATCGAGGCACCGCAATGGTTCGTCGACCTCATCGGTCTGGATCCTGAAGTGGGCGATGCCCTCGTTAGCCGAGGCTGGGAGCAGGCGGCGAGGGTCGAGGTGCAGAGCCATCCCATGTTCGCCATCGCCCGGCTCTGGCGCAGCGCATTGGGCAGTCTTGGCTGGTTGCTGCTGTGTGGCTTGCTCAGTGCCGGCGTGGGCGCGTTCGTCCTGCGTCGTCAGCTCAAGCCGCTGGATTACATGGTCGAGCAATCCCATGCCATCGCCCGTCGCGAATTTCTCAGCCTGCCGATGCTGCCGCGCACCCCTGAATTACGCCGCGTCGTTGAGGCGATGAATCAGATGGTGGAAAAGCTCAAGGCGCTGTTTCAGGAACAGGCCGAGCGCAGCGAGCGGCTGCGTGACGAAGCCTACAAGGACAGCCTGACAGGGCTGGCCAATCGTCGCTATTTCGAAATGCAGCTGCAGGTTCGCCTCGGTGCCGAGGATCAGGCCAACTCGGGCTACCTGCTGATGGTCAGGGTGCGTGATCTGGCCGGTCTCAACCAGCGCCTGGGCGGTCAGCGCACTGATCAGTTGCTGTTGGCAGTGGCCGAGGTGTTGTCGCGTGAGGCGATGTTGCTCGGCGCCGCGGGGCTGGTGGCGCGTTGCCGGGGTGGCGATTTTGCCTTGCTGGCGCCGGGGCTGGTGGCCGACGAGGCCGAGCAACTGGCGATGCGTCTGGAGGGGACTTTTGCCAACCTGGCCGTCACTTGCGGCAGCGATCTGGTGCCGATGGCGCATATCGGTGTGGCACCGTTCCGACCGGGTGACGAGTTGGGTGAGCTGTTGCGTTTGTCCGACGAAGCGCTGGCCAGGGCCGAAGGCTTGAGTGAGCAGAGCTGGGCCCTGGTCTCCCGGGATGAGATGGCGAGCGTGGGCGATGAACGTCATGTCTGGCACGCATTGCTGGATCGGGCCCTGAGTCGACGTCAGATCGAACTGTATTTCCAGCCCGTGGTAAGTACCCGCGAACCTGAGCAGGTGCTGCACTACAAGGTACTGTCGCGAATTCGCGATGACATGGGCACGGCCATTCCAGCCGGTCGTTTCCTGCCCTGGTTACAGCGCTTCGGCTGGTCTTCGCGCCTTGACCTGCTGATGCTGGAGATGGTGCTGCAGCACCTGGCGGGCCATTCGCAGCGTCTCGCACTGAACCTTTCGGGCGCGCTGTTGCGTGAGCCCAAGGCGCTGGAGAAGGCTTTCGAGCTGCTCAAACGCCATGCTGAGTTCGCGCCGCGTCTGGTGCTGGAGCTGGAGGAAGATCAGTTGCCCGAGCAGGCTGCGCTGGAGCAACTGACCCGGCGTCTGCGTAGCCTGGGGTTCAGCCTCAGCCTGCAGCATTTTGGTGGCCGCTTCAGCATGATCGGCAACCTGGCACGTCTGGGGCTGGCCTATCTGAAGGTCGATGGCAGCTATATCCGCTCCATCGATCAGGAAGCCGACAAGCGTTTGTTCATCGACGCCATGCAGCGCGCGGCTCACAGCATCGATCTGCCGTTGATCGCCGAACGTGTGGAAACCGCTGGAGAATTGCAGGTGCTGCGCGAGATGGGCATACAGGGCGTGCAGGGACAGCTGGTCGGCGCCCCGATGCCATGGCCGCCGGCTTCACCCGCGGCCTGAACCGATGCGACGTGCCGGGGCAACGCTCGGCACGCGGCCTGGTCTCAGATCAGGCCGGTACTCACTTCTTCCTGAATCAGCCGTGACAGGCTGCCGAGTGCTTCCCGGGCCTGGTTGCGGCTGAGCAGCTTCGATTGTGCGGCTGGCGGCAGGTCGGTGATGCGGATGATGCCTTTGGCGATCAGCACGCCGATAAGGTCTTCCAGCACACGAACCATTTCCTGGTCGCTCTGCCGCAGCTGCAGCAGGCTGGTTTCGATGGCCTGGTTGGAGTACCAGGCCAGAATGTCTTGGTCATCGGCGGGGAGTTGCTGGGTAAAACCCTCGAACTCGGCCGCTTCGACGCGAACCAGGTTGCCCTGGGCGTCACGCTGCACGTAAAGCATGAATGCCTCCTGATGAGACGTCGACCACCGGACATACACCTATACGCGCGGAACGACGCACAGACAAGAACGGTAGGGGAAGGCACGACTTCCCACCGCGCAAGGAGCGCGGTGGGAAGGGTGGCCATCAGTGGTGCTCGGTCTTCACCAGTGGGTCGGCGCCGGCCACCAGCGAGTTGACGATCTGCGACGAGGTGGCACCGTACTGGCTCAGGTTCACCCCCTCCAGCTTGATGGTCACGTCGACGTTGTTGGCCAGATCGCCGGTGGTGCTGACCTGCAGGGTATTGGTGACGGTATCGACCTTGAGGTAATCGAGGAGATTATTGGCGTTGGCGGTATCGGGCAGCAGCTCGCTGAGATCGATACGGTCGCCTTCGGCCGCATTGAAGTCCTTGATCACGTCGTTACCGACATCACCCGCTTTCCAGGCGAAGGTATCAGCGCCTGCGCCTCCGATCAGGGTGTCGTTGCCGACACCGCCGATCAGCAGGTCGTTGCCGTCACCACCGTTGAGCAGGTCGTGACCACCGTTGCCGTAGAGCACGTCGTGGCCATTGCCGCCATTGAGGATGTCGGAGTACTTGCTGCCATTGATCAGGTCGCTGGCATCGCCGCCGTTGGTGGTGCCAATGGTGTGCAGTGCCCAGCCGGTGTCGGTCTGTACCAGTTCCTGGCCGTTGCCCGGCGCCTGGAAGATATCGAGGCCGCTACCACTGGCACCGAGCACCTTGTAGGTGGAATCGGCGCTGCCGCTGAGCTTGAACTCCACCTTCAGGCTGGCCGCGCCACCCTGATCCCAGTACAGCAGTTCCAGTGCCTGCAGGTCGCCGCTGAGGCCGACGCCATTGAACACCTTGGTGGTGGTGCTCTGGATATAGTCCGCCTCGGCCACGACCTGGCCGCCGATCATCAGGCGGTAGCCGTCGTCCGCAGTGACGCGAATGTCGTAGGTACCGCCCTGAGCCAGGTCGAGGAAACCATGGGCACGGATGATCGCGTCCGAGGTGTCGCCCAGGCCCGCGCCGCCAGCCTTGAGGTTGGAGACGTTGCTGGTACTGGCTGCCGTCAGGAAATCGTACAGGTTGTTCTGGCTGTTGCTGGAGCTGCCGATCACCGTACCGTTGTTGAGGTTACGGTTGTCGCCCAGGTCATCGCTGAACACCGTGTTGCCGTTCTTCAGGCCATAGTCGATCTGGTTGGCGACGAAGGTGGCGTTGACCGACGAGGCTGCAGCGTTGTCGTTGGAGCCGACCAGGCTGGTGCTGTTGCCGGTGCGTGACTCGATGTAGTCCTCCACCAGTTTGAGGCTGGTGAGGTTCGGTCGTGTGCTGCCGCTCTCGGCATAGCCCCAGTATTCGCCAGTGAGGCCCGAAGACAGTGTGCTGGCCGTATCCGCTACGGTGATGGTGTTGGTGGTCAGGCTTTCATGGCCGACGCCACCGTCGACGATCTTCAGCGCCAGGTGCTGGCTGGCGGTGCTTGCGGTGCTGCCGTTGGGCTCGATCGATACGGCCTTGATGTCCAGCCCGATTTCGCCTCGCACGCTGCTGCCGACTTGCAGCTTGGCGGTCGCCAGTTGCGCTGCGGTCAGGGAGACCACGCCGCCTACGGCTGCCAGGGTGCTGTTGCCGACCACGATGCTGGCACCGGCAGGCAGACCGGAGAGGTCGTAACGCAGGCTTTCCGAACCATCGGTATCGGTCAGCGCGCCGCTCACATAGTTGGCCAGGGCGATGCTGGTCTTGCCGCTTACGCCGCCATCGCCCGCCACTACGCCCTGCGACGAGGTGAGCGCGATGTTGTCGATCAGCGCACCACGACCGTTGGTCGTGGTCGAGGTGCCGGCCAGCTTGATGCTCAGCGCTTCGGTATTGCCGGTGCCGACGAAGCTGAAGTTGATGTTCTCCCAGTTCAAGCTGGTCTGGCTGCTGGTGGAGCTGTACTCGCCCACCAGGGTATTGCCCAGGTAGACGGCGATCTTGGTGTAGCTGCTGTCGAAGCCGAGACGACCGGCGTAGTCCATGGACAGCTCGTAGACCTTGCCGACTTCGGTGGCCACGTTACGGGTGATGCCCAGGGTCTGCGACATGCTACCGCCGGCATCGTTGAGCTCCAGCGCGTCGTTGTTGCCGGTGCCCGGCAGCTTGACGGTGATCATGTTGCCGGCCTGGTTCTCCATCTGGTCGTTGTTGGCCCAGATTTCGAACACGTTGGTACCGCCGCTGCGCTTGTCGCCACTGGTGACCAGGTTCCAGTTCTCGAAGGTCGGCCCGGCGACATCCTGAGAGGTATTGTCGCTGTTCGGCGCGGACTCCCAGGTGGTGGTGAACAGCGTACTGGCCGCCGCCGACTTGACGCTGAGCGTCGGCACATCGGCAACCGGCGTGATGTCGATGCTCATGGTGCTGCTTGCGGTCGACAGGCTGCCATCGCTGCCGCTGTATTTGAACTCGGCATAGGTCTGCTTGTTCATCCCCACGCCGTTGCTGCTGAAGCTGTCGTGGCCGGATTCGTTGGCGTCTGGCACGAAGCGCAGGCCGCCGGCGTCGATCACCGACTTGCTGACGTTGGTGTTGGGGGTGACGTTGCTCCAGTTGCCATTGACCAGTTGCTGTAGCCTGCCTTCGCCCGGCAGGTTCTCGATCCTGATCGAGAGGCTGCTGTTGGCGTCGACGTCGCTGACGCGGAAGTCGCTCCAGGCGAAGACGTAGTTGTTGTCCTCGGTACCGGTCACGTTGGCACCGGAGACGACGACCGGGGCTTCGTTGACGTTGTTGACCTGGATGGTGAACGTCTGGGTCGCGCTGCTGCCGTCAGAGCTGGTGGCCTTGACCACGATGTCATGGCTGGCGGCGTTCTCGAAGTCGAGCTTGCTGCCGTCGGCCACGGTCACCACGCCGGTGCTGGCGTTGATGGCGAAGCGGCCGCCAGCGTTGTCGACCAGCTCGTACTGGGTAACGGTCGCGCCGACATCGCCATCCACGCCCCTTACGGTGAGGCCGACGGTGCTGCCATTGGCAGCATTCTCGTTGACCTGGTTGGCAGCGCTGTTGATGTCGCTGATGACCACTCCATTGTCGTTGACGTTGCTCAGGTTGATGGTGAACACCTGGGTGTTGCTGCTGCCATCGGAGCTGGTCGCCTTGACGGTGATGTTGTGGCTGGTGGCGTTCTCGTAGTCGAGTTTGCTGCCGTCGGCCACGGTCACCACACCGGTGGTGGCGTTGATGGCGAAGCGGCCGCCAGCATTGTCGGTCAGCTCGTACTGAGTAACGGTCGCGCCGGCGTCGCCATCCACGCCGCGGACGGTGAGGCCGACGGTACTGCCATTGGCTGCGTTCTCGGCGACGCTGTTGGCGGCCGGGTTGGCGTCGCTGATGACCACACCGTTGTCGTTGACGTTGCTCAGATTGATGGTGAACACCTGGGTATTGGTACTGCCATCGGAGCTGGTCACCTTGACGGTGATGTTGTGGCTGGTGGCGCTCTCGTAGTCGAGCTTGCTGCCGTCGGCCACGGTCACCACGCCAGTGCTGGCGTTGATGGCGAAGCGGCCGCCGGCGTTGTCGGTCAGTTCGTACCTGGTGATGGTCGCGCCGACATCGCCGTCGCTGCCCAGCACGGTGAGGCCGACGGTGCTGCCATTGGTTGCGTTTTCGGCAACGCTATTGGCCGCCGGGTTGTTGTCGGTGATGACCACGCCGTTGTCGTTGACGTTGGTGACGTCGACGGTCACGGTCGCCGTGACCGGGGTCTTGCCGTCGGTGGCAGTGACCTGCAACTGGTGCTGAGTGGCGGTCTCGTAGTCCAGTGACTTGCCGCTGGCCAGGGTGATCACGCCGGTGCTGGCATTGATCGCGAACAGGCCCGCTTGGTTGCCGCCGGTGATGCTGTACAGCAGCGGCTCGCCGTCACGATCCTGATCGGTGCCGGTGAAGCGGTCGCTGAGGTCGGCGATGGTACTGCCCGAGGCGGTGTTCTCGGCGAAGCTGACCGTGCTGTTGGCCAGGGCAGGGGCGTCGTCCACGGCCGCGACCTGGATGGTCATGGTGTTCGGCGTGGTGGAGAAAGCACCGCTCTGATCCTGAACCGAGAAGCTGAAGCTGCTGTTGCCACTGGCATTGGCCGCCGGGGTATAGACCAGAGAAGCGATCTGCGCGGCGGTGATGATCATGCCGATGGTGACGGCTTCGTTGCCCAGCGTCAGGTTGCCGCTAGCCGGCAGGCTGTTGATGCGGATGGTCTTGAGGCTGTCGCCGGCATCGACGTCGTTGAAGACGAAGTCGGCGCTGCTGAAGCTGCGCGATACGTCTTCGTCAGTGGCGACGGTCTTGTCCGCGCTGGTCGGCGCGTCGTTCACCGCATGCACGGTGACCGGCAGATTCAGGCTGGTGCTGGCATGGTCGCCATTGGCGCCTTCGGTGGCGGTCGCGGTGACCTTCAGCGTGAAGCTGCCGTTGACGTTGGCTGGCGGGGTGATGCTCAGGTTGTTCAGGTTCCAGCCGCTGACGTCGGTCGAAGTGGCGCCGGCTGCGGCGGTGAAACTGTTCACACCGTCGCTCAGGGTCGCGCCCTGCGGGATCTGCGAGATCGATACGGTGAGGCTTTCCGAGCCATCGGTATCGTTCAGCGAGGCACTCAGGTGCGACAGCGGGATGCTGCTGTCCTCAGCCCCTTCGTTGTAGCCATAGACCTGGTAGTAGCCCTTGCCATCGCTGCCTTGCAGTTCGGAGACACGCACTCCGTCCTGGTTCAGGTCGCTGGTGTCACGGTAGAGCAGGGCGTTGGCGCTGGACAGATCCTGCACTGCACCGTTGCCGACCTTGACGTTGACGTCCAGGTTGCCCGGGCCGCTCTGGTTGTGCTGGTAGATGTCCAGGGTGTAGTACCCGCTCTGTTGAGCGGTGAAGCTGCCGCTGAACTGGCCGCTGCTGCCGCTCCAGGTGGCGCTGGCCACCGTGGTGCCGCCTACGGAAACCAGCACGCTGTCGTCGCCCACACCACTGAAGGTGTAGGTCTCGCCGGCTTGCAGATAGATCAGCCCGGAGAGCTTGTTGGCTACACCGGCATTGACGTTGTCCAGATGGGCGTCATTGGCGGTAGCGCTGCTGGCCGGTGCGCCAGCGGCATCGATGGTGGCTTTCAGGGTCGTCGGCGCGATGCCGCTGCCGCTGTTGCCCAGGGCGAGGCCATTCCAGCTCTGCAGGGTGAGGCCGGTCGCGTGCGGGGTGCCTGCCGGGGTCTGGGCACTGAGGTTCGGTGCATCGGCCACCGCCTGGATGGATACCTGCACGCTGGCGCTGCTGTTGCCGCCTTTGCCATCGGTGATGGAGTAGCTGATGGTGTCCGCACCGCTGTAGTTGCCGGTGGGGGTGTACACCAACTTGCCGTCGACGACGCTGACAGTACCGTGCTGCGCGCTGGCGCCGCTGATGCTCAGGGTGTCACCGTCGATGTCGCGATCGTTGGCCAGGACATCGATGGTGACCGAGGTGTCCTCACGGGTGGTGGCGCTGTCGTCGTTGGCAGTCGGCGCGTCGTTGACCGGATTGACGGTGATGCTCACCAGGGTATCGGTGGTACCGCCTTTGCCATCGCTGACCGTGACCACGAAGCTGTCCGGGCCGTGGTAGTCGCCATTGGGCTTGTAGGTGTATTCACCGGTCGTCGGGTTGAGCACCAGGGTGCCATTGGCAGTGCCGGTCTTGATGGCGTAGGTGAGGCTGTCGCCTTCGACGTCGGTGGCCTGAATGCTGCTGTTCAGGGTGCCGTCTTCGTCTACCGAGACACTGCTGTTCGGCGCGACGGGCGCATCGTTGACGGGATTGACGGTGACACTGACCACGCTGGTGGTGGTGCCGCCGTTGCCATCGTCGATGGTGACGGTGAAGGAATCGTTGCCATTGAAGTCCTTGCCCGGCTGGTAGGTGTAGGTACCGTCGGTATTCATCACCACGCTACCGTGCTGCGGGCCGTTGCCGTTGGCGATGCTGTAGGTGAGGGTGTCACCGTCGACGTCGCGACCGGTGACACGGCCGTCGACTGGGGTGTCCTCGTTGGTGCTGATGCTCGACGGGCTGGCGGTCGGTGCATCGTTGACCGGGTTGACCGTGACCGTCACCACGGAGTCGGCATAGGCGCCGGACGGATCGTAGACCCGGATGGTGAAGCTGTCGGTGCCGTTGTAATCCTTGTTCGGCGTGTAGGTGTACTCGCCGGTCACGGTGTTGAGCAGGATCGAGCCGTGGGCAACGCCGGACTGGATCACGTAGGTCAGACGGTCACCGTCGACATCGCTGGCGACGATCCGGCCGCTGACGCTCTTGTCTTCGTCGGTCACCTTGCTCTGGTCGGCGGTCACCGGGACGTCGTTGACCGGGTTGACGGTGACGCTAACCACGCTGGTGGTGGTGCCACCGTTGCCATCGTCGATGGTGACAGTGAAGGAATCGCTGCCGTGGAAGTCCTTGCCCGGCTGGTAGGTGTAGGTGCCGTCGGCGTTCATCACCACGCTGCCGTGCTGCGGGCCGTTGCCGTTGGCGATGCTGTAGATGAGGGTGTCACCGTCGACGTCGCGACCGGTGACACGGCCGTCGACCGGGGTGTCCTCGTTGGTGCTGATGCTCGACGGGCTGGCGGTCGGTGCATCGTTGACCGGGTTGACCGTGACCGTCACCACGGAGTCGGCATAGGTGCCGGACGGATCGTAGACGCGAATGGTGAAGCTATCGGTGCCGTTGTAATCCTTGTTCGGCGTGTAGGTGTACTCGCCGGTCACGGTGTTGAGCAGGATCGAGCCGTGGGCAACGCCGGACTGGATCACGTAGGTCAGACGGTCACCGTCGACGTCGCTGGCGACGATCCGGCCGCTGACGCTCTTGTCTTCGTCGGTGACCTTGCTCTGGTCAGCGGTGACCGGGATGTCGTTGATCGGGGTGACATCGAGGCTGATCACACTGGTGGTGGTACCGCCGTTACCGTCATCGATGGTGACGGTGAAGCTGTCCTGACCGTTATAGTCCTTGCCCGGTACATAGGTGAAGGTGCCGTCGGCACGCAGGGTCACGGTGCCGTGCTTCGGTTCGTCACCGCTGGCGATGCTGTAGCTGAGGCTATCGCCGTCCACGTCGGTGGCGCTGATCGTGCCGTCGATCGCGGTGTCTTCAGCGGTGGTCAGGCTTTGCGGGCCGGACACCGGTGCATCGTTGACCGGGTTGACTGTGATGTTCACCACCGCATCGACCACGCCGCCTTTGCCGTCATTGAGGGTGACGGTGAAGCTGTCAGGGCCGTTGTAGTTGGCGTTCGGCGTATAGGTGTACTGACCGGTGGTGCCATCGAACACCAGGGTGCCATTGGTCGTTCCCGACTTCAGGGTGTAGCTGACGGCATCACCGTCGGCGTCACTGACGTTCAACTGGCTGGAGAGGCTCTGGTCTTCGTCGAGACTGACGCTGGGGTTGTTCAGCACGGGCAGGTCATTGATCGGATTCACCGCGAGGGTGACGCTGCCGGTCACGCTGGTTGTGCCGTCGTTGACGCTGTAAGTGAAGCTGCCGACGGCGTCGCCAGCCTGGTAGTCGGCCGGGGCGTTGTACTTCAGGCCTTGCAGTTGGGCGCTGGTCAGTGTCTGGCCGCTGCTCACGGTGGCGCCGTTGGCCAGGGTGACGCTGCCCAGGGTCGGCAGGCCGGTGACGGTGATGGTCAGCGGGTTGCCATCGACATCGGTCGGGGCGTTGAGACCCAGCGGGGTGCCGACGGTTTTCTCGTCAACGGTCAGGCTCGTGCTGTCGACCACGGGGGCATCGTTGACCGGCTTGACGCCGACGGTGACGGTGGCTGTGTCGAACTTGCCGTTGCCATCGCTGATCGTGTAGGTGAACGAGGCTTGGCCGTTGAAGTCCTGGTTGGGGGTGAACACCACCTTGCCATCGACCAGGGCCACGCTGCCGTTCACGGCGTTCTGAACGCTGACGATGCTGAGGCTGTCGCCGTCGACATCGGTATCGTTGCCCAGCAGGGTGGACGGTTCGATTACCAGTGGCTGATCTTCATTGGTGGTCAGCAGATCGCTGCCGGCCTGGCTCAGCTGAGCCCCGCCGACCACGCTGTAGCTGCCGCCCTCAGGACGCAGCTCGACCTTCAGCTGGGCCTGGCCACCCTGATCCCAGTAGATGATCTGGATGTTGTGTGCGCCGCTTTCGGTGATGGTGAAGGTGGCCGATTCGCGCGCGGTGGGGCCCTGGTTGCCATTGAATTCGGCAACGACCTTGCCGTCGATGACGATGCTGTAGCCATCGTCCGCGGTTACGCGGAACTGGTAGGTGCCGGCGTTCAGGCTGATCTGGCCGCTCATCTCGATGATGGCGTCCGAGGTGTTGTCAGGGTCGGTGTTCAGCGACCCGGCATCGGCACCAAGGAATTTCTGCAACTGCTGGTCGCTGCCCAGGTTGTTGCTCACGCCGTTGCCGTAGTTCAGCTCGGTGGCGGTGAAGGTGGCGCTGGGGGTGCGGCCGGCAATGAAGGCGGTAACGCCGGCCAGGTTCCCCAGGTTGCCGCCGTCGACGTCTTCACGGTAACCGTAGTAGTTGCCCTTGAGGCCGGTGATGACGCCGAAGTCGTCATTGGCATCCGGTGCGTCGTTGACCGGGGTGACGCCCAGGGCGACCTTGCCCTCGACGCTGGTGGTGCCGTCGTTGACGCTGTAGGTGAAGTCACCTACGGGGTCGCCCGCCTTGTAGTCATCCGGGCCGTTGTATTTCAGCCCCTGCAGCTCGGCGATAGTCAGGGGCTGACCGTTGCTCACCGGGGTGCCGTTGGCCAGGGTTACGCTACCCACGGTCGGTAGGCCGGTGACGGTGATGGTCAACACGTCGCTGAGGTCGACATCTGTCGGCGCTGCGATGTTGAGCGGTGTGCCGATGCTTTCCTCGGCGACGGTGACGCTGGTGTTGGTGACCACCGGCGCGTCGTTGCGGCCTTCGATGGTCAGCGAAGCGCTGGTGCTGACGACGCCCCCCTTGCCGTCGCTGACGTCGTAGCTGTAGTTGAGGACGACTTTCTCGCCGACGGCCAGGTAGTCGTATTGGGAGGGGTCGATCTTCAGACTGTTGCTGGCTACGTCGAAGGTGACGCCCGCATCGTTGCCGCCGCCTACCAGTTGCAGGTTGACCACGCTGAGGACGTCGTTGGCGTCTTCGTCGCTGGCGTTCTGCAGCAGGTCGAGGCTGTAGGCCGAGGCATCCTCGTCGGTCAGCGAACTCAGCGCACCGCTGACGATCGGCGCATCGTTGCTGCCGGTCAGGGTGATGCTGACGTCGCGGGAAGTTTCCGCGCCGCTGCTGTCGGTGACAGTAACGCGGTAGATCAGGGTGACGGTCTCGCCTGCGCCGAGGTAGTCCAGCGCACCGGCGGCGACGCTGTAGTTCCACTGCACGTTACCCTGACCATCGCCCGTGGCGGCGTTGTTGATCAGGGCGCTGAGATTGCCGAGGGCACTGACGTCGTTGTCGTTGCCATCTTTGGCACTGACCAGTTGGGTGACGATGCTGTGCGTGTTGCTCAGGTCGGCATCGCTGAAGCCGATGTTGCCATCGGCGGTCAGGTTGCCGGTGTTCTCGCCCGGTACACCATCAGCGCGTTCGGCCAGGGTCGCGCTCTGCACGCTGCTTTCGAACACCGGGGCGTCGTTGCGGCCTTCGATGGTGATCGTGGCGGTGGTGGGGGTGACACCGCCGTTGCCGTCGATCACGTCGTAGCTGTAGGTGAGCACCACTTTCTCACCAGCGGCGAGGTAGTTGTAGGCGTTCGGGTTCACCTGCAGGCTGTTGCCCGCCAGGGTCACGCCGCTGGCGTCTGTGCCGGACGTCTCTTGCAGATTGGCGATGTTCAGAACGTCGCTGGCGTCGACATCGCTGGCATTTTCCAGCAGGTCGACGGTGAAGGCGTTGGCGTCTTCGTTGCTGCTCTGGCTGATGGCGCTGCTGATCACCGGTGCGTCGTTGACGCCGTCGATGGTGATGGTGGCGCTGGTATCCACCAGGCCGCCCTGGCCATCGCTGACCTGGTATTGGTAGACGAGGGTAACGCTCTCGCCGACGGCCAGGTAGTTGTAGTGGGACGGGTCGACCACCAGGGTGTTGCCCTGCAGGCTGACGCCGGAGGCGTCGTTGCCGCTGGTTTCGCTGAGGTTGACGACGCTGAGCACGTCCTTGGTATCGGCGTCGCTGGCGTTGGCCAGCAGGTCGATCACCTGGCCGGCAGCGTCTTCGTCGGTGCCGACACTGATGGCGCCGGTCACCACGGGGGCGTCGTTCACGCCGGTGACAGTGATGGTCAGGGTGCTGCTGCTCGACAGTGCGCCGTCGGTAGCCGTGAAGGGCACCTTGATGACCAGTACCTCATCTTGTCCGAGCGCCTGGTAGGTGGCATTGCTGGGGTCGAACGTCCAGCTGCCGTCCGGGTTCAGGCTGAAGCCGGCCGGAGCCGGATTGTTCAGGCTGAAGCTCAGGTTGTCGCCGTCGACATCGGTCGCGGCGAGTTGACCGCCGATGGCCGGCGCGTCCTCGAGCGTGTCTGCACTGGTGGGCGCTGCAATCGGAGCGTCGTTCACCGGGGTGATATTGAGGGTGACGCTGTCGCTGTCGCTCAGCTTGCCGTCGGTGGTGTTGATGGTCAGGGTGTCCTGGCCGTTGTAGTTGGGCGCCGGGACGTACTTCAGGCCTTGCAGGGCGGCACTGATGGCGGCCTGGGAACCGGACAGGGTGATGCTGCCGGTGCCATTGCCGCTGAAGGTCACGCCGCCTTTCAGCGGGCCGAGGGTCAGCACGCCATGCTCGACGGAGAGAGTGGTGGTCAGGCGGTCGCCGTCGACGTCACTGACGGCGATGCTGTTGCCATTGAGCAGGCTGAAGGTCTTGCTGCCGTCTTCGGCCAGGGTCTGTGCGCCCGGCGCGGTGTTGACCGGGGCATCGTTGACCGGATTGATGCTGAAGGTAAGGGTGGCGGTGCTGGTAAGGCTGCCATCGCTGAGGGTGTAGGTGACCGACGGTACCGGGCCGTTGTAGTCCTTGGCCGGGACGAAGGTGAAGTCGCCGTTGGCCTGGATGGTCAGCTTGCCGATGCCGAGGTTGAGGGTTTCACCGGCGTTGGCGCTGACGAAGGGTAGGCTGGTCAGGCTGAACTTGGTGACGCTCAGGGCATCGCCATCGACGTCTCGGTCGTTGCTCAGCACGTTGCCGATGGCGGTGGTGTCTTCGTCGAGGGTGATCGCGTCGTTGACGCCGACCGGACGGTCATTGACCGCGGCGATGGTAACGGTCGCGGTGGCCTTGTCGACGGAGGTGGCGCCGTCGTTGTCCACGGCGCTGTATTCGAAGGTGGTGGTGCCGTTCCAGTCCTTGTTCGGGACGAAGTAAACCGGGCCGCTGACGCTGTCGCCGGCTTTCAGGGCGGTGCCACCGTTGGCGCTGGCGTACAGGGTGCCATTGGCCGGAATGGAGCCAAGGGTGAAGCCGGTGACGCTGCCATCGACATCGCTGCCGGACAGGTTCACCTGGATGCGCGCGGCTTGATCCTCGCTGCCCGAGGCACTGACGGCATTGGCCACCGGGGCGTCATTGGTGCCGGTCAGGGTGATGGTCAGGGTACTGTCGGCGCTGGCGCCGTGTTCATCGGTGACGGTGACCGGGATCTCGAGAACCAGTTGCTCGCCTGCCTTGAGGTAGTCGTAGGCGTCGTTGCTGGCGTCGAAGATCCATTGGCCGTCGCTGCCCAAGGTCAGGCCGGCGATGTTGGCCGTGGTGCTGAAGCTGAGTACGGCGCCGTCGTCGACGTCACTGGCGTCGATCTGGCCGCCGATCTGGCCGTCACCTTCGCTGGCCTGGGCCGTGGCGGCGGTGATCACCGGCTTGTCGTTCACGCCGGTGACGGTGATGGTCAGCGTGCTGTTGCTCGACAGCTTGCCGTCGCTGGCGGTGAAGTTGATCGTCAGGGTGGTGGACTTGCCTTCTGCCAGGTGCTGGTAGGCCGCGTGGCCGGGGTCGAGTGTCCAGCTACCGTCGCTGTTGAGGGTGAAACCGCCGGGCAGGGTGCCCTGAGCGCTATAGGTCAGGATATCGCCGTCGACATCAGTGGCCGCGAGTTGCCCGCCGATTACCGGGGCGTCCTCGGTGGTCGCTTCGGATGTCGGGGTGGCGACCGGGGCGTCGTTCACCGGGGAGATATTGAGGGTGACGCTGTCGCTGTCACTCAGCTTGCCATCGGTGGTGTTGATGGTCAGGGTGTCCTGGCCGTTGTAGTCCTTGCCCGGTACGTATTTCAGGCCTTGCAACGCAAGGTTGATGGCGGCCTGGGAGCCGGACAGGGTGATGCTGCCGGTGCCATTGCCACTGAAGGTCACGCCGCCTTTCAGCGGGCCGAGGGTCAGCACACCGTGCTCGACGGAGAGGGTGGTGGTCAGGCGGTCGCCGTCGACGTCACTGACGGCGATGCTGTTGCCATTGAGCAGGCTGAAGGTCTTGCTGCCGTCTTCGGCCAGGGTCTGTGCGCCCGGCGCGGTGTTGACCGGGGCATCGTTGACCGGGTTGATGCTGAAGGTAAGGGTGGCGGTGCTGGTAAGGCTGCCATCGCTGAGGGTGTAGGTGACCGACGGTACCGGGCCGTTGTAGTCCTTGGCCGGGACGAAGGTGAAGTCGCCGTTGGCCTGGATGGTCAGCTTGCCGATGCCGAGGTTGAGGGTTTCACCGGCGTTGGCGCTGACGAAGGGTAGGCTGGTCAGGCTGAATTTGGTGACGCTGAGGCTGGCATTGTCGACGTCGGTGTCGTTGCTCAGCACATTGCCGGTGGCGGTGGTGTCTTCGTCCAGGGTAATACGGTCGGCCACACCTACTGGGGCATCGTTGCTGCCGTTGATGGTGACGGTGACGCTGCTCTCGGTGCCGTCGGCGCTGGTGACCTTGAAGGATTCGCTATAGGCCTGGCCAACGTTCAGCTCGTTGTAGGCAGAGTGAGCGACGAAGCTCCAGTTGCCGGCCGCATCGATGCTGAAGGTGCCGTAAGTGCCTGCGACATTGTTCTGGGCAACGAAGGTTTCCGCACTGTCGACATCGCTGATGGTCAGGGTGCCATTGGCAGTCAGCGGCGCGTTGGTTTCGCTCAGCTGTACATTGGCGCTGCTGAGCACTGCGGCATCGTTGGTGCCGTTGATGGTAACGGTGACGCTGCTCTCGGTGCCGTCGGCGCTGGTGACCTTGAAGGATTCGCTATAGGCCTGGCCAACGTTCAGCTCGTTGAAGGCGGAGTTGGCGACGAAGGTCCAGTTGCCAGCCGCGTCGATGCTGAAGGTGCCGTAAGTGCCGGCGATGTTGCTCTGGGCAACGAAGGTCTCTGGGCTGTCGACATCGCTGATGGACAAGGTGCCGCTGGTGCTCAGCGGTGCATCGGTCTCGGTCAGTTGCACGTCGGCACTGCCGAGAATGGCCGCATCGTTAACGCCGGTGACGGTGATGCTCAGGGTGCTGCTGGTCTTGGCACCAAATTCATCGCTGACTTCGAAAGGTACGGCCAGGGTCAGCTTCTGACCTTCGGCCAGGAATTGATAGGCGGCGTTGCCTGCGTCCAGTGTCCACTCGCCGGTCTGTGCATTGAGGGTGAAGCCTGCCGGTACGTTGCCGGTCAAGGCATAGTTGAGCACCGCACCTTTGTCGGCGTCGCTGGCCTGCAGGGTGCCACTGACGCTCTGGTCTTCGCTGACTTCGGCACTGCTGGCGGTGGCGATGGGGGTGTCGTTGGCACCATTGAAATTGATGGTGATGACACGGGTGTCGCTGGCCCCGGATGGGTCTTTGACCGTCACCACGAAGCTGTCGCTGGCCTGTTCGCCGTCTTGCAGGCCGTTAACCGCTTTGGCATCCACCACGTAGGTGTAGCTGCCATCGGGGTTGACCGTCAGTTCGCCATAGGCGCCCGTTGCGCTACCGCTCCAGGTCAGTACGGTATCGTCGACATCGGTGGCAGCCAACTGGCCCTTGATGTCGGTGAAGGTGTCGGCTGCGGCACTGTCGTCGAGGGTGGCGTCGTAGGTGCCGGTGGCGACCGGGGCGTCATTGACCGGCGTGACGTTCAGGTTGACCGTCAGCGGAGTCGAGGCGCCGCGGCCATCGGTGGCGGTCACTTCGAAGCTGTCGGCGCCGTTGTAGTCCTGCGCCGGGGTGTAGGTCCAGGTGCCATTGGCATTGAGTACCAGCGTGCCGTTGCTCGGCGCGCGGGTGATGCTCAGCGTGACCAGGTCACCATTGGCGTCACGAGTGGTGAAGACGCCGCTGATCGGCGTGTCCTCGGCAGTCTGCAGATTGAGCGGGCCTTGTGCTGCACCGTTGCCGTCGAGGAACTCGGGCGCTTGGTTCGGCAGCGCTTCCTGGAACTGTTCGTCGGCGCGGCCGAAGTCGCCCAGGCCGCTGGTCTCGAAGCCGATCGTGGCTTCTACCACTTCACCGGTTGCATCGAGCAACACGAAGCTGTGACCACCTCCAGCGCCGCCCGTGCCGCCACCGGCCGAGCTTGGGCCAGCCGCAGTAGCCTCGAGGGCCTCGGTCGGATCCAGGCCGGCCTCGATGGCCTGCTGCAGTTGCGCGACTTCATCGCCGGGGCTCACGACCTGCTGAGAGGGTTGCGCATCTTGCACTGCAACGTTGGTGTCAGACGCGCTCCATTGGCTGTCGCGCCCCAGATCCAGGGTGCGCCCATCAGCCAGTGCCAGGGTGACCATGCCGCTGTCGCCAGTGAGAACCTCCTCGCCTTTGAAGAGTCGGTCGCCTTCTACCAGAAGGCGACGAGCGCCATCCGGAGAAACGGCAAAGACCTGGCCAACAATGCTTTGGACGGTCGCAATGACACTGCTCATCGTGTGACTCTCCTGAGATGGTTCTCAACGTGCCTTTCGTCGTTCTGGCCTACTCGATTCTTGGCCCGGCGCTAGGCTGGCAAATAGGGTGTAAAGATGTTGAAACAGTATCGCCAGAATTTTGGCTAAAACTTTTTGACTAGGTGTTTTGCGTCAGAGTATTGACCTATTCGCCGGCATCCTAAACAATTGCCGAACTGATGTCACTTTGATATTTGCTCTTCGTCTGGTGTTTTGCAATGTGACTTGAGTCACATTATTGGTGCCCTTGGCGACTCGTTCCGTCCGGGCGCTCTAGGACGCCCACATTACCTGTTAAGGAAGCCAGTTTATGCGTTTGCGCCTGTTCCACGTTCTGCCGCTTGCCTTGGCGATCAGCCTGCCCGCTTACTCCCAGACTCTCCCTGAAGCCATGCAACATGCCATGGGTGTGCACCCTGAAATCCAGGCCGGCGTGAATGGCCGTCTGGCAGCCGACAAACAGCTCGAGGCGGCTCGTGGCGGCTACCTGCCTTCCGTGGATTTGCTGGCTGGTTATGGTCGCGAAGGCACTGACAACACTTCGACCCGTGCTACAGGGCGTCACGGTTTTGAAACCCTGAATCGCGGTGAGTCCAGTCTGCGTCTGAGCCAGATGGTGTTCGATGGTTTCGCTACCCAGAACGAAGTGGGTCGCCAGCAAGCCACGGTCAATTCTCGTGCTTACGCACTGCTGGGAACTTCCGAGCGCACCGCATTGGATGTGGCCGAAGTCTATATAGATGTACTGCGCCGCCAAGAGATGGTGCGCCTTGCAGAAGACAACCTGCGCAGCCACGAACGTATCTATGATCAGATCAGCCTGCGCAGTCAGCGTGGCGTCGGCCGTCTGGCCGACCAGGATCAGGCAGAGGCCCGCCTGGCCCAGGCGCGTAACAATCTGATCACCGAGCAGACCAATCTGGCTGATGCTCGCACCAACTTCTATAGCGTCGTCGGTCTGGATCCTACGGAGCTGGTCGAGCCGTCCGGCCTGCCGGGCCAACTGCCGGAATCGCTGCAGGACGCACGTCAGGCGCTGGTGGCCAACAGCCCGATCCTGCGCTCCGCCGAGTCCGATGTGGCGGCGACCGAGAAGCAGTACGAGGCGGCTAAGTCGCTTTTCTACCCGCGTTTCGATGCGGAACTGTCACGCAACGCCGACAGCAACATCGACGGTGTGGACGGCCACTCCAACGAATGGCAGGCGATGCTGCGCATGCGCTATAACCTGTTCGCCGGCGGTAGCAACAAGGCCGACCTGGAGTCCAAGTCCTATCAGGTGAACCAGGCGCTGGACATCCGCAACAACGCGATGCGCGTATTGAACGAAGACCTGGGCCTTTCCTGGAACGCGCTGAACAATGCCCGTGAGCAGTTGCCCATCGCCCGTGAGTACGTGGAATACAGCACGCGGGTACGTGAGTCGTACCAGAAGCAGTTCAGCATTGGTGAACGCACGCTGCTGGATCTGCTCGACAGTGAGAACGAGTTGTTCACAGCCTCGCGTCGTCTGACCGACCTGCGTTACAGCGAGCTGTTTACTCAGTACCGCATCAAGGCCACCATGGGCGAATTGCTTAAGAGTCAAGGGGTTGTGGCGCCCATGGCGACCGTGGTCCAGTCCGACCTCAAACCGAAGGCAACGCTGCCCAGCCTGAACTGATTACCCCGCCTTGCTGTGAGCTGCCCGCTGAGGATGCGTTTATCCTTTGCGGGCATTCCCGTTTGTGGGACATGAAGATGTATCCGAAGAATCACTGAAGAGAGTCCTGGTGTGGATCCACAAGCCAGTCGTGTTGAAAGCAACTCTGATCCGCGCGGGCAGCACGACGATCCGCTGTTGGATTCGCTCCTTTCTCTCTGCGTCCTGCACCGTAAACCGGCCAATCGCGCCATGCTCACCAGCGGCCTGCCGCTGCCCAAGCAGCGCCTGACCGCCGAGCTGCTGCCCCGCGCTGCCGCCCGTGCGGGATTGCAGGGACGCCTGTTGCGCAGAAGTCTCGAGCAGATTCCCAAGATCGCGCTTCCTGCTTTGTTGCTGCTCAAGGAAGGACGTTGTGCGGTGCTGCTGGGCTGGAGCGAGCAAGGCGAAGCGCGGTTGTTGCTCAGCGAAAGCGATGGCGGCGAAGTGAGGGTTGCTCGCGACCTGTTGCAAGAAGACTTCAACGGCCAGGTATTCTTCGCCCAACCCCAGCACAAATACGACCTGGATCAGGGCAGCCTGATTCCGCGTACCCAGTCCTGGTTTCGCGACACCCTCAAGCGTTCGCGCTGGCTCTACATGGATGCCGTCGCGGCCAGTCTGCTGATCAACCTGATCGGCCTCGGTGCGCCACTGTTCGTGATGAATGTCTATGATCGCGTGGTACCCAACCAGGCCGCAGCCACGCTCTGGGTGCTGGCCATCGGTATTTCCGGGGCCTACATTTTCGATTTGCTGCTCAAGACCATGCGCGGGTTGTGTCTCGACCTGGCTGGCAAGAAGACCGATCTGATCATCTCCGCCACGCTCTTCGAGCGCATCGTCGGCATGGCGGTGAAATTTCGTCCGCAGCGTGTCGGCAGCTTTGCCCAGAACATCCATGAGTTCCAGACGCTGCGTGACTTCCTCGCTTCGCTGACGCTGACCAGTGTCATCGACCTTCCGTTCACGTTGCTGATCCTGCTGGTGATCGGCTTGCTCGGTGGGCATCTGGTGTGGATCCCGCTGCTGGCCTTCCCCCTGGCAATGGGCATCAGCTGGCTGTTGCAGAAGCCGCTCGTGGCCACCATGGATCGCACCATGGCCCTGGCCGCCGAGCGCCAGTCCAGCCTGATCGAGACCCTGGCCGGCCTTGATGCGGTCAAGGTCAACAATGCCGAAAGCGACCGACAATACCTCTGGGAGCAGACCATCGGCACCCTGGGCCGCCTTGAGCTGCGGGTGAAGATGTTGTCCAGCCTGGCGATGAATCTGACCATGCTGATCCAGCAACTGGCAGGCGTGATCATGATCGTCGCCGGTGTCTACCTGATCATGGCCGGCAATCTCAGCATGGGCGGCTTGATCGCCTGCTACATGCTCAATGGTCGTGCCCTTGGCCCTTTGAGTCAGCTGTCTGGGCTGTTCACCCGCTATCAGCAGGCCCGTCTGACCATGATCAACGTCGATCAGATGATGGATCTGCCGCAGGAGCGCCACGAGGGTGAGCAGCCATTGGTGCGTGCCAAGCTGCAGGGCAGCCTGGAGCTGCGCCAGGTCAGTTTCACCTACCCCCATCAGCAGACCCTTGCCCTCAGCGAGATCAACCTGATCGTCCGGCCGGGCGAGAAGATCGGCATCATCGGCCGCAGTGGCTCTGGCAAGAGTTCGCTGGCCAAGCTCATCGTCGGGTTGTACCAGGCCGACTCGGGCAGTCTGTTGGTCGATGGGACTGACATCCGTCAACTGGACGTCAGCGAACTGCGCCACAACGTCGGTTACGTGCCACAGGACATCCAGCTGTTCAGCGGTACCCTGCGCGATAACCTGATGGCCGGTGCCCGCTACGTCGAGGACGAGCTGGTGTTGCAGGCCTCGGAACTGGCCGGGGTTCACGAGTTCGTTCGCCTGCATCCGCAAGGGTATGAACTGCAGGTCGGCGAGCGTGGGCAGAACCTGTCCGGCGGTCAGCGGCAGAACGTCGCGCTGGCGCGTGCATTGTTGCTCGATCCGCCTATCCTGCTGCTCGACGAACCCACCAGCTCCATGGACAACCCGGGTGAAGAACGCCTGAAGGAGCGTATCGGCGCGGTGCTCGCCAACAAGACGCTGCTGCTGGTGACGCACCGCGCGTCCATGCTGTCGCTGGTCGATCGTCTGTTGATCATCGACCGTGGTCGCATCATCGCCGATGGCCCCAAGGAGTCGGTCATGGAAGCACTGAAGAAGGGGCAGATCAGTGTCGCTTAAGGCATTCGCTATGTTGCGTCAGTACTTTCAGGGCGGCGAGCAATTGTCCGGCGAGCCACTGCCCGAGGTCGACAAGGCGCTGGTGGAAGATGCACCACGGGTGGTACGCCTGACCATCTGGACGCTGTTGGGGTTCGTCGCGTTCCTCGGCTTCTGGGCTCACTTCGCCGAAATCGATGAGGTGACGCGCGGTGAGGGCAAGGCGATTCCTTCGTCCAAGTTGCAGAAGGTGCAGAACCTCGAGGGCGGCATCATCTCCGAGCTGTTCATCCATGAAGGGCAAGTCGTGGAAGTTGGTGCGCCGCTGCTGCGCCTTGATCCCACGCGCTTCGAGTCCAACGTCGGCGAGACCGAGGCGGATCGTACCGCCATGCAGTTGCGGGTAGAGCGTCTCAGCGCCGAAGTGGATGATCGCCCGTTGATGATTCCTGAGGAGCTGCGCGCGCTGGCACCCGAGCAGGCTGCCAGCGAGGAGGCACTGTTCCTCAGCCGTCGTCAGCAACTGAACGATGAGCTGGGTGGCCTGGAACAGCAGATGGTGCAGCGTCGTCAGGAGCTGCAGGAATTCATCTCCAAGCAGGCTCAGTTCCGCAACAGCTTGCAGTTGCTGCGTCAGGAAATCTCCATTTCCGAACCCCTGGTCGCCGAAGGCGCCATTTCCCGGGTGGAGGTGCTGCGTCTGCGCCGCGCCGAGGTGGAAACCCGTGGCCAACTGGACGCCACCACACTGGCGATCCCCCGTGCGGAGTCGGCGATCAAGGAGGCAGAGAACAAGATTGCCGAGGCGCGTTCGCGTTTTCGTAGCGAGGCGCTGGGGCAGTTGAACGAGGCACGTACCGAGCTGAGCAAGGCCAATGCCACTGGCAAGGCACTGGAGGATCGGGTCAAACGAACCCTGGTCACATCGCCGGTACGCGGCATCGTCAAGCAATTACTGGTCAATACCATC
Source organism: Pseudomonas mendocina (assembly GCF_003008615.1). NCBI lineage: Bacteria > Pseudomonadati > Pseudomonadota > Gammaproteobacteria > Pseudomonadales > Pseudomonadaceae > Ectopseudomonas > Ectopseudomonas mendocina. The sequence continues at coordinate 4,041,359 of NZ_CP027657.1, forward strand.
GGCGGCGTGATCCAGCCGGGCAGCGATCTGGTGGAAATCGTGCCGCTGGACGACACCTTGCTGGTGGAAGCACGCATCCGTCCGCAGGACATTGCCTTTCTCCATCCGGGGCAGAAGGCCATGGTCAAGTTCACCGCCTACGATTTCACCATCTATGGCGGCCTGGAAGCCGATCTCGAACAGATCGGCGCGGATACGGTCACCGACGAAGACGGCAACAGCTTTTACCTGATCAAGCTGCGTACCCGGCAAAGCCATCTGGGCAGTGACGAGAATCCGCTACTGATCATTCCTGGCATGGTCGCTTCGGTGGATATCATGACCGGTAAGAAGAGCATTCTCAGCTATCTGCTCAAGCCCATCATTCGGGCGCGTGCCGAAGCCTTGCGCGAGCGTTGATCGGCAAAGAGGTTCGAAGGTGGCTGGCGAGCGCAGCGCTTCGCCAGCCTGTTCATACGAACAGCTGCTGCACCACCGAAAAATCCTGCTTGCCCTTGCCCTGTTTGAGCAGCAGGCGGTAGAGCTGCAGCGCCAGCGCACCCATCGGCGCGCTGTTGCCATTGTGGCTGGCGGTTTCCTGAGCCAGGCCCAGATCCTTGGCCATGAGCTCGGCCATGAAACCACCGCTATAACCTTTCGAAGCGGGGGCGTTTTCCATCACGCCAGGCCAGGGATTGTATTTCTCCAGCGTCCAGTTGCCGCCCGAACTCTGCCGCATGATCTCTGCCAGTACCGCCGGATCCAGGCCGTTGGCCACACCCATGGCCATGGCCTCGGCGGTGGCGATCATCTGCACGGCAAGCACCTGGTTGTTGCACACCTTGGCCACCTGGCCAGCGCCATCAGGGCCGGCATGGAAGATGTTCTTGCCCATGGCGGCGAGCATTGGCCTGGCCTTCTCCAGTGCCTGCGCATCACCGCCGACCATGAAGGTCAGGGTACCGGCTGCGGCACCACCAGTGCCGCCGGACACCGGCGCATCAAGGAGGGCGATGCCGCGCTCGCTCGCGGCGGCGTGCACCTTGCGCGCGGACTCCGGGGCGATGGTCGAGCACTCGATCACCAGCGTGCCGGCTGGCAGTTGGTTGAGCAGCCCGTCGTCGCCTAGATACAGGCTTTCCACGTGGCGGCTGGCGGGCAGCATGCTGATCACTACCTGGGCCTGATCGATGGCGTCGACGGCGCTATCGGCCGCCAGGGCGCCTTCGCCTGCCAGGGTGTCGACGACGCTGTGCACCAGGTCGAAGACTTTCAGCGGGTAGCCCGCCTTGAGCAGGTTGCGGGCCATGGGCAGGCCCATGTGGCCAAGGCCGATGAAGGCGATCTGGGTCATGGCGGCTTCTCCTTTTTGTTGGATGCGCGGTGCGCATCCCTTGTCATTGTTCGAGCTCTCCCGGCTTGCACCCGGGCTGGTAGGGTGTGCTGTGCGCACCGGGTGTTACAGATCGGTCAATGGATGTTCGCCCTCCCATGCCGCGGTGAAGTGCCCGTCGATCACGGCTGGCGGGATCGCGGCGACGTCCGGCCAATGCCAACGCGGCGTCTGATCCTTGTCGATCAGGCGGGCGCGCACGCCTTCGGGAAATTCCGGGTAGCGGCAACAGTTAAGGCTCATGGCGTATTCCATGCGGAACACCTCGGCCAGCGATAGATGGCGGGCGCGACGAATCTGTTGCCAGACCAAGTGCGCGGTCAGTGGGCAGCCATGGGCGAGAGTCTTGGCGGCGCGTGCGAGCAGGGCGTCTTCGTCCTGCTGCAGGACGCTGATGGCGGATACGGCAGCGGGCAGGTCGGCGACGTCGAGCAACTCGTCGATACGTTCGCGGCGTGATAGCCACTGGGCGCTCGGTAGCTCCGGCCGCGCTTGGTTTTCCAGCGCCCGCAACAGACTGTGCAACTGAGCGTCGGGCTGCTCGCGCCAGTTCAGTTGTACCAGGCCGGTCAGCAGGGCGTCCTGCTGGTCGTCACGCAGGAAGCGGTCTGCGAGGTTCAGATCCAGCGCATCGCGGGCATTGATGCTGGCAGCGGTGAGGCCGAGAAACAGCCCAAGGCGACCTGGCAGGCGGGCAAGGAACCAACTGCCGCCGACATCCGGGTACAGGCCGATATTGATCTCCGGCATGCCCAGGCGACTGCTCGGGGTGACGATACGGATGCCGGCACCCTGCATCAGGCCCATGCCACCGCCCAGCACGTGCCCGTGCGCCCAGCAGATGAAGGGTTTGGGGTAGGTGTGGATGCGGTGGTCGAGACGGTATTCATCGGCAAAGAAGTGCCGCGCCAGGGGCGGCACTTCGCCAGGATGTTCGCGACACTGGTTGACCAGTTGCACCACGTCGCCCCCGGCACAGAAGGCCTTGGGGCCGTTGCCGCGCAACACGACGCAGGCGATCTCAGGGTCGTCAGCCCAGGCCTTGAGGCGGTCGTCGAGCGCCTTGATCATCGGCAACGACAACGCGTTGAGGCTTTTCTCGGCGTCCAGGGTGGCGATGCCGATGCGGTAGCCGTGCAGGCTGGGGCGTTCTTCGAAGGTCACATTCATCATTGGGGTTCCTGGTGTGCGTGGTGCACCCTACGGATCACTTGTTGCGCCACTGCGGGTCGCGCTTTTCCAGAAAGGCATTGACGCCTTCACGGGTGTCGTCGGCGTCGAACAGGTCGACGAAACGCTCGCGCTCTTCTGGCAGCCAGGTGTTTGCGCCGCGCTCGCGTGCGCCTTGAATCAGCGGCTTGATGGTGCGTACCGCCACCGGGCTTTGTCGCGCCACCTTGGCTGCCAGCAGCAGGGCAGTGCCGCGTGCTTCGCCGGTGTCCACCACCTGCTCGACCAGACCGATACGCAGGGCAGTTTCAGCATCGATGCGCTCGCCACAGAGAATCATGCGCTTGGCCCAGCCTTCACCCACCAGCCAGGGCAGCGCCTGGGTGCCGCCGGCGCAGGGCAAGAGGCCCACGGCGGCTTCCGGCAGGGCCATCTGCGCCTGCCGTTCGGCGATGCGGATGTCGCAGGCCAGGGCGCACTCCAGGCCGCCGCCCATGGCGTAGCCGTTGATCGCGGCGATGGATACGCCACGGAAATCGCGCAGGGTTTCGAAGGCCTCGCCGAAGCGTCGTGCCATTTCGCGGGCGCGGGCCTTGTCGCCGTCGGCGAACATGTTCAGGTCGGCGCCGGCGCTGAAGAACTTCGGCCCCTGGCCGGTCACCACCAGGGCGTAGACCTCGTCGTCGCGGTTGAGGTGTTCGACCACCTGCTTGAGGCCGATCAGCGAATCACGGTCCCAGGTATTGGCTGGTGGGTGGTTGATGGTGATCAGCGCAGTGTGACCATGCTTCTCCACGGTGAGCTTGTGGGTCAGGTCGAAGATGCCGGATTTGTAGGTTTCCAGTGCAGTGCTCATAACGATTCCTCGTCGATTATCTTCCCTTTTCCATTCATGGGAGAGGGTATTAAGCGGTTACAGCAAGTGATCGAGCATGCCGCCTTGCTGCAGCAGGCGGCGGGCGACGATCACCCGCATGATTTCGTTGGTACCTTCCAGTATCTGGTGCACACGGGCGTCACGCACCCAGCGCTCCAGGGGGTAGTCATTCAGATAGCCATAACCGCCGTGCAGTTGCAGGGCTTCGTTGCAGACAGCGAAGCAGTGGTCGGTGGCGAAGCGCTTGGCCATGGCGCAATACAGGCTGGCTTCGCCATGCCCATGGTCGAGTTTGTGTGCGGCCAGGCGCACCATCTGCCGGCTGGCGGTGAGGTCGGTGAGCATGTCGGCCAGTTTGAATTGCAAAGCCTGGAACTGACTGAGCGGCTTGCCGAACTGCTTGCGTTCCTCGACGTAGCGCAGGCTCTGTTCCAGCGCTGCCTGGGCCGCCCCCAGCGAGCAGCTGGCAATATTGAGACGGCCACCATCGAGGCCTTTCATGGCGTAGACGAAGCCTTCGCCTTCCGGGCCGATGCGGTGGCTGGCGGGAATACGCACGCCCTCGAAGGTGATGGTGCGGGTCGGCTGCGCCTTCCAGCCCATCTTGTCCTCGTTGCGCCCGTAGCGTACGCCGGGGGCGTCGGCGGGTACCAGGAAGCAGGAGATACCCTTGGCGCCGTCCTCGCCGCTGCGCGCCATGACGATCAGCACGTCGGTACTGCCGGCGCCGGAGATAAAGCACTTGCTGCCGTCGATCACGTAGTCGTTGCCGTCACGGCGCGCGCGGGTACGCAGGTTGGCCGCATCGGAGCCGGCGTCCGGTTCGGTCAGGCAGTAGGAGGCCAGCGACTGACCGGAAATAAGCCCCGGCAACCAGGCGTCCTTGAGCGCCTGGTCGGCGAAGCTGGCGAGCATCCAGGTGGCCATGTTGTGGATGGTCAGGTATGCGGTGGTGGCCACGCAGCCGGCCGCCAGCTGCTCGAAGATCAGCGAACTGGAGAGCCGCGACAGGCCCAGGCCGCCATCCTCTTCGGCGATATACAGGGCCAGATAACCCTGTTCGGAGGCGCGGCGGATCACCTCGACGGGGAAGTGATGGTCACGGTCCCAGTCGGCGGCGTGGGGCGCCAGTTCCCGCGTGGCGAAGGCGCGGGCGCTGTCGGTGAGCAGGCGTTGTTCATCACTGAGTTCGAAGTCCATGGCATCTCATTGCAAGGTCGGGGGTTGGCCGCCGGCACGGCGCTCGGCCTGCCATTGCGCGAGGCTGGGCAGCGCGCTGCTGGCATCGAGGCGGTCGACGATTTCGAAGTAGTCCTGCTTGAGCGGATCCTTGAGCACCTCGTCACGCGATTTCACCCGCACGGCGTAGACCGTCTGCAGGTTCTGGTGATCGAAGGCGCGCCATTGCTGCTCGTCTTTCAGCAGGGTGTAGCGGTGGCCTTCCAGCGCCTTGATCAGCGCTTCACTGTCGAGGCTGTTGGCACGTTTGGCGGCATCGGCCCATTGCTGGACGATGCTGTAGGCCGAGGCGGCCGAGCTGGAGGGGTACATCTCGTAGCGGCTCTTGAAGGACTGGACGAAGGCTTCGCCTCGCACCGATTTTTCCAGCGCCGGCACTCGCCATGTCCAGGGTTCGGTGCCGACCACGCCCTGCATCAGTTCCGGGCCTGCCTGTTCGACCATGCTCTGGGTCAGGTTGGGCGCGACGATCTGCATGCGCTCGGTCAGGCCCAGATCCTTGGCGATGCGCATGGCGCGCACCAGGTCTTCGCCGAACAGTACCAGGGCGAGGATGTCGGCATTACTGGAGGCCGCCTGGGTCAGGGCATCGGTATAGTCGGCCAGGCGGGCGCCGGGGAAGGGCACGCGCACACTGGCATGCTGGCCGACGTCATCGGTCACTGTGGCGTGGCGCAGCGATGCCTCGCTGGTATGGCCCCAGGTGTAGTCGGCGGTGACGTAGAAATAGCGCTTGTTCGGCTGGGTCTTGCTCAGGTACTGGCCGAGCACCTGGGCGCTCATCCAGGCGTTGTTGCATTCGCGGAACATGTAGCGGTGGCCGTCCTTGCCGGTGGTGTCGTTGGAATAGGTGAGGGTGCCGAAATACAGCAGCCCGTGTTGCTTGGCGCGTTTGCCCGCAGCGATGGCGACGGCGCTGGAGGCTCCGCCGAAGAGCATCGCCGCGCCCTCGGCAGCCAGCTTGTCGACGTTCTTCTCGGCCTTGGCCGGACGCGAGGCAGTGTCCTTGCTGGACAGGCGCAAAGGCCGCCCCAGCACACCGCCGGTGGCGTTGATTTCATCGATGGCCAGCAGGGCTCCACGCATCTGCGCCAACCCCTCCTCTTTATAAGGGCCGGTGCGCGGGTAGTTGAGGCCGAGGGTGATCGGCTCGGCAGCCTGCGCACAGGCGGTGATTCCGGCCCACAGGGCCAGCGTGGCAGTCAGTCGGCGCATTGCAGTGCTCCTTTATTGTTGTTCTGCAGGGCACTGTTTTACGCCGCTTGGCTAGTTCGGGTGATCGTCTATTGGTCTAAGAACCTGTTCACGATTTGCTGCGCGTCGGCCCTACTGCGTTAAAAACAGGCTGGAGCGCCAGCCCGGTCGGACTGCTCATTTACAGTTTGTAAACTGTGCGTCCTCGCCTGTTTTTGCCTTGCATGGCTCTAGCTCGCGAGATCGTGAACAGGTTCTAAGAGTTATCCCGTTCTCATTTCAGTTGAATGGTCATGTTCGGCCCGGCCTCCAGTGGCGTGTCGTCGAACCAGCGACTGGTGACTGTCTTGGTCTCGGTATAGAAACGCACCGCCTGTTTGCCGTAGGCGTGCAGGTCGCCGTAGAACGAGCCTTTCCAGCCGGTGAAGGAGAAGAACGGCAGCGGCACCGGAATCGGTACGTTGATGCCCACCTGGCCGACTTCAATCGCATGCTGGAAGTGCCGCGCAGCGCCGCCAGAGCGGGTGAACAGGCTGGTGCCGTTGCCGTAGGGGCTGGCGTTGACCAGTGCGATGGCCTCTTCGAGGCTGTCTACCTCCATGCACACCAGCACCGGGCCGAAGATTTCCTCGCGGTACAGGCTCATCTTCGTTGTCACCCCGCGGAACAGGGTCGGGCCGACCCAGTTGCCATTCGGGTAACCCTCGACCGTGCACTGTGAGCCATCGAGCAGGCACTCGGCGCCTTCGGCTTTGCCTTCGTCGATCAGGCGCAACACGCGCTGGCGCGCCTGCGGGCTGATCAGCGGGCCGTAGGCGGCACCACTGTCCTGCCAGTGGCCGGGGCGCAATGCGGCCATCTGCTCGGCCAATTCGTCGATCCACTGTTTCGACTCACCGACGAACACCGCGACGCTGATCGCCATGCAGCGTTGCCCGGCCGCGCCGCAACTGGCGCCGAGCAGGTTGCTGATCACCTGATCCTTGGGCGCGTCCGGCATGATCACCATATGGTTCTTCGCCCCGGCGAAGGCCTGCACGCGCTTCAGGTGCTGGGTGCCGGTGCGGTAGACATGCTGGCCCACCGTCACCGAGCCGACGAAGGACACCGCACGCACGGCCGGGTGTACCAGCAGCGCATCGACCTGCTCGCGGCCGCCATGCAGCACCTGCAGCACGCCGGCCGGCGCGCCGGCCTCGATGAACAGCTCGGCCAGGCGATTGGGCGTCAGTGGATCCTGCTCGGAGGGTTTGAGGATGAAGGTATTGCCGCAGGCGATGGCCAGCGGAAACATCCACAGCGGAATCATTGCCGGGAAGTTGAATGGGGTGATGCCGACGCACACACCCAGGGGCTGGATCCAGCTGGCGGTGTCGATCTCGCGGGCGACGTTCTCCACCGTTTCTCCCATCATCAGGCTGGCGATGTTGGCCGCGTGTTCGGCCACTTCGATACCACGCCAGACGTCGCCCTTGGCATCGGCGAAAGTCTTGCCGGTTTCCTGGGCGAGGATTTCCGCCAGCTCGTCGTGATGTTCCTTGAGCAGGTGCTGGTAGCGCAGCATCAGGCGGGCACGTTCCGATACCGGCACCTCGCGCCAGGCGAGGAAGGCTTTCTGCGCACTGGCCACTGCCGCCTCGATTTCCTCGGCGGTGGCCTTGGGGGCGAGCGCTATCACCTCCTGGGTGGCCGGGTCGGTGACTTCGATCAGCTCATGCGCCTGGCTGGTTTGCCATTGGCCGTCGATCAGTTGCGGCAGGGTACGGGGCATGTTCACCTCCTGTTGTTCTTGTATGGGCTCTTTATAGCCACTCGCTACCCGTTTGTGGATTGACGATCTTGGCCTTGGGATGGACGATCTTGTGATTCGATTCGCTGATTTAGGGGATAAGGCTCATGGGCTTGCGCGTGGAGACTTCCAATTGGCCGCTGCCACTGGGCGGGCAGCGCTTCATCACGCCGCCGCGTTTGCGTCGTCTGCTGGCTCGCCATCCGCTGAGCCTGGGGTGCTATCCATTGGCCATCGGCTTTTATCCGGATGCGGTCGAGCACCAGATGCGCCGCGCGCAACCCGACGATCATCTATTGATCTATTGCCGCTCCGGCCAGGGTTGGCTGGAAACGGCGGATGGACGATTCGAGGTCAGCGCTGGCGATCTGCTGCTGTTGCCCAAGGCTGTCGCGCATGCCTATGGCGCCGATGCGCAAAGCCCCTGGACGATCTACTGGGTGCACTTCGACGGTAGCCTCAGTGAGGACTTCCTGAGCCTGCTGGGTACGCAGTCGCTGCGGCGCATTGGTGTGCAACCCCGATTGCTCGGCGACTTCGAGGCGCTGTTGGGCTTGCAGCGCCAGAGCCTCAACGCCTTGCCCTTCATCCATGCCGCGCACCGTTTGCAGGCGATGCTCAGCTCCCTGGCGGTGCTGCCGGCACGGGTCAACCTCAAGTCCGGACGGGTGCTGGATATCGAGGCGGTGCAGGCGGTGATGCGCGAGCATCTGCACGACAGTCTCAACCTCGATGAGCTGGCCGCCCAGTTCAAGCTGTCGCGCTTTCATTTCGCCAAGACCTACCGTGCGCTGACCGGCCACGCGCCGATCCAGGACTTCATCCAGTTGAAGATGGCCCTGGCCTGCCGCCTGCTCGACCGTGGCGATATGGAGGTGCGTCAGGTGGCCGAGCAACTGGGCTATGACGACCCCTATTACTTCTCGCGGCTGTTTCGCAAGGTGGTGGGCATGGCGCCCAGTCACTACCGGGCGTTGCACCAGGGGTAGATAGGCGAGGGCACGTAGCATGCCCGGCGCGGAGGTAGCCCGGATGCAATCCGGGGGGCGGTCGGCGGATTGTTCGCTTCGCTCCTGAATCCGCCCTACACCCGAGCGATGGTGGCCAGGCCGGTGGCTACGAGCTTTTCCTGACGATCCTTCACTGCGAACACATCGGCTCTGCATACCGCCTGGCGCTGACCGGCCTTGAGCACTTCGGCCCGGCATATCAGTTTTTCACCAAGTGCTGGCGCGAGCAGGTTGAGTTTGTACTCGCTGGTAACGACGTCGCCGACCATCGAGGCTGCTGCCCAGGCGCACCCGCTATCGATCATGAAACCGACTACCGCCCCATGCATATAGCCGTGATGCTGGCACAGGTCAGGGCGGCTATGTACCTGCAAGCTGACCCGGCCAGGCTCGAAGTCGAGTAGCTCAGCGCCGAGCAGTTGGGCGAATGTGGAGTGGGCAAGTGCTTGTTCCAGGCGCTCGCGGCTTATACCGGTAGAAGCGTTCATGAGGATTCCTGCGATGTGAATGGCAGGTGAGTCTTGTAACGCTTCACTGGGTAATCAAGGCGCATCCAGGTTGCTGATGGGGTGTCATCAAGAGGCACGTTCTCAGGCCAGCATGCGCAGCCACAGTTGCTGCTCGTCCTGCAGCGTTTCGCTCAGGTTGGCCAATGGTTGTTCAAGCCCCAGGCGGCACTGCGCCGGCAGTGGCTCGGGGAGGTTCGCCGGTTGTATCTGCAACGCGCTGGCCAGCAGCACCAGGTCGGTCAGGTCGGCTTCGCCGTCGTGATCGTACAGCCATTTGTTGCGCTGCCTGGCGCATTCGACCAGCGTGGTCGGCACCTGCCAGCGGGTCAGCACCAGGGCGCCAATATCGCCGGACAGGTAATCACAAAGGCCATCCAGCGATTGTGCGTCACGCGGAAAGTCCGGCCAGTGCTCCAGCTCCGCCAATAGCGGCAGGCTGCCGATGTCCTGCAACAGACCTGCGAGCATGGCGTCATCGAGCGATTGATCGCAGCGTTGCGCCAGCACGGCGCAGAACGCTGCCCGCTCCCGTGCCTTGCGCCAGCGCTGACGAAACACCTGCTGCAAGGGCTTCTCCTTGCTGATGAACAGATTGCGCGCGGCAAAACCCAGCACCAGCGTACCGAGCTGGCGGGTGCCGAGGCGGGCGAGCAGGTCGCGCATCGAGACGCACGGACGGGCGCTGCGAATCAGCGGGCTTTCGGCGAATTGCATGAGGTAGGCGGACAGCGGTGGGTCGCTGTTGATCACGCGCGCCAGTTGCTCCAATGAGGTTCGCGGGTCTTCCAGCAGTTGGCGGATGCGCATGGCCGCTTCCGGCATCTGCGGCACCTTGGCCTGTCCTTTGAGAAAACGGGTGAGCAGGGCGAAGCGAATGGCTTCGGGGGACAGCGACATGATGGCAGGGACTTCCGTGGAACCGCAGCGGCGTACTGAAATGCTAGCAGAGCCGTTGCCGAAAGCCGATGCGGCGCCACTTGCCTTGACTTGCTGGAAACCCTTCTCTAGCGTGCCTGCACTTGTTTTGAGCCAGCAGGAAAACCGCATGACCGAAGATCGCATCAAACTCGAAGCCAGCTGGAAGCACGCGCTGCGCGAGGAGTTCGACAAGCCTTACATGAGCGAGCTGCGTGAGTTCCTGCGTGCGGAAAAGGCTGCCGGCAAGGAGATTTACCCGCCGGGACCGCTGATCTTCAATGCCCTCAACTCCACGCCGCTGAACCAGGTGAAGGTGGTGATCATTGGCCAGGATCCTTACCACGGCCCCGGCCAGGCCCACGGTCTGTGTTTCTCGGTGCAGCCCGGCGTGCAGACGCCGCCGTCTCTGGTGAACATCTACAAGGAGCTCAAGCGCGACCTGAACATCGATATCCCGTCGCATGGCTACCTGCAAAGCTGGGCCGACCAGGGCGTATTGCTGCTCAATACCTCGTTGACCGTCGAGCGCGCCAATGCTGGTTCGCACGCGGGCAAAGGCTGGCAGTTCTTCACCGACCGGGTGATCGAAGTGGTCAGCGAACATCAGCCCAAGCTGGTGTTCCTGCTCTGGGGCAGCCATGCGCAGAGCAAGCAGCGCCTGATCGATCCGACCAAGCATCTGGTGTTGCGCTCGCCACACCCGTCGCCGCTGTCGGCGCACCGTGGCTTCATCGGCAATGGCCATTTCAGCCGCTGCAACCAGTTCCTGGTGCAGAACGGCATGGCCCCCATCGAATGGCAGGTGCCGGCGCTGTAAGCCTGCAACGTAGTACCCGGTTGTTACCAGAGGGCGGGCAGGGCGGCGAATAATGATTTCGCTCCACCCACCTTCAGGAGACGATCATGGCTGCCAAGAAGATTCTCATGCTGGTCGGCGACTACGCCGAAGATTACGAAACCATGGTGCCGTTCCAGGCACTGTTGATGGTCGGTCACACGGTGCATGCGGTGTGTCCGGGCAAGACCGCCGGACAGACGGTGCGTACCGCCATTCACGATTTCGAGGGCGACCAGACCTACAGCGAGAAGCCAGGGCACAATTTCGCCCTCAACTTCGATTTCGCCAAGGTTCGCGCAGAGGACTACGACGCCTTGCTGGTACCCGGCGGCCGCGCCCCCGAGTACCTGCGCCTGAATGCCGAGGTAGTCGCCCTGGTCAAAGCTTTCGCCCAGGCTGACAAACCCATCGCTGCGGTTTGCCATGGCCCGCAACTGCTGGCCGCAGCCGGCATTTTGCAGGGCCGTGAGTGCAGTGCTTATCCGGCCTGTGCGCCGGAGGTGGGGCTGGCAGGCGGCACTTATGTGGAGATTCCGGTGGATCAGGCGCATGTGCAGGGCAATCTGGTCACGGCACCGGCATGGCCCGCGCATCCGGCCTGGTTGGCTGCGTTTCTCAAGGTGCTGGGCACGGAAATCCGTTTGTAACTCACCTTGGCCCGCATGCCGTCCGGACAGATCGGTTAGCGGGTTCCCGGATTTCATCCGGGCTACGATGTATAGGTCAGCGTAGCCCGGATGCAATCCGGGGGGCATCATTCGCGCGTTTCCCGCAGCACGACCCGATCCACCTTTCAGGAGCACGACCGATGTGCGAACTCTATGTAAAGGCCGACCCCATCCTCTATGAGTCCCGCTCGCGTTCGCTGCGTATCCGCGGCGTGGTGACCACTTTGCGCCTGGAGAATCAGTTCTGGGACATCCTGCGCGAGATCGCCGAAGTCGACGGCATGACCACCAACCAGCTGATCGCCAAGTTGTACGAAGAGGTGATGGATTTTCGCGGCGAAGTGGTCAACTTCGCCTCCTTCCTGCGCGTCAGCTGCACCCGTTACCTGGCGCAGAAGGCTGGGCGTCAGGTGCCATTGCGCGTGGTCGGGACAGCGGGCTAGAACCTGTTCACGAGCTACTGCGCGTCGGCCCTACTGCGTTAAAAACAGGCTGGAACGCCAGCCCGGTCGGAAGCCGCTTGCGGCTAACGCATTTTAGTGCGGCCCCGGAGGGGTGAGCGAAGCGAGTCATGCTCATTTACAGCTCGTAAAGTCGACTGCGACTCCGACCGTTCCTCGCCTGTTTTTGCGGGGCCGCCATCGGTGTTGTATGGCTCTAGCTCGCGAGATCGTGAACAGGTTCTTAGGCGCTGTGCTCGATGGCAGAGCGCTGGCGCGGCAGCCTGACGCTGACGCGCAGGCCGCCCAGCGGAGAGTCGTCGAGGGCGATGTTGCCCTGATGCAGCTCTACAACGCGGCGCACGATGGACAGGCCGAGCCCGGCACCCTGGCCTTCGCCGATACGGAAGAAGCGCTCGAACAGGCGTTCGCGCAACTCCGGTGGTACACCGGGGCCGCTGTCGTGCACCTGCAGCACCAGGTCATGGGCATTGGCCAGCAAGTGCACCTGAATGCAGCCACCTACCGGGGTGTACTGCACGGCATTGCTCACCAGGTTCTGCAGCAGAATGCCCAGGCTCGGGGCATCGGCTGGTAGCTGATAGTCGGCGGGCTCCTGAGCATCGAGAATCAGTTCCTGCTGGCGATTGAGCGCCAGTGGCGTCAGCTCGGCCAGTTCACTGCGCAGGAAGGCCAGCAGGTCGAGGTCACTCATGTTCAGGCGCACGCCATTGGGATCCAGTCGCGCCAGGGTCAGCAGCTGCGCGACCACACGGGTAGCACGGTCGACACCGCTACCCAACTGTTTCAGTGCCTCTTCGCGGTCGCCGGCATCCGGTGCTTCCAGCGCGTTCTGGGCATGGATGCGCAGCACCGCCAGGGGCGTGCGCAATTCGTGAGCAGCATCGGCGATAAAGCGTTTTTCCTGTTCCAGCAGCTGGTTGACCTGCATCAGCAGGCGGTTGAGCGCGGCGGCCATCGGTTCCAGCTCATTGGGCAATGGCGGGAAGACCAGCGGCGCCAGGTTGTCCGGGGCGCGGCCGCGAATGGCATCGGCCATGCGTTTGAGTGGATACAGACCCCAGCCCACGGTCAGCCACAAAAGAAGGCCGACGATGGGCAGGCCGATCAGCAGCGGTTGCAAACTGCGTTTGGCGATCTTGTCGATCAGCTCGCCGCGCACGTCCTCGCGCTCGCCAGCCAGCACCCAGTGGTAATCGCGGCTGTCATGCAGCACGAACACGCGCCAGTTGTGTTCGCCGATGGTCAGGGTGTGATAGCCGATCAGGTAGCGGGCCAGCTGCGCCAGGCGCTGCTGCATCGGCTGGTCGTTGTCCGGCAATGCCAGGCCGAGCTGCTGGATCATGTCGTTGAGCAGACCCGGCGGGGCGCTGGCGGACTGGAACAGCAGCTCGCCATCGTCGTCGAGCATTTGGAAGGCCAGCTTGCCTTCGTATTCGTGGCCGAGCAGGTTGTCCGGGTTGCGCGCGCTGTGCAGCAGCAGCGCTTCGTCGAGCACCGCCTGCATCTCACGCCGCTCGTTCTCGGTGAGGTCGTGGCGCACCAGGCCCATGAGCAGGCGCGCGGTCTGCGACAGCTGGGCATCGAACAGCTCGCGTACTTCGTGCACGGAGTCGTTGTAGATCTTGTGGCTGATCAGCCCGAAGCTGCCTGCTACCAATAACAGAAGCAGGGCGAGCAGGCGGGTGCGGATGGAGCCGAAGGTCTTCAGCAACCTCATTTGTCCACCAGATAACCAACGCCGCGCACGGTGCGGATCAGCTCCGGAAAGAATTTCTTGCGCAGGTGGTGCACGTGCACTTCCAGGGCGTTGCTTTCCACTTCCTCGTCCCAACCATAGAGTGCCTGTTGCAGCTTGTCGCGGGTCAGCACGCGACCGGGCTGGATCAGCAACTCGTGCAGCAGGAGGAATTCCTTGCGCGGCAGGTTGATGGTCTGGCCCTGGTATTCGACCACCTGGCTTGCCGGATCGAGGCGGATGCCGCGGTATTCCAGCGCCGGTTGCGGGCGCTGGAAACTGCGGCGCAGCAGGGCGCGCAGACGTGCCTTGAGTTCGGCCACGTCGAAGGGTTTGATCAGGTAGTCATCGGCGCCGGCATCGAGGCCCGCAATACGGTCGCTGGTGGCATCACGCGCAGTGAGTACCAGCACCGGCACCGGGTTGGCATTGGCGCGCAGGTGCTTGAGCACCTGCAGGCCATCCATGCGCGGCAGGCCGAGGTCGAGAATGGCCAGCTCGAAACTCTCGTGGCTCAGTGCATGCAGGGCGCTGGCGCCGTCCTGCAGCCAGTCCACGGTGTAGCCTTCGGGTTTCAGCGCGGTGCGAATGCCTTCGCCCAGGGCCTGATCGTCTTCGACGAGAAGAATGCGCATGGCAACTCCTGTAGGGATGCGTCCGGTTTACTGGAGTTTACGCTCGACTTGCTGCAAAAGCGCCGTGGCTTCGGCACGACGGCCCTTGTCGGCCAGTTCGCGGCCAGGGCGATCCTTGGCGGCCAGGGCTTTCTCCAGCGCGGCGCGGGCTTCTTCGTAGCGTTTCTGCCGTTGCAGGAAGTCGCCGTAGAAGTAGTTGGGGTCGAGGCCTTCCGGGTTGATCGCCAGGGCCTGCTGCAGCATTTGCTCTGCCTTTTCGTCATCGCCGAAGCCGATCGGCCAACCGGGTACCTGGTAGTACAGGCTGCCAAGACTGGTGTAGGCCGAGCCGGCCAGGGCCTGTGGGTCGATGGCCAGTGCCTGCTCCAAGCTGGCCTTGGCTTCCTTGACCAGGCCCAGGGCACCGAGGCCGCCTTTGGCACCCGCCTGGGTGCTGAGGATGATGCCGCGCCAGATCAGCAGTTCGGGTGCCTTGGGCTCGCTGACCAGCGCTGTGTCGGCTTGCGTGACGAGCTTGGCGAACGCCTCTTCGCGCTGCTTCTCCGGCGTCTGGTAGTTGATTTCGGCCCAGCGTGTCTGCAACTGGTGCAACTGCGCCTCGCCTCCTTCACTGAGGGCAAAGGCGGGCAGGGCGGCGAAGCCGAGTGCAGCGATGGTCAGGGTACGAAACAGGTTCACGGGCAATCTCCTCAGTGCTTGTTACGGGCAAAGCGTTGAATGATCGGCAACTGCTTGCGCAGGGCCTGGTCGACCACGCGTGGCAGCAGACCGTTGAGGCGCACGAACAGGCGTTCCGGCCAGCCCAGGTGACGTTCTTCCTGCTCGCGGCGAATGGTGTCGAGCAGTTCCTCGGCCACCTGTGCGGGGTCGTCCATGGCCACGCCCAGCTCATCGTTCATCGCTACCACGCTAGGGGCGTTCATCGACGTGCGGGTGGCACGTGGGGCGAAATAGAGGACACGCACATGGGTGTCGGCCAGCTCGCGGCGCAGTGCCTCGGAGAAGCCGCGCAGGGCGAACTTGCTGGCGCAGTAGGCGGCGAAGCCGGGGTAGCCAATGGCGCCGAAGGTGGAGCCGACGTTGATCACCAGGGCACGCCGTTGCGCCCGCAGCAGCGGCAGCAGGCGCTGGGTCAGTTGCAGCGTGGCGGTGACGTTGAGGCCGATCAGCTCGGCGATCTGCTGCTCGTCCTGCTGGTCGAGCATGCCGAAGCGGTTGACCCCGGCCGCGTTGATCAGACAGTTCAGCCCGCCGAAGTTCTGCGCCGCGGCGACCAGTGCATCACGCCCGCTGCGGGTGGTGATGTCGGCCTGTACCAGTTGCACGTTCTGCGGGAAGCGTTGCAACAGCGCTTGCAGGGGTTCCAGACGACGGCCTACCAGCAGCAGGTGGGCGCCTTCGCTGGCCAGACGATGCGCCAGGGCCAGGCCGATGCCGCCACTGGCGCCGGTAAGCAGGGCACGGCAATCCGTCGGTTGCATGACCTTACTCCTCGCCTGACAGCGGCAGGCTGCGGAACATGTCGCCGTACAGGCGGTAGACGACCTTGGCGGTGTGCACCACGGCGGCCTTGTCATCGTCGTTGTCCAGTTGGTTCATCAGCTTCTTGAAGAACTCGATGTGCTCCAGATCCAGGCTGCCGTGGGAGTTGAGGTAGCTGAAGGCCTTGTTCGGCAGCTGCAGCTTGTCCTGGATGATGCCGGCGGCCTGGGTGGCCAGGGCGATGCTGGTGCCTTCGAGCACGTTGACCATGCCGAAGAAGCTCACCGGGTTGTGCCGGGCGATGCGGTCGTAGACGTAGGCCACCATCAATTCGGTGGACATGTGCGGGGTGCCATGGCGCACCGCTTCCTTGTCGGCACCACAGGCGGCGATGTCATTGAGCACCCACTCCTGGTGGCCGGTTTCCTCCTCGATGTATTCGGCGATGGCTTCGCGAAGCCATTCCAGACGTTCCGGCAGGCGTGCACCGCAGGCCATCAGTAGCGGCACGGTGTGCTTGACGTGGTGGTAGGCCTCGGTGAGGAAGGCGATGTAGCTGCGCAGGGCGACCTGGCCGGTCATGGCCTGCTGGATGATCGGCGCACCGAGCAGGTAGTCGCGTTCGGCCTGAGTCTGGGCCAGCAGGGATTCGTAGAAGCTCATGCGTGTACTCCTTCTGCCATCAACGCTTCGATGGCGGCTTGGTAATGGGAAAACAGGGCGGCGCGGCGCAGCCGACCATTGGCCGTGGCCAGGTCGTTGCTCGTGCTGAAAGGGGCATCGGCGCGTAGCCAGTGGTGCACGCGGGCGTAGTCCGGCAGGCCTTCATTGACGGCGTCCACGGCGGCCTGCAATTGCGCGTCGGGGGTATTGGCGAAGCGCGGCACCAGCACCGCGACATTGGCCGGCAGCGCCTCGCCATGCAGCCAGGCCTGGGCAATGGGCAATTGCTGCACCAGCTCCGACTCGACCCATTCCGGGTTGACGTTGCGCCCGTAGGCCGTGATGAACTGATGTTTCTTGCGTCCGTGCAGCACCAGGAAACCGTGCTCGAAATGACCGAGGTCGCCGGTGCCCAGCCATTCACCTTGCGGCGCCGGCTCTCCGAGGTAACCGAGCATGCGGGCGCCTTTGACCAGCACTTCCTCGTCGGCCGCCAGCGTCACCTGCAGATGGCCAAGCGGCTGGCCGGTGCTGCCGATGCGGCGCTGTTCGGGTGTGTTCAGGCACACCACCGAGGCGCACTCGGACAGCCCGTAACCTTCGAAGATCGGCAGACCCAACGCGTCGGCACGCTCCAGCAACTGCGCGGAAACCCGGCCGCCACCGACGGCGACGAAGCGCAATGAGCTGGGCACCGGCAATTTGCGTTCACCGGCGCTGACCAGGGCCAACAGCAACTGCGGCAGCAGGATCAGGCTGTGCGGCTGGGCGACGTGCAGCGCCTGGAGAAAGCGCGCCAGGTCGAAGCCGCTGGCCCCGGTCAGGCCGATCTGCGCCATGGGCATCAGTTCCACCCGAGCGCCGGCCAGCAGCGGCGCGTAAACGCCGGCTATGTTCTCCAGCAGGGTCGCCAGCGACAGGATGCACAGGTGCCTTTGCACCTCGCGGCTGGCGCTGGCCCTGATCAGGCTGTCGGCCACTGCCAGTTGCGTGTCCAGATCCAGGCACACGCCCTTGGGCTGGCCGGTGGTGCCGGAGGTGTAGGTGATCTTGCAGGTATTGGCATGCAGCGTGGCGGGGTGTGCCACGCTGCGGCGATGGATATCGGCTTCCACGTTGGCGAAACCGGGGACGCCTTTGCCGATCAGACAGTCGATGCCGGCACTGTCGAGTACATGGCGCTGCTGATCGGCGGAAAAGAACGCCGGCAGCGGTACGCAAACCAGGCCCGCATGCAGCGCCGCCAGATCCCACAGCACCCAGTCGATACCGTTGTCCAGGGCCAGCGCCACGCGGTGTGCGCCGAGGGCGCGCAGGTGTCTGCCCCGCGCGGCGACTGCGCCGAGCAGCTCGGCATAGGTCAAGGTGCGTCCGCTTTCGGCCAGGGCGATGTGCGGGCCGAACTCGCCCAGGCGGGCGAAGAAGGTTTCAGCTGCAGACCACATTAGGCATGTCCTCCAGGGCATAGAGCGCTTGGTGGCCCAGGCGCGGGTAGGCACCCAGTTGCAGCAGGCGCTGATGGCCGCCGTGAATGTCGCCGGCCATGACCAGTGGGCGGCTGTCGTAGTAGCTGCCCCAGTCGGCCAGCTCATCGCCCATGCGCGCCGGATCGGCTTCACCGAGGGCGATGGGCGTCAGGCCCAGGCGCTGGAAGCTGTTGAGCAGGGTCGGGGTGCCGGTGAAGGTGACCCAGCGAAAACCCAGTGCCACCAGCAGGTCGGTCAGGGCGACGATCAGCAAACGCGCGGCACCGGGGCTGTCGGCAGCCAGGTTGCCGACTTCCACCAGCTCGCCACGGCCCGGCACGCTGTTGCCCAGGCGTGCACCGATGGCGCTCTGGATCGGCTCGTCCAGGTAACGCTCGAGAAACAGCGGGCCGCTGTTGCCGCTGCGCACGCCCACCGCGCCGAGCAACTGGCCGGTCTGGTTTTCCAGGCCGAACAGGCACGGCATGAAATGACGGATGCGTGCGCCGTGCTGCAGCTCGAAGCGCTGGCGGATGAACTGCTCCAGAACCGCGCGACGTGCGCTGCTGGGAGAAGCCAGGTGGAGTTCGTAACTGTCGCCGCGCCCGATACGGGCAACGGGACGATCATGATGCGCCCAGGGTAGTTCCATGCTCGGAACCTCGGTGATGAACCTGGGGGCGATTGTGTGAGGGGTTGGCTTAACGCTGTATTAAGCCTTTGCAGAATGTTTCGGGCGCCCTTTGGTTAGGGCACCCCTAAGCGGCATACGTCTCTCAGCCAACCTGCGCAATCCAGTCATTGAGGTTGTAGTAGTTGCTGATGCGCGCGACCTTGCCGTTCTTGATCTCGAAGAAGGCGCCGGCTGGTAGTACGTAGGTCTGGCCGTTGGCCGGAGGCAGGCCTTCGTCGTCGGCCAGGTATTCGCCGTGCACCACGAATTCGGCGGCGGCGCGGCTGCCGTCAGCGTTCTGCATCACCACGATGTCGGTCAGGCGCTCGCGGTAGCAGCGGTTCATCTTGTCCATGAAGGCGGCGAAGGTGGCCTTGCCGACCTGGCGTTCGCCCTGGTTGATGTCGTGCACCACGTCTTCGGCCAGCAGGTCGAGGAAGGCGGGCATGTCGCCGGCGTTGAAGGTGGCGTAGTAGGCCTGAACCAGTTCGGTGGCGGTCATGGCTAAGTTCCTTTCGTAGCGTGGTTAGTGGTTTGCTGGCGGGCATGATAAGTTCGCCGCTTCCCGCCGGCATAGCCGTCGGCGTCACCCTGCTGTTGGCCAACGACTGCGCATGGACATTCAGTTGCTCCACGGGGCCGCGATTGCACCCCACATCGACGACCTGGCGCGCCTGCGCATCCAGGTGTTCCGCGAGTTCCCCTACCTCTACGACGGCAACCTCGACTACGAGGCCGAGTACCTGGCCACCTACGTGCGCAGCGCCGCTAGCCTGTGCGTGCTGGTGCGTGACGAAGGCCGGGTGGTCGGCGCCTCCACGGCGCTACCGCTGCGGGACGAAACCGAGGAATTCCAGCAGCCGTTCATCGCTGCGGGTTGGTACCCGGAGCGGGTCTTCTACTGCGCCGAGTCGGTGGTCTTGCCGGCCTGGCGCGGGCGTGGCCTGGGCGTGCGCTTCTTCGCCGAGCGCGAAGCCCATGCGCGCAGGCTGGGTCGCTTCGACTGGTGCGCCTTCTGCGCCGTGCAGCGCCCGGTGGATCACCCACGCCGGCCAATCGACTACCAGCCGCTGGACGCTTTCTGGAAGCGCCGTGGCTACCGTCACCATCCCGAATTGCACACCCATTACCACTGGCGCGACCTGGACGAAGCTGAGGAATCGGCCAAACCCATGTCGTTCTGGTTGAAGGAGCTTGCCGCATGATCAAGGTCGCCGCCTGCCAGTACCACATCGAGTTGTTCACCACCTGGGAGGCTTATGCCGAGCACCTCACTGCGCTGTGCGAGGCTGCGGCCGCACAGGGCGCCGACCTGCTGCTGCTGCCGGAGTACGCCGGCCTGGTGCTGACCGGCCAGTTGCCGGAAGCCGAGCGTGGCGACTTGCACGGCTCCATCGCCGGCATCCAGCCGCTGCTGCCGCGCTGGCTGGCACTGTGCGAGAGCCTG
Source organism: Pseudomonas mendocina (assembly GCF_003008615.1). Lineage (NCBI taxonomy): Bacteria > Pseudomonadati > Pseudomonadota > Gammaproteobacteria > Pseudomonadales > Pseudomonadaceae > Ectopseudomonas > Ectopseudomonas mendocina. The sequence goes on from NZ_CP027657.1 coordinate 4,061,508, forward strand.
GCGCAGCGGCTGAAAATCTACCTGCAACCCGGTTCGGTAGCCGTGCTGGACGACGACGGTATCTACCGCAATCGCGCCTGGCTGTTCGGCCCGGAAGGCTGCCTGGGCACGCAGGACAAGTTGATCATGACCCGCTTCGAAGTGGAGCAGTGGCACATCGCTGCAGGCAGTGGCCTTAAGGTGTTCGACACGGCGCTGGGCAAGCTGGGCATCCTGATCTGCTATGACAACGAATTCCCCTTGCTGGCGCATACCCTGGCCGAGGCGGGCGTCGATCTGATTCTCGCCCCCAGTTGCACCGACACCGTGGCCGGCTTTCACCGCGTGCGTATCGGCGCCCAGGCCCGTGCGCTGGAGAATCAGATCGCCGTGCTGCATTCGCCCACCGTCGGTCTGGCGCCCTGGTCGCCATCGCTGGACGAGGGATATGGTCGCGCGTCGCTGTACGTGCCGTCGGACTACGGCATGCCGGCCAGCGGCATCGTCGCCGAGAGCGAGGAGCTATGCCCCACACGCAGCCATTGGCTGATCTGCGAACTGGATCTGGATGAAGTGCGTCGGGTACGCGAGCAAGGTCAGGTGTTCACCCGGCGCGACTGGCCGCGGCAGTTCGATGACGGCCTGCTGGTGCTGCGTTGAACGCTCCGCAGACCCTGCCGGATTCACCCCAGGCCGCCTATGCGCGCGCGCTTGCAGCCGGCTTCGTGGTCGATGTCGCGCAGCGCCGTGCTGTCGAGGCGCTGCAGCAGTGCTTCGAGGCCGCGCAGCGCGGCGAACGGCCCCTTGGCGTTTACCTCTGGGGGCCGGTCGGGCGTGGCAAGACCTGGCTGATGGATAGCTTCTACAACGCCTTGCGCGTGCCGGCGCGACGCCAGCATTTTCATCACTTCATGCAATGGGTGCATCGCCGCCAGTTCCAACTGACCGGCAATGCCGACCCGCTGCGCCTGCTGGCCGAGGAGCTGGGACGCGAGGTGCGCGTGCTGTGTTTCGACGAGCTGTTCGTCAGCGATATCGGCGATGCCATGCTGCTCGGTCGCCTGCTCAGCCTGGTGGTCGAGCAGGGCGTGGTGCTGGTGGCGACCTCCAACCAACCACCGGATCAGCTTTACGCCGAGGGCTATAACCGCGAGCGATTCCTGCCGGCCATCGCCGCGCTCAAGGCGCATATGCAGTTGGTGGCGGTGGATGGCGATCAGGACCATCGCCTGCATCCCGATGCCGAGGTGCAGCGCTATTGGGTGCGGCAGCCGCATGCCTTGGATGAGCTGTTCGCTCGTTTGAGCGAGGGGCAGGTCATTTGCCGTGAGCCAGCGGAGCTGGCCCATCGCAGCGTTTCGACCCTCGGCCACAGTCCAGCAGCGTTGTGGTGCCGTTTCCGCGACCTGTGCGAGCAGCCATTGGCGGCGGTGGATTTCATCGAGTTGTGCGAGCGCTTTCCGGTCATCCTGCTCGGCGAGGTGCCATGCCTGGGCGGTGAGCAGCGTGAAGGGCGCATTGCCCGTGGCACCGAGGATGCTGCCGAACGGGTCGATGCCGGGGATCGGCAGTTGCCGGCGCTGTCGCGCAATGACGATGCGGTGCGACGTTTCATCGCCCTGGTCGACGAGTGCTACGACCGCCGTGTGCCGCTGTACATCGAGGCCGAGGTGCCGCTGGATGAGCTCTACACCCAGGGCTACCTCGGCTTCGCCTTCCAGCGCACCCTGAGTCGCCTGCGCGAGATGCAGCTGGCACGTTTTGGGCGTTTATAGCACCAGCATCTGCAACTCACGGCTGACGTTGACATTGATACCGCCGCCACTGGAGTTGACGTTCTGACTGGTGCCGCGCAGTGGGTTGTACAGCGTGCCGCTGCCGTTGCGTGGCAGCCGTACCGTGCCTGTTTCCTGCGCCCAGAACAGCCACAGCCAGCGACCATCGGCGCGCTGCCAGGCGATGCTGATCATCCCTGCCGGCGCGTTGGCGAAGGCAGGCGGATTCTGCGGAGTCAGGCGCGGACCGGTGATCTGCAGAAAGCGCTTGAGCGCCTGATAGGCTGGCTTCTCGCTGCCGTCCAGGCGCAGCAGGCCGTAAAACTGATCCCGTGGCGTAGCGCGGGCATCCAGATCGCTCAGGGCGAAGAGGAAGATACGGTCGAAATCCATCGAACTCATCAGTGCCAGGCGTCGTAGCAGATGGTCGGCCTGGCCCTGTTCACCAATGATCGGCTGCAGCTCCACCGGCCCGGCGTAGCTCGACCAGCCGAACTCGGTCGCCCAGATCGGGCCACTGCCCAGCAGGCGTAGATACTGGTTGAGCGTGTTGGCATTGGCGATGAAATCACCGGCACCCGGTATGTCGCCTTCCGCCTCCTGAGAGTAGGGGTGATAGGCGCTGACACGGCCAGGTTTGATGCTGCCCAGGTGGTACATCGATTCGAGCATGTAGCCCCCCTGTACAGGCATCTGGCTGTAGTAGGCGTGTCCGCCGATCACCTGCGTGGCGTCCGGGCGAGCCAGGCTCAGAGCATTCAGGGTGCTTTCCAGCAGTTGCTGATACTGCAGCGGGTTCTCCGCGGGGCGCCAGAAGGGTGCGATGTTCTGTTCGTTCCACACCTGCCATGCGCTGACGTAGGGATAACGACTGGCCAGGGTCGCGAAGCTGTTGGCGAACAGTTGCGGATTGGTCGGTGGGTATTGGTCTGGGTTGCTGACTCCCGTAGGCGCCGAGGTGGCGAATGGCGCTGACCCTACCATGTAGACCAACGGCTTCAGCTGTTCCTGCTCGATCACCTGCATCAGTCTGTCGAGCTCTGCCCACTGCCATTGCCCTGGCCTTGGTTCCATGCGTTCCCAATGTAAGCCGATACGGATCCATTGCAGCTCCAGCTCCTTGAGCTTGGCGATCTGCTGGCGGTAGGACTGCTCCGGGAACCACTGCAACTGGACGTTGAGGCCGAGAAAGTCGGCCCAGGTCACGCTGCGAGGCGCTTTCATCGATTGGGACGGTGCGCCGTAGGCGATCTGGCACGCCATCACTGCGCTGGCCAGCAGGCCAAGGCAGGCTGTTTTTTCAATCACGCGATAGTTGAACATGACGGCTCTCCCTGTCTGTTGCATGACCTTCTGAGCTTAGGGTAGGGGAGCTGGAGAAGCGCTTTCCAGAGCGGCTGGAGGATGAGCGGCGAGGTCATGCGACCGACGGTTGGGGCGGCGCTACTATTCGTCAAATACCCGCCATTGGAACGTTAATTTAGCGTGCATGAAGATCGAAGTGACAAATCCAGAGCGGGTTGAATTTGTCACGTTCGTTGTCGAGTCCGTCAGCGCGCAGTGTTCAGGTACTGCTCGGTAGAAACCACGCTCGCATAGGCAAAGGCCAGCGATGCCATGTAGGCCGCATGTACTTGAGTGGCCGGAACCGACAGGCCTTCGAAGTCCTGGTCGCGCGTTGCGCAGGCGTCATGTACCACGGTGGTGGTGTAACCGAAGTCGCTGCTGGCACGCGCTGCGGCGTCGATGCACATGTGGCTCATGGCGCCGATCAGGGTAACCTGTTCAATACCGGATTCATCGAGCAGAGCCTTGAGCTCGGTATCGAGAAAGGCGTTCACCTGGTGCTTGAGCACCACGGCTTCGTCTACCAGTGGCTGGACGCTGGTGTGAATGCAGGCTCCTTCGGAGGCTGGGGTAAAGAAGGGCGCGTCGTCGCTCTGGAACTCATGGCGTACGTGCACCACCTTGTCGCCAGCCTTGCGCGCAGCCGCCAGAATGCGGGCGGCATTGTCGGCAGCAGCCTCCATGCCGTGCAACGGCCATTTGCCTTCTTCGAAGTAGTCGTTCTGGATGTCGATCAGTACCAAAGCACGCTTGCTCATGTTGCTCTCCGTGGGATGATGTGGGGCAAACCTTATCGCTCCGGCTCCATGTTCGAGGATGGGCGTGGCCGACAATTTGTGGGGAAAAACTGACAATGAGCGGGCGGTGCCTGGAAATCGGGCTGTTGCTGTATCCCGGTGTGCAACTGGCGGCGGTGTATGGCCTGGGCGATCTGTTCATGGTGGCCAACAACATGGCTGCCAGCCAGGAACGTGAGGGCTTGGATCGGCTGCGTGTCAGTCACTGGCAGGTCGATGACGCAGGCCAGGTTCGGCGTGTATTCGACAGCCACCCGCAGATCGAGGGTACGCCGCAGGTTGTGATCCTGCCGCCGTGCCTGGATGCTTCTGCCGGCTACGCGTTGGAGATGACTTACTGCCGTTGGCTGGAGCACCTGCATGCTGCGGGCGTGACGCTGGCGTCGGTCTGTGCTGGCGCTTTTCCATTGGCCGAGGCGGGCCTGCTCGAAGGGCGTGCGGTGACCACTCACTGGGCGTTGGCGGGTGAGCTGGCAGAGCGTTATCCCAATGTGCAGGTCTTGCCTGAACGGATGGTGGTCGATGACGGTGATCTGATCACCGCAGGTGGTCTGATGGCCTGGACTGACCTTGGTCTGGCGCTGGTGACGCGGCTGCTTGGGCCGACCATCGCCGCCGAGACTGCCCGGTTTCTGGTGGTGGATCTCAACCGTGAGTCACAGCGCCAGTTCAGCAGTTTCGTGCCCAGTTTCGATCATGGCGATGCCGCAGTTCTAAATGTCCAGCAATGGCTGCAGGGGCCGGCGATGGTCGAGGCGAATCTGGCTGGCATGGCCGCTCGCGCGGGGTTGGGCGAGCGCACCTTTCTACGGCGCTTTCGCGCCGCCACCGGGTTGAAACCAACTGAATATTGCCAGCAACTACGGGTCAACAGAGCCCGCGACTTGTTGGAGCACAGCCGGCAAAGCATCGAGCAGGTGGCGTGGCAGGTGGGCTATCAGGATAGCGGCGCCTTTCGCAAAGTCTTTGCCCGGCTAGTGGGTTTGTCGCCAGGCGATTACCGACGTCGCTTCGGCACTACGGCGCGTTAGCTTCTCAGACCGAGTCTTCCGCAGCCTTGCCCGCCGGGTTCGCACGGGTTGGCATGGCGAGAATTTCCGGCAGCACGTCACGGGCGAATACCTCGTGCAGGCGCCGCAGCTCTGCCACCGGGTCGAGGTGATGATCGACGCGGATGTCCCACAGCGGGTACTGCTCATGATCGACCACATAGATCACCGCCGAGGATTCGCCGTGGCGATCGCCGCCGTGTTCATCGCCCGCGGCCAAGGCATCGATCAGGCGTTCGACCAATGGCCTGGCTTCACCGAGGCGGAAGGTATCGGCTACGGCATCCAGCACCTGCGGGCCGACCAGGCGATTGCCCTGTACAGAGAACTGCTCGCCGGCCAGTGAACCTGCCCAGGGAATGCATTTGTCGCCAGTCCAGCAGACGCTGTCGCCGTGGCGATCGATCAACGCGCACTGGCGCAGCTCCATGCAGGGGTCGGTGGTCATCAGCACGCTGAGTGCGGCAGGTGCCGAATAGCCTTGTCGCAGTAATTCCAGGCCGTCGAGGCCCAGGTAGGGATTGACCTGTGCCTGGGTGGCCACGGAACCGATGCCGGCGGCCGCATGACTGAGCAACTTACCCACGGCAGGCATGGCAGTGGCGGCGGCGACGCCGAATTGGCCGGTACGGGGGCAGCGAGCGATGATGGAAAAGGTCATGACGTCTCCTTTTTCGGCTTAGGCCACGTGTTTGCCGTCATCGTTCCGTTTTGCAGGGGCATTGAGGCCGAAAACGCAGAAGCCCGGCATTGGGCCGGGCTTCTGTTTGCAACTGGAGCGGGTTACTTCACTTCCACCGCCAGGCTTTCGGCGATCTTCTTGTTCCAGATCGCAGGTCCCGTGATGTGAACCGACTCGCCGTTGCTGTCGACGGCGACGGTGACCGGCATGTCCTTGACCTCGAACTCGTAGATCGCTTCCATGCCCAGCTCGGCGAACGCCAGCACCTTGGACTTCTTGATCGCCTGGGCCACCAGGTAGGCTGCGCCACCGACGGCCATCAGGTACACGGCCTTGTTGTCCTTGATCGCGTCGATGGCAGTCGGGCCGCGCTCGGATTTGCCGATCATGCCCAACAGGCCGGTCTGCTCGAGGATCTGCCGGGTGAATTTGTCCATCCGCGTGGCGGTGGTCGGGCCGGCTGGGCCTACCACTTCGTCGCCGATCGGGTCGACCGGGCCCACGTAGTAGATGAAGCGGCCTTTCAGGTCGACCGGCAGTTCTTCACCCTTGTTGAGCATCTCGACCATGCGCTTGTGCGCAGCGTCGCGACCGGTGAGCATCTTGCCGTTGAGCAGGATGGTCTCGCCCGGCTTCCAGCTCTGCACGTCTTCCGGGGTCAGGGTGTCGAGGTCGACGCGGCGCGCCGACGGGCCGGCTTCCCAGACGATTTCCGGGTAGGCGTCCAGATCCGGGGCCTCCAGCTCGGCCGGGCCGCTGCCATCAAGCACGAAGTGGGCGTGACGGGTCGCGGCGCAGTTGGGGATCATGCACACCGGCAGCGAAGCCGCGTGGGTCGGGTAGTCCATGATCTTGACGTCGAGCACGGTGGTCAGGCCGCCCAGGCCCTGGGCGCCGATGCCCAGCTGGTTGACCTTCTCGAACAGTTCCAGACGCAGCTCTTCGATCTTGTTCTGCGGGCCACGGGCTTGCAGCTCGTGGATGTCGATGTGCTCCATGAGCACTTCCTTGGCCATCACCGCGGCTTTCTCGGCGGTACCGCCGATGCCGATACCGAGCATGCCCGGCGGGCACCAGCCAGCACCCATGGTCGGAACGGTTTTCAGCACCCAGTCGACGATCGAGTCGGACGGGTTGAGCATGGCCATCTTCGACTTGTTCTCGGAACCGCCGCCTTTGGCTGCCACGTCCACTTCCACCTTGTCGCCAGGGACGATGGAGTAGTGGATCACCGCCGGGGTGTTGTCCTTGGTGTTTTTGCGGGCGCCTGCCGGGTCGGCGAGGATCGAGGCACGCAGGACGTTTTCCGGCAGATTGTAGGCGCGGCGTACGCCTTCGTTGATCATGTCGTCGACGCCCATGGTGGCGCCGTCCCAGCGCACGTCCATGCCCACCTTGATGAAGACGGTGACGATGCCGGTGTCCTGGCAGATCGGGCGGTGGCCGGTGGCGCACATGCGAGAGTTGATCAGAATCTGCGCCATGGAATCGCGGGCGGCAGGCGACTCTTCCTTCAGGTAGGCCTCGTGCATGGCCTGAATGAAGTCGACGGGATGGTAATAGGAGATGAACTGCAGGGCGTCGGCGACGCTCTGAATCAGGTCGTCCTGCTTGATCACGGTCATTGGGGCGCTCCTCTATCAGGGAACATCTATAAGGAAGCGCCGAATCTTGACCCGGCGCAGCGGCAAAAGGACATCTCCAGAAAACTACCTCGGCTGCAGCGTACCGCTTGGCCGTAGCCATGCGCGGCATCGTTGTGCTTTCTAGAGCGACCAAAAAGGCGCGGCAGTATAACTCGCCAGCCGCGACGGGCACAGCCGCCGAAGGTCGATGGTAAGGGCTGTGGGCGGTTATCGGCGGCCTAGGCTTTTTGTGATCACGGGGGTAGAGTACGGCAAGATGCCAGTATGGGACGGAGCCCATGAGCTCAACGACTCGCCGGGGAACGCAACGCAGCCTGCAGAACCTTCTGCTCAAACGCTTCGCCATGGCCTTCGCTTCCTACGCGATGATGGCGCTCGTCTGCTGGTTCGCCGTGTTCAACGGTCTCTTTCTTGGTTCGGTCAGCACCGCCGCCTGGCTGACGCTCGGTGTGTTCGGCAGCCAGCTGGTGTTTCTCTGGCTGTTTCTCTCCGGGCGGAATCTGCGTTTCGATGACCCCAGCCTGACCGAAGCTCAGGTGTTGGTGGCGCTGGCCTGGCAACCGCCGGTGCTGGCGTTCTTCGACAGTGCCCGTGGCAGCATGCTGGTGTTCTACATATTGATCCTGCTGTTCGGTGTATTCCAACTGCCGCCGCGGGTATTCGTGCGCTGCGCTGTTTTTGCGTTCTTCGGTTTCACCGCAATGGTGCTGATCGAAGCCTATCGCATGCAACTGGTCGACCCCAGCATGGCCTGGCTGCAGGTGTGGGTGGTGTTCATCATGCTGGTCTGGTTATGCCTGTTCTCCAGCTACGTGCAGGCGATGCGCAAGCGCATGCGTCAGCGTCGCTTCGCCCTGCAGGCGCACCAGGACACGCTGCGCGGGATGATGCGCCAGCTCGAGGATCTGGTCGCCACCGACGAGTTGACCGGCCTGTTCAATCGCCGCCACTTCCTGCGCCTGGCCAGCCGTGAGTTGCAGCACATGGGCAATGGGCGGCAACATGGCCTGGCATTGATCGACCTGGATCATTTCAAGCGGATCAACGATGCTCATGGCCATGCTGCGGGCGACCGCGTACTGCAGACCTTCGCCGCTGTAGCCCGCGCCTGTCTGCGTGATGGCGACATCATTGCCCGCTATGGCGGCGAGGAGTTCGTCCTGTTGTTGCCCAATACCGATGCTGACCAGTTCACCGCCTGTTGCGAGCGTCTGCGTGAAGCCTTCGCCACGGCCGAGCCAGTGGGGGTGAAAGTGGAGAATCTCAGCCTGTCCGCCGGTATGACCCTGTTGTGCGCTGACGATGATCTCGACGAGGCTCTGCAGCGTGCCGACCAGGCGCTTTACCAGGCCAAGCGCGGCGGCCGTAATCGTTGTGATGCCAGCTGGGAGGGGGCCGGTGCCTGAGTTGCGCGTGGGTACCCAGCAACTGCAGGTGGCCAGCCAGAGCAATCTGCTCGATGCTCTGCTGGCGGGCGGTGTTGCCGTGCCTTACAGCTGTCGCGCTGGCAGTTGTCATGCCTGCCTGGTGCGTTGCGTGGCTGGTGAGCCGCTGGATCGTCAGCCCGATGCACTGGCGCTCGACAAACGAGCCGAGGGATGGCGCCTGGCTTGCCAGTGCCTGGTAGTGGATGACCTCGAAGTCGAGCCGTTCGATCCACTGCGCGATGGCATAGGGGCTCAGGTTGTCGCCCTGGACTGGCCCAGCTCGCATGTGCTGCGTCTGCACTTGAGGCCGGCCCGCGCGCTACGTTACCGCGCCGGGCAGCACGTGGTGCTGTGGAACGCTGACGGTGTAGCGCGGCCTTATTCGCTGGCCAGCTTGCCGGGCGAGGACGAATGGCTGGAGTTTCATATCGATTGCCGCCTGCCCGGCGCCTTCAGCGATGCTGCTCGTCATCTGCAGGTTGGCGACAGCCTGCGTCTGGGGGAGCTGCGGGGTGGTGCGCTGCATTACGACCCGGATTGGCAGGCGCGGCCGCTCTGGCTGTTGGCCGCGGGTACTGGTCTGGCGCCCCTGTATGGCGTGCTGCGCGAAGCGCTACGCCAGGAACATCGCGGCGCCATTCGCCTTCTGCATGTCGCACATGAGCCTGCCGAGCATTACCTGGCCCAGGAACTTCAGGCATTGTGCGACGCACATCCGCTCCTGCAGGTCGAACAGGTGACGGCGGCGCAGTTGCCGGCTGCTTTGGCCGAACTGCGCCTTGTTTCCCGTCAGACCCTCGCCTTACTCTGCGGCCATCCTTCGACGGTCGACAGCTTCGCGCGGCGCCTCTACATGGCCGGTTTGCCGCGCAGCCAGATGCTCGCCGACGTCTTTCTGACCCGCGTATAGCGTGGCTGCGCCATACGCACCAATGCTGGTGCGCGTGGCGTACCCTACGGAGCTTTGGCATGAGCGAACACCTGCATATCGAACGTGATCGCGGTCTACTGACCCTGCGCATGCAGCGGCCGGACAAGAAGAACGCGCTGACCCGTGCCATGTATGCCGGTATGGCCGACGTGCTGGACGAGGCCGATCAGGACAGTGCGGTGCGTGCGGTCTTGTTGACCGGCGGCGAGGATTGCTTCACCAGCGGCAATGACCTGGCTGACTTCCTCCAGGCGCCTCCCTCCGGTTTGAACAGTGAAGTGTTCCACTTCATGCGTGCGCTATTCGACTTTTCCAAACCGGTGGTCGCTGCCGTCGCCGGCCCGGCTGTCGGGATTGGAACCACGCTGCTGCTGCACTGCGACCTGGTCTATGTCAGCCGCAGTGCGCAGTTGAGGATGCCCTTCGTCAATCTCGGCCTGTGCCCTGAATACGGTTCCAGCCTGATTCTGCCGCGCTTGCTCGGGCATGCACGGGCGGCTGAACTGTTGCTGCTTGGCGAGAGCTTCTCTGGAGCACAAGCCGCCGAGTGGGGCATCGCCAATCAGGTTCTGGATGATGGCGCCGCGACGCTGGCCATGGCCCGTGACATGGCTGAGCGCTTCCTCGAACTTCCCCCTTCGGCAGTGCTCGACAGCAAGCGCCTGATGCGCGCGCCGGGGCGTGAGGAGCTGCGCAAGGTGATCGAGGAGGAGGGCGCTCTGTTCGGCCAACGACTTCGTTCGCCGGAGGCCATCGAGGCGCTATCGGCCTTCATGCAGCGCAGAAAACCGGATTTTTCCAGGTTCGTCTGAGCGCATCCATGTAGGGCACGCTGTGCGCACCAGGCACTTGGCGCAGTCTGCGCCGACCCCAAATAAAAACGCCGCGACTGCTAGGCACGATCGCGGCGTTTTTCGGTGAAGGCAACCCTGACGCACTCGGACAGAAGTGCGCCAAAACCGGTGGGCCCTGCCTTCAGATGTCGAAGTCGTATTCGGCCAGCTGCTTGTGCAGGCGACGTTCTTCGAGGAAGTTGTCGATGATGCGGCGCTTGGTCAGATTGGTCTTGGCGACTTCCACCGCAGGCTCGGCATTGTCTGCATCGTCCGCGACAAAGTCTTCGTCCAGCTCGAGATCTTCTTTGTCAGTGCTCATCTTTTCACTCCAGGCCAGCTCTAGGGGCCATTTGCGCACCTTATAGCGACAAAAATAGGGCGGGTAAAAAAGATTTTTTCAATCAGAAGATCGCTGAATTCTATAGCCAATCAATCGTCGGAGGTCTTGGCCTTGTACTCGCACAGATCCTCGATACGGCAGGCGCCACAGCGGGGTTTGCGTGCCACGCACACGTAGCGTCCATGCAGGATAAGCCAGTGGTGCGCATCCAGCAGATAATCCTTGGGCACGAACTTGAGCAGCTTCTTCTCCACCTCCACCACATTCTTGCCTGGGGCGATGCCGGTGCGATTGCTGACGCGGAAAATATGCGTGTCCACCGCCATGGCCAACTGGCGGAAAGCGGTATTGAGCACCACGTTGGCGGTCTTGCGACCGACGCCGGGCAGCGCTTCGAGGTCCTCGCGGTTGTCCGGTACCTGGCTGCCGTGCTTCTCGATGAGGATGCGGCAGGCTTCGATGACGTTCTTCGCCTTGCTGTTGTACAGGCCGATGGTCTTGATGTACTCGGACAGCCCCTCGACGCCCAGGGCGTAGATGGCCTCCGGCGTGTTGGCGACCGGGAACAGTTTGGCGGTGGCCTTGTTGACGCTGACGTCGGTGGCCTGGGCTGACAGCGTGACTGCCACCAGCAATTCGAACGGCGTGGTGTAGGCGAGTTCGGTCTTGGGTTCCGGATTGTCTTCATGCAGACGACGGAAGATTTCGAGGCGTTTGGCGGCGTTCATCAGGCTTTTTCTGGTTTGAAGTGGCGAAACAATGCGAGCAACAGGCCGAGCAGGATAAAGGTGCCGGCCGCCTGCGTCAGCAACGGCAGGCCACCGAACAGTTGCCAGCCGCTGAATGCTGACCCGAACAGCCAGCCGGCATGAGCCAGAAGGCTGCCATGGCCGAACAGTTCACGCAGGGTGCCGAGCAACATGGCCAGGCCGAGCAATTGCAGGCCGCTACGCAGGCCTGCGCGAAATTTAGGCTCGTCCTGCAGGGGCAGCGCCAGGCAGGGTAATGCCAGCAGCGGCATGAACAGACCCAGGGCGGCAGCCAGTTCGGCGCTGATGATCTGCAACAGCAGCTGCGTACTACCGATGCACAATGCGGCGACCAGAAGAGATGTCAGCATCAGTGGTGCGTTTTTCACCCGGTCATGCAAGGGCGCCAGGACCAGGCCGCAGGTCAGTAGCGTCAGCAGGCCGATCAGCCCAACTGTGGCGGCCTTGATCAGCAGGTCGGTGGTGCCCAGCAGGGGAGCCAGAGCGAGCAGGATCGGCAGGCGCTTCATGGGTGCTCCCCCAGCAATCGCCCGCGTTCGACAGCATAGAAGCGCAGCGCAGCGTGCACGGCGTCCCTGACCGAGCGCGAGGTAATGGTGGCGCCGGCGATATGATCGATTGGCCCGCCATCGGCTTTCAATTGCCAATCATCATCCGCTGTCAGGTTGTTGAAGCGCTGCAGCCACGAGCGGCGTTGAGGGGCGGTGAGATCGGCCAGGCCAGGCGTTTCACGCTGCTCCAGCACCTTGCTGGCGATCAGCCTGCCATCGATGGCGATCGCGACCAGCAGGCGGATGGATCCTTCATAGCCGCGTGCGCTGACCGGCAGTAGCACTGCGCTTGGCTTGCCATGCAGACGGGCCAGGTAGCCGGTTTCGGCATAGGGGTTGCCGAGCAGGCCGCCAGCCGGCAGGGCGATGGTTTCCTGCAATGGGCGATTGTCGTAGTTGTCGGCTGGCAACAGGTCGAGCAATTGGCGCTCGCTGGCGGCCTGGCGCTCTTGCTCGATGCTCGGTGCGGCCAGATGCTGCATAGCGGTGAGCACACCGGCCACGCCCAGGACTAAGGCAGCAAGCAGCAGGCCAGGCTTCATCGACCAGCCTCCAGCCTGTCGAGGCGAGTGACGCACAGGTTCATCAGCAGCACGGCGAAAGCGATGCCATCGGGATAGCCGCCCCAGGTGCGGATGAGGTACGTCAGCAGGCCGACGCCGATGCCGAAATACAGCTGGCCTCGTGGCGTGCTGGCGCCGCTGATCGGTTCGCTGGCGATAAAGAAGGCGCCGAGCATGGTCGCACCACTGAACAGATGCAGCAGTGGTGAGCCGTTGGAGTCTGAGCCGCTGCCGTTCCAGCACAACAGGCTGATGACGAACAGTGCGCCAAGCATGCCCGCAGGTGCCTGCCAGCGAATCACCCGCTGCTGCAGGAGGAACGCGCCACCGGCGAGAAACGCCAGGTTGACCCACTCTGCTCCGCGACCTCCGACACCGCCAAATGCCGGGTGGCTGGCGAACAGCTCGTCCAGAGTCAGGCGATCATTGTGGCGTAGGGTGTCGAGCACTGTGGCCTGGCTCCAGCCGTCCGGCAGACTACTGCCGAAGGCGAATACCTGGTTCAGGGCGGCGAGTAGATCATGACTGGCGCCGGGCGCTGGCCACTGGGTCATCTGGGCAGGAAAGGCGATCAGGGCGAAGGCGTAGCCGAGCATGGCCGGGTTGAACGGATTGCGTCCGAAACCGCCGAAGATCGCTTTGCCGAACAGGCTGGCGAATGCGGCGCTGGCGACGGTCAGCCACCAGGGGGCATAGCTGGGCAGTGCGAGCGCCAGCAGGACGGCGCTGACCAGGCCGCTGCCTTCAGCCAGCCAGCGTTGCTCAAGCAGGTTACAGGTAGGCGCTGGCTGGTGGCGCAGGCGACGTACCAGCCAGTCGCAGGTGCAGCAGGTCAGGCAGGCCAGCAACAGCTGGATCAGCACGCCCCAGCCGTTGAACCACAACAGCGCCAGGGCGCCGGGCAGGCAGGCGAGCAGCACCCGCAGTAGAGCGGGGCGAGGGTCGAAGCCTGACTCAGCTGCGCTGGTAATCACTGAGGCGTTGCTCGGCTGTAGCCAGGCGCTGGCGTGCGGCCTCTACGGTCGCCTCGTCGACCGCGTTCGGGTCGGCTGCCAGGCGGCGCTCCAGGCGCTGCACTTCGGCGCGCGCGTAAGCGTGCGTGGTTTTCAGATCACGAAATTGCTTGTCGATTGGCTGCTTGTCGGTACGCACGAGGTTGGGCACCGGCTTGCCGCTGTTGTCTTCGGCAGTGTGCAGGGCCTGCTCGGCTTGCGCGAGGCTCTGTCGCAAACGCTGCAGCGTCGCTTCATCCGCGCCCTCGCGCTCGGCTTTGGCCAGTGCCGTGCGGCTGGTGAGCAACTGGATCTTGGCTTGCTTGAGCGCGGCGACGCCAGGTGTCGGGGCTGCAGGCGCTGGTGCGGGCATCGCATCCAGAGCGCTCTGTGCCTGGTCGGCTGCAGCGCGTAGTACCTCGACCTGGCGCTGCAACTCCTCGGTGCCGTGCTGGGCAAACTGCTTTTCGGCCTTGGCCAGTACCACCTTGGCCATTGCCGCTTCGATTTTCAGACGCTTGTAGGCGTCTTCGTTACCGGCGACAGGTTGCGTGACCCGTATCGCCACCGCTGCTGGTGCACGGGCCGTGCGTTCGGCCTGGCGCTTCTTCTCGTTTTTCAGCAGTCGCGCCTGGCGGGCGTCGTGGCGTTGACGGAACTGGTCGGCGCGTTCGCGCTGTCGTTCGATCTCTGCGCCGGTCAGCGGCAGGATGTCGATGCAGTCGACCGGGCAGGGCGCGACGCACAACTCGCAGCCGCTGCATTCGTCCGTGATCACCGTGTGCATCAGTTTGGCTGCGCCGACGATGGCGTCTACCGGGCAGGCCTGGATGCATTTGGTGCAGCCGATGCATTCGGCCTCGCGGATAAAGGCGATCTGCGCCGGTACTTCCGGCAGCTCCAGTGGCAGATAGGGGCGTTGCAGCAGATCTGCCAGGGCATGAACGGTGGCGCTACCGCCGGGCGGGCACTTGTTGATTGCCTCACCACTCGCAATGCCTTCGGCGTAGGGCAGGCAGCCGGGATGGCCGCATTTGCCGCACTGGGTCTGCGGCAGCAGGGCGTCGATGGCGCGAATACGGGCGTCGTTGCGCAGGGCCTGGCTCATAGTACCCCCATGCCGTTGAAGCCGAGGAAGGCCAGGCCCATCAGGCCGGCGCTGATCAGCAAGATCGGCGTGCCACGAAATGCGACCGGCACATCGCAGCGCTCGACGCGCACTTGTAGGTCATCGAACAGTTGCAGGATCAGCCAGAAGCCGAGCCCACCGGCGAGGCCAAAAGCCAGGGCGCTGCTGAACGTTTCCAGGGGTCTGGCCAGCAGCATGGCGCCCAGGCCGTTGCCTAGCAGAATGGGCCACAGACCAGGCTGAGCCAGGGCCGGTCGCCAGTGTGCCAGCAGGGTTGGCAGCAGCCAGGCCAGACCGGCACTCAGCAGAATGAATGCGAGCAGGTACAGATAGGACAGCGCTGCGCCTTGCAGAAGATATTCGCTCAGCCAGGCCGCCAGGGGCACGGCGAGCAGGATCAGCAACGCGGCGCAGGGGCCAAGCGCCTGCAAGCGCAGGTGGCGTAGGGCGTCGGCGGCCAGCGGCAGGCCGAGCGCGAAGTGGCTGATCAGGGCGGCGCCGATCAGGGCGAAGAAGAAGTCGGTCATGCGCGTCGCGTGAGGATGGCTGGATACGGCCGCGTATTATCCGGGGCGCGGCGCGGTGGTACAACCGCGCCGGCTGTCGCAGCGCCTTACTCGGCCTTGCGGGTAAGGCGGCGCCACAACCAGCGCAGCAGCAAGGCGAGTGGGAACAGCAGAATCAGGAAGGGCAGGCCGTAACCGATGAACTCGATGACGTTGGCGGTACCTTCGGCGAGGTTGTCCTTCAGGCGCGAGAAGGCTTCACCGATGCGGCCCATGGGCGAATGTTCATAGGGACTGGTGAAGTTCAGCGTCAGCAGGTTGGTGTCCAGACGCCGCTGCTGCTGAGCGGCCTCCTGAGCGATGGCCTGCAACTGCACCTCGACGGCGGCCAGTTCACGTGCCAGGGCCAGCAGGTCGGCGACGGCCAGATCGGTACGTTCCTGGAATTGCTGCAGGTTCTGTTGTTGGCGCAGCAACTGGTCGTGCTGGCGGCGGTTGTCGGAGACGGCCTGGGCCAGGTCTTCGGCGCGGGTGTTGCGGCTGGTCAGCTCGCCGCCTTCGCTGGCGAAATGGGTGATCGGCTCGACACCATCCGGCACGATGCGCAGGGTCAGCTCGCCGCGTGGCGACTTGCCGCTGCTCTGCTGTGCGGCGATCAGGCTGCAAGCGCCGAACTGTGCGCTCAGGCAGGCTTCACGGGTACTGGCTAGGCGCTCGCCGAGTTGCTCTGCTGGCAATTCGATACCGACATGATGCTCGTAGGCCAGGTAGCTGCCGGCCTGGTTGCGTTCGCCATGCAGGGCGCCGCCAAGCGGTAGCCCTGACGGGTCGGAGCAACCCGTCAGGGCTAGCAAAAACAGCACAACCATCCATGGTTTCATCGCGTTCTCCTTAGAACCTGTTCACGATCTGCTACGCGTCGGCCCTACTGCGTTAAAAACAGGCTCGTAACGCTCATTTACAGCTCGTAAAGTCGAGCGCTACTCCGACCGTTCCTCGCCTGTTTTTGCGGGGCCGCCATCGGTGTTGTATGGCTCTAGCTCGCGAGATCGTGAACGGGTTCTTACGTTGTGATTATTTGACGCGCTGGCCCGGCTTGGCGCCGCTGTCCGGGCTGAGCAGGTAGATTTCCTCACCGCCAGGGCCGGCCGCCAGCACCATGCCTTCGGATACGCCGAACTTCATCTTGCGCGGCGCCAGGTTGGCGACGTACAGCGTCAGGCGACCTTCCAGCTTGCTCGGATCCGGGTAGGCGGACTTGATGCCGGAGAACACGTTGCGCTTTTCGTCACCGATATCCAGCGACAGGCGTAGCAGCTTGTCGGCACCTTCGACGAACTCGCATTTCTCGATCAACGCGATGCGCAGGTCGACGGCAGCGAAGGCGTCAAAGTTGATCTCGGCGGCCAGCGGGTCTTTCGACAGCTCGCCATTGCCCGCTGGCTTGCTGGCCTCGGCGGCCAGGTCTTCCTTGGAGGCTTCGACCATGGCTTCGATCTTCGCCAACTCGATACGGGTCAGCAGCGGGTTGAACGGATTGAGCTGGTGATCGGCCAGCGGCGTGCTGAGGTCGTTCCAGGTCAGTGCCGGCGCGTTGAGGAAGGCCTCGGCCTCGGCCGCGAGCTTCGGCAGTACCGGCTTGAGCAGGATGATCAACTGGCGGAACAGGTTGATGCCCAGCGCGCAAATTTCCTGCACTTCGGCCTGTTTGCCTTCGATCTTGTTCAGTGCCCAGGGTGCCTTGTCGGCGATCCAGGCGTTGGCGCGGTCGGCCAGCGCCATGATCTCACGCATGGCGCGGGAGAAGTCGCGCGCCTCGTAGGCTTCGGCGATGCTCGGTGCGGCGACCTGGAAGGCTTCCCACAGCGCGGGTTCCGGGTTGGCGGTAACCAGCACGCCAGCGTTGCCCTTGTGGATGAAGCCGGCGCAGCGGCTGGCGATGTTGACCACCTTGCCGACCAGGTCGGAGTTGACCTTCTGCACGAAGTCTTCGAGGTTCAGGTCGAGGTCGTCGACACCACGGCCCAGCTTGGAGGCGTAGTAGTAGCGCAGGTACTCCGGGTTCAGGTGATCCAGGTAGGTACGCGCCTTGATGAAGGTGCCACGCGACTTGGACATCTTCTGCCCGTTGACGGTCAGGTAGCCGTGCACGTTGACGCCGGTCGGCTTGCGGTAGCCCGCGCCTTCGAGCATCGCCGGCCAGAACAGAGCGTGGAAGTTGACGATGTCCTTGCCGATGAAGTGGTACAGCTCGGCGGTCGAGTCCTTGCCCCAGAACGCGTCGAAGTCCAGATCCGGACGGCGCGCGCATAGGTTCTTGAAGCTGGCCATGTAGCCGATCGGCGCGTCCAGCCAGACATAGAAGTACTTGCCCGGCTCACCGGGAATCTCGAAGCCGAAGTAGGGAGCATCACGCGAGATGTCCCACTCCTGCAGGCCGCTGTCCAGCCACTCGGCCAGTTTGTTGGCGACTGCCTCCTGCAATGTGCCGGAACGTGTCCATTTCTGGAGCATGTCCTGGAACTGTGGCAGCTTGAAGAAGAAGTGCTTGGAGTCTTTGAGTACCGGCACGGCACCAGAAATCGCCGAGCGTGGATCTTTCAACTCGGTTGGTTCGTAGGTGGCGCCGCATTTCTCACAGTTGTCGCCGTACTGGTCTTCGGCCGCACATTTCGGGCAGGTGCCCTTGATGAAGCGGTCAGCCAGGAACATGCCTTTTTCCGGATCGAAATACTGGGTTACTGAGCGAGTGGCGATATGGCCGTTCTCGTTCAGCGCCTTGTAGATCGCTTCCGATAGCTCGCGGTTTTCAGGCGAGTGAGTGGAGTGGAAGTTGTCGAAATCCACGCCGAAGTCGGCGAAGTCGGCCATGTGCTCGGCGCGCACGCCATCGATCAACTGTTCCGGCGTGATGCCTTCCTTCTCGGCACGCAGCATGATTGCCGAGCCATGTGCATCGTCGGCGCAGACGTAGATGGCCTGGTTGCCTCGCAGTTTCTGGAAGCGTACCCACATGTCGGTCTGCACGTACTCGAGCATGTGCCCGAGGTGGATCGAACCGTTGGCATAGGGGAGGGCGCTGGTAACGAGAATCTTGCGGGCTTCGCTCATGATGATCGGCTGCACTGGTAAAACAAAGGGAGTCGGCAACTATAAAGCAGCGGGCAGTTGCAAGCCACCTGCGCCGACCCTGCTGTACACACTGGATGGATTGACGCAGGCGGGGTCGTCCTCGGCAGCCTGCGGTATGATGCCCGCCTGTTTCACTCAACCTTTCGGAGCCATCCATGAGTGCCGTTACCCGCGAAGCGGTGGAAGCCTGCCTGCGTCAACTTGTCGACCCCCATCTCGATCAGGATCCGGTCAGTGCCGGTTGCCTGCGTGAAGTGGACATCCAGGGCGGCAAGGTGCGGGTGCGCCTGGAGCTGGGTTATGCGGCCGGCCTGTTCAAGAGCGGCTGGGCGCAGATGCTGCAGATGGCGCTGGAGAACCTCGATGGCGTCGAGGCGGCGCAGTTGCAGATCGACTGCGTGATCGAGTCGCATCAGGGCCAGGCCCAGGTACCGGCGCTGGGCAACGTGAAAAATGTCATTGCCGTGGCTTCGGGCAAGGGTGGCGTGGGCAAATCCACCACGGCCGCCAACCTGGCGTTGGCGCTGGCTCGTGAAGGTGCGCGTGTGGGCATCCTCGATGCCGATATCTACGGCCCCAGTCAGGGCATCATGTTCGGCATCCCTGCTGGCACCCGGCCGCAGGTCAAGGATCAGAAATGGTTCGTGCCGCTCGAGGCTCACGGTGTGCAGGTGATGTCGATGGCCTTTCTCACCGACGACAACACACCGATGGTCTGGCGCGGGCCGATGGTCAGTGGTGCGCTGCTGCAACTGATCACCCAGACTGCCTGGGACAGCCTCGACTATCTGGTGGTGGACATGCCGCCGGGTACTGGCGACATCCAGCTCACTCTGGCGCAGAAGGTGCCGGTGGCGGGCAGCGTGATCGTCACCACGCCGCAGGATCTGGCCCTGCTCGATGCCAAGAAAGGCGTGGAGATGTTCCGCAAGGTGCACATCCCGGTTCTTGGGGTGGTGGAGAACATGGCGGTGCATATCTGCTCCAACTGCGGGCATGCCGAGCACCTGTTCGGCGAGGGCGGCGGCGAGAAGTTGGCTGCGCAGTATGGTGTCGAGCTGCTGGCGTCGTTGCCGCTGTCGATGGCCATCCGCATGCAGGCCGATGACGGCAAGCCGACTACGGTGGCCGATCCGGAAAGCCAGATCGCCATGATCTACCAGGATCTGGCGCGCAAGGTTGGTGCGCGCATCGCCCTGGCCGGCACGGTAGCCATGCCGAGCATCGAGATCAGCGAGGACTAAGAGCGGCCGCGAAGCGGCCATCTGATGGCCCTCTCCCGCTTGTGGGAGACAACTGCATGGATGCAGGAGTTAGAGCGACGCAGGATGCCAAAGCCGAGGGTGCCCGAAGGGTGGGAGAGGGGAGCGCAGGCGGCTCGGTGTTGGCCTGGCGAGCCCTCCCCGGGCCCCTCTCCACTAGGCGTGCCCCCAATAAATGGGAGAGGAGAGATCAGAATTCAGTCGGGTGCAATTCGAGCAGGCAAGAAAAAGCCCCGCACTAGGCGGGGCTTTCTTTCAAGCAGGACAGTGCAGGTTAGATAACCTGAACTTCCTCAGCTTGCATGCCTTTCTGACCACGGGTGGCCACGAAGGAAACTTGCTGGCCTTCTTTCAGGCTCTTGAAACCATCGCTCTGAATGGCTTTGAAGTGTACGAAGAGGTCGTCACCGGATTGCGGGGTGATGAAGCCGTAGCCTTTCTCATCGTTGAACCACTTAACGGTGCCAGTCTGACGATTGGACATGTGATGTCTCCTAACAAAAGTAATAACAGCCCTGGAAAAGCCCAGGCCGGGACTGAGTGCAACGAGTACTAGGAGTCGGACGATGTTTGGATCGAAATCTAGGCATCTAGTAGCGATTCGCGGTGACACATGCAGCACAGTGGGGACACCATACGTGTTTTTATCGCCGAGTGCGAATGCTCGATGCAGCTTTTTTGCAAATAATCCTCAGTGCCGGGTGCCGCAGTCTTTGAAGCGTGGCGCTGGCCTCGGTAAGATGCGCTCACTTTTTTCGCAATAGCCCAACTCAGGACTCCCCGCCATGAGCATCAAATCGGATAAGTGGATTCGCCGCATGGCCCAGGAACACGGGATGATCGAGCCCTACGTCGAGCGCCAGGTACGTGGTGCCGACGACAGCCGCGTCATCTCCTACGGCGTTTCCAGCTATGGCTACGACGTACGTTGCGCCGACGAATTCAAGGTCTTCACCAATATCCATTCGGCCATCGTCGATCCGAAGAATTTCGACGAGAAGAGCTTCGTCGACATCAAGAGCGACGTCTGCATCATTCCACCGAACTCCTTTGCCCTGGCTCGCACCGTCGAGTACTTCCGTATTCCGCGTGACGTACTGACCATCTGCCTGGGCAAGAGCACCTATGCGCGCTGCGGCATCATCGTCAACGTCACGCCGCTGGAGCCGGAATGGGAAGGCCACGTGACCCTGGAGTTCTCCAACACCACCAACCTGCCGGCGAAGATCTACGCCAACGAAGGCGTGGCGCAGATGCTGTTCCTGCAGTCCGACGAGGCCTGCGAGGTTTCCTACCGTGATCGTGGCGGCAAGTACCAGGGCCAGACGGGTGTGACGCTGCCCAAGGCTTGAGCACATAGGGTGCGCTGTGCGCACCGCAGCAAGCAGCTGCGTTTCGTGGTGCGCGCGGCGCACCCTACGATAGAAGCAGAATGGCGAAACAAAAGAGGCCGCTCATGGAGCGGCCTCTTTTCGTTCAACGCTTCATCAGACCATCTGATCGCCGACGTGCAGGATCTTCATGGTGTTGGTGCCACCGGTACCATGGTAGCTGTCGCCCTTGGTCAGGATCACCCAGTCGCCCGGCTCGACCACGCCGCGCTTGAGCAATTCATCCACCGCCGCCTGGCTGACCTTGTTGGCCGGCAGCGAGGCCGGGTCGAATGGCACGGTGTAGACGCCGCGGAACAACGCCACACGGGCCTGGGCTTCGCGATGCGGGGTAAAGGCGAAGATCGGGATCGAGGAGCGGATGCGCGACATGATCAGCGGGCTGTAGCCACTTTCGGTCAGGCTGATGATGGCCTTGACGCCCGGGAAGTGGTTGGCGGTGTACATGGTCGCCAGCGCCACGCTCTCGTCGCAACGCTGGAACTGGCGCCCGATGCGGTGGCTGGATTTCTGGCTGGTGGGGTGTTTCTCGGCGCCCAGGCACACGCGGGCCATGGCCTGTACGGCTTCGACCGGGTATTCGCCGGCGGCGCTTTCAGCAGAGAGCATCACGGCATCGGTGTAGTCCAGCGCAGCGTTGGCCACATCGGACACTTCGGCGCGGGTCGGCATCGGGCTGTGGATCATCGACTCCATCATCTGGGTGGCGGTGATCACCGCTTTGTTCAGGCGACGGGCGTGGGCGATGATTTTCTTCTGGATGCCGACCAGTTCGGCGTCGCCGATTTCCACGGCCAGGTCGCCACGGGCCACCATCACCGCGTCGCTGGCGCGGATCAGACCGTCGAGGGCTTCGTCATCGGCCACGGCTTCGGCGCGCTCGATCTTGGCCACCAGCCAGGCAGTACCACCGGCCTCGGTGAGCAGGCGACGGGCGTAGTCCATGTCGGCGGCATCACGCGGGAAGGATACGGCGAGGTAGTCCAGATCCATTTCGGCGGCGACTTTGATATCGGCCTTGTCTTTCTCGGTCAGGGCCGGTGCGGTCAGGCCGCCGCCGCGGCGGTTGATGCCCTTGTTGTCGGACAGCGGGCCACCGATCAGTACGCGGCAATGCAGCTCGTCGGCGCCCTTGAGTTCGACGCGCATGACCACACGGCCATCGTCGAGCAGCAGTTCGTCACCGACATCGCAGTCCTGGATCAGCGCCGGGTAGTCGATGCCGACCACTTCCTGGGTACCGGCAGTGCGCGAGTGGCTGGAGGAGAGGCGGA
The DNA here is from genome assembly GCF_003008615.1 of Pseudomonas mendocina. NCBI lineage: Bacteria > Pseudomonadati > Pseudomonadota > Gammaproteobacteria > Pseudomonadales > Pseudomonadaceae > Ectopseudomonas > Ectopseudomonas mendocina. The sequence continues at coordinate 4,083,887 of NZ_CP027657.1, forward strand.
ACAGGTCGCCATCCTTGAGCTCGATGCGCTTGTTCTCGAATTTGGCGATGCGGATCTTCGGGCCTTGCAGGTCGCCGAGCAGTGCCACGTGGCGCCCATGCTTGGCCGCCAGCTCGCGCACCAGTTGGGCGCGGGCCTTGTGATCGTCGGGCGTGCCGTGGGAGAAATTCAGGCGGGCCACATCCAGGCCCGCGAGAATCAGTTGCTCGAGCACTTCCGGCGAGTTGCTGGCCGGGCCCAGGGTGGCGACGATTTTGGTACGGCGAAAGGTCATGCACGAACTCCCTAGTGAACTATGCCGGGGAGGCTACTACGGCCTTACGCTGTAGTCATTGTTCCTGTGCACTACTCTTTGCCGCTTGGTTTGATCACCAGCAGGTCGCACTCGACCCGTTCCAGCACCCGTTCGGCGGTATGACCGATCAGCAGGTTTTCCAGATGGCCGCGGGCGATGGCGCCCATCACCAGCAGGTCGATATTGTGCTTGCGCACGAAGCGCGGGATGACTTCCTCGGCGAAGCCTTCCAGCAGATGGGCCTGCGCCTTGTCGATGGCGTGCTGGGCGATCAGCGCGTCGAACGCCTGGCGATGCTCGCGTGTAGAGGTGGTCACGTAGTCTTCATATTCCTGCGCTACTTCGGCGTCGAACATCAGCGAGCGGGGCAGTGGCGCCTGTGCATGCAGGTACTCGGCCTGCAGGCCGAGCTGTGCCTCTAGGGCCTGGCTGGTGCGAATCAGCAGGTGATCCAGGGCGGCAGGTTTGTCGGCGCTGTGCAGTGGGTCGAGCGCCGCGCACAGGTGCTGACCGTTCCACTGCGCGTCGTGCACCAGCCACACCGGTACCGGGCTGCGCCGAATCAGCTGCCAACTGGTGTCGCTAAATAGCAGGCGACGCAGCGCGCTGCTGGGGTGGGTCGATTTGAACAAGATGTCCGGCTGCAGAACGGCAGCGCGAGAGAGGATTTCCTCGTGTCGGCGCTTGCCCCAGCGAACCTCCACCGCAATCTTGAGGCCTTCGGCACCCAGCTCGGCGACGCGAGCGGTCAACTCCTCGCGGCGCTGCAGCAGCATGGCTTCGCGGGCACGGGTGAGCAGGCGGTTGTCGAGAAGGCCGGCTTCCAGGCCCGGGTGGTAGTCGACTTGCAGCAGGTGCAGTTCTGCGCCGGTTTTGCGCGCCAGTGCGGCGGCGCGTTGCAGGGCGGGTTGTTGCTCGTGTTCCGGGTCGATGACGACCAGCAGTCGTTCGAATTTCATGGCAACGGCCTCGTCTGGGAGTCTGTCGATACATTACAGACCAGGCGGCGCGATTGGGCTTTGATGTGCGTCAGCGTATTGCCGGGTTCAGCGCCAGGTCGAGATGGCGGGCGGCCTTGGCGTTGAGTTCGCCATCGGGAAACTGCACGAGCAGGCGACGCAGGTAGGCGACGGCCTTGTCGCGGTTGGCCGCCGGGTTGTCTGGCGCCATGTGCATCAGCGCCAGTTGGTACAGCGCTTTTTCTTTGATGTCGGCCGGTACGTGCGGATCGGCCAGACCGAGCATGTAAAGCTGCTCGGCTTCGTCGACGCGGCCCTTGAGCACGGCGCGGCGCGATAGCAGGGTCATGTCCGGGTCGAGGCTGGGTTTGTACAGATCGAGGTTCTGGCTGGGCTGCCAGTGTGCCAGCAGCTCGCGCGAGGTCTTGTGGATCGGCTCGTCGTCGCGTTGGCGGATCGTGGCAATGCGCTCCTCGGCGCGGTTGGCGGCCTGGCTGGCCGGAAATTCGTTGAGTACCTTGTAGAAGTAGTTGAGCGCCTTGGGGTCGTCGCGCTGTTCGTTGAAGCGATTCATGTAGATCAGGCCGATCTGGTACAGGGCGATGGCACGCACTTCGCCGCTCAATTGGCGGTCGCGGTAGCCGTCCAGGTACAGCGCTTCGGCTTTGTCGCTGTGGGCGTCACGGATGGCCATGGCGCTGTAGGTAAACAGGTCGCCTTCTTCCTCGATGGCGGCGGTCATACGCTTGGTCTTCAGCGCTTTGTACTCGACCACTTCGTTGGTGGTGAGTTGGGCGATGAACAGCGGTGTGGTCGGGGCGCAGGCACTGACCAGGCTGGCAGCGATAACGAGGGGAAGCAGGCGAACGAGCGGCATGCGGACTCCTTGGCCGGACGGGCCGATGCCGCGCAGTCTAGTCAGCTGCCTTGGGCAGCGCCAAGGCGTGGGCAGCAAAACCCATCGGAGGTTTGTCGTTGTTTAGTTTTCCCCAGGGCTGTCGATACACTGCACATCGGAGGAATTGCCCATGCGTACCTTGATCATTCTGGCCGTGGCACTGGCTGCCACGGGTTGTACCCGTGTATCGCTCGATCATCACCTGAACAATGCCTATCGTGCCTATAACGAAGGTGATTGTGCGCAGGTCGCGCTGGAGCTGTCGCAGGCCGAGCGCAAGAGCCGCTCGCGCAGCTACCTGCAGCCGGAAATTTCCCTGCTGCGTGGCCAGTGCCTGGAGCGCGAGAGTCTGTTCGTTGATGCCGCTCAGACCTACCAGTTCATCATCACGCGCTACCCGGCCAGCGAGTACGCCTATCGTGCCCGCGCGCGTCTGCAGACCCTTGAGCAACTGGGCCACCACAGCCCTGCACCGGCGGCCAAGGTCAGCCCGGCCACTTTGTAGGCCACCTGTCGTGCGCCGTTTCTCGGTGCTGCGCGGCGGTATAAGCTGGCGCGTGTCTCTCATGGAGGATGAACATGCGTCGTGCATTGCTGATTGTCGCCTTGTTGCCAGTTCTGGCGACGGCGGAAATCTATCGCTGGACGGATGAGCAGGGGCGGGTGCACTTCGGTCAGCGCCCCGTGGCTGGTGCCGAGCCTGTGGAAGTGAGGCCTCAGGTCGTAGAGCGCGACGAACATACGCGCGAGCGTGAGGCACGCGCTCAGCGCTTCCACGACGCGCGCCGTGAGGAGCAACAGCAAGCTGCGGCGACTGCAGCTGCACAGCGTGCGGAGCGCGCCTCGGAATGCCAGGATCTGCGTCGACGTCTGGCACAGATTCCCGAAGGTTTCAGTTATTACCGCACCGATGCCAGTGGCGAGCGTATTTACTACAGTGATGAAGAGACCGACACCGCTCGTCGTCAGTTGCGCGAGCGAATAGCCCAACGCTGTACTTGAAGGTGGTTAAGCGGCCGTAGTAGGGCCATACTCAATACCCTTTGTAGCGATTTGCCACTATGCGTAGCCAACGTCGAATCGAACGCCATCAGTTGCCCTACTACCTGAAGGTATTCAATCGCATCACCGACAAACCGATGGGTTTCATCGGTAATGTCTCGCTGGACGGCCTGATGCTGATCAGTCAGTTGCCGATGCTGGTGGGCGCCCGTTTCGATATGCGGCTGAAGATTCCAGGCCAGCAAGGCATGCATTTCATCGACTTCTCTGCCAACTGTCAGTGGTGCCGTGAAGATGTCACGCCTGGTAGCTACGACTCTGGCTTCGCTCTGGTGGTTCCGCCTGCCGACTACATCGAGATGATCGATGCCCTGCGTTATTACTTCAGCTTCCATGGCCTGCCAGCTTCTGCCTGAGAGCCTGGTTGTTGTAGGGCGTGCGCAGCGAGTCTCAGTGCATCGCTGGCACGCTTGCCAGGCTGCGTAAGCGCTGGCTCAACTGCAGGCGTAGACCTTCTTCTTCACAGAACAATAATGCGTGTTCGAGGTCGTAGCGCTCGCCCTGCGGACAATCGAGCGCTCGGTAGACATCCGCTCTGGCCAGGTGGTCGACCAGATTCGGTTGTCCGAGTTGCAGGGTGCGTTCGGCGTCCTTGAGTGCTGCCTCAGGGTTATCCTGTTGCAGGTGGAGCAGGCGCAGGTTGCGCGACAGACGCTGCAGCATGGCGTGAGCATCGGCCGTTTGCAGATGCACGGCGCTGAGTTCAGCAGCCGGGCCCAGTTGGCGGTAGAGCTGATCGCGACAGTCACGGGTGTACAGGCGGCGCCCGCCACAGGGATCTAGCAGATGATCGGCACCTGGTACACGTAGCATGAAATGCCCAGGGAAGTTCACGCCTTGCAGTGGAATGTCCAGACGCTGTGCCAGTTCCAGTGCGATCAGGGCAAGGGGCAACGGCTGGCCGCGTCGGTGGCGCAGCACTTCGTGGATCAGTGCGTGGCGTGGGCGTGTGATGCCTTCATCGTCTTCCTGAAAATCGAGTTCGGCGAGTCGGCGTAGCAATGGCTGAGCCAGTTCGCGTGCAGGCAGGGCGGGCAACCCGGCGCTGACTTGCAGTAGCAGGCTGTGCAGATCATTCAGCACATGCGCAGGCTGAAGCTGGTCGTCGTGTTCGGCTGCTATCCACAGTGCAGCCTCTAACAGAGCAGGTGGGTCGCGTTGCAGACACTCTAAGCAGGCTTGGCGTGGGCTCATCGCATTCTCCGCTGACTTCTGCTTTTGTAGCCGCTGGTGAGGCTATCGTCCAGCGAGGCTCTCCTATACTGAGCCCAGATGTCCAACCGTGAGCTCGCCCATGTTCAGCATGATGGAAGCCGCCCGACTCGAGGCCCTGCACCTGGCCGAGGATCCGGCCAGCGGTCTCAAGGCCGTTATCGCCATTCACAACACCCGCTTCGGGCCGGCACTTGGCGGTTGCCGTTACCTGGCCTATCCGGATGAACAGAGCGCCATCGACGATGCCATACGCCTGGCTCGGGGCATGAGCTACAAGGCGGCGTTGGCCGGTATTGACCACGGTGGCGGCAAGGCGGTGATCATCCGACCCGCGCATGTAAAAAGTCGCGCAGCGCTTTTCGAGGCCTTCGGGCGCTTCATCGAAACCTTGAATGGGCGCTACATCACTGCCGTCGACAGCGGTACTTCCAGCGCTGATATGGACTGCATCGCTCAGTACACCAACCATGCAACCAGCACCTTCAGCGAGGGCGATCCGTCACCCCATACTGCGCTGGGAGTGTTCGCCGGAATTCGTGCGACTGCACAGGCGCGCCTGGGGAGTGATGACCTGGAAGGGTTGCGCATTGCCGTGCAGGGGCTGGGTAATGTTGGTTTCGCCTTGGCCGAAGCACTGCACGCGGCCGGCGCCGAATTGCTGGTCAGCGATCTGGATGCAGGCCGCGTGCAACTGGCCGTCGAGCAGCTTTGTGCGCACCCGGTTGCCAGTGAGGCCCTGCTCAGCACCCCCTGCGACATTCTTGCCCCTTGCGGCCTCGGTGGTGTGTTGAATGCGCAGACGGTCGCCCATCTGCGCTGTGCAGCGGTGGCGGGCGCTGCCAACAACCAGTTGGTTCATGCCGGGATTGCCGACCAACTGGAGGCACGCGGTATCCTCTACGCGCCAGATTACGTGCTCAATGCTGGCGGGCTGATCTACGTGGCATTGCGTCACCGCGGTGAGGAGCTCACGGCGATCACCGCTCATCTGGCGCAAATCAGCCGGCGGTTGACCGAGATATACGCGCACGCCCAGGCTGAAAAACGCTCGCCCGCTCGAGTCGCCGACCATTTGGCCGAGCGACTGCTCTATGGCGCCTAGCGACAGTGTGTTTATGTGGGCTTCGGGGCGAAACGGAAGACCAGCGCGAGGCCCAGCAGGATCGCCACCATGCCCTGCAATGCCGCGGATGACAGCTGATTACCCAGCAGCAGGTAATCGAGCAGTGCGGTAGTCATCGGCACCAGATAGAACAGACTGGTGACATTGACCAGGTTGCCGGCCTGAATCATGCGGTACAGCAGCAATTGTGCGCCGACCGAGATCACCAGGCCCATCCACACCAGCGGCATGATCAGCCCGATATCGTATTGCACGCGCCATTCCTGGCTCGGCAGCAGGGTCAGGCTGCCAAGCAGGCAGAGACCGTACTGTAAGGGCAACGCCTGCATGGGTGCCTGCTGCACGCTCTTCTGAGCGATGCTGCCGCAGGTGATGCAGAGCAGGGCGCCGAGGGCATACAGGACACCGGAGGTTGAGATCGCGCTTTGCAGCAGACTGTCGGCGACGATCAGCGCCAGTCCGGACAGAGCCGTTAACAGGCCAAGCAAGCGCAGGGGTGAAGCGCTCCGCTCCAGCAGCATCAGCGTGAGGATGGGTTGCACACCCAAGACCGTTGCGAGCACGCCGGGTGTGATGCCTTCGGCCAGTGCCAGCAGGTAGCAAAAGCTGTAACCACCGATCATCAGCAGGCCGGCTTTGGCGGTTGGCCAGCGCAAACCTCGCTTGGGCAGCCATACGCCTGAATACCCAGCAATCAGCGCCAGTGCGGCGAAGGCGAGGGTGAAACGCAAGACGAGAAAGGCAAAGGGGGAGGCGTGATAGAGACCAAGGCGAGCGAAGATCGCACCGCCAGACCAGAGCAGCACGAATAGTGCCGTTGCGCTGTAGTGGGACAGAGAAGTCGAATGGAAACGCATGGTGGAACACCTGTCGAAAATCCGCATGAGCTCCGCACGCGCGCACAGGCGCGTCTCGGCAAGGCCGATGGCAAACGGAGCAGAGAAGGTGCGGGGCGTGCCCGCTTAGACGGAAGCCGGCGGCGGTGGATTGCCGGCGTGACAGGCAGGCGGTGGCGCACAGCCGTCGACAGCGGCGCGGTAAGCGGCACTGGCGAGGTCATTGAGGCGATGCGCGAAAATGATCATGGGGTAGAGACGAGCGTTGTGCAGAAGTTTGAAGGCTAGCGCGCCCAATCGAGACGGTCAATCGTCGTCGAGTTCACCCTGATAGCACACGGGAGAGCTGGGCGAAGTCTGTCGCTGCAATTCGTCTTCGAGAAACTCCACCAGCACCTGAGCGTTGTTGTGCTGTTCGTCACGCGCTGCATAGAGCAGCGTCAACGTGCCTTGAGAGGCCCAGTGCAGCAGCGTTTTCCAGTATTCGGGATGGCCGTTGAGTTCCTGGCGATAGGCATCGCGGAACCTATCGAATGCTTCTGGTCGGTGGCCGAATGCCTTGCGCAGTGAAGTCGAGGGCGCCACATCGGGCAGCCAGTCATGCAGTTCGAGTGCGTCCTTGGCGATGCCTCGTGGCCATAGGCGGTCGACCAGCACACGGCGGCCGTCATTCGCTTCGGCCTTCAGATAAACCCGTTTGCATCGAATCATGAGGCTGACTCCTTGCCCTGCGGCAACGCTGCACTTGGCGGCGCAACCGGGCTGGATTAGCGTGTTGCGACAGGGGGATTGCCATGGATTATTTCATTATCGTCGTTACCACCGCTGCCGGTCTGTATTTCCACTGGTGGCTGTTCCGGCGTATTCGTCAGTGGAGCGACCGTGACCTGGCATTATCCCTGGCAGAGGGCGATGCTGGTAAGCGTCAGTACATGCTGGAGCAACTGGCGCGCGCGAAAAATGAAAAGGTCAGGCGACGTGATCTGCCCAACTGGTTGGAGCAGGCCGCGGCGCAATATCGAGCATCGTGACAGGCGGGACACAGCAAAGAGATCTCGCCACCCCGGCAGGGCAGCGAGGCAAGGTGAATGGGTTATTCGCTGGTAGCGTTCTCTTCCAGCTCGTCGAGGGCATCAGGTTGGCTCTTGAACGCTTTGGCGAAGATCTCACGGTTCTTGGCCATGAAGATGCCAAGTTCTTCGCCCTGCTCTTCACTGAGAGAAGGAACCGCCTTGTGCAGGACTTCACTCAGGCGCTCGGCCAGCTCCAGCATCTTGTCGTAACGGTCGGCTTCGGCTTTATCCATAAACAAGCGCTCCGGATCGCGACTGCTGCGGTACACCACTTCGACGGCCATTCATCACCTCGTCTGCCTTCATGCGTATTGGTTTTAACTGGTTTTTTGTACAGTATTCGGCAGGATAAATGACTCGCTGCCGTTTGGCCAGTATTGCACTCGATAACGTCTGCATTTCGGAACACGAGATCGTGTGAGGTGTGGGAAAGGTGGTGGGAGTGCGCCGTCCCTCCTCGAACGTCATCATCGCGCTTGAAATGCGATTGATGTACATGTCTTGTATATGATTGGGCCGCTACCGTACTTCTTTTCAGATGTTTTCGGTGCGGCGCTTGTACTGTTCGTCAACGCAGACCTATAGTCCTCGTAAGCGCCCTGCGAAAACCTCTGTATTGCCTATGGCATGAGGTCTCCATGTTGAAAACGATTGGTCGTGTCGAGCGTAAGCTACTGGCACTCGTGGCGCTTTTCTACCTGAGTCTGATGTTGCTGGTCGGAGCTATCTGGGGGAGTCAGGTCAGCCTCTCCAGTGGACAGTCTGTACAGGATTTGTATCGATCTCTCTATCGTTTGTCGACACTGCTTTCCACTTTGCAGGATGCCGAGATTGGCCAGCGTGGCTATTTGCTGACTGGCAATCAGCAGTACCTGGTGCCTTACGAGCAGGCCGTTGGGCGACTGGACGAGCAACTGCACGAGATGCTGGATAATCCGACTCTGCAGGCATATGCGGCTGATCTGAAGGTTATCGCGCGGCTCAGCGAGCTCAAGCGTGACGAGTTAGCGCAGACCATCATCTTGCGTAGAGAGCAAGGCCAGTACGAGGCGCAGCGCGTTTTGGCTGCAAATGACGGCAAGCTGTACATGGATGAGATGCGCCAGCGCATCGGCAATGTCGAGCGCGGCGTGGCTCTGTCGCTTCGGGAGCAGAAGGCTGACCTTGAGTGGCGCTCGGGTCTGGCGCTATGGGGCGGCGGTGGTGGGGCGCTATTGATGGTGGCGCTGCTGACGTTACTGTTCAGCGATTTACGTCGCGATCTACGTGAGCGCGCCGAATTGCTCGAGCGACTGGCTTTCGAGTCGCAGCATGACAGCCTGACCCATTTACCCAATCGCCGTGCATTCAACGAGGCTCTGGATCAGGCGCTGGCTCTGGCCCGGCGCGGTGAGCGTCATGTCGCACTGCTGTACCTCGATCTGGATGGCTTCAAGCCGATCAATGATCAACTTGGGCATGCCGCAGGCGATGCCACTCTCAAAGCGGTTGTCGCGCGCTGGCAGGAAGTGGTTCGTGAGGGCGAGGTATTGGCGCGTCTCGGGGGGGATGAGTTCGCCGTGATCGCGGCTGGTGATGCCGCGGCAGTCGAACGTCTGGCGCAGCGACTGATCGACGCACTGGATGGCCCTTTGCTGGAGCGGCATTCAAGTATGCGTGTCGGGGTAAGTGTCGGCCTGGCGCGCTATGCCGAACACGGCGAGGATCGCCGTCGCCTGATTGCAGCCGCCGATACGGCCATGTATCGCGCCAAGGAGGCCGGTAAACATTGCTATGCCTGGCCTGAGGCTACAGGTCGTGGGGTGGGTGTTTAGGTAATCCAGGTCGTTCTCGGTAATGCTCTCGCTGAATATGATCCCGCCTGTGTCTTTTCGTCACATCCCCGCATCATTCTGAGGCTGGTCTTTTTCCTGCATGATCTTCGTTGGCGAGTGCCTATCCTGGGCGTTCGAGCCGTCATGCCGGTTTCGGGAGAGAACTACGTAATGAATTGGGTGGAGCGCCTGCGCACGAGCATGCATGGTCTGGCTGAGTCCCTGGGCAACCTGCTGATGGAGGCTTTCCATTATCTGGCCTTGTTCGCCATCGGTGCGATCACTGCCTGGGCGGGGGTGATGGCCTTTCTTGGCATGTTGGAAAAGGGGCATATCACGGTCGATGACGTCCTGCTGCTGTTCATCTACCTTGAGCTGGCGGCGATGGTGGGGATCTACTTCAAGACCAACCACATGCCGATTCGCTTCATGATCTACGTGGCGATCACCGCGCTGACTCGTTTGCTGATTTCCGACATTTCCCACACGCACAAGCCGAGTTGGGGCGTGGTGATGGTATCGGGGGCGATCCTGTTGCTGGCCTTGGCGATTCTGGTGGTGCGCTATGCGTCGTCGCGGTTCCCCGCCGTGGCTGGGCCGAACCCGCGTGGCAAGGCGCGCAATCGCGAAGACGCCGAGTCCGAGCGTGATGATACGTCTGACTGAACGCTCTGGTATTGCCAAGAGTGCGATGCGTATGGCGTTCAGCCGGCATACAGGCGTAGCGGGTTGGTGATCGTCATTTCGTTGTCTCGATTCGATCACCCAGTAGCCCGCTGTCAACGACGCGACTTTTACGCTCAAATCGAACCAGTCCAGTACCGCTGATGAGCAATACCTTGTCCCCGGTTCATACTCAGCTAACTAATGACGCCCCCTACCTGGCATCTATCGCCAAGATGATTCAGGCCGGTGCCAGACGGCGGCGTTCGGCGCGGATTTCCGGCAGGTCGTTGCGGCGTAGATAAACCCGCAGCGGTTCGCTGAGATTCACTCGGTCGTCGATACGCTGCTCCTGCAGCCAGGCCAGGCGCTGGCGATCCAGGCGCATCAGCTCGCCCTCGTCGGCGTGCCAGACATACTCGCAGGTGGGGGTGATGGTCTCGGCCGGTACGTCGAGGCCGAAGCTGTCTTCGGAGAAACGCAGCAGGTAGTGGCCGGTCTTGGCGTTGTAGCCGACGAAACCCTGCAACTGGTCGGCGGCCTGGCAGATCTGGGCGGACGTGATACTCATGGCAAACCTCGATTCCGATGGGGTTTGCAGGCAAGGCGAATGGTTCTGTTTATCGGCGCAGCCTAACCGCTGGTGCTGTCGTCTGCGTTGTCGTGGATCAAAAAATCACCGGGAGCGATTTTTGACGTTGGCTCCGCCGACGGCCCGCACGGGTGGCCACCAAGGATGGCAGGCCACAAAAAATGCCGGGAGCAGTTCTTGACGTCGCTGTGCGGCGGCCTTACGAGGTCGCCGCCAGGGATTGAAGCCGTGCCAGAGCCGGCAACACCTGTTCGCGCAGTAGTGGCGCCAGGTCATCGGGGAGGTGCTGTGTGGTGTCGAGCCAGCGCAGTTCTTCCAGCTCGGCAGCGGGCTGAACGGCATGGGGCAGGGCGGCGCGAAAGATATCCGCCTGCAGCCAGGTGTCGGCCTCGTTGGCGGCGGGCGCCTGGAACTGGCCGAAGGCTTGCAACGCACCAGCGCCCAATCGCAGTTCGAGTTCTTCGAACAGCTCACGTTCGAGCGCGGTCAGTGCATCCTCGCCTGGTTCGCGTTTGCCGCCTGGAAGCATGAAGAAACGGGTATTGCGTTTGCGCACCAGCAACAGCCGGCCCTGTTCGTCGAACAGGCAGGCAGCGGCGATATGAAGAGTGGTTTTCATAAGGGAAGCGTAGGGCGCCCATTCAGGACGCCCTGCGATCATCAGCCGGCCAGGCCGACGTAGACGTTCTGCACATCATCGTGGCCGTCGATGGCCTCGAGGAACGCTTCGACTTCTTCCATCTGCTCCGGCGTCAGGTTGGTCACCGGGTTCTTCGGGCGATAGCCGAGCTTGGCCGAGTTGACGGTGAAACCTTGCTCTGGCAGCGCCTTGCATACGGCATCGAGGTCGGTCGGCTCGGTGATGAACAGAGTCGCGCCCTCGTCATCGGGGACGAAATCCTGGGCGCCGGCTTCGATGGCAGCCAGTTCCGGGTCAGCCCCGTCGTCGCTGCTGGCTTCGATCAGGCCAACGTGGTCGAAGTCCCAACTGACCGAGCCGGAGGCCCCGAGTTGGCCCTTGCGGAACAGCACGCGAATCTCGGCGACAGTGCGGTTGACGTTGTCGGTCAGGCACTCGACGATCAGCGGCACCTGGTGCGGGGCGAAGCCTTCGTACTGGGTGCGCTCGTAGTTGATCACTTCACCGGACAGGCCTGCGCCTTTCTTGATGGCGCGTTCCAGGGTGTCCTTGGGCATCGAGGCTTTCTTGGCCTGATGCACGGCCAAGCGCAGTTTGGGGTTCATGTCCGGGTCGGCGCCGTTACGCGCAGCGAGCATGATTTCCTTCACCAGCTTGCCGAAGATCTTGCCTCGGGCATTGGCGGCGGCTTCTTTGGGTTTGGCTTTCCATTGGGCGCCCATCTGGGGTCTCCTGGCCGATAGGTGAGACGGCGTCAGCGCAGGTCGTGGCGTGACGATCGGATAGGCTGCGGATTCTAGTGCCTTGTGCGGCTGACGGCACCTGCAATTTCGGCCGGAGTGTACAGCACCCGGCGCAGTGGGCCTGCGCCGGGTGAGGGTCAGGTCAGGCGTGGGTCGAGTGGCTACCCAGCAAGGTCTGACCCTGTTTCTTCGTACGCTTGGCTTCGCGCTTTTCGTGCGCGGTCTTCTGGGGCTTCTTCTTGCTTTCCTTATGTGAATCCTGACTCTTGCTCATGGTGGTGACTCCGGGAAATGGATCATTGACTGGACATATACGTACTGGTCACTACCACCTCCTCGGCCCCTGGGCCGTCTGCAAAGCGCATTCACCGTATGAAGCATAGTCGCTGGAGCGTAACAGGTTGTAGCGAATCATCGGTCGATCGTCGTACTGGCTTACCTATGCTTGTCTTTTTGCTGTGAGTCGGGAGGCCATCGTGTTTCGTCTATTTCATCGCGTGGGCGTCGTCCTGTTGTCTGCATGGTTGACGCTGGGCGTCACGTCGAGCCTGGCGCAGGAGGTGCCACAACGCATTGGTGTCATTGGTACCGGCAACATCGGTAGCCCGTTGGCGCGACTGTGGGTCGAGGCGGGGCATGAGGTGATGATCTCCTCGCGCAATCCCGAGCGTTTGCAGCCTTTGGCCGAGGAGTTGGGCGCGCGTGCGTGGGTGGGCACCCCATGCGAGGCGGCGGCCTTTGGCGAGGTGATCCTGCTGGCGGTACCTTATGCGGCTACGCCACAGATCGGCCGTGACTGCGCCACGGAGCTGGCGGGCAAGGTGGTGTTGGACGCCGGCAACCCGCGCCCAGGTCGTGACGGGCCGATGGCCGAGGAGGCCGTGGCGATGGGCGCCGGGTTGGCCTCGCAGAAATTCCTGCCGGGCGTACGCCTGGTGCGAGCCTTCAACGCCATCGCCGCCTACAACCTGCGCAGCCAGGCTCATCGCGACGGCGAAAAGCTCGCCATCCCCCTGGCGGCCGATGATCAGGCCGCGCTCGAGGTAGCTGCACGCCTGGTGACGGATGCCGGTTTCGACCCGGTAGTGGTTGGGCCGCTGGTCAGCGCCAAGTCCTTCGATTTCAACAGCGGGGTCTCGGCGCGCATGCCGACGGCCAGGGAGTTGCGCGCACTGCTGAACCTCTGATGGCGCTTGCCTGGCTGATCCGGGCGACGCAACATGGCGGCCCTGCGCATTCGCCAAAAGGAGTTGCCCATGTCGCGTTGGACGCTGGTCGCCGGGTTGATGCTGGCCACGGGGATGACCCAGGCGGCGCCCGAGCAGGTGCCGCTGTACCGGGAAATCAAGGATTGGGTGGTAGCCTGTGACAACCTGCGCGGTTGCCAGGCGCTGAGCGCCCCCGAGAGTTTCAATTACAACCCGCTGGGCCTTCACCTGCAGCGTGATGCTGGCGCGCAGGCGCCTCTGAGGCTCTACCTGCGCGATACCGAGCAGCGTGAGTTTTCCCCCTTGCTGCTCGATGGCAAACCCTTGGCGAACGCCGCTGCGCTGCAGCAGGTGAATCGTGACGGCGAAGCATTGCTGATGGCCGAGGGCGCCAGCGCTCAGGCATTGCTGACCGAGTTGCGCAACGGTGAGCAATTGCGCATGGACGTGAAGGGCGAGGAAGAAGTGCAGGTGTCGCTCAGCGGGCTTTCCGCCGCGCTGCTGTTGATGAATGCCGTGCAGGGCCGGGTGGAAACCCGCAGCGCCTTGTATCGCCCTGGTACCCGTGCTGACAGCGAGGTACCGGATGCGCCGCAGGCGCCGCGTCTACGTGCTTATCCCGGCGTTACGCCGCTTGGCGAAGACGAAAGCCGAGCCATCGCCGAGGCGGTGATGTCGCAGACGCGCAGCCAGTGGAGCGAGGAGGACATGGACAGCGAGCCCGAAGCCGAAGCCTTCGCGCTTAGCGACCACGAAGCGCTGGTCATCATTCGCACCTGGTGCGCGGCTTACAACTGCGACTTCGCTGTCTTTCGCGTCGACCGCCAGCCGCCTTACGCGGAGCAGGATTTGCAGCTTGAGCCGCTGCCTTTGGATCATGATGGGTTGTCAGGCTGGGTCAGCTACGAGCCGAAGACCGGTGAGCTGGCCTATCTGTACAAGGGGCGGGGAATTGCCGATTGCGGAGACGCGGGGAGTTGGCGCTTTGATGGCGAGCGCTTTCAACTGGCGTCATTCAGCACCTTGAATCGCTGTGCCGGTGGTAACCCTGGCGATTGGCCTGAACTGTGGCGCACAGCCGAACCTTGATCGAGAGCGGTGCGCGCGGCGCACTCTACTGGTTTAGAACCTGTTCACGATCTTTCTCTGCTGCTTACGAAATTGGTGGGCTGAAGCCCACCCTACCGTAGCGCGAAACTCTCAAGGGGGTTAGCCCACCAGCTTGTAGGTATCTACACCCGTTCGCAGACAAAACCATCGAAAATGAGCCTAAAGATAATGAACAGGCTCTTAGAGGTACCGCCAGATCAGTTGTATGCCGGCCAGTAGAATGCCCAGCCGGGCAATGCGGTAGAACCACAGGTGGTTGACCCGTGATTGCAGCCACAGGCCGCTCCATACGCCCAGCGGCACGATGGGGGCGAGCATCAGGCTCAGCAGCAGGTTTTCCTGGGTGAACTGGCCCAGCGCGGCATAGGGGAACAGCTTCGCCGCGTTGGTCAGCAGGAAGAACAGGTTGATGGTGGCAACGAAACGCACCTTCTCCAACTGCTGCGGCAACAGGTGCATCATCACCGGTGGGCCACCGGCATGGGCGACGAAACTGGTGAAGCCGGCCAGTGTGGACAGCAGCGTACCGCGGCCTTTGTGCAGCGGGCGTGGCGCCTGGTTGCCGACCACCAGGCCGAGTCCGACGAAGAGGATGGCGATGGCGCCAATCAGTAGACCGATGGCGCGCTCGTCGAAGAAGCCGAAGGTCAGCGAGCCGATGACGATGCCGATCACGGCACCGGGCAGCATGACCCTGAGGTTGGCCGTATCCCATTTGCCCCAGTAAGCCTTCAGCCCCACCACGTCGGCCAGGCAGAGAATCGGCAACATGACCGCCACTGCCTGTTTCGGTGAGGTCGCCAGTGCCAGTAGCGGTACGGCGATGCCGCCCAGAGCGCCGCCGAAACCGCCCTTGGACAGCCCGGTAAGGAAGATCGCCGGCAGAGCGAACAGCAGAAAGTCGTGCAGGGTCATGAGGCATTACGAGCGAGGGGGAGGGCGCAGAGTAGCAAAGGCCATGTGCTGACTGAACGCCTTGCAGGCGATCAGGGGGCGATCAGCGCACTGTGCGGTGTTTTTCTTCTGGCACTGTGTCTGCCGCATTATCGGCCATGCGGGTCTAATGAGTGCCCTTCGTTCTAGGACTGTTTCCATGTCACCCAAGGATCTGCTGCTGGCGCTGCTGGTGATCGTCGTCTGGGGGCTGAACTTCGTGGTGATCAAGGTCGGCCTGCACGGCATGCCGCCGATGTTGATGGGCGCTCTGCGCTTCATGCTCGCCGCATTTCCCGCGATTCTCTTCGTGCGTCGGCCACAAGTGCCGCTGCGCTGGATGCTGGCATACGGCATGACCATCTCGCTGGGCCAGTTCGCCTGCCTGTTCTACGCCATGTACGTCGGCATGCCCGCCGGTCTGGCGTCGCTGGTGCTGCAATCGCAGGCCTTCTTCACCCTGTTTTTCGCTGCACTGTTTCTCGGTGAGCGGCTGCGCGGCAGCAACCTGTTCGGTCTGCTAGTGGCGGCCAGCGGCCTGGTGCTGATCGGCCTGCAGGGCGGGCATACCATGACCCTGGCGGGTTTTGCCCTGACCATCGCTGCGGCCTCGATGTGGGCGCTGGGCAATGTGGTCACGCGCAAGCTGGGCAAGGTCAATCTGGTTGGTCTTGTTGTCTGGGGCAGCCTGATCCCACCGCTGCCGTTCCTGGCGCTGTCGCTGTGGCTGGAGGGGCCGGAGCTGATCGGGCAGTCGCTGCGCACGCTCAACCTGGATTCGATGCTGGTGCTGGCTTACCTGGCGTTCGGTGCGACCATTCTCGGTTATGGCCTGTGGAGCCGCCTGTTATCGCGCTATCCGGCCAGCCAGGTGGCGCCGTTCTCGTTGCTGGTGCCGGTGGTGGGCATCAGCTCGGCGGCGCTGCTGCTGGGCGAGCGCCTGGGGCCGTTGCAGATGATCGGCGCGGCGCTGGTGATGGTGGGGCTGTTGATCAATGTCTGGGGCGGGCGTTTGCTCGATAGCTGGCGCCGGCGCGAGCCGACGCTGCCTTAGGGCGTATTGCTGAAACAGGTGCTGGTGCGCATGGCGCACCCTACGATCACTGGCTCAGTCGTGCGGGCGCTTTTCCGGTAGGCGTTCGAGGATCTGATCCAGGCGCTGCTGGATCTTCTGATCGATCTTCTCGTGCAGGCGCATGATCTCCAGCTCGGCACGCAGGTTCACTTCGAAGTCCAGCCGTGCGGCGAGGCGATCCTTCGCCGCCTGGCGGTTTTGACTCATCATGATGATCGGCGCCTGGATCGCTGCCAGGGTCGAGAGCATCAGGTTGAGGAAGATGTAAGGGTAGGGGTCGAAGGCCATGCCGAAGTGCGACAGGACGTCGGTGTTGATCAGCATCCAGCCGAGCATGGTCAGTGCGAAGCAGATGATGAACGTCCAGGAACCACCCACTGCGGCGACCTTGTCCGACAGGCGCTCGCCGAAGCTCGACTCTTCATCCGAGGCGTCGGCAGCATCGCGGCTAATGGGGCGGCGCTGACGGATCTGTTCGAGTACGTGGGTTTCTTCCGGCTCGAGTTCGTGCAGAGGTTTGCCGAGCAGGTTCTGGGCCAGTTGCTGCAGAGGGTGCGGGGTGCCGTTGCTCATCGTGACCGATCTTCCGTGGCTGACAGTTCGAAGCGATGCTGAACCGCTTCGGCCGACTTGTCACCTCTCTGGAGCCATATGCAACTGCGCAATTTCCAGACGGTTGCGACCTTCGGCCTTGGCTCGATAGAGGGCCTGGTCGGCCGCCTCGATCAGTTTCAGCGCCAAGTGAGTACTGTCTTGCGCGTCAGGCGTCAGGCTGGCCACGCCGACACTGGCTGTGACCCTGGCGAACGGGCTGTCCTGGTGAGGCAGGTTGCGCTGTTCCAGCGCATCCATGAAGGCACGCGCGACGGCTTCTGCACCTTCACGCGTGGTGTTTGGAAGGATCACCACCAGCTCTTCTCCACCGTAGCGCGCCGCCAGATCCCCCGGACGGCGTACGCATTGCTTGAGTACATCGGCCACGGTGCGCAGACACTCGTCACCGGCCAGGTGGCCATAGTGGTCGTTGTAGCGCTTGAACAGATCGATATCGAGCAGCATCAGTGACAGGGATGAACCACGCCGCTGCGCCCGGCGAATCTCCACTTCCAGCGCCTGGTCGAAACTGCGGCGGTTGGCCAGGCCGGTGAGTGCATCCTGCGAGGCCAGTATCTCCAGGCGGGCATTGGCATCGAGCAACTCTTCCCGGGCGCTGAGCAACTGGCGTTCGGCGCGTGAGCGACGGCGGATGTCGACGATCAGGCGCTGCCCGATGATGCTGACGGCGAGCAGCAGAAGCAGAATCAGCGTGGCGAACAGTTCGGCATCGCGACGCCAGGCGGCCAACGCCTCGTCACGGCCAAGAGCGACGGCGGTGATCAGTGGCAGGCGATCATTGCGGCGGAAGGCATACACACGCTCGGTTCCGTCGATGCGTGAGGTCTGCAAGGCGGTCACGGGGTTGTGTTCGCGTAGCATTTCCATGATGGGCGAGTCTGACCAGTTCAACCCGATATCCTGCTCGCGAAAGGGGTGGCGAAATAGAATCCGGCCATCGCTGGTCGACAGGCTCATCGTCCCTTGGGTGCCCAGGTTGAGGCTGCCGAACAAGTGGAGGAAATGCTCAACGCTCAGGGTGATGGCGACGACGCCGGAGAACTGGCCGCTGGCATCGTTCAGGCGTCGACTTACGGTGAACACCCATTCGCCGGTTAGGCGGCTTTTGATGGTGGGACCGATGAACGTATCGGTGGACGGCGTGTCGCGGTGATGGATGAAGAATTCACGATCCTCGGCATTGGGGCGAGAGTTGATGTCGCCCCGAGAGACCAGCAGGCGGTTGCCATCGGCGCCGTAGATGATGATGGTGCTGGCCAGTCGCAGGACGCGGCTTTGTTCCTGCACCACGGTCTGCAGGCGTTCGAGGTGCACATGATCCTTGCCCTCTTGCTCCAGTCGTTCAGCCAGATCCAGCAGCACCAGCTCGGACTGGCGAATGACGCCTTCGCTGTAGTTGTCCAGGGCCTGAACCAGGTTGAGGTTAGCCACGTTCAGCTCGTGCAATGCGCGCTCACGGGAAAACCAGATCTGCCAGGCCGTCAGCAACGCCAGGGACAAGCAGATGAACACCAGCAGGATGGAAGTGAGCCGAATACCGCGCTTCATGGTGAAACCCAGAGCCCTACTACGTGGGTACTGAAAAAGGCTTGGGCAAGAGAAGAGCCGCAGATGCGGCCCTTCCTTTGCTGAGAATCAGTCCTGGCGGCTGGTAACTTCCAGCAGGTGGTAACCGAACTGGGTTTTCACCGGGCCTTGGACGACGCCGACCGGTGCGCTGAACACCACGGTATCGAATTCCTTGACCATCTGGCCGGGGCCGAAAGAACCCAGGTCGCCGCCGCTACGACCGGACGGGCAGGAGGAATTGTCTTTCGCCAACTGGGCGAAGTCGGCACCACCTTCGATGGCGGCTTTCAGTTCGTTGCACTTGTCTTCGCTGGCAACCAGGATGTGGCGGGCAGTGGCGCGGGCCATGGGAGTACCTCCTTTCAATTGAGGTGCAGAGCCTAGCGCAATCGACTCGACAAGCAAACGGTAGGCCGTTCGTCCATTGTCATGAGTCATGCCTGCATCTCGTTTGTCCCACCTTCTGTAAGCGGGCGTTTGCCCTGAACTCAGGTTTCACTGAGGAGACTTGCAGATGAACACCCTGAGCATCGACGGTTGGCGTAAGGCCGACAACGACAGCAAATCCATCCCCATCGGCACCCTGCAGTTCTATGTCAGCGAGCCGGAACACCTGCGCCTGGAGCAAGCCGAGGAGCAGCTGCAGCGCAGCGGCACGCGCGACATGATGATCGATGCCGACACGCAGACGCTGGAGCTGGTCATGCCGGATGGCTTCGGCCCGTTGAGCGAGTGCAAGTGGCGGGTCTACCTCGGTGGTGAGGAGGGGCGCGGCCAATTCCACCTGGTTGGCTACAGCGCCGAGGATGGTTGCCTGATCTACAGCAATGCGGTGATGGTCGACCTGCTGGGGTGATACGCACGGGCAAAGCCTTGCCTGAAGGTGGCAAATCACTGCCGCAGGGAAGCGTGCAACCCCTGTAATCAGGGGCCTGTAGCGCCTGGCCCGGAATCTGCTTTGCATGAGGCAAACGCTTTTGGCGGAGGCCCCATGACCAGCATCAACAACAGCACGCCTGCCATGCTCAGTTACTACGGCAGTCAGCTCAACAAAAGTTCGACTACAGGCAGCGCTGAGAGCGAAGGCCAGAGCAGCCAGGATCCCCTGGGCGACCTGCGACGCTTTGCCAAGCAAGTGGTCGCGCGCAGTGAAGGCGGATTGCTGCGGGCAATGAACGGCGGCAGTGCATCCTCCAGCAGCGGCATACAGCGCAGCGCCGAGAGCAAGCCCTCGACGCCTTCGGTGATTCAACTGCCGGACGTGACCACGCTCGATCGCGACGATGCCGCCAAGCTGCTGGCGCAGGTGCAGAAAATGGTGGATGCCGGCCTGGACGGCAGCGTGCGTATCGCCGGGCACAATGGCGACAAGCAGACCGATTCGCTGGAAACCTATCGCCAGTGGCTGCAGGAGAAGGGCGGCCTCAGCGTTTACGCCTGAGCTGCCCGTGCCTCAGCTCAGTGCCGGCTGGGTGTCGCCAGCGTCTTCTGTGCTGATGACCCGATTGCGCCCGGCGCGCTTGGCGGCGTAGGTGCGTCGATCCGCTGCCAGCATCAACTCGTCGAGCGAATGCCCGTCAGCGCCGAAACTGGCGACGCCCGCGCTCAGCGTCATGCTGAGTGATCCGCTGGCCAATTCGAGCGGCGCCGTCGCCAGGCGCAAGCGCAGGCTTTCTGCGATCTCCCGCGCTTGCCCGACGGTGCTGCCAGGCAACAGCACGGCGAACTCCTCGCCACCCAAGCGACAGAACAGATCATTGATACGCAGACGCTGCGCCAGCACCTTGGCGAAGTGATCCAGGGCGCGATCGCCTGCCTCATGGCCAAACTGATCGTTGATCTGTTTGAAATGATCGATGTCGATGAATATCAGCGAAAGCGGCGTACCGTTGCGCAGTGCATGCGCGCGTTCACGCTCGAACACTTCCGCCAGCTTCACCCGGTTCGGCAGACCAGTCAGTGCGTCGGTGGTGGCCAGCTCGGTCAGGCGCTTCTCGTTGCCGATTCGGCTGCGCTCGTAGATGTGCGCGAAAACCATCACTGCCAGGCTGGCCAGCCCGAGGTTGGCGATGATCTCCACGTTCTGCAGCAATTGCTCGGAAGAGAAGCGGCGGCTGAAGACGAACAGACCAATGCCCACGAACAGCAGCGAAACATACATGCCCAGGCGCAGGCCCAGTAGCAGGTAGCAGATGATCGGGATGGTCTGGATCCAGCCGAACACGGCGAAGCTGGTATGAGGCTGGGCCAGCGCCACCATCATGATGCTGAAGAACGGCAACAGGTAGATCGCGGTCAATAGCTGCAGGTTGCGTGTTCGGTCGAGGATGAGCAGCAGATACAGCGAGACGCCGGCATAAGCGATCTCCAGAAGCGCCAACAGCCAGTTGTCATGCAACAGATTGATTACCGAGAAGAACAAACCACCGCCCAGCGTGATCCATAGCAGAGCCTTGAGAACCAAGCGGCGGTGTTGTTCGTTCTGTGCGTAGTGACCGGGCATCAGGTGTTCTCTACAACGGAGGAGGCGAAGTGATGCATGACAGTAAGTGGCTATGCAGGAAGCCTGCCGGCTGTTCTCGGATGCCCGTATTCACGGGGCTTCGGCAAGCGCGGGAAGCCGGCTATGATCCAGCGCCGGATGGTGCGTCAGAATCACGACGTTAGTGGGGAGAGAGCGGTATGACAACAACAATGATGAAATGGCGATGGAGTCGCTGCCTGTTGGCCGTGCTGGCACTGGCGGCTGCGTCTGGCTTGCAGGCCGCCGAGGGCGGGGCACTGATCGATGCGATCAACGCCTATCGCAGTGAGGTTCAGCGTTGCGGTGTGCAGGCCTCCGAGCCGCTACCGCCGCTGGCCAATGATCCACGTCTGGTGCTGCCGGCCGACGGCACCGGCGACTTGCAGCAATCTTTGAGTGCAGCTGGCTATCCGCTGGTCAACGTGCAGGCCATTACTCTATCTGGCCCGCGCGATGTCCAATCGGCGATGCAGGCGCTGAGCGAAAGCTTCTGTCGTGTGCTGCTCGATCCGCAGTTCATCGATATCGGCGTCAGCCAGCAGGGGCGTGATTGGCGCATTCTCCTAGCGCGACCACTGCTCAGCGGCCGTTTGGGTGACTGGCAGAGTGAAGGGGAGAAGCTCTTGCAGCAGATCAACGCCGCTCGGGCCCAGGCGCGCCAGTGCGGCAACCAGGCCCTTGCCGCCGCTGCACCGCTTGCCTGGAGTGCAGAACTGGGCAGCGCAGCCGAGGCGCATAGCCGGGCCATGGCCAATGGCAACTTCTTTGCGCATCAGGGGCGTGATGGCCGTACGCCCGGGGATCGCGCGGAGCTGGCGGGTTACAGCGGCGGTCGGGTGGGCGAGAACATTGCCGCCGCGCTGGATACCCCGGGCAAGGTGGTCGAAGGCTGGTTGGCCAGCCCAGGCCATTGCGCCAACATCATGAACCCGCAATTCGATGCACTTGGCGCCGCCTACGGCAGCGACCCGCAGAGCGACGCCGGCATCTATTGGACGGCAGTGTTCGGCGGGCAATGAACCCCCGCAAGCATCAGTTGCTGCCGAATACCTTGGCCAGGTGTTGTTCGTAGCGCGCCACATCCTGCTCGATGTTCGGCACCTTCATCACGTCGTTGCAGATGAAGGTGGGCAAGGCGCTCATGCCGAGGAACTCGTTGGCCTTGTGGAAGGGGAAGTACACCGCGTCCACGCCTTTGCCTTCGAAGAAATCCGTCGGGTCTTCGAAGGCCTGCACCGGCGCGTTCCAGGTCAGTGACAGCATATATTGCTTGCCCTGGATCAGCCCGCCGCTGCCGTACTTCTGCGAGGCATCGGAGCGGGTACGGCCATCGTTGGCGTAGAGGCTGCCATGGCCGGCGGTGAAGACCTCGTCGAGGTACTTCTTCACCGTCCACGGTGCGCCCATCCACCAGCCGGGCATCTGATAGATCACCACGTTGGCCCAGAGGATTTTCTGCACTTCTTCTTCCACGTCATAGCCGCCGTCGATGAAGGTGGTCTTGACGTCGAAACCGGCGCGGTCGAGATACGCCACGGCGGCGTCGTGCAACGTGCTGTTGTAGCGGCCTTCGGAATGCGCGAACTGTTTGCCGCCGTTGAGTAGCAGGATCTTTTTCATGAGTGACTCCCGGAAATGATGGGAGCAGATTAACCATCGACCTGTTGTTGAAACAGCCGCTCGCAGGCAAAGGATTGTTGACTGATAGTCATGAAAGTGGCGACTTGGCGTGCGCTAGAGTGTGGCCATTCCTTCACGGCAGGAGCCAACATGCACGCCTTCATTCTTCACGCCCATACCAAGCCCGAGCAGGCCGAGGCCTTCGAACGCCTGTTCCGCGCCTACATCGACCCCAGCCGCGCCGAGCCGGGCTGCATCGAGTACCACATGCTGCGCGATGCGCAGGATCCGACGCTGTTCATCTTCTACGAGGTCTGGGCTTCGCAGGCGGCGCTGGCCGAGCACATGGCGCTGCCGCATATGCGCGCGTTCCACGAACGGCGTATGGACTACCTGCGGCGCGATCTGGACGTGCGGGCAGTCGAGGTGCTCGGCACGGTTGCTTGACGCACCGCTTTTCACGCTTTGCCAATCGCCTTCTATGCTTGAGTTGACGCCGGCCTCGATTGATTCGCAGGTCGGCCGTTCACAGGAAGAGGACTGCTTGGAGAAGGCACATGTTCGGTAACCAGTTGAAGAAGGAGTTGCAGCAGAAAGACACCGAGCTGTCGCTGTACAAGCAGCTCGTCCAAGGCATACAGGCGCAGAAGATCATGCTGTCGATCGATCCCCAGCGGCGGATCGTCGATTGCAACGACAAGTTCGCCCGTTTCGTCGGCTATGCGCCCGAGCAACTGAAAGGGCGCCCGCTGAGCGACTTCGTGCCGGCCTACGTCAAGGATCTGCCGTGCTACAAGGATCTCAGCGCGGCGATCGTTTCCGGTCATTCGATCAGTGATCGCTATCGTTTCCTGCGCAGCGATGGCGCGCTGGTGTGGGTGCAGGCTTCCTGGATGCCTCTGGCGGACGAACGGGGCGTCGTGCAACGCGTTCAGTGCATCGGCAGCGAGATAACCGAGAGCATGAACAAGGCGCGCGAGAACGAGGATTTCATCAACGCACTGCTGCGTTCGACCGCCGTGATCGAGTTCGACCTGCAGGGCCACGTGCTCACCGCCAACGAGCAATTCCTGAGTGCCATGGGCTACAGCCTGGATCGGATCAGGGGCCAACACCACCGCATCTTCTGCGAACCGCAGGAGTCATCCTCCGCCGAGTACACACGCTTCTGGGAACAACTGAACCGCGGTGAGTTCGTTGCCGGGCGCTTCAAGCGCGTGGACAGCCACGGCCACGTGGTCTGGCTCGAAGCCACTTACAACCCGGTGCACGACACCCAGAATCGTCTGTACAAGGTGGTCAAGTTCGCCACGGTGATCACCGATCAGGTCAACCGCGAAGAAGAGGTCAACGACGCGGCTGACACCGCCTACGGCATTTCCCAGCGCACCGACACCACCGCCCAGCGCGGCGATCAGGTGGTGACCGAGACGGTGCAGACCATGCAGCGCATCGCCGAGCAGATGACTTCGGCCTCCGAAGGTATCGAGGCCCTCGGCAAGCAGTCGGTGCTGATCAGTACCATGGTGCAGACCATCGGCGGTATCGCCCAGCAGACCAACCTGCTGGCTCTGAACGCGGCCATCGAGGCCGCGCGGGCAGGGGAGCAGGGCCGTGGCTTCGCCGTCGTCGCCGACGAGGTGCGCCAGCTCGCCAGCCGCACCAGCAAGGCCACCGAGGAGATCGTCGGGGTGGTGCAGGACAACCAGAAACTGGTGGACGCCGCCGTGCGCGACATGGCCAACAGCCGCACCCAGGCCGAGGCCGGCCTGGAGCTGGCCAATCAGGCGGGTGATGTGATCGTGGAGATTCGTCAGGGTGCCAAGCAGGTGCTCGGTGCCGTGGAGCGCTTCGCCCGACAGCTGCATTAGGCCTTCACTGCTGGAGCCTGCCGAGGATGCGCCTGGCGCACCCTCGGATCAGTGGCTGTAGCCCGGTTTCTGGCGAATGGTCTTGAGCAGATCATCCGGGCTGATGTGGCCGACCACTTGCGTCGCGGCGCTGCCCGGATGCGGCAGGTCGAGGATATGGCCCTTCATCTTGCCGATCACATGCATCTCGCACGGCTTACAGTCGAACTTCAGGGTCAGCACTTCATCGCCGTGCACCAGCTGCATCGGTGCGACGCGGGTCTTCACGCCGGTGACGCCCTTGGCCTGCTTCGGGCACAGGTTGAAGGAGAAGCGCAGGCAGTGCTTGGTGATCATCACCGGTACTTCGCCGGGCTCTTCGTGCGCCTCGTAGGCGGCATCGATCAGCTGTACGCCGTGGCGATGATAGAAGTCACGCGCCTTCTGGTTGTAGACGTTGTAGAGGAACGACAGGTGCGATTCCGGGTACA
Source organism: Pseudomonas mendocina (assembly GCF_003008615.1). Classification (NCBI taxonomy): domain Bacteria; kingdom Pseudomonadati; phylum Pseudomonadota; class Gammaproteobacteria; order Pseudomonadales; family Pseudomonadaceae; genus Ectopseudomonas; species Ectopseudomonas mendocina. Next base: position 4,108,795 of record NZ_CP027657.1, read on the forward strand.
CCGGTGCCGGTTCGGTCTCGGCCTTGCGATGGCCGCGCGGGTGGGCGGCGACGCGCGCTTCGGTCAGCGCCTCGATGGCGTCGCGGCGCAGTGCCTTGAGCTGCGAGTTGGGCACGAAGAACGCCTGTGGTGCATCCAGCGTCACGCTTTGGGCGTGGTAGATGGTGGTGCCGAGCTGGGTGAGCAGGTCGCGCAGGCCGTCGAGTGCCTGTTCCGGCTTGTTGGCCGTGCCGAACGGGCCGGGCAGGGCGACGTCGACGCTGATACCTTCCTCACTGGTGGCGGTGAGCTTGAGCGCATCCTCGCGCAGCTCGGCCTTCCAGCTCACGCCAATGCGGCGCTCGGCACTGGTGCGTTGCAGGGCTTGCTGCCAGTTGTGGTCGAGGTTGCGCGAGAGCGGGTGATTCGGGCGCAGGCGGAACAGCCCCTCGGGCATTTCGTTGGGCTCGACGCGGTAGCGGTAGCGCTTCTCTCCGTCTTCTTCGAACTCACCTTTGAGTTCGGCGATGTTGGCGCGGAAACCGACCACCTCGCGTTTGACCAGCACGTTGAGGCCGTCGCCGTTGGACAGCGGCTCGTGGGTGACGGCGATCAGGTCGCGCTTGTTCACCTTCTCGACATTGCCTACTGCCAGCCCGGTGAAGGTCGGCGAGTCGAAGGCGCCGATGTCCACCTTTCGCTCGGTGACGAAGTAGTCGGTGCTGCCGCGGTGGAAGGTCTTGTCCGGATCAGGCACGAAGAAGTGCGCGGTACGGCCGCTGGAGGCGCGGGCCAAGTCCGGGCGATCCTCGAGAATCGCGTCGAGTTCACGGCGGTAGTGGGCGGTGATGTTCTTCACGTAGGCCACATCCTTGTAGCGGCCCTCGATCTTGAACGAGCGCACGCCGGCCTCGACCAGGGCGCGCAGGTTGGCGCTCTGGTTGTTGTCCTTCATCGACAGCAGGTGTTTTTCGTAGGCGATCACGCCGCCTTTTTCATCCTTGAGGGTGTAGGGCAAGCGGCAGGCTTGCGAGCAGTCGCCACGGTTGGCACTGCGCCCGGTCTGCGCATGGGAGATGTTGCACTGGCCGGAGAAGGCCACGCACAGCGCGCCGTGGATGAAGAACTCGATGGCGGCATCGGTTTCATCGGCAATGGCGCGGATTTCCTGCAGGTTCAGTTCGCGCGCCAGTACCAGCTGGGAGAAGCCAGCCTGGTCGAGAAACTTGGCGCGTGCCAGGGTACGAATGTCGGTCTGGGTGCTGGCATGCAGCTCGATGGGCGGAATATCCAGCTCCATCACCCCCATGTCCTGCACGATCAGCGCATCCACACCCGCGTCGTAGAGCTGATGGATCAGCGTGCGTGCCGGCTCCAGCTCATCGTCATGCAAGATGGTGTTGATCGTGGTGAACACCCGCGCGTGATAGCGGCGGGCAAACTCCACCAGCCCGGCGATATCGCTCACTTCGTTGCACGCATTGTGCCGCGCGCCGAAGCTCGGGCCGCCGATGTAGACGGCGTCGGCGCCATGCAGGATGGCCTCGCGGGCGATCTCGACATCACGCGCAGGGCTGAGCAGTTCCAGGTGGTTCTTGGGCAAGGACATGGTTTTTCTATTTAGGGCTGAGGCACGGTTGGGCGCGCATTGTACCGGGCCATCGCGGCGGGGGCATCCGCGATATGCCGGACGGCGGCTCAGGCTGTCTGAATCCACGTATCTGTGGGACAGTAACGCCCTTTTTTCAGCGTGAGGCGTGGCGATGGACAACAGAGGGTTGGAGAAGCTCGATCAGTGGCTGCTCAAGTACGGCAACGATGACTCGATCCTGTCCGCCAGCGAGCTGGACGGCTTCTTTGCCGCCATCGTCTCGGCACCGCGCCAGGTCGCGCCCGCCGTCTGGTACTCGGCGATCTGGGCCGATCAGCCGCCGCAGTGGCCCAGCGACAAGGATGGCGAGCGCTTCATGAAGCTGGCTGTCGAGCTGATGAGCGAGGCGACCTACATGCTCAGCGAGGAGCCGGACGACTACGAGGCGATCTTCCTGGCGGACAGCAACGGCAAGGGCGAGAAACTGATCGTCTCGGAGTGGTGCTCGGGCTATCTGCGTGGCGCTGCGGTGGCCGGCTGGCTGGAAGAGGCATTGCCCGAGGCTGCGTCAGCGGCGCTGAAGCTGATCGCCCTGCACGGTGACGAAAGCGGCACGGAAACGCTCAAGGCCATGTCCGACGCCGAATACGATGCCAGCACGGCGATGATCGAGCCGGCAGCGGTCGAACTCTACGAATACTGGCAGCAGAACCTGCAGCCCTTGCTGCCGGTACGCCGCGATGACGCCAAGGTCGGTCGCAACGATCCGTGCCCCTGTGGCAGCGGCAAGAAGTACAAGCAGTGCTGCATGTCGTGACGGAGCCAAGCGCCGTCATGGCAACCCTGGCAGGCCCATGACCGTCACTCCCGCGAAGGCGGGAGTCCAGGTGCCACCGCTATCTCTGGGTTCCCGCCTTCGCGGGAATAACGATGGTTTCATCACATTCCTGAATTCACCCCGCCCCACTGCGCTCAGCCGCAACGGTGTTCATCGTTCAGTCCAAGCAGTTCCGGCCGACTTCCGAACAACTGCATCACATCGTTCACCGACATCCACCAGTCGTCGTGCCATTTGAGCACGCGCAGGCGCTTGTCTGCCGCGTTCAGTTGCCGGTAGCTCGGCAGGTTGGCGCTGCTGAACAGGTGCGGCAATAGGGCCTGGCATAACCACTCGCGCAGGCGCTCGGCTCGTGGGCTGGTGCTGTGCAGGCTCAGGCGCAGCAGATTCTCCAGATCGATCATGGCCTGCGGCGTTTCTTCGTTGCCGAACAAGATGCCTTCGGGGCGGCAGTGGCTCAGCAGCGCCGCGTGTTCGTCGGCCAGTTCCAGTGCCTGGCAGACGGGCTGCGCGGCGAACCAGAAACGACCATCCGCAGCCCGCTGCACAGTGAGGCGGATATCTTCGAAGCTGGGGTTGAGTGGACTGATCATGGCGCCTCCTTGTGCACGAAATAAAACCTTCCGAATAACGATGAAATCATGAATTTCATTTAAAATACAACTGAATGTTCAATCAAGCATGGAAGCGGAATTTAACGTCCGCGTCCATGACCGAGAAAACAGAATTCGCCCAGCGCTTGCGCAGTGCCATGATCGCGGCTGGCTATCCAGATCGCCCAGCCGTGCTGGAGCGTGAGTTCAACTCGCGCTACTGGGGGCGCTCCGTGACCTTCCAGGCCGTTTCACGTTGGCTGCGTGGTGAGGCGATCCCTTCCCAGGACAAGTTGCAGGTACTGGCCGAGTGGCTGCGTGTCGAACCGCAGGTGCTGCGCTTCGGTGAGCGCGCCGCGGCTACCGTGCGTGAGCAGCGTGGTCGTTGGGAGGATCCGAAGTTCTATCAGGAACGTGAGGTCATCGAGGCCTTTCTGGGCCTGCCGATGCCGCAGCGCAAAGTGGTGCGTGAAGTGGTCATGGCCCTGGCCGTTGCAGCCAAGGCCGATACCGACAAGAAATCAGGCTAACGCTGAGCACGCATTCACGCCTGGCGCGGTTTTTCATCTTCTTCCCTGCTTGCTCTTGACCAGCTCCCGCCAGCGCCCTGAGCGAAGCGACGGGCTGTCGCCAGACAGACCTCATTTCACCCCAGCAACTCGGCGAATGCCTTGTCTGCCTCGAGTACGGCGGGCAGCGCCTGGAACAGTTTGCCCAGGTCGACCTCCTCGAACAGTGGACCTTCCAGGCTCTGTTGAGCCTGCTCGCTGACGCCGTCGAGTTCGATGGTCTCGCCGATCAGTACCGATTGCGCCACCAGCCGGGCATAGACCCCGTCGTCCGGCGCCTGGCTGGGGCGGGCCTGGTAGCCGATGGCGTGCTGGATCAGTTGCGGCAATTGCCAGCGGCGTGCCAGTTCGGCGCCAACTTCCGGGTAGCCGAAGCCCAGTTGCAGGGTTTCCTCGGCGGCATGAGCGGCGGCTTCGCGCTGCGGTTGGCGGTTGAGGCGGCGGGCAAAGTCCGGCGCGCCGGCCTGGATCAGCAATTCGCCGATGTTGTGCATCATCCCGCAGGTGAAAGCGGCGTCGGCGTCGAGTTGCAACTGCCTGGCCAGAGTGCGGGCGATGCTCGCCACGCGGAAGCTGTTGAGCCAAAAGGCCTTCAGGTCGAAGCCGGTGTCCACCTTGAACGCGCCGGTCACCGCCGAGGCCATCACCAGCGTGCGCAGGGTGTTGAAGCCCAGGCGCATGGCAGCGTCTTCCACGCTGGTGGCTTCTCGGGCGCCACGAAAACGTGCCGAGTTGGCCAGGCGCAACACCTTGGCGGCGATCACCGGGTCACGTTCGATGTTGCGTGCCACGCTTTCCAGATTGGCGCTGGGGTTGTCGAACTGCTGGATCAGCTCCTGCGCGACCTTGGGGATGCTGGGCAGGCTATGCAGTTCGGCGAAGAGGTGTTCGATATCCATGGCTGGTTCCGCTACAGATGCTTGCTGGGGATAAGCCGGAGCATAACCAGCAAGGGAGTTGGAGTCAGCGTGATAAAGGCGTCAGCGCGGCTTATTTTCATAAGCCGCGCTGGGCAACCTGTGTCGATGGGCTATCGGTGACGGGAAAGGCTGTCGCGCGAGCCGCCTGTCACTGACGCGGCGCTTGGGTGACGTCGCTGCCGGCCGACCAGATGCGATAGCGCACCTCGACGTCCGATGGGGCGTAGATCACCAGCGGCAGCTTGCTGTTGTAACGCACTAGTTGCGGCTCGCCGCCAACGCGTACGAAGGCCGGTTTACGGCTGCCGTCCGGGCAGGCCATCAGCGTGCTCATCGCCGGGCCGACCTGGCCCAGCTCGTAATAGCTGTAGCCCCAGCCTTCCACGGTCTTTTCCTGCCACTGGCCACCTAGACGCTGCTGGTTGCAGTCCACTTCCAGGGTCTTGCCGGCGATGATCTCCACCTTGTGCTCGGCTTCGTCGGCCTGCGCTGGCAGCTCGATTACATGGCGGCTGTAGCCGTCGGCGGCGGCAGGATAGGGCTTGAGTGCCTCGAGCGTGGCGGCGCAGGCTGCCAGGGGCAGGGCGCAGGCGAGGGTGAACAGCGGCAGTTTGAGTCGATTCATGAGAATTCCTTGCTGAAAGACCTTGTGGGTCGTCCGTGGTTGGAAACCGCCGGATCGGCGGAGTAGCACTGACCGTTGTGAATAGGCCAGGTTCCTGGGTTTTTCAAGCAAGGTTGCCGCTGTCAGGCCGCGTCAGGCGAACACGAAGTACTTGCGCACCGTCTCGACCACTTCCCAGGTGCCTTTCATGCCGGGCTCGACCACGAAGATGTCGCCGGCCTTGAGGTGAATCGGCTGCATGCCGTCCGGGGTGATGATGCAGTAGCCTTCCTGGAAGTGGCAGTACTCCCACTTCACGTATTCCACGCGCCATTTGCCCGGTGTGCAGATCCAGGTGCCCATGATCTTGCTGCCGTCATCGGAGGTGTAGGCGTTGAGATTGACGGTGTGCGGCTCACCCTCGATGCGCTCCCATTTGCAGGCGTCGACGACGGGCATCGGTTGGGTGTCGCGCAGGACGGTGATCGGTTTGTTGGCCATGTCAGGCTCCTGATTCAGACAAAAGGTTTCCCACCTTAGGCCGCAAGGCTGTGGTGCAATTGTCTGGAGTCGACCTCCGGCTAGTCGTTTGCGCTGTCCGACGCGTCTCGCCAGTTGCCGCCAGGGCGCGGCTTCAGTTCTGCCGGCAAGGCCTGCAGCAGGTAATCCATGAACAGGCGAACCTTGGGCGTCAGCTCGTAGCGATCACGCACGCACAGGTAATAATCCAGCGGTGCGCTGGTCGCCCGGCTGCGGGTGGGCGTCGCGGAAGAGAACAGCTCCACCAGTTCGCCGCGTGCCAGGTAGGGATCGGCGACGAAGGAGGCCAGGCGGGTGACGCCTCCACCTGCTGCCGCGCATAGGGCGAGGGCGTCGATGTCGTTGCTGCTCATGCTGGCCCTGACCTGTGCATCGAAGTGCAGACCGTCACGCACGAAGCCCCAGCGCAGGAAGCGTCCGTCGACAGCGATACGAAACAGCAGGCAGTCGTGATCGCGCAGATCCTCCGGCTCGCTCGGTCGTCCGGCACGCTGCAAGTAGGACGGGGCGGCGCAGAAACGAGTCTGCGCGGTGGCGATGTGCCGGGCGACCAGGCCGTCCTGCAACTGCTGTTCGATGTGGATGCTGACGTCCACGCCTTCCTGGATGTGGTCGACACTGGCGTCGGTGGTCAGCAGTTCGCAGCGGATGCGTGGATGGCGAGCCATGAAGCCGGGGATCCGCGGTGCCAGCACGTGGCGGCCAAAGGCGGCACTGGCGGCGATGCGCAGCAGGCCACGGGGCTCATCCTGCAGGTCGGCCACGGCGGCGCGGGCCAGCTCCAGTTCCTGGATCACGCTCTGCACCCGCTCGAAGTACAGCGCACCGGCATCGGTGAGCGCCAGGCTACGAGTGGTTCGGGTCAGCAGGCGTGTGCCCAGGCTCTGCTCCAGGCGGGCGATGTTCTGGCTCGCTGCCGCGGCGCTGATGCCCTGTAGCCTGGCGCCAGCGGCAATGCTGCCGCTTTCCACGGCTTTGACGAAACTCTCCAGGCCGCGCAGGGTATCCGTGCTTTTGCTTTCCAATACTCGATCGATCCGTAAGTTAAGCTTGATACTTAACTTACCTTTGCCCCTCTACCGCGGCAATCCCTGGTCTCGTTAGAGTGCCTCGCACTTCATCCAACCGGTACCGCGCCCATGTCCGATCTCGAACTCACTCCCTCTGCCACGCGAAGCTGGAAGCTGCCTGCCCGCGCCATGCCCGTGGCGTTCGCCTTCTTCATGTCAGCGATCATGGCCATGCTCATGTCGCTGGTGATCACCGCTGCCAACAAGGGGATTGGCGACGGCTATCTGCAAGCCGTGCTGAGCGCCTACAGCCTGGCGATGCCGGTGGCGTTCGTCTGCGTAATGCTGGTTCGGCCCATCGTGCTCAAGCTGGTCAGCCTGACGGTGCGCATGCCCTGAATCGGTAGCGCCGCGCGGGGGCGCCAGCACGTCGAAAGCATGCGCTATCGACGCTTTGCTTGAGCTATGATGCGCGCCCCTCGACATCCCGGCAGGTCATCATGTCCGGCAATGCCCTCTACACCGACCTGTCGGGTTACTACGACCTGATGTGCGCGGATATCGACTATCAGGCGCAGAGCCACTGCATCCATCGCCTGCAGCAACTGTTCGGCAATGGCGGCAAGCGTCACCTCGACCTGGCCTGCGGCACTGGCCCGCATGTGCGGCACTTCCTCGATGCGGGTTACGCCAGCGCCGGCCTCGACATCAATCAACCGATGCTCGACCGCGCCGCCGTGCGCTGCCCCGAGGCGCGCTTCGACCTGCAGGACATGTGCGGTTTCAGCGTGGAAACGCCGCTGGATCTGATCACCTGCTTTCTCTACTCCATCCACTACAGCGCCAGTATCGAGCGACTCAAGGCCTGCATCGCCAGCGTGCATGGCGCCCTGGCGAGCGGTGGGGTGTTCTGTTTCAACGCGGTGGACAAGCAGCGCATCGACAACGCCTCGTTCGTCTCCCACAGCGCGCGTTATGCCGAGGGCCAGTTTCGCTTCAGCTCCGGTTGGTACTACCGCGGCGAGGGCGAGCACCAAGCGCTACGACTGCGCATCGAGCGAAGCGTGGATGGGCAGACCGAGGTCTGGGACGATGAGCATCCCATGGTGGCAGTGAGTTTCGCCGAGTTGCAGGCGCTACTGGAGCCGCACTTCGAGGTGCAGGTGCTGGAACATGATTACCAGCGGCTGATGCCCTGGGATACCGCATCGGGTAATGCACTGTTCGCCTGTATCAAGCGCTGATGGGGTGGGCAGGGCATTCCATGCGGTGCCCGACAACGTCACTCCGACAGCTCCTTGCCGCAGTGCAGGCAGTTGGGCGTTGCTGGGTCGTGCTGGCGGCCGGCGCGTTCGTCGACACGCTCATGGGGCAACTCCCCGCATGAGGGGCAGGAATAGTCGGTGATCGAATGGTGCAGGCGATAGAGATTGACCAGTACACCCGCAATCACCACGGCCATGGCAACCAGCAGCTCGCCTCCCATGCCAAAGATGGCCAGGACGAACAGCCCGATCACCAACACCGCAAGCAGCGATTCGAGGAAGTTGGATTGCATGCGCTGACGGTCATAGTCTTGAGGAGTCATGGACTCAGCTTCCTTGTTGTTATCCCCCGAATCCTGCCGATATAGCACTCTGCTGGCAACCACCGGCGCGACGAGCAGGGTGGGCACCTTCACGGCTTCCCTCCTTCGGCCGCTCTGCCATGGTCTTTCTCCTTAGCCGGGAAGGGGCCAGCGCAGCCGTGGGAACCGCTCTCCTGAGTCAAGGGTCTATGGTTCTGACCGCGTCTTGGACGCCAAGAAGGAGCTTTGCCATGGATCTTATCCGCATCTTGATCGCTATCATCCTGCCGCCGCTGGGTGTGTTCCTGCAGGTGGGTTTTGGCGGTGCGTTCTGGCTCAACATCCTGCTGACGCTGCTGGGTTACATCCCAGGCATCGTCCATGCGGTCTATATCATCGCCAAGCGCTAGGGAAACTCTGAAAAAGCCCCATACCGTCACTCCCGCGAAGGCGGGAGTCCAGGTACCGCGGGAGTCTGGATTCCCGCCTGCGCGGGAATGACGACTATTTCAGACTCTCCCTAGAGGCTCGGCAGCCTCTCCAGGCATGTATGGCTGAGCCTGGTGCGACGGCTACCTGTCTCGCTCGGTATTGCGGCGAGGCAGGTATAACTTGGTCATCACCGCCCATTGCAGGGAGCGCTCGTCCTCCAGCCGCACGGTTCCTGTCTTGCGCTGTACACATGCCGGGTCGTTGCCTGCGTAAGTGATCGCTTCGTCGATGGCCAGCTTCCAGGTCTGCTCGTCAAATCCCACGCCTATCAGGATCACACTGCCGGTCGCTGCAGACTGGTCGGCCGCGAGAAGGCGTGACATGTACCAGAAATCATCAGATGCGCTGAGAAGCATCTTGCCGCGGTTGTGGTTGGCGAACGGCACCTTCAGTTCGATGTAGTGGTAGCCGTTGGTCTCAGCATCACGCGCCCACAAGTCGCATTGCTTGGTTTCGCGATCCATCTGCCCACGCCGCTGATCCAGCCAGACTTTGTATTCGACCCCGACATCCGTCTGAGGCTGCAGCCCGTAGCGTTCAGCCAGCCACAGATAAAGCTCGATCTTGAACCAGCCTTCGAAGCCGTTGCGCAGCTTGGATAGCTGCTTCAGGGCTGGGGTGCGGCGATCTTGCAGATCGTTCAGGAACGCCTGAAAGGTATCGGCGACATGTGTAATGCCGGGCATCGGAACTCCCGTCGTATGGATGGCTGTGCAAGGGGCGTGGCGCTTGGCTGTGCGGCCATGAGCGGCGCATGGGCGGTCAATAATAGAAATCTTCTGCTGCATGCTTTCTCTGCCGCGTCAGGGCAAAGAAAGACAGGCACAGCAACAGGATGATCGCCGTTGTGCAGCCGATGAAAACCTTGGCGTCCGTACCGCTGGCGTCGTAATTGGCCTGCGTCATCTTGATCGAGGGTGACCAGGTGGAGTGGATCACCGCGATCGTGTCATCGATGGCGTATGACGCGGGGTCGTTCTGCCTGTTCTGGGTGTAGGTATCCGTGAACGTTGTTCCGTCAGCGTCATAGCTGTAGGTGATGATGTTCAGGTCAGGGTTGGGTGTGCTCTGTATCTCGGTAATGCTGGCCTGCGCCTGCTGACTGCCGAGCAGCATGAAGAGCGAGGTCGCACCGTGGTTGCTCATGAGGGCAAGAATGGCCAGGGGAACGATCGCGATCAACGACAGTGTGGAGAGCGTGGCGAGGAAATCTCTTTTTTCTTCTCGTGGGTAATACATTGCTGATGTCTTTAGTGAGGGCTGGGGCGTTTTATCGCGGTTCTAATCCTGCCGTTATCCGAGCCACTCGCTATTGCGGCGCGACCAGAAAGGGGGCGACGCTGCCGAAGGGATAACTGCCCATGCCGACCTGGATGCGGGGGCCGTTGGCCGGCACGCTGCTGCCCACCACCATGACGTTGTCGATCAGCACCTGTTTGCCAGGGTTGCGGTTGTCTGCCGCGACGATCAGGTAGTAGGTGCCGTCGCGGTCGACCTGCCCAGTCAGATCCTGATCGATGACACCGACGATGCCACGCACCTGGCCAAAGCCCTGACCCACCACCTTCGACTCGTCGTCCAGCAGAATCAGATAGGGTGCCAGCACGTACTTGCTGAAGCCCAGGCAGGCGTTCACGCACCACGAGTTCACCTTGATCTGGAAGGGCTTGCCGGCTTTGAGGTCAACCGAAAATACCCGGTAGTTCGATGGCGTGCCGTTGATCAGCAGGCGAGGTTCCTCGGCGGTGATCTTCCACTGCTCGGGGCGCCAGCCGGGCGCAATCTGCATGGGCTGGGCGGAGGTATTGCGAAGGGCCTCCTCCGGTGTTTTCGCCAGCGGAGTCGAGGCGTTGACGACTTGTTCCTGATACAGGTGCTGTGGGTTGGCACTGCAGGCTACGAGGCCGAGGCACAGGCTCAATAGAATGATATTTCGCATCTTTTCTTCCTTGAATGATCAGGGCCGTTTCGGGCGTTGCGCCGCTGTGCGCGCGAGCATAAGTCGAAAGGGCTCGGGTGAAAATCAATCCGTGTCCTTTTCCTTTGGCGTTAAGTCCCTCGGGTAACATGGCGCTGCAACGAACTCAGACCCAGAAGGGCCTTATGGCATCGTCGAAACGAAAATACGCCGGCATCGAGCGCGAGCTTATCCGCACCCTGACCATTGCCTGCGAAACGGCAAAAAGCGAAATCGTCGGCTTCCAGTGGCTGACCCATGATGTCGACTACGAGCAGTTTCCGCAGAGCCTGGTGGTGACCTGGATGTTCGATACCGAGGCCAACAAGGCACGGGCACTCGCCAGCCCGGACAAGGAGAGAATGCTGGCCCTGACGTTGGCCGCCTTTGATGAAGTGGGCATCAGCGTTTCCAGTGTCGCCGCGCATGTCGCGTTTTCGGTCGAGCAGCCGGCAAGGGGCAAACGTGGCCAAGGACATTGAGAACCCCTGCGTGTCGCTGTGTCAGCTCAACAGCGAGCTGTGCGTCAGTTGCGGGCGCACGCGCGAGGAAATCCGCAAATGGCGGGGCATGAAACGCCCCGAGAAGATGGCCTGCGTGCAGAAGGCTGCGGTGCGGGTGAAGGCGATTGCCAAGAAGAAAGGCAAAGGCTAGCGGTCAATGATCGTTCCCACGCTCCGCGTAGGAATGCAGCCCGTGACGCACCGCGTCACGAGTACCAACGTGCACAGCTCTGAGCGGTATGTAGCGACGGGACTTATTTCTTCTTCTTGCAGCAGGGCCGACTGTTTCCCCCTTCGTCTTTCACTCGTCGATCATGTTCGTCGAGAACCTTAATGAGGGGCGTAGCCAGCGCGTTCTGCAGGCGCAGGAGCTGCGTGAGCTGCTGGACGCCAGGCAGTCAGTGCCCTGTGTTTATCGGGCCACTGCCTATGGCTTCAAAGCGTATCGTTCGGGCGTTCTACGGATACCTAGCGTCGATATCCTGCGCGAGCTGGCGGTCGTTCCCGCGCTGCCTGCTACCGACCGCGGCGGCTGATGCAGATGACGGTGCCAAACTCTGCTAGTGAACGGTTGGCGTGAGACGCTCGCGTACGAGTTGTTGAGCCTCGTAGGCCAACTGATCGAGGTAATGGTCACGCTGTGTTTCTGCCTCACTCATTGCCTGCTTACCGTGCTGCTTTAGCAGGTAGGCGTGAATCTGACGCACTTCGGTGGACTGAAACACCGGAGCCAGATCCTGCACCGCCACCATACCGTCGGAGCGCTGGTCACGGGTATTCATCAGCACCTGCGAGCCATGCGCGGCCAGCACCTGAAACCCCATCGTTTCGAAGTAGGGCACCTTGCTTGCCACGCACGTCAGTTCGACATGCGGCCTGCGCTCGATGAGTTGCCGCAGCATGGCCCTTGCGACACCAAGCTGGCGGTGGCTGGCCTGTACGGCCATATAGCTCAGGGTGCAGGCTTCGGGGTCATCCTGGCTGGGTAGATAAAGAGTGAAACCCAGCACCTGGGACGGGTCTTCATCATCCAGAGCCAGCAGCAACTGCGCGGGGCTATCCGCTTCACCATTCATGGCCTGAAGATGTAGATGCACTTCGTAGCCGATCACGTACTGGTACAACTGATAGAGCGGGTTGCTGGGCGTCAGCGGCACCGGGCTGATATCGCTGAAGTAATCCACCACCATTTGCAGCACCTGGCTTTTCAGGGATTCGGGTGGTGGGGTGTTCAGGTGGGTGAGGGTGAACATGGCAAGGCAGGTCTCATGAATCGGCGGGCGTCATTGTAACGCTTTGCAGGGTGGAGTCCGGGCTGCTTGCTACGCACGGCTACCTGTCTGTTGATAAGGGCATGAAAGAAGGAAAAGGGAAATCTATTGGAACGCTGGTTATGGATAAGTGAATGAATCGGTTGATCAGCGGGCTTCTTTTTCTGGTGCTGTCGGCGCTGGTTGGTTGTGCGCAAGCGGAACTGCGCTGCGAGGACTTTCTCGCGAAGCTCAGTGATAAACCCGGGTTTGTGGAGCTTCTGGAGTGCACTCAAGATATCGATGCTCAGGGAAAGCCTTTCGTCGCCCGCTATCGCGTAAAGGGCTCGGATGCACGTGAGGCCGAACAGTACATGAGTCGTCACTTCGGTCAGCCAGCGCTTCGATACATCTGTTGTGGTTGGGATTCAACGCCTTACTTTTATCGTGATGAAACGACGCAGTTGGGGTACATGCTCGGCATGGGATCCGAGGAGACGCCTGTAAACAAACGTGATTCCTGGCCAGAGATAACGTTTTTCTACATCAATGTTTCTCTGGCGACTGAAGAGCCTTGATCGTTTCGCCGAATGAATCGTTACGTAGGGGGAGAGGTACTTTTTCATCCGCTGCGGCTGGTGTGCGGTCTATTTGCTACCGTCCTGCTGGCGCTGGGCGGTGTCTTTCATCTTGGCGGAGAGGATCGCCGCTTCGATTGCCTTCACCGTACCCTTGGCCGGAGGCATTTCGAAGACGGCACTTTCGGCGAGGGTGTAGAGGCGCTCGCTGCTATTCAGGGTTAGTTCGAGAAATGCTACGTGCTCCGACCAGGAGCGATAGCGGCGCACCATGAAGATGCTGTGTCTGGCCTTGATCGAGCTGATCTTCGCCAGAGGAATCCGGCGGTTGTTGGTCTCGCCGCACAGCACCAGTTCGTCCGCGTGGATGAACGCCGGTTGGCTTTTGTCGACCCTGAGCCATTCCACGATGAAGCGGCACGCCATTACCAATATGACGCAGGGTAGGGCAGAAAGAAGGGCGAATTCATCGTTTGCCACTCCCTTCAGCGTGATGCCTGTCATGACCAGCAGGAAGAGGAGGGTAATGATTCTGTAGAACTGGACGTTGCCGAACTCCGGTTCGGACAGTAAGCGAACTTCCATGCATCATTTTCCTGGAGGGCTATTGCTGCGGAGCTGGAACAGCGTATTGCATCTGTTCGCGGTGCTGCTGGATCTGCTCCGCAAAATGTAGGCAGGGCATTCGATGGAGGAAAACGCTCTGCGTTTGTTCTGGCGACTAGCTACGGAGTGAACCCGCCGCTGATTTGTGGTTCTTGACACCGGTTTCGCCCTTACGGCGGGTCACTTCTGGCAAACGCCTAGATGGCCGGCCCCGCCAAAATTAACCAAGAGGTCTTTGCCCCTGGCATCCGGCCCGACTTCGTCGGGTTGATTCGCTGCGCTCACCCTGCGGGCCAGCCTTCGGTTTTTACTGCGCTGCGCTTCGTTTCACAACGATTCCACTCGGCCTCCTGACGGGGCGTTTGGCGTCGTCTGTGAGATTGGCGTTCCAACATTAAAGAGCCCGAGTATCGCGGCAACGCCACGATGCTTTCGGGATGTTCTGAAAATGTCATTTATCGTCACTCCCGCGAAGGCGGGAGCCCAGGACGCTCGCAGGTTCTGGGTTCCCGCCTGCGCGGGAATGACGACTTTTTCAGGGGTTCCTTGGCTCTGCTTTTTCTTTTGATTTACCTGCACCGCCAGATCAGACGACGAGATCCCCGAATCCCGTCAGGAGGCCGAGTGGAGGTGCTGTGGAGAGTGGCGTTTGGCATGGATGGCCCTTCGCGACGACCCTCGTAACAGCGCCAGAGCGAGGGGAGTGGAGCGTAGCGAAACCCGGATGCCGGATGCGCTTTCTCTTTGGTTACTTTCTGCGCGAGCGAAGCGAGTCAAGTGACTCGCCGTAAGGGCGAAACCAGTAGAAGAGGGCGACGTAGCAAATAAATCTGTCCCATTTTTTGATTGCTCGGACTGGCAGATGCGCACGCTACGGCAGAGTTATATCTACAGACCCGTAATTACAGGCTTACAAATGATTGCTTGATTCCATTCAGCTCGGCTGCCTGCGCACTCGTGAAGCCCAGGTTGTGGTGCAACCTCGTTGGCACTAGCACCTCTGCCAGATCGGTATCGGTACTCATGTTGCCGATCTCGGCAAATCCTTCTCGGTGGACGGCTACTTTGCTGGCATCTGCCTGGACGCCGGACTTCTGGTGAGCAGCGAGTCTGAGGGCGAACTTGAGGAGCGGATCCTGGCTGAACGTGATTTTCACGATTATGCCCTCAGCATCCGTGGCGTTCGCGTTGCCGAATGCGGAAACTTTTCGCAGAGAAGACGACATCCAGTACCGATAATGGTCGGTATTGATATGGTTGAACGTGCCCTGGAATGGATTAGGGAGATTCTTGACCGCGTCCCACTCCCCTTGGCTCATCTTGCGGTAGTAGACGCTAGGCTGAATCACGTCCTGCGAGATGAATATGCGAGTTTTGAAGGCGACGTGATCGAAGTCCTGAAGCTTGTGGGGTGATGAGAGGATTTTGGTAAGCGCCGTATCGACGCTCTTGCGAATCCAGGGTTCGCCGAGGGCCTCCCAGATGACGTCCTTTTTCAGCTTGAGCGGATCCTGAATTCCTGGGAACTGGTTGAAGTAGCCTCTCTTGACGAACTCGTGCGGAGCCCAATACTTTGCGTGCGGAGGGAGTTCCGCGAAGGTGTCTGGAGCACACTTCGACAAGTGCCGGTAAAAAAAGCTCAGGGCGATTTCGATCCCACACTTCTTGCATCCAGGCATAACATCCTCCGGCGAAGGTCATTCAACGAACCACAACGAAGATATAGCAGATCCTCTTTTGTGATGGCTATCCGGGCCGCTTTCTTGCTGCTGGAGTGAGCCCTCTGCTGTTGTTTGTTGCTCTGCCTTCCACAAAACGCTCATGCACCGCGATCCCCGAATCCCGTCAGGAGGCCGAGTGGAGGTGCTGTGGAGAGGGGCGTTTGGCATGGATGCCAAACGAGGAGTGATGGGCCAGGGATGGCCCTTCGCGACGACCCTCGGAGCAGTGCCGGAGCGAGGGGAGTTGAGCGCAGCGAAACCCGGATGCCGGGCGCGCTTTCTCTTTGGTTACTTTCTCTTTCGCGCGAGCAAAGAGAAACGGAGCGCAGCGGAGTAACAGCCGCAGGCTGGCCCGAAGGGCGAGCGAAGCGAGTCAAGTGACTCGCCGTAAGGGCGAAACCGGTAAGTGTGAACGACAGAGAAAATAAATCTGTCCCCTTTTTCACGGCGGTCTGTCCCCATCTCCTTTCTCGGGTAGCTCTTGCGATTATGATTTTTCTTTTAATTTCACGGTTATATCTTGAAAGTGGAATTCTTCATTTGTTGGCGAGTGAGTAAATTCATTTTGAATATTATTTATGAATAACGGGATGTTCGTTAGTCTATTTTTCTTTTCTAGCTTCTTCGATGCAAACAATATTTCATGCCATCCTAGCCACACTGCGCGCTCATCTTGGTTGGTAATGTCTCCGAAACGAGCTGTATATCTAGCTATGACATATATTATGGGTCGTGAGTTTGAGTTGGAATGTGAGTTTACATTGATTCCTAACGAACCTTTTATTTCAGTGCTGGTTCTGGAACCTACCCAGGTGTTTACAGAATCAACCCATTTGTTTGCTTGTAAAATGTTCGTACTTCTGCTTTTTCGCTGAGAGGTTGAGCGGCCGTATATGTCGTGCCATTTTAATTGGATAAGGGCAATGTCGCCGCTATGCCTGTCTATAATGACTGCATCTATGTCAGTTAGTGTTGAGTTATCTTTTCTTTTTAGCTTGAATCCTGTGGCGGGGATTGAGTAATGGGACTTGGGGAATGCTTTTTCCAAGTCGGATCTAAATTGATCCTCTCTACGGTCTACAGCTCTATCCCAATCAGCCGTGTATGTGGCTCGCAAATGCCTAAATAATGCGTAATAAGGATTTGAGAGAGCGCCAAAACAGGGCAAGAGGAAGAAGTCCTTACCGTACTCAATGTAAAAAGGACAGGGTGTTTCAAAGTCTCTTTCCCATTCGGTAATGCTTTGAGATGTGACCGTCAATGCTTCAATGGTTGTTTTTACTAGTTCAGGCTTTAACCCTGCTTCTATCCATACGTCTGATATATCTTCTTTTCTAACATACAGTGTGTTTACGTTTTCTAACGAGATATGTGGGTGTTTAGTTTTCAGGGTTTTTGCAAAGTCAATATGGCTCAGGATTCTTCCCAGCGCTTGTTCGCAAATAAGCTTCCACTCTTTAAACGATCTGTCTCCAATGATTGAGTCGTCAGGAAGAGCTTCGCGCTCTAGGAAGTTATGTCCGTAAATAGCGGCTTTTTTTCTATATAAATTCACTAGCTCAAAGTCGTTGTCATATTTGATAAACCATTCGTTAGCGCAGTCCACGTAGCTGTACATTTTTCGAGTTATTTTTTTGTTCTCAATTTTTAACAATTCGCCGCTTTTAGATTTTGGCGCTTCGCTCGCTAGTGCTAACTTTTGAAGCGTTGTTTGGGCGCGTTCTACCAAAGAGGCTTTTGTATCTATTGATATTTCTACTACAGACTTGTCTTCGCTGACATGCGTCTTCGATAGACCTGTGGCTTCCAGCGAGGCGAGTCTTAATAAGTGGGATAGTTTTCCTAGGCTTGTGAGGTAGGAGTAAGTGTGCGCGCTTAGCCTTGCGTCACTTGGCATCCAAGGGATTGGACCTGGGATATCCTGTATTTTAGGTAGCAGTAATTTGAATGCGGCTGCAGCGCCTCTTGCCACATAGAAGTAGCCTTCTTGTGTGGCAGTTGACTGTTTTGTCTCTCTGCTCAGGCCAATTCCTACAGTTTTTTCTAATTCGCGAGTTATATAGACAACTGCCTCTTGCTCGCGGCCTTCCCATTGAGAGGCAGCTATATTTTGCAGTTCTTCTATCTTTTTAATTAGCAGTCTTTTTGCTTCGCTTTCCATGTTCGTGGTGTTCCAGTTCCTGAGAAATAAAAAAGGCCGCTTAAAGCGGCCTTTTTTATTTATAAAAATCTACTGTGTCAATCCCAGCTCAACGCCCCACCAGTCTGATACTCGATCACTCGGGTCTCGAAGAAGTTCTTCTCCTTCTTCAGATCCATGATCTCACTCATCCACGGGAAGGGGTTGGTAGTACCCGGGTACTCTTCCTTCAGGCCGATCTGGGTCAGGCGGCGGTTGGCGATGAATTTGAGGTAGTCCTCCATCATCGCGGCGTTCATGCCCAGTACGCCGCGCGGCATGGTGTCACGCGCGTATTCGATCTCCAGCTGGGTGCCCTGCAGGATCATCTGGGTCGCTTCGTCCTTCATCTGGGCGTCCCACAGGTGCGGGTTTTCGATCTTGATCTGGTTGATCACGTCGATGCCGAAGTTCAGGTGCATGGACTCGTCACGCAGGATGTACTGGAACTGCTCGGCGGTGCCGGTCATCTTGTTGCGGCGGCCCATGGAGAGGATCTGGGTGAAGCCGCAGTAGAAGAAGATGCCTTCCAGTACGCAGTAGTAAGCGATCAGGTTACGCAGGAACTGGCGGTCGGTTTCCGGGGTGCCGGTCTGGAACTTGGGATCGGAGATCGAGCGGGTGTACTTGAGGCCCCAGGAGGCTTTTTTCGCGACGCTCGGGATCTCGTGGTACATGTTGAAGATCTCGCCTTCATCCATGCCCAGCGATTCGATGCAGTACTGGTAGGCGTGGGTGTGAATCGCTTCCTCGAAGGCCTGGCGCAGGATGTACTGGCGGCACTCGGGGTTGGTGATCAGGCGGTACACGGCCAGTACCAGGTTGTTGGCAACCAGGCTGTCGGCGGTGGAGAAGAAGCCGAGGTTGCGCATGACGATGCGGCGCTCGTCTTCGCTGAGACCGTCTGTGGATTTCCACAGCGCGATGTCGGCGTTCATGTTCACTTCCTGCGGCATCCAGTGGTTGGCGCAACCATCCAGATACTTCTGCCAGGCCCAGTCGTACTTGAAGGGTACGAGCTGGTTGAGGTCGGCGCGGGCGTTGATCATCTGCTTGTCGCCGACCTGTACGCGCGCGGAGGCGCCTTCGAGGTCGTCCAGGCCTTCCTGAATGTCGAGGTCGTTCAGGGCTTTCTTGGCGCGAGCGACGGCGTCGGAGTCGTTGGCGTCAACGGCGCGTGCCTGCTCGACCGAGCCGGCAGCTTCGCTGTCGAGCTTGTCGAAGTTGGTGCCGGCGCTTTGTGCGGTGGCTTTGCTTGCGGCGGCTGCTTCTGCGCCGTCTTCCTTGTCGAATTCATCCCAGCTCAGCATGGCTTGGCTCCTGCGTGAGGGCCGGTGAATAAACCGGCCTGTATGGATATACAGATAATTTGAATTATGTTCCGTTGCGTGATGCGCGCAAGGGTAAACGGGTACCACTGGTCAGCAGGCGATGGATTGCTGGCTGACCGTTGCCACTCGACCCGGAGGAGGAGGGGCGGGAATTGGTGGGGAGGGGTGGCCCTGTAGGAGCGGATTTATCCGCGAATTTCGCGGCTGAAGCCGCTCCTACGGAAGAGCTTTGCCCTCTCCCTAACCCTCTCCCGCAAGCGGGAGAGGGGATTAACCGTGTGTTGCTTCAGCTTTTCATTCAGCTATCGAGCGTGTAGCTGAGCGAGTAGTCGCAAGGCACCTGCTGGAGTGGAGCCCCTGAGCGTACGCATGTACGTGATGGGGGCCGCTCTAGCAGGTAACGCCGCGAATGCCGCTCAGATCCACGCGCCAGCCTTACTGACAAGCTTCGCAGTCGGGTTCATCGATGGCGCACGCTTTCGGTACTGGCGCCGGGGCCGGTGCGGCCTGCTGAGCCGGAGCCTGAGCCTTGGCCGAGAAGCCTTCGTCGCCACCAGCGGACACTGCGTTGAGCTTGCCGGTGTTGATGGTGGATTTCTCGGTGCTGGTGGCGGCCAGGGCACGGAGGTAGTAGGTGGTTTTCAGGCCACGGTACCAGGCCATGCGGTAGGTCACGTCCAGCTTCTTGCCCGAGGCGCCGGCGATGTACAGGTTCAGCGACTGAGCCTGGTCGATCCACTTCTGGCGACGGCTGGCAGCGTCGACGATCCACTTGGTTTCCACTTCGAACGCGGTGGCGTACAGGTCTTTCAGATCCTGCGGGATGCGCTCGATCTGCTGCACGGAGCCGTCGTAGTACTTCAGGTCGTTGACCATGACGCTGTCCCACAGGCCGCGGTTCTTCAGGTCGCGAACCAGGTAGGGGTTGATCACGGTGAATTCGCCGGAGAGGTTCGATTTCACGTACAGGTTCTGGTAGGTCGGCTCGATGGACTGCGACACGCCAATGATGTTGGAGATGGTCGCGGTCGGCGCGATGGCCATGATGTTCGAGTTACGAATACCTTTCTTCACGCGCTCGCGGATCGGTGCCCAGTCCAGCGACTCGGACAGGTCGACGTCGATGTACTTCTGGCCACGGGCCTCGATCAGGATCTGCTGCGAATCCAGCGGCAGGATGCCCTTGCTCCACAGCGAGCCTTCGAAGGTGCTGTAGGCGCCGCGCTCTTCGGCCAGGTCACAGGAAGCCTGGATGGCGTAGTAGCTGATGGCTTCCATCGACTTGTCGGCGAACTCGACGGCAGCGTCGGAGCCATAGGCGATGTGCTGCAGGTACAGGGCGTCCTGGAAGCCCATCAGGCCGAGGCCGACCGGACGGTGCTTGAAGTTGGAGTTACGTGCCTGGTCGACGCTGTAGTAGTTGATGTCGATGACGTTATCGAGCATGCGCACAGCGGTCTTCACGGTGCGGCCGAGTTTCTCGATGTCCAGCTTGCCGTCGACGATGTGGTTGACCAGGTTGACCGAACCCAGGTTGCAGACGGCGATCTCGTCCTTGTTGGTGTTCAGGGTGATCTCGGTGCACAGGTTGGAGCTGTGTACCACGCCCACGTGCTGCTGCGGGCTGCGCAGGTTGCACGGATCCTTGAAGGTCAGCCATGGGTGGCCGGTCTCGAACAGCATCGAGAGCATCTTGCGCCACAGGTCTTTGGCCTGGATGGTCTTGTACAGCTTGATCTTGCCGTACTCGATCAGGGCTTCGTAGTACTCGTAGCGTTCTTCGAAGGCCTTGCCGGTCAGGTCGTGCAGATCCGGTACTTCGGACGGGCTGAACAGGGTCCACTTGCCGTCTTCGAAGACGCGCTTCATGAACAGGTCCGGAATCCAGTTGGCGGTGTTCATGTCGTGGGTACGACGACGGTCGTCACCGGTGTTCTTGCGCAGCTCGAGGAATTCCTCGATGTCCATGTGCCAGGTTTCCAGGTAGGCGCAGACCGCGCCCTTGCGTTTGCCGCCCTGGTTGACCGCCACGGCGGTGTCGTTGACCACTTTGAGGAAGGGCACGACGCCCTGGGATTTGCCGTTGGTGCCCTTGATGTAGGAGCCCAGCGCGCGCACTGGAGTCCAGTCGTTACCCAGACCGCCGGCGAATTTGCTCAGCATGGCGTTGTCGTGGATGGCGCCGTAGATGCCCGACAGGTCGTCCGGGACGGTGGTCAGGTAGCAGGACGACAGCTGCGGACGCAGGGTGCCGGCGTTGAACAGGGTCGGGGTCGACGCCATGTAGTCGAACGAGGACAGCAGGTTGTAAAACTCGATGGCGCGGTCTTCGCGGTTCTTCGGCTCTTCGATGGCCAGGCCCATGGCCACGCGCATGAAGAACACCTGCGGCAGTTCGAAACGGATGCCGTCCTTGTGGATGAAGTAGCGGTCGTACAGGGTCTGCAGGCCCAGATAGGTGAACTGCTGGTCACGCTCGTGGTTCAGCGCCTTGCCCAGCTTCTCCAGGTCGTACTCTTTGAGTTTCGGGTCGAGCAGTTCGAATTGCGAGCCAGCTTCGACATAGGCCGGCAGGGCCTTGGCGTACAGGTCGGCCATCTCGTGGTGAGTGGCGCTGCCAGTGATGTTGAGGAAGGTCAGGGCTTCGGCGCGGATGTTGTCCATCAGCAGGCGGGCGGTGACGTAGCTGTAGTTCGGCTCACGCTCGACCAGGGTACGGGCGGTCATCACCAGGGCGGTGTTGACGTCTTTCTCGGCCACGCCGTCGTACAGGTTCTTCAGGGTTTCGCGCTCGATCAGCGAACCGTCGACTTCAGCCAGACCTTCGCAGGCTTCGCGAATGATGGTCTGCAGGCGGCCCATGTCCAGCGGCTGCAGGCTGCCATCGGCGGCGGTGATGCGGATGCTCGGGTGCGGCTGGGCGATTTCGCTGCCGGCATTGGCGTTCTTGCGCTTGCTGGCCTGGGCTTCGCGGTAGATCACGTAGTCGCGGGCGACTTTCTGCTCGCCGGCACGCATCAGGGCCAGTTCGACCTGATCCTGGATTTCTTCGATGTGGATGGTGCCGCCGGACGGCATGCGGCGCTTGAAGGTGGCGGTGACCTGTTCGGTCAGGCGCGCGACGGTATCGTGAATGCGCGAAGAGGCAGCGGCGGTACCGCCTTCCACTGCGAGGAACGCTTTGGTGATGGCGACGGTGATCTTGTCATCGGTGTAGGGGACGACGGTGCCGTTGCGCTTGATCACGCGTAGCTGGCCGGGAGCGGTTGCAGCCAGATTCTGGGAGGAATCGTCGGTCTGCGGCGCCACGGCCTGCGGGTTCTCGCGAGTGATGTCGGTCTGCATGGGGATCTCCGTGTTCTGTAATTTTCTGGTTGGACGTCACGATTAGAAACCGCGCCCTGTCCGCCGTTCATTCCATTAACAACTGAGCCGCACGCGGCAGCGAGGCCGGGCACGGGGTGTTGCAAGAGCGGGCAGGTAGGGCACGACTTCGGATGCCGTCCTGGCGCAAAAGTCAAAGCGGGGCATTACCACACCCCGCCTACTACATATAGTGGTCGGTCAACGAATATGTCCGTTGCCTGACCAGCTCACGGGCACCTTCGAGGAAATGCTCCGCGGCTGTAGCCCAGGCTTGGCCTGGGCTTGCTTGAATCTGTCGGTGTAATCACTGGAAAACGCTGCGAAAAGGGCTTGCGCGATACGTGATTCTTGTATCCGGTATTTCGCTTCAACCCAATATCTGGTGGGTGCTTCGCGATGGGGATACAAGATAGTGCGCTGTGTGAGGCAATGCAAGGTACTCGGCGAAGAACAACCTGTGGATAAGGTGTGAGTGCCTTGTGGGTGTTGGCGGGCAAGCCCCCGTCATTTCTGGCTCTGCCTGTGGGTGACCGTTCGTCGCCCATGACGGGTGGATTTCAGTGCGATGTCGAAGCTGTTCGGCAGCGCACAGACTACCACTATATATAGTGCTTTTGGCATGTGCTGTGCTTACCGTTGATGGTTCTGCAGGTCGCTGCGCCTGCCGCTCGCGCAGAGCAGGGCCAGACCCTAGAATGGGCGTCGTTTTCCGACCGTGGCCTGGTGCAGAGGGGAGTGGGTGTGGAACAAGAAGCGTGGCAGATCCTCATCGTCGAGGATGACCAGCGCCTGGCGCAGTTGACCCGGGAATACCTGGAGGGTAATGGCCTGCGTGTCGCCATCGAAGCCGATGGTGCCAAGGCGGCGGCGCGGATTCTCGCCGAGCAGCCGGATCTGGTGATGCTCGACCTGATGTTGCCGGGCGAGGACGGCCTGACCATCTGCCGCAAGGTGCGCGCTGGCTACAAGGGGCCGATCCTGATGCTGACGGCGCGCACCGACGACATGGATCAGGTGCTCGGGCTGGAGATGGGCGCCGATGACTATGTGTGCAAGCCGGTGCGCCCCCGTGTGCTGCTGGCGCGTATCCGTGCACTGCTGCGTCGCCAGGGTGGCGAGGCTGAGCGCGATGATGGTGGGCCGCGCCGGCTGCAGTTCGGCCCGCTGGCCATCGACAAGGCGATGCGCGAGGCCTGGCTCGGTGAGCAGGGTATCGAGCTGACCAGCGCCGAATTCGATCTGCTGTGGCTGCTGGCGGTCAACGCCGGACGCATCCTGTCGCGCGAGGAAATCTTCGGCGCCCTGCGTGGCATCGAGTACGACGGCCAGGATCGCTCCATCGATGTGCGCATTTCGCGTATTCGGCCCAAGATCGGTGACGATCCAATGCACCCGCGCCTGATCAAGACCGTGCGCAGCAAGGGCTATCTGTTCGTTGCCGAGGCGGCGGAGGCGCTGCTTTGAGCAAGCCGGCGAAGAGCGTTCGAGCCAGCGAAGACGCCCGGTTTCCTGTTCTGGAGACCGGGCGTTTGCGTTTACGGGAGATCGTCGAGGAGGATATCCGCTCCATCTTCCTTGGCCTTTCCGACCCGCAGGTGATCCGCTACTACGGCGTTTCCTATGCCACGCTGGAAGCCACCCAGGCGCAGATGGACTGGTACCGCGAACTGCTGCTCGAACGCACGGGCATCTGGTGGGGCATCTGCCGTCCGGACAACCCGGCAGAACTGCTCGGCGCTTGCGGTTACAACGACTGGGAGCGCCGCCACCGTCGTGCCGAGCTGGGCTACTGGCTGATGCCCGAGCACTGGCGCCGTGGGGTGATGCGCGAGAGCCTGGAGGCCGTGATCGCCTATGGCTTCGAAGCGATGGATCTGCACCGCATCGAGGCCGTGGTGGACACGGAAAACCTGGCCAGCAGCGGCCTGCTGCGGGGCCTGGGCTTTGCCCACGAAGGTGTGCGCCGCGAGTGCGAGTACCAGGAGGGGCGTTATCTCAGCCTGGATTGCTTCGGTCTGCTCAGCAGCCAGAGAACCGCGCGATGAACTCCATCTTTCTGCGAATCTACGGCGGTATGCTCGCCGCCCTGGTGCTGGTGGCGCTGCTCGGTGTGGGCACCTTGCACCTGGTCAACGAGGTGCGTGGCGACCAGTACCGTGAAGGGCTGGCGCGCGGCACGTTCCGTCTGATGGCGGACAACCTGCTGGGCATGAGCGAGGTGGAGCGCCGCCGTGCCCTGGTGGTGTGGTCGCGCCTGCTGGGCATTCCGCTGCGCCTGCAGGAGATGGACGAAGTGCACCTGGAGACGGGCGAGCGCAATCGGCTGCAACGCGGTCATGTGCTGGTGCAGCAGACCGGTCCGCACTCGGCCAAGGTCTACGGCCTGCTCGACGGCAAGCAGCCGCTGTTGCTGACCGGTGAGATTCAGCAGATCAGCGAGCAGTTGGCGCGGGCCACCAACTATCTGTTGATCGACGAGCTGATCCGTTACCCGGTCGACGAGCAGCCGCAGCGTCTGGCCGAGTTGAAGGCAGCCAAGCAGTTCGGCTTCGACCTGCATCTGGTGCGCCTGGACGAGGCGTTGCTCGATCTCGATCAGCGTCGGCGTATCGACGAGGGCGATACGGTGATGGCGCTGGGCAGGGGCGGTGATTCCATCCATGTGTTCTCCGGCATCGTCGACACGCCCTGGGTGCTGGAAATCGGCCCGCTGTATCAGATGAACCCTTATCCGCCGCAGTTGCTGGTGTTCATCGGCGCATTGGGGTTGAGCCTGATCGGCCTGATCGTCTATCTGCTGGTGCGCTCGCTGGAGCAGCGTCTGCGCGTGCTGGAAGGCGCCGCCACACGGATTGCCAGTGGCCGCCTGGATGCGCGCGTGCCGACCCGTGGCGCCGACTCGGTGGGGCGTCTGGCCAGCAGTTTCAATGCCATGGCCGAGCACCTGCAGACCTCGCTGAGCACCCAGCGTGAGCTGGTGCGCGCGGTGTCGCACGAGCTGCGCACGCCGGTGGCGCGCCTGCGTTTCGGCCTGGAGATGATCGCCGATGCCGAGAGCGAAACGGCCCGACGCAAGTACATGGATGGCATGGACAGCGATATTCAGGATCTCGACAAGCTGGTGGACGAGATGCTGACCTACGCGCGCCTGGAGCAGGGCTCGCCGGCGTTGAATTTCCAGCAGGTGGAACTCAAGGCGCTGATCGATCAGGTGATCGAAGAGCTGGCGCCGCTGAGCACTACCGTGCGTGTGGAGTGCGGGGCGATTCTCAGTGTGCAGGCCGATACCGCCTGCTGGGTCGAGGCCGAGCCGCGCTACCTGCACCGCGCCCTGCAGAACCTGGTGAGCAACGCCATGCGTTACGCCGAAGGGCGGGTGTTGATCAGTTGCCAGGTGGGCTACAAGCGTTGCCGCATCGATGTCGAGGATGACGGGCCGGGTGTGCCGGAGGAGGCCTGGGAGCGGCTGTTCAGCCCCTTCCTGCGCCTGGACGACAGCCGCACGCGCTCTTCGGGTGGGCATGGCCTGGGGCTTTCCATCGTGCGCCGGATCATCTATTGGCACGGCGGTCGCGCGCAGATCAGCCGCAGCGAGAGCCTCGGCGGCGCGCGCTTCAGCCTGGTATGGCCGCGGCGTCAGGGGGAGTAGGGCGCGTTCGTGTTGGGCTTGGTGCGCACGGCGCACCCTACTGATCGCAGGTAGGGTGCGCCGTGCGCACCGAATGATCAGGCCTCCACCGCCACCAGGCTCAGCACCTTGCCGTCGAACAGGGCGAATTGCCCGTCCAGTTCGGCGCCGGTGCGCCAGTCGCGATTCAGGTCGATCAGCAGGCGCAGGCGCGCGCTGTCGTGGTCGCAGCCCAGCAGCTCGGCATCATGAAAGTAGAAGTGCGTCAGGGTCAGTGGGTAGAGCGCCTTGAACAGGCTTTCCTTGAGCGAGAAGGTCAGGCTGATGTGCAGGGCGCGGGCTTCGTCGTCCAGCCCGTCGAGGCGTGCCAGTTCGTTTGGTGTGAGGATTTCGCCTTGCAGGCGCAGGGCGCGGTCGGCTGGCAGCAGGCGTTCCACATCCATGCCGATGGCGCGCCACTGGTCGCTGGCGGCCACCAGGGCGGCGGCCCAGTTGTCGCCGTGGGTGATGGAGCCGCTTACGCCGGCGGGCCACTGCGGCGCGCGATCTTCCCCAACGGCGGGGGCGATGGCATGGCCGTTGAGGCGACGCAGGGCTTCACGGGCGCACAGGCGGCCGGCCAGGTATTCACTCTGGCGCTTGGCCACGCCGCGTACCGGGGGAATGTCGCAGCGCTCGCAGTCGCCTGCGGCGAACTGCGCCGGGTCGAAGCGGGTGCTGATCAGGTGCGCGCCGGCCAGTGGGCGTGGCAGTGGATCGTGATCGTCAAGCGCGCTGCAGCAGGCGGGGTGATAGGTGTTCATGGGGCGCGATTGTGCCGTGGCGCGGACTGCTCAGTCATCCGCCGTTTACATTTCTTTGCAGGCAGTTAACAAAGCTAAACGGACGTTGCCCCTGGCTTTTGTCAGACTGCGCGGGCATTCCCTAGGGATTGCAGGTGAGGTTGTAGTCAGTGCGAGGGCACTGACGTTTTCTCCGAGTTCGAGAACGGTAGCCCGATTGGGTTGCCGTTTTTTTTCGCCTGTCATATTGGGTGGGTGACGAGGCCGATACGTTGCCCCAGTTGCGCTTCGTCGGGGCTGCCTCGTAGGGTGCGCCGTGCGCATCAAGCTGGTATCGCGGTATTCCCGGTGCGCGCAGCGCACCCTACGAGGTGTGCGCCTGGCGAGTCGTATCGCCAAGGCGTTCGCATTTGCGCTGTGGCTTTTGCCTGGGCAATTGCAGTCAAATGCCTGTGCGGGCAATTCGACCCCCGCGAGGACCATGGACGATGTCTCAACAATCGCAATTCGCTCTGCTCGGCAAGAAGCGCTTTCTGCCGTTTTTCGTGACGCAATTGCTCGGCGCCTTCAACGACAACATCTTCAAGCAGTCGCTGATTCTCGTCATTCTGTTCAAGCTCAACACGGACGCCGACCGCGACCTTCTGGTCAATCTGTGCGCGTTGCTGTTCATCCTGCCGTTCTTCCTGTTCTCCGCGCTCGGCGGTCAGTTCGGCGAGAAGTTCGCCAAGGACGCGCTGATCCGCAAGCTCAAGCTGGTGGAGGTGTTCATCCTCTTCGCCGGTGCCGCCGGTGTGCTGTTCAACAACCTCACGCTGATGCTCGCCGTGCTGTTCGCCATGGGCACGCAGTCGGCGCTGTTCGGCCCGGTGAAGTATTCGATCCTGCCGCAGCATCTGCAGGAAAAAGAGCTGGTCGGCGGTAACGCTCTGGTGGAGATGGGCACCTTCCTGGCGATTCTGGCCGGCACCATCGGCGCCGGAGTCATGATGGCCAGCAGTCACTATGCGCCCATCGTTGCCGGATCCGTGGTGGTGGTTGCACTGATCGGCTACCTGGCCAGCCTGGGCATCCCCCGCGCGGAGCCGGCCATGCCGTCGCTGCGCATCGACTGGAACATCTTCCGTCAGACCTGGCTGACCCTGAAACTCGGCCTTGGCCAGCGCCCGGCGGTGTCGCGCTCGCTGGTCGGCAACTCCTGGTTCTGGTTCCTCGGTGCGGTGTACCTGACGCAGATTCCCGCCTACGCCAAGCAGTGGTTGTATGGCGACGAGAGCGTGGTGACGCTGATCCTCACCGTGTTCTCGCTGGGTATCGGCTTGGGCTCGATGCTCTGCGAGCGCATGAGCGGGCATAAGGTGGAGATTGGCCTGGTGCCATTCGGCTCCATTGGCCTGACCCTGTTCGGCATTCTGCTGTGGTGGTTCTCCGGCGGCTTCCCGCAGGGCGACGGGCTGCATGACTGGATGGCGCTGCTGGGTTACGGCCAGGCCTGGTGGATTCTCGGCTGCATACTTGGCATCGGTCTGTTTGGCGGTTTCTATATCGTGCCGCTGTACGCGTTGATCCAGTCGCGTACCGTCGAGCACGAGCGGGCGCGAGTGATTGCTGCCAACAACATCCTCAATGCCTTGTTCATGGTGGCGTCGGCCATCGTCGCGATTCTTTTTCTCAGCGTGGCCGGGCTGTCGATTCCGCAGTTGTTCCTGGTGGTCTCGCTGATGAACGTCGCGGTCAACAGCTACATCTTCAAGATCGTCCCCGAGTTCAGCATGCGCTTTCTCATCTGGCTGCTGGGGCATTCGATGTACCGTGTCGAGCACAAGGGCTTGCAGGCGATCCCCGAGGAAGGCCCGGCGGTGCTGGTGTGCAACCACGTGTCGTTCGTCGATGCGTTGCTGATCGGTGGCGCGATCCGCCGGCCGGTGCGCTTCGTCATGTATTACAAGATCTACGACCTGCCGGTGCTCAACTTCATCTTCCGCACTGCCGGCACCGTGCCGATCGCCGGGCGTAACGAGGATCTGCTGATCTATGACGCTGCGTTCAAGAAGATTGCCGAGTACCTGCGCAACGGCGAGCTGGTGTGCATCTTCCCCGAGGGCAAGTTGACCGGTGATGGGGAGATCAACGAGTTCAAGGCTGGTGTCGAGCGCATTCTCGAAGAGAATCCGGTGCCGGTGATCCCGATGGCGTTGCAGGGGCTGTGGGGCAGCTTCTTCAGCCGTGACCCGAACAAGGGTTTCTTCCGGCGCTTGTGGTCGCGGGTGTGTCTGGTAGCCGGTGCGCCGGTAGCGCCGGAGCTGGCCAAGCGCGAAGCGCTGCAAGTGCAAGTGAGCGAGTTGCGCGGCGACTGGCGTTGATGTCGCTGCGCATGGCGCACCCTACGTGAGGCGATGGTGCCCGCCGTAGGGTGCGCTGTGCGCACCAGCCTTAGTGACTCATCTTCAACCCGATCAGCCCGGTGATGATCAGCGCGACGCTGGCCAGGCGCATCAGCGCCATGGACTCGCCGAACAGGATGATGCCGGCGATCACCGTGCCCACGGCGCCGACGCCGGTCCAGATCGCGTAGGCGGTGCCCAGTGGCAACTCTTTCATGGCCAGGCCGAGCAGGCCGAGGCTGACCAGCATGGCGCTGACGGTCAGCAGGGTCGGCAGGGGGCGGGTGAAGCCTTCGGTGTACTTCAGGCCGATGGCCCAGCCGACTTCGAACAGGCCGGCAAGCAGCAGAATGATCCAGGACATGATGACCTCCAGTGAGTGCTGAAGGGGCCGTCCCCGGATGAGCCACCCTGTGATCAGGGTGCGGAGGTCGTCCTCGCGTGCGCCAATATTGTGCATATTGGCGCGTCCGGAACAAGTCGCCCCGTATTGGTGCGATTCATCGGGCTATGTCTGCGTTAAGTGCTGGGGGTTGGTGCAAAGGCCCGTAGGGTGGGCCGGGCGGCGCTCCGCTTCAGCCCGCCAGCGGCGGTCAGCGTGGGCTAAAGCCCACCCTGCAAGGCTCCGAGCCTTCCCTGAACCGCTTGGCAACAGCTAACGCAGACATAGCGATTCATCGAGTCAGTGGGCGCTTTTCTCGGCGTCCTGGCCCATACGACGGAACACCGTGGCGATCAGGGCGCCGGAGAGGTTGTGCCAGACGCTGAACAAGGCGCTGGGTACGGCCGCCAGCGGGCTGAAATGGGCGCTGGCCAGAGCGGCGCCGAGGCCGGAGTTCTGCATGCCCACTTCGATGGACATTGTCTTGCGCTGCGCCAGCGGCATGCCGCACAGGCGGGCGGCCAGATAGCCTAGCGTCAGACCGATGCTGTTGTGCAGGATCACCACCAGCATGATCAGCAGGCCGGATTCGGCGATCTTGGCCTGGCTGGCGGCCACGACCGCGGCGACGATGGCGACGATGCTCACCACCGAGATCAGCGGTAGTACATCCACGGCGGTTTTCACCCGCTCACCCAACAGACGCTGAGCGATCAGGCCGAGGATGATCGGCAGCAGTACCATTTTCAGGATCGAAATGAACATCGCGCTGAAGGAGACCGGCAGCCACTCCGATGCCAGCAGCCAGATCAGTGTCGGCGTGACGATGGGGGCGAGCAGGGTGGTGACCGAGGTGATCGACACCGACAGGGCCAGGTCGCCACGGGCGAACCAGGTGATCACGTTGGAGGCGGTGCCGCCTGGGCAGCAGCCGACCAGGATCACGCCGACGGCGATCTCCGGCGGTAGGGCGAACAGCTGGCACAGCAGCCAGGCGGTGCCGGGCATGATGATGAACTGCGCCAGCACGCCCACCAGCACGGCGAGGGGGCGACGCGCCACTTCGCGGAAATCGGCGGCTTTCAGGGTCAGCCCCATGCCGAACATGATCAGTCCGAGCAGCGGTACGATCCAGCTGGTCAGTGGCAGGAACCACGTCGGCTGGAAGAACGCCAGAATGGCGAACAGCAACACCCAGATGGCGAAGGTATTGCCGACGAAGCGGCTGAGGGCGATCAGTGCATGCATGGCGGTGTTTCCTGGCAGGTATTCGGAAAAACCGGCAAGCCTACCAGAAGCCGTTCAGGATCGGCTGCGCGTCAACCTCGGGTTCATCGCGGTGTGCACGGCGCCCCTACCCGTATGCCTTGCGCAGCGATCCCGTAGGGTGCGCCGTGCGCACCCGCTTTTAGTACTTACAGCGGTTCTTCGTCCGCCGGGTAACGGCTGGCGCCAAGGCTTTCCTTGATCTTGCGCAGGTGCGGCTGGAAGTCCACGCCACG
This sequence comes from Pseudomonas mendocina, assembly GCF_003008615.1. Classification (NCBI taxonomy): domain Bacteria; kingdom Pseudomonadati; phylum Pseudomonadota; class Gammaproteobacteria; order Pseudomonadales; family Pseudomonadaceae; genus Ectopseudomonas; species Ectopseudomonas mendocina. Next base: position 4,139,667 of record NZ_CP027657.1, read on the forward strand.
GCGCAGGGTGACGCCGGTGGCGAGCACGTCGAGCACGGTGAGCTGGATGATGCGCGAGGTCATCGGCATGTAGATGTCGGTGTCTTCCGGCAGCGGAATGTCCAGGCTCAGGGTGCTGGCCCTGGCCAGTGGCGAGCCGGCGGCAGTGAGGCCGAGCACCGAGGCGCCGTTCTCGCGAGCCAGGCGTGCCACCTCCACCAGTTCACGGGTGCGCCCGGTGTAGGAAATGATCACGAACAGATCACCGGTGTGTGCCACCGAGGCGATCATGCGTTGCATAAGCACGTCGGAGTGGGCCGAGACCGCCAGGTTGAAGCGAAAGAACTTGTGCTGGGCATCCAGTGCCACCGAGGCCGATGCGCCAAGGCCGAAGAAGTGGATCTGCCGGGCCTGGATCAGCAGGTCGACGGCGCGGCTGATGTGCTGCGGGTCGAGGCTCTGGCAGGCGCTGTCCAGCGAGGCGATGGTGCTGCCGAAGATCTTCCGGGTATAGGCATCGGGGCCATCGTCGGCCGCGACCGCACGGCTGACATAGGCGGCGCCGCTGGCCAGGCTCTGCGCCAGCTGCATCTTCAGTTCCGGGTAGCCATTGGTGCCGAACGAGCGGCAGAAGCGGTTGACCGTCGGCTCGCTGACGCCGGCGGCCTGGGCGAGGGCGGCGATGCTCAGGCGAGTGGCCTGTTGCGGATCGTGGAGGATCACTTCGGCCACCTTGCGTTCGGCCTTGTTCAGGTCGTCCAGGCGGCTCTGGATCTGTTCCAGCAGGTTGCGCACGCGGTCCATGGGGGCTCCTAGCAGGCGTTGAACGGGTTTGCGATTTCGCGCCAGGGGTGACGGTGATCGGTAAGAAGGCCGGCTTATCCTACTGATCACGCCCTGCGCTCACCACTGATTATCGCCCAATCCAGGAAATGTTGTTGCTATAACAATATTTGTTCTTGATAAAACCACTATCACCCGGTATCTCTAGTGCATCTTGATAAAAGAATAAAATCATGACCGCTTTGAAGCTTGAATCCTGCACCTTGGCTCTGTTCGGCGCGCTGGGTGATCTGGCCCTGCGCAAGCTGTTTCCCGCGCTTTACCAGCTCGATCGTGCCGGTTTGCTCCACGATGACACGCGCATCCTCGCGCTCGCCCGGGACGAGGGTGAACCGCAACGGCATCTGGCAGTCATCGAGCAGGCGTTGCGTCTGCATGTGCCAGCCCAGGAGCTGACGGCCAGCGAACTCGCACGCTTCATGGCGCGCCTGAGCTACCTGCGCATGGATTTTCTCGAGGTCGAAACCTACCCGGCGCTGGCCGAGCAGGTCGGTGTACAGGATCAACTGATCGCCTATTTCGCCACGCCTGCCTCGGTGTACGGCGGCATCTGCGCCAACCTCGCGGCGGCTGGACTGGCCGAGCGCACGCGGGTGGTGCTGGAGAAACCGATCGGCCATGACCTGGCCTCCTCGCGCGCGGTCAACGATGCGGTGGCCAGGGTGTTCGCGGAGAATCGCGTCTATCGTATCGACCACTACCTGGGCAAGGAGACGGTGCAGAACCTGATTGCCCTGCGCTTTGCCAACAGCCTGTTCGAAACCCAGTGGAACCAGAATCACATCTCCCACGTGGAGATCACCGTGGCCGAGCAGGTCGGCATCGAAGGCCGCTGGGGTTACTTCGATCAGGCCGGCCAACTGCGCGACATGATCCAGAACCACCTGCTGCAGTTGCTCTGCCTGATCGCCATGGATCCGCCCAGCGACCTGTCCGCCGACAGCATCCGTGACGAGAAGGTGAAGGTGCTCAAGGCACTGGAGCCGATTGCCGCCGAGCAGCTTGGCCAGCGCGTGGTGCGCGGGCAGTACGTGGCTGGCAGCAGCGGCGGCAAGCCGGTACCGGGTTATCTGGAGGAGGAGAATTCCAACGCCCGCAGCGACACCGAGACCTTCGTCGCGCTGCGTGCCGATATCCGCAACTGGCGCTGGGCTGGCGTGCCGTTCTACCTGCGCACCGGCAAGCGCATGCCGCAGAAGCTGTCGCAGATCGTCATCCACTTCAAGGCGCCGCCGCACTACATCTTCGCTCCGGAGCAGCGCCAGTTGATCGGCAACAAGCTGGTCATCCGCCTGCAACCGGACGAGGGCATCACCTTGCAGGTGCTGACCAAGGATCAGGGCCTGGACAAGGGCATGCAGCTGCGCAGCGGGCCGCTGCAACTGAGCTTTTCCGACACCTATCGCAGCGCGCGCATTCCAGATGCCTATGAGCGTCTGCTGCTGGAGGTGATGCGCGGCAATCAGAACCTGTTCGTGCGCAAGGATGAAATCGAGTACGCCTGGCAGTGGTGTGACCAGTTGATCGCCGGCTGGAAGCGCCTTGGCGAAGCGCCAAAACCCTATACGGCCGGCAGTTGGGGCCCCATGGCCTCGGTGGTCTTGATCACTCGCGACGGGAGGAGCTGGTATGGCGATCTCTGAACTGAAGCTGCCCGAAGGCGTGCTTGCCCATGATCACGCCAGTGCGCAGGCGCTGGCGGATGCGCTGGCCTTGCAGGTGGCTGAGGCCTTGCGCCAGGCCATCGCCACGAGTGGTCGGGCGACTCTGGTGGTCTCTGGCGGGCGCAGCCCGATCGCCTTTTTCGAAGCCCTGGCTCAGCAGGAACTGCCCTGGGCACAGGTCGTGGTGAGCCTGGCCGACGAGCGCTGGGTACCGGTCAATCATGCCAGCAGCAACGAGGCGCTGGTGCGCCGCTATCTGCTCTGCGGGCTGGCTGCCGAGGCGCGTTTTCTCAGCCTCTATCAGGTCGCCGGCAACCTGCAGCAAGCCGCCGAACTGGCCGATGCGGCCTGCGCCGAGCTGGCGCCCATCGATGTGCTGGTGCTGGGCATGGGCGACGATGGCCATACGGCTTCGCTGTTCCCCGCCAGCCCCAATCTGGCCGAGGCGCTGCAGCCAGGCTGCGAGCGACGTGTATTACCGATGCAGGCGCCGAGCGAGCCGAGCCAACGCCTGACCCTGACGCTGCCGGTGCTGGCCAGTGCCCGTTTGCCGCTGCTGGCGATACAGGGCCAGGCCAAGCTGGCGACATTGGCCGAGGCGCTGGCGCCCGGCGATATCGCCCGTCTGCCGATTCGGGCCTTCCTGCATTCTCCTCTCGAAATCCATTGGTGCCCCTGATGACCAGCCCCGATCAGAGCCAGCGTGCGCGCATGGCCGAAAAAATCGCCGAGATCGACCGCATCTGCGCTCAGGCGCGGATCATGCCGGTGATCACCATTGCCCGTGAGGCGGATGTCCTGCCGCTGGCCGATGCGCTGGCTGCTGGCGGCCTGCACGTGCTGGAGATAACGCTGCGCTCCGAGCATGGTCTGGAGGCGATCCGCCGCCTGCGCCGTGAACGCCCCGAGCTCTGCGTCGGTGCCGGCACCGTGCTCGATGAGCAGATGCTGGCTGCGGCGACCGATGCCGGTGCGCAGTTCATCGTCACGCCGGGCAGCACCCGTGAGCTGCTGCTGGCCGCGCTGGACAATCCGTTGCCCCTGCTGCCCGGCGTCAGCAGCGCGTCGGAACTGATGATCGGTTATGCCCTCGGCTATCGCCGCTTCAAGCTGTTCCCGGCCGAAATATGCGGCGGCGTGGCAGCGCTCAAGGCGCTGGCCGGTCCTTTCGGTGGCGTGCGTTTCTGCCCCACTGGCGGCATCACCGTGGACAACCTGCAGCGTTACATGGAGCAGCCCAACGTCATGTGCGTCGGCGGCACCTGGATGTTCCAGCGTGACTGGGTCGAGCGCGGGGACTGGTCGCGTATCCGGCAGTGCAGCAGCGAGGCGTTGCAGCTACTGGCCTGAATGGCACTGCGTGGTGGCCTCTGGCCATTGGCGCGACAAAAGGATTTAACCACTGTGCCGTGTTGGTCGCCTTGATCGTCTGCTGACCCCGTGCTGGCTTCAACAAAAACAATTCTCCAGCGAAACCTGAAATATCCGCAGTTGGAGAATGTTTATGAACACCTGGTTCGCCAATCTTGGCGTCACCCGCAAGCTAGCGCTTGGCTTCGGCCTGGTGCTGGCACTGACCCTGGTTCTCGCCAGCGTTTCCTGGAACAGCATGGGCAGTCTGATTCAGCGCAGCGACTGGACGGCGGACATCAGCCACCTCAACAACCTGCTCAGCGAGCTGCGGGTCAATCGCCTGCGTTACATGCTGGACGATGGCGACGAGAAAATTGCCGAGCAGGTGCAGAAGTCGCTGTCCGACTACAGCACTGCCCATGCCGATGTGCGCAGCCGTTTCCGCAGTGAGGAAAACGTGCGTCTGCTGGCGCAGCAGGCCGAGCAGATCGAGCTTTATCAGCAGTCTTTCAGCCGTATGGTCGAGGCCTATCGCCAGGCGCGCGCCGCCCGTGAAGCAATGGGCGTGCAGGCGCGCAAGGCGTTCGCCGACCTGGAGAGCCTCTACAGCGTCGTGCAGCAGATGAGCGAATACGATGAGCGCCGTCCTGGTCGTTATCAGGCTGTGCGTGACGTGCGTGAAAACCTGCAACTGACGCGTTACGAAGTGCGCGGCTACACGGCCAATCCCAATGCGCAGACCGAGCAACTGGTGACCGCCCAGGTCGAGCGCGCGGTGAAGAGCATCGATGAGCTGGCCGCGGCTTTCGCCGGCGAGCAGAGCGCGGCCATCGATACCGTGCGCGGTGGTCTGGATGACTATCGGCTGGCGGTGCAGCGTTTTCGTCAGGCCAACGACACCATCGTTGCCGCGCGCGTCGAGCTGACCCAGCAGGGCTACGAGATCGTCAGGCTGAGCGAGGCGCTGGCGCAGGTTCAGATCGACCGACGCGACAGCGAAACCGCTGCCGCGCGTAGCCTGCAGATCATCACCACGCTGCTGGCACTGGCACTGGGCGTGTTCTCGGCCAGGGTCATCACCCGTCAGATCACCCGCCCGCTGAGCGACACCCTGGTGGTGGTCGAGCGCATCGCTTCGGGCGATCTCACGGCACTGCCGCCAACCACACGGCGCGACGAGTTGGGCATGTTGCAACAGGGTGTGCAGCGCATGGGTGATACCTTGCGCCAGCTGATCAGTGGCATTCGCGACAGCGTCAGCCAGATTGCCAGCGCTGCCGAGGAGCTTTCGGCCGTGACCGAGCAGACCAGTGCCGGAGTCAACAGCCAGAAGCTGGAGACCGATCAGGTGGCTACCGCCATGCAGGAAATGTCCGCCACCGTGCAGGAGGTGGCGCGCAACGCCGAACAGGCCTCGCTGGCTGCTTCGGATGCGGATCGTGAAGCGCATCAGGGCGATCAGGTGGTGGCCGAGGCCATCGAGCAGATCGAGGAGCTGGCGCAAGAAATGGCGCGCTCCACCGACGCCATGAACCTGCTGCAGCAGGAGAGCGACAAGATCGGCAGCGTCATGGACGTGATCAAGGCGGTTGCCGACCAGACCAACCTGCTGGCGCTCAATGCCGCCATCGAGGCGGCGCGTGCCGGTGAGGCCGGTCGTGGTTTCGCCGTGGTCGCGGACGAGGTGCGCGGTCTGGCGCGGCGCACCCAGCAGTCCACCGAGGAAATCGAAACCCTGATCGCTGCCCTGCAGCGCGGCACCCATCAGGTGGCCAGCGTCATGCAGGAAAGCCGCAGCCTCACCGAGGGCAGCGTGGCCCTGGCGCGCAAGGCCGGTGATGCGCTGGGCGTGATCAACCACAAGGTGTCCAACATCCAGTCGATGAACCAGCAGATCGCCGCTGCTGCCGAGCAGCAGGGCGCGGTGGCCGAGGAAATCGGCCGCAGTGTGCTGAACGTGCGCGACGTTGCCGAACAGACCGCTACCGCCAGTGACGAGACGGCCAAATCCTCGGCCGAGCTGGCGCGCCTGGGCAACCAGCTGCAATCGATGGTCAGCCGCTTCCGCGTCTGATCCGAGTTGGATTCGGTGCGCACGGCGCACCCTACGAGGATTACGGTTCCGTAGGGTGCGCCGTGCGCAGCGGGTCATTCGCCATATTCGCCATCGTCCACTTTGGTATTACCGCCCCAGTTCGCTGGATATACCCCCTTTCTCACCAGCCGATGGAAGCTCGACCACGGCCAGTCCTCTACTCGATGCACCAGGCCATGGCGTACCGGATTGAAATGCAGGTAATCCAGATGCCGGGAGTAGTCCTCCTCATCGCGAATGCGGTGTTCCCAGAAGCGCCGCTGCCAAAGGCCTGATTCGCGGCGCAGGTTACGGCTCAGGCTGACTGTTCCCGGCATGGTCACGGCCTGCGAGGTCAGGCGTTTGATCATCGACCAACGCAGGCCGAAGTCAGCATCACCCTGTGGTAGACGCCAGAGACAATGCAGGTGATCGGGCAGGAGCACCCAGCCTTCGATAGAGAAGGGATATTGGCTTCGTACCTGCTCGATGGCACGCCTTAGAGCTGCGCGCAGCGGTGCATCGGTCAATGTGCTGTGGCATTGGTGGCTGATCAGCGTGAAGAAATAGCAGGCGCCCGCGTCGCGAGCTCGGCGGTAGTTGGACATTCCCTGTCTCCTGAAGTCTTGCCGGCAGATTCAGGATAGTCGGCGGTGCGCACGGCGCACCCTACGTGATCGCGCGGTTTCGTAAGGTGCGCTGTGCGCACCGAGAATATTTCAGCGTGCCTGTCGATTCGTCCGTCGCCTGTTCGACTACTGCATAGAACCCCGACCTGGGTTCACTGTCAGCCGTAGGGAGCTATCCTGCGTGCGACGTCGACTCGAACAAGGAGAAAGGCGATGCGTTTCATGGTGATTGTCAAAGCGACTGCGGATTCCGAGGCTGGTCTGATGCCCTCCGAGGAGCTGCTCACGGCCATGGGCCTTTATAACGAGGAGCTGGCGGCCGCTGGTGTGATTCAGGCAGCCGAGGGCCTGCACCCGAGCGCGAAGGGCGCGCGGGTGCGCTTCTCCGGGGCGCAGCGCACGGTGATCGATGGCCCGTTCATGGAAACCAAGGAGTTGGTGGCCGGTTTCTGGATCTTTCAGGTCGAGTCGTTGCAGGCCTGCATCGACTGGGTCAAGCGTTGCCCCAACCCGATGCCTGGCGAGTCCGATATCGAGATTCGGCAGATTTTCGAAGCCGAGGATTTCGGCGCCGAGTTCACCCCCGAGTTGCGTGAGCAGGAAGAACGTATCCGCGCGCGCATGAGCAGTGACAGTCAAGGAGAGTAGCGATGAAGATACATGCCTATCTGATGTTCGACGGCCAGTGCGAGGATGCCTTCAACTTCTACGCCGAGCTGCTGGGCGGCAAGCTGGAGCTGATGCGCTTCGGCGAAAGCCCGGATGCCAGTGAGGTGCCGCCGGAGTTTCACGACCGAGTGATGCATGTCTGCCTGACTACCGGCGACCAGATTCTGATGGCTTCCGACACCATCCCGCAGTATCCGCACCAAGGCATCAAGGGCTGCTCCATATCTCTGCAGGTGGACAATGTGCCCGAAGCCGAGCGCCTGTACGAGGCGTTGTCGGCCGGTGGCGAGGTGCAGATGGAATTGCAGTCCACCTTCTGGGCGACCCGTTTTGCCATGCTCACCGACCGCTTCGGTGTGCCGTGGATGATCAATTGCGTGATCGATAGTCAGGAGGGGTGAGCCCGTTCCATCCCTCGTCATTATCCATTCGCCCGCTTTGGTGCGCGCGGCGCACCCTGCAAGTGGTTTGGATATGTCGCGGCTGAAGCCGCTCCTACCGAGCAGATGAGCACCGTAGGAGTGGCTGGGCGGCATTGCGTTTCAGCTTGCCAGCGTCAGTGGCTCGGGCTCTTCCTGCACCTGCACGCCTGAGAGGAAATCTTCGCCCCAGCGGCGTATGTCGTTGTAGCAGACGATGTCGAACAGCTCGCGCAGGCGCGCCTGGGCTTCGCTCTTGGGCAGGTTCAGCGCCAGGTAGCAGGTGTGCGCCAGGTCGGCCGGGTCGTGCGGGTTGGTCAGCAGGGCGCCCTTGAGCTCGGCCGCTGCGCCGGCGAATTCCGACAGCACCAGCACGCCGCGTCCGCCGAGCAGGCCTTGCGCTGCGACGAATTCCTTGGCCACCAGGTTGAGGCCGTCGCGTAGCGGGGTGATCCACATGACGTCGGCCATGGCGTACCAGGCGCTGACTTCCTCGAACGGCAGGCTGCGGAAGAAGAATTGCAGCGGTGTCCAGCCGATGCGGGCGAAGCGGCCGTTGATGCGGCCGACTGCCTGTTCGATCTGGCTTTGAAGTTCGTTGTAGACGGTCATTTCCTTGGCCGCTGGTACGCACACGGTGACCAGGGTGACCTTGCCCAGCAGTTCCGGGTTGTCGGCCAGCAGGCGCTCGTAGGCGTTGAGTTTTTCCAGGATGCCCTTGGTGTAGTCGAGGCGCTCCACCGACAGAATCAGTTTCACGCCTTTCATCTCCTCGCGCAGCTGGCCCATCAGTTCCTTGATCTTCGGTGCTTCCAGCGCGTTACGTACCCGGTCGATGTCCAGCCCGACCGGGTGGGCACCGAGCTTGACCTGACGGGTGCCGGTGTCCAGTGCGGTAGTCATGCGCTCCAGGCCCACGGCGCAGCCATAGGTGATGAAGCGCGGCGCGCAGTTCTGCCGTTCCAGGGTTTTCAGCGGGAACACGCCGCGGGCGACATCGACGAAGTTCTCCACCTGGCGCGGAATATGGAAGCCGATGTAATCGCACTGCAGCAGGCTGCCGACGATCTGCCGGCGCCAGGGCAGCACGTTGAACACGTCCGCCGAGGGGAAGTAGGTGTGGTGGAAGAAGGCGATGCGCAGATCCGGGCGCAGCTCGCGCAGGTAGGCCGGCACCATCCACAGGTTGTAGTCGTGTAGCCAGACGATGGCACCTTCGGCGGCCTCCAGCGCTGTGCGCTCGGCGAAGGCGCGGTTGACCTTGCAGAACACCTGCCAGTCGTCCTCGTTGAAGGTGGCACGCTCCCAGAAGGTGTGCAGCGTCGGCCAGAAGGCTTCCTTGGAGAAGCGTTTGTAGAAGATGTCCACCTCTTCCTTGCTCAGCTTGACCCGTGCGGCGGTGAGCTTGGGATAGCGCTCGGCGTCTACCGTGGTGTGGCTGTCGAACGGCTCGTCACCATCCTCGTGCACGGCCCAGGCGACCCAGGAACCGGGGCGGCCGTCGCCGAAGAAGCTTAGGAGAGTAGGGATGATGCCATTGGGCGACGTGGGGCGGCGGCGCTGCAGCTTGCCGGCGTCATTGCGGTATTCCTCATAGGGCAGGCGGTGATAGACCATCACCAGCTCGGCCTTGCCCGGCTGCGCGGCCTGGCGGCGTTCGGCGGCGATGCCATGCTCGCCAAGGAAGCCGAAATGGGCGAAGGCTTCGAGAATGCCGCCGCAGCCCGGCCGGTTGGCGTGCAGGGTGCGCGAGTGGTTGGCTGTGGCTTCCAGCAGCGCGCTTTCCGACTGGCCGACACAGACGCCGTGGAAGCTGGCGCTGAGCATGGACAGGTCGTTGAGCGTATCGCCGGCTGCCAATACCTGATCGTGATCCAGCTCCAGCCAGTCGGCCAGGGCTTGCAGGCTGCTGCCCTTGTTCACACCCTTGGGTAGAAAATCCAGGTACAGCTCGGCGGAGTAGAGCAGGTCGCAGCCCAGCTCATCGGCGATCTCGCGCAGCGCCGGGTTGGCCGCTTGCTCGGGCGTGCAGAAGTAGGAGCAGCGGCGCGCCTGCGGCACGTCCTGGCGTTCCAGGCCGAACGGTTCGATGGCACTGGCCACCTGGCTTTCGCCAGGCCAGCGCGCATCGACCACGCTTTGCAGCGGCTGGATCGGTTGCAGGCTGTCGCCATGCACCAGGGTCGCGCCGACGTCGGCGATGATGTAGTCCGGCTGTGGCAGTGTCGGGTCGGCCAGCAACGGCAGTACCGCTTCCAGGCTGCGCCCGGTGACGTAGGCGAGCTTGATCTCGGGGTGGGCGGCGATGGTCTGATAGAGGCTCAGGCGATCCTCGGGGTCGCCAGCGAGAAAGGTTCCATCCAGGTCGGTAGCTAATAGCATCGTTGTTTCTCCAGAAGTGGCCGATACGGCTCTGCTCGAAGGCGAGCGGCCGGCGGGCCGGGTTTCTGGCTGCTTGGGGTAGGCTCGGGGCCTTGCCGAAACAGCCGGTTTACGTATTCAGGATGCAGGGTTCGGGTTGTCCTCCATTTGCTCGTGCTCCTGCGGCGGAGCATCGGGCATCAACTCCAGCACCGTTGGGCTGGTGCGCAGCATGGGTACGAAGTGGGCGGCGTCGCCGGCGACCAGGTCGCTGACATGGCGCAGCCGGTAAAGGGTGTAGGCGGCCAGCAGGCCGAGGGTGCAGGCGAAGTACAGCGGCAGTGCGCCAGCGCCCAGTTGCTCCATCAATACGCCGGCCAGCAGCGGCCCGCACACCGAGCCGATGCCGTTGACCATCAGCAGGCTGGCGGAGCCGGAAAGAATCTCGTCGCTGCGTAACTGGTCGATCAATTGCGCCACGGCAATGGGGTAGATGGCGAAGGCCAGACCGCCCCAGATGAAGATCGCGCCGAGTAGCAAGGGGCCTGCCGGCAACACGCTCATGACCAGCGCCAGGGCCACGGCCAGCACTACCACCCAGAACAGCACCTGGCGGCGGTCGTGGCGGTCGGAGTAGATGCCGATGGGCCATTGCAGCAGGGCGCCGCCGAGAATGGTTGCGGTCATCAGCAGGCCGACACCGGGCGTATCGAAACCGGCCAGGCTGGCGTAGACCGGCGCCATGCCCCAGAAGGCGCCGAGCGCCAGCCCGGACAAGCCCGCAGCGACGATGGCCAGCGGCGCGATGCCCCACAGTTGGCGCAGGTTGCTCGGCGGCGTTTCCGGCAGGTTCGGCTGCGTCTGCCGGGTGAGGGTGATGGGCATCAGTGCTGCACTGATCAGGATGGCGGCGATGGCGAACAGGGTGAACTGCACCGGGTCGGCCAGGTGCAGCAGCTGCTGAGCCAGGGCCAGGGCGCCGAGGTTGACCGCCATGTACACCGCGAACACCTGGCCGCGCTTCTCGTTGGGTGCCTGGGCGTTGAGCCAGCTCTCGATGACCATGTACAGCGTTACCAGTGCCAGGCCGTAGAGCACGCGAAGAACCAGCCACACCCACGGATCGATCAGCAGCAGGTGGAGAAGGGCAGCGATGGCGGCCAGGGCGGCGCAACAGGCGAACGCACGGATGTGCCCGATGCGCCTGACCAGCGGTGTCGCCAGCCAGGTGCCGAGCAGGAACCCGACGAAGTACCCGGACATGATCAGGCCGAGCATCGTGGTGGAGTAGCCTTCGGCGACGCCACGCAGGGTCAGTAGGGTGTTGAGCAGACCATTGCCAAGCAGGAGTAACGCGACCCCGCTCAGCAATGAACTGATGGGGGCAATCAAGGACCACATGCGAACTACCCTAGGGAACTATGCCGGTGATGGCAAGCAGGAAGTACGCCAATGCTTAGCTAGATAACTAATTAAGTTTTTGAAAAATAAAGAATATTTTTACCGATAAACGGTCTTTGGATATTTTTCAGGGCTTGCGGCGCGCCTGGGCGAGGCACTGGCGGGTGCGGCTGCACCGATCTTGCGCCTGGTGCGTAGGGGCTGAGCGGACGAGGCTTTTGTGTCTGGCGACTATGCCTCGCTAGGGTGCGCCGTGCGTACCGGAAACGCATTACTGCCCTGGTGAGCGCGACCTGGGCGGCTCCGCGACACCCTACCCGCATGCCCGGTCGATCTCCCCCCGATTTACCGGGTTATTCGGTACGCCAGATGATTTCCGTCTCGCCGTCGGCATCGACCTTGATCCAGCGGTCGGCTTCCTCATCGCTCTCGTCTTCTACCCAGGTGCCGGGCGCGCAGCGAACCTGCACACCGAGTGCGGCATGGGCCGCGCGGGCACAGGCCAGGTCGTCGGCCCAGGGCGTGGCGTCGCTTTCCAGGTACAGGCTGTGCCATTTGCCCACGGCTTTCGGCAGCCAGGTCACCGGTACATCGCCGGCCTTGCATTTGAAGGTCTGGCCTTTCTGCTGCCACTCGCTGCACGGGCCAAGGGCGTCGCCCAGCCACTGCGCCACGGCGTCGCGCTCGGCGTCTTTCAGGTAGATCTCGATATCGGGTTGGCGCATGGCTTCTAATCCTGAGAGCTTGGGCTCGGGGTTTTGACGATCCAATCGTAGCGGATGGCAACGGTGACTTCGAAGGGCTCGGCAATAACCGCTTCACGGCGTTCGGCGCTGGCGCGCCAGCCATGTGGCGTCATGGCCAGCAGGTCGGCGCGGGCTTGAGCGTCGCTCAGGTGCAGCGGGAATTCGAGGGTTTCGCTGTGGGCCAGGTGCATGCCGGGCGGGATCAGTGCCAGGTGCTTCTCGTCGTCGTAGTCGCGCACCTCGTCGTACAGCTTCTGCCTCAGTTCCATCAGGTGCACACGGGTCGGCCCCATGCGCAGCAGGCCACCGCCAGGGGCGAGCAGGCGCTTGGCCTCGGCCCAGTCGAGCGGGCTGAAGACGCTGGCCAGCAGCTCGCAGCTGGCGTCACTCAGCGGTACGCGGGCCATGCTCGCCACCAGCCAGCTCAATTGCGCGGCGCGTTTGCAGGCGCGCTTGACTGCCTCGCGGGAGATATCCAGGGCGTAGCCATCGGCATGGGGCAGGGCGCGGGCAAGTTGCTCGGTGTAGTAACCCTCGCCACAGCCAATATCCAGCCAGCGCGCGGGCCTGTACTCAGCCGCCAGTGCGGCCAGGCGCGCGGCCAGCGGCGCGTAGTGGCCGCCGTCGAGAAAACGCCGGCGGGCTTCGACCATGGCGGCGTTGTCGCCAGGGTCGCGACTGTTCTTGTGTTGCACCGGCAGCAGGTTGTAGTAACCCTGCCGCGCGCGGTCGAAGCTGTGCCGGTTCGCACAGGCCAGGCCGCTGTCGCTGGGCTCAAGTGGCGCTTGGCAGATGGGGCAGATCAGGCTCATGCCAGCAATTTCACCATGGTCTGGTAGTAAACCTCGGTGAGCAGGTCGAGGTCGCTGGCCAATACACGCTCGTTGATCTGGTGGATGGTGGCGTTGACCGGGCCGAGTTCGACCACCTGGGTGCCCAGGGTGGCGATGAAGCGCCCGTCCGAGGTGCCGCCGGACGTCGACGGCGTGGTTTCACGGCCGGTGACGTTGCGGATGCTGGCGGCCACGGCGTCCAGCAGCTCGCCCGGCTGAGTGAGGAAGGGCAGGCCGGACAGCGCCCACTCCAGGTGATAGTCCAGGCCGTGCTTGTCGAGGATGGCGGTGACGCGCTGCTGCAGGCCCTCGACAGTGGATTCGGTGGAGAAACGGAAGTTGAACACAGCCTTCAGCTCACCCGGGATGACGTTGGTGGCACCGGTACCGGAATTGAGGTTGGAGATCTGGAAGCTGGTCGGCGGGAAGTAGTCGTTACCGTGATCCCAGTGCTCGGCAGCCAGCTCGGCCAGCGCCGGAGCGGCCAGGTGAATCGGGTTCTTCGCCAGGTGCGGGTAGGCCACGTGGCCCTGTTTGCCGTACACGGTGAGGGTGCAGCCGAGCGAGCCGCGACGGCCGTTCTTGACCACGTCACCGAGCAGGGTGGTGCTCGACGGTTCGCCGACGATGCACCAGTCCAGACGCTCGTTGCGTTCGCGCAGGCGCTCGACCACGGCTTTGGTGCCGTGCTGGGCCGGGCCTTCTTCGTCGCTGGTGATCAGGAAGGTGATGGCGCCCTTGTGGTTGGGGCAGTCGGCGACGAAACGCTCGACGGCGATGATCATGCTCGCCAGGCTGCCTTTCATGTCCGCCGCGCCGCGGCCGCAGAGCATGCCGTCGGCATCGACGCAGACGTCGAACGGCTGGTACTGCCAGGCGTCCAGCGGGCCGGTGGGCACTACGTCGGTATGGCCGGCGAAGCACAGCACCGGGCCGTCACCACCGCGCTTGGCCCAGAAATTCTCCACCTCTTCAATGCGCATGCGCTCCACCGCGAAGCCGCAGGCGGCCAGGCGGCGCATCATCAGTTCCTGGCAGCCCTCATCGACCGGGGTTACGGATGGGCGGCGGATCAGGTCGAAGGCGAGTTCGAGCGTCGGGGAGAGAGGGGCGGTCATGATGGCTCCGGTACAGCGGCTGGCGTGAAAGCCCGCCATCTTAGCAGGCTGCCTGAAAAACTACTGCCTGCGCGGGTGCCTCCGGCTGTCTGGTGGACTTGGGTGGGCAGAGCGCTATCCCTATAATGCGCGGCTTCGTTCAGGGGGTGAGATGAACACAGACGATCAGCGATTCGGCGGCATAGCCCGGCTTTATGGCCAGGAGGGCTATCAGCGCCTGGCGGCGGCGCACGTGGCGGTGGTCGGCATCGGTGGGGTCGGCTCCTGGGCGGCCGAGGCGCTGGCGCGTTCGGGGGTGGGCGAGATTTCCCTGTTCGACCTGGACGACGTCTGCATCACCAACACCAACCGTCAGGTGCATGCTGTCGAAGGTGCGGTCGGTAAGGCCAAGGTCGATGAGATGGCCGCGCGCATTCGCGCCATCAATCCGGCTTGCGTGGTGCACGCCGTGGCGGACTTCGTCACCCGCGAAACCATGGCCGAGTACATCACCGAACAACTCGACGGGGTGATCGACTGCATCGACAGCGTGCCGGCCAAGGCGGCGCTGATTGCCTGGTGCAAGCGGCGCAAGATTCAGATCGTCACCACTGGTGGTGCTGGCGGGCAGGTCGACCCGACGCAGATTCAGGTCACCGATCTGAACAAGACCTTCAACGACCCGTTGGCAGCCAAGGTGCGTAGCATGCTACGCCGCGACTATGGCTTTTCCCGTACGCCGGGGCGCACCTACAGCGTGCCCTGTGTGTTTTCCACCGAGCAGTTGCGTTATCCCAAGCCGGACGGCACGGTCTGCCAGGCCAAGGGCTTCGTCGGCGAGGGGGTGAAGCTGGACTGCGCGGGAGGTTTCGGCGCGGTGATGATGGTCACCGCCAGCTTCGGCATGGCTGCTGCGGCCAAGCTGGTGGACAAGCTGGTGGCTGGGGCTCGACGTCCGGCAGAGCGCAAGCCAACCGAGTGAAAAGTCGTCGCGGGCTATTCATGGCGTGATCTGCTCTGCGCGGCAGGTGGTTGCCAGAGGCGCTGGGTCACTAAGAAGGGGCGTGTACGTGGTACTTGACTATGCTGGGCCAAAGGAGTGGTTGCAGTCGGCGAGGCAGGATGTATGGCCCGTTGTTGGAATTCGAGGTGTTCTGTGTCGTACCTGTTCTTTGTTGCCCGCCATCCCTGGCGGCAACCCTGCGGGCCGTCGCAGTGCGACGCCAAAAAACGCTCCCGGCGTTTTTTCCGCGTCTCGCTGAGAGGGCTTCGGGCACGGATGCTCGCCTCCCTGGCGCTGTTTGCGTTGCTGGCCGCCATGATCTCGGTGCCGGCTCAGGCCGAACTGCAGAAATTGCGTATCGGCACTGGCGAATGGGCACCCTATATCGATCAGGAGCGCGCTGATGGTGGCGCTCTGGGGCGTCTGGTCAGCGCGGTATTCGCCGATGTCGGCTACGACGTCGAATACATCTTCCATCCCTGGGATCGCAACGTGCTGATGCTGCAGCAGGGGCATTTGAACGCGATCATGCCCTACAGCTGTACGCCCAGTCGGCTCAACTACGGTATCTGCAGCGACCCTGTGGTGCGTGGAGAGATCGTGCTGTTCTATCGCCGTGATCATGCCTTCGACTGGACGACCGTCGACGATCTGCTGAATTACCGCATCGGTACGACTCTGGGCTATTCCTACGGCCCGGCATTCGACGCGGCCATGCAGGCCGGGCGCTTGAACGTGGAGCAGAGCGGCAAGGAAGACACCAGCTTCCGACTGCTGGAGCTGGGGCGTATCGACCTGCACCCGCAGGATCGTGCGGTTGGCTACGCAATGCTGCGCCGTCTGTTTCCCAAGGATGGTGGCAACATCGTCCACCATCCTCGTCAATTGAATACCGAGCCGCTGCGCCTGATGTTCCGCAAGGACGACGCCGAGAGCGCCGAGTTGCTGCAGCAGTTCAACGTCAGCCTGCGGCGCTTCGCCGAGCGCGGTGATCTGCAGCGTTTGCAGCAGGCGCTCAACACTGGCAACGCCGATGAGTGGCGACCCAGTGTTCCGGCTCAGACGGCACTGGATTGACCCTCATTTCTCCCAAGAGTCCCAAACATGACCAATAACGATGTGCTGCGTAGCCTGCGCTACCTGCTGAATGTCAGTGACGCCAAGCTGGCGTCGCTGTGCGAGCTGGCCGACTACCCCGTAGCACCGAGTCTGATTTCCGCCTGCCTGCTGCCTGAGGACGATGCCGGATATCAATCCTGCAACGATGCGTTGCTGGCCCATGTTCTCGAAGGGGTGGTGTTCCATAAGCGTGGCAAGGATGAAAGCCGGCCACCTATGCCGGTGGCCAAGCGTCTGAGCAACAACATCGTGCTGAAGAAGCTGCGAGTGGCCTTCGAGCTGCGCGATGACGATATCCAGGCCATTCTGCAATTGGCTGACTTGCCGATGACCAAGGCCGAACTCGGCGCGCTGTTTCGCGCGCCGGGGCACAAGCACTACCGGGAGTGCGGCGACCAGATTCTGCGCAATTTCCTGCGTGGGCTGACGATGCGCGAGCGCGGTTGCGCTGCATAGACCGGCGGTGCGAGTTGCCTAGCTGGCGAGCTCGCGCATGCGTTGCAGCACGGCATTGAGACCATTGCTGCGTGAAGGAGAGAGTTGACGTTGCAGGCCCAACTGGTGGAACCAGTCGGCCAGGTCGAGCGCGGTCAGTTCTTCTCCGTTCAAGCCTTCGACACGTACCAACAGCACGGCGAGCAGGCCGCGCAGCAGGCGGGCGTCACTGGTGGCGCGAAAGTGCCACTTGCCATCTCGTTGTTCGGCTAGCAGCCAGACCAGGCTTTCGCAGCCGTGCACACGATTGTCTTCCCGGCGCTCTTCATCGCTGAGCGGCTCGAGGCGCTCGCCCCATTGCATCAGCAAACGCGCACGTTGCTCCCAGCCGGGACAGTTGCTGAAGGCCTCCAGTGCGTCCTGGGCGGCGGGTGGCATGCTTTCCGTCACCGCAGAAGCTCCAGGGCGCTATCCAGTGCGCTGAAGAATCGCTGCAGGTCGTCGCCATCGTTGTACAGGCCCAGCGAAACACGAATCGCACCACTCAGGCCCAGGCCTTTCATCAGCGGCATGGCGCAGTGGTGCCCGGCGCGCACGGCGATGCCCTGTTCGCTGAGCAGATGAGCCAGGTCGGCGTTATGCACGCCATCGACATGAAAGCAGGCAAGGGCCAGTCGAGGTTCACCCACCAGGCGCACACCCTGGCGGCTGGCGAGACCTGCCAGCAGTTCGCTGTGCAGCGCTGCTTCATGGGCGGCTACGGCGGCGTGATCCAGACTGCTCAGCCAGTCCAGTGCCGCGCCCAGGGCGATGACCGCCGAGACTGCTGGCGTGCCGGCCTCGAAACCCAGGGGCGCAGGGCGAAAGCGCGCATCCTGGTAGTCGGCGTCCAGCACCATTTCGCCACCGAACTGCCAGTGCTGGAGCCTGCTCAGGGCATCGCTGCGGCCGTAGAGCAGGCCGACCCCGTCCGGGCCGTAGAGCTTGTGCGACGAGCAGACGTAGAAGTCGCAGCCCAGCGCCTGCAAATCGTGGCGGCCATGCACGGCGCCTTGGGCGCCGTCGACCACGGTGATGGCGCCCTGCGCGCGGGCCAGGGTCAGCAGCTCTGCCAGCGGCTGCCAGCGGCCAATCACATTGGACAATTGCGAGGCCGCCAGCAGGCGCGTGCGTGGGCCGATCAGCCTGGTGGCTGCGCTCAGGTCGATATCGCCCGCATCGTTCAGCGGCAACACCACCAGTTCAAGGTCGAGGCGCTTGGCCAGTTGCTGCCAGGGCAGCAGGTTGGCGTGGTGCTCCATGGCGCTGATGACGATCTGCTCGCCAGGCGACATGAGGTGCTGCAGGCCGTAGGCAAGCAGGTTGAGCGACTCGGTGCTGCCGCGGGTGAAGAGGATTTCATTGGCGCTGGCGGCATTCAGCCATTGTGCGGCTTTGCTCCGCGTGGTCTCGAAGGCACGCGTGGCGCGTTCGCCTGGCAGATGCTGGGCGCGGTGCACGTTGGCTACGCCACCAGCCAGGTAAGCGAGCAGGGCGTCCAGCACCGCCTGCGGTTTTTGCGCGGTGGCGGCGCTGTCCAGATAGGTCTGGCCTTCGGCCTCGAGGGCGAGAATGCCGGGGAAGTCGGCGCGCCAGGGGGAGATCAGTGACATGGATGCTTCCAGAGATCATCCGGCGGTTAAAAGTTGGGTTTAACGTGTTGCGAGCGACGGCCAGACAAGGCGCAATAAGGCGAGGAACGGTCGGAGTCGCGGGCGACTTTACTGATCTGAATGACCGATCCGAGCCTTATTGCAACGCAGTATGGGCTAGCGCAGCAGCGTTAAACCAACTTTTCAGTTGTGGGCGTGCAGGGCTTCGTTCAGCTCGATAGCCGACTTGTGAGTCTTGCACTCCACGGCGCCGGTCAGCGAGTTGCGACGGAACAGCAGATCCGGCTGGCCAGCCAGTTCGCGTGCCTTGACCACCTTGACCAGGGCGTTACCCTCGTCGAGCAGGTTCACCTTGGTGCCTGCGGTGATGTACAGGCCGGCCTCGACGGTGTTGCGGTCGCCCAGCGGGATGCCGATACCGGCGTTGGCACCGATCAGGCAGCCTTCACCGACGCTGATGATGATGTTGCCGCCACCGGACAGGGTGCCCATGGTCGAGCAGCCGCCGCCGAGATCCGAACCCTTGCCGACGAATACGCCGGCGGAGACGCGACCTTCGATCATGCCCGGGCCTTCGGTACCGCCGTTGAAATTGACGAAACCCTCGTGCATCACGGTGGTGCCCTCACCGATGTAGGCGCCCAGGCGCACGCGCGCGCTGTCGGCGATACGCACGCCAGCCGGCACTACGTAGTCGGTCATTTTCGGGAACTTGTCCACCGAGAACACTTCCAGCACGTTGCCCTTCAGGCGTGCTTCCAACTGACGCTCGGCCAGCTCGGCCAGGTCGACGGCACCTTGGCTGGTCCAGGCGACATTGGGCAGCAGGGGGAAGATGCCGGCCAGGTTCAGGCCGTGCGGCTTGACCAGGCGGTGCGACAGCAGGTGCAGCTTGAGGTAGGCCTCTGGCGTGCTGCTCAGCGCGGCGTCTTCGGCCAGGAACGTGGCGACCAGCGGATTGTGGCTTTCAGCCAGACGGGTCAGCAGAGCGGCCTGGGCGGCGTCGATGCCTTTCAGCGCTTCGGCCAGCTCACCCGCTTGAGTGGTGGAGAAGGCGATGGCCTGGTTGCCGCCCTGGTAGCCGAGTTTCTCGGCAGCCTTGGCTACCAGCTCGCTGCTAGGGTTGAGCAGCGGCAGGGCGTAGAAGACTTCCAGCCAGGCGCCTTGGCGGTTTTGGGTGCCGACACCGAAAGCAATGCTGAACAGAGAGGTGGTCATGAATGGTTTCCTTGCAACGAAATCGGGGTGAGATTGATCAGGCCAACGCGGCTTGGTAGTTATCCGGCTTGAAGCCGACCAGGGTCTTGCCGCCCAGCTCGAGTACCGGGCGCTTGATCATCGACGGTTGGGCCAGCATCAGGTCGATGGCCTTGGCCTGGTCGAGATCGGCTTTCTGCACGTCATCAAGCTTGCGGAAGGTGGTGCCGGCGCGGTTCAGGATGGTTTCCCAGCCGTGCTCGTTGCACCACTTCTCCAGGCTGGCGCGGTCGATGCCCGCGCTCTTGTAATCGTGGAAGGCGTACTCGACCTTGTGTTCGTCGAGCCAGGTGCGAGCCTTCTTCATGGTGTCGCAGGCTTTGATGCCGTAGAGGACGTAACTCATTGCACTTCCTATGTATCTGGCGCCCCACTGGGCGGGCGCGGTCTGTCTTCGAAATTTGGCCGGCCATTATGCCATGTGTGCCGGATAGCGTCTCTGTTGGGCCAGAGTGTTACAGATAGCTCATGACGGCTAAGTCAGCCATGAACAGCCGCGACGCGCTGCAGTCCTGCGGCGCTTTTTCGGTTGTCGAAATCTCGGGGCGGGCTGCTGCATTACTTTGGTCATACTTTGAAACATGGCTCGCATCGTCGGCGCGCGAGTCTCTAGAATGAGCCTATCTTCTTTGAGGCAGGCCCATGCAACTCCTCTACACCATCCTGATCATGTTGCTGGTGGTGAGCGGCACCCGTATCACCGCCCAGTTCATTCCAGTCCCGTTGCCGCTCTTGCAGATACTGATCGGCGCCTTGCTGGCGATTCCCGTGCTGGGGCTGCACGTGCGTCTGGAGCCGGAGTTGTTCCTGCTGCTGTTCATCCCGCCACTGCTGTTCGTCGATGGCTGGCGCATGCCCAAAGGGCAGTTCCGCCAGTTGCGCACGCCGATTCTGCTGCTGGCCTTCGCCCTGGTGTTTTTCACCATTTTGGGAGCTGGTTATTTCATTCACTGGTTGCTGCCGCAGGTGCCGCTGGCGGCCTGCTTCGCCTTGGCTGCCGTGTTGTCGCCCACCGATGCGGTGGCCGTGTCGGCGATCACTCATGGGCGCCTGCCCGCCACCCTGAACAACCTGCTGCAGGGCGAGGCGTTGATGAACGACGCCTCTGGCCTGGTGGCCTTCAAGTTCGCGGTGGCGGCGACGCTGACCGGGGTTTTCTCGTTCGGCGACGCCAGCCTGCAGTTCGTCCTGGTGGCTGTCGGCGGGTTGCTGGTCGGCGTCGCGCTGAGTTACCTGCTGGGGCGCCTGCGTGCGTGGATGATCGGCCGCGGTTGGGAGGATCCGGCGCCGCATGTGCTGTTGCTTCTGCTGCTGCCATTCGCCGCCTATGTGGCTGCCGAGCACCTGGGGCTGTCCGGCATTCTGTCCGCGGTGGCAGCCGGCATGATGCAGAGCCGGCTGGATCTGCTGCCGCGGCAGACCACCACGCGGATGCTCAATCGCAGCGTATGGACGCTGCTGGAGTTCACCTTCAACGGCCTGATCTTCCTGCTGCTGGGGCTACAACTGCCGGACATCCTTGGTGCGGCGCTGGGCTCGCATGACGACTCCTGGTCTTTTGCGCTATGGGCGTTGCTGTGCGTGGTGGCGATCTATGCCGTGATGATGTTGCTGCGCTTCGTCTGGGTGTATGGCTACTGGCGTGCGTCCGGTACATTTCGGCGCTGGCGAGGGCTGCCGACACGGTTTGCCGGGCAGTCGCGGGTGGCACTCAGCGCGGTGCTGACCCTGGGCGGTGTGCGTGGGGCTGTCACCTTGGCGGGCGTTATGTCGCTGCCGTTGCTGCTCAACAGTGGTGAGGCTTTCCCGGAGCGTGATCTGCTGATCTTGATTGCTGCCGGCGTGATTCTGTTGTCACTGCTGGTGGCCAGTGCCGCGTTGCCGCGGATTTTGCCGCTACTGCCGCAAGACAATGCGGCGCTGCATGAGCGTGAGCTGAACCGGCATCGCGCCAAGGTGCTGGAGTCTGCCATTCGCTATCTGGAGCGCGAGGATGAACGTGCGGCTGACGCCGACGGCGCCATTGCGTCGGTCGAGATCAAGGCCAAGCTGATGAGCGAATACCGTGACCTGTTATCGCGTACCCGTGATACCGAAGAGTCGCGTGAGGATCAGCGCGAGATGGATCGCATGGAATATCGCCTGCGCTTGCAGGCATTGCGCACTCAGCGTCTGGAGCTGTACCGGATGCGCAAGGACAACGAGCTGGACGATGACCTGCTGAGTGAGATTCTGCGCGACCTGGATATCGCCGAGGCGCGCTTGCACAAGGGCTGAGCGCGCTATTCGGTCGATGATCCCGGATTGCATCCGGGCTACGGGCGGGTAGATGCGGGTCACGTAGGGTGCGCCGTGCGCACCGCTTCTTCAGGCCGATCCTGCTTGCCGTCGCGCGTACCGAACCGTCAGGCGCCGCGAATGAAGCGCGCGATCCGCTCGGCTGCTTCGATGCATTCGGCCAGCGGTGCAACCAGTGCCATGCGCACGCGACCGGCCCCCGGATTGACGCCATTCACTTCGCGCGACAGGTAGGAGCCTGGCACCACGGTCACGTGCTCGCTGGCGAACAGATCGCGGGTGAAGAGGGTGTCGTCACCCGGTGTGCGGGCCCACAGGTAGAAACCGCCGTCGGGGCGCTGCACGTCCATAACCGGGCCGAGAATGTCCAGCACGGCATCGAACTTCTCGCGGTACATGTCGCGGTTGGCGCGTACGTGCGCCTCGTCGTTCCAGGCAGCGACGCTGGCCAGCTGGGTTTGTACCGGCATGGCGCAGCCGTGGTAGGTGCGATACAGCAGGAAGTGCTTGAGGATGTCGGCGTCGCCAGCCACGAAGCCGGAGCGCAGGCCTGGCAGGTTGGAGCGCTTGGACAGGCTGTGGAACACCACGCAGCGTTTGAAATCATTACGGCCCAGCTCGGCGCAGGCACTCAACAGGCCGGGCGGTGGCGCGTCTTCGTCGAAGTACAGCTCGCTGTAGCATTCGTCGGCGGCGATGACGAAGTCATGCTCATCGGCCAGGGCGATCAGTTTCTTCAGGGTGGCGAGCGGAATCAGTGCGCCAGTGGGGTTGCCCGGCGAGCAGAGGAACAGGATCTGGCAGCGCTGCCAGACCTCGCTGGGCACGGCGTCGAAATCCGGATTGAAACCGTGAGCTTCCAGGCAGGGCAGGTAGTGCGGCTCGGCGCCGGCGAGAAACGCCGCACCTTCATAGATCTGGTAGAACGGGTTGGGGCTGACCACCAGGCCCTTGGCGTTGCGGTCGACAACAGCCTGGGTGAAGGCGAACAGCGCTTCACGGGTGCCGTTGACCGGCAGCACATGGCGCGCTGCATTCAGCCAGCCTTGCGGTACACCGAAGCGACGCTCGCACCAGGTGGCGATGCTCTGGCGCAGCTCTGGCAGGCCCAGCGTGGTGGGGTATACCGCCAGCTTGTCGAGGTTGTCGGTCAGCGCCTTGCCGACGAAGTCGGGCGAGCGGTGCTTGGGCTCGCCAATGGACAGGGCGATGGGGCGCTTGTCCGCCGCAGGCTGCACGCTGCCGAGCAGTTCGCGGAGTTTCTCGAAGGGGTAGGGCTGCAACTGGGCGAGGGCGTGGTTCATGATGATCCGACGAGTCCTTTGTGAGGCGGCGACAAAGCTGGCGACACTAGCACGGCAGGCCTTTCGGGGAAATTCCCTTCGTCCGTCCGTTTTCCATCCGTTTAGGTCGCCAAACCGATGCCGGGCTGCCTCAAGACGGTGCACGCCGGGCCGATAATCCAGGCGTACCCGTTCACCCCTTCTTTTTGGCGAGCTTTCTCCATGCGCACCCTCAAATTCAGTCACAAGATCATGCTGGCTGCTTCCCTGGTGGTCATTGCGGCTTTCGCGTCGTTCGCGCTGTACAACGATTACCTGCAACGCAACGCGATTCGTGACAGCCTGTCGAACTACCTCAACGACGTTGGCCTGGTGTCCACCGGCAACATTCAGCACTGGCTCACGGGACGTATGCAATTGCTGGATAACGTCGCCGAGTCCGTGCAGGACGATGCCTCGCCCGAGGCCCTGAGCAAGAACCTGCAGCACCGCAGCGTCGCCTCGGCCTTCCTCTATACCTATTTCGGCCAGACCGATGGCACCTACACCCAGTATCCGCCCAGCGAGCTGCCTGCCGGCTACGATCCGCGCCAGCGTCCCTGGTACAAGAGCGCGCTGGGTAGCAACGGCCCGGGTTTGACCGAGCCCTACCTGGCGGCCGATCCACGTGACGGTCTGCTGATCACCATCACCCGTCCGGTCAGCGCTGGCGGCACTCTGCAGGGCGTCGTGGGAGGCGATCTGAAGTTGCAGACGGTGGACGACATCCTCAACTCCTTCGACCTCGGCGGCATGGGCTACGCCTTTCTGGTCGACGACAAGGGCACGGTGCTGGTGCATCCCGACAAGAGCCTGGTGCTCAAGACCCTTGCGGATATCTTCCCCAGCGGTGCGCCGCGCCTGGCGGCCGGCCTACAGGGCGCGTCGGCCATCGACGGCGGTGCGCGCCTTGTCACCTTCCTGCCGGTGCAGGGGCTGGCAGGCGTACGCTGGTACGTCGGTCTTTCGGTCGACGAGAGCAAGGCGTTCGCCGCGCTCACCGAGTTTCGCGTCTCTGCGTTGATGGTCACTGTCATCGGTGTGGTGGCCATCCTGATCCTGCTGGGGGCGCTGATCCGTATCCTGCTGCGTCCGCTGCACGTGATGAGCCATGCCATGGGTGGCATCGCCGAGGGCGAGGGTGACCTGACGCAGCGTCTGACGATCAACTCCGGTGATGAATTCGGTGACTTGGCTGGTGCCTTCAACCGCTTCGTCGAGCGTATTCACGAGTCGATCCGTGAGGTGGCCTCGGCGACCCGCGAAGTGCATGCGCGGGTGAGCACCGTGGTGCAGGCCTCCAATGCCTCGATGGGCAACTCCAGTGAGCAGGCTGCACGTACCGACAGCGTCGCGGCGGCGATCAACGAATTGGGCGCGGCCGCCCAGGAGATCGCGCGCAATGCCGCCGACGCTTCGGTGCAGGCCAGCGACGCCCGCCGCGATGCCGAGGAAGGCCAGGGCATGGTGGAGCGCACCCTGGGCTCGATGAGCGAGTTGTCGGAGAAGATTCAGGCCTCGGGCAAGCACATCGAGTTGCTCAGCGAGAAGAGCAACGACATCGGCCAGATCCTTGACGTGATCAAGGGGATTTCCGAGCAGACCAATCTGCTGGCGCTCAACGCGGCCATCGAGGCTGCGCGTGCGGGCGAGGCAGGGCGTGGTTTCGCCGTGGTGGCCGACGAGGTGCGTAACCTGGCGCAGCGTACGCAAAGCTCGGCGTTGGAAATCCAGCAGATGATCGAGCAACTGCAGGCCGGTGCCCGTGACGCGGTAGCGACCATGACCGAAAGCCGTCGGTTCAGCGACGATAGCGTGCGCATCGGCGGGCAGGCGGGGGAAAACCTGCGTGGCGTGACCCGGCGCATCGGTGAGATCGATGGTATGAACCAGTCCGTGGCCACCGCCACCGAGGAGCAGACCTCGGTGATCGAGAGCCTCAACGTCGACATCACCGAGATCAACACGCTGAACCAGGATGGCGTGCGCAACCTGCAGGCCAGCCTGAGCGCCTGTACCGAGTTGGATCAGCAGGTCGGGCGACTCAAGCAGCTGGTGGACAGCTTCAGGATCTGACCGCGAACCATCCCGACCGATGAGGCGGCGGTCTGTATCGCCTCATCGGTCGGGCCTTAGAAGGTGATCTGCGTCGGGCTCGGTGTGCTCGGTTCCGAGAGCTTGGCGATGATGGTTTCCTGCAGGCGAGCGCAGAGCTCCGGATCCGACAATGGCTGGTTGTTGGCGTCGGTGACGAAGAACACGTCTTCTACTCGCTCGCCGAGCGTGGCGATCTTGGCGTTCTGCAGCGACAGGTCGTATTCGAGGAAGATCCGCCCGATACGTGCCAGTAGACCGGGGCGATCCGGAGCGGTCAGTTCCAGAACGGTCACCGGACGCTGCGCGTCGTTGTGGATCGTTACCTGTGGGGCGAAGGCGAAGTGCTTGAGCTGGCGTGGTACGCGACGCTGGATGATGGTCGGGTAGTCGTCCGGGTTCTTCAAGGCTTCGATCAGGCCCGCGCGAATCTGCTGGATACGTGCCGGGTTGTCACCAATCGAGCCGCCGTCGGCGTCCAGCACTACATAGGTATCGAGGGTGAACTGGCTGGTGGAGGTGATGATTCGCGCATCGTGAATGTTCAGGTTGAGCTGACTCATCGCGGCTACGGTCACGGCGAAGAAGTCGTGCTGATCCGGCGCGTAAATGAATATCTGCGTGCCACCCTCGAACTCGCGTTGGGTGGTTTCCTTCATCAACACCAGCGGGCCGCCATTGTTGGGGTGCTGGAGGATGGCGTCGGTATGCCAGGCCACGTCGCCTGCGGTGTGGCGCAGGAAGTAGTCGTCACCGAGCTGGCTCCACAGCTGTTCCGCGTCGTCCGGGTCGATGCCGCTGCGCACCAGGATATCCAGCGCGGCGCTCTGCGTCTGGCGGATCTGCTCTTCACGATCCAGCGGGTTTTCCAGGCCGCGGCGCAGGGCGCGCTTGGTCTCGGTGTAGAGCTGGCGCAGCAGGCTCGCGCGCCAGGAGTTCCACAGGCTGGGGTTGGTGGCGTTGATGTCGGCCACGGTCAGCACGTAGAGGTAATCGAGGTGGGTCTGATCACCGACGAACTGGGCGAAGTCGTGGATTACCTGTGGGTCGGACAGATCCTTGCGCTGCGCGGTGGTGGACATCACCAGGTGGTTCTGCACCAGCCAGACGATCAATGCGCTGTCCCAGGCCGGTAGGTGGTGACGGCGGGCGAAGGCTTCGGCGTCTACCGCGCCCAGCTCCGAGTGGTCGCCGCCGCGACCCTTGCCGATGTCGTGGTAGAGACCGGCGAGGTAGATCAGCTCGGACTTGGGCAGCTTGTCGATCAATTTGCTGGCCAGCGGGAATTTCTCCGCCAGCTCCGGCCAGCGGAACTTGCGCAGGTGCTTGATCAGGTTGAGGGTGTGCGCATCGACGGTATAGATGTGGAACAGGTCGTGCTGCATCTGCCCGACGATATGGCCGAACTCCGGCAGGTAGCGGCCGAGGATGCCGTAGCGATTCATCCGCCGCAGGTTGCGGTGGATGCCTTCCTTGCACTTGAACAGCTCGATGAACAGGCTGGTGTTGCGGATGTCCTTGCGGAAGTCGTCGTCGATCAGGTCGCGGCTGTCGCGCAGCAGGCGAATGCTGTCAGCCCGAACGCCCTTGATCTCCGGGTTCTGCGCCATCAGCACGAATACTTCGATGATGGCGAAGGGCGTGCGCTTGAAGACGTTCGGGTGGGTGACCTCGATATAGCCGTCACGCACCTGGAAGCGGCTGTTCAGTGGCGTGGCCGGGCCGCTTTCACCCGCGCGCAGGATGACTTCCTCGAAGTGCTGGTTGATCAGGTCGGACAGCTCGGAGATGCCCATGACCACACGGTAGTACTTCTGCATGAAGTGCTCGATGCTGCGCTTGCCGTCACCGTCCTTGTAGCCGAACAGCGCGGCGATCTTCGCCTGGTGGTCGAACAGCAGGCGATCTTCGGCGCGGCCGGCGAGCATGTGCAGGGCGTAGCGCACCTTCCACAGGAATTCCTGGCTGGAGGAGAGCAGGGCGTACTCGCTTTCCAGCAGGAAACCGTGGCCGACCAGAGCCTGCAGGTTGAGCGTGCCGAACTGGCGGCGCGCGACCCAGAGCACGGTCTGGATATCGCGCAGGCCACCGGGCGAGCCTTTGACGTTTGGCTCGAGGTTGTATTCGGTGTCGTTGTACTTGCTGTGGCGCGCCTTGCGCTCTTCGCGCTTGGCCAGATAGAAGTGCTTGCTTGGCCACATGGCGTCGGTGCTGGTCACTTGCTGCATGCGCTGACGCAGGTGCTCGGGGCCGGCGATGGTGCGGCTTTCCATCAGGTTGGTGATCACCGTCAGGTCGGCGCGCGCCTCTTCGGCGCATTCCTCTACCGAGCGCACGCTCTGCCCGACTTCCAGGCCGATGTCCCAGAGCAGGGTGAGGAAGCCTTCGATGGACTCGCGGAAGATCTCGTGGTCGGCGCTGTCGAGGAGGATCAGCAGGTCGATGTCGGAGTAGGGGTGCAGCTCGCCGCGCCCGTAGCCGCCAACGGCGAGCAGGGCGATGTCGGCGTCTTCGCTCCAGGTGAAGCGCTTCCAGGCTTCCTGCAGGATCTGGTCGACGAACCAGGCGCGGTCTTCGACCAGGCGGCGGATATCGCGTCCGCTGCGAAAGCGCTCATCCAGTACCTCGTGCGCACCACGGATGGCTTTCTTGAATGCGGCGATGGGGCTGGATTTGAGGGCCAGCTCGGCCTGGAACTGACCGGGGTCAAACAGTTCGGGGTCCATCTGCGGCATGCAGGTGCCTTCCTTATATAGAGTTCGTAGGGTGCGCCGTGCGCACCTTTGCGGTTCTTGGTGTGGCCTCAGGCCGAGGTGCGCGCGATGGTGTCATCACTGCGCAGGGTGAGAATCTCGTAGCCATCGGCGGTGACCAGCACGGTGTGTTCCCACTGTGCCGACAGCTTGCGATCCTTGGTGATGGCGGTCCAGCCGTCGCCGAGCAGGCGGGTTTCCGGGCGGCCCTGGTTGATCATTGGCTCGATGGTGAAGGTCATGCCTTCCTTAAGTTCCATGCCGGTGCCGGCCTTGCCGTAGTGCAGCACCTGCGGCTCTTCATGGAATACTGCGCCGATGCCGTGGCCGCAGTATTCGCGCACGACCGAGAACCCGTTCTTTTCCGCGTGCTTCTGGATCACCTCGCCGATATCGCCCAGGCGAGCGCCCGGCTTGACCAGCTCGATACCTTTATACATGCACTCCTGGGTGATCTTGGCCAGGCGTTCGGCCCACTCGGCGACCTTGCCGACCATGAACATCTTGCTGGTATCGCCGTGGTAGCCGTCCTTGATCACGGTGACGTCGATGTTCAGCACGTCGCCGTCCTTGAGCGGCTTATCGTTGGGAATGCCGTGGCACACCACGTGGTTGATCGAAGTGCAGATCGACTTGGGGAAGCCCTTGTAGTTGAGCGGGGCGGGAATGGCCTTCTGCACGTTGACGATGTAGTCGTGGCAGATGCGGTCGAGCTCGTCGGTGGTGACGCCCGGTTTGACGTGCTCACCGATCATCTCCAGCACTTCGGCGGCCAGGCGGCCAGCCACGCGCATTTTCTCGATTTCTTCGGGGGATTTGAGGGTGACGGTCATATCGGGCTCTCGGGTGCACACGGAAAAGGTGCTTATATTAACAGCTACGCGGCGCAAGCCCCACAGGTAGCGAAGGGCGAGGCAAGTGACATGCCGATGTTGAGGTGTTGTGGCGTGAGGTTTGTAGCTTGTCGCGGCTTTGTGTGGTATAAAACGCGCCGCTTTACGGGCGGTACGTCCGAAAGCTCAAACCCACACACGTATCGACACGGTTTCCTGGGTGCCTTTCGACAAGTTCGAGGGTTGGAAGCTGGGATACGTGGAGGCCTAACCCGACTTATCAAGGAACTATCATGTCCCAAGTCAACATGCGCGATATGCTGAAGGCCGGTGTGCACTTCGGCCACCAGACCCGTTACTGGAACCCGAAAATGGGCAAGTACATTTTCGGCGCGCGTAACAAGATTCACATCATCAACCTCGAAAAAACCCTGCCGATGTTCAACGAAGCTCAGGCTTTCGTTGAGAAGCTGGCTGCTGGCAAGAACAAGATCCTGTTCGTCGGCACCAAGCGTTCCGCTGGCAAGATCGTTCGCGAAGAAGCTGCTCGTTGCGGCTCGCCGTTCGTCGATCACCGCTGGTTGGGCGGCATGCTGACCAACTACAAAACCATCCGCGCCTCGATCAAGCGTCTGCGTGAGCTGGAAGTTCAGTCCCAGGACGGTACTTTCGCCAAGCTGACCAAGAAAGAAGCCCTGATGCGTTCGCGTGATCTGGAAAAACTGGATCGCAGCCTGGGCGGTATCAAGGACATGGGCGGCCTGCCGGACGCACTGTTCGTGATCGACGTTGACCACGAGCGCATCGCTATCACCGAAGCCAACAAGCTGGGCATCCCGGTTATCGGCATCGTCGATACCAACAGCAGCCCGGAAGGCGTTGACTACATCATCCCGGGTAACGATGACGCCATCCGCGCCATCCAGCTGTACATGGGTGCTATGGCTGACGCCGTGATCCGTGGTCGCAGCAACGCTGGCGGCGCGACTGAAGAGTTCGTCGAAGAAGCCGCGGCTGCCGAGAGCGCCGAAGGCTAAGCGGTAACGCAAAGCATCTAGCGTTACGCGCTGTGCAAGAAGGGGGCTAAGCCCCCTTTTTGCCACTCAAAGATTTGATCGCCCGCCATGCGGGTGAATGGTTGAAGACCTACCAAGAGGATTTTCAAGATGGCAGAAGTTACTGCAGCCCTGGTTAAAGAACTGCGCGAGCGTACCGGCCAAGGCATGATGGAGTGCAAGAAGGCTCTGGTTGCCGCTGGTGGCGACATCGAGAAGGCCATTGATGACATGCGCGCTTCGGGCGCCATCAAGGCCGCCAAGAAGGCTGGCAACATCGCCGCCGAAGGCTCCATCGCCGTTCGTGTCGAAGGCGGCCGTGGCCTGATCATCGAAGTCAACTCGCAGACTGACTTCCTGGCTCTGCAGGACGACTTCAAAGGCTTCGTGAAAGAAAGCCTGGATGAAGCCTTCGAGCAGAACCTGACCGACGCCGCTCCGCTGATCGCTTCGCGCGAATCGGCTCGTGAGGCTCTGGTTGCCAAGTGCGGCGAGAACGTCAACATCCGTCGTCTGACTGCCGTTACCGGCGAAACCGTTGGTGCCTACCTGCACGGCCACCGCATCGGCGTTCTGGTCGTCCTGAAAGGCGGCAACGACGAACTGGCCAAGCACGTTGCCATGCACGTTGCTGCCTCCAATCCGGCCGTTGTATCGCCGGATCAGGTCTCCGAAGAGCTGGTTGCCAAGGAAAAAGAGATCTTCCTGCAACTGAACGCCGAGAAGATCGCTGGCAAGCCGGAAAACATCGTCGAGAACATGGTCAAAGGCCGTATCGCCAAGTTCCTGGCTGAAGCCAGCCTGGTCGAGCAAGCCTTCATCATGGATCCGGAAGTCAAGGTCGGTGACCTGGTCAAGAAAGCCGGCGCTGAAGTCGTTTCCTTCGTACGTTACGAAGTGGGCGAAGGCATCGAGAAGGCCGAGACCGACTTCGCTGCCGAAGTTGCCGCTCAGGTTGCTGCCAGCAAGCAGTAATCGGTTTTCGGTATGTGTCCCCAGAGAGGCTGCCCGTTTGCGCGGGCGGCCTCTTTGCCGAATAAGGGGGTGCGAATAAAGTAACGGTCGTTTCAACGAACGACCGGCGGCGCTGTCGAAGTGCCGGATAATTGCAACGCTCACGGGCGCTGCTAACGAATTTCATACCGCCGCAGGAGAGACTTGCAATGGCTCAGCAGACGACTGGTCGCCAACCTCGCTACAAACGCATTCTGCTCAAACTTAGCGGCGAGGCCCTGATGGGCTCGGAAGATTTCGGCATCGATCCCAAGGTGCTCGATCGCATGGCGCTGGAAGTCGGCCAACTGGTCGGCATCGGCGTGCAGGTCGGCCTGGTGATCGGTGGCGGTAACCTGTTCCGCGGCGCGGCCCTGTCCGCCGCGGGCATGGATCGAGTGACCGGCGACCACATGGGCATGCTGGCCACGGTGATGAACGCCCTGGCCATGCGCGACGCGCTGGAGCGCTCGAACATCCCGGCCATCGTCATGTCGGCGATCTCCATGGTCGGCGTCACCGACCACTACGACCGCCGCAAGGCCATGCGCCACCTGAAGACCGGTGAAGTGGTGATCTTCGCTGCTGGTACCGGCAATCCGTTCTTTACGACTGACTCCGCCGCTTGCCTGCGCGCCATCGAGATCGATGCCGACGTGGTGCTGAAGGCGACCAAGGTCGATGGCGTGTACACTGCCGACCCGTTCAAGGATCCGCATGCCGAGAAATTCGAGCGCCTGACCTATGACGAGGTGCTGGATCGCAAGCTGGGCGTGATGGATCTGACCGCCATCTGCCTGTGCCGTGATCACAACATGCCGCTGCGGGTCTTCAACATGAATAAGCCAGGCGCTCTGCTGAACGTTGTAGTGGGCGGCGCCGAAGGAACTCTGATCGAGGAGGATGCACAATGATCAACGACATCAAGAAAGACGCTCAGGAACGCATGAGCAAGTCCCTGGACGCGCTGGGTCGTAACCTGGCCTCCATTCGAACCGGTCGTGCCCATCCGAGCATTCTCGATAGCATCAAGGTGCCGGCCTGGGGTAGCGACATGCCGCTGAATCAGGTTGCAGCGATCACCGTCGAGGACGCTCGTACCCTGAAGATCGTCGCGCATGACAAGACCCTAAGCGCTGCCATCGAGAAGGCGATTCTGACTTCTGATCTGGGCCTGAACCCGAGCAGCGCCGGCACCACCATCCGCGTGCCGATGCCGGCTCTGACCGAGGAAACTCGCAAGGGCTACACCAAGCAGGCACGTGGCGTGGCCGAAGATGCCAAGGTTGCCGTGCGCAACGTGCGTCGCGATGCCCTGGCCGAGCTGAAAAAGCTGTCCAAGGCCAAGGAAATCAGCGAAGACGAAGAGCGTCGTGCTGCTGACGAACTGCAGAAAATCACCGACAAATTCATCGGCGATGTGGATAAGGCCCTAGAGGTCAAGGAAGCGGATCTGATGGCCGTTTGACGGCTGAGCACCCATACATGGACAAAAACAAGCAGGGGGCGGTGCCGCGGCATGTCGCCATCATCATGGATGGCAACAACCGTTGGGCTAAGAAGCGCCTGTTGCCGGGGGTGGCTGGGCACAAGGCTGGGGTCGACGCGGTTCGTGCGGTGATCGAGGTCTGTGCCGAGTCGGGTGTCGAGGTGCTGACCCTGTTCGCGTTCTCCAGTGAGAATTGGCAGCGCCCGGCCGAAGAGGTCGGGGCGCTGATGGAACTGTTCCTGGGCGCGCTGCGCCGAGAGGCCAAGCGCCTGCGGGATAACGACATCAGCTTGCGCATCATCGGTGACCGTTCGCGGTTTCACCCTGAGTTGCAGGCTGCCATGCGTGAGGCCGAGTTGCTGACTGCGGGTGAGCGTCGTTTCACCCTGCAGGTGGCTGCCAACTACGGTGGCCAGTGGGATATCGCTCAGGCCGCGCAGCGCCTGGCGCGCGAGGTGCAGGCTGGGCATCTGCAAGTGGAGGACATCACGCCTGAACTGCTGCAGGGCTGTCTGGCGACCGGTGATCTGCCGCTTCCAGATCTGTGCATCCGCACCGGCGGCGAGCATCGCATCAGCAATTTCCTGCTCTGGCAGTTGGCTTACAGCGAACTGTACTTCTCCGACCTTTACTGGCCGGATTTCAAGCACGAGGCCATGCGCAAAGCACTGGCCGATTTCGCCACCCGCCAGCGTCGCTTCGGTAAGACCAGCGAGCAGGTGGAGGCTGAGGCGCGCTCCTAATGCTCAAACAACGAATAATTACAGCGCTGGTGTTGCTGCCTATCGCTCTTTGCGGTTTTTTCCTGCTCGACGGCGCTGCCTTCGCGCTGTTCATCGGTGCGGTGGTCACGCTGGGTGCCTGGGAATGGGCGCGCCTGGCCGGTGTTTTCGCGCAGCCGGCGCGTGTGGCGTATGCCGCGTTGGTCGCCGTGCTGCTCGGTGCCATCTACCTGTTGCCGGCGCTGGCGCCCTGGTTGCTCGGGGCGGCAGTGATCTGGTGGGCGCTGGCGACGTTGCTGGTGGTCAGTTATCCCGACAGCAGTCGTTACTGGGGCGGTTTGCCCGGTCGCTTGCTGATCGGCCTGCTGATCCTGTTGCCGGCCTGGCAGGGATTGGTACTGCTCAAGCAATGGCCGCAGGCCAACGCTCTGATCATCGCCGTGATGGTGCTGGTGTGGGGTGCGGATATTGGCGCCTATTTCGCCGGCAAGACCTTTGGCAAGCGCAAGCTGGCGCCCAAGGTCAGTCCAGGCAAGAGCTGGGAAGGGCTTTATGGCGGTCTTGCTGCCAGCCTGTTGATCACGCTGCTGGTGGGGTTGCAGCAAGGCTGGTCTGCTTCCGGTCTGCTGCTGGCGCTCGGTGGTGCGGCGCTGGTGGTGCTGATTTCGGTGGTTGGCGATCTGACCGAGAGCATGTTCAAGCGTCAGTCCGGGATCAAGGACAGTAGTAATTTGCTGCCGGGCCATGGTGGTGTGCTGGATCGCATCGACAGCCTCACTGCCGCTATTCCGCTATTCGCAGCGTTGCTGTGGCTGGCTGGCTGGGGTTCGCTGTGAGCGCACCGCAGCTGGTTACCGTGCTGGGGGCAACCGGTTCCATCGGGCTCAGCACGCTTGATGTGATCGCGCGCCATCCCGAGCGCTACAGCGTTTTTGCGTTGAGCGGTTTTTCACGTCTGGCGGAGCTGGGCGCGCTCTGCCAGCAGCATCGCCCGCGTTATGCGGTGGTGCCTGATGTCGGCTCGGCGCAGACGCTGCAATCCAGCCTACGCGCCGCAGGTCTGACGACCGAAGTGCTGGTCGGCGAGGAAGGGCTATGCGCCATCGCCGCTGCGACAGAGGTCGATTGCGTGATGGCGGCGATCGTTGGCGCTGCCGGGCTGAGACCAACTCTGGCTGCCGTGCAGGCTGGCAAGAAGGTGTTGCTGGCGAACAAAGAGGCGCTGGTCATGTCTGGCGCGCTGTTCATTCAGGCCGTCAAGCGTAGCGGTGCGGTTCTGCTGCCAATCGATAGTGAGCACAACGCCATTTTTCAGTGCCTGCCGGGCGATTACGCGCGCGGCCTGCAAGCGGTCGGTGTGCGGCGTGTGCTGTTGACGGCCTCCGGCGGGCCATTTCGCGAGACGCCATTGGCGGATCTTGAGCATGTCACGCCCGAACAGGCCTGCGCCCATCCGAACTGGTCGATGGGGCGCAAGATCTCCGTCGATTCGGCCAGCATGATGAACAAGGGCCTGGAGATGATCGAGGCCTGCTGGTTGTTCGATGCCCGTCCCGAGCAGATCGAGGTGGTGATCCATCGGCAGAGCGTGATTCATTCTCTGGTCGATTACGTCGATGGTTCGGTGCTGGCCCAGTTGGGCAATCCGGATATGCGTACGCCCATCGCCCATGCGCTAGCCTGGCCGCAACGTATCGATTCCGGGGTCGCGCCACTGGACTTGTTTGCCGTCGGTCGCCTGGATTTCGAGCGCCCGGACGAGCAGCGCTTCCCTTGCCTGCGTCTGGCGCGCGAGGCTGCTCAGGCTGGTGGTAGTGCGCCGGCCATGCTCAATGCGGTCAATGAGGTGGCTGTCGAGGCCTTCCTGCAGCGGCGCATCCGTTTCAGCGATATCGCGCGTATGATTGAGTCCGTGTTGAACGCGCAGCCTGTGCAGGCAGTCGAAGCGCTCGACGTGGTATTCGAGGTCGACCGTCAGGCGCGCGTATTGGCCGGTGAGTGGCTCGCCCGCTGCTGATGCGGGCCGGAGAGAAAAGATGAGTGGCTTGTACATGCTGGTCGGCACCCTGATTGCTCTGGGTGTGTTGGTCACCTTTCACGAGTATGGGCATTTCTGGGTAGCCCGCCGTTGTGGGGTGAAAGTCCTGCGTTTCTCGGTCGGTTTCGGTACACCGCTGGTGCGTTGGCATGACCGGCATGGCACCGAGTTCGTGATTGCCGCCATTCCGCTGGGCGGCTACGTCAAGATGCTCGATGAGCGCGAAGGCAATGTACCGCCGGAGTTGGTCGAGCAATCCTTCAATCGTAAAAGCGTGCGCCAGCGCATCGCCATCGTGGCCGCTGGTCCTCTGGCCAACTTCCTGTTGGCGCTACTGTTTTTCTGGTTCGTGGCCATGCTGGGCAGCCAGCAGGTACGCCCTGTGATCGGCGCCGTGCAGCCGGACAGCATGGCGCAAGCGGCTGGGCTTCAGGCAGGGCAGGAGATCGTTGCGGTCAATGGTGAGGCCACCAGTGGCTGGGCTGCGGTCAATCTGCAGTTGATTCGCCGTCTTGGCGAGAGCGGCACGCTGAATCTGCGTGTGCTGGAACCTGGCTCCACGGTCGAGACGCCCAAGCAGGTGCAGCTGGATAACTGGTTGCGCGGTGTTGATGAGCCCGACCCGATTGGCTCGCTGGGGATCCGCCCTTGGCGCCCGGCCCTGGAACCGGTGTTGGCCGAGCTCGATCCGAAAGGGCCGGCGCAGGCTGCGGGTTTGCAGGCTGGGGATCGTTTGTTGGCGCTCGATGGGGAGTCACTGGCTGACTGGCAGGCTCTGGTCGACCGTGTGCGCGCCTTGCCGGGCGAGGCGATCACCTTGCGTATCGAGCGTGACGGACAGGCGCGTGATGTCGAGCTGACCCTGGCTTCGCGTGGCGAGGGTGAAGCCCGCAGTGGCTATCTGGGGGCGGGCGTACAGGGCGTCGAATGGCCGCCCGAGATGTTGCGCGAAGTGCGTTACGGTCCGCTCGAAGGTATTGCCGAAGGGGCTCGGCAAACCTGGGCAATGAGCCTGCTGACCCTCGATTCGCTGAAGAAAATGCTGTTCGGAGAGCTCTCGGTAAAAAACTTGAGTGGGCCGATAACCATTGCTAAAGTGGCGGGCGCTTCGGCTGAGTCGGGGGTAGGGGATTTCCTGAAATTCCTTGCATATCTGAGTATTAGCCTGGGCGTTCTCAATCTGCTGCCCATTCCCGTACTGGATGGTGGGCATCTGCTGTTTTATCTGGTCGAGTGGGTGCGTGGTCGCCCCTTGTCTGAGCGGGTTCAGGGTTGGGGGATGCAGATTGGTATCAGTCTGGTCATCGGGGTCATGTTGCTGGCCCTGGTCAACGATCTCAGCCGTCTGTAAGCATTGCTGAATTACGTTCTTGAGATTTACAAGTGTCGCCTTACGCGGCAGTTTTTATCGTCAGTTGGAATAAGAAAGGACTTCATGAAACGTCTGCTGCTACCTGCGGTACTGTCCGCATTGATGATCGCCGAAGTTCACGCCGAGTCCTTCACCATCTCCGATATACGCGTCAACGGCCTGCAGCGGGTTTCCGCTGGCAGCGTGTTTGGTGCACTGCCGCTGAACGTCGGTGAGCGCATCGATGATCGTCAGTTGGTCGACGCCACTCGTTCTCTGTTCCGTACCGGTTTCTTCCAGGACATCCAGCTCGGTCGCGATGGCGATGTGCTGGTCATCACCGTGGTCGAGCGTCCTTCCATCTCCGGTATCGAGATCGAGGGCAACAAGGCCATTACCACCGAAGACCTGCTCAAGGGCCTGAACCAGTCCGGTCTGGCCGAAGGCGAGATCTTCCAGCGCGCGACCCTCGAAGGCGTGCGCAACGAGCTGCAGCGTCAGTACGTGGCCCAGGGCCGCTACTCGGCCGAGATCGAGGCCGAGGTGATTCCGCAGCCGCGCAACCGCGTGGCGCTGAAAATTACCATCAACGAAGGCACCGTCGCCGCCATTTCCCACATCAACGTAGTGGGCAACACGGTCTTCTCCGATGAGGAATTGGGCGATCTGTTCGAACTGAAGACCACCAACTGGTTGTCCTTCTTCCGTAACGATGACAAGTATGCCCGCGAGAAATTGTCCGGTGACCTCGAGCGCCTGCGCTCCTATTACCTGGATCGCGGCTACATCAACATGGATATCAGCTCCACTCAGGTATCCATCACCCCGGACAAGAAGCACGTCTACATCACCGTCAACGTGGAAGAGGGTGAGAAGTACAGTGTCCGTGAAGTGAAGCTGTCCGGTGACCTCAAGGTGCCGGAAGAAGACGTTCGCGCGCTGTTGCTGGTCAAGGAAGGTCAGGTCTTCTCGCGCAAGATCATGACCACTACCAGCGAGCTGATCACCCGTCGTCTGGGTAATGAAGGCTACACCTTCGCCAACGTCAACGGCGTGCCGGAAGCGCATGACGATGACAAGAGCGTGTCGATCACCTTCTTCGTCGACCCGGGCAAGCGCGCCTACGTCAACCGCATCAACTTCCGTGGTAACACCAAGTCCGAGGACGAAGTGCTGCGTCGTGAAATGCGCCAGATGGAAGGTGGCTGGGCGTCTACCTACCTGATCGACCAATCCAAGGTTCGCCTCGAACGTCTGGGCTTCTTCAAGGAAGTCAACGTCGAAACGCCGCAGGTGCCAGGTACCGACGACCAGATCGACGTCAACTACAGTGTCGAAGAGCAACCGTCCGGTTCCATAACCGCCAGCGTTGGTTTCGCGCAGAACGCCGGTCTGATCCTCGGTGGCTCGATCAGTCAGAACAACTTCCTGGGTACCGGTAACCGTGTCAGCATCGGTCTGACCCGCAGTGAATACCAGACCCGTTACAGCTTCGGTTTCGTTGACCCCTACTGGACCGTCGATGGCGTCAGCCTGGGCTACAACGCCTTCTACCGCACCACCGATTACGATGAGCTCGATGTCGATGTATCCAGCTACTCGGTGGACAGCCTGGGTGCCGGTATCAGCATCGGTTATCCGATCAGTGAGACTTCGCGTCTGACCTATGGTCTGACCGTGCAGCAGGACAGCATCGACACTGGTCGTTACACCGTCGACGAGATCTTCGATTTCATCGACGCCGAGGGCGATAACTACCTGAACTTCAAGGGTTCGATCGGTTGGTCCGAGTCGACTCTGAACCGTGGTGTGCTGGCCAACCGTGGTCACTCGCAGAGCCTGGTGCTGGAAACCACCCTGCCGGGTAGCGATCTGTCGTTCTACAAACTCGACTACCGTGGCCAGATCTTCACCCCGATCAGCGACAACTACACCCTGCGCTTCCACACTCAGTTGGGTTATGGCGACAGTTACGGCTCTACCGCCGAACTGCCGTTCTACGAGCACTACTACGCCGGTGGTTTCAACTCGGTACGTGGCTTCGAAGACAGCAGCCTGGGCCCGCGCAGCACGCCGAGCACCGGTACCAAGCCAGGCACCCTGCGTGACCCGGATCAGGATCCGCTGCCGTTCGGTGGTAACGTGCTGGTGCAGGGCGGTGTTGAAATGCTCTTCCCGCTGCCGTTCGTCAAGGATCAGCGTTCGCTGCGCACTGCGCTGTTCTGGGACGTGGGTAACGTATTCGACACCAACTGCAGCTCGACGCAGAAGCGCCTGAGCGACAGCTGCAACATCGACTTCAGCAGCATGGCCAGCTCCGTGGGCGTTGGTCTGACCTGGATCACCGCACTCGGTCCGTTGAGTTTCAGCCTGGCCATGCCGATCAAGAAGCCTAATGATGCCGATACCCAGGTATTCCAGTTCTCCCTGGGTCAAACTTTCTAAACCCGTACCACCGAAAGCCAACAGTTTTGTTGCAGGAGTGCATTGTGCGTAAGTTGACTCAACTGGTTCTGTTCACCGCCGCTCTGATCGCCACTCCGGCGTTCGCTGAAATGAAGGTGGCCGTGCTGAACTATCAGATGGCGCTGCTCGAGTCCGATGCAGCCAAGCGTTACGCCGTCGATGCCGAGAAGAAATTCGGCCCGCAGCTGAACAAGCTCAAAACGCTGGAAAGCGACGCCAAGCGCATCCAGGATCGCATGGTCAAGGATGGCGAGAAGATGCAGCAGGCCGAGCGTGAACGCCTCGAGCTCGAATTCAAGCAGAAGGCTCGCGATTTCCAATTCCAGTCCAAGGAGCTGAACGAAGCCAAGGCCATCGCTGACCGCGAGATGCTGGCCAAGCTCAAGCCGAACCTGGACAAGGCGGTTGAAGAAGTCATCAAGAACGGCAACTTCGACCTGGTGCTCGAGCGCGGTGCAGTGATCGAGGTCAAACCTCAGTACGACATCACTCGCCAGGTCATCGAGCGCATGAACCAGATGCGTTAAGCATGACTGTGACAGTTACTCTCGGCCAATTGGCTGAGCGCCTGGGCGCCACCTTGCGTGGCGCCGAAGGTAAGGTCATCACGGGCCTGGCCACCTTGCAGGAGGCCAGGCCCGAACAGTTGAGCTTCCTGGCCAATGCCCAGTACCGCAAGTTCCTGGCCCAGACCCAGGCCGGTGCTGTGCTGCTGACCGCAGCAGATGCCGAAGGCTACGCTGGCGATGCCTTGATCGTGGCCAATCCTTATCTGGCTTATGCCCAGCTTTCGCATCTGTTCGACCGCAAGCCCAGGGCCGATGCAGGTATTCATGCTACTGCGCAGGTCGCCAAGGATGCTCAGGTCGATCCTAGCGCCAGTATCGGTGCTTATGCGGTCATCGAGAGTGGCGCCCGCATTGGTGCCGAGGTCAGCATTGGTGCGCATTGCGTAGTTGGTGCTCGCAGCGTGGTTGGCGATGGCGGATGGCTGGCTCCGCGTGTGACGCTGTATCACGACGTGCAGATTGGTAAGCGTGTGGTGATTCAATCCGGTGCCGTGATTGGCGGCGAAGGCTTTGGTTTCGCCAACGAGAAGGGTGTCTGGCAGAAGATCGCGCAGATCGGTGGTGTGACCATCGGTGATGACGTCGAGATCGGCGCCAACACCACCGTGGATCGCGGTGCACTCTCCGATACCCTGATCGGCAACGGCGTGAAGCTGGATAACCAGATCATGATCGCGCACAACGTGCAGGTCGGTGATAACACCGCCATGGCCGGCTGCTGCGGGATTTCCGGCAGCACCAAGATCGGCAAGAACTGCATGATTGCAGGCGGTGTCGGCATGGTTGGCCATATCGAAGTGTGCGACAACGTATTCGTCACGGGCATGACCATGGTGACCCGTTCGATCACCGAACCGGGCGCCTATTCCTCCGGTACCGCCATGCAACCGGCTGGCGAGTGGAAGAAGAGCGCTGCA
Organism: Pseudomonas mendocina; assembly: GCF_003008615.1. Taxonomy (NCBI): domain Bacteria; kingdom Pseudomonadati; phylum Pseudomonadota; class Gammaproteobacteria; order Pseudomonadales; family Pseudomonadaceae; genus Ectopseudomonas; species Ectopseudomonas mendocina. The sequence goes on from NZ_CP027657.1 coordinate 4,180,101, forward strand.
CGCATTCGTCAATTGGACGAGATGGCCAAGCGTCTGCGCGAGCTGGAAAAACAGCTGGCTGCCGTGACCCAAGGCGCGGATACCTCATCTGATGCCTGAGCGCGGTTTCTCCGCGCTCTTTTCTTTTCTTACAGGCTAAACCGGACATGATGGACATCAACGAAATTCGTGAATATTTGCCGCACCGCTATCCGTTCCTGCTGGTGGATCGTGTGGTGGACCTGGACGTCGAAGGCAAGACTGTTCGCGCCTACAAGAATGTCAGCATCAACGAGCCCTTCTTCAATGGCCACTTTCCCGAGCATCCGATCATGCCGGGTGTGCTGATCATTGAAGCCATGGCTCAGGCTGCCGGGATTCTCGGCTTCAAGATGATGGGCGTGAAGCCGGCCGATGGCACCCTGTACTACTTCGTCGGCTCCGACAAGTTGCGTTTCCGCTCTCCCGTTACTCCGGGCGATCAGCTTGTGCTGGAAGCCAAGTACCTGAGCGACCGCCGTAGCATCTGGAAATTCGAGTGCCGTGCCACCGTTGATGGCAAGGAAGTTTGCTCCGCTGAAATCATCTGTGCGGAACGCAAACTATGAGTTCGATTGACCCTCGCGCAATCATCGACCCCAGTGCCAGATTGGCCGACGACGTCGTCGTCGGCCCGTGGAGCATTGTCGGGCCCGATGTGGAAATCGGCGAGGGTACGGTGATCGGCCCGCACGTGGTGCTCAAAGGGCCGACAGTCATCGGCAAGCACAACCGCATCTACCAGTTTTCTTCGATTGGTGAAGATACCCCCGATCTGAAGTACAAAGGCGAACCGACTCGCCTGGTGATCGGCGATCACAACACCATCCGTGAAGGTGTGACCATTCACCGTGGCACCGTGCAGGATCGCAGCGAGACCACCATTGGTGATCACAATCTGATCATGGCATATGCCCATATCGGTCATGACAGCGTCATCGGCAACCACTGCATCCTGGTCAACAACACGGCGCTGGCAGGTCATGTCTGGGTTGATGACTGGGCGATTCTGTCCGGCTACACCCTGGTGCACCAGTTCTGCCGTATCGGTGCGCACAGCTTTTCCGGCATGGGTACCGCCATCGGCAAGGACGTCCCGGCGTTCGTCACCGTATTCGGTAACCCGGCCGAAGCGCGCAGCATGAATTTCGAAGGCATGCGCCGTCGCGGTTTTTCTGCCGAGGCCATCGCCGCACTGCGCAAGGGTTACAAGCTGGTCTATCGCCAGGGGCTGACTGTCGAGCAGGCGCTGGCCGAACTGGCCGAGTCCGCTGCCCAGTTCCCCGAGGTCGCAGTCTTCCGCGACTCCATCCAGGCCTCTACGCGCGGCATCACTCGTTAATCGTTATGACCAGACCTCTTCGCGTCGCACTGGTCGCCGGTGAGGCGTCCGGCGATATTCTCGGCGTCGGCCTGATGCAGGCCATCAAGGCACGTCACCCGGATGCCGAGTTCATCGGTGTCGGCGGGGCGCGCATGGAAGCCGAGGGCCTGAAATCCTATTTCCCGATGGAGCGCCTGGCCGTGATGGGCCTGGTCGAAGTGCTCGGTCGCCTGTTCGAACTGCTTGGCCGTCGCCGCCAGTTGGCGCGGGATCTGATCGCCGCGCAGCCCGACGTGTTCATCGGTATCGATGCCCCTGACTTCAATCTGGGCCTGGAGCTCAAGCTGCGCCGTGCCGGAATCAAGACCGTGCACTACGTCAGCCCGTCGGTCTGGGCCTGGCGGCAGAAGCGGGTGCTGAAGATCCGCGAAGCCTGCGACCTGATGTTGACTCTGTTCCCCTTCGAAGCGCAGTTCTACGATGCACATCAGGTACCGGTGCGATTCGTCGGTCACCCATTGGCCGACGCCATCCCGCAACAGGCCGACCGCGCCGCAGCGCGCGAGGCGTTGGATCTGCCGCACGATGAGCCTGTGGTGGCCTTGATGCCCGGCAGTCGCGGTGGTGAGGTCGCGCGTCTCGGTGAATTGTTCCTTGATGCGGCGATTCGTTTACGCGCACTTCGCCCCGGCATTCGTTTCCTGCTGCCTTGCGCCACTCCTGAGCGTCGTGAACAGCTGGAGCAAATGCTGGCCGGGCGCGATTTGCCCCTGACCCTGCTCAACGGCCGTTCCCATGAGGCGCTGGCCGCTTGCGATGCGGTGTTGATCGCCTCGGGCACCGCGACCCTGGAAGCGCTGCTGTACAAGCGGCCCATGGTGGTGGCCTACCGAGTGGCGCCGCTGACCTATCGCATCCTCAAGCGCCTGGTGAAGAGCCCCTATATCTCGCTGCCCAATCTGCTGGCCGAGCGCCTGCTGGTACCTGAGCTGATTCAGGATGCGGCAACGCCCGACGCATTGGCGCAGGCCGTGGCGCCGTTGATCGACGGCGGCCAGGTGCAGACCGAAGGTTTCGATGTGATTCATCGCGCGTTGCGCCGCGATGCGTCGGTGTCGGCCGCTGATGCCGTGCTCAAACTGGCAGGGCGCGCCTGATGCAACTGGGGCTGGATTTCACGCTGGTCGAGGAGTTGGTTGCAGGCGTCGATGAGGTCGGCCGTGGCCCGCTTTGCGGCGCTGTGGTCACGGCGGCTGTGATCCTCGATCCGGCGCGGCCGATCATTGGTCTGAACGACTCGAAGAAGCTTTCCGAGGCGCGTCGCGAAGCGCTGTTCGACGAGATTCGCGAAAAAGCCCTGGCCTGGTGCATCGCTCGCGCCGAGGTCGAGGAAATCGACCAGCTGAATATCCTGCATGCCACCATGTTGGCCATGCAGCGCGCCGTAGAAGGGTTGAGCGTGACACCCAGACTGGCACTTATCGACGGCAATCGTTGCCCAAAACTGGCGGTGCCGAGTGCGCCGGTGGTCAAGGGCGACAGCCGGGTGCCGGCCATCGCCGCCGCCTCGATCCTGGCCAAGGTCAGCCGCGACCGCGAAATGGTCGAGATGGATCGCCTCTATCCTGGTTACGGCATCGCCGGCCACAAGGGCTACCCCACACCTGTTCATCTCGAGGCGCTGCTGCGCCTGGGGCCGACGCCGATTCATCGACGCTCCTTCGCCCCGGTGCGCGTTTTGTTGGAAAACGTGTAGCTGCGTAGCCCGGATGCAATCCGGGAAATGCCATCCCTGTTGAACCTCTGGCCCTCAGCCAGACCCTCTTAGGCTACAATCCGCGCTTTGTCGTTTTCACCTGCAAGGCCGCCCATGACTCAAGCGTTCGTCCACCTGCGTCTGCACACCGAATACTCCCTGGTCGATGGTTTGGTGCGGGTCAAACCGCTGATCAAGGCCGTCGCGGGGGCCGGCATGCCGGCGGTGGCGGTCACCGACATGAGCAACATGTGCTCGCTGGTGAAGTTCTACAAGACCGCCATGGGTGCTGGGGTCAAGCCGATCTGCGGCGCCGATATCTGGATGGCCAGCGCCGAGGAAGACGGCCCGCTGACGCGCCTGACCCTGCTGGCGATGAACGCCAAGGGCTACCGCAACCTCACCGAGCTGATCTCCCGTGGCTGGTCCGAAGGACAGAGCAACGACTTGGTGATCATCCAGCGCGACTGGGTCAAGGATTCGGCAGAAGGTTTGATCGCGCTGTCCGGCGCTCGCGAGGGCGAGGTCGGTATGGCATTGCTGGCCGGTGACGAAGCGCTGGCTGAAACGCGCCTGCGCGAATGGATGGCGGTTTTCCCGGATCGTTTCTATCTGGAAGTGCAGCGCACCAGCCGTGTCGGCGATGAAGAATACCTGCACGCCGCCGTGGCCCTGGCCGATCGCGTCGAGGCGCCGTTGGTGGCGACCAACGATGTGCGCTTCATCAAGCAGGACGACTTCGAGGCCCACGAAACGCGTGTGTGCATCGGTGAGGGGCGTACCCTGGATGACCCGCGCAGGCCGCGCCACTACTCCGATCAGCAGTATCTGAAAAGCGCTGCAGAAATGTGGGAGCTGTTCTCCGACTTGCCCGAGGCCTTGGAGAACACCGTCGAGATTGCCAAGCGCTGCAACATCGAGGTGCAGCTCGGCAAATACTTCCTGCCCGACTTCCCCACGCCCAATGGCATGGGCATCGACGATTATCTACGCCATGCCTCGTTCGAGGGGCTGGAAGAGCGCCTCGAAGTGCTGCTGCCCAAGGACACGCCGGATTACGAGGCGAAGAAGCAGGTCTATATCGACCGCCTCAACTTTGAACTCGACATCATCATCCAGATGGGTTTCCCCGGTTACTTCCTGATCGTGATGGACTTCATCCAGTGGGCCAAGAACAACGGCGTGCCGGTCGGCCCAGGCCGTGGTTCGGGTGCCGGCTCCCTAGTGGCCTACGTATTGAAGATCACCGACCTCGACCCGCTGGCCTATGACCTGCTGTTCGAACGCTTCCTCAACCCCGAGCGGATCTCCATGCCCGACTTCGACGTCGACTTCTGCATGGATGGCCGCGACCGGGTGATCGACTACGTGGCCGAGAAGTACGGGCGCAACGCGGTGAGTCAGATCATCACCTTCGGCTCGATGGCGGCCAAGGCGGTGGTGCGCGACGTGGCACGGGCGCAAGGCAAGTCCTACGGCCTGGCCGACCGCCTGTCTAAGATGATCCCCTTCGAAGTGGGCATGACCCTGGAGAAGGCCTACGAGATGGAGGAGCCGCTGCGCGACTTCCTCAAGAACGACGAGGAAGCCCAGGAAATCTGGGACATGTCGCTCAAGCTCGAAGGCGTGGTGCGCGGTACCGGCAAGCATGCTGGTGGTGTGGTGATCGCACCGACCAAACTTACCGACTTCTCGCCGATCGCCTGTGACGAGGAGGGCGGTGGCCTGGTGACCCAGTTCGACAAGGACGACGTCGAGCAGGCCGGCCTGGTCAAGTTCGACTTCCTCGGCCTGCGTACCCTGACCATCATCAAGTGGGCGTTGGAAACCATCCACCGCATCCAGAAGCGCGACGGTGCGCCGGATGAGGATCTGGTCAACATCGACTTCATCCCGCTGGATGACAAGAAAACCTACGACATGCTGCAGAAGGCGGAGACCACCGCGGTCTTCCAGCTTGAATCGCGCGGCATGAAGGAGCTGATCAAGAAGCTCAAGCCCGACTGCCTGGAAGACATGATCGCACTGGTGGCGCTGTTCCGCCCTGGCCCGCTACAGTCCGGCATGGTGGACGACTTCATCAACCGTAAGCACGGCCGTGCCGAGCTGTCCTACCCGCACCCGGATTATCAGTACGCTGGTCTGGAACCGGTGCTCAAGCCCACCTACGGCATCATCCTGTATCAGGAGCAGGTGATGCAGATCGCTCAGGTGATGGCGGGCTACACCCTCGGCGGCGCGGACATGCTGCGTCGTGCCATGGGCAAGAAGAAACCCGAGGAAATGGCCAAGCAGCGCGGTGGCTTCATCGAAGGTTGCGCCAACAACGGCATCGATGGCGATCTGGCGGGCAACATCTTCGACCTGGTGGAAAAGTTCGCCGGTTACGGCTTCAACAAGTCGCACTCGGCCGCCTACGGCCTGGTTTCCTACCAGACTGCCTGGCTGAAAGCGCATTACCCGGCGCCGTTCATGGCTGCGGTACTGTCAGCGGATATGCACAACACCGACAAGGTGGTGATCCTGGTAGAAGAGTGCCGCAACATGAAGTTGCGCATCGAACCGCCAGACGTGAACGTCTCCGAGTTCAAGTTCAGCGTCAACGACGACGGCCGTATCGTCTACGGCCTCGGTGCGGTCAAGGGCGTAGGCGAGGGGCCGGTGGAGGCCATCGTCGAATGCCGCTCAGAAGGTGGGCCGTTCAAGGATCTGTTCGACTTCTGCAACCGCGTCGACCTCAAGCGCATCAACAAGCGTACCCTCGAAGCCTTGATTCGCAGCGGCGCGCTGGATCGCCTCGGGCCGTACTATCAGGATGAGCTCAAGGCTTATCAGGCCAGCGTGGACAAGAACCGCGCCGTGCTGCTGGCGTCGATGGAGGAGGCCGTGCAGTCCGCCGAGCAGACCGCGCGCAGTGCCGAGAGCGGCCATATGGACTTGTTCGGTGGGTTGTTTGCCGAGCCCGAGGCGGACGTCTACGCCAACCACCGCAAGGCGCGCGAGCTGCCGATCAAGGAGCGTCTGAAAGGCGAGAAGGACACCCTGGGCATCTACCTGTCCGGCCACCCCATCGACGAGTACGAAGGCGAGATTCGCCGTTTCGCCCGCCAGCGCATCGTCGAGCTGAAGCCGGCGCGCGACACCCAGACCATCGCCGGGATGATCGTCAACCTGCGTGTGATGAAGAACAAGAAAGGCGACAAGATGGGCTTCATCACCCTCGACGACCGTTCCGGGCGCATCGAGGCCTCGCTGTTCGCCGATGCCTTCGCCAGCAACCAGGCGTTGCTGCAGAACGATGCGCTGGTGGTGGTCGAGGGCGAGGTCAGCAACGACGATTTCTCCGGTGGCCTGCGCCTGCGTGCCAAGCGCGTGATGAGCCTGGAAGAGGCGCGTACCGGCCTGGCCGACAGCCTGCGGGTGAAGGTCGCCAGCGAGGCATTGAAGGGTGACCGCCTGCGTTGGCTGGCCGAGTTGTGCAGCAAGCACAAGGGCGCCTGCCCGGTGACGCTGGACTACAGTGGCGAGGAGGCACGCGCCTTGCTTCAGTTTGGCGACGCCTGGCGGATCGACCCGGCCGACACTTTGATTCAGGCATTGCGTGACCAGTTCGGGCGCGACAACGTCTTTTTGCACTACCGCTGATGCGAGAGGGGCAATTGCCCCCTTTGTGTTGGCATCGACACCAACGGGTGTCGACCCGCTGCGTCCTATCCCTTAAGGTAGGGCGCCTAATGGATACAAGCTCCCCGGCCACTTGGCCGTCGACGCAAGACGGATGACTATGAACCCGAATTTCCTCGATTTCGAACAGCCGATCGCCGACCTGCAAGCCAAGATCGAAGAGCTACGCCTGGTTGGTAACGACAACTCGCTGAACATCGGCGACGAGATTGCCCGCCTGCAGGACAAGAGCAGCGCCCTGACCGAAAGCATCTTCGGCAACCTGAGCAGCTGGCAGATTGCCCAACTGGCTCGCCATCCGCGCCGCCCGTACACCCTGGATTACATCCAGCACATCTTCACCGAGTTCGACGAGCTGCACGGTGATCGTCACTTCTCCGACGACGCCGCCATCGTTGGTGGTGTAGCGCGCTTGGGCGACCAGCCGGTGATGATCATCGGCCACCAGAAGGGCCGTGAAGTGCGCGAGAAGGTGCGTCGCAACTTCGGCATGCCGCGTCCGGAAGGCTATCGCAAAGCCTGTCGCCTGATGGAAATGGCTGAGCGCTTCAAGATGCCGATCCTCACCTTCATCGACACCCCTGGTGCCTATCCGGGTATCGATGCCGAGGAGCGTGGCCAGAGCGAAGCCATTGCCTGGAACCTGCGCGTCATGGCACGTCTGAAAACCCCGATCATCGCCACCGTGATTGGCGAGGGTGGCTCCGGCGGCGCATTGGCTATCGGTGTCTGCGACCAGCTGAACATGCTGCAGTACTCCACTTATTCGGTGATTTCGCCGGAAGGTTGTGCCTCTATCCTCTGGCGTACCGCCGAGAAAGCGCCGGATGCCGCCGAAGCCATGGGTATCACCGCCGAGCGTCTGAAGGATCTGGGGATTGTCGATCAGGTGATCGGCGAGCCGCTGGGTGGTGCTCACCGCGATCCGGCTGCCGCCTCCGAGTCGATCCGCCAGGAGCTGACCAAGCAACTGGCCAGCCTGCAGAAGCATGACACCGACGCGCTGCTCAAGCGTCGTTACGAGCGCCTGATGAGTTACGGCATCGCCTGAGTTCTTTCTCTGCGTATCAGACGAGTCTTCGGGCTAATGTCTGGCAGTGGTGGCTTTTGTAGGGTGTCGCGGGGCCGCCCAGGCTATGCGCACCAATGACCGTAGCACTGGTATTTCGCTACGCACGGCGCACCCTACGTAATTTCATCGCACATCACCACGGGCCTTCGGGCCCGTTGTTGTTTAAGCTTGAGTGATGACTGCTCTCGATCTTCGCCTGCGCCAAGCCTTGCAGCCCTGGCGAGCGGCTCCTGCCTGGCGCATCGCCTTCTCTGGTGGCCTGGACTCCAGCGTGTTGCTGCACCTGCTCGCCGATTGGGCACGGCATGAGCAATTGCCGTCGCTTTCCGCGGTTCATGTCCATCATGGCCTGCAATCGGCGGCCGATGCTTGGCCTGAGCATTGCGCACGTGTCTGTGAACAGTTGGGCATTGCTCTCGACATCGTCAGGGTTCAGGTTGCATCAGATGCCAGCCTTGAACAGGCAGCGCGGCGTGCACGCTATGTGGCTTTCAGTGAGCGACTGAAGGCGGGCGAGGTGCTGATCAGCGCTCAGCATCGTGACGATCAAGCCGAAACTCTGCTATTCCGTCTGTTGCGTGGCGCTGGCGTGCGCGGGCTGGCTGCGATGCCGGCCAGTCGAGCGTTGGGGCAGGGTAGCCTGGTTCGGCCGCTACTCGACTGTTCCAGAGGGGAGTTGCAGACCTATGCGCAGAGCCACGGACTTTGCTGGATCGAGGATCCGAGCAATGCCGATGAGCGTTTCAGTCGTAACTTCCTGCGGCGGCAGGTGATGCCGCTGCTGACGGAGCGCTGGCCGCAGGCATCGAGCAGTCTGGCGCGCAGTGCGGCCCATCAAGCGGAGTCTCAGCAGCTGCTGGATGAGCTGGCCGAGATGGATCTTGCCGCTGCCCATGGAGGTTCAGGGCTTGCCTGGCTGTCGTTGCCATCGCTGCACCTGCCGGCTGTAACTGCGTTGAATGAGGCGCGCCAGCGCAATTTGCTGCGCCACTGGTTGGCGTCGTTGACGCGTATGCCCGATAGCGATCACTGGGCGGGTTGGCTCGATCTGCGTGATGCCGGTGTGGATGCCTCACCGATCTGGCGGCTGGCCGATGGTGAGCTGCACCGTGCCGATGGTCGGCTCTGGTGGCTTAGCGGTGAGTGGCTGCAGCCGCTAGAGCCGCTCGATTTGTTCTGCGGTTCGTTTTCTGAGCCTGTCCAACTGCCCGGTAACGGTTGTGTGCATTTACGGGGCGAGCTGCCGCAAGGTCGCTGGTACTTGCGCTATCGCCAGGGGGGGGAGTCATTGCAGGTGCCGGGGCGTGGCAGGCGCGATCTCAAACGTCTGCTCAATGAAATGCGCGTGCCGGCATTCGTGCGCCCGCGCCTGCCGCTGCTGTTCGATGGCGATCAGCTGATGGCGGTGGCGAACCTGACGCAGTCGCCAGGAATCGAGGCCTGCGGGGCGCGCCTGCACTGGTCGCCGCCTATCGGTGCGCAAGGTTTGAGCTGGTAAGGCCTTTCGGGTAGACTACGCTCCCGTCTTACTACAGCTTTTGCCGACTCCCTCAGGGAGCTTGGCGAGCTTGCCATTGTTCGTACTGATGGCGCTCCTTCGCTTTCCCCGGCGGCACTGACCGCTTAAACGCAGACTTCTAGGGTTTTTCATGACGCGCTACATCTTCGTCACGGGTGGTGTTGTTTCTTCATTGGGGAAAGGCATCGCCTCGGCTTCACTGGCGGCCATCCTGGAGGCGCGGGGCCTGAAGGTCACCATGCTCAAGCTGGATCCCTACATCAACGTCGATCCGGGCACCATGAGCCCGTTCCAGCACGGTGAGGTGTTCGTCACGCACGACGGCGCCGAGACCGACCTCGATCTGGGTCACTACGAGCGGTTCATCCGCACCACGATGAGCAAGAGCAACAACTTCACCACCGGTCGCGTCTACGAGGACGTGCTGCGCAAGGAGCGCCGTGGTGATTACCTGGGTGCGACCATCCAGGTCATTCCGCACATCACCGACGAGATCAAGCGTCGCATCATCAAGGGCGCCGGCGATGCCGACGTGGCCCTGGTGGAGATCGGTGGCACCGTGGGTGACATCGAGTCGCAACCGTTCCTCGAGGCCATTCGCCAACTGCGTGTGGAAGTGGGCGCCAAGCGCGCCATGCTGATGCACCTGACCCTGGTGCCGTATATCGCCACCGCCGGTGAGACCAAGACCAAGCCGACCCAGCATTCGGTCAAGGAGCTGCGCTCCATCGGCCTGCAGCCGGACGTGCTGGTGTGCCGCTCCGATCACCCGATCGATGTGTCCTCGCGCCGCAAGATCGCCCTGTTCACCAACGTCGAAGAGCGCGCGGTGATCAGCCTGGAAGACGTTGACACCATCTACAAGATTCCGGGCGTGCTGCATGCCCAGGGCCTGGATGACTTCGTCGTCGAGCGTTTCGGCCTGGAGTGCGGCGGTGCCGACCTGTCCGAGTGGGATCGCGTCGTCGATGCCAAGCTCAACCCGGAAAAAGAAGTCACCATCGCCATGGTCGGCAAGTACATGGAGCTGCTCGATGCGTACAAGTCGCTGATCGAAGCGATGAGCCACGCCGGCATCCAGAACCGCACCAAGGTCAACCTGCGCTATATCGACTCCGAAGACATCGAGAATCAGGGCACTGCGCTGCTCGAAGGCGTCGATGCCATCCTGGTGCCGGGCGGCTTCGGTCTGCGCGGCGTGGAAGGCAAGATCAAGACGGTGCAGTACGCTCGTGAGAACAAGATCCCCTACCTGGGTATCTGCCTCGGCATGCAGGTCGCGGTGATCGAGTACGCCCGTAACGTCGTGGGCTGGACTGACGCCAACTCCTCCGAATTCGACATGGCCAGCACGCATCCGGTGGTCGGTCTGATCACCGAATGGCAGGACGCGACCGGCGCTACCGAGCAGCGCAGTGAAAGCTCCGACCTGGGCGGCACCATGCGCCTTGGGGCCCAGGATTGCCAGCTGCAACCCGGTTCTCTGGTACATGACTGCTATGGCAAGGACGTGATCGTTGAGCGTCACCGTCACCGCTATGAGGTAAACAATAACCTGCTGCCGAAGCTGACCGAGGCTGGCCTGAAGGTCACCGGTCGTTCTGGCGACGGTGCACTGGTCGAAGTGGTTGAGGCACCGGATCATCCGTGGTTCGTCGCTTGCCAGTTCCACCCGGAGTTCACCTCCACGCCGCGTGACGGCCACCCGCTGTTCAGTGGTTTCGTCAACGCTGCCCTGGCGCAGAAAGCGAAGAAGGCTTAAGGCATGGCTCAGAAGATCATCAAGGTTCGCGATATCGAGATCGCCAACGACAAGCCTTTCGTGCTGTTCGGCGGAATCAACGTGCTCGAGTCGCGCGACCTGGCCATGCAGGCTTGCGAGGAATACGTACGGGTGACCGAGAAGCTCGGCATCCCCTACGTGTTCAAGGCCAGTTTCGACAAGGCCAACCGCTCCTCCGTGACCTCTTTCCGTGGCCCTGGCCTGGAAGAGGGCATGAAGATTTTCGAGGAAGTGAAGAAGACCTTCGGCGTACCGGTGATCACCGACGTCCACGAGCCGTATCAGGCGGCGGCCGTCGCCGAGGTGTGCGACATCATCCAGCTACCGGCCTTCCTGTCGCGGCAGACCGATCTGGTGGTGGCCATGGCCAAGACCGGTGCGGTGATCAACATCAAGAAGGCGCAGTTCCTCGCGCCGCAGGAGATGAAGCACATCCTGCGCAAGTGCGAAGAGGCTGGTAACGATCAGTTGATCCTCTGCGAGCGTGGTTCCTCCTTCGGTTACAACAACCTGGTGGTGGACATGCTCGGCTTCGGCATCATGAAGCAGTTCGAATACCCGGTGTTCTTCGATGTGACCCACGCCCTGCAGATGCCAGGTGGTCGCTCGGATTCGGCTGGTGGTCGCCGTGCCCAGGTCACCGACCTGGCCAAGGCCGGTATGAGCCAGGGCCTGGCCGGTCTGTTCCTCGAAGCGCATCCGGATCCGGAAAACGCCAAGTGCGACGGTCCGTGCGCCCTGCGTCTGAACAAGCTGGAACCTTTCCTCGCCCAGCTCAAGCAGCTGGACGATCTGGTGAAGAGTTTTCCGCCAATCGAGACTGCCTGAGCCGGCCGTAATCCGGTAAAGTGCCGCCCGAGAAAAATCCCCCTGACCCGTGAGTCAGAGTGAGCCGTCGATCTGCCCTCGGGCAGCGACGGCCCAGTGCAGCCTGCTGCTGCCGTCTTATCGTCAACCTTTGGAGCGTTATCAAGAATGGCAAAGATCGTCGACATCAAGGGTCGTGAGGTTCTCGACTCCCGCGGCAACCCCACCGTGGAAGCGGATGTAATTCTGGAAGGCGGTATCGTCGGCAGCGCTTGCGCTCCGTCCGGCGCCTCCACCGGCTCGCGCGAAGCGCTGGAGCTGCGTGACGGCGACAAGAGCCGCTACCTGGGCAAGGGCGTGCTGAAGGCCGTCGCCAACATCAACGGCCCGATCCGTGACCTGCTGCTGGGCAAGGACGCGGCCGACCAGAAAGCGCTGGATCACGCGATGATCGAGCTCGACGGCACCGAGAACAAGGCCAAGCTGGGCGCCAACGCCATTCTCGCCGTGTCCCTTGCTGCCGCCAAGGCTGCTGCCCAGGCCAAGGGCGTGCCGCTGTACGCGCACATCGCCGATCTGAACGGCACCCCGGGCGTCTACTCCATGCCGGTGCCGATGATGAATATCATCAACGGTGGCGAGCACGCCGATAACAACGTCGACATTCAAGAGTTCATGGTACAGCCGGTTGGCGCCAAGAACTTTGCCGATGCCCTGCGCATGGGCGCCGAGATCTTCCACCACCTCAAAGCCGTGCTCAAGGCCCGTGGCCTGAACACTGCCGTTGGTGACGAAGGTGGCTTCGCGCCGAACCTGGCCTCCAACGAAGACGCTCTGGCCGCTATCGCCGAAGCCGTGGCCAACGCCGGCTACAAGCTGGGCGACGACGTGACCCTGGCCCTGGACTGCGCCTCCAGCGAATTCTTCAAGGATGGCCAGTACGACCTCGAAGGTGAAGGTAAGGTGTTCAGCGCTGAAGGCTTCGCCGACTACCTGGCCGGTCTGACCGAGCGTTACCCGATCATCTCCATCGAAGATGGCATGGACGAGTCCGACTGGGCTGGCTGGAAAGTGCTGACCGACAAGATCGGCGCCAAGGTACAGCTGGTTGGCGACGACCTGTTCGTTACCAACACCAAGATCCTCAAGCGCGGTATCGACGAGAAGATCGGCAACTCGATCCTGATCAAGTTCAACCAGATCGGCTCGCTGACCGAGACCCTGGAAGCCATCCAGATGGCCAAGGCCGCCGGCTTCACTGCCGTGATCTCGCACCGCAGCGGCGAAACCGAAGACAGCACCATCGCCGACCTGGCCGTGGGTACTGCCGCTGGTCAGATCAAGACTGGTTCGCTGTGCCGTTCCGACCGCGTTTCCAAGTACAACCAGCTGCTGCGCATCGAAGAGCAACTGGCAGGCAAGGCACCCTATAAGGGCCGTGCCGAGTTCCGCGGCTAAGCACTGCGTGGTAGAAAAGGGCGACGCAAGTCGCCCTTTTTCGTGGTTATCCCAGCGTTGGCGCTGCATGCTGTAAGAGCGGCTAGGCGGCATTGCGCTCCAGTCGCGAAAATTCGCGGATAAATCCGCTCCTACAAACGCTGCGCCGTTGCTGACATGGCCTTTTTCGTGGACGCTTCGTCGATCTCTGGGAACCATTGCACGGATGCAGGTACAGAAACCCCATGTCACTTATCAGCCGGCTTCTTTTCAAGCATGAACGCAGCCCCTACCATGCCGATTACTCAATCTGCGAGTCGCTCCATGCGTAGTCCGTATTGGCTGTTCATCGTGCTGATCCTGTTGCTGGCCGGACTGCAGTATCGCCTGTGGATCGGCGAGGGCAGTCTTGCCCAGGTGAATCGCCTGCAGCAGCAGATCGCCGAGCAGCAGGGTGAGAACGAACGTTTGCTGGAGCGCAACCGCATCCTCGAGGCCGAGGTGATGGAACTCAAGCGCGGCATGGAAACCGTGGAAGAGCGTGCGCGTCAGGAACTGGGTATGCTCAAAGAGGGTGAAACCCTCTATCTGCTGACCGAATGACCACGAAATTCTGGCTGGTGATTCCAGCTGCTGGCGTCGGTGCGCGCATGGCCGCTGACCGGCCCAAGCAGTACCTGCAGATCGCCGGCCGCTGCATTCTCGAACACACCCTGCATTGTTTTCTCGAGCATCCCGGCCTGTTGGGTGCGGTGGTGTGCATTGCCGTGGATGACCCGTTCTGGCCGCAGCTGCCACTGGCGCGTGATCCGCGCATCCGCCGGGCTCCTGGCGGACGTGAGCGCGCCGACTCGGTGTTGGCCGGGCTGGAGTCGTTACTGGTTGGCGGTGCCGATAGCGATGACTGGGTGCTGGTACACGACGCCGCGCGTCCCAACCTCACTGCTGAGGATCTGGATCGCCTGCTGGACAGCCTGGCCGATGATCCGGTGGGCGGTTTGTTGGCGGTGCCGGCGCGCGATACCCTCAAGCGTGCCGGGCGCGATGGCCGAGTGGTCGAGACCGTGGATCGTAGCGTGATCTGGCAAGCCTACACGCCGCAGATGTTCCGTCTCGGCGCCCTGCGCGAGGCACTGGTGCAAGCGCTGGGAAAAGGCGTGGCAGTGACCGATGAAGCCTCGGCCATGGAATGGGCAGGGCAGTCGCCCCGACTCATCGAAGGCCGGGCGGACAACCTCAAGGTCACCCGCCCGGAAGATCTGCATTATCTACAACGTATCTGGCGCGAAAGCCGCTGAGCGACCTGCGGCATCAGTGCGTCCAGCGCTTGGCATCTTTGCCCAGGTTGCGATCCAGTGCGTTGGTCAGCTTGTTCATGGCGCCGTCGATGGCTTGCTGCAGTTCGCTGGCATCGTGGGAGACTGTCAGCGGATCGCGTCCCTTCATCCGTGCCTCGACCTTGCAGCGCTTGTCCTGCGGGCCATTTTTGAGCGCGTTCTCGTCGGAAAGATGAATTTCGATGCGGGTGAGGTGATCCTCGTAGCGCTGGAGCTTGTCGCGGACGCGACCGCGAATGTCGTCCTTGAAGGCCATCGAGGAGGTGACGTGCTTACCACTGTTGACCAGAACCTGCATAACCATGTCCTCATGTAGCTGAGTTCGTGAGGCCCCGTGTGGACGGGGTGCATGGGTTGTGACGCGGTCTCCTCGCTCAAGTTTCGCCTCGGCTTGTGACATTCCATGACCGTTCAGGTCAGCGACAAGGTTGTTGCAGAGAGTCAGAGAGGAACGCTGTATTCGGCGCGCTGACTCAGGCCCTTGCGCAGTGCATCGATCAACTGACGAACCTTCGGCGACAGATGGCGCTGTTGCGGATACAGCGCCCAGACGGCCGTGTTGGGTGGTCGGTGTTGTTCCAGCAGGGAGGTCAGGCGCCCGCTGCGCAGGTGTTCGAGGACGTAGTAGTCGGGCAACTGGCACAGGCCGAAACCACGTAGCGCAGCATCCAGCACGGCCTGGCCGCTGTTGCAGCGCCAGTTGCCCTGTACCCGAACCTGGGTCTCTCGGCCGTTTTCGGCGAAGCCCCAGGTCTCGCTGCTGCCGATCAGGCAGTTGTGGCGTGCCAGTTCCGACAGCGAATGGGGGCGACCATAACGTTGCAGGTACTCGGGTGCTGCGCACAGGTACATCTCGCGGGGCGCCAGGCGTGCAGCCATCAGGCGCGAGTCCTGCAGGCGCCCCAGACGGATGGCCAGATCCAGGCCGTCGTGCAGCAAGTCGAGCTGGCGGTTGGACAGCTCGATCTCGACGCGCAACTGCGGATGCAGTGCCATGAAGTCATTGACCAGCGGCACGATGAAGCGCTCGCCGTAGGCTACGGCACAGGTCATGCGCAGCAGCCCCTTGGGTTCTGCGCCGAGGTCGCCAACCGCTCGCAGGGCTTCTTCGCGTGCATCCTGCAGGCGCTGGCAATGCTGCAGGAACAGCTGGCCGGCTTCGGTCAGGGCCACGCGGCGCGTGCTGCGGTAGAACAGCCTGCTCTGCAGGCGGTCTTCCAGGCGTGCGACCTGGCGGCTGACCTGAGAGGTGGACAGGCCCAGGCGTTCAGCGGCAGCGCTGAACTGGCCGCATTCGGCGACGGCGACGAACTCGTCCAGGCCTTCCCAGCGATTCATGGGGTATCTCGCTTACTGATCTCATCGAGGGCTGCATATTATCCCTGTACAGCAATAATGTTTTGCTCTTCTATCGATTATCTCGTGTGAGCCTTGAACTAGACTGCCGGCCATTGTCCACGACTCCCTTGGAGAGCTGTCATGATCAAGTCCCGTGCCGCCGTTGCCTTCGCCCCGAACGAGCCCCTGAAAATCGTCGAAGTGGACGTCGAGCCGCCCAAGGCCGGTGAAGTTCTGGTACGCATCGTCGCCACCGGCGTGTGCCACACCGACGCCTACACCCTGTCTGGTGCCGATTCCGAGGGCGTGTTCCCGTCGATTCTCGGCCATGAAGGTGGCGGTATCGTCGAGGCCGTGGGCGAGGGCGTCACCTCCCTGCAGGTCGGCGACCATGTGATCCCGCTGTACACCGCCGAATGCCGCGAGTGCAAATTCTGCCTCTCCGGCAAGACCAACCTGTGCCAGAAGGTGCGTGCTACCCAGGGCAAGGGCCTGATGCCGGACGGCACCACGCGCTTCAGCTACAACGGTCAGCCGATCTATCACTATATGGGCTGCTCGACCTTCTCCGAGTACACCGTGCTGCCGGAAATCTCCCTGGCCAAGATCCCGAAAGAGGCACCGTTGGAGAAGGTCTGCCTGCTCGGCTGCGGCGTGACCACCGGTATCGGCGCCGTGCTCAACACCGCCAAGGTGGAGGAGGGCGCTACCGTGGCCATCTTCGGTTTGGGTGGCATCGGTCTGGCCGCGATCATTGGTGCCAAGATGGCCAAGGCCTCGCGCATCATCGCCATCGATATCAACCCGGCCAAGTTCGATGTAGCCCGCGAGCTGGGAGCGACCGACTTCGTCAACCCGAAAGACCATGATAAGCCGATCCAGGACGTGATCGTCGAGATGACCGACGGCGGTGTGGACTACAGCTTCGAGTGCGTCGGCAATGTGCAACTGATGCGTGCGGCGCTGGAATGCGCCCACAAGGGCTGGGGCGAGAGTGTGATCATCGGCGTGGCCGGCGCTGGCCAGGAGATCAGCACCCGTCCGTTCCAACTGGTGACCGGTCGCGTCTGGCGTGGGTCGGCTTTTGGTGGCGTGAAAGGCCGCACCGAGCTGCCGAGCTACGTGGAGAAGTCGCAGAGCGGCGAAATCCCGCTGGATACCTTCATCACCCACACCATGGGCCTGGACGAGATCAACGAAGCCTTCCACCTGATGCACGAAGGCAAGAGCATCCGCACCGTTATCCATTACTGATGAAACACCGCACGGCTGATGGCCGTGCGGGTTCTTTCGTAGGGTGCGCCATGCGCACCGCTAATCCCTGGTGCGCACGGCGCACCCTACGGAGTGGTCATGACCCTCGAAATCGTTTCCAGCAACAAGAGCTTCGGTGGCTGGCACAAGCGCTATCGCCACCGCTCCAGCAGTCTCAACTGCGATATGGTGTTCGCCGTCTACCTGCCGCCGCAGGCCGAGCAGGGCGCCAAGCTGCCGGTGCTGTACTGGCTGAGTGGCCTGACCTGCACCGACGAGAACTTCATGCAGAAGGCCGGCGCCCAGCGCCTGGCCGCCGAACTCGGGCTGATCATCGTCGCGCCTGACACCAGCCCGCGTGGTGAGGGCGTGGCCGACGACGCCAATGGCGCCTATGACTTCGGTCTCGGCGCTGGTTTCTACCTCAATGCCACTCAGGAGCCCTTCGCCCGTCACTACCGCATGTACGACTACGTGGTGCAGGAGCTGCCGGCGTTGATCGAGGCCAATTTCCCGGTATCGGCCAAGCGCGGTATCGCCGGCCATTCCATGGGCGGCCACGGTGCGCTGATCTGCGCGCTGAAGAATCCGGGTCGTTACCAGTCGGTGTCGGCGTTCTCGCCGATCAGCAATCCGATGAACTGCCCCTGGGGTGAGAAGGCCTTCTCGCTGTACCTGGGCGAGGAGCGCTCGCGCTGGCGTGAGTGGGATGCCAGCGTGCTGATTGCCGAGGCCAGCGAAAAGTTGCCGATTCTGGTCGACCAGGGGGATCGTGATGATTTCCTTGACGGGCAGCTCAAGCCACAGGCATTGCAGGCGGCTGCCAAGGCTGCCGGTCATCCGCTGACGCTGCGTATGCAGCCAGGCTATGACCACAGCTACTACTTCATCGCCAGTTTCATCGATGATCACCTGCGCCACCACGCGGCAGCGCTGCATCGCTAGCGTTGAACGGCTGGGACGCAAGCCTGGCTGCAGCATTCGACACACTCATTAAAGAGAGGGCGCCAATGGCGCCCTCTCTTTTGGTTTCAGAAGTCCCGGCGTGTGGTGAGCATGAAGTTGCGCGGGTCGCCAGGATAGGCAGAGTCGTAGAAGCCGATATTGGTGTAGTAGTTCTTGTCGAACAGGTTGTTGATATTGACGGTTGCCGACAGGTTGTCCGTGAGCTGATAGCGCGCCATCAGATCCACCAACCAGTAGGGATCCTGCGTGAACTTCTCATGCCGTCCTCCACCGGGGTAGCCCCAGTTGTTGACGGTCTGCCAGCCTGCACTCTGCCAGCGTGCACCGCCCCCGAGGGTGAGCCTGTCAAGGTCGCCTTTGAACTTGTAGGTGGTATAGAAACTGAGCTGATCTTGTGGCTCCCAGGTGGCGACTTTTTGCTTGTCATCATTCCGGGCGATCTTGTGGGTATAGCCTGCTTGCAGTTGCCAGCCTGGAGTGAGTTCGCCAGAAATTTCTGCTTCGTAGCCTTTGGTCTTGGTCTTGGTGCCGACATAGGAGTAGTCAACGCCTGGCTGTGAGTTCCAGAGAGTGTCGGCTACTGGGCGATTTTCCTCATGCACTTCGAAGTAGGCGATGCTGGTATTGAGGCGGCCGCCGAAGAACTCACCCTTGAGGCCAAGCTCGTAGTTCTTGCCTTCGTTGGGCTCAAGCATTGCGCGGGTTCGGTCTCGGTACTGGGTTTGTGGTTGGAAAATCTCGGTGTAGCTGGTGTAGGCCGTGAAGTGATCATTGAGGTCATAGGTCAGGCCGGCATAGGGTACGACCTTACCGCTTTCTTGGGTGTCGCTGGTGCCCGTGACCTGATAGTTGGCGATGCGGGATCCGACTAGCAGGTGCAGTTCATCCATCAGACTGAAGCGACCCGCTATATAGGTTCCGTTCTGGCGTGTGGTCTCGTCGTTGATCTTGGTCGCTGTCCATAGCGGTTCGATGGCTTGGCCATGCCAATTGTAGAAGTCGTAGTCGTTATCGAAATAAGTGGTGGCGTTGTAGTCCTTGGCTTTCCATTTGGAGATGGACAGAGATTGGCCAATCACCAGTTCGTGTTCACGACCGAGCAGTTCAAAGGGGCCAGAAGCGTAGACATCGAGGCTGTCACTGGTGGTGTCGCCGACGTATTTGCGCGCATAGATGGAGCTGGCGGTGGCGGAGTCCTGCGAGATGTAGCCCAGCGGTGCGTCATAGCCGTTGATCTGGTGGTTGTACTGGCCTTTGGCGATCCAGCCGTTATCGAACGTGTGCTCCAGAGTGGCGAATGCGGTTCGGCTGTATTGTTCCCATGAGCCCCATTTCGGACCGTTGTTGAATGAGCGCGGAAGATTCAGTTTGTTGCCTGTTGCATCGAAGATGGTGCGGGTGCCAGTCCAGCTTGAACCCTGCGGATCACTGTTCTGGTAGTCGGCACCTACGCTCAGCAGGGTGTCTTCATCAAGATCGAACTCAAGAATGCCGTAGAAAACACTCGTCTTGCGCGAGTAATGGTCGAGGAAAGAATGTTTGTCTTGATAGGCGGCAACGGCGCGCCCGCGCACGTTACCGGTTTCGCTCAGTGGGCCGCTGACGTCGAGTTGTGAGCGGTAGTTGTCCCATGAGCCGGCACCTAGTTCGATGCTGCTCTTGAAGTCGTGGGTCGGTTTTTTGCGAATCAGGTTGATGGTGCCGCCAGGCCCGCCGGCGCCAGTAAGGAGGCCGGTCGCACCCTTGAGTATCTCTACGCGGTCGTAAATGGCCATGTCGGTGAGGGTCTGCCCCGCCGAATACTGAGCATCGCGCAGTGTTGGAATTCCATCGTACTGGAAGTTGATGATGGAGAAGCCGCGCGAGTAGTAGTTGGTACGTTCGGTATCGTAAGTCGAGACGGTGATGCCGGGAGTATGGCGCATCACGTCATCGATGGCGCTCAGTCCGAAGTCGTCCATCACCTGTCGCGTTACCACGGATATCGATTGCGGCGTTTGTCTCGGCGTCAGTACCAGGCGCGTGGCTGTGGCGATAGTGCCTGGCGTGTATGAGCCAGTGCCTTCGGTGATGGTTCCTAGTTGGTTGCTGACGACCACAACAGACTCCAGTTCGAGTGCGCTGGAGTCTGTTGTGTTGGCGATGATTGAGTAGCGCTCATCGCTCTGTTGCACGACATGTAATCCGCTTCCTTCGAGTAGCTGTCGCAGGCCATCGTTGATCCCATGGTGGCCTTGCAAACCCTTGGTGCTGAGACCGCGAGTCAGTTCAGGATCAAATGACAATACGACACCTGCCTCTGCGGCGAAGCGAGTCAGAGCCTGGCCGAGATCGCCTTGGCCAATCTGGTATTCGCGCAGCGGTGAGGTCTCGGCAATAGCGATGCCAGTCATGCCCATCGGCACGAGCAAGACCGAGCAGAGCAGGGCGCGACGGATGCCGGCCGACAGCGGGCGGGCCGGAAAGGGTGTTTTCATGTCAGTGTGCACTCATCTGTTGGCAGGCGGGCTATCAGTCCCGTTGCCCATGAGTCGAACGAGAAGGAGAATAAATATCATCTTCATGAAAATATTTTTTGCCACCGAAAACGAGGTTGGCGATTGACCGGCAATGACGGCAGCAACCGGTGCTTGTCGTGGCGGAGGTGTGGTTCGCTTGCATACTGCTATGGCGTGGCTTTGTAGGCTGAGTCTGAGCCACGTGTTGTCAGGAAGTGACCTCGGCACGATCCTGAAGAAGGTTCGTGGTTCTCGCTTCGCTCTACCACGGGCCACGGATAGGCTCGATGGCGGCGGGTGTTGAGTCGAGGGATAACCGACAGATTGATCAGCGACCTGTGAGGGTTAGCCAGTAGCGTGTACGCCGCTCGACTTTCACTGGAAGGGTACTGACCAGAGCGCGCAGGGCCTGATCGGTATCATTGAGGGCGAATGTGCCACTGATGCGCAGGTGAGCGATGGCCGGGTCACAATGCAACCAGCCATGTCGATAGCGGCCGAGTTCGGCCAGAAAGTTGTCCAGGCGTTGGTCGTTGGCGATCAGCAGGCCATTGCTCCAGGCTCCCTGGCTATTGTCCAGTGGCTGCCCTGGCAGCATGGTCAGATTACTGAAACTGCTTTGCTGGCCAGCGCTCAGCAGACTTGCCAGGCCCTGTGCGGGGGTTATGCGCACCTGATGTTCATAGACCGCGACCTCACTGCGCCCGTCCTCCAGGCGTACCGAGAAACGGGTGCCCAGCGCCTGAATCAGGCCTTGTGGGGTCTGCACGTAGAAGGGACGCTGCGCGACATCCTGGGCGGTGCTGATCATCACTTCGCCCTGGCGCAGACGCACCAGTCGCTGCCGTGGGTCGTATTGCACGTCCAGAGCGCTGTCAGTGTTGAGCAGCAGTTGCCCGCCATCGGCCAACTTCACCGGCAGGCGTTCACCTACGGCGCTGCGGTAGTCGGCTAGCCAGGGGCTGGTGTGCCTTTGCTGGTAACCGCTCCAGCCGAGAGCGCTGCTGCCGGCGAGAAGGGCGAAACCCTTGAGCATGCCGCGCCGGGTGATCGACGGCGCCTGCCCCGCCAGATCAAGCGTGCGGCTGGCAAGAGCGCTGGGTACACATTGCAATCGTTGTTGAAAGCGTTCGATCTGTTGCCAGGCCCATTGATTGACTGGTGCCTCCTGCAGCCACTGCTGCCAGGCATGCTGGTCAGCAGTTACTGCCGTTTCGCATTGCAGCAGGGTGTACCACTCAGTGGCCTGTTGTAGTGCTGCGCGCTGGTGGGGGTCGATGACACTCACGATAGATCCGCCTGCAGGGCATACAGGATGCAGTGTTGCATTGCCTTGGCGATGTAGCGGTTGACTGTCGCCAGAGAAATGTCCAACTGCTGGGCGATGACCTTGTAGGGTAGTCCGTCGATCTGCGACAAAAGGAAGGCTTTACGCACCTTGGGGCCTAGTCCAGCCAGCATGGCGTCCAGTTCGCAGAGGGTTTCCAAAAGAATAGCGCGTGACTCTTCGCTGATCATCTCGGCTTGCGGCTGTTCGGCCAGTGCCTGTAACCAGGCGCGTTCCAGGCGGGCGCGGCGGAAGTGATCGATTAACAGGCGCCTGGCGATGGTCGCTAAATAACCTTTGGGTTCTCTGATGGTGTCAAGGCGTTCGACGGCGTTGTCTGCCGTCAGTATGCGGACGAAAACGTCTTGCACGAGATCTGCAGCCAATTCTCGGCAATCAACGCGTGGGCGTAGCCAGCCAAGTAGCCACCGATGATGTTCTCGATAGATGCTGCTGAGCTGTTCCCGGAGTTCGGGAGTGGGACTGGACATTCAGCAGACCGTTTAATTGAGAAGAATTATTATTCTATGTAAAGGCTCGAAGGCGGATCAAGAGCAGCAGGCTCGCAGCCGAGCTCTAGATCCCGCTGAATACGGTGAGAAGGTTCTCTGGCAGTGGTGAACTCCCGTCTGTTCATCGCGAGCGGATGGCGGGTCGAGCCGTCTCTGTCGGGGTGCTTTGGGGTAGAATCGAGGTTTTTTCAGGATGCTGCTTCATGCGTATCGGTCATGGTTATGACGTACACCGCTTCGGCGAAGGCGATTTCATCACCCTCGGTGGCGTGCAGATTCCCCATAAATTCGGTCTCGTTGCCCATTCCGATGGTGACGTACTGCTGCATGCCCTGAGCGATGCCTTGCTTGGCGCGGTGGCGCTGGGCGATATCGGCAAGCACTTCCCCGATACCGATCCGACCTTCAAGGGCGCGGACAGCCGTGTGCTGCTGCGTCATGTCATGGGGCTGGTACGCGCCAAGGGCTACATGGTGGGTAATGTCGATGCCACCATCATCGCTCAGGCGCCGAAGATGGCGCCGCATATCCAGAGCATGCGCGAGCGTATCGCCGAGGATCTGGGCATCGAGCTGGATCAAGTCAACGTCAAGGCCACCACCACCGAAAAGCTCGGCTTCACCGGGCGCGAGGAAGGTATCGCGGTGCACGCCGTGGCCCTGCTGGTCAAGGCATGAACGAGCTGCAACTGCTTGGGCCGCGTGCCCATGGCGAAGCCTGTGGGCGCGCCGTGCTCAAGGCCACGGCCGAGGATTTCCAGGTCGACGAAGTGCTGGATATCCCGCTCAGCGGTCAGGGCGAGCACCTCTGGTTGTGGGTGGAAAAGCGCGGTCTGAATACCGAGGAGGCCGCCCGGCGTATCGCCCGCGCTGCCGGCTTACCGCTCAAGGCTGTCAGCTACGCCGGGCTCAAGGATCGTCAGGCGCTGACCCGGCAGTGGTTCAGCCTGCACCTGCCGGGCAAGGCCGATCCCGATCTGTCGGCCGCGCAGGGCGATGACCTGGCCGTCCTCAGCAGTCAGCGGCACAACCGCAAGTTGCAACGCGGCGCCCATGCGGCCAATGGTTTCACCCTGCGCCTGACTGCCCTGGAGGCGGATCGTGAGGCGCTGGAGCAGCGTCTGCAGCGCGTTGACGAGCAGGGCGTGCCGAACTACTTCGGTCTGCAACGCTTCGGTTTTGACGGTGGCAATGTCGAGCAGGCGCGCGATTTTGCCTCTCGGCAAGAGCTGCCGGTGCAACGCAACCTGCGCTCGCGCCTGCTTTCCTCGGCGCGTAGCTACCTGTTCAACCGGGTGTTGGCCAAACGTGTTGCGGATGGCCTCTGGAACCAGGCGCAGGTCGGTGATCTGCTGGCTTTCACCGCCAGCCGCAGCTTCTTCATGGCGGGTGAGGCCGAGTGCGTTGACCCGCGCCTGGCCATTCTCGATCTGCATCCCACCGGCCCGCTGTGGGGCGATGGGGATTCACCAACTGGCGGTGACGTGCAGAACCTCGAGCAGGAGACGGCTGGCTCCGAGCAGAATCTGGCCAATTGGCTGTCCAAGGCGGGCATGGCGCACGAACGGCGCATTCTGCGCCTCCCCATCCAGAGCCTTACGTGGCATTATCCGGAACCCGATATTCTGCAACTTGCATTCGTCCTGCCGGCCGGGTGTTTCGCCACCGTTGTGGTGCGCGAACTCGTCGATCTGGTGCCAGCAGGGCAGACGGATACTCCATGCGAATTCTGATTTCCAACGACGACGGGGTGAATGCCCCCGGGATCGCCGCGTTGCACCAGGCGCTGGCTGACTATGCCGAGTGTGTGGTGATCGCTCCCGCCGAAGACAGGAGTGGCGCCAGCAGCGCGCTGACCCTGGATCGTCCGCTGCACCCGGTGACTTTGGCCAACGCCTATATCAGTCTCAATGGCACGCCGACCGATTGCGTGCACCTGGGGCTCAACGGTCTGCTCGAGCAGGTGCCGGATATGGTCGTGTCTGGCATCAACCTGGGCGCCAACCTAGGCGATGACGTGCTCTATTCCGGCACCGTCGCCGCGGCGCTGGAGGGGCGTTTCCTGGCCAAACCCGCTTTCGCCTTTTCGCTGCTGTCGCGTCTTCCCGACAACCTGCCTACTGCGGCTTATTTCGCCCGCAAGTTGGTCGAGGCGCACGAGCGTCTCGAGTTGCCGCCGCGCACCGTGCTCAACGTCAACGTGCCGAACCTGCCGTTGGAGCACATCCGTGGTGTGCAACTGACCCGTTTGGGGCATCGCGCCCGCGCTGCGGCGCCGGTCAAGGTGGTCAACCCGCGTGGTAAGGAGGGGTACTGGATTGCAGCAGCTGGCGATGTCGAGGACGGCAGCCAGGGCACTGATTTCCATGCCGTGATGCAGGGGTATGTATCGATCACGCCGTTACGGCTAGATCGCACGTTCAATGAAGCCCTCGAAACTATGGATGGCTGGTTGGAGGGCATCTTCTGATGCGCGGACAGGACGATCTACAACGCCACGGGATTGGTATGACCTCGCAACGCACCCGCGAGCGTTTGATTCAGCGCCTTTATGAAGAAGGCCTGTCGAATGCCCGGGTTCTCGAAGTGATACGGCGTACGCCGCGGCATCTGTTCGTCGACGAGGCGCTGGCGCACCGCGCATACGAAGACACCGCACTGCCCATCGGGCACAACCAGACCATCTCGCAGCCCTACATGGTTGGGCGTATGACCGAGTTGTTGCTGGCCGCCGGCCCGCTCGACAAGGTGCTGGAGATCGGTACCGGCTCCGGTTACCAGACCGCCGTGCTGGCCCAACTGGTGGAGCGGGTGTTCTCGGTGGAGCGCATTCAGGTGCTGCAGGAGCGCGCCAAGGAGCGCCTGGCCGAACTCAAGTTGCGCAATGTGGTCTTCCGCTGGGGCGACGGCTGGGAGGGCTGGAATGCGCTCGGGCCGTACAACGGCATCATCGTCACGGCGGCGGCGGCTGACGTGCCGCAGGCGCTGCTCGATCAACTGGCACCGGGCGGTCGTATGGTGATTCCAGTCGGTACTGGCGATGTACAGCAGTTATTGCTGATCGTGCGCGAAGAGAATGGCTTCTCTCGCCATGTGCTCGATGCGGTGCGCTTCGTGCCGCTGCTCAATGGTCCATTGTTGTGAGGTTTTACCAGGGACGATGAAACATAACCTGATGTTGTACTGCAAAGGTCTGGCCATGGGCGCCGTGGATGTGGTGCCGGGCTTTTCGGGGGGCACGGTCGCGCTGATCACTGGTATCTACCACCGACTTCTCGCGGCCTTTTCAGCGATTCCCAATGCGCTGCTGCTGTTCTTGCGCGGTCGTATCGTCGAGTCCTGGCAGCGTTGCGACGCGACGTTCCTGCTGGTGCTGGTGCTTGGCATCCTGACCAGCATCTTTACTCTGGCCAAGGTCATCAGCCACCTGATGGTGGCGCATCCGGTTCTGCTCTGGTCGTTCTTTTTTGGTCTGGTGGTGGTTTCGGTCTATCTGGTTGGCCGCGAGGTCGCTGTCTGGAGTGCTGATCGCCTAGTCGCTGCCGTTCTTGGTCTGGTGCTGGCACTGTTCATTACCCTGGCGGCGCCGCTGCAACTGGCTGCCGACCCACTGATTTTGTTCATCGCCGGTGCCATTGCCATCAGTGCGATGCTGCTGCCTGGCATTTCCGGCAGTTTCATTCTGGTATTGCTGGGCCTGTATCCGGTGGTATTGGGAGCGGTGAAGAATTTCGACCTCCCAGTGTTGGCGGTCTTCAGTGCCGGCTGCCTGTTGGGGTTGTTGGCCTTCTCCCGTCTGCTGACCTGGTTGTTGGCCAGACTGCGTGATCTGACCATGGCATTTCTGGCCGGATTGATGCTGGGCTCGCTGGTCAAGGTCTGGCCCTGGAAGCAGACGCTGACCTGGCAGACCAACCGCCACGGCGAGTCCTACCCGCTGCTGCAGGAGAACCTGCTGCCTCATCGTTTCTTCGAGATCACGGGGGAGGCACACCAGCTGGGGCTGGCCATTTTCCTGGCCGTCAGCGCTATAGGGCTGGTTTTGTTGCTGGAATGGATGGCACGTAGACACGCCACGCTGGTCGAACAGCCGGTATCCTGAAATGGCCATGGAACTGAAAAGGAGCGTTGGGTGATTCGTACGGCTAGGCAGGCATCGAACCATCTGCATGCTGTAGCGCCTGTGCTGCTGTTGGCGCTGGGCATGCTGCTGGTCGGTTGTGCCAGTTCACCGCCTGGTGGGGTGCAGGTGGTCGACCGTGGGCAGAACCGGGGCAATGCTCCGGTGATGCAGCGCCAGCCGGTGCGCAGTGGCCAGTACGTGGTGCAGCGCGGCGATACCCTGTATTCGATTGCCTTTCGCTTCGGGTGGGATTGGAAGGCCCTGGCTGCCCATAATGGCCTGCGTGAGCCTTACCTGATTCGTGTCGGGCAGACCATTCGCTTCGACAATAACCGTACGACCTCTTCTCAGCCGGTTGCGGTAACCTCGCCGCGCGTGACCACTCCTGTTATCACTCAGCCGGTACCGAGCCGTCCTCCGGTGAGCTCAGGCCCGGCTGCACAGCCATCCACCCAGCCTGCCAGGCCCCCCGTGGCCACGACGCCAGCGACGACGCCGGTCACTCCGGTGGTACGTTCCTCCAGCGGTTGGGGCTGGCCTGCACAGGGCACGGTAATCAGTCGATTTTCCTCAAACGGTAGTTTGAATAAAGGCATTGATATCGCCGGGGAATTAGGACAGCCTGTTTTAGCTGCGTCTGATGGGTCAGTGGTGTACGCCGGGAGTGGTTTGCGGGGCTACGGCGAATTGATCATCATCAAGCACAGCGACACCTACGTAAGTGCCTACGGACATAACCGCAGGCTGTTGGTACGGGAGGGGCAGCAGGTCAAGGCCGGGCAAACCATTGCTGAAATGGGGTCTACAGGTGCGGATCGAGTGAAATTGCATTTCGAGATTCGCCGCCAAGGAAAACCTGTCGATCCACTGCAATACCTGCCACGTCGTTGATCCGCCGCCAGTTCGTCCAGCCGTAGGAGGGACGGGCTCAGGTATGGCCAGGATGGTTCCGCCAGAGTCTGTTGTCGAACTCAGCTAGGGACAACAACAATGGCTCTCATCAAAAAAGAAGCGCCGGAGTTTGACGTCGACGATGAGCTGCTCCTCATGGAGCCAGGCATCGTTTTGGGCGAGGATCAGAGTGATGAGGTGGAAACGCCCGTCGCGCGTACCAAGGCCAAGCACGCCACCCCCTCCAAGCAACACAAGTACATCGACTACACCCGGGCGCTAGACGCCACTCAGCTGTACCTCAACGAAATCGGCTTTTCTCCCCTGCTTACTCCCGAAGAGGAAGTGCACTTCGCGCGTCTGGCGCAGAAGGGTGACCCTGCCGGGCGCAAGCGCATGATCGAAAGCAACCTGCGCCTGGTGGTGAAGATTGCTCGGCGCTACGTCAATCGCGGTCTTTCTCTGCTCGATCTGATCGAGGAGGGCAACCTGGGCTTGATTCGCGCCGTGGAAAAATTCGATCCGGAGCGGGGGTTCCGGTTTTCGACTTATGCAACCTGGTGGATTCGCCAGACCATCGAACGCGCCATCATGAACCAGACGCGCACCATTCGTCTGCCAATTCATGTGGTCAAAGAGTTGAACGTATACCTGCGTGCAGCTCGCGAACTGACCCAGAAGCTCGATCATGAGCCTTCTGCGGAAGAGATTGCCAACCTGCTGGAAAAACCGGTAGGCGAGGTCAAGCGCATGCTCGGTCTCAATGAGCGAGTGTCCTCGGTGGATGTCTCTCTCGGTCCGGACTCGGACAAGACGTTGCTCGATACGCTGACCGATGACCGGCCGACCGACCCCTGTGAGTTGTTGCAGGATGACGACCTGTCACAGAGCATCGATCAGTGGTTGTCGGATCTGACCGACAAGCAGCGCGAAGTCGTCGTGCGCCGCTTTGGTTTGCGCGGTCATGAGAGCTGCACCTTGGAAGAAGTGGGCCAGGAGATTGGCTTGACGCGTGAGCGGGTGCGGCAGATTCAGGTCGAAGCACTCAAGCGTCTGCGTGAGATTCTCGAGAAGAATGGTCTCTCCAGTGATGCGCTCTTTCAGTAGCAGGCGGCTCTGATCATGAACCCGGCTTCGGCCGGGTTTTTTCTGTGCGGCCACGTAAGTCATCGCTTACAACTGCTGTGAGTGTTTGTGCTGTTCAGGCGACGGTATTTTTTGATTGTTCAGTTGGTATTTACTTAACTATTTGTTTTTAAATGATTTTAATTTTATTGATGGGGATGCTTTAGCGTATTCGTGGGCATTCAGTCCGGTTGTACTAGCAGTTGTAGAGGCTACTATCACCCACGTGCTCAGGGACAAGCACAGATTATCAGGACGATGATCAGGAACATCGCAAGAGGCGATTCATCAGGACGATGGGTTGGGAAACAAAGGGACTAGGGAATAAAAGTGGGCGGCGCAAGCCGCCCCTTTTTTTGCCTGCAATTCAGGATGATCAGCCTCGCTGACCTGTGCGGCGATCTTGCTCCATGGAAAGTAAAAGACCCGCACATGGCGGGTCTTCGTGTTTCTGGGCGAACTCAGCGCTCCAGGTGTTGCAGCTTGTCCTTCACGCCATCCCACTCTTCGGCGTCCGGCAGGGCATCTTTCCTTTCGGTGATGTTTGGCCAGACTTCTGCCAGTTCGGCGTTCAGCTCGATGAACTCCTGCATGCCGTCGGGCACTTCGTCTTCGGAGAAGATTGCCTGGGCCGGGCATTCTGGCTCGCACAGGGCGCAGTCGATGCACTCGTCCGGATGGATGACCAGAAAGTTCGGGCCTTCGTAAAAGCAATCCACCGGGCAGACTTCCACGCAGTCGGTGTATTTGCACTTGATGCAGTTGTCGGTGACGACGAAGGTCATGTCTGATTCTCTCCTCGGGCGGCGGCCTGGGCCCTTTCTGCGAAGGGCTGCCAGGCGCTTTGTAAGTGGCCGCGGCTCAGGCTGTAAACCGGGGCGGTCGTAAAATTGCGCGCGATTCTAGCAGTTTGCGCGCGGCAGCGTTAGATGCGTGTTTTCCAGCTATATAACAGTTCGAGCGCTTTACGCGGTGTCAGATCATCCGGATTGATCTTGCCCAATTCTTCCAGCAGCGGGTGCGGCACGCTGGCGAACAGGTCGCTCTGCATCGGCGTCGAGTTGTTTCCGGGCGCCTGGCGTGGCAGATCATGCGGCAGGCTGGTGGTTTCCAGGCGCGCCAGGTGTTCGCGGGCGCGGCTGATTACCGTGCCGGGAACGCCGGCCAGTTGTGCCACGGCCAGGCCGTAGCTCTGGCTCGCCGGCCCTGGTTGAACGTGGTGGAGAAAGACGATGCGTTCGTTGTGCTCGGTGGCCGAAAGGTGCACGTTGGCGACCACGGGCTCGCTTTCCGGCAGTACGGTCAGCTCGAAGTAATGGGTGGCGAACAGGGTGAAGGCACGCAGGCGCGCCAGGTGTTCGGCGGCCGACCAGGCCAGTGACAGACCGTCGAAGGTGCTGGTGCCGCGACCGACCTCGTCCATCAGCACCAGGCTGCGTTCGCTGGCGTTGTGCAGGATGTTGGCGGTTTCGCTCATCTCCACCATGAAGGTCGAACGGCCGCCGGCGAGATCGTCGCTCGAGCCGATGCGGGTGAAGATACGGTCGACCAGTGACAGCTCGCAGGCTGCTGCCGGTACGAAGCTGCCGATATGGGCCAGTAGCACGATCAGTGCGGTCTGGCGCATGTAAGTCGATTTACCACCCATGTTCGGGCCGGTGATGATCAGCATGCGTCGGCTGTCATCGAGATCCAGATCGTTGGCCACGAATGGCGTGGTCAATACCTGCTCGACTACCGGGTGACGTCCCTGGTCGATGCGCATGCACGGCTCGTCGACGAAGCGTGGGCGGTTCAGGTCGAGGTTCAGCGCGCGCTCGGCCAGGTTGCTCAGTACGTCCAGTTCGGCCAGGGCTGCGGCGCTGTCCTGCAGTGGTGCCAGGTGACCGATCAGGCGCTCCAGCAACTCGTCATAGAGCATCTTTTCGCGGGCCAGGGCTCGGCTCTTGGCCGACAGCGCCTTGTCCTCGAACTCTTTCAGCTCAGGGGTGATGAAGCGCTCGGCGCCTTTGAGCGTCTGTCGGCGGATGTAGTCCGCCGGGGCCGATTCGGCCTGCTTGGTCGGCAGCTCGATGAAGTAGCCGTGCACGCGGTTGTAGCCGACCTTGAGGTTGGCCAGGCCGGTGCGGGCTTTCTCACGTGTTTCCAGATCCATGAGGAACTGGCCGGCGTTCTCGCTCATCGCCTGCAGTTCGTCCAGCTCGGCGTCGTAACCTGTCTTCAGCACGCCGCCGTCGCGGATCACCGCTGGCGGATTGTCGATGATGGCGCGGGCCAGCAGGTCGGCCAGTTCCGGGTAGGTAGCAATGCTCAAAGCCAGCTGCTGCAGATGCGGGGTGTCCAGCGTGGTCATCGCCTGCTGCAGTTCGGGCAGTGCCGCCAGTGCGTCGCGCAGACGGGCCAGATCGCGTGGGCGGGCGTTGCGCAGACCGATACGAGCGAGGATGCGTTCCAGATCGCCGATTTCCTTGAGCTGTGGCTGCAGCGTTTCGAAACGGTAGCCATCGAGCAGGCGCGCAATTGCGTCCTGGCGTGCCTCCAGTACGGCACGATCACGCAGCGGGCGATTCAGCCAACGGCCCAGCAAGCGGCTGGCCATGGCAGTCTGGCAACGATCCATCACCGATTGCAGGGTATTGTCGCGACCACCTGCGAGGTTGATGTCCAGCTCCAGGTTGCGGCGACTGGCACCGTCGAGGATCACCGTGTCGTCCAGGCGCTCGTGACGCAGGCTGCGCAGGTGGGGCAGGGCGGTGCGCTGGGTTTCCTTGGCGTAGGCCAGCAAGCAGCCGGCGGCGCCAATGGCCAGGGTCAGGTTCTCGCAGCCGAAGCCTTTCAGATCCTGGGTGCTGAATTGCTGGCACAGGCTCTTGAACGCGCTGTCGCGGTCGAAATCCCAAGGCGCGCGACGGCGCGAGCCTTTGCGCTTCTCGGCTGGCAGGCCCTGCGGCCAGTCGTCGGGGATCAGCAGCTCGGCGGGGCTCAGTCGTTCCAGTTCGGCCAGCAGGTTTTCCCAGCCCTTGATCTCCTGCACGCTGAAGCGACCGCTGGTGATGTCCAGCACAGCCAGGCCGAACAGGCGTTCATCGCCAAGCACGGCGGCCAGCAGGTTGTCGCGGTGCTCATCGAGCAAGGCTTCATCGCTGATGGTGCCGGGAGTGATGATGCGCACTACCTGACGCTCGACCGGCCCCTTGCTGGTGGCCGGGTCGCCGATCTGTTCGCAGATCACCACCGATTCGCCGAGCTTGACCAGCTTGGCCAGGTAGCCTTCGAGCGAATGGAAAGGAATGCCGCACATGGGGATCGATTGGCCGGCCGACTGGCCGCGTGCGGTCAGGGTGATATCGAGCAGCTTGGCTGCCTTCTTCGCGTCTTCGTAGAAAATCTCGTAGAAGTCACCCATGCGATAGAACATCAACTGATCCGGGTGCTGGTTCTTCAGCTTCCAGTACTGCTGCATCATCGGGGTGTGTGCGGAGAGATCGGTCATGCCGGGCCTTACGTGCGGTAGGTGTGACGAAGCCGGGAATTTTCCCATACTTCGCCCCTCACGTGGGCTGCGAATCTGACGCGATTACCTCTTCAGTCGGTGAAGGTCACCGAGAACTGGGCCACGGCTTCGACCACGCGCTGCGATTCGCTGCGAATCTCACGAATTACCTCGCCGGCCTGGTTGGCCAGATCGACGCTCTGGCGTGCCCGTTCCTGGGTCGTTGCCATGCTGGAGACTGCGTTGCGCGCGAGACTCTGGTTTTGCTGAACCACACCATTGATTTCTTGGGTGGCCTGGCTGGTGCGTGAGGCAAGCTGGCGAACCTCGTCGGCGACGACCGCGAACCCGCGACCTTGCTCACCCGCGCGCGCAGCCTCGATCGCTGCGTTGAGCGCCAGCAGGTTGGTCTGGTCGGCGATGCTGCGAATGACTTGAACGATGCTGGTAATCTGTTCGGACTGCTTGTTCAGGCCCTCTATCTGTTCGGCCACATTGGCCAGTTCACTAGCAATGTCGGTGACCACGGCTACCGTTTGCGCCACGGTGCGGGTGCCATGATCGGCAGATACGTCGGTTTCCTTTGCGATGTCATGGGCGAGTTGGGCAGCCGCAGCTTCCGAATCGCGTCGTTCCACTTGAGCGGTGATGTCACTGGCGAACTTCACCACGCCATAGAGTCGACCGTTGGCGTCGTATAGTGGGTTGTAGGTGGCGCGCAGCCAGACCTGCTGGCCTTGTTTGGTCACCCGGCAAAAACGGTCGGACATGAACTCGCCCTTGTTCAGGCGTGCCCAGAACTGCCGATAGTCATCGCTGCGGCTGTCCTCTGCCAGGCAGAAGACGCGGTGATGTTGGCCAATCACCTCTTCGCGGCGATAGCCCATCAGGTTGAGGAAGTTCTGATTGGCACTCACCACCTCACCTTCGAGGTTGAATTCGATCACTGCCATCGAGCGATCGATGGCCTTGATGTAGCTCTCGTGCATGTGTTCGGCCGCCACCTGGCGGGTGATGTCGGTGGCGATTTTCATCACTTTGATCACCACACCCTGAGCGTCACGTATCGGCATGTAGGTGGCTTCGAGCCAGACCTCCTTGCCGTCTCGCGTCAGCCGGGGAAATCGGTCGCTGAAATGTTCGCCCTGGCGCAGGCGCTGCCAGAACTGCTGGTAGGCGGGGCTCTCACTCAGGTTGCGAGGACAGAACAGACGATGGTGCTGGCCGACGATCTCCTCCAGGCGGTATTGCACCACGGAGAGGAAGGCGTCATTGGCGTTGAGGATGATGCCATCAGGGGTGAATTCGATCATCGCCATGGATTGGCGAATGGCTTGCAGCTCTGCTGCTCCCTCGCTTGGCGCGTCCTTGTGCTCCTTACTCCGTGACAACCACATGCCAGTGTCTCCTCTTGTTCCATTGCAAGAAATAACAGTAGACGAAGTTTGTGGTTTCCACCGGTTGCGCAAGCTGTGTAGGGTTTGCAGTTCAATGATGGAGGAGCGGGCATGGACAGGATCAGCGAATTGGCTGAACAACTGGGTAAGGCGTTGAAAGCGCAAGGGGCTCAGGTCACTACGGCCGAGTCGTGCACGGGAGGGGGTATCGCCGAGGCCATTACGCGCATTCCCGGTAGTTCGGCCTGGTTCGAAGCCGGCTATGTCACTTATTCGAATACGCAAAAGAGCAAGCAATTGGCAGTGCCGGTCGAGTTGTTCAGGAGCGTAGGCGCCGTCAGCCGCGAAGTGGTCGAGGCGATGGTGCGTGGTGCGCAGGCCAATAGTGGCGCGCGCTATGCGGTGGCTGTCAGCGGGGTAGCCGGGCCGGATGGCGGTTCTGTGGAGAAACCGGTAGGTACCGTCTGGTTGGCCTGGGGCGATGGTGAGCGCTTTTTCAGCGTACGCAAGCAGTTCGCGGGCAACCGCGATCAGGTACGCCGACAAACGGTCGAGACCGCTCTGGCGGGGCTTCTGCGCCTGCTCGCGGAGGAAAATCCGGTTATGGGGTAGGCGGGCGACTTGCCCTGTGGAATAATACTGGCTACTTATACAGTTGTAGGCGGCCCTCGAGGCCCTTGTTAATACGTGAGGATGGTAATGGACGAGAACAAGAAGCGCGCTTTGGCGGCTGCCCTGGGTCAGATCGAGAAGCAGTTCGGCAAAGGCGCGGTCATGCGCATGGGTGACCATGAGCGTCAGGCCATTCCGGCCATTTCCACTGGCTCGCTGGGGCTGGATATCGCCCTGGGCATTGGCGGTCTGCCGAAAGGTCGTATCGTCGAGATCTACGGTCCGGAATCATCCGGTAAGACCACGCTGACCCTGTCGGTGATCGCCGAAGCGCAGAAGCTGGGCGCGACCTGTGCGTTCGTCGATGCCGAGCACGCCCTGGATCCGGACTATGCCGGCAAGCTCGGTGTCAACGTCGATGACCTGCTGGTGTCGCAGCCGGATACCGGTGAACAGGCTCTGGAAATCACCGACATGCTGGTGCGCTCCAACGCCATCGACGTGATCATCGTCGACTCCGTGGCGGCCCTGGTGCCCAAGGCGGAAATCGAAGGTGAAATGGGCGACATGCACGTTGGCCTGCAGGCTCGCCTGATGAGCCAGGCGCTGCGCAAGATCACCGGCAACATCAAGAATGCCAACTGCCTGGTGATCTTCATCAACCAGATCCGCATGAAGATCGGCGTGATGTTCGGCAGCCCGGAAACCACCACTGGTGGTAACGCACTGAAGTTCTACTCCTCGGTTCGTCTGGACATCCGTCGTACTGGTGCGGTGAAGGAAGGCGAGGAAGTGGTGGGTAGCGAAACCCGCGTGAAGATCGTCAAGAACAAGGTCGCTCCACCTTTCCGTCAGGCCGAGTTCCAGATCCTTTACGGCAAAGGTATCTACCGTAATGGCGAGATCATCGATCTCGGCGTGCAGCAGGGCCTGGTCGAGAAGTCGGGCGCCTGGTACAGCTACAAGGGCAACAAGATCGGTCAGGGCAAGGCCAATGCGGCCAAATTCCTGGAGGACAACCAGGAAGTGGCGCGCGAGATCGAAGGTCTGATTCGCGAGAAGCTGCTGGTCAGCAGTGCTCCGGCCAAGGCTCCGGCTGCCGATCTGGCTGATGCCGAAGTCGATTTCTAAGTTCTTCTGTAATGACCGTTGTGCTGGATAACCCGCTCGCCGTCAGGCGGGCGGCCATGGATCTGCTGGCGCGGCGCGAGCATGGGCGGGTGGAGTTGACGCGCAAGCTACGCAAGCGTGGCGCTCCTGACGAGTTGATCGAAGCTGCCTTGCAGCGATTGGCGGAGGAGGGGCTGCTTTCCGAGGCCCGTTATCTGGAAAGCTTCATCGCCTACCGCGCGCGCGCCGGTTATGGCCCGCAACGTATCCGTGAGGAACTGGGGCAGCGTGGCTTGGTGCGTAGCGATATCGAGCAGGCACTGCGTGACAGTGGCATCGACTGGTTCGAACAACTGCGTGAAACCTGGCAGCGCAAATTTGCCGGACAGCTGCCGGCGGATGCCCGTGAACGCGCGCAACAAGGCCGTTTTCTTGCCTACCGTGGTCATTCCATGGAGATGATTGGTCGCTTGCTGAGCGGGCGTGGCGACTGGGATTAGCCTTCTGTTCGGTGCTGGCATACAGCTGTTCTTGGCATTAATGCCATCTGCCGCTCCCCCCTCTTCAGAAGCCCTTTGTTCGTGTGTGCCATCCATGGGGCGTGCTCGAACAGTCTCGCCTGCGGGCGAAGCTCACCTTTCCTATTCTGTGGCTCTCCGGCCTGCGGGCTTGTGGCAGTACCCCCCTTTACGGCAGCGATGCTGCCGTAAAGGGGGGCTCCATGACTCAGCTATCGGGGGCGAGATTGCTGTTGTAGCGTATTCGGCGACGCAGGTTGACGATCTGCAGCAGAGCACCCAGGGTGGCGACTCCGCCGGCGCTGGCGGCCAGGATCCAGGTTGGCGTTTGCAACAGCAACACGAAGCCGCCGGCAGCGGCGCCGATGGCGCTGCCTAGGTAGAGCGCTGACTCGTTCAGGGCTATGGCCAGGTTACCGTCGCCCTGGGTCTCGCGCGCCAGGATCAGTTCGTTGTTCTGCGGTACCTGCAAAGCCCAGCCGACCGAGCCCCACAGGGCTATGGGTAGCATCACCAGCCAGGTGTCGAGGGCCGCTGCCAGCGGCAGCACGAACAGCGACACCGCGAGGATCAGCATGATGGCGAAGGTCAGCAGTGGCCCTTTGATGCGATCCACCAGTGGGCCGATCAGAAAGCTGCCCAGCACCCCGCCGATACCCCAGACCCACAGATAGGGCGTGACCGAGCGCACAGCGCCATAGGCCGGGTCGGCCAGCAGTACAGCGATGAAGGTGTACATGCCTAGGCTGGCGATTGCCGCCAGCAGCGACACCAGCAGGATGATCAGGACATGGCCATTGCCCAGGATCGCCAGTTTCTTTCTCAGTGTGGTGGCGCTGTCCGCCGGTAGCGCCGGAAGCCTCAGCAGCAGGCCGAGTAATGCCACCGCTCCGAGCAGGGTGACCAACCACAGTGCTGCCTGCCAGCCCAACCGCTCGGCTGTCAGCAGGCCCAGTGGTACACCCAGTACCACGCCGCTGGCCATGCCACCCATGATGATGGCGATGGCCTTGCCGCGGTGTTGCTCGGTGGAAAGGGCGGTCGAGGCCGCGATGCCCATGGCCAGGTAGACGCCAGCGCCGATACCGGCGATGGCGCGCCAGGCCAGTAGTACGGCAAAGTTCTCGGCCAGCGTACTGGCTGCGTTGGCGATGACGAACACCCCCAGTGCTAGCAGCAGGCCGGCGCGCTGGCGATGTGCCGGTGTCAAGGCGACGAGAAGTGGTGAGCCCAGGCCATAAGCCAGGGTAAAGGCGGTCACCAGTTGGGCGGCCACCGCTACGGACACGGCGAACGAGGCTTCGATCATCGGAATCAGCCCGGCCGTGACATAGGAAGCCATACCGAGAGCGAAGGCTCCCAGAGCGATGAGGTGGATGGGAGATGGGCCCTGCAATGGCTTCTGTGATTCCCGAAGAGGTGCTTGATACATCCGTTTCTCCTTGGTGAATGGCTAATGCGCCTCTGCGTGGTTTCTCACCACGTGAGAGTCCTGGTTTGGGCGCGCGCAGCCAGTCGGGGGTATTCTCCTCGGATTTATGAGGGGTACAATTTGACAATTTATTCTATTACTAGAGGTGATCGGATGAGCACGCCGCGCACAGCCGAACGCACGCGCACGGAGCTGGCCGAATTCCTGCGTAGCCGCCGCGAACGTATTTCACCGCAGGAGGTGGGGCTGCCCGCCGGTAACCGACGGCGCACGCCTGGGCTGCGTCGAGAGGAAGTCGCGGCTTTGGCCGGGGTGGGCTTGTCCTGGTACACCTGGCTCGAACAAGGGCGGGATATCAGTGTGTCTGCGACCTTTCTCGACAACCTCTCGAGGGCGCTCAAGCTGGATACCTCCGAGCGGCGCCATCTGTTCCTGCTCGCCCATCAGCGCCTGCCAGCCGAGCCGGGCAAGACCTGGTGCACGGTACCGGCGCTGAT
This sequence comes from Pseudomonas mendocina, assembly GCF_003008615.1. Taxonomy (NCBI): domain Bacteria; kingdom Pseudomonadati; phylum Pseudomonadota; class Gammaproteobacteria; order Pseudomonadales; family Pseudomonadaceae; genus Ectopseudomonas; species Ectopseudomonas mendocina. Next base: position 4,217,930 of record NZ_CP027657.1, read on the forward strand.
TCATCGGCTGATGGGTGACCTGCCTGCGAGTCCGGCCTACGTGCTCAATCTTCGCTGGGACGTGCTGGCCTGGAATGCTGCGGCCGATCGTGTGTTCGGTTTTTCTGCGCTGCCGGCGGAGCGCCGCAATTTACTGTGGATGCTGTTCACCTATCCGGCTATGCGCGAGCTGTTCACCCCCTGGGAAGAGCAGGCACGGCAGATACTTTCCAGCTTCCGTCGCGACTTCGTGCGGGCCACGCAGGCGGCGGATATCGCTGCCCTGGTCAAGGAGCTGGAGAGGGCCTCACCAGACTTCAGGGACTGCTGGCGGCAGCAGGACATACAGGGTTCCTGCCAGGGCGTGCGTGATCTGCACATTGCCGCGCTCGGCAAGGTGACGTTCGAGCACATCACGCTGACCATCGACGAGGATCGTCATCTGAAGCTGGTCTACTACGCGGCCAGGCAAGGCTGTTCGCAGACTTGCGCTTTCGAGAGGTGGCTACAGCAAGAGGTGGTGCCAGTCTGAAGTTAGCGTTAGCCAGCCCATCAGAGCGGGTGTCTGGCAAGGTCAGCGATTCAGATCGTGCAGATAGCTCAATACGTCAGGCGCTCCTGCCAGACGTAGGCCTTCGCCCAATGCAGTCGCTTCCAGGTGTTCTTTGGGTAGCAGAAGAAACTCGGGAGAGCCTGTGGTCTTCAGCAGTGACAGGCGAGCGTAGGGCAGACCATTGTCCAGCAACAGGCCCATGAAGCTCGGGTCGCTCCAGGCTTCACCTGGCATGGCGAGCACGTGGTAGCGCCTCTGCAGATTGTCCAATCCCGCGGTATTGAGGCTGTAGCGAACCAGATTGGCTGGCAGTAGCACTTCCAGCCCGCGCATGCGTGCGTAAGCGATGGCGCTGGCGAAGGCTTCGCCCTGTTGTTCCCCTGCCCAGAAGGTGCGAGTACCGCGCCAATTAGCCTGGCGCAGTTCGATCGAGTCGCCAGCGAGGAAGCGCGGCAACGGCAGGCTGATGGTCTTGAGGAAGTCCTTGTAGCTGATGATGCGGATCTGCTTGCAGTGTTCGCTGGCCGCATAGTCCTCGAAGCTGGCGTAACCCGGTGTCGCGGTGCTGCAGGCAAAGCCATCGATCATGCGCAGGTCGAAGGATTGCAGCTGCTGGGTCTGTGCCTCTACCACCTGAGTCAGAGCGGAGTGTGCCTGGGCCTTGTCCTCTTGAACGGGGCCGGAGAGGGCGCCGCGGGGCAGGTTGAGCAGCCGTTGCAGTTGTGGGGTTTCGTGCCAGCAGATGCTGTCGCCAGGTGTCGGCAGAGCCTTGAAGGGCAGACGCAAGGTGCTGGCCCTGGAAAAAATTTGTCGCGAGCCGCGTCCGATCAGCCCCAGGCGTTGTGCCAGGGCGGTCAGGCGAGTGCTGAGGGTGGAAGGCTCGGACAGGCTCATGGCCGGCTGATCGCTCCTGAAGCGTCTAATGCAGTGTGGCAGACACTGGCGGCTATTGCCCATACAGTCGGGTGTGCGACGGTGGCTGTACGGGGTTGTGGCAAAATAGCCGCATTCATTTGCGAGGGTGCCTCCATGCCCAGCTTGGTGCTGGATATTGCGTTATCGGCCGAACGGTTGCAGGCCATCTATCGGGGTCATGCCAACAGGATTATTGCGCAAAGTCGCGACGGCCGCCGCGTCAGTTTACCGGCCCATCACCTGCGGCCCTATCTGACTCATGCGGGCATCTATGGTTCCTTCATGCTGGAGTTCAGCAGCTCGGGCGAACTTTTGAGCTTACGCCCTTTGGCTTGATCTGGCGCGCTTGCCTCGCGTCCAGTGCGTGCGCGCGGCTATAATCGGCGGTCTGCCCATCCTTTATCTGTCGAGCTGAGCCTGCCCATGTACTCCCTGGCCCGCGAGCTGCTGTTCAAACTCTCCCCGGAAACCTCTCACGAGCTGTCCATCGATCTGATCGGTGCGGGCGGCCGCCTGGGGCTCAATGGTTTGCTGACCAAGGCGCCGGCCAGTTTGCCAGTGTCGGTCATGGGCCTGGAGTTTCCCAATCCCGTCGGCCTTGCCGCCGGTTTGGACAAGAATGGCGATGCCATCGAGGGCTTTGCTCAGCTCGGTTTCGGTTTCGTCGAGATCGGTACCGTCACGCCGCGTCCTCAGCCAGGTAACCCCAAGCCACGCCTGTTCCGTTTGCCGGATGCCGAGGCGGTGATCAACCGCATGGGGTTCAACAATCTGGGCGTCGACCACCTGTTGGCGCGTGTGCAGGCGGCGAAATTCAAGGGCGTGCTGGGTATCAATATCGGCAAGAACTTCGATACGCCGGTCGAGCGAGCGGTGGACGATTATCTGACCTGCCTGGACAAGGTGTATGCCCATGCCAGTTATGTCACGGTCAACGTCAGTTCGCCCAATACGCCTGGGCTGCGCAGTCTGCAGTTCGGTGATTCGCTCAAGGAGCTGCTCGAAGCGCTACGCCGCCGCCAGGAAGATCTGACCCAGGAGCATGGCCGGCGTGTACCGTTGGCGATCAAGATCGCGCCGGACATGAGCGACGAGGAAACCGCTCTGGTGGCTGCAGCGCTGCTGGGCGCTGACATGGATGCGGTCATCGCCACCAACACCACGCTCAGCCGTGAGGGCGTCGAGGGGCTGGCGCATGCCGACGAGTCCGGTGGTCTGTCTGGCGCGCCGGTGCGCGACAAGAGCACGCATATCGTCAAGGTGCTGGCGGGAGAGTTGAGCGGACGTTTGCCGATCATTGCCGTCGGCGGTATCACCGAGGGCAGGCACGCTGCGGAGAAGATCGCAGCAGGTGCGAGCCTGGTACAGATTTATTCGGGGTTCATCTACAAAGGGCCGGCGCTGATTCGCGAAGCGGTGGATGCCATCGCCGCCCTGCGTAAGTAGACAAATAAATAGGGCTCCCGAAGGAGCCCTTGGGCTTGCGCCCGCCGCCCGGAGGGGGTCGGCATGGTGAAGTCGGGTGTGATCCTGATCAGCCGACAGCGTGAAGTTCGTTGAGGCGATGAATACCGGCAGTGCCGGTCAGCCCATCCCAGTTGTCGCCACGGCCCTCACGCCAGCCATTGAGCCAGGCCTGACGAACCGAAGGTAGGGTAAAGGGGCATAGTTCGCGGGATTTACCATTGATGCCGTACTGATAGCCGCGCAAAAAAGCTCTTTCTAACGGATCACGCTTAAGTCTTCTCATAGGGTGTTGCCCTCACTGTTGACTGTTATGTCCCGTTGGCCTTGTAGCAAGGCCTGGCAGAGAGTTTCTGCCTGCGGAGGTTCACTGCCGGCGTGGCGAACCTCCTGCGCTTTCGCCGTTGCAACGAAAGCCTGGGTAGAGTTCTAACGAATGCACCGGGGCCTGTGAATGATCAATTTGTCATAAGGGCTTAACCGAAGTGTAGGTGAAGCCATAACGAGCCTGGTCAAACGTCCAGGCATCTTTTGGCAGGCAGCGTGAGGCCTGGCTATGGCAGGTCGCTTGGTCAGATTGCCATTGCAAATGAGACTGCTGCTTATTCCGACGAAGGGTCGCGCTGTGACACTTTGTCACTTATTTTTAAGTCGAGGCGCTGCCTGAAGCGCGCCTCCCCGAATGCCATTGGCACTGGATACTCCATGTCCGAGCGTTATGAAATCGTACTGACCTGCCCCAAGGGGCTCGAAACCCTGTTGCTGGAGGAGGCCAGGTCGCTGGGGCTGGAAGAGGCGCGCGAGCAGACCGCTGCCGTGCGTGGCCAGGCCGAGCTGGAAACCGCCTATCGCCTGTGCCTGTGGTCGCGTTTGGCCAACCGTGTGCTGCTGGTGCTGTCGCGCTTCTCCATGGCCAATGCCGACGATCTCTATGATGGTGTGCAGGCAGTCGACTGGCGCGATCATCTGGAGCCATCCGGCAGCCTGGCGGTCGAGTTCAGTGGCAACGGCTCGGGCATCGACAACACGCACTTCGGTGCTCTGAAGGTCAAGGATGCCATCGTCGACCGTCTGCGCACGGCGAGCGGTGAGCGCCCGAGCATCGACAAGCTCAACCCGGATCTGCGCGTGCACCTGCGTCTGGATCGCGGTGAGGCGATTCTCTCGCTGGATCTCTCCGGGCATAGCCTGCACCAGCGCGGTTATCGCTTGCAGCAGGGCGCTGCACCTCTGAAGGAAAACCTGGCAGCCGCCGTGCTGATCCGCGCAGGCTGGCCGCGCATCGCTGCCGAAGGTGGCGCTCTGGCCGACCCTATGTGTGGCGTGGGCACCTTCCTCATCGAGGCGGCGCTGATGGCCGCCGACATTGCCCCCAACCTCAAGCGTGAACGCTGGGGCTTCAGCAACTGGCTGGGGCACGTGCCGGCGTTGTGGAAGAAGCTGCATACCGAGGCCGAGCAGCGCGCCGCCGCCGGTCTGGCCAAGCCGCCGCTGTGGATTCGCGGCTACGAAGCTGACCCGCGTTTGATCCAGCCTGGGCGCAACAACGTCGAGCGTGCCGGTCTATCCGACTGGGTGAAGATCTACCAGGGCGAGGTGGGTAGCTTCGAGCCGCGTCCGGATCAGAATCAGAAAGGCCTGGTGATCAGCAACCCGCCCTACGGCGAGCGTCTGGGTGATGAGGCCAGCCTGCTGTATCTCTACCAGAACCTGGGCGAGCGTTTGCGCCAGGCATGTCTGGGCTGGGAAGCGGCAGTGTTCACTGGTGCGCCGGAGCTGGGCAAGCGCATGGGGCTGCGCAGCCATAAGCAGTACGCCTTCTGGAACGGCGCATTGCCGTGCAAGCTGCTGCTGATCAAGGTGCAGGTCGAGCAGTTCGTCACCAGCGACCGGCGTGGTCGTGTCGAGGATGAGCAGACGCCGGCTGAGGCGCCGACGCAGGTTCTGCTCTCCGAAGGTGGGCAGATGTTCGCCAATCGCCTGCAGAAGAACCTCAAGCAACTGGGCAAATGGGCGCGCCGCGAAGGCGTCGAGTGCTACCGCCTGTACGATGCCGACATGCCGGAATATGCCCTGGCGATCGACCTGTACCGCGATTGGGTGCATGTGCAGGAGTATGCCGCACCCAAGTCCATCGATCCGGAAAAGGCCCAGGCACGACTGCTCGACGCCTTGGCGGCCATTCCCCAGGCGCTGGGCGTGGCGCAGAACCGCGTGGTGATCAAGCGCCGTGAGCGCCAGGCCGGCACCAAGCAGTACCAGCGCCAGGCCAGTCAGGGCGAGTTCATGGAGGTGAGCGAAGGCGGCGCCAAGCTGCTGGTCAACCTCACCGACTACCTCGACACCGGCCTGTTCCTCGACCATCGTCCGTTGCGCCTGCGTATCCAGCGCGAGGCGGCTGGCAAGCGCTTTCTCAACCTGTTCTGCTACACCGCCACGGCCACTGTGCATGCGGCCAAGGGCGGCGCACGCAGCACCACCAGTGTCGATCTGTCGAAGACCTATCTCGATTGGGCGCGACGTAACCTGTCGCTCAATGGTTTTTCCGACAAGAACCGTCTGGAGCAGGGTGATGTGATGGCCTGGCTGGCTGAGGATCGTGGTGAGTACGACCTGATCTTCATCGACCCGCCAACCTTCTCCAACTCCAAGCGTATGGAAGGGGTATTCGATGTGCAGCGCGACCACGTCGAACTGATCGACCTGGCCATGGCGCGTCTGGCCCGTGGCGGCGTGCTGTACTTCTCCAACAACTTCCGCAAGTTCCAGCTCGACGAGGGCTTGGCGGCGCGCTATCAGGTGGAGGAAATCAGTGCACAGACCCTCGACCCGGACTTCGCGCGTAACTCGAAGATCCACCGCGCCTGGCGTCTGACCGCCCGTTGATTGCGTAGCCCGGATGCAATCCGGGGCCAGGATAAAAGGCCCTCGGATTGCATCCGGGCTACGTGCTTGTCAGCGCTTGGGCTGGCTGTAGGTGTCGAGCAGCACCTGATCGAGAATCGAGGTAGCGCCCCAGGGTTTCGGGTCGTTGAGGATGGCGACCACGGCCCAGTCCTGGCCGTTACGGTCGCGGCTGTAGCCGGCAATGGCGCGTACGTTGTTCAGGGTGCCGGTCTTGATGTGCGCCTCGCCCACCAGCGGCGTACGCAGCAGGCGCCTGCGCATGGTGCCATCCATTGCTACCAGTGGCATCGAGCTGCGAAATTCCGCGGCGTAGGGGCTGCGCCAGGCTGCCTGGAGGATGGCGGCCATTTCCCGTGCGCTGATGCGCTCGGCGCGTGAAAGACCGGAGCCGTTTTCCAGCACCAGATGCGGTGCGGTGATGCCCTTGCGCGCCAACCAGCTGCGAATCACCCGTTGCGCGGCCGTGGCGTCGTCCTGGTCGGCCTCGGTGCGGAACTGCGCGCCGATGCTGAGAAACAACTGCCGGGCCATGGTGTTGTTGCTGTACTTGTTGATGTCACGGACGATCTCCACCACGTCCGGCGAGAAGGCGCGTACCAGCAGGCGAGCATCTTCGGGCAGTTGGGCGAGGCGATCCTTGCCGAGTATCTTGCCGCCCAGTTCCTGCCAGATGCCGCGTACCGCGCCGGCGGCGTAGCTGGGGTGGTCGAGCAGCGACAGGTAGGTCTGCGCGGTGCAGCCTTCGGCCAGTTGACCGGTGACGATCAACGTGGTGCCGTCGAACTGCTCCACGGCGTTGTAGCGCACATCGGGCCAGGCCGGGCAGGTGCCGGCCTTGAGCAGGCGCACCTGATTGTCGATGCGTATCGTGGCGATCGGCGGATCCATGGCGATGGAGACCTTGCCACCCTCGGCGCGGGTGATGAAACGCTGCGCCTTGAGATTGACCAGCAAGGAGTCGGGCGTGACCAGGAAAGGCTTGTTGGCATCGCCGCCGTCATCGTTGAACGCCGGCAACTGCGGCGCGACGAAGAAGCTGCGGTCGAGCACCAGATCGCCCTGAACCTGGCGTACGCCGTTGATGCGCAGGTCGCGCAGCAGCAGCCAGAGCTTTTCCATGTTCAGCTTGGGGTCGCCACCGCCCTTGAGGTAGAGGTTGCCGTGCAGCACACCGTCCTTCACCGGGCCGTCGGCGTAGAACTCGGTCTTCCACTGGTGGTTGGGGCCGAGCAGCTCCAGTGCTGCGTAGGTGGTCACCAGCTTCATGGTGGAAGCCGGGTTGACCGACACATCGGCGTTGAATTGCAGACCACCGCCCTGGCCGCCCAGGGGCACGGTCATCACCGAGAGGGAGTTGTTGGAAATCTTGTTGGCCTTCAGCGCCTGCTCGACCTTGGCAGGCAGGGCGCCATTGGCGGCATGGCAGGAGAGGGCGAGGGGAAGTAGCAGGGCGCTCAGCGCCAGTTGGCGAAACCGCTGGATCATGTTGGAAAACCTTGCGCGCTCGGGCGGTTACAACAAAGGGTGGATCAGACAGTGCAGCTGTAGCTAACGACCGTCTGTGGCTGAAGAAAGTTGCCGTCATTATGCCGCAAGGCGGCCGGACAGCGAGCGACAACTCGGCCGATCTGCTAGAGTGCCGCGCGTTATCACCTTTGAGGATTGTTTCATGGCGACCAACCGTTCCCGCCGTCTGCGCAAGAAGCTCTGTGTCGATGAATTCCAGGAGCTGGGCTTCGAGCTGACCCTGAACTTCAAGGCCGACCTGAGCGACAAGACCCTCGACGATTTCGTCGATCAGTTCCTCGATCAAGCCATCGCTGGCAATGGCCTGGATTACGTCGGTGGCGAAGACTTCGGTCTGGTCTGCCTGGCCAAGCGTGGCTCGGTCAACGAAGAGCAGCGCACTGCCGTCGAGGCCTGGCTGAAAGGCCGTGACGAGCTGGAGAAGTTCGAGCTCAGCCCGCTGCAGGACGTCTGGTACCCGGAGAACCCGATCAACCAGGCGTGATCCTGTATCGCTGCCATGCCCTCGGTTAATCCAGGCATGGCTCGCGCGTGAAAGGCCAGGGTTTAGCCCTGGCCTTTTTGTTTGTCGGCGTTGCGAGTGCAGCGCGCCAATCACGTGCTGGCGATCTGCACATCGAGTCCGGCAACGGCTGCGCATGGCATTACAGCTTCATGTTCACCGACAGGTACGCAGAGCGACCCGGTGCGGGTGAGAACATCGGTTGTTCGTCGCCAGCGGCCCAGAAGAAATTGTCGAACCACACGTATTCGTAATCGCGATCCGTCAGGTTCTTCAGCTGCAGGTCGAGGCTGGTGGTGGCCGACAGCTGATAACGCACGTTGGCATCCAGCACCGCGAAGCCGCCGTACTTGCCTTGTTCGTTCAACTCGTCGATGTAGTAGTCGCCCTGTGCACGGGCTGACAGGCCGAAGCGCCAGGCGTCGTTGAACTGATAATCGACCCCTGCATTGCTGATGTAGCGCGGCGTAGAGAACACCTCCTTGCCGGACAGCGACTGCCCGCCTGCGGTAAAGGCGCTGACCACCTTGGCCTCCTGAATGGCGTGCGAGCCCCACAGCGTCCACTGGTCGTTCAACTGCGCAGTGAGCTGCATGTCTATGCCGCGTCGGCGGGTTTCACCCAGGCCGACGGTGGTGCCGGTGCTCGGCATGTTGGCCACTTCGTCGGTGGCGTCCTGTTGCCAGACGGCGATGCGTGCCTCGGAGCCGGTGAACGGCTTGAACTTCACGCCCACCTCCTTGCCGGTGTTGATCGAAGGCCGGTACGAAGCCTGGCCGGCCGTCATGTAGGCCGGTGCAGTGGAGCCGGTGAGGATCTGGAAGGTACGGCCCCAGTTGGCATAGACGTTCACATCCGGCGTGACGCTGTAGACCACGCTGAGCTTGGGCTGCTTGATCCAGCCGTAGTCCTGCAGTTCGGCTTTCTCGCCACCCATCAGCTCGGTGTTGCCGGAGAACTTGTCCACCCGGTAAGCCGGGATGATCTTCAACTGCTCGATGGGTTGGATGATCGCCTGGGCATAGACGCCGGTGTTGTACAGCGTGTATCGGTCGTCGTTCTGCGTGCGCGCTGGTGGTGTGTCGAAATCGGTGGGAATTCCGAAGTTGTAGCGGTAGCGGCGGTATTCGTTGTGCTGCTGTTCGTAGTTGATGCCACCGTCGAGGGTGAGCATGTCGTGGGCACGCCAGGTCAGGTTGCTCAGCACGCCGGTCTGGCGTTCCTGCCACTGGCGACGCTGGCGCGGCGCGTTGCCGACCGGGTAGCTGGTGAAGGTCACGGTACGGTCATCGTCGTAGCTGTTGTAGTACAGCTTGTTGCTCAGGTTCAGGTCATCGCTGAGCTGGAAGTCGGCATGCGCGCTGAGGTGTTTCATGTCGCGGTCGTCACCGTCGTTGGCGTTCTTCGTCGGCGACTGTTTGCGACTGGCGGCCAGCTCCCGCGCGGTGAGGAAACCGGCTTCCTCTGCCTGATGGTGGTAGAGGCGGGCGATCACGCCGAGCTTCATGGTCTGCTCGTCATCGGTGACGAACCATTTGCCGCCGAGGGAATACTTGTTGGAGTCGCTGTGGTCGCGGAAACCGTCGGAGTCCTGCTTGGCCATGAAGTAGTTCTGCGCGAAGTTGCCTTCCTCGTGACCGACTGCCAGCTGGAATTCGCGGGTATTGAAGCTGCCGTAGGTCACGCGACCGTCGGTGTAGTTGCCGCCCTGGCGGGTGACGAAATTGATGTTGCCGCCAATGTTGTGCAGGCCGTAGCGCGGGTCGTTGGTACCCCGCACCACCTCGATGTAATCCAGCTCCAGCGGGAAGACCATGTCGATGAAGCGCTGATTGCCGCTGTTGACGTTGCTCGGCACGCCGTCGATCAGTGTCTTGATGCCGTTGATGTAACCCTCTCCGTTGAAGGCGCGGAAGGTCACCTTGCCGGACTCGGCGCCCATGCGCGTTTCGGTCAGCTGGATGCCGGGCATCTGACCCACCAGTTCCCAGCTGTTCATCACGTTCTTATCTTCGATCTTGTCGCTGCCCATGATGTCGACCGAGGTGAGGATGCTGTCGGTGCGCAACGTGCCGCCCTGATCGGGCGTGATGTACACCTCGCCGAGCGAGACGGTGGAGTTGCCGGATGCGGCGTGCAGGTCGGGCGTGATCAGGGCAGTGAGAACGGCGAGAGAGGCCGAGGTAGCTTTCATGGGTATTCCTGGTAGGTCGTGCGTGAGCGGCGAGGACTTCACGGATGTGGCGATTTCTTGAGTGCGGGGTTCGGGGTTACGAGGCGCGAGCGGACATGGTCAGATCGATATCGTTAAAGATGTTATATCATAACAATATTATTTCGACTGACCAGCGCCTACAGCACGACAAGCTCTCCTGAATGCGCAGGGCAGAGCCCTCAACCGGTGACTGTCGGTTAGCCAACACTCTGCCGCGTTCGCTATCCAGTAAGATCAGCGCAAACAACAATGCACCGAGCCGACCCATGCCCAGTCTTCGCAACCAACTGGTGATTGCCTTCTTGCGGGTGACCCGCCGCAAACGTATCTACAGCTCGGTGCAGGCGCTGCTCGATGGCATTCGCCAGGTCAGGCAAGCAGGGCCGGCGCAGCCGTCGGCCGGCATGAGGCGATGTCTAGACATCCGTGAACAGCGCCTGGCTGGCGTGCCGGTCTATCGTCTGGCGCCTCGTAGCCCAACCGCAAACGGCCAACACCTGCTCTACCTGCATGGCGGAGCGTACGTGCGGCCGATTACCCGGCATCACTGGCGCTTTCTGCGCGAACTGGTCGAGCTCTCGGGCCATACGATCAGTGTGCCGCTCTATCCACTGGCGCCGGAGAGCGACTGCCAGCGCACCGTTGCGACCGTCGTGCAGATCTACCAGCAACTGTGTGCCCAGGAGCGACTGACGGCGCTCGGGGTCATGGGCGACTCGGCAGGCGGCGGTCTGGCGCTCGCACTCTGCGATGCGCTGCGTGGGCAGGGCATTGCCCTGCCGAACAGGCTGGTGCTGATCTGTCCCTGGGTCGATGTGCGCATGCAGCACGCTGCCATCGCGGGCAGCGAGCAGGGTGACCCTATGCTGGCTGCCGTCGGCCTGCGCGAGGCAGGGCGTTTGTATGCCGGTGAGCTGGGTGTGGATCACCCTCGCGTCAGCCCCATCGAGGGCGATCTCGGTGGTTTGCCCCCGCTGCTGATCTTTGCTGGCACGCGCGATATCGCGCATCACGACGAGCTGCTGTTCGCCGAGCGCTGCCGTGCCGCCGGTGTGCAAGTGGATTCCGTGGTGGGTGCGGGGATGATTCACGTCTGGCCAATCCTGCCGATTCCCGAGGGGCGCCAGGCACTGGCAGAAATCGTTCGATATCTCGACAACTCCAGCCGAGATTGATCGACGTTTCATGTCCTGACGAAACACACCCACGGTGATCACGAACGATTAGACGCCGGCCCACTAATGGCGTATCAATATCAGGCGATTTCCGCGTTTCTACCCAAGCAGAATTGATATGCAGCCCCTGTGTTCGGTCTATGCGCCCGCCGGCGTCAACGATGAGCGGCTCGACGGGTTCGTGCGTCTGGTCGGTCGGTATTTCGACTCGGCCGTGATGCTGGTTTTCAGCGTAGGGAGTGCGCGACGTATCTGGGCCAGTTCTGGTCTGAGTGATGAGCAATTGGCGCAGATCATCGAGGCAGATGATGTGGCCAACGACGGCGCTCATCATCTGCCTGGCATGCGCTCCAGGGTAACCTGGCCATTGCTGACGCAAGAGGGCGACAGGCTCGGCGCCCTGTATTTGCTCGGCGAGCAACCGCGCGAACTCGATGCTCACCAGCGCGAAGCCCTGCAGGATTTCGCCGCCCTGGCGCTCGACCTGCTGGCGCGGGAGATTGACGAAACCCGACAACACCATGAAATCGCCGCCCTGCGCGACAGCGAGCGACGCATGGCGCTGGCCATCGCCGGCAGCGGCACCGGCATCTGGGATCGTGATGTCAGCACCGGCGAGATTCACTACTCCAGCAGCTGGAAGGCGTTGTTGGGCTATGCCGACCATGAAATTGGCAACCGCATCGAGGAGAGCTACACCCGCGTACACCCGGCCGATCTCGACTACGTCCGCGCGGCCATTCAGGCACACCTGGATCAGCACACTGACGCCTATGAGGTCGAGCACCGCCTGCGTTGCCGTGATGGCCAGTACAAATGGGTATGCAGCCGCGGCAAGGTGGTCGAGCGCGACAACCACGGCAAACCGCTGCGTATGGTCGGCACCACTACCGATATCACCGCCATGCGGCGTCTGTCCGAGCAAGTACAGCAGACCGCTGCCCTGATGACCGACCTGACCAATGAAATCCCCGGCATCGTCTTCCAGTTTCGTCTGCAGACCGATGGCAGCTTCGCCTTCACCTATGTCAGCGCCGGCGCTCAGGCCATCTGCGGCCTCAGCGCCCTACAGCTGATGCAGGACGCACAGGCGCTGACGGCCATCGTCCATCCGGATGATCGGGCGGCATTCATCGACTCCTTCCAGCTTTCAGCCGTCCAACTGACGCCTTGGCACCTGGAGTTCCGCGTGCAGGTGCCGGGGCGTGACATCGCCTGGTGCCAGGGAGAGGCTTGCCCGCGTCGCGAAGAAGACGGCAGCGTCATCTGGCACGGCTTCATGACCGACGTGACCGCACGCAAGCAGATCGAGGCCGAGTTGCAGGCCTTCGCCACCACCGATTTCCTGACCCAGCTCGCCAACCGCCGGCACTTCATGCGTCAGCTCGAAGCCGAGCTCGCGCGCTTGCAGCGCAGCTCCGAGCAGAGCGCGGCGATCCTGATGTTCGACCTGGACTACTTCAAGGCCATCAACGATCGTTGGGGGCACAATGTCGGCGATCAGGCCCTGCGCCACTTCGCGGCGATTCTCTGCAGCCAGTTGCGCAAGAGCGATACGGCCGGGCGCCTGGGCGGTGAGGAGTTCGCCGTGGTGCTCAGCGAGGCGAATCTGGACAAGGCCATGCACTTCGCTACCCGCATCCAGAGCGAACTGGCCAAGGCGCCGATCCTGCATGCCGGTGAACAGATCTACCTGGCCGTCAGCGTCGGTATCTCATCGCTCAATGCCAGCGACGCCAGCGTCGAGGCCGCGTTGTCGCGCAGCGATATCGCCCTGTACTGCGCCAAGCGCGGCGGGCGCAATCGCATCGAGCACCACTGACAACTGATCAGCGCGGCTTGCAGCGCTCCAGCTCGGCCTGGCTGTTCAGCTCAGTGGTGATGCCCAGACGATAACGGCAGTAGGCGATCACCTCGTCGCGCTCCTCGGGCGTCAGGCGTTCCAGCGGCTTGTCGTCGGCGTCATTGGCGAACAGGTTGCGAAACTCGACCTGCAAGGTGGGCGCCTTCTTGATGAAGAACACCCGGTTGATATCGGCATCGTCCAGGGCGTCGTAGTACCCCACGAAGACGATGGCGAGCAGGGCGATGGCGAGCACGGCGGCAAGGGTCTTCATGAGCTGGGCGGCACCTGCAAACCACTGCCGGTACGGATCTGCTGCACCAGCTCCATGCCGACGTTGCCGGGGCAGACCTTGCCGTCGTTCTGCTGCTTGGGATACTCGCGATGACCGCCGAAATGGCGGATTTCGAACACGCTTCTCAGCGCGGCGAGCAAGTCGAGCACCCCCTGGCGCTGCGCTGCAGGAATGGCATTGGTGGTGTTGTAGCCGAAGGATTCCTGCAATTGTCGGCCGATGGCGACGATGCCACCGCCTTCCTCGGCCGTGGTCAGGTTGTTGAGCATCACGATGCCGATCACGCCAGTGTTGAAGTTGCTCACGTTCGAACCTTTCAGGCGAATGTCGCGGCCTTCGTAAACGATGCCCGAGCAATCGACGCCGTAGTGATAGCCGATGTCGTCATAGCCCTGGCCCATGTGCTTGCTCTGGGTTTCCAGCATCTGATCGGCGCCGCTGCTGCAGGCATAACTGCGGCCGGCGTGGTGAAGGGCGACCATGCTGTAGTCCCAGTCGCTATCCTCGGCCCGACCTTTCACCGCACCCCATTGCGAGCGCTCGATGAATTGGTGGTTCATCTCACGCACCTTGCGGATGATCGCTTCGCGCGTCGCCGCACGGTCGTTGACGGTAATCGCCACCGGTGCCTGCGGTTGGCCCGGCTGCACCTGTTGCGCCGGTGCCGTGGTTTCGAATGCCGTGCCTCCCATCTCAGGCGCCCTCCTGGAATTCGGTCAACTGGCGAGCAGGGGACTGGAAGTACACGTGGATGGAGATCTGATCGCTCTCGCTGTTGGCCCGCACCGTGGCGATGCCAGCGGCATCGGTGGTGCCGTATTGCTGTCGACCATTGACCGTGGCGGCGAAGCTGCGATTGGCCAGCGGTGCGCCGGTTTCGCTATCGGTGATGGCGAAGCTGCGGGCGTAGGACATGGCGATATCCAGCGGCGCTGGCGCAACGAAGGGCGCAGCCGCGTGACTATCTCCGATCAGCACGCTGCCAGAGCCGGCGATCACCGTATTGCCATGGGCTCCGACGCTGCCGACGGTCGCGGCCGGACGGCCATTGATCAGCACGGTAGAAGCGAGTGCACCAACCAGCGGGCTGCCGCAGGCGCTTGGATCACCCTGGCGGGCGGCGGGCAGGCTGTCGAACAGCACATCGCCCGAGCCGGCCGCGACGGGGTTTACGCCGTGGCCCGGCACGGGGCAACTGGTGGGGTCGGAAAGACGGGCAGCAGGCTTGGCCATACGAGTTCCCTTCGTAGTCGGTGAGTGGCGGGTAAAAAGACCCTAGCAAGGCAGGCAAGTTCTATCGACCCGCCATCCCGCGGAATTCGACCCGTTTAACATTTTCGCCTGCGCAGGCTGCCGGTCGTCGGGTGCTCACGCTGGGCGGCGCGCATCAGCTGCGTTCATGCGGCCAACAGCGCCTGGCTGATCGCCGCGTTGAAGGCCGGAATATCGTCCGGGGTGCGCGAGGTGATCAGCGTCCAGTTCTGCCCAGGGCAGACCTGCACCTCGGCGTCCACCCAGCTTGCGCCGGCGTTGGCCAGATCCAGTCGTACGCTGGCGTAAGAGGTCATCACCTTGCCCGGCGCCACGCCGGCATCGATCAGCAGCCAGGGGCCGTGGCAGATCGCTGCGACCGTCTTGCCGGCGTCACGAAATTCCTGCACCAGACGCTGCGCGTCTTCGTCCTGGCGCAGGGTGTCGGCATTCACCGTACCGCCGGGGATCACCAGCAGGTCGTAGTTCGCAGCGCTGAGCCCCTTGAGCGGGGTGTCGGACTGCACGGTAACGTCCTTCTCGCTGTCCTTGATCCAGGTCTCGGCTGCGCCACCCTTGATGCTGGCGTGGGTCACGCTGGCGCCCTGATCCTTCAGCGACTGCATCGGTTCGAGCAGTTCATCGCGCTCGATGCCGCTGTTGGCGGTGATGAACAGCACTTTCTTGCCTTGCAGATTCGAACTCATGAATACCTCCCGGATGCGCCGCATGGACGCAGTGAGTGGCCGCGTTGACGAACGCGGCATGCATCAGGGTTGAGACATGTGAAGCGCAGAAGTTCGAATTGATTGGTCGATGGGCGAGGGTTCTGGTGTTAGTGACCGCGGCCTTCCAGTTCGGCAAACAGCCAGTCCTGAAAGCTGCGTATCTTCGGCAGCTCCGCCCGTGAGCGCAGCAGGTTAAAGGTGTAGCCCTGCACCTTGGGCCCGGTCATGCCAAGCGGTGCAATCAACTGCCCGCTGGCCAGCTCACGCTGCGCGAGCAGCAGGCTTTCGAGGCAGATGCCCAGGCCGTCGACGGCGGCGCTGATGGCCATGAACGAGCGGTCGAAGCGCGGCCCGCGCGAGATATCCAGGGGAACCTTGCGATGCTGGCGCATCCAGTCGCGCCAGCTGACCAGGCACACCTCGCTGTGAATCAGGGTGTGATGGCGCAAATCCTCGGGGGCGCGGATCGCCTGCGGCCCATTCGCAAGCGCGGGCGCGCAGAGCGGCACGATGGTCTCGGCGGGGAAGGGCAGCACCATGGTGCCGGCAGGCTGCAGCCGCTTCATGCCGTAGCGGATGTCGATGTCCACGCCCTGGGTCAGCAGGTCGGCAGGTGGTGGATAGGACGAGTTCAACCGCACGTCGATATCGGGTTCCAGGGCGCTGAAACGGGCCAGCCGCGGCATCAGCCACTGGGTCGCAAAACTGGGCGTCGAGTGCACGGTGAGGATGTCGCTTTTCGCAGTTCGCCCCAGCTCGCGGGTCGCCAGATCGATCTTGGCGAAGGCCGCCGAGACCTCCTCGGCGTAGAAGCGGCCAGCATCGGTCAGCACCACCGCACGGTGAACGCGGTGGAACAGACGAACGCCGAATTGCTCTTCGAGCAACTTGATCTGATGGCTTATCGCCGACGGCGTGACGAACAGCTCCTCCGCCGCGAGTGCGAAGGAAGATAGCCGCGCCGCAGCCTCGAACGCCTGAATGGCCTTGAGCGATACCCGGTTTTGCATGGCTTTTTCACATGAGTTCAGTTCACCTATCTGCCTTAACTATTCGTTTGAGCTCAAAAAAGCAAGGGCATAGGCTTTCTCTCACTCGCCAAGCGTGCAGTTGAGGCGCTTGGCAGGCCTGGAGATTCACGCTCCAACCGAGACGAATGAGGCCCGGCAGCAGCAGGCGTCGGGACATATCAAGGAGAACTGCGTGCAGAACAATAATTCCTTAGTTCACGCCAGCGTTGCCGAGGGTGCCTACCGCATCCGCCGCTTTGCGCTACAGATGGGCGAGGTGCAGGGCCAGGGCTACGTCGGCCAGGCACTGGGCTATGCCGATGTGCTGGCGACCGCTTACTGCCATGCGCTGAACCTGCGCCCCGAAGACCCGACCTGGGAAGGTCGCGACCGCTTCCTGCTGTCCCACGGTCACTACGCCATCGCCTTCTACGCAGCGCTGATCGAGGCGAAGGTCATCCCCGAAGAAGAACTGGAAACCTACGGCAGCGATGACAGCCGCCTACCGATGTCGGGCATGGCGACCTACACGCCAGGCATGGAAATGTCCGGCGGCTCGCTCGGCCAGGGCCTGCCGATTGCCGTGGGCATGGCACTCGGCCTGCGCCTGAAGGGCAACCCGGCGTTCGTCTACAACTCGATGTCCGATGGCGAGCTGGACGAAGGCTCGACCTGGGAAGCGGCGATGAGCGCGGCCCACCACGGCCTGGGCAACCTGATCTGCCTGGTCGACATCAACAACCAGCAGGCCGATGGCCCCTCGACCAAGGTGCTGGGCTTCGAGCCGCTGGCCGACAAGTGGGCAGCCTTCGGCTGGCACGTGCAGCGCGTGGACGGCAATGACCTCGCCGCCGTGATCGCCGCCTTCGACGCTGCGCGCAATCTCACCGAAGCCAAGCCTCGCGTGATCCTCTTCGACACCCTGATGGGCAAGGGCGTGCCGTTCCTCGAAGCCCGCGAGAAGAACCACTTCATTCGCGTCGACCAGGCCGAGTGGCAGCAAGCCCTCGATGTTCTTGACCAAGCCCAGGGAGCCACGCAATGAGCACCACCGCCAAGAAACCACGCCTGACCACCTCGGCGATGATCGCCTCGATTGCCTCCGAAGGGCAGCGCGTACAGTCAGCTCCGTTCGGCAAGGCCCTGGTCGAGCTGGCCGCCAACCGCCCCGAGATCGTTGGCCTGACCGCTGACCTGGCCAAGTACACAGACCTGCACCTGTTCGGCCAGGCTTACCCGGATCGCTTCTTCCAGATGGGCATGGCCGAGCAACTGCTGATGGCCGCCGCGGGGGGCATGGCCAAGGAAGGCTTCGTGCCGTTCGCCACCACCTACGCGGTATTCGGCACCCGTCGCGCCTATGACTTCGTGCACCAGGTGATCGCCGAGGAAAACCTCAACGTCAAACTGTGCTGCGCGCTGCCCGGCCTCACCACCGGCTACGGCCCCAGCCACCAGGCCACCGAGGATATCGCGCTGATGCGTGGCATCCCAGGCATGACCATCGTCGACCCCTGCGATGCGCTCGATACCGAACAGGCCGTGGCGCAGATCGCCGATCACAAAGGCCCGGTGTATATGCGCCTGCTGCGTGGCAACGTGCCGCTGGTGCTCGACGAATACGGCTACAGCTTCGAACTGGGCAAGGCCAAGATGCTGCGCGACGGCCGTGATGTGCTGGTGATCTCGACCGGGATTCTGACCATGCGCGCACTGGAAGTGGCCAAGGCACTGGAGGCGGACAAGGTCGACGTCGGCGTGCTGCACGTGCCGACCATCAAGCCGCTGGATGTCACGACCATCCTGCGTGAGGCCGGCCGCTCCGGGCGTCTGGTGGTCGTGGCCGAGAACCACAGCTCGATTGGTGGCCTTGGCGAAGCCGTCGCGACCGCGCTGCTGACGGCTGGTGTGACCCCGCAATTTCGCCAGATCGCGCTGCCCGATGCCTTCCTCGACGCCGGCGCGCTGCCGACCCTGCACGACCGCTACGGGATTTCCACCGAGGTGATGTCGGCCACCATCAAGGGCTGGCTCGGCTGAACGCGGCGCCACGCTGACCCACATTTCCACGCGCCGCTTGCCGGCGCTACTGCAAGGATCTTTTGCATGAACAACGCTCTTCTTCTCGCTGGCAAGGTCGCCATGATCTCGGGCGCGGCCTCGGCACGCGGTATCGGCCTGGCCACCGCGCGCCTGTTCGCCAGCCACGGCGCCAAGGTGGCGATTCTCGATCTGGATGAAGGGGCTGCCATCGAGGCCGCTGCCGCCATCGGCCCCGAGCATCGCGGCTACGCCTGCAACGTCGCGGACAAGGACGCCTGCTTCAAGGCCACCGAGCGCGCCATCGCTGACTTCGGCCAGATCGATGTGCTGATCAACAACGCCGGCATCACCCAGCCGGTGAAGACCCTGGAGATCGATCCGGCGAGCTGGGATCGCATCCTCGACGTCAACCTGCGCGGCGTGCTCTACCTGTCCCAGGCGGTCATCCCGCACATGCAGGCGCAGGGCGGCGGCGCGATTGCCTGCATGTCCTCGGTATCGGCCCAGCGCGGCGGCGGTATCCTCGGCGGCCCGCATTACTCGGCGGCCAAAGCCGGTGTGCTGGGCCTGGCCAAGGCCATGGCGCGCGAGTTCGGCCCGAGCAACATTCGCGTCAACTGCGTCACCCCTGGGCTGATCCAGACCGATATCAGCGCTGGCAAGCTCAGCGATCAGCAGAAGGCCGAGATCGCCGCCAGCATCCCGCTCAACCGCCTGGGCAACGCCGAGGAAGTGGCCGGTGCCTACCTGTTCCTGGCCTCGAACCTGTCGGCCTACATCACCGGCGCCGTGATTGACGTCAACGGAGGCATGCTCATCCACGGCTGAGGATCACACCGGTTGTTTACGTGCAGGCCAAAAGAGGGCCTGCACGAGTAATGTGCAGTACTTAATACAGACAATATCAATAAGAAAAGTAGGGTTAAGCTCATGAAGAAGACACTGATCGCAATCGCGGCGACCTTCGCACTGGCTACTGCCTCCACCAGCTGGGCTCAGCAAGTGCTGCGCCTCTCCCATAACGCCGCACCGGGCAACCCGAAGTCGGTGGCCTCGCAGAAATTCGCCGAACTGGTTGCCGAGAAGACCGAGGGCCGGGTCAAGGTCGAGGTGGGCGGCAGCGCGCAATTCGGCGACGACGTCGAGTCCCTGACCAACATGCGTCTGGGCTCGCTGGCCTTCAGCACCAACTCCCAGGGCAGCACCGCCGGCGTGGTGCCGGAGTTCAACGTGGTCGGCCTGCCGTTCCTGTTCCGCGATCTCGAACATGCCTACCAGGTGGTCGACGGCCCGGTCGGCGCCAAACTCGACGAGGCCGCCAACAAGAAAGGGCTGGTGGTATTGGCGCTGTGGGACAACGGCATCCGCCACACCAGCAACAACAAGCGCCCCATCGTCAAACCCGAAGACCTGCAGGGCATCAAGGTGCGTACCCCGCCTGACACCATGACCCTCGACATCTTCAAGGCGCTGGGTGCCAACCCGGGCCCGCTGGCCTTCTCCGAGCTGTACATCGCACTGCAGCAGGGCGTCTTTGACGGTCAGGAGAACCCGCTGATGAACGTCTACTCGTCCAAGCTGCACGAGGTGCAGAAGTACATCTCGCTGACCGGGCACAAATACGAGACCACGCCACTGCTGGCCAGCAAGATGATCTGGGCAGGGCTGTCCAAGGCCGATCAGGCGGCGATCAAGGAAGCGGCGGTGGAAGCCGGCAAGCTCAACCGCGAGATGTCGCTGGCGGCCGATATCGAGCTGCGCAGCAAGCTCACCGAGGCCGGTGTGCAGATCAACGAGATCGACCAGGCTGCCTTCGCTGCCAAGACCCAGCCTGTCTACGACAAGTGGTCGAAGCAGTACCCCGAGCTCGTCGAGCTGATCGTTTCGCAAGCGAGCAAGTAAGCATGGCCGCGCATATTTCTTCCAGCGCTGCGGCGCCTGGGGGCGTCATCACCGTGGCTGCGAAGTGGGTAGACACGCTCATCGTGGCCATCAGCACGGTGGTCGCACTCACCGCCATGGTCGTCATGTTCCTGTCCCTGATGGCTGAGGTGGTGGCGCGCTACATCACCAACCAGAGCATGGGTTGGCCCACCGAGATCCCCAACCTGCTGTTCCCGTGGCTGATCATGGGCGGCATCGTCCTGGCTGCCCAACGCGGCCAGCACATCGCCGTTACCGCATTGCAGAGCATGATCGGGCGCGTCGGCAACCGGCTACTGGTGGCCGGACATCAGGTGCTGATTGCCGTGGCCTTCCTTTACCTGGCGTGGGTCGGGCTCGACGTCGTCGAGATCACCGGCAGTGAAATCTACCCAATGACCGGCATCACGGCGAAATGGGCCTACCTGTCGCTGATCGTCGGCTTCGTCGGGCTGGGCATCACTGCGCTGACCACGCTCGTTCACCTGTTGCGGGCAAGCGACCCGCTAGCGGTACGTGCCCAGCAGATCGAGGAGGGTGTATGACCTTAATGATGCTTCTGGTCTTCGGTGTCCTGATGGCACTGGCCCTTCCGGTGGGCTATGCGCTGATCATCAGCGCAGGCCTGGCGGCGGTGACCATCGGCGAAATGCCCAGCGTGGCCGCGGTGGTGAAGATCTTCCAGCCGACGCAGAGCTTCCCGCTGCTGGCGATTCCGTTCTTCATGCTCTCGGGCAGCCTGATGATGGGCGGCACGCTGGGCAAGCGCTTGATCCACTTCGCCACTATGTTGGTCGGCCGTTTTCACGGTGGCCTGGGCCAGGTGACGGTGGTTGGCTCCACGGTGTTCGGTGGCGTATCCGGCTCGGCGGTGGCGGAAGCCTCGGCGCTCGGCTCGATGCTGATCCCCTGGCAGAAACGCGAAGGCTATCCGGGTGCTTTCGCCGCGGCGGCCACGGCCTCGTCGGCGACCATCGCCTGCCTGATTCCGCCGTCGATCCCGCTGATCCTGTTCGCCACGGTATCCAACCAGTCGATTGCCTCGCTGTTTCTCGCCGGCATCCTGCCTGGTCTGATGCTCGCTGCTGGCTTCATGATCGTCTGCTACCTGTCGGGCCGTCTGCGCGGCTTCAAGCGCCTGACCGATGAGGTAACGCTTAAAGGCGTGCTGCGTGCGACCCTGGCAGCCGCCCCAGCGTTGGGGATGCCGGCGTTCATCGTGATCCTGCTGCGTACCGGTATCGCCACGCCGACCGAGGTCAGCGCGCTGGCGGTGTTCTACGGTCTGCTGGTGAGCACGCTGGTCTATCGCGACCTGACCCTGCGCCGCATCTACGATGCGCTGGTGCATACAGCCGTGACGACGGGCGTGGTGATGCTGGTGATCGCCGCTTCCAACCTGGTGGGCTATGTGCTGACCGTCGAAGCGATCCCGACCGCAGTGGCCGAATGGACGGCGCAAACCCTGCAGTCGCCATGGATGGTCATCCTGATGCTGAACCTGATCATGCTGACGGTGGGGATGTTTCTCGACCTGCCAGCGGCGATCCTGCTGCTCGGCCCGACCCTGGTGGCCATCGGCAACGCCATCGGCCTGGATCCGATCCAGCTCGGCATCATGATGGCGGTGAACCTGAGCATGGGCCTCTTCACTCCGCCGGTCGGTACCACGCTGTTCATCGCAGCGGCGATCTCGCGCGAGCGGGTCGGCGCGGTAGTGCGTGAGCTATGGCCCTTCTACCTGGTGGCATTCGCCGTGCTCGGGCTGATCTCTTTCGTACCAGCCTTCACCCTCTACTGATTGGTACGGCCCCTGCGTGTGCAGGGGCCGTGCAAGGCAAGGAACCTCCATGACCATAATTGCATTTGCCGGGCTTGGCTCGATGGGCCTGCCCATGGCCAAGAACCTGCTCGCCGCCGGCCATCGTGTGCGCGGTATCGATCTCAACCCTGTGGCGCTTGCCACGCTCGCCCAGGCCGGTGCGGAGCCGGCAGCGGACGCAGCCTCTGCCGCCAAAGACGCCGATGTACTGATCCTGATGGTGGTCAATGCCGCCCAGGCCGAGCAGGTGCTGTTCGACAACGGCGCGCTGGATGCGCTGGCCGAGAATGGCATCGTCTGCCTGATGGCCACCTGTCCACCCGCTGCGGTCGAGCGCATCGCCGCGCGGGTAAGCGCAGCGGGGCGCCGCTTCGTCGATGCTCCAGTCTCGGGCGGCACCGCTGGCGCCATCGCTGCTTCGCTGACCATCATGGCCGCCTGCGAACGTGCCACCTTCGAGGCGCTGCAGCCAGTGTTCGAAGGCATCGGCCAACGCCTCTTCCATGTCGGCGAGCGTGCCGGCCAGGGCGCCACGGTCAAAGCCGTCAACCAACTGCTGTGCGGCGTGCACATCGCTGTGGTGGCCGAAGCCTTTGCGCTGGCGGCCAAGGTCGGTGTCGATCTACCGGTGTTGCTGGAAATCATGGGCGGCTCAGCGGCATCGAGCTGGATGCTCAAGGATCGCGGCCCGCGCATGTTGCAGGCTGAGCCTGAGGTCAGCAGTGCGGTGGACATCTTCGTCAAGGATCTGGGCATCGTCCTCGAAGCCGGGCGCGACGCGCAGGCCGCGTTGCCGATTGCTGCGGTGGCGCATCAGCTATTCCTCGCCACCTCCGGGCGCGGCGAGGGGCGGGCTGACGACAGCCAGGTGATTCGCAGCTACTACGCCCTCAACGGTACGCCCACGCAGGGCTGAGTCGCCCAGCACCACCCACTCGCCAGCGGCTAAGGTTGCCCCATGCTCGTGCAGATCGTGAGCATCGTCTTCCCCGTGTTCACGGTCATTGCAGTTGGCTACCTGTATGGCCGCAAGCATCGTCCTGACATGCTCGCGACCAACCAGGTCAACATGGGCATCTTCGTGCCCGCGTTGATCTTCTCCGCGCTGGCGGGCAAATCCGTCGACCTGGCCGAGGTGCAGATGATCGCCCTCGGCGGCCTGGTCATCGTGCTCGGCTCCGGCCTGCTCGGCTGGCCCATCGCCAGCCGGCTGGGTTATGCACCGAAAACCCTGCTACCGCCGATGATGTTCAAGAACGCCGGCAACATGGGCTTGCCGCTGCTGTTGTTCGCCTTCGGCGAGCAGGTGCTGCCGGCGGCGGTGGTGCTGTTCCTGGTGGAGAACATCCTGCATTTCGCCATTGCCACCTGGTGGCTAGGGCGTAACGCCAAGGTCTGGCTCCTGTTGCGCGAACCGGTGATCATCGCGGGGATCGCAGGCGTGCTGGTGAGCCTGTCGGACATCGCGCTGTGGCCGCCTTTTCTGTCCGCGATCAAGATCATCGCCGACGTGTCCACCGGCCTGATGCTGTTCGCTCTTGGTGTGCGACTGAACACCGCGCCATTCGCACAATGGCGCATCGGCACGGTCGGCGCGGTGGCCACGCCGCTGACCGGCATGCTGATCGCCTACCTGTTCTGCCTGGCCTTCGACCTATCGGATCGCGAGACGGACATCCTGCTGATCTTCGGCGCGCTACCGCCTGCGGTGCTCAACTTCATGTTCGCCGAGCGCTACGCCCAGGAACCGGAAAAGGTCGCGTCGATCGTTATCCTCGGCAATCTGGTTGCGCTGCTTTCCATCTCGCTGGCGTTGGCTTTACGGCTGGCATAGAGGCTTGCGTGCATGCCGTTGGCGATGCGGCGTTATGGCTGATCAAAACAGAACGAAGCCCACTCGCTCGGCACTCACTGAGTGCGAGCAAGTGGCCTTCTCTATTTCAAACGCAGGCCACAAACCTATAACTTCAACTCCGTACGCCTGGCCTGATGCTCACCGCCTAGCGGCGAGCACAAGCGTTGGTGGATGCGGCTGAGAAAGCCCAGCTCGAAGGCATGGCGCTGAGCACCCGGCGGGTACAGCTGGCGCTCCAGCAACAGATTGGCCCATAGCCAGCCGCTGTTGGCGTCGTCCAGCCAGGACTGCGCGGTTTGCACACCGTGGCCGAAGCTCGCCTGGCAATCTGCGTTCCAGCCGAAGTTGGCAGGCGGTTGTCCGTCATGGGCGGGCAGGTGGGTGAGATAGCGTTGCAGTTCAATCATGGGCTGCCCTCCCGGATGCCTGTGCGATGGCCCGGCGGTAAAGCACGATCAACTCGCTCAGCAGCGCACTGGTGCTATTGGCCAACTCCGGCTCCGGCATTCGCCGCAACAGCTTGGCCAGTAACGCTGCCCGATACTCGGCTGCTGCCTGCAACGGACACTCGTCCGCGACAAAGCTCTGCAATGGATTACGTGGTGAAGGGAAGGGGATAACGACGGATTCAGACTTGGTCACGCAGCACCTCCAAATTGGAAGTCGGCACGACAGCCAGCAGCCCAGGGCGGAGCCCTTGGGTAAAAGGGGGATAGTGCATTTTCCTTATGCTCCTCGGACGATTTAAGGAGCCGCCATCCAACCTTCCTACGGGCGTGGGTGGCGGACCGTGCAAGGGTAGGAAACCGGCGTCCGAGGGAACCGGCCAGGCCGAAGCCTGCCTCACACGGCCCGCCATAAATGCACGAGAAAACAGCAGGCACAAAAAAAGCGCCTGCTCTCGACTATGGCGCTACCGCGCCCGGACAAAACGGGTTCCTACACCCGGTCACGGGATTGACCGTGACGGGCGGACTGTAGCGTGGGGGAGATGGAAGGGCAAGTTTGTGAGGGGCTGCTATCGGCCAGAAGCAGCCAGTCAACGGCGAAGCGGATATTGGGTGGTTCTGTGGCTGTCCCCCAGCCGCTTCCTGGTGATGACGCTAGGTCACGCCTTCTCGCGAGGCGGGCCACTAATCCTCTACTGGATATGCGCACGGACGAAATACATGAATGAGTCCTTCGTGTCCGACCTCGCACTCGGAGTTTTGACTAAACGAGTGGTTGACCAAGCGACGCAAAGTTGGAGCGCAGCAGAGGTGTCTGACGCGTTCGCCACCGACTTGGTACTCTGCGAATTGATTCAGGTTGCCCAGCACACTAATCTCCTGAAAAATCGCCAATTGGTCATACGGGCAATGGGCATTTCAGCGCGAACGCTGCAGCGATGGCTCAGGGTGCCGCCTGCAAGCCTCACACCCGAAAACGGCATCCATTTGCTCCGATTGCTCGCCGTACTCGCACGCGGAGCCCATGTTTGGTTCGGGGATCAAAGCAGAGCGATGGCTTAGCAAATCAAAACTGGGGCTGGAGCAGCGGATCCCACAGGATCTACTCAAAGCCCCCTCTGACTATGAGGTATTGGCCTCATTCCTCGTGAGTACGGTGTGTATCACTGACTAATTGCTGAGGCTACTCTTGAGCTTGGATCCGTCCTGGATAGCAGATCGGACTATCTTTAGTGCTTCCTTCTTGTTCGCGTAGACAGTGTCCGAGTAGATCTCCCGCCTTGTCGCGTCCATGATGATCAGCCGGCAGTCTTCCAGCGGATCATCGTCGGGAATCAGGGCCTGCAGCGAAGGCAATGAGCTTGAACCTAGCACCGCTACAAAATGCTCATCCACAAGGCGCTTTGTGAGCTCATAACCCATGAAGTAGCCCAAGCGATAGGTCAAATCGCTTTTTGTGGAGTGAAGTTCGTCGTACACGACAACGAAGACCATGGCATCCCTGGCCGCGGCTTCCGAAAGTGCGGTTTCCAATGACGAGTGGGGCTCACGGAGAAAGAAGCGATCCTTGATGGCACTTGCTGTGGCCGGTGCCTCGGCGTATTGAGAGGCAAGTACCCAGCGTTGGAATGACACTGGCATATACCTGGCAGCGAGCGCACGCCCCTTTGGCGAGTCGAGCAGCTTGGCTTCGATTAATTCGTTGTCGAATACCAGAAGACCGTATTCGGGGGGTAAGGCTTTTAGGTGTGTCGCGAGGGTACTGCTGGCCAAGGTCGAGTAAAAGGCGATGAAGCCATTGCAGCGATGAGTCCCCAGTCGATCGCGTAGATTGATGTCTTCATTGTGACCGACAGATTCGCCCGATCCCGCTTTGTGTTTGCAGCTGACGAGCCAACGGTACTCGGACTGCCCTCCTGGACCAAATCTGATTTCACTCACGATAAGATCCCGCCCCGCGTCCTGTCCTCGATCAGGGCCTACGACAACGGAAAAGCCTTCCGCTTCCAGAAAATCACGTGCGAACAGCTCAAACTGATCACGCTCCGTGCCTTTGTGAGCCGGAGCGATTTCCTTGAAATTCAGAGCTGGCATGGCATTCCTATCCATTGACTCGAAGGAGATTAAAGGCTTCGCCTTATAAGTCATTTGACCACTGAGGCGACCACGCCTAAGCCGCTTCAGCGCGTCGCTTGGTCAAACCGTCACGCCAGGCCTTGAGTGCTTCCAAGTCCTGACGCAGCTCTGGCTCATGCGGAATAAATACGGGTATTTCACTAGATTGACTGTGCTCGTAGCAGCTGTATTTGGTCATCAACGTATCAATCAGTTTGCAGTCCTGTGGCTCGATGCCCTGAATAGCATGCAGTCGGTTATCGGTGGTAATGCTACGCCGATGCCGGAGCACGACCTTGTTAAGCAAATCCTCTTCAACTGACCGCTCAATCAACTTGCGAAACTCACTGCAAATTCCTTGGGCGAGCATCCGGTAGGCCGCAGCACCACCCGTCTCACCCGCCTTGCGCGCGGCATCCAGCTTGGTGATCAAAAGGTTGTTGGCCTTTTTTGTATTGGCGTTCCAAACGTCCTGGTCTGCCGGGTGGCCAGCAACACCAGCGTAGGCTTCGATACACATAGGTTGATAGTGATCTGCTTTCCACTTATCGCCTTGTTTTCGGGCCAAGTCTTCCAGAATTCCGTAAAGGGACAATCGGTGAGTGAGCACAATCACCTGCCTGGTTTTGGCAAGCTCAACGAGGCGGCATGCCACAAACCATTCAAAATCATGGTCGAGGGAGGAGATAGGATCATCAAATAGGAAAGGGGCCGCGCCCGGCTTATCACAGACATCGGCCAGAAATGCCGCAAGGGAAATGATGCGACGCTCTCCGTCACTCAAGACACTGTCGGGCATGGCACGACCGTTTTGAGCACCTTTGAGCTTGAGCTGATGCAGTACCTTGGCGTTGCGAGTTCTGGTCTTGACCAGTTCAACTTGTATGCGGGTTGCTCCGAGTGCCAGGAGCTCCCGATTGAATCGTTCAACGTACGCCTCGGTGACGACAGCTTGGGTCACCTCTGCTGATTTCATCGATATCGTTCGGGTGCCTGCCAACCCTTTCCAGGACTCATAGTCTTTCACCTGGCGCAGTCGATCGACCTCAACACGAATAGCCGCAGCTTGCTCTGTAATCCACTTCTTGGCTTCCAGCGCTAGCTTTTGATTGGTCGCCTGCGCTCTATCAAACCCCAGAGCATCCTGATCGTACTGAGCTGCGGTCGCTTCCAGTTCATCTCGATAACCCGTCAACTTAATGATGGCTTCATCGACTGCGTGAACTGGGGTTGCAAGCTGCTCGACTTCATGAGCAATCAGAGCGTTTTTTGCTGAAAGCGCTTGCTGCCAGAAGCCATTGAGGTAATTCCACCAAGCCTCATCTGTCACGCCGGCAGCCTGGCACTGGGTCTGTATATCTTGTTCAGCTGTGATGCCTGGCAGCTGATCAAGGCCCGCTTTGTACTTTGCTTCAGCGGTCTTCGCATCTGATTCAAGCTTGCTATGCACGAATGATTCAAAGTCCTTCAACCGCTGCTGCGCATCTTCAGAAAGTTCTTGGTGACATAGCACGCACCGTGCATCCGCAGTCGCCGGAAAGGCAGTTTCCGGATATGGCGTTGCGGAATAGAGCCTGGCAGCCTCCCACATCGCACGCCATGTGGCGGTGCCCACCCCTTCAAGCACGGCTGACTTTACCTTGGCGCCCTCGACAGCAATTTGTCGTTTGGACACCGCATCCTGTCTGAGGAGGCGCAGTGCCTGAATGTTATCGACTCCAAAAGCAGTAGACGCTTGCTGGAGTGCACTGATGATTTTTTGGAGCTCGACCTTAGTGCGTCGTTTCTGTTGTGCCAACGCGGAGGGATCTTCGGTCTTGAGGCGCTCCACTAGCTCTACAAGCCTAAGCTCATCTTCAGCGGCCCAATGCAAGGCCGTTTCAAGTTCAGCCACGGACAATTTGCCGAGCTCGCTGTACAGCTTTTGGGAGGGGGTTGTACCGTAAATCGGTGGGAGCACGGGTAATACGCTGACCAGTTTGTCTTGCTCGGACTCCAGAGTCTGCCGAACCATTTCGACTGCGGAAGCAAGCTTCTCAAAGAGACTAAGGACGGGAGGGATATAGGTCGCAGCGCTTTCAGCTGTCAGATAATGACTGGCCTCGTCACTGTCGAAGATGTCGATGCCTCGCAGTGTGTCGACGGCGTCGCCTCCTACGCTCCACTCATGCAAGCTCTCTACGCCGTTGAGCTGAGAGGTGATATGGCATTTGCTGTGCGCCGGAGCCGCCTTGAACACGTTGGTTTTTAGGTCAACGGCCCTTGGCTTGCCCGAGACCTTTTTGAGAATGCGGGTATAGCTGGATTTACCTGATCCGTTGTGGCCGTAGATCACGGTGAGGTTCGCGCTGCCAAACTCAAGTGGAGCACGGGGCTCCAGGTTCTCGATCCCGACAACCTCGGCGATTCGAACCAACCGCAGCTCATCTCCTACCTTTGGATTGTTGGTCAATTCCACGAAGCCGCGGTGCTTGGTAGGCTTTTGGCCTGCTGGAGTCTTGAGGATGGCCACCAGGGCAGCAATATCCGCCGGACTCAGCTCTCCATTTTTCAGAAGTCTGTCAGCGGCCTCTTGTAGCCAATCATTTTGCTTGAGCAGCCATGTACGAATCTCTGCCTGAACGTCCACTGTATTACCTCCCTGATGGTAGACCATGTCAAAAAGCTATCAGAGCCAACGAGGCGGAGCTAGGTCATTTACAGATGTAGAGTGAATCGGCCATAGATTCGTAGACTCCTTCAAGCAGCTGTTTCTGGCTAGGAACGACCACTTTTGGCCGAAAGCGGCCCGATCATTGAGGCCGGACCGCTAGAGCTCGCCCGTGAAGTAGGTCCCAGATTCAAGGCCACCCCTAGGTTATTCGTGCGCAAATCCTGGGAGCTGCGGCATATAGGCAAGAGTAATGAGAGAGCTCCTCCATACGCTCGATGCGCGTATTGCCAGGGATGCGCCCGGCGAGATGCTCCGACATGCCGAAAGGCGACCAGTTATCCTCTGTGCCATGCCATAGGCAGACATTTGCTTCGCTGGTGAGGACGCTGGCTGACCAAGGCTGGAGATACTGCTGAATATCCCGCGTGTAGCCGGAAGAGCCTTGTGCAAAACATTGCTGCAATACCCGGCAGATAAGCGCTTTGAACTCAGGTGATTTCGCCAGCTTCCGATCCTGCCCCTGGGCGCTGGCGAACAGCATGCGAAACAGCATCTGCGGTGCGCGTTTTGCCAACAGTGCCTGCCACTTCACCAGCCACTGGAACAAACCTGGGTTGCGCTTGGCCATCGAGAACACGGCTTTGCCGGCCATTTCATCCAGAAAGTCCCCTCCGTCGATCGGAGCAACTGCGGAAACCAGATGCAGGCTGCGCACTTGGTTCTGCATAAGCGCACTGACCTCCAGCGCTACATGAGTGCCGAGGGAAAAACCGATAACGTCGATGGGAGCACCATGCACCGTCTCGTTGATCGATTGCGCAATATGAAGGAAGTAGTCACCGCCGGTGATGGAAGGGGCGATGGCGAAGCGGTCGAAACAGAGAATGCGCAGGCTATGCGCTTGGGCGGGTGCGTCGAATACGAAACTCTCATATGGCGAGCCCGGCACCCCGTGGAAGTAAACGACCGGTTTGCCTGCGGGGTTTCCGTACTCGGTGAATTCCATCTCTGATTCCGCGTAGCTTGATGTCTCGGTCTTTTATCACCGCCACGATGAATGTGCGCTAGGACGAACTGCCGCATTTGCGGTTGCAGAAAAGGTAGTTTGGATTACCGCAATGCTGATGTGCAGATGAGGCGATTGCTTCAATCCTGCTCGGCCAAGTATGCAGTCACCATATCGTCGAGCATCTCCACCAGTTCCGGATCCATGAAACGGTAGTCATCGGGGATATCCAGAATGTGCAGCCGCTTGTGTTCGAGCAGGCGGGCGTATTCTGCACGCAGGCGATTGGCGTGCTTGTGCTCCATGACGAAGATAACGTCGGCCCAGCGGATATCCGCTGGGCCGACGGGTTTGCGGGCGTTCGGGCTGGTGCCGGCCGAGCGCGCTTCGAAGCCCGGCCGACGGCGCCAGACCGCTTCTGCCGTGGGGCTACGCCATTGATTGCGACTGCAGATGAAAAGAAGTTTGGTCACTCTTGATCCAGCAGTTGGCGGGTGGTGCGAATGGGATAGCTGATGCCGAGTTGGCGTGCCCTGAGCAATTTTTCCGCTCGGGTGTACATCAGTTTCCAATTCTTCTCTGGTCGCTGGTACGGCAAGCGCAGCAGCGTTTGAGGTGCATCTTTGTGGGCCTGTGAACGTCTCCAGGCGCGGGTTCTTTCCATGATGGTGTCCTCGTGAATACCGGGTTCAGCAGCCGCGGTAGTACGAGTCCGGTATAGAGTAGTTGCGAATCAATACCCTGAAAAGCTATTTTCAGTCGCTCTAGCAAAGGTGGGAGTCCAGGCATTTTGTGGTCTATGGATGGTTTTCTTTCGCTCTGTTCAGCGGTGAAGACGCTGTCCCGCTTTCGCGGGAATGACGACTGTTTCAGACCTTCCCTCAAGGGTAATCGCGGCGGCTTGTACGAACGAGATGACTCCTAAGGGTGGTCAGTGGAACTGTGTCACATTCATGGTAGCCGTTGCTTTCTGCTCGAATCAGGCTGCTATGATTCTTTCGCGGTATGTGCTCCATAAAGGGAATTAGTGTGTCGCTTCGGGAGTGAAGCTATTGTTCATGCCATACCGCCTATCGCTGTTAAATATCAATACATCGATATTGGTAGGCATGCTCTTGCCGGCAGCTTTTCTTATGCCCTTGTGCGGCAGCGTTTGGCTTGCTTCTCCCGACTCACATCACTGATGCATACACTACTTGGAAGGCAAGAGTCATCATATGGACAGGATAGGCTTCGAAAAACTGTATTTGCAAGCGTACTTCATAGGTCTGAAAACCTCCCTGAATAGTCAGGAGATCAGTCAGGTTCTATGCCTGAAAAATTTGCGAATGCGCAGGGAATTGAAAGAATTGATAGCAGGGAGAAAGTGAAGAATGAGGCGGATTTTTTTCAGCAGCGTATTGCTCGTGGTGTCTTCTTTTAGTGGTGCGGCGGAGTTTCGTTGGCAATACATGCTGGGTGGGCGTATAGGGAATTTTACCAGTCCTTACTATGCATGTGCCGCAGCTGTTGCATCTACTTGGTTTAATGGTAAGAAAGAACTTGTTGATGTGGTTTTTACCAGTCCATCCAAGACCACAGCGCACTGTTATGTCCGGCTAAGCCAGTGCAGTGGAACTCAATGTGGAGAATGGTATACGCCAGAGCCTCCTAACTCGATTGATGGACACCGGGTTAACGCTCTACGAGATGGAGAGGCTTGCTTTCCTGGGCGTACTCTGGATGCTGATCTGGGTATATGCGTAGATCTTGGCGCTGGCTTACAAGCCGGCGGTGGAGACGCCTCTTGTAAGGTGAGTAATACCGGGCCAGGTGTGTATGCTGGTAATCCTATAAATTTCTCTGCTGCAAACAAATATGAAAAAATTACTCCATACCGGGCTTCCGTAGGGCGCCTTGAATTTTCCTTGCATTATAATAGTGCGAAGTTGGCTTGGTCTAATAGCTACTCTGATCATTTGACGGAGTTTCAAGCGAGGACTTATGTGACCTTGTCGGATGGTAGGATAATCGCGTTTACGGGCACGAGCGGTCGGATGGTTGCAAAAGAGACTGCTGATATTCTGCAAAAAAATACAGGCGAGTGGGTGCTATACCGCGAAACAGGTGAGAGGCTCTACTTTGATGCCTACGGGCAACTCAAAAAGGCCGCTTGGCCAGATGATGAATTGGTAATTACAAAAACCAATTATCCTCTGACGACTACTGTGACCTCTCGTCATGGCGAGTCCATTAGTTTCGTCAGAGGAGGGAATGGGAATCTTCTGAGTGTCAATAGTCCGCAAGGAATCATAACGTTCGAGTATTACACGGATAAAATAACCAAAATAAACCGAAATATCGGTGGTGTGCTGTCAACCCAGCTTCTGCATTACGAGCATACACACAAGGGATTGCTGACAGGGATAACGGATGAGCGCGGTATCCGTTACGTGACGTGGGGGTATGACGAGCAGCGGAGGCCTATTCTCAGTGATAGTTCTTTAGAAGGGGGCGCTACGCATATCCAGTACTCGGAAGATGGGAGTGTCACCGTCACCAATCCCTTGGGAAAAAAGACTACTTACACCTTTTTGACTGTAGCTAGTGCCGGTGGATGGATTGATGTAGGTGTCAAGCGAGTTACATCAATCCTAGGTGAACCATCACCAAATTGTGCAAGTAGCAATTCAAACTTCACTTATGACACTCGCGGTTTGCTCAAGACCAAGATCGACAACAAGGGTAATCGAACCACTTACGATTACAACACCCGTGGTCTTGAGATATCCCGCACTGAGGCCAGTGGTACACCCCAGGCGCGTACTGTTACCACCGCATGGCACCCTGAGTTGTTCTTGCCGGTGACGATCACGGAGCCTGATCGCATTACCCAATACACCTATGACAACCAGGGGCGGCAGACCAGTCAGTCTGTCACTTCGCGCTGACGTGGCATGTATTTGTTTGGAAAACCATTTGATTAAGAATGTAGTGCGGTTTTATCGTGGCTAATTATTTTAAAATAAATTTGTACTTTTTTGAGGGTGTTCTGTGTGATGACTTGTAAGTGTATAGAGTGCCTTAGTTTTTAGCGTTGTGCTCGGGTTAATATTAAATTCTTTTGGGTTTTTAATGTCATTTGGCAAGGCTTGGTTGGGGGAGGGGTATGAGGGATAAGGAATCGTGTCGTTTGTTTTGTGGTTTTTATTTGCAGCTGATTCTGATGTTTACGGTGTTCTTCGTACCCGTGCATGCGTGGGCGGACTATGGGTGGTGGGACTTTATTGGCATAAATTCGCCGGATGTTAAGGGGCCTTATCCAAATGCTGAAATTGCCTGTCAAGTGGCAGTTGCCAGTATCTGGTATAGGGGGGAGAAAAGGTTCACTCATCATGTAATGGGCAGCAGCGGTGATTCTGCAACTTGTCATGTAGAGCTCAAAGCATGCAGTACCTGTGAATGGCAAGTTCCACAGCCTCCGCACTGGATTGACGGGGGGGGCTATATTGGCAATACGTAAGGGAACGCCTTGTTCATCGGGTAAGGGGGCTGACATCAAGAGTGGGGCGTGTTTCTTTGACCAGGGGAACCGTCAGGGGAGTCCTCCTGTTAGCTGTGCCACTCCACAGGACAAGAAAGGCAACCCCATATCGATACTGAGTGGTAACAAATACGCTCAAGAGTCCTTCTATCAAGGGAGCGATCCTTTTCCCGTGAAGCTGGAGTTGGTTTATAACAGTTTGGATAGGCAGTGGCGCCACAATTACTCTACTACCCTTCATGAGACCAGTAGTGCGCTTGTTGTTGTATTCGCAGATGGACGATCCGCTGGCTATGATAAGCAAACGGGTGTACCGATAAATGGTAGTGAACTCAGTCGTTTGGAAAGGATTGCAGATGGGTGGGTGCATTATTCTCACGGCGGCGAGCAGACGTTCTTTAATGCATCGGGTCGAGTGGTTCGTATAACGTTTCCTGGGCGGGGCACTGTAGAGTTGTCGTATTCGCCGGCCACCATCATTCGTTACCAATATAATGGTAGGAATTACACGCAGTCGCAGCGAAATATAAAGGTCAAAGGAAAAACTCAAGAATTGATGGTCGTGGAAAGGGATCAGGCGCGAGTTGTTTCTGCGAGTGTTGATGATAGTAGGTTTTACTTTGATTGGGATGTGTCATTGATGCGTTTGAGCGAAGTTTCTTTCAGGTCGTCCCAAACTTCAGATTTGCAGAGCCGCAAGTACCACTACGAATCGATCTATGGCTCTCAACTTCTAACAGGTATTACCGATGAACGGGGTGTTAGGTATTCGACATGGACTTATGACCCGCAAGGGCGCGCGACCTCCAGCGAGCATTCCAGCGGGGCGGACAAGGTATCGATTATCTATAGCAACGACGACAGTTCTACCGTCATCAATCCTTTAGGTCAGAGGACGGTTTATCGCTTCGCTGATTTTGGCGGCGTAAGGCGAATCACGGCAATTGAGGGGGAGCCGTCTCCAAATTGCTCAAGCAGCAACTCGATCTTCACTTATGATGAACGTGGCTTGCTCAAGACCAGGATCGACAACAAGGGCAACCGTACGACCTACGAGTACAACTCTCGTGGCCTTGAGGTATCCCGCACTGAAGCCAGTGGTACGCCCCAGGCGCGTACTGTTACCACCGCATGGCACCCTGAGTTGTTCTTGCCGGTGACGATCACGGAGCCTGATCGCATTACCCAATACACCTATGACAGCCAGGGGCGGCAGACCAGTCAGTCCATCACTCAACGCTGACCACAGAAGGAACTGAACAATGAAAACCTTGTATTGCGGCAGCCTTCTATCGCTGGCTTTGGCTGTTGCTCTCGGTGCTGCGGGTGTGCAGGCCGCCGAGCGGAACTGGAGTTACACCTACAACAGCCAGGGTCTGATCGAAACGGCCAACGGACCTCGTACCGATGTCTCCGACATCACCACCTACGCCTATGACTCCCAGGGCCGCCTGACGACAGTTACCAATGCACTGAGCCATATCACCCAGCTGTCTAACTTCGACAATTACGGCAATCCCCAGACGGTGGTGGATGCCAATGGGGTAACCACATCGCTGGGCTATAGCCCCCAAGGTTGGCTGGCCTCGGTCAGTACGGCAGGCAGCACCACTAGTTTCGAGCACGATGCGATTGGGCAGATCACCAAGGTTACGCGTGGCGATGGAAGCTGGTTGGAATACAGTTGGAGCGCTGCGCGTCGCCTTACCGCGATCACCAACAACCGTGGGGAAAAAATCGAATATGACTATGACCCCATGGGTAACCGCACAGCCCAGCGGCTACGTGATGCCAGCAACAATCTGAGCCTGCAGCAGAGCTGGGCTTACGACGAGCTGGGCCGCCTGCTGCGTAGCGTGGGAGCAGCAGGACAGACCTCCCAATACGGCTACGACCTCAATGACAACTCCACGTTGAGTCGAACGCCCAAACAGCACAACACCACCCGCAGCTTCGATGCACTGGATCGCCTGGTTTCGAGCACCGATCCACTCAATGGCGTTACCCAACTGGCTTATGACGCGCAGGACAACCTGACTCAGGTTCAGGATCCGCGCGGCATCACGACGCAATACGAGTACGACGGCCTGGGCAACCTGACTAGGCTGATCAGCCCGGACAGCGGCACCACTACCTATGCCCACGATGCTGCGGGCAATGTGCTCAGCAAGACCGATGCTCGGGGCGTAGTCACTACCTACACCTACGATGCACTCAATCGTCTGACTGGGCGCCAATATCCGGCAACTCCAGCCCTGAACGTCCAGTACCACTACGACATGACCGCCGATGGCAACCATGGCGTAGGCCGTTTGACCGCTATCCAGGATGCCAGTGGTGTACTGGGTTATTACTATGACGCGCGCGGAAATCTGACCGGGCAACTGCGATCAGTCGAAGTGGCCGGCACAGATCGCTATAGCGGGCTTGGCTACGAATACGATGGCGCCAACCAACTGGCCAAGATCAGTTACTCCCTGGGGTTCAACATCCTCTATGCCCGCAACAGTGCCGGGCAGGTCAGCCAGGTACAGCTACAAATTGGCGACAATCCTCCTGATGCCCTTGCAAGCCAGATCGAATACCTGCCGTTTGGTCCGCTCAAAAGCCTGACTTGGGCCAACGGTCTGAGCCTGTCGCGAAGCTACGACCAGGACTACAGGCTGACTCACCAAGAGGTCGCTACCTGGACCAGCACCTACGGTTACGACGCCAACAGCAATATCGAATCACTGCAAAGCAGCTTGTTCGGAGATCTCACCTACAGCTACGACGCACTGGATCGGCTCACGTCTGAGCATAAGGAAGACCTGCAGCAGAGCTATAGCTATGACGCTGTAGGGAACCGGCTCAGCAGAACTTCGACCCCGATCGTTAATGGCAGCCCGCAGGCCGGCTCGACTGTAGCGCTCAACTACGCGACCAGTAGTAACCGCCTCAGCGAAATCGCGGGCTTTCCTGTCATTAGCGATGCTGCAGGCAACCTGACTCAGGATCGCCCAGCCCGACAGATGGAGTACGACGAACAGAACCGGCTGGCACGGGTAAAAAGTGGTGGCGTAACGGTTGCCGAGTACCGTTACAACGCCTTGGGACAGCGTACCCACAAGATCACCACGACCGGTACCACGACCTTCCTCTATGACCCCAGTGGTCAGTTGCTGGAGGAGACCTTCTACAACACCGCAGGCCAGCAGCAGAGCAGTCAATTCTACGTCTGGTTGGATAACCTCCCGCTCGGCGGCATTACCGTCATCTATGGTGCCAATGGTGCAATTGCCTCGAGCGAGCCGTTCTTTTTGCATTTCGATCATCTGGGCACACCGCGGGTTGCTACCAACGCCAATCTGCAACCTGTATGGACGTGGGCATCTGATGCCTTTGGTATTGGCGCTGCAAGTGGCAGCCTGACCATCAATCTGCGTTTCCCAGGGCAGTACTATGACCAAGAAAGTGGTCTGCACTACAACTACTTCAGGGATTACGACCCCGAAACCGGGCGGTACGTGGAAAGCGATCCGATTGGGCTATTTGATGGCCCCAACACCTACAGTTATGTATATGGAAACCCTCTCGTCTATTCAGATCCAAGCGGGTTATGCGGAGTTGGCTCAAGCATGGAAATTTACTTTGATCGATATAAGGGATTTCAAACTCGCTGTGTTCTAAATCCGCCCCCGCCAAACCCTGAAGCAAAGTGCATGACTGCAGAGTGTGTAATGCGTAACGGGGATGGTCGAGACACAAGGGGTACTCCAAACTGTCAAATCATGTGTAGGATTCCGACCCTACCTTGCGCCCTTGCCGGGGGGCCATTTACACCTCAAGGGGTTGCTTGCAGAGCATCAGTGACTGCAGTGGTGTGCTCAACTATTTGTGACAACGATGAAGAGGCGAAACAGTGTCCAAATGATCAGTAAACTGACATCACAGTGCCCGCACTGCGGGAAATTTATGCACTCCATGAACTTCGACAGCAACGGCATGGCGACATGTAATCGCTGCCACTCAAAAGTCAAGTCAGAAAATTACCGGACAGTAACGCTGGCAGCAAACCTATTGTTCTTCTTTGCAATACTTCCATTCAATTCGATTGTTTTCTCAGGAGTTAGCTTTTGGATTGCCGACGTTGTCGGAGCTGCGTTAGCTTTTATCTTCACGACCCTATGGCTAGAAGTTAGCCTTGTAGAAGAGTAACTCTCATTTATGCTGTACGAATGCCAGCCCGTGCAGCATAAATATGTACACTCTTTTAGTTGTCACTAACAGTCTGGTCATATCATATTTACCAGCACCTCGTTCAGACTTTTTCGATTCTAGAGTGTCAGGTTTTACCGGCACAGCGTTCAAGTGGGTGCAGCGCCTGCAGATATGGCGCTGTAGGCAGCATCCACTGGCCTTTCGCAGTCCTCACTCCGGCAACCGAACCTTCTTCTTCGCCCCAAACAGATTCCAGCTGGCCACGAACAGCGCCGCGACCAGCGGCCCGATCACGAAGCCGTTGAGGCCCAGCAGGGCCAGGCCGCCGAGGGTGGAAATCAGGATCAGGTAGTCGGGCATGCGGGTGTCCTTGCCGACCAGGATGGGGCGCAGGATGTTGTCCACCAGGCCGATTACCAGCACGCCGAAGACGGTAAGGGTTATACCTTGCCAAAGGCTACCGCTGAGCAATAGGTAAGCCGCAACTGGCGCCCAGACGATGCCGGCGCCGGCCGCTGGCAGCAGTGACAGAAAGGCCATCAGTACACCCCACAGCAGCGGGCTGTAGATACCCAGAACCCAGAAAATCAGGCCGCCGAGTGCACCCTGTAGCGCGGCGATCACGACGTTGCCCTTCACCGTGGCACGCACCACGCGGGTGAACTTGATCTGCAGGCGACGTTTGGTGCTATCGGCCAGCGGAATGGTCGCGCGGATTTTGTGTACCAGATCCTTGCCGTCGCGCAGCAGGAAGAACAGCAGGTACAGCATCACGAAGAAGCCGATGAAGAACTCGAAGGTGCCCTGGCCGATGGCGAACACCTTGGTGGCCAGGTATTGGCTGCCGGCCATGGCGCCTTTGGAGATCTGTTCGCGCAAGCCTTCGAGGTTGGAAATACCGACACGGTCGAGTTGTTCCTGCATCGAGGGGGGCAGCATCTGGATGATGCTGGTGACGTAGGCGCCGGCATCCAGCTCACCTGACTCCAGCTTCTGATAGAGGCTGGTGCCTTCGGCCACTACCGCCGATGTGATGAAGATCACCGGCAGAATCGCCACCAGCAGGCAGATGATCAATGTCAGCAGGGCGGCAAGGTTGCGTTTGTCGCCGATACGCCGTGTCAGACGCTGTTGCAGCGGCGCGAACACCACGGCCAGCACCACGGCCCAGAACACGGCGCCGTAGAACGGCAGCAGTATCCAGAAGAAGGCAACCGTCACCAGGACGAGCAGCAGGATGAAGGTTTTCTGTTCGAAGGTCGGGCTTGGCATATCGGGCTCGTCGGGAAGGGGCATGCCAGTTAGTCCCCCGAAGCTCTGGCAAAGTGCCCACAAAGTTGGATTGGAGCGAGGCGCGGCAGGGTTTGACAGCTCTGGGATACTGAAAAGCGTGAGCACGATCATTCGGCGGAGGTTTGCCATGCGTGACGAGGAACTCAAGGCGCTGTTCGACCAGCAGGCGGCTGGTTATGACAAGCAGTGGGCGG
The DNA here is from genome assembly GCF_003008615.1 of Pseudomonas mendocina. Lineage (NCBI taxonomy): Bacteria > Pseudomonadati > Pseudomonadota > Gammaproteobacteria > Pseudomonadales > Pseudomonadaceae > Ectopseudomonas > Ectopseudomonas mendocina. The sequence goes on from NZ_CP027657.1 coordinate 4,257,370, forward strand.
GGATGGCGCCGATTCGCGAGGCGCTGTATCGGCTGCTCGACTCGCTGTTCGTAGGGCTGCCGGCCGATGCGCGGATTCTTTGCGTGGGCGCTGGCACGGGAGCGGAAATCGCGCATCTGGCCGAGCGCTTTCCCGCTTGGCGCTTCACTGCGCTCGACCCGTCCGGGGCGATGCTGGAGGTGTGCCGCCAGCGTGCGCAGCGGGGCGGCTTCCTGCAGCGTTGCGAGTTTCACGAAGGCTACCTCGATACGCTGGCAGCGGGGCCGGCCTATGACGGCGCTACCTGTTTTCTGGTGTCGCAGTTCCTGCTTGAACCGGCGGCACGCACTGGCTTCTTCCGCCAGATCGCGCAGCGCCTGAAACCGGGAGGGCTGCTGGCCAATGCCGACCTGGCATCGGACATTCACTCGCCAGCCTACGAGATGCTGCTGCCTGGCTGGATGACGCTGATGTCATCGGCTGGCGTCGATGCGCAGATGCTGGAGCGGGCGCGAGCAGCCTATGCCCGTGATGTGGCGGTGCTGCCGACGCAGCAGGTGGCCGACATCATCCAGGCGGCGGGCTTCGAGGCGCCCGTGCAGTTCTTCCAGGCGGGGCTGATGCACGGTTGGTTATGCCGGCGCGAAGCTGGCGTTTGAGAAGAACTCTCTACTCGTAGCGTGTATTGCCTTCGCGGTCGCGCTGGTAGTGGCGGTCGAAGGGGAAGGGCGGCAGCCAGGCTTCACGGCGGATCGTCCACAGCTCATAGGTGGGCGTGAACTGATCCGGTGCATCCAGCGAGCCGACGTTCACTTCGATTTCATCCGCCGAGCGCGAGAACACTGGCGAGCCACAACGGGGGCAGAAATGGCGACCGGCATAGTGGCCAGTCTCGCCCTCTATCGTGACCGCCTCCTGCGGGAAGATGGCCGAGGTGTGGAAGAGGGCGCCGTGGTGCTTGCGACAGTCCAGGCAGTGGCAGACGCCGACCCGATAAGGCTGGCCGCGGGTTTCGAAACGTACCTGGCCGCACAGGCAACCGCCGCTGTGTCGATCCATCTTCTTGTCCTCTGGTGATGGGGGCACCCGCCAGCCTAGCAAAGGCTTGCCGCGCTATCGGTGCTGACTGGCAAGCGCCAGCAGGGCGCCGAAGCCGATCAGCAGGCCACCGAACAGGCGGTCGATCCACAGCCTGGCGGCCAGCAGTCGGTCGCGCACGGCGCCGGTGGAAAAGCACAGGGCGACCAGCGTGAACCAGCCGATATGAGCCAGGGCGATGAAAGCGCCATAGCCCAGTTGCGTGGCCAGGCCCGTGCCAGGCTGCACCACCTGCATGAACAGGCTGACGATGAACACCGCTGTCTTCGGGTTGAGTGCGTTGGTCAGCAGGCCGGTGCGTAGTGCGGCACTGTCTGCCGGCGGGGGTTGCTGACTGTTGGTTGCTGCGCTGTCGGGTTTGCTCAGCAGCAGCTTCACGCCAAGGTAGATCAGGTAGGCCGCTCCGGCCAGTTTGAGAGCGTTGAACAGCCAGGTCGATTGCTGCAGCAGCAGACCGACGCCGAGCAGGGTGTAGCCAACGTGGATCAATACACCCAGGCCGATGCCCAGCGCCGTTAGCACACCGGCACGGCGCGACAACAGCAGGCTGTTGCGGGTGACCAGGGCGAAATCCGCTCCGGGGCTGATCACGGCAAGCAGGGTAATGGTGATTACAGCTATCCATTCGGTCATGGCGTACTCTTGCGTTCGTTGAGGCTTAGCCAATTATTCCGATGATCAACAGCGATGAATAACGATGAGTTCTGACATAGATGGTGAGCTAAACGCACAGATGGGTGATGCGCGTTTGCCCTCGCTGCTGGCGCTGCGCTGTTTCGAAGCGGCGGCGCGCTGCGAGAACTTCAGCCGCGCCGCTCAGGAGCTGCACCTGACCCATGGCGCGGTCAGTCGGGCGGTGCGTTTGCTGGAAGACGACCTGGGCGTCGAGTTGTTCGAGCGGCGCAATCGTCGGGTGTTTCTCAACGACGCGGGACGCAAGCTGGCGCGCGCGGTGAGCGATGGAATGGGGCTGATGCGCCAGGCCACGCGCGAGCTTCGTGCCAGTGTCCGGCAGATGCGACCGCTGGCGTTGTCCTGTGAGCCGACGCTGTTGATGCGCTGGCTGATACCGCGCTGGAGCGCGTTTCAGGCGCGTCAGCCGGAGCGGGAGATTCATCTGCTGGCGGGCGGTGGGCCGTTCTCCTTCGAGGCGGGGATCGACCTGGCCATCCGCCGCGATGACTTCCCCTGGCCGGCTGGCTATCACGCCGAAACGCTGTTTGCCGAGCGGGTCGGGCCGGTCTGCCGGGCGGACAAGGTCGAGCAATGGTTCACTGCCAGCGGCCTGCGCTCGGATGCGCCGCTGTTGCATACGCGCACTCGGCCGAGCGCCTGGGCGGAGTGGGCGAATGCCGCTGGTGCCAGCGCTGCCGATGGCCCTGCGCAGACCTTCGAACATTTCTACTTCAGCCTGCAGGCTGCGGTGGCCGGCCTGGGCGTGGCCATCGGGCCATGGCACCTGGTGCGCGACGACATCGACAGCGGGTTGTTGGTCGCACCGCTTGGTTTCGTCGAGGACGGTTCGCGCTACTGCCTGCTCTCACCCGATGCGCCGGCGCCTGAGAGCCTGCAGGCCGAATTGCTGGCCTGGCTGCGGGAAGTGGGAAGGTAGCCGGTTCTTTACAGGCGATCCAGCTCGCGCACGACCTTCGCCCATTCCGATCTCAGGGTGCGGCGCAGGCAGGCGATGAAGAGGCGGTCGCGCAGGCGCCGCAGCGGCCAGCGTTGTCGGGCGGCCTGGTTACGCTCGATGGTTTCGCTGAGCCAGACGCTGTCGAAGCCTGTCCAGATCGGTGGGATGGGCGCGAGCAGGTTGGTGTAGCACGCCGGGGCAACGTCTTCGTAGAAGGCAGCTTCCGCCGTGGTACGGTCGAAATTGGCGAGCTGGCGGGCAATGCCGGCGTAGTCGACTTCGTTGTCGACGAATACCTCCGACAGCGCCGACCACAGCTGGATGCGTTCTTCGCGGGTCATCTCGTTCTGCTCAATTGCGTGTCATGAATGCCGCCTGGTACAGGGTGAGACTGTAAGGGCTGGCGTGCATCCTGGCCATCGGCTGTGGGCTGCTGCGAAGCCTTGGCGGCATGTATCATCGGGAGTCTGTTTTCGCGTTCGAACCTGCATGTGGGGTTCGGCCACGCCGCTACTGTTTCGTATCCGGGGCCATGACACCGGCCCGTCCTTTGCGAGTGATGACACCATGATCGAGGTAACCGAAGTTTCCATTGCCGAGCTGCGCGCCGCGCTGGAGTCCGGCCGCACCACGGCGGTCGAGCTGGTCAAGGCCTACCTGGCGCGAATCGACGCCTACGATGGCCCGGATACGCCGACCCGGCTCAACGCGGTGGTGGTGCGTAACCCCGACGCGTTGAAGGAAGCCGAGGCCTCCGATGCGCGCCGCGCCCGTGGCGAAACCCTCGGGCCATTGGATGGGATTCCCTATACCGCCAAGGACAGTTATCTGGTCAAGGGGCTGACGGCCGCCTCTGGCAGCCCGGCGTTCAAGGATCTGGTGGCGCAGCGCGATGCCTTCACCGTCGAGCGCCTGCGCGCGGCCGGTGCCATCTGCCTGGGCAAGACCAACATGCCACCGATGGCCAATGGCGGCATGCAGCGTGGCGTTTATGGCCGCGCCGAAAGCCCCTACAACGCCGATTACCTGCCCGCGCCGTTCGCCTCGGGCTCGTCCAATGGTGCCGGTACGGCAACCGCTGCCAGCTTCTCCGCCTTCGGCCTGGCCGAGGAAACCTGGTCTAGCGGGCGCGGCCCGGCCTCCAACAACGGCCTGTGCGCCTACACCCCGTCGCGTGGGGTGATCTCGGTACGCGGTAACTGGCCGCTGACGCCGACCATGGACGTGGTGGTGCCTTACGCCCGCACCATGGCCGATCTGCTGGAAGTGCTCGACGTGGTCGTGGCCGACGATGCCGATTCCCGTGGTGACCTGTGGCGTTTGCAGCCCTGGGTGCCGATCCCGCGGGCCTCCGAAGTACGCCCCGAGTCTTACCTGGCACTGGCGGCCAAGGCCGATGCACTGGCCGGCAAGCGCCTGGGCGTGCCGCGCATGTTCATCAACAAGGACGAAGAGGCCGGTACCAGCGAAGCACCGGGTATCGGCGGGCCGACCGGCCAGCGCATTCACACCCGGCCGACGGTGATCGCCCTGTGGGAGGCCGCGCGCCAGGCGCTGGAAGCGGCCGGTGCCGAAGTAGTGGAGGTGGACTTCCCGCTGGTGTCCAACTGCGAGGGCGATCGCCCCGGCGCTCCGACCGTGTTCAATCGCGGCATCGTCACGCCCGAGTTCCTGCATGACGAACTGTGGGAACTGAGCGGTTGGGCCTTCGATGACTTCCTGCGTGCCAACGGCGACCCCAAGCTCAATCGCCTGGCCGACGTGGATGGCCCGCAGATCTTCCCGCACGACCCCGGCACGCTGCCGAACCGTGAGGGCGATCTGGCGGCGGGCATGGACGAATACGTCAACATGGCCAAGCGTGGCATCAAGCCCTGGGATCAGATCGCTACGCTGCCCGACGGCCTGCGCGGCCTGGAGCAGATTCGCAAGATCGATCTGGAAGACTGGATGGATCGGTTGGGGCTGGATGCGGTGCTGTTCCCCACCGTGGCCGACGTGGGCCCAGCTGATGCCGATGTGAACCCGGCTTCCGCCGATATCGCCTGGAGCAACGGCGTGTGGGTGGCCAACGGCAATCTGGCGATCCGTCACCAGGGCGTGCCGACCGTCACCGTGCCGATGGGGGTGATGGCCGATATCGGAATGCCGGTGGGCCTGACCTTCGCGGGGCGTGCCTACGATGATTCGGCGTTGCTGCAACTGGCAGCGGCGTATGAGTCGACCGGCAACAAGCGTCAGGTACCGCCGCGTACGCCGCCGTTGGGGTGAGTCTCCGTCCCCGTGGGAGGGGCTTTAGCCGCGACTGCTTTCGAAAATGTCGCCGTTAAAGCGCCTCCCACGGTTTATGGCTCTCTACATCTCTGTACGTAGGGTGAGTGCAACCCGCCGCGATGGTAATGGCGGGTTGCACCCGCCCTACGAATGAATCGCCCTAAGTTACTCTCGTAGATCCACTGCCGGTGCGCCCTGGCCGTCGAACAGCTGGCCTGGGGTGCTGGGCAGGATGCTGGGGCGGCCATTTGTGCCGTCGCCGAGGATGCGGATATCGCTGTACTTCTTGCCCGATAGCGCGGCCAAGCCGGCGCCGTCGCGTACCACGGTGGGCCGCAGGAAGACCATCAGGTTGCGCTTGATGTGCGAGTCGCGGGTGGAGCGGAACAGGCCGCCAATCAGAGGAATGTCACCGAGCAGCGGTACCTTGGAGGTGGCCTGGGTGACGTCGTCCTGAATCAGCCCGCCGAGCACGATCACCTGGCCGTCATCGGCGAGGATGGTGCTCTTGATCGAGCGTTTGTTGGTCACCAGGTCGACCGCCTGGGCGTTGAGCCCGGTACTGGGGGCTATGGAGGAGATCTCCTGCTCGATCTCCAGGCGCAGGGTGGCGCCTTCGTTGATGCTTGGCGTGACCTTGAGGGTGACGCCGATGTCCTTGCGCTCGATGGTGGTGAAGGGGTTGCCGGCGCCCGAGGCGTCGGTGGTGTAGGAGCCGGTCTGGAAGGGCACGTTCTGCCCGACGAGGATTTCCGCCTTCTGGTTGTCCAGGGTGAGCAGGCTCGGTGTGGACAGCAGGTTGCTCTTGCTGTTGGCCGACAGTGCGGTGATCAGCGCGCCGAAGCGATCGCTGCCGACGCCGATGATGGCGCCGTCGGGCAGTGTGGTGTTCTCCGGCACTTCGCCGCTTTGCAGAATCTGCAGCACGGTGCCGACCGACAGACCAGTGCCGCCGAAATTCACTCCGCCCAGGCCGCCGGTGCTGCCACGGGCGTCCACTGCCCACTGCACGCCGACAGCGTCGGTGATGTCGCCGGAAATCTCCACGATGGCCGCCTCGACCATCACCTGGGCGCGTGGCACGTCGAGTTGGCGCACGATGTCCTCGAGGGTGGCGACCAGATCCGGCTCGGCCAGCAGCACCAGGGCATTGAGGCTCTCGTCGGCGCGGATGAGGATGTTCGATTGCTTGCCGGTGGTTTCGCCAGTTTGCTGGTTCTTCAGGCCTTCGGAGATTTCCCCGAGGGTTTCGGCCAGGGATTTGGCGTTGTTGTGGCGCAGGCGAATTACCCGGGTGTTGGCCGAGCGGCTGGTGGGGCTGTCCAGCGAGCGGGCGAGGTCGGCCAGTTTGGCACGGGCATCCGGCGGGCCGAGCAGGATCAGGCGGTTGGTGCGCGCGTCGGCCACCACCTGGGTGGCGCTGGTGCCCTTGGCCTGGCCGCGAGCGATGGCGGTGTTGAGCACCTCGGCGGCGTCCATCACCCAGGCGTGTTGCAGGGTGACTACGCTGAAGTCCTGCGCGCCGCTCTGATCGAGCTGGCGCATCAGGTCTTCGATGCGTTCGATGTTGGCGCTGCGGTCACTGATGATCAGTGCGTTGGACGAGGTGACGGCTGCCAGGTGGCCGTATTGCGGCACCAGTGGACGGATCAGCGGAATCAGCTCGGCAACCGGCGCGTGCTGCACCTGGATCAGGCGGGTTTCCAGGCGATCCGGTGCGGGCCGGCCGGCGTCGGCTTCGGCCTTGGCCTCGGCGTTGGGCACGATGCGCGCCTGGTCGCCCTGGGTCAGTACGCTGAAACCATGGGTGGCCATCACCGAAAGGAACAACTGGTAGACCTCGGACAGGCCCAGCGGTGTGCTCGATACCACGTTGACCTGGCCCTTCACCCGAGGGTCGACGACGAAGGTCTGCCCGGTGATGCTGGCGATCTGGTCGATGAACTCGCGTATGTCCGCGCCCTTGAGGTTGATGGTCCAGCTTTCTTCCTGCTGGTTGGCGCTGGCCGGCGCCTGTTGGATCTGCGCGAGCAGAGGCAGTGGTGCGACGGCCAGGCTGGCGGCGAGGAGGGCGAGGGTCAGTCGGCTTCGGAGAACAGGCATCGGTTCAGTCGCTTTCCATGGGCTGATCGGAGGGCGTTTCCACGGGCAGGGTGCCAGAGGCTTCCATCTGTTCGCGCAGCGCTTGCATGCGCTGGCGCAGTTGTTCGAGGTTGTCCTGGCCGAGTTGATCGAACTGCTGCAGCGGGTCTTCCGTTGCGGCTTCGACCGGCGGGGTATAGCTGTATTGCCCGCTTTGCGAGCGGGGGAAGGTAAGGCTTTCGCGGCGGCCGTTGCGCACCAGTTCGACGCGGTCGGCGTAGACGGCATCGAGGCGCACGCCGTTGTCCACGTCCGTACCGATGGCATAACGCTGGGGGCTCTGACCCTGGCGCTGAATCATCGCGCTGGAGCGCTGCGGGTCGCTGTGCACGAAACTGCCGAGCAAGGTCAGCTGCAGATTGGTGGCTGGCGGTGGGCCACTGTCGGCCTGGCGGGGCGTACCGAACAACTGGGCGATGGGCGCCTGAGCGCGTTGTTCGAGGCCGGGGGCTGCTTGGCTGGGGGGCTGTTCCACTGGGCCGCGCACCAGACGCAACAGTTCGGCGCTCTGCCAGGCCAGGCTGACGCTCAGGGCGATCAGCACGAGCATGCCGATCAGGCTCGGGGCATTGTCCTTGAGCCGCTGGGAAAGGGCCGAGATGGGCAAAAGCATCACTCCGGAAACGACGTTCTAATTCTTCTTATGTGTGCTGGGCGTCGCGCGCTGATCATAGCAGTCTGCGCGCGGTTGGCATCCCCCAAATAGGGTGGGTGTGCTGTTCCTGGCAATGTGTTAGAACCTGCTCACGATCTGCTGCACGTCGGCCCTACTGCGTTAAAAACAGGCTGGAACGCCAGCCCGGTCGGAATGCTCATTTACAGCTCGTAAAGTCGAGCGCGACTCCGACCGCTCCTCGCCTGTTTTTGCGGGGCCGCCATCGGTATTGTATGGCTCTAGCTCGCGAGATCCTGAACAGGTTCTTAAAGATAATTGCATAAACATACAAGAAGACCGTCCTAGAGGTGGCCCATTGGGCCAAAACGGCCAGGTTAGGCTGTAATACCGGGATAAGGTTCTGTTCTAAGGTCACGCATGAACGCTTCGTTGCTCGAAACCCCGCTGCGCCGCCTGCCCTTCAGCTTTGCCAAGCGTCACGGCCTGGTGTTCGTCACGCATGATGGGCGCACCAGTCTGGCCCATCGCGTCGACTGTGACCTGGCCGCGTTGGCCGAGGCCCAGCGTTTCGCCGGGCGCAGCCTGCCGCTGCAGGTGCTAGATGCCCAGGCGTTCGCCCAGGCACTGGGCGCGGCCTATCAACATGACTCCGCCTCCATGCAGCTGGCCGAGGACATCGGTGGCAGTCTCGATCTGGCCTCGCTGGCCGACCAGGTGCCGGAAACCGAGGATCTGCTGGAGCAGGAGGACGATGCGCCGATCATCCGCCTGATCAACGCTATCCTCGGCGAAGCGATCAAGGAAAACGCCTCTGACATCCACCTGGAAACCTTCGAGAAGCGCCTTGTCGTGCGCTTTCGGGTGGACGGCATCCTGCGCGAGGTGCTCGAGCCCAAGCGCGAGCTGGCGGCGCTGCTGGTATCGCGAGTGAAGGTGATGGCGCGCCTGGACATCGCCGAGAAACGCATCCCGCAGGACGGGCGCATTTCGCTCAAGGTCGGAGGGCGCGAGGTGGACATTCGCGTGTCGACGCTGCCGTCGGCCAATGGCGAGCGGGTGGTGCTGCGACTGCTCGACAAACAGGCCGGGCGGTTGTCGCTGCAGCATCTGGGCATGCGCGCCGAGGATCGCGCGCTGATGGAAGAAACCGTGCGCAAGCCGCACGGCATTCTGCTGGTCACCGGGCCCACCGGCTCGGGCAAGACCACCACGCTGTACGCCAGCCTGGTCAGCCTCAACGATCACACGCGCAACATCCTCACCGTCGAAGATCCCATCGAATACCACCTCGAAGGTATCGGTCAGACCCAGGTCAACACCAAGGTGGATATGACCTTCGCTCGCGGCCTGCGCGCCATCCTGCGCCAGGATCCGGACGTGGTGATGGTCGGCGAGATTCGCGACAAGGAAACCGCCGAGATCGCCGTGCAGGCCTCGCTGACCGGCCACCTGGTGCTGTCCACGCTGCACACCAACAGCGCCATCGGAGCCATTACCCGTTTGGTGGACATGGGCGTGGAGCCCTTCCTGCTGTCGTCATCACTGCTCGGCGTGCTGGCCCAGCGCCTGGTGCGCGTGCTGTGCCCGTCATGCAAGGAGCCCTATGCCGCCGATTCGGCCGAATGCGCGTTGCTTGGCGTGCCGGCCAGTTCGCCACCGACCCTGTACCGCGCCCGTGGTTGTGCGCATTGTCATCAGCAGGGCTACCGTGGACGTACCGGCATCTATGAGCTGGTGGTGTTCGACGAAAGCATGCGCTCCCTGGTGCATAGCCGCGCTTCCGAACAGGACATGACCCGTCATGCTCGCACGCTGGGGCCGAGCATCCGCGACGATGGTCGGCGCAAGGTGCTGGAAGGGGTGACCACGGTCGAGGAAGTGCTACGTGTGACGCGAGAGGAATGATGGCGATTGGGATGTTGGCATCGGCTCTTGTAGGAGCGGTTTTAGCCGCGAGTCGTTGTGAATCGCGGCTGAAGCGCAATGCCGCCCAACCGTTCCTATGGGGACAACTGGAGCGATTTGCCGATGGCGGCCTTTGAATATATCGCCCTCGACGGGCGCGGCCGTCAGCAGAAGGGCGTGCTGGAGGCCGACAGCGCGCGCCAGGTGCGTCAGTTGTTGCGCGAGCGCCAGCTGGCGCCGCTGGAGGTCAAGGCCACGCGCAGCCGTGAGCAGGGCAGTGGCGGAGCGCGTCTTAGCTTTGCTCGTGGCCTGTCGGCGCGTGATCTGGCGCTGGTCACGCGGCAGTTGGCGACGCTGATCCAGGCAGCGCTGCCCATCGAAGAGGCGCTGCGTGCGGCCGCCGCGCAATCCACCAACTCGCGTATCCAGGGCATGTTGCTGGCGGTGCGCGCTCGCGTGCTGGAGGGCCACAGCCTGGCCGGCAGCCTCAAGGAGTTTCCCGCCGCCTTCCCCGAGCTGTACCGCGCCACGGTGGCGGCCGGCGAGCATGCCGGGCACCTCGGCCCGGTGCTGGAGCAACTGGCCGACTACACCGAGCAGCGTCAGCAGTCGCGGCAGAAGGTGCAGTTGGCGCTGCTCTATCCGGTGATCCTGATGTGCGCGTCGTTGCTGATCGTCGGCTTTCTGCTCGGCTACGTGGTGCCGGACGTGGTCAAGGTCTTCGTCGATTCCGGTCAGACCCTGCCGGCGCTGACGCGCGGGCTGATCGCCCTCAGTGATTGGGTCAAGGCCTGGGGCCTGGTCGCGTTGGTGGCGCTGGCGCTGGCGGTCTTCGCCTTGCGTGCAGCCCTGCGTGACGAGGCATTCAAGCTACGCTGGCATCGATTCCTGCTGCGCATGCCGCTGATTGGGCGACTGGGTCGCGCCACCGATTGCGCGCGTTTCGCCTCGACCCTGGCCATCCTTACCCGCAGTGGCGTACCACTGGTGGAGGCACTGGCGATTGCTGGTGAGGTGATCGGCAATCGAGTGATCCGTGGCGAGGTCGTGGTGGCGGCGCAGAAGGTGCGCGAAGGCGGCAGCCTGACCCGCTCGCTGGAGGCCACTGGGCAGTTTCCGCCGATGATGCTGCACATGATCGCCAGCGGCGAACGTTCGGGCGAGCTGGATCAGATGTTGGCGCGTACGGCGAAGAACCAGGAAAACGACCTCAGCGCGCAGATCGCCCTGCTGGTCGGGCTGTTCGAGCCGTTCATGCTGGTATTCATGGGGGCAGTGGTGCTGGTGATCGTGCTGGCCATCCTGTTGCCGATTCTTTCTTTGAACCAAATGGTGGGGTAGCTAGGTGAAAAGCAGACTGTTGAAACACGTAGGCGAGGAAGCCAGTGCAAGGCAAAAACAGGCGAGGATCCGGTCGGAGTCGCGTTCGACTTTACGAGCTGTAAATGAGCAGTCCGAGCCTGTTTTTAACGCAGCAATGGCAACGCAGGTAGTGTTTCGACGGTCTGCTAGAAGGCAGGCGGGTTTCACACTTATCGAAATCATGGTGGTAGTGGTGATTCTGGGCATTCTGGCGGCGCTGGTAGTGCCGCAGGTGATGAGCCGGCCGGATCAGGCCAAGGTCACTGCCGCCCAGAACGACATCCGCGCCATCGGCGCGGCGCTGGATATGTACAAGCTCGACAACCACAACTACCCCAGCACCCAGCAGGGCCTGGAAGCGCTGGTGAGCAAGCCGAGCGGCAACCCGCCAGCGAAGAACTGGAACAAGGACGGCTACCTCAAGCGCCTGCCCATCGATCCCTGGGGTAACCCTTATCAATACCTCGCCCCTGGCACCAAGGGCGCCTTCGATCTCTACTCGCTCGGCGCCGACGGCAAGCAGGGCGGCAGCGACCTGAACGCCGATATCGGTAACTGGGATCTCTGACCCGAGCATGATCGGCGTGCCGGCAAAAACGCGCGGCTTCACCCTCATCGAGCTATTGGTGGTGCTGGTGATTCTCGGCAGCCTGATCGGTCTGGCGGTGTTCAGCACCGGCATCGCCGGGCCCGGGCGCGAACTGCGCAGCGAAGCCGAGCGCCTCAGTGGGCTGATTGGCGTGCTGCTCGACGAAGCGGTGCTGGATAACCGTGAGTACGGCCTGAGTTTCACCCGCGAAGGCTATCGAGTCCTGCGTTATGACCCACTGCGTGCCGAGTGGCAGGCCCTCGATCGCCAGGCCCATCGCCTGCCAGAATGGGCCATGCTGGAGTTCGAGGTCGAAGGTGAGGCCCTTAGCCTACCTGTGACGGCCAGTGCCGCCGCGCCGCAGTTGCTGATTCTCTCCAGTGGCGAGCTGACACCGTTTCGCCTGCGCCTGGCCGAACGTCGTCGCGATGGCTTGCGCCTGCAATTGTCCAGCGATGGCTTCGGCCTGCCGCGTGTCGAGGAACTGGGCGCGGGACGTGCCGGATGAGGTCGGCGCGCGGCTTTACTCTGCTCGAGGTACTGGTGGCCCTGGCCATCTTCGCTCTGGTCGCCGCCAGCGTGCTTACTGCCAGCGCGCGCAGTGTCCGTACCGCCAGCCAACTGGAAGACAAGACCCTGGCCATGTGGGTGGCCGACAATCGCCTGACGGAGTTGCAACTGGCCGATACGCCACCGGCCGATGGCCGCGACCAGGGCCAGGTGGAGTTCGCCGGGCGCCGCTGGGTGTGGCAGAGCGAAATCCAGGCCACCAGCGAACCGGCCATGCGCCGAGTGACGCTGTGGGTTGTCGCTGAAGAACGCGGCGTCAGCGGTGATCTGCGTGAGCGGGCGCTGGTGACCCTCAGCGGTTTCCTGGGGGCGCCATGATGCGTAGGAGCGAGCTCTGCTCGCGAATCCGTTCGCTCGCGACGCTCGCTCCAGCCCGTAGGATGGGCCGGGCGGTGCTCCGCTTCAGCCCACCAACAGCGGCCAGCCTTGGTGGGCTAAAGCCCACCCTGCCAACTGGTGACCCTCAGCGGTTTTCTGGGGGGGCCATGATGTGTGGGAGCGCTCAGCGCGGCTTCACCCTGCTGGAGCTGCTGATCGCCATCGTCATCTTCGCCCTGCTGGGCTTGGCCACCTACCGCATGCTCGACAGCGTGCTCAGCGCCGATGCCGTCACCCGTGAACACGAACGCCAGCTGCGTGAACTGACGCGCGCCTTGTCAGCTTTCGAGCGTGACCTGCGCCAGGTGACGGTACGGCCGATTCGCGATGGTTTCGGCGATCCACAACCGGCGCTGCATGGTGATCTGGCCGATGCCACGACGCTGGAGCTGACCCGCGCCGGCTGGCGCAACCCGCTCGGCCAGCCGCGTGCCGAGGTGCAGCGAGTGCGCTGGCAGCTCAGTGGCGAGCAGTGGCAGCGGCGTTACTGGCGTGTGCTGGATCGCGCGCAGGACAGCGCGCCGCAGATCCAGCAGGCGCTCGATGGTGTCGAGTCATTGAGCCTGCGCTTTCTGGACAAGGAGGGGCAGTGGCAGCCCGACTGGCCGCCGGCCAATGCCTCGGGTGATGGGCTGCTCACCGATTTGCCGCGCGCGATCGAGCTGCGTCTGCAGCATCGGCGTTATGGCGAATTGCGCCGCCTGCTGCGCTTGCCGGATCTGCCGGCGGAAAACCGTGATGGTGCCCCGCCGGATGATTCGAATGAGGTGCCGCAGTCATGAGGCGGCAGAATGGGGTGGCCCTGATTACCGTATTGCTGGTGGTCGCCGTGGTGACGGTGGTCTGCGCCGGCTTGATCGCTCGCCAGCAACTGTCGATCCGCAGCAGCGCCAACCAGTTGCACGTGACTCAGGCCTGGCATTACGCGCTGGGGGGCGAGACGCTGGCCAAGGCGATCCTCGAGCGCGACCTGCGCCAGGGCGATCCGCGCCAGCCGGTGGATCATCCGCTGGAGCCCTGGGCTCGGCCGCTGGCGCCGTTCCCGCTGGATGAGGGCGGCGAGCTGCGTGTGCGTATCGTCGACCCCAGCGGTCGTTTCAACCTCAACAGCCTGGTGCGTCAGGGCCGGCCCAACGAGCTGGCGGTGCTGCGTTTGCGCCGTCTGTTGCTGCGCTTGGGGATAGACAAGCCTTATGCCGAGCGCCTGCTGGACTGGCTGGATACCGACAGCGAGCAACAAGGTGGCAATGGCGCCGAGGATGGCCAATACCTGTTGGCGACGCCGCCTTACCGCACGGCCAATCGCGAGATCACAGACGTGTCCGAACTGCGCCTGCTGCTGGAGATGGAGGAAGCCGACTATCGCCGCCTGCAGCCCTTCGTCAGCGCCTTGCCGGGCGAGGCGCTGCTCAACGTCAACACGGCCAGCGCGATGGTGCTCTCCAGCCTGTCCGACGGATTGAGTCCGGATGCGGCTGTGTCGTTGATCGCCGGGCGCGGTGCCGAAGGCTATCCCAGTGCTGCCGCATTCGCTGCTCAGCCTGCACTCGCGGGGCTGGGCGAGCAGGTGGTGCAAGGGCTGGCGGTCGGCAGCCAGTATTTCGAAGTGTTCAGTGAAGTGAGCCTGGGCGAACGCCGGGTGGTCTTGCGCAGCCTGTTGCAGCGCAGCAATGATGGCCAGGTCAGTGTCCTGGCGCGTGATCTGGGGCAGGGCGGCATGCCGCCACGTCCTATCGAGGAAGAACAAGAATGAACCCGACATGGATATTCCTGCCGCCCGAGGCGTGTCACGACTTGTCAGCGGATTTACCCGTGCAGCGGGTCACGCCTGATGAGTGTCGCGCCATGAGTTTGGCCGAGGCTCTAGCTGAGTTGCCTGTGCACTGGGAGCTGGTATTGCCGGTGGAGGTGGTCACCGCCTGCGCCGTGCTGCTGCCGACGCAGAAGGCACGCTGGATGCGCCAGGCGCTACCGTTCGCGGTGGAGGAACTGCTGGCTGAGGATGTCGAGCTGATGCACCTGGCGCTGGGTGAACAGCTGGCCGATGGTCGTCATCGCGTCTATGCGCTGCGCGCCAACTGGTTGCGCGAGTGCCTGGCGCTGTTCGCGGTGCAGCCGCCGAAGGCGATCCGTGTCGATGCCGACCTGTTGCCGCGCCAGGGCAGTCAGTTGCTCTGGCTGCACTCGCGTTGGTTGCTTGGCGGCGAGGCGCCCTGGCGTCTGGCCTTGCAGGCGGAGGACTGGCCGGCGCTGGCGGGGCGTTGTCCATCGCCGTGCATCGTCAGTGCGCCGGCTGGTCAGGCACTGCCGGAGCAGGTTGACGAGGTGCATCTGCTGGAGGATGCGCATCAATGGCTGGTGCGTCAGGGCGGTGGTGCCGATCTGGCTCAGGGGGAGTTCGCCTTGCGCCAGAGTGGTGATGGCTGGCGGCGCTGGCGTCCGCTGGCCGGCGTGTTGGCGCTGTGTCTCTTTCTGCAGTGGGGGTTCAGTCTGGCTCAGGGCTGGTATCTGCAGCGTGAGGCCGATGCCTATGCAGCTTCCAGCGAGGCCCTGTACCGCGAGCTGTTTCCGCAGGACAACAAGTTGATCAACCTGCGTGCGCAGTTCGATCAACATCTCGCGCAGTCTGCTGGTCGCGACAGTCCGGTTCTGGGTCTGCTGGCCGAGGTAGCGGCAGCGCTGCATGCCGAGGGCGCACCACAGGTGCAGGTCAATCAGCTCGACTACAGCGCGACCCGGGCCGATATGTCGCTGCAATTGCAGGCGCCAGGCTTCGCCGAACTGGAGCGCTTGCGTGAGCGCCTGGAAGCGTCTGGCCTGTCGGTACAGATGGGCTCGGCCAGCCGTGAAGCCGAAGGCGTCAGCGCACGCGTGGTGATAGGAGGATGAGTGGCATGGCGAGAACAGGGTTGACCGAAAGCCTGCAACTGCACTGGCAGCGCTCGCCGCTGGCGCAACGCTGGCAGACGTTGCCAGCGCGTGATCGCCTGGCACTGATGGCGCTGAGCGTCTTCCTGCTGCTGGTGCTGTTCTATCTGGTGTTGTGGCAGCCAGCGCAACGCCATGCGCAGGCAGCGCGCGCCGCGTTCGAGGAGCAGCGGGCTCTTTATGCTTACATGCAAAGCCGTGCGCCGCAGGTACAGGGGCGTGATCTGCAGCCGCGTGCCAGCCTCGATCCGGCGCGTTTGCAGGGTGTGGTCACGGCAAGCGCAGCGCAGCAGGGACTGGTGATCGAGCGCCTGGATACTGAGGGCTACGGCGCGGTGCAGGTCAACCTGCAGCCGGTGGCGTTTGCTCAGTTGCTGCGTTGGATCGAAGCGCTGGAAGCGCAGGGCGTGCGCGTCGAGGAGGCTGGGCTGGATCGCGCGGAGGAAAACCGCGTGACCGCGCGTCTCAGTTTGCGTGTGGGCGATTGATCCATGGATTTATTGACCGTCACTCCCGCGAAGGCGGGAGTCCAGACACCATGTGACTTCTGGGTTCCCGCCTTCGCGGGAATGACAGCTGTTGCATGGAGTGGTGTAGCTGTGCGCGCGGCGCACCCTACGGTTTGCATGGCGCCACGGTAACAGCGCGCACCCGATTGGGCGGTTAGGGAACGTCTGTGCCCTGATAAGGTGCCGTCAGTGGCTCCATGGAAAACTACGAAGTAGCTCTAACGCCCGCGTTTCGCGTGTTATGTGATTTGTGGCCTGAGTATTGCTGTAGATATCCGTTTACCCTTTTCTGCTTGATCACTCCTTTTGTGGGCTGTCAATATCTGCGCCCGACGCATCCAGTGCTTCTGTAATTAGTTGTCGCATTGAGGAAATATCGCCTCATTGCCTGCCGCTAGAATGCCGCTCACCCAGCCAAGGCCCCTTTGTCGCTCGTCCACCACGACAGCGCAGCACCGCCTTCTACAATCCATAAAAGGCCCGGGCCCCTCCCTGCCATCGATGCCATACCCAATTCGAAGGAGCAAAGAATGAAGAAGATCGCACTGCTCGGCGCCCTGGCGCTGTCCCTGATGTCGCCCCTGGCGCTGGCCGAGAAGCCGCTGCGCATTGGCATCGAGGCGGCTTACCCGCCCTTCGCATTCAAGACTCCCGATGGCCAGATCGCCGGCTTCGACTACGACATCGGCAACGCCCTGTGCGAAGAGATGAAGGTCGAGTGCAAGTGGATCGAGCAGGAGTTCGACGGCCTGATCCCGGCGCTGAAAGTGCGCAAGTTCGACGCCGTGCTGTCGTCGATGTCGATCACCGAAGATCGCAAGAAGTCCGTGGACTTCACCGGCAAGTACTACGCCACCCCGGCCAAGCTGGCGATGAAAGCCGGCACCGAGCTGAAAGATCCGCTGGTCGACCTCAAAGGCAAGAAGGTTGGCGTGCAGCGCTCGTCCGTCTATGACCGTTACGCCACCGACATCTTCGCCCCGGCTGGCGCTGAAATCGTGCGTTACAGCTCGCAGAACGAAATCTTCCTCGACATGCAGTCCGGCCGCCTGGACGCCACCCTGGCCGACTCGGTGAACATCGATGACGGTTTCCTCAAAACCGACGGCGGCAAGGGTTTCGCCTTCGTAGGCCCGGATTTCACCGACGTGAAGTACTTCGGCGAAGGCCAGGGCATCGCCGTGCGCAAGGGCGACAAGGCGCTGGCTGACAAGATCAGTGCTGCCATCCTGGCCATCCGCGCCAACGGCAAGTACAAGGAAGTACAGGACAAGTACTTCGACTTCGACGTTTACGGCGAGTAAGCGCTCCGAGGCAGATGAAGTGGCACTAACCTTTACCGAGGTTGTGCCACTTTTTTCTTGGCTAATCCTGTAGAAATCGGCTGCCCGTTCGCCTGTGCTGGCGTTCAGGCGTTGTGCGTCGCTCGGGCGACATCAATTTCCTTTGTGCTATACGGCGCCGTCGTGGTGCCTGAGAGGTATTGGCGCATGCTTCAAGGCTACGGCTCGACCATTCTCGACGGTGTCTGGCTCACCGTGCAGTTGGCGCTGCTGTCGATGGCGGTTGCTGTCGCACTTGGCCTGCTCGGCGCAGCGTTTCGTCTGTCGCCGGTGAAATGGCTGGCCCTGATGGGCGAGACCTACGCCACGGTGATTCGCGGTATTCCCGAACTGGTGCTGATTCTGCTGATTTTCTTTGGCGGCCAGGATCTGGTGAACCGCATCGCTCCGCTGCTGGGCTATGAGGATTACATCGACATCAATCCATTCGTGGCCGGTGTCGGTACGCTGGGCTTCATTTACGGTGCCTATCTGTCGGAGACCTTCCGCGGCGCCTTCATGGCCATCCCCAAGGGGCAGGGCGAGGCCGGCATGGCCTATGGCATGAGCCCGCTGCGGGTGTTCTTTCGCATCCTCGTGCCGCAGATGATCCGTCTGGCGATTCCCGGCCTCACCAACAACTGGCTGGTGCTGGTCAAGGCCACTGCGCTGATCTCCCTGGTCGGCCTGCAGGATATGATGGCCCGTGCCAAGAGTGCCGGTGATGCGACGCGCGAGCCGTTCACCTACATCCTCCTGGCGGCGGCCGTGTACCTGGCGATCACCAGCGTTTCGCTGCTGGTGTTGCGCTATCTCGAGCGCCGCTATTCGGTCGGCGTGAAAGCCGCCGAGCTCTGAGGGAGTCACCATGCTTTTCGATTACAACGTGGTACTCGACAGCCTGCCGCTGTACTTCGGTGGTGTGCTGGTGACCCTCAAGCTGTTGCTCGTCGCCCTGGCCGTGGGCCTGCTGCTGGCGGTGCCGCTGGCGATCATGCGGGTATCCAGGCAAGCGTTGATCAATTTCCCCGCCTGGCTCTACACCTATGTGATCCGCGGCACGCCGATGCTGGTGCAGTTGTACCTGCTGTACTACGGCCTGGCTCAGTTCGAGGCCGTGCGCGAGAGTTTCATGTGGCCTTACCTGTCCAGTGCCACCTTCTGCGCCTGCCTGGCCTTCGCCATCAATACCAGTGCCTACACCGCTGAAATCCTGGCGGGCAGCCTCAAGGCCACGCCGCCGGGCGAGATCGAGGCGGCCAAGGCCATGGGCATGTCGCGTGGCAAGCTGTATCGGCGCATCCTGTTGCCTTCGGCGTTGCGCCGCGCGCTGCCGCAGTACAGCAATGAGGTGATCATGATGCTGCACACGACGAGCCTGGCTTCGGTAGTGACCCTTATCGACATCACTGGCGCGGCCAAGACCGTCAGCTCGCAGTATTACCTGCCGTTCGAAGCCTACGTCACCGCCGGTCTGTTCTATCTGGCGCTGACGTTCATCCTGGTGCGCCTGTTCAAGCTGGCCGAGCGCCGCTGGCTGGCCTATCTGGCACCGCGCAAGGCCTGATGCCATGACGATTCAAGAGAAGCCGAACATGTACAAACTCGAAGTTCAGGATCTGCACAAACGTTACGGCAGCCATGAGGTGATCAAGGGCGTGTCGATGGCGGCCAAGGCTGGCGACGTGATCAGCATCATCGGCTCCAGCGGCTCGGGCAAGAGCACCTTCCTGCGCTGTCTGAACCTGCTGGAGCAGCCGCATGCCGGCAAGATCCTGCTCAACAACGAAGAGCTGAAGCTGGTGCCGGCCAAGGACGGTTCGCTGCGTGCCGCCGATGCCAAGCAGCTGCAGCGCATGCGCTCGCGTCTGGCGATGGTGTTCCAGCACTTCAATCTGTGGTCGCACATGAGCGCCCTGGAAAACGTCATGGAAGCGCCGGTACACGTGCTCGGCATGAGCAAGGCCGAGGCTCGTGACAAGGCCGAGCATTACCTGGCCAAGGTCGGTGTGGCACATCGCAAGGACGCCTACCCGGCGCACATGTCCGGTGGCGAGCAGCAGCGCGTTGCCATCGCGCGCGCCCTGGCGATGGAGCCGGAGGTGATGCTGTTCGACGAGCCGACCTCGGCGCTTGACCCGGAGCTGGTCGGCGAAGTGCTCAAGGTCATGCAGGATCTGGCCACCGAAGGCCGCACCATGGTGGTGGTGACCCACGAGATGGGGTTCGCCCGCGAGGTGTCGAACCAGTTGGTATTCCTGCACAAGGGGCTGGTGGAAGAGCGCGGTTGTCCCAAAGAAGTGTTGGCCAATCCGCAATCCGAGCGACTGCAGCAGTTCCTTTCCGGCAGTCTCAAATAATAAGAAGCTAGACTTCGCACTGAACTGGTGCGCAGCGGACGTTTGACAGGCACTCATGACCCCCCATCGAATCGGCTTTCTCTACTGGCCCGGCACCAAGCCTCTGACCTTGTCCCTGGCTGAGGAAGCGTTGCGTGTTGCCCAGCGCGTGCATCCGGAAGTGCTGTACGAACTGGTCTTCCTTCAGGCCGAGCCGCTGGCCGCCGGTGATTGGCGCCTGCCGGGCGAGCCCTGGGCAGGGCACATGGATGGGCTGGACAAGCTGTTTCTGCTTGCCGATGCACCGCCAGCGCAGGTTTCCGCCGGCCTGGCCGCTGCGCTCAAGCAGCAGGTGCGCAGCGGTTGCGTGATTGGCGGCCTGTCTGCCGGGGTTTATCCGCTGGCTCAGCTCGGTTTGCTCGATGGTTATCGCGCAGCGGTGCACTGGCGCTGGCAGGACGATTTTTCCGAACGCTTCCCCAAGGTCATCGCCACCAGTCATCTGTTCGACTGGGATCGTGATCGACTGACCGCTTGTGGCGGCCTGGCAGTGCTCGACCTGTTGCTGGCGGTGCTGGCACGCGACCACGGCGCCGAGCTGGCCGGTGCGGTGAGCGAAGAGCTGGTGGTCGAGCGCATTCGTGAGGGCGGGGAGCGTCAGCGCATTCCGTTGCAGAACCGCCTCGGTTCCAGCCATCCGAAGCTGACCCAGGCGGTGCTGCTGATGGAGGCCAATATCGAGGAGCCGCTGACCACCGACGAGATCGCTCAGCACGTGTGCGTGTCGCGTCGCCAGTTGGAGCGCATCTTCAAGCAGTACCTCAATCGCGTGCCCAGCCAGTACTACCTGGAACTGCGCCTGAACAAGGCGCGCCAGTTGTTGATGCAGACCAGCAAGTCGATCATCCAGATCGGTCTGTCCTGCGGTTTCTCCTCGGGGCCGCACTTCTCCAGTGCCTACCGCAATTTCTTCGGCGCCACGCCGCGTGATGACCGCAACCAGCGGCGCAGCAATAGCCCCTTCGAGCTGACCTCCACGCCGATTGAGCGCGGCTGAGACGGTTTTCGTTGTGCATCGTGGGTGCACAATCTGCTCCCTCTCCCATTAATGGGAGAGGGCTGGGGAGAGAGTGGTGCAGTCGACTCGGCGGTATTGATAGGCCCTCTCCCCGGCCCCCGCACCGCGCCCCAGCCCTTCGCAGAGCTCAGGGCGCTCCAGCGGGCGAAGCAGTGCTTCGCTTTTTCCGCTTCCGCCCCGCAAGCGGGAGAGGGGAGAAAAGCTAGTCGTAGCCCGGATGAAATCCGGGGAAATTGGTGCCAGCCCCGGATTTCATCCGGGCTACGCGAGCAGGACTTTCGATACTGTACGGTCAGCCTGCGGAGATTTTTTCCTGCGGCGTGCTCCGAGCCGTGATCTGCGATTAAACTGCGCCTTTCCGACGCTTTCTGTCGCTTGGACGAAAACCCGCGGAAAACCTGGGGTGGCGCTGTAAGAAGTTGTCGCATGGCGACAATGCCGGCCCTGATTCAGTCCCTACAATCCTTGCATTCCCTGTCGTTTCGGGCGCTTTGTCGCCTGTCCGCGGCTGGTATTTCTCATCAGGAGAGCTTTGATGTCCGTTCAGCACGATGCGGTGCAACGCGCCGATTTCGACCAGTTCATGGTTCCCAACTACGCCCCTGCTGCCTTCGTCCCCGTGCGCGGTCTGGGTTCGCGAGTCTGGGATCAGAGCGGTCGAGAGCTGATCGACTTCGCCGGCGGCATCGCCGTCAACGTGCTCGGCCACTGCCATCCGGCGTTGGTCGCGGCGCTGACCGAGCAGGCCAATACCCTGTGGCACATCTCCAACGTCTTCACCAACGAGCCGACCCTGCGTTTGGGCAAGAAGCTGGTCGAGGCGACCTTCGCCGAGCGCGTGTTCTTCTGCAACTCCGGCGCCGAGGCCAACGAGGCCGCGTTCAAGCTGGCCCGTCGCGTCGCCCATGACCGTTTCGGCCCGGAAAAGCACGAGATCATCGCCGCGACCAACAGCTTCCACGGCCGTACCCTGTTCACCGTCAGCGTGGGCGGCCAGCCGAAATACTCCGACGGCTTCGGGCCGAAGATCCAGGGCATCACCCATGTGCCGTACAACGATCTGGACGCGCTGAAAGCTGCGATTTCCGACAAGACCTGTGCCGTGGTGCTGGAGCCGATCCAGGGCGAGGGCGGCGTGCTGCCGGCCGATCAGGCTTATCTGCAAGGCGCTCGCGAGTTGTGCAATGCGCACAACGCGCTGCTGGTATTCGATGAAGTGCAAAGTGGCATGGGCCGTACCGGTGAACTGTTCGCCTACATGAACTACGGCGTGGTGCCGGACATTCTCTCCAGCGCCAAGAGCCTGGGCGGTGGTTTCCCCATCGCCGCGATGCTAACCACCACTGACCTGGCCAAGCACTTCTCGCCGGGTACCCACGGCACCACTTACGGCGGCAACCCGCTGGCCTGCGCAGTTGGCGAGGCGGTGCTGGATATCGTCAACACCAGTCAGACCCTGGAGGGTGTGAAGGCCAAGAGCGAGCAGTTCAAGGCTCGTCTGGAAGCACTCGGCAAGCAGTACGGCCTGTTCGAGCAGGTGCGCGGTATGGGCCTGCTGCTCGGTTGCGTGCTCAATGACGCCTGGAAGGGCAAGGCCAAGCAGGTGCTCGACGCCGCTACGGCTGAAGGCCTGATGATTCTGCAGGCTGGCCCGGACGTGGTGCGTTTCGCCCCGAGCCTGGTGGTCGAAGAGTCCGATATCGATGAAGGCCTGGCTCGTTTCGAGCGCGCGCTGAGCAAGCTGACGGCGGCCTGAGTCCTTGCTGACTTACTGTGGGAGGGGCTTTAGCCGCGACAATCGCCGCTAAAGCGCCTCCCACGGTTGTCCGCCCGACCCTGGCTGCGAGTCCTACAGATTCCGTGTTTAGAGGAGTGACCCCATGCTGGTGATGCGCCCCGCGCAAATGGCAGACCTGGCCGACGTGCAGCGCCTGGCCGCGGACAGCCCGGTGGGTGTCACGTCGTTGCCGGACGATGCTGGCCGGTTGGGCGACAAGATCGCCGCGTCGGAAGCGTCTTTCTCTGCCGAGGTCAGCTTCAATGGCGAGGAGAGTTACTTCTTCGTCCTTGAAGACACCGCCAGCGGCCGCCTGGTCGGTTGCTCCGGTATCGTCGCTTCGGCCGGTTATTCCGAGCCGTTCTACAGTTTTCGCAATGAAACCTTCGTGCACAACTCGCGCGAGCTGAAGATCCACAACAAGATTCACGTGTTGTCGCTGTGTCACGACCTGACCGGCAACAGCCTGCTCACCAGCTTTTACGTCGAGCGTCCGCTGGTTGGCAGTGCCTTCGCCGAGCTCAATTCGCGCGGGCGTCTGCTGTTCATGGCCGGGCACCCGGAGCGCTTCGCCGACGCGGTAGTGGTGGAGATAGTCGGCCATAGCGACGAGAACGGCGACTCGCCGTTCTGGGACGCCGTGGGGCGCAACTTCTTCGACATGACCTACGCCGAGGCCGAGCGTCTGTGCGGGCTGAAGAGCCGTACCTTCCTCGCCGAGCTGATGCCGCATTACCCGATCTACGTACCGCTGCTTTCGGATGAAGCGCAGGAGGCCATGGGCCAGGTGCATCCGCGCGCGCAGATCACCTTCGACATCCTCATGCGTGAAGGCTTCGAGACCGACCACTACATCGACATCTTCGATGGTGGCCCGACCCTGCATGCGCGTACGTCGGGCATTCGCAGCATCGCGCAGAGCCGCCTGGTACCGGTGCGTATCGCCGCCAGCGGTGAGGCCGAGACAGGCGGACGTCAGTATCTGGTGAGTAACGGTCAGTTGCAGGATTTTCGCGCCATCGTCGCCGACCTTGACTGGGTGCCCGGCAAACCCGTGATCCTCAGCCAGGAAGCTGCCGAGGCATTGGGCGTGGGTGAGGGTGCCAGCGTCAGGCTGGTCGCGATTTGAATCGAAGCAGCAAGCCAGAGCGGCAGGCCGGCTTGTCTTTTAACCTTTAGCTTGCCGCTTGAAGCCAATAGCTGATCCGGAGGATCCAATGATCGTTCGTCCCGTGCGCAGTGCCGACTTGCCGGCCCTGATCGACCTGGCTCGCAGCACCGGCGCTGGCCTGACCACGCTGCCAGCCAATGAGGAGCGACTGGCGCACCGGGTCGGTTGGGCGGAGAAGACTTTCCGTGGCGAGGCCGAGCGCGCCGATGCCGATTACCTGTTCGTGCTCGAGGACGATGCCGGCAAGGTCGTCGGTATTTCCGCCGTGGCCGGTGCTGTCGGCCTGCGTGAGCCCTGGTACAACTACCGGGTCGGCCTGACCGTCAGCGCCTCGCAGGAGCTGAACATCCACCGCCAGGTGCCGACGCTGTTCATGGCCAATGACCTGACCGGCAATTCCGAGCTGTGCTCGCTGTTCCTGCATGCCGATCACCGCACCGGCCTCAATGGCCGCCTGCTGTCGAAGGCGCGCTTTCTGTTCATCGCCGAGTTCCGCGATCTGTTTGGCGACAAGGTAATCGCCGAGATGCGCGGCATGTCCGACGAGCGCGGGCGTTCACCATTTTGGGAAAGCCTCGGCCGGCACTTCTTCAAGATGGAGTTCTCCCAGGCGGACTACCTGACCGGTGTGGGCAACAAGGCCTTCATCGCCGAACTGATGCCCAAGTTTCCGCTCTACACCTGCTTCCTCTCCGAAGATGCGCGAGCGGTGATCGGTCGCGTGCACCCGGACACCGAGCCGGCGTTGGCGATGCTCAAGGCCGAGGGTTTCAGCTACCAGGGGTATGTCGACATCTTCGATGCGGGCCCGGCCATCGAGGCACAAACCGCGAAGATCCGCGCCGTGCAACACAGCCAAAACCTGGTGTTGGCCATCGGTACCCCAGGCGACGATGCCGAGCCTTTCCTGGTGCACAACCGCAAGCGCCAGGATTGCCGCATCACCGCCGCGCCGGCGCGACTGGCAGCCGGCACGCTGGTGGTCGACCCGATGACGGCCAAGCGCCTGCGCCTGTCAGCGGGTGATCAGGTGCGCGCGGTGGCGCTGTCGGCGAAATCCTGAAGTCTTCTGTAGCGAGCCGGTTGCCTGCCGGCTGTGAATGCGTGGAGTGAAAAATACAATGAGCACTCATTACATTGCGGGCCACTGGCTGGCCGGCCAGGGCGAGCCCCTGGAGTCTCTCGATCCGGTTACTCAGGCGGTGGTGTGGCATGGCCGTGGCGCCAATGCCGTGCAGGTCGATGCTGCCGTGGCCGCAGCGCGTACTGCGTTCGCCACCTGGGCCGCGCAGTCGCTGGACAGCCGTATCGCGGTGCTCGAACGTTTTGCCGTGCGCCTCAAGGATCAGGCTGAAACCATCGCCCGTGCCATTGGTGAGGAGACCGGCAAGCCGCTGTGGGAAGCCGCCACGGAAGTGAACAGCATGGTTGGCAAGGTGGCGATTTCCATCCAGAGCTACCGTGAACGCACCGGCGAGAAGAGCGGCCCGCTGGCCGACGCCACCGCTGTGCTGCGGCACAAGCCGCATGGCGTGGTCGCGGTGTTCGGCCCTTACAACTTTCCCGGTCATCTGCCCAACGGGCATATCGTGCCAGCGCTCCTGGCGGGTAATGCTGTGGTCTTCAAGCCCAGCGAGCTGACGCCCAAGGTGGCCGAGCTGGCCGTGCAGTGCTGGATCGATGCCGGCCTGCCAGCTGGTGTGCTCAATCTGCTGCAGGGCGGTCGCGAGACGGGTGTTGCGCTGGCCGGGCATCCTGGCATCGACGGGTTGTTCTTCACCGGTTCTAGCCGCACCGGCAACCTGCTGCATGCGCAGTTCGCCGGTCGCCCGGAGAAGATCCTGGCGCTGGAGATGGGCGGCAATAATCCGTTGATCGTCGACCAGGTGGCCGATGTCGATGCCGCCGTCTATACGATCGTGCAATCCGCCTTCATCAGTGCCGGTCAGCGTTGCACCTGTGCGCGCCGCCTGCTGGTGCCGCAAGGGGAGTGGGGGGATGCGCTGCTGGCGCGCCTGGTGCAGGTCGCCGGGCAGATCAAGGTCGGTCGTTTCGACGAGCAGCCCGCACCATTCATGGGCTCGGTGATTTCCCTGCAAGCCGCCGCGCAGTTGCTGCAGGCACAGCAGGATCTGCTGGCCAAGGGCGCGACGGCGCTGCTGGCGATGGCCCAGCCGCAGGCGAACGCCGCCCTGCTGACGCCGGGCATCCTCGATGTCACGGCGGTTGCCGAGCGTGTTGACGAAGAGTTCTTCGGGCCGCTGCTGCAGGTGATTCGCTACACCAGCTTCGAGGCCGCCATCGATGAGGCCAATGCCACGGTCTATGGCCTGGCGGCCGGGCTGTTGTCCGACTCGCGGGCGCGTTACGAGCAGTTTTGGCTGCACAGCCGCGCCGGCATCGTCAACTGGAACAAGCAGCTTACCGGCGCCGCCAGCAGTGCGCCGTTCGGTGGTATCGGCGCTTCTGGCAACCACCGCGCCAGTGCCTATTACGCTGCTGATTATTGCGCCTACCCGGTCGCCTCGCTGGAGAGCGAGAGCCTGACCTTGCCCGCGACCCTGACCCCGGGAGTGACCCTGTGATGGCCGCCTATGAGATGAACTTCGATGGCCTGGTCGGGCCGACTCATAACTACGGTGGGCTGTCCTACGGCAACGTGGCGTCGCAGAGCAACAGCCAGGCGGCCTCCAATCCCAAGGAGGCCGCCAAGCAAGGCCTGGCGAAGATGAAGGCGCTGATTTCCATGGGCTTCAAGCAGGGCGTACTGGCCCCGCAGGAGCGTCCGGATGTCGCCGCACTGCGTCGCCTGGGGTTTACTGGCAACGATGCCGAAGTGATCGAGCGTGCCGCGCGCGAGGCCATGCCGCTGCTGGTGGCGAGTTGCTCGGCATCGAGCATGTGGACGGCCAATGCCTGCACCGTCAGCCCCAGTGCCGATACGGCCGATGGTCGTGTGCACTTCACTGCGGCCAACCTCAACTGCAAGTTCCATCGCAGCATCGAGCACCCGACCACCAGTCGCGTGCTGCAGGCCATGTTCGCCGACCACAGGCACTTCGCCCATCATCCGGCACTACCGGCCGTGGCGCAGTTCGGTGATGAGGGCGCGGCCAACCACACGCGTTTTTGCAAGGGCTATGGCGACGCGGGAGTGGAATTCTTCGTTTACGGCCGCAGTGCCTTCGACACCCGTTACCCAGCCCCAGCGCGCTATCCGGCGCGGCAGACTCTAGAGGCGAGCCAGGCGGTTGCACGTCTGCATGGCCTGAGCGAGGCGGGCGTGGTCTACGCCCAGCAGAATCCGGCGGTGATCGATCAGGGCGTGTTCCATAACGACGTGATCGCCGTGGGCAATGGCGAGGTGCTGTTCTATCACCAGGACGCGTTCCTCGAGACCGACAAGGTGTTGGCCGAACTGGGCGACAAGCTGGCCCGTCGCGGTGGTAATTTCCAGGCTGTCTGCGTGCCGGGTTCTGCCGTGAGCGTGCAGGACGCGGTGCGCTCCTACCTGTTCAACAGTCAACTGCTGACCCGCGACGATGGCAGCATGCTGCTGGTGGTGCCGGAAGAGTGCCGGAACAACCCGAGCGTCTGGCGCTACCTTGAGCAACTGACCAGCAGTGCTGGGCCGATCCGCGAAGTGCACGTCTTCGACCTCAAGCAGAGCATGCAGAATGGCGGTGGCCCTGCCTGCCTGCGTTTGCGCGTCGCGCTCAATGAATATGAGCTGGCGGCGGTCAATCCGGGCGTGGTGATGAGTGACGCGCTACACGACACGCTGGTGGCCTGGGTCGACAAACATTACCGCGACCGCCTCAGCGAAGCCGATCTGGCTGACCCGCACTTGCTGACCGAATGCCGTACGGCATTGGATGAACTGACGCAGATCCTTAAACTGGGCTCGGTCTATCCTTTCCAACTGACCTAATCCACATTCCGGAGATTTTATGAGCGACGCTCTGCAACTGATTCTCGAAGATAACGACGGCACCCAACTGGAAACGTCCTGCAGCCGTTTTGCCGTGGTTTGGCAGGGCAAGGAACTGTGGGTACAGGCCGTTGGCGATCAGTTGCTGATCGGCGTCGACGTGGAAGAGGGCGATACCGAGTACGCCAACCTGCTGCTGCGCCCGCAGGCCACCAACCTGGTCAGCCTGCAGCTGGAGATGGAGCCGGTGGAGCAGGATGAAGATGAGGACGATCACGTGCATGGCCCAGGCTGCAATCACTGATTGAACCTTGTAGGGTGGGCCGGGCGGCGCTCCCTACGAAAGTGCTGCGAACCAAGGAGTATTCGATGCTTGCCCTCGGCAAACTGCTTGAACTGACCCTGGCCGGCCATGAGCCGTCGGCGAAGATTCAACTGACGCCCGATGGCACGCGTCTGCGCTGGCTCGACGAAGGCGCGCTGGAGGTGACTCCGCCGGCAGCGCGTGACAACGGTCTCGACCTGCTGCTGTCGGCCGGTATCCACGGTAACGAAACTGCGCCGATCGAACTGCTCGACCGCCTGCTGCGTGGCATTGCACGCAACGAGCTGCATCCGGCGGCGCGCATGCTCTTTCTGTTCGGCAACCCCGAGGCGATGCGTCGCGGTGAGCGTTATATCGAGCAGGATCTCAATCGCCTGTTCAGTGGTCGGCATGAGCAAACCAGTGGTTTCGAGGCCATTCGCGCCTGCGATCTGGAGCATCTGACCGCCACCTTCTTTGGCAAGGAGACAGGCCGCACCCGCCTGCATTACGACCTGCACACTGCCATTCGTGGTTCGAAGATCGAGCAGTTTGCCCTCTATCCCTGGCAGGAGGGGCGTGCTCATTCCCGCCGCGAGCTGGAGCGTTTGCGCGCCGCCGGTATCGAGGCTGTGTTGTTGCAGAGCAAGTCCTCGATCACCTTCAGCGCCTACACCTATGCGCAGCTCGGTGCCGAGGCCTTCACCCTGGAACTGGGCAAGGCGCGCGCCTTCGGGCAGAACGAACTGGTCAATCTCGATCTGCTGGAAAACGCGTTGCATGCCTTGATCGAGGGGCGCGAGGTGATCGCTGGCGAGCCGACTCTGGATGGTTTGCAACTGTTCGCGGTCTCGCGGGAGATCATCAAGCACAGCGACAGCTTCCAGTTGCACCTGCCTGCGGATATCGAGAACTTCACCGAGCTGGCGCCCGGTTACCTACTCGCCGAAGACATCGCCGACACCCGTTGGGTGGTGGAAGAGCAGGGCGCGCGCATCATCTTCCCCAACCCCAAGGTCAGGAACGGTCTGCGTGCCGGCATCTTGATCGTCCCGGACGATGGCTCCGGACTGGCGTAGCCTGCGTGTAATTCGGGAAATGATCTGCTTGGGTTATTCCCCGGATTTCATCCGGGCTACGCCGTTGACATGGCGTTTCTAGGTGCGGCGTAGGAGCGGCTGGGCGTTCCGCTCTATTTTGCCCCAACTGTATCTTGTGAGCCCCCGAGCGACCTCTTTAGCATGGGCTTTTCGCCAATAACCGGGAAAGCCTGCCATGCCCCTGATCGACCTGCGTAGCGACACCGTCACCCAACCCACCGCTGCCATGCGCGAGGCCATGATGGCAGCCGAGCTGGGCGACGATGTCTACGGCGAAGACCCCACCGTCAATCGCTTGGAAACCTGGCTGGCCAAGGAGCTGGGGTTCGAGGCAGCCTTGTTCGTCCCTACTGGCACCATGAGCAACCTGCTGGGGCTGATGGCGCACTGCGAGCGGGGTGACGAGTACATCGTCGGCCAGCAGGCGCATACCTATAAGTACGAGGGCGGCGGTGCGGCTGTGCTCGGTTCCATCCAGCCGCAGCCGATTGACGGTGAGGTTGACGGCTCGCTCGATCTGACCAAGGTCGAGGCGGCGATCAAGCAGGACGACTTCCACTTCGCTCGTACCCGCCTGCTGGCCCTGGAAAACACCATGCAGGGCAAGGTGTTGCCGCTCGAGTATCTGGCTGCTGCTCGCGAACTCACTCTTCGCCGTGGCCTGAGCTTGCACCTGGATGGCGCTCGCCTGTACAACGCGGCGGTCAAGCTTGGTGTGAGGGCGCGCGAGATCACCCAGCACTTCGATTCGGTATCGGTGTGCCTGTCCAAAGGCCTCGGTGCACCGGTCGGCTCGGTGCTCTGCGGCAGCGCTGCGCTGATCGGCAAGGCGCGCCGCCAGCGCAAGATGGTCGGCGGTGGCATGCGCCAGGCTGGTGTGCTGGCGGCGGCAGGGCTGTATGCCCTGCAGCATCAGGTTCAGCGCCTGGCCGAGGATCATGCCAATGCTGCACGCCTAGGCGCAGCTCTGAGCGAGCTGGGCTACAGCGTCGAGCCGGTGCAGACCAATATGGTCTATGTGCAACTCGGCGAGCGTGCCGGGCAAATCAAGGCCTTCATGGCCGAACACGGCATCGCCGTCAGTGCCGCGCCACGCTTGCGTCTAGTCACTCATCTGGATGTCAGCGCCGAGCAAATCGAGCGGGTGATCGAGGCCTTTGCCGTTTTTCGCCCGCTCTGAGTCGTAACCGCAGCACCCGATAGGCGCTTGCTATCAACAAGGCACTAGCCGCGCGCGGTGGGCCCGATATAATGCGGCCCTTTGCCGGCTTTTGCCGTGGCCGCCTGATTCCGTGGATATCCCTATGAAAAGCGCAGAAATCCGTGAAGCCTTCCTGAGCTTCTTCGAAGAAAAAGGGCACACCCGTGTCGCTTCCAGCTCGCTGATTCCGGCGAACGACCCAACCCTGCTGTTCACCAACGCAGGCATGAACCAGTTCAAGGACTGCTTCCTGGGCCTGGAAAAGCGCGCCTATACCCGCGCCACCACCAGCCAGAAGTGCGTACGTGCCGGCGGCAAGCACAATGACCTGGAAAACGTCGGTTACACCGCGCGTCACCACACCTTCTTCGAAATGCTGGGCAACTTCAGCTTCGGCGACTATTTCAAGCGTGATGCCATCCATTACGCCTGGGAATTTTTGACCTCCGACAAGTGGCTGAACCTGCCCAAGGAAAAACTCTGGGTCACCGTCTACGCCACCGATGACGAGGCCTACGACATCTGGACGAAGGAAGTCGGCATCCCCACCGAGCGCATGATCCGCATCGGCGACAACAAGGGCGCGCCATACGCGTCGGACAACTTCTGGGCGATGGGCGATACCGGTCCGTGCGGCCCATGCACCGAGATCTTCTTCGACCATGGCGAGCACATCTGGGGCGGCCCACCCGGCAGCCCTGAAGAGGATGGCGACCGCTACATCGAGATCTGGAACAACGTGTTCATGCAGTTCAACCGCACTGCGGACGGCGTGCTGCACCCGCTGCCGGCACCGAGCGTGGACACCGGCATGGGCCTGGAGCGCATCAGCGCCGTTCTGCAGCACGTCAACTCGAACTACGAGATCGATCTGTTCCAGAACCTGCTGGCCGCTTCCGCCAAGGCCATCGGCTGCGCCAACGCTGGCGAAGCCTCGCTGAAAGTGGTGGCTGACCACATCCGTTCTTGCAGCTTCCTGATTGCCGATGGCGTCACCCCGTCCAACGAAGGCCGTGGCTATGTGCTGCGCCGCATCATTCGTCGTGCCTGCCGTCACGGCAACAAGCTGGGCGCCAAGGGTAGCTTCTTCTACCAGATCGTCGCCGCCCTGGTGGCCGAGATGGGCGAAGCCTTCCCTGAGCTCAAGCAGCAGCAAGCGCACATCGAGCGCGTGCTGAAGACCGAGGAAGAGCAGTTCGCCAAGACCCTGGAGCAGGGCCTGAAGATTCTCGAGCAGGATCTGCTGGGGCTCAAAGGCGATGTCATTCCTGGCGATGTCGTGTTCAAGCTGTATGACACCTATGGTTTCCCGGTCGATCTGACCGCTGACATCGCCCGTGAGCGCGAGCTGTCGGTGGACGAGGCCGGCTTCGAGCGTGAAATGGAAGCGCAGCGTGAACGCGCCCGTTCCGCCAGCGCCTTCGGCATGGATTACAACGCCCTGGTCAAGGTCGACAGCGATACCCGCTTCCTCGGCTACCAAGGCACCAGTGGCGAAGGCAAGGTGATTGCCCTGTTCAAGGCTGGCAGCGCCGTCGACAGCCTCGCCGAAGGCGAGGAGGGCGTGGTGGTGCTGGATCAGACCCCGTTCTACGCCGAGTCTGGTGGCCAGATCGGCGACTGCGGCTATCTGGAAGCGGCCGGCGTGCGCTTCGATGTGCGCGACACCACCAAGGCTGGCGGCGCCTTCCTGCACCATGGCGTCGTCGCCAAGGGCGGCCTGAACGTCGGTGCCAGCGTCAAGGCCGAGGCTGATGCCAGCGTGCGTCAGGCCACTGCCCTGAACCACTCTGCGACCCACCTGCTGCATGCCGCGCTGCGCCAGGTGCTGGGCGATCACGTGCAGCAGAAGGGCTCGTTGGTCGACAGTCAGCGCCTGCGCTTCGACTTCAGCCACTTCGAGGCGATCAAGCCCGAGCAACTGAAGCAGCTGGAAGACATCGTCAACGCCGAGATTCGCAAGAACTCCGAGGTCGAGACCGAGGAAACCGACATCGAAACCGCCAAGGCCAAGGGTGCCATGGCGCTGTTCGGTGAGAAGTACGGCGATCATGTGCGTGTGCTGAGCATGGGCGGTGACTTTTCCGTCGAGCTGTGCGGCGGTACCCACGTATCGCGTACCGGCGACATCGGCCTGTTCAAGATCACCAGCGAGGGCGGCGTTGCCGCTGGCGTGCGTCGTATCGAAGCGGTCACCGGCGCCGCTGCGTTGGCCTGGCTCAACGGTGCCGAGGAGCAGCTCAAGGAAGCCGCTTCGCTGGTCAAGGGCAGCCGCGACAACGTGCTGGACAAGCTTTCGGCACTGATCGAGCGTAACCGCCAGCTGGAAAAAGAGCTGGAGCAGCTCAAGGCCAAGGCCGCCAGCGCTGCAGGCAACGATCTGGCTGGCTCCGCAATCGATGTTAAGGGCACCAAGGTGCTGGCCACGCGTCTCGATGGTCTGGACGGCAAGGCGCTGTTGGCGCTGGTCGACCAACTGAAGAACAAGCTGGGCAGCGCCGTGATCCTGCTTGGCGGCGTGTTCGACGAGAAGGTGGTGCTGGTCGCCGGGGTCACCCAGGATCTGACCGCCAAGGTCAAGGCCGGTGACCTGATGCGTCAGGCCGCGGCAGCCGTGGGTGGCAAGGGCGGTGGTCGCCCGGACATGGCCCAGGGTGGCGGTGTCGACGCGAGCAAACTGGATGAAGCGCTGGCGCTGGCCGCAACCCTGGTCGAGCAGGCTTCGTAACGAGCGAGAAAGCGGGGTCCGCAGTGCGTCCGGCGGGCCTTGGCAGTATGACCCGATGCGGGTTTAATGGGCGCCCTTCGAGGAATCAGGCGGCTTTTTGAAATGGCTTTGATCGTACAGAAGTTTGGGGGCACCTCCGTCGGCACCATCGAGCGCATTGCGCAGGTGGCCGATAAGGTGAAGAAGTTCCGCGATAATGGTGACGACATCGTCGTCGTGGTTTCCGCCATGAGCGGCGAGACCAACCGCCTGATCGATCTGGCCAAACAGATCACCGATGGCGAGCCGGTTGCGCGTGAGCTGGATGTCATGGTGTCCACCGGCGAGCAGGTGACCATTGCCCTGCTGGCCATGGCGCTGATCAAGCGTGGCGTGCCGGCGGTGTCTTACACCGGCAACCAGGTGCGCATCCTCACCGATAGCGCGCATAACAAGGCGCGCATTCTGCAGATCGATGACCAGAAGATTCGCGCTGAGCTCAAGGCCGGTCGTGTCGTTGTCGTCGCCGGTTTCCAGGGCGTCGATGAGCACGGCAGCATCACCACCCTCGGTCGTGGCGGCTCCGATACCACGGGCGTAGCCCTGGCGGCGGCGCTGAAAGCCGACGAGTGCCAGATCTATACCGATGTCGATGGCGTCTACACCACCGATCCGCGCGTTGTGCCCAAGGCTCAGCGCCTGGAAAAGATCACCTTCGAAGAGATGCTGGAAATGGCCAGCCTCGGTTCCAAGGTGCTGCAGATTCGCTCGGTGGAGTTCGCCGGCAAGTACAACGTCCCGCTGCGCGTTCTGCACAGCTTCCAGGAGGGGCCGGGCACCCTCATTACCCTTGATGAAGAGGAATCCATGGAACAGCCGATCATTTCCGGCATCGCTTTCAACCGCGACGAAGCCAAGCTGACCATCCGTGGGGTGCCGGATATCCCAGGCATCGCCTTCAAGATTCTCGGCCCGATCAGTGCCGCCAATATCGAAGTCGACATGATCGTGCAGAACGTGGCGCACGATAACACCACCGACTTCACCTTCACCGTGCACCGCAACGACTACAACAACGCCCTGGGCGTGCTGCAGAAAACCGCAGACGAGCTGGGCGCGCGTGAGGTGGTGGGTGACACCAACATCGCCAAGGTCTCCATCGTCGGCGTCGGCATGCGTTCGCATGCTGGCGTTGCCAGTCGCATGTTCGAAGCGCTGGCCAAAGAGGGCATCAATATCCAGATGATCTCCACTTCGGAAATCAAGGTGTCGGTGGTCATCGAAGAGAAGTATCTGGAGTTGGCGGTTCGCGCTCTGCATACTGCTTTCGAGCTCGATGCTCCGTCCCGACAGGGCGAGTGATACCCTTATCCCGAAAGGCGCGGCTGGTTCCGCGCCTTTCGTCTTTTTGATCGGCACGCGGGGACTTTCTTTCTACGCTGGCTGGTCAATACTTGGGTGAGGCTTTCAGCGCTGCTTGATTTCGCTGTAGGTCATCGCCATTTTCTTTTTTGCAGACTGTTGTCCTGAAATGTAATCCGTGAGGAGAAAGGAATGCTGATTCTGACTCGCCGGGTCGGAGAGACCCTGATGGTCGGTGATGATGTGACTGTCACCGTGTTGGGCGTTAAAGGTAATCAGGTGCGCATTGGCGTTAACGCGCCCAAGGAGGTTGCCGTGCACCGTGAGGAAATCTACCAGCGCATCCAGAAAGAGAAGGGTGACGAACCAAGCCACTAATTTTTCTCGAAATTTTGGTTTGCAAACGGGGAAAACATGTTTATCATGCGCCCCGTGTTGCGGAGAGGTGGCCGAGTGGCCGAAGGCGCTCCCCTGCTAAGGGAGTACACCTCAAAAGGGTGTCGGGGGTTCGAATCCCCCCTTCTCCGCCATTATTCAGCGAGTTGGGCGAAAGCCGAGCTGGCGAATCAACCAGAGGTGATCTGGTATAAAAGCACCGACCGGACTCATAGCTCAGCTGGATAGAGTACTCGGCTACGAACCGAGCGGTCGGAGGTTCGAATCCTCCTGAGTCCGCCATATTGAATGGCTTGCATCGCTGCAAGCCATTTTGTTTCAACCAGTGGTGATCTGGTCTAAAAGCGCCAAACGGACTCATAGCTCAGCTGGATAGAGTACTCGGCTACGAACCGAGCGGTCGGAGGTTCGAATCCTCCTGAGTCCGCCATATCGAGTGGCACTGCAGCAATGCAAGGTCATGATGTTGCAACCAGCGGTGATCTGGTCTAAAAACGCCAAACGGACTCATAGCTCAGCTGGATAGAGTACTCGGCTACGAACCGAGCGGTCGGAGGTTCGAATCCTCCTGAGTCCGCCATACCGAAAGGGCCTGCAGCGATGCAGGCCCTTTTTATTTGCCCGTCATTTGCCTTTCACGCAGCCGGCTTCGTCGAAGCTGACTTGGCGACTGCTGCCGCCTTTGCGCTTTTCGCGGTAGTGATAGCGCTGCTGACCGTTGCTTGCCGTGACTCTGTCCGGCTTGCCCAGGCTGCTTTCCACATCGGCACGGCTCATGCCGCGGCGGATTTCCTTGCGGATGATTGCCTGGCGTCTCTCGCTGCTGGTCAGCAGGTTACCGCAGCCGTCTTCCTGCTG
This sequence comes from Pseudomonas mendocina, assembly GCF_003008615.1. Lineage (NCBI taxonomy): Bacteria > Pseudomonadati > Pseudomonadota > Gammaproteobacteria > Pseudomonadales > Pseudomonadaceae > Ectopseudomonas > Ectopseudomonas mendocina. The sequence goes on from NZ_CP027657.1 coordinate 4,292,899, forward strand.
GCCGACGATCACCAGTTCGCCAGGATTAGTCGTTGTGCCACTCGTGCGGCGGCTGGTGTCGGCCAGGGGAATGGCTTTCCCGCTACTGGGGCTGTGATTGCGTGCATCCTGCAGGTGTTGTTCCTGCTCGCTGTTGCAACCATGGCGGGTGAAGGTGATATGGCCGTCTGCGTCCACGCAGCGGAACACGCTGGCGGCCGAGCTGTCTTGAATAGGGTAGAGAAGCGCAGCGGCGAATAGCGCTGCGAAGTGCCGTCCTTGCATGAATCGTCCTCCATGACGTTGCAGGGTTCAGGTTAGACCGTTTTTTCGCGCTCGCCAGGGTGTCCTGGCGTCGATAGCTGGCGTCGCATAGCCAAGGTTTAATGCGAGATTGAAGTTTGCGACGCAAGCAATTGTTCTTGCCACGCTTTTGTCACGTACAAAGCTGTTTTGCGGTGTTATCATTCGCCGCGTCAGCCCCGCCGGGGCTTGTGGAATACCACCATGGACTTACCCAGTAGTTACTCAATACTCCCATCGCACAATCGTGTAAGACCTGATTGATCCCCTTTGGCGTGCCCGCCAACTGGGGGTGGAGCGCGCTATGACTGAAGTAGAAACCAAAAAGCCGCAAGAGAGCCTGCAGGATCGCCTGGCCCAGGTGGTCGAACTGCTGCATCGGCACAAGCTGGTCGAAGACCTGACCCATCGTCAGGAAGGCCAGCATCATGACCGGGTCGAGAACCTGGTTCACCGGCAGAACCTCGCCGAGCTGCAGCGCAAGCTCGAAGACCTGCACCCCGCTGATATCGCCCACATCCTCGAAGCCTTGCCGCTCGATGAGCGTCTGACCGTTTGGCAGTTGGTCAAGGCCGAGCGTGACGGCGACATCCTGCTGGAAGTTTCCGACTCGGTGCGTGAAACGCTGATCGCCGACATGGACGATCACGAGATTCTTGCGGCTGCCAAGGATCTGGATGCCGACGAACTTGCTGACCTAGCCCCTGAGTTGCCACGTGACGTCGTCCACGAGCTGATGGAATCGCTCGATGCGCAGCAGCGCGAGCGTGTGCGTTCGGTGCTGTCGTACGAAGAGGATCAGGTCGGTGCGCTGATGGACTTCGAGATGGTCACCATCCGTGAAGACGTCAGCCTGGAAGTAGTGCTGCGGTATCTGCGTCGGCTGAAAGAGCTGCCAGGCCATACCGACAAGCTGTTCGTGGTCGACTACGACGGCGTGCTCAAGGGCGTGCTGCCGATCAAGCGCCTGCTGGTCAACGACCCCGAGAAGCAAGTCGGCGAGGTCATGGCTGATGATCCGGTGAGCTTCCACCCGGATGAGGACGGCTACGATGCTGCCCAGGCTTTCGAGCGTTACGACCTGATTTCCGCTCCGGTGGTGGACAAGAACGGCAAGCTGATCGGCCGTCTGACCATCGACGAGATGGTCGACCTGATCCGTGAAGAAAGCGAAAGCGAAGTGCTGAACATGGCGGGTCTGCGCGAGGAGGAAGATATCTTCGCCTCGGTGTGGAAGTCGGTTCGCAACCGTTGGGCCTGGTTGGCGATCAACCTGGTGACTGCTTTCCTGGCGTCGCGTGTGATCGGCCTGTTCGAGGGCTCGATCGAGAAGCTGGTGGCGCTGGCGGCGCTGATGCCCATCGTTGCGGGCATCGGTGGCAACTCGGGTAACCAGACCATCACCATGATTGTGCGCGCCATGGCGCTGGATCAGGTCAGTACCGGTAACACCGCGCGGCTGGTGCGCAAGGAGCTGGGTGTTTCCCTGATCAACGGCATCCTCTGGGGTGGCGTGATTGGTGGGGTGGCCTATTACCTGTACGACAGCTGGTCGCTGGGCGTGGTGATGACCGCGGCAATGACGCTCAACCTGTTGCTGGCAGCACTGATGGGGGTGTTGATCCCCATGACCCTGGCGCGCCTGGGGCGTGACCCGGCCATGGGGGCCAGCGTGATGATCACCGCGATGACCGACAGCGGTGGCTTCTTCATCTTCCTGGGCTTGGCGTCGATCTTCCTGCTGTAAGTCGGGTCAGTTCATCAGTTCGACCAGGCGCCAGGTATCGAGAAAGGCCGTGACGCGTGTGATCCGGCCGTTCTCCAGCTGCATGTGCCAGGAATAACTGTTCTCGTAGCGGCTGCCGTCCTTGGCAGTCGCCTGGCCATCCCAAAACACGGCGACATGGGGCCCCTGTGCCACGATCTGGCGAACGGTGGGCACGATGGGGGTCGCCAGTTTGTCGGTAATGGGCTTGACCGCATCCTCCATGAAGGCTTCGCGCGTGCGGTAGGTTCCCGAGACCGGGCTGTTGCCGGCTACGACCCAGACGGCATCGTCGGCGAGCAACTGAAAGATACCGCCCTGGCCGGCGCGCCAGTCATCGAAGGCCTTCTGGATCAGGGCTGAATTGGCTTCGGTGCCGTCACTCGCCCAGCTTGGTAGGCAGATCGAGGCGCTGAGCAGCAGCGCAGCGGCGACTCTGTGCATGTTCATAGGCTTTTTCCTCGGCTGATGGGGCGTCATTGTTCGTCAGTGGTGCGGTTTTGTCGGCGCAGCACCATGCCGCCGTGGTAGAGCACGTCGTCGATGAATTCACCGTCGGCGGTGAAGCCCGTGTCATCGACATAGTCGATATGGTTGCCGGTGAGGCGGTAGCTGCCTTGGTAGGCACTTTCCCTATTCCCACGGGCCTCGTCGTAGCGCCCATTGGCAAGTAGCTCATGGCGGACGTGACCATCGTCCGTTATCCACATCCCAACGTAGGGATGTGGGTTCTTCGTTTTTGCCATGGCCATCTCTGGCGACAGCAGGCCGCTGATCAGCAGCGCTGCAACAGTGGTCTTCGCTGACATGGTGGTCTCCATCAATACGGGCTGGCGGTTGGGCGCACGATCAGCTCGCTGACGTCGACGTCATCAGGCTGCTCAATGGCATAGGCGACGGCCCTGGCGATGGCATCAGGCGTGATGGCAACGCGGCGGAAGGCTTTCATCGCCTCGCGAGCACTGGTGTCGGAGATGCTGTCGGCAAGTTCCGACTCGACCACGCCCGGGCAGACAGTGGTGACGCGGATGCGCTCGTTTTCCTGGCGCAGTCCCTCGGAAATCGCCCACACGGCGTATTTGGTCGCGCAGTACACCGCTGCGGTGGGCGACACCGCATGAGCGCCGATGGAGGCAATATTGATCACCTGGCCGCGTCCACGGCTTTCCATGCCTGGCAGAACGGCCGCGATGCCATGCAGCACGCCGCGTATGTTGACGTCGATCATGCGGTTCCACTCATCCACTTTCAGCGCGTTGAGCGGTGACAGGGGCATCACACCTGCGTTGTTGATGATCACGTCGGCCGGGCCGTAGCGATCCTCGGCGAAGGCGACGAAGGCCTGCATGTCGTCCAGACGAGTCACGTCCAGTTCACGGAAGGCTGCACTGAGGCCTTCGGCCTGAAGTTCTTCGGTCAGCTTTTGTAGGCGCTCGGTGCGGCGTGCGCCGAGCACGACCTTGTGGCCCTGTTTCGCCAGGTGAATGGCAATGGCTTCCCCGATGCCGCTGCTGGCTCCGGTGATGAGTATGACTTTGCTCATATGAACTCCTGCTTGGATGTCTTGGGGACGAGTCCATGCTAGGCGGAGCAGGGGTGTTCGCTAAGTCTGGTTACTCTTTCGATATTGCCTGTTTCTATTGAATGAGTCCTAGAATGTGGGCTCTATCGGGTTCTGGATGATTGACGACGATGAGTGTGATTCCCGAAGCGTCGCATCGGCGCATGGTTGAATTGTTGAAGCGCCTGGCGCCAGAGGAGGGCTATACCCGATCCGGTCTCGATGGCGTGACTTTCATGCGCAGCAATCGGGCGCTACCCAGCACCCCGGCTTTGTACGAGCCGAGTATCGTGATCGTCATTCAGGGGCGAAAGACGGGGCTGCATGGCGGCAAGCTGTACGTGTATGACGCCCAGCATTATCTGGTGCTATCGGTGCCATTGCCGTTCACCATCGAGACCGAGGCGAGCGAGCAGGAGCCCATGCTGGGCTTGGCCTTGCGTATCGACCAGCCCGTGGTGGCCGAGTTGGCGATGGGGTTGGACGAGTCGGTTGGCTCGCTGCCCTCGGAGTTGGAGCCGCTCTGCTCGACAGCGGTGGACGCCAAGCTGGCGGATGCGACCTGGCGTCTGCTGGAGGCGTTGAGTTCGCCGGAGGAGGCGCGCTTGCTTGGGCCGTCGATCATGCGCGAGATCGTCTTTCGGGTTCTGGTGGGAGAGCAGGGGGCAGGGCTACGTGCAAGTCTGGCTCAGGGCGGACACTTCGGGCGAATCGCCCGTGTGCTGCAGCGCATTCACGGCGATTACCAGGCAGATCTGGATGTGCCGACCCTGGCCGATATGGCCAGCATGAGCGTGCCGGCCTTTCATGTGCACTTCAAGGCGGTGACCTCGTCATCGCCGTTGCAGTACCTCAAGGCCGTGCGATTGCACCAAGCACGGCTGCTGATGATTCGGGAGGGCGCCAGTGCGCTCAGTGCTTCCCAGTGGGTGGGTTACGAGAGCCCGTCGCAGTTCAGTCGCGAGTTCAAGCGCCTGTTCGGGCGCTCACCCGTACATGAAACGCGGCACCTGAAGGCACTGCTGTCCATGGCGCCGGCGGTGGACGTCGCCTCCTGATGCAGCCAACGAAAAGACCGGCCAGGGGCCGGTCTTGTCTTTAGGGCTCGCCTCAGGCCTCTTCGGCGGCCATTTCCACGTCGTGAGCGATCAGTGCAACCAGCGCGTTTTGCTGGCGGCGTGAAAGCTGACGAAAGCGTTGCAGCAATTCGCGTTCGTGCAGACTCAGCTCGGGGCTGTCGAGGCGAATGTTGAGATCGTCATCCAGAGCGCCTTCCTGAAGCATGCTTTGCTCCAGGCGGGCGATGATTTCCGAATTCATGCTGCGGTGATGGTTGCGTGCTACATCAGCGATACGCTCACGCATGCCATCGGGCAAGCGAACAACGAATTTGTCAGCCGTGCGGCTGGAATAGATAGCCTGTTTCATAGGGCGCTTACATTACCGGTTAGTTCAGGGAGCGATACTGGTAGTCAGTTTCAAGATTGTCACCGGTTTGACCGTCTTTCGCACTAGCCGTTCAACCGGTATCGCGTTCTGCGTCGTTATGACCCTGGGGTCATCTGAACAGTTCCTTGACGCCAAATACGTGGCACATTGTGCTTCAGGTAAAGGCTTTATGCCAGCACCGGCTGTCAGAAATGCGCAGTACTCAGCATTAAGCCCTCCGTTTCGACGCCACTACACACAAAAGATTCAAGTGATAGTCACTCAAACGTAACGACCATTTCACAGCTCTGACACAGGATCTGCCTACCTTGGTCTACACCAGAAGGCGGTCGAGCTGCCCTCTGTTCATTGATGATAGTAGAGGGCCAGCATATGAGCGCAGCGATTCGAGTCGACCGACTGAACAAGAGCTTCGGCCGTAAACAGGCGCTGTTCGACCTGGCGCTGTCGGTGCAATCGGGCGAGATGGTCGCGCTGATCGGTGCTTCGGGCTCGGGCAAGTCGACGTTGCTGCGGCATCTGGCAGGTCTGGCACGCGGTGACGCGGGCAGCATCGAGGTACTGGGGCGTCAGGTGCAGGCTGATGGCCGCTTGAATGGCGATGTGCGTCGGCAGCGTGCCGACATTGGTTACATCTTCCAGCAGTTCAACCTGGTTGGCCGCCTAAGCGTGCTGCAGAACGTGCTGCTCGGTGGCCTGGGCCGCATGCCGCGCTGGCGCGGCAGTTTCAGCCTGTTCAGCGTCGAAGAGAAACAGCGTGCCATGCAGGCGCTGGAGCGGGTCGGACTAGCCGAGTTCGCTGCGCAACGTGCCTCGACTCTTTCCGGCGGACAGCAACAGCGCGTCGCCATCGCCCGTGCGCTGTGCCAGCAGGCCGAGGTGATTCTCGCTGACGAACCGATCGCCTCGCTCGACCCGGAGTCGGCGCGCAAGGTGATGGAGATTCTCGCCGACATCAACCGCCGCGACGGCAAGACGGTGGTGGTGACCCTGCATCAAGTCGATTACGCGGTGCGCTATTGCCAGCGCGCTGTGGCGCTCAAGAACGGGCGCATTCACTTCGACGGCCCGACCGAAGGCTTCAACCCCGATTTCCTCAATGACCTCTACGGCGGCGATCTCGATATCAGCCTGCTGCTGCCGCAAGGGCAGCGCCCACGGGCTGTAGAGCGTCCGCTGACGCTGGCCAAGGCCTGACGTCCCTCAGATTCGAACCCTAACGCCAACCCGCAACAGGAGTGTGCTCCATGTTCAAACGCATCGGCCAGGTGCTGGCTGCCTCTGCGCTCGTCACCGGTTCCCTGCTGGGCTCGGTTCATGCGACCGAGGAACTCAACTTCGGCATCATTTCCACCGAGTCCTCGCAGAACCTCAAGGCCATGTGGGATCCCTTCCTCGCTGACATGAGCAAGCAGACCGGCGTGAAGATCAACGCCTTCTTCGCCCCGGACTATGCCGGAATCATCCAGGGCATGCGTTTCGACAAGGTCGATGTGGCCTGGTACGGCAACAAGTCGGCAATGGAAGCAGTGGATCGCGCTGGTGGTGAGATCTTCGCCCAGACCGTGGCGGCCAATGGTGCGCAGGGTTACTACAGCCTGCTGGTAGCGCACAAGGACAGCCCGATCGACTCGGTCGAGGACATGCTCAAGAACGCCAAGTCGCTGACCTTCGCCAACGGTGACCCGAACTCCACTTCCGGTTACCTGGTGCCCGGCTACTACGTGTTCGCCCAGAACAACGTCGATGCCGGCAAGATCTTCAAGCGTTCGCTCAACGGCAGCCATGAAGTCAACGCGCTGTCGGTGGCCAACAAGCAGGTCGACGTCGGTACCTTCAACAGCGAGGGCATGGAGCGCCTGGAAGTCACCGCGCCGGACAAGGCCGCACAGCTCAAGGTGATCTGGACTTCGCCGCTGATTCCGTCCGACCCCATCGTCTGGCGCAAGAACCTGCCGCAGGAAACCCGCGACAAGCTGCGCGACTTCTTCATGAGCTACGGCGCCAAGCCAGAAGAGAAGAAGGTGCTCGAAGGCCTGCAATGGGGTCAGTTCAAGCAGTCCGACAACGATCAGTTGCTGCCGATCCGTCAGCTCGAACTGTTCAAGAAACGCACTGAAGTGGCCAACAACGCCACGCTCAAGGACGCCGACAAGCAGGCGCAACTCAAGTCGCTGGACGCCGAGCTGGCCAAGCTGGAACAGCGCATGGCCGAGCGTGAGAAGCAAAACGGCGCCAGCGCTGGTTGAGCCTCGGAGCCGCCCCGCGAAAGTGGGGCGGTTCTCGAGAAGCTCGCCGCTGAAGCGCCTCCCACAGGAGCGAGAGTTACCCATGACCACACTGACCACCGCCACCCCGGTCGCCGAGGGCAAGCGCAGCTGGCTGCAACTGATCGGCTGGGGCCTGTTCCTCGCCGTGCTCGCCTGGTCCTGGCAGGGCGCGGAAATGAACCCGCTGGCGCTGGTGCGCGATGCCGGCAACATGGCCACCTTCGCTGCCGACTTCTTCCCGCCGGATTTCAGCAACTGGCAGCACTACCTCAAGGAGATGGTGACCACCGTACAGATCGCCCTCTGGGGCACGGTGCTGGCCATCGTTTGCGCCATTCCGCTGGGCATCCTCTGTTCCGAGAACATCGTGCCCTGGTGGGTGTACCAGCCGGTACGCCGGGTGATGGATGCCTGCCGTTCGATCAACGAAATGGTCTTCGCCATGCTCTTCGTCGTCGCTGTCGGACTTGGCCCCTTCGCCGGCGTGCTGGCGCTGTTCATCAGCACCACCGGGGTGCTGGCCAAGCTCTTCGCCGAGGCGGTCGAGGCCATTGACCCAGGCCCGGTCGAAGGCGTACGCGCTACCGGTGCCAGTGCTCTGCAGGAAGTGATCTTCGGCGTCATCCCGCAGGTTCTGCCGCTGTGGATTTCCTACTCGCTGTACCGCTTCGAGTCCAACGTGCGTTCGGCCACGGTGGTCGGCATGGTCGGCGCCGGCGGTATCGGCGTGATCCTCTGGGAAGCGATTCGTGGCTTCCAGTTCGCCCAGACCTGCGCGCTGCTGATCGTGATCATCCTGGTGGTGAGTGCCATCGACATCCTGTCCCAGCGCTTGCGCAAGCTCTTTATCTGAAGGAGAGGGAGGGCGCCTGCGTGCGCCCTTTTCAAACGATGAACTTGTCTAGACAAAGCGAACCGCTGTACCGCGAACTGGCCGCCGTGTTGCGTGAAGACGTGCAGCACATGAGCCCAGGCGACTACCTGCCAGGCGAGATGCAACTGGCCGCGCGCTTTTCCGTCAACCGCCACACCCTGCGTCGCGCCGTCGACGAGCTGGTGCTCGAAGGCCGTCTGCTGCGCCGCCAGGGCAAGGGCACCCAGGTGCTGGCCAAGCCGCTGGTGTATCCGGTGGAGGCGGGCAGTGCCTTCAGTCAGTCGCTGTCGGCGCTTGGCCACCGCGTCGAGGCGCAGCTGCTCGAGCGCCTGCGCCGCAGCGGCAGCAGCGAGGAGTGCCGACATCTGCAACTGCCCGATGGCAGCGAACTGGTCGAACTGGCCACCCTGCGCCTGCTCGACGGCCAGCCGCTGAGCCTGATCCGTCACCGTTTCTGCGCCAGCCTGGCACCGCTGCTGGCCGACTACCGGGGCGGTTCGCTGCGCCAGTACCTGGGCGAGCGCGACCTGCCGCTGGCGCGCACCTTCAGCCTGATCGGTGCACGCCTGCCTAGCCGCGAGGAGGCTGCGCACCTGCTGATGCCGCGTCATGCGCCGCTGCTCAGCGTGCTCACGCTGTCCCGTGATCCCGCCGGTCGTGCCGTGGAACTGGCGCAATCCAGCAGCCGAGCCGACCGCTTCCAGTACCAGGTCGCGACCTGATGGAGACCCGCATGAACCACCAAGACCCGAATACCACCGCGCGTCAGCGCTGGATGGGCGTGCTGGCCCGTGCCGGCCAGGCGCTCGATGCCCACGAGGCGGCGTTGAAAGACAGCGCCTATCAACTGATCCGTGCCCCCGAGGTGGGCATGACCCTGGTGCGTGGGCGCATGGGCGGCAACGGCAGCGCCTTCAACCTCGGCGAAATGACCGTCACCCGCTGCGTGGTACGCCTGGCTGACGGCCGCACCGGCTACAGCTACCTGGCCGGACGTGACAAGCGCCGCGCCGAACTGGCGGCGCTGGCCGATGCCCACCTGCAGGGCAGCGACCAGGCGCGCTGGCTCAGCGATCTGATCGACCCCCTGGCCCGTCAGCAGCGCGAGCAGCGCCTGGCCCGGGCCGCCCGTACCGCCACCACTCAGGTGGAGTTCTTCACCCTGGTCAGAGGAGAGGATTGATGACTACGTCGCACAGCTCGCACTGGCTGCAACCGGCCTTCGACGATCCGGTGCTGGATGCCCAGGTCAGCTTCCGAGCGGCCCTCGGTGCGCTGGCCGAACCGGGATTGCCGCGCGCCATGGATCGCGCCCATGCATTGGGTGAGCTGGCACCGGCCACCTATGGCCTGTGCCTGGCCTTCCTCGACAGTGATACGCCGCTGTGGCTGGCGCCGCGCTTCGATACGCCGCTGATTCGCGCCAACCTGGCGTTCCACTGTGGTTGTCCGATCGTCGCCGAGCGCGAGATCGCCCTGTTCGCCCTGCTGGATGAGCGCGAGTTGAGCGATCTGTCGGACTTCGACAACGGCAGCGAACGCTACCCGGATCAGTCCTGCACGCTGCTGATTCAGCTCGCCGATCTGCACGCCGGCGCCCCGCTGCGTTGGCGTGGGCCGGGCATCAAGGACGTGCGCAGCGTCAACCTGCCGTTGCCGGCGTCGTTCTGGCAGCAGCGCCTGGCGCGTAGTGCCTTTCCCCGTGGCCTGGATTGTTTCTTCGCCGCAGGCGGCGAGGTGATCGGCCTGCCACGCAGCACCCGCGTGCTGATCGAAACCGAGGAGGCTGCCTGATGTACGTCGCCGTCAAGGGTGGCGAACGCGCCATCGACAATGCCCATCAACTGCTGGCCAGCCGTCGCCGTGGCGATACCGCCATCGACGAGCTGGGCGTACAGCAGGTGCGTCAGCAACTGCCGCTGGCCGTGGCCCGCGTCATGAGCGAGGGTTCGCTGTACGACGAGGAACTGGCTGCGCTGGCGATCAAGCAGGCGGCTGGCGACCTGATGGAGGCCATCTTCCTGCTGCGCGCCTACCGCACCACGTTGCCGCGTTTCGGCGTCAGCGAGCCGCTGGACAGCACGCAGATGCAACTGGAGCGGCGCATTTCAGCCACCTTCAAGGATTTGCCCGGTGGCCAACTGCTCGGCCCGACCTTCGACTACACCCACCGTCTGCTGGATTTCACCTTGCTGGCCGAGGGCGAGTACCCGGCGCCGGAAGTGGCCGTTACCGACGAGCCCAAGCCCTGTCCGCGGGTGCTGGACTTTCTTGCCGACGAGGGCCTGATGGCCCGCGAGCAGGACGACGGTGCACCGGTGCCTGACATCACCCGCGAGCCGCTGGCCTTTCCCGCCAGCCGCGCCGAGCGCCTGCAGGCATTGGCCCGGGGGGACGAAGGCTTTCTCCTGGCGCTCGGCTATTCCACCCAGCGCGGCTACGGTCGCAACCACCCGTTCGCCGGGGAGATCCGTATCGGCACCGTCGAGGTATGGATGACGCCTGCCGAACTGGGTTTCGCCGTGCCGCTGGGCGATATCGAAATCACCGAATGCGAGATGGTCAACCAGTTCGTCGGGGAAAGCGCCGAGCAGGCGCAGTTCACCCGTGGCTATGGCCTGGCCTTCGGTTACGCCGAGCGCAAGGCCATGGGCATGGCCCTGGTCGACCGCGCGCTGCGTGCCGGCGAGTACGGCGAAGAGGTACAGGGGCCGGCGCAGGAGGAGGAATTCGTGCTGATGCACTGCGACAACGTCGAGGCTGCCGGCTTCGTCTCGCACCTCAAGTTGCCGCATTACGTCGACTTCCAGGCCGAACTGGAACTGATCCGCAAGCTGCGCCGCCAGGCGTCGGCAGAGGAGAACCGCTGATGAACGCTTCCACCGCAAGTGGCGCCCGCGTGGCGTCGGCCTACAACTTCGCCTACCTCGACGAACAGACCAAACGCATGATCCGCCGTGGCCTGCTCAAGGCCGTGGCGATCCCCGGCTACCAGGTGCCTTTCGGCGGTCGCGAAATGCCGCTGCCCTATGGCTGGGGCACCGGCGGTATGCAGCTGACAGCCGCCATTCTTGGTGCGGATGACGTGCTCAAGGTGATCGACCAGGGCGCCGATGACACCACCAATGCGGTGTCGATCCGCCGCTTCTTCGCCCGCACCGCTGGTGTCGCCACCACCGAGCGCACGGTGGAGGCCAGCGTGATCCAGACCCGCCACCGCATTCCGGAAACGCCGCTTTCGGCCGGGCAGATCATGGTCTATCAGGTACCTATCCCTGAGCCGCTGCGTTTCATCGAACCGTCCGAGAGCGAGACGCGCACCATGCACGCGCTGGAAGACTACGGCGTGATGCACGTGAAGCTGTACGAGGACATCGCCACCTTCGGCCATATCGCTACCGCCTACGCCTACCCGGTGACGGTGGACGAGCGCTACGTGATGGATCCGTCGCCGATCCCCAAGTTCGACAACCCCAAGCTGGACATGAGCCCGGCGCTGATGCTGTTCGGTGCCGGTCGCGAGAAGCGCCTGTACGCGGTGCCGCCCTTTACTCAGGTGGTCAGCCTGGACTTCGAGGATCACCCCTTTGCTGCGCAGCAGTGGGACGAATGCTGCGCTTTCTGTGGCAGCACCGAGTCCTTCCTTGACGAGCTGATCGTCGACGACGTCGGCAGCAAGCGCTACGTCTGCTCCGACACCGACTACTGCCGCCAGCGCACCGAGGAGAACCTGCAATGAGCGCCGCCGAACGTCTGCAACCTGTTGTGGCAGTGGCCGAGCCGCTGTTCTCGGTGCGTGATCTGACCCGCCTGTACGGCCCGGAGAAGGGCTGCCAGGGCGTGAGTTTCGACCTCTATCCGGGGGAGGTGCTGGGCATCGTCGGCGAGTCGGGCTCGGGCAAGTCCACCTTGCTCAGCCTGCTCTCCGGCCGTTGCCCGCCGGATCGCGGCAGCGTGCGTTATCGCGGTCGTGACGGCCAGTGGCTCGACCTCTACAGCGCCAGCGAGGCCGAACGACGCACGCTGCTGCGCACCGAATGGGGCTTCGTCGAGCAGAACCCGCGTGATGGCCTGCGCATGGCGGTCTCGGCCGGCGCCAACATCGGCGAGCGGCTGATGGCCCAGGGCGTGCGCCACTACGGTGAACTGCGTGCCGCCGGGCTCGACTGGCTGAGCCAGGTGGAGATCGACCCGGCACGTATCGATGATCTGCCGCGCACCTTCTCCGGTGGCATGCAGCAGCGCCTGCAGATCGCCCGCAACCTGGTGTCCTCGCCGCGCCTGGTGTTCATGGACGAGCCGACTGGCGGGCTGGACGTGTCGGTGCAGGCGCGCCTGCTCGATCTGCTGCGCGGCCTGGTGCGTGAGTTGGATCTGGCCGTGGTGATCGTCACCCATGACCTGGCGGTGGCGCGCCTGCTGGCCGATCGGCTGATGGTGATGCGCCGCTCGCGCGTGGTGGAGGCGGGGCTGACGGATCAGATTCTCGACGATCCGCAGCATCCCTATTCGCAACTGTTGGTGTCGTCGGTGCTGCAGCCATGACTGAGAGCTGCACGCTTGCGCATGACGCGGGATGTAGGGCGGGTGTAACCCGCCACGGCAATGGCGGGTTACACCCGTCCTACGGCCTGCAACCGTCAATCCGCAGCCCGGATGAAATCCGGGACGCCCGTGCCCGTCACCGCCGGATTGCATCCGGGCTACGACAGCAATCGAGGTGTATATGAACAACCTGATCGAGGTCAGCAGCCTCAGCAAGACCTTCACCCTGCACCAGCAGAACGGCGTCGTCCTGCAGGTGCTGCGTGATCTGAACTTCAGCGTGCGTGGGGGCGAGTGCCTGGTGCTGCACGGCAAGTCCGGCGCCGGCAAGTCGACCCTGCTGCGCACCCTGTACGGCAACTACTTGGCCGCCGGCGGCAGCATTCGTATCCGTCATCAGGGCAACGCCGTTGAGCTGGTCGGTGCTCAGCCGCGCCAGGTGCTGGAGGTGCGGCGGCAGAGTCTGGGTTACGTCAGCCAGTTCTTGCGGGTGATCCCGCGGGTCTCGACCCTGGACGTGGTGATGGAGCCGGCGCTGTCACGCGGTTGGACGCGTAGCGACGCCGAGGCGCGGGCCAAGGCATTGCTGGCGCGGCTGAACATTCCCGAGGCGCTCTGGCAACTGGCGCCGGGCACCTTCTCCGGCGGTGAGCAGCAGCGCGTCAACATTGCCCGCGGCTTCATGGTCGAGTGGCCGGTGCTGCTGCTGGACGAGCCCACTGCCTCGCTGGACGAAGCCAACCGCCAGGTGGTGCTGGCGCTGATCAACGAAGCCAAGGCCGCTGACAGTGCGCTGATCGGCATCTTCCATGACCGCATCGCCCGCGAGGCGGTGGCCGACCGTTACCTCGACATGAGCGCCGAGGCGGCGCAAGCGGAGTACGTCTATGTCGTCTGAACAGATTCTCAGCAATGCCCGCGTCGTCACTGCCGAGCGCGAGTTTCTCGGCATGTTGCTGCTGCGTGACGGCCTGATCGCCGCGGTGGACGAGGGCGCCAGCCGCCTGCCGCAGGCCCAGGATCTGGGAGGTGATTACCTGCTACCAGGGTTGGTGGAGTTGCACACCGACAACCTGGAAAAGCACATGAGTCCCAGGCCGGGGGTCGATTGGCCGTCGGCGTCGGCGGTGCTCACCCATGATGCGCAGATCGTCGCCGCCGGCATCACCACGGTGTTCGATGCGTTGTCCATCGGTGACATCAACCCGCGTGGCCGGCGCATGCAGCAACTGCCGGCGATGATCGAGGCCATCGCCGCCAGCGAGGCAGCCGGGCAGACCCGTGCTGAGCACCGCCTGCATCTGCGCTGCGAGCTGTGCCATCCCGATGCGCTGACGATCTACCGCGACCTGGTGGAGCACCCGCTGGTGGCGCTGGTGTCGGTGATGGATCACTCGCCCGGCCAGCGCCAGTTCGCCAAGGTGGAGAAGTACCGCGAGTACTACATGGGCAAGTACCACCTGAGCCCGGCGGAGATGGAGGAGTTTCTCCAGGAACAGATCGCCAACTCGCGCCAGTACAGCGACTACCAGCGCCGTGTCATCGTCGAGGACTGCCACAGCCGGGGCATCTCGGTGGCCAGCCATGATGACGCGACCCTGGCCCACGTGCAGGAGTCGGCCGGCTTCGGCATGGCCATCGCCGAGTTCCCCACCACCCTGGAGGCGGCCAGGGCCAGTCACGAACTGGGTCTGAAAGTACTGATGGGCGCGCCCAATGTGGTGCGCGGTGGTTCGCACTCGGGCAATATCGCCGCCGCCGAACTGGCGCGTCACGGCGTGCTGGATATCCTCTCCAGTGACTACTACCCGGCCAGCCTGTTGCATGCGGCCTGGCTGCTCGCCGGGCAGGACAACGACTATGATTTGCCTGCGGCCATCGCCACCGTGAGCCGCGCACCGGCCAGGGCGGCGGGGATGGACGATCGCGGCGAGATTCGCGTCGGGCTGCGGGCCGACCTGGTGCAGGCCAGGGCGCATGGCGAGCAGCCGGTGATCCAGCAGGTGTGGCGCCAAGCACGAAGGGTGTTCTGATGCAGGGCAGGTTGATCTATCTGATGGGGCCTTCGGGCTCGGGCAAGGACAGCCTGTTGCAAGCCGCGCGTGCGCCGCTGGAGGCGCACGGCTGTCGTTTCGCCCGACGGGTGATCACCCGCAGCGCCGAATCGATGGGGGAAGATGCGCTGGGTGTGACCCCGGCCGAGTTCGAGCGCCTGGAGGGCGAGGGCGCCTTCGCCCTGAGCTGGCGCGCCAATGGCTTGGCCTATGGCATCCCGCGCGAGATCGATGAGTGGCTGAACGCCGGGCAGGATGTGCTGATCAACGGTTCGCGCGGTCATCTCGAAGCTGCGCGCCAGCGCTATCCGGATTTGTTGGCGATTCTTCTGCAGGTCGACGAGGCGGTGCTGCGCCAGCGCCTGCTGGCCCGTGGCCGGGAAACACCGGAGCAGATCGAGCAGCGTCTGGCCCGCAGTCGTCGCTTGAGCGTAGCCGGCACGGCGGCCGAAACGAGCCTCATCACCCTGGACAACTCCGGCCCGCTGCAGCAGACCGTGAATCGTCTGCTGCAGCTGCTGGACGAGACCCGCCGATGCGCCTGACCCTGCTTGGCACCGGCGATGCCCGCCAGGTGCCGGTCTATAACTGCAGCTGCCCGGCCTGCGATGCGGCGCGCGTCTATCCGGCACGGCGCCGTGGCCCCTGCTGCGCACTGATCGAGTGCGGCACTCAGCGCTGGCTAATCGACAGCGGCCTGACCGACCTTGCCGAGCGCTTCCCGCCGCACAGCCTCAGCGGCATCCTGCAGACCCACTACCACGCCGACCATGCCCAGGGCCTGTTGCACCTGCGCTGGGGCCATGGCCTGATCATCCCCGTGCATGGTCCGTATGACCCGGAGGGCCTTGCCGATCTGTACAAGCATCCGGGCATCCTCGACTTCAGCCGGCCGTTCGCCGCCTTCGAGCGCCGCCAGTTGGGTGAGCTGAGCGTTACCGCGTTGCCGCTGATGCATTCCAAGCCGACTTTCGGGTACTTGTTTGAAGAGCAAGGGTTCGAAGGGCAGGGCAGGCGCATCGCCTACCTCACCGATACCGTTGGCGTACCCGAGGCCAGTTGCGCGGAGTTGGAGCATGCGCCGCTGGATCTGCTGGTACTCGACTGCTCCACCGCGCCGCAGGCGGTGGCGCCGCGCAACCACAACGACCTGACTCGTGCGCTGGAGGTGATCAAGCGCTTGCAACCGAAACAATCAGCGTTGACCCATATCGGTCATGCCTTCGATGCCTGGTTGCTGGAGCATCCCGAAGCCTTGCCACCTGGTGTAAGCCTGGCCAGCGATGGCCTGGTGCTTTGAACTGTATGTAACCAAAGGTTTCCGATTCACGCGGCTTTGCCGTTACAGTGCAAGGCCTTCTGACTTTTTGCCGTAAGAAAAGCATGAACGCTCGCCGCATTACCCTGTTGCTGTGTACGGCCGAAACCCTGGGCATGGCCGGCTTTGCCTTGTTCGCCGCGTTGCTGCCGCAGTTCCAGGCGCTCTGGGGGTTGAGCAATACCGAGGCTGGCTGGATCGGCGGCGGCTTCTTTCTCGGCTACATGCTGGCCGTGCCGGTACTCACCGGCCTGACCGACCGTCACGATGCCCGGTTGATCTACCTGGCGGCCATGCTGCTGACGGCTGTGGCCAGTGCCGGTTTCGTCTTCGCTGACGGTTTCTGGTCGGCGCTGCTCTGGCGTGTGCTCGCCGGCATCGGCCTGGCGGGCACCTACATGCCGGGGCTCAAGGCCCTGTCCGAGCGCATCGACGGTGCTTCGCAGTCGCGGGCAATCGCCTTCTATACCGCCAGTTTCGGCCTGGGCACGGCGTTGTCCTTCACCTTGTCTGGTGAGCTGGCCAAGCTCGGCGGCTGGCAACTGCCGGCATTGCTCAGCGGTGCTTGCGCGCTGCTGGCCTGGGCGCTGGTGTACTGGGGCCTTGCGTCAAAGCCGGTGGTCGCCCACGCACCGCGCAATCTGCTGGATCTGGCGCCGCTGAAAAGCCGTGCAGTGCTGGCGTACTGCCTGGCCTACGCGATGCACAATCTGGAACTGTTCGCCCTGCGTGCCTGGCTGGTGGCTTTCGTGGTGTTCTCCGGGCATCTGCAAGGCGTCGATCCCTGGTTGTCCGGCACCTGGGTGGCGATGCTGGCGACCCTGATCGGCATGCCGTCGAGCATTCTTGGCAATGAGCTGGCGCTGCGTTTTGGGCGCCAGCGCTGGTTGATCGGCGTGATGCTCAGCTCCGCGGTACTGGCTGCCGTGGTCGGCCTGGGTGCGGCGCTGCCATTCTGGGTGATGCTGGTGCTGATTCTGATCTACGCGGTGACCGTGACTGCCGACTCCGCATCGCTGACCGCCGGGCTGGTCAGCGTGGCTCCGGCCAGCCATCGTGGCGCGGCGATGGCGCTGTACTCCTGCACCGGTTTTACCGGTGCCTTTCTCGGCCCGCTGCTGTTCGGCATGACCCTCGACATGCTGGGCGATCAGCAGTTGCTCGGCTGGTGGGCGGCGTTCGCCTTGATGGGCCTGCTGCTGACCTTGGGTCCGCTTGCCCTGTGGTGGGCGGGCAAGGCCCGTTCCGGGGCGAATCCTGCTTCGGTGTAGCGCTATCAGGCTGACTGCTATGGCGGCCTGATCTTCCGGCTCAGAGCCATTGTTCCTTGTTTGCTGGCCTTAATTTTCCTGGGCTTCGTTCGTTCCTAGGGAATGCATTCGCTCGAAACACGGCAAACCCAAAAGACTCCAGCTGTCGGGCACCGAGTGCGCCCGAAAGGACGAGGGGTGTGCCTCCTGCGTCCTTTCGGGCGGTTTTCAGAGGTTCTGGGCGGTAGCGGTCTTACGGCAGTGCACCAGGGCGTCGCGAATCATGAAGTTGACCAGGGTGGGCGATACGCCGAGTTCCTTGGCGATGTCTTTCTGCGGTACGCCGTGCAGGCGGTACATCTCGAAGGCGTAGCGAGTGCGCGCAGGCAGGTCATTCAGGGCGTTGTCGAGGGTGGCCAGGGCGTGCTGGTTGATGTGGGTGTTTTCGGGGGAAGCGCTGGGGTTGGGTACGTTGAGGCCTTCCTCTTCGCTGCCGCTGTAGCGCAGTTCCATGGCTTGCCTGCGGTAGTGATCGATGGCCAGGTTGCGGACGATCTGGAACAGGTAACTGAGCTGGGCCTTGAGTGAGGACTGTATCTGCGGGGCGTTATGCAGCCTGAAGAAGGCGTCCTGAACGACATCTTCGGCTCGGGAGTGACAGCCGGTGATGCGGGCTGCGGTCTTGACCAGGAGGGTTCGGTTGTTGACGAAGGCCTGAAGCAGGGGTGAGTGGCACGTACTTGTGAGGGTTTGTTCCGGCATGGAAATCACCTTGCGTCTGGTGAAGGTGGATGAGGAGGTCACACATCCGGAAACAAAGTATTAGTAGTGATAATGATTGTCAATCTCGTTTGCGTCTTTCTGTGATTTACCTCTTGTGGCCACCGTCGCGCCTAATTATTCCCGCCTCCGATCCGTCCTCTAGTCGATACCCAGCCCTTCCGGGGTCTCGTAGAGGATCAAGCCGATGTATTTCAGATGGTCGATTTGCCGACGCCGGGAGCGCTGCGAGTGAGTGCCCTGCAGTTGTTCTGTGTGCCTCATGCGTGGGGGAGTGCTGCGTTCTATCGGCGCTGGAGCGAGTCGCTGCCGGAATGGATTCAGGTACGGCCGCTGGAGCTGCCCCCGAGCGGTAGCCCTGCCGCTGGCGGGCAGCAATCGGATATCGGCCTGCTCGTTAGGCAGTTGGCTGGCGTATTTGGCAATGGCGAGCAGCAGCCCTATGTTCTGTTCGGTCACGGCCTCGGTGGTCTGGTGGCCTACGAGCTGGCTCATTGGATGCGCCAGCACGGTGCGCCCGAGCCGCTTGCCCTGTTCGTGTCCGGGGTGGTGGCTCCGTCACGCTGTGATCGGCGCTGCGTTGGTGAGGCGTGCACGGACACCTGGCTGTACGAGCCCGGCGAAGGCGATGCGCTCACCCTGTCTGCCGATCAGTCAGGTGGCTACCGCTACCGCCAGCGCCCCCCGCTGCGTGCCTCCGTCCATGTGCTGGGCAGGAAGCTGGGCGAGATCAGGGTGGACGCGCTGCTCGAATGGCAGCGGGAAACCTGTGGCGACTTCTCGCTGGACTTGCTGGAAAGACACCACTTTTTCATCCAGCAGCAGGAGGCGCGAACCCTGCGCCTGGTGTGCCGCCACAGCGAGCGCCACCTGCGCTGCTGGAGCCTTGAGAGGCGGCGAGCCGCTGGCTGAGCCGCTCTCCTATCACCGGTATTCCCCTTTCAACCGACCGCAAGCCTTGAATCGGCTCAGGTGAAGACATGATGGATGCATTCGAAACCCCTACCACTCTGGTTCAGGCCCTGCGCCGTCGTGCCGAACAGATGCCCGAGCGCCTGGCGCTGCGTTTTCTCGAGGCGGATGACGGTGAGGGCGTGCTGCTCAGCTACGCCGACCTCGACCGGCGTGCGCGCGCCATTGCTGCAGCCCTGCAGGCGCACGCCGAACTGGGTGACCGTGCGGTGCTGCTGTTCCCCAGTGGGCCGGACTATGTCGCGGCATTCTTCGGCTGCCTGTACGCCGGCGTGATCGCCGTGCCGGCCTACCCGCCGGAGTCGGCGCGCCGTCATCATCAGCAGCGTTTGCAGTCGATCATCGCCGATGCCGAGCCGAGCCTGATCCTGACCACTGCGGATCTGGGCGGGCCGCTGTTGCAGATGAGCGATCAGTTGTCTTCTTCCGGTGCCCCACACCTGCTCTGCGTCGATCAGCTCGACCTGGCCGGCGCTGACGCCTGGCGCGAGCCAGCGCTGCGTGGCGAGCACATCGCTTTTCTCCAGTACACCTCGGGCTCTACTGCATTGCCCAAGGGGGTGCAGGTCAGTCATGGCAATCTGGTCGCCAACGAGGTGCTGATCCGTCGAGGCTTCGGTATCGGCGACGATGACGTGATCGTCAGTTGGCTGCCGCTGTATCACGATATGGGTCTGATCGGTGGTCTGCTGCAACCGATTTTCAGCGGCATTCCCTGCGTGTTGATGTCGCCGCAGTATTTCCTCGCCAGGCCGCTGCGCTGGTTGGAGGCGGTCAGCCGTTATGGCGGCACCATCAGCGGTGGGCCGGACTTCGCCTACCGCCTGTGCAGCGAGCGGGTGGCCGAATCCGCGCTGGAGCGTCTCGACCTGAGCCGCTGGCGCGTAGCGTTCTCGGGTTCCGAGCCGATCCGCCAGGACAGCCTGGAGCACTTCGCCGGGAAGTTCGCCGCCAGCCGTTTCGACGCCTCCAGTTTCTTCGCCTGCTACGGCCTGGCCGAAGCGACGCTGTTCGTCACCGGAGGGCAGCGCGGGCAGGGGATCGCGGCTCTGCCGGTGGATGGCGAGGCACTGACGCGCAACCGCATCGCCGTGGGCGAGGACAGCGTGCTGATGTGCTGCGGCCGCAGCCAGCCGGAGCACGCGGTATCGATCGTCGACGCGGCCAGCGGCGAGACGCTGGGTGATGACCAGGTCGGTGAAATCTGGGCCGCAGGGCCGAGCATCGCCCGCGGCTACTGGCGCAACCCCGAGGCCACGGCAACGACCTTCGTCGAGCGCGAGGGCCGTACCTGGCTGCGCACCGGCGATCTGGGCTTTTTGCGCAGCGGCGAGCTGTACGTCACCGGTCGCCTGAAAGACATGCTCATCGTCCGTGGCCACAACCTCTACCCGCAGGACATCGAGCGTACCGTGGAGACCGAGGTCGCAGCGGTGCGCAAGGGGCGGGTCGCGGCGTTCGCGCTCAAGGTCGACGGCGAGGAGGGGATCGGCATCGCCGCCGAAATCGGTCGTGGCGTACAGAAGTCGGTACCGGCCCGCGAACTGATCGACTCGATTCGCCAGGCCGTGGCGGAGGCCTATCAGCAAGCACCGCAGGTCGTGGTGCTGCTCAACCCTGGCGCCTTGCCCAAGACCTCCAGTGGCAAGTTGCAGCGTTCGGCCTGTCGGTTGCGTCTGGAGGACGGCACGCTGGACAGCTACGCCGTTTTCCCTGGTGTCGATGCCAGCGAGCAAAGCGCTGGCGTGCCCCTGGATGACGAGTCGCTGGAGCGCATCGGTGCGATCTGGAAGGCTCAGCTGGGCGTGACGCAGGTTGCGCCGCGCGACCATTTCTTCCTGCTTGGCGGTAACTCCATCGCTGCTGCCCAGGTGGTTGCCCTGGTTCGCGAAAGCCTCGGTGCTGCCATCGAATTGCGCCAGCTGTTCGAGGCGCCGACCTTGCAGGCCTTCAGCGCCGCGGTGGCTCGTCAACTGGCCGAGGGTGCTCCGGTACAGTCGCCCATGGCGCACCTGCCGCGCGGTATCGATCTGCCGCAATCGGCGGCGCAGCGACGTCTCTGGCTGACCTGGCAGATCGATCCGCAGAGCGCCGCCTACAACATTCCCGGTGGCCTGCGCCTGCGCGGTGAACTGGATGAGGCGGCCCTGCGCGGCAGCTTTCAGCGTCTGCTCGAGCGTCACGAGTCGCTGCGCACGCGCTTCCTCGAGCGCGATGGTGTGGCGCTGCAGCGCATCGATGCCCAAGGGGAGCTCGCCTGGCAAACGATCGATCTCAGCGGGCTGCCCGAGGCTGAGCGTGCCGCCACTGCTGCCCGGCAGCGCGAGGCCGAGGCGCAGCAACCGTTCGACCTGGAGCAGGGGCCGCTGCTGCGGGTCAGCCTGGTGCGTCTGGATGAGCAGGAGCACCAGCTCTGGGTCACCCTGCATCACATCGTCGCCGATGGCTGGTCGCTGAACCTGCTGCTGGACGAGTTCTCGCGCCTGTACGCCGAGGCCTGCGGTGGCCAGCCGGCGAACCTGGCGCCGCTGACGCTGCACTACGCGGAGTTCGCCAGTTGGCAGCGGCAGTGGCTGGAGGCGGGCGAAGGGGCTCGCCAACTGGCCTACTGGCGCAACCAGCTGGGCAGCGAGGCGCCGGTGCTCGAGCTGAATACCGACCATCCGCGTCGGGCCAATCAGGCATCGCCGGCCGCACGCTACAGCCTGCGGCTCGACGATGCCCTGGCGCGCGCCATCCGCGACGCTGCGCTGGATCATGACGCCAGCGTATTCATGTGGCTACTGGCGGCATTCCAGGCGCTGCTGCACCGCCACAGCGGGCAGGGCGACATCCGCATCGGCGTGCCCAGTGCCAATCGCCAGCGCCTGGAAACCCAGGGGCTGGTCGGCTTCTTCATCAATACCCTGGTGCTGCGCGGGGCGCCGCAGGCGCGCCAGCCATTCGCCGCGCTGCTCGGTGAGGCACGCGAAGCGACCCTGGCGGCGCAGGCCAACCAGGATCTGCCGTTCGACCAGGTGCTCGAAGCCTGCGGTGAGGGTGGCCAGCTGTTCCAGGTGCTGTTCAACCATCAGCAGCGCGATCTGTCCGTATTGCGCCGGCTGCCCGGACTGCTTGCCGACGAGTTGCCCTGGCACAGCCGCGAAGCCAAGTTCGACCTGCAGTTGCAGAGCGAAGAAGATGCGCGTGGCCGCCTGACCCTCAACTTCGACTACGCCGCCGACCTGTTCGACGAAGCCAGCATCCAGCGCTTCGCCGGGCAATACCTGGAGCTGCTGCGCCAGGTGGTGGACGATCCTCAGCGTTGCCTGGGTGATGTCGCGCTGGTCGATGCCGGGCAGGCCATGCAGTTGCAGGCCTGGGGCAGCGCGCCCTGCGAGCCGGCGCGCGTCTGGTTGCCGGAGCTACTGGAGCGGCAACTGGCGTCATCCGCCGATTGCGTGGCCCTGGAGTGGGACGGCGGCAGCCTCGACTACGGCGAACTGCATGCGCGCGCCAACCGCCTGGCCCACTACCTGCGTGACAAGGGCGTCGGGCCCGACGTGCGCGTGGCGATCTGTGCCGAGCGTTCGCCGCAGTTGCTGATCGGCCTGCTGGCGATCATCAAGGCAGGCGGTGCCTATGTGCCGCTGGATCCGGACTATCCCGCCGAACGTCTGGCCTACATGCTGGCCGACAGCGGTGCCGAGCTGTTGCTGACCCAGAATCGACTGTTCGAGCGCCTGCCGGCCGTCGATGGCGTCACGTCGATCTGCCTGGACAACCTCCACCTCGATGGCTGGCCCAGTGCTGCTCCCGGCCTGCGCCTGCACGGCGACAACCTGGCCTACGTGATCTACACCTCCGGCTCCACCGGCCAGCCCAAGGGCGTCGGCAATACCCATGCGGCCCTGGCCGAACGCCTGCAATGGATGCAGGCGACCTACGCGCTTGGCCGCGACGACGTGCTGTTGCAGAAGGCGCCGGTGAGCTTCGACGTCTCCGTGTGGGAGTGCTTCTGGCCACTGATCAGCGGATGCCGGCTGGTGCTCGCGGCACCCGGCGAGCACCGCGATCCGGTACGTCTGGTCGAGCTGGTGCGGCAGTTCGGGGTGACCACGCTGCATTTCGTGCCGCCGCTGTTGCAACTGTTCATCGACGAACCCGGCGTGGCCGAATGCTCTAGCCTGCGCCGCCTGTTCTCCGGCGGTGAGGCATTGCCGGCAGCTCTGCGTAATCGCGTGCTGCAACGCTTGCCGGCAGTGGCCCTGCACAACCGTTATGGGCCGACCGAGACAGCGATCAACGTCACCCACTGGCACTGCCGGGAGCAGGATGGCGAGCGTTCGCCGATCGGCCGTCCGCTGGGCAACGTGATCTGCCGGGTGCTGGATGGCGAATTGAATCCGCTGCCGGTCGGTGTGCCCGGCGAGTTGTGCATCGGTGGCCTGGGGCTGGCCCGTGGTTACCTGGGGCGTCCCGGTCTGAGTGCCGAACGCTTCGTCGCCGACCCGTTCTCCGCCGATGGTGAACGCCTCTATCGCACCGGCGACCGGGCACGCTGGAACGCCGATGGCGTGCTGGAGTACCTGGGTCGCCTCGACCACCAGGTGAAGCTGCGCGGCTTCCGTATCGAGCCCGAGGAAATCCAGGCGCGTCTACTGGCCCAGCCGGGGGTGGCGCAGGCCGTGGTGCTGATCCGCGAGGGCGTGGCTGGCAGTCAGCTGGTGGGCTACTACACCAGCCCGACGGGCGCCGAGACGGAAGGCGAGCAGAATGCGCGCTTGCGCAGTGCCTTGCAGGGCGAATTGCCGGATTACATGGTGCCGGCGCAACTGATGCGCCTGGCACAGATGCCTGTGGGGCCCAGCGGCAAGCTCGACTTGCGGGCGCTGCCCGAGCCGGTGTGGCAGCAGCGTGAGCATGTCGAGCCACGCAGTGAACTGCAGCGCCGCATCGCTGCGATCTGGAGCGAGGTGCTCGGCTTGCCGCAGATCGGCCTGCGCGACGACTTCTTCGAACTCGGCGGCCACTCGTTGCTGGCCACCCAGATCGTCTCGCGCACCCGCCAGGCCTGCGACGTCGATCTGCCGCTACGCGTGCTGTTCGAGGCCAGTGAGCTGGAGGCGTTCGCCGAACGGGTGCGCCTGCTCCAGGCCAGCGGCCAGGGTGACAGCCAGGGCGCGATCCGTCGTATCGACCGCGAACGTCCGGTACCGCTGTCCTATTCGCAGCAACGCATGTGGTTCCTCTGGCAGTTGGAGCCGGACAGTCCGGCCTACAACGTCGGCGGTCTGGCGCGTTTGAGCGGGCCGCTGGACGTGGCGCGTTTCGAGGCCGCGCTACAGGTCCTGGTGCAGCGCCACGAGACCCTGCGCACCACCTTCCCCAGCGTCGACGGTGTACCGGTACAGCGCGTGCACGGCGACGGCGGGGTGCGCATGGACTGGCAGGACTTCTCCGCGCTGGATCGCGTCAACCGCCAGCAGCGCTTGCAGGCGCTCGCCGACAGCGAGGCGCACCGCCCCTTCGACCTGGAAAGCGGGCCGCTGCTGCGGGTGTGCCTGGTGAAGATGGCCGAGCGCGAACACTACCTGGTGCTGACCCTGCACCATATCGTCACCGAAGGCTGGGCGATGGACATCTTCGCCCGCGAACTGGGTGCGCTCTACGAAGCCTTCCTCGAGGAGCGCGATTCGCCACTGCAACCCTTGCCAGTGCAGTACCTGGACTACAGCGTATGGCAGCGTGAGTGGCTGGAGGCAGGTGAAGGCCAGCGTCAGCTCGACTACTGGAAGGCCAAGCTGGGCGATGAACATCCCCTGCTGGAATTGCCGAGCGACCGCCCACGCCCTCCGGTACAAAGCCATCAGGGCGATCTCTATCGCTTCGACCTCGACCCCGAGCTGGCCGAGCGGGTGCGTCGGTTCAACGCTGCACGCGGGCTGACCCTGTTCATGACCATGACCGCGACCCTGGCGACCCTGCTCTATCGCTACAGCGGCCAGAAGGATCTGCGCATCGGTGCACCGGTGGCGGGACGAATCCGCCCAGAGAGCGAAGGGCTGATCGGTGCCTTCCTCAACACCCAGGTGCTGCGTTGCCAGCTCGACGGGCAGATGCGTGTCGACGAACTGCTGGAGCAGGTGCGGCAGACCGTGATCGACGGCCAGTCGCATCAGGATCTGCCGTTCGACCACCTGGTGGAGGCTCTGCAACCGCCGCGCAGCGCGGCCTACAATCCGCTGTTCCAGGTGATGTGCAACGTGCAGCGCTGGGAGTTCCAGCAGACCCGGCAACTGGCCGGGATGACCGTCGAGTACATCGCCAACGATGCGCGGGCGACCAAGTTCGACCTCAACCTGGAGGTCACCGACCTCGACCAGCGCCTGGGCTGCTGCCTGACCTACAGCACCGATCTGTTCGATGAGCCGCGTATCGCGCGTATGGCCAGGCATTGGCAGAACCTGCTGGCGGCGATGGTCGATGAGCCACAGCGGCGTTTGGCCGACTTGCCGCTGCTGGATCGTGACGAGCAGCGTGGATTGCTTGCCAGCCTGGGCGGGGAGATCGGTGACGCGGGGTTGCAGAACACCATTCACGGTTTGTTCGCCGCCCGCGCAACCGCCACGCCGCAGGCACCGGCCCTGACCTTCGCCGGGCAGACGCTCAGCTATGCCGAGCTGGATCAGCGTGCCAACCGCCTGGCGCGCGTGCTGCGCCGCCAGGGTGTCGGCCCCGAAGTGCGAGTCGGCCTGGCCCTGGAGCGTTCGCTGGAGATGGTGGTCGGCCTGCTGGCGATCCTCAAGGCCGGCGGCGCCTATGTGCCGCTCGACCCCGAGTACCCGCTCGAACGCCTGCAATACATGATCGAGGACAGTGGTGTGCGTTTGCTGCTCAGCCACGCGCAGTTGCTGGAGGCACTCGGTGAACTGCCGGCCGGTGTCGCGCATTGGTGCCTGGAAGAGGACGCCCCGGCACTGGAGGAAGAGGACGCCACGCCACTGCCTGCTTTCAGCGGCCCGCAGCATCAGGCCTACCTGATCTATACCTCCGGCTCCACCGGCAAGCCCAAGGGCGTGGTGGTGTCCCACGGCGAAATCGCCATGCATTGCCAGGCGGTGATCGAGCGCTTCGGCATGCAGGCTTCCGACTGTGAGCTGCACTTCTATTCGATCAACTTCGACGCCGCCAGCGAACGCCTGCTGGCGCCGCTGCTGTGTGGCGCGCGCGTGGTGTTGCGCGCGCAGGGGCAGTGGGGCGCTGAAGACATCTGCGGACTGATCTGCGAGCAGGGCGTGACCGTGCTCGGCTTCACGCCGAGCTATGGCAGCCAGCTCGCCCAGTGGTTGCAGGGGCAGAACCGGCAACTGCCGGTACGTATGTGCATCACCGGCGGTGAGGCGCTGACCGCCGAACACCTGCAGCGAATTCGTCAGGCCTTCGCGCCTGCGCAGTTCTTCAATGCCTATGGGCCGACCGAGACGGTGGTGATGCCGCTGGCCTGTCTGGCTCCCGAGCAACTGCAGGAGGGCGCTGCCAGCGTGCCCATCGGCAGCGTGGTCGGTACGCGTGTCGCCTACATTCTCGATGCCGATCTGGCATTGCTGCCGCAGGGCGCGACTGGCGAGCTGTACGTCGGCGGTGCCGGCCTGGCGCGTGGCTATCACCAGCGCCCGGCGCTGACGGCCGAACGCTTCGTGCCCGATCCGTTCGGCACGGGGCGCCTGTATCGTACGGGTGACCTGGCGCGCCAGCACGACGATGGCCTGGTGGAATACGCCGGTCGCATCGACCATCAGGTGAAGATTCGTGGTTTCCGTATCGAACTGGGTGAGATTGAGGCGCGCCTGTTGGAACATCCCCAGGTTCGCGAGGCGGTGGTATTGGCGCTGGACAGCCCGAGCGGCAAGCAACTGGTGGGCTATGTCGCCAGCGCCGTGGCCGAGCTGGACGAGGCGGCCCAGAGCAAGCTGCGCGAGGCGCTGAAAGCGCATCTCAGGCAGCAACTGCCGGACTACATGGTACCGACTCTGCTGCTGCTGCTCGCCGAGCTGCCGCTGACCGCCAACGGCAAACTCGACCGCCACGCGCTGCCGGCACCCGACCCGGCTCAGGGGCGGCAGGCCTTCGTGGCACCACGCAGTCTGCTTGAGCAGCAACTGGCCGCAATCTGGCGCGAGGTGCTCAATGTCGAGCAGGTCGGGCTCGATGACAACTTCTTCGAGCTGGGTGGCGACTCGATCCTGTCCATCCAGGTGGTCAGCCGTGCGCGTCAGCTCGGCATCCACTTCAGCCCGCGCGACCTGTTCCAGCACCAGACCGTACAGAGCCTCGCCGGTGTGGCCCGCCACAGTCAGGCCAGCCAGGCGGAGCAAGGTGCGGTGCAGGGCGACAGTGCACTGACGCCGATCCAGCACTGGTTCTTCGACTTGCCGCTGCCACGCCGCGAGCACTGGAACCAGTCGTTGCTGCTGCAACCGCAGCAACGCCTCGATCCCGGCCTGCTGCGCCAGGCGCTGCAACGGCTGATCGAGCAGCATGATGCCCTGCGCCTGAGTTTCCGGCTCGGCGACGAGGGCTGGCAGGCAACCCATCGCCCGGTGCAGGACGAGGCGCTACTCTGGCATGAGCGGGTGCAGTCCTTCGACGATTGCGCCGAGCTGTTCGACAAGGCCCAGCGCAGTCTCGACCTCAAACAGGGGCCACTGCTGCGCGCTGTGCTTGTGGAAAGCGACTCGGCTGGCGAGCAGCGTCTGCTGCTGGCGATTCATCACTTGGTGGTGGACGGGGTGTCCTGGCGCATCCTGCTGGAAGATTTGCAGCAGGCCTACCGCCAGCTCGCAGTCGGCCAGCCGCTGGTACTGCCGGCCAAGACCAGCGCCTTGCGTGACTGGGCCGCACGCTTGCAGGCCTACGCCGGCAGCGAATCGCTGCGTGAGGAGCTGCTCTGGTGGCAGACCCAGCTCGGTAATGAACAGGGCGACTGGCCCTGTGATCATCCTCAGGGCGGCAACAGCGAGGCGCTGGCGGCAAGTGTCAGCCTGCGCCTCGATGCACAGCGTACCCGGCAATTGTTGCAACAGGCGCCGACGGCCTACCGCACCCAGGTCGGCGATCTGCTGCTGACAGCCCTGGCCCGCGTACTGTGTCGCTGGACGGGGCAACCCTCGGCGCTGGTACAACTGGAGGGCCACGGTCGCGAAGCGTTGTTCGACGACATCGATCTGACCCGCAGCGTCGGCTGGTTCACCAGTGCCTATCCGCTGCGCCTGACCCCGGCACAGGCACCGGGCGAATCGATCAAGGCGATCAAGGAGCAACTGCGTGCGGTGCCGCACAAGGGGCTCGGTCATGGCGTGTTGCGTCATCTGGCTGACCCTGCGCTACGCGAGGCGATGGCTGCGCTGCCGCAGGCCAGGATCACTTTCAACTACCTCGGCCAGTTCGACCAGAGCTTCACCGATGCCCTGTTCCAGCCGCTGGATCAGCCCACCGGGCCGATCCATGACCCGCAGGCGCCACTGCCCAACGAGTTGAGCGTCGACGGCCAGGTCTACGGCGGCGAACTGCTGCTGCGCTGGACGTACAGCCGCGAGCGTTATGACGAGAGCACGGTGAGTGCGCTGGCGCAGGCCTACCTCGACGAGTTGCAGGCGCTGATCGCGCATTGCCTGGAGGACGGCGCCGGAGGTCTGACTCCGTCCGACTTCCCGTTGGCGCAGCTCACCCAGGCGCAGCTGGACGCACTGCCGGTAGCCGCCAGCGAGATCGAGGATGTCTACCCGCTGACGCCGATGCAGGAAGGGCTGCTGCTGCACACCCTGCTGGAGCCGGGTACCGGTATCTACTACATGCAGGATCGCTACCGTATTAACAGCGAACTTGACCCCGAGCGTTTCGCTGCCGCCTGGCAGGCGGTGGTGGCGCGCCACGAGGCGCTGCGTGCGTCCTTCGTGTGGAACGCCGGCGAGACGATGCTGCAGGTGATCCACAAGCCGGGTCGGGTACGCATCGAGTTCCTCGACTGGAGCGCGTTGCCCGAGGCCGGTCACGAAGCGCGTCTGCAAAGCCTGCACACGCGTGAGCGCGAGGCCGGTTTCGCGCTGCTCGAGGAGCCGCCGTTCCACCTGCGTCTGATCCGCCTGGGCGCGGCGCGCTACTGGTTCATGATGAGCAATCATCACATCCTCATCGATGCCTGGTGCCGTGGCCTGCTGATGAACGACTTCTTCGAGGTCTACAGTGCCCTCGGTGAAGGACGCGCGGCCAACCTGGCGACGCCGCCACGCTACCGCGACTACATCGCCTGGCTGCAGCGTCAGGATCTGCAGCAGTCGCGGCACTGGTGGGGCGAGACGCTGCGTGGCTTCGAGCGGCCGACGCCGATCCCCAGTGATCGGCCGTTGCTGCGCGAGCATGCCGGCGACAGCGGCGGGATGATCGTCGGCGACCGCTATACGCGTCTGGATGCCGCCGAGGGTGCGCGTCTGCGCGAACTGGCGCAGCGCTACCAGCTCACCGTCAATACCTTCGCCCAGGCTGCGTGGGCGCTGACCCTGCGCCGATACAGCGGCGAGCGTGATGTGCTGTTCGGTGTCACCGTGGCCGGGCGACCGGTGGGCATGCCGGAGATGCAGCGTACCGTCGGCCTGTTCATCAACAGTATCCCGCTGCGTGTACGACTGCCGGCTGCCGGCGAGCGCTGCACGGTACGTGAATGGCTGAGCGGTTTGTTCGAACGCAACCTTGAGTTGCGTGAGCACGAGCACCTGCCGCTGGTGACGATCCAGGAGAGCAGCGAGTTGCCCAAGGGCCAGCCGCTGTTCGACAGCCTGTTCGTGTTCGAGAACGCGCCCGTGGAGGTTTCGGTGCTGGATCGCGCACAGAGCCTCAATGCCAGTTCCGATTCGGGGCGTACCCACACCAACTTCCCGCTGACCGTGATCTGCTACCCGGGCGATGATCTGGGCCTGCACCTATCCTATGACCAGCGCTATTTCGAGGCGTCGAGCATCGAATGCCTGCTGGGCGAGTTCAAGCGCCTGTTGCTGGCGCTGGCCGAAGGTTTCCATGGCGAAGTGTCGGAGCTGCCGCTGCTGGGCGAGGACGAGCGTCGTCTGCTGCTCGACGACTGCAACCGCAGCGAGCGGGTCTACCCGCTGGAGCAGGGCTATGTGCGGTTGTTCGAGGCTCAGGTGGCGGCGCATCCCGAGCGTATCGCCGCCAGTTGCCTGGAGCGTCAGTGGAGCTATGCCGAGCTGAACCGCAGGGCCAACCGTCTTGGCCATGCTTTGCTCGCTGCTGGAGTCGGCATCGACCAGCCGGTGGCACTGCTGGCCGAGCGCGGTCTCGACCTGCTGGGCATGATCGTCGGCAGCTTCAAGGCCGGTGCCGGCTACCTGCCGCTCGACCCCACTCATCCGACTTCACGCCTGACCCGTATCGTCGAGCTGAGTCGCACACCACTGCTGGTCTGCACCCTGGCCAGCCGTGAACAGGCACTGGCGCTGTTCGACGAGCTGGGCTGCGTGGGGCGTCCGCGCCTGCTGGTGTGGGACGACATCCAGCAGGGCGAGGCGCCCGAGCATGATCCGCAGGTGTACAGCGGGCCGCAGAACCTCGCCTACGTGATCTACACCTCAGGCTCCACCGGCCTGCCCAAGGGCGTGATGGTGGAGCAGGCGGGGATGCTCAACAACCAGCTGAGCAAGGTGCCCTACCTGGCGCTGGACGAGCATGACGTGATCGCCCAGACCGCTTCGCAGAGCTTCGATATTTCGGTCTGGCAGTTCCTCATCGCCCCGTTGTTCGGTGGCCGTGTGGTGATCGTGCCGAACGCCATCGCCCATGATCCGCAGGGCTTGCTGACGCATGTGCGCGAACAGGGCATCACGCTGCTGGAAAGCGTGCCGTCGCTGATTCAGGGCATGCTCGCCGAGGAGCCGCAGGCACTGGGTGGGCTGCGCTGGATGCTGCCCACCGGTGAGGCCATGGCGCCGGAGCTGGCGCGGCAGTGGCTCTCGCGCTATCCGCAGGTCGGCCTGGTCAATGCCTATGGCCCGGCGGAATGCTCCGATGACGTGGCCTTCTTCCGCGTCGACCTGGCTTCCACCCAGGGCATCTACCTGCCGATCGGCAGCCCCACCGATAACAACCGGCTGTATCTGCTCAGCCCCGACGATGCCTTCGAATTGGTGCCGCTGGGGGCGGTGGGTGAGCTGTGCGTGGCGGGCAGTGGGGTGGGCCGTGGCTATGTCGGCGACCCGCGGCGTACCGCGCAGGCTTTCGTGCCGCATCCGTTCGGCGCGCCGGGTGAGCGCCTGTACCGCACCGGCGACCTGGCGCGGCGACGCGGCGATGGCGTGCTGGAGTACGTCGGGCGCATCGATCACCAGGTGAAGATCCGTGGTTTCCGTATCGAACTGGGCGAGATCGAGGCGCGCCTGCACGAACGAGCTGATGTGCGCGAGGTGGCGGTTGCCGTTCAGGAAGGGCCGAGTGGCAGGTACCTGGTGGGGTATCTGGTGCCTGCCGATGCGCAGCGTTTCGCCGATGCCTCGCCAGCCAGTCTGGTGGTGGCGCAGGGCGAGTGGTTCGAAGCGATCAAGCAGCAACTGCGCAGCGAACTCCCTGACTACATGGTGCCGCTGCACTGGATGGTGCTGGAGCGGATGCCGCTCAACGCCAACGGCAAGCTCGACCGCAAGGTGCTGCCGGCCTTGGATATCGGTCAGGTGCAGAGCCAGGCCTTCCAGGCGCCCCGCAACGAACTGGAACAGACCCTGGCGCAGATCTGGGCCGAGGTGCTGAAGCTGGAGCGGGTCGGCGTGTTCGACAACTTCTTCGAACTGGGCGGGCATTCGCTGCTGGCCACGCAGATCGCCTCGCGGGTGCAGAAGGCTCTGCAGCGCAACGTGCCGCTGCGCGCGATGTTCGAGTGCAGCACGGTGGAGGAACTGGCGAGCTATATCGAGTCGCTGGAAAACAGCGCGATCAGCGAGCAGAAGGCCAGCCGCCTGAGCGACCTGATGGCGAGACTGGAGGAGTCGTAGTCGCAAGCCCCAGCGCCCATTCATGGGCGCTGGGGTTCTGCGATTCCCAGTAGGGTGCCCGGTGCGCACCGCCGGATTGGCGCCGCTTTGCTACTTACACGACAGCGCGGTAAGTCGGATCGGGACGCTGGCTACTCGTAGCGCCAGCGAACATTCCGCCGACCCATGTAGACGTTGGTACCCACTTTCGCAGGTACTTCGATAGATACCCACAACGGCGTACTGCTCCGCGAACGGATCGCCGCCCGGTACGCCCTACGAAAGCAGGCACGAAGCGAGCATCCCGACAACTGCTGCCTATACGGCAGTGAAGTGAACATCTTCAACGACGGTAACAGCCACCAATTTCTGAGCTGCCTACACGGCAGTGAAGGGATGGCTATGTTCTTGATGGCCACCATCAGTTTTCTGAGCTGCCTACACGGCAGTGAAGAACTCGTTCTGCTCGCGGAACGGCAGCGACGTTTTCTGAGCTGCCTACACGGCAGTGAAGTTAGCCAGGGGGCGGTAAGCGCTTACCTGAACTTTCTGAGCTGCCTACACGGCAGTGAAGTCGAACAGTTGCTGCAGAACAACGCTGAGCTGTTTCTGAGCTGCCTACACGGCAGTGAAGCCCAACGCTGGGCGCAAACCTGATCGGGTTCATTTCTGAGCTGCCTACACGGCAGTGAAGCCGTGCTCTTTTTGATAAGGTTGGCGCTGACTTTTCTGAGCTGCCTACACGGCAGTGAAGAATCACGAAGGTTTTCACTCAAGGGGCTGGATTTTCTGAGCTGCCTACACGGCAGTGAAGCGCCGCTTCCGGGTCAGCCGATGGCTTGGCGTTTTCTGAGCTGCCTACACGGCAGTGAAGTAGCCACTCTACTCGCCAACCCACTGATCTTGAAGGGGGGAAGGCTATATTCCGGATTTTCCCCCTTTTTCTATACGCCTACGTAAGTGCTTGATTTCATGGGCACCCTGTAAAGGCCCAGAAAAAAGGGTCGAAACACCACCCCAGGTATAAATCCGCTCAACCCTCCTGCGTTTTCATTGCAGTGCCAATCGAAATGCACCGTATGCGTTTCGGTCATCCGTCTGCCGTGGCTTGTGCCACATCACCGAGGGTTCGAGACATCATGAATGTCGCCGCCAGCGTTATCGAGCAACAACCGCTGCAAGAGGCCGAAGGGCTGTACGAGTTCACCGAGTCGCCGCTGCTGGAGCGACAGGCACGTCAGGAGTCCAATGCGCGCAGTTATCCACGGCGTATTCCGCTGGCGCTCAAGCGTGCCCGCGGTATCCATGTAGAGGATGTGGAAGGGCGTACCTTCATCGACTGCCTGGCCGGAGCCGGCACGCTGGCGCTGGGGCACAATCACCCGGTGGTGATCGAGGCGATCCGCCAGGTGCTGGTCGACGAGCTGCCGCTGCACACCCTGGATCTCACCACCCCGGTCAAGGATCGCTTCGTCCAGGATCTGTTCGCGGCCTTGCCGCAATCCTTTGCCAGGCAGGCGAAGATTCAGTTTTGCGGGCCTACCGGCACCGACGCGGTGGAAGCGGCGCTGAAACTGGCACGTATCGCTACCGGGCGTAGCACGGTGCTGGCCTTCCAGGGCGGCTACCACGGCATGAGTCAGGGGGCGCTGAGTCTGATGGGCAACCTCAAGGCCAAGACGCCGTTGGGCGCCTTGCTGGGTCATGGCGTGCAGTTCCTGCCGTACCCCTACGATTACCGTTGCCCGTTCGGACTGTCCGGCAAGGCCGGCGTGCAGGCCAATCTGCGCTATCTGGAAAACCTCCTGAGCGATCCGGAGAGCGGCGTGCAAGCGCCGGCCGCTGTGGTGGTCGAGGCGGTGCAGGGCGAGGGCGGGGTGATCCCCGCTGACCTGGAGTGGCTGCGCGGCCTGCGTGAAATTACCGCCAAGGCCGGAATCCCGTTGATCCTCGACGAGATCCAGAGCGGTTTCGCCCGCACCGGGCGCATGTTCGCCTTCGAACACGCCAGCATCGTGCCGGATGTGGTGGTGCTGTCCAAGGCCATCGGTGGCAGCCTGCCGCTGTCGGTGATGGTCTATCGCGACTGGCTGGACAAATGGCAGCCCGGCGCCCATGCCGGCACCTTCCGCGGCAACCAGATGGCCATGGCGGCCGGCTCGGCGGTGATGCGCTACCTGGATGAGCAGGATATGCCCAGCCATGCGGCGGCCATGGGCGAGCGCCTGGTCGGGCATCTGCGCGAGTTGCAACGGCAGTATCCGCAGCTTGGCGATATCCGTGGGCGAGGGCTGATGCTTGGCGTCGAAATCGTCGACCCCGATGGCGCGCCGGATGCGCTGGGCCATCCCCCTGCCGACGGGCAACTGGCCTCGCGCGTTCAGCGTGAATGCCTGCGCCGTGGCCTGATCCTTGAGCTGGGTGGCCGGCATGGCGCCGTGGTGCGCTTCCTGCCGCCGCTGATCATCACCGCCGAGCAGATCGACGAGGTAGCGGGGATCTTCAGTCGTGCGGTAAAGGCAGCGCTGGCTTGAGTTCCGTAGGGTGCGCCGTGCGCACGGGGTTCCTATGGAGGGTTGGTGGTGCGCACGGCACACCCTACAGGAGCTCCGGCGTACCGTACCCGGCCTAGTGCTGGCTGTTTATGGCAATTTACGAGCTGCCTAGACGGCAGTGAAGACCACGCTCTATGCCTGCGGCCGCGACTGGCATTTCTAAGCTGCCTACACGGCAGTGAAGTAGCCACTCTGCCCGCCAATCCTCTGATTCTAAAAGAAGGAACGGCGCTATTCGGGTTTTATCCCTTTTCTCCGCTCTCTCTGTAAACGATTGAATTTCAAAAGGCCATTCTGGCGCTTCGAAAAAGGGTCAAGGCAAGGCCATTCGCGAAGGTGATGCCGCAAGGGCTAATTTTCCCCGCTACCCAACCGTCTTGAAAGCGAACGCCCATACGGGCTCTTCACGGAGAAAAACATGAACTCGGTATTCGATCGCGACGACATCATCTTCCAGGTAGTGGTCAACCACGAGGAGCAATACTCGATCTGGCCTGACTACAAGGAAATCCCCAAGGGCTGGCGTGCCGCCGGCAAGAGCGGTTTCAAGAAGGAGTGCCTGGCCTACATCGAAGAGGTGTGGACCGACATGCGTCCCTTGAGCCTGCGCAAGAAAATGGATGAGATGGCTCGCGAGCGTGAAGGCGCGCTGGCGAACTGAGTGTGGGCGCCGTGGATATCTATTGCCTGCCTTACTCCGGTGCCAGCGCCATGGTCTACAGCCGCTGGCGGCGCAAGCTGCCGGACTGGCTGGCGGTACGACCGGTCGAACTGCCGGGGCGGGGTTCTCGTCTCGGTGAGTCGCTGCAGACCGACATGTGCGCCCTGGCCCGGCAGCTGGCCAAGGAGCTGATGCCGGAGCTGCGTCGCCCCTATGCCCTGTTCGGACACAGCCTGGGCGCCTTGCTCGCCTTCGAGCTGACTCACGCCCTGCGCGAGCTGGGTTGTCCGCCGCCGCTCATGCTGTTCGCCTCCGGTACTGCAGCACCGACCCGGCGCGAGGACTACGAGAAGGGTTATACGCAGGCCAAGAGCGACGAAGAGCTGGTCGCTGAGTTACGCGATTTGCAGGGCACCTCGGAAGAGGTGCTGGCCAACCGCGAACTGATGAATCTGACTTTGCCGATCCTGCGCGCCGACTTCCTGATGTGTGGTCGTTACCGCTACCGGCAGCGGCCGCTTCTCGAGCTACCGATCCATGTCCTGGGCGGCAAGTCTGACAGGAGCAGCATGGAGCAGTTGCAGGCCTGGGGCGAGGAAACCGTCTCGGACTTTTCTCTGAGCATGTTCGAAGGCGGACACTTCTTCATTCATGAGCGTGAGTTGCGTGTATTGCAGGTCATCATCGAGCGCCTGTCGTCGCGGCTCGTACCGGTTCGCGGCGGGGTTGCCGAGCACTGTTGATGCAGTGCTCGACGACTCCGCTACATGGCCTGCTAGCCCAGTACCTTGCCTTGGCGCCAGTAGCCCATGAAGCTGGCGCTGCGGCGATCCAGGCCGAACTCCCCGACGAACAGGCGACGAATCGCCATCACTGCCGCCGACTCGCCGGCGACCCAGGCGTAGAACGCCGTGTCGATGGGGTTGGCCAGCTCCCAGGGCAGTTCCCTGTCGATGTCCACCTGGCTCAGGGGCGGCCGGCCGTTCTCGCGGGGTGCGGAGCTGGGCAGGGTGGCCAGCTCGCAAGCGGCTTCG
Organism: Pseudomonas mendocina; assembly: GCF_003008615.1. Lineage (NCBI taxonomy): Bacteria > Pseudomonadati > Pseudomonadota > Gammaproteobacteria > Pseudomonadales > Pseudomonadaceae > Ectopseudomonas > Ectopseudomonas mendocina. The sequence goes on from NZ_CP027657.1 coordinate 4,329,282, forward strand.
AGCATCCTGTCGCCATGCCCGGCACTGGTGCCTGCGCGTGGCAGCCAGTGCAGGCGGGTCAGCGGGCCGCAGGGCAGTGGTAGGGCGTCCTGCTGCGTGGGGATTTCCACAAAGGCCTGTACCACCGGTGCGTCCTCTCGCTCGGCCAGTTGCTCGACGATGCCGGCAATGGCCGGCAGCGCGGTCTCGTCACCGATCAGCAGCACATGGCGCACGGCGGTTGGTGGTCGCCATTCGTAGCCGCCAGGGTCGCCATGATAGGCGGCGTTGGGCGCTACCAGTTGTACCCGATCACCGGGGCGGGCGTGGGTGGCCCATGCCGAGGCTGGGCCGGTCTCGCCATGCAGGACGAAGTCCACGTCGATTTCACCGGCCTCCGCACGCAGCTCGCGAATGGTGTAGGTGCGCATGGGAGGGCGCCGAGGCTTTTCCAGGGCACGCAGGTTGGCGTGCCAGTCGCCTTGTGTCGGCAGGCTTGGCAGGCTGCCGTCTGGTGCGGGCAGCAGCACCTTGATGCGCTGATCCGGGGCGAGGGTACGCATCTGATCGACCTCCGGGCCGCTGAAGACGAAGCGGGTCAGTGCCGGGCTGAGGACGATGCGCCGTTCCAGGCGCACGTCGAAGAGGCGGTAGGCGCTGGGCCGGGCGAGCCCGACGCGGCGAGCCAGGGTGCGGACTGCACTGGCGATGGACATGGAAAATCCCCCGATGACGATGATGTTCTTCAGGGGACGAGGTGCCCATCTACGGATTTAGCCGGCTAATTCCATCCTCCACTCGTTCGTATTGCTGGTTATAGCGCGAACCGGCTTCACGCCCCACGAATACGGATGACACGAGATGAATGCACAACAGTCCCTGATGCTGGCCCGTCGTTTTATCGAGCTGCCGCTGGAAAAACGCAGGCTGTTTCTCGAAGGGCTGCGCGAGGAAGGGGTCGATTTCTCCCTGCTGCCGATCCCTGCTGGAGTGGCAACCGAGGATCGCGACGCGCCGTCCTACGCCCAGCGGCGCATGTGGTTCCTCTGGCAGTTGGAGCCGCAGAGTGGCGCCTATAACCTGCCGTGTGCGGTACGTCTGCGCGGTGCGCTGGACGAGTCGGCGTTGCAGTGTGCTTTCGCCGATCTGGTGGCTCGTCATGAAACCCTGCGTACGGTATTTCGCCGTCGGGATGACGACAGCCTGTACCTGGCGCCACTGGCGGACGCGCCGCTGATCGAGCACGAGGATCTGAGCGCGCTGGACGTAACGGCGCGCGAGGCGCGTGTGCGTGAGGAGGCCGAGCGCCAGTCCTGGCTGCCCTTCGATCTGCAGCACGGGCCGCTGCTGCGCATTCGTCTGCTACGCCTGGCCGACGACGAGCACGTACTGCTGCTGACCCTGCACCACATCGTCGCCGATGGCTGGTCGATGAACCTGTTGATCGACGAGCTGGCCCGTCTCTACGACGGCCACGCCCTGGGTGCGGCGATGGAGTTGCCGGCGCTGCCAATCCAGTACGCCGACTACGCCCTTTGGCAGCGCCGCTGGCTGGAGGCCGGCGAGCAGGCGCGGCAACTGGACTACTGGCGCGCGCACCTGGGCGATGACCACACCCCGCTGGCACTGCCGACCGACCGACCACGCCCGGCCGTGGCCAGCCATCGCGGCACACGCCATGAGTTCGCCGTCGATGCCGAGCTGGCCGAGGGCCTGCGTGGCCTGGCCCGGGCGCAAGGCATCAGCCTGTTCATGCTGTTGCTGGGCAGCTTCGGCATCCTCCTGCAACGCTACAGCGGGCAGGCGGACATCCGCGTCGGCGTGCCCATCGCCAACCGCACCCGCAGCGAAACCGAAGGGCTGATCGGCTTCTTCGTCAACACCCAGGTGCTGCGCCTGCGTCTGGATGGGCAGCTCGGAATGGAGGCCTACCTGCAGCGCATCCGCGAGATCACCCTGGGCGCGCAGGATCATCAGGAACTGCCCTTCGAGCGCCTGGTCGAGGCTTTCGATCTGCAACGCAGCCTGAGCCACAACCCGCTGTTCCAGGTGATGTACAACCACCAGCCGCAGGTGGCCGATATCAGCGCGCTGCAAACGGCGTCCGGGCTGACCTTCAGCCTGATCGACTGGCGCAGCCGCACCACCCAGTTCGACCTCACCCTGGATACCTACGAGCGCGGCGGCAAGCTGCACGCGGCGCTGACCTACGCCGAGGATCTGTTCGATGCCGCCAGCATCGAGCGCATGGCGCACCACCTGGGCAACCTGTGGCGGGCCATGGTCGCGCAGCCCGCGCGCAGCCTCGCCGAGCTGCCGATGCTCGACGACAGCGAGCGCCATCTGCTGATCGCGGGCTGGAACGCCACCGCCAGCGACTACCCGCTGCAACGCGGCGTGCACCAGTTGTTCGAGGAACAGGCTGCACGCACGCCGACGGCGCCGGCCTTGGCCTTCGGCGAGCAGCGCCTGGATTACGCCGCGCTGAACCGCCAGGCCAACCGCCTGGCGCATGCCCTGATCGAGCGAGGTGTGGGGCCGGACAGCCTGGTCGGCGTGGCCATGGAGCGTTCCGTGGAGATGGTCGTCGCCCTGCTGGCGATCCTCAAGGCCGGCGGTGCCTACGTGCCGGTTGATCCTGAGTACCCCATCGAGCGCCAGGCCTACATGCTCGAAGACAGCGGCGTGAAGCTGCTGCTGTGCCAGTCGCACCTGCAACTGCCGCTGGCCGAGGGCGTGCAGCGTATCGACCTGGATCAGGCCGGCGACTGGCTGCACGGCTATGGCGAAGACAATCCGGGTGTCGAGCTGGATGGCGAAAACCTCGCTTACGTCATCTACACCTCCGGCTCTACCGGCAAGCCCAAAGGCGCCGGCAACCGTCACTCGGCACTGACCAACCGCCTGTGCTGGATGCAGCAGGCCTATGGCCTGGGCGCCGGCGATACGGTGTTGCAGAAGACGCCGTTCAGCTTCGACGTTTCGGTGTGGGAGTTCTTCTGGCCGCTGATGACCGGTGCGCGCCTGGTGGTTGCTGCACCGGGCGATCATCGCGACCCGGCGAAGCTGGTGGAAACCATCAACCGCGAAAGCGTCACCACGCTGCACTTCGTGCCGTCGATGCTGCAGGCCTTCCTGCAGGACGAAAACGTCGCCTCCTGCAGCAGCCTGCAACGCATCGTCTGCAGTGGCGAGGCGCTGCCAGCCGATGCCCAGCAGCAGGTGTTCGCCAAGCTGCCGCAGGCGGCGCTGTACAACCTCTACGGCCCGACCGAAGCGGCTATCGACGTCACCCACTGGACGTGCGTGGAGGAGGGCAAGGACGCGGTGCCGATCGGCAAACCGATTGCCAACCTGGCTTGCTACATCCTCGACGGCAACCTCGAGCCGGTGCCGGTGGGTGTGCTGGGCGAGCTGTACCTGGCCGGCCAGGGCCTGGCCCGTGGTTATCACCAACGTCCGGCGCTGACCGCCGAACGCTTCGTCGCCAGCCCATTCGTTGCGGGCGAGCGCCTGTACCGCAGCGGCGACCTGGCCCGTTATCGGGCTGACGGGGTGATCGAATACGCCGGGCGTATCGACCACCAGGTCAAACTGCGTGGCCTGCGTATCGAACTGGGCGAGATCGAGGCACGCCTGCTGGAACACCCGCAGGTGCGCGAAGCGGCGGTGCTGGCGGTCGATGGCAAGCAACTGGTCGGCTATGTGGTGCTGGCCGAGGAAAGCCAAGGCTGGCGCGAAACCCTGGCCACGCACCTGGCGGCGAGCCTGCCGGAATACATGGTGCCGACGCAGTGGCTGGCACTTGAGCGGATGCCGCTGAGTGCCAATGGCAAGCTGGAACGCAAGGCGCTGCCACGGCCCGACGCCAGCATGGCGCAGCACGCATACGTGGCGCCGCAGAACGAGATCGAGCAGCGCCTCGCGGCGATCTGGCAAGACGTGCTGGGCCGCGAGCGCATCGGCCGCGACGACAACTTCTTCGAGCTGGGTGGCGACTCCATCGTCTCCATCCAGGTGGTCAGCCGGGCGCGCCAGGCCGGCATCCGCTTCACCCCCAAGGATCTGTTCCGTTACCAGACGGTGCGCAGCCTGGCGGCGGTGGCCGAGGTCGGCGACGACGCCCCGCTGGAGCAGGGCGCGGTCGTCGGCGAGGTGGCGCTGACGCCGGTGCAGCATGGCTTCTTCGAGCAGGATATCGCCCGCCGCGAGCACTGGAACCAGTCGCTGCTGCTCAAACCGCGCGCACCTCTGCAAGCGGCGCAGGTGGAGGCCGCGATCGCGCGGCTGATCGAGCAGCACGATGCCTTGCGTCTGCGTTTTACCAACAGCGCGCAAGGCTGGCAGCAAGTGCATGCACCGTTACCGCTGCCCGCGCCGTTCTGGCATTGCCAGGCGGCCAACGGCGAGGCGCTGGCGGCCATCTGCGACGAGGCGCAACGCAGCCTGAACCTGGCCGAGGGGCCGCTGCTGCGGGCGGTGCTGGTGGACATGGCCGATGGCTCGCAGCGCCTGCTGCTGGCGATCCATCACCTGGTGGTGGATGGCGTGTCCTGGCGCATCCTGCTGGAAGACCTGCAGGCGTTGTTCAGCGAGGCGGATATCGCCCTGCCGGCCAAGACCAGTTCCTACCAGGCCTGGTCGGCGCGCCTGCAGGCGTTCGCCCATGAGCCCAGCTTGGCCGGCGAACTGGACTACTGGCGGCAGACCCTGGCCGACGCGCCGAGCGATCTGCCCTGCGACAACCCCGAGGGCAGCCTGCGCAATGCCCAGGCCGAGAAAATCACCCTGACCCTCGACGGCGAGTCGACCCGTCAGTTGCTGCAGGACGCCCCCGGCGCCTACCGCACCCAGGTGGGCGACCTGCTGCTCACCGCGCTGGCGCGGGCCGTCACCCGCTGGAGTGGTGCCGACTCGGCGCTGGTGCAACTGGAAGGTCATGGCCGCGAAGAGCTGTTCGCGGGCATCGACCTGACCCGTACCGTTGGCTGGTTCACCAGCATGTTCCCGGTCAGGCTCACCCCCGGCAGCGATCTGCCCGGCTCGATCAAGACGATCAAGGAACAGTTGCGCGCGGTGCCGAGCAAAGGCCTGGGCTTCGGCGTGCTGCGCTACCTAGGCGCTGCCGAGGTACAGGCCGAACTGGCCGCGCTGGCGCAGCCGCGCATCACCTTCAACTACCTCGGCCAGTTCGATGGCCAGTTCGACCAGCGTGCGCTGTTCGTCCCGGCCAGCGAATCCCCAGGGTGTGCTCAGGACGAGCAGGCGCCGCTGGCCAACTGGCTGAGCATCGAGGGCCAGATCTATGGCGGCGAACTGAGCCTGCACTGGACGTTCAGCCGCGAGATGTTCGCCGAGGCGACCGTGCAGCGCCTGGTCGAGGACTACCGCCGGGAACTGGCGGCGCTGATCGAGCATTGCGTGCAGAACATCGGTGCCGGCGCCACACCCTCGGACTTCCCGCTGGTCAGCCTGAGCCAGGAGCGCCTGGACGCCTTGCCCGTACCGGTGGCGCAGATCGAGGACATCTACCCGCTGTCGTCGATGCAGCAGGGGCTGCTTATGCACACACTGCTGGAGCCGCATTCCGGCATCTACTTCATGCAGGATCGCTACTGCATCGACAGCAACATCGACCTGGAACGCTTCCGCAGTGCCTGGCAAGCGGTGATCCAGCGCCACGATGCGTTGCGCGCCTCGTTCGACCTCGACGCCCATGGCGACATGCTGCAGATCATCCACCGTCAGGTCCCGCTGCGCCTGGATTACCTGGACTGGAGCGGGCGTCCGCTGGAGCAGCACGAGGCCGACCTGCAACGGCTGCTGGAGCAGGAACGCCAGCAGGGCTTCGACCTGCTGGCGCGGCCGCCTTTCAGCCTGCGCCTGATCCGCCGTGCGCCGCAGCAATACTGGTTCATCCTCAGCAACCACCACATCCTGATCGATGCCTGGTGCCGCTCGCTGCTGCTGCAGGACTTCTTCACCCTGTACCAGGGCAAGCCCATCGCGCCGCCTGCCGCGCGCTACCGTGACTTCATTGCCTGGCTGCAGGAGCAGGGCGAGGAGGCGGCGATCCAGGCCTGGCGCGAGGAGCTGCAAGGTGTCGAGCAGCCGACCTGGCTGCCTTACGACCGTATGCCGCAGCGCCAGGGCGGGCAGTCGCAAATCGGCGACCGCTACCTGCAATTGCAGGCTGAGGAAGGCCGCGCGCTGCGCGAGCTGGCCCAGCGCTATCAACTGACGGTCAATACCTTCACCCAGGCCGCCTGGGCCCTGGTGATGCAGCGCTACAGCGGTGACAGCGACGTGCTGTTCGGCGTCACCGTGGCCGGCCGCCCGGTAAGCCGCCCGGAGATGCAGGACACCGTCGGCCTGTTCATCAACAGCATCCCGCTGCGCGTGCGGATGCCGCAGTCCGGCAGTGTCCGCCAGTGGCTGCAGGCGCTGTTCGAGCACAACCTGGCCCTGCGCGAGCACGAGCACCTGCCGCTGCTGAAGATCCAGGCGTGCAGCGCCATCGGCGGCAACCAGCAACTGTTCGACAGCCTCTTCGTGTTCGAGAACGCACCGTTGGAAAGCTCGGTGGTCAGTGGCGCGCAGGAGCTCAGTGCGATCGCCGACAGCGCCCGCACCCACACCAACTACCCGCTGACAGTGGTGATCTACCCGGGCGACGAGCTGGGCCTGCACCTGTCCTACGACCAGCGCTACTTCGACGAGGCGACCATCGACCGCCTGCTGCGCGACATGAAGGTCGCCCTGGATGCCCTGGTCAGTGGCTTCCACGACGAGTTCACCGCTCTGCGCCTGCTCTCCGAGGACGACCGCCAGCAGTTGCTCGAAGCCTGCAACCAGACCGCGTGCGACTACCCGCTGGAGCAGGGTTACGTGCGCCTGTTCGAGGCCAGCGTGGCGCGCCATGCCGAGCGCATCGCTGCGTCCTGCCTGGATCGGCGCTGGAGCTACGGCGAACTGAACCAGTTGGCCAATCGCGCCGGCCATGCGCTGATCGCGGCCGGTGTGCAGATCGACCAGCCCGTCGCGCTGCTGGCTGAACGCGATCTGCCGCTGCTCGGCATGATCATCGGCAGCTTCAAGGCCGGCGCCGGCTATCTGCCGCTCGATCCGCACCTGCCGGACGAACGCCTGCTGCGCTTGCTGGAGCTGAGTCGCACGCCGGTGCTGTTCTGCAGCCAGGCTTGCGTCGAGCGCGCGCGTCAGTTGCTCGAGCTGTTGCCGGCCGGCAGCGTGCCGCGTCTGCTGGTATGGGAGGACGTCCAGGCGGGCGAAGGCCCGCAACATGACCCGCACATCTACGTCGGCGCGCGCCACCTGGCCTATGTGATCTACACCTCCGGTTCCACCGGCACGCCGAAAGGCGTACTGGTGGAGCAGGGCGGCATGCTCAACAACCAGTTGAGCAAGCTGCCTTACCTGGGTTTGGACGAGCATGACGTCATCGCCCAGACCGCTTCGCAGAGCTTCGATATCTCGGTCTGGCAGTTCCTCACTGCGGCGCTATGTGGCGCACGGGTGGACATCGTGCCGCAGGCCATCGCTCAGGAGCCGGCGGCCCTGCTGGCCCATGTCCATGAGACGGGCATCAGCGTACTGGAAAGCGTACCGTCGCTGATTCAGGGGCTACTGGACGAGCCGCAGGTCACCCTCGGTAGCCTGCGCTGGCTGCTGCCCACTGGCGAGGCGATGCCCCCGGAACTGGCCCGACGTTGGTTGCAGCGTTACCCGGATATAGGCCTGGTCAACGCCTATGGCCCGGCCGAATGCTCGGACGACGTGGCGCTTTACCGCGTGGAGATGGACACCACGCATGGCGTCTGTCTGCCGATAGGCAGCCCGACCGACAACAACCGCCTGTACCTGCTCGACGGTGACCTGCTGCCCGTACCTGTTGGCGCGGTGGGCGAGTTGTGCGTGACGGGCACCGGGGTCGGTCGTGGCTACCTGGGTGACCCGGCACGTACGGCCGTGGCCTACCTGCCAGATCCTTTCGCCGTTGAGTCGGGAGGGCGTCTGTATCGCACCGGCGATCTCGGTCGGCGTCGTAACGATGGCCTGCTGGAATACGTGGGGCGTGGCGACCATCAGGTCAAGGTGCGCGGTTTCCGTATCGAACTGGGCGAAATCACCGCCCACCTGCTGGAGCTGGACGCCGTGCGCGATGCTGCGGTCGACGTCTACGACAGTGCAACCGGCAAGGCCCTGGTGGGCTATGTGGTGCCGGCCTCGCCAGAGCTGTCGGCGGAAGCGCTGCGTGACAGCCTGCGCGCAGGGCTGCTCCAGCGGCTGCCGGAATACATGGTGCCGCAGCAGTGGCTGTTCCTCGACGCGCTGCCGTTGACACCGAACGGCAAGCTGGATCGCAAGGCGCTGCCGAAACCGGACGCCAGCCAATCGCAGCGAGCCTTCGTGGCACCACGCAGCGAGCTGGAGCAACGGATCGCCGACATCTGGCAGGACGTGCTCAAGCTGGAGCGTGTTGGCCTGAGCGACGACTTCTTCGAACTGGGTGGTCACTCTTTGCTGGCGACTCAGGTGGTCTCCCGGGTTCGCCATGCCCTGAACATCGACCTGCCGCTGCGCAGCCTGTTCGAAGCGCCGCAGCTCGCTGATTTCATGGCGAACATCGAGCAGGCAGCGGGTGCCAGTGCGCCAGCGCTGGTGCGCGTGGCGCGGGATAAACCGCTGGCATTGTCTTACGCGCAGCAGCGCCAGTGGTTCCTCTGGCAACTGGAGCCTACCAGTGCGGCCTACCATATTCCTGCGGCGTTGCGCCTGAAGGGTGATCTGGATATCGAGGCACTGCGGTGCAGCTTCGAGCACCTGATCGAGCGACACGAAACCTTGCGTACCTGTTTCCGTCAGGAGGGAGAGACGGCGATCCAGGTGATTCAGCCGAATATCGCGTTCGAACTGCCTTGCGATGCGTTGGAGGATGAGGGCGATATCCAGGCTCGGGTCGAGGCAGAGATTCAGCGACCTTTCGACTTGGAGCACAGCCCACTGCTGCGGGTAAAGCTGCTGCGCCTGGCATCGGATGATCATGTGCTGGTGCTGACGATGCACCACATCGTTTCCGATGGCTGGTCGATGCCGGTGATGGTCGATGAGCTGATCGCTCTCTACGAGGGCTATCGCCAGGGGCAGGCCGTGGAGTTGCCGGCATTGCCGATCCAGTACGCCGACTATGCGATCTGGCAGCGCAACTGGATGGAAGCTGGTGAGCGCGAGCGGCAACTGAGCTACTGGAAGGCGCAGTTGGGTGACGAACAGCCGGTACTGGAATTGCCGACTGACCGGCCGCGTCCGGCGGTGCAGAACCATGCCGGCGCCAGCCTGAATATCGAGCTGAGTGATGAGCTGTGCCAGTCGCTGAAGCGTCTGGCGCAAGAGCAGGGGGTTACCCTGTTCATGTTGCTGCTGGCCAGCTTCCAGACGCTGCTGCACCGTTACTCGGGACAGAGCGACATCCGTGTCGGCGTACCGATCGCCAACCGCACGCGAGTAGAGACCGAGCGGTTGATCGGCTTCTTCGTCAACACCCAGGTGCTGAAGGCCGAGTTCGACCTGAATACCCGCTTCGATGCCTTGTTGCAGCAGGTCAAGCGCACTGCACTAGAAGCGCAGGCTCATCAGGATCTGCCGTTCGAGCAACTGGTGGAGGCGCTGCAGCCACAGCGCAGCCTGAGTCACAGTCCGTTGTTCCAGGTGATGTACAACCACCAGAGTGCGGGTAAGGATGCAACGCTGGAACTGCCGGAGCTGTGCGTGGAGGTGCTGGGGCGCAGCAGTGCCACGGCGCAGTTCGATCTGACTCTGGATACCTACGAAAGCGGCGATGGCTTAAGCGCATCGTTGATCTACGCCACCAGCCTGTTCGAACGGGAGACGGTGGAGCGCCTGGCGCTGCACTGGCGCAACCTGCTGGAGGCTATCTGCCGGGAGGCGGGGCAGCGTGTCGGCGAACTGGCGCTGCTGGCGCCTGTCGAGCTGGATCTGTTGCTGGAGCGTTGGGATCAGTCTGGGCTGGACTATCCGAAGCAACCGTTCGTTCATCAGTTGATCTCTGAGCAGGCGCGACGCGTGCCGGAAGCCATCGCGGTGCTGTTCGGCGAGCAGCGTCTGAGCTACGCCGAACTCGACAGCCAGGCCAACCGTATGGCCCAGCGTCTGGTGGAACTGGGCGTGGGGCCTGAGGTTCGGGTGGCCATCGCCATGCGCCGCTCGGCGGAAATCATGGTGGCCTTCCTGGCCGTGCTCAAGGCCGGCGGTGCCTACGTGCCGCTGGACATCGCCTATCCAGCAGAGCGCCTGCGCTACATGCTGGAGGACTGCGGCGCGGCCCTGGTGCTGAGCCAGCTCGACGTGCTCGAGCGCCTGCCGCTACCTGCCGGCCTGGCGAGCCTGGCGGTGGACGACCCAGGCCAATGGCAGGATCGTCCGGATTGGGCGCCTGTGGTGGCGCTGGCCGAGGAAAACCTGGCCTACGTGATCTACACCTCCGGTTCGACCGGTCTGCCCAAGGGCGTGGCGGTATCCCACGGGCCACTGGTGTCGCATATCCGCGCGACTGGCGAGCGCTACGAGACGAGCCCGGCGGATTGCGAGTTGCATTTCATGTCGTTCGCCTTCGACGGCGCCCATGAGGGCTGGATGCACCCGCTGATCAACGGCGCGCGCGTGCTGGTGCGTGACGACAGTCTGTGGTTGCCGGAGGAAACCTATGCGCAGATGCACCGTCATGGGGTGACGATCGGGGTATTCCCACCGGTGTATCTGCAGCAACTGGCTGAGTACGCCGAGCGTGATGGAAATCCGCCGCCTGTGCGCATCTACTGCTTCGGTGGTGACGCGGTTCCCCAGGCCAGCTACGAGCTGGCCTGGGAAAGCCTGCAGCCGGACTACCTGTTCAACGGCTACGGCCCGACCGAGACGGTGGTCACCCCGCTGCTGTGGAAGGCGCGTCCGCAAGAACCCTGCGGTGCGGCCTATGCCCCGATCGGAACCCTTCTCGGCAGACGCCGTGGCTATATCCTGGATGCCGACCTCAATCTTTTGCCACAGGGCCTGGCGGGCGAGCTGTTCCTGGGCGGAGAAGGCGTGGCGCGGGAATACCTGGGCCGTCCAGCATTGACCGCCGAACGTTTCGTTCCGGATCCGTATGGCAATGGCGAGCGGGTCTATCGCAGCGGCGACCTGACTCGAGAGCGTGCCGATGGCCTGGTGGACTACCTGGGGCGTGTTGATCTACAGGTGAAGATTCGCGGTTTTCGAATCGAGCTGGGTGAGATCGAGGCACGCCTGCTGGAGCAGGAAATCGTGCGCGAAGCGGTAGTACTGGCCCGTGACGACGCGAGTGGCAAGCAACTGGTGGGCTATGTAGTGCCACAGGATGTCGCGGTTCTGGAGAGCGAGAATCACAGCGCCCTGCGTGAAGTGTTGAAGTTGGCGCTCAAGGCGAGCCTGCCGGAATACATGCTGCCGACGCAGTGGGTGTTCCTGGAGACGCTGCCGCTGACGCCCAATGGCAAGCTGGATCGCAAGGCGCTGCCGACGCCGGATGCCAGCGACGGCCAGCAACTCTACGTTGAACCAGTGACGGAGCTGGAGCACAAGCTGGCGGCGATCTGGGCGGACGTGCTGAAGCTTGAGCGGGTCGGGATGGCCGACAACTTCTTCGAGCTCGGGGGGCATTCGTTGCTGGCGACCCAGGTCACGGCGCGCATCCATGCCGAGTTGGACATGAACGCGCCCTTGGTTCTGCTGTTCCAGGCCGAGACCCTGCAGGCCTATGCGACTTCGCTTGAAGGCTACACACCTACCGACGCAGCCGATTTCGATGAGCTGCGGGCATTTATGAGCGAGCTCGAGGCCGTCTGATATGAATCTCAACAACAATGCCGACCTTGCCCGGCGTTTCGCCGGGCTGCCTTTGCCGCAGCGTGAACTGTTCTATCGGCGGTTGTGCGCCAAGGGGATCAGCTTCCTGCAAATGCCCATTACTCGTATGTGTGAGGGCGCGGGAGCGAGGCCACTGTCCTATGCACAGCAACGCCAGTGGTTTCTCTGGCAACTGGAGCCTGGCAGCGCGGCTTACCATATTCCGGCAGCCCTGCGCCTGCGTGGCGAGCTCGATATCGAGGCGCTGAAGCGGAGCTTTGCCGCATTGGTCGAGCGTCATGAAGGGCTGCGCACCACTTTCCGCCAGGAGGGCGACGAGACCCAGCAGGTGGTTCACGACCATCTGCCGCTGGAGATACGCGAGCAGAGCCTTGGCGCAGTGGACGAGGCTGCGCTCATGACACGGATCGAGGAAGAGGTTCGGGTGCCGTTCGATCTGGAGCACGGCCCGCTGCTGCGCGTGAAGCTGCTGCGCCTGGCGCCTGACGATCATGTGCTGGTGCTGACGATGCACCATATCGTCTCTGATGGCTGGTCGACGCCGATCATGGTAGCCGAGCTGATGCAGCTCTACGCAGGCTATCGGGAGGGGCGGCGAGTGGAGCTGGAGCCACTGCCGATCCAGTACGCCGATTATGCCGTGTGGCAGCGCGGCTGGATGGAAGCCGGTGAGCGCGAGCGGCAACTGGGTTATTGGCGGCAGCAACTGGGCGGCGAGCAGCCGGTGCTGGAACTGCCGACCGACCGTCCGCGTCCGGCGGTGCAGAGTACTGCCGGTGATAGCCTGCAGGTGGAACTGGGCGAGGAGCTGGGCCGCTCGCTGAAGCAAGTAGCGCAGCAGCATGGCGTGACCTTGTTCATGCTGATGCTGGCCAGCTTCCAGACGCTGCTGCACCGTTACTCGGGACAGAACGACATCCGCGTCGGTGTACCGATCGCCAACCGCACGCGGGTAGAGACCGAGCGGTTGATCGGCTTCTTCGTCAACACCCAGGTGCTGAAGGCCGAGTTCGACCTGGATACCCGCTTCGATGCCTTGCTGCAGCAGGTCAAGCGCACTGCACTGGAAGCGCAAGCTCATCAGGATCTGCCGTTCGAGCAACTGGTGGAGGCGCTGCAGCCACAGCGCAGCCTGAGTCACAGTCCGTTGTTCCAGGTGATGTACAACCACCAGGCTGCGGGTAAGGATGCAACGCTGGAATTGCCGGGGCTGTACGTGGAGGTGCTGGGGCGCAGCAGTGCCACGGCGCAGTTCGATCTGACTCTGGATACCTACGAAAGCGACGATGGCTTAAGCGCATCGTTGATCTACGCCACCAGCCTGTTCGAACGGGAGACGGTGGAGCGCCTGGCGCTGCACTGGCGCAACCTGCTGGAGGCTATCTGCCGGGACGCGGGGCAACGTGTCGGCGAACTGGCGCTGCTGGATGAGGCGGAGCACGCCCGCTTGGCCCTAGGCTACCAATCCGCCCCGAGCGCCGAGCCTGCCTGCCTGCATCCGCTGGTCGAGAACCAGGCAGCCCGAACGCCGAATGCGACGGCGCTGGCTTGCGGCGAAGCTGAACTCAGCTATTGGGAGCTGAACCGGCGAGCCAACGTCCTGGCGCACAGACTACGGGCCGAAGGTATCGGTCCGGACGTGCTGGTGGGCATCGCCGCACAACGCAATCTGGAACTGGTGGTGGCGTTGCTGGCGGTGCTGAAGGCCGGCGGTACCTATGTACCGATGGATCCGAGCTATCCCGCTGAGCGCTTGGCCTTTCTCGCGGCAGACAGCGGGATTGGTCTGCTGCTGACACAGCGCTCTTTGCTGGAGCATCTGCCATTCGGTGAGCGCCTGACGAGCCTGTGTCTGGACGACCTGAATCTGTTTCAGGGTACTCCAGCGGCGTGGGATGAGAACCCGGAGAACCGTACTTGCCCTGAGCACCTGGCCTACGTGATCTATACCTCCGGGTCTACCGGGAGACCGAAAGGGGTGGGCATTACCCATGGTGCGCTGGTCAACCACATGTGCTGGATGCAGCAGCGCTTCCAGTTGGCGGCGCATGAGCGAGTATTGCAGCGGACTTCGACCAGCTTCGATGCTTCGGTGTGGGAATTTTGGCTACCGCTGATTTCCGGTGCGCGCCTGCACCTGGCGCCGGTGGAGCTGGGCACATCGCTGGAGCGCCTCTGGGCACTGGTCGAAGAACAACGGATCAACGTGCTGCAAATGCCACCATCGCTGTTGCAGGCGCTGCTGCCGTTCGCAGACGAAAATCAGTTGGACTCGCTGCGACTGCTCTGCTGTGGCGGCGAAGCGCTGAGCGGTGCGCTGCTGGAGCAACTGGGGCGGCGCTGGAATGGCGAGCTGGTCAATCTCTATGGGCCGACCGAGGCCACCATCGATGCCTGTTGCTTCTCGACACCTGTACAGAAGGCAGGGCCGAGTGTTCCGATCGGGGCACCCATTGCCGGGGTTCGTATGCGCATCCTTGATAATGCGGGCGGCGTCTGTCCACCCGGCTGTCGGGGGGAGCTGCTGATTGCCGGTGCCGCGTTGGCGCGTGGCTACCTCGGGCGTCCTGGCCTGACCGCAGAACGCTTCGTCCCTGACCCCTATGGTACCGGTGAGCGCATCTACCGCACCGGCGACCTGGCGAAACTGGGTAGCGACGGACTGCTCGAATATCTCGGGCGCCTGGATCATCAAGTGAAGATTCGTGGATTCCGTATCGAACTGGGAGAGATCGAGGTACGCCTGCTGGAGCAGGTGGGCGTACGCGAGGCAGTCGTACTGACCAGCGACAGCGCCAGCGGCAAGCAGTTACTGGCATACATAGTGCCGACAGATGTCGCGGTACTGGAGGGCGAGCGGCGCATGGCCTTGCGCGACTCGTTGAAGGCTGTGCTCAGGGGTGTGCTGCCGGAGTACATGGTGCCGAACCAATGGTTGTTCCTGGAGGCGATGCCCCTGTTGCCCAATGGCAAGCTCGACCGTAAGGCGCTGCCCGCGCCGGACAGCAGCGAGAGCCAGCCGCTCTACATGGCGCCGAAAACGGATCTGGAGCAGAGCCTGGCGGCGATCTGGGCTGAAGTGCTGAAGCTGGAGCGGGTCGGTCGGTCGGACAATTTTTTCGAACTGGGCGGGCATTCACTGTTGGCTACCCAGGTACTGGTGCGCGTTCGCGAGCAGCTGCGGCTCGAAATGGCGTTGAAGGAATTGTTCGAATTTCCGGTGCTGGCCGAGCTGGCTCGCCAACTGCAAGGGCGCAATTGCGTCGATGCCTCTGTTCAGGATGAGTTGGCTAAATCCCTGGAGGCCCTCAAACGTCTTACTACCGAGGAAATAGATGCGCTGACGTCTTAAGGAGATATCCCGGTGCAAGAGCTGCTCAATTCCGTAAGGTCACTCTCTCAGAAAGAACGCAAGGCACTGGCGGCCTTGCTCAAGCGCCAAGGAGTGAACCTGTATGGAATCACCCCTGTACTCAAGCGTTCTGCGGAAGAGCCGCTGCAACTGTCCTACGCCCAGCACCGGCAGTGGTTCCTCTGGCAGTTGGAGCCGGGCAGCGCGGCCTACCATATTCCAGCAGTTCTGCGCCTTCGCGGTGAGCTGGATGTCGAGGCCCTGAGGCACAGTTTCGTTGCGTTGACGAAGCGCCATGAGGTGTTGCGCAGCACGTTTTGCCAGGAGGGCGACGAGCCCCGGCAGATCGTACATGATCACTTGCCGCTGGATATACGCCAGGAGTGCCTGAGCGGAGCGAACGAAGCTGATCTCCAGGCTAGGATCGAGGAAGAGGTGCGAGTGCCCTTCGATCTTGAGCATGGTCCCTTGCTCAGGGTTCTGCTGCTGCGTCAGTCAGACGACGAGCAGGTGCTGGTAGTGACCCTGCACCATATCGTCTCCGACGGCTGGTCGACACCGATCATGGTGCAGGAACTGATGCAGTTCTACGCGGGGTACCGCGAGGGTCGCAGTGTAGAGCTGGAGCCGCTGCCGATTCAGTACGCCGACTATGCCCTGTGGCAACGCGATTGGATGGAGGCCGGCGAGCGCGAGCGCCAGCTGGGTTACTGGAGACAGCAACTGGGTGGCGAGCAGCCGGTACTGGAACTGCCGTTCGATCACCCAAGGCCGCCCATGCAAAGTCATGTCGGTGCCAGCCTGGCGATCGACCTGGAGCCGGCGCTGGCCGAATCGCTGAGGGCATTGGCGCAGCGTCATGGTGTCACCCTGTTCATGCTGTTGCTGGCATCGTTCCAGGCCTTGCTGCATCGTTACAGCGGGCAGGACGATATTCGCATCGGGGTGCCGATTGGCAACCGTACCCGTGCCGAGACGGAGGGGCTGATCGGTTTCTTCGTCAACACCCAGGTACTCAAGGCCGAGTTCACGCCAACACTGACCTTTGAAGCGCTGCTGCAGCAGGTCAAGCAAGCTGCACTGGATGCCCAGGCGCATCAGGATTTACCATTCGAGCAACTGGTCGAGGCGCTGCAGCCTGAGCGTAGCCTGAGCCACAGCCCGCTGTTCCAAGTGTTGTACAACCATCAGTTCGAGGTTGCGGATGACGTCCGCCAGCTTCCCGGGCTGCGGGTGGAGCCTGTGCAACTGCCGGAACGAACTACCCAATTCGACCTGATGCTCAACAGCTTCGAATCTTCGACGGGGCTGGGAGCTTCGCTGACCTATGCGACGGATCTGTTCGAACCAGCCACGATCCGGCGCCTGGCCAGCCACTGGCGAAATCTGTTGACGGCAGCCTGTGCTCAGCCTGGGCTCGCCATTACCGAGCTGCCTCTACTGGATCAGTCTGAGCAACAGCAGATCATCGAAACCTGGAACGACACCAGTGCCGAGTTTCCGGCTCAGACGAGCCTGTCGGTATTGCTCGAGGCGCAGGTTTGGCGTAGCCCAGAAGCCGCTGCGCTGGTCTTCGGCGAGCACTGCCTTTGCTATGCCGAGCTCAATCGCAAGGCCAACCGACTGGCGCATTACCTGCGCTCCGTCGGGGTCGGTGCGGATGTGCTGGTCGGCATTGCCATGGAGCGCAGTGTGGAACTGGTGGTGGGGCTGCTGGCGATTATCAAGGCCGGTGGTGCCTATGTGCCTCTCGACCCGGATTATCCACGCGAGCGCCTGGCCTACATGCTCGAAGACAGTGGGATTCGCCTGTTATTGACCCAGCAGGCGCTGCAGGGGCGCCTGCCAATACCCGAAACCGTACGGTTTGTGTGCCTGGATGGGGACGATGCCTGGCTGGACGATCAGCCCGAGGATGATCCTCAGGTAGACACTCCCCCGGCCAATCTGGCCTACGTGATCTACACCTCGGGCTCAACTGGCAGGCCCAAGGGCGCGGGCAACTCACAGCAGGCATTGATCAACCGCCTGTGGTGGATGCAGCGGGCCTACCAGTTGCGGGCTAGCGACAGCGTGCTGCAAAAGACGCCATTCAGCTTCGATGTATCGGTCTGGGAGTTTTTCTGGCCCTTGCTGGTCGGTGCCCGTCTGGTCATCGCTGAACCCGGTTCGCACCGTGACCCGGATTTGCTGATCGAGAGCATCCGTCGGCATGGCGTGACCACCCTGCATTTCGTGCCTTCGATGCTTCAGGCGTTCATCGCCAACGGTGCAGTTCAGCGTTGTACCAGCATCCGCCAGATACTCTGCAGTGGCGAGGCACTGCCGGCGGAGCTGGCTCGCGATACCTTGCGCAAACTTCCAGATATCGAGCTGTACAACCTGTATGGCCCCACGGAAGCGGCTATCGACGTGACTCACTGGCGCTGTACCGGCACCGAAGGCAGCAGTGTTCCCATCGGGCATCCGATCGATAACCTCAGAACATACGTTCTGGACGGTGGCCTGCAGCCGGCGGTTCCTGGCTGTGGCGGTGAACTCTATTTGGGCGGGGTCGGCCTGGCCCGTGGTTATCACGCCCGCCCAGCGCTCACTGCCGAGCGCTTCGTTCCCGATCCGTTTGCTGCCACGATCGGCGGCCGTTTGTACCGCACTGGTGATCGGGTACGGCAGCACGGTGATGGAGCGATTGACTACATGGGGCGCCTCGATCATCAGGTGAAAATCCGCGGGCTGCGTATCGAGCTGGGTGAGATCGAGGCGCGCTTACGTGAGCAGAGTGGCGTGCGTGATGTTGTCGTGCTGGATCATGATGGTCCGGCAGGTAAGCAACTGGTGGGCTATCTGGTGCCTACCGACCCGGATATCGTCGCAGAGGTGACGGCTCAGGCAGCGTTGCGCGATGCACTCATACTGGCATTGAAAGCTGGTTTGCCTGAGTTCATGGTTCCCAGCCACTGGCTGTTCGTATCCGCTCTGCCGGTGACGCCGAACGGAAAACTGGATCGCCGGGCTCTGCCGTCTCCGCAGGCCAATCAGGCCCAGCAGGTGTACAGTGCGCCGCGCAGCGAGCTGGAGGTTCAACTGGCGGCGATCTGGGCCGACGTGTTGAAGCTGGAACGAGTAGGGCTGACCGACGGTTTCTTCGAGCTGGGTGGTGACTCGATCATCTCCCTGCAACTAGTCAGTAGGGCGCGCCAGGCCGGTATTCAGTTCACGCCCAAGGAGTTGTTCCAGTACCAGACCGTACAGGGGCTTGCTACGGTTGCCAGGCGCCTCGAGGGCGTCGTCGCAGAGCAGGAGGCCGTGGTCGGTGAGTCGCTTCTGGTACCGGTTCAGCACTGGTTCTTCGAACAGGACATTGCGCGGCGTCATCACTGGAATCAGGCCGTATCGTTCGCACCGCGCGAAGCTCTGGATGCTCGCTACCTCTCGGCGGCTCTGCTGGCCGTGGTCGAGCAGCATGATGCGTTGCGAATGCGCTTCACTCGGGATGGTGAGGAATGGCGGGCTGAATATCAGGCGCCGACAGAAGTAGCTGATCTGTTGTGGGTTCGTGATCTCAGCGAGTCGTCCGAACTGCAACTGTGCCACGATGAAGTTCAGCGCAGCCTCGACTTACGGCATGGGCCCTTACTGCGCGTGTTGCTGGCCAATCTTCCCGATGGCAGCCAAAACCTGTTGCTGGTAATCCATCACCTGGTAGTGGACGGTGTTTCCTGGCGTGTCTTGCTGGAAGATCTGCAAGCCGCCTACCTGCAAGCCAGTGCCGGAAAGTCACCGACCCTGCCGGCCAAGACCAGTTCGTTCAAGTCCTGGACAGAGCGGCTGCAGGCACGTGCGATGGGGGATGAGCTGCGAGCAGAGCTGCATTACTGGCAGGCGCAACTGCAGGGTATGAGCGATGAGCTGCCCTGCGACCATCAGGAGGGCGGCAACCTCTTCGAACACATGGCGTATGCGTATACCCGCCTGGATCGCACCCAGACCCGACGACTGCTGAGCGAAGCACCTGCGGCCTATCGCACGCAGATCAACGACCTGCTGCTGACTGCACTGGCACGGGTACTCTGTCGCTGGACCGAACGCGATAGCCTGTTGGTACGCCTGGAAGGTCATGGTCGTGAAGACCTGTTCGACGACATCGACCTTAGCCGTACGGTCGGCTGGTTCACCGCCATGTATCCGGTGCGCCTCACTCCTCAGTCCGACCTGCCAGCAGCGATCAAGACCATCAAGGAACAACTGCGAGCCGTTCCTGACAAGGGGCTTGGTTACGGTCTGCTGCGTTACCTGGGTGACGAGCAGGCACGTCGAGCATTGGCAGGCCTGCCGCAGGGGGCGGTCGTATTCAATTACCTAGGGCAGCTCGACGGCGCTCTGGATGCCCAGAATGGGCTGTTCCAGCCTTCCGCTCAGGATGCCGGAGCGGTCAGAGATGCCTCAGCGCCGCTGGACAGCCTGCTTGCTATCGATGGCCAGGTCTATGATGGCGAGCTGAACCTGAGCTGGAGCTTCAGCCAGGAGTTGTTCGAGCCTTCAACCATCCAGGCATTGGCCGATGCTTACGCTGAAGAGCTCAGGACACTGGTAGAGCATTGCTGCGACGCCCGTAATCGGGCGGTCACGCCATCGGATTTCGCCCTGGCCGGTCTTACCCAGACGCAATTGGACAACTTGCCGGTCGCGGCATCGATGATTGCTGACATCTATCCGCTGTCACCGATGCAGCATGGCATGCTGTTCCACAGCCTGTACGAGCAGGAACGCGGTGACTACATCAACCAGATGCGGGTGGACGTCGATGGGCTGGATGTCGAGCGTTTCCGCCAGGCTTGGCAGGGCGTTCTGGACGGTCATGACATCCTGCGCAGTGGTTTCATTTGGCAAGGTGATCTGCAGCAGGCGGTGCAGGTGGTTCACCGGCAGGTCGAGGTACCTTTCTCCGTGCTTGACTGGCGCGGGAAGGCTGACATACCGGTGTCACTGGACGACCTGGCCGAAAACGAACGCCACCAGGCGTTCGACCTGGCCCAGGCGCCGCTGCTGCGCCTGTTGCTGGTGCGTACGGGCGAGACACGCCACCATCTGATCTACACCAGTCACCATATTCTCATGGATGGCTGGAGCACCTCGCGCATGCTGGGTGAGGTGCTGTCACGTTATGACGGCAACTGGCCCGGCCAGGAGCCGGGCCGCTACCGCGACTATATTGCCTGGCTGCAGGAGCAGGATCCGAAAGCCAGCGAAACGTTCTGGAAGGGGCAACTGGCCGAGCTGGATGAACCAACCCGGCTGGTTCAGGCTCTGCGCGGCGGAGAAGAGGGCGCGTCGGGTTACGGCAACCATCATGCTTTTCTGGATCGCGTGGTCACCGAGCGCCTGAGGGCTTTCGCCCAGCAGGGCAAGGTCACGCTCAATTCCCTGGTGCAGGCCGCCTGGTCAGTGCTGCTGCAGCGTTATGCCGGACAGGCCACTGTATGCTTTGGCGCCACGGTAGCCGGACGTCCCGTGCAGTTGCCGGGAATCGAGACACAGATCGGTCTGTTCATAAATACCTTGCCGGTGATCGCTAGCCCGAAGCCGGAGCAACCTGTGCTGCAGTGGATCGAGCAGGTACAGGAACGCAACCTGGCGTTGCGCGAATTCGAACATACGCCTTTGAACGACATTCAGCGCTGGGCTGGGTTGGGTGGCGATGCGTTGTTCGACAGCCTGCTGGTATTCGAGAACTACCCCGTATCGGACGCCTTGGAGCAGGGAGCGCCGCCTGGCCTGCATTTCGGCAGAGTGGCCAACCATGAACAGACCAACTATCCCATGACATTGGCGGTCGGCCTTGGCGATACCCTGACCTTCAGCTTCCTGTTTGATCAACAGCACTTTTGCGCGGCGCTTGTCGAGCGGTTGGCGCTGCACTTCATCAATCTGCTGACCGGCATGGCGAGTCATCCTCAAGCCGCGCTCGGAGAGTTGCCGTTGCTAGACAGGGATGAAGCACGTCTGATCCTTCAGCAAGGCGATCAGCGTGACGCTGCCTTTGCCAATGATCGTTTCGTGCACCAGTTGGTGGCTGACCGCGCTGCGCAAGACCCGGATGCTGTGGCTGTGATCTTTGCGGATCAGCTGACTTGCTACGGCGAGCTGGATATCCAGGCCAACCGACTGGCGCACAAGCTGATCGAGTTGGGAGTGGGGCCGGAAGTGCGGGTCGCCATTGCCATGCGTCGCTCGGCCGAGACCATGGTTGCCTTTCTAGCTGTGCTCAAGGCTGGAGGTGCCTATGTGCCATTGGACATCGCCTACCCTGAGGATCGCCTGCTGTACATGATGCAGGACTGCAAGGCTGCCCTTGTGTTGACCCAGAGCGATGTCCTGACGCGACTGCCGATTCCTGCTGGGTTGGCAACGCTGGCTGTGGATCAGAGCCAGAGCTGGCATGCTTACCCGGCCACCGCGCCCGATGTGAAGCTGGCGGCAGAAAACCTGGCCTACGTGATCTACACCTCGGGCTCCACGGGCTTGCCCAAGGGCGTGGCGGTGGCGCACGGGCCACTCGTCTCACATATCCTTGCCACTGGTGAGCGCTACGAAACCAGTGCGGCAGACTGTGAACTGCATTTCATGTCATTTGCCTTCGATGGCGCCCATGAAGGCTGGATGCATCCACTGATCAATGGCGCGCGGGTGCTGATCCGCGATGACAGCTTGTGGCTGCCCGAGCAGACCTATGCGCAGATGCATCGGCATGGTGTGACGCTGGCGGTGTTTCCACCGGTGTATCTACAGCAACTAGCTGACCATGCCGAGCGTCATGGCAGCCCACCACCAACTCGTATCTACTGCTTCGGTGGTGATGCGGTGCCTCAGGCGAGCTGGGAGCTGGCCTGGCGTGCACTGCGTCCGACCCATCTATTCAATGGCTACGGCCCGACTGAGACCGTGGTGACGCCACTGCTGTGGAAGGCCTGTCGAGAAGAACCCTGCGGAGCCGCCTATGCACCCATCGGTACGTTGCTCGGCAAGCGCTGTGGGTATGTGCTGGATGCGCACTTGAACCTGTTGCCAGCAGGCCTTGCTGGTGAGCTTTACCTGGGTGGGGAGGGGGTGGCGCGAGGCTATCTGGATCGCCCGGCGTTGACCGCCGAGCGTTTCGTACCCGATCCCTATGGGGATGGTGAGCGCGTATACCGCAGTGGCGATCTCACGCGAGTGAGAAACACTGGTGTGGTGGATTACCTTGGTCGAACCGATCAACAGGTGAAAGTGCGCGGCTTCCGTATTGAATTGGGTGAAATCGAAGCATGTCTGCTCGCGCAAGCCGCAGTACGTGAGGCCGTCGTGCTGGCTCAGGATGGGCCAATTGGCAAGCATCTGGTGGGCTATGTGGTGCCTTGGGACGAGCAGATGGTAGGTGGCTCCGAGGCCGAAGCGGTAATGCGTGAAGCGCTGAAGACTGCGCTCAAGTCCAGTCTGCCGGACTACATGGTGCCGCCTTACCTGGTATTCCTGCAATGCGTGCCATTGACACCAAACGGCAAGTTGGATCGTAGAGCCCTGCCGAAACCGGATACACGCCTGCTGCAGCAACAATACATGGCGCCGCGTACGGAGTTGGAGCAACAGTTGGCGGCAATCTGGGCTGATGTCCTCGGGCTGGAACGAGTTGGGCTGACCGACAACTTCTTCGAGCTGGGTGGCGACTCGATTATTTCCCTGCAGGTGGTCAGCCGTGCTCGTCAGGCAGGCATCCAGTTCACGCCTAAGGATCTGTTCCAGCGTCAGACGATTCAAGCGCTGGGCGCCGTGGCACGCCTGGAGCAGGGTGTGCTCATCGAGCAGGGCCCTGTGAGCGGATCAATGCCGCTGATGCCCATCCAGCACTGGTTCTTTGCCCAGGAGATTCCCGCACGGCATCACTGGAATCAGTCAGTGCTGCTCAAACCGGAGATGGCGCTCGATACCGACCATCTGGTACTCGCCCTACAGGCTCTGCTCGAGCACCATGACGCGTTACGTCTGCGTTTCACCGAACAGGAAGGTGGTTGGCAGGCTGACTTTTCGTCAGCGGTAGCGGCAGGGGAGGTGCTGTGGTGTCGAAAGTTCGACCACGAAGCGGAGCTGGAGGCTCAAGCTGAGTTGCTGCAGCGCAGCTTGCACCTCGAGCAAGGGCCGTTATTGCGCGTGTTGCTCGCGCAATTGCCGGACGGTAGTCAGCGGCTGCTGGTGGTGATCCATCACCTGGTGGTTGATGGCGTGTCGTGGCGGATACTTCTGGAAGACCTGCAGCTGGCCTACCAGGCAGCCGCCTCCCAGCGGCCAATCAAGCTGCCGAGCAAGACCAGCTCTTTCAAGGCCTGGGCCGAGCGTTTGCAGTCGCATGCCCGAAGCGGAGCACTGCAACAGGAACTGCACTACTGGTTAGGACAGTTGGAGGGCGCATCCGCCGAGCTGCCTTGTCGCAACCCGCAAGGTGGGCAGCAGCTCCGCCATGCGACGAGTGTGAGCAGCCGACTGAGTAGTGTGCAGACTCGGCAATTGTTGCAGGAAGCGCCAGCAGCCTACCGCACGCAGATCAACGATCTGCTGCTGACGGCCTTGGCCCGTGTAATCAGCCGATGGACAGGGGATGACGAGGTACTTATCCAGCTTGAGGGGCATGGTCGCGAGGAGCTGTTTGCGGACATTGACTTAAGCCGGACGGTGGGCTGGTTCACCAGTGTCTATCCCGTGAAGTTGAGCCCAGGTGTTGCACTGGCTGAGTCGCTCAAGGCTATCAAGGAACAACTGCGGGCGATTCCGCACAAGGGTGTCGGTTACGGGGCTCTTCGCCACATGAGCGATCTGCCGACCCGCATGCGCCTGGCGGAACTGCCTCAACCACGCGTCACATTCAACTATCTGGGGCAGTTCGACAACAGTTTTACCGCGAGCAACGCCACCTTCGCGCCAGTGGAAGGAGCTACGGGTATGGAGCAGAGCCGCGATGCCATGTTGGGTAACTGGCTGACGCTCAATAGCCGCGTGTACGCAGGCGAGTTCAGCATGGAGTGGGCCTTCAGTCGCGAGGTATTTGATGAGCAGATGATCCAGGCACTCGCGGATGAATACGTCGAAGAGCTCGGCACGCTGATCGCGCATTGTTGCCAACTTGAAAACCAGGGCCATACGCCATCGGACTTCCCTCTGGCCGATCTGAGCCAGGCACAACTGGACGCTCTGCCGATGGCGGCCCGTGACATCGAAGATATCTATCCGCTATCGCCTATGCAGCAGGGCATTTTGTTCCACGCACTGCAGGATGCAGCGAGTGGCGATTACGTTAACCAGATGCGTGTTGACGTGGACGGCCTGGATGTAGAGCGTTTTCGTGATGCCTGGCAGCAGGCAGTTGCTGCGCATGACATCCTGCGCTCGGCATTTCTCCTGCAGCCCGGCTTGACCAGTGCCTTGCAGGCGGTGATGAAGCAAGCGCGGGTGCCTTTCATGCAAGCCGATTGGCGTGACCGTGCCGATTGCAGCTTGGCGCTGGATGCGTTGGCCAAAGATGAGTCGGCCCAATGCTTCCGGCTCGGCGAGGCGCCACTGATCCGTCTGGCGGTGGTGCGCACTGAGGAGAACCGGTGCCATGTGATCTATACCAGCCATCACATCCTGCTGGATGGCTGGAGCGGTTCCCAATTGCTGGGCGAAGTCCTTTCGCGCTACGCAGGGAACCAGGTGATAGTTGAAGAGGATCGCTACGGTGAATTCATCGCCTGGCATCGGCGCCAGGCTCCAGAGGCCGCTGAGCGCTTCTGGGGCGAGCAGCTTGGTAGGTTGCAAGCCCCGACGCTGTTGGCCAGGCACATGACCGCAGCCCCTCAGGGGAAACCTGGCGAGCTGAATCGAAATTATCCATTGAGCCTCAGTGAAGATGCAGTGGTGCGACTCAAGGACTTTGCCGGCCGCCACAAGGTGACGGTAAACACCGTGGTGCAGGCTGCGTGGGCGCTTTTGCTGGGACTGTATGCCAATCAGTCTACGGTGGTGTTTGGCGCAACCGTGTCCGGGCGCCCTGTGGACATGGCAGGTATAGAGAAGCGGGTTGGCCTGTTTATCAATACCTTGCCACTGGTTATAGAGCTGGATGTCGACTCAAGTATCGAGGCATGGGTCGTGGCGCTTCAGGAGCAGAACCTGCAGGCGCGTGGACATGAGCACTTTGCCCTGCGAGACGTGCATCGACTTGCAGGTCAGCGTGAGCTTTTCGACAGTGTGATCATCTTCGAGAACTATCCGGTCTCCAGCGTATTGCAGGAAGAGGGTGCCAGTGGTCTGGCGTTTACCAACCATAGCTATCACGAGCAGACCAATTATCCGCTGACCCTATACGTGACACTGACGCAGGAACTGATCCTGGACTTCAGCTACAAGCCAGTCCTGGAGGAGACCTCGGTCGCTCATTTGGCCGAACAGTTGGTGGGCTTGCTGGAGTCGATACCAAAGCTAGGCGGACAAGCCCGTCTGCATGATTTGCAACGATCACTCCTTGGTGAGCATGCAGCGAAAGCGATCCCCCGGATCGACCTGTTGCCGGCGAGAGATACGGGCCACGAATTTGCGTACGCGCCCCCTGAAACAGCGTTGCAGGAGCAGTTGGTCGTCATCTGGCAGACGGTTCTCGGGATCGAGAAGGTGGGCATCGATGATGACTTCTTTGCACTGGGCGGCGACTCGATAGCCGGTATGAGTGTCATGGCCTGGAGCAGCAGCCTGCGAGCAACCGGCTGGAGCATGAGTTTGAAGGCGCTGTTCGAGAAGCCGACGATCAGGTCTCTGACAGCCTGTGGCTGAATGAATCATGGGCAGGGTATGGATACCCTGCCATCGTGGTTCGCTGACATAGCCCGGGTCAGCGAGATTTTTCGTCCGTACAGCGCACCATCAGCGTCGTGCTCGGGTGCGACCTTGAATCGTCTGAATATATCTCTGCATAACATTTTTCCGGTTTATTAGGTTGTAACGTCATATTCAATGAGAAGTATTGCCAAGTGGCAGTGCATGTTCATTTACGGGGGAGATGTATGCCAACAACACATCCAATTGGTTCTCTGACTAGGAGCATCAGGGCACTGGGGGGCGCTAGGATTTCTCTGCTGGGAGCAGCCCTATGGCTGGCAAGCACTCAGGCAAGCGCACAGAGCTATGATTTCGACGTACCGGCGCAACGACTAGATTCAGCCTTGCAGGCTCTCGGCCGCCAGGCTGACTTGCAGGTCTTGTACAACCCGAGCGACCTCAGCGGGCTCCGTAGTCAAAGCGTCAGCGGGAGGCTGGAGCTTGAACAGGCGATTTCCACATTGTTGCGTGGGGCAGATGGCATCAGTTTTGAGTTGCAAGGCAATACCCTGATCCTGCGCCAACAGGAGCCGCCCGCGGCAGCGGCGATGTCGCTGGGGCCGATCGAAGTGTCGAGCCAGACATTCAGTACGACCACTGAAAATACCGGTTCCTATGCCTCGCCGGCTGTTTCCATTGGCAAGGGCAGCAAGAGTATCAAGGAGATTCCACAATCGGTTTCGGTAGTCACCCAGCAGCGTATCGAGGATCAAAACCTGGATACCATGGTGGATGTTCTGTCCAATGCGCCAGGTGTCACCGTCGTACCGATGTTCGGTACTGGGGATCAGTACTATTCGCGCGGTTTCTTCATCGAGAACTTCCAGTACGACGGTGTGCCGTTGGAGCGGCAGTCCTACGCGCGAGGCTCGAACCTCACGGCGCAGACGGCGATTTTCGATCGGGTGGAGATTCTCCGAGGGGCACAAGGGCTGCTTGAAGGGGGCGGCAATCCATCCGGCTCGGTCAACTTCGTACGCAAGCGGCCGACTGCGGAAAACCAGGTCAAGCTGACTGCCAAGGCTGGTTCCTGGGATCATTACGGCACTCAGGCCGACATATCGGGCCCCTTGGATGAACAAGGGCGTCTGCGTGGTCGCCTTGTAATGGATTACGACACTAGCAACTCCTTCGTCGACCATGTGGGCGACGATCGGCAAACCCTCTATGCAGCGCTGGACTTCGACCTGACGGACGCCACGCGTATCGGCATTGGCTACAGCCGTGAACGTATCGACGCCAATATCAATGTCAACGGCCTGCCCAATTACAACGACGGCTCGATCCCGCACTACAGTCGCTCCACATTCATCGGCGGCAAGTGGGCCTATTGGGACAAGATCCAGGACACCTACTATTTCGACGTTTCCCACCAGTTCAACGACGACTGGTCGCTCACCAGCACTCTGGTCAACGTCCGGGAAAAGAACGACTACCAGTACCTGCTGAGATCCGGCGTCAACAACCCCGACAATACCGGCCCTCTGCGTGGCGACGCCTACGCCTTTGACTTCTTTTCCGAGCACTGGGGGGCGGACATCTACGTCAATGGGCGTACCCAGTTCGTAGGACGCCAGTTGAACCTGACCATGGGTGCCAATTACACCGACCTGGACAGTAGCGATACCTTTGGCTGGAAACGCAACCATGTGCCCAATTGGGACATCTTCGGCAATCCGGTCGATGGCAACAAACCATCCAAGGAATCCATCCTCGCTGCCAACCGACTGGACGATGGCTTCGCGTCGATTCAGAAGGGGGCCTATGGCATGGGCCAGTACTACCTGACTGACTCACTCTCGATCGTCCTGGGGGCACGGGTTTCGTCCTACCAGAAGGCGTACAGCTCAGACGGTGCCTGGGGTGCCTCCAAGTCGGTGGCCAAGGAGTCAGCGGAAATCACGCCCTATGCCGGCATCATCTATGATCTCGACCCGACATGGAGTGCCTATGCCAGCTACACCAAGATATTCCTGCCGCAGTCGATGCGTAGTGCAGATGGCAGCATCATCGATCCCAAGACTGGCAAAAGTGTAGAGGTGGGGTTAAAGGGCATCTTCGATGATGGCAAGCTGAATGCGACCTTTGCCATGTTTCGTATGGAGCAGGACAACATCCCTATCTGGGATGCCGAGCTCGATCAGAATATCCAGGACGCCAATTGCGGCGGTACCTGTTACTACGCTGGCGGCACGGCTATCAGCCGGGGCTTCGAGGCAGAACTCAATGGTGAGCTAGCAGAAAACCTGCAGGTATACGCCTCTTACACCCTCAATCTACTGCGCTTTCAGAAAGATGCTCCCAGCGTATCCGATGACGTTGGTGCCAGTGTCGGGGTACCCAAGCACATGCTGCGTACCTGGCTGAACTACCGTCTGCCGGGGGAGTGGGAGCGAGTCTCGGTCGGTGGTGGTGTGAATGCACAGAGCGGCTCCGCCGGCTATGGCTACAACGGTCGGGAACAGGCCGGCTTTGCGATCTGGAACGCGCGCCTCGGATATCGCTTCACCGATGAGCTGTCTGGTGCAATGAATCTCAATAACCTCCTCGACAAGCGTTACTACCGGTCGGTCGATTACGGTAATAACTATTTCGGTGATCCCCGCAATGTGCTGTTTTCGCTGACCTATAGCTATTGAGGTCAGCCCCGCGTCAGCCAATGTTTGCCCAGTGCCTGCAGCTGGGCCATTGGCATAGGCGATGTTCGGTGGAAGCGAGGCGGACTCTTGGTAACGGAGAGTTCGCCTGCCACGCAGTTCCTTCGGTGCTCGCAACTAACTTGATCTCCAATTGCTCAGGTATTGAGCTGGCCACAGCTGCTTCGCCTGCGCCACTCGTTGGCCGACTCGATAACTGCAATGGTTTCCGGAGCGCTCGCCTCGAGTACCAAGCTGCTGCCCTATACAACTTTTGGCAAAGTCCAGAAAAGGGCTGAGTGCTCAGTCGATACATCCATAGTGCGCTTTGCTCTTATCCATCCTGCGTTTCCCTGTGAAAGACCTTGGGAGTCGAGCTCTGGCCTGAGGAAAACCGCTGCATAGCTGACCGCTACCACTGTGAACCTGAATGAGGCCAACGTAGTTTGGAAGCGGTTTACAGGGCTGGGGGCTGCGAGGATGTCCATGGAATGCGCCATGGCTCCCAACAGCCAGCTGATAGGGGGGCCTTAGGCGGGTAACGTTTCGGGTTGTTCGACGACGTTTCCGGCACGCATATGCACCAGTTGATCCGCGATGTCGAAGTAGCGGTCGTCATGGGAGATCACGATGATGGTCTTGCCTTGCTGTTTCAGCTCGGGCAGCAACTCGGTGTAGAACACGCGCCTGAAGGCCGGATCCTGGTCGGCGGCCCATTCATCGAATACCAGTACCGGTCGGTTGTCGAGCCAGGCGTTGATCAGGGCCAGGCGCTTGCGCTGCCCGGTGGACAGGTCGGTTGTGGTGAAGCTGCCATTGCGAATGCCGACCTTGTGCGCAATATCCAGTCGTTCCAGGTACTTGATGGCTTGTGCGGGAATTTCCGTGTGGCCCTTGAGCAACTCGTCGAACAGGTAGTAGTCGGTGAATACAGTGGCGAACAATTGCCGGTAGTCGTCACGTTGCGGATCGCCGACCACTTGGCCGTCCAGCAGGATTTCGCCACTCTGGGGCGGGTAGAGCCCCAGCAACAGCTTGATCAGCGTGGTTTTGCCACAGCCGTTCTCGCCGACGATGAACAGGATCTCACCTTGATGGATAGTCAGATTGATGGGGCCGAGATGAAAGGACTGGCCACCTTCGTTATGCGGATAATCGTAGCGTACCTGGCGCAGTTCGATACGCCGTGGAACCCGACATGCCGGCCTGGCGACGGGGTTCAGCAGATCAGGCTCGGTTGAGGTGAAACGTCCGGACAATTCGCGGATTCGTTGCAGGGCAATCCTGGCCCGGCTGAGGTTGGGGATGTTGATGATCAACTGTTCCAGTGGCGCCTTCATGTACAGCATGACCAGGACGAAACCACCCAGTACGGTTCTTTCGGCGGCAGGCCAGAGCGCCAGGAAGGAAATGGCCACGCCGATGACGGCGAAGAACAGCATTGAGCCGAAGGTCTCGGCGCTGATGAATATACCGGCGGAGCGTACGTTGGCCTTGCAGATGCTCTCGGTAGTGCCGTGGATTTGTCGTTGCAGAATGTCGAGACGCCGCTCGCGCTGGATGCGCAACTCCTTGGCCCCGGCGGAGAGGGCGTGGTAGTGCTTCTGCAGTTCATCCTCTCCGTCACGAGCGGCTTGCAGGCTGTGTGTACCGCGAAGGTGTGCCAGATATTGCGCGCCGCTGCCCAGAATCACGGTGCCGAGGGTGATCAGCAGTATCTGCCAGGACAGCAGCGCCAGATAGCTCAGGCAACCGATCGTCACGGATAAGGCGATCAGCATGGGGGAAACGCTCAGCGCGAAGGTGCTTAGCGTGCCTACGTCGTTGAGCAGCACGGGGATCAGCCGATGGGCCCGGTAGCGTTCCAGCTGTTCAAGGGGCGCTGCGAGAATCCTGGCTGCAAGATCCCG
This sequence comes from Pseudomonas mendocina, assembly GCF_003008615.1. Taxonomy (NCBI): domain Bacteria; kingdom Pseudomonadati; phylum Pseudomonadota; class Gammaproteobacteria; order Pseudomonadales; family Pseudomonadaceae; genus Ectopseudomonas; species Ectopseudomonas mendocina. Next base: position 4,359,959 of record NZ_CP027657.1, read on the forward strand.
GCGTAGCGTTGCGACAACACGCTGGCCCACATAGTTGGTCAGCAGTTTCGAGAGCGTGGAACATACCAGGGTGGTGACGCAGAGTAGTGCGAAGATCAGCGCGAGATGGAGATTGGGGCCACCGTCGGTGTTCATCGCGATGTTGATGGTAGCGAGCAGTGCGGTGACGCTGAGGCCGCCGGCGATTCCCAGCAGCACCGAAAGCAGGACATGTGGCCAGAAGGGCTTGAGGAGGGTCAGGGTTTCGTTGACGAGGCTTTCTGCTGTTCGGGTCATGGGCCTTCTCGGATGCCAGTGCAGAGATGGAGGGGCGGGTTGTCGAACCTGGCCGTTGCCAGCGAGGCGAGAAGACGAGTCCATTGCGTTTGGCCGCGCCTCCACCAGGGTTCGGGGTGTGGCGATGAGCCTTGTGCGACAGCTGTCCTTGTTGAGAAACGCAGGGGCACGGAAGATATTTAGCGCTTTCGGGATGATCGACTGGCTTGCCGATAAATTCGTCCCCGGGTCGTTCGTTGCTCTTTCACGAGACCACGTATCCGGGAGATCGAACGATGCATCCGGATCGTGTGAGTACACGGGGTGCGCCTCCGCGCACGAAGCCAATCCACTCCCGGAAATGAAACACATGAAAAAGCGGAAACTCGCCTACGTCTGGTCACTGCGTAATGCCGCGGCCGACAGGGCAGGACAGTTCGTGCCCTACAAGGGTGAAGAGCGTTACATGAAATCCGTGCTGGAATCCCTCGTCGAAGGGTTGAACCAGACGCCGTTGGGAGAGCGCTATGAGTTGGTCGGCGTGATCTACGACGACGATGCTGGCTTGCCACGGGATCAGGACAAGATCAGGGACTATGGTTTCGCCTGTGGCAGTGGCAAGCACTGGTTCTATCCGGCCGATCTTGAGGTGTGCGGCAGGCGTGTGAACGACCTCCTGCTCAGTGTGCCCTCGACCTATCGTCAGCATGCACGAGGCAGTCACGAGCACATCGTGGGCAAGCGTGATTTCGAGCGTCGTCTGCACGATACGCTGGTCGAGATCGGGGCCGATATCGTGGTTCTGGACGGGCTGCTGGTGATCCTCGACGAATTGGTGCGCCCCGGTACGCCGTTTGCGCGCCGGATCATGAACATTCACCCAGGTATTACCCGTGAAGAGTCGCCCTACGAGCGCCGGGGGGCTTATGCCACGCTGGATGCGCTGTACGGTGCACGTGGTGAGAAGGTGGTGGACTGGACGACTCTGGAAAAAGTTTCGGTGGAGCCGCTGTACCGAACCGGGGCTTCGTTCCACTACGTGGACAACGGCATCGACTCCGGCGAGGTGTTCCATGATGTGCTGGGCACCGAGATATCACCGCAAGACACCATCCTTGAGCTGCGCTGGAACAACTTCAATAACAGCCTGTTCCCTGCTTTGCATCAGGGCCTGACGTTGTTGGCCGAGACGGCATGAGGCCAGCGTTGTGAAAAGGCCGGGGCGATGTAAATCGCCCCGGCCTTTCTCGTTGTGCCTCAGAGCTCCCGGGCAACACGGAAGCCGATCCAGTCGCCGCGAGTGTTCTTGTAGGCGTTGTTGCGGTTGCCTGAGCGGGAGAAGATCGGTGGCTCGCCCCAATCGTTGCCGCGGATCTGTGCCAGCTCGCACTGCGCGTCGTCGATCCAGGCACTGCCATCCACGGGCGCGCCTTCGTAGTTGTCATGCCAGCAGTCGGCTACCCACTCGTAGACGTTGCCATGCATGTCGTAGACGCCAAAGGCATTCGGTGGATAGCTGCCTACGGGAGAGCTGTAGGTGTAGCCGTCCTTGGGGCCATAGGTGTTGGCGTGCTGACTGATCTGGTACTCGCCTTCCTTGTCGAAGGGGAACGGGAAGGGGCCGCTGGAGCCGGCTCGTGCACCGTACTCGCGCTCGGCTTCGCTGAGCATCCGGTAGGTCTTGCCGGTCTTCTTCGACAACCACTGGGTGTAGGCCTGAACCTCATGGTAATCGACGCACACGGCGGGCTGCCGGGGGCCTTGCTCATAGCTCGGTTTGCCGGCTTCGCACCAGCGTCCGGGGCGTTCGTCGCCGCTCTTGATCAGCACGCCCGACTGTTTGATGTAGGCGTCGAGTTCAGCTGCAGTCACCTGGTAGCGGCTGATGGCGAAAGGTCTGGCGAGGGTCACGGTACGCAGCGGGCCCTCGTCATGTTGGCGGCCCACCTCGTCGTCGGGAGTGCCCATGATGAAGCTGCCAGCGGGCAGCACGACCATCTCGGGGCAGGTCTCGCAGTCCTTGAACACGGTTCCGGGAGCAGGTGGCTTCTGCGCCGCCTGGAGAGAGGAGGCCGCAGCCAGGCAGAGCAGCAGGAGACTTCCAAGGGGGTATTTGCAATGCATCTTGCTTGGTCCTTCATCGGGTAGGTGAGAGCGGGTCGTGAAGACGGCCTGGGTGCGGGTTCAGGGGTTCTCCGGCTTGGCTAGTGCCTGCACCGATTCCCAGACCCGCAGGAAGTTGCCGCCCCACAGCTTGGCGATGTCCTCGTCGGAGTAGCCGCGCTGGATCAGTTCGGCGGTGACGTTGCGTGTGTCGGCGACGCTCTCCCAGCCGATCACGCCGCCGCCATCGTTGAAATCGGAACTGATGCCCACGTGGTCGATGCCGATCTTTTTCACCGCATAGTCGATGCTGTCGCCGAGCTCTTTCAGCGTGGCGCGGGCATCGGCTTCCAGGATCGGATAGAGGCGGCTGGCATATTCGCCGAATCGTTGTTCCGGCCAGATGGAGAAAACCGAGTCGGCCGGCATGCTGGCCTGGGACAGGTTCTGTACCTCGGGCAGGTCGAACTCGGCACGCATGCGGTTGACCTTGTCGAGCGTGTCCCTGGAAAACGCCTTGAGCTGGGAGCTGAAACCGACGATATGCACCACACCTCCGCTATCGCGGATCAGGCGCAGCTCCTTGTCGGTCAGATTGCGTTGCAGATCCACCAGGCCGCGTACGCCGGAATGGGACGCGATGATCGGCGCACGGCTCAGTTCGACCGTCTGTTCGAGCGCCGTGGTGGACATCTGCGACACGTCGATGACCACGCCCAGGTCGTTGAGGCGCTGCACGGCCTGGCGGCCCAGCGGTGAGAGGCCGCCGTGCTCGTCGGGCGAATCGCCGAAGAACGGCATCGGTCGCGACGAGTCGGCCCAGGTGTTGTTGGCGACGTAGTTGAAACCGAAGATGCGCATGCCGCGTGCAGCCCAGTCGTCCAGCCGGGCAACGTCGTCGCCCAGTGGATAGGCATTGAGCATGCTGATGACGATGGTGAATTTGCCCTGGTGGGCCAGACGTCGGAAGTCGGCCGGGGTATAGGCAATGCCGGCGCGTTCGGGGAAGTCGCGGGCGATGCTGGTGATGATGCGGTAGCGGGTTTCCTGTTCATGCCGTGCCGCTTCGACGAAACCTGCAGTAGGGCGGTGAGGGCTGTTGGCGCCGGTCCAGAATTCGGGCCAGGCAAAGATGGTCAGTGCGGCGCCGCTCAGGCGGCCGCGCTCGGCCTTGACCAGGTCGAACTGCTCGGCTCCGTCGCGATCAGCTTCCGCACCTTCGCTGCCGAAGTGCAGTGGAATGTCCAGGTGAGCGTCGAACGAGAGAATACGATCCTGCAGCGCATTGGCTCGTTCGATGATCTCTTTCGGATACAGAGGCGTCTCGCGAATCAGGAACCACCAGGCCAGTGCCGCCCCGGCCAGGAGTGATAGCGACAGGATCGACAATGACCATTTCCACGTGGTGCGACTCGTACTCATGGGGCTCCCTTGTGCGTGGTTCTGCGCCGGCAGGGATGCCGGCGATTGTTGGGAGAACGAGCCGGATGGGGGGAAATTTACGGGCTGCTCTGCCCGGCAACGGTGATGTCTGTAACCATTCATGTGGCCCGGTGCAGAAGTGCCGGCCAGCCAGAATCACGCACCGCTGACGTTGTACGTATCGACACCACCAGGGGGCGCACTACAACGAATACAGCCAGTTGAGGTTCCTGTAGCTCAGATCCGACGTGAACGGGCCCAGCGCCAGGCCAAAGCCGATGGCGAGGATGACGAACCAGCGGTAGCGGTACACCACGTCGCCGATCACTCCGGCCAGTACCGGGTCGCGCATCAGCAGCGTCAGGGAAATGGCCGTGTTGCTCACGGCAATGCTCCACCAGCGCGTGTAGTCCGTTGCAATCAGGTACAGCGCCAGTGGCGATACCGAGCACAGCAGCAGAAAGGTTTCGTGGGATACCAGGCGGATATGGCTCGACAGGGCCTTGAGAATCCTGGCGCCGATGATGAATGTCGGAATCAGCCCGAACAGCATGTTCAGGTGATAGTTGAGGTAGAGAACGCTGAGCATGACGCTCGCCGTTTCCGACGAGTTGCCTTCCAGCGTATTGAACAGAATGCCGACCGCCTCGATGTCGATGGGCTGCGTGGATGCCAGAAGATGCTCGTAGTACCCCAGCAGGGATATCTTCGAGCTGGGGTTGCTGGTGCCGATGAAGATCACCTCGGCCAGCAGCAGGGCGAACACGATCGCGATCAAGGCGCTGTCGAGGCTCACCGCTTTCGGGCGGTGGGTGTAGAACCAGATTCCGATGAGCAATGGAACGAACATCACGAAGCTGGCTTCGTGGATTGGAATGACCAGGCCGCCGGCCAGCAGAACCGCAAATGCGCCGACCTTGGCCGGGCTCTTGAGGATCACGGCGATGCCGAGGATGGCGATCAGGTAGTTGATGTTGTCGAGAAAGCCCGCGGCCTGAGCGAAGTGCGGAATGATCAGCGGGTGGCAGATGAAGAACAGCGCCAGCAGAAAGGCGGCCGTGCTTTGCCTGCAATAGACGAGCGCCGAACGTGACAGCAGCCAGAACAGGGCGGCGCAGACTGCAAGGGCGAAGAGGAAGGCGCCGACCATATAGAACTCCGGGCTCGGCACGTAGCCGAATGCCTTGAGCAGGCCGCCGACCAGGCCTCTTCTGACCAGGCCGAAGTCATAGTTCAGCACCCACTGCGTATACACCCACTCATCGAAATGGTGTTCGTAGGAGGTGAAAAACACGACCACGAAGGTCAGGAGCAGGATGCCCAGCTTCTGCTTGTGGTGTTCCGAGTGTTCCTGATCCAGCCAGTGGCTGCCAGGTGATGGGGTTCCTGCTGACATGCGAGCTCTCCAGTGTTCTAGCGAAGGGAATTCCGGTGTGTCAGGGCTGTGCCGGTGAGATTTCTGTCGTGCCCATGCCCCGTGGGTCGCTGGCGCCTTCGATCTTTCCGGTGCGCTTGTGCCAGTGAATGGATTGCTGGTTGCCATAGCGTGCGACCTGCTCCAGTCGATAGCCGCGAGATGTCAGCTCGTCGCGTTCGGCCTCGCTGAATGCATCGGGCTCATGGCTGATGACATCGGGCAGGTACTGATGGTGGTAGCGCGGCAGGCTTACCCAGTGCGAGGCGGGGTCGCCCTGCAGATAAGACAGCAGTGAAATCAGGAGCATGCTGGGAATCTGGCTGCCCCCTGGCGTGCCGAATGTGATGAAGTCGCGGTCGGACTCCATGAAACTCGGCGCCATGCTGGAGACCGGGCGTTTGCCGCCAGCCAGCGCGTTCGCGGTGCTGCCCTGAACGCCGTAGGCATTGCTGCCAGCCACGTCGATGGCGAAGTCGTCCATTTCATTGTTCAGCAGGATGCCGGTGCCGGGAACGCTGAAGGCGGCGCCGAACATGCTGTTGAGCGAAAGGGTTGCGGCAACGGCGTTGCCTTGCGCATCGAGCACCGTGAAGTGAGTGGTGTGTTCGCCTTCACGCCAGGGTTGTGCCGCTGGCAGGCTGGCGCTGGGAGTGGCGCGGTCGGGGTCGATACCCTGCGCCTGCTGCCGCAGATAGTCCGCGGAAGTCAGTCGCTGCAGCGGCATCTCGACGAAGTCCGGATCGCCCAGTACGCCACGATCGCGATAGGCGCGGCGTAGCGCCTCCACCACGTAATGGGTGCGTTGAACGGTACCGGCCTCTTGCCAGGGCAGCGATTGCAGCATGCCGAGGCCCTGAAGCAGAACCAGACCACCGGCCGAAGGCGGCGGCGCGCTGATCAGTTCGCCGCCTTGCGGTAGCGGCCAGCGCAGCGGTTCCCGCTCGATGACCTGGTACTCGTTCAGATCCTGTAGCGTCCAGGTGCCGCCATGTTTTCGTACGCCATCCACCAGCTTGCTGGCCAGTTCGCCACCGTAGAAGCCGGCATGGCCATGCTCTGCCAGAAGCTGCAGGCTGGTCGCCAGTTGCGGATTTTTCATCCGTTGCCCCTTGGCGGGTATTTTTCCGTCGACGAGAAACAGCTGTGCGCTGCCCGGATCCTGCTGCATGGCTTGAAGTCGGTAGGACGCCCACTCCCGGTAGTGTTCGTCTATCTCGACGCCGCTGCGGGCGAGGCGGATAGCGGGCTCCAGGCTCGCAGCCAGTGGCAGGCGACCGTATCGTTCGGAGAGCCTGGCCATGGCGGCCGGCTGGCCTGGTATGGCGCTGGCCAGGGCGCCGTCGTACGACAGCTCGGGCTGTATCTTGCCGTCGCGCATGTACTGCTCCGGCTTGGCGCCTAGTGGGGCGCGTTCGCGCGCATCGAGGAAACGATACCGAGGCGTTTCTCCTGCCATGCGTAGCAGCAGGAAGCCGCCACCACCGAGCCCCGATCCGTAGGGCTCCACTACCGCCAGTACGCCGGCAATCGCCACGGCTGCATCGAAGGCGTTGCCGCCTGCCTCGATGATCTGGCGACCTGCTGCCGTGGCCAGAGGGTGCGGGGTGGTGATCACGTTCTGTCCGGGGGCGTCAGCCTGCGCTGCAGGCGCTAGAGCCAGTAGGCCGAGGGCCAGCACCGACCATTTGCGGATAACACGATTGCTGTTCATAGCGCTTTCTGTGGCCTCACCTTGTTTTGCTCGCAACGCGGTCAACTCAGGGGAGGACGAGCCAGGAGGCGAGGAATTTATGCTGGCGAGGGTTCTCGATACCGCAGGTGCATAAATTCCGCGGATGCACGTTCGTTCTTGGGGCATGCGCTCAAGAGAGCGGACAAGCGGATGGATACAGATGAAGTTTTCTCGGCGTGGCTTGCTGGCGGGGGCTGCGGCGGTGGCCGCCGCTGCGGGAGGGGTAGGCTTGCCCCTCGTGGGATACCGGCGCTATCAGGCTGCTGAAGAGGCTGCATTGGTCGAAGAGCCCACGATCGACCCGCCGACTCTCACGCAGAACCTGCTGGCCGGTCGTCTGGTTGGTATCTGGGATTTCCGCTTGCTCGACGGACAGGGAGACTTTGCCGATTTCGCCGGCGATGGGCTGGAGCTGTTGCTGGATGTCGGGCCTTCTGGGCGGGCAGTGCTTGGGCATCTCGGTCGCCGGCCCTTTCTCGAGGGAGGTTGCGAGCTGTTCGGTGACCTGGCGACCGACAAGGGTGCCAATCTGCGCTGGAAGCTGGTCGACAGCGCAGGGCAGGCCTATGAATGCACGGCGATCTTCGACGAGATCTGGGATGTCTGGAGTACCGGTGGGGGAGAAGCGACCCTCAGTGGCACGCTGCGCCGTCGCGGCTCTCAGGCGGGGAAATCGACGCAGCAAGCCGGGTTCCTGGCCAGGCGACGCCCCTTCATCGAGGCGCGAGAGCGACTGCCCTATCATCCGGAGCTGCACGCCTGGTTGATCTCTCCCGGGCATCGTCTGTTCCACCAGCTCTGGCATGCCAGTCGCGATCGTTGGCATCGCCTCGATGACGACCGTCGCCAATCGCTGCGAGGGCTGGACTGGCAGCCCGGGCCGCTGGGCAGGGAGCGTGATGCCCGAGGCAAGCACCGCCACCGCAATGGCTCCGGTGAGGATTTCCTGTTCATGCACCGGCAGATGCTGGGGCAGGCCCGCACCTATCAGCCCTTGCCTGCCTGGCGCCGCTTGCCGCCTCCCAGGCCTTTCATCGGTCATGGCATCCAGGCATTCGTGGATTACCTGGAAAACAAGGATGGCTATTCGGTGCCGCCAGCCTGGGAAATAGCAGGCGACGATGAATTCAATCAGTGGCTGCGGGATGTGAAGAGCAGTGAGGGTTTCTATGGCAATTTCCAGCTATGGGAGGCCCAGTACCAGAACCCGGATTACCTGGCCACCTTATGCCTGGGGGAGCTGGGCAGCCGTATCGAACTGGGCCTGCACGACTGGCTGCACATGTGCTGGGCATCGGTGGGGCGTGACCCGAACAGCCACTACCCGATGCTCTCTGATCGAGCGCCCAACGACTTTTCCGAGCGCTGGTTCCGGCCGCAGAACGACTACCTCGCCGATGCCTTCTCGTCCCATGTGAACCCGGTGTTCTGGGCTTTCCATGGCTGGATCGATGACCGCATCGAGGACTGGTTCCAGGCACACGAACAGGCTCATCCGGGCGAGGTGCAGCGCCGTGAAATCGGCGGTGTGCCGTGGTTCGCCAAGGGGCGCTGGGTCGAGGTCGACGAGCCCTGGCTGGGGCCGGCGCAAGCCGGTTGCGGTGCCTGGGGGCGCGGCAACGGCGGGGGCGGTGGCGAGCTGGACATCGAGACCATGAAGCTGGCGCTGCATGTCATCCATGATGCCGACGAAGAGGCGCGGCGCCTGGCCGGTCGTATTCCTCGGCGGCCCTGGTACGGCCGCCACCTGCCGCCAGGGCCCAGGTAGGCGCGATGACCATCGAATAGGGCGGGTGCAACCCGCCAATAGCGATCTGGCGGGTTGCACCCGCCATACGAATTCGCGCTACAGGATGGCATCGGTAAAGAATTCGATAGCCGCATCGTTCATGAAGAGGGCATCCGAGCTGGGTTGCCGAATGCGCTCTCATGAGGACGGAAATGTGGCTGAACTCCCGCTGGTAATCGATCTGGACGGCACTCTGCTTCGCTCCGACATGCTGCACGAGGCCAGCCTGCGCTTCGCCAAGCGCAGTCCGTGGCGTGTCGCTTCGCTGTTCGGCTGGCTGGCGCGGGGCAAGGCCTACCTGAAGGAGCAACTGGCTCAGCAGACGCCGTTCGACGTGGAGCATCTGCCCTACAACCGGGAAGTAATCGAACTGATCGAACAGCATCGCTCACGCGGCACGCCTGTCGTGCTCGCAACGGCGGCGCATCGGCTACACGCGGAAAAGGTCGCTGACCATCTGCAGGTCTTTGATCGGGTGTTTGCCACGGAACATGACTGCAACCTCGGCGCCCAGGCCAAGCGCGACCTGCTGGTGCGCGAGTATGGCGAGAAGGGTTTCGACTACGTCGGCAATGCCCATGCCGATCTGTCCGTCTGGGCCTCGGCCAACCGCGCATACGTGGTACAGCCACATTCGGGGGTGGAGCGTCGTGCCAGGGCATTGGGCAACGTCGCGCAGGTTTTCAGAAGCGACGACAGTCTGCTGAAGAACTGGCTGAAAGCCCTGCGCTTGCACCAGTGGCTGAAGAACCTGCTGCTGTTCGTGCCGCTTTTTGCCGCCCATCTGGCGGCTGACCCATACAAGCTCATGCAGGTGGTCATCGCGTTCCTGCTGTTCGGCCTGTGTGCCTCCAGTGTGTACATCCTCAACGACCTGCTGGACATCGATGACGACCGGCGCCATCCGCGCAAGTGCAAGCGGCCTTTCGCCGCCGGCAAGCTGTCCATCCGTTCAGGGTTGCTGGTTTTCCCAGTTCTGCTGGCGGCGGCCTTCATCGGGGCCTGGCTATGGCTGCCGCCACTGTTCGGCATGGCGATGCTGACCTACTACCTGCTCACGCTGGCCTATTCCCTGGGGCTGAAACGGATCATGGCGGTCGATGTCATCACCCTGGGCCTGCTGTACACCCTGCGCATCATCGCCGGTGCCCTGGTGCTTGGTCTGCAGCCGACCTTCTGGATGCTGGCGTTCTCCCTGTTCATCTTCCTCAGCCTGGCGCTGATCAAGCGTTTCGCGGAGCTGCGCGAAGCCCGCGATCTGGGCAAGACCGGTCTGGCCTCGGGAAGAGGTTACTTCCCTGCCGATCTGGAGATGATTTCCTCTATCGGTACCACCTCCGGTTACCTCGCCGTGCTGGTTCTGGCGTTGTATATCCAGGAAATCTCCCACTCCGCGCTCTACCGCTATCCGGTGATTCTCTGGCTGGCCTGTCCCTTGCTCCTGTTCTGGGTCAGCAGAACCTGGTTCCTCACTCACCGTGGCCTGATGCATGACGACCCGGTGGTATTCGCCGCGAAGGATCGCATCAGCCTGATCACCGGAGGCCTGTTCGCGCTGGTCTTCTGGTTCGCCACATGAAGTCGCTCGGCTCCTGGGGACGCTACCCGTACTACCCGCAGCAGCCGATTGCCTGCCACTGGCGGCAGGAGGTCGTGGATCAGGTACTGGCCTGGCGCGGGCAGCAGGCCGTCGGGCTACCCTATGGCAATGGCCGCAGTTATGGCGACAGCTGCCTGGCCAGCAGTGGCCAGGTGCTGTACATGCGTCCGCTGGCGCGTTTCATCGAGGTCGACTGGCAGCAGGGGCTGGTCACGGTGGAGGCGGGCATGACCCTTGGCGAACTGCTTCAGCACAGCATCGCCAGGGGCTGGTTCCTGCCGGTCACGCCGGGCACTCGTCTGGCCACCGTAGGTGGGGCGATCGCCAACGACGTACACGGCAAGAATCATCATGTGCAGGGCACTTTCGGCCGCCATGTCGAAGGGCTGTCGCTGGTTCGCAGCGACCTGGGCTCTCTGCATTGCAGCCCACTGGAGAACACCGAGCTGTTCAATGCGACGGTGGGCGGGCTGGGGCTGACGGGCGTCATCGTCACCGCGACGCTGCGCCTGCGACGTATCGCATCGAGCAAGATTCGCCTGCAGCAGGTTCGCTTCGCCAACCTACGTGAATACTTCGCCATCAGCGGCGAGCTGGACGCCCGTCATGAATACAACGTCGCCTGGGTGGATTGCCTCGCGCCCGGTGCTAGCCTCGGGCGAGGCGTGTTCCTGGCAGGCGATCATCATGACCGGGCGCCGTGCTGGCCCAGGCCGGTCACCTCGCTACGTGTTCCCTTCACGCCGCCGTTGCCGCTGTTCAACAAGTTGACGCTCAAGGCGCTCAACGGCTTGTACTTCCGTGGCAAAGGTACTCGCCCGGAGCGTTTGCAGGACTACGACGCCTTCTTCTATCCCCTGGACGGCGTGCAGGAATGGAACCGAATCTACGGCCCTCGGGGCTTCCAGCAGTATCAGTGCGTCATCCCGCCTGCCGCTGCCGAAGACGCCATGGGCGAGTTGCTGTCGACCGTCCGCCAGCACAACGAAGGCTCGTTTCTCGCGGTGCTGAAGAACTGCGGGGACATTCCCTCGCCGGGACTGTTGTCCTTTCCCATGGCCGGCGTGTCCCTGGCACTGGACTTCCCCCAGCGAGGAGCGGCGACGCAGCGACTTTTCGACAGGCTCGACTGCATCGTGCGCGAGGCTGGCGGGCGGCTTTACCCGGCCAAGGATGCACACATGAGCGGCGATGACTTCCGCGCGGCGTATCCCGCCTGGGAGCGCCTGGAACATCTGCGCGACCCGGCCCTGCTTTCCCGATTCTGGCAACGAGTGACCCAGCTATGAGCAATATCCTGATCATCGGCGGCACCTCCGCGATCGCCACCGCCTGCGCCCGCCTGTGGGCGCAACGACATGGCCGCTTCATGCTGGTCGGCCGCAACCCGGAAAAACTGCAACAGACCGAAGCCGATCTGCTGGCACGTGGCGCCAGTGAGGTGCAGATGCATGTGCTGGATCTGGATGATCTCGACGGCCATGCGGCGATGCTCGACAACGCCCAGCAGTTCCTGCGCAGGATCGACATCGCCCTGATCGCACATGGCAGCCTGCCGGATCAGCAGGCCTGCGAGAGCGATGCCGCCCAGGCCGTACAGGCCTTCACCCGCAACGGCCTCAATGTGATCGCGCTGCTTACCCGGCTGGGCAACCTGATGGAGGCCCAGGGCAGCGGCAGCATCGCGGTGATTTCCTCGGTGGCTGGTGACCGTGGCCGGCCCAGCAACTATCTGTACGGCAGCGCCAAGGCGGCGGTCAGCGTGTTCTGCAGCGGCCTGCGCGCTCGGTTGTTCAAGTCGGGTGTTCACCTGCTGACGGTCAAGCCCGGCTTCGTCGACACTCCGATGACGCAGGGGCTGGCGCTGCCAGGTCTGTTGCTGGCCCGGCCGGATCGGGTCGCTGTAGATATCGTCCGGGCGCTGCACAAGCGTCGCTCGACGCTCTATACGCCCTGGTTCTGGGCGCCGATCATGATGGTCATCAAGTCCATACCCGAGTTCGTCTTCAAGCGGCTTTCGCTGTGAGTCGGCCGTGAACGAGGCGCCCATGGAAAGCCCTGCGTCGGCTGACGAGAAACGCAGTTGGGCCTATCGCGCTGCGATCTATTCCACTCTCCTGTCAGTGCTGGGCTATCTGGCCTTTTCGCTCTGGGGCGGGTGGCGGGAGGTCGTTGATGCCCTGGGCCGGGTTGGTCTGGCCGGCTTGTCGTTCGCCCTGGGCATGTCACTGCTCAACTATCTGTTGCGGTTCCTGCGCTGGCAGAGTTACCTGGGCGCGTTGGAGCACGTGTTGGCCTGGCGGGCCAGCTTCGCCATCTACCTGGCCGGGTTCGCTCTGTCGGCCACACCGGGAAAGATTGGCGAAACCATCCGCAGCGGGTTGCTCAAGCGCCACGGCGTGCCTTACAGCAGAAGCCTGGCGGCCCTGCTCAGCGAGCGGCTTTCCGATCTGCTGGCGATCACCGCGCTGGCAGCCATCGGCCTTGGTCACCACCCGCAGACCCGGACTGTGGCCATGGCAGGACTGCTCATTATCCTGATCACCCTGTTTCTGCTGTCCCAGCATCGTCTGCTCGGACGGGCATTGCACTGGCTCGACGCTCGGCGTGGTCGGGCAGTGGAATTGCTGCGCCATGCGCTGACCATGCTGCTGGATGCCCGTCGCTGCCATTCGCCCAGACTGCTGATCAGCGGCTCATCCTTGAGCCTGGCCGGCTGGGGAGCGGAAGCACTCGCCTTCCACTTTCTATTGCAGTGGCTTGGGGCCGATGTGTCGCTGGCGTTTTCCGTCTTCGTCTACGCGGCGTCCACCCTGGCCGGGGCGCTCAGCTTCATGCCCGGCGGGCTGGGCGGTACGGAAGCGGTGATGGTCGCCTTGCTGCTGGCCAACGGTATTGCGCAGGGCGATGCCATCGCCGTCACCCTGGTCATCCGTCTGACCACCCTGTGGTTCGCTGTCGGTATCGGTGCGGTCGCCTTGAGTCGCATGGGCGCGGCAAGAAAAGCGGGGTAGGGTGTCGCGGGGTCGCCTAGGCCATGCGCGCCACCTTTTTCGGTGCGCACGGCGCACCCTATTCGCTGCTCAGCGCCTTGACCGGGTCGAGCCTGGCCGCCTGGCGGGCGGGCATGAAGCCGAACAGGATGCCGGTGAGCAGGGCGCAGGTGAAGGCTGCCAGGGTCGCCAGGGGGGAGAACACCAGTTGCATGCCGGCCAGTCGCAGGCCGGCGCCCAACGCCCAGGCCAGGGCAATGCCGGTCAGGCCACCCATCACCGCGAGCAAGGTGGACTCGCTGAGGAACTGGCGCAGGATGTCGCCCTGGCGAGCGCCGGTGGCCATGCGGATACCGATCTCACGGGTGCGCTCGCGCACGCTCATCAGCATGATGTTCATCACGCCGATGCCACCGACCAGCAGCGAGATCGCGGCGATGGCGCCGAGCATCAGCGACAGGCTGTTCTGAGTGTGTGCCTCGGCCTGGATCAGCGCGGCATTGTTGTACAGCTTGTAGTCGCGTACGCCACGGTGCAGGTTCAGCATCAGGTTGTCGATGGCTCGTTCGGTCTCCTTTACGCGGCTTGCATCTGCGGCGGCGATGGTGACGAATTCCGGTTCCTGTTTGCCGAACAGGCGCACGCTGGCGGTGGAGTAGGGGACGATGATCTGCTTGTCGTTGTCCGCGTCGCCGGAGCTGGCGCCCTTGCCGGCGAGAACGCCGATCACCTCGAAGGGGGTGTTGGCGATCAGGATGAACTGACCGATGGGGTTCTCCCCGCGCGGAAAGAGCTGTTCCCGCACGTGCTGGCCGAGCACAGCCACGGCCGCCGCGCGCGCCAGCTCTCCGGCATCGAAGTAGCGCCCCTGGACGGTCGGCCAATTGTAGATGGCGGAGAAATCCAGGCCGTTGCCGTGGATGTAGGCCTCGATATCCAGAGCACCACGCCGAACCAGGGCGTCCTCGCCGTTGACCGGCATGATGCGGGCCACCTGTGGCAACTTGGCGACGGCGGCGACATCGTCCAGGGTGATCACCCCGCGTGGTGCGCGTGGGCTGGGGGAATAGCGACCGAGGTAGATGAGGTTGGAGCCGAAGGCGCTCATCTGCTCGATCACCTGGCGCTTGCTGCCTTCGCCGATGGCCAGCATGACGATCACCGAGGTGACGCCGATGACGATGCCGAGCAAGGTCAGGGCCGTGCGAAAGGGATTGAGTGCCATCACCCGCCAGGCGGCTCGCAGCGACTCCGCCAGCTCCATCGCCCAGGCGGACGACTCCTGCCTGTCGAGCAGCGCCGCTGCCGAATCGCTTTCGCTCGGCGTGCAGGCTCCGCTGTCGCTAACGATCAGGCCGTCACGTACCTCGATCACCCGCTGCGCGCGAGCGGCGACTTCACGATCATGGGTGATCAGAATCACCGTATGGCCCTGGGCCGCCAGCTCGTCGAGCAGGGCCATGACCTGGGCACCGCTGTGGCTGTCGAGGGCGCCGGTGGGCTCGTCGGCGAGGATGATCTGGCCGCCGTTCATCAGCGCGCGGGCGATCGAGACACGTTGCTGCTGGCCGCCGGACAACTGGTTGGGACGGTTGCCACAGCGACTGGCCAGGCCCAGCCGCTCGAGCAGGGCGCTGGCTCGTGCATGGCGCTGTGCGGCGGGCATGCCGGCGTAGATGGCCGGCATTTCGACGTTTTCCAGCGCCGAGGCGGATGGGATCAGGTGATAACCCTGGAATACGAAACCGAAGGCCTCGCGACGCAGGCGCGCCAGGCTGTCGTCATCCAGTTCGCTGACATCGCGGCCGGCGAAGCGATAGTGGCCCGAACTGGGCCGGTCGAGGCAGCCGAGGATGTTCATCAGGGTCGACTTGCCCGAACCAGAAGCGCCGACGATGGCCACGAACTCGCCGGCGTGGATGTCCAGAGAAATGCCATGCAGCACATCCACCCTGGGCGACTGGCCACCGCCGTAGTGCTTGCGTACCTGTTCCAGGCTGATCAGCGGCGTACTCATCCCTCGCCTCCGGGAGCCGGACCCAGCAACAGGCGATCACCCTCGTCGAGTCCGGACAGCACCTGGATCGAGAGGCGGTCGCGAAGACCGGTGCGGATCTCGCGTGTCTGCAGGTCATTACCCTTGTCCACCACTATCACGCTCTTGCCGTCGGCCTGCAGGGCAGCGAGCGGTATGGTCAGGGTGTTCTGGGCCTGGCCGTCGATGAAGAAGATATGGGTGGTCATCTCCGCCATCAGTGTGTTGTCGTCATTGTCCACGTCCAGCAGCACGGTGTAGAGCACCACGCGGCCACCGTTACTGCTCTCGGTCGGGCTACCGCCACCCTGGCTCATCTGCTCCAGCGGTTTGGGCGGTACCGGCAGGATCTGTCTGACCCGCGCTTCCCAGCGTCTTCCTTCACCGCTGAGGGTGGTGAACCAGGCAGGCATGCCTGGGCGAATGCGTCCGATATCGGCTTCGGAAACCTGCGCCCAGACGGTCATCGGCGAGAGCTTGGCGATGCGTAGGATCAGCGGCGTCTGTTGCTGGGCGTTGAGGGTCTGGCCGACGCGTGCATCCAGCGCCACGACGGTGCCGGACATGGGCGCGTAGATGCGCGTATAGCCCAGTTCGGCCTCGTCGCTGCGCAGGGTGGCCTCGGCCTGGCGGATCTGCGCCTGGAACATGGCAATACGTGCCTGGGTCGCCTGCATGCGCGTGGCCGCCACCTGTACGTCTTCGGTGCGGGTCGCCTGGCGCTCGGCCAGCCGCTGCTGGCGGTGGTGCTGTTGCCTGGCCAGTTCGTATTCGGCTCGCTGCTCAGCGAGTTGGGCCTTGAGGTTGTCGATGGAGTAGCGCCCGGCGTCGACCCGTGCCTGCTGGGTGGAGGGATCGATCTCCACCAGCAGTTGGCCTTTTTTCACCTCGTCGCCGACGTCCACATGCAGCTTGAGGATCTGCCCCGACGCCTGCGCCCCGACGTCGACGTAGCGGCGTGGCTGGAGAGTGCCGAGCGCATTGACGCTGCTCTCGATGGCACCACGTTGCACGGTGATTGTGTCGAACGGTGCCGTACCGGCGGGGATGGCTTGCCAGGCACCCAGGGCAAGTAGGCTGACGAGAAGCGGAGTCAGCAGCAAGGGGCGGCGCAGGGGAAAGGGCATGATCGACTCCAGAACAGAACCAGACCTCGGATAGACGATGAGGTCGAGGTTCTGCAGGAGACGAATGGTGGAGCGGGGAATTTAGACGTTACAGCGGAGCGTAGCGGCTTTTTACCAGCAGGCGGCCGTCGCTTGTCCTGCTGATCTGGATCGGCAGCACTCGTGGCAGGGTGTCGACGATGCCGGCGAGTTCGCGGGTGTTGTAGATCCCGCCGATACGCAGGTTGGCGGTGGCGCCGTCGGCCAACTCCAGGGGAGTCTCGAGGTAGCGGTTGATCAGTGGCAGGGCTTGAGCCAGGGACAGGTCGTCGAGAATCAGCTTGCCGTCGCGCCAGGCCAGGGCCGTGCTGGTGTCGCTGGAGCTGATGTACGGCTTGGGATCACCCTGGCGATAACTGGCTTGCAAGCCGGGTGTGATGTTGCTATCGCCGCTTTGCGCGGTGGTGCGTACCCGTACCGAGCCCTCCGTGACTGTCACAACCACGTTGTCCTGAAGCCTGAGTACATTGAAGCGGGTACCGGTCACGGTAATGGTGCTGTCGCCGACCGCCACCACGAAAGGATGATCGCGGTCGTGGTGAACATGGAAGTAGGCTTCGCCTTTGTCGAGATTGACCCTGCGCTGATCGCGATAGTTGCTGAAACTCAGACGCGTATCCAGGTTCAGTTCCAGATCGCTGCCATCGGGCAGGGCTACCTGCAGCAGGTGTTGTTCGGTCTGGTAACGGTGATAGTCGTTGGGCATCCAGCCGAGCATCCAGCCGCCGTAGCCGGCGAGGGGGAGCGCCAGCACAAGAGCGGCAACGGCTTGCAGGACCGGGCGCCGGCGCCTGCGTGTAGGGATCGCGGGGGCAGGTACGGATACGAGAGGAGACGCGCTGACACCGGGCGCCGGGTGCTGGCGCGGCAGGTGCTCGCTGAGCAGCCAGATATCCAGTATTGCCAGGTATTCCTGAGCATGTCGGGGGTCGGCCTGTAGCCACCGCTGGAAGACTTCTCTGTCCTCTTCGCTGCAGTCCTCGGCATTCAGGCGCATGCACCAGTCCGCCGCCTCCTGAAGGAGGCTGTCGTCATCGGCGGGTGAAGGCTGAGTGTTCATGAGGATCTCGGGAAGAAAACATAACTTTAATACTGATGAGAATTATTATAAATTGAGAGGGTTCCATTCTGCCAGCACGGCCTTGGGTATCGGTGGTACGGGGCAGTCGAGGAGTCGTCTTGGAAAACTACTACCGGGAAATCATTTGCTACCTGACGGCTAAGTTAGGGGATCGGCATCTGGCTGCAGATGTTACCCATGACGCCTATTTGCGCGTTCTGGAGCGCCCGAGTCAAGATGATATTACCCAGCCGCGTGCCTTTCTCTATCGCACCGCCCTCAACCTGGTTACCGATGAGCACCGTCGTAACCGCAATCGGCGTGGAGAAGATCTGATCGTGCTGGATGGCGAAGGAGGTGTTCATTCGCCGTCGCCGCAGCATGTGTTGTTGCAAAAGGAACGGCTGACTTTGCTGCAGCGTGCCTTGGCCGAATTGTCCGAGCCCTGCCGGCAGGCCTTCACGCTGCGCAAGCTGGAAGGCATGGGACATGATGAAATTTCCCGGCACCTCGGCATTTCCAAGGGCATGGTGGAAAAGCACATCGTCAATGCCATGAAGCACTGCCGCATCCGTATGCGCCAGTGGGAGTCCGAACTCTCCTGACGGGCCGTTGAAAAACTACCTGCGTTGGCAATACTGCGTTAAAAACGGCCTCGGAATGCTCATGTACAACTCGTACACTCCGCTTGATTCGCTACGCTCACCCTGCGGGTCAGCCTTCGGCTGTTACTCCGCTGCGCTACGTTTCTCGGCCGTTTTTGCCTTGTCTTGCCTGCCTCGCCTACGTTTTTCAACGGCCTGCTAAATTTCCCTTTGCCATCCTCGTTCCATGAGCTGACAGGCTCTTGGCCCTATCGGCCGTATGGGCATCTTCGAGGACACATGGCACATGACCCAGACCATTTCTCCATCCGCGATCCACGACCTCATCGGCGTCGGCTTCGGTCCTTCCAACCTGGCTCTGGCCATCGCCCTGGAAGAGCAGGTGCCAAGACAGGGGGCGGTGGATGCGTTGTTTCTCGACAAGCAGGCGGACTACAGCTGGCATGGCAATACCCTGGTCACCCAGAGTGAGTTGCAGATTTCCTTCCTCAAGGATCTGGTGACCCTGCGCAATCCGACCAGCCCTTATTCCTTCGTCAATTACTTACGCGAGCACGGGCGCCTGGTGGATTTCATCAACCTCGGTACCTTCTATCCTTGCCGCATGGAGTTCAACGACTACCTGCGCTGGGTAGCCGGGCACTTCTCCGATCAGTGCCGTTACGGTGAAGAGGTGCTGGCCGTCGAGCCGCTGCTGCGTCAGGGGCGAGCAGAAAACCTGCTGGTGCGCTCGCGCGACGGCCATGGTCGGGAGCACCAGCGCACGACCCGGGCAGTGGTGGTCAGCGCAGGCGGCACCCCACGCATTCCAACGGTTTTCGCTGGGCTCAAGGGCGATGCCCGCGTGTTCCATCATTCTCAGTACCTCGAACGTATCAGCCAGCAGCCCTGCACCAGCGGGGCGCCGATGCGTGTCGCGATCATTGGCGGCGGCCAGAGCGCGGCCGAGGCCTTCATCGATCTCAACGACAGTTTCCCCTCGGTGCAGGTGGATATGATCCTGCGCGGCTCGGCACTCAAACCGGCCGACGACAGTCCGTTCGTCAACGAAGTGTTCGCTCCCGAATTCACGGATCTGATGTTCAAGCAGGATCACGCCGGACGCGAGCAACTGATCCGCGAGTACCACAACACCAACTACTCGGTGGTGGACATCGATCTGATCGAGCGCATCTACGGCATTTTCTATCGGCAGAAGGTCTCCGGCGTGCAGCGCCACAACTTCCGCAACCTGTGTGCAGTAGAGCGGGCGAGTGTCGAGGAGCAGGGTGTCGGCCTGGCGCTGCGCAACCTGGCCAATGGCGAGATCGTTCAGCATCGCTATGACCTGGTGATTCTGGCAACCGGTTACGAGCGGCAGATGCACCGCCACCTGCTGGAGCCGCTCGCCGAATTCCTCGGCGATTTCCAGGTGGGACGCGACTATCGCCTGCAAACCGATCCGCGTTGTCAGGCGGCGATCTACATGCAGGGCTTCTGTCAGGCCAGTCATGGCCTGAGCGACACCCTGCTGTCGGTATTGCCGGTGCGGGCGGAAGAAATCGCCAGTTCCCTGCACGGTCATCTTGCAGCGGCAATGCCGGCAAGAAATCCGGCCCTGGCTGCGGCTCTCTGACGTTTCTCCACTCATCCGGGGCGCGGCTGGCTCGCTCAGTCGCGCCCGCTTGCATTCGAGAGAGCGCAACCCCATGCGTGCACCCCGTTTCCTTCCATGCCTGGCCGGCGCGTTGCTATGCCTGGCACTGACATCCTGTGCGCGGAGCGTTACGACGCCACAGCCGGCCCAGCAGGCCGATATCCGCTGGACATCCCATGGTATACCGCACATCACTGCGCGAGATGAGCGCAGCCTGGGCTATGGCATCGGCTATGCCTATGCCCGTGACAACGCCTGTCTGCTGGCTGACGAGATCGTCACCGTGCGTGGTGAGCGTGCGCGTTATTTCGGCGCGCAGGGGCAGTCTTCCGCGCAGCTGGACAACCTGACCTCGGACTTCTTCTTTACCTGGCTCAATGATGCGCAGTCCTTGCGGGCTTTTCATGATGCCCAGCCAGAGGCCATCCGCCAGCGCCTGGAGGGTTATGCTGCGGGCTTCAACCGCTTCCTGCGCGAAGCTGACGGGCAAACCGTCAGTTGTCTGGGCGAGCCCTGGTTGCGCGTCATCGAGGTCGACGACCTGCTGCGTCTGACTCGTCGCCTGCTGGTCGAGGGGGGGCTTGGGCAGTTCGCCGAGGCTCTGATGAACGCTGCGCCGCCTGGCCAGGCTGCCCTCGCTGCGGATGCAGCGTCTCTGGCCAGGGCCGGCGAACGACGTGAGCGTCTGCGTTTCGACAAGGGCAGCAATGCGGTGGCTGTGGGACGTCAGCGCAGCCAGGACGGCAAAGGCATGTTGCTGGCCAATCCGCACTTTCCCTGGTTCGGCGGACTGCGTTTCTACCAGATGCACCTGACCATCCCCGGTCAGTTGGACGTCATGGGCGCAGCCTTGCCCGGGCTGCCGGTGATCAATATCGGCTTCAATCGTCACCTGGCCTGGACTCATACGGTGGATACCTCCAGCCACTTCACCCTCTATCGCCTGCAACTCGATCCGCAGAATCCACTGCATTACCTGCTCGACGGGCAGTCCCGGCCGTTGCGCAAGAAAACCCTGAGCATTCAGGTGCGGGACGAGGCTGGGGCATTGTCGAGCCTGACACGCGATATTTATGAGTCCAGCCACGGGCCGCTGCTCAACTGGCCTGGAATGCTCGACTGGGACGGCAAGCAGGCCTATGCGCTGCGTGATGCCAATTTGGATAACACGCGGGTGCTGCAGCAGTGGTACGAGATCGATCAGGCCGCCGACGTGGCCGGGGTGCGCCGTGCTGTCGAGCGTCTGCAGGGTATCCCCTGGGTCAACACCCTGGCGGCGGACGAGCAGGGCGAGGCGTTGTACATGAACCAGTCGGTGGTGCCTTACCTGACGGGCGAGCAGTTGCAGGGTTGCGTAATAGCCGAATTGGCGGAGCGGGGTTTGCCTGCGTTACGGGGCGATGTGGCCGACTGCGAGTGGCGGGTCGACCCTCGTGCTGCCCAACCAGGCATCACGCCAGCCGAGGAGCTGCCGGTACTGGTGCGTGAGGACTACGTGCAGAACTCCAATGACAGTGCCTGGCTCACCAACCCGAGCGTACCCTTGCAAGGCTATTCGCCTCTGGTCAGTCGCGAGGGGCGGCCGCTGGGTTTGCGCGCCCGTTTTGCCCTTCAGCGCTTGCAGGGGCGTCAATCGCTGACGGCGGATGATCTGGTGCATATGGTCAAGGACAACCGGGTCTACCTGTTCGACCTGCTGCGCGACGACCTGGCCGCGCTGTGCGCGTCAGAGCGGGGCGAGGTGGTGGAGCAGGCCTGTGCGACGCTGGCGGGCTGGGATGGCGCAGCCAATGTCGACAGTGGAATAGGCATGCTGCTGTTCCAGCATTTCGCTGCTCGCTTCCTGGCTCTGGACGATGCCTGGCGGGTGCCGTTCGACCCGGCTGCGCCGCTGAGTACACCGCGCGGGTTCGATCCGAATGATCCGCGAATGCGCGATGCGCTGCGTGAGGCCGCTCGTGAAGTCGCGGCGTTGGGTGTCGATGAAGATCGTGGCTGGGGCGCTGTTCAGGTCAGCAGTCGTGGCCAAGAGCGCCTGGCCGTGCCGGGTGGTGATGGTGAGCTGGGTATTTACAACGCCATCCAGAGTCATCCGGTCGACGGGCATCTGGAGGTGGTGGGTGGCAGCAGTTATATGCAGATGGTGACCTTCACCGAGCAGGGGCCCATGGCCAGAGGGTTGCTGGCGTTTTCTCAGTCTGCAGACCCGGCATCTCCCCATCACGCCGATCAGACGCGCTTGTTCTCGAAGCAGGATTGGCTGCTGCTGCCGTACCGCGATGAGCAGATCGATGCTGATCTCAGGCAGCGCTTGCTGATCCAGGAGTAGGTGCATGAAAGCATGCAGGCCGGGTGCCATTGCCAGGCCTGCATCTTGGCCTGGTTGTGCATGACCGGGCGCGGCATTGGTGCTGAATAAAAATTTTTTACATCTGCACCTGCAGGTTTTTCCCATCTCATCCGTCTTACTTAGATGAATACGCAATTTGCGCCTCATGCACCCTGCCGCCGTCCGCGTGGCACCCACTCCTGGTTTGCTGATGTCCAAGAAGTCCCGTTCCAGAATCTGGTTCCTCGTCCATAGCTGGCTGGCCATGCCGGTCTGGTTTTTCCTGCTGATCATCTGCGTGACCGGCACCCTGGCCACGGTCAGCCAGGAAATCGTCTGGTTGGCCAACCCGGATGTGCGTGCCAGTAAACCCTCCGATGACGCGCAGCGCCTCAGCTATGGCCAGGTACTGGACGCCATCAACCGTGCCGAGCCGGAAACCATCGTGCAGTGGATCAGCCGGCCGCAGGAAGATCATTTCGCGCTCACTGCCCGGGTCAGTTATCCGGACGGCACTTCACCGACTCTCTACGTCAATCCCTACTCTGGTGCCATTCAGGGCGTCAGCCCGCAGTTCGATTTCCGCCAGTTCACCCGTGCCTTGCACGGATGGTGGCTGGTGCCGTTCACCAACGGCTTCAGTTGGGGCTGGTACCTGGTATCGCTGATGGGACTGCCGATGCTGGCGTCTCTGATTACCGGTCTGGTGGTCTACAAGAAGTTCTGGAGAGGTTTCTTCAAGCCAACCCTGCGTTTCAACCAGGGCGCACGCATCTTCTGGGGGGATTTCCACCGACTGTCCGGCATCTGGTCGATCTGGTTCATCGCCGTCATCTCCATCACAGGTGTGTGGTTCCTGATCCAGGCGTTGCTTTCCGATAACCACATCTCCATTTCCACCGAAGGCATACCACCCGTGGTGGCGCGCGACGAGGTGCCTCTGTTCGAGCCGGGCGCCAGTGTGCCGCGTATCGACGTCGATCAGGCCATCGAGATAGCCGGCGCCAGCATTCCCGGGTTGGAGGCCAGCTTCATCGGCTTGCCGGGCAATGCCTACAGCCACATTTCCGTCTGGGGGCGCGGCTGGTACCCGTTGATGTTCCAGAATGCCTCGATCAACCCCTATAACGGCAATGTCGATCAAACCCGCCTGCTGTCGGATCGTTCCGCCCTGGAGTTCGTCACCGAGTCGATGCGCCCTTTGCACACCGGCGACTTCGGCGGGCTGTGGCTCAAGCTGGTGTGGTTCGTCTTCGGCCTGCTGCTGAGCATGATGGTGCTCAGTGGTCTGCTGATCTGGAGCAAGCGCACCGTGCAGGCCACCGCTGCTCTGGCCAAGCGCAAGCCGCGTGCGGCTCGCGAGCCTAGACCGGTGCCGATCCGCCTCGATGAAGTCACGGAGGGGCAGCCATGAGCAAGGCCTCGACCATGCCAACCACCACGCTGGGCCGTTTCTGGCACAAATGGCGGTTCCACCTGAACATCCTGCTGGTGATCATCCCGCTGGCCTTCATGCCCAAGTATTTCCACCAGGTCGCACTGTTTCGTGGCGATAGCGGCCTGGGCGAGCGGGAGGCGGGCGAGGTGCAGGTTGGCCCCTGGAGCCTGCGCCTGGCCGAGCTGTTCGAAGAGCCGCCGCGCCTGGAAGGGCCTGCCGGTTACATGAAGAGTTTCAACGCGGCGCTGTGTTCGGCCTGCATCGACGAGGTCAAGGCCACTTACCTGCGTATTGGCAAGCCGCGCAGCCTGCGTGCCGCCGGCGCGATCTTCTTCGGCAGCCCTTATCGCATGGGCGCTAGCGTACCGATCCCGCCGCGTACCAAGGCCGACGCCGAACTCTGGATCACCATGGAGGGTTGGGACGGTTCGATGCATCAGGCATCCATCCCGCTCGCCCAGGCCTCGCCCGCGACCCTCACCTGGCTCAATCGACAAGGAGGCAAGCCATGAACAACCTGTATCGACTGTCGCTGCTGATCGGCGCCAGCACCCTGTGCTCAGTGGCCATGGCCCATAACCCGATCTGTGAATGCGAACCTCACGGCGAGGATGAAATCCTCTGTGTCGGTGGTTTCTCCGATGGCAGCGGCGCGCCCGGCGTGACCCTCGATGTGATTGGCTACGACGAGGAAATCCTCGTGGCCGGCAAGCTCGACGGCGACTCGCGCTTGAGCTTCAAGCGCCCGGACGGTGAGTTCTACGTGCTGTTCGACGCAGGCCCCGGCCATGTGGTGGAGATCGATCACGCGGATATCGAAGCCCCATGAGCGTTCAGGTGATACGTCCCGCCGGCGCAGGGCATGAAACGCTGTATGTGTTCCTGGTCGCCTTGGCCATCGTGCTGCTGGCAGGTGCGGTGGTGATGTGGCGAGCCGAGCCCGAGCAGAGCGTCGCGATAGCCGCCGACCAGTTCGACGCGCGTCGTGACCTGAACGCCGCCGAGCAGGGAATCCACACCGATCTGCTGGTGGCCCTCGACGAGATTCATCTGTACCAGGAAGAGGAACAGGCGCTGCCCGAACCGCAGTTCCTGGCAGAAGAGGGCTTCCCTCCCTTCATCGCTGATGCCAGCGCCGCCAATCGTGGTAGCCATGCCTGGCAGCTACTGCAGACCGACGCCCATGCCGCCTACTTCGGTCGTAGCACAGCCGAGGCAGTGGCAGGTTCCTTCCTGCTGCGCCTCGACGGTGACAACACCAGCGTCTGGCTCAACCGCGTCGCCCTGACCGAGGCTCCGAAGGATCTGCGCGACCAGGCGCTGACTGATGACGGCTGGCGCCAGGTTGCCAGCCAGTTCGATGCCGGCGTTACCCGGCAACACCGCCACTGACTCTGGATTTGCTCATGTCGACCCTTCATCGCTCCCCATTGCGCCGCCGCCTGCTGGCAGCCGTTCTCATCTGTCTTGGCGCCGCAGTGCTGCCAGGCCTGGTCAATGCCGCCGAGGGCAAGCGCCTGCGCATCGGCATTACCCTGCATCCCTATTACAGCTACGTCAGCAACATCGTCGGCGACAAGGCCGAAGTGGTGCCGCTGATTCCCGCCGGCTTCAATCCGCATGCCTACGAGCCGCGTGCCGAGGACATCAAACGCATTGGTGGCCTGGATGTGGTGGTGCTCAATGGCGTGGGCCACGACGACTTCGCCGAACGCATGATCGCCGCCAGTGAGAAACCGGATGTGGCGTTGATCGAGGCCAATGCCGGCGTGCCCTTGCTCGCGGCTACCGGCCAGGCGGCGCGCGGGGCGGGCAAGGTGGTCAACCCGCACACCTTCCTGTCGATCAGCGCGTCCATCGCCCAGGTCAATACCATTGCCCGGGAACTGGGCAAGCTCGATCCGGATAACGCCAAAGCCTATCGGCAGAACGCGCGCGCCTACGGTAAGCGCCTGCGCACGCTGCGTGCCCAGGCGCTGGGGCAATTGAGCCAGGAGCGGGGGGCCGAGTTGCGTGTGGCGACCATCCATGGCGCCTACGACTACCTGCTGCGTGAGTTCGGCCTGGAAGTGACGGCGGTGGTCGAGCCTGCGCACGGTATCGAGCCGAGTCCGAGCCAGTTGAAGAAGACCATCGATCAGCTCAAGGAGCTGGACGTGCAGGTGATCTTCTCGGAGATGGATTTCCCTTCGACCTACGTCGAGACCATCCAGCGTGAGTCCGGGGTTCACCTGTATCCGCTCACGCATATTTCCTACGGCGAGTACACCCCGCGCAAGTACGAGGAGGAGATGACCCGTAACCTCGATACCGTGGTGCGGGCGATCCAGGAGAACGGTGCATGACCGCCGTCGAAACCTTGCCCGTCACGGCGGTCGCCGGTCCCTCCATCGACTTCGCCGATGTCAGTCTCGAACTCGGCCGTACGCGTATTCTTGAGCGAATCTCCTTTCAGGTACGTGCCGGTAGCGTGCATGCACTGGTCGGCCCCAACGGCGGCGGCAAGAGTTCGCTGATCAAGACCCTGCTTGGGCAGATGCCACACCGTGGTGAGCTGAGCCTCGACTGGCCGGATGCGCCAGGCGTCATCGGCTACGTGCCTCAGGCATTGGAGTTCGATCGTGGTCTGCCGATGACGGTGGACGATTTCATGGCCGCCATGTGCCAGGTACGGCCGGCCTTTCTTGGCCTGTCACGGCGCCATGCCCCGGCCATCGAAGAGGCGCTGGCACGCGTGGGCATGCTGGACAAGCGCAAGCGGCGTATGGGCGCATTGTCCGGCGGCGAGCGCCAGCGCGTGTTGCTGGCTCAGGGTTTGGTGCCGGCAGCGCAACTGTTGATTCTCGATGAGCCCATGGCCGCCCTGGATGAGCCCGGCATGCAGGTGTTCGAACGATTGCTGAACGACTGGCGTCGGGCGGGTGTGACCGTGCTCTGGGTGGAGCACGACCTGCAGGCGGTCGGGCGTCTGGCCGATCGCGTCACCGGCCTGAATCGCCGCGTGCTGTTCGACGACGCGCCGCAGGTAGCGCTGCAGCCGGAGAGGTTGCTGCAACTGTTCTCCAGTCAGTCACAGGCTGGCGGGGAGGGAGGCGTATGAGCACGTTCTTCGAGCAACTGCGCCTGCTGATTCAGGGCTGGGCCGGTGCCGGTTATCTGCCCGAGGCATTGGCCTACGGTTTCGTGGTCAATGCCCTGTTCGCCGGCTTGCTGATCGGCCCGGTGCTGGGCGGCCTCGGTACCCTGGTAGTGGTCAAGCGATTTGCCTTCTTCTCCGAGGCGGTTGGCCACGCGGCACTGACGGGTGTCGCCATCGGCATCCTGCTCGGTGAGCCTTACACGGGCCCCTACGGCAGCCTGTTCGGATACTGCCTGCTGTTCGGTCTGCTGCTCAACTACCTGCGCAACCGTACGGGATTGTCGCCGGACACCCTGATCGGCGTGTTCCTTTCCGTATCGCTGGCAGTGGGCGCCAGCCTGCTGCTGGTGCTGGCCGGGCGTATCAATATCCATATCCTGGAGAACGTACTGTTCGGCTCGGTGCTGACGGTCAACGCCCAGGATCTCGCGGTGCTGACCCTGGTCTCGCTGCTGGTGATGGCCCTGACCATTCCGATGTACAACCGCTTTATGCTCGCCAGCTTCAACCCGCAACTGGCCAGCGTGCGCGGCGTTGCGGTGGGGCCCTTGGACTACCTGTTCGTCATGCTGGTGGCGCTGGTTACGGTGGCGGCGGTGAAGGTCATCGGCGCCATCCTGGTCGGGGCGCTGCTGGTGATCCCGGCTGCCGCCGCGCGGCTGCTCAGTCAGTCGTTGAAAGGCTTCTTCTGGCTGTCGGTACTGATCGCCACCTTCTGTACGCTGATCGGCATCTTCCTGCCCATCGCTCTGGAGCTGCCGGTGCCGTCCGGTGCTTCGATCATCATCATGGCTGGCATCGTCTTCGCTGGCGCCGCTATCGCCCGCAGCCTGCTGCCGAGTCTCAAAGGGAATCTGGGATGAACAAAGTATTCGTCAATCTCGCCGCTGCCATCGGCGCGTTGCTCGTTGCCTCGATGACGGTGGCGGCTGAGCCCGTGCGGGTGCTCGCCAGCCTGCCGATCACCCATGGTCTCGGCTCCATTCTCCTGCAAGGTACGCAGGCGCAGCTCGTACGAGCGGCGCCTGCCAATCTGCCGGCCAGCCGCCAGGTGTCGTTCTTCACGGGGCGAGGGGCAGGTGCTCTGGAAAAGGCCGCGCGTGATGCCGACGCGGTGATCGCACTGCGTTCATTGTGGCCGGACGATCCGCTTTATCCATTGGCACGCCGCAGCAACATTCGCATCGTCGAGGTGGATGGTGCACGGCCCGTGGATGGTGCGTTGCCCGGCATCGCATTGCGCCCGGACGGTGGCAATGCCCTGGCTGAGCAGCCCTGGCTGAGCATCAACAACCTCGGCCGGATGGCTGATGTCATCGCTGCCGATCTGGTGCGCCTGAGCCCGAATGATGCCGAGCTGATCGCGAGCAATCTGGCGGCGATCAAGCAGCGTCTGCTGACGCTGAGCGCGGACAGCGAAAACCGTCTGGCCGAATTGGACAACCTTGCTGTTGCCAGCCTGTCGCCTGATTTTGCTTACCTGACCACCAGCCTCAATCTGGACGTGGTGGAGTTGCCGGCCTTGGCTGGTGGCGGGAAGGCCTTGCTCGAGCAGCTCAAGACGACGCTGGAGGACAACGATGTGCGCCTGGTGCTGAGCGACCGCAAGGCGGACGAGGCCCTGGCCAGCGCCATCGAGGCGGCTGGTGCACGGTTGCTGGTGATCGACGGGCAGTTCGACGATCCGGTGACGGCTCTGGCGGGCATCATCGAACAAGTGATCGAAGGCCTCTCTCAGGAGTAGAGCCGACGCTTCAGAACCCCGCGGCGCCGCGCAGGTGCCGCGTGTAAATCCATTCAATCCAGCGGCAGCTCGGTGGTGCGTTTGACCTCGCTCATGGCGATATGCGAGTGCGCCTCGTGCACGTGCGGGCGCTGCAGCAGGTGGTCACGCAGGAAGCGCTCGTAATCGGCGATGTCCTTGGCCACCACCTTGAGCAGGTAATCCGAGCCGCCGGCCATGCTGTAGCACTCCAGCACCTGCGGGTAGCCGACCACGGCTTGCTCGAACTCGTCCAGATTGCCGCGACCGTGGGCCGACAGCTTGATGTCGACGAACACCGTGATGCCGAAGCCCAGGCGCTTGTGATTGAGCAGGGCGACCTTGCGTTCGATCAGTCCCTCTTCCTGCATGCGGTTGATCCGCCGCCAGCATGGGGACTGCGACAGTTCGACCTTTTCCGCCACCTCGGCGGCCGAGAGGTCGGCGTTGTGTTGCAGCAGGCGGAGAATCCGGCGGTCGATGGGGCTGAGCTTGTCCTGCATGATTTTTTCCAATTTATTGTGATTGTTGGAAGGATCATGCGAAGTATCGCCTTCGCTACTCGAAAATAGAAAGAAAAAAGCGTAACCCTCCAGTCATGATTTAGGCAAATCCGTCGCAGTGATCCTGCGGCAGGACTCAACGGAGCGTGTCTACCGTCGCGTTCCTTGTGCTCGCCATAACAATAAAAGGAGCGCTCCATGTCACTGGCCGAAATCCGCCTGGATGACAAATATCGCCTCGCTACTGGTCACCTCTATTTGACCGGCACTCAGGCGCTCACCCGCCTGCCCATGCTGCAGAAGCAGCGTGACGCCGCCTTCGGACTCAATACCGCCTGCTTCATCTCCGGCTATCGCGGCTCGCCCCTGGGCGGTCTGGACAAGAGCCTGTGGGATGCGCGCGAGTACCTGAAGGAAAACCACATCCACTTCCAGCCCGGCGTAAACGAAGAGTTGGGTGCGACGGCAGTGTGGGGCAGCCAGCAGGCCAACCTGTTCCCTGGCGCGCGCTACGACGGCGTGTTCGCCATGTGGTACGGCAAGGGGCCCGGCGTCGACCGCAGTGGTGACGTATTCAAGCATGGCAACTCGGCCGGCGTTTCCAAGCATGGCGGTGTGCTGGTGCTGGCTGGCGACGACCATGGCTGCAAGTCCTCGACCATCGCCCACCAGAGCGAGCATGCCTTCATCGCTGCGTCGATCCCGGTGCTCAACCCGGCCAACGTCCAGGAAGTGCTGGACTACGGCATCATCGGCTGGGAGCTGTCGCGCTACAGCGGCTGCTGGGTGGCGCTGAAGACCATTGCCGAGAACGTCGACTCTTCGGCTGTGGTGGACGTCGACCCACTGCGTATCCAGATCAAGATTCCCGAGGATTTCCAGCTACCCGAAGACGGCGTGCACATCCGCTGGCCCGATCCGCCCCTGGCGCAGGAAAAGCGTCTCAACGTTTACAAGATCTACGCCGCGCGCGCCTTCGCCTTGGCCAACAACCTCAACCAGGTCAAGCTCGATTCGCCCAACCCGCGCCTCGGCATCATCACCACCGGCAAGTCCTACCTCGATGTGCGTCAGGCTCTGGATGATCTAGGCCTAGACGAAGCGCTGTGCGCCAAGGTCGGCTTGCGTGTGCTCAAGGTCGGTATGAGCTGGCCGCTGGAGCCGGTGTCGGTGCATGGCTTTGCAGAGGGGCTGGACGAAATTCTGGTGGTGGAAGAAAAACGCAGCATCATCGAAGACCAGCTAACCGGTCAGCTCTACAACTGGCCGGTGGGCAAGCGCCCGCGCGTGGTTGGCGAGTTCGACGAAGAGGGTAATTCGTTGCTGCCCAACCTCGGTGAATTGACTCCGGCAATGATCGCCCGGGTGATCGCCAAGCGCCTGGCGCCGATCTACAGCAGCCCGACCATCGAGGAGCGCCTGGCCTTCCTCGATGCCAAGGAGAAGGCGCTGGCTGTGCCCAAGCACAAGACTGCGCGCACCCCGCATTTCTGCTCCGGTTGCCCGCATAATAGCTCGACCAAGGTGCCCGAAGGCAGCCGCGCTCTCGGTGGTATCGGTTGCCACTACATGACCCAGTGGATGGATCGCAGCACCGACACCTTCACCCAGATGGGCGGCGAGGGCGCCACCTGGATCGGCCAGGCGCCATTCACCGATACTCCGCACGTATTTCAGAACCTCGGTGACGGCACCTACTTCCACTCCGGCCATCTGGCTCTGCGCGCGGCCGTGGCCGCCGGAGTCAATATCACCTACAAGATTCTCTACAACGATGCGGTGGCGATGACCGGTGGCCAGCCCATCGACGGCGAACTGCGCATCGACCAGCTCAGCCAACAGGTGCATGCCGAGGGCGTGAAGCGCATTGCCCTGGTCAGTGACGAGCCGGACAAATACCCGACCCGAGCTACTTTCGCGCCGGGCGTGACCTTCCACCACCGCCGCGAGCTGGACGCCGTGCAACGCGAGCTGCGCGAGGTCAAGGGCTGCTCGGTGATCCTCTATGACCAGACCTGCGCCACCGAGAAACGTCGTCGGCGCAAGCGCGGCAAGATGGTCGATCCGGCCAAGCGTGCGTTCATCAATCCGGCGGTGTGCGAGGGCTGCGGTGATTGCAGCGTCAAGTCCAACTGCCTGTCGGTGCTGCCGCTGGAAACCGAGCTGGGACGCAAGCGCGAGATCGACCAGAACGCCTGCAACAAAGACTTCAGTTGCCTGGAGGGCTTCTGCCCGAGCTTCGTCACCGTTCACGGCGGCAGCCTGCGCAAGCCCGAGGCCGTTGGTCTGAGTGCGCTGTTCATCGCCTTGCCGGAGCCCAAGCAACCAGTCCTTAACCGGCCCTGGAACATCCTCCTGCCCGGCGTTGGCGGCAGCGGCGTGACCACCGTCGGCGCGCTGCTGGGCATGGCCGCGCATATCGAAGGCAAGGGTTGCACCGTGCTCGACCAGGCTGGCCTGGCACAGAAGTTCGGCCCGGTGATCACCCACATCCGTATCGCCGCACGGCAGAGCGACATCTACGCGGTGCGCATCGCCGCCGGGGAAACCGATCTGCTGCTGGGCTGCGACCTGGTGGTGTCGTCCAGTGAAGAGGCGCTGGCCAAGCTCAACGACAAGATCGCCCATGCGGTGATCAACAGCCATGAAGCGGCCACTGCCGAGTTCACCCGCAACCCGGACGCCCAGGTGCCCGGCGCGGCCATGCGCGAAGCGCTCAGCGAGGCGGTGGGCGAGGGCAAGACCCGCTTCGTCGACGCCACCCGCCTGGCCACTCGCCTGCTCGGTGACAGCATCGCCACCAACCTGTTCATGCTCGGCTATGCCTACCAGCAGGGCCTGGTGCCGGTATCGGCGGAGGCGATCAACAAGGCTATCGAGCTCAACGGCGTGGCCGTTCAACTCAACCAGCAGGCGTTTCTCTGGGGCCGTCGTGCCGCACATGACCTGGCCGCGGTGGAGAAGGTCGCCGCGCCCAAGGTCGTCGAGGCGCCGCATTGCAGTACGCTGGAGGAGATCGTCGCCGACCGCGTGCAGCGCCTGACCGCCTACCAGAACGCCGCCTATGCCGAGCGCTACCGTGAGCTGGTCGAGCGCGTGCGCAAGGCCGATACCGATGCCCAGCAGCGCCTGAGCAAGGCTGTGGCGCGCTACTACTTCAAGCTGCTGGCCTACAAGGACGAGTACGAAGTGGCGAGGCTGTACAGCGATGCCACCTTCCGCAAGCAGCTCGAAGCGCAGTTCGAAGGCGACTACCGGTTGCAGTTCCACCTGGCGCCGAGCTGGTTGAGCAAGCCCGATGCGGTCACTGGCCAGCCACGCAAGCGCAGCTTCGGCCCCTGGATGCTCAAGGCGTTCGGCGTGCTGGCGCGCTTCAAGTTCCTGCGTGGCAGTGTGCTCGATCCGTTCGGCCACAGTGCCGAGCGTCGCCTGGAGCGCGAGCTGATCGAGGAGTACGAAGCCAACGTGGCCTACCTGCTGGGCGAGCTCAACGCTGGCAACTACCGCACGGCAGTGGCGCTGGCCGAGGTTCCGGAGCAGATCCGCGGTTATGGCCACGTCAAGGAAGCTGCGCTGGCCAAGGCGCGCGAGCAGGCGAGTCAGCTCAAGGCGCGTCTGACCGTCAGCGAGATCGCGGCGGTGCAGTTGTTCGAACCGGCTGCCTGAGCCTCAACCCATCCCCTTTGCCACCCTCTCCCGTGCGGGGGAGGGGCGGCTTTTTATATCCGAGGTAACCCGATGTCCGTCTTCAATCACGTCGACTTCGATCAGCACGAACAGGTGGTTTACGGCCACGACAAGGCCAGCGGTCTGAAAGCCATCATCGCCATTCACGACAGCACCCTCGGCCCCGCACTGGGCGGCTGCCGCATGTGGAACTACGCCAGCGACGAGGAAGCATTACGCGACGTGCTGCGCCTGTCGCGCGGCATGACCTACAAATCGGCCCTGGCCCGATTGCCGCTCGGTGGCGGCAAGGCGGTGATCATCGGCGACCCGCACACAGGCAAGAGCGAGGCGCTGTTCCAGGCCATGGGCGATTTCGTCGACAGCCTGGGCGGGCGCTATGTCACTGCGGCGGACTCGGGCACTGGCGTGGCCGAGATGCGCATCATGGCCGAGCGCACCCGCCACGTCGCTGGCGCGGGGCAGCGTGAGGCCTTCGGTGGTGGCAGCCGTGACGGCGATCCGTCGCCCTCGACCGCTTATGGGGTATTTATCGGCATCCAGGCGGCCGTGGCGCATCGTCTCGGCCGCCAGGATCTCCAGGGTGTGCGCGTGGCCATCCAGGGCGTCGGCCAGGTCGGCTTCGGCCTGGCCAAACTGCTCAAGGAGGCCGGTGCGCAGCTGTGGGTGACGGATATCGTCGAGGCCAACGTGCAGCGCGCGGTGAGCCAGCTGGGCGCTACAGCAGTTGGCCAGCACGAGATCTACCGCGTCGACGTGGACGTGTTCGCGCCCTGCGCGCTGGGCGCCATCATCAACCTGCAGACGTTGGAAACCCTGCGCGCGCCGATCATCGCCGGCGCGGCCAACAACCAACTGGCCGACGCCAGTCTGGCTGAACTGCTGCGTCGCCGCGAATGCCTGTACGCGCCAGACTACGCGATCAATGCCGGCGGCATCATCGACGTCTGCTACGAGCGCACCGGTGGCAGTGCGGCTGAACTCAAGGCGCATATCGAAGGCATCGGCCCGACCCTGACGGAAATCTTCCAGCGCGCCGAGCGTGAGGGTGAGACCACTACCGCGATTGCCGATCGCATGGCGCTGGAGCGTTTGCGCGGCGGCCTGCAACCCGTGCGTGCTACCGCTAGCGCCAAGGTGGTTTCCCTGGGCTGGCAGCGCTAGGCACGGAGCGGTGCGCGACATGACAAATGCGCGCGCCGCCGCTAAGATGCGGCCCGGCCGTTGCCAATACGGCCGTGTCCCCTTAGTTCAACGGATAGAATAAGCCCCTCCTAAGGGCTAGATGCTGGTTCGATTCCAGCAGGGGACGCCAAACAAAAAGGCCTACGCATTGCGTAGGCCTTTTTCTTTTCAGCATCAAGGCTC
This sequence comes from Pseudomonas mendocina, assembly GCF_003008615.1. NCBI lineage: Bacteria > Pseudomonadati > Pseudomonadota > Gammaproteobacteria > Pseudomonadales > Pseudomonadaceae > Ectopseudomonas > Ectopseudomonas mendocina. The sequence goes on from NZ_CP027657.1 coordinate 4,393,998, forward strand.
AGGCCTGACGCTGATCCTCGGCCCAGCACACGGCCGCGGTGAAGACCACGTCGGTGGAGGAGTTGATGGCGGTTTCCGCCGAGTCCTGCACGATGCCGATGATGAAACCGATGGCCACCACCTGCATGGCGACGTCGTTGGGGATGCCGAACAGGCCGCAGGCCAGTGGAATCAGCAGCAGCGAGCCACCGGCCACGCCAGAGGCGCCGCAGGCGCAGACCGCCGCGACTACGCTGAGCAGCAGGGCGGTGAACAGATCCACTGGGATTCCCAGGGTATGCACCGCTGCCAGAGTCAGCACGCTGATGGTGATGGCAGCGCCCGCCATGTTGATGGTGGCGCCGAGCGGGATGGAGACCGAGTAGGTTTCTTCGTGCAGGTTCAGATCCTTGCACAGCTGCAGGTTGACCGGGATGTTCGCGGCCGAGCTGCGGGTGAAGAAAGCAGTGATCGCACTGCCGCGCAAGCAGGTCAGCACCAGCGGGTAAGGGTTGCGACGGATCTTCCAGTACACCAGCAGCGGGTTGACCACCAGCGCCACCAACAGCATGCAACCGACCAGCACGGCGAGCAGATGCAAATAGCCGAGCAGGGCGTCCAGGCCGGAGTCGGCCAGGGTAGCGGCGACCAGGCCGAAGATGCCCAGTGGGGCGAGGCGAATTACCATGCGCACGATGCGGGTGATGCCGTCGGACAGTTCTCCGAGCAGTTGCTTGCTGCCCGCACTGGCTTGTCGGAATACCAGGCCCAGGGCGATGGCCCAGGCCAGAATGCCGATGTAGTTGGCGTTGAGCAGGGCGTGGATAGGGTTGTCGACCACGTTGAACAGCAGGGTACGCAGCACTTCGGCGATACCACCGGGTGGGCTCAGTTCCGTTGCCGGGCTGCTCAGTACCAGGTTCGACGGAAACAGGAAGCTGGCCGCGACGCCAATCAGCGCCGCTGACAGCGTACCGATCAGGTACATCACCAGGATCGGACGAATATGGGTCTGTTGGCCGTGTTGGTGGTTGGCGATGGACGCGGTGACCAGCACCAGTACCAGCACCGGTGCCACGGCTTTCAGGGCGGCGATGAAGACTTCGCCGAGCAGGGCGATGGAGCGCGCCGCTTCGGGGGCGATCAAGGCCAGGGCAATACCGGCGACCAGGCCAATGGCGATCTGGCCAACCAGGCTGATGCGAGCGATCCGGCGCAGTAGGGGTTGGGTGGTGGCAGTCATGTCGCTGTCTCTGTGGGCTTGGAGGGCCGCCTTGGGAGGGGCCAAAAAAGAGCGCGCGACTCTAGCACAGTCCTGACTGGCTGCTTTGACGCCGGGCAATGGAGGGCGACGGGCTGCAATTAGCTGTCGCATGTATGCAAACCCCAGCGTTCCCTGCAGTCGTTCTCAGCGCGTTCCTGTCGCCAGAGTGCCGAGCCTGCGCAGTCGCTTGTCCACGTGTTGCCTTCATTTATGAAAATACGAAAGCCAGCTTTTGCAAGTCGGGATTCAACCTGGCCTGCCTCCTCTTTATCGTGACTTCGCCACGCACAACGATAATCACGCTCCAGCGTGAAGACTTCAGTCGGGTCAGCCATGTTTCATGAACCCCGACTCTTGCGAACCTGCCCCCACGAGAATGCCAACTCATAAGGACTTCCCATGCTCGGACATGTCTGCAAGCAAGGGCGGCAGGTACTGTGCGCGGCGGCGTTGATCGCCTCTGCTGCGCTTATCGTCGCCCAACCCGCGAGTGCTGCAAGCGTCATCACGCCTGGTACCTTCAACGTCGCGATGGAAATCAATTACCCGCCATTCGAGTCCTGGGAGAACGGCAAGGTGGTCGGTTTCGATGCTGAACTCAGCGAGGCAATCGCCCGGCACATGCAGCTGGATGTGCGTTTCCAGGACACCAAGTTCGCCAACCTGATCCTGGGGCTCAACGGCAACAAGTTCGATGCCACCATCTCCGCGCTGTACATCACGCCGCCGCGGCTGGAGCAGGCCGATGCCATTGCCTATGCGCGCAGCGGTGCATTCATCCTGGTCAACAAGGACAGCCCGGTACAGCCAGAGGACGAGAAAGCGCTGTGCGGGCTGAAAGTGGGGCTGCAGCAGGGTACGTCCTGGGTCACCCCAATTCGCGAGCTGTCCGACAGCCACTGTGTCGCCAACGGCAGGGCACCGATCGTCGTCAGCGAATTCCCGACGGCGCCAGAGGCTTCGCAGGCCCTGCTGTCGAAGAACATCGACGCCCAGATCGAGATCGCCGGTACCGCCAAGATGTTCGCCGAGCGTTCGCGTGGCCGTCTGGTGGTCAGCTCATCGCGAATGATCTACATGCAGACCCTCGGCATTTTCACGCGTAAGGGCAATGACGCCCTCCAGGCTCAACTGCGTCAGGCGCTGGCCGCCATGCGTCACAGCGGGGAGCATCAGGCCCTGCTCAAGAAGTACGAGCTCGAGGATGTGACGCAAGAGTGATGCGTCACCCCACGCCGGTCAGCCGGGCGGCAGCGAAGGCGCCCGGTTGACCGGCACCACGTTGCCTCTTCTTCGATCGCCCCTGACGCAGGTTCTTCATGACTTTCGACTGGTCTTATTTTCTGTCGCTGTTCACCCTTGGCGATTTCTGGCGTGCATGCGTCACCGTCATTGTGCTCAGCAGCGCGGCCTGGGTGCTGGGGCTTGGCCTTGGTTTCCTGCTGGCCTGTGCCCGGATGTCGCCCAAGCGCGGGCTCAATCTGCCCGCGCGGCTGTACATCTGGTTCTTTCGCAGCATTCCGCTGCTGGTTCTGCTGGTGTTCGTCTACAACCTGCCGCAACTGTTCCCGCAGACCGGCGCCTGGCTGGGCAATCCGTTCACGGCGGGGCTGATCGGTCTGGTGGCGACCGAGGCCGCCTACATGGCCGAGATTCATCGCGGCGGCCTGCTGTCCGTCGCCGCCGGGCAGCGCGAGGCCGGGCATGCGCTGGGCTTCACCTACTGGACGACGCTGCGCTTAGTCGTGGTGCAGCAGGCTTTTCGTATCTCGCTGCCGACGCTGGTCAACGAGTACGTCACCATCGTCAAGCTCAGCTCGCTGGTGTCGGTGATCTCACTTCCCGAATTGCTGATGACGGGCCAGCGTCTGTATTCGCAGAACTTCCTGGTTCTGGAGACCCTGGCTGCTGTCGCCGTCTATTACGTGCTCATCGTCACCCTGTTCGGCTGGGGATTCAGCCGCCTGGAGCACTCCCTCGACCTGGGGCGTCGCTCCGCCGCCTTGCTCGACGCCGATGCCTGCCAGGCAGCGAGAGTCATACCCGCCATCCCGGTGGCCGCGCAGCCAAGGATGCAGACCGGGGCACCGAAGGCGCTGCGACTGCGCAACCTGCACAAATCCTATGGGCGCAATGCGGTGCTCTCGGGCATCGATCTGGAGATTTCCTGCGGCCAGGTGGTGAGCATCATCGGCCCGTCCGGCTCGGGCAAGACCTCGCTCATCCGTACCATCAATGCGCTCGAGCGGATCGACCAAGGTGAGATCGTGCTGTTCGATGCGCCATACATCACCGCGGACATTTCACCGACCGCGCCACAGGTGCGCCAGGGCATTCGCCGGATCGGCATGGTGTTCCAGAACTTCCAGCTGTTTCCGCATCTGACCCTGCTGGAGAACATCACCCTGGCGCCGCTTCGCCATGGTCTGGATACACCGCAGGCAGCGCGGCAAAACGCCTTCGCGCTGCTCGATAAGGTCGGTTTGCTCAGTCATGCCAATCGTTATCCGCATCAATTGTCCGGCGGTCAGCAACAGCGGGTGGCCATCGCTCGTGCATTGGCCATGCGTCCGGATGTCCTGTTATTCGACGAGCCGACCTCGGCGCTCGATCCGGAGCTGGTGGCGGATGTGCTCAATGTCATCCATGACCTCGCTCGCGAGGGCATGACCATGCTTGTGGTGACCCATGAGATGGACTTCGCGCTGTCGACCTCCGACCGCATCGTGTTCATGGAACAGGGGCGCATCCAGCTCGATGCATCGCCGCTGCAGATTCAGCGTGGCGCCTGCGCTTCGGCGTCGCCAGCCATCCAGCGCGTGCGCCGCTTCATGAAGCTCGATGACCGCTCGATCTCCCCCGAACCCTTGCCGGTTGCCTGAGTGGCCGGTCTTGTAATCCTGTCCATCCCTGGAGTCACGATCATGTCGCATGCTTTTCCCCAGCCCCTTGATGCTTACCAGGTACCGCGTTTCGCGGGCCTTCCTACGTTCATGCGCCTGCCGGCGTTCGAAGACCCCGCCCAGGTGCAGATCGCGCTGCTCGGCATTCCCTGGGACGGTGGCACGACCAACCGAGCCGGTGCACGGCATGGTCCGCGCGAGGTGCGCAATATGTCCAGCCTCATCCGCCGGGTGCACCCGGTCACCGGGCTGTCGCCCTACGATGCGGTTCGGGTTGGCGATCTCGGCGATGCCCCGGTCAATCCGATCGATCTGCTCGATGCGCTGAAGCGTATCGAGGGCTTTCTCGCGTCCGTCCACGCGGCAGGCGCCGTGCCGCTGTCGGTCGGTGGCGACCATCTGGTGACGCTGCCGGTGTTTCGCGCTATCGCCCGCCAGCGGCCCATCGGTATGGTGCATTTCGATGCCCACTCCGACACCAACGACCGTTACTTCGGTGACAACCCCTACACCCATGGCACACCGTTTCGCCGTGCGGTCGAGGAGGGGCTGCTAGATCCCAAACGCACCGTGCAGATCGGTATTCGTGGCTCGCTGGCTTCGGCCAGCGACACGGACTTCGCCGAGCAGGTCGGTATCCGCATCATCACCATGGAAGAGTTCGCCGATATCGGTGTCGAGGCCACGTTGCTCGAAGCCCGGAGGATCGTTGGCAACGAGCCGACCTATGTCAGCTTCGATGTCGATGTACTCGATCCGGCCTTCGCGCCTGGCACCGGTACACCGGAGATTGGCGGCATGACCACGCTGCAGGCGCAGCAACTGATTCGCGGTCTGCGCGGGCTGAATCTGATCGGTGCCGATGTGGTCGAGGTCGCGCCACCTTTCGATGTCGGCGGCTGTACCGCGCTGGTGGGGGCGACGATGCTGTTCGAACTGCTGTGCATCGTTGCCGAATCGGTGGCCGAACGGGCGCTGCAGACGCCCAAATGAGGCACAATCCTCGCTCTGCTACCACTCGGATGGAACATCAGCGATGCGAGGCAACCTGAGCGACGTGGACTTGCGCATGCTGCGTACGTTCTGTGCCATCGTCGAGGCGGGCGGCTTCACGGCCGCCCAGGCTCGTCTCAACATCAGCCTGCCGCGCCTCAGCGTGATCGTCCGCGATCTGGAGGTGCGTCTTGGTTATTCGCTGTGCAAGCGTGGCAAGTCGGGCTTCCAGTTGACGGAGCAGGGCCAGCAGACCTACGCCGCCGCGCAGGAGCTGTTCGCCAGCGTCTCGCATTTTCAGGATCGCACCACATCGCTCAGCCAGCGGCCGCGGGAGACCTTGTTGATCGGTGCGGTCGACGCCCTGGCCAGTTTCGAGGCGTTTCCGCTGGTGCGGGCCATCACCGCCTTGCGCAAGGTCACTCCGGAAACCGGCATCGAGCTGCACATCATGCGGCCTGACGAGTTGGAGCAGGCCGTGCTGGATGAGCGCCTGGAGCTGGCGGTCGGCGCGTTCCATCACCATCTCTCGGGGCTGAACTACACGCCCTTGTGTCGTGAGCGCAATGTGCTCTATTGCAGCGATGCCCATCCGTTCTTCGCCATGAAGGACGAGCGCCTGAGTGTCGATATCCTGAGCGAAGCCGTTTATGTCGATCGTGGTTATCTGAGTGAAAGTCGGCGGCCACACCAGCTGCGCTTTCAGCATTTCGTCAATGCCTACACCATGGAGGCGACAGCGCTGCTGATATTTTCCGGCACCTACATCGGTTACCTGCCCACGCACTATGCGCAGCCCTGGGTGGATCGCGGACGTTTGCGGCCGATCCGTCCCGAGAGCCTGTCTTTCGAGGCGCAGTTCGAGTGCATCGTACGTCAGGGACTGGAGCAGAAGCCCGCGGTGAGTCGTTTGCAGGAGCTGCTGCTCGCCTAGACCGGAGAGGTCGTGGGTGAGACCGGCCAGGCCGTCGCACGGCACTGCTTGAAATATTGAACGCCCGTTGCGTATGTTGTGTCACTGCCCGTCGCTCGACGGACTTCCAATGGCAAAGGACAACAGCAGATGAGCAACGACGGCCATCTTTCGCTGGAAACTCTCCTCAGTGGCATCGATGAAATCGACTGCGTGACCCCGGATCTCAATGGCGTGCCGCGCGGCAAGGTGATGACGGCCAGCGGCTTCATCGAGGGGCGGCGTTTGCAACTGGCCCGCGGCGTCTTGTTGCAATGCATCATGGGTGGCTATCCGGCGGCGCGCTTCTATGGCAGCGACGACGGCGATCTCGTGCTCAATGCCGAGCCGAGCCAGATTCATCGCCTGCCCTGGAGCGAGCCGCCACGCGCACTGGCCATCTGCGATGCGGACGAGCTGGATGGGCGCAGCTCCGGGCTGTCCACTCGTGCGTTGCTCAAACGCGTGCTGGCGCGTTACGCCGAGCACGGCTGGCAACCGGTGGTGGCCACCGAGCTGGAGTTCTTCGTCTTCGCCGTCAATCCCGATCCGCAGCAGCCGTTCCAGCCGCCAGCGGGGCTGGATGGTCGTCGTGAGGATGGCGGTTCGGCGTTCAGTGTCAGCTCCGGCAATGGCTTGCGGCCATTCTTCACCGAGGTGTATCGCTGCATGGAAGCGCTTGGCCTGCCGCGCGATACCTTCATGCACGAGATGGGCGTCAGTCAGTTCGAGATCAACCTGCTGCACGGCGATGCGCTGCAACTGGCCGATCAGACCTTCCTGTTCAAGCACCTGCTCAAGGAAGTCGGCTTCAAGCACGGTTTGTCCGTGGTGTGCATGGCCAAACCATTGGCGCACACGCCGGGTAGCTCCATGCATATCCACCAGAGCGTGGTGGAGCAGGGGACGGGGCGCAACATCTTCAGCAACGAGCAGGGCGAAGCGACGCCGGCCTTTTATCACTTCATCGGTGGCCAGCAGGCGGCATTAGCCGACTTCACTCTGCTGTTCGCACCGCATGTGAACTCCTACCAACGCCTGTGTCATCCCTATGCATCGCCGAACAATGCCTGCTGGTCTGCCGACAACCGCGCCGCCGGGCTACGCATTCCAGCCAGTGCACCAGTGGCGCGGCGTGTGGAAAACCGCCTGCCGGGCGCAGATGCCAATCCATATCTGGCTCTGGCTGCCAGCCTGGCCGCCGGTCTGCATGGCCTGGAACGCGAGCTGCAACCCAGCGCGCCGATCCAGGGGGAGTTCGAGGTGCCGGAAGAATTGGCGTTACCCTGTACCATGCACGCTGCTATCGAGCGTCTGAAACGCAGCGAGTTGGCAATCGAACTGTTCGGTGCGGAATTCATCGAAGGTTACATCGCCAGCAAGACGCTGGAGCTGACCAGCTTCTACGATGAAATTACACCCTGGGAACGCCGTGTTCTGGCCGCACAAGCCTGACGCCATTCCCGGTTTCCGTGCACAAGGAGCTTTACCCGCCAATGCGACTGATCTGGAAGTCATTCCGCTCGCTGTACTTTGCCACCCTGCTCATGTTGCTCGGCTCCGGTTTGCTCAGTACTTATCTGGCCTTGCGTCTGGCCGATACGGTGGATGGTCTGTGGGTCGGTGCGCTGATGGCGGCCAACTATTTCGGTCTGGTGCTCGGCGGCAAGCTGGGGCATCGGCTGATCGGCCGGGTAGGGCACATTCGCGCCTACGTGGCCTGCGCCGGGGTGGTCACCGCCGCGGTGCTTGGTCATGGCCTGGTGGAGTGGCTGCCGTTCTGGTTGTTCCTGCGCATGCTGGTGGGCCTGGGCATGATGTGCCAGTACATGGTGATCGAGAGCTGGCTCAACGAGCAGGCCGAAGCGAAGCAGCGTGGCCTGGTGTTCAGCGGGTATATGGCGGCTTCCTACCTGGGGTTGATTCTCGGGCAACTGACCCTGGTGGTGCATCCGACGCTGGGGCTGGAGTTGCTGATGCTGGTCGCCCTGTGCTTTGCCCTGTGCCTGGTGCCCGTGGCGCTGACGCGACGTCTGCACCCGGCGCCTTTGCATCCGGCGCCGCTGGAGCTGCGCTTCTTCCTCAGTCGCGTGCCGCTGTCGCTGACCACGATTTCGGTGGCCGGCCTGCTGATCGGCTCTTTCTATGGTCTGGCGCCGCTGTATGCGACACGCATGGGGCTATCGACCGAGCAGGTGGGCTTGTTCATGGGTAGCTGCATTCTGGCCGGCTTGCTGGTGCAGTGGCCATTGGGCTGGTTGTCGGATCGCCATGACCGCGTGCGTCTGATCCGTGGGTGTGCGGTATTGCTGCTGCTTGCAGCACTGCCGCTGGCTGCGTTGCCCGAGGTTTTCCTGGGATTGCTGATCGTCGTCGGTTTTCTGGTCAGCCTGATGCAGTTCAGCCTCTACCCGCTGGCGGTGGCCCTTGCCAATGACCATGTCGAGCCGGAGCGACGCGTATCGCTGACCGCCATGCTGCTGGTCACCTTTGGGGTAGGCGCATGCATTGGCCCGCTGCTGACGGGCGTGTTGATGCGCTTCTACGGGGCCAACATGCTGTACGTGTTCGTTTGCGTCTGTGCGCTGATCCTGATCTGGCGTATTCGGCCTGAGGTGGTCACTCATCTGCATCAGGTCGAGGATGCGCCGCTGCAGCACATGGCCATGCCGGGTAATGTCACCAGCTCACCGCTGGTCGCTGCGCTCGATCCCAGGGTCGACGAGCAAACGGTGCAGGAACAGATGCAGGAGCCGGCTGCCGCCGCGGCAGCCGAAGACGAACAGCAGAACGCACAGGCAGCCCCGTAGGGCTGCCACTGCATTGCGCGTATCGGAGAGGGGGTCAGAAGGGGCCGTCGCTCTCGGTGCGGCGTGCTTCGCGCTGCAACTGGTAGACGAAACGCTCGACCTGGCGTTGTTCCAGACCATTCATGCGGTGGAAGCGGGTGCCGACGAAGGTCATGTCGACCTTCTCTTCGTATTGCACATGGCGCAGCTCCACGGCGCAGGTCATCGCGCCGAAGGGCAGGTGGGCGGTGAGGCGCTCGTGTACCTGGCCGTTGCTCAATTGCTGGGTGAGGTTGCCGGCAAAACGCAGCTTGCAGCCGGTGGCGGAAATATCCAGCAGGTGACCAGGAATGGGTTCGCGCAGTTTGTCGCCATTGAGCACGACCTTGACCAGGTCGCTTTGCTTGAGTGGTGCACGAAACGCACTACGGCGCTGGTGGTAAATCACTTCTTGCGGCAACGGCGCCCAGTAGCAGGGGGCACCTTCGAACTCACCTGGCTGTACGTCGTGCTCGCAGCTCCAGGCTACGCGCACGCCATCGCGAAATGCTTCGACCTTGAAACCTTCGCCTTGCTTGAAGAAACGTTCGCCATCGTTCGGGATGATTTCATCGAGGGCGATACGAGCCCGATCGCGGTCAATTTCTACCAGATAGCTCTGAAAACGCTGGCTGCGATCTTTGAACTGGATCACCAGAGGGTCATGGTTCTGTTGCAATTGGCGCAGGGTGGCAATGATCTCCACGGGTGCCTTGAGCACCTTTGGCGGCTGAGGGCCGCTCTCGTCGTTGAACGCGCTGGACACAGTTCGGAACTCTCCGAGTCAAAAGACTACAACGGCACTAGCATACTGGCTAAGTGCCTGCATGTCCCTGTGCGTTTCACTTATCGGTAGGGGCTCAGGCCTGACTGAGTGGCCTTTGCTGCGCGATTCTAGCGGCACTGCCACGACTGTCATAGAGCCCTGGCGTTTCGCCGCCGCGCAGGATGCCGAGGACGCTGCGCACTGATGCCTGGTTGGCACGCACAAGGCGGCCATTGCGCAGATTGGCTTCCTGGCAGCGTTGCAGCAGGTTGGACAGTTCTTCGCTGCGAACCAGTAACTGCTCGCCCTGGGCGGAGTTCGCTGCCAGTGCTCTCAGTCCGTCACGATCTGCGGTCAGGCCAGCGTTCTGCAGCAGGCGGCTGCGTTCGTTGCCATGCTGCTGGAGCAGGGCAAGCAGGGGTTGCTTGTCGTTAAGCAAGCCGTCGAGACGCGGCAGGTCACGTTCGCTCAGGGCCTGGAATTCGGCGTCGATCAGCTCAAGCAATTGCTCGGCGGTGCCGATATCGGTGGTGAACAGGTCAAGCAGGGCTGTGTCGTGCATGGCGGGCTCTTGGGGGTCGGGCGTCCAACACCCCCAGCGCAGCCCTGGGACTAGCGCTGGGATTCGAAGTCGAGCAGTTTCTGAGCGACGCGTTTGCTGTCGACCTGATAGCTGCCGTCAGCGATGGCCTGTTTCAACTGGGCCACGCGCTCCTTGTTGACGATTGGCTGATCGCTCAGCTTCTCGCTGATTTTCTGCAACTGTTGTGCCTCACGGCTCAGTTGCACGGATTCGCCGCTTTTAGCGGTGGTTTGTTCATCGCTGCCGGTGACAGGCGCTTTGTTCGGCTGCGCCGACTCGCTGCGATTGCCAGCCTGAGTCGAGCCGGTACGCCCCGCATTGGCGGGCGTATTGGCATTGTTCAGCCGGTTGAAGTCGATGACCATGATGCAAAACCTCAGACGATATGGTGGACGCTTGCCAAGCTTTTCGGCCGCTGCCGAGAAAACTTTAGGGCTAATTTCATGCGTCAGAAAACAGTGTAGGGGATCGCCAAGCCATTACGTTACAAGAAACATGCCTACATGGACACTTCCACCTGTCCCGGGCCGACCACTCGGGCACGAATCACCCGTTGCGAGCGCAGGTTGCGGACATTGATCTGATGGCCAGGAGCACCGTCCGTTAGGGCTTCACCTGGCATGCGCACGTTGACGGTCTTACCGCGAGCGCTGATGACCACCTGATCGCCGCGGCGCACCACCTCGGCAATTTGCAGATGGCTGGGAGCCAGAACCTGATCGCCGCCCAGTTGTCGCGTCAATTTCTTGCCAATTGCCTGCCCTGGGTCAGTCAGAAAGTTCTGACCGAGTTGTCCCACATCGCGTTCCACCAGGCTGAGATCCGCTGCTTTGACTACGCTCATGCGCTTGAGCGGGCGGGTGAGTACGACGACCGGCCGGTACAGCCGTACTTCGCCGGGTACAAATACGGTCCAGGGAGAGGTGCCGTCGCAACGTACACGAGTGGTGACGCGGCCTAGCGGCTGCGCAGGGCTCTCCAGTGTCGTCGTCAGCGGTTGATCGCAAAGCGGCAGACGCAACCGTGGGTCGAGACGATTGACACGAATCTCATGGCGGCCCTGGATTTCGCTACGCTGTAGATATTCAGTGGTCGCCTGCTCAAGAAAGGCCTCGGTGGCGCCGATAAGCTGTTCAGTGCTGGTGAAGGTCGCCGCCGCGGTACCGCTGTAGCCGATTGTCGGCAAAGCGAGTAAAACGGGCAAAGGAGCAAGGCACTTTGCCAGTAGCTGACGGAATGATGACGTTCTTGGCTTCATGACCAATGCAAAGCAAGCCCCGTGCCGCCTGCTAGGCTGCTAGGGGTAGGCGTTACTCGACAAGAAGGAGTCCGGGCATGGCCGGGTTGATGGATTCGGTTAACCAGCGCACTCAGCTGGTAGGGCAGAACCGTTTGGAGTTGTTGTTGTTCCGCCTGGAAGGCCCACAGCTTTATGGCATCAACGTATTCAAGGTGAAGGAGGTGCTGCAGTGCCCCAACCTCACCATCATGCCCAAATCCAGCCGGGTTGTGCGGGGCGTGGCCAATATTCGTGGTGGCACGATCCCGATTCTCGACCTGTCCATCGCCACGGGGCGGGCACCGCTGGAAGATCTGAAAACCAGTTTCGTGATCATCACCGAGTACAACACCAAGGTTCAGGGCTTTTTGGTGCGCTCGGTGGAGCGCATCGTCAACATGAACTGGGAGGAGATCCATCCGCCACCCAAGGGCACCGGGCGCGATCATTACCTGACCGCGGTCACGCGGCTCGACCAACAACTGGTCGAGATCATCGACGTGGAGAAGATTCTTGCAGAGGTGGCGCCCACCTCCGAAGTGATCTCCGCAGGCGTCATCGATGATCAGGTGCAGAGTCAGGCGGTGACCAAGCATGTGCTGATCGTCGATGACTCCTCGGTGGCGCGCAAACAGGTGTCGCGCTGCCTGCAGACTGTCGGTGTCGAGGTGACCGCCTTGAACGACGGGCGTGAGGCGCTCACTTTCCTCAAGAAAATGGCGGACGAGGGGCGCTATCCTGACAAGGAACTGCTGATGCTGATTTCCGACATCGAGATGCCGGAAATGGACGGCTATACCCTGACTACGGAGATTCGTAGCGATCCACGCATGCAGAAGCTACATATCCTCCTGCATACTTCGCTTTCCGGTGTGTTCAACCAGGCGATGGTGAAGAAGGTCGGCGCTGACGACTTTCTCGCCAAGTTCAAGCCAGATGACTTGGCAGCGCGTGTGGTCGATCGCATTCGTGTTTCGGATGGGGGCTGAAGGGGCGACCTTCGGCGAACGTTATGGTTGGTGAGGCGGCACTAGTGTCTTCAGGTAATTTGGATTTCGAGCAGTTCCGGACTTTCCTGGAAAAGGCCTGCGGTATTCTGCTTGGTAGCAACAAGCAGTACCTGGTCTCCAGCCGTCTGAACAAGCTGATGGAACAGAACGGCATCAAGACCCTGGGCGAGCTGGTGCAGCGTATGCAAACCCAGCCGCGCGGAGGGCTGCGCGAGCAGGTGGTCGATGCCATGACTACCAACGAGACGCTTTGGTTTCGCGACACCTACCCCTTCGAGGTGCTCAAGAGCCGTGTATTGCCGGAGCTGATCAAGGCCTATCCGGCCCAGCGCCTGCGCATCTGGTCGGCGGCCTGCTCGTCCGGCCAGGAGCCTTATTCCTTGTCGATGTCCATCGATGAGTTCGAGCGCACGAACCTTGGCCAGTTGAAGGCCGGTGTGCAGATCGTTGCCACCGACCTTTCGCCGTCGATGCTGAGCAACTGCAAATCCGGTGAATACGACAGCCTGGCCATGGGGCGGGGGCTCTCGCAGGAGCGCCTGCAGCGTTATTTCGATCCGAAAGGGCCAGGGCGCTGGCAGGTCAAGGCGCCGATCAAGAGTCGTGTGGAGTTTCGCCCGCTCAACCTGCTTGACAGTTACGCGGCACTGGGCAAGTTCGACATCGTGTTCTGCCGCAACGTACTGATCTATTTCTCGGCAGAAGTGAAGAAGGACATCCTCACGCGCATTCATGCCACCCTCAAGCCGGGCGGCTATCTGTTCCTCGGGGCCTCCGAGGCGCTCAATGGCCTGCCGGAGAAGTACCAGATGGTGCAGTGCAGCCCGGGGATCATCTACAAGGCCAAATAGACGCAACGCATGTTTGGTATCAGCAACGGGAGGCCTTTGGCCTCCCGTTTGCGTTTCCAGAGCTGGAGATGACGGTTCGGTTACACGTGACCGGTTGGGTAGGGCGCGCTGTGCACACCTGCGACCTGACGGGGCTGAAGAGCCGGTGCGCATGGCGCACCCTACGGTTCGGCAGGGCGGCAATCTGCCCGGCAGGCTTTGCCGCTTGATTGCCAACAGGCGGAAAGCCATTGCCGCTTTGCCGCTTTTTCTCGTATTGAATGCTATTAAGGTATTGATTTTATTGAGATAAATAAATTGGCACAGCCTTTGCTGAATAGCTTGCAACAGTGACCACATGGCCTCAGCGGCAAAGGTTCGGAACATGAGCATCAACTTCGGCAGAGCACTCGGCATCCATGAGCAGGCACTCGGCTTTCGCGCCCAGCGTGCCGAGGTGTTGGCCAACAACATCGCCAACGCCGATACCCCGAACTACAAGGCCCGCGACCTGGATTTCGCCAGCGTACTGGCCGAGCAGAGCAACCGCATGCAGCGTGGTGGTGTTTCTCTCAACCGTACCGACAGCCGCCACATTCCGGCCGATGGCGTGAAGACGGGTGACGCCGAGCTGCCTTACCGCACGCCATTCCATGCGTCGCTGGATCAGAACAGCGTGGATCTGCAGATCGAGCAATCGAACTACGCGGAGAATGCCGTGCAGTTCCAGGCCAGTTTCACTTTCCTCAATAGCAAATTCAAAGGGCTGACCAGCGCCCTGCGCGGCGAATAAGGAGCGCGACCATGTCCCTTGCCAGTGTCTTCAACATCGCCGGAACCGGCATGAGCGCCCAGAGCACTCGCCTGAACACCATTTCCAGCAACATCGCCAACGCCGAGACCGTGTCTTCGAGCCTGGATCAGACCTACCGCGCCCGTCATCCGGTGTTCGCCACCGTATTCCAGCAGGCGCAAGGCGGCGACCGTGGTTCGCTGTTCGCCGAACAGGATGAAGCGGGGCGTGGTGTGCAGGTGCTCGGTGTGATCGAGGATCAGAGCAGCCTGATGCCGCGCTACGAGCCGGATCATCCGATGGCTAACGCCGATGGCTACGTCTACTACCCGAACGTCAACGTGGTCGAGGAGATGGCCGACATGATTTCCGCCAGTCGCGCCTTCCAGACCAACGTGGAAATGATGAATACCGCCAAACAGATGCTGCAGCGCGTGCTGACCCTGGGTCAGTAAGACGAGACGAGGAAATCAGGGTATGAGCACCGTAAACGGCACCAGCTCAGTACTGGATCAGTACCAGATCAAACCGGACGCACCGAAGAGCAACGACCTCGGCAAGAACGAGTTCCTCAACTTGCTGGTGGCCCAACTCAACAACCAGAACCCGCTGGAGCCGCAGGGCAACGGTGAGTTCATCGCCCAGTTGGCGCAATTCAGCCAGGTGGAGGGGATCGAGAAGCTCAACACCAGCATGGGCTCGATGCTTTCCAGCTTTCAGTCTTCGCAGGCACTGCAGGCTTCTTCTCTGGTCGGCCGCAAGGTCATCGTGCCGAGCGAGAAGGCGGTGGTCGACACTAGCGAGAGCTTCAAGGCCAGCACTCTGCTGCCCGTCAGCAGCAGCAACGTGTACGTCAACGTCTATGACAATTCGGGCGCGTTGGTTACCCGCGTCAACCTGGGCGAGCAGGCTGCCGGCAATGTCAGCTTCATCTGGGATGGCAAGGATTCCGACGGCAATGTGGTGCCGCCGGGCACCTACAAGTTCGAGGCGCAGGCCACCTACGGCAGTGAAACCAAGGGGCTGTACACCTTGCTGCCGGCTAACGTCGACAGCGTCACCTTGGGCGGCAGCGAGCTGATGCTCAACCTTGCCGGTCTGGGCAGCGTTCCGCTTTCTCAAGTGCAGGTCATCGGCCAGTAACTATTGCCGCCGGCAGTCCCGGCAAAGGAGTCTTCCATGTCGTTCAATATTGGTCTCAGTGGCCTGCGTGCCGCGACCAGCGACCTCAATGTCACCGGCAACAACATCGCCAACGCCGGTACTGCGGGTTTCAAGCAGTCGCGTGCCGAGTTCGCCGATGTCTATGCCGCTTCCGTTCTGGGTACCGGCAAGAACGCGCAAGGCAGCGGTGTGCTGCTGGCTGATGTGTCGCAGTTGTTCAACCAGGGCAACGTCAACTACACGAACAACGCACTGGATCTTGCCATCAATGGCAATGGTTTCTTCATGACCAGCAACAATGGTGAGATTGGCTATACCCGCGCCGGTTACTTCGGTACGGATCGTGATGGCTATGTCGTCAACAACTTCGGCTATCGCCTGCAGGGCTATACGGCCGATGACAGCGGCAACATCCTGCCGGTGCAGTCCGACCTGCGCATCAGTGCCGGTCAGCAGGAGCCCAAGGCGACCACCAGCGTTACCCAGCGCCTCAACCTGAACTCCAATGCCGTGCGGCCTGCCAATGCCGGCACCATGGCAGCACCGACATTCGATCCGAGCGATTCGAAGTCCTTCAACTGGTCCACCTCGACCAACATCTATGACTCGCAGGGCAACGCCCACGTGATGAGCCAGTACTTCGTCAAGAACGAGGCGCCGGCCAACAATGGCTGGGTCATGCATGTGCTGATCGATGGGGTCAACCCGCGTGACCCGACCAGCACTCAGCCGTTCAGCTATGCAGTCAACTACGATGCGGCCGGCCAACTGGCCAATCCAGCGCTGACCCCATTGGCCAGCACTCCGCCGGATCCGGCCCTGGATGCACCGGCCATTCCTGCCGGCACACCTAATGGCATCTTCAGCCTGGCGGCGGCCGACTGGGTGCCAGCCGAGAAGGATCCGGTCAACCCGGGAACCATGGTGCCCAACGGCGCCGACAGCGAGGCCTTCACCTTCGACATGCGCGGCTCTACCCAGTACGCGGCATCTTTCGGGGTCAACGCCGTTAGCCAGGATGGCTACACCACGGGCCAGTTGGCTGGTATCGAGATCGATGATACCGGGGTGATCTTCGCCCGTTACACCAACGGCCAGTCCAAGGTTCAAGGGCAGGTGTTGCTGGCGAACTTCGCCAACGTCCAGGGGCTGACTCCGACAGGCAAGACGGCCTGGGCGCAGTCGTTCGAATCCGGTGAACCGGTGATTGGCACGCCGCGCAGCAGCACCTTGGGTGCTTTGCAGGCGGGGGCGCTGGAGGATTCCAACGTCGAGTTGTCGGATCAACTGGTGAACCTGATCGTGGCTCAGCGCAACTACCAGGCCAACGCCAAGACCATCGAAACCGAAAGCGCCATTACCCAGACCATCATCAACCTGCGTTGATGAATTCGGGCTGAGGCAAAGCGGCAAGCCTGGCTTGCCGCTTTGCCGTTCCAGGGCCGGCAAAACCTCGCCGCCGGCTTTTCTGAACACTTCTCTATCTTCAGTTAATCTCTTTAAAATCAATGTCTTGAGTTTATTTTTCGGGTCTGGCACGACGCTTGCTGTAGTCAATGCAAAGAGCCAAGGGCACGTCGCCCACTCGGAGAATTACCATGGACAAGATGCTGTATGTCTCCATGACCGGAGCGCAGAACAACACACTGGCTCTGCGCGCCCACGCCAACAACCTGGCGAACGTTTCCACCTCGGGTTTCCGCCGTGACTTCGAGCAGGCGCGCTCCATGCCGCTGTTCGGTGAAACCTATCCCGCTCGCGTATTCGCCATGAGCGAACGTCCTGCCACTGATTTTCGTCCCGGTTCGCTGCAGGAAACCGGACGCGACCTGGACGTTGCCGTGGGCGGCAAGGGCTGGGTCGCCGTGCAGGCGCCGGATGGCAGCGAGGCCTACGTGCGCACCGCCAGCCTGAACATCGATGCTCTGGGAATACTGCGCACCGGCAATGGTTTGCCGGTGATGGGCAACGCCGGGCCGATTGCTGTGCCGCCGGAGCAGAAAGTAGAGATCGGCCAGGACGGCACCATCAGTATTCGTGCCCTTGGCGAAAACCCCAACGTGCTGGCCGAGGTGGACCGTATCAAGCTGGTCAATCCGGATCCGAAAAGCATGGAGAAGGGCACCGATGGCCTGATTCGTGTCAAGGGCCAGCCCCCGGTAGAGGCCGACGCCACGGTTCAGCTTACCTCTGGCTTTCTCGAGGCAAGCAACGTCAATGCCGTCGAGGAGATGACCGCGATTCTTTCCCTGTCCCGTCAGTTCGAGCTGTCGGTGAAGATGATGCGCACCGCCGAAGACAATTCGTCGGCCATGGCGCGGGTTTTGCAGATTAGCTAATTACCAGCACGCGGCGCCGTAAAACCGGCGTCCGAGGAGAAACGATATGCTTCCGGCACTGTGGGTCAGCAAGACCGGTTTGTCCGCTCAGGACATGAACCTGACCACCATTTCCAACAACCTGGCCAACGTCGCGACCACCGGTTTCAAACGCGACCGTGCTGAGTTCGAGGATCTGCTGTACCAGATCCGCCGTCAGCCTGGTGGCCAGTCGAGCCAGGACAGCCAGTTGCCGTCCGGCCTGCAGCTCGGTACCGGTGTGCGTGTGGTCGGGACGCAGAAGATCTTCACTGCTGGCAGCCTGCAAACCACCGAGCAGCCGCTGGATCTGGCCGTCAACGGCCGTGGTTTCTTCCAGATCCTGCAGCCTGATGGCACCGTTTCCTATACCCGTGATGGCAGCTTCCACCTCAATTCCGACGGGCAGATCGTCACCTCCCAGGGCTTTGCCCTGGAACCGGCCATCGTCCTGCCGGCCGAGGTGCGCACCTTCACTGTTGGGGAAGACGGCACCGTCTCGGTGACCACCGCCGGCAATGCGCAGCCGCAGATCATCGGCAACATTCAATTGGCCGACTTCGTCAACGCGGCGGGTCTCGAAGCCATCGGTAACAACCTGTTCCTGGAAACCGGCGCCAGTGGTGCGCCGCAAGTCGGCAACCCGGGCCTCAACGGTCTGGGTACCACACTGCAGAACACCCTGGAGAACTCCAACGTCAGCGTGGTGGAGGAGTTGGTGAACATGATCACCACCCAGCGCGCTTATGAGATGAACTCCAAGGTGATTTCCACCGCTGATCAGATGCTGTCCTTCGTGACGCAGAATCTCTGATTTTTTGACACTGTTGTGAACGCCGCGAGGTAGTGGTTATGAACCGGCAAATGCTCTGTTTCCCCCTGTTGGCTGGCCTGCTGCTGGGCAGCGGCTGCGTGGCGCCAACAGCCAAGCCGGATGATCCCTATTACGCGCCGGTGTTGCCACGTACGCCGTTGCCGGCTGCGCAGAACAACGGCTCGATCTATCAGGCCGGTTTCGAAAATGGCCTGTATGACGACCGCAAGGCATTTCGCGTGGGTGACATCATCACCATCACCCTGAATGAGCGTACCCAGGCCAGCAAGAACGCCAACAGTGCGCTGAAGAAAGACAGTAGCGGAACCCTGGGGGTGCCCAACCTGTTCGGCATGACTGTCGCCCCGGATAACCCGTTGCGCAGCCTCAGCGCTCTGGGCATGACCAACAACAATCTGAGTCTGGATGCGAGCTGGGATTCCCAGCGTGCCAACACGGGATCCGGTCAGGCGGGGCAGAGTAACAGTTTGTCTGGCTCGGTCACCGTGACCGTCGCTGAAGTGCTGCCCAACGGCATTCTGGCGGTGCGTGGCGAGAAGTGGATGACCCTCAACACCGGCGATGAACTGATGCGTATTTCCGGTCTGGTTCGTGCTGACGATATCTCTACCGACAACACCGTGTCTTCCACTCGGGTTGCCGATGCGCGCATCACCTATTCCGGGACTGGTGCCTTCGCCGACGCCAGCCAACCCGGTTGGATGAGCCGTTTCTTCATGAGCCCGCTGTGGCCGTTCTGATCGCGGGGAACTGTAGATGAAAACCTGGCTGACCCATTCTCCGTCCTTGCTGCTCGAGCACTTGTCCACCTGGTACGCGCGTGTGACGAGCAGCGGTTCGGCGCGCAAGGCCTTCGCTGTGACCTCGGCTACCAAGCGAGGCACGCGTGTTCATGGCAGTGAGTCGGCACAGGCTGGTGCATGCCGTCGGCAGTTCGCGGTCGCTCACCGTGGCTATCGCCGCCGTGGCGCCAACGACTGGCTGCTGCTGGCGACCATGCTCGCATGCATGTTGCTGAGTCTGCCGACTCAGGCCGAACGCCTGAAGGATCTGGCCTCGATCCAGGGTGTACGCAGCAACCAGTTGATCGGTTATGGCCTGGTGGTCGGCCTCAACGGCAGTGGCGACCAGACCACCCAGACGCCGTTCACCGTACAGACCTTCAACAACATGCTGGCGCAGTTCGGCATCAAGGTGCCGCCAGGCGGCAACGTGCAGCTCAAGAACGTCGCTGCGGTGTCGGTGCATGCCGACCTGCCGGCGTTCGCCAAGCCGGGGCAGACCATCGACATCACCATCTCTTCCATTGGTAACGCCAAGAGCCTGCGCGGTGGCAGCTTGTTAATGACGCCGCTCAAGGGCATCGACGGCAATGTCTACGCCATCGCCCAGGGCAACCTTGTGGTCGGTGGCTTCGATGCCAGTGGTGCCGATGGTTCGCGGATCACCGTCAACGTGCCGTCTGCCGGTCGTATTCCCGGTGGTGCCACCGTGGAGCGTCCGGTGCCGAGCGGTTTCGATCAGGGCAACTACCTGACCCTGAATCTCAATCGCCCCGATTTCACTACGGCGAAGAACATCGTCGACCAGATCAATGACCTGCTCGGCCCAGGCGTGGCCCAGGCCATCGATGGCGGTTCGATTCGGGTCAGCGCGCCGCTCGATCCCAATCAGCGCGTCGACTACCTGTCGATTCTGGAGAATCTGCAGGTCGAGGCCGGCAAGGCGGTGGCCAAGGTCATCATCAACTCGCGTACCGGCACCATCGTCATCGGCCAGGACGTCAAGGTACAGCCAGCGGCCGTGACCCATGGCAGCCTGACCGTGACCATCACCGAAGACCCCATCGTCAGTCAGCCTGAAGCGCTCTCCGGTGGTCAGACCGCAGTGGTGCCGCGTTCTCGCGTGGGCGCCGAGGAAGAGGCCAAGCCGATGTTCAAGTTCGGCCCTGGCACCAGCCTCGACGAGATCGTGCGCGCGGTTAACCAGGTAGGCGCGGCGCCTTCCGACCTGATGGCCATCCTGGAGGCGCTCAAGCAAGCCGGCGCCCTTCAGGCCGACCTGATCGTGATCTGAGGAGGATCGCCGATATGGATTCTCGACTCTCAGCCGGTCTGCTCGGCAACGGCAAGAGCCCGGTCGACAGCGGTGCGTTTACCGACCTGAACCGTCTCAACCAGTTCAAGGTGGGCGGCGACACCGAGCAGAACATCCGCAAGGTCGCTCAGGAGTTCGAGTCGCTGTTCATGAACGAAATGCTCAAGGCCATGCGTTCGGCCAACGCCGCGTTCGGTGAGGGCAACTTCATGAACAGCAACGAGAGCAAGACCTACCAGGACATGCATGACCAGCAGTTGGCTGTGACGTTGTCCAAGGAAGGTCGTGGCATTGGCCTGGCTGACGTGCTGGTGCGGCAGATGTCGAAGATCAAGCAGGCATCCAGCCGGCCCAACCCGTTCGCGCAGATCGAGCAGCCAGCTGCGGCGCAGAGTGAAGCGAATGCTGACAAAGCCGCCAGCAGCGAAGGTTTCCGTGACGATGTCGCGTTGCTCAACCGTCGCCGCCTGGCTGTGCCGGGCAAGCTGGCGGATCGTCTGTTGGCTGGCATAGTGCCTTCGGCCGCAGAGGGCGATGGCAAGACCCTGACCGGCAGCGACTGGATTCCAGCGCAGGCGACTCCTGCTCCGCAGGGCAAGAGCCTGAGCCTGGGCAACAGTGATGCCCTGACTGGGCGGCGTATCGCTCAGCCTCCGCTGGCACCGGGCAAGGCGGCGTTCAGCTCGCCGCAGGAGTTCGTTGCCACCATGCTGCCGATGGCCGAAGCAGCGGCTGAGAAAATCGGTGTCGACCCGCGCTATCTGGTGGCGCAGGCCGCTCTGGAAACGGGGTGGGGCAAGTCGATCATCCGTACCGGTGATGGCGACAGCAGCCACAACCTGTTCGGCATCAAGGCTCATGGTGGTTGGGAAGGCGACTCGGCACGAGTTCTCACCACCGAATACAAGGGTGGCAAGGCCGTCAAGGAAGCCGCCAGTTTCCGTACCTACGAATCCTATGCCCACAGCTTCGATGATTACGTGAGCTTCCTGCAGGGCAACGGTCGTTACGAAAAGGCGCTGAACGCCACCGAGAACCCGGAGCGTTTCGTCAAGGAGCTGCAGCAGGCCGGTTACGCGACCGACCCGAACTACGCGCGCAAGATTTCGCAGATCGCTCGCAAGATGCAGACCTATCAGGCCGTGGCTGCTGCCGACAGCAGCACTACAAGGATTTGAGGCTGAACCATGGCTGATCTATTGAACATAGGCCTCTCGGGCCTGTCGGCGAACAAGACCTCCCTGGCGGTAACGGGTCACAACATCGTCAACGTCAACACGCCCGGGTTCTCTCGCCAGGAGACGATCCAGGCCACGCGCACACCGCAGTTCAGCGGAGCAGGTTATATCGGTTCGGGTACGACCCTGACCGACGTTCGGCGTATCTACAACGAGTTCCTCAATACCCAGGTACGTAGCAGCACGGCGCTGAACAGCGACACCAAGGCGTACCTGAGCCAGATCAACCAGCTCGACTCCCTGCTTGCTGGTAGTAACACCGGCATCACCCCGGGGTTGCAGAAGCTGTTCTCGGCCCTGCAGACCGCGGCCGAAGACCCGGCCAACGTACCGGCGCGGCAGTTGGCGCTGTCGGAAGCGGAGGGGCTGGCCAAGCGTTTCAATACCGTCTATGACCGCCTGAACGAGCAGAACGCATTCATCAACAAGCAGCTGTCGGCGGTTACCGATCAGGTCAATCAGCTGGCCACCGCTATCGCCGGTTACAACGATGCGATCGCTGTGGCCGCTTCCAATGGGCAGGCGCCGAACGATCTGCTCGATGCGCGCGAAGAGGCAGTGCGCAAGCTTTCCGAGTTCGTCGGTGTGACCGTGGTGCCGCAGGATGACAGCAGCTACAACCTGTTCATCGGTTCCGGCCAGCCACTGGTCGTCGGCAAGCAGGCTGCGCGGCTCGAAGTGGTGCCGGGGCAGGCCGATCCGCTGCGTCACGAGGTACAGTTCGTCAGCGGCAATTCGCGGCAGAACGTCACCTCGCTGATCACCGGCGGAGAGATGGGCGGCCTGCTGCGCTACCGCGAGGACGTGCTGGATACTTCGCTCAATGCCGTGGGACGCCTGGCACTGTCGGTCGCCGACCAAATCAACCGGCAACTGGGGCAGGGGCTGGATCTCAATGGCCAGTTCGGCAACGAGCTGTTCCGTTCGATCAATGATCCTGCGCTGCTCAGTCAGCGCAGCCTGGCGCGAGTCGGCAACAGCGACCCGAACGCCAACCTCAACGTCACGCTCACCGATACCTCACGCTTGACCACCAGCGACTATGAGGTGCAGTTCACCAGTGCCACTGAGTACGTGATTCGGCGGACGTCCGATGGCACGCTGTTTCCGCCGACCCCGGCGACTTTCGACATCACTACGGTGCCTGCGCCTGAAGTGGACGGCTTTTCCCTCGGCGTGGCCGGTGGCACCTTCGCGGCAGGTGATCGCTTCCTGGTGATGCCGACCCGTAACGCCGGTCGTGATGTCCGTGCGGACATGAAGAACCCCGAGGAGCTGGCCTTCGCTGCGCCGCTCAAGGCCGAAACCAGCCCGGCCAACATAGGCACCGGCAAGATCACCCAGCCGAAGCTGCTGACCGAAATCAACATCTATGATCCGGCCGCACAGGCTGATCTGGAGACCAGCCTGCGTAACGCTCCGCCGCTGCGCATCGTGATGGGCGCCGGCGGCGGTGCGACGCAGAGCTATGACGTGGTCGACATCAACGGCAATGTGATCGACACCGGCAGTATCGTTCCGGGGCAGGACAACGCGCTGACCATCAGCGTGCCTGCCAACCCGCCCGCGGTTCCCGCTGCGTTCGACTACCAGGTGACCATCAGCGGTCGACCGTCGGCCGGCGACAACTTCTCGGTGTCGTTCAATACCAATGGCGTGTCGGATAACCGTAATGCGCTGAATCTGGTCAACCTGCAGAACAAAGCCGTGATCGGGATCAACCCGGCGGCGCCCGATACCACGGGTTCGAGCTTTTCCGACTCATACGGCGATCTGGTGGAACGGGTCGGTACGCTCACCAGCCAGGCGCGTGTAGATGGCGAGGCGACCGGCGCGATTCTCAAGCAGGCCACCGATAACCGTGACTCGGTTTCGGGGGTCAACCTCGATGAAGAAGCGGCCAAACTGATCCAGTTCGAGCAGTACTACCAGGCATCCGCGCAGATCATTCAAGTTGCGCGTAACCTGTTCGATACTCTGATCAATACATTCTGATAGTCGCTTTCCCGAGTTCGGGAAGGCGCGGCCTGTACAGATGACAGGCGTTGCAAGAGGCAAGCCCCATGGTCATGCGCATCTCATCCATTCAGGCGTTCAATAACGGCGTTTCCGGCTTGGGGCGCAATTATTCGAATCTGATTCGCACCCAGGAGCAAATCAGCAGCGGCAACCGTATCCTCACCCCGGCGGATGATCCGGTGGCTTCGGTGCGCCTGCTGCAGCTCGAGCAACAACAGGCGGTGCTCAAGCAGTACAGCGACAACCTGACTGCTGCGAAGAACAGTCTGACTCAGGAAGAGACCACGCTTAACTCGGTCAATACCGTGCTGCAGCGTGTGCGCGAGCTGGCAGTACGCGCCGGCGGTGGTGCTCTGTCTGCCGAAGACCGCAACTCGATCGCCAAGGAACTTTCTGAGCGCGAGGCCGAGCTGCTCAACCTGATGAACAGCCGCAACGCCCGTGGAGAGTATCTGTTCTCTGGTTTCCTGGGCAAGAATGAGCCGTTCGTGCGGAACCCGGACGGTACCTACTCGTACTTCGGTGACGAAGGGCAGCGGACGCTGCAGGTGGCCAGCTCGACCAATGTGGCGATCAACGACAACGGCAAGCGCCTGTTCGAGGATGTCACCAACGCCAATCGTGTGGCTAACGGCAATGGAGTCAATAACCCGGCACTACCATCGCCGCCCTTGCCAGCGACCACTATTCCCGCAGTGCCCACCGCTGATCAGCGGGTCTTCATCTCGCCCGGCCTGGTCGAGGATAACCGCGCGTTCAACGCTGATTTCCGTAATGGCGAGCCCTATTCGCTGGCCTTCGTCAGTGGTACCGAGTTCCGTATCTACGACGCCAGCGGTGCTGATGTCACCTCCGAAATCCCGGGGGGCGGCAAGATCGATCCGCTGGTCAATGGCGGCAATGTCATCAACTTCCGAGGCATGCGTTTTCAGCTCGACGTGGTGTTGAAAGAGGGCGACAACGCGCTGGATCTGGACAACCTGCTGGCCGATATCCAGCCTCCGGCCACTGCAGGCTCACCCGGCATCGGTACGCATAGCTTCACCCTGCAGTCCGCGCCGACCGAGTTCGCGGTGACCCGTGCCTCCACCAACGGCTCGGCCGCCGTGGTGGCTGGGGGCAACATCGTCAATCAGGCCGTCTTCGATAGCCAGTTTCCTACCTCTGGCGTGGTGCTGCGTTTCACAGATGACACCAACTACGAGGTCTATGCCCAGCCGGTTGGCCCCAATAGCCCCGTGCTGACCACCGGAACCGTTACCGCGCCTTATCCTGCCACCTTCACCGTGTATGGCGCGGAGTTCACGATGTCCGGGCCGGCTGCCGCGGCAGGGGGCGACGAATTCGGTGTGCAGCCGCAGTTCCAGGAACAACGCAGCATCCTCAACACCATCTCCCGTCTGCGCCAGGCACTGGAGTCCTCGCCTACTTCGCCGGCCGGCAACCTGGCCATTCGCGATGAAGTCGCCATCGCCCTGAAGAACCTCGACAACGGCATGGGCAACGTGCTGGAAGTGCAGACCGAGATCGGCGCGCGCCTCAACATGATCGACACCACCAGCGTCGACAATGAAGACGTGACCCTGGTGAACAAGTCCGTGCAGGCCGAACTGCGCGAACTCGACTATGCCGAGGCATTGTCGCGCCTGTCGTTCCAGACCATCATTCTCGAGGCGGCGCAGCAGAGCTACGTGAAGATCGCCGGGCTGAACCTGTTCAACCAGTTGCGTTAGCTAGCCGCTTTCTCCTCAAGGCTGTTACGCTCGCGCCCCTTGGGGCGCGAGCGTGCGGAAGTTCGTCGCTCGTTTTTCCGTCTCCTCATGCGTGTGTCAGTCTTGGTCTGGCAGTGCGGCATGCATTTTGCTCGATCAGTTTGTACGAGTGGGATAAGGTCAATGAATTGTCGGTCAGTACGGACGACCTGGGCGAATTTATGAAAACAGTCATTCTGGCCGGCGGATTGGGCACGCGTATCAGCGAAGAGTCCCACCTGCGGCCCAAGCCGATGATCGAGATAGGCGGCAAGCCGATCATCTGGCACATCATGAAGATCTACTCCCATCACGGCATCAACGACTTCGTGATCTGCCTGGGCTACAAGGGCTATGTGATCAAGGAGTATTTCGCCAACTACTTTCTGCACATGTCGGACGTGACCTTCGACATGGCGGAAAACCAGATGCACATTCACAACCGCCATGCCGAACCGTGGCGCGTGACCCTGGTCGACACGGGGGAGAGCACTGCCACGGGCGGCCGCCTCAAGCGCGTACGTGATTACCTGGGCGACGAGACTTTCTGCCTGACCTACGGCGACGGCGTCGCTGACATCGACATCCCGCAATTGATCGATTTCCATCGCAGCCACGGCAAGCTGGCAACGGTGACGGCCGTGCAGCCGCCCGGCCGCTACGGTGCGCTGGACGTACAGGGGCAGCAGGTGCAGGGATTCCAGGAAAAACCCCAAGGCGACGGTGGCTGGATCAACGGCGGCTTCTTCGTGCTTGAACCGGGGGTACTCGATTACATCGAGGGTGACGGCACCACCTGGGAATACGAGCCGATGCGCCAACTGTCCGAACAGGGACAACTGATGAGTCACCTGCACCGTGGCTTCTGGCAACCGATGGACACCTTGCGCGACCGGGTGCTGCTCGAAGAACGCTGGAAGAGCGGCCAGGCGGAGTGGCGTGTATGGCCGTGAGTGCGGCGTTCTGGGCCGGTCGCCGAGTCCTGTTGACCGGGCATACCGGTTTCAAGGGCGGCTGGCTGGCGCTGTGGCTGCAGGAGCTGGGCGCCGAGGTCTGCGGTTATGCCTTGCCGGCGCCTGCTGAGCCGTCGCTCTGGCAGGTCGCCCACCTGGCAGAGCGTGTACCTGGCACCCTGGCCGATATCCGAGACGCTCAGCGCGTTGCCGAGGCCGTTGCAGCTTTTCGCCCGGAAGTCGTCCTACACCTGGCGGCTCAGCCACTGGTGCGTGAGTCCTACCGTGCACCGGCTGATACCTATGCCACCAACGTCATGGGCACGGCCAATTTGCTGGAAGCGCTACGCCGCTGCGACAGCGTACGTGCGGTGTTGGTGGTGACCAGCGACAAGTGCTACGAAAACCGTGAATGGCTCTGGCCGTACCGCGAAAGTGATGGCCTTGGCGGGCATGATCCTTACAGCAGCAGCAAGGCCTGTGTGGAGTTGCTGTGCGCGTCCTGGCGCGAGTCTTTCCTGCGTGAATCCGGCATTGCCCTGGCCACGGCCCGGGCCGGTAATGTGATCGGCGGCGGCGACTGGTCTAGCGACCGACTGCTGCCCGACATTCTGCGTGCCTGGCAGGCAGGTCAGTCACTGACGCTGCGTTACCCAAAGGCCGTGCGCCCCTGGCAGCACGTACTCGAACCTCTGCACGGCTATCTGCGTCTTGCGCAGGCACTGGTTGAGCAGGGTGAAGCCGTGGCGTCGGCGTGGAACTTCGGCCCCGATAACGAGGGGCTGGTCAGCGTCGGCGAACTGGTTGAACGACTGGCACAGCGCTGGCCAGGCCAGGCGCCCTGGACGGTCGAGGCGAACGGACAACCTCACGAGGCCGGTTTGCTCGCGCTGGATTCCAGCCAGGCACGGGCTCGCCTGGGCTGGCGACCACGCTGGACGTTGCAGTTGGCCATCGAACGAACCCTCGACTGGCACCAGGCCTGGCAGGCCGGCGAGGACATGCAGACATTCAGCCGCGCGCAGATAGCGGCCTATCAAGGCGAAACCCATGAGTGAACAGACGGCGCAAGCGCTGCGTCGGCAGATTGCCGAGCTGGTGGAGCGTTATGCCGCGCTGCAACTGGCACCTGCCGCCTTCGAGGCTGGCCGTGATGCCGTGCCGCCCTCAGGCAAGGTGATCGGAGCCGGTGAGCTACAGAACATGACCGAGGCGGTGCTTGACGGCTGGTTGACCACCGGCCGCTTCAACCAGGCCTTCGAGAAGCGCCTGGCGCGCTATCTGGGGCGCCGCTGCGTGCTGACCACCAACTCCGGCTCCTCGGCCAATTTGCTGGCCTTTTCTGCCTTGACCTCCCCGCGTCTGGGCGACCGGGCGATTCGCAAGGGCGATGAAGTGATCGGCGTTGCCGCCGGTTTTCCGACCACCGTCAACCCCATCCTGCAGTTCGGTGCGGTGCCGGTGTTCGTCGATATCGAACTGGGCACCTACAACATCGATCCGGCTTTGATCGAAGCTGCCATCGGGCCACGTACCAAGGCCATCATGCTCGCCCACACGCTGGGCAACCCATTCAACCTCAAGGTCATTCGTGAGCTCTGTGATCGCTACGGCCTGTGGTTGATCGAGGATTGCTGCGACGCCCTCGGCTCGACCTACGAAGGCCGCCAGGTGGGCAGTTTCGGCGATCTCGGTACGCTGAGCTTCTACCCCGCGCACCACATCACCATGGGCGAGGGCGGGGCGGTGTTCACTGACTCGCCGCTGCTCAAACGTATCGTCGAGTCGTTCCGCGACTGGGGCCGTGATTGCTATTGCGCACCCGGCGAGGACAATACCTGTGGCAAGCGCTTCTGCTGGCAACTGGGTGACCTGCCGGAAGGGTACGACCACAAGTACACCTACTCGCACCTGGGCTACAACCTCAAGATCACCGACATGCAGGCCGCCTGCGCCCTGGCGCAGATGGATCGTCTCGATGACTTCATCGCCGCGCGTAAGCGCAATTTTGCCTGGCTCAGCGAGCGCCTGGCCGGCTGTGCCGAGCAGTTGATTCTACCGCAGGCGACGCCTGGCAGTGATCCGTCTTGGTTCGGCTTCCCACTGACCCTGCGTGATGGTTGCGGCATCGAACGGGTTGGACTGCTGCGTTATCTGGACGAGCAACGCGTGGGTACGCGCCTGCTGTTCGCTGGCAACCTGACGCGCCAGCCGTACATGCAGGGTCAGGAGTACCGCGTTTGCGGTGAGCTGACAATGACCGACAAAGCGATGCGTGACACCTTCTGGATTGGCTTGTGGCCGGGGCTGTCCGAGGATCATCTGGAACATGCGGCGCGCAGCCTGGAAGCTTATGTGCGGAGGCTGCGCTGATGCGCGCCTACGTGCTCTGCGGTGGCTTCGGCACGCGCCTGCGTAGCGTGACGGATACGCAGAAGGCGCTGGTGCCGGTGCATGGCGAGCCTTTTCTGGCCCGCGTGCTGCGTCAATTGGCGAGGGCAGGCATCAGTGAGGCCGTACTTTGCGCGTACTACCGCGCCGAGCAGGTCGCTGAACAACTGGCGGCTCTGGCGCAGGATGCCGGACTGCAACTTATGCTGGTGGTCGAACACAGCCCGATGGGCACGGGCGGTGCCCTGCTCAATGCGCTGCGTGAGCAACCGCCACAGGGGCGGTATCTGGTGCTCAACGCCGACACCTTCCTCGATGCCGATGGATACGGACTGATGGGGCAGGGGCAGGGCAATGCACTGCTGGGTGTACGGGTGGATGACCGTAGCCGCTACGGTAGTCTCGAAGTCGACGTCAGTGGTCGGTTGCAGGCTCTGCTGGAGAAAGGGTGTGAGGGGGCGGGTTTGATCAACGCGGGCGTCTACGCTTTTACCTGCGAAACCTTCGCGAGCGCCGATGTGCGTGCGTGCTCGATGGAGCAGGAGCTACTGCCCGAGTTGCTGGCGCGCGAAGCCGTGAACGTCATCGAGTATAGCGGTCGATTCATCGATATCGGCACGCCGGAGTCGCTTGACCGATATGCCAATGATTTTCGGATGGAACCTCGATCATGAGTCTGCTCGTGCAAACCCTCAGTATCCGTGAACAGCAGAGCATCCTCGACGCTGTCGAATGCATCGAGGCCGGCGCCCTGCAGATCGTTTTCGTGGTGGACGAGCACATGCGTTTGCTGGGGGTGGTGACCAACGGTGACGTGCGTCGCCACTTGCTGCAGGGTGGCAAGACGGACGAGCCAGTGACCGCTTGCATGAATGAGGAGTTTCGTTCGGTGCGCATAGGCGCGCCGCGTGAGGATCTGCTCAAGGCGTTTGATCTGGGCTGCATCGCTCTACCAGGCCTGGATGAACAGGGCCGTCTGGTGGAGGTGTACACCCGGCAGATGGCTGCCAGCGTCGAGGTGCCCGTACTGGCCCGTGCCCGTGCGCCCGTGCGCATGAGTTTCTGCGGCGGCGGTGCGGATCTCACCTATTTCTTCATCGATCACTCGGCAGCCGTGCTCAGTTGCACTGTGGGCCTGTATGCCCATGCCACTCTGATCCCGCGTGACGATAGCCGCATCAGCATCTTCGCAGAAGACCTCGGGCGCGAGGAGCATTACAGCTCCCTGGCCGAGTTGCTGGCCGCGCCGGAGAAGAGCCTGCTGGCCACCATCGTTGCGGTGATCAAGCCCAAGTACGGCTTCGACCTTTACCTGCGGTCGGACTTTCCCGTGGGCTCTGGCCTGGGCGGCTCGTCGGCGGCCACCACCGCAACCATCGCGGTGTTCAACGAGCTGCGCCAGGATCGTTGGAACACCTACGAGATCGCCGAACTGGCGTTCCAGGCCGAGCGCCTGTGCTTCGGTATCGCTGGTGGTTGGCAGGATCAGTACGCCTCGGCTTTCGGCGGTTTCAACCTGATCGAGTTCGAGAACCAGCGCAATCTTGTCCATCCCATTCGCCTGGAAGACTCGATCCGAAATGAGCTGGAGTCCTGCCTGGTCTTGTGCGACACCGGCATCTCGCATGACTCCGGGCGCCTGCACGAACTGCAGCGCGAGGAGATCGAGGCCGAGCTGTCGCAAACCGAGCTGCTCAGTGCCAGTGTCACCCTGTGTCGGCGCATGCACCACTTTCTTATCCGGGGTGAGCTCAAGGCGTTCGGCACTTGCCTGGACGAAGCCTGGCAGTTGAAGAAGCGTTTTTCCTCGGCCATCAGCGATGGTCGGCTCGATGACATCTATGCAGCCGCAATGGCTGCCGGGGCCTGCGGCGGCAAGCTGCTGGGCGCCGGCGGCGGCGGTTTTTTCCTGTTTTACGTCCAGCCCCAGCATCGTCAGCGCGTGGTTAACGCCGTCGGCGCGCTGGGCTGTCAGACCCAGAACTTCCGCTTCGAATCGAGCGGCGTGACCTCATGGCGAACGAAAATTCAATGACCTCATTTCACATCGACGGCTTCCCGGTTGGCGGCGAGCGCGTCTACGTCATTGCCGAAGTCGGCAACAATCACAACGGCTCGCTGGAACTGGCGCGACAACTCGTCGATGCAGCCATCGAAGCCGGCGCCGATTGCGTCAAGTTTCAACTGCGTAACCGAGAGGCACTCTACCGGAGCAAGGCTGATGGCTCTCGTGCCGAAGACCTGGGCGTGGAATACATTCAGGACTTGCTGGACAAGGTGGAACTCAGCCTCGACGAACACCGCGAGGTGCGCGCCTATTGCGCGCAGAAGGGCATCACCTACCTGTGTACGCCCTGGGACGAACCCAGTGTCGATGCGCTGGTCAGCTTCGACGTGGCGGCGCTTAAGATCGCCTCGGCGGATCTGTGCAACCCCTACCTGATCGCCAAGGCCGCGAGCTTGGGCAAGCCGCTGATCCTGTCCAGCGGCATGTCCTTCGAGCATGAGATCGTGCGTGCCATCGAACAGCTCAAGGCACTCGGCACGCCGTTCGCCCTGCTGCATTGCAACAGCGCCTACCCGGCCCCCGAGGCCGATATCCAGCTCGGTTATCTGCGTCGCCTGCAGGAGCTGCACGGCCTGATCGGCTATTCCGGCCATGAGCGTGGCGTCGCCATTACCCTGGGCGCAGTGGCGCTGGGTGCCAAGCTGGTGGAACGGCACATCACCCTGGATCGGGGTATGGAGGGGCCGGATCATCTGGCCAGTCTGGAGCCGGGCGAGTTCCGTCAACTGGTCGACGGCATTCGTCAGTTGGAACTGGCATTGCCTTGGCAAGGCCCGGGTCGCCATGCCAGCCAGGGCGAGTTGCTAAACCGCGAGAACCTCGGCAAGAGCGTGATTGCCGCATGTGACATCGCCCGTGGCACTGTAATGGACGCGTCGATGCTGCGTATCGCCAGCCCTGGCCAGGGCCTGCCGCCTTACCGTTTGCCGGAGCTGCTGGGCAAGCTGGCCGGTCGCGATATCGCCCAGGGCGATTTTCTCTTCGATAGTGACCTGAGCGAGCAGATCCAGGAGCAGCGTCATACGTTCGACCTGCCGATCCGCTGGGGTGTGCCGGTGCGCTATCACGACTTCCTCGACTACCGCCGGCGAATCAACCCGGATCTGTTCGAGTTCCACCTGTCCTACCGCGACCTTAGCCTCCAGCCGCGGCCGTTTCTCGCTGAGGTCGACTGTTCGCGCCTGGTGGTGCACGCGCCGGAGCTGTTCGAGAACAGCGAGCTGCTGGATCTGGCGTCGAATGATCCTGCCTATCGCCAACGCTCCATCGACAACCTGCAGCGCGTAGTGGATGCCACCTTGCAAATCGGCGAATTCTTCCCCAATGCTGATGCGCGGCTGATCGTCGCCAATATCGGTGGCTTCTCCGCCGACGAGCCGCGCCCGCTGGCCATGCGCCCGGAACTTTATGAGCGCTTCCACGAAGCCTGCCGCCAGGTGGATTTCGCCGGCACCGAACTGATTCCGCAGAACATGGCGCCGTTCCCCTGGCACTTCGGCGGCCAGCGCCACCAGAACATCTTCATGATGCCCGAGGAGCTGGCCGCCCAGGCGCGTGATCATGGCTTGCGCCTGTGCCTGGATCTGTCGCACCTACAGATGACCTGCTTCCACTTCGGCCTCGATTTCCAACAGGCACTGGCGCTGCTGCTGCCGCATTCGGCGCACCTGCACGTGGCCGATGCCAAGGGCACCAATGGCGAAGGCGTGTTGATGGGCACCGGCGATATCGACTGGCGAGCCACCTGGGCGCAGATTCGTCAGCATCCGCAGGTCAGCTTTATCCCCGAGGTTTGGCAGGGGCACAAGGATCATGGTGCTGGCTTTTGGTCGGCGCTGCAATTTTTGACGCGGCTCGCTTAAGCGCCGGTTTCGAGAGGTCTTCAACATGACTCAGACTATCCGTGTAGCGGATTACATCATGGAGCGCCTGGCGCGCTTGCAGGTGAAACAGGTCTATTTCCTGCCGGGCGGTGGCGCCATGCACCTCAATGACGCGTTGGGACGCCACCCCGAACTGGAGCCAGTGTTGTGCCTGCATGAGCAGGCGGCCGCCATCGCTGCCGAAGCCGCCGGCAAGCTCACCGGTGGGCCCGCTGCCTGTATGACCACCTGTGGTCCGGGAGCGACCAATACCGTGACTGCGGTGCTCGGTGCCTGGCTGGATTCCACCCCCGTGTTCTTCGTCTCCGGCCAGGTCAAAAGTGCCGATCTCAAAGCCGGTACCGGCCTGCGCATGTTGGGTGTGCAAGAAGCCGATATCGTCTCTATCGTCCAGCCGATCACCAAGTGGGCTATCACCTTGACCGATCCGCAAGCGGTTGCGGAGGTCTTCGACCGGCTCGAACACGCTGCGCTCAGCGGGCGTCGTGGGCCGGTGTGGCTGGATGTGCCGTTGGACGTGCAGGCTGCGCAGGTCGATCCCGCCACTCTGCGTCGGGCAAAACCGCCAGTAACGATCGAACAACCGGATGTCAGCGCGGCTGTGGAGCAAACCGTGAGACTGCTGCGTGAGGCCAAGCGACCGGGGATCATTGCCGGTAGCGGCATCCGCATGGCCGGCGCTGTTGACGCATTCCACCAGATGATCGCGGCCGTGGGCGTGCCGATCATGCCAACCTGGCTGGCCATGGACATCATCGACGATGAGCATCCGCTCTATGCTGGACGCCCTGGTTCGATTGCGCCGCGTTGGGCCAACTTCGCCCTGCAGAACTGCGATTTGCTGATCGTTCTCGGCTCGCGTCTGGACATGGCACTGACGGCATACAATCACGCGCATTTTGCACCGTATGCGAAGAAGGTGGTGGTGGACATCGATCCGGCGGAAATCGCCAAGTTGCAGATGCCCATCGAGGTATCGGTAGTCTCCGACGTCAAACCCTTTATCGAAGCGCTGGCGTTGCAGTCATCCCGTGGGCGCCTGCCGTCTTACGCCGACTGGTTGACGCGTATCGGCGAGTGGCGCAGACAGTACCCGCTTCTGCAGGAGGAGCACGCCGACGACAGCCAAGGTGTCAGCATGTACTACTTCACTGACCAGCTTTCCTCGCTGCTCAACGAGGGGGATGTGATCGCGCCGGGTAGTTCGGGATTCGCTTCCGAGTTGTTCTTGCTCAACCTACGGCTGAAGAAGGGCCAACGTTGCTTCCATAATCGCGGTACCGGTTCAATGGGGTTCGGGATTCCGTCGGCGATTGGTGCGTGCCTGGCATCCGGGCGTCGGCCGACCGTATGTGTCGAGGGTGACGGTGGTCTGCAGTTGAACGTTCAGGAGTTGGCGACGCTCGCTGCGCAGCGGCTGCCGGTCAAATGCTTCGTCATCAACAACCAGGGTTATGCTTCGATTCGTACTTCGCAAAACACCCACTTCAAGCTGCTGGTCGGGGCCGACTCCACGAGCGGTCTGCAGTTGCCGGATCTGGCGCAACTAGCCGGTGCCTATGGAGTGGGGTATGCGCGCGTCGATTCGCACGCCGATCTGCAGGCTCGTCTACAGGCGGTGCTGGACATTGAAGGGCCTGTGATCTGCGAGGTACTGGTGCAGGTCGAAGAACCGCGGGTGCCACGTGTCATGACCCGTATTGATGAAAACGGCAAGCCTGTAACCGGCGCTCTGGAGGACTTGTATCCCTTCCTTCCGCGTGAGGAGCTGGCAGAACAAATGGCGGTTTCCTTCGGGTGTGCTGAATGACTGGCTGGATCAAGCGGCGCTTGACCGGCTTTTGCTATGGCTATCTGCGTAGCCAGGGCGACTGGGCGCATTCGCAGGCACAGGAGCTTCGTCACTCGCGGGTGCTACCTTATGCCAGTTACGCTCCCTGGGTGGGCAATGCCGACTTCCTAGATGTATATGAGCGGGTTCGTGAGCATACCCTCGTGGACATCTATCGCCTCTACGAACTTTGGCAATTGGCTCGCCAGATGGATCATCTGGAGGGTGCATTCCTTGAGGTAGGGGTATGGCGGGGCGGGTCGGGTTGCTTGCTCGGACTTGCGAGTCGGCGCCCGGGGCGCCGCCTATTTCTGGCCGATACTTTTGCCGGCGTCGTGAAGGTCGGTGAGCGTGATACCCGATATAAGGGGGGCGAGCATGCCGATACGACTGTCGATGAAGTCAGGGCATTGCTGTCACGTAATGGTTTGCATGAGGCGCAGGTGCTTGTGGGGATGTTCCCGGAGCAGAATGCCGAACAGGTGGATGAGCGCATCGCGCTCTTGCATATCGATGTGGATGTCTACGAGTCGGCTCTCGGTGTCCTGACTTGGGCGCTGCCGCGACTGGTCATGGGGGCTGTGGTCATTTTCGACGACTATGGCTTTCATGGATGTGAAGGCGTAACGCGCTTGGTCAATGAGTTCGTCTTGGACAATCCGCAGTTCCGCTTCTTTCACAACCTCAACGGTCATGGCGTGCTGGTTCATATCCCAAGAGGTAGTGCCTGATGGTCAATCTTGGCTCCGAGTACGTTCTTGTCTATGGCGCCCGGTTGGCGGGTCAACAGGTGCAGGCGTATCTGGCACGCATGGGGGTCAAGCTGAGTGCTTTCCTGGATCGCGACAGGACACTGCGGAGTGTAGGCGACGTTCCTGTTCACTCGTGCGAGGACTGGGCCCTGCACCATGATCCGGCCAAGGCCTGCGTGATCATCGGGCTGTTCAACAATCATGTGAACGTCGGGGCCATAGTCGATCAGCTTGAGGCGCTCGGCTACGGGGAGATCGTAAGCCTCGTCGAGTTCGTGCGAGATCACCCTGAGGATCAGCCATTTCGCTATTGGCTTGTCGAACCTTCTTTCTATGAGCGGCACGCGGATCGTATAGCGAACCTGAGGCGTCACTTAGCTGATGAGCAGAGCCGAGCCTTGCTTGATCGGATTGTCGAGTTTCGCACCGGTGGTGACTATCGTTGCCTGCCAGAGCCGGATACGCGCCAGTATCATCCCGATGATCTGCCGGCGTGGCCTCAGCCGCTGCGGTTCATTGACTGCGGTGCCTACGTCGGAGATACGATTCAGGAAATGAGCGAGTCTGGGTTGCGATTCGATGCAATAGCGACCTTCGAGCCCAATCTCGACCATTACCGCGTGCTTGTGCAGACACTCTCTGGCAGGCAGGCGAGCCATTTTCCCTGTGGCGTATCCGATAGCAACCGTTTGGCAGGCTTCGACAGCTCTCTTGGGGCCGGTGGTCACCTATCGGAGCAGGGGGGCGAACCCGTTTTTTGCGTGCGCCTGGATGATGCCTTACCCGGCTTTGCCCCTAATCTGATCAAGATGGATATCGAGGGCGAGGAGCCGGCAGCGCTGCGAGGAGCCGAGGGGTTGCTGCGTGCCTTTCGCCCAGGCCTCGCGGTCAGCGTCTACCATCGTGCGGAGCACCTTTGGAGTGTATTCGAACAATTGCACGCGCTGGATCTGGGCTATCGCTTCTACCTGCGTTGCCATGCCTACAGTTCGTTCGATACCGTGCTTTATGCCGTGCCGGATATTGCTGTCGTTCCCCAGCCCCCTATAGGTGACGTATGAGCGGTTATCGATCAGCGGAGCACCTAGCTGGACATGAACTGGTGGCTGGCTCCAGTTATAAGTTGCCAATCATGCTGCCTGACGCCGAAACCTGCGAGGTCTGCTTCCGTTTCGATCCTCATGGAACTATCGACCCAGAGCAGGGGCTTCTCCTACGTGACGGCGCGCGTCTCACGGTGCTGCGTCAGATCGCACGCTACCCGGCGATGTTGCGCTTATTGCAGGGCGCTGCGATACCCTGTGACTATTCCGTGCTGGAGCGACAGGTTGGCGACGAGGTCTACATTTTTGGCGCTCATCAGGTGGGTGTACTGTTGGCTCGCCTGTTCCAGGCACGCGGTGGTCGCGTTCGCGCTTTCCTGGATAACGACAAGCGCAAGCACGGCGCGATCATTGAAGGTATTCCCGTGCAGGGCTTCGACCGTTCAACCATGGCGCCAGGTGCACTCGTGGTCTTGGGGAGTGGGCGTTACAGCGAGACGATTCGCGTTGATCTTGCGACCAAGGGCTGGATCAACGTGATGACCATGCAGGCATTTCTGGCTGCGATCGATGCGCCTTATATCACCGAGGACAGTTTTCGGAACTATCACTCGGTGCTATTCAATCAGGCCTCTGCATTTGTGAGTGCTTTCCTCTGCCTGGAAGACGAGCGCTCGCGCGAAGTGTATGACGGACTTATTCGTATGCGTCTTGAGCTGGACAACGCGGCTGCCTCAATCCGATCCGATTTCCGACTCGAGTACATCGAGCCCGACTTTATCGAAGCACAGGACATCCGTTTCTATGTCGATGCCGGTGCCTACGATGGCGACACGCTCGCGCGGTTGGAGTCACGCTTGGGGGCAGCGCAGAATGCTTATTTGTTTGAGCCAGAGCAGCGCGCTTTCGAGGCTTGCCAGCGCAGGTTTGCTGATCGCAAGGCGGTCAAAGTGTTGCAGGCGGCGATGAGTGAAACGCCGTGCTGGATTCCGGCACCACGCGCCAACAGTTGTGACGTGCTCGGGCAACTGGCTGCCGGCGATGTGCAGCCCATGGCGGATGTCGCGGGCTTGCCGTTGGACGAGGTGGCGGTGGGTGCCGTCAGCCTCATCAAGCTCGATATCGAGGGTGCCGAGGGCTCTGCACTGCGCGGCGCACGTCAGGTGCTCCTGCGTGAGCGACCCAAACTCTGCGTGTGTGCCTATCATCGCAGCGACGATCTGTGGCGGCTGATCGATACGGTATTGGCTCTACGGGGCGATTATCGGGTGGGTGTTCGACACTACTCGGACATCATCGACGACACCACGCTGTATTTTTATTGAGATGCTGTCGCCATGAGTACACGACAGCCTAGCCAAGGACTAACCATGGATTCCTCCGTGTCGTATCGAGAGCACCCGAGCTACTGGAACGACTTTTACCAGCGAGGTCATGCTGCTGCACCGCGCCTGCCGTCGCAGTTTGCTGCGTTTGCGCTGGGCGAGATGTTGACCCCCGACTCGCCTATGGGGCAGATCGATGGTGTCATCGAGTTTGGTTGCGGAAACGGACGCGACAGCCAGTTGTTCGCAGCCCATGGCCTATCTGTCTTGGGTCTTGATGAGTCGATCGAGGCGATTGGGCTCTGCAGGGGGGCAGGTCTTCCCGGCCATGCCCGTTTTGAGTGTTGTGCAGCGCGTCAGGCTCGGGAGGCTGTAGAGGTATTTGCTGAGCAGCACAGCCGTGTAGCCGTGTATGCGAGGTTTTTCCTGCACGCGATCAGCGAAGAAGACGAGCACAGCCTTCTGGCGTTATTGCAAGCTACCTTGCCGGAGGGTACGCCACTTTTTCTCGAGTACCGCACGACCGCTGATGCGGATCAACACAAGATATTCGGAGAAAGTCACTACAGGCGTTACCTCGATCATCGGGCAACTCTGGCCCGGATTACCGCCGCTGGCTTCGCCACTGTCTATGAGATTGAAGGGCGGGGGTTCGCCAAGTACCGTGAAGAAGATGCCCTGGTAGGTCGCTGTATCGCGATTCGTAACGCCTCGTTAGCCTAGTGGAGAGCGCCCATGCAGGAACTGAAAGGTAAGAAACTGGTGCTCTTCGGGGCGGGACGCAGCGGTGAAATCTTCGCTGAAAATGCCAAGGGGCTTGAGGTTCTGGCCTTCGCGGACAATGACGTCAAGAAGCAAGGGCAGCAGCTAATGGGCTTTCCGATCATTGCCCCGGAGCGAATCGCCGAGTCTGGTTGTGAGGCCATCGTCGTTACGACCGTCTGCCCAACCCAGCGTATCGTCGAGCAACTGACCTCTCTGGGCTTGGGCGACATTCCTCTGATTACCCCCGACAAGGCAGTGCTCAAGGGGACCCAGAACCATCCCTTCAGCCATCCGTTGACCAAACAGATCGCGCGTGAACTGATCGTTGCCCTTAATGAACTGGCAAGTCGTGCCGATGTGGATCTTTACCTGGATTACGGAACCTTGCTCGGAGCATTTCGCGAGCAGGACTTTATTGCCTGGGATGACGATATCGACATGTCCGTCAAAGACGAGCAGTTGGATGCGCTGCTTGTGCTTGTCCAGAAGGACAAGAGTTGGCTGCCGCAGTATCACGGTGTCGAATGGTCCGTCCAGGTAGTGACAGCAGGAACTCACCGGCTTGGCGTCTTGATCTCGTTCGATAATGCGCCGGGGGAGCGCTGTGTACTGCCGCTGGAGTTGGCGGTGACGAACCGGGTGGTGCGCGATGGCCAATCGGTGATGTCGGGTAAGATGCTTGAGTTCTTTTGTCCTGCGTCATTCTTCGAAGGCCATGACACGGTTGAGTTCTTTGGTCGTCGCTTCAAAACCCCAGTCAATCCCACCGGCTATC
This sequence comes from Pseudomonas mendocina, assembly GCF_003008615.1. Lineage (NCBI taxonomy): Bacteria > Pseudomonadati > Pseudomonadota > Gammaproteobacteria > Pseudomonadales > Pseudomonadaceae > Ectopseudomonas > Ectopseudomonas mendocina. The sequence goes on from NZ_CP027657.1 coordinate 4,433,425, forward strand.
TGGATTTCATTTACGGCGATTGGCGAAAGCCCAAGCAAAACATGTCGTTCAGTGAGTATCAAGGCATTCGGGAAGTGCCTCAGGATCAGGTCGAGGAAATCAATTATCAAAAGCTGTAGGTGTTCCCCGTGACGCATGATCAGCTCTATGAGATGGGGAAATCCGGTATGGACTATCAGGGCACTTGTTCGGATTCATCGGCCATTTTCTCTGTGGATAATCTGCCCATACTTCAATCGCTGACTGACGCACTTGAAGGACGTCATCTTCTGGTGACCGGAGGAACTGGTTTCTTTGGGCGTTGGTTGTTGGCGCTTTTCCAGACCCTGCAATCGAGAGGGGCTAGGTTTGAGGTCACTGTCGTTTCACGTGACCCTGAACGCTTTCTCATGCACTGGCCAACGTTTCGCGGCTGTCGCTGGTTGCACTGGGTTGCCAGCGATGTGCGCCTTATTCCCTCCAGTCTGTCCATCGATCTGGTAGTGCATGCAGCCGCAGATACCTCGGCAGTTGGCCAGCGTGACTCCCTCGAGTTGTTCGATATCATTACCGAGGGTGCACGGCGCGTTTGTAAACTGGCGGTAGAGTGCGGTGCTCGGCGTGTCCTGCTGATCGGCTCCGGTGCTCAGTACGGTTTGATACCTGCCGGCCTCCCGGTGACTGAGGACTTTCTGGGGGGGTGTGATAGCACTTATGCCGGTAACGCTTATGCGGAAGCTAAACGTGCCCAAGAGGTTCTAGGCTCGATTTATGCAAAAGACTATGGCATCGACGTAATTATGGCGCGCTGTTTTGCATTCTCTGGGCCTGGCTTGCCGCTGGATGGGCATTTTGCGATCGGCAACTTTGTGCGAGATGCCCTTTATGCTGATGCCATCGTGCTGAACTCCAGTGGTCAGGCAATGCGTAGTTACCTGCACGGTGCTGATCTGGCTGGTTGGTTGCTTACCTTGCTGTTGCATGGAGAAAGTGGTCAGGCTTACAACGTTGGTTCAGATCATGCGATCAGCATTGCCGATCTAGCCCATCTTGTCGCTGCCAGAATCGCTCCATACAAGCCTGTTTGCATTCTTGGGCAGGCTAATACGTCTGATCGGTCGTTCTATGTGCCCGATATCAGCCGCGCCCGAGGGCTGGGGCTTGATGTGTGGACAACACTCGATGTCTCTATAGACAGCATGGCTCATTGGGGGCGGGGCTTCTAGAGCCTTAAGGCTGGTTTTTATAATGCTCATATGCTGATAGTGAAATCACAGCGAGCTTTATAGGGTGGTCCGGGCGCAATTGGTGCTTGATTTTTATCGTCATAGCGGTACTTGGGAGTGAAGGCGATGCGCAAACTATTTTCCAGACGGCCCCATCCTTATTATATTTACTCATACGATTATCGACGCAACTCGGCAGGGGTTCGGGTTTTACATATGCTGTGTGATGCTTTGAACCGATCAGGGCAAGAAGCATATGTAGTTGCCAGGAATATCTCGTCGAAGCTGATTACCCCAATGCTGAGTGATGAGGTGATTGAATATCACAAGGCTCAGGGGATAAAACCCGTTATGGTTTATCCGGAGGTTATCGACGGTAATCCCCTGAATGGTGAGACGGTAGTTCGCTATCTTCTGAATAAGCCGGGATTTCTTAAGGGGACTGGTGAGTATGAAGAAAGCGATTTGTTGTTTGCATTTAAAGAAGCCCTACTACAACCAGGTATGCCTCTTGATCATGTGCTGTATTTGCCAGCAATAGACTTGGAGGTTTTTAAGCTCTCTGACGACCCTAGTAAGCGTGAGCCGGGGCTAGTATGTTTCTATCAAGGGCGAGAAGGGGCTGCTCATATTGATCAGGCTTTGCTGCCTGAGGGCGCCATCGAGATCACACCTAACTTTCCCGCTACTTGGGAGGAGCTCGCAGATATTTTTCAGCGCTGTGAGTATTTCTATTGTGGGGAAGCTTCGGCCTTGGCGGGTGAGGCTGTTTTATGTGGCTGTTTGACCGTCATCATGGCTAGCAAGCATGCACCTGGTACAGTGGGGCATCTCCAGAATAGCGGTTTTGGTGTTGCTAAAGATCTCAGCATAGAGGAGCTGGCACAGGCCCGTGCCAGCATGCCTAAGTTGAGAGAGTATCAGCTTCGCAAGCAAGAGGAATTCTGGCTTGCGCTGGATCGTTTTATCGAGATAACCCAGAGGGCCGCTGCCGAGAATCAGGTTCGTCCTGGCCGATATGAATTGAATCGTTGGCTCGCGAAACGATTACCAACATCAGTACAGAACCGTTTGATAGGTGATTACCTGCAACAGCATGCTGGCGGGCCTTTGATCGGAATTCTGATTCTCGATCTGTCTGGCAGTAGTAAGAAACTTGCAGCGACTATTGCAAGCCTACGGCTGGAAAAGAACCTTTATGCCACCGTGAATATTGTCGTGTTGTCGGTAAATGACGTGCCGGCTACTTCAGCTCAGGGTAAGTTGCATTTCATAAAGATCAATGCGCATGAGTACGTGGCAAGACTCAATCAGGTGGTAGAGCAGAGCAGCTTTGATTGGATCATGCTGGTCAACGCAGGAGATGAGTTCACGCCGGCTGGCCTGATGATGCTGGCTTTGGAGCTGGTTGCTGCACCGGACTGCCGGGCGGTTTATGGTGATGAATTGCAGCGTTTGCCGAATGGCGATTTGGGGGGGGCGTTCCGACCGGCTTTCAATTTGGACATGCTGCTCGCATTCCCCACGGGCATGGCCAGCCATTGGTTGATCCGACGTGATGCGTTTCTAGAGCTTGGTGGTTTCGACCCGGAGTTTGACGATGCACTGGCGTTCGAGCTGCTGGTACGGCTGATCGAAAAGGAAGGGGGGCAGGGTATCGGTCATATCGATGAGCCGTTATTGATAACTGACGCTCCTATATTGCGGGATAATTCTCAGGAACGTCTGGTCATTGAACGACACCTGGCGTGGCGTGGGTACCAGGGGACTGTATCAGCCAAGTTGCCTGGGCGTTACCGAATTAATTATGGTCATCAAGCGCAGCCATTGGTTTCCATCATCATTCCTACCAAGGATCAACTGCCGATACTCACGCGCTGCGTTGAAAGTTTATTGGAGAAAACCCGCTATCAGCACTACGAAGTGTTGATCGTTGATAACAATAGTGAAACTCCTGAGGCCTGTGACTGGCTGGCGCAAATAGAGGGTCTTGGGGCGGATAAGGTGAGAGTGCTGCGTTATCCGCATCCATTCAATTTTTCGGCGATCAACAATGCGGCGGCTGCTCAGGCCAGGGGCGAATATCTGGTGTTGTTGAACAACGATACTGCGATCATTCAGGAGGACTGGTTGGACGCGCTGCTCAATCATGCGCAGCGTCCAGAGGTTGGCATAGTCGGCTCCAAGTTGCTTTATCCCGATGGCAGTATTCAGCACGCGGGAGTGATACTGGGGCTGCGTGGTCCGGCAGACCACCCTTTCATTGGCGAACCTATAGATGCTCCGGGGTATATGCAGCGTTTGCAGGTCGACCAGGGCTACAGTGCGGTTACAGCAGCCTGCCTGATGATTCGCAAATCGATCTACGATCAGTTGGGGGGGATGGATGAGGAGGCCTTTAAGGTTTCTTACAACGATGTAGACCTGTGCCTGAAAGTTCGCGAGGCCGGTTATCTGATTGTATGGACTCCTTATTCGATCGTCATGCATGAAGGGAGTGTGAGCCAGACCCATGTCGATACGGCCGCTCACGCCATGAAGCGCAAGCGCTTCATGGCAGAGCAAGATGCGATGTATGAGAAGTGGTTATCCGTGCTGGCGAATGACCCTGCCTATAACCGTAACCTTGCTTTGAACGGTAAGGGGTTCGAACTGGAGACGGACAGCAATCTGACCTGGCGACCATTGACCTGGCGTCCTTTGCCAACGGTCTTGGCCCATCCGGCCGACCCATGGGGTTGTGGAAACTACCGCGTGATTCGTCCTTTCGAAGCTCTAAGGCGCGAAGGGCTGGTCGATGGAATGATGTCTGATGGACTACTTCAGGTTGTTGATCTGGCTCGCTATGACCCTGACGTAGTGATCCTGCAACGGCAAATCGGCGATGAGCGTCAGGAGGCCATGCGACGTATCAAGGCCTTCTCGCGGGCGTTCAAGGTATACGAGTTGGATGACTATCTACCCAACCTGCCATTGAAAAGCCTCCACCGTGAACATATGCCGAAAGACATTCTCAAGTCGTTGAGGCAGGGGCTGCGTTTTGTAGACCGCTTCGTCGTTTCCACGCAGCCGCTGGCGGAAGCCTTTGCAGGGCTGCATGAAGATATCCGTGTGGTCGAGAACCGCTTGCCGGTGGAGTGGTGGAAAGGGCTGTCCAGCCGACGTAGGAGAGGCCGAAAACCTCGGGTCGGCTGGGCCGGTGGAGTTAGTCATACCGGCGATCTGGATCTGATCGTCGATGTCGTCCGCGAGTTGGCGGGAGAGGTCGAGTGGGTATTCATGGGCATGTGCCCGGATGCGATCCGGCCCTTCATTACTGAATTTCACGGCGGTGTTGATATCGAGAGCTACCCGGCTGCTCTGGCGAGCCTGGATCTCGATCTGGCGCTTGCACCGGTAGAGCAGAACCTGTTCAACGAATGTAAAAGCAACCTGCGTCTGCTGGAGTATGGTGCCTGCGGCTTTCCAGTGATCTGCAGTGATCTGGTGTGCTATCGCGGTGACCTTCCTGTGACGCGGGTGAAAAACCGCTTCCGCGATTGGGTCGACGCCATCCGCATGCACATCAGTGATCTGGATGCGGCCGCCCAGGCCGGTGATCGTCTACGTGAAGCCGTTTATCGTGACTGGATGCTCGAAGGCGAGAACCTGGAGCGCTGGCGCAGGGCGTGGATGCCGGACTGAATGTGCCGCAAAAACCGTCGAGTGCTGCAATAGTGCTCGACGGATTTCAGTCAAAGACGTCCATAGAACGTGAGTGACTGGTTAAGTGACTGACTGTAAAGAATAAAAAAAACCTGAAAATTCCCTCTAAAGCTCCTTAGGCAAGCGCCGATAAAGAGATCGAATGCGAACTCTCTGGGCGTCTGAGCATGCAGGCCCGAGCTCGCAAGCTCAGACAAACGGTTCTAAGGTCATCTGGAGGCAATACCATGGCCCTTACAGTCAACACTAACGTTGCGTCCCTCAACACTCAGCGTAACCTGAACACCTCGTCCAAAGGCCTGGATACTTCCCTCCAGCGCCTGTCTACTGGCTACCGCATCAATAGTGCCAAAGACGACGCTGCTGGCCTGCAGATCGCCAACCGCCTGACCAGCCAGATCACTGGCCTGGGCGTAGCGACCCGTAACGCCAACGACGGTATCTCCCTCGCGCAAACCGCTGAAGGTGCCCTGCAGCAGTCCACTGGCATCCTGCAGCGTATGCGTGACCTGGCTCTGCAATCGGCCAACGGTTCCAACGGTGCCATCGAGCGTTCCGCCCTTCAGGGTGAAGTCGCTCAGTTGCAACAAGAGCTGAACCGTATCTCTGATACCACCAGCTTCGGCGGCCGCAAGATCCTCGACGGCAGCTTCGGTTCGCAGAGTTTCCAGGTGGGTGCCAACGCCTACGAAACCATTAGCGTTTCCATCGGCTCCGCTGCTACTGATCGTATCGGTATCAACCGCGTCACCACTTCCGGTGGGGCCGCTCAGGCCATCGCTTCCGGTGCCGCTTTCAGTGCCACCTCGGGCAGCGCCTACAGCAGTGCTTCGTTCAACATCAACTCCAAGCTGTCCGACGGCGATGTCGCGATCGCTGGTGCAGCCAGCGGTTCTGCCAGCGACGTGGCTCGTGCCATCAATGCTAAGAGTGATGAAACTGGCGTGACCGCCAACGCCCGTACCGTGGCAACGCTCGGCGGCATTACTGCTTCGGGTACCGTCTCCTTCAACCTGTCTGGTCTTACCAGCAAGTCTTTGGAGGCCGACGCTGCCACCGTGTCCGCTGTGGTAACCGATCTCTCCAACCTGTCCTCGCTGGCTGACGCCATCAACCGTGAAACTGGCAAAACCGGTATCTCGGCTGTTTCCAAAGGCGACACCATCGAATTGGTCAGCTCGCGTGGTGATGCTATCCAGATCACCAACTACGCTGGTTCGGGTGGTGCGACTCTGCAGGCCAAGAGCTTCGATGGCGAAGACGATGTGGGTGCTGTGGCCACCATCGCCGCCGGTGGCGGTGCTCGCGCCGACGGTCAGGTACAACTCGAGGCAGCCGATGCCTTCCAGGTTACTGGCATGACTGGCGGTCTGGGTGACGATGGCTTCAGTGAACTGGATGCGGTGAACACCATCGACATCAGTACGGCGACGGGGGCGCAGAGTGCTCTGGGTATCATCAACGGTGCGATCTCTAACATCGACAGCCAGCGTGCTCAGCTCGGTGCCGTGCAGAACCGCTTCGAGAACACCATCTCGAACCTGCAGAACATCGCTGAGAACTCTTCCGCTGCTCGTAGCCGGATCCGTGACACCGACTTTGCTGCCGAAACTTCGGAACTGACCAAGAATCAGATCCTGCAGCAAGCCGGTACCGCTATCCTGGCCCAGGCCAACCAGCTGCCGCAGGCCGTACTCAGCCTGCTGGGCTAAGGTCAAAGGCGCTAGACTACGGGGGGAAGGGCCTGGCTCTTCTCCCCGTTACCTCATTCTGAGGAGAAATTTATGGACGTCAGCTCAATTAAGCCCCAGGTCAATTCCACGGTTGTCCGCGATGGTGGCGTCTCCAATGCTGCCGAGACTCGGCAGAAGCAAGGTCTCTCGACTATCGCGACAGTTTCGAATACTGACGAACAGGCCGCGGCCCGAGCAGTTACACCTGCTCAGGATGTCAGCCGTGAACAGGTCGAGGATGCGGTAGCGACCATTCAGGAATTCGTGCAGTCGGTTCGTCGCAGCATCAACTTTGCAGTCGATGACGGCTCTGGGCGTGTGGTTGTCAAGGTGACGGATGCTGGATCGGGCGATGTGATCCGCCAGATTCCGTCGGAGGAAGCGTTGAAGTTGGCAGAGAATCTGTCAGAAGTGCGCAGCCTTTTGTTCAAGGCCGAGGCATAACGACACGTCTTGGCATGAGTTTTGACTGATACCCTTCAATCGACAGGGTGCAGTCGGATTTTTGACGAGGTGCAAGATCATGGCAGGTATTACGGGAATCGGTTCGGGTCTCAACATTGACGATATCGTCAAGGCGTTGGTCAATGCCGAGAAAGCGCCAAAGACCAACCAACTCGACAGTCTCGAGCAGAAGACCACCACCCGTATTTCGGCGATCGGTACGCTCACGGGGGCGATGAACTCCTTCAAGACGGCCCTCGATGCTCTCAACAAGCCTGCCTTGTTCGAGTCGCGCACTGCCAGCACCTCCAACAGCAGTGTGCTCAAAGCCACTGCCACTCCTACAGCGCCCGCAGGCACCTACAGCGTTCAGGTTCAGCAACTGGCTGCCAGCAGCAAGGTTGCCCTGCAGTCCGTCTCGCGTGTGGGTGATGCCCCGGCTACTTTCAACAGCGGTACGCTGGAAATTTCCGCCGGCAACACCAGCATCAGTGTTGATGTCACAGCGGCCAACAACACGCTTACCGGTATGCGTGACGCGATAAACGAAGCCGGGAAAAGCAGTGGTATAAGCGCCACCATCATTACCGATGATTCTGGTTCCCGCCTAGTACTGAGTTCGACCAAGACTGGCGAAGGCAATGACATCAAGGTAGCGGTTACCGAAGATGGTGAAACGACCGGCGGCAATGCCCTGACTACTCAAGCGTTCACGCCAGAAGCTGATCCTGATAATGCTGGCGCTTTCCTCAAGCCAAGCTCGGACAGTGGTGCGGGTGGGGTAATCAGCCAAGCCAAGTCTGCGAAACTGACCATCGATGGCCTGCAACTGGTGCGTAACAGTAACAAGATCGAGGATGCGCTCGAGGGTGTTACGCTCGACTTGGTCGCCGTACAGAGCGCCGCTGATCTGACGGATGGCAAGACCATCAACCTGACCGTCGGCGTCGACAAGTCCAGTGTGAAGAGCAACCTGCAAAAGTTCGTCGACGCCTACAACGCCTTGATCACGTCTTCGGCCCAGCTCACTGCGGTCGTCGAAGTGGAGGGTTCCAAGCCAGTGGCAGGCCCGCTGGTTGGCGATTCCACGGTGCGCAGCGTTCTAGCGGGTCTGCGCAATGAGATCGTCAAGATGACCAGTGGTGGTGATACGGGCGTACGCGCCTTGGCCGACTTGGGTATCACCACAGGCAAGGACGGCAAGCTGGCGATCGATGACACCACGCTGACCAAGGCCCTCGACAGCAATTTCGATCAGGTGGGCAGCTACCTCACCGGTACGGACGGCCTGATGGGGCGTCTTTCCGGTTTCGTTTCGGATTATGTAGGCACCGACGGCGTCCTGAAGCAGCGCGACAGCGCCTTGCGTGGCACGCTGAAGGACATCGACAAGCAACGTGAGTCGCTCGACAAGCGCGTCACCAGCCTGCAAGACCGTCTTTATGCTCAGTACAACGCAATGGATTCCCTGGTAGGCCAGCTTTCACGTACCAGTGATAGCTTGAGCGGCATGCTCGCCAACCTGCCGGGCTTCGTCAGAAAGGATAAGTAATTCATGAGCAAGAATCCCATCGATGCCTACAAGCAGGTCAAGACCAGCCAGGAGGTATCCCCGTACCGTACGGTGCAACTGTTGCTCGAAGGTGCACTGCAGCGCGTGATGTTGGCCAAGCATGCGCAGGCTGAAGGCGATACCGAGATTCGCGGCATGGCGGTAGGCAGCACCATCACCATCCTTGGTGTGCTGCAGGCCGCTCTGGACAAAGAGCTGGGCGGTGAGATCGCCGAGAATCTGGACGCGCTCTACGATTACATGACCCGGCGTCTGGCGGGTGTGGCCCTGGATGATACGCCGCGTACCCTGGAAGAGGTTCAGGCGCTGTTGGCTGATATCAAAAGTGCCTGGGATGCCATCGGCCCTGAGGTCGAGCCGGCACCTGCTGCCTGATTGATCGTACAAAGCCGGCTTTCTAGGCCGTTTTGAGCGACAAAAGCGCTAAAGCTTTAAGCGCCGGAGCCGATACCCAGAGTATCAGCCCACCGGTAGAGCGAGAGCGACTATGAACGCAATGGCGGCCCTCAAGCAGTATCAGACCGTCAACAACCAAGCGCAGGCTGCAGAGGCCAGCCCTCATCGTCTGATTCAGATGCTGATGGAGGGCGGGCTGTCTCGCATCGCCCAGGCACGTGGTGCGATGGAGCGTGGACAGACTGCGTTGAAAGGCGAGTTGATCGGCAAGAGTATTGCCATCGTTGCGGGACTGCGCGAGAGTCTCGATCATCAGCAAGGTGGCGAACTGGCCGGTAACCTCGATAGCCTTTACGAATACATGATCGCCCGTTTGACTGAAGCCAATGTCAGCAACGAGCCGGAGCTTCTGGAAGAAGTGTCGGTTTTGCTGCGCAACGTCAAGCAGGGTTGGGATGCCATCGCTCAGTAATGAGCGAGCATCGGAGGAGAAGCGAATGAGTTCATCTGTCCAGCGTTTGGATGCGACCGGCTCAGCAATGCGTGATGCTCTGGCCAAGCAGGACTGGGCGGCCATTGGCGAGCTGGATCTGCAGTGCCGCCTTGCGGTCGATGCTGCTATGGTCGACAGCCGTGACGAAGAAGAGCTACGCAGCAGTATGGAAAATCTGCTGGCGCTTTACCGTGAACTGGTGACCGTTTGTCAGGCAGAGCAACAGCGTCTGGCCGGTGAGCTGATTCAACTCAATCAGTCACATCAAGGTGCCAAGGTCTATCAGCTGTTCGGCTGATTTCATCGCAGTTTCCGAGCTTAGCCGACAGGTTCGGCTCGGTTTCTCCCTTCTCCCGCCTCTAGTAACGTTCTCTTTTTATCGGATTTCGCTACCCGATAATGCAAACAGCTGCTTAGCTAATGTCATTAACGGGCAAAAAAGTTACGCCATAAAATTGACTGAATCCAATTTTTTGACTTTACTAGTGGCCAATTGCCGGTGTGCGCCGAAGATCTGGCGCGCAATTTCTTTCACTCCTCGGGTCAGACAAACACAAGATGTGGCGTGAAACCAAAATCCTGTTGATCGATGACAATGCTGCGCGCCGCCACGAGTTGGCGATTATTCTGAGCTTTCTCGGGGAGGAGCATCTGGCCTGCACGAGCCAGGATTGGCGCAACGCGGTTGCCGAATTGGGTTCGAGTCGTGAAGTACTGAGTGTGTTGCTGGGGGATGTCGAGTCCAAGGGTGGCGCACTCGAGCTGACCAAGCATATTGCTGGCTGGGATGAGTTTCTGCCGCTGCTGACGGTGGGCGAGTCCACCGCCAGTGAATGGCCGGAAGATCTGCGCAGGCGTGTGCTGGCCAGTCTGGAGACCCCGCTCAGCTACAATAAGCTGCTCGATTCCCTGCACCGTGCCCAGGTCTATCGCGAGATGTACGACCAGGCCCGTGATCGTGGTCGGCAGCGCGAGCCCAACCTGTTCCGCAGCCTGGTCGGTACCAGCCGCGCCATCCAGCAGGTGCGGCAGATGATGCAGCAGGTTGCCGATACCGAGGCCAGCGTGCTGATTCTCGGTGAGTCCGGAACCGGCAAGGAAGTGGTGGCGCGTAACCTGCACTACCACTCCAAGCGTCGCGAAGCGCCGTTTGTGCCGGTCAACTGCGGTGCGATTCCTGCCGAGTTGTTGGAGAGCGAGCTGTTCGGGCATGAAAAGGGTGCTTTCACCGGCGCCATCACCAGCCGGGCAGGGCGTTTCGAACTGGCCAACGGCGGCACGCTGTTCCTCGATGAAATTGGCGACATGCCGCTGCCGATGCAGGTCAAGCTGCTGCGCGTGCTGCAGGAGCGCACCTTCGAGCGTGTGGGCAGCAACAAGACGCAGACGGCCGATGTGCGCATCATCGCCGCCACGCACAAGAATCTGGAGAAGATGATCGAGGACGGCAGTTTCCGTGAGGATCTGTACTATCGCCTCAACGTCTTCCCGATCGAGATGGCACCGCTGCGTGAACGCATCGAAGACATTCCACTGCTGATGAACGAGCTGATTTCGCGTATGGAGCACGAAAAGCGTGGCTCCATACGGTTCAACTCGGCGGCGATCATGTCGCTGTGCCGGCATGACTGGGCGGGCAACGTGCGTGAGCTGGCCAACCTGGTGGAGCGCATGGCGATCATGCATCCCTATGGCGTGATCGGTGTGGGCGAGCTACCGAAGAAATTCCGTCATGTCGATGACGAGGATGAACAACTGGCCGCCAGCCTGCGCGATGAGATGGAAGAGCGTGCTGCGATCATGGCCGGCCTGCCGGGTCTCGATACGCCTGCCATGCTGCCGCCGGAAGGTCTGGATCTGAAGGACTACCTCGGCAATCTGGAGCAGGGGTTGATCCAGCAGGCGCTGGATGATGCCGGTGGAGTAGTGGCGCGTGCTGCCGAGCGCCTGCGTATTCGCCGTACCACACTGGTCGAGAAGATGCGCAAGTACGGTATGAGCCGCCGTGAAGAGGATGGCCAGGACGAGGATTGATCCCACGGCCTCGTGGTAAATGGCAGAAGGAAAGCCGGAGCTTTGACGCAAGCTCCGGCTTTGTTTTTTCAAGCCATTGAAAAATAAGCATAAAAAATTAGGCACGGGTATTGCTAAGGCTCTTGTATCCGACCGTCTTCTGACGGTGCGTCATGCGAGAGAAGCAGATGGCAGCCAACCTTCGTCCCTCCGAGTCAGCCGAACCAAGTGTCTCGGCACCCCTCGAACAAGCCAGTCGTGCCGGGCTGGAGCAGGCTTTTGCTCTGTTCAATCAGATGTCCAGCCAGCTCAGCGAGTCCTACAGTTTGCTCGAGGCGCGAGTCAATGAACTGAAGGGGCAATTGGCGCTGGTCAGTGCCCAGCGCATGCAGGAACTGGCGGAGAAGGAGCGACTGGCTCATCGCCTGCAAAGCCTGCTGGATCTGCTGCCTGGTGGGGTGATCGTCATCGATGGTCAGGGCGTGGTGCGTGAAGCCAACCCCGTGGCCCGGGCGCTGCTCGGGCAGCCGTTGGTTGGCATGCTCTGGCGTCAGGTGATTGCTCGCAACTTCGCGCCGCGTGAAGACGATGGTCACGAAATTTCCATGCGTGACGGCCGTCGTCTATCCATTGCCACCCGTTCCCTGCACGGAGAGCCGGGGCAGCTCGTGCTTTTGACTGACCTGACAGAAACCCGTCGCCTGCAGGATCAACTGTCTCGCCATGAACGCCTCTCCGCCCTGGGGCGCATGGTCGCCTCCCTTGCGCATCAGATTCGTACGCCTCTCTCTGCTGCGCTGCTCTATGCCAGTCATCTGAACGAGCAGGTGCTGCCTGCCGAACAGCAGCAGCGCTTTGCTGGCCGTTTGAAGGAGCGCCTGCACGAGCTGGAAAATCAGGTGCGCGACATGCTGATCTTTGCCCGTGGCGAACTGCCGCTGCCGGATCGTTTGTCGCCAGTGGTGTTGTTTGGCGCCTTGCGTGCTGCAGCCGAGGCTCACGTGGGCGATATGGCCGTGCGTTGGCAGTGCGATGTGCGCGACGGCGAGTTGCTGTGCAACCGCGACACCTTGGTCGGCACTGTGCTCAACCTGATCGACAACGCCATTCAGGCCGCTGGGCGCGATGCGCGCCTGAAGATCCACCTGTATCGCCGCGCTAACCAGTTGCGCCTGTGCGTCAGTGACAACGGGCCAGGGATGGACAAGGAAACCCTGGCGCGACTGGGCGAGCCTTTCTTTACCACCAAGACCACCGGGACTGGTCTCGGCCTGGCCGTGGTCAAGGCAGTGGCGCGCGCCCATCAGGGCCAACTGCTGCTGCAATCGCGCGCGGGTCGTGGAACCTGCGCCATCGTTTCTCTGCCGCTGCAAGGTGCAGCGCCTCATTCGAATCAGGAGTAACCCATGGCTGCCAAAGTCCTGCTGGTCGAAGACGATCGCGCCTTGCGCGAAGCCCTGGCCGACACCCTGTGCCTGGGTGGGCATGATTATCGGGCTGTCGATTGTGCCGAGGCGGCACTGGTCGCGCTGACCGAGGAGCCTTTTGGGCTGGTGGTCAGCGACGTCAACATGCCTGGCATGGACGGACATCAGTTGCTGGCGCAGATTCGCAGCCGCTACCCGCAACTGCCTGTGTTGTTGATGACGGCTTTCGGCGCGGTCGAGCGTGCGGTGGATGCCATTCGCCAGGGGGCTGCCGATTACCTGGTCAAGCCATTCGAGCCGCGTACGCTGCTCGAACTGGTGGCCAAGCACGCGCTTGGAAAGTTGACAGCAGGGGATCGTGACGGCCCGGTGGCGCTCGAACCGGCCAGCGTGCAATTGCTGGAATTGGCAGCCCGTGTGGCGCAGAGCGATTCGACGGTGATGATTACCGGCGAGTCCGGTACCGGCAAGGAAGTGCTGGCGCGCTATATCCATCAGCAGTCGCCGCGCGCATCCGGCCCATTCATTGCCATCAACTGCGCGGCGATTCCCGACAACATGCTCGAGGCCACGCTGTTCGGTCATGAGAAAGGGGCCTTCACCGGGGCTGTCACCGCTCAGCCGGGCAAGTTCGAACTGGCCGGTGGCGGCACCATTCTGCTCGACGAGATTTCTGAAATGCCGCTGGGGCTGCAGGCCAAGTTGCTGCGCGTGCTGCAGGAGCGTGAAGTGGAGCGGGTGGGGGCGCGCAAGCCGATCAATCTGGACATTCGCGTGCTGGCGACCAGCAACCGTGATCTGGCCAGTGAGGTGGCGGCCGGGCGTTTCCGCGAGGATCTGTATTATCGCCTGTCGGTATTCCCGTTGGCCTGGAGACCGCTGCGGGAGCGTCCTGCCGACATTCTGCCGCTGGCCGAACGGCTGCTGGCCAAGCACGTCAAAAAAATGAATCAGGCTCAAGTGAGGCTGTCCACGTCCGCCGCGCAGAGCTTGGTGCAGCATCAATGGCCGGGCAATGTGCGCGAGCTGGATAACGCCATTCAGCGCGCATTGATCTTGCAGCAGGGCGGGGTGATTCAGGCGCAGGATCTCTGCTTGCATGCGCCCATCGGTCAGACGGTGCAGAGTGCGGCGCCGCGTCTGGCCGTGGTGCCCAGTGTCACTTCGCCTCTGCCGCAGGTCGTCGAGTCGCCTAATGCCGCTGATTCCGGGGCGCTGGGCGAGGATCTTCGGCGTCGTGAATTCCAGGTGATCATCGATACCTTGCGGGCCGAACGTGGGCGTCGCAAGGAGGCTGCCGAGCGTCTGGGCATCAGTCCGCGCACCCTGCGTTACAAGCTGGCGCAGATGCGTGATGCCGGTATGGATGTCGAGGCTTATCTCTACGCCAGCTAGCTTTGCTGGGTTTAAGGCGCTGTAGGGGTGCCTAACATGGCTGCCTGGATCCCCGCTTGCGCGGGGATGACAGTAGCTATTCTTGTTATCGTATGTCCTCGCTTCCTTGATATCTGCGTTTCGAATTTCTATCGCTGAATTTTCTGGCACCCTTGTTGCAGATACCCCTGCATAGCGCCGCTAGCGTCAAAAAGCGGGCAGTGGAGGAAGTCATGAGCCAAGGTGTCGAATTCAATCGCTTGATGCTGGAAATGCGTTCCATGCAGGCTGAGGCCATGGCGCGTCAGAAACCTGCTGTGAGCGAGCCAGTGCAAGGGGCGCCGAGTTTCTCGGAAATGCTCGGCCAGGCGGTGAACAACGTCAATGAGACCCAGCAGGCTTCCAATAAACTGGCTACCGCTTTCGAGATGGGGCAGAGCGGGGTCGATCTGACCGACGTGATGATCGCCTCGCAGAAAGCCAGCGTATCCTTTCAGGCCATGACCCAGGTGCGTAACAAGCTGGTTCAGGCGTATCAAGACATCATGCAGATGCCGGTCTGAGGATTGATTCATGGCTGAAGCAGCAGTAGCAAACGTACCGGCCAAAGCCGCCCCAGGCGAGCCCAAGGGGCCGCTGTTCGGGTTGAGCTTTCTGGAGAACCTCGCCGAGATGTCGGTGCTGCGTCAGCTCGGTCTGCTGGTCGGCCTGGCAGCCAGCGTGGCAATCGGTTTTGCCGTGGTGCTCTGGTCGCAGCAGCCGGATTACCGCCCGCTGTATGGCAGCCTCAATGGCATGGATGCGACTCAGGTGGTGGACACCCTGACCACCTCCGGCATCGACTACACCATCGAACCCAACTCCGGTGCATTGCTGGTCAAGGCCGACGACCTGGCTCGGGCGCGCATGCGTCTGGCTGCTGCTGGCGTGGCACCGACCGACACTAGCGTCGGCTTCGAGATTCTCGATCGTGAGCAGGGCCTGGGTACCAGCCAGTTCATGGAGGCGACCCGTTATCGCCGTGGCCTCGAAGGCGAGCTTGCACGTACGGTGGCCAGCCTCAACAACGTCAAGGCTGCGCGCGTGCACCTGGCCATGCCCAAGGCATCGGTCTTCGTGCGTGACGAGCGCAAGCCCAGCGCCTCGGTACTGGTGGAACTCTATCCGGGCCGCAACCTGGAGCCGAGTCAGGTGATGGCCATCGTCAATTTGGTGGCGACCAGTGTTCCGGAGCTGGACAAGGGCCAGGTCACCGTCGTCGACCAGAAGGGCAACCTGCTGTCCGATCAGCAGGAGCTGTCCGAGCTGACCATGGCTGGCAAGCAGTTCGACTACACCCGCCGCATGGAAACCCTGTTCACCCAGCGCGTGCACAACATTCTGCAGCCGGTGCTGGGCACTGGTCGCTACAAGGCAGAAGTCTCCGCCGACGTCGATTTCAGCGCGGTGGAGTCCACCTCCGAGATGTTCAACCCGGATCAACCAGCGCTGCGCAGCGAACAACAGGTCAACGAGCAGCGCCAGAGCAGCCTGCCGCCGCAAGGCGTCCCCGGCGCGCTTTCCAACCAGCCTCCAGGCCCGGCTGCCGCTCCGCAGCAGGCTGCTGGCGCCGCACCACCTGCTGGGCCTATTGCCGCCGGCCAACCGCTGGTCGATGCCAATGGCCAGCAGATCATGGATCCGGCGACGGGGCAGCCGATGCTGGCACCGTATCCGGCGGACAAGCGCGAGCAGTCCACCCGCAACTTTGAGCTGGATCGCTCCATCAGCTACACCCGTCAGCAGCAGGGGCGTCTGCGTCGCCTGTCGGTGGCGGTGGTCGTGGATGATCAGGTGCGTGTCGATCCAGCCACTGGCGAGTCCAGCCGAGTGCCATGGACTGCCGATGATCTGGCGCGTTTCACCCGCCTGGTGCAGGATTCGGTGGGCTTCGACGCCAGCCGTGGCGACAGCGTCAGCGTGATCAACACCGCGTTCACCGCTTCGCTGGGCGAGGAAATTCCGGACATTCCGTTCTACACCCAGCCCTGGTTCTGGGACATCGTCAAGCAAGTGCTCGGCGTGCTGTTCATCCTGGTGCTGGTATTCGGCGTGCTGCGCCCGGTGCTCAACAACATCACGGGTGGTGGCAGAGGCAAGGATCTGGCGGGCTCTGGCGATGTCGAGCTAGGTGAGATGGGGGGGCTGGGCGGCGAGCTGTCCGATGATCGGGTCAGCCTCGGCGGACCGCAGAGCATCATGTTGCCTAGCCCCAGCGAGGGGTATGATGCACAACTGAACGCTATCAAGAGTCTGGTAGCGGAAGATCCTGGCCGCGTAGCGCAGGTCGTGAAAGAGTGGATCAACGCCGATGAGTGATAATCGCACCGCTACCAAGCTGAACAAGGTCGACAAGGCCGCCATTCTCTTGCTATCGCTCGGCGAGACGGACGCCGCTCAGGTGTTGCGGCACCTGGGGCCGAAGGAAGTGCAGCGCGTCGGCGTGGCAATGGCGGGCATGCGCAACATCCACCGCGAACAGGTGGAGCAGGTGATGGCCGAGTTCGTCGATATCGTCGGCGACCAGACCAGCCTTGGCGTCGGCGCCGATGGCTATATCCGCAAGATGCTCACCCAGGCATTGGGCGAGGACAAGGCCGGCAACCTGATCGACCGTATTCTGCTTGGCGGCAGCACCAGTGGCCTGGACAGCCTCAAGTGGATGGAGCCGCGTGCCGTGGCCGACGTGATCCGTTACGAGCACCCGCAGATCCAGGCCATCGTTGTGGCCTACCTCGATCCGGATCAGGCCGGTGAAGTGCTCAGCCACTTCGATCACAAGGTGCGCCTGGACATCATCCTGCGCGTATCCTCGCTCAACACCGTGCAACCGTCCGCCCTCAAGGAATTGAATCAGATCCTCGAGAAGCAGTTCTCCGGCAGCGCCAATACCACGCGCGCCTCGATGGGCGGCGTGAAGCGGGCGGCGGACATCATGAACTTCCTCGACAGCTCGGTTGAGGGCCAGTTGATGGACTCGATCCGCGAAGTGGACGAAGACCTGTCGACGCAGATCGAAGACCTGATGTTCGTCTTCGACAACCTGGCCGACGTCGACGACCGTGGCATCCAGGCGCTGCTGCGCGAGGTTTCCTCCGAAGTGCTGGTACTGGCGCTCAAGGGCGCCGACGAGGCGATCAAGGACAAGGTGTTCAAGAACATGTCCAAGCGCGCGGCCGAACTGTTGCGCGACGACCTGGAGGCCAAAGGGCCTGTACGTGTCAGCGATGTCGAGACTGCGCAGAAGGAAATCCTCACCATCGCCCGTCGCATGGCCGAAGCCGGAGAGATCGTGCTCGGCGGCAAGGGCGGCGAAGAGATGGTCTAGGAGCTGACGCATGGCTGCCAAGGAGCCGGAAAGCGAGCTGATTCGCGCCAAGGATCTCGGCATGTTCGACCGCTGGGCGCTGCCCAGCTTCGACGAGCCAGGTGCCGAGCCGGTCGAGGTCGAAGAAGTACTGGCCGAGCCTGCCACCACTCCTGTCGAGCCCGAGCAAGCCGGGCAAATCGAGGAAGTCGCGCTCGAGGACGTCAAGCCGCTGACGCTCGATGAGCTCGAGGCTATCCGCCAGGACGCCTACAACGAAGGTTTCGCCACCGGCGAGAAAGATGGCTTCCACGCTGGCCAGATCAAGGCCAAGCAAGAGGCCGACGCCGCCTTGGCAGTCAAGGTCAATGGCCTGGAAAAACTCATGGCGCAGTTGCTCGATCCCATCGCCGAGCAGGATCAGCAACTGGAGGTCGCTCTGGTGCGCCTGGTCAGCCACATGGCGCGCGAGGTCATTCAGCGCGAGCTGAGCACCGACTCCAGCCAGATCCGCCAGGTATTGCGCGAGGCGCTCAAGCTGCTGCCGATGGGCGCGGGCAACGTGCGCATTCAGATCAATCCGCAAGACTTCGAAACCGTCAAGGCACTGCGCGAGCGCCATGAGGAAAGCTGGCGCATTCTCGAAGATGAGAGCCTGCTGCCGGGCGGTTGCCGCATCGAGGCAGAACACAGCCAGATCGATGCCAGTGTCGAAACCCGCATGGCCCAGGCGCTCAAGCAGTTGTTCGAGCAGCAGCGGGCGCAGATCACCGAGCCGCCGGAGGCGGACATAAGCCTGGATCTGGACAACCCCGATGCGCCTTGATCGCGTGAGTTTCGCCCGGCGCCTGGAGGGCTATAGCGACGCGATCAGCCTACCCAGTCAGCCTATACTCGAAGGCCGTCTGTTGCGCATGGTCGGCCTGACCCTGGAGGCCGAAGGACTGCGCGCTGCCATTGGCAGTCGTTGTCTGGTGATCAATAGCGACAGCTATCACCCGGTGCAGGTGGAAGCCGAGGTCATGGGCTTTTCCGGTGGCAAGATCTACCTGATGCCGGTCGGCAGCCTGGCCGGTATCGCGCCGGGTGCACGCGTGGTGCCATTGCCAGACGCCGGACGTTTGCCCATGGGCATGACCATGTTGGGGCGGGTTCTCGATGGCGCGGGCCGCGCGCTGGATGGCAAGGGCGGCATGAAGGCCGAGGATTGGGTGCCGATGGATGGGCCGGCCATCAACCCGCTCAATCGTGATCCCATCAGCCAGCCACTGGATGTTGGCATTCGTTCGATCAATGGCCTGCTGACCGTGGGGCGTGGCCAGCGTTTGGGCCTGTTCGCCGGTACCGGGGTGGGCAAGTCGGTGCTGCTGGGCATGATGACCCGTTTTACCGAGGCCGAGATCATTGTGGTCGGCCTGATCGGCGAGCGGGGTCGCGAGGTCAAGGAGTTCATCGACGAGATTCTCGGTGAGGAAGGCCTCAAGCGCTCGGTGGTCGTGGCGTCACCGGCCGACGATGCGCCGCTCATGCGCCTGCGCGCGGCACAATACTGCACGCGCATCGCCGAATACTTTCGTGACAAGGGCAAGAACGTCTTGCTGTTGATGGATTCGTTGACCCGCTATGCCCAGGCTCAGCGGGAGATCGCCCTGGCCATTGGCGAGCCGCCTGCGACCAAGGGCTATCCGCCTTCGGTGTTCGCCAAGCTACCCAAGCTGGTGGAACGTGCCGGTAACGCCGAGGCTGGCGGCGGGTCGATCACTGCGTTCTACACCGTGCTCAGCGAGGGGGACGATCAGCAGGATCCCATTGCTGATGCCGCACGTGGCGTACTCGACGGGCACTTCGTATTGTCGCGTCGGTTGGCTGAGGAGGGACATTACCCGGCCATCGACATCGAATCCTCCATCAGCCGGGTGATGCCGCAGGTGGTGCCGCCCGAGCAGTTGAAGCAGGCGCAGCGCTTCAAGCAGTTGTGGGCACGTTATCAGCAGAGTCGCGACCTGATCAGCGTCGGTGCCTATGTGCCTGGCGGTGATGCTGATACCGATCTGGCCATTGCCCGTCAGCCGGTGATGGCTCAATACCTGCGTCAGGGGCTCAGTGAAAGCGTAGGGATGGTGCAAAGCCGCGATCAATTGGCCGGGGTGCTGGGACAGTGACCTGGGGCCATGGGGCGGGTGACGCCCGCCAGGGTGAACTGCCGGGTTGCTCCCGCCCTCCGAGGTGCGGATGAGCCTGAGTCGCGCCAAGCGCCTGCAACCTGTCGTCGATATGGCGGAAAAGGCCGAGCGAGAGGCCGCGCGCCAGATGGGGCATTGTCAGGGGCTGGTGGGCCAGGCCGAGGCCAAACTGGGCGAGCTGGAGCGTTTTCGTGGCGATTACCAGCAGCAGTGGATCAGCGAAGGCAGCAAGGGCGTATCCGGGCAGTGGCTGATGAACTATCAGCGTTTCCTTTCACAGCTGGAAACGGCCGTCGCCCAGCAGCAGCAGAGCATCGAATGGCATCGTGCCAATCTGGAGAAGGTTCGCGCCATCTGGCAGCAACGATATGCACGTCTGGAGGGCCTGCGTAAGTTGGTACAGCGCTACATAGCCGAGGCGCGGCTGGCCGAGGATAAACGGGAGCAGAAGCTGCTCGACGAGCTTGCGCAACGCCTGACGGATCGCGGCGAACCCTGATAGCAGTTGTCTCGCTTTCTGCCAAATGCTACACCTTGAGCGTACGCCGACTAATCCGGCAAGGTCTCGACTAAGGAGCAGACATGGCCATCACCTCGCAACCGTCCGCGGACGGGCAAGAGCTGACCATCGTGATTCGAGGGCGATTCGATTTCGCCTCTCACCAGGAGTTTCGCGACGCCTACGAACGCATCAGCATCACACCGAAGCGCTACCAGGTCGACCTGCAGGACACCAGCTATCTGGACAGCTCGGCATTAGGCATGCTCCTGTTGCTGCGTGATCATGCCGGTGGTGATGCGGCACAGATTCGCCTGCTCAATTGCAGCAGCGACGTACGCAAGATTCTGGCGATTTCCAACTTCGAGCAACTGTTTCAGATCAACTGAGCATGCCTGAGCGTCTGTCGATCCTGATCGCCGAGGACAACGCGGCCGACCGTATGCTGCTGTCCACCATCGTCAGCCGCCAGGGGCACCGTGTGCTCACCGCCAGCAATGGCCTGGAGGCCGTTGCATTGTTCGAGCAGGAGCGTCCGCAACTGGTCTTGATGGATGCTCTGATGCCGGTAATGGACGGCTTCGAGGCGGCGCGCAGGATCAAGCAGCAGGCCGGCGAGGCGCTGGTACCGATCATCTTTCTCACCTCGTTGACCGAAGGTGAAGCGCTGGTTCGCTGCCTGGAAGCTGGTGGCGACGATTTTCTCGCCAAGCCCTATAACCGCGTGATACTCGAAGCCAAGATCGGCGCCATGGATCGCCTGCGTCGTCTGCAGGACACCGTGCTGCAGCAGCGTGATCTGATCGCCCGGCACAACGAGCACCTGCTGCGTGAGCAGCGTGTGGCCAAGGCGGTATTCGACAAGGTGGCGCATTCCGGCTGTCTGGATGCACCGAACATTCGTTACCTGCAATCGCCCTATGCGCTGTTCAACGGCGATTTGCTGCTGGCTGCCTACAAGCCTTCGGGCGGCATGCACGTGATGCTCGGCGACTTCACCGGTCATGGCCTGCCAGCGGCAATTGGTGCCATGCCGCTGGCCGAGGTGTTCTACGGCATGACTGCCAAGGGCCATGCCCTGGCCGAAATTCTTCGCGAGATCAACGCCAAGCTCAAACGCATCCTGCCGGTAGGTGTGTTCTGCTGCGCCACCTTGCTCAATATCAGCAGCAAGCGCGGGTTGCTGGAGGTGTGGAACGGCGGGCTGCCCGACGGGCACCTGTTGCACGGCGACGGGCGACCTCGCCAGGCGCTGGTATCGCGTCACTTGCCGCTGGGCATTCTTGAGCCCGCAGCGTTCAGCGACCGTTGCGAAATCTATCCGTTGACACCGGGTGATCGCATCTTTCTGCTCAGTGATGGCGTGCTGGAGGCCAGCAATCAACAGGGTGAGTTGTTTGGTGAAGCTCGGTTACTGGCCTTGCTCGATGCCAATCGCCAGCCTCAGGCCCTGTTCGAGGAAATCCAGCAGGCGTTGGTGGCGTTTCGTGGTGAGCAACAGGACGACGTCAGCATGCTTCAGGTCGGCCTCGCCGAGGACGACGAGCATCCCCGGCCGCTGGCCTTCGCCGATAGCGGCCACAGCAGTCCGCTGGACTGGTCGGCGAGTTTCGAATTTCGTGCGCAGAGTCTGCGTCACTTCAATCCCTTGCCGTTCCTGCTGCAATTACTGCTGGATGTACAGGCGCTCAGACCGCGTGGTGGAGAACTCTACACGGTGCTGGCCGAGCTTTACTCCAATGCGCTGGAGCATGGCGTGATGGGCCTGGACTCGTCGCTCAAACAGGATTCCAGCGGTTTTGCCGAGTACTATCGAGAACGGCGCCTGCGTCTGGCGGCGTTGAGCGATGGTTATGTACGTTTCCATTTGCAGTTGCTGCCGGAGGCGGGTGGTGGTCGTCTGATCGTACGGGTCGAGGACAGTGGCCCGGGGTTCGATCCGGCAACCATCCTCACGTCTCAGGATGAAGCGCTGTGTGGTCGTGGCCTGACGCTGGTGCGTGAACTCAGCGATGGATTCCAGGGCTGGCCTGACGGGCAGGGCGTCAGCGTGGAGTTTTGTTGGGCCGCTGAGGCATAATATGCAGGTTCTGTATCAGGCTCAGCGGCGTTACTCGTGCTGAAGCCAGAGCAGACATCGTTGTCGTTCAGGGAGTTTCTCGGTGTCCGATATCCATCTCGACGATGCCGTCCTGGCTGCCCTGCAGGACGTCATGGAAGACGAATACCCCATTCTGCTCGATACCTTCGTAGCCGATTCTGAAGAGCGCCTGCGTCTTCTGCATCAGGCCGAAGCTGAAGGTGACGCGCAGGGACTGCGCCTGGCCGCGCACAGCTTCAAGGGCAGTTGCAGTAACATGGGAGCGGTGATGCTCGCCGGCCTGTGCAAGCAGCTTGAGGATGCCGGACGACGTGAGACCCTGGAGCTGGCGCCAGCGTTGATCGAGCAGATCGAGCGCGAGTTCGCCATCGTCCGCATCCTGTTCAAATCCGAGCGCCAGCGTTACCGCGTCTGACCTTCGTTATAGGTATTCTGGGGGCGCCTCTAAAAACGTAGGCGAGGCAGCCAGCGCAAGGCAAAAACAGGCGAAAAAGCGGAGTTTACGTGCTGTAAATGAGCATTTTGAGCATGTTTTTAACGCCGCGATGGCAACGCAGGTAGTTTTTAGAGGTGCCCTCTGCTCGACTTGGCCCATCCTTTGCTCTGATACCGTCACGACCCAATAGACGGAGAGCGTCCATGTCCGCGTTGCCCGACCTACGCCTGCAGGCCACGCCTGAGGTGAAGAGCAAAGCGCAGCCACCCGCCAAAGCGCCAGAGCCCAGCAAGAACGGGGCTTCGAGCTTTGCCGAGGTGTATGCCAAAGAGCGCCAGAGCAAACCTGGCGAGCGCGCCAATGGCTCTGCACAAAGCAATCAGGAGCCGGCAAAGCCCGCTACCGACTCCCCCGGCGCTGCCGCCGAAGAGGCGGATGTTGCCGCCTCCGGCAATTCCTTGCCGAGCGATGAGCAGGCCCCTGAAGCCATCGATCCGCTGCTGGCCATGGCGCTGGGGGGGATTCAGACGCAGCCTGAGGAGGCGCCGCCTACCGAGGATGCTCTGGAGGCGCCAGCACTGATCATCAGTGGCCTTGCCAACAACGTGACGGATGAGCCGGAGCCAGTGCTGGAGGACGACTCACTCGACCCTATGGCCATGCTCAAGCAGCTGCCGGAAGAGGACAGCAAGGCGCAGGTGGCCCAGGAGAGCGTGAGCAAGAATTCGCGCGCGAACAGCACCGACTTCGCGGCTGCGATGGCGGCCATGGGCAAGGGTGAGGAGAAGACCAAGGCCAGCGACGAGGTGAGCCTGGAGTTGCCACTCGATGACTTGGCCAAGGACGCGCTGGAAAGTCTCAAGGACAGCGTGCAACCCACTCGCCCCGACCAGTTCGTCAGCAAGCTCAACGCGTTGACCCAGGCGCTCAATCAGCAGACCACGGCGGCACCTCGCTTGCCGTTGGTGCCGGGCCAGCCGGTGCCCATGCATCAGGGGGGCTGGAGCGAGGCGGTGGTTGATCGCGTCATGTGGTTGTCCAGCCAGAACCTCAAGTCGGCCGAGATCCAGCTTGATCCGGCAGAACTGGGACGCCTTGAGGTACGGGTGAACCTGTCCCAGGATCAGGCTCAGGTGACCTTCGCCAGTCCCAACGCCGGTGTGCGTGAAGCGCTGGAGGGGCAGATGCATCGGCTGCGCGAGCTGTTCGCTCAGCAGGGGATGAACCTGGCCGACGCCAATGTTTCTGATCAGTCGCTCAATCGTGGCTGGCAGGGACAGGGGCAAGGTGAGGGCGGTCGTGGTGGGGCGGGTTCTGCTGACGGGCGCCTGGTTGCCGACGAGGCGTTGCCAGGTGTACATCAGGAGGTTCGCAGCGAGCACCTGAGCTCGGGACGTGGTCTTGTCGACTACTACGCCTGAGGCACTGTGGTGTGGGTGATTGACGTGCCACCCACTTCGGCTGCCTGGTGAGGACTGAGGCGCACAGAAAGCGCTCGATCTCCGCTGGTCGGCGTTACTCCGCTAGACTTGCATTCGCCCGGGTGGTCGATAGGCCGCCTGGGCGAATGCATTTTGGGTGACAGCAAGGGCGCGGCCCTGTTAAATCCGCAGCCCAGAGTTAGACAAGCCTGCTCATATGCTGGCATAACACTTGCTCTTAACCCTTTGAAAGCGGAAAGAACGTAGGCAGTGACGGATTATTGGCATGGCTAAGAAAGAAGCAGCACCGGCCGCCGACGGGCAGCCGGCCGGCAAGAGCAAACTCAAGCTCATCATCCTCATCGTCGTGGGCTTGCTCCTGGCTATAGGTCTGTCCATTGGCGGTACCTGGTTCATTCTCAGCAAGGGTGACAAGAGCGAGGAGGCCAAGCCGGCAGAAGCGGCCAGCACGACACCAGTGCGGCAGCCCGCGATCTACCAGGATCTGCAGCCGGCCTTCGTGGTCAATTTCAATTACCAGAACCGTACCCGCTACCTGCAGGTGAGCATGGCGCTGATGAGTCGCGATGCCGCCGGCATGGAGAAACTCAAGGTTCACATGCCGGTGCTGCGTAACCGTCTGGTGATGTTGCTGTCCGGCCAGGATTTCGCAGCCCTGCAGACACCTTTGGGCAAGGAGATGCTCCTGCAGCAGGCATTGGCCAGCGTGCAGGAACTGGCTCAGACGGAAACCGGCAGCACCGTGGTCGAGCAGGTGCTCTTCACCAACTTCGTTTTGCAGTAGCCGGGAGCTGAACATGGCCGTGCAGGATCTGCTTTCCCAGGACGAGATCGATGCGCTGTTGCATGGCGTCGATGACGGCCTGGTTGAGACCGAAGACGCCGCGGAACCCGGTAGCGTCAAGCAATATGACCTGACCAGCCAGGATCGTATCGTCCGTGGGCGCATGCCGACCCTGGAGATGATCAACGAGCGTTTTGCCCGTTACACCCGCATCAGCATGTTCAACCTGCTGCGCCGGTCGGCTGACGTGGCGGTCGGCGGCGTGCAGGTCATGAAGTTCGGCGAGTACGTTCACTCGCTCTACGTACCGACCAGTCTCAACCTGGTGAAGATGAAGCCGCTGCGTGGCACCGGCCTGTTCATCCTCGACGCCAAGCTGGTGTTCAAGCTGGTGGACAACTTCTTCGGCGGCGATGGGCGCCATGCCAAGATCGAAGGCCGCGAATTCACTCCGACCGAACTGCGCGTGGTGCGCATGGTGCTCGACCAGGCCTTCGTCGACCTGCGCGAAGCCTGGCATGCGGTGATGGACATCAACTTCGAGTACGTCAACTCCGAGGTCAACCCGGCGCTGGCCAATATCGTCAGCCCCAGCGAAGTGGTGGTGGTGTCCACCTTCCACATCGAATTGGATGGTGGCGGTGGTGACCTGCACATCACCATGCCCTACTCGATGATCGAGCCGATCCGCGAGATGCTCGATGCCGGTTTCCAGTCCGACGTCGACGATCAGGACGAGCGTTGGATCAAGGCGCTGCGTGAGGACATCCTCGACGTCAGCGTACCGCTGGGCGCCACCGTGGCGCGTCGGCAGTTGAAGCTACGTGACATCCTGCACATGCAGCCGGGCGACGTGATTCCGGTCGAGTTGCCGGAGAACGTGGTCATGCGCGCCAATGGCGTACCGACTTTCAAGGTCAAGCTGGGCGCCCATAAGGGCAATCTGGCCCTGCAAGTGCTCGAACCGATCGAACGCCAGCGCTGAGGCGCTGGTAACTCCAAGAGGGCCATTGGGCCCGATGCGAACGAATAGCTGAAGCCAGGCGAGGAAAGACGATGGCAGATGAAGAAAACACCTCCCCCGAGGAGCAGGCACTGGCCGATGAGTGGGCAGCTGCGCTGGCCGAGGCGGGCGATGCCGACCAGGACGATATCGATGCCATGCTGGCCGGGCAGAGCGCTGCTCAGCCTGCAGCACCTGCGGCGCCGCGAGCGCCGATGGAAGAGTTCGGCAGCGCACCGCCTGCCATGAGCCTACCCGTGAATCTGGAAGGGCCCAATCTGGATGTGATTCTGGACATTCCGGTATCCATTTCCATGGAAGTGGGCAACACCGATATCACCATCCGCAACCTGTTGCAGCTCAATCAGGGCTCGGTGATCGAACTGGATCGCCTGGCTGGTGAGCCACTCGATGTGCTGGTCAATGGCACGCTGATCGCCCATGGTGAAGTGGTGGTGGTCAACGAGAAGTTCGGCATCCGTCTCACCGACGTGATCAGCCCCAGCGAACGTATCAAGAAGCTGCGCTGATCATGGCTCGACTTCTCGCATTGCTGCTGGCGCTGCCTGGTGCCGTACTGGCCGCCGAACCTGTCGGCAAGGCAGCCACGCCGATGGCGGGCAGCGACATCGCCGGCCAGCTCGGTCAACTGCTGCTTGGCCTGTTGCTGGTAATCGGCCTGATCTTCCTGTTGGCCTGGCTGCTGCGTCGTGTTCAGCAACTGAACCCGCGGGGCGGGCAGGTGATCAAGCTGCTCTCGACCCAGGCGCTCGGCCCGCGTGATCGCCTGGTGCTGGTGCAGGTGGGCAACGAGCAAATTCTGCTGGGCCTGTCCGCCGGACGCATCACGCCGCTGCACGTGCTCAAGGAGCCGGTGCACCTGGCTGATGCCGAACCGGCCACGCCGGAGTTCGCCCAGCGCCTGATGGAGCTGCTGGGCAAGGATCAGAAGGACAAATCCTGATGCTGCGTTTGTTGCTGGTGGTGCTGCTCAGCCTGGCCGCTTCACTGGCTTTTGCCGAAGATCCACCGACAGGCAGTTCGCTGATCCAGCAGGGCAATAGCCCGTTGTCGATACCAGCCATCACTTTGTCGACGGACGCAGAAGGCCAGCAGGAATATTCGGTCAGCCTGCAGATTCTGCTGATCATGACCGCGCTGAGCTTCATTCCGGCGTTCGTCATGCTGATGACCAGCTTTACCCGGATCATCATCGTCTTTTCCATCCTGCGTCAGGCTCTGGGCCTGCAGCAGACGCCGTCGAACCAGATTCTGGTCGGCCTTGCCCTGTTCCTGACCATGTTCATCATGGCGCCGATCTTCGATCGGATTAATACCAGTGCGCTGCAGCCGTACCTCAACGAGGAGATCGTCGCGCAGGAGGCCTTGAAGCGGGCCGAGGTGCCCATTCGCGACTTCATGCTGGCGCAGACCCGTGAGAGCGATCTGGCGCTGTTCGTGCGCCTGTCCAAGCGCACTGACCTGGCGGGTGTCGAAGACGTACCCTTGACCATCCTGGTGCCGGCCTTCGTCACCTCGGAGCTGAAGACGGCGTTCCAGATCGGCTTCATGATCTTCATCCCGTTTCTGATCATCGACATGGTGGTCGCCAGTATCCTCATGGCGATGGGCATGATGATGCTCTCGCCCCTGATCATTTCCTTGCCGTTCAAGATCATGCTGTTTGTATTGGTCGACGGCTGGGCGCTGATCATGGGCACCCTGGCCGCCAGTTTCGGCACGATATAGCGAGGCTCACGATGACTCCCGAGGTGGCAGTTGACCTGTTTCGCGAAGCGCTCTGGCTGATCGTACTGATCGTCGGCCTGGCGGTGGTGCCGAGCCTGCTAGTGGGCCTGGTGGTCGCCATGTTCCAGGCCGCCACGCAGATCAACGAACAGACCCTGAGCTTCCTGCCGCGCCTGATGGTGATGCTGATCACCCTGATCTGGGCCGGCCCCTGGCTGGTGAGTCAGCTGATGGAGTACACCCAGACGCTGATTCAGAACATTCCGTACCTCATAGGTTGAGGGGCAGGGCGCGATGCTGGAATTGAGCAACGAGCAGATCAGTGGCTGGGTCGGCCAGTTTCTGCTGCCGTTGTTCCGTATCGCCGCGATGTTGATGGTGATGCCGATCATCGGCACCCAACTGGTGCCGACCCGTGTGCGGCTGTACCTGGCTCTGGCCATCAGCGTCGTGCTGGTGCCCACCCTGCCGCCCATGTCGCAAGTGGATGCGCTGAGCCTGCGTAGCCTGTTGCTGATCCTCGAGCAGGTGCTGATTGGCGCCATGTTCGGTTTCATTCTGCAGCTGTTTTTCCACCTGTTCGCCGTGGCTGGACAAATCATTGCGATGCAGATGGGCCTGGGTTTCGCTTCCATGGTCGACCCAACCAACGGTGTCTCCGTTCCAGTGCTTGGCCAGTTCATGCTGATGCTGGTGACCTTGCTGTTTCTGGCCATCAATGGCCACTTGGTGGCGCTGGAGATTCTCGCTGAGAGCTTCGTCGCTTTGCCCTCCGGGCAGGGCCTGATGGTCAACCACTACTGGGAGCTGGCAGGCAAGCTGAGTTGGGTGATCGGCGCAGGGCTGTTGTTGACCCTGCCAATGGTCACTGCGCTGTTGGTGATCAACCTGGCCTTCGGTGTGATGACCCGCGCTGCGCCGCAGCTGAACATCTTTTCCATCGGCTTCCCCCTGACCCTGGCCCTGGGCCTGGTGATCTTCTGGGTGGGGCTTTCCGACTTCGGCAACCTGTTCCAGGGGTTGGCCAGTGAAGCCTTGCAGCAACTGGGCGAATTCGCCCGGACGAGGTAGCTATGGCCGAGAGCGAAAGCGGCGCCGACAAGAGCGAGGAACCCACTGGTAAGCGGCTCGAAGAGTCGCGGAAAAAAGGCCAGATCGCTCGCTCCAAGGAGCTCAATACCCTGGCGGTGACCCTGACCGGCACCATCGCGCTGATGATCTTCGGCGCGCAGATGGGGGACGCCATGCTCGATCTGATGCGCGGCAACTTCAGCCTGTCACGTGACGTGCTGATGAACGAAGGCAGCATGGCGCTGTACCTGCTTGCGTCCGGCAAGCATGCCTTGCAGGCCATGTTGCCGTTCCTCATCGCCCTGTTGATCGCCTCCATCGCCGGCCCCATCGTCTTGGGCGGCTGGTTGTTCTCGGTCGAGGCGTTGCAGCCCAAGGGCAGTCGCATGAATCCGCTGGCCGGACTCAAGCGGATGTTCTCGGTGCAGGCGCTGGTGGAACTGCTCAAGGCCCTGGCCAAGTTTCTGGTGATCCTCGCCGTGGCCTTGCTGGTGCTATCGATGGATCAGGACGATCTGCTCTCCATCGCCAATGAGCCGGTGGAGCCCGCCATCCTGCATAGCTTGCAGGTGGTGGGCTGGAGCGCGCTGTGGCTGTCGTGCGGGCTGATCCTGATCGCGGCGGTGGACGTGCCGTTCCAGCTGTGGAGCCACAAGAACAAGCTCAAGATGACCAAGCAGGAAGTGCGTGACGAGTACAAGGACACCGAGGGCAAACCGGAGGTCAAAGGGCGTATTCGTCAGCTGCAACGTGAGATGGCCGAGCGCCGCATGATGCAGGCCGTGCCCCAGGCTGATGTGGTCATCACCAACCCGACCCACTTTGCCGTGGCGCTCAAGTATGACCCGGACAATGGCGGCGCGCCGGTGCTGTTGGCCAAGGGTGGCGATTTCCTGGCGCTGAAGATTCGCGAGATCGCTCAGGAGCACCAGGTCATGGTGCTGGAGTCGCCGGCTCTGGCTCGGGCGGTGTACTACTCCACGGAACTCGAACAGGAGATTCCTGCCGGTCTGTATCTCGCCGTGGCGCAAGTGCTGGCCTACGTCTACCAGTTGCGCCAGTACCGCGCCGGCAAGGGCAAGCGGCCAGCGCCACTGCCCGATCTGCCGATTCCGCCGGATTTGCGTCGCGATTCGTAGGGCGGATCGGGCCGCTGGCCGCTCGTAGGGCTGACTCAGGAGCGCCAGCGAACAGTCCGCCGTGTTTGGGCGCGGCACAAATCCAGCGGCGTACTGCTTCGCGGACGGATCGCCGCCCGGTACGCCCTGCGGAGCTCATAATCAGCGTGGCGCTGTTTTCGTTTGCGCCGGCGTTTCTGGAACGCTTCTTGCCATTACCCCTGTAAGGCGCAGCTCTGCGTCAAAAGATTGAATTGGCTGGGGTAGTCACGTGGCATTCAACATCAACCGCTCGCAAATCATCGGGGACGCTCGTGGCAACCTGGCCGGCCTGCGCCAGGGCAGTCTGGGTATCCCGCTGCTGTTGCTGGCGCTGCTGGGCATGGTCACGCTGCCGGTGCCGCCGCTGCTGCTCGACACCCTGTTCACGTTCAACATCGCCTTGTCCATCGTCGTACTGTTGGTCGCGGTCTATGCGCTGCGCCCGTTGGACTTTGCCGTATTCCCCACCATCCTGCTGGTCGCCACCTTGCTGCGCCTGGCGCTCAACGTCGCCTCCACGCGTGTCGTACTGCTGCACGGTCAGGAAGGCCCGCACGCCGCGGGCAAGGTGATCCAGGCCTTCGGCGAGGTGGTGATTGGCGGTAACTACGTGGTCGGCGTGGTGGTCTTCGCCATCCTGGTGATCATCAACTTCGTGGTGGTCACCAAGGGTGCCGGGCGGATTTCCGAAGTCAGCGCGCGTTTCACCCTCGATGCCATGCCCGGTAAGCAGATGGCCATCGACGCGGATCTGAACGCCGGTCTGATCGACCAGGCCGAAGCCAAGAAGCGTCGCTCCGAAGTCGCTCAGGAAGCGGACTTCTACGGTTCGATGGACGGTGCCAGCAAATTCGTTCGCGGCGATGCCATCGCCGGCCTGCTGATCATGTTCGTCACCCTGATCGGCGGTATGGCCATCGGCATGCTGCAGCATGGCCTGAGCTTTGCCGACGCGAGCAAGATCTACGCACTGCTGGTGATCGGTGACGGCCTGGTGGCGCAGATTCCCTCGCTGCTGCTGTCCACCGCCGCAGCCATCATGGTCACCCGCGTATCCAGTTCCGAAGACATGGGTCAGCAGGTCAACCGGCAGATGTTCGCTTCGCCGCGTGCGCTGGCTGTGGCGGCGATCATCCTGATCGTCATGGGCCTGGTGCCGGGTATGCCGCATGTCTCCTTCATTGGCCTGGGCCTGATCGCTGCCGGTGGCGCTTACTGGATCGCCAACAAGAAGCGCAGGGCTCAGGAGGCCGAGCAGCAGGAGGTGCAGCGTCAACAGGAGCTGATTCCGGCGCAGAAGGCGCAGGAGGTCAAAGAGCTGGGTTGGGACGACGTCATGCCTGTGGACATGGTCGGCCTGGAAGTTGGCTATCGCCTGATCCCGCTGGTCGATCGCAATCAGGGCGGGCAATTGCTGGCGCGGATCAAGGGCGTACGCAAGAAGCTGTCGCAGGAGATGGGCTTTCTCATGCCTTCGGTGCACATCCGCGATAACCTCGACCTGGCGCCCAACGCCTACCGTTTGACGCTGATGGGTGTCAGCGTGGCCGAAGCCGAGGTCTACCCGGATCGTGAATTGGCGATCAACCCCGGGCAGGTGTTTGGTCCCCTCAATGGCATCGCCGCCAAGGATCCGGCGTTCGGCCTGGAAGCCGTATGGATCGACCCCACTCAGCGTGATCAGGCGCAGTCGCTCGGTTATACCGTGGTCGATGCCAGTACCGTGGTTGCCACTCATCTCAACCAGATCCTGCACAAGCACGCTCACGAGCTGCTCGGGCATGAGGAAGTGCAGCAGCTCATGCAATTGCTGGCCAAGAGTTCGCCGAAGCTGGCCGAGGAGCTGGTGCCGGGGCTGGTGTCGCTGTCGACCCTGCTCAAGGTGTTGCAAGCGCTGTTGCAGGAGCAGGTGCCGGTGCGCGATATCCGCACCATCGCCGAAGCCATCGCCAACGTGGCGCCGAAGAGTCAAGATCCCGCCGCTATGGTCGCTGCCGTACGTGTGTCGTTGGCCCGCGCAATCGTGCAAAGCATTGTGGGACTAGAGCCGGAGCTGCCTGTGATCACCCTCGAACCGAGGTTGGAACAGATATTGCTCAATAGTCTGCAGAAGGCCGGTCAGGGCAGTGAGGATGGCATCCTCCTGGAACCGGGCATGGCCGAGAAGCTGCAGCGTTCCCTGGTGGAAGCGGCGCAGCGCCAGGAAATGCTCGGCAAGCCGGTGATTCTGCTGGTGGCCGGCCCGATCCGGGCGATGCTGTCGCGCTTCGCGCGGTTGGCGGTATCCAGCATGCACGTGTTGGCCTACCAGGAAATTCCGGACAACAAGCAGGTCACCATAGTCGCCACTGTGGGCCAGAACTGAGGTAAAGGGTCATGCAGGTCAAACGCTTCTTCGCCGCCGATATGCGAACCGCCATGAAACTGGTGCGTGACGAGCTGGGTGCCGATGCTGCGATCATCGGCAACCGCCGCGTGGCCGGTGGTGTCGAGCTGACTGCCGCGCTGGACTATCAGGTGACGCCGGCTCCGGTGCGCCCGAACCCGGCGCTGGAGGCCGAGCTGCGCAAGACCCAGGCGCGCATCGCCAGTGCCCAGGCCGAGCTCGCCACCCGTGCCGAGCAGGACGCCGGCAAGGATCGTCAGCTGTTCGCCAACGAATCTCTGCTGGCCCCCGAGCTGCCGGCCACTCCGGTCAAGCCGCAGCGCCCGGTCGAGGCCGCAGTGCCTGCTACGCCGGCTGTCGACCCCCGAGCGCTGGATGCCATGCGTTTCGAGCTGCACGGCCTGCGTGAGCTGATCGAAGTGCAACTGGGCTCCATTGCCTGGGGCCAACTGCAAAATCGTCGTCCGCAACAAGCCAATCTGTGGCGTCGCCTGCAGCGCATGGGCCTGTCTGCCGAGCTGTCGCAGGCGCTGCTGAGCAAGGTGGCAGGCGTGGCCGAGCCGCGTCAGGCCTGGCGCATGCTGCTGGCGCACCTGGCCCACGCGATCAGAACGCCGAAGGTAGAACCGCTGGAGGAGGGCGGGGTGATTGCCTTGGTCGGCCCGGCTGGCATGGGCAAGACCACCACCCTAGCCAAGCTGGCCGCGCGTTACGTGCTTAAGTACGGCGCGCAGCAGGTCGCTCTGGTGAGCATGGACAGTTACCGTATTGGCGCGCAGGAGCAACTCAAGACCCTGGGGCGTATCCTGGGGGTATCGGTGACTCAGGTCGATCCTGGTCAGTCGTTGCTGCAGGCGCTGACTCCGCTGGCGAAAAAGCGTGTGGTGCTCGTCGATACTGCGGGCCTGCCGGGTAACGATCCCGCACTGCGTCTGCAACTGGAAAGCCTGGCTTCGGCGCGTATCAATGCGAAAAATTATCTGGTTCTGGCTGCAACAAGTCAGAGCCAAGTGCTCAAGGCGGCCTACCATAGTTACAAGCGTTGTGGACTGGCAGGCTGCATACTGACGAAACTGGACGAGGCGGCGAGCCTGGGCGAGGTTTTAGGTCTGGCTATAGGCCAGCATCTGCCGGTAGCCTATGTCACGGACGGGCCGCGTATTCCGGACGATCTGCAGGTGCCGCGCAGTCATCAACTGGTCAGTCGCGCGGTAGGTTTGCAGGCCGCCGAGGAGCCGAGCGAAGATGCCATGGCGCAGATGTTCGCCGGGCTATACCACAGTCCGGCACGTGCCGGCTGAAGCGACGAGAACAGTGCATCCTCCCGCGTGGTTGGCGGGAGTGAACGGCCAAATGGCCAAGTCGAAGTTAGACAAGGTGTAGAAATAACATGGGTATGCATCCCGTACAGGTGATTGCGGTGACTGGCGGCAAGGGTGGCGTCGGCAAGACCAACGTGTCGGTCAATCTGTCCATGGCCCTGGCCGATCTCGGCCGTCGGGTGATGCTGATGGACGCTGACCTTGGCCTGGCCAACGTCGACGTTCTGTTGGGCCTGACGCCCAAGCGCACCCTGGCCGATGTGATCGCAGGTGAATGCGATCTGCGTGACGTGCTGCTGCAGGGGCCGGGCGGCATCCGTATCGTGCCGGCGGCGTCCGGTACGCAGAGCATGGTCAGTCTTACGCCGATGCAGCACGCCGGCCTGATCCAGGCATTCAGCGATATCAGCGAAAACCTGGACGTACTGGTGATCGATACTGCGGCCGGTATTGGCGATGCGGTGGTCAGCTTCGTTCGCGCGGCGCAGGAAATTCTCGTAGTGGTGTGCGATGAGCCGACCTCGATCACCGACGCCTACGCGCTGATCAAATTGCTCAATCGTGACCACGGTATCAGCCGCTTCCGCGTGTTGGCCAACATGGCCCACAGCCCGCAGGAAGGGCGCAATCTCTTTGCTAAGCTGACCAAGGTGACGGATCGTTTCCTCGATGTCGCCCTGCAGTATGTCGGTGCCGTGCCCTACGATGAGTGTGTGCGTAAAGCCGTGCAGAAGCAGCGTGCCGTCTATGAAGCCTTCCCACGATCCAAGTGCGCCCTGGCGTTCAAGGCGATAGCTCAGAAGGTCGACACCTGGCCGTTGCCGGCCAATCCCCGTGGCCATCTGGAATTTTTCGTCGAGCGTCTGGTGCATCAACCGACTGCAGACTCGGCCGTATGACAGCAGCCTCTGGACTTCGTATGTACAACAAGGCTCAGGCGCAGGATTCCCAGCATCAGCTGATCGAACGCTATGCGCCGCTGGTCAAGCGGATTGCCTATCACTTATTGGCCCGTCTGCCGGCCAGCGTGCAGGTCGATGACCTGATCCAGGCCGGCATGATCGGCCTGCTCGAAGCCTCGCGCAAATACGACTCCAGCAAGGGTGCCAGCTTCGAAACCTTCGCCGGTATCCGTATTCGTGGTGCCATGCTCGATGAGGTGCGCAAGGGGGATTGGGCGCCGCGTTCGGTACACCGCAACAGCCGTATGGTCAGCGATGCGATTCGTGTTGTTGAAGCCAGAACGGGGCGTGACGCTAAAGATCACGAAGTTGCGGCCGAACTCCAATTGAGTCTGGAGGATTACTACGGCATTCTTGGCGACACTTTGGGCAGCCGCCTGTTCAGCTTCGACGACCTGTTGCAGGACGGCGAGCATGGCGGGTTGCACGAAGACGCCGGGCACACCCACCTCGAACCTTCGCGGGACCTCGAAGACGAACGCTTCCAGGCGGCTTTGGCCGATGCCATCGCTGGTTTGCCGGAGCGTGAACGTCTCGTGCTGGCGCTGTATTACGACGAAGAACTGAACTTGAAAGAAATCGGCGAAGTGCTGGGGGTTAGCGAGTCACGCGTCAGCCAGTTGCATAGCCAGTGCGCAGCGCGTCTGCGTTCGCGGCTAAGTGAATGGCGCGCTGGCTGAACAGCGTATTCGCAGGCTTAAACGGCCTGTTAACGGTTTCATGATTAAAGGACGTGGTTGCGAGCGCAATACGTTTGGGACTGTACGGAGGTCGACTTGGACAAGAACATGAAAATCCTCATCGTTGACGATTTCTCGACGATGCGACGGATCATCAAGAACCTCTTGCGGGATTTGGGTTTCACCAACACCGCAGAAGCCGACGATGGCACCTCGGCGCTGCCGATGCTGCAAAGCGGCAGCTTCGACTTTCTGGTGACCGACTGGAACATGCCCGGTATGACCGGCATCGACCTGCTACGTGCCGTGCGCGCCGACGAACGTCTGAAGCACCTGCCGGTGTTGATGGTGACGGCCGAAGCCAAGCGCGATCAGATCATCGAGGCGGCCCAAGCCGGTGTGAACGGCTATGTGGTCAAACCCTTCACTGCCCAGGTGCTGAAGGAAAAGATCGAGAAGATCTTCGAGCGGGTCAACGGCTGATGTCGGCCGCGAGGGTGCTATGGAACACGATGACTCCACGCTGGGTGACCTTGAGTCGACCCTGAAAAGCAACGCCCGCGATCTGGTCGATAGCCTCGAACAAGGCAACTTCGGCGCCGCGGTACAACTGATTAATGAGCTCAACAAGGTTCGTGATCGTGGCCTGTATCACGAGGTCGGCAAGCTGACCCGTGAGCTGCACAATGCCATTGTCAATTTCCAGCTTGATCCGCGTATGCCGCATGCCCAGGAGCTGTCGCAGATCGCCGATGCCACCGAACGCCTGAATTATGTGGTCACCATGACCGAGAAGGCTGCCAACCGCACCATGGATCTGGTGGAGCAGAGCGCGCCGCTGGTCAATGACCTGAGCGATGAGGCGCAGAGTCTGAGCGTTGAGTGGGGCCGTTTCATGCGTCGTGAAATGGGCGCCGATGGCTTTCGTGAGTTGGCCAAGCGTATCGAACTGTTCCTCGCTCGCAGCGAGCGTGATGGCAACAAGCTCTCCAGCCATCTCAACGACATTTTGCTGGCGCAGGACTACCAGGATCTGACTGGCCAAGTGATCAAACGTGTCACCCAACTGGTGACCGAGGTGGAAAGCAACCTGCTCAAGCTGATGTTGATGGCCAGTCAGGTCGACCGTTTTGCCGGTATTCAGCACGATCACGAAGTGCTGCGCGCCGAACAGGAAAAATTAAAAGAGCCATCGCGGGGTGAAGGTCCGCAGATTCATGCCGATAAGCGTGATGACGTTGCCTCCAGCCAGGACGATGTCGACGACCTGCTGTCCAGCCTAGGGTTCTAAGGAGCACACAATATGAGCTTCGGCGCCGATGAAGAGATCCTCCAGGATTTCCTGGTAGAGGCCGGCGAGATTCTCGAACAGTTGTCCGAACAATTAGTCGAGCTGGAAAGCCGACCGGACGACATGAACCTGCTCAACGCCATCTTTCGCGGTTTCCATACCGTCAAGGGCGGAGCGGGCTTCCTCCAGCTCAATGAGTTGGTGGAGTGCTGCCATATCGCCGAAAACGTCTTCGACATCCTGCGCAAGGGTGAGCGTCGCGTCGATTCGGAATTGATGGATGTGGTGCTCGAGGCTCTTGATGCTGTCAATGGCATGTTCGGCGAGGTGCGTGAGCGCCGCGAGCCGACACCTGCCTCTCCTGAGCTGCTGGCTGCATTGGCGCGCCTGGCTGAGCCGGCGGGTGCCGATTCGGCTCCTGCTCCAGCTCCTGCACGTGAGCCTGAGCCTGTAGCAGCGCCCGAGCCGGTTGCTGTGGCTGCCGCTCCTGGCGATATCACCGACAGTGAGTTCGAGCAACTGCTCGATGCCCTGGGCGATGCGCCGGCAAGCGAAAACGTCGCGGCTGGTGATGAAATTACCGACGACGAGTTCGAGTCTCTGCTCGATCAGTTGCATGGCAAGGGGCAGTTCACCGGCACGGTCGAGGCTTCGGCTGACGTTGCCGTCGCGGCTGTACCGGCCGCAGCTCCGACTGGGGACGATATTACCGACGACGAATTCGAGGCTCTGCTCGATCAGTTGCACGGCAAGGGCCAGTTTTCCGCTGCACCTGAAGTGGCCGCTCCAGTCGCCGCGACTGCCGAAGCTGCTGCGCCGGTCAGTGACGATATTACCGATGACGAGTTCGAATCCCTGCTCGATCAGCTGCATGGCAAAGGCAAATTCGTTCCTCCGAGCGAGCCGGCGCCGGCACCTGCTGCGGTAGCCAAGCCTGCTGCAGCCAAGGTCGCTCCGCCCAAGCCCGCCGCCAAGGCCGAGCCTGCCGCTGCGCGTACCCCGGCTGCTCCAGCACCGGCCGTGGACAAAGCGGCAGCGCCTGCGAGCGAGGCGGAGACCACCGTGCGCGTCGATACCGCGCGCCTCGACGAGATCATGAATATGGTCGGCGAGTTGGTGCTGGTGCGTAACCGCCTGGTACGCCTGGGGCTCAACAGCGGCGACGAGGCCATGTCCAAGGCCGTGTCGAACCTCGACGTGGTGACTGCGGATCTGCAGACGTCGGTGATGAAGACCCGTATGCAGCCGATCAAGAAGGTCTTCGGTCGCTTCCCTCGCCTCGTGCGCGATTTGGCGCGCAGCCTGAAGAAGGAAATCAACCTCGAGCTGGTGGGTGAAGAAACCGATCTCGACAAGAACCTGGTCGAGGCGCTCGCCGACCCACTGGTGCACTTGGTACGTAATGCCGTCGACCACGGTGTGGAAACCCCGGAAGAGCGCGAGAAGGCTGGCAAGGCTCGCGCGGGCCGTGTGGTGCTGTCCGCCGAGCAGGAGGGCGATCACATCCTGCTGTCGATCACCGACGATGGCAAAGGCATGGATGCCGACGTGCTGCGCGCCAAGGCCGTCGAAAAAGGCCTGCTGGACAAGGACGCGGCCGACCGTCTGAACGAATTCGAGTGCTACAACCTGATCTTCGCTCCGGGCTTCTCGACCAAGACCGAGATTTCCGATGTGTCCGGCCGTGGCGTTGGCATGGATGTGGTGAAAACCAAGATTTCTCAGCTCAACGGCACGGTCAACGTGTTCTCGCAGAAGGGCCAGGGCTCGAAAATCATCATCAAGGTGCCATTGACCCTGGCGATCATGCCGACGCTGATGGTGATGCTGGAGAATCAGGCCTTTGCTTTCCCGCTGGTCAACGTCAACGAAATCTTCCACCTCGACCTGTCGCGTACCAACGTGGTCGATGGCCAGGAAGTGGTGATCGTGCGTGACAAGGCGCTGCCACTGTTCTATCTCAAGCGCTGGCTGGTGCCGCAGGCTTTCCACGAAGGACAGCGCGAGGGGCATGTGGTGATCCTTACCGTCGGCAGCCAACGCATCGGCTTTGTCGTCGATCAATTGGTCGGTCAGGAAGAAGTGGTAATCAAGCCACTGGGCAAGATGCTTCAGGGCACGCCCGGGATGTCCGGCGCCACGATCACTGGTGATGGACGCATCGCGTTGATTCTCGACGTACCGAGCATGCTCAAGCGCTATGCTCGGCGTTTCTGATGGTTGCGGCGCAGGCGAGGCCTGCGCTGGCTAGGAGTGTGTATGGCAGTTAAGGTTCTGGTGGTGGACGACTCCGGTTTTTTCCGCCGGCGCGTTTCGGAAATTCTGTCTGCTGACCCCAGTATTCAGGTCGTGGGCACAGCCACCAATGGGCGGGAAGCCATCGATCAGGCGTTGGCGCTCAAGCCCGACGTGATTACCATGGATTACGAGATGCCGATGATGGACGGCATCACTGCGGTACGAAACATCATGCAGCGCTGCCCGACGCCAGTATTGATGTTTTCCTCGCTGACTCATGAAGGCGCTCGTGTCACCCTCGATGCGCTGGATGCCGGGGCAGTGGACTTCCTGCCGAAGAATTTCGAGGACATCTCGCGCAATCCCGAGAAGGTCAAGCAGATGCTGTGCGAGAAGGTGCATACCATCGCGCGCAGCAATCGCCGTTTCAGCTCGGCCGCAGTAGCGCCGACTGCGGCCAGTCCGGCAGCGGCGCCGACTAGTCGTCCTGCTGTTGCTCCAGTACGTCCGGCCACGCCCGCCGTCACGCCGCGTACTGCACCGACTCCAAGCACTTCCAGTGCCGCGCCGAGTTCGGCTGCGCCCAAGCGCAAGTCTTACAAACTGGTGGCCATTGGTACCTCCACCGGCGGCCCGGTGGCACTGCAACGTGTACTGACGCAATTGCCGGCCAATTTCCCGGCACCGCTGGTGTTGATCCAGCATATGCCGGCAGCTTTCACCAAGGCCTTTGCCGAGCGCCTGGACAAGCTCTGCCGCATCCAGGTCAAGGAAGCCGAGGATGGCGATGTACTACGCCCTGGCCTGGCGCTGCTGGCTCCTGGCGGCAAGCAGATGATGGTCGATGCCCGTGGCGTGGTGAAGATTCTGCCGGGCGACGAGCGCCTCAACTACAAGCCTTGCGTGGATATCACCTTCGGTTCGGCGGCCAAGTCCTATGGCGACAAGGTACTGGCCGTGGTACTGACCGGCATGGGTGCCGATGGCCGTGAAGGTGCGCGTCTGCTCAAGCAGGGTGGCAGCCAGGTCTGGGCGCAGGATGAAGCCAGTTGCGTGATCTATGGCATGCCGATGGCCGTGGTCAAGGCCAGCCTCGCCGATGCGATCTACAGCCTGGATGACATCGGTCGGCATCTGACCGAGGCCTGCCAATGATGAAGGCTGAGTCGAGCGTGTCTGCATGGATGTATTGAGCCTAATCGGCGTCATCCTGGCGTTCGTCGCGATACTGGGTGGCAACTATCTGGAAGGTGGCAACGCCGGGGCTCTGCTCAATGGCCCGGCGGCCCTGATCGTTATCGGCGGCACCTTGGGCGCGGCGTTCCTGCAGGCACCCGTCAGCGTGTTCAAGCGCGCCATGGGTATCGTGCGCTGGATCTTCTTTCCGCCGCGCATAGACCTGGTGGGTGGCATCAACCGGGTCGTTGGCTGGAGCATGGTGGCGCGCAAGGAAGGTCTGCTCGGCCTCGAGTCGGTGGCCGATGCCGAGCCCGATCCCTATGCGCGCAAGGGCCTGCAATTGCTGGTCGACGGTGCCGAGCCGGAATCCATTCGCAGCATCCTGGAGGTCGATCTTTACACCCAGGAAGCACGCGATATCCAGGCGGCCAAGGTATTCGAGAGCATGGGCGGCTACGCGCCGACCATCGGCATCATCGGTGCGGTAATGGGCCTGATCCACGTGATGGGTAACCTGGCTGACCCGAGCATGCTCGGCAGCGGTATCGCCGTGGCCTTCGTCGCCACCATCTATGGCGTCGGCTTCGCCAACCTGTTGCTGTTGCCGATCGGCAACAAGCTCAAGTCCATTGCGTTGCGCCAGTCGCGCTATCGCGAGATGTTGCTGGAGGGCATCCTGTCCATCGCCGAGGGTGAGAACCCGCGCTCCATCGAACTGAAGCTGCAAGGCTTCATGGACTGATGGAGGAATGGCATGGCACGCAGGCGGCACCAGGAAGAACATGAGAACCATGAGCGTTGGCTGGTTTCCTACGCCGATTTCATCACGCTGCTGTTCGCCTTCTTCGTGGTGATGTATTCGATCTCCTCGATCAACGAAGGCAAGTACAAGATCCTCTCGGAGTCGCTGACAGGCGTATTCAACCAGCCTGACCGCGCGATCAAGCCCATTCCGGTGGGTGAAGAGCGGCCACGCACCAGCGAGCCCGACAACACCGCACTGGACGATCCCAGCTCGGACGCCACCTTGCAGAGCATTGCCTCCAGTGTGCGCGAAGTGTTCGGCGAGTTGATCCAGAGCGACCAGTTGACCCTACGCGGCAACGAGATGTGGATCGAGATCGAGCTGAGCTCGAGTCTGCTGTTTCCCAGCGGCGACGCCATTCCGAACAATCAGGCATTCGACATTATCGAGAAGGTCGCCAAGATTCTGGCACCGTATCAGAATCCGGTAAAAGTCGAAGGCTTCACTGACAACCTGCCGATTCAGACCGCCCAGTACCCAACCAACTGGGAGTTGTCTTCGGCGCGCGCGGCGAGCATCGTGCGTATGCTGGCTATGGATGGCGTCGACCCTTCGCGTTTGGCGGCTGTCGGTTACGGTGAGTTCCAGCCGGTGGCCGACAATGCCACGGCGGAGGGTAGGGGGCGCAATCGCCGGGTGGTGCTGGTGATTTCGCGCAACCTCGAAACCCGCCGTAGTGATGGCAGCGCTGCGACTCAGCAGTCCGAGGCTGGCACGCAACCTGCACCGGCGTCTGCGTCGGGGGTTCCACAGTCGTGAGCCGTCAAATCCCAGTCGCCTGCTGCGTGCGTGCGACAGCCATTCTCGGCCTGAGCGCCTCTTGCCGGGAGGATGAGAGAACATGAAAGTCTGGGCAGTAGCCAATCAGAAAGGTGGGGTCGGCAAGACCACCACCTCCATCGCCCTGGCAGGCCTGTTGGCCGATGCGGGCAAACGTGTGGTCGTGGTCGACCTCGATCCGCATGGATCGATGACCAGTTATTTCGGCCATGATCCCGATGCGCTGGAGCACAGTTGCTTCGACCTGTTTCTGCACCAAGGCAATGTGCCGCAAGGCTTGCCCAAGCAGTTGCTACACAGCACTAGCCATGAAAGTATTTCCCTGTTGCCATCGAGCACCGCGCTGGCCACGCTCGAGCGCCAATCACCTGGGCAGAACGGCCTGGGCTTGGTGATCGCCAAGAGCCTGGCGCAGCTGTGGGGCGATTTCGATCACGCCGTTATCGACAGTCCGCCCTTGCTCGGCGTGCTGATGGTCAATGCCCTGGCGGCCAGCCAGCAGTTGGTTATCCCCGTACAGACCGAGTTCCTGGCGGTCAAGGGCCTGGAGCGCATGATCAGCACCCTGGCGATGATCAATCGTTCGCGCAAGCAGGCCTTGCCCTACACTATCGTGCCAACGCTGTTCGATCGCCGTACCCAGGCGTCCATGAGCACCTTGCGCGTGCTGCGCAATACCTATCCCGAGCATCTGTGGCCGGCGTACATTCCGGTCGATACGCGCTTGCGTGATGCCAGTCGCGCCGGCCGCACGCCATCCCAGTTCGACGCCAATAGCCGCGGCGTGATCGCCTATCGTGCCCTGCTCAAACACCTGCTGACTCATCAGCCAGCGGCGCAGGTAGCCTGAAATGAACGTCTGTGTTGAACTGTGCTCAAGTCGGGCCGTGCTGCGGCCGATAGGCTATGAAGCTTTCCATTCCGGGTTTCAGTCATGAGTCGTAACCTCGCCACAGCCACGCGTTCCCAGCTGGCCTTGCAGTCATACCTAGATGGTCTGCTGCAGGAGGCTGCTGCCGAGTTGGAGATGTCCGTCAGTCTCGACGAGTTCGAGGCTGCGGTGCTCGAGGAGCAGGTGCGCGATGCGCGTCTGATCGAGCCCGTCGCGTTTGCCGAGATCGTCGAACCACCGGTGCTCGCAGCAGTGGAGGTCGCGCCAGTCGAGTTGCTTGCGCCGGTGCAAGCGCCTGCCGTCGAGGACATCGCGCCCCCTGTGGTTGCCGCTGTGGTGGATTTCGCCACGCAACCTGCTGGTGTTCTGGCGGATGGGCGGCCGACCTGGGCTGAAGAGCCGTTCGAATGCCTGTTGTTCGATGTCGCCGGGTTGACCCTGGCGGTACCGCTGATCTGCCTGGGGTCGATCTATCCGCTGGAAGGACAGGAGCTGACGCCGTTGTTCGGCCAGCCGGAATGGTTCCTCGGCATCCTGCCGAGCCAGGCCGGCAACCTGAAAGTGCTGGATACCGCGCGCTGGGTGATGCCTGATCGCTATCGCGATGATTTTCGCGATGGCTTGCAGTACGTGATTTCGGTACAAGGCTACGAGTGGGGGCTGGCCGTGCATCAGGTCAGCCGCTCGATTCGCCTTGATCCGAGTGAGGTCAAGTGGCGCAGTCAGCGGACCCAGCGGCCCTGGCTGGCGGGCACGGTGATCGAGCATATGTGCGCACTGCTCGACGTCGCGGCCTTGGCCGAGTTGATCGCCAGCGGTGGTGCCAAACGCCTGGCCGCAGGAAAACTGCATTGAGAATTGGTGAGCCTGCGTCAGCGGGCTCTATAGTTGATGACAAGCGGGTCGACCCGCGCATGCCGCACTGAGCGGTTTTTGACGAGGCTAGGGACATGAAGAAAAGTTCTGCACAAGGTGCCGAAGATCCGATTCTGCAGTGGGTGACCTTTCGCCTGGATAACGAAACCTATGGCATCAACGTGATGCAGGTGCAGGAAGTGCTGCGCTACACCGAGATTGCCCCGGTGCCGGGTGCGCCGAGCTACGTGTTGGGCATCATCAACCTGCGTGGCAACGTGGTCACCGTGATCGATACCCGCCAGCGTTTCGGCCTGGGTTCTGCGCCGGTCACCGATAACACTCGCATCGTCATCATCGAGGCGGACAAGCAGGTGGTCGGCATCCTGGT
Source organism: Pseudomonas mendocina (assembly GCF_003008615.1). Classification (NCBI taxonomy): domain Bacteria; kingdom Pseudomonadati; phylum Pseudomonadota; class Gammaproteobacteria; order Pseudomonadales; family Pseudomonadaceae; genus Ectopseudomonas; species Ectopseudomonas mendocina. Next base: position 4,477,343 of record NZ_CP027657.1, read on the forward strand.
CGATAGCGTGGCCGAAGTGGTCTACCTGCGTCAGTCCGAGATCGAGACCGCGCCGAATGTCGGCAACGACGAGTCGGCCAAGTTCATCCAGGGCGTGTGCAACAAGAACGGCGAGCTGTTGATCCTGGTCGAGTTGGACAAGATGATGTCCGAGGAAGAATGGTCGGAGCTGGAGAGCATCTGAGCCATGTCCGAGTTTGCCATGCTTGCTGCGGCCCTGGCCTTCGTGGTGCTGCTATGCGTGGCACTGGGCATCGTCTGCAACGGCCTGTATCGCAATCAGCAGCGCATGCTGGCGGAGCAGGCCAAGCGCGATGCAGTGCGTGACAGTCGGATCCGCGAACTCAGCAAGCGCCTGGATGCCTACCTGACTGGCAGCATTCGCATGGGCGAGGAACTGCACGAGTTGCGCCGGGTGGTGGCGCCGCTACCTGACAAGGTCAGCCAGATCGAGCAGCGTGATCCGGACAGCCTGTCCTTCACTCAGGCTGCCCGGCTGGTGGGGATGGGCGCCAGCGTCGATGACCTCACCCAGTCCTGCGGCCTGAGCACGGCCGAAGCCGAGCTGATCAGTCGCTTGCATCGGCCCAAGACGCAATAGTTCAACCGCATCTTTTCCCTACTTCAGCGAGTTGGCCCGCTTAGGCGAGGCAGCGGCGGCGTGACGTCGCGCTCGGCTTCTTCCCCGGGAGTGAAACCCTCGGGCGCCTTGCCTTGCAGGTACCAGGCGAAGGCAATGATTTCGGCGATGCAGCGATACAATGATTCGGGAATCGCGTCGCCCAGTTCCAGGCGCGCCAGCAGGCGTACCAGTTCGGCATTTTCATAGATTGGCACTTCGTACTCGCGGGCGATGGCGAGGATGGCCTCGGCCAGCTCGTCATCGCCCTTGGCGCTGAGTATCGGCGCACTCTGCCCGTCGTAATTGAGGGCGATGGCCTGGCGAGCTTCGGGGGGCGCTTTACGGCTCATGCGGTTTCGTCCACCCAGCGTTGTTCCAGCGAGGTCTTCGGCCCCTGGGGCGGCATGCCCTGACTGCAGGCCAACTCGCCTACCTCCAAGCCAGCAGACTGCAGGCGCTCACGCAGGTTGCCCAGCTCGGCGCTGATCAGCGATGCGGTATCGGCGCGCTCGGCCCACAGCTGGCTGGAGAGGCTGCCGCGCAGTAGCTGGGCACGAACCTGCAGCGGGCCCAGGTGATCCAGATCGAAGGCCAGGTCGATTCGCCAGAGGGTTTCCTTGGGTTCGTTCTTCTCGCCCTTGGCGTTCTGTTCCTCGCGCTGCAGCTTGATCTGCAGCGGAATCACTTCCTGTTGATGGCGCATCGGCAGCTCAAGCTGCCAGGTGGTCAGCAGGTTGCCGTTGGCGTCTACCTGAGTCTGCGCCAGGCTCGATAGCTGGTGGGTCTGCAGCCTGGATATGGCAGCAGCGGCGAGCTTGAGCAGGGTTTCCAGGTCGGCCTCACCGTCCATGTTCTGCAGCAGTCGTGAGGGCAGGGGAAAGGTTAGTGCCTGCTGGCGGGCCGTACCGTTGGCGTTGACGCCGAGTAGTTGCCTGGCCAGGTTCGGCAGATTCTGGCTGAGGGCGTTCTGCAGGCCGCTCAGGGTGCCGGCGCCGCCGGGCAGTTGTGGGGCCAGTTGCGCGATCAGGCGCAGCAGGTTGGCTTTGAGATCCTGCGCCAGGCCACTGGTCTGGCCTTGTAGCAGTTTGGCCTCAAGCAGTAGGCCACTGCCTTCGAGCGCCTGCGCCAGGCCCTTGGCGGTGCTGAGTTGGCTGCTGTCGGGGAGGGCGCCGAGCAGCTTGTCGATACTGCCGCGCAGCGCGTCGTCAGTACCGGCCAGTCCTTGCAAGCCTTTGAACAAGCCTTCCAGCGAGGCCTGGCGGTTTTGCTGGGCGGCCAGTTGCTGGCCTAGAACCAACTGATCGAGGCGGCCGCTGAGCGGTAGAAAGGCGAGGCTCTGGCTGCCTTGTACCTGGGCGCTGAGCAGGCTGCCGAGCGGCAGGTTCAGGGGGCTGTCGATGGCCAGCTTGTTGCCGGCCAGCGGTGTGTTGAGCAGGTTGACCACCAGGCGATAGATCGTTTGTGCATTCTGCGCAGGCATCGGGGCATTGCTGATGACCTTGCCCTGTACCAGCGTGCCGGGTGGTAGTTGCTGCAGGTCGAGCTTGGTCAGGGCCTTGTCGCCACCGGGTTGCAGCAGCACGCTCAGGCGCGTGTCAGACAGTGCAGTAACGGTCAGGGCAGTGCCCTGCGCCAGCGGCCGCGAGCTGTCCGCCTGCACGGTCGCCTGGCGGCCGCCCTCCAGCGTCAGCTTGAGCAGCAATTGAAAGCTCTGCGCTTGCTCGCGTACGGCGATCACTTCGGCCTTGGCACTTTCACCGGCGGCCAGCATGCCTTCCAGCGGTTGCAGCAGGCGCACGGCCATATCGGCGGCCGTCGCCGTACTGCGGATGACCGGCGCCGAAGGGGGAAGCGGGCGTGGGCTGCTGATTTCGCTCATGGGCTCTCGTATAGGCTCCGTCCATCGAAGGTGCCGTAGGGGGCGCCGTGCGTCGGCTGGCGTTACATACTGCGCACCCTACGCGATTCACACCCTGTCGAAAATGCTGACTGCGGGGACAGTGGCGCGCCATGTATAATGCCGCCCCGCTGCGCATAGTACCTCCGGCATGCGTCAGTATAGCGGCCGGAGCACCGTCGACTTTAACCCTGCCAGGTATCGATGACCCGTCCCGTTCCCCTTCTAGAAGCCGTGGCGCTCAGCTGTGAGCGGGATTGGCGCATGCTTTTCGAGCAGTTGGCGTTTCGCCTCGACGCTGGCGACATGCTGCAGATCAGTGGGCCCAATGGCAGCGGCAAGACCAGCCTGCTGCGCCTGATTGCCGGTCTGCGCCAGCCGACCGCCGGCGATATCCTGCTGCAGGGCAAGGCCTTGTCCGAGCAACGCAGTGAGCTAGCGCGCAACCTGCTGTGGATCGGTCATGCCGCCGGCATCAAGGGCCTGCTGACTGCCGAAGAGAATCTGGCCTGGCTCTGCGCGCTGCACCGTCCTTCCAGCCGCGAGGCGATCTGGCAGGCGCTTGAGGCGGTCGGTCTGCGTGGTTTTGAGGACGTTCCCTGTCACACCCTGTCTGCTGGCCAGCAGCGCCGCGTGGCCCTGGCGCGCCTGTACCTTGCCGATACGCCGCCGCTGTGGGTGCTCGATGAACCCTTCACCGCTTTGGACAAGAGCGGTGTGGCGCAACTCGAAGCGCACTTGGCCGGGCACTGCGAACGCGGTGGTGTGGTGGTGCTGACCACTCACCACAGCCTGCAGCACAAGCCGGTGACCTATCGCGACCTGGATCTGGGGCAACACGCCGCATGAGTAACGTCTTCACTCAGCTGCTGTCGCGCGAGATGCGCCTGTTGGCGCGCCGCCCGTCCGATCTGGCCAACCCCCTGGTGTTCTTCGCCATCGTCATCGCCCTGTTTCCATTGGCGGTGGGGCCGGAGACGCAATTGTTGCAAACCCTTTCTCCGGGCCTGGTCTGGGTAGCGGCGCTTTTGGCCGTGCTGCTCTCGCTGGACGGGCTTTTCCGCAGTGATTTCGAGGACGGCTCGCTCGAGCAGTGGGTCCTTTCGTCGCACCCCCTGCCTCTTCTGGTGTTGGCCAAGGTGCTGGCACACTGGCTGTTCAGTGGGCTGGCGCTGGTTTTGCTGGCGCCCTTGCTGGCGCTGATGCTCGGTTTGCCAGGGCGTTGCCTGCCGGTTCTGCTGATTTCCCTGCTGCTTGGCACCCCGGTGCTGAGCCTGCTCGGCGCGGTGGGCGCGGCGCTCACCGTGGGCCTCAAGCGCGGCGGCCTGCTGCTGGCGCTGCTGATTCTGCCGCTGTACATCCCGGTGCTGATCTTGGGCAGCGGGGCGTTGCAGGCGGCCCTGCAAGGACTGCCGGCGACCGGTCATCTGTTGTGGCTGGCCAGCCTCACCGCCTTGGCGGTGACCCTGACACCTTTTGCGATTGCCGCCGGTCTGACCATCAGCGTCGGCGAATAAGAACGAACCGTGACTGACATCTGACCGGATAGCCGCCGGATCAGGCCTGAATAATGAGTCGAGCATGAACTGGACGTGGTTTCACAAATGGGGTTCGCCCAAGTGGTTCTATGAGATGAGCGGCCGCTGGCTGCCCTGGCTCAGCATCGCTGCCGTATTGCTGATCGCCGTTGGGCTGGTCTGGGGGCTGGCTTTCGCGCCGCCGGACTACCAGCAGGGCAACAGCTTTCGCATCATCTACATCCACGTTCCTGCGGCCTTTCTCGCTCAGTCCATCTACGTCACGTTGGCCATTGCCGGTCTGGTCGGCCTGGTGTGGAAGATGAAACTGGCCGACGTTGCGCTGCAGCAAGCCGCGCCCATCGGCGCCTGGATGACTGCCATCGCACTGCTCACCGGCGCCATCTGGGGCAAGCCGACCTGGGGCACCTACTGGGTCTGGGACGCGCGCCTGACTTCGATGCTGATCCTGCTGTTCCTCTACTTCGGTGTCATCGCCCTGGGCAACGCCATCAGCAACCGCGACAGTGCCGCCAAGGCCTGCGCCGTGCTGGCTATTGTCGGCGTGGTGAATATCCCGATCATCAAGTACTCGGTGGAGTGGTGGAACTCGTTGCACCAGACCGCCACTTTCAAGGTCACCGAGAAGCCCGCGATGCCCGTCGAGATGTGGCTGCCGCTGCTGCTCGCGGTGTTGGGTTTCTACTGTTTCTTTGGCGCTGTGCTGCTCTATCGCATGCGCCTGGAAGTGCTCAAGCGTGAATCGCGCAGCAGCTGGGTGAAAGCCGAAGTGCAGAACCTGGTGGAGGGCAAAGCATGAGTTTCTCGTCCTTTGCCGAGTTCCTTGCCATGGGCACCCATGGCCCCTACGTCTGGAGCGCCTACGGCATCAGCCTGGCGATCCTGGCGTTGAATGTGGCGTTGCCGATCCTGGCGCGCCGCCGTTACCTGCAAGACGAGGCGCGTCGTTTGCGCCGGGAGAAGTCGAAGTGAATCCGGTTCGCAAGAAACGTCTGTACATCGTCCTGGCCATCCTCTGCGGCGTCAGTATCGCCGTAGCGCTGGCGCTGACCGCATTGCAGGAGAACATCAACCTGTTCTACACCCCAAGCCAGATCGCCAATGGTGAGGCGCCGGTCGATACGCGTATCCGCGCTGGCGGTTTGGTGGAGGAGGGCTCGGTGAAGCGTTCGGCCGATTCGTTGGAAGTGGACTTCATCGTCACCGATGGCGCGCACGGTGTGACCATTCGCTATCAGGGCATCCTGCCGGATCTGTTCCGTGAAGGGCAGGGCATCGTCGCCCTGGGCCGGGTCAACGAAGAGGGCGTGCTGGTGGCCGACGAGGTACTGGCCAAGCACGACGAGAACTACATGCCGCCTGAAGTCATGCAGGCGCTGGAAAAGAGCGGAATGATGCAGAAGCACGATGAGGCCAAGGCCGCCAAGCAGGGCTATCAGCAGGAGAGCGCGCAATGATTCCCGAGCTCGGCCATCTGGCGATGATCCTGGCGTTGTGCCTGTGCCTGGTGCAGGCGACCCTGCCACTGATCGGCGCCTGGCGTGGCGACCACCAGTGGATGAGCCTGGCGCAGCCGGCGGCATGGGGGCAATTCGCCTTCCTGCTGTTCTCCTTTCTGTGCCTGACCTATGCCTTCATGGTCGACGATTTTTCCGTCGCCTACGTGGCCAACAACTCCAACACGGCGCTGCCCTGGTATTACAAGTTCAGCGCCGTATGGGGCGCGCACGAAGGCTCCCTGTTGTTGTGGGCGCTGATCCTGGCGGGCTGGACCTTTGCTGTGGCGATCTTCTCGCGCCACCTGCCGGAAGAGATGCTCGCCCGCGTGCTGGCGGTGATGGGCATGATCAGCGTCGGCTTCCTGCTGTTTCTGATCGTCACCTCCAACCCCTTCGAGCGTCTGCTGCCGAACTCGCCTGTCGACGGTCGTGACCTCAACCCGCTGCTGCAGGACTTCGGCCTGATCGTGCATCCGCCGATGTTGTACATGGGGTATGTCGGCTTCTCGGTGGCCTTCGCCTTCGCCATCGCCGCGCTGCTGGGCGGCAAGCTCGACGCCGCTTGGGCACGCTGGTCGCGTCCGTGGACGATCATTGCCTGGGCCTTCCTCGGCATCGGTATCGCCCTGGGTTCCTGGTGGGCCTATTACGAGCTGGGTTGGGGCGGCTGGTGGTTCTGGGATCCGGTGGAGAACGCCTCCTTCATGCCCTGGCTGGTGGGTACCGCGTTGATTCACTCGCTGGCGGTGACCGAGAAGCGTGGCGTGTTCAAGAGCTGGACGGTGCTGCTGGCCATCGCAGCGTTCTCCCTCAGTCTGCTGGGCACCTTCCTGGTTCGTTCTGGCGTCTTGACCTCGGTACACGCCTTCGCAACCGATCCGGAGCGCGGCGTGTTCATCCTCGCCTTCCTGCTGGTGGTGGTCGGTGGTTCGCTGGCGCTGTTCGCCCTGCGCGCGCCTGTGGTCAAGAGCCAGGTCGGTTTCGGTCTGTGGTCGCGTGAGACGTTGCTGCTGGTCAACAACATCGTGCTCATCGTGGCGGCTGCGATGATCCTGCTCGGCACGCTCTACCCGCTGGTGCTCGATGCCCTGACCGGCGCCAAGCTCTCTGTCGGCCCGCCTTACTTCAATGCCTTGTTCCTGCCGTTGATGGCGCTGCTGATGGCGGTGATCGCGGTCGGCGTCATCGTGCGCTGGAAGGACACGCCGCTGAACTGGCTGGGCCGCATGCTGGCCCCGGTGCTGGTGGCCAGCGTGGTACTGGCGCTGATCGCCACCTTCGTTCACGGCGACTTCCACTGGGCGGTGCTGGCGGTCTGTCTGCTGGCCTTCTGGGTGGTGCTGGCGGGTGTGCGCGACATCCTCGACAAGACGCGCCACAAGGGCTTGATCAAGGGCCTGCCGAGCCTGACTCGCAGTTACTGGGGCATGCAGATGGCGCACCTGGGCTTTGCCGTGTGCGCTCTGGGTGTGGTGCTGACCAGCCTGGGCAGCTACGAGCGCGACCTGCGCATGGCGCCGGGTGACTCGGTAGAACTGGCTGGTTATCGCTTCCAGTTCGAGGGCGCGGTGCATCATGAAGGCCCCAACTTCATCTCCGACAAGGGCACGGTGCGGATCTTCGACGGTGAGCGCCAGATCAAGGTGCTGCATCCGGAGAAGCGCCTGTACACCGTGCAGCAGTCGACCATGACCGAGGCAGGCATCGATGCCGGTTTCACCCGTGACCTGTTCGTCGCCCTGGGTGAGCCGCTGGAGCAGGGTGCCTGGGCCGTGCGCATTCACATCAAGCCCTTCGTCCGTTGGATCTGGCTCGGCGGCTTGCTGATGGCCTTCGGCGGCTTCCTCGCTGCAGCCGACAAGCGCTACCGGATCAAGGTCAGAACCCGCGTGCGTGATGCTCTGGGCTTGCAGGAGGCCAACGCATGAGACGTTTGCTGCTGCTTTTGCCGCTGCTGGCCTTTCTCAGCATCGCGGTATTTCTCTACCGCGGCTTGTTCCTCGATCCGTCGGAGCTGCCCTCGGCGTTGATCGGCAAGCCGTTCCCGGCCTTCAGCCTGCCGGCGCTGGACAACCCCGAGCGCACCCTGACCCAGGACGACCTCAAGGGCAAGCCGGCCCTGGTCAACGTCTGGGCCACCTGGTGCCCGGCCTGCCGTCACGAACACCCGGTGCTGAACAAGCTGGCCGAAGCCGGTGTGGTGATCCACGGTATCAACTACAAGGATCAGCGTGAGCCGGCGCAGAAATGGCTGCGTGATCTGCACAATCCCTACCAGCTCAATATCGAGGACGCCAAGGGCAGCCTCGGTCTCGACCTGGGTGTATACGGTGCACCGGAAACCTTCTTCATAGACGCCAAGGGCATCATCCGCCACAAGTACGTCGGAGCCATCGACGAGCGTATCTGGCGTGAAAAACTGGCGCCGGTCTATCAGGAACTGGTCGACGAGGCTCAGCCATGAAGCGCCTGCTGATTTCCGTCGGCCTGGCGCTCGGTCTGCTGGCCAGCGCTCATGCCGCCATCGATACCTTCGAGTTCGCCAACGAGGCTGAGCGCCAGCGTTATCGCAACCTGGTCGAAGAGCTGCGCTGCCCGAAATGCCAGAACCAGAACATCGCCGACTCCGATGCGCCGATTGCCATGGATCTGCGCGGCGAAATCTACCGCATGCTGGAAGAGGGCAAGAGCAACGAGGAAATCATCGATTTCCTGGTCTCGCGCTATGGCGACTTCGTGCTCTACAAGCCACCGCTGACCAGTCGCACGCTGCTGCTCTGGTACGGCCCGGCCGGCCTGCTGGTGATCGGCTTCGGCGTGCTTGGCGTGATTCTGCTGCGCCGCCGCGGGCAGCAGAAAAGCCGTTCGGCCGCAGGCCTCTCCGCTGATGAGCAACAGCGCCTCGCCGCGTTGCTCGACCAAGCCTCTCAGGACAAGAAAGACCGATGATCGATTTCTGGTTGCCCGCCGGGCTGCTGTTGCTGACTGCCCTGGCATTTCTGCTGATTCCGGTGCTGCGTATTCGCAAGCTGCAGGCTGAAGAAGACCGCACCGCACTCAACGTCACGCTTTATCAGGAACGTCTGCAGGAGCTGGAAACCCAACGCCAGGCTGGCGTGCTCGATGACGCCCAGCTCGAAGCCGGCCGCGCCGAGGCCGCTCGCGAGCTGCTGGATGACACCGAGGGCGTGCAGCGCCGCAGCAGCGTGCTCGGTGGCAAGATTCCATTGGTATCGGCATTGCTGGTGCCGGTGCTGGGCGTTGCGCTGTACCTGCACTGGGGTGCCATCGATCAGGTCGAGATGACGCGTCAAATGGCTGCTCAGCAACCGCAGAGCATCGAAGAGATGACCGCGCGTCTGGAACAGACCGTCAAGGATCAGCCCGAGTCGGCCGAAGCCTGGTACTTCCTCGGCCGTACCTACATGGCTCAGGAGCGTGCGAACGACGCGGCCAAGGCCTTCGAGCAGGCGGTGAACCTGGCTGGTCGTGCGCCGGAGTTGCTCGGTCAGTGGGCTCAGGCCCTGTATTTCGCCCGCGACAAACAATGGAGCGGCGAGCTGCAGGCGTTGACCGACGAGGCGCTCAAGGCAGATCCTGAAGAGGTCACCAGCCTCGGCCTGCTCGGTATCGCGGCCTATGAAAGCCAGCGCTATGCCGATGCCGTACGCTACTGGGAGCGCCTGGTTGCCGTGCTGCCGGAGCAGGACCCATCGCGCATGGCGATTGCCAGTGGTATCGAGCGTGCCCGTCAGCAGATTGGCGAAGGCGAGAGCCCGAGTGCTGCAGCCGAACCGACTGCCAAGGTCCATGCGCTGGAGGTGAGTGTGTCGCTGACGCCTGAAGTGCAGGCCCAGGTGCAGCCTGACGATGCCGTCTTCGTCTTCGCTCGCGCCCTCAGTGGTCCGCCGATGCCGTTGGCGGTCAAACGACTGAAGGTCTCTGACCTGCCGACCCAGATCAGCCTTTCCGATGTGGATGCGATGATGCCCGAGCTCAAACTGTCTCGTTTCGACCAGGTACAACTGGTGGCCCGCGTTTCTCGCGAAGGCAACGCTACCAAGGGCGAGTGGATCGGCCAGAGCGGCCCGGTCTCCAACATTGCCCGTGACACCCAGGCGCTGCTGATCGACAGCCGCGACGGGCAAGCCCAATGAAGCGCCTGGCGCTGCTCTGCGTGCTTGGGCTCGGCCTCAGCGGCTGTGTCCTGCAACAGCCGAGCGCGCCAGTCGGTGAGCTGCCACCGGCACAGCAACCCTCGCACCCGCGCTACGCACCGCCGCCTGGGGTCAAGAGCCACTGGAACCCGGCGTTGGGTGTCTACGTGGTCGAAGGTGCGCGCGATCTGTACTACCGCGAGCGTATCTTCTATCGCTTCGATGGCGGCTGGAGCTGGTCGCCACGGCCGGCAGGGCCTTGGCAGGAGACGGACAGCTCGGGGATTCCGCCTGGGTTGTTTCGTCAGTATCAGAACCGCTGAGGGCTCTGCTCTGCCTGCTTCATTCAACGGCGCCTTGGGCGCCGTTGTTCGTTTAATGGGAGAAAGTGCGGCGATCATGTGTTTGTAGGGGCGAGGCCATCTAGTTTGGCGACCAGAAGCGCTGTCCATTTTGTGATTGGCCCTGAGACCTGTCAGTGGTCGAAGTCGGTTGGATGCCTTGGGCTAGGGATCCTGCCCTGGTCATCTTTCCGCCTAGTCCCCCTCCAGCGACGATTCCTCCCGAGGATCACCGAGCACGAAGGTTTCGCCGGTAACCGCCGTCAGCCAGCCCGTGCCCATGTTGCGCAGCAGCCATTGCCATTGGCCGTAGCGGCTGGTCAGTGTGCCAGTGGCGTAACAGGGGCCGTAGAGGTACCAGTCGTGTTCCTGGCGGTTGGTGATGACGATGGCGTTGCTCAGGAAATCGGCGACTTCCTCCGCGCTCACGCTGTAGTCCTTGCAGCTGTCCACGGCCGTGTTGGGGCCCTGGCCAATCTCGAGGACTTCGATCTGCTCCACTGGCCCGATCACAGTCATCACTTCATCGGCCAGCAGCGGTGCGGCCAGCAGTTGCAGGCTCAGGCCCAGCATCCATCCTTTCATGTATGTGTCGTCCCTTGGTGGCAGCCTTCAAGCGGTCGCCGCGACTATAGCGGGCAGCGGCTGCCTTCGGTATGACCGGCTTCAAGGATGCGTGGTTTGTTCAAGCTCCAAGGGTACTCATGGCGGCAGGCTGTGTGCTCCGATCATTGAGGAGAACACCATGCGTGCTGCACTGCTTCGTTATCTCTACGCCCCCTGTTTCAGCCTCGGCCTGAGCGCCCTGGCGATCTGCCTGGTGGGCTACTGGCACCTGGGCCTGTGGTGCCTGCCGGTTCTGCTGTTGCTGGCCATCGGCCTGTCTGCGCTGGCCGAGGCGCAGGTGCCTTATCAACCCGAATGGAACCAGCCGCACCACGATGCATGGCGTGACCGCTGGCATGCACTGGTCAACGAAACACTGAACATCCTGGGCGTACTGAGCATCCCGCTGCTCGCAACGCTGCTGCCCGCCCTAGAGCTCTGGCCACATACCTGGCCGTTCTGGTTGCAGGTGCTGATGGCGATCGTTGTCGCCGACCTTGGCATCACTCTGATGCACTGGCTCAGCCACCGCAGTGCCTGGCTCTGGCGCCTGCACGCCGTGCATCACTCGGTGCGGCGCATGTATGGCTTCAACGGATTGATGAAGCACCCGCTGCATCAGGGACTGGAAGCACTGGCCGGCACGCTGCCGCTGATACTGCTGGGTATGCCGGTGGATATTGCAGGCGTACTGGCATTCGCCATCGGCGTGCAACTGCTGTTGCAGCACAGCAATGTCGACATGCGGATCGGCCCGTTGCGCCACTTGTTTGCTTGGGCACCCGTGCACCGTTTCCACCACCTGCGTTATGGCCGGGCTGGGGATGTGAACTTCGCGCTGTTCTTCAGTTTCTGGGATCGTTTGCTGGGCACGGCCTTTCACGCCGATTACCAGGTGGCCAGTGATGATCTCGGGATCGGTAGCCAGCCGGACTACCCGGACGATTATCTGGCGCAGTTGGCTGAGCCCTTCGTTGATCGCGCCGGGCATGTCGCTGCGCCCGTTCTGCCGCTCGGTTTGCGCCGCTCAGTCGATCAGCTGTAGCTGCAGGTTGTGCAGCGTCCGCGCCTGGATGCCGAACAGGCTGCGCACCGTGCGAGAGAAGTGTGCCGAGTCGGCGAAGTTCGCCGCATGGGCAGCGTCGGTGAGGCTGCTGCCCCGCAGCACCATGGCTAGCGCCAGGCGCAGGCGCCGCCAAAGCACCAGTCGACGGATGGAGAGACCGACCTGATCACCGAACAGGCGCTCCAGTTGGCTGAGCGACAAGCGAACCTGGCTCGCCAGGTCGAGGGCATCGATCTTTTCTAGCAACAGTGCATCGATGCCGAGCAGCGCCTGTTTAACCCGGCGATCCAGTGCTGGCCTCGGCCAGTGCTGCAATTGCTCGATGAGTGCCTGCGGCGTTGCTGGCGCTTCGATTTGCCAGCCCTGCAGTTGCGCCAATTGGAACGCCAGGGGTTCGGCGTACAACGCCAGCATCGGCTGGCCCGGCTTGATGAAGGCATGCGGCTGCATCGAGGGTACCAGCAGGCGTCGGCCCTGTAGTGGCTGGCCATCGACCATCAGGCGTAGCTCGCCGTCGTGGGCCAGCATCAACTGGTGGGCGTAATGCGCGTGCGTGTGGGTATCGCCCGCACAGCCGTCGAGCAGGCAATAGTCCTTGGCCAGCCACAAACGCCCCTGCCAACCCGCAGTCATGCGGTTTGCCAGGGAAGGTTGGGGAGTTCAGTGAGCGGCATGTTCATGCTGGCCGTGCGGGAATGATTCGGCCCAGATCATACCCTCTGGGCCTGCTTCGGGTTGAACGCGTGTACAGGCGTTCAACCCGATGATGCAAGATCCGCCTCAGGCGCCGATAACGCCACCATCGTCGCGGGTGATGCTCACCACTGTCGAGCGCGGGTGTACGCCGGGCTGGTGGTCGGGGAAGGACGAGCCACCCGTTTCGCCGGGATGCTGGATGCCGATGAACATCGTCCGGAAGTCCGGCGAAAAGGCCAGGCCGGTGATTTCACAGCCCACCGGGCCGACCATGAAGCGGCGAATCTCGCCGCTATGCGGGTCGGCGCAGAGCATCTGGTTGTTGCCCATGCCGGCATAGTCGCCCTCGTTGCTGTACTTGCCGTCGGTCTGAATCCACAGTCGGCCGCCGCCATCGAAACCGACGCCGTCCGGGCTGTTGAACATGTTGTCGGCGTTGATCGCGTGGCTGCCGGCTTCGGGTTTGCCGGCATGTACCACCGGGTTGCCGGCGACCACGAACAGATCCCAGGCGAAGGTGTCGGCCGCCGCGTCATCGGCCGCCTCACGCCAGCGCAGGATCTGCCCGTAGAGGTTGTTGGCGCGCGGGTTGGGGCCGCCGACGGGCTGGCCGTCCTCGCCGCGTTTGCTGTTGTTGGTCAGGGTGCAATAGACCTGGCCATCCTGCGGGCTGACGGTGATCCACTCGGGGCGATCCATGCGCGTGGCACCGACCTGGCTGCCGGCCTGTCGAGCGCGAATCACTACCTCGGCCTGGTTGGCGAAGCCGTTCTCGGCGGTCAGGCCGTTCTTGCCGGCGCTGAGTTCGATCCAGCGGCCCTGGCCGCGCGGTTGGTCGGTGTCGCCGTTACCCCCATCGAACTGCGCCACGTAGAGGGTGCCGTGGTCGAGGATATGCCGGTTGGCCTTGGCATCGCTGCGGTTCAGGCGGTCGCGGGTGATGAATTTGTAGATGAATTCGCCACGCTCGTCGTCGCCCATGTACACCACCACGCGGCCGTCGCGGGTGGTGGTGAGCGCGGCGTTCTCGTGTTTGAAGCGGCCCAGGGCGGTGCGTTTGATCGGTTTGGACGTGGGGTCGAACGGGTCGATCTCGACGATCCAGCCGTGGCGATGCAACTCGTTCGGAGTCTTGGCCAGGTCGAAGCGGGGATCGAAGCGGTGCCACTGGTTGTCGACGCTGGCGTGTACCACGCTGAAGCGCTTCTGGTCGGGGCTGAACTGCAGGTTGGCGTCGTTGCTGCCGAAGCAGTCGCTGAAGTTCTCTTCGCAGGTCAGGTAGGTGCCCCATGGGGTCTGGCCGCTGGAGCAGTTCTGGAAGGTACCGAGCACCTCGATACCGGCCGGGTCGGCCTGGGTCTTGAGCAGGTCATGGCCACGCGCCGGGCCGCTGACCTCGATGGGCAGGTTGGCGTGGATACGGCGGTTGTAGGGCGAGCCCTGAACGAAACTCCAGGCACCGTTGTGCCGGCGCACTTCGATCACCGTCACGCCCTCGGCGTTCTGCGCCTTGCGCACGTCCTCGGCGGATTTCGGCAGTTCGCCGTGCGGCAGCAGGTAGCGGTAGTTGACGTACTCGTTGTTGATCGCCAGCAGCGCGCGATCCGCGTCACCTGGCCAGGGGAAGAAACTCATGCCGTCGGTGTTGTCGCCGAACTGCAGCAGTTGCTCGGCGGCGTTGTTGCTGCCATCGCCCTTGAAGGCCGGGCCGCTGGCGTGCAGCGGCTGGCCCCAGCTGATCAGCGTGCTGAACGAGTAGCCGGGCGGCAGGGTGATGGTGTCGGCGCTGGACGCCGCGATGTTGGCGAATCCCAGCAACGGGCTAGCGCTGATGGGGGCGATTGCCTCGGCCAGGGCGCTGCGGCCCAGCAGGCCGCCGCCGAGAAACAGCGCGGCACCGGTCAGGGCGCCCGCACCGATGAAGCGGCGACGGGAAAGGGTCAGGCATTCGAGATCGGTCAACTGATTGTCATGCATCACGGTAGCTCCTGCTTTGGATGCGCAGGGACGCTAGGGCACGGGGATGACAGTGGAGTGACGACTATGTGACAGATTCAATTCGTCGGGGTGCTGTCGTGCACGGCGCGCCGCCAGCTGTGAGCACCGGCGCGGATCAGCCAGCAGGCCAATATGAATGGCATGGTCAGGGCGGGCATGCCAATGGTGCTGAAGCCCGGCTGCAGCAGTAGCGCGAGGAGGATGCCGAAGACCGGTACCAGTGGGCAGCGGTGGGTCTGCGCCAGGGCGATGGCGGCGAGAGTGGCGTTGTAGCCGTAGAGGCCGGCCAGTGCGCTATCGCTGGGCCAGCCATAGAACAGGGCCAGGGCCGAGGCGCTGCTGGAGCCCAGTGCGGCCCACAGGGCTGAGCGCCAATCGGCCAGCAGCAGGCCGAGCAGCAGGCAAAGACCAGCCAGTGCTGAGTCGAGAAAGATCACTTGGCCCAGGCCACGTAGCACGGCGAGCATCAACTGCAGGGCGCTCAGTTCCGGTGCACCTGGCGCGCTGGCTGGCGTTGCGAGTGGCAGCTCCAACTGGGCGACCAGAGTCAGCAACAGCCAACCGAGGAGTACGAAGGGAAAGGTGAGCGCGGGCAGCCAGCCATGCTTGCGCATGCGCTGCATCCAGGGTGCCAGCAGCAGGCTGGAAAGGGCTGCGCTGGTGATGATCAGCAGCGGCAACAGCGGTGTCCACGGCAGTTTCAGGCTGAGCAGCAGGCCGAGCAGGATACCGTTGTAGCCGTACAGGCCGATGGCGATGTCCGCTGACGGGTAGCCGCAACGTCGTGCGATCAGCATCGAGGTCAGACCGCCGAGCAGGGCGCCGACCAGCAGATCAGGGGCGCCGATGAGGATCGCCAGCAGCACCAGCAGGCCGCAGCCGGGGTGTTGCTGCAGGAAGATTTGGGCGAAGCCGCAGAGCAGGGCGCGCAGGCTTTGCAGGGCAGGGTGTGAGGTTGGTAGTGGAGGCATGATGTCTGTGCCAAGAGGGCCCTCTCCCCCAGCCCCTCTCCCGCAAGCGGGAGAGGGGAGCTGTCCGTGTCGCTTGGAGGCGTTACGTAGGTGCGCCGTGCGCACCACAACCGCTTTGCCATATAAGGTGCGCATGACCTAGGCGGCCCCGCGACATCCTACGTTGGCTTTATGCGTAGCCCGGATGAAATCCGGGAATCAGGAACCGAGCATTCCTCCGGATTTCATCCGGGCTACGGTTCTTTCATTGCGTTGAGAATTGTCGGCTCAATGCAGCGTTTCGATCCTCAGGCTGTTGGTGCTGCCGGGTTGGCCGAAAGGTTCGCCAGCGGTGATCACCACGGTTTCGCCACGCTTGGCCATACCCTGGGCCTGGGCGATTTCCAGCGCGGTGCTGGTGACTTCCTCGACCTTGCGCAGGCGCTCGTTGACCACCGAGTAGATGCCCCAGGCCACGGTCAGGCGCCGCGCGGTGGTCAGGCTCGGCGTCAGGCTCAAGATCGGCGCCTTGGGTCGCTCGCGCGAGGCGCGCAGGCTGCTGGCACCGGATTCGCTGTAGTTGACCAGCGCGGCCACCGGCAGGATCGAGCTGATACGGCGAATGGCGCAGCTGATGGCGTCGCTGGCGGTGGCCTCGGCCTGCGGGCGACCGACGTCGAGTTGGCTCTGGTAGTCCGGGCCGTTTTCCACCTGGCGGATGATCTTGCTCATCATCTGCACGGTTTCCAGCGGGTAGTCGCCGGAGGCGGTTTCGGCAGACAGCATCACCGCATCGGCGCCTTCGGCCACGGCGTTGGCCACGTCAGTGACCTCGGCGCGGGTCGGTGCCGGGGAAAAACGCATGGATTCGAGCATTTGCGTGGCCACGACCACCGGGCGGCCCAGTTGGCGGCAGGTGCGCACGATGTCCTTCTGGATACGCGGCACATTTTCAGCCGGCACCTCCACGCCCAGGTCGCCACGGGCGACCATGATGGCGTCGCACAGTTTGGCGATTTCTTCCAGGTGGGCCACCGCCGAAGGTTTCTCGATCTTGGCCATGAGAAAGGCTTTACCGCCGATCAGCTCGCGTGCTTCGACGATGTCCTCGGGGCGCTGCACGAACGACAGCGCCACCCAGTCCACGCCCAGCTCCAGGCCGAAGGTCAGGTCACGGCGATCCTTCTCGGTCAGCGGCGACAGTTGCAGCACCGCTTCGGGCACGTTGACGCCCTTGCGGTCGGACAGTTCGCCACCGGCGATCACTTCGGTGATCACTGCATCATTCTGCTTGGCGGTCACTTTCAGGCGCAGGCGACCGTCGTCGAGCAGCAGGCTCATGCCCGGTTGCAGGGCCTCGATGATTTCCGGATGGGGCAGATTGACCCGGCTGGCGTCGCTGGGCGTGGCGTCCAGATCCAGGCGCAGGCTCTGGCCATTGACCAGTTGCACCTTGCCTTCGGCGAAGCGGCCCACGCGCAGCTTCGGCCCCTGCAGATCCATGAGGATGCCGATTGGCTGGTTCAGTTCACGCTCCACCTCGCGCACCCATTGATAGCGCTGGGCATGGTCGGCGTGTTCGCCGTGGCTGAAGTTGAGGCGGAACAGGTTGACCCCGGCTTCCACCAGTTGGCGGATGTGTGCGGCGTCGCGAATCGCCGGCCCGAGGGTGGCGAGGATTTTCACTTTCTTGTCGGCGTTCATTGGGTAGGGTTCTCGAGAATCAGAATGGCGCGGAAGTCGTTGACGTTGGTACGAGTCGGCCCGGTGACGATCAGCTCGTCGAGGGCGGCGAAGTAGCCATAGCCGTTGTTGTCGTCCAGTTCGTCGCGGGCGCTCAGGCCCTTGATGCCGGCACGGGCGTAGCTGTAGGGCGTCATGATGGCGCCGGCGTTGTCTTCGGAGCCGTCGATGCCGTCGGTGTCGCCGGCCAGCGCATAGACGCCAGGCAGGCCCTTGAGGCTTTCGGTGAGACTGAGAAGGAATTCGGCGTTGCGCCCGCCACGGCCTTTGCCGCGCACGGTGACGGTGGTTTCGCCGCCGGAGAGGATCACGCATGGCGGTTTGATCGGCTGGCCATGCAACTGCACCTGGCGGGCAATGCCGGCATGTACCTTGGCGACGTCACGTGCTTCGCCTTCCAGGTCGCCGAGAATCAGCACCGGCAAACCGGCCGCTTCTGCCTTGGCCGCGGCGGCGTCGAGTGATTGCTGCGGTGTGGCGATCAATTGGAAATGGCTGCGGGCGAGCACCGGGTCGCCCGGCTTGACCGTTTCCGAGCGTGGGTCTTGCAGCCAGCTGCGCACGTTGGCCGGGATGTCGATTTCATAGCGGGCGAGAATCGCCAGGGCGTCGGCCGAGGTGGTCGGGTCGCCTACGGTGGGGCCGGAGGCGATCACCGTGGCTTCGTCACCGGGCACGTCGGAGATGGCGTAGGTGTAGACGGTGGCCGGCCAGCAGGCCTTGGCCAGGCGGCCGCCCTTGATCGCCGAGAGGTGCTTGCGCACGCAGTTCATCTCGCCGATGGTGGCGCCGGATTTGAGCAGGGCCTTGTTGATCGCTTGCTTGTCCTTGAGGCCGATGCCTTCCGCCGGCAATGCCAGCAGCGAGGAGCCGCCGCCGGAGAGGAGGAAGATCACCCGGTCGTCTTCGCTGAGGTTCGACACCAGCTCAAGCACGCGGCGGGCGACACGCTCGCCGGCGTCGTCCGGCACCGGGTGGGCGGCTTCCACCACTTCGATCTTCCTGCAGTCGGCGCCGTGTTCGTAGCGTGTCACCACCAGGCCGCTGACTTCGCCTTGCCACTGTTGCTCGATCACCTCGGCCATGGCCGCGGCGGCTTTGCCGGCGCCGATGACGATGACGCGGCCGCTGCGGTCGGCAGGCAGGTGGTCGGCCAGCACCTGGCGTGGATGGGCAGCAGCGATGGCGCTGGCGAACAGGTCGCGCAGCAGGCGTTGCGGATCGAAGGTCATGGTGATGTTCTCTTGCGGATCGATTCCAGTCCGCAGGCGCCGCGTGCAGCGCCTGGGGAGTGGAATCGACCAACCTGGCAATCGGGCCGTGACACCTCCTGCCAGGAAGGTCGAAAGGGTGGGCCAGAAGCAAAGCCCCTCTCCCTAGCCCTCTCCCACAAGTGGGAGAGGGGACTGTTCGCAGCGCAGGCTTGAGATCGGTGCCGCGCTGTTGCTCCCCTCTCCCGCGTGCGGGAGAGGGGCCGGGGGAGAGGGTGCTCTGTTACTCGCCGCGGATATTGAAGTTGGCCATATGCTCCAGGCCCTTGATCAGAGCCGAATGATCCCAGCCGCTGCCGCCGAGGGCTGCGCAGGTGCTGAAGACCTGCTGGGCATTGGCGGTGTTGGGCAGGTTCAGGCCCAGCTCGCGCGCGCCGGACAGCGCCAGGTTGAGATCCTTCTGGTGCAGGCTGATGCGGAAGCCCGGGTCGAAGGTGCCCTTGATCATGCGCTCGCCATGTACTTCGAGAATCTTCGAACCGGCGAAACCGCCCATCAGCGCTTCACGCACCTTGGCTGGATCGGCGCCGTTCCTGGCGGCGAACAGCAGGGCTTCGGCCACTGCCTGGATGTTCAGCGCGACGATGATCTGGTTGGCCACCTTGGCCGTCTGGCCGTCACCATTGCCGCCGACACGGGTGATGTTCTTGCCCATGGCCTGGAACAGCGGCAGGGCGCGCTCGAAGGCGTTCGGGCAACCACCGACCATGATCGACAGGGTCGCGGCCTTGGCCCCGACTTCACCGCCGGACACCGGTGCGTCCAGGTAGGCGGCGCCGGTGGCCTTGATCTTGTCGGCGAAGGCCTTGGTGGCGGTGGGGGAGATCGAACTCATGTCGATCACCACTTTGCCGGCGCCAACGCCAGCGGCAACGCCATCAGCGCGGAACAGCACGTCTTCGACTTGTGGGGTATCCGGCACCATGACGATGATGAATTCGGCTTCCTGGGCGACTTCCTGCGGGTTGGCCAGGGCGATGGCGCCGGCTGCAAGCAGGTCGGCCGGAGCCGGGTCGTGGTGCTCGGAGAGGAACAGGGTGTGGCCGGCTTTCTGCAGGTTCTGCGCCATGGGTTTGCCCATGATGCCGGTGCCGATGAATCCGATTTTAGCCATGAGAGATAACCTCGATGTAGGTGGTGAGCCTGTAGGAGCGGATTGATCCGCGAACACCGGCGAGGCCGGTGCCATGCAGCGCGGTGCCTGCTTCGCGGGTGAACCCGCTCCTACGGATGGGTGCAGTCCGTCAGATTGCGTTGTGGCTTTTCATCCAGCCGAGGCCGGCAGCGGTGGTGGTTGCCGGCTTGTATTCACAGCCGATCCAACCCTGGTAGCCGATGCGATCCAGGTGCTCGAAAAGGAAGCGGTAGTTGATCTCGCCAGTGCCCGGCTCGTTGCGGCCCGGGTTGTCTGCCAGCTGTACGTGATTGATGGCGGCCAGGTTGCTTTCAACCGTGCGGGCCAGGTCACCTTCCATGATCTGCATGTGATAGATGTCGTACTGCAGGTACAGGTTGGTGCTGCCGACCTTGTCGCGGATCTCCAATGCCTGCTTGGTGTTGTTCAGGTAGAAGCCGGGAATGTCGCGGGTGTTGATGGCTTCCATGACCAGGCGGATACCGGCGCCGGCCAGCTTGTCGGCGGCATAGCGCAGGTTGTCGACGAAGGTCTTTTCCACGCTGGCGCAGTCCGCGTCCTGCGGGCGGATGCCGGCCAGGCAGTTGATCTGCTTGTTGCCCAGCACCTTGGCGTAGGCGATGGCCTTGTCGACGCCGGCACGGAACTCCTCGACGCGATCCGGGTGGCAGGCGATGCCGCGTTCGCCCTTGGCCCAGTCGCCGGCCGGCAGGTTGAACAGCACCTGTTCCAGTTTGTTGGCGTCGAGGCGGGCCTTGATCTTTTCTGCCGCGAAGTCATAGGGGAAGAGGTATTCCACACCGCTGAAACCGGCGTCGGCAGCGGCGGCGAAACGATCCAGGAAGTCCACCTCGGTGAACAGCATGGACAGGTTGGCAGCAAAACGGGGCATGGTGTCGCTCCTATTTGTCGTAGCCCGGATGCAATCCGGGGTGTTGCGGTATTTCCCGGATTGCATCCGGGCTACGTCGCCGAGGTAGGGTGCGCCGTGCGCACCAGCGGTACGCGCGGCGCACCCTACGGGTCAATCCAGCAGGGCGATGGCGGTCGGGGCGTCGACGCCGCGCTCGGCCAGTTCCTCGAACTCGTTGATGGCGTTGATCTCGGTGCCCATGGAGATGTTGGTGACACGCTCCAGGATGATCTCGACCACCACCGGCACGCGATGCTCGGCCATCAGGCGCTTGGCTTCGGCGAAGGCGTTCTGCAGCTCGTTCGGGTCGAACACGCGGATCGCCTTGCAACCCAGGCCCTCGACCACGGCGACGTGGTCGACGCCGTAACCGCCCAGCTCCTCTGCGTTGATGTTCTCGAACGCCAGTTGCACGCAGTAATCGATGTCGAAGCCGCGCTGCGCCTGGCGGATCAGGCCCAGGTAGGCGTTGTTCACCAGCACGTGGATGTACGGCAGGTTGAACTGAGCGCCGACGGCCAGCTCTTCGATCATGAACTGGAAGTCGTAGTCGCCGGACAGCGCCACGACCTGGCGCTGCGGGTCGGCCTTGACCACGCCGAGGGCGGCCGGGATGGTCCAGCCCAGCGGACCGGCCTGGCCGCAGTTGATCCAGTGGCGCGGCTTGTACACGTGCAGGAACTGCGCGCCGGCGATCTGCGACAAACCGATGGTGCTGACGTAGCAGGTGTCCTTGCCAAAGGCTTCGTTCATTTCCTCGTACACGCGCTGCGGCTTGGCCGGCACGTTGTCGAAGTGGGTCTTGCGCTGCAGGGTGCGCTTGCGTTCGCGGCAGGCTTCGACCCAGGCGCTGCGGTCTTTCAGTTTGCCGGCGGCTTTCCATTCACGGGCTACCTCAAGGAACGCATCCAGCGCGCTGCTAGCGTCGGAGGCGATGCCCAGATCCGGGTTGAACACGCGGCCGATCTGCGTCGGTTCGATATCTACGTGGATGAACTTGCGGCCTTCGGTGTACACGTCCACCGAACCGGTGTGGCGGTTGGCCCAGCGGTTGCCGATGCCGAACACCAGGTCGGAGGCGAGCAGGGTGGCGTTGCCGTAGCGATGCGAGGTCTGCAGGCCGACCATGCCGACCATCAGCCTGTGATCATCGGGAATCGCGCCCCAGCCCATCAGCGTCGGCACTACCGGCACGCCGGTCAGTTCGGCGAACTCGACCAGCTTGTCTGCAGCATCGGCATTGAAGATGCCACCACCGGCGACCAGCAGCGGGCGCTCGGCGTCGTTGAGCAGGGCGATGGCTTTCTCCGCTTGAACGCGGGAGGTGGTCGGCTTGGCTACTGGCAGCGGCTCGTAGGCGTCGATGTCGAATTCGATTTCGGCCATCTGCACGTCGAACGGCAGGTCGATCAGCACCGGGCCGGGACGGCCGCTGCGCATTTCATGGAAGGCGCGTTGGAATGCGCGCGGCACCTGGCCAGGCTCCATCACGGTGGTCGCCCACTTGGTGACCGGGCCAACGATGCTGGTGATGTCGACGGCCTGGAAATCTTCCTTGTGCATACGCGCACGTGGTGCCTGCCCGGTGATGCACAGAATCGGAATGGAGTCGGCGGACGCCGAGTACAGGCCGGTGACCATGTCGGTGCCGGCAGGGCCGGAGGTGCCGATGCACACGCCGATGTTGCCGGCGTTGGTGCGGGTGTAACCCTCGGCCATGTGCGAAGCGCCTTCGACGTGACGGGCCAGGACGTGATCGATGCCACCGAGTTTCTTCAGTGCGGCATACAGGGGGTTGATGGCAGCGCCGGGGACGCCGAATGCGGTATCAACGCCTTCACGGCGCATCACCAGTACGGCGGCCTCGATTGCTCTCATTCTGGCCATGGCCATTCCTCTCGAGTCGGTTGTTTTTCTGTTGAGGTGAGGATGACGGCTGGGCGAAAGCGGGGGAATTGATGGATACTTCAGTTCTGTCGATATCTGGAGTATCGAATGGATCGTCATACCCTTATCCGTAGTTTCGTTCTGGTGGCCGACAACGGCAGCTTCGCCTCGGCCGCTCTCAGTGAAGGTGTAACGCCTGTGGTGATGGGCCGGCGGCTGGATGCGTTGGAGCAACACCTGGGCGTCAAGCTGATGCATCGCTCCACGCGCGGGCTGCAACTGACCGACCTTGGCGAGCAGTACCTGGAGCGTGCCCGCAGCCTGCTCAAGGACTTCGACGAGGCGGATGCCAGCGTCGCTCGCGGCGGCAAATCGGTGCGTGGGCATCTGGTGGTTTCTGCGCCGGCGGCGTTCGGCCGGCGCCATATCGCGCCCCATGCGCCGGCGTTTCTGGCGCGCTACCCCGACCTCAAGCTGTCATTCAACTTCACCGACAGCGTGGTCGATCTGGTGCGTCAGGGCTACGACATGGGCATCCGTATCGGTGAGGTCACCGACCCCAACTACGTGGCGATCAAGCTGTTTCCCAATCGCCGCGTGGTCTGCGGGGCACCGCGCTATTTCGAGCTGTATGGCGTGCCGCGCACACCGGACGACCTGGTGCGGCACAACTGTCTGGCGTTCAACATGCAGGGCGGCCAGCAGCGCGGCTGGACGTTCCTGCGTGAAGGTCGGCAGGTGGCGGTGAAGGTCGCCGGCAACCTCGACTGCAACGATGGTGAACTGCTCTACAACTGGGTCAAGCAGGGGCTGGGGATTGGCTGGCG
The DNA here is from genome assembly GCF_003008615.1 of Pseudomonas mendocina. Classification (NCBI taxonomy): domain Bacteria; kingdom Pseudomonadati; phylum Pseudomonadota; class Gammaproteobacteria; order Pseudomonadales; family Pseudomonadaceae; genus Ectopseudomonas; species Ectopseudomonas mendocina. The sequence continues at coordinate 4,500,489 of NZ_CP027657.1, forward strand.
CTCCACTTGGGAGATCCAGGCCGAGCTCAAGGCCGGTGAGCTGGTGACGGTGCTCGACGAATACGCACTGCCGGCCTACGACATTCAGGCGGTGTACCCGCAGCAGCGCTATCTGCCGGCCAAGGTGCGCTTCTTCATCGATTATCTGAAGGGTATCTACAACACCCCGGGCTACTGGGAGGCACGCAACGCCTGAGTGTTTATTCGATACTTTGATTGAGTTATTTGATTTTATTTTTTGTGCACAAAATTTATTTTAATTGTGATCAATGATTGTAATCCGCTTTCTGTTCGGCTATTTCATAGGGCGTTTTCTGATGCCGCGCACTTGTGTGCGTGGATGCCTTTTCTGCAGTTTTGGAGATCGCCTCTGTGAGTAGTCTTAACCTGAACATCGCCCTGAACATCACACTCAATGCCCTGGCTGCGGGGCGTGACCGATCTGCCGCGCCGCTGACCGTCGCGGTGCTGGATGCCGGCGGCCATCTGATCAGTCTGCAACGTGAGGACGGTGCCAGTCTGTTGCGTCCGCAGATCGCCATCGGCAAGGCCTGGGGTGCGTTGGCACTGGGCAAGGGCTCGCGACTGATCGCTAGCGATGCGCTGCAGCGCCCGGCATTCATCGGGGCGGTCAACAACCTGGCTCAGGGCAGCCTGGTGCCTGCGCCGGGTGGCGTGTTGATTCGCGACGAGCGCGGCGATGTGATCGGTGCTGTCGGCATCACCGGTGATACCTCGGACATCGACGAGCAGTGTGCAGTCAGTGCACTGGAGTCATTGGGCTTGCAGGCCGACGCGGGGGCGTAGGGTATCGTGGGGGTAGGGTGCGCCGTGCGCACCGGCTGACTTCGCCGCCTTTGAGTCGGGGTAGGGGGGATGTCGCTTTTTGCATCCACCAGGGCGGGTGGGTCGGTAACCAGCGAACTGTCCTGCGATCTCCGAAACGGCCCTTGACCGTGGTGAGCGCGGCGCACCCTACCGAATCGCCCCGACTAGGCGTCGGCGTTTAGGCGCTGGTCACCGGGCTTCCCGAACGTCCGCGTCGTAAACTCGGTGCGCATGGCGCACCCTACGGGTTCGGCATATGCCGTGGGTTCGAGTTAGGCGCTGGTCACCAGTTCGGACGCGGTCGACGGCGCTGGACTGACTTCGCAGCCTTTGAGCACCAGGCGGATGATGGTCTGTGCGGCGGCTTCGTAGTCGGCGTCGTCGAGGGTGGCCTTGCCGGTTACGATGGAAATCTGCCAGTCGAAGTCGGCGTAGGTTTGGGTCGCGGCCCAGATGCTGAACAGCAGGTGGTGCGGGTCGACTTTCGCCATCAGGCCCTGATCGACCCAGCGCTGGATGCAGGCGATGTTGTGCTTGGCCTGGGCATTGAGCTGCTCGGTTTGCTCTGGAGACAGGTGCGGCGCGCCGTGCATGATCTCGCTGGCGAACACCTTGGAGGCGTGCGGCAGCTCGCGGGAGATGCGAATTTTCGAGCGGATGTAGGCGGTCAGCACGTCGCTCGGGTGGCCCGGCTGGTTGAAGGGTGAAGAGGCGGCCAGCAGAGGCTCGATGATGCTTTCCAGTACCTCGCGGTAGAGGTTTTCCTTGGACTTGAAGTAGTAGTAGACGTTGGGCTTGGGCAGGCCTGCCTTGGCCGCAATGTCACTGGTCTTGGTGGCGGCGAAGCCCTTGTCGGCGAACTCTTCGCTGGCTGCGCGGAGAATGAGCTCTTTGTTACGCTCGCGTATGCTGGTCATAAGGCCCTGTGTTTTTCTCGGCCGCCGGGCGGCGGTCGGGCATGGTAGCACCGGCTTCGCGCGGGGCTCAAGCCAGTGGCCACGGGCTGCACAGCGTCTATCTGACCTTGAGGTCAGATTTATGTATACAAAAAAATGCTTTTCTGTTTTTATCCTTCGCAGCCTTATCCATGACAAAAAAGTCTTGGCGCGCGACGCTCCAGGAGACCTGCCGTGAATCCCCATCAGCTCGTCGACCCGTTCGGCCGGCGCATCACCTACCTGCGTTTGTCGGTGACCGACCGCTGCGATTTCCGCTGCACCTACTGCATGAGCGAAGACATGCAGTTCGCGCCGCGTCAGCAGATTCTCAGTCTGGAAGAACTTTACGCCGTGGCCGATGCCTTCATCGGGCTGGGTGTACGACGCATCCGCATCACCGGAGGGGAGCCGCTGGTGCGCAAGAACCTGCTGAGCCTGCTGCAGCGCCTGGGCGGCCGCGAGGAGTTGGAGGATCTGGCGATTACCACCAACGGCTCGCAACTGGCAGAGATGGCAGTGCCCCTACGCGCGGCAGGCGTGCGGCGTCTGAATATCAGCCTGGATTCTCTGCAACGCGAGCGCTTCGCTGTCTTCACCCGGCGCGACAAGCTCGATCAGGTGCTGGCCGGCATCGAGGCGGCGCGCGCCGCCGGTTTCGAACGAATCAAGCTCAACAGCGTGGTGCAGAGCGGTCGCAACGATGACGAGGTGCTCGATCTGGTCGAGTTCGCCATCGAACGTGGGCTGGACATCAGCTTCATCGAGGAGATGCCGCTGGGCAGCGTGGTCAGCCACGAGCGGCAACTGACCTTCTGCTCCAGCGATGAGGTGCGTCAGCGCATCGAGCAGCGACATGCGCTGGTGCGCAGCAGCAAGGTCACCGGCGGGCCGTCACGCTATTGGCAGGTGGCCGGTACGCAGACCCAGATCGGTTTCATCTCGCCGCACAGCCACAACTTCTGTGGTGACTGCAACCGGGTGCGAGTCACTGCCGAGGGCAAGCTGGTGCTCTGTCTCGGTCATGACGATGCGCTGGATCTCAAGCGTCTGCTACGCGCTCATCCCGGCGACGACGAGCGTTTGCGTCAGGCGCTGATCGGCGCGCTACGCCTCAAGCCCGAGCGGCATCACTTCGCTACTGATGAGCAGGTGCAGGTGGTGCGCTTCATGAGCATGACCGGCGGCTGATCCCCCGCGTATCCATACAACAATAAAAGGAAGTGCTCGTATGCAGCAGGCTCGACTGTGTCTGTTATCTGCCGTTTTGCTGACTCCGCTGGCCAGCGCCCAGACGCTAGTAGTCGGTGTCGAGGCTCTGTCATTCGCGCCGCATTACAGCCTCGATGCCCAGGGCCGCTATCAGGGTTTCGCCCGTGAGCTGCTCGATGCCTTCGCGGCCGACAGTGGTCTGAGCCTGAGTTACAAGGCTCTGCCGGTCGATCAGTTGTTGCCGGCGCTGCAGCGTGGTGAGATCGACTTCAAGTACCCGGACAGCCCGCTCTGGGCGCAGACGCAGAAGGCAGGCATGACGCTGCATTACAGCCAGGCAGTGGTCGACTACGTGGATGGTGTGTTGGTGGCACCCGATCGCCAGGGCCAGGCGCCGGAGAACATTCGCCGTCTGGCGCTGGTGCAGGGCTGGACGCCCCATGGCTACGAGGAACGCATCGCCAGCGGAGCAGTGCAGCCGCGCTACAGCGAGGATCTGCGGCAGATGATTCGTCAGACGCTGAGGAAGGAAAGTGATGGCGCCTACTTCAACGTGGTGGTGGCGACCTATTACCTCGACAACATCCGCGCCCGGCCAGGCGCTCTGGTATTCGACCCGACGCTGCCGCATACCCGCGGCACTTTCCACCTGTCGAGCAGCGCTTATCCCGAGGTGCTGGCACGCTTCGACCGCTTCCTTGGCGAGCGCGCGCAGCTGGTGGCAGCGCTGAAGGCCAGGCACGGGGTAGAGGCCAATCTGGACAGTGAATACATCGGCGTGGAGCGCTGGAAGGTGGATTTTCTTGAACGCCAGAAAGCCAAAACCGGCGCCAGGGCGCCGGTTTCGACTAGCGATTGACCCGATCAGGCAGCGGCGTTGGCGCGCTGCAAGGCACTGGCGTGGTTGCGCATTAGGCCATAGTGCAGGGCAGCGCCGAGCAGGGCGCCGAGAATCCAGCCGTAGCCAGCCAGTTGGCTTAGGCCTGGCATCCACACCGAGGCGACCGAGAACACCGAGGCCACGCCGAAGGCGATCATCGCCTTGCGGTTCCAGCCGCCGTTGAAGTAGTAGGTCGAGCCCGGTTCGGCACTGAACAGGTGCTGCACGTTCAGGTGTTGGCGGCGAATCAGGTAGTAGTCGGCAACCATGATGCCGTACAGCGGCGCCAGGATCGCACCCAGCGTATCGACGAAGGCGGCGATGCCCATGTTGCTGATGAACGACACCCACAGTGCACCGATGAAGAAGGCGATGGCTGCGGTGATCATGCCGCCGGTACGAGCGCTGATGCGGCCCGGTGCCAGGTTGGCGATGTCGTAGGCTGGCGGGATGAAGTTGGCCACCAGGTTGATGCTCACCGTGGCGACGAAGAAGGTCAGCGCGGCGATGATGGTCAGAGCCAGGTTGTCGACGCGGGCGACGATCTCGGTCGGGTTGGTCAGGGTTTCGCCAAACACCACCACGGTGCCGGCGGTGATGATCAGGGCGATGATGGAGAAGAAGGTCAGGCTGACCGGTAGACCGAAGAAGTTACCGGCAGTCATGTGCTTGTGGCTTTTCACGAAGCGCGAGAAGTCGCCGTAATTGATCACCACGGCAGCGAAGTAGGCGACCATGGTGCCGACCACAGCGAAGAAGGCTGCAATGGGGCCGCCAGCATATTCACCGGTGCCACGGAAGATGTTGCCCAGTTCGCCGAGCAGATCCGGGCCGGCCTTGTACCAGATCATGCCCATCAGCGCGATCATCACCAGGTACACCACCGGGCCTGCGAAGTTGAGGAACTTGGCCACCCAGTCGATGCCGCGCATGAACAAGGCGACCTGGAACACGCAGACGATGATGTAGGAAATCCAGCCTACGGCGGTCAGGCCAAGGAACTTGGCCTCCGAACCCGGGCCGGCAAGGGCGGTGATCAGCAGCGCTACCGCCGTGGAGGCGAAGTAGGTCTGCACACCGTACCAGAAGATCGCCACGATGCCGCGTACTACGGCGGGGAAGTTGGCGCCGCGCACTCCCATGCTCGAGCGGGCCATGACCGGGAACGGAATGCCGTACTTGACGCTCGGCTTGCCCGTCAACTGCACCAACCCCATGACGATGAAGCCCGACAGCACGATGCCGGCCAGTACCGCCCAGCCATTGAGGCCGTAGGAGATGAACAGGGTGGCGGCCAGGGTGTAGCCGAACAGGCTCTGGATGTCGTTGGTCCAGACGTTGAAGATTTCGAACCAGCCCCATTTGCGTTTCTCCGGGGCGAGTGGCGCGAGATCCTCGTTATGCAACGAGGGGTCGATGTGCTTGATGTGGAAGTCTTCGGCGTTGGACATGGACAGCTCTCGAATGTTGTTGTGTGGCCGCTAAGCCTGTGAAGAGATTTGTCTGCAGGTTCCATTCCAAGTTGTCGACGATTGTTGAATGAATCTGTGTATACAGCTTTTTCAACAGTGATCTGGATAGGAGCCTGTTGGCTTTGTACACATAAAATCGTGTCTTGAACATGGTTGAATGCCGTTTTGGATACAAAAATGTTGTTTTATTGGGTGCAAAATATTGACCTTTAGGTCAAATTCATGCTTGTCGTGACGAACTTCTGCACCGTCACGACGCGTTGCGCACTCGTCTGGGGCGTTATCACGACTTGGGTCGGGGCGCCTGCCGAGGTGTGAATCCAAAGAAAAGGGGCAATGACGAAACCGTCATTGCCCCTTGCTCGGCATGACGTCCCTATCCGACGTCACGCAGAGATTCGTGATGCGTGATCAGAAGTGGTACTTGACCAGGGCCTGTACGGCGGTCTGGTCGAAGCGATCGTCCGAGCCGTCCACTGGCTTGACCCCATATTTGGCGCGCCACATGTTCACTTCGGTGCCGACATAGAGCTGGCGCTCCTTGCCGAACAGCGCCTTGCCCGCATCCCACTTGACCTGGATCGAGGAACCTACCGAGGTCTGGGTGCCGGCATCGCGAGACGGCGAGCGCCAGTCGACGAAACCGTCGACCAGAAAGTCCTGATCACCGATGCTGAACGGGTATGCCGCGCTGACGGTCAGCTGGGTGGCGTAGCCGTTGTTGCCCGCGTCGGCGAAGAAGGTGTGGTTGTTGATCTTCACCTGGTACAGGTTGGTCTTGAAGAAGGTGAAGCCGGGTACGTCCCAGTCCAGGCCGATGCCGTACAGGTAGTTCTCCGGGCCCGGGCCGCCATTGCCTTTCTCGTAGGTGAAGGCGGCGAAGACGTCCTTGATCGGGCCGGCGGCCAACTTCTGCCCGGTCAGCCAGCTCAGGCTCACGCGTGGGGAAAACTCCATGTAGTAAAAGGAGTCCTTGTCGTGCTGGCGGAAGCTACCGTTATCGAAGCTGCCGCGGGTCTGCACGTTGTCGGCACGAATGTAGTCGAGGAAGTAGAAGATATCGCCCCAGGCCCAGCCGCTGGCGTGCTCGAAGGTGAAGGTGGTCTGGGTACGCTGTTCCTCGCCATTGAAGTTCATGCGCTGGAAGTTCTCGCCATACAGGTACGACAGGCTGTTGTCCTGCCAGAAAAGCAGGTCGCCGGCGAGGCTTTGCTGGGCGGCGCCAAGCCCGCAGGCGAGGGCCAGGCAGTGAGGCAGATGCTTGAGTTTCATGGATTTTCCTTGTTGTTGAGGTGCAGGCGTCTGTTCCCGGCGGCATGCCGCCGGGAGTGTTCGGTTAAGACCGGGTCAGTTCGAGCGTGGCGCTGGGGCGAGGTCGCGGCTGAGGGTATTCAGGCGGTCGTCGTTGGCGTCGTCCTGGCGGTTCTGCAGCACGGTGTGCAGGTGCGCCTCGGGGTCGTAGTCATCCTCGGCCACGGGTTCTTCCGGCAGGAACACGTTCAACGCGATGGCGCTGAAGGCGCCGATGGCAATCGGCGAGCCGAGGATATTGCGTAGCATCTCCGGCATCTGCGCCAGTGCCTCGGGCACTGCTGCCACGCCGAGCCCCAGGCCGAGGGAAATGGAGACGATGAGCATGTTGCGTCGATGCAGGCCCGCCTCGGTGAGGATCTTGATGCCGGCCACAGCCACGGTGCCGAACATGATCAGGGTGGCGCCGCCCAATACCGGTTTGGGCATCAGTTGCAGCACCGCACCGACCATGGGAAACAGCCCAAGCAGAACGAGGATCGCAGCGATGTATAGCGCGACATGGCGGCTGGCCACGCCAGTGAGCTGAATCACCCCGTTGTTCTGGCTGAAAGTGGTCATCGGCAGGCTGTTGAACATCGCCGCCATCGCCGAGTTGCAGCCATCGGCCAGCACTCCGGACTTGATTCGGCGCATGTACAGCGGGCCTTTGACCGGTTGCTTGGAGATGATCGAGTTGGCGGTCAGGTCGCCCGCGGTTTCCAGCGGGGTGATGAGGAAGATCACCGCAATCGGAATGAACGCCACCAGGTCGAAGCTGAAGCCGTACTTGAACGGCTGCGGCACGCTGATCAGCGGCACCTCGGCCATCTCGCTGAAATCCACTCGACCGGTCAGCCAGGCCACGGCGAAGCCCAGCGTCAGGGCGACGATGACAGCAGACAGACGCAGCATCTGCGACGAGGAGCGGTTGAGTACGACGATGGTCAGCAATACCAGGGCGCCAAGCGCTAGGTGGTGCAGCGCGCCCAGATCCTCGGCGCCGTAGCCGCCGGCGAAGTCGGTCATGCCGACCTTGATCAGTGACAAACCCATCAGGCAGATGATGGTGCCGGTGACCACCGGAGTGATCACCATGCGCAGCTTGCCAATGAACTGACTGAAGAAAATCTCGACGAAGGCGGCGCAGAAGCACACGCCGAAGATGGTCGAGAGAATCTCCTCCTCGCTGCCACCACGGCCCTTGACGATGAAACCGGCGCTGAGGATCACGCTGAGAAAACCGAAGCTGGTGCCCTGCAGGCAGAGCAGGCCGGAGCCGACCGGGCCGATGCGCTTGGCCTGGACGAAGGTGCCGAGGCCTGAGACGAACAGCGCCATGCTGACCAGATAGGGCACGTGAGCGCCGAGGCCGAGCACACTGCCGACGATCAGGGTAGGAGTGATGATGGCGACGAAGCTGGCCAGCACATGCTGCAGCGCGGCGAACACAGCGGGGAGGAAGGCGGGAGTGTCGTCCAGTTGATAGATCAGTTCGTTGCGGACGCTGGGCGTAGCTGGGGCGTTGCGGTCGGTAGTCATGTCATAGCCTGCCATTTGTTTTTATACGGTCATGGGCTTACACGAGGCTTCACGGCACCTCTGCCCTGAGCGAATGAAACCTGTCCACTCGGTCAAGATGTGGCGACTATAACAACTTGGTAACAGGGTTAAAAACAATTTATTTAAGGATTGTGCACAAAAAACAAGCCGCCGGTCAGTTCGCACTGCCGGCGGCTTTTGACGGCATCCGTGTGCCGTCCTTGTAAAAAGATGCCGCGCCTTCGTGGGGCGCGGCATGTGTGGCAATCAGTTGATCTGAGCGCCTTTGGCGATCCAGCTACCGATCAGGTCGCGTTCGTCCTGGGTCATCTGGGTGATGTTGCCCAGCGGCATGATCTGGCTGGCCACGGTCTGCGCATGAATCTTCGCGGCCTGGGCCTTCATCTGCTCGGGGGTGTCGAGCATGAAACCGGCGGGCGGGGCGCTGAACATCGGGCTGCTCGGGGTGACCGAGTGGCACACGGTGCAGCGCTCATGGATCACGCTTTCCACCTTGGCGAAATCAGCATTGCCTGCTGCAGGGGCTGCAGCCTCACTGGCCACGGGCTCGGTCGGGGTCGCTTCATTGTTCGCTTCGACCTGGGCTGTGTCTGTGCTGGCCGGCTGTTCCACAGCAGCGACCGGAATAACCGCTGGTGCACGGCTTGTCGGGGAGGTGACATAAGCCAGGCAGATCATGCCCAGTGCAGCGGCTGGCAGTGTCCAGACGAACTTGTTGCTGTCGTGGCGCGTGTTGAAGTAGTGACGCACCAGCACCGCCAGGATCGCGATACCCGCCAGGATCAGCCAGTTGTACTGGCTGCCATAGGTGCTCGGGAAGTGGTTGCTGATCATGATGAACAGCACCGGCAGGGTGAAGTAGTTGTTGTGGCGCGAGCGCAGCAGGCCCTTGGCCGGCAGCAGCGGATCGGGCGTGGTGTTGGTCTCGATCGCCTTAACCAGCGCACGCTGGGCCGGCATGATGGTGAAGAACACGTTGCCGACCATGATCGTGCCGATGATGGCGCCGACATGAATGTAGGCCGCGCGGCCGCTGAAGATCAGGCTGAAGCCATACGCCGCGGCGATGATCAGCACGAACAGCACGGCGCCGAGCAGGGCGGGGCGCTTGCCCAGTGGCGAGTCGCAGAGAAAGTGATAGATCACGTAACCGGCGAGCATCGAGCCCAGGCCAATGGCGATACCCATGGCGGGGGCCAGTTCGACGCCTGGCTTGATCAGGTAAAGGCTGGGGTTGAGGTAGTACACCACCAGCAACAGAGCGACGCCCGACAGCCAGGTGAAGTAGGCCTCCCATTTGAACCAGTGCAGGTTCTCCGGCATTTTCGGCGGAGCCAGCTTGTACTTTTCCAGGTGGTAGATGCCGCCGCCGTGAATCGCCCAGAGGTCGCCCGACAGGCCCTCGCGTGGGTTGCTACGGTTGAGGTTGTTTTCCAGCCAGACGAAATAGAAGGATGCGCCGATCCAGGCGATGCCGGTGATCATATGGATCCAGCGGATGCCCAGGTTTAGCCATTCGGTGAAATGTGCTTCCACGATCTGTACCTCTTTCCCGGGGGAGGCACGCCAGCCCCGGGCTTCTCTTATTGGTGGGGTTCGAGGAGAAGAAGCTCGTCCTCATTGAAGAAATGCTCATCGCAGTTGTTGCCGGAACCACTGCGATCAACCACCAGGAAGTCATCCCGCTTTTCGATCGTCAGCACCGGGTGGTGCCAGACGCCGCGATGGTAATTGACGCCCTGCCTGCCATTGCTGAGGAAGGCACGGACGGAACCTGATACAGGTACATCGCCAACTGGCGCGACCACGATCAGAAAGGGGTTGCCGAGCAGCGGGATGAAAGCCTGGCTGCCCAGCGGATGGCGTTCCAGCATGCGGATGGTCAACGGCATCTGCAGCGATTCGGCGCTGAAGATGCTGATGATGGCCTTGTCCTCCGGCTGTGCGGTCTCCACGGTGGCCAGCTTGTGATAGCGGCGGGTGGAACCGTTGTTGATCATGAAGAACTCGCTGTTTTCGGTTTCGATCACGTCACCGAAGGGTGCGAAGGCTTCTTTGCTCAGGGGCTCGATGGTCAGGCTACGCATGGCTGTTCTACTTGTTCTGTTAGAGAGGGGAGGTTGCAGCGCTTACAGTTGCTGCAGGCGGAACATCGCGATCTTGTTGATCTCGGCCAGGGCGGTCTGGAATTCCTGCTCCGGCGTGTTGTGAATGCGTTCTTCGAAGGCTGCCAGGATCTGGTGGCGATTGCTGCCCTTGACCGCCTTGATGAAGGGGAAGCCGAACTTGGCCTTGTAGGCATCGTTGAGTTCGGTGAAGCGGGCGAACTCTTGGGCAGTGCATTCGTGGATACCGGCGCCTGATTGTTCGGCGGTGCTGGAGGCCGTCAACTCTCCACGCACGGCAGCCTTGCCGGCCAGATCCGGGTGCGCATTGATCAGTGCCAACTGCGCATCATGGCTGGCAGACAGGAGGATGTCGGCCATGCGCTGCTGCAGCGTCTCGATTTCATCGATGGAGCTGTCCAGGCCGAGGTCGTAGGCTTTTTCGGCGACCCACGGCGAGTGCTCGTAGATATCGGCGAAGGCAGCGACGAACGCGTCACGGCTCAGTTGGGAGGGCGTCAGGGTCTGGAAACGGCTCATGGGCGGCTCTCTTGTCATTCGGTCGCGCGGAAGGGGTGAGTGGCGTGCCAGTGCTTGGCAATGTCGACGCGGCGGGCGCACCAGACCTTGTCGTGGCTCTTCACGTATTCGAGGAAGCGCGCCAGCGAGGCCAGGCGAGCGGGGCGGCCGAGCAGGCGGCAGTGCATGCCAATCGATAGCATCTTCGGCGCGCCAGCTTCACCCTCGGCGTAGAGCACGTCGAAGGCGTCCTTGAGGTATTCGAAGAAGTCGTCGCCCTTGTTGAAGCCCTGCACCTGGGTGAAGCGCATGTCGTTGGTATCCAGGGTGTAGGGGATCACCAGATGCGGTTTTTCCGGCGTGCTGGCCGGATCCCAATAGGGCAGATCGTCGTCATAGGTGTCGGAATCGTAGAGAAAACCGCCTTCCTCGCGCACGATGCGTCGGGTGTTCGGACCCAGGCGGCCGGTGTACCAGCCCAGAGGACGCTCGCCGGTCAGCTCGGTGAGGATGCGGATGGCCTCGAGCATGTGTTCGCGCTCGGTGGCTTCGTCGGTGTTCTGGTAATCGATCCAGCGGTAGCCGTGGCTGCAGATCTCGTGGCCGGCAGCGACCATTTCGCGAATCACCTCGGGATGACGCTGCGCGGCCATGGCCACGGCGAAGACGGTCAGCGGAATGTCGTGCTGCTTGAACAGGTTGAGCAGGCGCCAGACACCGGCGCGGCTGCCGTATTCGTAGAGCGACTCCATGCACAGGTTGCGCTGGCCCTGCAGTGGCTGAGCGGCGACCATCTCGGACAGAAACGCTTCGGACTCCTTGTCGCCATGGAGAATGTTGCGCTCACCGCCTTCTTCGTAATTGAGCACGAAGGACAAGGCGACGCGGGCATCGTCCGGCCAGTGCGGATGAGGTGGGTTTGCGCCGTAGCCGATCAAGTCACGTGGGTAATCAGCGTTCACTGCAGTCTTCCTGTCTGGAATGTTGCGGTCTTTGCGCGTCCTGAAATCGATGGCTGCGCGACCTGGATGGCTAATTGTATACAAAATTAGTTGTCGTTTGTAAATCTGAATTTCGTCATTCTCTTCCGTGCTGAGTCAAGCAAGAAACTTGCCTGATTGGTCAGCTATATGGCGTTCTACAGGCTTGTCTGTTGTGCTGCGGAGTAGTTCGGATTGGTGAAGGTGGAGCCATTGCCATGATCTTTGTCGGTTTTATTGTGTACAATTTTATCATTAAATGTTTTATATTCGCCTCGCGTGCTATCCTGCCAAAGCGTTGGAGCACTGCGACGAGCCGATTTCAACAGAGCAGAGGAGGTGCGGTATTCGCAGGCCGTTGGCCGTGACGGATGCCCGAGAGCCATGGGACGTTTGACTACACATGTACTGGATGCTGCGCACGGTTGTCCGGGGAGTGGCATCAAGGTCGAGCTGTATCGCGTCGAAGGCGCGCAGCTGGAGCTGATCAACACCGTTGCGACCAACCACGATGGCCGTTGCGATGCGCCGGTATTGCAGGGCGATGACTACCGCAGCGGTGTCTATCAACTGCATTTCCACGCTGGCGACTACTACCGTGCTCGCGGTGTCAGCCTGCCGGAACCGGCTTTTCTCGATGTGGTGGTACTGCGTTTTGGCATCGATGCCGAGCAGGAGCACTACCACGTACCGCTACTGATTTCCCCCTACAGCTACTCCACCTATCGAGGTAGCTGACGCGACGGCGGCGCTGCCCGCCAGACGAATGCTTGTCACCCTCAGACTCGTTTGAGTCCCTATGCCCGCTCACACTGCGGGCTTTTTTATGCGGATGTTTTTGCCAGGGCCAAGTCCTGCCCGAGGTTGCCGTATGGGTGAGCGACACCCCCGATGTCAGGTGCCGTAGGGGGCACCGCGCGCACCATGTTGGATGAATCCCATGGTGTCGCGTGCCGACTCGGTGCGCATGGCGCACCCTACCGACGAACGTTGGCGCAGCCCAGATGCAATTAGGGGAGTGGGTCGGTAAATGTCCGTTGGCCAAGAGCTAGGCATGGGTATGTAGGGTGCGCCGCGCACACCGGGTTGGATGAATCCCATGGTGCTGCGTGCGGACTCGGGGCGCATGGCGCACCCTACCGATATACGTCGACGTAACCCGGATGCAATCCGGGGCGGGGCGGCAACATGGCTGCGGATTGCATTCAAGTGGCTCTTCTGTCTGGCGTTGATGGGGTAAACGAAAACCCCGGCACGTGGCCGGGGTCTCGATCAGCGCATGCAGCTTGCCGTCAGAGGAAGGCGAATTTGGCGATGAAGATGATGCACAGCAGGTACAGGCTCAGCGATACCTTGTCGCGCTGACCGGTCAGCAGCTTCAGCGTGGCGTAGGTGAGGAAGCCCAGGGCGATACCATTGGCGATGGAGAAGGTCAGCGGCATCATCACCACGGTGACGATGGCTGGGATGGTATCGGTGTGATCCTTCCAGTCGATGTGCGCCATGCCGCTCATCATCAGCATCGCCACGTAGATCAGCGCGCCAGCGGTGGCGTACGCGGGGATCATGCCGGCCAGCGGGGCGAAGAACATCGCCACCAGGAACAGCACGCCAACGGTCACCGCGGTCAGGCCGGTGCGGCCGCCTGCGGCAACGCCCGAAGCGCTCTCGACGTAGCTGGTCACCGGCGGGCAACCCACCACTGCGCCGAATGCACCTGCGGTGCTGTCCACCTTCAGCGCCTTGGACAGATCCTTGATATGGCCATTCTCATCCACCAGGTTGGCGCGATGGGCGACGCCCATCAGGGTGCCGGCGGTGTCGAACATGTTCACGAAGAGGAAGGCCAGGATCACGCTGATCATGCCCACCTCCAGCGCGCCGGTGATGTCGAGCGCCAGGAAGGTGGGTTCTAGGCTCGGTGGCATCGAGATCACGCCACCATACTCCACCAGGCCCAGTGCCCAGCCGATAGCGGTGACACCGAGCATGCTGATGAGGATGGCGCCGAACACATTGCGGTGGCTGAGCACGCAGATGGCCAGGAAGCAGACTGCTGCCAGCAGGGTGGCAGGTTGCTGGAAGGAACCCATGGTCAGCAGGGTAGCCGGGCTATCGACGACGATACCTGCCGTCTTCAGGCCGATCAGGCCGAGGAACAGACCGACCCCCGCACCCATGGCGAAGCGCAGGCTGGTGGGGATGCTGTTGAGCAACCACTCGCGAATGCGCGACAGGCTGAGAATCATGAACAGCAAGCCGGCGATGAACACCGCGCCCAGTGCCACTTCCCAGCTGTAACCCATCTCGCCGACGACGGTGTAGGTGAAGAATGCGTTGAGCCCCATGCCCGGAGCCAGGCCCACCGGCCAGTTGGCGTATAGGCCCATGAGGATGCTGGCGACAGCCGCGGCGAGGCAGGTAGCGACGAAAGCCGCTCCGTGGTCGATACCGGCGCTGGCCATGATGTTGGGGTTGACGAAGATGATGTAGGCCATGGTGACGAAGGTCGTCAGGCCGGCCAGCAGCTCGGTCTTGATGGTGGTGCGGTGCTCGGTCAATTTGAAGAGGCGGTCGAGTAGGCCGGCTCTTTCCAGTTGAGTCGCGTGTTGTTCTTGTTTGACGCTTTCCACAGCGGGTACTCCTCATCTCTCTTGTTGTGTACCGCCCAGAGCGTTGCGCAAGGACAATGGCTCTCTGAGGCAGGCGGTGTTTTTGCGGTGCTTCCTGGCTAAGTTGTTGACCGAGCGGTCAAGAAGTCACTCGAGCGCGATTATGCTGTTGTATACAAAAAATGCAATTAATGTTTTCACTGTTGCGGAAATCGAACTTTGGGCGATTCTTGCCACGGAAATGCGTGGATTTGACGACAATCGCTGCTCAGTTTTTATTAAAAATGCTTTTAAAACAGATAGATGCTGGATTTTCGTGCGAGTGCCAGGAAAAGCGCTGGAGCACGCTTCAGATGGGGCGTTCGAGGCGTTTATCTACTAATGGCCTGAGAAGTACTGCTTATATAAGGAAAGGGTTTGAATGATGACTGGGTTCAGTGAGGAGGTTTTTGCAGTCTCAGCTACGATGTCAGACAACTACAGGTGTAGTGCGTGATTAGTTTGTGTACAATTAACCCAATTTTTTCCGAGGTTTTTCCTCCCGGAGCTTGTCAGCTACCGGGTAGAACACAGTAGAGTCGCAGTGTCGGCGACTCTCATTGACGCGAGCCAGAATGAACGATCAATTGCAGCCCCTCAAGAAGCAGCCGCGTACTGGCAAAAGCAGCCGTAGCGGGACTCAGGATGATGTCGTATATGCCCACATCTTCGATGCCATTCTCGAGCAGCGCCTGGCGCCTGGCACCAAGTTGAGCGAAGAAGCGCTGGGTGAGATCTTCGGCGTCAGCCGCACAATCATCCGCCGTGCACTCTCGCGCCTGGCTCACGAGGGCGTTGTACTGCTGCGCCCGAATCGGGGAGCCGTGGTGGCCAGCCCCAGCGTCGATGAAGCCCGGCAGATCTTCTATGCGCGTCGCCTGGTCGAGCGCGCCATCACCGAGCTGGCGGTGCAGCATGCCACCGCCGAGCAACTGGCCGAGTTACGCCAGATGGTGCGTGACGAGCAGGACAGCTTCTCCCGCGGTGACCGCGGCGCCGGTATCCGTCTTTCCGGCGAGTTCCACCTCAAGCTGGCCGAGGCCGCGCGTAACGCGCCGCTGGTGAGTTTCCAGCGCAGCCTGGTGTCGCAGACCTCGTTGATCATCGCCCAGTATGAAAGCGGCAGCCGTTCCCACTGCTCCTACGACGAGCACAACCAGCTGATCGATGCCATCGAGGCCCGTGACGCCGAGCGTGCGGTACAGCTGATGATGCATCACATGGATCACATCGACAGCAAGCTGAACCTGGACGAGGAAAGCGCCTCGGACGACCTGCACGCAGTGTTCTCGCACCTGTTGCAGACCAAGAAGAAACCGGGGCGCAGCTCCGCCAACCGCTGATCGCGGGGACACCGAAAAGCCCGATGCCTGCGCATCGGGCTTTTTCATTGCAGCGTTGCCAGCTTGGCCGCGTTGATCGCTCAGGCTAGACTGCCGCGCTTTTTCTCCGTCGAGTCCATACTTCTCTCCATGGCCGCTCAAGTCGAACCTTTCTGGAAACACAAGACGCTCGCTCAGCTCGATCAGCAGGAGTGGGAATCGCTGTGCGACGGCTGTGGGCTGTGCTGCCTGCAGAAGCTTGAAGACGAGGACGATGGCGCCGTGTATTACACGCGTATCGCCTGCAAGCTGCTCGATCTCAACAGCTGTCGTTGCAGCGACTACGCCAACCGTTTCCAGCACGTGCCCGATTGCATCCAGCTCACGCCAGCGCAGGCCGATCAGTTCCAATGGCTGCCGCCGACCTGCGCCTATCGTCTGGTCAGCGAGGGTAAGGATCTACCGTCCTGGCATCACCTGGTCTGTGGCGACCCAGACGCCGTGCACGCCGAGCGCATCTCCCAGTCCGGGCGTATGCTCAGTGAGAACAGCGTGGCCGAGGACGACTGGGAAGAGCATTTGATTTTTCGCGCGGGTTGATTCACGCCACGGCTTCGTGGCAATTCTCTCGCTCAGCCACGGAATTGCACCGTAGCGCGGCTGTCTTATGGCCAATTGCCCATTCGCATCAGGAGCCCTGCATGCTGCCTTTGTCTCGTTTGCCTCTGTACTCGTCTCTACTGTTATTGAGCCTTAGCCTGCCGACCTGGGCGGCAACGCAGAAGGTCGATCTGGATTATCAGGTGCGCTTCCTGCCGGAGAGCGCTCAGGCCGAGGTCAGCATCACCGTGGAAAAAGGCGAGCGAATCCGTAGTCTGGACTTCAACCTGGGTGAGCAGGGCCGTTACAGCGACTTCAAGGCTGACGGCCAGTGGTCGGAGGAAGCGCCGGGGCGTGGCAAGTGGCAGCCAGCCAAGGGCAAGAGCACGTTGAGCTACCGCGTGCAGATCGATCATGAGCGCAAGCCGGGGCGTTTTGACGCCCGTATGACCCCGGATTGGGCGTTGTTCCGTGGAGATGACCTGGTGCCGGCCGCCGTGCTCGACCAGGTGGACAAGACCGATCTGGTGGCGCGTCTGCAGTTCGAACTGCCCAAGGGCTGGAAGAGCGTGGAAACCGGCTGGCCGCGTATCGGCAATAATCGATTCCGCATCGACAACCCGCAGCGCAAGTTCGACCGTCCTACCGGCTGGATGCTCGCTGGCAAACTGGGTACCCGTCGCACCCGTCTGGGCGACACCGAGGTCGCCATTTCCGCGCCGGTGGGCGAGGGCATGCGGCGTATGGACGTGATGACTTTCCTTACTTTTGTCTGGCCGCAGATGCAGCAGGTGTTCCCGCGTGATCCGGATAAGCTGCTGATTGTTGGGGCCGGGGATCCGATGTGGCGCGGCGGCCTGTCTGCGTCCAACTCCTATTTCATGCACGCGGATCGACCGCTGGTGAGCGAGAACGGCACCAGTTCGCTGGTGCATGAGCTGGTGCATGTGTTCGGCCGCATCTATGGGCGCGACCGCAGTGACTGGATCGCCGAGGGGCTGGCCGAGTACTACGCCATCGAGTTGATGCGCCGTGCGGGGGGGATCAGCGAGGATCGCTATCAGAAGATTCGCGAACAACTGATTCGCTGGAGCAAACCGGTCAACAGTCTGCGTACCGACAACGCCAGTGGCCCCGTTACCGCGCGGGCCGTGTTGCTGTTGCAGGAGCTGGATCGGGAGATTCGCCAGAAGACCAAGGAGAAGGGGAACATGTCGTTGGACGACGTCACCCGTGGCCTGATGCGCCTGGACAGGGTCAGCACCAAGGACTTCATCGACATCACCGAGAACGTCATCGGTGGGCCGTCGAAGACGCTGGATACGCGGTTGTTGCGTTGAGCATTACCGTTCCGGCCCTATCCCGCGGTTCGAGTCAGAACAAGGGGCCGGAGCGGGTGTTGTTACCTTTGGCCAAGCGGTCATAGAGCACCACATTGACTGTGGCTGCAAGGTTCATGCAGCCCTGGGTCGGGATGTACACCACTTCACCGCCACACCAGTCGAGTATCTCCTGCTGCAGCGAGCCGTCTTCCGGGCCGAAGATGTACAGCGCCCGGTCGGGATGGGTGTAGGCGGGCAGGGCGCGGGCGTCATCGACCAGCTCCACCGCCACCGGTGTGCAGCCCAGCGGCAGGATCTTGCGCAGATCATCGATGTTGATCAGCGGGATATCCTGGTGAACCTTCTTGGTATCGGTGATGAAATCCTTGGCGCGGTCATAGCGGGTGCCGGTGTAGAACACCGAGCTGACGCCATAGCAGCCCGCCGCACGCATGATGGAACCGACATTTTCCGGCGATTTCGGATTGAACAGGCCGATGCAGGCGTATCTCTTGTTGGCCACGGTGGCACTCGCAAAAGATCCGATTATACGGTGCTGACTGCCGGGCCCTAGTCCTTTTTCAGCAGGCTGGCCAGATCGCCAAAGGCCTTGTAGGTCGATTTGGCGGACTGGGGGCTGGCCGTGGAGCCTTCGGCGAAATACTGCTGGTCGGTGTAGCGCGAGTGTTCGTTGTCATGACAGAACAGGCACAGCAGCTCCCAGTTGGAACCATCCGCCGGGTTGTTGTGGTGGTTGTGGTCGCGATGATGCACGGTCAGTTCGCTCAGGCGCTTGCCAGAGAACTCGCGGGCGCAGCGGCCGCAGACATGGGGGTACATTTTCAGCGCTTTCTGCCGGTAGCCTTCTTCGGCCTGGGCGGACAGGTAGTAGCGGTTGTTGCTGGTGCTCATGACAGAACCTGTTATCTGAAGGTGAACGCTTGGCTGGATATGTTGCCAGAATAGAACGAAAGCCAGCTGCACAGGAGATATGTCATGCGCTTCCCTCTGTTCGCCATGATGATGCTGGCCTCCAGCCTTGGCGGTCTGGCCTGGGCTCAGGAGCCGATGCGTATGCCGTCCACGCCTGGAGCGGGTGCGCCGGGCACTGCGACGCCACAGCCTTACGGCCAGCCGTCCACGCCCAATACGATCAAGCGCCAGGGATCGGCGCCCCTCTTGCCACCGCCCCAGGGACAAACGCCCCCTGGGGCTGCGCCGAAATCCACTGGCGATCAGCCGATTCCGCAACTGGATCAACAGCTGCGCCGCAACAGCCAGGGGCTGGATGGACAGCGTAAGCAGGATTGACCGAGCGCAGGCTGCTTGCCAGTCTGCCCGTCACGCTGCGGCGGTAATCCCCAGTACGCGGAGTACAAACGCGTACTCCAGCGCCACGTCCTTGATGCCCTGATAACGCCCGCTCATACCACCGTGGCCGGCGCCGAGGTCGGTCTTGAGCAGCAGCAGGTTGTCATCGGTCTTGTTCGCGCGCAACTTGGCGGCCCATTTGGCGGCTTCCCAGTACTGCACTCGACTGTCGTTGTAGCCGGCCACTGCCAGGATCGCCGGATAGGCTTGCGCGCGCACGTTCTCGTAGGGGGCATAGGCCTTGATGCGTTGGAACACTTCGCTCTGGTTCGGATCGCCCCATTCGTCGTATTCGGTGACCGTCAGCGGTAGATCCGGGTTGAGCATGGTGTTGAGCACGTCGACGAAGGGCACTTCGGCAATCGCCGCGGCGAACAGCTCTGGCCGCTGGTTGACGACCGCGCCGATCAGCAGGCCACCGGCGCTGCCACCGCTGATCGCCAGCTGCGCCGGGCGGGTCAATCCTGCATCGATCAGGCATTCAGCGCAGGCGATGAAGTCATCGAAGGTGTTCTGCTTGTGCTCCAGCTTGCCGGCCCGGTACCAGGCCTCGCCCATTTCGCCGCCGCCGCGGACATGGGCGATGGCGAAGATGAAACCGCGCTCCAGCAGGCTCAGGCGCGCGTGGGAGAACCATGGATCGAGGCTTTCGCCATAAGCCCCGTAGCCATAGAGATAGAGCGGTGCCGGTGTGCTTGCAGCGAATACCTCGCGGCGCGCCACCAGGCTGATCGGCACCTGCGTGCCATCGGCCGCGGTCGCCCACAGGCGACGGCTTTCGTAGGCATCCGCGTCGAACGGGCCTTCTACCGGCGTCTGCTTGAGCACTCGCTGTGCACCTGTGGCCAGCTCCAGCTGGCGTACCTGCGCCGGACGGCCGAGGGCTTCGTAGCGCAGGCGAATCACATCGCTGTGAAACTCCAGGCTGTCCTGTACATAGAGGCTGTACGCGGCATCCGGTAGTTGCACGCGATAGCTGGCAGCGCACTGCGGTTGTACTTCCAGCACCGGCAGTCCGCCCTCGCGCAGTGCGAGTACGATGGCGCGCTGGTTGAGGGTGGCGCCTTCGAGCATGATCTGCGGATCATGGGCGCGGATCTGCTGCCAGTGCGCGCGCTGTGGGTTCGCTTCGCTTGCGCGGTAAAGGGCGAAATTGATGCCGCTCTGGTTGCTGCGGATCAGCCAGCACCATTGACCGTCCAGCATGCCGTGGTCGGCATCGTATTCGTGATTCTCTTCGCGTGGCGCCAGGCAGATGAAATCGCCCTGCGGCTGCTCTGCATCGAGCACCCAGACTTCGCTGGTGGTCTTGCTGCCCAGTTGCAGGATCAGCTGGCGTTCGGAGCTGGAGCGGTAGCAATGCAGGAAGAAGCGACCGTCGGCTTCCTCGAATACCAGGTCGGCGACCTGTGTGCCCAGGCGGTGACGATGCAGCTTGCATGGGCGGTGGGTGTCGTCCAGTTCGGTGAAGAACAGCGTCTGGCTGTCGCCCGCCCAGGTCATGCTGCCGTCGCAGTCATCGAAGGGCAGCTCGCTGATCGAGTCATCCTCCAGCTCCTTGACGAACAGGCGGTAGATTTCGTCGCCACTGGTGTCGAGGCTGTATGCCAGGCGCCGCTGATCGGGGCTGATGCTGAAGGCGCCGATGGCCAGGAAGCCGCCGTCCGCCAGTGCGTTGGGGTCGAGCAGCAGGTTTTCGCTGGCGGCGTCGACCTCCAGGGTGCCGTCTGACGGGCGACGGCAGCGGTAATGGCGTGGGTACTCGTCGCCAGCCGTGGTGCGCTGGTAGTACAGGTAATCGCCCCAGGGCGTGGGCAGCGACAGATCGGTTTCGCGGATGCGCCCCTTGATCTCTTCGAAGAGTTTCTCGCGCAGTGCCTGCTGCGGTTCCAGCACGGCATCCAGATACGCATTTTCCGCCTGCAGATACGCCAGCACTTCGTCGGTGTCGCGGTTTTCCAGCCAGTGATAGGGATCGTTACCGGCTTCCTGGCGGGCGAGGGGGGCAGAGGTCATGGCGCAACTCCAAAGCGGGTGGGCGGCGCTCGGGGCACGTTCGAAAAACAACCGGCATGGGCATCGCTGCGTTGAAACTCGCGCGCATGGGATCGGCCAGGTTTTCAGAAGTGCCCGGCAGGGGCGCCGAGCCGAGTAAAAGCCGCTATCATAAGCGCCCCTTTGCCAGACCTGCCATGCCGGCACCTGCTTATGATGAACGAAAACGACTACCTCCTGGCCTGGGCCGCCTACGGCGTCGCCGCGCTGGGCTGCCTGCTGGTATGGATGCGCATGACCCGCTGGATGTGGCGCTACCTGCGCGAGCCGCTGCGGGTGCTGGTCGCGGTGTTGCTGCTGAGTCCGACCATCGTCGATCCGTCGCGTGACCTGTTCGCGCCGTCCATCGCGGTCACGGCCATGGACGTACTGCTCAAAGTGGGCAACAACGCCTGGCGGGCGGTGGCAGATCTGACCCTCTATTGCCTGATCGCTTTCGCCGTCTATCTGGTATTCGTCGCCATCCGCTGGCCCATCGAGCGTTGGTGGCAGGGCCGGCAGGAGCAACCCGTGGCCGAAGACGAAGACCCGCGAACCCTGCGTGAGCTGATGGAGCAGGGCGATGAGCGTCTGGAGCACCGCTACGAACGTGGTGGCCGGGTCGAACCGCGTCTCTGACCCCTTGCAGCCATTCGCTTAGCCGTTCAGCATGATGGCCATCACGGATGGAGGCCTCATGACTTGTGTGTTCTGTGCCATTGCCGCCGGCCAATTACCGGCGCATCAGCTGTATCAGGATGATGATTTCATCGTCCTGCTGGATATCTTTCCCATGCGCCCTGCACATGTCCTGATCGTCAGCCGTGCCCACGCGCCGTTTCTCAAGGATCTGCCCGCAGGCGTGCGAGACCGCCTGCTGGCCCTGTCCTACAGAGTCACCGCGGCCTTGCGCACTGCCGGCTATGGTCGTGAAGGCATCAACCTGGTGATCAACGATGGCCCTGATTCCAACCAGCATGTACCACACTTGCATCTGCACCTGATTCCACGGCGCCCCGGTGATCTGCCAGCCTTGCTCTGGCGTTTGCTGGTGCGTTTTCTGCCACTGGGCCGCAAGCGAATCGAGGCGCGTCTGCAGGCCGAAGCCGAGCAACTGCGTCTTGTGCTCAGCAAGGAGATTTGACCCGATGTGCGAATTGCTCGGCATGAGCGCCAACGTCCCCACCGATATCGTTTTCAGTTTCACCGGGCTGATGCAGCGTGGTGGCCGTACGGGCCCGCATCGCGATGGTTGGGGTATCGGTTTCTACGAAGGCCGTGGCCTGCGCGTGTTTCAGGATCCGCGGGCGAGCAGCGAGTCCGAGGTAGCGCAACTGGTGCAGCGCTATCCGATCAAGAGCGAGGTAGTGATCGGTCATATTCGTCAGGCCAACGTCGGCAAGGTTTGCCTGGTCAACACCCATCCCTTCACGCGTGAGCTGTGGGGGCGCAACTGGTGTTTCGCGCATAACGGCCAACTGGCTGGGCTGCAGGGCTCGACCAGCTTCTATCGGCCAGTGGGTGATACCGACAGTGAGGCGGCGTTCTGCGACTTGCTCAACCGGGTGCGCCGCGCCTTTCCCGAACCGGTCTCGGTGGAAATGCTGCTGCCAGTGCTGGTCGCCGCGTGTGCGGCATACCGCCAGCTCGGCGTATTCAACTGCCTGCTCAGCGATGGCGACTGGTTGTTCAGTTTCTGCTCGAGCAAGCTGGCGCACATCACTCGCCGTGCGCCGTTCGGCCCGGCGCAGCTCAAGGACGCCGATCTTAAGGTGGACTTCCAATCGGAAACCACACCCAATGATGTGGTGACGGTCATCGCTACCGAGCCGTTGACCGATAACGAACAATGGTCGCTGTACCAGCCAGGCGAATGGCGTCTGTGGCGCCGCGGCGAATGCATCACTCACGGCAAGGCCTGACTTCATGCTGAGAAGCTATCTGCGTTTGACGTTGTTCGCCTTCGGGTTGCTGCTCGGTGTGCAGGTGCCGGGTTTCATCGATGACTATGCCAAGCGAGTCGAGGCCCATCGCCTGGAGTCGCAGCAGAGCCTCAAAGGCTTTCAGGACACCGCGCAGAAGTTCTTCAAGGGCGATATGGACGCCCTGGTGGCGCATTACCGTGTCAGCGACGATCCGGTGATGCGCAGCGATGCCAGCAGTGTCGGCCATCTGGTGCAGCGTGCAGCCTTGCTGGAACGCGAATGGCTGGCCATGCAGGGGCCCTGGTACGCCCAGGCCTGGCATCTGGCGACGGGCGCCGATCATGACCTGTTCAGCGAAACCCTGCAGGCGTACCGCTATCAGGTGCTGTTCACCCCGGATGCGATTCTCTGGGGTGTGATCTGCGCCGTGCTGCTGGCCTGGTTGGCGGAGCTGCTGGTGCTGCTGTTCAGCTGGATGTTCGGGGCTGGGCAAACCCGGCGAGCGCAGCAGCGACACTGGCGCTGAAGGCAAAAAGCTTCCGGGAGAAGTCTTTGAGCCCGAGGAGCGACGGCCCGCAGAGTGGCCTTCCGTGCATGGCAGCCCGCAAAAAGTTGCGCTAGTTCGCCTGAATGCGAGGCGGGGCGTGTTAATGTAATAGGACGTTACATTTACCCCTCGTATTACTGGAGTTTCCATGTCGATCAAGGATTCGATCCTGGCAGCCGCGCTGGCTGCTGTCCTGCCATTCACGTCCGCCGCCTATGCCAACCCCGAGACCGAGCCAGAAAACGCTGTGGTCACCGAGGAAAGTGTCGAGACCGATGAGTCGGCGCAGTGGATCAGCCCCGAAGAATTCGTTGCCAGCCTGGAGTTCAAGACCGGGCGCATCGTTCTGGGCAATGACCTGGCCACCCTCAATCTTCCCGATTCGCTGGTTTTTCTCGATGGCGAGAATGCCCAGCGTCTGCTCGTCGACGGCTGGGGCAACCCGCCGGATGATGTTCCGCCGCTGGGCATGATCCTGCCGGCTGGTGTGTCGCCACTGGCCGACGAATCCTGGGGCGTGACCGTCGAGTACGAAGACAGCGGCTATGTCTCCGACGAGGATGCCGCGGATATCGATTACAGCGATATGCTCAAGGACATGCAGGCCGACATGCGCGAGGCCAACACCTGGCGTGAGGAAAACGGCTATGAGGCCGTCGAGCTGGTCGGCTGGGCCGCCGCACCGCACTACGATGCTGCGGGCAAGAAACTGCACTGGGCCAAGGAGCTGAAGTTCGGCGACAGCGAGGTCAACACCCTGAACTACAACATCCGTGTGCTTGGCCGTAAGGGTGTGCTGGTGCTGAATTTCGTCGCCAATATGGATCAACTGGCTGAAATCGAGGCCAGCGTACCGGCCGTGCTGGCGGCGACCGACTTCAACCCGGGGCAGCGTTATGCCGAGTTCGACCCGGATCTGGATACCGTCGCCGCTTATGGCCTGGGTGCACTGGTCGCTGGCAAGGTGGCCGCCAAGACCGGCCTGCTGGCCATGCTGCTGGTACTGCTGAAGAAGTTCTGGTTCATCCCGGTGGTAGTGGGCGGATGGCTGTTCAAGCGTATTGGCCTGCGCAAGAAGGACAGCGTGTCCGAGCCTGTGAGCGAGCCGGTGGCGGCCGCAGCAGTCGAGACTCCGCCGCAGGAGCCGGTGCAGGCTCCAGCACAGACGGTGATGGATCTGAACAAGCCTGATGATGCGGACAAGCGCTGAAAACCCGTAGCCCGGATGCAATCCGGGGCCCAGCCTCACAAGCGCTCCCGGATTGTATCCGGGCTACAAAAACGCCGCGAACCCCTTGCAGGTTTCGCGGCGTTTTTCGTTGCGGCTCGATGCCCTACTTGGACAGGTACTTCATGCCATCTTCCAGTCCCTGCAGGGTCAGCGGGTACATGCGCTCTTCCATCAGCTCTCGCACCAGGCCGGTGGAG
This sequence comes from Pseudomonas mendocina, assembly GCF_003008615.1. Classification (NCBI taxonomy): domain Bacteria; kingdom Pseudomonadati; phylum Pseudomonadota; class Gammaproteobacteria; order Pseudomonadales; family Pseudomonadaceae; genus Ectopseudomonas; species Ectopseudomonas mendocina. The sequence continues at coordinate 4,525,473 of NZ_CP027657.1, forward strand.
GCGGTGTAGTTCCAGGTGTCCTTGGGGTAGGGGTTGATCCAGATGATCTTCTTGAATTTCTCGGTGAAGCGTTTCATCCAGACGTGGCCGGCTTCCTCGTTCCAGTGTTCGACGCTGCCACCGGCCTGGGTGATCTCGTAGGGCGCCATGGCCGCGTCACCGACGAACACTACCTTGTAGTCGGCGCCGTACTTGTGCAGCAGATCCATCGTCGAGGTGCGCTCGCTGGTGCGGCGCATGTTGTTCTTCCACACGCTCTCGTAGATGAAGTTGTGGAAGTAGAAATATTCAAGATGCTTGAACTCGGTCTTGCAGGCACTGAACAGCTCTTCGCAGACCTTGACGTGGGCATCCATCGAGCCGCCGATATCCAGCAACAGCAGCAGCTTGACCGTGTTGCGTCGTTCCGGGCGCATCTGGATGTTGAGCAGGCCACCGTCTTTGGCCGTGTGGTCGATGGTGCCGTCCAGATCGAGCTCTTCGGCAGCGCCCTGGCGGGCGAACTTGCGCAGGCGGCGCAGCGCCACCTTGATGTTGCGGGTGCCCAGCTCGACCTGGTCATCGAGGTTCTTGTACTCGCGCTGATCCCATACCTTGGCAGCCTTGCCCTGGCGCTTGCCGGCATCGCCGACGCGAATGCCTTCCGGGTTGTAGCCGCCTGAGCCGAACGGGCTGGTGCCGCCGGTGCCGATCCACTTGTTGCCGCCGGCGTGCTTTTCCTTCTGCTCCTCGAGGCGCTTCTTGAACTCCTCGATCAGCTTGTCCAGGCCGCCGAGACTCTGGATCTGCGCTTTCTCCTCGTCGCTCAGCAGGCGCTCGAATTCCTTGCGCAGCCATTCCTCGGGGATCATCGCCTCGATGTGTTCGTTGAGGTTTTCCAGGCCCTTGAAGTAGGCGCCGAAGGCCCGGTCGAACTTGTCGAAGTGACGTTCGTCCTTCACCAGGATCGCGCGCGCCAGGTAATAGAATTCGTCCATGTCGGCGAACACGACGTTGTGCTTGAGCGCGTTGATCAGGTCGAGCAGCTCGCGTACCGACACCGGCACCTTGGCCGCGCGCATTTCGTTGAACAGGTTAAGCAGCATGGCTGCGGCCTCGTTTATTGATTGGCTCTGGAGCGTTGCGCTAGAGCCTATTGCCGGGGAACGGCTCTTCGATCACTCGGTGCAAGGGATTGCGGGCTAGAGCCAGGCAAGGCGGAATCAGGTGAGGAAGCGGAGTGTACTTTTGTACATGAGCATTTCGAACCTGATTCCAACGCAGCATGGCCGACGCGCAGCAGCCCGATTTTCAGCGCGAGGCGCGGCGTGCCATGAAGGCCAGGCGCTCGAGCAGCATCACGTCCTGTTCGTTCTTCACCAGGGCGCCAGCCAGCGGCGGGATGGCCTTGGTCGGGTCGCGCTCGCGCAGTACGGCTTCGCCGATATTGTCGGCCATCAGCAGCTTGAGCCAGTCCACCAGTTCGCTGGTCGAGGGCTTCTTCTTCAGGCCCGGCACCTTGCGCACGTCGAAGAACACATCCAGCGCTTCGGCCACCAGTTCGCCGCTGATGTTGGGGTAGTGCACGTCGACGATCTTCTTCAGCGTGTCGCGATCCGGGAAGGCGATGTAGTGGAAGAAGCAGCGGCGCAGGAAGGCGTCCGGCAGTTCCTTTTCGTTGTTCGAGGTGATGATGATGATCGGGCGCTGCTTGGCCTTGATCGTCTCGTTGGTCTCGTAAACGTAGAACTCCATCTTGTCGAGTTCCTGCAACAGGTCGTTGGGGAACTCGATATCGGCCTTGTCGATTTCGTCGATCAGCAGGATCACACGCTCGTCCGACTCGAACGCCTCCCACAGCTTGCCTTTCTTGATGTAGTTGCGAACGTCGTGAACCTTGTCGGAGTCGAGCTGCGAGTCGCGCAGGCGACTGACCGCATCGTATTCGTAGAGGCCCTGGTGCGCCTTGGTGGTGGACTTGATGTGCCAGGTGATCAGGCGGGCGTCGAAGGCATCGGCCAACTGCTCGGCGAGCATGGTCTTGCCGGTGCCCGGCTCACCCTTGACCAGCAGCGGGCGCTGCAGGGTGATGGCGGCGTTTACCGCGAGCTTGAGGTCGTCGGTGGCGACGTAGGACTGGGTGCCTTCGAACTTCATCGGAAAATCCTCGGAACGGTAACGCGCGGGGCCGACCCGCAGCAGAAATTCAGACCGCGACTATAACGCGCCGCTCCGGTGGCTGTGAACGCAGACGCAGTATTCAGTCACTGAATGGGCGGTCACTGCTGATCTCGACTACACGCTAACGACCGTCTTGCTGAGGGGGCGGCCGTTCGTAGCGAGGTGTGAAGGCCTCGACGAAGCCGTTGCGCAGGATGCCGATGAAGGCCTGGAAGGCACTGATGTTCTGCTGTCGCGTGCTGCCGCTGAGCTCAACACGGGTGGCGATCTGATCCTGACGCTGGTTCTTCAGCAGTTTCTCGCTGCCGCCAACCAGGGCTTCCCATATCGAGCGGAAGAAACCCTTGTCCTGGTTCTCCACATCCTGCTGCCAGTCGAATACTTCGACATTGCGCAGCAGCGGCTTGATATAGCCGCTGAGCTGGGCGTCCTCGGCAGATGCTTCGACCACCAGATCGCCATTGCCGCTCTTGAAGTCGAACTTGCCGTAGGCATTGGCCAGGTCGTTGAGCCGGGGCAGCTGGATGTTGGTGGCGCGTACGCGGAACTCGAAATCTTCGAAGTTGTGGAAGGGATCGAATACCGCCGAGGCCTCCAGCGGCGCATGGCCGAGCAGTTGGGCGGTGCCTTCGAAACGGGCAACGCGATTACCTTGCTCATCGGCCACGTTGGTCAGGTTGTAGAGACTGGCTTCGATGGCGTTGGCCTGGATCTTCACCGGTGGTGAGGCGTTGAAATTGTAGAAGCCCAGCGTACCGTCGATTACGCGCACTTCATTGAGGGTGATCGGCAGCAGCTTGTTCAATTGCTCGCGCCAGTCCACGCCTTCACCGGTCTGGCTATCGTCGCTTCCTTCACCGTCGACGAAGTTCACTTCGGGTTTCTCGAATACCACTTTGGCCACCACGGCGCGCTTGCGCCAGAGGTCGGCCCCGCTTAGCGCGATGTCGATCCGCGGCGCGTTGACGAAAGGCACCGGCACATTGCGTTCATCCTTGACGATGCTCAGCCCATTGATGCGGTAGGCGCCGCGCCACAGGGCCAGGTCGACATCCTCGATCTGGCCACGGTAGTCGCCCATGTCGGCGAGCTTGTCGTTGAGGTAGTCGCGGATCACGTAGGGCAGGGCAATGTGCAGTAGCAGCAACAGGGCGAGCAGGCTGAGGCAGATCCATAGCGGCAGACTGTAGCGGCGTTTCATTGGGCGTATCCGTCAGGCTTGATCCTGGTCAGTGGACTGTGCTGGCCAGAGCATAGTTCGACCTATCGATGCTGGACGCATAGGGGGATCAGGCATAGGCTGACTGGCTCCCTCATGACAAGGAACCGATACACCATGAGCCGCATTTTCGCTGACAACTCCCAAGCCATCGGCAACACGCCGCTGGTGATGATCAATCGTCTGGGGCCGAAAGGCGTGACCATCCTGGCCAAGATCGAAGGCCGCAACCCGGCTTACTCGGTCAAGTGCCGTATCGGCGCCAACATGATCTGGGATGCCGAGGAGCGCGGTGTGCTCAAGCCGGGCATGACCATCGTCGAGCCGACTTCCGGTAACACCGGCATCGGTCTGGCCTTCGTCGCCGCCGCACGCGGCTACAAGCTGGTGCTGACCATGCCGGCCTCGATGAGTCTGGAGCGACGCAAGGTGCTCAAGGCGCTTGGTGCCGAACTGGTGCTGACCGAGCCGGCCAAGGGCATGAAAGGCGCTATCGAAAAGGCCAGCGAACTGGCTGCCGCCAACCCGGACTATTACCTGCCGCAGCAGTTCGAGAACCCGGCCAATCCGGCCATTCATGAAAAGACCACCGGCCCGGAAATCTGGCGCGACACTGAAGGCGCCATCGATGTGCTGGTGGCCGGCGTCGGCACCGGCGGTACCATCACGGGTGTCTCGCGCTACATCAAGAAGACCCAGGGCAAGCCGATTCTCTCGGTGGCGGTGGAGCCGGTGAGCTCTCCGGTGATCAGCCAGACCCTTGCTGGTGATGAGGTCAAGCCGGCGCCGCACAAGATCCAGGGTATCGGTGCAGGCTTCGTACCGAAGAACCTCGATCTCTCCATCGTCGATCAGGTCGAGCAAGTGGCCGATGAGGACTCCAAGGCCATGGCCCTGCGCCTGATGCGCGAGGAAGGCATCCTCTGCGGCATTTCCTGCGGCGCGGCGATGGTAGCGGCGGTGCGGTTGGCCGAGAAGCCGGAAATGCAGGGCAAGACCATCGTGGTGATCCTCCCGGACTCCGGCGAACGCTACCTGACCTCGATGCTGTTCGACGGCCTGTTCACCGAGCAGGAACTGCAGCAGTAATACCCGTCGCGGCGCACCTCGCGTAGGATGCGCCGCGCGCACCGCAGTCCACTCCTACGCCCGTCTGGATGCAGTTCAGCCCGCGAAGCGCTGATCCAGGTAGGCGATGATAGCCTTCGATTCATACAGCCAGGTGCTCTGGCCGTTCTCCTCGATACGCAGGCAGGGCACCTTGATGCGGCCGCCTTGCTGCTCCAGCGCTTGACGATGCCCGGCATCGTTCTTGGCGTCGCGCAATTCCACCGGCAGGTTCAGACGATGCAGGCTGCGCCGTACCTTGACGCAGAACGGGCAGGCGTGGAACTGGTACAGCGCCAGGTCGGACGTGGCGCGTTGCACTTCGGCCTGGGCCTCTGGGCTGCGTTTGAGTTTGCGCGGACGGCTGATCCAATCGGCGAACACGACGATCTGGCCCAGGCCGATACGAAGGGCTTTGAGCAACATGGTTTTCACTCCTAAAAATAGCGACGGCCGTTCGCTGCAGTGAACGGCCGTCGTCGATGGGCTTGGCTCAGCAGGTAGTTTTTCAACGGCCTGTTAGCGAATCAGATTAAGAAACTCGCCACGAGTCGCCGGGTTGTTGCGGAATTCGCCGAGCATCACCGAGGTGACCATGGAGGAGTTCTGCTTCTCTACGCCGCGCATCATCATGCACATGTGCTGGGCCTCGATGACCACCGCCACGCCGAGGGCGCCGGTTACCTGCTCGACCGCCTCGGCGATCTGCCGGCTGAGGTTTTCCTGGATCTGCAGGCGACGGGCGAACATGTCGACGATGCGCGCCACCTTGGACAGCCCCAGCACCTTGCCGTTGGGAATGTAGGCGACATGCGCCTTGCCGATGAACGGCAGCAGGTGGTGCTCGCACAGCGAGTACAGCTCGATGTTCTTCACCAGCACCATTTCGCTGTTGTCGGAGCTGAACAGCGCGCCATTGGTGACTTCTTCCAGCGTCTGCTGATAGCCGCGGCAGAGATACTGCATGGCCTTGGCGGCGCGCTTGGGCGTGTCCAGCAGGCCTTCGCGGGAAACGTCCTCACCAAGCTGGCCAAGGATTGCGGTGTAGTGTTGTTCCAGGGACATGGAAAATCCTGTTGGGTATCGAGTGGGCGGCAGGGTAGGGCGCCGATGTCGGCCTGACAAGTGCGCCAGGTCTGCGCTTATTCGTCGCGACCATCCATCATGGTGCGTTTGAGGATGATGTACACCGCACCAGTGCCGCCGTGCTTGGCCAGGCAGGAGGTGAAGCCCAGTACCTGTGGGTGCTGGCGCAGCCAGGTGTTGACGTGGCTCTTGATCATCGGTTTGCGGCCATCCATGCGCACCGCCTTGCCGTGGGTGACGCGCACGCAGCGAATCTCCAGCTTGGTGGCTTCGGCGAGAAACTCCCACAGGGTGTCGCGCGCTTTCTCGACGCTCATGCCGTGCAGGTCGAGGCTGCCCTCGAAGGCAATTTGGCCGAGCTTGAGCTTGCGCATCTGGCCATCCTGCACGCCGTTGCCGGCCCAGTACAGCGGGTCTTCGGCGCCGACGTCGATGACGAACTGGTCGGACAGCCCGTCCACCTTGATCTCGCCCTGGCTGATGGTCGCAGCTTGGCGCAGGGTGGTGAACTGCTTGCGGTCGGTCTTGGGTTTGCCGGTGTCGGCGCGGTCGTGCTTGAGCGGCTTGACGCCGCGCAGCTCGGCCTGGAACAGGGAAAGGTCGTCGTCTTGCATCGGTGGCTCCGCGAAACAGGCGGGTATTTTATGGCCTGCAGCCCCTGCCGGCCACCCTGCGGGCCGTCGCTGCGCGACGGTGAAGGCTCCTGGCTATTTTTACCCTTGCTTATGGCCTTTCAGTCGCGCTTTTTCATCAGATGAGGCGACAGGCTCAGGTCGCTTGGTCGGCGCAGGCGTCTGCGGCAGCGCCGCCAGAAGACGATGCCAAGCCAGAGCAGCACGAGGCCGATCGAGAGCAGGGCGATGGCTTCGCCGTTGGAGTCGCCGAGCGTGCCGAGCACCGGAGCACGTCCGGCTAGCGAAGCGATACCCGCCATCGACAGCAGAATGCCGAAGGCAGCCAGCAGCGCTCCCAGGGCTGCGCCCAGGCGTAAACGCCAGTTCCCGGACTGGCGTGGACGCAGGCGGCGTGCGTCGAAATCGTCGGACAGCTTCATTCCGATTTCCTTTTGGTTATCGGCGGTATGACCGGTGAGTCTGTTTGGGGTTCCGCACCTTCGGCCGTTGTTGTGATGAACGTCAGATCAGCGATTTGGCTTGTGGCACACGAGTGGCGAAGTTGTCGGCCAGGGCGATCATCTCGATGCGATGCACCTCCGCTGCGGTGATCACCTCACCATCTGGGGTTGGCAGATCGCGGGTGGCGCAGGCAGCATCGACGATGGTGCAGCGATAACCATAGTCCTTGGCGGCACGAACCGTGGTGCTGACGCTGGAGTGGGTCATGAAGCCGCATACGATCAGGTCGAGGTGCCCCAGCGCCTGCAGGCGGTCATGCAGCTCGGTACCGGCGAAGGCGTTGGGCAGGCGTTTCTCCACCACGATCTCGCCCGGTAGCGGTGCGACTTCCGGCAGGTGACGGCCGCGCGGGCCGCTGGGATCGAGCAGGCCGCCAGGGATACCCAGGTGCTTGACGTGAACGATGGCGGTGCCGGCGCTGCGTGCGGCGGCCAGCAGGCTGGCAATTTCCGCCAGCGCAGGATCCAGACCAGGGAGCGCAAGCACGCCGCTGCGGTACTCTTCCTGGGCATCGATGATCAGCAGGGTCGCATTGCTCAGGCTGGCCGGTGCGTGGCCACGACCGGTTAGCTGGAACATGGTTTGCGGATGGGACATCTCGGGCTCCTGGCTGATGGTGATGATGTGCCATTGTCCCCTTGCCAGCGCAGTCTGTGAACCTCTATTGCGCCATTCCTTGCTCAGGCACCCCTGCCGGAGCAGAATCGGAACCACTTCGAAGGGCTCGGAGTCGTACGCAAAAGGAGTTGCTCATGTCGTTCTTGCCGCAGTTTTCCCCGTTCTTCTGGCTACTGTTTTCCATCATCGTCGCGATTGCCGTGCTGCGTGAGCTGCGCCGTCCGGGCAAGGATGGCGACTGATCCGACACGACCAGAACATTGATTGCCACCTGCTTCATGTGTCTTCTGTCGCGCTGGGCTACACTTCCGCACTTTTCACCCGGAGGCCGCCCGTGACTGCTCTCACTACCCGTTTACGCACCCTGCGTGACTACATCCGTTGGGCCGTCAGCCGCTTTCAGGCCGAGCAACTGTTCTTTGGCCACGGCACCGACAACGCCTGGGATGAGGCGCGCCAACTGGTGCTCGGTGCCCTGCACCTGCCTTGGGAAATCTCTGACGCCTACCTCGACTGCCGCCTGGAGGACGACGAGCACGCTCACCTGCAGGCGCTGCTCAAGCGTCGTATCGAAGAGCGTGTCCCCACCGCTTATCTGCTGGGCGAAGCCTGGTTCTGCGGCCTGCCTTTCGTGGTCGATGAGCGTGTGCTGGTGCCGCGTTCGCCGATTGCCGAACTGATCGACCGCCATTTCGCCCCTTGGCTGCCGAGCGAACCGGCGCGCATTCTCGACCTGTGTACCGGCTCCGGTTGCATCGGCATCGCCTGCGCCTATGAATTTCCCGAAGCCGAGGTGGTGCTGGCCGATCTGTCGTTCGATGCACTGGAGGTGGCGAGTCTCAATATCGAGCGTCATGGTCTGGAAGAGCGCGTGTATTGCGTGCAGGGCGATGGTTTTGCCGAACTGCCGGGGCAGCGTTTCGACCTGATCGTCTCCAACCCGCCTTATGTCGATGCCGAGGACTTCGCCGAGATGCCGGCCGAATACCAGCACGAACCGGCCATGGGCCTGGCCTGTGGCGATGATGGTCTGGATCTGGTACGGCGCATGCTGGCCGAAGCCGCCGATCACCTCACCGAGCGTGGTGTGTTGATCGTCGAGGTGGGCAACAGCCAGGTGCACGTGCAGGCTCTATACCCCGAGGTGGATTTCACCTGGCTGGAGTTCAAGCACGGTGGTCATGGCGTATTCCTGTTGGCGGCCAAGCAGTGCCGTGAGCATCAGGCCTTGTTTCGTTCGCGTATCAATGGCTGATTCCCCGGTGCGCACGTCGCACCCTACTGGAGTTGCGGCTGACGTAGGATATGCGCCGCGCGCACCAAGGGCCTTTAGCGTGTGGCGATCCAGATCAGCAATCCCGCCTGAAACAGGCTGAATGCCACCAGACAGGTGATAGTGAAACGCAGACCGCTGTCCTCGCGCTTGAAGCGTTCGACCCGGTCTTCCAGCTTGCGTAGCTTGACGTCCTGCTCCTGCAGGTTCTGGTCGGCCTGTTGCAGCATCGCGGCGGCATCCAGCAACTCGATGATCTGTACCTTCTCGGCATGCCAGTCGCCATGCAGCGAGCTGACCCGCGGTGCGCTGTAGAAGGGTTTGAGCTGCAATGGGTCGCTGTACTCGATGGTGAAGCCCTGCGCCTTCAGCGCGTGGTCACGACGGGCGCGGGCGGCTTCGTTGAAGTTGTCCTTGGTCGGCAGGGCGCCGCCCTCGACCTGATAGTGCGCGTATTGCTGGCGTGCCCAGGCAATGCCCTGAGCCATCAGAAAACGCCCCAGGCCACGATTGGCGGGCTCCACGCTCAAGCCCTTGTCCGGGCCGAAGCGGACTTCCTTGCGCTGGTGATCGGCCCACACCTCCAGCAGGTTGTTCTGCCGGTGTAGACGCTGACCCGGAACCTGGATGGTCAGGCGCAGCAGGCTCAGATCCTTGGCGTGACGCTCGACCCGGCCGAGCTGGACGAAACGCAGCGGTCTCGGCCCGGTTTCCCGGTCGACCGGCAGCGGCGCCAGACGCAGCAGGCTGAACTGCTCGGCTGGCAGGTCAGTCCAGGGGTGCGGCGCGGCAGGTGTTTCACCTGCCACTGCTTCGGCGTCGGGGGCCTGCGCCTCCGGGGCTGGGTTTTCGCTCATGGGCGTCCTGTGTGCTTGATCGTGTCGTCAATCTGTTATCGACCGTTTTGCTCAGCACTGGAGCGAATAAAGGCAACGATCCGTTCGCCCAGTGCACGGGCCAAGGGTAGCTGCGGATCGTTGTAGGAGGCTACCTGTTCGTTCCACGCTGCGGGGGTGATGCGCATGACATGGTTCATCTCAGGAATCAGCGCCAGTTCGGCATCGGGCTTGGCCTGCTTGAGCACCTCGGCGTTGTCCGGGCTGACCTGGGCGTCGTGGGTACCTTGCACGATCAGCGCGGGAATCTGCAGCGCGGCGAAGTTTTCTGCCGGATTCTGGCGCAGCAGGCTGATCAGGTAGGGCTGCACGCTGGGGCGATAGATCGCTTGCAGTTCCTTGGGCACCTTGAGCTGCAGCTTGCCGCGGATCAGGTTGGCGAGGATGTGCCGGCTTTCGTCCAGCAACGGCGGCGGCAGGCGCATGGCCAGTTGCATGTCCAGCACCTGGCCAATCGGGTAGGCCGGGCCAGCGATGGACACCAATGCATCGGCCTGGCTGGCGGGTGCTGCCAGGCTGGCGATCAGCGCGCCTTCGCTGTGGCCGATTAGAATCAGACGGTCGAAGCGCGGATCCCTCCTGAGTAGCCTGGCCCAGCCTTCGGCGTCGGCCACATAACGCTCGACGCTGAGATCCTTTTCGTTTGGCGTGGCGGCGCGGCTGGCCGCCACGCCGCGCTTGTCGTAGCGCAGGCTGGCGATGCCATTGCGCGCCAGAAATTGCGCCAGCTTCTTCAGTGCGTCGTTATGGCCGCCCTCGGGGTTGTTGCCATCGCGGTCGGTGGGCCCGGAGCCGGCGATCAGCAGCACCACCGGCACCGGCTTGTCGCTTTGCGGTAGCAGCAGGCTGCCGTACAGGGTGCCCTGGTCGGTGTCGAGGCTGATGGGCAGTTGCTGGGTGGTGCTGGCCTGGGCCAGGCCGGTGATCAGAGTGAGGGACAAGAGCAGGGCTCGTAGCATGATGAGGATAGGGTAGTGGCAGACTGGCATTGGACGCGTTCGGTTGACCAAGGTTCGGGCACTTCTAAAAACTAGCTGCGTTGTCATCACTGCGTTAGAAAACACGCTCAAATGCTCATTTACAGCCTGTAAAGTCGAACGCGACTCCGGTCGCTCCTCGCCTATTTTTTGCGGGGCCGCCATCGGTATTTTGCTGACTGCCTCGCCTACGTTTTTAGAAATGCCCGTTCGGGGTGAACTGCAAGTGGGTGGCAGGTATACTCGCCCACCTTGTGAATCGGGCCTGCGCTGCGGCAGGTCGGAGCTGAATTTCGCGGAGCGTCTTCCCATGTCCGGCAATACCTACGGCAAGCTGTTCACCGTCACCACTGCTGGCGAAAGCCATGGCCCGGCGCTGGTCGCCATCGTCGACGGTTGCCCGCCCGGTGTCGAGATTTCTCTGGAAGACCTGCAGCGCGACCTCGACCGCCGCAAGCCCGGCACCAGCCGCCACACCACGCAGCGCCAGGAAGCCGACGAGGTGGAAATCCTCTCTGGCGTGTTCGAGGGCAAGACCACCGGCTGCTCCATCGGCCTGCTGATCCGCAACACCGACCAGAAGTCCAAGGACTACTCGGCGATCAAGGATCTGTTCCGCCCGGCCCATGCCGATTACACCTACCACCACAAGTACGGCCTGCGCGACTACCGTGGTGGTGGCCGCAGCTCGGCGCGCGAGACCGCCATGCGTGTGGCCGCTGGCGCCATCGCCAAGAAGTTCCTGGCCAGCCAGGGCATCGTCATCCGTGGCTACATGAGCCAGCTCGGCCCCATCGAGATTCCGTTCAAGACCTGGGATTCGGTGGAGGAGAACGCCTTCTTCAGCCCCGATCCGGACAAGGTGCCGGAGCTGGAGGCCTACATGGATCAGCTTCGCCGCGACCAGGATTCGGTCGGCGCGAAAATCACCGTGGTCGCCGAAGGCGTCATGCCGGGCCTCGGCGAGCCAATCTTCGACCGCCTCGATGCCGAACTGGCCCATGCCTTGATGAGCATCAACGCGGTCAAGGGCGTGGAAATCGGCGCCGGCTTCGCCAGTGTCGCCCAGCGCGGTACCGAGCACCGCGACGAGCTGACCCCGGAAGGTTTCCTTTCCAACAACGCCGGCGGCATTCTCGGCGGCATTTCCAGCGGCCAGCCGATCGTCGCTCACCTGGCGCTCAAACCGACCTCCAGCATCACCACGCCGGGACGTTCCATCGACGTCGACGGCAACCCGGTGGACGTGATCACCAAGGGCCGTCACGACCCCTGCGTCGGCATCCGCGCCACGCCAATCGCCGAGGCGATGATGGCCATCGTGCTGATGGATCACCTGCTGCGTCATCGCGCGCAGAACGCCGACGTGCGCGTCACCACGCCGGTGCTGCCGCAGTTGTGACCTGGGCGCGCGCGGCCCTGCCGTACTGGCGGCTGTCCGGCTTCTACTTCTTCTACTTCGCCCTGCTCGGGGGTACGGCGCCGTTTCTGGCGCTGTACTTCGACCATCTGGGCTTTGCCCCGGCGCGAATCGGCGAGCTGATCGCCATTCCCATGCTGATGCGCTGCCTGGCGCCCAACCTGTGGGGCTGGCTGGGCGATCACACCGGCCAGCGCCTGCTCATCGTGCGTTTCGGCGCGTTGTGCACCCTGGTCTGCTTCGCCGGTATCTTCTTCAGCCAGAGCTATGCCTGGCTGGCGCTGATCATGGCCACGCACGCCTTCTTCTGGCATGCGGTGTTGCCGCAGTTCGAGGTCATCACCCTGGCCCATCTGCGCGAGCAGGCGGCGCGTTACAGTCAAATCCGCCTGTGGGGCAGCATCGGTTTCATCGTCGCTGTGGTCGGCCTCGGCCTGCTGTTCGAGTGGCTGAGCCTGGATGCCTATCCGGCGGCGCTGCTGGTGATCATGGCCGGTATCGTCGTTAGCAGTTTCTGGGTGCCCAATGCGCAGCCATTGCTGCGCCCGAGCACGCTGGAACCTGAGGGATTTCTGCGCCAGTTGCGCCGCCCCGGCATCCTCGCGTTCTACCTCAGCGTCGGGCTGATGCAGTTGAGTAACGGCCCGTACTACACCTTTCTGACCCTGCACCTTGAGGGTATTGGCTACAGCCGCGGCGCCATCGGCCTGTTCTGGGCGCTGGGAGTGGTGGCGGAGATCCTGCTGTTTCTGGTCATGGCGCGGCTGCTGCAGCGTTACTCGCTGCGCGCGGTGTTGCTGGCCAGCTTCCTGATCACCGCCGTACGCTGGCTTCTGCTGGGTAACCTGGCCCAGTACCTGCCGGTGCTGCTGCTGGCGCAGTGCATGCACGCCGCCACCTTCGGTGCTTTCCATGCCGCGTGCATCCACTTCGTGCAACGCAGCTTCGCCGACCGCCAACAAGGCCAGGCCCAGGCGCTGTATGTCAGCCTGGCCGGGATCGGCGGTGCGCTTGGCGCGCTGTATGCCGGTTATAGCTGGAAGAGCCTGGGCCCGGCCTGGACGTTTGCCATTGCCAGTCTGGTAGCCTTGCTGGCCGCCTTCATCATTGCCACCCGTCTGCCGCCCGAGCGGCCCTGAATCGAGTGAACCCGTCATGAGCAGCCTCGCCGTCTACCTGCACACCGCTCCGGAACTGCCGAACAAGGTACTGAACCACGCCGACGACATCGCCAGCACCCTGGCGGCGGTGGGCATCGACTATCGCCAGGTGGAGCTGCCGGCTGCGTTGCGCCCTGGCTGCGAGCAGGCCGAGTTCGATGCAGCCTATGGCCTGTGGCTGCAGGCGTTCATGGGCAAGGAAGGCCACGTGCAGCAGGAGTTGTTCAACCTGCAGCGCAACCATCCGCAGAAGCTGGAATTGCGTGCGCGTCATCTGGATGAGCAGTCGCAATCGACGGCCAGCGCCTGGTTGTTCCTCGGTGGCTTCGCCCAGCTCAGCCTGCACCTCGACGACCACGTCTACATGCTGCAGGGCGAGAAGGGCGACCTGTTGTCGCTGCCGGCCTGCACGCGTTACTGGTTCGACCTGGGGGAGGAGCCGCATGCGCTAGTGGTGCGCCTGAGTGCCAGTGACGAATCCCCCGTGCGCACCGATGACGATATTGCCAGTCGTTTTCCACGACTGGATGATTGATCTGAAGGGAACCCACTCCCGCCGGCGACTATCCTAAGAAGGCAACCCTTCTCACAGGAGTGTCATCATGGGTTCCACCCTCAATGGCCTGGTCGGCCTGATCATCCTTGCTCTGGATATCTGGGCAATCATCAACGTGGTCAAGAGCAACGCCGAGACCGGTATCAAGATTCTCTGGATTCTGCTGATCGTGCTGTTGCCGGTGATCGGTCTGATCATCTGGGCGCTGATGGGGCCGCGCGGCAACGTCAGGATCTGACCTAATCTGCGCTCTGAAATTCGGGGAGATCTCGCTCACAATGCCAGTTGCGTCTGCGTTGGCTGCAACACACCCTCGAGTTCCAATAATTGCTGCTTGCGTGGCAGTCCGCCGGCATAGCCGGTGAGGCTGCCGTCGCGGCCGATCACGCGATGGCAGGGCACGATGATGGAGATCGGGTTAGCGCCGTTGGCCGTTCCCACCGCACGCACGGCCTGCGGCCTGCCAATGACATTCGCCAGCTCCGAATAGCTGCAGGTGCGGCCGTATGGGATGGCCAGCAGCGCCTGCCAGACCGCCTGCTGGAAGGCCGTGCCCTTGGGCGCAAGGCGCAGTTCGAACTCACGGCGCTTACCGGCAAAGTACTCATCGAGCTGGCTGCACACGACGTCAAGCTGGCGGCCGGCGGGCTGCCAGTCTTCCTCGATACGCCAGGGCCGGCTATCCAGTTCCATCAACAGCAGTTGCAGGCCGCTGTCATCGGCCGCCAGAAACAATGGGCCGATGGGACTGTCGTGGTAACGGTAGTGCATGGTTCAGCCTCCCGAATAGTTGTGCCAGAGATGCGCCGCCGCATAAGCGCGCCACGGGCGCCAGGCTTCGGCGCGCGCTTTCAGACGACGCGCATCGATACCTTCCACTCCCCAGACAGGTGCCTTGAGCAGGCCCAGGTCGCTGGCGGGAAACGCGTCTGCCTCACCGAACGCGCGTAGGGCGATGTATTCCGCTGTCCACGGGCCAATACCGGGCAGGGCGCACAATCGCTCGATCAGTGCCGCGCTGCCTTCTTCCAGATCAAGCTTCAGGCTGCCATCGGCGATACGTGCGGCGAAGTGCTGCAGGCACTGCACGCGTTTGCCGGGCATACCGATGCCTGCCAGATCAGCTTCGGCAAGTGCTTGCGGCGAGGGAAACAGATGGCTGATGCCCAGTGTTTCTGGCGTTTCGATCCGTGTGCCGACACGCTGCACCAAGCGCCCGACGATGGTGACTGCAGCCTTGACCGTGACCTGCTGGCCGACGATGGCGCGCACCGCCTGCTCGAACGGATCGAAGGCCACCGGCAGGCGCAGGCCGGGATTGCGTCTCAGCAGCGGCGCGAGGAGCGCGTCGCTGCTGAGGTGCTGGGCAATCGACTCCGGTTCGCTGTCGAGATCGAACATGCGCCGTACGCGTTGTTCGAGCTGATCGAGATAGGCGGGCGTTGCCAGGCGGCAGCGCAATTCCAGCGCGTTCTGCTCCGGCAGCGGGGCAACTCGAAACCAGCCGGGTGTACCGTCGATGCTGAAGCCGCGGCTGTAGCTGTCCGCGCTCAATGACTCCAGCCCAGGAATCGCACGCAAGGCGAAGTGGCTGTGGAACTGTTGCCAGTCCCAGGGCGGTTGGTAGGGCAGAAGCAGCGTGATGATGTTCATGGCTCGCACCCTAGCGCGGCGTTCGGGCGTTGTCAGCGTGAAGATGACTTTCAAACTGCGACAGACCTTGCCTTTGTGCGGGTGTTCGGTGCGCATGGCACACCCTACATGAAGCGCGTATCGAAGGGCCAAGATCCAGGCGCATGGGCTCTAAGTAGGGTGCGCCGCGGGCACCAGGGACTCTACAGTTCGTAGGGGGCTCAGGAGCGTTAGCGAACAGTCCACCCGCGCGTACGGCTACACCATCGCCTCCCGTTGATAACGCCCTGGTGTGATGCCTTTCCAGCGTTTGAAAGCGTGAATGAAATTGGACAGCTCGCCATAACCCAGGCGCTCGGCGATTTCCTCCAGGCTCAGGCCGCCGGCAGCCAGCAGCTCTTCGGCCAGCGCCTGGCGTACTTCGTCCTGCAGCGCACGAAAGCTGGTGCCTTCCTCGATCAGGCGGCGCCTGAGGGTACGGCTGCTCAGGTGAAGACGCTCTGCGACCTGCTCCATGTCGGCGAGCTGCCCCGGCGATTGCAGCAGCAACTGGCGCACACGCCCGGCCAGGCCCTGATGCCACTGATGGCGCGCCAGCAATGCCTGGCATTGCTGCTCGCAGGCACTGACCAGTTGCGGGTTGGCGCGTGGCAATGGGTTGTCCAGCAGCTCGGCGGCGAAGCCCATGCGATTGCAAGGCGCGCTGAAGCGCGGCACCTGGCCGAAGGCGGCGATGAATGGTGCCAGATCAGCCGGCGCAGTTTGGCGCAGTTCCACGGTCAGCAATTGCAGCGAACTGCCGAGCAGTTCGCGCACGACCACCAGGGCACCGAGCATGTCGCGCTGCACGATGAAGTCATGCAGCGCCGGGGGTAGGGGGCTGTCGTCGAAATTCAGGCTGGCGACGGCGTCATCCACGCTCAGGCTGATACGGGTAAAAGCGTAGGTCAGGCCGTGGTAGCGCAAGCCTAGCTCGGCGGCCTGGCGCACCGTGGCGCTGCTGAGAATGGCGTAACCCCAGGCGCCATAGGTGGTCAGGTGGTAGCGCCGCCCGGCATGCAGGCCCAGGTCTTCGATTGCCGGTAGCGCCTCGATCAGATTGGCGATCAGCTGCAGTTCGCGCTGCGCTTCGATCTCCCCGTTCAGACTGGCGAGCTGCACTGGACTGAGCCCTGTCTTCTGCAGGCAGCTGTCCAGGCTCAGGCCAAGGTCGAGCCCGAGTTGGGTGAGCAACTGAATGCTGATGATGCTACGGCGTGCGGGCCAGGGGGCTGACATAGATTGTCCGAAAATCACAATATCATGGCCGACTATGCCATAACCTGAGTGCGGGGACGCAAGTAGCATCAGCTCATCACCATAAACGGGTTACTACAATGCATAACAACCCCCGTACGAACGCGCCCTGGCGCGTGTTGATCATCGGCAGCGGTTTTGCCGGTCTGGGCCTGGCCATGCAGTTGCGTAAGGCCGGTGACGACGACTTCCTGTTGCTGGAGAAGGCCGACGAGGTCGGCGGCACCTGGCGCGACAACAGCTATCCGGGCGCCGCCTGCGATGTGCCTTCGCACCTGTATTCCTTTTCCTTCGAGCCCAAGCACGACTGGTCGCGCAAGTTCGCGCCGCAGGCGGAAATCCACGCCTACATCCTGCAGTGCGTGGAAAAGCACCGGCTGCGCCCACACATCCGCCTGAACAGCGAAGTGCTCGGTGCTGAGTTCGATGCCGAGCGCGGCATTTGGCGTGTCGAGCTGGCGGCAGGCGAGGTAATCGAGGCACAGGCGCTGGTCAGTGCCTGCGGCCAGCTCAATCGGCCGGCCTACCCGAAACTGCCCGGCCTTTCGCATTTCCGTGGCGAGGCCTTTCACTCGGCGCGCTGGCGCCATGACCTCGATCTGACCGGCAAACGCGTGGCGGTGATTGGCACCGGCGCTTCGGCGATCCAGTTCGTGCCGCAGATCCAGCCCAAGGTCGCCAGCTTGAGCCTTTTCCAGCGTTCGGCGGCCTATGTACTGGCCAAGCCGGATCGTCCCTACCGCGCTTGGGAGATGGCCCTGAAGCGTCGTTTGCCTCTTTGGCAGCGCGCCGACCGCCTCCTGCAGTACCTGCATCACGAGGGCCGGGCGTTGGCCTTCATCCGCTTTCCCTGGCTGATGCGTCTGTTTCGCCACAGCTTCACCCGCCATCTGCAACGGCAGATGCCCGATGCCGGCAAGCGTGCGCAATTGCAGCCGGACTATCCCATGGGCTGCAAGCGCATCCTGATCAGCAACGACTACTTCCCGGCGCTGGCGCAGGCCAATGTCGAGGTCGTCGACGCGGCGATCCGCGAGGTGCGCGAGCATTCGCTGGTGACCGCCGATGGCCGCGAGCATCCCTGCGACGTGCTGATCTACGGTACCGGCTTCACTGCCACCGACTTCCTCGCGCCGATGCGCATTCGTGGCCTCGGTGGGCTGGAGCTGAACCAGGCCTGGAGGGAGGGCGCCGAGGCCTACAAGGGCATCAGTGTCAGCGGCTTTCCCAACCTGTTCCTGCTCTACGGGCCGAACACCAACCTCGGCCACAACTCCATTCTCTATATGTTGGAAAGCCAGTACGCCTATGTGCTGGGCTGCCTGCAGGCGCTGCGCGAACAGCGCCTGCGCTACCTCGACCTGCGCCCGGCGGTGCAACGGCTCTACAACACCGAGTTGCAACAGGCGACTCATCGAACGATATGGGAACAGGGCTGCGACAGCTGGTACAAGACCGCTACCGGCAAGAACACCAACAACTGGCCGGGCTTCACCTTCACCTATCGCCTCATGACCCGTACTCCGGAGCTTGCCGACTATGACTGCGTCCGCTGACTTCAAAGCCCCCGCTGCCGAGCAGATGCTGCTGCGCGGCCTGTTGCGCGGCTTTCTGCGCCTGTTCTTCCGCGGCCTGGTGCGGCCGCCGATGCCGGTGGCCGGGCAGCGTCGGGTGCTGCGTGCACTCACCACCATCACTCTGACGCCGCGCGGGGTCAGCCGCAGTGCTGCGACCTTGGCCGGACGCCCCTGCGAGTGGCATCGACCGCCTGCCAGCAACGGCAGCGTGCTGCTCTACCTGCACGGCGGCGCCTTCATGATCGGTGGGCCGGATACGCACCGCGGCATCTGCGCCAGTCTGGCTAAGCGCGGTGCTCTGGAGGTCTGCGCGCTGGATTACCGCCTGGCGCCGGAGCATCCCTATCCGGCGGCGCGCGATGATGTGGTGGCGGCTTACCAGGCGCTGCTGGAAGCGGGCTATCGACCGCAGCAGATCGCCATTGGTGGCGATTCGGCTGGCGGCAACCTGAGCCTGGTCGGTTGCCTGCGCCTCATCGAGCTCGGCTTGCCGGCGCCCGCCGCGCTGGTGTGCTTCTCGCCGGCCACCGATTTCACTGGCGAACAGATGCACGAGCCGCCAGCCGGCGATCCGCTGATCCACCCCAGCTGGATCGAACAGGCTGCCGAGCTGTATTGCCCGGCCGATCTGCCGCGCAACGACCCAGGCATGTCGCCGGTGTTCGCCGACCTCAGCCGCCTGCCACCGACACTGATTCAGGTGGGGGAGGACGAGTTGTTGCTCAACGACAGCCTGCGCCTGGCCGAGCGCGCCAAGGCGGCCGGGGTGAACGTGCGCCTGGAGCGTTATCCGGGGCTGTGGCACGTGTTCCAGGCGCACGTCGGTATGTTGCGTGCGGCGGATTACGCCATTGCCCGCGTGGTGGCCTTTCTGCGTGAGCGGGGCATGTGATGAACAACATCCTCATCAGCGGCGCTGCATCGGGCATTGGCGCCGCCACCGCGCGGCTGTTTCACGCGCGGGGCTGGCGGGTCGGGTTACTGGATGTTGATGAAAAGGCACTGGAGGCCTTGGCCGCCGAACTGGGCGGTGCCTGGCATGCGTCGCTGGATGTAGTCGATGCCGCGGCTGTGAAAGTCGCGCTGGCCGACTTCTGCACGCAGAGCGGCGGCCAGTTGCGCCTGCTGTTCAACGGCGCGGGCATTCTGCGCACCGGTGCCTTCGCCGATATCGAACTGGAGCAGCACACGCGCCTGGTACAGATCAATGTGCTCGGCGTGCTCAACCTCTGCCATGCGGCATTCACCTATCTCAAGGCAACGCCAGAGGCGCAGGTGATCAACATGGGCTCGGCCTCGGGGCTCTACGGCGTGCCACAGCTCGCCAGTTACTCGGCCAGCAAGTTCGCCGTACGCGGCCTGACCGAGGCGCTGGAGCTGGAATGGCGCGAATACGGCATCCGCGTGGGTGACCTGATGCCGCCATTCGTCGACACGCCGATGGTGCGCAGCCAGGCGCAGCGTCCGCCAGTGATGCGTCGTCTGGGCGTGCGCCTGGACGCTGTGCAGATCGCCGAAGCGGCCTGGAAGCAGGCCCACGCCAGCATCGTGCATCGCCCGGTGGGGCTGCAGTTCGGGCTGCTGTTTTCCCTTGGGCAGATCACGCCTGGCTGGATCAACAGGTTGCTAATGGGCTGGCTCAGTCGCCCATGAGTTCGGGCGAGGCGTTCAGGCTGGCCAATTGCCGCCGGTCGTCGGCTTTGTCACAAAGGCTTTCTGGACGACACCAATCTCGCGTTTAGCGGCTACTCTTGAGGTGACGGTTCTCAGCCCGGTGTTCTGCCGGGCAGTCGTCGATACGCTTGCAGTAGACACATCGAGCACCTGCTCGATTCTCGGGGCGGCGCCAATTGGGTGCCTCTGAAAACGCAGGCCGTTTTCAGGGTTTCCTGGTAGGAGCCGCGACACCGTCCAAAGGGCGGTCGCATTGGGAAAGCGGTTAATCCATCCATAGCCTGAGAGGGGGTCGTTTATGAGCACAGCCTTCCACGAAGACTCCAGCACGTCGGTGCTGCGTCGGATGAAAGAAGGGGGATTCGACTTCGCCCAGTTTCACCCGATCGAGTTCTACGCCATCTTTCCCGACGAAGAACGGGCCAGAATGGCGGCCAGAAACTTTCGCGGCGAGTCGCTCAACGCCCAGATATCCGCCCGCGAGGACGGTATCTGGCACCTGCAAATCAGCAAGGTGATGTACGCCACCCATGCCGGTATCGGCGAGTTCGAACATGACCTGGAGTCCATCGTCGTCCCGCTGGGCGGCAAGATGGATGGCTGGGGCGTTACCCAGGAGGTGAAAGCGTCAGCCATGCGTTAGGGAAACACTGAAAAGTTGTCATGCCCGCACAGGCGGGCATCCAGAACCCGCGAATTATCTGGGCTCCCGCCTTCGCGGGAGTGACGATAGATGACTTTTTCAGTACATCCACAAGTGCGGATGCAGCGGCGTCCATCAGCTCAGACCATCGGCCGGTTGTCCGGCCGATGGTTTCAAACTCCAGCCCACCTCGACTTGCCAATCCTTCTCGCGCAGACTTCGCGGCGGAGGTGCTCATGGCCGATGTTCTGATCCTGACTCATATCGATTATTGCCCGCCCGCTCACCTGGCGCAGGTGCTGCAGGCGCGTGGCTGCAGCTTCGACGTGTTGCGTGTCGATCTGGGTGAACTGCACGGTTACGACCTGGAGCGGTCCAAGGCGGTTGCCGTGATGGGTGGGCCGATGAGCGTCAACGACCCACTGCCCTGGATCGCCGACGAAGTGGCGGCGCTGCAGCGTTTTATCGAGCGCGATATCCCCCTCATCGGTCACTGCCTGGGCGGCCAGTTGCTGGCCAAGGCACTGGGTGCCAGCATTCGTCGCATGCCTTATACCGAAGCGGGTTGGCAGCTCATGCAGCGTCGCCCGGAGGCCGTCGATAGCCCCTGGTTGGCGCATTTGCCTGAAGCGTTCGGCATTTTCCAGTGGCATGGCGACACCTTCGCGCTACCAGACGGCGCTCAGCCGCTGCTGAGCAGCCGCTGGTGCGACAATCAGGCCTTCGCGTGGGGGGACAAGGTGCTGGCGTTGCAAGGGCATCCGGAAATGACCCAGGCATTGATCGAGCTCTGGCTCGACGATTGGGCACATCTGCTCGATGCCAGCCAGCCCAGTCAGCAGAGCATCGCCGACATGCGGGAAGACTTGACTGGGAAGGTCAGGGCGCTGAATCAGGTCGCCGAGGGTTTCTACACGCACTGGCTGAAACTGGCCGAGCTTTGACGTCTGTTAGTCACGGGGCGCGACGCCTAAAGATCGGCCTGAGGCTATGCCGCAGGGGCCCAACATCGGTGTGAAGTCTTTGCCGCGCGCTGGCGTTTCCAGCTTCTACGGCCCCCAATAATTGAAGTAGTAGATGTTGCCGGGTTTGATCTCGATATCGATCTCCCCGCCGCACTTGATCGTGCGCGTCCCCGGCATGACTTCCCCTGCCTCGTGAAGCAGGTGAGGCCAGCGATTGCCATCTACCGAGAGCGGCCCGCAGCCACCACCGTTATCGTGTTCAATCACCAGATACGTCTTGCCGTCCGTGGATGGCTTGTAGCGGCCTCTGAGCTCATAAGTGGCATCCGCATCGGTAGAGGCGATGTTCACCAGCAAAAACGCCACTGCAATCACAAGAGCGGCGCCGAGGACGATCAGCAGATACTTGAGTGCTCGCATCATTGGCTGCAGAGCTTGCTCGATTTCATAGCTCTTCAGGGATCAACATCAGTAGATCGGTCACCCCGACATCCACACCCGCCTGGCTCAGTAGCGTCGTGACCTGGCCGCGGTGATGCGTCTGATGGTTGAACAGGTGCATCAACAGGGCGAAGAAATTCCTTCGCGCTTCCACGCCTTTCATATTGCGATAGCTGAGCGGCTGATCCAGTTGCTCTTCGCGAATTTCCTGCGCCAAGGCTTCGATGCAGGCATCCAGTCGTTGGCGCAGTACCCGCAGTTCACGGATATCCGCTGCCATCGGCTGATCCAGGCGTTCTGGTTTGTTCAGCGTGTCGAGTGCCGCTAGCGCCTGGTAACCGGCTGGATGAAAGGTGTAACGACCAAGCCAGATCCGGTCGGCCACCACCAGATGATTGAGTGTGCCCAGAATCGAACCGAAGAATGCATTACGCTCGGCGCTCAGCGCCTCGTCGGACAGGCTGGATGCAGCAGCGTAGAGCCGTTCGTTCATCCAGGCGTTGTAGCGGGACATCAGGCGGATATGGTCGATTCTCTGCATGGATTCACCTGTTGTTCACGAATTACCGGTGGCTATGGCGGCTGCGCCAGTCTTCTTTCAGCAACCCGTAGAGTGCCGAGTCCGACACTTGCCCGTCGATGATCCAGCGCTGGCGCAGCAACCCTTCCTGGCTGAAGCCCAGGCGCTGCAGAGCACGACCGGAGGCGCTGTTGGTTGGGTCGATTTCAGCCTCGACGCGATTCAGACCCAGGGTTTCGAAAGCATGGCGCAGTAGCTCGCCAGCCGCTTCCTGAACGTAACCCTTGCCCCAGGCAGACGATGCGATGCCAAAACCGATCTCCGCACGACGCGATTCCGGCTGGTAGTTGAACAGCAGGCATTTGCCGATCAGCTCGGCGCTTTCCCTGTCGACGATAGCCAGGGTCAGGCGTTGGCCATCGTGCATGGCCTGTTGCTCGGCGCGGATGAAATCCTGCGCTACGGCTTCGGAGTTCCAGGGTGGCGTGTTCCAGTACTGCATGACCTGAGGATCGGAAAAAATCGCGAACAGCGCCGAAGCGTCCGCTGCTTGCAGAGGGCGCAGCTGGAGGCGATTGGTTGTCAGTGTCACGGAAAGATCAGGCATGGGTTCCCTTGTATTCAGAAGCGCTCGTCGGCAATGGCGGGCAGCACCAGCTCGCGCACGTAACTGGCATCGGAAAGGCTCAGCAGGGTTCGCACCAGGGCGACGACATCGTGCAGCGGAATCAGCTGGCCTTCGCCGTTTTGCGCAGCCTGTTCGACCGGGGTTTGCAGACCATCCTGGGTGTTGAGATAGCCCAGCTGCAGGCAGGTGACGGCCAGACGCTGATCGCGAAAGCCCTCGCGCAGGCTCTCTGCGATGCCTTTAAGGGCGAACTTGCTGGCGCCGAAGGTGACTTCCGGGCGGCCACTTTGCGGCAGGGCCGAGGTGGAGCCGGTCAGGATCAGTTGCGGCTTGGCGCCGCCGAGCAGGCGCGGTAGCAGGCGTTTGAGCAGCAGCAAGGTCGCGCCGATATTGACGCTGACCATCTCGAGAATCTGTGCGTCGTCGTCCAGCAGAAAGCTGTAATCATCCTCGAACGCACGAGCTTCCCAGATCCCCAGGTTGTAGATGATCGCGTCCAGATGCTGTGGCGCCTGGGCTTCGATGGCGTCCACTGCCCGCAGAGGATCACTCATGTCCGCTTCGATCCACTGGATATCCGTGGCCAGGTCGGCCGGGCGGCTACGCGAAATCCCGATCAGCTCGTGGCTTGGTGCCAAACCTTCTACCAACGCACGGCCGAGACCTCGGCTCGCACCGATCACCATGATTCGCATCGCATGACTCCTTGGGTGGTTCGTGGATCATCCATGACTCAGGCGAAAGCGTTGCTCGCCCGAGAAGGGAAGGGCTGGGACGTTAATGGTGGAACTGGCGACGGGTCAAACGGGATATGCCAGGCAAGCACTTATCGTGTGAGGATTGCTCTCACCGTCACTCCCGCGCAGGCGGGAGCCCAGAGAGCTGTTCTGGGTTCCCGCCTGCGCGGGAACGACGGTCGCTGCAGGTGATACAGGCTCGCAGATGGTGGCGACTACTGACCGTCCGGCTCCGACCATACGGCAAACTCGTTGCCGCCCGGCTCGACGAAGTGAAAGCGTCTGCCTCCGGGGAAGGAAAAGATCGGTTTGACGACTTCCCCGCCGGCGGTTTCGACCTTGGCCAGGGTGTCTTCCAATTGGGCGCTGTAGAACACGATCAGTGCGCTGCCGTTGTCGCTGCGTGCGGACATCTCGGCGCTGAAGAAACCGCCATCCAGGCCTTCGTTGGCGAAGGCTGCGTACTCGGGGCCGTAATCCGTGAATCGCCAGCCGAATGCGGCCTGGAAGAAGGCTTTGGTAGCCGGCAGATCGCGGGTTGGGTATTCGACGTAGTTGATCTTCTCGTGGGCAGGCATGCCGGGTTCCTTGGCAGTGAAAGAGTGGGAGTTACTGACGTGATTTGGCCAGGTCGATGGCGGCCTGGATAGCTGCACGTGCTTGCGGACTGTTTTTCCAGCAGGTCGAGCCAAGCTGACCGGCTACTGCAGTGACGATATCGCTGACGCTGGCTTCGGCCAGTTCCTGAAGCGAGTTGATGCCGATCTGTTCAAGGCGCTGTACGACGGTCGGGCCTACGCCTTTAACGTTCAGAAGGGCTTGGTGTTCATCGGTTGGGAAGGGCATTGGGCTGGGACCGAATAATGAGTCGGGGAGTTAAGCGGAGCGCTACCCACCCGAAGGGCTATCAGTTTGTGGCCGAGAGCAGTGGGAAATCAGATTCCACTACCGATCTTGTTACCGAGCTTTATATCCAGCTCGTACAGAATACGGTCGGCCTCCTCGAACGGTAATTTTGGACTGGCTAGCCTGTGTAAGGCGTCGAGATAGTCGAAGTAGATGTCGCAGGAGATGCTCAAGTATCGCTTGTTCAGCTTCTGAGGCTTGGTTGGGTATTTGGCTTTGCCGGGATGGATGATTCGATAGACGCGATCATCGATGATCTGAAATACCGACGGATTCAAGAACCTGAGAATCGTCGAGGCCATTGGCAGTGCGATTCCGGAGGTCTTCAACAGCTTTTGCAGGACAGGTTCGGCTTGCCGGTGTTCTGTAGCTTTAAGTGTCCCGACACACTTGAGTTCGTCCAGCAGATCATTCTGGATATTCGGAAAGCGATTGAGCTTCCACAGAACGATTTCGTAGAAGGTTTTGATATCAAGATCTTCTGGTTTGAGCGTATCAAGCTTCGTAGTCAACTCGCCCTGGTAGCTGTACTCGTCCAGTAATGCCCTGGGGTCGTCGCCCCATATATGTTTGTATTTGGAGATGAGCTCAGTCATCCGGTGTTCCTCATGAGGTCTGACGAGCAAGCAAGGGGGAAAGCGCTGTGCTTAGCCACCCGCAATGGCGTCCGCGAGTGAAGCGCAGCATCATGCTGTCGCCATTGACCAGACTTGGAACCCGACGGAGCAGAATAGTCCGATGATGACGAGGGATCTGTCTGTGAAGCTTTTGGCTGAGCGTGCCGACAGTGCGGCGAGAAGGATGCCTACCGACGCACCGGTGTTCGCGATGGCGAAGCTCCTTTCATAGCTGCTGAACCAGAATGCAACTGCGCAGATGATGAGTGCGACCAACAGAAGCACGAGTATCGAGTTGAAAAAAATGAGCACGTAGTTTTTGTCTTCGCTGGTGTCCATGCGAGAAAAGTCCCTGTGACGTTTACTTCTTAGTTGGGTGCGTCGCTAGCAGGATGGACAGCGTTCCGCGTATCCGTCTGCAAGGGTATTAGCATCAACAAGTGAGGCCGCGGGCAGTTTATACACCAGTCCATATAACGACTGGCAAGTGGCAATGGCGCGCGCCGGCGCGAGGTAGAGAGCCGGCGGCGGTTTGCGTGTGGTGACAGGTGAGCAAAGGCGCAGCGGCTCAGCCGCTGCGCCTTTTGTTTCAGCGGTTGAAACGTTCGACCAGGGCGTATTGGCCCTGTGCGGTGTTGGTCAGGGCTTCGCTGAGTTTGGCGGTGTCGTTGGCTTCGCCTGCAGTCTGGTCGGCCAGTTGGGCGATGGTGGTGATGTTGCGGTTGATTTCGTCTGCAACCGCGCTTTGCTCTTCCGCCGCCGCGGCGATCTGGTTGGCCATGTCGGCGATATTGGCGACTGACTCGCTGATGCCGGCCAGCGCCTGATCGGCTTGCAGAACGCGCTCGACGCCTTCGTCGGCCTGCTTGCGGCCGATTTCCATGGTCAGTACGGCTTCTTCGGCCGTGCGCTGCAGTTTGGCGATCAGGGCGTGGATCTGTTCGGTGGACTCGGCGGTGCGCTGCGCCAGCGAGCGAACCTCGTCGGCCACCACGGCGAAGCCGCGGCCCATTTCACCGGCGCGGGCGGCTTCGATGGCAGCGTTGAGGGCGAGCAGGTTGGTCTGGTCGGCGATACCTTTGATCACGTCGACCACACCGCCGATTTCATTGCTGTCCTGGGCCAGGCGGGTAACGGTCTCGCCGGTGTCGCCCACCGATTGCGACAGGCGCTGGATGGCTTCGCGGGTTTCCGCGGCTATACCGCGTCCCTCGCCGGTCAGGCGGTTGGCTTCCTGGGTAGCGATGGCCGTACGCGCGACATTGCTGGCCACCTCCAGGGTGGTGGCGGCCATTTCGTTGACGGCGGTAGCGACCTGTTCGGTCTCGCTGCGCTGGCGCTCGAGGCCGGCCGAGCTGTTGTGCGCGAGCTTGTCGGCTTCACGCGCTTGCTGGGTCAGTTGCTCGGCGGTGTCCTGCAGGCGGGTGAGGCAGGTTTTCAGCCGTGCTTCCTGGCTGAGCATGGCCATTTCCAGGCGAGCTTCGGCGCCGCGGCTGTCGGTGTACATCTGCGCGATCAGCGGATCTGAAGTGGTTTGCTCGGCAAGGCGCAGCAGGCGTTGGACGCCGCGTGTCTGCCAGGCGATGCCGGCCAGACCCAGCGGTACGGAGAGCAGGGCGGCGAGGATGAAGCCCCAGTTGCTGCCCATCCAGTGGCCAATCATGAAGCCGATCTGGCTGACCAGGATGAAGGGCATCCACGCTTGGACGATCGGCAGCCACTGATTGCTTGCCGGAACGGCCGACTTGCCGGCGTTGATGCGGGCGTACAGCGTTTCGGCGCGGCGTACTTGCTCGGCGGTCGGTTTGACACGGACGGATTCGTAGCCGACGACCTGATTGTTTTCGGTCACAGGCGTGACGTAGGCGTTGACCCAGTAGTGGTCGCCATTCTTACTGCGATTCTTGACGATGCCCATCCACGGGCGGCCCTTTTTCAGGGTCGTCCACATATGCTCGAAAACGGCCGACGGGACGTCCGGATGGCGCACGATGTTGTGCGGCGAACGCAGCAATTCTTCACGGGTGAAGCCGCTGATGTCGACGAAGGCGTCGTTGCAGTAGGTGATTTGCCCTTTGAGATCGGTGGTGGATATCAGGCGTTGTTGCGCAGGAAAGGTGCGCTCACGCTGAGTGACCGGCTGGTTGTTACGCATGGCAGGTATCCGTCGTTGTAATGCCCTGTTCATCGGCCGACGAACGGCGAAGTTGAGGGCGAATCCGTTTTTTGGCGAGTGTAAACGCTTTTTGAATGGCGTCACATTTTTGTCACGACGTTGGCCATCCCTGGCCCGACGGAGCAACCCTGCTGCATGGTACGGCAGGGCAGGTGCATCAGTTGGCGATCATCTGGCGCAGTACGTAGTGCAGGATGCCGCCGGCTTTGAAGTACTCGACTTCGTTGAGGGTGTCGATGCGGCACAGCACCTCGACCTCCTCGTGCTGGCCGTCTTCGCGGGTGATGATCAGCGTCAGCGGCATCTGCGGGCGCAGTTCCACGCCTTCCACGCCTTCCAGGCCTTCGATGGCCAGCACTTCCTGGCCGGTCAACTTGAGGCTGTTGCGGTCGGTGCCGGGTTTGAACTGCAACGGCAGCACGCCCATGCCCACCAGGTTGGAGCGGTGGATGCGCTCGAAGCTTTCGGCGATCACCGCCTTGACTCCCAGCAGGTTGGTGCCCTTGGCCGCCCAGTCGCGGCTGGAACCGGTGCCGTATTCCTTGCCGGCGATGATCAGCAGCGGTGTGCCTTCGGCCTGGTAACGCATGGCCGCATCGTAGATCGCCAGCTTTTCGCCGCTCGGCACATGCAGGGTGTTACCGCCTTCCTCGCCGCCGAGCATTTCGTTGCGGATGCGGATATTGGCGAAGGTACCGCGCATCATCACTTCATGGTTGCCGCGGCGCGAGCCGTAGGAGTTGAAGTCGGCCTTGTCCACGCCGTGCTCGCTCAGGTAGTGCCCTGCCGGACTGTCGGCCTTGATGTTGCCGGCCGGGGAGATGTGGTCGGTGGTCACCGAGTCGCCGAGCAGAGCGAGGATGCGCGCCTGGCGGATATCGGTGATGCGCGGTGGGTCACCGGCGATGTCCTCGAAGAACGGTGGATGCTGGATATAGGTGGAATCGCCTTGCCAGGCATAGGTATCGGCCTTGGGCACATCGATGGCCTGCCACTTCTCGTCACCGGCGAAGACTTCGGCGTATTCCTTGCGGAACATGGCGGTGTCGACCTTGGCGATGGCGTCGGCGATCTCGGCCTGGGTCGGCCAGATGTCCTTCAGGTACACCGGCTGGCCATCCTTGCCGGTACCGAGGGCATCCTGGGTCAGGTCGAGGCGTACGCTGCCGGCGAGGGCATAGGCGACCACCAGGGGCGGCGAGGCCAGCCAGTTGGTCTTCACCAGCGGGTGTACGCGGCCCTCGAAGTTGCGATTGCCGGACAGCACCGAGGCGACGGTGAGGTCGGCCTGAGTGATGGCTTTCTCGATGGGCTCGCGCAGTGGGCCGGAGTTACCGATGCAGGTGGTGCAGCCGTAGCCCACCAGGTCGAAGCCGAGCTTCTCCAGATAAGGCGTTAGGCCGGCGGCATTGAAGTATTCGGTGACCACCTTGGAGCCAGGGGCCAGCGAACTCTTCACCCAGGGCTGGCGTTGCAGGCCCTTTTCCACGGCTTTCTTGGCCAGCAGGCCGGCGGCCATCATCACGCTGGGGTTGGAGGTGTTGGTGCAGGAGGTGATGGCGGCGATCACCACGGAGCCATCTTTCAGGCGATGGGTGTGGCCTTCGTCCTGGTAGTCGATCTCACCGCTTTGCTTGTCGCCACCTACAGCGGTGCCGCCCCCGCCTTCATTGAGCATGCGGCCGTCTTCCTTGGCGGTGGGCTTGAGCTGCAGGCCGACGAAGTCGTCGAAGGCCTGGCTGACCTGGCCCAGCGAGACGCGATCCTGAGGGCGCTTGGGGCCGGCCAGGCTGGCCTCGACGCTGCCCAGATCCAGGCTCAGGCTGTCGGTGAACACGGGCTCGGCGCCTGGCTCGCGCCACAGACCCTGGGCCTTGCTGTAGGCCTCGACCAGTTGCACGGTAGCGTCCGGGCGACCGGACAGGCGCAGGTAACCGAGGGTGATATCGTCCACCGGGAAGAAGCCGCAGGTGGCGCCGTATTCCGGCGCCATGTTGGCGATGGTGGCGCGGTCGGCCAGTGGTAGGTCGGCCAGGCCGTCGCCATAGAACTCGACGAATTTGCCCACCACGCCTTTCTTGCGCAGCATCTGGGTGACGGTGAGTACCAGGTCGGTAGCGGTGATGCCTTCCTTGAGCTTGCCGCTGAGCTTGAAGCCGATCACCTCGGGAATCAGCATCGACACCGGCTGGCCGAGCATCGCCGCTTCCGCCTCGATGCCGCCGACGCCCCAGCCGAGTACGCCAAGGCCGTTGATCATGGTGGTGTGCGAGTCGGTGCCGACCAGGGTGTCGGGGTAGGCGAGGGTGATGCCGTCCTCTTCTTTGGTCCACACGGTGCGCGCCAGGTACTCGAGGTTGACCTGGTGACAGATGCCGGTGCCCGGCGGCACCACGCTGAAGTTGTCGAAGGCATGCTGGCCCCAGCGCAGGAAGGCGTAGCGCTCGCCGTTGCGCTGCATTTCCAGTTCGACGTTGTCATGGAAGGCGCTGGAGGAGGCGTAGCGGTCGACCATCACCGAGTGGTCGATGACCAGATCCACCGGCGACAGCGGGTTTATTCGCTGCGGATCGCCGCCGGCCTTGGCCATGGCATCGCGCATGGCTGCCAGGTCGACCACGGCGGGTACGCCGGTAAAGTCCTGCATCAGTACACGCGCCGGGCGGTACTGGATCTCACGATCGGAGGCGCGCTTGTCGAGCCAGTCGACCATGGCTTGCAGGTCTTCGGGCATGACTGTCTTGCCGTCTTCGTTGCGCAACAGGTTTTCCAGTAGAACCTTGAGCGACATGGGCAGGCGGTCGATATTGCCGAGCCGCTGGGCGGCCTCGGGCAGGCTGAAATAGTGGTAGGTGGCGTCGCCGATCTTCAGTTCGCGGCGGCAGTTCAGGCTATCGAGGGAGGGCATTGCACATCTCCTTGGGCCCGCACGGTTCGGGCTGTGTCTGATGGCGGCAGACCTTCAAGCTAGTTCGGCTTGGGCGGTCTGGCTAGCGCATATCCTTTAGGGGTTGCCATGCGCTGCCTGTTTATTGGATGGCCGGGCTTCATCGAGGCGCATTCGCCAGCGGCCTGGTTGCCGATCCGTATCTGTTGGCAGCACATGTATAGCTGGACAGGTTTAACGGCTCGGGGTTCCGGTCTCGGGTATCATGCGCGACTCGAGGAGACCCTTTGATGAATACCCTGTTTCTGCATTGCCGCCCCGGTTTCGAGGGTGAGGTCTGCGCCGAGATCACCGACCTCGCTGCGCGTCTGGATGTGTCCGGCTATTCCAGAACCAAGCCTGGCAGCGCGTGCGCCGAGTTCGTCTGCAGTGAGGCCGATGGCAGCGAGCGTCTGATGCGCAGTGTGCGCTTCAATAGCCTGATATTCCCGCGGCAATGGGCGCGCGGTGGTTTCGTCATGTTGCCAGAGAGCGATCGCATCAGCGTGCTGCTCGAGGCTCTGGCCGATTATCCGGTGTGCGGCAGTCTGTGGTTGGAAGTGGTGGATACCAACGACGGCAAGGAACTCTCGACCTTCTGCAAGAAGTTCGAGGCGCCCCTGCGCAAGGCGCTGCTCAAGGCTGGCAAGCTGGTGGACGATGCGAAGAAGCCACGCCTGCTGCTGACCTTCAAGAGCGGTCGCGAGGTGTTCGCTGGTATCGCCGAGGCGGATAACCAGGCGATGTGGCCGATGGGCATTCCGCGTCTGAAGTTTCCGCGCGAGGCGCCGAGCCGCTCCACGCTCAAGCTTGAGGAAGCCTGGCACCATTTCATTCCGCGTGAGCAGTGGGATCAGCGCCTGGCGCCGGGCATGACCGCCGTGGATCTGGGCGCCGCGCCCGGAGGTTGGACCTGGCAACTGGTCAATCGGGAGATTCGCGTCACTGCCGTGGACAACGGGCCGATGGCCGAAAGCCTGATGTATTCCGGTTTCGTCGTGCACCAGCGCGCCGATGGTTTCCTGTTCCGCCCGCGGCATCCGGTGCACTGGATGGTCTGCGATATCGTCGAGAAACCGGCGCGCACGGCCGCGATGATCGAAACCTGGCTGGGCGAGGGGCTGTGCCGCGAGGCGGTGGTCAACCTCAAACTGCCGATGAAACAGCGCTACGCTGAAGTGCGGCGCCTGCTCGATCGTATCGAGTCGGGGTTGGCGGAGCGCGGCCTGAAGGTCAGCATCGGCTGCAAGCAGCTCTATCACGACCGTGAAGAAGTGACCTGCCACCTGCGCCGGCACGGCAAGTGACAAAGTGAACCGGGCGCGGACATCCGTCCGGCCCGGACTCCCGCGTCGCTCCAGGCTCCGCCCGAAGCTGGCGTGCGTGCCATCCATGACTCGCCAGAGCGCGAGCACTTTGCCGCAGTTGGCTGATGCACGCTGCCCATCCAAGGTTGTGCCTGCAGGGTGACCTGGAGGTCAGCTTTGCGCGACAATGCGCGCCTGCCTGTGGAGCCCCCTATGTCCGAAGCCCTGACCCTGAATCACGATGACCTGCTAGATGCCAGCGGCCTGCATTGTCCAGAACCGGTGATGATGCTGCACAACAAGGTGCGCGACCTTTCCCCTGGCGGCCTGCTCAAGGTGATCGCCACCGACCCGTCGACCCGCCGTGATATCCCTAAGTTCTGCGTTTTCCTCGGCCACGAACTGCTTGGCCAGGCTGAAGAAGATGGCAGCTATCTGTACTGGATTCGCAAGAAGACCGATTGATCGCGGCGGACTTACCCTACGGGCTTTTGCACCAACTTAACGAAGACATAACCCAAGTAGGGCGGGTGAAACCCGCCATTGGCGCCCTGGCGGGTTGCACCCGCCCTACCTGTGGATGCGCCGGCGCGCGCTGCTGGTCAGCCTGATCGACAGCATGATCGCCGCGCAGGTCAGCCCCACCACCAGCCCTTGCCACAGACCGCTGGGTCCGCTCGGTTCACCGAACCAGTCGGACAGCCCCAGCGCGTAACCCACCGGCAGGCCGATGCCCCAATAAGCGAACAATGTCAGCAGCATGGTCACCCGGGTGTCCTGATAACCCCGCAGGGCGCCGGCAGCGGTGACCTGGATGGCGTCCGAAAGCTGGAACAGTGCCGAGTAGACGATCAGCATGGCGGCAATCGCGATCACTTCGGCATCTGGTGTGTAGATGCGTGCGATGGGCTCGCGCAGCAACAGGATCAGGCTGGCCGATAGGAACGCATAGGCCAGTGCGGTGGCCATGCCGACCCCCGCAGCGAAGCGTGCCTGGCGCGGTTGCCCACGGCCCAGCGCCTGGCCGACGCGGACGGTCACGGCCATGCCCAGCGAGTAGGGGATCATGAACACCAGCGAGCTGAAATTCAGGGCGATCTGGTGGCCGGCCACCACGGTGGCGCCGAGGCCGCCGATCAGCAGGGCGATCACCGCGAAGATGCTCGACTCGGCGAATACTGACACGCCGATTGGTACGCCAATGCCCAGCAAGCGCTTGATGGTCGCCCACTCGGGCCAGTCGAAACGCTCGAATAGCCTGCTGGATTGGTAGTAAGGCGCCTTGCGAATCCACACCAGCATGCCCAATAGGGTGCAGGTCATGACCAGCGCGGTGGCCCAGCCGCAGCCGACCGCGCCCAGTGGCGGTACGCCGAACTTGCCGTAGATCAGCACGTAGTTGGCCGGAATGTTCAGCAGCAGGCCGAAGATGCCCAGCACCATGCTCGGTCGGGTATGACCCAGGCCATCGCTGAAACAGCGCAGCACGTGATACAGCGCCACGGCGGGGAAGCCACAGGCAACCGGGCGCAGGTAGCCCATGGCCGGTGCGATCAGATCCTCGTCCACCTTCATCAGGCGCAGGACGATTTCCGCATTCCACAACAAGGTCGCTGCGCAGAGGCCGACGAACAGTGCCAGCCACAGGGCCTGGCGCACCAGCGGGCCGATCTCTGCCTCCTGGCCCGCGCCAAAGCGCTGCGCCACCTTGGGCGTGGTGGCCAGCAGTACGCCGGTCATCAGCAGGAACACCGGTACCCAGATCGAGTTGCCCAACGCCACGGCGGCCAGATCGCGCGGGCTGACACGGCCGGACATGACGGTATCGACGAAGCTGATCGAGGTGTAGGACAGCTGGGCGATGATGATCGGGGTGGCCAGGGCGAGCAGCTCGCGCAGTTCCTTGCGCACGCGCCCCAGGCGGGTTTCGGCGGACATGTCGACTCTTCGTTAGAGGTGAGGGAAAACCGCCTAGTCTACGCGTTGACGCTTCGGTCAGAAAAGCCCGTGTGGGAGGACGCCAGCGGGCTGCTGGCATAGAATGGCGCCCTGACCTGCGGAGCCTGCCATGCATATCGTTGCCGACGAAAACATTCCCCTGCTCGATGAGTTCTTCGCCGACTTTGGCACCATTCGCCGCCTGCCAGGCCGCGCCATCACCGCACAGGACGTGCGCGACGCCGACCTGCTGCTGGTGCGTTCGGTGACGCGGGTCGATCGCGCCTTGCTCGCCGGTAGCCAGGTGAGCTTCGTCGGCACCTGCACCATCGGCACCGACCACCTGGATCTCGATTACTTCGCCGAGGCTGGCATCGCCTGGAGCAGCGCACCGGGTTGCAACGCCCGTGGCGTTGTGGACTACGTGCTGGGCAGCGTGCTGACCCTGGCCGAGCGCGAAGGCGTCGACCCGGCTGCGCGGGTTTATGGTGTGGTCGGAGCGGGGCAGGTAGGCGGGCGCTTGGTGCAGGTGCTAAGTGGCTTGGGGTGGCAGGTGCGAGTCTGTGACCCACCGCGTCAGGCCCGCGAGGGCGGCGATTTCGTCAGCCTGGAGCGAATCATCGACGAATGCGATGTGATCAGCCTGCACACGCCGCTGGATGCGTCGACACGTCACCTGTTCGATGCCGCGCGTCTGGCGGCGCTCAGAACCGGGAGCTGGCTGATCAACGCCAGCCGCGGCGCGGTGGTCGACAACGCCGCACTACGTGCATTGCTGCCTGAGCGAGGCGATCTCAAGGCCGTACTGGATGTCTGGGAGGGCGAGCCACAGGCTGATGTCGAGCTGGCCGCACTGTGTCAGTTGGCAACGCCGCACATCGCCGGCTACAGCCTGGACGGCAAGCTGCGCGGTACGGCGCAGATCTACCAGGCCTGCTGCCGTGTACTTGGCGTGCCCGAGCGGGTGCGCCTGGATGATCTGCTGCCAGCGCCCTGGTTGAGCGAGGTGACGCTGGACGCCAGTGCCGATCTGGCCTGGGCCCTGACCATCCTGTGCCGTGCAGTGTACGACCCGCGCCGCGACGATGCCGATTTTCGCCGCAGCCTGGTCGGCGACGCCGGCAGCCGCCGCGCTGCTTTCGACCACTTGCGCAAGCATTACCCGATGCGCCGCGAGACTGAGGGGCTGCGTGTGCGGCTGCAGGGCGATGCGCCTCAGCTCGCCGCGCTGGTACGAGCGCTAGGCGCTAACCTCCTGTAGGGCGGATTAGCCGTCTGTTACCTTTGTCGATCAGTTCGCTACGCCAGGCGCCGCGTAACCTGCCACCGATACAACGCGATATATCGTCTGGTGGTTACGCGGCGCGCTGTACTTGTCGATGACAGTAAGCACGGCGCTCAGCGCCGCTAACCCACCCTGCGGATAGTGCGATATCTGCATGCCTTATTTTGCGTCAATTAAATTGCATGCAATTTAATTGCTCGCTATGTTGTTCGGCACTTCCAGCCTCTTCAGGACGATCTCCATGAGCAATGCACTTTTCGATATCCCGGTCACCACCATCAAGGGCGAGCAGAAAACCCTGGCCGACTTCGGCGGCAAGGCCGTATTGGTGGTCAACACCGCCAGCAAATGTGGTTTCACCCCGCAGTACAAGGGGCTGGAGAGCGTCTGGCAGCAGTACAAGGATCGCGGTCTGGTGGTACTGGGCTTTCCCTGCAACCAGTTCGGCAAGCAGGAGCCGGGTGACGAAGGCGCGATTTCCGAGTTCTGTGAGCTGAATTTCGGTGTCAGCTTCCCGCTGTTCAAGAAGGTCGACGTCAATGGCAGTGATGCCCATCCCTTGTTCGTCCAATTGAAAAAGCGCGCCCCCGGCCTGCTCGGCAGCCAGGGCATCAAATGGAACTTCACCAAGTTCCTGATCGGCCAGGACGGTCAGGTGGTCAAGCGCTTCGCCCCGACCACCAAGCCGGAAGAGCTGGGCAGCGAGATTGAAGCCCTGCTCAAATGACAGCCTTCGACAATGTCCGGCTAGAGCTGGACGACCAGCTTTGCTTCAAGCTCTACGCCGCATCCCGTGCGGTGATTCGTGGCTACAAGCCGATGCTCGATGCACTCGGCCTGACCTACCCGCAGTATCTGGCGATGCTGGTGCTGTGGGAGTGGCAGGAGAGGGCTCCCGAGCAACCGACGCTGAAGGCGCTCGGCCAGCGCCTGCAACTGGACTCAGGCACCCTCACGCCGTTGCTCAAACGTCTGGAACAGATGGGCCTGGTGCTGCGCCGTCGTGCGGCGCATGACGAGCGTGAGGTGCATCTGGCTCTGAGCGAAGAGGGCAAAGCGCTACGGGCGCAGGTAGTGCCGCTCAAGGCGCAGCTCCTGTGCCAGTTCGGTGATCAGGAGCTACTGGAGATGGAAGGGCTGCGCCGCAGTCTGGATCGTCTGCTGGCAAGGCTCAGCGAGTGACTTCGCTGGGCAGCCAGGTGTCGAGCATGGCGGCCAGCTCCTCGCGGCGGAAGGGTTTGGCCAGGTAGTCGTTCATGCCGGCGGCGCGGCAACGCTCGCGTTCATCGGACAACGCGTTGGCGGTCAGCGCGACAATGGGCAGATCGGGCCAGCGGCCGTTGTCACGGATGCGCCGGCTTGCTTCGTAGCCGTCCATCACCGGCATGTTGCAGTCCATCAACACCAGGTCGACGTCCTCCTGTTCCAGAATCTCCAGGGCTTCGCCGCCGTGCCCGGCGACCAGCACCTGGCAGCCCAGCTTGGCCAGCATGCCCTTGGCGACCATCTGATTGACCGGGTTGTCCTCCACCAGTAGCACTCGGTTGGAGCCTGTGCGGGGCGAATGCGCCTGGGCGCTGTCCTGCGTCTCGGCCGCGTCGCTGTGGAGGATGTGTCGCAGCACCTGGAGCAGGCCGTTGCGGGCCAACGGTCGCGCGATCTGCAGCAGCGGCGAAAGGCGCTGGGCCTGCTCCTGAGGCAGGAAGTTGCCATAGGCGGTGACCAGCAACACGGGTGTGCTCAGCTCGGGACGAATGCCTTGCAGGCACTCCGGGGCGTCACTGATCAGCAGGTCGGCATGGATACCCTGCAGGCTGGTGTCGGTGTCCAGACGCTGGTATTCCAACCCCCAGACCGGCAGCCACTGGCCAAGCATCTGCTGCAAACCACTGCTGGCTGGGGTCAGCGCCACGATGCGGCCTTGCAGGTTGGGCCGCACGGCTTGCTCGATATGTGCCGGCAGCGGCAGCTCCGCGCAGAATTCGCTGCCGAAGCCTTCTTTCGATTGCAGGCTGAGGGTGCCGTGCATCGCTTCGCACAGTCGACGGGTCAGCGCCAGGCCGAGGCCGGTGCCGCCATATTCGCGGGTAATCCCTACTTCGGCCTGGGCAAAGGGTTGGAAGATACGGTTCTGCGCGTCTTCGGCGATGCCGATGCCGGTATCGCGTACACGGATGCTGATGCCTTTCGCGGTACGCCCCACCAGCAGATCGACTCGGCCGAAACGGGTGAACTTGAGCGCATTGGACAGCAGGTTGCTGACGATCTGGCGCACCCGCGTCGGGTCGCCCAGCACCTGCGCCGGCAGCGCCGGGTCGATCAGACAGGTCAGCTCCACTGCGCTTGCGGCGTTCTGCGACAGCAGGCTGGCGGTTTCTTCGGCCAGCACGCCGAGGTCGAAGGGAATCTGCTCCAGCTCCAACTGCCCGGCTTCGAATTTGGATAGGTCGAGGATGTCGTTGAGCAGCTCCACCAGCACCTTGCCGGAGTCGTGAGCGATGCCCAACTGCTGGCGTTGTTCGGCACTCAGCGGGCCATCCAGTGCCAGGGCGAGCATGCCCAGCAGGCCATTGAGTGGGGTGCGAATCTCGTGGCTCATGTTGGCGAGAAAGGCCGAGCGTGCCTGCGCCATGTTCAGCGCGGTGGTACGCGCCACTTCCAGCTCGCTGTTGGACTGGCTGAGACGGACGTTGGTGGCCTTGAGTTCAGCGGTGCGTGCCGAGACGATGTTCTCCAGTTCGCTCAGGTACTGAGTCAGGCGATCTTCGGCATTACGGCGCTGCTCGATTTCCTGAGCGATGCTCGACAGCTGGCGGTTGGTGACCTCGACCAGAGTGCCGATTTCGTCGCGTTCGTGCCCCTTCGGGCAGGGCACTGGTCGGTGCTGCGGATCTTGCGGATTGCGTTGGCTGAGCGCTCGGATCACCCCGGTCAGCGGCTTGGTCAGCATGAAGTAGAACATCACCAGAAGAATCAGTGAGAGCAGCAGGCTGCGGGCGAAGCCGGTCAGCAGGGTGATCAGCGAACGCTTGAGAAAGTGGCTTCCGAAGGCATAGGTGTCGACTTCCAGGCGCAGTATGCCGAGGGCTTCGTTGGGGGCGTGGGAGACGTGGAGCGGATCCTGGAACTCGCGCTGAGCACCAAACAGGCTGTCGCTGAAGACGCGGTAGCGGCTTTCGCTGCGCGGCCGGCTGACGCTGGCCAGAACCAGACCGCTGTTGTCGATCAGTTCGGCGCGGGTGACCGCTGGCGAGCGCAGTAGGCCGAGCACCAGCTCTTGTGCGAGTTCGGCGTCGATGTTGTAGGCGATTCGGGCTGCAGGGTTGTGGCTGATTTCCAGTAACGCCCGAATCTCGCGGTTGATGGAGGCCTCTTCGCTGGCATAATCGACCGCTACCTGGGTGATGCTGAGCAGCGTGCCAAGGATAAACGCCACCAGGACGGTCAGGCCGGCCTGTTTGAATGACAGGCGATGGGTGAGCGATATATCCATAAAGGCGTGCGTAGTCTCTGATCCTTGGGCGCCTGCCAAGCATAGCTGATAGCGACCCTGTATCGGCAGAGCCTGCAACGTGCGGTTCTGCGCAAAAGGAGTAGTACATCGTGGATTCCCGTTTGCTCGATTTTCTTTCCCGTGCCGAACAGGTACTGGAGCGCATTGAACCCCTGCTGCCTGCACTGCGTCCCGTGGTGGACTGGAACCGCAGTGTGGCCGCGCGTTGGGTGCGTGATGGCCGTAGCGGCTTCCTGCAGCCGCTGGATGTCAGTCTGGATCTGTCGCTGAGCGACCTGCTAGGCGTGGATGCCCAGCGCGAACAATTGGCGCGCAATACCCGTCAGTTCGTCAGCGGCCTGCCGGCCAACCACGCGTTGCTCTGGGGCGCTCGCGGCACCGGTAAATCGTCGCTGGTGCGTGCCTTGCTCGCCGAGCATGCCAAGGCCGGCCTGCGCCTGATCGAGATCGAGCGCGATCACCTGGCTGATCTGCCAAGGGTGGTGGAGTTGCTGGCCGGGTTGCCGCAACGTTTCGTGCTGTTCTGCGACGACCTGTCGTTCGAGGCGGGCGAGGGCGATTACCGGGTGCTCAAGAGCGTGCTCGATGGCTCGCTGGAGCAGGCTCCCGATAACGTCCTGCTGTACGCCACGTCCAACCGTCGTCACCTGGTGCCCGAGCGTCAGAGCGACAACGAGAACTGGAAGATGGTCGATGGCGAACTACACCCCAATGAGGCGGTGGAGGACAAGATCGCGTTGTCCGACCGTTTTGGCCTCTGGCTGTCGTTCTATCCCTTCAGTCAGGAGCACTTCCTGATCGTCGTGCGTCACTGGGTGGACGTGCAGGCCCGCCAGGTCGGCCTGCAATGGAGCTGGGACGAGGCGCTGGAAAAGGCCGCCATCCGCTGGGCACTGGGTCGTGGCAACCGCAACGGCCGCTGCGCCTACCAGTTCGCCCGCCACTGGGTCGGGCTGCAACTGCTGGAGCAACAGGCATGATCGATCTTTCCCAGACAGGCTCAGGGCTCGATGGTTACTCGCTGTTGAGCGCGCAACTGCAGGCGCTGCTATCCGGCGAGCGTGACTTCATCGCCAATGCTGCACAGTTCTCGGCCTTCCTGTTTCACGAGCTGGGGGATCTGAACTGGGCTGGCTTCTATCTGGTCAAGGACGGCGAGCTGGTGCTCGGCCCGTTCCAGGGCAAGGTGGCCTGCGTGCGCATTGCCTTCGGTCGAGGCGTCTGCGGTGCGGCGGCGGCCAGCCTGCAGACGCAGCGGGTCGAGGATGTGCATGCCTTCCCCGGGCACATTGCCTGTGACAGCGCGTCGAACAGCGAGCTGGTGGTGCCATTGCTCAAGGACGGCCGTCTGATTGGCGTGCTGGATCTGGACAGCCCGCTGATTGGGCGTTTCACCGAGGTGGATCAGGCGGGGATCGAGGCGCTGGCTGCGATCTTCCTGGCGGCCAGCGACTGCTGAATTGTCTGCTGATCAGCCTCTGACGGCGCTCGGTCGCACCACCAGCCAGAGTGCCAGGGCGATCAGCACGCTGCCGGGCAGGTAATCCCAGCTCAGGGGTTCGCCCAGCAGCAGGGCGCCCCACAGGACGCCGAAAGGTGGGATCAGGAAAGTGGTGGTGCTCGCCTTGATCGGTCCGACATCGGCCAGCAACCGGAAGTAAAGAACGTAGGCAAAGGCGGTGCACACCAGGCCGAGGCCTGCCAGCGATAGCCACACCTCGATCCCACCCCAGCTGGCAGGCGGTTGCAATGCCAGGCTGCCAGCGAACAACGGCAACAGGAACAGGCTGGCGCCCACCAGGCTGGCGAAGGCGGTCAGGCGATTGTCCAGGCCGCCCTGCTGGCCGATCCAGCGCCGCGTCAGGAAGCCCGCGAAGCCGTAGCAGGTGGTGGCCACCAGGCAGGCACCGGCGCCCAGCAACAATTGCATGTCGAAGGCTATCGGGCCGGTGCGGGTCAGCACGGCTACGCCGAACAGACCGAGTGCGACACCGACGGCCTTGCTCGCGGTGATGCCTTCCTGAAAGAACAGTGCACCGATCAGCACGCCCATCAATGGCGTGGTGGCATTGAAAATCGCCGAGTAACCGGCCGGCAGGATCAACGCCGCCAGGCAGTACATCGCTGAGGGCAGGCCCGCGTTGATGACGCCGAGTAGCAGGCAGATGCGAAATTTGCCGCGAAAATCCCAGTCCGTACGCAGTACCAGAAGCAGTACGAGCAGGCCGATGGTGCCGACACTGGCACGGAAGAAGGCGGTGGGCATGCTGCCCAGTTCTGGCGCCGCGACGCGCATGAACAGGAAGCTGGCGCCCCAGATGGCGGCGAGCAGGAGCAGGCGAAGGAGGTCGGCGATACGCAAGACAGGCATCCGGCAGGTCGGGAGCGAGAGTGTTGCCGTTGGCCGTGGTTCTGGCAATCCGCATTGTGCTTTCGAAGTCGTGCCTGGGGCGCTTACAGCTTCGTAGCCCGGATGCAACCCGGGAGCGGTTTTACGGTGCGGATCCTTCCCCGGATTACATCCAGGCTACGTTTTGTTGGCTTTACGGCTAAGCTCGGTTCACTCATTGCGCAGCGAGGCATTCGTATGGGGCAACAATGGCCGGCTGGCGAGATCGCCCGCTTGATCCTCGAGGGTTTCGACGATTACCGCGAACATTTTCGCCAGATCACCGATGGCGCGCGCGCCCGCTTCGAGCAGGCACAGTGGCAGGAGGCGCAGCGCGCTTCGGCCGCGCGGATCAACCTGTACGAGGAAAAAGTCGCGCAAACCCGTGAGCGGCTGGGTCAGGGTTTCGATGCGACGCTGCTGGAGGTTGGGCAGTGGCCGTTGGTGAAGAGCGCCTATATCGCCCTGATCGATTTGCGCTTCGATGACGAACTGGCGGAAACCTGGTTCAACTCGATCTTCTGCAGCCTGTTCAGCCATGACCTGATCAGCGATGGCTGCATGTTCATCCATACCACCCGACCCTCGCTGCGCAGCCATCCATCGGCCGCGCAGACGCGCAGCTATCGACCCATGGGCGAGTTGGGCGAGGCCTTGCAGGCGATCTTCGAGGATTACCGTTTCGACGTACCCTACGAGGATCTACCGCGAGACCTGCAGCGCCTGGAGATGCAACTGCGCGCCAGCCTGCCGGACTGGATCTGCAAGGATCCAGCGCTGTGCATCGAGCTGTTCTCTTCGGTGCTTTATCGCAACAAGGGCGCCTACCTGGTGGGCCGTCTGTACACCCACGACGAGCAATGGCCACTGGCGATCCCGTTGCTGCATCAGGAGGGGCATGGCATCCAGGCCGATGCGGTGATCACGGACGAGGCCGAGGTGTCGATCATCTTCTCCTTCACCCGCAGCTACTTCATGGTGGATGTGGCGATCCCGGCGGAGTTCGTCGGCT
Source organism: Pseudomonas mendocina (assembly GCF_003008615.1). NCBI lineage: Bacteria > Pseudomonadati > Pseudomonadota > Gammaproteobacteria > Pseudomonadales > Pseudomonadaceae > Ectopseudomonas > Ectopseudomonas mendocina. Next base: position 4,567,264 of record NZ_CP027657.1, read on the forward strand.
TCCTCAAGCGCATTCTGCCGGGCAAGCACATCGCCGAGCTGTACACCTCGATCGGTTTCTACAAGCACGGCAAGTCGGAGTTCTACCGCGCCTTGATCGGTCACCTGGCAACCACCGACGATCGTTTCATCATGGCGCCCGGTGTGCGCGGCATGGTGATGAGCGTATTTACGCTGCCGGGCTTCAATACGGTGTTCAAGATCATCAAGGATCGTTTTGCCCACGCCAAGACGGTGGATCGCAACACGGTGATCGAGAAGTACCGTCTGGTGAAAAGTGTCGACCGTGTGGGGCGTCTGGCTGACACCCAGGAATTCTCCGACTTCCGTTTCCCCAAGGCCAAGTTCGAGCCGGAGTGTCTGGCCGAGCTGCTGGAGGTGGCGCCATCGACCGTAGTGGTGGAGGGCGATACCGTGCTGGTGCGCCATTGCTGGACGGAGCGGCGCATGACCCCGCTCAACCTCTATCTGGAAAGTGCCAACGAGGCGCAGGTGCGTGAGGCATTGGAGGATTACGGCCTGGCCATCAAGCAACTGGCGGCGGCCAATATCTTCCCCGGCGACATGCTGCTGAAGAACTTCGGCGTTACCCGTCATGGTCGCGTGGTGTTCTACGACTACGACGAGATCTGTTTTCTCACCGAGGTGAATTTCCGCCACATTCCGCCGCCGCGTTTCCCCGAGGACGAAATGAGTTCCGAGCCCTGGTACTCGGTGGGGCCGATGGATGTGTTCCCCGAAGAGTTTCCGCCCTTTCTGTTCGCCGATATCAAGCAGCGCCGTCTGTTCAGCCAACTGCACGGCAATCTGTATGACGCCGACTACTGGAAGGGCTTGCAGGAGGCGATTCGGGCGGGCAAGGTGATCGACGTGTTCCCATACCGGCGCAAAAGTCCCGTTATTTGACCTGTACCGGTTGAAATCCGCTTTGGCAGGCCTAATCTCATAGGTGAGCCAGCAGCGCTGGTGATTCCACTCACTTGGCAGGAGGTCGTATCCATGCTCGCCAAGCTGCAAGAACAAGTGCAAAACCTGCTGCAGGCCCTTGGGCTCGCCCCGCAACCCCAACCGATCCGCATCAGCCAGGCCGAGCAGGAACGCCTGCGTCGTGAGGCGCGTCAGCGCCGCTGAGCATCCCTTCATCGACCGGATCGCCCCGCGTAGGGCGGGTGAAACCCGCCGGCCTGACAACGGCGGGTTGCACTCGCCCTACGAGTCCGCCAACCTCTTTGATGATCGCGGCCAAAGCCTTGCCCACATCCTTGGTGGGCCGGGCTTTGGCCGCGACTACGTTTCACCTCAGGGGTGAAACGGCGCTTCTTCCATTATTTCGATCAGCAGCGGTCTATCCGTAGGCGCCTGGCGCAGCAACTCGGCCAGGTGCGCATGATCCCGTGCGCGCTCGGCGGCGCAACCAAAGCCGCGGGCGATGGCCAGTAGATCCGGCGTGTAGATGTCCACGGCAATCGGGGTGATGTCGCGGCGCTGCATGTAGCGCTTGATCTCGCCGTAACCGCTGTTGTTCCACAGTAGCACGATGATGCCGACCCTGGCTTCGACCGCACTGGCCAGCTCGGGCAAGGTGAACTGGATGCCGCCGTCGCCCATCAGGCTGATCACCGGGCGAGACGGTTCGGCCAACTTGGCGCCGATGGCCGCCGGCAGGCCGTAGCCGAGGGTGCCGTAGCCGGTGGAGGCGTTGAACCAGCGCCGCGCGCCGTCCAGCTCCACCAGGTGGTTGCCGCTGTAGACGGTCTGCGTCGAGTCGCCGACGAAGCGAGCATCGGGCAGGGCATCGAGGATGCAGTCGAACAGCTGTCGGTAGTGCGCCCAAGCCTTGAAATTATCGGCCAGATGCTTCTGCACGGCGGCAGTGCGCTGGGCGCCGGGGCTGTGTTCGCCTGGCTGACGGGGATCGAACTCGGCCAGCAGCATGCGCATGGCCAGGCGCGCATCGCCCTGGATCGCCAGGTGCGGGGTGAAGTTGCGCTGCAGCTGTTGGCCGTCGATATCGATGCGGATCAGCCGGCCAGGCAGGCGGAAGTCGCCGTCGAACACCACGTCGTAGTCGGTCTCGCCCAGCTCGGTGCCGATGGCCAGTACCACGTCGGCCTCCAGCGCCAGGTCGCGCACCGGGCGCAGCGACTGGTTACTGCCCAGCAGCAGCGGATGGCCCGGTGGCAGCAGGCCCTTGGCGTTGATGGTCAGCGCCGTCGGTGCATCCAGCGCGGCAGCCAGGGCGCGCGCCTCGGCCTCGGCGGCGACGCAACCACCACCGAGCAGCAGCAACGGGCGTTCGGCCTGTTTGAGCAGCCCGGCGGCCTCGCGAATCAGCGTGCGGTTCGGCGCCGGGCGGCGCACCGTAGGGCGTGGCGCCAGGGACATGTGCGAGGCGTCGGCGGTGATGATGTCCAGTGGCAGCTCGATGTGCACCGGACGTGGTCGCTCGCCCTCGAACACGGTGAAGGCGCGGGAGAGAATGGCGGGCAGCTCCTCGACCCTCATCAGGGTATGGCTGAAGGCGGTGACGCCTGCCGTCATCGCCCGCTGGTTGGGCAGCTCGTGCAGGTAGCCCTTGCCCAGGCCCAGGCGTTCGCGCTCGTTGACGCTGGAGATCACCAGCATCGGGATCGAGTCGGCGTAGGCCTGGCCCATGGCGGTGAGGATGTTGGTCATCCCCGGCCCGGTGATGATGAAGCACACGCCGGGTTTCCCCGAGACGCGCGCATAACCATCGGCCATGAAGCCGGCGCCCTGTTCGTGGCGCGGGGTGACGTGGCGGATGCCGCTGGCCGGTAGGCCACGGTAGAGCTCGACGGTGTGCACGCCGGGGATGCCGAACACGGTGTCGACGCCCCAGGCTTCGAGTTGTTTGACGAGAAATTCGCCGCAGGTGGTCATGGGCTGCTTCCTTCCGCACCGAGAGAGTAAAGGGGCGAGGGTGAGTGCATCACCTTCGCCAAATCCCGCCCGAAGGCGGGCATTGCACGAGCTGTATCAGAGCGCATGGCTGACTGTGGCACTGCGCCGCGACAACAGGCTGGCGACGAAGAAGGTCGTCGTCCCGACGGCCAGGCTGTAGTAGATCGGGGTATTGGCATCCAGGCCGTCGAGGAACATGAACAGCGCGGCGGTGAGGCTGCCGAGCAGCATGCTGAGGATGGCGGCGAAGGTGCTGGCGCGTTTGAAGTAGATCGCACCCAGCAGCGGCACCAGCATGCCTCCGACCAACAGGTTATAGGCCAGGGTCAGGGCGCTGATGACATCGCTGACGACCAGGGATATGGCCAGCACGACGATACCGAGCAGCAGGGTGAAGGCGCGATTCTTGTGCACGTCACCGTCTTCGTCCCTGCCGCCGAACAGCGGCCACAGATCCTGCGCGGCAGTGGTCGAGGCGGCCAGCAGGCCGGCGCTGGCGGTGGACATCAGCGCGGCCAGGGCGGCGGCGATGACCAGGCCGCGGATGCCATCCGGCAGGCTGTGCTGGACGATACTGGCGAAGGCGTTGTTGACGTTGTCCAGCTCTGGTAGCAACACCTTGGCGGCCATGCCGATCAGCGCGGCGGCCAGGCCGTAGAGCACGCAGTACAGACCAGCTGCGGTACCGGCCACACGGGCCACACGCTCGCTGCGGGCGGTGAACACGCGCTGCCAGATGTCCTGGCCGATGAAGATGCCCAGGAAGTAGATCAGGAAGTAGGTGACGATGGTGTCCCAGCCAATGCTGGTGAAGGAGAAGTAGCTGGATGGCAGGGTGGCGACCAGCGCATCCCAGCCGCCAGCTTCGCTGATCGACAGTGGCATGAGGATGAATACCAGGCCGACGGTCATGATCATGAACTGGACGATATCGGTGAGCGTCAGCGACCACATGCCGCCGATGGTGGAGTAGGCGACCACGATACCGCCGCCGACCAGGATGGCGACCCAGAACGGCATACCGAACAGCACCTGCATCACAGTACCGATGGCGATGGTCGAGGTGGCCGCGATCATCAGTGCGTAGACCAGCATGATGACGGCACTGGCATGGCGCGCCGTGGGGTTGTAGCGGCGTTCCAGCACCTGGGTGACGGTGTATATCTTCAGTTTCAGCAGTGGCTTGGCGAGGAACAGGCTGATGCCCACGATGCCCAGGCCCAGTGCGGCGCACAGCCAGAAGCCGGAAATGCCATGCACATAGCCGAGGCGCACGGTGCCGATGGTCGACGCGCCGCCGAGCACGGTGGCCGCCATGGTGCCGAGGTAGAAGCCTGGGCCGAGGTTGCGGCCGGCGACCAGATAGTCTTCACGGGTTTTGGCGCGACGCATGCCGTACCAGCCGAGCGTGAGCATGGCAGCGACGTAAAGCAGAACGACGAATAGATCTAAAGCCATGTTGGCTCTCCAGTTCTTGTAGTTGTTGTGGCCTGAGCAGCAAGGATCCACCCGGCGCTCAGGCGAGGCGCCGGGCTGTAGGGGGGGCGCCTTAGCGGCGTTGAACCCCGGGCAGGACGCAGAGCATTTCGTAGAGCAGGTTGGCGCCGAGCAGCGAGGTGTTGCCGGTGGTGTCGTAGGGCGGCGAGACCTCGACCAGGTCGCCGCCGATCAGATCCAGGCCTTGGCAGCCGCGGATGATCTCCATCGCCTGGATGGTAGTCAGGCCGCCGATTTCCGGGGTGCCGGTGCCGGGCGCCCAGGCCGGGTCGATGCCGTCGATATCGAAGGACAGGTACACCGGGCCGCCGCCGACCTTCTCGCGCACCTCGGCCATCAGCGGCGCCAGCGACTGGTGCCAGCACTCTTCGGCCTGCACCACGCGAAAGCCCTGCTTGCGGCTCCAGTTGAAGTCCTCGGCGGTATAGCCCTGGGCGCGCAGGCCGATCTGCACCACGCGCTCGCTGTCGAGCAGGCCTTCTTCCTGGGCGCGGCGGAAGGTGGTGCCGTGGGCGATCTTCTCGCCGAACATGTGATCGTTCACATCCGCATGGGCATCGACGTGCACCAGGCCGATCTTGCCGTACTTCTTGTGCAAGGCGCGCAGGATCGGCAGGGTGATGGTGTGGTCGCCGCCCAGGGTCAACGGCTTGATATCCAGCTCGACGATCTCGTCGTAGGCCTCTTCGATGATGCGCACGGCGTCGAGCAGGTTGAAGGTGTTGATCGCCACGTCGCCGATATCGGCCACGTTCAGCGAGTCGAAGGGGGCGGCGCCGGTGGCCATGTTGTACGGGCGGATCATCACCGATTGGGCGCGGATTTCGCGCGGGCCGAAGCGGGTGCCGGAGCGTAGCGAGGTGCCGATGTCCAGCGGCACGCCGACGAAGGCGACGTCGAGCTGGCGTTTTTCCTCGGGGCTCTGGATGTGCGGCAGGCGCATCATGGTGGCGATGCCGCCGAAGCGGGGCATTTCATTGCCGCCCAGGGGCTGGTGAAAGGTCTTGTCCATGGGTAGGCCTCAGGCTCGTTCTGGTTGTGGCCGGATTCTTGGCCGGCCAGGTGCGGGGAAAAATCGGCTGGGGCAAAAACTTACTTCAGGATTGTTTGAAGTAAGGCTGTAAGCCACGTGTTTGCTGCGTTTTGTGGTGATGCAGAAGGTTGTGGTGCGCACACTGCCGCCTATTGCCGGTAGCTGGGATCTAGGCGATCGAGCTTGCGCAGCCAGGCCTTCCAGATCAGCTGGCGCTGCCATTCGGCGCCCTGCAACTGCTCGCAGGCGTGCTGCGCCAGGTGCGTAGGAATCTCGCTGCAGGGCTGGCCACCGCCGGTGGCGGCGAGCTGGATCTCGCAGGCGCGATTCAGGTAATGCATGACGTAGAAGGCATCGGCGACGCTGGCGCCGACGCTGAGCAGGCCGTGGTGGCGCAGCAGCAGGGCGATGTTGTCGCCCAGCGAGGCCTGGATGCGCACGCGCTCGTCCAGATCGAGTGCCACGCCTTCGTAGGCGTGGTAGCCCAGTCGGCCGTGGAACTCGGTGCTGATCTGGTTGAGCTGCAGCAGGCCGGCGTCCTGGGCGGCCACCGCCATGCCGGCCAGGGTATGGGTGTGGATCACGCAGTGGGCGTCGTCGCGGGCCATGTGTACGGCGCTATGGATGGTGAAACCGGCGACGTTGTAGTCGGCATTGCCCTCGACCACCTTGCCGTGCATATCCACCACGATCAGGTCGCTGGCGCGAATCTCCTCGAAGAACAAGCCGAACGGATTGATCAGAAAGCGCGGCTCGCCGTCGCCGGGCAGGCGCACGGAAAAGTGCGTGTAGAGCGTGTCGTCCCAGCCGAACAGGGCGGCCAGGCGATAGGCCGCAGCAAGATCGCGGCGCAGGGTGGCGATGTCGTTCATGCGTTCTCCAGGCCGATGAAGCGGCGTACGCGTTCGTGGTTGCCGGTGCGGATGGCGTCGGGCGAGGCGTCGAGCTGGACGTGGCCGTTTTCCATGAACAGCACGCGGTCGGAAATCGACAGGGCGAAGTCCATCTCGTGGGTGACGATCAGCATGGTCATGCCCTCACGGGCCAGGTCGCGGATCACTGCGAGCACGTCGCCAACCAGTTCCGGGTCAAGCGCCGAGGTGGGTTCGTCGAACAGCATGACGTCCGGCTTCATTGCCAGGGCGCGGGCGATGGCCACGCGCTGCTGCTGGCCGCCGGAGAGCTGGTGCGGGTACTTGTCGGCATGGGCCAGCAGGCCGACCTTGTCGAGCAGCGCCAGGGCCTGCTGGCGCAGGTCGGCGGTATCGCCCAGGCCGTGGTAGCGCGGCGCGAGCAGTACGTTGTCTACGATGGTGCGGTGCGGGAACAGGTTGAAGCTCTGGAACACCATGCCGATGCGTCGCACGCCTTCGCGCTGGCGGCGGTTCTCGGGGCGGTCACCGGCCTGGATGAAGGCTTCGCCGAACAGCACGATCTCGCCCTGGTCGATGCTTTCCAGGCCATTGATGGTGCGGATCAGCGAGGTCTTGCCGGAGCCGGACGGGCCGATGATGGATATCACCTCGCCGGGCTGTACGCTCAGGTCGATGCCCTTGAGCACATGGTGATCGCCATAGTGCTTGTGGATATTGCTCAGGTGCAGCGCCGCCGGTTCCCCGGGCTGGCGAGCCTGGGCGCTGCCGGCTGTGACCCGCGGCAGGCTGCTACGTAGCTCTGCGATCTGTGTATCGCCGAGGGTGCTCGGCTTGCGGCGGCCCAGGTCGAGGTGGCGTTCCAGATACTGCAGGCCCCAACCGAACAGGCTGACGATCAGCACGTAGTACACGGCCACGCCGCCGAGGGTCTCCAGCACCAGGAAGTTCTGTGCGTAGAGGCGCTGGCCGACCAGCAGCAGCTCGCTGAGGGAGATCACCGAGACCAGTGAGGTCAGCTTGACGATGGTGACGTACTCGTTGGTCAGTGTCGGCAGGGCGATGCGAAAGGCTTGTGGCACCACGATCAGCCGCTGCGCGCCGAGCCGGCCAATGCCCAGGGCGCGGGCCGCCTCGCGTTGACCTTTGGCCACCGAGAGCAGGCCGCCGCGGTGAATCTCCGCCATGTACGCCGCTTCGGTCAGCACCAGGGCGAACAGGCCGGCATAGAACGGGTTGGACAACACCTTGCCGCTAGCCGGGATGAGTTGCGGCAGGTTGTAGACGAAGATCAGCAGCACCAACAGCGGCACGCTGCGAAAGAACCACACGTAGATCGCGGCCGGCGCGCTGAGCCAGCGGCTGGTGGCCTGCTTGGCACTGGCCAGACCGAAACCCAGCACCAGGCCGAGCAGCCAGGCCAGGCTACTGAGTTTTACCACCGTCCAGCACGCGGCCCAGAAGGCCGGCATGGAAAACAGGGAGAAGAAATAGCTCCATTCGAACGGCATATGGGGCACCTGCGACTCAAGCCGAAAAAAGGCCGCTGGCCGGAGCGAGTACCGGCCAGCGGGGTGAAGCGGTCATGCCAGGGCGGTATCACCCGCCCAGGTTTTTGTTTCAGGCTTCTTCCAGGTTGTATTTCTTCAGCAGCTCGGCGTACTCGCCGCTGGCCTTGAACTCGTCCAGTGCGGCTTTCAAGGCGTCGAGCAACTGGGCATTGCCTTTCTTCACGTAGATGCCCAGCACCTGCGGGTAGATCGAGCCCTTGGAGCTGATAGCGATGCGGCCCTTGGCGCGTTCGACGATGCGCAGCGAGGCAGCGTCGATTTCCAGGTGCGCCTGGATATGGCCGGAAAGCAGCGCCTGGGTGGTTTCGGCGGTGGTCGGGTATTGGTTGATGGTGATGGCGCCCGCACCTTGCTCCTTGCAGTAGCCGTCGGAGACTTTTTGCAGCGCCGGAATCCACGAGGTGCCCTGTTGCAGGCCGACGGTCAGGCCGCACAGCTCTTCGGGCGTCGCTGGTTTCTTCTCGGCGTCGCTGCGCACCATGATCGCCGCACCTGTCTTGGCGTAGGGGATGGCGTCGGCTTTCTCCAGGCGCTCGGGGAGGATGTACATGCCGGAAATGATGGTGTCGAAACGGCCCGCGTCGAGGCCGAGGATCAGGTTGGGGAAGCTGATATCGCTGAAGCTGGCGGTAAGGCCCAGGCGCTTGGCCAGAGCGGCCGAGACTTCCGGGTCGAAGCCGAGCACCTTGTCGCCTTCGTAGTATTCGAACGGCGGGTAGGAAATCTCCATGCCCACCTTCAGCTCGCCGCTGGCGAGGGTCTTGGGCGTTTCGGCGGCGTGTGCGGTGGCGAACAGGCCAGCGAGGGTGCACGCGAGGGCCAGGGCGGTGGTACGCAGCGGGGTACGGGTTGCCATTGTGCTTATCTCCGGATCAATTTTTTGTGTTGGCAGGGGGGAAAGTCACAGCGCGCTCGGCTGGTGCTTCAGATGGCCGAAGCTGGACGGCCGGCGGGCGCGTTCGGGCAGCTGCAACTGGCCGTCCTCGACGCGCTTCTTGAGGTATTGGTAGGTCTGCAGCGCCTGGCTCCACATGTGCTCGCCGATGCTGATGGTTTCGTAGCTCTGGCCGGTGGCTTCGAACTGCGGCAGCGGGCGGATCTGCGTGTGGTAGTCGCAGGCATAGAAGAAGGGGAACGAATAGCGCTCCTGGCTGACCTTGCGCACGCGGTGCGAGGTGGCGACGAAGGTGCCGGCGCTCATCACTTCGAGCATGTCGCCGATGTTGACGACGAAGGTGCCTTCGCGAGGCGGGGCATCGATCCACTGGCCGAGGTCGTTCATCACCTCCAGCCCGGGGCGGTCGGCGAGCAGGATGGTGAAGCACTCGTAGTCGGTGTGGGCGCCGATGCCGGGCGCGTCCTGCGCGTCGCCGTCGAAGGGATAGTGGATCAGGCGCAGTTTCGACGGTGGGAACTTGGCCATCTCGTCGAAGGTGTTTTCCGGCAGGCCGAGTGCCAGGGCGAAGCCACGGAACAGCGTGCGGCCAAGCTGGAAAATGTGCGCGTAGTAGGCCTGCACCGCCTCCTTGAAGTTGGGCAGGGTTGGCCAGTCGTTCGGCCCCAGCAGCGGCGTGCCGGCCAGCACCAGCGGGTTGTCGGCGGGGACTTCGAAACCGATGTCGAAGGCTTCCTTGTGATCCGGCTTGCCGGCGCTGTAGCGCTCTTCGCCCTCGGGTACGAAGCCTTTGTGGCTGGCCGAGGTGCCGATGTAGTGGCGCATCTTGGCGTCCAGCGGCTGGGCGAAGTAATCCTCGGCGGCGCGGTGCAGGCCGTCGATCAGCGCCTGCTCGATGCCATGGCCACTGATGTAGAGAAAGCCCACGTCACGTGCGGCGCGGCCCAGGTTCTCGGCCACGGCCAGACGCGCGACCGGGTCACTGCTGAACAGGCCGGCGATGTCGACCACGGGGATTTCGGTGAAATGCTTGGCGTTGTTGTTCATCACGGCTCCTCAGCGACTGGTGAAACGGTGGAAGTGCTGGCGTTCGCAACGCGCCATCCACTGGTTGAGCTGCCACAGGTCGGCCACCGGTACATCGGTGAAGGGCAGGTGGTGCAGGTAGCCATCGGGGCCGAATTCGGGGGTCAGGGTGGTGCTCTGCAGGCCGCGTTTTTCCTGGCTGCTCCAGATGCTTTCCCAGTGGCGCTGATGGAAGGCCAGCACCTCGGCGTATTCCGGCGCGCCGGGGTGCGGTACCTGCGGGCCCTGGTCATAACCGACGCGGGCCTGGATATGGTCGACGCGCTCGATGAAGGGCGAGAGGTCGTCGGCGGGATCATCCAGCAGGCGCTCGCAGGTCACCAGCCAGTGACTGATGTCGCTGGTGAAGCGCAGCTCGGGCACCTGGCGGATCACATCGAGGGTCACCCATGGGCTGTACAGCGAGCGCCCGCGATGAATCTCGAAGCAGACGTGCAGGCCGCAGGCCGAGGCCAGTTCGACGGCACGGGCGAAGAAGTCGACCTGTTCGCTCAGTGCCCAGCGGTCGTTGCCGGGCAGTACATTGACCAGGCGCGGCTCGAGTTCGGCAGCCCAGTCGAGCTTTCTGCGCAGGTCTTCGAGGTGCGCCTGAGGGCTGTCGCTCTGACGCGGCAGTACCGGGGTGGAGGTGAACAGGGTGGCGATATAGGGGACGCTCTGCTCGCGCAGCAGGCGGGCGTTTGCACTGCGTTGTGCGGTCGTCTCGGGGATACGTGCCTCGATGCCGTCGAAGCCGGCACCGAGCGCTTCGTCGAGCGCTTGCTGCCAACTGCCGCGATAACCCCAGAGGGTGCGGAAGATTTCCAGTCGCATGGCCGTCTCCTGGAGAGGGCGAAGGTCAGCGGCAGATTGGCAAAGGGGCGTGGTGTGGCGCCCGGTGGCGTCCGGTTCGAGCCGGCGCCTGGTTATGGCTGCATTGTTGGCTCAGCGCGCGAACGGGTTAAATCGCGTTGAGCAAATACTTAGTTCAGCGATTACTGAACTATCGATGTTCCGCACGTTGTCCCGGATTTCCTCCGGGCTACCAAGCCAATACCGTTCTGTAGGGTGCGCCGTGCGCACCGGTTTTTACGCCGGCCGGTGCATGGAACTGGGCGATGTAGGAGCGGCTTCAATCGCGAAAGGCGCGGACAAACCCGCTCTGAACGCTGCGCTGCTCTGAACGCTGCGCTGCTCTGGATGCCGGCGGTGCTTGTATGGCGCTACACTGGCGCTCTGTTAATCCGCCGTGCGCCCTCATGTCCTTCGCCTTGCCCGACCTGAAACTGTTGAAGATCTTCGCCTGCGTGGTACGCCACCAGGGTTTTGCCGCTGCGCAGCAGGAGCTGAACCTGTCCACCTCGGCGATCAGCACCTACATGAGCCAGCTGGAAAGCCAGCTCGGCATCGTGCTTTGTCATCGTGGTCGCGGTGGCTTCAGCCTGACCAGCAAGGGCGAGCTGTTCTACCAGGAAACCCTGCGCCTGCTTGGCGAGCTCGAGGGCTTCGAGCGCTACTCGGCGGCGCTCAAGGGTGAATTGCGCGGCACGCTCAATCTTGGTGTGCTGGACTCCACCGTCAGCGACCCGGCCCTGCCGCTGGCCGAGGTGATCGGTGCCTACAGCCAGGAGCACCCGGGCGTGCATATGCACCTGTCGGTGATGAGCCCTTACGAGCTGCAACTGGCGGTGCTGGACAACCGTCTTGATCTGGCCATCGGCGCTTTCTCCACGCGCATGAACGGCCTGGTCTACCAGCCGCTGTACCGTGAGCAGCATTGGCTGTACTGCAGTGAACGGCACGCCTTGTTCGAGCAGCGGCGGATTCCCGAAGAGCTGATCACCCAGCAGCGCATGGTTGGCCGCGGATACTGGAGCCAGGCCGAGCTGGCCCGACACGGTTTCAAGCACAGCGCGGCGACCGTGGAGTCGATGGAAGCGCAGCTGATCCTGGTGCTTTCCGGTGCCTATATCGGTTATCTACCGGAACATTACGCCCAGCCCTGGGTGGATCAGCGCAAACTGCGTGTGCTGCTGCCCGCCACCTTCGGTTACCAGGCACCGTTCTCGCTGATCCTGCGGCGCGGGCGGACACGTGAGCCACTCATTCAGACGTTTCGTGATCTGCTCAAGACGCAACTGAATCAGACCTGAAACAGGGTCGCCTTTATCCTCCGAAAGACGTAAAGCCAGCGGCTGGCGCGCTTATTAGGCTGTGCTAGTACTTAATCATACGCCTGTATCACCCCCTAAAATTTCGACCAGGGATGCCTCGATGCGCCAGAACCTCCCCGTGACTCAGCGGGAAAGAACCTTTCCCGCTGATGAACGCCTGATTTCTACCACCGACCTCAACAGCAAGATCACCTACTGCAACGATGCCTTCGTCGAAATCAGCGGTTTCACCCGAGAAGAGCTGGTCGGTCAGCCGCATAACCTGGTGCGCCACCCGGACATGCCACCGGCGGTATTCGGCCATATGTGGGAGACCATCAAGCAGGGCAAGCCCTGGATGGGCATCGTCAAGAACCGCTCGAAGAATGGCGATTTCTACTGGGTCAGTGCCTATGTCACGCCCATTTACGAGAATGGTCGGATCGCCGGTTACGAGTCGGTGCGCTCGCTGCCCAGCGACGCGCAGAAGCGTCGGGCGGAAGCCCTCTATGCCCGCCTGCGGGCTGGCAAGTCACCGGTGCCGAGGCTGGAGTACTGGACGTACGATCTGGTGCGCTCCTGGCCGCTGATCGCCGCGTCACTGCTGATCCTGGCCTCGCACTGGGTGCTGTCCGGCCCGTGGTTGATGGCCTTCATCCTGCTCACCCTGTTCGCCCTTGGTTCCTACCAGCTGTACCGCACGCGGCAACTCATTCGCGGCACCCTGGACGAGCACCCGAAAGCCTTCACCAGTGGCCTGGTGGCACTCACCTACAGTGACAACCGTGGCGCCCAGGCGCTGCTGGACATGGCCATGATCAGCGAGGAGGCGCGGCTGCAGACGGCACTGACACGGCTGGAAGATGCCGGCGAGAACGTCAAGAAGCGTGCCACGCAGTCGGCCGAACTCTCGCGCTCGGGCGCCCAGTTGCTCGACCAGCAGCGCGCCGAAACCGATCAGTCGGCCACCGCGATCAACCAGATGGCGGCGACCATTCAGGAAGTCGCGCACAACGTGCAGAACACCTCCCATGCCGCCGAGGAAGCGGATCGCCTGGCCCGCGAAGGGCGCGATTTGGCCGTTGGCAGCCTGGATTCGATGCGGCAGATGGCCAAGGCGGTCAACGATATCGGCCAGGCGGTCAATGAACTGGCCAACTCCACGCAGTCGATCGGCAGCGTTGCCGACGTGATCACCTCGATTGCCGAGCAGACCAACCTGCTGGCGCTCAACGCTGCCATCGAGGCGGCGCGCGCAGGCGAGCAGGGCCGGGGCTTCGCGGTGGTGGCCGATGAGGTGCGTTCGCTGGCCTCGCGTACGCGGCAGTCCACTGAGCAGATTCACCAGATCATCGCTGACCTGCGTGCGGGCGCCGAGCGTGCGGTGGCGACGGCGGGCAAGGGCGAGGAGATTTCCCGTGGCAGCGTGCAGAGCGTCGAGTCGGTACGCGATGCGTTGGAGGGCATCAGCTCGGCGGTCACGCGTATTACCGGCATGAGCCAGCAGATGGCGGCGGCCTCCGAGGAGCAGAGCCACGTGGCCGACGACATCAGCCGGCAGATCACCCGCATTGCCCAGCTCTCCGACCACAGTGCCGGCCAGGCGCATCAGGGCGCGGCTATCAGCCGCGAGCTGGAAGAAATGGCCGACTACCTGCACAGCCTGGCGGAGCGTTTCAACCGCTGATCGGCGTGCAATCGGGGCGAATTGAACACGGCCTCGATTGCAGCTGCTCTACGCGGGCGCGCTGCGTTCTGGCACACTGCGCGGCATGCCTCGCCTGACCTGCCCCCGCTGCCAGCGCCCGCTCAGCCATTGCTTGTGCGCGCTGATTCCTGACCTCGACAGCCGTACCCGTGTGCTCATCCTGCAGCACCCGAGCGAGGTCGGTCATGCCCTCAATACCGCTCGCCTGGCAGCGCTTGGACTGCGCAACGCCGAGTTGCGGGTGGGGGAGGTGTTCGATGATCTGCCGCAGTTGCTGGCGCAGCCGGGGTATCGAGCGTGCCTGCTGTTTCCCGGTGATGAGGCCGCGGCATTGACGGCCTATGTCGCCAATGAGCAGCCGCTGCTGCTGGTGCTGCCCGATGGCACCTGGCGCAAGGCGCGCAAGCTGTTGCACCTCAACCCGTCTCTGGCGGCACTGCCGCGCGTCAGTCTGGGCGCGGTGGCCCCGTCGCGTTATCGCCTGCGCAAGGCGCCGGAGGAAGGGGCGCTGTCGACCATCGAGGCAATTGCCACGGCATTGGATACTCTGGAAGCGCCACAGCGTTTCGATGCGCTGCTCAAGCCGTTCGATGCGTTGATCGAAGGGCAGATCGCGGCGATGGGTGAAGAGGTCTTTATCCGCAACCATCGGCGTTAGGTGCGGTGCACCCTACAGCACGAGGCATTGATAGGTAGGGTGCGCTGCGCGCACCAGGGCTGACGATTTTCACGGTGTCGGTTTTGGGTCTGGTGCGCATGGCGCACCCTACGGTTTGCGTTGGCCCGGCTGCAACCGCTTCAACGTTCGCGCATGGCTTCCGAACGAGCCTTGAGCACGGGTTTGAGCAGGTAGGCCAGCACGCTCTTCTCGCCGGTGATGATGTCCACCGTGGCGACCATGCCGGGGATGATCAGCAACGGATGCTCTTCGCTGCCCAGGTGGCTTTTGTCCGTGCGCACCTGAATCAGGTAGAAGCTGTTGCCTTCCTCGTCGGTGATGGTGTCGGCGCTGATCAGCTCCAGGTTGGCCTTGAGGCCGCCGTAGATGGTGTAGTCGTAGGCGGTGAACTTGACCATGGCCTTCTGGCCCGGGTGCAGGAAGGCCACGTCCTGCGGCCTGACCTTGGCCTCGATCAGCAGGCTGTCGTCCAGCGGCACGATTTCCAGCATGTCGCTGCCAGGCTGTACCACGCCGCCGATGGTGTTGACCTTGAGTTGCTTGATCACCCCGCGCACGGGCGAGGTCACGGTGGTGCGGGTCACCTTGTCCTGAATGGCGACGCTGGTGGCGGTGATCTTCTGCAGCTCGGTGCGCACTTCGTTGAGCTCCTTGAAGGCATCCGAGCGAAAGCCCAGTTCGGACTCTTCCATCTTGCTCTTGATTTCGCTCATCGCCGCTTCGGCACGGGGAATGGCCAGGTTGGTGGCTTCCAGCGAACCACGCAGTTCCACAACGCTACGGCGCAGGCGCAGTACTTCGACCTCGGAGATGGCGCCGGAGGCTACCAATGGTTGTGACATGTTCAGTTCCTGCTGCAGAAGGCCCAGGCTGGAGCGGTACTGCTGTGCCTTGGAGCGGAATTCTGCGAGTTCCTGTTCCTTCTGCCGCAGTTGCTCGCCTAGGGTGCGTTGCTCGCTCTTGAGGCGCTGTTGGCGTGAGCGATACAGGGCCAACTCGTCTTCTGCCAACCGAGGTGCGCTCTGGGTAACCTCTTCGGGTAGTTTCGGCTCGCGTCCTTCAGCTTCCGCGCCGAGCCGTTCCAGACGAGCGACCAGTGCCAGGCGGTCAGCCTCGGTTTCACCGCGATTGGACAGGAAGCGGGTGTCATCCAGCCTCAGCAGCGTATCGCCCTTGTCCACCACCTGGCCTTCACGGACGAAGATCTCGCTGACGATGCCGCCCTCCAGGTTCTGAATCACCTGCACCTTGCTCGAGGGGATGGCCTTGCCTTCACCCGTGGTGACCTCCTCCAGCACGGCGAAGTGCGCCCAGCCCAGCGCAGCGAGCAGGCAGGCGCTAACCGCCCACACCGTGATGCGGCTGAGCCAGGGCGAGTCTTCCAGAATGGCGCCTTCCACTTCCGGCATGAATTCGGTGTCCTGGCGTTTCTCGCGCAGGCTGCCGAAGTAATTGCCGAGGCTCTGGGTCAATTGCATCAGGCTTCGCTCCTACAGGCTGGCCGGGCCGACACGGCCCTTGCGCAAGGCTTCGATCACGGATTCTTTCGGCCCGTCCGCCACCACATGGCCGTTGTCCAGCACGGCCAGGCGATCCACCAGGCTGAGCATGGAGGCGCGATGGGTGATCAGGATCAGCGTCTTGCCCTGCACCCATGGGTGCAGACGCTGGCGCAGCAGGTCTTCGCTGGTGTTGTCCATGGCGCTGGTGGGCTCGTCGAGTACCAGGATCGGCGGGTCGAGCAGTAGTGCGCGGGCCAGCAGCACGGCCTGACGCTGGCCGCCGGAAAGCAGTTGGCCGCGCTCGCCCACCGGGCGGTCAAAGCCCTGTGGATGTTGCCGCGCCAGGTCGACCACGCCAGTCAGTTCGGCGACTTCGAGCATGCGCGCATCGTTGATGTAGCGGGCACCGAGGGTGAGGTTGTCGCGCAGGCTGCCGGCCAGCAGCGGTAGGTCGTGGGCGACGTAGCCGATCTGGTGGCGCAGGTCGGCGACGTCGAGCTGACGCAGGTCGAGGTTGTCGAGCAGAATCTGTCCTTCGTCGGCGCTGTAGAAGGCCATCAGCAGCCGCGCCAAGGTGCTCTTGCCCGAACCGCTGCGGCCGATGATACCGAGGCGCTCGCCCGCACCTAGGCGCAGGCTGACGTTGTTCAGCGCCGGCGCGCTTTGGCCAGGGTAGGTGAAGCTGATCTGACGGATGTCGAGGGCGCCCTTGAGCTGGGTACGATCCAGCGGCCGCTGCTTGTCCTGGCGCTCCTGCGGCAAGGCCATCAGCGCGTCGGTGCTGGTCATGGTCAGGCGCGCCTGCTGGTAACGGGTGATCAGGCCGGCGATTTGCCCCAGCGGCGCGAGAATGCGACTGCCGAGCATGTAGCAGGCCACCAGCGCACCGACGCTGAGGTTGCCGGCGATGATCAGGTAGACCCCGGCGACGATGGTGGTCATGCCGGCGAACTGTTGCAGGAACAGAGTGCCGTTGGTGGCCAGTGAGGCGAGGAATTTTGCATGGCCGTCCAGGCGGGTGAGGGCGCCGTGGGTTTGCTCCCACTGATGCTGACGTTCGCTCTCCGCGCCGCAGGCTTTGAGGGTTTCCAGGCCTCCGAGGGTTTCGATCAGCAGCGCCTGGCGCTGCGAGCCGAGTTGCAGACTCTTCTGCACCGTGTCGCGCAGGCGCACCTGGATGATGTAGGCGAACAGCGCGGTAATGGGGAAGGCCAGCAGGGGGATGAACACCAGCGGCCCACCGATCAGGCCGATCACCAGCAGCATCAGCAGGGAGAAGGGCAGGTCGATCAGGCTGGTCAGGGTGACCGCAGTGAGGAAGTCGCGCAGCCCCTGGAAATCGTGGATGCTCTGGGCGAAACCGCCGATGGTCGCCGGCCGTGCCTTCATCGACATGCCGGTGATGCGCTCGAACAGGGTGGCGGAGAGCACCACGTCGGTCTTTTTGCCGGCGGTGTCCAGCAGGTGGGCGCGCAGCACTTTCAGCAGCAGTTCGAAGCTTGTGCCGATCAGCAGACCCACGGCCAGCACCCAGAGTGTCGAAGTGGCCTGGTTGGGTACCACGCGGTCGTAGGTCTGCATCACGAACAGCGGCACCATCAGAGCCAACAGGTTGATCAGCAGGCTGGCGAGCACGGCATCGGTATACAGCCAGCGCGACAGTTTGAGGGTGTCGCGAAACCAGGCTTCGATGCGTGGTACCAGTGGCGTACGAGCTTCCTCCAGCTCATGCCGTGGGCGAGCGAAGAAGGCCTGGCCGCTGTACTCGGCGGCCAGTTGTTCGCGGCTGACCCATTGCTCGCCGCCATCCGTTTCGCAGGGCAGGATCTGTGCCTGCTGTTTAGGCCCCCACTGGCGCAGCACGGCGCTGCGGCCGTCCTTGAGCAGCAGCAGTACCGGCAGGTTGAGCGGTGAGATGCTGGCCAGATCACGTTGCAGCAAGCGTCCTTGCAACCCTGCCCGGGCGGCGGCGCGGGCCAGCAGGTCGGGGCTAAGACGCTGCGCCGGCAGAGGCAGCCCTGCGCTCAGGCTGCCGCGGCTGGCGGAGCAGCCATGCAACCTGCACAGGATCAACAGGCCATCGAGCAACGGGTCGTCATGGCTGAGACGTGGATCGCTGGCCGGCCCTGGCCGTTCCATGGTGGTCAATTTCTACTACTCCTCAGAGCTTGTGCAAGGTCTGCTGCGCGTCGGCCATGCTGCGTTTAGATCGGGCTCAGGACGCTCATTTACAGCACGTAAACTCGAGTGCGAGCCCAGTCTGTTCTTCGCCCGATTTCGCCTTGCCTGGCTCTAGCTCGCGAGACCTGGCTGTACAAGGTCTGCTGCGCATCGGGCCCACGTGCATTCGCGTGAGCCCTTGAGCCGCGACTACTTCATGTCCGGCAAGCGTGCTTCGCTCTTCACTTCGGAGAGGGCTACCGCTTCCGCCGGGGCGACGACCTGTTGCTGGCGCAGCAGATCACCCATCGCAGCAACGACGCGGTACATCGAGAACTCTTCGCCGTAACGAACCTCGGTGTAGCGGCGGTTGGCGGTGAACAGTTCGTTTTCACTGTCGAGCAGGTCGAGCAGGGTGCGTTGGCCCAGGCTGAACTGCTGCTGATAGGCCTCGCGAACCCTTGAGGTGTAGTCGGCGTAGTCACGTGCCTTGGGTGTTTGCAGGCGTGCGTTTTCCATGGCGTTCCAGGCCAGCGAGAGGTTCTCGTTGAGCACGCGCAGGGCGTTGTTGCGGATGTCCATCGATTCGTTGATCTGGTGTGCGGCTGACTGCAGGCGGGCCTTGTCGCGCATGCCATTGAACAGGTTGTAGTTCATCACCACCGCGGCTCGCCACGTGTTGTAGTGGCCCTCGTCCCCCTGCACGTTGTCGTTGGCATTGGTGGCCAGCTCCAGGTCGAAGCGCGGGTAGAAGGGTGACTTGGCGACCTCGTACTGCTTCTCGGCCGCGTTGACGTCGGCCTGCGCGGATTTCAGGAAGGGGTTGTTATCCATCACGGTCTGGCGGGCAGCGAGCAGGTCGGCCGGCATGTTGCCCTTGACCGAGGCGGGCGACTCCAGCTGATCCGGCAGGCGGCCGACCGCGCTGAAGAAGTTGGCTTCGGCGTCGGCCAGGTTGACCTCTTCGGTGTAGAGGTTGTTCTGCGCCAGGGCCAGACGGGCCTCGGATTGATCCAGATCCGCCGTGCTGCCGACGCCCTGACGGTTGCGCATGCCGATCTGATCGTTGATGCGCTGGTGAGCCTGCAGGTTGTTGCGTGCCAGGGTGACCATTTCACGGCGCATCAGCACGTCGAGATACACCTCGACGGTGCGCAGTGCCAGGCTTTCGGAGGTACCCAGCAGGCGATAAGCGCGGGAGTTGACCACCGCTTGCGTACGCGCCACTTCGTTGGGCGTGTTGAAACCGTCGAACAGCATCTGCCGTAGGCGTAGCTCGGCATCACGGTAATTCAGGGTCTCTTTGTTGTGATCGCCCAGAGCACGGGTGCTGGGGCTGTCCGTGCGCTCGCGGCCATAGCCCACCAACAGATCGACGGTGGGTAGATAACCGCCTTTGGCGAACTTCACGTCTTCGTCCGACGCAAGACGGCTGTTGGCAGCCGCATGGATCTCAGGGTGGTTATCCAGCGTGCTTTGGATAGCCTCCGTCAAGTTCATGGCCTGCACCTGACTGCAAACCGTCGCCAAAAGCATGGCGCTCCACAGGATGTTGAGTGTGCGCATTGGCGTTTCTCCTTACTGATGTTCTTATCGTGTCGCCAAAAAAATGGCTCTTTTGCCTATCAAACCGTTTCAGGCTTGTAACATCACAGCTAAGAACAACTTTTTGAGAAGCTAAGAAGATTTTTTCACAAGCCATATTCAGAAAAAATCTTATGAAGTCTGCGAAAAGCAGCACATTGTTTGAGCCTATGAGCTGCGCAAGTCCTCATTCCTTGTGGCTTGCACGGCTGAAATGGGTAGTCAGGCATCGAAAGGGCGGGGATTCATCTGATGGAGTAGTTCGACGCATGCTGTGGTGACATTTTTTTGTCGGTAGCGTTTTTGGGATTTTGCGCCGTTCCATTTCAATCAGTTGTCTTGATTCTCTCCTCGGCTGCGAAAAGGTGTTCTGACCCTTTTGCTAGGTACGTGTCGGCGGTGGTCGGCAGCTGTAGTGAGGATGGAATCATGGCTACTCTAATTGGTGTCGTCAGTCAGGTTGTCGGCGAGGTGTTCGCAGTAGCGAGCGACGGATCGCGCCGGCCAATCAGCGAAGGTGATCGGGTCTATGCGGGCGAGCAACTGGTCACCGGAGTTTCTGGTGCGGTTGCGGTGGCCATGACCAACGGGCAGCAACTGACCCTGGGTCGGGACAGCAGTATCAGCCTCGATACGCAGATGATCGCGGATCGTGGCGAGTCTCAGGCTCCGGTCGTCGAAACCCCACCGACTGCCCCCAGTGATGACGACCTCACCGATGTCGAGCGTCTGCAGGCTGCCATCGAAGCGGGCGATGACCCGACCCAGCAAGGTGAGGCCACGGCGGCTGGCCCCGGGGCTGGTGCGGGTGGCGCCGGCGGCGCAGGCGGTGGCCACTCGTTCGTGCTGCTCAGCGAGGTAGGCGGGGCACTCGACCCGGTGATCGGCTTCCCCACTGCAGGGTTGCCAGGAGGGCCGGAATTTCCAGAGGCTCTGCCAATCGCTACCGCCGACCCTGAAGTGGATGGCATTCCCACGGGCGGCACTGCCTCGAACACGGTCGACGAAGATGGCTTGCCGGACGGTATCGTCGGTGGGGTGAACGATCTGGATGGCGAGGCGACGGTCGTCACTGGTTTGCTCGGCTACAGTTTTGGCCCCGATGGGCCGGGCAGTTTCACCTGGTCGACCGCTGGATTGGCGGATATGGACATCAGCTCGGGCGGCACGCCGCTGACCTACCAGGTGAGCGCGAATGGCCTGACCCTCACTGCTTACGCCGGAGAAACGGTTGTGTTCGTCGCTCAGGTCACCAACCTGACAACCGGTGCCTACCAGTTCGAACTGTTCGCGCCACTCGACCATGCGGCTCCGCCGCTTGGTGGCAGCGACGAAAACGACATCCTCTACCTGTTCAACTACACCATCACAGATGGCAACGGCACGCCAGCCAGCGGCAGCCTGAGTATTCTGGTGGACGATGACAGCCCTGCGCTGGCAGGTGGTGAGGAGCGTCCGTTCATCAGGGAAGTGGTCAACGAAGACGCCCTGGGCAGTGGCAATGCCGAGCCTGGCAGCATTCCGGAGCAGAAGACCCAGATCATCGGCGACCCCGGCACCCTGGATGCGCTGGTCAACTTCGGCGCTGACGGTCGTGGTGGCTTCCAATTGAGCACGAACCCTGACGCGTTGGCCGATCTACAGGCGCTGGGGCTCAAGTCTGGCGGCGATAAACTCGTTTATTCCGTCTCCACGGATGGCACGACCCTGACGGCCATAACCGAGGCAGGAGGCACTCCGATCTTCACCCTGCAGGTGAACCCCGATGGTGGCTACGTATTCACCCTGCTGGGGCCGATCGATCACCCACGTGCCGATGGTGACGATTCCGAGCGACTAGGCGACGTTAGCCTGGCGCTGGATTTCTCCAAACTGCTGATCGCCACCGACTACGATGGTGACGCGGTACCGGGCGGTTTCAACGCCGGCAGCTTCGTGATCGATGTCGAGGATGACGTGCCGGTGCTGGTCGACGATGGCATCGACAACAGCCTGACTCTGACCTATCAAGGAGGTGATGCTGGCTACGGCAACAGCTATGGCTACTACATCAAGGGGGCGGATGGGCTTCCGGTCAGTGGCCAGATCGTCTGGAACAATACCTCCGCTCTCAGTGATGGTGATTCGGTGACCTTGCACGGGCTCGATCCTAGCGAGGTGGGGTTCTTCATCATTCCCAATGGCGCGGCCAACGAGATCGCCAATGGCGCCGAAGTGACCTTCCAACTGGTGGATGGCCAGTGGCAAGCCTTCATTGGCGATACGCCTTTGGTCGGCGAGGGCGGCGCCAATGTCATATTCGACAATCCGACGCTCAATCCCGACGGCAAATCCCATGTCGAGGACAACGGCGCTCCGGGCAACCAGAACTGGGAAGACGTCAACGCCGGTGGCGACAACGATTACAACGACGTCAACATCCAGGCCACCTGGACGACCAAGGCACCGGTCGGCGGCACCGTGCACGAGGATCAACTGGAAGCGCCGAATCAAGGCAACCCGGAAGCTGGCCAGCGTCTGGTGATCAGCACCGATGGCGGTGCCGGCAGCCTCATGGCACTCGTCAAGTTCGGTGCTGACGGCCCCGGTGCATTCGGCTTGGCAGACAGTACCGCAGTGACTGCCGAGCTTGCCGCTCAGGGCGTCAAGTCGGGTGGCCAGGCGCTGGTCTATACGGTCAGCGAGAGTTTCGATGACAGCGGCAATTTGCTCAGTACCACGCTGACCGCCACGGCGGCCGAGGGCGTGGGCGGTTACCCGGTATTCACGCTGGTGGTGAATGCCAATGGCAGTTTCAGCTTCGAGTTGCAGGGGCCGATCGATCATCCGCGCGCCGATGGTGACGACAGCGAACTGTGGTCGTCGAAGGGCGGTATCGGTATCGACTTCACTCAACTGTTCACCGCCACCGATGGTGACGGTGATCCGCTGCGACTGCCCGAAGGTGCGAAAGGCCTGTTCGTCATCAATATTCAGGATGATGTGCCGCTGCCAGCCCAGCCCAACCCGCAACAGCCGGTGGTCGGTGGCCTGGTGCATGAAGATGCGTTGGGTAGCGGCAATGCCGAACCCGGTAGTGAACCGCAACAAACCCTGACCGCCGAAGGCGGGCCGCGCACGCTGGATGCGCTGGTCAACTTCGGCGCCGATGGTCGCGGTGGTTTCCACCTGAGCCAGGAGCCCGGCGCGCTGTCCGGTTTGCAGGCGCTCGGCTTGACCTCCGGTGGTGTGGCGCTGTTCTACGCCGTGTCGGCGGACGGCACCACATTGACCGCCAGCGCGGGTGAGGGTGGCACTCCGGTCTTCACCCTGCAGGTCGGCACCGATGGTAGCTACCTGTTCACCCTCAAGGGGGCTCTGGATCACGAGGATCCGAGCGGTATCGACTCGGAAACCCTGGGCGACAACAACCAGGCGCTGGATTTCTCTGGTGTATTGGTGGCCACCGATGGCGATGGCGACCCGATTGCCGCAGGTTTCCCGCCTGGCAGCTTCGTCATCGACGTGGAAGATGACGTGCCGATTCTCAAGACGATCGATCCGCAGCAGCCTGCTCTGGGCGGCACCGTGCACGAGGATCTGTTGACCAGTCCGAACGCGGGCAACCCGGATGGCGGTACGCAGACGCTGGTTGTCAGCACCGAAGGTGGCGCCGGTAATCTGAGTTCACTGGTTTCCTTCGGAGCCGATGGCCCGGGGGCCTTTGGATTGGTCGAAAGCGGTACTGCGACAGGGCTGCTCAATGCTCAGGGGCTCACCTCGGGCGGGGAAAGTCTGGTCTATGACGTGGTTGAAACCCGCGTCGACGGCAAACTGGTCAGCACCACGCTGACTGCAGTTTCCGCTGACAGTCTGGGCAATTACCCGGTGTTCACTCTGGTGGTGAATGCCGATGGCAGTTTCAGCTTCACGTTGCAGGGGCCGATCGATCACCCGGTTGCCGACGGCAACGACGGTGAGCTGTGGGCCAACGACGGGGCGTTCGGCATCGACTTCACCCAGCTGTTCACCGCCACCGATGGCGACGGCGACCGCCTGCAACTGCCGGAGGGCACCACTGGCCTGTTCGTCATCAATGTCCAGGATGACGTGCCGGAATTGGTCGTCAGCGAGCCGGACTACAGCCTGACCCTGACCTACAAGGGCGGTGATGCGTCGATGTTCAATAGCTACGGCTATTACATCAAGAACGCAGACGGTACGCCGGCCAGTGGAGAGATCATCTGGAGCAATACGCGTTTCCTTGGAGTTGGCACCACCACCACGCTGGAAGGGCTCGATCCGGATAGCGTCGGCTTCTTCATCATCCCCAACGGCGCCTTCAATGGTGTCAGTAACGGTACTGAGGTTACCTTCCAACTGGTCGATGGCCAGTGGCAGGCCTTTGTCGGCGGCAGCGCACTTAATGGTGGCGGTGGCGCGCCGGTGATCTTCGACAACCCGGCGCTGAATCCCAATGGCAAACCCCATGTCGAGGATAACGCCGCGCCCGGCAACCAGAACTGGGAAGACGTCAACAACGGCAACAGCGACAACGACTACAACGACGTCAATATCCAGGCCACCTGGACGGCCAAGACGCCGCCTGCCATCGGTGGCACGGTGCATGAAGACAAGCTGATGGCCCCCAATGTCGGTAATCAGGAGTCTGGGCAGACGCTGGTCATCAGCACGGCTGGCGGTGCCGGCACGCTGGCCTCGCTAGTGGCCTTCGGTGCCGACGGGCCCGGTAGTTTCGGTCTGGTAGACAGCGCCACGGTTGCTTCGCAGCTGAACGAGCAGGGGCTGACCTCCGGCGATAAGCCGCTGGTCTATACGGTCAGCGAAAGCTTCGATGACGACGGCAATCTGCTCAGCACCACGCTGACCGCTACGGCTGCCGCGGACGTTGGTGGCTATCCGGTATTCAGCCTGGTGATCAATGCCGATGGCAGTTTCACTTTCACCCTGCAAGGGCCGATCGACCATCCGCAGGCCGACGGCAATGACAGTGAGCTGTGGTCGAGCGCTGGCCAGATCGGCATCGACTTCACTCACCTGCTGGACATCACCGATGGCGACGGCGATCCGCTGAACATCCCCGAAGGTGTTGGCGGCCTGTTCGTGATCAATATCGAGGACGATGTGCCGACCCTGAGTCTCGGGGTCAATACGCAGGCGCTGGCTCAGCTGGAAGTAGCGTTGGACGAAACCCGTGGCAATCAGGATCGCTACGCTGCCAACGATAACCAGAGTCAGGGCTACGTGAACGACGACAATGGCGCGTTGGCCAAGGTCACCACTCAGCTTGCGGGTGGCCTGACCTCGCTGTTCACCATCGGGGGGGCAGCCGGGGCGGATGGCGAGGCTTCGCTCAACGGTAAGCTGAGCTTCTCCGGAGTGCCGCCCCAAGGGTTGGCCACTAGCTTGTCGGCCACCGATGGCGGTGCCATCCGCCTGTTCGTCGACCCGGCCAACAGCCAGGTGGTCAGGGGTGTCGATGCCACTGGCGATACGGTCTTCACCATCGCCATCGTCACTGTCGATGGTCAGCCGCAACTGCAGACCACGCTGTTCGAAGCGATCCGTCATCCGGACAACGATCAGCGTTTCGACGAGGCGGTCGATCTGCTGATCAAACATCAGGGCTCGCTGCAGCTGCAGTATCAGGTCACCCGTGTCGATGGTGATGGTGACGCGGTGACCCGTACCGCGAAGGTCGAGCTTGCCGGCGGCAATTCGTCCTACTTCTCCTTCCAGGACGACGGCCCGAAAATCATCAAGTTCGAGCTGGGCCACAGCGTCAAGCTATATGTCGATGAGTCGGTTGGTTCTGCTGGTTCCAACCAGAATGAACCCGGCCAGGCTGCACCGAATGACGAGCAGGGCCACGGCAATGTGCTGGGTTACGCCCGGATCGACGGCGAGAATCTGTTCAAGCTGATCGCCGATGGTGGTTCGGATGGCTTGGACAGCGGCCGTACCCGCTTCTCCCTGAGTCTTGCCAGCAATGGTGTGGACTCCGGGCTGAATGCCACGGCCGGCGGCGACATCCTGCTGTACAAGGAAGCCGATGGCAGCATTCTGGGTAAAGCCAATGGCGTTACGGTGTTCAAGATCAGCGTCAATGCCGCTGACGGTAGCGTGACCCTGGTGCAGTACAAGGCCATCGCTCATGGCGACACCAGCAGCCATGACGAGCTGGCGCTGCTCAGGGATGGCGTGCTGAAACTGAACGTGACCGTCTATGACAAGGACGGCGACCCGCAGAGCGCCAGCCTGGATCTGGGCAAGGTGGTCGGCTTCGAGGACGACGGCCCGAAAATCACCAAGTTCGAGCTGCAGCATGGCACCAAGCTGTATGTCGACGAATCGCTGGGAACCACAGGTTCCAGCCAGAACGAGAATGGCCAGGTCGCGCCGAACGATGAGCAAGGCCATGGCGATGTGCTCGGCTATGCCAGCATCGACGGCAAGGATCTGTTCAAGCTCACGGTGGATGCAGGTTCGGATGGCCAGGACACGTCGCGTACTCGTTACGAGTTGAATCTGAGCCAGGACGGCGTGGACTCCGGGCTGGATGCTACCGCAGGTGGTGATATTCGCCTGTACAAGGATGCCGACGGCAACGTGCTGGGTGTGGCCAACGGCGTCACGGTATTCAAGGTCAGCGTCAATGCCGGCAGTGGCAGTGTGACCCTCGTGCAATACGAGGCCATCGCCCATGGCAATACCAGCAACCATGACGAACTGGCGTTGATCAAAGACGGCGTGTTGAAACTCGGTGTGACCGTCTATGACAAGGATGGCGATTCTCACAGTGCCAGTCTGGATCTGGGCAAGGTAGTCGGTTTCGAGGACGATGGCCCCTCCGCAGGCATCACCAATGCCGCCTACGCGCTGGACGATGAAGGTCTGCCCAATGGCATCAACGGTGGTGAGGGCGATGTAACGGGGACGAACACCACGGTCTCTGGCACGCTGGTATTCGACGCCGGCTCCGATGGCCTGCGTGGCATCTCCTTGTCTGGGCCGAGCGTATTGGGCACTGAGAACGTCACCTCGACCTGGAATGCCGACAGCAAAACGCTGACCATCAGCAGCGCCGCGCGCGGTACGCTGGTGACCGTGGTGCTGACCGACCCGGCGCTTGGCAAGTACGAGCTGGAATTGCATCAGCCCCTGATGCACGCGACTGGCCAGGACGAAAACGACATCACGCTGCAGATCGGCTACACCGTGACCGACGGTGACGGTGATACCGCCGAGGGCAAGCTTGTGGTCACTGTCGACGACGACACCCCGACCATTCAGGCCATGCAGCCGGGCTTCGAGTCGCAGGCCACCTTCCTCGGCAGCGACGCTGGCTATCACAACAGCTATGGCTATTACTCGCGAGATGCCGACGGTAATCCATCCGTGGGCAAGGTGATCTGGGCTGATGTGAAGGCGCAGGCGGCGGGAACCACCTTCGATCTGGATGGGCTCGATCCGAGTGAGGTCGGCTTCTTCATCATCCCCAATGGTGCCGCCAATGCTGCCTTGAGCAATGGCGCCGAACTGATCTTCCAGCAGGACGCCGATGGCAACTGGCAGGCCTTGCTGGGCGGGGTGCCACTGACCGGTGCCGGCGGTGCCAACGTGCTGTTCGACCGCGCCGAGTTCAACCCTGGCGGCTCGCATCTGCAGGACAACGGCGAACCAGGGAACCAGAACTGGGAGGATCTCACCGCCGCTCCCGACTATGACTACAACGACGTCAACACCAACGTGACCTGGGGCATGCCGCTGCAGGTGGACGAGACCTATCTGGGCACGCCGGATGCAACGGTCAGCCGCAACTTCAGCTCGGCCTTCAATGCCGAGTATGGTGCCGACGGCCCAGGCTCTCTGGTCTACGCACTGGTGATCAAATCGCCGAACTCCGGGCTGGTCGATACCGAGAGCGATGAAGCGGTCAAGCTGGCGTTCAACGGCTCGGTGCTGGAGGGCCGTACGGAAAACGGTAACCAACTGGTCTTCACCCTGAGCGTCGATGCCGCAGGACTGGTGACCCTGACGCAGCTAAGGGCCGTGTTTCATCCCACCGCCCAACCGGATGAATTGCACCTGCTGGGCAGTGACAAGATCGGGCTGCAGGCCACCATCACCGATGCAGACGGCGATCAGGATTCGTCCAGTATCGACCTGGGTAAGGTGCTGGGCTTCCGTGATGACGCACCGATGGCGGTCAACGATGAGATCGTCGGTGAGGTCTCACGTACGGCAGTCGATCAGGTGGTCGGCAACATCAACGACCTCACCGGCAACGACAGCTTTGGCAACGATGGCAAGGCCAGCGTCGCGCCGGTACAGATCATCGGCCAGGGCAGTCAGGGCGGTACGCTGGTCATCGACACCAATGGCAATCTGGTCTACAGCGCCGGCAGTGGTGCCAGCGCAGGTACGGAGGTGTTCACCTATCAGATTACTGACGGCGATGGCGACGTTTCCACGGCCACCGTGACCCTCACGCTTGCTGGCAATGACCCGGTCGGTGGCCAGGCCTTCGGCAGCGTCGACGAGGATGGCTTGCCCCATGGCTTGGCCGGAGGTCCCAACGACCTGCCTGGCGAAGCCACCACGGCCAGTGGGGCGCTCGGTTATCAGGTGGACAGCTTCGGTGGTTTCGCCTGGGATGCCAGTGGGCTTGGCAGCCTGTCCTCAGGAGGCTCTGCGCTTAATTACCAGCTCAGTGCCGATGGCAAGACCCTGAACGCCTTCGATACCGGTGGCAATCCGGTCTTCACTCTCAGCCTGACCAACTCGGATACCGGGCAATACAGCTTCAAGCTGTTCAAACCGCTCGATCATCCGGCACCGAGCATTGCCGGTACGGCAGACGAGAACGACCTGAACCTGGCCTTCTCCTACAAGGTCTGGGATTCCGCTGCACCTTCGGCTCCGGCCACGGGTAGCCTGACCATCACGGTGGATGACGACTCGCCGGCCACGCCCGATGACATCGCCAAGTCCGCCAGCGAACCGCAAGGCATCCACACCAACCTCATGGTGGTGCTGGATCTGTCCGGCAGCATGGACGATGCCCCGTCGGGTGTCAGTGGTTTCAGCAGCAAGCTGGCGCTGGCCAAGGATGCCGTGCAGCGTCTTATCGACAGCTACGACAACCTCGGCGACGTGATGGTGCGCATCGTGACCTTCTCCAACAGCGCGAGTGCTGTGGGCAATGTCTGGATGACCGCCGTCGATGCCAAGGCCTGGCTCACCGACCTGGCCAACAACGCCGGCAATGGCTCGACCAACTATGACGATGCGCTGATCAAGGCGATGAATGCCTACGATTCGTCCGGCAAGCTCACCGGCGCAGGGGTACAGAACGTTTCGTACTTCCTCTCCGATGGTCAACCAACCCTGTCCAACGCCAACCCGGGCAGCAACAACAGTGGCAGCCAGTACAACCCGGAACTGGGCGATGGCATTGGTGCGGGCGAGGAGGCGGACTGGATCGCCTTCCTCACGGCCAAGGGCATCAAGTCCTATGCGCTGGGCATGGGGCTGGGCAGTGACCTCGACAAGACCCTGCTCAACCCCATCGCCTATGACGGCAAGGCGGGCGCCAACACCGATGGCATCCTGGTCTCCAACCTCAACCAGCTCAACGACACCCTGCAGGGCACGGTGACGGGTACGGTGATCTCCGGCAACCTGATCAGCGAAGGCAGCAATGGCTTCGGTGCCGATGGCCCGGCTCTGCAGCCGGTTGCCGCGATCACTCACAACGGTGTGACGTACACCAGCGAGTCGGCTGCCTACGATGCCACGAGCCATACGCTGACCTTCACCACCGCAGGTGGTGGCTCGTTCAGCGTCAACCTGGACACCGGGGCTTACACCTATAACTTCAACGGCGATGTCGCCGAGGATGTGACGGATACCATCCGCTACACCCTGATCGATCGGGATGGCGATGCAGTGTCCGCTGACCTGAAGCTGACCATTACCGACAGCAGCGAGGTCTATGCCTACGATAACTACAACCAGGCCATCGTTGGGCAGAAATGGGTCACGCCCGACCCGGTAACCAAGGTGCTGGCGGATTTTTCCAGTACCAGCAATCCTGCCTCGTCCGGGCCCAACTACAACCCCTGGATATTCGATACCACCGACAACGGCAACGTGAGTGGCAATGAAACCACGGTGATCCCGCAGGCCGATGTGATGGCTGTGGTGGGCAGCAAGTGGGGTGTTACCGCTGTCAACTCGTCCAATGGCGTCAGCGTGCAGGGCAATGCCCTTCAGCTCATCGACAGCGATCGGAGCGCCGGTGTCAGTACCAAGGCTGCAACACCGACCTTCGAAGTGGCCGAGGGCAGTACGGCTAAGGTCTCCTTCGATCTGGGCAGCATCAGCAACTTCAGTAGCAGTGGCTCGGGAGACCAGTTCACCTGGACGTTGTACAAGCAGAACGGCAGTGCCTGGACGCCGGTGCAGAGCGGCACCCATGCATCCAGTAACTCGACTACTGTCACCAGCAACAGCGTGGGCGAGGGTATTTATCGCCTTTACTTCGAGGTTAATGATCGCACCAACAACAGCAGCAGCTTCCGTGTCCGGGTGGACAACATCACGCTGATCACCGTGGCAGCCGCGATGCTGGTCGACACTGCCACGGCGGTAGCGGGCAACGTGCTGACCGATGCCAACAATTACCTCTACAGCGACCATCCATGGGGTGCGGTGGATAGCAAGGGTAGTGAGGGGGCGACGCTCAGCGTGCTGGATAACGGCAGCTTCGTGGCCGTGAGCACCTCGAAAACCATCGACGGGCAGTGGGGCAGCCTGCTGTTGCACAGCGACGGCTCCTACACCTACACGCCGGATCCCGACTACGCCAACCTAGGCAAGGAAGATGTCTTCACCTACCAGTTGACCCAGCCTGATGGCGACGTCAGCACGGCGCGCCTGGTGGTCGGTATCGGCTCCAGCGTCGCGGTGCAGCCCAATGTGGTTATGGGTCATGAAGCGCTCAACGACACCTTGTTGGGAAGCGAAGGCAGTGACGTGCTGCTGGGGTTGGGCGGTAACGATACGCTCCATGGTCTGGGTGGCAATGATCGTCTGGAGGGCGGTGATGGCAATGACACCCTGATCGGCGGCAAGGGCAACGACATCCTCATTGGTGGTGCCGGCAACGACACCTTCGTGTGGAACGCCGATGATCGTGGTGGCAACTATCACGACATCGTCAAGGACTTCGGTAATGGCGAGGACAAGCTGGATCTGTCGCAACTGTTGCAGGGCGTCACTGATCCTGGGAGCGCCGATGTGTTGACCCAGTACCTCAGCTTCGACTTCGTCAGCGAGCCGGGCAGTACGGTGATCAACATCGCCAGCGCAGGCAGTGGTGCACCGGTGGATCAGACCATCACCCTGGAAAACACCATTTTGTCCGGTGGAAATGCAGCGGAGGTCATCCAGGGCATGCTGGACAACGACCAACTGGTTGCCTGAGGCATGAGAGAAAGCTGCCAGCGTTGTGCTGGCGGCTGCTCAGATACAAGGAAATGCTTATCAGAGTTTCCTTAGTTCGAGCACTCAACTAGAGTAAGCCCGCTACCCGTTTCGGGTGGCGGGCTTTTTTATGGCGTTTGCTGGAGGCACCGATGGTTTACGTACAGCGTGACGCTGCCGGGCGTTTGTTGCGGGTTGAGCATGAGCCCTTCGAAGGGATGACGGAAAACCTGGCGGTCGAAAGCGAGGAGTTGCTGACCTGGCTGACAGCCAAGGAGGAGGTCAAGGCGCGTCTGGACAGCCTGAAACAATCCGACCTGGAGCTGGTGCGCGTGCTGGAAGACGTGGTCAGCGTACTGGTAGAACGCGGCGTCATTCGTTATACCGACCTGCCCGAAGCAGCCCGCCAGAAACTCGATCAGCGTGCCATTGCCCGTGCCGAGATCGAAGGCTTGAGTGGCCTGCTTGGTGATGATGATCACCATCTGGTGTAGATCCACGAGCTTAGGTGGGTGTGGGGCCGTCTAGGCCGTTTACGGCGGTCTCGCCGAAACGATCCGCGAAGAATCACCGTATCAGCATAGTCAGCTGGCTCACTGCCAGGGTGCTGGAGCGCCAATCAGGCGGCCCATGGCGCCGTGCACGCCCAACTCGGTCAACACTTCCAGTTCCCCCTGCGTTTCCACCATTTCTGCGATCAGCGGCAGATCGATGCTGTTGGTCGCGCGGAAAATCGCCTCGATGAACAGCCGTTTGTCGCCCTCCTGATCGATGGCGCGGATATAGGTGCCGTCGATCTTCAGGTAGGCCAGCCCAAGGTGGGTGAGGTTACCGATCAGGCTGAAACGCCCACCGAAGTGCTGTAGCCCCAGACCGTAGCCGGCTTCGCGCAGGCTCTGGCTCAGGGCTTCCAGCTCCGCTGGCGGTGGCAGGTGGCGCTCGTCGACCTCCAGGGTCAGCAGGCTGGCCTGTTCCGGATGCTCCTTGAGCAGTGCCAGAAGCTTTGCCCGCTTGGCAGGTTCACGCAGGATCGCGGCGGACAGACTCAGAGCCAGTGGCTCGGGGTGATCGCTCAGGTGGGTGAGGGCATGCTCGAGCATTGCCAGGTCGAAACGAGCGCTCCAGCCGAGGCGTTCGATCCAGGGCAGGAAGCGTCCGGCAGCGATGGCTTCGCCCTCCGGATCGAGCAGGCGCGCGAGTACCTTGCGTTGCAGGAGCTTGCCTGAAACGCATTCGACTACCGGTTGGAAGTACAGCTGCAACTTGCCCTGATTCAACGCATCGTCGATCCAGCCGCGCCAGTCGTGCAGGCCCTGGCCGTTCTGGGCCGTGAAGTCATCGAGGCGCTCCCAGCACCTGGCAGCATTGCTCTGCGCCTGAGCCAATGCCTGATCGGCGCGACCGATCACGTTGCCAGGCTCTTCTCCCGGACGAAACGCCGCGATACCGAGATGGGCAACTGGATTGCAGTCACTGGCGCCGGTCTGGCGCAGGTTGTTCAGGTGTTCGCTGATCTCTTCGGCAAGGCGATCCGCATCGTCGCTACTCAGGCCCGGCGCGAGCAGGGTGAATTCGCCGCCGCGACTGCGCGAGGCCAGCCACTCGCTGCGTCCTGGGCCGTCCAACAGTCGTTTGAGTAGTTCACCCAGTGCGCCAATCAGTGCATCGGTACGCTGGCCGCCAAGACGCTGGTTGAGGCCACCCAGATCGTTGACGCGCAGCAGCAGCAGGTAGCCCTCTGCGTTCTGCTCGTTGAGCAGCAGTTGATTGTTCAGGCGAATGTCGAACTGGCGGCGGTTGGCCAGGCCGGTGAGGCTGTCCTGGTAGGCTTCTTCGCGCAGTTTTTCGCTGCGCGCGGCCTCTTCGGCGAACAGTGTCTTGAGCTTGTCGACCATCTGGTTCATGGCCAGTACCACGCGCTTGAGTTCTGGCGTGCGCGGCACGCGGGGCAGGGTTAGGAACTCGCGGCGGCTGATGGCCTGGGCCTGCTGCACCATGTTGTCCAGCGGGCGCAGCTGGGTGCGCAGCAGCCAGCCACCGAGCACGGCGCTGACCAGGCCGCAGAGCAATAGCCAGAGCAAGCTGCCAATGGCACTGTCCCACAGTCGAGCGAGGGCGAATTGCGGGTGGCTGAGCACTTCGACCCGTGCGGCCTGTTCCCAGCCGCGCATGATCAGTGCATCACCGCCTTGCGGATGCAGGTCGACCAGATTGGCGAACCAGTCCGGCACGTTTTCCGTCTCGATGCTGGTCGTGCGCTCGACCATCACCGTGCCGTCGGCGATGTTCACTACGCGGATACTGGCGAAATAGCCGCTGTCGAAGATCGAGCTGACCATCAACTCGACCATCGCCGGATCATCCACGTGCGGTGTCAGCGACAGGCCCAGCGCCGTGGCGGCATCCTGTGCGTGTGAGCGCAGTTGACTGAGTGACTGTTCGCGCGAACTCTCGACACTGGCAATGAAACTGCCGGTGAAGGCGACGACCAGGAACAGGCAGATGGCGAGGAACAGTTGTTTCAATAGGGACATGTGTCTTCTCCTAGCCTTCGCCCACGGCGAAACCTTCGGCATGCATTTTTTTCAGGATGTCCTGCCAGCGCGAGAGCTTCTTCGAGTCGCTCTTGCGGGTGTTCGAGCCTGGCAGGTAGAGGCCTTCGGCGTTGAAGGCGTAGACCGGCAACAAGTCCTTGCGCTGCGAGGCGGGGCGGATGTCGTTGATCAGGTTGTCCAGTACCAACGGCTCGGCGCTCGGGCTGGCGTAATAGGTCAGAACCATGTGCGCCTGGTTGTAATTGAGCGCCTTGACGTAGGTGATACGCAGCTTTTCGCTGGGTATGCCGAGGCGACGCAGGGTGAAGTACTTGGCGATGGAGTAGTCCTCGCAGTCACCGGCACCCTTGACCAGCGTTTCCACCGGGGTGGCCCAGTAGTCATTCTCGCGCCATAGCTGGATATCATCGACGAAGCGCACGGTGCGGTTGAAGAAGCGATTGACTTCAGTAAGCCTGTCGGCTTCGGTCAATGCGCTACTGGTCTTGATCAGCTCTTCCCAGTCGAGGATGCGTTTGCGTGCCGGGCCGAGTTCGCCGTAGCGACTTTCCGCGTTTTTCAGAACCACGGCGAAGTCCCAGTTGGCCAGCGCCAGGCCAGCCAGCAGCACGCCGCCGATCCATAGGATTGACAGATGCCAGCGCCATCCCTGAGTACGCAGCCGTCGCATGGGATCGTTGTCTCCAGGCTTGATGCGCAGAGTCTAGGCGAGGTGTCGGCTTTTTGCCGGCCGCTTCGCTGGAATGGAAGGGTACTGTCAAAAGGTTGTCGATGAGGCGTTCGCCACTCTTAGCCCGTATACAACCCGGGGCGGACTGCCACTTACACGGCGTCTCAGGGATTGGGCAACGTCTTTTGGCGCAGGATGTAGATGCTGACCAGCACGGCGCTGGTCAGCATGAAGGTGCGTGCCCAGAACATCGGCACGAGGTAGCAGGAGAACGCGATGCTCGCCCACATCAGGCTCAACGCATAGACCTTGGCCTTGCGCGGAATACCCTGGCCGTCGAGGTAGTCTCGAATCCATGGGCCGAGGCGCGGGTGCATCACCAGCCACAAATAGAAGCGCCGCGAGCTTCTGACGAAGCAGGCGGCAGCCAGCAGCAGGAAGGGAGTGGTTGGCAACACCGGCAGGAAGATGCCGATGACGCCCAGTGCTACGCTCAGCCAGCCCACCGCCAGTAGCGCGTAGCGCACGCTGCGGTGACGGCTCTCGCGGATTTCGCGGGGCATGGCCGAACGGCGTTATCAGTGGCGCGGCTTGAGCAGGGCAGGTTTTTCTTCCGGAGCCTGGCAGAGCAGGAAGAGGGCGGTGAGCAACTCGGGAATCTGGTCGATCATGCTGTCCACCAGGTCGTGGTCACGGGCGATTTCGGCGAACTCCTGTTGTTCGTCGAACAGGCCGGAACCCACCATGATCGGCAGCAGCAGCTCACTGACTTCGTCTTCGGCATCCTCGAACCAGATCGATTCACGCAGGAACACACCTTCCATGAAACCGATGCACCAACCGCGCAGGTCGGAGTCGTCCGGTTCGTCGCCCAGGTCGAGGTCGCACGGCAGCTCCGGCTCTTCCTCTCCGGCCAGTTGACGAGCGATGTGAGCTTTCAGGTGAATCAGCGTGCTCTCGATCTCTTCGCGTTCGGCATCGCTGCGGTAGTGCGGAGGCTCGGCGAACAGCGCGTCGATCCATTCGCGCTCGGGCACCTGCTCGGGGCAGATGGCCAGGGCGGTCAGGTAGCCATGGGCGGCCACGTAGTCCAACGCCTCTTCGTGCAGCTCATCGGCATCGAGAAAGGCTTGCAGGCGGGACAGTTGCTCAGCGAAGGACATCGTGGGGTTACCTTGAGGCTTAGGGGATAAACGAGGGTGGATTCTAGTCCACCACTGCCCCTGCGGCCAGCGCGGCGCGCGCTCAGGGCTGCGATTCAGCGGCTTCGGACGGGTAGGCGCCCTGTTGGTGTTCATCCTGCGGCATAATGCGCGGCTCGATTTGGAGGCCTTCATGCTCGACCACGCCCAGCGCATTCTCAAAGACGTTTTCGGCTACGACGCCTTTCGCGGCAACCAGGCCGCGATCATCGAGCGCGTGGCCGCGGGCGGCGATGCTCTGGTGCTGATGCCTACCGGTGGCGGCAAGTCGTTGTGCTTCCAGGTGCCGGCACTGATGCGCGAAGGCCTGGCGGTGGTGGTTTCGCCGCTGATCGCGTTGATGGACGATCAGGTGGCCACTCTCGACGAACTGGGGGTTGCCGCCGTTGCGCTGAACTCCACCCTGAGCGTCGATGAGCAGCGTGAGATTGCCGACCGTATCCGCCGTGGGCAGATCAAGATGCTCTACCTGGCGCCTGAACGTCTGGTTCAGCCGCGCATGCTGAGTTTCCTGCAGGGACTGGACATCGCCCTGTTCGCCATCGACGAAGCGCATTGCGTTTCGCAGTGGGGCCACGATTTTCGTCCGGAATACCTGCAGCTAGGCCAACTGGCGGAGCTGTTTCCCGAGGTGCCGCGTATCGCCCTGACCGCCACGGCGGACAAGCGCACCCGCGAAGAGATCGTTCAGCGTCTGCATCTGGACAACGCCGAGCGTTTTCTCTCGAGCTTCGATCGCCCGAACATCTTCTACCGTATCCAGCCCAAGGATCAGCCGCGCAAGCAGCTGCTGGGTTTTCTCGCCGCGCGCAAGGGTGATGCCGGTATCGTTTACTGCCTGTCGCGCAAGAAGGTCGAGGAGGTTGCCGACTTTCTCAGCAGCCAGGGCTTCCCGGCTTTGCCCTATCACGCCGGTCTGCCCAACGAGTTGCGTGCCTTCAATCAGAAGCGCTTTCTCAATGAGGAAGGCCTGATCATGGTAGCCACCATCGCCTTCGGCATGGGCATCGACAAGCCCAACGTGCGCTTCGTCTGCCACCTGGATCTGCCCAAGTCGCTGGAGGCCTACTACCAGGAGACCGGTCGCGCCGGTCGTGACGGTCTGCCGGCCGATGCCTGGATGGCCTACGGCCTGCAGGATGTGATCTTCCTCAAGCAGATGCTCAACAATTCAGAGGGCGATGAGCGCCACAAACGCATCGAGCAGCACAAGCTCGATGCCATGCTCGCCCTGTGCGAGGAGACGCGCTGCCGTCGTCAGGCGCTGCTGGCCTACTTCGATGAAGAGTTGCCCAACCCTTGTGGCCACTGCGACAACTGCATCGACGGCGTCGAGACCTGGGATGCCACCGAGCCGGCCCGTCAGGCGTTGTCGGCCGTCTATCGCAGTGGTCAGCGCTATGGCGTCGGCCATCTGGTGGACATTCTGCTCGGCCGCGACAACGAGAAAATCCGCGCTGCCGGCCACCAGCACCTCGCGGTGTTTGGCGTCGGCAAGGGTTTTTCCGAAGTCGAGTGGCGCACGCTGTTTCGTCAGTTGGTCGCGCGTGGTCTGGCCGATGTCGACCTGGACGGTTTTGGTGGCCTGCGCCTGGCCGAGAGTTGCAGACCGCTGTTGCGTGGCGAGGTCAGCCTGCAACTGCGCCGTGAGCCCAAGCCGGCGCAGGCGGCCAAGGCCTCCAGCAGCGCAGCCAGCCAACTGGTACGCGGCCACGAGCGGGAGATGTGGGAAGCACTGCGTAGCCTGCGCCGTAAGTTGGCGGAGGAGCACAGCGTGCCGCCGTACGTGATTTTCCCCGATGCCACGTTGTTGGAGATGCTGCGCAGCCAGCCCGGCTCGCTGAGCGAGATGGCCGAAGTCAGTGGCGTCGGTGCGCGCAAACTCGAACGTTACGGCCAGGCCTTCCTGGAGGTGCTCAATGGCGGCGCGGCAGACGAGGCGCCAGCTCCCGTTGCCGATCTACGTCATGAACTGGTCAGCCTGGCTCGCGCCGGCATGACCCCAGCGCAGATCGCCGGGCAACTGGGCTGTAGCGAGAAGAATGTCTACAGCCTGCTGGCCGAGGCCATCGCCCAGCAGCAACTGACCCTGGAGCAGGCGCTGGATCTGCCTGAAGAATTGCTCGGCGAGATTCAGGAAACCTTCCTCGACGGCGAGGGTGAGCTGCCGGCGGTGAGCGAAATTGCGCCGCTGTTCGCCGGCCGGGTCGACGAAGCGGTGCTCTATTGCGTGCGTGCCGCACTGCAGGCCGAGTTCGAAATGTAAGCCCTGCGCTGTGGCGTGAAGGCAATTGGCCGGCATGATTCTAGCGGCATCTCGCTGACGCAGCTAAGGTGTGGGGCAGGTCGCCACAGAACGAGGTAACGGTGCCTAATTATCATGCTTGGCTCGATGAAGTTCGCCCGAGCCCCTACGCCGACCAGTTGAACTTGGGTTTTCGCGGGTTGCGTTTTTCCCGAGCACTGGAGCGCGAGTACCGTGCCTATATGCTGGAAGACAGTTTCGATCTCAAGCGCATCGCGCTGAGTGTCGCGACGCTCATCTGGCTGGCGCTGGCTGTGCTCGACATGTTGGTGGTGCCTGCGTCGTACCTGGGTTGGGTCATTGCCATACGCGTGCTGGTGCTGCTCATCTTGCTGGTATGCGCGGCGCTGATGCTGCAGCGGCGACATATTCATCTGTTGTTGCCGCTGAGCATGGCTTGCATCCTCGGGCTTGGTGTGGGGGCTGCGCTGATCGTCGGTATTGCTCATCGCGCTGACCCCGGCTATCCCTATGAAGGCCTGCTGCTGGTAAGCATGGCAGCCTACTTTCTGGTAGGTCTGCGCCTGAGCCAGGCCCTGGCTTGTTCCCTGGTGATCCTGTTGGTGTATGTCGCGGCGGAATGGTTCGCCGGTCTGCCTGTGCCACGGCTGATCAACAATGTGCTGTTCCTTGGCTTCGGCAACCTGAGCGGTGCCGTCGGCTGTTATCTTCTGGAATACAAGTCGCGCGAGCATTTTCTGATCAGCAGGTTGATGCGGCTGCTGGCCTACCACGACAGCCTGACCGGACTGCACAATCGGCGCAGCTTCAACCGACAGTTCGAGCGCCTGTGGCGCCAAGCGCAGCGTAATGACCAGTCGCTGGCGTTGCTGCTGTGCGATATCGATCATTTCAAGGCATACAACGACTGCTATGGCCATCAGGCCGGCGACGCTGCGTTGCAGCGGGTAGGGGCATTGATCGAGCAGGCGGCGCGGCGTCCTCTGGATATGGGGGTGCGGCTGGGCGGTGAAGAATTCGCTTTGCTGCTGTTCGATATCAATGCCGAGGAGGCTCAGCGCCGGGCCGAGGCGTTGCGCGAATCTCTGCAGGCCGCGGCTATCGCGCATCGTGGCTCCGACAGTGCCGAGGTGCTGACCATGTCCATCGGTATTGCCTGCCTGAACCCTGGAACCCAGGCTGAACTGAGCCAGTTGTACGAGCAGGCTGATCGTGCCCTTTACGAAGCCAAGGCCTTCGGTCGCAACCAGGTATCCATCTGAAAAACAGTGGTCGGCGTGGTGACGTGGTCGCATTCTGAAATGCCCGGCCACAAACAGGGCTTGCCCTGCGTACCGGGTTATGGCTAGCTAGCTAATAATTAGTTTTTGACCTTTGTACGAGTCCGCTTGCCCATGTCCTACCCCGATCAACATCGCTTCGCCATGCAAGTTGCCCAACTGTCCAGAGCCTGGCGCTCCGAGCTCGACCGGCGTCTGGTCGGCCTTGGGCTTTCGCAGGCTCGCTGGCTGGTGTTGCTGCACCTGGCGCGTTTCACCGAGATGCCCACACAGCGTGAGTTGGCTCAGAGTGTGGGCGTGGAAGGGCCTACCCTGGCTCGATTGCTCGACAGCCTGGAAAGCCAGGAGTTGGTCACGCGCGTAGCCGTGCCGGAGGATCGCCGTGCCAAGAAGATCGCGTTGCAACCCAAGGCGCAGCCGTTGATCGAGAAGATCGAAGCGATCTCCACTCAACTGCGCCAGGAGGTCTTTGCCGGCATCGACGAGGACGATCTGCGTCGTTGTCAGCAGGTGCATGCGCGGGTGTTGGGTAACTTGCTGAAGTAATCCGTACCACCACTGTCAATTTTCCGATCATTATTTGAATGATTGCTTTCTTGTGCCTAACTTTTGACTTGTGGCGCTTGATGGCACTGTGCTTCGTCGGCAAACTGGCGCCCAACACGCTACTTTGTGAATTAGTAGCCATAATGCAGTACGAGCCGGCCTCGACAGGGATTGTATCGACCGTGCTCGATTTTTTTGTTCAGGGCGCAGCCTCCGGTTATGGAGTGCTCATACAGGATGTTGAGGAGGCTGCGTTCGAGCCTGGATAACCCTGGAGGTCACATGGCTCGGGTGCGTCAGTTGATGTTGGGTTTGGCGTCGGGTTCCGCCCTCTATTCGGGAATGGTTCCGGCGCTTGGTTTGGGTGAGATCACCCTGCATTCGGCCTTGAATCAGCCTTTCGAGGCCGAGATCGAATTGCTTGAAGTTGCCGATCTCGGTGCGCAGGACATACGCGTGGGGTTGGCGTCGACCGAGGTGTTCAACCGTTCGGGTGTCGATCGCCTCTATTTTCTCAACGATCTGCGTTTCACCCCTCTGCTACGCGGTTCGCGTAGCGTGATTCGGGTGGTATCCAGTCGCCCGGTGCGCGAACCCTATCTGAACTTCATCGTCGAGGTGGCACGTCCGAACGGCCAGCTGCTGCGTGAATATACGGTTCTGCTCGATCCGCCAGGTTCGTCTGCCTATACGGCAGTGGCTGCGTCTGCTGCTGCGCTCGATTCTCGTCCTGCCAGCCCGGCGGCTGCGCCTGCGACATCGGTACGTGCCGTGGCGCCACCCAGTGCGACAGCGGGGCATCGCCACCAGGTGGTGCGTGGTGACAGCCTGTGGTCGATTGCCGCTCGCCTGCGTGAACAGGGCAGCAGCTTGTCGCAACAGGCGCTGATGGAAGGCATTCTGGCGCTCAATCCGAACGCGTTCAGTGGCGGCGATCCTGGCCGTTTGCAGGCCGGCGCTGATTTGTTGCTGCCTGACGCGTCCCGCTCGACCGCCGCCCAACCTGATGCCCCTGCTGTCGCTGAAATACCCGTCTCTGCGCCCGCGGCCAGCGCCGAAGCTCCCGTGAGTGCACCGCTGGCGGCTGTTGAGCCGGTGTCCGAGCAGACAGAAAGCCTGCAGCAAGTGCTGGAAAGGCAGCGCCAGGTCGATCTGGAATTGGCCAACCAAGCGGCAGAAAACCTGCAGCTGCAGCAGGGGTTGGCGCAACTGCAAGTGCAACTCCAGCAGTTGCAGGAGCAACTGGCGCAGAAAGATGCGCAACTGGCTGAGCTTGCCGAGCAGCGAACTCCTGCAGCCCCCGTTGAAGCCCCGGTAGCCGTTGCGCCGGCTGTTCAGGAGGCACCTGCCGAACGCGGCTGGTTCTCCACGCTGCTGGCCGGTGGCATCGCCTTGCTGTTGCTGCTGGGTGCTCTGTTGTGGGCCGTGCGGCGCCGTGCAAAACCTGCGCCGGTCGTGCAGGTGGAGCCCAACGCTCAGCGTCACGCACAGCCTGCTCGGCCCCCCGTTGCCGCTGTAGCCGCTCCACTGGTTGCGGCTAACCCGGCTGCGGTATCTGCACCTGTCCAGCAGCGTGCGCAGGGGCCGGTCGATCCG
The DNA here is from genome assembly GCF_003008615.1 of Pseudomonas mendocina. Lineage (NCBI taxonomy): Bacteria > Pseudomonadati > Pseudomonadota > Gammaproteobacteria > Pseudomonadales > Pseudomonadaceae > Ectopseudomonas > Ectopseudomonas mendocina. The sequence goes on from NZ_CP027657.1 coordinate 4,608,509, forward strand.
CTGGAGGCGGCCAATGTCTACATCGCCTACGGCCGTTTCAGCGAGGCTCGCGGAGTGCTCGACAAGGCGCTGGCTCAGGAGCCGCAACGCAGCGATCTGCGTTTCCGCCTGTTGGAAGTATTGGCCCAGTTGGGGGATGGTTCTGCCTTCGCCCGTGAGGAGGCGGTGCTGCGTGCCGAGGAGTTCGATGTCGCGCGCATCGACGCGGTGAAAGCGCGTCACCCGAACATGCAGATGTCCCAGCAAGCGCCGAAAGAGCCGGTCGCGCTGCTGCCGACAGCTGCCGAGCCGCTGGCCGAGCAGGATTTCCAGCTCAATCTCGACGACCTGTCACTAGACGCCGACTGGGATCTGGTCAGCCCGTTCCCGGCTGCCGCCAAGGCCAAAGCCAAGCCGGCTGCCGAGCCGGAGTTCGACGCATCGTTCGCCAGCAACCTGCAGGAACTGCCGGAAGTGTTCGAGTTGCATCATGAAGATGAGCAGTTGAGCGCTTTCGGCGAGATGGAAATGGTGCTCAGTGACGAAGTGCAGGGGCTGGATGACAACTTCCTCGACGCGTTCGCCGGGGATGCCGATGCCACCGCGGCGCTGCAGGGTGATATCGACCAGCTGGCGACCGACCCCGAGCACATGACCAAGCTCAATCAGGCGCTGGCCTACATCAAGCAGGGCGACATCGCCACCGCCTGCGACATCCTCAACGACGTGATCGACCATGGTGACGACGAGCAGAGAAAAGCTGCCCGTCAGTTGCTGGCGGAAATCGCCTGACCTTCTGCCGCTGTATCCGACGAGGCCGCGCACATGCGCGGCCTCGTCGTTTCAGAAGCTCTTGCCCAGGTTCAGGTACAGCGCTTTTTCCCGCTCGTCGTTGAAGCCATAGCTGAAGTTCAGCGGGCCGAGCGGGGTATCCAGACCGAGGAAGATGCTGGCCGCATTGATATAGCCGCTGTCGAAAGCGTTGTCGTTGTTCCAGGCGCGGCCGCGCTCCAGCGACATGCCCAGGTACAGCGGGAAGTTCAGCGGCAGCATGGAGGTTTGCGTCATGCGCCGGTAGTAGATCATCCGCGCCAAGGCCATGTTCTGGCCGCTCAGCGAGTCCTGGCGAAAGCCCGACAATTCCTGGGCACCACCGAGAATGAAGCCCGAGGTAACCACCTCCGCCTGATCCAGCGTGCGCCCGTAGCGCCCACCGAATAGCCAGGTGTTGGGGCCGTGGCTGTAGGCCTTATCCAGCTTCAGCTGCCATTGCCGATATTCCTCGTCCGAACCCAGTCCGCGATCGTACTTGCGCAGCATCAGGCCGATATCCTCGCCGGTGCGCGGGAAGTCGAGGTTGTCCAGGGTGTCGAAGGAGTACAACAGCTCGTAATACCCCTCGCTGAAACTGAAGCTGGGCAGGTCGCGCTCGCCGACGCGTACATCCGCTTCGCCCCAGGCCTGTGCGATGCCGAAACGGATCTCGCCGTTGTTGGCGATCTGTCGACCGAGATTGAGGCCGTAGCCATAGCGCTCCAGGCGGTATTCGGCGATCGGGTCGTTGTCCAGAATCGCTTCGACGTTCTGCGCTTCGCCGAACAGGTAGGGTGCAACGAAGTAACGTGAGCCGGCGTCCAGCGGCTGATAGAACTCGCTGTAGAGTTCCTGACGGTCGCCCAGTTGCAGGCGTGTCAGCCACTCGGCACCGAGTTCGTTGATGCCGTTGATGCGGTAACTGGCGCCTATGTTGAAAGCGCTGTCGCCGCGCATGTCATCCGACAGGTTCAGGCCCAGGCGCAGGTAATCGGTGCCGGTACGCTTGCCGCGGGCATCGATCACCAGCGCACTGCCGCGCTCATCCATAGGCTCTATGCGGTATTGCACGCGTTCGAAGTAGTCCAGGCCATACAGCGTGCCCATGTCCTTCTGCAGGCGATCCACGTCCAGTGGTTCGCCCAGTGGTTGGCGAATATGCCGGCGAATCACCGCGTCGCCGACTTTCGAGTCGTTCTCCACATGAATCTCGCGAATCACCGGGGTGCGCTGCTCGCGCGAGCGTGCCATGGCCAGTGCCGGGTTGCCGGCGCTGCTGGTACGTAAACGGGCCAGGCGCTCGGCCTGAATCTGCGTGGCGCGGTAGCCGGCCTCCATCATCTGCTGACCACGGTTGAAGTCGGCCACGCCGAAGCCGGCCAGAGGTGGCAGGATCAGTACGTCGTCCGCTTCCAGCGTGGCGAGCTGAGCTTCGGAGTTCTTGCGCATCATCAGGTTGATCGACTGGTTCATCACGTCGACCACGGTGAGTAACTCTTTGGCAGGTTTCAGCGGCATGCCGAGGTCGACGACGATGACGTGATCGACCCCCATCTGCCGCGCGACGTCGATTGGCACGTTGTTGACCATACCGCCGTCGACCAGCAGGCGGCCGTCCACTTCCACCGGGGCGAACACGGCGGGAATCGACATGCTGGCGCGCATTACCTGCGGCAGGTGGCCAGTGCCCATGATCACCTGTTCGCCGGTGACCACGTCGGTGGCCACAGCGCGATAGGGGATCGGCAGATGGTCGAAGTCGCGGGTGGCGCTGCGGTGAACCAGCAGGCTTTCCAGCAGCAGCGCGAGATTCTGGCCCTGGATCACGCCCAGTGGCAGGCCCAGGCTGCCGTCGTCACGGAAGCTGAGTTTCTGCTTGATCAGGAAGTCGCGGTCGTCCTGCTTGCGACGAAAGGGGATGTCCTCGCGTGGCGGTGAGTCGGACAGCGCCTGTTGCCAGTCCAGCTCCAGTGCCAGGCGTTCCAGCTCCGCTACCGAATAGCCTGCGGCGTAGAGCCCGCCGACGATGGCGCCCATACTGGTGCCGGCGATGGCATCGATGCGAATGCCTTGTTCTTCCAGTGCCTTGAGTACGCCAATATGCGCCAGGCCGCGGGCGGCGCCACCCGACAGCACCAGGCCGACACGTTCGGCGGCGATGGTGGGCAGGCTGGACAGGGCGAACAGGCAGATCAGCGAAAAGAACAGGCGGCGCATGGTGGTTTCCGGCAGGAGCAGAGACAAAGGCCGTTATTATAGGCATCAAGCCCCACCGTAGAGCCGCTGCCATGTCCGATCAGAAGCCTGAAATCGTCATCACCTATTGCACCCAGTGCCAGTGGTTGCTACGCGCCGCCTGGTTGGCCCAGGAACTGCTCAGCACCTTTGCCGATGAACTGGGCCGGGTCAGCCTGGAGCCAGGTACTGGCGGCGTTTTTCGTATCCTCTGCAATGGTCAGCAGATCTGGGAACGCAAGGTCGATGGCGGCTTCCCGGAAGCCAAGGTGCTCAAGCAGCGGGTGCGCGACCTGATCGACCCCGCCCGCGATCTGGGTCACAACGACCGCGCTTGAGCAGACACGTATCAGAAGCTTTACCCCCTCTTTACACAGGGCTTACCCCGCTCCTGCGAGTGCGCGCGAATAATTTGCCTCGAGCCGATATGGCCATTCCGTGAGAGGTGAAGTATGTCGCTGCAACGCTCCATGATCCTGGCATTGATGACCCTGATGCTTTCTGCCCAGGCACTGGCTGGCCCACCCGGGCCGGGTGGGCCAGCTCCAGGCGGCCCGGGTTGGGGGCAGTGGAAACCTGGCGGTCATCACCATGGTTTGCCGGAAGGTGCACGTGAATTGTGGATCGGGAGTGCGCTGTACTTCGTCGCAGCAGGTACCTACTACCTATGGAACGCCAATGCCCAGCGCTATGAGATCGTCACGCCGCCTCCGGCAATACAAGGCAATAGTGTCGCCAGCTATGAAGTGATCGCCTATCCAGCCAGCGGCCAGAGTGTCGAGCAGCAGGGGCGTGATCGTTATGAGTGCCACAGCTGGGCCGTGGGGCAGAGCGGTTTCGATCCTGCTACCGCAACGCGTCCGGTGGGGGCCGATTCCACCGAGCGCTATCGTCGGGCGCTGGGCGCCTGCCTGACGGGACGTGGTTACAGCGTCAACTGATCGGGCGAAGCAAGCAGGCTCTTGCGCTGGCGTCGCTCGGTGGCCTGTGTTCAGGGGGCGCGTTATACCGACAGGCGTCAACGCGCCATTCGCGCCGACACGAAGATGGCGCTGACGATCAGCATGCCGCCAGCCAGCATGCGCAGCGTCGGTTGCTCGCTGAACAGCCACCAGGCGAACAGAATCCCGTAGACCGGCTCCAGAGCGAAGATCACGGCCGTGGTGCGCGCCTTGAGCACGCGCAGGCTGGCGACGAACAGGCTGTGCGCCAGGCCCGTGCAGAAGATGCCGAGCATCGCCAACCACAGCCAGTCCACCGGGCGTACGCTGGGCAGCAGCGGCCAGGCCAGCGGCAGGAAGCAGATCAATACGGCGATGTTCTGGTACAGCGCGGCCTTTACCGGATCGAGGCCGCGCGTACTGGCGCGATTGAGCAGCGACAGCAGGGCGAACAGAAAGCCCGACAGCACTGCCCACAGCAGGCCGGTGGTAGCACTGCTATCAAGGCTGAACTCCGGGGTGACCAGGATCAACCCCACGCACACCACGCCGACCATGGCGAACTCGCTGGGGCGGGTATGCTCGCGAAACAGCAGGCCCTCCAGCAGGACGGTGAAGGCCGGAAAACTGGCGAAACCCAGGGTGGCGATGGCGACGCCGGAGATTTTCACCGCCTCGAAGAACGTGACCCAATGCGTGCCCAGCAGCAGGCCACCGAGTACCAGCTGGGCCATCTGCCGCAGGCTCGGCCGAGCTGCGTCGCGGCTACGCCAGAGCGTCGCAGCCAGGCCCAAGGCGAGCACGGCGAAGAAGGCGCGTCCGCCTGCAATCATGTTCGGTGTGGTCGCCGCGAGTTTGCCGAAGATGCCCGACAGGCCGAACAGCAGGGCGCCCAGGTGAATCGCCAGCAGAGCGTTACGTTCCGTCATGCCAGGCGTGCACCGTTGGGCAGCGGCTTGTCGAAGCCTGCCAGTACGACGCGGTTATCGCTGTCATAGACGCCGGTCACCAGCACTTCCGAGCGCACCCCGGCGATACGCTTGGGCGCGAAGTTGCAGACGCACAGCACCTGACGACCAATCAGCTCGTCACAACCGTAGTGCGCGGTGATCTGGGCACTGGAGGTCTTGATACCCAGCTCGCCGAGATCGACTTCCAGCACGTAGGACGGCTTCACCGCTTTTTCATTGGGACGGGCGCTGCGGATGGTGCCGACGCGCAGCTCCACTTTCTCGAAATCCTGCCATTCGATGGTTTGCATGGGGTACTCCTTCGAAGATGCCGCGCAGTCTAGGCGTCGCAGGCAGCTGCTGTCTGTCGCGCGAGTGAGGCGTTTTGTCGCCAGACTCTCGCCTGCGCGTAGGGTGCGCCGGGGGCAACCGATAGTTTTGCGGTGCGCACGGCGCACCCTACGATCTAGCTGTAGCCAGGGGATTACTGGGGTAATAGCGCCAATAAGATCGCTAGCGAGCGCGACGCAACTGTCTCGGCGTCATGCCCAGATGGCGGGAGAGGGCGGCGGTGAAGGCGCTTTGCGAGCTGTAGCCGACCCGTGCGGCGATTTCGCCAACCGCCAGGTCGCTACCGCGCAACAGCTGCTCGGCCAGTTGCAGGCGCCGCTGACGGATGTGCTCCATGGGGGTACTGCCGGTTTCAGCGAGAAAACGGGCATGCAGACGCGCCACGGAAAGACCGGCCAGGCGTGCCAGGTCTGCCACCTGCAGCGGGTGAGCGGCATGCTGATCGATGTAGTGATCGAGCGCGGCCAGGGGCAAGCCGGCCGGTTCGCGTTGCTGGTGGCTACAGGCGAGGCTGCCCAGCAGCAAGGCCGCACCCTGGCCGGCGATCACCGGGTCGTTGATCGGACTGCTTGCCAGCCAGTTGAGCAATTGGCCCTGGGAGGGCTCGAGTTGCAGTGCGTTGGGCTTGTCCAGCAGGCGCTGGATGTCGTTCGCGTGATGGCCAAGTTGTCGCTCTAGCCAGTCGTTGGCCGGCAGATCCAGCACCAGGCACTGGCTGCCGCGGGGGCTGCCGCAGGTATGGCGCGCTTCGGCCGGCACCACTGCGAGGTGATGGCGCAGCACCCGACTGCCCTGGCCATCCACTTCGAACTGCAACTCGCCCGCCAGGCCGAAGACCAACTGCGCATGTTCATGGCTATGGCTGAGCACTTCGTGACTGTAGTGACGCAGGGACAGGATCGGGGGCATGGCGGCTTCCTCGGCAACCGCCGCAGTGTAACGCCTCGGGCGCCGCAATGCCGTGTCATGGAACGGTCTTTTTCCCGTCACAAGCCTTTCACCGCGACGCCTCAAGCTCGACTAAACCCAGCCGGAGGCCGCCCATGACCAGCGCCCAGCTCGCCAAGCCCAGCCGCAAGCAACGTGTTCGCACCCTGTGGATCTCCGATGTGCACCTTGGCACTCGTGATTGCCAGGCCGAGCACCTGGCGGCGTTCCTCAAGCGCTATCACGCCGACCGTATCTACCTGGTGGGCGACATCATCGATGGCTGGAAACTGCGTGGTGGCATCTACTGGCCGCAGGCGCACACCAACGTCATCCGCCGTCTTTTGACCATGAGCAAGCGTGGCACCGAGGTGATCTACGTCACCGGCAACCACGACGAATTCCTGCGCCGATACTCCAGCTTGCTGCTGGGCAATATCCAACTGGTGGACGAGGCCGTGCACGTCACCGTCGATGGCCGCCAATTGCTGGTGATCCATGGCGATCAGTTCGATGTGATCACCCGCTACCACCGCTGGCTGGCCTTTCTCGGTGACTCGGCCTACGAATTCACCCTGACCCTCAATCGTTGGCTCAATCACTGGCGCAGCCGCTGGGGCTACGGCTACTGGTCGCTATCGGCCTACCTCAAGCACAAGGTCAAGACTGCGGTGAACTTCATCAGCGACTTCGAGGAAGCCATCGCCCACGAGTGCGTCAAGCGCGGCCTGCAGGGCGTGGTCTGCGGCCATATCCATCATGCCGAGATTCGCCAGGTGGGCGGGGTGGAGTACATGAATTGCGGCGACTGGGTGGAGTCCTGCACGGCGTTGATCGAGCATTGGGACGGGCAGATCGAACTCTATCGCCTGGCTGAAGCGCAGGCGCAGCAGGCTAGCAAGGAGCAGGCTGTCGCCCTCGAGACTGGCGCATGAGAATACTGATCGTCTCCGACGCCTGGGCGCCTCAGGTCAATGGCGTGGTCACCAGCCTGGCTGCTCTGGTTGCAGAACTGCGTGGGCTGGGGCATAAGGTCAAACTGCTGTCGCCTGCCGATTTTCGCGCCGTGCCGTGTCCTACCTACCCGGAGATTCCGCTGGTGTGGAACCTGTGGCGCGTCGGGGCGGCGATTCGCGACTTTCGCCCCGACTGCGTGCATCTCGCGACCGAGGGGCCATTGGGGTGGGCGGCTCGGCGCTGGTTGGTCAAGCGCGGGATGGCATTCTCCACGGCGATCCATACGCGTTTTCCCGAGTATGTCAGCACGCGCTGGCCGTGGATCGCACTGCGCTTCGGTTATGTCTTCCTGCGTGCCTTCCATCGTCCGAGCCAGGCCGTACTGGTAACCACCGAGCGCCTGCGCGAGGAGTTCGCCAGCTGGGATTTGCAACGACTGCAGCTGTGGCGCAAAGGCGTGGATACCCGCCTGTTTCGGCCGGACGAGACGCGCCCTCGGCCCGTGCGTCCGGTGTTCCTTTACGTTGGGCGCATCGCCCCGGAAAAGAATCTGCAGGCCTTTCTCGATCTGAATCTGCCCGGCGAGAAGCGCGTGGTGGGTGACGGGCCGCAGCGCGCAGCGCTGCAGCAGCACTATCCGCTGGTACGTTTTCTCGGTTATCGCCATGGCCAGGAGCTGGCCGAGGCCTACCGGGACGCCTCGGTGCTGGTCTTTCCTTCGCGTACCGATACCTACGGTCTGGTGATGCTGGAGGCGTTGGCCTGCGGTACACCCGTGGCTGCGTTTCCCGTGGCCGGGCCGCTGGATGTGCTGCAGCAGGGACTCAGTGGCGTGATGGACGAGGATCTGCACGCTGCCTGCCTGGCCGCGTTGGAGCTGGAGCGTGGGCGTTGCGCGGAGCTGGCTGCGGCGCAGTCCTGGTGCGCTTCAGCGCTGGAGTTCCTGGCTTTGCAGCCGCTGATCGATGGCGAGCCGGCGTTGACTGATGCACTGGAGGCATAGGGTGTATTGGCGGTAGGGCTATAAGCGGCCGGTGGGTTCCGCACTACACCTCGGTGTCCTTACAGAATCACCTTGTCGCGCAGCTTCTCGGCGGCCTGGTTGAGCGCCTGGATCACGCGCTCCTTGTCGAAGTTCTGGATGCCGTTGGTGTCCAGGTACATGGAGAAGCCCGGCAGCTCGTGCTCGACGTAGCTGGACGTCGCGCCCAGGTCGCGACGGAAGTCCACCACCTGGTAGATCTGTACCGGGCGGGTGAAGCCCTTGACGGTGATCTGGCCCTTGTCACGGCACATGATCACGTCCTTGACCAGTGAGTAGGTCTCGTGGGAAATCAGGATTTCGCCGGATTCGGCGGCACTCTCCAGGCGGCTGGCGAGGTTCACGTCGCGGCCGATGATGGTGTAGTCCATGCGCGTATCGGCGCCGAAGTTGCCCACCGTGCAGTAGCCGGTATTCAGGCCCATGCGGATTTCCAGCGGCTTGGTGATGCCTTGGGCGCGCCACTGCTGGCGTAGCACTTTCATGTGCTTGCGCATGGCGATGGCCATGGAAACCGCCGCGACCGCATCCTTCTTGGCGCCGTTGCTGCTGGGGTCGCCGAAGAACACCATGACGCAGTCGCCAATGAACTTGTCGATGGTACCGCCGTATTTCAGGCTGATCTTCGACATCTCGTTGAGGTAGGTGTTGAGCAGGTCGGTCAGCGCTTCGGCTTCCAGCTCTTCGGACAGCTCGGTGAAGCCCTTGATGTCGGAGAAGAACACCGTGAGCTTCTTGCGCTGGGTCTCCAGGCGCACGCTCTTCTTGCCGGTGAAGATCGATTCCCACACCTGCGGTGAGAGGTATTTGGCCAGGTTGCGCGCCAGGCGCGCGGCCTTTTCCTGTTCGCGCTTGATCTCGCTGCGCACCTGGGCCAGGCGCAGGCCCTGCTGGTTGACGAAATAGGCGGTGATGCAGATGTACAGGGTGGCGAAGAGGATGCTGACCAGCGCCACCGGGGTTGGGGTATCTGGCTTGGGATGAACCTCGACCAGCGCGGCGCATAGCGCCATGCCGCTGGCGGCCACCAGCAGACCCAGGCCCAGGTAGCGCAGGCCGCCGATGACCAGGGCGCTGAAACACAGGATCAACAGGAACATCAGGCTGGGCACGGCGGAGAAACCGAGCAGCACGCAGGCCGCGCCGGCATGCAGGGCATCGAAGAACAGCAGGGCGAGGTCGGTCTGTCCGGGGTAGTCGCGTTTGAAGCGGCGGCTCAGATTGTGCGCCAGGTGGGGGTAGAGCAGGGCGTAGGGCACCATCCAGAGGATGTCGTAGGTGAAGTGCCCCACGTAGGTGCCGGCGGCAATGCTGGCGGCCGTGGCGATATAGGCCAGCACGCGCGAATAGTATTCGCGCAACGGCGGCGTCGGCAGCCCGTTGGCACGGCTGATGGTTGCTGGCTTCATCTGCTGGAACTGTCCCTGCTGGATTTCTGGCGTCTCTGCTGGACGCCTGGCTGGTCTGCAAGACCTGAGCCAAAGGCTCGTTGGGCGGGGATCATAACCAAGGGGGTGGCGGCCAGCCAAGCACGGCCGCCGAACGGTGGCGCAACAGTGGCCAGTGGTCAGGCGCTGGTACTGTCCATGGCGGCCAGGTAGATGGAGTTCTTCGGCCGGGCAAAGACCCGCTGCAGCATGGGTTCGAAGAAGCTCAGCGGCAGGCTTTCGTAGCCCGGGTCGAAGGCGGCAGCATCGTACTTGGCGCAGAACTCGATGGTCGCCTGGTACTGCGGGTGCGCCTTGAACTGCTCGCGCAGGTGACGATCCATGCCCAGGTGATGGAAGAAGTAATAGCCCTGGAAGATGCCATGCTTTTCCACCATCCAGTGGTTCTCGGCGCTGACGAAAGGCTTGAGGATGGCCGCGGCGATGTCCGGATGGTTGTAGCTGCCGAGGGTATCGCCGATGTCATGCAGCAGCGCACAGATCACGTACTCCTCGTCACGGCCGTCGTGATAGGCACGGGTGGCGGTTTGCAGCGAGTGGGTCAGGCGATCGACCGGAAAACCACCGAAATCGCCGTCGAGCAGGCGCAGGTGAGCGAGGATGCGGGCAGGTAGCTGGGCGGCGTAGGCGGCGAAATCCTGGGCGATGATGGCCCAATCCTCGGCCTGGCCATCTTGCATATGGGTGAAGCGGGCTCGGCTATTCATGGCTTTTCTCGTTCTTGTTGTTCTGGGAAATCGTGTAGACACTGCCAACGATAGGCTAAACCACCGTCATTCCCGCGCAGGCGGGAACCCAGAAGACCTAGTGACGGTAATGCTTCCAGATGCACTTGTGGTCAGAAACGGATACGGCCGGTAAAGGCGTCCTTGAGCATCACCCAGTCGCCCATCAGGCTGTACAGCGGGTAATCAAAGGTGGCCGGTCGATTCTTCTCGAAGATGAAGTGACCGACCCACGCGAAGCCATAACCGGCCAGTGGCATGGCCAGCAGCCACAACCATTGCTGGGTGAGCAGGGCATAGGCGAGGATCGCCAGCACCAGCAGGCTGCCGACGTAGTGCAGGCGGCGGCACACGGGATTGCTGTGCTCCTGCAGGTAGTAGGGATAGAACTCGGCGAAGCTCTGGTAGCGTTCGGTGGTCTGGGCGGTCATGGCGCACCTCCTGTTATTGTCACTGTAGAGTGTAGGGTGGCTGTCTCCATAGGCCACTGACTTAAGGTGCCAGTCTAGTATCCTTGCGCCGCCAACCCTGACCTTGCTGGCTTGATTGACCATAAGAACAAGACGATGAGCGAAAGAACCACATCTTCCAATTGGGCCTTGGCCATCGTACAGGCACTGGAACTGGGCGGCGTCGACTGTGCCAGCCTGTTCGCCGAGCTGGGCATGGATTACGCCGCGTTGAACGATCCCGACGCGCGCTTCCCGCAGGACGCCATGACTCGCCTGTGGCAGCGTGCGGTGGCGCTCTCGGGCAACCCGGCGATCGGTCTGAACATGGCGCAGGTGGTGCGCCCGGCGTCTTTCCACGTGGTGGGATATGCGCTGATGTCCAGCCGTAATCTGCGCGATGGCTTTACGCGGCTGGTGCGTTATCAGCGCATCATCGGCGAGGGTGCTGATCTGAATTTCCTGCCGCAGCCCGACGGCTATGCGTTGACCCTGGCGATCCACGGCGACCGCCTGCTGCCGGCCCGGCAGAGCGCCGAGGCCTCGCTGGCCTACTGCCTGGCGTTCTGCCGCTGGATGACCAGCAAACCGATGCGCCCACGCGAGATCCGCTTCCAGGGGCCGCCTCCCGAGGATCTTGCGCCCTACCAGCAGGTGTTCCAGGCGCCGCTCAAGTTCAATGCCGAGCACTATGGGCTGATTTTCGACCGCGCGGATTTGGATGCGCCGCTACCCAGCGCCAATGAGGCGCTGGCGCAACTGCATGATCGTTTCGCGGGTGAATACCTGGCGCGTTTTTCCGGCACCCGGGTCACGCATCAGGCGCGCCAGGTGCTGTGCCGCCTGTTGCCACAGGGTGAGCCGCGACGCGAGGTGGTCGCACAAGCCCTGCACCTGTCGCAGCGTACGCTGCAGCGACGCTTGCAGGAGGAGGGCACCAGCTATCAGCAACTGCTCGACGATACGCGTCGCGAATTGGCCGAGCAGTACCTTGGCCAGGTCAGCCTGACGCTGCTGGAAATCGCCTATCTGCTGGGGTTCGCCGACCCGAGCAACTTCTTTCGCGCCTTCCGTCGCTGGTTCGGCGAAACGCCCGGCGAATACCGGGCGCGTCTGGGCATCGCTTCCTGAGGCCTCAGTGCCGCCAGAAGGCCGGGAACAGCAGCACCAGCACGGTGAGAATCTCCAGGCGGCCCAGCAGCATGCCCAGGGTCAACAGCCACTTGGCCAGATCCGGAATGCCGGCGTAGTTGCCGGCTGGGCCGACCATTTCACCCATGCCCGGGCCGACGCCGGACACCATGGCGGCGGCGCCGGTCATGGCGGTGATCCAGTCCACTCCGCACATGGCCACCGCCAGCGCCAGAGTGGCGATGGTGATGGTGTAGAAGAAGGCGAAGGCCAGAATCGAGCGGACGATATCCTCGTCCAGGCGATGGCGGTTGTACTGCTGCTTGATCACTGCACGCGGATGCACGAGTTGTTTGAGGTTGGCCTTGAGCAGGATATAGGCGACCTGGAAACGGAAGATCTTCAGTCCGCCGGCGGTGGAGCCGGAACAACCGCCGACGAAGCCCAGGTAGAAGAACATCATGCTGGCGAACGGGCCCCACAGGTGATAGTCGCCCAGGGCGAAACCAGTGGTGGTCATGATCGAGGTGATGTTCACCGCCACCAGGCGCAATGCATCGAGCCAATGCAGATCGGACGTGCTCCACTTCCACAGCGTGAGCATCAGCCAGCAACTCAGCAACAGCACGAAGAACCCACGCACCTGTTCGTCACGCAGCAGCGCGCTGTAGTTGCCTCGCAGCGCCGAAACATACAGTACGAATGGCAGGCTGCCACAGATCATCACCAGGACGGCGACCCAATGTACGGCGGGCTGCTGCCAGTGACCCAGTGAGGCGTCCGAGGTGGAGAAACCGCCTGTGGCGATGGATGACATGGCGTGGTTGATCGCGTCGAACAGGCTCATGCCCGCCAGCCAGAACGCCAGCACGGCGACACTGCTGAGACCGATGTAGGCCAGCACCATGAATTTGGCGACCATGTGCGAGCGCGGCATGACCTTGTCCGAACGATCCGATGATTCGGTCTGGAACAGGCGCATGCCACCGATTCGCAGCATGGGCAGGATCGCCACGGCCATGGCGATGAAGCCGATACCGCCAAGCCAGTGCAGCAGAGAGCGCCAGATCAGCGTGCCGGGCGACATGTCGTCTAGGCCGCTGAATACCGTGGCACCGGTGGCGGTAATGCCGGACATGCTCTCGAAATAGGCATCGGTGATGCTGGCGCGCTCTGCGAAGAGGAATGGCAGGGCGGCGAAGATCGACACCATCACCCAGCTCGAGACCGTCAGCATGTACATGTCGCGCGGGCGCAGATGGGTCTGTTGTGGGCGGCCCTGGGCAATCATGGCGATGCCGCTCAGGGCGGTGATCAGGCTGGACCAGAGGAAGGAATTGATCTCCTGCGGTCGCTCGAAGACCAGCAGGGTGACCACTGGTACCAGCATGCTCAGTGCCAGGGTGATCAGGAATATGCCGTTGACGAAGGCAATGATGCGCAGGCTCGACAGAGGCATCGGTCAGTGCTTCCAGAAACTGCGGGTGACCAGCACCAGCAAGGTGAGAATTTCCAGGCGTCCAAGCAGCATGCCGACGGTCAGCAGCCATTTGGCCGAGTCCGGCAGGCTGGCGAAGTTGCCGGCCGGGCCTATGATCGGGCCGAGGCCTGGGCCGACGTTGCATACCGCTGTGGCGGCGCCGGTCAGGGCAGTGACCCAATCCAGTCCGACCAGGGTCAGCGCCAGAGCCAGCACGCCGATGGTGATGGTGAAGAAGAACGAGAAGGTGATCAGCGAGCGGACGATTTCTTCGTCCAGGTTGTGGTTGTTGTATTGCTGCTTGATGACCGCCCGCGGGTGTACCAGCTGCATCAGGTTGGCCTTGAGCAGCACGTAGGCGACCTGGAAACGGAAGATCTTCAGACCGCCTGCGGTGGAACCGGAGCAGCCGCCGACGAACGTCAGGTAGAAGAACAGCAGCAGGGCGAAGTTGCCCCAGGTGGTGTAATCGCCGAGGGCGAAACCGGTGGTGGTGACCACCGAAGTGACATTGACGGCCACGACGCGAAAGGCCGTCAGCCAGTCGTACTCCGAGTTGAGCCACAGCCAGGTGCTGAACACCAGCCAGGTCAGCAGCAGGAAACCGAGGAAACCGCGCACCTGATGGTCACGCAGCAGCGCCCTGCGATTGCCGCGTAGGGTCGCCACGAAGAGCATGAAGGGCAGGCTGCCGAGAATCATGAACACCACGGCTGTCCAGTGCACCGCCGGTTGTGGCCAGTGCGCCAGCGACAGATCGGACGTGGAGAAGCCTCCTGTGGAGATCGAGGCCATCGAGTGGTTGATGGCGTCGAAAGGTGACATGCCAGCGACCCAGAAGGCCAGGAAGCCCAGACCAGTCAGCCCCAGGTAGATCAGCAGGATGTATTTGGCCGCCATGTGCGAGCGCGGCATCACTTTCTCGCCCCAGTCCGACGATTCGGTCTGGAACAGGCGCATGCCACCGACGCGCAGCAGCGGCAGAATCGCCACGGCCATGCCGATGAAGCCGATGCCGCCGAGCCAGTGCAGCATCGAGCGCCAGATGAGGATGCCCGGTGACATGTCATCCAGGCCGACCAACACGGTCGAGCCGGTGGTGGTGATGCCGGACATGGTCTCGAAGAAGGCGTCGGTGTAGGTGATGTGGGCGATGAACACCATTGGCAGTGCCGCGAAGCAACACACCACGACCCAACTGGCAGTGGTCAGCAGGTACATGTCGCGTGGGCGGAACTGTACATGCTGCGGGCGGCCGGGAATGACCAGGGCCAGCCCGGTGATCAGGGTGATCAGACTCGACCAGAGGAATGCCGAGAGATCTTCCGGGTGTTCGAAGATCAGCAGTGTGAGCATGGGAATGGCCATGCTCACCGCCAGGGTAATCAGGAATATGCCGATGATGAAACCAATGATGCGCAGCGTCGGCAAGGCCATGTGGAGGGGACTCTGGCGAGTTATGGAAAAGGCGCCATTCTACCTGCGGGCCTGAGCGTGTAAACCTGCAACGGTGGGGGCTTTACAAGGCCATGGCCAAGCATAGAATAGCCGCCAGTTGCCGGCGTCCGTCGGTTTCCGAGCCCCCTATCATGTCCGAAGCTAATCCCTGCCTTACGTGCGGCGCCTGCTGCGCGTTCTTTCGTGTGTCCTTCTTCTGGGGCGAGTGCCAATCCGCGGGCGGAAGCGTTCCGGATGAACAGGTCATCCAGGTCAGCCCTCACTATGTGGCCATGCGTGGTACCGAGAGCAAGCCGGCACGTTGCACCCAACTGCTGGGCGATGTCGGCTGTGGCGTGCGCTGCACCATGTATGAACAGCGTTCGAGCAGTTGTCGTGAGTTCGAGGCGTCCTGGGAGAATGGTGTGCACAACCCGCGTTGCGACGACGCGCGCAAGGCTCATGGCCTGCCGCCGCTGACGCCGCCCGTGCAGCCGGTGATATCGCCGGATCGCGTCGCCTAGGGAACCTCTGAAAAAGCCCCACTCCGTCACTCCCGCGAAGGCGGGAGTCCAGTTACTGCGGGGTTGGATGATTCCCCTTCGGGCCAGCGCAAGCGCTGTTCAGCGATGAAGCCGCTGTCCCGCCTGCGTGGGCATGACGACTATTTCAGGCGATCCCTGGCACGGTCGTTTGCCCGGGCCTTGGCGGCTTTGTCCTTGCAGCCTGCCGCCAGTCGCTTGAGAATGCGCCTCTTTGTTTTCGGAGGTGGCCGATGGAAGCTCTCGACGCTCTGCTCAACCGTGTTTCCGTTCCTCGTCTGGTCGATCCAGCCCCGGATGCGGCGCAGCGCGAGCTGCTGTTTCGCGCGGCCTTGCGCGCACCGGATCACGCGCAACTGCGGCCCTGGCGCTTTCTGACGGTAGAGGGCGATGCGCGTACGCGCATGGGTGAGCTGTTCGCCGAGGCGCTGCGTGTCGCCGATGCTGAAGTATCCGATGAGGCGCTGACCAAGGCGCGTGGCATGCCGCTGCGTGCGCCTTTGCTGGTGGTGGTGATAGCGCGCACCCAGGCGCATCCCAAGGTGCCCGAGTCGGAGCAGGTGATCGCCGCTGGCTGCGCTGCTCACGGCATATTGCTCGCAGCCCATGCTCAAGGGATCGGCGCTGTCTGGCGTACCGGCGACATGGCCTACAACGCCCATGTCGCCAAGGGATTGGGGTTGGCGGCAGGTGAACAGATCATCGCCTACCTCTACCTCGGTACGCCGGAGCGTGAGTTGCGCCGGGCGCCGGAATTGGCGCCTGAGGAATTCGTCAGCGCCTGGAACGGCTGATCGATTAGCGGTGTAGTCGTAGCCCGGATGCAATCCGGGGGTGCCCGCACTTACTCTCCCGGATGCCTTTGGCTAGGTTCGCTCAGCTCGCCTGTTGTCTGAGCGGCAGGCTCAACGTGGCGATGAATCCACCGTCCGGGTGATTGGCCAGCAACAGCTCGCCACCATGACGCTGCGCTGCCCGGCGAGCGATGGCCAACCCGAGGCCATGACCCGAGCCGCCTTGCCCTGGGGCGCGAAAGAAGGGTTTACCCAGCTGCTGCAGGTATTTGACCGCGACCCCTGGGCCATGATCGTGCACGCTCAGTTCCACTCGCTGGCCCTGATTGCGCACGGTGAGGGTGATGGGCTGGCTACCTGGGTTGAAGCGCAATGCGTTGCGCAGCAGGTTGTCCAATGCACGTTCCAGCATGTCCGGCCAGCCTTGCAGACGCACGTCCGGATCGACATGGATCTGCAACTGCTGTTCGGGAGCGGTCAGTCGTGCATCTTCCTGCAGTTTGCTCAGCATGGCGGAGAGGTCGACTGGCTGCGCGGCACCGGGGTCTGCATCGAGGCGGGCGAGAGCGAGAATCTCGCTGATCAGCGCTTCCAGGCGATCGCACTCCTGGCTCAGGCGCGGCCAGAGCTTCTCTCGCTCGGCCGCTTCGGCACGTTCAGCAAGAGCCAAGGCAATGCGCAGACGCGCCAGCGGTGAGCGCAGTTCGTGGGAGACATCGCGTAGCAACTGACGCTGGCTGCCGATCAGCCCTTGCAGGCGCTCGCCCATGCGATTGAAGTCTTTGGCCAACAGCCCCAGCTCATCACGCCGAGTGGCCAGGCGAGCCAGGCTGTTCTGCTGATAAGCCGTTTGACCAAGGTCGTGCACGGCGCCGCGCAGCCGATCCAGCGGACGGGTGATGGACAGTGTCAGGAACAGACTGAACAGGGTCAGTACCACCAGGGCGATGGCCAGGGCACTGAGCGGCCAGAACAGGCTGCCACGGTGCCAGGCGGCCAGTTCCGGATGAGGAATGCGATAGATGAAGAGGTAGCTCTCGCCGCTCGTAGGGCTGGTGTACTCGGCTGTCAGGCGACGCCAGGGCAGGCGGCGATCGTCGCCGTGGCGAGCCTCGAACGCAGCTGCGCGCGATGGGAAGGTGCCCTTGACTACCTGCTGACCGCTCTCGCCGAGCACCTGCACATCGATGCGGTATTCGCGTTTACGTTCTTCGAGCAGGCGTTGAGCGGCGCGCTCGCCTTCCTGTTCGTAGCGCTCGGTCCATTGTCGGTCGAGCTCGTCGAGTCCCGGGTGCTGGTTGAGAATCCAGGCGTCCTGGTTCAGGGCGCGGCCGAGCAGCATGGAAAGCCCCGCCACCAGGGCGATGGCCAACCAGAAAGTGGCAAGAATGCGCCAGAACAATGACCGCACGGTGTCTCCTCATGCAAAAACCGCCGGGCCAAAGGCGCGGCGGTCGGGTAATGGGCTGGAGGTTCAGTTGGCCTTGGCTTCCTTCTCGGCTTTCCAGGCCTTGAACTCGGCCATTTCGGCGCGGCGAGCTTCCATTTTTTTCTGGTGTTCGTCGAAGGCTTTCTGTTGCTCCGGGTTGAGCAGGTCACGCAGGGCCTTGTGTTGCGCGGCTCTGGCGGTTTCCAGCTCTTTCTTCATGGCCTGCTTTTCGGCTTCTGGCAGTTTGTCCAGGTAGCGCTTGGTGATTTCACGATGGGATTTCATCTGCTCGCCCATCAGCTTGCGAAACTCCTGGCGTTGCTCCTTGCTCAGATTCAGCTCCTTGAACATGCCTGGGCCACGGTCGTGATGGCGCGGGCCGCCTTCATCCATCGGCATGGCGATGGCCAGGGTCGGCAGGGCAGCGGCGAGCAGCAGGGCGGTGAGGGTCTTACGCATGGTGTTTCTCCTTGTCTCGAAACCGGTAACGACCGGATGGGCTCAGTATGCGGCGGTCAAGGTCAAGGGCAGTCAGGCGTGGGTAAAGCTTAGGTAAAGGCGATGTTTCGAGGCATTTACGCAAGCGGACGTCAGGGCGCGTAGTAATAGCCGCGGCTGCGCAGGGCGAGGATGCGTGGACGACCGTCAGGATGCGGGCCGAGCTTCTTGCGCAGGTTGCTGACATGCATGTCCAGGCTGCGGTCATAGAGTGTCAGCTTGCGGCCCAGAGCCAGTTGCGCCAGTTCCTGCTTGTCCAGTGGTTCGCCGGGCTGGCGTAGCAAGGCTTCGAGCAGGCGGCTCTCGGAAATGGTCAGCGGGATGTCATGTTCGCCGATGCTGACCACTCCGCGGTTGGGGCTGAAGCTCAGGTCGCCCAGTTCCAGCTGGCTGCTGATTGGTGCTGGTGCGGTGCGGCGCAATACGGCGCGCAGGCGTGCGGTCAGCTCGCGCGGATCGCAGGGCTTGGCCAGGTAATCGTCGGCGCCGAGTTCCAGGCCGAGAATACGATCCAGTGGTTCGCCGCGCGCCGAAAGCATCAGCACAGGGAGTTCCGGATGTTCGTTGCGCAGTTGCTTGAGCAGCTCCAGACCGCTGCCATCGGGCAGCATCACATCCAGTACCACGGCATCCGGTGCCTGCGTGGCGAGGGTCTGGCGGGCACTGCCGGCCTCATGACAAGCTGTGACCTGAAACCCTTCCTGGGTCAGCCAACTGGCCAGCAGTTCGCACAGCTCCTGGTCGTCATCGATCAGCAGTAAACGGCTCATTGGCTCAGTTGATCCACTCGCGACGGGTTTTGCGCCGGCCGCGCAGTACAGCGCCAACCAGCACGGAAATCAGGCTGAGGCCGGCACCGAGGGCGAACCAGGTCTGCTCCTCGCTGAGCAGTCTTGGTTGGGCCTGGGCCTGGCTCTCCTTGAGTTGCAGGCGCAGGCGTTGGTTTTCCTGGCGCAGACGCTGCAATTGCACGGCGCTATTGGCTTGCTGCTCGCTGCGCAATTGCTCGCTTTGCTCCAGGCGCTGTTGCAGCACTTCGCTCTGCGCCGTTGTTGCGGCCTCCGTGGTAGAGGGGGGCGTGGCATCTTCCTCGGCCTGCGCAAGTGCACAGGTCAACAGCAGGGTGACCAGCAGGGGCAGCGGGATCGGGCGCATCGCGATTCCTTGTATGCGAAAGCAGCTTGGGCTGGGATCAGGGGAAGACTTTCTTGAAGGGCTTGACGATGACACTGGCGTATACGCCAGCCGCGCGATAAGGATCGGCATCGGCCCAGGCTTGCGCGGCTTCCAGCGAGTCGAATTCAGCGACGATCAGGCTGCCGCTGAAGCCTGCTGGGCCTGGGTCATTGCTGTCGATTGCCGGGTGTGGGCCGGCCACTACGACGCGACCTTCCTGCTTGAGCTGCTCAAGACGCGCGAGGTGAGCCGGGCGCGCGGCCAGACGGTTTTCCAGGGAATTTTCGACGTCGGTGGCGATGATGGCGTAGAGCATCTCAGTCCTTATTTGGATCGACCTAGGGAGGGAAGGGCAAGCATTTATGCCAGACAACGGCAGCTAGAAGACGGATGTGGGGCATAATAACAAACATCAATCTCAACGAAAGCGCCGCCATGATTGTCGATCTGCACTGCCACAGCACCGCCTCCGATGGCGCCCTGGCCCCCTCCGTACTGGTGGCTCGGGCGCATGCGCGTGGCGTGCGGTTGCTGGCGTTGACCGATCACGACACCCTCGAAGGTCTCGAAGAGGCACGTAGAGCAGCGGCAGCGTTGGACATGCAACTGGTCAATGGCATCGAGCTGTCATGCACCTGGGGCGGGGCGACCATTCACGTGCTGGGCTATGCCTTCGAGCGTGAGGCGCTGGCGTTGCGCCAGGCCATCGAGGCTTTGCACCATGGTCGCTGGCAGCGCGCCGAGGAAATTGACCGGCGTCTGGCCGCCAAGGGTATGCCGGGTGCATTGGATGGCGCCCGTGCGATTCAGCGCGAGCTGGGCGATAGCGGCAACGCGCCGGCACGACCGCATTTTGCCGAATTCATGGTGCGCGCAGGGTTCGTGCGCGACCGTGCCGAAGCCTTCCGCAAGTGGCTGGGCTCGGGCAAGTTGGGCGATGTCAAACAGCATTGGCCTGCTCTCGAAGAGACCGTCGACACCTTGCGGGCCGCTAACGCCTGGATCAGCCTGGCACATCCGTGGCAGTACGACTTTACTCGCAGTAAGCGTCGGCGTTTGGTGGCCGATTTTGCCGCGGCAGGTGGGCATGCCCTGGAAGTGGTCAACGGCATGCAACCGGCCGAGCAGGTCGGCGGTCTGGCGATTCTGGCGCGTGAATTCGGCTTGATGGCCAGTGTCGGCAGCGATTTTCATGCGCCGGGTGACTGGTCCGAACTGGGCATGTATCGCCCGCTACCCGATGACCTAACAGCGCTCTGGGAGCGCTTCGACCATGTACAGTCATCCGCTGTCACCCCATGAGCAGGGAGCAAGTGTGAGTCAATTCTTCCAGGTTCACCCGGAGAACCCCCAGGCTCGCCTGATAAAACAGGCGGTAGAGATCATTCGTAGCGGCGGCGTGGTGGTCTATCCCACCGATTCGTCCTACGCGCTGGGCTGCATGATCGGCGACAAGAATGCGGTGGAACGCATTCGGCGCCTGCGTCAGCTCGACGACAAGCACAACTTCACCCTGGTCTGCCGTGATCTGTCGCAGATCGGTCTGTTCGCCAAGGTCGATACCGCGGCCTTCCGTTTGCTGAAGAACCATACGCCAGGCCCCTACACCTTCATTCTCAATGCCACGCGCGAAGTGCCGCGCATGCTCTTGCATCCCAAGCGCCGCACCATCGGCATTCGTGTGCCGAGCCATCCCATCGCTCTGGCGTTGCTGGAGCAATTGGGCGAGCCGCTGATGAGCGTCAGCCTGATTTTGCCGGGTGACGATCTGCCGCTTTCCGACCCGTACGAGATGCGTCAGATGCTCGAGCACCAGGTCGATCTGATCATCGACGGCGGCTTTGGCGGGTTGGAGGCCTCCACCGTGGTCAATCTGGCAGACGATTCGCCGGAGATCATCCGGGTCGGTTGTGGCGACCCGTCGCCATTCGAAGGTGATGAGTGATGGTTCGCCTCTCTGTCCGAGGCCGTAGGCAATGAGCGAGAACCTTGTGGCGGCCGTAGACAGCCAGGCCGGCGCGCAGCAGGAGCTGCCGTTCGCTCTGGTCTATGGTGAGGCTGTTACCGAGCTGCCACTGGATCTGTACATCCCGCCGGATGCGCTGGAGGTGTTTCTCGAAGCCTTCGAAGGGCCGCTCGACCTGCTGCTGTACCTGATCCGCAAGCAGAACATCGACATTCTCGACATCCCCGTGGCGGAAATTACCCGTCAGTACATGGGCTACGTCGAACTGATGCATACGGTGCGTCTGGAGCTGGCTGCCGAGTACCTGGTGATGGCGGCCATGCTCGCCGAGATCAAGTCGCGCATGCTGCTGCCGCGTTCGAGCGAGGCGGAAGAGGAAGAGGACGACCCGCGCGCCGAACTGATTCGCCGTTTGCAGGAGTATGAGCGTTTCAAGGCTGCTGCCGAAGGCCTGGACGAATTGCCACGTGTGGGCCGCGATGTCACGGTGCCGCGCCTGGACGCGCCGGAGGCGCGTGCGCGCAAGCTGCTGCCGGATGTCAGTCTGGAAGAGGTGCTGCTGTCGATGGCCGAGGTGCTGCGCCGCGCCGACATGTTCGAGAGCCACCAGGTCACCCGTGAAGCGCTGTCGACCCGCGAACGCATGAGCGAAGTGCTCGAACGTCTCAAGGGCGGTGCTTTCGTGCCTTTCATCGAACTGTTCGGTGCCGATGAAGGGCGCTTGGGCGTGGTGGTGACCTTCATGGCCGTGCTCGAATTGATCAAGGAATCTCTGGTCGAGCTGGTGCAAAATGAGCCCTTCGCCGCCATCCACGTCCGAGCCCGTGCTGAATGAACCTGACCGATCCCCGCGAGCTGGCCCAACTGCTCGAAGCCTTTCTTCTTGCGTCCGGCAAGCCGCAGTCCCTGGAGCGCCTCTTCGAACTTTTCGAGGAAGGGGAGCGGCCGGAACCCGAGCAGTTCAAGGAGGCGTTGGACGTTCTGCGTCAGTCCTGCGAGGGCCGCGCTTTTGAATTGAAGGAAGTCGCCTCCGGCTATCGTCTGCAAGTGCGCGAGCGTTTCGCACCCTGGGTCGGCCGGCTGTGGGAGGAGCGCCCGCAACGCTACTCGCGTGCGCTGCTGGAGACGCTGGCGCTGATCGCCTATCGCCAGCCCATCACCCGCGGTGAAATCGAAGATGTGCGTGGTGTGGCGGTCAACAGCAACATCACCAAGACCCTGCTCGAGCGCGAGTGGATTCGGGTAGTGGGTTATCGCGACGTGCCCGGCCGTCCGGCGATGTTCGCCACCACCAAGGGCTTTCTCGACCATTTCAATCTCAAGAGCCTCGATGAATTGCCGCCATTGGCTGCTCTGCGGGAGCTGGAGCCGGAACCCGAGTTGGCGCTGGACGACGATGCCGAGGTGCCGGCGGGATTGCAGGCGAGGGCCGATCTGGTTTTGCAGGAAGACGGCGAGCCGGCCGAGCCTCGCGAAGAAACCAGCTTCCGCAGCCTGCTGGCCGAGCTGGACACCATGGAACAGGGGCTCAAGACCGATTTCGACGATCTGCGCCTGGCGGACGATGAAGACGAGTCCGTGGCCAACACGGCCGATCTGGATGACGACGAAACGTTGCATTGAGATCGTTTAAGCCGTTCATCGAATACTTCAATCTCGCCCTCGGCCGCCAGGCCTCTATTCTTGCGCCCATCCGATACTTCCTGTCGAGGCGGTTCAATGAGCAAGAATCCCTGCATCAAGGTCTGCGAGTTCGAGCGGGACATTTGCCTGGGCTGTGGTCGCAGTCGTCAGGAAATCAAAGGCTGGAAGCGCCTGGACAAGAGTGAGCGCCGGGTCTTGCTGGCCGAGGCCGATATGCGCCTGCTGGTGCTGGAGGCGACTGGCCGCCGCAAGCGCTAGGCGTATGCCCGCACTGCTTGCAGGCGTCGTGCTCTGCGGTGAATGCCAGCGATTGCCCAATACCAAGCACTACTACAAAGCTCCTCCTGTGAGCTGCGGTTCAACGGGATACTCGACTGTGCGTGCGCAAGCGTCAGTATCGTCTACCCTAAGGGCTTTGCAGCGCGTATGATGCGCGCCCTTCGATCATCCACTACTACACCGGGAGGTGCCTTTGATGACTGAGCACGAACAACCACGCCCTGCAGGCGAGAAACTGCAGAAAGTCCTGGCCCGTATGGGTCTTGCCTCGCGTCGCGAGATCGAGACCTGGATCGGCGAAGGCCGCGTCAAGGTCAATGGCGTAGCCGCCACGCTCGGCCAGCGCGTCGATAGTCATGACGCCATTGCCCTTGATGGCCGCCTGCTCAAGCGCGAAGAGATCGCCGGCTCGGTACGCCGTGTGCTGATATACAACAAGCCGGATGGTGAGATCTGCACCCGTGACGATCCGGAAGGCCGTCCTACCGTATTCGACCGTTTGCCGCGCCCTAAAGAAGGACGCTGGATCAATATCGGCCGCCTCGACATCAACACCACCGGCTTGCTGCTGTTCACCACCGATGGTGAGTTGGCCAACCGCCTGATGCACCCGTCCTACCAGATGGATCGTGAGTACGCCGTGCGTGTGCGCGGTGAAGTCACCGAAGAAATGCTGGAGAACCTCAAGACCGGGGTCATGCTCGAAGACGGTCCGGCCAAGTTCACCGACATCAAGGAAGCACCAGGCGGTGAAGGCTTCAACCACTGGTACCACTGCGTGGTGATGGAAGGGCGTAACCGCGAAGTTCGTCGTCTGTGGGAGTCCCAGGGGCTGGTTGTCAGCCGCCTGAAGCGCGTGCGCTTCGGTCCGGTATTCCTGACCTCCGATCTGACCATGGGCCGCTGGCGTGAGATGGATCAGCGCGAAGTGGACATTCTCAGTGCTGAAGTCGGCCTGACGCCGCAGGCACTGCCAGCGATGAAGGAAAAGACCCGCGAGAAGCTCGACCGCTTGCAGCGCAAGTCGGCCAAGCCGGTGGAAGTGCGTGGCAAGCGCGTACTGCGTCCGGCAAAGGATGAGGCGGCTGCAGAGGGCTCCCGTCCGAGTCGTGCGCCACGTCGTGACGAGGGTGAGCAGCGCACGCCGCGTGCACCGCGCAAAGAGGGTGGCGAGCGTCGGGAAAATGGCCGTGGCACGCCGGTCGCCGAGCGTCCGAGTGATGTGAAGAAGCGTCAGCCGCGTCCGGCGGTCGAGCTGGCTGACCGTCCGGCCCGCAAACCGCGTCCGGCCTCGCCAAGCAAGCGTCCGCCTGCTGGTGACGGCCAGCGTCCGGGTTTCGGACGTAAACGCTGATCGACGAAAAAAGGGACTCTGCGGAGTCCCTTTTTCATTCTGGCCCGGATTTCATTCGGCAGACGAAAAGCCGTCTCTCAGCCCGCCATGGACAGGCGGTTGCGGCCCTCGCGCTTGGCGACATACAAGGCGCTATCGGCGCGGCGTAGCAGGCTTTCGGCGGATTCACCCGGCAGCAGGCTGGAGCAGCCGAGGCTGATCGAAACATCGATTGGGCGGCCGGCATCCAGGCATTGCAGTTCCATCACGGCAAAACGCAGGCGTTCGCCTACCAGGGCGGCGCCTTCGCGATTGGTGCCGGAGAGGATCACCAGAAACTCCTCACCGCCATAGCGGAACACCATGTCGATGTTGCGCAACTGGCTCTTGAGGGTCTGAGCGACGGCTTTCAGCACTTCATCGCCCAGTGCATGGCCGTGGTTGTCATTGATCGTCTTGAAGTGATCGATGTCCAGCATCAGCATGGATAGCGGTTGCAAGTTGCGGCGGGCCAGATCCACCTCGCGTTGCAACACCTGATCCATGGCGATGCGGTTGCCGGTGTCGGTCAGTGGGTCGCGCAGGGCGCTTTGCAGGGCGGTGCGGTAGAGCAGGGCGTTGCGCAGTGGAAACAGCAGGCTGGCCAGCAGCGACTCCAGCTGCATCAGCTCTTCTTCGGCAAAGCGCTGCTTGCGACGGAAGATCAGTTCGCCCAGGTATTCTCCTTCGTGGCTCAGACGGTAGCCGGCCGAGTGTGGTGCCCGATCGCCCAGTTCCAGGCGCAGGTCGTGGGACGGGTGCTGGAAGGCCAGGGCATCGAGAGGCACCAGGCGCTGCACCTCGCGGAAGAACAGACCGAGAATGCGTTCGACATCCAGGCTGGTTTGCAATTGCAGGCTCAGTTGATGACGCAGCTCCACCAGACTAGCCGGCTTTAGCGGCAGACTGCGACTGCCAGTAAAGCCAAGGCGCTGCAGTTTGGCGGCGTCGAAATCGATGGTGTTGGATTGGCTGGGGGGAACCATGGAGCTGAACCTCTGGCGCGATGGTGCGACGAGAGGGTTAGAGCGAATTTCATGCCAGCTGGTTCAGGATTGATGAAAATCCTTTTATTTCAGTGGCTTGGGTGTTTCTTTGGCTGGCAAGTGGCAGGCTTTTGCCGGTTGTCTGACGGCAATACTGGCAATGTGCTGCCGCTTGGTGATGGGCGTGGCGGATTTCTGTCGCGGGCCACCCGGCGCCTGGCGCCGGGCGGGTGGTGTTACTGGGCGTCGAAAGCCTGGCCATTGACGCCGGCGCTGTCCGATCCCATCAGGTAGAGATAGACCGGCATGATGTCTTGCGGCAGCGGGCGAGTCGCCGGATTTTCCCCCGGATAGGCCTGGGCGCGCATGTCGGTGCGTGTGGCGCCAGGGTTGATGCTGTTGGCGCGTACGTTGCTGATGCCATCGAGTTCGTCGGCCATGACTTGCATCAGGCCTTCGGTGGCGAACTTGGAGACGGCATAGGCGCCCCAATAGGCGCGGCCCTTGCGGCCGACGCTGCTGGAGGTGAAGACCACCGAGGCATCCTGGGACAGCTTGAGCAGCGGCAACAGGGTGCTGCTGAGCATGAACATGGCGTTGACGTTGACATGCATCACGCGCATGAAGTTGTCACCGGACAGCTGTTCCAGCGGTGTCCGTGGGCCGAGGATCGAGGCGTTGTGCAGCAGGCCGTCGAGGCGACCGAATTCGTTCTCGATCATCACCGCCAGTTCGTCGTACTGATGCGGCAGGGCGGTTTCCAGGTTGAAGGGGATCACCACTGGCTGCGGATGGCCGGCGGCCTCGATCTCGTCGTAGACCTGGCTCAGGTTGGCCTCGGTCTTGCCCAGCAGCAGCACGGTGGCGCCGTGTGCGGCGAAGCTCTTGGCGGCTGCCGCGCCGATGCCGCGACCTGCGCCGGTGATCAGGATGACCCGATCCTTGAGCAGATCGGGGCGGGCGGTGTAGTCGAACATGTGAGAATCCTTCGGAGAGCTCTAAGGGTAGGGCGGGGGACGCCCGCCAAATGGGGGAGTGGCGGGTTTCACACGCCCTGTGAGATCAACAGCTGCAAATGGCGCGGTCGAGGACGGCACGCAGTTCCTGAGGGTGATCCACGACCACATCGGCGCCCCAGTTGCGTGGGTTGTCTTCGGGGTGGATATAGCCGTATGTCACTGCAGCAGTGCGGCAGCCAGCGGCTCGGCCAGATTCGATATCGCGCGCATCATCGCCGATGAACAGCACTTCCTCCGGTTTGACGCCCATCTGCTGGCAGGCGAGCAGCAACATGTCCGGGGCCGGTTTGCTCTGCTCGACATGGTCAGGGCAGACCAGTACCGCAGAGCGTTCTGCCAGCTTCAGGCGTTGCATGATCGGCTCGGCATAGCGCAGCGGCTTGTTGGTGGCAACGCCCCACAGCAGGCGCGCCTGCTCGATATCGCTGAGCAGCTCTTCGATACCGTCGAACGGACGGGTCAGCACTGCGCAATGTTCCTGGTAGCGCTCGAGAAACTCCTGGCGCAGCGCCTCGAAGGCGGGCGAGTCCGGGGCTTCGTCGAACGCACAGCTGACCATGGCGCGCGCGCCACCGGAGACCTGGTCACGAATCACCTTGTCCGCCAGGGGCGGCAGACCACGCGCGGTGCGCATGGCCTGGGTGATGGCGATGAAGTCCGGCGCCGAGTCGAGCAGGGTGCCGTCCATGTCGAAAAGAACCGCTTTCAAACGCATGCGTGTCACTCCTTGCGCAGCGTCTGGATCATGTAGTTGACGTCCACGTCAGCTTCCAGTTTGTAGTGCTTGGTCAGGGGGTTGTAGGTCAGGCCGATGATGTCCTTGACCTCCAGTCCTGCCGCGCGACTCCAGGCGCCGAGTTCTGAGGGGCGAATGAATTTCTTGAAGTCATGGGTGCCGCGTGGCAGTAGGCGCAGGATGTACTCGGCGCCGATCACCGCGAATAGATAGGCCTTGGGGTTGCGGTTGATGGTGGAGAAGAACACCTGACCGCCGGGTTTGACCAGTTTGTGGCAGGCGCGGATCACCGAGGACGGATCGGGTACGTGCTCGAGCATCTCCAGGCAGGTGACTACATCGAACTGGCCCGGCATTTCCTCGGCGATGGCTTCGGCGGTGATCTGCCGGTATTCGACTTCGACGCCGGACTCCAGTTGATGCAGTTGGGCCACGGACAGCGGTGCTTCGCCCATGTCGATGCCGGTGACAGTGGCGCCACGCTGGGCCATTGCCTCGCTGAGGATGCCGCCGCCGCAACCGACGTCGAGCACGCGTTTGCCGGCCAGGCCGACGCGCTCGTCGATCCAGTTCACCCGTAGCGGGTTGATGTCGTGCAGAGGTTTGAACTCGCTCTGAAGATCCCACCAGCGGTGTGCCAGTGCCTCGAATTTGGCGATTTCGGCGCGGTCGACGTTGCTCATAAGCATCTCTTTGAAAGCATGGAAAGCGTATCGCCGCCATGTTGCCAGTTTAAGACTCGGCGTGGGGCGGCGTGGATTCGTTCAATGTATGTCAGTTTGTCGCAGTGGCTTGGGAATGTTGTAGCGCCCAAGGGTTATCGGCGGCTCATCTACTTCGTTGATACTCGGTCTGCTCCCTCTCCCATTTATGGGCGAGGGTTGGGGAGAGGGCCTGCCTGGCAGCCCTTTCCCCCGGCCCCTATCCCGCAAGCGGGAGAGGGGAGAATAAGCGGTATTACTTGCTGGCGATCCTGGTTCCCCAGTCCTTGGCCTTGGCGATCAGATCGTTTTCGTCCATACGGGTCAGGCGGCCATCATCCAGCAGTTGCTTGCCGCCTACCCACAGGTGTTTCACGCAGTCGCGGCTGCTGGCGTAGATCAGTTGTGAAACCGGATCATAGACCGGTTGCTGGGCCAGGGCGGAAAGATCGAACGCGACCAGGTCGGCCAACTTGCCCAGCTCCAGCGAGCCGACCTGGCTCTCCAGGCCCAAGGCGCGGGCGCCATTGAGCGTGGCCATGCGCAGCGCGCTGTGGGCATGCAGGGCGGTGGCCGAGCCGGCAACTGCCTTGGCCAGCAGTGCAGCAGTGCGGGTTTCACCGAGCAAGTCGAGATCGTTGTTGCTTGCGGCGCCGTCAGTGCCGATGGCGACGTTGACGCCGGCCTGCCACAGGCGTTCGACCGGGCAGAAGCCGCTGGCCAGTTTCAGGTTGGACTCCGGGCAGTGGACGATGCTGCAGTTATGTTCGACCAGCAGGGCCAGATCGTCGTCGTCGATCTGGGTCATGTGCACGGCTTGGAAACGTGGGCCGAGCAGGCCGAGACGGGCCAGGCGTGCCAGTGGGCGCTCGCCGTGCTTGGCGACGGCCTCGGCCACTTCCTGAGCGGTTTCATGCACGTGCATGTGGATGCCGGCGTCCAGCTCGTCGGCCAGGACGCGGATCTGCTCGAGCTTGTCGTCGCTGACCGTGTAGGGGGCGTGCGGGCCGAAGGCGATACGAATGCGTGGATGCTGTTTGAGGTCATCGAACAGCTGCAGGCCCTTGCGCAGTGCCTCGGCGGCATTGAGTGCGCCGGGCACCGGGAAATCCAGAACGGGCACGGTGATCTGTGCGCGAACGCCAGCGTTGTGCACGCACTCGGCGGCTGTCTGCGGGTAGAAATACATGTCGGAGAAGCAACTGATGCCACCCTTGACCTGTTCGGCGATGGCCAGCTCCGTGCCGTCGCGGACGAAATCCTCGTCGACCCATTTGCCCTCGGCGGGCCAGATATGCTCGTGCAGCCAGGTCATCAGCGGCAGGTCGTCGGCGATGCCGCGCAGCAGGGTCATGGCTGCGTGTCCATGCGCGTTGATCAGGCCGGGGGCAAGCAGGCAGTCCGGCAGCTCTCGTATCTCTGTCGTCGGGTGGCGCAGCGCCTCGCTGCGCGGCGCAATCAGGGCGATTTGGCCGTCACGAATGCCCAGGCCATGCTCGCGCAGCACCACGCCAGCCGGCTCCACGGGCACCAGCCAGGTGGGCAGGAGCAGGAGGTCGAGAGGGGCTTCGGGCATGATCGAGTGTCCGTATGGCGTGAAGGCTGCATAAGAAGTGCGTCAGTGTATAGATGAACGTCCGCTGCTTGAAGTCGTGGGCTCTGCTGGATTGTTCGGTCTGCGCCTGCTTCTCTGCGTATAATCCGCGATTTTTTGGCCGTGAAGGATGGAGTGCGCGATGCGCGAGCAATTGCTGGCGGTGGAGAAGGTTCAGGCGATCGACTGGCGTGATGGCGCCCTGTATTTGCTCGATCAGCGCCTGTTGCCGCACCGGCAGACCTGGCTGCGCTTCGAGTCGGCTGCGGCGGTGGCCGAGGCGATTCGTGACATGGTTGTGCGCGGTGCTCCGGCCATCGGTATCGCTGCTGCTTATGGCCTGGTGCTGGCGGCGCGTACCAGGCTGCAGGCCGGTGGCGACTGGCGTGAGTCGCTGGATGCGGATTTCGCCCGCCTCGAACAATCGCGCCCCACCGCAGTAAACCTGTTCTGGGCCTTGCAACGCATGCGCGAGCGTCTGGCGCGGCTCAAGGATGGTGATGACATTCTGGCGCTGCTGGAAGCCGAAGCCATTGGCATTCATGTCAGTGACCGCGAGGCCAACCTGACCATGGCGCAGCTGGGCATGGAGCTGATCCGCAAGCATCAGGGCAATTCGCAGGTCGTGCTGACCCACTGCAATGCCGGTGCGCTGGCTACGGGCGGTTTTGGTACCGCCCTGGGAGTGATTCGTGCGGCGCATCTGGAGGGATTGATCGAACTCGTTTATGTCGATGAAACACGACCCTGGTTGCAGGGGGCGCGCCTCACCGCCTGGGAATTGGCGGGCGATGGGGTGCCGGTGAGCCTCAATGCCGATGCGGCGGCGGCTCACCTGATGAAGACCAAGGGCATCACCTGGGTAATCGTCGGTGCCGAGCGGATTGCCGCCAATGGCGACGTGGCCAACAAGATTGGTACCTATCAGCTGGCGGTCAACGCCATGCACCACGGCGTACGCTTCATGGTGGTGGCGCCCAGTTCGAGCATCGACATGAGCCTGGAAAGCGGCGAGGACATCCTCCTGGAGGAGCGCAGCAGCGATGAGCTGTTGGAGATCGCCGGGCAGCGGGTTGCGGTTGATGTGCCGGTGGTCAATCCGGTGTTCGATGTGACGCCGGCAGATCTGGTCGATTACATCGTGACCGAAAAGGGCGTGGTCGAGAGGCCGGATGCAGCCAAGCTGGCGCAACTGATGTGCCGCAAGCGCCTGCACTGATCAGCCGATTCGAAGGTGGTCGCGGGGTAGGTGTGTGGCACGCTTTGTGGTAATCTCCGCCAGTTTCCAAGGGGGCTGACTACAGCCACCTTCACAGCATCGAATCGTGGCATAACTCGTTGATTTGTCGTGAGTCGTTAGTGGCCTGAGGCCATAGCGACGAGCTCCGTAGCGTTCAGGAAGAATGGCGCGGAGTTTCACCAGAAAAAGGAACCAGGCTTCTCATGGGCGAACTGGCCAAAGAAATTCTCCCGGTCAATATCGAAGACGAGCTGAAACAGTCCTACCTCGACTACGCGATGAGCGTGATCGTCGGGCGTGCGCTGCCGGATGCGCGCGATGGCTTGAAGCCGGTGCATCGCCGTGTGCTGTACGCCATGAGCGAGCTGAACAACGACTGGAACAAGCCGTACAAGAAATCCGCCCGTGTGGTCGGTGACGTGATCGGTAAATACCACCCGCACGGCGACACCGCGGTGTACGACACCATCGTGCGGATGGCTCAGGACTTCTCTCTGCGCTACCTGCTGGTCGACGGCCAGGGTAACTTCGGTTCGGTGGACGGCGACAACGCCGCAGCCATGCGATACACCGAAGTGCGCATGACCAAGCTGGCGCACGAGCTGCTGGCCGACCTGGACAAGGAAACCGTCGACTGGGTGCCCAACTACGACGGCACCGAGCAGATTCCGGCGGTCATGCCGACCAAGGTGCCGAACCTGCTCGTCAACGGCTCTTCCGGTATTGCCGTGGGTATGGCCACCAACATCCCGCCGCACAACCTTTCCGAGGTGATCGACGGTTGCCTGGCGCTCATCGACAACGCCGAGCTGACCGTCGATGACCTTATGCAATACATCCCCGGCCCGGACTTCCCGACCGCGGGCATCATCAACGGTCGTGCCGGCATCATCGAGGCCTACCGCACCGGCCGTGGTCGCATTTATGTGCGTGCCCGAGTCGAGGTCGAGGACATCGACAAGGCGGGCAACCGCCAGCAACTGGTCGTTACCGAGTTGCCCTACCAGCTGAACAAGGCGCGTCTGATCGAGAAGATCGCCGAGCTGGTCAAAGAGAAGAAGATCGAAGGCATCACCGAGCTGCGTGACGAATCCGACAAGGACGGCATGCGCGTGGTGATCGAGCTGCGTCGTGGTGAAGTGCCGGATGTCGTGCTGAACAACCTCTATGCTCAGACCCAGATGCAGAGCGTGTTCGGTATCAACGTCGTGGCGCTGGTCGATGGTCAGCCGAAGATCATGAACCTCAAGGACATGCTCGAGGTGTTCGTCCGTCACCGCCGTGAAGTGGTGACCCGGCGTACCGTCTACGAGCTGCGCAAGGCTCGCGAGCGTGGTCACATCCTCGAAGGTCAGGCTGTCGCGCTGTCGAATATCGACCCGGTGATCGAGCTGATCAAGAACTCGCCGACGCCGGCCGAGGCCAAGGAGCGCCTGATCGCTGCTGCCTGGGAATCCAGTGCGGTCGAGGCCATGGTCGAGCGCGCGGGTGCTGATTCCTGCCGTCCTGAGGGCCTCGATCCGCAGTACGGCCTGCGTGATGGCAAGTACTTCCTCTCGCCGGAACAGGCTCAGGCCATCCTCGAGCTGCGCCTGCACCGCCTGACCGGCCTGGAACACGAGAAGCTGCTGTCCGAGTACCAGGAAATCCTCAACCTGATCGGCGAGCTGATTCACATCCTGACCAGCCCCGAACGCTTGATGGCAGTCATCCGCGAGGAGCTGGAGAAGATCAAGGCCGAGTTCGGTGATGCTCGTCGTACCGAAATCACCGCGTCGCGTCAGGATCTGACCATCGCTGACCTGATCACCGAGGAAGAGCGTGTCGTCACCATCTCCCACGGAGGCTATGCCAAGAGCCAGCCGCTGGCCGCCTACGAGGCGCAGCGTCGCGGTGGTAAGGGCAAGTCTGCCACCGGGGTGAAGGACGAGGACTACGTCGAGCACTTGCTGGTCGCCAACAGCCACGCGACCCTGCTGCTGTTCTCCAGCAAGGGCAAGGTGTACTGGCTGCGTACTTTCGAGATTCCCGAGGCTTCGCGTGCTGCGCGTGGTCGTCCGCTGGTCAACCTGCTGCCACTGGACGAGGGCGAGCGCATCACCGCGATGCTGCAGATCGACCTCGAAGCCCTGCAGCAGAGCGCCGGCGCCGACGAAGACCTGGACGACGAAGGCGTAGTGATCGAGGGCGAAGTCACCGAGGTGGTCGAGGTCGAGGAAGTCGAAGAAGTCGAGGGTGAAACTCCCGAACTGGTCGCTGAGCCGACTGGCGCATTCATCTTCATGGCCACTGCCTTCGGTACCGTGAAGAAGACTCCGCTGGTGCAGTTCAGCCGCCCGCGCAGCGCCGGCCTGATCGCGCTGAAGCTGGAAGAGGGCGACACCCTGATCGCGGCCGCCATCACTGATGGCGCCAAGGAAGTCATGCTGTTCTCCAGTGCCGGCAAGGTGCTGCGCTTTGCCGAGAGCAAGGTGCGCACCATGGGTCGTACTGCTCGCGGTGTACGTGGCATGCGCCTGGGCAAGGATCAGCAACTGATCTCCATGCTGATTCCGGAGTCCGGTGCGCAGATCCTTACCGCCTCCGAACGCGGCTTCGGCAAGCGCACCGGCCTTGGCAAGTTCCCGCGCCGCGGTCGTGGTGGCCAGGGCGTGATCGCCATGGTCACCAGTGAACGCAACGGTAAGTTGGTCGGTGCCATCCAGGTGCAGGACGGCGAGGAAATCATGCTGATTTCCGACCAGGGCACCCTGGTGCGTACCCGTGTCGACGAAGTCTCCAGTTCCGGCCGTAACACTCAGGGTGTGACCCTGATCAAGCTGGCCAAGGACGAGACGCTGGTCGGCCTGGAGCGTGTACAGGAGCCGACTCCGGTAGAAGATGACGAACTGGTGGAAGGTGAAGAGGGGGCTGAAGTCGCCGAAAACGCCGAAGCGCCGGTCGCCGATGCCGAGGAAGGCAGCGAAGAGTAAAGCCGAAGATTGTAGGAGGGGTCGGGCGACGTTCCGCATCGGTTGCGAATGGCGTCGTTAAGGCCCCTCTCACAAGCACGGCATGACAGTTTGGACATGCCATCGCCTGGTGGTGGCGTTCTGTGAATCTGAGAGAGACAGACGTGAGCAAGCGAGCTTTTAACTTCTGCGCCGGCCCTGCCGCCCTGCCAACTGCCGTACTGGAGCGTGCCCAGGCCGAAATGCTCGACTGGCAAGGTCGAGGTCTGTCGGTCATGGAAATGAGCCATCGCAGCGATGAATACGTAGCGATTGCCAGCCAGGCAGAGCAGGATTTGCGTGATCTGCTCGCGGTGCCCAATGACTACAAGGTGCTGTTCCTGCAGGGCGGTGCCAGTCAGCAGTTTGCCGAGATTCCGCTGAACCTGTTGCCGGAAGATGGTGTGGCTGACTATGTCGAGACCGGCATCTGGTCGAAGAAGGCTATCGAAGAAGCGCGTCGCTATGGCGCCGTCAATGTGGCTGCCAGTGCCAAGGCGCACGACTACTTCGCCATTCCCGGGCAGAACGACTGGCAACTGTCGAAGAATGCCGCTTACGTGCACTACTGCAGCAACGAGACCATCGGCGGTCTGCAGTTCGACTGGGTGCCGCAGACCGGTGATACCCCGCTGGTGGTGGACATGTCCTCGGACATCCTGTCGCGGCCTATGGACGTGTCGCAGTTCGGCCTGATCTACGCCGGCGCGCAGAAGAACATCGGCCCCAGCGGCCTGGTGGTGGTGATCGTGCGTGAAGACCTGCTCGGTCGCGCCCGCAGCGCCTGCCCGACCATGCTTGATTACAAGATCTCCGCTGATAACGGCTCGATGTACAACACTCCGGCGACCTATTCCTGGTACCTGTCCGGCCTGGTTTTCCAGTGGCTGAAGGAGCAGGGCGGTGTCGAGGCCATGGAGCGGGTCAATCGTGCCAAGAAGGATCTGTTGTACAAGACCATCGACAACAGCGACTTCTACAGCAACCCCATTGCCCACAACGCGCGCTCCTGGATGAACGTGCCGTTCCGTCTGGCCGATGAAAAGCTGGACAAGGCTTTCCTGGCGGGTGCCGATGAGCGCGGACTGCTCAACCTCAAGGGGCATCGTTCGGTCGGCGGCATGCGTGCCTCCATCTACAACGCCGTTGGCCTGGATGCGGTCGAGGCGCTGGTAGCCTACATGGCTGAGTTCGAGAAGGAGCACGGCTGATATGTCCGAGCAGGAACTGCAAGCGCTGCGGGTGCGCATCGACAACCTCGACGAACGCATCCTCGAGCTGATCAGCGACCGCGCGCGCTGCGCCGAAGAAGTGGCGCGGGTGAAGATGAAGGAGCTGAAGGAAGGCGAGTCGCCGGTCTTCTACCGCCCCGAACGCGAGGCCCAGGTGCTCAAGCGCGTCATGGAACGCAACCAGGGGCCGCTGGGCAACGAGGAAATGGCGCGGTTGTTCCGGGAAATCATGTCCTCCTGCCTGGCGCTGGAAAACCCGCTGAAAGTCGCTTATCTCGGCCCTGAGGGTACCTTCAGCCAGGCTGCGGCGATGAAGCACTTCGGTCATGCGGTGATCAGCGTGCCGATGGCAGCCATCGACGAAGTGTTCCGCGAAGTGGCTGCCGGTGCGGTGAACTTTGGCGTGGTGCCGGTGGAGAATTCCACCGAGGGCGCGATCAACCACACGCTGGACAGCTTCCTCGAGCACGACATGGTGATCTGCGGTGAAGTCGAACTGCGAATTCACCATCACCTGCTGGTGGGCGAAACGACCCAGACCAACAAGATCACCCGCATCTACTCCCATGCCCAGTCGCTGGCCCAGTGCCGCAAGTGGCTGGATGCGCATTATCCGAATGTCGAGCGTGTGGCGGTTTCCAGCAACGCCGACGCGGCCAAACGGGTCAAGAGCGAGTGGAACAGCGCGGCCATCGCCGGCGACATGGCGGCCAATCTGTATGGGCTGACCAAGCTGGCAGAGAAGATCGAGGATCGCCCGGACAACTCTACGCGTTTCCTCATCATTGGCAGCCAGGAAGTGCCGCCGACCGGCGATGACAAGACCTCGATCATCGTCTCGATGCGCAACAAGCCGGGCGCGCTGCATGAGCTGCTGGTGCCTTTCCACAACAACGGTATCGACCTGACGCGCATCGAAACGCGCCCCTCGCGCAGCGGCAAGTGGACCTACGTGTTCTTCATTGATTTCGTCGGCCATCATCGCGACCCATTGATCAAGGACGTGCTGGAGAAGCTCGCCCAGGAAGCCGTAGCGCTGAAGGTGCTGGGGTCTTATCCGAAGGCGGTGCTTTGAGTGGAGCCTGAGCTTCAGGTGCCGCAGGGCTCCTCGCTCCTAGAGTGCAACCAACGGACACTGAGTACGCGGCAGAAACCCTGCGTCGTCTGGTTCTCAGGGCTCAGCGGTGCGGGTAAGTCGACCCTGGCCGAGGCGCTGGAGCGCAGCCTGCAAGCCGCGGGCCTGCATACTTATCTGCTCGATGGAGATCGCCTGCGCCTCGGTCTGAATCGTGATCTGGGTTTCTCCGAGCAAGATCGGCAGGAGAATATTCGCCGTGCTGGTGAGGTGGCCGCATTGATGGCCGAGGCAGGATTGATCGTGCTGGCCGCGTTCATTTCGCCTTTTCGCGCTGATCGCGATGCTGTGCGTCAATTGTTGCCCGGCCGATTCGTCGAGGTCTTCATTGATACGCCTCTGCACGTTTGCGAGGCCCGTGATCCGAAAGGACTGTACCGGCGGGCGCGAGCCGGTCTGATCCAGAACTTCACGGGGCTTGATTCTCCATTCGAGGCACCGCAGGCTGCCGAGTTGCGTTTCGACACCAGCAGCTGTTCGGTTGAAGAGGCCGTGCAGCAGATCCACGACTACCTCAGGAGCCATCATGCCCTGTGAGTTCGTCAATCGTATTGCGTTAGAGAAGAGCCTCCTGTCATGAGTTGCGATTTCCTAGCCCTGGCTCAGCCAGGCGTGCAAAAACTGTCCCCCTACGTACCTGGCAAGCCAGTCGATGAGCTGGCTCGCGAGCTGGGGCTCGACCCTGCCGGCATCGTCAAGCTGGCCAGTAACGAGAACCCGCTTGGTCCCAGCGCCAAGGTGCTTGCTGCAATTCGTGCCGAGCTGGACGAGTTGACCCGCTATCCCGACGGTAACGGTTTCACCCTCAAGGCTGCCCTGGCTGCGCGCTATGGCGTGCAGGCGGCGCAAGTCACGCTGGGCAACGGTTCCAACGACATTCTCGAGCTGGTCGCCCGTGCTTATCTGGCGCCCGGCCTCAATGCCGTGTTCAGCGACTATGCCTTCGCCGTCTATCCCATCGCCACTCAGGCCGTTGGTGCGCAAGGCAAGATCGTGCCTGCCAAGGATTACGGTCACGATCTGGACGCGATGCTGGCGGCCATCGATGACCACACTCGTGTGGTATTCATCGCCAACCCCAACAACCCGACGGGCACCTGGTTTGGCCCTGAGGCGCTTGAAGCCTTCCTGGCCAGGGTGCCGGAGTCGGTGCTGGTGGTGCTGGACGAGGCCTATATCGAATACGCCGAAGGCGATGAATTACCGGATGGGCTGGACTACCTGGCGCGTCATTCCAACCTGCTGGTTTCGCGCACCTTCTCCAAGGCCTACGGCCTGGCTTCGCTGCGTGTGGGTTACGCCATCAGCTCGCCAGCCATTGCCGATGTGCTCAATCGCGTACGCCAGCCCTTCAACGTCAATAGCCTGGCTCTGGCGGCTGCCTGTGCAGCGCTGGCGGATACCGAGTACCTGGCAGAAGGGCGCCGCCTCAATGACGTCGGCATGCAGCAGTTGCAGGACGGCCTGCGTGAGTTGGGGCTGAGCTGGATTCCCTCCAAAGGCAATTTCATCGCTGTCGATTTTGGGCGCGACACTGCCGCGATCAATCAGGCGCTGCTGCGTGAAGGGGTGATAGTGCGGCCGATGGCCGGTTATCGCATGCCTAATTTCCTGCGGGTTTCCATCGGTTTGCCGAAAGAGAATGCTCGCTTCCTCGAGGCGCTGGCCAAGGTGCTGTCGGCGTGACTGTCACTGCAGTGCAATCGAAAGCCCCTAAGATCGGCCGCCTGGTGGTGGTCGGTCTCGGGCTTATCGGCGGCTCCTTCGCCAAAGGCTTGCGCGAGCGAGGCCTGTGTCGTGAGATCGTGGGCGTCGATCTGGATGCCGAGTCGCGTCGCCTGGCCGTTCAGTTGGGCGTCGTGGATCGTTGCGAGAGCGACCTGGGTGCCGCCTGTCAGGGGGCGGATGTCATCCAGCTGGCAGTCCCTATCCTGGCCATGGAGAGGCTGCTTGCCGAGCTGGCTAAACTCGATCTCGGCAATGCCGTGCTCACTGATGTTGGCAGCGCCAAGGGCAATGTAGTGCGCGCCGCGCGCCAGGCGTTTACCGGCAAGTCCGTGCGTCTGGTGCCTGGCCACCCGATTGCCGGCTCCGAACAGAGTGGGGTTGAGGCTGCGAACGCCGAGCTGTTTCGTCGTCACAAGGTCATTCTCACGCCTTGCGAGCACAGTGATGACGCGGCCTTGGCGTTGGTGGAAGGCCTGTGGCGCGAGTTGGGTGCGGATGTCGAGGTGATGGAGGTGGAGCACCATGACCAAGTGCTGGCTGCCACCAGCCACCTGCCTCACCTGCTGGCTTTTACCCTGGTCGACTCGCTGGCCAAGCGCAGCGAGAACCTGGAAATTTTCCGCTATGCCGCTGGCGGTTTCCGCGACTTCACGCGGATCGCCGGCAGTGATCCGGTGATGTGGCACGATATCTTCCTCGCCAACCGCGAGGCTGTGCTGCGCACACTGGATACGTTTCGCGACGACCTCGACGCCCTACGCGACGCGGTCGACGCCGGGGATGGGCATCAACTGCTGGGCGTGTTTACCCGCGCTCGCGTTGCCCGAGAACATTTCAGCAAAATTCTGGCCCGCAGGGCCTATGTGGACGCTATGCACTCGACCGATCTGATTTTCCTGGCAAAACCCGGTAGCAGCCTGTCCGGACGTATCCGCGTACCCGGTGACAAATCCATCTCGCACCGTTCGATCATGTTAGGTTCACTGGCCGAAGGCACTACCGAGGTAGAAGGCTTCCTCGAGGGTGAAGATGCGCTGGCTACACTGCAGGCGTTTCGCGACATGGGTGTGGTGATCGAAGGGCCGCATCACGGTCGTGTGACCATTCATGGCGTCGGTCTCCATGGACTTAAAGCGCCGGCTGGCCCTTTGTACATGGGTAACTCCGGTACTTCGATGCGGTTGCTTTCTGGCCTGCTGGCTGCGCAGTCGTTCGACACCACCCTGACTGGCGACGCTTCGCTGTCCAAGCGCCCGATGAATCGCGTTGCCAAGCCGCTGCGCGAGATGGGCGCAGTGATCGAGACCGGCCCGGAGGGGCGTCCGCCGCTGACCATCAAGGGCGGTCAGCGCCTGACGGGCATGGACTATCAAATGCCGATGGCCAGTGCCCAGGTCAAATCCTGCCTGCTGCTCGCCGGTATTTATGCCGAGGGCAAGACCTCGGTGACCGAGCCGGCTCCGACTCGTGACCATACCGAACGCATGCTGCGCGGCTTCGGCTACCCAGTCGATGTCGAGGGCAGTACCGCCACTGTCGAGTCCGGTCACAAACTCAGTGCCACCCGTATCGAAGTGCCGGCCGATATCTCATCGGCGGCCTTCTTCCTGGTGGCGGCGAGCATCGCCGAGGGTTCGGAGCTGGTGCTCGAACATGTCGGCATCAACCCGACCCGTACCGGCGTCATCGATATCCTCAAGCTGATGGGCGGCGACATCACCCTGGAGAACCAGCGTGAAGTCGGCGGTGAGCCGGTCGCTGACATTCGTGTGCGCGCGGCGAAGCTCAAAGGCATCGAAATTCCGGAAAACCTGGTGCCACTGGCTATCGACGAATTCCCGGTGCTGTTCGTGGCGGCGGCGTGTGCCGAGGGCCGTACAGTGCTGCGCGGCGCCGAGGAGCTGCGCGTGAAGGAGTCTGACCGTATCCAAGTCATGGCCGATGGTCTGATCGCTCTGGGCGTCAAGGCTGAGCCGACGCCGGACGGTATCGTCATCGAAGGCGGCGCCATGGGTGGTGGTGAGGTCTGGGCGCACGGCGACCACCGTATCGCCATGTCCTTCAGCGTCGCCTCGCTGCGTGCCAGCGCGCCGATCCGCATCCATGACTGCGCCAACGTCGCCACATCCTTCCCCAACTTCCTCTCCCTGGCCGCTGAAGTCGGCATCCAGGTGGCCGAAGAGGGCA
Source organism: Pseudomonas mendocina (assembly GCF_003008615.1). NCBI lineage: Bacteria > Pseudomonadati > Pseudomonadota > Gammaproteobacteria > Pseudomonadales > Pseudomonadaceae > Ectopseudomonas > Ectopseudomonas mendocina. Next base: position 4,648,622 of record NZ_CP027657.1, read on the forward strand.
AGGCATGAGCGCCCCGGTAATCACCGTCGACGGGCCGAGCGGCTCTGGCAAGGGCACGCTCTGCGCCCTGCTGGCCAAGCAACTGGGCTGGAATCTGCTCGATTCCGGCGCGCTCTATCGTCTGCTGGCCTTCGCTGCGGGTAATCACGGTATCGACCTGACCAATGAAGAAGCGCTCAAGCAGTTGGCTGCGCATCTGGATGTGCAGTTCATCGAAAAGCGCATCATCCTCGAGGGCGAGGAAGTGACCGATGCCATTCGTAATGAGCAGGTAGGGGCGGGGGCTTCGATGGTCGCGTCCTTGCCGGCGGTGCGTGAGGCGCTGTTGCAGCGTCAGCGTGCATTTCAGGAAATGCCGGGTCTGGTGGCCGACGGGCGCGACATGGGCACGGTGGTGTTTAGCGATGCCCCGCTGAAGATTTTCCTCACCGCCAGTGCCGAGGAACGTGCCCGTCGCCGCTACTTGCAGTTGAAGTCGAAGGGTGATGATGTTAATCTCGCGAGTCTTCTCGACGAGATACGGGCGCGCGACGAGCGTGATACCCAGCGCGCGGTGGCGCCGCTCAAGCCGGCAGCCGACGCAATCCTGCTGGATTCCACCGAGCTTTCCATCGAGCAAGTGTTAGAACGAATTCTGCGCGAGGTCGCTGATCGCGATCTTGCCGGTTAAGGGTTCTCGGTTGCCTTAAATCGATGAACTCGCAAGGAGGCATACGGGAGACCAGTCCTTGTCCCGTAGGCCTCTTTTTACATGAACGAACCCACATGGTCTGGAATGTGGTTTGGGCGAATCCCCGCCCTTGATCAACAGGAATCAACATGAGCGAAAGCTTTGCAGAACTATTTGAAGAAAGCCTGAAATCCCTCGACATGCAGCCGGGTTCCATCATCACCGGTATCGTGGTCGACATCGACGGTGACTGGGTTACCGTTCACGCCGGTCTGAAGTCCGAGGGCGTCATCCCGCTCGACCAGTTCTTCAACGAACAAGGCGAGCTGACCATCAAGGTCGGTGACGAAGTCCACGTCGCGCTGGACGCGGTTGAAGATGGCTTCGGTGAAACCAAGCTGTCCCGCGAGAAAGCCAAGCGCGCTGAATCCTGGCTGGTTCTGGAAGCTGCGTTCAACGCTGAAGAAGTGGTCAAGGGCGTTATCAACGGTAAAGTCAAAGGCGGCTTCACTGTTGACGTCAACGGCATCCGCGCGTTCCTGCCGGGTTCCCTGGTTGACGTCCGTCCGGTGCGTGATACCACTCACCTGGAAGGCAAAGAGCTGGAATTCAAGGTCATCAAGCTCGACCAGAAGCGCAACAACGTTGTCGTTTCCCGTCGCAGCGTCCTGGAAGCCGAGAACAGCGCCGAGCGCGAAGCTCTGCTGGAATCCCTGCAGGAAGGCCAGCAAGTCAAAGGTATCGTCAAGAACCTCACCGACTACGGTGCGTTCGTTGACCTGGGCGGCGTAGATGGCCTGCTGCACATCACCGACATGGCTTGGAAGCGCATCAAGCACCCGTCCGAGATCGTCAACGTTGGCGACGAGATCGACGTCAAGGTTCTGAAGTACGATCGCGAGCGTAACCGCGTATCTCTGGGCCTGAAGCAACTGGGCGAAGACCCATGGGTTGCCATCAAGGCTCGTTACCCGGAAAACACCCGCGTTGTTGCCCGCGTCACCAACCTCACCGACTACGGCTGCTTCGCCGAGCTGGAAGAGGGTGTGGAAGGCCTGGTGCACGTTTCCGAAATGGACTGGACCAACAAGAACATCCACCCGTCGAAAGTCGTTAACGTCGGCGACGAAGTGGAAGTCATGGTTCTGGACATCGACGAAGAGCGTCGTCGTATCTCCCTGGGTATCAAGCAGTGCAAGACCAACCCGTGGGAAGACTTCTCCGGCCAGTTCAACAAGGGTGACAAGATCTCCGGCACCATCAAGTCGATCACCGATTTCGGTATCTTCATTGGTCTGGACGGTGGCATCGACGGCCTGGTTCACCTGTCCGACATCTCCTGGAACGAAGCCGGCGAAGAAGCCGTGCGTCGCTTCAAGAAGGGCGACGAGCTGGAAACTGTCATCCTGTCGGTTGACCCGGAGCGCGAGCGCATCTCCCTGGGCATCAAGCAGCTGGAAGACGATCCGTTCAGCAACTACGTCTCCATCAACGACAAGGGCACCATCGTCCGTGGCGTTGTGAAAGAAGTAGACGCCAAGGGCGCCATCATCGACCTGGGTAACGAGATCGAAGCTACTCTGAAAGCCTCCGAAATCAGCCGTGATCGCGTTGAAGACGCGCGCAACGTCCTGAAAGAAGGCGACGAAGTAGAAGCGAAGATCATCAGCGTCGACCGCAAGTCCCGCGTCATCAGCCTGTCCGTCAAGTCGAAAGACGTTGAAGACGAGAAGGACGCGATGAAGGAACTGCGTAACAAGCAAGACGTTGAAAGCACCGGCCCGACCACCATTGGTGATCTGATCCGTGCTCAGATGGAAAACCAGAACTAAGTTCGGGTAATTCATCCAAGAAAAGGCGACCTTCGGGTCGCCTTTTTTGTTTTTGCTGTTCTTGGCGTATTGAAATCGCTCACAGACCTCTCTTCTAGAGTCCGGCTTCTGTCTAGAAGAGATCGTCTGAGTGTCACTGCGCTGTGTGATTCTGGCTGTGCCGTAACGCTAAATATCTGCTTGGCATCTGCCTGTTTCTGCGCTGAAGAAATCGCTATATGGGCGGTTACTCCCGATGTTGCGCTAACACCTTGTTTTTTGGGCTGTTCAAAAGCTGATCAGCGTGCTAAAACCGAACCGTCGAGTCTTCTAGCCGCTTGAAAAAGAAGGGAAAACCATGACCAAGTCGGAGTTGATCGAAAGAATTGTCACTCATCAAGGTCAGCTGTCCTCCAAGGATGTTGAATTGGCCATCAAGACCATGCTAGAGCAAATGTCCCAGGCATTGGCCACGGGGGATCGTATCGAGATTCGCGGCTTTGGGAGCTTCTCGCTGCACTATCGCGCGCCGCGGGTAGGGCGTAACCCAAAAACCGGGCAGTCGGTGCGTCTGGATGGCAAGTTCGTGCCGCATTTCAAGCCGGGTAAAGAGCTGCGTGATCGGGTCAATGAAGACGAGTGACTGCGCTTCGTCCTTCTCGCTGGTGGAATTCTCCTGATTAGGCGATGGCCTGGCGTCACGCTTTTGTCATGCTTGCGAAATCATGGAAAATCGGCAAAATGTGCGGGCTTTCACAAGGCGTGCCCTTGCCAGATTTCCAGTTGGTTCAGATAGTTGCGATTTTCTGAGCCGTCTTCCGCACTACTGGGCTGAGCCCCTTTAGATTTGCCAGTGTTAAAGGATTGACTCGTGCGGTACCCCTCGATTGTTCATCACGGTGCCGTAACAGGCGTTACGGGCTCCTGTCATCAACTACAGATGGATGATGGGCATGCACTGCTGATTGACTGCGGCCTTTTTCAAGGCGCCGAAACCTCTCCTGAAGGTCGGGCAGACGCTGGCAACCTCGCAATCGACTTCTCCCTAGACGGCATCAAGGCACTGGTTGCGACCCATGTTCATATCGACCACGTTGGCCGCATCCCCTATCTGCTAGCAGCCGGCTTCAAAGGCCCGATCCTCTGTAGTGAACCGTCGGCCAGGCTACTCCCCATCGTCCTCGAAGATGCCTTCAAACTCGGTTTTAGCCGCGGTCAGAAACAAGTCGAACGCTACCTCAAATTGATCGGGCAGCGCATCGTCGCCTTGCCCTACAAGCAGTGGTTCACTCTGATCGACACACCTCAGCTCATTGCACGCATTCGTCTACAGCGCGCTGGTCGTATCCTCGGCTCGGTCTATGTCGAAGTAGACCTGCAGTACCCCGAGACGGGCGAGAAGAAACGCATCGTGTTCTCTGGCGACCTGGGCGCATCTCATGCGCCAATTCTCCCGACGCCGAAAGCCCCATACAAAGCCGATATCCTGGTCATCGAAAGCACTTACGGCAACCGCCTGCATGAAGATCGCCGCAGTCGTCGTACGCGTCTGGAGAAGGTGCTCGAGCATGCGCTGAGCAACCAGGGCACAGTTCTGATTCCGGCGTTCAGCATTGGGCGCACTCAAGAGCTGCTCTACGAACTCGAAGACATCATCCATCGCAGAGCGCTCAAAGAGGCTGGCAAGGTACAGCCCGCTGCTGCAAAGACTCGCTCCAGCAAAGCGACAGCGCTCGACTGGACGAATTTGCCCATCATCCTCGACTCCCCGCTGGCCAGTCGTTTTACGGCTGTGTATCGCGAGCTTAATCACTTTTGGGATGCAGAGGCGAGGGTGCGCCTGGCCAAAGGCCGTAACCCACTGGCTTTTCGTAACTTGCTCACGGTCGACAGCCACCAGGCTCACCTGGCTATGGTCAATCGTCTGGCCCAAACCGCTCAACCAGCCATCGTCATCGCGGGTAACGGCATGTGTTCCAGTGGGCGTATCGTCAACTACCTCAAAACTATGCTCGGTGATGAGCGGCACGACGTTCTCTTTGTTGGCTACCAGGCGGACGGCACGCCCGGGAGACAGATTCAGCGCTTTGGTTCGCGTAGTGGCTATGTGGAATTTGACGGGCAGCGCTATGACATTCGGGCTCAGGTGCATACCATGGGTGGTTATTCAGCTCATGCGGATCAGTTAGGGCTGGTAAGGTTTGTCACCCGCATGAGCGCGTGGCCAAATGAGATTCGTCTGGTGCATGGCGATAAACCGGCTCGACGTGCTTTGGCTGATGCATTGCGAGAGCGCTATATAGAACAGGGTAGTGATGTGAATATCCTGTTGCCGGGCATTGATGAGGAGACAGGGATGGGGTGAGCCTTTGCCATTCCTTTGCGGAGACGCCCAGTAAATTTGCGGCTTTGTCGCTCTACCTAGAGTTTGGTTGGGCCGGAAAATTGGCTTGCCATTGCCTTGATCAGTACCCACCACACAGGTTCAATGTTTCATGACGTCAACTAACCCTATTCAACCAGTAGTACTGTGCGGCGGATCAGGTACGCGACTGTGGCCGTTATCGCGGTCAGGTTTTCCAAAGCAGTTCCTTTGCTTGGTAGGCAACGAAAGTTTGTTCCAGCAGTCCATCAAGCGTCTTTTGGGTGGTAGTGAGTCAAACGATGTGCCTTCTTCGCCCTACATCGTGTGCAATGAAGAACACCGCTTTTTGGCACAAGAGCAACTCAGGGAGATTGGGGTTGACAATGCAACATTCCTGCTAGAACCCGTCGGCCATAATACTGCCCCGGCGCTGACCCTGGCTGCTTTAGCTGCGCGCGATGCAGGCACAGATCCAATACTGGTGGTTACCCCGGCGGATCAGGCTATCACTGACGACAAGGCTTTTCGTGTTGCGATGTATCGGGCGGTTGAATCTGCGGTTGAAGGAAACATTGTCATCCTTGGCATTACGCCTGACAGGCCTGAAACGGGCTATGGCTATATCAAGGTGGCCTCTGACAAAGAGGCAGTTGCTACCGTTGAGCGTTTTGTAGAAAAGCCCGATCTGGACACGGCTCAAGCCTACCTGGATGAGGGCGGCTACTACTGGAATGCCGGCTTATTCGTACTCAGGGCCTCGGTATGGCTAGCGGCCCTGGAGAGCTTTCGACCCGACATTCTTCAGGCGGCCTTGACGAGCTGGATGGGCAAGCGAATCGATGGCGCTTTCATTCGACCCGATAAAGAGGCTTTTACGGCGATCCCTAGTGAATCGATCGATTACGCCGTCATGGAGAAATGCCCAGGAAGTGCCTTACCCATCAAGATGCTAGCGCTGGATGCCGGTTGGAGTGACCTGGGTGCCTGGGATGCCGTATGGAGCGTGTCGCCCAAGGATGAAAAAGGTAATGCCCTTTATGGCGATGTGCTGATAACTGAAAGCAGTAATTCGTTTGTACATGCTAGCAGCCGTCTTGTAGCACTGGCCGGCGTTGAGAACCTCGTGGTGATTGAAACAGCAGACGCGGTTCTGGTCGCGGACAGGAGCCGCTGCCAAGAGGTTAAGCAGATTGTGAACCAGCTTAACCAGCAGTCTCGTGAAGAGCACACGCTCCACCGTAAAGTCCATCGCCCCTGGGGCTGGTATGACAGTATCGACGAGGGTGGGCGCTTCAAGGTCAAGCGCATACAGGTCAACCCTAAAGCCAGCTTGAGTCTGCAGAAACATCATCATCGCGCCGAACACTGGGTCGTGGTGCAAGGCACAGCAGAAATCACCCGGGGCAGTGAAACGCTGTTACTCAGCGAAAATCAGAGCACCTACATTCCCTTGGGCGACCTTCATCGCCTTTCTAATCCAGGCAACATCCCGTTGGAGATCATTGAAGTGCAGTCTGGCAGCTACCTGGGCGAGGACGACATCGTACGTTTTGATGACCAGTACGGGAGAAATCATTGAAAATCGCCATCGCTGGCCTTGGTTACGTCGGCCTGGCCAATGCCGTTCTGTTGGCACAGTACAACGAAGTCGTGGCTGTAGATCTAGTCCCAGAAAAGGTTGACCTACTGAACCTCCGCCAATCACCCATCGAAGATGCGGAGATTCAGGAGTTCCTGGATAACAAACCACTCAATTTTCGCGCGACTCTCAATAAGAGCGATGCATATGAGGGAGCTGATTTCGTCATCATTGCGACGCCGACCGACTACGACCCGAAGACCAATTACTTCAATACGCAGTCCATTGAGGCTGTTATCCGTGATGTCGTTGCCATCAACCCCGAGGCGTTGATGGTCATCAAGTCGACAGTACCGGTGGGGTATACGGCAAGAACTCGACAGGAGTTCAACACGGAAAACCTCATTTTCTCTCCCGAGTTTCTTCGTGAGGGCAGGGCGCTCTATGACAATCTCTATCCAGGGCGAATCGTTGTGGGCGAGCGATCAACCAGGGCTGAGGTATTTGCAGGGCTCCTGCAGCAGGGCGCGGTTAAGCAGGGTATCCCGGTACTATTCACTGATAGTACCGAGGCGGAAGCAATTAAATTATTTGCTAACACCTATCTGGCGATGCGTGTCGCGTTTTTTAACGAGCTAGATACATACGCACTAACACATGATTTGGATACGCGTCAAATTATCGATGGCGTGTGTTTGGACTCGCGCATTGGCGGTCATTACAATAATCCAAGTTTCGGCTATGGAGGTTATTGTCTGCCCAAGGATACAAAGCAGCTTTTAGCGAATTATCAAGATGTGCCCCAAAATTTGATTCATGCAATTGTAGAGGCGAATACCACGCGGAAGGATTTCATTGCACAGGATATTTTGAAGCGTAATCCAAAAACTGTAGGGATTTATAGGCTTGTTATGAAAGCCGGCAGCGATAATTTTCGAGCCTCTGCTATTCAAGGCATCATGAAGAGACTTAAAGCTAAAGGTATTGAGGTGATTGTATTCGAACCGGTTCTCAATAATACAGAGTTTTACCGTTCTCGTGTGGTTGAGGATCTAGCCTCTTTCAAAAAGGAAGCGTGTGTAATCATTGCTAATCGTTACTCCGAAGCCTTGGCGGATGTTGTCGATAAAGTGTATACACGTGATTTGTTCGGCTGCGACGCATGAGCCTTCTTCTCTTAAATCGTGACCGTCTAAAACGAAACTCAAGTCTTCGGAAAATTATCGATAATATTGGCTGGTTGTTTTTTGACAAAATTCTACGCATGGGGATCGGCCTATTTGTAGGCGCTTGGGTTGCGCGCTATTTAGGTCCAGATCAATTTGGGCTAGTAAGTTATGCAATGGCGATTGTCGCTATGTGCGGATCAATAGCTGGCCTGGGGCTGTATGGGATTATTGTTCGAGATTTAGTGCAGCGGCCAGCAGATACATATACTACTCTTGGGACGGCTTTTGTACTGCAATCGTTAGGAGGTCTTCTAGCTTTTATTCTTACCGTCGTAGTGATTTCAATTGTTCGGCCTGCAGATGATCAGATTAGACTGATAGTTGCGGTTCTCGGGTTTGCGATCATATTTAAATCCGCAGACGTAGTTAAGTACTGGTTTGAATCACAGGTTAAATCTAAATATTCAGTACTGGTAGAGAATGGCATTTTTCTTGTAATGGCCGCTGCCCGAATATATTTAATTTTGGTCCAAGCCTCCCTGATGAGTTTTGTCTGGATTACATTGATAGAAGCCGTATTGGTTGCTGGCGGACTCCTACTTATCTACAAGCGTAACAGCGGGCCAATAATTGACTGGAGATTTAATTTTCTTCGAGCAAAAGCGCTCTTGTTAGAAAGCTGGCCTCTAATTCTTAGTGCAGTCGCCTCAATGATCAACATGCGTATGGATCAGGCCATGCTAGGGTCGATGGTGAGTAGCCATGTTGTTGGAAACTACTCTGCGGCCGTGCGTCTTGCAGAGGTTTGGCTGATGATTCCTAGTGTTATAGGTGCGTCGGTATATCCGGCTATCATTGAAGCAAAAGGTATAAGTGAGCAATTGTATCGTTATAGATTATTGTTAATAACCGGTGTGATGGCCGCGCTTGTTGTTCCCGTGGCAACAGTTATTTCTATTTTCTCTGATGAAATAATTCTTCTTGTTTTTGGTGGGCAGTACTCCTCTGCAGGAAGCTATCTAAGCTTATATATATGGACCGGCGTGCCATATCTTATTTTTTTTGTTGTTAATCAAATGTTTTATATTGAAGGTTTGTTAAAAATAGCCTTTGCGGTTTCTGTGTTTTCTCTTTTTTCAAATATTTTACTGAATTCGTTGTTGATTCCTTTATTTGGCGGAGAGGGGGCGGCTCTTGCCACCTTAATTACAACCATATGCTCCACTCTACTTTCATTGTTCATTTTGAATGTGAAAGTTGGAATATTCTTTGGAAGGAGAAAAAATTGAAAAAAAGTACAAAATGGTTTTTGGAAAAGGCTCGAGTGGTTATCAGTAGGCTAATTGGAAAAGAGATCTTCATAACTCTTCGCCCAATAGTGAATGTAAAACTTCATAAAAATGCGGTGACTAATGGTCAGTCAATGGCTCTTTACGCCGACTTAGTAGAAAAATTTTGTACGTTCAGCCCATCTAATGTCTTTGAAGTCGGAGCGAATTATGCCCAGGACGCTGAGTATCTGAGAAAACGGTTTGGGCTTGAGGATAAAGATATATATATATTTGAGCCGCACCCTTCGATTATTCGGGAGGTGAATAGTATGTATGGGTTTAATAGTTATGACATCGCTATTTCAAATTATGATGGCAAGGCTGTTTTTCATGCTATAGATGTTGAAAATAATGAATATAAAAATAGCGGTATATCGTCTCTTAAGGAGGGGCTTTTTACAGATAAAAGAAATTTCGTTGATACTGAAGTTGATGTAATCAGAATGGATACTTTCATGCACAGGGAGGGGATAGGATCAATTGACTTTCTTAAGATTGATGTCGAAGGGGCAAATTTTGAGGTTATCGACGGATTTGGTGAAGAACTTTCTAAGGTAAAGGCGGTGCAGGTAGAGGGCGAGTACAAGGAGTACTGGGAAGGCCAAAAGCTTTATTGGGATATGGCACTGCTTCTTAAAAAGAACGATTTTGAATTGGTGTATTTTTCTCTTTCTGATGATGGTATTCAGTCGGACTCTTTCTGGGTGCAAAAACAATATCTTTCTGGTTTTAAAAAAACATGAATGATAAAAAAAATGCGGTGGTCTTTGGGCTTACCGCCGATCACGTTTTCGCGGTTGCTTGTGTGATGATGGACCTCAAGCGACTATCTCCAAGATTAGCCGATGATGTGGTGATTATTCATGATGGCATTGCTGAGAAAGATAAAGAGCTACTTTCGTCTATCCTCCCTGTTCGTTTTGTTGAGTATGATTTTCCATTGAATGAAAGTGACCGTGTGTTGACGTCTAGTGCAGTTAAGCAGTTTACGAAGATGGTGTTTACAAAATTTGAATGCCTCAAATTGCTTGGCGAATATAAGAATGTCGTATGGTTGGATTACGATATTGTGATCCAAAAAAACCTTGATGATCTTCTTGCGCCCTCTAAGGTTGGCGTGAAAATGATGCCAACTGGCGTGAAAGTTAGAGAGCAACTGTATTCTGATGTTCAGGAATATAATATGAGCGCTGAAGGAATGAGTGCCGGTACTTTTGTTTTTCAGGATAACTTAAAAGATTTTTATGAGATGTATAAATTCTGCTACAAGAAGTTAGATGAGTATGCAGAGCTTTTATATTTACCGGAACAGGCGATTTTCGACTTCATGTTGCAGGAATTTAGTGTGGAGGTGGAGCCTATGGATCGCAGAGTCTTCGCCCCGCACCCGACAGATAGTATATATGCGAAAGATGCAAAAATTATTCATGCATATGGACAGCCAAAGTTTTGGAATGGTCTTCGCAACGAGCAATGGGAGGATAACTACGCTGCTTGGGTTGGTATGGGTGGAAGTCCTTATCTAGGCCCAAATATTTTTCAGAAAATAAAACAGAAAATTAAAAGTTTTATTCAGTAGAAATTGCATTTAATGACAACCCATTCTGATGAGTAAATAATTTATGCAGTTATGTTTTGTGTGAAGTTTTTTGTATTGGCGTGAGTTATTGCGAGATAACTAAAATGGAGGGCTGAAGTGAAAATTCTACAGCTTATATTTGGCAATGAGTTGGAAAAATTTCAGCGGAAATGGCGAGTCTCAAATGAGCACAATGCTACGGTGCCGCAAAGAGTGTTCCCCGTGGAACGGGTGGAAGTGGGGCGTTACTCCTACGGAAAACTTGATATCGTCACCTATAATGAAGAGTGCAAAGATAAAGTAATAATAGGTAATTTTGTTTCTATTTCAGATGACGTTAGATTCCTTCTTGACGAAAATCACCAAACAAAAACGTATAGCACATTCCCATTTAAATCAATTTTACATAAAAGACAATTCTCGGCGGATGCTGTATCCAAAGGGAATATATGTGTTGGGGATGAAGTCTGGATTGGTCAAAGAGTTACGATATTGTCTGGGGTTGTAATTGGGAAAGGTGCGATAATTGCGACTGGATCTGTCGTTGTGCAAGATGTTCCGCCTTACAGTGTAGTTGCTGGTGTACCTGCTAGAGTAGTTAAGAAAAGATTTGATGAAGAAATAATTAGTAGATTGGTGAAGATTGACTTATCTGGATTTAATAAAGCTGCATTGATAGAAAATATTGACCTATTATATGAGCCTCTTACTGAAAAAACGATTTTGTCTCTAGAGGGAAGATTTGGTTTGGGCGGTGTCAAAAATGAATAATGAGGGAAGATCCTATGTGTATAAAGTCGAGCTCCAGTCGGACATGTTTAATGACGCCAGGGTCATGGCAAGCAAATGGATTGAGCCTGGTTCACTGGTTCTTGATGTAGGATGTGCATGTGGTGACTTTGGTGAATTTTTGCACAAAGTAAAGAATGTTCAAATCCATGGGTTTGAATATGACAGAAAAAGCCTAGAACAAGCGGCGTCAAAAGGGATATATAAATCCCTGTCGCAAGTTGATTTGAATTTCTTTGATGCGCATGCCTATTCAGACCTTCACGGAAAATTTGACGTAGTGGCATTGATCGACGTATTGGAACATACGATCAGTCCCGAAGCAGTAATTGAAAGTTTGAAATTTTTTCTTAAACCGGAAGGGGTGTTTGTAGTTTCGTTGCCTAATGCCTCTTTCGGAGAGGTGAAGGGTAAGTTGTTGCATGATAACTTCGAATACACAGAGGTTGGGGTTTTAGACAAAACACACATTCGTTTTTATACATTTAATACCATAGCTAATTTGTTTTCCAGTGCCGCGCTTAAAGTTACTGATTGCAGCGCGACAGTCGGTTTGATTGATAAGTTTTTATTTGACTTACCTTATAGTGTGAAAAAATACATAAAGAAAAATCCTCGGTCTTATATATTTCAGTATATTTTTATCGCTAGGCCGAGTTTAACCCATGAGCCGAATTTACGTTCTAAAAACATCCTTGCTATGGATCTTGGATGGGAGAGTGTAGATCAGCCATTAAGGGTGATCAAAGGTAATGATATGCTGAATCTTCTCTTTCCTGCAGGAACTCGTAGGCGGAGATTGGCTGGAGAGATTATTCGTGTACTTAGAGGAAAGAGGCGTGAAAGTTAAATATTCTATAATTCTCCCCTCTTATAATGGAGGGGAATACTTAAAATCATGCGTATCCTCCATCATTTCTCAAGATTATGAGAATTACGAATTGATCATTAGTGATGATCATTCTGTAGACTCTACCGTATCATACCTGCAAACAATTTCCAGTAATTCAAAAATTAGAATTATATCTCCAAGTGAACGCTTGAGCATGGCTGAGCACTGGGAATGGGCATTATCTCATGCTGCGGGAGAGTGGCTGATTTTTGTTGGGCAGGATGATGCTTTGCAGCCATATTTTTTCAGTTTGGCAGAAAATTTGACCAATTTTGCCAGTGATCAAGGTATTAGATCGATCATGTCTGAAAGAGCGTATTTCTTTTGGGATGGCTGTCAGGTTATATATGGCGACGTATCAGTTTCTTATATTGCCTCTCCCAAGGTTAGGGTCTTAAATTCAGCGTTGGAGTCAGCTAAAGCACTATTAGGAGTGGTGGATTATTTCGAGCTTCCTCAAATGTATACAACCTCGCTATTTCATAGAGATTTGCTAGAAGAGGCTAAAAAAAAGCAAAATGGAAAAGTGTTCTCGTGCCATCCGCAAGATGCGAATTTAGCTGCTATTGCTTGTAGCTTAGAGCCAAGATTTTTAAAGTCCTATATCCCTCTGGGTTGGGTAGGGTCGTCCCCCAAAAGTGCAGGCATGGCTGTTGCGGCTACCGATGACACTCTTGAGGGTGCTTCGGTGCTAAAGGAGCTGAAGGTAGACTACGAGGAAAAAATTAAAAAAAGTAAGCTAAGATATAATTCTCGTGCAGGTGATTTTGGTCTTTCTGATTTACCAATTTATTTTTGGCAGGCACTAATAGAAACATCGAGCTTGCGCAGCCAATGGATAAACAAAGTTCTAAACTCACGTGTTTTTGGGATGATTTTTTTCTCATTATTGTTGATTCGTACCTGGAGGCCGAAAAGCAAAAAGAAAAAAATGCTTGCGGGGATAATTTATGCAAATGGCCTAAATCCAAAAGCATTAATTCCAGTTTGCATTTTAATGGTTTTTTTGGTTCTTATATGTAAGGGTGGATTTTTAGTTTACAGAGTATTTAGGAAGCTATGCTCTATTTTGTTTGGCAGAAAGGTGGTTTCCTTGCGAATAAACAGAAGCGAATTTCCAGATATTTTGCCTGAAGATGCTTCTAAAAAAGTCTCAAAAATAATTTCTCCATACTTGCGATATTTGAATGTTTAATTTGAATATATTTTGTACTGAAATTGTCGTTAGTATAATATGATCTAATTTTTACATCGCTCGCGGGATGTCTATAATGTCAAGGTCTAGTTTGAGTTCACGTGTGTTGGTTACTGGTGGTGCAGGATTTCTCGGTTCCCATCTTTGTGAGAAACTTTTGAACGGTGGTGCTGATGTAATCTGTGCGGACAATTTTTTTACTGGTTCAAAGCGCAATATTGAACATTTATTGAGTAACTCAGCTTTCGAGCTGATGAGGCATGATGTGACATTTCCGCTTTATGTGGAGGTAGACCAGATTTACAATCTGGCTTGTCCTGCATCCCCAGTACACTATCAGCATGACCCTGTACAAACTACCAAAACTAGTGTCCATGGCGCTATTAATATGCTTGGTTTAGCTAAGCGAACTAAGGCCAGAATCTTTCAGGCATCAACTAGTGAGGTATATGGTGATCCTGAGATTCATCCGCAAACCGAGGATTACTGGGGGCGTGTTAATCCAATTGGCATTCGCTCTTGCTACGATGAGGGAAAGCGTTGTGCAGAAACCCTGTTCTTTGATTACTGGCGTCAGCATCATCTAGAGATTAAGGTTGCACGTATTTTCAATACTTATGGCCCACGAATGCATCCTAATGATGGTCGGGTGGTGAGTAATTTTATTGTCCAAGCGCTTAAGGGCGAAGATATTACTATATACGGAAATGGCCAGCAAACGCGCTCGTTCTGTTATGTAGATGATTTAATCGAGGCCTTCGTACGTTTCATGAATTCCGATGCAAGTTTTACCGGCCCAATGAATCTGGGGAATCCTGGTGAGTTCACAATGCTCGAGTTGGCGGAGAAGGTTATTAAATTAGTCGGTGGGAAGTCGAAGCTGAGCTTTCACCCGCTGCCTGCGGATGACCCCAGGCAGCGTCAACCGGACATATCTATTGCCAAGGAACAGCTTAACTGGACACCTAAAGTTTCATTGGACGATGGTCTTTCTGAGACTGTTTGCTATTTCAAGAAGTTACTAGCTGATTAACTATGGCTTTGTAGGGTTTCGCTCAATGTCCGCTACTGAAAATTTACCAATAATTCAGACCTTAGATACTGCAGTGCTTTTCCTTGTCTTTAATCGTCCGGACACTACTCGGCAAGTATTTGAGGCCATTAGGCAGGCTAAACCGCCTCGCTTGTATGTAGCGGCAGACGGTCCGAGACCCGACCGTTTGGGCGAGGCTGAGGTGGTGGCTGAGGTTCGAGAAATTATCAAACATGTCGATTGGGGGTGCGAGGTAAAGACCCTTTTCCGAAATGATAACTTAGGATGTAGGAAAGCGGTAAGTCAGGCAATCACTTGGTTTTTTGAGAACGAGGAGTGCGGTATCGTTTTAGAGGACGATTGTTTGCCGCACCCGGAGTTCTTCTCCTATTGTCAGGAGTTATTGCAGCGTTATGCTAATGACGAGCGTGTTTGGGGAATAACAGGTAACAACTTTCAGAATGGGATGGTCCGCGGTAGCGGTTCTTACTATTTCTCAAAATATTTTCACTGCTGGGGCTGGGCTTCCTGGCGGCGCGCCTGGCGAAACTATGACGTATCACTTTCTTACTGGCCTGAGTGGTCTCGCTCAGCCGACTGGATTGAGAACGCGCCGGACAGTGTTGAGCGCGCTTTTTGGAAAAATATTTTTAATAAAACCCATGAAGGCCAAATTAATACCTGGGATTATCAGTGGACCGCTTGCATTTGGCGTTATGCCGGTCTTGTTGCAACGCCAAATGTTAATTTGGTTAGTAACATTGGTTTTGGCACCGGGGCTACTCATACGATCTCGGATGCTAGCCAATTTGCTGAGATGGAGGTGCAGGGTCTAGGGAGCATGACCCATCCAGTGAATGTAGAGAGAGATGTATTAGCTGACCGTTATACATTCGATTACCATCTAGAGGGCGCGCGCTTGCGTTTTCCGTATAACTTATTGCGGCTACCGCTACGAGCCATGAATTATGTGAAACGGAGGGTTCTTCGTGCAGGATGATTCGTCGATTTGTCCAATATGCGCCAGTCGAATGTCTTATGTATTTTCCGCTGAGGTTTTACGAAAATACGAGGCTAGGTACGAGGCTTGCGATTCTTGTGGATATCTGCGAGTTGCTAGTCCCCACTGGCTTGAAGAGGCATATTCTTCCGCGATTGCCGATGCAGATACTGGTTTGGTAGCACGAAATATGCGGATTGCCGAAAAGCTTTCCTCGTTATTGTTCTGGGGAATGGCAGAGCGTGGTAACGGGCGTTATCTAGACTCTGCTGGTGGCTATGGAATGCTAACTAGACTTATGAGGGACTATGGCTTCGACTTTTATTGGGCCGATAAGTACTGTGAGAATTTTTTGGCGCGCGGCTTTGAGTTTAGAGCTGAAAATGGTGGGTGTCTTGCTGTTACGGCAATGGAAGTCCTAGAGCACCTGATTGACCCTGTCGGCCACGTGGAGGACATTTTAAATTCTCCTACAACAGATACTTTGATTTTTACCACTGAACTTTATGAAGGCGTACCGCCGAAGCCAGATGAATGGTGGTATTATTCGTTTCCAACTGGGCAGCATATTGGTTTTTTCCAACATCGGACGCTGCAGGCGCTGGCTAAAAAATTGGGCGTTAATTTCTATACTGCCAATGGTATCCATATACTGACAAGACGAAGCTTGAATGCAAAGTGGCTGCGCGTTATTACAAGCTCTTATTTTTCAAAAATTACTGCTCCTTTGCTGCGGCGTCTTTTGAGGTCAAAAACAATGGATGATCATCGTAAGATTTTGGACTCGGTTTCAAAGTCATGAAAGTTGTCTACGATCACCAAATTTTTTCTGTTCAACGTTATGGCGGTATTTCTCGTTATTTTTTTGAGTTGGCTAAGGGGGTGGCGGAGGTTGCTGCTGATGCTACGGTTAATGTTAATAGTCCTCTCTATGTGAATGGTTATTTATCTGGTGCATCTTCTTCTTTAGGAGTACTTGGGCATCATTTGCCTGTGTTCCGTGGGGCGGAAAGAATTTGTTGCGCAGCTAACACAGTGCTTTCGCCTGTGATTATGGGGGCGCTGAGGCCTGATATCGTGCACGAGACGTATTATTCCAGTCGCCCCTCGGCTCCTCGTTCCAGTCGTACCGTTATTACCGTACATGATATGATTCACGAGCTATTTCCGCAGTCTTTTCCAGAGCAGGATAAAACGTGGGAGCTCAAGCGCCAGGCTGTCAAGAGGGCTGATCATGTGATCTGTGTCTCCGAGCAGACGCGACAGGATTTGGTTCGTCTGCTTGATGTGCCGCTTGATAAAACATCGGTTGTTCACCATGGTTTCTCTCTCACTACTTCTGACATTGAGGCAGTGGACGTGCCAGCACGTCCTTATTTGCTCTATGTCGGAATGCGCGGTGGCTATAAAAACTTTGAGACATTGCTTCAGGCATATGCCAGCCAGCCATGGCTGAAAGAGAATTTTGATCTTGTGGCGTTTGGAGGAGGGGGCTTCACTGCATATGAACGTGCTTTGATCGCGAGACTGGGTATTGTTGCCAAAGTTCATCAGCAGGGTGGAAGCGATCAGGTTTTGGCTGCGCGTTACAAGCAGGCTGCTCTTTTTGTCTATCCCTCTCTCTACGAAGGTTTTGGTATTCCTCCGTTGGAGGCTATGAGTTATGGCTGTCCTGTCGTTTGTAGCAATACCAGTTCCATTCCTGAGGTCGTGGGTGCTGCCGCTAGAATGTTTGATCCTAGTTCGACAGAGTCTTTGGCTGTCGTTTTGTTAGAGGTCTTGCAGAGGCCAGAAGCATGTCAAGAACTAAGGCGGCTCGGACTATTGCGGGTGAATGAGTTTTCTTGGCATCGCTGCGCTTTAGAAACTCACGCTATCTATCAGCGAGTCCTATCATGACTGTGCAAGTTTTTGCCATCAGTGGTCAAAAAAACGGATCACTTCATATGTGCTATGTGCCTAGAGGCTATTCTTCTGGAACGTTCATTAGATGGCCAGGAAATAAAAAATGAAAAAAGCTCTTATCACTGGAATAACCGGTCAGGACGGTTCTTATCTCGCCGAGCTTTTGTTAGAAAAGGGTTATGAGGTGCATGGCGTCAAACGGCGCGCTTCGTCTTTCAATACTCAGCGTGTGGACCATATCTATCAAGACCCCCACGTAGAACATCAGAATTTCGTACTTCATTATGGCGATCTAACCGATTCGTCCAACCTCACTCGCATTCTGCAAGAGGTTCAGCCGGACGAGGTTTATAACCTGGGCGCTCAATCGCACGTCGCAGTCAGTTTCGAGTCTCCGGAATATACGGCAGATGTCGATGCCATGGGGACGTTGCGGCTGCTGGAGGCTATTCGCCTGTTAGGGTTGGAGAAAAAGACACGTTTCTACCAGGCTTCCACATCTGAGCTGTATGGTTTGGTGCAGGAAGTTCCGCAAAAGGAAACGACGCCTTTCTATCCGCGTTCGCCTTACGCCGTAGCCAAGCTATACGCCTATTGGATCACCGTTAATTATCGTGAGGCGTACGGTATGTATGCCTGCAACGGAATTCTCTTCAATCATGAGTCGCCGCGTCGCGGTGAAACCTTCGTGACCCGTAAGATCACTCGAGGCCTTGCAAATATAGGTCAAGGCCTGGAGCGTTGCCTGTATATGGGTAATATGGATGCTTTGCGCGATTGGGGCCATGCCAAGGACTACGTGCGGATGCAGTGGATGATGCTGCAGCAGGATCAGCCGGAAGATTTTGTTATTGCGACCGGCGTTCAATATTCGGTGCGTCAGTTCATTGAGTGGTCTGCAGCGGAGCTCGGCATTACGCTTCGTTTTGAAGGGCAAGGTGTTGAAGAGGTTGCAATCGTAGAGGCCGTTGAGGGCAATAAGGCTCCGGCGCTCAACGTGGGCGACGTCGTGGTGCGTGTTGACCCTCGCTATTTCCGCCCTGCCGAGGTAGAAACGCTGTTGGGTGATCCTACCAAAGCCAAGCAGACGCTCGGCTGGGTTCCAGAAATTACGGTGCAGGAAATGTGTGCTGAGATGGTCAGTGAAGATCTCAAGGTCGCGCAACGCCATTCTTTGCTTAAGACCCATGGCCACGATGTGCCGGTGTCGGTGGAGAATTGAGCGTGGCGCATGATCTGAACCAGACGATTTTCGTTGCCGGCCATCGGGGAATGGTTGGTTCGGCGATTGTCAGACATCTCAAAACGCTGGGTTACGAGAATATCCTCACCGCTACTCGTGATGAATTAAACCTGCTTGATCAAGCCGCCGTGCAGCGTTACTTTCAGGCTAACCGCATAAAACACGTCTATTTGGCCGCTGCTAAAGTAGGCGGTATTCATGCCAATAATACCTACCCCGCTGAGTTTATCTATGAGAACTTGATAATCGAAGCTAATGTTATTCATAGCGCGCATTTGGCCGATGTGAATAAATTGCTTTTCTTGGGATCGTCCTGCATTTATCCAAAATTTGCTCCTCAGCCAATGTCTGAGGATGCGTTGCTTACTGGGTTGCTTGAGCCGACGAATGAACCCTACGCAATCGCAAAAATTGCAGGTATCAAACTTTGCGAAAGCTACAATCGGCAGTATGGTCGTGATTACCGCAGTGTAATGCCCACCAATCTTTATGGCCCCGGTGATAACTATCACTCTGAAAATAGTCACGTTATTCCCTCGCTTATCCGGCGTTTTCACGAGGCTAAGCTGCGTGGAGATGCACAGGTAGTTGTTTGGGGAACCGGTGAGCCACGTCGCGAGTTTCTGTATGTCGATGATATGGCTGCTGCGAGTGTTCATGTCATGAAACTGCCGGCTGATAAATGGCAGCAGTGCGTAACGCCTATGTGTTCGCACATTAATGTGGGATCTGGGTGCGACCATAGTATTCGCGAAGTAGCTGAGTTGGTTGCTGCGGTAGTTGGCTACTCCGGAACCCTCCACTTCGATACCTCCAAGCCTGATGGCGCTCCGCGCAAACTGATGAGTAGCGCCAAGCTGTTGTCGCTTGCTTGGCAGCCGCTGGTTCAGTTGGAGGAGGGGCTTGGCAAAGCCTACAACGATTTTTTGAAGTCTCACGCTTATGAATGAACGAGCTACGATTAGTATAATCACCGCCACCTACAATGCTGCCGATGTTTTGCCTGAGCTTGTAGCCTCTTTGCGTGCGCAGATAGACCAGGATTTTGAGTGGGTAGTTGCGGATGGGGCATCGACCGATGGAACCTTGGAACTGCTTCGTTCGATTAAAGACTTGAATCTTAAAATTGTTTCTCAAGAAGATTTTGGTATTTACGATGCATTGAATCGTGGTGTTAAAGCAAGTTCTGGTGATTATTATCTGGTCGTGGGGGCCGATGATGGGCTGTACCCGGAAGCAATAAGCATCTACAGAGAGTCTTTGAAAGAGAATACCGATTTCGTAACCGCTTCTGTCAGTTTTGATGGCCATGTGAAGGCCGCGGGACGAGGCAGTGCATGGCGCGTAGGGCAGTTTGCTTATTTTTCCAGTCATGCCGTCGGTGTGCTTATCAAGAGAGCGCTGCATGATAAATTTGGATTCTATTCCAGGCGCTACCCTATAGCGGCAGATCAATTGTTTTTGCTGGCCGCTGTAAAAGGTGGGGCGACAATCACTGTTAGCCGCAAGGTGGTTGGCTACTTTGGTACTGGTGGATTAAGTTCTTATGATCTGCTTGGGTCTATTACGGAGCTTTACCGAGTTCAGGTCCAGGTTGGACATGATGTCATAGGTCAAACAATTTTGTGCTGTGCTCGTTTGGGGTGGTATTCGCTAAAGTTGCTTCGTGCTCGAGGCCGACCGGTCGCTAGATAATTGTTCGCGCCGTCAGGAGAAGGTGTTTGATGAAGGTTGGTATTGGGTTAAAAAAGCATGCTTATACTCCTGAGGCTTATGCGTACAAGAAATTTCTCGAGCAATCCAATGTCGAGGTTCAGCTGGCGCCGGAGGAAGAGCTCTGTCCTGATAACGAGGTAAATATTTACTTTATGGGCTTACGCCCTTTTTGGCGGAGAAAGGCCTCTGGTGCCGCTGAGGTGCATGAGTATCAAAGTCTTTCCGTGGCTCCGTACCCGGTATTGAAGGACACCGTGAAAAAGATTGTTAACGGCCAGCCTAATGGGCGCATTTTCTTGAATGAAGTCGTTCGAGAGGGTATGGGGTTTGCGTCAGGCGTTCCCTATATATTGCGAGATATGGGCGTAGATGCTGCACTTTTTCAGAAGCCAAATGCTTGTCCAGACTTCGACATAGTCTATTCAGGTTCTATTGCTGGGCGTAATGGGCTGCTTGAAGAATTCCAGCGTTTGTCGGCGCTTGGATATAAGCTTCTTATTGTTGGTGAAGTCGCTGCTTCAGTACGTGATTTGTTTCGTGAAAATACAAAAGTCGAGTTTGTGGGGAGGGTTTCTCGCGATGACCTGCCCAGATTATACAGCCGAGCGTGGGCTGGGTTGAATTATACGCCGGATTTATATCCATTTAATGTCCAGACTAGTACGAAAACGCTAGAGTACTTGGCGAGTGGGTTGGTTGTTTTTAGTAATAAATATCATTGGGCTTCGAGGTTTTCCAGCGATTACGGTGTGCGTTTTTTATGGCTTGATGAATTGCAGCGTTATATCGATATTTCCTCCGGTTGTATCGGCGATGATTGTTTTTTCGATGCATCTGAATTTATGTGGGATAGCATGCTCGAGCGATCAGGATTTTTAAGTTTTATCTCCAGTTTGCGTGAGTGATGGTGCTTTTAATGGATTTTTTGGCTTTTCTATGAAAGTGGTTTTTGTCATAACCCGTTCTGACGTGATGGGGGGGGCCAGTGTCCACCTTCTTGATCTTGCTGCGGGCCTTCAGTCTTGTGGTTATGACATAACTATTTTGGTCGGTGGGCAGGGCGTGTTTCTGCAGCATGCGCGGAATCGATCATTAAGTTGTATTTCTCTGAAGTATTTGGTCAGAGAGATTGACCTGATTATTGACGTTAAAGCGATATCCGAGCTGCGTGGCGTGCTAAAGCGCTTGAAGCCAGATCTGATTCACTTGCATTCTTCTAAGGCCGGAATTATCGGGCGTATCTGCGCTATAGGATTGACTGTTCCTTGCATATTTACGGCCCATGGCTGGGCATTTACCGAAGGCGTATCTCCAAGTCGCCGCTTCCTATATCGATTTATCGAACGGCTCATTGCCCCGTTGGCAAAACGGATCATTACTGTCTCTGACTATGACAGGAGCCTCGCCTTGGCGGAGTGGGTTGCGCCACCAGGCCAGCTCGTCGTGGTGCATAACGGCATGCCAGATATTCCTGCCGAGATGCGGGCTCAGCGGGGTGCAGTGGGAGATATCGTACGCTTTGTCATGGTCGCTCGTTTTGAGGCGCCTAAAGATCAGTTGTCATTGTTACGCGCCTTCGCAGCGCTTCCCTCAGAGCGTTGGTGCCTTGAGCTGATTGGTGATGGGCCGCAGATGCAAGCTGCGATCGATCTTGCGACAAGCCTTGGCTTGGCTGACAACGTCATTTTTTCGGGAGCTTGCATCGATGTTTCTTCACGGCTTGCAGCAGCAGACGTGTTTATCTTGATCTCTCGCTGGGAAGGATTGCCGCTGACTATTCTTGAGGCAATGCGTGCTGGCCTGCCAGTTATCGCATCCGATGTAGGAGGCGTCGCCGAAGCTGTACAGGACGGTGAGACGGGCTATCTGATCAAGCGTGACGCTACAGGCCTACTAGTAGAACGCCTTGGTCTACTGCTTGCGGACGCTGAGATGAGGCGGCGAATGGGCGAGGCAGGACGGCTTCGATATGAATCCGATTTTACGTTTTCTCTAATGCTGAATAAAACCATCGCGGTTTATGAAGAGGCACTTCTTTAATTATGCAAGTTTTGCTGACTGGGGCCACCGGTTTCGTTGGTGATGCTTTGTTGCGTTATCTATCTACTGCAGGTGCGTGTGTGGTGGCCGCTGTGCGTTCAGGCGGAACTAGGAGGTTTTCTGAGCATGTATTTGAGGTGGGAGATATAAGTGCAGACACGCAGTGGGCCTCCGCTCTAGAGGGTATTACCGTAGTAGTACATACCGCTGCCCGAGCCCATATTTCTCAGGAGGTAAGTAGTGACCCGCTGGCTGAGTATCGGGGGGTCAACGTGGAGGGTACGTTGAATCTTGCCCGGCAAGCCGCGATATCCGGGGTGAAGCGTTTCGTTTTCATCAGCTCTATCGGCGTTAACGGGAATATTAATACTCGCCCGTTTAATGCCGGCGACGCTCCGCTCCCATTGGAGCCCTATGCCCAGTCCAAATGGGAGGCTGAGCAGGGGCTTTGGCGCATCCAGCAGGAGGCAGGGATGGAACTGGTGATCATTCGTCCTCCCTTGGTATATGGCCCCGAGGCTCCGGGTAACTTTGGGAGTCTGGTTCGCTGGATTGGTAAAGGGATTCCACTACCGCTCGGGTCAATCCATAACAAGCGTTCACTAATTGGCATCGACAATCTTGTCGATTTGATCGTTCGCTGCATCGATCATCCTGCTGCTGCCAATCAAGTCTTTCTTGCGGGTGATGGTCGCGATCTATCGACTACGGAGCTGTTGCGTTTAGTGGGAGATGCAATGGGGCGGCCTGCACGGTTGATTCCTGTGCCTGCTGGCGTTCTGAAGCTGAGCGCGGCATTGTTGGGGCGGAAGGCTATGGCGCAGCGCTTGCTGGGGTCTTTGCAGGTAGATATCTCGCAAACATGCGAGACACTGGATTGGCAGCCGCCTTTCACGGTTGAAGAGGGGTTAAAGCGTTGTTTCCTGTCTTCGGATTGACTGGCTTTCAGAGGTTGGGTCTGTGATACGTGTTTTTGATGTTGTTCTGTCCTTGCTGGGGTTGCTCTTCGGCTTTCCAGTATTGATCTTAATCTATGTTCTTGGCTTGTTGGATACAGGTGCGCCCCTGTTTCGTCAGGCGCGTGTGGGGCGTGGTAAGCGGCCGTTTACGTTAGTCAAGTTTCGAACGATGGCGGTTGATACGGCCTCTGTGGCAAGCCACTTGGCCTCCAGCGCGTCGATCACGCGCTTGGGCGCTTTTCTGCGCAAGACCAAGCTGGACGAGCTACCGCAGCTCTGGAATGTGCTCAGGGGGGAAATGAGTCTGGTTGGGCCTAGGCCTAATCTATTCAATCAGGAAGAGCTGATTGCCGAGCGCGAATTGCGCGCTGTGTATGATGTTCGCCCTGGCATAACGGGGTTGGCCCAAGTGCAGGGGATCGATATGTCTACGCCGGCTTTGCTTGCCGAAACTGACCAGCAGATGATCCGGTCAATGTCGATCTCTCTCTATTTCAGCCTGATTATGCAAACAGCCTTGGGAAAAGGTGCTGGCGACCGAGTGGTGCATTGAACCTGGCGTGTCTGTTGCGACAGGAGAGGTGATGTTTGATGTGTCTGGAGCAGGCAGCTCCATTTAAATGCTAACGAGGTAGCCAGAGGGATGAAGATGAACGGTTTGCGCCAGTTTCTGGTGAGTTTGCCCAGGCGTCAGAAGCGTTTGTTGCAGTTATTGGCCGATATCATTCTCGTCTGGGTTGCGCTTTGGCTGTCGTTTGCCGTTCGTTTAGGGGAAATCGATGCGGCCAAGCCCTTTTCTGGGCATAGCTGGTTGTTCATTGTCGCTCCGCTGATTGCTCTGCCTATTTTCATCAGGTTGGGCATGTATCGGGCTGTGATGCGTTATGTGGGTAGTGATGCGCTCATTACTATCGCAAAAGCCGTATCTCTCTCGGCGCTGGTGTTGGCGCTTGCGGTTTACTGGTACAGGGGGCCCACGGCGATTGTGCCGCGCTCTATGGTTTTCAATTACTGGTGGCTCAGTCTGTTGCTATTGGGCGGTCTGCGTCTTGGGATGCGCCAATTCTTCACTGGCGATTGGCTTGAGCCTTTTGCCCGACAACGTGATGCTGTAGCAGGCATATCCCGGGTTGCTATTTACGGCGCTGGAACGGCCGGCAATCAGTTGGTCGCCGCTTTACGGTTGGGGCGTGCGATGCGGGCGGTAGCATTCGTGGACGACGATGCTGGAGTTGCCAATCGAGTTATTGCCGGGTTGCGAGTTTATACACCCAAGCATATTCAGCAGATGATCGACGAGACGGGGGCTGACGAGATTCTGCTTGCGATGCCGTCTATTTCGCGAGCGCGACGGCGCGAGATCCTTGATGCGTTAGAACCTTATGCATTGCATGTCCGCAGCGTGCCTGGGTTCACCGATCTGGCCAGTGGGCGAGTGAAGGTCGAGGATATTCAGGAGGTCGATATAGCTGATCTTTTGGGTCGCGATGCTGTGCCGCCTCAGCAAGAATTGTTCGAGCGCTGTATCAAGAATCAGGTGGTTCTGGTCACCGGCGCTGGTGGCTCAATTGGTTCGGAGCTATGTCGGCAAATTCTGGTGAGCGGGGCTCGAACCTTGCTGCTTTTCGAGCACAGCGAGTTCAATCTTTACAACATCCATGGCGAGTTGCAGCAGCGAATCGAGCGGGAGTCGCTACCGATCAAGCTAGTGCCGATTTTGGGGTCTATCCGTCACTTTGAGCGGTTGTTCGACATCCTGCAGACTTGGCGCGTTAATACCGTTTATCACGCCGCTGCGTACAAGCATGTGCCGATGGTTGAGCATAACGTCGCTGAGGGTGTGCTTAATAATCTGGTCGGCACACTCAATGCGGCGCAGGCTTCGATCAAGGCGGGTGTTGCCAATTTTGTGCTGATCTCAACCGACAAGGCAGTACGACCCACTAATGTCATGGGCAGTACCAAGCGCTTGGCTGAGATGGTGCTGCAGGCGCTGAGTCGTGAGTCTGCGCCGTTGCTGTTCGGTGATGAATCAGGTGTTCATCACGTCAACAAGACCCGTTTTACTATGGTGCGCTTCGGTAATGTGCTTGGTTCTTCTGGGTCGGTTATTCCGCTGTTCAGGGAGCAGATCAAGCAAGGCGGGCCGGTGACGGTGACTCACCCGAATATCACGCGCTATTTCATGACGATCCCTGAGGCGGCGCAGCTGGTCATTCAGGCCGGTTCGTTAGGGCTGGGTGGTGATGTGTTCGTGCTGGATATGGGGGAGCCGGTGAAGATCGCTGATCTTGCTGAGAAGATGATTCGGCTGTCCGGCTTGAGTGTGCGTGACGAGCGTAATCCTCATGGGGATATCGCTATCGAGTTCACTGGGTTGCGCCCTGGGGAGAAGCTTTATGAGGAGCTATTGATTGGCGAGGATGTGAAGCCGACTGAGCATCCGATGATCATGCGCGCCGAAGAAGACATGTTGCCTTGGGAGGAGCTCAAGGTGCGCCTGCAGGAGTTAGTGGCAGCAGTCGATGAAGATGATTATGCGCGCGTGCGTATGCTGCTGCGTGAAACAGTGCATGGTTATGTGCCGGAGGGTGAGATTGTCGACTGGATTCATCTCAGAAACCGGGAGCGTTGAATCAGGGATTTGACAGTCGGGAGATAGCGTCTAGTTTAAAAAGCGAGGCCATGGCTGCCTTGCTTTTTACAAACAAAGGAGTGTTTCCCATGCTGAAAGTCCGTCTTTCCTCTCTGCTGTTCGCTGTTCTTGCTTTCTTCTCTCTGGCTGCAACCGCAGCTGAAACTCCGAAAACCGAAAGTGCCAAACCGGCTGCTGTTCAGGTGGCGCAGGTTGCTGTGGTCAATCTGAATACCGCTGATGCTGCAACCTTGCAGCGCGAGCTTTTGGGTATTGGAGCGACAAAGGCGCAAGCGATTGTGGCTTACCGGGAAGAGCACGGTAACTTTGCCTCGGTCGATGAGTTGCTTGAGGTCAAGGGTATCGGTGAGGCGACGCTAGAGAAAAATCGCGATAAGTTGAGTGTTAACTGACGCCGGGCGGCGTTTCCATATGGGCCGGTCTTTTGACCGGCCTTTTGCGTTTTTGGCGTGCAAGGCATTGCTGTGTGGAGGAGTCGGTGCGCATGGTGCGCCCCACGAAAAGCCTTCTTCAGGCAATAAAAAACCCAGCTCTTAGGTTGGGTTTCTTGAATTTGGCTCCGTGACCTGGACTCGACAGCGCAGCTGAACGCGCTTCAGCGCGGCCCCAAAGGGGGGAGCGAAGCGAATAACCTGGGACGCAGTCCCTGGTGAGAGTCCGCCGAAAACGAAAAAGCCCCGGTATGAACCGAGGCTTTGAATTTGGCTCCGCGACCTGGACTCGAACCAGGGACCCAATGATTAACAGTCATTTGCTCTACCGACTGAGCTATCGCGGAACAACGGCGCGTATGTTACTGATTAAAAAAGAGAAGTCAATACTTTGCCGTGACTTCTGCTCGACTGGGATTCGGCAGATTCGGCGGCGCTATTGTGGGAGGGGGCTTTGGCCGCGACAGCAGCCAGATCGGGACGGATCGAGGTTGAGGCAGATGGCCTCCTAATCGTTCCAAGGTCGGCGGTGCCTGGGTATGGGGCCTTGTCGCAGGGCGTGGCTTTAGCTTTTGCGGTGTTCTACCGAACGATTCGCGGCTGAAGCCGCTCCTACAGTGACTGTTGGCGCATACAAAAACGCCGGCCCAAGGGCCGGCGTTTTTGTCTATCACAGAGGCTTAAAGCACGGCGTGGATGGCGCGTGTGACGCTATCCAGGTTGCCGTTGTTCAGCGCGGCGACACAGATGCGGCCGGTGCCGACGGCGTAGATGCCGAACTCTTCCTTCAGGCGTTCCACTTGCTCCACGGTTAGGCCGGAGTAGGAGAACATGCCGCGCTGCTCGGCGACGAAGCTGAAGTCACGCTTGGCGCCCAATGCGGCCAGTTGCTCGACCATGGCCAGGCGCATGCTGCGGATGCGGTCGCGCATTTCGCCCAGTTCGGCTTCCCACATGGCGCGCAGTTCGGTGCTGTTGAGCACGCTGGCGACCACGGTAGCGCCGTGGGTCGGCGGGTTGGAGTAGTTTGTGCGGATCACACGCTTGAGCTGCGACAGCACGCGAGTCGACTCTTCGCGGCTAGCGGTGACCAGCGACAGGGCGCCGACGCGCTCGCCGTACAGCGAGAACGACTTGGAGAAGGAGCTGGAGACGAAGAATTCCAGGCCTGACTCGGCGAACAGGCGCACGGCTTCGGCGTCCTGGTCGATGCCGTCACCGAAACCCTGGTAGGCGATATCGAGGAACGGCACATGCTCGCGCTCGCGCAGCACTTCCAGTACGGCTTTCCAGTCTTCCAGCTGCAGGTCGACGCCGGTGGGGTTGTGGCAGCAGGCATGCAGCACGACGATGGAGCGCGCCGGCAGGTTGCGCAGGTCTTCGAGCATGCCGCCGCGGTTTACGCCGTTGCTGAACGGATCGTAGTAGCGGTAGTTATGCACCGGGAAACCGGCGGACTCGAACAGGGCACGGTGGTTTTCCCAGCTTGGGTCGCTGATGGCCACGGTGGCGTCCGGCAGCAGGCGCTTGAGGAAGTCAGCGCCGATCTTCAGCGCGCCGGTGCCGCCGAGGGCTTGGGTGGTGATTACGCGGCCGGCGTCGATCAGCGCCGCGCCCTTGCCGAACAACAGTTCCTGCACGGCCTTGTCGTAAGCGGCGATGCCTTCGATCGGCAGGTAGCCACGCGGAGCGTGCGCCTCAATGCGCGCTTTTTCGGCTTCTGCGACGGCGCGCAGCAGCGGAATTCGCCCCTCCTCGTTGTAGTAGACGCCCACGCCAAGGTTGACCTTGGTGGTGCGGGTGTCCGCGTTGAATGCTTCGTTGAGGCCCAGGATGGGATCGCGCGGAGCCATTTCGACGGCAGAGAAGAGACTCATGATGGATGCGGCAACTCGAGTGAGGGGTGGGTGGCCAGGCGTCCCCGACAAAAGCGCTAGGGGGCGCGTAAACGGGGCGTTAGTATAACGACCCTGAATCCAGGGGGCGACAGCGCAAAGCCCTGAATTAAGGCCTGTTGCCAGGTAATTCGACTCTACTTGGACCTATCGCCAGATCGCCCCGCAATTCATGGCTTTTGACGCAGTCCGAACGGATGCGTCACAGCCATTTTGTCGAGGTGCTGCATGTCCGAGTTTCAGTTGGTGACCCGCTTCAAACCTGCCGGCGATCAGCCCGAGGCGATCCGCCTGATGGTCGAGGGGCTGGAGGCCGGTCTTTCGCACCAGACCCTGCTCGGCGTGACCGGCTCGGGCAAGACCTTTTCCATTGCCAACGTGATTGCCCAAGTGCAGCGCCCGACCCTGGTGCTGGCGCCGAACAAGACCCTGGCCGCTCAGCTCTACGGTGAGTTCAAGGCGTTCTTCCCTAACAACGCCGTGGAGTATTTCGTCTCCTACTACGATTACTACCAGCCCGAAGCCTACGTGCCGTCGTCCGACACCTTCATTGAGAAGGATGCCTCGATCAATGACCACATCGAGCAGATGCGCCTTTCGGCGACCAAGGCGCTGATCGAGCGCAAGGACGTGATCGTGGTGTGCACGGTGTCGTCGATCTACGGCCTGGGTAGCCCCGAGGAGTACCTGAAAATGGTGCTGCACCTCGACCGCGGCGACAAGATGGATCAGCGTGCGCTGCTGCGGCGCCTGGCCGAGCTGCAGTACACGCGCAACGATATGGATTTTGCCCGCGCGACGTTTCGTGTGCGCGGCGATGTGATCGATGTATTTCCGGCAGAGTCGGATCTGGAGGCCATTCGCGTCGAACTGTTCGATGACGAAGTGGAGAGCATCAGCGCCTTCGATCCTCTGACCGGCGAGGTGATCCAGAAGTTGCCGCGTTTCACCTTCTACCCCAAGAGCCACTACGTCACCCCGCGCGAAACCCTGCTGGAGGCGGTGGAGCACATCAAGGTCGAGCTGCAGCAGCGTCTGGAGTACCTGCGTGGGGCGAACAAGCTGGTGGAGGCGCAGCGCCTGGAGCAGCGCACACGCTTCGATCTGGAGATGATCCTCGAGCTGGGCTACTGCAACGGCATCGAAAACTACTCGCGCTACCTGTCCGGCCGCCCTGCGGGGGCGCCGCCGCCCACTCTGTACGACTACCTGCCGGATGAAGCGCTGCTGGTGATCGACGAGTCCCACGTCTCGGTGCCGCAGGTCGGGGCCATGTACAAGGGCGACCGCTCGCGCAAGGAAACGCTGGTGGAGTACGGCTTCCGCCTGCCGTCGGCGCTGGATAACCGGCCAATGCGTTTCGAGGAGTGGGAGGCGGCTTGCCCGCAGACCATTTTCGTTTCCGCCACGCCCGGGCCATACGAGGGCGAGCATGCCGGTCGCGTCGTCGAGCAGGTGGTGCGGCCGACTGGCCTGGTCGATCCTGATCTGGAGGTGCGCCCGGCGCGTACCCAGGTCGATGATCTGCTCTCGGAGATTCGCTTGCGCGTGGCGGTGGGGGATCGCGTGCTGGTCACCACCCTGACCAAGCGCATGGCCGAGGATCTGACCGATTACCTGGGTGACCATGACGTCAAGGTGCGTTACCTGCATTCGGACATCGATACGGTGGAGCGGGTCGAGATCATCCGTGATCTTCGTCTCGGCGCCTTTGATGTGCTGGTGGGTATCAACCTGCTGCGTGAGGGCCTGGACATGCCCGAGGTATCGCTGGTGGCGATCCTCGATGCGGACAAGGAGGGTTTCTTGCGCAGTGAGCGTTCGCTGATCCAGACCATTGGCCGCGCGGCGCGCAACCTCAATGGCAAGGCGATTCTCTACGCCGACAATATGACTGGCTCGATGCAGCGTGCCATCGGCGAGACCGAGCGCCGCCGTGCCAAGCAGATCGCCTTCAACGAAGCCAACGGCATCGTGCCCAAGGGCGTGCAGAAAGACGTCAAGGACATTCTCGAAGGCGCCGTGGTGCCGGGCGCGCGCAGCAACAAGCGCAAGGGCATGGCCAAGGCAGCGGAGGAGAGTGCTCGCTACGAGAACGAACTGCGCTCGCCGAGCGAGATCACCAAGCGTATTCGTCAGCTGGAAGAGAAGATGTACGCCCTGGCGCGCGACCTGGAGTTCGAGGCCGCGGCGCAACTGCGCGACGAGATCCAGAAACTGCGGGATCGGTTGTTGCAGGTGTAACTAGCGGTAGGAAGCCGATTACCGGATGCATCCGGACTATTGTGGGAGGCGCTTTCGACTCTGGCATCCTGCTTCGTTCTGCCTCCTGCATCCATGCAGCCGTAGCGGCGATGGTCGCGGCTGAAGCCCCTCCCACGGTTCTACGTGTTCCCGTGCGTGGATCAAGCCTCATCGATCCATTGCCGCGGCGGATGTAAAACGGCAACCACTCTGCGACTGAATTCGCGGCTGAAGCCGCTCCTACGGATGAGGCGCCGGCGTAGGGTGGATCACGCCTCATCGATCCATCGCCTCGGTGGAGGCGAAAACGGCATCCACCCTACGACAGGGCGGCGTATCTCTGTCAGGACTCAATGCGCCGCGCCACCGCCCGCCATGTTCTGCGGCAGCTTTCGCGTCAGCAGGATCGCCAGCATGCTCACCGCCAGGGCGATGCCGATGAAGTGGAAGGCATCGTTGTAAGCCATGATGATCGCTTGCTCATGGACGATCTGGCTGAGCTTGGCCAGGGCCGCCTGCTCGCTGCCCAGTGTCTGCGTCAGCAGGTGCAGGCGTTCCTCTACCTGCGGGTTGGTTGGCACGATGGATTCGCGCAGATAGTCGAAATAGACCTTGGCGCGGGCATCCAGCAGGGTGGCCAGCAGGGCGATACCGATGGCTCCACCCAGGTTGCGCAGGATGTTGAACAGGCTGGAGGCCGAGCCGGCATCCTGCGGCAGGATGTAGGCCGTGGCGATCAGCGACACGGTGACCATCACCAGCGGCTGGCCGAGTGCTCGCACGATCTGGATATGGTTGAACTGCGGGCCGGCGAAGTCCGGGTTGAGCACGCCGGAGAAGAAACTCGCCGCGCCGAACAGGGCGAAGCCCAGGGCGCACAGCCATTTTGGCGAGATGATCTTCATCAGCTTGGGCACCAGCGGGATCAGGAACAGCTGCGGCACGCCCATCCACATGATCACTTCACCGATCTGCATCGCGTTGTAGCCCTGGATCTGTGCCAGGTACAGCGGCAGCACATAGATCGAACCGTACAGCCCGACGCCGAGGCCCAGGCTGGAAATGCTGGCCAGGCCGAAGTTGCGCTCACGCAGTACGCCGAGGTTGATCAGCGGGTTGGGGCGGGATATCTGCAGGATGACGAACAGGATCAGGCTGACCAATGCCACGCTGCCCAGCCCGACGATCAGTTGCGATTCCAGCCAGTCCTTGCGATGACCTTCTTCGAGAAAAACCTGCAGACAACCCAAGCCCATACCCAGAGTGACGATGCCTGCGTAATCGGTGGTCTTCAGCAGCTCCCAGTGCGGCGCCTTCTTCTCCAGGCCATAGAGCAGACCGGCGATCATCAGCAGGCCAGGCGGCACGTTGATGTAGAAAATGTACTCCCAGCCCCAGTTCTCGGTCAGCCAGCCACCGAGTGTTGGGCCGATGGAGGGGGCGAAGGTGGCGGTGATGGCGAACAGTGCCATGCCCTTGGCCCGGTGGTGCTCGGGGAGCTTGATCAGCGTCATGGTGAACGCCAGCGGGATCAGCGCGCCGCCGGTGAAGCCCTGCAGCGCGCGGAACACGATCATGCTTTCCAGGCTCCAGGCGAGGGAGCACAGCAGCGAGGCGATCAGAAAGCCCACCGACACCCATACGGCCAGGCGGCGTGCCGAGAGCAACTGCACCAGCCAGGCGGTCAGCGGGATCATGATGATCTCGGCCACCAGGTAGGACGTGGAAATCCACGAGCCTTCCTCAAGCGTTGCGGACAGCGCGCCCTGGATGTCCTTCAGCGAGGAGTTGGTGATCTGGATATCCAGCACCGCCATGAAGGCGCCGAGCATGGCGCTCATCACGGCGATCCAGTCGCGGCGGCTGGGTTCCGCCGTCGGGCGGATCAGCGCATCACCCACCATGGCTATCGTCGCTGCGCAGATCCACGGTGACCTCCACCGACATGCCGGGGCGGATCAGCCCGCGCAACGGGTTGTCAGCGGCGAAGGTCAGCTTGACCGGGATGCGCTGCACCACCTTGGTGAAGTTGCCGGTGGCGTTGTCTGGCGGCAGCAGGCTGAACTGCGCGCCGGAGGCGGCGAACAGGCTGTCGATGCGGCCTTCGATAGGCGTGTCCGGATAGCTGTCGAACAGCAGCTCGGCTTTCTGCCCCGGGCGCATGCGGCCGATCTGGGTTTCCTTGAAGTTGGCCTGGATCCAGATGTCCTGATCCGGCACCAGCGACAGCAGGTAGGCGCCGCTCTGTACCACCTGGCCTTCGCGTGCCGAGCGCTGGCCGACTAGGCCGCTGATCGGCGCATGAATCTGCGTGCGCGAGAGGTTGAGGTCGGCTTGTTCCAGGTCGGCCTGGGAGGAGAGGATCAGCGCGTCCAGGCGCTTGAGTTCGGCTTCAAGGCTGGCGACTTGTTGGCGTTGCGCCTGCAGGTCGGCCTGCGCCTTGGCTACCTGCGAGCGGGCCACGCGGTTGTCGGCGGCCAGGGTGGTGACGCGCTCCTCGGAGACATAACCCGGCTTGCGCAGGGTCTGGGCGCGGCCCAGGTCGAGCTTGGCGCGCTCGAGGGTGGCCTGGCTGGCAGAAACGTCGGCCTGGCTGGCGGCGATCAGGCTGGCCTGCTGGTCAAGCTTGCTCTGCGCTTGTGTGCGCTCGGCCTGATGGGTTTCCAGTGCGGCGAGGGCGCGTTGGCGGGCCAGGCGGAAATCGGCGTCTTCCAGTACTGCCAGGAGCTGGCCGGCTTCTACATGCTGGTTGTCGCGCACCAGCACTTTTTCGATGCGCGCATTCAACTGGCTGGAGACCCGAGTGATCTCGCCCTGCACATAAGCGTTGTCGGTACTTTCATGGTAGCGACCGACCAGCAGCCAATGGGCGAGCAGGGCGCCGGCAATCAGCACCAGCAGGATCACGAAGACGAAAAGGCGACGTTGCAGTTTGGCAGGCATGCTTGAGGCTCGAGATGCGGCAAGGAAATGTAAGTAAATTTAACAGTGTTCCCTTTGCGCTAGTAGACTCTAGGCCTGGCATGCTTTGTTGCGTATGAGGAACAATCATGGGGCTGGATGATGCTTTGATTTTTACCCGGGTAGTGGATTGCCACAGTTTCACGCAGGCCGCGACCAGCCTGGGTATGCAGAAGTCGACGGTGAGTCGGCGTATCGCACTGCTTGAGGAGCGCCTGGGCGTGCGTCTGCTCAATCGCACCACGCGCAAGTTGCGCCTCACCGAAGTCGGCCAGGCTTATTACGAGCGCTGCCGGCAGATCATGCTCGACTTCGCCGAGGCCGAGCAGGCGGTGATGCAGCTGCAACGCGAACCCTCCGGGCTGCTGCGCATTACTTCGCCGATCGAGTTCGGTCAGTTGTTTCTCGGGCGTGTGCTGGGTGAGTTCATGCGCCAGTACCCGCAGATCGACGCCGAGGTGGAGTTGACCTCGCGCTTGGTGGATCCGCTGGAGGAGGGCGTGGATATCGCCATCCAGGTCGGCCAACCGCAAGATTCCACCCTGATCGCGCGCAAGCTGTTCGAAAGCGGTCGACGATTGTGTGCAAGCCCTGCGTACCTCGCGGCGCACGGTACGCCGCGTAGCGTCGCCGAACTGGAGGGGCATCGGGCGATACTGTTGCAGCACGACGCGCCGCGCTACTGGCCGTTGCTGGGCGAGCACCTGCCGTGTCAGCGGGTGATGACCTGCAACAACATCACCTTTGCCCGTGAGGCGACGCTGGCGGGCGCCGGGATTTCCGGGTTGCCGGTGATGATCAGCGAAGAGGCGGTGCGCAGCGGCCGCCTGGTCGAGCTGTTGCCCGAGGCACGCTTGCCGGTAGGCGAGGTGTATGCCATCTACCCGTCGCGGCGCTTCCAGGCGATGAAGGTCAAGACTTTCCTCGACTTCCTCATCGCCAGCTTGCCGATCACCCGTGGCGGGTTGCTGGAGCCAGGGGCCGCCGGCCTGCTAACATCGCCCGCTTGATTCAAACCTCGTGTCTTCCATCCGAGAGCATTCATGACCACCGTTCGTACCCGTATCGCGCCATCGCCAACCGGCGACCCCCATGTCGGCACCGCCTATATCGCGTTGTTCAACCTGTGTTTTGCCCGTCAGCATGGTGGCCAGTTCATCCTGCGCATCGAGGACACCGACCAGGTTCGTTCCACGCGTGAGTCCGAACAGCAGATTTTCGACGCGCTGCGTTGGCTGGGTATCGAATGGGACGAAGGCCCGGACGTTGGCGGCCCGCACGGCCCGTACCGGCAGAGTGAGCGTGGCGAGATCTACAAGAAGTACTCCGATGAGCTGGTCGGCAAGGGCCATGCCTTCCCGTGCTTCTGTTCCGCCGAGCGCCTCGATGAGGTGCGCGCGCAGCAGATGGCCAACAAGGAAACCCCGCGTTACGACGGCCATTGCATGCATCTGGAGCCGGCCGAGGCGCAGCGCCGCATCGCCGCTGGCGAATCGCACGTGGTGCGCATGAAGGTGCCGGGCGAGGGCGTCTGCGTGGTGCCGGACATGCTGCGTGGCGATGTCGAGATCCCGTGGGATCGCATGGACATGCAGGTGCTGATGAAGGCCGACGGCCTGCCGACCTACTTCCTGGCCAACGTGGTTGACGATCACCTGATGGGCATCACCCATGTGCTGCGCGGTGAGGAATGGCTGCCGTCGGCGCCCAAGCTGATCAAGCTCTACGAATACTTCGGTTGGGAGCAGCCGGCGCTGTGCTACATGCCGCTGTTGCGCAATCCGGACAAGAGCAAACTGTCCAAGCGCAAGAACCCCACCAGCATCACCTTCTACGAGCGTATGGGCTACCTGCCGCAGGCCATGCTCAACTACCTGGGGCGCATGGGCTGGTCGATGCCGGACGAGCGCGAGAAGTTTTCGCTGGCCGAGATGATCGAACACTTCGACATCAACCGTGTGTCGCTGGGCGGGCCGATTTTCGATCTGGAGAAGCTGTCCTGGCTCAATGGCCAGTGGCTGCGTGAGCTGCCTGTGGAAACCTTCGCTGCCGAAGTGCAGAAGTGGGCGCTCAATCCTGAATACCTGATGAAGATCGCACCGCACGTGCAGGGCAGGGTGGAAACCTTCAGCCAGATCGCACCGCTGGCCGGTTTCTTCTTCTCTGGTGGCCTCAACCTGGACGCCAAGCTGTTCGAGCACAAGAAGCTCTCTGCTGATCAGGTGCGCCAGTTGATGCAGCTGATTCTGTGGAAACTCGAATCGTTGCGTCAGTGGGAAAAGGAGCGCATCACCGGTTGCATTCAGGCCGTGGTCGAGCATCTGGAGCTGAAACTGCGTGATGCCATGCCGCTGATGTTTGCCGCCATCACCGGCCAGGCCAGCTCGGTATCGGTACTCGATGCCATGGAAATCCTTGGCCCGGATCTGACCCGCTTCCGCCTACGCCAGGCGCTTGAGCTGCTCGGCGGCACCTCGAAGAAAGAGGCCAAGGAGTGGGAGAAGCTGCTGGCGAGCATCGGCTAAGTCGAGGCGTGCAACTGTGGGAGGGGCTTTAGCCGCGATGATTTGATTTTGTCGCCGCTGAAGCGCCTCCCACGGTTGCAGCTAACTCTCCACGGGTGAGACTCTAAGTAATTGTTCTAGTGGCAAAAAATTTGGGCTGACAGGAAAAATGTTGTTGACAGCCAATCGGGGCGCTCTTAACATGCGCCCCGTCCTCGAGATGGGGCTATAGCTCAGCTGGGAGAGCGCTTGCATGGCATGCAAGAGGTCAACGGTTCGATCCCGTTTAGCTCCACCAATCTCGGCTCCTTCGGGAGTGCCAGAATCGATGTGAGTCGATTCACGATCAGGGTCTTGCGTCCCCTTCGTCTAGTGGCCTAGGACACCGCCCTTTCACGGCGGTAACAGGGGTTCGAGTCCCCTAGGGGACGCCACTATTTCCAGCCGCAGCGCTCAGGCGTTGCAGCCGACCGCAAGGTTTCGGGGCTATAGCTCAGCTGGGAGAGCGCTTGCATGGCATGCAAGAGGTCAACGGTTCGATCCCGTTTAGCTCCACCAAACACTGACAAGGCCAGCTTAGTGCTGGCCTTGTTCTTCGAAGGTTTTGTCCCCTTCGTCTAGTGGCCTAGGACACCGCCCTTTCACGGCGGTAACAGGGGTTCGAGTCCCCTAGGGGACGCCATATTCCAGTCGCAGCGCGCAGGCGTTGCGAGCCGACCGCAAGGTTTCGGGGCTATAGCTCAGCTGGGAGAGCGCTTGCATGGCATGCAAGAGGTCAACGGTTCGATCCCGTTTAGCTCCACCAATCACACACAAGGCCAGCCTAGCGCTGGCCTTGTCGTTCGAAGGTTTCGTCCCCTTCGTCTAGTGGCCTAGGACACCGCCCTTTCACGGCGGTAACAGGGGTTCGAGTCCCCTAGGGGACGCCATTTTTCTTGCCGCATTTGCGGAACCAGGGGCTGCTTCTTCGGAAGTGGCCCTTTTTTATTGCCCGTCGTTTCTGCTGGCTGCTGCCGATGATGCCAGTGCTGCTTCTGTGTCGTTCGTGGCATGTAGCCGCCGCTTTCATATTGAAGTGCTGGCTTTATTCGGGGCTGGCTGACGCTTGGGAGTCGTCTTGTCTTTTAATATGATGAATGTAATATTGTATTCATCATATGAAGGGGCAATGCCATGAGTGAGCGCAAGGCTGAAACTCGTCAACGCATTCTTGAGGCTGCTAGTGGCCTGCTTGTGGAGCGCGGGCCCGCTGATCCGGCTGTAGCGGAGGTGATGGCTGCCGCTGGACTGACGGTCGGTGGCTTCTATGCACACTTTGCCAGCAAGGATGCCCTGATGCTGGAGGCCTTCCGCCAGCTATTGGGGCGCCGCCGTGATCGCCTTGCCGCGGTCGACGCAGGTCTCAATGGTGTGGAGCGCCGGGCGTTGCTGGCGGCGTTCTATCTGTCGCGCAAACACCGCGATGCACTCGATGAGCGCTGCCCCGTACCCAGCTCTATAGGTGAGATCGAGCGCTTGCCGGAGGGCTTTCGCCAGGCGCTTGCAGAACATGTTCAGTTGCTGGCTGCACAAATGAGTGAGGCACCGGAGGAGGCTGACATCGCGTTGGCTGATCTGGCTTTGATGGTGGGTGGCCTGGCTTTGGCCAGGGCGTTGGGGCCAGGTGAGCTGTCCGATCGCCTGCTGCGTTCTGCCAAGTCGGCGATCAAGTGAAATCAGGCGCGTAGGAGAGTGCGATGAACCAGATGATCTGGGTGCGTGGTGTCAATGCGGCATTGGGGCGACTGGCCCCGCAAATGTTGGCGGGCCGTTTGCGTGAGCGCTTCATGACGCCGCGCAGCTTGCCACCTCGGGACTGGGAGCTGCCGCTGCTGGCCAGTGCCGAGCGTATTACGTTGCGCTTCGGCCTGTCGGCGCTGCGTTGGGGGAGTGGCCCCACCGTGTTGTTGATGCATGGCTGGGAGGGGCGGCCGACGCAATTCGCAAGGCTGATCAGTGGCCTGGTGGAGGCCGGCTATGGCGTGGTCGCACTGGATGCGCCAGCGCATGGTCGATCGCCGGGGCGAGAGGCGAATGTGGTGTTGTTCGCCAGGGCGCTGCTGGAAGCTGCTAGCGAGTTGCCGCCGTTGCATGCGGTCATCGGTCACTCCATGGGCGGAGCCAGTGCATTGCTGGCGACGCAGATGGGGCTGCGTACTGAAACATTGGTATGTATTTCAGCACCGAGCAGGATTCTCACCATGCTGCGCGGTTTCGCCCGTTTCATGGGGTTGCCGGATCGGGCGCGTGCGCATTTCATCAGCCAGGTGGAGCGCACGGCAGGAATTCCGGCCGCACATCTCGACGTGCAGCGCTATCAACTGCAGTTGCCGGGTTTGATCGTACATGCCGAAGATGATCCGCTGGTGCCGGTGGGCGAGGCGGAGCTGATTCACCGGGCCTGGCTCGATAGCCAGCTGTTACGCCTGCCCACAGGTGGTCATCAGCGTCTACTCGGTGACGCTCAGGTTCTGCAGGCGGTGCTCGCTCTGCTCGGCGAGGTGCGTCAGGCGTCGTCGAGGGCGCTGGCTTCGTAGCTGGCAACCCGGTTGCGGCCTGCCGCCTTGGCGCGGTATAGGGCTCTGTCGGCGAAGTCGAGCCAGCTTTCGCCGCAGTCCGGGGTGTCGGGGATTCCCGCATGCAGTCCGATGCTGATACTCAACGGGATCGACTGTTGCTGATAGAGGCAGGGATGGCGGGCCAGGTCGTCACGCAGTTGCTCGGCCAGGTCGAGCGCGCCAGTCAGGTCGGTGCTGTCGAGCAGGGCGACGAATTCCTCTCCGCCGAATCGCGCCAGCAGGTCGCTGCTGCGCAGGCGTTGCTGGATGCGTTGGGCGGCGTGGCGCAGGCAGGCGTCTCCGGCGAGGTGGCCATAGCGGTCATTGACCTGCTTGAAGTGATCCAGATCCAGCATCAGTACGGCTAGCGATTGGCGGCTGCGTTCGGCACGGGCGCAGGCGCGCGCCAGCTCCTCACTCAGCGTCTGGCGATTGAACAGATTGGTCAGGCCGTCACGGCGATTCAGTTCGGCCAGGCGCAGGTTGGCGCTGGACAGCTGTTGCAGCGTTTCCTCCAGTGTTGCCGTGCGCTCCTTCACGCGTTGTTCCAGGTTCTCGCTGATCTGCGTTTGCAGCTCCAGGTGTTTGGCCTGCTCGTTGCTGAGCTGGCGCGCCTGGGTGATCAGTTTGGCCTGGGCTATGCGCTCGGCCTCCTGCACCTGGCGGATACGGGCAGCCAGGGCGATGGAGAAGACCGTCATCTCGATCACGCCGCCGATCTGTTGGGCATGTAGCGTCAGCAGCGAATAGGGCAGCACGCCCGTTCCGGTGAGGATGCTGGCCAGGC
This sequence comes from Pseudomonas mendocina, assembly GCF_003008615.1. Lineage (NCBI taxonomy): Bacteria > Pseudomonadati > Pseudomonadota > Gammaproteobacteria > Pseudomonadales > Pseudomonadaceae > Ectopseudomonas > Ectopseudomonas mendocina. Next base: position 4,687,973 of record NZ_CP027657.1, read on the forward strand.
TGGCGCTAATCAGCACGAACCAGCCCAGAGCGAACAGACGTGCTGCGGTGTAACCGGCGCGCCAGCGCAGCAGGGTGATGATGAAGGCAGCGAGGGCACAGGCGACGATGAGGACGAAGCTGGCGATCAGTGCCGGCTGGTAGGGGCCGAGCAGGGCCATGACCAGTACCAGCCAGGCGCAGGCTTTCAGGCTGTGAGCGACCCAGCGATAGGCGGCGGGCGCTTCACGTAGCGCCAGCACGCCATAGGTGAACTGGATACCGAACAAGGTGGCCAGCGCCGAGCTGAGGGGGAAACTCAGCTGCTGCCAGGCCAGGGCGTTGGGCCACAGCCATTGGAAGGCAAAACCAAGCTGGATGAATTCATAGAGGCTGAAGCTGGCGACGAACAGGCAATACCAGAGGTAGTTGCGGTCGCGGGTGATGCAGAAGATCGACAGGTTGTAGACGAACATCGCCAGCAGCGCGCCGAAGAACAGCCCTTGAAACAGCAAGCTGCGCTGCTCCTGATGGTCGAAGGCCTCGTGGGTCATCAGGCTGGCGCTGAGGTTGGCCGAGCCGTTGGTCTGCATGCGTAGCCAGATCCGTCGTTGTTCGCCCGGCGCGATGTTCAGCGGTAGCACCATCTGACGATTGTCGACCCAGCGCCAGTCGAACGGGCGCTGGTCGCCGGATCGATACACGCGCTCACCGTCCAGGCCATAAGCATCCAGCTGATCCAGCAATGGGTTGCCGATCAGCAGTACCCAGCTCAAGGCGCGTGCGTGAGGATTGTGCACATCCAGGCGCAGCCAGTAGGTGCTGCTGTCGTAGCCAAAGCTGGCGTCGCGTCGGCCCACCGCCTGCCAGGCTGCATCGGGTAGGGCGCGCACCGTGTGGAAATCGGTATCGCCTTGCGGGTCTTTCCAGAGCTGCATGTAAGGGCCGGGCAGAACCTGGGCCTGTCCAGCCGGCAACGGCAGGCTGTCCGCCCAGGCGAGAACGGGTAGCAGCAGAAGCATCAGTAAGCGCAAGGTGGCAATCAATTGCTCGGTTCTCATGTGCTCGGGCGAGCGCGGTGCAATTATGGCGCGCCGACCAGATGCGATGAAAGGGCGGCGCTGCAGAGAAAAAAACAGCGGCGTATCATGCGCGGCATTGGCGGGGGAGTCCGCCCGTCGATGTGATGCCGACCTGGGAGTTGAGAAATGAAGCTGACGATGGATGAGGTGCTGCGCCAGGCCCGCCCGGTAATGCCCGTTCTGGTGATCGAGGAAATCGAGCTGGCGCTGGATCTCGCTCGGGCGCTGCAGGACGGAGGGATAACCGTGCTGGAAGTGACCCTGCGTACGCCACGGGCGCTGGATGCGCTGGCTGCCATCCGCCGTGAGCTGCCGCAGTTGCTGGTGGGCGCCGGCACGCTGATCCACACCGAGCAGTTTCAGGAGGCGCGCGATGCCGGGGCGCAGTTCGCCGTGAGTCCGGGTTTCACCGAGCGCTTGGCGTTGGCTGCGGAGGACGCGGCACTGCCCTATTTGCCGGGAGTGATGACGCCTTCCGAGGTATTGCTGGCGCTGGAGCATGGCTATCGCTCGCTCAAGCTGTTTCCGGCCGATGGAGCCTCCAGCGTGAAGATGCTCAAGAGCTTCAAGGGGCCATTCACGGGCATTCGTTTCTGCCCAACGGGCGGCGTCACTGCTGACAACCTGCTGAGTTTCCTGCGTTTGCCCAATGTCGCCTGCGTTGGCGGTACCTGGGTGGCGCCGAGCAATCTGGTGCGTGCGCGTGCCTGGGATCAGATTACCCAGCTTGCCGCTGAGGCCCGGGCATTGGCTGGTAGCCTGGAGGCGCAGCCATGAACTGGGATCTGCCAAGTCCCTTCGTCATCGACATCCAGGTCGGCGCTGATGATATCGATGGGCTCGGTCACGCCAACAACGCGGTATATGTCAGTTGGTTGGAGCGTTGTGCCTGGCGTCATTCGCAGTTTCTTGGGCTGGATCTGGTCGAGTACCGGCGCCTGGATCGCGCCATGGCCGTGGTGCGCCACGAGATTGATTACCTGTCCAGTGCTTATGAGGGGCAGGATCTGCAGATGGCGACCTGGATCGTCGAGTCCGATCAGCGCCTGAAGATGGATCGACGCTTTCAACTGGTACGCCCCGAGGACGGGGCAACGCTGCTGCGGGCCAAGACCTCCTTCGTCTGCATCGAGCTTTCCAGTGGGCGTCCCAAGCGCATGCCTGCGGAATTCGTAGAGGGCTACGGCAAGGCGTTGTTGCCGCCGGAGCTGTAACGGCGATCAGTCGAGCACTGGCGCGAGAAATACCTGCTCAGGTTCGACCGTGATGGCGAACTGACGGGTTTCACCGGGGCGCAGGATGACCGACTGCGCGACATCCGGCCCGCGACCACCGCAATAGCCGTCTGGTGACATGGCCACGGCGACGCTCAGTTCGCCGCTGGGCAGATCCAGACTGGTGTGTTCGCCGGGCCCCAGTTTCGCCACTACCTGCTGGTTGACGTAAAGCTCCACGTCGCAGGCGTTCGGCGCGTTGTTGTCCCGACTGAAGATCAGCCGGGCCGGGGCGTCGGCCACGGGATCTGCGGGCGCCGGTTCGATAGCAGCAGACAGCCCGTCGCTGGCTTGTAGGTTCATGCAGCACAGGCCGAGAGCAATCAGCGCGAGATGGCGCATGGCGCGTCTCCTATTTTGGCGATGTGGCCAGTGTGGCCCATCTTGCGCGGCGCGTGCGAGCCCTTAAACTGTGCGCCCCATTTTTCCGGACAAGCTCATGCAAATCGCCCTGGCGCCCATGGAGGGGTTGGTCGACGAGATTCTGCGCGACGTACTGACCCGCATTGGTGGCATCGACTGGTGCGTGACCGAGTTCATTCGCGTCAGCGAGCGTTTGTTGCCGGCTGCCACCTATCACAAGCTCGCCCCTGAACTCTTCACGGACGCTCGCACGCAAGCCGGCACGCCGATGCGCGTGCAGTTTCTCGGCTCCGATCCGCAATGCCTGGCCGACAACGCCGCTTTTGCCTGCAGCCTTGGCGCGCCGGTGATCGACCTCAACTTCGGTTGCCCGGCCAAGACGGTGAACAAGTCGCGCGGCGGTGCCGTGCTGCTCAAGGAGCCGGAGTTATTGCATGCCATCGTCCGCGAAGTGCGGCGCACGGTACCGGCCGAGATTCCTGTCACGGCCAAGATGCGTCTGGGCTTCGAAGGCAAGGAGGGCGCGCTGGATTGTGCGCGCGCACTCGCCGAGGGCGGGGCCAGCCAGATCGTCGTGCATGCGCGCACCAAGGTGGAGGGCTACAAACCACCGGCGCATTGGGAGTGGGTGGCGCGGGTGCAGGATGTGGTTGGCGTGCCGGTATTCGCCAATGGCGAGGTGTGGACGCTGGAGGATTGGCGCCGCTGCCGCGAGGTCAGTGGTGTGGACGACATCATGCTGGGCCGCGGATTGGTGTCTCGCCCTGGTCTGGCGCGACAGATTGCGGCGGTCAGGGATGGTGAAGAACCGCAGGAAATGAGCTGGGCAGAACTTCAGCCCCTGTTGTTCGATTTCTGGCAGCAGGCGCGGCGCAAGCTGGCGCCGCGTTACGCACCGGGGCGTTTGAAGCAGTGGCTGGCGATGCTTACGCGCACCTATCCGGAGGCCGTGGCGCTGTTCGCCGAGGTGCGGCGTGAGCAGGATTGCGCGCGCATTGACCAGTTGCTGGCGTTCTCCGTGTAGGGTGCGCTGTGCGCACCGCCTGCCAAACGTTGGTGCGCACGGCGCACCTTACTGTTTTTTGCACTTGAAAAATTTCCGACCGACCTCAGATAAGTGACTGCGGGATGCCGAAGTCGGGTTCCGCAATATGACACTTGCTGAAATTTCAGGAGAATATTCATGAGCAACGTACTGTCTCTGGCCCCTCTGTTCCGCCAGTCCGTCGGTTTCGACCGTTTCAATGATCTTTTCGAGTCTGCCCTGCGTAGCAACGATGCTGGCAGCTCCTACCCACCCTACAACGTCGAGAAACATGGCGAGGATCACTACCGCATCGTGGTGGCGGCTGCCGGTTTCCAGGAAGATGACCTGGAGTTGCAGGTCGAGCGCGACGTATTGACCGTGGTGGGCAACAAGCGTGACCGCAGTGCCGAGAGCATCAGTTACCTGCATCAGGGTATCGCCCAGCGTGCGTTCAAGCTGTCGTTCCGCCTGGCGGATCATATCGAGGTCAAAGGCGCCAACCTGGCCAACGGTCTGCTCCATGTCGAGCTGGAGCGTATCGTGCCGGAAGAGGCCAAGGCCAAGCGCATCCCCATCGGCAACCAGCGCCCAGCGTTGGAAAGCGGGCAGTGATGGATGCATGACCAGAAGGCGCCCTGCGGGGCGCCTTCTTCGTTTCACCCGTGCGCTTTCATTCGCTCTGGAGCGTTCAACTGGCCGGTTTTCGGCGCTGCTTGTCCAGCAGCTCGCGAAATGCCTCCTGCGGCAGCGGCCTGCTGAACAGGTAGCCCTGATAGAGGTGGCAACCCTGCGCTTGTAGAAAGTCCAGTTGATCCTGCTGTTCCACGCCCTCGGCGATCAGTGCCAGCCCCAGACTGCGTGCCATGGCGACGATGGCGCGGATGATCTCGGCGTCGTTGGGGTCGCAGGTCGCGTCGCGCACGAACGACTGGTCGATCTTCAGCATGTCCACCGGCAGGCGCTTGAGGTAGGTCAGCGAGCTGTAGCCGGTACCGAAGTCGTCCATGGCGAAGCTCACGCCATGCTTCTTCAGGCGCAGCATCTTGCCGACGGTGTCGTCGATGTTCTGGATGACGATGCCTTCGGTGATCTCCAGCTTGAGCATGGCGTTGGGTAGCTGGCTGTTGCGCAGGCTGCTGGCGACTCGGTCGACGAAGTCATGTTGGCGAAATTGTCGCGGGCTGATGTTGACGCACAGGCTGAAGCGCTCGCCGTCGATCAATCCATCGGCCATCAGGCGCGAGCAGAAATGGCAGGCTTCGACCAGTACCCAGCCGCCGACTTCGACGATCAGGCCGCTTTCTTCGAGTACCTGGATGAACTGGGCGGGCGATTGCGCGCCCAGCTGCGGATGTTGCCAGCGCAACAGGGCCTCGGCGCCGACTACCTGGCCATCGCGAGCATCGACCTGGGGCTGGAAATGCAGTTCGAATTCGCCGCGGGCCAGGGCCAGGCGCAGGTCGTTCTCCAGGCGCAAGCGTGCGCTTGCGGCGTCCTGCATGGTGGTGCGAAACAGCTGGATGGCGTTGCGGCCGGAGTCCTTGGCCCGATAGAGGGCGATATCGGCGCGCTTGAGCAGATCCGCCGGGGTGTTACCGTGATCGGGAATCAGCGCGACGCCGATACTGGGCGTGACCTGTAGCCGGTGGCCGTCCAGCAGCATTGGCTCGGCCAGCAACTGGCGGAGCTTGTCGGCGACCTGGCGGACATGGCGGGTCACTTCCGAGCGTTTACCTTCCAGGCCGGACAGCAGCACGACGAATTCATCGCCGCCGAGACGCGCCACGGTGTCCTCCAGGCGCACGCTGGCCTCCAGGCGTGCGGTGACCAGGCGCAGCACGCTATCGCCGACCGGATGGCCGAGCGAGTCGTTGATGTGCTTGAAGTGGTCGAGGTCGAGAAACAGCAGGGCGCCGCGCAGCTCATGGCGTTTGAGCAGGGAAATCTGCTGGGTCAGGCGATCCATCAGCAGGGCGCGATTGGGCAGGTTGGTCAGGGCGTCGTGATAAGCCAGGTGCTGCACCTGGGCCTGCGCCTGCTTCAGTTCGCTGATATCGCGCGCGGTGAGCAGCAGGCAGGGCACGCCGTTGAGTTCGATCGGCTGGACGGAGACGTCCACCAGGCGCACTTCGCCTTCGCGGTGTCGCCCATGCATCTCCATGCGCAGAACCTGACCGTGCTGCAGCAGGTGTTCGATCATCTGCGTGCGCTCTTCGGGGTAGGCCCAGATGTTCAGTTCATGCACGCTGCGGCCTACCACTTCCCAGGCCTGGTAGCCGGTAATGCGGGTGAAGCCTTCGTTGACCTCGATGTAGCGGCCGGTGTCGCGCTCGGTGATGGTGATGGCGTCCGGGCTGGAGTGGAACGCCTTGGCGAACTTTTCCTCGGAGCCTTTCAGGCGTTGCTCGCGCTCCACGCGTTCGCTGATGTCCACCAGGGTGCCGACCATGCGCAGCGGTTGGCCGGCGTCGTCCAACTGCAGTTTGGCGGTGCTTTCCAGAAAGCGCAGGTCGCCCTTGCCCTGCTGTACCCGGTAGGTCACCTGGTAATGGGTTTTGCCTTGTTCGACCAGTTGCAGGTAGCTCCGGCGCAGGCTCTGGCGATCCTCCATGGGCACCTGGCGGAAGAACGCCAGGAAATCACCCTCGAACGGTGCCGGCTCCAGCCCCTGCAGTTGCGATGCGCGGGTGCTGGCGAACAGTCGGCGGCTGGGAATGTGCCAGTCCCAGGTGCCGAGATCGGCGGACTCCAGTGCCAGTTTCAGGCGCTGCTTGCTCTCCTGCAACGCCAGTTCCTGCGTGCGTTGTTCGGTGATGTTGCGCACGGTGAGTACCAGGCAGGTTTTGCCGTCGAGTTCGATCTCGCCGCCGAACAGGAGGTTGATGCTGGCTTTGCCGTCGCGGCTGAACAGGCGTACTTCAAGGTTGTTCAGATGGCCGGTGCGCAGGGCTTCGAGCATGCGCTGGCGGTCTTCGGGATCGGCCCAGATGCCCAGCTCCAGCGAGGTGCGGCCGACGGCTTCGGCGCAGCTCCAGCCGAACTGCTGCTCGAAGCTGGGATTGACCTCGATGAACCGGCCCGTGGCGCGCTCGGTGATGGAGACCGCGTCGGGGGTATGCATGAAGGCCTTGGCGAACTTCTCCTCGCTGAAGCGCAGGGCATTCTCGGCACGTTTGCGCGCGCTGGTGTCGAGGAAGGTGCAGAGCATCAGGCGATCGCCCTGCAGCTCGATGTACTGGCTCGACAGTACCCCGTCGAGGATGTCGCCGCTGCGCGTGCGCAACTGCACTTCCTGAATCACCGGCTCCTGGCTCAGCGGCGCCTGCTGGCGCAGGTGATCGCGTTGCTGGGCGTGTACCCAGAGATTCAGTTCATGAGTGGGGCGGCCGAGAATGTCGCTGGCAGTCCAGCCAAAGGCCTGAGTGAAGTGCTGATTGACCTCGATGATTTCGCTGTTGTCATAGCGCGCCAGCATCATGATGTCCGGGCTCAGGCGGAACAGACTGACGAAGCGCTCCTCCGATGCGCGCAGCGCCTCGGCGCGTTCCTGTTGGGCGCTGATATCGCGGATAACGCCGAACATGCGCGGCCGCCCGTCGGCTTCGTACTGCAGGCTGCCGGTGATCTCCAGCCAGTGCAGGCTGCCGTCGGGCCAGCGGATGCGATGACGCAGCGCATTGGTGATCTGTTCGCCCTGGAGAATGGCGTGGAAGGTTGCCAGGACTTCCGCGCGCTCCTCTTCGGGAATCAGCTCGATGTAATTCAGCTCGCGGGTGACCGGGCGGTTGGGGTCGAGGCCGAACAGCGCCTGAGCGCCGCGCGACCAGTTCACCTGGCCGCTGCGAATGTCCCAGTACCAGGTGCCCAGATGTGCGCCGTTGAGCGCAGCCAGCAGGCGCGGTGCGTCTTGCCAGGTTTGCTCGAATTCGGCGGGATCCATCGCTGGTATGTGTGGCAGGGGCGGAGTCTGGTCAGTCGATCTGGCCATGTCCTGACCTTCCTCTGATAGGCGCGATGCGCGTTACGGGCGTTAGAGGCATGCAGGGGACTTTCTTATCGTTGTAGCGCCACGTTAGCGTCAGGTCGATTGCCTATGCAAGGTCGTCCCGTTGGCTGTCGAGCAGATCCATGAAGGCGCGCGCGGCATTCGACAGGGTTCGCTCGGTATGCAGGATGTAGCCTAGTTGCCGGGTCAGCTGTATGCCCGGTATCGGCAGGCGTGCCACCTGATCGTCGAGCATGGTGCGTGGCAGTACGCTCCAGGCCAGGCCGATGGACACCATCATCTTGATGGTTTCCAGGTAGTTGGTGCTCATGGCGATATTGGGTGTCAGGCCCTGAGCCTCGAACAGGCGCTGGACAATGTGATGGGTGAAAGTGTTGCCGCCAGGGAATACCGCCGGGTGCTGCGCGACATCGGCCAGGCTGATCACCTGGCTGCGGGCCAGCGGGTGTTCTGGCGCGGCGACGAAGTCCAGGGGGTCGTCCCACACGGCGACGGCGCGAATCGGTTCACGGGTTTCCGGGGCGAGGGTGATCACTGCCAGTTCGGCACGGCCATGCAGGACTTCCTCATACGCCACTTCCGAGTCGAGGAACTGGATGTCCAATGCCACCTGCGGGTGAGCGCGAGTAAAGGCGCGCAGCAAGGCAGGGAGGCGATGCAGGCCGATATGGTGGCTGGTGGCGAGGGTCAGGCGGCCGCTGACTTCACCCGACAGGTTGGTCAGCGCGCGACGGGTGTCGTCCAGTACGTTGAGGATCTGGTAGGCGCGTGGCAGCAGGGCACGGCCGGCCTGAGTGAGGCCGATTTCACGACCGAGTCGGTCGAACAGGCGCACGCCCAGCTGCTGTTCCAGGCCGGCGATGCGCTTGCTAACGGCTGGCTGGGTCAGGTGCAGGCGTTCGCCAGCTTCGGAAAAGCTGCCGGTTTCGGCGATGGCGATAAAGGCATTGAGGTTGGCCAGATCCATGAAGTGCTCCGGGGTGGAAGGATGATTTGAGCATACATTCCATTGCGGAATCCTTTGAATAAAAAATATGAATTTGAGTTATTTCGTGCCTGGCCATAGCATTCTCCCCATAAGCCGAAGGGCCATTTGCGCCCTGGCATAGAAAGGACACTTCCGGCGCCGGGCGGTGATAACCAGGCAGTTCCGGATGTGTCCGAAAAGCGCTGATGAGGTAAGGCTGATGACTGGCAAGACGCTCTACGACAAGCTCTGGGAAATGCACGAAGTGAAACGTCGTGACGACGGTTCCTCGCTGATCTACATCGATCGTCACATTCTTCACGAAGTGACCTCGCCGCAGGCTTTCGAAGGCCTGCGTCTGGCTGGGCGCAAGCCGTGGCGCATCGACGCCAACATCGCCACCCCGGATCACAACGTGCCGACCACCAAGGCCGAGCGTCAGGGTGGCCTCGAAGCCATCGCCGACGAAGTTTCGCGCATCCAGGTACAGACCCTGGACGAGAACTGCGATGACTTCGGCATCCTCGAGTTCAAGATGAACGATGTGCGCCAGGGCATCGTCCACGTCGTCGGCCCGGAGCAGGGGGCTACCTTGCCGGGCATGACCGTCGTTTGCGGCGACTCGCACACCTCCACCCATGGCGCCTTCGGTGCCCTGGCCCACGGCATCGGCACCTCTGAGGTCGAGCACGTGCTCGCCACCCAGTGTCTGGTGGCCAAGAAGATGAAGAACATGCAGGTGCGCGTCGAAGGCAAGCTGCCGTTCGGTGTTACCGCCAAGGACATCGTGTTGGCCGTGATCGGCAAGATCGGCACCGCTGGCGGCAATGGTCATGCCCTGGAGTTCGCCGGCAGCGCGATTCGCGACCTGTCGCTGGAAGGACGCATGACCATCTGCAACATGTCCATCGAAGCCGGCGCCCGTGTGGGCCTGGTGGCGGTGGACGAGAAAACTATCGCCTACGTCAAGGATCGTCCGTTCGCGCCCAAGGGCAGCGACTGGGACAAGGCCGTGGCGCAGTGGCAGAATCTGGTCTCCGACGCCGACGCGGTGTTCGACACCGTGGTCGAGCTGAAGGCCGAAGATATCAAGCCGCAGGTCAGCTGGGGCACTTCGCCGGAAATGGTGCTGGCCGTCGACCAGAACGTGCCGGATCCGGCCGTCGAAGCTGACCCGGTGAAGAAGGATTCCATCTCCCGCGCGCTGAAATACATGGGTCTGACCGCCAACCAGCCGATCACCGATATCCAGCTCGATCGCGTGTTCATCGGCTCGTGCACCAACTCGCGCATCGAAGACCTGCGCGCCGCCGCCGAGGTGGCCAAGGGCCGCAAGGTCGCCAGCACCGTCAAGCAGGCGCTGGTGGTGCCGGGTTCCGGTCTGGTCAAGGCGCAAGCCGAGGCCGAAGGGCTGGACAAGATCTTCATCGAGGCTGGTTTCGAGTGGCGTGAGCCGGGCTGCTCCATGTGCCTGGCGATGAACCCTGACAAACTCGGTAGCGGCGAGCATTGCGCCTCGACCTCCAACCGCAACTTCGAAGGCCGCCAGGGCGCGGGCGGTCGTACCCACTTGGTCAGCCCGGCCATGGCTGCCGCTGCCGCGGTGACTGGTCGCTTCATCGATGTGCGCGAATTGATCCAGGCCTGAGGAGTAAACAGATGAAAGCCTTTACCCAACACACCGGCCTGGTCTGCCCGCTGGATCGTGCCAACGTCGACACCGACCAGATCATTCCCAAGCAGTTTCTCAAGTCGATCAAGCGCACCGGTTTCGGCCCGAACCTGTTCGACGAGTGGCGTTACCTGGATATCGGTCAGCCGAACCAGGACAATTCCAATCGCCCGATCAACAAGGAGTTCGTGCTCAACTTCCCGCGTTATCAGGGCGCCAGCGTGCTGCTGGCGCGCGAGAACTTCGGTTGCGGTTCTAGCCGCGAGCATGCGCCGTGGGCGCTGGACGAGTATGGCTTCCGCACGGTGATCGCGCCGAGCTTCGCCGACATCTTCTTCAATAACAGCTTCAAGAACGGCCTGCTGCCGATCGTCCTCAAGGATGAGGAGGTCGATGCGCTGTTCGAACAGGCCGAGGCGACCGAAGGTTATCAATTGACCGTCGATCTGCAGGCGCAGACCGTGACTCGTCCGGATGGCGTGCAGTACAGCTTCGAAATCGATGCCTTCCGCAAGCACTGCCTGCTCAATGGCCTGGATGACATCGGCCTGACCCTGCAGGATCAGGATGCGATCAAGTCGTTCGAAGGCAAATATCAGCAGAGCAGTCCCTGGCTGTTCGGCGCGATCAAGTAACGCGCGCAGTGGGGGCGCTGTGCGCACCCGATAAATCACTATTTAAGCGGTGCGCATGGCGCACCCTACGGTTCGATGAGGATGTGATGAGCAAGCAGATTCTGGTTCTCCCTGGCGACGGTATCGGTCCGGAAATCATGGCCGAGGCCGTGAAGGTGCTGAACCTGGCCAATGACAAGTTCTCCCTGGGCTTTGAATTGAGCTTCGATGATCTGGGTGGTGCGGCTATCGACCGTTACGGTGTGCCGCTGGCCGACGAGACCCTGGCGCGTGCTCGCGCTGCCGATGCCGTGCTGCTCGGCGCCGTTGGCGGGCCGAAGTGGGACGGTATCGACCCGGCCATCCGCCCGGAGCGTGGCCTGCTGAAGATTCGCTCGCAACTCGGCCTGTTCGGCAACCTGCGTCCGGCCATCCTCTACCCGCAACTGGCCGAGGCTTCCAGTCTCAAGCCGGAAGTGGTCGCTGGCCTGGATATCCTCATCGTGCGTGAGCTGACCGGTGGCATCTACTTCGGCCAGCCGCGCGAGAGCAAGGTACTGGAGAACGGCGAGCGCATGGCTTACGACACGCTGCCGTACAGCGAAAGCGAAATTCGTCGTATCGCCAAGGTCGGTTTCGACATGGCGCGTGTGCGTGGCAAGAAGCTGTGCTCGGTGGACAAGGCCAACGTCCTGGCTTCCAGCCAGCTGTGGCGCGCCGTGGTCGAGGAAGTGGCCAAGGACTACCCGGACGTCGAGCTGAGCCACATGTACGTCGACAACGCCGCGATGCAGCTGGTGCGTGCGCCCAAGCAATTCGACGTAATGGTCACCGACAACATGTTTGGTGACATTTTGTCCGACGAGGCTTCGATGCTGACCGGTTCCATTGGCATGCTGCCGTCGGCATCCTTGGACGCCAACAACAAGGGCATGTACGAGCCGTGCCACGGCTCCGCGCCGGACATCGCCGGCAAGGGCATCGCCAACCCGCTGGCCACCATTCTTTCAGTGTCCATGATGTTGCGTTACAGCTTCGGCCAGGTCGCTGCTGCTGACGCCATCGAGCAAGCGGTGAGCCTGGTGCTGGATCAAGGCCTGCGTACCGGTGACATCTGGTCCGAGGGCAAGACCAAGGTCGGTACCGCTGCGATGGGTGATGCAGTAGTCGAAGCGCTGCGTAGTCTGTAATCTTCCCAGCCCCGCCGGGGTGGTTCCGGTGGGCTGTTTATATAGGTGTAGTCGTTATGAAACGTGTAGGTCTGATCGGTTGGCGTGGCATGGTCGGTTCCGTGCTCATGCAGCGCATGCTGGAAGAGCGGGACTTCGACCTGATCGAGCCGGTGTTCTTCACCACTTCCAATGTCGGTGGCCAAGGCCCTGCCATTGGCAAGGACATCGCTGCGCTGAAAGATGCCTACAGCATTGACGACCTCAAAGGCCTGGACGTGATCCTGACCTGCCAGGGTGGCGACTACACCAACGAAGTCTTCCCCAAACTGCGCGAAGCGGGCTGGCAGGGCTACTGGATCGATGCTGCCTCCAGCCTGCGCATGGACGATAGCTCGGTGATCGTGCTCGACCCGGTCAACCGCAAGGTGATCGACCAGGCGCTGGATGCCGGTGGCAAGAACTACATTGGCGGCAACTGCACCGTCAGTCTGATGCTGATGGCGTTGGGTGGTCTGTACGAGGCCGGCCTGGTCGAGTGGATGAGCGCCATGACCTATCAGGCTGCTTCGGGCGCCGGTGCACAGAACATGCGCGAGCTGATCAAGCAGATGGGCGCGATCAATGGCGCTGTTGCCGATGACCTGGCTGATCCGGCCAGCGCCATTCTGGACATTGATCGCAAGGTCGCTGAAGCCATGCGTGGCGAAGGCTTCCCGGTCGACAACTTCGGCGTGCCTCTGGCCGGTAGCCTGATCCCGTACATCGACAAGGAACTGCCGAACGGGCAGAGCCGTGAAGAGTGGAAGGCGCAGGCCGAAACCAACAAGATTCTCGGTCGTTTCAAGAACCCGATCCCGGTCGATGGCATTTGCGTGCGCATCGGTGCCATGCGTTGCCACAGCCAGGCGCTGACCATCAAGCTGAACAAAGACGTGCCGATGGCCGATATCGAAGGCCTGATCAGTCAGCACAACCCCTGGGTCAAGCTGGTGCCGAATCATCGTGAAGACTCCATTCGCGATCTCGGCCCGACTGCCGTCACTGGCACCCTGAGTGTTCCGGTCGGTCGTCTGCGCAAGCTGAACATGGGCTCGCAGTATCTGGGTGCCTTCACTGTTGGCGACCAACTGCTGTGGGGCGCTGCCGAGCCGCTGCGCCGCATGCTGCGGATTCTGCTGGAGCGCTAAGCGCGCAAAACCGGCGTCGAGCGTCAAGACAAAGCCCTTCTGCAACAGCAGAAGGGCTTTGTCTTTTCTGGGAGGCGAACCTGATTGCTTGGGCGCAAGGGCGCGGGTACAGTGCCGCTCCCTCTGCGTCACAGGTCCACTCCATGAGCCAGTCCATCAATATTGCCCTGATTGGCGCCACCGGTAGCGTCGGTGAGGCGCTGGTCGAGTTGCTAGAAGAGCGCGATTTTCCCCTCAAGGATCTGCACCTGCTGGCCAGTAGTGAGTCGGTGGGGCAGAGCTTGTCATTTCGTGGGCGTCAGGTGCGGGTTCGCTCGCTCGATACTTTCGATTTCTCTCAGGTGCAGCTGGCTTTTTTCGCTGCTGGCAGCGAAGTGACGAAGGCATGCCGTGAGCGCGTCCTGGCAGCTGGCTGTTCCTTGATCGATATGAGTGCAGCCTTACCACTGGCGCAGGCGCCTTGTGTGTTGCCCGAACTGGGATACGAAGGCTTGCCGGTGCTGAAAGCGCCTTTTCAGGTCAGTGCGCCGACGCCCTCTGCAGTGGCATGTGCTCTGGTGCTAGCTGCGCTTCGTCCGGTCGTGCAACCACGTCAATTGCAGCTCACGGCCATGTTGTCGATGTCCACCCTTGGTCGTAGCGGTGTGCAGGAGTTGGCGCGACAAACCGCCGAGTTGCTGAATGGCCGCCCCTTGGAGCCCAAGGGTGTCGATCGCCAGGTCGCCTTCAATCTGCTGGCGCAGGTTGGTGGTGTTGACGAACAAGGACACGCTGAACTCGAGAAACGCCTGGCTGCTGAATTGCCGCAACTGCTTGCATTGCCAGACTTGCCAGTGTCAGCAACTTGCGCTCTGGTGCCGGTATTTTTCGGTGACAGTCTGGCGCTCAGCGTGCAATGCGATTCGCCAGTTGACGTGACGGCAGCGCAGCAGGCGCTGGAGGCCGCGACAGGTATAGAACTGGTAGAGGCGGGCGATTATCCGACTGCCGTGGGGGATGCGGTGGGTCAGGATCAGGTATATGTCGGTCGCGTTCGTGCCGGAGTAAGTGATCCGCGGCAACTCAATTTGTGGATTGCGTCTGATAACGTAAGAAAAGGCGCCGCCCTGAATGCTGTGCAAATAGCGGAGTTATTGATAAAACACTATCTGTAAAAGATACTTACCAAGAAATTTGAAGAATCTTTCTAGCTTGGCAATACTGGCTGAGTTGATTGCTGAATGGGGAACCGTTCTTGGAACGGAGGCAGGCAGCAATTCTCAAGACCTTCTCGCGCGCCGAGAAAAAAGATAAAACAAGGGATAACGCTATGGTTCGGGTTCGCAAACTGGTGCTGGCAATTGCGGCTGCTTCGGCGCTGTCTTCCGGTATGGCGCATGCGTTGGGGTTGGGTGAAGTCACCCTGCAATCCTCGCTGAATCAGCCGTTGGTAGCGGAAATTGAACTGCTGGAGGTGCGTGACCTGGCCTCCAATGAAGTGATTCCCAGCCTCGCGACCCCTGAAGAATTCATTAAGGCTGGCGTTGATCGTCAGTATTTCCTGACCGACCTTAAGTTTACGCCGGTACTCAAACCCAACGGCAAGAGTGTGATTCGCGTCACTTCCAGCAAGGCAGTACGCGAACCTTATCTGAACTTCCTGGTGGAAGTGCTCTGGCCGAATGGTCGGTTGCTGCGTGAATACACCCTGTTGCTCGACCCGCCGCTGTATTCCCCGCAAACCACGGTCGCTGCTGCCCCGCAACTGCCGATCGCGGCTCCGGCGCCAACTCCTCGCCCGTCTGTCGCTCCCGCACCCAGCAATGCAGCGCCTGCACCGGCTCCGCGTCCGCTCGCACCCGCACCGGCAGCACCTTCTTCGCGCGCCATTTCCGGCAACGAATACAGAACCACTGCCAATGATACGTTATGGGAAATCGCCCAGCGTGTCGGTGGTGGTTCGGTCAATCAGACCATGCTGGCCATTCAGGATCTGAACCCTGATGCGTTCATTGGCGGCAACATCAACCGCATGAAGAGTGGCCAGGTACTGCGTCTGCCCGATGAGCAGCAGATTCGCCGTCGCAGCAATGCCGAGGCCATCGCTCAGGTCGCGGAACAGACTGCGGCCTGGCGTGAAGGCCGTGCAGTGGCTTCGCGTCAGCTCGACGCCACCCGTCGCACCACAGCCGGCTCGGCACCGGCAACCGCTGAAAGTGGCGATAGCCTGAAGCTGGTGGCTGGCGACTCCGGTCGTTCTACCCGTGGCAGTGAAGCGGGTTCTGCCGATAGCAAGGCACTGACCGACAAGCTGGCGGTTACCCAGGAAAGCCTCGATTCGACCCGTCGTGAGAATGCCGAACTGCAGAGCCGTGTTGGCGATCTACAGAGCCAGCTGGACAAGCTGCAGCGTCTGATCGAGCTGAAGGACAGTCAGCTGGCCAAGATGCAGGCCGAAATGGCTGGCGCTCCCGCCGCTCCGGCAGCGCCAGTTGCCGCTGAAGAACCCGCCGCTGCGGCGTCCGAAGCTGCGCCGCCCGTTGTGGAGGCTGCGACTCCGCCTGCTTCGCCGCCCGAGGAGGCGGCGCCAGACTATAACTACTCCGAGGAGCCAGCAGCGCCAGTCGAAGACAGCGCTGCCACCGAACAGCCGGCCAGTGAGCCGGCTGATGCCGTTGCGCCGGTCGCTCCGGCGGCACCTGCCGAGGAACCTGCCAAGCCCGCCACTCCGGTAGCGCCGGCACCCGCTCCAGCACCGCAGAGCTTCGTCGATGACCTGATGGCCAACCCCATGACCCTGGGTCTGGCTGGTGGTGGCGCGTTGCTGCTGTTGCTGGTTGCGTTGATGGCGCTTTCGCGTCGCAATGCCATGAAAGAGGCCGAGCTGCATGAAGAGCTGGCCGACGATCTGGCCGAGAAAGACGCTTTCGCTTCTGACCTCGATATGCCGGAAGACAGCTTTGCCGACCTGGTCGATGATGCTCCGCAGGCAAGCCCGCTCGCTGGCGAAGAGCGCGTCACGGCGCAAACCGGCGATGCCTTGGGTGAGGCGGATATCTACATTGCCTATGGTCGCTTCAACCAGGCGGCAGAGCTGCTGCAGAACGCCATCAATGACGAGCCGCAGCGCAGCGACCTGCGTCTGAAGCTGATGGAGGTCTATGCCGAGCTGGGTGATCGCGAGGGCTTTGCCCGTCAGGACAACGAACTGCGTGAAATTGGTGGCGTCAATGCCGAAGCCGAGCAGCTGAAGTCCAAGTACCCGGCTATGGCTGCTTTCGTGGGCGCCGGCACTGTCGCTGCGGTTGCCGCAGCTGATGATGACCTCGGTGAGTTCAGCCTCGATGACCTGACGCTGGACGAGCCGAGCAAAGATGCTCCGGTTGCCGCCGACAATATGGACGATGCCTTCGATCTGAGCCTGGATGATCTTGAGTCCGATCTTGGGCGTGACGCGTCGTCGGCTCAGGATGGCGCCGCGGCCCTGTCGCTGGACGATGACCTGGACTTCGGGCTAGTCGACGAGCCGACTGCATCGCCGGCAGCTGCCAGCGATGATCTGGACTTCGATCTGTCGCTGGATGACGACAAGGTCGAGCTGTCCCAGTCTGCGAGCGATCTTTCTGAATTCAGCCTCGATCTGGACGAGCCTGCTCCGGCCGCGAGCGACGAGGCTGATGACTTCCTGCTGAGCCTCGATGATGATGTCGCTGCAACTGTCCAGCCTGTGGACGAGCTGGGTGATCTGGGACTGGATCTACCGGACGAAACCCCTGCTGTCGACCTTGATCTGCCAACAGACTTCGACCTGTCTCTGGAGGATGAGGCGCCAGTTCAACCTGTTGCCAATGCCGATAGCTTCGCAGCACAGCTGGATGAAGTGACGGCAGAGCTTGATCAGCTGTCAGGTGACCTTGGGCAGCCGGAAGCGGTGCCGCAGTCGTTCGACAGCCTGTCCAGTGATCTGGATGGTGACGACGACTTCGACTTCCTGTCCGGTACCGATGAAACTGCGACCAAGCTGGATCTGGCGCGGGCCTACATCGATATGGGTGACACCGAAGGTGCACGCGACATTCTTGATGAAGTGATTGCCGAGGGCAGCGATGCCCAGCAGCAGGAAGCTCGCGAGATGATTACCAAGATGGTTTGATTGATACATGTCTGACGCAGTACCTGTAGCGGCCGCCGAAATGGCGGCCGCTGGCTTTTCCAGAATCGCCCTGGGCCTCGAATACAAGGGCGCACGCTATCGTGGTTTCCAGCGCCAGAGCGCGAATGTTCCGTCGATCCAGGGGTACCTGGAAGCGGCCTTGTCCAAGGTCGCCGGGGGTGCGCCAGTGAGCATTCTCTGCGCAGGGCGCACCGATGCCTCCGTACATTCCAGTGGTCAGGTGGTGCACTTCGATACCACTGTCGAGCGCTCGTTGCATGCCTGGATCATGGGCGCCAACATGAACCTGCCCAATGACATCAGTGTGACCTGGGCGAAGGTGATGCCGGCGCATTTTCATGCGCGCTTCTCCGCCATGGCGCGGCGTTACCGCTACGTGATCTACAACGACCCGATTCGCCCGGCGCACATGGCTGAGGAAGTGACCTGGAACCATCGTCCACTGGATGTAGCGCGCATGCGCGAAGCCGCCCAGGCGCTGGTCGGTACGCATGATTTCAGTGCTTTCCGGGCGACGCGTTGTCAGGCCAAATCGCCGGTCAAGACCGTGCATCATCTGCAGTTGATCGAGCATGGCCGCTTCATCGTTCTGGACATTCGCGCCAATGCTTTTCTCCACCACATGGTGCGTAACATCGCCGGCGTGTTGATGACCATCGGTGCGGGTGAGCGGCCGCCGGAGTGGGCGCGCGAGGTGCTCGAACGTGGTGACAGGCACAGCGGTGGGGTGACTGCGCATCCTTATGGTCTGTATCTGGTACAGGTCGACTACCCGGAAGAGTTCGAATTGCCGCCGCGCTATCTTGGGCCGCATTTTCTCTCCGGCCTTCCGGACGTGCGGCAGCCATAACCCTTTGCTACCATCCGAACCCGCATGGCGAGAGGTGTGAACGTGACGGTCGTACGCAGCAAGATTTGTGGGATCACCCGCATTGAGGATGCCCTGGCTGCGGTGGAGGCGGGGGCCGACGCTATCGGTCTGGTGTTCTATGCGAAAAGCCCACGAGCAGTCAGCATCGAGCAGGCCGCCGCAATCTTGCAGGCGTTGCCGCCGTTCGTGACTACTGTCGGGCTGTTCGTCGACATGCCGCGCGATGAGTTGCAGCAGTTGTTGCAACGTCTGCCGCTGGATCTGTTGCAGTTCCACGGCGATGAGTCGCCGGCCGATTGTGAGGGCCATGGCCGCCCCTACATCAAGGCGCTGCGGGTTCGCCCCGGTGAGGACGTATCGGCAGCCATGGCGCCCTACAGCGGTGCGCGAGGCATTTTGCTGGATACCTTCGTCGAGGGTGTTCCGGGTGGCACAGGCGCTTCATTCGACTGGTCGCTGGTGCCGGAAAATGCTGGCAAGCCGATCATCCTGGCCGGCGGCCTCGATGCAGGCAATGTCGCCGTGGCGATTAGCCAGGTGCGCCCCTATGCCGTTGATGTCAGCGGTGGGGTGGAGGTCAGTAAAGGCATAAAGGATGCAGGCAAGATTCGCGCGTTCATTCAGGCCGTGCATGATCTGCGATGTGACGGCGACTCGAGCGGGGCCGTCAATTAGCCTGTCACACCGCCAGCAGGTAGTCCTGAACTGACCTGCCGATACGGCGGACAAGAATTGCTGGAGGTGGGCGTCCATCGTGAGTCGCTCACCCGAACCAACGGTTATGGAGAAATGACAGCATGAGCAACTGGTTGGTAGACAAACTCATTCCCTCGATCATGCGTTCCGAGGTGAAGAAAAGCTCGGTACCCGAAGGCCTGTGGCACAAGTGCCCGTCCTGTGAGGCCGTGCTTTATCGTCCCGAGCTGGAAAAGACGCTCGATGTCTGCCCCAAGTGCAACCATCACATGCGTATCGGCGCCCGTGCCCGTATCGATCTGTTCCTTGATGTCGATGGCCGCGAGGAGCTGGGCGCTGACCTGGAGCCAGTCGACCGTCTGAAATTCCGCGACAGCAAGAAGTACAAGGATCGCCTGAGCGCTGCGCAGAAGCAGACCGGCGAGAAGGACGCGTTGATCGCCATGAGCGGCACCCTCGAAGGCATGCCGATCGCTGTTTGCGCGTTCGAGTTCTCCTTCATGGGCGGCTCCATGGGCGCCATTGTCGGCGAGCGTTTCGTGCAGGCGGCCAATGTCGCACTGGAAAAACGTTGCCCGCTGGTGTGCTTCTCCGCCTCCGGCGGTGCGCGCATGCAGGAAGCGCTGATCTCTCTGATGCAGATGGCCAAGACTTCCGCCGCACTGGCGCGCCTGCGTGAAGAGGGCCTGCCATTCATTTCCGTGCTGACCGACCCGGTCTACGGCGGCGTTTCCGCCAGCCTGGCGATGCTCGGTGATGTGATCGTGGCCGAGCCGAAGGCGTTGATCGGTTTCGCCGGCCCGCGCGTGATCGAGCAGACCGTGCGCGAGAAACTGCCGGAAGGCTTCCAGCGCAGCGAGTTCCTGCTGGAACACGGCGCCATCGACATGATCATCCCGCGTAACGAGCTGCGCCCGCGTCTGGCGCGCCTGCTGGCGCAACTGATGAATCGTCCGTCTCCGGTTTCCCTGCCGGCCACTGCATGACCGAGCGCAGTCTGGGCGAGTGGCTCGCCTACCTCGAACAGCTGCATCCCTCGGCCATCGACATGGGCCTGGAGCGCTCGCGCGAAGTCGCGAAGCGCCTCGGCCTGGGCAAGCCCGCGCCGTTGGCGGTCACCGTGACCGGTACCAACGGCAAGGGCTCGACCTGCGCCTTTCTCGCCAGCCTCCTGCATGAGCAGGGCCAGCGTGTCGGGCTCTACAGCTCCCCGCATCTGCTGCGCTACAACGAGCGTGTCGTGCTCGATGGTCGCGAGGCGAGCGACGCTGAGCTGTGCCAGGCCTTCGCGGCGGTCGAGGCGGCGCGAGGCGAGATTTCCCTGACCTACTTCGAGATGGGTACCTTGGCAGCCTTCTGGTTGTTCGAGCGTGCCGGTCTTGATGCTGTGGTGCTCGAAGTCGGGTTGGGCGGACGCCTGGATGCGGTGAATCTGATCGATGCCGATCTCGCGCTGATTACCAGCATCGGCCTGGATCATGCCGACTGGCTGGGCAATACCCGGGAGTCGGTAGCCTTCGAGAAGGCCGGCATCATGCGGGCGGGTAAACCAGCCTTGTGTGGAGATCTCGATCCGCCGTCGCCCTTGCTCGAGCAGGTCGTGGCGCTGGATTCGCCGTTGTTCCTGCGCGGGCGGGATTACGATATGGCCCTCTCGGAGACGGAGTGGAGCTGGTTCGGCCTGAATGCCGCCGGCCAGGTGCTGAGGCTTCAGGGCCTGCCGCTGCTGGATTTGCCGATGGAAAATGCGGCACTGGCACTGCAGGCTTATGCCTTGCTGAATCTGCCCTGGGATGAGCAGGCCATCGCCCGTGGGTTGTTGGCGACGCGCGTAGCGGGCCGTCTGGATCGGCGTGTGCTGACATGGCAGGGCAAATCCCTGACCTTGCTGCTGGATGTCGGTCATAACCCTCACGCCGCGAACTACCTTGCCCAGCGCCTGGAGGCCCGGCCACCTGCTGGGCAACGCTTGGCGGTGTTCGGTCTGCTTGCGGACAAGGATTTACCGGGTGTCGTAGCGCCGCTGCTGGCCCAGGTGTCTCAGTGGGGTGTTACCCCGCTGAATACGCCGCGTTCACGCCCGGCTGCAGAACTCGCTGTTCACCTGCAGGGTTTTGCCACTCGCGTCGTGCAGTATCCGAGTGTACATGCCGCGCTGGTAGGGCAGTGTGACAAGGCTGCGAGCGGGGACGAAATCCTGGTGTTCGGTTCGTTCTTCTGTGTGGCCGAAGCGCTGGATTGGTTGGCCGGACAGGGCTGAGTTTGGCTGTCGGGTCTGGCGCCATACGGCATTGCGATGGCAGTATCGCAGCCTCGGGCTTTGATACTGTGGAGTAGGGGATGGCATTGTTGGACAAGGGGCTCAAGCAGCGCATGGTCGGTGCTCTGGTGCTGGTGGCGCTGGCGGTGATTTTCCTGCCCATGCTGCTGTCGCGCGAAGACGAGATGCGTCGCGTAGTGGTGGATGCGCCGGCGATGCCGCAAGCGCCGGCTACTGCCGAGATCATCGTGCAGCCTGCAGAGGTCGTTGAGCCTGAGGAATTACCGCAGGAGCCGGTTCCCGTCGAAGAGGTGAATCCGCAGATTGTCGAAGTGCCGGAGCAGCCCAAGCCGACTTCGCCGCCTGTTGCCGAGCCGAGCAAGCCCGAGCCAGCCAAGACCGAACAGGTGGCTACGAGCGCACCAGCCAAGCCTGATAATCGCCTGGATGCCAACAACCTGCCAATCAGTTGGTCCGTGCAGTTGGCCAGCCTGTCCAGTCGCGTCGGAGCAGAAAACCTGCAGAAAACCCTGCGCAGCCAGGGCTACAACGCCTACATCCGTACGTTCGACGGCATGAACCGAGTGTTTGTTGGGCCACTGATCGAGCGGGCCGAGGCCGAGCGTCTGCGTGACCAGCTCAATCGCCAGCACAAGCTCAGCGGTTTCGTGGTGCGCTTCCAGCCTGAGGCGGGCTGAACCCGTCGTTGGCATGCAAAGCCCGGTTACCCGATTCGCCGGGCTCTGCTAAAATGCTCCGCCTTTTCCGCTGGTAGGCCGCACCGTGGTATTCACCTGGGTCGATTGGGCGATCATCGCCATCATCGCCATTTCTAGTTTGATCAGCCTTAAGCGCGGTTTCGTCAAGGAAGCCCTGTCGCTGCTGACCTGGATCATTGCAGGTGTGGTCGCCTGGATGTTCGGCGGTGCTCTGGCTCAGCACCTCGTCGAATTTATCGAAACGCCTTCTGCGCGGGTGATCGCGGCCTGTGCCATTCTCTTCATCGCCACCTTGCTGGTGGGCGCTCTGGTCAATTTCCTCATCGGTGAGCTGATTCGCGTGACTGGCCTGTCCGGTACCGACCGTTTTCTCGGCATGGTATTCGGCGCCGCACGTGGTGGTTTGTTGGTGGTGCTGCTGGTGGGGCTGATCAGCCTGGCGCCGGTGGAGCAGGATACGTGGTGGCAGCAGTCGCAACTGGTGCCGCATTTTCTGATGGTTGCCGACTGGTCGAAGAACCTCATTCTGGGGTGGTCCGATCAGTGGTTTACCGGTAGGTCGGCTCACCCAGCTGATCTGCTTTAAAAGAGTGACCGGTGCGGAGTAACCGCTGCATCGGTCGCTGAATTAGCCTGAACTATCTAGCAGGGGTCGTGGCACATGTGTGGCATCGTCGGTATCGTCGGTAAATCGAACGTCAATCAGGCGCTGTATGACGGGCTGACCGTCCTCCAGCACCGCGGCCAGGATGCTGCCGGTATTGTCACCAGCCATGATGGCCGCCTGTTCCTGCGCAAGGACAATGGCCTGGTGCGTGACGTGTTTCAGCAGCGTCACATGCAGCGTCTGGTCGGTCACATGGGCATTGGCCACGTGCGCTACCCGACTGCTGGCAGCTCCAGCTCGGCCGAAGCGCAGCCGTTCTATGTCAACTCACCGTACGGCATCACCCTGGCGCACAACGGCAACCTGACCAACGTCGAGCAGTTGGCCAAGGAAATCTACGAGTCCGACCTGCGCCACGTGAACACCAATTCCGACTCGGAAGTGCTGCTCAACGTGTTCGCTCATGAGCTGGCCCAGCGCGGCAAACTGCAGCCCACCGAGGAGGACGTGTTCGCCGCCGTCACGCATGTGCATGAGCGCTGCCTGGGTGGTTACGCCGTGGTGGCGATGATCACCGGCTATGGCATCGTCGGTTTCCGCGACCCCAACGGCATCCGTCCGATCGTATTCGGTCAGCGCCACACCGACGAGGGCGTCGAGTACATGATCGCCTCCGAGAGCGTGTCGCTGGACGTGCTCGGCTTCACCCTGATCCGCGATCTGGCGCCGGGCGAAGCGGTGTACATCACTGAAGACGGCAAGCTGTTCACCCGTCAGTGTGCGACGAATCCGAAATACGCTCCGTGCATCTTCGAACACGTCTATCTGGCGCGTCCGGACTCGATCATGGACGGCATCTCGGTCTACAAGGCACGCCTGCGCATGGGCGAGAAACTGGCCGACAAGATTCTGCGCGAGCGTCCGCAGCACGACATCGACGTGGTCATCCCGATCCCTGATACCAGCCGCACCGCGGCGCTGGAACTGGCCAACCACCTGGGTGTGAAGTTCCGCGAAGGCTTCGTCAAGAACCGCTACATCGGCCGTACCTTCATCATGCCCGGCCAGGCGGCGCGCAAGAAATCCGTGCGACAGAAGCTCAATGCCATCGAACTGGAGTTCCGTGGCAAGAACGTGATGCTGGTGGATGACTCCATCGTTCGCGGTACCACCTGCAAACAGATCATCCAGATGGCGCGCGAAGCCGGCGCGAAGAACGTCTACTTCTGCTCGGCGGCGCCAGCAGTGCGCTACCCGAACGTCTACGGTATCGACATGCCCAGCGCTCATGAGCTGATCGCTCACGGCCGTACCACTGAAGAGGTCTGTGAACTGATTGGCGCCGACTGGCTGGTCTACCAGGATCTGCCGGATCTGATCGAGGCGGTCAGTGGCAGCAAGAAGATCAAGATCGACAACTTCGACTGTGCGGTGTTCGATGGCAAGTACGTGACCGGTGATGTCGACGAGGCCTACCTGAACCGTATCGAGCAAGCGCGCAACGATGCGAGCAAGGTCAAGTCGCAAGCGGTCAGCGCGATCATCGACCTGTACAACAATTGACGCAGGCGGGCAGGGGTGACCCTGTCCGTTTCGAGGGCGCGCATGGCGCCCCCTAAAGTCCGTAGCCCGGATGCAATCCGGGGGAATATCACATTGAATTTCCCGGATTGCATCCGGGCTACTTTTCGTGAGGTAGCGATATGACCCAGGAATGGGATGCCGGTCGGCTCGACAGCGACCTGGATGGCGTAGGTTTCGATACCCTGGCGGTGCGTGCTGGCCAACACCGTTCGCCCGAGGGCGAGCATGGCGAGGCGCTGTTCCTGACCTCCAGCTATGTGTTCCGTACCGCAGCCGATGCGGCCGCTCGTTTTGCTGGTGAAGTGCCGGGCAACGTCTATTCGCGTTACACCAACCCCACCGTGCGCACCTTCGAGGAGCGTATCGCCGCCCTGGAAGGGGCCGAGCAGGCGGTGGCCACTGCTTCCGGCATGTCGGCCATTCTCGCCATCGTCATGAGCCTGTGCAGCGCCGGTGATCATGTGCTGGTGTCGCGTAGCGTGTTCGGTTCGACCATCAGCCTGTTCGAGAAGTACCTCAAGCGTTTCGGTATCTCTGTCGATTACGTGCCGCTGGCTGATCTCGATGCCTGGCAGGCGGCCTTCAAGGCAAACACCAAGCTGTTGTTCGTCGAGTCTCCGTCGAACCCCTTGGCCGAGTTGGTGGATATCGCGGCACTGGCCGAAATCGCTCATGCGCGTGGTGCGCTGCTGGCGGTGGACAACTGCTTCTGCACCCCAGCCCTGCAACAGCCGCTCAAGCTTGGTGCTGATATCGTCATGCATTCGGCGACCAAGTACATCGATGGTCAGGGTCGTGGGTTGGGTGGTGTGGTCGCTGGCCGCAAGGCGCAGATGGAGCTTG
Organism: Pseudomonas mendocina; assembly: GCF_003008615.1. NCBI lineage: Bacteria > Pseudomonadati > Pseudomonadota > Gammaproteobacteria > Pseudomonadales > Pseudomonadaceae > Ectopseudomonas > Ectopseudomonas mendocina. The sequence goes on from NZ_CP027657.1 coordinate 4,713,048, forward strand.
TAGTCGGCTTCTTGCGTACTGCTGGCCCGACGCTCAGCCCATTCAACGCCTGGCTGTTCATCAAGGGGCTGGAAACCCTGCGTATTCGCATGCGTGCGCAAAGCGACAGTGCCCTGCAGCTGGCGCTGTGGCTGGAGCAGCAGCCTCAGGTCGAACGCGTGTACTACGCTGGCCTGCCCAGCCACCCTCAGCACGAGTTGGCGAAGAAGCAGCAGAGCGCCTTCGGCGCGGTGGTCAGTTTCGAGGTCAAGGGCGGGCGTGATGCTGCCTGGAAGGTAATCGATGGCACTCGCGTCATTTCGATCACCACCAACCTGGGTGACACCAAGACCACCATCGCTCATCCGGCCACCACTTCGCACGGCCGTTTGACGCCCCAGGAGCGTGCCAACGCTGGCATCAGCGACAGCCTGATCCGCGTTGCCGTAGGCCTGGAAGAGCTCGAAGACCTCAAGGCGGATCTGGCGCGCGGCTTGGCCTCGCTCTGAGCATGCTGGAGTGGGGGACGAATGGCACGCCCAACAACGGGCGTGTCGCGTTGGTCACCGGTGCCGCGCGCGGCATCGGTCTGGGCATCAGTGCCTGGTTGATCACCGAGGGTTGGCAGGTGGTGCTGGCGGACGTCGACCGTGAGCGGGGCTCCAAGGTAGCGCGTGCGCTGGGTGACAACGCCTGGTTCGTCGCCATGGACGTAGCCAAGGAGGATCAGGTCAGTGTCGGCGTTGCCGAGATACTCGGTCAGTTCGGCCGCCTCGATGCATTGGTGTGCAACGCGGCCATTTCCGATCCTTATACACCGCCGCTGGAATCGCTCGATCTGCGGCGCTGGAATCGCATGCTGGCGGTGAACCTGACCGGGCCCATGCTGCTGGCCAAGCATTGCGCGCCTTATCTGCGCGGCCATCGTGGCGCCATCGTCAACATTGCCTCGACCCGGGCCAACCAGTCTGAAGCCGATTGCGAAGCTTACGCTGCGAGCAAGGGCGGGCTGGTGGCGCTGACTCATGCGCTGTCGGTCAGCCTGGGGCCGGAGGTGCGGGTGAACTGCGTCAGCCCTGGCTGGATCGATGCCCGTGACCCTTCGCAACAACGTCTGGAGCCATTGTCGGTGTTCGATCACGCGCAGCATCCTGTCGGCCGCGTCGGTACGGTGGAAGATGTCGCGGCGCAGGTCGCCTGGCTACTCTCCGATGGGGCTGGTTTCGTCACCGGGCAAGAGTTCGTGATTGATGGCGGCATGAGCCGCAAGATGATCTACCAGGACTGAGTATCCTGCCCCTTGCCAGGCTGTGGCTGGATGCTGTTGCAGATTTGGCAAAAACGAAAAAGGCTCCCTAGGGAGCCTTTTTCGTCTGAGGCGAATTACATGTTGGGGTAATTCGGGCCGCCAGTGCCTTCCGGTGCGATCCAGGTGATGTTCTGAGCCGGATCCTTGATGTCGCAGGTCTTGCAGTGCACGCAGTTCTGCGCGTTGATCTGGAACTTCTTCTCGCCGTCTTCCTGGGTCACTACCTCGTATACGCCGGCCGGGCAGTAGCGCTGTGCCGGTTCGTCGTAGAGCGGCAGGTTCTTCGCTAGTGGGATGCTCGGGTCGGTGAGCTTCAGGTGGCAGGGCTGCTCTTCTTCGTGGTTGGTGTTGGACAGGAACACCGAGCTCAGTTTGTCGAAGCTCAGTTTGCCGTCCGGTTTCGGGTAGGCGATCTTCTTGCTCTCTGCGGCCGGTTTCAGGCAGGCGTAATCCGGCTTGTTGTCGTGCAGGGTGAAGGGAATCTTGCCGCCGAAGATGTTCTGATCCAGCCAGTTGATACCACCGCCAACGATGGCGCCGTACTTGTGGATGGCTGCGCCGAAGTTGCGGCTGCGGAACAGCTCGTCGTACAGCCAGCTGGCCTTGAAGCCATCGACGTAGTTGGTCAGTTCATCGCCACCCTCGCGGCCGGCAGCCAGGGCTTCGGCGATGGCGTCGGCGGCGAGCATGCCGGACTTCATGGCAGTATGGCTGCCCTTGATCTTGGCGAAGTTCAGGGTGCCGAGATCGCAACCGATCAGCGCGCCGCCGGGGAATACCATCTTCGGCAGCGAGTTGATGCCGCCCTTGGCAATGGCACGTGCACCGTAGGCAACGCGCTTGCCGCCTTCCAGGTACTTGGCGATCACCGGGTGATGCTTGTAGCGCTGGAATTCATCGAACGGCGACAGGTGCGGGTTGGCGTAGGACAGGTCGATGATCAGGCCGACCACGACCTGGTTGTTTTCCAGGTGATAAAGGAAGGAGCCGCCGGTGTTTTCGGTGCCCATGATATCCATCGGCCAGCCGGCAGTGTGAACCACCAGGCCTTGTTCGTGTTTGGCCGGGTCGATGTCCCAGATTTCCTTGATGCCGATACCGTAGTGCTGGGCGTCGGCTTCGCTGTCGAGGTTGTACTTCTGGATCAGTTGTTTGCCGATGTGGCCACGGCAGCCTTCGGCGAACAGGGTGTACTTGGCACGCAGTTCCATGCCGGGGGTGTAGTAGCCTTCCTTCGGATGGCCTTCACGGTCGACACCCAGGTCACCGGTGACGATGCCGCGTACGACACCACTCTCGTCGATCAGCGCTTCCTGAGCGGCGAAGCCCGGATAGATCTCGACGCCCAGGTTCTCGGCCTGCTGGGCCAGCCAGCGGCACAGGTTGCCCAGGGAAATGATGTAATTTCCTTCGTTGTGCATGGTTTTCGGCACAAAGAAGTCGGGAATTCGGGTAGCCTTGTCGGCGTCGCGCAGCAGGTAGATGTCATCGCGCTTGACCGGGGTGTTGAGCGGAGCGCCGAGTTCTTTCCAGTCGGGGAAGAGTTCGTTCAGGGCGCGCGGCTCGAATACCGCACCAGAGAGGATGTGAGCACCGACTTCGGAGCCTTTTTCGACCACGCAGACGCTGATCTCCTGGCCCGCCTCAGCGGCTTTCTGCTTCAGTCGGCAGGCGGCGGACAGGCCAGACGGGCCGGCGCCGACGATGACGACGTCGAACTCCATAAATTCGCGTTCCACAGGCTATCTCCTACTCAGGCTCTTCGATGTTTTATGTGGGAGGACGCGGCTCGCTCCCTAAGCACGGCGTGCGCATTATATCTACACCCTCTCAACGGGCCAATACAAACGTTTGTTTGAATTTTCTGTAGGCCTGTTAGAATCGTACTACATCGCGGATGACCGGCCAGTTCGCTGTATTGACCGGGCCATGCCGCGGGGTCAAGATACGGGCGGTTTTGCGCTCGCCGTCTGAGCTGAAAGGTTGGATGCGGCCGATTTTGCATCACCGGCCAGGCTCGCCTTGGCGACATTCTTATTCACCGGAGAGTAACGAGGAATCCATGAAGGTTCTTGTAGCTGTCAAACGAGTGGTTGACTACAACGTCAAGGTTCGCGTCAAGGCGGACAACAGCGGCGTCGACCTCGCCAACGTCAAGATGTCCATGAACCCCTTCTGCGAAATCGCCGTGGAAGAAGCCGTACGCCTGAAGGAGAAAGGCGTGGCGAGCGAAATCGTCGTCGTCTCCATCGGCCCGGCCACTGCCCAGGAGCAACTGCGCACCGCGCTGGCCCTCGGTGCCGACCGTGCCATCCTGGTCGAGTCCAATGACGAGCTGAACTCCCTGGCCGTGGCCAAGCTGCTCAAGGCAGTGGTCGACAAGGAGCAGCCGCAGCTGGTCATCATGGGTAAGCAAGCCATCGACAGCGACAACAACCAGACCGGCCAGATGCTGGGCGCCCTGACTGGCTTCGGCCAAGGCACCTTCGCCTCCAAGGTCGAAGTGGCTGGCGACAAGGTCAACGTCACCCGTGAGATCGATGGCGGTCTGCAGACCGTTGCGCTGAATCTGCCGGCGATCGTCACCACCGACCTGCGCCTGAACGAGCCGCGCTACGCGTCGCTGCCGAACATCATGAAGGCCAAGAAGAAGCCGCTGGAAACCGTTACCCCGGACGCACTGGGCGTTTCCACCGCTTCCACCGTCAAGACCCTGAAAGTCGAAGCGCCGGCTGCTCGCAGCGCTGGCATCAAGGTCAAGTCCGTGGCTGAACTGGTCGAGAAACTGAAGAACGAGGCGAAGGTAATCTAAATGACTATCCTGGTTATCGCTGAACACACCAATGCCGCTCTGGCTGCCGCTACCCTGAACACCGTTGCAGCTGCGCAGAAGATCGGTGGCGACATTCACGTTCTGGTAGCCGGTGCCAACGCTGGCGCTGCTGCCGAAGCTGCTGCCAAGATCGCTGGCGTGGCCAAGGTTCTGGTTGCAGACAACGCTGCCTATGCCAACCAACTGCCGGAGAACGTCGCTCCGCTGGTAGCCGAGCTGGGCAAGGGCTACAGCCACATCCTGGCTGCCGCCACCAGCAACGGCAAGAACATCCTACCGCGCGTCGCTGCCGCGCTGGACGTCGATCAGATCTCCGAGATCATCGCCGTTGAGAGCGCTGACACCTTCAAGCGCCCGATCTATGCCGGTAACGCCATCGCGACCGTGCAGTCCTCGGCTGCCATCAAGGTGATCACCGTGCGTAGCACCGGTTTCGATGCCGCTGCTGCCGAAGGCGGCTCCGCTGCCGTTGAGGCCGTTTCCGGCCCGGCCGATGCCGGCAAGTCCGCCTTCGTTGGCGAAGAGCTGGCCAAGTCCGACCGTCCGGAGCTGACCGCTGCCAAGATCGTCGTTTCCGGCGGTCGTGGCATGGGCAATGGTGACAACTTCAAGCATCTGTACGCGCTGGCCGACAAGCTGGGTGCTGCCGTTGGTGCTTCCCGCGCTGCGGTCGACGCCGGCTTCGTGCCGAACGACATGCAGGTCGGTCAGACCGGCAAGATCGTTGCGCCGCAGTTGTACATCGCCGTCGGTATCTCCGGCGCGATCCAGCACCTGGCCGGTATGAAAGACTCCAAGGTGATCGTCGCGATCAACAAGGACGAAGAGGCGCCGATCTTCCAGGTTGCCGACTATGGTCTGGTTGCCGACCTGTTCGAAGCTGTACCGGAGCTGGAGAAACTGGTGTAAAAACCGCTTTCTTCGCTACGAAAAACCCGCTCCTGAGAGCGGGTTTTTTGTTGCCTGCAATCAGTCCAGCGCCTGTAGAAAACGTCGGTAGAGCAGGGCGCTTTCCTCGGGGCGCTCGAGCATCGGGGCATGACCGACACCTTCCATGATCGTCACGCTGGGCTTTTGCAGCAGCGGGTACATAACCTCGATGCTCGAGACATCCAGCACACGATCCTGTTTGCCCCATAACAAGAGAGTGGGTGCCTGAATCTTGGGCAGTTCGGGCTCCAGGGGGATATAGCGCTCGATCAGTTGCTGGAACACCTGCTCGTAATGCGCTGCGTTGGCCATGGCGCGCTCGGCCATATACCCCTTGAGCGACGCTGGCAGATAGGGTGGCTCGACGAAGACGAACTGCAGCAAGCGCTGAAAATCCTCCGGCCGTCTGACCACCAGCGGGTTTGGAGCGCCGCGCTCCACCAGCTTGAAAAGCTCGCTCTTGTTTGGCGTGTCGATCCCGGCATTGGCAAATAACGCCAGTGAGCGCACGCGATCTGGATAGCGCGCGGCAAAGAGCGCGGCAATATGCCCGCCCATGGAATTACCCAGCAGATGCGCCTGCTCGATTCCCAAGGCGTCGAGAATGTCGGCCAGGCGTTCGGCCTGGGTGCCGACATCGTAACTGCCGGCTGGACGATCACTCTCACCGAAGCCCGGCAGATCGAGAGCGATGACTCGATAGCCGTCGGTCAGGTGGCGGGAAAAGCGTAGCCAGTTATCCTTGTCAGCAGCAAAGCCGTGAAGCAGCACCAGGGTTTCGCCGTTTGCCGATCCTCCCTCGTAGTAATGGATGTTAAGATCGCGGACATGTAGCTGTTGAGGGCTGAGACCTGCGCGCTGTTGTTCGATCAGTCGCAGGCTGGCCAACTGAGTCGCCGGGAAGCAGTACAGTATTGTCGCGATGCCGATGAGCAGTACGAGTAGACCAAAGAGCAGTTTTTTCATGGCGCGTCCTTATCGCGAATTATTATTGCGGCGCCATTAAGCTAGCATGAACACGGAAGCTTTCCGGAGCTGTCCCAACCTTACCGATCACCGCACGAACCGAGAGTAGCCAATGCCCGAGCGTTGTCTGTTTAAGTCACTGTTGCTGTGGTGTGCCCTGGCGCTGATGCCGGCAACTGCCTTGGCCGTGGGTAAATGCGAGCGCCTGGTGGCGACCGGTAACCCCGAGTATCCACCCTACCTATGGCGCGATCCGCAGAATCCGCAGCAGCTGATTGGCGCGAATGCCGATCTGCTCAAGCACCTGGCCAAAGAGTTGGGTGTCGTGGTGGATGTGATCTATACCGGCCCCTGGTCTCGTGCGCAGGACGAGGTGCGCACCGGCCGGGTCGACCTGATCGCTGGCGCCTTCTTGACGCTGCCGCGCCTGGATAGCATGGATTACGTGCACCCGGCGTTCTTCTTCACGCCCAGCGTGGTCTGGGTGCGCAAGGGTGAGGCATTTCCCTACGGCAGCTGGATCGATCTGCAGGGGCATACCGGCGACACCCTGGTGGGCAACAGCTTTGGTCAGCAATTCGATGCTTTCGCCAAGCAGAATCTCACCCTGGAAGGAGTGTCCAGCCTGACCCAGGCGTTCCAGAAGCTCATGCTCGGGCGCACCGACTATGTGCTTTACGAGCGCTATCCCGGCCTGGCCCTGGCCGAAACCCTGGGCATGGAAGATGACCTCGAAGTGTTGGATCCGCCGATTTCCAGTGAGGGTCTTTATCTGACCCTGTCGCACAACTCGGCTTGCAACGAGCCCTGGCTGCGCGGACAGCTGGCGCGGAAAATGACAGAATTGGTCGCCGCCGGGCTGCCCGAGCAATTGCTACAGCGCAATCTGGAACTGTGGAAAGCCCAGCAGATGCAGCCCGATCCGGTCGGCGACATCAATCAGTAGGATATTTTTGTGAATCGATTTCTTCTCGTGCTGCTGGCATTGGGCCTGACCGCCTGCGCCAGCGACCCGGCCCCCAATGAACAGCTGCGTCTGACCGAGCAGGCACTGACCCAGGCGAAGGCGCTCGGTGTGGACGGCGAACAATCGGAGTCGCTGCGTCTGGCCGAAGACAAGTTCGTGCGAGCGCAAGCTGCACTGCAGGACGGGCAGAACAAGGAGGCGCGTTTGCTGGCCGAGCAGGCTGAACTGGATGTGCGCTTGGCTGAGGCCGAGCACCTCAATGGCAAGGGGCGTGAACAACTGGCGGAACTGAATCATCGTATCAGCCGCCTGCGTCAGCAACTGGGGGCCATGTGATGGGTGGCTTGAAAGCAATCTCTAGCCTGTTGCTGGCCAGTGCCGTGCTTGGCGGTTGTGCGGCTCACCAGCCGGCAAGCGAGCAGGCATTGGAGGCGGCTCGCATCAGCTTCCAGTCGGTCAAGGAAGATCCCAATGTACTGCGCGCTGCACCCAAGGATGTGATTCGCGCTGGCGAATCCCTGGGGCGTGCCGAGCGACTGTCGAGCTATTGGGGCAGTGCGGAGGATGTACGGCATTACGCCTACCTCAGCCAGCGCTATGCCGAAATCGCCCGGCAGCACAGCGAGATCAGTCTCAATCAAGAGCGTGCTGCCAAGCTGGAGCTGGAGCGCCAACGTCTGCAACTGACCTTGCGCGAAGCCAAGTTGCTCAGCGTGCAGCAGCACAGTGGATGGCTCGAAGAACAGATGGTCAGCCTCGCCACCAGCGAGACCGAGCGCGGGCTGGTCATGACCCTGGGCGACATGCTGTTCGATGCAGGTCGTGCCGAGTTGCAGCCAGCGGCCAATCGTACGGTACTCAAGCTCGTGCAATTCCTGCAGATCAACCCGCAGCGCCGTGTGCGTATAGAGGGTTATACCGATAACACCGGCAGTGCTGAGGAAAACCTCGAGCTGTCACGCGCCCGTGCGCAGGCGGTGGCTGACTTGCTGGTCGACCTTGGCGTCGACCCCAAGCGTATTCAGGTGGTCGGCTACGGTGTCGACTTCCCCGTGGCAGAGAATGCTTCGGCGCGGGGGCGTGCGCAGAACCGTCGAGTGGAGATCGTCTTCTCCGATGAGCGAGGCCAGCTCGGCGCTGAGCGCTGATTTTGGTGTAACCCCTAACCCCGGCTTTGTCCGGGGTTTTTTATGTCTACTCGATAGTCGTATCGGGAATACAGCTGCTGGCTAAGGGCTGTATGGCGAAGACTGTTGCGATCTGTGCCGGTACAATTTTGTAGCAATAGGTTACTGTTATGGTTCAGTGATCCGGAGGAGGCCGCCATGACCAATCTGTTGCTTTATCAACGTATCGCCGGGCAGTTGGCCGAGGATATTCGTCGTGGCGTCTATCAGCCGGGTGAGCGCGTGCCCTCGGTGCGCAAGATGAGTGCGCAGCTCAACGTCAGCCATGCCACGGTTTTGCAGGCCTACGCCAATCTCGAAGACCAGGGCTTGATTCGTGCCCGCCCGCAATCCGGCTTCTATGTGCACCAGACGCCAGCGCTGACGGCACCGACGCCGGATATCGCCAAGGTCGAGCGTCCGGGTCTGGTCACCCGTTCCAGCATCATCAATCAGGTGCTCACCGAGTCGCGCCGCGAGGGTGTGTTCCCACTGGGTGCTGCAGTGCCGCATGTGGACTACCTGCCGGTTCGTGCACTGCACCAGCAGTTGGCCAAGGTCACTCGTTTCCACAGCCCGCGTGCCTTCAGCTACATGTTCAGCCCTGGTTTCGAGCCGCTGCGTCGCCAGGTGGCGATCCGCATGCGTGATGCCGGCGTGGTGGTCGATCCATCCGAGGTGGTGATCACCCACGGCTGCGTCGATGCGCTGCAGATGAGCCTGCGCGTGCTGACCAAGCCGGGCGATCTGATCGCGGTGGAGTCGCCGACCTACTACGGCCTGCTGCAACTGGCCGATCTGCTCGGCCTCAAGGTCATCGAGATTCCCTGCGACCCGACAACCGGCATCAGCCTCGAAGCACTGCAACTGGCGGCCAACCAGTGGCCGATCAAGGCATTGGTGCTGACCGCTCGGCTATCCAACCCGCTCGGCGGCACCATTCCCGAGGAACGTCAGCGTCAGTTGCTGCGTCTGGCCGGCGATTACGATTTCCAGATCGTCGAGGACGATATCTATGGTGAACTGATGTTCGAGCAGGGGCCGCCCAAGGCGCTTAAGTCGCATGATCGCGACAGTCGGGTGATCTATTGCTCTAGTTTCTCCAAGACGCTTTCGCCCGGTGTGCGCATTGGTTGGATCGTCGCCGGCAAGTATCAGGACGAGATTCAGCGGTTGCAGACCTTTTCCACTCATTCGGCGTGCAGCGTCACCCAGATGGCAGTGGCGGCTTATCTGGAAAATGGTGGTTATGACCGTCATCTGCGACATATCCGTCAGGAGTACCGCAAGAACCTCAGTGCCTTCCAATTGGCGGTACAGCAGTACTTCCCGACTGGTACGCAGATAACCCGGCCCAAGGGCGGCTTCATCCTCTGGGTCAGCCTGCCGGCGCGGGTCAACACCAAGGATCTGCACGTGCGCGCGCTGCAGCAGGGCATTTCCATCGCGCCGGGGCTGATCTTCAGCAATACCGAGCAGTTCAACCATTGCGTACGGCTCAACTGCGGCATCCCGTGGAACCGCGAGGCGGAGCGTGCGCTGATGACGTTGGGCATGCTGGCGACGCAGCTATGCCAGGAGGCGGGCGGTTCCTGGGAAGATTGAAATAACCTTCCTGGCTTAACCCGGTTCATCGAAGGTCTGCGTCTACCTGAGCGAAGGTCTCGTGCCATTACTCAGGAGATGCACTATGTCCGTTTATTCCTCGCTGCTAATTCGTCCGTTCACCGTCGGTTTTTCGGCGGGCACATTGCTTCTGCTCGCCGCCTGTAGCGCCTCTGGCCCGGAGCCGGAAGCCCAGGCAAACTCGGAGCCGGCGGCGTCACTCGTCCACGAGCGGCTGGCTGCGCCTGCGGCTGCCGAGATGCATGCCGAGGCCAGTCAGAAGCGCATGGCGCCGATGGCCTACGCGCCGGCCCCCATCGCCGATATCCTGCCGCCGAGCTACCGTGACGAGTCGCGCGAGCAGTACCAGGCCTATGCCGACAACCCGGTGTTCGCCGTTGCCGAGACGCCGGTGTCCACCTTCAGCATCGACGTTGATACTGGCAGCTATGCCAACGTGCGTCGCTTCCTCAATGACGGGCAACTGCCACCGAAGGATGCCGTGCGCCTGGAGGAACTGGTCAACTACTTCCCCTATGCCTATCCGTTGCCGCAGGGGGATGTGCCTTTCGGCGTCAGCACCGAACTGGCGGTGACGCCGTGGAACCCGCAGACGCGTCTGCTGCGCATCGCCATCAAGGCATCGGATCGCAGCGTTGATGAACTGCCGCCAGCCAACCTGGTGTTTCTGGTCGACGTGTCTGGTTCGATGCATCGCCGCGAAGGCCTGCCGATGGTGCAGGGCACGCTGAAGTTGCTGGTCGATCAGTTGCGCCCGCAGGATCGTGTCTCGCTGGTCACCTATGCCGGTGACAGTCAGGTGGTGCTGGACTCCACACCCGGCAGTGACAAGGCGAAGATCCGTGCGGCTATCGATCAACTCACTGCCAGTGGCTCGACGGCAGGCGAGTCGGGCATTCAGCTGGCCTATCAGCAGGCGAGCAAGCACCTGATCGACGGCGGTATCAACCGCATCCTGCTGGCCACCGATGGCGACTTCAACGTCGGCATCAGCGACTTCGACAGCCTCAAGCAACTGGCCGCCGACAAGCGCAAGAGCGGCGTCTCGCTGACTACCCTGGGTTTCGGCGTGGACAACTACAACGAACGACTGATGGAGCAGTTGGCCGACGCCGGCAATGGCAATTACGCCTATATCGACAACCTGCGCGAGGCGCGCAAGGTGTTGGTGGATCAGCTCGGCTCGACCCTGGCCACTGTGGCTAGCGATGTGAAGCTGCAACTGGAATTCAACCCGAGCGAGGTTAGCGAGTACCGCTTGCTGGGCTACGAGAACCGCGCACTCAAGCGTGAGGATTTCAGCAATGACAAGGTCGATGCCGGCGATATCGGCGCAGGGCATACCGTTACCGCGCTGTACGAGATCGTCCCGGCCGGTGCCAAGGGCTGGCTGGAGCCGCTGCGTTATCAGACCAGTGCCCAGCCCGCGAGCAATAGTGGCGAACTGGCCTGGTTGCGGATTCGCTACAAGACGCCGGGGGAGGCGTCCAGCCGGATGCTGGAGCGGCCCATTGCGCGTGCCGAGGCGACGCCGGTAGCGGCTGCCAGCGAGGATCTGAGGTTCGCCGCTGCGGTCGCGGCCTTCGCCCAACAGCTCAAGGACGGTCGCTACACCGGCGACTTCGATCTGGCGCAGAGCATCTCGCTGGCGCGCTCGGCCAAGGGCGAGGATCGCTTCGGCCTGCGCGGCGAATTCATCCAACTGGCCGAAATTGCCCAGAGCCTGCACACTTCCGGTTCCACCCCTGAACGAGTTCAGCAGTGAACGCACCTCTCACGGATGACGACGCCGCCTTGCTGCGGCGTTACCGCCGCGGCGATGCCGCGGCCTTCAACGTGCTGTACCAGCGCCATCGGCTGGGGCTGTTCCGCTTTCTGCTCGGCCTGTGTGGCGACCATGCCCTGGCCGAGGAAGTGTTCCAGGAAACCTGGATGAGTCTGATCCGCAGCCAGAGCGAGCAGCGCGAGGCGGTGCTGTTCAAGACCTGGCTGTACCAGATCGCCCGCAACCGTTTGATCGACCACTGGCGCAAGACGGGCCGTCATCAGACAGGGCATGACGAATATGACGAAGGCCAGCACGCCCAGGCCGACCCGCAGCCGGGCCCCGAGCAGCAGTGGAGCCTGAGCCGCGATAGCGAGCGGCTGCAGGCGGCGCTGGCCGACCTGCCGGAAGACCAGCGCGAGGTGTTCCTGCTGCGCGCCCATGGCGACCTGGAACTGAACGAGATTGCCGAGTTGACCCGCACGCCGGCCGAGACGGTCAAGAGCCGTCTGCGCTATGCCCTGCAGAAACTGCGCCGGCTGCTGGCCACCGAGGAGTTGTCCGCATGACCCATGAACGAGAACCGCTGGATCACGAACAGGCGCTGCTGGCGCATTTCCGTGCCCATGCTAGCGGCGAGCCCTCGGCCGAGCTGGATGCGCGTATTCTGGCGGCGGCCAGTGCGGCGGCTCGCCAAACGCATCAGGCTGCCAAGGTTGAAGCTGGCTGGGCGCAGCGCCTGTACCAATGGCTGTTCGGCAGCGGCCGCCAGCGCTGGTCGGTGGCCGTGGCCGGGCTGGCCTGTGTCGGGATTGGTGTCAGCCTGACCTGGCGTACGCTGGAGCAGACGCCGGATGCCTTCGATGCCGTGCCGCCCAGCGTGGCGATGAGCCCTGCAGCGCCAGCCCCCGCGCCGATGGCGGCCAAGCGTGCTACCGAGGGCGAGTCGGTGGCGCGCATGGCCGTACCTCAGGAGCAGATGAAAGCCGAGGCCATGGCTCGCTCGGCGCCACCGGCCGCGATGGCGGATGCGCCGATGGCCAGTTCAGCGGTGATTGCCCCCATGGCCGAGCTGGTGATCCAGAGTGAGCCGCGTGAGGCACTGCTGCAGTTGCTGGCGCTGCGTAAGGCGGGCGAGCAGAAACAGGCGCAGCAGTTGCTGGAGCAGCTCAAGGCCGATTATCCGCAACTGGATATCGAGGCCGAACTTGCACACCTGGCCGCGGAGCCACCGAAGTAAAAGTCATGTAAGTCGGCTTGTCAGGCGCGCCCAGGCGGAGGAGCATGGGCGCGTTACTGATCGAGCTACCCTTGTCCCATGATACGTAAGTCCATTCTCCTCTTGCTGTGCCTGGGTTGGCTGAGCGCCTGTGAGCGTGAGCCAGAGCCCGTTGCGCAGCAACCTGAGGCAAAGCCGGCAGTGGCTGCAGCACCTGAGCCTGCACCCGTTGCCGAGGTCGCCAAGCCTGAGCCTGTCGAACCCGCGCCGCCTGCCAAGGTGGTCGAAAGCAAACCCGTGCCCCCCGCCAAACCGCCTGTCGCCGCCAAGCCCAAGCCTGCTGCAGTGCCACAGCCCAAGCCAGCGGAGCCCGAACCGAAACTGGCGCTGGATTTGAGCGTGCCGCAGGAGTTGTTCGAGCAGGCGCTGGAAAGCGAAACCCGCGAGGATCTGGCGCCGGTGTTGCCGCCGCTGTTTGGTGAGAAACCCGAAGTCCAGAGCCCGTTCCAGATCAGCGGTCGGCTGATCAGCAACGAGCGTGTGGACGACTACTGGGATTCCATCGAAGGTGCTGAGCTGCAGTTCGAGTTCAAGCAGTAGCCGGAGCGGCGCACCCTGACCAGGGCGTGGCCCCAGGCTGCTTAGAATCGGTAGTGTTGCTGCTCGATGGCTGCATGGGTTTCGTGACTCAGCGGCTGGAAGCTGTCCGCGCCGGGCAGGCGCACGTAGAGCGGGCCATCGACCTGGCTCGGGTCATAGCTGGCCTGCTTCAGATCGGTCTTCTTGTATTTGAAGGTGCCGGTGGTCTCGACTTCGCCGAGCAGACGAACGAATAACGGCGCGGCGTAGGCGGGCAGTTCGGCATCGAGGTGGGCGGCCAGCGCTGCGCCATCCAGCACGCAACCTGACGCCAGGCGTAGCGCGGCCATGCCGCAGCGGCCATTGGTGCCGGGAATCTCCACGCCGTAGACCACGGCATCCTCCACACCGGGGAAGGCGCCGAGCACGTTTTCCACTTCGGTAGTGGAGACGTTCTCGCCTTTCCAGCGGAAGGTATCGCCGAGGCGGTCGACGAACTGCGCATGCTTGCAGCCGATGTCGCGCATCAGGTCGCCGGTGTTGAACCAGGCGTCGCCCTTCTTGAACACGTCACGCAGGATCGCCGCCTCGCTCTTGGCCGGATCGGTGTAGCCATCGAACGGCCATTTGGCGCTGATCTCGCTGATCAGCAGGCCGGCTTCGCCCTTGTCGGCCTTCTGCAGGAAGCCGTTGCTGCCACGCACGGGGCGGTCGTTCTCCAGGTCGTAGCGGACGATGGCGTAGGTGGCTGGGGTGTAGCCGACGGTATTGTCGAAGTTGAAGACGTTGGTGAAGCCGATGTTGCCTTCGCTGGAGGCATAGAACTCGGTGATCTGCTCGACGCCGAAGCGTTGCTTGAACTCGGCCCAGATCGAGGGGCGCAGCCCGTTGCCGATCATGCAGCGCAGGCTGTTACCTCGTTCTGCTGGATGTACGGGCTGGTTGAGCAGATAGCGGCACAGTTCGCCGATGTAGCCGAAGCAAGTGGCCTGGTAGCGCGCCACGTCGCTCCAGAAGGCGCTGGCAGAGAACTTGCGGCGTAGGGCGATGGCCGCGCCGCCGGCCAGCACCGCGCTCCAGCACACAGTGACGGCGTTGTTGTGGTAGCAGGGCAGGGTGAGGTAGAGCACGTCGCGTTCGTTCAGCGTCAGGCCGGAATGACCGAAGCCGCCATAGGCCTTGATCCACTTGCCATGGCTCATGATCGAGGCCTTGGGCAGGCCGGTGGTGCCGGAGGTGTAGATCAGAAAACAAGCGTCCTTCATGCGCACGCTCAGGCTGTCCGGCGGGTTGTCCTCGGCCTGGCCGCTGGCGATCTGCATGAGGTTGAGCCAGCCATCTGGCGCCTGGCCGGGATCACGCAGGCAATCCTGGTCGGCGATCCAGTAGCGGCACGCCTGCGGGTTGTGAAGTTGTGCCGCGATTTCGTCGAAGGCGTCGCGCAGTTCGTCACCGATGACCAGAAAGCCGGGCTTTACCAGATTGAAGCTATGCGCCAGTACCTTGCCGCGCTGGGTGGTGTTGATCAGGGCGCCGACCGCACCGAGCTTACTCAGCGCGGCGAGGATCGTCAGCAGTTCCAGGCGGTTCTCCAGCATTACCGCGACCACGTCGCCATGGCCGACACCTTCGGCCTTGAACGTCCAGGCCAGTCGGTTGGCCCAGGCATTGAACGTGCGATAACTGAGCTGGCGGTGTTCATCCATCAGCGCCGGACGCTCGGGGTGGCGTTCGGCGGTGCGCTGCAGCGCCCAGGCCAGTGACAGATTCTTCTCGCGGTTGCGGATGCCGGCGTAGTAAAGGCCACGCAGCATGCGCGGCACACGCGGCAGGTGTTGCGGCAGGTGGGCCAGGAAGCGGAAGGGCGAAATCAGATCGGCTTGGCTCATAGGGCTCGCACGTGGGCTGTTATGAATTGGAGGCGAGTCATGACTGTAGTCAGCCCAGCGCGCACCAGCCATGGCTCTGGTGCGCTCCTCGGCGGGCAGATCGGCAAATAGCCTTGCCGCTCGTAGGGGGCGCTGTGCGCACCGAACCAGGCACAAATCCCAATGTTGTCTCGGTACGCGCCGCGCACCCTACGGGTCAAGGCGCCCCGTAGCCCGCATGAAATCCGGGGAGATCCGCGCATGGGATCCCCGGATTGCATCCGGGCTATGAAGCCAATGCATCCGAGACTTCAATCGACGAACAGATCAGGCACCAGGCTGCCGCCGGCGGGATCGAAGCGGTATTGCTCGAAGTCAGTGACGCCCTGTTCACGCAGGATGTCCTCGTCGATCAGCAGGCGCCCGGTGATGCTGCGGCCCTGGCTGGCGAGGATCGCATGGGCTGCGTCGGCCATGATCGCCGGGATGCGCGCGCGCTTGAAGGCGTCGCGGCTGCCCAGCTCGAACTCGATGGCGGCGGTGGCGATCATGGTCTTCGGCCACAGCGAGTTGACGCTGATGCCGTACTTCTTGAACTCCTCGCTCATGCCCAGGGTGAGCATGCTCATGCCGTACTTGGTGACGGTGTAGGGGCCGTGCTGGGCGAACCACTTGGCGTCTAGGTTGAGCGGTGGGGAGAGGTTGAGGATATGCCCGCCCGCGCTCTTCTTCAGATAGGGCAGGGCCGCCTGGCTGCAGACCATCACCGCGCGGGTGTTGATCTGGTACATCAGGTCGAAACGCTTGGGTTCGAGCTTCTCCACACCTACCAGCTTGATCGCGCCTGCGTTGTTGACCAGCGCGTCGATGCCGCCGAAATGCTCGGCGGCCTGGGCCATGGCGGCTGCCACAGCCTGTTCGTCGCGCACGTCCAGTTGCAGGGCCAGGGCCTTGCCGCCTGCGGCTTCGACCTCGGCGGCGACGCTGAAGATGGTGCCTTCCAGTTTCGGGTGGGGCTCGGCGCTCTTGGCTGCGATTACGATGTTGGCGCCATCGGCGGCGGCCTTGAGGGCGATCTCGCGGCCGATGCCACGGCTGGCGCCAGTGATGAACAGGGTCTTGCCGGAAAGTGACATGGGCGTGCTCCGGTATTGTTGTTATGAGGGAAGAGGGACTCTAATTGTGAGTTTCCGTCGCGGCTAAAGCCCCTCCCACAGCGATATTTCAGGCCCCTACAGCTTCGATTTCCACCAGCAACTGGCGATTCTTCACCTGGTCGCCCTGGCTTACGCCGACGCGGCGAACGATGCCGTCGACGCCAGCCTTGAGCGGGTGCTCCATCTTCATCGCTTCCAGCACCACCAGCAGTTGTCCCTTGCTCACGCTGGCACCCTCGGCGATCAGTACGTCGACGATGGCGCCATCCATCGGTGCCTTCACCGCGCCGCTGCTGGCGGCGTTCTGGCCGCCGGCCGGCTCGTGGGTGACATCGACCAGTTCCAGGTTACCGTGCTCACCATACAGCCACAGGTGCTCGCCTTCGATGTGGTAGGCCTGGCGGCGGCGCACGCCGTCTAGTTCCAGGGTCAGCCAACGACCGTCGCTGGCCAGCAGGCGTAGGGACAGCTGTTCTTCGCCCCGACGCACGCAAAGGTGCGCTTGGGCGCCGCTGGCGAGCACGTCCAGCTCCACGGCGTGCTTGTGTTCGCCCTGCTTGAGGACGAAACGCCAAGGCGCACTGCCAGCGCTGCGCCAGCCGGACAGGCCGGGCTGGTGCGCACGGGCGTCGGCCGAAACCTGGTAGAGCAGGGCAGCGGCCATGGCCAGCTCGGCCAGGCTGGCGGTATGCGGATGCAGGCTGGGGTCATCTGCGAAATGCTCGGCGATGAACGCCGTGGTGGCGTTGCCGGCAGCGAACTCCGGGTTCTTGAGCAGGTTGGCGAGGAAGCGCTGGTTGCCGTTGACGCCGAGCAGCACGCATTGCTCGACGGCGCGTACCAGCTTGCGCCGGGCTTCGTCGCGGGTTTCGCCGTAGGCGATGACCTTGGCCAGCATCGGATCGTAGAAGGGGGTGACGGCCTGGCCTTCGACCAGGCCGTGGTCGATGCGCACGCCGGCCAGCAGTTCGGGCTCCCAACGAAGCACCTGGCCGGTTTGCGGCAGGAAACCGGCGGCTGAGTCCTCGGCGTACAGGCGCACCTCCATGGCGTGGCCGGTGAGGCGAATGTCGTCCTGCTGCAGCGGCAGGGGCTGGCCCTCGGCAACGCGAATCTGCCAGGCCACCAGATCCTGCCCGGTGATCAGCTCGGTGACCGGATGCTCGACCTGCAGGCGCGTGTTCATTTCCAGGAAGAAGAACTCGCCGCTGGCGTCGAGCAGAAATTCCACGGTGCCGGCGCCGACGTAGCTCACCGAGGCTGCAGCCTTGACCGCCGCCTCGCCCATTGCGCGGCGCAGCTCGGGCGTCATCACCGGGCAGGGCGCTTCCTCGACCACCTTCTGGTGACGACGCTGCACCGAGCAGTCGCGCTCGCCGAGGTAGACGATAGTGCCGTGCTGATCGCCAAAGACCTGGATTTCCACGTGGCGAGGGCGGATCACCGCGCGTTCGAGGATCAGCTCGCCGGAGCCGAAGGCGTTCTGCGCTTCGGAACGGGCGGTGCGGATCTGCCCCAGCAGCTCGGAGGACTCATGCACCAGACGCATGCCGCGACCACCGCCACCGGCGCTGGCCTTGATCATCAGCGGATAGCCGATGCGTTCGGCTTCGCTGGCCAGGGTTTCGTCATCCTGGGCGGCGCCCTCAAAGCCGGGAATGCAGGGCACGCCGGCTTCGAGCATGGCTATCTTCGACAGGCGCTTGCTGCCCATCAGGTGGATGGCTTCCACGGTCGGGCCGATAAAGACGATGCCGGCGGCTTCACAGGCGCGGGCGAAATCGGCGTTCTCGGAGAGAAAACCATAGCCGGGGTGGATGGCGTCGGCGCCGGTCTTGCGTGCGGCTTCGATGATGGCGTCGATGCGCAGGTAGGACTGGTTGACCTGGGCCGGGCCGATGCACATGGCTTCGTCGGCGATCTGCACATGGCGGGCGTCGGCATCGGCCTCGGAGTACACGGCCACGGTGCGGTAGCCGAGCTCGATGGCGGTGCGCATCACCCGGCAGGCGATCTCGCCGCGGTTGGCGATCAGGATCTTGTTGAATGCGGGCATCTTTGTGCTCCTGTGGGGCGCTCCCCGGATTGCATCCGGGCTACGGTCTATTTGTTCCCTCTCCCGCAGCGGGAGAGGGGAGCTACTACTGGGCCCACTTGGGCTTGCGTTTCTGCACGAAAGCCATGGTGCCCTCGGCGCCCTCTGCACCGGTCACGGCGGCGGCGAACTGCTCAGCCGCGCGGTCGAGCAGCGGGCCGAGTGCTTCGCGTTCGCTGGCCAGCAGCAGTGCCTTGGTCTGCGCGTTAGCCTGTGGCGCACATTGGCGAATCTGCTCCAGGGTTTCGTCCAGGCGCTGCTGCAGTGCAGCTTCATCGTGCTCGCAGTAGTGCACCAGACCCAGGCGCAGGGCCTCGGTACCGTCGAAACGGGCAGCGGTCAGGGCCAGGCGGCGTGCCTGGGTCAGACCGATGCGGTGCACGACGAAGGGGGCGATCTGCGCCGGGAGGATGCCCAGCGTGGTTTCCGGCAGGCCGAACTTGGCGCCGCTGGCAGCGATGGCCACGTCGGATACGCAGGCCAGGCCGAAGCCGCCACCCAGTACGGCACCTTCCAGCACGGCCACCAGTACCTGCGGCGCGGCCTGGGCTTCTTCCAGCAGCGCACCGAAGGCGCGGTTCAGCTCGCGGTAAGCATCGCCACCCTTGACACGCGCACCGGCCATGTCCTTGATATCGCCGCCGGCGCAGAAGTGGCCGCCGGCTCCGCGCAGAACGAGGGCACGCACGCTCGGATCATGGCGCACGGCCTCCAGGGTGGCGCGCAGCTCGCCGACCATGGCCAGGCTCATGGCGTTGCGGCTGTCCGGTCGGTTGAGGGTGATGTGCAGCACGCCACCGACGACGTTCAGCAGCAGGGTTTCGCAGTGGGGCAGATCGTTCATCGCATAGCCTCGATGTAGGGCGGGTGAAACCCGCCGCAACGGTATGAGTGGCGGGTCAGCCTTTCTTTTTCCCTGGGAGAATGCCCATCAGCTTGCAGATGATGCCGAGCATGATTTCGTCGGCGCCGCCGCCGATGCTGACCAGGCGCACGTCGCGGTAGGCGCGCGACACCGGGTTGTCCCACATGAAGCCCATGCCGCCCCAGTACTGCAGGCAGGCGTCGGACACCTCGCGACCCAGGCGCCCGGCCTTGAGCTTGGCCATTGACGCCAGCTTGGTCACGTCGCGGCCTTTCACGTACTGCTCGGTTGCCTGGTAGACCAGTGCGCGCAGGCACTCGATCTCGGTCTGCAGTTCGGCCAGGCGGAAGTGGATGACCTGGTTGTCGATCAGCGGTTGGCCGAAGGTGTGGCGCTGCTTGCAGTAGTCGATGGTGGTGTCGACGCAATGCTCCAGGCCCTTGATCATGTTGGCCGCGCCGAACAGGCGTTCTTCCTGGAACTGCAGCATCTGCATCATGAAACCGGCGCCTTCGTGGCCGATGCGATAGCGCTGCGGCACGCGTACGTTGTCGAAGAACACCTGGGCGGTCTCGGAGCTGCGCATGCCTAGCTTGTCCAGGTGCGGGCTGACGCTGACGCCTGGGGTCTTCATCGGCACCACGATCAGCGACTTGTTGACGTGCGGCTTGTCGTCGCTGGTGTTGGCCAGCAGGCAGATGAAGTCGGCCGACGGCGAGTTGGTGATCCACATCTTGCTACCGTTGATCACGTAGTCGTCGCCGTCCTTGCGCGCAGTGGTCTTCAGGCCCGCCACGTCGGAGCCGGCGCCAACTTCGGAGACGCCGATGCAGCCAACCATCTCGCCGCTGATGGCCGGGCGCAGAAATTCTTCGCGCAGCTCATCGGAGCCGAAGCGGGCCAGGGCAGGGGTGCACATGTCGGTCTGCACGCCGATGGACATCGGGATGCCGCCGCAATGGATGGTGCCGAACTCTTCGGCTGCGACGATGGAGTAGCTGTAGTCCAGGCCCATGCCGCCGAATTTCTCCGGCTTGGAGATGCCCAGCAGGCCCAGTTCGCCGGCTTTCTTGAAAATGTCATGGATGGGGAAGCGGCCTTCCTTTTCCCACTCATCGACGTGCGGGTTGATTTCCTTGTCGACGAAGTTGCGGACGGTGCGGCGGAGTTCTTCGTGTTCCTGGGTGAAGATCATTGTTGTTGTGCTCCGATGATGAGGGTCAGAAACGGGCGACGCCGAAACGGTTGGATTTCAGAGGCCGCAGATTGGCTTCGGCGCAGATGTCCAGCAAAAAGCCCAGCAGCTTGCGCGTATCACGTGGGTCGATCAGGCCGTCATCCCACAGGCTGGCGGTGCCATAGAGGGCGGTGGACTGGCTGTCGAGTTTCTGCGCAGTGACTTGCTCGAGCATGTCGAGCATTTTCGGATCGGCTTCCTTGCCTTCCTTGGCGTGCTTGTCCTCGGTGACGATGCGCAGCACCTTGCCGGCCTGGGCACCGCCCATCACGGCGGTGCGGCTGTTGGGCCAGGCGAAGATGAAGCGTGGGTCGAGGCCACGGCCGCACATGGCGTAGTTGCCGGCGCCGTAGGAGCCACCAACGACGATGGTGAGCTTGGGCACGGTGGCGTTGGCCACGGCCTGGATCATCTTCGAGCCGTGCTTGATCACGCCGTTCTGTTCCGATTCCGTCCCGACCATAAAGCCGGTGGTGTTGTGGAAGAACAGGATCGGTGTGTTGCTCTGCTCGCACAGCTGGATGAACTGCGCCGCCTTGGCCGCACCCTGCGGGGTGATCGGGCCGTTGTTGCCGATGAAACCGCAGGCCTGACCTTCGATCTGCAGGTGGCCGCAGACGGTCTGGCTGTCGAACTCGTTCTTGAAGTCGAGGAACTCCGAGCCATCGGCGATGCGCGCGATGATCTCGCGTACGTCGTAGGGCTTCTTGGCGTCGGCTGGCACCAGGCCGAGCAGCTCCTCGGCCGGGTACAGCGGCTCGCGCCAGCTTTTCGCCGGGCGCGCCGGCAACTGTTGATTCCATGGCAGCATGCCCAGGATCTCGCGCGCCAGGCGTACACCGTCGGCGTCGTTCTCGGCCAGGTACTCGGCGGTGCCGGCGACCTGAGCGTGCATCTCGGCGCCGCCGAGTTGCTCGTCGGTGGCGATCTCGCCGGTGGCGGCTTTCAGCAGAGGCGGGCCGGCGAGGAACATCTTGGCCTTGCCGCGTACCACTACCACGTAGTCCGACAGGCCAGGCTGGTAGGCCCCGCCAGCGGTGCTGGAACCATGCACCACGGTGACCTGCGGCAGGCCCATGGCGGACATGCGTGCCTGGTTGGCGAAGCCGCGTGCACCTTCGACGAAGATGTCGGCGGCATAGTTGAGGTTGGCGCCGCCGCTCTCGGCCAGGGTCACCACCGGCAGCTTGTTCTCGACGGCGATCTGCTGCAGGCGCAGGGACTTCTTCAGTCCGGTGGGGGAGATGGTGCCGCCCTTGATCGCGCTGTTGTTGGCGAGCACCAGGCAGCGAATGCCGGCGATGTAGCCGATGCCGGCGATGATTCCACCACCGGCTTGGCTGCCATCCTTGTCGTCGTGCAGCTTGTAGCCGGCCAGCGAGGACAGCTCGAGGAAGGGCGCGCCGGCATCGAGCAACAGGTTGATGCGTTCACGCGGTAGCAACTGGCCACGCTTCTCGAACTTGGCCTTGGCTTCCTGCGCCTTGTCGAGCACCTTTTGTTCGACGTCGCGGAAGGTCGCGATGGCTGCCAGCATGGCTTCGCGGTTCTGCGCGAAGGCTTCGCCATGGACATCGATTTCCGATTGGATCACGGGCATCGCCTTACTCCTGATCTTTCAGTACGTTGGGCACGTAGGCCCGGTGGAAACCGTTGTAGGACTCGCTGTTTTTCGCCTTGCCCAGCGTCCAGGCGCGGGTGCCCTGGCTGGCGGCACCATCGATGCGAATGGAGTTGCCGCTGATGAAGTTGGCGCCGGGACTGAGCAGGAAGACGATCGCCGCAGCCACCTCGGACTCGGTGCCGATGCGTTGCAACGGCACGTGATCCTTGAGGTTGCGGATCATGTTCTTCATCGACTCGGGGTAGGTGTCCATGCCGCTGGAGGCGATCCAGCCCGGCGCTACGGCATTGACCCGCACACCGGCGTGGCCCCACTCGTAGGCGGCGGTCTTGGTGAAGTTCTCCATGCCGGCCCGCGCCGCCCCCGAATGGCCCATGCCGGGCATGCCGCCCCACATGTCGGCGAGCATGTTGACGATGCTGCCGCCGTGCTTGCTCATGCTCTGCAGGAAGACTTCCTTGGCCACCAGAAATCCGCCCACCAGGTTGGTGCGTACCACGGCCTCGAAGCCTTTCTGGTTGATGCCGATCAGCGGTGCGGGGAACTGGCCGCCGGCGTTGTTCACAAGCTGATGGATGCGCCCGTGCTCCCTGATCACCGCGCCGACCATGGCCTTCACGGCTTCTTCGTCACGGATGTCGCAAACCTGGAAGCTGGCGCTGCCGCCGTCCTCGGTGATCTCGGTGCAGGTCTTCTCCAGCTTTTCCTGCTTGCGCCCGACCAGCACCACATGGGCGCCGAGGTGGGCCAGTTCGTGGGCCACGCAGCGACCGATGCCGCTGCCACCACCGGTGACCAGGATGGTCTGTTCATTGAACAGGCCAGGTTTGAATACGGAGTCGTAGCTCATTGTTCTTGTTGTCCTTCTCGGTTCCGTTGGAGCGGCTGGGCGGCATTCCGCTTTAGCCGCGATGCTTTTGTCTAAGCCCAATCGCGGCTGAAGCCGCTCCTACAAGATGTAGGGTGGAAAACCGTGGAGCGTTTTCCACCAGAAGCCGGTGGATGGATGAAGCGTCATCCACCCTACGATTAGCATCTACAGCGCTTCAGCCAGCGCTCTTGGTACTGGCACTGGAAATTCCAGCAACTGCTGAGCGAAAGCCTTGCCCTGCGGGTCGATGCGCAGGCTGGCGACGCCGCCGCCGCCCAGCGCGTTTTCCAGCAGGAAGTTGAGGCTGTGGCTGCCCGGCAGATACCAGCGGCTGACGCGGCCCTGCTCGGCATCCAGGGTATGCGCCATCCAGTTGGCCACGGCTTCGGGCGTCAGCGCAGCAGCGATCCATGCCAGGTATTCGGGCTTTCTGGCCATCACACCGATGTTGCTGTGGTTGCCCTTGTCGCCGGAGCGGGCCACGGCCAGGCGGATCAGGGGTACGGCGGAGTCGGCTTCACCCATTGGCACGGGCAGAGCGGCCGGTGCACGAAGCTGGGCTGGGTCGAAGGTATCGATCTGGGGCAGGGCGACCGGCTGGCGCTCACCGTTGATTTCGACGCTCAGGGCGCAGGCACTCTTGTCCACCAGGAAGCTGAACAGGCGGATCACCGGGTAGACGGTGGGGCGGCCGCCGACAATGCCGGTCAGGCCCGGAGCCATGCCGGTGGCGGCCTGGGCGATCTCGCGGGAGAACAGGATCAGCGCCTCCTTCTTGGCATGCCGTGCGGCGATCTTCACCACCACTTCGCGGCTGTATTTGCGGTGAGCATGGACGCCATAAGTGGCTTCGCTGCCGAGCAGCTCGACGCTGACTTCCTGGTAACGGCCCCAGCCGCGCTCGGCGAACAGCTCTTCGGTCTTCTTGATGATCGCCTCGCTGACCCGTTCGGCCTTGGCCACGGCATCGATACCGGCGAGCAGGAAGCTGGCGGTGCAGCGGAAACCGTCCGGATGGGTGGCACTGACCTTGTACTGGTCGGTGGGCGGCAGGCCGCGTGCGCCCTGCAGCTGCACGCGGTTGTCGCCGGCCTGGCTCAGCTCGACCTGGGTGAAGTCGCAGATCACGTCCGGCAGCAGATAGGCGCGCGGATCGCCGATCTCGTAGAGCATCTGCTCGCCAACGGTAAAAGGCGTGACCAAGCCGCCGGAACCATCCGGCTTGGTCACGACGAAACGGCCATCGTCTTCGACTTCGACGATGGGGAAGCCGATGTGCTCGTAGTCCGGCACGTCGCGCCAGTCGGTGAAGTTGCCACCGGTGCACTGCGCGCCGCATTCGATGATGTGTCCGGCCAGCGCGGCCTGGGCCAGCTTGTCGTAGTCGCTCCAGGCCCAGCCGAACTCGTGCACCAGAGCGGCGCTGACTACGGCGCTGTCGACCACGCGGCCGGTGATGACGATGTCGGCGCCCTGTTCCAGCGCGGCGACGATGCCCGGCGCGCCCAGGTAAGCGTTGACCGAGACGCAGAAGGGCGGCAATGCGGCGCCAGTGAACATCTCGCGGGTGCCGGCCTTGACCAGCTCGCCGAGCTTGGGTTGCAGGTTGTCACCGTGCAGCACGGCGATCTTCAGGTTCACCCCGGCCTGCTCGCAGGCGGCGCTCAGAGCCGCAGCGCAGGCCATCGGATTAACCCCGCCGGCGTTGCTGATGACGCGGGTTTTCTTCGCCGCCAGTTCGCCGAGCAGAGGCGCGAGCACTTCGACGAAGTCGCGGGCATAGCCATCATCCGGCTTCTTCATGCGGGCGCCGGCCATGATCGACATGGTGATCTCGGCCAGGTAGTCGAACACCAGGTAATCCAGTTCGGCGCCGCGAACCAGTTGAGCGGCAGCGGTGGAGGTGTCGCCCCAGAAAGCGGAGGCGCAGCCGATGCGTACGGTTTTGGTCATTGGAATTGGCCCGTCACACATTTGAGAAGGTGAGCTCACACTACCAAGCAAGCGCTTGGTTGAAAAGTGGCAAAACACGACAAACTGGCCAAAAGTGCGGCCAAGCGCTTGCTTGGTTCATCCGCCAGGCATAAATTTCACCAACAACGACAAGCACTTGCTGGCAGTTGCTCGAATTACGGGTAACTGCGGGCAAGGCCAAGAAATGGGGAGAAGCCAGCGTGGATGAACAAAATGCCCAGGCGGTGATGCAGGCGCTGGTCGGCAGCGGCCAGCTCACCGACCCGGAGAGCGCACGCGGCAAGCTGCTGCAGATGGCGGCCCACCTGTTCCGCAGCAAGGGCTACGAGCGCACCACGGTGCGTGACCTGGCCAGCGCCATCGGCATCCAGTCGGGCAGCATCTTTCACCACTTCAAGAGCAAGGACGAGATCCTGCGTGCGGTGATGGAGGAAACCATCGTCTATAACACCGCGCTGATGCGCGCTGATCTTGCTGCAGCCAAGGGCACGCGTGAGCGCCTGCTGGCGTTGATTCGCTGCGAGCTGCAATCGATCATGGGCGGTACCGGTGAGGCCATGGCGGTGTTGGTTTACGAATGGCGATCGCTGTCGACACAGGGCCAAGCTCAGGTATTGGCGTTGCGAGACACTTACGAGCAGATCTGGCTGCAGGTGCTGGCCGAAGCCCGTGATGCGGGGTACTTCAAGGGCGATCCGTTCATTCAGCGCCGTTTCCTTACCGGCGCTCTGAGCTGGAGCACTACCTGGTTCCGTCCGGAAGGGCCGATGAGCCTGGATCAACTGGCCGAGGAAGCGTTGTCGCTGGTGTGCAAGGGCGCTTGAGCAAGCGAGTCGCCAGCGGTTCCGTGGCGCTTGGATGACGCCATTTTTCGGGCACCATGGTAATGGCGTGGGTTGTCGTCAGACGCGGTCTGGAAAGCGACATGAGACTGAAAAACCATCTAGTCGGTCAGGGTAAGACTGGAGTAGGCTGCTTCGCACTAGAAGAAGGATTTTTTGGGGGTGCGAGATGCGGCATTGGGGGTGCTGGAATCATGGATGGCTGGCCGCTATCTGCTTGCTGTCGACCGGCTTGCTGTATGCCGCAGAAGTTGTCCGAGTTGGCGGTGCACACTTTCCGCCCTATGTGATCAAGTCCAATCTGAACGAGTCCAGTGGACTGCTGCCGCAGTTGCTCGATTCACTCAATCAGGCGCAAGACGACTACCACTTCACCATGTTGCCCACCGCTATAGTGCGTCGCTTCAGCGATCTGCAACGTGGGCGCATCGACATGGCCATCTTCGAAAACCCGAAATGGGGCTGGCAGGGAATCGACGTAGCCGCTGTCGACATGGGCCTGGAGGACGCCGAGTTGTTCGTCGCGCGTGACGAGCAAGGGCGCGACCAGGGCTATTTCGAACGGGTACAGGGTAAGCGCCTGGCACTGTACCGCGGTTATCACTACGGGTTTGCGGGTTTCAACAGTGACCCCGAATACCTGACCCAAACCTTCAATGCCAACCTTGGCCATTCGCATGACAGCAATCTGCTGATGGTGCTGCGCGGGCGTGCCGATGTCGCTCTGGTCACGCGCTCCAATCTCTATGACTTCATCAAGCGCAATCGTGAGCATGCTCGCGCGTTGCTGATTTCCGAGCGGGCCGACCAGGTCTATCGTCATCACGCGATGATTCGTACCGGTGCGCCGATCACTCCCGAGCGTTTCGCCGAGCTGCTAGAAGACCTTCGGCTCAAAGGCGAGCTGGCGCGAATTTTTTCGCCTTATCGCATCGCAGTCATGCCAGTCGTAGCGGATAACTCAACAGCGATAGATGTAGAAGATTGACCGCGCCATGCAACGCGACCGCCAGGCTCAGGCAGCCGCTGTAGTGAAAGACCAGGCCATAACCCAGGCCTGCGAGGGTCGCCAGCATGGCGAACAATGGGCTGAAGGGCAGGTGTACCGCACCGAAGATTGCAGCCGTCAGCAACAGCCCTGGCCAAGACCCTAAGCGCTGCACCAGAGCCGGCTGCAATACGCCGCGAAACAGAAGTTCCTCGGCCAGCACGGCCACGCCCAGATTCACCAGCAACCACAGCAGCAGGCCTTCCGGCCATTTCGGTTGCCAGGCCACCAGCCCTACTGCGATTGCCAGCACCGGCACCGCCAGCAAGGTCAGTAAGCAGACCCACAATGCACGTGCTGGAGAAATGACCGGTCTGGAGGGCTGCCCCAGCCACCAGGCCAGCAGCGCCGTGCCGAGCAGCAACTTGTCCCAGGACAGACGCAACGCATAGGGCGGTGCGTCAGGGCTGATCTGGCGTGGTTGCCATAGAGTCCAGGGGCTGAAGCCAGGTAGCAAGTGGGCCACCAGTGTGACGCCAGCTACAAGCACCAGCGCTTGCCACAGCCAGGTCGGCAGGCGCTGTTCGCCAAACAGGATCAGGACGCAGGCACCTGTACCAAGCAACAGACCGATTGGCTGGATAAAACCCAAGGCATGACCCAGCGCCAGGGTGAAGGCCGGTAGCAGCAGTCGCAGATGCAGGGGCATGGCGCCTCCTCAGGAGAAGGAGGCGCAGTCTAGCAGGCTGTCAGAGTAGAGATGACGCACAGGACGAATCAGCGTTCTTGGCTGTCCTTAGCGTCCTGTTCGACGTTGCGCTCGTGGATACGCTTGAGCTGTTCCTCGGTCAGCGGCAGTTTCTTGGCTGTATCGCGCAGCATCAGCAGGCTGCCGAGGATGGAGCCCAAGGCCAGGATCAGGATGAGCCAGGCGTACCAGGGCATGATCGATTCCTCTTGCGGGTAGGGACTTCCACCATACCCGCTCGCAACCGGCTTGTCAGGCCGGTTGCGAGCGCACCGGCTGCAGGTTGCTGTCGTCCTTGAGCGACACGCAGCTGAGTTGCAGGCGCAACGCCTGGCGGGTGAGGTAGTCGAGCTTGTGCGCCGCCAGCGCGTAGGGCAGCCCCTCGGGGCGCACGTTGGAGATGCAGTTGCGCGCGCTGTCCGGGCAGGCGATCCGCGGCGCGTAGGTCAGGTACAGGCCGAGACTGTCCGGTGAGGTCAGGCCTGGGCGTTCGCCGATCATCACGATCACCAGGCGTGCGCGTAGCGCCTCGGCGATGCCGTCGCCGATGGCGACACGGCCCTGTTCGGCGAGTACTACCGGGGTGTTGGCCCAGTCGGTGTCGAAGTGCGCCCGGAAGGCTTGCAGCAGGGGCAGGGCATGACGTTGCACGGCAATGGCCGAGAGGCCGTCGGCCAGCACGATCACCAGTTCCGGCGCCGGTGCTTCCTGCAGCAGCCGCTGGCGACATTCTTCGTGCAGTTGCCGACCATGATCCGGGCGTAGCAGGTAGGCCTGACGATCCTCGGCGTTGCTGCGCACCTGCAGGGAGCGAAAACCAGCATTCTGCAACTGGGTCTGCAGCTCGGCGAAGTCCAGCGGGCGGTGCACGGCGTCGCGTGCCTGAGCATGGGCCAGGCCGAATTTCAGCACCTCGGTGGTAGGCAGGCTGCAGCCGACCCGACCAAGGGCGATGCGTGCCGACGTATGCGCGCGCAGTTCGTCCCAGGGATTGTGCTGGATCAGGTCGTTGGCCATCAGGCGGCTCCCGAGATATGTGGCAACTGCTTGAGCAGGTGGTGACCACGACCGATATCGCGCAGTCGGCCTCCCGGCTCGGTGATGGCCATGCGCGCCAGCCAGGCGTCGAATTCCGGTGCGCGTTTGAGGCCCAGCACGCTGCGCAGGTACAGCGCGTCGTGGAACGAGGTGCTCTGGTAGTTGAGCATGATGTCGTCGGCACCGGGGATGCCCATGATGAAGTTGATGCCCGCCGCACCGAGCAGGGTGAGCAGGTTGTCCATGTCGTCCTGATCGGCTTCGGCGTGGTTGGTGTAGCAGACGTCGCAGCCCATCGGCAGACCGAGCAACTTGGCGCAGAAGTGATCCTCCAGCCCGGCGCGAGTGATCTGCTTGCCGTCGTAGAGATATTCCGGTCCGATGAAGCCGACCACGGTATTGACCAGCAGCGGTCGGAATTCGCGGGCCACGGCGTAGGCGCGAGCTTCGCAGGTCTGCTGGTCGACGCCATGGTGACCGCCGGCCGAGAGTGCGCTGCCCTGGCCGGTTTCGAAGTACATGACGTTGTCGCCGAGCGTGCCACGGCTCAGTGATAGCGCCGCCTCGTGCGCCTCGCGAAGGATCGCCAGGGATACGCCGAAACCGGTATTGGTAGCCTCGGTGCCAGCGATGGACTGGAACACCAGATCGATTGGTGCGCCGGCTTCGATGGCCTGGATCTGCGTGGTGACATGAGTCAGCACGCAGCTCTGCATGGGGATTTCGAAGTGCTGGCGTACCTCGTCCATCATCTGCCACAGACGCATCAGCGTCGGCAGCGAGTCGCTGGCCGGGTTGATGCCCACCACGGCGTCGCCGGAGCCGTAAAGCAGGCCGTCGAGCATGCTCGCGGCGATGCCGCGCACGTCGTCGGTGGGGTGGTTGGGCTGCAGGCGCACGGCGAGGTGGCCGGGCAGGCCCAGGGTGTTGCGGAAACGGCTGACTACCTGACATTTGCGCGCCACCAGAATCAGATCCTGATTGCGCATCAGCTTGCTCACCGCGGCGACCATTTCCGGTATCAGGCCAGCGGCAACGGCAGTAAGCCGGGCGCTATCGGTCTTTTCCAGCAGCAGCCAGTCGCGCAGGTCGCCCACGGTCAGGTGACTGATCGGGGCGAAAGCGGCAGCGTCATGACGATCGATGATCAGGCGGGTGACTTCGTCCTGCTCGTAAGGGATCAGCGCCTCTTCGAGAAAACGCTTGAGCGGCACCTCGGCCAGGGCCAGTTTGGCGGCCATACGTTCTTCATAGGTAGCGGCGGCGAGTCCGGCCAGATAGTCACCGGAGCGAGCAGGACTGGCCTTGGCCAGCAGCGTCTTGAGGTCGGCGAAACGGTAGATGAGATCACCGATGGTGGTCTGGTAGGACATGGCTGCAGCCCATGTTGAGAAGGATGAGTTTGGCGACGTCCTTTTCCGTGCAGCGCCCATGCCAGGCTGGGCAAGTGGCGTCTGTATGGGCGTTCAGCGACAACGGCAGTATAGAAGTCGATCCACGCTGGTGCGCGATGCGCTGAGTTGCACCGGGCTGATTCGCGCGGGGAGGGTTGTCACATGATGGCAACCTGGCACTGTTTGAATGGCGACTTTCCGATCACAGGGAGAGACCGCCCCATGAGCCGTGCCAGCGCTCTGCAGTCCCTGCTTCGAGCGGTCACGCCGCTGACGCCGCAAATGAGCATCAGCGAAGTGGCGGATCGTTTGCTCACACCCGAACATAAGGCCTTTCTGTCGCTGCCGGTGGTGGATGCCGGTGGCCAGCCTCTCGGTCTGGTCAGCCGTACACGTTTGCAGGACATCTTCATGCAGCGTTTCGGCCGCGACCTGCGGGGCCGCCATCCGGTCAGTGAAGTGATGAACAGCGAGCCGCTTATCGTCAGCCTGGAGGCCGACCTGGAAGCAGCGGCCAAGCAGGTCACCGGACAGCTGCAATACCCCATCACCGAGGACTTCATCCTGGTCGACGGGCAGGGTCGCTATTGCGGCCTGGGCACTGTACTCGACCTGCTCAAGGCCATGGAAGCGCGCATCGCCCAGCGCAATCGCGTGCTGCGCCAGGCGCTGGTGGATCTCAAGGAGTCGCAGACGCAGTTGCTGCAGTCCGAGAAGATGGCCTCCCTGGGGCAGATGGTCGCCGGTGTCGCCCACGAGCTGAACACGCCACTGGGGTACGTGAAGAACAACGTGCAGTTACTGCGAGAGTTGAGCGAGCCACTGTTCGACCTGGCGGCGGCGCAGGCCCGGTTGGGGCAGTGCCTGAACGACCCGGTCTGTGATCAAGCGCGTCTCGGCGAAGCCCTGCAGGCCGCCGAGCTGGCGCGTCAGCAAGCCGCTCCGGAGTTGCTGGCCGAAGACCTGCAGCAGCTCTACGGTGACACCCTGTATGGCCTCGAGCAGATCGCCGAGCTGGTCGTGGGGCTCAAGGATTTTGCCCGGGTCGACCGCGCCCTGAGCGAGGAGATCGACCTCAACGACTGCATTCGCAGCGCCTTGTTGATCGCCCGCAACCACCTCAAGGATAAGGTCGAGGTGATCCAACAACTCGGTGAGCTGCCGCGCATCGCCTGCGCGCCGTCGCAGATCAATCAGGTGTTGCTCAATCTGTTGACCAACGCGGCGCAGGCCATCGATGTGGCCGGGCGGATTCAGATCCGCAGCTGGGCGGACGAGCAGGGCATTCACATCTCTTTGCAGGACAACGGTCGTGGCATGCCCGCACAGGTCATGGCGAAGATCTTCGATCCGTTCTTCACCACCAAGCCAGTCGGGCAGGGCACCGGTCTGGGCCTGTCCATCAGCTACAGGATCGTTCGCGACCACGGCGGCCAGATCCGCGTCGCCTCCGAGCCTGGCCGCGGTACGCGCTTTCTCGTCAGCCTGCCGTTGCCTGCCGCCATCATGAAAAGGAGCGCCTGAAATGACTGCCCCCATCCGCATTCTGTTCGTCGATGACGAGGAGCGCATTCTGCGCAGCCTTGCCATGCAGTTTCGTCGCCAGTACCAGGTGCTGACCGAGAGTGACCCGCTGCGTGCGTTGCAAAGACTGCGCGAGGAGCCGGTGCATATCCTCGTCAGCGACCAGCGTATGCCCCTGATGAGCGGATCGCAGTTGCTCGCCCAGGCCCGGGAAATCGCTCCGGATACTCTGCGCATTCTGTTGACCGGCTATTCCGATCTGGATGCTGCCGTGGACGCGCTCAATAGCGGTGGCATCTTCCGTTATCTGACCAAGCCCTGGGATCAGCAGGAGATGGCGTTCACCCTGCGCCAGGCTGCCGAAATGGCCGCGCGGCATACGCCCCAGGCCAGCGCTCTGATGAGCAGCGCATTGGCCGCACCGTTGTCCGTATTGTTGCTCGACGACGACGCGGACACCCAGGCAGTGGTCGACGAGTTCTGCGTGGCTGGCGGGCACCAGTTGCTGCGTGCGCGCAATCTGGCCGAAGCCATGCTGCAGCTCAACAATGAGGCGGTGGATATTCTGGTCAGTGACCTGAAGCTCGCAGGCGAAGACACCGCGCCGTTGCTCAAGAGCCTGGCGCAAGCTCATCCGCGCCTGCTCAGCCTGGTGGTGACGCCGTTCCGCGACACCCAGGCCTTGCTGCGTCTGGTCAACGAGGCGCAGATCTTTCGCTACCTGCCCAAACCGGTGCGTCGCGGCCTGTTCGAGAAGGGCCTGAAGGCCGCTGCCGAACAGGCGCTGATCTGGCGTGCACAGCCGCAACAGGTCGTGACCCGCCTGGCCGAGGTGCCGCGAGATGAGCGCGAGCAGGAGAAGGTCGGCAGCCTGCTGGGGATGCTCGGGCGGTTGCGTGAGCGGTTGATCGCCTGAGAGTCAGCGAGGTAGCCCGGATGAAGTCCGGGATCATCTGCCGCGAAACTGCCGCGGATTTCATCCGGGCTACAGGCGGGCGGTTCATCCCAGCGCCGGGTGGCTTTGCGTTACAATGCGCGGCGTTTTTATCCTGTTTGAGACCCGCCCAATGTCCGCCTGCCAGACCCCGATCATCGTTGCCCTCGACTTTCCCAGCCGCGAAGCCGCTCTGCGCCTGGCCGACCAGCTCGATCCGGCGCTGTGTCGGGTCAAGGTCGGCAAGGAGCTGTTCACCCGTAGCGGCCCGCAAGTGGTCGAAGCGTTGCAGACCAAGGGTTTCGAGCTGTTTCTCGACCTGAAATTTCACGACATTCCCAATACCACCGCCATGGCGGTCAAGGCTGCTGCCGAGCTGGGCGTGTGGATGGTCAACGTGCACTGTTCCGGCGGCCTGCGGATGATGGCGGCGTGCCGTAACGAACTGGACAAGCTCGCAGGCGCCAAACCGCTGTTGATCGGCGTGACGGTGCTGACCAGCATGGAGCAGCAGGATCTGGCCGGCATCGGCCTGGAAGTGCCGCCGCAGGAGCAGGTGCTGCGCCTGGCCGGCCTGGCTGCGGATGCCGGGCTCGATGGCCTGGTCTGCTCCGCACAGGAGGCTCAGGCACTGAAGGTTGCCCAGCCGCGCCTGCAACTGGTGACGCCAGGTATTCGTCCGACCGGCAGCAGCGCGGACGATCAGAAGCGCATCCTCACCCCACGCCAGGCGCTGGATGCGGGCTCCGATTATTTGGTGATCGGTCGCCCGATCAGCCAGGCTGCCGACCCGGCCCAGGCGCTGGCTGCCGTGGTCGCCGAACTGCGCGGCTGAAACGGGCGGGGTAAGGGCAGGATGCGTCGCTGGTGGGATCGGCAGTCAACTGACGATTTTTCGCAGGGTGGGTTAGTCGCTTTTCACCGTGGCAAGCGGCTGGCGTTACCCGCTACGGCGTCCCCGTAGGCTGTAGCTTGCCTGGTTGCTTGAAGCCCTCGCGTATCCCTGAGACGCCGTCGTTGGTGCGCACGGCGCACCCTACAGATGTTGGCCGCGGTAGATATTCAGCTCCGTTTCATCACCAATTCGCATGACCTCGCACTCCAAACCCTGATAGTGCTGCTCGCCGGCTGCACGGCTGGCTAGACTCCTCGCAACTTCAATAAGAATCACTGCGAGGAAGCAGACATGAGTTTGACGTTTTCCGGGCAGGTCGCCCTGGTCACTGGCGGTGCTGCCGGTATTGGTCGTGCTGCGGCTCTGGCTTTCGCAGCAGAAGGGCTCAAGGTCGTGGTGTCCGATGTCGACAGCGCTGGCGGTGAAGGCACCGTCGAGCTGATTCGCGCTGCTGGCGGTGATGCGCATTTCGTGCGCTGCGACGTGACCCGTGACGCCGATGTGCAGGCGCTGATGGCCGGCACCATGGCTGCCTATGGTCGCCTGGACTACGCCTTCAACAACGCCGGTATCGAGATCGAGAAGGGCAAGCTGGCAGACGGCAGCGAAGCCGAGTTCGACGCCATCATGGGCGTCAACGTCAAAGGCGTCTGGCTGTGCATGAAGCACCAGATCCCGTTGCTGCTGGCTCAGGGTGGCGGCGCCATCGTCAATACCGCCTCGGTGGCCGGCCTCGGCGCGGCGCCGAAAATGAGCATCTACGCGGCCTCCAAGCACGCAGTGATCGGCCTGACCAAGTCGGCGGCAATCGAATACGCCAAGAAGAAGGTACGGGTCAACGCGGTGTGCCCGGCGGTGATCGACACCGATATGTTCCGCCGCGCCTATGAGGCCGATCCGAAGAAGGCTGAATTCGCCGCCGCCATGCACCCGGTCGGGCGTATCGGCAAGGTCGAGGAAATCGCCGCCGCCGTGTTGTACCTGTGCAGCGATCACGCGGCCTTTACCACTGGCCAGGCATTGGCGGTGGACGGTGGCGCCACCGCGATATAAACGCTTGTAGCTGGGTGCTGCAGGGCTCTAGCTTGCGGTTTTCGTGACCTCTCGGTCACTCGCATTTTGTTACAAGTGTGTCCCGATTCTGGCGCGCGAAGCCACTATCGCTAGCGTGACGGGTTACGCAGAATCGGCTGCAGGTCCCTACCTAGACAGAGAACAACAAGATGACCGCAAGCCTTCTGAGCACCGTTTTCCTTCCCCTGGCGCTGGGCATCATCATGCTCGGTCTCGGGCTTTCCCTGACCCTGGCGGATTTCACCCGCGTGGTGAAATACCCCAAACCGGTGATGATTGGTCTCGGCTGCCAGATCCTGCTGCTGCCGCTGGCCTGCTTCTTCCTGGTCAAGGGGTTCCAGCTGGAGGCGGCGCTGGCCGTCGGCATGATGCTGCTGGCAGCCTCGCCGGGCGGCACCACGGCCAACCTCTACAGCCACCTGGCGCATGGCGACGTGGCGCTGAACATCACCCTGACGGCGGTCAATTCGGTGATTGCCATCCTCACCATGCCGCTGATCGTCAACCTGTCGCTGATGTACTTCATGGACGGCGATCAGGCCATTCCGCTGCAGTTCGCCAAGGTCGTCCAGGTGTTCGCCATCGTGCTGGGGCCGGTGGCCATCGGCATGTGGATTCGCAGCCGCTTCTCCAGCTTCGCGGCACGCATGGAGAAGCCGGTGAAGATCATCTCCGCGTTGTTCCTGGCGCTGATCGTGCTGTTGGCGGTGGTCAAGGATTGGCAGACCTTCGTCGATTACGCGCCACTGGTGGGCCTGGCAGCGCTGAGCTTCAATCTGCTCAGCCTGGGCGTCGGTTATTTCGTGCCGCGCCTGCTCAAGCTCTCGCAACGCCAGGCGGTGGCCATCGGCATGGAGATCGGCATCCACAACGGCACCCTGGCCATCGCCCTGGCGCTGAGCCCGATGCTGCTGAACAACCCGACCATGGCCATTCCGGCGGCGATCTACAGCATCATCATGTTCTTCACCGCAGGCATCTTTGGCTGGTGGGTGAATCGTGTGCATGGTGCTTCGCTGGCCCGTGAAGAGGCGGCCGAGCAGGGCTGAGGCGCTCGCGACATTCCAAGCTGCACGAATGGCCCGGACTTGATCCGGGCTATTTTTTTCTACCGCTCGTCATGATCCGCAAAAAAGATTTGCCACTGGAGAATGATCGTTCTACCTTATTGAGAACGATCATTCTCAAGGGCGATGCTCATGTTCGACGATCAATCCACCGAACTCAGACTGCTGCAGGCCACCGAGAGCCTGGTGTACGCCGGAGGCATCAATGCCACTGGTATGGATGCCATCGTCAAGGCCTCGGGTGTGGCGCGAAAGAGCATCTACCGTCTCTATCCGACCAAGGAGGCTCTGGTAGCGGCTGCGCTGCGTGCCCGCGATGAACGCTGGATGAACTGGTTCATCGACGGAACCGGCGAGGGCGCGCCAGGTGAGCGCCTGCTGGCGGTGTTTCCACTGCTGCGCAGGTGGTTCGCTTCGCCTGATTTCCACGGCTGCGCCTTCATCAATGCGGCAGGCGAGATCGGTGATCCCGACAGCGAAATCCGCGCGGTCTCCCTGCTGCACAAGCAACGCTTGCTGGCCTATCTGCAGGAACTGACCGCTGCCTGCGGCTTTGCCGAGCCTGAACAAATGGCCGCGCAGTTTCTCCTGCTGATCGATGGCGCCACGGCCGTGGCCATGGTCACTGGCCAGGTCGAGGCGGCCGATAGCGCTGCCCGAACCGCACAACTGCTCCTGCAAACCCTGTCGCCCAATGATGGGCTCAATCCCCCGCAAGCCTGAGGTGTCGTCATGTCGTTCAATCCTGAAATCCGCCCCCCACTGCCGCCGTTCACGCGTGAGAGTGCCATCGAGAAAGTCCGCCTGGCCGAAGATGGCTGGAACAGCCGTGATGCCGCCAAGGTCGCCCTGGCCTACAGCCTGGACACGCGCTGGCGCAACCGTGCCGAGTTCGCCAACGGCCGTGATCAGGCGCGTGGGTTCCTCGAGCGCAAATGGGCCAAGGAGCTGGAGTACCGCCTGATCAAGGAACTCTGGGCGTTCACCGACAACCGCATCGCCGTGCGCTATGCCTACGAGTGGCGCGACGACTCCGGCAACTGGTTCCGTTCCTACGGCAACGAGAATTGGGAGTTCGGCGCCGATGGTCTGATGGTCAATCGCTACGCCTGCATCAACGACCTGCCCATCAAGGAGTCCGAGCGCAAGTTCCGCTGGCCGCTGGGGCGCCGTCCTGACGATCATCCGGGCTTGTCCGACCTCGGGCTCTGATCCGGGCTATATGGGCACGGACGTTGCTGCTTTAATGCGCCAACCAATCTGTGCTCCGAGGCCTCTGGATGAATCGCAACGACCTGCGCCGCGTCGATCTGAACCTGCTGGTGATCTTCGAGACGCTGATGTTCGAGAAGAACCTGACCCGTGCGGCCGAGAAGCTGTTTCTCGGTCAGCCCGCGGTCAGTGCGGCGTTGGCTCGTTTGCGTGATCTGTTCGATGACCCGCTGCTGGTGCGCAATGGCCGGACGTTCGAACCGACGGCGCGAGCGCTGGCGATTCTCAAGGAACTGCAGCCGGCGATGGATACCATCTCCGGCGCTGTCAGCCGGGCGCGTGAGTTCAACCCGGCGACCAACCGCGACACCTTCCGCATCGGCCTCTCGGACGATGCCGAGTTTGGCCTGTTCCCGGCACTGCTCAACCAGATTCGCGAAGAAGCACCGGAGGTGGTGATCGTCGTGCGGCGGGTCAATTTCCTGCTGATGTCGTCGATGCTGGCCTCGGGGGAAATCTCCGTCGGCGTCAGCTATACCACCGAGCTGCCGGCCAATGCCAAGCGCCGCAAGCTGCGCGAGATGAAGGTCAAGGTGCTGCGCGGCGACGACCGGCCTGGGCCGTTGACACTGGATGAGTACTGCTCGCGTCCCCATGCGCTGGTGTCGTTCTCGGGCGATCTGTGCGGCAACATCGACAACGACCTGGCGCGTCTGAACCGTTCGCGTCGCGTGGTGTTGGCGGTGCCGCAGTTCAGTGGCTTGCGCTCGATCATCGCCGGTACCGAAATGCTTGCCACGGTTCCGGATTTCGCGGCGGCAGCGTTGATCGAAGGCACCCGTCTGCGTGCGGACGACCCGCCATTCGAGTTGGTCAACTCGGATCTGTCGATGGTCTGGAGTGGGGTGACCGACAACGATCCTGCCGAGCGTTGGCTACGGGGCAAGATCGTCGAGCACATGGGCGAGCCAGGCGTCTGAGGCCGTTCAGTCGCGGTAGAACACCTGGATCAGGTGATAGCCGAACTGGGTCTTCACCGGGCCATGCACTTCACGCAGTGGCTTCTTGAAAATTACCTGATCGACCGCCCGCACCATTTGGCCGGGACGCACTTCACCGAGGTCGCCGCCTTTCTTGCCGGAGGGGCAGGTGGAGTACTTGCGCGCCAGGACGTCGAAGGCCTCGCCAGCGGCAATGCGCTTCTTCAGCGCAGCGGCCTCCGCTTCGGTCTTGACCAGGATGTGGCGGGCCATTGCCTTTGCCATTGATGGATTCCTCATTTTTGCTGGGGCGCTATTGTGCCAGCAATCGTTGCGCCAGCAGAATGGCGCCAAATTTACGGTTATGCATTGCCTGCGATGTCGGCAGAAACGGTCGGGAGCGATTCTCGACTCGTCTGCAGCGACCCCTCGGGGTCGCTCGGGATGGCAGGCAACAGAACATGGCCTATGGTATTTCAATCGCGCCCACGGAAACGCCGTCATGGATCTCCACGCAATGCTGAAAGTGCTGTCCAGCCAGGACGGCTCCGACCTTTACCTGTCCACCGGGGCGCCGCCCTGCGCCAAGTTCAATGGCATGCTCAAGGCGCTCAGCCAGGAGCCCCTGAAGTCCGGTGAGGTGGCCGCCATCGCCGACTCGATCATGGATAGCGCGCAGCGCGAGGAGTTCGAGCGCGAGCTGGAAATGAACCTGGCGATTTCCCTGTCTGGCGTCGGGCGCTTTCGCATCAATATCTTCAAGCAGCGCAACGAGGTTTCCATCGTGGCGCGCAACATCAAGCTGGATATCCCGCGCTTCGAAGACCTCAAGCTGCCCGAGGTGCTGCTCAGTACGGTGATGGAAAAACGCGGCCTGGTGTTGTTCGTCGGCGGCACCGGTTCGGGCAAGTCGACCTCGCTGGCGGCACTGATCGACTACCGCAACCGCAACAGCGGCGGCCATATCATCACCATCGAAGACCCGGTGGAGTACGTGCACCGGCACAAGAAGTCGATCATCAACCAGCGTGAGGTGGGCGTCGACACCCGCAGCTTCCATGCTGCGTTGAAGAACACCCTGCGCCAGGCGCCGGACGTGATCCTGATCGGCGAGATCCGTGACCGTGAAACCATGGAGCATGCCCTGGCTTTCGCCGACACCGGGCACCTGGCGATTTCCACGTTGCACGCCAACAATGCCAATCAGGCGCTGGATCGCATCATCAACTTCTTTCCCGAAGATCGTCGCCCACAGTTGCTCAACGACCTGGGCAACAACCTCAAGGCCTTCGTCTCCCAGCGCCTGGTCAAGACCGTGGACGGTAAGCGCCGCGCTGCGGTGGAGGTGCTGCTGGGCACGCCGACCATTCGTGACTTGATCAAGCGCAACGAGTTTTCCGAGATCAAGGAAATCATGGAAAAGTCGAAGAATCTCGGTATGCAGACCTTCGATCAGGCGCTGATCGATCTGGTACACGAAGGCGCTATCGACGAAGAGGAAGCGGTGAAGAACGCCGACTCGGCAAACAACGTGCGTCTGAAACTCAAGTTGCATCGCGACAATCCAGCCAATGCCAGGCCTGCGCCAGCGGCGCCTGCTGCGCCCGTCACGACCCCGGCAGCAGCCCCGAAAGTCGCTGCCTCCGTGGATTGGGGGTTGGAGCTGAAGCTGGAGGATATCGAAGAGGAGCAGCCACCAGAGGATCCGGGGCGGCAGGGTATCTAAGGATCAGGCTGCAAGGGCATGTAGGCCTCGCGCAAGCGCTGGCTGACGCCTTCCTGCTCCAGTTCACCGATGGCGGTGCGTAGCTCCTCGACCAGTTGCGCATCGCAGTCCTTCGAGCAGGCGAGATAGAGGCCGGTGCTGGCGAGTGTCGCGCTCTTGCGCAGGTTCTGCCGGCGATGCTCCGATCCTTCCCAGATGTACAGGGCCTCCGGCACACCAGTGAACCAGGCGTCGATCCGCCCCAGCGTCAGCAGTCGAGCCGGGTTCTCGCCAAGTTTCAGCTGAACGATCTGACTATCGTCGAAGCCTTCGCGCTGCAGGATGGCCACCTGCGCCGTGCCCATCCCCACGCCGATGCGCTTATAGCGCTGGCGCGCTTCGGCGAAGCTGTTGACCGGTTCGTCCAGGGTGAAAAAGGCGCGCTCCAGCACCATGATCGACGTGACCCAGGTGTACTGATCTTCACGCTCTGGGGTGCGTGAAAGCGGGATGATCAACAGGTTCTTGCCGTTGGTAACCCGAAGCTGAGCCCGTGGCCATGGCTCGGCGACGATCTGAGTGAGCCTGCCCAGACGTGCCAGCGCTGTCAGCACCACGTCGCCGACCATGCCGTGGCCACCCGCGTAATGATGCAGAGTCAGCGGCGGTGCATCCGGCATGTAGAGCTTCAGTGGTTCCCTGGCTGAAGCGGCGCCCATGAACAGCAAGGCGAAAAGCAGGCAGACAAGCTTGAGCACGGCGAACATCCTGTTGCTCTGGTCGAGGCAGTATAGAGCCCGTATGGCTCAGGTGTTTACCAGGCAATCGCTGTCGGGCTATTGCTGCAGTTCCGGCAGGTTGCGATACAGTTCCAGCGCCTGCGGGTTGGCCAGGGCATCGGTATTTCTCACTGGACGGCCATGGACGACATTGCGCACTGCCAGTTCGACGATCTTGCCGCTGATGGTGCGCGGGATATCGGCGACCTGAACGACTTTCGCCGGTACGTGGCGCGGGGTGGTGTTGGCGCGGATCACCTGGCAGATTTCACGACGTAGTGCGTCGTCCAGCGTTACCCCCTCACGCAGGCGCACGAACAGCACTACGCGCACGTCGCCCTGCCAATCCTGGCCGATGGCGATGGATTCCAACACCTGCGGTACCTTTTCCACCTGACGGTAGATTTCCGCGGTGCCGATGCGTACGCCACCGGGGTTGAGCACGGCGTCGGAACGGCCGTGGATGATCAGGCCGCCATGCGCGGTTTCCTCGGCATAGTCGCCATGGGCCCAAACACCGGGGAAGGTGTCGAAATAGGCGGCGCGGAATTTCGCGCCGTCCGCGTCGTTCCAGAATCCCACCGGCATGGAGGGGAAGTGGTGGGCGCAGACCAGTTCACCTTTGTCGACCGTTACCGGCTGGCCGTTGTCGCTCCACACCTGCACGTCCATACCCAGGCCCTTGCACTGCAGTTCGCCAGGCCAGACGGGCAGCGTTGGGTTACCCAGGGCGAAGCAGGAGACGATGTCGGTACCGCCGGAGATCGATGACAGGCACAGGTCACGCTTCACGTCGCGGTAAACGTACTCGAAGCTCTCGTGGGCCAGTGGCGAGCCGGTGGAGAGGATGGCCTTCAGCTGCGTCAGCTTATGGCTTTCACGCGGCTTGACGCCTGCCTTCTCCAGGGCGGCGATGAACTTGGCGCTAGTACCGAAGATGGAGATGTCCTCGGCGTCGATCAGGTCGATCAATCGGGCTGGCTCAGGATGGAAGGGCGAGCCGTCGTAGAGCACAAGGGTTGCGCCCAGGGCCAGACCGGCGACCAGCCAGTTCCACATCATCCAGCCGCAGGTGGTGTAGTAGAACAGGGTGTCGCTGGCGCCCAGATCGGTGTGCAGTCCCAACTCCTTGACGTGCTGCAGCAGGGTGCCGCCGACGCCATGGACGATGCACTTGGGTACCCCGGTGGTGCCGCTGGAGTAGAGGATATACAGCGGCTGGCCGAAGGCGACTGGCGTGAACTGGGGGGTACCGCCGGGTTGGTAGAAATCCTGCCAGAGGGTCGCTAGAGCAACTGACTTGTAATCAGTAGGGCTGGCCTCGTCGCGTGAGTAGGGCACGATAACCAACCGCTCCAGGCTGGGCAGTTGCGGGAGGATTTCGTTTAGCTTGTCGGTCAGGTCGATTCGCTTGCCGGCATAGCGATAACCGGCGGCAGCGATCAGCACCTTGGGTTCGATCTGGCCGAAGCGGTCGATCACGCCCTGGGTACCGAAGTCCGGCGAACAGCTCGACCAGGTGGCGCCGAGGCTGGTGGTGGCGAGCATGCCGACCACGGTCTGCCAG
Source organism: Pseudomonas mendocina (assembly GCF_003008615.1). Taxonomy (NCBI): domain Bacteria; kingdom Pseudomonadati; phylum Pseudomonadota; class Gammaproteobacteria; order Pseudomonadales; family Pseudomonadaceae; genus Ectopseudomonas; species Ectopseudomonas mendocina. The sequence goes on from NZ_CP027657.1 coordinate 4,754,825, forward strand.
GTGTTGGGCATGAACGCGGCGACACGGTCGCCGACACCGACACCAGCTTCGCGCAGGGCGCGTTGCAGACCGGCGACATGCGCTGCCAGTTGCGCGTAGCTGAGCTGTTCACGGCTGCCACCTTCGCCAATGGCAACCAGCGCCGGGTGACCGTCGTGGCGGCGCAACAGGTGCTCGGCGAAATTCAGCGTGGCACCGGGAAACCACTGCGCATCCGGCATTGCCGGGCCTTCGTGCAGCACGCATTTGGCGTGGGTGTGGAAGCGAATGTCGAAGAAATCGGCGACGGCCTGCCAGAAGGCTTCGCGCTGCTCGACGCTCCAGGCGTGCAAGGCCGGGTAGTCAGTCAATTGCAAGGCATGGCGCTGGTTGACGAAGCGGCGGAAGGCATCCATTCGGCTGGCGGCGATACGCTCGGCGGAAGGTGTCCACAGAGGTTGCGACATGCTGAATCCTCGTCGTTCTTGTTCGTATGCTTCAGCTTAGTGGTCGCGGGGTGTCAGGCCTATAACCCAGGCGACCTTTGTTGCCATTGCGCCGACCTTTTCATGCGCTCGGGGCAAGTTGCAAGCAGTGATTCGATACAGAGCATCTACCTGTAGGAGCGTATTCATCCGCGATTTTCGCGGCTAAAGCCGCTCCTACATGCAGGTGGGCGCTCAGCGATTCGCCAGTCGGGCACGTGCTACGCGCGAGCCATTGGCCTTGCCCAGCACTTCACAGATGCGTGTGCCAGCGTCGATCAGCTTGTCCATATCCACGCCGGTTTCGATACCCAGCCCCTGCAGCAGGTAGAGCACGTCTTCGGTGGCGACGTTACCGGTGGCACCCTTGGCGTAGGGGCAGCCGCCCAGGCCGGCGACCGAGCTGTCGAACACGCTGATGCCTTCGAGCAGGCTGGCGTAGACGTTGGTCAGTGCCTGGCCGTAGGTGTCATGAAAGTGCCCGGCGAGCAGGTGACATGGCACCTCGCGGCCGACCACGTTGATCAGGTGGCGGGTCTGCCCCGCGGTGCCGGTGCCGATGGTGTCGCCCAGCGAAACCTCGTAGCAGCCCATGGCGTACAGCTCGCGGGCGACGCTGGCGACCTGGGCGGCATCGACCTCGCCATCGTAGGGGCAGCCGAGCACGCAGGACACATAACCGCGCACGCGCACGTTTGCCGCTTTGGCCGCCTCCATCAACGGCACGAAACGCTGCAGGCTTTCGGCGATGGAGCAGTTGATATTCTTCTGCGAGAAGGCCTCGCTGGCGGCGGCGAAGACTGCGACTTCCTCGACCTTGGCTTCAAGCGCTGCCTCAAGGCCGCGCATATTGGGCGCCAGTGCGGCGTAGGTGACTCCAGGTTTGCGCTGGATGCCGGCGAACACCTCGGCGGAGCCAGCCATCTGCGGCACCCACTTGGGCGAGACGAAGCTGCCCACCTCCACGTAGCTCAGGCCGGCGGCGGTGAGGTCATCGGTAAGGCGCACCTTGTCGGCGACGCTGATCGGCTGTTTCTCGTTCTGCAGGCCGTCGCGCGGGCCGACTTCGACCAAACGTACGGAGTGGGGCAGGGTCATCAGGTTTCCTCGTATTTATCCGGTTGAGCGTAGGGTGCGCCGTGCGCACCGCCAGAGGCAAGACGGGGGAGCGGTGATTGCAGTGCGGTAGGGCGTACTCGGCTTTGGCTTCCTGCGTCGCTCTACCTCCTGCATCCATGCAGTCGTCGCGAAGCAGCACGCCGTTGGAGGGCGTGCGACTCGACATAAACCGGCTGGCTGCTCGCTTCGCTCGCGAGACCGCCCTACGTCTGCCCTTGTATCTCGAGCTCAACCAGCACTGCGCCTTCGCTGACCATTTCCCCTTCGCGGCAATACAGCGCCTTGACCGTGCCGGCTTCGGGCGCGCGGATACTGTGCTCCATCTTCATCGCTTCGAGCACCACCAGCGCGGTGCCGGCCTCGACCGCCTGGCCGGGCTCGACCAGTACACGGACGATGCTGCCGTTCATGGGGGCGCTCAGTCCGCCCTGCTGGGCATGGCTGGCTTCGGCGGCGGCGATGGGGTCGAAGCGGCTGATGGCGTGCAGTTCGCTTTGCCATTGCAGGTAGAGGGTTTCGCCACGGCGAATGGCGCGTAGACGCTGGCGCGTGCCGTCGATTTCCGCCAGCAGCTCTTCGCCCTGCAAGCGGGCCTGGTTGCTCGCGCGCACCTTGTGGCTCTCGCCCTGGCAGCTCAGGTGCAGCTCGATTTCCGCTGCGCCGCCGGCGCGCCAACCACTGCGGGCTGACCAGGGCGAATGCGGGTCATCGTCGCGCTGCAGGGGCGTTTCGCTCTGCGCCCAGGCATCGGCCGCGAGTTGCCAGAAGGTTTCCGGCAACTCGCTGGGTGCAGGCAGCAACTGCTGCTGATGACGCGGGATAAAGCCGGTATCCAGCTCGCACGCGGCGAACGCCGGGTGGGCGAGGATGCGGCGCAGGAAGGCCAAGTTGGTCTTCACGCCGCCGACCAGGGTGTCGTCGAGCATCGCCAGCAGGCGCAGGCGTGCCTGCTCGCGGTTCTCGCCCCAGGCGATCAGTTTGCCCAGCATGGGGTCGTAGAAGGGCGACACGCTGTCGTCCTCGGTCACGCCGCTGTCGATACGCCGGCCATTGTCGCTGGCGGCCTCGCGGTACAGCGCCAGGGTGCCGGTGGCAGGGAGGAAATCGTGATCCGGGTCTTCGGCGTACAGCCGCACCTCGATGGCGTGGCCGTTCAGCGGTACCTGTGCCTGGCTGATCGGCAGCGCCTCGCCACGGGCGACACGAATCTGCCAGGCCACCAGATCGAGCCCGGTGATGGCTTCGGTAACCGGGTGCTCCACCTGCAGGCGGGTATTCATCTCCATGAAGAAGAAGTCGCCACGCTCATCGAGCAGAAACTCCACGGTGCCGGCACCGACATAGCCGATGGCCTGCGCGGCCTTGACCGCCGCTTCGCCCATGGCGCGGCGCAGTTCGGGGCTGAGGCCCGGCGCTGGCGCTTCTTCCACCACCTTCTGGTGGCGGCGCTGGATCGAGCAGTCGCGCTCATTCAGATACAGGCAGTTACCGTGCTGGTCGGCGAATACCTGGATCTCCACATGGCGCGGCTTGAGTACGTATTTTTCCACCAGCATGCGCGAGTCGCCGAAGGCCGATTGCGCTTCGCGCTGCGCCGACTCCAGCGTTTCGGCGAGCTGCGCCTCGGACTCGGCGACCTTCATGCCCTTGCCACCGCCGCCAGCAGCAGCCTTGAGCAGCACCGGGTAGCCGATACGTGCGGCGGCCTCGCGGAAGGTGTCGAGATCCTGCTTGTCACCGTGATAGCCCGGCACCAGCGGCACGCCGGCAGCCTCCATTAGCGACTTGGCCGCCGACTTACTGCCCATGGCATCGATGGCCGAGGCGGGAGGGCCGAGGAAGATCAAACCGGCCTGCTCGATGGCGCGGGCGAAGCCGGCGTTCTCCGAGAGAAAACCGTAGCCGGGGTGAATGGCTTGCGCGCCGCTGGCCTTGGCGGCGGCGATGATCTTGTCGATCAGCAGGTAGCTTTCGCCGGGTTTGGCGCCGCCAAGGTTCACCGCGATGTCAGCTTCGCGCACATGCCGTGCATGGGCATCGATGGTGCTGTGCACGGCGACAGTGCGAATGCCCATGGCCTTGGCCGTGCGCATCACGCGGCAGGCGATCTCGCCACGATTGGCGACCAGCAGGGTATCGATCATGGTCATTGCTCCTGCCAGCTTGGTTGGCGTTTTTCCAGGAAGGCGCGCAGGCCTTCCTGACCCTCGGCGCTGACGCGCAGGCGGGCGATTGCGTTTTCGGTATAGCGGCGCAGGGCCGGGGTCAGCTCGCCGCTGCCGACTTCGCGCAGCAGATCCTTGCTGGCGCGCATGGCTTGCGGGCTGTTGTGCAGCAGGTTGGCGACCCAGGCCTCGACCTGCGCCTTCAGCTCATCGGCCGGGAAGCACTCGGCGAGCAGACCCAGTTCGCGGGCGCGCTTGCCGTCGAAACGCTCGGCGGTGAGCGCGTAGCGTTTGGCGGCGCGCTCGCCGATGGCCTGCACGACGAAGGGGCTGATCACCGCCGGGGCCAGGCCGATGCGTACCTCGGATAGGGAAAACAGCGCATCTTCGGCGCCAATGGCCATGTCGCAGCAACTGGCCAGGCCCACCGCACCGCCGAAGGCCGCGCCCTGGATGACGGCCAGTGTGGGGATCTTCAGGCCGTGCAGGTTGTACATCAGCTCGGCCAGTTCGCGGGCATCACTCAGGTTGGCGTTGTAGTCGAGAGTCGCGGCGTGCTGCATCCAGGCCAGGTCGGCGCCTGCGGAGAAGTGCTTGCCACGGCCACGCAGCAGGAGAAAACGCAGGCTCTTGTCTTCACCGACGGCGTCGAGGGCGAGGATCAGCTCGCGGATCATCTCGGCGTTGAAGGCGTTGTTCTTCTCCGGGCGGTTCAGCCACAGGGTGGCGAAGCCGCGTGGATCTTTCTCAAGCTGTACGGTGGTGAAGTCGGTCATGGTGTCAGGCTCGAAATATGCGCTGGCTCTGGTGGGAGGGGGCTTTAGCCGCGAGCTTTGCTGTGGCTGTCGCGGCTAAAGCCCCTCCCACGGATTACATGCGGAACACCCCGAAACGAGTCGGCTCGATGGGGGCGTTGAGGCTGGCGGACAGGGCCAGGGCCAGCACCTGGCGGGTCTGCGCCGGGTCGATTACGCCGTCGTCCCACAGTCGGGCGCTGGAGTAGAAGGCGTGTGCCTGCTGCTCGTATTGCTCGACGATGGGTTGCTTCAAACGCTGTTCGTCCTCGTCGGAGTAGGGCTGGCCGGCGCGTGCGGCCTGTTCGCGCTTGACCTGCACCAGCACGCCGGCAGCCTGCTGCGCGCCCATCACGCCGATACGCGCGTTGGGCCACATCCACAGAAAGCGCGGGTCATAGGCACGGCCACACATGCCGTAGTTGCCGGCGCCGAAGCTGCCGCCGATGATCACGGTGAATTTCGGTACCTGGGCGCAGGCCACGGCGGTGACCAGCTTGGCGCCGTGCTTGGCGATACCGCCTTCCTCGTACTTCTTGCCGACCATGAAGCCTGTGATGTTCTGCAGGAACAGCAGCGGAATGCCGCGCTGGCAGGCCAGTTCGACGAAATGCGCGCCTTTCTGCGCCGCCTCGGCAAACAAGATGCCGTTGTTGGCCAGGATTGCCACCGGATAGCCGTTGATGCGGGCGAAACCGCAAACCAGGGTAGTGCCGAACAGTGCCTTGAATTCATCCAGTTGCGAGTCGTCGACGATCCGTGCGATCACCTCGCGCACATCGAAAGGTTGCTTGGCGTCGGCCGGGATCACCCCGTACAGCTCTTCGGCCGGGTAGCGCGGGGCAATGGGCGCGCGGCTGTCGAGCTGGCCGAGCTTGCGCCAATTGAGGTTGGCGATGCAGCGCCGGGCCAGGGCCAGGGCGTGTTCGTCGTTCTCGGCGTAGTGGTCGGCCACGCCGCTGGTCTTGCAGTGCACGTCGGCGCCGCCCAGTTCTTCGGCGGTCACCACTTCGCCGGTGGCGGCCTTCACCAGCGGCGGGCCGGCGAGGAAGATGGTGGCCTGCTCGCGCACCATGATGGTTTCATCAGACATGGCCGGAACGTAGGCGCCGCCTGCGGTGCACGAGCCCATCACTACGGCGATCTGCGGGATGCCCAGCGCGCTCATATTGGCCTGGTTGAAGAAGATCCGGCCGAAGTGTTCGCGATCCGGGAACACCTCGTCCTGACGCGGCAGGTTGGCGCCGCCGGAATCCACCAGGTAGATGCACGGCAGGCGGTTCTCGCGGGCGATGGCCTGGGCGCGCAGGTGCTTCTTCACCGTCAGCGGGTAGTAGGAGCCGCCCTTAACCGTGGCATCGTTGGCCACGATCATGCATTCGACGCCTTCGACGCGGCCGATACCGGCGATCACCCCGGCGGCGGGCACGTCTTCGCCGTAGACCTCATGGGCGGCGAGTTGGCCGATCTCGAGAAAGGGCGAGCCGGCATCGAGCAGGCGGTTGATGCGTTCGCGCGGCAGTAACTTGCCACGTGATGTATGGCGCTCCTGTGCCTTGGCGCCGCCGCCTTCGTGGACGCGGGCGAGCAGGGCGCGCAGTTCGTCCACCTGGGTGAGCATGGACGCTTGATTGGCGGCGAACTCCGGTGAGCGGGTGTTGATCTGGGTATGCAGGATGGCCATCTGGCGCGCTCCGTTTCTGGCTACCGCCTGTAGGGTGCGCCGTGCGCACCAAGTCGTTGTGGGTGGTGCGCGTGGCGCACCCTACGGGTCAGTGGCCGTTGTTATTTCGTTTCGTTGAACAGCTCGCGGCCGATCAGCATGCGGCGGATTTCGCTGGTGCCGGCGCCGATCTCGTAGAGCTTGGCATCACGCAGCAGGCGTCCAGCCGGGTATTCGTTGGTGTAGCCGTTGCCGCCCAGCAGCTGGATGGTGTCGAGCGCCATCTTGGTGGCCATCTCGGCGGTGTAGAGAATCACCGCGGCGGCGTCCTTGCGCGATTCCTCGCCGCGGTCGCAGGCCTTGGCCACGTTGTACAGGTAGGACTTGGAGGCGTTCATGCCGGCGTACATGTCGGCGAGCTTGCCCTGCACCAGCTGGAACTCGCCGATGGACTGCTTGAACTGCTGGCGCTCGTGCACGTAGGGGAGCACCACGTCCATGCAGGCGCTCATGATCCCGGTCGGGCCGCCGGAGAGCACGGTGCGCTCAAAATCCAGGCCGCTCATCAGCACGCGCACGCCACCGCCCTCGCTGCCTAAGATGTTCTCTTCCGGCACTTCGCAGCCCTCGAACAGCAGCTCGCAGGTGTTGGAGCCGCGCATGCCCAGCTTGTCCAGCTTCTGGTGACGGGAGAAACCCTTGAAGTCGCGCTCGACGATGAAGGCGGTCATGCCGCGCGAGCCGGCGTTGATGTCGGTCTTGGCGTAGATCACGTAGGTGTGGGCATCCGGGCCGTTGGTGATCCACATCTTGTTGCCGTTGAGGATGTAGCGGTCGCCGCGTTTTTCCGCGCGCAGTTTCATCGACACCACGTCGGAGCCGGCGTTGGGCTCGCTCATGGCCAGTGCACCGATGTGCTCGCCGGAGCACAGCTTGGGCAGGTATTTCTGCTTCTGCGCCTCGCTGCCATTCTTGTGGATCTGGTTGACGCAGAGGTTGGAGTGCGCGCCGTAGGACAGACCCACCGAGGCCGAGGCACGGCTGATCTCCTCCATGGCCAGCACATGCGCCAGGTAGCCCATGTCGGTGCCGCCGTATTCCTCCTTGACCGTCATGCCGAGCAGGCCCATGTCGCCGAACTTGCGCCACATGTCCATGGGGAATTCGTTGTCGCGGTCGATCTGCGCGGCGCGCGGCGCCAGCTCGTTCTGGGCGAACTGGTGCACCGAATCGCGCAGCATGTCGAGGGTTTCGCCGAGGCCGAAGTTGAGGGTGGGGTAGCTCATGGGGTCACCTGCTGTTGTTCTTGTTGTGGGGCGGTGCGCATGGCGCACCCTACGCTTGAGTTTCGGCCAAGGCAGCCAGGCAGCGCTCCTCGGCGGTATCCAGTTCCAGCTGCATCTGCTGGATATCCAGCAACTGCTGTTCAAGCTGCAGGCGGCGTTCGGCGATCTTGCCCATGAAGGTCTCCAGCTGCTTGCGGCTGCCGGTTTCCGGGTCGTACAGCTCGATCAGCTCGCGGCATTCGGCCAGCGAGAAGCCGATGCGCTTGCCACGCAGGATGAGTTTCAGCGTCACCTTGTCCTTGGCGCTGTAGATGCGCTCCTGGCCGCGCCGCTCCGGCGCGAGCATGCCTTGCTCCTCGTAGAAGCGGATGGCACGCGTGGTGATGTCCAGTTCGCGGGCCAGGTCGGAGATGGAGTAGGTGGTTGCCATGGTCATTGCTCGTTTACCTTTACGTTAACGTAAACCTGTGCAAATCTGCCTGTCAATCTCACCGCACAACAATCACAGAGGTTGAGCATGCGTATCGACGAATCGGTATTCCTGATCAGTGGCGGCGCCTCCGGCCTGGGCCTGGCCACTGCCCGTGAGCTGGTCGGGCAGGGCGGCAAGGTGCTGCTGCTGGACATCAACGCGCAAGCGGGCCAGCAGGCCCTCGCCGAGCTGGGCGACGCTGCGCGCTTCGTGCGCGCCGATATCACTCGCGAAGAGGATGGTCACGCCGCCGTGGCCCAGGCGTTGACGGCTTTCGGCGCCCTGCATGGGTTGGTCAATTGCGCCGGTATCGCGCCGGCCGAGAAGGTGTTGGGGCGTAATGGCGCTCATGGCCTGGACAGCTTTCGGCGTACCGTCGAGGTCAACCTGATCGGCACGTTCAATCTGTTGCGCCTGGCCGCCGAGGCCATGGCGCAGAACACGCCGAACGCTGGTGGTGAGCGCGGCGTCATTATCAATACCGCCTCGGTGGCGGCGTTCGACGGACAGATGGGGCAGGCTGCCTATGCGGCTTCCAAGGGTGGCGTTGCCGCGCTGACGTTGCCGGCAGCGCGCGATCTGGCGCGCTCGGGTATCCGCGTGATGTGTATCGCCCCCGGTGTGTTCGAGACGCCAATGATGGCTGGCATGCCGCAGGAGGTACGTGATTCGTTGGCGGCCAACGTGCCGTTCCCACCGCGCCTGGGTCGCCCCGACGAATACGCCGCGCTGGTGCGGCATATCGTCGAGAACGCGATGCTCAATGGCGAAGTGATCCGCCTCGATGGCGCGCTGCGCATGGCGGCGAAATAGCCGGAGCGACCAGGTGTTTTTGTCGGAGCGGTTGGGGCGGCATTCCAGCCTCGTCATGATCGCGGCTGAAGCCGCTCCTACGCTCAGGCCCACGATCGGCACACGCAGAACAATCTTCCCGGATTGCATCCGGGCTACGCGATTCGAAGGTGAAACTCATGAAACAACAACTCGATCCCGTCGTCATCGTCAGTGTCGCGCGCACGCCCATGGGCGGCTTTCTCGGCGATCTGGCCGGCCTTACGGCGGCCGAACTCGGTGCAGCGGCGATTCGCGCGAGCTTGGAGCGTGCCGGCCTGGCTGCCGAGGCGGTGGACACCGTATTGATGGGCTGCGTGCTGCAGGCCGGACAGGGCCAGGCACCGGCGCGTCAGGCGGCGCTGGGCGCCGGGCTGAGCCAGGCGGTGCAGTGCACCACGCTGAACAAGATGTGTGGCTCCGGCATGCAGGCGCTGATGCTCGGCCATGACCAGTTGCTCGCCGGCAGCGCCGACGTGCTGGTGGCCGGCGGCATGGAGAGCATGTCCAACGCGCCGTACCTGCTGGCTCGTGCCCGCGGTGGCTATCGCATGGGCCATGGCCAGGTGCTCGACCATATGTTCCTCGATGGTCTGGAGGACGCCTACGAGCGTGGCCGGTTGATGGGCACCTTCGCCGAAGACTGCGCGCAGCAGTATCGTTTCAGCCGCGAGGAACAGGACGCCTATGCGCTGGAGTCGCTGCGTCGCGCCCAGCAGGCGATAGCGGACGGTTCGTTCGCCGGCGAAATCGTCGCCGTGGAGGCGCCACTGGGCCGCGAGCGGCGCCTGGTCGATACCGATGAGCAGCCGCCCAAGGCCCGACCGGACAAGATCCCTGGCCTGAAACCGGCGTTCCGTGAGGGCGGTACGGTGACGGCGGCCAATGCCAGTTCCATTTCCGATGGCGCCGCCGCGCTGCTGTTGATGCGTCTGTCCGAGGCTCAGGAGCGAGGGTTGGAGCCGCTGGCGCGTATCGTCGGGCATGCCGGCCACGCCCAGGCACCGAACCTGTTCACCACAGCCCCGGTGGCAGCAATCCAGCGCCTGCTGACGCGTATCGAGTGGGCGCTGGAGACGGTCGATCTGTTCGAGATCAACGAGGCCTTCGCCGTGGTGCCCATGGTCGCCATGCGCGAGCTGGGCATCGACCACGCCAAACTCAATGTACACGGTGGCGCATGCGCTCTGGGCCATCCCATCGGCGCGTCCGGCGCGCGCATCCTGGTGACGCTACTGGCGGCGCTGCAGCAGCGGGGTCTCAAGCGTGGTGTGGCGTCCGTGTGCATTGGTGGCGGCGAGGCCACTGCCGTGGCCATCGAGTTGTATTGAGCACTGCGCAAATGACTTGTGGGAGGGGCTTGAGCCGCGACAGTCGCCGCTGAAGCGCCTCCCACAGTGATTAACCCGTTTACCGGAGCCAGCCATGCTGCCTAACGAAGAAGACATCCTTATCCGTGACATGGCCCGCCAGTTTGCCCAGGAGCGGCTGAAACCCTTCGCCGCTGATTGGGATCGCGAGCATCGTTTTCCTGCCGAGGCCATCGCCGAGATGGGGCAGCTGGGTTTCATGGGCATGCTGGTGGCGCAGCAGTGGGGCGGTGCCGAAACCGGCCATCTGGCCTATGCCATGGCCCTGGAGGAAGTGGCGGCTGGCGATGGCGCCTGTTCGACCATCATGAGCGTGCATAACTCAGTGGGCTGCATGCCGATCCTCAAATACGGCAGCGAGGAGCAGAAGCAGCGCTTTCTCCGTCCGCTGGCCGAGGGCAGCATGCTCGGTGCCTTCGCCCTGACCGAGCCGCAGGCAGGTTCCGACGCCAGCGATCTGCGCACCCGTGCGCGGCGCGATGGCGACCATTACGTGCTCAACGGTGCCAAGCAGTTCATCACCTCCGGCAGCCACGCCGGTATGGTCATCGTGTTCGCCGTCACCGATCCGCAAGCGGGCAAGAAGGGCATCAGCGCCTTTATCGTGCCGACCGATACACCGGGGTTTTCGGTGGTGCGAGTGGAGGACAAGCTTGGCCAGCATGCCTCAGACACCTGCCAGCTGCAGCTCGACGACGTGCGCATCCCGGTCGATCTACGCCTGGGCGAGGAGGGCGAGGGCTATCGCATCGCCCTGGCCAACCTCGAAGGCGGACGCATCGGCATCGCCGCGCAATCGGTGGGCATGGCGCGGGCCGCGTTCGAGGCGGCGCGTGATTACGCCCATGAGCGGGTGACCTTCGGCAAGCCGATCATCGAGCATCAGGCGGTGGCGTTTCGCCTGGCGGACATGGCCACGCAGATCGCCGTGGCGCGGCAGATGGTGCATCACGCTGCCAGCCTGCGCGAAGCGGGCCAGGCGTGCCTGACCGAGGCGTCGATGGCCAAGTTGTTCGCCTCGGAGATGGCCGAGCGCGTGTGCTCGGCGGCGATCCAGACCCTGGGGGGGTATGGCTACCTCAAGGACTTCCCGGTCGAGCGCATCTACCGCGACGTGCGCGTGTGCCAGATCTATGAAGGCACCAGCGATGTGCAGCGGATGGTGATTGCCCGCGGTTTGTAAGCGTAGGGTGTGCCGTGCGCACCGTGGCTGACGCCGCGGTGTCATGAGATCCCTTGTTACATGCTGTGCAAAGGAAGCTGCTGCGCTGTGGCGAACTCGGTGCCAGGCCTGGCGGTGCGCACGGCGCACCCTACGTGATGTCGTCATTGCGTCGGGTGGATCACGGGTTACCGATCCACCATGAGCGCTGATCAGTCGAACTGGTACTGCACGCCCGCACCGACGTACCAGGCGCGTTCCGGGCCAGGCTCGTAATAGCGGCCGTTGCCATCACCGACGATCACCGAGCCGATGTATTCGCGATCGAACAGGTTGTCGATACGGAGCACCTGGTTGAAGGTCAGCGCACCGGCTTTCTGCTCGAAGCGCGCCTGCCAGTTGAACAGTGCATAACTGGGCGCCGCCTTGGCGGTGTTGCTGTCCTCGACGTACAGCTGGCTGCGGTACAGGCCTTCGACGGCGGTGCTGAACCAACCCACCGGCTGCCAGGCGAGTTCGCCATACAGGCTGCGGGTAGGAATGCCCGGCAGATGGTTACCCGACTCGATCAGGCGGCCGTTGCTGGTGAAATCCTTGCTGTATGTGGCATCGATATGGGTGTAGGCAAGGTTGGCGCGCAGGGTTTCGCTCAGGCGGCTTTCCAGCGCCAGCTCGATGCCACGGCGGCGGGTCTGGGCGGCGTTCTGGAAACGTGAACGGCCACCGCTGGCCGATTCCACCACCAGTTCGTCGTCGGTATCGATCTGGAACAGTGCCAGTTGCAGGCTGGTGGCCTCGGCCAGGCGCGCCTTTAGGCCGACTTCGATCTGCTCGCTGGTGGCTGGTTTCAGGTCGAAGCCGAAACCGCCACCGTTGCCGGAATAGGACAGCTCGTTCAGCGTCGGCGTCTCCACGCCCTTGCCCCAACTGGCGTAGATATTCAGGCTTGGCAGCAGGGCATAGCTGGCGCCCAGGGTCGGTGTGAGCTCGCGGTAGGTCACCGAGCCGCTGTCGTCGCCATTGCTCAGAAAGCGGTCATCCACGTCGAATTCTACCTGGCTGTGGCGCAGACCGGCCTGCAGGTCGAGCTTGCCCAGTTGCCAGGCTGCCTGGACATAGGGCGACAGGCTGGTGACCTCGTTGCGCTCGTCGCGGCGCAGGTTGCCTTTCACGCCCAGGGTGGTGCCGACGAAGTTCTCGTAACCCTGGCGGTCATCGCGCGAGTAGTCGTAATCCAACCCTGTCGTAACCGTCAGCAGGCTGCTGCCCAGGTCGAATGATTGAATCCAGCGATTACCGATGCCATGGAAGCGTCGCTCGAAGTCGATCACTCCACCAGATTGTGTTGGGTTGTTTTCTTGGAACGCCTTCCCAATCGACTGGTACTGAATCACCCGTCGCGTGCCGCTATACAGCGTGCTCTGCCAGGTGCCGTGGGCGAAGCTGCGTTCGTAGTTGAGCGCGAGCTGACGATGGTCGACGGTCTTGCGTGTATTGAATTCCAGGGCGCTGGGGGCTGCGGCACGGCGGTCGCTCTGTACCTGTTGCCAGGTCAAACCCTGTGGGTCTTGCGTGTCGTTCTGATCCAGCTCGCTGAAGCTCAGGCTGAGCTTGCTGACATCGTCCGGGTACAGGGTCAGCTTGGCGAAGGTCTTGTCGAGGATGGCGCCGCTGTGGTCGCGATAACCGTCGGTTTCGAAGTGCGAGCGGTTGATGATGAAACCGGCCTTGTCGTTGCCACCTTCGGCGGCGACGCGGGTACGGCTGGTACCGTAGGCGGCCTGGGAGGTGTCGACCGATACCTTGGGCGCGCCTTCGCCATCGCGCGAGAACAACTGGATCACGCCGCCGGAGTTGCTGCCGTAGACACTGGCGAACGGGCCGCGCAGGACTTCGATGCGTTCCAGGGTGTCGAGGTCGAAGGTCGCCGCCTGACCCTGACCATCCGGGTTGGACAGCGGCACGCCATCGGCCAATAGCTTGATGCCGCGAATGCCGAAGGCCGAGCGGGCGCCGAAGCCGCGCGAGGAGATCTGCAGATCCTGGGCGTAGTTCTGCCGGTTCTGCACCACCAGCCCCGGCACGCTGCCGAGCGCTTCTGACAGGTTGACGCCCGGTTTGCCCAGGGTGGCCTGTTCGGCGTCGATGCGGTTGACGGAGAAGGGCAGTTGCCAGCCGCTGGCCTGATAGCGGCTGCCGGTGATCACCAGTTCGTCGATCTCGTAGGGCGTCTGCTCGGCCAGTGTCAGTCCCGGGAGCAGAGCGATGCAGGTCAACTTGAGGCGCATGGAGCGATCCTTCTTCAGGTTCTTCTTGTGCGTACCGTACAGGTGCGGTCGATGTTCATCGCGACGCAGACGTTGCCGACGTTGTATCGCGTCGCAGGGCAAGGTCATCGATGGCCGCTGGAGCGAGTGACATCCATGGGCCGTGCCAGGTTTGATGAACGCTTGGCGAGCCACGTGCGCGCAAGGGTTGAGTTGTCTCGAAAATGCCGTCCAATGACCATGGCCAGAAGGTTTCCAGCGGCTTCGACATTGGTCGTGGTTCTTTGGTCGCATGCTGGTGCTGTGCGGCTCTGCGTGGTTTCCAAGTATGCAAGACGAGCCTCGCAGGGTAGCAGGCGAACCTACGGGATACGGTCGTGAGCGAGGTGAATTTGTTTCCCCGCATTTGCCGCGGCACTGCGGCCTGCTGCTGTAGCGTCGCTGCAACAGCTGTCGCGTTCGGCGCTACACCTGTTGCGCGACAGTGCTCCATGCGTTGTCGTCGTCAACTGCGCAAGGCCCCATAAAACAAGGGCTGCGCCCATTCTCCAGGCCCTGGCACAGCCGTTGCTCCAGCGCTTGCAAGCCGCGATATCGCGTTCGCGGTCACAACAAGAACTGGAGAAAAACCATGAGTTCGATTGGCCTCGACTTGCCTATCGCCCGCTCGACGCTCGACAGGCAACCCACCTTGCGCCTCCCACGTACTGCCCTGGTCGCAGCTTTGCTGCTGACCGGCTTCTGTCAGGCGGTGCAGGCCGCCGATGTCGACGGCAAGCGCATCATCGCCGCCGACCAGGAACCCGGTAACTGGATGAGCCACGGGCGTACCTACGACGAACAACGCTATAGCCCGCTGGAGCAGATCGACCAGCAGAACGTCGACCAGCTCGGCCTGGCCTGGAGCTACAAGCTGGACATCGATCGTGGTGTGGAAGCCACGCCTATCGTGGTCGATGGCGTGATGTACACCACCGGGCCGTTCTCGGTGGTCTACGCCCTGGATGCGCGTAACGGCAAGCTGTTGTGGAAGTACGACCCGAAATCCGACCGCAGCCGTGCCGGCGAAGCCTGCTGCGACGCGGTCAACCGTGGCGTGGCCGTGTGGAAGGGCAAGGTCTACGTCGGAGTGCTAGACGGCCGTCTGGAGGCTATTGACGCCAAGACGGGCGAACGCGTCTGGTCCGTCGACACCCGCGCCGATCACAAGCGTAGCTACACCATTACCGGTGCGCCGCGCGTGGTGAACGGCAAGGTGATCATCGGCAATGGCGGTGCCGAGTTTGGCGTGCGCGGTTACGTGACCGCCTACGATGCCGAAAGCGGCAAGCAGGCCTGGCGCTTCTACACGGTGCCGGGCGACCCCAAGCTGCCACCGGAAGACAAAGCCATGGAAATTGCTGCCAAGACCTGGCACGGCGATGCCTTCGCCGAACAGGGCGGCGGCGGTACCGCCTGGGATTCCTTCGCCTTCGACCCGGAGCTGAACCTGCTCTACATCGGTGTCGGCAACGGCTCGCTGTGGGATCCGAAGTGGCGCAGCCAGGCCAAGGGCGACAACCTGTTCCTGTCGTCAATCGTCGCCATCGATGCCGATACCGGCGAGTATGCCTGGCACTACCAGACCACACCGGGCGACGCCTGGGACTTCACCGCCACCCAACACATGATCCTCGCCGAGCTGCAGATCGACGGCAAGGAGCGCAAGGTGCTGATGCAGGCGCCGAAGAACGGCTTCTTCTACGTCATCGACCGTGCCACGGGCGAGTTGCTGTCGGCCGAGAACATCGTGCCGGTGAACTGGGCCAAGGGCATCGACATGAAGACCGGTCGACCCATCGTCGACGACGAGGCCGCCGCCTATTGGAAAGATGGCAAGCGCAAGCTGGTGACCCCGGCGTTCTGGGGGGCGCATGACTGGCACCCTATGTCGTTCAACCCCAAGACCGGCCTGGTCTACATTCCGGCGCACATCATGTCCGCCTACTACGAGCACATCCCGCAGGCGCCTGCGCGCAACCCGTTCAAGAGCATGTACCAGCTCGGCCTGCGCACCGGCATGATGCCGGAAGGCCCGGATGGCCTGCTGGAGATGGCCAAGACCTGGTCCGGCAAGCTGATCGCCTGGGATCCGGTGAAGCAGAAGGCCGCCTGGGAGGTGCCCTACATCACCATCTTCAACGGCGGCACGCTGAGCACTGCCGGCAATCTGGTGTTCGAGGGCAGCGCAGATGGTCGGGTGATCGCCTACGCCGCCGAGGATGGCAAGAAGCTCTGGGAACAGCCGGCTGCTAGTGGCGTGATGGCTGCGCCGATCACCTACTCGGTGGACGGTGAGCAATACGTGACCTTCATGGCTGGCTGGGGTGGGGCGTTCTCCACCTTCGCTGGCGCCCTGTCGCTACGGGCCGGCGTGCAGCCTTTCGCTCAGGTGCTGACCTACAAGCTCGGCGGCACCGCCAAGCTGCAGGAGCCGGCGCCGCCTGCCGATGCGCCGAAGCCGCCGGCACTGACAGCCGATGCCGCCACCGTCGAGGCCGGCGCCAAGCTGTACGACGGCTATTGCTCGCAGTGCCATGGCATCCACGCCGTGAGCGGTGGTGTGCTGCCGGATCTGCGCAAGCTGGCGCCGGAGAAGCACGAGATGTTCCTCGGCATCCTCTATGGCGGCCGCGTGCCCGACGGCATGCCGTCGTTCGCCGAGGCCTTCGATGCCAAGCAAGTCGATCAGATTCACCAGTACCTGATCAAGCGTGCCCACGACCTTCAGCAGGAAGGCGACGCCTGGAAGAAATTCAGCGCCAACTGACCCATACGGGCGCATGCCGGCCTGGCATGCGCTCGTCCGCCCACTCCGCATAGCGAGAGCGACCATGAGCGAAACCACCTACCAAAACTACATCGACAGCGCCTTCGTCGGCAGCGACAAGCTGATCGAAGTGCGTAACCCGGCCAACGGCGAACTGCTGGCGCGTATCCCAGAGGCCAGCAGCGAGCAGGTCGACCACGCCATCGCTGCCGCACGCCAGGCGCAGAAGGGCTGGGCCGCCAAGCCGGCTATCGAACGTGCCGGCTACCTGCGCCGTATTGCCGAAAAGGTGCGCGCCAATGCGCCGCGCCTGGCCCGGATCATCACCCAGGAAGGCGGCAAGGTGCCGGCGCTGGCCGAGGTGGAAGTCAACTTCACCGCCGACTACCTCGATTACATGGCCGAATGGGCACGCCGCCTGGAAGGCGAGGTGTTGACCAGCGATCGCGCCGGCGAGCATATCTTCCTGCTGCGCAAGCCGCTGGGCGTGGTGGCCGGCATCTTGCCGTGGAATTTCCCGTTCTTCCTGATCGCGCGCAAGATGGCGCCGGCGCTGCTGACCGGTAACACCATCGTCATCAAGCCCAGCGAGGAAACCCCGATCAACTGCTTCGAGTTCGCCAGGCTGGTGGCTGAAGTCGAGCTGCCGACTGGTGTGTTCAACGTCGTCGGTGGCACTGGCGCAGGGGCCGGCAGTGCACTGACCCGTCATGCTGGCGTCGACCTGATCAGCTTCACCGGCAGCGTCGGCACCGGCTCGCGGATCATGGCCGCCGCTGCGCCACATATCACCAAGCTCAACCTGGAACTGGGAGGCAAGGCGCCGGCCATCGTCCTGGCCGATGCTGATCTGGATCTGGCGGTCAACGCCATCAAGGCTTCGCGGGTGATCAACACCGGACAGGTGTGCAACTGTGCTGAGCGCGTCTACGTCGAGCGCAAGGTGGCGGATCAGTTCATCGATCGAATCGCCTCGGCAATGGCGGCTACCCGCTATGGCGATCCGTCCGCCCAGGCCGATCTGGACATGGGGCCGCTGATCAACCAGGCCGGTCTGGACAAGGTGGCGCAGATGGTGCGCACGGCAGTCGGGCAGGGCGCGCAGGTGATTACCGGCGGCAATATTGCTGACCTGGGCAAGGGCTTTCACTATCAGCCGACGGTGCTTGCCGGCTGCGCCACCGACATGGAAATCATGCGCAAGGAAATCTTCGGTCCTGTGCTGCCGATCCAGATCGTCGATGATCTCGACGAGGCTATCGCGCGGGCCAACGACAGCGAGTACGGCCTGACCTCGTCGATCTACACCCGTAACCTCAGTGCTGCGCTCAAGGCCAGCCGTGAGCTGGACTTCGGCGAGACCTACATCAACCGTGAGAACTTCGAGGCGATGCAGGGCTTCCATGCCGGCACGCGCAAGTCCGGCATCGGCGGCGCGGATGGCAAGCATGGGCTGTACGAGTACACCCATACCCATGTGATCTACGCGCAGGAATAACGAGCGATGCTTGAGCGGGCCGGCGCGTGAGTGCCAGTTCGCTCTTTTTGTCTGTTCGAGTGAGGCGATACACAGGCGGGACTACGCTTCAGCCGACCTGGTGGTGGGGCCGAACGGTGCCATCTGACACTACCGGTAGGGTGCGACATGCCTACCGCTCCCTGGTTTTCAGAACAACGCGTTGGGCTGCACGATGCCGTGCTTCTTCATCTTGCGGTAGAGGGTCGAGCGGGCCACGCCGAAGGTTTCGGCCACGGCGCTGATGTTCCAGCGATGTTCGCGTAGCGCCGCGCGCAGATGGCGTTCTTCGTCATTTTCCAGCCGATCAGCAAGACGGCTTTCGGGCGCACGTACCGATTCCTCGCCAGACTGGCTCAACGCTTGTAGTTCGGCTGGCAGGCAGTCCACGTCGATGCAACCATCCTCGGCCAGCGCCGCGGCATAACGCAGGCAGCTGGACAGTTGGCGGATATTGCCGGGCCATGGGTGATTGAGCAGGCGCTGGCGCGCCTCATCGGTCAGGCGGAACTGACCATGGCTGCGCAGCAGGCTGTCGACCAGGGCATTGCGGTCACTGCGCTCACGCAGCGCTGGCAGGGCCAGCGGCATGCCGTTGAGGCGATAGAACAGATCTTCGCGGAATGTCTTGTTGCCGATCATTTGCGCCAGGTTCTGGTGGGTGGCGGAGATCACCTGCACGTCCAGCGGCACAGGGTTCTCGGCACCCAGTGGAGAGATTTCGCGCTCGGCCAGCACGCGCAGCAGGCGTGTCTGCAAATGGGCCGGCATGTCACCGATCTCGTCAAGAAACAGCGTGCCGCCATTGGCCTGTTCCAGTTTGCCTTTCATGCCTTTCTTGTTGGCGCCGGTGAAGCTGCCGCCGCGGTAACCGAACAGTTCACTTTCGATCAGGCTTTCCGGAATCGCCGCGCAGTTCAGTGCGACGAATGGGCCGCGGGCGCGGGCGCTGGCCTGGTGAATGGCACGGGCGAAGGCTTCCTTGCCGGTGCCGGTTTCGCCGGTGATGAGGATCGGGATGTCCTTGTCCAGCACTTTGCGCAGGCGGCGTACACCCTCCAGAAGACGCGTATCCTGGCCGCCAAGGCGCTGCAGATCCGGGTGTTCGCCCGCTGTGGCTGTGCTCGAGCGGATACGCATGGACGGTGTTGCCGGCACGCGCAGGCTGACACCGACCAGCGCTTCGTTCGCCAGCGTGCGCAGGTTCAGACTGCGGGCGCCACCGTTGCTCAGGCTCAGCAATTCATCGACGCCCGCCGGCAGCAACTGGTCGATACGACTGCCGAGCAGGTCGATCTGGTGCTCTTGCTGGTAGCTGACGAAGGCCGCGTGGTTGGCGCCGATGATCCGCCCCTGTTCGTCGAGTGCCAGCAATTGCTCGTTGGCCAGGTCGCTGATGTCGTCGTGAGATTTCACCGAGAGGGTCATGCGGTCGCGATAGCGTTGGCGGAAGCTGGCGTTCTCGATCATCCGCGCATACATGATCACCAGTTGCAGGGTGAGATACTGCGTTTGCTTGGGCCCCTCGCTGTTCAGGCAGGTGGCGTTGAGGCAGCCGCGCAGCACGTTCTGCGCATCGTAAATGGGCGAGACCGAGCAGCTCAGGCGAAAGTTGGAGATCAGGAAGTGTTCCTGATGATGGATGGTCATCGCCTGGCGCGAGGCCAGTGCGGTGCCGATGCCATTGGTGCCCACCGTGGATTCGTCCCAGCAGGCGCCAACGATGAGCCCGGCCTGGGTGTAGGTGTCGTACTGCAATGGCAGGCGAGTGTCGAGGGTGACGCCGTGCTCATCGCTGAGCAGTACCGCGAACCCGGCCGGAACCACGCGCCTGGCGAGCCCGGTGACGCCCTGGCCAGCGATGTTCAGATAGTCCTGATGTGCGCGCTGGTGTTCGCGTAGCTCGTCCGCGGTCAGTACGTGTTTCTCGCCGTGGCCATACGGATCGAGGCGATGTTGCATCACGCTGCGGTACCAGGAGCGGGCGATCTGCTCGTCGGGATGGATGCAGCGCTCCGGAAAATGATCGGCCACGAAGGCAGTGAGATCACTAGGGCATACCCCAGGTGCATGGATGCTCATGGGCACTCCTGACAATGGTGCGTTGGCTCGCAGCCTCTTGTTGTTGTGTCGGCTCGCCCGGCGGATAGACCGTGGGTGCGACCGTAACGACTGCAACTCTAGCCGCAATCAGGCGGGTTGGGAACCGACAGGTCTGATGGCGACCGTGCATGCCAGGCGCTGTCTGCATGCCGTTTTCTGCAGGTTTCCGTCAGCGCTGCGAGTGCGCTACGGGCTACGTGATGATCAGCGCCAGATCGATTTCGAGAGGCTGGGTGGTGAACGATGAAATGTTGAAAAAGGAGGGTTGTCGAACGATTTGGATAGCGCCAACATCCAGCTCAAACAATGAGCGGCCCACGTCGATGGTGCCCAGGAGTTCCCATGCAACCGCAGCCTCTCGCACCTGTTGCTGTGCCCGCCGCCATGACCCTGGTGGTCATGGGTGTCAGTGGTTCTGGCAAGAGTGATATCAGCCGGGCCGTCGCCACCCACCTTGGCTGGCGGCATATCGAAGCCGATCATTTCCATTCCCGTGAGAACGTCGAGCGTATGCGCTCCGGGATTGCGCTGAGCGATGCCGACCGCCAGCACTGGCTGGCTACCCTGAGTCAGGAGATGCAGGCGGCGCAACTGAGCGGGCAGGGCTTCGTTCTGGCCTGCTCGGCGCTCAAGCGGGCCTACCGCGAGCGCTTGCGCGATGCCGTGCCAGGCCTGCAATTCGTGCACCTGCAGATCGACCAGGCTACCGCGTTGCAGCGTGTCGGTGAGCGCCCAGGGCATTTCATGCCGCCATCATTGGTCGACAGCCAGTTCGCCACCCTCGAAGCACCTCTCGATGAGCCTCATGTGCTGGTGCTGGACGCTGCTCGCCCGCGTGAGGAGCTGGTGGCGGATGTCTGCACCTGGTTGCAACGTGATGCCCTGGAGTTGTCGGATGCCGAGACCGTTTTCGTCAGCGAAGTTGATAGCGCTAACAGTGTCAGCGTGACAGGTACCGAACACATCTATGGCGGCCGCCTGGCGCGACTGTTCGACCAGCTTACCGACGGCATGATGGCGCTGTTGATGGCCTTCATGGTGGTGGCGGTATTCGGCAACGTGGTGCTGCGCTACGCCTTCGGCACCGGCTGGGCGGGAGCCGAGGAGCTGTCGCGGCTGGCGTTCGTCTGGCTGGTATTCGTTGGCGTGGCGTCGAGCATGCGCCGCGGCGAACTGATGAGTTTTCGCATGATCCGGGATCGCTTTCCGCAATTCACCCGCCGCCTGGTGGACTCCTGCAGTTGGCTGCTGGTGGCTGTGGCCAGCGTGCTGGCAGCCATGGGCGCATGGAGCCAGGTGCACTTCGGTTGGGGCAACGTCAGCACGGTGGTGGGCTACCCGGTGGTGCTGACCATGGTGCCGATACTGGCGTGCATGTCGGTACTGGCGATCCTCGCCCTGGTGCAACTGGTGAACGTCTGGCGACGGCCAGTGGACAGCACCGTCGCCCTGGTCAACGTCACGGCGGACTGACTCTTCCGCGCCTCACCTTATCCAATAACAAGATCGGGCACTGCCCACCGAGGATCTGTCGATGACTGTCGCCGTTTTCCTTACGTCACTGCTGGGTTTCATGGCTTTCGGCATGCCCATCGCGTTCGCTTTGCTGCTCACCGCCGCGGTGCTGATGTGGTACCTGGAGTTCTGGGACGTGCAGTTGCTGGCGCAGAACCTGCTCGCTGGCGCCGACAGCTTTCCGCTGCTGGCCATTCCGTTCTTCGTCCTGGCCGGCGAGTTGATGAATGCCGGCGGCATCTCCCGGCGCATCATCGCCATGGCCCAGGCCTATTTCGGCCACCTGCGCGGTGGTCTGGGTTACGTGGCGATTGCCGCTGCGATGCTGCTGGCGAGCATGTCCGGTTCGGCGCTGGCCGACACCGCGGCGCTGGCTACGCTGCTGCTGCCGATGATGCGCCAGCGTGGCTATCCGCTGCATTCGTCGGCGGGACTGGTGGCGGCTGGCGGCATCATCGCGCTGATCCTGCCGCCCTCCATGGCCTTCGTGATCTATGGCGTGGTGACCAATACCTCGATCAGCCAGCTGTTCATGACCGGCGTGGTGCCGGGTTTGATCATGGGCGCCGGCCTGATCATCGCCTGGAGCCTGATCACCCGTGGTTTCACCGAGCCCACTCCACCCAAGGCGAGTACTGCCGAGCGGCGGCGGGTGCTGGTCGATGGTCTGGCAGCACTGATGCTGCCGGTGATCATCGTCGGTGGCCTGCGTTTTGGCCTGTTCACGCCGACCGAAGCGGCGGTGGTGGCGGCGGTCTACGCCCTGGGCGTTTCCACGCTGTTCTACCGCGAGCTGACCTGGGCCGGGTTGATCGAAACCCTGACACGCGCCAGCCGCACCACGGCCTCGGTGATGTTCCTCTGCGCTGCGGCCACGGCCTCGGCCTACATGGTCACGCTGGCCCAGTTGCCGGACGAGATCGGCGCCATGCTCGGTCCATTGGCGCAGCATCCTCAACTGCTGATGCTGGGCGTGATGGTGCTGATGATCCTGGTCGGCATGGTGCTGGATCTGACCCCGACGGTGCTGATTCTCGCCCCGGTGCTGGCGCCGATTGCCGCCAAGGCTGGCATCGACCCGGTGTATTTCGGCGTGATGTTCGTGCTGATTTGCTCCATCGGCCTGATCACGCCGCCGGTCAGCACCGTGCTCAACGTGGTCGGTGGAATTGGCCGCATCCGTATCGAAGTGCTGGTACGCGGGGTGATGCCGTTCTTCCTCACCTACCTGTGCATCGTGCTGATGCTGATCGCCTTTCCGCAGATCATCACGACTCCTCTGGCCTGGCTGCGTTGAGCCCGGCCCGCTGTTCACCTAAACAACAATAAGAGGTCATACCCCATGAAACGTCCGCTCATCGCCATCCTCGTTGCCGCCATCCTGTGCGGCCCGCTCGCCACCAGTGTCCAGGCCGACGAAGTCCGTTCGCGGATGATCCGCTTCGGCTACGGCCTCAATGAAAACAGCAACCAGGGGCGGGCGGTGAAGCTGTTCGCCGAGGAGGTGGCCAAGGCCTCCGACGGCAAGCTGAAAGTGCGTACGTTCGGTTCCGCCAGCCTCGGCTCGGACGATCAGATGCAGAGCGCGCTGATCGGTGGGGCGCAGGAAATGATGGTGGGCTCGACCGCCACTCTGGTCGGTATCACCAAGGAAATGGCGGTGTGGGACACGCCGTTCCTGTTCAGCAGTGCCGAGCAGGCCGATGCGGTGCTCGATGGCCCGGTCGGCAGCCAGGTCATGGACAAGCTCGCGGAAAGAGGGCTGGTTGGCCTGGTGTACTGGGAGAACGGTTTTCGCAACCTGACCAACAATGCCCGGCCGATCAACGCGCTGGAGGATTTCTCCGGGGTCAAACTGCGGGTGATGCCCAACCCGGTGTTTCTCGAGACCTTCAAGCTGATGGGTGCCAACGCCGTGCCGCTGCCATTCTCCGAGCTGTTCACCGCGCTGGAGACCAAAGCCGTGGACGGTCAGGAGAACCCCTTCAACACCATTCTCACCTCGCGCTTCTACGAAGTGCAGAAGTACCTGAGCGTGACCAATCATGCCTACAGCCCGTGGATCGTGACCGTGTCCAAGCGCTGGTGGGATCAGTTGTCCAAGGCCGAGCAGGGCATCCTCCTGGAGGCTGCGCGCAAGGCGCGTGATTTCGAGCGCCAGGACACCCGCGACGAGGCGGCCCGGGCATTGGCCGAACTGCAGGAGAAGGGCATGCAAGTCAATCAGATCGAGGCGGCCGAGGTGCAACGCATGCGTGAGCAGGCCGCGCCGGCGGTACGGAAGGTGATCGATACCGTTGGCTCGGAGCTGTTCGAGCAGGTTCAGCAGGAGGCCGCCAAGGCGGCTTCCTGAGAGTCCGTTCATGCTCCTGCAGGTCGTAGCCTCCCAGGCCTGTAGGCATGTGAACAGACGCGGTTTCGCGGGGCACGCAGGTGGTGCTACTCATTGCATGGTGGTGGTACCCCGGGCGGCGTGTCCCGCGCTTTATTCATCGGCAGGGCTGTTAGACTTGGCCTCTGGTAATCAATGGAGGCGCCATGACTCAACGCCGTCGTCGTTCCGCCGAACGCGTCACCCTGTCCGATGTGGCCAAAGCCGCCGGTTGTTCGCTCATGTCCGCTTCGCGCGCGCTGTCACAACCGGGACGGGTCTCCGATGCCCTGCGCGAGCAGGTGATGCGCGCTGCCAAAGCGCTGGGCTACGTGCCCAACCCGGCGGCGCGGGCGTTGGCCAGTTCGCGTTCGAACCTGGTGGCCGTAGTGATTCCGTCGCTGTCCAACTCGGTATTCGTCGATACCGTCGAGGCCATCCAGCGGGTGCTGATGCCGGCCGGTTTCGAGATGATGATCGGCGTCAGCCACTATCGGGTCGAAGAGGACGAGCGCCTGCTGCGTTCCTACCTCGCCCACCAGCCGGCGGGCCTGCTGGTTACCGGCTTCGAGCGCAGCGACGCAGCCCGCGAGATTCTCGGTGCCAGCAGTTGCCCATTGGTGACCCTGATGGAGCTGAGCGAGGAGCCCGAGGACTACTGCGTTGGTTTCTCCCAGGTCGAGGCGGGCGCCGCCATGACCCGCGCGCTGGTGCAGCGCGGTTATCGGCACATCGCCTTCGCCGCAGCCCAGCTCGACCCGCGCACGCTGCAGCGCGCCGAGGGCTATCGTCAGGTGATGCAGTATCTCGACCGGCATGATCCGGCGCTGGAATTGCTGACTCCGCAGTTGTCGTCCATCGGCCTGGGCGCCGAGCTGCTCGACCGCCTGCTGGCTCAGCAGCCGCAGATCGATGCGGTGTTCTTCAACAACGACGACCTGGCCATGGGCGCCTTATTCCGTGCCCGCCAGTTGGGCCTGGACGTACCGGGCCGTCTGGCCATCGCCGGTTTCAACGATCTGCCGGCGGCGGCCTGGATGCATCCGGCGTTGAGCACGGTGCGCACTACACGCGGCCGCATCGGTGAGTTGGCGGCCAACATGCTGCTCAGCCTGATGCGCGGTGAAACGCCCGACCAGCACTGCATCGACGTCGGCTTCGAGCTGGTCATGCGCGACAGTGCCTGAGGCTATTGCTGCTTGTTGGCGGCTGCCAGTTGCTCGGCCGCATCCAGGCGCAGACGTTCACGCTCATCGAAGCGCTCCGTTGCCAGCGCCTCGATGGCTGCATGCTTGTCGCTACTGCTGAGCCCTTCGCTAGCCTCGATCCGTGCCTTGGCTGCGAGGTAGTCGTCCAGCCGGCGTTGCCAGTTCTGCCGCTGGTTATCCAGCACTTCCAGGCGGACCGTGGCTTCAGCGCCGACCAGTTGTTGGCGCATCTGCCGGATCTGCGCCGCGCTGGCGCCTTCTGCCTGCAGGCGAGCGGTGTTCTGCCGCAGTTCCTGCTGCAATTGCGGCAGTACGGCATCTTGCAGATCCTCCGGTAGTGCGGCGCGCAGCCGGTCGACGGCCTGGCCTTTCTCTTCGGCGCTCATTCTGCTGTCGTGCTGGATGGCCAGGCGCTCCAGGGTGAAGCGGTTGTAGCCTTCCTCTCGGGCGAAGAAGGCCTGGTGGGTTTCACTATCGAACAGGCGCGCACGCAGTGCCTGCACCGCAGCCTCACGCTGACGCATGGCGTCCAGGTTTGCCATCTGCGGTAGATCGCGTTCCAGCAGCACCAGCTCGCGCTTGTAGGCGAGGTACTGATCGAGCAGGGCTTGGGCGCGTGCACGCGCAGGTTCCTGCAACTGGCCGTCGATATAACCACGCAGGCGTTCGACGCTGGCTTGCAGGCTTTCTTCACCAATGCTCGCCAGGAAGTAGTCGAAGATGCGCCGGATGTCCTCGCTGATGATCAGATTGCCAGCGGCATCGACGCGAAAGCGGCCGTCGACGTCGGTGCCGGCGAAGGAGGCGGGCAGGGCCAGTTTGGGCGCCTTCTTCTGCGTGTCACTTGCAGCCGGCGTCATGGCTTCGGCAGGTGCCTGCGGCACAGGTTTCGTCACTGTAGCCGTGGCAGGAGAGCTGACGTGGGTGGGCTGATGTCCGGGTTGCAGGTAAAGCATCAACGCCAGGCCGGCGCCGATCAGTAGAGGCAGGGCGAATAGGGCTTTCTTCACGTGCGGCTCTGGATGTCAGGGGTAGGATGCGCCGTGCGCACCGATATCTCGATGCGCACGGCTCGGGCGGAAGTTATCCGTGAGTCTAGAGCCCGGCGTTCTTAAGGCGGTTGGCGTGTTGACGGTAGACGGTCACCGGGTCGGTCTCGAACAGGCTGGTCAGCCCCAGCGTCTGGTTGACCTCGTCGAGGTGGTTCATCCGGTAGTTGTCACGAATGACCTGGCCCATGCGCGAACTGCAGCGGCCGACCAGGCCGTCGTTGGCTTCGCTGCCGAAGGTCAACGAGGACGCGCCCATCAGCAGGTCGCTCGGGTCGAGCAGGTTGGTCAACGGGCTGGTGCCGCTCCACGAGTAGTAACGCACGCCGTTCACGCTGTAGGCGCCTTCGCCGCAGGCGCTGGTCGGGATGCCCTGCGGGAACTTGGCGTTGAAGCGAGCGGCACCTTGACTGTTGAGCGACTCCAGCGAGCCGAGCGCGTTCTGCGGTGTGGTGCTGGGGCTGCCGGAGAGGAAGTTGATCAGCGCGCCCAGGCCGTTGATGATGCCTGCCAGCACCGGGGTCGCTACCGGCCCGGCAGGGCCGTCGCTGATGCCCTTGAGGAAGTCGGCAGTGGCCGAACCCTTGTGCGGAGCGCCGACGCTGGTGACCGAAGCGACCAGATCCGGGCGCACGGCGGCGACATAGCGGGTGGTCGGGCCGCCATGGCTGTGGCCGATCAGATTGACCTTGCCCTTGCCGCTGATGGCGACGATGTCCTCTACCTGCTGCAGCAATTGTTCGCCGCGTGCTTCAGAGGTGTCCAACTGGCTGACTTCGGTCACGTAGACGCTGGCGCCGTCGCGGCGTAGAGCAGTCGGGATGCCATACCAGTAGTCGACGCCGAGGATGCTGTCGAAACCCAGCATGCCGTGGCCGAGGACGATGGGGTATTTGGTCTGGGTATAGCCGGACGAACCGAACCAGAAAGCCTGGGTCTGGCCGCTGGCGAGCAGGCCGGCGCCGAGGCAGAGGGCGAGCAGGGTTTTATTGTTCTTCATGGGCGCTCTCGATGGGGTTTATTGAGGCAGTCAGGCTGCATCCTGCAACACAAGCGTGTCCATCCCATGGCACGTACGGCGACAGAACGATGGCAGGAAACATGCCATCGCCAGGTTTTCCCGATTAACCCCTCTATTGCGGCGCTTTCCCGAAGATAACCCTGTTTTGTCAGCGAGATTGCGGCAGCTTTTCTGTTACGTGGCGACACAGCCGAGCTGTGATGGCAGGCCGCAATCGTTCAGCTCGGCAGCGGTTTGACGAGTGCAGGCGGAGCCGTTTGACCCGCGTCCAGCGGTGAAAATGTGAGGCGGCCAATCGAAGGTTGGGGTGCGATGATGGCGCGCCTTGACAGTTCTGCGTGGGAGTCTCTAGGATGCGCCCTGCGCCGATTTAAACAGCTACTTGCGGGGCGCCACAGGGTGTTGTTTGCAGCGCCTGAAATTCCGCTAAAGCGCTGGTTCGGTGTCGCCTCTCACCGCTGCCCAGCGGGATTTCCGAGGCGGAGACTCGATAATGATCTGTCCCCAACCCCTGATTCGTCTGGCGCCCATCACTTCGGGCCTATTGCTGCGCAATCCGCGTGTATTGCTCGGTGGCAGCCATCAACCTACCCTGTTGCGTTATCTCGAAGGCTGGCCCAAGCGCTGGAGTGGATCGCGTGCCTTCCGCATCCAGTTCGTGCAGAACGGTGAGTCGCTGGCGCGTTTCGCCCATGACAGCTTCGATCTGGCGGTTATCCAGGCGCCAAGCGCCGATGTGCTGGCGGACACTGTTCACCAACTGGTGCGGGTCGCGCGTCAGGGGCTGATCACCCGACGCTGAGCGTGCCGATGTGCAACTGCCGTCACCTGTGCCGCTTCCGAAAGACGCTCGCTTCTATGCCAAGGAATTCGACGTCCCTCTGGCGCAGATTACGGGGCTGGGCTGGGTCAATTACTTCGCTTGTCCTCCGTGAATCCATGATCCGAGCGTGTTCACGCCTGGCAGCTATTGGCCAGTCGAGTCGCTGGAGAAATGGATGGCGGTGGTTCGAGAGTCGATGACCTGGCCAGCCTGTTCGGGCTTCAGAGGTATTCGATCTCGACGATGTAGCAGGTCTTCTCGCCGCTGGGGCTGTGTACCCGGACTTCGGCGTCCAGTTCCTTGCCGACCAGGGCACGGGCCAGCGGAGAATCGATGCTGATCAGGCCCTGTTTCAGATCGAACTCGTCGGGGCCGACGATGCGATAACGCGATTGTTCGCCGTCCTCGTCCTCGATGGTGACCCAGGCGCCGAAATACACCTTGTTCGGATCGGACGGTTTGTCGCTGACGACCTTGAGTTTTTCCAGGCGCTTGGTCAGAAAACGCACGCGGCTGTCGATCTCGCGCAGCATCTTCTTGCCGTAGGTGTATTCGGCGTTTTCCGATCGGTCGCCTTGTGCCGCCGCTTCGCTGACCGACTGGGTCACCTGGGGGCGGCGCACGTGCCAAAGCTCATGCAGCTCGGCACGCAAGCGTGCTTCGCCCTCGGGAGTGATCAATGGCGTGCCAGCGGGGCGTGGAGGGCGATAGCGGCTCATGGTGTCTCAGGTATTTGGAGGGGGCGCCAGTTTAGCAAACCCCTCCGATCCTTCTCAGCCCTCACGCAGCACGCTCAGCGGGCTGGCATTCAAGGCGCGACGGGTGCCAAGCACGCCCGCCATACCGATCAGCAAGGCGCCGATCACCGGCAGCAACAGTAGCCATGGGTGTGGTTGCCAGCTCATGTCGAACGCGTAGCGATAGAGCAGGAAACTCACCAACTCGCATCCGACGGCGGCCAGCAGGCCAGCGGCGGCGCCGAGCAGGCCGAACTCGGCACGGCGAGCGTTGATCAGCAGCTTGCGTTCGGCCCCGAGCGCGCGCAGCAAGGCGCCCTGGCGGATGCGCTCATCGAGGGTTGCCTGCAGCCCGGCCAGCAGTACGGTGATGCCGGCGGCGAGCACGAACAGCAGCACGTATTCGATGGCCAGGGTCACCTGCGCAAGAATGCTACGCAGCTGCGCCAGCAGGGCGTCGACCTGTAGCAGGGTGACACTGGGGAAGGCGCGGCTGAGGCTGACCAGTTCGGCATCCTGTCCGGGCGGCAGATAGAAACTGGTCAGATAGGTCGCGGGCAGATCCTGCAGAGTCTGCGGCTCGAAGATCATGTAGAAGTTGGGCTGGAAGCTGTCCCAGTCCACCTCGCGCAAACTGGTGACCTGTGCTTCGCGTTCGATCCCGCCGACATTGAAGCGCAGGCGATCCCCCAGTTTGAGTTGCAGGCTTTCCGCCAGTTCGGATTCGACCGAGACGCCAGGCAAGCCGTCATCTTGCCCTGACCACCAGGCACCGCTGGTAATGCGGTTGTCCGCCGGCAGCTCCTGCGACCAGGTCAGGCTGAGATCGCGCTGGATGGCGCGTTCGCCTCGACTTTCCTTGGTCACCAACTGGCGTACTGGCTCGTCGTTGATCATCACCAGGCGGCCTGGAACCACCGGATACAGTGGCGCAGGGTGCGGCGAAAGCTCTGCCAGGCGGGCGGCGAAGGCATCACGTTCGGCGGGCAGTACGTTGAGGGCAAAGTGGTTCGGGGCATCTTCTGGCAACTGATCCTGCCAGGTGTCGAGCAGCTCGCCACGCAGCAGGGCGATCAACGCCATGGCCAGCAGGATCAGACCGAAAGCCAGCGACTGGCCGGCGGCGGCCAGCGGGTGGCGCAGCAGTTGACCCAGGCCCAGGCGCCAGGGTAGGGCGGCGCGCTGCAGCAGGCGACGCAGGCTCTGCAGGCCGAGCAGGAGCAGGCCACCAAGCAGCAGCACTGCCAATAGACCGCCGCCGAGCAGTGCCAGGGTCAGGCGCAGATCCAGGCTCAGACGCCACATGATCAGGCCAAGCGCGATCAGCGCGGCGCCATAGACCAGCCAGGAGCTGGCCGGTACCGGCAGCATGTCACGACGCAGTACGCGCAGCGGCGGTACGCGGCCGAGTGCGGCCAGCGGCGGCAAGGCGAAACCGGCCAGCGCCACCAGGCCGGTGGCCATGCCCGCCAGTGCTGGCCACAGGTTGGCGGGCGGCAGATCAGCCGGAATCAGGCCCTGCAGGAGGTAGAACAGAATGTGCTGGCCGGCCCAGCCAAGCAGGGCACCCAACAGGCAGGCAAGCAGGCCGAGCAAGGCCAGTTGCAAACCGAACAGGGCGAGCGCCTCGTGTCGCGACAAGCCCAGGCAGCGTAGCAGAGCGCTGGCATCGAAACGGCGTGCGGCGAAGCGTGCGGCCGAGAGGGCGACTGCCACCCCCGCGAGGAGCACCGCAGCCAGGCTGGCCAGGTTCAGGTAACGCTCGGCACGGCCGAGGGCTCCGCCGATCTGACGGTTGCCATCACGTGCGTCATCCAGGCTCTGGCTGGGCTCAAGGCTGCTTTCCACGGCCTGACGGTAGGCTGCCAGGGTATCGCTGTCGCCGCGCCAGAGTTCGCGAAAGCGCACGCGGCTACCTGGTTGCACCACCTCGGTGGCGGCCAGGTCATCGAGATTCATCAGCGCGCGCGGGGTAAGGCTGTAGAAGTCGCCTGCGCTGTCTGGGTCATAGGTGAGGACGCGACTCAGGCGCAGCCGCTTGGCGCCGACTTCGATCTCATCGCCGACCTGCAGATCCAGCGCGACCATCAGCCGTGCTTCGGCCCAGACTTCTCCGGATGCCGGGCTAGATCCTGTTTCTTCTGCTGCATAGGGCGCGGCTGCGCTCTTCAATTCGCCACGCAATGGATAACTGCTGCTGACGGCCTTGATACTGGCCAGCTGAATGCCGTTGTCGGCAGCTACCACGCTGGAAAACTCCACCATCCGGGCGTGGTCGAGCCCGAGCCGTGTCCCGGCTTCGATCTGTTCGGCACTGGCTGGCGAGCTGCCGCTCAGGCGCAGATCGGCAGCGAGAAATTCGCTGGCACGCAGCAACATGGCGTCGTTCAGACGCGCACTGAAATAGCCGATGGCACTGCTGGCCGCTACTGCCACCAGCAGGGCGAAGAACAGCACGCGCAACTCGCCGGCGCGGGCGTCGCGCAGCAGTTGGCGAGCAGCTAGCGACAGCAGGCGAGTGAAGGGCTGTTTCATCAGGGCTCCACGCTGTCGATCAGGCGGCCGGCTTCCAGGCGGATCAGGCGATGGCAGCGGTGGGCGAGGCGCTCGTCGTGAGTGACCAGTACCAGGGTGGTTCCTCGTTCCTGGTTGAGTTCGAACAGCAGGTCGCTGATGCGTTCGCCTGTGTGGCTGTCGAGGTTGCCGGTGGGCTCGTCGGCGAACAGCACATCCGGTTCGGCGGCGAAGGCGCGGGCGATGGCCACGCGCTGTTGTTCGCCACCAGACAGCTGCCGCGGGTAATGAGTGAGGCGCTGACCCAGGCCGACACGTTCGAGCAGTGCCCGAGCGCGTTGACGGGCATCGGCGTGGCCCTCCAGTTCGAGCGGCAGCATGACGTTTTCCAGGGCGTTGAGGCTGTCGAGCAGCTGGAATGACTGGAAGACGAAGCCGACGTGCTCGGCGCGCAGGCGTGCGCGCTGGTCTTCATCGAGTTCGCCGAGATTCTTGCCGGCCAGTAGCACTGCGCCGCCGCTGGGTAGGTCGAGTCCGGCGAGCAGGCCGAGGAGGGTGGATTTGCCCGAGCCCGAACTGCCGACGATTGCCAGGCTGTCGCCTTTTTCCAGGCTGAGATCGAGGTCGTGAAGGATGGTCAGCTCACCTTCCGTGCTGCTGACCACTTTGCTAAGGTTCCGCGCAACGAGAATGCTCGAAGTCATGGAGATTCCAAATGCGTGCATGGTGGCTGAGTGGTGCCTTGGCCCTGCTGTTCTGGGCCCAGGGAGCGGTTGCAGGCACCCTGCTTGTGGTCGGCGATAGTATCAGCGCGGCTTTTGGCCTGGATAGCCGCCAGGGCTGGGTCGCACTACTGGAAAAACGCCTCGCCGATGAAGGTTTCGAGCACAAGGTGATCAACGCTTCGATCAGTGGTGATACCAGCGCAGGCGGCGCCGCGCGGCTGCCTGCGCTGCTTGCCGAGCACAAGCCGGAGCTGGTGATCATCGAGCTGGGAGGCAACGATGGCTTGCGTGGGCAAGCCCCTGCGCAATTGCAACAGAATCTTGCGTCGATGGTTGAGAAGTCGCAGCAGGCCGGGGCCAAGGTTCTGCTTCTGGGGATGCGTCTGCCACCCAATTATGGCGCACGCTACACCACGGCCTTCGCTCAGGTCTTCACCGATGTGGCTGAGCAGAAGCAGGTGCCGCTGGTGCCGTTCTTTCTCGACGGGGTGGGAGGCGTGCAGGGGATGATGCAGAGCGATGGCATCCATCCCACCGAGGGCGCGCAGCCACGGTTGTTGGAGAATGCCTGGCCAGCCCTGAAACCGCTGCTTTGAGGCTTTTCGGCCTCCGGCCTTTCGGCTAATGTGGCCGGCCTGCCATGGAGCCCCAGATGCCGCGTCTTGCCTGGTCCCTTTACGCCTACCAACTGATCGAGCCAGACGAGCAGCTGGATCTGTTCGCCTGCCGCGAAGTGCGTCTGCATTTGGTTGCCCGGCAGCTGCGTCTGGGCGGCCACGCCGACCGCACCCTGTGCGGCGGCTTGTTACCGGCGCAGCCGCGCTGGCGTCAGTTGGACAAGCCTCTGTTGCGTGACCGCCGCTTGTGCCCGGCGTGCCTGGCTACCTTCGAGGCGCAACGCCAGGGGCTGTGTTCGAATTGGGCGGATAGCTGACGTCTGCCCGACGCCCGTATGGCGGTGTACAATCACAGCAATTTCATTCAACTCATCAAGGACATCCCGGATGTTGTCGCGATTCTCTGCGGTCAACCGTTGCCTGACGCTCATGGCGCTGTGCTCCAGCGCAGCCGTACAGGCGCTCGAACTGCCACTGCCGCCGCCGGGTGAAGATGTGGTCGGCCAGGTACAGGTGATCAAGACCAAGTACGAGGACACCTTCGCTGATCTGGGAACTGCGAACGACCTGGGCTATCTGGAAATGGTCGCCGCCAACCCCGGCGTCGACCCCTGGTTGCCGGGCGAAGGCACCGAGGTCATCCTGCCGACACGCTATGTGCTGCCGCCAGGCCCACGCGAAGGCATCGTGATCAACCTGGCCGAGTACCGCCTGTACTACTTCCCGAAAGGTGAGAACGTGGTGCATACCTATCCTCTCGGTATTGGCCGCGAGGGTTGGGGGTCGCCGCTGGGTGTGGGCCGCGTGACGGTGAAGACACCGAATCCTGCCTGGTATCCGCCGCAGTCGATCCGCGATGAGCACGCAGCTGACGGCGACATCCTGCCGACCGTGGTGCCGCCTGGTCCGGACAACCCGCTGGGGCCTTACAAGATGACCCTGTCGTTCCCCGGCTACCTGATTCATGGCTCGAACAAGAAGTTCGGTATCGGCATGCGCGTTAGTCATGGCTGCTTCCGCATGCTCAACCACAATGTTCTGGAACTGGCCGCGATGGTGCCGGTGGGCACGCCAGTGCGTATCCTCAACGAGCCATACAAGTTTGGCGTGAGTGGTGGCAAGGTCTATCTGGAGGCCCATGCACCGCTGGATGATGAAGGTGACCCGTCGGTGGTCGACAAGCACACTGCGGTGATCAACACCCTGCTCAAGCGTGAAGAGCTCAGCGGCCTGCGTCTGGATTGGGAGATGGTGCGCGAAGTGGTGGCCTCGGAAGATGGTTTGCCAGTGCCGATCGCCACGCAAGACGATCATGTCGTCGCGAGCAGCGACAACCCGTTCTAACGCATCTGACAAACGCCCGCTCGTACTTGTACCGGCGGGCTTTTTATTGCCCGAGGGAAAAGTTAGCCAAACGCGGGCAATAAAAAAGCCGACCCAGTTGCCTGGGTCGGCTTTCGAAAGCTGAGTCGCTTATTTGCGGCTAGCTTTTTCCAGCATGCGCAGAGCGCGCTCGTTGGCTTCGTCAGCGGTCTGCTGAGCTTTCTGAGCGGCAGCTAGAGCTTCGTCGGCCTTGCGGTAGGCTTCATCAGCACGGGCTTGAGCGCGAGCAGCTGCGTCTTCAGTAGCAGTCAGACGAGCTTCGGTTTCTTTGGAGATGCTGCTGCAACCGGTAGCCAGAACTGCGGCCAGAGCCAGAGCAGAGAATTTCAGAACGTTGTTCATCGTGTTCCCCTTGAGGTGGAGTTTTCCATAAAAGCAATTCCCCAACGGCGGGAAATTAGCCGGCCTACATACTACCTATTACTTTTAGTAAGTAAACGGAGGTAGAGCAAGAGTTGCAGTTTTTTTTATAGCAGATGGGGTGAGCCAGTGCCGAATCTGCGTTACTTGTATAAAAAACAATCAAAGTTGTCAGGGCATGCCGTCATGGGGGCTGTTATAACTGTCCCGGTTAGAAAACTAGAACAATAAATACGGGGGCGAATATGCTCGGTAATGTAGGGCTCTTGCTGGGGTTGGGCTTGCTCATTTTCATGGCGTTGCGCGGCGTGAACATCTTCATCGCGGCGCTGGTCTGCTCCATTCTGGTTGCAGTGAGCAATGCGCTCTCCGTGCCGACCGCCTTGCTCGAACATTTTCCTTTTGGCCCGCTGGGTGCATTCACCTTTGCCGGCAAATTCTTCGTGCTGTTTCTCTGTGGGGCTATCTTTGGCAAGGTCATGGCGGCCAGTCAGGCTGCCAGCAGTATCGCGCAGGCGATCACTCGGGGGCTGGGCACTCAACGCACGCTCTGGGTGGCGATGCTGGTGTGCGCGGTGCTGACCTATGGCGGCGTGGTGGTCTTCGTGGTGATTTTCACCATGTATCCGCTGGGGATCACGTTGATGCGCGAGGCCAATCTGCCCAAGCGTCTGTTCTGCGCGGCTATCGCCCTAGGGGCGGGAACCTTCACCATGACCGCGCTGCCTGGGTCACCGTCGATCCACAACGTCATCGCCGCCAGTGCATTGGGTACCGACCTGTTCGCCGGTGCCTGGATCGGTTTGTTCGCCTCGGTGGTGATGGTGGTGCTGGGAATGGCCTATCTGCAGCGGCAGTGGCGGCTGGCTCGCGAGTGTGGCGAGGGCTTCGAGCCCAATGCTCAGGACGAGCGTATGGCGCAATTGGCTGGTGTTCCGGAAGCAGGACCGCACTGGGGCATGGCGCTGGTGCCGATCATTGTGGTGCTGGGCGTGATTCTGCTGCCGCGGTTGCTGATGTTGTTCGCTGTCGAGCTGTCCGCCGATGGTGTTTGGGGCGCAATTCTGGCGTTCAGTCATGCTCAGCCGATCCTCTGGCCGAGTCTGGCATTGGTATTGGCCACCGTTGTCGCCGTGCTGATGTTCGCGCCGTTGCGGCGCAATACCCTGGCGTTGCTGGGGCAGGGGGCGGATGACGCGATCATGCCGCTGCTCAATACCGCAGCGGTTATCGGTTTCGGCGGGGTGGTCACGCAGACCGCAGGCTTCGGCCAGTTTGTGCAGTGGATACTGGCAGCGGATCTGCCTCCGCTGCTCTCGGTATTCGCTTCGATCAGCGTGGTATCCGGTATCGTCGGTTCGTCTTCTGGCGGTTTGCAGATTTTCATGCAGACCCTGGCGCCACACTATCTGGAAATGGGCGTCGAACCGGAAGTGCTGCACCGTATCGCCAACATCGCTGCCGGTGGCCTGGATTCGTTGCCGCACTGCGGGGCGGTGATCGCCATGCTGATGATCATGGGCTTGACTCACAAGCAGGCCTACAAGGATATATTCGTCATCACCGTGCTGATTCCAGTCGTGGCCGTTCTGCTCTGCATTGCGCTGCTGGGCCTGTGATAGCGCATGACTGGCCGGTCTGCCGCCTGATAAGCTTGGGTCAAGCAGCGTCCGGGTGTGGACGAAAAGTTGCGCTTTTA
This sequence comes from Pseudomonas mendocina, assembly GCF_003008615.1. Taxonomy (NCBI): domain Bacteria; kingdom Pseudomonadati; phylum Pseudomonadota; class Gammaproteobacteria; order Pseudomonadales; family Pseudomonadaceae; genus Ectopseudomonas; species Ectopseudomonas mendocina. The sequence goes on from NZ_CP027657.1 coordinate 4,790,868, forward strand.
TCAAAGCGCCGGTAAGAAATACAAAGGTGTCGCGACGGGTTCGTGGCTAGAGGAGTGAAGATGAGCGAGGCGTTGTCCATCCAGCATGATCAGGCGAGTCACCAGTTCGTGACCACGGTCGAGGGTGATCGTGCGTATCTGGCCTACATGGATCTGGGCAAGCAGACGCTGGATATCTATCGCACCTTCGTGCCCAACTCCCTGCGCGGGCGCGGCATTGCGGCGGCCCTGACCGAGCACGCGCTGCGCTATGCCGAAGGCCGTGGCTACACGGTGATCCCGTCCTGCTCCTACGTGGAACGCTACATGGAGCGGCGCCAGCACCACCAGGCCAGCTAAGGGCTGGAATCGAATACGAAAACGCCGGGCATTGCCCGGCGTTTTCATGTGCGCAGTACCCTCAGCCGCGTTGGCGCTTGGGCAACACGTCCTTGAGCTTGGCGTGCATGCTACGCAGGCTCTTCTCGGTGGTTTCCCAGTCGATGCAGGCATCGGTGATGGAAACACCGTACTTCAGATCGCCAAGATTCTTCGGAATCGATTGGCTGCCCCAGCCCAGGTGGCTTTCCACCATCAGGCCGACGATGGAGTTGTTGCCTTCGAGGATCTGGTTGGCGACGTTCTCCAGCACCAGTGGCTGTAGCGCCGGATCCTTGTTGGAGTTGGCGTGGCTGCAGTCGACCATGATGTTCGGACGGATGCCGGCTTTGCTCAGTTCCTGCTCGCAAATGGCAACGCTGACCGAGTCATAATTGGGCTTGCCGTTACCGCCGCGCAGTACCACGTGGCCGTAGGCATTGCCCTTGGTGGTGACGATGGAAACGCCACCTTCCTGGTTGATGCCGAGAAAACGGTGCGGGCTGGAGACCGATTGCAGCGCGTTGATCGCCACGGTCAGGCCACCGTCGGTGCCGTTCTTGAAGCCGACCGCCGAGGAAAGGCCCGATGCCATTTCGCGGTGGGTCTGCGATTCGGTGGTGCGAGCACCGATGGCGGACCAACTGATCAGATCCTGCAGGTATTGCGGGGAAATCGGGTCGAGCGCTTCGGTAGCGGTGGGCAGGCCCATCTCCGCCAGGTCGCGCAGCAGTTTGCGGCCGATGTGCAGGCCGTCCTGGATCTTGAACGAGTCATCCAGGTAGGGGTCATTGATCAGACCTTTCCAGCCGACGGTGGTACGCGGCTTTTCGAAATACACGCGCATGACCAGAAACAGGCTGTCGGACAGCTCGGCGGCCAGCACCTTGAGGCGCTCGGCGTACTCGTGGGCGGCCTTGATGTCATGGATGGAGCAGGGGCCAACCACCACGAACAGACGGTGATCCTTGCCATCGAGGATGTCACGTACGACCTGGCGGCCATGTGCGACGGTCTTCAGGGCAGCATCGGTCAGGGGAATTTCGTGCTTGAGCTGGTCGGGGGTGATCAGGGTTTCGTTGGAGGCGACGTTGAGGTCGTCGATCGGTAAATCAGCCATCGTGCTATTCATCGGGTCAGGTCGTCAGGTCACGGGTGCCGGCCGCCAGCGATCCCCTATGGCGGTGCACAGCTAGTTTGCGCAGGGGGAGCGGAACCTTAGCGCGTACGCGGCGTCGCGACAATGGGCGTTAAGTCCAATGAGGCTCATAGATTGGGAGTATCAGGTCGTATAGGGGAATTCAGCGGCATGTTGAGCGATCCACTCGCTGGCGCATTGTTCGATGGCTCTGGTTTCACCGGACTCTTGCTCCAGTTGTTTGCGGTAATGCTGGATCTGGCAGACCTGTTCGACCATGCGTGCACGGAACAGCGTGTCTTCGTCGATAAAGGCGATGCCCACCAGATAGTCTGCCTCCTGCCTTTTGCACCAGGCGATCACGCCGGGGTAGCGGGCCTGCTCACCGAGTAGCGGGATGCGCAGCTCCACCGAAGTGCCACGGCGAAAGCCGCGTGGTGAGTTGCACGCGACCCCGCCGAGGCTGATATTGTTCAGCCTTTGCCTGGGAATGCAGGCCTGTTTGCGCAGCACCAGTTCCACGGGCATATCGCTTGGATGACGCAAAAACTTACGCATGAACACCGACCTCGAATGCAGGCAAACTGATATCAGTGAATCCAGTATAGCGGCGCAATTGGAGCTGACCGATCTGGATGCGGATCGTCTTCTGCTCGACCTGCCCGGTACGTCGCTACTGGTGTTCACTAGCACGGGCTGTGCCAGCTGCCGCTGGGCGCGCCAGACTTTGCCGGAGATGGCGCTGCCGGTGGAGCGTCTGTGCTGGGTCGATGCGGGCCACAATGCCGGTCTGGTGACGCGCTACGAGGTTTTTCACCTGCCTGCACTGTTTCTGGTGCGTGACGGTCAATTCCTTGGCGCGTTGCAGTCACGTCTAACCCTTACCGATCTTGTTGCCGCGATCAACGAAGCAGCGCTTCGCCCGGCTGAGGAGCTTCCCTGATGTCCCAACCCTCCACGCCGCGTATTGGCATCATCGGCACAGGCGCCATTGGTGGCTTTTATGGCTTGCTGCTGGCACGTGCTGGTTATGACGTGCACTTTTTGCTGCGCAGCGAATATGCCGCGGTGGTCGAGCATGGCCTGCAGCTCAATAGCGCCGTGCATGGCACTCAGTCTCTGCAGTCGGTACAGGCTTACCGGCGGGTCGATGAAATGCCGCCGTGCGACTGGCTGTTGGTCGGTGCGAAAACTACCGGTAATGCCGAGCTGGCACCGTTGATCGCCCAGGCAGCCGCGCCTGGTGCCAAGGTCGTCCTGCTACAGAATGGCCTGGCTGTGGAGGACGAGTTGCGCCCCTTGCTGCCCGACGCTTTGCATCTGCTTGGCGGGCTCTGCTACATCTGCGTTCACCGCAGCGCGCCTGGAGTGATCGAGCACCAGGCGCTGGGGGCAATCAACCTGGCTTACCATTCCGGCCCTGCGAGCGATGAAGGGCAGCGTCTGGCGCTGGTCGAGGAGGGGGCCGACCTGCTGCGCAAGGCCGGGCTGGATTCGGCAGTCATGCACAACCTGGCGCAGACGCGCTGGCAGAAGCTGGTGTGGAACGTGCCTTACAACGGTCTTTCCGTGTTGCTCGATGCCGATACGCGTCGTCTGATGGCCAACCCTGACAGTCGTGCGCTGATTCGCGACATGATGCTGGAAGTGATCCAGGCCGCCCAGGCGCTCGGCCATGGCATGCCGGAGAACTATGCCGACAAGCTGCTGGCGGCCACCGAGCGGATGCCCGATTACCTGCCTAGCATGTACCACGACTTCGCCCAGGGGCGACCGGCGGAACTGCACGCGATCTACGAAGCACCTCTGGTAGCTGCTGAAGCTAGTGGTTTCGACATGCCCAAGGTGCGCGCGTTGTATCAGGCGCTTCGTTTTATTCAGACTCGTCAGGAGGCCTGAGCATGGGCAAGGGGCTGGGGGACAAACTGGTGCTGGCGATTTCTTCGCGAGCACTGTTCGATCTGAGTGAGAGCCACCAGATCTATGAGAGCGAAGGGGTCGAGGCCTACCGCCGATATCAGATCGAGCACGAAGATGAAGTGCTGATGCCGGGCGACGCCTTCCCGCTGGTGGAGAAGCTGCTCGGGCTCAACACGCGGCTCAGTGAGCAGCGTGTCGAGGTCATCCTGGTTTCGCGCAACAGCGCCGATACCGGCCTGCGGGCGTTCAATTCGATCCAGCACTATGGCCTGGGCATCTCTCGTGCTGCTTTCGTGGGTGGCCGCAGCCCTGACCCTTATCTGGCGGCCTTTGGTTGCCACCTGTTCCTTTCCACCCACGCCGATGACGTGCGCAACGCGCTGAAGGCTGGCTTCGGTGCTGCGACCCTGCTGTCCGGTGGCGCGCGGCGGGCAAATAGCAACGAGCTGCGTATCGCCTTCGATGGCGACGCGGTGCTGTTCTCTGACGATTCCGAGCGCGTCTACCAGAGTGGCGGTCTGCATGCCTTCCAGGATCATGAGCGCGAAGCCGCGCGGCAGGCACTGCTGGGTGGGCCGTTCAAGCCTTTCCTGGCAGCTTTGCACCGCCTGCAGCAGGAGTTCCCCGAGGCAGACTGCCCGATCCGTACCGCGTTGGTCACCGCGCGTTCGGCCCCGGCACATGAGCGGGTGATTCGCACCCTGCGCGAATGGAACATCCGTCTGGACGAGTCATTCTTCCTGGGCGGGCTGGACAAGTCGGCAGTGCTCGAGGCCTTCGCTGCCGATGTGTTCTTCGATGACCAGACCGGGCATTGCGAGAAGGCGCGCCAGGTGGTGGCGACCGGTCATGTGCCGCATGGCGTGAGCAATGAGCTGTTGCCCTGAGCGCCCGTGCGTCATTCATATGAATGGCTGCATATAGCCATTCGTCCTAAATAAGGCCTCCCACCTTGCTTTATCTGGCGCGCTGCTAAGCTCAATCAAGGGCCTGAGCCAGCAGTCAAGGAGGCCACGTGATCCGCTCCATACTCTATGCCACCGATCTCGGCCTCTATGCCTCCTATGTATTGCAGCATGCCCTGGCGCTGACTCGCAGCTTCAAGGCTGATCTGTACGTGGTGCATGCGGTCGAACCGATGGGACTGTTCGCCGAGTCCGTGCTGCAGACCTACCTTGATGAGGACACCCTGGTCGAGCTGAGGCGCAATGGTCTGAATACGGTGATGGCAAGCATCGAACAGCGTGTGCTCGAAGGTTTTCGCGATGAGTTGGGGGATGGTCAGCAGGATCTGCAAATGATTCGAGCTGTGCGTGTGCTGCAAGGCGACCCGCCTGCAGTGATTCTTGGGGAGGCGCAGAAACTCGGCGTGGATCTGCTGGTCGTAGGCAGTCATAGCCATGGACCTGCATTGGCCGTACCGCTGGGGCGCACGGCCGCGAGGCTGGTACAGCTGGCCGATGTTCCGGTTTATCTGGTGCCGATGCTGCAGCATCGTGGGCATGGTGAGTTATAGGAGATAAATTAGTAAATGATCTAGGATGTGCGATTAAACCAATAATATGGTTATATACGGCATTGGCGGCTACTGGTCTGCCTTACTGCTCTGAGGGAAATATATGAAGCTTCAGCAACTGCGCTACATCTGGGAAGTCGCGCACCACGACCTCAACGTATCGGCTACCGCTCAAAGCCTGTACACCTCGCAACCAGGGATCAGCAAACAGATTCGTTTGCTCGAGGACGAGCTGGGCGTGGAAGTTTTCGCCCGTAGTGGCAAACACCTGACTCGTGTCACCCCGGCCGGTGAGCGAATCATCACCACTGCCGGTGAGATTCTGCGCAAGGTCGAGAGCATCAAGCAGATCGCCCAGGAGTTCTCCAACGAGAAGAAGGGCACGCTCTCCATCGCCACCACGCACACCCAGGCGCGTTATGCCTTGCCGCCGGTGATCAGTGCATTCATCAAGCAGTACCCGGACGTCGCGCTGCACATGCATCAGGGCACGCCGACTCAGATCGCCGAGATGGCGGCCGACGGCAGCGTGGATTTCGCCATCGCCACCGAAGGGCTGGAGATGTTCAACGACCTGATCATGATGCCTTGCTATCGCTGGAACCGCTGCGTGGTGGTGCCGCAGGGGCATCCGCTGACCAAGTTGCCGAAGCTGACCCTCGAAGCCCTGGCCGAGCATCCCATCGTCACGTACGTATTCGGTTTCACCGGCCGCTCGAAACTGGACGAGGCCTTCAGCCACCGTGGCCTGACGCCGAAGGTGGTGTTCACCGCAGCCGATGCCGACGTGATCAAGACTTACGTGCGCCTGAACCTGGGCGTGGGTATCGTGGCCAAGATGGCCGTCGACGCCAAGCTCGATCCGGATCTGGTGGTGCTCGATGCCGATGACCTGTTCGAACCCAGCGTGACCAAGATCGGTTTCCGTCGTGGTACCTTCCTGCGTGGTTTCATGTGCGACTTCATCGAGCGTTTCGCTCCGCACCTGACCCGCGACATGCTGGCCAAGGCGGTGCAGTGCCACAACAAGTCCGAGCTGGAAGAGTTGTTCAGCGGTGTCGAGTTGCCGATGCACTGAGTCCGTCCGCAAATGAAAATGGCGCCCTTGGGCGCCATTTTCGTTTTTGGAGAGGATCAGTGGCTCAGGTGCAGCCCGCACTCACGGTTGTCCTCGCCCTTGGTCGGGTCGAAGTAATCGAACTCGTTCGGCAGGTCATGGGCCACCAGGTACTGATAAAGATCCTTGGACGACCAGTGCAGCAGCGGGGCAACCTTGATCAGACCATCCGGGTTGATGCTGATCGGCTCCATCTGCGCGCGTACGGCGGTGTCGGTTGCGCGCAGGGCGGTGAACCAGACGCTGGGCGCCGTCTCGCGCAGGGCACGGGCGAACGGCTCGAGCTTCACCTCTTCGGTGAAGGCGGCGTGACGCGGATCATCCAGGCCAGGTACCGGGCCGTCGATGGCCTCGCGGTGCGCACGCGAGCGCTTGGGCAGGTAGGTGATGAGATTGAGGTTGAGCTTGCGGGCCACCTCATCGGCGAAGCGGTAGGTGGCTTCGGTGTTGTAACCGCTGTCCATCCAGACCACCGGGATATCCGGCTTGACCTGGCTGACCATGTGCAGGATCACCGCTTCGAAGGGGCGGAAGTTGGTGGTGCAGATGGCGGGTTTTCCCAGCCCTATGGCCCACTGAACCAGCTTTTCTGGTTGGTTACCGAATTCGGCGTTGAGCGCGTCCAGGTCGAGTTCCATGGTGAGGATTCCAGATCGTGTGCGTGAGGGCGCGATGGTAGCAAAGGCGGGTTATGCCGCTAAATAACTAGCTGGATGGTAGAGCTTCAATATGGTTATAAACAGCTGCATTGCGCCTGGCAGGCCCAGCGGCTAGAGTGCCGGCTCCTTTTTGGCTCAACCGAGGAGTGGCCTGTGGAAATCGCGTGTCTCGACCTGGAAGGTGTACTGGTTCCGGAAATCTGGATCGCCTTCGCGGAAAAAACCGGCATCGAGTCGCTCAAGGCGACCACCCGCGACATCCCCGATTACGACGTGCTGATGCAGCAGCGCCTGCGCATTCTCGATGAGCATGGTCTGAAGCTGAAAGATATCCAGGACGTGATCGCCACGCTCAAACCGCTCGATGGCGCGGTGGAGTTCGTCGACTGGCTGCGTGAGCGGTTCCAGGTGGTGATTCTCTCTGACACCTTTTACGAGTTTTCCCAACCGCTGATGCGTCAGCTCGGTTTCCCGACCCTGCTGTGCCATCGTCTGATCACTGACGAAAATGATCGCGTGGTCAGCTACCAGCTGCGCCAGAAGGATCCCAAGCGCCAATCCGTTCTCGCCTTCAAGAGCCTCTACTACCGCGTGATTGCGGCCGGTGACTCGTACAACGACACCACCATGCTCAGCGAGGCCCACGCCGGCATCCTGTTCCATGCGCCGGACAACGTGATCCGCGAGTTCCCGCAGTTTCCGGCTGTGCATACCTACGAGGATCTGAAGCAGGAATTCCTCAAGGCATCGAACCGCAAGCTGAGCCTGTAGCCGACATAGGGCCGGGTGCAACTCGCCATCGCGATCTGGCGGGTTGCACCCGGCCCTACGTTTCTAAAGCCCCTCCAGCGTCTCCAGCAGCACCTTCACCTTGGTGATCGACTCCTGATACTCGGCCTGCCAGTTGGAGTCGGCGACGATGCCGCCGCCGCCCCAGCAGCTGACCTGTCCATCCTTGACCAGCAGGCTGCGGATGGCAATGGAGCTGTCCAGCTCGCCGCGTACGTCCAGATACAGCAACGAGCCGCAGTACAGGCCGCGCCTGGTCGGTTCGAGCTCGTCGATGATCTGCATGGCGCGAATCTTCGGCGCGCCAGTGATGGAGCCCCCGGGGAAGCTGCCGGCAACCAGGTCGAGCGCATCCTTGCCTGGCGCCAGTTCGGCGGTGACGCAACTGACCAGGTGATGCACGTTGGGGTAGCTCTCCAGTGCGAACAGCTCAGGCACTCGTACCGAGCCTGTGCGGCAGCTGCGGCCGAGATCGTTGCGCAACAGGTCGACGATCATCAGATTCTCTGCACGATCCTTGCGGCTGCTCAGCAGTTCCTGCGCCTGTGCCAGGTCGTCCTGGGCATCGCTGCCACGTGGGCGGGTGCCCTTGATGGGCCGGGTTTCCACCTGGCCAGCGCTGACCTTGAGAAAACGTTCGGGTGACAGGCTGAGAATGGCGCCGCCATCGGCCAGGGTCTGGAAACCGGAGAAGGGCGTAGGGCAGGCCTTGCGCAGCGCCAGATAGGCAGCCCACGGATCGCCCTCGCACGGTGCCTGGAAGCGCTGAGCGAAGTTCACCTGGTAGCAATCGCCAGCAAGGATGTAGGCCTGGATGCGTTCGATGGCCTGACGATAGTCGGCTTGAGTCAGATCGGCATGAAAGGCCTGGCTGAGGCGAAAGCTTGCAGGCACATCCGTGTGTGGCGCCTGGAACAACGCCAGCAGACGCTCACGTTCGGGTTGCGCCAGGGCGGGATGGAACAGCAGCTCGCTGGTGCCAAGCAGGTGGTCGCTGATCAACGCCCAGCCGTACAGGCCGAAGCACGCATCCTCCAGGCCCAGGTCATCGCGACTCTGGTTGGGCAGCTCTTCCAGGCGACGACCGAAGTCATAGGCCAGGTATCCGATCAGCCCGCCGACGAATGGTGCGCTGTGGCCGTCCGCCAATTGTGCCGGCCCAAGGCTCTGCAGCGCGTCGCGTAGGCGTTGCAGGAAAGCGTTGGCCGATTCGTCGGCAGTCGGTGCCAGCTCTGCCAATGGCCAAGCGCTCATAAGGTCATAGCGTCCACGCTCGGCACCCGGTCGCCCGGCATCCAGCAAGACAGCGCCCGGTGCTTGTCGGATACGCTGGAAGTACTCCGCAGGGTCGGCGCGATAAGGCAGAGGGTGCAGGGAACAGCTGGGCATGCGTGGTCGTCGGGAGGGGTGGAAGAACGATTGTAGTCTGCCGCTAACATTCATCCTAGAGCTTCTGCCCGTGTTTACTCGGATGTGTCCTGCTGATTAGTATGGAGCGGTGCCAGGACGTTGAATTTAGGGTCTGTTCCCGTTTCATCGCTAGCCCCGTTGCCGCGAGAAATAGCTCCCGATTAGGCGCAGGACGCCGGTAATGGTGATTCCCTTGCCAAGTCCTGCAACGACAGCGGGGTCATTTCCCGCGCAACCCGAAGGGCCGGGCCAGTTTTAGCGTGGGGGCGTTGTTACTCGACGGCTCATTGGGGCGCCAAACTTTGCGTCTCGCGCCTAGCCCCGCGCTAAAACTGGCTCCGGCGCGGCCGCGAATGAAATGGGAACAACCCTAGTACCAGAACAATAATTAATGAAGGGATCCAGGCTATGGATGACGTCGTAGGTCCAGCCGCTGGCAGCCTGCTGCGCTCGAAGCTTTCGCCGCCCCAGGCTTGCGCTGACTATCTGGCAAGACCCCAGGTCGAAGCCGCGCTTTGTGCCCATCCTCATGCTCGTCTCGTGCTGTTTTCCGCGCCTGCCGGCTTTGGCAAGACTACGGCTTTGGCGATGTTCGCTGCCGAGCGTCGTAATGCCGGCTCCGCTGTTGCCTGGCTTTCGCTTGGTCCTGGTGATGACGACCCGGTGCGTTTCTTTCAGCAACTCATCGAAGCACTGAGTCGTGTGCTACCGGGACTGGGCGAAGACGCGCTGGGCTATTTGCGCAACACCATGCGGGTGCCGGTCGAAGCGGTGATGGAAAGCCTGCTGGTGGATTTGGCGCAGCATCAGGAGCCGTTGTTGCTGGTGCTCGACGATCTGCACCTGATTCAGGATGCAGAGTTGCTGGCTGCCCTCAATCGCCTGATCAAACTGACGCCGCCGACCTTCACCCTGGCTATCGGCAGCCGCTCGCAACCGCCGTTGAGCCTGGCCACGCTGCGCGCCAAGGGTTTGCTTCTGGAGCTCGGCAGCGAAGAGTTGCGGCTCAATCCGGAGGAAGCGCGCGGTTACCTCGAACGCAGCGGTCTGCAGCTCGATAACGAAGCGTTCGGCGAGCTGTACAGCCATACCGAGGGCTGGATGGTTGGCGTACACCTGGCCAGCCTGTGGCTGCGCCATCAACCACGGCCGGTCGAACGCATGACCGAACTGGGCGCTGACAAAACGGCAGTCGGCGATTACCTGCTGCGTTCGGTGTTCGAGCAACTGCCCGCCGATCGCCAGGAGCAACTGCTGGCATTGGGCGTGGCGCAGCAGCTCAGCGGTGACCTGGCCAACGCCCTGACTGGGCGGCACGACGGCCAGCAGTTGCTGGAGGAACTGGAGGCCATGCAGCTGTTCCTGTTGCCGCTGGATCGTGAGCGACAGTGGTATCGCTTTCATAACCTGTTTGCTGAGTTCTTGCGCAACCGCCTCAAGGAGCGGGATCCGGAGCGCTTCAAGCAGCTGCATTTCAACGCCAGTTTGTGGTTTACCAATCACCATATGCAGAACCTGGCCATTGAGCATGCCTGTCTTGCCGAGGATGCCGAGATGCTGGCCGCGCTGCTCGACGGCTGCGGTCTGGAGCTGATCAACCGCGGGCAGCTCAATCTCATCTACAAGTGGCGCCAGCATGTGCCGGATGAGGTTGCCGCACGTTTCCCCGTGCTGGTACTGGCCGATGTCTGGACGCGCGCGACCGAGTTGGGTCTGAGCGAGGCCAATCGCATGCTCGACGAGCTGCTGGAGCGCTGGGGCGAATCCCGCACGTCCGGCCCGCTCAGCGACAAGTTGCTGGCGACCCTCGCGATCAAGGCGGTGATCGCCTTGCAGAAGGACGATCTGGACACCTGCGTGAACCTGGCGCGACGCATCGAGGCGCAACTCGGCCAGCACACTGCATTTCTCGAGGTGGCGATTCTCACCGTTGGGGCGTTGGCCAACGTCATGCTCGGTCAGGTCGAGCAGGCGCGCAAACTGCTGGCATTGGCGCAGCAGCGCAATCATTTTCTCGAAGGCCGCTACCTGGACATGCAACTGGCCAACGTGGAAGTCCTGCTTTGCCTGGAGCAGGGACGGGTCAAGCAGGCGCAACTGCTATTCGAGCAACTGCGTGCGCGAATGATGCCCTGGTTCGGCGAGAAGTCGCGGGCACTGGTGCTGCCGACCATCAGTGAAGCGCTGATCGCCTACCATCAGGGACGCATGGAGGGTTTGCAGGAGCGGCTGCGTTGGGCGTTGGCCACGGTCGATGTGATCAACCCCATCGATCTCTACGCCCAGGCCATGCTCTGCCTGGCGCGCGTGCAGCGTTTGCAGGATACGCCGAAGGAGGCGGCTGCGACGCTGGTGCTGATGCAGAACCTGGCAGCGCGAAACCATTCCTGGCGTTTCTATGTACAAGCGATTGGCGATGAAATTGCGCTGATCCTGCAGGAGCCTGCCGCCGATCGCAGCAAGCGTGCCGAGCAGCGCCTGAAATCGGTGGACTGGGCCAAGCTGGCCAACCATTACAAGCAGCGCAATTTCAATCCGGTCAATTGGGTACTGGGCCTGAGCCGTATTCGCCTGCAGCAGGCGCGTGGCCATTACAGTGAAGCCCTGCACGAGATCACCCAACTGCGCAGCCAGTTACAGAACAACTGGCACGGACTGCAGCGCCTGCGACTGGATCTGCTGGCAGCGCTGAGCTATCAGCGCCTGGGCTATCAGGAGCGTTCGCAGAGCCTGTTGGTGCAGTGCCTGATTGGCGCTGAGCGAGAGGAAGCACGCAGCCTGTTCATCGAAGAGGGCGAGGCCATTCGCCAACTGCTGCAGCAATTGGAGTCGGCGGAGCGTCAGCCGGCGCTGCAGGGCTTCATCCGTAGCCTGCTGACGATCTGGCCTGGCCAGGACTCCCGCCAGGCGCTGGATGTGCTGGAGGAGGGGCTGACCGATCGCGAGCGTGAAGTCGTGTGTCTCGCCGCCAAGGGCATGTCCAACGAAGAGATTGGTCAGCAACTGTCGCTGGCGCTGGGAACCGTCAAGTGGCACCTGCACAACATCTACGAAAAGCTCAAGGTGCGTAACCGCACCCAAGCCATCCGCCGTGCCCGCGAATTGAGCCTGCTCGAATCATGATCAATCAGACCCCGTCCTGTCCGTCCCCTATTCCATTGCTGCGTACCAAGCTCTATCCCGCCCATGGCGAAGGCGCTCCGCTGCTGGAACGTTCGGCGTTGCTGGAACGCTTGCAGGCTGCCCGCGAGCAACGCCTGATCGTGCTCAGTGCTCCGGCCGGATTTGGCAAGAGCACCGTGCTCAGCCAGTGGCGTCGTCGCCTGCAGGAGCAAGGCGCGCGAGTCGCCTGGCTATCCTGCGATGAGGCCGACAGTGAGCCGCCACGATTTCTCCAGTACCTGGTGGCGGCCATCGAAGCGGCTTGCCCGGGTGTGGGTCGCAGTGCTTCGGCGCTGCTCCAGGGCGAGGTCAACTGGCCGATCGAAGCCGTGATCGATGCCTTTCTCGAAGACCTCAAGGGAATTCCTGGCGAGCTGTACCTGATGCTGGATGACTTTCATCGCATTCGGCATCCCTCTCTCGGGCAGGGCGCGCGCTACCTGGTAGAGCGTCTACCCAAGCATGTGCGGTTGGCGGTCAGTACGCGTTATCAGCCGCGCTTTCTCGAAGAGCCGCCGTCGCTCGGCGGCTGGGCATTCTGGCTCAAGGCCGAGGATTTGCGCCTGACGCGTGCCGAGACCGCAGCCTATTTCCGCGACATCAAGCGCCTGGCTTTGGATGAAGGTGAACTCAACCAGCTTTATGCCCGCACCGAGGGTTGGATCACCGCCTTGCACCTGGCCGCCCTGGCGCTGCCGCGGCAGCATGATCGTGCGGCTTTTCTGGCCGGTATCTCGGGCTCTGAGCGCAATATCGCCGATTACCTGGCCGAGGATGTAGTGGCCAGTTTGCCTGAGGCCCTGCAGTTGTTTCTCGACCAGACCTCGGTGCTCGACGAGTTCAATGCCGACCTGTGCAACGCACTGACTGGTCGTCACGACGGGCGTGACATGTTGCGTAGGCTGCAAGGCGAGCAGTTGTTCGTGATACCACTGGACGAGCAGGGTGAATGGTTTCGCTATCACCACCTGTTCGCCGAGTTTCTCCAGGCGCGACTGGCCAAGCGGGGTGACCCGGCACATCTGCTGCATGCCGCCGCGCGCTGGTGCGAAAGCCATGATCTGGCCGACAAGTCGATCAAGTACGCCCTGCGCGCACGCGATTACGCCTTCGCTGCCGAACTGCTGGAGCGCCAGGGTGCGCGCCTGATCGCCGGCAACCGGGTGTACGGCATCCTGGCCATTCTCAAGGACATTCCGTCGGTGGTGATCGCCGAGCAACCGGTGTTCCAGATCTTCTACGCCTGGCAGTTGGCTTTCGAACAGAAGTTCGCCGAGTCCGAGGCGCTGATCGAAGAGGTCAGCACGCGTCTGACCCAAGGGCGTGGCAAGGGCATTCATTTCGGCCTGATCGAGTTGCTGGCCGCGGCCCAGGTGCTCAAGGCACTGGTGCTGCTGTATCAGGACAAACTCGAGGCCTGCCTCAAGGTCGCCGGTCACTGGCTGGCCCTGGTGCCGCAGAACCAGCCGGTGTTTCGTGCCAGCCTGGCGTGCGTGCAGGCCGCGGCATTCGCTCTACTGGGCGAGTTCGGCGAAGCGGCCAAGGCCATTGCCGTCGCGCGCGAGTGCCTGCGCGAGTGCGAGAGCGAATACCTGCATGTGATGGCCAGCCTGATCGAGGCGCTGATCTGCAAGGAATATGGCGAACTGGAGCGTGGCCGCGCCCTGGCCGAGGCCGCGCGGGCGCGGGTCGAGCAGGTGTTCGGCCGGCGCAGTCGGGTCGGTGGCCCGCTGGGGCTGGCGTATGCCGATCTGTTGTACGAGCAGGATCGCCATGGCGCGATCCTCGCCGAATTGCCGCTGGCCACGACCTGGCGCGATGTCGCCACGCCAGTCGAGTTGATCAGCCGCGGCAAGCTGGTCATGGCACGTGCGCGTTTCTTCGCCGGTGCCGCTGAGCAGGGTTTGGAAGAACTCGACGAGTGGCTGGCTGGTTTGCAAGGGCCAGGCTACGAGCGGGTGTTCGCCCTCGGTATGGGTTGCAAGGTGCAGTTCCTGTTGTGGTTGCGTCGGCCTAACGAGGCGCAGCGCATTTACATGCAGTTGGAGCGTCATCTGGCTGCGCTGCCCATCGAACGCTATGGCGATGCTCACACTGCCCTGGCGCTGAGCCAGGCGCGGCTGGCGTTGAGCGAGCGACGGGTGGATAAGGCCCAGGCCAGCCTGGAAGCATGCCTGGCCAAGCAGGGCGCCGAGCACCAACGCGACCGGCGTTTGCGTTTGAGCCTGTTACTTTCTGTGGCGTACTGGCGCAAAGGTAACAGCGAAAAAGCCTTCACCTTGTTGCGCGCGACCCTCGAAGAAGCCTGGCAATGCGGCTATCGCCGGTTGTTCCAGGATGATGCCCTGTGGTTGCTGCCGCTCTGGGACGCCTGGAACAGCGCCGAGCCCAAGCGCGCCGCAGCCTGGCAGGGCGTCGCTGAAATGCTCCGCGAGCAGTGCCGCAGACTGGCCGTGGATACTGAAAGTTTTGAGGAAAATCAGGATGTTAGCCATCGGGAACGAGAGATCCTGCGGCTCGTCGCGGCAGGGCTTTCCAACCGTGATATCGCTCAGGCAGTGCACTTGTCGGAGGCCACCATCAAGTGGCATCTGCACAATCTGTTTTCCAAGCTGGGGGTACGCAGCCGTACTCAGGCCGTGCTCAAGGGCAAGAGCCTGGGGCTGCTGAGTGAGGCGTGATGGAAGTGGTAGGGGTTGGGAGCGTCATGCTCCATCCCTTGGATGGGCTGGCAGTTCAATGGTGGATTAGTAGCTTGTAGCCATCTCGAAGCGCAGTGCGTTTCGCGAATCCAAACCTGGCGTACTTAGGGAAGCCGCGACAGGTCTGGTGGTCGGCATGGGCCGATCAGGCTGCTCGTGACAGGACGTCACCGGCAGAGCCCGGGGAACCCCCATTTGAACTGTGGAGATAACAACAATGATGACCCTGAAAAAACTCGCTCTTGCCGCCGCCGTCATGGCCGTCCCGTTCATGGCCCAGGCCGACCTGAAGGCGTTGGACGACGCCGACCTGGCTGGCGTAACCGGTCAGGCCGGTATCAGCATCGCCGGTAACTTCGATGCCACCATCGGCTCCATCGTCTACACCGACACCGAGACCGGTGTCAGCGATGGCAGCAACAGCCTGAGCCTGAACACCGTCAGCCTGTCCGGCTTCAACATCGATGAGTCCAACCCGCTGACCATCGACGTCAAGGACAACAAACTGGAAATCGGTCTGCCGGGCATCAACGGCGGCGTTTCGGTCGGTGCGGTGAAGATTGGCGCCAACAGCATTGGTGGCGTGGCCATCAATGGTCTGGACATGGCCGGCTCCACCGTCAAGATCTGGGGTCATTGATCCTCGTCTGATCTGATTCACAGGAGCTCTGCTGCCGTTCGCGGCCGGGCTCCTGCCCTGTTGTACGCAGTTGCGGATTGACCAATGATCGAAATTCTCGTGGGCAGCCTGATCGGTTTGTACGGTTTTACCGAGGCTGTCGACATCAAGCCGCAGCCCGCCGGTACCGTGAACATCACTCAGCAACTGGTGCCCAATGGCCCGCTGCGCGAGTCGGTGGTTCTCGAGCCGATGAGCCAGTTGCAGTTTCGCAACGTGATCCGCCAGGCCTATGACTACAGCTGCGGCTCTGCGGCGTTGACCACGCTGCTGGACTATTACCTCGGGCGCAACCTGGAAGAGCGCCAGGTGATGGAAGGGCTGCTGCACTTCGGCGAGGCGGAGAAGATCGTCGAGCGCCGCGGTTTCTCGCTGCTGGACATGAAACGCTTCGTCACCGCCCTGGGCTACAAGAGCGGTGGTTTTCGCGCCGGATTCGATGATCTGGCCCAGCTCGAACACCCGGCCATCGTGCCCATCGAGTACGCCGGCTTCAAACACTTCGTGGTGGTGCGCGACGTCTACAACGACCACGTGTTCGTTGCCGATCCTGCGCTCGGCAACATCAGCTTCACCCGCGTGCGCTTCGAGGAAATCTGGGATCAGAACGTGCTGTTCGTGATCTTCCCCAGTGGTAACGAGCCGCCCAATGCCATGGCGCTGACCGACCGCGACCTGCGCATCATCGACGACCGCACCATCAGCATGCTGGCTTTCCGCGAATTTCCGCAGATGGCCAAGTTCACGACGAATCAGGCCGACCAACTGGGGTCGGGAGGCGACATTCAATACATTCGCCGCAAGTGATTCACCCGGCATAACAATAACGATCTGGGGATAGCGTCATGGGAGTTTGGGGGTATGCATGGCTGGCCATGCTGACGCTGGTTGCGACACAGCCGTTGATGGCCGAAGAAGCCACGGTCGACGACGCGCGCGATGCGTTGACCAAGAAAGACGACGACGCCGATAGCGCCAAGGCGCTGGAGGAGGTGTTCCAGGCCGCTGAGAAGAGCTACACGCTACTCAAGAAGGGCGAGCGTACCCTGACTTACGGCTTCGACTATTCGTTGCTACGCGATACGCAGATCCAGACCGTCCGCACCGGGCAGAACGTCTACAGCGTGATCGGCCAGAGCGAGGCGCAGCATACCTTCACCAACTCCTTCACCTTCGATTACGGGGTGTGGGACAACCTCACCTTCAGCATGCGTGTGCCGTTCCTGGCCAAGTACGACACCGAACGCGATCTGAGTACCTATAGCCTCGGCGACATTTCCGCGAGCTTTCGCTGGCAGCCCTGGTCGTCGGCGCGCGGCCGCCCCGTCACCACCTTGTTCGCCACCCTTGGCCTGCCGACCGGCGACAGCCCATACGACGTCAGCCTGGACAACGGCCTGGCCACCGGCAGCGGTTACTACAGCCTGGGCGTGGGCGCGAACCTCTCCTACGTGATCGATCCGGTGGTGCTGTTCGGCTCGCTTGGCTACACCTACAACCTGCCAATTCGCGATGCTGATCAGGTGCGTGGCGGGCGCTTGCTGGAGGAGGTCGACCCGGGTTCGAGCCTGTCGCTGAGCATGGGCTTCGCTTACGCGCTGTCTTACGACGTGTCGCTGGCCACGTCATTCCAGATGGCGCACAACCTGGCGCCGAAATTCAAGTTCAGCGACGCCACCTTCGAAGGTAACGAACAGACCAGTGCAGTGATGAACTTCTCGCTGGGCCTGCGCACGTCGCCGAATACCATCGTCAACGTCAATGCCGGTTTCGGTATGACCGAAGATTCGCCCGATGTCCTGCTCGGGATTTCCATGCCCCTGGATATCAAGGGCCTCAAGGCCGAGTAAGCAGCGAGCGAACCTGATATGACTCATCTTGCCAAGCTGCAGGCTCTGCTGCTGGTTGGGCTCGGCGCGGGTTGCGTCCTGCCTGCCCAGGCGCAACTGGCCAACAACCTGACCATCGGCAATCCCAAGGCCATGGCCATGGGCAACGCCGTCACCGCCGATGTCACCGGTATCGATGCCGTGCACTACAACCCGGCGGCACTGAGCAAGCTCAAGGGGCGGCAGACCACGGTCAAGCTGCTCAGTGGCGTGATGGATATCCGCGCGAAGTTCAATGCCAAGAAAGACTACGGTTTCATGGGCTATGACGACGATCCTTACAAGAACTCCAGTAGCCGCACCCTGACGCCGACCATGTACCTGCCGGGTGTCGGCGGTATGACTGAGTTGCCGGTGCTGGTGGCGCCGCTGGCCGGTTTGTCGATCAATCCGCCTGGCTCCAAGTTCACTTTCGCCACCAACGTCTATGCGCCGATGGCGCTGGGCTATTCGCGTGATTCCGACGATGATCCAGGGCGTTTCCAGGGGCGTCAGGTGTCCTTGCAGCGCATCACCTATTTCTCGCCGTCGCTGGCCTATCAGGTCAATGACGAGCTGTCGCTGGGGCTGTCCATTGGCTTTTCTCATCAAGCGGTGGCGCTCAATCAGGACTTTCGCAACCCCGGCATGCTTACCGGTCTGACCCGCCTTCTCAATGAGGCACTGTGTCTGCCCGGGCTGGAGGAAATTATTGGTCCATTGATCAACGTGTGTGGTGGCAAGATCGGCCCGTTCGACTCCCTGGCCAATCTCGATCTGGATCTGCAGCAGAGCCTGTCACCGACCTACAACCTGGGTATTCTCTGGGAACCGACCGATTGGTTCGCCTGGGGAGCTACCTACCAGAGCGAGGCGCGGATGAACCTCCAGGGCAAATACCGTGTGGATTACACAGAAAACTGGGCGGGATTTTGGCAAGGCTTCCAGCAAGCTCTTGCTGGTCAAATTCTTAGTTCAATGTTTCCCTATGGCGCCGACGAGGAGAGCGGTAACGCCTCGCTGAAACTGACCTATCCGGATGCCTTCAGCACCGGTATCAAGGTGCGCCCGTTCGACAAGTGGCAGTTCAACCTGGATTTGCGCTGGGTCGGCTACAGCGACTGGAACAACTTCGAGATCGAGTTCGATCGCGAGCTGGATCTGCTGCGCATCGCCAAGACCTTCGGCGGTGGCAATGCCACCGATCGCAGCATCATTCTCGACCGCGGTTACCGCGACACCTGGAGCTGGGGCGTCGGCGTGCAGTACGACGTCAATGATCGCCTGGCCCTGCGCGCCGGCTACGAGTACCGTCCTTCGGCCATTCCCAAGAACAAGGCCGACGTGCTGGCACCGGTGGGCGATGCCGACCTCTACGGTCTTGGCCTGGGCTATCGCTGGGACAAGGACACCACCATCGATGTCGGCTTCAATTACTTCGTCTCCAAACAGAACATTCCCGCTGGCAGCAGTTGCAACGCCAGCTGCGAAGGGTTGGATAACCTGGTCTATAACCCCTATGCCGGGCTCCATATCGAAACCACGGTCAAGGCCTATATCTTCGCCATGACCTACACCTCGAGGTTCTGAGGCGATGCGCAGTCTGTTGTTGCTCCTGATGCTGCTGCCCGTGCTGCATGCCACTGCCAGCAGCCGTTACCTGACCTGGGTCGATGAGCTGGGGCGGGTGCACAACACCTTCGTCGACACTCGTTTCGCTGAACAGCAGCAACTGGCGCAGCGTCGTGCCGAGCAGAGCGATCAGGCCCGCCTCGGTGATGGCGGCGCCTGGCCTGGAAGTGCGCCAAGCACGGGGGAGAGCAAGCGGCGCTATTTCACCTGGGTCGATGGCAGCGGCCAGCTGCAGAACAGCTTCTATGCCGGCACGCAGGTCGCAGGTGCGTCGGGGCGTGATCAGGTGCTGGCCAGCGGTGAGCGGGCAGGGGGTTACATCGACTCGGCGGTGCTGGAAGGTCGTGGCTTTGCGCGCGACAGCTACGATAGCCCTTATTACACCTGGGTCGACGAGCAAGGGCGGATGCACAACTCGCCGGTTCCCGCTAAATCGCGCGATGGCCAGTCAGGTACGACGCCCTCTACGGTTCGTTACAGCGAAGGTCGGCAGATCGAGTTCGAGCGCAGCAAGCCAGCGCTGCCGATGCTCGACGGCCAGCCCACCGCTGCCATGCAGGCGCTACTCGAAGGCAGTCAGGCGCGTGGCGATAGTCTCTACGGTGAGTTGTCGGCACGCTGCTGTGGCCAGTTGCGAGAAAGCGACTTCACCGCGCTATCGGCGGACGAGCCGCGCTTCGAGGAGCTGGGTCGATTCTCGCCCAGTTTCGAGTTTCCCATGGGCCGCAGTTACTACGCCGCGTTGAAGTTACCGGCCTCACGGCAAAGCTATGGCTTGCGCGTGCGCAGTTTCGCCAACCGCCAGGTGGTCTATCCGTCGCTGCTGTTTCTCGATGAGGCCAAGCGGCCGACGCGGCTGGTCAGTGATGCGGTGTACCAGTTGCATCCGGAAACCTGGTACCGCTATGCCTTCATCGAAGGCACGGTGCAGGTACGGGCTGAACGTGGCGAGCGCTATGTGTTGCTGATCACCACCGACGAAGACCGCAGCTTGCAGACCCTCGACAACAAGCCGTTCAAGCGGCCGTTGCAGCAGTTGGCGGTGGACGAGGCCGGCATGCAGCGTCATGCGCATGCCGATGAGGGAGAGTTCGAGCTGGCGATAGTGCGGTAGGGTTGGCGGTATCAGCCCGTAGCCCGGATGCAATCCGGGGCTGTTTGCCGGCGAATCCCCCGGATTTCATCCGGGCTACGTGAACTACCAGGTAGGGCGGGTGCAACTCGCTATTAGCGGGCTGGCGGGTTGCACCCGTCCTACGAACTGGTGGTGCGCGCGGCGAGCGTCAGACTTCCTTGCTGGCGACGTGACCGAACAGCTCCTGGGAGAAGTGCACACGCTCTTCGGCGTTCTCCTGGATGCCTTTGGCCTTCAACTCTTCCAGGCGGGCTTCCACCGCATGGGCGCGATGGGTCAGGCCACAGTCGTTGGCGATCTGGATGTTCAGACCTGGGCGGGCGTTGAGTTCGAGAATCAACGGGCCCTTGTCCTGATCCAGCACCATGTCCACGCCGATGTAGCCCAGGCCGCACAGCTCGTAGCAGCCGGCCGCGAGCTTCATGAAACCATCCCAGTTCGGCAACTGCACGCCATCGACCGCGTTGGTGGTATCCGGGTGTTTGCTGATCTTGTTGTTCAGCCAGGTGCCGCGCAGGGTGACGCCGGTAGCGAGGTCGACGCCGACGCCGATGGCGCCCTGGTGCAGGTTGGCCTTGCCGCCCGACTGCCGGGTCGGCAAGCGCAGCATGGCCATCACCGGGTAGCCCATCAGCACGATGATGCGGATGTCCGGTACGCCTTCGTAGCTGATGCTCTTGAAGATGGTGTCCGGGGTCACTCGGTATTCGATCAGTGCGCGGTCGCGGTGGCCGCCGAGCGAATACAGGCCGGAGAGGATGCTGGAAATCTGCTGCTCCAGCTCCTCGTGGCTGACGATCTTGCCGGACACCGTCTTGAAGCGATCCTCGAAACGGTCGGCGATCACCAGGATGCCGTCACCGCCAGCACCCTGGGCTGGCTTGATGACGAAGTCGGTACGCCCGGCGATGATCTCGTCGAGCTTGTCGATGCCTTTCTCGGTATCGATGATGCCGTACAGCTCGGGCACATCGATACCGGCCTCGATGGCCCGCTCCTTGGTGATGATCTTGTCGTCGACGATCGGGTACAGGTGCCGCTTGTTGTACTTCAGCACGTAGTCCGCGTTGCGTCGGTTGATGCCCATGATGCCTTTGGCTTCGAGGGCCTTCCATGTCTTGATCAGACCGAACATAGGCTTAGTCCTTGAGGAAGGCTTTGAAGCGGAACAGTTCGGTCAGGCGGTAGCCGCGGTAACGCCCCATCGCCAGCATGAAACCGACCAGGATCAGCAGAACCGCCGGGAAGGTGAACACGAAGTAGACCAGCTCCGGCACGCTCATCAGCAGGTGCGCGATGGTCGCGGCGAACAGGGTGCCGATGGCCACCTTGAAGGCATGGCCACCGCCACGTTCTTCCCAGGTGATCGACAGACGTTCGATGGTCATGGTCAGAATCACCATCGGGAACAGGGCGACGGACAGGCCGCGTTCCAGGCCCAGCTTGTGGCTGAACAGGCTGATGGTGGCGATCAGTACCACAACGAAGGTCAGCACCACCGACAGGCGTGGCAGCATCTGCAGCTTCAGGTGCTCCAGATAGGAACGTAATGACAGGCCGAGCGCGGTGATTACCGTGAACAGGAAGATGCCGAAGCCCAGCTGCGTCTCGCGGAAGGCGAGGGCGATCAGCACCGGGGTGAAGGTACCCAGAGTTTGCAGGCCACCGAGGTTGCGCAGGATCAGGATCACCAGTACGCCGATCGGGATCATCACCATGATCATGAAGGTTTGCTGGGTCTGCAGTGGCAGGCCATACAGCGAGTACTCCAGGAAGGTGGCGTCGGTGTTCTCGTCGGTCAGCTTGGCCAGGCGGATGGCGTTCATCTCGCTGTTGTTCAGGCTGAAACTGACGGCTGCTTGGCGGCCGCCTTCGAGGCTGACCAGGTCGCCGTCGCCAATCCACCAGACCAGGCGGTCGGCAGGCAGGCCCTGCTCGCCGGATTCAGGGTTGAAGTACAGCCATTTCTGGCCATTGAAACTGCGCAGCCAGAGTTCAGGCGACTGAGCGACTTCGGCTTGCAGGCGAATGGTGTGCACGCGCTCCATCGGCACGTGGGCGATGGACAGCAGCAGGTCGACCACCTTGGCCTTGTTTACCGTGGAGGCATCGCCGCCAAGCAGCAGCTTGACGTTATCGTCACCCACGTTGTTGACGCGCTTGATGGTCTCGCTGATGAAGGTCTCGACATCCGCCGAGTGTTGGCGGATCGGTGCCAGCAGGGCTTCTGCGGCAATTTTCTCCGGGCCTTCCACAGGCAGGCTATCGCGGAAGATCGGGCCTTTGGCCTGAGTCTGTTCACCGCTGTAGCGCTTGGTCAGTACCAGGCGGTAGTAGAGGGTCTGCTTGCCGTTGGCGCGGCGGGCGGACCAGGTGACGCGGCGGTTGCCGTCGACACGGTTGACGCTCACGCCATAGTTGTTGGAGATGAAGCTCTCGTTGAGGCTCACGTAATCCTGGTTCAGCGGCGGCACGAACATCTGCAGTTTCACCGGTTCGCGCGGGCTGGCCTGGAATTCGACCTTGGCGTCGATGTTCCACAGGTCGTCGGTCTCGTCTTCGGTCACCGGAATGCCGAGGATGAAGATTTGATATGCCGTAATCAGAACACCCAGAGCCACCAGCAAGGTGATCAGGATTTTCAGATGTAGGTTCAGAGAGCGCATGGGAATTACTCGCCAGGGGTTGCGTCAGAATCGCAGCCGGGCTTGCCGGCAGCGTATTTAAGGCTTGGATCGATCACGGCTTCGAAGTTTTTCAGCGCTTCGGAGCCAATCAGCAGCGGGTATTGGAATGCGCTTCGGTCGGTCAAGTTCACTTCGATCGTGCGCAGGGCCTGTCCCATGCACAGGTGAAGCTCGATAACCGGGCGTGGTGTGTAGGTCTTGCCTTCGTCCGGATCGAAGTCACCGGCACGGCGTTTGATCTTGCTGATACGCGCCAGTGGCCGCTCGACGATCTGATCTTCTGCACCGTCGATGGCCAGGACGAAACGAACCCAGGTTTCCCCGTCACGTTTGAAGCGTTTGATATCGCGCGCACTGAGCGAGGCAGTCTTGGCGCCAGTGTCGAGTTTGCCTGCAACGACCAGATCGAGATCCTGGATGAGGATGTATTCGTTGAGACCATAAATGGTTTTGCCGGCCGCAAGACTTGGGCAGGAGAGAGCGAGCAGGCAAAGCAACAGGGCGAAGGGCTTGAGTGTCATAAGTCCTTGAAGGGATGTTGCCAGGGGCATGTGGGCGACTGACGGCAATTTACCGACGCATTTGCCTGTCAGGAGTCTAGCAGGCATAGCCGGGCATGTGGCGCGGCGTGAGCGGGCGCCATTCTAGCATGGAGATTTTCCATGCAGACAGACGCTTATGTAGCTTTCTGCAAGTAACGTCAGCGGTCGATGCTGTCGGTTGGTTCAATAATATTGTCGACAATGCTTTGGTCTGCTTTGACGATTTTGGCTTTTTGGCGTAGTTTTGTCGGTGCCTAATATCAATGGTGTCGACAATCATGTTGCTCGAATCAGAGGTTCCCGCAGCGCCTCAGGTGGATTCGGAAACACTTTCCGAACACGTCTTCCGCCTGATTCAGGCCGCTATCGTCAAGGGTGAGATTGCTCCCGGCAGCAAGATTTCCGAGCCTGAGTTGGCACGTACCTATGGCATCAGCCGTGGCCCGCTGCGCGAGGCGATTCATCGCCTGGAAGGGCAGAAGCTGCTGGTGCGGGTGCCGCATGTGGGCGCGCGAGTGGTTTCGCTCAGCCATGCCGAACTGATCGAGCTGTATGAGATTCGTGAATCGCTCGAGGGCATGGCCTGCCGCCTGGCTGCCGAGCGCATGACCCAGAAAGAGATCGACGAACTGCGTCGTGTGCTGGAGCTGCATGAGCAGGACGCCGCCTTCAAGGCTGGCGTCGGCTACTACCAGCAGGAGGGTGATTTCGACTTCCATTATCGGATCATCCAGGGCAGTGGTAACCGCACCCTGGCCAAGCTGCTGTGCGATGAGCTGTACCAACTGGTGCGCATGTACCGCCTGCAGTTCTCCGCTACCCCGAATCGGCCACACCAGGCCTTTGCCGAACACCACCGCATTCTCGATGCCATCGCCGACCGTGACGGCGAACTGGCCGAACTGCTGATGCGCCGTCACATCGGCGCTTCCAAGCGCAATATCGAGCGCCACTATGTTGCTCAGAACGGGCAAGGTGCGCTCGCCACTTCATCCAAGACCCGAGGTGATTCATGACCCAGCTTTCCGCCGGCCAACGCTTCCGCCAGGCCCTCGCCGAAGAGCAACCGCTGCAGGTAATCGGTGCGATCAACGCCAACCATGCGCTGCTGGCCAAGCGTGCGGGTTTTCGCGCGATCTACCTGTCCGGTGGCGGTGTGGCCGCTGGTTCCCTTGGGCTGCCTGATCTGGGAATCAACACCCTGGACGACGTGCTGACCGACGTGCGCCGCATCACCGATGTCTGCGACTTGCCGCTGCTGGTGGATGTCGATACCGGTTTTGGCCCTTCGGCCTTCAATATCGAGCGCACCATCAAGAGCCTGATCAAGGCCGGTGCCGCCGCCGCGCACATCGAGGATCAGGTAGGTGCCAAGCGCTGCGGTCATCGTCCGGGTAAGGAGATCGTCTCCTGCGAGGAAATGGTCGACCGGGTCAAGGCCGCCGCCGATGCCAAGACCGATCCGGATTTCTTCCTCATTGCCCGCACCGACGCCATCCAGGCCGAGGGCGTGGACGCAGCCATCGAGCGTTGCTTGCGCTACGTCGAAGCCGGTGCCGACGCCATCTTCGCTGAAGCGGCCTACGACCTGCCTACCTACAAACGTTTCGTCGATGCGCTGAACGTGCCGATTCTGGCCAATATCACCGAATTCGGCGCTACGCCGCTGTTCACCCGTGACGAGCTGGCCTCGGTCGGCGTGGCCATTCAGCTGTATCCGCTGTCGGCATTCCGTGCCGCGAACAAGGCGGCGGAAACTGTCTACACCGCGATCCGCCAGACCGGCCACCAGAAAGACGTGATCGACTTGATGCAAACCCGCGTCGAGCTTTACGACCGTATTGGCTACCACGCCTTCGAGCAGAAGCTCGATGCGCTGTTCGCCGCCGGCAAGAAGTAAAAAGAACAAGAAGATTCGAGGAGATAACCATGAGTGCCACTGAAACCACCCCTGGCTTCAAACCGAAGAAATCCGTCGCCCTGAGCGGCACTGCCGCCGGCAATACGGCCTTGTGCACCGTTGGCCGCACTGGTAACGACCTGCATTACCGTGGCTATGACGTGCTCGACTTCGCCAACCGTTGCGAGTTCGAGGAAATCGCCCACCTGCTGGTGCATGGCAAGCTGCCCAATGCCGCCGAACTGGCCGGTTACAAGACCAGACTGAAGGCTCTGCGCGGCCTGCCGGCTGGCGTCAAGGCCGCGCTGGAAACCCTGCCGCCTTCGGCTCACCCGATGGACGTGATGCGCACCGCCGTATCCGTGCTGGGTTGCCTGGCGCCGGAAAAGGACGACCATAACCATCCGGGTGCCCGCGATATCGCCGACAAGCTGATGGCCTCCCTCGGCTCGGCGCTGCTGTACTGGTACCACTACAGCCACAACGGCAAGCGCATCGACGTGGAAACCGACGACGACTCCATCGGCGGCCACTTCCTGCACTTGCTGCACGGTGAGAAGCCGCGCGAGTCCTGGGTGCGCGCCATGCACACCTCGCTGAATCTGTACGCCGAGCACGAATTCAATGCGTCGACCTTCACCTCGCGGGTGATCGCCGGTACCGGATCGGACATGTTCTCCTGCATCGCCGGTGCCATCGGCGCGCTACGTGGCCCGAAACATGGCGGCGCCAACGAAGTGGCTTTCGAGATCCAGAAACGCTACGACAATCCGGACGAGGCCGAGGCCGACATCCGCGCCCGTGTCGAGAAGAAGGAAGTGGTGATCGGCTTCGGCCACCCGGTCTATACCGTGTCCGACCCACGCAACAAGGTGATCAAGGAAGTTGCCCAGCAGCTGTCCGTTGAGCAGTCCAATACCAAGATGTATGACATCGCCGAGCGCCTGGAAAGCGTGATGTGGGAAATCAAGAAGATGTTCCCCAATCTCGATTGGTTCAGCGCCGTGAGCTACCACATGATGGGCGTGCCCACCGCCATGTTCACCCCGCTGTTCGTCATCGCCCGTACCGCCGGCTGGTCCGCTCACGTCATCGAGCAGCGCATCGACGGCAAGATCATCCGCCCGAGCGCCAACTACACAGGCCCTGAAGACCTGAAGTTCGTGCCGCTCAAGGATCGTAAATAACCATGAACGACACCGTGAATAGCCAATACCGCAAGCGTCTGCCCGGTACCGCGCTGGATTACTTCGATGCTCGTGAGGCGGTCGAGGCGATCCAGGCCGGCGCCTGGGCGAGGCTCCCCTACACCTCGCGGGTGCTCGCCGAGCAACTGGTCCGCCGTTGTGACCCGCAGGATCTGACCGCGTCGTTGGAGCAGCTGGTCTACCGCAAGCGCGACCTGGACTTTCCCTGGTACCCGGCGCGCGTTGTCTGCCATGACATTCTTGGCCAGACCGCGTTGGTCGACCTGGCAGGTCTACGCGACGCCATCGCCGAGCAGGGCGGTGATCCGTCCAAGGTCAACCCGGTGGTGCCGACCCAGTTGATCGTTGACCATTCGCTAGCCGTGGAGGCGCCGGGTTTCGACCCGGACGCCTTCGAGAAGAATCGCGCCATCGAGGATCGTCGCAACGAGGATCGCTTCCACTTCATCGACTGGACGAAAACCGCGTTCAAGAACGTCGATGTGATCCCTGCGGGCAACGGCATCATGCACCAGATCAACCTGGAGAAGATGAGCCCGGTGATCCAGGCGCGCGGCGGCATTGCCTTCCCCGACACCTGCGTCGGCACCGACTCGCACACGCCGCATGTGGACGCTCTGGGCGTGATCGCCATTGGCGTCGGTGGTCTGGAGGCCGAGACCGTGATGCTCGGCCATCCGTCGATGATGCGCCTGCCCGATATCGTCGGTGTCGAGTTGATTGGCAAGCGTCAGCCGGGCATCACTGCCACTGACATCGTTCTGGCGATCACCGAATTCCTGCGCAAGGAAAGGGTGGTTGGCGCTTGGGTCGAGTTCTTCGGTGAGGGTGCCGACAGCCTGTCCATCGGCGACCGCGCGACCATCTCCAATATGTGCCCGGAATACGGCGCCACGGCCTCGATGTTCTATATCGACGGCCAGACCATCGACTACCTCAAGCTCACCGGTCGCGAGCCTGAGCAGGTGGCGCTGGTGGAAACCTACGCCAAGACCCTCGGCCTGTGGAGCGACGCGCTGAAAACCGCCGAGTACGAGCGTGTGTTGCGCTTCGACCTGGGCAGCGTAGTGCGCAACATGGCCGGCCCGAGCAACCCGCATCGCCGCCTGCCGACCTCGGCACTGGCCGAGCGTGGCATTGCCGACGAGACCAAGCTGCAGAGCGGTAAGGTTGAGGAGGCCGAAGGCCTGATGCCCGATGGCGCGGTGATCATCGCTGCCATCACCAGTTGCACCAACACCTCCAACCCGCGCAACGTCATCGCCGCCGGCCTGGTGGCGAAGAAGGCCAACGCGCTGGGTCTGGTGCGCAAGCCCTGGGTGAAGACCTCCTTCGCGCCAGGCTCCAAGGTCGCCAAGCTATACTTGGAAGAGGCCGGTCTACTGTCAGAGCTGGAGAAGCTCGGCTTCGGCATCGTCGCCTACGCCTGCACCACCTGTAACGGCATGTCCGGCGCGCTGGATCCGGTGATCCAGAAGGAAATCATCGATCGCGACCTGTACGCCACCGCCGTGCTCTCGGGTAACCGCAACTTCGACGGGCGCATCCACCCCTACGCCAAGCAGGCCTTCCTCGCCTCGCCGCCGCTGGTAGTGGCCTACGCCATCGCTGGCACCGTGCGCTTCGATATCGAGCAGGGTGCGCTGGGCACCGATGCTCAGGGCAACCCCATCACGCTGAAGGATCTGTGGCCGAGCGACGAGGAGATCGACGCCATCGTCGCGGCGAGTGTGAAGCCCGAGCAGTTCAAGCAGATCTATATCCCGATGTTCGATCTGGGTAGCGTGCAGGAGGCCGAGAGCCCGCTGTACGATTGGCGCCCGATGTCCACCTATATTCGCCGTCCGCCATACTGGGAAGGCGCGCTGGCTGGCGAGCGCACGCTCAAGGGCATGCTGCCGCTGGCGATCCTGCCGGACAACATCACCACCGATCACCTGTCACCGTCCAATGCCATCCTGGCGGATTCGGCTGCAGGTGAGTACCTGGCGAAAATGGGCCTGCCGGAAGAGGACTTCAACTCCTACGCCACCCACCGTGGCGACCACCTGACCGCGCAACGCGCCACCTTCGCCAACCCGCAACTGGTCAACGAAATGGCCGTGGTCGACGGCCAGGTGAAGAAGGGTTCGCTGGCCCGCGTGGAGCCTGAAGGCCAGGTGATGCGCATGTGGGAAGCCATCGAGACCTACATGAACCGCAAGCAGAACCTGATCATCGTTGCCGGTGCCGACTACGGCCAGGGTTCGTCTCGTGACTGGGCGGCCAAAGGCGTACGCCTGGCGGGTGTGGAAGTGATCGTCGCCGAAGGCTTCGAGCGCATCCACCGCACCAACCTGGTGGGTATGGGTGTGCTGCCGGTAGAGTTCAAACCGGGCACCACGCGCCTGACCTTGGGCCTGGATGGCACCGAGACCTATGACATCGAGGGCGATATTTCGCCGCGCTGCGACCTGACCCTGGTGGTCAATCGCCGCAGCGGTGAGGTGGTGCGCGTGCCGGTGACCTGCCGTCTGGATACCGCAGCCGATGTCAGTGTGTACAAGGCCGGTGGTGTGCTGCAGCGTTTTGCCAAGGACTTCCTCAAGGGCGCTGTGGCTTGACGTGACATGCCGGCCCGTCAACGGGCCGGCACAACTCCTGTAGGTGCGCGTAGCCCGGATGCAATCCGGGAGAACCGCGCCGTCATTCCCGGATTGCATCCGGGCTACTTTTTCAGGGCTGTGTGTATGTCCCATGTACCTCAAGTGAAAATCCCCGCTACCTACATTCGTGGCGGCACTAGCAAGGGTGTGTTCTTCCGTCTGCAGGATCTGCCCGAGCGTTGCCAGGTGCCAGGCGAGGCGCGCGATAGGCTATTTATGCGCGTGATTGGTAGCCCTGACCCGTACTCGGCGCATATCGACGGCATGGGCGGCGCTACTTCGTCGACTTCCAAGTGCGTGATCCTGTCGAAAAGCAGCCAGCCAGAGCACGACGTCGATTACCTCTACGGCCAGGTCTCCATCGACAAGGCCTTCGTCGACTGGAGTGGTAACTGCGGCAACCTGTCCACCGCGGCCGGCGCCTTTGCCATCCATGCCGGCCTGGTCGATCCCGCACGGATTCCCGAAAACGGTACCTGTGTGGTGCGCATCTGGCAGGCCAATATCCAGAAAACCATCATCGCCCATGTGCCGGTCACGGCTGGCGAGGTGCAGGAAACCGGCGATTTCGAGTTGGACGGGGTGACCTTCCCGGCGGCGGAGATCGTGCTGGAGTTCCTCGACCCGTCCGATGATGGCGAGGAGGGTGGCTCGATGTTCCCGACCGGCAACCTGGTCGACGACCTCGATGTGCCCGGCATCGGTACCTTCAAGGCGACGATGATCACTGCGGGCATTCCGACGGTCTTCGTCAACGCTGAGGATATCGGCTACCAGGGCACCGAGCTGCGTGAGGCCATCAACGGTGACCCGGCGCAGTTGGCGCGCTTCGAGCAGATTCGTATCGCTGGCGCCCTGCGCATGGGACTGATCAAGACGGCCGAGGAGGCTGCGACACGTCAGCACACCCCGAAGATCGCCTTCGTCAGTCCGCCCAAGGATTACCGCACCTCCAGTGGCAAGGATATCAAGGCCGGGGAGGTCGACCTGCTGGTGCGCGCGCTGTCCATGGGCAAGCTGCACCACGCGATGATGGGCACCTGCGCGGTGGCCATCGGTACGGCGGCGGCGATTCCGGGGACGCTGGTCAACCTGGCCGCTGGTGGTGGCGAGCGCGAAGCGGTGCGTTTCGGTCATCCGTCCGGCACTTTGCGTGTCGGTGCGCAGGCGCAAAAGGTCGACGGCCAGTGGACGGTGACCAAAGCGGTGATGAGCCGCAGCGCACGCATCTTGATGGAAGGCTGGGTGCGGGTACCGGGCGACAGTTTCTGAGTCGCTCAGTGCTGGCTGGTGCCCAGCAGGACGCCGCCGGCGCCGACAAAGAAGGCGCCGGTGGTACGGTTGAGGTTGCGCACACCACGAGCGGTTCTGATCAGACGGCGAATCTGCAGGCCGAATAGCGCATACAACAGCGAGGCCACGTATTCGGCCAGCAGGTAGGTCGTGCCCAGGTAGAGAAACTGTTCGGGGGCTGGCTGGTCGGGGCGGATGAATTGCGGGAAGATCGCCGCGAACAACAGGATGGCCTTGGGGTTGCTGATACCGATGAGAAACTCCTGGCGTGCCGCCAGCCACAGGTTGCGTCGTGGTGGTAGCGCGTCCTGCTGCTCACTCAGGGCGAAGGCGCGACTGCGCCAGGCGTTGATGCCCAGGTAGATCAGGTAGGCGGCACCGATCCATTTGATAGCTGTGAACACGTGCTCGGACGCCAGCAGCATCGCGCCGAGACCGACCGCCGAAACCAGCAGGAAAAAGGCGAAGGCGACGACTCGTCCGGTGGTGGCCAGCAGCGCGGTGCCCACGCAATGGCGGATGCCGTTGTTCATCGCGCAGAAATTGTTCGGCCCCGGGGTTATGGCGATCAGAAGAGCGACGGGGGCGAACAGCAGGGCATCGTTGAGCGTCATGATGGGCTCGCGAAAGGTTACTTGAGGCGGCGTTCCACGCCTTTTTCCACCAGAATCTTGGCCGAGATTTCCTCGACCGAGAAATGCGTGGAATTGATGAACGCGATGTTTTCGCGGCGGAACAGACCCTCCACTTCGCGCACCTCGAACTCGCACTGGGCGAAGCTGGCGTAGCGACTGTTGGGCTTGCGCTCGTGGCGAATGGCGGTAAGGCGATCTGGGTCGATGGTCAGGCCGAACAGCTTGTCGCGGTATTTTTTCAGCGATTCTGGAAGCTGCAGGCGTTCCATATCGTCTTCGGTCAACGGATAGTTGGCTGCGCGAATGCCATATTGCATGGCCATATACAGGCAGGTGGGCGTTTTGCCGCAGCGTGATACGCCAACCAGAATCAGATCGGCCTTGTCGTAATAGTGGGTGCGGGCGCCGTCGTCATTATCGAGGGCGAAGTTGACCGCCTCGATACGCTCCATGTAATTGGTGTGCTGGCCGATGGAGTGTGATTTACCCACGGAGTAGGAGGAATGAGAGCTCAACTCCTGTTCCAGTGGGGAAAGAAAGGTGGAAAAGATATCGATCATGAAACCATTGGCGGTATCGAGGATCGCACGAATATCGCGATTGACGATGGTGTCGAAGATGATCGGGCGGACTCCGTCTCTTTCGGCGGCAGCATCGATTTGTTGTACCATGGCGCGCGCTTTTTCGACGCTGTCGATATAAGGACGCGTCAATTTGGTGAACTGGATGTTCTCGAACTGTGCGAGCAGGCTCTGACCCAGGGTTTCGGCAGTAATGCCGGTGCCATCGGAGATGAAGAAAGCGGTTCGTTTCATTTGCGCCAAAGGCCTTAAGCTGAGTTCGATTCTTGGCTATGATAGGCCGCGTTTTTCGCCGGGGCCCACGGGTTCTGGCATTGTTACTTATTCAAGGGCAAGGCCACAATCTTGCGGCAGCGCGCCGCCGGATCATCCAGCCCTCCAAGAATTTGTATAAAGGCTTGCGAGCTAGAGCCATGCAAGGAAAAAACAGGCGAGTAAGCGGAGTGTGCTGTAGCACCTGAGCATTACGAGCCTGTTTTTGACGCAGCAGGGCCGACGCGCAGCTGGCTTTACGCAAATTCTGAGCTTTTCCAACATCTTAGTGGAGAGATCACCTTGGTAGAGTACGTAGTTTCCCTCGATAAGCTCGGCAATCACGATGTTGAGCATGTGGGGGGCAAGAACGCATCCCTCGGCGAGATGATCAGCAACCTGGCTGGTGCCGGCGTTTCGGTTCCCGGCGGTTTCGCCACTACGGCTCAGGCCTACCGCGACTTTCTCGAGCAAAGCGGCCTGAATGCGCAGATCCACGCAGCGCTCGACGCCCTCGACGTCGACGACGTCAACGCCCTGGCCAAGACCGGCGCGCAGATTCGCCAGTGGGTGATGGACGCCGAATTCCCGGCCGAATTGGATAAGCAGATCCGCGAAGCCTTCGCCACCATGAGCGCTGGCAACGACAACATGGCCGTGGCCGTGCGTTCCTCTGCCACCGCTGAAGACCTGCCGGATGCCTCCTTCGCCGGTCAGCAGGAAACCTTCCTCAACATTCGCGGTGTGGACAACGTGATCCGCGCAGCCAAGGAAGTCTTCGCTTCCCTGTTCAACGACCGCGCGATCGCCTACCGCGTGCACCAGGGCTTCGACCACAAGCTGGTCGCCCTGTCCGCCGGTGTGCAGCGCATGGTGCGCTCGGAAACCGGCACTGCCGGCGTGATGTTTACCCTGGACACCGAATCCGGTTTCCGTGATGTGGTGTTCATCACCGGCGCCTACGGTCTGGGCGAGACCGTGGTGCAGGGCGCGGTGAACCCTGACGAGTTCTACGTGCACAAGCCGACCCTGGAAGCGGGCCGCCCGGCGATTCTGCGTCGCAATCTGGGCAGCAAGGCGATCAAGATGGTCTACGGCGACGAGGCCAAGGCCGGTCGCTCGGTCAAGACCGTTGAAGTCGACCGCGCCGAGCGTGCGCGCTTCTGCATCAGCGACACCGAGGTCAGCGAACTGGCCAAGCAGGCACTGATCATCGAGAAGCACTACGGCCGCCCGATGGACATCGAGTGGGCCAAGGACGGCGATGACGGCAAGCTGTACATCGTGCAGGCCCGTCCGGAAACCGTGAAGAGCCGCGCCAGCGCCACCGTGATGGAGCGCTACCTGCTGAAAGAGAAGGGCACCGTGCTGGTCGAAGGCCGAGCCATCGGCCAGCGCATCGGTGCCGGCAAGGTACGGGTGATCCACGACGTATCCGAGATGGACAAGGTGCAGCCCGGTGACGTGCTGGTCTCCGACATGACCGACCCGGACTGGGAGCCGGTGATGAAGCGCGCCAGCGCCATCGTCACCAACCGTGGTGGCCGTACCTGCCACGCAGCGATCATCGCCCGTGAACTGGGCATTCCGGCCGTGGTCGGTTGCGGCAATGCCACCAGTGTGCTGAAGGACGGGCAGGGCGTCACCGTATCTTGCGCCGAGGGCGACACTGGCTTCATCTTCGAAGGCGAGTTGGGCTTCGACATCCGCAAGAACTCGGTCGATGCCATGCCGGATCTGCCGTTCAAGATCATGATGAACGTCGGCAACCCGGATCGCGCCTTCGACTTCGCTCAACTGCCGAACGAAGGTGTGGGCCTGGCCCGTCTGGAATTCATCATCAACCGTATGATCGGCGTGCACCCGAAGGCGCTGCTGAACTTCTCCAGCCTGCCGCCGGAGATCAAGGACAGCGTCGAGAAGCGCATCGCCGGCTACGGTGATCCGGTCGACTTCTACGTCGAGAAACTGGTCGAGGGCATCAGCACCCTGGCCGCCGCCTTCTGGCCGAAAAAGGTCATCGTGCGCCTGTCGGACTTCAAGTCCAACGAATACGCCAACCTGATCGGCGGCAAGCTGTACGAACCGGAAGAAGAAAACCCGATGCTGGGCTTCCGTGGCGCCTCGCGCTACATCAGCGAATCCTTCCGCGACTGCTTCGAGCTGGAATGCCGTGCTCTGAAGAAAGTGCGCAACGAGATGGGGCTGACCAACGTCGAGATCATGGTGCCGTTCGTACGCACCCTGGGCGAAGCGTCTCAAGTGGTCGAGCTGCTGGCCAGCAATGGCCTGGCCCGTGGCCAGGATGGCCTGAAAGTCATCATGATGTGCGAGCTGCCGTCCAACGCGCTGCTGGCCGACGAGTTCCTCGAGTTCTTCGACGGTTTCTCCATCGGTTCCAACGACCTGACCCAGTTGACCCTGGGCCTGGATCGCGAC
Organism: Pseudomonas mendocina; assembly: GCF_003008615.1. Lineage (NCBI taxonomy): Bacteria > Pseudomonadati > Pseudomonadota > Gammaproteobacteria > Pseudomonadales > Pseudomonadaceae > Ectopseudomonas > Ectopseudomonas mendocina. Next base: position 4,825,134 of record NZ_CP027657.1, read on the forward strand.
TCCGGCATCGTCGCCCACCTGTTCGATGAGCGTAACCCGGCCGTGAAGAAGCTGCTGGCCAACGCCATTGCCGCCTGCAACAAGGCTGGCAAATACATCGGCATCTGCGGCCAGGGCCCGTCGGATCACCCGGATCTGGCCAAGTGGCTGATGGAGCAGGGTATCGAGAGTGTTTCGCTGAACCCTGACTCTGTGCTCGACACCTGGTTCTTCCTGGCCGAGACGCAGCCTGCCTGAGAGCAAACAGTCGATCCGATCCTAATGTCGACAAGCGCGTAGGGTGGGTATAACCCGCCACTGCAAAGCAGGCGGCTTGTACCCGCCCTACGTTGAGCCGATAACTCAAGGAAACGCCGCGACTTCGCAAAGAAGTTGCGGCGTTTCCTTGACTGGCCTGGCATCAGGGTTTTGATTCCGCCTTCGTTCCCTTTGTGGCATAGCGCCGTTGCGGTCACCTGATCCATGCAAAGCAGTAGTGAGCTTTTTCCCGTTTCTCTGATCAGCGCCGAGCTGCGTGGCGACCTCAGTGAAGACGTTTATCTTCTGAAACCCAACAACAGCCCGGACTTCAGTGTCGAACTGGCCTTGACTCGCCTTGGGCGGGCGGGTGCCGAAAGTACGCGGGGCGTGCCCGTGGTGCTTCTGCACGGCAGTTTTTCCAATCGGCGCTTCTGGTATTCGCCCAAGGGCATCGGTTTGGGGGCTTACCTTGCACGTGCCGGATTCGATGTGTGGATCGCCGAGATGCGCGGCCACGGCCTGTCGCCACGTAACGACAGTTATCGAGAGAACAATGTGGCGCAGTACGTGCGTTACGATCTACCGGCTATTGCTGACTTTATCTTCGAGCAGTGTGGGCAGGCAGCGCACTGGCTTGGTCACTCGCTGGGTGGGGTCATTCTGGCCGCGGCACTTGGCGGCGGTTTTCTCGATGAGTCGCGCGCCCGTTCGGTAGCTCTGTTCGGCAGTCAGATCAGCCGTACCTACTGGCCGCTGAAAGTGCCTCCAGTGGAGTGGGGTAGTCGCCTGCTGTTGCGCTCATTCCCCTATCTATCGGGGCGCAGGCTGAAACGTGGCCCGGAGGACGAGCCCATCGGGCTTGCGCTGGAAACCTTGCGTTGGCTGAAACTGTTCGGGCGCTTCGGTGATGCTGAGCAGGATTGGTGGGCCGGGCTTGCCCGGGTACGATTGCCGGTTCTGGCGGTAGGGGCCACCAATGATCATCAGGATCCTGCATGGGCCTGTCGCAAGTTGCTGCAGCAATGCAGCGAAGCAACGACGCGGTTTTTGCTGTTGGGCAAGGAAAATGGCTTTTCCAGCGATTTCGGCCACATCGAGATGCTGGTCAGCAAGGACGCGCAGCGTGAAGTCTGGCCATTGGTCGAGTATTGGCTGGAACATCTAGAGTTACCGGCAGGCTTCTCCGAGCCGGGGCTGGCTCCAGCCTGATAGACGTTTCTTCGGCTGCGCCATGCCGGTAAGATGTGACGCTTTGATTGGCTTTGGTCATTCTCGGAGCCGAGTGGCGGATAGCCGTTCATCATAGAAAGCTGCTTTTTCACTGACCGTTGAAAGGAGTTTCGCCATGCACTACATCACGCCCGATCTGTGCGACGCCTACCCGGAGCTGGTTCAGGTCGTCGAGCCGATGTTCGCCAACTACGGTGGTCGCGACTCCTTTGGTGGTGAAATCGTCACCATCAAGTGCCATGAAGACAACTCGCTGGTGAAGGAGCAAGTCGACCTGCCTGGCAAGGGCAAGGTTCTAGTGGTCGACGGAGGTGGTTCCCTGCGTCGTGCGCTGCTGGGTGACATGCTCGCCGAGAAAGCGGCCAAAAACGGCTGGGAAGGTATCGTCGTCTACGGTTGCATCCGTGATGTGGATGTCATCGCCCAGACCGACCTGGGCGTTCAGGCGCTGGCCAGTCATCCGATGAAGACCGACAAGCGTGGCATCGGTGATTTGAATGTCCCGGTTACTTTTGGCGGCGTGACCTTCAGGCCAGGTGATTATCTGTACGCCGACAACAATGGCATCATCGCCTCCCCGCAAGCGCTGAGCATGCCGGAATAAGCCCTATGCTCGATCAGGACTCGGCGCTGCTGCATGCATTCGTGCTGGATGGGCGTGGTGGTGCGCGCAGCATCAGCCACGGCGCCCTCGAAGACCTGCGACTGGGCGAGCAGGAAAGCCTCTGGTTGCACTGGGATCGTAGTCAGGCGCAGGCTCAGCACTGGTTGCGCGAGCACAGCGGTCTGGACGAGTTCAGTTGTGACCTGTTGCTTGAAGAGAACACCCGCCCGCGTCTGCTGCCGCTGCCAAACAATGAGCTGTTGCTGTTTCTGCGCGGTATCAACCGTAATCCAGGGGCGGAGCCCGAGGACATGGTATCGGTGCGCATTTTCGCCGATGCGCGGCGGGTGATTTCCCTGCGCCTGCGGCCATTGTTGGCCACGGATGCGTTGATCGCCGACTTGATGGCCGGGAAGGGGCCGAGGACTTCCTCGGAACTGCTGCTGGAGTTGGCCCGACACCTGACCAATCGAGTCGATGACCTGATTGCCGAGCTGAGTGATCGGCTCGATGTCGAAGAGGATCGCCTGGATGGTGACGAGCGCTATCGGCCCGATCACGGCCTGATGCTGCAGCTTCGACGGCGTGCCGCCAGCCTGCGTCGATTCCTGGCGCCGCAGCGTGATCTGTATGCGCAGATGATGCGCAGCCGACAACCCTGGTTCGTCGAGGATGACGACGGTTACTGGAACGAACTGCACAATCGGCTGACCCGATACCTGGAGGAGTTGGAGCTGATCCGCGAGCGGGTCAGTCTGGTGCTCGAGGCCGAAGGTCAGCGCCTGGGCGAACGCATGAACCGCATCATGTACCGCTTTACGGTGATCGCTGGCATGTTCCTGCCTTTGACCTTTCTTACCGGTCTGCTCGGTATCAACGTCGGTGGTATTCCTGGCGCCGAGAATCCGGTGGGTTTTTTCATTGCCTGCGGCCTGATGCTGCTGCTGGCAGTGGGGCAGGTGCTGTTGTTTCGCCGTTGGCGCTGGCTGTGATGTGTGACTCAGTCCGCTGCTGCCGCGTCTAGCCGTGACATCCCGTGAGGTGCGCATGCACGATCCATTTGAAGAGTCTCTGCGTGATCTGCTCAAGTCATCGCCAACCAGTCATGACGATGATGCCTGCTTGCACAGAGTGCTCAAAACCGCCAACCGCCAAGTCGGCGCTGGTGATCTGTTCAGCCTGATGGGCCACTGGCTCGAGGCGTTGATGATCGCCCTGAACAACGGTTCGGCGCATGTCGCCCCGGTGTCACGCCGTACCCAATCCACTGTTTCCGCTGACAAGGCAGATTGAAATGGAACTCGACCCCTGGACCCAAAGCCTGATTTCAGCCATGACCGCACTGTGGACTAAGGTTGCCGGCTTCATTCCCAACCTGTTCGTCGCCCTGGTGCTGGTGCTGCTCGGTTTCGTCGTGGCCAAGTTGCTCGACACCCTGCTCTCGAAGTTGCTGGGCAAGGTCGGGCTGGATCGCCTGATGACCGGTACCGGGTTGACCAAGCTGCTGGCTCGCGTCGGTATTCAGGCTTCGGTATCGACCCTGATCGGCAAGATCGTCTATTGGTTCGTGCTGCTGATCTTCCTGGTTTCAGCCGCTGAGTCGCTGGGCCTGCAGCGCGTTTCGGCGACGCTTGACGTGTTGGCGCTGTACCTGCCGAAAGTCTTTGGCGCAGCTCTGGTGTTGCTGGCTGGTGTGTTGCTGGCACAGTTGGTCAGCGGTCTGGTGCGTGGTGCTGCCGAGGGCGTAGGCCTGGATTACGCCAATGGATTGGGGCGTGTAGCGCAGGGTCTGGTGATCATCATCAGTATCTCCGTTGCCATTGGTCAGCTCGAGGTCAAGACCGACCTGCTCAACAACGTCATTGCCATCGTGCTGATTTCCGTTGGCCTGGCCGTTGCGTTGGCGTTGGGTTTGGGCAGTCGCGAAATTGCCAGTCAGATCCTGGCCGGAATTTATGTGCGCGAGTTGTACCAGGTCGGGCAACAAGTGCAGGTTGGTGAGGTCGAAGGCCAGATCGAAGAGATCGGCACAGTGAAAACCATTCTGCTGACCGAGACCGGTGAGCTGGTATCGGTGGCCAATCGAGTGATGCTCGAGCAACGCGTGAACAGTCGCTGACGCCAATCTGTTATTTTATGCAGCTGCCCGGCAGGCATGACCTGCCGGGCACTTTTCGTCCTGACCGTCGGCCCGACTCGTTTTGAACAAAGCTCAGCCCCTGCCCACGCGCTACGACCCCCGCGAGCTCACCGATGAAGAGCTGGTGGCACGCGCCCATGACGAGCTGTTTCATATCACTCGTGCGTATGAAGAGCTGATGAGGCGCTACCAGCGCACATTATTTAACGTGTGTGCGCGTTATTTAGGGAACGAAAGGGATGCTGACGATGTCTGTCAGGAGGTGATGCTGAAAGTTCTCTATGGCCTTAAGAACTTTGAGGGTAAATCCAAGTTCAAGACCTGGCTTTACAGCATTACTTATAACGAATGCATTACTCAGTATCGAAAAGAGCGGCGCAAGCGTCGATTGATTGACGCCTTAAGTTTGGATCCGCTCGAAGAGGCTTCCGACGAAAAGACACCCAAAGTCGAGGAGCGAGGCGGTTTGGATCGATGGTTGGTACATGTCAACCCGATTGATCGCGAGATTCTGGTGCTACGTTTTGTCGCAGAGCTCGAGTTTCAAGAGATTGCCGACATCATGCACATGGGCTTGAGCGCTACGAAAATGCGCTACAAGCGAGCATTGGATCGGTTGCGGGACAAATTTTCGGAAACTTCCGAAACTTAGTTCAGCTTTCCGACCACTAAGGGAGTGGCGAAACCTGATAAAATCGCCAACAAGTTGCCGACTGAAGTACACGGCGACTTATTAACCACCAAGATGGGGATTTAACGGATGAAAGTAAAAAACACCTTGGGCGTAGTCATTGGCTCTCTCGTTGCCGCAACCTCCTTCGGCGCGCTGGCGCAAGGCCAAGGCGCTGTCGAGGTGGAGGGCTTCGTCAATCGCTACTTCACCGACGTTCAGCGTGATTACGCGCACAACGAAGGCAACCTGTTCGGTGGCAGCATCGGCTACTACCTGACTGACGACGTCGAACTGGCGCTGTCCTACGGCGAATACCATGACCTGCGCGGTGAAGGTTCGCAAGGCAGCAAGAACATCAAAGGCAACCTGACCGACCTGAAGGCCATCTATCACTTCGGTCAGCCGGGTGTTGGTCTGCGTCCGTACGTCTCTGCCGGTTTCGGCCATCAGAGCATCGGCGACGCCAACAGTGGTGGTCGTAACCACTCCACTCTGGCCATCGCTGGCGCTGGTGCCAAGTACTACTTCACCGAGAACTTCTACGCCCGTACTGGCGTCGAGGCTCTGTACAACATCGACCAGGGCGACACCGAGTGGCAAGCTGGCGTGGGTGTTGGTCTGAACTTCGGTGGCGGCAGCAAGCCTGCTCCGGCTCCGGTCGTAGCTGCTGCACCCGAGCCGATGCCTGAGCCTGCTCCGGAGCCGGCTCTGGAAACCGTTCGCGTTGAGCTGGACGTCAAGTTCGACTTCGACAAAGACCGCGTTAAAGAAGAAAGCTATGGCGACATCAAAAACCTGGCTGACTTCATGAACCAGTACCCGCAGACCACCACTACCGTTGAAGGTCACACTGACTCCGTCGGTTCTGACGCTTACAACCAAGGTCTGTCCGAGCGCCGTGCCAATGCTGTCCGTAACGTTCTGGTCAACCAGTACGGTGTAGATGGCAACCGCGTGAACGCTGTTGGCTACGGCGAAACCCGCCCGGTAGCTGACAACGCCACCGACTCCGGCCGCGCCATCAACCGTCGCGTTGAAGCTGAAGTGGAAGCCCAGATCAAGCAGTAATGCTTCTGGTGCTGTAAGGAAAAACCCGGCCTTGGCCGGGTTTTTCTTTTTCCGTTACTCCGAAAGATGTTTAGCCATGCAGTAACTGACTCATGCCGAGCTGAGCGCTGGTACGTGCGACCTCACCAATCACCAGAATGGCAGGGCTTTGCAGTACGAAGGTTGCGGCGGCGTTCTGCATCGTGGCTAGTTGGCTGCGACATTCGCGCTGCGTGGGGAGGGAGGCATTCTCGATCATGGCTACCGGCATTGCCGGGCTCATGCCGCCGGCAAGCAAGCCGGTCTGTATCTCCGCTAGCTTGGCCACACCCATATAGATCACCAGCGTCGTACCGCTCCGGGCCAGCGCTTGCCAGTTCAACGGGCTGTCATCCTGCGTATGTGCCGTGATCAGTGTTACACCACGTGCGACACCGCGCAGAGTCAGGGGAATACCGCAACTGGTGGCTCCCGCAAGGCCGGCAGTGATGCCGTTGACCAGTTCCACTTCGATGCCATGTTCACCAAGCCAGTCGGCTTCTTCACTGCCGCGACCGAAGATACACGGGTCGCCACCTTTCAGGCGCACCACCGATTTGCCCTGGCGCGCGTAGCGCAGCATCAGGCGATGAATGAATGCCTGCGGGGTGGAGCGGCAACCGCCGCGTTTGCCCACCGAGACGACCCGTGCGGCTGGACAGTGTTCGAGTACGGCTGGATTGACCAGGTCATCGATCATCACCACTTCGGCCTGATTCAGTACCTTCACCGCCTTGAGGGTCAGTAGTTCGGGATCACCAGGCCCTGCGCCTACCAGCCAGACTTTAGCGCTCATCTCGAATTCCTCGGTAGGGTGCGCCGTACGCACCAAAAATAGGGGAGGCTGCGCACGCTCATGCGTTCACTGCCGTGGACTGTTGAGCCAGCAATCGCTTGATTTCGGGTACACAGGAACCACAGCTGGTGCCGCATTTGAGCGTCTGCTTTAGGCCGTCGAGATCCAGGCCGCGGGTGATGCCGGCGCAGATCGCTTTTTCGCTGATGTTCAGGCAGTTGCACAGCGTTCGGCCAGCCTTTGTAGCGTCGACATCACCCGGTGGAGCCGATAGCGGAGCGAGCAACCAGCGGCGCAGCTCGGCATCGGTCTGACCCTCCTGCCATAACCCTGTGAGCCATTCGCTGGCCGCGGTTTCGCCGGCCAGACGAATGCTGACGATGCGGCCGGACTCGATGCGCACGCGCTTGCCCACGGTGCGCCGGGGGTCGTCATAGGCCAGCACTGGCCCCTGATCCAGGTTCAGCAGATGGTCGATCCGTGCCAGCAACTGGGCTTCGGGCGCCATGGCGCAGGCGGCGCGGATCAAAAGTGCCGGACGCTCGCGCCCGATAGGCGTCAGGCTGGCGTAGGCAAAATCCTCGAACAGCGGACGCAGCGCCTCGAAATGGCCCTGCACCTGGCCCTCGACCAGTGCGAAAAACTGCCAGGGCAGCTCGACGCGATCGACCTCGACCCCGGCATGCTTGAGCTCCGGCTGCTTGGACAGCGGATCGAAGGCCGACAGGGTCAGTACATTGGTGCCCAGGCCACGTAGGAAGCGATTGCCCCAGTGCATAGGCAGCCAGGCCTGGCCGGGGCGCACGCTATCGTCCGCCTGTACGGGCAGGATCAGGCTGCCACGGCGGCTGCGCAGCCTGACTAGATCGCCGTCTTGCAGACGGCGGCGACGCAGTTCTTCTGTATGTAGGCCAAGCATGGGCCTCGGGGCATGGCCGAACAGCTGTGGCGCGGTACCGGTACGGCTCATGCCGTGCCACTGGTCACGCAGACGGCCGGTGTTGAGGGTCAGCGAGTAGCGCGCCTCGCGTCGTTCCTTCGCCGCTCGGTAAGGCTCGGCGAGAAACTGCGCGCGGCCACTGGCGGTGGGGAAGCGGCCGTCGGCATAGAGGCGCTCGGTTCCCTGGCGTGCGCCGGCCGGAAACGGCCATTGTTGAGGGCCTTGGTCATCCAGTAGTGCGTAACTCAGACCACTTAGGTCGAGGTCGCGTTGAGCGGTCAGGTGTTTGTATTCCTCGAACAGCGCTTCGCTGCTGGGGAAGTCGAAGAGGCTGGGCAGGCCGGGGCGGAGCAGTTTTTCCAGGCGACGGGCGAAGTCGCAGGTGATCGCCCAGTCGGGCCGCGCCTCTGCGGGCGCTGGTACGGCGCGTCGCACATGGCTGACGCGGCGCTCGGAGTTGGTCACCGTGCCTTCCTTCTCGCCCCAGCTGGCAGCGGGCAGCAGCAGGTCGGCGTAGTGGCAGGTCTCGGTGGTGAAGAAGGCTTCCTGCACCACCACGAATGAGCAGGCGGCCAAAGCCTCGTGGACTTTGTTCTGATCCGGCAGGGACTGGGCCGGATTGGTACAGGCGATCCACAGGGCCTTGATGCGCCCATCATGCACCGCGTCGAACAGCTCGATGGCGGACAGGCCGGGCGTCTCCGGCAGAGCGTCAACGCCCCAGTAGGTGGCGACTTCGGCGCGGTGTTCAGGATTGCCGGCCTCACGGTGGCCCGGCAGCAGGTTGCTCAGGCTGCCGGTCTCTCGGCCGCCCATGGCGTTGGGTTGGCCGGTCAGCGAAAAGGGGCCGGCGCCGGGCTTGCCGATCTGCCCGGTGGCCAGGTGCAGGTTGATCAGCGCGCTGTTCTTGGCGCTACCAGATGAGGATTGATTGAGCCCCATGCACCACAGCGAGAGGAAGCTGGGTGCCTGGCCGATCCACTGGGCGCAGGTTTGTAAAGCCTCGCGGTCGATGCCGCAGATCTCGGCGACGGCAGCGGGTGTGTAGTCGCGCACCAGGGCTTTCAGCGCCTCGAAGCCTTCGGTGTGGGCGTCGATGTAGGCTCGGTCGATCCATCCCTCCCAGAGCAGGATATGCAGGATGCCGTGGAACAGGGCGACATCGGTGCCGGGCAGGATCGCCAGGTGCAGGTCGGCCAGTTCGCAGGTGTCGGTGCGCCGTGGGTCGATGACGATCACCTTCATCTCCGGGCGGCGCGCCTTGGATTCTTCCAGGCGGCGGAACAGCACGGGGTGGGCATAGGCCATGTTGGAACCGGCGATCAGCAGGCAATCGCTCAGTTCGATGTCGCTGTAGGAGCAGGGCGGCGCGTCGGCGCCGAGGCTGCGCTTGTAGCCGACCACTGCGCTGGACATGCACAGGCGCGAGTTTGAGTCGATGTTGTGGGTGCCGACCAGGGCGCGGGCCAGCTTGTTGAAGGCGTAGTAGTCCTCGGTCAGCAACTGCCCGGAGATGTAGAAGGCGACGCTGTCCGGGCCGTGTTCGCGGATGGTTTCGGCGAAGACGGTGGCTGCGTGATCCAGGGCGCTGTCCCAGTCCGTGCGCGAACGCGCCAGGGCCTTGCCCAGACGCAATTGAGGGTAGAGGCCACGGGCGTCAAGATCGCCGGTCAGGTGCAAGGTCGAACCTTTGCTGCACAGTTTGCCGAAGTTGGCCGGGTGGCTGGGATCTCCCGCTACGCCGAGGATCCTCTCACCGTCGTGTTCGATCAGCACGCCACAACCGACGCCGCAGTAGCAGCAGGTCGAAGCGGTGATTTGTGTGGTACTGGCCATATTCGTGGTTCCTGCAGTGGTGGTAGGGGCTTCAGCCGCGACCGTCGCCGCTGAAGCGCCTCCCACAAGCGGGCTAGTTGCGTTGCGCGAAGGCCAGCAGCACGCGGCCGTTCTCTACACGGGTGTGGTGCCGGTGTGCACAGCCGACGTCTGGCGCCACGGCTTCGCCGGACGTCAGCTCGATCTGCCAGTTGTGCAGCGGGCAGGCCACGCGCTTGCCGTAGATCAACCCCTGGGACAGTGGGCCGCCCTTGTGCGGGCAGCGGTCGTCGAGGGCGAAGACTTCATCTGCGGATGTTCTGAACAGCGCGATGTCGCCTTTCGGGCCTGTGACGATGCGTGAGCCCAGCACGTTGATCTCGTCCAGGGCGCAGATATCCAGCCAGTTCATACCGTGGCCTCCTCGAGTTGCACGACCTTGATGGTGTCGAATTCCTTCTTCAGTTGCGGCGTCTCGATGCGCTGCTTCCACGGATCCTGCTCGAACGACAGGGCGTAGTGCAGGCGTGCGGCCAGGGCCTTGCGGTTGGCCTCGTCTTCCAGCACCACTTTCTTGATGTGCTCCATGCCGACGCGCTGCAGGTAGTGCACGGTGCGCTCCAGATAGAAGGCTTCCTCGCGGTAGAGCTGGAGGAAGGCGGCGTTGTATTCGCGCACCTCTTCGGCGGTCTTGACCTTGACGAAGAACTCGGCGACCTCGGTCTTGATCCCGCCGTTGCCACCGATGTAGAGCTCGAAGCCTGAATCCACGCCGATGATGCCGACGTCCTTGATGCCGGCCTCGGCGCAGTTGCGCGGGCAGCCGGAGACCGCCAGTTTGACCTTGTGCGGCGACCACATATTGAACAGATCGTGCTCCAGGTCGATGCCGAGTTGTGTGGAGTTCTGCGTGCCGAAGCGGCAAAACTCGCTGCCTACGCAGGTCTTAACCGTGCGGATGGATTTGCCGTAGGCATGGCCGGAGGGCATGTCCAGTTCCTTCCACACCGCTGGCAGGTCTTCCTTCTTGATGCCCAAGAGGTCGATGCGCTGACCGCCGGTGACCTTGACCATGGGGACGTTGTACTTGTCGGCGACATCGGCGATGCGGCGCAGCTCGGACGAGTTGGTTACGCCACCCCACATGCGTGGCACCACCGAGTAGGTGCCGTCCTTCTGGATATTGGCGTGGGCGCGCTCGTTGATCAGGCGCGACTGCGGATCGTCCTGAGCCTCGCCCGGCCAGGTGGAAATCAGGTAGTAGTTCAGCGCCGGGCGGCAGGTGGCGCAGCCGTTGGGCGTGCTCCAGTTGAGAAACGCCATGGTCTGCGCCATGGAGGTCAGGTGCTGCTCGCGGATGGCCTGGCGGATCTGCCCGTGGTTGAGGTCGCTGCAGCCGCAGATGGCCTTCTCGCTCTTGGGTTTGACGTCTGCTGCGCCTCCGACGGTGCTGATCAGGATCTGCTCGACCAGGCCGGTGCAGGAGCCGCAGGAACTGGCGGCCTTGGTGTGCTTCTTGACCTCGTCGACCGAGAACAGGCCGTTCTCCTGGATCGCCTTGACGATGGTGCCCTTGCATACGCCGTTGCAGCCGCAGACTTCCATGCTATCGGGCATGTTGGCGGTCTTGTCCGCGCCCTGGTGGCCGACGTCGCCGATGGCGCCTTCTCCGAACATCAGATGGTCGCGAATCTCGCTGACGTTGTGACCCTCGCGGATCTGGCGGAAGTACCAGCCGCCGTCGGCGGTGTCGCCGTAGAGGCAGGCGCCGACCAGCACGTCGTCCTTGATCACCAGCTTCTTGTACACGCCACCGATGGGGTCGGAGAGGGTGATGGTTTCGCTGCCTTCGCTGCCCATGAAGTCGCCAGCGGAGAACAGGTCTATGCCGGTGACCTTGAGCTTGGTGGAGGTCACCGAGCCCTGATAGCGCGAATAGCCAAGCTGGGCCAGGTGGTTGGCGCAGACCTTGGCCTGCTCGAACAGCGGCGCCACCAGGCCGTAGGCGATGCCGCGATGACTGGCGCATTCGCCGATGGCGTAGATGCGCGGATCGAAGGTCTGCAGCGTGTCGTTGACCAGAATGCCGCGGTTGCAGGCGATGCCGGCGCGCTCGGCCAGTTCGCTGTTGGGGCGGATGCCGGCGGCCATCACCACCAGGTCGGCCGGGATCACCTCGCCGTCCTTGAATTTCACCGCGCAGACACGACCCTCGCCATTGTCCAGCAGCTCGGCGGTGTGTTTGGGCAGGAGGAACTTCAGGCCGCGATCTGCCAAGGATTTCTGCAGTAGCTCACCGGCGGTGCGGTCGAGCTGACGCTCCAGCAGCCAGTCGCCGATGTGCACCACGGTCACGTCCATGCCGCGCAGTTTGAGGCCGTTAGCCGCCTCCAGGCCGAGCAGGCCGCCGCCGATGACCACGGCATGCTTGTGAGTCTTGGCAGTGTCCATCATCGCCCGCGTGTCGGCGATGTCGCGGTAGCCGATCACTCCGGTCAGATCCTTACCGGGGACGGGCAGGATGAAGGGCGTGGAGCCGGTGGCGATCAACAGGCGGTCGTACTCGGCTTCGCTGCCATCGTCGGCGATCACGCGGCGCGCCTTGCGGTCGATCTTCACCACCGTGCGCCCGAGCAGCAGCTTGACGCCGTTTTCGGTATACCAGTTGAGGTCGTTGAGGATGATGTCCTCGAATGCCTGCTCACCGGCCAGTACCGGCGAGAGCAGGATACGGTTGTAGTTGGGGTGTGGCTCGGCGCCGAACACGGTGATGTCGTACAGATCGGGAGCGAGCTTGAGCAGCTCTTCGAGGGTGCGCACACCCGCCATACCGTTGCCGATCATCACCAGCTTGAGTTTTTGCATGCCGGCTATCTCCTGGGTCAATAGTCACGGAAAGCTGGCTGCCAGAAATGGCAGGCCAGAAAAACAAAAAAGGCGTCCCGCTAGTCACCTAGCGAGGACGCCTTTGTCCAAGTCCCGAGCTCTCGGGAAGTGCGATGCTCTTCGTTGAGCACCGCGCTTTAATCAAGTTGTGTGGTTAGCAATGCAGTGCTTGTGCCAATTTGCCAAAGCCTCAAGTTTGGCGGGTTTCAGGGTGCATAGTGATTGCCCGCACTTTCTGCGGGTGCACCTTTTCAAGGCTGTGAGCGCCGATTTGGTGCGGCGCTGGCCTGTCAGTGACAGGGTTCGACCTTGCCGGCCGTGTGCTCGACCTGAATCGGCACCTGCGTCGTGGCGGCTTGATTGGTTGTTGTAGTGGCATGAGTGGGAAGGGGCAGGGTGAGCAGTGGCCAGGCGGAGAGGCTGGCGATCAGAGCTGCGCGCTGGGCGCGTTGACGCATAGCTGGCATTGCGGTTCCTCCCAAGGTCGCCCTGCACCGGGGCGGCGCAGGGCTTTTATCGTTATGCCCTAAGGCGTAGCAGAGGAATTAGCAACTGTCACGCCAACAGGTCGGTTATCCGACCACACGATTGACCTTGGGGAATTTGGCGCTGAAAGGCTCCGGCATCGGCACCACCTTCGACTGCAGATAATCGAAGAACACGAAGCCGGATTTGGCCATCGCTACCAGCGCGCCGTCAGCCGGACGCGTGATACGGAAGGTGATGTCGCCACCGTACCTGTTGAAGTCCATCACGCCCACCTCGAACAGCAATTGGTCGCGTGCATGAGCTTCGGCGCGGTAGGTGGTGGCCAGGTCGGTAACGATGATGCCGGTGCCTTTGCCGTCGGTTTCGCGGATGCCGAACTCGAAGAGAAAACGGGCACGCGCCTCGGAAATCATCGAGATCATCGAGTCATTGCCCAGGTGGTTGGCGCCATTGATGTCGGTGACGCGCACGGTCAGGTGGGTGCTGTAGTAATACTGGTCTTCGGGGAAGTCGAGGGTCAGGCGCGCCATGATCAGGCCATTGTCGAGGAAAGCGGCGATTGTAAGCCGTCGCGCCTCAGCGGTGCAGGCTGTTGAGGTGATGGAAGGTGACGCGTCCGCCTTCGCTGTCCGGCCCGTAATTGTCCTGAATGTAGGCGCCGGCCTTGAAGTACAGGTGCTGGGTGCTCCAGGCGCTGCTCAACTGACGGTAATAGCTGCCGTCGTCGCCATCCGTGCTGGCCACGCTGACGCCGATGCGTCCGCTGGGCGTAACCCGCAGGTCGTAACCGAAGCGCTCGCCAAGCTGGATGTTTTCGGCCAGCAGGACGTTCTGTACCTCGCTGTCGCCAGGACGGACGCGTAGCAGCATTTCCACCCGGCCCACACCGCGGCGATAGTGATATTGCAGCTTGATCAGCGGGTCATTCTGGCTGCCCGGCACATCGGTGCTGTGGATCTGGCCGATCACCACCTTGTTGCGGCTGGGCACCTGGTCGACTTGCAGCACGGCACTGAGATAGTTGTCCGAACTCGCATGCAGCCAGTTGCCGAGGCTGCCGTCGCGCTGGGTTTCGCGCAGCTCGCTGCGTGGGTAGCGGGCATCGGCCGTGGTCGAGCCGGTGACCGGCACCCAGAAGGTCACGCTACCGTCGGCATTACGGCGAAAGTAGCGGCTCTCATAGCCGTTGTTCAGACGCTGGGTGGTGATGGTGGTGGGCGTTGGTTCGGTGGGAATCGACAGATTCCAGGTGGTGAGGTCGAGCACGGGATTCTCTGCCTGTCGGTTGAATGCCCTAGTTCGTCCGTGCCAGAGGCCAGAGGTTCAACCGCTCCAGCCCTCGAGCCAGAGCGGTTGCTGGTGATCAGGCGGCGGGCCGCTGCTGGCGCTGGTAGAGGAATTCCAGCACGGCAGTGCGATAGGCGTGGTACTGCGGGTCGTTGGCCAGGGCCAGGCGATCGCGCGGGCGCGGCAGCTCCACGCTGAGAATTTCGCCGACGGTGGCAGCCGGGCCGTTGGTCATCATCACGATGCGATCAGACAGCAATACCGCCTCATCCACGTCATGGGTGACCATCACCACGGTGCTCTGGGTTTCGCCGACGATACGCAGCAGCTCGTCCTGCAGATGGGCACGCGTCAGGGCATCGAGGGCTCCGAAGGGCTCGTCCATCAGCAGCACCTTGGGTTCCATGGCCAGGGCACGAGCGATGCCGACACGCTGTTTCATGCCGCCGGAGATCTCGTTGGGGTGCTTGTGCATGGCATGCGCCAGACCAACCATGTTCAGCGCCTGTTCGGTACGAGCCTTGAGTTGCGCCTTGTTTTCGCGCTCGCCGAATACGCGTTCCACCGCCAGGTGCACATTGCCGAAGCAGGTCATCCACGGCAGCAGGCTGTGGTTCTGGAACACCACCGCACGTTCCGGGCCGGGGCCGTCGATCTCGCGGCCGTTACATATCAGACCGCCCTCGTTGGCATCGAGCAGGCCGGCGATCAGGTTGAGTACCGTCGACTTGCCGCAGCCGGAGTGGCCGATCAGGGCGACGAACTCGCCGCGGGCGATACTCAGATTGACCTCGGACAGCGCCTGGAAACGGCCTTTCTTGGTGTCGAAGTGCTTGCTGACGCCGGTCAGCTCCACGAATTTGTCCATGTTCGTCTCCTTAGCTGGTGTAGTCGAAGCGTTTGGCGATCAGCAGCAGGCCTTGCTCCAGGGCGAGGCCGATCAGGCCGACGACGATGATGGCGATGAGAATGTGCTCGACGTTGAGGTTGTTCCACTCGTCCCATACCCAGAAGCCCAGGCCGATGCCGCCGGTGAGCATTTCCGCAGCAACTATCACCAGCCAGGCTACGCCGATGGACAGGCGAATGCCGGTCATCAAGTGCGGCAGCACGGCAGGGAAGAGGATGCGCGTCAGTACCTTGAACTCCGACAACTTGAGCACGCGGGCGACGTTCAGGTAGTCCTGCGGCACGCTGGCAACACCGGCAGCAGTGTTGAGGATGATCGGCCAGATCGAACTGATGAAAATCACCCAGATCGATGCCGGGCCGGCCGCCTCGAACACCAGCAGGCCGATCGGCAACCAGGCCAGCGGTGAGACCGGGCGCAGCAGACTGATGATTGGCGCGAGCATGCCGGCAAGAAAGGCGAAGCGGCCGATGGCGAAGCCCAGCGGGATGCCCACCAGTGCGGCCAGACCGAAGCCGACGCCGACCCGGCCGAGCGAGTTGAGGATGTTCCAGCCGATGCCCATGTCGTTCGGGCCGTTGTCGTAGAACGGGTCGCTGAACAGCACCAGCGCCGACTGCCAGGTGCTCAGCGGCCCAGGCAGGCCTTCGCTGTATTGCGCCAGCAGCGACCAGAAGCCGATGAAGGCGAGGATGCCGAGTAACGGGGCGATGCTGGCCTTGCCCAGGTTACCCAGTGTGGCGCCGCTCGGCAGCAGGGCGGCAGGCGAAAGGCGTGGTTTGGCGATTTGCGGCAGAGGCGTTTTCAGGGGCGCATTCATGTCGACCTCCGCTCAGGCTTTGATGACAAAGGAATCGGCGTAGACGGCCGGGTTGCTGCCGTCCCAGACCACACCGTCGATCAGCGTGCTGCTGCGCAGCGGGCTGCTCGGCACTGCCAGTTTCAGCGCACTGGCGGCCTCGGCGTAGAGCGCTGTCTGATTGATCTGCGCGGCGACTGCCACATAGTCCGGCGCCTCCTTGAGCAGGCCCCAGCGCTTGAACTGGGTGAGGAACCACATGCCGTCGGAGTGGTAGGGGAAGTTGACGCTGCCGTCCTTGCAGAAGGCCATGGCGTGCTCGTCCTTCCAGCTGTTGCCGAGGCCGTCCTCGTACTGGGCGAGGAAGCGCGGTTCGATCACCTGTACCGGTGCGTTGACGTAGGCCTTGCCGGAAATCAGCTTGGCGGTGCTCTTGCGGTTCTCCTCGCTGGCCTCGATGAAACGGCTGGCGTCGAGAATGGCCATGATCAGTGCGCGGGCGGCGTTGGGATACTGCTCGATAAAGGCGCGGGTGGTGCCCAGCACCTTCTCCGGGTGATCCGGCCAGATCTGCTGGGTGGTGGTGGCGGTGAAGCCGATCTTGTCGAAGATCGCCCGTGCGCCCCAGGGCTCGCCGACACAGAAGCCATCCATGTTGCCGACACGCATGTTGGCCACCATCTGCGGCGGCGGCACGACGATGGTCTTCACGTCGCTCATCGGGTTGATGCCGACACTGGCCAGCCAGTAATATAGCCACATGGCGTGAGTGCCGGTGGGGAAGGTCTGGGCGAAAGTCAGCGGGTTGCCGCCTTTCTTGACGTGCTCGGCCAGTTGCGCGCCATTGGTGACACCCGCTTCGCGCAGTTGCCTGGAAAGGGTGATGGCCTGGCCGTTCTGGTTCAGGCCCATTAATACGGCCATATCCCTCTGCGGGCCAGCCAGACCTAGCTGGGCACCGTACATCATGCCGTAGAGCACGTGGGCCGCATCCAGCTCACCGGTGTTGAGCTTGTCACGCACACCGGCCCAGGACGCCTCCTTGCTCGGGGTGATGCTCAGACCGTACTTCTCGCCGAAGCCCTGCGTTGCCGCGACTACCACCGAGGCGCAATCGGTCAGCGGGATGAAACCCACTTTCAGCGCAGCCTTTTCCGGGGCATCGGAACCAGCTGCCCAGGCAGCGCTACGCAGCGAGGCCGGTGCCGAGAGCCCGAGGGCGGCGATACCGCCGAGTGCGCCGGCCATGGCGATGGATTGCTTGAGGAAGTTGCGGCGGCTGCTGTCGACGGTCTTTTTCGAATCACGATCGGTCATGGGCTGATCTCTTTATTCGGGGCATAAAAAAACGGCGTACGTCGGATCACCTCGATGGGAGGAAGGTGATCGGACGGACGCCGTTGTCCGTGATCCTCGGCCCGCCGCCGTTGGCGTGCTACGCAGGATGCTTGCTGTGATCTAGCAAGTGGCTTGCCAGTTCTGGTTTGGGATGCCTCTGCCTTGGGCCGATAACCCGCCGCGCATTATCGGCAGGCCTTCTTGAGGTGCTTGCTGCCTGCTAGAGACAGGGATGTAGCCTGAACCGATGCGCATCGTTATGGGCCAATGTCGTGCACCGCTCTGCCTTGCTGAGCTTTTTTGGGTCGGATGGTACTTCTACGAGGCTGGCTGGATATGCGCCTCTTCGACAAAGTCACGCAACCAGCGCAGCACCTCCACTGCCTCCCAGCGGGCTGGATCGAACAGTGCGTAGGCGAGTCCCTGATAACCGACCACATCCAGTTGCCGGTGATAGCCCGCACGCTGCAAAAGCGCCTCGATCTCGGCGAAACAGCTGTTGAAGTGCTGGCGATTGAACGGAGTGCGACTCTCGGTAACGATGCCTTCGAGCAGCAGCTCATCGACCATCTCGCGCACGCGCTCCAGCGGCATGCGGTTCACTCGGTGTTTCAGCTGCAGTACGTCCAGCATGATGGCGCTCCTGTTTGATCGGTGTTTTACCTGCGGAATAGGGTAATCGAAAAATACTGTACAAATAAACAGTATTAGGTGATAGTGGCCTCACTCAGGCGACAACAACCCGTCCACCGTGCAGATGTGGGCGCCTTGCAAGGGGGTATTGGCAATGCAACAGATGCTGATGACGATTGTGCTATTGGCCCTGCTCAGCGGCTGCGCGCAACCGCAGATCGAGCGACCACAGGCCAACGGCGCCTATCTGGTGATCGAGGGTGACCAGGCCTGGGCCGTGTTGGTTTCCGATGGCCAGCGAGTCGAGGAGGAGGGCGTCGTACTCGACGTGGTTCGTCTGCCCAGCCATCACTCGAACATTGCGGCCAGTTACGTGATCGAAACGCCCAATTGCGGCAAGCTGCAGTGGCTAACCGAGCGGCATGGTGCCGCGGAAGGGGAAACCACGCTGCTGCCGGCGGCGTTCAATGAGCAATTGAGCAAGCCGGGTTGCGTGTTGGCACAAGGCTTGAGCCGAGCCTGGACGGCCCTCGACTATTCCGGCTGACGCGTAGGGTGTGCCGGGCGCCCCGAGGCTCACAGCAGTTAAATTCCCGAAAAAAGCGCCGCGACCTCAACGGAAGCGGCGCTTTTCATTGGCACGCTGTGGCGTGTTTACATCAGGTGCTGCTTGTCGGTCTCGATGGCTGCATCAAGAGTCTCCAGCAGTGCCTTGCGCACCTTCAGCTTGGTGTTCTTGTGCGCGGTCATGTTGATCTTCTTCATCTGCTGCGCCACGGCCTGGGCGGTTGCCAGCAGCTGTTCGGCCGGCACTATCTTATCCAGGAAGCCGGCATCTACCGCGCCTGCAGGGTCGAACATCTCGCCATTGATCACCGAGCGGTGGAATGCCGACTTGCGCAGACGATCACGTGCTAGCTCGATACCCACATGGTGCATGGTCATCCCGATCTGCACTTCGTTCAGGCCGATGTTGAAGGGGCCCTCGACGCCGATGCGGTAATCGGCCGACAGCAGAATGAAAGCGCCTTTGGCCACGGCATGGCCGGGGCAAGCGACGATGATCGGGTAGGGGTGGGCGAGCATGCGGCGCGCCAGGGTCGAGCCGGCAGCCACCAGATTGATTGCATTCTGCGGGCCGGAGGTCATCACCTTCAGGTCGTATCCGCCGGAGAGAATACCCGGCTGCCCGGTGATGATGACAATGGCGCGATCCTGCTCCGCACGATCGAGCGCGGCATTGAATGCGGCGATCACGTCGGGCGAGATAGCGTTGACCTTGCCATTGCTCAGGGTAAGGGTGGCGATGCCGTCTTCGAGTTGGTAGCTGATCAGGTCGCTCATGGCAGTTTTCCTTGTTAGAGCCGTGGGGCCGAATGTGGGCAGAAGGTACTCAGCCGAATCGCTCTGGTAAAGCGCCGCGACTGACCGGTGAGTCAGTGTTTTTGCCTATCGCGGCCATGTCGTATGGCAATTGGCCGAATGCAAAACCTGGGCTTTAAGGTGAGCAGCGTACCGAAGGAGCTGCTCATGAATATCTTCTATTCCATCCTTTATACGGCTGCGGTGATTGGCCTGCTGCTGGTGTCGGTTCTGCTCAGCGAAATCCTTGCCCTGCGTAGCCCATCCGGCGTGCTACTGCTATTTGGCATAGGCTTGTTCACGTCCCTAGGGTTTCTGCTATTCGGTCATATACGCTTCGACGAGCAGCCCTGCGAGGAGCCCGACGAAAACCCGCTGCGCTCTTAAGCGCATGAATCCTTTAAAAAAAATTTGCCATCGGAAAAACATTCGACTACATTAGCGCACCTCGACGGGCTGCACGGCCAATCGAGATCCGGTGAAGTGTCCGAGCGGTTGAAGGAGCACGCCTGGAAAGTGTGTATACGGGAAACCGTATCAAGAGTTCGAATCTCTTCTTCACCGCCACTTTCGCAATACCTAAAGCCCTGAAAGCTAACAAGTTTTCGGGGCTTTTTGCTTTCTGGCTTTCGGCAGGTGTCGAAAAAGTGTCGAAATGCCAGCTTTCTGTCTTTCAGACGTGCCGCTTCTTGTTTCAGAATGCCAGCTCCATGGACGTGAGGCGGATCAGGATGCGGGTCAATTACGTATTTATCGACTACGAGAATGTGCAGGCTACATCGCTACGCTTGCTGCAGCCGGAGCATTTCAAGCTGCGTGTTTTTCTCGGGCCGAATAATTCGAAGCTGCCCACTGACCTTGTGACTGCAATCCATCGGCTTCATGAGCGAGCTGAGTACATCCAGATGGATACGCCGGGCACTAACGCTCTGGATTTCCATATCACGTACTACCTAGGTGTTTTGTCGGCGGCGGATCCAGTTGGTTACTACCACATAATCTCCAAAGACAAAGGCTTTGATCCGTTGATCAAGCATCTGAAATCGAAGGGACTCACGGTTGTTAGATCAGAGAGCATCGAGCAAATGCCTTGCTTCGCTGCGACTGTTGTTGCGCCTAACCCGCCTCAGAAGGCCGCTACGCCAAATCCACCAAAACCTGCGCCTAGCCAGCCTAAAAAGCCTGAGCCGGCAAAGGCCTCGCCATCAAAAGCGACGGATAAGAACCAAGATGCTCTTATCAAGCTGGTAGTCGCAGATCTGATCGCCAGGAAGGCTTCGAAGCCGCGAACGATAAAAACGTTGATGAACACCATTCATTCCAAGCTCGGCAAAGACCGCGCTCTTAGTGAGATAGAGCAGATCTACAAGGTCATGCGTCAGCGAGGCCTGGTGAAAGAGGCTGGTACGAAGGTGTCTTACGCGCTACCGAGTGGGAAATAACGGATTGAGTGTCAAAGCATCCTGCAAATGATCGGGCGACAGGTGTGCATAGCGCATGGTCATCGCCAAAGACGTATGACCCAGGATTTTCTGTAGCGTCAGGATGTTCCCGCCCCGCATGACGAAGTGACTGGCGAAGGTGTGCCGCAAGACATGAGTGGCCTGGCCGGCCGGGAGCTTGATTGAGGTCTTCTCCAGGACCCTGCTAAAGGTCAGTATGCAGTTGGTGAACAGGCCGCGTCGCTTGAAGTAGACGTGCAGTGCCTTCTCCAGTGCGCTATCGATAGGAATCGACCGGGTTCGTTTCGATTTGGTGTTGGCGAAGGTCACCATGCCGTTCCGCACACGCTCAGGTGTCAGCGCTTGGGCTTCTCCCCATCGAGCACCCGTACTCAGACAGACGCGAGCGATCAGGCCGATGCCTGGGCTAGTCGTGCGTCCGTCCAGGGCCTCGAGCAGTTCCGCTATCTGGCAGGTCGACAGGAAGGAGATAGGGCGTTCCTGAAGGCGTAGCGGACGTACCTTGGCCAGCGGGTTGGGGTAGTCGATATCGCCCAGGCGGTGCAGTTCGTTGAACAGCGCTTTCAGGTAGCCCAGCCGGTTATTCATGGTCTTACCCTGAATGCCAGCCTTTAGCAGCTCGCTTCGCGTTTCGCAGAAGGCGTTGCCGGTAAGCTTGATCGCGATAGGGTCACCTAGATCCTTGGCCAGATTCTGCAGGGTGCGGAGTATGGCGGTACCGTCAGCTAGGGCGTGGCCGTGCAGTTCGTGGTAGCGGGTGCAAAGCTCGGAGAGGCGGCGACGGTCTTTCGGCTTGGGCGTCCAGGCAGGGGATTCGATGCAGTTGGCCCGGCAGGTTGCCTCAAAGCGCTGGGCTTCACCCTTGGTCTTGAAGGTCTTGCGAAAGCGCCGGCCCTTGATGGGCTCAACGTCGACTTTCCAGCGGCCATCGCTCAGTTGCTCAATTGCCATGATGTCGGCCCCGGCCAAGAGCGTGAACGTCAGCGTGTTTGTCTTGTTTGTGTATTTGGCAAACAAACATCAGACAGCACGCCCCCAACGCACATGCCGTTCTTCAAGAATGCCTTTGATGTGCTTATACAGCCCGTCTTCATCCATGCCCTTGGCGGCATAGTGGTCGCGGATCACCGGCCAGCACTCCCAATCCTTGAGCCGATAGAAAGCCTTTCTAGCGCCCACTCGCTCCCGTGCCAGCAGGCTGACGAAGTTTCCCAGGAACAGTTCCACGTTCTTGCCGGAGAAGCCCCGTGAGGTCTTGTATTGGCGCTTGTACTCGGTTTCGTCCACCAGGGAATCGACCGGCAGATCGACGCGCACGTCGTCACGGATCAGCGTCCAGATGGGTTCGAAGTAACCAGGGCGAGCCAGCAACTTGAATTGGCGTAGGCCATAGCGCCACAGGCCGTCGAGGTGCGGAGCAAAGGCGGCGTAGCTGTTGGTTTCGATGGCCTGGTTTGTGTGTAGATCAACAGAGCCCGAAGCGAATTGCTGGATGACAGAGTGGTGATAACGCAGCTCGACACGCCACACGTCTTGCTCGGGGTTGTAGTTGTCCGGGTCGGTTTCGTCGAAGCTATCGCGACGCCTCCAGACGCCTTCCCAATAGTCGAGTTTATCGATGGCGCGGGCCTGTTCGGTCTTGTTGTAGATACCGAGCTGGACGCCTCCAGCGGAGCCGAACAGATACGACTGGCCTTTGCCGTAGGTGGCAGACTCCAGCGTCCACTGGATTTCCTTGATGCCGGAAATATCACGGGCTGCACGTGCGCGG
The DNA here is from genome assembly GCF_003008615.1 of Pseudomonas mendocina. Lineage (NCBI taxonomy): Bacteria > Pseudomonadati > Pseudomonadota > Gammaproteobacteria > Pseudomonadales > Pseudomonadaceae > Ectopseudomonas > Ectopseudomonas mendocina. Next base: position 4,847,596 of record NZ_CP027657.1, read on the forward strand.
CAGTGCATACGGGCTACCAGATCGGCAGGCGGTTGCCAGCCTTGGAGGTCAAGCGCGAGGTGAACGGCGCATTGGTTGCGTTCGACGTTGGTCAGGACGTGGCTGGCGTAGTAGTCCAGGCGTTCTTGCAGGCGCTCAGGTGAGAAGGTGTCGATAGCGTGGGGCGAGACTTCGATTTTCAGGTGGGGGCCGATGTTCTCAAGCTTGGCGTTGAAATTCTTCACCAGCAGGATGATGCCAAGGTCAGCGTTTTGCAGCTTGTACTGGTAGCCGGAATCCTTGCTGACACGCCCCGAGTGCCAACGCTGGCCAGCGAAATCGACGATGGTGCCGGGCTTCTCGAACAGGCACATGATTTCAGGGCGGATCAGGCCACGGTACAACTGGCGGACGGTATCGACGCTACAGGCCAGGATTCGGACGTTGGAAAGGTCAGTTATCCGAGCGGTCATGCTGTCGAAGAACAGCCTACCGGTTGGAGTTTTCTTGAACTCACGATCTACGCGGAGTAGGTCTTTAACTGCCATTTTCTAATGCTCCAAATAGTGCCGAATCGACACGTTTAACCTTGGTTTATCTGACGTGCTACAGGGACGTCAGCAGGCGCGTTCTGCGCGCCCGCTCGTCCCTCGCAGGCGTGTGCAGAACACGCCCAGGACGCCCCGAGGCATCACCACAAGAAGCGCCCCTTCTCATAGGTCACGATGGTGACGCCGTTGTTTGGCTGCGGTTGTGAGTGGGTTTGAACGGGGGGCGGGCTGGGCGATTGGGCGGCGGCACCCTGGGCGTACTCGGGTTGTGTGCGATCAGCTATCGCCGGATCGAAATAACCGTTCTCGACGATATCCAGGCAGAACCGAAAGTCGGTTTGCACCTTGGTGCCTTGCTGGGTGTAGCACTGGCACACGGTCGGCCTGCCGTTGACGGTGGCACTTGGGGCTCGGGCGAACTTGCGGGCGTAGATGTCGGGGTCATGACTGGACATGCAGTACAGCCGCGGGAAGGCCTTGGGCTTGGTCAGGTCGTCATAGATGGGCGCCGAGGCGGGCAGATCGGCTACCCGTGGAACACGTTGATCGAGGTAGCTGGCGGTAGATTGCGGGCCGGAATTTTCGCCGGTATCGCCAAGCGGCTTGATGAAGGCTCCAACGGTGCTTTTGACCTGATCGACCATGCTGGCCGGCGCCGCGCCTGGCGCGCTTTCCTGTTTGCCTTGCTGGTAGCGCTCATACACCCGAAAGACCATGATCCCGGCGATGATGATGACGGCAATCGCCATTAAGAACTTGGTCGGCACCTTGGCCTGAAAGTGGTGCTTGGCGTTGGTGCTGGTATAGGAGCCGAAGTAACGCTTATCGAGACGAAGCGTTTTCTTGTCGGCATCCTTGAAGCTGGTTTTGACTTCGACCTTTTCCACCACGACTTCGGATTCGAAGCGCAGCAGCTGGGGGGACTTGAACACGCGCCAGTAGTGGATATGGCTGTTGCACAGACGACGAAGGTGCACATCCAGGTATCGCGGATCTTGGGTAACCAGGTGCACTTCGTGGCCTTGGTGGCGCATGGTTTCGAAGCGGGTGATGTGCTCAGGCGGTCGTGCCCTGGGATCACGGGCACCAAACCAGCCTTGGGCTTCGTCAACGACGATGATGCAGTCATGCGGCAGCTCGTACCACTTTTCGGGGTCGTCGAAGCTGAACCACTGCGCTTGCAGCGTTTCGGGCTTGAGGCCGTTGATGTTGTGGAAGTAGACGACGCGACCTTCGGCATGGGCCTTCTGATCCACTTCGCGGATGGTGTTGAGTGTCTTGCCATGGCCGGGCTTGCCGGTGCGAATAATGAGCATCGGTCGGCCTCCTAGGCTTCAATCGAGGTGCCGCCGGGCTTGCGCCAGACTTGGTTGCGTTGTCGGTCGGTGGCCTTGTCGATGCCGGCCAGGATGAAGCGCGTGGTGATGGCAGCGAAAAAGATGTTCACGCACACATCGAACTTGGCCAGCCCAAGGATTTGTTGAATCACTGGGCCCGATTCACCCATCCGGGCAATGACGTAGCTTTGCGCTTCACCAATGATCAGGTTGAAGCCGACGTAGGTGACGAAGCCGAAGCCGATGATTTTCAGCGCCATCTTGACCAGTGGGCCGACGACGATGATCAGCAGTTGAGCCAGAAACAGGTAATGCATCAGTTACCTCCTACGGAACGCCCGACGTACAGGGCAGCAAGGATGGTGGCGACAGCCACGAACAGGCCGCTGAGGTCAGAGGCGGCCTGACACAGCGGTTCAAAGGAAAGGGCGAAGGTGCGACCGCCAGCGGTGCGCAGGTTGAAGCTCTTGTCTTGGGGGCAGGTGGCGGGCAGAAAGCGGGTGCCCTGGCGGATCAGGGACGGGACTTCGATATCGCCCTGGCCTTCCTGCAGGTCGAATTGCTCACCCTCGAACAGGCCTTCGATATCGGATTTCTTGCCCGCGTAGTCGGACATTTCCTCAGCCAGGCAGCGCTGTTCTTTCTGCTGCTGGAGGATGGCGCAGTCGATGGCGTCGCCCGAGCAGGACACCGGCGCATCACATTCGCCTACGGTGGCGGTGCGTTCCTCTTCCTCGCCTTCTTCTTCACCCTCACTTTCCTTGTCACCGTCCTTTTCACCTTCACCCGGTTTGCAGCCGGTACCGGTGCACGTGCCGGACTCATTGCCAGGCTTGCCGTCTGCGTCAGTCTCGCTGGTGCCAGTTTCGGTCTTGCTGGTGGAGGTGCAGGGCTTCACGCCCTTGCAGGTGGTTTTGTCGGTGGTCTTGGTGGTGTCGGTTTTTTTGGAACCGTCCGGGTTGGTGGTCTCAGTGGTGTTCTCGGTGGTTTCAGTCTTGGTGTACTCGGGCGGCGGATTGCCCGCTTTGCAGGCGCTGGACTGCCAGCCGGCTACACAGTCAATAGTGCCAGGTTGCTTGAACTCTTCTTTGGCGGTGCAGGATCGGCTACGGGTGCCGTCAGGGTTGGTGACCCACTGATCGCAGATATTGTCGCGGGCGTACTCGGGCGTTTTATCCATCGGCGGTTGTGCCGGTGGCTGATCGAAGACGCTGCCGTTCTGCGGGTCATCCGACTCGGTGCAGGAGGTGCCATTACCCTGATATTCGTACTTACCGTAGCTGTTATCGAGCTGGTCAGGGCTGGGGTTCACGAAGCGGTAAACGTCGAGCACCTTGTAGGTGAACGTGTACTGGCAGGCGTTCTCGCAGATGGTCAGCGGCGGTTCGACGACCGGCCCGCCAACGGGACCTCGAAGGTGTTGATGGGCAGTGCGTCGCCCCGATGTGGACTCACATGGATCGCCCTTACATTGAGATGAGCCATCACCAATGCTGGGGTCGTAGACAGTTCCAGCAGGGCAATCGGTACCCCGGCGAACGGTTTGGATGGTGATTCGGCATGACCCGGCGGTGCACCCGTTGACTCTGTAGCGATAAGAAATCTGGTCGGGTGATGTAGATGTGACCGTCTCGAAGGTGAGGCCATTCGGGTAGGCACCCTGAGATGCAAAGGAAGCGAGTCGAGCGTCGCGAACCTCTAGGCTAGTCGTAAATCGGCCAAAGCCAGGGTTACCGGACAGTTCCCAGTAATACTCTTCAGCCGATGCCAATGCAGGCAGTACGAAGAAGAACGCAATCCACCAACGCATACCCACCTCACACCCGCCCAAAGAACACGGCCCACAACGCGGCGACCGTGATCAGCAGGACAAACAGTTCGTAACTCATCGGGAGCACCTGAAAAGAAAACCCCGCCGAGGCGGGGCTTTGCTTGCTTCGGCACATACGTGCAGTTGCGGTTACAGCGCGCGGCGCATGTACTTGAAGGCCATGGCCGCGATGATCACGGCGAACACGGCCCAACCGATGGTGCCGACGTCGGTACCGGCGGTATCCAGGGCGGCGGTGGCTTCGGCCGGAACAGCGGCGTAGGCCTGTTGAACCGACAGCAGGCCGATTGCAGCGGCGGCGCCGAGCGAACGGCGCAGGGTCTTGATGTGTTGCATGGGTATTACCTCGCTTTCAGGACTTTTTTCAGGACGAGGAACCCGAACACAGTGGCGAACAGAATCACCGCTTCGCCTTGCAGTTCGGACACGTCGTCCCAGGTGAGCGCAGAGCCGATAAGGCTCTGCATTTCGTCGTCCGCGATGGAAACCAGCTGGCCCGTGCACAGGAGTTCACCCGAGGCACCAACCGACCATTCCCCATCGCAGGCGATGAAATTCATAGGCCCTCTTTACTCAGCCAGGCTGGGGTCGCGGATGACCTCAGCCATGTCCAGGCAGTCGGGGCACAGGGTTTGGTGGGGCGCCTGGTTCAGATCGGGCAGCAGGTCGGGCTGTGGGGCAGGCTGGCTGTAGAGCTGGCCCATGGGCTGCCCGCAGCAGTCACACAGCACGCGATCAACGATCAGCACGGCGGCGCCCTCCGGTTAAGCCTTGGCCGCGTCCGGCTGGGTGCCGGTCGGCTTGGCTTGTTGTTGGGCGGCATGCTGAGGCGCGGGCTTGCTGGCCTGAGCAGGCTTGGCCGACTCGACGTGCAGGACGATGAACTTGCCCGCGTTCTTGGAGCCCCGGTCGATTTCCACCGTGACGCGGACGGTCTCCAGCACATCGAGGCCTTTGCAGGACGCCCAGACTTCGTCCAGGGAGCCTTCTGCTACCTGCATCGAGAGCAGGGAGACGCCCAGATCCTTTTCGCCGTCCGGTTCGTCGCCCAGGTACAGCTTCACCAGATCCACGTTGTCGAACTTCACGCGCTCAGCGCTGATGAATGCCAGTTCCATAGTGGTGCGTGCCATGTGTGTTTCCTCGCTTAGTTGCGCGTTAGTGCGCGGGTTTGCCTTTCAGCAGGCCGAGCGAGTCCACACGGGCAAACTTCGCGTTTTTGCCCAGGTGGTTTTCTCGACTTGCCGAGGTTTTCAGTTAGCGCCGCTGGTGTAGCGGGTTTGGTTCAACACCAAGGGCTTTGCCCTTGTAATCCCACTCTTGCCGCCGAGGGCTCGGGAGCGCGGGGCGGTGAAGCTGCCCCACACTCACGAGCGGAGGCTATTTAAGGTGGTGGGTGTTCAAGGGTGCGCTCCGCCCGTGCCTCCGTTTGACCGAACGGTGGAGCGTGTTCGGACAAGCCGGGGGCGCGGCCCTTGACCTGTTCAACATCGGCGGCGTTGGCCGGATCGCTGGGGGCGCACTGGTGAACGACCTTGGTCATTGCCTGATAGAAGTAGCCGTCTACCGTCTCCAGCAACGAAACTGCTTGCCACGTGCCGAACACGCAGCCCACAGCAAAACCGATAAAGCCCCAAGGCGCGGAATGCCAGAGCAGGGCGACCAGATAGCGGCCGACACGGAAAGAGACAGTCATGACTGCGCCCCCTCCTGCTGCTTATCGACGACCGGATAGACGCGAATTAGCCAGTCCCGCAACTTGATGGCGTCCTCATCGCAAATGTTTACGTAATGAGAGCCGCCAATTACTTCGAAGAAGATTCCGTGGGGAGCATCCACCGAAACCTTGAGGCAGTTATCAATAAGCGACGGCTTGCTATTAAACGTTGTCATGCGTTCACCCCTCCAATTCGAACGGTTCGCGCAGGGGCACGAAGGGCGTGGGTTTGCCGGTGTCGCTCACAACGCTCCAATACTTCTCCGGTCGGGACGGTGGCGTGTGTTTCTCGCAGGTAAAGGCCGGCGTAACGTGGTTGCGACCATTTACCTTTGACCATTGCGCGGGGCGGCACTCGGTGCATGGTGTGAATCGGGAGGTATCCGAGCTCGATGATGTGGGGAGCGACTCCCAGTTTCTTTTCACGTAGCACACAGAGCAGTCGCAGTTGTCGGCGTGCGGGTGCCGGTGAAAGGCGAACGTCTTGCCCCGTGGATTCCGGGCAAAGCAGCCCTGGCAGCCGCATTCCTTGGGATGCAGTGGGTGCTGGAGATACTGCGCAGGATCGATCATTGGTCGAGCCCTGCGCTTGGGGCTTTACATGTACGGGATCTACAACGTAATAACCAGGCAGATGAATCACTCCAGTCGTTGATTCAGCAGCAAGAGCAGCCTTGTGGCGCTTGAACCACACCGAAGTCGGCATGTATGGCCCGGCGTTACGCTCGTCAGGGAATCGCAGATCAGGAGAATGGTTAAGTGCGTTGTGGGCGAGAATCTCAAGCCGACCAACCTGCGCAACGCTCAGGAAGCCTTCACCCTGGCTACGAGAAATGAGCGAGCGAACCTCATACCAGGCGACGCTAGGCGAATCACCGGCCAGGCGCAGATCAGAGAGCGCACAGAGCAGGCGCCAGAGGAAGTTTTGATAGTCCATGACTGGCTTGCTCACTGGTTCACCCCCAGAAACAGCACCACGCGGGTTTTGCCGAGCTTCACGCTGTCGACGGCACCGGTCTTGATCCACTGCGCGACCTGCTCGACGGGAACACCGGCCAGGGCGGCGAAGGCGGCTTGCGTATAGAAGGGAGGATTCATGCCGTCCACTCCTGTTCCAGCAGCCAGGTGCGGAGCAGGGCGCTGTTGACCATGCGGCGCTTGCCTAGCTTTACGGTGGGGAGAACGCCTTTCATTGCCCAGGCACGCGCGGTGCCGTAGGTCAGGCCGTTGCGGTCGGCCCAGGACTCGACGGTTTCCACGTCCTGTTGCGGGCCTATCAGCTTCGAAGGTTCCAGCTCTTCCAGTTCCATGCTCGTTCCGTCACTATTCGTGTGGTTTTACACAAAACGTGTAATAAATAATTCATCAGTGCAGGGGCATGATGGCCTTTGATGAATTATTTATCAATAAATTATTCATCATTTATAAGAGCTTTTTGGAATGATCGAGGAAAGGCTTAGAACCCTAGTGAGGCACATAGGGGCCACGAAGCTGGCTGAGGCCACTACGATCAAGGAACGCCAGCGGTGGCAGACTGTGGCGACCAATCGGAAGGTGAAGACCCGGATCGAGGATCTAGAGGAGCTTCTGAAGGTATTTCCTCAATACGAGTTGTGGTTGTGGAGGGGAGAGGTAGACCCTGCAAAAGGCCAGGTGTCACCTGGCTACGAAGAGGCCGATTCAAACTTGCCCGATCAAAGCGCGGGATAGCGATCACAACGGAAATAGCTAGGCGCTGGTACGCCCGAAAAATTTAGCTGGAGATTTTATGAGCAAGGATATTGATAAGGCTGCATCTGAAAGTATATGTCTTGAAGATCTTATGGAGGCTCTTTCATATTATGTTCCTACCGGGACGGCTGAGGGGGAGCGGTACATACTGCAGGAAGCATTTGTTCAGACGCATGAGTATGCAGACATTATTGCGCCTCCTATTGGAAGCCCAAGGCTGCTGATAGGGAAGAAAGGCTCTGGAAAGAGTGCTATTTTAGACTTTACCATGCGCTTTTTAACTGATGCAAAAATACCAGGCCTGCTAATAAAGCCATTAAATCTCGATCTATCCTCTATGAAAGAAAATGGATCGTCGGGGGAGCTGACAAGAGTTGCATATGAGCAACTGATGCAGTCTATTGCTGTTGCGATAGGTCAGCAGCTCCCCATGATGGTCGATGAATCAAATAGAGTACTACTTGAAGCGGCAGTAAATTCAGGTGTGCGGGAAGTGGATTTTGTTTCTAAATTTACGCGCGCACTCAATTCTTTTTCAAAGCCGTTCACTGGCTATGATTTTTCTAAATTGCTCCCTTCTTCGATGCCCGCCAGCCGTTTAAGACTGGAGAGAGCTGTTCGTCGAAATATAGATGCTTCGGGTTCCGCATTTTATGTGCTTCTTGATGACACTGATCAGGTTGCAAACCCTGGTACGAAAAATCACCTAAATAGAATATGGGCTTGCATTCTTGCAGCTCGTGAAATAACGCAACAGAATAATAAAATTAGGTTTGTAATATCTTTGAGGGATGAGGTTTGGCGTTCCCTAGAGAAAGAAGGTACCGCGCAGAGAGATCAAATAGATCACTTTTTACCATTGGTTTACAGGCTAAATCCAAGTTTAGATCATGTGCAGCGCATTATAGAAAAAAGACTAATACTTGCTGCCGCACGTGCGGGATTTGAGTCAGAACTTCCGCATTATGAACTATTTTTTGAGGGTGATAGCCCTAGAATGCCAAATAGTGAAAAATTAAGTAGCTGGCCCGATATTATTAGGTCTCGATCAAGAGAAAGACCACGTGATGCTGTCCAGTTTGTAGGGCAAATGGTTAGCGTTGCATTGGAAGGCGAGGCAAAAAAAATCGATGACAATATTTTGTCGAGAATTATGCCGAACTATTCTCGGGAAAGAGCCGGACTGGTTGCAGGGGAGTATGGAGCTGAATGCCCAGAGCTTCTTACGGTTATTCGGTCATTTTCAAAGGTAAATTATGCGCATGGATCATTTTTGGCCGACTCTGAAACAATCCGGAAACACCTGAGTGCAATTCAAGGCGCTTTAACAATAACCATAAACGGGATTGCGCTAAAATCGGGCTCTGATGATGATGTATTCAAGATATGGTCACTTCTTTTTGAGGCCGGCTTTTTCTATCCCCGCGTTTCAGATAATAGAGAGAAAGATGGGTATCGATTTGTGCTTCCAAGCGATGAGCCTGATCTGGTATGCAAGAAAAGGTGGAATGATATCCAGCAAGCGTTGTGGGAGGTGCATCCGGTATTTAGGGATTTCTTGATTGAGGATCAGAAAGAGCATGCTGCTCGCTTTGGCCTTCCAGTTAAGCCCAAAAAACCTAGGAAGGGTTTTCGTTAGATTAGATATAGAAGCTCGACAAGGCATATTTATTTTCTGATGCATGCAAGGATGCAATATGAAATCCGACTGTGAAGACGCACCAGACTATCTACGCAACAAGAAAAAGCCCGGCCCATGGCGAATGGTGGCCATCCTGGGCGTGGGTTCCGCGATTACCTGGGGCGTGATCGCGATGTTTGCCAAGCCAATCGTGATCGACGTTGATCAGCTCAAGCAGGCGATCCACGTAGACGGCAAACCGCTACCGGGCAGACAAATCAGTTTTACCTAAGTGCAAGGAGGCATGATGAAAGCCGACTGGGATGATGCACCTCGCCATATGCAATCAAAAGGCAAGGGCACGGATATAGCGAGATGGATATTTTCTGGCCTGGCTGGCTGTGCAATTACCTTTGGTATCTTGTATTTCGCTAGCGGGAACCTGAATGGCGGGCTATTCAAGTCTAAGCCTGTGCCTACTGAGCCTGAATCCTACTCTCGCTACGAACCGCTGGAAGAGATTGCTCCCCCGCAAAAGACCTCAGAGCAAATATTCTGGGAGAACGTCGAGGCTGACAACCGCAGGCAGGCGGCTTTGAATGCAGAGAAACAGAACGTATTCAATGACAATAATTACCAGCCCAAGCGAGTAGAAAACACCTATAGCCCGCCGACTTACCAGCAGGCTGCCTCCAGTCAATCACAAACAACCCGCGTTCAACGAGAGCGTGACGGCTACTGGATTGACAAGTGGAGCGGCGGTGCACGGTACTACGCCGAGTGGGAAATCGTGAACAACTACATCGAAGGCACCAGCGTATGCGCCAACCATCGCCGGGGTTCCATCGACTATCGCGAGTGCCGCAAGGGCGCGAAACAGTTCTTCAAAGAACAATGTAAAGGCTGGAGCGGGCGCTACAGAAGTGACCGTAAAGCCTGGAGCGACCGCATGAAGCAGCGCTATTGCTCAGCGGCTAGCAACTTTAATCCGATGGGATAGCTTAATGTTGATATTTGGGTGTGTTTTAACTGCTGTATGGTTGGTAGGGTTGGGGGTGGCTGTTTATTTGAATATAGATAAAGCCGCGTCAATGGAGTTGAATTCGTGGGGGGATTTTTTAGCAGGTGGATTTGCCCCTCTAGCATTCTTTTGGTTGGTTATAGGTTATTTTCAGCAGGGTAGAGAATTAAAACTAAGCACTAAGGCTTTAGAGAAGCAAGAAGAAGCCTTGAAGTTACAGGTTGAGGAGCTAAGGTCGTCTGTTGAACAACAAAAGGAACTGGTCAAGGCTGCTAGGGAAGAGATGGAAATGACTAGATCCGAAATTGAGCGCGAGAGAATAAAGGATAAGTTGAATGCTCAGCCATATCCAGAAATGTCCCAGACAGGGATGGATGAGCATTTAGGAGTTGTTAAGTATGTTGTTCAGTTGGCTAACTCTGGCGCAGGAGTTACTAATGTGGAACTTGTGGAGAAAAATCTGGAGTGTGACGTGGTTCTATCTCAGGATCATAGAACTATGCGATGGGCAAAGGGGATGGACATAAGGTTTGACTTTAGTCTTCCTGTTGAGAGCAGGCTTAAGCCGAGTGAGAGATATGCGTTCGTTATCTCATTTACGGATGCTTTAGGGGATAAGGAGCAGTTGCAGTTGAACTTTGTAGTGAATAATGGTGGTAGGTTCATTCATTCTAAGTTTTAAATAATTCGCCAGTCGAGGCTAAAAACTTTTAGCTGGTGGGGTGGGTGTTTTCATTTTCATGTAAGTAAGTCTGCATGGGTTGGGCGCTATGCGCTGAGCCAACTTGGAATATCTTTCATATCATGCAAAACACGCCAAACATCAATATGACTTTCTTGCTCGACATAGAACACAAGGTAGGGATAGCGCCGGAGTGGCCATGAGCGTAGGCCGGGCAGATCCAGTTCGTGCGCGTAGCGAGTCGAACCGGAAGCGGGGTGGCGGCTGATCTGCTTGTAAGCACGCTCCAGGGCGTCAACGAAGCCTAGCGCGGCTTTCTCGGCCTGTTCTTCGAGGTAGTAGGTAATGGCGTTGTCTACGTCTCGGGTAGCTAGCTCACGTGGGATGATGGGTTTTTGCTTCATCCTTGAGCGTTCCGCACGCGAGCACGGAGCGATTCGAAGTAGTCAGCATCGGCAGGGACGGCGGGAGCGGATGCAGCACCAGCAAGCAGCAGGCCACGCAGGTGTTGGCGGTCTTGATCCTTACGAATCAGTTCGCGGACGTATTCGCTGCTGGTGCCGTAACCGCGCTGGTTTACTTGCTCATCAACGAAGCTTTTGAGAGTGTCCGGCAGGGAGATATTCATGGTGCTCATTGGGCGTGCCTCTTGCCAAATTTTGCCAAATTCTACACCCGTTGGCTTGGTTCATGGAATGATGGCCGTTCATGTGCAGAGGTGCCTATGAAGTGTCCTGTTTGCGGTAGCGCGGATCTGGTGCGGGAAAAGCGAGATATGCCGTTCACCTACAGGGAGCAGACAACGGTTATCACCGAGGTCGGCGCCGACTGGTGCAATGCTTGCGGGGAGGCATTGACTGACCCGGAGCAGAGCGAAAGGGTGATGGCTGCGATTAAGCGTTTTCGGCTACAGGTCGATGCAGGCTAGGCCGCTCAGGTGTCGAAAAAGTGTCGAAATCATAGAGCCGAATAGCGACGAATCGAGCCGGTGAGGGGAGCGGAAAGCCCGTATTGAGCGGGTTTGGCACGGACTGACACGCTACCGAAACGGGTTCGAATCTCTTCTTCACCGCCACTTTCGCAATACCTAAAGCCCTGAAAGCTAACAAGTTTTCGGGGCTTTTTGCTTTCTGGTCTTTCTCTCTTCTGATCTTTCTCAAGCTCGGCCACCTGCCGGTTCGTCTTTCCATGGCCTACGCGCCGCTTCACCGTTCCCTGGTGCAGTCATTGGCAATATCCATGGTCACTATCGAAAGCACTGATTTCTGTCTGGTGAGGCATCGGCCTAATGTTGACCTCAACGCAGATTGAGTTGGATTGGAGGTCGTGATGTCCCGTATCGATGTGGTTTCCCTGGTCGGTAGCGCCGTACCGGCTGAGCTCAGATCCGATGGTCATATGGCGTGCTGGCTGCTGATGGTCGATGGTCAACCCAAAGCCGGCCCCTTCGCTTCCCGTGAGGCTGCGCTGGCCTGCCAAGCCGTCTGGCTGCTTAGCAGCGCTGTTCGCCGTGAGGGCGATTCGCTGCTGGCCTGATTCACCGTTTTACTCCGCGCTCGCTCCAGCGCTCCCCTTGGCCCGCCTCTGGCGGGCTTTTTCTTGTCTGCCGGTTAGAATGGCGATCATTTTTTGAAGGGGCGTAGCGTGGCCAGGTGGGACATCTTCTGCAGCGTAGTGGACAACTACGGCGATATCGGCGTGACCTGGAGACTTGCACAGCAACTGGCGGCCGAGCAGGGGCATTCGGTGCGCCTGTGGGTCGATGATTTGGCTTCCTTCGTGCGCCTGTGTCCAGCGGCCAGTAGTGATGCTGAGTGCCAGCACTGGCGTGGTGTCGAAGTCCGCCGCTGGGCGGAGCCGTTCCCCATGCTGGAGCCGGCTGAGGTGGTGATCGAGGCCTTCGCCTGTCAGTTACCGTCTTCATATGTCGCGGCGATGACTGCCAGTGGCACCCGGCGCCTCTGGCTGAATCTGGAGTACCTCAGCGCCGAAGATTGGGTCGCGGGCTGCCATGGCTTGCCATCGCCGCAGTCGGCTGGGTTGCAGAAGTTCTTCTTCTTTCCAGGGTTCGTGGAGGGCACAGGCGGTTTGCTGCGTGAGGCCAATCTGCTGGCGTGTCGACGGACTTTTCAGGCTGATGTGCAGGCGCAGAACGAATTTCTACGGTCATTCGGTGTGGTGCGTGAAGCGGGTGCGCGACTGATTTCGCTGTTCGCCTACGAGAATGCAGGCCTGGCTGGCTGGATGGATGCGTTTGCAGCCGACCCTCAATCGACTCAGTTGCTGGTGCCGCAGGGCAAGGTTCTGGCCGATCTGCAGGCCTGGCTGGGTTGCGCTCCGCTGGAGCCGGGGGATCAGCGGCGGTTCGGCAATCTGCAGATCCATGTGCTGCCTTTCGTTGCGCAGGATGATTATGACCGCCTGCTGTGGTGCTGCGATCTCAATGCGGTACGCGGCGAAGACTCCTTCATCCGTGCGCAATGGACTGGTCGGCCGCTGCTCTGGCATATCTACCCGCAGGAGGAGGGGGCGCACTGGGACAAACTGGACGCTTTTCTGGCGCTTTATAACGCCGATCTGATGGCTGAAGCGGCTGTCGCTCAAGCCGAGTTCTGGCGAGCGTGGAATGCAGGCGAAGGGATGGAAACGGCCTGGCCTGCGCTTCTCGACGCATGGCCGGCACTGCAACGACATGCCGAGCAGTGGTGTGATCAGCAGGCCGCTCGGGCAGATCTTGCCACGGCGCTGGAACAGTTTTACCGAAATTGGCTATCATACGCGGCCTAGATTTCTGTACCTCCCGCATATTTCGGATATCCGCATGAAAACTGCACAAGAAATGAGAGTCAACAGCGTGGCCCTGATCGATGGCCAGCCGTGGCTGATCCAGAAGGCCGAGTTCACCAAGTCCGGCCGTAACAGCGCCATCGTCAAGATGAAGCTGAAGAATCTGCTCAACGGCTCCAAGACCGAGACCGTCTACAAAGCCGACGACAAGATGGAGCCGGTGATTCTCGAGCGCAAGGAAGTGAGCCTGTCCTACATCAGCGGTGAGGACTATGTGTTCATGGATCCGGAGTACAACTCCTACGAACTGCGTGCCGAAGATCTGGAAAGCGTTCTGCCGTTCATCGAAGAAGGCATGAGCGATGTCTGCGAAGCCGTGTTCTTCGAAGGCAAAGTGATCTCCGTTGACCTGCCCACCACCATCGTGCGTCAGGTTGTCTATACCGAGAACGCTGCTCGTGGTGATACCTCCGGTAAGGTGATGAAGCCTGCCAAGCTGCGCAACGGTACCGAGATCAAGGTCGCCGAGTTCGTCGACATCGACGACTGGATCGAGATCGATACCCGTGACGGTTCCTACAAGGGCCGCACCCAGGCGCCACAAGCCTAAGCTTGAGCGTCACGAAAACCCGGCCTTTGCGCCGGGTTTTTTATGTCCGAGATATAGGGGCGGCCCGGCACTGGCGTCTGGTACACATGGCGCGTCCTACCTTCAAGGCAGGGTAGCCAGGCTTGCCTGTAGTGCCTGATCCCAGGGTGGCGGGAAGCCGAAGCGCTGCTTCAGGAAACTCAGCAGCAGGCGCGTGCGCGGGCTGGCTTCGCGCTCCAGACGCAGGGCATAGATGCTCACCGGCTCGGCGGCTGGCAGCCCCTGTTCGCAGAACAGCGGGATCAATTCGCCACGCTGCAAGTGCTCGCTGCTCATCCAGGTGGGGAGGTGAGCCACGCCGAGGCCGGCGAGGGCGCTGAAGAGCAGGGTTTCGGCGTTGTTGCTGGTCTGGCGCAGGCGCTTAGGTTTGCACTGCTGCAGCTTGCCGTCGACTTCGAAGCGCCAGGCGTAGGGCGGTGCCAGGCTGTCCCAGTCGAGGCCGTCGTGCTGTTCCAGCTCCAGCGGGCTGCGCGGGATGCCGCGGCGGCGTAGATAGTCCGGGCTGGCGCAGACGATGCGGGTCATCGACGCCAGTGGCGTAGCGACCAGGCGGCTGTCCGGCAGCGGTCCGATGCGCACGACGATATCCACTTCACCCAGATGTTCGCCTTGCAGGTCGATGAAGCTGTCGATCAGGCGCAGTTGCACGTCCAGGCCCGGATTGGCGCCGAGAAACTCGGCAATCGCCGGTGCCAGATGACGTCGGCCGAAAGGCGAGGGCGCGTCGATGCGGATCAGGCCTTCCGGCGCGCTGCTCAGCGATACCGCCTCGGCACGCGCCAGATGCAGTTCGGCGAGGATGCGTCTGGCGCGTTCGGCAAACGCCAAACCTGCCGGAGTGACGCGCACGGCATGAGTGTTGCGGCTGAACAGTACGCTACCCAGTGCACGTTCCAATGCGTCGATACGCCGCGCAACCGCCGAGGGTGTGAGTGGATGGCGCCTGGCAGCGGCGGAGAAACTGCCGGTTTCCAGCACGTCGAGGAAGAGTTCCAGCTGGTCGGTCAGAGCATCGGGATTCATGGTTACCTGCTTATGCGTTATCAGCAAAGCCATTGTGCGTTGCTGTGCGTTTCCGCGCTAGCTGCGACTGATTAACATGCGCCCACTGTCTGGAGGTGTCATGAATCTGTTCGATCTGTTGCTGAATCTGTTGCTTGGGTTGGGGCTTGGAACGCTGGGCGGTTTGTTCGGGATTGGCGGCGGGCTGATCGCCATTCCGGTGCTAGGCGTGCTATTCGGCCTGGATCAGCAACTGGCGCAGGGCACCGCTCTGGTCATGGTGGTGCCGAACGTGATGCTGGCGCTGTGGCGTTACCATCAGCGCAATCGCATCGACCCCCGACATGCCCTGTTGCTCGGCATTACCAGTTTCTTCTGCGCCTGGCTGGCGTCGCTGTACGCGGTAGAGCTGGACTCGCGCACCATGCGTTGGGCTTTCGTCGGTTTCCTGCTGGCGCTGGCGGCCTACAACCTGCTGCGCATGCTGATGGCCCAGGCGCCGGCCAGCGGCACGCTACGTCATCACTGGGCCTGGCTGGGGGCGCTGGGCGGGGTGTCCGGCGCAATGGGGGGCTTGTTCGGTGTCGGCGGCGCGGTGGTGGCGACGCCGGTGCTGACCAGTGTGTTCGGCACCACCCAGGTAGTGGCACAGGGGCTGTCGCTATCTCTGGCGCTGCCCAGTACCGGGGTTACGCTGTTTACCTACGCGTTGCACGATCACGTCAACTGGTGGATGGGTGTGCCGCTGGCGGTTGGCGGCCTGCTCAGCATCAGTTGGGGGGTGCGTCTGGCGCATTCGCTGCCGGAGCGCCTGCTACGCAGTCTGTTCTGCGGTTTCCTGCTGGTTTGTGCGTTGCTGCTGGGGTTGGAGTCCGGCGGTCTATAGACGAAAACCTTCGACGATATGATCGGCCAGGCACTCGGTTACGGGGGACTGGCTGCTTTCGTTGCGCAGCAGCACGATACTGGTCAGCGGCAGTAGGGGCAGGCCTTCGGCTTCGCCGAGAATGCGCAGATCCGGGGTGATCAGGCTTTGCAATTGCGCAGTGACGGCCAGGCCGGCACGTACCACTGCGAACAGTGCCGACAGGCTGGGGCTGGTGTAGGCGATGCGGTAGGGGCGGCCCATCGCATCCAGCGCGTTGCAGGCCCATTCGCGGCAGAAGCAATCGGCGTTGAACATGGCCAGCGGCATGGGGTTCTGTTCGTGCGGGCAGAAGCCCTGAGCCACGGCCCAGGCGAAGCGTTCCTGGCGCAGCAGTTGGCCGATCTCCTTGCCGGGCTGACGGGTGACGATGGTCAGATCCAGATCCTGGCGCAGCAACAACTGGCCCGATGGTTCGCAGTGCACCTCCACCTGCACCAGTGGGTAGGCCTGGGCGAAGCGCGAGAGAATCTCGGGTAGAAAGCGCATCACGTAGTCATCCGGCGTGCCGATACGCACGGCGCCGACCATATGTGGTTCGCGCAGGGTATTGAGCACTTCGCCGTGCAGCTTGAGAATGCGCCGCGCATAGCCCAGCAGCACTTGGCCTTCGGGAGTCAGCCGTACTTGGCGGCCGTCACGCTCGAACAGTGCGCGTTGCACCACGTCTTCCTCCAGCCGTTTCATCTGCATGCTCACGGCCGATTGGGTGCGATTGACCGTTTCCGCGGCGCGGGTGAAACCACCGGTGTCGGCAATGGCAACGAAGCTGCGCAGCAATTCGGTATCAATACTGGGGTGGAAGGCCATTCATCAATCCTCGAGATGGATTCCATAAGAAACATTCGTTGGATTGATCTTAAGCCCGACCTGACACTGGTGCCAACCCCACAGGGAGGGCATCGAGATGAAAGGTCAGAAAGGTTATGCGTTAGCCCAGGCTATCCACTTCGAACGTCTGCCGTCATTGGCTGGCGTGTGGCGTATGCTGCGGCGCTGGCGTCAACTGGCACGCGAGCGTGGGCAATTGGCGCGACTGGATGGTGCGGCGTTGAAGGATCTGGGGTTGTCCCGCGCCGATGTGTTGCAAGAGGCCGAGCGGCCGTTCTGGGATGATCCGTTGAATAAGTGAGCGGCCATGATTGGAGTTGTTGAATGACCACGGTACGCAAGGGCGCCGATTTTTTCCTGTTCCAGCTGATGATGCTGTTATGCGCCATCTGGGGCAGTCAGCAGGTGGCGATCAAGCTGGCCGCGGACGATATTGCGCCCATGCTGCAGGTGGCCTTGCGCTCCGGCATCGCCGCCGTATTGGTCGGTTTGCTGTTGCTGTGGCAGCGCGGATGGCGCGAATGGGTCAACTCGACATGGCTGGCGGGATTGCTGGCAGGCATGTTGTTCGCGCTGGAGTTCTTCTTCATTGCCCTTGGTCTGCGTTACACCACGGCTTCGCATATGGCGGTATTCCTCTACACCGCACCGATCTTCTCGGCGCTTGGGCTGCACTTTCTGTTGCCCAGCGAGCGTCTGCGTCGCCTGCAGTGGCTGGGTATCGCCTTGTGTTTCGGCGGTGTGGTGATGGCATTTGGCGTGGGTGGTGGCAACTGGGCCGAGGTTGACCTCAGCATGCTGCTGGGCGATGCGCTGGGGTTGTGTGCAGGCATGGCCTGGGGCGCTACCACGGTGGTGGTGCGTGGCTCACGCCTGTCGGAAGCGCCGGCCGGGCTGACGCTGTTCTATCAACTGACCGTGGCGTTCGTGCTGCTGCTTGGTTACGCCTTGGCGGTAGTCGACCTCAGTCAGTTGCGTTGGAGTCCGGTGGCCATCGCCAGCATCCTGCTGCAGGGCGTAGTGGTGTCGTTCTTCACCTATCTGACATGGTTCTGGCTGTTGCGCCGCTACCTGGCTTCGAACATGGCGGTGTTCTCGTTCATGACACCGCTGTTCGGTGTGAGCTTCGGCGTGCTGGTACTGGACGAGCCGCTGACATTGAATTTCATCATCGGTGCCGCGCTGGTGCTGTCCGGGATCACTCTGGTCAGCAGTGAGGCCTGGCTGCGTCGGCGTCTGGCTGACTGGCGCGGCTTGCCGCAACAACCCTGAGTATTCGCCTGCAAGGAGGCTGGTAATTGTCCGCTTATCATTTGGCCCAACTGAATATCGCCTGGATGAAAGCGCCGCTGGAATCGCCGGAGATGGCCGATTTCGTCGCCAACCTGGAGCGCATCAATGCGCTGGCGGAAGGTTCGCCCGGCTATGTCTGGCGCCTGCAGGACGAGGAAGGCGATGCCACCACGATCCGTCCGTTCGGTGACGAGGTGCTGGTCAACATGTCGGTCTGGGAGGATGTGCAGTCGCTCAGCGACTACGTCTACAAATCCGCGCATACCGAGATGCTCAAGCGGCGCCGCGAATGGTTCGAGCGCGTCGAGCAGGCGCACCAGGTGTTGTGGTGGGTGCCGGCCGGGCACCAGCCTGGCATGGTCGAAGGGGCTGAACGCCTGGAACATCTGCGCGAGCACGGCGCGACGGCGAAGGCCTTTACCTTCCGTCATGCGTTCGCGGCACCAGCCTGATAGGCTGAGTCGCCATGACACTTTCTCTTTCTCTCGCTGAAGCGCGCCGTCTGGCCCTGGTAGCCCAGGGCTTCGGGCGTACGCCGCGCGGCGCGATCGCCCACAAGCAGTTGCAGGCACAGATCGAGCGACTTGGCGTATTGCAGGTCGACTCGGTCAACGCGTTGGTGCGTTCGCACTATCTGCCAGCGTTTTCCCGCCTTGGTCATTACCAGGCTGAACACCTCGATGAACTGGCCTGGGGCCGCGCGCGGCGCCGGCGGTTGTTCGAGTACTGGGGGCATGAGGCGTCATTGTTACCTCTTGAGCTTTACCCGCTGCTGCGCTGGCGTATGCGTCGAGCCGCGGATGGGCAGGGCATCTACAGCCAACTGGCGACGTTCGGCGTGGAGCAACGCGATGCGATAGACCGCGTGCTACAAACCGTGCGTGAGCGTGGTGCGTTGGGTGCCGGCAGTCTTTCTACGCGTACTGAGAAGGCCGGCCCCTGGTGGGACTGGAGTGCGGAAAAGACGGCGCTGGAATGGCTGTTTGCGGCAGGCGAGGTGACGGTTGCTGGGCGGCGCGGCTTCGAGCGGCTATACGACCTGCCGGAGCGGGTCATTCCCGCTGATTATCTGAATCACGCCGATCTCGAGGAAGGCGAAGCGCAGCGCCGTCTGTTGCTACGTTCGGCCGATGCGCTGGGGGTGGCGAGCGAGAAGGATTTGCGCGATTACTATCGCCTGGATGCCTCCGACAGCAAGCTTCGTATCGCCGAACTGGTGGAGGCGGGCGAGTTGTTGCCGGTTGCGGTGCAAGGCTGGCGGCAGTTGGCCTATTGCCGGGGCGAGGCGCGCATACCTCGGCGCGTGCACCACAGCGCGCTGCTGTCGCCTTTCGACTCCTTGATCTGGGAGCGCGAGCGCACCGAGCGGCTGTTCGGTTTCCGCTATCGGCTGGAGATCTACACCCCACAGGCCAAGCGCGTGTACGGCTACTACGTGCTGCCATTCCTGCATCACGAGCGTCTGCTGGCGCGGGTGGATTTGCGCAGCGAGCGGGTGGCCGGTCGCCTGGCAGTGCATGCCGTGCACCTGGAGGAGGAGGTGCTGAGTGAGGAGGCGCGCCTGGCGCTGGGTGATTCGCTGCGCGCGTTGGCGCACTGGTTGGGCCTGGATGAGGTGTGGCTGGCGCCGGGTGTCAGTGTGCGTGGGCTGCTTGGCTAACCGCCGTTATCCAACAGAAATTTCAGTTCATCGACTCGCTGGATGTTCAACTGCATCGGGCAGGTGTAGTACATCGGCGAGCCGACGTGTTTGCCCTGCAGGTCGCATTGACCGTTGCGGTAGATCAGCCAGGCTTTCTGCGCCTCTTCCAGTTGCTGGGCATCTTCCGGAGCACTTTCCTGCAGCTTGAGGAAGAGCTGCTGGTAGACGCGATTCATCTCCTTCTTCACCGCTTCCGATACGCCTTCGGCGCAACCAGCGACGCTGGCGTTGTTGATCATCCCGCTGGCGTCCAGACAGGCCTGGTACTGCTGGTCGTAGTCGGCCACGGCGCTGAACGGCAGGATCAGCAATAGCGGTATCAGGTGTTTATGCAGGGCTGGCATGGCGGTTTTCCAATGAAACAGGGGCCGCTGAGCAGCCCCTGAGCGTCGTGCTTACTTGGCGGCCAGGCGGGTGCGCATGTTGTTGGCGCGGTCGCTGGAGCCCGGGTGCGAGGAAAACATGCTGCTTTCGCCGCCGCCCAGTTTGGCCAGCTTCTCGAACGCGGTGACCAGCCCCTCACGCGGGATGTTGCGCTGGGTCAGCAGGTCGAAGGAGAAGTTGTCGGCAGAGGTTTCCTGGCTTTGCGAGAACTGCGCGTTGACCAGTTGCTCGCCCAGTTCACCGAGCTGCGAGGCGGACAGCGCGGCGACGGTGCCGTTGCCCGATGCTGCTGCTGCGTTACGAGCGGCGGCGGTGGCGTAGGCGGTCTGCATGGCTTTCTTGGTGTGGCCGAGGGCGACGTGGCCGATCTCGTGGCCGAGCACGCCTTCCACTTCGTTGTCGGTCATCAGATCCATCAGGCCGCTGTAGACGCGTACGCAGCCGTTGGCCATGGCCCAGGCGTTGACTTCGTCGGCCTGGTAGACCTTGTAGTTGATCGGCGTGCCGTTGATCTGATGGCCAAGGTTGTTGGCGATCTTGTCCAGGCGCTTGGTGTACGGGCTGCTCGGGCCGGCGACATTGGCCGCGGCGTCCATTTCGGCGCAGGCCTGGTCGGACATACTTTTCACTTCGGCGTCGCTGAGGGTTGCGGCCTGTACGGCCATCAGGCCGGATTGCAGCATGGCGTCAGCGGACATGTTCTGGCAGCCGGTCAGCAGAACGGCGCTGGAGAGGGCGAAAGCGGAGAGAGTGGTGCGCAGTTGCATGGATCATCGTCCTTGTTGGAGGTGTTGGCCGCGAGTCCTTTCCGGCAGGGGAGCGTCGTTCGGCACCCGCTAGGGGGCTCGCGATGGGCCGGCATTATGCCGGATAACGCACACAAGAAGTGCGAGCTTGTTCGCGCCCTGGCCGGCGGCCAGGGCGCAAATTATCAGCGGCGTACCTGCTTCAGCGTTTCCGCGATCATGAATGCCAGCTCCAGGGACTGGTCGGCATTCATGCGTGGGTCGCAGTGCGTGTGATAGCGGTCGGAGAGGCCGTCCTCGGTGATCGGGCGCGAGCCGCCGATGCACTCGGTGACGTTCTGCCCGGTCATCTCGATATGAATACCGCCGGCATAGGTGCCTTCGGCCTGGTGCACGGCGAAGAACTGGCGAACTTCGCTGAGAATCTGCGCGAAGTCGCGGGTCTTGTAGCCGCTGGAGGCCTTGATGGTGTTGCCGTGCATCGGGTCGGAGCTCCACAGCACCTGTCGGCCTTCGCTCTGCACCTTGCGCAGCAGGCGCGGGAAGTGCGCCTCGACCTTGTCCGCGCCTATGCGCACGATCAGGTTCAGGCGGCCCGGATCATTGTCCGGGTTGAGCGTATCGATCAGGCGAATCAGCTCGTCCGGATCCATGCTCGGGCCGACCTTCACGCCGATGGGGTTCTCGATGCCGCGCATGAACTCGACGTGGGCGCCGTCCAACTGACGGGTACGGTCGCCGATCCACAGCATGTGCGCGGAGCAGTCGTACCAGCGGCCGGTAAGGCTGTCGCGGCGCACGAAGGCTTCTTCGTAGTTCAGCAGCAGTGCTTCATGGGCGGTGAAGAAGCTGGTTTCCCGCAACTGCGGCGCGCTGTCCATGCCCACGGCGCGCATGAAGGCCAGGGTTTCGTCGATGCGCCCGGCGAGCTGGTGGTATTTCGCGGCCAGCGCCGAGTTGGCGATGAAATCCAGGTTCCACTGATGCACCTGATGCAGGTCGGCGAAACCGCCCTGGGCGAAGGCGCGCAGCAGGTTGAGGCTGGCGGTGGCCTGGTGATAGGCCTGCATCAGGCGCTCGGGGTCGGGCACGCGGCTGGCGGCGTCGAAGCCGATGCCGTTGACGATGTCGCCGCGATAGGCGGGCAGGGTGACGCCGTCGATGGTTTCTTCGCCAGAGGAGCGCGGCTTGGCGAACTGCCCGGCCATCCGCCCGACTTTCACCACCGGGCAACCGGCGGCAAAGGTCATGACGATGGCCATTTGCAGCAGCACCTTGAAGGTGTCGCGGATTTTCGCGGCGGAAAACTCGGCGAAGCTTTCCGCGCAGTCGCCACCTTGCAGCAGGAAGGCGCGGCCCTGAGTGACCTCTGCGAACTGACGGCGCAGCTCGCGCGCCTCGCCGGCGAACACCAGCGGCGGGTAGCCTGCCAGTGTCTGCTCGACACGACTGAGGTGGGCGGCGTCAGGGTATTCAGGCTGCTGCTGGATGGGCTTGGCCCTCCAGCTATCGGGGCTCCAGGCGTGCGACATGCGGTGTCTCTAGCGGTTGTTCAGGCGGAGGCGCATGGTAACCGATAAGCCCTGAGGCTCGTACGGGTATCGCAGCGCCTCGGCTTACTAGCAGGTCGCTGAAAAACTACCTGCGTTGGCAATACTGCGTTAAAAACGGCCTCGCGTGCGAGCCCAGTCAAAATGCTCATTTACCACCCGTAAACTGCGCTTTTTCGGCCGTTTTTGCCTTGTCTTGCCTGCCTCGCCTACGTTTTTCAACGGCCTGCTAGGCAGGAGCTGGATTGAAATCGCGCATCGGTGCTTGCTCTTGTCGAGGCAGCACGTCGCGAGCAGGCAGGAAGCGCCCGTAACCCTGCACCTTGCCCAGATCTTCCGGATATTCCAGGCCTCGACGATAGGCGATGCGCCCATTGATCAGGGTCAGTTCGACCGCCGCATCGTTGCGTTTGACCACCCGCACCAGGCCGAGCACCTCCATCGGCGCTTCATGCAGTTCGTCCAGCGTGTCGTCCAGACCGGCGGGGTCGATCAGCACCAGATCGGCGCGATCCCCGACTCGCAGGTAGCCGGCATCGACACCGATGAAGTCTGCCAGCTCGCCGCTGCAACGGCGTACGGCCTGGCCCAGTTCCATGAAGGATTCGCCGGCCAGGTCGGCGTCCCGCACGTACTTGAGAAAGCGTAGCGGGAAGTTGTACTGGGCGATGGAGCGCAGGTGTGCGCCGGAGTCGGCGAAGCCGGGGTGCGTCCAGGGGCTGGACAGCAGTTTGCGCATGATCGCTTCGCGCTGATTGCCGTAACAGGTCGTCCATTTCAGCGACTCGCGGTATTGGCAGGCCAGTTCGAAGTAGGCATCAACCGCGTCCAGGCCGCGGGTCTGACCCAGTTGCTTGAAGTTCTTGCCGACCAGGCTGACATCCGGGCATTCGGTTACCCAGCAGTCGGAGAAGTCACGGTGCCACAGGCCCTTGGTCAGCACCGCCTTGACCTGCTTCTTGAACAGGGCGCGGAACTCGGGTTCCTTGACCTTGGCGTAGAGCTCGTCCGGATCCTTGATGTTGCGCAGCATCTCGCCGGCACCGAACTCCTCGAAAGCGTTCACGTTGAGCCCTTCCAGGCGCAAGGTGAAGGGCGCTGGCAAGGTCTGCCAGCGGAAATGGCCGCGCAGCACCTTGTTCGCCAGCCAGCCGGAGAGACGGGTGAAGCGATGCAGCAGCGGCTGCGACTTGAGATCCAGCGCCGTGAGCATGGTGCATTTGAGCGGTTTCCTGAACCAGCCGTGCGCCTGCCAGAGGAAGGCGAACACGTTGACCTTGGTCACCGCGTTGGGCGCGCCCTGCAACACGGCGCCGCGACGGCGGAGCACGGCGAACAGGCGCGAGAACTCTTTCCAGCTGGCGAAGGTCGATGGCAGCGGACTGGACCAAGCGCGGTCGCCATCCATCTTGTCTAGTCGAGTGGTCATCACCGACAGGCCGATACAGCCGGCATCCAGCGCCTCCTCGAGCAACTGCTGCATGCGCGCGAGTTCGGCTTCGCTTGGCTTTACCCGGCTGGTGGCGCGCTCCAGGCCCATCACCGCCACGCGCAGTTCGGAATGGCCAAGGAAGGAGTTGACGTTCGGGCCCAGCGGCAACTGGTCGTAGAAGGCCCGATAGCCGGCGGCGTCCCGCCAGGTTTTCTTTTCTTGCAGGATCGGCAACACGTACTCGCGCGGCACCGCTTCGACGCGGGTGAACAGGTCGGAGCAGTCCTCGGCATCGGCCAGCACCATGCTGATCGAGCAGGAACCGATGGTCACGCTGGTGACGCCGTGGCGTACCGACTCTTTCAGTGCGGGGGCGGCGATCACTTCGGCGTCGTAGTGCGAGTGAATTTCCAGAAAACCGGGAGTGACCCATTTGCCGTGGGCATCGATCACGTGCGGGCAGTCGCGCTCATCCAGCGGGCTGAGGCTGAGCACATCGACCTTGCCGTTCTTGATGCCGATATGGCGCACCGCGCCGGGGGCGCCGGTACCGTCGAAGTACAGGCCGTTGTTGATGATGATGTCGTAGCTCATGGCAATCTCCAGGGCGCCAGCAGCAGGATGCCGGTGACCAGCAGCAGGATGTAGATGGCAATGCGGAAATGGCGCTCGTCAACGCGCCGGTGCAGGCGTTCGCCCAGCCATACGCCGAGCAACAGGAGCGGGGCGTAGGTAAGCACCTGCGGCAGTGCAGGCAGCAAGCGACCATCGAGCAGAAAGGCGAGGGTGAGCAGGCTGTTGAGGGTGAACCAGACGGTTACCAGAGTGGCGCGTAGCCGTGCCTTGTCCAGGTGAGTGCCGGCCAGGCCATAGACCAGCAGCGGGCCGCCCGAGGCGAACAGGCCATGACTGAGTCCTGCGGCCAGGGTAATGCCGCGGGTCAGCCAGGCTGGGCGAGCCGGCAGCGTATGGGCCTGGCGCAGGCGCCACAGCTCGCGGCCGGCAAACCAGACGATCAGCGCACCGAAGCCGACCTTCAGTGCCTGGGTGTCCAGATAAGGCAGCAGCCAATAACCGAGCAAGGTACCGATGACCATGCCGGGCAGCAGGGTGCCGAGCAGCAGGCGGCGGTCGATCAGCTGCCAGTGGCGGCGCACCAGATAGCCGGTCATGCAGATGTTCAGCGGCACCAGAATCGGCAGCAACTGTTCGATGGGTAGCAGCAGGGCGCCGAGTGATAGGGCGATGACCACGCTGCCGAAACCGGTGATGGCCTCAAGGGTGTAGGCCAACAGGATAAAGGCGCCGAGCGCATAGGGAGCCAGTGCCATCAGCTCATCTCCCCGGCGAAGCGCTGGCTCATCTTGCGGTAATACAGGCCAGGTGCCAGGCGCCAGAGCAGACTGGCCAGCCAACTACCACGATCCGGAAACAGGCGCTCGTGGCGACGATCGAGTGCATCGAGGATCAGGCGCGCCATCCAGTCGGCGCCACGTATCTTGCCGATGGTCGAGCGTGCATGGCCTGCTGGTTGGCCGTCGCCACCCAGTGCGTTGCGGTCGATGGAGGTGTCGAGAAAGCTCGGATAGACCATCAGCAGGCCAATGCCATCACGGCTGATTTCCGCCCGCAGCACTTCGAAGGCTTGTCCCAGGGCGCTCTTCGCCGCGCAGTAACCGGCGCGGCCGAGCAGCGGCATCCAGCCAGCCATGGAGCCGATGGCAACGACCTGGCCGCGGCTCGCGCGCAGCAGTGGCAGGGCTGCCAGGGTCAGTTCCAGCGGTGCGTGGTAATCCACCGCCATGACCTTGCGAAAGACCGCCGGGGCGGTCGTTACGGTCGGTGAACGATGGGTGATGCCGGCGTTGTTGATCAGCAGGTCGAGGCGTCCGAAACGCGTCTTGCAGGCCTCGACAAGCCGTCTGTGCAGGTCGGCATCGGTGATATCGCCAGCTACGCCATGGATGCGGGTCTCACCCAGTTCGGCAAGGCGCGCAGCCAGGCCATCGGCGTCGATATCGGTGAGCAGCAGCGCGTCGCCACGGGCATGGCAGGCGCGTGCCAGTTGCCAGCCGAGGCCGCTGGCGGCCCCGGTGATCAGGGTGACGCGCATCAGGATTCTCCCAGCGCAGCCGCGACGGCTGGTGGCGGTTCGGGGACAGGTGGCCGGCGTGACCAGAACCAGGCCAGGCTGAGGCCCGACACCAGGTGCCAGCAGCCCCAGAACGCGGCGATCAGCAGCATGCCGCCGGCCTGGGGGAAGAAGGTGAAGATGATCACCAGCCCCAGTGCCGAGTTCTGGATGCCGGTTTCCAGTGTCACTGCGCGCTGATCGGCGTCACTCAGACCGGCCAACCGCGCGCTGCCGTAGCCGATCAACAGCGCCAGCAGGTTGTGTCCGACCACCAGCCAGAAGAACAGGTGGAAGTGGCTGACGAACTGATCCAGGTTAAGGCTGAAAGCCAGGGCGACGAACCCCAGCATCACGCTCAGGCTGAGCATGCGCAGGGGTTTTTCAATGCGCATGGCCAGCATCGGAAAGCGCCTGCCGATGGCCATGCCGGCGATCAACGGCACGCCAAGCACCAGTACCACCAACAGCAGCAGGCCCAGTGGGTCGATATCGATTTCGGTCAGCAGTGGGCGGGTGTAGGGGTTCAGCCAGGCATAGACGGCGAAGTTGAGCGGTGTCAGGACGCTGGCAGCGAGGCTGGAAACGGCGGTCATGCTGACCGAGACGGCGACGTTGCCGCGGGCCATCCAGGTCATGATGTTGGAGAAGCTGCCGCCTGGGCAGGCAGCGACCAGGATCATGCCCAGCGCCAGTTCCGGCGGGATGCGCAGCAGCCAGCAGGCCAGGCAGGTCAGGGCCGGGAGCAACAGGAACTGCGCGAGCATGCCGATCACCGGTGCCTTGGGCGAGCGGACGATGCGGCGGAAATCCTCGGCGCGCAAATCCAGGGAAACACCGAACATCATCAGGGCGACGATGAGGTTGATCAGTACCAGGCTGCTGGGATCGAACGCAATCTTTATCGGTTCCATGCTCAGGCCTCCTGGGTGGCTGGTATGCCACCTTCGGCCAGCTCGCGGCGCAGCGCCGTAGTATGGCTGGCAATGCGTTTACGGTAGCTGTCCTTGTGCACGTAGTAGGCCATGCGCTCCAGCTCCAGGTACTGGTAGCCACCGTCCAGGCGTTGGCCCGCCTGCTCTCGGATGGTTTGACGCAACGCCAGTGCAGCCGAGCTGCCAGCCTGTAATTGGCGGATATACAGGGCCACCAGCTCGGCCTGCTCGTCACGGCCCTGCCAGCCCAGGCCGGAGGCCTCGACCATGCCGAGCATGAACAGGTCGTCGTGCTCGGGATGAAAGACGTTGAGGTACAGTCGCGGCGCGCCGGCGTCCTCTGGCCAGTTCAGCTCGCTGCGCGCGATGAAGGGATAGTCGAGCTTGTAGCCGGTGGCCATCAGAATCAGGTCGTAGTCCGCCTGTTCGCCATTGGTGAAGGTCACGCGTTGGCCGTTCACCGCTGTGATATCGCCACGGGGTCGGATATCGCCATGGCCGATGTGGTGCAGCACCAGCGAGTTCATCACCGGGTGTGATTCGTACAAACGGTAGTCTGGATTCGGTAGGCCGTATTGCGAGGGTTTGCCGACCAGGGCGCGCACCAGCAGGCCGTCGACCCACTGTTTGAGGCGGCGCGGCAGCTTGATCGCAGCGCCGAAGGTGTCGGTAGGCCTGCCAAGTATGAACTTGGGCAGGAAGTGATAGCCGCGGCGCACCGAGAGATCCACCGACGCGGCGCGATGCACGGCGTCCACTGCGATATCGCAGGCCGAGTTGCCGCAGCCGACCACCAGCACCCGCTTGTCGGTAAACAGGTCGGCGCTCTTGTAGGCACTGGCGTGCAGCAACTCGCCGGCGAAGTCGCCGGGCAACTGGGGCAGGTTGGGTGTATGCAGCGTGCCATTGGCGATCAGCACACCGTCGAAACGCCATTCGCGCTGCTCGCCATTGCGTTCGCTGATCAGCTTCCAGCCCTGATCCAGGCGCTGCAGCTGCACCACGCGGGTATCGAACTGATAGTGGTCGTAAAGGCGAAACTGCCTGGCGTAGTCGCGAAAGTAGCGGCGCATTTCGCTGTGATGCGGGTAGGGCGCCACTTCGGCGCGCATGGGAAACTCGCTGAACTCGGTGGTGAGCTTGGAGGAGATCAGGTGCGCCGACTGGTACATGGTGCTGTGCGGGTTATCGATGTCCCACAAGCCGCCGACATCGCTGTGCAGCTCGAAACCGACGAAGCCGATCCCCTGTTTCTTCAATTGCCGGGCTGTGCACAGGCCCATGGGGCCGGCACCTATGATGGCGTACATGACGAACCTCGTTATTGTTATGAGTAGCAGCGCAAGTGTCGGAATTATTGCGTGACCCGGGGCGGCTGCTTCAATGACAATCGGCGCCTTTAGCCCGCCACTTCTGGTACGGGATGTCACTGTTGAGGAGGGATCGATGCCAGGGTTGCCGCCAGACGACGAGATGCAGAAGCTGGATGAGGTGCTGCTGGCCGAGGTGCGCGATGCCTTCGGCGTGATCCGCGTGGTGCAGATCGGCGCCTACCGTTTCCTCGAGTTCGGTGATGCCATCGAACAGAGCTGCGTGTTTCAGGGGGATCCGAGCTGGCTCGAGTACGACTACACCCGGGCCATGCTGCTTGGTGCGCTGTGTCACGATGCGCCGGAAACTGCGCTGTTTCTCGGCCTCGGCGCTGGCAACCTGACCCAGGCCTGCCTGAAGTTCCTGCCACTCGAGGATGTCGAGGCCATCGAACTGCGTCCGGACGTCCCGCGCCTGGCCATGGAGTTTCTCGGCCTGGATGACGACCCGCGGCTGACCATTCGTATCGGTGATGCCGTCGAGTTGCTGGAAAGTGCGGAAACTGCCGACCTGATCTTCCTCGACCTCTACACCGATCAAGGCCCCGGTGTCGGTCACCTGGCCTGGCGCTTTCTCGAACGCTGCCGGGAAAAACTCAACCCCGGCGGTTGGCTGATCATCAACCAGTGGGCCGGCAATGACGGCAAGCCGCTTGGCGCGGCGTTACTGCGCGGGCTCTACCATCGCCACTATTGGGAATGCCCGGTGAAGGAGGGCAACGTGGTGCTGTTGATTCCGGCGGAGCTTGATCAAGGCCTCGATCTTGGGCGGCTGCAGGCCCGTGCGGGCGAGCTTGCGCCCCGGTTGGGCTACTCACTGCAATCGCTGATTGCCGCCTTGCGCCCGGCGACCTGATGCGTCGCTCGGCGTAAAAACTGCGAAAAGCCGTCTGGAAGCGCCATCGAGTGCAGTGCAGGGATGTGCGCAGCATAAAAAACAGCACCTTGGTCAGGAATTTCCGGTATGATACGCGCCGGCCAATTCTCTGGCCACGTTCAGGTAGTGCAACTCGCCCGGGAAATTAACTCCCGGCAGCCAGTCCCCAGCGGACTATCCTTGACGATTCACTTTCATCACGTTTTCGCAAATCCCCGCCGACCAGGCTGCCAGGGTGACCCAAAAGGTCTTACACGGCATGCGCAGCTTTGGAACATGGGTCTTTGCGGATGCACTTGAGGCAGACCCATGACCCAGGAAATCGGCGGCTTCGCCGCGCTCGGACTTCACCCCAATATTCTCGCCGCTCTGACCGCCGTTGGTTACGAAGAGCCGTCCCCGATCCAGTCGCAGGCCATTCCGGTGATCCTTGCCGGTCATGACATGATCGGCCAGGCGCAGACCGGTACCGGTAAAACCGCCGCCTTCGCACTGCCGCTGCTGTCGAAAATCGACCCGGCCAAGCGTGAGCCTCAGGTGCTGATTCTTGCACCGACTCGCGAACTGGCCCTGCAGGTGGCTACCGCTTTCGAAACCTATTCCAAGCAGATGCCTGGCCTGAATGTCGTTGCCGTATACGGCGGCGCGCCCATGGGCCCGCAGCTCAAGGCCATCCGCCAGGGCGCTCAGGTCATCGTCGCCACGCCTGGTCGTCTGGTCGACCATCTGCGCCGTGACGAGAAAGTGCTGTCCACCATTCAGCACCTGGTGCTCGACGAAGCCGACGAAATGCTCAAGCTGGGCTTCATGGATGACCTCGAAGTGATCTTCGAGGCCATGCCGGAAAGCCGCCAGAGCGTGCTGTTCTCCGCCACGCTGCCGCACTCGATCCGTGCCATCGCCGAGAAGCACCTGCGTGAGCCGCAGCACATCAAGATCGCTGCCAAGACCCAGACCGTCTCGCGTATCGAGCAGGCGCACCTGATGATCCATGCCGATCAGAAGACCAACGCCGTGCTGCGCCTGCTGGAAGTTGAAGATTTCGACGCGCTGATCGCTTTCGTGCGTACCAAGCAGGCCACTCTGGATCTGGCCAGCGCGCTGGAAGCCAAGGGCTACAAAGCTGCTGCGCTGAACGGTGACATCGCCCAGAACCAGCGTGAGCGTGTGATCGAGTCTCTCAAGGATGGCCGCCTGGACATCGTTGTCGCGACCGATGTCGCTGCTCGTGGTATCGACGTGCCGCGCATCACTCACGTATTCAACGTCGACATGCCGTACGACCCTGAGTCCTACGTGCACCGTATCGGCCGTACCGGCCGTGCCGGTCGCGATGGCCGTGCGCTGCTGCTGGTGACGCCGCGTGAGCGCCGCATGCTGCAGGTGATCGAGCGTGTCACCGGGCAGAAGGTCGGTGAGGTCAAACTGCCGAACGCCCAGCAAGTGCTCGATGCCCGTATCAAGAAGCTGACCAGCAGCCTGGCGCCGCTGGTGGCCGATGCCGAAGCCAGCCATGGTGATCTGCTCGACCGCCTGACTGCCGATATCGGCTGCAGCCCGCGTGCCCTGGCCGCTGCGCTGCTGAAGAAGGCCACCAATGGCCAAGCGCTGGATCTGGCTACCGTCGAGCGCGAGCAGCCGCTGGTACCGGGCGTTGGCGGTGCTCCGCGTGAGCGTCGTGAGCGTGACAGCGACCGTGGCGATCGTGGTGGCGAGCGCGGCGAATACCGCGAGCGTCGTGCGCCGGTACCGCTGGCCGAAGGCCGCGTGCGTTGCCGCACCGCGCTGGGGACTCGCGACGGCATCGCCGCGAAGAACCTGCTGGGTGCCATCCTCAATGAGGGTGGTCTGGCTCGCGAGGCCATTGGCCGCATCCAGATCCGTGAGACCTTCAGCCTGGTCGAACTGCCGGAAGACGGCCTGGATCGCCTGCTGGGCAAGCTCAAGGACACCCGCGTTGCCGGCAAAGCCCTGAAGCTGCGTCGCTACCGCGAGGATTGATAGGCCAAGAGCGCTGCCTGATCGAGCATCAGGCGGCGCGCTGACTTGACTTATCTGTCGTCCAAAAGAAAACCCTCGGAGATCGCTCTACGAGGGTTTTTTGTTTACTGGCCTATGCAGTGGCTGGCACTGCCGGCTTGCTTACTGGCCGTCAACCTTGTCTTTGGCTTCTTCGCCTGCGTTTTCGATGGCGTCAGCGGCGTCACTGGCAGCATCTTCGATCTTTTCGCCGGTGGTAGGCTCGGTGCCCATCACTTCGTCGGTTTTCTGTTCGATGGCATCGCCGGTTTCTTTGGCTGCATCGCCCAGGTTGTCCATGGCTTCGGAGACTGACTCCTTGGCCGACTCCATCTTGTCTTCCGGGGTTTTCTCGCAAGCGGCGAGACCCAGGGCAGTGGCAAGCAGCAGGGCGTAAGTCAGAGGTTTGTTCACGATCATCACTCCATGTGTGAGAGTTTTTAGGTGCCAGGGCAGACCCCGTGCGCACAACCCTTCGAACACGGCTCACGTGTTTTAGTTCCCTGAGTGCCCTGTCGACAGTAGCCCGGCGCGTGTGAGCGCTGGCGCAAGGCGTTATGATGCGCACCTTTTTCAGGTGGTGCAGGCGAGCGATGGGCGATCAGTCGATTCATGAACGGGCGCAGCGGTTTCTTGCCGCCCTGCGTCATTGTCAGGTGTTGGGCATGAGCGTGGAGGCGGCTGACGGCAAGGGCCTGACGCTGCGCTTGCCTTATGCAGCGCATATCGTCGGCAACCCGGATACCGGCGTCATCCATGGCGGCGCCATCACCACGTTGATGGATACCACCTGCGGGATTTCCACAGTCTGCGTGTTGCCGGAGTTCGAGATCTGCCCGACTCTCGACTTGCGTATCGACTACATGCACCCAGCCGAACCCGGCAAGGATGTATTCGGTTTCGCCGAGTGCTACCGGGTGACGCCCAATGTCATCTTCACCCGCGGCTACGCCTATCAGGACGACCCCGAGCAACCCATCGCCCACGTGGTTGGCGCCTTCATGCGCATGGGCAAGGCCGTCAAGGGCAAGGGTGAGCTGACGCAAGGCGGTGCGGCATGAGCGATCTGAACCTGGAGCAACTGGTGGCGCGTGCGCACCAGCAGAACGACTACGATCCGCTGATCAACCTGATTCCCTACGCCAAGCTGCTCGGCATCGAGTGCCTGCGCCTGGGCGATGACATGGTCTTTCGTCTGCCGGCCAATCGCGACTGCATCGGCAACCCTGTATTGCCGGCGCTGCATGGCGGGGTGATCGCCGGTTTCATGGAGCATGCCGCCATGCTGCATCTGTTGATGTTCATGGGCATTCCACATTTGCCCAAAATCATCGACTTCTCGATAGATTACCTGCGCGCCGGCCATTATCGTGACACCTACGCGCAGTGCCAGGTCTGGCGCCAGGGGCGTCGGGTGGCCAACGTGGCGATCACCGCCTGGCAAACCACCCAGACCGAGCCGATTGCCACCGCACGTGCCCACTTCAAGGTCGATGAACCCTGAGTCATGACGCTCGTCTGGCAGTGGAGCGGATCGGTAGCGCAGTGAAATCATGACAAGGATTCTGTAGATGGATGCGTTGCTGATAATCGGTGGCCTGTTATTGATGCTGGCCGGCCTGGTCTGGCTGGTCATGCGCGCCTTTGCCACCAGTCTGTTGTGGGGCTGGGGCAGCCTGCTGCCGCCGATCACGCTGATCTACGTCATTCGCCACTGGGTACGTGCGCGCAGTGCCGTGATGCTGATTGGTCTGGGGGTGATTCCCTTGGTGGTTGGTTTGACCCTGCTGGCCAGCAAGGACGCCGAGCGCCTGGCGGCGATCATTCGTCTCGACTGGCTCAAGCCAGACATACAGGAGCCGGCCGAGCTGGCCATCGAGCTTGCCGGTGAGCTCAATGGTCAGCCTTTCCGGCCGCAGCAGGGGGAGTTGATCGACGGCGTGCTGACCCTGCGCGAAGGTCTGGATTTCTTCGCCCTGCGTGAGCTGAGCATTCGTCTGCCGCAGCCGCTCGAGGGCCGTGTGCGCGTGGATGTCTTGCCACAGGACAGCGGCAACCTGCCGGAGGTGGAGCTGAGCTGGTTGTTGCCGGAGCAGGATCTGCCCGAGGCGCGGCGCCTGAGCCGTGGTTACACCCTGCATCTGGACTTGCAACCGCAGGCGCCGAATCGATTGGTCGGCGACTTTCACCTGGTATTGCCGCCGCGCTTCAAGACCAGCCTGAGTGGCCGGGTAGAGCTCTATAGTGATCGGCTGCGTTATACCGATGGCCAGATCGACGTGCGCTTCGATTCCCGCGACACCATCGCCCACGTGCTGCAGGATTATCTGCAACGGCGTTTCGCCACGCGCAACGTGAGCGAGCTGAAGCTGCCGCCGTTCACTTTCGAAGGCGACACGCTGGAGGTGCAGGTCGAGGCGCAGATCGATCGGCGCAGCGAGCGCCTGCCCATTCGCCTGCACAAGCGCGCTGGGCAGGGCTGGGCTGTGGAGGGTGATCGCTTCCCGGCACTCCCTGCCGTGACGGCAGCACAGTCGACGCAATCGAGTGAGACTGCGCCCACGGAAGAGCGCCTGAGCCGCCCGGTCGACCGGCGCCAGCGTTTCAGCCTGGCCCGCTTGCAACGTAACCCGGAGCAGTATCGCAACCTCAGCATGCGCCTGAGTCGCGCCAGCGGCGGTACGGTGGAGGGGCGTTTTGCCGGTCTCGACGCCGACGGCAGCATTCGCCTCTCTCAGCAAATGGGTAGTGGCGGTGGTCAGGCCAGTTTCAGTTTCAAACCGGAGGAAATCGGACGGCTGGAGCTGTTGGAGCCATAGTGCAGGTGCGGCTCGCCCGGTGGCTTGGTGGCGACTGCAGGATGACATGCGTGATCCCAAGCCCTTGAAATCCATCTTGCTGGCCCCATTTGTAGGTCATCGCCGCCGTAGCGGTTCCTGTCCTACAGATGGAGTTAGAAGACCATGAGTGTGGAAACTCAAAAAGAAACCCTGGGCTTCCAGACCGAGGTGAAGCAACTGCTTCACCTGATGATCCATTCCCTCTACTCGAACAAGGAAATCTTCCTGCGCGAGTTGATCTCCAATGCCTCCGATGCTGCTGACAAGCTGCGTTTCGAGGCGCTGGCCAAGCCCGAACTGCTCGAAGGTGGCGATCCGCTGAAGATCCGCCTGTCCTTCGACAAGGAGGCCAAGACCGTCACCCTCGAAGACAACGGCATCGGCATGAGCCGCGAGGAGGTCATCGCACACCTGGGCACCATCGCCAAATCCGGCACTTCCGACTTCCTGAAGAATCTCTCCGGCGACCAGAAGAAGGACTCGCACCTGATCGGTCAGTTCGGTGTCGGTTTCTATTCGGCGTTCATCGTCGCCGATCAGGTCGAGGTGTTCAGCCGCCGTGCCGGCAGCCCGGCCAGCGAAGGCGTGTACTGGGCGTCGAAAGGCGAGGGTGAGTTCGAGGTCGCCACCATCGACAAGGCCGAGCGTGGCACCCGCATCGTCCTGCACCTGAAGAGTGGCGAAGAAGAGTTCGCCGACGGCTGGCGCCTGCGCAACATCGTCAAGAAGTACTCGGATCACATCGCGCTGCCCATCGAACTGCCCAAGGAACATCACGGCGAAGACGCACCGGCGGAAGTCGAGTGGGAAACCGTCAACCGTGCCAGCGCCCTGTGGACGCGTCCGCGCACCGAGATCAAGGACGAGGAGTACCAGGAGTTCTACAAGCACGTCGGCCATGACTTCGAGAACCCGCTGAGCTGGAGCCACAACAAGGTAGAAGGCAAGCTGGAATACACCTCGCTGCTCTACGTGCCGGGCCGTGCGCCATTCGACCTGTACCACCGCGAAGCGCCGAAGGGCCTCAAGCTCTACGTGCAGCGCGTGTTCATCATGGATCAGGCCGATCAGTTCCTGCCGCTTTACCTGCGCTTCATCAAGGGTGTGATCGACTCCAACGACCTGTCGCTGAACGTCTCCCGCGAAATCCTGCAGTCCGGCCCGGTCATCGACTCGATGAAGTCGGCGCTGACCAAGCGCGTGCTGGACATGCTGGAGAAGCTGGCCAAGGACAAGCCGGATGACTACAAGACCTTCTGGAAGGCCTTCG
Source organism: Pseudomonas mendocina (assembly GCF_003008615.1). Lineage (NCBI taxonomy): Bacteria > Pseudomonadati > Pseudomonadota > Gammaproteobacteria > Pseudomonadales > Pseudomonadaceae > Ectopseudomonas > Ectopseudomonas mendocina. The sequence continues at coordinate 4,882,809 of NZ_CP027657.1, forward strand.
GTCAGGTGCTCAAGGAAGGCCCGGCGGAAGACTTCGCCAACAAGGAGAAGATCGCCGGCCTGCTGCGTTTCGCCTCCACCAATGGCGACGGCGACGAGCAATCGGTTTCGCTGGCCGACTACCTGGGCCGCGTCAAGGAAGGACAGGACAAGATCTACTTCCTCACTGGCGAAAGCTACGCACAGATCAAGAACAGCCCGCATCTGGAAGTCTTCCGCAAGAAAGGCATCGAAGTGCTGCTGCTTACCGATCGCATCGACGAGTGGCTGATGAGCTACCTGACCGAGTTCGACGGCAAGCAGTTCGTCGACGTGGCCCGTGGTGACCTGAACCTGGGTGAGTTGGACTCGGAAGAGGACAAGAAGGCTCAGGAGGAGGTGGCCAAGGCCAAGGAAGGGTTGATCGAGCGCCTCAAAGGGGCGCTGGGCGAGCAGGTCGCCGAGGTTCGTGTGTCTCATCGCCTGACCGACTCGCCGGCGATTCTTGCCATCGGCGAGCAGGATCTCGGCCTGCAGATGCGCCAGATCCTTGAAGCCAGCGGGCAGAAAGTGCCGGATGCCAAGCCGATCTTCGAGTTCAATCCCGCGCACCCGCTGATCGAACGCCTGGATGCCGAGCCGGACGAGGATCGTTTCACCGATCTGTCGCACATTCTCTTTGACCAGGCCGCCCTGGCCGCTGGCGACAGCCTGAAAGATCCTGCCGCTTACGTGCAGCGTTTGAACAAGTTGCTGGTGGAGCTTTCTGCCTGAGAGGTCAGCTATTAGAGCAAGCCCGCTTCGGCGGGCTTTTCTATGGGTGTGATTGATCGGCTTTAATTGACAAGCGCGACCCCGTCGTTTCAGATGCTGGCAATTGGCTGGCTTTCTGCCGGTGTTCTGGGGTTGTATGTCGATTCTCGAGTTGTTCTTCATCATGGGCGCGGATCCTAGTGTCCTCGTGCTCAGTCGCTATGATCCCGAACTGGTGCTGTTGTCGCTGGCCATCGCCGTATTCGCCGCCGGTATGGCGCTGCAACTGGCTGGCGAGGCCCGCAACAGTTCCCACCCCGTCGCCCGGCAAGTCACCATCTTTACCGGTTCGCTCGCGCTCGGCGGTGGCATCTGGGCCATGCACTTTCTCGGTATGCTCGCTTTCGAGCTGTGTGCGGCGGTGCGTTTCGACCTGGGTATCACGCTGCTGTCCATGCTGCCGAGCCTGGCAGCCTCCTGGGTCGCCCTGAGCCTGTTGGCGCGGCGTGATCTGAGCCTCCTGCAATTGTGCGTGGGCGGTGTGCTGGTTGGTGCTGGTATTGGTGCCATGCACTACAGCGGCATGGCGGCGATGCAGATGGCGCCGCTGCTGCGTTATGACCCCTGGATGTTCGCCTTGTCGATCGTCGTGGCCGTCGCTCTGGCCATCGTCGCGCTGTGGGTGCGCTTCGGTCTGGAGGGGCGCCTGCCGACGCGCTGGTCGTTGCTGATCAGTGCGCTGGTCATGGGCCTGGCAATCAGCGGTATGCACTACACCGGCATGGCAGCGGCACGCTTCGTCGGTACGCCGGAGTCGGAGGCACCTATGGCGGTGGTCGACAGTGGCTACATAGCCGTCGCCATCACGCTGCTGACCGTTGCTCTTACGATATTCGTGGTGTCGGTCAACACGCTGCTGCGATACCGCCGAATGAGCCACCAGCTCAAGGCCAGTGAGCAGCACCTGCGTTCGATTTTCGATACCGCGTTGGATGCCATCGTCACCGTCGACCATACCGGCACCGTACGTTCGGCCAACCGTGCAGTCTCGCAGTTGTTCGGCTGGGAGCCACAAGCGTTGGTGGGCAAGCATATGCGCTCACTGATGCCTGCTCGCTATGTCGGTGAGGTGGAGAAACTGCTGGCCGACTACCTCAGAACCGGTCGACTGACGCTACCGGCGGGGGAGCAGGAGCTGATCTGTCTGACCCGTGAGGGCGCGGAAAAACCGGTGCGTATCAGTGTGGGCATTACCCACGCAGGTAGCCGCCCACTGTTCGTGGTGTTCGTCGCTGACATCAGCGAAAGGCAGCGCATGGAGAAGGCCCTGCGCAGCAGTGAGCAGCAATATCGCTCGCTGATCAGCAATATTCCCGGAGTGTCTTTCCGCTGCCTGCTGGATCGTGATTGGACCATGCTGTTCATCAGTGACGCAGTGCAGAATCTGACCGGTTGGAGTGCCGACGATTTCATCAGCCAGCGCTGCTCGATAGCCGATCTGTATCACCCGGATGACTACCAGACCACTGCCGATCAAGTGATCGCTGCCATCGAGCAGGGGCGCAACTACACGGTCGAGTACCGTTTGTTCGATCGCGAGGGCAACGAGCACTGGATCTGGGAAAGCGGCAGCGCTGTCTGCGACGAGCAGGGCTTGCCGCGCTGGATCGACGGGGTTTTGCTCGATCAGACCGAAACCAAACGACGTAATGCCGAGTACGAAGGCAAGGTCACGGCGATCAGCAAGGCCATGGCGCTGATCGAGTTCGACCTCGATGGAAACATTCTGGACATCAACGACAATGCCCTGGCGTTGTTCGGTTATGAGCGCGACGAGGTGATTGGTCATCATCACGCCATGTTCTGCTACCCGGATCAGGTCGCCAGCGATACCTACCGCCAGGGGTGGGCCGACCTGCGAGCTGGCCAATTCCGCACGGGCGAATATCGCCGTAAAGGCAAGGATGGACGTGAGGTCTGGATCCAGGCCAGCTACAACCCGATTCTCAACACCGACGGCAAGCCATTCAAGGTGGTCAAGCTGGCCACCGACCTGACCCCGCGACGCCTGATGGAGCAGGAGCTGCGCGCCGCCCGTGACCGTGCCGAGGCCGCCGCCGCAGCACGCAGCAGCTTTCTGGCCAATATGAGTCATGAAATCCGTACGCCGATGAACGCGATCATCGGTTTCACCGACTTGCTGCTGGAAACGCCGCTCTCCAGCGAGCAGCGGCGTCATCTAAGTACCGTGCAGCACTCTTCGCGCTCGCTGCTGGGGCTGCTCAACGACATCCTCGACACCGCCAAGCTCGACCGCGGCGCCATCGAGCTGGAGCAGCTGGATTTCTCCCTGCGTGAACTGTGCGAGCAGGTCATCGCCAGCCAGCGCCTGGCCGCCGAAAGCAAAGGCCTGCAATTGCACCTGGATTACCCGGCAACCGTCACCGACTTCTTCTGTGGCGACCCGCTGCGCTTGCAGCAGGTGCTGACCAACCTGCTTGGTAATGCGGTCAAGTTCACCCTGCGCGGTGAGGTGTGTCTGAGGGTGACGGGCGAGCCGGGAGCTATGCGTCTGTCGGTGAAGGACACCGGTATCGGCATTGCCGCCGATCGACTGGAAAAGATCTTCGAGCCCTTCGCTCAGGCCGATGCCTCGATGAGTCGACGCTTTGGCGGTACCGGCCTCGGCACCACCATCTCTCGGCAACTGGTCGAGTTGATGGGCGGTCGTTTGCGGGTGGAAAGCACCGAGGGGCAAGGCAGCTGTTTCAGCGTCGAGCTACCGCTGCGTGCCGGCAAGCGCCTGGCCTCGCAACAGCGCGCGGTGCTGCCGGAGCTGGGGCCGTTGAACATCCTGGCCGCTGATGATGTGCCGCAGAATCTCGAGCTGCTGCAGTTGAGCCTGGAGCATTTTGGCCATCGCGTGCGCTGCGTCGCCGATGGTGAAAGTGCGTTACAGGCTTTCACCGAGGAGCGCTTCGACCTGATCCTGATGGATGTGCAGATGCCGGGTGTCGACGGTCTGGAAGCCTCGAGGCGTATTCGTCAGTTGGAGGCCGCCGAGGCCTGGGAGCCGATACCGATCATTGCCTTGACCGCCAGCGTGCTCGATCAGGATCGCCAGGCTGCGCTGGATTCGGGGATGAACGCCTTCGCCTCGAAACCGCTGGATCTCAATGCGCTGCTTTGGGAAATCGCGCGCCTGCTCGGCTTGACCGATGTACCCAGTGCGGTGGTCAGTGCCACCCGCGTTACCGAGGATGGTTTGTTCGACTGGGTGCGTGGCAGCAACCTGTGGGGCGGGCCGTTGCGCATGGCGCAGGCGATCGCAGCCTTCGTTGATGAACAGCAGACCTTGGTGGCGCGCCTGAGCCAACTGTTGGAGGAGCACGACTGGAGTGAGGGCAGGGCCCAGGCGCACCGTCTATATGGCGCCGCCGGAAACCTGGCTCTGACCCACCTGACCACGCTGGCGCAGGCGCTCGAGCAGGCGTTCGAGGCGCAGGACGAGAATGTGCTGCGTGCCTTGCTCATGGAGCTGGAGCAGGCCTTGCGGGCTGTCAGGGACGTAGTGCCGCAGGTGCCTCAGTCGTCTGCGATAGATTCCGCGACGGCCGATCTGGGCATGTTGCGTGAGCTGGTGGGCCAACTGCGGCATGCGCTGGAGCGCGGTAGCCTGGACGATGAGACCCTGGCAGCCATGGAGCAGGCGGTGCGTGGTACTGCCTACAATGCAGCCCTGAACGATATCCGTCAGGCACTGGATGACTTCGATTTCGATCTGGCGTTGACGATGCTGGATCAACTGTTGCGGCAATTGCAAGACGAGGAAACGACCCCATCATGATCACCGCTGCCGACACTCGTCCGCTGTTACTGCTGGTCGATGACGAACCCATCAACCTGCAGGTGCTGCGGCATATCCTGCAGGAGGACTATCGCCTGTTGTTCGCCAAGGAGGGGCCGCGTGCCCTTGAAATGGCCGAGCGCGAGTTGCCGGATCTGATCCTGCTCGATGTGATGATGCCGGGCATGACGGGCTATGAAGTGTGCGAGCAGCTCAAGGCTAACCCGCTGTTGCAGGCGATTCCGGTGATCTTCGTTACCGCCCTCGGTGATGTCGACGACGAGACACGTGGCTTTGAAGTCGGTGCCGTGGACTACATCACCAAGCCGGTCAGTCCACCCATCGTGCGTGCCCGGGTGCGTACCCATCTGTCCCTGGTTGGGGTCGAGGAACTCAGACAGACCCGTCTGCAGATCGTCCAGCGCCTCGGCATGGCGGCCGAGTACAAGGACAACGAGACCGGCCTGCACGTCATCCGCATGAGTCATTTCTCCAAGGTATTGGCGCTGGCCGCCGGTTTTAGCGCAAGTGCCGCCGAGGAATTGCTCAACGCCGCACCGATGCACGATGTCGGCAAGATCGGTATCCCCGACGCCGTGCTGCGCAAGCCGGGCAAGCTCGATGATGCAGAGTGGCAGGTGATGCGTCAGCATGTGGAGATTGGTGCGCGGATCATTGGCGAGCACAGTTCGGGGCTGTTGCGCACGGCGCAACTGATCGCTCTGTCGCACCATGAGAAATGGGATGGCAGTGGTTACCCCAATGGCTTGAAGGGCGAGGAGATTCCCCTTGAGGGCCGTATCGTCGCTATCGCCGATGTGTTCGACGCGCTGACCAGCGTGCGCCCTTACAAGCAGGCCTGGACCGTGGAAGCGGCGGTCGACTTCCTGCGTGAGCAGAGTGGGCGTCACTTCGATCCGGGTCTGGTCGAGCTGTTCATCGCCTGCCTGCCCGAAATTCTGCAGATCAAGGAGCGCTGGGCCGAGCAGCCCGCTGCTTGAAATGTCCTGTGCAAATCCGCTGCATCGCGGATTTGGTCATTACCGCCGACGCGGCTATTGTTAGGGGCCTACCATTGCCAAGGGCAGGCCTCACCATGCAGAAGAAGACACTGGTTCCCCTGTTGTGCGCGGCATTCGCCGGTCTTGCCGATGCGGCCGTCGTGACCAAGACGGTTGCGTACGAAATCGATGGCGAAGCGTTCGAAGGCGTACTGGTTTACGACGACTCGGTGACCACGGCGCGTCCCGGTCTCCTTGCCGTACCCAGCTGGATGGGTGTCAATCAGGACACCGTCGCTAAGGCCGCGCGTGCGGCGGGCGACAAGTACGTGGTATTCGTCGCCGATATGTACGGCAAATCCATTCGTCCCAGCAATGCCGAAGAGGCCGGTGCCGCGGCAGGTGCGGTGCGAGCTGACCGCGCGCTGATGCGCAAACGTGCCCAGGCTGCGGTCGAGGTGCTCAAGGCACAGAGCAGCGAAGTGGCGCTGGATGTCAGCAAGCTGGGCGCTATTGGCTTCTGCTTCGGCGGTGGCACGGTGCTGGAACTGGCCCGCTCGGGGGCGCCGCTGAAAGGCTTCGTCTCCTTCCATGGCAACCTGGACACGCCCAACCCAGCCGATGCCAGGAACATCAAGGCGCCGGTACTGGTGCTGCATGGCGCGGACGATCCAGCCGTGCCGCAGGAGCAGGTCGACGGTTTCATCGCTGAAATGAAAGCGGCCAAGACCGACTGGCAACTGGTGAGCTACGGCGGTGCGGTGCACTCGTTCACCAATCCCAAGGCCAACGTACCGGGGCGCAACGAGTACCACCCGGTGGTGGCCGCACGGGCTTTCAAGGCGATGAATGATCTGTTCGATGAGGTATTCGCCGAGCAGTGAAACCAGGCTTTATCACGCACTGAACGAAAGGCTGCGCCCATTGGGCGCAGCCTTTTTTCATCTTACTTCGCGGGCAGGACGGCGATATCGATGATGCCGTCCGGCAGGTCGGCGATGTCGCCCAGGGTAGTCGGCTTGCCACTGGCCAGATCCAACTGGTGCAGGGTCTTGCCGGTCAGCACGTAGGCCGTGTTGCCACCTTTGCCATCGCTGGCGATATCCATGGCAGCCGCCTTGAGGCCATCGGCGACCTTGCCGACCACCTGCTGCACGCCGTCGTTTGGCGGGTTCTGCAGCATCAGGCTGCCGCTGGCCAGGTCGATGTTGTAGAGCGCGGTGCTCTGGGTGCCGGCATAGGCGTTGGTGTAGGCGCCGGCGACCACCTTGGGTTGCTTGCCGGCATAGGGGCCATCGGCGGCGTAGGCGAGCTTGCCGTCTACGGCCACTTCACCGGTGTCGACATTCACCCGCAGGCTGGTGCCGTCCGGGCCGAGCAGACGCAGGCGGTCGGCCACCGGGTTGAAATCGACCACGGCCTGGCCACTGCCGGACAGCGCGGTCTGCAGCTTGCTGCCTGCCGTGGCCTTACCGCTGGCTGCGTCCAGGGTGTAGAGCTGATCGGTGCCGCTCAGGGCATAGAGCTGGCCGCTGGACGGGCGTACATCCAGGCCGCGCAGGTCGCTGGCGCCACTGACGGCCATGCTGGCGGTGACCTTGAGGCTGGCGACATCGACCTTGAACAGTTTGCCATCGGTGCCGAGCGCGAGCAGTTCGGTGGCGCTGGCGGCACCTGCGCTCAGGGTCAGCAGGCCGGCGGTGCAGAGGGTAGTGATGCGTTTCATGGTTGTTCCTCATAAAGGTTTCAGCATCGAGACGAAGCCAGCTGGCCGGCTTCGCAGGTGCCTCGACGAAACACCTGTGAGCTATACCCGCGAGGAACGGGGTTGGATGTCGGCGGATGAAAATATTTTTTCGGCAGGGGTCAGGCTGTTTGCAAGGTTGCCGGCCGGGTGGCCGGCAATCTGCTCAGTTGGTGCTGGCCAGCACGGCACGGCCGATATATAGCACCGGTCCGCTGGGACGGTTGTAGGGTGAACCACCGGCTGGCTCGAGCGTCAACTCGAACAGTTGGCCGGCTTGCACCGCGCCGATCTGCTCAGCTGGCAGACGCAGCGGTTGGCCAGCTTCGACCAGGCCCAGCGAGCGTGGGCCGTCGGCTGGATCAATCAGCGTCCAGAACTGCAAGGCGCGGCCTTCAGGTACCTGATCGGCGACCAGAGGGTCGAGCGAGAGCGTGCCATCGCTGCTGACCTGGATGACCCAGCCCGGTTTGGCGGCTTCGCCCGGCTGTTGCAACACCACGGTGTAGCGCTCGCCGGATATATCCGGGGCGCGCAACAGCGGCATCAACACGGCGACCAGCAGCGCCATGGCCAGCGCGGCAGCGGTCAGGCGCCAGGTCAGCAGGCTGTTCCACCAGTAGGCCAGGGGGCTGTCGCGTGGCGCATCGTGCAGGCCAAGACTCTGCCGAATGCGGGGCCAGAGTGCCGGGGAGGGGGCTTGTGCCGGCAGCTGGTCGCTGAGGTCGAGAAAGTGCCGCTCCCACTCCAGGGCCATGCGGGCGGCCTGCTCATCGTTTTCGAGCAACTGGCGCACTTCGGCGGCTTCGTGCTCGTCGAGCAGGCCGAGCAGATATTCGCCAATCAGGGCGCGGCGTTCTTCGGGATCGTGCGGAATCATGCTTGCAGACACTCCTGCAGCGCGCGCAGGCCGGCGCGGATACGGCCTTTGATGGTGCCCAGCGGTGTGCTCAGGCGACTGGCGATCTGCTCGTGGGTCAGGCCACGGTAGAAGGCCAGCAGAATCGGGTGACGGCGCGGCCTTTCCAGGCGCTGCAGGCAGTTGCGCAGCAGGCGCTGCTCGGCTTGCTCCAGCGCCTGCGCTTCGGCCTGTGGGCTATCGTCCAGCACGCGCTCGAAGAACTCATCGTCTACCTCGGCATGCCGGCCGCCACTGCGCAGGGCATTGAGGACGCGGTAGCGCAGAATGCTGTGGATCCAGGCGCGGCCGCTGCCCAGCTCGCGTCGAAAGCGCGCGGCGTGTTGCCAGATGCGCACGAAGGCGTCGTGCAGGCAGTCTTCGGCAATATCGCGCCGGCCCAGCATGCTGATGGCCAGGCCGAGCAATTGCCCGGCTTCTTGCCGATAGAGCGCCTGGAAGGCTCGTTCGTCACCGCGTGCGCAGGCTTCCAGGGTACTTTCGTAGTCGAACTCGCGATCTGCCATGGGTCATCCGTTGGCCTGAAAAATCCGCATGCAGCTTATACCCGGCAAGCGAGCCTCTGGATCACGCAGGCGTAACAAAAAATTGTGCGATCGGCTGATGCGAAGGTACGGCGTTTACCGACGCGGCAAGCCAACCTCAGGAGTCGTCCTGCATCTCGGCAATGGCCGGTGGATAGTCCATCTCCACCTCTTGCTCGGAGTACACCGGAGTACTGAGCGACGGGTCGGTCAGTACGGCGCGTATGCGATAGCGCGCGGGAGGTAGTTCGGGAAAGAAGGGTACATAGCCGTCATTGCCCTGCCTGTCCGGGTGATAAATGAGGAACTGGCCATTACGGCTCTCGATGTAGTTGTCGTCGAGCAACTCACCTTCGCCCTCACGCGCCTCGATGCTGTAGTTGACGCTGTAGAGGCGATGGCTGTAGTGCGTGCCATCGTCTGCGGTGAACAGCAGGTGGACTTCGGCCTGATCCAGCGTGGGGATACTGGGGCCGAGATTCAGTGTGAAGTTGGCGTCTTGCGGGTCGGAGAAGTCGCCCATGCTCAGGGTCAATCCATCCGGGTGCGGTGCTGCGTTGTAGCCTTGATGCAGGTCGTAGGCAGCATCGAGCGAAACCCAGCGCTCCAGCGGGCCTTTACGTGATGCATAGCGAATCTGCAGCCAGCGGCCCTGTTGATCCAGTACCTCGCAGACGTCGCCCTGAATCAGGTAGGCCTTGGTTCGGCTGGCTTCGTTCGGTCGTTCATGCAGATACAGGCGCGAGCTGGGCACCGTCCAGGTCTGCGACTGATCGTCGTCGTCCAGCGCGCGGCTGGCGACGACCTTGCCCTGCTGGTCGAACGTCCTTTCGAAAATCGGAAAAAACACGTAGGGATAGTCCGGGCTGTAGTCATGGCGTAACTGCAGCGCTTTATAGCGCCAGGGAGCACCGGACTCATCGAAACGGTAGGCGTCGTAGAACCAGCGCGGCCCACTACGGCAATGGCTGTACAGGGCGCGCTCGTCCTTGTTGGGGTGCAGCTCCGATAACTCCGAGCAGTTGGCGTTCTCCAGCAACTCGACTGGCATGTGCAGGTGCTCGAAGCGTTGCAGAGCCGGGTGATAGAGATAGAGGTGGTAGACGGAGTTGACCATCCCAACCGGTACGCGGATGGCCAGATCGGGATGGCCGTCGAAATTGTAGTCATCGACATCGAAGCTGGGCGCCTCTGCATCGTTGCCCTCGGGAATGCTCAGCTCGATCCGACTACCGTCGGGTTGCCGCAGGAAGTAGAGCTCACCCTGCCGTTCCACCTGAGCGTGCAGTCCTGGTTCCGGTTCGAGACTGGGCAGGTCAGCGAGGGCGCAGGCGGGTAAGCAGAGCAGGGCGGCGAGAGAGCGAGGCAGGAGCAAGATGACAGTCCTTTGCGAAGTTGACAGGCGCCGCCTGGCGCCTGGATTTCATGAGCGCTTCAGCGTGGCAGTTCGATGCGCGTGGTTTCGCCAGGTACTTGCGGCCAGTCGCCAGCGGCCCAGCGCTGGCGCGCCTGGTCGATCAGCTCCGCGGTGGTGGCGACGAAGTTCCAGTTGATCCGCCGCGGGCCGATGGGCTCGCCGCCGATCAGGGCCAGGTGGCATTCACCGCAGGCGCTGAGCACGGGCGTTTCACCTTCTGGAATGACGGCCATGGTGTGTTTGGGCAGGGGCTCACCATCGAGCTCCGCTTCGCCATCGATCAGGTACAGGGCGCGCTCGCTGTGTTCGGTCGGGATCAACAGATTGGCACCAGCCGCCAGGCGCAGTTCGGCATACAGGGTCGGTGAACGCACCGGAACCGGCGATTCGAGGCAGAAGCCGCTGCCGGCGATCAGGGTGATCTGCACGCCCATGGCGTCGCTGCGTGGCAGCGACGCAGCCGGGTGGTGGCTGTAGGCCGGATCGCACTGCTCGTCAGCCTCCGGTAGCGCCAGCCAGACCTGCAGGCCATGGGCTCGCTTGTTCTGCCCGACCTGCTCGGCCGGAGTACGTTCGACATGGGCGACCGCGCGCCCAGCAGTCATCCAGCTGACGTCGCCCGGACCCACCAGTTGATCCGAGCCCAGGCTGTCCTTGTGCTGCAACTGGCCTTCGAACAGGTAGGTGAGGGTGGACAGGCCGATATGCGGATGCTGGGCGATGTTCATGCCGCTGCCGGCCGGGTAGGCCTTCTCCAGCATGTGATCGAAGAACACGAAGGGCCCGATGCTGCGAAAGCGTGCCGAGGGCAGGGGGCGCAGGATGGGTTGGCCAGCGATGTCCTCGGCACGTGGACGAATCAGTTGCAGCTGGCTCATGCCGAGGCTCCAGCCAGGCGGGTCTCGACCTGAATGTCGGTGGTGGTCATCAGCTTGTGGATCGGGCATTTGTCGGCGACGCGCAGCAATTGCTGGCGCTGGGCGTCGTCCAGCGGGCCTTTGAACGACAGCTCGACGATCAGGTGGTAGTTGCCGTCGCGCTCTTCGCTGTCGTCACGCTCAACGCTGACATCGATGCCTTCCAGTGGCAGGCCGCGCTGGCGCGCATAGAGCAACAGGGTCATGGCCTTGCAGGTGCCGAGCGAGGCGTCGAACAGGTCATGCGGATCGGGGCCGGCTCCTTCTCCACCCAGCTCGGGCGAGACGTCGCCAACGAGCTGGTGCGAGCCAATTTCGATCTGCTGCTGCAGACCCTTGTTGTTATGAATACGGATCATGGCGCTTCCTGGTAGGCGTGACGGCAATGCCCGTCAGCCTATCTCAGGCAGGTCTGCTCACACCAGTGCAGACAGGCGCACATCGGCGCCCAGCACGCGCAGCAGACGCCCCTGGCCGTCGACGATAGGCACCGACACGGTGAAGCAGAAGTCATCGGTTGCCGAGGAGCGGTAGACCTGGGTGATATGGCTGTCCATCCGTTCGGCCACGGCGCGAAACCAGGGGCGCTGGCTCCAGTCGCGGCCACGACAACTGGCCTCTTCACTGTGCCTGACATCAGCGGCGAAGATGTTCTCGGAAATCTGCACGCCGCGGTTGTCGACCAGGTAGAACAGCTCGAAACGACTGTCGCGCGCCAGCGTATCGGCAAGCAGTCGTTCGGCCGTTGCCACGTCGCTGGCCAACTCGGGACGCGTGGCCAGTTGCTCGACGCTGGCGCGCACGGCTGCGTGGATTTCCAGGCGGAAGTCGCCGAGTCCGGCGAGCAGGCGATCACCATCCTCGCGCACCGCCTGGCTGTGATGCAGTACCTGGCCTGCTTTGCCGAGTAGCTCAGCGGCGACCTGGGCGATGTTCTGCACGTCGCCGTTGATCGAGCGCACGGCCTGGCCGATCTGCTCGGTGCCAGCGGCGATCTGGCCGACCTGGCCATCCAGGCGATCCATGGCCTGGCGCGTGCTGTCCAGCCCCTCACTGACGGCGACAATGCCGACGCGGCCATCGGCCACGGCCAGGTTCATGTGCTGGCCGGCATCGCCAAGCTGCTGCATGCCCTCGCGAAAGCGCTCGATGATGTCGCTGACCTGGCCGGTGGCCTCCGTGGTATGGCCGGCCAGGCGCCGTACTTCCTCGGCGACCACGGCAAAGCCGCGACCGTGTTCGCCAGCGCGGGCGGCTTCGATGGCGGCGTTCAACGCCAGCAGATTGGTCTGTTGGGAGATGCTGGCGATCACACCGATGACCTTGCTCACTTCATCGAGCTGCCCAGCCAGTTGCTGGATCACCTGAGCCAGCTGCGCTTCGCTGGCATCGATCACTTCGACCTGGCGGAGCACGGCCTGGCCGCTCTGTTGGCAGTGGTGCAGGGTGGCGGAGACTTCGGCGGACAGGCGCGCGACTTCGCCGGCGCCGGGCACCAGCTCGGCGTCCAGGGTGGTGGTGACCTGCTCGCTGGCGCTGGCGATCAGCTCCGAGGATTGCGCCAGCGTCTGTCCGCTCTGCTGGTTGGCTGCGGCGATGCGGGCCAACTGCGGCGCATGCGCGGCGATGCCAACGGCGGCACCGAGGCTGACGCGGATACGTTGCTGGAGGCTGGCGCTGAAGTCATTCAGGCGCACCATCCACTGATAGTCTTCCGGGAGGCGAGTCGTGAGGTCGTGCTGTTGGAACAAAGCATCCAATGCGGCCTCGTCCTGGGCCTTGCGAGCGGGCTTGCGCAGCAACTGCAACATGGTGATTCCCCTATCTGGTCTACCTCGGACACTGCAAGCGAGGTGCCATCATTGGCTGGCGTTTCCAGGGTGATCCTGGGCTGTTAGTCAGCTATCGATGTGCTGGTTTGGTGCGCATATGGCTTGTGCGCTCCATATGAGGGCTTGGGCTGGCTGGAGTGGATGAGCACTCGTCGAACTTGCGCAGCGGGTCGGCGGTCTATGCTGCTCGTACCGTCAGGAGGACTCGCCTTGCTCACATCTCGAACGATGCCATGGATACTTGCGCTCAGCGCCGCGATTGCGTGCAGCGCCCAGGCCCGCGAATACCGTTACAGCGATGCCCATCTGCATTATGTCGACTTTTTCCAGGAAAGCGCCGGCATGGATGAGTTGCTGGAGAAAATGGCGGAAAACAACGTCGATCATGTGATGTTCTCCGGTATTCCGGTGGCCAAGAAGTGGGACGAGGACGAGCCCAAGCGTCCGCGTTATTACGCTGGTGATGACGCCAATGCCTACTGGTACAGCGCCACCGACGTGTTTATCGCAGATGCCTACAAGCGCCTGCCTGCCGAGCAGCGCAAACGGTTCCACCCGTTTCTGTCCGGCTTCAACCCCAACGACAAGAATGCTGACGCGCATATCCGCCGCATGCTGGAACTCGACCCCGGCCTGTGGCAGGGCATCGGCGAGGTCTTCACTCGGCATGACGATCTCACCGCGCTGATTCACGGCAGTGCGCCGCGGGCCAACAACGAGGCGTTGGCGCGGGTGTTCCACCTGGCCGCCGAGTATGACCTGCCGGTGATGCTGCATTCGAACATCACCTCCAAGCGTGAGCGCAATCCGCTCTATCTGGAGGAGATCGAGGCGCCGCTGCGCAATCACCCGCATGTGCGTTTTATCTGGGCGCATGCCGGCACCAGTGCCGAGATTCATCGTCACCAGGAGAAGCTCGACTTCCTCCTGGAGACCCTGGAACGCATGCTCGGCCAATACCCGAACCTGTATATCGACCTGTCCTGGACCATGCTGCGGCCTTACTTGCTGGACGAGAGCGGCAAGCCTGATCCGAAGTGGGTGCATCTGGTCAGCAGTTATCCAGAGCGTTTCATGCTGGGCTCGGATGTGGTCGGGCGCTTCGGTAGCCTGGGTGATTACATGAGGGGTTTCGACCCTTTCCTCGATGCGTTACCCGAGGATGTGGCACACAAGGTGGCACGCGACAACTTCCTCTCCGTGCTGCCGCGCAAGGTGCAGGCCGAGCTGGATCGATAGCGCGACTGTCATCAGGCTGTCACTCGGGCGTCATAGGCTCGCGCTCATCTCAACGAGGAGCGCACCATGCATTACACCCGAGTGGCCATGATGGCCGGTCTATTCGCCTGGGCAGGTCTGAGCCAGGCTGACGTCCGTGTCGAAGGGCCGGTGGAATACGGCATCTTCAGCAGCCAGTATCAGGATTCTCAGCCTGGCGAGCGGGTGCTGACCCGCAGCAATCAGGACATCGAGCGCACCGAGCAGATTCCCGCCAAGCTCGGCACCAAGTTCGGCATGCGATACAGCCTGGCCGGCAAGCGTGAGGGTGATATCCCGTTGACGTTGCTGTACCTCACGCCAGGCGTTGTCACCCCGGATGGTCAGCGCCACGACAAGTTCGAGGTGCAGCAGAGGCTGGTAGTCGGTGCGCCGCAGGACGTGATGGCCTTCGAATTCACCGAGCATCACGAAGTGGTGCCCGGTGAATGGCATTTCATCGTTTATCAGGGTGACCGCAAGCTGGCCGAACAGCGTTTCATGGTGCGCTGATCAGAGCAGGATGATCGCCCAGGTCAGGGCGATCATCAGCAGCGCGACCATTTGCGCCGCACTGCCCATGTCCTTGGCCTGCTTGGACAGTGGGTGCAGGTTCAGCGAGATGCGGTCGACCACCGCCTCGATGGCGGAATTGAGCAGCTCCACCACCAGCGCCAATAGCGGCACCAGCATCAGCAGCGCGCGTTCGGCGCGGCCGACATCGACCAGGCAAGCCAGTGGCAGCAGCACCAGGTTCAACCATACCAGTTGGCGGAACGCGGCTTCGCCCTGGTAGGCCGCGCGCAGCCCGGCTAGCGAGTAGCCTGTGGCGTCGAAGATGCGCGCCAGGCCTCGGCGGCCCTTGAATGACAGGGCGTCCAGATCGGGGCTGTCGTTCATGATTGCAGCCTACCCCATGGATCGTTCAGCGCATGCTGATAAGCCTGGCGCAGGTAGAGCATGTCCGCTTCAGGCATGCTGCCGCCGTGGCGTTGCAGCTGGCCAAGATCACGCCGCGAAGCACTGGCAATCCGCCAATGCCGGCGGCTTTTCTCAAGATCCAACAGGGCGACGTCCACATCACCGTCGCTGCGAGCTTTGACGAACAGATGCTTGGCGTAGCAGCAGCCATGCTGCCATCCACCCAGGTGCAGGCGCGCCAGGGTTACCGCCAGGCGTTGCAGCATGGTCTGGTTAAGCCTTGGCGCATGCGCGTCTTCATACCACTGCTCCAGGCTGACGAAACCTGGCAGGGCTTCGGTTACCAGCAGCGCCTGCCACTGCCCGCTCTGCTTGCGTGCCGCGCAGTAGACGATGTTCGGTGTGCGAATGCCGAGACGGGCCAGGGCGCGGTAGGCCTGCAGCTCTCGCAGGATGGTCGGTCGTCCCAACGGGTGACGCAGCGAGCGGTAGAGATGTCCGCTCTGGCGTTTGCAGTAGAGCAGGGGGCGATTGCTGTCCCAGTGCTGCAGGCGGCTGACGCCGCTTTCACCACCACGGCGCTGATTGGCCGGTTCGACCGGCTCTCCCAGGCTATGCCACCAGCGGTCGAATTCGGTCGAGGGCAGGGCGGTCAGTGCTTGTTCGCTGAGCATTCCCATATCAGTTCACCTTGCGCAGGACGTAGGTGCGCCACATGGCATAACCGGGCAGGAAGTCCAGATGGCCGAGAATCACGAAGCCGGCCTGGCGGAATTCTTCCTCCACGGTCGAGCGCGCGACGACGAAGCGATTCTGGTTTTCCGCGGCACGGCCTTGAGCCGTTCTGCGAGCTTCAAGGCGACGGCGTTTCCAGGCTTTGTAGTTGCCGTCGACCCATAGCGAGACGATCACCGTATCGCGACTGACGCGATGAAACTCGCGGAGGATGGCCAGGCGGTGTTCAGCCGACTCGATGTGGTGCAGCAGGCGGATACAGAAGATGCAGTCCACCGCATTGGTGCCCAGTTCGATATCGAAGGCCGAGGTACGGAAGCTGTTGATCCGTGCCACCACCTCAGGCGTTTGTGCGGCGCGGGCGGTGGCGATCATGTCGGCCGAGTTGTCGGCGGCGAAGATCACTCGGTTCGGCTGTTCGCAGAGCATCGGCCAGAAGCGTCCGGCACCGCAGGGCAGGTCGAGCACCAGGTTCGGCTCATCGGCCATCTGCAGCGCACGGCGCGCCACCTGCACGTCGCGCCAGTGCGACAGGCGCCGGGCCAGGCCATCCTGATGCTTGTGCAGGTATTGCTGGGCGTGCTCGAAATCGTACTTGCGAGAAAAGTCCAGTTCGATGGGGCTAGGCTTGGGCATGACGAACGTCCCTTGATGGATACGCTCGTCACCCTAAAGAGCTGGGCATCAAGGCCGCGTCAAAGGGGCGTGAAAATTTCGTCAAGCGCCACTGCTCAGGGTGACCCGGAAGCGGGTATGGCCTGGTTCGCTCTGCAAGCTGACGCTCCAGCCTTGCTTGGCGCAAATCCGTTTGACCAGCGACAGCCCCAGTCCGAGCCCCTCGCCACGTGCTTGCGAGCCGCGCACGAAAGGCTGGAAGATCCGCTCGTGCTGCTCGGCAGGGATGCCGGCGCCGCTGTCCTCGATACGAAACGCTCCCGACTCAAGGATCAGGCGCACACTGCCGTTTTCGGTGTAGTGCAGAGCGTTGCGCAGCAGGTTGGCCATCACCGTGCCGAGGAAGGTGGCGTTGTAGCGGCCACCGTCCTGGCCTTCCTCGATCAACTGGAAATCCAGGCCTTTCTCTTTCATCAGCGTGCCCCAGCGGCTGGCTTGCTCATGGGCGACGGCGGCCAGGGTTCGGTCGCCGACGAACACGGCTTCGTTGCTCTTGTCACGCGCCAGTTGCAGAAAAGTCTGTACCAGCTCGCGCATTTCCTCGCTGGCGCGGGCGATGCGTGCCAGTTGTTCTTTCTCGCGCGATCCCAGTGGGGCCTCGGCAAGCAGTTCGCAGGAGGTGGCGATGACCATCAGCGGTGTACGCAGTTCGTGACTGACATCGCTGGTGAACAGGCGCTCGCGTTCCAGTGAATGACGCACCTGGCCCAGCGTGCTATCGAATGCAGCAGCCAGTTGGCCGATCTCGTCGTCGGGGTAATCCGGTGCCAATGGAGGGGCCAGCGGGTGCAACTGGTCGCGATGACGTACCTGCTGGGCCAGGCGGCTGATCGGCGTCATGACCTTGCGCGCCATCACCAAGCCCAGGCCCCAAGCGGCGATCACCGTCAGCAGAAAGCCCGCCAGCACCACGTTGAACAGCGCATTCTCGCGAGCTTCGAATTCCTGCTGTTCCTGCACCAGCATGTAGGTCTCGCCGTTGATCTTCTGCACGTAGACGTAGAACGCCTCGTTGCCGCTGACCACTTCGTTGAACCCCTCCTGCAGGCCGCTGTACTGCTCGGGAATCAGGTATTGATCGTGGTAGGAGGAGAAGAACTGCGTGCTGCTGTCCAGGCGTGGCGGGCGACCTTGGCGAATATCCTCGTTCAGGGTCTCGCCCAGCTCGCGGCTCATCTCCTGGGAAACCAGATGCTCCTCGATGAAATGCACCACGCCGACGATGCTCAGCGAGAACAGCCCGCTGACCATCACCGTCATCAGTACGAAGGCGATCAGAATCCGGCGCTGGAAGGGCTGCTTAGACAGCATCGGCGGTCTCCGCCAGGCGATAGCCGACGCCGTGGATGGTGTGCAGCAGTGGCGTCGGGAAGGGCTTGTCGAGCACCTGGCGCAACTGATGAATGTGGCTGCGCAGGCTGTCGCTGTCCGGACAGTCGTCGCCCCATAGGGCTTCTTCCAGGGCTTCGCGGCGTACCACGGCCGGGCTGCGTTGCATGAGGATGGCCAGCAGCTTGAGGCCCAGCGGGTTGAGCTTGAGCAACTGGCCGGCGCGGCTGACATGCAGGGTGTCGAGGTCGTAGCTGAGGTCGGAGACCTGCAGCTGACGTTTACGGCTGCCGCGGCTGCGGCGCAGGATCGCCTCGATGCGTGCCACCAGTTCGGACAGGGCGAAGGGCTTGATCAGGTAGTCGTCGGCGCCGGCGTTGAGGCCCTGCAGGCGGTCATCCAGCGCGTCGCGTGCGGTGAGCATGAGGATCGGCACCTCGCTGCGACCATCCTCGCGCAGGCGCTTGCACACCTGGTAGCCGTCGATGCCGGGCAGCATGATGTCCAGCACGATCAGGTCGTAGTGGCCGCTGCTGGCCAGGTGCAGGCCGCTCAGGCCGTCCTGCGCGCAGTCGACGGAGAAGCCCTTGAGCTGCAAATAGTCGAGTACGTTGGCGAGGATGTCTCGGTTGTCTTCGATGACCAGAATGCGCATCGCAGGTTATTCCTGGGTTTGACGATTTTTTCACACGGCTTTGACGAGAGGCTCACAGCTCGCCTCGCAGACTGCGGCTCGTTCATCCTACAAGGATCATACGATGCCACGGCTCCATTACGCGCAACTTCGTTATCTGTCGATCATTCTGCTGGCCTGGCTGGCGGTTTTCTTCCTCACTCGCAGCGTGTTGTTGATCGCGCATCTCGGCGATGCCGGTGTCACCCTGCCGAACCTGTTTGGGCTGTATGGCGTCGGCCTGATCTATGACCTGAGCTTTCTGGTCTACGCCGCCGCGCCGCTGGCGCTTTACTTGCTGCTATGTCCGGCCTGGTTGTGGCAGCGCCGCTGGCATCAGCGCCTGCTGATCGTCCTGGCGGCCGTCAGCCTGTTCGCGATGTTCTTCACTGCGGTGGCCGAATGGCTGTTCTGGGACGAGTTCGGCGTGCGCTTCAACTTCATTGCCGTGGACTACCTCGTCTACTCCAAAGAGGTCGTCGACAACATTCTCGAGTCCTACCCGATCTATCCACTGCTGGCGCTGCTAGCGGCCTTGGCCATCGGTTTGACCGTAGCGCTGCGCCGGCCGCTGAGCGCTGCGTTGCAGGCGCCGCGTTTGCCTCGACTGCGCGCGGCCTATGCATTGCTCATGCTGGTATTGCTGGTCGGGCTGTGCAGTGGTTTGGTCGGTCAGGACGCGCCGCGTAGTCTCGGTGGCAACACCTACCAGCGTGAGCTGGCGAGCAATGGCCCGTACCAGTTTTTCGCTGCGTTTCGTAACAACGAGCTGGACTACCAGCAGTTCTACGCCACCCTGCCTGACGCCGCGGTGGCCGAACAGTTGCGTGCCGAGGTGACCGAGCCCAATGCCCGGTTCATCGGTAGCGACCCGCAGGACATCCGCCGGGTAATCGACAACCCCGGTCCGCCGCGCCAGCTCAACGTGGTGTTGGTCACCATCGAAAGCCTCAGTGCCAAGTACCTGGGCAGTTTCGGTGATAACCGTGGCTTGACCCCGAATCTCGATGAGCTGCGCAAGCACAGCCTGACGTTCACCAATTTCTACGCCACAGGAACGCGAACCGATCGTGGTCTGGAGGCACTGACCCTGTCTGTACCGCCGACACCGGGACGCTCCATCGTCAAGCGTATCGGCCGCGAATCTGGTTACGCCAGTCTGGGACAGCAATTGGGCGCTCAGGGGTACGACAGCGTCTTCGTCTATGGCGGGCGCGGCTACTTCGACAACATGAACGCCTTCTTCGGTGGCAATGGCTATCGCATCGTCGATCAGAGCAGTGTCGATGAGGCCGAGATGAGCTTCCAGAATGCCTGGGGCATGGCCGACGAGGATCTCTACCATCAGGCGCTGAAGGTGGCTGATAGCGACCATGCGGCCGGCAAGCCGTTCTTCCTGCAACTGATGACCACCTCCAACCATCGGCCCTACACCTACCCGGACGGGCGCATCGACATCGCCTCCGGCGAGGGGCGTGAGGGCGCGGTGAAATACACCGACTACGCCATCGGCCAGTTCCTTAAGCAGGCGCGCAGCAAGCCCTGGTTCGATAACACGCTGTTCGTCTTCGTCGCGGACCACACTGCAGGCAGTGCCGGGCGCGAGGATCTGCCGGTGGCCAACTACCAGATCCCGCTGTTCATCTACTCGCCCAGGTACGTCAAACCGGCGGAGTACACCGACGTGGCCAGCCAGATCGACGTGGCGCCGACGCTGCTCGGGCTGCTCAACCTGGACTATGTCTCCACCTTCTTTGGTCGCAACTTGCTGCGCGCCGACCATGCCCCCGGGCGGGCGCTGCTCGGCAACTACCAGCACCTGGGCCTGTTCGACGGGCAAAACCTGGCAATTCTCAGTCCGCGCCAAGGAATGCGTCGTCACGACGATGCTCTGGGGCTGAGTCATGAGTGGCAGGTGGATGGCGCTGATCCGCTGTTGCGTCGCGACATCGCCTACTACCAGGGCGCCAGTCATGCTTTCGGCAAGCGGCTGATCGCCTGGCAACCAGAAGCCCAACCGGGCCAGCAGCTCAGTCAGCGTTAAGGAGTAAAGATGTCGTCTCGTTATTTCGACTTTCGCCTTGCACTGGGCATTCCGCTACTGCTGATGGCGCTATTGTTGTTAATCGATCCCAGCCCCATGGACTTCGCCCTGGCCCGGCTCTTCTACGAACCCGGCCTGGGGTTCATCGGGCGCAGTAGCTTCTGGCTCGAAGACATCCTGCATGACCGCGCCAAGCAGGCGGTGATCGTGCTGGGTGTGCTGGCCATCACCGGTTTTGTGCTCAGCCTGCTGCCGACTCGCTTGTGCGCCTGGCGCCGTCAGCTCGGTTACCTGGTGCTGGCGCTGGGCCTGTCGACCTCGGTAGTCACGCCGCTGAAGACGCTGACCGGTATGCATTGCCCCTGGAGCCTGAGTGAGTTTGGTGGCCAGGAGCAGTTCACCCCGCTACTGAGCGAACGTGCACCCACCGCCAACCCCGGCCGATGCTGGCCGGGTGGGCATGCCTCGGCAGGATTCTCGCTGCTGGCACTGTTCTTCGTCTTGCGCGACCGCCGCCCGCGTGCCGCGCGAATCGCGCTGGTGGTGGCGTTGGGGGTGGGTTCGCTGTTTTCCCTGGGGCGGATGTTGCAGGGCGCGCACTTTCTCTCGCACAACCTGTGGACGCTGCTGATCGACTGGGTGATCTGCGTGCTGACCTATCGCTGGCTGCTTTACCGAGCGCCTGTCGCACAAAGCGCAGGGAATCAGGTGGTCTGGGGAGAAACCTGCCGATGAACAGACTCCAACAGGGCTTGCGCCTGGCGTTGGCCGCCGTGGTTTTCTTCAGTGCGCTGTTGGCGCTGCCCCTGAGCATGGCGTGGGGCGCGACGACGTCGGCGGCGCCCCTGCAAGGCGTGCGCCCAGCCAACTGGGCACAGCCACTGGACACCCGCATCAACCTGTATCGCATGACGCCTGATCTGTATCGCAGCGCATTGCCGGCGGCGCGGGACTGGCCGCAGCTGCAGTCGCTCGGCATCGCCACGGTGATCAACTTCTATCAGCGCGGCGACGAGCAATGGTTGGGTGATCCGCGCGTTCATCAGGTACACCTGCCGCTACGCACCGATCGTATCGATGACACCGATGTCATCGAGGTGCTGCGCAGCATCCGCCAGGCGCAGAGTCGTGGCACGGTGCTGATTCATTGCAAGCATGGGCAGAACCGTACCGGGCTGATTGCCGCGATGTACCGGGTGATCTACCAGAACTGGAGCAAGGAACAGGCGCTGGCAGAAATGCGCGGTGGCGGTTTTGGCGGCGAGGAGCGCATGGGCGACGCCGAGCGTTACCTGCGCGAGGCCGACATTCCGGCGTTGCGTGCAGCATTGGCCACGGGGGCATGCAGCACCAGTGCGTGGGCACTGTGCGCGCTCAAGGATCGGCTGCTCGGCGCGATCGATGGGGTATGAAGCCATGAAGATCCCGCACTTACTGATCTGTGGCCTGTCGCTGCTAAGCTTGCTGGGGTGTCAGAGCCTGCGCGAGCAGATGCTGGCGGCCCATTATCCGCCGACCTTCGTCGATGGCTTCGAGGATGGTTGCAGCAGTGGGCGTTCGGCTGCTGGCCCGCTCGGTCAGTTCGACAAGGACGTACCACGTTACATGGCCGAGCCGTTGTATGCCCGCGGCTGGGAGGATGGCTTCCGCCAATGCGAAGACGTGCAGCGCATCGATGACTGGCAGGCGCGCCGTGAGGAGCAATGGCGCGACGACGAATGGCGACACCATGTCGACCAGGCGATGGCCAAGGCACTGCGTCGCTAGGGTTTTTCTTTTTCCTTGTCAAGAGTGAGGGAATTACGCCGATAAGCTCCCAGAGATTAGCCTAATCTCATCAGATCCTTCGACAGGTATGGCGAGGGATGATCTGATTTCCGCGCGCAATGGGAGTTGCACAAAATGTCGCTGCGTAATCTTTCTATCGCACCACGGGCTGCTTTGGGGTTCGGCCTGGTGGCTCTGTTGGTGTTGTTGCTCGGAGCCTTTTCACTTTACCAAATGACGGAAATGCGTAAGCAGTCCCTCGCCGTCAACGATAACTGGCTGCCTAGCGTGGTTGCGCTGGGAGATGTCAGCCAGGACATCCTGCGTTTGCGTGCCGTGACCCTGCGTCTGATGCTCAACCGCGAGCCGGATGAGTTGAAACGCAACCTGCAGCTGACCGATGACCTTCGTTCGCAACTGAGTACGGCTGACTCGACCTACGAAAAACTCATTTCCAGTCCTGAAGAACGTGCGCTCTATGAGGGTTTTCGCCGTTCCGAAGCCGGCTATCTGCAGGAACAAGGCAAGATCGTCGCGTTCGTCCGGCAAGGCAACTTCGATGATGCCATTGCCGTGACCCGTGGCACGCTCAATAAGCATGCCGACGAGATGACACGCGCTTTGCGCGATCTTGCCAACCTCAACCGCAAGGGGGCTACTGATGCGGCGAATGAGGCGGGTGAGGTATTCGCCTCGGCACGCGTCTGGGTGATCTCGATGATCGTATTCGCCGCTCTGGCCACCGTGGTGCTGGCCATGTTGTTGACGCGCAGCATCGTGGCACCGCTGGCGGAAGCCGTGCGCGTGGCCGAGAGAGTGGCCTCTGGTGACTTGACCCAGGCGATCCAGATCGAAGGCCGCGATGAGCCGGCGCGTCTGCTGGGCGCGCTGAAAAATATGCAGCAAAGCCTACGCGCGACCATCCAGAGCATTTCCGATTCCTCCAATCAACTGGCCTCGGCCTCCGAGGAGCTGCATGCCGTCACCGAGGATTCGACCCGCGGGCTGCATCAGCAGAACACCGAGATCGAACAGGCCGCCACTGCGGTCAACGAGATGACCGCGGCGGTGGAGGAGGTGGCGCGCAACGCGGTCAGCACCTCCGAGGCTTCGCGCGAGTCCAACGTCACGGCTCAGCAGGGACGTGAGCAGGTGCGGCAGACCGTCGATTCCATCGGCCAACTGGCGGCCGATGTCACCACCACCTCGACGGAGGTGGAACAACTGGCCGAGCGCGTGCGTGAGATCAGCAAGGTGCTCGACGTGATACGAGCCATTGCCGAACAGACCAACCTGCTGGCACTCAACGCCGCCATCGAGGCTGCCCGTGCCGGCGATGCTGGTCGCGGCTTTGCCGTGGTGGCCGACGAGGTGAGGGCTCTGGCGCATCGTACTCAGCAGTCGACCCAGGAAATCGAACAGATGATCGGCGGTATCCAGGGGGGAACCGAGCGCGCCGTCAGTGCCATGCAGAACAGCAATGGCCGCGCCCACTCAACCCTGGAAGTGGCGCAGGCGGCCGGTGTGGCGCTGGAGCAGATCACCCAGGCGATTGCCTCGATCAACGAGCGCAACCTGGTGATTGCCAGTGCGTCCGAGGAGCAGGCGCAGGTGGCCCGCGAGGTGGATCGTAACCTGGTCAACATTCGCGATCTGTCGATGCAGACCTCGGCAGGTGCCAACCAGACCAGTGCGGCGAGTCAGGAGCTGTCGCGGCTGGCGGTCGATTTGAACAATCTGGTGGCGCGCTTCAAGGTTTGACGCGCTGTGGCTGACCCCTAAACGAAAACGGCGCCCGAAGGCGCCGTTTTCTTTACCGCAGCAGTTACTTGCCGGCCCAGCGCTTGAGCACCAGGGTGGCGTTGGTGCCGCCGAAGCCGAAGCTGTTGCTCATCACGGTGTCGAGCTTGGCGTTCTCGACGGTGGTGAGCTGGATCGGCATGTCGGCTACTTCCGGGTCGAGTTCGTCGATGTTGGCCGACGCGGCGATGAAGTTGCCTTCCATCATCAGCATGCAGTAGATCGCTTCCTGTACGCCGGCAGCGCCCAGGCTGTGGCCGGACAGGCTCTTGGTCGAGCTGATGGCCGGGGCCTTGTCGCCGAACACTTCACGTACGCCACGAATTTCGGCGACGTCGCCGACCGGCGTGGAGGTGCCGTGAGTGTTGAGGTAGTCGATCGGCGTGTCGACGGTGGCCAGCGCCTGCTGCATGCAGCGGATCGCGCCTTCGCCGCTCGGGGCGACCATGTCGTAGCCGTCGGAGGTCGCGCCGTAACCGACGATTTCCGCGTAGATCTTGGCGCCGCGGGCCAGGGCGTGTTCCAGTTCCTCGACCACGACCATGCCGCCACCGCCGGCGATGACGAAACCATCACGCTTGGCGTCGTAGGCGCGGGAGGCTTTCTCCGGGGTTTCGTTGTACTGGGTGGAGAGGGCACCCATGGCGTCGAACAGGCAGCTCTGGCTCCAGTGCTCTTCCTCGCCGCCACCGGCGAAGACCACATCCTGTTTGCCGAGCTGGATCTGCTCCATGGCCTGGCCGATGCAGTGTGCGCTGGTGGCGCAGGCTGAGGAGATGGAGAAGTTGACGCCCTTGATCTTGAACGGAGTGGCCAGGCACGCCGATACGGTGCTGCCCATGGTGCGGGTCACGCGGTATGGGCCGATGCGCTTGACGCCTTTCTCGCGCAGGGTATCGATGGCTTCCATCTGGTTGACGGTGGAAGCACCACCGGAACCGGCAATCAGGCCGGTACGCGGGTTGGAAATCTGCTCTTCGCTGAGGCCGGAGTCCTTGATCGCCTGTTCCATCGACAGATAGGCATAGGCCGCAGCGTCGCCCATGAAACGGAACAGTTTGCGGTCGATCAGTTCTTCCAGGTTCAGGTTGACCGAACCGGAGACATGACTACGCAGACCCATTTCGGCGTAGGAGGGGTTGAAACGGATGCCTGATTTGCCCGCGCGGAGGCTGCCGGCAACGGCTTCTTTGTCATTGCCCAGGCAGGAAACGATGCCCAGACCGGTGATCACGACACGACGCATGTGCAAGTCCTTCAGAAACTGTCGGTGGAGGTGAACAGGCCGACGCGCAGGCCTTCGGCGCTGTAGATCTCGCGCCCATCGACGGCCACGGTGCCATCGGCGATGCCGAGGATCAACGAGCGGCTGATGGTGCGCTTGATGTGAATGTTGTAGGTGACCTTCTTGGCGGTCGGTAATACCTGACCAAAGAATTTCACTTCGCCGCTACCCAGAGCACGGCCACGGCCAGGGTTGCCCTGCCAGCCGAGGTAGAAACCAACCAGCTGCCACATGGCATCGAGGCCGAGGCAGCCGGGCATGACCGGGTCGCCTTCGAAGTGGCACGCAAAGAACCACAGATCCGGATTGATATCGAGCTCAGCGACGATTTCGCCCTTGCCGTACTTGCCGCCGGTCTCGCTGATATGAACGATGCGATCGATCATCAGCATGTTCGGGGCGGGCAGTTGCGCGTTCCCCGGGCCGAAGAGTTCGCCGCGGCTGCAGGCGAGCAGTTCTTCCTGGGAATAGGCGTTTTGTTTTGTCATGCGAGCTCCTCAATTGTCCCCATGCTTCTAAGGCTGGGCGAATCGTCCTGGCCGGCCCCCGCTTGGGGCGTCTGCCGGCAGCCTAGTCATAGACTGTTGCGTTGTGGTGAAAGTCACAGTCGGTGAGTACAGTTGTACTCCGCTGCCTGTGCATTGTCACATTAGGGTCTGTTTCCGTTTCATTCGCGAGCCGCGTTGCTGCGAGAAATGGCCCCCGGTTAGGCGCAGAACGCCGGTAATGGCCGCCCCTTGCCAAGTCCTGCACAACTGCGGGGGCATTTCCCGCGAAGCCCGTAGGGCCGGGCCTGTTTTGTCGCGATGCGGCGTGACTCGATGGCTCATCTGGGCGACCAAACTTCGCATCTCGCGCCTTGCCTCGCGACAAAACAGGCTCCGGCGCGGCCACGAATGAAACGGGAACAGACCCTCGCAGTTTCTCCTTGTAACCCCGCAGCATTACAGGCGCTACTCGCCTATGGTCGGGCTGGCAGCCAGCGCTGCAGAATGCGTTGCAAGTCTGCTCGTTTGAAGGGCTTTGCCAGGTAATCGTTCATACCGGCAGTCAGACAGGCTTCGCGGTCGCCCTGCAGTGCGTTGGCAGTGAGCGCGATGATCGGGACGTTTCGGCCCTTGGACTGTTGGCGGATCTGCCGCGTTGCTTCGTAGCCATCCATCAGCGGCAGGCGGCAATCCATGAGAATCGCGGCATAGTCGTGATCGGCGAAGCTCTGCAGTGCCTGCTGGCCGTCGCCGACCAGGCTCACCTGATAACCCAGACTTCGCAGCATGGCTTCGATCACCGTCTGATTGACCGGATTGTCCTCGACCAGCAGCACCGCCTGTCCGTCGCCGCTGGTCAGCGCCTGATTCTCGCTGTTTGGCGTCTGCCCTGCGTATTCGCGGAACGGTAGGGGAATCTCCAGGGTGAAGACCGACCCTTCGCCCAATTGGCTTTCCGCACGCAGGGTGCCGCCCATGCGTTCTGCCAGGGTACGGGCAATCGGCAGGCCGAGGCCGGTGCCGCCATAACGCCGGGAAATCGAGGTGTCGGCCTGCTGGAAGGCGTCGAACATACGCTCCAGGCGTTCGCTGCCGATACCAATGCCGCTGTCGTGTACGGCACAGGTGAACCACAGCACCTGGTCATCTAGTTTCTGCCAGTGGGTTTCTACGCGAATGTGGCCTTCTTCGGTGAATTTCAGGGCGTTGCCGATCAGGTTGACCAGAATCTGACGGATGCGCGTGGGATCGCCGCTGACCTCCAGCTGTTCCAGGCCCGTCTGTGTTTCCAGGAGCAATTGCAGGCCACGCTGATGGGCACTGTGCTGGAAAACCTGCACCGAGCTTTGCAGCAGCTCAAGCAGGTTGAACGGGATGGCTTCGAGCTCCAGCGCGCCACGCTCGATCCGCGAGAAGTCGAGGATGTCATTGATCACCTTGAGCAGGTGTTCGGTGGATTCAGTGGCCAGGGCTGCGTATTCGGTCTGTTCGTCATTGAGGCTGGTGGTTTCCAGCAATTGCAGCATGCCCAGTACGCCATTCATGGGGGTGCGCAATTCGTGACTCATCATGGCCAGAAAGTCGGATTTGGCGCGGTTGGCCTGCTCGGATTCCTCGCGGGCCTGAATCAGTTCGGCAATGGCCAGTTGCTGCTCGCGGCCACTTTGCTCGAGGGCGCAGGCCAGGTTGTTGATATGCCGGGCCAGATCGGTGAGTTCGTCGTTGCCACGTTCGACCAGCGAAGGGCGGTAGTCGCCGCTCTGGATGCGCTCCAGCGCCTGACCCATGGCGCTAAGTGGCTGTGCCAGGCGACGGGCCAGGCGGCGGGCGAGAAGAAAGGTCAACAGCAGGGCGAACAGTGAAAGGACGCCGGCCTTGAGCAGAATTTCCTGCTGGCGGGTATTGAAGGTGTCGTTGGAGATGCCGATCACTACGCGGCCGAGGTAGCCGTCGCCGAGTGCCTTGCTCAGTGGCGGTAGGGTATTGGTCGGATAGGGGGGGCCTTGCAGGCGGATCGGTGCCTGGAATACCTCGACCTGAGGCGAGCTGTGGCCTTGTTCCTTTGGTCGCTCGACGTAGACCAGGATGTTGTCGTCGCGGTCGCGCACTTCGGCGAAACGTACGTCTGGCGTGCTCAAGGTCGCACGCAGCAGGCTTTCCAGAGTGCTCAGATTGCCGTTGAGTACACCGTACTCGGTAGCTGGGGCCAGTTGATTGGCGATCAGTTGGCCGGTGTGCCCCTGTTCCTGACGCAGATCCTGCAGGCGGGTGAAGGTGAGAAAGCCAGTCAGCAGCAGCGTCAGCAGCAGGGCCGGGCCCACGCTGATCAGTTGGGTGCGAGTATGGATGTTCCAGCCACGGCGCTGGGCCATGGCTGTACCGTCCCTGGTCAGGTGCGGCGCTGCTGCCTGTTGGCGAGGGGAGCAGGGCGGGGGCAAGGGGTTGCCTGTGGGCACGAATCGTCCTTGGCAATTAACGTCGATCCGGCATGTTAACCGACCCGTCGCGCTTTGCCAGCTTCAGGCGCGTGCACTCTGCGGTAATTCTCGTTTGCTTCCTTGACTGACGGTCAGCACTGAACTTTTGCCCTGGCCGGGTACTCTCGGCTCCGTATAATGACCGCAGACCGCCATCACGCATGGCCTCATTCGGAAGACCTATGACACAGCTTCAACCCATTGCCGTACTCGGCGGCGGTAGCTTCGGCACCGCGCTGGCCAATCTGCTGGCAGAGAATGGTCAGCGCGTCCTGCAGTGGATGCGTGACCCCGAGCAGGCCGAGCAGATGCGCCGGAGCGGTGAGAATCCGCGTTATCTGAAGGGCGTCAAACTGCATGCAGGGATCGAACCGACCAGCGATATCCACATGGCCTTGCAGCAGGCCGAGCTGGTGTTGGTGGCGTTACCCTCCAGCGCCCTGCGTGATGCCTTGCAGCCGGTGGCGGAGCAGCTGGCGGGCAAGATGCTGATCAGCACCACCAAGGGCATCGAAGCCAAGACATTCAAATTGATGAGCCAGATTCTCGAAGAGATCGCTCCGCAGGCGCGCATCGGCGTGCTCTCCGGGCCGAATCTGGCCAAGGAAGTCGCCGATCACGCTCTGACTGCCACGGTGATCGCCAGCGAAGACGAAGAACTGTGCCTGCGGGTGCAGCAAGCCCTGCATGGCAGGACCTTCCGCGTCTATGCCAGTGCCGATCGCTTTGGTGTCGAATTGGGCGGCGCCTTGAAAAACGTCTACGCCATCATGTCCGGCATGGCCGCGGCACTGGGGATGGGTGAAAACACCAAGAGCATGCTGATTACACGCGCGTTGGCTGAAATGACCCGGTTCGCGGTCAAGCTCGGAGCCAACCCGATGACCTTCCTCGGCCTGGCCGGCGTGGGTGATCTGATCGTCACCTGTTCGTCACCGAAAAGCCGCAACTATCAAGTCGGCTTCGCCCTGGGCGAAGGGCTCAGTCTGGAGGAGGCAGTGCAGCGCCTCGGCGAAGTCGCCGAAGGCGTCAATACGCTCAAGGTGCTCAAGGCTCGTGCCGAGGAGCTTGAGGTATACATGCCGCTGGTCGCCGGTCTGCATGCCATTCTGTTCGAGGGGCGTACGCTGGCGCAGGTCATCGAACTGCTGATGCGTGGCGAACCCAAGACCGATGTCGATTTCATCCCAACTGCCGGTTTTTGAGCCTGGCAGGCAATCAAGGAGAACGAGTCATGAGCGATGAAAAGCAGGAGCTGGAGCGCGAGTCGATTCTGTTGCGCATCCTATGGATGGTGATTTTCCTCATCGTCTGGCAACTGGCCGAGCTGGTGCTCGGCGCCGTGGTGTTGCTGCAGCTGGGCTATCGCCTGTTTTACGGCGCACCCAACGCTGGGCTGATGGGCTTCGGCGACAGCTTGAGTCAATACCTGGCGCAGATCGGTCGCTTCGGCACCTTCAATACCGATGAAAAACCCTGGCCGTTCGCCGACTGGCCGGCACCACGTGCCCCGGAAGGCGAAACCGCTCACAGCATTCCACCTGCGCCGCATCCGGTGCGGGACGAGGAGCCCAAGCTGTGAGGTTGTGGTTGCTGCGTCACGGCCAGGCCGAGCCGCATGCGGCCACTGACGCGGCACGCGAGCTGACCGCCCATGGTCGCCAGGAAGTACGCCAGGCTGCCAAGCAACTGGCTGGAAGACCGTTGACCGCCATTCTCGTCAGCCCCTACGTGCGTGCCCAGCAAACGGCGGAGCTGGTGCGCAGCGAGCTGGGTTTCAGTGGGCCATTGACCACCGTGCCTTGGCTGACGCCGGACAGCGATCCGCGCGAGGCGCTCAAGTATCTCGATGAGCGTGAGAGCGCCGAGGTGCTTCTGGTCACCCACCAGCCGCTGGTGGGGGCTTTGGGTGGCTTGCTGGTACATGGCCATCGTCAGGAACCCTTGCCGATGCGCACCGCCAGTTTGGCCGAGCTGGAAGGTGACATACCGGCGGCGGGCCTGATGGAACTGCTGGCGCTGATCCATCCCCGCTGAATGTTTTCCCCTTCCGCTACAGCGGGAAACATTTCTTAACTTGCGCCTCCTTTGTCTGCGTGGAATAGTCAACCAAGCAAGTGCTTGGTTGATTCCTACAAAAACAACAAAGGAGGAAGCCCTGTGGCTGATGCAATCCGTTTGCCGCTCGAGCTGTTTTACGAACGTGAAGCAAGGCACCCGAACAAACGCTACATGGTGCAACCCCTTGGCGGTGGGCAACTGCTGGAACTGACCTGGGCCGATGTGGGCGAGCAGGCTCGTCGCACCGCCAACTGGTTGCGTAGTCGCGAGCTGCCGCAGGGCAGCCGCATCGCCATCGTTTCCAAGAACTGCGCGCACTGGATCATCACCGATCTGGCGATCTGGATGGCTGGGCATGTGTCGGTTCCGCTCTATCCCAATCTCACCGCTGACTCCATGCGTCAGGTGCTGGAGCATTCCGAGGCGCAGCTGGCCTTCATCGGCAAGCTCGATGACTGGGCCGCGATGGCGCCAGGTTTGCCGCAGGGGATGCCAACCGTCAGCCTGCCGCTGCATCCGCAAGGCGCCTTCGATTACAGCTGGGACGACCTGCAGCGCAGTGCGCCGATTCAGGATGATCCCAAGCCTGCCGCCAACCAGCTGGCGACCATCATCTACACCTCCGGTACGACCGGCACGCCCAAGGGTGTGATGCACAACTTCTCCAATTTCGGCTTCGCCGCTGGCAACGCCATCAAACTGTTCGGGGTGGGTGAGGACGACCGGCTGATCTCCTACTTGCCGCTTTGTCACGTGGCCGAACGTATGTTCGTCGAACTGGCGTCCATCTATGCGGGGCAGACAATATTTTTCGCCGAAAGCTTGGATACCTTCCTCGAGGATCTCAAGCGCGCCCGGCCAACCGTGATGTTTGGCGTGCCGCGCATCTGGACCAAGTTTCAGATGGGTGTGTACAGCAAGATGCCGGCGCAGAAACTCGATCGCATGCTGAAACTGCCGATCATCGGTCGCATCGTCGGACGCAAGGTGCTCGCCGGGCTGGGCCTGGACGCTATCCGCTATGCGCTGTCCGGGGCGGCGCCGGTGCCGATTGCGCTGCTCAACTGGTATCGCCGCCTGGGTATGGAGATCCAGGAGGTCTACGGCATGACCGAGAACTGCGGTTATTCCCACGTCTGCCTGCCCGGCAAGTTCAAGCAGGGCTGGATCGGTCAGAACAACCCGGGTGTCGAGGTGCGCATCGCCGAAGATGGCGAAGTCCAGGTGCGCAGTGGTGCGACCATGCAGGGGTATTACAAGGATCCGGTCAAGACCGCCGAAGCGCTGACCGATGATGGTTTCCTGCGTACCGGTGACAAGGGGGAGCAGGATGCCGAGGGCAACCTGCGCCTGACCGGGCGGATCAAGGAAATCTTCAAGACCAGCAAGGGCAAGTACGTGGCGCCTGCGCCGATCGAGAACCGCATCGGCGAGCACTCGCGGATCGAACAGGTCTGCGTGGTCGGTGACGGCCTGCCACAGCCCATCGCCTTGTGCGTGCTGTCCGATGTCGGCCGTCAGGAAGCGGCCAATGATAGTCGTAGTGAGCTTGAAAGCAGCCTCAAGGCGCTGCTCACGGAAGTCAATGGTCGCCTCGATCAGCATGAGCGTCTGCAAGGCCTGGTCTTGGTCAAGGAAGTCTGGGCGGTGGAGAATGGTTTCCTGACCCCGACCCTGAAGATCAAGCGTGCGGTGATCGAAGGTACCTATGGTGAGCGTTTCGCCGAGTGGCAGCAGCGCAGTGAAACGGTGCTTTGGCACGACTGATCATCAATGGGCCGGGCAACTGGCCCTGTTCTTCCAATGCACAAGGAATGCTTCCATGGGCTTGTGGCAACGAACTCCTGATATCGAGGCGCTCAACGCAACGCTGAAAAACAGCATCGGCGAGGTGCTGGACATCCGCTTCGAATCCTTTGACGACGAATCGCTTAGCGCCAGCATGGTGATCGATTCACGCACTCATCAGCCTTACGGCCTGCTGCATGGTGGCGCCTCGGTGGTGCTGGCGGAAACCCTTGGTTCGACCGCCAGCTACCTGTGCATCGACAGCAGCCGTTTCTACTGCGTCGGGCTCGAGGTCAATGCCAACCATCTGCGCGGCCTGCGTAGCGGGCGGGTGCATGCGGTGGCGCGGCCGGTTCATCTGGGGCGTACCACCCACGTCTGGGATATTCGCCTCAGTGGCGATGACGGCAAGGCCAGCTGCATCTCGCGACTGACCATGGCCATCGTGCCGTTGGGTGAGCAGCCGCCGAAGCTCTGAGAGCCTGTTCAAAGTCTGCTGCGTGTCGGCCATGCTGCGTTGAAATCAAGCTGGAACGCCAGCCCGTGCTGGGCGCCCTGTCGAAATGCTCATTTACAGCTTAAGCTTGAATGCGAGCCCAATGCGTTCTTCGCTTGATTCGCGGGGCCGCCATCGGTATTGCCTGGTTCTAGCTCGCGAGCCTTTGAAAAGACTCCGATATCTGCAATTTCATCCAAGATTTGCCCGACCCATGGCGCTACAGTACGCGCCATGGATCACATCACTCACATTCAAAGCAGTTTGCCCGGCGTACGCCTGATCGACGCCGAGTACCGCCGCTTTGCCTTTCCCCGGCACTTTCACCTGGAATACCACGTCGGTCTGCTGGTTCAGGGACGGCACCGCTATGACTATCGCGGGGAGCGACGCCAGGTCGGGGCGGGGGACGTCCTGCTGATGGCCCCTGAAGGCATACATGATGGCGCCTGCCTGGATGGCGAAAGCTACCGTATCCGCGTTATGGCGTTCGATCCGCACTGGCTCGACGAGGCCAGTCGTACCCTGAGTGATGGACGTCAGGGCGCACCGCGATTGACCACTTCCAGTCTGCGCCACCCACTGCTGTCGCAGCATCTGCAGCAGTTTCATGCTGCGATGCTGGGGGGCTCGACCCTGGCTCAGGAGACTGCTCTCTGGCAAGCGCTGGCGAGCCTGCTGGAGATGGGCTCGACATTGCGTGTCAGCGAAACGGAGAGCGTCTTCGACAGGCGTACCTGGCAAGAATTACGTGATTGGCTGGAGAGTCGTCTGGACGACCCGCCGTCGCTGGAAGACATCGCGAGTTTCTGCGGGATGAGCCCCTGGCAGGTGCTACGCCGATTCCGTCAGCACACGGGCTTGCCACCGCATCAGTGGCTTACCCAACTGCGCTTGCAGCGGGCGCTGCCACTAGTGTTGGCGGGTGAGTCCTTGAGTGAGATCGCGCTGCGTCTGGGCTTCTACGATCAGGCGCATTTCTCGCGCTTGTTCCGCCGCACATATGGTCTGCCGCCGGCGCGCCTGCGCCAGGGCTGATTCGCCCGCACTCTCGTTTTCCCCCTTCTATTCCTTGGAGATCACCATGCAGGAGACGTCCGTCTTGCTGTCGCTGGCTGCCGTGTTCGCGGTGGCTCTTATCAGTCCAGGTCCGGACGTCGCATTGGTGGTGCGTACCGCCCTGCACCAGGGGCGGCGAGCGGGTTTGCTCAGTGCCTTGGGCTTGGCTTGCGGCATTCTTCTGCATGGCACCCTGGTGCTCAGTGGCGTGGCTTTGTTGCTCAGCCGTACCGAATGGCTGTTCGACCTGGTGCAGGTCGGTGGCGCGCTTTACCTGGGATGGCTGGGCATTGGCGCCGTACGCGCCTGGTGGAGTGGCGGTGCGGGTAGCAGGCGCTTGGATGGCGAGCTGGCGCCTTCGGTATTCGGCCCCTGGCTGCGTGGCGTACTCACCAACCTGGGCAACCCCAAGGCGTTGGTATTCTTCCTGGCGTTGCTCAGCAGCCTGGTGCCGGCGGATATGTCGCTGCCAGGCAAGGTGGCTTGTGCGGCGCTGCTGTTCGGCCTGAGCCTGGTTTGGTTCAGTCTGCTGGGCTTGACCTTGAGTCGCCCGCTGATGCGCCAGCGCTTGCTGCAGATCGCGCCGACCATCGATTTTGTCTGCGGCCTGGTGTTTCTCCTGGTGGCCGCGAGTATTGTCGGTCGTTTGATCCTATAGCCCTGACCATTGCGCCACCATCAATGGCGATTACGGTCATTGCCGTGCACTCGAGGCTGCCGGAGAATCCCGGGGTATCTGGCAACCCGAGTTCCATGCATGTCGCAGCCGATCTTCTTCGCCCACGCCAACGGTTTTCCGTCCGCTACTTACGGCAAGCTGTTCGCCGCCCTGGCCCCGGATTATCAGGTGCGCTATCTGGAGCAGCACGGCCATGATCCGAAATTCCCGGTCAACGAGAATTGGGACAATCTGGTTGATGAGCTGATCCATCATCTGCAGCAGAACGATGAAGCGGTATGGGGTGTCGGTCACTCACTGGGCGGTGTTCTGCATTATCACGCCGCATTGCGCAGGCCCGAGTTGTATCGCGGCGTGGTGATGCTCGACTCGCCGGTACTGACCCTGGTCGACCGCGTGGTGATACGGGCCGCCAAGCGCTTTGGATTCATTGATCGCATTACGCCGGCTGGGCGTACTCTCGGACGTCGGGAGGCATTCGCCGACCCTGTCGAGGCGCGGGAATATTTTGCCGGCAAGAGCCTGTTTCGCCGTTTCGATCCCGAGTGCCTCGACGCCTATGTCAGCCATGGTCTGCAGGTGGCGGAGCAGGGCCTGCGCCTGAAGTTCGATCCGGCCACGGAAATCAGCATTTATCGCAACGTGCCGCATACCTCGCCAGGCCGGCCTCAGCAGTTGGCCGTGCCGTTGTCCATGGTGCGCGGTCGTCATAGCCGGGTAGTCCTGCCGCACCATGCGCGACTGTTGCGGCGCATGCCGCAGGCCGAATATCACCACGTGCCAGGTGGACACATGTTTCCCCTGGAGCGCCCGCAGGATACGGCTGCGTTGCTGCGTCAATTGTTCAACCGCTGGGATGACTCGCATGAGGAGCGCGCATGAATAATGGCTTTGAGGAAGTTCGCCTGAGCTTGCCGCATATCGAACTGGCGGCTCACCTGTATGGGCCGGACGACGGCTTGCCGGTGCTGGCTTTGCACGGCTGGCTGGATAACGCCGCCAGTTTCGCGCGCTTGGCGCCGAAGCTCGAAGGTCTGCGCATCGTGGCCCTGGATTTTGCCGGCCATGGCCACTCCGAGCATCGCTCGGCAGGGGCCGGCTATGCGCTGTGGGACTACGCCTACGATGTGTTGCAGGTCGCCGAGCAGTTTGGCTGGGAGCGGTTTTCCATCCTCGGTCACTCGATGGGCGCGATCACCTCGGTGTTGCTGGCGGCAGCCATGCCCGAGCGGATTGCGCGCCTTGCACTGATCGATGGCCTGGTGCCCTACACCGGCGAGGCCGAGCAGGCGCCACAGAAGCTTGGTGAAGCGTTGCGCGCCAGGCAGGCGCTGAATGACAAGCGCAAGCCGGTGTATGCCGAGATGGCGCGTGCTGTCGAAGCGCGCATGAAGGGTGTCGGCGCGGTCAGCCGCGAGGCTGCAGAACTGCTGGCCCAGCGCGGGCTGATGCCGGTGCCGGGTGGCTACACCTGGCGCACCGATAGTCGTCTGACCTTGCCGTCGCCATTGCGTCTGAGCTGGGCCCACGCCAAGGCCTTCGTCCGTGCGCTGCAATGTCCGGTCAGCCTGGTGCTGGCGGAGCAGGGCATGATGGGCGCCCAGTCCGCAGTACAGGCGTTGCTGCAGGATCTGCCGTTCGAGATTCACCGCTTGCCGGGCGGCCACCATCTGCATCTGGATGACGAGGTGGGCGCACAACGTGTAGCGGATTGTTTCAATCCATTCCTGCGCTTGCCTTGACTTGCCTGTGGTCGTGGGGAAAGGTGTGGCGGTCTGCCATGGAGGATCGCATGATCGACCCGCAAAAAGTCGCCACTCGCTGCATCGCACGTTTACCCGCCGCTTTCTTTCAACGGATTGCCATTCGATGAAGGGACATATGAAGCTATTTTCCGCGGTGTTTGCCACGTTCTGCAGCGGTGCCGTGCTGGCGGCCGATCTTCCAGGCAGCCGTGATCTCGAGGTGCTTCCTCGCTTCCCTGCAAGTCACATTGTCGCTTTCAAGGACGCCCCGGATGTCGAGCGCATCTATCCGCAGGGCTCGATTCGCCGTATCAGCGGCCGTCTGCGTTACGAGCGGGAGATTCTGGTACAGGGCCAGCACACTGCGGTGACCTACGAACTGCCACGCACCCACAGCGCCGATCAGGTGTTCGGCGCTTCTCGCGAGGCCTTGCTGGAGCAGGGCGCCGAGCTGCTCTACTGGTGCCAGGGGCGTGAGTGTGGAGCGAGTAGCCTGTGGGCCAACTCGGTGTTCGGCAATGCCACGCTGTACGGCTCCGATGACCAGCAGTCCTACGCACTGTTGCGTCTGGCCGAGCCAAATCATGAAAGCTTGCTGACGCTCTACAGCATCACCCGCGGCAACCGCCGCGCCTATCTGCACGTCGAACAACTGGACGCCGCTGCGCCGCTGGGCGAGCTTTTGCCGACACCTGCGACGCTGTTGCGTCAGCTGCGTACCGATGGGCAACTGAAGCTACCCGATGACGCCAAGGCCGATAGCGCCTGGGTGGAAGTGTTGGCGCGCAGCCTGAATCTGGACAGTACCTTGCGCGTCGCGCTGTCCGGTGATCAGGCGGAGCCCTGGCGCGAGGCCCTGATCGAGCAGCGGGTGCGCGAAGCTCGCCTGGAGCTGGGCGATGGTGAGGATGGCGCACTGAGCGTACGTTTGTTGCGTTAAGCTATCGCCCGCAATCGCCTGTTGCAGAGCGCCCATCATGGGCGCTTTGTCGTTTCGTCGAAGGGAGTTTTGCTTCATGGCCACAAATGATCGTCTGCTGGTGCAGATCCTGTTGTTCGGTTTGCTGGCCGCCAGTCTCTGGGTATTGGCTCCGTTCTGGTCGGCGCTGTTCTGGGCAGGTGTGCTGGCGTTCGCCAGTTGGCCGCTGATGCGTCTGCTGACGCAACTGCTCAACGGGCGGCTGTCGCTGGCTGCGGGCATTCTGACCGGGGTGTGGGTCGTTCTGGTGGCGGTGCCATTGATCTGGCTGGGGTTCAACCTCGCCGATCACATCAAGGATGCCAACGCGTTGGTCAAGGATCTGCAAGTAGAAGGCCTACCACCGCCGCCCAGTTGGTTGGCCGGTGTACCGCTGGTAGGCGAACGACTGGTTGAGCTGTGGCGCACCATCGACCAGCAGGGCGCCGCATTCTTCGATACCGTGCGTCCGTATCTGGGCCAGGTAGGCAACTGGTTGTTGGCGCGCAGTGCGAAGATCGGTGGCGGTATGGTCGAGCTGGCCTTGAGCCTGGTGCTGGTGTTCTTCTTCTACCGCGACGGGCCTCGTCTGGCCGTCTTCGTCCACAGCCTGCTGGAGCGGCTGATCGGCGAGCGTGCCGATCACTACCTGGAACTGGTCGCGGGTACCGTGCAGCGAGTGGTCAACGGGGTCATCGGTACTGCCGCCGCGCAGGCAGTGCTGGCCTATATCGGTTTCGTCATCGCCGGCGTGCCGGGTGCACTGGTGCTGGGCCTGCTGACCTTCGCCTTCAGCTTCATCATGATTCCGCCACTGATCTGGGGGCCGGCAGTGGCCTGGCTGGTCTGGCAGGGGGAAATCGGCATGGCGATTTTCCTCGGTGTCTGGGGCTTCTTCATCATCAGTGGCGTGGACAACATCCTCAAACCCTATCTGATCAGCCGCGGCGGCAACCTGCCGCTGGTGGTGGTGCTGCTGGGGGTGTTCGGCGGTATTCTCGCCTTCGGGTTCATGGGCCTGTTCCTTGGCCCGACTCTGCTGGCGGTGGCTTACAGCCTGCTCAGCGACTGGGTAGCGGACAAGACGCCGCCAGCCGAAGCGGTGGTGGACAAACCGTTGCCGGGCGAGGAACAGCGCGACTGATCAGCCGCGCTCGCTCTCGTATTTATCCAGGGTGTCACGCGCGATCTGCCGGCCTAGCATGATCAGCTCTGGCGCCTTGTAGAACTCGAAGAAGCGGCAGGCGCGCTTGGGTACGTTGATCAGAATATCCGGCGGATAGCCGGCGATCTTGTACTGCGCCAGCGAGGTCTGCATGACTTCGAAGCTCTGATTCACCAGTTCCAGCAGCGAGGCCGGGCCGCTGAACTCTGCAATCCGTGAGCCGCTGGCGGATTTCGGCGCCGCCTCATCCCCATCCTGTTTGCGGCTCGGTGCGGCGGCCGGGCTGACGTCATCGGCGAGCCGCTGCTCTTCGGCGAGTAGCAAGGCTTCATCCTCGCTTTTGCGGCGAAAGCTCGGCAGGCGCGAACCAAGGCTGCTCATCAACTGGTCGATGCGTCCCTTGAGTGCCGCGGGGCGCTCGATCACCGGCAACTGGTAGTGATTCTGGTTGGTGGCGTTGAGGTTGACCGCGATGATCAGGTCACAGTGGCTGGAAACCACCGGCACGATCGGCAGTGGGTTGAGCAGGCCGCCGTCGACCAGCATGCGTTTGCCCTGAATGACAGGCGTGAACAGGCTGGGGATTGCCGCCGAGGCGCGCATCGCCTGGTGCAGGCAACCTTCCTGAAACCAGATTTCCTGCTGGTTGGTCAGGTCGGTGGCAACAGCGGTGAAGGGGATATTCAGGTTTTCGATATCCACGTCGCCGACGATCTCTTGAATGCGACCGAACACCCGCTCACCGCGTATGGCGCCGAGGCGGAAGCTGACGTCGAGCAGACGCAACACGTCCAGATAATCCAGGCTTTCTATCCACTCGCGATATTCGCGTAGCTTGCCGGCGGCAAAGATGCCGCCAACCACTGCGCCCATGGAGCAGCCGGCGATGCAGCCGATTTCGTAACCCCGTTCCTGCAACTCTTCGATTACACCGATGTGCGCATAACCACGTGCGCCCCCGGAGCCTAATACCAGCGCTACTTTCTTGCTCATTGACGATATTCCTCGCAGATGCACCGACCTTACCCTTGAGGTGGGGCGGCGCCAAGAGAGCCTTTGCTAGAATTCGTCGGTGGCTGTCTTTGCCCGTTCACCTGCGAACGGTCGCTGCTTTGCGGTGCCATTCGGGAAACAGATTTTTCGCCTTGAGCACAATCTTGCACGGGGCGGTTCGCCAGCCGGCAGTGGGCATGGGTATGATCGTGCAAGCGAAACGGCCGGGAGCCGGGCACTTTCGTCCGGCCGGAGCGTCATAGACTGGGCCAACCCGTAGTCATATCCGTTCGAGGAGTGTGGTCGAAATGAAACACTGGATCTGTTTACCGCTGCTGGCGGTCGCGCTGACCGGCTGCGCCGGCAAGACCGTTTACCGTGATACCTGTGCCAATCAGCTGGATGCCGCCTGGAAGGAGCTGAGCATCGCCGAGGCCGAGGGCTTCGCCGGTACCGTTAGCTATTCCAAAGCACTTTCGCTGCTCACAGCAGCCAAGACCCAGCAGCAGTTCGAAGCCTATGCCGGTTGTACCAGCAAGGCCGAGCGTGCGCGCTTCTACATCCGTGAATCGCGAGCGGGGCGCTGATGCAACTCGATTTCGCCACCCTGAGCCCGTTGGACGCCTACCGCTGGCTGGCTTCGAGCATCACCCCACGGCCTATTGCCTGGGTTTCCAGTCGTTCGCCCGAGGGCGTGGCCAATCTGGCGCCGTTCAGTTTCTTCCAGGTGATCAGCGACAATCCCCCGACCCTGCTGGTCAACGTCAACACCCGTGATGACGGCAGCCTCAAGGACACCTTACGTAACGCCCAGGCCACCGGCGAGCTGGCGATTCAACTGGTCAGCCATGCGCAGGCAGAGGCGATGAACGCCAGTGCCGCGATTCTTCCGCATGAGGTCAGCGAGTTCGCCCACTGCGGCATTGCCAGCCTGCCGTGCGCGCGACTGAGCGTACCCCGTGTCGCTGGTGCGCCAGTGACCTTCGAATGTAGGGTGGCGCAGATCCAGCCCTATCCAGCGCAGCAGCCCAATTGCCACCTGATCTTCGCCGAGGTGCTGCTGGCGCATATCGATGACGCCGTGCTCAACGAGCAGGGCCGTCTCGATCCACTCAAGCTCGACCTTGTCGGCCGCCTCGGCGGCAGCGCCTATTGCCGCACGCGTGATCTGTTTCAGATGCAACGTCCTCTGAACCCGTTCTGAAAACGACGTCCAGTTAACTGTTCCGGCCATCCTGGCACTTGCTGGCTTGTCGCCAGCAAGGCTGCGCTTCTATGTTCCAGAATTCCGGGGCTGGCTGCAGTAGGCAGGGGGATGTCATGGGTGGCTCATTGGCGAATCGGCTGGCCAGTCTGAGTACGGCCAGCAAACTGATGCTCGGCTTTGCACTGGTGCTTGGCCTCACTGCGTTGGTGGCTGGCACCGGTTTGTTGGCGCTGCGCGAGGTGAGCGCGGGCGCCGAATTGCAGCAGCGCATGAGCGCTCTGGGCGAGCAGGTGCTGCGTATGCGTCATAGCGAGCAGGCGTTCGCACTGACTGGAGACAGCCAGCATGCCCAGCGCCTGGCCGAGCAGGCCGATGCCATTGTGCAGGCCAGTACAACTTTGCAAGGTGATCTGGACAGTGACACGGCATCGATTCTGGCGCAGGTCGAACCCGCCTTGGGCGATTACCGCAGCGCCTTTGCCCGTTACGTTGAGTTGACCGACAGCATGCAACTGTCCCTGCAGGCCGCGGATTGGTTGGTGATCAGTGCCGCCAACAGTCTCGATCTGCTGCAGGAAGGGTTGGCCGAAGATGGCGTTGACCTGCTCAAGCGCACCCAGGGCGAGCAGGGTGGCGATTCGGTTGTGCAGGCCGGCCAGGTCGGCAAGATCCATCAACTGCTGCTGCAGGCGCTGGATCAGGCTCGGCAACGCCTGGAGGCCAGCCGGCGCAGCGATGCGAGCGAGCAGGCCGAGATCGCCCAGGCTGGCGATGCCCAGGCGTTGGCTGCGCAGTTGCGTGACGCGCTGGACGATCCGGGATACGCCGCCGTGCTCGGTGAGGTGGTGGTCAATGTCGACTCATTCAACGAGCGCCTCAAGGAATACGCCACGCAATTGCAGCAGCAGAAGCAGGTCTATCTTCAGCTGGTTGCGCAGGTCGAGCAGTTGCTCGGCAAGGTCGACCAGGCGTTGGCGGCGCAGCGTCAGGTCATGCAGGCCGACCAGCAGTCCAGCAGTGGGCTGATCGTACTCGCTGCGGCGCTGGCTCTTCTGTTCGGGCTGGGCGCGGCAGTCACCATCAGTTTGGCCATCGTGCGGCCGCTCAAGCGTGTGATCGGTCTTGCCGAAGCCATCGCTGGCGGCGA
The DNA here is from genome assembly GCF_003008615.1 of Pseudomonas mendocina. Lineage (NCBI taxonomy): Bacteria > Pseudomonadati > Pseudomonadota > Gammaproteobacteria > Pseudomonadales > Pseudomonadaceae > Ectopseudomonas > Ectopseudomonas mendocina. Next base: position 4,924,490 of record NZ_CP027657.1, read on the forward strand.
CCTCAGCGTACACATCGAGCGGGAGCGCCGTGATGAGATCGGCCAGTTGCTCGCAGCCATGCAAAGCATGGCTGCAAACCTGCGGGAGATGGTCGGTCGCCTGCAAGGTGGTGTCGCGCAGATTTCCAGTTCGGCTCAATCGCTTTCGGCAACCGCTGAACAGACTCGGCAGGGTGTCAACGGGCAGAAGCTGGAGACCGATCAGGTCGCCACTGCCATGAGCGAGATGACCGCCACCGTGCATGAAGTGGCGCGCAATGCCGAAGCCGCGGCTGCCTCGACCGAGCAGGCCGACCGGCGTGTTGGCAATGGCAATCAGGTGGTGCGCCAGACCTTGCAGCGTATCGAGCAACTGGCCAGCGCCATGGACGCCACCACGGCGAGTATCCAACGCCTGAGTCAGGATACGCAGCGCATCGATGCAGTGCTGGATGTGATCAAGAGCGTCGCCGAGCAGACCAATCTGTTGGCGTTGAATGCAGCCATCGAAGCCGCGCGCGCTGGTGAACAGGGGCGCGGTTTTGCGGTGGTCGCTGACGAGGTGCGGGCGCTGGCCAGACGCACCCAGCAATCCACTGCCGAGATCGAATCGCTGATCGCCGCGCTACGTGAAGGAAGTCGCCGAGCGGTGGCGGACATGCAGGAGAGCGCTAGCCTGGTAAGCCTGACGGTGACCGATGCGAACCAGACCGAAGGCGCGTTGGCCGCCATCGCCGAAGCGGTGGCGCTGATTTTCGAGATGAACCAGCAGATCGCTGCCGCGGCCGAGCAGCAGACGGCAGTGGCCGAGGAAATCAACCGCAGCGTGACTTCGATCCGGGATATCGCCGACCAGTCGGCCACAGCGATGGACGAGACGGCTGCTTCGAGCATCCAGTTGGCCGAGTTGGGGCGCGAGCTGCAGGGGCTGGCCGGGCATTTCCGGCTGTGAGCGAGCCGCGCGGAGGCTGTTCTGCGGCTTGTGAGCCAAAGCCATGCAACATCGATGGTTGCTCTGCCGGTTTTCAATGCAGCAGGGCCGATGCGTAGCAGACTTTGTACGGGCTCTCACAGTTTCGTGAGCAAAAATGTCATGGCGCTTTGCCGTACACCCGCGGCCCAGTAGCATCGGCGTTCTGCATAAGGAGCGAACGATGCGAAGCAAACTGGATGCCTGTCTCGATGCGGTCAATGAAGTGGTGCTGGGCAAAGAGGCACAGGTACGCCTGGCGCTGACCTGCCTGCTGGCGCGCGGTCACCTGCTGATCGAAGACCTGCCCGGCATGGGCAAGACCACGCTCAGCCATGCCCTGGCACGCGTGCTGGGTCTGAGCTTTCAGCGTATCCAGTTCACCTCGGATCTGTTGCCAGGCGACATTCTCGGCACTTCCGTGTTCGACAAGGACAGCGGGCAGTTCGTCTTTCACCCGGGGCCGATCTTTGCCGAGCTGGTACTGGCCGATGAGATCAACCGCGCTACGCCGAAAAGCCAGAGTGCGTTGCTCGAGGCCATGGAAGAGGGGCAGGTGACCATCGAGGGTGCGACGCGGCCGCTGCCTGAGCCATTCTTCGTCATTGCCACGCAGAACCCGGTCAGCAGTGGCGGCACCTTCGCGCTGCCTGAATCTCAACTCGACCGCTTCCTCATGCGCTTGTCACTTGGCTATCCGGCACAGGCCGCAGAGCGGGCACTGTTGCTCGGCGATGCGCGGCGCGATCTGTTGCCGCGCTTGCAGCCGATTCTCGATCATGCCGAGTTGGCGCGCCTGCAGGCCGAGGTGCCCAAGGTGCGCGCCAGTGATGCGCTGGTCGATTACGTGCTGCGCCTGGTCGAGGCGACCCGCAGCCAACCGCAGTTCGCCTGGGGCCTGTCGCCGCGCGCCAGCCTGGCACTACTGGCCGCTGCACGGGCCTGGGCGTTACTGGCCGAGCGCGACTATGTGATTCCCGAGGACGTACAAGCGGTGCTGCCGTCGGTCGTCGGGCATCGCCTGCGTGAACGCGCCGACCCCACCGGCCATGGTGGTGGCAGCCTGGTGCAGTGGTTGTTGCGCGAAGTACCAGCGCTCTGATGCGTGCAGCGCTGAAACCACTGTGGCGCCGCTGGTTGGCCAGGCGGATTCCGCCAGCGGCCAGCGTTCGTCTCAACCAGCGGCGCATCTTCATCTTGCCCAGCCGGGTGGGTGCTGCCTTTGCCGTGGCGTTGCTGCTGATGCTGCTGGTGGGGATCAACTACCAGAACAGCCTGGCCTACGGGCTGACCTTCCTGCTGATGTCGGTGTTCGTCATCGCCATCCTGCACACCTATCGAAATCTGGCCGGGTTGGTGCTCAAGGCTGGCGGCGGCGGGGCCGTGTTCGTCGGCGAGCAGGCGCGTTTTCGCGTACGTCTGGAAAGCCGCGAACGTGAACATCAGGCTGTGGCGCTGGGGTGGCCGCCGAGCGATCTGCTAGTGCGCGATGTGCCACGTGATGGTCAGACCGAGGTGGATCTCGGTCTGCCAGCCTTGCGCCGTGGCTGGCTGCGGCCTGAGCGCCTGCGGGTGGAAAGCCGTTTTCCCCTGGGCTTGCTGGTGGCCTGGAGCTGGGTCGACCTGGATCAGGCGGTACTGGTCTATCCACGTCCACTGGAGGGCGACCTGCCGCTGTCGGCCGGTCTTGGTGATGAAGAGGAAGAAGAGGGCATGCGTGCCCGTGGTCAGGGCGCCGATGATTTCCAGGGCTTGCGCGACTATCAGCCAGGCGATTCCAAGCGTCGCCTGGACTGGAAGGCTTACTCACGTGGCCAGGGCCTGCTGGTGAAGGACTTCGCCATGCTCAGCGGCCGCGATCTGTGGTTGGACTTCGACAGCCTGAGCGGTGACAGCGAAATGCGTTTGTCACTGCTCTGCCATTGGGTGCTGCAATTTTCCGAACGCCAGCAGGCATTCGGCCTGCAACTGCCGGGACAGGTGATCGCGCCGGATTATGGCGAAGGCCATCGCGATGCCTGCCTACGCGCTCTGGCCCTGTTCGGAGAGCGGGCATGAGCGTTCTGCCGGGCATTCCGCGCATCGCCCTGACCTGGTTGCTGGTGGCGCAGGTACTGGTGATCCTGCCGCATCTGGTGCACTTGCCGCTGTGGACGATCGCCCTTTGGCTGGTCGCCGCGGGGTGGCGTGTGCAGATATTTCGCATGCGTGCGCGTTACCCCAATGGCTGGGCCAAGGGCGGGCTGATGGTGCTGGTGCTGGCCGGCATCCTGTTGTCGCGCGGCACGCTGGTAGGGTTGGATGCGGCCGTGGTGCTGCTGATCGCCACCTTCATCCTCAAGCTGCTGGAGATGCGCAGCCGACGCGATGCGTTGGTGCTGATCTTTCTCGGTTTCTTCTGCGTGGTCACGGCCTACCTGTTCGAGGACGGCATTCTTGCTGCGCTCTACAGCTTGCTGCCGGTTACTGCGCTGCTGGCTGCGCTGGTGGGGCTGCAGCACAGCGGTTTCGCCGAGCGCCCCTGGCCGACCCTGCGACTGGCCAGCAGCCTGCTGTTGCAGGCCTTGCCTTTGATGCTGCTGTTGTTCGTGTTCTTCCCGCGCATGGGGCCGCTGTGGTCGCTGCCGGTGCCCAGTGACAAGGGTGTCACCGGCTTATCGGACAGCATGGAACCGGCCGATATCGCCGAACTCGGCCGATCCTCGGCGCTGGCGTTCCGTGCCAGTTTCGAAGGCGTTGTACCGCCTCGCGAGCAACTGTACTGGCGCGCCCTGACGCTGGAGCGTTTCGATGGCCGACGCTGGTCGCAGTCCAGCTACGCCGAGTTGCCGGCATCGCCGCAGTGGAGCAAGGCAGGTGAGGCGCTCGATTACAGCATCATCATGCAGCCCAGCGGCAAACCCTGGTTGTTTGCACTGGATGTCGGCGAGATGGCGCAGAACGACGCGCGAATGATGACGGATTTCCGCTGGCAGCGACGGCGCCCGGTGGATCGGCCCTTGCTCTATCAGGTGCGTTCCTGGCCCCAGGCACTGCGTGAGACGGATATCGCTTCACCGGCCTTGCAGCGCGCTCTGCAATTACCTGCACAGGGTGACCCGCGCAGCCGCGCCTGGGCTGCCGAATTGAAGGCGCAGTATCCACAGGCCGACGCGTTGGTGGCTGCGCTGTTGCAGCACTTCAATCGTGAACCTTACGTCTATACCTTGCGCCCGCAGCCGCTGGGGCGTGACAGCATCGACGACTTCCTGTTCAACACTCGCCGCGGCTTCTGCGCTCACTATGCCGGCGCGATGACTTTCGTCCTGCGTGCAGCCGGTATCCCGGCACGGGTGGTGGCGGGCTACCAGGGTGGCGAACTCAACCCTAACGGCAACTACATTCAGGTTCGTCAGTTCGACGCCCATGCCTGGGTCGAATACTGGCAGCCGGGGCAGGGCTGGCGCAGTATCGATCCGACCTTTCAAGTCGCGCCGCAGCGTATCGAGCAGGGACTGGAAGAGGCACTGGCCGACGAGGACGGCTTTCTCGACGACCAGCCGTTCTCGCCGCTGCGCTACCGCGAGCTGGCCTGGCTCAATCAATTGCGTCTGAGCTGGGAGAACCTCAATTACGGCTGGCAGCGCTGGGTACTGGGCTACCAGGGCGAGCAGCAATTGAAGCTGCTGCAGAACTGGTTCGGTAGCCTCGACTGGCAGCGCCTGGCGCTGGCTCTGGTCGGCACGGGTGGGCTACTGCTTGGCCTTCTGGCGCTCTGGCTGCTCAAACCCTGGCAGCAGCGAGCGGATCCGCAGCGCCAGATTTTCCGCAAGTTCGAACGCTTGCTGGCGCGTCACGGAGTACAACGTCAGGCAGGTGAGGGCGCACGCTCCTTCGCTCTGCGTGCCGCTCGTGAGTTGCCGGCGCAGGCGGCGCAGATCGAGGCGTTTGCCCGTTGTTTCGAACAGCAACGCTATGCGGGCCAGCCGTCTTCGCGCGCGGCCCTGCTCCAGGCGCTGGGGGATTTGCGCCGGGCGCTACCCTGGCGTTTTTCGCGTTAGCGACCAATGGTCACGTGTATGCGATAGGCTCGGTGTTGTTAGCTTGGTGCACCGTCGTTCTGGAGGAACGAATATGAGCAATTTCATCGAACATTGTCTCAATCGTGTATTGGCATTGCAGGTGCGCCTGTATGCCTGTCAGGCGCGATTGGCCAGTTGTACCGATACCGAGGCGTTGCACGATCTGCGCATCGCCTTGCGACAGTTACGCAGCCTGCTGCGCCCATTGCGCGGGCTTCCGGCAGTGGATGCGCTGGAGCAGGGCGCCGCAGTGTTGGGGCGCCTCAGTGGCCCGCTGCGTGATCGCGAGGTGTTGGTGACCGAACTGGAGCGACTGGGTTTTCCGCAATTGGCAGCGGTCGATGCCGGGCAGCGTGCCGCGGGTTATGCCGCGATTGCCAGCAGCCGCGAGCTTGCCGAACTGATGCTGCTGCTCGATGTCTGGCCGGCGAGCTGGCGCGAGGCCGCCAGGCAAGGCCAGCTAATATCGGTGGAAAAGCGCATCCGGCGTCGTTTGCGGCGTCAGCAAGACAAGCTGGCGCAGGCTTTACGCGACCCGGCGCATGATCGTCATCGCCTGCGCCTGCTGATCAAGCGAGTGCGCTATGCCGCGGAAACCTACCCGGTGCAAAGCGGCTTGAGCAAAGCCGTGCAGCTGAGACTCAAGCGTGCGCAGAGCCAACTTGGCGACTGGCATGACCGCCTGCAATGGCTCGCGCAAGGCGAGTCACTTCCGGCCCTGGCGCCTTGTCGAGCCATCTGGCAACAGGCTCTGCAGCTTGCCGAGCAGCGCGCCGATGATGCCTTGCTGGCGCTCTATGGTGATTTTCCCTTTCAGGGATAGGGTGCCATTCTCGCCGGCAATATGACCTAACGGGCGTATTGCCGGTCTATCGTTCGGCCTCCTGCATCCCCTAAGATCATCGCCATTGATGAAGCATGAGGTGCGTATGATCTTTTCCGAGTTGCTCGATGCGGTGCGTCGCAATCCCGATGCCGTGGTGATCCCCGCCGAATGGGGGCAGGGGCGCGCCAGTTTTGGCGGCCTGGTGGCGGCACTGGCGTTCGAGGCGATGCGCGCCAAAGTGCCGGAAGGGCGTCCGGTTCGCTCGCTGGCCATCACCTTCGTTGGCCCGGTTGCGGCAGAGGTGCCGGTGAGTTTTCAGGCCGAGGTGCTGCGTGAAGGCAAGGCGGTCAGCCAGTTGTGTCTGCGTGCCGTACAAGACGGCCAGGTGGTGACCATGGTGCAGGGGAGCTTCGGTGCCTCGCGTGCCTCTGCCATCGCGGTGCAGGCATTGCCTGCACCGCAGATCGCTGCGGTCGAACAGTGCCAGGAGCTGCCGTACGTGCGTAACGTCACTCCGGAGTTCACCCGCTTTCTGGCCATGCGTTGGGGTATAGGCGGTATGCCTTTCTCCAACAATCAATCGCGCCAGATGGGTGGTTGGGTGCGCCTGCGAGGCGAGGCCGAACCACAAGCATTGAGCGAGGCGTACCTGCTGGCATTGGTCGATGCCTGGCCGCCAGCGGTGTTGCCTCACTTGAAGAGCCCAGCCCCAGGCAGCTCGCTGACCTGGACCATCGAGTTCGTCCAGCCGCTGCAGACGCTGAGTACCGAAGACTGGTGCCTGTACCGGGCGGAGATCGAACATGCGCGTGATGGTTATGGCCACGTGGCTGCGGCGATGTGGAGCCCTAGCGGCGAGTTGATCGCGTTGAGTCGGCAGACGGTGACGGTGTTCGGCTGATTCAGCGTCTTTGGCGTCTTGCTCTAGGCGCCAAGGATTTCAGTTCATGATTCAGATGGTGCGGCTGGCCAGGCCGATGCTCAGCGGCGGCTTGCTGGTGCTGCGTCCATTACAGAAATGCTTGCATGGCTTGTCACCTCGGAGAGATACCATGAGGCCGTAGTGCCAGGGCGGCGTACAGCCCAATGAGGCCGAGTGCCAGCGGCACCAAACTGAGGTGCCAGGCGCCGATCAGCAGCAGGGTCAGCGATAGCAGAAACAGCAGCACCGCCAGCAGGGGCGGCAGGTTGGGATGAGTGTCCATGGGGCAATCCTCGACTTGATGAAATGAAGTCTAGGACTGCCCATGCGGCTGTGACGAATTGCTCCTGGCTATGGGCCAGATAGCCTGGGACGCCTGCTTACAGGCGTAGCTGGCGAATGGCTTTGCTCAGCTCTGCGGCCAGTTCGGCCAACTGCTGGCTGGTGGCTGCCGACTCGAGGGTCTGGCCGACCGTTTGCTCGGTGACATCGCGGATTCCGACCACCGAGCGGGTCATCTCCTCGGCGACCTGGCTCTGCTGGTTGGCTGCCACGGCGATCTGCGTATTGCTGTCCCGCATCAGCGCCACTGCCGCAGTGATTGCCGCCAGCGACTCGCCTGCCTCTTGTGCCAGTTGTACGCAGTGGTTGGCGTTCTCCGAGCTCTCACGCATGAACTCCACGGCGTCACGGGTGCCGCCCTGCAGGTTGCCGATCATCTGGGTGATTTCGTCGGTGGAGTCCTGCACGCGCTTGGCCAGGTTGCGTACCTCGTCGGCGACCACGGCGAAGCCACGGCCCATTTCACCGGCACGCGCCGCTTCGATGGCGGCGTTGAGGGCGAGCAGGTTGGTCTGTTCGGCGATGCCATGGATCACACCGACCACACGGCTGATGTGCTGGCTGTCCTCGGCCAGGCGTTCGATGCTGCCGGCGCTCTGCCGTACGCCTTGCGACAGCGCGGCGATGGATTGCTCGACGCGCTCGACCACCTGCTGCCCCGCGCGTGCCAACTGATCGGCGTTGTGCGACTGATCCCGGGTGCTGCCGGCATGCTCGGCGATGTGCTGCACCGTGGTGGACATTTCATTGATCGCGGTGGCGGCCTGATCGGTTTCGCTCTGCTGGCTGAGCATGCCCTGACGCACGCTACCCATGCGCTCAGCCATGCTGCGGGTGCCGTTGTTCAGCTCCGCCGCGACCTGGCCGACGGTACCGACCACACGTTGATAGCCCGCCTGCATGGCATTGAAGGCTGCGGCCATCTGGCCGACTTCGTCGCGGCTATCCAGCGGCACGCGCAAAGACAGGTCGCCACTGCGCTCAGCCTGCAGCATCACGTCCTTGAGCGTGTTGAGGTGACTGAGCAGAAAGCGGATCAGCAATTGCGAGGCGGCCAGCAGCAATAGCATCAGAATCGCGACCGCGAGCGCATAGGAAAAGGCGTGCTGAGCGAAGAGATCCAGCAGGCTGGGCGCACGCGCGAGGATCGCCAGATTGCGGCCGTCATCAAGCGAGACGCGCTGCGCACCGATAAGCGGGGTGTTACCGAACCAGGCATCGTGGGCCAGCACCTGCCAGCCGCTGGCATCGGCCGAGCCCTGAGCGTTTGGCAAGCTGCCATTGCCTTGCAGCACCTGGATATTCGTCGCGTTGGGCAAGGCAGCCTGTTGTGGCCATTGCTTGAGCAGGCGCGACTGCTCGACAGCTGCCTGCCTGGCATCGGCACTGCGCGCCTGTTGCTCGGTGTGCAGCGCGAACAGCACCAGCATCAGGCTGATGATCAGTGCGACGGCGTTGACCGCCCAGAATTTGTACTTGAGGGAAAGATCGCTGATCCAGGCGCCCATGCTGTTGTTATCCGTCTCGTTGCGGTCGGTATTGGCTAATTGCCAGCAGTATGCCTCGGCTATTTGTCAGAGTCTTGACGTCAATCAAAACTCTTGCGTTGCTTCCTCTAGTATGGCCGGCATATTGAAGAATGCCCGCGCGCAGGCGGTGGTCTGTGCAGCCAGCGCCTGTTCAGACTGACCTCTGTGCAAGGCGACTTCGCGCAGTACCTCGCCAAGGAAGGCAGGTTCGTTGCGCCCACTCTTGGGTTTCGGTCGCAAGCTGCGTGGCAACAGGAAGGGCGCGTCGGTTTCCAGCATCAGGCGATCGCCGGGAATGTCCTTGAGCAGCGGGTGCAGGTGCGTGCCGCGGCGCTCATCGCAAACCCAGCCGGTGATGCCGATATGCAGGTCGAGATCAAGGTAGGCATACAGTGCGCTGCGTTCGCCGGTAAAGCAGTGCACCACGGCCGCCGGCAGTTGATCGCGAAAGTCACGGAGAATCTCCAGCATGCGTTGGCTGGCGGAGCGCTCGTGGAGGAACACCGGCATGTTCAGCTCGACCGCCAGTACCAACTGCTGCTCCAGGGCTTTTTCCTGAGCGGGGCGCGGTGAGAAGTCGCGGTCGAAATCCAGGCCGCATTCGCCGAGGGCACGCACCGCCGGCTCGGCCAGCAATGCCTTGAGTGCTGCGCTGCTGGCGTTGTTCCAGGAACTGGCATCGTGCGGATGAACCCCTGCGGTGCTGAACAGGCGCTCGCCGCTGGCATCCAGCTGTCGGCAAAGTGCGAGGCTGGCTTCGCTTTCGGTCAGACTGGTGCCGGTCAGCACCATCTGACACACACCAGCGGCATAGGCGCGTTCGAGCAGGGCTTCGGCTTGCGAGGCGAGGCTGGGGTGAGTGAGATTGACGGCGATATCGATGAGTTGCATGGTGCCACCTGCTGTGAGCGAAAGGGCAGAATAGCAGCTTCCATCCGTTCGTCAGAAAGTCGATTTAAAACAATAAGTTGGTCTCTGTTTTTTAAGGTTGATGCAAGGTTATGGGGTGGCGCTGCAACGCTTGGCTGTGCCACTCTCCGCGCCCCGTGCCCGTCATGGGAACGTGTTTGACGGGTTTGCAGCCAGTTGTCGTCTGTCGCGCATCGGCGAAGAACAGGCTATGAACCCCGCGAGGCTTCGGCGGCTTGCCGCCATTCCTGGAGAATCGATGTCGCGATTGCTGCTGATCCTGTGCCTGTTGGCCATGCTGCCGCTGCCGGTCAGCGCGCGCCTGGCCGGTCCGCCTGAGGTTGCAGGCCAGACGCGCAGTGCCCGGGACTTGCCGGCCATTCGCAGCAGCGGAGAGTTGCGTGTACTGGTCAATCAAAGCCGCAACAGCTCGGGCTCGGTCAAAGGGCAAAGTATCGGTGTCGAATACCACCGTTTACGTGCCTTCGAGCAGTACCTCAACCGCAATTCCCGCGACGGGCGTAGCCTGACGCTGAAGATCATTCCCAAGGCCAAGGATCAGTTGCTCGGTGCTCTACAGCGCGGTGAGGGCGATCTGGTCGCGCCAGGCGAACTGCTCAACGTGCGCACCGGGCACGATGTCAGTGCCAGTACGGCGATTCGTAGCGATGTCCCCCTGGTGCTGGTATCGAAGCAGGGCAACAGGCACTACCGCAGCCTCGAGCAACTGGCCGGACGCAGCCTCTCGTTACCGGCAGGAAGCGCTGTTGGCGAAGCGCTGCGACTGATCAACCAGCAACTGGCTGACCGCAAGTTGCCTCCCATCGTCGTCGAGTGGGTCGATCCGACCCTGGCGGTCGAGGATGTGCTGGAAATGGTGCAGGCCGGTATCTTCGAGCGTACCGCGGTAGAGCTGCCGATTGCCGAGCGCTGGGCCAAGGTGATGCCCAAACTACGGGTCGACAAGCACCTGGTACTGGCACGCGATGGCGACATGAAATGGTTCGTGCGTCCCGATGCGCCCATGTTGCGGGCCAGCATCGACCGTTTCTTCGGCGGTTACCAGAGCCCGGCCGATCAGGACGCTGCCTTTCAGCGCGTCTACCGGCGCCTGTACAAGGTTCACTCGCCACTGGGCCGCGCCGAACGTCAGCGTCTGGAAAAGGTGCGCTCGGTGTTGCAGCAGCACGCCCGTCAGCAGGACTTCGACTGGCTGCTACTGGCTGCCTTGGCGTTCAAGGAGTCGACGCTCAACCCTGCGGCCCGTGGTACCAACGGTGCCACGGGCTTGATGCAGATTACCCCGGCAGCCGCGCGTAGCGTGGGTGTGAGCAATATCCAGAACGTCGACGGCAACGTTCAGGCCAGCAGCAAGTACCTGGCGATGATTCGCCGCAATTTCTTCAATAGTCCGCAGCTCAACGAGCGTGAGCGCATGGCATTCGTGCTGGCGGGCTATAACCTGGGCCCGCAACGGGTTCAGAGTCTGCGTGCGGAGGCGCGCCGGCGAGGCCTCAACCCCAACCAGTGGTTCTTCCAGGTCGAACGTGTGGCCATGGAGCAGATGGGGATGGGCGTGGTGAGCTATGTGAACGCGGTTAATAAGTACTACCTTGCTTATGACCGTGAGCGCTATCTGTTGGAGCCGCAAGGACAGCGCGTGACGGCCAATTAATTATCTGATTATTCGATTCTTATGAGCGGTTTTTTGCTATTTTTTAATCGAATAAATTGGATATTCTGTGCGCCATCAACTCCCACACACCAAAGGAAGCCTTGCAAATGAACAACCTGATCAAGAGCATTACCGCTAGCCAAGCCGGTTTCGGCATTACCGTTCTGCGCATCATCGCCGGTATCACCTTCGCCGCCCATGGCTCGCAGAAGCTGTTCGGCTGGTTCGGTGGTTATGGTCTGGCAGGGGTTGCCCAGTGGATGGAAAGCATCGGTCTGGCGCCGGGCTACCTGATGGCACTGATGGCCGGTAGCGCCGAGTTCTTTGGCGGTGTGGCGCTGATCATCGGTCTGCTGGTGCGCCCGGCCGCGGCGGTGCTGGCTGTGACCATGCTGGTGGCCATCTTCACCGTGCACCTGGCCAATGGTTTCTTCATGAGCAACAACGGCTACGAATTCGCCCTGGCACTGCTGGCCATCAGCATCGCCCTGGTGTTCGAAGGCGCCGGCAAGCTGTCGGTCGATAGCAAGCTCGCCCGCTGATCCAGCTTCAGTGAAAACGACAAGGCCCGCATTTGCGGGCCTTGTTGCATTTACAGCCTCTCACTCACGCCGCTTGCTCGGCCTTCTTCTCCTGAGCGGCAACCTGCTGGGCCAGCTCGATCATCTGTTCGCGCATCCAGCGATTGGCCGGATCCTGATCCGTGCTCTCGTGCCAGTACAGATGGGTTTCCAGTGCCGGCACGTCACCGACTGGCAGCGTCACATGGTGCAGGTTATGGCGACGGGCGAAACGCTCCGGCACGGTCATCACCATATCGGTTTGCAGCATCACGCTGCTGGCCATCAGGTAGTGCTGCGAGCGCAGGGCGATCTTGCGCTGAATGCCCATCTTGCCCAGCGCCAGATCTACGTAGCCGAGGCCGCTACGACGGCTGGAGATATGGATGTGGGTCAGCGACAGGTATTCGTCGAGGCTGATCTTTTCCTTGGCCAGTGGGTGGCCGGGGCGCATGGCGCAAACGTAGCGATCATCCAGCAACTTGACGTGGCGTACCTGCGGGTCGGTGTTCAGCGGTGCATCGACGGCGAAATCCAGGCGGCCGGCGGCCAGTTCCTTGGTGGTTTCGCGACGTTTGGCCAGGAAGCTCTCGATGCACACGTTCGGTGCCTGACGGCGCAGGCGCTGAAAAAGCGGCGGTAGAAGAATCTGCTCGGAGAGGTCGGTCATGCTGATGCGGTAGGTCTTGTTCGCCTGCTGCGGGTTGAAGGTACGGCTTTCCTGCACCGACACGCGCAGCAACTGCAAGGCGTTGCGCACCGGGCCGATGATGTTCTGCGCCATGGGCGTCGGCACCATGCCCTGGGCGGTGCGCACGAACAGAGGATCGTTGAAGGTTTCGCGCAGGCGGGCGAGGGCGTTGGAAACGGCTGGCTGGGTAATGCCGACGATCTGTCCGGCACGGGTCAGATTGGCCTCGGTGTAGATAGCGTCGAAGACGATGAAGAGGTTGAGATCCACCTTGGTCAGGTTCATGCCGGCAGTGCTCCAGGGGCGTCGATATCAGTCGATCATATATCGGTTATGAATGTTCATACACGCTGAAAATAGGTTCGATAAATCTTAAGCGCTGTTCTAGCATCATTTCCACAACCTCACACCCTCTTGTTACACACAGCCCCGTCAGAAGGTAGCCCGATGAATTTCGCTTATTCCCCCAAGGTTCAAGAGCTGCGCGAGCGCGTCACGGCATTCATGGAAGCGCACGTCTACCCGGCTGAAGCGGTATTCGAGCAGCAGGTAGCCGAAGGTGATCGCTGGCAGCCGACGGCGATCATGGAAGAGCTGAAGAACAAGGCCAAGGCCGAAGGCCTGTGGAACCTTTTCCTGCCCGAGTCGGACTATGGCGCTGGTCTGACCAATACCGAATACGCACCGCTGGCCGAGATCATGGGCCGCTCCTTGATCGGTCCGGAGCCGTTCAATTGCGCCGCGCCTGATACCGGCAACATGGAAGTGCTGGTGCGCTATGGCAACGAGGCGCAGAAGCAGCAGTGGCTGGAGCCGCTGCTGTCTGGCGAGATCCGCTCTGCGTTCGCCATGACCGAGCCGGGAGTCGCCTCGTCCGATGCCACCAACATGCAGGCCAACGCCCGCCGTGAAGGTGACGAGTGGGTGATCAATGGCCGCAAATGGTGGACATCCGGTGCCTGCGATCCGCGCTGCAAGGTGATGATCTTCATGGGCCTGACCAACCCGGATGCGCCGCGTCACCAGCAGCATTCGATGATCCTGGTGCCGATGGATGCGCCGGGTGTCACCGTGCTGCGTCCGCTGCCGGTATTCGGTTATGACGATGCACCGCACGGACACGCCGAAGTGCTGTTCGAGAACGTACGCGTGCCGTACGAGAGTGTGCTGCTGGGCGAGGGGCGTGGTTTCGAGATCGCCCAGGGCCGCCTCGGCCCAGGCCGTATCCATCACTGCATGCGTTCGATCGGAATGGCTGAGCGAGCTCTGGAACTGATGTGCAAGCGCGCCGTGAGCCGTACAGCCTTCGGCAAACCGCTGGCACGCCTGGGCGGCAACATCGACCATATCGCCGACTCGCGTATGGAGATCAACCAGGCACGCCTGTTGACCCTCAATGCGGCCTACATGATGGATACCGTGGGCAACAAGATCGCTGCCAGCGAAATCGCCCAGATCAAGGTGGTCGCACCCAACGTCGCACTCAAGGTGATCGACCGGGCAATCCAGATGCACGGTGGTGCCGGGGTCTCCAACGACTTCCCATTGGCCTACTGGTACGCCATGCAGCGCACCCTGCGTCTAGCCGACGGCCCGGACGAAGTGCACCGCGCAGCCATCGGCAAGTACGAGATCGGCAAGTACGTGCCGCGTGATGTGATGAAAGCCAGCCGCTGATGGCAACTGGCAGAAAAACCAAGGCCCGCATATGCGGGCCTTGGTTTTTCCAGGTGGAGCTTGCTGCGCCTGAGTCGGTTAATGCGGCGCAGCCTGCGGCTACCTGCCTTCTGTCAGCCAACTCAGCCGTGCATGCAGCTGGGCGGCGAAGGTGCGGGCGGCCTGCTCCTCGCGGAAGGTCAGAGCACGACGCCCGACGCGCACTTGCCAAAGTTTCTGGCCTTGTCGCTCGATGAGCTCTATGCGCACGTCGGGCATCGCGTCTCCTTGCTAGGCCTGTTTCTGGTCGCGGGTCTTGATCAGCGACAGGATCACGCCGCCAGCGAGCAGGCCGATCGTCACGGCCAGCGACAGCAGGGCTGGAACCTTGACCAGGTCGTGCAGGAAGATCTTGCCACCGATGTACATCAGCACCAGTGCCAGGGCGTACTTCAGGTAGATGAAGCGGTGCATCAGTGCCGCCAGGGCGAAGTACAGGGCGCGCAGGCCGAGAATGGCGAAGATGTTCGAGGTATAGACGATGAACGGATCCTGGGAGATGGCCAGTACCGCCGGCACGCTGTCGACGGCGAACACCAGGTCGGCCAGCTCGATCAACACCAGCGCCAGCAGCAGCGGGGTGGCATAAAGCAGTGGCTTGCCGCTGACCTTGTCCTTGATGCGCACGAGAAAACGCCCCTCGTGCATGTCGTCGGTGACGCGGATATGCCGCCGCACGAAGCGAATCATCGGGTTCTGCGCCAGATCCGGGTGCGATTCCTCATCGCCACTGCGCAGCATCTTGATGCCGCTGAACAGCAGGAAGGCGCCGAAGATGTACAGAATCCACTCGAATTCCTGCACCAGGGCCGTTCCCAGACCGATCATGATGGCGCGCAGGACGATGACCCCGAGAATGCCCCAGAACAGCACGCGGTGCTGGTATTTGCGCGGGATATTGAAGTAACCGAGGATCATCGCCATGACGAACACGTTGTCCATCGACAGCGACTGTTCGACGAGAAATCCCGTGTAGTACTCCATGGCCTTGGTGGCGCCGAGCTGCCACCAGATCCAGCCGCCGAAGGCCACGCCCACGCTGAAATAGCCGCTGTACAGCAGCAGGCTTTCGCGCATCTCGATCTCGTGCTGATCGCGATGCAGGACGCCAAGATCCAGGATCAGCAGGGTGAGGATGAGTACCAGAAAGGCTAGCCAGAACCAGCCGGGTGTACCGAAGTACGAAGTGGTGAAAAAGGCAAGTAGAGCGTCCATGAGCCCTCCCTTATGTCTGCCTGAGTTGATATTCGACTCAGTGACTCCGACATCACGGTGAGAGACTCACCGCCAGAGGGGCCCGGCGTCACGCGGTGCAAAGGCTAACGCCGCTTTGTCATTCTGCCAAGCCCCACCGATGTGACGGCGCGCCACAGCGGCAGGTTCAGTAAACCCAGACCTCCACGCGGCGATTGCGAATGCGACCGTTGTCTTCACTGTTGGCGGCGACCGGCAGCTCGTCACCGAGGCCGGTGACCTCGCGTGGCAATACGCCTTGCTTGGCCAGCTCGCGGCGTACGGCCATGGCGCGTAACTTCGACAGAAGCTCGGCGCGCTGCGGGTCGTTCTTCGGATCGCCGAACCCGACCAGCACTACCTTGCCTTGCAGCTTGTCATGCTGCCGGAGGTAGTCCAGTACACGACCCAGATCGCGATGGGCCTTGTTGTCCAGCGTTGCGCTGCCCTCCTGGAAGCGGAAATTCACCGACAATCTTTGCGCCTGCTCGGCCAGCTGGCGGTAATCGGCTGGCATCTTCGCGTCGGCGGTGACCCGCACCGCTTGCACGGTCTGGGCGATGAAACCGCTACGCTCGACGATAGCCTGGCCGCGTGGGCTGTGGGCGAAGTCGATCAGCGCGCGGGCCCAGGGGTTGTCCAACTGCGGCTGGTTGTACAGAAACAGGCGCCGCGACAGCGGGTAATCCTCGGTCGCGATCAGTGTGGTACTGGGAGGCATTGGCTGCGAATCGCCTGCGGCGATGGCCACGGCTTTTGCCTGACGCACATAGGGCAGACCGATGAAGCCGATGCCGTTCGGGTCGCTACTGACGGCATCGGAAAGCTGGGTGCTGGACTCGAAGCGCTGGGCCGTTGCCGCCAGGGCGCGGCCAGAGGGGGCCAGTACCAGTTCCTTGAAGGTGTCGTAGGTGCCGGAATTGTCATCGCGCGCATACAGGCGAACCGCGCCGGGCTTGCCGCCGAGTGCCGACCAGTCATTGACCTCCCCGGAGAACAGCTGGGCGACCTGCACCACGCTCAGCGCCGCGATGGGATTGCTGGGGTGCAGGATGATCGCCAGGCCATCGATGGCGATGATCTGTTCGGCCTGCGAGCTGCGCATGTCGCCGAGAGCCTTGAGGCTGGCGACTTCGCCATCCTTGATCGGACGCGAGGAGGCGGCGAGTTCGGCAGTGCCATCCTTGAGCGAGGTAAATCCCGTACCTGAGCCGTGCGCCGCGACCTCGATCATCACCAGGCGACCGCCGGCCTGGCGCGCGAGCACGCGTTGTTCGTTATCGCGGCTGCCAGCCTGGATCAGGATGTCATGCAGGCCCTGAGCTTCGAACAGCCCTTTGACCAGTTCCGGGCCAAGTTTGGCGCCGATGGTGTTGGAGCCCTGGATGCGCAGCACCGGTTGGCCGTTCTGCGAAGCGGGCAGGGCGGCGAGCACCGACAGAGGCAGGGCGTAGCAGATGAAGCCCAGAAGCAGCAGGGACAGGGTGCGACTCCAAAGGTCGCGGTCGACAGCGGACGAAGCGCGCGGCATGCGGCAGGCACCTTCTGATGGGTGAGGGAAAGTGCCGCGCAGATTAAGTCAGTCAGGTTGCAGGGATATGACGAGGCGCGTGGCCTGCACGCGCTTGGTCGTCAGGCCAGTTCCAGCCAGATCGGGGCATGATCCGAGGGCTTGTCCATGCCGCGCAGGTCATAGTCGATGCCGGCATCCTTGAGGCGTGCCTGCAGCGGCTGGCTGGCGAGAATCACGTCGATGCGCAGGCCACGCTTGGGCTCGTCCTCGAAGCCGCGGCTGCGGTAATCGAACCAACTGAAACGGTCATTCACCTCGGGGTGCAGGTGGCGGAAGCTGTCGACCAGGCCCCAGCTCTTCAAGGTCGCCAACCACTCGCGTTCTTCCGGCAGGAAGCTGCACTTGCCGGTTTTCAGCCAGCGCAGGCGATTGGGCTCGCCGATACCGATGTCGCAGTCCTCGGGGCTGATGTTGATGTCGCCCATCACCACCAGAGCTTGCTGCGGGTCGAAGCGTTCCACCAGCAGTTGTTGCAGGTCGGCATAGAAGCGTTGCTTGGCCGGGAACTTCACCGGGTGGTCACGGCTTTCACCTTGAGGGAAATAGCCATTCATCACGGTGACCGGATTGCCGTGTGCGTCGGCGAAGGTGCCGTAGATGAAGCGGCGCTGGGCGTCTTCTGCATCGCCGGGAAAGCCCTTGTGCAGGCTCAGCGGCTCCTGGCGCGAGAGCAGGGCGACGCCGTAGTGACCTTTCTGGCCGTGGTAGTGCACGTGATAGCCGAGCTGGCGGATTTCCGCTTCCGGAAACTGCTCATCGGCCACCTTGGTTTCCTGCAGGCCGATCAAGTCCGGCTGGTGCTTTTCGATCAGAGCTTGCAATTGATGGGGGCGGGCGCGCAGGCCATTGATATTGAACGAGACGATTTTCATGGGCGGCGGATTCTGGGACAAAAGGGGATGCTAGCCGATCCATCGCGCCGGCGACCAGCGCCTGGCAGGCAGAAGGCAGCGGTGCTAAGTTGCCTGTAACGCTGTATGGCGCGACGCGCAGCAGACTCTGAACAAATTCTGAAAACGATAACAACAGAGGTTCGCCATGCCCCACAACGCTCCTGCCGAAATCCGCATGCTCGACGGTGGTTACGCCCGCGAGGTACGGTCGCTGCTCTATCACGCTTACCGCCATGAACCGACTTTCGCCTACCTGTTCGAGGCCGAGCGTGCCGGGTTCGACCAGCGCGTACGGGCGACGATCCGTGAGTTGGTGCAGCGGCATTTCGACGAGGATCTGCCGGCCATCGGGCTGCTGATCGATGACCGCCTGATCGGCGCCGCCTTGATCGCGCCGCCGCAGCGCCGGCTGGACATCACCGAGAGCTGGAGTTGGCGCCTGCGTATGCTGCTGAGTACCGGCTTTCGTTGCACCAAGCGCTATCTCGAATACCACGATGCCGTGCTCGCCTGCCTGCCGCCCGGCCCTTATCACGTGCTGCCCTTGCTGGGCATTCATCCCGAATTCCAGGGCCAGCATCGCGGCGAGCAGTTGCTCGAGGCCCTGCA
The DNA here is from genome assembly GCF_003008615.1 of Pseudomonas mendocina. Taxonomy (NCBI): domain Bacteria; kingdom Pseudomonadati; phylum Pseudomonadota; class Gammaproteobacteria; order Pseudomonadales; family Pseudomonadaceae; genus Ectopseudomonas; species Ectopseudomonas mendocina. The sequence goes on from NZ_CP027657.1 coordinate 4,942,978, forward strand.
CGATTGGTGCGCCGAGGACTCCGGCTCGCAAGGCGTGGTGCTGGATACCGGCAACTCGCGCTATTTGGAGTTCTACCGGCGCCAGGGTTACGAGGAGGTCGGCGAGTTGGCCATCGGCCCGGTGGTGGAGCACGTGTTTTTCCATCCCAATCCGCAGCCTGTGGTGCGCGCCAGCGCCTGAACCCCGGCTGTCTGCACATGGCGCGAAGCTTCTAGCGCGCGCTCCGCTCCGTGGTAGCATCCCCGGCCATGAGTGCATATGGACATTTGCAGCGCAGCCTTGCACTGCTGCTGATCAGTACTGGCGCCCTTGCCGCAGGCGAGTTGGACGTGCGAGTCACCCCGAGCAATTCGGCGCTTAAGGCCAATATCGAAGGCTATATCGGCAACCTCGATGGTCGTGATGCGCAGGCACTACGCCGTCTGCGCCGTATTGCCGAAAGCGAGGCGGACAAGGCTGCGCAGGCGCTGGGGTATTACCAGGCGCGTATCCGCAGTCGCATCGAAGCAGGGGAAACACCGCGCCTGGTGCTCGAAGTCGAGCCTGGCGAGCGCGTGCGTCTGCGCAATGTGAACATCCGCATCGAAGGGCCGGCCATTGAGCTGTCGGCCTTCCGTGTGCCCAATGCCAGCCGCCTGCAACCGGGCTCGGTGCTCAATCATGGGCGTTACGAGGATGCCAAGCGACTGATCCAGAACCAGGCGTCGCGTTATGGCTTCTTCGATGGGCGTTTTTCCCTGCAGAGCCTGGCGATCGACCCGGCCGCAGGCGTGGCCGATATCGACCTGGTATTCGTCAGTGGGCCGCGTTACAGCCTCGGTGATATCGCGTTCAGCGGCGATTTCCCCTTCGATGAGGATCTGCTGCGGCGCATGGTGCCGTTCAAGGCCGATACACCCTATGACTCCGAGCTGATCGCCGAGCTGTACCAGGCCTTGCAGTCCAGTGGCTATTTCGAGTCGGTGCGGGTCGATGCCATTCCTACCCAGGCCGACCAGTTGCGCATTCCCGTTGCAGTCACGCTGCAGACCCGCGAACCGCGCACCATGGGGCTGGGCCTAGGTTTTTCCACCGACGTCGGGCCACGTCTGCGTGCCAACTGGACGCGCCACTGGCGTAACCCACAGGGCCACAGTTACGGCGTGGAAACCGAGCTATCGGCGCCACGGCAGAACGTCGGCCTGTGGTACGACATTCCTGGTGATCCGCCTCTTACCGATAAACTGCGTCTGGCTGGAGGCTATCAGTACGAAGAACTGGCCAGCAAGGACAGCCTCAGCCGGCTGCTTACTGTCGGTCCGGAGTGGCATAGCCAGCGTGCTGGCGGCTGGCAGCGGGTGCTGTCGGTCAAGTGGCAGCGTGAGGAATATCGCCTGGGCGACGACTCCGGGCTCAGCACCTTGTTGATGCCTGGCGTCAGCTATTCGTTGTTGCGCAGCGATAACCGCCTTGATCCGAACGAAGGTTATCGACTGCAGTTCGATCTGGCGGGTGCGGTGGATGGCGTGCTGTCCGATGCCAACGTGCTGCACGGCAATGTCATGCTCAAGGGCCTGACCACCTTTTTCAGCAACCATCGCGTCCTCGGCCGGGTGCAGTTTGGTGGCACCGAGACCAATGGTTTCTCCTCCGTACCACCTTCTCTGCGCTTCTTCGCCGGCGGTGACCAGAGCGTGCGTGGCTATGACTATCAGAGCCTGTCGCCGGAGAACAACCGCGGCGACAAGATCGGTGGCCGTTACCTGTTGGCTGCCAGTGCCGAGTACCAGTACAGCCTGACCGATAAATGGCGTCTGGCGACCTTCATCGATCAGGGCAACTCATTCAACTCGCTGGATTTCCCCACCTTGAAAACCGGTGTCGGCTTCGGCGTGCGCTGGGTTTCGCCGGTCGGTCCGTTGCGTCTGGATCTGGCCCATGCGCTGGACGACGACGGTGGTGTACGCCTGCACTTCTCCATGGGGCCGGAGCTATGACGCGGCGTCTGCTGAAAAGGTTGGCCATCGCCCTGCTGAGCCTGGTGCTGCTGATCGGCGCTGTGCTGTGGATTGTGCTGGGTACCCAGGGCGGCAGCCGGTGGCTACTGGCTCAGGTTCCGGGCTTGCAGGTCGACAATTTCAATGGCCGCCTCGCTGGCGCCTGGCAGGCCGATGCGTTGCTCTGGCAGCAGGACGAAACGCGCATAGAGCTGCAACAACTCGACATGGCCTGGTCACCCTCGTGCCTGCTGCGCCTGACGTTGTGCCTGGATCGCCTGCATCTGCAGCAGGTGGCCGTGACCCTGCCCGAAAGTGGGGAGTCCAGCGCAGAGCCGTTGAGTCTGCCGAACCTGAAACTGCCGCTGCGTCTGCAGTTGGGCGATATTCAACTGGGCGAACTGCGCCTGGATGGCCAGACACAGCTAAGCGATCTCGAACTGGTCGCCAGTTGGAACGAGCAGGGTGTGCAACTGCAGCGCCTGGCCTTGCAGCGCGATGACCTGAGCCTGGATGTCAGCGGCCAGCTGACGCCGCAAGGCGATTGGCCGCTGGCCCTGAGTGGCCGCCTGCAACTGCCGGAAGTCGACGGCAAGGCCTGGCAGGTGGCGCTGCAGGTCGGTGGGGAGTTGCAGCGCAGCCTCAGGCTCGAAGCTGATAGCAGCGGCTATCTCGATGCCCGCCTAGAAGGGCAGGTGCAGGCGCTGGCCGAGCATCTGCCAGCCGAGCTGCGTCTGACCAGCCGGCGTTTCCAGGCCAGCAGCGCCTTGCCGCAGACGCTGGATCTGCAGGACCTGACAGTGCAGGCCAAGGGCGACCTGGCCACTGGCTATCGCCTTGAAGGCACCGCCAGCCTGCCAGCCGAACAGGCCCCGATGCCGTTGACGCTGCGCGGGCGCGTGGACGCCAAAGGCGCTGATATCGAATTGCTGCGTATCGAGGCCGAGGAGCGGCAGTATCTGCAACTGACCGGCGCACTTGGCTGGAGCGAAGCGTTGCAGGCCGATGCGAAACTGGACTGGCTGGCGTTTCCCTGGCAGCGCCTCTATCCACTGGAGGCGCCGCCACCCGTGGCCTTGCAACAGTTGCAGGCGGAGGTCAGCTACAGCAGCGGTAACTACCTGGGCAATTTCGCCGCCCAGTTGCAGGGGCCTGCGGGGGATTTCAGCCTGAGCAGCCCGATCAGCGGTGATCTGGGCCAGGTGAACCTGCCGCAGCTGCAACTAGTCGCGGGCCAGGGGCGCGCCGAGGGTGTGGTCAAACTGGGTTTTGCCGACGGCATCGACTGGCAGGCCATGTTGCAGCTCAGCGAACTCGACCCTGGATACTGGCTGGCGGAGATGCCCGGTAACCTCGGCGGGCCGCTGAATACCTCGGGCCGTTTCGATGACGGTGCGTTACAGGCGCAGGCCGACATCGACCTGAACGGGCGCCTGCGCGGTCAGCCCGCGCAGCTGCAAGTGCAGGGCACTGGCGCTGGTGAGCAGTGGCAACTGGCGCGTCTGCTGGTGCGCCTGGGCGACAATCGGATCAGTGGCCAGGGTGCGCTCGATCAGCGCTTGCGTGGCCAACTGGAACTGGCGCTGCCGCGCCTGGGGCAGCTCTGGCCCGGCTTGCAGGGGCAGATGCAGGGCCAGCTTTCTCTGGCCGGCACACTGCAGGCACCGCAGGGGCAACTGGCGCTCAGCGGCGAACGCCTGGCGTTCGGCGATCCCAGTCTGCGCAGGTTGCAACTCGACGCGACACTCGATGCCCGGCAACAGGCCCGAATCGGCCTGAATCTGCGCGGTATCCGCGTGGGCGACACCTACCTGGGCCGTCTGCAGGCCGATGGCAGTGGTGACCTGCGCCGGCAGGCACTGGAGCTGAGTCTGCAAGGGCCATTGTTGCAATTGGCGTTGGCGGTCGATGGCACGCTCAGCGAGCAGGGCGACTGGCGCGGGCGCATCGCCAGCGGCCGTATCCAGAGCGGCGGACAGGACTGGCAGTTGCAGCAGGCGGCGAGTCTGGAGCGCCTGGTCAGTGGCCGCATGAACCTGGGCGCGCATTGCTGGCGATCCGGCGAGGCCAGCTTGTGTGGTGCGCAGCAGCGTCTGATGCCCCAGCCGTCTCTGGACTGGCGCCTGGAAAACTTCCCCCTGGCCAGCCTGCAACCCTGGTTGCCTGATGATTTCGCCTGGCAAGGTCGCCTGGACGGCCAGCTCAAGCTCGACCTGCCGGACAGCGGCCCCAATGGACGCATCCTGCTCGATGCCGGGGCAGGCACCTTGCGCATCCGTCAGCCGGACGAGGAGCAGTGGCACGATTTCCCCTACGACAGCCTGCGTCTGGACAGCACCTTGCGACCACAACGGGTGGACAGTGAGCTGCGTTTCGTCAGCGCCGGCATGGGTGAGCTGACGTTGCAGGCGCAGATCGATCCGCGTCCGCAAAACAAACCGGTCAATGGCGAGTTTCGTCTGAGCGGTTTCGATCTGGCCGTGCTGCGTCCGTTCGTGCCGATGGCCGACAAGCTCGAGGGGCGCTTGCAGGGCCGCGGCAATATCGCCGGTCACCTGTTGGCGCCGCAGATCAACGGCCAATTGCGCCTGGAGGACGGCGAGCTGTCAGGCAGCGAATTGCCGGTCAGCCTGGAAGCGCTGCAATTGCAGGCGCTGATCGCCGGTGAGCAGGTGCAGTTGTCGGGCGACTGGCGCAGCGGCGAACAGGGGCGTGGCAACCTAAAGGGCGAGCTGAACTGGAGCGAGGGGCTGGTGGGTGATCTGAGCCTGCAGGGGCAGCGTCTGCCGGTGAAGGTCGAGCCTTATGCCGAGCTTGAGGTGGCGCCAGATCTGCAACTGCAATTGCGTGCCGAGCACCTGGCGGTCAAGGGCAAGGTCGCTGTGCCGCGTGGGCTGATCAGTGTGCGTGAGCTGCCGCCTTCCACGGTAAAACTGTCCAACGATGCGCGTGTGGTCGGACGTGAGGCGCCGCCGACGGAGCAGGGCATGGGCATTGCCATGGATGTCGACGTCGAAGTCGGCCAGGACAAGCTGGCGTTCAGCGGCTTTGGCCTGACTGCAGATTTGCGCGGCCGTATGCATATAGGCGATGACCTCGATACTCGCGGTGAGCTGGATCTGGTCAATGGCCGCTACCGCGCCTACGGCCAACGCCTGACCATCCGCCGGGCGCGCTTGTTGTTCACCGGCCCCATCGACCAACCGTTCCTCGATGTCGAAGCAATTCGCCGGGTCGACAACGTCGTCGCCGGCATTCGTCTTTCCGGCAGCGCCGATCAGCCAACGACCACGGTATTCGCCGAGCCGGCCATGAGCCAGGAACAGGCGCTGTCCTATCTGGTACTCGGCCGTCCGCTGGGGCAGAGCAGTGGTGACAACAACATGCTCGGCCAGGCCGCGCTGGCGCTTGGTCTGGCCGGGAGTTCGTCGTTGACCACCAGCCTGGCCAACAGTCTGGGCATTCAGGATTTTCAGCTCGATACCGAAGGCAGCGGCGTGACCACCAGTGTCGTGGCCAGCGGCAATATCACCGAGCGCTTGAGCTTGCGTTATGGCGTTGGGGTGTTCGAGCCGGCCAATACCATCGCGCTGCGTTACATGCTCAGCCGGCGCCTGTATCTGGAGGCCGCCAGTGGCCTGGCCAGTTCGCTGGATCTGTTCTATCGCCGGGATTTCTGATTATGCGCTATACCCCTACACGGCCTCAGGTGTATCGGCCGCGCTTCTGCGCTAGGCTGGATGCATGGTCGGGCCGTGACCTGCCATTCGATGGGCTCTTCATTTCGGTGAAACCCGTGTCACATATTTGCCCTTCAACTCCCTGAACGATAAGGAAACTCCCATGGCGCAAGTCACCCTCAAAGGCAACCCGGTGCAGGTCGATGGTCAACTGCCGAGCGTAGGCCAACAGGCTCCGGCTTTCAGCCTGGTCGCTGGCAACCTGAGCGACGTCACCCTGGCCAGCCTGGCCGGCAAGCGCAAGGTGCTGAACATCTTCCCGAGCGTCGACACCCCGACTTGCGCCACCTCCGTGCGCAAGTTCAACGCCGAGGCCAGTCAGTTGAACAACACAGTGGTGCTGTGCATCTCCGCTGACCTGCCGTTCGCCCAGGCGCGTTTCTGCGGTGCCGAAGGTCTGGAAAGCGTGGTCAATCTGTCGACCCTGCGCGGCGCCGATTTCCTCAAAAACTACGGCGTAGCAATCGCCAGTGGCCCGCTGGCCGGTCTGGCTGCCCGTGCGGTGGTGGTGCTGGACGAGAACGACAAGGTGCTGCACAGCGAGCTGGTCGGCGAAATCGCCGACGAGCCGAACTACGCAGCAGCCCTGGCCGTACTCAAGTAAGCGGCAAGTGAAAAACAGACGGCCTGCCTAGCAGGCCGTTTTTATTTGTGCCTGCGGGCGAACGCCGTGTGCACGCGGCAGTCTCTTGCTCGCCATAAATTGTTCGCTGATCCAAACAGTTAGTTACGTAAGAAGAGAGTAAAAAGCCGGTAAATAGACTTTGCTTGCCACCGGCCAGTGCTTATCGTTCCGACTCCCTAAAGAAGTGACTCGTTTTCTGCCATGTCCAATGCATCCGCGACCTCTTCCAAAACCTCCCGCCAATGGCTGGTCGGCCTGACCCTGCTCGCCGTGCTGTTTCTGCTGCTGTGGTGGTTCTGGCCGAGTGAGCCGCAATCGCAACAGGCGGGGCGTGGCCGTTTTGGCGACATGGGACCGACGCCGGTGCGTGTGGCTGAGGTCAGGCAGGCGGATTTTGCCATCGAGCTGAAAGCGCTGGGCACGGTGACTGCCTACAACACCGTCAACGTGCGCTCGCGGGTGGATGGCGAGCTGGTCAAGGCGCTGTTCACCGAAGGGCAACAGGTCAAGGCCGGCGACCTGCTGGCGGTGATCGACCCGCGCTCCTATGAGGTGGCACTGCAGCAGGCGCAGGGGGCGCTGCAGGAGAACCAGGCGCAACTCACCAACGCCGAACTCGATCTGGCGCGCTATGAAGGTCTGTACGCCGAGGACAGCATCGCCAAACAAACCCTCGACACCCAGCGTGCGCTGGTCAACCAGTACCGCGGCAGCATCAAGAGCAACCAGGCCGATGTCGCCACCGCCAAGCTCAACCTCGAGTTCACGCAGATTCGCGCGCCCATCAGCGGTCGCCTGGGCCTGCGTCAGCTGGACGTGGGTAACCTGGTCAGCAGCGGTGATACCACGCCGCTGGTGGTGATCACCCAGACCGATCCGATTTCGGTGATCTTCACCATTCCCGAAGGCGATCTGCCCGCAGTGCTCAAGCGTGTGCGCAACGACGAGACGCTAAAGGTGGAGGCCTGGGATCGCGGCGAGCGCCTGAAGTTGGCCGATGGCGTGCTGGAAAGCCTCGACAATCAGATCGACACCGCCACCGGTACGGTCAAGCTCAAGGCACGTTTCGAGAACGCCGAGCAGATGTTGTTCCCCAACCAGTTCGTCAATGTGCGCCTGCGCGTGGAAACCCGCGAGGCGGCCACCATCATCCCGTCCTCGTCGCTGCAGTTCGGCAATCGCGGCACCTTCGTCTACGTGGTCGATGGCGAGAACAAGGTCAGCATCCGTCTGGTCAATGCCGCCGCCAGCAATGGCGAAGACACGCTGGTCGAGGAGGGTGTGCAGCCGGGCGAACGTCTGGTGCTGGAAGGCTCCGACCGCCTGCGTGACGGCGCCGAGGTCGAAGTGATCGACTCCAAACAGGCCGAACAGCCGACGCAAAGCGCAGCGCCTGACAGCAGCAAACGCTCCGGCAGCCCGCGGACTGGCGCATGAACATCTCCCGCCCGTTCATCCTGCGGCCGGTCGCCACCACGCTGTTGATGGTGGCGATCTTCCTCAGCGGCTTGATTGCCTACCGCATGCTGCCGGTCTCGGCGCTACCAGAGGTGGATTACCCGACCATTCGCGTACTCACCCTGTATCCCGGTGCCAGCCCGGACGTGATGACCAGTGCCGTCACCGCGCCGCTGGAACGCCAGTTCGGGCAGATGGCCGGCCTCAAGCAGATGTCGTCGACCAGCTCGGGCGGCGCTTCGGTGATCACCCTGCGCTTCAATCTGGAAGTGTCGTTGGCGGTGGCCGAGCAGGAAGTGCAGGCGGCGATCAATGCGGCGAGCAACCTGCTGCCCAATGATCTGCCGGCACCGCCGGTGTACAACAAGGTCAACCCGGCCGACACGCCGGTGCTGACCCTGGCGGTCAGCTCCAAGAGCCTGCCGCTGCCGCAGGTCAACGATCTGGTCGATACCCGCCTGGCGCAGAAACTGGCGCAAACCAGTGGTGTCGGCCTGGTCACCCTGGCCGGTGGCCAGCGGCCGGCCGTGCGTATCCGCGTCAACCCGGAAGCTCTGGCAGCCTATGGCCTGAGCCTGGCGGACGTGCGCAGCCTGATCACCGCCAGTAACGTCAACCAGCCCAAGGGCAACTTCGACGGGCCGACCCGCGTGTCGCAGCTCGACGCCAACGACCAGTTGCGCTCGGTCGAGGAATACCGCGAGCTGATCCTCAGCTACGAGAACGGCGCTGCGCTGCGCCTGAAGGATGTCGCCGAGATCGTCGACGGCGCCGAGAACGAGCGCCTGGCTGCCTGGGCCGACCGCAACCAGGCGGTGCTGGTCAACGTGCAGCGCCAGCCCGGCGCCAACGTCATCGACGTGGTCGACCGCATCCAGACCCTGTTGCCGCACCTGACCGAAAGCCTGCCGGCCAGCGTCGAGGTCAAGGTGCTCACCGACCGCACCCAGACCATCCGCGCCGCCGTACGCGACGTGCAGCACGAACTGCTGCTGGCCATCACCCTGGTGGTGCTGGTGACCTTCCTGTTCCTGCGCAAACTGTCGGCGACCATCATTCCCTCGGTGGTGGTGCCACTGTCGCTGATCGGTACCTTCGGCGTGATGTACCTGGCCGGCTTCACCATCAACAACCTGACGCTGATGGCTCTGACCATTGCCACCGGCTTCGTGGTGGACGACGCCATCGTCATGCTGGAGAACATCGCCCGCCATCTGGAAGAAGGCGAAACGCCGCTCAACGCCGCGCTCAAGGGCGCCCGGCAGATCGGCTTCACCCTGGTGTCGCTGACCCTGTCGCTGATCGCCGTGCTGATCCCGCTGCTGTTCATGGCGGATGTGGTGGGGCGGCTGTTCCGTGAGTTCGCCATTACTCTGGCGGTGGCGATCATGATTTCCCTGGTGGTATCGCTGACGCTGACGCCAATGATGTGCGCGCGCCTGCTCAAGGCCGAGAAGCCTGAGGAAGAGGGGCGCTTCTACCATGCGGCCGGTGGTGTGATCGATTCGATGATCGAGCGCTACGGCGTGTGGTTGCAGTGGGTGCTGCGTCATCAGCCGCTGACCCTGCTGGTGGCCATCGCCACCATGGGCCTGACCGTGCTGCTGTACCTGGCCGTGCCCAAGGGCTTCTTCCCGGTGCAGGACACCGGAGTGATCCAGGGCATTTCCGAGGCGCCGCAGTCGATTTCCTTCAGCGCCATGAGCGAGCGCCAGCAGCGCCTGGCCGATGTGATCCTGCGTGATCCGGCGGTGGCCAGCCTGTCGTCTTCGATTGGCGTGGACGGTGACAACCCGACGCTCAATAGCGGCCGCCTGCTGATCAATCTCAAACCGCACGCTGAGCGCGACGTGACGGCGAGCGAGGTGATTGATCGGCTGCGTCCCGAGCTGGCGCGCATTCCCGGCATCGAGTTGTACATGCAGCCGGTGCAGGATCTGACCATCGAGGATCGCATCAGCCGCACGCAATTCCAGTTCACCCTGGAGTCGCCGGAAAGCGCCTTGCTGGAAGAGTGGACACCGCGCCTGGTCGAGGCACTGCGCGAGCAGCCGGAGCTGACTGACGTGGCCAGCGACCTGCAGAACCGTGGCCTGCAGGTGTATCTGCAGATCGACCGCGACGCCGCATCGCGCCTGGGCGTGAGCGTCAGCACCATCGACGACGCACTTTACGATGCCTTCGGTCAGCGCCAGATCAGCACCATCTACACCCAGGCCAGCCAGTACCGCGTGGTGCTGGAAAGCCGTGACGGTGGGCGTATCGGCATGGCCGCGCTGGGGCAGATCCACGTTGCCACCGCTGAAGGCGGTCAGGTGCCGCTGTCATCGCTGGCGCACATCGAGGAGCGCCCGGCAAGCCTGCTGATCAACCATATCGGCCAGTTCCCGGCGGTGACCCTGTCGTTCAACCTGGCGCCAGGCGTATCGCTGGGCGAGGCGGTGGCGGTGATCGAGCAGGTGGAGGCCGACATCGGTCTACCCGGCGCGATCGACACGCAGTTCCAGGGGGCGGCCGAGGCGTTCCGTGCGTCGCTGTCCTCGACGCTGCTGCTGATCCTGGCGGCCATCGTCACCATGTACATCGTGCTCGGCGTGCTCTACGAGAGCTACATCCACCCGATCACCATTCTCTCCACGCTGCCGTCGGCCGGTGTCGGCGCCTTGCTGGCGCTGCTCTTGACCGGTAACGATCTGGGCCTGATCGCCATCATCGGCATCATCCTGCTGATCGGTATCGTCAAGAAGAACGCCATCATGATGATCGACTTCGCCCTGGAGGCAGAGCGTCATCAGGGCATGGCGCCGGAGGCGGCGATCTACCAGGCCGCGTTGCTACGTTTCCGACCGATCCTGATGACCACCCTGGCTGCACTGTTCGGTGCGGTGCCGCTGATGCTGGCATCCGGCTCCGGCGCCGAACTGCGTCAGCCGCTGGGGCTGGTGATGGTCGGCGGCCTGCTGGTCAGCCAGGTGCTGACGCTGTTCACCACGCCGGTTATCTACCTGTACTTCGACCGCCTGTCACGGCGTGTCAGCGGCCGCAGCGCGGCCGGGGTGGCGGTATGAGCTCCCGGCGTAGGAGCGGCTTCAGCCGCGAATATGCTGCACCGGTCTGTTCGCGGCTGAAGCCGCTCCTACGGGATTGGCGAAGCCTGGGCGGGGCCAATCACGCATGAACCTGTCCGCTCCCTTCATCCGTCGCCCTGTGGCGACCCTGCTGCTGAGCCTGGCGATCATGTTGCTCGGCGGGGTCAGCTTCGGCCTGTTGCCGGTGTCACCGCTGCCGAACATGGATTTCCCGGTGATAACCGTGCAGGCCAACCTGCCTGGTGCCAGCCCGCAGATCATGGCGGCAACCGTGGCCACCCCGCTGGAGCGCTCGCTGGGCAGCATCGCCGGCGTCAACCAGATGAACAGCAACAGCAGCCAGGGCAGCACGCGGATCATGGTCGAGTTCGACCTGAACAAGGACATCAATACCGCGGCCCGTGAGGTACAGGCGGCAATCAACGCCGCACGCGAGCTGCTGCCCAGTGGCATGCGCACCATGCCCAGCTACCGCAAGATCAACCCCTCGCAAGCGCCGATCATGGTCATTTCGCTGACCAGCGACACGCTGAACAAAGGCCAGCTCTACGATGTGGCCTCGACCATCCTGGCGCAAAAGCTGTCGCAGGTAACCGGCGTCGGCGAGGTGCAGGTCGGCGGCAGTTCATTGCCGGCGGTGCGCGTGGCACTGGAGCCGCGCCTGCTCGACCAGTACGGCATCGCCCTCGACGAAGTGCGCCAGGCCATCTCCGCAAGCAACGCCCTCAAACCCAAGGGCGCGGTAGAGGACGAACAGCGCCGCTGGCAGGTACAGGCCAGCGACCAGTTGGCCAAGGCTGCCGATTACATCCCGATGATCATCCGTTATCAGGACGGCGCCGCGGTGCGCCTGGGCGACGTGGCGACCGTCACCGATGGCGTCGAGGATCGTTACAACAGCGGTTTCTATAACGACAAGGACTCGGTGCTGCTGGTAATCAACCGGCAGAGCGGGGCGAACATCCTGCAGACCATCAGCGACATTCGCGCCGAGCTGCCGGCACTGCGTGAGGTGATTCCGGCCAGCGTCGAGCTGGAAATCGCCATGGATCGTTCGCCGGTGATCCGCGCCACCCTGCACGAGGCCGAGCAGACGCTGCTGATCGCCGTGGGCCTGGTGATCCTGGTGGTGCTGGCTTTCCTCGGCCGTTGGCGTGCCGCGTTGATCCCGGCGCTGGCAGTGCCGGTATCGCTGATCGGCAGTTTCGCCGCCATGTACCTGCTGGATTTCTCGCTCAACAACCTGTCACTGATGGCGCTGATCATCGCCACCGGCCTGGTGGTGGACGACGCCATTGTGGTGCTGGAGAACATCTCCCGGCATATCCACAATGGCGAGAAGCCGATGGAGGCAGCGCTCAAGGGCACCCGCGAGGTGGGCTTCACGCTGCTGTCGATGAATCTGTCGCTGGTGGCGGTGTTCGTCTCCATCCTGTTCATGGGCGGCATCATCGAGCGGCTGTTCCGCGAGTTTTCCCTGACTCTGGCCGTAGCCGTGGTGATTTCCCTGCTGGTGTCGCTGACGCTGACGCCCATGCTTTGCGCACGCTGGCTCAAACCCGAGGACGAGCAGCCCCGCGGGCGCTTGCAGCAATGGGGCGATCGCCTGCAGAACCGCGTACTGGCGTTCTACGGCCGTAGCCTGGACTGGGCGCTGCGCCATTCACTGCTGATGCTGCTGAGCTTCCTGGCGACCATCGCGTTGAATGTCTACCTGTTCGTCAGCGTGCCCAAGACCTTCATGCCGCAGCAGGACACCGGCCAGTTGATCGGCTTCATCCGTGGCGATGACGGCCTCTCGTTTCAGGTCATGCAACCGAAAATGGAAATCTTCCGCAACGCAGTGCTGGCTGATCCGGCGGTGGAAAGCGTGGCCGGTTTCATCGGCGGCAGTGGCGGTATCAACAATGCCTTCATGATCGTGCGCCTCAAACCCATCGCCCAGCGCAGCGATTCCGCCCAGGACGTGATCAACCGCCTGCGTACCAGCGTACCCAAGGTGCCGGGCGGGCGCATGTTCCTGATGCCGGATCAGGACTTGCAGATGGGCGGGCGCCAGGGACGCAGTTCGGAAAACGAGTACATGCTGCTGTCCGACGATCTCGATGTGCTGCGCACCTGGCTGCCGCAGGTGCGCGAGACGCTGCGCGCGCTGCCCGAGCTGACCGGTATCGATGCCCGGGAAACCGAGGGTGCCCAGCAGATTCGCCTGGTGGTCGACCGCGAGGCGGCACGCCGCCTGGGCGTGGACATGGACATGATCACCGCCGTGCTCAACAACGCCTTCAGTCAGCGTCAGGTCTCGACCATCTATGAAGCGCTGAACCAGTACAGCGTGGTGATGGAGATCAACCCCAAATATGCCCAGCATCCCGAAGCGTTGAACCAGATTCAGCTGATCACCGACGAGGGCACGCGTGTGCCGTTGTCTACCTTTGCCCATTGGGAGCGCAGCCTGGAGAACGACAGGGTCAGCCACCAGGGCCAGTTCGCCGTGGAGAACATCGGTTTCTCGCTGGCCGAGGGGGTGAGCCTGGATCAGGCTACCCGCGCCATCGACGTGGCCATCGCCCGGCTCAATCTGCCGACTGAGGTACAGGGCACGCTGGGCGGTACCGGCGCCGCATTCCAGAAGGCCCAGGACAACCAGCCGCTGATGATCCTGCTGGCGCTGGTGGTCGTGTATCTGGTGCTTGGCGTGCTTTACGAGAGCTACGTGCACCCGTTGACCATTCTCTCGACCCTGCCATCTGCCGGCGTCGGTGCCTTGCTGGCGTTGCAACTGGTGGGCATGGAGTTCAGCCTGATTTCGCTGTTGGGCCTGTTCCTACTGATCGGCATCGTCAAGAAGAACGCCATCCTGATGGTCGACCTCGCCCTGCAGCTGGAGCGCGGCGAGAAGCTCAGCCCGCAGGAATCGATCCGTCGCGCCTGTCTGCTGCGCTTCCGGCCGATCCTGATGACCACTCTGGCGGCCATTCTCGGTGCCTTGCCACTGGTGCTGGGCAGCGCGGAGGGCTCGGAAATGCGCCAGCCACTGGGCGTCACCATCGTTGGTGGCCTGGTGCTCAGCCAGTTGCTGACCCTGTACACCACACCGGTGATCTATCTCTACTTCGACCGCCTGCGCCACCGTGTCAATCGCTGGCGCGGCGTGCGTACCGATGCTTCGTTGGAAAATCCGCTATGAACCGAGCTCCCTTTGCCCGAACCCTCGTCTCTCTGCTGTTGGCCAGCGTGCTCGGCGGGTGCGCTCTGGGCCCTGACTATCAGCGTCCCGAATTAGCGGCGCCTGCGCAGTTCAAGCAGGTCGAGGGTTGGAAGGCCGCGTCCCCGGCAGACGCATTGGAGCGTGGCAACTGGTGGGCGCTATACGGCGACGCTGAGTTGAATGCATTGGTCGAACGTCTGCAGGTGTCCAACCAGAACCTGGCTGCAGCCGAAGCTCAGTATCGTCAGGCGCGTGCCTTGGTGCGCAGCGCTCGGGCCAGTTTCTATCCCACGTTGTCCGGTAGCGCCGGGATGACGCGCGCCGGGCAGGGCGGTGGTGATAGCACGCTGAGAACCTCCGATGGCGTCGCCGTCAGCGGTTCGAGCGCCTCACGCATTTCCAAGAGCTATGACCTGAGCCTCAATGCGGCCTGGGAACTGGATATCTGGGGCAAGCTGCGCCGGGGCCTTGAGGCAAGTCGGGCCGAGTACGACGCCAGTGCAGCCGATCTCGCTGCAGCGCGTCTTAGCCTGCAGAGCGAACTGGTGCAGAGCTATCTGCAATTGCGCGTTCTGGATGAGCAGAAGCGTCTGCTCGACGCGACCGTGGCGGCCTATCAACGCTCATTGCGGCTGACCGAAAACCAGTACAAGGCCGGTATCGTGCCCAAGTCCGACGTGACCCAGGCCACTACCCAGCTCAGGAGCACCCAGGCACAGGCCATCGATCTACAGTGGCAGCGCGCGCAGTTGGAGCATGCGATTGCCGTGCTGGTGGGCGTCAGCCCGGCGGAACTGTCCATTGCCCCGCGTGAAAGTCTGCCGGCCTTGCCGGCGATTCCTGTGGCGTTGCCGTCGCAGTTGCTCGAACGTCGTCCGGACGTTGCGGCAGCGGAGCGTCGGGTGATGGCCGCCAATGCGCAGATCGGTGTGGCCGAAGCCGCGTGGTTCCCTGATCTGAGCATTTCCGCCACTGGCGGCTACCGCGGCAGCAGCTTCGCCGACTGGATCGAAGTGCCGAACCGCTTCTGGTCGCTCGGCCCGCAACTGGCGCTGACTCTGTTCGATGGCGGCGCGCGGCGTGCCGAGCTGGAACGTACCGAAGCCGCCTACGACCAGACTGTGGCTCAGTACCGCCAGTCTGTCCTGGACAGCTTCCGTGAGGTCGAGGATTACCTGGTGCAACTGCGGGTGCTGGAGCAGGAGAGCGGTATCCAGCAGCAGGCGCTGGATGCTGCGCGCGAGTCGCTACGCCTGATCGAGAACCAGTACCGCGCCGGTACCGTGGACTACAACAGCGTGGTTACCGTGCAAGCCACTGCGCTGAGCAATGAGCGCTCCAACCTGACCCTGCTCGGCAGCCGGCTGACTGCCAGCGTGCAATTGATCGCGGCCCTTGGCGGGGGGTGGCAGCTGGAGCAATTGCACGATCCGGCGGCTATTACCACGGGTGAGGAAGAGGCTCGCTAGGGCTGCACGAAAAAGCGCCGAGCATAGGTACCTGTGGTGCGGAGCCTAGGCATTATTTTCCTGACCCTAAGGCTAACTTTCCGTTAGTATTCGTCGCGTTGTCTTCAGTAATCGCAACTGGCCATCAGGGATGTGGGGCGGATAACGTCCTTCGGTCGTGCGTTTTCTACTCAGAGCTCTTCGATGCTGATTGGTAGTTACGATTCATCCCTGGTAGCGCTTTCGCTTTGTGTCGCCATTCTGGCTTCGTATACGGCGCTCGATCTGGCTGGACGCATCGCCAGCGCCCTGGGTGCCGCGCGCGTCCTGTGGATCGTTGGCGGTGCTGTGGCGATGGGTATCGGCATCTGGTCGATGCACTTCGTCGGCATGCTCGCCTTCAGCCTGCCAATCCCCCTCGGTTACGATCTGACCATCACCTTGCTGTCGCTGGCCATCGCCATGCTCGCCTCGGGTTTCGCCCTATGGTTGGTGAGCCAGCCCGAGCTGCCTATTTGGCATATCGCGCTGGGCTCGTTGGCCATGGGTGCTGGCATTGGCGCGATGCACTACATCGGCATGGCGGCGATGCGCATGCAGCCAGGCATCGACTACGATCCGCTGTTGTTCGCCTTGTCGCTGCTGATCGCGGTCGCGGCATCGGGGGCGGCATTGTTGATCGCCTTCCGCTTGCGCCGACATACGCCTTACGTGCGCCTGGCCCGAGCCGGCGCGGCGGTGATCATGGGCTTCGCCATCGTCGGCATGCACTACACCGGGATGGCTGCAGCGAGCTTTCCCGAGGGCAGCCTGTGCGGCGCTGCTTTCAGCGGTCTGGACAGTCGTTGGCTGGCCAGCCTGGTGATCGTCACCACCTTCGCCGTGTTGGTCATTGCCCTGTTGACGTCGATTCTCGACGCCCGCCTTGAGGCGCGCACGGAACTGCTCAACAGCTCGTTGGCCAAGGCCAATGCAGAGCTCACCCAACTGGCCCTGCACGATAGCCTGACCAAGCTACCCAACCGGCTGCTGCTGGAGGATCGGATTGGCCAGAGCATTCTCAAGGTGCAGCGCAACGGCGGCTACTTCGCCTTGTTGTTCATGGATCTGGACGGCTTCAAACCCGTCAACGATGCCTTCGGTCATCATGTCGGCGATCTGTTGCTGGTAGCCGTGGCCCAGCGTTTGCGCGCCCATCTGCGGGCCCATGACAGCCTGGCGCGTATTGGTGGTGACGAGTTCGTGCTGCTGGCCGAGCTGCGCCACCCGGACGATGCGGTCAAGGTTGCCAGTCATGTGGTGGGGCTGCTCGGTCAGGCATTCGACATAGACGGCCATGAATTGCGGGTGTCGACCAGCGTCGGTATCACCCTGTATCCCGGCGATGGCATCGACCAGCAGGATCTGTTGATCAACGCCGATGCGGCGATGTACCACGCCAAGAGTCTGGGCAAGAACGGCTACAGCTTCTTCGAGAGTTCGATGAACTCCAATGCCCGGCAGCAGTTGCAGCTGTTGCACGATCTGCGCGTGGCGCTGGAGCGTGGCGAGTTTCGTTTGCACTACCAGCCCAAGTTCGCCAGCGAAAGCGGGCGTATGCTCGGCGCCGAAGCCCTACTGCGCTGGCAGCACCCGCAGCAGGGGTTGTTGGCGCCGATCCACTTCATCGGTCTGGCGGAGAAGACCGGGCTGATCATTCCCATCGGGGACTGGGTGCTGGACGAAGCGTGTCGGCAGATGCGTCTGTGGTATGACCAGGGTCATGAGGATTGGCGCGTCGCGGTCAACCTCTCGGCGCTGCAGTTCTGCCACAGCGAGCTGGTCGAGAACGTACGGCAGACCTTGGAGCGCCACGGCCTGCCGGCCAATTGCCTGACCCTGGAAATCACTGAAAGCACCGCCATGCACGATGTGGGCGCCAGTCAGGAGATTCTCGAGCGGCTGGTCGAGATGGGCGTGGATATCGCCATCGACGATTTCGGTACCGGCTATTCGAGCCTGCTCTATCTCAAACGCCTGCCAGCCAACGAGTTGAAGATCGACCGTGGTTTCGTGCGTGACCTGGAGCATGACGGTGACGATGTCGCCATCGTCTCCGCCATCGTGGCGCTGGGGCAGGCGTTGAACCTGCGTATCGTCGCCGAAGGGGTGGAAACGCCCGAGCAGCAGGCGTTTCTTACCCAGTTGGGCTGCGACTCACTGCAGGGCTATCTGCTCGGCCATCCGCTACCGGCTGAGCACTTGCCCACTGAGTGAGGGCCGCGATCAGTCGCGCTTCTTGCGATTGACCGTTTGCGCGGCCTTGATCACGTCGCTGCCGATTACCGGTTCGAACTGCTGCCACACCGGGCGCATGGCATCACGCCAGGCCTGACGTTCCTCGGCACTGAGACTGATCACCTGGCTGCGACCGGAATCGATGATGCGCTGGCGATCGTTCTGATTGGCGGCTTCGGCCTGTTTGTTAACTGCGTAGGTGACCTCGTCGATGATGCTTTCGAGCTCCATGCGCACCTGATGCGGGATGCCGTACCAGAAGCGTGAGTTGCTCACCAGCATGTAGTCGAGCACGCCGTGATTGGTCTCGCTGATGAAGGGCTGCACATCGTGCAGTTTCTGGCTGTAGATATTCGACCAAGGGTTTTCCGCGCCTTGTACCTGGCCACTCTGCAGCGCTTTGAATACCTCGGAAAATGGCAGTTTCTGCGTTTTTGCGCCCAGTTGGCCGAATTGCGCTTCCAGCACAGCGGACGGCTGGATACGGAAGCTCAGGCCATTGGCGTCACCCGGCAGCTTCAGCGCACGGGTTGCCGAGAGCTGCTTCATCCCGTTGTGCCAGTAAGCCAGGCCGACGATGTTGTGATCTTCCATCGAGCGCAGCAACTGGCGGCCCTTGGCGCGCTTCTGGAAGCGGTTGACTGCTTCGAGGTCATCGAACAGGAAAGGCAGGTCGAACACCTGCAGCTGCTTGGTGTATTGCTCGAACTTGGCCAGGGACGGTGCCAGCAGTTGTACGTCGTCATTGCGCAGCGCCTCCAGCTCGTTGGCGTCGCCGTAGAGGCTGGAGTTGGGGTAAACCTCGACACGAACCTTGCCAGCCAGACGTTGCTCGACCAGCTCCTTGAACAGCAGGGCGCCTTGGCCCTTGGGCGTGCTATCGGCGACGACGTGGGAGAACTTGATCAGGATAGGTTCATCGGCCAGCACCGCAGTGGCGCCGAGAGAGGCTAACGCCAGGGCGCAGACGGCCACGGCGCGGATCGAGTTGAACATACTGCTACCTTTCTTCTTATCGGTTGTGGGGTGGCTTTGGGGCCGCCTCGTGTTGGTGGCTTTGTCGTGGGATCAGGCCGAGAGACGCGTGGCAGCACCTGTTCGTCAGAGCAAAGCTGGGCCTTTTGTGGCAAGGGTTATGCCATTGTGGCGAGTTTCCGCCAGCCTGCTCGCGGCGGTAAAAAGGCTGTGATCTGGCTCACAGAGGGTGGCGGATATCCGCCACTTATGTGCTGTGCAAGAGCGGAAAATTGCCGGTTGCTCGTACGCTGGATGTGCTAGAGAGCCTGTTATCCTGCAGACCTCGTTGCCATCAGGAGTCAGACGATGAGTTGGTCCGTTCAGCAATACAGGCTGTTCGAGCGTCAGCGCACCCGACCGGTGTACGACCTGCTTGCTTCAGTGCCGAATCACGGAATCGACCTGGCCGTGGATCTGGGCTGTGGCCCAGGCAACTCCACGCAGGTGCTGCAAGAGCATGTGCCGGCGGCACGCGTGCTTGGCCTCGATAATAGTGAGGACATGGTGCGCGCGGCTCGCGAGCGTTTGCCGAAAATTCGCTTCGATCTGGCGGATATCCAGCACTGGCGCGCCAGCGAAGCTCCGCAACTGATTCTGGCCAACGCCTCGCTGCAGTGGTTGCCGGATCATGCCCGGCTTTATCCGCACCTGCTCGCGCAGTTGGCTGTGGGGGGCTGGCTGGCGATCCAGACGCCGGACAATCTGCAGGAACCAGCCCATCGCCTGGCGCGCGACGTGGCAGCCGATGGGCCATGGGCGGCGCGCATCGGTGAAGTAAGCCACCCGCAGCGACATAGCGCGCAGGCCTACTACGACATCCTGGGCCCGCACTGCAGCGAGCTGGATATCTGGCGCACCACCTACTTCCATGTGCTCGACGATGCGGCAGCGGTGGTGGAGTGGTTCAAGTCGACGGCGCTGCGGCCGTTCCTGCAACCGCTGGATGCCGAGCAGCAGGCTGCGTTTCTCGAGCGTTACCTGGCCGCCGTCAGTGAAGCCTATCCGGCGCAGGCCGATGGCCGTGTGCTGTTGCCATTCCCGCGTCTGTTCCTCGTGGCCCGGCGCTAGGTCATAAACGCTCGCGGCTAAAGCCCCCTCCCACAGTTTCAGTGTGACTTGTGGGAGGGGCTTTAGCCGCGATAATCACGCACCATGAAAAAGCCCCGCATCTGCGGGGCTTTTCGTTTACTGCGCCAGGGCGACCAGGCCGGCCTGTTGCACCAGTTCCAGCAGCGGCTGCGGGTAGACGCCGAGGAAGAAGGCGAGCAGGGCGACCACCAGCAGCATGATGCCGCCGGCACGCTGGCCCCAGTCGAACGGTGCATCGTGGCGATGCAGGTTGGGTTCGCGCATGAACAGGGTAACCATCACGCGCAGGTAGTAGAACACGCCAATGGCGCTACCCAGCACCATGGCACCGAGCAGCCACCACAGTTGCGCTTCGACACCCGCGGCGATCACGTAGAACTTTCCGATGAAGCCGGCAGTCAGCGGGATGCCGGCCAGCGACAGCATCATCACCGTCAGCACGGCGGTCAGGTACGGACGGCGCCAGAACAGGCCGCGGTACTCGTACAGCGCATCGGCATCGCGGCCGCTGTACGGCGTGGACATCAGGGTGATCACGCCGAACGCACCGAGGCTGGTCAGTACATAGGTGGCCAGGTAGACGCCGATGGCTTCCACGGCCAGGCCTTTGCTGGCTACCAACGCCACCAGCAGGTAACCGAAGTGGGCGATGGAGGAATAGCCAAGCAGACGCTTGAGGTTGTTCTGCAGCAGCGCCAGCAGGTTACCGAAGAGGATAGAGGCCACAGCCAGCAGCGTCAGCAGCTCGTTCAGCCAGCCGCCAGCGGTCGCCGGGGAGATCTGGTACAGCCGCAGCAGCACGGCGAATACGGCGATCTTGCTGGCGGTGGCGAGGAACGCCGCCACCGGTGCCGGAGCGCCTTCGTAGACATCTGGCGTCCACAGGTGGAAGGGTACCAGCGACAGCTTGAAGGCCAGGCCGATCAGCATCATGCCGATGCCGATTTCCACGATCAGGCTGCTGCCATTGGCCAGGCTCGCGCCGATTTCGGTAAAGGCCAGGCTGCCGGACTCCGCATAGAGCAGGGCCATGCCGAACAGCAGGAACGCCGAACCGGCGGCCGACAGCACCATGTACTTGATACCGGCTTCCAGTGAGCGCTTGTTGAAAAAGGCGTAACCGATCATGCCGTAAGTCGGTACCGACAGCAGTTCCAGGCCAATGAACAGTCCGGCCAGGTTCTGCGCGCTGACCAGCACCAGGCCGCCGGCGGCCGAGAGCAGGATCAGCAGGTACATTTCCTCGCGGTTGCCCGGATAGCCCTTGCCAGAGTCAGCGCCCAGATAGGCATGGATCAGGGTGACGCAGGCCAGGGTCGAGGCCAGCACCAGGGCCATGTAATAGCCGGCGAAGCTGTCGACCAGCAGCAGCGGGGTGACCTGGATTGGTGCCACGCCCATGGCCGGGATCAGTGACAGCAAGGCCAGGTTCAGGCCGATGACCGAGAGAATGAACGTCAGGGCGTGATTGCGTTTGGCGGCGACGGCCAGCATCACCACCAGCACGGTCACACTGGTGACCACCAGCGGCAACAGGGCGATCAGGTGTTGGGTCGTGAATTCCACAGCGTGATGTTCCATAAGGCTACCGAGCCGAAGCGAGTTGAGTGAGGGCGCCCGCGATCCACTGCTGCACGCCTTGCATGCTGGCAGCGGAGGTGTCTAGCACCGGTTGCGGGTAAACGCCGAGCAGAATCAGCAGCACGCCAAGGCCAAGCACCATGCTCAGCTCGCGCGCCTTGAGTCCTGGCAGCGCCGCTTCGTTCTTCACCGGGCCGAAGTAAGCGCGGTGGATCATTGCCAGTGCATACACCGAGCCCAGCACCAGGCCGGTTGCGGCCAGTACCACGACCCACGGCGCACTCGGGAAACTGCCGAGCAGAATCAGGAACTCACCGACGAAGTTACCGGTACCCGGCAGCCCCAGGGCGGCAGCAGCGAAAAAAAGACTGATGGCTGGCAACCAGGGCATGCGCGCCCAGATGCCGCCCATTTCGCGCAGGTCGCGGGTGTGGATGCGCTCGTACAACTGGCCGCAGAGGATGAACAGCGCTGCGGCGGACAGGCCGTGGGCGACCATCTGCACGACCGCGCCCTGCAGGGCGATCAGGCTGCCGGAGTAGATCGCGATCAGCACGAAGCCCATGTGCGACACGCTGGAGTAAGCCACCAGGCGCTTGATGTCGGTCTGTGCGAACGACAGCAGGGCGCCATAGACGATGGCGAATACGCCAAGCCACTGAGCGATCGGCGCGAACTCGGCCGAGGCATTGGGGAACAGCGGCAGGGCGAAGCGCATCAGGCCGTAAGCCGCGGTTTTCAGCAGGATACCGGCCAGATCCACCGAGCCGGCGGTGGGCGCCTGGGCGTGCGCGTCCGGTAGCCAGGAGTGCACCGGCACCACCGGGAACTTCACCGCGAAGGCGATGAAGAAGCCGAGCATCAGCAGGTATTCGGTGCCGGGTGCCAGTTCGGTCTTCAGCAGGTCGGCATAGTTGAAGGTCAGCAGGCCGGTCTGATTGAAGTGCACGAACACCAGGGCGAGGATCGACAGCAGCATCAGCAGGCCGCTGGCCTGAGTGAAGATGAAGAACTTGGTGGCGGCGGTGATGCGGGTCTTGCCGTCGCTGCCGCTATGACCCCAGAGCGCGATGAGGAAGTACATCGGCACCAGCATCATTTCCCAGAAGAAGAAGAACAGGAACAGGTCGACCGCGAGGAACACGCCGACCACGCCACCGAGAATCCACATCAGGTTGAGGTGGAAGAAGCCGACGCGGTTCTGGATCTCGTTCCACGAGCAGAGTACCGAGAGCACACCGAGCAGGCCGGTGAGCACCACCATGAGGATCGACAGACCGTCCATCGCCAGGTGGATGGTGATACCCAGACGCGGTATCCAGTCCACCACGAATTCGTGGGCCCAGCGCGGATCGCTGCCGGGTGCAGGAGCCAGACCGAAGTCGCCGGTCAGCCACAGCCACAGGCTCAAGCCGAACAGCAGGCCCATGGTGATCAGGGCGATCCAGCGCGGCAGCACATTGCCGAAGCGTTCAAGCTGCCAGCAGAGCAGGCCGCCGATGAAGGGAATCAGGATTAGCCAGGGCAGAATCATGACAGGCTGCGTTCCTTAGCTCAGAAAGAGGATGACGGCGAGTACCAGCACTGCGCCGGCCGCTATGGATACGGCGTACCAGCGGGTCTGGCCGGTCTGGCTGCTCGACAGCAGGGCGTTGCCACCACGCGCCAGCAGTGGCACTGCACGCAGACCACGGTCGATCGGGTCGCGGCGCAGCAGGCGGCACAGCAGCAGGTAGGGCTGCACGAAAAGTTTGTCGTAGAGCCAGTCGAAGCCCCAGGCGGCGAACCACCAGGCCGACAGGAAGCGGCCCGGGGCGCTCTGCGCAACTGCCGTGGCGAAACTGCGCTTGCCTAGGAACAGCAGCGCCGCCAGGAGGATACCGGCCAGGGCGATGCAGCCCGAGACGATCTCCAGGCTGTGCTTGGCCTCGCCACCGGCATGGCCAACGCTCTGCGGCAGCACGCCGGCCAGCGGCGGAGTGATCCAGGCGCCGATGAAGGTCGACAGCACGATCAGCACCATCAGCGGCAGGTTGTGGGCGATGCCATGACCTGCGTGAGCCTCGGTCTTCTGCTCGCCGTGGAAGGCGATGAAGATCAGGCGGAAGGTGTAGATCGAGGTCAGGAAGGCGCCGGCCAGACCGGCATAGAGCAGGCCGCTGTTACCACTGGCGAAGGCTTCCCAGAGAATCTCGTCCTTGGAGTAGAAACCGGCGGTCAGCAGCGGCAGCGCAGCCAGAGCGGCGCCACCGACGATGAAGCTGGCGTAAGCCAGCGGCAGTTTCTTCCACAGGCCACCCATCCTGAAGATGTTCTGCTCGTGGTGGCAGGCATGGATCACTGCACCGGAGGCGAGGAACAGCAGCGCCTTGAAGAAGGCGTGGGTCATCAGGTGGAAGATCGCCGCGTCCCAGGCGCCGACGCCCAGGGCCAGGAACATGTAGCCGATCTGGCTCATGGTCGAGTAGGCGAGGATGCGCTTGATATCGGTCTGCACCAGCGCGGCGAAGCCGGCCAGTACCAGGGTCACGCCGCCGACGACGCCGACCAGGTGGAGAATCTCCGGGGTCAGCAGGAACAGGCCATGGGTACGGGCGATCAGGTAGACGCCCGCAGTGACCATGGTCGCTGCGTGGATCAGCGCCGACACCGGGGTCGGGCCGGCCATCGCGTCGGCCAGCCAGGTCTGCAGCGGCAACTGGGCGGATTTGCCCACCGCGCCGCCGAGCAGCATCAGCGTGGCGACCCACAGCCAGGTGTCACCGGCCACGTATTTCTGCGGTGCCAGCACCATCAGCTCCTGGATGTTCAGGGTGCCGAGGTTGAGGAACAGCAGGAACAGGCCAATCATCAGGAACACATCGCCGACGCGGGTGACGATGAACGCCTTGAGCGCGGCGTTACCGTTGGGCACGTGCTTGTAGTAGAAGCCGATCAGCAGGTACGAGCACAGGCCCACGCCTTCCCAGCCGAAGAACAGCACCAGCAGGTTGTCGCCCAGTACCAGCAGCAACATGCTGAAGATGAACAGGTTGGTATAGGCGAAGAAGCGCGAATAGCCTTCCTCACCACGCATGTACCAGCTGGCGAACAGATGGATCAGGAAGCCAACGCCAGTGACCACGCCGAGCATGGTCACGGCCAGTCCGTCCAGGTACAGGGTGAAGCTCGGCGCGAGGCCGTCGACGTTCATCCACTGCCACAGGGTCAGGCTGTAAGAGCCACCTGCTGGTGGGTTGCCAAGGAACTGGAAGATGGTCACCGCCGCGCTGGCAGCGGCCAGGCCGATGGAGCCGACGCCGATCACCGCGCTGGTGTTTTCCGAGAGTCGCCCGCGCGAGAAGGCCAGCAGGAACCAGCCAAGCAGCGGGAAGAATAGAGTCAGGGCTAGAAGATTCATCCGCGCATCTCGCTGGCAGCGTCGATATCGAGGGTATTGAAGCGGCGATACAGCTGCAGCAGGATCGCCAGGCCGATACTGGCCTCGGCGGCTGCCAGGGTGATCACCATGATGAACATCACCTGGCCGTCAGGCTGGCCCCAGCGGGCCCCGGCCACAACGAAGGCGAGGGCGGCGGCGTTCATCATCACTTCCAGGCTCATCAATACGAAGAGAATGTTGCGGCGCACCATCAGGCCGATCAGGCCGATGCTGAACAGGGCAGCGGCCAGTGCCAGGCCGTGCTCCATGGGGATGCCGGTCATAGGGTTGGCTCCTTGGCGTCGTGGCGGCCCAGGTGGAAGGCGGCGACCAGGGCGGCGAGCAGCAGCAGCGCGGCCAGTTCGACGGCCAGCAGGTAGGGGCCGAACAGGCTGATGCCGACGGCCTTGGCTTCGACGCTGGTGTGGCCGATGACTGCACCACTGGGCTGGATGAACAGGGCGTACAGCAGTTGCGCCAGCAGCAGCGCACTGAGAATCGCCGGGCCGAACCAGATGCCGGGCGTCAGCCATTTGCGCTCCTGAGTCACGGCCGCCGGGCCGAGGTTGAGCATCATCACCACGAACACGAACAGCACCATGATGGCGCCGGCGTAGACGATGATCTCCAGTGCGCCGGCAAAGGGAGCGCCGAGGCTGAAGAACACCATCGATACCGCCAGCAGCGAAACGATCAGATAGAGCAGGGCGTGCACCGGGTTGGTGTGGGTGACGACGCCAACCGTTGCAGCAACGGCCACCCCGGCGCAGAAGTAGAAAGCGAATTCCATCAGCAGCTCCTCAAGGCAGCAGGCTCTTCACGTTGATCGGCTCGGCCTCGTTCTGCGCGGCGCCTTTCGGCTTGCCGGCGATGGCCATACCGGCAACGCGGTAGAAGTTGTAGTCCGGGTTCTTGCCTGGGCCGCTGATCAGCAGGTCTTCCTTCTCGTACACCAGATCCTGACGCTTGAACTCGCCCATTTCGAAATCGGGGGTGAGCTGGATCGCAGTGGTCGGGCAGGCCTCCTCGCACAGGCCGCAGAAGATGCAGCGCGAGAAGTTGATGCGGAAGAACTCCGGGTACCAGCGCCCGTCGTCGGTCTCGGCCTTCTGCAGCGAGATGCAGCCGACCGGGCAGGCCACGGCGCACAGGTTGCAGGCGACGCAGCGCTCTTCGCCGTCGGGGTCACGGGTCAGGACGATGCGACCACGGTAGCGCGGCGGCAGGTAAACGGGCTCTTCCGGGTATTGCAGGGTGTCGCGCTTGCGAAAGCCATGGCTGAACACCATGGCCAGGCTGCGCAACTGGGTGGCGGTGCCAACCAGGATGCCCCAGATGTACTTGAACATTGTCATCTCTCCTTACTGGGCCGCGACCAGCACCAGGGCGCCGGTTACCAGCAGGTTGATCAGGGTCAGCGGTAGACAGAACTTCCAGCTGAACGCCATGACCTGGTCATACCGTGGGCGCGGGATCGACGCACGCAGCAGAATGAAGATCATGATGAAGAAGCAGGTCTTGATCGCGAACCAGAAGAATGGAATCTGCGGCAGGATGCCGAATGGGCCGTGCCAGCCGCCGAAGAACAGCGTCACCAGCAACGCCGAAACGGTGACGATGGCGACGTACTCGCCGACGAAGAACATGCCCCATTTCATCCCGGCGTATTCGATGTGGTAGCCGTCGGCGAGCTCTTGCTCGGCCTCCGGCTGGTCGAACGGGTGACGGTGGGTCACGGCGATGGCAGCGATGAAGAAGGTACAGAAACCGAAGAACTGCGGAATGATGAACCACAGGTTCTCGGCCTGGTAGTCGACGATATCGCGCATGTTGAACGAGCCGACCTGAGCCACCACGCCCATCAGCGCCAGGGCCAGGAACACCTCGTAGGACACCGTCTGCGCCGATGCGCGCAGGGCGCCGAGCAGGGCGAACTTGTTGTTGCTCGACCAGCCGGCGAACAGCACGGCGTACACCGACAGACCGGCCATGGCGAAGAAGAACAGGATACCGATGTTCAGATCCGCAACGCCCCAGGTCGGGGTGATGGGGATGATGGCGAAAGCCATCAACATGGCAGCGAAGGCGATCATCGGCGCCAGGGTGAAGATGAACCTGTCGGCGAACGGTGGCGTCCAGTCCTCCTTGAAGAACATCTTGATCATGTCAGCAGCGATCTGGAACATGCCGAACGGTCCGACCCGGTTCGGGCCGTAGCGATCCTGCCACCAGCCCAGCAGGCGCCGTTCGACGAAGCTCAGCAGTGCACCGCAGATCACCACCACCAGCAGGATCACGATGGCCTTGAGCACCGCGATCAGGGTTTCCATCACCTCGGGAGTCAGCCAGCTCATTGTGCGGCCTCCTGCAGGTTGGTGACGCTGGCACCCGCGAACACTGCCGGAATGCCCGACAGGCCGACCGGCAGGCCAACCACGCCGAGCGCCAGCTCTTCACGCACCTGCAGCGGCAGGCGCAGGGTCTGGCCGGCGACGGTCAGGGTGAGCAGGGCACCGTCATTGACACCGAGGCGATCGGCCTCATCCTTGGCCAGGGCCACGTATGGCTGCGGGATGCGCGTTTGCACCGGCGCGGCACGCGAGCTGTTCTCTTCGCTGCCGAACAGGTGATGCAGCGCGACAGCCTGCCAGGTGCCCTGAGCCGGATTGAACGGGGCGTTGATGGCGAACCAGGGCAGTGTTTCGCCCTTGGCTTCGATCAGGCGTACGCCCGGGTCACCGGCGCGCAGATGGCCACCGACTTCGTCCTGGAACTTGTTCCAGGCCTGCGGCGAGTTCCAGCCTGGCGACCAGGCGAATGGAATCTGCTGACGGTCTTCCTGAGTGCCGGAGTAACCTTCCATGGAGAAGGCGAAGGCGCTGTCCTGATCCTGCGGCTGACGTGGCTCGTGCACGCTGATATTGGCGCGCATGGCGGTACGGCCGCTGTAGCGGTGCGGCTCGCGTGCCAGCTTCAGGCCCTTGATACGGAACGAGGCGCTTGGCGCGGCATCCTTGATGCCGGACAGGTGCGGGTTGCTGGACGCGCAGGCTGCGGTGACCTGATCCAACTGCGTCCAGTCCACGGCCTGGCCTTGCAGAGTGCTGTGCAAGGCATGCAGCCAGCGCCAGCCTTCGCGGATGAGGATGTTGCTATCGTAGTAGCTGGGTTCATAGACCTGGAAGAAGCGCTGGGCACGGCCTTCCAGGCTGACCAGGGTGCCGTCGCCTTCGGCGAAGGACGCCACGGGCAGCAACAGATGAGCACGCTCACTGGTAGCCGTGCTCTGGTGATCGGCGACGATCACCGCTTGAGCGGCGTTCAGCGCGGCATCGACCTTGGTAGCATCGGCACGGCGGTAGAGATCGTTCTCCAGCACCACCACGGCATCGGCCTGGCCGCTGCTGAGGGCCTCCAGCGCAGCATCGACGGACTCGCCACCGAGCAGGGCCAGGCCCAGGCTGTTGGCTTCAGGAACGACCAGGCTCAGCGAGCCGTTCTTCTCACGATTCTTCAACGCGCTGGCGATGTTGGCAGCGGCTTCGATCAGCGCCTTCTCGCCCAGCGAGGCGCCGGAAACGATCAGCGGACGCTTGGCATTGATCAGAGCATCGGCGATGCGCTGCACCAGCTCGCGTGCTTCGGACTCCAGGCCTTCGACGGCCGGAGCGCTCGGGTCGATGGCGTGAGCCACGGCGAAACCGATACGGGCCAGATCTGCCGGTGCGGCATGCACGCTTTCCGAGGCCACGTCGTCGAGGCGGGTCTCGCCCACGCTGGCGATGAACAGCGGATGCAGGGCGTGCTGGGCGACGTTCTGCACGGCCGCCATGTGCCAGTCCTGGATACGGGCGCCAGCGGCGATCTCGGTAGCCTTGCCCTTGACGGCCTGACGCAGGGCCAAGGCCAGGCGTGCGGCAGTCTGGGTCAGGTCTTCACCGAGGACGAAGATGGCGTCGTGCAGTTCGACGTCGCGCAGGGTTGGCGTCGGCAGCGGGCCGTTTTGCAGCACGTCGCGAATCAGACGGATGTTTTCCAGTTCGCCTGCAGCGATGCCACTGTAGTAGTTGCCTTCACCAACCAGCTCACGCAGAGCGTAGTTGGACTCCAGGCTGGCCCGTGGCGAGCCGATGCCGATGACGCGCTTGCCCTTGAGCAGCTCGGCGGCCTTGTCCAGCGCGGCGTCGATGCTCAGTGCCTGGCCGGCCAGCAGTGGCTGACGCGGACGGTCTTCGCGGTTGACATAGCCATAGCCGAAGCGGCCACGGTCGCAGAGGAAGTACTGGTTGACCGAGCCGTTGAAGCGGTTCTCGATGCGGCGGATCTCGCCGTAGCGCTCACCGGGGCTGATGTTGCAGCCGCTGGAGCAGCCATGGCAGATGCTCGGGGCGAACTGCATGTCCCACTTGCGGTTGTAGCGCTCGGAGTGGGTCTTGTCGGTGAATACGCCGGTCGGGCAGACCTCGACCAGGTTGCCGGAGAATTCGCTTTCCAGCACACCATCCTCGACGCGGCCGAAGTACACGTTGTCATGCGCGCCGTAGACGCCCAGGTCGGTGCCGCCCGCGTAATCCTTGTAGTAGCGCACGCAGCGGTAGCAGGCGATGCAGCGGTTCATCTCGTGGGAAATGAACGGGCCGAGCTCCTGGTTCTGGTGGGTGCGTTTGGTGAAGCGGTAGCGACGGGCGTTGTGCCCGGTCATCACGGTCATGTCCTGCAGGTGGCAGTGACCGCCTTCCTCGCACACCGGACAGTCGTGCGGGTGGTTGGTCATCAGCCATTCGACGACACTGGCGCGAAATGCCTTGGATTCTTCATCGTCGATGCTGATCCAGGTGTTGTCGGTGGCAGGCGTCATGCAGGACATGACGATACGGCCGCGCGTGTCGTTCTCGTCGTTGTACTGCTTCACTGCACACTGGCGGCAGGCGCCGACGCTGCCAAGCGCCGGGTGCCAGCAGAAGTAGGGGATGTCGAGTCCGAGTGACAGACAGGCCTGTAGCAGGTTGTCCGCACCATCGACTTCGAAATCTTTGCCGTCTACGTGGATAGTGGCCATTTTCTTCAGTCTTCGTTTGCCCACCCGAAGGTGGACGGGCTAAGGGAATTCTTCTCAACGACCCGGGCCGGACGGCGTCATGCGCCCACTTGTCCGGCCGTCAGGTTCATAAGGCGTGGGCTGCCACCTTCGGTGGGATCACCTCGGCGGCGACGCCGGCCTCGAACTCTTCACGGAAATACTTGATCGCGCTGCCCAGCGGCTCTACGGCGCCTGGTGCGTGTGCGCAGAAGGTCTTGCCCGGGCCGAGAAAGTTGACCAGGCCGAGCAGGGTCTGGATGTCTTCCGCTGAACCCTGCTTGCGTTCCAGGGCGCGGAGGATCTTCACGCTCCACGGCAGGCCGTCGCGGCATGGGGTGCACCAGCCACAGGACTCACGGGCGAAGAACTCTTCCATGTTGCGCAAGAGCGAAACCATGTTGATCGAGTCGTCCACCGCCAGCGCCAGGCCGGTGCCCATGCGCGTGCCGACCTTGGCGATGCCGCCGGCGTACATCTGCGCCTCGAGATGCTCGGGTAGCAGGAAACCGGTGCCGGCGCCTCCAGGCTGCCAGCACTTGAGCGTGTAGCCGTCGCGCATGCCGCCTGCGTAGTCCTCGAACAGCTCACGGGCAGTCACGCCGAACGGCAGCTCCCACAGGCCGGGGTTCTTCACCTTGCCGGAGAAGCCCATCAGCTTGGTGCCATGGTCTTCACTGCCGGGGCGCGCCAGGCTCTTGTACCAGTCGACGCCGCCGGACACGATGGCCGGCACGTTGCACAGGGTCTCGACGTTGTTCACGCAGGTTGGCTTACCCCACACGCCGACGGCGGCGGGGAAGGGCGGCTTGGCGCGTGGGTTGGCGCGACGGCCTTCCAGCGAGTTGATCAGAGCGGTTTCTTCACCGCAGATGTAGCGGCCGGCGCCGGTGTGCACGAACAGTTCGAAATCGAAGCCGCTGCCGAGGATGTTCTTGCCGAGCAGGCCGGCGGCCTTGGCCTCGTCGATGGCGCGGTTGAGGTTGCGTGCCGCGTCGACGTATTCGCCACGTAGGAAGATATAGCCGCGATAGGCCTTGAGCGCGCGCGCCGAAATCAGCATGCCTTCCACCAGCAGGTGGGGCAGCTGTTCCATCAGCATGCGATCCTTCCAGGTGTTGGGCTCCATTTCGTCCGCATTGCACAGTAGGTAGCGGATGTTCATGGATTCGTCGGCAGGCATCAGGCCCCACTTCACGCCCGTGGGGAAGCCGGCGCCACCACGGCCCTTGAGGCCGGAGTCCTTGACCGTCTGCACGATGTCGGCCTGGGCCATTTCGCCCAGGGCCTTGCGCGCAGCAGCGTAGCCGTTCTTCTGCTGGTATTCCTCGAGCCACACCGGCTGCGCGTCGTCACGCAGTCGCCAGGTCAGCGGGTGGGTTTCTTCACCGCGTTCGATGCGGTTGGCCGGGCCAATGGAGGTCAGGGTTCTCATTGGTAATCCTCCAGCAGCTTGGCGACGCCATCGGGCTGAACGTCGCCGAAGGTGTCGTCGTCGATCATCACGGCTGGCGCCTTGTCGCAGTTACCCAGGCAGCACACCGGCAGCAGGGTGAAGCGGTTGTCGTCAGTAGTCTGGCCGAGGCCGATACCGAGTTGCTTCTGCATTTCGCTGACCACCGATTCGTGGCCGCCGACGTAGCAGGTCATGCTGTCGCAGACGCGAATGATGTGGCGACCCACCGGCTGGCGGAAGATCTGGCTGTAGAAGGTGGCCACGCCTTCGACGTCGCTGGCAGGAATGCCGAGCACTTCGCCAATGGCATCGGCGGCGCCGTCCGGCACCCAGCCGCGTTCCTTCTGCACGATCTTCAGCGCTTCGATGCTGGCCGCGCGCGGGTCTTCGTAGTGATGCATCTCGTGCTCGATGGCCGAGCGCTCGGTTTCGCTCAGGGCGAAACGGTCAGTCTGGATAAGCGTGCTCATAATCAGCGGTCCACGTCGGCCATGACGAAGTCGATACTGCCCAGGTAGGCGATCAGGTCAGCCACCATGCTGCCGCGGATCACCGAAGGAATCTGCTGCAGATGAGGGTAGCTGGGCGTACGGATACGCGTGCGGTAGCTCATGGTGCTGCCGTCGCTGGTCAGGTAATAGCTGTTGATGCCCTTGGTCGCCTCGATCATCTGGAAGCTTTCGTTGGCCGGCATGACCGGGCCCCAGGAAACCTGCAGGAAGTGGGTGATCAGGGTTTCGATGTGCTGCAGCGTGCGCTCTTTCGGCGGCGGCGTGGTCAGCGGATGATCCGCCTTGTACGGGCCTTCCGGCATGTTGCGCAGGCACTGGTCGATGATACGGATGCTCTGGCGCATCTCCTCGACACGTACCATGCAGCGGTCATAGGCATCGCCGTTGGCGGCCAGCGGCACGTCGAACTCGAAGTTCTCGTAGCCGGAGTACGGGCGCGCCTTGCGCAGGTCGAAGTCGCAACCGGTGGCGCGCAGGCCGGCACCGGTGACGCCCCATTCCAGCGCTTCCTTGGTGTTGTACTGCGCCACGCCGATGGTACGGCCCTTGAGGATGCTGTTCTTCAGTGCAGCCTTTTCGTACTCGTCGAGACGCTTGGGCAGCCAGTCGACGAATTCCTTGACCAGCTTGTCCCAACCGCGCGGCAGGTCGTGGGCGACGCCGCCAATGCGGTACCAGGCAGGGTGCAGACGGAAGCCAGTGATGGCTTCGATCACCTTGTAGGCGCGCTGGCGGTCGGTGAAGGTGAAGAACACCGGGGTCATGGCGCCGACGTCCTGGATGTAGGTACCCAGGAACAGCAGGTGGCTGGTGATGCGGAAGAACTCGGCCATCATCACGCGGATGAAGTCGACGCGCGCCGGCACCTGAATGCCAGCCAGTTTCTCCACCGACAGGACGTAGGGCAGGTTGTTCATCACCCCGCCGAGGTAGTCGATACGGTCGGTGTAGGGAATGAAGCTGTGCCAGCTCTGACGCTCGGCCATCTTCTCGGCACCACGGTGGTGGTAGCCGATTTCCGGCACGCAGTCGACGATCTCTTCACCGTCGAGCTGCAGGATGATACGGAACGCACCGTGCGCCGACGGGTGGTTGGGGCCGAGGTTGAGGAACATGTAGTCCTCGTGCTCGCCGCCGCGTTTCATGCCCCAGTCTTCCGGGTTGAAGCGCGCGGCTTCTTCCTCGAGCTGCTGCTTGGCCAAGGTCAGGCTGTAAGGGTCGAATTCGGTGGCGCGCGCCGGGTAATCCTTGCGCAGCGGGTGACCTTCCCAGGTCGGCGGCATGAGGATACGGGTCAGGTGCGGGTGCCCGGAGAAATGCACGCCATACATGTCCCAGACTTCGCGCTCGTACCAGTTGGCATTGGGCCAGATGCTGGTAACGGAAGGCAGGTTGAGGTCGCTTTCGGACAACGCCACCTTGATCATCACGTCACTATTACGCTCGAGTGACATCAGGTGGTAGAACACCGTGAAATCGGCGTTCGGCAGGCCGCGACGCTGGGTGCGCAGGCGCTCGTCGATGCCATGCAGGTCGTAGAGCATGACGTAGGGGCGCGGCAGTTGGCGCAGGAAGCGCAACACCTCGATCAGCTGATCGCGGACGACCCAGATCACCGGCATGCCGGTGCGGGTCGCCTGCAAGGTGAAGCTGCCTTCAGGGAAGCGCGATTGAAGTTCGTTGACGACATCCTGGTCGTCGGCCTTGTACGGCGGAATAGACAGAGCGGTGTCTGCAGTCATGGTCTCGGTCGCTTTCGGTCAACGTAGAGAATGAATCGGGTTTCCTTACCTGCAGGAAAAGGCGATTCAGACTTCGTCCGGGCTACGCAGGTTGGTAACGGCGATACGCTGTTCGCGGCGCTGTTCCTTTTGCGAAGGCATTTCGGCACGGTAGATGCCTTGGTCGCCAACGACCCAGGAAAGCGGGCGGCGCTCCTGTCCGATGGACTCCTGCAGCAGCATCAGGCCTTGCAGGAATGCCTCCGGGCGCGGTGGGCAGCCAGGGATGTAGACGTCGACGGGAAGGAACTTGTCCACCCCCTGGACGACCGAGTAGATGTCGTACATGCCACCCGAGTTGGCACACGAACCCATGGAAATGACCCATTTGGGCTCGAGCATCTGCTCATAGAGGCGCTGGATGATCGGCGCCATCTTGATGAAACAGGTGCCGGCAATGACCATGAAGTCAGCCTGACGGGGTGACGCACGAATGACTTCCGCGCCAAAGCGGGCGATATCGTGCGGGGCAGTGAACGCGGTGGTCATCTCCACGTAGCAGCAGGAAAGGCCAAAGTTGTATGGCCACAAGGAGTTCTTGCGCCCCCAGTTGACTGCGCCGTTAAGCACGTCTTCCAGCTTGCCCATGTAGATGTTCTTGTGAACCTGATCCTCTAGCAGCGGGTCGGAGACAATCTCCCGCTGGCCGATCGGATACTGCTCGTTGGCAGCATTCGGGTCGACCCGAGTAAGTTTGTATTGCATCGCCAAAGCCTCATTGTTTCAGCTTCGCCTGCCGCTTGCGGCGTCCCTCAGGTGCCCAATCCAGCGCACCTATCGCCGACTCGTAGACAAGACCCGCGAACAGAATGGTTATGAAAACGGTAGCACCGACCAGGCCGACCCATGCGCTTTCACGCACGGATACGGCCCAGGCGAACAGAAACAGGGCTTCGACATCGAAGATCACGAAGAGCATCGCGACCAGATAAAACTTGGCCGACAGGCGCAGCCGCGCGCTGCCGGTGGGGAGCATGCCGGACTCGAAGGGTTCGTTCTTGCTACGGCCCCACGCCTTGCTGCCGAGAAGACTGGACAGGCCAAGCATGAAGGCAATGAGTCCGCAGACTCCGAGCAGGAAAACAGCGAAAGCCCAGTCGTGAGACATGGTCGATACCGCATCAGGCATGCCGGTACTCCTTAGGTCAAGGAACGGCTTTTAATTTAGTAGTGAGTGCGACCCGGTAGGGTGCCCCGCAAAGTATGGGCGCAATTCTATGCGCCTGTGACGGTGTAAGTAAATTTTTCCGAGCAAAAAAATAACCGCTCTCCTGTGCATTTAGGGCGCTTTCTCTATTGACTTGGCGTCAACTAGCTGCGCAATAAGCCTGGCGCTAAACGCTGTCGTTCGGCTTAAGGCCTCGTGCATAGCGGGCTGCGCTGATTCGCCCGAGAGCGCCCGTTGCGCCTGGGCTGCTTCGATTATTTTGCGTGCATAAACCGGAGGGCCGCGCGGGCATAATAAAGTGTCGTACTTCTATAACTCTTTATTGGGCGGGCGAAGCGCCGCTTGCTTTTAAGGTCAGGACTAAAGCAGCAGGAAAGTTGTACTTGAGAATGATTTTTTAAATAACTGGATGTGCTTAAAAAAGTTTTGCATATCCCTAAAAGATATTTTTTAACCTGTGCTGTCCTTCTGATCTTGTACTAGCGTGCATGAAGCGCCGCCTTCCGGTGCTTTCGCTGATCAAGCAGTCCCCGATGCTTCATTGGGTCTGCGCAGTTGCCCCTGCCTGGGTATGCCGACCCTCTACACAAAAACAATAGGAGGGTTTTGCCATGCCTGTCGCCGTGTCATTGCAGCGCGCTTTGCCTGTTACTCTCATCTTGCTGCTGTCTTTGCCTGTGCAGGCGGAGCAGGGCGACTACAACTTCTGGCAGACCATGAGCAATCTGCTCTCGCCACCGAAGGCCGACAACCCGGTGACACCTGCGCAGCGCATGGGGCCTTACCCGCTTCTGGCCAATCCATCCGGGTTCAACAGTGGCTTCAACCCCGGCAACTACTACGGCTGGCAGACCATCCAGATGGCGCCACAGACCGGTGCGGTCTGCGGCAATGGCTCGCCCTACAAGTTCTTCGTCAATCGTGTGCCGAATACGCGCAACACCATCATCTATCTGGAAGGTGGCGGCGCCTGTTGGGACTACGCCAGTTGCAGCGGGCAGAGCGGTATTCGCGGTGCGCGCAATCCCGATGGTATCCCTAACGACTACATGTCGCTGCTCAACCCCGGTGCCAGCCTAGTCAGCCCCTTCGTCGTGCGCCTGCATCCCTGGACACGGGTGAAAACGCAGAACTGGAACATGGTTTACGTGCCTTATTGCACGGGAGACATCTATTCTGGTGACAAGGTAGCGGTGTATGAGGATCCTCAAGGGCAGCAACCGCCACTGGTCTGGCACCACAACGGTCTGCGTAACATGCGCGCCGTGGTCGGCTGGCTGAAGGACAACCTGCCGCGGCCAACGCAGATGTTAACCACCGGGTGCAGTGCTGGCGGTGCTGGTAGCCTGACCAACTACGCGAATATCCGCCAGGACATCGACCCGCCGCGAGCCTACCTGATCAATGACTCCGGCCCGGTTTACACGGCATTGGCTGGGGACAACCAGGCATATCCGTCCTACCCGTTGCAGACATTCATCCGTCAGGCCTGGGGGCTGGATTCGCCGCAAGGTCCGCTGCAGTACCTGCAGGCTCGACTGCCCGGCTTCAATCGCAATGACCTGGGTAGCCTGTATCCGGCGCTGTCGAGCAATCTGCCGGGGGATCGGATGGGGCATACCCATTTCTGGCAGGATCTGAACTACTCGTCTTATTCCTACGAGCGCTTCTATCCGGAGATCGTCAATGCGCCGAATCAGGCCACCAAGGAGGCATTGATCAAGCAGCGCTGGGCAGCCGATACCACGCGGCTGCGTAGTCAGCTGGCCAGCCTGAGCAATGTCGGTGGCTATTTCCCGCAGTTCCGTAACGTCAACGAAAGCCACTGCACCAGCATCATCGAGTTCGCCAATGCTGATATCCAGGAGCAGAACCTGCAGCTGGATCATTTCGTCAGTAGCGTGCTCGAGGGCAGTGGCCAGGTGCTGGATGCATCGGAAAGCAGTGATGTCGCGGATCGCAACAAACCGTTCAACCTGCTGTATTACTTGCTGGATCAAGCGCTCTGAGGGTGTCAGCCGGGTCGAGTGAGTCGATCCGGCGTCACTGAAAACTGCGCTCGCGTGCCTCCTGCAGGCGCTGGCGCAGGTATTCGTCGCGGCTCAGTCCATCGGGAATGCTCTGCAGGGCCAGCACTTCCTCGACGATGCGCTTTTCCTCGGCCTTGTACCGCTCGAAGTTCGGATCGGGCTGCGCGGCCAGTCGCGCCTCGCGTTCGGCGCTGATCTGCTGGTAGCGCTCGATCAATCGCTGCGCCTTCATTTTCTGTGTTGCCTCATCGCTCTCGGTCGCGCGGATCAGGCCCAGTTGCATCAGCAATGCTTCGCTCAATGCCAGTTCACCTTGGGCTTCCAGGGTATCGATGCGCTTGCTCAGGCGTTCGGCTTCACTTTGCCGGGCTGCATGCTCAGGCTGCCCAGCTTGCTGGACGAAGCTGCGGTATTGGTTTTGAAACGCGAGGCGCCGCTCCAGGTCGCGCGCCTGAGGTGAATTCAGCAGTTGCTGCTGTTCGCTGTTGGCTGCTATTGGATCGGGTTCATCGGAATCTGCCGCTTGAGGGATAGGTGCTTCGAGCGTTGCGGGAGGCTCGGTACTTTCTGTGGAGGGGCGCGACCAGTGCCAGGTCAGGGCGAGTGTGCTCAATAGAAGTGCAGCACCGAATAGCAGTGGCTTTGTACGCATGAAAGGCTTCCGCAGAGGGCAGAGAATGCTTTCAGCATAGAAGAGATGAGTGTCGTTTCACGACGGTCGCCAGGATCGGCAGGCAAAAAAAAGCCCCGGCAAGCCGGGGCGGATTAGGCAAAAATTCGCTGCGGATGCGTGGTCCGCAGCGGGAATCGGCTCTTAGTGGAACTGGTTCATGGTGTTGTCTTTACCGCTTGCCTTCAGAGCAGCTTCGCCAGCGAAGTACTCCTTGTGGTTGTCGCCGATGTCGGAGCCAGCCATGTTCTGGTGCTTGACGCAGGCGATGCCCTGACGCAGTTCCTGACGCTGTACGCCTTTGACGTAGGCCAGCATGCCCTGGTCGGCGAAGTAACCTTTGGCCAGGTTGTCGGTGGACAGCGCGGCGGTGTGGTAGGTCGGCAGGGTGATCAGGTGGTGGAAGATGCCGGCGTGTGCCGAACCATCGCGCTGGAAGGTGCGGATCTTCTCGTCAGCAACCTGAGCCAGTTCAGTTTCGTCGTACTCGACGCTCATCAGCTTGGCGCGGTCGTAGGCGGAAACGTCCTTGCCTTCGGCGACGAACGCATCGAACACCTGCTGGCGGAAGTTCAGAGTCCAGTTGAAGGACGGGCTGTTGTTGTAGACCAGCTTGGCGTTCGGAATGACTTCGCGGATGCGGTCAACCATGGCCTTGATCTGACCAACGTGCGGTTTCTCGGTTTCGATCCACAGCAGGTCGGCGCCGTTCTGCAGGCTGGTGATGCAGTCCAGTACGCAGCGGTCTTCGCCGGTACCAGCGCGGAACTGGAACAGGTTGGACGGCAGGCGCTTCGGACGCAGCAGTTTGCCACCGCGGTTGATCACGACGTCGCCGTTGCCCAGGTCGGCAGCGGACACTTCTTCGCAATCCAGGAAGCTGTTGTACAGGTCGCCCAGGTCGCCC
The DNA here is from genome assembly GCF_003008615.1 of Pseudomonas mendocina. NCBI lineage: Bacteria > Pseudomonadati > Pseudomonadota > Gammaproteobacteria > Pseudomonadales > Pseudomonadaceae > Ectopseudomonas > Ectopseudomonas mendocina. The sequence continues at coordinate 4,981,512 of NZ_CP027657.1, forward strand.
GGCTCGTTGGTCACGGCGATCTGCTTGGTCAGGCCGGCACCCAGGGAGTCGGTACGAGCAACGATCACGCCGTTGTCGATGCCCAGCTCGAGGAAGGCGTAGCGAACGGCTGCGATCTTGGCCAGGAAGTCGGCGTGAGGAACGGTCACTTTACCGTCCTGGTGGCCGCACTGCTTCTCGTCGGAAACCTGGTTCTCGATCTGGATGCAGCAGGCGCCGGCTTCGATCATGCGCTTGGCCAGCAGGTAGGTGGCTTCCGGGTTACCGAAACCAGCGTCGATGTCGGCGATGATCGGCACGATGTGGGTTTCGTGGTTGTCGATCTGGCTCTGGATTTCAGCGGCCTTGGCGTGGTCGCCAGCTTCACGGGCAGCGTCCAGGGCGGTGAACAGCAGATCCAGCTCGCGGCTGTCAGCCTGGCGCAGGAAGGTGTACAGCTCTTCGATCAGGTCGGAGACGGCGGTCTTCTCGTGCATCGACTGATCCGGCAGCGGGCCGAAGTCGGAGCGCAGGGCAGCGACCATCCAGCCGGACAGGTAGAGGTAGCGCTTGTTGGTGGTCTTCAGGTGCTTCTTGATCGAGATCAGCTTCTGCTGACCGATGAAGCCGTGCCAGCAGCCCAGCGACTGGGTGTAGACGGAGGAGTCGGCGTCGTACTCTTCCATGTCCTTACGCATGATGTCGGCGGTGTACTGAGCGATTTCCAGACCGGTCTTGAAGCGGTTCTGAGCGCGCATACGGGCGACGGACTCGGGGTTGATAGCGCTCCAGCTGCTGCCGAATTTCTCTTTCAGAGCGGCTACAGCCTTGATGTCGTTTTGATATGCGGACATGGTCAATCCTTCAAAGAATGTGTTGTTTGAGCACCAACTACCCACTCTAGACGCGCACGGATGCAACGGCTGCGGGCGACTACCACTTGACGGCGAGAAAACGGCTGGAAAGGCGAGGGTGTACTGCGAAGAGGGGGATGTAGGCGAGCAGGTCGTCGGCTGTCTCAAGGCTTCGGGTTCGTGGAAACCCTTGGCGTTGCGGCTAGCGTGTCGAGCTGTCTGTTACTTAACGCTTCCCCGTCCCTCAGGACAACTTCGTTCCAGTCGCAACCTCGTCGTACGGCCTTGTGGGCTGTTGGGACACGGATCGCTACGAAGTGCTTCGTTGGCGATCTGGAGATCCTTTTCAGGACCCCTGGCTAGCGGGAGCGAGGCCATCATGCCTCTGGGAAAATACTTCGTCAAACGTTTTGTAGTGGTTTTTTAAAACTACTACATATTCAGTAGACGACTGGCCAGTCACGCACGGCAGCCCATGAGGCGGGCGTTTCAAGCATTTAGCGGGGGTTGCGCGCTGGCCATACTGCAAAGGATGTAGCGCCATTCGACTTTGGTCGGGGGGGGCTCAGTCGAGTGCTTCGACCTTCAGGCGCAGCGACATGTCCTCGCGGCCCTGAGTGGTGTGCCGACGAAGCACGTCTCGGCCGCTGGAGCTGGTCTCCTCGCTGACGCCGCCCAGGGTGATCCACTCGCCAAGCCGACCACTGACACGTGTATCGGTGCTTTGCACGTCGATGACGCCGGGGCGATGGTCATTCATCCGGTCGCGCTGACTGCTGATGGACACGTGCACCAACTCGCCGGAGAGGCTGGCCGTCACGTAGAAGCCGCGGGTCACGTCGCGGTACTGGGTGTCCTGGTAGACCTGGCCATAAGGCCCGGTGCTGGTAGTGGTCAGCGGCACGCTCTGGCCGACCTGAATCAGCGCCGGATAGCCTTCGGTGGCCTGTACCTGCTGGGTGCCACCACCACGGCTGTCGGTGCTGCGGCGGATGATGCGCACCTGGTCGCGGCCGTTCACTTCGCCGCGACCGACCTGAACCTCTGCATTGCCGGCGCTGAGCGTGCCGTCGACACGATAGCCGCGGTCGTTCTGGTAGTTGCTGTCGGCACTTTCCACGGTGATCAGCAGGCGCCGAGGCCGGGTGTCGAGTTGCTGCAGCAGGACGCGCACTTCACCGATCTTGGCCGGCGACGCATTGACGATCAGCTGGTTGCCATAGGCGCTGACCTTGCCCTCGTTGCCGAGCATCGACTGCACGACGCCGAGAACGTCATCGGCGGTGCGGTAATTCAGCGGGATTACCTCGGTGGCCGCCTGTAGCGGCAGGCACAGGCCGAGAAGCAGGGCGGCGAACAGCGTGCGCAGGGTCATAGCAGAAAGCTCCGCAGATCGGGGTCGGTGAGGCTGGTGTCCCAGGCCTGGTCGAACCGGGCCTGGCGTTGGCGCACGCGCGCCGGATCGTTGTACAGCGTGTAGCCGGACTGCTGGTCGAGTTCCGGGCGCAGGAGCAGTCCTTTGTCGTCGGCGATCAGGTAGGCCAGTTCCTCGCTGGCATAGTCCGGGTTCAGCTTGCGGATATGCAGGTTGGAGGAAAGCCTGCGTGACAGGGCGAGCAGGCGGTGGCCTTCCTTCACGGCGCGCGTCGGGTCGCGCAGCAGGATACGCAGGTGCGACCTCGGGCTGCTCAACAGGAATCGGGTGCAGGCCTGTTGTACGCTGCTGTGGTGATAGAGCCAGGGCTCCAGGTCATCGCTGTACAGGCACAGGTTGCGCTGCGCCTGCTGGATCAGGGCGAGAACGTGAGCACGCGCTTGCTGGGGTTGGCTGAAGCGCTCCAGGCGCTCGTGCTCGCCCAGAACGAAGGGGGCAGGCTCCCATTGCGCGGCATCCGCGGTGACGGGCTCGGGATTGTGCACGGCAAAACGCCCCGGCGATTCGAATTCGATGGCTGTCAGCTCAATGGCTTCTGGCATATCGTTCGGTTCGGCCGGGGCGTCTTTTTCGTTCATCTTGCTCTCTACTGGCTGGTGCGCACCATATCGACGTGCGGAATGCCGGCGTCGAGGTACTCGTCGCTGACAATCCTGAAGCCTAGCCTTTCATAGAACGGCGTGGCGTGCACCTGAGCGGTGAGCATTTGCTGATGCAGGCCGCGCTTTTCCGCTTCGGCGATCACGGCCTGCATCAGTTTCTCGCCCACTTTCAGGCCGCGCCAGTCCTTGAGCACCGAAACGCGGCCGATATGCCCGTCGGGCAGCAGGCGAGCGGTACCCACCGGATAGTCACCTTCTTCGGCGAGAAAATGCACGGCGTCGGTGTCTTCGGCGTCCCACTCCAGTTCCGGTGGTACCGATTGCTCGGCGACGAACACGCTGTCGCGGATACGACGAAGCTCGGCATTGTCCCTATGCCAGTCCGCGACACGGACAGTGATCTCACTCATCGGCAAATCCCAGGCTGCCTTGCTTGACCAGTTCCCACAGCAGAGTACGCCCCTCGTCCTCAGCCAGCCAGGCGCCGAGGTTTTCCACATGTAACGCATCGGCGCTGCAGATCAGTTTCAGCAGCTCGCGCAGGCGGGCGGAAACCAGGCGGCTCTGGCCGCTGGCGAACAGCACCAGGTCTTCACCGACTTCCGACCAGGCCATGCGCGCGCTGGGGTTGCGGATCAGGATCGCGCCGTCATCCAGGGCGCCGAGGAAGTCTTCTTCCTCGATCTCGATGCCGGCAACCAGCTCGGGGTACTTGGGTTCGGTCATGAACTGGCCGAACCAGGTCATCAGCAGGCGTTCGTCGCTCATGTGCTCGTTGAGCAGGGCCTTGAGGCGTTCCAGGGCGTCGCGCTGGATCTGGTTGGGATCCTCGCTCGGCTGGATGTCGGCATCGCTGTAACGCTCTTCGTCGGGCAGGAACTGGCCGAGGAAATCAGTGAAATGGGTCAGTACTTCAGCGGCGCTCGGCGCGCGGAAGCCCACGGAATAGGTCATGCAATCATCCTCAGCGGTGCCACAGTGGGCGAGGCAGGGCGGCAGATAGAGCATGTCGCCGGGTGCCAGCACCCATTCATCGGTTGGTTCGAATTGAGCCAGGATCTTCAGATCGGCGTGGGGGAGCAGCGGGCTGTCGGAATCGCACATCTGGCCAACTTGCCAGCGGCGATGGCCGTGAGCCTGCAGCAGGAATACATCGTAGTTGTCGAAATGCGGGCCGACGCCGCCACCAGGCGCGGCGAAGCTGATCATCAGGTCGTCGATGCGCCACTTGGGCAGGAACTTGAAGTCTTCCAGCAGTTCGGCCACTTCCGGAACGAACTGGTCGACGGCTTGTACCAGCAGCGTCCAGTCGCGCTCGGGCAGTTCCTGGAAGGTGTCTTCGTTGAACGGGCCGCGTTGCAGCTCCCAGGGGCGCTCGCCGTGCTCGATCACCAGGCGCGATTCGACTTCTTCTTCCAGCGCCAGGCCAGCCAGTTCGTCCGGGCTGATCGGGCTTTCGAAGTCCGGGATCGCCTGACGCACCAGCAGCGGCTTCTTCTGCCAGTAGTCGCGCAGGAATTCACGGGCTGTGAGGCCACCCAGCAATTGCAGCGGAGTATCAGGATTCATCAGTAAGCCCTTGAAATAGATAAAAACCTTAAAACAAAAACGCCCGGCTCAGCCGGGCGTCCTCGAGGCTGGTCGCGTTCAGATACGCTTGGCCTGGGCCACGGCGTTACCGATGTAGCGCGCGGGGGTCAGTTGCTTGAGCTCTTCCTTGGCGGCGGCGGGCATGTCCAGGCCGTCGATGAAAGTTTGCAGTGCCTCGGCGCTGATACCCTTGCCGCGGGTCAATTCCTTGAGCTTCTCGTACGGGTTCTCGATGGCGTAGCGGCGCATGACGGTCTGGATCGGCTCGGCGAGCACTTCCCAGCAAGCGTCCAGATCTTCAGCAATACGCCCCGCATTGAGCTCCAACTTGCTGATTCCCTTGAGACTTGCTTCGTAAGCGATGACGCTGTGAGCGAAGCCGACACCCAGGTTGCGCAGCACGGTGGAGTCGGTCAGGTCGCGCTGCCAGCGGGAGATCGGCAGCTTGCTGGCCAGGTGCTGGAAGATGGCGTTGGCGATGCCCAGGTTGCCTTCGGAGTTCTCGAAGTCGATCGGGTTGACCTTGTGCGGCATGGTCGAGGAGCCGATTTCACCGGCTACGGTCTTCTGCTTGAAGTAGCCGAGGGAGATGTAGCCCCATACGTCGCGGTCGAAGTCGATCAGGATGGTGTTGAAACGGGCGATTGCGTCGAACAGCTCGGCGATGTAGTCGTGCGGCTCGATCTGGGTGGTGTAGGGGTTCCAGGTCAGGCCCAGGTCGCCTTCGATGAACTGACGAGCGTTGGCTTCCCAGTCGATGCTCGGGTAGGCCGACAGGTGGGCGTTGTAGTTGCCCACGGCGCCGTTGATCTTGCCCAGCAACGGCACGGCGGCGACCTGAGCGATCTGGCGCTCGAGACGATAGACGACGTTGGCCAGTTCCTTGCCCAGGGTGGTCGGCGAAGCTGGCTGGCCGTGGGTGCGCGAGAGCATCGGCACGTCGGCGAACTTCACCGCCAGTTCGCGAATGGCGTTGGCGATCTGCTTCATCAATGGCAGCAGTACGCTGTCACGGCCTTCGCGCAGCATCAGGGCGTGGGACAGGTTGTTGATGTCCTCGCTGGTGCAGGCGAAGTGGATGAACTCGCTGACCTTGTCCAGTTCCGGCAGCTTGGCAGCCTGTTCCTTGAGCAGGTATTCCACGGCTTTCACGTCGTGGTTGGTGGTGCGCTCGATTTCCTTGACGCGCTCGGCGTGTTCGACCGCGAAGTTCTCGGCCAGCTCGTTGAGTACGGCGTTGGCTTCGGCGGAGAAGGGCGCGACTTCCGAGACACCTTCGTGGGCGGCCAGGCGTTGCAGCCAGCGCACTTCGACCAGTACGCGGCTACGGATCAGGCCGTATTCGCTGAAGATGGGGCGCAGTGCGCTGGTTTTGCCGGCGTAGCGGCCGTCGACGGGGGAAACCGCGGTGAGCGAGGAAAGCTGCATGTAGGCGTTCTCGGGCTGTCGGGCTGAAAAGCCATCCTGGGTCACTGTGCGTTGCGCCTGCTCCGATGAAGCAGGCTCTAGCTCAGTTGCCGGGACGGCCTCTGACGAAAAGGGCGCATATCATACATGAAAACCAGCGCTTGGCCGTCTATGCGCTACGTCTGGCGACCGATAACAGACTGGCGGCGAAGATCAGCGCAGCGCCGAGCAGCGACAGCGTGTCTGGTGTCTCGCCCCAAAGCAGCCAGGCGATGATGCCGGCGAAGACGATCGCCAGGTAGGCGATGGGGCCGATCAGGCCTGGCGGCGCCAGGCCGTAGGCACGCGACATGATGATCTGGCTGGCGGTGGCCAGCAGGCCAATGCCGAGCAGCCAGCCAAGCTGGGTGGCGTTCAGTGGCTGCCAGCTCCAGGTCAGCGGGATGGCGGAGAACAGTGCGCTGAACAGCGAGAAATAGAAAACGATGCGCGTGGCCGGTTCGCTGTCGCTCATCTCACGGATCGAGACGAAGGCGAAGGCTGCCAGCAGGCTGGAGGCCAGGCCGATCAGCGCCGCTCCGTCGAACAGCGCGGCACTGGGTTTGGCCACCAGCGCCACGCCGCACAAGCCGACCAGGCTGGTGACCAGCATGCGCCGTGTCAGCGGTTCCTTGAGCCAGAAGTGGGCGATCAACGGGGTAAAGATCGGCGCCGAATAGGTGAACAGCATGGCGTCGGCCAGCGGCAGGTGGGCGATGGCGTAGAAGAAGCAGTACATCGCCGCCAGGCCGTAGGTGGTGCGCCAGAGATGGGATTTGAGGCGTGTGGTGCGCAGCGGCCTGACGCCGCGCACCAGCAGCAGCGGCAGGAAAAACAGTACGCCGACCAGATTGCGGAAAAACACCACCGACTCGTTGTTGACGCTGGCGGATATCTCGCGGATGCCGACCCCGGTGAAGGCAAACAATAATGCGGAGATAGCCAGCAGGAGAGCGCCCTGCAGCGGTTTGACGCTGCGGCTGGGGGCGCTCATGTTCAGGCGCGCGTCAGTTCGTAGAGTTCCTTGAGCAGCTTGCCGCGGCTGAATACCAGTTGCCAGCGATGGCCGCCCAGTTGCCGCCACAGACGTGCCGAGCGAATGCCGGCAAGCAGGAGTGCGCGAATTTTTGCGGCGTTGCTGGGCTGCTGCAGGAAGCGCATGTCGCCTTGCACCTGAATGCGCTGGCGGAAGGTGCTGATGGTGTCCTGGTACAGGCCGCCACAGGCAGCGATGACGTTGTCGTGCACCAGGCCGAAGTGCTCGACCTGTTGCTGGATCTGATCCAGGCGATTGCCCATGGTCTCGAGCATGTCGCCGCGCTTGTCCAGTTGGCGCTCCAGGCCGATCATCGCCAGGGAATAGCGCAGGGGTTCGCGCTGCAATGCCGACGGATTGCGCTCCAGCGAGCTGATCAGTGCGCGGTAGCCATCGCGCAGGTTGAGATCGTCACCGCCGTAGACATCCAGCGTGCTCTTCGGGTCGCGTACCAGCAGGCTGCCGAGCATGCAACTCATCGATGCCTCGCTGACCTGACCGGTGCGGGCGATCTTGTCGGCCAGTACCGCAGCTTCGAATACGGCGCCGAGCGCGACCAGTTGTTCCTGAAGTGGGCTCATCGGGCGTCCTCGTACCAGGCTTCGGCGGTTTCGATCACGCCGCCACCCAGGCATACCTCGCCGTCGTAGAACACCACGGACTGGCCGGGGGTTACGGCGCGTTGGGGTTCATCGAATACGGCGCGATAGCCGTTCTCGGTCTTTTCCAGGGTGCAGCGCTGGTCGCTCTGGCGATAGCGCACCTTGGCCGTCAGGCGGCGTGGGCTGCTCAGATCCACCGGGTTGACCCAGTAGATTTCCGAGGCGAGCAGGGCGCGGGAGAACAGCCATGGGTGTTCGTTGCCTTGGCCGACGATCAGTACATTGCGTGTCAGATCCTTGCGCAGCACGTACCAGGGATCATCGCTGGCATCCTTCAAACCGCCGATGCCTAGGCCCTGGCGCTGGCCGATGGTGTGGTACATCAGGCCATGGTGACGACCGATGACCTGACCGTCGGTGGTTTCGATATCGCCTGGCTGCGCCGGCAGGTACTGCTTGAGGAAGTCGCTGAAGCGACGTTCGCCAATGAAGCAGATACCGGTGGAGTCCTTCTTCTTCGCCGTGGCCAGTTCGTATTTCTCGGCAATGGCGCGCACCTGTGGCTTTTCCAGCTCACCGACCGGGAACAGGGTCTTGGCGATCTGCTCACCGCCCACGGCGTGCAGGAAGTAGCTCTGATCCTTGTTCGGATCCAGGCCCTTGAGCAGTTCGGTGCGGCCATCGATGTCGCGGCGGCGCACATAGTGGCCGGTGGCGATCAGGTCGGCTCCGAGTGACAGGGCGTAGTCGAGGAAGGCTTTGAACTTGATCTCGCGGTTGCACAGGATGTCCGGATTCGGCGTGCGTCCGGCCTTGTATTCGGCCAGAAAGTGCTCGAACACGTTATCCCAGTACTCCGCCGCGAAGTTGGCGGTGTGCAGTTTGATGCCGATGCGGTCGCATACGGCCTGGGCGTCGGCCAGGTCATCCATGGCGGTGCAGTATTCGGTGCCGTCGTCTTCGTCCCAGTTCTTCATGAACAGGCCTTCGACCTGATAACCCTGCTCGATCAACAGCAGGGCGGAAACGGATGAATCGACGCCGCCGGACATGCCGACGATCACGCGTTGGGTGCTAGGTGCTTGCATGGGGGTCTGCGAGTGAAGCCTGAAAAGTTGCCGAGTCTACCAGAAAGCCTCCGCCCGTTCAGTGCACGGGCGAGAGCGGCTGTGGTTCTTATCGCGCAAGCCCCAGGTGCGTCAGGCTGCGGCGAAAGGCCGGGTCATCCAGGTAGGCGACATTGAGCCGCGTCCAGGGAACTGGCGTCTGCCGATCGACCGCGAAAATCGAGCCCGGGGCAAGCATCACGCCCTGGCTCAGGCACTGGCGGGTAAGGGTGTTGGCGTCGTCGGCGCCAGGAAAGCGGGCCCACAGGTAAAGGCTCTGTTCGGGCCGGCAGAATACCTCTGCGCCCAGTCCATCGAGTACCTCCAGGCCGCGTTTGGTGGCGGCTCGCAAGCGCTCCTGAAGGCGCGACAGGTGGCGCAGGAAGTGCCCTTCGGCGAGGATCACGTCGATGGTGCGTTCACTGTACTCGGCGCCACTGTTGTGCAGCAGCATCTTCAGGTCGGCCAGTTCCTCGATACGTTTCTTGCTGCCGGCGATGAAGCCGACACGCAAGGCGGCGGAAATCGATTTGGAAAAGCTGCCCAGATAAAGGGTGCGTTCGGACTGATCCAGAGCCGTCAGTTTTATCGCCGAACTGGGTTTGAAGTCGGCCATGGCGTCATTTTCCACCAGCAAAAGATCATGCGCTTCGGCAATCTGCAGCAGATGGTGCGCCTTGGCTGGTGAGAGGTCGGAGCCGGTCGGGTTATGACCCACGGATTGAAGGAAGAACAGCTTGGGCCTGTGCTTTTTCAGAACGTGTTCCAGCGCATCCAGATCCGGGCCATCGGCTTCTCGCGCAATGCCGAGCATGCGTGCCCCTTGCAGTTGCAGCTTTCCGAACAACGGGTAGTAGCCCGGATCCTCAACCAGAACCGTGTCGCCAGGCATCACGTAGCGACGGATGATCAGATCCATGCCGTGGTTGGCGCCCAGGGTGGTCACCAGTTGCCGTTGCGAAACGGCAATCTGGTAGTCCGCCAGCTTCTGTACCAGGCGCTGGCGCAGGTCGGGATTACCCAGCCGTGTTCCGTAGCGAAACAGGGTGGAGACCCCGCCGCGCACCACTTGCCGATGGAATTTGTCCAGGCGCATATCCATCAGCCATTCAATCGGTGGGAATCCCTCGCCCAGGTGTGAGTGGCCAGGGTCGCGGACGAACTGCTGACGCATCATCCAGATGGTGTCCAGCGCTCGGGTGTAAGGCTGTGATTCGTCATCCTCCGTGCGGACTTTCAGGTTCTTGCAGACGAAGAAGCCCTTGCCGTGCCGAGCCTCTACCAGCCCCTGTGATGCCAGGTGTTCGTAGGCAGTGATCACGGTGTTCTTGGAGTACCCATGCAGGCGCATGTACTCGCGCAGCGATGGCAGTTTGTTGCCTTCCAGCAGGGCGCCTTCGGCGATCTGCCTGGCAATCGCGTCAGCAACTTTTTGCGCAAGGGTTTGTTTGGGCATGGCAAAAAGGTCGTGGGTACATGGGGGTAAGTGTCTGGGCAAACTGTACCTTCTTTCATGGATACAGTGAGGATAGTGTTCCCCCAACCAAGAACAAACGACTCCAAGAGAGCCCCCATGTCGATCGACTCCCGCCTGCCCAATTTCCGCAATCTGTCACCCTCGAAACGCCTCGACTACGTTAAGCAATTGCTCGGTCTGCCTGCCGAGGACTTCGCTCTTCTACGTGATGCCGGTGCCCTGCCAATTGAAATCGCCGACGGCATGATCGAGAACGTGGTTGGCACGTTCGAGTTGCCCTACGCGCTGGCGAGCAACTTTCGCATCAACGGCAGGGATGTAGTGATTCCGCTGGTGGTGGAGGAGCCTTCGGTGGTTGCCGCGGCTTCGTTCATGGCCAAGCTGGCCCGTCAATCCGGTGGTTTCCAGACTTCCAGCAGTGCGCCATTGATGCGTGCTCAGGTACAGATCATTGGTGTCAGCGATCCCTACAATGCGCGGCTCAGCCTGTTGCGCAGCAAGGAAGAGATCATCGCCCTGGCCAACAGCAAGGATCAGTTGCTGAACAGCCTGGGTGGCGGTTGTCGCGACATCGAAGTGCACACCTTCATCGACAGCCCTCGCGGGCCGATGCTGGTGGCTCACCTGATCGTCGACGTGCGCGACGCCATGGGGGCGAATACGGTCAATACCATGGCGGAGGCGGTGGCACCGCTGATGGAGCAGATCACAGGGGGCAAGGTGCGTTTGCGCATTCTTTCCAACCTGGCCGATCTGCGCTTGGCTCGCGCCCAGGTGCGCATCGCGCCGGAGCATCTGGATACGCCAGAGTACAAAGGGGCAGAGGTCATCGAGGGGGTGATAGATGCCTATACCTTTGCGGCTATCGACCCCTACCGAGCTGCGACACACAACAAAGGCATCATGAATGGCATCGATCCATTGGTGGTGGCCACCGGTAATGACTGGCGAGCGGTGGAAGCTGGCGCCCATGCATATGCCTGTCGCAATGGTCACTACGGCTCCCTGACCACCTGGGAGAAGGACAGCCAAGGCCACCTGGTCGGCACGATTGAAATGCCCATGCCGCTGGGGTTGGTGGGGGGCGCCACCAAGACGCATCCCCTGGCGCAGTTGTCGCTGCGCATTCTTGGTGTGAAGAGCGCACAGGAGCTGGGCGAAATAGCGGTCGCCGTGGGCTTGGCGCAGAACCTCGGGGCTTTGCGCGCCCTGGCCACCGAAGGCATTCAGCGTGGCCACATGGCCTTGCATGCGCGCAATGTCTCACTGTCGGCTGGCGCTCGTGGCGATGAGGTGGACTGGCTGGTCAAGCTGATGGTCGAGGCGCGAGATGTACGTGCTGACCGCGCAGAGGTTCTGCTGCGCGAGAAGCGTGGGCAATGACCATGGATACGGTGAAGCTGGTAGAGGTTGGTGCACGTGACGGCCTGCAGAACGAGGCCCTGGCGCTACCGGTGGAGATACGCGTGGAGCTGATCGAGCGTCTGGTCGTAGCCGGATTGAGAACCCTGGAGGCAGGCGCTTTCGTCTCGCCGCGCTGGGTTCCGCAGATGGCTGGCTCCGATGAGATCCTGCGACGACTTGGACGGCGTCCGGGGGTTACCTACACGGCGCTGGTTCCTAACCTCAAGGGGCTGGATGCTGCGCTGGAGGTCGATTGCCGGGAGGTCGCCGTGTCCGCGGCGGCATCCGAGGCGTTCTCGCAGAAGAACATCAACTGTTCCATCGATGAAAGTCTGCAGCGCTTCCAGCCTGTGCTTGCCAAGGCGGCAGAGCGGGGCGTAGCGGTACGTGGCTACGTTTCCTGCGTGCTGGGTTGCCCGTTCAGCGGTGAGGTGTCGGTGGCCGATGTGGTTCGAGTCGCCCGTGAGCTGTATGCCATGGGCTGCTACGAGATCAGCCTGGGCGACACCATCGGCAGAGGTACACCCGGCAACACCAGGCGGCTCCTGGAGGCCTGCGCCAGCGAGGTGCCGATCACGGCGTTGGCCGGGCACTTTCATGACACCTACGGCATGGCAGTCGCCAACGTTCAGGCAGCTCTGGAGGCTGGTGTGCGGGTGTTCGACAGCTCGATTTCCGGGCTGGGCGGTTGCCCTTACTCACCAGGCGCCACTGGCAACGTGGCAACCGAAGAGCTGGTCTACCTGTTCCAGGGCCAGGGAGTGGCGACTGGTGTGGATCTTCCTGCACTGCTCGAAGCAGGGGCCTTTATCGATAAGGCATTAGGCAAAGCCTCGGCCTCACGGGTGGCGACTGCTTTACGCAGCAGGGCATTCAATCAGTGATGAACGCCCTGTCAGCCTACCAATAACCAATGAGTGACGGCCTCGCGGTCGTCCAGGCAACTGCTTCCTCAATAACAACAAGAGCCCGCGAGGGCGAGGGACATCATGACTCAAGAACTTGCCAGACCGGCGGCAACGCCGCCCAATGACGACGTCATACGCGACACGGGCAACCTCTATGAGGTGTGGGGCGACACCGTGGATGCCAGGCACCTTGTGCTGGCCATCCTTGTCAGCTCCGTCGTCAGCCTCGGTACCTATGCACTGGCGCTATGGATTCTTGGCGGCATTCTGGATTCGACGCAGATGGCCAGAGCCTACGCCATGTTGTTCGGGATTCTGGGCTGCCTGGGTGGCGGTACGATCAGTGCCATCCTGTTCAAACCCAAAAGGGATGTGATCGAGCATGTCGCAGATCCTGCGTTTCGTGAGCAGGTGGTCAATGACTTGCTCAAGGAGTACGGCAGCCTTGGTCGCCTTGAGGAAACCTCGCCAGAAGTGCTTGCCGAGCTGCGCGACCTGGGCCTCTACGAGCTATTTCGCGATGCCCAGCTCCGAGAAGAGGCTACGCGTGAGGCAGCGACTGACGTCGGGCTGGATGCGCATGCGTCCCTGCAGCCAAGCGGAGGGCGCTCGTGATGGAAGGGCTGCTCTACGAAATCCTGATGGCTTTGGCGCTTGGCCTGTTCGGCGCGGTGCTGTTCTCTGCGATCGGCCTGGTCTCAGGAACCGATGAAACCACGACCCTGGCTCCCCTGACCCTGTTGGTCGTGATGCTCGGGGCGCCGCCGGCCGGCATTCTCACCTTTTTTCTGGCTGGTGCGGTCGCCAAGCATATGACCCACGCGGTACCTACCGCTTTGTTGGGGATTCCCGGCGACACGATGGCGACTGCGCTCATCGGTGACGCCAACTACTTGCGCCGGCTCGGCGTGCCTCACGTGGCCTTGCGTAAGATGATCACTGGCGGCGCGCTGGCCGCTCTGATCGCCGTGCCATTGTCGGTGCTGTTCGCGGTGTTGCTGGCACCATTTGGCGATGTGATCAAGCAGTTCGCGCCTTGGGTGTTCCTCTGTGCAGCCTTCGCCATTGCTTATTTTTCGGCCGGCCGCTGGGCCTCGGTGCTGGCGTTGCTGCCGTTCGTGCTGGTCATCGTTGCCTTGCAGTCACTGACGGCTCAATACGACGTCAAGCTGGCCGTCAGCTATTTTCTCGGTATCGCAGTCGCACCGTTGATCGCGTCACTGTTCTCGCTGTTGGCGCCGGTCGAGCGCGAGAAGATGCGCCGTGATGGGTTTCGGGTCTTTTCTCTGGCTCCGGACATGAAAGGGTGGAAAGGCTACTTTCCCAATCCGTTTCGGGTGATCAACAAGCGCCAGAGACGCATGACCGCGATGGCCGCGAGTGTCACCAGTGCCACCTTCGTCTTCAGCCCCGTGGCCATGACTGTGATCATGGGGGAGGTGATCGGCGCACGTATCAAGCAGGCATACGAGCGACTGACCACCGTGATCACCGCGCGCAATGGCGTAACCGAATCGACCTATATCGCAGAAGCGCTCATTCCCCTGATTGCCTTCGGTCTACCACTCAGCCCGGTAGCCGCAGGGCCAGCTGCGCCGCTGTTCAACGCACCACCGCGGTTTACCGTGGATAGCGCGACTGGCGAGGTCAATAACCTGCACAATCTGTTGAACTACTGGGAGTTCTTCGGCTACGGCATGTTGGCGGTGGTTATCGCCATCCTGATTGCCTATCCCTTTTCCATGAGCTTCGCTCACCGGGCTGCGTCCTTCGTGTTCCGCAAGATCAGTCACGAGGCGGTGATTTCCACCTTCATCGGGTTGGCGCTGGTCGTGGGTATCTGGGAGGGCGGCCTGCTGGGGGTGCTGGTGGTCGTCACCATCGGTTTGCTCGGTGGCTTCCTGGGGCGCTTTCTGGGCTTCAATATCGGCGTGCAATTCATGGGGTATTACACGGCGGTGCTGAGCGTTCCGGCGATGTTGGCTCTGTTGAGGTGAGCGGGGCGGTTCATCACGGCAGTGCGCGATTTGCGCTGCCGCGTCAACAGGCCTCCGTGTTATCGCAGCAGCTCCAGCGATCCGCTGATACCGGCCAGGTAGTCATCCACGCAACGCAATACCAGCTCGCTGCGCCAGCGCTCGGGTTGAGCGGCCAGTTCATCACGGGTCAGCCAGGTGATATCGCTGATGTCGGTGTCCAGCTCGCGCTGCGGGTCGTGGTGCACGGGGCGGGCGCTGAAGCACACGCGTTGGTAAGTGACGCCATTGCTCGGCGCCGTGTAAAGGTAGATGCCGAGCAGGCCGGTCAATTCGACATCCCAGCCCGTTTCCTCGAGGGTTTCGCGCAGCGCGGCCTCGCGTAGCGATTCATTGGCTTCCAGATGCCCGGCTGGCTGGTTGAGCACCAGGCGGCCGGCTTTGAATTCTTCGACGAACAGAAAGCGGCCCTGGTCTTCGATGACCGTGGCCACGGTGATATGGGGTTGCCACTCCATTTCCGTTGCTCCAGATGGACGATGTGCAGGTGTGCCGATTGGCCAGGGCCATTTTCAGCATTGCGCTATAAAAAAGAACCCCGGCACCAGGCCGGGGTTCGTTTCACGTCGAAGCCTTTATCAGGCGTTCAGCGCAGCCAGAGCGGCGTTGAAGGTAGCGCTTGGGCGCATCACCTTGCTGGTCTGCTCAGGGTTGGAGCGGTAGTAACCACCGATTTCGACCGGCTTGCCTTGTACGGCGGCCAGTTCGCCAACGATGGTGGCTTCCTGCTCGGTGAGCTGCTTGGCCAGTGGCGCGAATTGCGCTTTCAGCGCTGCATCTTCGTCCTGGGCCGCCAGGGCTTGCGCCCAGTACAGTGCCAGGTAGAAGTGGCTGCCACGGTTGTCGATCTCGCCAACCTTGCGCGCCGGGGACTTGTTGTTGTCCAGCAGCTTGCCGGTGGCTTGATCCAGGGTCTTGCCCAGCACCTTGGCCTTGGCGTTGTTGGTCTTGATGCCGGTTTCTTCCAGCGAGACGGCCAGGGCCAGGAACTCGCCCAGGGAGTCCCAGCGCAGGTAGTTCTCTTCTACCAGTTGCTGCACGTGTTTCGGAGCCGAACCACCGGCGCCGGTTTCGTACATGCCGCCGCCGGCCATCAACGGAACGATGGACAGCATCTTGGCCGAAGTGCCCAGCTCCATGATCGGGAACAGGTCGGTCAGGTAG
Organism: Pseudomonas mendocina; assembly: GCF_003008615.1. Taxonomy (NCBI): domain Bacteria; kingdom Pseudomonadati; phylum Pseudomonadota; class Gammaproteobacteria; order Pseudomonadales; family Pseudomonadaceae; genus Ectopseudomonas; species Ectopseudomonas mendocina. The sequence continues at coordinate 4,997,151 of NZ_CP027657.1, forward strand.
TCACGCAGCACGTTGCCGGTCACCGAGATGGTGTCCTGGCCACGAATCATGCGCTCCATGGATACGCGGATGGCTTCGTTGTAGCCCATCATGCGGATATCCAGACCGCTCAGGTCGTGATCCTTGAGGTACAGCTCGACTTTCTTTTGCAGTTCGCGGTCGTGGGCGCGTTCCGGATCCAGCCAGAAGATGGCCGGGGTGCCGGATTGGCGGGCGCGGGTGACGGCCAGCTTGACCCAGTCGCGAATCGGCGCGTCCTTGGTCTGGCAGGCGCGCCAGATATCGCCGGCTTCGACTTCATGCTGCATCAGCACGGTGCCGTCGGCAGCGACGACGCGCATGGTGCCGTCGGCGGTCATTTCGAAGGTCTTGTCGTGGGAACCGTACTCTTCGGCTTTCTGCGCCATCAGGCCGACGTTCGGCACGCTGCCCATGGTGGTCGGGTCGAATGCGCCGTTGGTTTTGCAGAAGTTGATCATTTCCTGGTAGATGCGAGCGTAGGTGCTCTCAGGCATGACGGCTTTGGTGTCTTTCTGCTTGCCGTCCTTGCCCCACATCTGACCGGAGTTGCGGATCATTGCCGGCATGGAGGCGTCGACGATCACGTCACTCGGGATGTGCAGGTTGGTGATGCCCTTGACCGAGTCGACCATGGCCATTTCCGGGCGATGGGCATAGACCTCGTGGATGTCATGCAGGATTTCTTCCTGCTGCGAGGCTGGCAGGGATTTGATCTTGTCGTAGACGCTGCTGATGCCGTTGTTCGGATTGACGCCCAGTTCCTTGAACAGGTCGCCGTACTTGTCGAACACGTCTTTGTAGTAAACGCTGACGGCATGGCCGAAGACGATCGGGTGGGAGACCTTCATCATGGTCGCCTTGACGTGCAGGGACCACATTACGCCGGTTTCCTTGCAGTCCTGCAGGGTCTTCTCGAAGAAGGCGCGCAGCTTGTTGCAGCTCATGAACATACTGTCCAGCACTTCGCCGTCTTGCAGTGGCAGGGTTTTCTTCACCTCTACCTTGCCATCCTTGCTGACGAATTCGATGCGTACGTCACCGGCTTTGGCCATGGTGATCGACTGCTCGCTGGAGAAGAAGTCGCCGCCACGCATGTAGTCGGCGTGGGACTGCGAAGCCATGCTCCACTTGCCCATGCTGTGCGGGTGCTTGCGGGCATAGGCCTTGACCGCGGCTGGGGCGCGGCGGTCGGAGTTGCCTTCGCGCAGAACCGGGTTCACGGCGCTGCCCAGTACCTTGGCGTAGCGGGCGCGAACTTCCTTGTCTTCTTCGCTCTGCGGATCTTCCGGGAAATCGGGGATGCTATAGCCCTGGGCTTGCAGTTCGGCGATGGCTGCCTTGAGCTGCGGAACGGAGGCGCTGATGTTGGGCAGCTTGATGATGTTGGCATCCGGCTGCAGGGTCAGCTCGGCCAGTTTGGCCAGGTCGTCATCGATGCGCTTGTCGGCAGCCAGACGGTCGGCAAAGCTTGCCAGGATCCGTCCAGCAAGAGAGATGTCGCGGGTTTCAACGGAGATGTCAGCCGAGGCGGCAAAGGCTTCTACAATGGGCAGAAGCGAGTAGGTAGCGAGGGCCGGAGCTTCGTCGGTGAAGGTGTAGATGATCTTCGAAGGGGTGGACATTTAGGGTTAACTCTCTTCTTTGCTGAGCGCGCATAGAAACTCGACCTGCGCGGGTAGACGCTTGAGCCCCATGGTGGCGGAGCTGGGTCGAGGACTCGCCGCGGTGATGTTGGATGCACCCGTAGAGTGTCGAGCGGTTCGAGCCGGCTGACAGTGGTGGCCATCAACCGGTTTCAAGAGGTTGCTACCTGGTTCCAGGCAGGTCGCCCCTTATGACTCGTTAGTCACCTAAGCAGTATATCACTGCGGCACCTCGTCGCAGAATGCCCAGATGAATAAGACCTTTGCACATGTGTCTCGCTTGCTGGGTTTGCGCTACTCTCGGGGATGCACACTGTCTAACCACAAGATGGAGTCCAGCATGGGATACCAAAAGATCCAGGTGCCAGCTAGCGGTGACAAAATCACCGTTAATGCCGATATGTCGCTGAATGTTCCGAACAACCCGATCATCCCGTTCATCGAGGGTGATGGTATCGGTGTCGATATTTCCCCAGTGATGATCAAGGTCGTCGATGCCGCCGTCGAGAAAGCCTATGGCGGCGCGCGCAAGATTTCCTGGATGGAGGTCTACGCCGGTGAAAAGGCCACTCAGGTTTATGACCAGGACACCTGGCTGCCGAAAGAAACCCTCGAGGCCGTTCGTGATTACGTCGTTTCGATCAAGGGGCCGCTGACCACGCCTGTTGGCGGTGGCATTCGCTCGCTCAACGTGGCCTTGCGCCAGGAGCTGGATCTTTACGTCTGCCTGCGCCCGGTGCGCTGGTTCGAAGGCGTACCCAGCCCGGTGAAAAAACCGGGTGACGTGGATATGGTGATCTTCCGCGAAAACTCCGAAGACATTTACGCTGGTGTCGAGTGGAAAGCAGGCAGCCCGGAGGCCGAGAAGGTCATCAAGTTCCTCACCGAGGAAATGGGCGTCAAGAAGATCCGCTTCACGGATATGTGCGGTATCGGCATCAAGCCGGTTTCCGAGGCGGGCACCAAGCGCCTGGTGCGCAAGGCGTTGCAGTACGCGGTGGATAACGACCGTGGCTCGGTGACCTTGGTGCACAAGGGCAATATCATGAAGTTCACCGAGGGGGCCTTCAAAGAGTGGGGCTATGAGATCGCGCGTGAAGAGTTCGGCGCCGAGTTACTCGATGGCGGGCCCTGGATGCAGTTCAAGAACCCCAAGACTGGCAAGAACATCGTGGTCAAGGACGTGATCGCTGACGCCATGCTGCAGCAGATCCTGTTGCGCCCGGCCGAATATGACGTGATCGCCACGCTCAATCTGAATGGTGACTACCTATCCGATGCCCTGGCGGCCGAAGTGGGTGGCATTGGCATTGCGCCGGGCGCCAACCTGTCCGACTCGGTGGCCATGTTCGAGGCGACCCACGGTACGGCGCCGAAATATGCCGGCCAGGACAAGGTCAACCCTGGGTCGGTCATTCTCTCTGCCGAGATGATGCTGCGCCACATGGGCTGGCCAGAGGCGGCGGATCTGATCATCAAGGGTACCAATGGCGCTATCGCCGCCAAGACCGTGACCTATGACTTCGAGCGTCTGATGGACGGTGCGACCTTGGTGTCGTGCTCCGGATTCGGCGATGCGATGATCAAGCACATGTAAGAATGCAGTCACACGATGAAAGAAAGGCCGGTCAATTGACCGGCCTTTTTCATGGCATATGCCAGGGATCATCAGGCTTCGGCAGTGCTCGCGGCGTTCTGTTGCACCGATACAGCTGCAGGAGCTTCCTGGCTGCTGGTGGCGGCACTGATATTGACCGCATGCAGGCCTTTGGGGCCTTGCACGATCTCGAAGCGAACCGGCTGGCCGGCTTTGAGCGTTTTATAACCTTCCATCTGGATGGCCGAGTAATGGGCGAACAGGTCCTCATCTCGGCCGTCGGCCAGGATGAATCCGTAGCCTTTGGCGTTGTTGAACCACTTGACCTTACCGCTGAGCATGCTGATATCCCTCTGCAAAGGACTCCATCTCTGGAGTATCATCCACTTCGATTCCGCACGATAACCAACCAGGCTGGGCGAAAGTGCGGAACCCCTGATACCCGCTAATAGGGTATTCATTGGTTGTAACACCCTTTTGCCGATAGTCAAGGCTATGCGGCGGACGGCTGAGAACTCAGTCAAACTCCCTCTAGCATCCCTGTTCGCCCGGCCCTGAACCTCTGATTTCAGCATGCATGCAAGTAGCCAGATTCGACTAACATTCAATCAGGATCGCCCGGCAGAGCATGAGGATGATTCCTCTGGTGTTGCTGTTCAGGAATCCAAGCCAGCATTGCAGGCACCACCGATGTACAAGGTGGTCTTATTCAATGACGACTACACCCCGATGGATTTCGTCGTCGAAGTGCTTGAAACCTTTTTCGGCATGAATCGGGAGCTGGCGACCAAGATCATGCTGGCCGTCCATACAGAAGGGCGTGCGGTGTGTGGTGTTTACACCCGCGATATTGCGGAGACCAAGGCAATGCAGGTCAACCAATACGCGCGAGAGAGCCAGCATCCGCTACTCTGTGAAATAGAGAAGGACGGTTAACGCCGGCCACTTGGGTATGAGGTGAAGCTATGTTGAATCGAGAGCTCGAAGTCACCCTCAATCTGGCTTTCAAGGAGGCCCGTGCCAAGCGTCATGAATTCATGACGGTCGAACACCTGCTACTGGCCTTGCTGGATAACGAGGCTGCAGCCAGTGTGCTGCGCGCCTGTGGGGCCAACCTCGACAAGCTACGCCACGATTTGCAGGAGTTCATCGACTCCACCACGCCGTTGATTCCTCAGCATGACGAAGAGCGCGAAACTCAGCCGACCCTGGGCTTTCAGCGAGTCTTGCAGCGTGCGGTGTTTCATGTGCAGAGCTCTGGCAAGCGCGAAGTGACCGGCGCCAATGTGTTGGTGGCGATCTTCAGCGAGCAGGAAAGCCAGGCCGTGTTCCTGCTCAAGCAGCAGAGCGTGGCGCGTATCGATGTGGTCAATTACATCGCCCATGGCATTTCCAAGGTGCCGGGACATGGCGATCAGCATGAGCACGACCAGGAAATGCAGGATGAGGAGGGCGGTGAATCGTCTGCTTCAAGCAATCCGCTCGATGCTTATGCCAGTAATCTGAATGAATTGGCTCGTCAGGGGCGTATCGACCCGCTGGTCGGGCGTGAGCACGAGGTCGAGCGCGTGGCGCAGATTCTCGCGCGCCGCCGCAAGAACAACCCGTTGTTGGTGGGTGAGGCAGGGGTAGGCAAAACCGCTATTGCGGAAGGCCTGGCCAAGCGCATCGTCGATGAGCAGGTGCCTGATCTGCTGGCAGACAGCGTGGTCTATTCGCTCGACCTTGGCGCGCTGCTGGCCGGCACCAAATACCGTGGCGATTTCGAGAAACGCTTCAAGGCGCTGCTCAACGAACTGCGCAAGCGCCCGCACGCCATTCTGTTCATCGATGAGATCCACACCATCATCGGTGCGGGTGCTGCATCGGGCGGCGTGATGGATGCTTCCAATCTGCTCAAGCCAGTGCTGTCGTCTGGCGAGATCCGCTGCATCGGTTCGACCACCTTCCAGGAGTTTCGCGGCATCTTTGAAAAAGATCGCGCCCTGGCGCGGCGCTTCCAGAAGGTCGATGTTGTCGAGCCCTCCGTGGATGACACTTACGGCATTCTCAAGGGGCTCAAGGCGCGCTTCGAGCAGCATCACCATATTGAGTACAGCGATGAAGCCTTGCGTGCCGCCGCCGAGCTTGCTGCGCGCTACATCAATGATCGGCATATGCCGGACAAGGCCATCGACGTGATCGACGAAGCCGGCGCTTACCAGCGTCTACAGCCTGAAGACAAGCGCGTACCGCGTATCGAGGTGGCGCAGGTCGAGGACATCGTCGCGAAGATCGCGCGAATTCCGCCAAAACATGTCTCCAGTTCCGACAAAGAGCTGCTACGTAACCTGGAGCGTGACCTCAAGCTCACCGTGTTCGGCCAGGATGCTGCCATCGATTCGCTGGCAACCGCGATCAAGCTGTCGCGTGCCGGGCTCAAGGCGCCAGACAAACCGGTCGGTTCCTTCCTGTTTGCCGGTCCTACCGGTGTCGGCAAGACCGAGGCCGCGCGGCAGTTGGCCAAGGCCATGGGTATTGAACTGGTACGCTTCGACATGTCCGAGTACATGGAGCGGCATACCGTCTCGCGTCTGATCGGTGCGCCACCCGGCTATGTCGGTTTCGATCAGGGCGGCCTTTTGACCGAGGCGATTACCAAGCAGCCGCATTGCGTGCTGCTGCTCGATGAAATCGAGAAGGCGCATCCGGAAGTCTTCAACTTGCTCCTGCAGGTGATGGATCACGGCACTCTGACCGATAACAACGGGCGCAAGGCGGATTTCCGCAACGTGATCCTGATCATGACCACCAACGCCGGCGCGGAAACTGCGTCGCGTGCCTCGATCGGCTTCACTCAGCAGGATCACTCCACCGATGCCATGGAAGTCATCAAGAAGAGCTTCACGCCGGAGTTCCGCAACCGCCTGGACACCATCATCCAGTTTGGTCGTCTCAGTCACGAAACCATCAAGAGCATCGTCGACAAGTTCCTCACCGAACTGCAAGCGCAGCTGGAAGACAAGCGTGTCACGCTGGAGGTCAGTGATGCTGCGCGCAGCTGGCTGGCCGAGCGCGGTTACGATGTGATGATGGGAGCCAGACCGATGGCACGCCTGATCCAGGACAAGATCAAGCGTCCGCTGGCGGAGGAAATCCTCTTTGGCGAACTGGCCGAGCATGGCGGCGTGGTGCACGTCGACATCAAGGATGGCGAACCAAGTTTCGAGTTCGAGACGGCGGCGGAGGTCGCCTGATCGAATGGCCTCAAAGTCGCTGAAAGCCCTGGTGGCTTTCAGCGAACCAACGAAAACGCCCGGCATATGCCGGGCGTTTTCGTTTGGTGCTTGGCTTAACGGGCGCGGTAGGTAATGCGACCCTTGCTCAAGTCATAAGGTGTCAGCTCGACGCGCACCTTGTCACCAGTGAGAATGCGGATGTAGTTCTTGCGCATCTTGCCGGAGATGTGCGCGGTAACGACGTGCCCGTTTTCCAACTCCACGCGGAACATGGTGTTGGGCAGGGTGTCGACGACAGTGCCTTCCATTTCGAAGCTGTCTTCTTTCGACATGCAGTAAAGCCCTCGGTATCCAGGAAATGGCCCGGTGCAACTGGCGCCAGGCAAAAGCGGCGTGCATTGTGCCCGAAAACAGGGGGCTGCGCCAAGGGGCTTGGTTCGTCGAGCTGACTTGAGGGTGGTAAACGGGTCTAGGTGAGCAGCGTCCAGCGCTGATTGACGAAGAGTTCGATCGGGCGGTACTGGGTTTTGTAGTTCATCTTGCGGCAATTCTTGATCCAGTAACCAAGATAGACGGCCTCCAGGCCCAGGCGTGCGGTCTCGCCGACTTGCCATAGGATGGCGAAGCGGCCAAGGCTGCGGCGCTCTTCAGCTGGGTCATAGAAGGTGTAGACCGCCGAGAGACCATTTGGCAGAAGGTCGGTAACGGCGATCGCGACGAGTCGACCTTGCAGGCGGAACTCATAGAAGCGCGAGAAGGGCAGGTCGCGTACCAGAAAGGTGGAGAACTGATCTCGACTGGGTGGATACATGTCGCCGTCGGCATGGCGCTGCTCGATATAGCGCACGTACAGCGAGTAGTACTCCTCAGAGAAAACCGGGCGTACGGAGCGTACGCTGATGTCTTCGTTGCGCTTGAGGATTCGCCGTTGTTGGCGCGTAGGAGTGAACAGGTTAGCCGGAATGCGTGCTGGGATGCAGGCGGTGCACTGCTGGCAGTGCGGCCGGTAAAGGTGATCGCCGCTGCGGCGAAAGCCCATTTCCGAAAGTTCCGCATAGACCAACACATCCATGGGCTGACTGGGGTCGAGGAACAGGGTAGTTGCCTGCTCCTCCGGCAGATAGCTGCATGGATGGGGTTGAGTGGCGTAGAACTTCAGGCGGGCCAGCTCGGTCATGGTCGCGTCTCGGGTAAAGCCTTGCCTATGAGTGTAAGCCAAGTTCGGCAGCAAGCTGCAAGTGGTTCAGAAGTGTAGGGCGGACTCAGGAGCGCCAGCGAGCAGTCCGTCGGGCCAAGCAGCGTAATGCTTTGCGACGACTGCATGGATGCAGGCGGTAGAACGAAGCAGGAACTCGAGTCGAGTGCGCCCTACGCGAACTCCTGGTTAGCCCACTGCGCCAGGCTGGGCAGATCGAGATGGCGTTGCAGATACTCAGCGAACGTGGCGCGTGGGATGGATCTGGCGCCGAGGCTGTGCAGATGCTGCGTGGGCATCTGGCAGTCGATGAGCACGAAGCCCCAGTCCAGTAGCTTGCCAACCAGTGTGGCGAAGCCGACCTTGGAGGCGTTGTCGGCGCGACTGAACATCGACTCGCCGAAAAATAGCTGGCCCATGGCCAGGCCATAAAGCCCGCCAACCAGCTCGTCCCCATTCCAGACCTCCACGGAATGAGCGAAGCCGCGCTGATGCAGTTGTAGATAGGCCTCCTGCATGCCGCGGGTGATCCAGGTGCCATCGGCATAGGCGCGTGGCTCGGCGCAGGCCTTTATGACGGATGGAAAGTCCTGGTCGAAGGTGACGCGATAGCGTTGTTGGCGCAGCAGTTTGGCCAGGCTGCGAGAAACATGCAGTTCCTCGGGAAGCAGTACCGTGCGCGGATCGGGTGACCACCAGAGAATCGGCTGGCCATCCTGAAACCAGGGGAAGCAGCCATGCCGATAGGCGCTGACCAGGCGGTCGGCGCTCAGGTCGCCGCCGGCAGCCAGCAGGCCATTGGGTTCGCGCATGGCTTTCGCCAGCGGCGGGAACTGCAGGGAGTCACGTTGCAGCCAAGTCAGCATGCGCGCTTGTCCAGCGGAGGAGGGGAGGGCGAGTGGTGCACTCGCCCTTATCCATCAATTGCCGTCGAGGAATTTCTCGACATCCAGCGCGGCCATGCAGCCTGCGCCAGCCGAAGTGATGGCTTGACGATAGACGTGATCGGCCACGTCGCCGGCGGCGAACACGCCTTCGATGCTGGTGGCAGTGGCATTGCCTTCGCTGCCGCCTTTGATCTTCAGGTAGCCGTCATGCATGTCCAGTTGACCGACGAACAGCTCGGTGTTGGGCTTGTGGCCGATGGCGATGAATACGCCGGCCAGGGCCAGCTCCTTGGTGCTGCCATCTTCAGTGCTTTTCAGGCGCACGCCGGTAACGCCGGTCTGGTCACCCAGAACTTCGTCCAGGGTGTGATTCCAGTGCAGGCGCATGTTGCCGTTTTCGACCTTGTCGAACAGCTTGTCCTGCAGAATCTTCTCCGAGCGCAGCTTGTCGCGGCGGTGTACCAGGTGCACTTCCTTGGCGATGTTCGACAGGTACAGCGCTTCTTCCACAGCGGTGTTGCCGCCGCCGATCACGGCAACCACCTGGTTGCGATAGAAGAAGCCGTCGCAGGTGGCGCAGGCGGAAACACCCTTGCCGGAGAAGGCTTCTTCCGACGGCAGGCCCAGGTATTGGGCGCTGGCGCCAGTGGCGATGATCAGCGCGTCGCAGCTATAGGTGCCGCTGTCACCCTTGAGAATGAATGGGCGGCTCTGCAACTCGGCGGTATGGATGTGGTCGTAGATGATCTCGGTGTCAAAGCGCTCGGCGTGCTTTTGCATGCGTTCCATCAGCGCTGGGCCGGTCAGGCCTTCGACGTCACCCGGCCAGTTGTCCACTTCAGTGGTCGTGGTGAGCTGGCCGCCAGGCTGGATGCCGGTGATGACAACGGGTTTGAGGTTGGCGCGCGCAGCATAAACGGCGGCGCTGTAACCGGCAGGGCCGGAACCCAGGATGATCAGGCGGGAATGCTTGACTTCGCTCATAAAAAAACCCCATAAGCCTTTGTCACAAAAGAGAATGCGTGCTCCAATTGAGCCGCATGGAAGCTGCTGGCGGCTATGCTACACCGAAGCGGGGTGGGTGCGGGAGCTTGGCAATTGGCCTCGGCGTCAGGCTGGCCCTACAATAGGCCGCTTCTGCGGTTAACCATCAGATGGACGCGCCAAGGGCGCAGGAAATGGCTGTTTTGAAGAATTCCACCACCCAGATTATCGACTGGCGTCAGAAGCTTCAGTATCGACTGAAGGAAGGCGCATTGATCGCCCTGGGCGCGATGTGCCTGTACCTGCTGATGGCACTGTTGACCTACAACGTCGCCGATCCGGCGTGGGACAACAGCGTGCAGGTCGAGCGCATCATCAACGCCGGCGGCAGCATTGGCGCCTGGCTCTCCAGCGCACTGTTCGGTGCGCTGGGTTACTTCGCCTACATCTTCCCACTCCTGCTGGCAGCCAAGACCTGGCAGGTGTTTCGCACGCGCAATCAACCCTGGCACTGGAACGGCTGGCTGTTCTCCTGGCACAGCATCGGTCTGGTGTTCCTGATCCTCTCCGGCGCGGCGCTGGGAGATATTCATTTTTCTGCGGCTGCCGGCATGCAAGGTTCTGGTGGCGGTATGCTCGGCGCCAGCCTCGGCGACCTGGCCGTGCATGCGTTGAACGTGCAGGGCAGCACCTTGCTGTTCCTGGCACTGTTCCTATTCGGCCTGACCGTTTTCACCGACCTGTCGTGGTTCCGCGTGATGGATCTCACCGGCAAGATCACCCTCGACCTGATCGAGCTGATTCATGGCGCCATCACCGGCTGGTGGAATGCGCGCAGTGAGCGCAAACAGATGGTGGCGCAACTGCGTGAGCTGGATGAGCGCGTTATCGAAGTCGCCGCACCAGTCGCTTCCGATCGTCGTGAACAGGCCAAGGTCAAGGAGCGCCTGCTCGAGCGAGAAGAGTCGCTGAGCAAGCACATGAGCGAGCGCGAGAAGCGCCCTGCGCCAGTGATCGCGCCACCACCTGTGGCCAAGGCACCGGAACCGAGCAAGCGGGTACAGAAGGAAAAGCAAGCGCCATTGTTCGTAGACAGTGCCGTGGAAGGCACCTTGCCACCGATTTCCCTGCTCGACCCTGCAGAAGCCAAGAAGGTCGAGTACTCACCCGAGTCGCTCAAGGGTGTCGGCCACCTGCTGGAGATCAAGCTCAAGGAGTTTGGCGTCGAGGTAGCGGTGGATTCGATCCATCCGGGCCCGGTGATCACTCGCTATGAAATTCAGCCTGCGGCAGGGGTAAAGGTCAGCCGCATTGCCAACCTGGCCAAGGATCTGGCGCGTTCGCTGGCCGTGACCAGCGTGCGTGTCGTGGAGGTCATTCCCGGCAAGACCACCGTTGGTATCGAAATTCCCAACGAGAATCGCCAGATCGTGCGCTTCTCCGAAGTGCTGTCGACCCCCGAATACGATGATGCCAAGTCGCCGGTGACCCTGGCGCTGGGGCATGACATTGGCGGCAAGCCTGTTATCACCGATCTGGCCAAGATGCCCCACCTGCTGGTGGCGGGCACCACCGGTTCCGGTAAGTCGGTGGGCGTGAATGCGATGATTCTGTCGATTCTGTTCAAGTCCAGTCCGGAAGACGCCAAGCTGATCATGATCGACCCGAAAATGCTCGAGTTGTCGATCTACGAAGGCATTCCGCACCTGCTTTGCCCGGTCGTGACCGACATGAAGGAAGCGGCCAACGCCCTGCGTTGGAGCGTTGCCGAGATGGAACGGCGCTACAAGCTGATGTCGAAGATGGGCGTGCGCAACCTGGCGGGCTTCAACCGCAAGGTCAAGGATGCAATCGAGGCTGGCGAGCCATTGGCTGATCCGCTGTTTCGCCGCGAAAGCATGGAAGACGAAGCGCCTCTGCTCAAACCGTTGCCGACCATCGTCGTCGTGGTCGACGAATTCGCCGACATGATGATGATCGTCGGCAAGAAGGTCGAAGAGCTGATCGCTCGTATCGCGCAGAAGGCACGTGCGGCCGGTATTCACCTGATTCTCGCCACCCAGCGCCCGTCGGTGGACGTGATCACCGGCTTGATCAAGGCCAACATCCCGACTCGTATGGCGTTCCAGGTGTCGAGCAAGATCGACTCGCGCACCATCATCGACCAAGGTGGTGCCGAACAACTGCTTGGCCACGGTGACATGCTCTACATGCCGCCCGGCACCAGTTTGCCCATTCGTGTTCACGGTGCCTTCGTCTCGGACGATGAAGTGCATCGTGTGGTCGAAGCCTGGAAGCTGCGTGGCGCACCGGATTACAACGAGGACATCCTCGCTGGTGCCGAAGAGGGTGGCGGCGGCTTCGAAGGCAGCAGCGGTGGTGAAGGTGGCGAGGGCAGTGAGGAAGATCCGCTGTACGACGAGGCCGTCAACTTCGTGCTGGAGAGTCGTCGTGCATCGATTTCCGCCGTGCAGCGCAAGCTGAAGATTGGCTACAACCGCGCCGCGCGAATGATCGAGGCGATGGAAATGGCCGGCGTGGTCAGCTCGATGAATACCAACGGTTCGCGCGAGGTGCTCGCGCCAGGTTCTGCGCGCGACTGACGGTCGCACCACGGACAAACCGCTCGTCTCGCGGTCTACAAGATTCCACGGTCGCCACAAGCGGCCGAGCAATGCGAGGTGCGGACTCACCTCGCCATCCTTAACGGACTCAAGGGGTTCATATGCGTGTTATTCGCCTGCTGATGCTGGCTGCTCTGAGTTTTACCCTGCTGACCGCCCAGGCCGATGAAGAGGCGGCCACCAAGCGCCTGAGCGAACTGCTTAGCCAGGCGCAAACCATCAGTGCGCGCTTTTCCCAACTGACCCTCGACGCCAGCGGCACTCAACTGCAGGAAACCGCAGGGCAACTGGTGCTCAAACGTCCGGGCATGTTCCGCTGGCACACGGATCAGCCGATGGAACAACTGCTGGTATCCAACGGCGAAAAGGTCTGGCTGTACGATCCGGATCTGGAGCAAGTGACCATCCAGACGCTCGATCAGCGCCTTACCCACACGCCGGCGCTGCTGCTCTCTGGCGATGTGTCGCAGATTCGTGAGAACTTCGAGATCGACTACAAGGAAGGCGGTAGCGTGGTCGATTTCATTCTCAAGCCCAAGGCCAAGGACAGTCTGTTCGACAGCCTGCGCCTGTCGTTCCGCAATCGTGTGCTCAATGACATGCAGTTGATCGACAGCATCGGTCAGCGCACCAATATCCTGTTCCTCAATGTGAAGATGAACGAGCCGGTCGAAGATCACCTGTTCAGCTTCGACATTCCGGAAGGTGCGGACGTCATCCAGGAGTAAATCGTGGATCTGTTCGGTCGCCAACCCGTCGCGCAGCCTCTGGCTGCGCGTTTGCGTGCTACCAGCCTGGACGAATATGTCGGGCAGGAGCATGTCCTGGGGCCGGGCAAACCGCTGCGTGAGGCGCTGGAGCAGGGCGCTTTGCACTCGATGATCTTCTGGGGGCCGCCAGGCGTGGGCAAGACCACACTGGCCCGCTTGCTGGCCAAGGTTACCGATGCCCACTTCGAGACCATCTCCGCGGTGCTCTCCGGGGTCAAGGAAATCCGCCAGGCTGTCGAGGTGGCTCAGCAACACGCCGCTCAGTACGGTCGTCGCACCATCCTCTTCGTCGATGAGGTGCATCGTTTCAACAAGAGCCAGCAGGATGCCTTTCTGCCCTACGTGGAGGACGGCACGCTGATCTTCATCGGTGCCACCACCGAGAATCCCTCGTTCGAGCTGAACAATGCACTGTTGTCGCGTGCCCGCGTCTATGTGCTCAAGAGCCTCGACGAGGCGGCGATGCGCAAGCTGGTCAATCGCGCGTTGAGCGACCCGAAAGGCCTGGGTGATCGCCATCTCAGCCTACCGGACGAGGCCTTTCAGATTCTTCTGGCCGCTGCCGATGGCGATGGCCGTCGCTTGCTCAACTTCCTCGAGAACGCCGCCGACCTGGCCGAGGATGCTAGCGAGATCGGCGTGGAGTTGCTGCAGAACCTGCTAGGCGACAGCAGGCGTCGCTTCGACAAGGGGGGCGAGGCCTTCTACGACCAGATTTCCGCGCTGCACAAGTCGGTGCGCGGCTCCAGCCCGGACGGTGCACTGTACTGGTACGCGCGCATGCTCGACGGCGGCTGCGACCCGCTGTATATCGCCCGTCGCGTGGTGCGCATGGCCAGTGAAGACATCGGCAACGCCGACCCGCGTGCACTGACCCTGTGCCTCAATGCCTGGGACGTGCAGGAGCGCCTGGGTAGCCCGGAAGGCGAGTTGGCGGTGGCACAGGCCATCGTCTATCTCGCTTGCGCACCGAAGAGCAACGCGGTGTACACGGCCTTCAAGACAGCCATGCGTGACGCTGCCGAGCAGGGCTCGCAAGAAGTACCGCTGCACCTGCGCAACGCGCCGACCAAGCTAATGAAGCAACTTGGCTATGGCGATGAATACCGCTACGCCCATGATGAGCCTGATGCCTATGCGGCGGGTGAGGATTACTTCCCCGAAAACCTGCAGCCGCGCCAGTACTATGACCCGGTGCCACGCGGCCTGGAGCTGAAGATCCGCGACAAGCTGCAGCACCTGCGTCAGCTCGATGCCAATAGCTCGCGTCAGCGGAGGAAACCATGATTCGCGTCGCGCTTGCCGTTGCGCTGGGCGGGGCAGCGGGCTCCGTACTGCGTTTTCTCGCCTCCAGTTGGGTGGCCGGACAGTGGCCGAGGCACTTCTATGTCGGCACACTGGCCGTCAACCTCTTCGGCTGCCTGCTGATCGGCCTGCTCTCCGGTTTGTTCCTGACGCGTACCGAGCTGCCGCTGGAGCTGCGCGTGGGTTTGATCACCGGCGTTCTCGGCGGCTTCACCACCTTTTCCTCCTTCAGCCTGGAAATCCTCAAGCTGATGGAAAGTGGACGACTATTCGAAGCCGCCGGCTACTTGTTGTGCAGTGTACTGGGCGGCCTTCTCGCTGCCTGGTGCGGATTGCTGCTGGCCCGATTGGCATCCTGACCCGCTAAAGCTTTACACTCGGCAACCCGCGTCACGCTGGTGGCCGCAACCCTTTTTCGCCGATGTATTGAGACCCGAACATGCTCGATTCCAAACTCGTCCGCACGCAACTCACCGAAATCGCCGAGCGCCTCGCCACCCGTGGCTTCGTCCTCGACGTCGCCCGCTTCGAGGCCCTGGAGAGTCAGCGCAAGTCGGTGCAGGTGCGCACCGAGCAACTGCAGGCCGAGCGCAACAGCCGTTCCAAGTCCATCGGCCAGGCCAAGGCGCGCGGCGAAGACATCGCGCCGTTGCTGGCGGAAGTCGATCAGATGGGCAACGACCTGGAAGCTGGTAAGCGTGAGTTGGACGCTATCCAGAGCGAGCTGGACAACCTGCTGCTGAACATTCCCAACCTGCCGCACGAGTCCGTGCCGGTCGGCGCCGATGAAGACGGCAATGTCGAGGTGGCGCGCTGGGGCACGCCGCGCAGCTTCGAGTTCGAGATCAAGGATCACGTCGCCCTTGGCGAGCAGCATGGCTGGCTGGACTTCGAGACCGCTGCCAAACTCTCCGGCGCTCGTTTCGCCCTGCTGCGCGGGCCCATCGCGCGCCTGCATCGCGCCCTGGCGCAGTTCATGATCAACCTGCACACCGGTGAGCACGGTTATGAAGAGGCTTACACCCCTTACCTGGTGCAGGCGCCGGCACTGCAGGGCACCGGTCAGTTGCCGAAGTTCGAGGAAGACCTGTTCAAGATCGGCCGTGAAGATCAGGCCGACCTGTACCTGATCCCAACGGCGGAAGTGTCGCTGACCAACATCGTTGCCGGCGAAATCCTCGATGCCAAACAGCTGCCGCTGAAGTTCGTCGCCCATACGCCGTGTTTCCGCAGCGAAGCGGGCGCCTCGGGTCGCGATACGCGCGGGATGATCCGCCAGCACCAGTTCGACAAGGTCGAGATGGTACAGATCGTCGAGCCTTCCAAGTCCTTCGAGGCCCTGGAAAGCATGACCGCCAACGCCGAGCGCGTCCTGCAACTGCTGGAGCTGCCGTATCGCAAGCTGGCCCTGTGCACGGGCGATATGGGCTTCTCCGCGGTGAAAACTTACGACTTGGAAGTATGGGTGCCGAGCCAGGACAAGTATCGCGAGATTTCTTCCTGCTCCAACTGCGGCGACTTCCAGGCGCGCCGCATGCAGGCGCGCTACCGCAATCCGGAAACCAACAAGCCGGAACTGCTGCACACGCTCAACGGCTCTGGCCTCGCGGTGGGTCGCACCCTGGTGGCGGTACTGGAGAATTACCAGCAGGCTGACGGCAGCATCCGTGTTCCCGAGGTCCTGAAACCCTATATGGGCGGTCTCGACGTGATCGGCTGACAGGCCATCACGACGCATAAAACGGGGCGTTAGCAGCTGCCCCGTTTCAATGGAGGTAGGGTGCGCCATGCGCACCAGGGCCTTACACCGTAGTCTGGTGCGCGCGGCGCACCCTACGACCGACCTCTGATGAGGCTGATCTGATGCAATTCCTTCCGCTGTTTCACAAGCTGCAGGATCGCCCGGTACTGGTGATCGGTGGTGGCGAGGTCGCGCTGCGCAAGGCGCGCCTGTTGAGCGACGCCGGCGCACGTCTGCGAGTGGTCGCCCCGGAGATTCGTAGTGAGTTGCAGGCGCTGGCCGGTTCTGACGGTATCTTTCTGCGCGGCTATACGAGCAGTGATTTGCAGGGCGTGGCCCTGGTCATCGCCGCTACCGACGACGTGCCGCTCAATGCGCAGATTTCCACCGATGCCCAGGCACTGGGCATTCCCGTCAACGTGGTGGATGCGCCCGCGCTGTGCAGCGTGATCTTTCCCGCCATCGTCGACCGCTCGCCGCTGATCGTTGCGGTCAGCAGTGGCGGCGATGCGCCGGTACTGGCACGGCTGATCCGCGCCAAGATCGAGACCTGGATCCCGGCCACCTACGGCCAACTGGCCAACCTGGGCAAGCGTTTCCGTGAGCGGGTCAAGCAACTGTTTCCCGACGTGCAGCAGCGCCGCGTGTTCTGGGAGGATGTCTTTCAGGGGCAGATCGCCGAGAGCGTTTTTGCCGGCAAGCCGGAAGAGGCCGAGCGCCTGCTGGAGGCGCGTGTGGCCGGCGCGGCGCCGCGTGCGCTGGGCGAGGTGTACTTGGTTGGTGCCGGGCCAGGTGACCCGGATCTTTTGACCTTCCGCGCCCTGCGCCTGATGCAGCAAGCCGATGTCGTGCTCTACGACCGCCTGGTAGCGCCCGCTATCATCGAGCTGTGCCGTCGTGATGCCGAGCGCATCTATGTCGGCAAGCGTCGCGCCGATCACGCGGTGCCGCAAGAACAGATCAACCAGTTGTTGATCGACCTGGCTCGTCAGGGTAAGCGCGTCCTGCGCCTGAAAGGTGGCGATCCGTTCATCTTTGGCCGTGGTGGCGAGGAGATCGAGCAACTGGCCGCCGAGGACATTCCCTTCCAGGTCGTGCCGGGCATCACCGCTGCCTCGGGCTGCGCGGCCTACGCGGGTATTCCGCTGACCCATCGCGACCATGCGCAGTCGGTGCGCTTCGTCACCGGGCACCTCAAGGATGGCAGCAGCAACCTGCCGTGGCGGGATCTGGTAGCGCCCGGGCAAACTCTGGTGTTCTACATGGGGCTTGTCGGGCTGCCGGCTATCTGCGAGCAGTTGATTGCCCACGGTCGTTCAGGCGCTACGCCTGCGGCACTGGTGCAGCAGGGCACTACGCAGAATCAGCGGGTATTCACGGGTACTCTGGAAACCTTGCCGGAGCTGGTGGCCGAGCACGAAGTGCATGCGCCGACCCTGGTCATTGTCGGTGAGGTGGTCACTCTGCGTGACAAGCTGGCCTGGTTCGAGGGCGCACAAGGAAGCGTCTGACTCCTTGTCGGGGCCGATAATGCTTACTAAGCATTACCGACCCCAGCCATCAGCGCTTGCGTTGAAACACGCCCTTGCCCGGTAGCCGGTTGCGATCATGACTTCGCGTGAAGTCTTGAAGTGGTCCTTTGGGAATCACACCAGTCGGATTGATGGTGGCGTGACTGGCGTAGTAGTGCGATTTGATATGGGTGAAGTCTACCGTTTCGGCGATACCTGGCCACTGGTACAGCTCGCGTAGCCAGTTGGACAGGTTCGGGTAATCCTCGATGCGTCGCAGGTTGCACTTGAAATGCCCGTGATAGACAGCATCGAAGCGAATCAGTGTGGTGAACAGGCGAATGTCCGCCTCGGTCAGGTATTCGCCGGCCAGATAGCGCTTTTCACCCAGCAGCGCTTCCAGCTCATTGAGCATGGTGAATAGTTCGTCGAAGGCCTCTTCGTAGGCTTCCTGAGTGGTGGCGAAGCCTGCGCGGTAAACGCCGTTGTTCACTGCCGGGTAGATGCGCTCGTTGAGTTGGTCGATCTGCTCACGCAGTGGCTCGGGGTAGAAGTCCAGACCGTTGCCGGTCAGGCCATCAAACGCGCTGTTGAACATGCGGATGATTTCCGCCGACTCGTTGTTGACGATGCCGTCAGTCTGCTTGTCCCACAGCACCGGTACGGTGACGCGGCCGGTGTAATGACAGTCATCGGCGGTGTAGCGCTGATGCATGTAGTTCAGGTTGTCGAGATGGTCGCCGCTGGAGCCGAAGTTGTGATCGAACGTCCAGCCCTGTTCACGCATCAGCCAGCTCACCACGGATACGTCGATCAGTGATTCCAGGCCTTTGAGCTTGCGCAGGATCAGGGTGCGATGGGCCCAGGGGCAGGCCAGGGATACATAGAGGTGATAACGCCCGGCTTCAGCCTTGAATCCGCCGTCACCGCTTGGTCCAGCGCTACCGTCTGCGGTTACCCAGTTGCGGCGTTGTGCGCTTTCGCGCTGGAAGCGGCCACTGTTGCCGGTGTCGTACCACTGGTCATGCCAGCGTCCATCGATCAGCAAGCCCATAACGCGTGCCTCCGTTTTGAATGAATCTGGAGTCTAACGTTATGAAGTCGATTGAACGGTGGAAAAAGCTGGCTTAACTGATCGGCTGATTAGATTGAAAGCGTGCATCCCAGCGCTGCTGGGCCTGCTGGAACGCCTCTTCGCGAGCCAAGCCCAGCCCACGCAGCGCGGTGGCCATGGTAGCGATCACTGCCAGTCGACCGTATGCATCATCATGCTCTCCATGCCAGAAGGCGCCCAGCACGGCAGGGTCGAGTCGCTCAGGTTTGACATGGCGCTGCGCTGACAGTGCGGGCCATTCTTCATCCCAGTCCTCGCCATCGAGCGTGCCGTGGAGATGGCACGCTCCGTCCGGGTTGACCTCGATCTCGCCACCTTCGCCCTTGATCACGATGGCGTGATCACCCAGCAGGCGACTGGCTTCGCGATGCACGGCCTGATAACCAGGGTGGAAGATGCTTTGCAGCCCGCAGCGGGCGCCGAGCGGGTTGATTACCCGTGCCAGAGAATGGATGGGCGAGCGCAAGCCTAGTGTGTTGCGCAGGTCGATCATGCGCTGGAGCGCCGGCATCCAGTTGCCCAGGTAGCTGTAAGCCAGGCCCTGTTCATCAAGTGCTTTTGCCACTGCCTGCCAGTCATTGCAGCACGGGATGCACAGTTGCTCCAGCAACTGCTCGGTATACATGCGCCCGGCGGTATGCGCACCGCCGCCATGCATGAAGATACGAACGCCGCTTGCGGCCAGGGCTTTGGCCGCCAGTAGGTACCAGGGCAGGTGACGTTTCTTGCCGGCATAGCTGGGCCAATCCAGATCGACCTGAATGGCAGGAGCACAGAGTCTTGGGCGGATGGCTTCGGTGAAGCCGGCGAGCTCCTCGGCACTCTCTTCCTTGTGTCGCAACAGCATCAAAAAGGCGCCGAGTTGGGTGTCCTCGACCTTGTCATCGAGCAACATGCCCATGGCTTCGCGGGCTTCTTCACGGGTCAGCCCGCGTGCGCCGCGCTTGCCCTTGCCGAGAATGCGTACGAACTGGGCGAAAGGGTGTTCGGCAGGTGTGATCAGATTCATAGACAATTGGTCGGTTTCGGCAGGCCAGCGAGTTTGGCAGCGAGTTTGGCGGGCGTGCCCTTGAACAGGCGATTGAGGTGCATGCTGTTACCTTTGTCCGTGCCCAGTTTCAGAGCCACGTACTTGATCAGCGGGCGATTGGCTGGCGATAGCTGGAACTCGTCGTAGAAGGCACGTAGCAGTTCGAGGATTTCCCAGTGTTCGTCACTCAACTGCAGCTCTTCTGCTGCGGCTAGCGCCTCGGCTACGGGGCGTGACCAATCCTGCAGGTCGACCAGATAGCCGTCCTTGTCCAGGGTAATTTCATGCCCAGCGACGTTAAGGGGGCTCATAGCCAGCTGTTGACCTTTGCGTAGCGGGTGCACAGCTCGACGAACCCTGGATAGTCCACCACCTGTGTGCGCTCGGGCGCCTTTAGGGCGCGTGCGCTGAGGTCTTCGTCCAATGCGTAGAGCGCGACACTGGTAGGCATCAATTGCAGCGCTTGCAGGTTGGCGGTGCCGGGTTGCAGTGCGTAGACCGCATCGCCGCAGAACAGTACTGCATCATGGGCGCCTAACAGGCGCAGGCAACTGGCCAAGCGGCTATCGGCGAACGGCGAGTGGGAAAGGATGTGCAGGGTGGCCATCAGAGGGTGATCACCTGGTCATAACGATCGAGGAGGGCGGTCAGCGCTGCGTCGTCGAGTCGCTGTACCGCCAGATTCAGTTCTGTGTCGCTCAGGCCACGTTCGGCCAGGCTGCGCTGGCTGACGTACAGATCCTCTACGCCGAACATCGGCAGGGCCTGGAGGTTCGCGCCAAGATCTTTCTGCTGCAACTGGCCGGGTTGCTGTCCGGAGTTCAGCTGGAAAACGCCATCGTCGAGAAACAACATGCCGATCGGCAGATCGAAGGCGCCGCCAGCCAGCGCGATATCCAGCGCTTCACGTGCGCCAGGGCCGCTCCAGGGCGCCTGGCGGCTGATGATCAATAGTGACTTGCTCACTCACGAGCCTCCGAAGCAGACAAGCCGGTCGGCCTGCTGTGCCGCTTCATGCAATTGGCCCAGCCCGGATAGATCCCACGGTGCCTCGAGATTAGCGGCAGGGCGTGAATAACGCTGCGCTTCTTCGGCATTGAGTACGCCTCGTCGTAGTGCCGCAGCGATGCAAACCACTGCGTCCAACTCATTACGGGTGACGAACTCGCGCCACTCTTTGGGTAGATCCAGCTCGTCCTGGGGGGTGACGACATTACTGGCGGCGCTGTGCGCGCCATCCTGATAGAAAAACAGGCGAACGATTTCATGGCCGCCAGCCAGTGCCGCCTGGGCAAAACGCAGTGCACGGCGAGAAGCAGGGAGGTGCGGGGCGGCGAACAGGGCGATGGCAAACTTCATGAGGTGTCCGGCGAGTAAAACTGGGTCAATGATAAGGCCTGGCGCGTCTGGCAGACAAAAAATCGCTGAGGTTGGTCGAACAGGCGCCCAAGAAAAAGCCCGCCGAAGCGGGCTTTTTGCAAGGCGAGACTCGAAATCAGTCGTCGCCGCCCATGATGCCGAAGATCTGCAACAGGCTGATGAACAGGTTGTAGATCGAAACATACAGGCTGATGGTCGCCATGATGTAGTTGCGCTCACCGCCGTGGATGATCGCGCTGGTCTGGAACAGGATGCAGGCCGAGGAGAACAGCACGAAGCCGGCACTGATCGCCAGTTGCAGGCCGCTGATCTGGAAGAAGAAACTCGCAACCACGGCGCCCAGCAGAACGAAGAAGCCGGCGGTGATGAAGCCGCTCAGGAAGCTCATGTCCTTGCGAGTGGTCAGCACATAGGCGGACAGACCGAAGAACACCAGTGCGGTCATGGTGAAGGCGGAGCTGATGACTTCAGCGCCGTTGGCCATGCCCAGGTAACGGTTGAGGATCGGGCCCAGGGTGTAACCCATGAAGCCGGTCAGTGCGAGGGTAGAAAGCAGGCCCCACGAAGAGTTGCGCAGCTTGGCGGTGAGGAAAAACAGACCATAGAAACCGATCAGCACCACGAAGATGTTCGGGTAGGGGACGTTGGCGCGCTGAGAAATAAAGGCAACCAGGCCGCTGAAGGCCAAGGTGATGGCCAGTAGGCCATAGGTATTGCGCAGAACGCTGCTGACTTCCTGTTGTTCAACCTGGGAGTGGTTGAGTGCGTAATCTCGCTCTTGCATGGCGACGCTCCTGTGGCACGAGGCTTTCGAAATCGAATGTACTGGATCATAACAGAGCAAGGTTGCCTGCCAAGACTTAGAGTTTGACAGTGTGTTGCGTTCCGGTAAGATTGCCGCCCGCACTGCTGCGGAGGTGTGGCCGAGTGGTTTAAGGCAACGGTCTTGAAAACCGTCGATGGGCAACTATCCGTGAGTTCGAATCTCACCGCCTCCGCCAATTCTCTATTTGCCTTGATGCAATTCTCGACCTTAATCTGGCGCTTGCTTTTTGGCTCCCGTACGCCAAGCTAGGTCTGATCCTGGCTTTTTGCTAAGGTGATCGAAAAGTTCAACCTCACCGTCGTTGCACGGTGGCTGACAAAGTGCAACGAGGTGGCGATTGATTAGGGTGCTGGTAGTAGACGACCACGATCTGGTTCGCACGGGCATCACTCGTATGCTCGCTGACATCGATGGTCTGCAAGTCGTAGGTGAGGCCTGCACCGGCGAAGAGTCCCTGCTCAAGGTGCGTGAACTCAAGCCCGACGTGGTGTTGATGGACGTCAAGATGCCCGGCATCGGCGGTCTTGAAGCTACTCGCAAGCTGATGCGCAGTCATCCTGATATCAAGGTTGTCGCGGTCACGGTGTGCGAGGAGGATCCTTTCCCGACCCGCCTGCTGCAAGCAGGCGCTGCTGGCTACCTGACCAAGGGCGCCGCGCTCGATGAAATGGTTCAAGCTATTCGCCTGGTATTCGCCGGCCAGCGCTACATCGACCCGCAAATTGCTCAGCAACTGGCACTGAAGTCCTTCCAGCCGCAGAACAATGGTTCACCCTTCGATCTGCTGTCCGAGCGCGAAATCCAGATCGCTCTGATGATCGCCAACTGCCACAAGGTGCAGAACATCTCGGACAAGCTGTGTCTGTCGCCGAAGACGGTCAACACCTACCGCTACCGTATCTTCGAGAAGCTCTCCATCACCAGCGACGTCGAGCTGGCTCTGCTTGCGGTACGCCATGGCATGGTTGACGCCGTTAACTGAAAATGTCCGCATCATTCGATTCGAGCGCCTTCCTGGCGACCTGTAGTGGTCGCCCCGGTGTCTATCGCATGTTCGATGGTGACGCCCGGTTGCTGTACGTCGGCAAGGCCAAGAACCTCAAGAAACGTCTCTCCAGCTATTTCCGCAAAACCGGCCAGGCGCCCAAGACAGCAGCACTGGTCGCACGTATCGCGCAGATCGAAACCACCATCACTGCCAACGAGACCGAGGCGCTGCTGCTCGAGCAGACGCTGATCAAGGAATGGCGGCCGCCGTATAACATCCTGCTGCGTGACGATAAGTCCTACCCTTATGTGTTTCTCTCCGACGGCGACTTCCCGCGCCTCGGGATTCACCGCGGTGCGAAGAAGGCCAAAGGGCGTTACTTCGGCCCCTATCCCAGCGCCCTGGCGATTCGCGAAAGTCTCAGTCTGCTGCAGAAAACTTTCCTGGTTCGCCAGTGTGAGGACAGTTACTACAGGAATCGCACCAGGCCGTGCCTGCAATATCAGATCAAGCGCTGCAAGGGGCCCTGTGTTGGCCTGGTCAGCCCTGAGGAATATGCAGAGGATGTGCGTCACTCAGTGATGTTTCTCGATGGCCGTAGCAATGCACTGAGCGACGAGCTTTCCGCCGGCATGGAAAAGGCGTCCATGGCGCTTGAATTCGAACGAGCCGCCGAGCTGCGCGATCAGATTGCCTTGCTGCGCCGAGTGCAGGATCAGCAGAGCATGGAAGGCGGTACTGGCGATGTCGACATCGTCGCCGTCATGCTCAATCCGGGTGGTGCGTGTGTGCACTTGATCAGTGTGCGTGGTGGGCGCGTGCTGGGTAGCAAGAACTTCTTCCCCCAGGTGGCAATCGAGGAGGAGGGCGGGGATGTGCTGATGGCTTTCCTCGGCCAGTACTACCTGGGCAATGCCGAGCGCGATCTGCCGAGCGAACTGATCGTCAACGTGCAGCATGAGGATTTCGCCACGCTGATCGGGGCCATCGAATCGCTGCGCGGTCGCAGCCTGTCCATCAGTCATCGGGTTCGTGGAACCCGTGCGCGCTGGCAACAACTGGCCGTTACCAATGCCGAGCAGGCACTGGCAGCGCGCCTGGCCAACCGCGAGCATATGGCTGAGCGTTTTGAGGCTTTGGCAAACGTATTGGAGATGGATGAGCCGCCGCAGCGTATGGAGTGCTTCGATATCAGTCACTCCAGTGGTGAGGCGACGGTCGCCTCCTGCGTGGTTTTCGGCCCGGAAGGCCCACTGAAGTCCGATTACCGCCGCTTCAATATCGAAGGTATAACCGCTGGCGACGACTATGCGGCTATGCACCAGGCCCTGACCCGGCGCTTCAGCAAGGTGAAGGATGGCGAAGGCAAGTTGCCCGATGTGCTGCTGGTCGACGGTGGCAAGGGTCAATTGGCAATGGCCCGGGAGGTACTCCAGGAGCTGGCTGTGCCGGACCTGATCCTGCTCGGCGTGGCCAAAGGCACCACGCGCAAGCCTGGCCTCGAAGTGCTGTACCTCAATGATGCCGAACACGAGTTCACCTTGCCGGGCAACTCGCCAGCATTGCACCTCATTCAGCAGATTCGCGATGAGTCGCACCGCTTCGCTATCACCGGTCACCGGGCTCGACGGGGCAAAGCCCGGCGCACCTCGAGCCTGGAGGAAGTGGCGGGCATTGGCCCCAAGCGGCGGCGTGAACTGCTCAATCACTTCGGCGGTCTACAAGAACTGTCTCGCGCCAGTGCCGAGGAAATTGCCAAAGCGCCTGGAATCAGCAAAAAGCTCGCAGAGTTGATTTATGCCACTCTGCACAGCGAGTAGAATGCCCGCTCACCTCGCAGCCTAGTTGTCTTGATGAATATCCCCAACTTGCTAACCGTGCTCAGGGTTCTACTGATCCCGGTCTTTATCCTGCTGTTCTATTTGCCGTTCTCCTGGAGCTATTGGGCTGCCAGCGCGGTATTCGCCATCGCTGCATTCACCGACTGGCTTGACGGCTACCTGGCACGTCGCTGGGAGCAGGGCACTCCCTTCGGTGCCTTCCTGGATCCGGTGGCGGATAAACTGATGGTAGCGGTGGCTCTGGTGCTGCTGGCAGCCGAGCATTCCAATCTATGGCTGACGTTGGCTGCGGCGATCATCATCGGCCGCGAAATCGTGGTGTCCGCTCTGCGTGAATGGATGGCCGAGCTGGGTGCGCGTGCGCATGTAGCAGTATCCAATCTGGGCAAGTGGAAAACCGCGGCGCAGATGGTGGCGCTGGTCATCTTGCTGGCTAATCCGCCCGTTTTCACCTTCTGGGTCATCCTAGGTTATGCCCTGCTGGTGATCGCTGCGGTGCTGACCTTGTGGTCGATGCTGCAGTACCTGCTGGCCGCCTGGCCGCACCTCAGCACGACCTCGGAAAAGAAATAAGTATTTTTGAATCAAAGGGTTGACGGCGCGATTCGAATCTATAGAATGGCGCCCGTCGACAAGACAAGCGGGAATAGCTCAGTTGGTAGAGCACGACCTTGCCAAGGTCGGGGTCGCGAGTTCGAGTCTCGTTTCCCGCTCCAGTTTTACACGAGTCGCCAAGGCGGCTCGTTTGATTTAAGGCTGAGTTGCAGAGTGGTTATGCACCGGATTGCAAATCCGTGAACGCCGGTTCGATTCCGACCTCAGCCTCCAATCCAAAAGGCCTCGTAGATCCATGATTTACGAGGCCTTTTTCATTCTCTCAGGTTGCTTTTGCATGCCTTGCGAGGATGCGGAGGGCTGTATATAGTCCGCCCTTCGCACAGCGCTACCGCCCGAATGGCGAAATCGGTAGACGCAGGAGACTTAAAATCTCTCGCCAGCAATGGCGTGCCGGTTCGAGTCCGGCTTCGGGCACCATGATTCATGCGGGTTTCGGGATTGGGATAGAGCGCAATGCTTTTCCGCAATCCTGAAGTTTTTCCGCAATTCATCTGGTCGGCGTGATTTTCTTACCTCTTCGCTCCCTGATGTACTGCTCGGTCATGACGACGGTTGTGTGCCCGAGTTGATCCCGTGCCTGCAGGATGTCTCCGCTCGATTCAGCCTTGTCGGTACCAGCCTTTGCGCGCAGATCCCCGAACTGGAAATCTGCCTTCGGTATCTTCCTTGCCGGCGGCCTTGAAGGTTCGAGCATTCAGCATGACAGCCTCGAGCTCTATCGTCAGGCCGCAATCGCGCAGCAGCTGCATTGCTTGATCGCTCATTTCCACTCTAGGCCCTCCCTGACTCTTGGAAGAAGTGGGCCCAGGCCAAGCCGCTGAAACCCAGGATGCCTGGCGACCAGGCTGTCGAACTCTGAAACAGCCTTATATATCCCCGCAAGACGGCCAAAACTCGTCAACTGCCCAGCCTCGTCCAGCCCAAATCACCAGTGCTAGGGCAGCCCGCCAGAACGACCGTTACCACTTCCCACGACAACATCCCTGCTCGCAACCAATTCATGCCGGTGGCCTCATCCATTCCCTGATAAAGACTGTAGCTCTCGGCACACCTGTAGATGCTAGTAGACGGCAGCAATGCCTTTACCAAGGCGCCCAGCACTTGGCTAGTGACGAATGCGCATGAAACTTGAGCTTCCTCGTTTAAAAATTAGTCGAGTTGTTGATTTTCTTGAAACAAGAATTAAATGCTTTCTCTCGACGAAGTACAGGATTATTGGGCGCTGAACCACAGCAAAAAATTGTTCTTAGAAAACCTTTTGACTTCGGGGTTTCCGCTTGAACATAAGCGGATGCATATTCTCTTATAAGCTCAACACGCTTGTTGCCAGTGGGGTGTGAGGCAGTTACTGCTGACCCACCCAATTTGTTGGCGAGGACATGTAGCTGTGCTTCAACCAAGGCCCAAACATCAGGGAGCTGAGCCATCAACACTTTGGTCGCTATCAAGCCAGCCCATGCTTCATGCTTCTTTCGGCCGTAATCCTGTGCTTGAGGAACTGAAACTCCCTGCGCATTACACTCTAAAAAAACTACGCCGTGCGCCGTCTCATGAGCAATAGCAAAATTCACTAACCAGTCTGGCTCATCACATGCTCCTCGTGATAACTGCACCAATCCTGGGCTTCCCGCACCGTCGATTTCATTATTTTCTTCATCTACGAAAAACTGAGTTTTGTCATCCATAGCTGAGTAATGAACTTTAAATGCTGGAAGAATCGTACTCTCAAACAATATCTTTGCAGCTTCCGCGTCCATCGCCCACTTCCTTATGCATGTGAAGGTCGTATTGTCCGTTCTATCCGAACTAGTCTGAAAGGTTAGCAGCAGTTTTAAACAGCGGATCTAGGACGGTAGAAATCGACTCTGCAGGCCCTTTAGAATGGAGCCTCCTCAATGCCCTTGCCCCTTTCGCACTCCTCGACGCCCTCCAAGCTCACCTGCACATTGCCCTCGTCGTCGAACACCAGGTGCAGGCCGTCCGTTTCATTCAACAGCCCCATCACCACAGTGCAGTTTGACCTGGCTGGCATGCTTGACCGAGCCGCGCTGCCCGACCCATATAGCCAGTTCCTCGATGGCTGCTGCCAGGGCGTTCTGGTTTTGGTTGAGGCGGTAGAGCAGGGCGAGCAGAGGGTCTGTCATGGAAACCTCCTGGGCAGAGGTTTTAGCGTAGACCGCATCTATCGCTTGTAGCCACCCTCGACCTGCCAGACACAGTTGTCGATGAAGTACACATAGGAGGTTTCTTGCGGCCAACGATAAACCCACTGCACAGGCTCGCCGCCGTTCACGGCGTGGGGCTCTCCCCATGAGCGTGCCACAGAGCCGGCATCCATCCCTGGTTCAACGCTATTGCTCACGATCAGTGTTCTGAGCGTCGTGCTTGAATAGGACTTGCAGTAGCTTCTGGCTGCCGACGGTGGAGGAGCAAAGGTTGTTGCCTCGCGCTCTTGCTGCCAGGCGTTCTTCTGCTCTTCCGATACACCCAACGAGCCGCCGATATTCGCGGCCTTTGCCTCTATGCGGTTTTCATCGCTGGCAATAGCCCCGCCGCAAGGCGTGCTGGAAAATGATGTGTGTCCCGTTGAGTCCGTGCATTTGTAGATGGCGGCCACGGCCGACTGCGCACAGAGTAGGGCGCTAATAACCATCAAGCTGGTGTAGCGCATTGTCGTACCTCCTTTGGGTCTCGGCGCTTCTCTCCCAGGCTCGCTCCAGATCTTTGAAGGCCTCGCGGCCTTGCTGCGCCTTCCAGCCATTTCCCGATCCAGAGCGATCTGGCGAGGCCATCAACTCAGTAGCTTCGCGCTCGAGCTGCGGTATCTCCACGTAGTAGAAACCTCGGACTTCCTCCCATTTTGCATCCCGCGCCGCGCTTGCCGCCTGCTGCGATGGGTTGCTGGAGGTGTTGCGGGCGCACTCCGAACTTGCCGCTGCGCCAGCGCAGTGCTTGTAGGAAAAGGTGATGCGACCTTGGCTGTCGGAGTATTTGTAGATTTGCGCAGCAGCATGATCCGGTGCAATTGCCGCGACTATGACGAGAGCAAGTAGCAAGCGTATGGGCTTCCCTCCCTGAATACCTGCGTGTATCACCGCTAGGTGTGATGGTGGCGCTAAACCGCACAGTCCATGATCTCTTGAGCGAGAGACTCCGGTGTCTCTCTCGCCAACAAGAAAGGTATGGTGAAATCGTCGGACTTGGCGCCCGCGTTGCCTGGGTTGACCGCCAATCAGCGAACCTACCAGCTCAAGAAGCTGGTCGATCAGGGCATGCTTCGCCCGGTAGTTGAGGGCGCCAGGCAGTACACGATAGGTTTCTCCAACAACTATCTGATTCGCGGCGTTGTAAAAGCGCTACGAGACGAAGGCTTCATTCCCGAACCTGTCGTTGGTTTGTGATCGGATTCTCCACGAACACCAACTGCGACTCATGGCTGTACTCATAGGGCGTCGTTTCGGGGTCTGGCGAGCGGTATTTGACGTTGGTGACGGCCAGCCCGATGCGCTTGCTGGTGCTGTCGCCCTCGAAGACGTTGATGAACACGTCATTGCCCTCGCAGTCGCGCTCCACGTAGGCGCCGCAGTTGCCGGAGTTGTCGGATTCGCTGGCAGTGAAAAGAGTTTTGGGTGACCAGCCATCGAAAACCACCAGCGCGTAGCTGGCCTCTGATGATCCCTGGCCCGAGCCGGCGCCACCGATGATGACGGCTGAATGGCTGTCGCTGTAGTCGTCCAGGGTGCGGATCTGGTTGTACTGGCCGCCGAACTCTTCCAGGGGGCGCGCTTCGCCGATCTCCGGGCGGACGAGCAGGTAGCCGGCCCAGAAGTTACGCCCGGCATTCTCGTAGGAAACCGAGGCGAGGTAGGCCTGTTCGCCGCCTTTGAGCGTTACAGGCAGCAGCTTTTCGATCGTCGGCCCCTGTTCGTTGATCTCTTCGGGCGACCAGGCGGCAATCTGTGTGGACGACGGCGGTGTGGGCGGTGCCGCGAAGGCGGAGGCCGCGGCAGAAAAGGCGAGGGCGGCGATAAGCT
This sequence comes from Pseudomonas mendocina, assembly GCF_003008615.1. Classification (NCBI taxonomy): domain Bacteria; kingdom Pseudomonadati; phylum Pseudomonadota; class Gammaproteobacteria; order Pseudomonadales; family Pseudomonadaceae; genus Ectopseudomonas; species Ectopseudomonas mendocina. The sequence goes on from NZ_CP027657.1 coordinate 5,026,478, forward strand.
GTGAGCGCATGACTGTTCCCTGTAGTCGGTTGGTTTCCAATGCTGTCGATAAGCGTAACGCAGAAGACACAAGTGCTCCCAGGTCAATGTCAGTTGGCGCATGTGATGCATTTGTCATCATTCCTTCGCTGATCCTTCACATCGTTGCCACCGCGATTGGTTGCAATCGCAGCAAATCCAGGAGGACGCTGCGATGCAGATTTGCGTGATAGGAGCTGGATACGTAGGGCTGGTGACAGCGACCTGCTTTGCCGAGATGGGAAATCAGGTGGTTTGCGTTGAGCGTGATCCCCAGCGCGTCGCGATGCTGTCACGGGGGGAGGCGCCGATCTACGAGCCTGGTCTGGAAACGATGCTCAAGGCACAGCTGGCGGGTGGCCAGCTCAGTTTCACTTCGCAGCTTCAGGCCGGAATCCGCCGCGCCGAGGTCATCTTCATCGCCGTGGGCACACCCAGCGGCGAAGATGGCTCGGCTGATCTGAGTCATGTACTGGCAGTCGCCGATGAGCTGGGTGAGCGGCTAGAACAGAGCTGCCTGGTGGTGGACAAGTCCACCGTACCGGTGGGAACCGCCGAGCGGGTCGAGCAGCGTATCAATGCAGGCCTGGCACATCGCGGCAAGCGCTCGCGGGTTACGGTCGCAAGCAACCCGGAGTTTCTCAAGGAAGGCTCTGCGGTCGAGGATTTCATGCGGCCTGACCGGGTGATCGTCGGTTGTGACGACGAGCGCGGCCGGGCGCAGTTGCGCCGGCTGTATGCGCCGTTCCTGCGCAATCACGACCGTCTGCTGTGCATGGGCGTGCGTGCGGCCGAGTTCAGCAAGTACGCGGCCAATGCCTTCCTGGCGACCAAGATTTCCTTCATCAACGAGATGGCCGGCATCTGTGCGCGGCTGGGCGTTGATATTGAGGAGGTACGTCGTGGCATTGGCAGCGACCGGCGTATCGGTACGCATTTCATCTATGCCGGTTGCGGTTATGGGGGGGCGTGTTTTCCCAAGGACGTGAAGGCGTTGATCCGTACGGCGGAGCACGAGGGCATCGAGCCGGGCATCTTGCGGGCTGTGGAGGCGCGCAACGCGCTGCAGAAGACACTGCTGTTCCAGGCTCTGCGCGAGCATTTCAACGGTCACTTGCAGGGGCGCGTCGTCGCGCTCTGGGGGCTGGCGTTCAAGCCGGGCACTGATGACCTGCGCGAAGCGCCGAGCCTGGTTTTACTGGATGCACTGCTGACCGCTGGTGCGCGGGTGCAGGCCTGCGATCCGGCAGCTACGGGCGGCGTCGCTGCACGCTACCCATCGGCAGTCGAGGCGGGGCAACTGGTGCTGAGCGAATCCCCCTATGCCGTCACCCAGGGCGCGGATGCACTGGTGCTGATCACGGAGTGGAAGCAGTTCCGCCAGCCGGATTTTCTGCGTGTTCGCGGGGGGATGCGGATGCCGGTGCTATTCGATGGACGCAACATTTATGACGCCGATCAACTGGCAGAACTGGGTTTTCTTTATCGTGGCATTGGCCGGCCAGCAAGCGGCAGTTGTAAGGCTAGCGCGGCTTGATAGACTGAGCAGGCAATCCAACCATCCCCATCTGGGAGTCCCATGATCAAGAAATGCCTGTTCCCCGCTGCCGGTTACGGCACCCGCTTTTTGCCAGCGACCAAGGCAATGCCCAAGGAAATGCTTCCGGTGGTGAACAAGCCACTGATCCAGTACGGCGTCGAAGAAGCACTGGAGGCTGGTCTCGACCAGATCTCCATCGTCACCGGCCGCGGCAAGCGCGCACTGGAAGACCATTTCGACGTGAGCTACGAGCTCGAGCACCAGATCAAGGGCACCGACAAGGAAAAATACTTGGTTGGCATCCGTCGCCTGATCGATGAATGCAGCTTCTCCTACACCCGCCAGGTGGAGATGAAGGGCCTGGGCCATGCCATCCTTTGCGGTCAGCCGCTGATCGGTGACGAGCCGTTCGCCGTGGTGCTGGCCGATGACCTGTGCCTGAACCTGGAAGGTGACAGCGTACTGGCGCAGATGGTCAAACTGTACAACCAGTTCCGCTGCTCCATCGTCGCCATCCAGGAAGTGCCGAAGGACGAGACTTCCAAGTACGGCGTGATCGCCGGCGAGATGATCCGCGAGGACATCTACCGCGTCAGCAACATGGTGGAGAAGCCCAAGCCCGAAGACGCGCCGTCGAACCTGGCGATCATTGGTCGCTACATCCTCACCCCGGACATCTTCGACCTGATTCGCAGCACCCCGCCAGGCAAGGGCGGCGAGATCCAGATCACCGATGCGCTGATGCGCCAGGCCCAGCAGGGCTGCGTGATGGCGTACAAGTTCAAGGGCAAGCGTTTCGACTGCGGCAGCGCCGAGGGTTACATCGACGCCACCAACTTCTGCTTCGAGAACCTGTACAAGACCGGCAAGGCGTTCTGATACGTCTGCAGGACAACGAAACGCCACCCTCGGGTGGCGTTTTGCATTTCAGGGGATGGACATGGTTTCCGAGCCAGGGCCGAGCGGCTGGCCATAGCTGAACTCCACGTAGTTACCGGCCGGGTCGCGCAGGCCGCAGTAGTAGCCGACTGGATAGGGTTCGTCGCGCGACGGCCAGACCAGGCAGCCCTCGCGCTCGGCCAGCGCGGCGATGCGATCGACGTCTTCGCGGCTGGCCAGAGCGAAGCCGAGGTGGCTGTAGTCATTGGCGGCCAGGTTCCTGTCCTGGCCACCTGGCATGATGACGAAAATGAACTGGTGTTCCTTGCCCGGCTCGGCCATCCAGACGATGCGCGTGCCTTTGCCGGGGCGTTCATGGATCACCTGCATGCCGCAAAAGCGCTGATAGAAGGCGATGCAGGCATCGAGGTCGGGTACGTGCAGGGCCAGGTGGGTCAGGGTAGGGCGCATGGGGTTGTCCTCCGCCTTTCAGCTTAGCGCTGGGCTTTGAGGTATGCTCCTTCGTCTGCCAAGGAGATACCCGATGAGTTACGACTTTGACCTGTTCGTTATCGGCGCCGGTTCCGGCGGCGTACGTGCGGCGCGCTTCGCCGCTGGTTATGGTGCCCGCGTGGCGGTCGCCGAGAGCCGCTACCTCGGCGGCACCTGCGTCAACGTCGGCTGCGTGCCCAAGAAGCTGCTGGTGTACGGCGCGCATTTCGCCGAGGACTTCGAACAGGCCTCGGGGTTCGGCTGGTCGCTGGGCGAAGCCAACTTCGACTGGGCGACGCTGATCGCCAACAAGAACCGCGAGATCGAACGCCTCAATGGTATCTACCGTAACCTGTTGACCAACAGCGGCGTAAGCCTGTTCGAAGGCCATGCGCGTATCGTCGATGCCCATACCGTCGAGGTGAACGGTCAGCGTCACAGCGCCGGACGCATTCTGATCGCTACGGGCGGCTGGCCGCAGATCCCGGACATTCCCGGTCGCGAGCACGCCATCAGCTCCAACGAAGCCTTCTTCCTGAAGCAACTGCCCAAGCGCGTATTGGTTGTGGGTGGCGGCTACATCGCGGTGGAGTTCGCCTCGATTTTCCATGGCCTGGGCGCACAGACTTCGCTGCTGTATCGCGGCGACCTGTTCTTGCGTGGCTTCGACGGCGCGGTGCGTGAACACCTGCGCGATGAGTTGAACAAGAAAGGCCTGGATCTGCAGTTCAACGCCGATATCACCAGCATTGCGCGCAATGCCGATGGCAGCCTGGCTGCAACGCTCAAGGATGGCCGTGTGCTGGAGGCCGATTGCGTGTTCTACGCCACTGGCCGCCGACCGATGCTGGACAACCTCGGCCTGGAGAATGTCGAGGTCAAGCTGGACGAGCGCGGCTACATCAAAGTGGACGACTTGTTCCAGACCTCCACCCCATCGATTCTCGCCCTGGGCGATGTGATCGGCCGCGTGCAACTGACGCCAGTCGCCTTGGCCGAAGGCATGGCTGTGGCGCGTCGGCTGTTCAAGCCAGAGGAATATCGCCCGCTGGATTACCGGATGATTCCCACCGCGGTGTTCAGTTTGCCGAACATCGGCACTGTCGGCCTCAGCGAGGAGCAGGCCATCGAAGACGGGCACAAGGTGAAAGTCTTCGAGAGTCGTTTCCGCCCGATGAAGCTGACGCTGACCGAGAACCCGGAGCGCACGTTGATGAAGCTGGTGGTCGATGCCGACAGTGACCGCGTGCTCGGCTGCCACATGGTCGGTCCGGAGGCCGGCGAAATCGTCCAAGGGTTGGCCGTTGCACTTAAGGCTGGCGCCACCAAGCAGATCTTCGACGAGACCATCGGGGTGCATCCAAGTGCTGCCGAGGAGTTCGTCACTCTGCGTACGCCTACCCGGGGCTGAGTTCGCATCATGCAGCAGCTGTTCTACATCGCCGATCTGTTCGGTGTAGCAGTGTTCGCCATCACCGGTGCGTTGATGGCCGGACGCAAGTCCATGGATCTGTTCGGTGTGCTGGTGATGGCCATCGTCACCGCCCTGGGCGGCGGTACGCTGCGTGACCTGATTCTGGATAATCACCCGGTCAGCTGGATTCGCGACGATACCTACATCCTGGTCGCCTCGTTGGCAGCGCTGGGCACGGTGGTATGGGTGCGCATGACCCGGCCGATCCATGAGAAAGGCCTGCTGATCGCCGATGCCTTCGGCCTTGCAGTGTTCACCGTCTACGGCACCGAACTGGCGCTGCAGCATGGCACACCGACCAGCACGGCGGTGATCATGGGGGTGATGACCGGTGTGGTCGGCGGGGTGATCCGCGACGTGTTGTGCAACGAGATTCCGCTGATCTTCCAGAAGGAAATCTACGCTACCGCCTGCATTGCCGGCGCGCTGACCTTCATCGGTCTGCGCATGCTGGGTACTCCGCACTGGCTGGATACCTGCGTCGCCATGCTGGTGGTGCTGGGCGCTCGCTTGGCAGCCATTCACTGGCACCTGCGCTTGCCGCGTTTTCATCTGCTGGACAGGCATTGAGCATGATCGAACGACTGGATCATCTGGTACTGACGGTGGCCGATATCGCCACCACGGTGGACTTCTACGAGCGTGTGCTGGGCATGCGTCATGAGCGTTTTGGCGCCGGGCGCAGCGCCCTGGCCTTCGGTCAACAGAAATTCAACCTGCATCAGGCGGGCCGCGAGTTCGAGCCCAAGGCAAGCAGGCCGACGCCAGGTGCCATCGACCTGTGCCTGATCACACTGTGGCCGTTGGAGCGGGTGCTGGCGCATCTGGCCGAGCAGGGCGTGGTCGTCGAAGAAGGGCCGGTGGCTCGTACCGGCGCCATAGGCCCTATCGAGTCGGTGTACTTCCGTGACCCGGATGGCAACCTGATCGAAGTCAGCCGCTATCTCGAACCCGCCCAGTAGGGTGTACCGTGCGTACCGTCTTGCTCATCAGGGTGCCAGTTCCGGATCCTTATCCCGCTCGGTTTCCTGCGACTGGTCGATGGGCTGAAGATCGGTTGGGCCTGTCTCCTCAGTATCGACATCGTCTTCGGCCGTCGCCAACTGCAGCGTACGGCTGGTAGACGCCCATACCTCCTGCAGTTTGTCAGGATTCTCGTTGTGACCCGTACCGGTGTTGTTCCAGCCGTTGCTGCTTTGCTGGGCGACGCCGTCCAGGCGCTCGACCATTTCCAGCGACCACTGCGGCTCCAGCTCGTTGAGCCAGACGGCCAGGGTGGAACTCATAATGCCACCGCCGATGAGCAGCACGTCGACCTTCTTCGGCTCCTCACCCTGAACGCTCGTACAGCCGAGAGAGAAGGCCAGGCAGGTTATGCCCAGGTTCGTCTTGATGCTCATCTACTTGTCTCCCATGCGGTGCTCGCCACTGCAGTAAGGACTGCAATGCCAAGCCGTTGGTCTGACGACCCGACAGACGGCCAGCGGCGGCGTGCCTGAAATACCTTGAACCGCTCGCCGCTGCGGTGGGTCAGGTTCTAGTACCGAGTCACACAACTGGTACACCACACATGATCAAGAAATGCCTGTTTCCAGCTGCCGGTTACGGCACCCGTTTTCTTCCCGCGACCAAGTCGATGCCCAAGGAAATGCTGCCGGTGGTGGATACGCCGTTGATTCAGTATGGCGTCGAGGAGGCACTCGAGGCCGGGCTGACACAGATCGCCATCGTCACCGGACGCGGCAAACGTTCGCTGGAAGATCACTTCGACATCAGTTACGAGCTGGAACATGAAATCTCCAACACCGGCAAGGAAAAGTCCCTGAGCGGTGTCCGTCACCTGATCGACCAGTGCACCTTCTCTTATACGCGCCAGATGGAAATGAAGGGCCTCGGCCATGCCATCCTTACTGGCCGGCCCTTGATCGGTGACGAAGCCTTCGCCGTGGTGCTAGCCGATGACCTGTGCCTGAACCTCGACGGCGATGGCGTACTGACCCAGATGGTCAAGCTTTACGAGCAGTTTCGCTGCTCCATCGTGGCTATCCAGGAGGTACCGATGGAGGAAGTCTCGCGCTATGGCGTGATCGCCGGTGAGGCCTTGCGCGATGACATCTTCCGTGTCGAGAGCATGGTGGAAAAACCCTGTCCCGAAGATGCGCCCTCCAACCTGGCGATCATCGGTCGCTACATCCTGACGCCCGACATCTTCGCCCTGATCGAACAGACCGATCCGGGCAGCAGCGGTGAAATCCAGATCACCGATGCGCTGATGAAGCAGGCCAAGGAGGGCTGCGTTCTGGCCTACAAGTTCAAGGGCCAGCGCTTCGATTGTGGCTCGGCCGAAGGTTATGTGCAGGCCACCAATTTCTGCTTCGAGAACCGTCACAAAACGCATCCTGTGACGGCTAGCCCGCGTTTGCAGGCGGTCTGAGTGCTGGCCGGAAAAGGAGCATGAAGGATGAACGACAAGACCTTAGCACCCGCTTCACGCCGATGACTGCAGTGTGGTCACTGGCTGATGAAAAAATAGCCTGAACGAGTAGACGTAGGGTCTGCCTCAACTTATGTGCAGGCAATCACGCCTCGCGAACAAACCACCAGGAGGTACCAGCAATGGCGACCAACAAGAATCCGGGTAACTTCGCAAACGATCGACAGAAGGCTTCGGAGGCAGGCCGAAAAGGCGGCCATAACAGCGGCGGCAACTTTGCCAATGACCGCCAGCGTGCAGCTGAAGCTGGGCGCAAGGGCGGCCAGAGTCGCCGCCGTGACCTCGAGCCGTGATCGTCCCCTCAGAGCCCGCTTCCAGCGGGCTCTGACATTTCTGACCGGTGTGATTAAAAGACCTGAGGAGGGCATGACGATGAACGCCATCGATCTGCTGAAAAAAGACCACGAAACCGTCAAAGAGCTGTTGGGCAAACTTGAGGAGACCACCGAGCGCGCCGTGCAGACACGCAAGAAGCTGCTGCTCAAGATCGAGCAGGAGCTGAAGATCCATACCGAGCTGGAAGAGAGGATTTTCTATCCAGCTTTCAAGCGGGCCGGCGACAAGAACGACGCAGTGCTCACCGTCGAAGCCAAGGAAGAGCATCGTGTGGTGGAGGCTCTGGTGCTACCGGACATCAAGAAAACCCCGCCCTCGGCGCTGGAGTTTGCGGGGCGGGCCAAGGTGCTCAAGGAGTTGCTCGAACACCATATCGAGGAAGAGGAGCGTGACATGTTTCCCCAGGCCAGAAAGCTGCTGAGCAATCGTCAGCTGGAGGAACTGGGTGAAGCGATGGAAGTGCTGCGCAAATCGCTCAAAGATAACTCGCAGGCCAAGGCGGCCTGATCCGTCAGGTAGTAGGCTGGCTCCTGCGACAAGCAAGTACCTGTCAGCTCAACGCTGTCTAAGGTGGGGCTGATAGGTCAGACGCAGGGCCACACAGGCGATGCGCTCGGCCTGGGCATAATCCATTTTATCCAACTCCTCGCCAAACACGTCCGGATCGATTTCTTCGTAGCTCCAGTTCCAACCGGTATCGCGCAGGGACAGGCGAATAGCGTTGAGCAATGGGTCTTCGCCGTCGAAGATGGCCACGCCGGTATACAGCAGCAAGGTGCCGCCCGGCGCCAGTCGCTCCATCGCCGTGTCGAAGATCGCCAGCGACAGCCCGGCACCATGCTTGCCACCGCCGTGGCGATAGGTGCGTTGCTGCGCATCGAGCATATAGGGCGGGTTGGCGATGATCAGATCGAACTGTCCCTCCACATCGCACAGCAGATCACTGCTTTGCACACGCAGGTTGTAGATACCGGCGAGCCGCGCATTCACCGCCGTCAGGGCCAGCGCACGCGGGTTGATATCCAGCGCCATCACCTCCGCACCAGGGCGCAGTAGCGCTGCGGTGATCGCCCCAGGACCAGCGCCGCAGCCGATGTCGGCGATACGGCGCAGTGGTTGGTTGCTACGGTTCAGGTAGTCGCGCAGCAGGCGGGTGAAACGATAGGTATCGGGGCCGAAGAACACCGCATCGGTCTCGTCGGTGGGAAAGCGTGAGTGCGCATAGAGACCGTCGCCCAGCGTCGCCCAGCGCACCCGGCTGAGCCAGCCATCCCCCTGAGCTTGCAACACTCCCGCGCCACGCATCGCCTCGACGATCTCGGCCTCCAGCAAGCCGTCCTGGAAGGGGCGACTCCAACCGAAGACATCGCGCAGGTCGTGTGCGCGTTGGTTCCCTGGGCGCTGGTTGACACGCTGGTGAGTGAGTGGGGTAGGGGGGACGAAGTGATAACCGCGTGCGCGCAAGAGCGTGCCCAAACGCAGCAAGGCAAGGGTTTCGGCGGAATCGAAGGCGTGCTCATGCATGTGACGTCTCCATTGTCAGCGCGCCTGCTTTGCCAGCGCGGCGAAGGTTCGGCTGGCGCTCAGGCCGGCCGTTGTCGAGTGATAGGCTGGCGCTTGTAATGCGATCAGCCGTGCTTCCCGTTGAGTGGCATCCAGATGCTGGAGCTCCACCAGCAGGTCATGCCGCTCGCGATCCAGTTCACCGCACTGCTGCGCGGTTTTCGGCAACTGCGCCACGGCGCTCGGATGGCGGCGGCGAAAGGGGTTGTATTGGGTGTCCTGGCTCCAGCTGCCGGCGATCCAGTCATGCAGCAAGTGCCGTTCGTAGACACTGAACACACCAAACATGGAAGCACCTTCGCCCTCGACCAGCCGCCAGAAGCGGCTGTTGGCCGGATCTCTGTTACGCCTGATCCAGCCCTGACGTTGCAGAGCCTCGAGAAAACCGCCAAGGCCGTCGGTTTCGCCCAGCCATTCGTTTACCGTGCGCCCCTCTATCCGGCAGTAGTCGGAGTGCATATGGGTGGCCACACTGCGCTTGCGCTCCAGTGCCCGTAGCAGCTCACGCTCGAGATCGAAATGCTCGATCACCGCGGTGGAACCGATGCCCAGATCGTTGAGGCAATAGCCGCGCATCACCCGTCGATAGAACGCCTGCGCATCGCCCACCAGTGGCAGGTTGTCCAGCAGGCTCTGTACCGCCTTGGCGGCATGACCGCTGGCGCTGTTGTCGATGGTGACGTGCAGTTGGAAGTAATAGGGATCAATGCCCAGTTCGTTGAGTTCGAAGGCCGTGATCAACAGGTGCAACGGCAATTGTTCGTAGCCGAGGTTGTAACCGATGACCTCGGGCAGGTAATCCTCGGTCAACAAGCCCAGGGCCAACTGGATCGCGCCCTGGCGGTAGAGCGCGTCATCCAGTTCGCCCAGGTCGTCGCAGCCTTGCGTTGCCAACAGCCGGCGATACAGGCAGACGTGGTTCTGCGCAGCGATGCCATCGCCCAGCTCTTCCAGGTAGGTACGCACCAGCGGGTACAGACGGTTGTCACGCCAATGCGGCAGCGTGCCGTAGAGCCAGGCGCCATCGACCAGCTTGGTCGGTGCGACGCTGCGCAGGAAATACAAGGCGTGGGCATGACCGGTGAAGTAGCGACGCCCTTCGCCAGCCCGCCGCTCGGCCAGGTAGCTCGCATATTCAACGCTCACTGCCTGACTGTGCTGAACAGACCAGGCCGGCAACGCCTGCACCGTTGGCGGCAGGTTGCAGGGTAAGCGCTGTGCTTCGTGCAGACACTCTTCGATGAAGTCGCGCGCCAGGGCATGGCCGTGCACGGGTTCCTCCAGCAACTGACGGTAGATGCGTTGCCAGGGGCCGCAGCTGGCGGCAAGGGAAATGGGCTGGGTAGCAGGCGTGTCGACGAAGCTCGCGATCGACATGGGGCAGATCTCCTCGTTCGGGGCCATGTTCTGTGTAGGAGAGGAGCCCGAGAACAAAGATTCCACCTAAATTGCGCCGCACGTTTTTGAACCATTGCTGCAGAGCGATGCTGCCTACGGGATTTGCGCTCCGGTCCGTCATCGGCATCGATAGGTTGAACCAGGCGGCCCGGCGATCCTCCACAAGCAGGAACGGATGGAGCGAATAAGTCATGGCAGCAAGCACTTTTGGCATCGAGGAAGAATATTTTCTCACTGATCTGAACAGCCGTAGGGTCGCGCAAAACGGTGTTGAGGCATTTGCCGAAGCCAGCCGGCGCGAGTTGGGCGAGCGGATCACACGGGAGATGTTCGCTGCCCAGTTCGAAGTGGTGAGCCCTGTGTTGCATGACCTCGACGAGGCGCGCAAATGTCTGGGCGACGCGCGCCGCACCCTGGCCCGGCTGGCTGCTGAACACGACTGCGGCATCCTCGCGGCCGGCACTCATCCGCTGGAGCAGTGGCGCCGCGTGCAAGCCATGGACACAGCGCGTTATCGGGCGATTTTCGACGACTACCGTATCGTCGCTAGCCGCAGCGTACTGGCCGGCCTGCACATACATGTCGGAGTGCCCAAAGAAGTCGACCGCATACGCCTGATGAACCGGTTGACGCCATGGTTACCCTTGTTGCTGGGGCTGAGTGCCTCCTCGCCATTCTGGGATGGCCGACCCAGCGGGCTGATGAGCTATCGCCAGGCCGTCTGCGATGAGTGGCCACGGATGGGAATTCCCGACCATTTTCACGATACCGCCGAGTATCAGCACTATCTGAAGGTGATGACCGACACCGGCTGCATCGCCTCGGCCATCAACCTGTGGTGGAACATTCGCCCCTCCTTGCGCTATCCGACGCTGGAGCTGCGCATCGCCGATGCCTGTCCCAGCCTTGAGGATGCGCTGTGCATTGCCGGGCTGTTTCGCGCGATGGTCGATCATGCCCTGAACGCACCGCACCCTGCCTGGTTCGACGATCCACTGACGCGCATCCTTACCGTGGAAAATCGCTGGCGGGCCAAGCGCAGGGGGATGCGCGGCCTGTTCGTCGAACCCCACAGCCAACGCACGCTGCCGTTCACTGCCTGGCTGGAGACGGCGCTGCAGTGCATCACCGAACATGTCCCAGCCAAGGATCGGCCAATACTGGCGCACGCACGCAAACTCGCACGTCTGGGCGGCAGCGCCGAAGCGCAGCTGCGTATCTACCGACGTGCGCGTTGCAATGGCGTCGAACAGCGTGACGCGCTGTATGAAGTGGTCGACACGCTGCTGGCGCAGACGGCTCTGCAGGAGGTTCGGCAAATAGCCTGAACCTTTGCCCGGCACACCGCCTTCTAAAACCTACAGGAGCCTGAACTGGCTCCGTCATTCAACCTTCAGGAGGAAACGCCATGTCACTGACCCATAACGTCCATCGACTGGAGCGCGCTGTTTCGCTCGCTACAGGGGCCAGCGCTGTCGTCGCCGGCGTCTGCCAGGGTGGCACTTCAGGTGTGCTCAAGGCCCTTGGCGGCGCCGCACTGCTGCAGCGCGGTCTGACCGGGCACTGCGTGGTCAAGGGGTTGATCAGTGATCCCAAGGCCGAGATCGAATGCTTGCGCGAGTGCGTGGCCGAACTGCGTGCGGCCTTGCCACGGCTGCAGAAGGAAGTGGCAGAGATGAAAGGGCGTCAGGAGAACCGCCTGGATCACGCCGTGGAAGAAACCTTTCCGGCTAGCGACCCGATCTCGCCGTGAACGTGGCGTTCAGGCGATAGCGCATCAGCAGCGCCACGGAAAACGGATATCGATGGAGGTATGTGATGACACACACCACACCCGGCCCCCGCCCAGATCAAGTACCTGAGGAGGCGCTGGATTTCACCGCCGACGAGGACAGTCTCACGGCAGGTGAACCCTCGGTGCAGCAAGCCGAGCGCCCACCGCTTGACCCGCAAGATCAGCCAGGGTTGACCGGGGCGGCGACACAAAGCGAGAGCGCCCATGAGGATCACGTCAGCCTCGATGACCTGAGCCCCGACACCCTGTTCGACGAGAGCGGCGCACGTTCACCCCATGAGCCGGGCGGAAGCGGCCCAGCGGATGAGGCGCTACGTAGTGTCGAGGAAAACGAAATCGGTGGCGGCAGTGGTCTGGACGAGGCCGAACTGGGTCGCTCCGCGCCGCTCGATGGCAAACCCTGGGCTGACGAGGTTTCACCCGCCGCCAAGGCGCGTGAGCGATGAACGACGAACGTACCTGCGCCTGCGCGTACTGCGATTGTTCGGTCGAGTCCCATACCTGGGTGCAGGACGCCTTGGGCGACGGCCTGGCCTATTGCTGCGAGGCCTGCCAGAAGGGTCATCCCAACGGCATGACCGAATGCCAGCATGACGGCTGCGATTGCGGCGAGCGCCTGGCGCTGCAGCGTACTCAGGAGTCATAGAACTGCATTTCTACCCAGCAGTGAGAAGTAGGGGGCGGCAGTTCTTTCTCCGTGTTCCCCATCAGCGACAGGTCGTGTTGCGCCGATGGTGGTTATCGCGGGGCGGCCATCTGCCGCAGCTGATGACATGGGCGAATTGACGAGGGTGGCAGGCGGCTAATGTTCAGCCGGGGGACATAGGTAACGGGTGTCGGGAGACATAGGTAACGCATTTAGGCTTACGGTGTTCATCGGATCGGGAGATCGAATGATGCCGTGGCTGGAGCGCAGCACTATGTCGATAAGGCGAGAGTTTGTTCTGCTGGCAGGGCAGCCCCAAAGTAATGTGCGGGAGCTCTGTCGGCGGTATGGCATCAGTCCCAGAACTGGCTACAAATGGCTGGATCGGTACCGTGAGCAAGGCGATGCAGGCTTACAGGATCGATCCCGCCGTCCCCTGAGCAGTCCAGGGCGCAGCGATCCGACGTTGGAACAAACGGTTGTGCAATTGCACCACCGCTATCCCTATTGGGGCGCTCGCAAACTGCGAAGCTTGTTGATGACTGCGGCTGTTGATCCGCCTCACCACAGCACTATCGACGCCATCCTCAAGCGCCACGATTGTCACGTCCTTTACCACAATGAGCAGGCGCAAGCGCCGGCTAACCATCGTTTCGAGCATCCCAATCCGAACGACCTCTGGCAGATCGACTTCAAGGGTAACGTCCCCCTAAACGATCGCCGTTCGCCTCGTTGTCATCCCTTGACCCTGCTGGACGATCACTCACGCTTTTCGCTCTGCCTGCAAGCCTGTGAGGGGGAGCGGCTGGAGCTGATCAAGCCGCATCTGATCGAGGTTTTCCGTCAGTACGGTTTGCCGCTGCGTATCACCGCCGACAACGGGCCGCCTTGGGGTTCTAATATTGCCGGTGGACTATCAAAATTGGAGGTTTGGCTGATGCGGCTGGGGATCGAGGTCAGCCATAGTCGGCCTCATCATCCACAGACTCAGGGCAAGCTGGAGCGCTTCCACCAGACACTCAAACGCGAAGTGCTGCATCGCGCGTTCAGCGACTTGCAGCATTGTCAGCAAGTGATGAGCCGCTGGCGAGACGAGTACAACCATTACCGTCCGCACGAAGCACTTGATCAACGGCCCCCTATAGAGCGCTATAGGCCCAGTCCACGAAGCTACCCGGAGCAACTGCCAGCCATCGAATATGAACCGGGTGATCACGTGGTGAATGTACGTCAGACCGGGCAGGTGTATTTCAAAGGGCTCAACGTCTTCGTAAGTGGAGGTCTATATGGGGAGAAGGTCGCCATCCGACCAACTGCCGAAGAGGGTGTCTACGATGTGGTATTCATCCGCAAAACGCTGCGTCAGATAGACCTGAGGCAACGGGCAACATGATCATCAACCTGTTACCCATGTCTCCCGACAGGTGTTTACCATGTCCCCCGGCTGAACAGCTAACCCACCCTACGAAACTGACCGCAGGTCATTGAGCGCCGCTCCTGTGCCATCAGGACTTGCTGCGCAAAGCCTCCAGCAGCTCCTGCTTGCGCATCCGTGAGCGCCCTGACAAGTCGCGCTTGCGCGCCAGATCCATCAATTCATCGCGGCTCATGGCTTCCAGCTTCTGTCCCGGCCGGGGAATGCCCTGGCGGGTCTTCGAGGCGCGGCGGGCGGACGATTCGCGGGCGGCCTGTTTGACCGCTGGTGGGGTGGTACGCCCCGAACCGCCTGCTTTCTCACCGCCACCGGACTGCTTGTTCACTGTCGCCCAGGCCCGGGCTTCGGCCTCGTCCGGCGGCACGCCGCGTTCCTTGTAGCTCTCCTCGATGTGCTCGGCCTTGCGCTTCTGCTTGGCGGTGTACTTGTCTTTGCTACCACGGGGCATGAGGCTTCTCCCGTCTGGCCATGAAGCGGGATTGCCACATGGCGCCTATCGGGAAAGAAGCCGCAGCAGGTGATTGGTTCCCTGTTTCGGATGATCGGACTGCGCAGATTGAGTGAACCTCTTCACGCTTTCGCTGCTCAGAAACAAAGCGTCCTTCGATGGTGAACACAGATGGAAGTGTACGAACGAATCCTCACGACTTTGGCGCAGGAGTTTTCCGATCTGCACCAGGTCGAACACCTGACCCGCGCCACACTGCGCCTGGTGCTGGCCATGTTCCTCGGCGGGTTGCTCGGCTACGAGCGCGCGGTGATGGGCAAGGCCGCCGGTATGCGCACGCATATGCTGGTGTGTCTGGGGGCAGCGATCTTCGTCATGGCGCTTGAGCAGAATGGCGCTGAATCAGACGCCATGAGCCGGGTGATCCAGGGGGTCGCCGCTGGTATCGGTTTTCTTTGCGCCGGCACCATTCTCAAGGGGCGAAGCATTTCCGACGTGAAGGGGCTGACCACCGCCGCGGGCCTGTGGGCTTCGGCGGCCATCGGTGTGGCGGTTGGCCTCGGTCGCGAGGGCACGGCCGTTCTGGCCACGGTGATCGTGCTGGTGGTGCTGCACTTGATGCCGCTGGTGGTCGACCCCAGCGCCAACATCCCCGCGGATGACGAGCCGGATTCCGAAACGCGCGACAAGCAATAGCCGCCGTACCAGGCAAAAACAGCCTGAACTTTTCCTTTCGCGCTGGCCTCGGAATTTCTGTAGGCCCGCGACACCCGCACTTCCCGCGACCCCATGTCCGCCAGGCGAAAAGGAGCCCGGAACGATGCCGTCCCCACGTTATGCCGATGACCCTGTTGTCCGTGCCATCCAGCAGCCGCGTCTGGCCATCGAGTCGGTGCAACCTGTGGTCGAAGCCGGGCGATTCGCGGCCAAGTGCCTGTGCGGAAAACCGCTGACCGTCAACGCTGTGATCTTCGCCGATGGTCATGACCAACTGGCAGCCGACCTGCTTTGGCGTGGCAATGGCCAGGCCACCTGGCAGCGCGTGCCGATGCAGATGCTCGGCAATGATCGCTGGGCGGCATCACTGCTGATCGAAAGCGAAGGCCGCGGCGAGTTCGCCATCGAGGCCTGGCTGGATGTCTACGCGAGCTTTCGCTACGAATTGGTGAAGAAATACAGCGCCGGCGTGCCGCTCAGCCTGGAGGTGCAGGAAGGGGCAGAGCTGGTGCGGCGTATCCTCAGTCAGGCACCGCAGGAAACGCACACAGAGCTGGATGCGCTGGTGGCGAAGATGGAAGAGGCGCAATCGATCGAAGAGCGTGTGGCCGTGTTCGTCGAGCCGGCGCTGGGTGAGCTGATGCGCCGCGCCGAATACCGTCCGCACCTGCTGCGCAGCACGCACTATCCGCTGGACGTGGAACGGTCACTGGCGCAGTTCGCCAGCTGGTACGAGTTGTTCCCACGCTCGCTGGGCAGGGATGGCCGTCACGGCACCTTTGCCGACGTGCATGCGCGCATCCCGGAAATCGCCCGGCTCGGCTTCGACGTGCTGTATTTCCCACCCATCCACCCGATCGGCCGCACCCATCGCAAGGGGCCGAACAACAGCCTCAGTGCCAGCCCGGATGATCCGGGCAGCCCGTATGCCATCGGCAGCGAGGAGGGCGGCCACGATGCGGTACACCCGCAACTTGGCAGCCTCGATGATTTTCGCGAGCTGGTGCGCGTGGCCCATGAACACGATCTGGAAGTGGCGCTGGATTTCGCCGTGCAGTGCTCGCCGGATCATCCCTGGCTGCGTGAGCACCCTGGCTGGTTCAGTTGGCGACCGGACGGCAGCATCCGCCATGCCGAGAACCCGCCGAAGAAGTACGAGGACATCGTCAACGTCGAGTTCTACGCCGAGGCGGCACTTCCCGATCTGTGGCTGGCGCTGCGCGATGTCGTGCTGGGCTGGGTGGAGCAGGGCGTGACGCTGTTTCGCGTGGACAACCCGCACACCAAACCGATGCCGTTCTGGGAGTGGCTGATTGCCGATGTGCGCGAACGCCACCCCGAGGTGATCTTTCTCGCCGAGGCCTTCACCCGCCCGGCGATGATGGCGCGCCTGGGCAAACTCGGCTTCAGCCAGAGCTATACCTACTTCACCTGGCGCAACACCAAGGCCGAGTTGCAGGCGTACTTCACCGAGCTCAACCAGCAGCCGTGGCGTCATTGCTACCGGCCGAATTTCTTCGTCAACACGCCGGACATCAACCCTTACTACCTGCAGCGTAGCGGGCGCCCCGGTTTTCTCATTCGCGCCGCGTTGGCCACCATGGGTTCAGGGCTATGGGGCATGTATGCGGGCTTCGAGCTGTGCGAGGCAGAGCCGGTACCGGGCAAGGAGGAATACTTCGACTCGGAGAAGTACCAACTGCGCCCACGCGACTATCAGGCAGCCGGCAACATCAACGCGGAAATCGCCCGACTCAATCAGATCCGCCGTGAAAACCCTGCGCTGCAGACACACCTGGGTTTCCAGGCCTACAGCGCCTGGAACGAGAACATTCTGTACTTCGGTAAGCGCACCGATGACCTGAGCAACTTCATCCTGATCGCCATCAGCCTCGATCCCGAGCACCCCCAAGAAGCGTACTTCGAGCTGCCGCTCTGGGAGCTGGGCCTGCCTGACGACGCCGACCTGCAAGGCGAAGACCTGATGAACGGCCACCGCTGGACCTGGCACGGCAAGGTGCAGTGGATGCGTATCGACCCCTGGCACCTGCCGTTCGGCATCTGGCGTATCCAGACCGTTCGCTGAACACGGAGTATCACCATGGCCAAGCGCAGCGCTGCCAAGAGCTTTCTAAACGACCCACAGTGGTACAAGGATGCGGTGATCTACCAGGTTCACGTGAAGTCGTTCTTCGATGCCAACAACGACGGCATCGGCGACTTCCAGGGGCTGATCGACAAGCTCGACTATATCGCCGACCTCGGCGTTAACACCCTATGGCTGCTGCCGTTCTACCCCTCGCCCCGCCGCGACGACGGTTACGACATCGCCATGTATCGTGGCGTGCATCCGGACTACGGCAGCCTCGCCGATGCCCGGCGTTTCATCGCCGAGGCGCACAAGCGTGGCCTACGCGTGATCACCGAACTGGTGATCAACCACACCTCGGATCAGCATCCCTGGTTCCAGCGCGCCCGCAAGGCGAAGAAGAACTCCAAGGCGCGCAACTACTACGTCTGGTCGGATACTGACGAGAAGTACGACGGCACGCGGATCATCTTCATCGACAGCGAGAAGTCCAACTGGAGCTGGGACGCCGTGGCCGGCCAGTACTTCTGGCACCGCTTCTACTCGCACCAACCGGATCTCAATTTCGACAATCCCAAGGTGCTGGAAGCCGTGCTCGGGGTGATGCGCTTCTGGCTGGACATGGGCGTCGACGGCCTGCGCCTGGATGCCATCCCGTACCTGATCGAGCGCGACGGCACCAGCAGCGAGAACCTGCCGGAAACTCACGCGGTGCTCAAGCGCATCCGCGCCGAGGTGGATGCGCGCTACCCGGATCGCCTGCTGCTGGCCGAGGCCAACCAGTGGCCGGAAGACACGCGCCCCTATTTTGGTGAAGACGACGAATGCCACATGGCCTTCCATTTCCCGCTGATGCCGCGCATGTACATGGCCATCGCCCAGGAAGACCGTTTCCCGATCACCGACATCCTGCGCCAGACGCCGGACATTCCGCCGAACTGCCAATGGGCGATCTTCCTGCGCAATCACGATGAACTGACCCTGGAGATGGTCACCGACGACGAGCGCGACTACCTGTGGAATTACTACGCGGCCGACAGTCGCGCACGTATCAACCTGGGTATCCGCCGCCGTCTGGCACCCCTGGTGTCCCGTGATCGACGGCGTATCGAGTTGCTCAACAGCCTGCTGCTGTCGATGCCCGGCACACCGACGCTGTATTACGGCGACGAGATCGGCATGGGCGACAATATCTACCTGGGCGACCGCGACGGCGTGCGCACACCGATGCAGTGGTCGGTGGATCGCAACGGCGGTTTCTCCCGGGCCGACCCGGCCAGCCTGGTGCTGCCACCGATCATGGATTCGCTGTACGGTTATCACACCATCAACGTCGAGGCCCAGGCGAGTGACCCGCACTCGTTGCTCAACTGGACGCGACGCATGCTCGCCATCCGCAACCAGCACAAGGCCTTCGGCCGCGGCTCGCTGGTGATGTTGGCACCGAGCAACCGGCGCATCCTTGCCTATCTGCGCGTTTACACCAACGAGCAGGGTAACGAGGAGCACATTCTCTGCATTGCCAACCTGTCCAGCGCGGCCCAGGCCGTCGAACTGGAACTGGCCGACTACCGCGACCGGGTGCCGGTGGAAATGATTGGCGGCGCCTCGTTCCCGCCCATCGGTCGGCTCACCTACCTGCTGACCCTGCCTCCCTATGGCTTCTACTGGTTCTACCTGGCCGACGCCTCGCAGATGCCCAGCTGGCACCTGAAACCGGTTGAGCGCATGCCGGAACTGCAGACCCTGGTGCTCGGCCGCGCCTTGACCGAGGTGATGAACGACCGGCCACGGCAAACCCTGGAGCGTGAATCGCTGCCGCTTTATCTGGCCAAGCGCCGCTGGTTCGCTGGCCAGGAGCGGCCAAGCAGCAGCGTGCGCCTGCTCTACGTCATTCCGCTGGCCGAACACACGGATGCACCCCTGCTGGCTGAGGTGGAAGTGCTGGGCGCGGCGGGTGTCGAGCGCTATCGGCTACCGCTGGCGGCGGTGCCCGAGCGTGCCGTCGGCAATGACCTGCCGCAACAGCTTGCCCTGGCTCGATTGCGCCGTGGCCGACGTGTCGAGCTGCTGACCGATGCCTTCAGTCTGCCGCAATTCAGCCAGCACATCCTGAGTCTGCTACGTGAGCAAAGCATGCTGCGCAGCGCCGCTGGCGAGATCCAGTTCCGTGTCGAGCCTGGCCTGCTGGCGATTGGGGAACTTGATCAAAGCACCTTCAAACTGCTGTCGGCCGAGCAATCCAACAGCTCGGCGCTGCTCGGTGAGCGGTTGCTGATCAAGCTGCTGCGCCGTGGCTTCCCCGGTATCCACCCGGAAGTGGAGATGGGCCGTTTTCTCACCGACCATGGCTATGCCAACGCCGCGCCGTTTCTCGGCGAAGTGGTGCGGGTCGACGATGACGGCCAGTCGCACACGCTGATGGTGGTGCAGCGTTACCTCGATAACCAGGGCGATGCCTGGCAATGGACGCTCAACACCCTCGACCGCGCCATCCGCGACGCGCTTGCAGGTGGCACAGTCGACCCCGAGCTGGATGCCCTGAGCGAGTTGGCTCAGTTCTCGGCCGTGCTCGGTAGGCGGGCAGGGGAGATGCATGCAGTGTTGGCGCGCCAGGTGGAGAACCCGGATTTCGGCTACCAGCTCAGCGATGAGCAGGACAGCGTGTACTGGGCCGAGTCGATCACCGGCCAGTTGCTGCAGGCCCTCGAGGTGCTGGGGCGTAATCGCGACAGCCTGGGGGAGGCGGATGCCCAACAGGCGAACTGGCTGCTCGACAGGCAACATCCGCTGCTGGAGGCGACCGCCAAGTTGGCGACCCAGGCCGCTGGCGGCCTGCGCATTCGCGTGCACGGCGACCTGCATCTGGGCCAGGTGCTGGTGGTGCAGGGCGACGCCTACATCATCGACTTCGAGGGCGAGCCCAACCGCTCGCTGGAGGAGCGCCGCCAACGCCACAGCCCGTTCAAGGACGTGGCCGGCATGCTGCGATCATTCGACTACGCCGCTGCCGTGGCGCAGCGCAATGCTGGCGGGGTAGAGGGCGCCGTGGAGGCCCAGCAGGTAGTGCGCAACGTGGTGGCGCGCTACCGCAGCACGGCCCGCAGCGCCTTCCTGGATGCCTACCGGCTAGCCACCAACGGCTTGCCGCACGAATGGCATGAGCGCGACGGTGAGAACGCAGCCCTCGAACTGTTCTGCCTGGAAAAAGCGGCCTATGAAATCGTTTACGAAAGCGGCCACCGCCCCGACTGGATCGATGTACCGCTCCAGGGGCTGGCGGATCTGGCGCGCCAACTACCGGGAGTACGGACTTGAATCACGACACAGTGGAACGTTTGCGACGTGCCGAGGAGGGCGACCCATTCGGCTTTCTCGGCCCTCATGCGCACGGCGATGGGGTTCTGATCCGCGTCTGGTTGCCCGGCGCCGATGCGGTTGACCTGCTGACGGATGACGGCGAATCACTCGGCGCCATGCAGCTCAGCGACCCGGACGGCCTGTTCGAACTGCGCCTGGCACGACCGCAGCGTTATCGGCTGCGCATCCACTGGCCTGGCGGTGTGCAGGAGTGTGAAGACCCGTATTCTTTCGGCCCGCTGCTGGGCGAAACCGATCTTTACCTGTTCGCCGAAGGCAATCACCGTGAGCTGTGGCGCTGCCTCGGCGCACGGCCCGTCGAGCACGAAGGCGTACCGGGTGTACGTTTTGCCGTCTGGGCGCCCAACGCCAAGCGGGTTTCCGTGGTCGGCGACTTCAACAGCTGGGACGGCCGCCGCCACCCCATGCGCCTACGCTACCCTGCGGGCATATGGGAGTTGTTCATTCCGCGCCTGGAGGCGGGCGAGTGCTACAAATACGAAATCCTCGGCCAGGGCGGCATGCTGCCTTTACGTGCCGATCCGTTGGCCCAGGCCACCGAAATGCCGCCAGCAACCGCATCGCGCGTGCCGCAGGCCGAGCCTTTCGCCTGGCAGGACGAGCAGTGGATGAGCGCGCGCGACAAGCGCCATGGCCCGCAGGCGCCGCTTGCAATCTACGAGCTGCATGCCGGCTCCTGGCAGTGGACGCAAGGCCACCCGCCAAGCTGGGACGAATTGGCCGACCGGCTGATTCCCTATGTGCAGGATCTCGGCTTCACCCATATCGAGCTGATGCCGATCATGGAGCACCCGTTCGGCGGCTCCTGGGGCTATCAGCCGCTGTCGATGTTCGCGCCGACCGCGCGCTTCGGTGGCCCCGAGCGTTTCGCGGCGTTCATCGATCGCTGCCACCGCGCCGGTATTGGCGTGATCCTCGACTGGGTGCCGGGGCATTTTCCCAACGATGCCCATGGTCTGGCCGAGTTCGACGGCACCGCGCTGTACGAGTACGCGCACCCGTTCGAGGGCTTCCACCCGGACTGGAACACCTGCATCTACAACCTGGGGCGCACCGAAGTGCACGGTTTCATGCTGGCCAGCGCGCTGTACTGGCTGCGTGAGTACCACGTCGATGGTCTGCGCGTGGATGCGGTGGCCTCGATGCTGTACCGCGACTATTCGCGCGAAGCCGGGCAGTGGATACCCAACCGTCACGGCGGACGCGAGAACCTGGAGGCCATCGAATTTCTCCAGCACCTCAACGAGGTGGTGCGCCACGAGGTTCCGGGCGCACTGATGATCGCCGAGGAATCCACCGCCTGGCCGGGCGTCAGCCGGCCGGTGCAGGAGGGCGGCCTGGGCTTCACCCACAAATGGAACATGGGCTGGATGAACGACAGCCTGAGCTACATCCAGCAAGACCCGATGTTCCGCCTGCACCACCATCACCTGATCACCTTCGGCCTGCACTATGCGTTTTCCGAGCGGTTCATCCTGCCGATCTCCCACGACGAAGTGGTGCACGGTAAGCGCTCGCTGCTCGGGCGCATGCCGGGCGATCGCTGGCAGCAGTTCGCCAACCTGCGCCTGTTCCTGGCGCTGATGTGGACGCATCCGGGGAAGAAGCTGTTGTTCATGGGTTGCGAATTCGGCCAGTGGTGCGAATGGAATCACGACCAGCAACTGGACTGGTACCTGCTGCAGTACCCCGAACATGCCGCCACCCAGGCGCTGCTTCGTGAGCTGAACCAGCTGTATCGCGGCGAGCCGGCGCTGCATCAGTTGGATGATCGTGCCGAAGGTTTCCAATGGCTGATCGGTGATGATGCCCGCAACAGCGTGTTCGCCTGGCTGCGGCACGGCCGGGACGGCGAATCGCTGCTGGTGGTGCACAACTTCACGCCGCAAGTGATCGATGGCTACCGCGTTGGCGTGCCAAAGGCCGGAAGCTGGCGAGTGCTGCTCAATACCGACGAGAGCCGCTGGAGTGGTTCGGGGGCGGGCACCCACGGTGAACTGCACAGCGACGCTGTAGCGGCTCATGGCCAGGCCGATTCGCTGAATCTGCAACTGCCACCGTTGGCGACATTGATACTCCGCCCGTAGGGTGTCGCGGGGCCGCCTAGGCCGGCGCACTGCGGTTACAGTGCAAAAGCCAAAAGCCGGTGCGCGCGGCGCACCCTACTCTGGGGGCATGCGCGCGGGGAATTTGTAGGGTGCGCCATGCGCACCGATCCACCCATGCCCGTGGTGTCAGGAATAGCGCACCAACTGATGCGGGTAGTTGCCGACCCGCGCACCAATGACCATTTCGCTGATCCAGTTGCCGAGAATCTGGGTGTAGGCCTGCTGGTCGCGGTCTTCGCTGAGGGCGTGGTCGGCGCCGTCGAGGATACGGTGGGTCAGTGAATGAGCCTTGTCGAAAGCGGCGCGGTAGCTCATCAGCGTGGCGTGCGGCACGAAGTCATCGTGCTCGGACTCCACCAGCAGCACGTCGCCACTAAACGCCGAGCAGGCGCGCAACGCCCGGTTGTCCTCGGCGCGTAATGGCCGCCGCCGGTATTCCTGCAGGCGCATGGTGTCCAACTGGCCTTTGGGCGTGTGCCATTGCTCGTCCCAATACAGCGCGGGTACCCGCAGGGCCAGCCATTTCACTGTTCGCTGCGTACTGAGCAGGGTGGACAGATAACCACCGTAGCTGCTGCCGATCACCGCGATGCAGTCGCTGTCGACGGCAGGGTGTTCGGCCAGGCGGTCGTAGGCGGCGATGATATCGGCCAGGTTGTGCGCGCGGGTCACGCTCTCCTTCGCGGCGATGGTCTTCTCGTGGCCACGCAGGTCGAAGGTCAGGCATACGCAGCCAAGCCCCGCAATGCTTCGGGCACGCGCCAGGTCACGCTGCTGGCTGCCGCCCCAGCCGTGGACGAAGAGTACGCCAGGCACCTTGGCCGGCGGCGAGAGGAGGGTGGCGGCGATAGCTTCGTCGTCGACCAGGATTTCCAGCGTCTGGCTGTGTGCACTCATGCCCGTTCCACCTTGACGTACTTGCTCAGCATACCCAATTCATTGTCGTGCCCCTGATAGAGGCAGATGGCGCCGCGCGGAGGTGGGATGTCGCCATAGTGCTCGAAGGTCGAGGCATGCAGCTGCCGCAGCGTCGGGTCGTCGACAAAGGCTTCCAGGGCGAATATTTCCGCTGGGCTGGCCCCGCCAACCCGCCAGGATTGCTCCAGTACGCCGCAACGCTGCTTGCCGGTGCGGCTCTCGCCACAGGCCACGTCGTAGTTGCGCCGAGAAGCTAAGAGGGCGGGATAGGCCTCGAACGCAGCCAGTTCGTAGATCCGCGCCTGCTGAAGGGCCAGGCGCGCCGCACGCGGCATGGTCAGGGCCATCAGGGCCAGATAATCGCCTCTGACCACGATCAGCTCTGAGCCGCCGTATACCGAATGGCCGTGGTTGTCGCGGGTCAGGTGCTGGCTGCCGTAGTAGCTCAGTGTGACGCCTGCCACGGTGATCTGGCCGACGCTGTAGGTGTAGGGCTGACGCAGCTCTTCCTCCAGCACCAGGCCATGCTCGCGCACGGTTTGTGCATCCAGCGCTGCCAGGGCGGCCTCCAGCTCTGGCAGGTCATTGATCGACTGTTGCCCGCGTCCCGCACGGGCCAGGACCGGCTTGAGGCGCAGCGGCCCATCGCGCAGCAGACGCCGACCGGCGCTGTGAGCATCGTCCAGATCGAACGCGGTGAAGCCGGGCAGCGTGACCTGATCGACCTGCAGTGCGAAGTTCTCCGACCAACCGTCAGGGTGCCGGCTGTGCTCGCTGATCAGAGGATGGCTGATGGCCTTGGTCGCCACGAAAGCGTGCTCGACCACACCGCCGAAGAGATCCTGATCGCTGTCGATGCCCAGCGCCGAAACATCGCCTACCAAGGTGTCGTCCGGCAGGAAGTAATGACGCCCTCCGGAGGGCAGGCTGGTCGAGTAGTCGCCTATGAATGGGCAGCCGAGCAACTGGCCCAGCTTCTCAGCCAACATCTGCTGCACGGCGCTTTCGTGCTGACTGCTGGTGCCTTGAACGGGTAGCCATACCACGCTGCTGTGTGGGGTCATTGCTTACCTCGCCAGGTGCCGCCTGCGTTCTCGCAATCGAGTCGTACCTGGCGTAGGTCACCCACGTTGTAATAGTGGGTGACGACCTTGGCGTCGTTCGGTATCGCTGGGCGCGCCTGGTCTTCATCTTCAGCAGTGGAGCGGTAGTTGCTCAGGCTTTCCTGAGTCAGCGCGGCCTCACAGGTACCGATGCTGTCGCTGGAGCAACTGGCGACCTTTTGCTGCTGGGTGTTGATCATCTCATCGCTTTCGTTGTTGCAGGACCAGTCGATATCGCCCTGCGACATACCGACGAATTCGTAGCACAACTCTTTTTCCACTTCACGAATAGCGTCGCTGGACGAGCGACTGCTGACATAGCAGGCATCGGCCAAGGCGTCGGCGGCGGTCATCCAGCCCAGCAGAAAGATAGGAACGGCGGCTTGCATGGTGGTCTCTCCATAACGGTGGCCTTCATCGTTTGTGAGCCAGGCCATCGGTACGAAGTTCAGGGTTTTTGATCGGTGGGGCGGCTGCAGAACCAGCGGCATTCATGCAGTCACGAGCTGAAAACCGGGCACGCCGCTCCGGCCTCACAGGGCACCGCAAGGGTGTACAAAGGGCAGCTCAAGGCGATGGTGGAACTCGGTGTGAAGCTCGAATCCATCCGCGAGATTGAGCCGATGCGGTTTCTTGAAAATCAGCGTTTGGCCAGTTGTTCCGCCTGCCAACCTCCGCCCAGTGCCCTGAATGCCGCAATGGCGGCGCGCGCAGATTCCGTCTGCGCCTGGGCTCTGGCATCCGAAGCTCGCAGCAAGGCTTCGTCGGCGTTGAGCACTTCGATCAGGCTGGCCGCGCCGCTTTGATAGGCGATGAACGACGACTGTCTGGCACCCGTGAGGGATGTTTCGCCTGCTGCCAGGGTGGTCGCCTGAGCCTCGCGATTGACCAGTGCCGAGAAGGCGTTTTCGACATCTTCACTGGCTCTTAGAACCGACTGCCGATAAGCCGCGATCACCTCTGCTTCTTGGCCCTTGGCCTTGTCGATCTGCGCGTTGATACGGCCGAAGTCGAACAGTCGCCAGCGCAGGCCCAGCACGCCGGCCGATTGCGCGGCGCCGCTGCCGAACAGGTTGCCACTTTGCGTGGTGGCACTGCCGAGCAGGGCACTGAGCGAGAATTTTGGATAGTACTCGCTGATCGCCATGCCGATACGGGCATTGGCGGCGACCAGGCGACGTTCGGCGGCTATCAGATCGGGGCGGCGGCGCAGCAGATCAGCTGGCGAGCCGGTGGCCGTCAGTTGCGGCGCGCGTGGGATGGCGCTTGCGCTGGCCAGCTCGGCGCGATGGGTGCCGGGCGGGGTGCCGAGCATCACATCCAGCGCATTCATGGCCGCATCCAGGCCCGCCTGCAGCACCGGCACACTGGCCTTGACCTGCGACAGCTGGCCCTCGGTCTGCTGTACCTGAAATTCGGCGGCAAGCCCCTGCTCGTGCAGCAGGCGTACTTTCTCCAACAGCTCCTGCTGGGTGTCGACCTGCCGCTGGGCAATCGCCAGCCGCGTCTGCAGGCCACGGATGGTGGTGTAGACATCGGCGGTTTGCGCCGCGACGGCCAGTCGCGTGGCGACGACGCCGGCCTCGGATGCCTGATATTCGGCCAGTGCGGCTTCACGGCCTCGGCGCAGGCCACCAAACACATCCAGTTCCCAGCTGGCGTTGAGATTGGCCTCGTAGCTATTACCATAGCGGTCATAGCCGGGTGCGGTGTCGAGCACCTGGCCCAGTGGGGTTTCCACCGACTGGTAAGCATGTGCTGCCTGGCCATTGACTGTTGCGGAGGGCAGCAGAGCCGCATTGGCTACACCCAGGCCGGCCCTTGCCTGAACGACCCGTGCCTGGGCTTGGGCCATGTCGAGGTTCTGCGCGAGCGCCTGACTGACCAGCGCGCTCAGTTGTGGGTCGCCAAAGCCTTCCCACCAGGCCGCGAAGCTGGCAGTGGTCGTCGCGCTTCGGCTCTCTACTGCGGCCTGGCCAATGTATCGTTCGGCCAGTGGAGCATCCGGACGCTGGTAGTCCGGGCCAACCGCGCAGCCTGCTGCCAGACTGGTGCTTACCGCGAGAGCAAGAAGACGGAAGGGAGGCATGAGGTTTCTCTGAGACCAATTCAAGTTGTGACCATATTATAGATTGGTCACTTTCTGTCAATCAGCCCACTACAGGGTTAAGCTGTAGGCATGAACGAAAATATGAATACCTCACCCATACGCGGACCGCTGGATCACGAGATTCGCGATCAGATCATCAGCGCTGCAACCGAGCATTTCAGCCATTACGGTTACGAGAAGACCACCGTCTCGGATCTCGCCAAGGCCATCGGTTTCTCCAAGGCCTATATCTACAAGTTCTTCGAGTCCAAGCAGGCCATCGGTGCGGTGATCTGCACCAATCGCCTGGCGATGATCATGGAGATTGTCGACGCGGCCATTGCCGGCGCGCCGACGGCGTCTGAAAAACTGAGGTGCCTGTTTCGCTCTATTTCAGAGGCTGGTAGCGATCTTTTCTTCCATGATCGCAAGCTCTATGACATCGCAGCGGTCGCTTCGCGTGATCAGTGGCCTTCCGCAGTGGCACACCAGGTACGCATACGCGCAATCATTCAGCAGATCCTGCTCGACGGTCGCGCATCTGGCGAGTTCGAGCGCAAGACGCCGTTGGACGAGGCCACCAGGGCGATCTTTCTGATCATCCTGCCCTACGTCAATCCTGCTCAGTTGCAATACAACCTGGACACGGCTCCCGAGGCGGCTGTGCACTTGCCGGCACTGATATTACGAAGCTTGGCGCCTTGATAGATTGATTGTGACCATTGACAGAGTTGGTCACTAGTCTAAGAATGGGGTTCCTGTATTGCTCTTGAGTAATGGAACCCATGCGCCTCAAATCCGCCACTTTTGCTCTTTGCCTACTGCCTATCCTCCTGGTGGCGTGTGGCGATTCGTCAGTCCATCAAGACCCACGGCTCAAGCCGCCGCTGGTCAGAGCCGCGGCGGTCGAGCACTCGCTCGAGGTTTCTCGTTCATTCACCGGTGTGGTCGTCGCCCGTACCCAGAGTGACCTTGGCTTCCGCGTGTCGGGCAAGATCCTCGAGCGCCTGGTCGACACCGGGGAAACGGTCAAACGCGGCCAGCCGCTGATGCGCCTCGACCCCATCGACCTGCAATTGCAGGCGCGTGCGCAACAGGAGACCGTTGCTTCCGCCCGAGCGCTGGCCAAGCAGACGGCTGACGACGAGGCGCGTTATCGCGGGCTGGTCGCTGCTGGTGCGGTGTCGGCTTCGGCCTACGCTCAGATCAAGGCTGCCGCTGACTCCGCCAAGGCTCAGCTCAGCGCGGCCCAGGCTCAGGCTGATGTGGCGCGCAATGCCACGGGCTACGCGGCGTTGCTGGCCGACGCCGATGGCGTGGTGATGGACACAATGGCCGAGCCAGGCCAGGTGGTCAGCGCTGGGCAACCGGTGGTGCGATTGGCGCGGGCAGGGCAGCGTGAGGCCATCGTGCACCTCCCCGAAACCCTGCGTCCGGCGCCGGGTTCAATGGCTCAAGCCACGTTGTATGGCAATAGCGGCGCTGCCGTCGCAGCCAAGCTGCGCTTGCTCTCCGAGGCCGCTGATGCCACCACCCGTACCTTCGAAGCCAGGTATGTGCTTGACGGCGCGCTGGCGAATGCACCACTCGGCTCGACCATCACCCTAAATATCGCAGAGGGCAAGAACGCCACGCCAGTGCTGCAAGTCCCCGTCGCCGCGCTTTACGACCCCGGCAATGGCAGCGGCGTGTGGGTGATCGCTGGCGAGCCGGCGAAAGTCTCCTGGCGCCCCGTTCAAGTGCTGGGCATCGGTGATGACACGGCACGTGTCGCTGGCACGCTCGACGCCGGTGAGCAGGTGGTGGCCCTCGGTGCTCATCTGCTGCGTGATGGCGAAGAGGTCAGGCTTGCCCAGGCAACTGGCCCGTCGGTCGCCGGGAGTCAGCCATGAGCGAGGGGCGTTTCAATCTTTCCGCCCTTGCCGTGCGTGAGCGCGCCATCACGTTGTTTCTCATCCTGTTGATCGCCGTGGCTGGAACACTGGCGTTCTTCCAGCTTGGCAGGGCGGAAGACCCACCGTTTACCGTCAAGCAGATGACCATCATCACGGCCTGGCCAGGCGCCACTGCCCAGGAGATGCAGGATCAGGTCGCCGAGCCGCTGGAAAAGCGCATGCAGGAGCTGCGCTGGTACGACCGCAGTGAAACCTACACCCGTGCAGGGCTGGCATTCACCATGGTGTCGTTGCTCGATAGCACGCCGCCGTCGCAGGTGCAGGAAGAGTTCTACCAGGCCCGCAAGAAACTGGGCGATGAAGCCAAGACGTTGCCGGCCGGCGTTATCGGGCCAATGATCAACGACGAGTTCTCCGATGTGACCTTCGCGGTGTATGCCTTGAAGGCCAAGGGTGAACCGCAGCGCCAACTGGTGCGTGACGCCGAGTCGCTGCGCCAGCGCCTCTTGCACGTGCCGGGGGTCAAGAAGGTCAACATCATCGGCGAACAGGCCGAGCGCATTTTCGTCTCCTTCTCCCATGACCGGTTGGCAACCCTGGGCGTAACGCCGCAGGACATCTTTGCCGCACTCAACAGCCAGAACGCGCTGACGCCTGCCGGTTCGGTGGAAACCAGCGGGCCGCAGGTGGTCATGCGCCTGGATGGCGCCTTCGACAAGCTGGTGAAGATCCGCGAAACCCCGATTGCCGTGCAAGGTCGCACGCTGAAGCTCTCTGACGTAGCGACGGTGGAACGCGGCTACGAAGACCCGGCCACCTTTCTGGTGCGCAATGGCGGTGAGCCTGCATTGCTGCTCGGTGTGGTGATGCGCGAGGGCTGGAACGGCCTCGATCTCGGCAGGGCGCTCGACGCCGAGACGGCGAGCATCAACGAAGAGATGCCGCTGGGCATGACGCTCGATAAAGTCACCGATCAGGCGGTCAACATCACCTCGTCCGTCGATGAGTTCATGGTCAAGTTCTTCGTCGCCTTGCTGGTGGTCATGCTGGTCTGTTTCATCAGCATGGGCTGGCGCGTTGGCGTCGTGGTCGCCGCTGCCGTACCTCTGACGCTGGCCATCGTCTTCGTGGTGATGGCCGCCACGGGCAAGAATTTCGACCGAATCACCCTCGGCTCACTGATTCTCGCCCTGGGCCTGTTGGTGGACGACGCCATCATCGCCATCGAAATGATGGTCGTGAAAATGGAGGAGGGCTACGACCGCTTCAAGGCATCGGCCTATGCCTGGAGCCACACCGCCGCGCCGATGCTTTCCGGCACCCTGGTCACCGCCATCGGTTTCATGCCCAACGGTTTCGCCCAGTCCACGGCGGGTGAATACACCAGCAACATGTT
Organism: Pseudomonas mendocina; assembly: GCF_003008615.1. NCBI lineage: Bacteria > Pseudomonadati > Pseudomonadota > Gammaproteobacteria > Pseudomonadales > Pseudomonadaceae > Ectopseudomonas > Ectopseudomonas mendocina. The sequence continues at coordinate 5,056,692 of NZ_CP027657.1, forward strand.
CTGGATCGTCGGCATTGCCCTGATCGCTTCATGGGTGGTAGCAGTGGCGTTTACGCCTTACCTGGGCGTGAAGTTGCTGCCCGATATCAAGCAGGTCGAAGGCGGCCACGCGGCGATTTACAACACCCGCCACTACAACCGTTTCCGCACGCTGCTGGTGCGGGTCATCGCCCTTAAATGGCTGGTGGCAGGCGCGGTCATCGTCTTGTTCGTGGTGGCCGTGCTCGGTATGGGGCTGGTGAAGAAACAGTTCTTTCCAACCTCTGATCGACCCGAGGTGCTGGTCGAACTGCAGATGCCTTACGGCACTTCCATCGAGCAGACCAACGCCACTGCCATCAAGGTCGAGTCGTGGCTGCGCGAACAGGAAGAAGCCAAGATCGTCACCTCCTACATCGGCCAGGGCCCACCGCGCTTCTTCCTGGCCATGGCGCCAGAACTGCCCGATCCGTCGTTCGCCAAGATCGTGGTGCTGACGGACAGCCAGGAGGCCCGCGAAGCCCTAAAGCTGCGCCTCCGAGAAGCGGCCTCCGAAGGGCTGGCGCCCGAAGCCAAGGTTCGCGTCACGCAACTGGTCTTCGGCCCGTACTCGCCGTACCCGGTGGCCTACCGGGTGATGGGGCCGGATCCCATGCAACTGCGTGAAATCGCCTCTCGCGTGCAGGACGTGTTGCAGGCCAGCCCGATGATGCGCACGGTGAATGCCGACTGGGGGCCGCTGGCGCCAACGCTGCATTTCTCGCTGGATCAGGATCGCCTGCAAGCCGTTGGCCTGACTTCCAACGCGGTCGCTCAGCAGCTGCAGTTCCTGCTCAGCGGCGTGCCGATCACATCGGTGCGCGAAGACATTCGCTCGGTGCAAGTGGTTGGTCGTGCTGCGGGGGATATCCGTCTCGATCCGGCGAAGATCGAAGGCTTCACGCTGGTCGGTTCGTCTGGTCAGCGCATTCCGCTGTCGCAGATCGGTGAAGTGGGTGTACGCATGGAAGACCCGATCCTGCGCCGTCGCGACCGTACTCCGACCATTACCGTGCGTGGCGACATCGCCGAAGAGCTGCAGCCGCCCGACGTCTCGGTAGCGCTGTGGAAAGACCTGCAACCGATCATCGAGACGTTGCCTGCCGGCTACCGCATCGAAATGGCTGGCTCCTTCGAGGAGTCCGGCAAGGCCAGCAAGGCGATTCTGCCGCTGCTGCCGATCATGATTGCTCTGACACTGCTGATCATCATCCTGCAGGTGCGCTCGATCTCGGCGATGGTGATGGTGTTTCTCACCTCACCGCTGGGCCTGATTGGCGTGGTGCCGGTATTGCTGCTGTTCCAGCAGCCGTTCGGCATCAACGCCCTGGTCGGGTTGATCGCACTGTCGGGCATCCTGATGCGCAACACGCTGATCCTGATCGGGCAGATCCACCATAACGAAAACGAGGGGCTCGCCCCGTTCAATGCCGTCGTCGAGGCCACGGTACAACGAGCCCGACCGGTATTGCTGACCGCGCTGGCGGCCATCCTCGCCTTCATTCCGCTTACCCATTCGGTGTTCTGGGGCACCTTGGCGTACACCCTGATCGGCGGCACCTTCGTCGGCACCATCATGACCCTGGTGTTCCTGCCGGCGATGTACTCCATCTGGTTCAAGATCCGCCCCAGCGAGCGCAACGATTGGTCAAACAGCATGGCGAAAGCCTGACGCAACTGCCGGTCAGCGTTTTCCTGCGGCTCGGGAGAGCGCCGACCGATACAGAGAGGTTCCAATGAGCAACGTTCAACAGCAGAAACGCATCGTGGTAACCGGCACCGGTATCGTCGGGCCGCTGGGCTGTGGTGTGGATGAAGTATGGCGCCGCCTGCTGGCGGGGCGCTCAGGCATTCGCACGTTGCCAGCGGAAATCACCGAAGGCACCGGCGTGGCGGTCGGCGGTCAAGTGCCCACGTTCGAATAGGATGCGCTGGCGGGCTACCAGCCCGAACGGATCATCCCGCCGAAAGAGCGCAAGAAGATGGACCGTTTCATCGAGTTCGCGCTGGTTGCCGCTCACGAAGCGCTGGAGCAGGCGGGTTGGCACCCAAGCAGCGAAGCAGAGCAGGCACGCACCGCAACCATCATCGCCTCGGGTGTGGGCGGCTTTGGCGCGATGGCCGAGGCGGTGCGCACCACCGACTCACGCGGGCCGCGCAGGCTTTCGCCGTTCACTGCGCCATCGTTCTTGGCCAATATGGCGGCCGGGCATGTGTCCATCCGCAACGGCTTCAAAGGCCCGCTCGGCGCGCCGGTCACCGCTTGTGCGGCAGGCGTCCAGGCAATTGGCGACGCAGCTCGCCTGATCAGACGTGGCGAGGCCGACATCGCCATCTGTGGCGGTACGGAAGCGGCGATCGACCGTGTGACCCTGGGCTGCTTCGCGGCCGCTCGCGCGCTGTCCACCGGCTTCGCCGAGCACCCGCAGCAAGCCTCGCGGCCGTTTGATCGTGACCGCGATGGCTTCGTCATGGCCGAGGGCGCCGGGCTGCTGGTGATCGAGTCGCTGGAGCATGCCCTTGCACGCGGTGCCACGCCGCTGGCTGAACTGGTGGGTTACGGCACCAGCGCCGATGCCTATCACCTCACCGCCGGCCCCGAGGATGGCAGCGGTGCTCGTCGCGCCATGCAACAGGCGCTGCAGCAGGCGGGCCTGAGCCCGAACGACGTGCAGCACATCAATGCCCACGCCACCTCCACTCAGGTTGGCGACAACGGCGAGCTGGCGGCCATTCAGGCGCTGTTCGGCGGGGGTGCAGGCGTGGCGATCAGTTCGACCAAATCCGCCACCGGCCACTTGCTCGGCGCTGCCGGCGGCATCGAAGCGATCTTCACCGTGCTGGCGCTGCGCGACCAGATCGTGCCGCCGACGCTGAACCTCCACAAACCGGCCGATGCCGCGGAAGGGCTCGACCTGGTCGCGCTCAACGCTCGCAAAATGCCGATCACCCATGCGCTCTCCAATGGTTTCGGTTTTGGCGGCGTGAATGCCAGCGTACTGTTCCGGCGCTGGGACCCCTGGTCATGAGCCAATCCGCACAGAAGGGGCGGCGCCAGCGGGAAATGTTGTTGGCAGCGAGTGAAGTGTTCACGGCGTTGGGGTTTGCCCAGGCGAACATGCAAGCCATTGCTGACTCTGCGGGGGTGACCAAGGCCACTCTCTATGCGCACTTTGGCGACAAGGAGCGGCTCTATCGAGCGGTCATCGACCACTGGCTGAGCGAATTGCCGGAACCAAAACTGCCAGGTCAGGTGCGGGGCGGACTGCGTTCCTGCCTGGAAAGAGTCGCACGTGAACTGCAACTGCAAAGTGAACACCCAGCGTTTCATGCGCTCACCCATATAGCGCTGCGCTCCAACCGGATACCCCAGAAACGCTGGCGGCAACGCTACCGCCCCTATCAGAGCTACCTTGAGGAAAGCCTTTCGCGATCTGCTCGATGCTCTGACCCCGAGCAGGCAGCAGTCCGTTTCCTGCTGCTGGCAGTGGGTAGCATCGACTGTAGCCATTTGATGGCCGTGAGTGGGCTGCGCCTCTCTGCCGCTGTAGACATGTTCGTCCAGGCGTATGCCTGAGTCAGGTTTGCGCTTCGGAAACATCAGGGTTCCTGAAAGCGGCATCACCAAGGCCGCAATTGGCCAGGTTCAGGGTGTTGGATAAGCGAGGATTTCGCGCCGGATAAAGTCTGAACTCATCGCAGGCCGTGCTGACTGAATCTGAAAGAGCGAAGCGCTGTCAGGAGAAAGACGCATGAATGAATCCGAGAGCACGGTAGAGGCATTCAAGGCCTCGATCCTGGCCAAACTTCGTTATGCGGTGGGCAAAGATCCGGAGAACGCCTTCGACCATGACTGGTTCGAGGCCCTGGCCTTGGCTACCCGTGATCATGTGGTCGACCGCTGGGAGGAGGCCAGTGCCCAACTTGCCCGGCAGGACGACAAACGCGTCTATTACCTGTCGCTGGAATTTCTCATCGGCCGGCTGCTGGTCGACAACCTGAGCAATATCGGCTTGCTCGATGTGGCGCGTCAGGCCATGGCTGAACTCAACGTCGACCTAGAACGCATCCGCCAGATCGAACCCGATGCCGCACTGGGCAACGGTGGCCTCGGCCGTCTGGCTGCCTGCTTCATGGAGAGCATGGCAACCCTGCGTCTGCCCGCGCATGGCTATGGCATCCGATACGAACATGGCTTGTTTCGCCAGGCGATCATCGATGGCTGGCAGGCCGAGCAGACCGAGACCTGGCTGGATTTCGGCAACCCCTGGGAGTTCGAACGGCCGGAAGTAGCCTATCGCGTGGGCTTTGGTGGGGGCGTCACCAGCCATGTGCAGGAAGACGGTGGCATCAGCCAGAGCTGGCAGCCGCAGGAAACCGTACGGGCTATCGCCTATGACACGCCAGTGGTCGGTTGGCGCGGCGCTTCGGTGAACACCTTGCGCCTGTGGCGGGCGAGGGCCGAGGAAAACCTGCAGCTGGATCGCTTCAATGCCGGCGATCACTTCGGCGCCGTCGCCGGTGAAGTGCGCGCGGAAAGCATCTCGCGGGTGCTGTATCCGGCCGACGACACCGAGGCTGGCCAGGAACTGCGCCTGCGTCAGGAGTACTTCTTGGTATCCGCCTCGCTGCAGGATCTGCTCGAACGCCACCTGCGCCTGCACGGTGACCTGCAAAACCTGCCGCAGCAGGTGGCGATCCAGCTCAACGACACGCACCCGGCCATCGCCGTGGTCGAGCTGATGCGCCTGCTGGTCGACCAGTACCAGATACAGTGGGCGCGGGCCTGGGAATTGACGGTGGCCTCGACGGCCTACACCAACCACACCTTGCTGCCGGAAGCACTGGAATCCTGGCCGGTAGCACTGATGGAGCGTCTGTTGCCGCGGCATTTGCAGATCATCTACCTGATCAATGCCGAACATATCGACGCCCTGCGGGCCAAGGACATCCATGATTTTCGTCTGTTGCGCGCGGTTTCGCTGATCGACGAGGACAATGGTCGGCGGGTGCGCATGGGCAACCTGGCCTTTCTCGGTGCGCACAGCATCAACGGCGTTTCGGCTCTGCACACGCGGTTGATGCGCGACACGGTATTTCGCGACCTGCACCGGCTCTATCCGCAGCGGGTGAACAACAAGACCAACGGCGTGACCTTCCGCCGCTGGTTGTTTCAGGTCAATCCGCTGCTGACCCACCTGCTGGTCGATGCACTTGGCCCCGAGGTGCTGGAGTCGCCGCAAACCACGCTGGAGCAACTGCAGCCGCAGGCCGAGCAGGCAGCCTTCCGCGACGAGTACGCCCTGTGCCGGCGGCGCAACAAGGAGGCGCTGGCGCAACTGGTGCAGCGCCAGTCTGGCCTGCTGCTCGATACCGAGGCGATCTTCGACGTACAGATCAAGCGAATCCACGAGTACAAGCGGCAATTGCTCAACCTGTTGCATACCGTGGCGTTGTACCAGGCCATCCGCAACGACCCAACCACTGACTGGGTACCGCGGGTGAAGATCTTCGCCGGCAAGGCGGCGGCCAGTTACCGCCAGGCCAAGCTGATCATCAAGCTGGCCAACGACATCAGTCGCACCATCAATGGTGACCCCACGGTGCGCGGGCTGCTCAAGGTGGTGTTCATCCCCAACTACAACGTCAGCCTGGCCGAGACCATCATCCCAGCGGCGGATCTCTCCGAACAGATTTCCACCGCTGGCTTGGAAGCTTCCGGCACCAGCAATATGAAGTTCGCCCTCAACGGTGCGTTGACCATCGGTACGCTGGACGGCGCCAACGTGGAGATGTGCGAGCGGGTCGGTGAGGAGAACCTGTTCATCTTCGGCATGACGGCGCAGCAGGTCGCGGCACGGCAGCGTCTCGGACTGGAGATGAGGGATGTGGTTGCCAACTCGGAACGGCTGGGAGCTGCACTGGGCGCGATCCGCGCCGGGGTATTCTCGCCGGACGATCCGATACGTTACGTCGGCCTGGTGGATGCTCTGCTATATGACGACCGCTTCATGGTCTGCGCGGATTTCGAGGCCTATTGGGCTGCGCAACGGCAAGTCGACAAGCGCTGGCAGACGCCCAATGACTGGTGGCGCTCTGCCGTGCTCAATACTGCACGAATGGGATGGTTCTCTTCGGATCGCACCATCAGCGAGTACGCGCGAGACATCTGGCAGGTACCGGTGCCCGCACGCGATAAAGGCTGAAAGCCGTTACTGCTGGACGCGGTGCGCCGGCGTCGCCTGGCCTTTCTTTGGATGCAGGATGCGCGTGACCTGTACGTCGGTGAACTCGTTAGGCCACTCGAAGGTGTGCAGGACACTGAGGTAAACGCGGGCCTGCTCCGGCGTGAGCTGTTCACGCTCGCACTCGACCTCGACGCTATGGGGCTGGTTATGCAGGATGTAGCTGATCAGATGCAGTGGCTTGGCCATATCGTGCCTCCAGATTTGCAGGGTGATGGGAAGTAGACCTGTGCAATAGGTTGGCGAGTTCCCGCGATTCGTCGGGTGGCATGCACATCCGGTAGGGTGTGCTGTGCGCACCGAGTCCGACATAGCCGCGTTGGCCTTTGGTTAAGCCGAGACGCATGAGGTGCCCTGCACAAACGCGGATCATCGCCCAGCCCGGCTAACCGGGCTGGGTTTCGATCCTTTGTTCGCCATTCTTACGCAATGTGCGCGCACGCTTCTCCAACACCAGATAGGTTGCACTGGCCAGAACCAGCGGCAGCAGGTAGTACAACACGCGGTAGGCGAGCAGGGCGGCGATCAGGCTGGCCTGACTGTACTGATGCTGCAGCAACGCCAGGAACACGGTTTCGAGTACGCCGAGGCCCGCCGGAATATGTGCAACCGCAGCGGCCATGCAGCTGATCAGCAGGACGCCGAGTACCGAGGTGTAGGCCGCGCCTTCCGGCAGCAACCAATAGATCAGTGCCGCCATCAATGCCCAGTTGCTCGCACCCAGGCACAGCTGCAGCAGCGCCATGCCCAGTGAGGGCAGGGTGATCGAGCGCTCGCCGAAGTGCCACACGCGCTGTCGCGAGAAGGCGCAGATACCAACGTAAGCGCTGACGATCCCCAGCAGGGTGAAGCCCAATAGTTGCAGCCCCGTCACCCCCAGCGCCCAGCTCTCCGGCAACTTCACCAGGCGCAGGGAGAAGATCACCCCGGCCAGCGCCATGTAGCCCGTCCAGTTGGTCAGCAGGCTGAGGCTGAGAATGCGCGTCACCGTCGACGCGCTCAGCCCCAGGCGCATGTACAGGCGATAACGCATCGCCACGCCGCCGATCCAGGTGGTGAAGTTCAGGTTGAAGGCGTAGCAGACCATCGCCACTGGCATGACCTGGCGCGTTGGCAGGTGGTGGCGGCTGTAACGGCGCCCCAACAGGTCGTAGCAACTGAACACCAGGTAACTGGCGCAGGCGATCAGCGCGCCCACCAGCAGCGTCTGCATGCTGTAGTCGCTGAGCGCCTGGCGTACCTCGCCCCAATCCAGATTGCGCGCCAGCATGTACAACAGTGTCGGTACCAGCAGCAGGAAGAACAGCGTGAGTACGCGCTTGCCCCAGCGCATCCAGGGTTTGTTTTTGACGCCATTCATCCCGTTTTTTCCTCTTCATAACAATTGGGCTTGTCGACCGGTTCCAGCGGCCTCAGTCGCTTGCGGTGAGCCGGTAGCCAGCCGGCGATGGCCGGAAAACGCCGCAAGAAGTGGAAACACAGGAACACCAGCGGCGCACGCCACCAGTAGCCGCGCACCACGCGCTCCAGTTCGATGCGCTGGCAGTGTTCGACTGACAAGCCCATCAGGTGGTCATACAGATGCTGATTGAAGGCGCGATCACGGATCACCAGATTGGCCTCCAGATTCAGCGCCAGGCTCAGCGGGTCGAGGTTGCTGGAGCCGACCGTGCTCCAGTCGTCATCCACCAGTGCCACCTTGCCGTGCAACGGCCGCTGGCAGTATTCGTAGATCACCACGCCATCGCGCAGCAGATAGTTGTAGAGCAGGCGCGAAAAGGCCTGAACCCAGCGCATGTCAGGCTGCCCCTGAAGAATCAGCGTCACCTCCACGCCGCGTCGTGCCGCATTGCGCAAGGCGCGCAGCACCCGGTAACCGGGAAAGAAATAGGCATTGGCCACCACCAGGCGTCGGCGTGCCGACTCGAAGGCTGCCAGGTGCTCGTCTTCGATGTCGGTGGTATGGCGCTCGTTGTCGCGCTCAAGCAGCATCACCCGCATATCACCCACCGGTGTTTTCGCTGGCTGCACCGGGCTCGGCTCGGCCAGGGCAGGGCGCAACAGGCGTAGCGTGCAGACATGCAGATCGGCGACGACAGGCCCCATCACCTCGACGGCGTAGTCCTGTTTGGCCATGTCGCCGAAATCGCCGAGGTGATCGGCCGAATAGTTGATGCCGCCAACGAAGGCGCGCTCGCCATCGATCACCACGATCTTGCGGTGCAGGCGGCGGAACAGGTTGGTACGCATCCCCAGACGCCGTGGGCTGGGATCGAAGACATGGATCTTGACGCCCTCACGCGTCAGCGCTGCCACGTACTCATGCTGCAGGTCGGCGGTACCGTAGCCATCCACGGCGATCACCACGCGCACACCACGACGTGCCGCCTCTATCAGCACCTCCTGTAGTTCCAGGCCGACCTTGTCTTCACGGATGATGAAGGTCTCCAGCAACACCTCGACGCGCGCCTGGCGAATGCATTCGAACACCCGCGGGTAATAGGCTTCGCCGTTGATCAGCAACTGCAGCTGGTTGCCGTCCCGCCAGATACCGCTCATAGATGAATCTCCGCGGCCAGCGGGGCGTGATCGGACAGGTGCGACCAGGGCCGCGTCGACAGCACCTGCGGCGCATGGGCCGTGGCGTTGCGGGTATAGATACGATCCAGGCGCAGCAGTGGGAAACGTGCCGGGAAGCTCCGGGCCGGTTTGCCATGGCGGTGCTGAAAGGCTTCGACCAGCGCATGGGGCGCGAGCTGCTCATCCGCACGCAGACGCCAGTCGTTGAAGTCGCCCGCGACGATCACCGGCGCAGCCGGATCGAAAGTTGCCAGCAGATCCAGCAACAGACCGATCTGCTGACGCCGATGCATCTCGCGCAGGCCCAGATGCACGCAGACAGCATGCACCTCGTCATGCCCCGGCACATCCAGGCGGCAATGCAGCAGACCGCGCTGTTCGGTGCCGCTGACCGTGACGTCGAGGTTGTGGTGTTCGAGGATGGGAAAGCGCGACAGCAACGCGTTGCCATGATGGCCATCCGGGTAGACGGCATTGCGCCCGTAGGCGAACTGCGGCCACATGCTGTCGGCGAGAAACTCGTACTGCGGCACGCTCGGCCAGTCATGAAAGCGCTTGGCGTGCAGCGCGTGACTGCCCAGCACCTCCTGCAGGAACACCAGGTCTGCGCCCGTGGCCTGCACGGCGCTGCGCAGTTCCGGCAGGATGAAGCGGCGGTTGAGTGCGGTGAAACCCTTGTGCGTGTTGATCGTCAGTACGCGCAAACGCTTGACCGGCGTGATGCGGTCGATGATCACCTTGGGGTTGGGGAGGGTGCTATTCATGGCTGACATGTCCATTGCCCGGCGTCGCTCATAAGCTGCACGGGGTCTTGGGACACGGCTCGCCTTGCGGATCCGCTGCGGCGATGGCTTTGTCCGGCGCGGCACTCAGGTGAATGTCACCAACGTCGTGGAATACCACTGCTTTCATAACTGTCTCCCGAAACCGGCGTTACCGGTCTTGCAAACGAATGTCGCCGCACGAGTGCGGCACATGTGTTTTCGAGTGACTGCGGGAAACAGGGGTTCAGGTTTTTTGTTTGGCCGGCCGCTTACCGCGCGGGGCGATCACACCGCGCTAGCTGTTCAGCAGCAGTCCGCGCAGCAGCAGTTCCAGCGCGGCAATGCTCTGCGCCAGGCGCGTCTTGCCGTCGTCGCTGGCGGCGATCCATAGCGTCGCTTCCTCCAGGCTGCCGTAGATCAGTGCCGCCAGTGCTTGTGGCTCGGCCTTGGCGACGATGTCACGGCGCATCAGCTCGTCGATCAGACGCTGCATCGACTCGACGCACTGGCGCTGCGCTTGCGGTGAGGCGCCGCCAAGCACGGCGCGCGCATCGCGTAGCACGATGCGCTGGATGTCCGGCTCCAGAGCCATCTCCAGGTACGCCTGGCAGCGTCCGCGAAAGCCTTGCCAGGGATCGTCGGCATTGTCGGAAATGGCTTGCAGGCGGGCGTCCATCTCAGCGTCGATCTGCTGCACAACGGCAGCCAGCAAGCCTTTCTTGTCGCCAAAGTGGTGATAGAGCGCGCCGCGCGTCAGGCCGGCCTGAGCGGTCAGGTCATCCATCGAGGTATCGGCGTAGCCGCGTTCGGTAAACACCTTACGCGCCGTGGCCAGCAGCAGGGCGCGGGTTTCTTCCATCTCGGCACGGGTACGGCGAGCCATGGTTCTCTCCTTACATACGGATCGCATGATTATTTACATACGGCGCGTATAAATATAGTCTCTTAATCATACGCAGTGTATGTATTTGCTTTTGGCGAGCTGCCAGACGAGCCGAATCACGGGAGAACGAGATGGCCAACCCTTACCGAGAACTCTTCACTGCGCCCGGCGCTACAGGCTTTGTCCTGGCTGGCCTGGTGGGGCGGCTCGCGCTGCCCATGACGGGCATCGGCATCATCACCATGCTCGCCCAGTTGCGTGGCAGCTACGCGCTGGCAGGTGCGGTATCGGCCACCTTCGTGCTGACCTATGCGCTGCTGTCGCCGCAGGTTTCCCGCCTGGTGGATCGGCATGGGCAGGGTCGGGTGTTGCCGCTGGCCAGTGCAATCAGTGCAGGCGGCATGCTGCTTCTGCTGGCCTGCTCGTGGTGGCAGGCGCCGGACTGGAGCCTGTTCATCGGCGCTTTGCTGGCAGGCTTCATGCCCAGCCTTTCGGCGATGGTGCGTGCACGCTGGACGGTGATCTATCGTGGCCAGCCACGTTTGCAGACCGCCTATTCGCTGGAAACGGTCTTCGATGAAGTGACCTTCATTGCCGGGCCGCCGCTGTCGGTGGGGTTGAGCATTGCGCTGTTCCCACAGGCCGGGCCGTTGGCGGTTTCGCTATTGCTGGTGCTTGGCGTGTTCATCCTGGTGCTGCAACGCGGCAGCGAACCGCCCGTGCAGGTACAGAATGCCAGGCTGGCCGCATCAGGCTCGGTGATTCGCGAGAGGAACGTGCGCCTGCTGGCGCTGCTGATGATGGGCATGGGCGTCATCGTGGGCACCGTGGATATCGTCAGCGTGGCCTTCGCCGAGCAATTGGGCCGCCCCGCAGCCGCCAGCCTGGTGCTGTCGGCCTATGCCGCGAGTTCCTGCGTGGCCGGCTTGCTGTTCGGCACGCTCAAGTTGGCCATGCCCTTGCACCGCTTGCTGTTGCTGGGTGGTCTGGCGACGGCACTGACGACCTTGCCGTTGCAATTGGCCAGCAGTATCCCGACATTGACGGGGGCCGTACTGCTGGCTGGATTGTTCTTCGCGCCGACCATGATCGTGGCAATGTCGCTGGTCGAACGTCTGGTTCCCGAGCATCGCCTGACCGAGGGCATGACTTGGCTGCTGGCCGGGCTGAACGTCGGTATAGCACTGGGTGCGGCGGTATCCGGTCGGTTGGTCGACCATAGTGGCGCGCAGGCCGGGTTTGCGGTCGCGCTATGCGCCGGCGTCATGGTTCTGCTGGTGGCGGTATGGGGGCAGCAGCGGCTGCGCGCCCCGTTACCTGCACCAGCCTGAACCCGTTGCGCGGCTCGTTTACGCAGCCGCCATGCACCATGCTCAGCGCTGCAGTTCAAGCAGTTGCAGCGACCGCCCAGCCAATTCCACCACTTCGTGCAGCACCGATGCCGACTCGCTTTGTGCCGTGTGCGTATCGATCAGGCACAGCCAATGACGCCCGCCGTGCACCTCGGGCAAGCGGAACTCGCCCCCCTCGTGCCCGGCATTGAGCAACAGCAGCAGGGTGGCATCGGCGCCGCTGCGCTTGACCCCGGACGGCTGCGCGCGGCCATCCATGAGCATGCCCATGCAACGGGCTTCTTCGTCGTGCCAGTTTTCCTCGCTCATTTCGCTGCCGTCCGGAGCCAGCCAGGTCACATCCTTGACGTCCAGCTCCTCGTTGTAATGGCCGACCAGAAAGCGCTGGCGACGCAGGATCGGGTAGCTCTGGCGCAGGGCGATCAGGCGCTGACAGAACGCAGCCAGTTCAAGACCTTCATCGTCGAGCGACCAGTTCACCCAGCTCAGTTCGTTGTCCTGGCAGTAGGCATTGTTGTTGCCGTGCTGGGTGCGGCCGAACTCGTCGCCGGCCAGCAGCATCGGCGTACCCTGGGCGAACAGCAGGGTGGCGAGCAGGTTGCGGATCTGTTGCAGGCGCAGGCCGCGAATCTGCGCGTCGTCGGTTTCGCCCTCGCAACCGTGATTCCACGACAGGTTGCGGTCGGTGCCGTCCTGATTGTTCTCGTCGTTGGCTTCGTTGTGCTTGTGGTCGTAGGAGACCACGTCGCGCAGGGTGAAACCGTCATGGGCAGTGATGAAATTGACCGACGCGAATGGCCTGCGTCCACGCTGGTTGTACAGGTCGCCTGACGCGGTGAGGCGGCTGGCCAACTCGGCCAGTTCGCCGCGATCGCCTTTCCAGAAGGCGCGCACGTTGTCACGGAATTTGTCGTTCCATTCCGCCCAACCCGGCGGGAAACCACCGACCTGATAGCCGCCCGGACCGCAATCCCAAGGCTCGGCGATCAGTTTGACCTTGCTCAGCACCGGATCCTGGCGACAGGCGACCAGAAAACTGTGGCGCTCGTTGAAGCCATCGGCGTAGCGCCCGAGGATGCTCGCCAGGTCGAAGCGGAAACCGTCCACGCGCATCTCGGTCGCCCAGTAGCGCAGCGAGTCGGTGACCATCTGCAACACGCAGGGGTGGCTCAGATCCAGTGTATTGCCGGTACCGGAATCGTTGATGTAGTAGCGGCGTTCCTCCGGCATCAGGCGGTAGTAGCTGGCGTTGTCGATACCGCGCATGGACAGGGTCGGGCCGCGCTCGTTGCCCTCGGCGGTGTGGTTGTAGACCACGTCGAGGATCACTTCCAGACCGGCACTGTGCAGATGGGCGACCATCTCCTTGAACTCGCTGATCTTGCCGCTGGCCAGGTAGGCCGGGTGCGGGGCGAAGAAACCGATGCTGTTGTAACCCCAGTAGTTGTTCATGCCTTTTTCCAGCAGGTGCTGGTCGTTGACGAAGGCATGTATGGGCAGCAGTTCGACGCTGGAAACGCCCAGCTCGCAGATATGCCGCAGCAAGTCGGGGTGGGTCAGGCCGGCGCAGGTGCCACGGTAGCGCTCGGGCACGGCCGGATGGCGCATGCTGATGCCGCGCAGGTGCGTTTCATAGATCACCGTGCGATCCCAGGGAATGCGCAAGCGTGGTTGTTCACCCCAGGTGAACGCCGGGTCGATGACCTTGCTCTTGGGCACGAAGGGCGCACTGTCGCGTTCGTCGAAACTGAGGTCGCCATCCGCATCGCCGATGGTGTAGCCGAACAGCGCCTCCGACCATTGCAACTGGCCCACCAGCTGCTTGGCGTAGGGGTCGATCAGCAGTTTGTTGGGGTTGAAGCGGTGCCCGGCTTCGGGCTCGTATGGCCCATACACGCGATAGCCGTAAACCTGGCCGGGGCGCGCATCGGGCAGGTAGCCGTGCCAGATTTCATCGGTGTATTCGGGCAGCTCGATGCGCTCGACTTCCGTCTCGCCACGCTCGTCGAACAGGCACAGTTCCACCCGTGTGGCATGCGCCGAGAACAGTGCGAAATTGACGCCCAGGCCATCCCAGCTGGCGCCAAGCGGAAAGGGTGTGCCTTCGGTAACGCGTGAGCGCTGTTGGTTGCGCATGGGGATGACCTCAGGCTTTTGGCGTTTTAGGCGTGCGCGGTGCACGTGGTTTTTTCAGCAGCGCCGGTTGCTCGGCTTCGCTCAACGGTACTGTCTTGGGTTTACTGATACGCCGCGGCTTGGGTACGGTCGAGAGTTGGGCTTGCGACTCGGCCTCGGCCAGTTTGCTGGCCATCATCCAGTGCCGCTCATGCTGGCCATGGGGGCGCCCCTCGGACTCCCAGATCTGGAAGGCAAACTCGCGGATGCGCTGTTCATCGATGCTCATGGCGTGGTTCCTGTAATGATCGGGGAATGACTTATTTGAGCTCTGCGCCGTAGGGCGGGTGAAACCCGCCATTGACGATCTGGCGGGTCGCACCCGTTCTACGAGGAGCGTCCATCGCCTGCTCCGGTACGGGGCTCAAGAAGAATCAGGTTGACGGGAAACTCAGCCAGCACAGCCGCAACCATCACGCTGCCCTGGCCGTTTTCTGCGTGGTAGGGCCCGAGCAGGCCGGTGGCCTGCCAGATGCGCAGTTCATCAGGCAGCACCACCGTGGTGTCGCCCCAGCGTTGTGCGGGTACGTGCGGTACGCCGTGCTCGCCCAACAGACCAGCCGCCAGGCGCGGCACGATCACCAGCAGGTGCTCATCACCATGGCGGCGCAGGAAGGCCAGCACCTGGCCAGCGTGCTCGCCGACCACGCCAAGCGGGTGATAGCTGCCCTGGCTGAACAAGCGCGGCTGAGCGGCGCGCAGCGCCAATGTCTGCTGGATCAGCCACTGCTTGATGCGCCCGTCCTGCCAACTGGTCAGTTTGCTGGCCGGCGTATCGTCGCTTTGCAGGGCGGACAGGCGTGCCGAGAAATCCACCGGGCGGCGATTGTCCGGATCGACCAGGCTGAAGTCCCAGAACTCGCAGCCTTGGTACAGGTCGGGCACACCCGGTGTGGTCAGGCGCAGCACGCACTGCACCAGCGCATTCAATGCACCGGCCGGGGCAATCGCGGCCACGGTAGCAGCCAGTTCATTGCGCAAGAGTTGCCCGGAGGGCTCGCACAGCAGCTTGCCGAGAAATTCGGCGCAGGCGGCCTCATGAGCCTCATTCGGCGCGCTCCAGGCGCTGTTGAGCTTGGCCTCGCGCAGTGCCTTGCGTTGCCAGCCAAGCAGGCGCTGCAGATAGTGCTGCAGGCCCTGCATGTCGTCCGGCCGTAGCCCGAGCGGCCAACTGCCAATGATTGCCTGATAGAGGATGCCCTCTTCGCCACCATCCGGAGCCTGCGCCGCACCGCTGGTGCGCAGCGCCTGTGCCAACTGCCGCCAGTGCCTGACGCGCTCGGCGTACCAGGCCGCGCGCTCGCTGAGTACCGCCAGGCGTGCGCGGCAGTCTTCACCACGCTTATGGTCGTGAGTGGCAGTGGCCAGCAGATTGAGCGGATGCTGTGCTGCACGCTCGCGGCAGACCTGATGAAAGCGCCCGACCGGTGCACTGAAGTGCTCGGCATCGAAACCGACGTCATAGCGCGACAGCAGCACGCCGGCGCGGTACAGGGCAGTGTCTTCGACGGCCTTGGCCGCCACCGGCGAGGTCAGTTGCTGGAAGCGCGTCAGCGCCTGGGCACGCAGGCGCCGTGCCCGCCCCGGCGGCAGCGCTCGCAGGGAGGCGCCACCCAGCCAGTCGTCGAGATGCGGCAGCAGCGGCCAGTCGGCTTCGGCCAGCGTCTGCCGCGCGCCATCGAGCGCCTGCTGGAAGAAGCGGCGATCCTGCTGCGAGCGGCCACAGGCCTGGGCATAGGTGCGATAGACAGGGAAATGCACGATCAGCTCGCGCAGTGCCCGACGGATCGCACCGAGGGTGAGGTCGCGGGTGGCAATGTCATGGCGGGCGACATGCAGCAGGCGCTGGGCGACTTCCTCCAGATCGCCGGCGAGCGATCCTTCCAGCACCAGCCGGCGCGCCTGCTGTACCTCGTCGTCGAAGGCCGTGGGCCGGCCACTGATGTCCTGCCACAGTTCGCTGAGCGTCAACTCGCCGTGCGGGTCGTGCTGCAGCAGCGACATCTGGTTCATGAACTCGTAACCGGTGCTGCCATCCACCGGCCACTCCTGTGGCAGCAGTTCGCCGTGGCCGAGGATTTTCTCCACGAAGATGGGGAAGGGCGCATTGCCACGCAGGCGGCTGATACGTCGGCGCAGGCGGCTGCAATAGGCTCTCGGGTTGGCCAGGCCGTCGATATGGTCGATACGCAAGCCATCGACCAGGCCGCGCTCGATCAGTTCGAACACCTTGGCGTGGGTCTGCTCGAACACCGCCAGGTGCTCGGCGCGCAGGGCGCCCAGTTCGTTGATGTCGAAAAAACGCCGCCAGTTGATGTCGTCGGCCGCGGTACGCCAACTGGCCACGCGGTAGTGCTGACGCTCGAGCAGGGCATGCAGGCGCTTCTGCGTTGCTTCGTCACGGCCCTGAAAATTGACCAGCAGCGATGCGACTTTTCTCGCCTGGATCGCCAATTCAGCGCACAGCCGTTGCGCCTCGGCGCGGCTGTCGCTCTCCCGTCCCAGACGTGCGAAGCGCTGGCCCAGCGCGCGCAGCGCCGGATTATCGCTGGCCCGCAGGATGCTGTCGTAACTTGGCGGAGTCAGTGGCAGGCGATGCTCGAAATGCTGAGCATGGAAGCGCCCGCGCTCGGCATCGAAACGCAGCTCCAGCGTGCCTTCGCGCAACGCCTCGCCGTAGTCGCTGCGCAGGAAGGGCACCAGCAACTGGCCACTGAGCAGCGGATCATGCGATTGCCATTGGATATCGAAGAATGCCGCGTAGGGGCTGCTCTGGCCCCATTCCAGCACCTCCAGCCACCAGGGGTTGCCGTCGCCGCCAACGGCCATGTGGTTGGGCACGATATCCAGAATCAACCCCATGTCGTGCGCGCGCAGGGTGTCCACCAAGCGCACCAGGGCTTCTTCGCCGCCCAGCTCGGGGTTGACCTGGCAGGGGTCGATCACGTCGTAACCATGTTGCGAGCCTGGCCGCGCGGTAAGGATCGGCGAAGCGTACAGATGGCTGATGCCCAACCGCGCCATGTAGGGCACCTGGGCTGCGGCATCGGTGAGGGTGAAGTCCTTGTGCAACTGCAGGCGCAAGGTCGAGCGCAGCTCAGTCATCGCCGACCTCCTGACGCGCACGATCCAGGCTGGCCAGGCGCTGGCTGGTGGCCGGCTGTTCCAGCAGCTCGTTGACCGGCAGTGGATAGCGTCGCCGCCAGTTGGGATGCACATCGCCAGGGCCGGGCAGATTGGGCTGCTGCTCCAGGGCGCAGGCATCCTCCAGCGGCAGCAGGGCCAGTGCTGATGGCGTACGGCCGATATGCTCGATGCAGGCCAGCAGACAGGCATCGTCGCTCGTGCCGCTCACCGAGCCTTGTCGCTCCAGAAGCTGGCGTAGCGCGACACGCTCGCCAGCACGCTCGGCATGATCGCTTTCCAGCAACTCCGCGTCCCGCTGTCCGGCCCTGACGCGCCATTCCAGATCACGCCCGGCGAGCCAGCCCTTGATCGTCGGCAGGTCATGGGTGGTGGTGGTGGCCAGGGCGTTGCAGGGCCAGCGAGCGGCCGGCACGAAGCCGATGTCATCCTGCTCGAACAGCAGTACCCGGGTGCCGAGGATGTTGCGTGCGGCAAGCTTCTCGCGCAGGCCGTCGGGCACGGTGCCGAGGTCTTCACCGATGACCAGGGCACGATGTCGGTGCGACTCCAGGGCTAGCAGGCGCAACAGATCGTCCAGCGGATAACGCAGGTAGGCGCCGTGCTGTGGCTCCGCTCCCTGGGGGATGACCCACAGACGTTGCAGGCCCATCACATGGTCGATGCGAATGCCGCCGGCGTGGGCCAGGTTGGCCTGGAGCATTTCGATATAGGCACGAAACCCGTGCTGGCGCATCCCGTGCGGTGAGAAGGCCGATACACCCCAGTTCTGCCCCAGGCGATTGAGAATGTCTGGCGGCGCACCGACGGTGACCGAGGGCAGCAGTTCATCCTGGCGCGACCAGGCCTGGCTTCCGGCACAATCGGCGCCCACCGCCAGGTCTGCGATCAAACCGATGCCCATGCCGGCACCGCTGGCCGTGGACTGGGCGGATTCCAGGCCGTGCGCGATCAACCACTGGCAGAAGGCGTGAAAGCGCAGCTCCTCGGTGTGCTCGACAGCGAAACGGGTCACGGCGCCCTGGATCGGATTGCGCAGTGCCTCTGGCCAGGTACGCCAGTCGCCACCGGCACCTTCGCGCAGACGTTGACCATGGATGGCTTCGAAGCAGCAATGCTGCTGCAAGGCCTCGCCACCGGCAGTACGAAATGCCTCGAAGCGTTCCAGCAAATCACCAGGCGCCTGACAGAAATCCTCGTACAGCTGGCGTAACAGCCGCTGGCGAGACGTGGCCACGGCCGGCCAGTCGATCAGCTCCAACGTTTCCAGACGCGCCATTTCGTCCTGTAGCCCGGCGCTGTGAACCGCGCGCTGCAGGCGTTCGCTACCGAGCAGGGTGACTGGAGCGGCATACAGCGTATTGAAGAACAACCGGCTGGAGGGCGAGTAGGGGCCATAGCACTGCACATCCGCACTGAACTGCGCGTGCACCGGGCTCAGGGCAAGCGCATCGGCGCCATGGTTGGCGGCGTGCCGCGCCAGATCCGCCACTGCCAATGTGTCACCCAGTCCGCCATCCCCCGTGCGGCGCAGGCCATAGAGCTGAGCGCTCAATCCCCAGATGCGCGGCTTGTCGCACAGCTGCTGAACCGACAGACAGGCCGCTGGTGCGACGGCGAGAGTATGCTGGGTATCGCGAATTTCCAGCTGGTGGTAGCCAGTCCGTTGCTGCGCCGGCAGTCGCCCATCGCTGTCGAGGCGGCCTTCGCTGACGTTGCCCTGCTCATCGGTCAAGCGATAGAGGCTGTCAGCTGGGTAGAGCGTCAGCGCCAGCGGCTGGCCCTGATCCTGAAACAGTAGATTCGCTTCTCCCGGCACATGGCGTGAATGTCCCACTGCGGCCAGGCTGGCGCGCAATTGCTCGGGGCTTTGCGCCGGGTAGCCAAGCGCCTCCAGCAGGCTGCGCTGCGCTTCCGGGCTGACCTGTTGCGGGCGGCCGTGCGCATCGATCCAGTCGATGCACAGGTCAGCGGCCTCAGCCAGCTCGGCCAGTAATCGATCACTCATTGTGCAGGCTCCAGGGTGACCAGGGCGCTGCGTGCTGGCAATCGCTCCTGGCGCAGATCGGCATCATCGATGCGCAGGGTGTACAGCCGCTCGCCGTAAGCGGCAGGCAAGGGCAGGGATACGGCGCTGGTGCCCAGGTTGATGGCGATGTTCAGCGCCGGGCCATGTCCCAGCCGCCAGCGCGCCAGTACGGCGCCATCGCCGAGCACTTGAGCACCGAGGCTCAGTGCGTGCTGCAAGCCTGGCAGCAGGCGGCTGTGACGCACCTGCAACAGGCCGCGGTAGAAGGCCAGCCATTCCCGCTGCTCAGGCTCCAGTGCGGGAGCCAGATCCGGCTGGGAACGCTGAAAGGTGGCCAGCGCGTTGGGGTCGGCGATGGCCTCGCGGCTGTGCGCCGCGGCGAACTGCGAAAAATCGGCAAACTCGTTGCGCCGCCCCTCACGCACGGCATTGGCCAGCTCGTCGTGGTAATCGGTGAAGAACAGAAATGGCCGTTTGCTGCCCCATTCCTCTCCCATGAACAACAGCGGCACCATCGGGCACAGCAGCAAGAGCACGGTGGCCGCCTTCAGTGCATCGTTGTCAGCCAGCAGCGTCAGGCGTTCGCCAAAGGCGCGGTTACCCACCTGGTCATGGTTCTGCAGGAACAGCACGAAGGCATGTGGCGGCAGATCGGCACTGGGTTCGCCGCGTGGCTGGCCATGGCGATTGTCCTGGCCCTGGTAGACGAAGCCCTGCTCCAGGCAGGTGGCCAGCTTGCGTGTCGGGGCCTGGGCGTAATCGGCGTAGTAGCTTTCGTTCTCGAAGGTGAGCAGTGCATGCAGGGTGTTGTGGCCGTCGTCGTTCCACTGCGCGTCAAAGCCATCACGCAGCAGGTGCGCGGCGTTATGCTCGTTTTCCAGCACCAGATGCACCTGGCGTCGTTGCGGTATCGCTGAGCGCACCCGCGAGGCCAGCTCCCTGAGGAATTCGTCATCGTCGATGGCGTGCACGGCATCCAGTCGCAGCCCGTCTACACGGTAGTCCAGCAGCCACATCAGCGCGTTCTCGCAGAAGAAGTCGCGCACCTGTGGCTGGCCGAAGTCGATGGCCGCGCCCCAGGGCGTGACGCGCTCTTCGCAGAAGAACTGCCGCGCATACAGCCCCAGATAATTGCCGTCCGGGCCGAAGTGGTTGTAGACCACGTCGACGAATACCATCAGCCCACAACCGTGAGCGCTGTCGATCAACTGCTTGAGTTCGTCGGGCGTGCCGTAGGCATTGGCCGGTGCGAACGGTAATACGCCGTCATAGCCCCAGTTGCGCGTACCGGCGAAGGTGTTCAGTGGCATCAGTTGCAGGGCAGTGACGCCCAGGTCGGCCAGATGCGGCAGGTGCTCGATGACCTGTTGATATCCGCCGAACAGGCCCACATGCAGCTCATACAGTACCGTCTCGTGCCAGGGGCGACCGTTCCAGTCATGCTGCTGCCAGGAATAAGCCGCATGATCGAGAACCTGGCTGAAGCCGTGCACGTCATCGACCTGGTGCCGCGAAGCCGGATCCGGCACCGCTCGCTGGCCGTCGACCACATAGCGATAGCCACTGTCGCTCGGGCACTCGAGCAAGGTCACGAACCAGCCATCCGCCTGTTGATCCATCGGATATCGTCTGCCGTCCTGCAACTCCAGCTCCACACGTCGACAACTGGGTGCCCACAGGGCGAAGCGCACGCGGCCATCGGCCATGGGCCGAGCGCCATGGCTGTACATCAGCGTATTTCCCTGTGAGCCCCGGCATGAGCCAGCAAGCGCTGATACAGCCGGTCGTATGGACGTACCGACTGTTGCCAGTAGAGCGGCGCCTGCATGGCATGGCAGCGCATGGCCTCGAGCAACTCCGGATGCTGGTACACCTGCAGGGCGCGGTCGATGGCCGCGCGATAGCTATCGGCCTGAGGTTCATCGAAGAGAAAACCGCTGACACCGTCCTCGATGGTGTCGGCCAGCCCTCCGGTGCGCCGCGCGATGGGCAGCGAGGCATAGCGCTGGGCGTATATCTGACTCAGGCCGCAGGGCTCGAAGCGCGAGGGCATGAGCAAAAAGTCACTACCGGCATAGAGGCGTCGCGCATCGCTCTCGTTGAAACCAATATGCACGCCGATACGACTAGGATGGCGCTGGCCCAGCTCGGCCATCGCCACCTCCAACGCCGGTTCGCCCTGGCCGATCACTGCGATACGGCCACCGCGCCGGACGATGTACTCGGCGACATCCAGGGTCAGGTCGATGCCTTTTTGCTGCACCAGGCGTGATACCACCGCGAAAAGCGGGCCATCCGTATCCAGATTCAGCCACTGCTCCACATAGGCGGCGTTGGCATCTTTACCTTCCCATTCACCGGCAGCGAAGCCCCGCAACAGATTGGGATCGCTCTGCGGATGCCAGCTCTCGTCGATACCGTTGGCGATACCGCTGAGTTGACCTGTTTGAACCTTGCCCCGCAGCATGCCATCCAGCCCGCAGCCGAACTCCGCCGTGGTGATCTCCCGCGCATAGCTGCGGCTGACGGTGGTGACGTGCTGGGCGTAAGCGATACCAGCCTTGAGGAAGGACAGGCGACCATGGAACTCCATGCCATCGATGCCGCAGGCCTGCTCGGGAATTGCCAGCTCGCTGCTGCACGGCATGTCGCACAGCCCCTGGTAAGCCAGATTGTGAATGGTCAGCAGGGCAGGTGCAGTGGCCCCGCGCCAGGCCATGTAAGCCGGTGCCATGGCTGCTGGCCAGTCATTGGCGTGGATCAGTTCAGGACACCACTGGATACCGGCTTCGCCCATGGCCATTTCGGCGGCGGCCAGGCCAAGGCGGGCGAAACGGATATGGTTGTCGGCCCAGTCCAGCCCCTGACTATCGACATAGGGCGAGCCATCGCGCTCGTACAGCACCGGGTTGAGCAGCACGTAGACGATCAGCCCATCAGCCAGATCCATTCGGCCAATCTGGCAAGGTGGTAGTGCGGCCAGCCCCGGTACCTGACCGACGACGCGGATGGGCCGGCCGCTTTCCACGACCTGGCGATACCCGGGAATCAATATGCGGATGTCGTGCTTTTCCGATAGTGCACGCGGCAGTGCCGCGGAGACGTCACCCAACCCGCCGCATTTGATCAGGTCGGCGAATTCGGACGTGACGAACAGCACGCGCTTGCGTTGCAAGGGCTGAGTCTTCATCTGCGTGGGTGGCTGGGCGGCCGCCGTGGGGCTGGGGTATTCGTGTATACGGGCGGAGGTTGCAGCGCTTGCCATTTATCTCTCCAGGGTTGGAACCGAGAACACCCCATAACGAGGGCCGATGGAGGCCGATGAACGACAGGGACAGATGGCCTTCGGCCGCCTCTCTTCGATCTCCTCACACTCTTTTGCTGACGGGACTTCGGCGTTAAAGGTTCGACCTTTTTTTGTTGGGCGAGGAAGGCCCGGCAAAAGGTTGAACTTTGCTCGCAGGTCAGGCTTCCACTGCGCATTCGATTGCGCCTAGACGAGGCTCCGATAGATGAACAGCGTCGAGCAGGTAGTGAATTTTCTGATCAAGTACAAGCTGAGGCTGTGTACCGCGGAGTCCTGCACCGCTGGGCTGATCTCGTCGCTGGTAGCGGAGGTTTCCGGTAGCGGCAAGGTGCTGGAGTGCGGCTTCGTGACTTACTCGCCAGAGGCCAAACAGCATTGCCTCGGCGTCAGCCCGCTGACCATCGAGCACTTCGGCTTGACCAGCGAAGAGGTGGCGCAAGAAATGGCGTTAGGCGCGCTGAAACGCAGTGGCGCCGATATCGCGCTGGCCAATACCGGGCTGGCTGAAGCATCGGGAGATATGGACGGTGTGCAATGCATCGCCTGCGCCATAGGTCTCGATCAGCATCAGGGTATCGTCAGCGAGACGGTGCAGTTCAACGGCGAGCGCAACCAGGTTCGTCGTGACACCGCACGCTATGCACTGCTGCAACTGCCTTACTACTACGAGCGCCTGAGACGGGCCTGAGTCGATAGAAGGAACGCTCAGTCCACGGGCAGCTCGCCATTGAGCTGTTCGGCACGCTGCAGATGCTGTTCCAGCTTGGGCAGGGCTTCACGGGCGAAGGCAGCGATCTCCTCATCATCGACATCCAGCCCGCGGCGGAACAACTCGACAGCCTGTCGGTGAGCTACCACCTGGTTGTTCATGTAAGCCTTGTCGAAGCGCTCCTCACTACCAAGCTTGAGCAGCATGATCTTGGCCTGATTGATCAGCTCGGCATCGTCCGACACATCGAGGCCTTTACGCTTGGCCAACTCGCCCAGTTGCTGATTCGCCCGCCGATGGTCATCGATCATCATCTGTGCGAAGCCCCTGACGGCTTCACTGCGGGCTTTTTCCAGAGCCAGCCTGGCAATCTCGATCTCGGTGATGCCTTTGGCCGATGCCTGTTCCACGAAATCCTCGGTGCTGATCGCACCGGCCTTGCGGGCGGCCTGAAGAGTGCTCACCGCGCAGGCCGCGAAAACGGCGATGGCCAGTAGGGCAAGTGGTTTCAATGGGGGCATGTCTGATTCTCCAGTGCTGTGCATTCACAGGGGTAGAAGCGCACGACAGCAGCGAAGTTCAGGACAAATTGGTCACAGCGAAGCCGCGTAGATGCAGGCGAAACGGCGTGATGGCGAAGTCCGTCCCGGAAAAATTCAAGTCGAACGTAACAACTCCGGACTACCTCCAAAAAATACCGGGCGTGCAACGCCCCGAGGTGTGGCCGCCCGTAATGGGCCACGAAGAATGCAGTAGCGCAGCCATGCGCACCTCTGCACCTAGCCAGGAGTAGCCCATGAAAGACCAAGCGAACACAGCTGACAGTGACAGTCAGATGGCGGGAGTCGATGCTCTCGACAAAGCCAACAGCAATCCCAAACTCGATCAACTCGACGAGTTCCGCGAGGACGCGACCGGCGAGGCGTTGACCACCAATACCGGAACCCGCATCGCGGATAACCAGAACAGCCTGCGCGGTGGGGAACGTGGTCCGACGCTGATGGAAGATTTCATCATGCGCGAGAAGATCACCCACTTCGACCATGAACGAATTCCAGAACGTGTGGTGCACGCGCGGGGGGCTGCGGCCCATGGCTACTTCGAGGTGACTGAAGCGGCAAGCGATCTGACCTGTGCCTCTTTCCTCGGCGAAGCCGGCAAGCGCACCCCCGTGTTCGTACGCTTCTCCACCGTTCAGGGGCCACGCGGCTCGTCCGACACCGTGCGCGACGTGCGCGGTTTCGCGGTGAAGTTTTACACCGACGAAGGCAACTTCGACCTGGTCGGCAACAACATGCCGGTGTTCTTCATCCAGGATGCGATCAAGTTTCCCGACTTCGTGCATGCGGTGAAGCCTGAACCGCACAACGAGATTCCTACGGGCGGCTCGGCTCACGACACCTTCTGGGACTTCGTCTCGCTCACGCCCGAATCGGCCCACATGGTGCTGTGGACCATGTCCGATCGTGCGATCCCGACCGCCTATCGCGCCATGCAGGGCTTCGGCGTGCACAGCTTTCGTCTGGTCGATGCGCAAGGGCAGAGCAAGCTGGTGAAGTTTCACTGGCGGCCCAAGGCCGGCGTCTGCTCCCTGGTCTGGGACGAAGCGCAGAAGCTTGCCGGCAAAGACCCCGATTTCCATCGTCGCGGCCTGTGGGAAGACATCGAGAACGGGCTCTATCCGGAATGGGAGCTGGGCCTGCAGGTCATGGACGAGGAGGACGCCCTGCGCTTCGGTTTCGACCTGCTCGACCCGACCAAGTTGGTGCCCGAAGAGCTGGTGCCGGTAAGACTGGTCGGGCGCATGGTGCTCAATCGCAACCCGGACAATTTCTTCGCCGAAACCGAGCAGGTGGCCTTTCACATCGGCCATATCGTGCCGGGCATCGACTTCAGCAATGATCCGCTGCTGCAGGGACGCCTGTTCTCCTATACCGATACTCAGCTACTGCGGCTGGGCGGCCCGAACTTCAACGAGATCCCCATCAACAGGCCGCTTTGTCCTTTTCACAACAACCAGCGTGATGCCCCGCATCGGCAGCAGATCAACAAGGGCAGGGCGGCTTACGAGCCCAATTCGATAGACGGCAACTGGCCGCGGGAAACGCCTCCGGCAGCCAGCAAGGGGGGATTCAGCTCCTACCCCGAACCCTTGCAAGGGAACAAGGTAAGGGTTCGCTCCGCCAGCTTCTCAGACCATTTCTCACAAGCCAGCCTGTTCTGGCGCAGCATGAGCGAGACCGAGCAGCAGCACATCGTCGATGCCTACAGTTTCGAACTGTCGAAAGTCGAGCGGGTGTTCATTCGCGAACGCCAGGTGAAGGAGATATTGGCCCACATCGATCCGCTGCTGGCGCTTCGCGTGGCCGAGAACCTGGGAATCGACCTGGACAGCACTTCGGCCGCCACCTCTGGCGACAGCGCTCAGGTCTCGCCTGCGCTCAGTCAGGTCAATCTGTTGCCCGACGATATTCGTGGCCGCCGCATAGCCGTCATGCTTACCCCAGGCTGCAAGGCCGATGAAGTCAACAGCCTGCTCAAGGCACTGAACAATGCCGGGGCCATAGCCAAGCTGCTCGGGCCGTCGGTGGCCGCGCTCAAGAGTTCCGATGGCCAGCTCCTGCAACCGGCTGGCTCGTTCGCGACGGATCCGTCCATTACCGTTGACGCGGTATTCGTGCCGGGCGGTGATCATGTTCTCAAGACATTGCAAGGCGATGGGGTAGCCAAGCACTTTCTGATGGAGGCCTACAAGCACCTAAAACCCATCGGTTTGAGTGGGGACGCCGCTCAACTGGCCTCCCTACTGGGGTTGGACGAGGATCAGGGCCTGGTGACGGGTGACAGCTTCGATCCGCTGTTCACACGCTTCGAAAGTGCATTGAAGCAGCATCGCATCTGGGAGCGTGAGGCACGAGCCAAGGCCATCCCTGCCTGAATCAACGCTATCGACGTCGCTGCAGCGCGTCTTGCTGTGGTTCGACGTCGACAGGCGCCGCGGGCTTCTCGGGACGAGGACGCAGTGGAACCGGCCCATCGAGCTGGGAGCCGGGATCTTCATTCCCTGGGTCATCGTATAGCCAACGATCTTCTGCAGGTTGAGGCTTATCCCTTGGCGCAGATTTCTTGTTCGTGTTCATCGTTGTGATCCTCTCTGTGAGGGATTCTTCAAGCTGGTAAAAGTTTGTTTCTGCTTGTGTGGCTTGGCGTGCCGAATATATTTACCGGCAAGACCAGACGTCGTTGACTGACACCATAACCAAGTTGGATTTACCCGTCATCAACGTCGTCACGGTATAACTCGACGCCTCCTCCATATTGGATATTGCGATCATCAAGGCGTGCCAGCGCACACTGCTCGTCGGTATGTGCACAATTACTGCATGTCACAATAAACCCCAGGCAGTTGTACCAATCTTTTATTTACCTTTACGCATGTACAGGTGCTGTAAAAAGCAAATAATCCATTGGCGAAAGCCAACTTCTTCAATCATCCGACGTCCCTGCCCGGATGAATAGGCAAGCCTCAGGCAGAATATTAGATTCGATCACTTGCTGTGCTCCGGAGAACTTGGCCCTTTACCGTGGCCTCTTGGCCCGGCTATTACCCAGGCAATAATGCCGATGAGTGGAACGATCCAGATGAACAATGCCCAGAGCGTCTTGGTAGCAATCGGTTCGTCGCTGCGAAAGACGCTGATGATTGCCCACAGTTCGATCAGAATGATGATGGCCGCCACCGCCATGGCGGAATAGATGAGAAAGTCCGACATGCTCGATCCTCCTTGCGCAAATCTATAACGGTCGACAACCACCCCGATCATTGGGTCAATGAGCCGGGTGGTGTAGGCAGTACGAAAGGCGTAGAAAAGGAGGGATCGACCCGTTGGGGTCAGAACGAGTGATTCGACTTGATCACTTCGATCATCAGGTTGTGGGGTTTATCCGTCTCGGCCTGCTGAGACGGTTTGGCCTGATTGGCCACACAGGTCAGGAGCGAGCGACTGAACTCGTATTCTCGGCCGCTCTGAGCGGACGTGGCCTTGTCAACGCTGCATTCCTGACCACAGTGTTCATCGACAACGCGCTCGGTGCAGCTCGTATCGATCTGTTGCAGGGAGCGCTGGGCGGCGTAGGAAACTCCCGTGGCTTGTTGGGCGTCTGGCTCGGCAAATGCCTGCGTCAATGACGGCTGCCGGAGGGGTTGCCAAACCAACAGCACCAGCAGGCAGGTCGAACCGGCGATATAGGGCCACTCGCAGGCAACCCGGTCTTGAACCGAACACTGTTTCCGGATTTTCTTCATCAGATCTTCGACCTTGGCCTTCACAGCCCGCGAATCGTGAGGTTTGAGCATCAGCGCTACTCCTCATTGGTTCTTGAGCTTTCTGATGGCCCACAAGCGAGAGTGCAAGGTACGGAAGATGGGCTCGCGGGAGTAGGTCGGAAGGTCGTTGTTGCAGTGTTTAACCGCTTCGGCGATCGATCCCGAGTCTGCATCCAGTGTCATATCGAACTTGATCAAGCGAATGACTTCCTGAGTGGTGATGCTCGTGTCGATAACGCGCATGAGGCGTTTGCCGTTATGGACGACAGTAAGTATGACACTGTTATCCGGACGTAACGTCATATTGACATCATATTCGGCCAGCTCTGATCTAATACCGTTCAGATCGTATTTCATGTGTGACTCCTTTAAATAGCACCCACAAAACATAGCCATATATGTTCGGCATTCCAACAAGCGGGACGATCAGTATTAATAAATATTAAAATGACATCACTCGGCGAAAGTTAATCGCTTCATCTTCCGCGTGTGAAAGGTGGGGTAACAGCCTTGTTGATATGCCGATGAAATGTGGCGCTGCCGTTTATTTACAAGGTCTTATGGGGAGTATTCGGTGACATGAATATATCGTGACAGAAAAAATAGATTGAACCTATATCTACAGGCCGAGTCGGGCCAGCACGCCACTGGATTTAATACAGAAAGTCGTTGAACGAAAATTGGAAATGCCACTATCGGTGGCCATGCACTGGGGAGTACAGGTGGATATATGTGGTGGGGATGAATATTCAGATACTCGAACGATACCGCTGCCGGCTTTCAGACATCCTGTGCAGCAACCTGTCGCCGCCAGATACGGGTCAGCCAGCGCCAGGTGATCCAGCCAGCAGCGGCCAGGTAGACCAGGCTGCCCGGCACCCACATCAGTAGACCGGCCAGTTGCTGGTCAGCCAGGTCGCGCGATTCGCCATAGAAGGGGGTGTTACCGAAAGTCAGCAGCGCCCCCAGCAAGCCGGTGTGCATCAGCGTCAACAGTATGGCCATCAGCGCGTGTGGCACCTGGTTGGGACTGGCACGCAGGCACGACCACCAGAACAGCCAGGCGCTGAACAGAAAGCAGGCATGCTCGACCACGTGCCACCAGGTGTTTTCCAGCGCCAGCATGTACAGGCTGGGGGTGTGCCAGACCCAGATCATCGCGCCGTGCAGCATGGCCAGCGCCACCGGGTAGCGACCGCTGCGCAGGATGCTGGCGTATAGCGGCTGAATCTTCGGGCCGAGCGCCGCGCGCCATTGCGGCAGCGGCCGGGCGAGCGCCCAGAACGGGGCAATGACGATCATGAACAGCATGTGCTGAACCATATGCAGGCTGGTGCTGTTCTCCGCCCAGTCGTCGAACGGGCCGAATACCGCAAGCGCGGTGATGACCATGGCCAGGTGCATCCACAGCGCCTCGCGGCCATGCGGCCGCACCTTGCGACAACCGATGATGTACAGCAGCCAGCCCGTGCCAAGCAGCAGCGCACTGAGCCAGACCGGCAGGCGTTCTTCGAGGTGGCCGTCGAACAATCCGTGAGCGGCGGCAATGCCAGGGAACGAAACAAGCAGGGCAATACCGATCAAACGCATGGAGGCAGGCTCAGAGTCGGGATGGCGATAAACAGTGTGGCGATGGCACTGATCAGATGAACGCCAGCGGCCAGTCGCGCGGCGAAACAGCGCGCATGGCGCTCGACCTCACGCCGGGCGGCTAGCTGGAACAACCGTGCCAGCCACAGCAGCAGCGCCATGGTGAGCAGGCTGAACAGACCGAGTACGGCACTCAGCCAGTTCCACTGGCCTTGCTCCGGCGCGGGCGGAGCGAGTGCGCAGCCCACCGACAGACCACCGTAAAGCGCGACGAACCACAGGCTCCACAGCACCAGCCCGAGCGGAATCTGGATAGGGTTGTAGGGTGAGCACAGCGGCTGCATCAGACACCTCCGAAGGTCGGTGGGAACAGCACCACCGAGCAGTAGGTGATCCACAGCACCACCAGGTTGTATTGCCAGAGCTGCTCGACTACCAGTGGCTCGTATGGCGTCAGCGCGCAGACGTAGCCGTGATACACGCGCAGCGCCTGCAGGGCACTGAGGATGGCCGCCAGCAGGCAATGCACCAGGCTGTAGACCAGCAGCACCACGATCACAGCGTCATGGGCGGTGGCGCGCGGCGCCAGATCGCCACCCAACAGCGTCCATAACAGCAGCGCCGATTGCAGCAGACCGAGGGCGGCGATACCGACGAAGCAGGTGAGCAGGGTGCGCGGTTCGCCCTGGCCTTTGCGCAGCCGCTTGAGCACTGGTCGCTGCCAGAGCACCGCGACGGCGAGCAACACGCCACTGACCAGCAGCAGGCGCTGATCGATCACCGGTGCATCGGGCACCAGCCAGTTGGGCGATACCGTCCACAAGTAGAACCAGCCGAACAGCAGCGCCAGATACAGGGCACCGTTGGCCAGTAGTGTCACGCCCATGCCCCACAGACCGGGGCCGTCGCAGGTGCGCGAGTGCAGCGGTGGCTCGCCAGGCTGGACTTTGGCATCCGGTGCGGCGTTCGGGTGAGCGCCGTTCTCCCAGCTCCAGCGAAAAAGAATTACCAGCGCGGCGACGGTGGCCGCCAGCGACACCCAGTAGAACTTGCTCAGCAGGCCCAGGCAGACCACCGCGATAAAGCAGGAGGCGATGAAGGGCAGCCAGCTATTGCCGGGCAGGTGGATGATCTCGCGCACCTTGCCGGTCAGCGGCTCGACACCCCAGGTTTCCCGGCGACCGTGGTCGATCACCGTTAGCGCGTGCTCGCCACGGGCGATGCTTTCCAGCAGATCCGGGTTCTCCCACAACGGGTGGCGTTGGGTGACCTTGGCCAGGCTGACGAAGTTGTAGGGGCAGGGCGGCAGGCTGGTGGCCCACTCCATGGTGTCGGCCTTCCACGGGTTCTTCGGCGCCGGCTGGCCGAAACGAAAGTGCAGGACGATGTCGAGCAGGATGGTGGCAATCCCCATCGCCATGATGAAGCTGCCGATGGACGACACCAGGTTGGGCAAGTCCCAGCCCAGGCCGGCCTCGTAGGTATAGATACGCCGCGGCATGCCCATCAGCCCTGTCCAGTGCATGATCAGGAAGGTGACGTTGAAGCCGATGAACACCAGCCAGAATCCCCACTTGCCCAGGCGCGCCGATGGCATGCGTCCGGAGAAATGCGGCAGCCAGTAATAGATGCCGGCCAGCAGCGGGAAGAACATGCCGCCCACCAGCACGTAGTGCATGTGCGCCACCACGAAATGGGTGTCGTGCACCTGCCAGTCGAACGGCACCAGGGCCAGCATCACCCCGGTCAGCCCACCGCAGACGAAGATGATCAGAAAGCCTACCAGCCACAACATTGGTACGTGGTATTGCGGCCGTCCCAGCCACAAGGTGGCGATCCAGGCGAATACCTGGATACCCGTGGGCACTGCCACCAGCATGCTCGCTGCCGAGAAGAACGCCTGCGCCAACTGTGGAATGCCCACGGTGAACATATGGTGCACCCACAGTCCGAAGCTGATGAAACCGGTCGTGAGGATCGCCAGCACCACCCACCGATAGCCCACCAGCGGGCGCTGGCAGAACACCGGCAGCAGGGTCGAGACGATGCCCGCAGCAGGCAGGAAGATGATGTACACCTCAGGATGGCCGAACAGCCAGAACAGGTGTTGCCAGAGGATCGGATCACCGCCGCGCGCCACTTCGAAGAACGGCATGCCGAGCGCGCGCTCCAACTCCAGCAGGATGCTGCCGAGGATCAGCGGCGGGAAGCCGACCACGATCATCATCGCCATGACCAGGATGTACCAGGCGTAGATCGGCATCTTGTTCAGCGACATGCCTTCGGCGCGAGTACGCAGGATCGACACCACCAGTTCGACGCCGGCCGATACTGCGGAGATTTCCACGAAGGTGATACCGATCAGCCAGAAGTCCGAGTTCGGCCCCGGCGTATGCACCGCACTGGACAGTGGCGTGTACATGAACCAGCCGGCCTTCGGTGCGATGCCCAGCAACAGGCTGGCGCAAAGGATCAGCCCACCGAACAGGTAGCACCAGTAGCCCAGGGCCGACAGGCGCGGAAACACCAGGTCGCGCGCGCCGAGCATCTTCGGGATCAGGTAGACCGCCAGACCTTCCATCATCGGCACGGCGAACAGGAACATCATCACCGTGCCGTGCATGGTGAAGACCTGGTTGTAGATGTCCGGTTCGAGGAATGTGTAGCCTGGTATCGCCAACTGCGTGCGCACCAACATGGCCAGCAGCCCGCCGAACAGGAAGAAGCCCAGCCCTGTGAGCATGAAACGGATACCGATGGTGCTGTGGTTGACGATGGTCAGGGCTTTCCAGCCGCGCGGGTTGCCCCAGACTTCGTTGAACTGGTCGTGCAACTGATCCAGATCGTGGGCCTTGTCGGTCTTGTCGTTGCTCACGGTGCCAGGGTCTCCAGCCAGTCTGCGATGGCGCTGAGGTGGTCGGGGTCGAGGTCGTCATTGAGCGGCATGGCGTTGCCAGGTTTGAGCCGCTGATGCTCCTGCAACCAGCGCAGGACGGCTCCGGGCTCGTTTGCCAGCACGCCGGCGCCGAGACTGGCGCGCGAGCCGAGATCAGTCAGATCCGGCGCTCGCTGACCATCGGTAATGCCCACCACGCGGTGGCATTCGCCGCAGCGAGCGGCGAAGGTTGCGCCGGCCGCGCCGGGGAGGGCGGTGACCTGCGGTTCACGGCGAGCCTGCAGCCAGGCCTCGAAGTCGTCTTCTTCATGCGCCTGCACATTGAGGATCATGTGGGTGTGCTGGGTTCCGCAGAACTCCGAGCACTGACCACGAAAGGTGCCGGGCAGGTCGGCCTGCAGGCGGATCTTGTTGTGACGGCCAGGAATCATGTCGATCTTGCCGCCCAGTCGTGGCACCCAGAAGGCGTGGATCACATCGGCGCTGGTGACGTCCAGATCCACCGGCCGGCCCACAGGCAGGTGCAACTGATTGGCGGTCACCACACCGCTATCCGGGTAGCGCACCTCCCACCACCACTGGTGCCCGATCACCTCGATGCGCAGGGGCTGCTCGCCGACCAGGGGCAGCGGCAGCATGCGATGCCCGATGGGAATGCCGAAGATCAGCAGCAGGATGATGCTCGCGCTGGGCAATATCAGGCCGCCACCGACCAGCCAGCGCAAGGTGATCACCCGCGCTCTTTGCGCATCGACCTGGCGCGGTGCACGGCGCATGGCGTACACCCATAGCGCGGTGACCACCAACAGCACGACGCTGGAGAAACCGCACATTACCCACCACAGGATCGCCACCTCACGAGCCATTGGTCCTGCTGGGTCGAGCGCCGATTGCGGCCCTGAACAGGCAGAGATAAGCGGAACTGCCAGCATGAGTGTGGTCAATTGCAGGCACGGGTAACGTCTTTGGCGCTGCCGGGTATCTTCACTCACCTGCTCTGGGAGGGCCGGATGGCCGAAGTCAACGAACCTATCGTCAGTCGCGCAGCCATTGCCGGGCATCCGTTGCATCCGATGATGATCCACTTTCCGGTTGCCGCATTGCTCGGTCTGGTGGCCAGCGACCTCGCCTACCTGTTGCTGGGCGATCCATTCTGGGCACGGGCCAGCCTGTGGCTGGCCGGGGTCGGTGCCTTCGGCGGCTGGATAGCGAGCCTGGCCGGCCTGGTCGATCTGCTCACCGTCACCAGCATCCGTCGCAAGATCACTGCCTGGTGCCACGCCATCATCGCCGTGATGATGCTGTCGCTGGCCTCGCTGAACTGGTTGCTGCGCTACGCCGGGGCGGAGCAGGGGATGGAACTCTGGGGACTCTATCTGTCGCTGCTGACAGCCTTGCTGATCGCTGTCGCCGCTTACCTGGGCGGTCGTCTGGTGTACGAGTATGGCGTCGGGGTGGATACCAGCGTCTGAACATTCGCCGCAGTATCCCTCTGCTCCGACAATGGGCTGTGAGCGGGAGCCGTACATGGCGATATCGAGTCCTCTTTCAGAAGGGTTTGGCCAGTACCAGCCAGAGGGTGAGACTGATCAACGTGGCGATGAGCACACCGATGCTCACGCACTGCCCCCCAACCGCAGGTTGCGGGTCGCGCTCGATCCGCAGGATCAATACACCGCACAGGGCGTGACAGATCACCATGCCGGCTACCGTCGTGAGCTTGACGATCAGCCAGGCGTCGAAAAGGGAGTCGCGCAGGAACAGGGCCGTGCCCGAACCGATCGCCAGCAGCGCAGCCGGGGTAGCGACCAGGTTGAACACCGCACGAGTCAGATGGGTGTGATCGCGATAGAAGAGTTCGTCGCTGCTGCGGGTTCCCGCCGCGATCATCGCCGGCAGGTATAGCAGCGCACCACACCAGCAAATCAGGGCCATGAAGTGCAGCAGCTTCAGTAGTGGCATCGATGCTCTCCCTTGCTCCGTTCGTTGCCGGTGTCGGTCACGTTTTTGTGACTGTGGTACCGGGCATGAGTTCGGCCCATCTCCGGCAGGGACTTTGCGCACGCAGGCCAATGGAAATAAAGGAACTGCCGCAAGGAGAAGGCGTGAAACAGTGCGGCGCCGCAGCTCGGGTCATGCATTCGGGGCAGCAGGGCACACAGGGTTCCCTTGTAAGGAACAGAGTCCTGCTGCAGTGCAGCGTTCAGCATTTTTCATGTGGTCACAGGGAAACCCTACAGGTGGCGGCCCTGGCTCATGGTGTCGAGAAGAGGAGGAGGGGGCGCAGGAGAGCACCTGCAAAATTACCTGAACGATCATCCACAGCAGTACGTCGGATTCCATGTACACCCCGCCATGGGGTATTCACCCAGCATTGGCCGTCATATTCGGCCCGGAGACGAATCATGGATCTCACTGACGATCGCAAAGAACTTGTCCGCACCCTCAACAAACTGATCGAGACCTGCAAGGACGGTGAGGCCGGTTTCAAGGTCTGTGCCGAGGACATTACTCGCCCGGATATCAAGCAGCTGTTCACACGCCGTTCGCGACAATGCGCCGAGGCGGCTGAGGAGTTGCAGAGAGTCGTACTGGAGAATGGTGGCCAGCCGGAAGATAGCACCAGCATCGGAGCGGATCTGCACCGTCGCTGGGTCGACCTGAAGTCATTGGTCACCGGCAAGGACGAAGCGGCAATCCTCAACGAAGCCGAACGTGGTGAGGACGTGGCCAAGGAGCGTTACAGCGAGGCCCTCGCTCAGAACCTGCCGACCGATATCCGAGCCATCGTGCAGCGCCAATACGAAGGGGTGCTGCGCAATCACGATGAAGTACGGGCGCTGCGCGACGTAGAGCGCGCGCGGAGCTGACTCATCGTCGGCCAGCGGCGCGCCACGCGCCGCCTGGCCCTTAATGCCCGCCCCAGGCTCACTGCGCGAACGTGACGGGAGGCGTATCGCATGCCCACGCTGGACAAGACCATCACCCACCTCAACCATCTGCAGGTCGCCTGCATGGATGGACAACAAACCTGCCGGCAGCTCGCCGGAAGCGCTCAAGCTGCAGAAGTGCGCGATTTCCTTAGCGAGCGCGAGCTGGAATATGGCGCATTGATCGCTTGCCTGCACACCCAGATCACCACCTACGGTGGCCGTCCTGCACAGCACATCAGTCTGGTCGGACTGTGGCAGAACTGTTGGTGGTATGAGGTGAAGTCGCTGATCGTGCCTGTCGATGATCGAACCAGGCTCAACACCGCGTTAGAGCTTGAAATACAGGTCAGGCGAGGCTTCGAAACCCTGCTTACGCAGGAGCTTTCAGCGGAGTTCCGTCAGCAACTGGCTGAACATCATCAACGGGCGCTAGAGCGCACGAGGCAGCTGCAAACAGCACGCGAGCAATGGCCACATCTTGGCATGCTCAAAACCGAGTCGGGTCAGGACTGAAGTCCGGCAGCGGGGAGGGGGCGTATGCCTCCATCAAGAGCCGTTCCAGTTGAGCGCGCTCCCATGTGCTCAACAGCTCGAGCGGATCCGTGCCGAAATATTGCGATGCGCTGAAGGCGTAGGCACGCCCATCCGGGCAATGGCAACTGTCGCAGTAATCCAACGTTTCATCCTCGCGATATAGCCTGATCACCCAGTCATCGACCTCTATGGTCATCAGACCGCAGTTTGGTTGAGGCGAGCGATCTACACGGCGCATGACGCGGATACCCAAAGCGATCTCCCGCAACACCTGACAGGCCTCGCGAGCAGTGAGCGTGTCGTGATTCATTGGCACAGGATCAATGGGTTTCTTCATGCTTGAGGAGTTTGCCTGTGGTTCATAGCCTTTGATCCTAGTTGGGAAGGGGACAGTACTGACGTTGCGACGAGCTTTGTAAACGCAGCCTATGAGGAAATCTCGTATCAGCTGTTACGCCGCCCTAGATGCGCAGGCTGCTCGGCATTACTCGCGTTATGCCTTAAAGTAACCGGTTGCCGAAAGAACCGTCATGGCCATAGCCATGAAGGGCTTTCATCCTTTACATATAAATGTGGTGAAGATGAACAAGCCTTTCATTTCGCTGTGCCCTGAAATTACTCGGGCACACGCGTTGACGCTGATGGATTGGTTGGAAGATGAGCGAGTCACCTGTTATCTGAGCGACTCACGCCATGTTTCCCGCTCCATTGAGCAAGCCATCGATCGGACTCAATTGCCGATCCTGACCCATCTGTTCAACCAGGGCGGTCGATTCTTCATGGCCTATGACCGGCATGACGAACCGGTGGGCTTTGTCCGCCTCATCAAGACTGGCTCGAATTGCGAGATAGTCCTGGCCATCGGAGACAGCGATAAATGGGGTCGGAACCTCGGCACCCGTACGATCCGCGAAGGCATGAAACTGGCTTTCCTCGACATGCGGGCCGAGAAGCTCATCGCCAAGATCCACCCGGACAACGTGCGCTCGCTGAAAGCCTTTCTGCGCAGTGGTTTTCTGCTTGAGAACGAAACACCGACATTGAAGTCATTTTCCATGACGGCGGGGCGCTATCGTCAGTTCTTGCGCGAAGGTGCCATTGGCGACGCCACTGGTATCTGCATCACTGAAATCGACAAGGCCAGGCTCGAGAGCCTGATTGTGCTCGAGCAGGGCCCAGCCGTTGTTGAACTCGAGCATGAAC
Organism: Pseudomonas mendocina; assembly: GCF_003008615.1. NCBI lineage: Bacteria > Pseudomonadati > Pseudomonadota > Gammaproteobacteria > Pseudomonadales > Pseudomonadaceae > Ectopseudomonas > Ectopseudomonas mendocina. Next base: position 5,093,381 of record NZ_CP027657.1, read on the forward strand.
TTGAGCGAGCTATTGTCGTTGAGCCGCAGCAGGTGGCGCGCACTGTCGTCACGATGAACTCCAGGGCCTTGCTACAACTGGACGACGAGGCGATCGAAGTGGCCTTGGTCTACCCGGAAGACGCGGACAGCAGCGCCGGGAAGCATTCTGTATGTTCCGACATCGGCGCCGCCATCCTGGGCTATCAGGAGGGGGACACCATCGACTGGAAAATTTCTGATCGGACTCGCCGGATTGAGATCAGGAAAGTGCTTTACCAGCCGGAGGCCGCAGGCGATTTCCATCTGTAATCGCGCTTGGCTCAGTGTTCGCGCATCAGGCACGAAGCTCCCCAGCGGGCAGGGTTGTGCTTTCCGTGCCTGAAGCGAACCGTCTGCCACAGGTCGGACGTAGATGAACGGGACAACCCTGGGTAGCTGTGCCACATGATATTTAACATAATATACATTATGCGAATATCTATATGCATTACGATAGTCTCTCTGCCCGCAATTCTGTCCCTCAGTTCACAGCGACTGGATATGACTCGAGTTGCCGCTGGAACGCTACTCCGGTTGACGAAGTCGCCTGGGAAAAGTCGCCTGGGAAAACCAGCCCAGGATCGCAGATGCTACTGCTAGCGACCAGCAACGCACTGTCACCGCGGATTGATAATTTTTTGAAATATAAAAGCAGAATCTCTATCACTGAAGAGAATTCTTGATTTCTGACCAATCAAACCTCCGACTCCTGAGCGAAATGCCAGGAATCCCCAGTAGGTGCGGCATTTCTTAAAGAGAAAGTCCGCATCACATCACTTCATGATGTGCCGAGCTGCATAGACGCTGAAAAAAACTGAGACACATTGCTTGCAGGCAACTGCCATGAAAATCTCCGAACCCCTGCTATATGTTTTCGTCATGGGTTCATGACCGCGGAAGTAATGCCAGAGCCCTTCTGTCAAACGGATAGGGATGTCACTGCCCATGGCGATTTCAGCAAAGGTTTCCTCTCTCGCTCAACCTGTATCCCTGAGCACCGAACGCACTTTGGGTAGCACCCTCTCTCTGAGCGAAAGCAGTAATGTCGCTCTGGATCTATCCCCCGACGCCATAGCCAGTTATTCCCGCGACGGCAATGATCTGGTGATCCGCATGACGGATGGCGAGACGCTTCGCATCACCAATTTCTACGTCGAAGGCCAACCACCTAGCCGGCTCTATCTGGTGAATACCGAGGATGAACTGCTGCAGGTCGAGCTCGGCCCGGTTTCACCGGAAGGTTTCATGACTGCCAGCTACGCCTCGGAGGAAGTCGCAGCCGGTTTCGAGTCTCTGACGGCAGCTGGAGCCGCTGCGGGAGGTGGTCTAGGCACGACAGGGATGCTGGTGGCGGGTGGCCTGGCGGTTGCCGGAGGCGCTGCAGCGGCCAGTAGCGGTAGCAGTGGCGGAGGTGGCGGCAGCGGAGATAACGGCGGTGGCAACCCGCCAACGCAGCCTGGTCCAGCGACACCGCCCAGCAATGTGAGCTTGAGCAGTGATGGCCGAACCATCACCGGTCGTGCTGAACCTGGCAGCACCGTGGAGCTGGACATAGACGGCGACGGAGTACCCGATTACACCGCGCTCGTGGATGTGAACGGCCAGTTCACCATCAACGTTTTGCAGCCGCTGAACAACGGAGAACAGTTGCAGTTGCGGGTGCGCCTGGCGAACGGGATCCTGAGCAGTCCGACCACCCTCTCCGCTCCTGACGATATTGCGCCTTTGCGCCCCAGCAACCTGCAGGTTTCCACTGATGGTTCTCAGGTCAGTGGTCGCGCCGAACCGGGCAGCACGGTCAGCATCGACATCAATGGTGACGGCCAGCCCGATGCCTCGGTAGTGGTAGGCCCCAGTGGGCAGTTCGTGATTCCGCTCAACCCACCGCTGAGCAATGGTGAGACCATCACCGTGGTGGCCAGGGATGCAGCAGGCAACACCAGCCCCAATGTCTCCCTGACCGCACCGGATACCACCCCGCCGCCGCCACCTGTACTGGATGCGAGCAACGGCAATATCGTCACGGGAACCGCCGAGGTCGGCGCTTCCGTGGTCATCGTGGTCGTCGGCAATGCCGCGGTTTCCGTCCCCGTGGATGCGAATGGCAACTGGTCCTACACACCGAGTTCCCCGATTCCCGATGGCACCACCATTACCGCCACGGCTCGTGACCAGGCAGGTAACAGCAGCACGCCCGTCTCGGTCGACGTGACCAGCAACATCCCCAATCCGCCCATTGTCATCATTGCCAACGGCAATGAAATCAGTGGTACGGGGTTACCCGGTGCCACGATCGAGATACGCAATGCCAATGGCGCGCTGGTCGCGCCGGCTGTTCAGGTCGGCGTGGACGGCAGGTGGTCGACGGCGCCCACAGGTTTGTCCGCCGATACGCCGATCAAGGTCGTGGCAATCGACCAGGGAGCACAAAGCGCTCCTGCCAATCTCACTCTGGATGTGACACCGCCCAGCATCGGCGTGATCAATCACACCGCGAGCCAGTTGAGTGGAACCGCAGAGCCTGGCAGCAGTGTCCAGGTATCTGCAGGCGGCACATCATTGGGTGTAGTGGTGGCCGATTCGCAGGGAAACTGGAGTCTCCTCCTCTCTCCCGCTCAGCCTGATGGGACACAACTGTCGATTACGGCACGGGATGCAGCTGGAAACGTCAGCGCCCCGCTCACCACGACAGTCGATGCACAACCACCTGCCGTACCGATCGTGGTATCGATCACCGCCACCAGCATCAGCGGTACTGCCGAGCCCGGCAGTGTCGTGCGCCTGGTGGATGACAATGGGCGGGTGTTGGGCGAGCTGAATGTCGGCCCGGGCGGTGCCTGGAGTTTCACCCCGAGCCCACCACTCGCCGAAGGCACTGAAGTGACCGTGACCGCTCACGACCCGGCGGGTAACACCAGCCCGTCGACCACCGTGCGCGTCGACACCACAGCACCTGATGCAGCCACTATCGAGCCCAGCAACGGCACGGTATTCACCGGTACAGCCGAGCCTGGCAGTAGCGTGACCATCACCGGCCCAGGTGGTGCTCCTATCGGCCAGGTGACTGCCGACGTCAACGGTAACTGGAGTATCACGCCCTCCCCAGCCTTGGCTGATGGCACTCAGGTTTCCGTGGTGGTACGCGATCCTGCAGGCAATACTAGTGCCCCAGTCAGCGCCACTGTCGACCTTACCCCGCCGCCGCCGCCGGTCATCCAGCCCAGTAATGGTGATGAAGTATCGGGGACTGCCGAGCCCGGCAGCACGGTGACGATCACTACTGGAGGCGCCCCGCTCTCCGCAGTTGCCGACAGCAATGGCAACTGGAGCGTGACAGTCGTCCCGCCATTGGCCAATGGCACGGTGATCAACGCTACTGCCACGGACGCAGCAGGTAATGTCAGCGGCCCCTCGGCCAACGTCACCACGGACAATACCCTGCCAGACAGACCTACCTTCAACCCAAGCAATGGGAGCACCCTCTCAGGCAGCGCCGTCTTTGGCGAAAGCGTGATACTCACCGATGGCAACGGTAACCCCATCGCGACCGTTACAGTGGACAATGGCGGCAACTGGTCTTACACCCCAACTCCCGCTCTCGCTGATGGCACCCATGTCGTTGCCGTGGCGCGAGACGGCAGCGGTAACCTCAGCGCTCCGATCCAGATAGTTGTGGACGCCGTGCCGCCGGCCCCGGCGCAGATCGATGCCAGTAACGGCTCGCAACTGAGTGGAACGGCAGAAGCCAACAGCACCGTGCTGATCACCGGGCCGGGCATCAATGCACAGGTGACGGCGGGCTCAGACGGCAAGTGGGTCTACAACGCCGGCCCTGGCTTGCCGATTGCCGACGGCGCTACCGTCAGCGTCACGGTGCGCGACACCAGCGGGAACACCAGCACGCCCAGCGCTACCGTGATCGATGCGGCGCCTCCTGCTGAACCGGTGGTCGCAGCCAGTAATGGCACGCTGTTGAGCGGAACCGCCGAGGCCGGCACGCAGGTAATCCTGAGCACCGTACCAGGTGGTCAATTGGCCATCGTCAATACCGATGCAAACGGCAAATGGTCGTACACCCCGCAGCCACCGCTGGCCAATGGTACCCAGGTCAGCGCGGTGGCACGAGACGCAGTCGGCAACACCAGCACCAGTGGCGGCACCACCATCGATGCTCAACCTCCAGCAGCCCCGCATATTTCCCCCAGCAATGGCAGCGAGGTTCGCGGTACCGGCGAGATTGGAGCCACCATCAACCTGACCAATGCCAGTGGCACTGTAATCGGCACCACGGTCGTCGATGGCAGCGGTAACTGGACTTTCGCCCTGACCCCGGCGTTGCCCAACGGTACCTTGATAAGAGCCACGGCCACCGATGCGGCCGGCAACCTGGGCCCGGCAGCTACGACTACAGTCGACAGTATCGCGCCCTCGGCACCGACCATCGACCCTAGTGCCGGAAGCATGCTCAGCGGCACCGCAGAGCCGAACAGCACGGTGCGACTCATCGATGGCAACGACAATCTGATCGGCAATGCAGTCACCGATGCGTTCGGCAACTGGAGCTTCACCGTCACACCATCGGCGCTACCCAATGGCACAGTGGTCAGCGCCGTGGCAATCGACGCGGCCGGCAACATCAGCCAACCGGTCAGCACCACCACCGACAACGTGGCACCGACCTTGCCGGGCATCACGGCCAGCAATGCGACCACCATCGCCGGTACAGCGGATGCCGACAGCACGGTACTGCTAACCCTGCCCAATGGCGGTGTGGTCGAGGTGCCGGTCGATGCCAACGGCAATTGGAGCTACTCGCCTAACCCGCCGCTCGCCGATGGCGCGCAGGTCAGCGTTTCTGCTCGCGACGAGGCAGGTAATCTGGCCGGGCCAGTGGCGGTGACCATCGATGCCCAACCGCCAGCACCGCCGAGTGTCGACCCCAGCAACGGAAGCTTGCTGGAAGGCGCCACGGATGCCAACACGGTGATCCTGATCACTATCGACAATGCTGCCCCCATTCTGGTCACGCCCGGCCCCGGCGGCGCTTGGTTCTATACGCCGAATCCGTCGCTGGCCGAAGGCTCGCAGATCACCATCGTGGCACGTGATGAAGCGGGTAATCTCAGTACGCCGGTCAATCCAGTCATCGATACCACGCCGCCCTCTATCACGCTGGAACTCAGCAATGGCAGCGTCCTGACCGGGCTCACCGAGGCAGGTGCCAGCGTTGCCATTTCCGTGGGGGGCAGCCTGGTCGACACCGTCATCGCCGATCCGGATGGCCGCTGGACCTACACCCCCACGCCGGCACTGGCCAATAACAGTACTGTCAGCGTGGTGGCCATCGATGCTGCCGGCAATGCCAGTAGCCCGGCGACCGGCACCACTGACAACCTGGCACCGAACGTGTCCATCGAACCCACCAATGGCATGACGCTCACAGGCATCACCGAAGCCTTTGCCAGCGTCAACATCAGTAGTGGCGGCGTCGTACTGGCGACCGTCACAGCGGACAGCGCTGGTAACTGGAACTACACCCCAGCGACAGCCCTGGCAAACAATGCACAGGTCAGCGTCACCGCGCAGGATGCCACTGGCAACGCCAGTACGCCTGTAACTACCACGGTCGACAACCAGCCGCCGGCCCCACCGACCATCAACCCCAGCAACGGCACCGAGATCGTCGGCCGCGCGGAGCCCAACAGTTCCATCAGCCTGACTTTTAGCACAGGCGCCACGGCCGGCCCGATCAGTGTCAACGGCAGTGGTGACTGGAGTTATACGCCCACTCCGGCACTGCCTGATGGCACCACCATCACCGCTGTCGCATCGGATGCCGTCGGCAACAACAGCCAGTCCACCAGCACGGTCGTCGATGCGGTGCCACCACCTAGCCCGATCGTCCTGCCGAGTAGCGGCACCTCCATCAATGGCACGGCGGAGGCCAACACCACCATCACCTTGTCCGTCGATGGAGTTCCTCTACCAGGTACTGTCACAGTGGATGCCAATGGCTATTGGCAACTGAACAACGTCGGCCCGTTAGCCGACAATGCGCTCATTGAAGCTTGGGCCACGGATGCGGCGGGCAATGTCAGCGTGTTGCCCGGCACGGCCACGGTGGATGCCGATCTACCTGATCCACCGGTGATCGCGCCCAGCCGAGGCAATATCATCACCGGTACAGCAGAGGCCAATACCACGGTCGAACTGACCATCAACGGACTGAGTGTTCTCGTGTCCGTTGATGGCTCAGGCGCCTGGAGTCACATACCGACCACGCCCCTAGGTGATGGTGTGCAGGTCACGGCGGTGGTGATCGACGCCTCCAATAACCGCAGCTCTCCCGCAAGCCTGGTGATCGATGCAATGCCGCCAGCCATTCCAGTAGCAGAGGCTGCCAATGCCACGACCGTTGTTGGGACGGGGGAAATCGGCTCCACGGTAGTGGTCAGGCTTGGCGCCACGATACTGGGTAGCGCCACGGTAGGCGCCGACGGCAAATGGACAATCACCATCCCGACCCAGAGCAACGGGACGCCTCTGGTCGTCGAAGCGCGGGACAGCCTGGGCAATACCAGCAACTTCACCGTGGTCGTGGTGGATGCCATCGCGCCGCCCCTGCCTACAATCCAAGCAACCAACGGCACCCTTCTCAGCGGTACGGCGGAGGCCAACAGCACGGTTATTCTCAGTGTTGGTGGTGTTCAGGTCGGCACTGCGCAGGTCAATGGCTCCGGCAACTGGAGCTTTACCGCCAGCCCACCGTTGTCTGGAGGTAGCACCGTCGAGGTGGTGGCCCGGGACGCTAGCGGCAATATCGGCCCGGCGGCCTCGACCGTGGTGGACGCCACACCACCACCGCCACCGGTGGTTAATCCGAGCAACGGGATCACCCTGTCAGGCACTGCTGAAATCGGTAGCACGGTCATCCTGCTGGTCGGAGGCGTGCAGATCGGCAGCGTCCCGACCGATGGCGCCGGCAACTGGATCTTCTCGCCCTTCCCGCGCCTGGCCGATGGCGTGAAGGTCGACATCAAGGCTCAGGATGGCGTCGGCAATATTGGCACCTCCGCCAGCGTGACGGTGGATGCCGTGGCACCCAATGCCCCGGTCATCAACCCAAGCAACGGAAGCGTCATCAGCGGCACGGCCGAAGTGGGTAGTCGGGTCATCATCCGCGACCAGAGCAACCAGGTCATTGCCGACCTCACGGCCGACGTCAACGGTAACTGGAGCTTTTCCCCGACCGTTCCACTCACGCACGGCAGCCTTGTCTCCGTCACAGCAACCGATGCCTCCGGAAACGTCAGCGTCGCCGGTAACGCGGTGGTAGATGCCCAGGCCCCCCTGACACCGACGGGGCAGATATCCGCCAACGGTACCCTGTTGACCGGCCTCGCCGAGGCCAACAGCCAGCTATCCATCCTGATAGGCGGCAGCGGTACCCCCATCGTGGTCACTGCAGCCAGCGATGGCACCTTCACGGTACCGCTGTCACCGGCTCTGACAGGGGGCCAGAACGTGCAGATCACCGCCACCGACGCGGCGGGCAATACCAGCACTGCCGCGCAGGTTCAGGCGCCCAATCTGACCCCGCCTAGCATTACCGTGGCCGAGGCGGCGGACACCTACATCAACGCTGCCGAGATTGCCGATGGCATCCAGGTGCAGGTCGGCCTGCAACCCGGCATGCGCGTGGGCGATAGCGTGACGCTCACATTCCGTGGCCAGGGTGGCTTCACCTTCACCCAGACGCATGTAGTCACCGCCGCCGAAGTGCTGGCTGGCAGCTTTTCTGCCACGCTCACGCCCTCGGCCGGCAATGGAGCCTATCCGCAAGGGGCCGCCACGGTCACGGCTCACGTGAACAATGGCGCAGACGGCGCGCCGGTGAGCTTCGTCATCGACACCATCGCACCGGCGACGCCCGTGCTATCGCTGGCTGGCAGCCTGTTGACCATATCCGCAGACCCCGGCGTTGCTCTGACGATCAGCGTCAATGTCGGAGGCGTGACTGCAACGCAAACGGTGACCGCCAATAACACCGGCATCGCTTCGCTGAACCTGCTGACCGGTCTCAATATCGGCCTGACCTGGGATCAGCTGATCAGTGCGCAGGTAGGAGTCTCCGCTCGAGATCAGGCGGGCAACCCCAGCAATATCGCGCAGATAGGCCTGGGGGTGGGCACCAATCTGCAACCAGTGACGGTTGGCAATTTCGCGGTGGATGCCAGTCTCAACCCGCTGTCGCCCAAGCTCGGTGTGACCGGCACCACGGCCGCCAACGCCAGCCTGATCATCGAGGTGATCTCCCCTGCCCTCAACGTCACCCTGTCACCGATCATCGCCAATGCCAGCGGCCAGTTCTCGCTCAACCTGCTCAGCCCCAGCGTATTGAGCCAGCTAGGGCTGAGCATTACCGGGCTGCTCAATCTGGGGCCGGATCTGCAGTTGCGGATCACCTCCACATCGCAAGGCAAGCAAAGTGCGAGCTATCTGGTCGACCTCGATCCGCTTGGCCTGCTCGGCTTGACCATCGGGGCGATTACCGTCACCGGATCTGCACTGGATGACATCCTCTCTGGCACGGCTACCAGCGCCGAGCGGATCATCGCCGGAGCAGGCAACGACCTGATCCTCAATGTCGGTTCCGGCGACCGGGTGGAGGCCGGCTCCGGTAACGACACCATCCAGATCACCGCCACCAACTTCACCAGTATCGATGGAGGCAGCGGTTTCGACACCCTGCTGTTCACCGGTGGCATCGACATCAACTTCAACAGCTTTGCGCTCGGAGCCATCACCAACATCGAGCGTATCGATCTGGGCGTTGGCGATGCCGGCAGTACCATCACGCTCACCGCCGCCCAGGTGGATGCACTGACCGACGGCGGCAACACCCTGCAGATCACGGGTGAAGCCAACGACATCGTGCAGGTCAGCGGTGCGGTCTTTCAGAACAGCCAGATTATCGACGGCATCCGCTATCAGGTTTACCAGTTCGGCAACACCACACTGCAGATCGAGGAGAATACCGTCCAGGTCATCGTATGAAGTCGAAAACCGCTTTCGCCTTTGGCATAGCGCCTGCCTTGCGAAGCACGGCGCTCGTCATGATGTTGGGAATGCATTCCGGGCAGGTTTTCGCTCAGGAGTTGGCTGATGCGGTGCGGGCTGGTTTGGCCATTCACCCCGAAGTACGCGCCGTCATGGCGGATAGGGAGCGGGCCAGCACCGAAGTGGAGATGGCCAGGAGCGGTTACCACCCCGCCCTGAGCCTCTCGGCTGGCCCCCAGGAGTTCAATTTCGGCGACGTGGTATACGACGCCACGGTGTCGCAGATGCTCTATGACTGGGGACGGGTCAGAAGCAAGGTCGACCGTGCCTCGGCCGCGCACCAGCAGTTGTCGGAAAGTCTGCTGGTGACCCGTGACGATGCCGCGCTGGACATCATCGAGACTTACTTCGATGCCCTGCTTGCAGAGCGTCGCCTGGAGGCAGTTCGCCTGCACCTGAACGATCTCGACGACATCCTGCGCATGACCGAAGCCCGGGGCCAGGACGGTTACTCCGATCGCAGCGAGGTGGATCGTGCGCATCTCGAGATGACCCGGGCGCGCGAGCAACTGGCAATGGAAAAAGGCAGCTTGCAGGAAGCCCGCAACCAGTACCGCGTGCTGGTCGGCACCGACCCGCAGGAACTCAGCGAACCAAGACCGATGTCGATGGCACGCTACCTGGCAGCCAGCGACCTGTCGCGCATCATCACCCAGTCCCCGCTCTATCAGCGCAGCGTGCAGGACACCGCGCAAGCCGAAGCCGAGCTGCGGGAAACCAGGGCCGCCCTCCTCCCACAGCTGAATCTAGAGGCTACCGCCTTGCGCCGGGAAATCGGTGGCCAGCTGGAGAACGACTCCATGATAGCCCTGCGCCTGCGCATGGATACGCTGCAGGGCCTGTCCAATTTCCAGCGCCCGACCGCCGCCCAGCAGCGCCTGGAGTCGGCGCAGTGGAGCCAGGACTCCATGCAGCGCGATATCAGTCGCAAGCTGCGCAACCTGTTCGACACCGAGGAAACCCTGCGCTGGCGTGAGGAGTCGCTGCGCCAACAGGTTGGTGAGTCGGATCAAGTTAGCGCCCTCTACCGCGAGCAGTTCGAGGTAGGCCGGCGCGACATCATCGACCTGCTCAACGTCCAGCGCGAACGTTTCGAAGCCGTGCGCCAGCTGGAAACCCTGCGCATCGAGCGCCTGCGTATTGAATACCGTGCAGCAGCCCAGATCGGCCTGCTGGGCGCACTGCTGGAGAACCGCCTCAATGACGTCTGACGCTCGTTCGCCCAGGCAGAGCAGAGATCATTTGCGCGATGGCCTGGTACTGCTTTGTCGGGAACTCGGCCATCCGCTCAGCGAGAACGAGCTTATCGATGGCCTGCCCATGGAACAGGGACGCCTTCCTCTGCGCCTGGCACCCCGCGCCCTACGCCGCGCGGACATCAATGCCCGCGTCGAAACCGGCCAGTTGCTGCGCGATCTGAAAGGTTACCTGCTTCCAGCCTTGCTACTGCTCAACGATGGCCGCAGCGCCTTGCTGGTGGGTGTGCAGGACGAGCAAGCCGACCTGCTCCTGCCGCAAAGTGGTGGTGGCCACGAACGCATCGCGCTGGACGTGCTGGAACCCATGTTCAGCGGTGTCGTGGTATTCGCCAAACCTCGCTATCGTGATGACGGCAGGGCTGGCGACCTGGCTCAGGGGCAGCAGGAACACTGGTTCTTCGGCGCAATCAAGCAGATGCGCCGCTCCTACCTGGAGGTGGCCATCGCTGCCATGGTCGCCAATCTTCTGGCCATCGCTTCGGCCCTGTTCGCCATGCAGGTCTATGACCGCGTGGTGCCCAACTCAGCCTTCGACACTCTGTGGATATTGGCCACCGGCGTGGCACTGGCCATCCTTCTGGAAAGCGTGCTGCGCGTACTGCGCGGCCATCTGCTCACCAGCATGGGCAAGCGCATCGACCTGCGCCTGTCGACCTTGCTGTTCGAGCGTGCCCTGCAGACCCGCCTGGCTGCCAAGCCGGCATCGGTTGGCGCATTCAGCTCGCAGATTCGCGAATTCGAGTCGGTGCGCGAGTTCTTCACTGCTTCCAGCGCAGCGGTAATCAGCGACCTGCCGTTCGTGGTGATCTTCCTGCTGATCATCGCGGTAATTGGTGGCCATCTGGTCTGGGTGCCCGTCATCGCCGTGCTGCTGATGCTCCTCCCTGCCCTGTTCGCCCAAGGCCACCTCGCTCAGCTGTCGCGGCAGAACCTGCGCGAGGGCGCAGTGAAGAACGGCATCCTGCTGGAATCCATCGAACACCTGGAAACCGTCAAGGCCGCGCGCGCCGAGGGTCGCTGCCTGAAACTCTGGGAAAACCTCACGGCCCAACTGGCGGGCAGCTCGGTAAAGACCCACAACCTGACCTCGGCCCTGAGCTATGGCGTCAGCCTGGTACAGCAGATGTGCTATGTCGGCGTGGTGGTGTTCGGTGTCTATCGCATCAGTGACGGCCTGCTCACCATAGGTGCCCTGATTGCCTGCTCGATCCTCTCTTCTCGCGCCATCGCGCCATTGTCGCAGAGCGCCTCGCTGCTCGGTCGCTGGCAGCACACCAAAGTCGCTCTGGAAGGGCTCGATCAGATGATGAGTGGGCCGGTCGAGCGCACGGCTGGCCGCAGTTATGTCCGCAAACCCCGGCTGGCAGGCGATTACAAGGCTCAGGCACTGACCCTGGCGCACGGTGAAGGCCCGACGGTCGTCGATATTCAGGCATTGCACATACGTGCGGGTGAGCGTGTTGCCCTGCTCGGCGGTAACGGTGCAGGGAAATCCAGTTTGTTGCGTCTTTTCGCCGGTCTTGCCGACTCGAGTTCCGGTCGACTGCTGCTCGACGATGTGGGTATCGAGCAGATCGACCCCAGCGACCGCCGACAGAACATCGGCTATCTGCCGCAAGACGTTGCGCTGCTCTATGGCACCCTGCGTGAGAACCTCAACCTGGAGAATGCCGACCTGAGCGATGACGACCTGTTCGAGGCGCTCGACGGCGTAGGCCTCGGTGAATGGGTGCGTAACCATTCGCTGGGGCTGGACATGCCGGTCCAGGGCAATGCCAGCCCCTCCGGTGGGCAGCGCCAGGCAATCGGTCTGGCCCGCGTGCTGCTGCAGGATCCACCGGTCGTGCTGCTCGACGAACCCACCGCGGCCTTCGACCAGACCAGTGAGAAACACGTGCTCGAATACCTGCGCGACTGGCTGCACGGCAGAACCCTGGTGCTGGTGACCCACAAGAAGAGCATGCTCGAGCTGGTCGAGCGAGCCATCGTCATGCGCCACGGTCGGGTGATCATGGACGGTTCGCTGGATCAGGTGGTGCAGGACAATCGCGTGCAGCCGCCACAGGATGTCGCAGACGCCAGGGAGGCCATCCATGGCATCTGACGAGCGCCTGCGCCGCGCACTGGAAGACCCGTTGCTCAGCGCCACCCATCCAGTGTTCCGTCCGCTGATGTGGACGATCCTGTTCACCGTCGGTGCCTTCATCGCCTGGGCCATCTGGGCCGAACTGGACGAGGTCACCCGTGGCGATGGCCGCGTGGTGCCATTCAGCCGTATCCAGAAGATTCAGAGCCTGGAAGGCGGCATCCTCGACCGTCTGCTGGTCGGCGAAGGCGATATGGTGCGCGCCGGTCAGCCGGTGGTGCGCCTGGACGAAACGCGTTTTCGCACCTCCTACCAGGAGACGGTCAACCAGGCCCAGGCCCTACGCGCGACCATCGCTCGCCTGGATGCCGAAGTTCTTGACCATGACAGCATCGGCTTCCCGGCCGGCATCGCGGCAGACAGCGCCCTCGCCCGCTCGGAACAGGAGCTTTTTCGCTCACGCCGCGCCAAGCTCGAAGACAGCGTGCGTTCGCTCAATCAGCAGATTGGCCTGGCCCAGCGCCAGTTGAACCTGGTCGAGCCACTGGTAGCCAAGCGCGCGGTGAGCCAGATGGAGGCACTCAAGCTCGGCCAGGAAATCGCCGGGCTACGTGGCAAGCTCACCGAAGTGAAAACCGCCTATTTTCAGGACGCCTATACCGAGCGAGCCAACAAACAGGCCGAGCTCAGCGCTCTGGAGCCGATCATCCTGCAGCGCGAGGATCAGTTACAGCGCACCGAGATCCTCTCGCCGGTCAATGGCCGGGTGAATACCGTGCTGATCAATACCCGTGGCGGCGTGATCCAGCCTGGAGAGCCGATCATGGAGGTAATCCCGGTGGAGGATCGCTTGCTGATCGAGGCCAAGATCAAGCCACGGGACGTCGCCTTCCTGGTGCCAGGGATGCCAGCCAAGGTCAAGATCACGGCCTACGACTACAGCATCTACGGCTACCTCAACGGCACTCTGGAACAGATCAGCGCCGACACCATTTCCGAGGATACGCTGCAGGGCAAGGAGTTCTATTACGCGGTACTCATCAAGACCGATGGCAGCCAGCTGATGCGCGGCGGCGAGGCGCTACCCATCATTCCTGGAATGGTCGCCGAGGTGGACATCCTGTCCGGCAAACGCAGCGTGATGAACTACCTGTTGCGCCCCCTGGTGAAAGCGCAGTTGTACTGACTAAGGCACTTGCAACCGCTGCTTGGGCTGGCCAGTCAGTCGTTGTGCTGGCTACCCGAAAAGAACGCCCGCACATTGGCGAAGGCTTCGCCAAAGTAGGCTTCATAGCTGTGCCGCTCGACGTAACCCAGGTGCGGCGTGCAGAGCACGCGCGGGTGCGTGAGCAGCGGATGGTTTGCGTGCAGAATCGGCTCCTGCTCGAATACATCCAGCGCTGCCTGGCCTGGCCGGCCACGATCCAGGGCCGCGAGCAACGCGCCGGGGGCGATCAGCTCGGCGCGGCTGCTGTTGACCAGCAAGGCATCGGGTTTCATTCGCGCCAGATCCGCGGCCGTTACGCAATGCTGCGTTGCCGGCACCAGACGCAGGTGCAGGGTCAGTACGTCGGCCTGCTCGAAGAACGCTTCACGCGATGCAGCGGCTTCATGTCCATCGGCCACGGCAGCCTGACGGGATGTCTCGCTGCCCCAGACCAGTACGTGCATATCGAAGGCCCTCGCATAACGCGCCAGACGCTGGCCGATCTTGCCATAGCCCCAGATGCCCAGGGTCTGGCCATACAGGCGCTGCCCGAGGTTGACCTGCCACTGTCCGGCATACAGCCCGTTCATGGCCTCACGCAACTGGCGCCTGGCATTGAGGATCAGCGCCCAGGTCAGCTCCGCTGCCGCGATGGGCGAACCGGTGCCTTCGGCAACCGTCACGCCACGCTCGCGGCAGGCCTGCAGATCGATATGCGGCCCTGCCCGTCCGGTCTGGCTGAGCAGCTTAAGCTTGGGTAAACGCTGCAACAGCGCGGCGTCGATGCGCGTGCGCTCGCGCGTCAGCACCAGCGCATCGGCATCGGCAAAGCGTTCGGCGAGCACCTCCGGATCGCTGACGTGGTCGTGATACACCTGCACATCGAAGCCTTCGAGCAACTGGAAACACTCCAGTGACTGTACGACCCGTTGGTAGTCTTCCGGTATCACGACACGCATCTAGGAACGCTCCTTTGCAATGGATCAGGCCATGCTGGATGCACGGGCCTGCTGGCGACGTGCACGCCAGGCGCGCCAGAACGGCAACGCGATCATCACGCCAACCAAGGCCCACACACCCCAGGTGATCGGGCTGGCGAACAGTATCCCGATTTCGCCGTTGGACAGCGACAGGGCACGGCGCAAATTCTGCTCCATCAGCCCGCCAAGGATGAAGCCCAGCAGGATGGCCGAGAGCGGGAAATCCATCTTGCGCAGCACGTAACCGAAGATGCCGATGACGATCATCAGGAACAGGTCGAAGGTGGTCGCGTGTACCGCGTAGACACCAATGGCCGTGATGATCGCGACCGCGGGCACCAGCGCCCAGTACGGCACGGAGAGGATCTTGGTGAAGATCTTGATCATCGGCACGTTCATCACGATCAACATCAGGTTGGCGACGAACAGCGAGGCGATCAGGCCCCAGACGATGTCCGGCTGGTTCTGGAACAGCAGCGGACCGGGTGTGATGTTGTACAGCGTCAGCGCACCAAGCATCACCGCAGTGGTACCGGAGCCCGGCACACCGAGGGTCAGCATCGGCACCATGGAGCCACAGGCCGAGGCACTGTTGGCGGTTTCCGGCGCAGCCAGGCCACGCAGATCGCCTTTACCGAAGGTGTTGTCCTTCACCGCCATGCGTTTCTCGGACATGTAGGCCACGGCACTGGCCAGCGTCGCCCCGGCGCCTGGCAGGATGCCGAGGACGAAACCGAGCAGACCGCTGCGCAGGTTGGTACCCAGAACGAAGGCGCCTTCCTTGAGGTTGAACAGCATGCGGCCGCTGGCCTTGATGGCCTTCTGACCCTGATGGGTTCGCTCCAGCAAGACCAGGATTTCGCTGATCGAGAACAGACCGAGCACCAGCACCACGAACTGGATGCCATCGGCCAGGCCGAGGCTACCGAAGGTGAAGCGATACACGCCGCTGTTGGAGTCGATGCCGACGCAAGACAGCAACAGGCCGATCAGCGCCGCAACGGCGGTCTTCAGCGGCTTGTTGCCCGCCATGCCGGCCAGGCAGGTGATGGCGAACACCATGAGCACGAAATACTCGGCCGGACCGAAGGCCACTGCCCATTTCGCCAACAAGGGTGCGAACAGCACGACACCGATGGTGGAAATCAGGCCGCCGATGAACGAGCTCCAGGCAGACAACGACAGCGCAACGCCCGCCTGGCCGCTACGTGCCAGCGGATAGCCGTCGAGGGTGGTCATCACCGCCGAGGCTTCGCCCGGGATGTTCAGCAGAATCGAGGAAATACGGCCGCCGTATTCGCAACCCAGGTAAACGGCAGCAAGAAGAATCAGGGCGCTTTCCGGCGGTAACCCGAGGGCGAACGCGACCGGAATGAGCAAGGCCACGCCGTTGATCGGGCCCAGGCCTGGCAGCAGGCCAACCACGGTGCCGATCAGGGTGCCGCACAGGGCTGTGACCAGGTTGTAGGGCGTCAGGGCGACACCGAAGCCCTGACTGAGATAACCGAGAGTATCCATGAATCAGTTCTCCAGGGACGAGAGGATGCCGAGCGGCAGAGGAACGTCGAGCGCCTTGTCGAACAGCAGGTACAGGCCGATGGCCAGAACCGTGCCGCTGATCAGGCTTTGTGGCCAGCGGCCGCCATAAAGGCGCCCCATCCCGATACCGAACATCACGCTGGAGAGAATGAAACCGAGGGTTTCGAACAAAGCAGCATAGAGCCCCATCATCACCAGGCAGATGGTGACCTTGACCAGCACATCGCGGGTCATCGGCGGCTCTTCGCCGTGCGGCTCGGTAGCAGGCTTGAACAGCAGCTGTACGGCACCTGCCGCGATCAGCAGAAGCAGCAGCAACGGAAACGCCTTGGGGCCGACTGGTTCATAGGAAAAGGGAGCGCTGTATCCCCAGGCAGCTATCGCCAGGACACAGCAAAGCAGCAGGGTGACACCTGCGAAAATACGATCTTGCATAGTGGGCTCCGCGAGAAAGCGCCGCCCGGGGGCGGCGCCATAGGCATCATTCAACCAGGCCGAACTCGCGTCCCAGCTGCCGGTACTCTTCTACCTGGACTTTCACCAGATCATCGAGCTCCTTGCCATCGACATGGAACGGCAGCACATCGCGATCAGCCAGATAGCTCTGGAACTCTTCTGAGGCACTGAGCTTGGCGAAACGCTCACGCCACCAGGCGACGTCTTCAGCCTTCACTTCAGGCCCGACGAAGTAGCCACGGATCAACGGCCAGAGAATTTCATAGCCTTGTTCACGTGCAGTGGGGATCGAAGACAGCTCGCCAGTCAGGCGCTCTTCGCTGAATACCGCCAGCGTATGAATGTTGTTGCCTTGCTGCGCGCGAATCTCGCTGGCACTGCCGGTCACCAGATCCACATGCCCGCCCATCAGCGCCATGTAGTGCTCGGAGCCCCCTTCGAAGGCGGCATAACGCAGGTCACGCGGATCAAGGCCAGCCGCACGCGCCAACAGGGCGATCTTCATCCAACCCTGACCACCGATGCTGCCGCCACCGCCGACGGTGATGCTCTTGGGGTCTTTCTTCAGGGCTTGCACGACATCGTCGAGTGTCTTGTAAGGCGAGTCGCCACGCACGGCCAGGGTGCCGTAGTCGGTGCCGACGGTGGCCAGCCATTGCACGGCGTTTTCATCGAAGCGGCCGTATTTGCCGAGTGCCAGGTTCAGCAGCGAGGCGCCGGAAAACGCCACCAGGGTGCCCGGTTCGGCGCGGCGGTTGGCAGCGATGGAGTTATAGGCAATGGCACCGATGCCGCCCGGCATGTAGGTCACGCGAATCGGCGAATTGATCAGGTTCTCGTCCTTGAAACCGACCTGCGCCAGCTTGCAGGTCAGGTCGAAACCACCACCAGGCTTGCTCGGGGCGATGCATTCAGGACGATGCGGCTCACCAGCGACAGCAGAGGTGCTGCCGATGAGCAAGGCCAGGGTTAACGGCAGAATCTTGCGGAGGGTAAGAGTGGACATGCTTGTTCCTTTTATTGGAGTTGTCAGGAAAGGCGTTACCAGATCGGTACGATGTAACTGAGGATCAGACGGTTCTCATCCAGATCGCGGACGAAGCTCGAACGGTAGGTCGCGTTGCGCCAGGTGACCGTGAGGTTCTTCAGGGCGCCATCGCCGAAGGTGTAGGCAATATCGGTGTTGCGCTCCCACTCGCGGCCTTCACCGGATGCCAGGTCGACCTGATCGCCACGCACGTAGCGGGTCATGAACTTAAGGCCGGGTACCCCGACAGTGGCGAAGTCGAAGTCATAACGCAGTTGCCAGGAGCGTTCGTCAGGCCCGGCGAAATCATTGATCTGCAGGAAGTTGGTCAAGTACGGCGTGGCGCCATCGACATAGGTGAATGCGTCGTCACCATGCATTTTCTGGTAAGCCAGGCCCAGCGCATGACCAGCGAGGCTGTAGGTGAACATCGCATTGATGACCTGATTGTCGATCTTGCCGGCACGCTCCTGCCCGGTCTCGGCGTTGTTGAAGTAGCGCAGGTCGCTCTTCAGCTTGCCCGGCCCCAGTGCCAGGGTGTGCTGCATGCCGAGGAAATGCTGGCGGTACACGTCGTCCAGCTCGGCGTAGTGATAACTGGCCAGCCATTGCGGAGTGATCGCGTAGTCCACGCCGCCGAAGCGCAGCTCGTCGCTTTCCGGGCTACCGCCGAAACGGCCGTTCTTGTTGTTCAGCGCGAGCTTTTCCGAACCGGAAACATCGCGATGCACGACGCGGTTGATCTCACCCAGAGTGAACGTGGCGCGCTCGAGATCCTTGCTCTGCAGTTGCCAGCCCTCGAACACCTGAGGCAGCAGGCGTGCGTTGCTGTATTGCAGGTAAGGCATCTTCGGCAGCAAGGTGCCGACGCGCAGTTGGCTCTCGGCAAAGCGCACCTTGCCGGTCACGCCAAGCTTGCTGTAGTCATCCTCGGCGCGATTGCGGCTATCGCGTGGCAGCAGATCGGTGCCGCTACGATCGGGCGAGGAATCGAGTTTGATGCCCAGCATGCCGATGGCATCGACACCAAAACCGACCGTACCCTGGGTAAAACCGGATTCAAGGTTGAGGATGAAGCCCTGGGCCCACTCCTCTCGCTTGTTCTGCCCGGCATTCTCCCGAAAGTCGCGGTTGAGGTAGAAGTTGCGCAGCTCCAGGCTGGCCTTGCTGTCTTCGATAAAGCCTGCAGCAGTGGCGCCAGCACCAGGCAGTGCAAGGACGGACATGCCCAGGACGGAGCAGCTCAGGGATTTCTTTCTTGTCATTATCATGAACCCTACGGGTGTGGTTGTGGTGAAACGAAATCAGCTTCCTGTTCGGCGCAGGTTGGGGACATAAACCTCGCCCGAGAACAGGCGGCGCGCGGTGCGTACCAGCGAGGCACGCAGGTTTTCAGGTTGACCGTCGCCGGCAGGCTGCAGGGAAACCTCGATCTGCCCGCCTGGGTGCTCCAGACGCACGAGTGCTTCGCCAGCGATAGGCGCTATGTCCTGAGCGACGCTGCCGGCAACGGCGCAAGCCGTCGCCAGGCCGATGGCCCCGGTGGCGGCAACCGAGCGGTGGCAGTTGTGCGGCATGAAGTAGCGAACGCTGAGGGTGCCGCCATTTCGTGCAGGCGCCAGCAACACCGGTTTGGGAATGACCATCTGCGAGACATCGCCGAGGCCCATGGCCAGACCGGCCTGCAGACGAATGCGCTCCAGGCGCTGCAGAAACGCCGTGTCGGCATCCAGCTCGGCTGGCGACTCGTAACCGGTCTTGCCCAGCGCTTCGGCATGCATCAGCACCATCGGCATAGCCATGTCGATGCAGGTGACCTCGACACCGTCGAACTGGTCACGCACGCGGCCAGTCGGCAGCAACTTGCCGGTCTTGGCGCCTGCGGCATTGAGGAAGGTCAGTTTGATCGGCGCGGCGGTACCCGGCACACCATCGATGGCGGTATCCCCGTCATAACGCACGCGGCCGCCCGGGGTCATCACGTCGGAGTCGACGAAGGTGTTGGTGTTGAGATTGCGGATACGCACCCGCGTCATCGGCGAACTGGCATTGACCAGGCCGTGCTCGATGGCGAAGGGGCCGATGGCACAAAGCATGTTGCCGCAGTTCGGAGCGGTGTCGACGCGACGCTGGGTCACCATGACCTGCACGAACAGGTAGTCGACGTCGGCATCCGGGTGTGGTGAACGGCTGACGATCGCCACCTTGCTGGTTTGCGGGCTGCCGCCGCCAATGCCGTCGATCTCCAGCTCGTGGCCAGAGCCCATCAGGCTGAGCAATACCTCATCGCGCTGCTGTGGATCGCTGGGCAGATGGTTGGCCAGAAATACTGGCCCTTTCGAAGTACCGCCTCGCATGAGTACACAAGGTACCGTCCGCATGATGCCTCCAACGCATTAAATCTATCGATTGTTGCCTTGGAGTAATTATGAAGAGCACGTTTTTATTCTGTAAAATGCATATATTTGTATATTTATTGTGATACACGCATTAATGCATGTGCGCACGCCGTGTCTTGCCAGGCTCTGCCTCAGCGACTAGGGTTGACTGGTGCAATGAAGACAAAAATATCAGGGACTAATAATTAAAACGCATGAATTACGAACTCCAAGACATCCGGGCTTTCGTGAAAATTGCCGAATTCGGTAATTTCCACGAGGCCGCCAACGCGATCCACCTCTCCCAGCCGGCGTTGACCCGACGCATGCAGAAGCTCGAAGAAGGTCTCGGCATTCAGTTACTGGATCGCACCACTCGACGGGTAAGCCTGACGGCCGTGGGCCGGGATTTTCTACCCAAGGCCCGACGCCTGCTGGATGACTTCGAACGCTCGATACTGGGCATCCGAGAGCTTGCCGAGCGCCAGTCGGGTCAGGTGACACTGGCCTGTATCCCGACCGCCGCCTTCTACTTCCTGCCTACGGTGATCCGTGCCTTCAACCTGCAATATCCGAAGATTCGCATCCGCATTCTCGACCTGAGCGCTCACGAAGGCCTGGAGGCGGTGATCCGTGGCGAAGCGGACTTCGGCATCAACATGCAGAGTGGTCAGAGTGCAGAGATCGACTTCACCCCGCTGGTCAACGAACCCTTCGTCCTGGCTTGCCGCCGCGACCATCCACTGGCCAATCAGCCTGAGGTCGCGTGGCGTGAGCTGAGTGACTACAGGCTGATCGGCGTCGGTCGCCTGAGCGGCAACCGTGTGCTGCTCGACCACGGCCTGGCCAATCTTGACTGGCGCCCGAGCTGGTTCTACGAGGTGCAACACCTGTCCACCTCATTGGGCATGGTCGAAGCCGGCCTGGGGATTGCTGCGCTACCGAGCCTGGCAATGCCTGCCGAAGATCATCCGATCCTGGTCAGACGCCCTCTGGTCGACCCGGTCATCAGTCGAACATTGGGGTTGGTGCGGCGCCGGGCGTCCTCCCTGTCGCCTGCGGCCGAGCAGTTCGTCGAGACCCTGCTGCGACAATGGCCCAGCTATACCTCGCTGGGCAGCGACAGCTGAAGGCAAAAAAAAGCCGCGCTGGAGTGCAGGCGCGGCCATAAGTCGTCTTAACCAAAGGAGATGAAGTGGAGCCAGAGCGATGCTGTCTGGGGGAGGAGTAGAAACCACCGCTCGGGAATCTTCATCGGGGTGAAGCCTATCGTCCTTCGCCGAGAACACCCCATCGAAGTCGTTGATAGTGATCATCGATCCGCTTGAATAGTGCCTCTCGTTACGTGGTGATAACTCTAAGCGCGCCCTCTGGGCCGGGCCTTGCCTCGCTGTGAGGTTCGTTTAGAAAGCACACGACATCGGGAGCACACATGCACAAGAAGCACTGTCTCGCGCTGGCTTGCAGCCTCGCGCTGGGTGGGTCGTTGGCTCATGCCAGCAGCCAATCCGAAGCCAATGGGTTCGTCGAGGACGCCAGTCTCAACCTGTTGCTGCGCAACGCCTATTTCAACCGTGACTACAAAGACAACACCAACGATGCCAAGACCTGGGGTCAGGGTTTCATCGCCACCTTCGAATCGGGTTTCACCCAGGGTACCGTCGGCGTCGGCGTCGATGCCTTCGGCCTGCTCGGTGTCAAACTCGACAGCGGCCGCGGTCGCAACTATGCCGCCTTCTTCGACACCGACAGCCAGGGTCGCCCAGTGGACGATCTGTCCCAGGCTGGCGGTGCGGTGAAGCTGCGCTTCTCCAATACCGTGATCAAGTACGGCAACCAGTTCCCTTCCCTGCCGGTTCTGGCTCATGACGACAGCCGCCTGCTGCCGCAATCCTTCACCGGCACGCTGGTCACCAGCAACGAAATCGAAGGCCTGGAGCTGAATGCTGGACGCTTCACCGCTGACAGCCCGATGGGCGACCCGGCGCGCGACCCCAACCGCCTGAAGAGCATCGATGTGCTCGGTGGCAGCTATGCCGTCAGTGATGACCTGAGCGTGGCGCTGTACCACTCCGACATCGAGGACGTGTACAAGCGCTACTACGCCAACGTCAATTACAACCTGGCCCTGGCGGCCGACCAGGCGCTCAACTTCGACTTCAACATCTACCGCACCAAGTACGACACCGGTTCCGATGCGGCGCTGGATTACGGCGGCGATGGCGAAGGCGATCGCAATACCATCTGGAGCCTGGCAGCCAAGTACAGCATCGGCGCCCATGCCTTCATCGTCGCTCACCAGCGCAACACGGGGGACGCCGGCTTCGCCTATGACTATGGCGATGGTGGTGCCAGCATCTACCTGGCCAACTCCTACTACTCGGACTTCAACCTGAAGGATGAGCGTTCCTGGCAGGCCAGCTATGAGCTGGACTTCGCCGAGTACGGCGTGCCAGGCCTGCGTTACAAGTTCGCCTACGTACGCGGCGACAACATCGATACCGGCAACGACAACAACGGTACCGAGCGCGAGATCTTCAACCAGATCGGCTACACCATCCAGAGTGGCGCGGCCAAGGATCTGCATCTGCGCCTGCGCAACTCCATCTATCGCTCCAGCACCGACGTAGGGCCGGATCTCAACGAGATTCGCGCCTTCGTCGAGTACCCGCTGAGCATCCTCTGATGGTCACTGCCCCGGCCTCGGCCGGGGCACTTCTCAACCGCGCAAGGCCAGGGCAACAGCCTTGGCAGCATCCTCGATGGCGCGTTCTTCATAGGGCGCAAACCCCATTACCAGCCCCGCTGTACGAGTGCCCACGCAGTAGCGTGACAGCGGAATCGTATCGATACCGGCAGCCTGCAGACGGATGAAGGCGTCCTGCTCGCTCTCGACCTGTAGCTGGCAGGCAATGTCCATCCCCGCGCGAATTTCAGGCACCTCGATCAGACCTTGCCAATGCCTGTGCGCCGCCTCGGCGAAGGCCTCGGCACGTGACGCATAGATCTTGCGCATGCGTCGCACATGACGGTCGAAATGGCCCTCGTGAATGAAGTCCGCCAGTACGGCCTGGGCCAGGCTGTTGGCATGCCGTGACATCAATGCCGACGCGCGCGTGAAACTCTCGAGCAGATGCTCCGGCAGCACCAAGTAAGCCAGACGCACACTGGGAAACAGCAGCTTGCTGAAGGTACCGGCAAGAATCACCGAATGCTCTGCGGCCGGCATCGAGCGCAATGCGGGTATCGGTTTGGCGATGAAGCGGTACTCGCTGTCGTAGTCGTCTTCGAAGATGTAGCTGCCCTGCTCCGCTGCCCATTTCAGCAAGGCCAGACGCCTGGCCGGCGACAGCTCCCCACCCAGCGGCGCCTGCCGTGACGGCGTGACATAGGCCAGCCTGGCACCAGGCGCCTGGCGCATGCCTTCCTCCACCTGGATACCGAAGCGATCCACTGGCACGTCCACACGACGTACACCTGAGATATCCATCAATTGCCGTGCGCCTGGGTAGCCTGGGTCTTCCATCCACACCTGCGAGTCACCTGGGGCAAGCAGCCGCAGGCAGATATCGAGCCCTTGCTGCACGCTGCTGAGTACCAGGATGCGCTCGGGTGATACCTGCACGCCGCGGGCAATGGCCAAATAGCTGGCGATGGCTTCGCGCAACTCGGGCAACCCCGCCGGATCGGAATCGAGCAGCATGGACAGACGTGAACTGCGCAGCTGCTGAGTATGCAGCTTGCGCCACAGATCGATGGGGAAGGCGTTGATGTCACCACGGTGGGGGAAGAACGGCCGCAGCCCTGAAGGCATCGTACGCCGGGAGAAAATCGGCTCGATCGCGTCCAGCCGCTTCAGCCAGGGGGTCTCAGGAGCAGTGCGTTTCTCCTCCTGTGCCGGCACCACTTTGCGTCGAACGTAACCCGCGTTGAGGGTGGGATCCGGCAATACTTCGCTGACCCGAGTACCGCTGCCGGTTCGTGCCTGCAGGTACCCCTCGGAGAGCAACTGCTGGTAGGCCGCCTGCACCGTGCCACGGGCCAGGCTGTAGTGATCGGCCATGGCGCGGGTGCTGGGCAATTTACTGCCTGCCGGCAGACGACCGCCGAGGATCGCACGCCGCAGCGACTCATACAGCCAACTCTGCAGGCTAACCCCGGCTTCCGGAGCGCCCAGCGGGAGGAATACCACGTGTGGCGGGGCTTTGTCGGCTGGCATGAGGGCTCCAAAAGTGGATTAGCTATTTTCACCGATAATGGATCAATACTCTGATCCAAGACAACCACACAATCCATCCCGCAGTTAGCCATCCCCATACTCTTCACTACGGGAATTCACGATATGAAACAGCAGATCCTGATCATTGGTGCCGGTTTCGGCGGTATGTGGAGTGCACTGAGCGCCACTCGCCTGCTCGACAAACAACAACGTCTCGATGTCGCCGTCACCCTCCTCGCCCCGCAAGCCGAACTGCGTGTTCGCCCGCGCTTCTACGAGACCGACCTGACTACCACCGTAGCGCCGCTCGGCCCGTTGTTCGAAGCGGTTGGTGTGCAGTTCATCCAGGGCAGCGCCACCCGTATCGATGCAGCAGGCAAGCGAGTCATCTATCGCAACGCCGATGGTGCACAGGCCGAACTGCACTTCGACCGACTGATCCTGGCCAGCGGCAGCCAGGTCGCTCGCCCGCCTTTGGCGGGTATCGACCGTTTCGCCTTCGATGTCGACAGCCTGGAAGCGGCACAGCGTCTCGAGGCTCATCTACAAAGCCTGAGTGAGCGGCCGAACAGCCTGGCACGCAATACCGTGGTCGTGGTGGGCGGCGGCTTTACCGGAATCGAAACCGCCACGGAAATGCCGGCACGCCTGCGCGCCATCCTGGGAGACAAGGCCGACATTCGCGTCATCGTCGTCGATATGGGCAAGCGGGTCGGCAGCGCCATGGGCGAGCAGATCGCCAATGTGATCGCCGAAGCCAGCGAGACACTGGGCGTGACCTGGAGACTCGGCAGCCCGGTCTCGATGGTCGACGAACATGGCGTGGTGCTCGATAACGGCGAGCGCATCGAGGCCAGCACGGTGGTCTGGACCGTTGGTGTGAAAGCCTCGCCGCTGACCCAGCAGATCGATGGCGAGCGCGATGCGTTCGGCCGTCTGCACGTTGACCGCAACCTCAAGGTGCTCGGTCAGGAAACCATCTACGCCACCGGCGATACGGCCTATGCCGCGGTGGATGATCGGGGCAACCATGCCTTGATGACTTGCCAACATGCCATCGCCCTGGGCCGTTCGGCGGGCAATAATGCCGCAGCGGATTTGCTGGGTGTCGCGCCGACGCCCTACAGCCAGCCCAAGTACGTCACTTGTCTCGATCTGGGTGGTTGGGGCGCGGTGTTTACCGAGGGCTGGGAGCGCAAGGTGGTGCTGACCGGCCAGGAAGGCAAGGCGCTCAAGAGCGAGATCAACACCAAGTGGATCTACCCACCAGAAGCCAATCGCGAAGCCGCACTGGCCGCTGCCGACCCGCTGATCCCGGTCGTGGCCTGATCCTCAAGCAAGAACCCTGAGCCAAACGGCTCAGGGCGGCATCAAGGCCAGTCGCGATAAATCCTGGCCTTGAGTTTGGGCGGTGGCTCCCGGCCGGCCTGGCGCAGCCATTCACCTGGCGGCTGGCCGATCTGCTGCACGAAGGTACGCGAGAAGGATGCCTGCGAGCTGTAGCCAACCGCATCGGCAATGGTCTTGATCGCTACGCCTTCGCGCAGCATGTCCTGCGCCACTTTCATCCGCCATGCCGTGACGTAAGCCATCGGCGACATGTCCATCACCTCAGTGAACAAGGCCGCGAATTTCGAACGCGACATCTTCGCCAACTCGGCCAGACGCTCGACGCTCCATTGCATTTGGGGCTCCTGGTGGATGCAGATCAGCGCCGGCCCCAGGCGCCCGTCCTGCAAGGCATAGAGCAAACCGCTGGAAATCCGTCCCTCGCCCACAGCGCGGCGTACCAGCAGCACGAATACATACTCGAACAGCAGGTTCAGTGCCTTGCTGCGGCCAGGCGCTGGCGTGCGAAATTCACTGACCAGCGAACCAATTACCGGGCCGAGTTGCTCCAGGGCGCTCAAGGGAAAGACCAGGGTCTCCATCAACCCCAGCGGAAAAGGTTGCTGCCCAGACCGGCCAAATTGGAAAGACGCGCAGATCAGATCGGCACCACCCTCCTCCTGTGCTCGCAGCTGATAACAGCAACTGCTGGGGCAGAACAGGACACTGGGTTGGTTGATCGCGATACGGGGCAAATTGGGCTGCACCATATCGATCCCACCACGCTCGATCACATGAAGGAAGGCCATGCCTGGTGGTTTATCTAGAACGAGAGTGCCCTCAACCGGGCCAGCGAAGAACAGTCGCCCTTGCAGGCTCGTGCGCTCGAAGAACTCGGAAAGAATATCCATTTGGGGACGACCTGATAAAAATTCTGTGCGTATGGGAAAAAGTCGAACCAAGTGCAGCCCTAAGGTGAAGCCATCCTCGATGGTAGACAGTCTCTCTCATGCCTGCCAACGCGAAAAACCAGCACTTTTAACAAGCTGATTGGAAAACCGCCATGACTGAATTCACATCCCTGTACGCCGCCCCGGGAGCACCCGCGCTGCCCTCCCCTGGGATGCAGGTCGACCTGTCCCGGACAGCATTCGTGGTCATCGATCCGCAGATGCGCAAGCATGGTGTTTAACAGGTCATCCTCGCCGGAATGGCTGCAACCTTTGTGTGCAATCCCAGCTGCACGAGTTGCTTGAGCAGGGCTTCGAAGTAGCCGTGCTTCGCGATGCCAGCGCAGGGCCGAGCACAAGAGGGCGATGGGTACTGGCTCAACTACCGCCATATCGCCAACGCCCTGTGGAGGGCAGCACGGGCACTCGAACAGTCATCGCGTGCCTGACACGCGGCATCACTCAGTGCCCGGCGGCCAGCTCAGACCAGGCCGTAGGAGTGGCTATCGTCCTCGGACTTGGCCTGCATCTCGGCACGCTCCTTCATACGCTGGGCGATCTCCTCCTCGACGGCCTGCTGTTGCTCAGGCGACATGGCCTCGATGTCTTCCTCGGTCAGGCCCATTTCGTTGAGGATGCCGTGACGAATCTTTTCCGCCGGGGTCATCGCCATGTAGGCCTTGAATGCCTCCAGTGCAGCGTTACCCTCCTCATCACCCTGCGACTTTTCCAGGCGCCCGGAGCTGACGCCTGTTTCCACCTTACCTTCGGATGCGTTCTGCAGGGCAATACGCAAACGGGCGAAGCCTTCTTCAGTGGCCTGCTGAGCACGAAACGCGCGCTCGGACTCGGCATTTACCGTACGTGTGGTCTTCTCGTCACTGCGAGCCATCTGGGCCAACTCGCCCCGCTCCTCGCTTTGCTTGCTGCGAAACCCCGTTAGCGATATGCCGCCGTAACTGCCAATACCTCCAATCGTGCTCATGGTTGCTCCTTGACTGAGTTGCAATTGCCAGGCGCACTGATTCAAAGTGCATGCCAGTCGAGGAATCTCACTTAACCTATTGAATTTAAAAGGGCACTTATTTCTTAGAAATTACATGAAGAGGCAAGATCTTGCCGCTGGGCGGCAAGATGACGGCAATGGCTCAGGCAGCTCAGTGCTGCCCGGCCATCTGCCGGAAGGCATTGAGCAGCGCCTGAGTGAGGTCGACCGAAGAAAATTTGGTCAGCACCGCATTGGCACCCACCGAACGAGCCTTCTCGGTATTCATGGTGCTATCGAGCGAGGTGTGCAGCAGCACGTAGGTCTCGGCAATATCGTGGCTGCGACGAATTTCCTGAACCAGGCTGTAGCCGTCGAGTTCGGGCATCTCGATATCCGATACCAGCAGTTCGAACGGCATACCCGCCTGTTGAAACTCGTGCAGTTGTTGCAGAGCGGCCTGAGCACTACGCACGGCCGTGCAATCGAGTCCCAGCTGACGCAGTACGTTGAGCGTCTGCTGCAGCGCGACCTGCGAATCGTCGACCAGCAATACCCGGCGACCTTGCAGCAGGCGAGCATCCTGGCCTTCGAGCAGTTGCCCGACTGGCGCCTCTTCGAGTGCCGGGGCAATGTCATGCAGTACCTTCTCGATATCGAGAATCTGCACGATGGCGCCATCGATCTGGGTCACACCAGTAATGAATGCACGCGTGCCAGAGCCGGCGGGCGGTGGACGTACGTCGCGGGTGGAGCACTGCACGATACGCTCCACGCTCTTCACATGCAGTCCCTGACGCGAGCGACTCAACTCGGTCACGATCAGACACCCGTCGTCTTCACCGGCCGCGCCCCGTTCCCCGATGGCACGCGCCAGATCGATGACGGTCAGCGCAGAACCACGCAGCGTCGCGATACCCCGTACGTTCGGGTGGCGATTGGGCAGTTTGGTCAACGGCGGGCAAGAGATGATCTCATTGACCTTGAGCAGGTTGATCCCCAGCAGACGGCCGCTATGCAAACGAAACAACAACAGCGATAGCGCGTCGCCAATCACCATACTCATGCAACTTTCCTTGAAAGAACGATAAGCCTACCGGGTATAGCGACCATCTGGCCGCGGACTTTAATCCGCGGCCAGTTTCAGGGCCACACGCCCACGGTTCGGGCAGGTTTCCATATAGCGGTGGGCCTCGACGAAGTCTTCGAAGTCGAACACCCTGTCGATGACCGGCGTCAGCAGACGGTCGGCCGTCATCTGATTGATGTGCGTAAGCGCACGTTGCACGGCCTCGTTGTTCGGCTCGATGCCCAGCTCCGGGCAACCGGTAAAGTCGAGTACGCAGTGACGGAAGAACTGCAGGTGCTTCTTGAACGCTGCGCAGGCTGGAAACGCCGTGTCGTTGCCGCCGTTGATCCCGTACAGGATCAGCTTGCCGCGTGGCGCGGCGATGTCGCCCAGCAGTTTCATCTGCGGGCCGGCGCACTGGTCGAGAATCACCTCGACACCTTTGCCTTCGGTATAGCGCTCGACCTCCAGTACCAGATCCTGCTCCTCGGTCACGATTACCTTGTCGGCACCCAGGCCACGCAGGAACTCACGATCATCCGATGAGCCAGTGGAGACGATAACCTTGGCACCCAGCGCCTTGGCCAACTGCACGGTCTGCGGCGCCATGCAATGACTGGCCTCGGTGATCAGCACGTGCTGGCCGGGCTTCAGGTGCGCGAGATCGATCAGCGCCAGGTAGCCAAACAGCAGGCTGGTGTAATGCACGCTGGCATCGACCGGGCTGAGCACGTCGGGATAGCGGGTCAGGGCATGACTAGGCATCAGCACCAGATCACCCCAGGTCGGGTAACGGTTCGGTGTGCTGGCCGGGAAACCAGCAACGGCGGTGCCGACTTCGAAGTCGCTCACACCATCACCCAATGCAGCCACGGTACCGGCCAGTTCGAAACCTGTACCGGCCGGAAGCTTGGCCTGCTCGGCCGCCAGGTTCTGCCGCCACAGCACGTCCTTCCAGCCCAGGCCTACGGCCTGAACACGCACCAGCACCTCACCAGGGCCGGGCACAGGCGTCGGAACCTCTTCGTACTGGAGCACATCGGCATCGCCAAACTTATGAAAACGGATCATGCGGGACATCGCTTACCTCGAGCTTGATCGCGGATTAACACTTCAATGACTGTGGACTCTATCCGCTGTGGGCCGGCGGCACTATCAGACTCTATCGATAGTCGTCATGCCTGTCAGTGATTCGGCGCCTTTCAATCCGCCGCGCACTGCCCGTACTATTGCCCGGACGAAGGCTCTCATTTGCAACGCCGTGCTGACAAGGCCCGTTTTCCTCGGATGGTACCTGGATGAACCGTAACGACCTGCGTCGCCTCGATTTGAACCTGCTGATCGTCTTCGAGACGTTGATGCATGAACGCAGTGTTACCCGGGCAGCGGAGAAACTGTTCCTCGGCCAGCCGGCCATCAGTGCCGCACTCGCCCGCTTGCGCACGTTGTTCGACGACCCCCTGTTCGTACGCACCGGTCGCAGCATGGAGCCGACACCGCGGGCGCAGGAGATCTTCGCCCTGCTCTCGCCAGCGCTGGATTCGATTTCCACCGCCGTCAGCCGTGCCGCCGATTTCGATCCAGCCACCAGCAAGGCGGTGTTTCGCATCGGCCTGTCCGACGATGTCGAGTTCGCCTTGCTGCCCGCCCTGCTCCGTCGTCTGCGCGCCGAAGCACCTGGCGTGGTGCTGGTGATTCGCCGCACCAATTACCTGCTGATGCCGGGGCTGTTGGCCTCCGGCGAAATCTCCGTGGGTGTGGCCTACACCGATGAACTGCCGGCCAATGCCAAGCGCAAGGTACTGCGTCGCAGCAAGGCCAAGCTGCTGCGCGCTGACACTGTTCCGGGTGCATTGAGCCTCGACGATTACTGCGCCCGCCCGCATGCGCTGGTGTCCTTTGCCGGCGACCTCACCGGTTTCATCGACGATGAACTGGCCAAGTTCGGCCGTCAGCGTCACGTGGTACTGGCAGTGCCGCAGTTCAACGGCTTGGCCAGCCTGTTGGCGGAAACCGATATCGTCGCCAGCGTGCCGGACTACACGGCCGCAGCCTTGACCGCGGCCGGCGGCCTGCGTGCAGAGGATCTGCCGCTGGAGACGCAGTCGTTCGAGCTGCATATGGCCTGGCGCGGCGCCCAGGACAACGACCCGGCCGAACGTTGGCTACGTTCGCGCATCCAGATGTTCTGCGGCGACCCGGACAGCCTCTGATAAACATGTAGAAACGCACCATCCAGGAGCCGCTAGGAACCTTAGCGCACCTTCATAGTTCGAAATTGATATAAGTCCGTCTTTTATCATTCCCGATGATATTCAAATTCATGGCGTTCGATTCGTAGCCCTCCAAGACTCGCCGCAGACTCCGCCCATCCACAAATCCGACTGGCGGAGTCACCCATGGAACAGCAGCACAAGAACATCTGGATATTCCCCCTGGCCCTCGCTGGCGCCCTTGCCCTCAGCGGCTGCGAGCAGGCTGCGCAGACCCAGGCACAAATGCCTGCGCCCAAGGTCAGCGTCGCTGAAGTCATCGAACAACCGATCAATGAATGGGACGAGTTCACCGGTCGTCTCGAAGCGCCGCAATCCGTCGAAATCCGTCCACGCGTTTCCGGTTACATCGACAAGGTCGCCTTCGACGAAGGCACCCTGGTGAAAAAAGGCGATCTGCTGTTCCAGATTGATCCGCGCCCTTTCCAGGCTGAAGTCAAACGTCTCGAAGCCCAGCTGCAACAGGCCCGTGCCGGCCAGGCTCGGGCTGCCAACGAAGCTCGCCGCGGCGAGCGTCTGCGCCAGAGCAACGCCATTTCCGCTGAGCTGGCCGATGCCCGTGCCAGCGCCGCCACCGAAGCACAGGCGCAGGTCGCGGCGATTGCCGCCGAGCTGGAAAACGCCCGCCTCAACCTTGGCTTCACCCGCATTACCGCGCCCATCGAGGGTCGCGTCAGCCGCGCCGAGATCACCGAAGGCAACCTGGTTGGTGCTGGCGAAAGCCTGCTGACCTCGGTGGTGTCCACCGACAAGGTCTACGCCTACTTCGATGCCGATGAACGCGCCTTCCTCAAGTACATCGAGCTGGCTCGCCAGTCCGGCGCCGACGCTCGGGGCGCCAGCCCGGTGTATCTCGGCCTGTCCGATGAAAGCGATCATCCGCACCAGGGCAAGCTGGACTTCCTCGACAACCAGGTCAACCCACGCACCGGCACCATCCGTGGTCGCGCCGTGTTCGACAATCAGGACGGCCGCTTCACCCCTGGCCTGTATGCCCGTCTGAAGCTGGTGGGCAGCAAGTCCTACTCGGCCACCCTGATCAAGGATGAGGCGGTCGGCACCGACCTAGGCAAGAAATACGTGCTGGTACTGGGTGACGACAACGCAGTGGCCTACCGCTCCATCGAGCTGGGGCCGAAGCTGGAAGGTCTGCGCATCGTCCGCAGCGGCCTGAGCAAGGGCGAGAAGATCGTCGTCAATGGCCTGCAACGCGCCATGCCCGGCTCTACCGTCGACCCGCAGCCGGTTTCCATGGCCGATGACAACACCCTCGAACAACTGGCTCGCATGCGCCAGGCCGTCGACGGTAGTCAGGCACCGCGTATCGCCGCCGACCACATCGACGCTCGCGCGCCGCGCGGCTGATCACGCCTGCGCGACTTGAGGAAAGACCCATGAATTTCTCGCAATTCTTCATCCTGCGGCCGATCTTCGCCGCGGTGTTGTCGCTGCTGATCCTGATCGGCGGCGCCATCTCGCTGTTCCAGCTGCCCATCAGCGAATACCCGGAAGTAGTGCCGCCGACCGTGGTGGTACGTGCCGATTTCCCCGGTGCCAACCCCAAGGTGATCGGTGAAACCGTCGCCTCACCGCTGGAGCAGGCGATCGTCGGCGTCGAAGGCATGCTCTACATGTCGTCGCAGTCGACCATCGACGGCCGCCTGACCCTGACCGTGACCTTTGCCCTCGGCACCGATCTGGACAACGCCCAGGTGCAGGTGCAGAACCGCGTCACCCGCACCATGCCGACCCTGCCCACCGAAGTGCAGCGCCTCGGCGTGACCGTGGACAAGGCCTCCCCCGACCTGACCATGGTGGTGCACCTGACCTCGCCGGATCAGCGCTACGACATGCTCTACCTGTCCAACTACGCCGCGCTCAACGTCAAGGACGAGCTGGCGCGCCTGGATGGTGTCGGCGACGTACAGCTGTTCGGCATGGGCAACTACTCGCTGCGTGTCTGGCTCGACCCGAACAAGGTGGCCTCGCGCGGGCTGACCGCTACCGACGTGGTCAATGCCATTCGCGAGCAGAACCGCCAGGTCGCCGCCGGTGCCCTCGGTGCGCCACCTTCGGATGCGGGCAACAGCTTCCAGCTGTCGATCAACACCCAGGGCCGCCTGGTCTCCGAGGAAGAGTTCGAGAACATCATCATCCGTGTCGGCGACAACGGCGAGATCACCCGCCTGCGTGATATCGCCCGCGTCGAGCTGGGTTCCAACCAGTACGCCCTGCGCTCGCTGCTGAACAACCAGCCGGCCGTGGCCATCCCGGTATTCCAGCGCCCAGGCTCCAACGCCATCGAAATCTCCGACTCGGTGCGCGAGCGCATGGCCGAGTTGAAGCAAAGCTTCCCTCAGGGCATGGACTACGAGATCGTCTATGACCCGACCATCTTCGTACGCGGCTCCATCGAGGCAGTGGTGCACACCCTGCTCGAAGCCATCGTGCTGGTGGTGTTGGTGGTGATCCTGTTCCTGCAGACCTGGCGTGCCTCGATCATCCCGCTGGTGGCCGTACCGGTCTCGCTGATCGGCACCTTCGCGGTCATGCACCTGCTCGGTTTCTCGCTCAACGCCCTGTCGTTGTTCGGCCTGGTACTGGCCATCGGGATCGTGGTGGACGACGCCATCGTCGTGGTGGAAAACGTCGAGCGCAACATAGCCCTGGGCAAGTCGCCGCTCGACGCCACGCGTCAGGCCATGAAGGAAGTGACCGGCCCCATCGTCGCCACCGCCCTGGTGCTGTGCGCCGTGTTCATCCCGACCGCTTTCATCTCCGGCCTCACCGGGCAGTTCTACCAGCAGTTCGCGCTGACCATCGCCATCTCCACGGTGATCTCGGCCCTCAACTCGCTGACCCTGTCGCCTGCGCTGTCGGCCATCCTGCTCAAGGATCACCACGCGCCGAAAGACCGCTTCTCGCGCGTGCTCGACAAGCTGTTCGGCGGCTGGTTGTTCGGCCCGTTCAACCGCATGTTCGAGCGTGCCAGTAATGGTTATGTCGGCACCGTACGCCGTGTACTGCGCGGCAGCAGCATCGCCATGCTGGTCTATGGTGGCCTGCTGGTGCTCGGTTACCTGGGGTTCGCCAGCACTCCGACCGGTTTCGTGCCGCAACAGGACAAGCAATACCTGGTGGCCTTCGCCCAACTGCCAGACGCGGCGACGCTGGATCGCACCGAAGCAGTGATCAAGCGCATGAGCGAAATCGCCGGCAAGCACCCGGGCGTGGAAAACACCGTGTCCTTCCCCGGCCTGTCGATCAACGGTTTCACCAACAGCCCGAACAGCGGCATCGTCTTCACTCCGCTGAAACCGTTCGACGAGCGCACCGATCCGTCGATGGGCGCCAATGCCATCGCCGCCGAGCTCAACGCGCAGTTTGCCGATATCCAGGATGCCTACATCGCCATCTTCCCGCCCCCGCCGGTACAGGGCCTGGGCACCATTGGTGGCTTCCGCCTGCAGATTCAGGATCGTGGCAACCTGGGTTATGACGAGCTGTACGTGCAGACTCAGAACATCCTCAACAAGGCCCGCCAGTTGCCGGAACTGAACCCGATGTCGGTGTTCACCAGTTACCAGGTCAACGTGCCGCAGGTCGATGCTGCCATCGACCGGGAAAAGGCCAAGACCCACGGCGTGGCCATCAGCGACATCTTCGACACCCTGCAGGTGTACCTGGGCTCGCTGTATGCCAACGACTTCAACCGCTTCGGCCGTACCTACCAAGTCAACGTCCAGGCCGACCAGCAGTTCCGCCTGGAGCCGGAACAGATTGGCCAGCTCAAGGTGCGTAACAACCGTGGGGAAATGGTGCCGCTGTCGACCTTCGTCAAGGTCGATGACAGCGCAGGCCCGGATCGGGTGATGCACTACAACGGTTTCCTCACCGCTGAGATCAACGGTGCCGCCGCCCCGGGCTACAGCTCCGGCCAGGCCGAGGCCGCCATCGCCAAACTGCTGGAAGAGGAACTGCCAATCGGCATGACCTTCGAGTGGACCGATCTGACCTATCAGCAGATCCTGGCCGGCAATACCGCGATCTTCATCTTCCCGCTCTGCGTGCTGCTGGCCTTCCTGGTGCTGGCTGCCCAGTACGAAAGCTGGAGCCTGCCTCTGGCGGTGATCCTGATCGTGCCGACCGTTCTGCTCGCCGCCATCACTGGGGTGATCCTGTCCGGCATCGACAACAACATCTTTACCCAGATCGGCTTGATCGTACTGGTGGGCCTGGCGTGCAAGAACGCCATCCTGCTGGTGGAGTTCGCCAAGGACAAACAGGAGGAAGGCATGGATCGCGTCGCCGCCGTGCTGGAAGCCTGCCGCCTGCGTCTGCGCCCGATTCTGATGACTTCGATCGCCTTCATCATGGGTGTGGTGCCGCTGGTGCTTTCCACCGGTGCCGGTGCCGAGATGCGCCATGCCATGGGCGTGGCGGTGTTCAGCGGGATGATCGGCGTGACCTTCTTCGGCCTGCTGCTGACCCCGGTGTTCTATGTACTGATCCGTGCCTTCGTCGAGAAACGCGAAGCGCGCAAAGCCGCCCGTCTGCAGGAGTCGCATGCATGAAAGCCTTTGCCCCCGCCCTCCTGACCCTGGCACTGTCGGCTTGCGCCGTCGGCCCGGACTATCGAGCGCCCAGCACCGAACCAGCGCGCATTGCCGCGCTGGAAGCAGCCGATTACGACCGCAGCCGTTTCGAAGCCACCTGGTGGCAGCAGTTCGACGACCCGACGCTGAACCAGCTGGTACAGCGTTCGCTGCAGGACAACCGCGAACTGCACGTGGCCTTCAACCGTCTGCGTGCAGCGCGGGCAATCCGTGATGACGTGGCCAATGACCGTTTCCCCACCGTTACCAGCCGCGCCAGTGGTGAATTCGGCAAGGCCCAACAACCGCCAACCAGCGATGAACGCATCCGCCAGGAACGCTACGACCTGGGCCTGGACATGGCCTGGGAAGTGGATCTGTTCGGCCGTATCCAGCGCCAGCTGGAAGCCAGCGAAGCCCGAATCGAGCTTGCCGAGGCCGACTACTACCAGTTGCAGGTCAGCCTGATCGCCGAACTGGTCGACGCCTACGGCACGCTGCGTGGCGCGCAACTGCGCGAAAGCATCGCTCGCGAGAACCTGAAGAATCAGCAGGACTCGCGCACCATCACCGAGCAACTGCGTGACGCCGGCGTCGGCAACGAACTGGACGTACTACGCGCTGATGCACGCCTGGCGGCCACCGAAGCCAGCCTGCCGCAGTTACAGGCACAGCAGGTGCGTGCGCAGAACCGCATCGCCACCCTGCTCGGCCAGCGCCCGGAGCAGTTGCAGGTCGACCTGACGCCCAAGCCGTTACCGGTGATCGCCAAGGCGCTGCCGATTGGCAACCCGGCCGAATTGCTGCGCCGTCGTCCTGATATCCAGGCGGCCGAGCGTCAGCTAGCGGCGGCCACCGCTGAAGTCGGTGTCGCTACCGCGGATCTGTTCCCCCGCGTCAGCCTGTCCGGTTTCCTGGGCTTCACCGCCGGCCGCGGCTCGCAGTTGGGCGCATCGGCGGCTCGTGCCTGGGGCGTCGCACCCAGCATCAGCTGGGCGGCATTCGACCTGGGCAGCGTGCGAGCGCGCCTGCGCGGTGCCGAAGCCGAGGCCGATGGCGCACTCTCGCAGTACGAGCAGCAGGTACTGCTGGCGCTGGAGGAGTCGGAGAACGCCTTCAGCGATTACGCCAAACGCCAACAACGTCTGGTTGCTCTGGTGCGCCAGGCCGAAGCCAGCCGTGCAGCAGCCGACCAGGCGGCGATTCGTTATCGCGAGGGTACGGTGGATTTCCTTGTGTTACTGGATGCCGAACGCGAGCGCCTTTCTGCCGAGGATGCCCAGGCCTCGGCCGAGGTGGAGCTGTACAGCGGCATCGTCGCCATCTACAAGGCGCTGGGTGGCGGCTGGCAACCGCAGGCCTGAGCCTTTCCCCCCTTCGATTGGCAGTTACTTGCAATCGAAGGGGCATTCATGAAATTGTCATATTTCAGCTCTTCGAAACATTTCTTGGCTGGCATTCCTGTCCAGTCACTCAGTATTTATCAATGTTGCGGCATGGAAATCTTCCTGCATGCCTACAAATAATTAATCGTTCATTGCATAAGCCATACATCGGATTGCAGGGATTTAACTTGCCTTGCAGATGGCATCAGCTATAACTTTTCAGTCCTATGGAAACTTACCTAGCCAACAAACATTAAAATGCCTTTCTTATCACTCACAGGTGTTTTAAATGCATGAATTCTTGCACGGTCGTACCGAATAAAACCGTGCACATTAGGTGCTTCCGGTAGGTAGACTGCAAAAGCCAAGAAACAACCTGCGAGCGCTGTACCTGCCTCTCAAGGGCAAAGGAGTTCGTATGCTGGGTTCGCTTGACCATCCCAGACGTCTGTTGATCGTGGAAGCTGTAAGCGATTGCGAACGACTCATTCCCGAGCTGCAAACTAATAAGTGGTTGGTCGACCACGCCGACCTGACTAGCAAGATCGAGCCGGTTTATGATGTGTGCGTCATTTGCCTACAAGCACATCACCTCGATTATCTGGAACGGATAAAACAACAGATTCGTGACAGCCAGACCGAGTGGATAGCGGTAATGAGTGACAGCCTGCGGCGTAATACTGAGCTGGCAAATTTCATATATGAATGGTTCTTCGACTTTCATACGCTTCCTTTCGACTCATCCCGTCTGCATTGCACATTAGGCCGCGCTTCAGGCATGGCTCGCCTGTATCGTCGTATAACCAAGCCCCCAATAACCGTTGGGGACTTGTTGATCGGGCAAAGTCAGTCGACTCAGGCGCTGCGTCGATTGGTCGACAAGATTTCTCCAAGTGATGCCTCAGTCCTCATCACGGGTGAAAGCGGCACCGGCAAAGAGCTGGTTGCGCGTCGCCTGCACAACCAATCTCGGCGGGCCACTGGCCCTTTCGTGGCGGTCAACTGTGGCGCCATCTCCGAGCACTTGATCCACTCCGAGTTGTTCGGTCATGAAAAGGGAGCCTTCACTGGCGCCAATCAACGCAAGATGGGCCGCATCGAATCGGCGGAAGGCGGGACTCTGTTTCTCGACGAGATAGGTGACCTGCCGCTGGAGATGCAGGCAAGCCTGCTGCGTTTCCTCCAGGAAATGACCTACGAGAGAGTTGGTTCCAGCAAGAACATGACGGCCAACGTACGTGTACTGGCTGCGACCCACATCGACCTCGAGGCGGCCATCAGTGCGGGGCGGTTTCGCGAGGATCTCTATTACCGCCTGAATGTGCTGCAGATCCAGACAATCCCCCTGCGCTTGCGCAAGGACGACATTGCCTTGTTCGTCGAACATTTCTCCCGCCAGTACGCCACCGAAGCAGGCCGTCGTCCGCGGAAGTTCAGCGAAGGCGCAATGACGGCGCTGTTGAGCTATGACTGGCCTGGAAACGTGCGGGAGCTGGCCAACCGTGTCAGGCGTGCCCAGGTTCTTGCCGAGGGCCGTCAGATAGAAGCGCACGATATCGGCCTGGCCGTAACGGCATCCACGCCCTGTCGCCCGCTGGAAGACTACCTGCTGACTGCCGAACGCCAGGCGCTCGAAGATGCCCTGACGCATTACTCGACCAACATGAGTAACGCCGCGCGCTCACTGGGCGTGTCGCGGCCGACCTTCTACCGGTTGCTGCACAAGCACCAACTGCGCTGACACGAGCGTGTCAGAAGTAGTAGGGGAACTTGATGCTGAACGAAAAATCCGGCGCATCGGGTGTCAGTCCGATCGACAGGTTGGGCACGATGGTCAGCTTGTCGCTCGCCGCGAAGGTCATGCCTATGTTGAAATACGCGGCGTTGGCATCGCTGCCTGTGATGGTCTGCCAGCCCTGCCCTTCAGGTTTGATCCTGCTGCGTTGGCTGATCAGCTCACTGAACGACATCGACATGCTTGCACGTTCGTTGAGTGCGAACGCGACCCCCAGGCCGAACTGAAACCAATTACCCAGATCCACCTTGCCCGGTACTTTGACGCCGCGCTGCGGGCTGATGTCGTCATAGCTTTCCTCAAGGTTGTAGGTGTACGAAAAGTTGCCAAACACCACGGTGGGATCGAGGGTCTTGACCAGCGTGATACCTGGCGTGATGGACCATACACCATTGCCTGTTGGCAGATCTTCCGGGATGCTCAGGTTGTCGTTCCCAGCCACGCGGTCGAGTTTTATCCCGTAGGGTTCGACCCCGGTCGGCGCCTTGGCCCTCAAACTCAAGACGACGTCCGGCCGGCCTTCGTCTTCATCCAGCAACTTGTACGCGATGCCCATGTTGACGTCTCCGAGGCGGGCATCACCTGTCACGGTTGCCTCACTGACCGAGGTGCTGGAGCCGCCAGCGCCTGCCGACTGGTAGGTGCTTTCCCGATAGATCCACGGCGTGTTGATATCCAGCTGCCAACGTTGTGCCCAGTTGTAACGGCCGGTCAGATCGAACGTGAAGGTGTCGGCATTGATCTGATCCACGCCGATGTTACCGAGGAAGATTGCATCCAGGGCCAGAAAACCGTTGAGGAACAGCTGGCGTGAATCGTAGTGGCTATAGGTGATTCCCGGCTCGATGCTGAAGGTACCGCCGCCGAAGAAGCCGCTCGCCTCCTGATAGAGGTTTTCCACGCTTGCTGGAGGTTCGGCATTGTCTTTCAAAGCAGTTCCGTACCCGGCCGAGGCTTCTGCACTGGCCATTTGGGTACTGCGTGACAGCGGCGCAGAGCCGCTGCCTGGCGCCGCCCTGCCCTCGATCTGGCGCAGCCGCTGCTCAAGTACCATCAATGCATTCTGCTGCGTTTGGTAACTGGCCCGCAGCGCTTGCAATTCCTTCTGCAGGGCCTCGACCTGAGCATCGTCGGCCGCAAGAGCCACCAGACTGCAACAGAAGCTCATACTGAATGTGACGAAGACGCCATATGCTGAGCGCATATACCGGATCCTTGTGCCACGTGGACACCTGTCAGTAGCCATGAGGGCGCAAGGCCCGAATTTGCTCGATGCAGTTATCGAGGTTGAGATTTCGTGGGTTGTCACGCAGCGCGACGTTCAGCGCTGCCAGGTTCCGGACATCGTTCAGGGTGCCGGAGATATTGGCGTGTTGCGCCACGCCTCCACCGATTTGCTGGCTACTGGAACCCTGCCCCTGGCTGGCATTCAAGGCGATGCTAATACCGCCGGCGCGAGTGCTGATGTGAACCAGGCCCGCTGCATTGCTGAAATCCTGGCTGCCGCTCCAGGGCTGCGCATCGGGATCGACAGGAGTATCGCCATTGCCAGTCGTGATGCGTAGCCGCAGATCATTCAGGCCGGTATTGAGATCACCGGCCGTGCGCACGCTTTGCACGATGCCCTGCACGTTATCCAGGCCAGCACCACCGGTGATGGTGCCACTGCCCCCGCTGACGCTGCCGTTACCATCTCCGGCCGAGCTGATCTGGCGTACATGGAGCGATGGCTGGAGCTGACCGCTGGCCACGTTCAGCGCCACCTCTGCGCCGATGACCTGGCCTGCACCGTTCTGCCAGGTCGAAGTCATCACCACACCGAAACTGATGATGCGATCCGGCAACACATAGCGCCCCCGCAGTTGCGCCAGTTCCTGATCACTGACCTCGACGGGCTGGAACAACGCGCTGGCGCCAACCGGCAGACTGGCAACGAGAATGCTCGCCGCTAGCCATAATTTGGTATGCATGGCCAACCTCCTGAGCAATGAGCCCTAGTTGGTTAAAAGAAGTCACTCTGGATGAAACCGAACTCCATCAGTTCGGCGTCCCTGACGGGGCTGAAGTGATCGATGCGGTGCTTGGTCGTCAGCGGTTCCGGTGGTGTCAGCAGCGCATTCTCGCGGTCGTAGCCAGGGCCGATCAGCGCGAAGACGATACCGTTCCATCCCTTGCTGAACTCGCTGAGCCCCATCTTCTTGTGCCCCAGCACCGGATCGCCGATATAGACGTAGCCCCGGTATGTACGCTGCAACACGACGAAGTGCTTATATCCGCGAACATCAAGCAGGACGATGGCGGGAATCTTGATGCTGTCCAGTTGTTCGGCAGCGATGCGATAGCCACGCGCCCGCAGTCCCAGCGTGGCGGCGTAATTCTTCATGTCGAGCATGGAAAACCCCTGAGTGCGTACCTGATCGGCATCCGCACTGGCCAGCATGCCCCTGATCACATCCTCTTCGCGCAACGCCAAGCCGTAAGCCTGGTTGAGAATCGTCGCCATGGCCGCGGCACCGCAGCTGAAATCGGTTCGTTGCTCGACCAGATTGGAAAAACGCCGCTCACGGATGCTCTCCACCTGTATATGGGCCAAACCACCATTGGGCAGCACGGCAAGGCGTAGCTCTGCAGCACCGGCCAGCGAACAGAGAGCCAGGCAAAGGCAGCAGGTAAAAAATCGAGATCTGGAGCCGAACATGGTGCCTCCAGCAGAAGGAGGCGGCGCTATCGATACAGAACGGCAGCGCCGCCATTTCCCTACTGAGCTACACAGGCGTTGCAGCCGGCGGCGATAGCCAGGCTGTTGCTTTGCTGATTACCACCACCGGCGGCAATGTTGACGCCCACGTTGCCCGAGGCATTGGCCAGCGAATCGCTCAGGCTGGCGTTATTGACCACCGGAGTCTGTGGAGTGCGCGGGTTATAGCCGCCACCGCCGAATCCGAAGCCACTGGCTACAGTGGGCAGGGCTGCATCGACCTCGAACACGTCGCCAAGCTTGTTCTCCGTCTCGTTGCCGCTGGAGGTCTGGGTAATAGTCGACGCCGCAGTAGCGACCAGGGCGTTCTCCGATGCTGCGATCGACATGTCGTTTTTCTGTTGGTTGTAGTTGCCGGCCGCAACGTTGATCGCAACGTTGCCGGTCGCATCGTTGGCGCTACCCAGCACACTGGCATTGTTGGGGTTGCCGTAATTGGTCAGGGTGTTGTTATAAGCCTGCTGATCCACCCCAATGCTGGCACTGGCACTGCTGGAGGCGAGACCTCCGAACACGAACGCGGCATCGGCGGTCGCAATGGCTGCGGCATTGGCCTGCTGGTTGTTGTCACCGGCGGCCACGTTGACACCGACGTTACCCGCTGCACCATCCAGCGATCCATCAATGCTGGCCGTGTTCTTGGTCTCGTTGTTAATCACGTCGTTGCTATGGTTGATCTGCGTATCGTCGACGCTCGCATTGGCGCCATTGGGGTTACCGTAGCCACCTCCGAAGCCTTCGGCCTGGACAGTGGTTGCCAACATCGCGGCCAGAGCAAAAGCCAGAGGGCTTAGCAGTACTGAGTGTTTCATGGTGTTCTCCTTGCGGTTTTGGGAGTTGACCTTTGTTGCGGCAGGGCTCAATCCACAACCCTGATGCTGAGGTGATTGGCAGAACGGTTGCCAATACCAGCACTCTGGTTCAACTGCACCACGCCACGGCTGCCGGCGAAGGCCTCGTTGCTCATGTCAACGCGACGTTCTCCAGCCGGGATGGGTACGGTTGAAACTGAATCGTTGGGGCGCGTTACGCTCTGAGCGAGCACGCTGTCATCCAGACTCTCCGGCGCGGCAATCAACGCCACGCTCGCAGAATTGATCTGCTGGTTGGCCATACCAGCGGCCTGGTTGACGCCGACCATTCCACTGCCATTGCGGAAGGAGTCGCCCGTGATGGAGGCCTGGGCATCAAGCGGCGCCGCATGCTGGGGCAGCTTTTCCTGCCGTTGCACGATCGTGTTCGTCGACACGCCATCGACGCCCACCGCGAGGGCACGAGCGTTTACCTGCTGCTGCAGAAGGCCAGCAGCCTGACTGACACTCAGGTTGCCCTGATAGGCCTGGCCGCTGGCGTCGATGCTGGCGCTCATGCTGTCGGCCTGCACCGACAGGCTGAGCAGCAGCACAATGGAAAACAGCAAATGCTCACGCATGTCAGCGCCCTCCTATGCTCTGCAAGGGGCGCAAACCCTGTTGCACGCTGCGATTGACCTGATCGGCAATGCCGCTGCTGCGTGCACCTCCTGAATGGCCCGAACCGAGAACGGGAATGCCTTGATGCGTAGCAGCAGGAATCGGTGTGCCGAAGCCTCCCTGGAGCAATCGTTGTGGAAGTGCCAGGCCGCTGGAAACGCCGGCGAAGTCGCTGTCACCGAGTTCGCCAGTGAGTCCGCTGGCGATACTGCCGGGATTGACCACGCGCGGATGTGGATCCGGGACTATCGGATTGACCGTGGCGACGCGCGTCTGCACGTCGCGGCTGATGACCACATCGCCCTCGCCTGCCTGAGCCAGGCCAACCAGCAGCGCGGTGACCATGACCAATATGCGGCAATCCAGCTTCATGCTTGGCATCCTCTCAAGGGTGTCGCTCAACGAGCACACCGCCCAGGAGGACAAAGCACGGCTTGGGCCAACAGTTATTTATGCTTGGGGATCAATCACTTATAGAAAGGACTTAAACCACACGCGTGCGTTTTGTTAAGCAACTGAGACAGCCCGAGCAGCGCAAAACATCCGAGAAACGCGTCGCGACCGCTCAAGCAAGAGGGTTCATGCCAGAAACGTGGGAGTGTTAAGCGTCTGATGCAGATCGAGCCGATGCAGCGCCATCTGCTAGCCGAGCACATCAATTGGCAAGGGCGTATGACCCCTGTAGCTGGCACGTAGACCGCTAGTTCGCGAACGGCCCCTGCACCTGGCTAGCCGACCTCGACGCGATTACGCCCCAGTGCCTTGGCGCGATAAAGCGCAGCATCGGCCCGCTGCAACAACGTCTGCAGGGGAAGCTCGGCATCGGCCTGCATGGCTGTTACACCGACGCTGATACTGACGTGGCCAAGGGGCGAGCGAAGGTGTGGCAAGGCCAGCGCCGCCACTGACTGCACCAGCTTCTCCGCCATGCCCTGCGCACTGGACAGGCTGGTGGCTGGTGCCAGAAAGACGAATTCCTCGCCGCCATAGCGCGCCACCAGATCGCTGGAACGACTGATGGTCGCAGCCAGCGTATGCGCGACCTGTTGCAGACAGCTGTCACCTGCCAGGTGTCCGTAATGGTCGTTGTAGGCCTTGAACCAGTCGACATCCACCACTGCCAGGGCCAGCGGCTCG
Organism: Pseudomonas mendocina; assembly: GCF_003008615.1. NCBI lineage: Bacteria > Pseudomonadati > Pseudomonadota > Gammaproteobacteria > Pseudomonadales > Pseudomonadaceae > Ectopseudomonas > Ectopseudomonas mendocina. The sequence continues at coordinate 5,137,420 of NZ_CP027657.1, forward strand.
CCCATTCGCTGGGCACGTTTCCACTCCTTGGCCAGTACCTCGTCGAAATGACGACGGTTGGCTATACCGGTGAGAGCATCGGTCAGGCTCAGTGTTTCCAGTCGACTGTTGAGCACCTGCAACTCTTCGGTTCTTTCGGCCACCCGCTCCTCCAACTCGCGCTCGGAGCGTTGAAGGCTTTGCACCAGTTGCTCCTGGGTCTGCAACAACCTGGCCTGCGCCTGGAGCTTTTCCTGGCGCATGACGTTGATGCGGTCGGCCAGGGCGAAGGCCAGCAACAGCATCTCCAGCGACGAGCCGATCTGCAGGCCGTCTTCCGTGAACGCGTTGGTCGGCAAGATACCCAGCGCACGCAAGGTGGTGGTGGCGCCACCGAGAATCAGCAGGCCGAAGGCGGCCAGGAAGAAGTAGGCACTGCGTTGTCGCTTGAGGGCGCAAGCCAGGCCCATGCCCATCATCACAAAGGCGGTCAGCAGATAGACCATGATGGCCACTCGTGAAACCTGCGGCAGCGCGGTGGCATAAATCAGCGGGGAAACCAGGTACAGGGCCACCAGCGCCAGCAAAGCACGGTCGACCCGCGGCAACAGGCGCGCGGTCTGCAACATGGCGCGCATGAACAGCAACATGCCACTCAAAGCTAGCGAGGCTCCCGAGTAGTAGGCCACGTTGGAGTTGAGCGGCAGGCCAGCCAGCGTCCAGTCCGGCGCCATGCCGTTCTTGATCGTCAAGGCACAGACGGCGCATAGCACGAAGGTCACATAGAGCAGATAGATCCGCTCGCGCAGGGCAATGAACAGCATCAGGTTGAACAGCATCATCGCGATGGCGATGCCCATGTAGCCGGCGCGCGCCATGTAATCCTCGCGCTCATAGGCATGGAAGGCATCGACCGACCAGAGTTGTAGCGGCACCAGCAGGCCGATGCTCGACTCGACCCGCAGGTACACGACCTGTTGTGAATGTGCCGGCAGACTCAACGGAAAGACGAAGTTGCGGTTGTCATAGGCCTTGGCCGTCTGTGGCCGATCCGCACCGGTGAACCAAGCCCGATAACCGCCCTGCTCGTCCGGGATATGCGCATCGACGATGGAGATTCGCGGGTTTTCCACTACCAGCAAACGGGTCACGGCATCAGCACTGGAATTGCCGAGTTCCAGGCGAAACCAATAGGCCGAACGGGTAAAGCCGAGGGCGAAAGACGCGCTGCTGGACTGTTCATAACGAAATTGCCCGGCCATTTCGGCGGAACGGACATCTTCCTGTGTCAACGTCCGCGAGGTGTCTTCCAGTATTCCAACATGGGTCGTCAACGACAGGGGTTGCTGACTCGGTTGTGCGATATCGAGTTGGCGACTATCGGCCCATGTCGGCAATGAAAGCAGCAACAGGCCCAGCAAAAGCCAGGAAGAGAGCCGAAGACGGTAATGGGCATTCATTGACAGGTATCGACTGGGGCTCGGAGGAGCCCCGGCTCGCGCGTGATCACGGGGAGCCAGAGTCTACAAGACAAGCTCTGGCAGCGGCAAAATCACAGCAAGGCGATGCCAATCAGCGCGGCCAGGACGAGGAGAGAGGCCAGCGCCACGAAATAGGCAAGAGTACGCCAGGGTTGCCAGCCGCCCAGGTACATCAGCGTATGTGCGATGCGTGCGCCGGTGAAAGTGACGAACACCGCGCTGGTCGTTTCAATCGGCGCCTGCAATACCACGGCAAGAGCGCCGAGCATGAAAAACAAGGGAATGTTCTCCAGATCGTTCGTCCAGGCCTTGGCTGCCCGCTGTACCTGTGGCATGTCCTGCGCGTGCACCTCGCGGCCGAAGAAGGCAGCATCCTCGAGGTTGGCGAACGCCCGATACCTGAGGCGGAAATACCCCTGGTAGCAGGAGATCGCCAGCATCTTCAGAAAAAGCGCCAGCACGCACAGGCTATACAGCTGTAAGAGATCGCTCACGCCCGTGTCTCGCTCAGTCGCTCGCGGCAGAAACCTTCAACCACGAGATACAACAGCGGGCCAATCGAGACGAAGATGGCGGTAAGCAGCAGGTACGGCAGGATCGAGAACAGCGAACGCCCCTTCGCGCGGGCATCCCGGTACATCCAGATGCAAGCCATGCTGCCGAGCAGATAAAGGTCGATGACCACTTGCGCCGTATCGGGGCGCGACAGCAGTTCCAGGCCGAAGGCTATCAGTGACTGCTTGGCAACTGCCATGCTCCAGGCCGTATAGGCAGCGAATGCCAGCAAGGTGATAAGTGCGAGGTAAGGCTTGTTCATGCGCGGCTCCTGATCGATGGCCCGCGCAAGTTAGTGCTATCGTCGCCGCTGGCTCAATGACCTGTCAGGTCATAGACACCACATCCCCCGCACGATCAGAGTTTGCGCATGAATGCCCGCCTGTCGCCTCGAACCACCACCCCTGTCACGGCCGGACTGCAACTGCTTCAGCTACGCCGCCTGGCCAGCCTCAGCCAGCTCGACCTGGCATTGCTCACCGGTGTTTCCCAGCGTCACCTCAGTTGCATCGAAACCGGCCGCGCCAAACCAAGCCCCGCTACCCTGCATGCCCTGTTGATGGCACTGGAGGCGCCGCTGGAACAATGCAACAGCGTGTTCCTGGCTGCCGGGTATGCACCGCGCTATGCTGCGTCGCCGCTCGCCTCCCCTTCGCTGGAGGCGATTCGTGGCGCCATCGGCCATGTCCTGCAAGCCAACAATCCGGCCCCGGCGATCGTGCTAGGCAGCCAGTGGCAGGTACTGGCTGCCAACGCCAGCACTGCCGCACTATTCGGGCTGCTGGGGCTGCCTACGGACGCCGCCGATGAGCTGAATCTGCTGGTCACTCTGTTACAGCCGGGAGGCCTCGGCGACCATCTGCTCAATGCCGAAGAAATCCGTACCGTCGCCTGGCAACGCGCCTCCCGCGAAGCGCTGGAAAATCCGGAGTTGGCCACGCTGCTGGCCAGCCTTCCGACACCATCCGGACCAGCGTCGCTGAGCAACGAATTCCCGCCACTGGTGATGACGCGCATCGACTCGCCTGAAGGGGAACTGAGTTTTCTCTCCACCTTCACCACCTTCGGCATGCCTCTCGACATCACCGTGGCCTCGCTACGCATCGAACACTTGATCCCGGCCGACCCACTCACCTGGCAGGTCATGACCCGGGCCTATGAACGTTCGCTGGTAACCCCGTCATGAATGCACAGATCAGCGCTGCCCTCGCTCTTTTGCAGCAGCACCTGGGCGATGACTTGCTGGCCGTACACCTCTACGGCTCGGCCGTGGCCGGTGGCCTGAAGCCTGGCAGTGATCTTGACCTGCTGGTAATGGTCAGTACGCCGCTGAGCGAGGCCGTGCGCCGCAGCCTGATGCGGGCATTGCTGAACATTTCCGCCTGGCCAGCCACCGAGCACTTGCGGCCGCTGGAGGTTACGGTACTGAACCGAGACGCCGTACTGCCCTGGCGCTACCCCGCGGAGCGCGAGATGCAGTTTGGCGAGTGGTTGCGCGACGATCTGAACGCAGGCCGCATCGAACCGGCCATGACAGACCACGACCTGGCGATTCTCATAAGCAAGGCCCGCCAGCACAGCATCTGTCTGTTCGGCCCACCGGCAACAGAGTTGTTCGAACCGGTGCCCGAAGCCGATCTGCTCCGTGCACTGTACGATACCGTCGCACAATGGAATCAACCGGACGATTGGCTAGATGATGAGTGCACCGTGGTACTGGCCCTGGCCCGCATCTGGCTGACGCTGAGCACTGGCGAGATCGCCGCCAAGGATGTGGCGGCCGATTGGCTACTGGAGCGCCTGCCCGCAGAGCATCGACCTGTGCTGCAAGCTGCGCGGGACATCTACCTGGGCACGGTCGAGGATGATCTGGCCCAGCGCCCACGGGCACTGGCAGGCTTCATCGGCTACGCCCGCCTGCAGATCGAACGGCTACGCACGAGTTAGCCGGCCTTCAACCCCTTGTGGAGACACTCATGACACCGGATCAGATCGCTGCCTTTTGCCTCGCCCTGCCGGGTGCCCGCGAAGATCTCAAATGGGGCAGCAACCGGGTGTTTTCGGTAGCGGGCAACAAGATGTTCGCCATCCTCGATTTTCTCGGTGAGGATCTGGCGTTCAAGGTCGATGACGATCTGTTTCTCGGCCATGTCGACCGCCCTGGCATTCGCCCTGCGCCGTACCTGGCGCGTGCCCGCTGGGTAAGCATGAGCGCACGCAGGTTACCGCTCGGCAACGACGAACTGCGCCAGTTGCTCACCCGTTCGCATCAGTTGGTGGTACGCCGGTTACCCAAGCGCCTGCAACCCGGGCTGCTACTGGACGAATAACGGAATGTGCCGGGCGATATAGGCGCCATCGAGCAGCAACAGGTCGACCCAGAACAACTGGTGCGCCGCGATGATCACCCAGAACAGTGCCTGATAGGACGCCTTGCGCGTCTTGTGACGAAAGGTCTGCTGGGCGATCAACGCCCCCGGCCAGCCGCCAGCCAACTCGACCAGGTGCAGGGTATTTTCCGATATGCGCCGGCCGCCATCCTGAGCGCTGCGTTTGTCCAACCAGTACTGCAGGAAGCTCGCCATGCTGGCGAACATGTATAGCGGCAACACCCAAACGACACCCGCGACCAGCAGTTTCTGCGCGCCCAGCAGGGGCAGCATGCACAGCGCGATCAACAGCAGGATCTTGCCGCCGAAGTTGCGAATAGGCCCGGATGGCTCGGTATTGCCTGCGGATGTTCTGGACGCCTTGCTCGGTGCCTTGCGTGGCTGTGGTGTTGCAACGGGTTTGGGCTTACGCCGGATGGCTGGACGATCCAGGCTTATCTCACCGGCCAGACGCAGGTGCTCGGCACGCGACCGGCCCTTCTCGTCCCGACCTTCCACATACAGCACCTGGTCACCTGGCACTGGCCGACGCTCACCGCGCATGGCCGAGATATGCGCGAATACATCGACACCACCCGACTCCGGCGCGATGAAGCCAAAGCCCTTGTCATCGTTCCAGCTTTTCAGTCGACCTCTACGCTCATTGCCAATCACGGTTGCGCGGTGCTCCAGTCGATCAAATGCAACTGCCAGGTAGCGAGAATGAGCAGACCGAAAGCGATGCGGTACCAGGCGAACACCACGTAGCTGTGGTTGGCGATGAATTTCAGCAGCGCGCGCACAGTCAGTATCGCCACGATGAAGGTGGTAACGAAACCGATGATGAAGATCGGCAGATCGCTCAACTGCAGGATGTCACGGTACTTGAACAGCGAGTATGCAGTCGCCGCAACCATGGTCGGCATGGCCAGAAAGAAGGAAAACTCGGTAGCCGCCTTGCGCGACAACCCGAACACCAGACCGCCGATGATGGTCGCGCCAGAACGGGAAGTGCCGGGGATCATGGCCAGGCATTGTGCCAAGCCGACCTTCAGGGCCAGGCCCCAGGTCATATCATCGACCGACTCGGCCTTGATGGCATGTTCGCGCTTTTCCGCCCAGATCATGATGATGCCGCCCACGATCAACGCGGAGGCCACGGTGATGGGGTTGAACAGCCAGTGTTCGATCAGGTTGGCGAACAATGGGCCGATGATCAGTGCCGGAATGAAGGCGATCAGCAGATTTCCGGTGAAACGCTGTGCCTTGCGCTCGCTCGGCAGGCCGCGCACCACACTGAAGATTCTGTCGCGAAACTCCCACATCACCGCCAGGATGGCGCCCAGCTGGATGATGATCTTGAATGCTGTAGCGGTTTCCCCATTGAAATCCAGCAGATCGCCCGCCACGATCAGATGCCCCGTACTGGAAATCGGCAGAAACTCCGTCAAGCCTTCCACTATGCCCAGGATCAACGCCTGAAAGGCCGCCCAGATATCCATTGACTCCCCCAACAAAAATCGCGACAAGTGCCGCTTGAAAAACAAATTGAAACATTGCCCGGCCCTGGGACATAGACGTGCTGTAGAGGTTCCTTGCAACGGTCTAACTCGGCGACCATTCAGGTTCTTTGCCGCGCTGCCGAAATGCTATCAGACAACTAGAGTAAAGGATGCCTCGCCATGACTGGCAGTTCGCTCTGCACCGCGTGGTAGTCATCCCTAACAAAAACAATAATCAGGAACTCGCCCATGAACAGCTTACGCAGTATCCCCATCAGTCGCCGCTTATGGCTGATCCTCGGGTTGGCCCTCCTGACGCTGGTTCTGCAAGGTACCTACATGCTGCGCCAGATCAACCTCGACCTTTATGCCGGCAAGGCACAGAAGACCGAGCACGTGGTGCAGAGCGCAGCTGGCATCCTCAAGCATTTCCATAGCCTCGAAACCGCCGGCAGTCTGAGCCGTGAAGAGGCGCAGAAACAGGCGATGGATGTCATCCGTGGTCTGCGCTATGCCGGACAGGAGTACTTCTGGATCAATGACCAGACACCAGTCATGCTCATGCATCCGATCAATGCCAAGCTCGAAGGCCAGAACCTCTCGGGTTTCAAGGATCCGGACGGCAAAGAGCTGTTCAATGAGATGGTCGCCATCAGCCGCAGCAAAGGCGCAGGCCAGGTCGACTACCGCTGGCCCAAGCCGGGCGCCAGTGAGCCGGTGCCGAAAATTTCCTATGTCGAACTGTTCCAGCCCTGGGGCTGGATCATCGGCTCCGGCGTCTACGTCGATGACGTGCAGGCCGAATTCAAGACCCAGGCACTCAGCGCGATGGGCATCGGCTTGCTCATCGCCCTGCTGCTGGCTGCTCTGGTGGTGTTGATTACCCGGAGCATCGCCCAACCGCTGGAAGCTGCAGTGGACGCCATGGCCAGTATCGCCAGTGGCGAAGGTGATCTCACCCGCAACCTCGATACCCATGGTCGTGACGAACTGACTGCTCTGGCCGGGCACTTCAATGCCTTCACCGATAAGCTGCGCCAGGTCATTCGCCAAATGCTCGACTCTGCCGGTTCACTGGATCAGGCGGCACGTTCGCTCGGCGATATTTCCAACGAGGCCCAGCAGCACAGCCAACAGCAAGCTCAGCAGATGGAACTGGTGGCTACGGCAGTGAACCAAGTGACCTACGGCGTGCAGGACGTGGCGAAGAACGCCGAACACGCCTCCAGCGAAATGCACACGGCAGAAGAACAGGCCAGCCAGGGACAGCAGAACATCGAAGCCAGTCTGCGTCAGATCGGTCAGCTCTCGGGCACCATCGACAAGGCAGTTGAAGTCATCCAGTCACTGGCCAGTGAGAGTACGCAGATTGGCAGCGTGTTGGAGGTGATTCGCTCGATTGCCGAGCAAACCAACCTGCTCGCCCTCAACGCCGCCATCGAAGCGGCCCGTGCCGGCGAACAAGGCCGAGGCTTTGCCGTGGTAGCCGATGAAGTTCGCCTGCTAGCGCAGCGCACGCAACAGTCCACGGCTGAAATTCAGGGCATGATCGAGCGCCTGCAAGGCAACTCCGAGGCTGCGGTCAAGGTCATTCATGACAGCAGCCGGGCCTCGCAATTGACGGTGGAACAAGCCAGCCAGGCTGGTCAAAGCCTGGCGCTGATCGCACAATCGCTACGCAATCTGACCGGGCTCAACGCGTCGATCGCCAGCGCCACCTTGCAACAATCGCACGTGGTGGAAGACATCAACCAGAACGTCACCCAGACGGCAGCCCTGGCCCACAACACCGCCGAGGCCGCCGAGCAGTCGAACGCCGCCAGCCAGCACCTGAAGCAACTGGCCGATCAACTGAATCGTCTGCTGGGGCAGTTCCGCGTATGAGACCAGCATGAGCGACATGGAGCACCAGGAGGTCGACTTCACTCGGCCGCAGAACCAGGATCTGATCTGGGATCTGGATAGCATGGCCCGCCGTGAGCTGGCCGAGCGCTTCATCAAACTGTTCGAGAACCGCCTGTGCGTCTATTCCGAATCGGTGGGGCAGCTGTACACCAACTACAGCCTGCACTTCCCCACCGACCTCGGCCGCAAGATGGTGGTGCTGCCCAACCCCTATGCGTTCCATGACACGCTGCACGGTATCGATGCTCAGGCCATTCGCAAGACGGGCCTATGCGTGTTGCCTGGCAAGGTGCTGGGCAAACCCGGACTGTTGCTCAGCACGCAGCTCAAGGATCATGGCCCAGCACCGAAGACCATGGCCTTCAAGCCCGCACTGGCGCAGATCATCAGCAATCAGAAGAAAATCGGCGACGTTTTTCTGCCGGTGCTGATGAAAGGTGACTTGCGCGAATTCGACCAACAGATGCCCTACATCCATTTGCATCGCCTACAACTCGCCCGCCTGGAACGGCTGTCGAGTTTCGAGCGCGACGATATTCAGCAGACCATCACCCGTAAACTCCTGGCACTCTATCGGCAGGCCGACAGCCTGGTGTGCTGAACGCCGGGCATCAGTACAATCGCCCCCCTTTCTCTTCACGAGGATGCCAGATGTCCTGGCTCGAACTGATTGCCGCCGGGCTCGGTATCATTGCCGTATGGCTGACGGTGCGTCAGAACCCCTGGTGCTGGCCCATTGGCCTGCTCATGGTGCTGCTCTATGCCTGGCTGTTCTATGATTGGCGACTGTATTCCAATCTGCTGCTGCAAGTGCTGTTCGCTGGCCTGCAGCTCTACGGATGGTGGCAATGGACGCGTGGCGGCGAACGCCATGATGGGCGCCAGGTCAGCCGACTCGGGTTATTCAGCATAATCGCAGGACTTCTGCTAGGCGCCCTCGGCGCGCTGCTACTCGGCTACCTGATGGCCAACCATACCGACGCCAGTGCGCCCTGGCTGGATGCCGCACTCACGTCTTTCAGTCTGGTTGCACAACTGTGGATGGCGCAGAAGCGCCTGCAATGCTGGGCGCTGTGGATCGTGGTTGATCTGTGCTATGTCGCCTTCTTCCTGCACAGCGGCCTGTACCTGACGGCCGGTCTCTACGCCGTTTTTACCCTGTTGGCCATCAGTGGCTGGCGAAGCTGGCAGCGCGATCCTGCCATCTGGGGTCATTGATGAAAGTGCTGGTACTCACTGGCCCGGAATCCAGCGGCAAGAGTTGGTTGTCTGCACAGATCCAGGCCCGTTTCGGCGGTATCGTGGTGGGCGAGTACGTGCGCCACTTCATCGAACACGAACAGCGCGACACCTGCTATGCCGATATACCGGTCATCGCCCGTGGCCAGTTGGCCTGGGAAGATGCTGCCCGCAGTCAGAGTCCGGCCCTGTTGATTCTCGACACCCACCTGCTGAGCAACATCCTCTGGAGTCGCTGCCTGTTCGGTGATTGCCCCGCGTGGCTTGAGGAAGAACTCCTTGCCCGCCACTATGACCTGCATCTGCTGCTCGACCCGCGCGGTGTTTCCTGGGTCGCCGATGGCCAGCGCTGCCAGCCGCAACTGGACGAACGAGTGGTATTCCATCGCGCCTGCCAGCAGTGGCTCGATGACAATAACCAACCGGTCTGTGCGCTCTCGGGAGATTGGTCACAACGCCGTCTTGCAGCCCTGAGCCAGGTACAAGCGCTGCTCAGCGCAGACGATGCTTGTGCAACAGGCGATAGAAGGTAGGACGCGATATTCCCAGACTACGCGCCGCCTGGCTCATGTTGTTGGTGTGGCGTGCCAGTACGTCGTCCAGCGCCTGACGCTCCGCGCGAAGGATATAGTCCTCCAGCGTGACAACTTCAGCGTCACACCTTCGCACCGCCTCCAGACCAAGATCTCGCGCACTGATCTGTCGCCCCTGAGCCTGGGCCAAACCCCGAACCACGCGGCCGCACAGTTCTCGTACATTACCGGGCCAGGCATGCGCGGTCATTGCATCGATGGCTTCATCGCTGAAACAGCGCTGCCGCCGACTGGCCGGCGAGCCATGCAACCTGGCGATGTGTTCGGCTAGCAACAGCATGTCGCCGTGCTGCTCGCGTAGCTTGATGGTCTGCAACTGCTGCCTCGCCAGCAGGCGATACAGATCCTCGCGGAAAACGCCCTGGAGCAGTGCCTGCTCCAGCTCCCCCCGACTGAGAATCAGCAACGCCATCTCGGGTTTGGCCTGCAGGTACTGCAACAGCCGTTGTTGATCCGGTGCTGACAGACTCGCCACGCCATCCAGCACGACCGTTGTCCTGGTTGCAGCGGCCAGAGGCCCCTGCTCGTCGAACAAGACGTTGCTTTCGCGTACACAATCGACATGCATCAACACCTGGCCTTTGCGCGGTGATGCCTCGTGGAGCAGGCGTGCCAGCAGCTTCTTGCCACTGCCGTGCTCGCCCCTGATCAATATCGGCCCCTGCCAGCTACCGAGACGATCCAGTTGTTGGCGCAGGCTGCGTGCCTGGCTGCTGCTGCCCAGAAAATGCCGTGTCTGTCGCTCCCCCTGCTGTTTACGTAGCCGGGCGAACACCTGTGTCTGTTGCAGGGTATCGAGCAAGCTGACGGCATTGAGCGGCAAGCTATGTGCTGCAAAGAATCGCTCACTCAGCAGCGCTTTCATGGTCGGCTGGGGCTGTCCATCGAGCAGCGCCACCCAGCAGGCCTGGCTCTGCTCCAGGATATTCAGCAGTGGCGCGCTGGGCTGATCCGGCAAGCGCATCAGCACCACATCGCCGGCCTGAGCCGTAAGCCGTTCCAGAGGGCAGCGATGAAGCGTCCATCCGGCGGCTTGTAGCAGAGAAAACAGCGATTCGCAGTCAGCTGCGGGCTCGACTACGAATAATTGTCGGGATGCGACGGAAACAGCCTCCAACATACTCCATCCTTGGCGCCATTATTTTGTATCCCCAATAAAAACAATGATTTGGCGCACATGAGTGTAACGCTAGCAAGAACTTTGACGCCGCTTGGATCATTTCTCTATATCGGTTGTTCCCGCTGGTTATTGCAAACTTGTCATCAGACAACGATGGCATCTTGCCAACTGCCTACAGTATTGGCATAACAGACCAATTAATAAGAACGCTACAAGGATGTCTCCGATGCGTCGCCTGATCCGTCGTACCCTGAAACTCGTTCTGTTGCTGGTGCTCGTCGGCCTGGCAGTGGTGCTCTATTACGTCGCCAATCCCAATCTGCCGAGTTTCGAGCAGCCAGATGAGCTTCACTACCTGGAACAATGGAACGACGAACAGCGCCAGACTTACTACTACACCCCCCAGGGCACGACTGTTAAGGGCCTACGCTACGACTGGTTCGTCGCCCTGGAAATGCCCTTTGGCAGCGAAAAGTTCGCCCGCCTCGATTACCTTGCCCGCTTCGGCTTTCTGACCGATCCCAAGCAGCAAGCCACTGCGCTCAACCCCGGTAACCTGCCAGTTGGTTTTACCCGTCATCAGGACAACGAAAGCGGCGAGCACTTTCTCGATATCAGCTGCGCCGCCTGCCACACCGGTGAACTGCGTTACAAAGGCCAAGCAATACGCATCGATGGTGGTGCGGCCCTGCACTCTCTCGCCTCCACCGTACCGACCTTGCGCGGTGGCGGTTTTGGCCAGGCGCTGGGCATGAGCATGGCCTTCACCTACTACAACCCGCTGAAATTCCGCCGTTTCGCTCAGGCAGTGCTGGGCGACCAGTATCCCCAGGGCCGTGATCGCCTGCGCGAGGACTTCAAGCAGGTGCTCGACCACCTGCTGGCCACGGCTTTCAATGACTGGCACCGCGGCCTGTACCCGACCGAGGAAGGCTTTGGTCGTACCGATGCCTTCGGCCGTATCGCCAATACCGTGTTTGGTGATGCCCTCGACGAAGCCAACTACCGCGTCGCCGACGCCCCGGTGAGCTATCCACATCTCTGGGATATCTGGAAATTCGATTGGGTGCAGTGGAACGGTTCGGCCATGCAGCCAATGGCTCGCAATATCGGCGAGGCGCTGGGCGTTGGCGCGAGCCTGCACTTGTTCGGCGAGAACGGCCAGGCCGTTGCCGAGGCCGATCGCTATGCCTCCAGCGTACGCCTGCATGATCTCTACACGCTCGAAGAAACGCTGAAAACGCTGCAGCCACCGAAATGGCCAGAGGCGATTCTAGGCAAGGTTGATCTGCCCCTGGCCAGTCGCGGCAAGGCGCTCTACAGCGAAAACTGTGCCTATTGCCACGCGCCCAATCCACAACCACGTGACAAGCGTGTGGCACCTTCGCGCGATCCTGAATGGAAGATGCGCATCGTACCGACCGACATCGTCGGCACCGACCCCACCACCGCCGATAACATCGCCGATCATCGCTTCGATATCAGCCGCCTGGGCTGGACAAAGGCCGAGCTCAGCAAGCTGGACGTCAAACTGTACGGCGCCAGCCTGGATAACGTCGACTTCAAGAGCATCTCCAGCGCCAAAGGCCTGGCCTACATCACTGCCTACGTGGAAAACCGCGCCTATCAGGATGCCGGTATCGGCCCACGCCAACGCTGGAACATGGATGGCTATGGCCTGTCCATCGGCGTGCAGGAGAAGCGTGGCTACAAGGCACGCCCTCTGGACGGTATCTGGGCTACCCCGCCCTTCCTGCACAACGGTTCAGTGCCGAACCTGTTCGAATTGCTCTCCCCGGTTTATGAACGGCAAGCCCAGTTCTGGGTGGGGAATTTCGAGTTCGATCCGAGCCGCGTCGGCTATCGCAGCGAAAGCTTCCCAGGCGGCTTCCTGTTCGATACCCGAATCACCGGCAACGACAACGGCGGCCATGAGTTCCGCGATGGCTGTCGCCAGGAGGGCGTAATCGGCCGAGCGCTGTCGCCGGATGAGCGCCTGGCCCTGATCGAATACCTCAAGGTACTCGGCAATCACGAGCTGGAAACCCAGCTCAGCGAAGTACCCGTCAAACCCTGGACACCCGGCCCGAGCTGCGAAGGCTGACTCCACCAGCACGTTCTAGAACAAGGATTCCAATAATGTTGAAACGTTTCTGGCTTTGGCTCGGTCGCCTGCTCGGCAAGCTTCTGCTCACACTAGGTGTCGTTGGCCTGATTGGCTGGGGCCTCGGCGAGGCTTACTACGCCTGGAAATTCTCCGGCCCGGTTTCCAGCGAAGAGCAGATTCCGCCGGATGAAGCAGCGCTGACGCGCGTGATCATCGAGGACGCCGTGCGCATCGTCGAGCAGCACCGTGACAACACACGCGTACTGCGCGATGCACACGCCAAGGCCCATGGCTGCGTCAAAGCCGAGGTACATGTGCTGGATGACCTGGACGAGTCGCTGCGCCATGGCGTATTCAGCGAGCCCGGACATACCTGGCAAGCCTGGATGCGCCTGTCCAACGGCAACGCCTACCCGCAGTTCGACCGCGCCCGCGATGCGCGCGGCATGGCCATCAAACTACTCGACGTCCCCGGTGAAAAGCTGATGAAAAGCCCGGCCCATGCCGGCGAGCAGGACTTCGTGATGTTCAACCATCCTGCGTTCTTCGTCAGCGACGTGGCCGAATATCGCACCAACTTCGCGGCCCAGGCAGACGGCAAGAAGGTGCAAGCCTTCTTCCCCAGCCTGGATCCACGTACCTGGGAAGTTCGCCACCTGATCATTGCGCTCAAGACCCTGGCACCTGCACCGGAAAGCCCGGTGGCGACTACCTATAACTCTATCGCTCCATTCAAGCTCGGCGACCTCAACATCAAGTACCGCGTCGTGCCAGCCCCGCAGAACTGCCCACCCTATGAACTGCCGGAGCAGAACGACGGCTTGCCAAACTTCTTGCGCAACGCGCTTTACCAGCAGCTATCACTGGATCGCGCACCAGCCTGTTTTGAACTGCAAGTGCAAAAACAAAACGCCCAGTACTACATGCCCATTGAAGACCCCAGTGTCGAATGGAGCGAAAGAATTTCCCCATTCCAAAGCGTGGCGCGTATTACCGTAAAAGCTCAGGACTTCGATAGTCGCGAACAAAATCTGTTCTGCGACAATATGTCCTTCAATCCCTGGCATGCACTCCCGGAGCATCGCCCAATCGGCGGTATTAACCGTTTGCGCAAGTCGGTATACGAAGCGGTCAGTGCCTATCGCCATCAGCGTAATGCCGCGCCTGAGGTTGCAGCCCCCGTCAATTCAGGCGTGCAGGAGCAAGAAGCAGAAGCGCCCGTGGAACTTTCAGAATAAAAAACTGTAACCGGCGACACGCCGGTAGGTTCTTGAAGGGCACTTTGTGAAGAAATTAAAACTTTTTTCAGTGGTGTGTGACTTATAGGTCGACTGCGTTCATCAACAGTAATGAAAGGCCCACTCATAAACGATGGGCACACTAATTACTGGGATTAACTCGGAGAGACCGAACCCATGAACACACCACTGCGTTTTAACGAAGCCCTGCTGATTGCCGATCGCGCATTCCGCCCCTTCCAGTGCGTTGCCTGGTCCCCGCAAGACGGTACCGGTGTGATCAGCATCAGCGTTATCGACCGCACCAGCACCCGCCTGCTCGGCCGCACCCAACTGTCCAGCGACACCTACACCGACCCGGCGCAACTGGCTGACGCCCTGACCCGCTCCCGCGAAGAACTGCGTAGCCAAGGTTTCGATCTGGCGCCGTGGAGCATGCCAGAGTAAGTCACCTTCCGGGGCGCCATCAGGCGCCCCCAGATAGTTCCGCCTCTTGCCTGCGTTGCAGAGCATCTGCAGACTCAGTGACTCAATCCTGCGGAGTCACTCACCATGCTTGAGCTGCGCCCAAACTGCGAAAACTGCGACTGCGACCTGCCAGCAGCCAGTGTCGATGCGCTGATTTGCTCTTTCGAATGCACTTTCTGTCGCCCCTGTGCCGAATCCGTCCTGGCGCTGCGCTGCCCTAACTGCGGTGGCGAACTGGTAAGACGCCCGATTCGACCAGCCGCAAAGCTCGAACGCTTCCCCGCCTCCATTACCCGCGTTCATAAAGCCTGAAATGAAAAAGGGGCGACCATGGTCGCCCCTTTTTCATGTAACGAGCGCTTACTCAGTAGTAAGCGTTCTCGCGATTGCTGTGGTCGGTCACGTCACGTACGCCCTTGAGTTCAGGAATGCGCTCGAGCAGGGTTTTCTCGATGCCTTCTTTGAGGGTGTAGTCGGCTTGGCCACAACCTTGGCAACCGCCACCGAACTGCAGTACGGCGATGCCCTCTTCGACCACGTCGATCAGCGTCACCTGACCGCCATGGCTGGCCAGGCCGGGGTTGATCTCGGTCTGCAGGTAGTAGTTGATACGCTCGTTGAGCGGGCTGTCTTCGTTGACCATCGGTACCTTGGCGTTCGGCGCCTTGATGGTCAGCTGGCCGCCCATACGATCAGTGGCGTAGTCGACGACTGCGTCTTCTAGGAACGGCTCGCTGATACCGTCAATCCAGGCAGTGAAGCTGGCCAGGCCAACAGCAGTATCTTCAGGCTTCTGCTCACCTGGCTTGCAGTAGGCGATGCAAGTTTCTGCATAGGGCGTACCCGGCTGGGTAATGAAAACTCGGATGCCGATACCCGGAGTGTCCTGCTTGCTCAGCAGCTCGGCCAGGTATTCTTCGGCAGCTTGGGTAATGGTGATGGCGCTCATGGCAACTCCTCGCGAACATGGACGCAGTGTACGCCAGAGCGTCGCCCGGTTAAAGCCCAAGTAAATTAGTAGGAATTGATCGCAGCAATAGCGAAGCCTCTCTGGGCGTTTTCGAAGCGCACCTATGTGCGCTCCGAAAGCGACGCTCAGAGGTTCTCGTAGCGGTTCATGTCCAGCACGCCCGCCTCCAGCGGCTGGGTTTCGCGGATATGCTCGGCCATATCATGGAAGTAGCGCCAGAACTCGGGATGGCTACGCCGTATCCCCCAATGCTCGACGATACGCTCGAAGGACTTAGCGTCGCTGACACCTTCCATTTGCTTGACGAAGGCATCCACCTCGCCGGCTTTCACCGAAAACAGGAAGTTCGGGTAGCTGCTCAGGACTTCCGGATAGATGGTCAGGGTATCCAGCCGCGGTTGATAGCGCAGTTCCTCACCCAGCATGAACGCCACGTTGCTGTGAGCACGGTTGCGCAGCAGGCTGTAGATCTCGCGCGAACCATCGCTCAGTTCCACGCGCAGCATCGTCGCTTCCGGCAGTTGATCGATCACTCGCAAGCCACCGGCCGGGCGACTGGCAAGACGCGCCAGCGCCTGCTCGGCATGCTGCAGCTCCTTGGGCAGACCATCGCGATAGCAGCGTGCGCCTGTGCAGCGGTTGATCGGATCCGGACGCGCATTGAGTTCGGCGTAACGCTGCAGCAACTGCTCGGCAAACTGCTTCTTCGGATCGTTGCCCGTCAGGCCAATGGCACTCGGTGAACGATGATCGACCGAGGTGTAGTCCAGCAGCATCTTCAACTTGCCACTGTTCTGATACCAGTCATCCAGGTAAGCCTCGCGTGATCGCGCCGGCAACAGGCGGAGGAAGTTGACCTCGGCGCCATTGCGGATCAGGTCGAAGTACAGGCGCGTCTGCGCCTGGTGCGAGACATTACCGAACACGTCGAAATTGACCACCAACTGATAGTAGGTGCGTTCCAGCAGCGGATAGTCCAACCACCACAGGGTCTGCGGAATCTCGCCGAGCAGGCCTTTGCGCACTGAAGCGCTGTCGTGCTGGCGGAAGATCGACAGCAGCGCGTTGTCATTGCCGCTCCAGATATGCGTCCAGTCCGCGGCAGGCGCGTCAGCGTAGGCGTCCTTACGCAGGTTCTCGTAGTCGTTGCGCTTGTCGCGATAGTTGCGCCACAAGCCCAGCAGATCGCCGATATCGTCGAACTGGCCGGGCATGGCCAACAGTGGCGTGGCCTCGCGCTGGTACTCGGCATCGGTGATGTAGAGATCGTGCTCGGGCGCCTGGAACACGGCCCAGAAGTTATCCCGAATCACGTCGGTGGCGATCTGCCCGCGACACACCGGACCACGGATGAAGGTACGCACGAAGTACTCGGCGTTATCCAACATGAACTGGTAGCGCGCCCGCGCCGGAATCGCGGCAAAGGTCTCGAAGGGGTTGGCGCGACGTTGTGCGCCATAGCCCGGCACGGCGTCCAGCGTCCAGTCTTCGCCGAAGAACAGCTCCTTGACCCGCGCCAGCTTGTCCTCGCCCAATGGGTAGGTGATGTGCGTCTTGTGCACGATCACGCCCTGGATCGGCCACAGACGGTAATAGAATTCGGTGCCTGGGTCATCGTTCGGGCGGCGCGTGGCGATCGGGTCGATGGGTTTGCCGCTGGGGGTGCGCGAACGCACCATCTGGAAAAAGTGCCCCGGTTCACCGGCCTCGAAATGCAGGTGGGCAAGGAACAGGTGCTCGTACAGCCAGCGTGAAACCAGATCCTGCCGCGCCCCCGGGGCGTTGAGAAAGTTCTCCCACTGCTCGACCTGACGCAACTCGACCGCGCTGGGTTTGAGCGCCTGCTCGGCCACTGGTGCGCCTTGTGCCAGCCATTGTTCCAGTGTGGCGTATTCGTCATCGTCCAGGCCAGTCACGGCGAACGGCATGCCGCCATGAGGGTTCTTCTGCGCATAGGCGGCGAACTCACCCGGCAATGGGCAGCTGTTGCTGCGAGTGATGGCGATATCGAGGTTGTCCGGAAGCTTGGCATTGGGTTCGAGCGGCTGGCTGCGTCCCAACTCCAGCATGCGCTTGATCAGTGCTGCCTGTCCGTTCTCACCATCGAGTACCGAATGAAAATCGCGTTTACGCCAGGCCGCCTCGCCTTGCTCATCCAGATACAGGCGCGTGGTCGCTTGCGCCTTGCTGCGCGTGCCGTCATACACCAGCTGCTTGCTGGCACCGCGCAAAATCCCCTCACCACTGCCAAGATTGAGCTGGCACGGGGCGTCGTAGCAGGTGTGGCAGGCCACACACTTGTGGGTGAGGATCGGTTGTACGTCATCGACATAGGAAATCGCTTCCGCACGGGCCAGGCCAGCTGCGAAAGAAAGAAGAAACAGAGCAGCAGGCTTGAGCATGACCACGTCCTTGATTTCGATGCTGGCAATTCTAGCGAGACGGCGCCCCTAGCAACATGAATGAAATTCATGAAAATCCCTGAGACGCTCCAGAACCCTGCAGCTTTGCTATCATCGCGCACCTTTGTTTCCGCTTTGCTCAGGTAGTACTCATGTCCGATCGCAGCGCCCGCCTCCAAGCCCTCCAGCAAGCCCTGAAGGAGCGCATTCTGATCCTCGATGGCGGCATGGGCACCATGATCCAGAGCTACAAGCTCGAAGAGGCCGACTACCGCGGCGAGCGCTTCGCTGACTGGCCGAGCGACGTGAAGGGCAACAACGACCTGCTGCTGCTGACTCAGCCGCAGATCATCGCCGCCATCGAGAAGGCCTATCTGGACGCTGGCGCCGATATCCTGGAAACCAACACCTTCAACGCCACTCAGGTGTCCCAGGCCGACTACGACATGGAGTCGATCGTCTACGAACTGAACGTCGCTGGCGCCCGCGTGGCCCGTGAAGTGGCCGACGCCAAGACTCTGGAAACCCCGGATCGCCCGCGTTTCGTCGCAGGCGTGCTCGGCCCGACCAGCCGCACCTGCTCGATATCCCCGGACGTCAACGACCCCGGCTACCGCAATGTCACTTTCGACGAGCTGGTGGAGAACTACACCGAAGCGACCCGCGGCCTGATCGAGGGCGGCGCCGACCTGATCCTCATCGAAACCATCTTCGACACCCTCAATGCCAAGGCGGCGATCTTCGCCGTGCAGCAGGTGTTCGAAGAAGACGGTGTCGAACTGCCGATCATGATCTCCGGCACCATCACCGACGCCTCCGGCCGCACCCTCTCGGGCCAGACCACCGAAGCGTTCTGGAACTCGGTGGCCCATGCCAAGCCGATTTCCGTCGGCCTGAACTGCGCCCTCGGCGCCGCCGACCTGCGCCCCTATCTGGAAGAGCTGTCGAACAAGGCCGGCACCCACGTATCCGCGCACCCCAACGCAGGCCTGCCCAACGCCTTCGGTGAATATGACGAAACCCCTGCCGAAATGGCAGCGGTGGTCGAAGAGTTCGCCGCCAGCGGTTTCCTGAACATCATTGGCGGCTGCTGCGGCACTACGCCGGCGCACATCAAAGCCATCGCCGAAGCGGTCGGCAAATACCAGCCTCGCCCGATCCCGGACATCCCCAAGGCCTGCCGCCTGTCCGGCCTGGAGCCGTTCACCATCGACCGCAAGTCGCTGTTCGTGAACGTCGGCGAGCGCACCAACATCACCGGTTCGGCCAAGTTCGCCCGGCTGATCCGTGAAGAGAATTACACCGAGGCACTGGAAGTCGCCCTGCAGCAGGTGGAGGCCGGCGCCCAGGTGATCGACATCAACATGGACGAGGGCATGCTCGACTCCAAGGCGGCCATGGTCAGGTTCCTCAACCTGATCGCCGGCGAGCCGGACATTTCCCGCGTGCCGATCATGATCGACTCCTCCAAGTGGGAAGTGATCGAAGCCGGCCTGAAATGCATCCAGGGCAAGGGCATCGTCAACTCCATATCCATGAAGGAAGGCGTCGAGCAGTTCAAGCACCACGCCAAGCTGTGCAAACGCTACGGCGCCGCCGTGGTGGTGATGGCCTTCGACGAGGTCGGTCAGGCCGACACCGCCGCGCGCAAGAAGGAAATCTGCCAGCGCAGCTACGACATCCTGGTCAACGAAGTGGGCTTCCCGCCGGAAGACATCATCTTCGACCCGAACATCTTCGCCGTGGCCACCGGCATCGAGGAGCACAACAACTACGCCGTGGACTTCATCGAGGCCTGCGCCTACATCCGTGACCAGCTTCCGTATGCGCTGAGTTCGGGCGGCGTATCCAACGTGTCCTTCTCGTTCCGTGGCAACAACCCGGTGCGCGAAGCGATTCACTCGGTGTTTCTCTACTACGCGATCCAGAACGGTCTGACCATGGGCATCGTCAACGCCGGCCAGCTGGAGATCTACGACGAGATTCCCAAGGAGCTGCGTGATCGCGTCGAGGATGTAGTGCTCAACCGCACGCCGGGCGGCACCGACGCCCTGCTCGCCATCGCCGACAAGTTCAAGGGTGATGGCGCCGCCAAGGAAGTCGAAAACGAAGAGTGGCGCTCGCTGCCGGTCGACAAACGCCTGGAGCACGCGCTGGTCAAGGGTATTACCGCCTTTATCGTCGAAGACACCGAGGAGTGCCGCCAGCAGTGCGCGCGCCCCATCGAGGTGATCGAAGGCCCGCTGATGAGCGGCATGAACGTGGTCGGCGACCTGTTCGGTTCGGGCAAGATGTTCCTGCCCCAGGTGGTGAAATCCGCCCGGGTGATGAAACAGGCCGTGGCCCACCTGATCCCCTTCATCGAAGCCGAGAAAGGCGACAAGCCGGAAGCCAAGGGCAAGATCCTCATGGCCACCGTGAAAGGCGACGTGCATGACATCGGCAAGAACATCGTCGGCGTGGTGCTCGGCTGTAACGGCTACGACATCGTCGACCTGGGTGTGATGGTGCCGGCGGAAAAGATCCTGCAGACCGCCATCGCCGAGAAGTGCGACATCATCGGTTTGTCCGGCCTGATCACCCCGTCGCTGGACGAAATGGTGCACGTGGCCAAGGAAATGCAGCGCCAGGGCTTCAAGCTGCCGTTGATGATCGGCGGCGCGACCACTTCCAAGGCGCACACCGCGGTGAAGATCGATCCGCAATACAGCAACGACGCCGTGGTCTACGTCACCGACGCCTCGCGCGCCGTGGGCGTGGCCACTCAGCTGCTGTCCAAGGAGCTGAAAGCCGATTTCGTGCAGAAGACCCGCGACGAATACGTGGTGGTACGCGAACGCACCTCGGCGCGCGCCTCGCGCACCGAACGCCTGGGCTATGCCGACGCCATCGCCAACAAGCCGGCCTTCGACTGGAAGGGCTACGTCGCACCCAAACCGAGCTTTACCGGCGCCCAGGTGCTGGATGACATCGACCTGGCGACCCTGGCCGAGTACATCGACTGGACGCCCTTCTTCATCTCCTGGGATCTGGCCGGCAAGTACCCGCGCATCCTCACCGACGAGATCGTCGGCGAAGCGGCCACCAGCCTGTTCAGCGATGCTCAGGCGATGCTGAAGAAGCTGATCGACGAAAAACTGATCAGGGCCCGCGCCGTATTCGGTTTCTGGCCAGCCAACCAGGTCGCCCATGACGACATCGAAGTTTACGGTGACGACGGCAAGCACCTGGCCACCCTGCACCACCTGCGCCAGCAGACCATCAAGCCCGACGGCAAGCCGAACCTGTCGCTGGCCGACTTCGTCGCGCCGAAGGAGAGTGGCGTCACCGACTATGTGGGTGGCTTCATCACCACCGCTGGCATCGGTGCCGAGGAAGTGGCCAAGGCCTATGAGGCCAAGGGCGATGACTACAACGCGATCATGGTCAAGGCCCTGGCCGACCGCCTGGCCGAGGCCTGCGCCGAGTGGCTGCACGAACGTGTGCGCAAGGAGTACTGGGGTTACGCCAGGGACGAGCAACTGGATAACGAAGCGTTGATCCGCGAGCAGTACAAGGGCATCCGCCCTGCCCCCGGCTACCCGGCCTGCCCGGATCACACCGAGAAAGGCACGCTGTTCAAGTTGCTCGACCCCGAGGCGGATTACAACCAGGCTGGCCGCAGCGGCGTGTTCCTCACCGAGCACTACGCCATGTTCCCGGCAGCAGCGGTCAGCGGCTGGTACTTCGCTCACCCCGAGGCGCAGTACTTCGCCGTGGGCAAGGTCGACAAGGATCAGATCGAGCGGTACAGCAAGCGCAAGGGCCAGGACATCGCGGTCAGCGAGCGCTGGCTGATGCCCAACCTCGGTTACGACGACTGATGCAAAAGAGCCCGCAATCGCGGGCTCTTTTCATTCATACCGTGACGAACGCGAGGCGACTCGCGCCGATTGTCGAAAAACACGAACTCCCATAGCGGATCGCTGCTCCAAGATTTACCGAGCCACTTCGGCTCGTTCGACGGAGCGATGACATGCACAAGCACAGCCTTGCAGTACTGGCCGTAGCGGCCGTGATGACCGGTTGCTCGACTTTCGAGAACCCGACCGATTACGTGACCTTCCGCAACGAACCCCTGGTCAAGCAGGTCGAACATGGCATGACCCAGGATCAGGTGCGAACCCTTGGCGGGCCGGCCTCTTCGGAAGTGCGCAACCGGGTTACCGGGGGTACCTGCAACAACTACGTGCTCAATGTCGACGGGCTGGAACAACCCTACTACGTGGACTTCGACGTCAACGGCCGGGTCGACAGCAAAGGCTTCATGAGCTGCGCCCAGCACGAGGAAAACCAGCGCCGGCTTTAGTGCACGCCCAGCCCCGCTGCCGGCAGCGGGGCTTTGATGCCTAGAAGATCAGTGACAGCAAACCAATCACGACGATCAGGCCAACGATGAAAATGATACCGACGGTGCCTCCGAGAAACTTCAGCATACTGACTCTCCTTTTTCTGGGTTCATCAGTTCTGACTCCGGCCGGCATGACTGCGTTTAGTCTTTTTCTTCAGCGCCGCGCCTGACATGGCATTCGCCTCGCCGTCAGGCTCCTGGGCGCCGCACGATCTTGATGCTGTATTCCATCTGGGGCTTGCGCGTCACGCTGACCGCACGGCGGGTCACGGTATCCAGGGTGATGTTCCAGAAACCACTGGACGGCACGCGGATCTTCGCCGGGAACTTGATGAACGCGCCGCCGTGGTAACTGTGGCGGCCACGGTTTCTGAACGCGCGGAAGTTGGCATCGTTCATCAAGCGGATGTTGCAGGGCTGCGAACACTGGATGACCACCAGATCGCCCTCTTCCAGATGCTCGCGTTGATGGATGAATTTCATCGTTTTCGGACTCGGTGGTGAAACGGGGGCGCAATAGTGCCGCAAGCGGCCCGGCATCGCCAGCGCGGCTGACGACTCGCTTGCGCCCCAGCCCTGCGCTGCCTAGGATGCGCGCCCATCACCGTGCCGCGTCGTTGTCATGAAAGCCCTGCTCGATCGTATTCCCACCCTGATCGCCCTGCTGCGCCGTTATCCCGGCCTGGTTGCCCTGTTCGGCTTCTGCTCGGGCGTGGCCAGCTTTCTGCTGGTCGACCGGCAGGCCTACCTGGCCAAGGTGCTCGGCGTGGTGCTGCTGGTCAGTTGGGTCTGGCTGATCCTGGAAAACCTGTTGCGCGAGCGCATTGCCCAGCGCTTCGGTTTCGAATTGCCGTTGCCGCTACTGCGCTACGGCACGCAAATGATCCACCAGGAAAGCCTGTTCTTCGTCCTGCCGTTCTTTTTCATCACCACCACCTGGAACAGCGGACAGCTGCTGTTCAGCGGGCTGCTGGCGGCGGCGGCGCTGGCCTCGATCACCGACCCGATCTACTACCGCTGGCTGGCACCCAGGCGCTGGTTGCTGCTGATCTTCCATAGCCTGGCGCTGTTCGCGGTGATGCTCACTGCGCTGCCGATCATCTTCCACCTGACCACACCGCAGAGCTACCGCATCGCCCTGGCCACCGCCACGGTGCTGGCCCTGCCGAGCCTGCCAGGGCTGATCGGCTTCGCGGGTTGGCGACGCATTCTGCTGCTGGCGATCTTGCCACTGGCAATGGCCGGTGCTGGCTGGATGGCACGCGTCTGGGTGCCGCCGGCGACGCTGTGGCTGACCGAGGTGGCGATCAGCGACCGCTTCGATGGCGCTCAGCGCACACCAGGAGACAGCCTGGAGCTGATCACGCTGGATCAGCTGCGCGACGATGGGCTCTATGCCTATACCTCGATCAACGCGCCGCGCGGCCTCAACGAGCGTATCTATCACGTATGGCTGCATGATGGCCGCGAAGTCGACCGCATCGCTCTGGACATCCATGGCGGGCGCAAGGAAGGCTATCGCGCCTGGACACACAAACTGCGCTTTCCACAGGATCCGCTTGGTGACTGGCAGGTACAGGTACGCACCGAGGCCGGTCAGATGATCGGCATGCTGCGCTTCGAGGTCGTCTCCAGCGCGCCATCTGCACCCGAAGCGAGCGCGCCGCCCTTCTAGCGGTGCGCCTTGCGCCAGCGCGAGGGCGACTGGCCATAGTGATTGCGAAAGGCTTTGCAGAACGCGGCCTGATCGGCATAGCCGAGCACATCGGCCAGCAGGGTCAGCGGCATGCTCGACGCCTGCACCTGCCAGCCGGCGCTGTCCATCTTCACCTGATGCACCAGCTGCTTGAAATTGAGCCCCTCGCTCCGCAACCGTCGCTGCAAGCTGCGCGGGTGCTGGCCCAGGAGCTCGGCGATATGCCCCAGTGAATGCTGGCGCATGCCCAAGGTCTGCACGATCAGGCTGCGCACCTGCAGTTCCAGGCTGTCCTGCAGGCTCTCCAGGCGCTCGCGCAGCTGTTCGTCGAGGCGTTGTGCATCATCTCTAGCCATCGCCAGCACCGGCCGCTGCAGCACGCGGGCGTCGTACACCAGGCAGTCGTATTCCTGATCGAACAAGACTTCGCAGCCCAGGTGCTGGCGGTAGCGCGGGCGCGGCGCCACCGGGCTATGGCTGAACGCCACGCGCAGCGGACGCAGATCGTCGCCTCCGATGGCCCGCACCAGCCGTGCGTAGGCCGCGATGGCCATCTCGCGGTACTGCTGCGCGCCCTCGACGGCGAAGAAATGCTCGATGCGCCGCACCTGAATACGCCCTTCCAGCGGCAACAGCTGCCAGTGCTCGGCCTTGTTGTGCAGTGCCAGATAGCGTTGCGCCGCAGTGAAAGCGGCATGCAGGTCGGGCTCGCGCACCAGCAGGCGGCCCAGCAGACCGAGCATGTCCAGCCCCTGGTGGCTGGCCACGCGCAGGCCGAGATCCGGGCATTGCAGCTGCACGCTGGCCAGATTCAACAAGCGTATCAGCTGCTCGATCTGGATCAGCCCATCGCCGTCGTCCAGGGCCATACAGGGCATTTCCGCACGCGCCAGCAGCCCGTGCAGGTCACCGTCCAGGCGTTCCACTTCTGCGGCCAGGCCGGTCAGGGCCGCGCTGCGCACTTCATAGCGGATGGACATCGCCGGCCTCCTGGCAAAGTGAACAAAAGATGCCAAGCCTGTCGCGTCATGACAAGTGTTGCCCGCCAGGCGCTCCTACTCTGGCCTCACAACAACAAGAGCCGAGGCCACCGCCATGCCCCAATACGACCTGATCATCCAGAGTGGCCGCTATTTCGACGGCAGCCCTGCGCCCTCCGCCATCCGCAGCCTGGCGATCAAGGACGGACGCATCGCCCTGGTCAGCGCCGAGCCCCTCGATGCCGGCCTGGCCGAGCGGGTCATCGATGCCCAGGGCAAGTGGATCACGCCCGGCTTTCTCGACACCCATACCCACTACGATGCCGAGCTGATGGTCGCCCCCAGCCTCAGCGAGTCGGTGCGCCATGGCGTGACCACGGTGCTGGTAGGCAGTTGTTCGCTGAGCATGGTGTGCAGCGAGGCCGAGGATGCCTCGGACATCTTCACCCGGGTGGAAACCGTGCCGCGCGAGAAGGTGCTGCCCATCCTGCGCGAGCGCAAGCGCTGGAACGGTCCTCGGCAGTGGCGCGACTTCGTCGACCAGCATCCGCTGGGACCAAACCTGGTCAGCTTTCTCGGCCATAGCGACCTGCGTGTGGCGGTGATGGGCCTGCACCGCGCCACCGACCGCCAGGTCGTGCCCAGCGAGGCCGAGCTGCAGCGCATGGAGGCCCTGCTCGAGGAGGCCCTGGATTGCGGCTTTCTGGGTCTGTCCACCATGTGCCTGAAGTGGGACAAGATCGACGGCGACCGCGAATGGTCGAAGAGCCTGCCCAGCACCTACGCGCGCTGGCGCGAGGTGCGCCGCCTCAACCGCCTGCTGCGCCGGCGTGGGCGCGTGCACCAGGGCGCACCCAATGCCGCCAATCCGCTGCAGATCACCCAGTACATCAGCGAGGCCGTCGGCCTGCTGCGCAAGCCGCTGAAGACCACCCTGATCTCCCTGCTCGACCTCAAGGGCAATCGCAGCCTGGCGCTGCTCGCCCGCCTCTCCGCCTGGCTGACCAATCGCCTCGGCGGCGACTTCCGCTGGCAGTTGCTGCCGACACCGTTCGCCATCTATGCCGACGGCATGGATATCGTGCTGTTCGAGGAATTCGGCGCGGGCGAAATGGCCCTCGACGTAAAAGATCAACTCGAACGCAACATGCTGCTGCAGAACGAGCAGTACCGCCGTACCTTCCGCAAGTACTACGCCGACAAGCTGTCGCCCCGCGTCTGGCAACGCGACTTCGGCGATGCGGTGATCCTCGGCTGCCCGGACGCCGCGCTGGTCGGGCGCAACTTCGCCGAGGTGGCGCGTGAACGTGGCGTGCATGTAGTCGACCTATTTCTCGACATGGTGGTGCAATACGGCCGCCAGCTGCGCTGGTTCACCGTGATCGGCAACCACCGCCTGGACACGCTGCGGCAGATGGTGCGCAGCCCACATACGCTGATCACCTTCTCCGACGCCGGCGCACACATTCGCAACATGGCCTTCTACAACCTGCCCTTGCGCTTCCTCAAGCTGGTCAAGGACAGCCACAGCGAAGGCCAGCCGGTGATGAGCCTGGAGCAGGCCGTGCATCGGCTGACTGGCGAGCAGGCCGACTGGCTCGGCATCGACGCCGGTTACATCCGCCCGGGCGATCGCGCCGACCTGGTGCTGCTCGACCCCGCCGGCCTGCAGCAGAACCTGGAACAGGAGAACTGGGACGAGATGCAGGGCTTCGGCATCCAGCGCATGGTCTGCCGCAATCCGGGCTGCGTCAGCCACGTGCTGATCAATGGGCGACTGGCCGTGGACGAAGAGCGCATCGCCCCGGAGCTGGGCCAGCAACTCGGTTTCGGCCAGTTTCTCGAAGCACGCTGAGACGCCCTACGCATGGGCGCGCGGCGGTGGTAGCATGCGCGCCCCATGCAGCTCACCGAACTCAACCAACGCCTCGCCAACCTCGGCGCCAAACCCCAGCATATCGGGCGCATCACCCGTGCCTGGCTGCAAGGCAAGGCACTGGATACCGGCACCAAGCACCAGAAGACCGAGAACTTCCTGCCGCTGACGGTGCGTGAGGCGTTGCCGTCCATCGCCAGTGAGCTGGACGGTCTGGCCCGGCTGCGCTCCGAGCATCCCGGTGCCGATGGTTCGGCGCGCCTGCTGGTGGAACTGGCCGACAAGCAGATGGTCGAGAGCGTGCTGCTGCCGCGCGATGGCCTGTGCATCTCCAGTCAGGTCGGTTGCGCCGTGGGCTGCGTATTCTGCATGACCGGCAAGAGCGGCCTGCTGCGCCAGCTCAGTAGCGCCGAAATGGTCGCCCAGGTCGCCCTGGGCCGGCGGTTTCGCCCAGTGAAGAAAGTGGTGTTCATGGGCATGGGCGAGCCGGCGCACAACCTCGACAACGTGCTGGAGGCCATCGACCTGCTCGGCACCGAGGGCGGCATCGGCCATCGCAACCTGGTGTTCTCCACCGTCGGCGACCCGCGCGTGTTCGAGCGGCTGCCCAAGCAGCGTGTGCGCCCTGCCCTGGCGCTCTCGCTGCACACCACCGACGCCGAACTGCGCCAACGCCTGCTGCCCAAGGCGCCGCGCATCGATCCGGAAGAGCTGGTGGCACTGGGCGAGGCCTATGCCCGCGCCACCGACTACCCGATCCAGTACCAGTGGACGCTACTCAAGGGCATCAACGACAGCCAGCAAGAGATGGACAACATCCTGCGCCTGTTCAAAGGCAAGTTCGCCGTGCTCAACCTGATTCCCTACAACAGCCTGGAAGCCGACGACTATCAACGTCCGGACGGCGAACGCATCGTCGAAATGGTGCGCTACTTGCACAGCCGAGGCGTGCTGACCAAGGTGCGCAATTCCGCCGGCCAGGATGTCGATGGCGGTTGCGGGCAGTTGCGCGCTCGCGCGACCGACCTGATCAAAGTGCGCAACCTGGGACGCTGAACGCTGCCTGCACCAGCATGATGCCGGGTGCTTTCCGAGGATTGCCTCATGCTCCGCTCTCTACCGCTGCTGATTGCCGTCTTGCTGTGCCTGCCTCTTGCCGGACAGGCCGAAACACTGCGCGAGAAACTCCAGGAGCGCCGTGAAGCCCGCAGTGAACAGCGCCTGCTGGACGCACTCCCTGACGGCAGTCGCGTCCTCCGGGATCAGGCCTACGGCCCACATCCCAGGCAACGTTTCGACGTCTACCTGCCCTCGGCTGCGCAGGACGCGCCGATCCTGTTCATGGTGCACGGCGGTGGCTGGTACACCGGCGACAAGGCCCGCGATGCCGTGGTCGAGAACAAGGCCAGACACTGGCTGAAAAAGGGCTACATCCTGGTATCGGCTAACTACCGCCTGTTGCCGGACGCCGATCCGCTAACCCAGGCCGGCGACGTGGCACAAGCCGTGGCCGCCGTACAGCGTCAGGCGCAGCGCTGGGGCGGCGATCCGGCGCGCCTTGTGCTGATGGGCCATTCGGCCGGCGCGCACCTGGTGACGCTGCTCAACAGTGAACCGAACCTGGCCTCGGCGGTGTCCCACCCCTGGCTCGGCACTGTCGCCCTGGACAGCGCAGCCTTCGATGTCTCAGCCATCATGCAGCAGCGCCATCTGCCGCTCTACGACCGTGCCTTCGGCCAGGACAGCCGTTACTGGACGCGCGCATCGCCGCTGCACGTGCTGCGCAGCGGCGTACCACCGCTGCTCGCCGTGTGCTCGACACACCGCCGCGACGCCTGCCCGCAGGCCGATGCCTACGCGGCCAGAGCCCGGCAACTGGCGGTAACGGTGCACGTGCTGCGCGAGCAGCGCTCGCACGGCGAAATCAACGCTGACCTGGGCACGGATGCCAGCTACACCACCCGGGTCGATGACTTTTTCACCTCACTCGGGCTGCCCTGAACAGGCCCTGCTGCCCTCAAGTCCGGCGTATACGCGCCGATATCCCTGGTGCGGACGCATAACTGCCGACAGATGCCCCCGTCTGATCGACCCACCCAGCAGGGACGCGTGTATCTTGCCGTAGGAGCTTCCATGAAAATCGCCCACAAGGTCGGCATCGCCGCCGCGACCGTGCTGTTTCTCACCACCAGCCTGCTGTCGCTGTCTCAGGTCAGCCAGGTACGCGACACCCTGCGTAACCAGATCGAATCCAGCCTTTCCGAGTCGAGCAATGCCCTGGCACGGCAGATCGAGAACTGGCTGAACGCCAAGCTGCGGCTCATGGACACGCTGTCACAGAGCATCGACAGCCATTACGGCCCGGAAGAAACCCAACGCGCTTTCGACCTCCCCCTGCTCAAGGATGAATTCATCCTGGTCTTCGGTGCGCTGGAGGCAACCGGTCAAACCCTCAAGAACAGCGCAGACTGGAAACCCGCCGCAGACTATGACGGCCGCAAGCGCCCCTGGTATGCCCTTGGCAAGGGGGCTGACCGGGCAGTCCTGACCGAACCCTACGTCGACTCCACAACGGGCGAGATCCTGATTTCGGCCGTCGCGAAAATCAGCGACGCCGGCAAGTTCCTCGGCGTATTCGGCGGCGACATTCGCCTGCAGTCGGTGGCCGATGCCGTCAACACCCTGGACTTCAATGGTGCCGGCTACGCCTTCCTCCTCAGCCGCTCGGGCAACATCATTTCCCACCCCAATGCCGACTACAACGGCAAGGCCTACAGCGCGCTGTTCAACGGCCAGAGCCCGGCATTGGTCAAGGAGCTGAACGAGGTCGATGCCGATGGCAAAAACCTGCTGGTGTCCTTCACCCCGCTACCGAACCTGCGCGGCATGGACTGGTACATCGGCGTGGTGCTCGATGAGAGCGTGGTCATGGCCGAAGCCAATCGCCTGACCTGGCTGGCAGTGATCGGAACGGTGATCGGCGTGGCCATCAGCCTCGTGGTACTCGGCGTGCTGATGAACAACCTGCTCAAGCCGCTGGGGCTGCTCAATACCTCGCTGCGCGAAATCAACAGTGGCGAAGGTGACCTGACCCGTCGCCTGGCGATCACCAGCAACGACGAGATCGGCGAACTGTCGCAGGAATTCAACCGTTTCCTGCAAACCCTGCAGACGCTGATCGGCGACGTCATGGGCAGCTCGCACCAGGTGCGTGAAAGCACCGCCCTCACCTCGCACGAATCCGAACAGGCTGCCCGCCGCCTGCAGGAGCAGTTGCAGGAACTCGATCAACTGGCTACCGCCATGCAGGAGATGGCGTCCACCGCCGAGGAAGTCGCTCGCAATGCCCAGGCCGCAGCACAGGCCGCGGTGGCGGCCAACCAGGAAACCGAGAATGGCGTGCGCGTGGTGTCGCAATCGAGTGCGGCGATCCGCAATCTGGCCGACGAGATGGATGGCACCAGCCATGCGATCAACGAGTTGGCCAAGCTCAGCCACAACATCGAGTCGATTCTGCAGGTGATCACCAGCATCGCCGAACAGACCAACCTGCTGGCACTGAACGCTGCCATCGAAGCCGCGCGAGCCGGCGAATCCGGTCGTGGCTTCGCCGTGGTGGCCGACGAAGTGCGCTCGCTGGCGTCACGCACGCAGCAGGCGACTCAGGAAATCCGCCAGATGATCGACCAGTTGCAAGGCGGCGTGCGCCAGGCCGAAAGCCGTATGCAGCAAAGCCGTGATACCGCCAGCAAAACCGCCGAGGACGCCGGCGCGGCCAACGACATGCTTGGGCGCATCCGTGAGGCGATCACCCGCATCAACGACATGAACCTGCAGATCGCCACCGCGGCCGAGGAGCAGAGCGCCACCACCGAGGAGATCAACCGCAATACCACCAACATCCGCGACATCAGCCACGAGCTGGCCGGCGGAGCTGAACAGCAGGTGCGTCAATGCAACTCGATGGTGGAACAGGTCGGCCAGCAGGATCGCCTGCTCGGACGCTTCAAGGTCTGACCGATGAGCGTTTGAATGACGCACAAGAAAAGCCCCGGCATGCCGGGGCTTTTTTCATCGAGCAGGCGATCAGACGCCGCTCTTGACCTTGCTCCAGATACGCGTGCGCACCCGGTCGATCTTCAGCGGCATGGCTTCCAGGGTGTACAGCTTGTCCATCACCGACTCCGGCGGATACACGGTGGGGTCGGCCTTCAGCGCCGGGTCGACCAAGGCATCGGCCTTGGCATTGCCGTTGGCGTACTTCACGTGGTTGCTGATGGCCGCCATCACCTCGGGCTGCAGCAGGTAGTTCATGTAGGCATAACCACCCCCTTCGTTACTGGCGTCGACCGGCATGGCCACCATGTCGAACCAGATCGGCGCACCTTCCTTGGGAATCTCGTACTGGATCTTCACCCCGTTGCCGGCCTCGGCGGCACGCGCTCCAGCCTGCATGATGTCGCCGGAGAAACCGACCGCAATGCAGATTTCGCCATTGGCCAGATCGCCGACGTACTTGGAGGAATGGAAGTAGCGCACGTTCTTGCGCATTTCCATCAGCAGCGCCTCGGCGCGCTTGTAGTCCTCGGGGTTCTTGCTGTGATGCGGCAGGCCCAGGTGATGCAGGGCGATCGGCAGCATTTCCGGGCCGTTGTCGAGAATCGCGACGCCGCACTCATTGAGCTTGGCCAACTTGGCGGGGTCGAACAGCATGTCCCAACTGTCCATCTTCACGTCATCGCCCAGCACCGCACGCACCTTGTCGACGTTGTAGCCGATGCCAGTGCTACCCCATAGATAAGGGAAGCCATGTTCGTTGCCTGGGTCGTTCACCTCCAGCGCCTTCATCAATACTGGGTTGAGATTGTTCCAGTTCGGCAACTTGCTGCGGTCGAGTTTCTTCAGCGCACCGCCCTGGATCTGCCGGGCCATGAAGTGGTTGGAGGGGAACACCACGTCGTAGCCGGAGCGACCGGCCATCAGTTTGGCGTCCAGCGTCTCGTTACTGTCATAGACGTCGTAATGGGTACCCAGGCCGCTGCTCTTCTCGAACTGCTTGAGCGTGTCGGGGGCGATGTAGTCGGTCCAGTTGTAGATGCGCACGCTGTCGGCGGCATGGGCGGTGCCGGCCAGGATCAGGCACGGCAGGAGTTTCTTCAGCATGGAATACCTCGTCGATGGTCTTGTTGTTTTAGGCAGTCACTGAAAAGTGCTCGATCAGAAGATCAGCACATAGGTCTTGCGAACCGTTTCTTGTATGTCCCAGATGCCGACGGTATTGGCAGGCATCATCAGCGCGTCGCCAGCTCGGATCTCGATGGGCTCGCCGTCGTCCGGGGTGAAGGTGCAACGCCCGGCAACGAAGTGGCAGAACTCCTGCTGCACGATCTGCCGGCGCCAGCGCCCCGGTGTGCATTCCCAGACGCCGGTCTCTACGCCGTCACTGCGCTCGACGCTGGTGGTCGAGGTGACCGCCACCGGCTCACTCAGGGGTACGGCGACCGGATTTGACTCTTCCAGAGCGGCATTGGGGGTGTTACGGAAATGGGTGATGTTCATGTGGACTCCAGGTGAAAGATCGGCGAGCACTGCTGCCTGCTCAGCCCATCAGGCTTTCCATGCGTGCCGCCACGGCTTGCGCCAGGCGTCGACGCCAGGCCGGACTGCGCGGGTTGGCGAGGACTTCGTCCTCATGGACGAAACTGCGGATGATCGCGTTGTAACCAAGCCAGCGGCAGGGCTCGGGTTCCCAGCGCCTCAGGCTGGAAATCGGGCTATCACTCACTACCCAAGGCTGGCGCAGCAGTTCGCTGTCACGTCCGAGAATGAGATCGGCCAAGGTACGCCCACCGAGGTTGGTGGCGCCGACACCTTCACCACCGTAACCGCCGGACAATGCGATGCGACTGCGACTATCGCGCAGCATGTGCGGCTGGAAGCGCCGCGCCATGCCCAGATTGCCGCCCCAGGAATGGGTGAAGCGTACGTTGCGCAGCTGCGGGAAGATTTCTCCCATCAGGTAGCGGCGCAAACCCAGTTCGTCTTCGGTAAGGTTGAAGTCGCTGCGCAGGCGCCCGCCAAAGCGATACCCCCCGCGCGCACCGAAGATCAGCCGGTCATCGAGGCTGCGCTGGCCGTAGGTGACCTGGCGGCTGAATTCGCTGAAGGCCTGGCCGCGATCCAGGCCGATACCGGCCCAGACATCCGCTGGCAGCGGCTCGGTAGCGACGATCAGGCTCTGCACCGGTAGTTGATGATTGCCCAGTGGCGGCAAACTCGCGGCGTAGCCCTCGATGGCTGGCACCACCCAGTCAGCCGTGACACGTCCCTGCTCAGTGCGAATCAGGCCAGGCTGCCAATCGATCACCGGGCTACGCTCATAAAGCTCCACGCCCATCCCTTCGACGCAACGTGCCAGGCCCCGTACCAGTTTGGCTGGCTGAATGGTCGCGCAATGCGGGCTGTACAGCGCGCCGTAAGCATTGGCCATACGCAGTTGCTCGGCCAGCTCACTTGGCGCCAGCCAGCGGTAGTCTTCTTCACTCAGACCCAGCGCACGCAGTTCCTTGAGGTAGTCACGCAGGCGTGTCTCCTGCTCCGGGTAACGGGCAGCGCAATACAGCACACCACCCTTGCGCAGGTCGCAGTCGATACCTTCACGGGCGACGACCTCGGCCACTTCATCGGGAATGCCGTGCAGCAGATCGAAGGTGGCCTTGCGCTCGGCGGGGGGCAGGCCGGCCAACAGGCGATCCTCACCCAGCAGATTGCCCATCAGCCAGCCGCCATTGCGCCCGGAGGCACCGAAACCGGCAGTCTCGGCCTCCACGATCACCACACGCAGGTACGGCGCCTGGCGTTTGAGGTAATAGGCCGTCCACAGGCCGGTATAGCCGGCGCCGATGATCGCCACATCCGCATGCAGCTCGGATTGCAGACTGGGTCGCGCCTGCAGCGGATCGTCGAGCTGATCCATCCACAGACTGATGTTGCGCCAGGGATTCATCCACGCCTCCGTCATCAATCGATGACACAAGGCTAGTAGTAGCTATCGGCCGCTGTCTTGCTTGCGTGCCCGCGAGGAAATCTCTTTGAGAACCCGCCTAGAATCTGCTGCGCGTCGGTTCTGCTGCGTTAAAAACGTGCTCGGCACGCCGCTTGCGGCTGACGCACTTCAGCGCGGCCCGAAGGGCGAGCGAAGCGAGTACTGCTCATTTACGCCCCGTAAAGTCGAGCGCGACTCCGACCGCTCCTAGTCTGTTTTTGCGGGGCCGCCATCGGTATTGCATGGCGCTAGCTCGCTAGATTCTAGGCGAGTTCTAAGATAGGCCTTCGGCGACAGCCCGGTGTGACGCTTGAAGCAGTTGTAGAAGGCCGACAACGAATTGAAGCCAGCCGCAAAGGCCAGCTCGTCGACACGCTTGAGGTCGCTGCCGACCTGCAGGCCGTCCAGAAGATACTGCAGGCGTGCGCGGTTGACGTAACGGTAAAAGCTCTCGCCAAGCACCTGATTGAGCAGATGGGAGATCTGGTTACGGCTATAGCCGGTAGCGGCCGCCACCTGTTGCAGATCCAGCTCGGGATCGAGAAACGGCTGGCTGCGCTGAAAATAATCCTGCAGATCCTGCGCCAGTTGACCGAGCTGACGC
This sequence comes from Pseudomonas mendocina, assembly GCF_003008615.1. Lineage (NCBI taxonomy): Bacteria > Pseudomonadati > Pseudomonadota > Gammaproteobacteria > Pseudomonadales > Pseudomonadaceae > Ectopseudomonas > Ectopseudomonas mendocina. The sequence continues at coordinate 5,171,939 of NZ_CP027657.1, forward strand.
GTCGACAGCCCCAGGCGGCTGATGGCCGGTCGCGAGCCGACATCCTCACCAGTCCCCCGCGCTTCACGAACCAGGGTGGCGTATTCATTGATGCGCCAGATCAGCCCCCCCCGCACCGTGAGAGCTTCACCAGTGCGAAACGACACCAGCCCTTCCCCGCCCTGCAGGCTGGTGCAGTACTGGATGAACGCAGTGTGACCGTCGATACGAATACGGTCGACGTGCTCCAGCAGTTCGCCTGGGCGGCGCGGCAGGTTGTGCTCGACATACTCGCGCAACTCGTCCAGGCGCATGCAGCGCTGTTGAAAGAAGTCGTTGTATTCGATATCCGGGTGATACAGCGCCATCACCGCCTCGAGATCACGGTGTTTCCAGCTCAGGTGATAGCGCAGGATGATTTCGCGGGTGCGCTCGGTCTGCGCGGCATCGTCGGGGAATAGGTCGTCAGGCATGATCAGTATCGGTTATCGGCGCCCTGGCAGATTGCCTGAATCGTCAAACTCAGCCTAGCCCCTCAACACCTGGCCTCATCGTGCCGACTCTGCGACGGGAGGCTATGCTTGCAACACTGACGGAGAGGCTGCCGACCATGACTGATCAGAACAAAGACCCGCAACAAGCTCCACTGACACTACGGGAAATGCTGCAGAGCGTGCTCGCTGCCGCGCTCGGTGTGCAAAGCGGGAAAAACCGCAGCCGTGACTTCAGCCGCGGCAAACCCAGTCATTTCATCCTGCTTGGCGTGCTGTTCACCGCGCTGTTCGTGGTTATTCTGCTCGGCGCGGTGAAGCTGATCCTGCACCTGGCCACTGGCTGATCAGTTCAGCAGCGGATCGATGCCACAGCTGTAACGAGTCATTCCAGGATTGTTCACGGCGCTGAAACGGGTGAAGTCCATATCCTGCTGCGCCTGCTCGAAGTGCCTGGCCAGACGTCGTGCCTGTTCAGCATCCAGCAGGCGCAGCAGGCCGGCGATCTGATCCTTGCCGCCGCGTTCGGCGAAGTCCTGGCCCATGGCATGGTCGTAAAGCATCACCATGGCGCAGCCGCCCAGCAGGAAATGACCACTGGCGAGCACATCGATGCTCCCGTCCGCCCGTGCATTCAATACGCGTTGCGAATTGTTCAGTGCCGCGTACTTGAAAGAGCGCCCCATCTCTTCGGCAGCCTGCATGACACCAAAGGCCATTTCATCATTGGCCGACCAGATCAGGCGGATATCGGGGTAGCGCGGTAACAAACCCATGGCCTGCTCGTAGGCCCGTTGTTGCAGCCACTCACCATACAAGGCCTGCACCAGGCGTACGTTAGGCGTCTCCTCGAGTGCACGCTGCAAGCCGTCCAGACGCAGCGTCGCCGAGGGTGTCTGCTTGATGCCGCTGAATGCCAGCAACTCGGCAGGCTCGCCCTGAGCCAGCTCGGCAAGCGCCCGCCCCATGAGGTATCCCGCCTCTTCGTCGTTCGGTACCAGGCTGCCAATCCAGTTTTCGTGGCGCTCACGACTGCCACCGATGAGTTTCTGCTGCTCCTGATTCAGCGTGCTGTGCAAGGCGAACAACCTGACCTCGGTTCCGGCGTATAAGCGCAGGATTTCCGGCCCGATGTACTGTTCGTTGGTGAAGACGAGGTAGTCGGGGCGAGTCTCGCTCTCCAGCACCTGGCGAGCATAGGTGAGCAGGCGCGCACTATCGCGCTCACCATGGAAGACACGCAGCTGCATGCCGAGATCGTCGGCCGCGTTGTGCATGTAACGGATGTAGTCGACCCAGAACTGCTCGTCACTGAAGCCCGGATTGAGAAAGACGACTGAAACTGGCCGCGTCTGAGCCAGCGCAGGCGAAGCCCCCAGTACGACCAACAAACCCAGTATCCACTTGATCACCGACGCAAATCTCCTCTGATCGTCGGCGCAGTATACGGGTATACGTGGGTGGAGACCGGCCCCGATTCTCAGGGCCGGTAATTGCAGCTCAGACCACGTTCAACGACCACTGACCCAGAAAACCGCAGTGCCCACGGCAATCAGGATCAGAAACAGAATCGCCCAGGCATCGACGACGCTGTCACGATTATCAGTATCGCCATGATCGCTCATGCTTCCCCCCTCGTTCTTGTTTTGTAGGTGACACCAGGCAGTTAAGACCAGCCAACCGGAGTCCTCAAGCGAACGAACGGTGCTGCACGCTTACTTATTACCAAAATCACATCTTATATACTCAAACTTCACTTTTACGCATAAAGCTGAACTGGTATGGTGCCCACGCTCCGTGTCCAGACGGAGTGCGCGGCCGTGCGCGCGGATTGGCAGTAGCCTGATAACAGGACCCTTCATGTACGTATATGACCAGTACGATCAGAAGATCGTCGAGGATCGCGTCAAGCAGTTCCGCGATCAAACCCGTCGCTATCTCGCCGGGGAACTGAGCGGCGAGGAATTCCGCCCTCTGCGCCTGCAAAATGGCCTTTATATTCAGCGTTTCGCGCCGATGCTGCGGGTCGCCGTGCCCTACGGCCTGATGTCCTCGGCGCAGGTGCGCATGATGGCCAAGATCGCCCGCGACTACGACAAGGGCTACGCCCACATCAGCACCCGGCAAAACGTGCAGTTCAACTGGCCGGAGCTGGAAGACGTACCGGAGATTCTCGCCGAGCTGGCCAGCGTGCAGATGCACGCCATTCAGACCAGCGGTAACTGCATCCGCAACACCACCACCGATCAGTTCGCTGGCGTGGCCAAGGACGAGATTATCGACCCGCGCCCCTGGTGCGAGATCATCCGCCAGTGGTCGACATTCCACCCCGAATTCAGCCACCTGCCGCGCAAGTTCAAGATCGCCGTCAACGGCGCCGTGAGCGACCGCGCCGCCATCGAAGTCCACGACATCGGCCTGGAAGCGGTGAAGAACGCGGCTGGCGAACTGGGCTTCCGCGTTTCCGTCGGCGGCGGCCTGGGCCGCACCCCGATCGTCGGCAGCTTCATCAACGAATTCCTGCCGTGGCAACACCTGATCAGCTACCTCGACGCCATCCTGCGCGTGTACAACCGCTATGGCCGTCGTGACAACAAATACAAGGCGCGTATCAAGATTCTGGTCAAGGCGCTGACTCCCGAGGTATTCGCCGAGCGTGTGAATGCCGAGTGGGCGCACCTGAAAGATGGCCCAACTACCCTGACCGAAGCAGAAGTCGCGCGCGTTGCCGCTCACTTCGTCGATCCGGCCTATCAGGCACTGCAGGACGAAGACGCCCTGCTCGCCCAACAGAGCGCCGAACACCCTGGCTTCGCCCGCTGGCGCGAGCGCAACACCTTCGCCCACAAGAAGTCCGGCTACGTTGCCGTGACCCTGTCGCTCAAGCCAACCGGCGTGGCGCCTGGCGATGTCACCGACAAGCAGCTGGATGCCATCGCCGACCTGGCTGATCGCTACAGCTTCGGTGAGGTGCGCAATAGCCATAACCAGAACATCATCCTCGCCGACGTCGAACAACGTCAGTTGCTGACCCTGTGGGGTGAGCTGCGTGAACAAGGCTTCGCCACACCGAACGTTGGCCTGCTGACCGACATCATCTGCTGCCCAGGCGGTGATTTCTGCTCGCTGGCCAACGCCAAGTCGATCCCCGTGGCAGAAGCCATTCAACGCCGCTTCGACAACCTGGACTACCTGTTCGATATCGGTAACCTGGATCTGAACATCTCAGGCTGCATGAATGCCTGCGGGCATCACCATGTCGGCCATATCGGCGTACTTGGCGTGGACAAGAAAGGCCAGGAGTTCTACCAGGTTTCCCTCGGCGGCAGCGCCGGTCGCGAAGCCAGCCTTGCGCAGATCCTCGGCCCATCCTTCGCCCAGGACGACATGCCGGACGTGATCGAGAAGATCATCAACGTCTATGTCGAGCAACGTACCGAAGAAGAAAGCTTCCTCGATACCTACCGCCGTATCGGTATCGACCCGTTCAAGGAGCGCGTCTATGCAGCGAATCATTAAGAACGGCCAGGTGGTCGACGAAACCTGGCACCTGCTGGCCAAAGATGTGACCCTGGACGCCATCCCCAACTGCGACGACATCATCGTGCCGCTGGCACTGTGGCGCGAACACGCCCACGCGCTCAAGGCTCGCGATGGTGGCCTGGGCGTTTGGCTGGAAGCGGGTGATGAGATCGAAGAAATCGCCGATGACCTGGCGCACTTCCAGGTGATCGCGCTGGAGTTCCCGGCCTTTACCGATGGCCGTCACTCTTCCACTGCCTACCTACTGCGTACCCGTTACGGCTACAAAGGTGAAGTACGCGCCATCGGTGATGTGCTGCGTGATCAGCTGTTCGCCCTCAAGCGCGTCGGTTTCGACGCCTTCGCCGTACGCGCCGACAAGGATCCGTTTGACGCGCTGAAGGCCTTCGAGGACTACAGCGAGGCCTACCAGGCTTCCGCCGACGAACCGCAGCCGCTGTTCCGACGCCGCGCCTGATCGCTGCGTGCAAACGAAAATCCCCGCCTTCGGCGGGGATTTTTTATGGGCGCAATACTCGCCTTACAGCGCCGGACTGAGCATCAACAACAGGCTACACAGCAGGCCGATGATCCACACCAGGCTGCGCTGCCAGTGCATATCCCACCAGTAGAACAGCAGATACAGCACGCGACTGATGACGAAGGTGATGGCCAGAATGTCGATGAGGTAGCCGTAGGTCTGCGTCACGTGGGCCATCAACACGCCGACGGCAAACAGCGGGAACGCTTCGATGCTGTTCAGGTGCGCGGCCAGGGCACGCGCACCGAAGCCGGTCAGACGCGCCTGCTGAGCACGCGGGTGATGATTGTCGTAACGACCACCGCCTTCCGCGGCCATTGCCTTGGCAACCGGCGCCTTGGCGATGAAGATCAGTAAGGCACTGATGAACACGCACCAGAACGGTATGCTCATTCACTCTTCTCCTTGGCCACTTCAGCGGCCGGCGTTGGGGTATAGACCATCACTTCCAGCACATCCGAATGGAACTCACGGCGATACAGCACCACCACCACACCGGCGGTCACCAGCATGAAGAACCAGGGGTTGATGAACCACGCCAACGTTGCCATACCGAAATAATAGGCGCGCAAACCAAAGTTGAACTGGTTGGCGGCCATCGAGATGACACGCGCCGTGCGCTCGGCGAAGGCCTTGCGCTCCTGCTCGGTGACATGGCGCTCACCGATCATGGGGGCAGAACCTACCAGAACGGCAGCGAAGTTGTACTGACGCATGCACCAACTGAAGGTGAAGAAGGCGTAGACGAACACGATGCCCAGACACAATAGCTTCACTTCGGACAGGCCACGACTGGCCGATTGCACGAACGGCAGATCAGCCAGCAACGACAGAGCCCGATCGGAAGCGCCCAGTACCGTGAGGATGCCGGCAAGGATGATCAGCGTACTGGAGGCGAAGAACGAGGCGTTGCGCTCGAGGTTACCGATCACATTGGCATCGGCTATACGGTTGTCGCGCAGCAGCATGCGGCGCATCCAGTCTTCGCGATACAGGTGCAGAACGCTGGCCAGGCAAGGTGTATCACGGCCCTTGAGCTGCGCGTAACGGGTGTAGCCGGCCCAGCAAATGACGAACCAGAGCACGGCTAAGAGATGAGGCAGGTACTGATCACTGATGGGCATGCCAACTCCTTGTATGACTGCCGCGGATTATAGCCAGCCCGCCTCCTCTCTTGTTCAACAAAAAGGCCGCTGTAAAGCGGCCTTTCGATTCGTAACCGGGGCTCAGGCCGTCGCGGCCTTCGGCGCACCAATGATGCGGTCGAGCACGGCGACCAGCGCCAGCATCACCAGCACCGGCACCAACCAGCCCAAGCTCTGCTCAGCCAGTGGTAGACGTGCGAAGAAGCCCGGTACCCACTCCCCCTTGCCGGCGACGGTCAGGCCATCGACCACGCCAAATACCAGGGTCACGGCCATCACCGGCACGAACACCAGCGACTGCGAACGCCACAGACGATTGGCCAGACTCAGTGCGACCAGCACGATGGCCAGCGGATAGAGCCCCACCAGCACCGGAATGGACACGCTGATCAACTGGGTCAGCCCCTGGTTGGAAACCGCCAGACTGAACACCGCCAACGCCACGACCACAACACGATAAGGCAGCTTCAACAGGTCGCTGAAAAACTCGCCACAGGCAGTCAGCAGACCAACACCGGTGGTCAGGCAGGCCAGGATGATCACCACCGCCAGCAGCAACGAGCCGCCACTGCCGAAGGTATGCGAAACATAGGCCGTGAGAATCTGCCCGCCATTCTCGGCGCCGGCGGCCAGCTCATGACTGGTCGCGCCAAGATAGAACAGCGAAAGATAAACCAGCGAAAGCGCAACCGCGGCAATGATGCCGGCGATTACCGAATAGCGGGTCACCAGACCGGCATCGGTGACGCCACGATCACGGATGGCCGTGGCGATGACGATGCCGAATACCAGCGCACCCAGCGCATCCATGGTCAGGTAACCCTGCAGGAAGCCCTGTACCAGCGGCTCGCTGCTGTAGGCGCCACTGGATTGCCCGACGACGCCAGCAGGTGCGAACAGCGCCGCACCGCCCAGCACGATCAGCGCCGAGATCAGCACCGGCGTGATGACCTTGCCGACACGGTCGACCAGACGGCCCGGATTGAGCGAGAGAAACAGAACTGCCGCGAAGTACACCAGGGTATAAACGAACAACGCCAACGGGCTGTTACCGACAAAAGGCTGCATGCCGATTTCGAACGAGGCGACCGCCGTGCGCGGGGTGGCGAACAACGGGCCGATCGCCAGGTACACGGCAACCGCCAGCAATACGCCAGCAAAGCGGCCAAGCGGCGCGGTAAGAGTCGGCAGGCCACCACCAACTCGGGCCAGAGCCACCACGGTGAGCAGTGGCAGGCCCACGCCGGTAAGCAGGAAGCCGAAAGCTGCGGCACCCATGTTCTCACCAGCAGACATGCCGGCACTGGGCGGGAAGATGATGTTGCCTGCGCCGAGGAAAAGGGCAAACGTCATGAAACCAAGGGCGAGGAGATCCAGGCCTTTCAAACGAGTCATAGAGGGAAATACCACTGGCAGAGAATCAGAACGTGAAAGTTTCCTTCAGGTCTGGGAAACGTCGCCTGGAACGGGTGATCCGGGGCACTTGGGCGTCGCCTGGAGGCTTGTGGCACCCGGGACGCTCGATGGCGGCGATACTACCCAAAACCTCCCCCGAGCAGGACAGTTGCCGTTCTGGGTGTCGAAAGCCTGTAACTCCGCGTCGCGCTGACGAAACTTGCAGTGCTAACGAATGCTTGCTTTTGCACAGTGCAAACGAAAAAGGCCACCCGAAGGTGGCCTCTCTCGTTCCGTCAAAAACGCTTAGGCGTTCTTGGCTTCCCAACCGGTCAGCTCGGCCAGGGCCTTGCCGATGTCAGCCAGGGAACGCACGGTTTTCACACCCGCGTCCTGCAGTGCAGCGAATTTCTCGTCTGCAGTGCCTTTGCCGCCGGAAATGATGGCGCCGGCATGGCCCATGCGCTTGCCGGGAGGAGCGGTCACACCAGCGATGTAGGAAACTACAGGCTTGGTGACGTTGGCCTTGATGTAGGCAGCCGCTTCTTCTTCAGCCGAACCGCCGATCTCGCCGATCATGACGATCGCTTCGGTCTTCGGGTCTTCCTGGAACAGCTTCAGGATGTCGATGAAGTTGGAGCCCGGGATGGGGTCACCACCGATGCCCACGCAGGTGGACTGGCCAAAACCGGCGTCAGTGGTCTGCTTGACGGCTTCATAGGTCAGGGTGCCGGAACGCGACACGATGCCTACCTTGCCTGGCAGGTGGATGTGACCCGGCATGATGCCGATCTTGCACTCGCCGGGAGTGATCACGCCCGGGCAGTTCGGGCCGATCAGGCGCACGCCCAGCTCGTCACACTTGACCTTGGCGTCGAGCATGTCGAGGGTCGGGATACCTTCGGTGATGCAGACGATCAGCTTGATGCCGCCGTTGGCAGCTTCCAGGATCGAGTCTTTGCAGAACGGAGCCGGAACGTAGATGACCGAAGCGTCAGCGCCAGTGGCTTCGACGGCTTCTTTCACGGTGTTGAAAACCGGCAGGCCCAGGTGAGTGGTGCCGCCCTTGCCCGGGGTCACGCCGCCAACCATCTTGGTGCCGTAGGCGATGGCTTGTTCGGAGTGGAAGGTACCTTGCGAACCAGTGAAACCCTGGCAGATAACCTTGGTGTCTTTATTGATCAGGACGCTCATTACTTGCCCTCCGCAGCTTTGACGACTTGCTGAGCAGCGTCGGTCAGGCTGGTTGCCGCGATGATGTTCAGGCCGCTGTCGGCCAGTACCTTGGCACCCAGTTCAGCGTTGTTGCCTTCCAGACGGACGACAACCGGAACCTTCACGCCAACTTCTTTCACTGCGCCGATGATGCCTTCGGCAATCATGTCGCAACGAACGATACCGCCGAAGATGTTCACCAGAACGGCAGCGACGTTGCTGTCGGACAGGATGATCTTGAATGCTTCGGTCACGCGCTCTTTGGTCGCGCCGCCGCCAACGTCCAGGAAGTTGGCTGGCTTGCCGCCGTGCAGGTTGACGATGTCCATGGTACCCATGGCCAGACCGGCACCGTTGACCATGCAGCCGATGTTGCCTTCCAGTGCTACGTAGTTCAGTTCGAACTGGGCAGCGTGGGCTTCACGGGCATCGTCTTGCGACGGATCGTGGAAGGTCTTCAGCTTCGGCTGACGGTACATGGCGTTGGCGTCGATGTTGATCTTCGCGTCCAGGCAGTGCAGGTCACCGTCGGCCTTGATGACCAGCGGGTTGACTTCCAGCAGAGCCAGGTCGTGATCCTTGAACAGCTTGGCCAGACCTACGAAGATCTTGGCGAACTGAGCGACTTGCTTGCCTTCCAGCCCCAGCTGGAACGCCAGCTCACGACCTTGGTACGGCTGTGCGCCGACCAGCGGATCAATGGTGGCCTTGAGGATTTTCTCAGGGGTTTCGTGAGCGATCTTCTCGATGTCCACGCCACCTTCGGTGGAAGCCATGAACACGATGCGACGGCTGGAACGGTCTACAACGGCACCCAGGTACAGCTCTTTGGCGATGTCGGTGCAGGACTCGACCAGGATCTTGGTGACAGGCTGGCCATTGGCATCAGTCTGATAGGTCACCAGACGCTTGCCCAGCCAGTTGGCTGCGAAGGCTTTGGCGTCTTCCTTGCTCTTGACCAGTTTCACACCGCCCGCTTTACCGCGGCCACCAGCGTGTACCTGAGCCTTGACGACCCACTCGGTACCACCGATTTTTTCGCAGGCCGCTGCGGCCTCTTCCGGGGTGTCTACCGCGAAGCCCTTGGATACGGGCAGGCCGTATTCAGCGAACAGCTGCTTACCCTGATACTCGTGAAGATTCATGCTTGTCTACCGTCTTCGTTTAGGTATTGCGCATTCGGCGCTGCACTTTTGATACCGCGCCACCTGTGACTGCCTGAGCAGTCCGCCGGGCCTTGCGCGACACGTTCTGCAACGTGACGCGGGTGCTCCCGACGTGGTTCTGCTTGCAAACACCGCCATAGCGACAAGGCGATTACGTGACGCCCCATCTACCACAGCGGCTTACAACAACTCGAATGGCCGAACGAGTCGGCCACTAACGCTTAGCGCTTCTTGCGGTTGGCGATGTGGATCGCGCCACCGTTCACGGCCAGGGCGGCTTCGTGCAGCGCCTCGGACAGAGTCGGGTGCGAGAAGACCATCATGCCCAGATCTTCGGCGCTGGTGCCGAATTCCATGCCGATCGCACCTTGCTGAACCAGCTCGGCGGCGCTCGGGCCAATCACGTGAACGCCCAGTACGCGGTCGGTGTTGGCATCGGCGATGACCTTGACCAGACCACCGGTATCGTTGGCAGCCATGGCACGGCCGCTGGCAGCGAACGGGAAGGTACCGACGTTGACGGCAACGCCTTCAGCCTTCAGTTGCTGCTCGGTCTTGCCGACCCATGCGATTTCCGGGTGGGTGTAGATAACCGACGGGATCAGGTCGTAGTTCATCTGAGCCTTGTGGCCAGCGATGCGCTCGGCAACCATCACGCCCTCTTCCGAGGCCTTGTGGGCCAGCATGGCGCCACGCACCACGTCACCGATGGCGTAAACGCCCGGTACGCTGGTCGCGCAATGATCGTCGACGAAGATATAGCCGCGCTCGTCGAGGGTCACGCCGCTGTCAGCAGCCAGCAGGTCGGTGGTGACAGGACGGCGGCCAACGGCCACGATCAGCTTGTCGAACACCATTTTCTGCTCGCCTTCGGCGTCGGTGAAGCTCACGGTAACCTGCTTCTTCTTCACTTCCGAACCGGTCACGCGAGCGCCCAGGCGGATGCTCAGGCCCTGTTTGGTCAGGGTCTTCATCGCTTCCTTGGCAATCTGCTCGTCAGCAGCCGGCAGGAACTTGTCCAGGGCTTCGAGAACGGTGACTTCCGCGCCCAGGCGCGACCAGACCGAACCCAGCTCCAGGCCGATCACGCCAGCGCCGATCACGCCCAGCTTCTTCGGCACGCTCTGGAATTCCAGAGCGCCGGTGGAGTCGACGATGACGTCCTGATCGACCGGAGCCGGCGGGATATCAACCGGACGCGAACCGGAAGCCAGGATCACGTTCTCGGCTTCGACGATGGAGGTCTTGCCATCCTTGTCGGTCACTTCGACCTGCTTGCCAGCCAACAGCTTGCCGTGACCTTCCAGCAGGGTCACGCCGTTGGCCTTGAACAGGCCGGCAACGCCACCGGTGAGGTTCTTGATGATGGTGTTCTTGCGCGCGACCATGGCCGGAACGTCGATGGTGACGCCTTTGGCCTCAATGCCGTGCACGGCGAAGCCGTCTTTGGCTTCGTGGTATTTCCAGGAGCTGTCCAGCAGAGCCTTGGAGGGGATGCAGCCGACGTTCAGGCAAGTACCGCCGAGGGCGACTTTACCCTCCTTGTCCTGATACTTCTCGATGCAGGCGGTCTTCAGGCCGAGTTGCGCTGCTTTGATGGCGGCAACGTAGCCACCAGGGCCGGCACCGATGACTACCACGTCGAATTTCTGAGTCATAACTGATTCCTTCTCGAAAAAACCGGGCGGCCTCATACCGAGGCCGCCTTGGAAAAGACTGGCTTAGATTTCCAGCAGCAGGCGAGCCGGGTCTTCCAGCAGGTTCTTGATGGTCACCAGGAAGCTAACGGCTTCCTTGCCATCGATCAGGCGGTGATCGTAGGACAGCGCCAGGTACATCATCGGGCGGATAACGACCTGACCGTTAATGGCCATCGGACGTTGAACGATGTTGTGCATACCCAGGATCGCGGCCTGCGGCGGGTTGACGATCGGGGTCGACATCATCGAACCGAAAGTACCACCGTTGGTGATGGTGAAGGTGCCGCCGGTCATTTCCTCGATCGACAGTTTGCCGTCTTTGGCTTTCTTGCCGAAGGTGGCGATACCGCTTTCGATCTCGGCCAGGCTCATCAGCTCGGCGTTACGCAGTACCGGAACCACCAGGCCGCGGTCGCTGGAAACTGCAACACCGATGTCGGAGTAGCCGTGGTAAACGATGTCGTTGCCGTCGATCGAGGCATTGACTGCCGGGAAACGCTTCAGCGCTTCAGTAGCGGCCTTGACGAAGAAGGACATGAAGCCCAGGCGCACGCCGTTGTGGGACTTCTCGAACAGATCCTTGTACTTCGAACGCAGGGCCATGACTTCGGTCATGTCCACTTCGTTGAAAGTGGTCAGCATGGCCATGGTCGACTGAGCCTCGACCAGACGCTCGGCGATCTTGGCGCGCAGGCGGGTCATCGGCACGCGCTTCTCGGTGCGGTCGCCAGCGGCGGTCACAACCGGAGCGGCAGCAGCGGCAGCCGGCTTGGCAGCAGGAGCAGCCGGAGCGTTCTTCTTGGCTTCGACAGCAGCGACCACGTCTTCCTTGGTCACGCGACCACCTTTGCCGGTGCCAGCGATGCTGTTCGGGTCGATGCCGTTCTCTTCGGCCAGCTTGCGAGCAGCCGGCGAAAGGATGGCGTCGTCACCAGCGGCGGCGGCCGGAGCAGCAGCCTGAGCAGGTGCAGCAGCAGCGGCGGCCGGTGCGGCGGCGGCAGCGCCACCTTCGGTCAGCTTGCCCAGCAGTTCATTGGAGAGAACGGTATCGCCTTCGTTCTTGATGATTTCAGCCAGGACGCCGTCGGCCTCGGCCAGGACTTCGATCACGACCTTGTCGGTTTCGATGTCGACGATCAGCTCATCGCGCTTGACCGCTTCGCCCGGCTTCTTGTGCCAGGTGGCGACGGTGCCGTCGGCAACCGATTCCGGGAAGGTTGGGGCTTTGATCTCGATAGCCATTGTATGTGTTCCTTAAATTCGTTTTGTACCGGCAGGCGGCGAATGCCACCTGCCGGATGAAGGCGTTAAACAGTAAAGGCGTCCTGCAGCAGTTTTTCCTGCTGCTCGGCGTGCATCGAGGCGTAACCGCAAGCTGGTGCAGCCGAGGCATCGCGACCGGCGTACTCGAGGAACAGTGCCTTCTTGTGCGCAGTGGCGACGCGACGCATGTGGTGCTGGCTGCAGTACCAGGCCCCTTGGTTCATCGGCTCTTCCTGACACCAGACGATGTGCTTGAGGTTCTTGTACGGAGCCAGAACCTCGGCCAGGTCGTCTTCCGGGAACGGATAGAGCTGCTCGATACGCACGATGGCGATATCTTCACGGCCTTCGGCGCGGCGTTTTTCCAGCAGGTCGTAGTAGACCTTGCCGCTGCACAGCACCAGGCGCTCGACCTTCTTCGGATCGATCGCATCGATTTCCGGGATGACGGTCTGGAACGAGCCTTCGGCCAGATCTTCCAGGGTCGAGATTGCCAGCTTGTGACGCAGCAGCGATTTCGGCGTCAGCACCACCAGCGGCTTGCGCAGCGGACGGATCACCTGACGACGCAGCATGTGGTAGACCTGAGCCGGGGTGGTCGGCACGCAGACCTGCATGTTGTGCTCGGCGCACAGTTGCAGGTAACGCTCCAGACGCGCCGAGCTGTGCTCAGGCCCCTGCCCTTCATAGCCGTGCGGCAGCAGCATGGTCAGACCGCACAGACGGCCCCACTTGTGCTCGCCACTGGAGATGAACTGGTCGAACACCACCTGGGCGCCGTTGGCGAAGTCGCCGAACTGAGCTTCCCAGATCACCAGCGCATTCGGCACGGTGGTCGAGTAGCCGTATTCGAAGGCCAGTACCGCTTCTTCGGAAAGGAAGGAGTCGTACAGTTCGAACTTGGGCTGACCTTCGTACAGGTTCTTCAGGGCAACGTAGGTGCTGGCGTCCTTCTGGTTGTGCAACACCGCGTGACGGTGCGAGAAGGTGCCACGGCCGATGTCCTGACCGGTCATGCGGATCGGGTGGCCTTCGAACAACAGGGTCGCGTAAGCCATGGTCTCGGCGTAGCCCCAGTTGATCGGCAAGCCGCCGGCGCCCATCTTCTGGCGATCTTCGAGGATCTTGGAAACCTGGCGCTGAACCAGGAAGCCGTCCGGAATCTCCAGCAGTTTGGCCGACAGATCCTGCAGGGTCTTCAGGTCGAAGCGAGTGTCGTGACGCGCGGTCCAGGTGTGGCCCAGGTACGGACGCCAATCGACGAACAGTTCCTTGTTGGGTTCCTTGACCAGGCTCTTGACCACGTGCTGGCCGTTGTCCAGTGCGGTACGGTACTCGTCGATCTTGGCCTGTACGTCTTCGCTGGTCTGCACACCGGCAGCGATCAGTGCATCGGCATACAGCTCACGGGTGGTGCGCTGCTTGGCGATCTGCTGGTACATCAGCGGCTGAGTACCGTTCGGTTCGTCGGCCTCGTTGTGGCCGCGACGACGGTAGCAGACCAGGTCGATGACCACGTCACGCTTGTACTGCATGCGGTAATCGACAGCCAGCTGGGTCACGAACAGCACGGCTTCCGGATCATCACCGTTCACGTGGAAGATCGGCGCCTGGATCATCTTCGCCACGTCAGTGGCGTATTCGGTCGAGCGCGAGTCTTCCGGGCGGCTGGTGGTGAAACCAACCTGGTTGTTGATCACGATGTGAATGGTGCCGCCCGTCTTGTAACCACGGGTCTGCGACATCTGGAAGGTTTCCATCACCACGCCCTGACCGGCGAACGCCGCATCACCGTGGAGGGAAATCGGCAGTACCTTGTCGCCACTGGCGTCATTACGACGATCCTGGCGGGCACGTACCGAACCTTCGACCACCGGAGAAACGATCTCCAGGTGCGAGGGGTTGAACGCCAGCGCCAGGTGAACTTCACCACCAGCGGTCATGACGTTGGACGAGAAGCCCTGGTGGTACTTCACGTCACCGGACGAGAGACCTTCGGTCTTCTTGCCTTCGAACTCGTCGAACAGATCGCGCGGGTTCTTGCCGAAGGTGTTGACCAGTACGTTCAGACGGCCGCGGTGGGCCATGCCGATGACGATTTCCTTGGTGCCGTAGGAGCCGGAACGCTGGATGATCTCGTCCAGCATCGGGATCAGGCTCTCACCGCCCTCCAGACCGAAGCGCTTGGTGCCTGGGTATTTGGTGCCCAGGTACTTCTCCAGGCCTTCGGCAGCGGTAACGCGCTCGAGCACGTGCGCCTGCACTTCAGCGGAAAATTGCGGACGACCACGCACGCTTTCCAGACGCTGGGCGAACCAGTGACGCTGGCCGGAATCGACGATGTGCATGAACTCGGCACCGATGGTGCGACAATATGTCTGCTGCAACGCACCGAGGATTTCACGTAGGGTCGCCTCTTCCTTACCGATGTACAGCTCGCCGGTACGGAAAGTGGTATCCAGGTCAGCGTCGGTCAGGCCGTAGTGATTGATCGACAGATCGGACGGCGCGGTACGCACCCACAGCCCCAGCGGATCGAGCTGAGCGGCTTGGTGGCCACGCACGCGGTAGGCCTGGATCAGACGCAGCACTTCTACCTGCTTCTTCTCGTGCTCGCTGCTGACGGCCCCGGCGGAAACCGGCTGGGCACGACGCGAATTCTTGGCGAGCAGAACGAAATGATCGCGAATGGTCGAGTGCGACACATCCGCTGCAGCGCTGCCGTCGGTCGGCAGCTTCTGGAAGTAAGTGCGCCACTCTTCTGGCACAGCGTTGGGATCGTGCAGGTAGAGCTCGTAGAGCTCTTCCACGTAGGCAGCGTTGCCACCGGATAGGTGGGCACTGTCCCACATGCGCTGCATCACGCTTTCTTGCATGCTTGGTCACCCTCGGTAAGGGGACACCATCGGCGCGAATACCGTATGGCCCAAATCAAAGTCATGGTGCTGCGACTCGGATAAAGCCACTTGGGTTCCCGCAGATAGTCCGGGTACCAGCCCGGATGCCCCTGCTGGTCGTCATAATTTTTCGAATATGAACCGCGGCTTTGTGGGCTGCGGTTCTGGCTTTTACTGCAAGGCCGGCCGAAGCCGGACTTGCAGGTGTTACAGGTACAGCAACTTTCGAATCAGGTACCGCTTTGCAGCAACATGTTGCGAACGTGACCAATGGCCTTGGTCGGGTTCAGCCCTTTCGGGCACACGTTCACGCAGTTCATGATGCCGCGGCAGCGGAACACGCTGAACGGGTCGTCCAGGGACGCCAGACGCTCGCTGGTCTTGGTGTCACGGCTGTCGGCCAGGAAGCGGTAGGCCTGCAGCAGTGCAGCGGGACCGAGGAACTTGTCCGGGTTCCACCAGAACGACGGGCAGCTGGTCGAGCAGCAAGCGCACAGAATGCACTCGTATAGCCCGTCGAGCTTCTCGCGCTCTTCCGGCGACTGCAGGCGCTCGATGGCCGGAGCCGGCGTATCGTTCTGCAGGAACGGCTGCACCTTCTCGTACTGCTTGTAGAAGATGCTCATGTCGACGACCAAGTCACGAATGACCGGCAGACCTGGCAGCGGACGAATCACCAGCTTGCCGCCCTTGAGGCCGGCAGCGGAGATCGGCGTGATGCAGGCGAGGCCGTTCTTGCCATTGATGTTCATGCCGTCGGAGCCACATACACCTTCACGGCAGGAGCGACGGTAGGAGAAGCCTTCGTCCTGTTCCTTGATCAGCGCCAGCACGTCAAGAACCATGATGTCCTTGCCGCCGGTATCGACCTGGAAGTCCTGCATAAACGGAGCAGCGTCTTTCTCCGGGTTGTAGCGATAAACACTGACTTGCAACATATCAGTCACCCTTAATAAGTCCGAACCTTGGGTTCAAATGCCGGAACGGTCTTCGGCGCGAAGTTGACGGCACGCTTGGCAACGCGCTTCTCGCCTGGGAAGTACAGGGAGTGGCACAGCCAGTTCTGGTCATCGCGCTCCTCAAAGTCTTCACGAGCGTGGGCGCCACGGGACTCTTTACGAGCCTCGGCTGCGACCGCGGTCGCTTCGGCGACTTCGAGCAGGTTTTGCAGTTCCAGCGCTTCGATACGCGCAGTGTTGAACGCCTGGCTCTTGTCCGCGATTTTGACTTTCGCGATGCGCTCACGCAGGTCGGCCAGTTGTTGGATGCCCTTCTGCATGTATTCGCCAGTACGGAATACACCGAAGTAGTTCTGCATGCACTGTTGCAGCTCTTTACGCAGCGGCGCGACATCTTCGCCAGTGCTGCGCTCGTTGACGCCAGCCAGACGCGACAGCGACTGCTCGATGTCGGTTTCGCTGGCACCACGGACTTCCACGCCTTCTTTCAGCGCTTTTTCCAGGTGCAGGCCGGCAGCACGGCCGAACACGACCAGGTCGAGCAGCGAGTTGCCGCCCAGACGGTTGGCGCCATGTACCGATACGCACGCCACTTCACCTACGGCGAACAGGCCTTCGATGATCTTGTCGTTGCCGTTGGCGTCCTGAGTCATTGCCTGGCCATGAATGTTGGTGGCAACGCCGCCCATCATGTAGTGGCAGGTCGGAATGACCGGAACCGGCGCGACAACCGGGTCGACATGCGCGAAGGTCTTCGACAGTTCGCAAATGCCTGGCAGGCGGCTGTGCAGTACTTCTTCGCCCAGGTGATCGAGTTTGAGCAGCACGTGATCCTTGTCCGGGCCACAGCCGTTGCCGGCAATCACTTCCTTGACCATGGAGCGGGCAACGACATCGCGGCCAGCCAGGTCTTTGGCGTTCGGAGCGTAACGCTCCATGAAGCGCTCGCCATGGGCGTTGATCAGGTAACCACCCTCACCACGGCAGCCTTCGGTAACCAGTACACCGGCGCCGGCGATACCGGTCGGGTGGAACTGCCACATCTCGATGTCCTGCACCGGTACACCAGCACGCAGAGCCATGCCCACGCCGTCGCCAGTGTTGATCAGGGCGTTGGTGGTGGAGGCGTAGATACGACCAGCACCGCCAGTGGCCAGAACCACGGCCTTGGAGCGGATGTAGACGGTTTCGCCAGTCTCGATGCAGATGGCGATGATGCCGACGATGGCGCCGTCCTGGTTCTTCACCAGATCGACTGCATACCACTCGTTGAGGAACGAGGTGCCGGCTTTCAGGTTGGCCTGATACAGGGTGTGCAGCAGTGCGTGACCGGTACGGTCGGCAGCGGCGCAGGTACGGGCAGCCTGAGTCGGATTATCAGGTCCCTTGGACTGACCGCCGAACGGACGCTGATAGATGCGGCCTTGCTCGGTACGGGAGAACGGCAGGCCCATGTGCTCGAGTTCGAACACGGCCTCCGGGCCGACGGAACACATGTATTCGATAGCGTCCTGGTCACCGATGTAGTCGGAACCTTTGACGGTATCGTACATGTGCCAGCGCCAATCATCGTTCGGGTCGGCCGAAGCGATGGCGCAGGTGATGCCACCTTGAGCAGATACGGTGTGCGAGCGAGTCGGGAACACCTTGGTGACCACGGCAGTCTTGTGACCGCCCTGAGCCAGCTGCAGCGCTGCGCGCATACCAGCGCCACCGCCACCTACGATGATGGCGTCATAGGAAAGAGTACGGATGCTAGCCATGAATCAGAAACCCCACAGAATCTGCACGCCCCAGACGAACAGGACGAACTGGAGAACGCCACATGCCGCCTGGACCAGGAAACGCACGCCGGTAGCCCAGCGGCCAATGGCCATGGGCGTCAGGTAGTCGGTAGTGATGGTCCACATACCTACCCAGGCGTGCACGATCAGCGCAACCAGCGCCAGAAGGCTGAAGATGCGCATCGCAGTGTGAGAGAACAGACCGTGCCATTCGGCGTAGCCCATTCCTGGATTACAGATCACATAGCTCAGCAGAAACAGCGTGTAAGCCGCGAGAACGACCGCAGAAACGCGTTGCGCCATCCAGTCATAGAGGCCCGAACGCGAGAAGTTCGTAACGTTGGTTACCATATCCATACCCCCAGCAGCACGATCACGATGACCGAGATGACAAGCACGATTTTCGAGCCCAGCTTGCCGCCTTCAAGCGTCTCACCGACGCCGACATCCATGATCAGATGGCGCACACCGGCCACCAGGTGGTACAGCAGAGCGGACAGAAGACCCCAGATCACGAACTTGGCCAGCGGGCTGGTCAGGCATTCTTTCACTTGGGCGAAGCCCTCTTCGGAGGTCAGCGACTTGTCGAGGCCGAACAGCAGGATGGCGATACCGACAAAGAGGATGACACCGGAGATACGGTGAAGAATGGACGTGTAAGCGGTGATCGGAAGCTTGATAGTCCGAAGGTCTAGGTTTACAGGTCGTTGGCTATTCACGGCTTTTTTATCACACTGAGAGCCCCTAACTATCAGGGCAAAGTTGTTGGGAAGTGCACTGGCAAGGTACCCATCACCCAATGAGTGACAACCGCCATGACACGGCCCTAAAGCCTGTGGCGGTCGGCCGCAGAGTATAGACAGTTAGCAGACTAATGACAATGCGACCTCCCCCCCTAAAAAGCGCATTGCAGACTGCAAAAAAATGACGTAAATAGCGGCCTTTTTTCGTTGAAAACCACGCCGAAACCCTTCTGCCAGCTGGGTTTTCGCAAATTGACTTTCGGATTTATCCCACTATAGTGGTGCGGGCCCTGCGTGGGGGGCTGGTTGATGATTCCAAGCATAATTAGGAGGCCAAACATGGCTGACAAAAAAGCGCAGTTGATCATCGAGGGCGCAGCCCCCGTCGAACTGCCTGTTCTGACCGGCACCGTTGGTCCTGATGTAATCGACGTGCGGGGCCTGACCGCCACGGGTCGCTTCACTTTTGATCCCGGCTTCATGTCGACCGCCTCTTGCGAGTCGAAGATCACCTATATCGATGGTGACAAGGGCATCCTGCTGCACCGCGGCTATCCGATCGAGCAACTCGCCGAAGACTCCGACTACCTGGAAACCTGTTACCTGCTGCTCAATGGCGAACTGCCGAGCAAGGAAGAGAAGGCCCAGTTCGTCAGCACCATCAAGAACCACACCATGGTTCACGAGCAGTTGAAGACCTTCTTCAACGGCTTCCGCCGCGATGCCCACCCAATGGCCATCATGTGCGGCGTAGTGGGCGCCCTCTCTGCCTTCTATCATGACTCGCTGGACATCAATAATCCGCGCCATCGCGAGATTTCGGCCATGCGCCTGGTCGCCAAGATGCCGACCATCGCGGCCATGACCTACAAGTACTCCATGGGCCAACCCATGATGTACCCGCGTAACGACCTGAACTACGCGGAAAACTTCCTGCACATGATGTTCAACACCCCGGCCGAGATCAAACCGATCAGCCCGGTGCTGGCCAAGGCCATGGACAAGATCTTCATCCTCCATGCCGATCACGAGCAGAACGCCTCCACCTCCACCGTGCGCCTGGCAGGCTCCTCAGGCGCCAACCCGTTCGCCTGTATCGCAGCCGGCATCGCAGCACTGTGGGGCCCGGCACACGGTGGCGCCAACGAAGCCGTACTGGCCATGCTGGACGAGATCGGTGACGTATCGAACATCGACAAGTTCATCGCCAAGGCCAAGGACAAGAACGATCCGTTCAAGCTCATGGGTTTCGGCCATCGCGTCTACAAGAACCGCGACCCGCGCGCTACCGTGATGAAGCAGACCTGCGACGAAGTCCTCGGCGAGCTGGGCATCACCAACGATCCGCAGCTGGAACTGGCCATGCGCCTGGAAGAGATCGCCCTGACCGATCCGTACTTCAAGGAACGCAACCTGTACCCGAACGTCGACTTCTATTCGGGGATCATCCTCAAGGCGATCGGCATTCCGACCAGCATGTTCACCGTGATCTTCGCCCTGGCACGCACCGTCGGCTGGATCTCGCACTGGAAGGAAATGCTCTCCGGCCCGTACAAGATCGGCCGCCCGCGTCAGCTGTACACCGGCTACGAGCAGCGCGACCTGCCTGCCAACCGCGACTGATAGCGCTGCATCACGAAAAAGGCTGCCACTTGGCAGCCTTTTTTCATTTATCCAGCTATCCAGCGCGTCTCAACGTCCCTCGGCCTGCGCACGCAGCCCTTTCAGCGTTTCCAGCGGCGCATCGACCACAAAGCTGTTGGCCAGCCAGGACGGTACGCTACCACCCGGTTCGGTATGCACCTCGTAAGTCACTTCCACCTCACCATCGCTCAGCGGCTTCATATGCCACTGACCATCGACCCGACTGACCCGCACGAAGTCCTTTTCTTCCGGCAGGCGCTCAGGCACGGCCTTGAGCAGACGCGTGACGCTGCCGTCAGGCTCGGTTCGAGTGGTGACTTGAATCACCGAATCACGCGACTTCACCGGCCAGGGCATCTCGAAGCGAGTATAGATTTCGCTGACATCGTCCTTGGTCTCCAGCAGCCGCTGCTGCTGACAGCTGAAGATCCAAGCGCAGGAGCCTGAAACGTCCTCCTGCAAGGCCAGCAAATGCGGCAAATCGCTTTTTACCGTGACCACGCCACGGTAGGCCTTGTACTTCGACCCCGGCACCTCGGCCAGGTAGACACGAATGCCGTCCTCCTCCCGTTCCAGCTGCCACGGCCTCTCGGCGGCATGGGCAGCGCTCGCACACAACATCATGGCCAATGCGGAAATACGGATCATCTTCAGACCAGCTCCCTGGGGATTGTTTGCGTTTCGACCGCTGATGATCATAGCGGGTTCAGATCATCAAGCAGTCGCCTGCTCGAGCCAACCCAGCATTCGAATGGCACTCTCACGGCTGTCGCCACAGACAAGCTCGTCAGCCTTGAATGCAGCGCACACAGCCGGACGCTCCGCCCGCCCGAACAGGGCGCAGAGATAGTCAACGGAAAGATGGAGACAACGCACGCCGGCTGGCTTGCCTTCGGGCATGCCTGGAATCGGCGAACTGATGGAGGGCGCGATGCAGCAGGCACCACAACCGGCACGACATTCCATGAGAAGACCTCGACGACGCGAAACGAACGGCGGCGATCCTAATGAGGCGCGCGCCGCCAGTCGAGGCCTTTCATGATCAGTGGTTACGCTGCAGGCGCGCCAACAGGCTGGAGGTATCCCAGCGGCCACCGCCCATGCCCTGCACGTCGGCGTAGAACTGGTCGACCAGCGCCGTGACCGGCAGTTGCGCGCCATTGCGACGCGACTCTTCGAGCAGGATCGACAGATCCTTGCGCATCCAGTCGACGGCGAAACCGAAGTCGAACTCACCGGCCAGCATGGTCTTGTAGCGATTTTCCATCTGCCAGGATTGCGCAGCGCCCTTGCTGATCACATCGACCACCGCGTGGCCATCGAGACCGGCGCATTGAGCGAAGTTCAGCGCCTCGGCCAACCCCTGAACCAGGCCGGCGATGCAGATCTGGTTGACCATCTTGGTCAACTGCCCGCTACCGGCCGGCCCCATCAGTCGAATCATTCGCGCATAGCTCTGGATAGCGGCTTCGGCGGCGGCATAGGCTTGCGGTTCGCCGCCAACCATCACCGTCAGCACGCCGTTGACGGCGCCCGCCTGACCACCGGACACCGGTGCATCGAGAAAACCCAGGCCGCGCTCAGCGGCGATAGCTGCCAGCTCCCGCGCGACATCGGCCGAGGCCGTGGTGTGATCGACCAGGATGGCGCCCGGCGCCATACCCGCGAAAGCGCCCTGCTCACCCAGAACCACGCTGCGCAGGTCATCATCGTTACCCACGCAGCACATCACCAGCTCAGCACCCTGCACGGCCTCACGCGGTGTAGGCGCACTGCTGCCGGCGTATTCGCCCATCCATTGCTCGGCCTTGCCCGGCGAGCGGTTGTAGACCGTCACCTGATGCCCTTTGCGCGCCAGATGCCCGGCCATTGGATAGCCCATGACGCCCAAACCGAGAAACGCGACCTTTGCCATACCAACCTCCTCCAGATACAGGCGGCAGAGCCTAACACGGCGTTTGCCCTGCTCGAAAAGGCCTTCCATACTGCCAGCGGTTTCGTTCAGAGCGAGGGCTTGAGCCTGATCTGATGCCAGGAACCTTTTCAATGCAGCAGGGCCGAAGTGCAAAAGATCGCAGACAGGTTCTAAGGAGCGCCCATGGGGCATTGGCTAGTCATCGACCTGGAAGCCACCACCGACGAAGGCGGCTGGGCGATGGAAGAAATGGAAATCATCGAGATCGGTGCCAGCCTGGTCGGAGCAGATGGTCATGAGCGCGACCATTTTCAGCGCATCATCAAACCGCAACGCCGGCCCTGCCTGACCGACTTCTGCCGCGAACTCACCCACATCACCCAGGCCGAGATCGATAGCGCCGCCGCCTTGCCTCAGGTGTGGGCCCAGTTCGAACGCTGGCTGGGACAACATGCGCCGCGTCTGGCTGGCTGGAGCAGTTGGGGGGACTACGACCGCCGCCAACTGGAACAGGAATGGCGCCAGCATCAGCTGCATAGCCTGTTGGCCGATGTTCCGCACCTGAACCTCAAACAAGCCTTCGCCAAGGCGCGTCAGTTGCCACGCCCCGTCGGCCTTCACAGCGCCCTGCAACTGGCCGGTATGCAGTTTCAGGGGCAACAGCACCGTGCCCTGGAGGACGCGCGCAATACCGCACGCCTGCTGCCGCTGGTTCTCCCCGTTAAAGGGTGATGACGAAAAAAAAGCGCTTGGGCATACTGGCGCCCTTTTATGGCCTGCCATTCATGGCGGTCACCCTTCGGGTCGTCGCCAGGCGACGTTAAAACTGGCTCCCAGCAATTTTTCCAACCCCTTCCGAGGAATCGCAGATGTTCAAGGTCAACGAGTACTTCGACGGCACCGTCAAATCCATCGGCTTCACCATGGCTGAAGGCCCTGCCACCATTGGCGTGATGGCCCCGGGCGAATACGAATTCGGCACCAGCCAACTGGAAGTCATGCATGTCGTCGCCGGCGCCCTGACCGTCAAACTGCCGGGTAGCGACAGCTGGAACACCTTTGAAGCCGGCAGCAAGTTCACCGTCGAAGCCAACAGCAAGTTCCAGCTGAAGGTGGCTGTGGATACCGCCTACCTCTGCGAATACCGCTAAGCCACAAGGCGCCACGAAGAACCGGCCCCAGCGGCCGGTTTTTTCTTTGATGATCAGCACCAGGACACAGCCCCATGTCGCGCACCGCACTTTTTGCCCCCATCGCCCTGCTCGTGGTGGCCATGGTCTCGATCCAGAGCGGTGCATCGCTGGCCAAGAACCTGTTCCCCCTGGTCGGTGCCGAGGGCACCACGGCGCTGCGCCTGGTGCTCGGTGCGATCATTCTGTCGCTGGTGATGCAGCCCTGGCGGGCCAGGCTGGATCTGCGCAAGTGCCAGGCCCTCGTCGCCTACGGCCTGTCCCTGGGCGGCATGAACCTGCTCTTCTACATGTCGCTGCAGAGCATTCCACTGGGCATCGCCGTGGCCCTGGAATTCACCGGCCCACTGGCCCTGGCGCTGTTTTCTTCACGCCGTCTGCTGGATTTCGTCTGGGTCATTCTGGCCATCGCTGGACTGTGGATGCTGCTACCCACCGGTGCCACGCAGAGCGCCATCGACCCGCTTGGCGCCGCCCTGGCGCTCGGTGCGGGCGTTTGCTGGTCGCTGTACATCATCTTCGGCCAGAAAGCCGGCGCCCAGCATGGGCGCCACACCGTTGCGCTGGGTACCTGGGTCGCCGCGCTACTGGTTCTACCCATCGGGGTCTGGCATGCCGGTAGCGATCTGCTGAGCGTCGATTTGCTGCCAATCGCACTGGGCGTCGCGCTGTTGTCTTCCGCCCTGCCCTACAGCCTGGAGATGGTCGCCCTGACGCGCCTGCCGGCACGCACCTTCAGTGTCCTGATGAGCCTGGAGCCGGCTGTCGCCGCGCTGTGCGGCCTGATCTTTCTCGGTGAGAAACTGCTCTGGGGGCAGTGGCTGGCCGTCGGCGCGATCATCATCGCCTCGGCCGGCGCCGCTGCCACCATCAGACCCAAGAGCTAGCTGCCGAACTGCAGCTCAGCCAACCGCGCATACAAAGGGCTGCTCTCGATCAGCTCGGCATGCCGGCCAATCGCGGCCAGACGCCCCTGCTCGATCACCGCGATGCGATCCGCCTGTTTCACCGTGGCCAGACGATGGGCGATCACCAGCGTCGTGCGTCCGGCCATCAGCGATGGCAGCGCCTGCTGGATCAGATGTTCACTCTCGGCATCCAGTGCGCTGGTCGCCTCGTCCAGCAGCAGGATCCGCGCATCGGCAAGCAAGGCACGGGCAATCGCCAGACGCTGACGCTGGCCACCGGAAAGTCCGAGCCCAGCCTCACCGAGATGAGTCTGATAACCCTGTGGCAGGCGCTGGATGAACTCATGAGCGTGCGCCGCCCGTGCAGCAGCTTCCACCTCGGCCTGGCTGGCATCCAGGCGACCGTAGCGAATGTTGTCCTCGACCGAGCCGAAAAACAGCGCAGGATTCTGCGAAACCAGGGCGAAACTGGCACGTAACTCACGCGGATCAAGCTGATCGATCGGCACGCCATCGATGAGGATGCGCCCGGCCTGCGGATCGAAGAAGCGCAGCAGCAGGTCAAACAGCGTCGACTTGCCTGCCCCGGAAGGGCCAACCAGAGCCAAGGTCTCCCCCGCTGCCACCTGCAGGTCGATGCCATCGATGGCATAGCTGTCCGAGCGTGACGGATAGGCAAAGCGCACGCCCTGCAGTTCGATACGCCCCTGCACCGGCTGTGACAGGTGCTGCGGCTGCGGCGGCGCCACGATGGCGTTACTGGCACGCAGCAGCTCGCCAATACGCTCGGCGGCGCCGGCCGCACGCTGCAACTCGCCGATCACCTCGCTCAAGGTGCCGAACGACGAGCCGACGATCAGGCTGTAGAACACGAAAGCGGCCAGTTCGCCGCCAGAAATGCGCCCGGCGATCACATCCATGCCACCGACCCAGAGCATCACCCCCACCGCACCGAGCACCAGCACGATGACCACGGTGATCAACCATGAACGCTGGGCGATACGCTTGCGCGCCACATCGAACGCCGCCTCGGCGGACTCACCGAAACGACGCTTGTCCTCGTCCTGGTGGTTGTAGGCCTGCACCGTCTTGATCTGCCCCAGCGCCTCGCCCACGTAGCTGCCGACATCCGCCACGCGATCCTGGCTTTGCCGCGACAGTGCGCGCACGCGGCGGCCAAACAGCAGGATTGGCGCCACCACCAGCGGTAAGGCCAGCAGGACAATGCCGCTGAGCTTGGGATTGGTGACCACCAGCAGCACACTGCCGCCAACCAGCATGATCAGGTTGCGCAGCGCCATCGACAGCGACGAGCCGATCACCGATTGCAGTAGCGTGGTATCGGCAGTCAGCCGTGACTGGATCTCCGAACTGCGATTGCTCTCGTAGAAGCCTGGGTGCAGTTCGATCAGATGATCGAAGACACGCCGGCGGATATCCGCGACCACCCGCTCGCCGATCCACGACACCAGATAGAAACGTGTATAGGTGCCGAAGGCCAGCGCCAGTACCAGCACGAAGAACAGCAGCAGCGACTGCCGCAACGCTGCCGGCGATTGCGTGGCCAGGCCCTGATCCACCAGCAGCTTGATGCCCTGGCCCATGGACAGGGTGATCGCCGCCGTGAACATCAGCGCCAGCAGCGCGCCCACTACTCGGCTGCGATAAGGCGCGATGAAGCGCCAGGCCAGGCGTATGGCGCCACGCTGGCGGGAGGAAAGCATCGATGTCATGACAGGTCTCAGGAGTCAGCAGCCGAGGGCGCTTCGGCCAGCCAGGCCACTGCGCACAAAGCCAGCGTGGCCAGGTTGGTCGAAAGCGGATTGAACGCCTGGATCAACAGATGGGGACTGAACAACGCAACATCAAGCAACAGCGCCAGCAATACTGCGCCAGCGACCAGCAAGGGCCAGCGCTGGCGACGCACCGTCAGCAGCACGATGCCCAGAAGTATTTCGGCGACGCCAGCGATACGGGCGATCACCTCCGGGGCGAACAGCGGGTAATCAGGCAGGCCGTGAGCCCCGATCATCGCCACCTCGTCAGGGCTGAGCCAGAGAATCTTCGGTGCCAGCCCATGCCAGATGAACACCAGCGCCAGGGCCAATCGAGCGAGCCAGGCAATCTGCGCCAGGCGCACCTCAGTCATGCAGGAAGCGCTCGGCATGGTCGGCGCTGGGCAGCAGGCAGACCTCATGCCGGCCGAACAGGTGGTAGCGATTCAGCGCAATGCGGTCGTAACTCCAATCGCGTAGTGAGCGCGGGATCAGACGCAGCCAGCTGAGGCTACGCCAGGGCTGGGGCAAGCGGGCGAGGATGCGCAGCAACGCCGAGGAACGTACATGCAACCCGGCCTCGTCGATCAGCGCCATCGTGTCGAAGCGGTCGGTCGGCAGGCCGTACCAGGCCAGCAATGCCTGGCCCTGTGCCGACTGCACCGAAGCCAGGCGAAACTGTCGCTGCCGGTCATGGCGAATGAGGAATCTCGCCCAGCCGTTGCAGAGTTTGCAGACGCCATCGAACAGAACGACACGCTCGCCTGCAGCAAGATTCGGCGGCAACGACTGCTGCGTCATTGGCCAGCCCTCGCCTGCTGCGCCAGCGGCCGGTAATGGCCAGTAATGCGGTAGGCGAACAGAATGTCCTCCTCCTGCGTACCCCGGCCAATGTTGTGCAGCACCAGCGGTGTGCCGGTTGCAGCCTGACGGTCGCTGACGATGCCGATGTGGGTGAGGCCGCGGCCCAGATCCCAGGTGACGATATCGCCGGCCCGGTAGGCCGAGGCATCCTGTTTGACCGGCAGTGACCAGCCCTGGCGCTTGAACCAGGTCATCAGGTTGGGCACGCGGCGGTGGTCGATATTGCTGTCGGGGCGGCTCAACCCCCAGTGTTTCGGGTAGACCGAGAAGTTGCCACGCATATCGCGATGTACCGACTCCTGCAGATCCAACCCCTGTTGGCGCAGCGCACGGATCACCACATCGGTGCAGACCCCGGTGGCCATGGGCACGTCGCCGCCTGGATAGCTCAGTTTCCGGTAGGCCGGGTCATAGCTCAGGGTCACGCCAACCTGTTTGCGCGCATCGAGTACCAGCTTGTCCGCCTCGATGGCCTGCGCGGCAAAAGCCAGCGACCAGACCAGCAGCGCGATCACCATTCGCATATCGATCTCCTATCGACTCAGGGGATACAGCAGTTCTTCCTTATAGCCAGCCCAGACCCGCACCGCATCTGGAAAGGCATCGTCCAGCGTCACGTCGCCACTATCGACCAGCAGCGGCCTTCCTTCCAGGGTCGCCAGCTTGCGCTTGGTCGCCACCACGCGCAGGCGCTCCAGGCCAATGGCACGCAACACGCGCGGGCTGATCTGCTGATTGCCGCGGCCGATGATATGGCCCTGGCCACCAATGGCGGTCACCAGCAGGTAAGTCGGACGGCCCTCGACCAGGCCGAACAGCTCGGCTTCGTTGACGTCACGAGCGATGACCTGACCATCCTCGATCACATCGACGCCCAGCAACGTGGTTTCCAGCCCCAGGTTCTGTGCCAGGCCGTGCAAGGTCGAACCGGGGCCCAACACGTAACGCGCGCCAGGCTCCCACTCTGCCTCCAGCCAGGCGGCAAGATCCGCCAGCACCAGTTCTTCGGACTCCATACCGCCCTGCTTGACCGCCTGTACGTAACCACCTTCCTGCGGCACGCACAGCTCGCCATACCAGCGTGCAGTCACGCGCCCCTCACGCAAGGCATTCTCATCGATATCGCGTACTTCACCGCTGGCCAGACGAACCAGGCCACCTTCGACCAGTCGTGCAGTCAGCTCGCCTGCTGCGCGTGGGCTGATGGCGTAGACGCCAGACTGAATTTTTACCCCGGCCGGAATGCCCAGTACCGGCTGCCCCTCCCTGACAGCCGCGCAGACATCGCGAGCTGTGCCATCGCCGCCTGCAAACAGAATCAACGCCACGCCTGCGCCCTGCAGTTGCTGCACGGCCCGGCGGGTGTCTTCTGCTGTGGTTAGCGCTGGGGCGACCTGCCCCAGCAGGCGATGCTCGAAGCCCATCTGCGCCAAAAGATCGCCACCCATGACGCCCGAATAGCTGACGAACTCTATGCGCTCACGCAGGGTCAACAACTGTTCAAGCGCCGTACGTGTACGTTGCGCGGCTTTTGGCTCGAAACCCAGAGCCAGCGCCTGCTCGGCCATGCCGTCGCTGCCCTTGAACCCTGCCGGGCCGCCCAGCCCAGCCAGTGGATTGATGATCAGACCGATATGAAAACGCGACATGAGTTCCTCGTTCCACGCAGGCTGGCATGCAGCCTGCTATACGACTTTCGCACTGTATTTTGTGACGGAGTTCCGCCGTCTTGAAATCTGTTCAAAGTATCGCGAACCAGAACCGGGCTTAGCCGCGAGCGGATGCCGACCCGGAGCAGACTTTGAACTGTCACCGCGCCTTCATCTGGGCACTCTAGAGTGGCGCGCATTAACGATGAGGAGACAGGCCATGAGCATGCAAGACACCGCAGCCCAATGCACCACCCGCAATCAAACGCAGGAGCCAGTGGGCGGTTTTATCATCGATGGTCAGGGCCGCGAAGTGCCGATCACCGAAGACATGATCCAGCAGGCCTGCGATGCGTTGGAAGAAAGCCGTGAGCAGGCTCGCCAGAGCTGAGCCCGCCGCAGGATGACAGGCTGCGATCACTCGCGCGGAATCAGCTTCAGTGATACCGAGTTGATGCAGTAACGTAAACCGGTGGGACGCGGCCCATCAGGGAACACATGGCCCAGGTGCGCGTCGCACTTGGCGCATTTGACCTCGATGCGGTGCATGCCATGGCTGAAGTCGTCCAGCTCACGGATGACCGCCTCACCCACCGGCTGAAAATAGCTCGGCCAGCCGCTGCCGGAATCGTATTTCGCATCGGAGTCGAACAATGCTTCGCCACAACAGGCGCAATGGTAAATGCCGGGCGTCTTGTCATCGTGATACTGGCCGCTGAACGGGCGTTCAGTACCGCCCAGCCGGCAGACATGGAATTGCTCCTGGGATAATTCGTCACGCCATGCATCCAGGGGTTTGTCGAGCTTGTCCACGAACGGTTTCCTCCTCGATTAAGCAGCCGGAGATTGCACTGGCGGGAATTCTGCCACGAACCACAGCGCAGTGATCGTCGGCCAAGTGCGCATTGACAAAACAATCTAACGCCCAGCCCTCAGGGCGCTGCCCAATGGGTGACCCACTCTGCGCGGCAAACCACAAAAAAGCCAGGGCAGCACCTTTGCCGCACACAGGCTGCAACGTATGATTCGACCCCAGTCTGTCACCCGCGTTTCAGGCTGCCAGTTTCTCCACCCGGAGATACTGGCAAGCCACATTGGCGGGTTCTCCATCGATCGGGATTTCTCACATGCAGGTCAGCAAATCGAACAAGCTCGCCAACGTCTGCTATGACATTCGCGGGCCAGTGCTCAAGCACGCCAAGCGTCTGGAAGAGGAAGGCCATCGCATCCTCAAGCTGAACATCGGCAACCCGGCGCCGTTCGGTTTCGAGGCACCGGAAGAAATTCTCCAGGACGTCATCCGCAACCTGCCGACCGCGCAGGGCTACAGCGACTCCAAGGGCCTGTTCAGCGCCCGTAAAGCCGTGATGCAGTACTACCAGCAGAAGCAGGTCGAAGGCGTCGGCATCGAGGACATCTACCTCGGTAACGGCGTGTCCGAGCTGATCGTGATGGCCATGCAGGCGCTGCTCAACAACGGTGACGAGGTGCTGATTCCCGCCCCCGACTACCCGCTGTGGACCGCCGCGGTGGCGCTTTCCGGTGGCAAGCCGGTGCACTACCTGTGTGACGAGCAGGCCGGCTGGTTCCCCGACATCGCCGACATGCGCGCCAAGATCACCCCGAATACCAAGGCGCTGGTACTGATCAACCCTAACAACCCCACCGGCGCGGTGTACTCGCGCGAAGTGCTGCAGGACATCGTCGAGCTGGCGCGCCAGCATAACCTGGTGATCTTCTCCGACGAGATCTACGACAAGATCCTCTACGACGAAGCCGTGCACATCAGCACTGCCTCGCTGGCACCGGACGTGCTCTGCCTGACCTTCAACGGTCTGTCCAAGAGCTACCGCGTGGCGGGCTTCCGTTCCGGCTGGGTCGCCATCTCCGGGCCCAAGCACAAGGCGCAGAGCTATATCGAAGGCCTGGATATCCTGGCCAACATGCGCCTGTGTGCCAACGTGCCAAGTCAGCATGCGATCCAGACCGCGCTCGGCGGCTACCAGAGCATCAACGACCTGGTGCTGCCCAACGGCCGTCTGCTGGAGCAGCGTAACCGCACCTGGGAGCTGCTCAACGACATTCCTGGCGTCAGCTGCGTCAAGCCCATGGGCGCGCTGTATGCCTTCCCGAAGATCGACCCGAAGGTTTGCCCGATCCACAACGACGAGAAATTCGTCCTTGACCTGCTGCTCTCGGAAAAACTGCTGATCGTCCAGGGCACCGCCTTCAACTGGCCGTGGCCGGATCACTTCCGCGTGGTCACCCTGCCCCGCGTCGACGACCTGGAGCAGGCTATCGGGCGCATCGGCAACTTCCTCAAAGGCTACAGCCAGTAAGCCGGCATGGATCTGCAGATAGACGACTTCTACAAGGACGCCGCCAGCGGCCTGCTAATGCTCTATCAGGCCTTCCCGCGCAAGATGGCGTTGTACGTGGAAGACCTGATCGGGCGTGAGGAGCCGGATGAGTTCGGCCTGCCGAGCAAGCGCCACCAGGCCTGCCTGGGTGCGCTGCTATGGCTGGCCGAGGAAGGCTATCTGCGTTTCGAGTCGACCATCGCTTACGACGCACTGGATCAGGCGGTGCTGACCGAGAAGGGTTTTCTGCGCCTGTCGCGCACGATTCCCCATGCTCTGCGCGAAGGTGAAGTGTTGCCGCCGAGCGTGCGCCGCGTCCATGCCACACTGGCCTTTCAGCTGCGCGAAGCCCTAGCCCAGCAGCACGGCGAGCGCACCGCCCGCCTCACTCGCCTGCTGTTCGAGAGCACGCTACACGGCCAAGAGACATAGTTTGAAATAGTCGCTGGTTGAAAGCCCCATGGGGGCGCCCTTATATAGCCGGCATTACTCGTACGTCTTTCCTCGTGAGGAGTCCGTTCACACCATGATGCGCATTATGTTGTTCCTGGCCACCAACCTGGCGGTTCTGGTTATCGCCAGCATCACCCTCAAACTGCTGGGGGTCGACCGCTTCACCGGCCAGAACCATGGCAGCCTGCTGATTTTCTGCGCCGTGTTCGGTTTCGCCGGCTCGCTGGTCTCGCTGTTCCTGTCCAAGTGGATGGCGAAGATGAGCACCGGCACGCAGATCATCACCCAGCCGCGCACCCGTCACGAACAGTGGCTGCTGCAGACCGTCGAGGAGCTGTCCCGTGAAGCCGGCATCAAAATGCCGGAAGTCGGTATCTTCCCGGCCTACGAGTCCAACGCCTTCGCCACCGGCTGGAACAAGAACGACGCGCTGGTCGCCGTCAGCCAGGGCCTGCTCGAACGCTTCTCGCCCGATGAAGTGCGCGCGGTGCTGGCCCACGAGATCGGCCACGTGGCCAACGGCGACATGGTCACCCTGGCACTGATTCAGGGCGTGGTGAACACCTTCGTGATGTTCTTCGCACGCATCTTCGGTAACTTCGTCGACAAGGCGATCCTGAAGAACGAAGACGGCCATGGTATCGGCTACTTCGTCGCAACCATCTTCGCCGAGCTTGTGCTGGGCATTCTGGCCAGCATCATCGTCATGTGGTTCTCGCGCAAACGTGAATACAAGGCCGATGAAGCCGGCGCCCGCCTGGCCGGTACCGGCGCGATGATCGCCGCGCTGCAGCGCCTGCGCGCCGAACAGGGCGTGCCGGTGCAGATGCCCGACAGCCTGACCGCCTTCGGCATCAACGGCGGCCTGAAGAACGGCCTGGCTGGCCTGCTGATGAGCCACCCGCCGCTGGAAGATCGCATCGAGGCGCTGCGCCGTCGGGGCTGATCGAAACCGCAAAAGAAAAGGCGACCTCAGGGTCGCCTTTTTCATTGCCTCGCCGCTTTAACGGCGCGCCAGGTGAAACACCACCTCTTCCACCGCCTCGAGCTGATTCTCGATAAAGCGTGGGTTGCCGCTCAGCACATCCTTACGCTCCACTTCCCGCAGCATCCAGCCTGGAGTGAAGCGCTGCTCGACTTCGGCATCCTCTACCGAGAACGGCGGGCCATCCATGCGTTGCTGGTCGTACACCAGCGTCACCAGCAGCCCCTGGCAGGTCTCAGGCAATATCGCCTGCAGGTGGGCGGCGTAGCGCTCACGCATTTCCGGCGGCAGCGCGATCAACGCGGCTCGGTCATAAAAGGCCTGGCAACCGGCAACGTCCTCACGGCTCAGCGCGAAAAAGTCGCCGCAGAGAATCCACAGCGCGCCTGCCTGATAGACCTTGAAGGCGCCTTGCTGCGATACATGCGGCTGCACATCACGCTCGGCGAAGAAATCCTGTACCGCCCGCTCGGCCAACTCCACCCCGATCACGGCATGCCCCTGCTCCGCCAGCCACGCCAGGTCGAGGCTCTTGCCACACAGCGGCACCAGCACCGCGGCATCGTTGGGTAGCCCGAGCGCTGACCAATGACGGCGCAGATAGCCATTGACCTTCTCCTGATGAAAACCGATTTGGCTACGCGCCCAACGCTCCTGCCAGAACGCTTCATGCATGGATAACTCTCCACAAATTCGATAGGAATGCTCAACTATTTATACTGGAAGTCGATAGATCCAGCGACGAAGATGGTGTCATCCTACTTCAGGAGCTGATCGCCATGCTGCCCTCACTGTTCATATCCCACGGTTCACCCATGCTGGCTCTGGAGCCGGGCGCCAGCGGCCCAGCCCTGGCCAAACTGGCCGCCGAACTGCCCAGGCCCAAGGCTATCGTGGTGGTGTCGGCGCACTGGGAAAACCAGCATTTGCTAGTGACGGCAGGCGAGCAACCGCAGACCTGGCACGACTTCGGCGGTTTCCCAGCCCCATTGTATGCCGTGCAGTATCCCGCTCCCGGCGCACCAGCGCTGGCCAAGGAGATCGCAGAGCAATTGAATGACGCGGGCCTGCCGACAGAGCTCGAGGCCCAGCGCCCATTCGATCATGGCGCCTGGGTTCCGTTGTCGCTGATGTATCCGCAAGCCGACATTCCCGTACTGCAGATTTCACTACCCAGCCGCCTCGGCCCCGAGCTGCAGACCCGTGTGGGCCGCGCACTGAGCGGCCTGCGTGAGCAAGACATCTTGCTTATCGGCTCCGGTAGCATCACCCACAATCTGGGCGAGCTGAACTGGCGCGCAGGTCCGAAAGTCATCACGCCCTGGGCCCAGGCATTTCGCGACTGGATGGTGGAAAAACTCGCAGCCGATGACGAACAGGCGCTGCACGATTACCGCCACCTGGCGCCAAACGCCGTGCGCAACCATCCGAGTGACGAGCACCTACTGCCGCTGTTCTTCGCCCGCGGCGCCGGCGGCACCTTCAGCGTCGCGCACACTGGGTTCACCTATGGCGCGCTGGGTATGGATATCTATCGCTTCGACTAGCCGCTGCTTTTCACGCTGTCCCAGGCGATCTGCGCCAACAGATCACGGCACTCGCCCAGCTCACTCTGGGTGCGGCCGGCCAGCCAGTTGCGCGCCAGATCGTGCGTCGGGCCGATTACCACCGAGGCGAAGCAGTCATCTGGTAGCGCCTTGAACAGTCCCTGTAGGCGGTATTCGGCGAGCGCCGTGAGAATCTGCGCGAAATGCTGGCGATTGGCTTCGCGCAGGGCACCACCCATTTCCCCCGCCTCGACCCGACTGCGGCTGTGCAGGATGAAGCGCGCCCAATCCGGATTGGCCACCACCCAGTCGATGTAACTGGTCACCAGCAGCTTAACGCAGGCCTCGGCGCTGACTGCCTTGGCAAACCCGCGCTGCAACAAGTCTGCGTATTGCGCAGTGCCGGCCAGATAGAGCGCGGCAATGATCCGCTCCTTGTTGCCGAAGTGGTGATACAGACTGCCGATGCTCGCACCAGAACGATCGCGAATCATCTCGATGGTGGTGACATCGACGCCGTGCTCGGTGAAGCAGGCCAACGCAGCCTGCAGGATCTCGTCTTTACGCGATGGACGAGCCATGTCGCTCCTTATGACTAGAATATTTTTCTAGAATAATTTTCTAACACTCGTATACTGCCTCGGCGCGCGCTCATCTTCAATCGCAAACACGCAGGAGAGAGTCATGAGTCAGATGTTGCAGATGTTCCAGCAGGCCGGCGCTGCCCAGTTCAGCGCGATGATCGGTCAAGTCGCCCCCTACTTCGCCAGTATCGCTCCGCAGATGGTCGAGTTGCGTCCCGGCTATGCCGAAGTCAGCTTCGCCAAGCGCCGCGAAGTGCTCAACCATATTGGTACGGTGCACGCCATTGCCTTGTGCAATGCTGCCGAGCTTGCCGCCGGCAGCATGACCGACGCCTCCATTCCTGCCGGTTGCCGCTGGATTCCCAAGGGCATGACGGTGGAATACCTGGCGAAGGCCGATGGCGATATCCGTACGGTGGCCGACGGCAGCCAGGTGGATTGGAGCCAGACCGGCGACATCAAGGTGCCGGTGATGGCCTACGTCGGCGACAAGCCGGTGTTCCGCGCGGAAATCACCATGTACGTCAGCCAGGCCTGAAAATGCAGAGGCCCGTCATCGACGGGCCTCGTTCAGTACTCAGTCGAGCCGCACCAGGATACGGCCGACCATGCCGCCGGCCAGTATCCGTTCGATGGCCCCCGGCAACTCCGTCAGGCCAATTTCCTGGCACAACGCGGAAAGATCGAGCTTCCACTGCAGCGACAGCTTGTCCCACATCGACGCCTTGACCACCAGCGGCAGCTCTACCGAGTCCACCCCCAGCAGGTTGACGCCGCGCAGGATGAACGGCAGTACCGAAGCCTGGAAGCCAACGCCAGCGGTCAGACCGCAGCAGGCCACGCTACCGCTGTGGCGCAGCGACTTGACCACATTGAACAGGATGTCACCACCCACCGTATCCACCGCTCCCGCCCAGCGCTCCTTGAGCATCGGACGTTCGCTACCCTGCTGCAGCTCTTCGCGGCTGACGATCTCGTCAGCACCCAGGTTACGCAGAAAATCAGCCTGTTCGGCCTTGCCGGTGGCGGCGGCAACACGATAACCGAGCTGTTTGAGCAGCACGACCGCGATGCTGCCGACGCCGCCCGTAGCGCCCGTGACCAGCACGGTGCCGGACTCTGGGGTGACGCCAGCCTGCTCCAGCTTGTCCACGCACAGTGCAGCGGTCAGGCCGGCAGTGCCGAGGATCATCGCCTCGCGCAGCGGCAGCCCCTGCGGGCGCTTGATCGCCCAGGCCGCCGGCACGCGGATGTACTGGCCGAAACCACCGGCGGTATTCATGCCCAGGTCGTAGCCGGTGACGATCACCTCGTCACCCACGGCGAACTCGGCAACGCTGGAAGCCTCGACCACACCCGCCGCGTCGATACCAGGCGTATGCGGGTAGGCCTTGGTCACGCCACGATTGCCGCTGGCGGACAGGGCATCCTTGTAGTTGAGCGAGGAATAGCGCACGCGGATCAACAACTCGCCCTGCGGCAGCTGCTCGACGTTGCGCTGGACTACTTCACGCTGGAAACCGCCATCGGCGCCTTCGCTGACCAGCAAGGCCTTGAACTCGGTCATCACCCTCTCCTCTTGTCGTGGTTTGCTGCTGCGCGACGCGAGTCGGCCGTGCAGCCCATCATGAACGAAGCGTTATCAGAAGCGTTGTTGATTGAGCCGGCTCAACCAGGTCAGGACGAAGCGATCCAGTGCCATGCTGGCAGCCAGCCCGACACGCTCCTGCAGGCTCTTTTTCTGAGCGAAATGTAGATGGAACAGTTCAGCCTCGGCGGCGCGCTCGGCCAGATACTGGTCGCTGGTCTTGAGCTCATCCACCAGCAGGCGCTCCTGCGCGGCCATGCCCAGCCAGACTTCGCCGGTGGCGATGGCGTCGATGTCCAGTTGCGGGCGGTAACGGGCGACGAAACCCTTGAACAGTTCGTGGGTGGTTTCCAGGTCTTCCTGGAATTTCTCCCGACCTTTCTCGGTGTTTTCGCCAAAGACGGTCAGCGTGCGCTTGTATTCACCGGCGGTCAGCACTTCGAAATCGATTTCGTGCTTTTTCAGCAAGCGATGCACATTGGGCAACTGCGCCACCACGCCGATGGAGCCGAGAATGGCGAAAGGCGCACTGAGAATCTTCTGGCCGATGCAGGCCATCATGTAGCCGCCGCTGGCGGCTACCTTGTCAACGCACACGGTCAGCGGAATGCCAGCGTCGCGGATGCGCACCAGCTGTGAAGAGGCCAGACCGTAGCTGTGCACCATGCCGCCACCGCTTTCCAGGCGTAGCACCACTTCGTCCTCGGCCTTGGCCATGGACAACAACGCCGTCACTTCATGGCGCAGGTTGTCGGTGGCCGATGCCTTGATATCGCCATCGAAATCCAGCACGAACACCCGCGGCTTGCTGGGCGGCGCTTTCTTCTCCTGTTTGGCAGCTTTGGCTTCCGCCTTGCGCGTGGCCTTGAGCTGATCCTTGGACAACACGCTCTGCTCCATGCGCTCGCGCAGATCCTTGTAGAAGTCATTGAGCTTCTGCACCTGCAGCTGACCACTGCCGCGCCGCCCTTTGCCGCGCGTGGCGGCGATCGTCACGAGTACCACGACGATGGCGACCACCAGGGTCAGGGTTTTCGCCAGAAAGCTGGCGTACTCGCTAAGAAACTCCACGGATCCCCCTCGGACATTGCGGCGGCGCCTGGGCGCACAAAGGCCCAAGCATACCGGCGCAGCGGCCTGCCGGCCAACCTCGGCAGCGCTGCTGCGATTGCCATACAAGCAATTCAAACAAGCGTATGTTTTTTCGTTGACAGCCCCTGAGCTTCCTCATACCCTCGCGAAACATTCAACGTGCCGAGACCAGTACGGACGTGGGCAGCATCTATCTGATTCGACATGGCCAGGCTTCATTCGGTGCAGACGACTACGATGTCCTGTCTCCCGTCGGCGTACGCCAGGCCGAAGTGCTGGGTGAACACCTCGAGCAACTCGGCATCAGCCTCGATCGCTGCGTCAGCGGCAGCCTGCGCCGCCAGCAACACACCGCCAGCGCGGCGCTGCAACGTATGAGCAACGCACCGGCGCTGGATATCGACGACGCCTTCAACGAATTCGATGCCGATGCAGTGATTCGCACGCTGCTGCCGGATCTGCTGCCGGAAGAGCCCGAAGCCCTGCATATCCTGCGCAACGGTGCGCAGAACCGCGCCGAGTTCCAGCGCCTGTTCGCCAAACTGATCCAGCGCTGGATTTCCGGCGAACATGACAAACCCGGCCTGCAAAGCTGGCAGGCCTATGTCGAACAGGTTGAAAGCGGCCTGCGGCGCATCCTCGAACAGGCCAACAGCAAACAGAACATCGCCGTGTTCACCTCCGGTGGCACCATCACCGCCCTGCTCCGCCTGATTACCGGCGTACCGGCGGCAAAGGCCTTCGAACTGAATTGGCAAATCGTCAATACCTCGCTCAGCCAGCTGAAATTCCGTGGCAGCGAGGTGAGTCTGGCTTCCTTCAACAGCCATGTGCATTTACAGCTGCTGAAGGCGCCGGAGCTCATCACCTATCGATGAGTTCCAGCCCACTGCGGCCGCGAGGCTGCGCGAAACAACCTAAAAAGGATAAGACCATGAGTGTTGCTGACATCGCCCAAACCATGCAGTCCAAGTTCAACGCCAGCGCCGCTGCAGGCCTGGATCTGGTATTCCAATTCAACATCGAAGATGGCGAAAACTACGCGCTGATCGTAAAAGACGGCACCTGCGCCCTCGAACAAGGCGACAACCCGAACGCCAACGTGACCCTGATCATGGACAGCGAAACCCTCAAGGGCATCGTCAGCGGCGAAACCGACGGCATGCAGGCCTTCATGGCTGGCAAGCTGCGCGCCGAAGGCGACATGATGCTGGCGATGAAGCTGGGCGAACTGTTCCCGGTCTGATCGGCGAGCTGAGCGCAAAACACGAAAACCGGAGTCCTGGCACTCCGGTTTTTTATTGCCTGCGCACAAGCGAAAGCTCAGGTCGAAAATGACTGATCAGGCAGTTTGATCGAGGTGCAACACGCCCGCCTATAACGGCGCGTATTGCTTGTGACAGCCAGGGTGCAGCATTAGATTAGCCAATTATCTGGGGCACCCATCATAAGTAGAAGGGATAAGCATGGCGCTCACTGACCAATCCACCCGTATCCGTACTGGCGAAGAACTTGATGCTGCAGTCATCGACACCTATCTGAAAGCCAATATTCCAGGCCTGAGCGGTGAAGCCAAGATCAGCCAGTTCCCCGGCGGCGCTTCGAACCTGACCTACCTGATCGAGTACCCGCAGCAGGAGTTCGTCCTGCGCCGCCCGCCCTTCGGCCACAAGGCCAAGTCGGCCCATGACATGGGCCGCGAGTACCGCATCCTAAATCAGCTCAACGCCGGCTTCCCCTACTGCCCCAAGGCCTACGTGCACTGCACCGACGAGTCGGTGATCGGCGCCGAGTTCTACGTCATGGAGCGGGTCAAGGGCATCATCCTGCGCTCGGAGATGCCGGCCGAGCTGAATTTCAGCGCCAAGCAGACCACCGCGCTGTGCAAGAGCTTCATCGACAAGCTGGTGGAGCTGCACAACGTCGACTACAAGGCCTGCGGCCTGGGCGACCTGGGCAAGCCCGAGGGTTATGTCGAGCGCCAGATCAAGGGCTGGAGCGACCGTTACCAGAAGGCCCTGACCCCGGATGCACCAACCTGGGAACCGGTCAAGGCCTGGCTCAACGACAAGATGCCGGCCGATCACCACAAGCCCGGCATCGTGCATAACGACTACCGCTTCGACAACGTGATCCTCGACCCGAACAACCCGATGCAGATCATCGGTGTGCTCGACTGGGAGATGACCACCATCGGCGACCCACTGATGGATCTGGGCAATACCCTGGCCTACTGGATCGAAGCCGGCGACCCGGCGCCGGTGCAACTGATGCGGCGCCAACCGAGCAACGCGCCAGGCATGCTCACCCGCCAGCAGTTCGTCGACTACTACGCCGAAAAAGCTGGCATCGAGATCAACAGCTTCGATTTCTACTACACCTATGGCCTGTTTCGCCTGGCCGGTATCGTCCAGCAGATCTACTACCGCTTCTACCACGGCCAGACCCAGGACAAGCGCTTCGCCCAGTTCATTCACATGAACAAGCTGCTGGAGCAGATGTGCCTGCAGGTCATCGGCAAATCCACTCTCTAACCCCGGGGTAATCACAATGTCCAAGACCCAACTGTTCGACCTCGACGGCAAGATCGCCTTCGTCTCCGGCGCCAGCCGCGGCATCGGCGAGGCCATCGCCAAGTTGCTGGCCCAGCAAGGCGCCCATGTGATCGTCTCCAGCCGCAAGATCGACGGCTGCCAGGCCGTGGCTGACGCCATCACCGCCGAGGGTGGCAAGGCCACTGCCATCGCCTGCCACATCGGCGAGATGGAGCAGATCACCAACGTCTTCGCGCAGATCAAGGAACAGTTCGGCCGTCTCGACATCCTGGTCAACAACGCCGCGACCAACCCGCAGTTCTGCAATGTGCTGGACACCGACCTCTCCGCCTTCCAGAAGACCGTGGACGTGAACATTCGCGGCTACTACTTCATGTCCATCGAAGGCGGCAAGTTGATGAAGGGCAACGGCGGTGGCTCGATCATCAACGTCGCCTCGATCAATGGCGTCTCGCCGGGCGAATTCCAGGGCATCTACTCGGTGACCAAGGCTGCGGTAATCAGCATGACCAAGGTATTCGCCAAGGAATGCGCGCAGTTCGGCATTCGCTGCAACGCCCTGCTGCCAGGCCTGACCGACACCAAGTTCGCCTCGGCGCTGACCAAGAACGACGCCATCCTCAAGCACGCCCTGCAGCGCATCCCGCTCAAGCGCGTGGCTGATCCGAGCGAGATGGCCGGTGCGGTGCTGTACCTGGCCAGTGAAGCCTCCAGCTACACCACCGGTGTGGCGCTGAATGTCGACGGCGGCTTCCTCTCCTGAGGTCGACGGCATCAACGACAAAGGCACCTTGCAGGTGCCTTTTTTGTAGGGTGCGCCGTGCGCACCGCAGATGGATTCGGTCTATCGGAGCGCACGGCACACCCTACTTCCGCCACACCCTGTTACCGCTTACCAATCCTTCAGCGCGGCTTCGGCTGCAGGATTCATCGGCTCAGCCAGCAGGCCGGTCGGAGTCAGACTGACGCTATAGACCGCGTCGGCGGCAATCGGCAGATAAGTCACACGCAACGCCTGTGGGTCGAACAGCAGCAAATCACGCTGATTCATGCGCAGCCAGCGCCACAGATCGACGCCATAGGGGCTTTCGGCCAGCTGTACGCGACCATGCTGCGCCAATGCTTGCTGCTCGATGGCCAGAAAACGCCCGGACAAACGCTCCAGTCGGTAGCCAGGCTCCAGACCGATCAACTCGGCCAGGCCTTTCCAGCGAATCAGTCGGCCATCGAGCTGCCACATGTCGCCTTCCAGAGTAACCGTGCGCTCGCGCCCACCTTCGAGCAGCGTCACCTGATAACGTTGCAGGCCATCGGCCTTGAAGCTCAGCGTCACCAACGGCTTACCCGGCTGCAACGGTTCGTAGGCATACAGGTCGTACGCTACCAGGCCCACCAGCCCGGCCAACGCGAGAAATGCCAGACCACAGGTGCCACGCAACCAGCCGAGGAACCAGCCTGTATTGAGCAGGATGCGCAGTGCCACCAGCAGCGCCAATACGGCCAATAGCGCCACGGCCCAGGCCAACCCGTCGTATTGCATCGATTGCGTTCCTTCTCTGGCGAAATCCCGGCATTATGCGCAGCTCTCCTCACGACGAACAGCCAGCAGGCTGCGCATTCGCCCACAAGTCGACACTTTAATATGCCCTTCGCTCTCGAGCTCGCCATCGACCCCAGCACACTGGCCATTCTCGCCCTGGTCGCCTTCATCGCTGGCTTCATCGACGCCATCGCCGGTGGCGGCGGCCTGCTGACCATCCCCGCCCTGCTCACCGCGGGCTTGCCACCGCACCTGGTGCTCGGCACCAACAAGTTGTGCGCCACGTTCGGCTCGGGTACCGCTGCACTGACCTTCTACCGGCGCAAGCTCTTCGACCCCAAGCAATGGCGCAACGCGCTGTTGGCGACGCTGGTCGGCGCCCTGCTTGGTGCCGTCATCGCCCACTGGATGCCAGCCGCCTGGCTCAACCAGATGCTGCCGGTGATCGTCTTCGCCTGCGGCCTGTACCTGCTGTTCGGCCGCATGCCCGAGGCACCGGCCGAACATGACCTGCCGATCGCCCGTGGCCGACAATGGCCACAAGGGCTGGGCCTGGGCCTCTATGACGGAGTAGCGGGCCCAGGCACCGGGGCATTCTGGACGGTCAGCAGCTTGCTGATGTACCCACTCGATCTGGTACGGGCCAGCGGCGTGGCACGCACCATGAACTTCGTCAGCAATGCCGCGGCGTTAGCGGTGTTTATCGCATTCGGTCAG
The DNA here is from genome assembly GCF_003008615.1 of Pseudomonas mendocina. Taxonomy (NCBI): domain Bacteria; kingdom Pseudomonadati; phylum Pseudomonadota; class Gammaproteobacteria; order Pseudomonadales; family Pseudomonadaceae; genus Ectopseudomonas; species Ectopseudomonas mendocina. The sequence continues at coordinate 5,214,105 of NZ_CP027657.1, forward strand.
GTGGCCTGGGTGCTTGGCCTGAGCATGGGCGCGGCGCTGATGGTCGGCGCCTTTCTCGGTGCACGCACGGCGATCAAGGGCGGCTCGAAATTCATCCGCCCGGTATTCATCACCGTGGTGCTGGCACTGACCGCGCGCCTGGTCTGGCAACACTGGATCGGTTAACTCCGCCAGGACATAGCATCGTGTAGGAGCGGCTTCAGCCGCGAAATGGTCGGTGAAATTCGCGGCTGAAGCCGCTCCTACATGAGGAGTTCTAAGTCGGCGGCGTCGGCTCGGGCAAACCGAGGCGGCGCGCGACGTAGAGGTCGATCAGGTGGCGGGCGATGGAGCGCGAAGCCGGCAGCGGCGGCAGCGCGTCGACACGGAACCAGCGCGCGTCCTCGATTTCATCTTCCTGCATGACGATCTCGCCACCGGCGTATTCGGCGTGAAAACCGAGCATCAGCGAATGCGGAAACGGCCAGCCCTGGCTGCCGATGTACTGCAGGTTCTTCACCTCCAGGCCAACCTCCTCGCGCACCTCGCGCGCCACGCAATGCTCCACCGACTCGCCTGGTTCGACGAAGCCCGCCAGGGTGCTGTAGACCCCTGTCACAAAGCGCGGCGAGCGCGCCAGCAGGACTTCATCGCCACGCGTCACCAGCACGATCATGCTCGGTGCCAGGCGCGGATAATGCTGCGATTCGCAGCTGTCACAGCGCATCGCACGCTCGCCAGGAAGCTGGCGAGTCGGCGCACCGCAACTGCCGCAGAAACGGTGCTCGGCGTACCAAGTACCGATCTGCGCGGCGTAGGCGAGCATGCGGAAGGTTTCCGCCTCGCCCTGCAACATGAACTGACGCAGGCTCTGCCAGGTGCAGCCCTCCAGGGTGGCCGAAGGCTTGAGTTGCAGCAGATAAACAGCATCCTCACCGAAATGACCGATACCCTGCTCACCGATAATTGGCAGATCCTGGCGCTTGATCCAGTCCCGCGGGAACAGCACGCCGTTGCTGTCGGCAAGAAAGTGCTGCTGGCTGTAGAGCAGCGCCCAGCCACCCGGCTGGGCGGGATCGAGGAACGTATTGCGCCAGACCATCAGGCAGCCACCGGCATGCCCAGCGCCTTGACGCTCTCTTCGGCAAGATCGAGCACACTCGGGCGGGTTTCAGGGCGCATGACGGCGCCAGCTTCCAGGTAATACTCCAGGCTGCTGAGTGCATCAGCGAGGGTTTCCAGCATCTGCTCGGACGGCATCTGTCCGGTGTCGAGCATGCGCGTCTGGATGTAGTCGGCGCAGGCCCCGACCAGCATCGCGGCGCGACGCTGCTCGAGGAACCAGAGGCCGCCACGCACGGCCTGCAGACTGAACGGTACGTTGGCCAGGTGCATCTTGTCGCCGGCTGATTCCAGATACGCGGTAATCGCCCGCTTGGCCAGAGCCAACCCCGCCTGGGCCTCGTCGACCACGACGATGCGTGCTTCGTTGAGCTGATGAATGGCAAAGGAGTCCGCTTCGTTACCCGGCTCGACTGCAGTCGGCCGGCTATCGCGCCCTTCGCCCCGCTCCAGGCTGGCCACCATGCCTTCGACATAGAGAACGGCATCGGCCAGTTTGTGCAGTTGCTCCGCCTGCGGTGGCGTATCTTCGCTCCATGCCGCGACCTGCGGCAGCTGCGCACTGAGTGAATTGCCGGCGGAGTTCAGGCCGACCATGCCGAGGGTCTTGGCCAGCTTGCCCAGCAGCGCATGCAAAGTCCCCAGGGTTTCCCCCTGCAAGGTGCCGCGCTCGAGCAGGTCGAGCATGTCCTTGACGCTGGCCAGTTCTTCACGAATCGCGGTAGACAGCGAACGCATCACCGCCTTGCCCGGCCCAGCAAGACGTTGATATTCCTCTTCCAGCAGGTGATCCGTGAACGGCAGCGGCGCGAGGCCGAACACTTCACGCATGGCAGTGGCGTGCGGGCCATGGCTGTCGGCGAGCGCGACCAGATACAGCAGTTCCTTGAGCAAGCTGCGCGGCGCTTCGTATTGCGGGTTGCCGAGCATCAGCTTGAGCTCGCGATCCAGTCGCGAGAACAGCTGCTTGCGCGGCTTGCGCGGCAGCAGTTGGCCGTCGCACTGCGCTTCGATGGCCGCGGCGCCTATCCAGCACATGCGCCCACGCGGTTCGTTGGCGAACAGGCTGTCCAGCCGCGCCATCGCGCGCACCATCAGCTTGAGGCTGGCTTGCGGATTCTGCTCACGAATGAAGCCCAGCAGCCCAATCTGATACATATGCCGCAGGCGCTTGCCTTCGGTCAGTTTGGCAGCGCCATCGAGCGGCTGGCTAGCCGTATGCGGACGTGCATGATCGAGACGCACACTGAAGAAGAAGCTCTCCGGGAGTGCTTGCTGAGCACCTGCCTGACGCAGGTCGTTGATCGCCGGCAGCAGCAGCTCGGGCATCTCCTGGCGGTGAGCGTCGACGTTTTCCAGGTAGCGGCGCAACACATGCAACGCGTTACTGAGCGCTGCCAATTGCACATCACGCTCCTCGCCGGCACCAGCGGGAATGTCAGTGGCCTGATCCAGGACTTCCTGAGCCAACAGCTCGGCGCCGGCCAGTTCGATCAGGTTGAGCGTACCGCGCACCTGGTGCAGGCTTTCCACCGCCTGCTGCAGCAGGCTGCCGTTGTGCCGCTCGGCGATGAACTGCTCCAGGCTCTGCTCGGCCTCCTCCATGGTGACGAACAGCTCGTCGCGCACCAGGTTCAGGGATGTGGCTCCACTTACCATGCTCTAGACCTCGCAGCGAACATCAGCGAAAACGGCATCAGTCGGCAAACTCCGGTTTTTGCTTGGTCATGTGCGCTGCCATGGCCAGGCGCAGGTCTTCCGACTGCAGCATGGCAGCGTTCCAGGTGGCGATGTATTCGAGGCCATCGTCGACCCGGTGATCGCGCATGTAGCGAATCATTTCTTTGGTGCCGCGCACGGCAATCGGCGATTTGGCAGCGATTTGTGCGGCAATCTCCATCACCCCGGCAAGCAACGTTTCATGGCTTTCGTAGGTGCGGTTGACCAGGCCGATGCGGGCGGCTTCATTGCCGTCGATGTTGCGCCCGGTGAAGGCCAGCTCACGCATCATGCCGTCACCGATGATGCGCGGCAGGCGCTGCAGGGTTCCGACATCGGCGGCCATGCCCATGTCGATTTCCTTGATCGAGAACTGCGCATCGCCCGTGGAATAGCGCATGTCGCAAGCGCTGATCAGGTCGATGGCACCGCCGATGCAATAGCCCTGAATCGCAGCCAGCACCGGCTTGCGGCAATTGTCGACGGCGTTGAAGGAGGCTTGCAGCTCGAGAATCTTGCGGCGCAGCGCCGTGGCATTGCGGCCGACGTCCTTGCCCAGCTGGGCGCCGACCGAGGCCAGCAGCATCAGGTCGATACCCGAGGAGAAGTGTTTGCCTGCACCAGAGAGCACCACGACGCGTACTGCGTCATTGTCATCGACCCACTGGAAGATCTCGATGATCTCGCGCCAGAAGTCGGCGTTCATGGCGTTGATCTTTTCCGGACGATTGATCTGCACGTGGGCGATCTTGTCCGCCAGCTCGACGCGGAAGGCTTTGTAGTCGGACATGGCAGGCATCCTCAGCAGCGGCTTGGCAGCACGATAATTATTTTGTGATTAATAACCGAGCAACTATAACAAGCACGCCATAAAAGTCGATGCTTGCCACTGTGACGCAGGGCACGCCCCGGACGTTATCAATTGCTTTGAATGTCAGAGATAAGAGATTGATCTGCCGAGGATCTTGCTCCTCGACAGATCTGCTGCTCATTCACTCCACCAGGCAATCCACGCAGTACTCGCCTGCTTCGGTTTGCAGGCCGTGCACGTCGATATCGAAACCTGGGAAAGCCTGATCGAAGGTACGCGCGAACGCCAGGTAGTCGAGAATCGAGCGCGTCGCCGCCGTGAAGCGCTCGCCCGGCATGATAAGCGGAATGCCCGGTGGGTAAGGCACCAGCATCACCGCAGCGATACGCCCCTGCAATTGATCGATGGGCACGGCCTCCACCTCGCCACGCACCAGGCGGTCATAGGCATCGGCAGGTTTGATCGCCAGCTCGGGCAACGCCGTGTACATGCTCTTCAGCGCCTTGGCCGTGGCGTTCTCGCGATAGCAGCCATGCAGTGCATCGCACAGATCGCGCAGCCCCATGCCGTGATAGCGCCCCGCGCCGGCTTGGGCGATGGAAGGCAGCACATCGATCAGCGGCAAGTTGGCGTCGTAGCTGCGCTTGAACTCCAGCAGCTCGGTCAGCAGCGTGCTCCACTTGCCCTTGGTGATCCCCATGGAGAACAGCACCAGGAAGGAATACAGGCCGGTCTTCTCCACCACCAGGCCGCGTTCCCAGAGGAACTTGCTGACCACCGCAGCGGGAATGCCCTGCTGCTCCAGCTTGCCGGCCGCATTGAGGCCCGGCATCACCAGGGTGACCTTGATCGGATCGAGCAGCACGTAATCGTTGGCCACCTCGCCGAAACCATGCCAGTCGGCATCCGGCTGCAACACCCAGTCAGCGGTCGACAAACTGTCGGCGCCATCGGCTGCGCCCGGCTGCCAGATGCTGAACCACCAATCCTCGGCATTCAGGTTGCGCCGCACGTTGGCCAGCGCGCGGCGAAAGCTCAGCGCCTCGTCGAAGGTTTCCTGAATCAGCGAACGCCCTGCCGGCCCTTCCATCATCGCCGAGGCCACATCCAGCGAGGCGATGATGCCGTACTGAGGCGAGGTGGAAATGTGCATCATGAAGGCTTCATTGAAACGGTCACGATCCAGCTGACGTTGCCCGCCATCCTGCACGTGAATCATCGAGGCCTGGCTGAAAGCCGCCAGCAGCTTGTGCGTGGAATGGGTGGTGAACACCAGCGGCGAATGCGCCTCACACTGGGTGCCCATGCCATAGCGGCCGGCATAGAACTCGTGGAACGCGGCGTAGGCGTACCAGGCCTCGTCGAAGTGCAGCACTTCGACCGAATCGCCCAGCGCCTGCTTGACCATCTCGGCGTTGTAGCACAGCCCGTCATAGGTGGAGTTGGTCACCACCGCCAGCTTGACCTTCGGCGCGCGACCGCGTGCCAGCGGGCTGGCATCGATCTTGGCCTGGATCGACTCCCTGCTGAATTCACTCAGCGGAATCGGCCCGATGATGCCCAGTTCGTTGCGCTCGGGGCACAGGTACAGGGGAATCGCGCCGGTCATGATGATCGAATGCAGGATCGATTTGTGGCAGTTGCGATCCACTAGCACCAGATCATCGCGACCGACCATGGAATGCCAGACGATCTTGTTCGCGGTCGAGGTGCCGTTGATCACGAAGAAGGTGTGGTCGGCGCCGAAGTTGCGCGCCGCACGCGCCTCGGCCTCGGCCAATGGCCCGGTGTGGTCGAGCAGCGAGCCCAGCTCCGGCACCGACACCGACAGATCGGAACGCAGGGTGTTTTCGCCAAAGAACTGGTGAAAGGCCTGGCCTACCGGGCTCTTGCGGTAGGCCACGCCACCGCCGTGGCCAGGTGTGTGCCAGGAATAGTTGGATTGCGCAGTGTGCTGCACCAGCGCCTTGAAGAATGGCGGTAGCAGGCCTTCCAGATAGTTATGCGCCGCGCGCGCCACCTGCCGGGCCAGGAAGGACACGGTGTCCTCGTAAAGATAAAGGATGCCGCGCAACTGGTTGAGATCGGCCATGGCCTCGGCCGGCGCGTTCTCGATGGTCACCTGCTCGCCGAGGGCGAAGATCGGCAGTTGTGGCGCCCGCACCCGCGCCACGCGGATCAGTTCGACCATGTCCTGCAGCAGACGACTGTTCTCCCCCGCGCCTTCGGCGGCGACCAGAATGCAGGCCAGACCATGGTGGGTGGACGCGACGATACGCCCCTCTGCCGCACTGGCGGTGGGCAGGATGCTGAAACCGTCCTGGGTGAGTTCTTGCGCGATGGCGCGCACGCGATCACCGGCCACGGTATCGGCCTTGATGTCGCGGTGCACGATTAGGACGGGAAACTTGAGGTCTTTGTACATTGTGACGTCCTGAAGGCTGGCAGGCTTGGCCTGCCCATCGCCTCAGGTTAGAGGCTCCCCTTCAGCGGCGAAACCCCCTGTGCATCACGCTATAACAAAAGGTCGCAATTGCGCTGTTCGGTTATTCCGGCGCTTTTTCCAACTGCGCCCACAGCGACGGCCCGCCAGCGGACTTCTCGATCACGGCCAGGCGCGCCATGTGCGCTACGAGCTCATCCTCGCTGGCGCGAATGACGCGCGTGCGAGGGCGCGAAGCATCCAGACGGCGGATCGGCGTGGCCTGCTGGCGCCCGCTGCCATCGCCATCGGAGCCTTCACCAGCCAGGGATAGGTTGGTCTGCCCACCGGTCATCGCCAGGTAGACGTCGGCGAGAATCTCCGAGTCGAGCAAGGCGCCGTGCAGTTCGCGGTTGGAGTTGTCGACGCCATAGCGCTTGCACAGCGCATCCAGGCTGTTGCGCTGCCCCGGATGGCGCTCACGCGCCATCATCAGGGTATCGAGCACCGAGCAGTAGTCACTGACATCGGAGCGTTCGCTCTGCCCCAGCAAGGCGAACTCGTTGTTGATGAAGCCAACGTCGAACGCCGCGTTGTGGATGATCAGCTGGGCACCCTTGATGAATTCGTAGAACTCATCGGCGACTTCCTTGAATCGTGGCTTGTCGGCCACGTACTCGTTGGTGATGCCGTGAACCGCGATGGCGCCCTCATCGATCTCGCGATCGGGGTTGAGGTAGACATGGAAATGACGCCCGGTCAGCCGGCGCCCCAACAATTCGACACAACCGATCTCGATGATACGGTGCCCGTCGGTGACCGGCATGCCGGTGGTTTCGGTATCCAGCACCACGTAGCGCTTGACGGTGTTATCGGTTGTCACGCCTTGCCTCTCTCATATCTACGTTGTCGCACGTTCAGTGCGGCATCTTAACTCAGGTGTTGGTCAGCGTTCAGCGCGCCAAGCGCACCTCGTCGACGCCGCGATTGGCCAACTGGTCGGCTCGTTCGTTGCCGGGGTGGCCAGTGTGACCACGCACCCATTGCCAACTCACCTGGTGACGATTCACTTCCTCGTCCAGCTTCTGCCAGAGGTCGGCATTTTTCACCGGTTCTTTCGAAGCTGTCTTCCAGCCGCGCTTCTTCCAGTTCGGCAACCATTCCTGGATGCCCTTCATCACGTACTGCGAGTCGGTCACCAACTTGACCGTACAAGGCCTGGTCAGGGCGATCAGGCCGGCAATCGCCGCCATCAACTCCATGCGGTTATTGGTGGTATTCGGGTCACCGCCCCACAGCTCCTTTTCCACCCCTTTGTACACCAGCAACGCCCCCCAGCCGCCGGGGCCAGGATTGCCCTTGCAGGCGCCATCGGTGTAGATCACGACATCATCGGTTTCAGACATTCATAAACTCAGTACAGAATTGATTGGCCGGGGCATGGCCTTCAGTTGTCGAGATCGCGCCGGCTGATCTTCGCCACCGGCATCGGCAGCAGCTTGCCCATTGGCTCGCGGCGCGACTGCCGCAGCGGGCGCAGACCAACCACCAGCTTGCGTGCCACCAACAGGTAGAAACCAGCTCCCGGCAACTGCCAGGCATCGCCCCAACTTTCCATTCGTCGCAGGCGCATTTGCCAGGCCAGCGAAGCGAGCGGCGGACGATAGCACCCGAACCGGCGTTTCTCCAACGCAAAGCCCAGCAGCGTCAACCAGTCACCGACCCGGCTGGGGGCAATACAACGAGCCTTGGCAAGGCCATCCCGGGCGAACAAGCTGCGTGCCCCCCAGGCGCTCCACGGATGGATACCCAGAATCAGCAGATGCCCACCAGGTCTGACGCTGCGAGCAGCTTCACGCAGCAGTCCGTGGGGCGACAGGCTGAAGTCCAGGCCGTGCTGCAACACCACCAGATCCGCCGCATGCTCACCCAACGGCCAGGATTGTTCCTCGCAGACGATCTGCACGCCTGGCATGGGCGCGCCGAGACGCACGTTATGCTGGACTTGACCCGCCTTGGGCGGCCCCTCGGCACTAGGCCCGTAGCTCACCAGATAACCCCCGAAAAAACGCGCCAGCTCCTCTTCCAGCAGGCGTCGTTCCTCTTCCAGCAACAGCTGGCCGAGGGGGCCGGCAAGCCAGTCGCGCGCCTCGCCAATGAGTTTGAGCCACTCAGGGTCGGCCTGGGCGAATGCCTGATCAGTCATCGCTGCCTCCGCATGACAGTTTCTGCATGTCGTGTCTAAGATGCACCTTTATGACCAGCTTAGCGACCCGCAATGATTCAGATCGACGCGCTGCCCGCCTTCAATGACAACTATATCTGGCTGCTGCAAGAGCCGCGCAGCAAACGCTGCGCTGTAGTCGACCCCGGCGATGCCGCACCGGTCATGGCCTGGCTGGAGGCCCATCCTGATTGGCAGCTCAGCGACATCCTGATCACCCATCATCACTTCGATCATGTCGGCGGCGTCGAGAAGCTGAAGAACGCCACCCATGCACGCGTCGCCGGTCCAGCTGCGGAAAAGATCCCGGCGCGCGATATCGACCTGAACGACAACGACGAGATCGACGTGCTCGGCCTGCGCTTCAAGGTCATGGCCGTACCCGGCCACACCCTTGGTCATATCGCCTACTACCATGCCGAACAGAGCCTGCTGTTCTGTGGCGACACCTTGTTCGCGGGCGGCTGTGGTCGCCTGTTCGAAGGCACACCGCAACAAATGCATCAATCCCTGAGCCGCCTGGCCGCTCTGCCAGGTGAAACGCTGGTGTACTGCACCCACGAGTACACACTGAGCAATCTGCGCTTTGCCCACGCCGTGGAGCCGGAAAACGTGCGCCTGAACGAGCGTCTGGCCGAAGTGAGCCGCTGGCGCGACGAAGGCCGTATCAGCCTGCCATCGAACATCGAACTGGAACTGGCCACCAATCCGTTTCTACGTGCCGCCGAGCCGACGATCATCGCTGCGACCAAACGACGCGACGACCGGCAGTCAAGCGAACCGAGCGCCGTATTCGCTAGCTTGCGTTCATGGAAGGACACATTTTAGTCGTCGATTAAAAGGTCGACAGGCTCGCAAAAGGCTGGTGAAAACTTGACCAGCCTTGACCCGATTCCTAGAATCGCCCGACCTTTTCGCCGGGACATACACCTCACCCAATGCCTTTATCATCACGCAAGCCATTGAATATCAAGGCATTGGCACGCAGCGCTCGAGCGCTCGCGGTGATGTGTTGCGTGACCCTGGCCGGCTGCCAGAGCCTGCCCAGCGATACTCCGGATCGAGCGACCGACACCTCCCGCGCCGTCGGCCTGGAACGTGAGCCAGAGTGGCTGAGCAGCGACGTCAAACCACGCGAATACAACGATATCTGGGAACGCCTGCGCGACGGTTTCAAGCTGCAGGATGAAATCGGCATCAACCCGCGCATCGAACGTGTACGCCTCTGGTACGCCAGCAATCCAAAACACGTCGATACCGTCAGCGAGCGCAGTGCACCTTATATCCACTACATCGTCGAGCGCCTGGCCGAGCGTGACATGCCAATGGAGCTGGCACTGCTGCCGGTGATCGAAAGCGCCTACGACCCGCAGGCCTATTCTTCCGCCCATGCCGTTGGCCTCTGGCAGTTCATCCCCTCGACCGGACGCCACTACAACCTGCGCCAGACCAATTGGTACGACGGCCGCCGCGACGTCACCGCATCGACTCAAGCCGCGCTCAACTACCTCAGCCGCCTGCATGAAATGTTCAACGGTGACTGGCTGCTCGCCCTGGCGGCCTACAATGCCGGCGAAGGCCGTATCAGCCGCGCCATCGAACGCAACGAGAAGCTCGGCCTGCCCAGCGACTACTGGAACCTGTCGCTGCCCAAGGAAACCGAGGACTACGTACCCAAGCTGCTCGCCCTGTCTCAGGTGATCCTGACGCCCGAAGCCTATGGCGTGACGCTGTCGCCGATTGCCAACGAACCCTACTTCGAGCAGATCGCCATCAAGCAGCACATGGATCTGTCCCGGGTCGCCCAACTGGCCGACCTCGATGAAGAAGAGCTGCGACAGCTCAACCCTGCCTACAAGCGCGGCATAACCCTCGACGGGCCGCAGCATCTGCTGGTACCGACCGAAAAAGCCGAGATGCTCAGTGCCAGCCTGGCCCTGATGAAGCCGCAGGAAATGGTCGACTGGCAAAGCTATACCGTACGCTCCGGCGACAGCCTGCATGCCATCGCCAACCGTCACCACCTGTCGGTCAACATGCTCAAGGACGTCAATCGCCTGAGTGGCAACAACCTGAGCATTGGCCAGGTGCTGACCATTCCCACCAAACCTGGCGTGTCGCCCAGCGAGCCGCTGTATCAGCAGCACAGCACCGCACAAGTGGCAGCCAGCCGCACCTACCAGGTGAAGAACGGCGACAATCTGTGGCAGATCGCCCGCGCCCACCAGGTCGCCGTGCATGACCTACAGCGCTGGAACAAGCTGCAAGGTAATCAGTTGAAAGTCGGCCAGGTTCTCAATCTGGCGGCCGCCGATAGCGGCGCCCGGGTCACCAGCACTGCCCGCAGCAAGACCGACTCTCGCGATAAAGCCACTTACTATCGCGTGCAGCAGGGCGACTCCTTCTACGTCATCGCCAAACGCTTCAAGATCGACCTCAAGAACCTGCAGGCCTGGAACCCGCGCAGCAGCACCCTGCGGCCTGGGCAGATGTTGACCCTTTATCTGCCCTGACCAGCCACGCCCGACACGTCCTGAAAAACCTCGCCCTGGCGACGTTTTCAGAACGAGATCGCCGTATTGGCGTGTCCTCGAAGCATGCCGGGCAGATACCTATCAAGTCGCCGTTACCAGGCACCTGCTGTCGCGCTCTTTTTCCTGCCGATACAAGCTGTTACTGTACCGACCCAGAAGCCCAAAAGCCGCCATGGATCGGATCTCACGCCCGATGCGTCCCCTCCTCCTGCTGTTCCTCAGCCTGGCCTTGAGCTTTCCCGCCTCTGCGACCATTAGCGAGAGCCACGGCTACGCCCAGTTCGGGACACTCAAGTACCCCGCCAGCTTCAGTCACTTCGACTGGGTCAACCCTGACGCGCCCAAAAGCGGCACGCTGCGGATCATGGCCGCCGGTACGTTCGATACGCTCAACCCTTATACCTTCAAGGGCAGTAGCCCGATCTCCACGGCGCACTTCCTGCAATATGGCGTCAATGAGCTGAACGAACCGCTGATGGTTGGCACGGGAGCCTACGATCCCTCGGGTGACGAACCGGCCTCCAGCTATGGCCTGATCGCCCGCAGTGTGGAATACAGCGAGGATCGCAGTTGGGTCGTGTTCAACCTGCGTCCTGAAGCCCGCTTTCACGACGGCAAACCGATTACCGCGTATGACGTGGCTTTCTCCTACCGCCTGCTGCGCAACGAAGGCCATCCGCAGTACCGCACCAACCTGCAGGAAGTGAAGCGCGTCGACATCCTCAATCGTCACCGCATTCGCTTCGTTCTCAAGCGCGCAGGCAACCCATTGCTGATCCTGCGTCTGGGCGAACTGCCGGTGCTGCCTCAGCACTACTGGAAAGATCGCGACTTCAAGGCCACAACGTTCGAAGCGCCGCTGGGCAGCGGCCCTTACCGCATCGTGCAGGTCGTACCGGGCCGGCGCCTGGTTTTCGAGCGCGTGAAGGACTGGTGGGGCAAGGATCTGCCGGTCAACCGTGGCAAGTACAACTTCGATCGCGTCGAGGTGGAGTTCTACCGAGACAACCACGTCGCCTTCGAAGCATTCAAGGCGGGTGAATTCGATCTGTATATAGAGAACCAGGCGAAGAACTGGGCCAACGGTTATCGCTTTCCGGCCGTCACCCGTGGCGAGGTGATCCGCGCGGAAATCCCCCACCAGATACCGACCCAGACCCAGGCGCTGTTCATGAACACCCGTCGCACGCTGTTCAGCGACCGCAGGGTACGCGAAGCGCTTGGCCTGATGTTCGACTTCGAGTGGACCAATCGCACGCTGTTCAACAATGCCTATGTGCGCGCCGCCAGTTACTACCCCAACAGCGAATTCTCCGCCACCGGCAAACCCGAAGGCGCCGAATGGCTGCTGCTTTCGCCACACCGTGACAAACTGCCGAAACGCCTGTTCAGCGAGCCGCCGACACAACCGGTAACCGACGGCCGCGGTGTGCCACGGGAAACCATGCGCCGCGCCCTCGGTCTATTGGCCGACGCCGGCTGGAAACCCACCGGCCAGCAACTGCGCAACGCCCGTGGTGAGCGCTTCGAGTTCGAGGTCATGCTGGTCAACCCCAGCCTCGAACGCATCCTCCAACCCTATACCGCCAGCTTGGCCAGCATCGGCATTCGCGCCAACCTGCGCACCGTGGATCGCGCCCAGTACAAGCAACGCCTCGACCAATTCGACTACGACATGATTCTGCTCACCCTGCCGCAAACCCTCAGCCCCGGACTGGAACAATCGATGTATTTCCATTCCAGCCAGGTGGGCATCAGGGGCGGACGCAACTACGCGGGTGTGGCCGATCCGGTGGTCGACGAGATGATCGACAAGCTGCTCTCGGCGCAGACCCGTGACGAACAGGTCGCGGCCACTCGCGCGCTGGATCGCGTCCTGCTCTGGCAGCACTACAGCATCCCCAACTGGTACATCAATTATCACCGCCTGGCTTACCGCAATCGGTTCGCCTTCGTCACCACGCCGCCCTATACACTGGGCCTGCGCACCTGGTGGCTGAAGCCCACGGAGAACGCTCGATGACCCACCCGCTGCGCAGTTTCCTGCTCCACGGTAGCAGCATCATTCTGCTCGGTCTTGCCGGCCTCGCCGTTGCCGCTCCGCAACACGCCACCACGCTCTATGACGAACCGCCCAAGTATCCGGCGAACTTCAAGCACTTCGACTACGTCAACCCCGATGCACCGAAAGGCGGCATCTTCCGTCAGGCCGGCTTTGGCGGTTTCGACAGTCTCAACCCGTTCATCAGCAAGGGCGTGTCGGCCGACGATATCAGCCTGATCTACGACACCCTGACCGTGCAAAGCATGGACGAGCCGTTCAGCAGCTATGGATTGATCGCCGAGAAGATCGAAAAGGCGCCGGACAACGCCTGGGTACGATTCCTGCTTCGCAAGGAGGCGCGCTTCCACGATGGCACGCCGGTAACCGCCGAAGACGTCCAATTCACCTTCGAGACCCTGATGAAAAAAGGTGCACCTATGTACCGCGGCTACTATGCCGACGTCGAGCGGGTCGAAGTGGAATCGCCACACAGCGTGCGCTTCATCTTCAAGCACGCCGGTAATCGTGAACTCCCCCTTATCGTCGGCCAGTTGCCGGTACTGCCCAAGCACTGGTGGAACGAGCTGGACGACAGCAAGAAGGCGCAGCAGCCCGTGCTGGGTGACGAGCGCATCAGCGAAGCAATCGAGGCCGACCCGGACGGCCGTTCGATCCTCGTACGCCTGCAGGAAGACCCGCGTCTGGACGGCAATCAGGCGCTCAGCCTGGAGGTGCTGCAACTCAACTTGCAAGCCGCCAGTCGCGCCGAAGACCAGGCTCTGGTACCGCTCAAGCAGATCGACAACATCACCGAAGAGGATCAGCGCAGCCTGCGTCTGAGCCTGCGCAAGCCTGCCGATGACGCTCTGCTCGAAACCCTGCGCCAGTTGCCATTGTTGCCGGCCAAGCGCGACTTCGCTCGCGGCAATCTGGAGCGTCCGCTTGGCAGCGGCCCCTACAAGGTCGGCCGTGTGCAGGCTGGGCGCAGCATCCGCTACGACCGGGTCGAGGACTGGTGGGCCAAGGATCTACCGGTCAGCCGAGGTTTCTACAACTTCGACCAGATGCAGGTCGATTACTACCGCGACAACACCGTGGCGCTTGAAGCGCTCAAGGCCGGCCAATTCGATTACTGGCTGGAAGTCAGCGCGAAAAACTGGGCCACGGCCTACAACACGCCAGCGGTCGCCAACGGCCAATTGCTCAAGGAAGAAATCCAGAACCGCAACCCAACGGGCATGCAAGGCTTCATTTTCAACACGCGCCGCCCGCAGTTTCAGGATCGCCGCGTACGCGAAGCCCTCGGCCTGCTGTTCGATTTCGAATGGGCCAACAAGCGCTTGTTCAATGGCGCCTATTTCCGTACTCGCAGCTACTTCGACAACTCCGAGCTAGCCTCGCAGGGCCTACCGGGCGAAGACGAGCTGGCCATTCTCGAACCGCTGCGCGGCAAGATCCCGGCCGAAGTATTCAGCGACGAGTTCCGTGTACCGGTCACCGACGGCAGCGGCATCATTCGTGAGCAACAGCGGCGCGCCTATCAGCTGCTGCAGCAGGCTGGCTGGCGTATCGAGGGTGACCGCATGCTCGATGCCAACGGTCAGCCCGTGAGCTTCGAATTCCTCCTCGCACAGACCGAGTTCGAACGCATTCTGCTGCCGTTCAAACGCAACCTGGCAGATCTCGGCATGGATCTGGTGATCCGCCGCGTCGATGTCTCGCAGTACCTCAATCGCCTGCGTTCGCGCGACTTCGACATGATCGTCGGCGGCTTTGGCCAGTCCAACTCGCCCGGCAACGAGCAACGCGAATACTGGCACTCCTCCAGCGCCGACAACCCCGGTAGTCGCAACTTCATTGGTCTCAAGGATCCAGCCATCGACCAGCTCGTCGAGGGACTGATCAATGCCGACTCACGGCAAAACCTGATCGCCCACACCCGCGCCCTGGATCGCGTGCTGCTGTGGGGCTACTACGTAATCCCCAACTGGCACATCAGAACCTGGCGAGTGGCGTACTGGAACCGTTTCGAACACCCGAAAGTCACACCGCTCTACGATATCGGCCTGCATACCTGGTGGGTGCGCCCTGGCCTGGAGCAGCCGAGCGACGCGCAGCAACAAGCGACCGAAGAGGCGGGGCAATAACATGCTGGCCTATATCTTTCGTCGCCTGCTGCTGATCATCCCTACCCTGTTCGGCATTCTGGTCATCAACTTCATCATCATCCAGGCCGCTCCCGGCGGCCCCGTGGAACAGATGATCGCCAAACTCGAAGGCTTCGATGGCGCCACCAGCCGCATCGCTGGTGGCGGCGCCGAAGTTTCGGTGGCCGGCTCCAACTATCGCGGCGCACAGGGCCTCGACCCGCAACTGATCGCTGAAATCGAGAAGATGTACGGCTTCGACAAGTCGGCGCCGGAGCGCTTCTGGATCATGTTGAAGAACTACGCACAGCTCGACTTCGGCTCCAGCTTCTTCCGCGACGCTCAGGTCATCGACCTGATCATCGAGAAGATGCCGGTATCGATCTCCCTTGGTTTATGGAGCACCCTGATCATGTATCTGGTCTCCATCCCCCTGGGAATTGCAAAAGCCACGCGCCACGGCAGCGCCTTCGACGTCTGGACCAGTTCGGCGATCATCATCGGTTACGCCATTCCCGCGTTTCTCTTCGCCATCCTGCTGATCGTGCTGTTCGCCGGCGGCAGCTATTGGGACTGGTTCCCGCTGCGCGGGCTAACCTCGAACAACTTCGAAGAACTGAGTCTCGGCGGCAAGATTCTCGACTACCTCTGGCACCTGGTGCTGCCGGTCACCGCTCTGGTCATTGGCAACTTCGCCACCCTGACCCTGCTGACCAAGAACAGCTTCCTCGACGAGATCGGCAAACAGTACGTGACTACGGCTCGCGCCAAGGGTCTGAGCAATAACCGCGTGCTCTACGGCCATGTCTTCCGCAACGCCATGCTGCTGATCATCGCCGGCTTCCCGGCCGCCTTCATCGGCATCTTCTTCACTGGCTCCCTGCTGATCGAGGTGATCTTCTCACTCGACGGCCTGGGCCTGATGAGTTTCGAGGCGGCGATCAACCGCGACTACCCGGTGGTGTTCGGCACCCTGTTCATCTTCACCTTACTGGGGCTGATCGTGAAACTGATCGGTGACATCACCTACACCCTGGTCGATCCGCGTATCGACTTCGAAAGCAGGGAGGGTTGATCGATGAAACTCTCCCCTCTCAATCAACGCCGCTTCGAACGCTTCAAGGCCCACAAGCGCGGCTGGTGGTCGCTATGGCTGTTCCTCATCCTCTTCGGCCTCAGCCTCGGCGCAGAAATGATCGCCAACGACAAGCCACTGGCGGTGCGCTACGACGGCGAGTGGTATTTCCCGGTGCTCAAGCGCTACCCGGAAACCGTGTTCGGCGGTGAATTCCCGCTGCAGGCCAACTACAAGAGCCCCTACATCCAGGAACTGATCGCAGAGAAAGATGGACGGATGATCTGGCCGCCAATCCCGTTCAGCTATTCGAGCATCAACTACGACCTGGAAGTGCCGGCGCCCGCACCGCCCTCGGCACAGAACTGGCTTGGCACCGATGATCAGGGCCGCGACGTGCTGGCACGAGTGATCTACGGCTTCCGCATCTCGGTGCTGTTCGCCCTGATCCTGACCCTGGCCAGCTCGGTGATCGGCGTTGTTGCCGGCGCCTTGCAGGGCTTTTACGGTGGCTGGGTCGACCTGCTCGGCCAGCGCTTTCTGGAAATCTGGTCAGGCCTGCCAGTGCTCTACCTGCTGATCATCCTGGCCAGTTTCGTCCAGCCCAATTTCTGGTGGCTGCTGGGCATCATGCTGCTGTTCTCATGGATGAGCCTGGTGGACGTGGTACGCGCCGAGTTCCTGCGCGGGCGCAATCTAGAGTACGTGCGCGCTGCCCGCGCGCTGGGTATGGATAACGGCGCGATCATGTTTCGCCACATCCTGCCCAATGCGATGGTCTCCACCATGACTTTCATGCCGTTCATTCTCACCGGCGCGATCGGCACGCTTACCGCCCTGGACTTCCTCGGCTTCGGCCTACCGCCTGGCGCACCCTCGCTGGGTGAACTGGTCGCACAGGGCAAGAGCAACCTGCAGGCGCCCTGGCTGGGCATCAGTGCCTTCGCCGTACTGGCGATCATGCTGAGCCTGCTGGTGTTCATCGGCGAAGCCGCCCGCGATGCCTTCGACCCGAGGAAATGACATGAGCCAGCACGAAACCCTGTTGCAAGTTCGCGACCTGGCCGTGGAGTTCGTCAGCGGCGAGCAGCGCCAGTGCGTGGTCGAAGGTGTCAGCTTCGACATCCGCCAAGGCGAAACCCTGGCTCTGGTCGGTGAGAGTGGTTCTGGCAAGTCGGTCACTGCCCACTCCATTTTGCGCCTGCTGCCCTACCCGCTCGCTCGCCACCCTCACGGCAGCATCGAGTACGCCGGTGAAGACCTGCTCAAACTCAGCGAAGGCCGATTGCGCGGCATCCGCGGCAACCGTATCGCCATGGTCTTCCAGGAGCCCATGACCTCGCTTAATCCACTGCACAGCATCGAGAAGCAGATCAACGAGGTGCTCGCCCTGCACAAGGGCCTGCGTGGCAAGGCCGCCAGTGCACGCACGCTGGAGTTGCTCGAACTGGTCGGCATCCCCGAACCGAAGAAACGCCTCAAGGCCTACCCGCACGAGCTTTCCGGCGGCCAACGGCAGCGGGTGATGATCGCCATGGCGCTGGCCAATGAGCCACAACTGCTGATTGCCGACGAACCAACCACTGCGCTGGACGTCACCGTGCAGCTGAAAATCCTCGAGTTGCTCAAGGATCTGCAGGCACGCCTGGGCATGTCACTGCTACTGATCAGCCATGATCTCAACCTCGTCCGCAGAATTGCACATCGCGTATGTGTCATGCAGCGCGGTCGCATCGTCGAACAGGCATCGTGTGAAAAACTGTTCCAGGCACCAGAGCATCCCTACACCAAGGAGTTGCTCGGTGCCGAACCCAGCGGCGAACCTGCGGCCAACCCCGTAGGCCAGCCGTTGCTGGAAGTGGACGATCTGCGTGTCTGGTTCCCGATCAAGAAGGGCCTGCTGCGCAAGACCGTGGATCATGTCAAAGCGGTGGACGGCATCAACTTCAGCCTGCTTCAGGGCCAGACCCTGGGCATCGTCGGCGAGAGTGGTTCCGGCAAGTCCACGCTGGGCATGGCCATCCTGCGACTGCTCGCCAGTCGCGGCGACATCCGCTTCCAGGGCCAGCAGTTGCAGGGCTTGTCGCAGAAAGAGGTTCGTCCCCTGCGGCGACAGATGCAGGTGGTGTTTCAGGATCCTTTCGGCAGTCTCAGCCCGCGCATGTCGGTGGGTCAGATCGTCGGAGAAGGCCTGCGCATTCACGGCATGGGCAATGAGGCCGAGCAGGAACAGGCGATCATCGATGCGCTTTTGGAGGTAGGGCTGGATCCGCAGACGCGGCACCGCTACCCCCACGAGTTTTCTGGTGGGCAACGGCAGCGGATTGCCATTGCCCGGGCACTGGTGTTGAAACCGGCGCTGATCCTGCTGGACGAGCCCACTTCGGCGCTCGACCGTACGGTGCAGCGTCAGGTGGTGGAGTTGCTGCGCGGCTTGCAGGCCAAGTACAACCTGACCTACCTGTTCATCAGCCACGACCTGGCGGTAGTCAGGGCGCTGAGCCATCAATTGATGGTGGTGAAACAGGGTCAGGTGGTCGAACAGGGGTCTGCCGAATCGATCTTCAACTCACCGCAACACCCTTATACGCAGCAATTGCTGGAAGCCGCATTCATGGCCCCGGCAACGGCTCACTGATCCTTGAAACAGGAAGAGGAATAGCACCATGGGTTTTCTAACCGGTAAGCGCGTACTCATCGTTGGCGTCGCCAGCAAACTGTCCATCGCCTCGGGTATCGCTGCCGCCATGCATCGCGAAGGTGCCGAGCTGGCTTTCACCTACCAGAACGAGAAGCTCAAGGGCCGCGTAGAAGACTTCGCCGCCGGCTGGGGCTCCAGCGCCGACCTGTGCTTCCCTTGCGACGTCGCCAGCGATGAGGAAATCGCAGCCGTATTCGAAGCGCTGAGCAAGAAATGGGACGGCCTGGACTGCATCGTTCACTCGGTTGGCTTCGCTCCGGGCGACCAACTCAATGGCGACTTCACCGACGTCACCACCCGCGAAGGTTTCAAGATCGCTCATGACATCAGCGCTTACAGCTTCGTGGCCCTGGCCAAGGCTGGCCGCGAGATGATGAAAGGCCGTAACGGCAGCCTGCTCACCCTCTCCTACCTGGGTGCCGAGCGCACCATGCCCAACTACAACGTCATGGGCATGGCCAAGGCCAGCCTGGAAGCCGGCGTACGCTACCTGGCTGGCAGCCTCGGCCCGGAAGGCACTCGCGTCAACGCCATCTCCGCTGGCCCGATTCGCACCCTGGCCGCCAGCGGCATCGCCAGCTTCCGCAAGATGCTGGCAGCCAACGAGAAGCAGACCCCGCTGCGCCGCAACGTGACCATCGAGGAAGTCGGCAACGTCGGCGCCTTCCTCTGCTCCGACCTGGCCTCGGGCATCAGCGGCGAAATCACCTACGTCGACGGCGGCTTCAACACCACCGCCATGGGCGCGATGGAAGACTGATGATCGCCCTCCCGACGAGGCAACTTGTCGGGAGCGCTTTTAGCGTCGTTTAGCGACAGCCGCCAGGGATGGCAGGCAATAAAAAACCGCACACTGTGCGGTTTTTTATTGCCTCGAAAGAGCGCCTGCAGTGCGGCGCTCCCTGAGCCTTAGAAGCGCTCTATATCAGCCTTGGCTTCCAGCTGCTTGCGCAAAGCAGCGAAGTCCTGCTGGCCAGCACGCGATGCGAGGAAGTTGCGGTACATGGCAAGCTCCTCATCGGCCAGCCCCTCTTCAGGCACATTCACGCCATCCAGACGCAACACGACATAGTCGCCATTGTTCAGAGTCACACCAGCAAAGGTCGGCTCACCGGCCTTGGCAGGCTTGGGCATACGGAACAGCGCCTGCAACACCTTGGGCTCGACGCCATCCTGGCTACGCGTAGCCGCTTCCTGTACCTGCCAGCCTTCGGCCTCGGTTTCACCAGCCTGAACCGCTGCCAGCAGCTTCTCACCCTCGGCCTTGGCAGCAGCACTCGCGCGCTCCTGCAGTAGGTGGTTACGAATGCTCTCGGCCACCTGCTCCAGCGGCAACTGCTCGGGCTTGTTGTGTTCCTTGACCCGCACAACCACCACGGTGCTTGGATCCAGCTCGATGGCAGAACTGTTGGTGCCGTCTTCCAGCACTTCCGGGCTGAATGCCGCCTGCAGAACCTGGCGGTTGGCAGTGATGCCGGTGGCACCACCTTCACGACCGAATGGTTCGGTGACCTTGACGGTCAAGCCAAGCTCCTGCGCTGGCTGCACCAGATCGGACGCCTCGAACGCAGCATCTTCCAATTGTTTGGTCGCTTCGACGAAACGCAGTTCGACCTGCTGAGTCTTGAAGTCACGCGCCAGCTTGTCCTTGAGACTGTCGAAGCTTGGCACTTCCGGAGCCTGGACGCCGAGCAGCTTGATCAGGTGCCAACCGAACTCGCTCTGCACCGGCTCGGAAACCTGGTCTTTCTGCAGCGCGTACAACGCCTCTTCGAAGGCCGGATCATAGACACCGCGCCCGGCGTAGCCCAGATCGCCACCACCGGCAGCGGAACCCGGATCCTGGGAGAACTCCTTGGCCAACGCAGCGAAATCCTCGCCGGCATCGACACGCGCCTTGATCTCTTCGATCTTCTTCTGTGCCGCTTCGTCATCGCCCTCGATCAGAATATGCGCAGCCTGGCGTTGCTCGGCCAGGTTGGCGATTTCATTCTGATACAGCGGCTGCAGCTCTTCGTCAGTGACCTCGACCTGGTCGAAGAAACTGTCCTTTTCCAGTGCGACGTATTCCAGCACCACTTGCTCAGGGCTCATGAACTCGCTGGCGTGCTCGTCGTAATAAGCGTTGACATCGCTATCGGTCAGCTCGACAGAGGCAGGGTCAGCCTTGATCGTACGGCTGGCAAAATCACGGGTCTGACGCTCCAGATTGGCGAAAGCACGCGCTTCTTGCTCAGTCACGAAACTGCTGGCACCGAGCCCGGCACGCAGTTGGCCAATCAGCATTTCCTCTTTCAGCATCTGACGGAATTGCAGGCGGCTGTACCCCATCTGACGGATCACCTGATCGAAGCGCGCAGCATCGAATCGGCCATCGGTCTGGAATTCAGGCGTTTGCAAAATGACCTGATCCAAAGCGCCTTCTGAAAAGGCGAAATCCGCATCGCCGGCTGCCTGCAGCAGCAACTTGCGATCGATCAGCCCTTTGAGCGAAGCCTCGCGCAGCAGCTTCTCATCGAGCAGCGAGGCATCGAAATCACGCCCCAGCTGTTGCAGCAATTGACGGCGCTGCATCTCGACGGCCCGGTTCAGCTCGTCGAGAGTAATGTTGTCACCGTTCACGTCCGCCGCATTGTTGCGATTGCTGGTACCCGTGACGATGGCTTCGAAACCGGTAAAGGCCATCAGCATGACGATGAGGCCAATAATGATTTTGGCAATCCAACCGCGTGAATTGTCCCTGATGTTTTGCAGCATGCTTCCCCCAGAACGACCGTACAGACTCACCAGCCGCGCAGTGTGGGTAATGTCCAGATAGAAGAAAGGCGCATCCTTGGATGCGCCTTCTCGTAACGTGTTAAGCGGTCAGTGCAGCGGAGTCTGCGACTACCTGCCCTGCCTCCTAACAACCGCCAGAACCAGCCTGACGGCGAGGCAAACCCGGAAGACGCTTAGTTAACGGCGTCTTTCAGAGCCTTGCCAGCTTTGAAGCCCGGGATCTTGGCAGCAGCGATGCTGATCGGCTTGCCAGTCTGCGGGTTGCGACCGGTGCGGGCAGCGCGCTCTTTGACAGCGAAAGTACCGAAACCAACCAGTACAACGGAATCACCAGCCTTCAGAGCGCCAGTGACGGATTCAATCACTGCATCCAGCGCGCGGCCAGCAACAGCTTTCGGGATATCAGCAGATGCAGCGATGGCATCGATCAGTTCCGACTTGTTCACTCTAAGTCCCCTTATTTCTGTTGAGTTTGTTTCTTGATTTTTAGTGTAAGCAAAGCGGGTGCTGGATGGCCTGCTGACACAATAAGAGCCGCTTTATAACAAGGGCTCAAAAATTGTGTCAAGGAAGCCCCCCGGCTAATGCGTGCTAATTCGCTCCTTGGAATCAGACTCGCGTTTGTCATCCGTTGCAACCATCTCGGGAGCCGCATCGGGCAAGGGCTCCGGGGCGTATTGCAGCGCAATTTGCAGGACCTCGTCAATCCATTTAACCGGTTTAATCTGCAGGTCTTGCTTAATATTTTCCGGAATTTCTTTCAGATCACGCACATTTTCTTCCGGAATGATCACCGTCTTGATCCCACCGCGGTGCGCAGCTAACAATTTTTCCTTGAGCCCGCCAATGGCCAGCACCTGACCTCGCAAGGTGATCTCGCCGGTCATGGCAACGTCGGCCCGAACCGGAATCTGCGTCAACGCCGAAACCAGTGCCGTGCACAAACCAATGCCTGCACTCGGGCCATCCTTGGGTGTGGCACCTTCGGGCATATGGATGTGAACGTCGCGCTTCTCGTTGAAGTCTGCTGGGATCCCCAGGCTTTTCGCCCGACTGCGCACCACTGTCATGGCGGCCGTCATCGACTCTGCCATGACATCACCCAGCGAGCCGGTCTTGATCAGATTGCCCTTGCCAGGTACCACTGCGGTCTCGATGGTGAGCAGCTCGCCCCCCACCTGCGTCCAGGCCAATCCTGTCACCTGACCGATCTGATCCTGCTGCTCGGCAAGGCCATAGCGGTGCTTGCGCACGCCCAGGAAGTGTTCCAGCGAATCAGCAGTCACCGTGACCTGGAAACGCTTCTCGCGCACGTGCTCCTTGACCACTTTGCGGCATACCTTGGCAATTTGCCGCTCCAGACTGCGCACGCCAGCTTCGCGCGTGTAGTAACGAATGATGTCGCGAATCGCCGATTCCTCAAGCTCCAGCTCGCCCTTTTTCAGACCATTGGCCTGTATCTGCTTGGGCGCCAGGTACTTGATGGCAATGTTGACCTTCTCATCCTCGGTGTAGCCCGGCAGACGGATGATTTCCATACGATCCAGCAGCGGACCAGGGATGTTCATCGAGTTGGCCGTGCAGAGGAACATCACATCCGACAGATCGTAATCGACCTCCAGGTAGTGATCGTTGAAGTTGTGATTCTGTTCGGGGTCGAGAACTTCGAGCAGCGCCGAGGCAGGATCGCCGCGCATGTCCTGGCCCATCTTGTCGATTTCGTCGAGCAGGAACAACGGATTGCGCACACCAACCTTGGTCATCTTCTGAATCAGACGACCCGGCATCGAACCGATGTAGGTACGACGGTGACCACGAATCTCGGCTTCGTCACGCACACCACCGAGCGCCATACGCACGAACTTGCGGTTGGTCGCGGTAGCGATGGACTCGGCCAGCGAGGTCTTGCCCACGCCGGGCGGGCCAACCAGACACAGCACCGGGCCCTTGAGCTTCTTCACCCGCTTCTGCACGGCGAGATACTCGAGGATGCGCTCCTTGACCTCTTCAAGCCCGTAATGATCGGCATCGAGAATGCTCTCGGCACGCGCCAGATCCAGGCGCACCTTGCTCTCTGCCTTCCACGGCACATTCACCAGCCAGTCGATGTAGGAGCGTACCACGGTGGCTTCGGCGGACATCGGCGACATCTGCTTGAGCTTGTTCAGCTCAGCATTGGCCTTGGTCAGCGCCTCCTTCGACAGACCTGCGTTGTCGATGCGCTTGCGCAGTTCATCGAGCTCGTTATGGCCCTCATCGATGTCGCCCAGCTCCTTCTGAATGGCCTTCATCTGCTCATTCAGGTAGTACTCGCGCTGACTGCGCTCCATCTGCTTCTTCACTCGGCCACGGATGCGCTTCTCGACCTGCAGCAGATCGATTTCGGCATCCAGTAGCGACAGCACGTGCTCGACGCGGGCGGACAGCGAGGTAATTTCGAGAATTTCCTGCTTCTGCTCGATCTTCAGCGCCATGTGTGCAGCCATGGTGTCAACCAGACGGCTAGGCTCATCGATGCTGTTGAGCGACGACAGCACTTCGGCTGGCACCTTCTTGCCCAACTGCACGTATTGCTCGAACTGACTGAGCAGGCTGCGAGTAAATACTTCTGACTCGCGCTCTGCGGTTTCACCCTCTTCGATCAATTGCACTTCAGCGCGGCAGTGATCGTCGATTTCGATGAAACGCTCGATGGCGCCCCGTTGCTCACCCTCGACCAGCACCTTGACGGTGCCATCGGGCAGCTTGAGCAGCTGCAGGACGGTGGCAACGGTGCCGACACGATAAAGATCCTGATCATCCGGATCATCGACCGCAGGATTCTTCTGGGCCACCAGCAGAATCTGTTTGTCGCCCGTCATCGCAGCCTCGAGGGCCTCGATGGATTTCTCACGCCCGACGAAAAGCGGGATGACCATGTGCGGATAGACCACTACATCGCGCAATGGCAGGAGAGGCAATTCGATGGTTGTCTTCATGATTTCGGCTCAGCGGCGGCCATAAGGCCGTAAACAGGCGGGATTACCCTTGGCTTTTAAGATGGGGGTAGCTCCCGTAAAAAACAAGCGCAAAGTCCATAAAAGCGAAGGGGCCCATCAGGCCCCTTCTTTGCGTCATGTAACAGCTCGGCTACGCGTCTGGCGCGGCCTTTGCGGGCGGCTCGCTGTTCTCGTAGATCAACAGCGGCTTGGAGGTGCCTTCGATCACGCTTTCGTCGATCACCACCTTGCTCACGTCCTGCTGGGACGGGATCTCGTACATGGTGTCGAGCAAAATGCCCTCAAGGATCGAACGCAGACCACGAGCACCGGTCTTGCGCTCCAGTGCCTTCTGCGCCACGGACTTCAGCGCATCTGGACGGAACTCCAGATCAACGCCTTCCATCTCGAACAGCTTGGCATACTGCTTGGTCAGCGCATTCTTCGGCTCGGTGAGAATCTGCACCAAAGCAGCCTCATCCAATTCTTCCAGCGTTGCGATGACCGGCAGGCGACCAACGAACTCAGGAATCAGGCCGAACTTAACTAGATCGTCCGGCTCGACCTCACGTAGAGACTCGCCGATCTTCTTGCCCTCTTGCTTGCTGCGCACTTCTGCACCGAAACCGATGCCACCCTTGGTGGAGCGAGCCTGAATAACTTTCTCCAGCCCGGCGAATGCACCGCCGCAGATGAACAGGATGTTACGCGTATCCACCTGCAGGAACTCCTGCTGTGGATGCTTGCGCCCGCCTTGCGGCGGAACCGAAGCCACGGTGCCTTCGATCAGCTTGAGCAGCGCCTGCTGCACGCCCTCACCCGACACGTCACGGGTGATCGACGGGTTGTCGGATTTGCGCGAGATTTTGTCGATCTCATCGATGTAGACGATACCCATCTGGGCCTTCTCGACATCGTAATCGCACTTCTGCAGCAGCTTCTGAATGATGTTCTCGACGTCCTCACCCACATAACCAGCTTCGGTCAGGGTGGTGGCATCGGCGATGGTGAACGGCACATTGAGCAGGCGCGCCAGGGTTTCTGCCAGCAGCGTCTTGCCCGAGCCAGTCGGGCCGATGAGCAGGATGTTGCTCTTGCCCAGCTCGACATCATCTTTCTTATCACGCTGGTTCAGGCGCTTGTAGTGGTTGTATACAGCAACCGAAAGCACCTTCTTCGCCCGCTCCTGGCCGATCACGTACTGATCGAGGATGCCACTGATCTCCTTGGGAGCTGGCAATTTGTGCGCGTTGCTCTCGGCCTGGGCTTCCTGCACCTCCTCGCGGATGATGTCATTGCACAGGTCGACGCACTCGTCGCAGATGAAGACGGAAGGACCGGCGATCAATTTGCGCACTTCATGCTGGCTTTTGCCGCAGAAGGAGCAATAAAGCAGTTTGCCGTTGTCCTCGCCGTTACGGGTATCAGTCATTCGATCAATCCAATACGGTAGGCTTGAAACACAAGATGAAGGCAAATGCGGGCATTTTCAAGGGCGCGGCTCGCGCTCGTGATCGATGCCCGCGTGCAAAACCTCACCTAGACCGGCATTTGCCGCTTTTCATGAACGGCATCAACGAGACCGTACTCGACGGCACGCGGAGCGCTCATGAAGTAGTCACGGTTGGTGTCGCGCTCGATGGTTTCCAGATCCTGGCCAGTGTGGTGGGCCAACAACTCATTCAAACGCTGGCGAATGAACAGGATTTCACGGGCATGGATATCGATATCCGAAGCCTGGCCCTGAAAGCCGCCCAACGGCTGGTGAATCATCACGCGCGAGTTAGGCAGGCAGAAACGCTTGCCCTTGGCGCCACCAGCCAGCAGGAAAGCGCCCATGCTGCAGGCCTGACCGATGCAGGTAGTGGAGACATCCGCCTTGATGAACTGCATGGTGTCGTAGATCGCCATGCCGGCAGTCACAGAACCGCCCGGCGAGTTGATGTACAGATGGATGTCCTTGTCAGGGTTCTCTGCTTCCAGGAACAGCAACTGGGCGCAGATCAGGTTGGCCATGTAGTCCTCGACCTGGCCAACCAGAAAGATCACGCGCTCCTTGAGCAGGCGCGAATAGATGTCATAGGCACGCTCGCCACGAGCGGATTGCTCGATGACCATCGGCACCAGGCCGCCAGCGGCCTGGATTTCAGGCATGTTTTGCATAAAAGGATTGCGGGACATGTCTTGCGCTCACTCCCTAATAGTCATGTCTCAAATACGCATAAGCCAGCACGGAGGCTGGCTTATGGTGGTGTACTCGAACGGGGTTACGAGATCAGTCGGCTTTAGGAGCTTCCGCCGGCTTGACTGCGTCCTCGTAGGAAACCGCTTTATCGGTCACGTTGGCCTTCTGCAGAACAGTATCTACAACTTGCTCTTCCAGTACAACCGAACGTACTTCGTTCATTTGCTGGTCGTTCTTGTAGTACCAGGCAACTACCTGCTCCGGCTCTTGGTAAGCAGAGGCCATCTCTTCGATCAGCTCGCGCACACGGGCTTCATCCGGCTTGAGCTCGAACTGCTTGACCACTTCAGCGACGATCAGGCCCAGCACGACACGGCGCTTGGCTTGCTCTTCGAACAGTTCGGCCGGCAGTTGATCAGGCTTGATGTTGCCACCGAATTGCTGAACGGCCTGCACGCGCAGACGATTCACTTCGTTACCAATCAGCGCTTTCGGCACTTCGACCGGATTGGCAGCCAGCAGGCCGTCCATTACCTGGTTCTTGACCTTGGATTTGATGGCCTGACGCAGCTCGCGCTCCATGTTCTTGCGAACTTCGGCACGGAAACCTTCCAGACCACCTTCCTTGATACCGAACAGAGCGAAGAACTCGTCGTTCAGCTCAGGCAGTTGCGGAGCGGAGACGCTGTTCACGGTAACAGTGAACTCGGCGGTTTTGCCGGCCAGATCGAGGTTCTGGTAGTCCTCTGGAAAGGTCGGGTTGATCACGCGCTCTTCGCCAGCCTTGACACCGACCAGGGCGTCTTCGAAGCCCGGAATCATGCGACCGGAGCCCAGCACCAGCTGGGTGCCCTTGGCGCTACCGCCAGCGAAGGCCTCGCCGTCGATCTTGCCAACGAAGTCGATGTTCAGCTGATCGCCATTCTCGGCAGCACGCTCAACAGTTTCGAAACGGGTGTTCTGCTTGCGCAGGATGTCGAGCATGTTGTCGACGTCGCTGTCAGCTACATCGGCGTCGAGACGCTCAATGGCGATGGTGTCGAAGCCAGAAACCTGAAACTCAGGGAACACTTCGAAGGTAGCGACGTATTCCAGATCTTTGCCCTTCTCGAAGGACTTAGGCTCTACAGCCGGAGCGCCGGCCGGGTTCAGCTTCTGCTCGACCACGGCCTCGTAGAAAGTAGCCTGGATCAGGTCGCCCAGTGCTTCCTGACGGGCAGCGTCTTCGTAACGCTGACGAATCACGCTCATCGGCACCTTGCCAGGACGGAAGCCAGGAACCTTGGCACGACGGGCAGTCTGCTGCAGACGCTTGTTGACTTCGGTCTCGATGCGCTCGACGGGTACGCCGACGGTCATGCGGCGCTCAAGAGCAGAAGTGCTTTCAACAGAAACTTGCATGGATATTCCTCGTTGCACAGACATAAGCCGGCTCGAACCGGCCCCGAATCAAGGCCAAGCATTCTAGAGGGTCAATGTGCAGAAGTCACCCTAGAAGCAGGCGGCAGTCGGGAGGGGCTATATAAAGATGGTGCGGACGGAGAGACTCGAACTCACCACTACCCCCGCGACTAGCCTGGAGGCCTTGATTCACGTGAATGGTTGCGCGTGTGTGAGCGTGAATCTGTTCCCAGCTTGTTCCCAATGAAAACGAGCACAGGTGCTCAGCACCGCAGGCGGCGGGATTCTACACATTTTTATGGTGAGGCCAAGGAAAAAGGTAATTTTGGTAATTTCGACGGCTTGAAGCAGCTGAACCACAGTGTTTTCAATGGGTTATATGTAAGTCAG
Source organism: Pseudomonas mendocina (assembly GCF_003008615.1). Classification (NCBI taxonomy): domain Bacteria; kingdom Pseudomonadati; phylum Pseudomonadota; class Gammaproteobacteria; order Pseudomonadales; family Pseudomonadaceae; genus Ectopseudomonas; species Ectopseudomonas mendocina. The sequence continues at coordinate 5,242,615 of NZ_CP027657.1, forward strand.
AAAGGTAATAAATCAGTAATCAAAAGGTTAGGAGATTACCCTTTGGACTGGTCAGAAAATTCAAAATTAAAACCCTTTTAAATCAGCAACTTGCATAAAAATTACCTTAACCATTACCCCAAATTACCCGCCAAGGTAATCGCGCAAGCGCAGTATTTTCGGGGCCTCCAGCGCTGCCAGACCACCTCATTACCAAAATTACCCATTCCAGATACCGTCTCAGCCAGCTTGAGCAGGAAGGCGCCTAAACGCCCTTGCATGAGGCCGCCGCCGCAGGGATTCGCAGGGTTCGGGCACAGCCTGAATCCTGTATGTCGCCCCCGGCCTGGGCCGTCTGGAGTAGTCCGCAGGGGTGAAGAAAAAGCACCACATTTAGACCGGAGGCGTGGCGTGGGGACGAGGGCGCGCGCCGGGGTCAGTACCCGCAGCCAACACCTGGGCAGCAGCTCCCGACCACCATGGCGGGGCGCTGGCTGCCCTCCCCGATCCGCAGGCACAAAAAAGCCGCCTCATGGGCGGCTTTCGTGCATCTGCGCTGTAGTTAGCTGGCGGCGCTGCTGGGAGGCTCGTAGGGCTTGAACTTCACCACCTCTTCACCCAGCCAATCGTTGATCTGCGCGAGCCTGGCTTGCACCGGCTCCAGTTCGTTGACGGCCCACATCTCTGACGCCTCCCGCAGCGAGCCGAACCCGCCGGAGTTCTGCGGAACAATGCCCATCAACTGCGGGTAAACGCGCAGCATGCCTAGCAGGTCGTCGCGGCTGATGTTCTTGATTGCGCCGAAGTCATCCTTGGCCGCCACCTCACTGATTGGGATCAGTTGGATGCCGTCTTTCTTGCCGTTCGGTGCGTACATGAACAGGTTGCGGAAGTTGCCCGGCCCCTTGCTGTCGCGCATCGCCTTGCGCAAGTCCTTGACGTAGTTTTCGTCGAAGGCCGCGTCGGTCATGTACAGGATGAACCCAGCATGCGAACCGTTGGCGAAATACTTACGCCGGAATAGCGTGGCCGCCTCATTCAACAGCGCGCTTTGCAGGGCCGGCAGCCACTCCGGCAGCCCGTAAATCTCCTGATTGATGTCGGCTTCCCGAAGGTGACACACGCTGCCGCGCTTGAACTCGTGTTCGTCTTTCCAGCCCCGCACCTGGTAGTAGGTATCGAGATCCACACCGCGACGCATGTACTTGGCCATGCACGGCAACAGCCCCAGCGCCTGCCGCAGCATGTTGTTGCGCTTCTCAAGGTACAGATTGCCCGACCACCCCCAGTCCGTGACGATCTGCTCGAACGCAGCCCGGCTCAACAGCTTGTGCGGAATGAAAGTCCGTGACAGCGCGTTGCGCTTGAACACCAGGCCAGACGGCAAGTAGATGCCCGCTTTCGAGGCCTTCGCCAGGTTGTCCAGAGAGACGGGGGGCTCGTACCAGCGTCCGTTGGCGTAGCACTCCAGGTAATCCAGGAAGTCACGACCATCGAGCACCGCAGTAGGCTCACCGAAGGTAAAAGCCATGCCACCGGGCACGCTGGCGGCCGGCTGCTCAGTGATTGTCTCGTTGCTCATCAATAGAACTCCATAACGCCCGTGTTGGCGGCTGTCTGGCCTTCCAGGGGCTCGTTGTGCAAAGCGTGGAACAGCGCCCACGCCAAGTCGGCGTGGCCTGTGTTGTCGTTGCGGCCGGCTGTGTAGGTGAACTGCCGCCCGCCCGGCGTAACCGTCTTGCGAATCGCCATCAGCGACTGCGCCATGTCCGTCCAGCCAGCGTCGAACTCAAGGCGGCCCTGGCTGATCACATGCCACGCCTTCATCACCAGGCGCGTTTTCACCTCGGGGCTGTAGCTGAACGTCGTCAGGCCGGGGAAGAACTGGCGCACCAGCTGCGCCACTGCGCTGCCGATACCGGTGGTGTCGATGCCGATATAGGTCACCCAATAGCGCTGGGTAACCTTCTGAATCGTCCTGGCCTGGCTGTCGAAGTCCATGCCCTTAAACTGGTGGCGCTCCAGGATGCGGAATTTCCCGCCCGGTACCGCCGGCGGCGCCACCACCACCAAGCCGGCCGAGTCGCCGCTCTCCGCAGGGTCATAGCCAAGCCACACTTGGCGCGAGCCAAACGGGCGCATCTCCAGCGGTTTGAAGTCATCCCAATCGACCCAGCTATCCACCATGCCGCTCTGAAGCATGCTCAGCGGGAAGATGCTCGCCCCGTCGTCGACGAACTGGCACATCAGCAGGTTCTGGAACGCCGCCGCGTCGTATTCGCGCCGCAACTCGTCGATGTCGAAGAGGTCGCAGCCGCCCTCGGCCGCATCCAGAATCGTCACGATCTGGCGCCAGATCGAGTCCTCGCACAGCCGACCCTGCTGTAGCTCCGCGTGGCTCACATCCAGGTTGATATGCTCGGCCGACGGCTTGCCCTTGTTGAACCGCTCGCCCGTCCAGAAGGTGTACGCCTCATGCGCCATGCTGCTCGGCGTCGAGAAGTACGTCCGGCGGTAGCGCTTCTGCATCGCCATGCCGCTGGCGACCTTGTTCAGCTCCTGGAATTTGAACGTCCAGAAGAACTCGTCGAAGTAGAAATTGCCGTGGTAGCCCTGGGCGGTGCGCGCGTTCGTCCCCAGGAAATGCAGCTCGGCGCCGTTCGGCAAGATGATCGGATCGCCAGCCAGATCCACCCCCACCACATCCCGCGCGAAGGCCTGGATATACGCCTTGAAGATATGCGCCTGCGCCTTCGACGCAGACAGGAAAATCTGGTTACGCCCAGTGATCAGCGCATCGATCAGCGCCTCGCGTGCGAAGTAGAACGTGGCGCCGATCTGGCGACTTTTCAGGATGACCCGCGTGCGCTGGTTGCCCGCCCGGTGCCAGTCGAGCTGGTAATCGAAGCACCCTTCAAGGAAGGCCTCGACCAGCTTCTCGGTCTGTTCCTCGGTAATGTCGTTGCGCTTCGGCTTACGCTTCGGCCCGGCATTGCGCTTGTCCAGTTCCGGGTTTAGCTCGGCCTCGGTGCCGCCCTTCTGGAAGCGATCAATCCGCGCCTGCCGCTCCAACTGGCGGTGCAGCAGGTCGATTTCCTTGTAGTCGGCTCCCGACTTCGGGTCTTTCAGGATCAGCTGCACCAACCGCGCTTCGGTGGCGGCCTGGATACGCTCCAGCGGCGTGGCCCTGTCCCACTCGTCGCGGGTTTTCCAGCTGTGCAGGGTCTTTTCTTTCTCGCCGATCAGCTCGGCGATTTCGCACACGCGATAGCCCTGCCAGTACAAGTGCTTGGCGTGGCGGCGGTGATCGGTGGGCAAATCAACGATGGCATTCATGGCGCCGATGCTGACGCTCACGCGCGCGAGCCCCTACCAGCACGCCCTGTACCGCGCCCCGCTACAGGCTCAGCGCGTTGCCGCCTGTGCCCAGCCTGCCGACCATGCCCTCAACGCGAAACCCGCACCGAGGATCACCCCGCATGGCCGCCACCAAGAAAACCGTCTCCAAATGGACCCGCATTGCCGTCGAAGGCGCCACCACCGATGGCCGCAACATCGAGCGCCAATGGATTCAGGAGATGGCCCAGCAGTACAGCCCCAATACCTACGGCGCTCGCCTGAATTGTGAGCACCTGCGCGGCGTCTGGCCGGGTAGCGACTTCGGCGCATACGGCGACGTTGTCGCCCTCAAGGCCGAAGAGGTCGACATTGACGGCAAGAAGAAACTGGCCCTGTTCGCCCAGATGGTGCCCACCGACACCCTGATCGAGCTGAACAAGAAGGGGCAGAAGGTTTACACCTCCATTGAGGTCAACCCCAAGTTCGCCGACACCGGCAAGGCATACCTGGTCGGCCTGGCCATCACCGACAGCCCCGCCAGCCTGGGCACCGAGATGCTCCAGTTCAGTGCCAAGAACGGCACCCTGGCCAACCGCAAACAGGACAAAGACAACCTCTTCTCCGCTGCCGAAGAAACGGCCCTTGAGTTCGAGGAAATCGACGACACCCCCAGCATGTTCGCCGGCCTGAAAACCCGCCTCAGCGAACTGCTGAAACTGAGCAAGGAAAAGGAAGGCAAGGACGCCGCTCACTTCGCCGAACTGGGCGAAATGATCGAAAGCTTGGCCGAGCACGGCGCCAAGCAGGCCGACGCCTTCGCCAGCGTGCAGACCGCCCACGACAAGCTCCAGGCAGCCCACGACAAGCTGGCTACCGAGGTCGCCGACCTGGTCAAGCGCCTCAGCGAAACCGAAGACCACAGCCAGCAACCCCAGCGGCCGGTCAACCCCGGCGGCAACGCCCAAGTCGTCGCCGAGTACTGATCAACAGCCGCCACCACGCCACCAGTTCGGAGTAACACCATGCAGAAGAACACCCGCATCGCCTTCAACGGCTACCTTGCCACCCAGGCGAAAATCAACGAGGTCGAATCGGCCACGGAAACCTTTACCGTCGCCCCGACCCCGGCGCAGAAGCTGGAAAAAGCGATCCAGGAATCCAACCGTTTCCTGACCAAAATCAACATCATCCCGGTCGACGAACCCGAAGGTGAGGCCATCCTGCTCGGCGTCAACGGCCCGACTGCCAGCCGTACCAAAACCAACCCGACAACCGGCAAGAAGCGTCAGCCGCGCGATGTCAGCGCCCTGAGCAAAGACACCTACGCCTGTAAGAAAACCAACTTCGACACCGCCTTCCCCTACGCAAAGCTCGACGCCTGGGCCAAGTTCCCCGAGTTCCAGACCATGCTGTCCAGCTCCATCGCTGTGCAGCAGGGCCTGGATCGCATCATGATCGGCTTCAACGGCACCAGCGTGGCGGATGACACCGACCTCGACGCCAACCCGATGCTGGAAGACGTGAACATCGGCTGGCTGGAAAAAATTCGTCTGCGCGCTCCCGACCGCGTTATCAACGAAGGCGCAACGGCTGGCAAAGTGCGCATCGGCCCGAATGTAAAGAGCGCCGCCAATCCGACTGGCACCGACGACTACCAAACCCTCGACGGCCTGGTGTTCGACGCCATCCAGTTGCTGGACCCGTGGCACCGCAAACGCAAAGACCTGGTCGTGATCGTTGACCCGCAACTACTGCACGAAAAGCAGCTGCGGGCAGTCGAGAAAGGCGCCGCGTCCAACGTCGAAGAAAACGCCGCCGACGAAGTGGTCACCAAGGGTCGCCTGGGCGGCCTGCCCATCGAGCACGACGCCCCGTTCTTCATCGACGGCGGCGTACTCATCACCCCGCTGAGCAACCTGTCCCTCTACGTCCAGAGCGGCAAGCGCCGTCGCCACATCCGTGACGAGCCGGACTTCGATCAGGTCGCCGACTACCAATCCTCGAACGAGGCCTATGTCATCGAAGACTTCGGCGCCGTCGCCCTGGTCGAGAACATCGAGAAGGTCTAAGCCATGGCATCCCTTGCCCAACGCACCCAACTGCGCAAGCGTGCCGAAGCGGAATCGGCACGCACCGCACCACCGGCGCTCATGGACGGGCTCACCACCTACGAGCTCATGCTCGCCAAGCTGCAACAGGATAACTTGCGCCTGAAACAGGTGCAGTCCAACCAGAACAAAGCGCTACTCAAGGCCGAGATGCTGCCCGAATACGCCGACTACGTTGCCGGCGTGCTCGCCGGCGGCAAGGGCGCGCAAGACGAAGTCTTCGTCACCGTCATGCTCTGGCGCTTCGACGCTGGCGACTTCATCGGCGGGCTGGAGGCTGCGGCCTATGTGCTCCAGCACGCGCTGAAAATGCCCGAGCGCTTCAACCGCACCACCGGTTGTGTGGTTGCCGAAGAGATCGCCGAAGCCGCCCTCCGCGCCCTCAAGGCCGGCAACGGCTTCGACATTGAAATAACCCTGCAGGCCAACGAACTCACCGCCCGCCACGACATGCCAGACGCCGCCCGCGCCAAGCTCATGCTGGCCATCGGTCGTCTGTACGCGCTCAAGGTCAAGGACGATGCCAGCGGCGAAGACCTGGGCAACCTCGTCAACGCCAAGGAATACCTGAGCAAGGCCATCAGCCTGTACAGCGCCTGCGGCGCCAAAAAGGATATGGAGCGCGTCGACCGCCTCCTCAAGAAACACGCCGACAACGGCTAACCGAGCGTCCCACGCACCCGGCGGCTCGGGGCTGATCAGCTGGTAACTCATTCCCAAGCTGTGACGCCCCGACCACCGCCGACTAATTCCGAGGCGACCATGAGCGCGTTCGTAGCGGGCGGCACCCCAAACGCCCCGTACCCCATCAGCAACGCCGAGTTCTGGCCCGCCATCGACGGCCAAAAGCTGCGCGCCGCCATGCGTATCGACTCCAGCGTCACCGACGACCGCCTAGAAGTGGCCACCGTCAACGCCATGATCGAGGCCAACCGCGAACTGGCCGACTACCGCACCGCCCGCCAGGCCGAAGGCCACGCCACCCTGGCCGACGTACCGGCCGAGAAGATCAAAGGCGAAAGCCAAGTGCTGCACCTCTATCGCCGCATCGTCTATTGCCGCGCCCTGGCCGAACTGATCGAGCGGTACCGCAGCTACGACGCCACCAACAGCGGCGCGCAGAAAGTCACCGAAGAAGAAACCAGCCCCGACCAGCTCCGCCGCGACGCCCGCTGGGCACTGCGCAACATCCTCGGCGAGAGCCAGAGCACCGTGGAGGTGCTCTGATGCCCACCGTCATCGCCGCCCAGGGCGACACCGTCGACAGCATCTGCTGGGACTACTACGGCCGCACGGCCGGCGTTACCGAAGCCGTGCTCGACGCCAACCCAGGCCTGGCCGACCTCGGCCCGATCATCCCCCACGGCACCGCCGTGAACCTGCCCGAAGCTGCCCCGCAAGCCGAACAGCCGCAAGTGGTGAACCTATGGAACTGAAACCCGGCATCGTCACCCTCGCCCTGTACAAGGGCAAGGGCCAACTGTTCAACGCCCTTATCCGCGCATGGACGGGCTCCATCTACAGCCACTGCGAACTGGTCATGCCCGACGGCCGCTGGCTGTCCGCCTCGGCCATGGACGGCGGCGTCCGCGCCAAGCGCATCGACTACAAGCCCGAACACTGGGAGCTGCTCCCGGTGCCCTGGGCCAACGTCCGCACGATTGAGGCGGTCTTCGAGAATCACGAAGGCAAAGGCTACGACTGGGCCGGCATCTTCCTGAGCCAACTGCTGGGCAGCGGCCTGCACAGCGAGCGCCGCATGTTCTGTAGCGAGTTCTGCGCAGTCGCCCTGGGCTTTACCGGCATCGGCCAGCGCTACAGCCCGGTGCTGCTCGGTGAAACCGTGCACCGCATCAACCGGCTGCCGTTCGTGCAGCTAGCCCACTCGCTAGCCGAGGAATGCACGGATGCCAAACATGCCTGACCGTCCTGAAACCTGGGCGCTACTGCTCGCCTGGCTGGAACACCATCACCCCCTGGTCTACGCCGCCATGTTGTCGGCCACCCTCGGCGCGGCCCGCCTCATCTACAACGGCGGCAGCATTCGCCGCGCCCTCGGCGAGGGCTTTATCTGCGGCCTGATCACCCTGGCGCTGAGCAACGGCCTACCGCTGTTCGGTATGCCCCCAGAAGTCGCGCCCTTCTTCGGCGGCATGGTCGGCCTCATCGGCGCCGACGGCGTGCGCGCCGGCCTCAACAAACTCGCAGCACGCAAGGTAGACACCCTATGAACAAACCCACCACCCTCGCACACGGTTCCAAAGGCCAGGTCGTCATTGCCCTGCAAAAGGCCCTCAACGCCAACGGTGCCGATCTGCTGGTCGACGGCGACTTCGGCGACATAACCGAGAAAGCCGTCCGCGCCTACCAGCTCAAGAAAGGCCTTGTAGTCGACGGCCGCGCCGGCGAGAAGACCCTCGCCGCCCTGGCCGGCGCCGACTGCACCAAGCTGCTCAGCAACGCCACCCTAGTGGCCGCCGCTGCGCGCCTCGGCGTCGAGCTGGCCACCGTCTATGCCGTCAACGAAGTCGAGAGCGCCGGCGCTGGCTTCCTGGCCAACGGCAAGCCCAAGGCCCTGTTCGAGCGTCACGTCATGCACGCTCGCCTGTCCCTGGTGCGCAACAAAGGCGACGACGCAGCCGCCCTGGTCGCCCATGCCGATCAACTGGCCCTCACCTACCCCAACCTCGTCAGCCGCAAGCCGGGCGGCTACGCCGGCGGAACCGCCGAACACCAGCGCATCGCACAGGCCCGCATGCTCGACGCCCTCTGCGCTGACGAGTCGGCAAGCTGGGGCGCCTTCCAGATCATGGGCTACCACGCCACGCGACTCGGCTATGCCAGCGTCGCCGAGTTCGTGCGCCTCATGAGCCAGGACGAAAACCAGCAGTTCGAGGCCTTCGTCCGCTTCATCGAGAAAGACCCCATCCTGCACAAAGCCCTCAAGGCCAAGAAATGGGCAGCCTTCGCCGAGCGCTACAACGGCCCGGCCTACGCCCGCAACCTCTACGACGTGAAACTCGAACGCGCCTACCAGCGGCACGCTGACTGCGGTTGTGGGCAGAAGGTGGCGGCGTGATCGCCATCCCTATCATCCTGCTTATTCTGAGCACTCTGGCCATCGGCCGGCTCGTTTTCCGTGTGCAAAGTAGCTATCAACGCAAGCACACAAGCAGGTGCGTTGACGATTCAATCACTCTTGCCGTGGCTATTTTCCTGTTCATCTCAAGCATCAAGATGCTGCTGGAGTCGCCATGACCACCCTCCGCCAATCCCTCTACGGCCTGGCCCTGCTCGGCGCCCTTGGCCTGCTGCTCTGGGGCACCTACCAGCAGAGCCAGGCCGCATCGGCACGCGCAGAGCGCGACGGCCAGCTTATCGACCAACTCAAGCAGCGCAGCGCCCGCCAGGCTGCCAGCATCGTCCGCCTCGGCGGCGAGCTGGCCGCCCTGCGCATCGCCCAGCAAGGCATGCAAACGGCACAGGCCGACGTGCGCCAACAGCATGCCGCCAGCCAGATCCAGAAACAGGAGATACGCCGCAATGACCCGAGTTTTAGTGATTGGGGGCGGCAGCCTCTGCCTGATGCTGCTCGCCGGCTGCATGAGCGCCCCGCCCTTACCGGAGCAGACGCTTACCGTGCTTGGCTGTCCCGTCGTAACGCCCTGCAGCCTGCTGCCAGCGGCGCCACAGAATAACGAAGGCCTAAGCGACGACAACGACTACCTGGCCGCCGCCTGGGCCGAATGCGCCGCCCAGGTCGACGCCGTCTACCAGTACCAGCAACAGCAGCCGAGGGCTGACCCGTGAACAAACCCAACAGCCTGCGCGACCACCTGCTCGCTGCTTACCCAAAACTTGCGCAGAACCCCGAGCGGCTGCTCGTCTTCATCGACCAGGGCAACATCCGCTCCACCGCCGCGCCGGGGCTTTCGTTCGAATATCGCTACACCCTCAACATCATCATCACCGACTACGCCGGCCACCCCGACAACATCGCCATCCCGCTGCTGGCATGGCTACGACGCAACCAGCCCGACCTGCTCGAAAACTTGGAGAGAGGCAAAGACGCCATCGCCTTCGAGGCCGACATCCTCGCTAACGACCTGGTAGACCTCTCCATCACGCTGCCGCTGACCGAGCGCGTCATCGTCAAACGCCTGCCAGACGATAGCCTCGAAGTCACCCACCCGCCCGAGCCGGATTTCGGGCTATGACCGACAACCTCGCAGCCCTGGAAGACTGGGCCGGCGTCCTGCTGGCCAAGCTCAGCCCTGCCGAGCGGCGCAAGCTCACCACTCGCATCGGCCGCGACCTGCGCCGCAACCAACAGCAGCGCATCGCCACCCAGCGCAACCCGGACGGCACCCCCTACGCCCCGCGCAAGGCCAAGGCATTGCGCGGCAAGCGAGGGCGCATCAAACGCCAGATGTTCACCCGCCTACGCCAGGCCAAAAACCTGCGCCTGCAAAGCACCGCGGACTCCATCGCCATCGCCTTCACCGGGCGCATCGCCCGCATCGCCAAGGTTCACCAGCGCGGCCTACGTGACCGCCCAGCCCGTGGCCAGGCCGAAGTGCAGTACGCCAAGCGCGAGCTGCTCGGTTTCAGCAGCGCCGATCTGGAAATGATCCGCGACGGCCTACTCGATCACCTCGCCCGCTGACAGCCTTGCGCAATCCCAACCAATGGTGGCACGGTGCAAGTACCTACCTGCCGTACAAGGAAGTGACCATGCAACAAAAACGTATCGCGCTACTGATCGACTGCGACAACGTCAGCCACAACGCCATTTCTGGCGTGCTGGACGAGCTGGCCAAGTATGGAATGGTGAACGTCCGCCATGCCCACGGGGACTGGAAAAGCGACCACCTCAATGGCTGGGTAGAAAAACTCCACCCCAGTGCTATCCGCCCCATGCAGCAGTTCGCCTACACCAAGGGCAAGAACGCCACCGACTCCGCCATGATCATCGACGCCATGGATCTGCTCTACAGCAAGAACGTCGATGCCTTCGCTCTCATGACCAGCGACAGCGACTTCACCCCCCCTGGTACTACGCCTGCAGGAAAGCGGCTTCCCTGTTTATGGCTTCGGTGAAAAGAAAACGCCGCAGCCCTTCGTCGATGCCTGCTCTTCCTTCATCTATGTCGAGAATTTGATTCCGGTTGACGAAAAACTGCCCGTTGAACAACAGCAATCAAAGAAGAAAACCCGCAACGAACTCCGCGGCGATACCTCCATGGTTCGACTACTCCGCACCGCGGCAGATCGCACGGCCGGCGACGATGGCTGGTCCCACCTGAGCAAGGTCGGGGAATACATCCACAACAACAGCTCCTTCTCAGTGGTCAACTACGGTTACCAGAAACTGGGCGACCTCATCCGCGCATCCGAGTTGTTCGACATCAACATGCGCTACGACGGTACGGCCATGTTTATCCGTGACCAACGCAAGCAGGCGCCTGCCGCGCAGCCAGCAGAATCAGAAACGGCTTGAATGAAATGCACGACGGGGCTATCTTCTGCCCCGTCGCTGTAAGTCCAGCGACACGAGATTGGCGTCTCGGTTTTCGTAGGCGGACACAACCGCCCTTAGCGCGGTTTTTTTGTGTCCGCAGCATGGCAAGCCTGTTATGGGCGGGCCGTGTGTGGGTGCCTTCGGGCACGCCGGCCCTACGACCGGTACGCCAACCCGCACGGTTCCGCTCACCCAAATTGGCGTTTGGGCAGCGGATTTAGGCACCATTTCGTAGGAGCTACACCCATGTCCGCACGCCCCTATGGTCTGACAGAAGAAGACCAATTCCGCCTCTACCAAACCCGCCATACCCTTCGCCTGCTCCAGTTCTTTGCAGAAGCAGAGCAACAAGGCCCCATGGAACCGGAACTCCTCGCCAGCGCCTTTTGGCTGCTCGGCGAACAGCTCGACCAGGTGCTCGCCAGCACCGACCAGAAACCGAGCCGGAGGGCGTGAGCATGAACACCATCCGCCACCTGATTGCCTGCCTGATCCTTACCCCAGAAGAACAAGCCCTATTGCAAAGCCTTCGCCGCCTCAGCCAATCTGAGCAGCAGTTTATACGCCGAGCGGTAGATGCTATGGCGCAACACCCAGTCAAGTGACAAGGACTTCTTTCTTCAATGGCAACTAATAAAAATCAGCACTTCGTGCCCCGGTGCTACCTGCGCCCATTTACAGTTGATGGCAAAAATACTGCCATCAATCTCTTCAACATAGACAGAGAACTATTCATCCCCAACGCCCCTGTAAAAAATCAATGTTCCAGGGATTATTTTTACGGTCAGGACGACCAACTGGAGCAAGCAATCCAAACGTTGGAGGGAGCCTACGCCTCAACATCCAAGGAAGTCCTTGCCAATATCGGGCAAGAGCCTACCGACGAACAGAAAGACATTCTTAGGATGTTCTGGTTATTTCAGTACCTTCGCACAGAGGCGGCAGCTAAGCGCTCGCTAGATTCTTCTAGCGCGATGATAGATAGCGTAGAAGCAGCCCACCTAGGCTACAAAATAGAGCTTAAGGAGGCTGTGCGAATTGCAATGAAGATCTTCGCAACTGCAATGCATAAGGTGCACGACCTCAAAGTTTGCTTGATCCACAACAAGAGTAAGACACCGCTCATAACATCGGACGACCCTGCGATTCTCACTAATCGATGGCACTTCCTCAACCCACAGAGAGCTGGCCTCTCGTTTGGGCTTGAGCGATCCGGAACATTAGCTTTATTGCCACTTAGCCCAGAGGTCTACTTCGTTGCATACGATGCTGACGTATATAGCTTGTCATTGAAAAAGGGCTGGATTGCAACCAAAAACGATAGCGACATCGACAGCTTAAACCAGCATCAGTATTTAAATTGCCGCGCCAATATATTCATCAAGTCACCCGATAACTTAGAAAGCATTGCGACAGGCTTCAAGCATGTTGTCAGCCGACGAATCCCATGCCGCCACGTAATAACACACTCTGTTTTGGATAAAGTAGTAGATGGCTATAAGCATTTTGTGGTTGTAGATGCTGAAACAGCAAAAAAACATGAAGAATCAATTATTCACACTCAGTCCGTACATCCTCAGCCGAAGTCATGGCCGATGTTCTTGGGCTGGAGAAATGGCGGCACCGTATATACCAATGGCACAGCTGTCGGCTATGTGAGAAAGGCAATAGCAGACAGCCATCTCTCAGGGCCTGTTTTTTATAAACAAAAAGCGTTTAACCGATAGAAGCATCATTTAACCCACCGCTACCTGTAACGCGCCCCGCTACACGGGGCGTTACGTGCACCCCGTGCGCGTGAGCCGCAGCATTTGCGGCATGAACAGCCTCGCCGAACTCGCCCGCCTAATCGAAAACCTGATCCGCTTCGGCACCGTCGAAGCCGTGCAGGTCAACCCGCCGCGCGTGCGTGTGAAAACCGGCCACATCACCACCGCATGGCGCCCCTGGCTCAACCTGCGCGCCGGGCAGGATCGCGAGTGGGACCCGCCCACCGTCGGCGAGCAAGTCATCCTGTTCAGCCCCTCCGGCAACCTCGCACAGGGCGTGGCACTCACCGGTCTGAGCAGCGACCAGCACCCGGCCAACGGCGACCGCGAAGGCCTGCACCGCCGCACTTACCGCGACGGCGCCGTGATCGAGTACGACAGCATCGCCCACCACCTGCGCGCCATCCTGCCCGCTGGCGGCATCACCGACCTGACCAGCACCGGCGGCATCAACATCGTCGGGCCGATCAACCACACCGGCGACTACACCCAGCAGGGCAACCAGAACGTCACCGGCAAGGTCACTGTCAGCGAGGACGTGATCGCGGCTGACATCAGCCTGCGCAACCACCGCACCAAGGGCGTTACCCCAGGCCCCGGCGTTTCCCAGGAGCCGACACCATGATCGGCATGAACGCCCGCACCGGCCGCACAATCACCAGCCAGCAACACCTGGCCCAATCCATCGCTGACATCGTCAGCACCCCAATCGGTAGCCGTGTCATGCGCCGCGATTACGGCAGCCACCTTGCCAACCTCATGGACTGGCCGCTCAACGCCGCCACCCGCCTGCAGGCGTATGCCGCCGTAGCCACCGCCCTCATGCGCTGGGAGCCGCGTATCCGCATCAGCCGCGTACTGCTCACCCCTGGCGACGTTGCCGGCCAAGCCGTGCTTGACGTGGAAGGCACCGTCACCGACAGCAACGAGCCCATGAGCCTGCGCGTGCCCATCAACCTGGGGGCCACCGCATGACCATCACCTTTACCCCCATCGACCTCAGCCAACTGCCAGAGCCCAACGTCGTCGAGCCCATCGACTTCGAGGCCATCCTCGCCGAGCGCAAGGCATACGCCATCAGCCTCTGGCCGGCCGACCAACAGGCAGAGGTCGCCGCCACCCTCGCCCTGGAGTCCGAGCCGCTCACCAAGCTGCTACAGGAGAACGCCTACCGCGAAACCCTCTTGCGGCAGCGCGTCAACGAAGCTGCGCTCGCCGTACTGCTGCCCTTCGCCAAGCGTGCCGACCTGGAGCAGATCGGCGCCCGCTTCAACGTTGCCCGCCTGGTCATCACCCCGGCCAACCCCAGCGCGGTACCGCCCGTGGCGGCGGTCATGGAAGAAGACGACAGCCTGCGCGAACGCATCCAGATGGCCATGGAAGGCCTGTCCGTCGCCGGCCCGCGCAACGCCTACATTTTTCACGCCCGCAGCGCGGACGGACGCGTAGCCGACGCCACAGCCATCAGCCCGGCGCCGGCCGAAGTCGTCGTCACCGTGCAAAGCGCCCTGGGCGACGGCACAGCAGACGCCGAGCTGCTCACCATCACCGACACTTACCTGTCGGACGAAGACCGCCGCCCGGTCGCCGACCGCCTCACCGTGCAAAGCGCCGTGGTACTGCCCTACCAGGTCAACGCCGTGCTGCACCTCACCAGCGCCGGCCCCGAGGCCGAGCCGATCCGCGCCGCCGCCCTGACCCGAGGCCTGGCCCTGGTCAACCGTCGTCGCCGCTTGGGTATGGAGGTCAACCGCTCCGCGCTGGACGCCGCCCTGCACATCGAAGGTGTGCGCCGTGTGGATCTGCTGGGCTGGGTAGACGTGGTCGCCACCCTCACCCAGGCGCCCTACTGCACCGCCTTCAACGTCTCGGTGGCCGAGTAATGGCCGCCCGCCTGCTGCCTGGCAACGCCACCGAGCTGGAGCGCAACGCCGCACAGGCCCTGGCGCAGATCGAGCGCGTACCCGTCCCCCTGCGCGACCTGTGGAACCCGGACACCTGCCCCGTCGAGCTGCTGCCATACCTCGCCTGGGCCTTCTCGGTTGATCGCTGGTCGCCGGCCTGGCCCGAGAGCGCCAAGCGCGCCGCCATTCGCGCCGCCTACTTCATCCACGCCCACAAAGGCACCATCGGCGCGTTGCGCCGTGTCGTCGAGCCACTGGGTTACCTGATCAAGGTCACGGAATGGTGGCAGGCCCAACCCGAGGGAACCCCCGGCACCTTTGCCCTTGAAATCGGCGTACTCGACACCGGCATCACCGAAGAGATGTATCAGGAGCTCACCTTCCTGATCGACGACGCTAAGCCGCTCAGCCGCCACCTCAGCGGCCTCGACATCAGCCTCGAAACCCACCTCACCGCCTACATGGGCGTTGCTGTCGTCGACGGTGACGAACTCGACGTTTACCCCTGGCAGACCCCAGACATCGACGTTGTCGTGCAGTCCCGCGTTGGCGTCACCACCACCATCAATGACGAATTGGACGTATACCCATGGTCGACGTAAACACACAGTTCGGCGGCTTCCTGACCACCCAGGGCGCGGCCAAAAAGACCAACTGCGACGCGCTCGGCGAGCCATGGCAGCTCACCCATATGCGGATTGGCGACGCCAACGGCGCAGACCCCGTGCCGGCCCCTGGCCAGACACAGCTGATCAACCAGGTCTACCGGGCGCAGCTCAACCAGCTGTATGTGTCGCCAGCTGACCCGAATGTCCTGGTCGCTGAATTGGTGTTGCCGCCCAACGTCGGCGGTTGGTGGATTCGTGAGCTGGCCCTGGAGGACGTCGACGGCGTCTTCTCTGCCGTGGCCAACTGCGCCCCAAGCTACAAGCCGCTGCTGGCACAGAACAACGGCCGCAACCAGGTGGTGCGCATGCACATCATCACCGACGGCACGGCCAATATTCAGCTCAAGATCGACCCGTCCGTGGTGCTGGCAACCCGCAGCTACGTGGACGTGATCATGGCCGGCCACCTGGCGGCCGCCGACCCACACCCGCAGTACAAGACCGAAGTAGCCACCCAGCCCGAAGCCGAAGCCGGCCTCAACAACGTCAAACGTATGACCCCGCTACGCGTGTTTCAGGCCATGCGTTCGGCGGCGGCAGCGGCCACCGAAGCACTGCGCGGCGTGCTGCGCGTGGGTACTCAGGCTGAGGTGAATGCGGGAACGCTGGATGACGTCGCGGTCACCCCTAAAAAGCTGCGCTTGGGATTCGCTATCAGTATCGCCCAGAACGGCTACGTGGTTTTCCCGACATGGTTGGGCGGCCTGGTTATTCAATGGGGCCTGGCTACGCTTTCTGCGTCCGTTAGCGCGGCCGTTACATTTCCATTGGCGTTCCCCAATAGCGTGCGGGCGGTCATTGCCCAACGCGTAACAAACGGCGGCCAAGCCAACGCGCTTACCGTCGCCACAAGTCCGGCGGTATCTCTGAACGGTTTCACTTATCTACACGCCGCATCGCCGCTAACCGAAAACGACTATTGGATTGCCATCGGCAACTGAGGAATCCCCATGCGCCTCTACAGTGCTTCAACAGGCTGCACGTACCTACCATCCGTGCACGGCTCGGCAGTGCCCGGCGATGCCGTTGAAATCGACGAGAAAACCTTCCAGGACGTCATAGCAAACCCTGCACCCGGAATGGTTAGGTCCCACAACGACTCAGGCTTGCCATTCCTCGTACCAGCGCCAGCCCTCGTAATCACCGATGAAACCCTCTGCGCCCGCATCGACACCGCCGCAGACGCCGCCCGCCGCGCAGTCGCCGGCGACCCATTGCGCGCCGTCGAATACGACCGCGCCCGTCTCGCCGCTGAACAGTTCGCCGCCGCCGGCTACCAGGGCGAAGTGCCGACGATGGTTGCCGCCTGGGCCATCAACGGCCGCACGCCGCAGCAGGCTGCTGACAGCATCCTCGCCGAGGCAGCGGCCTACACCAACGCCCTGGAGCTGCTGCGCACCACCCGCCTGGCGGCCAAGGAGCAAATCCGCGTACTGATGGCCGCCAACCAGGTCGAACAGGCCCAGCAGCTCACCGACCAGACCATCGCCGCCATCGAAGCCGCCGTCGCCGGCATCGGCAACAACGCCTGACCCGCACGCCTGCTGCACCTGTTGCCCCGCCCAGCGCGGGGCTTTTTTGTGCGCGCCCTGTACCGCGCCCCGCTACAGCCCGCGCCGCTCGCGCCACTTGCGCGCGCGCGGCAACCTCAAGGCTCACTGCAACGGCACCACGCCACCAGGAGCTAGCCCATGTCCACCGAATTTCACCATGGCGTGCGCGTCCTCGAAATCAACGAAGGCACTCGCCCCATCCGCACGATCTCCACCGCCGTGGTGGGCATGGTCTGCACTGCCAGCGATGCCGACCCCGAGGTCTTCCCGCTCAACAAACCCGTACTGCTCACCAACGTCCTGACCGCCTCCGGCAAGGCCGGCGAGCTCGGCACCCTGGCCCGCAGCCTGGATGCCATCGCCGACCAGACCAAGCCCGTCACCGTTGTGGTTCGCGTAGCGGATGGCGAAGGCGAAGACGCCGCCGCCAAAGAGGCCGACCAAACCACCAAGATCATCGGCGGCGTCACCGCTGGCGGCCAGTACACCGGCCTCAAGGCGCTCATGGCGGCCGAGGCACAGCTCGGCGTGCGCCCGCGCATCCTCGGCGTGCCGGGGCTCGACAACTTGCCGGTCACCACCGAGCTGGCCACCATTGCCGAGCAAATGCGCGCCTTCGCCTACGCCAGCGCCTGGGGCGCCGACAACGTATCCGAGGCCATCGCCTACCGTGAGGGCTTCGGCTCGCGCGAGCTCATGCTCATCTGGCCCGACTTCATCAACTGGGACACCGCCACCAGCAGCAACGCCCCGGCCGCAGCCGTAGCCCGCGCCCTCGGCCTGCGCGCCAAGATCGACCAGCAGGTCGGCTGGCACAAAACCCTGTCCAACGTCGCCGTCAACGGCGTTACCGGCCTGTCCCGCGACATCTACTGGGACCTGCAGAACCCCGCCACCGATGCCGGCCTGCTCAACGCCAGCGAAGTCACCACCCTGATTCGCCGCGACGGCTTCCGCTTCTGGGGCAACCGCACCACCAGCGCCGACCCGCTGTTTGCCTTCGAGAACTACACCCGCACCGCCCAGGTGCTGGCCGACACCATGGCCGAGGCCCACTTCTGGGCCGTGGACAAGCCCATGCACGGCAGCCTGGTCAAAGACATCATCGACGGCATCAACGCCAAGTTCCGCGAGCTTAAAACCGGTGGCTACATCATCGACGGCCAGTGCTGGTTCGATGAAGACGCCAACGACAAGGACACCCTCAAGGCCGGCAAGCTGTTCCTCGACTACGACTACACCCCCGTGCCGCCGCTCGAAGACCTCACCCTCCGCCAGCGCATCACCGACCGCTACCTCATCAACTTCGCCGACAGCGTGAAGGCCTGACCCATTCACCCGCGCGGCCCCGGCCGCGCCGTAGGAGAGCACCACCATGGCGCTGCCCAAAAAGCTCAAGCACATGAACATTTTCAACGATGGCAATAGTCACCAAGGCGAGGCCAAGACCGTCACCCTGCCCAACCTCACCCGCAAGCTGGAAGCCTTCCGCGGGGCCGGCATGGACGGCCCGGTAAAAGCCGACCTCGGCATGGGCGATGACGGCATCCAGCTCAGCTACACCCTTGGCGGCTGGGCACTGATCACCCTGCGGCAGTACGGCGCTGTTCGCGCCGATGGCGTCATGCTGCGTTTCATGGGCTCCGTTCAACGTGACGACACCGGCGAAGTCAGCGCCGTCGAAGTCGTCGTGCGTGGCCGGCATGAGGAAATCAGCTTCGGCGACGCCTCCCCCGGCGAAGACACCGAGCACGAAATCACCGTCACCTGCAGCTACTACAAGCTCACCGTAGACGGCGAAGACATCATCGAAATCGACCTCCTCAACTTCGTCTTCATCGTCGACGGCACCGACCTGCTAGAAGCGCACCGTCGCAACATCGGCCTGTAACCCGCATAACCCACCCCCGATGCCGGCAGCGCTGCCCCGCAGCGTGCGCCGGCCCTTACACCCGAAGGAGCCCACCCATGGACAACGACGAGAAAAAGCAGGATTCGGCCGCCGCAGAGGCCGCCCCGGCCAAGAACCCCAACGAGGCCACCGTCACGCTCGACACCCCCATCGTGCGCGGCAACCAGACCATCAACGAAATCGTCCTGCGCAAGCCGAAATCCGGCGAGCTGCGCGGCGTCGCCCTCACCGACCTGCTGCAAATGGACGTGCTCGCACTGCGTAAAGTGCTGCCGCGCATCACCACCCCCAGCCTGACCGACTACGAGATCGGCAACATGGACCCAGCCGACCTCGTCGACTGCGCCGGCAAGGTGGCGGTTTTTTTGCTGAAGAAGTCGGCGAGGGAAGCTGTCCTCGACGCGTAGACGACGCCATGGCGGACATCGCCATGGTCTTTCACTGGGCGCCGGCCGACATGGACGCATTCGGCCTGGCAGAACTGATCGACTGGCGCGAAGAAGCCAGAAAGCGTTGGGAGCGGCAGCATGGCCAATGATTTGAAAATGGAGGTCATCCTCCAGGCGATTGACCGTGCCACCCGCCCCATTCGCGCCATCACCCAGGGCAGCGTTGGGCTGGGTCGCGCACTCAAGGAATCCCGCGACCAGCTCAAGGCCATGCAGGCCCAACAGCGCGACATCAGCAGTTGGCGCACCCTGCGCACCGCCGCCGGGCAAACCGAGCAATCACTCCAGCAAGCCCGCGACCGAGTCAAGGAACTCGGCCGCCAGATGGCTGCCAACGGCGTGCCCACGCGCCAGATGCAACGCGACCTGCAGGGCGCCATCCGCGAGGCTACCAAGCTCAAGCGCGAGCACCAGGAGCAACAGACCCAGCTCCAGGGCCTGCGTAACAAACTTAACGCCGCCGGCATCAGCACCCGCAACCTGAGCACGCACGAGCGCGAGCTCCGGGGTCGCATCGAGCACACCAACAAGAGCATTGCCGACCAGACCAAGCGCATGCAGGCGCTCAGCCAGCAGACCAAACGCCTGGCCCAGGCCCGCGCACAGTACGACAAAACCCAGCAGCTCGCCGGCAGCATGGCCGGCTCCGGCGCGGCTGGCCTGGCGTCCGGTAGCGGCATCCTCTACGGCCTGCGTACCGTACTGGCGCCGGGCCTTGAGTTCGACACCACCATGAGCAAGGTGCAGGCCCTCACAGGCCTAGACAAAGCCGACGAGCAGCTCGCAGCCATCCGCGCCCAGGCCCGCAAGCTGGGCGCCGAAACCATGTTCAGCGCCACAGACGCAGCGCAAGGCCAGGCGTTCCTGGCCATGGCAGGCTTCACGCCGAAGAACATCATGGCCGCCATGCCCGGCCTGCTCGATATGGCCAAGGCCGGCGATATGGAGCTCGGCCGCACCGCTGACATTGCCTCCAACATCCTCGGCGGATTCCGCATTGACCCCAGCGAAATGGGCCGCGTCGCGGACGTACTCACCAAGGCGTTCACCACCTCCAACATGAACCTGGAGATGCTCGGCGACACCATGTCATACGTCGGCCCTGTAGCGGCCACGGCAGGCATGAGCCTTGAAGAGGCCGCCGCCATGGCCGGCCTGCTCGGCAACGTCGGCATTCAGGCGACCAAGTCCGGTACCACCTTGCGCGCCATGCTGCTGCGCCTGGCAGCCCCCGTAGGCCCGGCCCAAAAAGCCATGAAGGAACTCGGCATCAGCGCCAAGGACTCCGAGGGCAATATCCGCGGTATCACCACTGTCCTGGGCGAAGTCGCCAAGGCCACCGAGAAACTCGGAGACGGTGATCGGCTGGAATACTTCAAGGCCATCTTCGGCGAAGAGCCCGCCGCCGGTATGGCCGAACTGATTCACCAGGCCGGCGCCGGTGGCATCCTCAAGTACCTGGAAGTAGTCGAGAACAACGCCGGGGCCGCCGCCAAAACCGCCAAGATCATGGCCGACAACCTCACCGGCGACTTGGACGAACTCTTCTCCGGCCTCGACGAGGTACGCATCGAGCTGTTTGACCAGCAAAACGGCGCGCTGCGCGAGTTCGTCCAGGGCCTCACCGAAATGGTCGGCCGCCTTGGCGTCTGGGTGAAGGAAAACCCCAAGCTCACCGCACAGATACTCAAGATGGTCGCCGGCCTGGGGCTGATCATGGCCACCATGGGCGGCCTGACGCTGATGCTCGCCTCGATCCTCGGCCCCTTCGCCATGGTGCGCTACGCCATGATGCTGCTCGGCATTAAAAGCCTTGGCGCTGTGGCAGGTCTCAAGGCGGTCGGTGGAGTGCTGGTGTGGCTCGGCCGCGCCCTCATGCTCAACCCCATCGGCCTGGCCATCACCGCCCTGGCGGCCGCCGCGCTGATCTACGAAAACTGGGATCGAATCGTCCCCTTTTTCCAAAGCCTGTGGCCGCGCGTCACCGAGGGCATCGCCAACCTGTGGGCAGAGATCAAGGCCGGGTTTGCCGGCGGCTTCAGCGGCATCACCGCGCTCATTCTCAACTTCTCCCCGTTGGGCCTGTTCTATCGCGCCTTCGCCACAGTCATGAGCTACTTCGGCGTAGAGCTGCCCACCAAGTTCAGCGAGCTCGGCGGCAACATCATCCAGGGGCTGATCAACGGCTTCACCAGCATGTTTCCCAAGCTCGCATCGGCCATTGGCGGCGTGGCAGAGGGCGTCGTCACCAAGTTCAAGGGCTTGCTCGGCATCCACTCCCCGTCGCGCGTCTTCGCCGAGCTGGGCGGCTTCACCATGCAAGGGCTGGAAAAAGGCCTTGTCGGTGGCCAGGGCGGCCCGCTCGACGCCGTACTCGGCCTGGGCAAGCAACTGGCTGCCGCTGGTGCCATCACCTTCGGCGCGGCCGGCAGCGCCATCGCCATGGACAACCGCCCGCCGCTCGGCGCCGGCGGCCCGGTCGGTGGCGCCCAGGTGCAACAGGCAGCCCCCATCGTCATCAACGTGCATGCAGCGCCAGGCATGGACGAGCAGCAGCTCGCCCGCCAGGTGGCCGCCGAAGTGGCCAAGATCCAGCGCGCCCAACAGGCCCGCAGCCGCAGCGCACTGTCAGACCAGGATTGATTAACCAGGAGCACCCGCCATGATGATGGCCCTCGGCATGTTCACCTTTGGCCTGCCAACCATTGCGTACCAGGAGCTGCAGCGCTCCACCGAGTGGCGCCACGGCTCCACCAGCCGCATCGGCACCAACCCCGCCAGCCAGTACCTGGGCAGGGGGGAGGACACCATCACACTGCCCGGCACCCTGCTGCCCGGCCTAGTCGGCTCGCCGCTCAGCCTCGACACCCTGCGCATGATGGCTGACACCGGTAAAGCCTGGCCCCTGGTCGGCGGTACCGGCCGCATCTACGGCGCATGGGTTATCACCAGCATCAGCGAAACGCAGCAAATATTCTTCGAAGACGGCACCCCACGCCGCTACGAATTCACCATCAACCTCAAGCGCATCGACGACGGCCGCACCGACATGCTCGGCAGCCTCACCGGCATCCTCGGCGGCGCCCTGCGCGGCGTACTCGGTGGGCTGCTGTGAGCCTGTTCAGCCAAGCCGAGCAGATGCTCGAGCGCGCCGCCAACGGCTACCGCGACCTCACGGCCTACCCGCGCCCCATCTGCCGCCTGGTGGTCAACGGCACCGACATAACCAACGCGATCGAGGCCCGCCTTATCAGCATCGAGCTGACGGACAATCGCGGGCTGGAGGCTGACCAGCTCGACATAAGCCTCAGCGACCACGACGGCCTGCTCGCCATCCCGCCACGCGGCGCCACCCTTGAGTTGTGGCTTGGCTGGAGTGATACCGGCCTGGTCGACAAAGGCACCTACACCGTTGACGAAACCGAGCACAGCGGCGCGCCGGACACCCTCAGCATTCGCGCCCGCAGCGCCGACATGCGCGGCGGCCTCAAGGTCAAACGCGAACGCTCATGGGACGGCACGCCGCTGGCCTTCATCATCAGCGCCATCGCCACCGCCTACGGCCTCACCCCACTGGTTGGCGCCGGCCTGGCCGCCATCAACATTGCCCACCTCGACCAGGCCAACGAGTCAGACGCCAACCTGCTCAGCCGCCTCGGCCGCGAGCATGACGCCATCGCCACCGTAAAGGCCGGCCGGCTGCTGTTCATGCCCACCGGCAAGGCCACCACCGCCAGCGGCCTGGCCCTGCCACACGTCACCCTGACCAGGGCAGACGGCGACCAACACCGCTTTCTACAAGCCGACCGCGACGCCTACACCGGCGTAAAGGCCTACTACTACGACGTGAACAGCGCGGACAAGAAAGAGGCCATCGCCGGCGCCGGTGACAACCTCAAGGAACTGCGCCACAGCTACACCGACCAGGCCAGCGCCCTGCAGGCCGCCCGCGCCGAGTTCAACCGCTTGCAACGCGGCACCGCCACGCTCAGCTACACCCTGGCCAAGGGCCGGCCGGAGCTCATCCCCGATCAGACCTACAGCCTCACCGGCATCAAGACCGAGATTGCCGAAATCATCTGGCTCGGCGGCAACATCCGCCACAGCTTCACGCCCGACAGCTACACCACGTCCTTGGAGCTGGAATCACAATTGCCGCACGGCGAAGACATCGCCGGCCTCGCCGAGCAGAGCGACACCTATACCGGCATCGTCGCCTGGTACCGCGACGCCAAAACCGGCAAGCAACACCAGCTCACCGAAGGCGACCAGACCAACCCCCGCCGCCTCACCCACCTCTACGAGAGCAAGGCCAGCGCCCAGCGGGCGGTTAAGCGCGAGGTAGCGCGGTTGAACGACACATAGACAGTCGGCCCCACGAAAGGTAGCGTTACGCCACCACGACTGTAGGGATACATCTATGTTCATTGAGTTGATTGACGCACGAGGGGAAGTGAAGAAATTTGCGTCTCAGAAGTCGTTCAAGATGTTCGCGCGAAAAGAAGTTAAGTTCTGGCAAGATATTCAGGAAAAATATCCCCCTCGTAATGACTACCGAGGATACGGCGGAAAACATTGCGGACAAAGTCTCACAGAAATTTTACAGTCCGCTAAGCAAATTGAGATTTTGTTTCAAAAGCTGGCCGGCAAAAGAGCATACGAAAACACCCCTGAGCTTTTGAACCTAAAAGAGGGCATCAGATCGCGCTGGCTATTAAGCAGCTCTGAGTTCGCCAGAAAATGGCTTAAACTATATGAAACAGAACAAACATATGGCGATGACTTCTACTACACATCCATAGAGAAATCATCTACACCAGGTGTCTTCGCAGCCAATGAGCTCACAATAAGAAAAATCCTTCCTGAAAGTATTGAAACAACCCTTAACCTAACAAGAGAGCACATTCAAGAGCTGAGTAATTCAATTGACGAGGTCAACAGCCTCAAGGAACGGATATTCAAATCAGCCGAAAAACAGCGCACCCAACTAGACAACCAACTTCACAGACAAAACACCCTTTGGAAAGAAAGCCTGAGCCATCTGGAGGCGACCTATCAAGAGCATCTCCGGCTCAAAGGACCTGCCAACTACTGGGAGGAAAAGTCCCGGACTCACTGGGTGCGCGGCACTATTTTTTTCGTCTTGCTATTCGCACTGCTAATTTCTTCGATAGTGGGCTTTGGAATTTTCTTTTCCATTTGGCTGGCAGGAGAGCGAACACCTGTCTCACTGAGCCATATCGAAGGTCTGTTAATATTCGTCGCCATGATTTCTACGCTGGCATTCCTATCCCGAGTTCTCTCCCGTGTGGCATTTAGTGAGTTCCATCTGCAGCGTGACGCAGAAGAAAGACTACAGCTGACCCACCTTTATCTTTCGCTCAGTAAAGAAACATCTCTCGAAGATGATGCTCGCGTGATCATTCTTCAGTCCCTGTTTAGCCGGGCCGAGACAGGATTGTTAGTGAATGAATCTGGGCCTACGATGCCAGGAATCGTAGATCTATTGAGCGCCATCAAGAAGTCCAGCTAGACAGCTATCTAGCGGACAGCACCAGAACAGCACAGTCACACAGTATTGCGCATCAGCATCACTACTTTTCGGATAGGCATGCACATGGAAGCAGGATTTTCCATTCTAACTTTTTATGTATATTTCCCACTACTACTAGCCGCAATAAGCCTTTATGCAAAAAGGCAAGGCTTCGCCCATCTCAGTCCTTTGGGATTTCTTTTCAACCGACTCAAGTATGCCAGCACTGAAAACAGATACTTTGGCCTTTTAGTTCTAGTCATTTTATTTTCCGCCCCCGCCGCCGCATACGCAAAATATATCAACAACGACAGCACAATAGCAAAAGCCATTGCAACATCAGCCTTAGCAGCACTACCAACAATATCGGTGATATTTATATTTTTCTCCGAAACCATCAGAAAAATCTATAAGAAGTACGCACTATTCTTCACTGCCATCATTAGCATTTCGGCTGCAATAAACTATTCAATGGCAACTAGCTTTGCAGAGGGCATCATCAATGACCTGACGGGTGTCAGAGCAAGCGAGCTTCCAACGGCTTTAACAAGACTCACACTAATCATGACACCGGTAGCTTGTGTATTCGCAATCACAATCTGGTCGCTTGTGTTCTACATTATTACGCTTTTCCTACCATCCAACAGGAGCCGTAAAGCCAGCACAAGCTCCCCCTGCTCTCCTCTAAGCACGCCCACAAAAATAGATCACCTTGCAGATTTTACTAGCGGCTATGCAGTAGCGCTTGGATTTTCAATGCTGGCAATCGCACCTTTAAGTATCGCCAGCTTTATACTTAGCTCTAACTGGGCAGATCAAAAAGTTAGAGAACAGCTGGTCAGCGCGAGTTTCCATATACAAGCAAAGACTTGCGGAGTCGAGAATATAAAAGGCGCCAAAATCGCATACCTGGAGTATGGGAAAGCACTCATTGCAATTCCTGACAAGGAGAAGAGCTATATCTTCGATCGAGTACTTTGCACTCAAACATGGGCTACCGCTGACAAGTTAAATACTACTTACGGCGCGCCGGTCGTTTCTCAGCCGTAACAATGTAGCAAGCCCCGCACTCAGCGGGGCTTCTTCTTTCACCTGGGCGAATCTCGCGTCGCCAGCGCTTCGATCGCACGACGCATAAACGCCTGTTCGCCCTGGTCGAGCTGGCGGTAGAACCGCAGCAATAGCCGTTCCTCTGGCGTTACCCACTCCTGCAAGGGCTGCACACCCTGATCCTCGGGTTGACCGGCCGCAGCCTCTCGAACATCACTACTCATCTGCATACTCCGTCATTGGCAGTTGTCCGAAAACCTTACCGCCCTTCTGAAATATGCAACCCCGCATAAACCGGGGCTCTCAGCGCACCTCGGGCAAATCCCCCCAGCGGCTTGTATAGCGCGGCGAACGCAGCTCCTGCTTCATCGACCACCCGCCCAACGCCGGCACACGCGCCAGGCGCACCGTGCCGCGCCCCATGGTGTGGTTGATCTTGTCCAGCGTCGCCATCAGCTCAGCGCTGCGCGGCCGTGGCGCCGGCGCGAACAGATCGGCCTGTACCTGCCCCGGGCTGGCCAGGTTCATCAGCATCACCCCGGCTTTCTGGTACCGGTAGCCGTCGCGGTAAATGCTCTCCAGGCCGGCCAGCGCCGCCTGCACCAGGTCACGCGAGTCATTGCTCGGCGCATGCAGCGGCACGCTTGCCGTGCGCGCATAGCGCGGCTCGTCCGGGTTAAACACCCCGGTGCGGATATACACCTGCAGCAACTGGCACACATCGCCTTGCGCTCGCAGCTTCTCGCCGGCGCGGCAGGCGTAGGTGGCCACCGCTTCGCGCAGCGGCGCCAAGGCCGTCACCCGGCTCGAAAACGAGCGGCTGCAGGTGATCATCTGTTTCGGCTCCGGCCCCTCGTCCAGGGCGAAGCACGGCTCGCCGCGCAGCTCGCGAATCGTCTTTTCCAGCACCACCGAGAACTGCTTACGCATCGTCTTGGCGTCCTGCTGCGCTAGATCCCACGCCGTGTTTATGCCCATCGCCCCCAGGTGGCCCTGTAGCTTGCGGCCTACCCCCCACACCTCGCCCAAGGGTGCGTCCTTCAACAGCGCCGCCTGCTGTTCAGGCCGAGTCGCCACCACCACCCCGCTCTGGCTACGCCGCTTCGCCGCCCAGTTGGCCAGCTTGGCCAAGGTTTTCGTGGTGCTGATGCCCACACCGACAGGCATACCCGCCAGGCGTAACACCTCGGCCCGCACATGCCGGCCATAGGCGGCCAGCGGTAGGCCGAGCCCGGCCAGGTCAAGGAAGCATTCGTCGATCGAGTAAACATCAATGCGCGGCGCCATCTCACGCAGCACCGTTTGCACGCGCGCCGAGATATCGCCATACAGCGCGTAGTTGCTGCTGAATGCCTGCACCCCGTGCTCCCGCACCAGGTCGCGTATCTTGAAGTACGGTTCCCCCATGCCGATGCCCAGCGCCTTGGCCTCGTTGCTGCGGCTCACAACGCAGCCATCGTTGTTGCTCAGCACCACCATCGGCACGCTGCGCAAGTCCGGCCGGAACAGCCGCTCGCAACTCACGTAAAAGTTATTGCAGTCCACCAGGGCAAAGGTCGGCATCACACACCTGGCAGCTTATGGATGCAGTTGGTCACCACGCCGAATATCTCCAGCTCTTCACCCTCGCTCAGGTGAATATCCGGGTAGGCCGGGTTCGCCGCATGCAGCACCGGGCGCCCGCCCTGGCCGCCCAACTGCTTGCAGGTAAAGGCGCCATTCACCAGCGCCACCACCACCATGCCGACACGCGGAGCGATCGAGCGATCCACCACCACGATATCGCCGTCGAATACCCCGAGGTCGCGCATGCTGTCGCCCCGCACGCGCAGAAAGAACGTGGCCGCGGGGTGCTGCACGCACAGGTCATCCAGGCTCAGGTTGGCGTCTACATGGTCTTCAGCAGGCGAAGGGAAGCCGGCAGAAACCCGGCACAGGAACAACGGCAAAGGCCGGCTGGGCAGCGCCAGGCGGCCGAGAAGCGTCAAGGGCATGATGGCTCTCAAGAATACTGTATAGCTATACAGTATTATCGAGTACCCAACCTAGCAACGCCAACCGATGGGAGGTCACTCATAGCGGGTCGCCCACCAACACGGCCTTGCCGGTATCGACTTGGCAGTCATCAGCGCCTGGGCGCCACTGTAGCGTGGCGCCCTCGCCCACCAGGTCAACATGCAGAATGCGATCAAGGCATTCGCCCATGCCGTCCTTGTTGATGGCTACCAGGCGCTGTTCGTCCCAGGTGGTCACCTCATAGTCGAACGCCTGCGCCTCCAGATCCCGTCCTTGCGTATGGTTCAGCAACGAGGCATAGGCCTCCAGACAGGTTTGGCGCTCACGGTTGCAGATGATCTGCACGCCATTGGCCACGCCGTGGTCGTAGCCCTCAACGGTATGCCAGCCGCCCCAAACGACAAGGCTGTCGCCCAGGGCAATGCGCAAGGGGGGAATGGTGGTGCGTTCCAGCGGGGCGGGGCCGACAAACCAGATGGCCGCATAAGCGGCCATCAGCGCGGATGCGAGGGCAACTGCGAGATAGCGAAGAATGGGCATGGTCGAACTCCTTTTCGAGGGTGGTGCCGTCCTGGCAACCTGAAGCGTAGTCGATTATTGGAGAATGCTGTAATGCTTAACGCTACAGCACTCACTAGCTATGCGACGGGGCTCTAGGAAGAGCAATATTTCTACTCCCCGATTCGATCCAAATTCACAATAAGGTCATCAATAATCTCATCAATCTTGTAATACCTTCTATGAGCGGCACTGTGGAGCGACTCTAAAATGCGGAATTCATTAATTTCATCATCCGTGCAGTAATATCGATCAACCTGCTGACCATCCTTATTTAGAATACATATGTCGATAACGAGCTCATTCTCCTCACCCCACTCATTTCGCGACCAATATCTATCCACAGTCAACGAGTTCTCACCCACCGAACAGATAAACTCCTTATCTCTAGATGTTTTATCCCAATTCAAAAGAGAAGAAAGTGTCTTTTCAGTCAACTTCAATACGAGATGTTTAATTTTTTCGTCCACAAATCACCCTTTATTCTTCGTGATACTTTGAATCTGGGAAAGTAGATCTATTGTCTTTTCCAGAATTTCATTAACATTCGCAATTTCGTGACTACTCATCCCAGTTGCGGGATCTTTTTCAAAGCCATTAATAACCAGATTCAAACGAACAATCTGCCTCCCAGCGTCGTCACCATGACTTTTTAGGCTTGAGTCTGAAGAATGAGCAATATCATATAAAATCTGCTTTAACTCTTGAAGGCGCGGAATAGCTATCTCACGCTTGCCATTCCTGCAATGTATCTGAATTTCCTGTGCGACCTTCACGCCCCTCGCCCAGTCAGCCACACATGCCAGAAGCAATACTTGTTTTTTTGTCTCTTCTGCGGCACCAGCAATAATCACCGACTCTTTCTTAACCAATGAAACCTGAACAATGGTATAGCACAACCCCAGCAGGGTCCCTACGGTGCCAAAAATTGATAAATACTTTAATTGAAACGAAGTCAGATCAGCATCAGCAATAAAATAGGAGACAAGTAAGGCTGCTATCGGAACTGCAATTAGAAATGTTTTCATCTAAGAAAAATCAACCTTAGTTTTGCCTTAGCCAATTACAGCCACAGGTTACAGCCCTCACTGCTACTATTTTCCCGCATTTCGCTATTGACTCTGCAGCGCAGCAACGAGCGCTTTTTGCCCTTCCGGCTTGAAATACAGTGCCTCGAAAGGCTTCGACCACTTATCAAACTGGATGCCCAGATCAGCGTTCGGCGTCACCAGATCGTCCAGCGAAGAAACGTCAATCAACCCGGCGACAGCTTGTAAAGCCTCATCGCGAGTCACAGTGATCTCGACTTTAGGAGCGTCAAGGTAGCGAGCTGAGTACGGATTGAGCGTCACCTCCATCGGCAACGCACTGACGTGGACGCTGGGCGCATCGGTGTGAATCAGCGTGCGGTAAACGCCATAGAGCGCGACACGGCGCACCTCCGCGAGCTTCACTTCGTCCAGATCGTTCGCGACAACCTGAGTGGCCATTTGGATGTGCAGCGGCTCGCTGGTTATCACCTTGAAGGTGCCGTTCTCCTCAGAGAAATCGGCCTTGTCATCGATCATCTGCGTGACCGAGGCAAACTTCATCGGCTTGAGCGACTCGGCCTTAACGGTCGAGGTCTTGTCAGTGCCTGTGGCCGCAAGTTCCTCTTTCGGCTCAGCGGTAATCAGCCCAGTGCCTACCGCAACCATGACCAGCAACATGAACGCAAACGAGCCGGCAAAGCTCCCTGCCAAGTGCCTGATGAACCACCCGCTGCCCTTGTTGCGCATCGTTCTGGCTAGCCAGAACCAAACCCCAACAAGCGCACCTAGCGCCACCAGCATTACCAACGCATCCATGTGTTTTCCCCTACTTGTGCTTACTTCTTCACGTCATACCGTCTGGCCATTTCGGCCAAGGCAGTAACCATTTTGTGGGTGTGGTGCCGGTCGCCTTCGGGCAACTGGCGGTAGTGCTCGACGAGGTCTACCTCGTCTCCATTGAAACTACTGGAGGCCTCAGGCGTGCGCCGCCCGGTCACGACATAGAGCACGTCAACGCCCATTTCGTCAGCGGCAGCCAGATAAGCAGCATCAGGGCTGCGCTCGCCCTTTTCGTAGTTGTACTGGCTGTTTTTCGAAGCTCCGGCCTTAGCTGCGAACTCCGTTTGGTTCAGCCCGATACGCTCGCGTTCTTCCTTCAGGCGCTCGCCTATTCCCACAAATGTCTCCAACGGCATTTGACATTCCCACATTCATGGGAAATACTCCGCCTTAATCACACGAAATCACACGAAACAGAACTATGCCGAACGCCTACCCCACAGAGCAAGCACGCCAGGCCGCCCGCGCCCGCCTTGCCGCTATCGGTATTTCCATCCGGGAATGGGCCGAGAAAAACCAGCTCGACGAGTCCACCGTCTACGCCGTGCTCAACGGGCAGAAAAAGTGCCTGCGCGGCAAAGCCCACCGCGCTGCCGTACTGCTCGGCATCAAGGAAGGCACGGTCGCACAGTAGTGGGCCTGGCCAATGGGGGAAACGAGAAGATGAAGCGCCCGATTCTTGATAGCCGTCGTCGTGCGGTGCTGGCCGTGGTGGCCGCCTTCCCAGGTGGCCGCGAATGCGCCGCCACCTGCCTAGGGCTGGATCTCAAGCAGTTCGATAACAAGCTGTACGAGAACCCCGGCCACCGCCCGCTGACGGACGAACAGGTGCTGCAACTGGAGAAGGTCGCCGGCACCACCTATCTGCCCGACTACCTCACCGGCCTCTACAACGGTGTGTACGTCGCCATGCCCGAGCCGGCAGACACAGACAACATCGACCTGCTGGCCCGCGCCATGGGCACCGCGGTCAAGCGCGGCAAGGTCGACGCGATGATCCTCAAAGCCCTGGAAGACGGGCAAATCGACGAAGCCGAGCTGGCCAGCATCATCACCGCCCACCGCCAGCACATCGCCGCGCGCCACGCTGAAGTCGGCGCCATCCTCGCCCTGCACAGGAAGCCCCAGCCATGACCACCAACAGCGGCGGTTACAAATGCCTCTGCCCGGCCTGCGGCAGCCGTATGCGCATCCGCAACAGCGAAACGCAAACGCCCACCTTCAAGACCATGTACGCGCAGTGCTGCAACCTGGCCTGTGGCGCCACTTATACCGGCTCGCTCACCTGGGATTACGCGCTCAGCCCCAGCGGGTTGGACAAGCCACGTATCAGCCTGCCCATCGCCCCCTCGGTGCAACGCATGCAGGCGCTGCGCGACAGCCAGCCGAATACCGACCAGCTCGACCTGCTCGATGCCATGGAGGCCACCGCATGAATGCCGTCCAGCCCCTGCCGCACGACTACCGCAGCCAGATGCAGGCCCAGGCGCTCAGCTACCTGCAACAGCACCAGGCCGAACACCTAGGCGATGACGCCCAGTTGATCGAGCGCACCACCAGCCACCTGGTGCATCAACTGGACGTACCACTGTTCATGGCCCCACGCCTGGTGGCCCTGGCCATCAGTGAGCTACCGCCGCCCGCTTTCCACCCATAAACGCACCACCCAGCCCCTGCCCGCCTTGCGTGGGTAAGGGGGAGCTGCACCCAGCATTCGAGGTTTGCGCCATGCCAGACGCCGTCGACATCCAGTTGCACATGCCCAAGCCAGAGGCCCAGGCACTGCTCACCAGCCTGCGCGAAGAGCTGCGCCAGGGCATGCAGTTGCACTGGTACGCCGACCGCTACCGCGAGGTGCCGGCAGGCCTTCGTAGCCAACGCATCCTCACCGACTACCCGGCCCTAGCCGGCCACAAACGCACCATCGGCGCGCTGCAAGCCGCGCTCAACGTCTCCCAACAAGGCCCAGCAGCATGAGCCAGATGCAAACCAAACTGCGCGACGAGATCGTCACCCGTATCCAGCGCGACTACCCCGGCCTCAAGCCCATCCGTGGCACCCAGTACATGCGCAAGGGCAAGTGTCCGGCCTGCGGCAAGCCCGAGCTGTACACATTCACCGACTCGCCCTGGCTGCTGATCTGCGGCCGAGGCAAATGCGGCGCGCAGTACCACGTCAAAGACCTCTACGACGACCTGTTCAACGACTGGAGCGAGCGCGCACCGGCCACCGACCAGCAACCCAACGCCACCGCCCGCGCCTACCTGGAATTCGCCCGCGGCTTCCGCATGGAGCTGATCGAAGGCTGGTTCACCCAAGAGAACTTCTGGTCACGCGAGCTCGGCTTCGGCAGCGCCACCGTGCGCTTCCCGCTGGCCAAAGGTGGCTACTGGGAACGCCTGATCGACCGCCCCGAGCGCTTCGGCAAGCAGAAGGCCCGCTTCGCGCCCGGTGCCAGCTACAAGGGTGTCTGGTGGTGCCCGCCGTCGCTCGACCTCACCACGCTGGACGAGCTGCATATCGTCGAGGGCATCTTCGACGCCATCGCCCTGCTGCACCACGACGTGCCGGCCGTCTCGGCCATGAGCTGCAACGCCTTCCCCGAGCAATCGCTCCGCGAGCTGAAACAGGCCTGCATCGACGCTGACCGTTGCCTGCCCACCCTGGTCTGGGCGCTGGACAACGAGCCCGTAGCCCGCAGCTACACCCGCAAATGGGTCGCCCAGGCCCGTGCACTCGGTTTCACCTGCGAGGCCGCGCTAATCCCCCAGCGCGGCAAAAAAGTGGACTGGAACGACCTGCACCAGCGCTGGGCCTTCATAGACGACGCCGAACAGCGTGCAGAGCGCGTAGCGGCCGATCTGGACGAAGCCCGCTACCAGGGCGCCCTGCTGATCGCCGACAGCGCCTCGGAAAAAGGCCTGCTCATGTACCAGCGCAACGAGTGGCGCGAGTTCCACTTCGGCTTCGACAACCGCCTGTATTGGTGGTCGCTCGACCTGGACAAATACAACAAGGCCGTTCAGGCGATCGAGGGCGACGACAAGGGCGAACACCGCGAGCTGAGCAACGCGCAAATCCGTGAACGCGCCTTGCGCCTGTCCGGCAGCGTCAACGAAATCGCCAACTGCTACTTCGAAGCCCTGTACTTCCAGCGCAACGAGATCACCGACGAATCCTGGTACTACCTGCGCGTCGACTTCCCCCACGGCGCGCCCAGCGTCAAGAACACCTTCACCGCCACCCACATCGCCGCCGCCAGCGAGTTCAAAAAGCGCCTGCTTGGCATGGCCGCCGGCGCCATGTTTACCGGTACCGGCCAGCAGCTCGAAAAGATCATGAAGCTGCAGACCTACGGCATCAAAACCGTCGAAACCATCGACTTTGTGGGCTACAGCCGCGACCACGGTTGCTACGTGTATGGCGATATCGCCGTCAAGGACGGCCAGGTCTACGAGGCCAACGCCGAGGACTATTTCGAGTTCGGCAAGCTGCGCATCAAGACCCTGCAAAAAGGCGTCACCATCCGACCCAGCCGCGACGCGAAGGCCTACAGCAGCGAATGGTTCGAGCTGCTCTGGACGTGCTTCGGCGCCCAGGGTGCGGTGGCCCTGGTGTGGTTCTTTGGCTCGCTGTTCTGCGAACAGATTCGCGCCCGCTGGCAGTCCTTCCCCTTCCTGGAGGCGACCGGAGAGGCCGGCGCCGGCAAAACCACCCTGCTCAACCTGCTGTGGAAGTTGCTCGGCCGCCCCGGTTACGAGGGCTTCGACCCGATGAAATCCACCAAAGCAGGTCGCTCGCGCCTCATGGGTCAGGTGGCCGGCATGCCCGTGGTGTATCTGGAGGCCGACCGCCACAGCGACGACAAACCCCACGCCAAAACCTTTGAATGGGACGAGCTGAAAGACTTCTTCGGCGGCGGCACCCTGGCCACCAAGGGCGTGAAAACAGCGGGCAACGAAACCTACGAGCCGCCCTTTCGCGGCACCATCGCCATCAGCCAGAACGCGGCCGTAGTGGCACACGAAGCGATCATGACGCGCATCTGCAAGCTGCATTTCGTGCGCCCCCAGGTAACGCCGGAGAGCCGTGCAGCGGCGGACAAACTCAACGCCCTGGACGGCGACATGCTCAGCCACTTCCTGCTGCTGGCCATCAAGGCAGAAGCCGGCGTGCTGGACGCCTTCGCCGAGTACTTCCCCGGCTATGAATCGCGCCTGCGCCGCCTGCACACCCACTGCTGGCAGTGCGAGACGCCCTACGCCACCGCCAACGAAAGCCACGCCTGCCCGAACTGCGGCAACACCCTGCGCGGCTACATCCGCGTCGAGCGCATCAGCAAGAACCACGCGATGCTGCTGGCCCTGCTGCACTGCCTGCGCCAGGTTGCGCCCATCAGCGACGCCCAGGTCAGCGCCACGCAACGGCAGATCATCACCATGGCCCTGGAGCGCCAAGCATCGATCAGCGCCGACCACCAGCACGTGGCCGAATTTTGGGAAGTGTTCGACTTCCTCGAAGGCCTGGACGGCGAAGGCCCGGTGGTCAACCACAGCAACAACGCGGAAAAGGGCGAAATCGCCATCAACCTCAACGACTTCTACGAACGCGCCCAGGAGCACAAGCAGAAGTTGCCGGACATCAACGTGCTGCGCGACCTGCTCAAGGAAAGCCGCTCCCGCAAGTTCGTCGACGCCAACGTCGCAGTGGCCAGCGCCGTGCGCAAGCACCAGGCCAAGCGCAACAACCTCACCGTCTTCAAGTCCCCCACCGTGAAGTGCTGGATCTTCCAGCAGCACCCCAAAGCCGGCGCGGCAACGCCGGCATAACCCCGAAGGAGAACCACCATGCAACCCAGCAACGACACCCCCACCAGCACGGTCTGGACGCTGATTTTCAGCGGCCTGGCCATGTTCGTCCTGTTCGCCGCGTGCAGCGCAGCGCCTGACGCCCTGCTGGCCGTCGCTCACTGACCCAACCGCACAGGCGCGGCAACGCCTGGGCACCATCCGAAGGAGAACCACCATGCAGCACCACTACAAATCCACCGCACCGGCCACAGTGGCCATCGTTCAAGAGCTGTACCAGGCCAAGGCCGAGCTACGCGCGAAATCCGCCGCGCTTGGCGCATTGTTTGGCACCATCACCTGCAACTACGCCGGCGGCGTGAAACTCAGCGCAGACAAGGCGCTCGATGTGCACTGGCGCCGCCCTGACGAATGGGGCTACCGCGAACTGCGCACCAAGCCCGTCATCCCCAAGGGCACCGAAAAGAAAGAGCGCGCCGATATACGCGTCGAGCATGAGCGCCTGCTCACCCTCTGGCGCGAAAACTACCCGCCTCGCATCGACGTACACAGCTACTGGGATCGCCTCGGCGTCAACACCGGCAACCTGCTCCTGTGTGGTGGCGTTACGTTCGAGCACCAGGGCACGGCTTACTTCCTCCTGGGTTTCTCGATCGACGAGGCCGACCACCTGGCCAAAGTCGCCGCCGGCAAACCCACCTCCGGCTGGATCGAGGGCGCGGTCGAGATTCTCCCCTCCGAGTACGCAGCGGCTGTCGAGGCGTTCAAGGGAGCGCAATCATGAGCAAAGACCTCGCCTGCAAAGTCACCGACCGTGGTTTCCCGATCATCCTCTTCGAGGATGAGTACGGCGAAAGATGCTCACTTCAGATCAGCAGCCTGATGGGCGACCAAGTGTTCTGCTGGTTCGGCGTCACCAGCCCCACCATCCAGGTCATGGAATCTGGCAAGGGCTGGCAGCCCGTGAAGCTGCCAGTGGGCGCCGTAGTCAGCAGCCGAATGCACATCAGCCAGGAACAGGTGCGCCAACTACTGCCACACCTGCAGGCCTTCGCCGAATCTGGCGAGTTCGCCTTCGACCCACTCAGTAGCTGACCCACTCCAGCCCCGTCGAGCGGCAACTCGGCGGGGCTACCCCAAGGAGAACCACCATGCACCTACAACCCCACCACCGCTGGCCGCTGCTGGCCATGGTCGCCGCCCTCGCCGGCGTCACGGCCACGTCGGTGGCGATGGCCATTTCCGCGCTGATCGACAACACCGTGTTGGCCACCCTGTTCGCCTCGGCCGCCGTGGTGCTGGATCTATTCAAGTACGCCGCGTGGCCGCTCGCCCTGATGCTGCTGGCAGCCCGCCGCATCCTGGCCGCGCTGCTGATGATGGCCAGTGCCCTGGCCTTGGGCACCGTTTCTGGCTGGGCCACCTACGACCGGCTTATGTCCTCGATCATCACCAGCCAGGCCGAACACCAGGCGCAACACGAACAACGCCAGGCCGACCTACTGGAGCTGCGCCAGGCCGACGCCGCCCGCATCGAGCAGCTCGACGCCGAAGCGGCCGCCGTGCATCACCAGGCCAACGCCCTGCGCGAGCGCGGCATGGTCAGCCGCGCCCTGGAGCTGGAAAGCGCCGCCCTCACTCGCATCGACACCCAACGCACCGCCGCCCAGGTACGCCGCGACACCGCATCGCAGGAACTCACCGCCCTGCGCAGCCAACCGGCCAAGGCGGCAGGCCTGCCGCTGGAACTGGCCACCCTACTCTGCCTCGGCTTCGCCCTGGCGCTGGAGGTGGTGCCAGCACTGATCCTCAGCGCACTGCGCCCCGTACCCGTTACCGAAACCGCGCGCGCTACTGCGCCGGAACGCCAGAAACGCCCCGAGGAACGCCCCCAGGAACACGCGAAAACGCAGCCAGAAGCCGCAACAGATGAAGCGTTCCCGGCTGACCTGCTGCAACTGATCGCCCGCACGGAAAGCGGCACCAAGCTGGCCGTCAGGCAGGTCGCGAAGGAATTGAGGATGGGCAGCGAAAGAACCACCCGACTGATGCAGCAGGCCACAGAAGCCGGCCTGCTGAGCAAGACCGCCTCTGGTTACGTGGCGGCATAAAGAAAGGCCCCGGTGAGCGGCAACTCACCAGGGCCAACCAACCCCAAGGAGAACCACCATGCAAGTGAAAAACCAAGAAGTCAGCGCCGATAAGGCTACCACACCGGGGCGGCGCACACGCCCAACCCTGGCCAGTCACCGACTCGACCTGCCCAGCATCTGCGACATCTGCGGCAAGCCCCGCTCAACCGGCAAGCACGCCAAATGCAGCCGCACCCGCCAGCAAACCAAGCAGGCCGAGTGGTCGGCCTTCATGGCCGAACTGGCCGCCAAACGCCTCGCCAAACAGGAGCGCCGCCGCTATGGCCGTTGAAATCCGCTGCCGCTACGCCACCGGCACCTACGTGGCCACCGTCAAAGGCGAGAAGCGCACCGCCAGCAACACCATCAGCGCCCGCCACGCCGCCGAAGCCATGGCCGTAAAACTCGGCCTCGATCCGGCCCGCTTGGTGGAGAAACAACGCGACCTGATCGACCCGAAAGACCGCGTCGTCTTCACCCATCCATGAGAGTCAGCGCGGCAAGAAGAATAGATGGAGCACCCGACACGGCCGTGATCCTTGCCCGATGCACGGCCGGCGGGCGTGGGTCGAGTATACCGCCCCGCGCCCTGCCGCCTGGCAAGAATCGGGCACTGCATCTTCTCGGCCCGCATATGGGCCGAGTTTTTTAATGGCTCATACACTGGGCCTTTCGTTGTTTCGCGTGGGTACGCAATGGCAAAGGGTGTAGAGGTACGCGGCAACCGCGTGCGCGTGTATTTCCGTTATCAGGGCGAGCTGTGCCGCGAGCCGTTCAACGGCGACGCCACGCCCGAAAACGTCGCCCAGGCTGAGCGCCTGGTCGGCATGATCGAGTACGAAATCAAGGCGGGCACCTTCAGCTATGCCCGCCACTTCCCCGACTCGCCCAGGGTGAAAACCAACACCCTGGGCCACTACATGGATCTGTGGCTCGAGATCAAACGCAACGAGATGGCCCCATCCGGCTTCCGCACCTACAAGAGCAAGGTCGAGACGCACATCCGCCCGCGCTGGGGCGACGAACAGGCCGACGCCATCGACCACCTGCACTTACAGGAATGGGTGCACAAGACGCTGATGCCGTCCCTGCATAACCGCACCGTGCGCGAGATCGTCAGCCTGGTGAAGCAGATATTCACCCTGTACCGCGCGCGCAACCGCTCGGCGCACGACCCGACAGAGGGCATCACCATCCGCCAGCCCGACCCGGACGAGGTCGACCCATTCGACCGTGAGGAAATCGACGCCATCCTCAGCACGCCCACGGACAAGCTCCAGGAGCTATATCTCGCTCAGTTCATGCTGTGGACGGGGCCGAGGGTGTCGGAGGCCATCGCCCTGGCCTGGGAGGACGTCGACCTGAAGGCCGGCACGGTGAGGTTCCGCCGTGGCCAAGTGCGTGGCGTGTACAAGGTTACGAAGAACAGGCGGTCAAACCGCGAGGTGCGCTTGCTCAAGCCAGCGCTCCAGGCGCTGCACGCGATGGCCATGCACACGCAGAAGCTCAAACCGGTGGAAGTCGAGGTGCTCGACCGTGACAACAAGACCAGGAAGCGCCAGGCGCTGCGGTTCGTGTTCCACTGCACCAGCACCGACGCAGCGCACAGCAGCTCGGACATGCTGCTCAAGGGATTCTGGCGCCCGCACCTGGAAGCGGCCGAAGTGCGGTACCGGGGGCCGAACAACTGCCGCCACACCTACGCCAGCCAGTTGCTGACCACCGGAGCTGTGACGCTGCAATGGCTCAAGGACCAGATGGGCCACACCACCATTGCCATGCTTGAACGCCATTACGGCAAGTACATCAGCAAGGACGGCCCGGACATGATCCCCTTGCTGGAGCAAGCCCTAAAGCTCTGAATCAGAGCCCCAGAAACGACGAAAGGCAGCCCGCAGAGGCTGCCTTTTTCGTTCCACCATTCCCAGAGTGTTCCCAAAACGCTCCCTTCTGAGAAGCGATCCGGCTACAACCCCCGGAAATACTGGCTTGTACATGGTGCGGACGGAGAGACTCGAACTCTCACACCTTGCGGCGCCAGAACCTAAATCTGGTGTGTCTACCAATTCCACCACGTCCGCGTGGCTTTGCAGCTTAAAACAAAAACGCCAGGCTTTTGGCCTGGCGCTTTGGAATATGGGGTGGACGATGGGAATCGAACCCACGACACCAGGAGCCACAATCCTGTGCTCTACCAACTGAGCTACGCCCACCATATTGCATTTGCTTACCCAGCTTGCCTGACCGCCAAATGGCGCACCCGGCAGGACTCGAACCTGCGACCATCCGCTTAGAAGGCGGATGCTCTATCCAGCTGAGCTACGGGCACTTATCCATCCGCTAGCGCAGACTTAAAGCTTTTGGCTCCAACCTCACCACCAGGGCTTGGCTCTTGCCGCCTCACCCAGCGAGTGGCTGTTCCTGAGAAGCGGGGCGAATGTTATAGACGCCTCCCAACCTCGTCAACAGAAATTTTCAAAAAAATTCAGCGATTTAAAGGAGTTACGCGAAAACAGTGGTGGGCGCCTTTGCCCAAGTGAGCGCCCATGCGAGAATGCGCGTCCTTTTTTCATCCTTATTAATGGTTAACCAGCGCAATGACCGCACAACTGATCGACGGCAAGGCGATCGCCGCCAGCCTCCGCCAGCAGATTGCCCAACGTGTCGCCGAACGCCGCCAGCAAGGCCTTCGTACGCCAGGCCTGGCTGTGATCCTGGTGGGCACCGATCCTGCCTCCCAGGTCTATGTGTCACATAAACGCAAGGATTGCGAAGAAGTCGGCTTTCTTTCCCGTGCCTATGATCTGCCGGCCGAGACCAGTCAGGCTGATCTGCTTGCCTTGATCGACGAGCTCAACGAGGATCCGGCCATCGACGGCATTCTGGTTCAGCTGCCGCTGCCG
The DNA here is from genome assembly GCF_003008615.1 of Pseudomonas mendocina. Taxonomy (NCBI): domain Bacteria; kingdom Pseudomonadati; phylum Pseudomonadota; class Gammaproteobacteria; order Pseudomonadales; family Pseudomonadaceae; genus Ectopseudomonas; species Ectopseudomonas mendocina. The sequence goes on from NZ_CP027657.1 coordinate 5,282,688, forward strand.
GAGAATCTGGATTCTTCCCTGCTGCTCGAACGCATCCGTCCAGATAAGGATGTGGACGGTTTCCACCCCTACAACATCGGCCGCCTGGCCCAGCGCATGCCGCTGCTGCGCCCCTGCACTCCCAAGGGCATCATGACCCTGCTGGAAAGCACCGGCGCCGACCTTTATGGCATGCATGCAGTGGTAGTCGGTGCCTCGAATATCGTCGGTCGCCCAATGGCCATGGAGCTGTTGCTTGCCGGCTGTACTGTCACCGTGACCCACCGCTTCACCAAGGATCTGGCCGGCCATGTCGGCCAGGCCGATATCGTCGTGGTCGCAGCCGGCAAACCGGGCCTGGTCAAGGGTGAGTGGATCAAGCCAGGCGCCATCGTCATCGATGTTGGCATCAACCGCCAGGAAGATGGCAAGCTGGTCGGCGACGTGGTGTACGAGACCGCCCTGCCCCGCGCCGGCTGGATCACCCCGGTACCGGGCGGCGTCGGCCCCATGACCCGCGCCGGCCTGCTGGAAAATACCCTGCACGCGGCCGAACACCTGCACCAATAAGCAACGCTGCACAACGAACAACGGCACCCAAGGGTGCCGTTGTCGTTTCCGCCCTGCAGATCAGTTGCGTGCCTGCTCCCAGGATTTGAGCAACTCGTCGTAGGCAATGGTCTCGCCCTTGGGCTTCTCGTTGGCCAGCTTGGGTTTCGGTGCACCCGGCTGGTCGAACCAGTACTGCGGATCACGCGGCTCGTTCAGCTTCGGCCCGCACTCGCCCAGCACACCGGAGCGCTCCAGGCGACCGAGCATGGTGTCCTGCGCTGCGGCCAGGCCATCGAGCGCCTGCTGCGGGGTCTTGTCGCCGCTGGCGGCCTCGGCGATGAACTGCCACCAGAGCTGGGCCAGGCGAGGGTAGTCCGGCACGTTGGTGCCGGTCGGCGTCCACTGCACGCGCGCCGGGCTGCGGTAGAACTCCACCAGGCCACCGAGCTTGGGCGCCACGTCAGTCATCGCCTGCGAATTGATGTCCGACTCGCGGATCGGCGTCAGACCGACCAGGGTCTTCTTCAGCGAGACGGTCTTGGAAGTGACGAACTGGGCGTAGAGCCAAGCGGCCAGGCGCTGCTTCTCCGGGGTGGACTTGAGGAAGGTCCAGGAACCGGTGTCCTGATAACCCAGCTTCATCCCCTCCTCCCAGTACGGCCCCTTGGGCGACGGCGCCATGCGCCATTTCGGTGTGCCGTCCGCGTTGACCACGGGCAGCCCCGGCTTGGTCATGTCGGCAGTAAAGGCGGTGTACCAGAAGATCTGCTGGGCGATGGCGCCCTGCGCCGGCACTGGACCGGCCTCGGAGAAGGTCATGCCCTGCGCTTCCGGCGGCGCGTACTGGCGCATCCAGTCGACGTATTTCTGCGTGGCGAATACGGCCGCCGGGCCGTTGGTATCGCCGCCACGGGCAACACTGGAGCCCACTGGCCGGCAGCCCTCGACGCGAATGCCCCACTCGTCCACCGGCAGGCCGTTGGGCAGACCCTTGTCGCCGCCGCCGGCCATGGAGAACCAGGCATCGGTGAAGCGCCAGCCCAGCGACGGATCTTTCTTGCCGTAGTCCATGTGGCCGTAGACACGCTGACCGTCGATCTCCTTGACGTGCTTGGAGAAGAACTCGGCAATGTCCTCGTAGGCCGACCAGTTGACCGGCACGCCCAACTCGTAGCCGTAGATTTCCTTGAACTTGGCCTTGAGTTCCGGGCGTTCGAACCAGTCAGCGCGGAACCAGTAGAGATTGGCGAACTGCTGGTCAGGCAGTTGGTACAACTTGCCATCTGGCCCGGTGGTAAAGGAAATGCCGATGAAATCCTTGAGATCCAGAGTCGGAGAGGTGAAATCCTTGGCCTCACCTTCGATCATGTCGCTGATGGCCATGGCCTTGCCGTAGCGCGCATGAGTGCCGATCAGATCGGAGTCGTTGACCCAGCCATCGTAGATGTTCTTGTCCGACTGCATCTGCGTCTGCAGCTTCTCGACCACATCGCCTTCCTGCAGTAGGTCGTGGCGCAGCTTGATGCCGGTGATCTCACTGAAGGCCTTGGCCAGCACCTTGGACTCATACTCATGAGTGGTGATGGTTTCCGACACCACACTGATGTTCATGCCACGGAACGGCTCAGCGGCCTTGATGAACCACTTCAGCTCTTCGAGCTGCTGCTCGGGCGTCAGGGTCGAGGGGTTGAACTCATCAGCGATCCATTTCTTCGCGGCTTCTTCATAGGCATCCGCCCAGGCCGCACCGCTCAAACCGGACAACGCCAGCAAGGCGGCCAACGCCATGCTATGTCGGGTCTTGTTGTTATTGTCGAACATAGAGACCTCCATCTCAGGATATGGGGAGAGGCATACCGGCGGCAGCCCGGCTCAGCCCCAGCGCATTACTGCGCACAACCACAACAGCGATAGCAGCGAAGCTATCCACACGCTCCAGTCGGTCACGCCGATTACCAGCAGGTGCAGGTAGGCGCTGCCGAGCAGACCGATGAACAGCCGATCCCCACGGGTGGTGGTGATCGGCAGAAATCCCTTGCGTTCGACGCACGGCCAGCGCAGCTCGACCAGCGTCATGCCGGCCAGCAGCACGGCGATGCCGGTGAAGAACAGCGCGGTCGGTAGAGTCCAGGCCATCCAGCTCATGACGAACCTCCCTTACACGCGACCGAGGGCGAAGCCCTTAGCCACATGGTTGCGAACGAACCAGATCACCAGCATCCCCGGCAGGATGGTCAACACCCCGGCAGCAGCCAGCACGCCCCAGTCGATCCCCGACGCGGACACCGTACGGGTCATCACCGCCGCGATGGGTTTGGCGTCCACCGAGGTCAGGGTGCGCGCCAGCAGCAGCTCGACCCAGGAGAACATGAAGCAGAAGAAGGCAGTGACGCCGATACCGGAGCGGATCAACGGAATGAAGATCTTCACGAAGAATTTCGGAAAGCTGTAACCGTCGATATAGGCCGTCTCGTCGATTTCCTTGGGTACGCTGGACATGAAGCCTTCGAGAATCCACACCGCCAGCGGCACGTTGAACAGGCAGTGCGCCAGGGCCACGGCGATATGAGTGTCGAACAGGCCAATGGACGAGTACAGCTGGAAGAACGGCAGCAGGAACACCGCCGGTGGCGCCATGCGGTTGGTCAGCAGCCAGAAGAACAGGTGCTTGTCGCCGAGAAAGCGATAGCGCGAGAAGGCATAGGCTGCCGGTAGCGCCACACTGAGGGAGATCAGGGTGTTGAGGCTGACGTAGTACAGCGAGTTGAGGTAGCCCTCGTACCAGCTGCGGTCGGTGAAGATCACCCGGTAATTATCGAGAGTGAAACTCTGCGGCCATAGGCTGAGGCCGCCGAGGATCTCGGTGTTGCTCTTGAACGACATGTTCAGCAGCCAGTAGATCGGCACCAGCAGGAACAGGAAATAGATCAGCAGCACCAGGCGTTTGCGTAGCGTCATGGTCGGCCTCAGCGGGTTTTGTCGTCGTGGGTCATGGCGGTGTAGAACAGCCAGGACACCAGCAGGATGATCAGGAAGTACACCAGCGAGAATGCCGCGGCCGGGCCCAGGTCGAACTGGCCGATGGCCATTTGCGTCAGGGTCTGGCTGAGGAAGGTGGTGGCATTGCCCGGCCCGCCACCGGTGAGCACGAAGGGCTCGGTGTAGATCATGAAGCTGTCCATGAAGCGCAGCATCACCGCGATCAGCAGCACGCTCTTGAGCTTGGGCAGCTGGATATGGCGGAACACCGCCCAGTTCGACGCGCGGTCGATACGCGCCGCCTGGTAGTAGACATCGGGAATCGCGCGCAGCCCCGAGTAGCACAGCAGCGCCACCAGAGACGTCCAGTGCCAGACATCCATGATCAGCACCGTCACCCAGGCGTCCATGGTGTTGGAGGCATAGTTGTAGCTGATGCCCAGGCTGTTCAGCGCCCAGCCCATCAAACCGATGTCGGCGCGCCCGAAGATCTGCCAGATGGTGCCGACCACGTTCCACGGAATCAGCAGTGGAATGGCCATCAGGATCAGGCACAGCGAGGCCCAGCGCCCGCGCGTCGGCATGCACAGGGCGATGGCGATGCCCAGCGGAATCTGGATCAGCAGCACGCACGCGGAGAAGATGAACTGGCGCAGTAGCGAGTCATGTAAGCGCGGATCCTGCAGCACCTGGCGATACCAGTCGACGCCGACGAAGTAGCGCGTGGACGGGTCGAAGATGTCCTGCACCGAGTAATTGACCACCGTCATCATCGGCACGATGGCGCTGAACGCCACCAACAGGAATACCGGCAGCACCAGCCACCAGGCCTTGTTGTTCTGCACCTTCATGGCGCCACCTCCACCAGGTAGTCGTCGGCATAGAGCATCAGCCACTGCGCCGGAAAACTCAGGTACACCTGCTCGCGCGGCACTGGCTGGTCTTCCTGCAAACGCGCTTTGAGTACCTGGCCATCGAGGTTGAAGGTGAGAATCTTGTAGGTACCGAGATCCTCGACATGCAGCACCTGGCCGCACAGCGCGTCTTCGTAGGCGCCATCCCAGATGTGCACGAACTCGGGGCGGATGCCCACCTGCAGGCGCTTGCCATCTAGTTCGGCCAGACGCCGATTGAGCGCGTCGGAGAGTGGTAGCTGGGTGCCGGCGAAGCGCACTCCGCCCTCACAGCGCTGCACGTCGATCAGATTCATCCCCGGGCTGCCGATGAAATAGCCGACGAAGGTGTGCCCGGGGCGCTCGAACAGTTCGCGCGGCGTGCCGAACTGGACGATCTGCCCGCCATACATCACCGCGATCTTGTCGGCGAAGGTGGAAGCCTCAAGCTGGTCGTGAGTGACGTAGACCATGGTGATGTTGAACTGCTCGTGGATCTGCTTGAGCTTGCGCCGCAGCTTCCACTTCAGGTGCGGGTCGATCACCGTCAGCGGCTCGTCGAAGAGGATCGCCGAGACATCATCACGCACCAGGCCACGGCCCATGGAGACTTTCTGCTTCTCGTCGGCAGTGAGGTTGCACGCCTTCTTGTGCAGCAGCGGATGCAGCTCCAGCACCTCGGCGATCTCGTGCACCTTGCTCATCACCCGCGCCTCGTCCATGCCCTGGTTACGCAGCGGGAAGGCCAAGTTGTCGAACACCGTCATGGTGTCGTAGACCACCGGAAACTGGAAAACCTGAGCGATGTTGCGCTGCTGCGGCGACAGCGTGTTGACCGCCTTACCGTCGAACTGCACCTCGCCCTGCGACGGGCTGAGCAGCCCAGAGATGATGTTGAGCAAGGTCGACTTTCCGCAGCCTGACGGCCCCAGCAGCGCATAGGCGCCGCCCTGCTGCCAGATATGGTTCATCTCGCGAATCGCATAGTCTTCCGGCGCTTTCGGCGTGCCGCTGTAGCTGTGCGCGAGGTTGTGCAAACGGATCTCGGCCATCAGGCGGCCCTCCCCTGACGACGACTGGGCGCCTGCACCAACTGCCCATCGGCAGCGAAGACGAACAGCTTGTGGGTCGGGATGTAGATCAGGATCGGTGTATCCACCGCGTACTCGTGCACACCCGGCAAATGCAGCACCAGCACGAACTGCTCGTTGCGCACATGCAGGAAGGTTTCCGAGCCGCTGATCTCGGCCAGCTCGACGGTTACCGCCAACTCCAGATCATCGTCATTGGACGGCACCAGGCCGATATGGCTGGGGCGCACACCGAAGCGGTAGTCACCCTCGGCGATGCCGCGCAGATCCGGGTTGAGCGGAAAGTGTACGCAGTCGGCGAAGCTCACCTCGGAACCGCTGATGCGCCCCGGCATCAGGTTGATCGCAGGCTCCGAGAACAGCTCGGCGGCCAGCACCTGTTGTGGACGATGGTAGACCTCGGCGGTCTTGCCACTCTGCACCACCCGTCCCTCGTGCAGGATGGTGGTGGTGCCGCCCAGGGCCAACGCCTCATTGGGCTCGGTGGTGGCGTAGATGGCGATGGTATGGCGCGCCTGGAATAGCTCGCGCATTTCCTGGCGCAGCTCTTCGCGCAGCTTGTAGTCGAGGTTGACCAGTGGTTCGTCGAAGAGGATCAGCGAAGCATCCTTGACCAGTGCCCGGGCCATGGCCGTGCGCTGTTGCTGGCCGCCGGAGAGTTCCAGCGGATAACGCGACAGCAGTTTGTCGATGCGCAGCATGCGCGCCGTGGCCTCGACCTTCTCGACGATCTGCTCCTTGGCCACACCGGCCTGGCGCAGCGGCGAGGCGATGTTCTCGAACACCGTCAGGGTCGGGTAGTTGATGAACTGCTGATAGACCATCGACACGTTGCGCTGGCGCACCGGCACGCCGGTGACATCGGCGCCATTCATCAGCACCCGGCCGCTGCTGGGCCGATCCAGCCCGGCCATCAGGCGCATCAGGCTGGTCTTGCCAGCCAGGGTACGGCCGAGCAGAACGTTGAAGGAGCCCGGTTCGAAACTCAGGCAGGCATCGTCGATATGCACCTGGCCGTCGACGATACGGGTGACGTGTTCGAGCGTGAGCGACATGGCCTGTCCTTTTTCTTGTCGTGCCATTCGATTGCGAACATCGATAGCGACAAGCATGCCATCGCCCCAAAAACCAGCACATCTCTTTGATCAGAATCGAAAAAACTGTCAACGAGCAGCTCACGACCAGTTTGCCACTGAACACTTTTGAACAGTTGAATGTGAACAACTGAACAATTCGTTCGTTGACTTTGAACAGGCTTGAACGAAACTGGATCGATCGCGGCGCAGATCGCGAACCAACAAGAAGAGACCGCCCATGACCGACGCTGCCCGCGCCCCAGCGCACGACGCCATCATCCAGGAGTCCTGGTCGCGTTGCCGTGACTACGGCCTGACTCACCAGAGCGCGCCACGCTTCGACCCGCCGGCGCCCGGCGATCTCTCGGCCCTGCTGGAAAGCCGCCAGGCCCTGGTGCAGACCACTCACCAGGAAGTGCTGCCCTACTACGGCACCATCCTTTCCAACTCCAACTGCCTGATCATGCTTGCCGACGATCAGGGCCGGCTGCTGCAATCCTGGGGCGACCAGCGCTTCATCGAGCCACGCCAGGCCGCCGGCTTCGTCGCTGGCGCCAGCTGGCTGGAGCGTTACACCGGCACCAACGCCATCGGCACCGCACTCAGTTGCGGCCAGGCCGTGCATATCCAGCACGACGAGCACTTTCTCAAGGCCAACCGTTTCATGACCGGTTCGGCCTCGCCGATCTTCGACGAACAGCGGCGCATGATCGCCGTGCTCGATGTGTCCAGCGACAGCTACCTGCCACCGGCGCATACCCTGGGCATGGTCAAGATGATGAGCCAGTCGGTGGAAAACCGGCTGATCCTCAAACTGTTCGCCGACCAGTACCACCTGCTCAGCTTCAACACCAGCCTGGACAACCTCGACAGCCCCTGGGCCGGTCTGGTTGTGTTCGACGAACAGGGCCACGTGGTGTCGGCCAACCGCCGTGCCGACAATCTGCTCGGCCAGCCTTTGACCTACGGCGCCATCGAGCAACTGTTCGACGTACCGCTGCAGCAGTTACTCAACCAGCCGGACGGCCAGCCGTTCAACCTGCGCACCAGCGGCCACTTTCGTTTTCACGCACAGGTACGGCGCCCTGCCCGGCCCGCGCCGATCCGGGCGCGCGATTTCCGCCCGCCCGCCACGCACAGCGCGCCTGAGGAGCCACGACTGCATGCGCTGAGCCTGGGCGATGCACGCATGGACAAGGCCATTCGCCAGGCCGAACGCCTACTGGAAAAGGACATTCCCATCCTGGTACAGGGCGAAACCGGCGCCGGCAAGGAGGTCTTCGTCAAAGCCCTGCACCAGGCCAGCTCGCGCGCTGGTCAGCCGTTCATCGCGGTCAACTGCGCAGCCATCCCGGCAGAGCTGGTGGAGTCAGAGCTGTTCGGTTACGAAAAAGGTGCTTTTACCGGCGCCAGCCAGAAAGGCCATGTCGGACTGATCCGCAAGGCGCACAAAGGCACCCTGTTTCTCGACGAGATCGGCGACATGCCGCTGCGCGTGCAGGCTCGGCTGCTGCGTGTGCTACAGGAGCGCTGCGTACAACCGCTGGGCAGCAGCGAGTTGCACCCGGTCGATGTACGCCTGGTATCCGCCACCAATCGCCCGCTGCGCCAGGACGTCGATAGCGGCCAGTTCCGCGCCGACCTGTACTACCGCATCAGCGGCCTGAACCTGGAACTGCCGCCACTGCGCGAACGCAGCGACAGGCAGGCACTGTTCCAGCGTCTTTGGGAGCAGCACCGCGAGCCTCACCAGCACGCAGGCATCAGCCGCGAGGTGCTGGAGCTGTTCCAGCACCACCCTTGGCCCGGCAACCTGCGCCAGCTCAGCAGCGTGCTGCGCGTGGCGCTGGCCATGGCCGACGACCAGCCCATCCGCGCCGAGCACCTGCCGGACGACTTCTTCCTCGACCTGCCAACGGAGGTGCCCCTGCCAGCGCATCTCGAGTCCGATGATCTGGCCAGCCAGTACCAGGCTTGCGGCGGCAATATCTCCTACCTCGCCCGTCACCTCGGTCTAAGCCGCAATACCCTGTACAAGCGTTTGCGCGAACAAGGTGTCAGACCCTGACAGGGCGTCTCGCCCTGATTCCCAGTCGCCAGCCCTGTTGCATGCCCGCTGCCGCCAACAGGATGGCCGCTACACCGAGCCACTGCAGTGCACTCAACCAATGGTCGAAGGCCAGCCAGTCGACCAGGATCGCCGCGACCGGGTAGATGAACGACAGCGCACCGGTCAGCGCGGTCGGCAGCTTCTGGATCGCGCCATACAGCAGCATGTACATCAATCCGGTGTGCACGATGCCCAGCGTCGCCAGGCTGGCCCAGGCGACATCACCCTGCGGTAGCTGCCACTCCATCAACGGCGCCAGCATCAGCCCCCCCGTTAGCAACTGGATCAAGGCAATCAGGTGCGGCGGCGTACCGCTGAGACGTTTGACGATCAGTGCTGCAGCCGCATAGAGCAGCGCCGCAGCCAGCGCCAGGGCGATACCCAACAGGTAGTTGGCACCGGTCACCACGCCCTGACCATGTGCACTGACGATCGCCAACATGCCGATGAAGGCCAGTGCCAGCCAACCAAGCTTGTGCAAGGTGATCCGCTCGCCAAGAAACAGCGCCGCCAAGCCCACCAGCATGAATGGCTGGACGTTGTACACCACGGTACTGACGGCGATGGAGGCCTGTGCATAGGAGGCGAACAACAGCAGCCAGTTGCCGACAATGGCCACACCGCTGAGCACGGCCAGCAGTAATACTCGTCGCCCCAGCAGCTCGGCGCGCAGCAGGCCCAACGCGGCGCAGACCAATAGCAGCACGCCGCCGATCAGGCAGCGCCAGAACACTACATCGACCACGGCCTGGCCGGATACCAGCACGAACCAACCGATAGTGCCGGAAATCAACATGGCGGCGACCATTTCCAGCGAGCCGCGTTTGAGGTTGTTATCCATGGGTCGAGCCTCATCGAGAGAGGCAATAATTATCCGAAGGTGCAACTTCACTCACCATGGAGAATCTGAGGCAGAATCCGACTATCGCCTTTTTTACAACGGCAGATTTCGGCTTTTGCCTAACGAGGCCTGCAATGACCGATGAAATCGACCAGACCCTGATCGCCGCACTGATGGAAGATTCGCGACGCTCGCTCAAAGCCCTGGCGCAGATCAGTGGCCTTTCCTCCCCCAGCGTGGCCGAACGCTTGCGCCGCCTGGAGGAACGTGGCGTGCTCAAGGGCTATACGGTGGAGATCGATCCACGTCATTTTGGCTATCAGTTGCAGGCCATCGTTCGCGTGCGACCGCTGCCCGGCAAACTACACGAGGTGGAGCGATTGCTTCAGGCCACGCCGGAGTTCACCGAGTGCGACAAGGTCACTGGCGAGGACTGTTTCGTCGCTCGCCTGCACGTACGCTCCATGGAACAGCTGGACGAAGTGCTCGACCGCATCAACGGCTACGCCGAAACCAATACCGCCATCGTCAAGAAGACCTCGGTTCCCCGCCGACTGCCCCCGATGAACTGACAAGGAACGATCATGCGCTCATCCCTTCGCCCCCTGCTTGTCACGCTCGGTCTGTGCCTCAGCAGTCAGGCGGCCTTCGCCGAACTGAACCAGGCAGTCGATGCTGCCGTGAAACCAATGATGCAGGCCTACTCCATTCCCGGCATGGCCATTGCCATCAGCCACAAGGGACAGTCGCATTTCTTCGAGTACGGTGTTGCCTCGCGCGAAAGCGGCAAGGCCGTGGATCGCCACACCCTGTTCGAGCTGGGTTCGATCAGCAAACTGTTCACTGCCACCCTCGGTGCCTACGCCGAAGCCCGCGGCACGCTGAACCTCAGCGACAACGCCAGCCAGTACCTGCCAGCCCTGCGTGGCAGCGCCTTCGATCACATCAGCCTGCTGGATCTGGCCACCTACACAGCGGGCGGCTTACCGCTGCAGTTTCCAGACGCAGTCAGCAATGAACAGCAGATGTTCGATTACTACCGCAACTGGCAGGCGGTCTACCCGCCAGGGACACAGCGTCTGTACTCCAACCCCAGCATCGGCCTGTTCGGTTACCTGGCAGCTGCCAGCCTGGCCGAGCCGTTTCAACAGTTGATGGAGAAGGATCTGCTGCCACAACTGGACCTGCAGGAAAGCTACGTGCAGATACCCGCCGAGCAGATGGCGCGTTATGCCTGGGGTTATCGCGATGACAGACCTGTGCGGGTAAACCCCGGCGCACTGGACGCCGAAGCCTACGGTCTGAAATCCAGTGCCACCGATATGCTGCGCTTCATCGACGCCAACCTGCGCCCGGACAAACTGCCCGCAGCGCTGCATCAAGCCATCAGCTCCACCCATCGCGGCTATTACCAGGTCGGTGACATGACCCAGGCACTGGGCTGGGAGCGCTACGCCTACCCCATCAGCCTGGAGAAACTGCAGGCCGGCAACTCAGCGGAAATGGCGCTGCAACCCCAGACCGTGGAACGCTTCAGCGTGCCCAAACCAGCCGAAGGCGATCAGCTGCTGAACAAGACGGGTTCGACCAATGGTTTCGGCGCCTACATCCTGCTGCTACCGGCGCGCGATACCGGGCTGGTGATACTCGCCAACCGCAATTACCCCAATGCCGAACGAGTACGCCTGGCACTGCAACTACTCGATGCTATCGAGCCGTGACCTAATCCTCGCAGGGCGCGTGAGCGCGGGCAGCATCGGTGTGCGCAGCGCACCCTACCGGCCACACTGCCAACTTTGTCAGGCCGAGAAGCCACCGTCGATGGTCAGGTTGGCACCGGTGATATAAGCCGCCTCCGGGCCTGCCAGATAGGCCACGAAACTGGCGATTTCCTCGGCCTTGCCGTAGCGCGGCAGGGCCATGGTCTGCTTCAGCGACTCGGCGAAATCCCCCTGATCCGGGTTCATGTCGGTATCCACCGGGCCCGGCTGCACATTGTTGACGGTGATGCCACGCGGCCCCAGATCACGCGCCAGGCCCTTGGTGAAACCGGCCACCGCCGCCTTGCTCAGCGCATAGACCGAACCACCGGCGAACGGCATGCGCTCGGCGTTGGTGCTGCCGATGGTGATGATGCGACCGCCCTCACCCATCAACCGAGCGGCCTCCTGGCTGGCGATCACCACGCTGCGCACGTTGACGTCCAGGGTTCGATCCAGATCCTCGATGCTGAATTCATCGATGGGTGCTACAGCCAGCACACCGGCGTTGTTCACCAGGATATCGAGGCGCCCGAAACTCTCCTGCGTGTGGCGGATGGCGGCGCGAATGGCCTGCTCGTCACGGCTGTCGGCCTGGATGGCGATAGCGCGGCCGCCGCCGGCTTCGATTGCACGCATCACATCGAGGGCACCTGCCGCTGAGGAAACATAGGTCAGTGCAACGGCAGCACCTTCCTTTGCCAGGCGCTGGGCAATGGCGGCACCGATACCGCGGGAGCCGCCCTGAATGAAGGCGACCTTGTTTTCGAGGGTTTTCTGAGTGCTCATGGGGAATCTCCTGAAACTGAGGGGTTGAATGGAACACGCCCTCAGTATTCACCCGAGATTCAAAACCGATAAGCTGGCAATCACGATATTCAGTCGATACCAAAGGTTTATGGAGTAGCCATGGAAACCCTCAGCAGCATCGAGTGCTTCGTCCGCACCGCCGAGGCAGGCAGCTTCGCCGAAGCCGCGCGGCGCCTGGGCCTGACCCCGGCAGCCGTTGGCAAGAACGTCGCACGCCTGGAGTCCAGCCTCGGTGTGCGCCTGTTCCTACGTAGCACCAGACGCCTGACCCTGACCGAAGCCGGCGAGCGTTTTCTTGCAGAAGTGTCGGGCGGGCTGGCGAGTATCCAGGGCGCGGTGGCCAACCTGGCAAGCAGCCAGGGCCAGCCGGCAGGCACTCTCAAGGTGAGCATGGGCGTGGCTTTCGGGCGCGACTACATCCTGCCGCACCTGGCCGATTTCCTTGCACGCTACCCAGCGATCATCCCGGACTGGCACTTCGACAACCGCGCCGTCGATCTCATCGGTGAAGGCTTCGACGCGGCTATCGGCGGCGGCTTCGAATTGCCTCCCGGCGCGATTGCCCGGCAGTTGGCGCCTGCCCACCGGGTGCTGCTGGCGGCTCCGGCCTATCTCGCCAGGCACGCGCCCATCACACGACCGGAGGATCTGCCCCTGCACGACGGCATCCTCATCCGTTCACCGCAGACTGGCCGCGTACGCACTTGGCCACTGCGTACCCGTGACGACCAGCAAGCCACCCTCGAACTGAAGCAGCGCATGACCATGAACGATCCCGAGGCGGCTTGCCATGCCGCTCTGCAAGGCCTTGGCATCACCCTGGTCAGCACCGTCCACGCGCTGCACTATCTGCAACGCGGCAGTCTGCAGCGGGTATTACCCGACTGGTACGTCGATACCGGCAGCCTAAGCCTGTACTTCAGCGCACAGAAACTGCTGCCGGCCAAGACGCGGGTATTCATCGATTTCATCGTCGAGCGTTTTCGCGAATACCGCTGGGCTGAGCGTTTCGACGCTCGCAAACCGCACGAGTACTTATCCCGGAAATGACAAAGGCCGCTGGAAAGCGGCCTTTGTCGTTCAGCGCAGCAATTACTCGGCAAGGCGCCAGGTGGTGCCACCCTTACCGTCCTCCAGTACCACGCCCATGGCAGTGAGCTGGTCGCGGATACGGTCACTTTCCGCCCAGTTCTTGTCGGCGCGGGCCTGCAGGCGCGCAGCGATCAGCGCATCGACCTCCGCTGCATCGACCTTGCCGGCAGCACCGGCCTGAAGGAAGGCTTCCGGCTCCAGTTGCAGCACGCCGAGCACGCTGGCCAGTTGCTTGAGCTGGGCGGCCAGGCCGGCAGCGGCCTGCACGTCCGACTCACGCAGGCGGTTGACCTCGCGAATCATCTCGAACAGCACGGCGCAGGCTTCCGGCGAGTTGAAATCGTCGTCCATCGCTGCGCCGAAACGCTCGACGAAGGCTTCGCCACCGGCAGGCGCGGCTTCCGGCAGGCCCTTGAGGCCGTTGTAGAAACGCTCCAGGGCGCCCTTGGCTTCCTTGAGGCTCTCTTCCGAATAGTTGATCGGGCTGCGGTAGTGACTGGATACCAGCAGGTAGCGCACCACTTCCGGGTGGTACTTCTCCAGCACCTCACGAATGGTGAAGAAGTTGCCCAGGCTCTTGGACATCTTCTCGCCATCCACGCGCACCGCACCGGCGTGCATCCAGGCGTTGGCGTACTGCTTGCCAGTGGCCGCCTCGCTCTGCGCGATCTCGTTCTCGTGGTGCGGGAACACCAGATCCGGGCCTCCGCCGTGGATGTCGAAGGTCTCGCCAAGGCAGCAGGTGGACATCACCGAGCACTCGATGTGCCAGCCCGGACGGCCCTTGCCCCAGGGCGACTCCCAACTCGGTTCGCCCGGCTTGGCGCCTTTCCACAGCACGAAGTCCAACGGGTCTTCCTTGATTTCATCCACTTCGATGCGCGCGCCGATCTTCAGCTCATCGATCTTGCGCCGCGACAGCTTGCCGTAGGTCTCGAACTTGGTGACGCGGTAGTACACGTCGCCATTGCCCGGCGCGTAGGCATAGCCCTTGTCGATCAGGGTCTGAATCATCTGGTGCATGCCGGCTATATGGCCGGTGGCACGCGGTTCGATGTCAGGGCGCAGCACGGACAGGCGTGCTTCGTCTTCATGCATGGCCGCAATCATGCGCTCGACCAACGCCTCGAACGGCTCGCCGTTCTCGTTGGCACGACGGATGATCTTGTCGTCGATGTCAGTGATGTTGCGCACGTAGGTCACGTCATAGCCGCGCGCGCGCAGCCAGCGGGTGATCACGTCGAAAGCGACCATCACCCGAGCGTGACCGATATGGCAGAAGTCGTAGACGGTCATGCCGCACACGTACATGCGCACGCTGTTGCCTTCCAGCGGTTTGAACGCGTCCTTCGTTTTGCTCAGGGTGTTGTAAATGCTCAGTGCCATTTACTGCCCCCAGGAGTCACGCAGGGTGACGGTGCGGTTGAACACCAGCGCACCGGCAGCCGAGTCCTTGTCCAGGCAGAAATAACCTTCGCGCTCGAACTGGAAGCGATCATCGGCAGTGGCCTGGGCCAGCGACGGCTCCGCGCGGCAACCGGTGAGCACCACCAGCGACTCGGGATTGATGTTGTCGAGGAAGCTCCCGCCCTCTTCGCTCTTCTCCGGGTTGGCCGAGCGGAACAGGCGATCGTAAAGACGCACTTCGCACTCGACGCTCTCGGCGGCCGGTACCCAGTGGATCACGCCCTTGACCTTACGCCCTTCCGGGTTCTTGCCCAGGGTGTTCTCGTCATAGCTGCAGCGCAGCTCGACGATATTGCCGGCGGCGTCCTTGATGGCTTCATCGGCGCGGATCACATAGCTGCCACGCAGGCGCACTTCGCCGCCCGGGATCAGGCGCTTGAAGCCATCCGGCGGGGTTTCCTCGAAGTCGCTGGCGTCAATGTAGATCTCGCGGGAGAACGGCAGCACGCGGGTACCGATGTCCTGCTTGGGGTGGCGCGCCAACTCCAGGTTCTCGACCTGGCCTTCCGGGTAGTTGGTGATCACCACCTTGAGCGGCTTGAGCACGCACATGGCACGCGAGGCGTTGGCGTCCAGGTCGTCACGAATAGCGAATTCCAGCATGCCGATGTCCACCAGGCCGCCGGCGCGGTTGACGCCAATCATGTCGCAGAAAGTGCGGATCGAAGCCGGGGTGTAACCGCGACGACGATAGCCGGACAGGGTCGACATGCGCGGGTCGTCCCAACCGTTGACGTGACCTTCGTCCACCAGTTGCTTGAGCTTGCGCTTGCTGGTGATGGTGTAGTTCAGGTTCAGACGTGCGAATTCATACTGACGCGGCTGCGCCGGCACCGGCAGGTTGGCCAGGAACCATTCGTATAGCGGGCGATGATCCTCGAACTCCAGGGTGCAGATGGAGTGGGTGATGCCCTCGATGGCGTCCGACTGACCGTGAGTGAAGTCATAGCTCGGGTAGATGCACCACTTGTCACCGGTCTGGTGGTGATGGGCGTGGCGAATGCGATAGAGGATCGGGTCGCGCAGGTTGATGTTCGGCGAGGCCATGTCGATCTTGGCGCGCAGCGAACGGGCACCATCCGGGAACTCGCCAGCCTTCATGCGGGCGAACAGGTCGAGGTTCTCCTCGACGCTGCGCTCACGGAACGGGCTGTTCTTGCCCGGTTCGGTCAGGTTGCCGCGGTACTCGCGCATCTCTTCGGCATTCAGGTCGCAGACGAAGGCCTTGCCCGCCTTGATCAGCTCGATGGCCCAGGCGTGCAGTTGGTCGAAATAATTGGAGGCGTAGCGCTCCTCGCCGGCCCACTTGAAGCCCAGCCACTCGACGTCGGCCTTGATCGCGTCGATGTATTCCTGGTCTTCCTTGGCCGGGTTGGTGTCGTCGAAACGCAGGTTGCACTGGCCACCGAATTCCTCGGCCAGGCCGAAGTTCAGACAGATGCTCTTGGCATGGCCGATGTGCAGGTAGCCGTTGGGCTCCGGCGGAAAGCGGGTCACGATAGTGGTGTGCTTGCCGCTGTCCAGATCAGCCTGGACGATGGGGCGCAGGAAGTTGGCAGCTTTTTCGACGGTAGGCTTGCTCATGGTGTCCTTAACAATACTGGCGCGGCACAGGGTAGGCCGCTTCGGGCAAAGTCCGTATCATAACCAACCTGTCAAGCCCCTGACAGGGTGCATACCACCCTGACAAGCGCTGTTCACCCCCGAGCCAGCGGCTCGAACCTGCCTCATCACGGATACGATCATGATCAAACTGCACACCAACCACGGCGTCATCACCCTGAACCTGTTCGCCGACAAAGCCCCGGAAACCGTGGCCAACTTCGAGCAATACGTGAAGGAAGGCCATTACGACGGCACCATTTTCCACCGCGTAATCGGCAACTTCATGATCCAGGGTGGTGGTTTCGAGCCAGGCATGAAGCAGAAGCCGACCCGCGCACCGATCAAGAACGAAGCTAACAATGGCGTCGCCAACAAGGTCGGCACCATCGCCATGGCCCGCACCATGGAGCCGCATTCGGCCAGCGCGCAGTTCTTCATCAACGTCGCCGACAACGCTTTCCTCAACCACAGCGCGCCGACCGTTCAGGGCTGGGGCTACGCCGTATTCGGTGAAGTGGTCGAAGGCATGGACGTGGTCGAGAAGATCAAGGGTGTGGCCACCACCATGAAATCGGGCCACCAGGACGTACCGGTCGACGACGTGATCATCGAAAAGGCTGAAGTCGTAGCCGAGTAAGTCGATGATCCTGCTGATCTCCGATCTGCACCTCGAAGAGAAACGCCCGGACATCACCCGGGCGTTTCTGCATTTTCTTGCCACGCGCGCACCTCAAGCCGAAGCCCTGTACATCCTCGGTGACTTCTTCGAGGTCTGGATCGGCGACGACGGCATGACGCCCTTCCAGCATGAGATCGCCCAAGCCCTGCGAACGCTGAGCGATAGCGGCACGCGTATCTACCTGATGCATGGCAATCGCGACTTTCTGCTCGGCAAGCGCTTCTGTCGTGAGGCGGGCTGCACCTTGCTGAGCGACCCGCACAAGGTGCAGATGGGCGGCGAGTCGGTACTGCTGATGCATGGCGACAGCCTGTGCACCCTCGATGTCGGCTATATGAAGCTGCGCCGCTGGCTGCGCAATCCGCTTTCGCTGCTGATTCTGCGCAACCTGCCGCTGAGTGCCCGGCAGAAGCTGGCGCGTAAGCTGCGTAACGAAAGCCGCGCACAGACGCGGATGAAGGCCAGCGAGATCGTCGATGTCACACCGCAAGAGGTGCTCAAGGTGATGGCCGCGCACGGTGTGCGTACGCTGATCCATGGTCATACCCATCGGCCGGCCGTGCATGAGCTTGAGGTCAATGGCCAGACAGCTCGGCGCATCGTGCTGGGCGATTGGGATCGCCAAGGCTGGGCGCTGCAGATCGATGACGAAGGTTTCAACCAGGCGCCGTTCGAGCTGACGCCAGCCTGACCGTAGCCCGGATGAAATCCGGGGAAGCAACCTTCAAGATCGCCCCGGATTTCATCCGGGCAACGACTGCTGGGTTTTGCTCCCCTCTCCCGCTTGCGGGAGAGGGGCTGGGGGAGAGGGCAACGGCGTAGGCTGAAGCCCCCTCTCTCGCCCTGCGGGCACCCTCGGCTTTGGCGTCCTGCGTCGCCCTACCTCCTGCATCCATGCAGTCGTCTCCCATAAATGGGAGAGGGTCATCAGATGGCCGCTTCGCGGCCGCTCTCTGCAGGCACACCGCTATGGAAACGGAACTGCTCGTCCGGCGTGGTGATCAGTTCCTGCTCCACCGCACGCACCACCTCAATACGCGCATCCACGTCAGCCGCATCGCCATACAGGTAGGCGAGCTTGAGATAGCCCCGGTAGTGGCGCCCTTCGCTCTCCAGCAGCCCGGCGTAGAACTTGGCCAACTCCGCATCCAGACGCGGCACCAGCGCGGCAAAGCGCTCGCAGGAACGTGCCTCGATGAAAGCGCCCACCACCAGCACATCCACCAGGCGCTCTACTTCACCGCCGCGCAATAGTGCGCGCAGGCCAGCAGCGTAGCGCGAGGCAGAAACATGGCGAACCTCGATGCCACGCCCGCGGATGATCTTGCTCACCTGCTCGAAGTGCACCAGTTCCTCACGGGCCAAACGCGACATTCTCGCGGTCAATTCGGTCTTGGTCAGGTAGCGCCCCATCAGGCTCAGGGCCGTCTGCGCTGCCTTGTACTCCAGGTTGCGGTGGTCGAGCAGGAGGATTTCCTGCTGGCGCAAGGCCTCATCCAGCCAGGCATCGGGGGTCGAGACGCCGCCGAGAAACTCGAGAATTTCCTGCAGGATCGATACAGGTTCCTCGCCGTTACTCGGAATATGCTGGGCAGTTGACATCATAGTTGAAACGCTCTCGGTGCTGGCCAGGTTGCCAATGGCGGGCCATTATACGAGTGGCAAGCAGGACGACCAGCACGCCGTTGATACAGGTCAACAAGACTTGGTGAATGGCACGCCTATAGTTGAATCAATGCCATTGATTTTCAGGGAGCCGACCATGCAAGCGATTCGAAGCATTCTGGTAGTAGTGGAACCACAACACCCGGAGGGCCTTGCACTAAAGCGGGCCAAGCTGATAGCCGGCGTCACTCAATCCCACTTGCACCTGCTGGTGTGCGACCGTAAAAGCGATCACAGCGCCTTGCTCAACGACCTTGGCAAGGCACTCAGCGAAGAGGGCTACAGCATTTCGTCGCAGCAGGCCTGGCATGACAATCCGCACCAGACCATCATCGCCGTGCAACAGGCCGAAGGCTGCGGCCTGGTGATCAAGCAACACGTCCCCGACAACCCGCTGAAAAAGGCCATCCTTACGCCCGATGACTGGAAACTGCTGCGCTACTGCCCGGCTCCAGTCTTGATGGTCAAGACCGACACCTCCTGGACAGGCGGCAATATCCTTGCGGCCGTGGACGTCGGCAATTCCGACGGAGAACATCGCACGCTGCATGCCGGTATCGTCAGCCATGGCTACGACATCGCCGGCCTGGCCAAGGGCACGTTGCACGTGGTCACCGCCCACCCCACGCCGATGCTGTCAGCAGCCGACCCGACCTTCCAGCTCAAGGAGACCATCGAAGCGCGCTACCGCGAGCAGTGTCGCAGCTTCCAGGCCGAATACGACATCAGCGACGAGCGCTTGCATGTCGTCGAAGGGCCTGCCGATGTGGTGATCCCGCACATGGCCCAGCAACTGGGGGCCGCCGTCACGGTGATTGGCACGGTGGCTCGCACCGGCATCTCCGGCGCGTTGATCGGCAATACCGCCGAAGTGGTACTGGACTCACTGGAAAGCGACGTGCTGGTGCTCAAGCCCAGCGACATCATCGCCCACCTCGAGGAACTGGTGGCGCAGCGCTGAGCCACCGACTGAAACGAAAATGCCGCTCGAAAACGAGCGGCATTTTTAGTTGACCGACCGGGTCAAACCCGCATCTCCAGGCCTTCACGCAGAAACTTCGGTGCGATGTAGCGCTCGTAATGCGCTTCCGAAAGCAGGAAGAATTCACGGTCGATGGCATCACGCAACTCAGGCAGCGCCCAGTTGCGAAATTCGGGCAACAGCACCATGCCGTAGGCTTCCAGCTGGTTGATCACCCGCGCGCCACGCGCGATCAGCTGGTAGGCCCAGCAATAGGGCGACTGTTGCGGCACGAAACGAATCTGCCGCTGCTCCAACTGCCCACGTAGACGCTGCTCGTCGAAGACCTCGACCTTGGCAGCCATCACCTGTACCAACAACACTTCCAGGCGCGTCCAGACGGCGCGCTTCTCGTCGTCGTTGTAGCTGTTCCAGTTGATCACCTCGTGATGGAAACGTTTGCAACCGCGGCATACCACATCGCCGTAAACGGTCGAGCAGAGCCCCACACAAGGCGTCTTGATGCGCTGATTGGACATGACAAAGCAATACGGACTACTGAACGGTCTGGCATCTTAGCCCTTTGTCTAATCCATATCACCCCCGCCAATACGGGGACATCGGCTTAACTTTATTCGCGCTTTCCATTAGAATCGGCCCGCCTTTTACGGCGCCAATGTCCGTTGGAAGCTGTTTTCAAAGCGTCACGAGCACAGTCGATCCTGCAGGTACGATGGCGGCGCAGCCACTTGGAGTCCCCCCGAGCGTCTGCGTCAGCCCTCATCAGAAACCGTCCTGCCGGCGTAAAACTTTGAAAGCAGCTTCTACAAGAGACTCGTGAAACCTCGGCTGATCGGCTCATAAAGTCGAAAAGCGCCTGGTTCATGGGTATCTGGATCGCGTCCCGGACAACCCTTTGGGACCACTGATGAGGGTAATAACTGTGCTTGAAGCCTATCGCAAACACGTAGCAGAGCGTGCCGCTCAGGGTATCGTGCCCCAGCCGCTGAACGCCGAACAAACCGCAGGCCTGGTCGAGCTGCTGAAAAACCCGCCGGCTGGCGAAGAAGAATTCCTCGTAGACCTGATCACCAACCGCGTACCGCCAGGCGTGGACGAAGCTGCCTACGTCAAGGCCGGTTTCCTCTCTGCCGTTGCCAAGGGCGAAGCCACTTCCCCGCTGATCAGCAAACAACGCGCCGTTGAACTGCTGGGCACCATGCAAGGCGGCTACAACATCGCCACCCTGGTCGAACTACTGGACGACGCCGCCCTGGGCGCCGTTGCCGCCGAGCAACTCAAGCACACCCTGCTGATGTTCGACGCCTTCCACGACGTTGCCGAGAAAGCCAAGGCTGGCAATGCCAACGCCAAAGCCGTTCTGCAGTCCTGGGCCGATGGCGAATGGTTCACCAACAAGCCGGCCATTGCCGAGAAATACAGCCTGGCTGTATTCAAGGTGCCTGGCGAAACCAACACCGATGACCTGTCCCCTGCCCCGGACGCCTGGTCGCGCCCTGACATCCCGCTCCACGCCCTGGCCATGCTGAAAATGGCTCGTGACGGCATCGTACCGGAGCAGCAAGGCGCTATCGGCCCGCTCAAGCAGATCGAAGAGATCAAGGCCAAGGGCTTCCCGGTCGCCTACGTCGGTGACGTGGTCGGTACCGGTTCCTCGCGTAAGTCCGCCACCAACTCGGTGCTGTGGTTCTTCGGCGACGACATCCCCTACGTTCCGAACAAGCGTGCTGGCGGCTTCTGCTTTGGCAGCAAGATCGCCCCGATCTTCTACAACACCATGGAAGACGCTGGCGCTCTGCCGATCGAATTCGACGTGTCGAACATCCACATGGGCGACGTGATCGACGTCTACCCGCACGCTGGCAAAGTCTGCAAACACGGCACCGACGAGGTCATCACCACCTTCGAACTGAAGACTCCGGTGCTGCTCGACGAAGTCCGCGCTGGCGGCCGCATCCCGCTGATCGTCGGTCGTGGCCTGACCGAAAAAGCCCGCGCCGAACTGGGCCTGGGCCCAACCAACCTGTTCAAGCTGCCTGAAGCACCTGTCGACACTGGCAAGGGCTACACCCTGGCACAGAAGATGGTCGGCAAGGCCTGCGGCCTGCCGGAAGGCAAAGGCGTTCGCCCAGGCACTTACTGCGAACCGAAGATGACCACCGTCGGCTCCCAGGACACCACTGGCCCGATGACCCGCGACGAGCTGAAAGACCTGGCGTGCCTGGGCTTCTCCGCTGACCTGGTCATGCAGTCCTTCTGCCACACCGCGGCCTATCCGAAGCCGATCGACGTCACCACCCACCACACCCTGCCGGATTTCATCCGCACCCGTGGCGGCGTGTCGCTGCGTCCTGGCGACGGCATCATCCACAGCTGGCTGAACCGCATGCTGCTGCCGGACACCGTCGGTACCGGTGGTGACTCGCACACCCGCTTCCCGATCGGCATCTCCTTCCCGGCCGGTTCCGGCCTGGTGGCCTTCGCCGCTGCCACCGGCGTCATGCCGCTGGACATGCCGGAATCCGTTCTGGTGCGTTTCAAGGGCAAGCTGCAACCGGGCATCACCCTGCGTGACCTGGTACATGCCATCCCTTACTACGCCATCCAGAAAGGCCTGCTGACCGTCGAGAAGAAGGGCAAGAAGAACATCTTCTCCGGCCGCATCCTGGAAATCGAAGGTCTCGACGAACTGACCGTCGAGCAAGCGTTCGAACTGTCCGACGCTTCTGCCGAGCGTTCGGCTGCTGGCTGCACCATCAAGCTGCCGGAAAAAGCCATCGCCGAGTACCTGAAGTCGAATATCACCCTGCTGCGCTGGATGATCAGCGAAGGCTACGGCGATGCTCGCACCATGGAGCGTCGCGCTCAGGCCATGGAAGCCTGGCTGGCCAACCCGCAACTGCTGGCCGCCGACGCCGATGCCGAGTACGCCGAAATCATCGAAATCGACCTGGCCGACGTCAAGGAGCCTGTGCTCTGCGCGCCGAACGACCCGGACGACGCGCGTCTGCTGTCGACCGTTCAGGGCGAGAAGATCGACGAAGTGTTCATCGGTTCGTGCATGACCAACATCGGTCACTTCCGCGCTGCCGGCAAGCTGCTCGACAAGGTCAAAGGCTCCATCCCGACCCGTCTGTGGCTGTCGCCGCCGACCAAGATGGACGCTCACCAGCTGACCGAAGAAGGCTACTACGGCATCTACGGTAAGGCTGGCGCGCGCATGGAAATGCCGGGTTGCTCGCTGTGCATGGGTAACCAGGCACGTGTAGCGGCGAACTCCACCGTGGTATCGACCTCGACGCGTAACTTCCCGAACCGTCTGGGCGATGGTGCCAACGTGTACCTGGCATCGGCCGAACTGGCCGCTGTCGCTTCGATCATCGGCAAACTGCCGACCGTCGAGGAGTACATGGAGTACGCGAAGAACATCGACAGCATGGCTGGCGACATCTACCGCTACCTGAGCTTCGACCAGATCGCCGACTTCCGTGAAGCTGCGGCTAACGCCAAGATCCCGGTCGTTCAGGCCTGATCCTAGCGTCGTAAAAAGAGCCCCGCCCAGTGCGGGGCTTTTTTATGGCCTGCCGTACTGCCAGCGCCCCTTCAGGCAGTCACTGCAAGACGCAGTAAATGACTCCCGGCCACCTATTACGTGGGTCTTCTGGCATATGCCTTGCTTCGTCACTTCGCATGCAGCCTTTCCAATGGCGGAATGGCTTGATCGACAACGGCGTCGTATCGAATCCCGGAGCTTTCGCGCCTGGATCTGGTACGACGTTTTTTTATGGACAGCGTCCATGAGTCAAAGTCTTTTGCGTGAACGTAAGGAAGCAGCATGAGCGAACACGACACCCCACGAGACGATGCCCTGACTTGGGCTTGGGGCAGCGACGCTCCGGAAAAGAGCGTACTGAACATCGGCTTCATGGCGTTGAGCGATTCGGCCTCGGTGATAGTCGCTGCCACTCAGGGCTTTGCCGAGAAATATGGCCTGAGCCTCAGACTGCAACGCCAAACGTCCTGGGCGAGCTCGCGCGACCGACTACTCAGCGGCGAGCTGGATGCCGCACACAGCCTGTACGGACTGATCTATGGTGTGCAACTGGGCCTCGGTGGTGCAGCGGCAACGGACATGGCCGTGCTCATGGGGCTGAACCAGAACGGCCAGAGCATCAACTTGTCGCACACACTGCAAGCCGCCGGCGTGACCAGCGGCGAAGCACTGCGGCAATACGTGCACCAGCATGAAGCACGCCTGACCTTCGCCCAGACCTTCCCCACCGGCACTCACGCCATGTGGCTTTACTACTGGCTGGCCAGCCAGGGCATCCACCCACTGCACGACGTCGACAGCGTGGTGGTACCACCACCACAAATGGTCGAGCATCTGGAGGCCAAGCGCATCGACGGCTTTTGCGTCGGCGAACCCTGGACGGCCAAAGCAGTCGATGAACATCTCGGCTGTACCGTCACCACCATTCAGGCGATCTGGCCTGATCACCCGGAAAAAGTACTGGGCTGCACCCGTGCCTTCGTTGAGCAGAACCCCAACACCGCCCGCGCCCTGATCATGGCCGTGCTCGACGCTGCACGCTTCATCGATGAGAGCGAGGAAAACAAACGCAGTACCGCCCTGCTACTCAGCGGCAACGACTACGTCAATGCACCGGTTTCTGCCATCACCCCGCGCTTTCTTGGCCACTATCAGGACGGTCTCGGCAATGCCTGGCAGGATGAGCATCCGCTGCGCTTCCACGCAGACGGCCTGGTCAACCAGCCCTACCTGTCCGACGCCATGTGGTTCATGACCCAGTTCCGCCGCTGGGGTCTACTGCGCAGCGACCCCGACTACCTCGGCGTGGCCCGCCAGGTGCAACAACTGGCCCTGTACCGCGAGGCCGCATCGGCACTGGGTATGTCGGTGCCGGGCGAGATGCGCAGCTCCATCCTGCAGGATGGCACCTGCTGGGACGGTAGCGAGCCCGCCGCCTATGCCCGCAGTTTCCGCCTGCATGCCCTGACTCACAGCCTGTAACAGCCGGGAGAGTCATCGATGCTGCGTATCCTTTTGATCAATGACACCCCGAAGAAGGTCGGTCGCCTGAAATGCGCGCTGATCGAAGCAGGTTTCGAGGTGATCGACGAGTCCGGTCTGACCATCGACCTGCCCGAACGCGTGGAGGCGGTACGACCCGATGTGATCCTGATCGATACCGAGTCACCCGGTCGCGATGTGATGGAACAGGTGGTACTGGTCAGCCGCGACCAACCACGGCCCATCGTCATGTTCACCGACGAGCACGACCCCGGCGTGATGCGCCAGGCAATCCAGAGCGGCGTCAGCGCCTACATCGTCGAGGGCATTCACGCCCAGCGTCTGCAACCCATCCTCGATGTCGCCATGGCGCGCTTCGAGAGCGATCAGGCGCTACGCGCACAACTGCAGGCACGCGATGCGCAACTGGCCGAACGCAAGCGTGTAGAACTGGCCAAGGGCCTGTTGATGAAGATGAAAAGTTGCGATGAAGAAGAGGCCTATACCCTGATGCGCCGCCAGGCGATGAGCCGGCAGCAGAAGCTGATCCAGGTGGCCGAGCAGATCATCGCCATGCACGACATGCTCGGCGGTTGACTGTTGCGCTGCTCCGCTCGCTGACTGTACTGGACAGCGAGACGGCGGCACGCGTATCTTCGCCGCAGGCTGCAGCAGTGGCCAACGTCGCTCGGACGGTTCCGGGCGCTCACGTATCCGAGGAAATCATGGCTGAGAACGCCAAGCGCCGCTTTGCGCGCATCGATCGTCTCCCCCCCTATGTCTTCAACATCACCGCCGAACTCAAGATGGCTGCACGCCGTCGCGGCGAGGACATCATCGACTTCTCCATGGGTAACCCCGACGGTGCGACTCCGCCGCATATCGTCGAGAAACTCGTGCAGGTCGCACAACGTGAAGACACCCACGGATACTCCACCTCCCGCGGTATTCCCCGCCTGCGCCGCGCCATTTCGCGCTGGTACAAGGACCGCTATGACGTGGAGATCGATCCGGAAAGCGAAGCCATCGTCACCATCGGCTCCAAGGAAGGCCTGGCGCACCTGATGCTGGCCACCCTGGATCATGGCGACACCGTACTGGTGCCCAACCCCAGTTACCCGATCCACATCTACGGCGCAGTGATCGCCGGCGCCCAGGTGCGCTCCGTACCGCTGATCCCTGGCGTGGACTTCTTCGCCGAACTGGAACGCGCCATTCGCGAATCGATCCCCAAGCCGAAAATGATGATTCTCGGCTTCCCCTCCAACCCCACCGCGCAGTGCGTGGAGCTGGACTTCTTCGAACGCGTGGTGACCCTGGCCAAGCAGTACGACGTGCTGGTGATTCACGATCTGGCCTACGCCGATATCGTCTACGACGGCTGGAAAGCGCCATCGATCATGCAGGTACCGGGCGCCAAGGACATCGCGGTGGAGTTCTTCACCCTGTCCAAGAGCTACAACATGGCCGGCTGGCGTATCGGCTTCATGGTCGGCAACCCGGAACTGGTCAGCGCCTTGGCGCGGATCAAGAGCTATCACGACTACGGCACCTTCACGCCGCTGCAGGTCGCGGCCATCGCCGCACTGGAAGGCGATCAGCAATGCGTGCGCGATATCGCCGAGCAGTACCGCCAGCGCCGCAACCTGTTGGTCAAGGGCCTGCACGAAATCGGCTGGATGGTGGAAAAACCAAAGGCCTCGATGTACATCTGGGCCAAGATTCCCGACGCTTACGCTCACCTGGGCTCGCTGGAGTTCGCCAAGAAGCTGCTGGCAGAAGCCAAGGTCTGCGTCTCACCCGGACTGGGTTTCGGTGATTACGGCGACGACCACGTGCGCTTCGCCCTGATCGAGAACCAGGATCGTAGCCGCCAGGCGCTGCGCGGCATCAAGGCAATGTTCCGGGCGGACGGTCTACTGCCGGGCAAACCGGCCAAAGCCGAGAACGAGTAAGAACCAAAGGGCGCCGCAAGGCGCCCTTTCTGTTTTGGCGTTTCGAATCAGACAAGATCTGCGACAATTCAGGACGTTCGCTCACCTCAAGCAGCAGTTCCGGGCAATTGCCCGACAAAGTGAACGCCCGTACACTGCGCGCCCCTCCTCTGACGGTTTTCCCCCATGCTTTTCGTTTTGCGCATGTTGCTGATGGGCGTGCACTTCGTTGTGGCCGGTCTGCTCGGCCTCTTGCTCGGCCTGTGTCGCCCATTCAACCCAGACAACAGTCGCCTCTGCGCACGCCTCTATTCGCTCCCCGCCCTGTGCCTGCTACGCCTGAAATTGAAGACCGATGTACGCCCACTGCTGGAGCACCAACGTTCCTGCGTGATCATCGCCAACCACCAATCCAACTTCGATCTGTACGTGCTCGGTCGCGTAGTGCCGGAGCGCACCGTAAGCATCGGCAAGAAAAGCCTCAAATGGGTGCCATTCTTCGGCCAGTTATACTGGCTGGCCGGCAACGTGCTGATCGACCGCAGCAATGCCGTGGCCGCCAAGCGCGCGATGCTGACCACCACCGAAACCCTGCGCAATCGCGACACCTCGATCTGGGTCTTCCCCGAAGGCACCCGCAACCTCGGTCGCGGCCTGCTGCCATTCAAGAAAGGCGCGTTTCAGATGGCGATCACTGCCGGTGTGCCGATCATCCCGGTGTGCGTCAGCAACTACGCCAAGTCCATGCGCCTCAACCGCTGGAGCAGCGGCCGCATCATGATTCGCTCGCTCCCGGCGATACCCACCGAAGGCCTCAGCCTCGACGACATGCCCGCCCTGATGGAACGCTGCCAGCAGGTCATGAGCGAGTGCATCAGCAGTATGGACGCAGAACTGGCAACGGCTTGAAGGGGGCATGCGGGTTGCCGGTACGAAATCGCAGCCCGCATCAACCATCAACTTGATCGATAGTTACTCTGAAGAGCATCCATTATTCAATCGAAATGACTTAAGCGATTCTGTGCCCACGCCACCTCCCGACCTGGAGCACAGAACATGTCCCGCCTCTCTCAAGCCGCCCGCAATGGCGCCCTGGCCGCCATCGGCCTGTACCTGATCAGCACCTCCACCGTGCTGGTACTGAGCTACGCCACCCTACAGCCCAGCACCCCGACCTTCGAACAGCCAGGTCCGCTGCAGAACCTGATCACTCATTTGCCTGCCCTGCTCGGCGCAGCCTCGCGGGGTTGAGGGGACGGTCATGATCAGAACCCAACGCACCCGCCTACTGATGCTGACCGGCATGGCACTACTGACCACCCTGCTGGGACTTTGCGGTATCGGCAAGAGCTCGGCCGGCGCCGTGGCACGTAATATCGAATGCACGCACAAGCTGGCCCACCACCTCGACCTGGCCGAGAGCCTCAAGCGGCAACTGAACAGTCCGCCGCCCGGCAGACGTGAATCGCTGTCCGCCCACTTCGTGCTCACTCAGCACGCATGAAAAAGCCCGGAAAACCGGGCTTTTTCATGTCAGCAAGCGTCAGGCTTCACACCTTGGCTTCTTTACCCTGAGCGACGAAACGCATCATCCACTCAGCGACCGCATTGCCCTGCTGCGGATGCTGGAGGCTCTCGACACCGCTCTGGTAAACCTGCTCGCCCAGGTGCTGCTGGCGCAGCTCGAGCAACGCCCGCGAATAGTCGTGGATGAATTCCGGGTGCCCCTGGAAGCACAGCACCTGATCTTCGATGTGATAGGCCGCGTTCGGGCAGAAATCACTGGTAGCCAGCAGCGTGGCGTTCTCTGGCAGTCGGGTGACCTGATCCTGGTGACTGATCAGCAACTGCAGGTTATCCAAAGGCGGATCCATCCACTGCGGCTGGCTGGCAATCCGGTAGTTGTGCACCCCAACACCCCAACCCTGCTCGGCGCGCTCGGTCTTGCCACCCAGCAGCAGAGCCAGCAACTGATGGCCGAAGCATATGCCGAGCAATTTGTGGCCACGCTTGTAGCGATCGAGCAGATAGGCCTTGAGCGTCTGGATCCAGGGGTCGCTGCCGAACGAGTCAGCCTTGCTGCCCGTCACCAGATAGGCATCGAAATGCTCGCTATCGGGCGGGTAGTTACCCTCCACTACGTTGTAGACACTGAACTCTGCGGCCAGCGGTTGCTTGGCGAACAATTGCTCGAACATGCGGCCGTACCCTTGGTACTGGTCGACCAGCTCGGGGCGCAGAATGTCAGTTTCCAGGATGCAGATACGCAGTGACATGAGGTTTCCTGTGGTGAACACGGAGGGGGATTATTTGTGCGTTTTTCTTAACACATGAACCTGCACAAAGAAATAGCCGGGCTTGATTTCCCAGCATATTCGCCTTTCGCCATCATTGTGCAAGGCCCCAAACAGTCGTCAATTAAAATTGACAATCACCTTATACGGAAGTGCCGTTCGGCGCGTTATCAGCCGCCTCGATAGTTACCATGCGCCTCATTCACTTCTGTGATTGCCGCCCCGCGGCGAATATCGCCACATCGGGCAGTCGCCCTCAGCACACAGAAGGAAATTCACCATGAGCATCTATGCCGCACTCGCCAGCTTCGCCGCTGCTTCCGCCTTCCAGACCTCGGCTCCGGCTCGTCCCGCTCCTGCAGCGCCAGCCGCCCGCGACATCCGTAAAAGCTGACAGCCTACGCAGGAGAGCAGCCATGCACAGCCAACTCAGTCATGACGCCTACGGCGTCACCTATGTTCATCTGCAAGACGGTGGCCTGCAATTCGAAACCGAAGCCGCCCTGCAGCTCGACGACGGCAGCATGCTGACCCTGCGCATGCCGACCCGGCACAGCGAGATACTGGCGATCCACGAAGCCGTGTGCATCCAGCAGGGCTGGTGCCAGGCAGCGTGAAATCGCGATGGTCTAGACTCCTCAAGGCGCCTTTCAGGCGCCTTCTTCAACGGAAAGAGGAACCAGACCACGCAGACACGCAACCTGATCGCCCTGCTCGCTGGCAGCCTGCTGCTGAGCAGCCATGCTTTCGCCGATCGCCCCGGCAGTGACTGGATCAGTATCGAGGACGCCCTGAGCAAAGCCCGCGCAGCCGGCTACACCGAACTGCACAAGATCGAGGCCGACAATGACGGTTACTGGGAAGGCGAAGGCCTGAAAGAGGATGGCCGTCTTCACGAATTCCGTATCGACGGCAAGAGCGGTGCAGTGATTCGCGACCAGTTGGACGATTGACTCATCCAGCCAATGAGAAACGGCCCCTCCGGGCCGTTTCTGCATCCGTAGGGTGCGCCGTGTGTGTTCAGCCGGGGGACATGGTAAACACCTGTCGGGAGACATGGGTAACAGGTTGATGATCATGTTGCCCGTTGCCTCAGGTCTATCTGACGCAGCGTTTTGCGGATGAATACCACATCGTAGACACCCTCTTCGGCAGTTGGTCGGATGGCGACCTTCTCCCCATATAGACCTCCACTTACGAAGACGTTGAGCCCTTTGAAATACACCTGCCCGGTCTGACGTACATTCACCACGTGATCACCCGGTTCATATTCGATGGCTGGCAGTTGCTCCGGGTAGCTTCGTGGACTGGGCCTATAGCGCTCTATAGGGGGCCGTTGATCAAGTGCTTCGTGCGGACGGTAATGGTTGTACTCGTCTCGCCAGCGGCTCATCACTTGCTGACAATGCTGCAAGTCGCTGAACGCGCGATGCAGCACTTCGCGTTTGAGTGTCTGGTGGAAGCGCTCCAGCTTGCCCTGAGTCTGTGGATGATGAGGCCGACTATGGCTGACCTCGATCCCCAGCCGCATCAGCCAAACCTCCAATTTTGATAGTCCACCGGCAATATTAGAACCCCAAGGCGGCCCGTTGTCGGCGGTGATACGCAGCGGCAAACCGTACTGACGGAAAACCTCGATCAGATGCGGTTTGACCAGCTCCAGCCGCTCCCCCTCACAGGCTTGCAGGCAGAGCGAAAAGCGTGAGTGATCGTCCAGCAGGGTCAAGGGATGACAACGAGGCGAACGGCGATCGTTTAGGGGGACGCTACCCTTGAAGTCGATCTGCCAGAGGTCGTTCGGATTGGGATGCTCGAAACGATGGTTAGCCGGCGCTTGCGCCTGCTCATTGTGGTAAAGGACATGACAATCGTGGCGCTTGAGGATGGCGTCGATAGTGCTGTGGTGAGGCGGATCAACAGCCGCAGTCATCAACAAGCTTCGCAGTTTGCGAGCGCCCCAATAGGGATAGCGGTGGTGCAATTGCACAACCGTTTGTTCCAACGTCGGATCGCTGCGCCCTGGACTGCTCAGGGGACGGCGGGATCGATCCTGTAAGCCTGCATCGCCTTGCTCACGGTACCGATCCAGCCATTTGTAGCCAGTTCTGGGACTGATGCCATACCGCCGACAGAGCTCCCGCACATTACTTTGGGGCTGCCCTGCCAGCAGAACAAACTCTCGCCTTATCGACATAGTGCTGCGCTCCAGCCACGGCATCATTCGATCTCCCGATCCGATGAACACCGTAAGCCTAAATGCGTTACCTATGTCTCCCGACACCCGTTACCTATGTCCCCCGGCTGAACACCGTGCGCACCAGAGACACTCCGCTTAAGCGGTGCGCATGGCGCACCCTCTACAAGGGCGCTTCAGAACGTCTCGCCCTTGGCGGCCTTTTCCAGCAACAGGGCTGGCGGCAGGAAGCGCTCGCCGTACTGCTCGGCCAGGTACTGCGCACGCGCGACGAAGTCCTTCACGCCGTACTGGTTGATGAACTGCAGCGCACCCCCCGTCCAGGCCGCGAAGCCGATACCGAAGATCGAGCCGATGTTGGCGTCAGCCACCGACTTCAGCACACCCTCCTCCACGCATCGCACCGTCTCGATGGCCTGGATGAACAGGATGCGGTCGCGCACGTCTTCCTGCGAGATCTGCGCATCGGCCTTCTCGAAGCGCGCCTTGAGCTCAGGCCACAGGTGCTTCTTGCCACCGGCCGGATAGTCGTAGAAGCCCATGCCCGCCGCTTTGCCCGGCCGCTTGTACTCACCCAGCATCAGGTCGATCACGGCGAACGCCGGGTGCTCTGGAATGGATTTGCCTTCGGCGGCCAGATCCTTGATGGTCTGCTGGCGGATGTGATTCATCAGGCTCATAGACACTTCATCGCTGATCGCCAGCGGGCCGACCGGCATGCCAGCCTTGCGCGCCTCGTTCTCGATCATCGCCGCATTCACGCCTTCACCCAGCATGGCCAGGCCTTCATTGGTGAAGGTGCCGAACACCCGCGAGGTGAAGAAACCGCGGCTGTCGTTGACCACGATGGGCGTTTTCTTGATCTGCATGACATAGTCGAAGCCGCGTGCCAGCGTCTCGTCGCTGGTCTGCTCGCCACGGATGATCTCCACCAGCGGCATCTTGTCGACCGGGCTGAAGAAGTGCAGACCGATGAATTTCTCCGGTTTGGCCACGGCAGTGGCCAGGCCGGTGATCGGCAGCGTCGAGGTGTTGGAAGCGATCACCGCATCGCTCAGCGCTGCGGCTTCGGCTGCCGCGGTGACCTTGCCCTTGAGCGCACGATCCTCGAACACGGCTTCGATGATCAGGTCGCAGCCGGCGAAGTCCGCCTCACTGTCGGTCGCCTTGATCAAGGCCAGGAAAGCCTCGCGCTGCTCGGCCGTCATATGGCCCTTGCTCACTTTCTTGTCGAGCAGCTTGGCCGAGTAGGCCTTGCCCTTCTCGGCCGCTTCGAGAGACACGTCCTTGAGCACCACTTCAATACCGGCCGCCGCCGAGACGTAGGCGATGCCGGCGCCCATCATGCCGGCGCCGAGCACGCCGACCTTCTTCGTCACCGACTTCGGATAGCCCTGCGGGCGCGAGCCGCCGCCATTGATCTCGTTGAGCTGGAACCAGAAGGTGCCGATCATGTTCTTCGCCACCTGGCCGGTGGTCAACTCGGTGAAGTAGCGCGCTTCGATGATCTGCGCGGTGTCGAAGTCGACCTGCGCGCCCTCGACGGCGGCGCACATGATCTTCTCCGGCGCCGGGAAGCAACCCTTGGTCTTGTCGCGCAGCACGCTCGGGGCGATGGCCAGCATCTGCGCCACGTTCGGCGAACTGGGCGTGCCACCGGGGATCTTGTAGCCCTGCACGTCCCACGGCTGCTTCGCGGCCGGGTTGGCGGCGATCCAGGCGCGGGCCTTGGCCAGCATCTCGTCGCGGTCGCTGGCCAGGTCGTGGATCAGGCCGGCCTTGAGCGCTGCATCCGGGCGCACTTTCTTACCTTCAGCCAGGTACGGCAGGGCTTTTTCCAGGCCAAGGATGCGCACCATACGCACCACCCCGCCACCGCCCGGCAGCAGGCCGAGGGTGACTTCCGGCAGGCCGAGCTGCACGTGGCTTTCATTCAGGGCGATGCGGTGGTGACAGGCCAGGGCGATTTCCCAACCGCCGCCCAGCGCCGCACCGTTGATGGCAGCGACCACCGGTTTGCCGAGGGTTTCCAGGCGGCGTAGCTGGCTCTTGATCTTCAGGATCATCTCGTAGAAACCCTGGGCCTCAGCCTGGGTGACCTTGATCAGCTCGTTGAGGTCACCGCCGGCGAAGAAGGTCTTTTTCGCCGAGGTGACGATCACCCCAGCAATCGAATCCTTTTCCGCTTCCAGGCGATCGACGATCTGGCCCATGGCTTCGCGGTAGACCGCGTTCATGGTGTTGGCGCTCTGGCCGGGCATGTCCATGGTCAGGACGACGATATTGTCCTGGCCCTTTTCGTAACGGATGGCGTCAGTCATTTTTGTATTCTCTTCCCAAAGCTGCGAGAGCTGCGTAGGGCGGGTTTCACCCGCCCTACCGGTCAGACTCGTTCGATGATAGTGGCGATGCCCATGCCACCGCCGACGCACAATGTGGCTAGGCCGTAGCGCAACTGACGTTTTTCCAACTCGTCGAGCAGCGTACCGAGGATGGCGCAGCCGGTGGCGCCCAGCGGGTGGCCCATGGCGATGGAGCCGCCGTTGACGTTGACCTTGTCCTCGTTCACGCCCATGTCCTTCATGAACTTCATCACCACCGAGGCGAATGCTTCGTTGACCTCGAACAGGTCGATGTCGTCGATGGATAGCCCAGCCTTGGCCAGCGCCTTGCGCGTAGCCGGTGCCGGGCCGGTGAGCATGATGGTCGGGTCGGTGCTGGTCACCGCCGTGGCGACGATGCGCGCACGCGGCTTTAGGCCCAGCTCCTTGCCCTTCGCTTCCGAGCCAATGAGCATCAGCGCAGCGCCGTCGACGATGCCCGAGCTGTTGCCCGGCGTGTGCACGTGCTCGATACGCTCAACGTGGCTGTATACACGTAGCGCGGTGGAGTCGAAGCCCATCTGCCCCATCATCTCGAAGCTCGGCTTGAGCTTGCCGAGGCCTTCAAGGGTCGAATCGCCGCGAATGAATTCGTCGTGGTCGAGCAGCACGATGCCGTTCTGGTCGGTCACCGGAATCAGCGATTTGGTGAACGAACCATTGGCGCTGGCACGTGCGGCCTTCTGCTGCGAACGCAGGGCGAAGGCATCGACATCACTGCGGCTGAATCCTTCGAGAGTGGCGATCATATCGGCGCCGATGCCCTGCGGTACGAAGTTGGTGTGGATATTGGTTTCCGGATCCATCACCCAGGCGCCGCCGTCGGATCCCATGGGAATGCGCGACATGGACTCCACGCCGCCGACCACCACCAGATCCTCGAAGCCGGAGCGAACCTTCATCGCGCCCAGGTTCACCGCCTCCAGGCCCGAGGCGCAGAAACGGTTGAGCTGCACACCTGCGACACTGACGTCCCAGTCGGCGACCATGGCCGCGGTCTTGGCGATATCGGCGCCCTGATCACCCACCGGCGTCACGCAGCCGAGCACGATGTCGTCCACCTGGCTTGTATCCAGGTCATTGCGCGCTTGCAGGGCGCTCAGCAGGCCGGCAACCAGCTGGACGGGTTTGACGCTGTACAGCGCGCCGTCCTTCTTGCCCTTGCCACGGGGCGTGCGCACCGCGTCGAAAATATATGCTTCGGTCATGGCATCCTCGAAAGGTGATGCAGCGCTTGCGACGACGATGGCGCCGCCGCGCTGGTTCTTGTTTGAGCGCTTCTACCTTAACGCCGAGCGGCCAGCACTCAATGACCTAAGTGCTCAGCACCATTGACCACTGAGCTCAGACGAACGGTCGTTTGTTCGATTGATCGCCGAGCATGCAAGCAAGGCCTCTGCCTCAAGGCCTGCGTTGTTTTCGATCCAATGGAAATAGCTCGAACCTTCTAACAGCCTATGGCTAGAAACCAAGTCATCTAAGGACAGTGTGACTGCAACCCTAGAGTTACTCATGCGTCGGTGGAGAAATCGGCGCAGGGAGCCGCCGCCGGGTCATGCCGGGGCGGTGAATCATCGTCACGCCCAGGCGTGACGTGGCAACCCGCCAGGTAGTGCGGCAGGCGCCACACCTATAACAACAAAAGGCATACAGCCATGTTCAAACAGCCGAAATACCGCCAGGCTGGCGTCATCCTTTTCGCCACAGCGGTCATCCTGATCCTTCCCAACCTGACCCGTCTGGTCAGTTGATCACTCACCGTGCCCGTACCTGCGCAGACGCCGTAGCGCGCTCAGCGCAGAGCGGGTATCCACCAGGCGAGCAATAGCGGAATCAGTGCAAAGGCCAGCAGCGTCGAACACAGCACCAGACTGGCGACTTGCTCGGGCGAACGGCCGGCACGCACCGCAAACAGATAGTTGAACACCGCCACCGGCATCGACGACTGCAACACCAACACGGCGTGCGCCAGTGGTTGCAGGCCGATCGCCCAGCCGATGAGCCAGCCCAACGCCGCGCCGCAGAGGATGCGCAGCAAGCCCAGCAACAACCCGTTACCCAGGTGCTGTACACGGATACTGGCCAGGGACACGCCCAGGGTGATCAACATCAGCGGGATGGTCATGCCGCCCAACAGGTCGACGGTATTGGCCAGCCAGCGCGGCAATTCCAGATCGAGAAACAGCACCGGCAGCACCAATGCCAGGCTGATCATGATCGGATTGAGCAACAGCCCCTTGAGTGAACCCTCGGCGCCAGACAACAACATGCCGATGCTGAAATGGCCCACCGAGAGCACCAGGAAGAATGCCACGGCCAATGCCAGGCCCGCCTCGCCGAAGGCGAACAGCGCCATGGGCAACCCCATGTTGCCGGAGTTGGGAAACAGGTAGGCCGGCACCAGCACCTTCCAGTCCAGCCCGAACAGTCGGCTCAGTAGCCAGCCGACCAGCCCCATGGACGAAGTCACCAGCACGCAGGCCAGCGCCATTTGCGAAAAGGCGCTCATCTCCAGTTCGGCCCGACTGAGCGTCGAGAGCACCAGACAGGGCGTGCCAATGTTGAGCACCAGCCGCGCGATGAAATCCGTGGGATATTGCTGACCACTGCGCACCCAGCCGTAGCCGATGCCTGCCGCTATCAGTACCGGTGCCAGAACGGCAAACAACTCGGCTAACATCTACTACTCCCGTCAGGTCAAGCGAGGCATCCTAGACTGCATGAAAGACTCGGGCAATCATGCTCGGCCAATCGAGCCGCTCTGGAGTGCACCATGCGTTTGATTCTCCTGCTCACTGCCCTGCTCGTCCTACTCGATGCCCACGCGGGCGAAATCGACCAGCAGGCGGCCCTCACGGCCTTGCAGCGCGACGACAGCCTGCTGATCGACGTACGCAGCGCCGAAGAATTTGCAGAGGGTGCACTGCCCGGCGCGATGCGCATCGGCCACGAGGACATTGCCGCGCAGATCCACACCATCAGCCCCGACAAGAACCGTCCGCTGGTGCTCTACTGCCGCAGCGGCCGGCGCTCGGCGCTGGCCCAGCAAAGCCTGGAGAACCTCGGTTATCGTCAGGTCATCAATGCCGGAGCCTACGACGATTTGCTGCCTCTGCTGGAGAGCAAAGAATGAAGTCCCTGCTGTTCTCCCTGATCGTCCTGAGCTACACAGCACAGGCCGCCGAGTTCGAGGTGCAACTCAACGATACCCGGCACGTCTGGAGTAGCAGCGAATTGCTGAATCACCCGCAAGCTCGTGAGATCGAGATTGCCGACGACGTCAGCTACAAGCGCCCCATGAAATACCGCGCCGTGCCGATCAGCGCATTACTGGACGGCGTAACGCCAGGCGATCACCTGCAAGCCGTGGCGCTGGACGGTTTTGCCGCCGAGTTGCCAGCGGCCATTCTGCTGGCCAGCGAAGGGGCCAAGGCCTGGCTGGCCATCGAAGACCCGCAGCGACCCTGGCCGCCGCTGGCCTCAGGCAAGCCCAGTGCGGGCCCGTTCTACTTGGTCTGGACAGACCCTGCGGCCAGCCAGATCGGTCCTGAACAGTGGCCGTTTCAGGTCGCCAGGATTCGTCAGCTGGCGCCTGTGGAACAGCGTTTCCCCGCCCTGCTACCGGCAGCAGATGCCAGTAGCGACGTGCAGGCAGGGTTCGCCCTCTATCAGAAGAACTGCATGGCCTGCCATCGCCTCAATGGTGCGGGGGACTCCGCCTTCGGCCCGGATCTGAATATCCCGCACAACCCAACCGAATACTTCACAGGCGACTTCCTGCGCCAATACATCCGCGACCCGCAGAGCCTGCGGCGCTGGCCGCAGGGGCGCATGCCTGGCTTCAACGAACAGACCCTGCCGCCTACCGAACTGGAGCGATTGATCGCTTATCTGGGGCACATGGCTCAGCACAAGAGTGCCCCGTAACCTGCCAAAAGATTCAGGTAGGGTGCGCCATGCGCACCGGGATTTTGACGGGGTACCCAGGTGCGCACGGCGCACCCTACAAAAGGCCCGCAGTGCCTATTGGCGCCTCACTGCTGACGCACCTGCAACAACGGAGACACCTGCACCTGTGCGTGCATCTGCTCACAACCACCGCCCCGGCGCATGCCGCGTACCGGGCAGGCATCCAGATAATCCAGGCCGACTGCCAGCTTGAGGTGACGCTCCGGTCGTGCCAGGCAGTTGGTCACATCGAAGCTGTACCAGGCGTCGCCCACCCAGGCTTCGGCCCAGGCATGACTGGCCAGATGCTCGGAGTCATCGGTATAGAGATAGCCCGAGACGTAACGCGCCGGCACGCCCAGGCTGCGCGCACAGGCGAGAAAGGCATGGGTGTGATCCTGGCAAACCCCACGGCGACCGGCGAAGGCCTCGGCGGCGCTGGTGTCCACCTCGGTGATGCCAGG
Source organism: Pseudomonas mendocina (assembly GCF_003008615.1). NCBI lineage: Bacteria > Pseudomonadati > Pseudomonadota > Gammaproteobacteria > Pseudomonadales > Pseudomonadaceae > Ectopseudomonas > Ectopseudomonas mendocina. The sequence continues at coordinate 5,320,519 of NZ_CP027657.1, forward strand.
TTGATAGGCGATATGCGCGTTGAGCGCATGCATCAGGTCGATCAGGCCATTACGGTCACCACGCGCCTTGCCGTGTTGCGCGGCGAACTCGCGAATGGCGTCGTCGGCCTGGGTCAAGCGGGTGAAACGCAGGAATGGCAACGCCGATTGACGCTCGTGCTCGGCCTCGCAGGTTTCGTCGATCTCAACCTGGCCGCGGGCGCCGATGACGATGGACTCATGCGGCTCGTCGAGGGTCAGCACATGGAGGATGTTGCCGTAGGGGTCGAGCTGAGCGTGCACCGGGCGCGGCAGATCGAGCTGCCAACTGAGCACCTGCTGGCGCTCGCTGTCGTGCGGAGTCAGGCGCAGGTACTGGATGCTCGCGCGCACCTGATCATCGTAACGGTAGGTGGTGTCATGGCTGATCGAGAGTCTCATGCGACCTCCAGATAGGACGTATGGATGGTATTGCCCAGCTGGCGCACCAGCAGGATGAAGTCGGTAAGCCAGGCATGCAGGCCTTCGTCGAGCACTTCGTCGATGCTGGTGTAGCGCAACCGCGCATCCAGTTCGGCAGCCAGGCGCTGCGCCGGACGACCGTTCTCTCCGGGTAGACCCGCGAGCATCAGGTTGAGTTCTTCCATGCAGGCACGCAGTGAGCGCGGCACGTCGGGGCGCAGTAGCAACAGCTCGGCAACCTTGCGCGTGCGCGGCGAGCCACGGTAGATCTCGGCGAAAGCCTCGAACGAGGACAGCGCCCGCAGCAGTGCACTCCATTGGTAATAGCTGCGCGCGGTACGCTCTTCCAGCTCGTCGATTTCCTCGCCGAGCATCTCGTAGCGTGCATCGAGCAGGCGCAGGGTGTTGTCGGCACGCTCGATGAAGGTGCCCAGGCGGATGAAGCGGTAGGCCTCACCGCGCATGATGGTGCCGAAAGTGGCGCCGCGGAACAGGTGCGAACGTTCCTTGACCCACTCGCAGAAGCGGCTGATGCCGTAGCGCCCCAATCCCTGCTCGGCAATGCCGCGCATCTCCAGCCAGCTGGCGTTGATGTTCTCCCACATGTCGGCGGTGATCCGCCCACGCACCGCATGGGCGTTGCTGCGCGCAGCCTGCAGGCAGCAGTAGATGCTGCCCGGATTGCTCGCATCGAGGGCGAAGAAGTGCAGCATACGCTCGGCGTGTAGCGGGCCGTGGCGCTCCAGGTAGTCGTCCAGAGTCCCGGTGATCAACAGCGGCATGGCCAGTTCATCGAGGCCATCACCACGGCCGTCCTGCGGCATCAGTGACAACGAATAGCTGACGTCGAGCATGCGCGCCAGGTTCTCCGCACGCTCCAGGTAGCGCGACATCCAGTACAGATCGGAGGCAGTTCTCGAAAGCATATTCAGTCCTCCACCACCCAGGTGTCCTTGGTACCGCCGCCTTGCGACGAGTTGACCACCAGCGAGCCTTCGCGCAGTGCCACACGCGTCAGTCCACCGGGCACCAGGCGGGTTTCGCGGCCGGTCAGAACGAACGGACGCAGATCGATATGACGCGGTGCGATGCCGCGCTCGACGAAGGTCGGGCAGGTCGACAGGCTCAGCGTCGGCTGGGCGATGTAGGCCTCCGGCTTGGCGATCAGGCGCGCGCGGAAGTTCTCGATCTCGGCCTTGGTCGCCGCCGGGCCGACCAGCATGCCGTAGCCACCGGAGCCCTGGGTCTCCTTGACCACCAGTTCGGGCAGGTTGGCCAATACGTGGGAGAGTTCTTCCGGTTTGCGGCACTGCCAGGTCGGTACGTTCTTGAGGATCGGCTCCTCGTCCAGGTAGAAGCGGATCATGTCGCCGACATAGGGGTAGATCGACTTGTCGTCGGCCACGCCAGTGCCAATGGCGTTGGCCAGCACCACGTTGCGTGAGCGATAGGCCGAGAGCAGCCCGGGCACACCGAGCATCGAGTCGGGGTTGAAAGCCAGTGGATCGAGGAAGGCGTCATCGAGGCGGCGGTAGATCACATCCACCTGGCGCGCGCCGGCCGTGGTGCGCATGTACACCTTGTCGTCGCGCACGAACAGGTCGGCGCCCTCGACCAGTTCCACACCCATCTCGCGGGCGAGGAAGGCGTGCTCGAAGTAGGCACTGTTGAAGCGCCCTGGGGTCAGCACCACCACGGTGGGGTTGTCCAGCGGGCTGGAACTCTTCAGCGCATCGAGCAGCAGATTCGGGTAGTGATCCACCGGCGCCACGCGTTGCGCGGCGAACAGCTCGGGGAACAGACGCATCATCATCTTGCGGTCTTCGAGCATGTAGCTCACACCGCTGGGCGTGCGCAGGTTGTCTTCCAGCACGTAGTAGCTGCCGTCGCCGTCACGCACCAGGTCGACCCCGGCGATGTGTGCGTAGATGTCACGGTGCAGGTCGAGGCCCTGCATGGCCATCTGGTAGCCCTCGTTGGCCAGCACCTGCTCGGCCGGGATGATCCCCGCCTTGATGATGCGCTGGTCATGGTAGAGGTCGGCGAGGAACAGGTTGAGCGCCTGCACGCGCTGGATGCAGCCGCGTTCGACGATGCGCCATTCGCTGGCGGGGATGGAGCGAGGAATGATGTCGAAAGGAATCAGGCGTTCGGTGCCTTGATCGTCACCATAGAGGGTGAACGTGATACCAGCTCTGTGGAACAGGAGATCCGCCTCTCGGCGGCGCTGGGCCAGCAGATCGTCGGGGGTGTCGGCCAACCAGCGGGCGAACTCCCGATAATGCGGGCGGACTGCACCGCTCGCGTCGTACATCTCGTCATAAAAGGTGCGGGCCATGCCGTACTCCTTGTCACCCGGACTTGCAGCATCCTCTGCAAGGCCCGAGCCAGCACAATTAATCCTTTAATTTCAAACAGATACCAACAACACCCAAACAAAGCGCACCACAATGGTGCTGCGCAATGTTTCTGTCACGTGGCGCCGCCCCATTGCGTGGCACAGCAACATCCCACTGGCCATGGGCAGTTCGCGGTGAAGGCAAAAAGTCTGTAGCCCCTTACCCTGTCGCGAACTCGGACACGTACCTGTCACATTGCGTGACCGACCGGTCAAGCGCAACCGCTTTTGCAGCCGTCACGCTCGTAAAAACGTGTCTGAATGAGAGGTAGCCGAATGAAATTCAGGAGCGGGCTCCTAGGGTGTAAGCATGCAAAGCCCCGCTTCAGCTTACGCCCAGAAAATCGGTGATGACCCGAGTGGCAGTCTCGAGATGCTGCTCATGACTGAAACCGGAAGCCTTCAATGGCTTGAGGTCATGGTCACCTGCCTCCAGCCAGTGCAGCTCGATAGCTGCTGACAGGTTGTAACCGGCCACGGCTTCGCGGTTACCCAGGGCATCGCGCTCACCCTGAACGATCAGAGTCGGCGTTCGCAGCTCGGCCAGATGGGCGACGCGCGGCTTCTCCGGCTTGCCCGCGGCATAGAAGGGATAACCGAGACATATCAGCGCTGCTGCATCCAACTCGTCAGCCAGCAGACTGGCCATGCGTCCGCCCATGGACTTGCCGCCGATGGCTACCGGCCCTGCGACCTGTTGGCACACCTGGGCATACACCTCACGCCATTGCTGCAGCAGTTGCGCCTGCGGATTGGGGGGGCGCCTGCGCCCATCCACACGTCGTTGCGCCATGTAAGCGAACTCGAAGCGCACTACCCGCACACCACGCGCCGCAAGGCTCTGCGCCATGTGTTGCATGAACGGGCTGTCCATCGGTGCGCCTGCGCCATGCGCCAGGATCAGGGTCACGTCTGCTCCCTGCGGCGCTTCGTCCCACAGCCAGGGCTGCCTCCCCTCACATTGACCCGCGTCAATAAACCCAGATGGCCCTTTGCTCATGCTTGCCTCGCGTCGATATCCGTGGTGTCCGTGGCTTGCTCATGCCTGCGGCCGCCACGGTTATCGGACGCTCTGCCATAACCGTGTATGGAAGCCCAGACATGAACACAACAACCCGTTCCGCCTACAACTACAGGGTGGTTCGCCAGTTCGCCATTATGACGGTGGTTTGGGGCATCGTTGGTATGGGACTCGGCGTTTTCATCGCCGCCCAACTGGCTTGGCCCGACCTCAACTTCAACCTACCCTGGACCAGCTTCGGCCGGCTCCGCCCCCTGCACACCAATGCGGTGATCTTCGCATTCGGTGGCTGCGCCTTGTTCGCCACCAGCTACTACTCGGTACAACGTACCTGCCAGACCACGCTGTTCGCACCCAAACTGGCTGCCTTCACCTTCTGGGGTTGGCAACTGGTGATCGTACTGGCTGCCGTCAGCCTGCCGCTGGGCTGGACCAGCTCCAAGGAATATGCCGAACTGGAGTGGCCGATCGATATCCTGATCACCATCGTGTGGGTGTCCTATGCCATCGTGTTTTTCGGCACAGTGATGCAGCGCAAGGTCAGCCACATCTACGTGGGTAACTGGTTCTTCGGTAGTTTCATCCTCACCGTGGCCATCCTGCACGTGATCAACAACCTGGAAATCCCGGTCACTCTGACCAAGTCCTACTCGCTCTACGCGGGCGCCACCGATGCCATGGTGCAGTGGTGGTACGGCCACAATGCCGTGGGCTTCTTCCTGACCGCCGGATTCCTGGGGATGATGTACTACTTCGTGCCCAAGCAGGCAGGCCGGCCGGTCTATTCCTACCGCCTCTCCATCGTCCACTTCTGGGCGCTGATCACCCTGTACATCTGGGCTGGTCCACACCACCTGCACTACACGGCTCTGCCAGACTGGGCCCAGTCGCTCGGTATGGTGATGTCGCTGGTTCTGCTGGCACCGAGCTGGGGCGGCATGATCAACGGCATGATGACCCTCTCGGGTGCCTGGCACAAACTGCGTACCGACCCGATCCTGCGCTTCCTGGTGGTATCCCTGGCCTTCTACGGCATGTCCACCTTCGAAGGCCCGATGATGGCCATCAAGACCGTCAACGCCCTGTCCCACTACACCGACTGGACCATCGGCCACGTGCACGCTGGCGCATTGGGCTGGGTGGCCATGGTGTCGATCGGTGCGTTGTATCACCTGATCCCGAAGGTGTTCGGTCGCGAACAGATGCACAGCATCGGCCTGATCAACGGCCACTTCTGGCTGGCCACCATCGGCACCGTGCTCTACATCGCCTCGATGTGGGTCAACGGCATCACTCAGGGCCTGATGTGGCGTGCAGTCAACGAAGACGGCACCCTCACCTACTCCTTCGTCGAGGCGCTGGAAGCCAGCCATGTCGGCTTCGTGGTGCGGGTGATCGGCGGCGCCATCTTCTTCAGCGGCATGCTGCTGATGGCCTGGAACGTCTGGCTGACCGTGCGTAGCGCCAAATCGACCGAGATGGAAGCGGCTGCGCAGTTCTCGGTAGAAGGAGCCCACTGATGAAACACGAGATTCTCGAGAAGAACATCGGCCTGATGGCGCTGCTGATGGTGATTGCCGTCAGCATCGGCGGCCTGACCCAGATCGTCCCGCTGTTCTTCCAGGACATCACCAACGAGCCGGTGGAAGGCCTCAAGCCCTACAACGCGCTGCAACTGGAAGGTCGCGACATCTACATCCGTGAAGGCTGCGTCGGCTGCCACTCGCAGATGATCCGTCCGTTCCGCGCCGAGACCGAGCGTTACGGCCACTACTCCGTCGCGGGTGAAAGCGTCTGGGATCACCCCTTCCTGTGGGGCTCCAAGCGCACCGGCCCGGATCTGGCTCGCGTCGGCGCGCGGTACTCTGACGAGTGGCATCGCGCCCACCTGTACAACCCGCGCAACGTCGTACCTGAGTCGATCATGCCCGCCTACCCCTGGTTGGTGGAGCACACCCTCGACGGCAAGGACACCGCCAAGAAGATGAGCGCCCTGCGCACCCTCGGCGTGCCATACAGCGAAGAGGACATCACCGGCGCCAGCGACGCGGTCAAGGGTAAGAGCGAGATGGATGCTCTGGTCGCTTACCTGCAGGTGCTTGGCACCGCCGTGAAGAACAAGAGGTGAGTGCCATGTTCGAGCTTATCGATATCGGCACCCTGCGCGGCCTAGGCACTGCGCTGGTTCTGATCGCCTTCACCGCCGTCACCCTCTGGGCCTATAGCGGCAAACGCCGCGACGCCTTCGCCGATGCGGCCAACCTGCCCTTCGCCGACGAGCCCAAGCCCGCCGTTACGAGGATCCAAGCATGACCACCTTCTGGAGTTGGTACATCACCCTGCTGACCGTCGGTTCGCTGGTCGCGCTGTTCTGGCTGATCTTCGCCACCCGCAAGAGCGAAGTGCACAAGAACCCGACCGAGCAGACCATGGGCCACGCCTTCGATGGTATCGAGGAGTACGACAACCCACTGCCCAAGTGGTGGTTCATGCTGTTCCTCGGCACCCTGGTGTTCTCCGTCGGCTACCTGCTGCTGTATCCGGGCCTGGGCAACTTCAAAGGCCTGCTGCCTGGCTACAAGGACGGCTGGACTCAGGTCAACCAGTGGCAGCGCGAGATGGATCGTGCCGATGAGCTGTATGGCCCGATCTTCGCCAAGTACGCCGCAATGCCGATCGAGGACGTGGCCAAGGACGAACGCGCGCTGAAAATGGGCGGTCGCCTGTTCGCCTCCAACTGCGCCGTGTGCCACGGTTCGGACGCCAAGGGCAGCTACGGCTTCCCCAACCTGGCCGACAACAGCTGGCGCTGGGGCGGCGAGCCGGAAACCATCAAGACCACCATCATGCATGGTCGTATCGGTGTAATGCCGGCACAAGGCCCGATGATCGGCGAAGATGGCGTACGTAACGTCGCAGCTTACGTGCTCAGCGAACTGGGTGGCCGCGAGCTGCCGCAGGATGCGAACGCGGATGTAGCCGCCGGCAAGCAGATCTTCGCCACCCTCTGCTCCGCCTGCCACACCCCGGCCGGCACCGGCACGCCAGCAATGGGGGCACCGAACCTGACTCAGCCGAGCGCCTTCATCTACGGCAGCAGCTTCGCCCAGTTGCAGCAAACCATCCGCTACGGCCGTAGCGGCAACATGCCCGCCCAGGGCGACTTCCTCGGCAACGACAAGGCCCACCTGCTGGCCGCCTACGTCTACAAGCTGAGCCAGGAAAACGCCAAGTAACTCTGCTGTTAACCCTGCTGTACCGGCGACCGTCATAAGGTCGCCGGCCCCTCCTTATATATGTGCGACCCAGTGTCGCACCTGCCGACCAGCTGCCCTGCAAATTCCTTGACCTGGGCTAAGCTGCCTTTCAGTCGCCATTTGTCATAACTCCAAGGCGATCCTTCCTTAGCGCCGCGCAAACTGGTTGCGCCAAAAGCTGCCAGAGTAATTTTCTGACCGCCCGATATGGCCTCAGAAAGGCTCTGAAACCCTATTCGTGTCGGCACGTTACGTTGCAATGGCTACCTGCTTTCTCCATACTTGCCGCCGATTTTTGCCCCATAAAAATCCATTAACCGTGGAACCCCTAGCATGAGCACAGCAATCAGTCAGACTGCTTATAACTATAAGGTGGTCCGCCAGTTCGCCATTATGACGGTGATCTGGGGGGTCATTGGGATGGGTCTAGGCGTGTTCATCGCCGCACAACTCGTGTGGCCGGAACTCAACCTGGGCCTGCCGTGGACTAGCTTCGGCCGTCTGCGCCCGCTTCACACCAACGCGGTGATCTTCGCCTTCGGCGGATGCGCACTGTTCGCGACCTCGTACTACGTGGTCCAGCGCACCTGCCAAACGCGCCTGATTTCCGACGGTCTGGCTGCCTTCACCTTCTGGGGCTGGCAAGCAGTCATCGTGCTCGCGGTGATCACTCTGCCGATGGGTTACACCAGCTCCAAGGAATACGCTGAGCTGGAGTGGCCGATCGACGTGCTCCTGGGCATCGTCTGGATCACCTACCTGCTGGTGTTCTTCGGTACCATCGTCAAGCGCAAGACCAAGCACATCTATGTGGGCAACTGGTTCTTCGGTGCCTTCATCCTGGTTACCGCCATGCTGCACATCGTCAACAGCGCCGCCATGCCGGTGAGCCTGTTCAAGTCGTACTCGGCCTATGCCGGTGCTACCGACGCGATGATCCAGTGGTGGTACGGCCACAACGCCGTAGGCTTCTTCCTGACCACCGGCTTCCTGGGCATGATGTACTACTTCGTACCCAAGCAGGCCGAGCGTCCGATCTACTCCTACCGTCTGTCCATCGTCCACTTCTGGGCGCTGATCACCCTGTACATCTGGGCCGGCCCGCACCACCTGCACTACACCGCGCTGCCGGACTGGGCGCAGTCCCTGGGCATGGCCATGTCGGTCATCCTGCTGGCTCCGAGCTGGGGCGGCATGATCAACGGCATGATGAGCCTGTCCGGCGCCTGGCATAAGCTGCGCACCGACCCAATCCTGCGCTTCCTGGTGGTATCCCTGGCCTTCTACGGCATGTCCACCTTCGAAGGCCCGATGATGGCCATCAAGACCGTCAACGCCCTGTCCCACTACACCGACTGGACCATCGGCCACGTGCACGCTGGCGCCCTCGGCTGGGTAGCGATGATCTCCATCGGCTCGCTGTACCACCTGATCCCGAAAGTGTTCGGTCGTGAGCAGATGCACAGCATCGGCCTGATCAACGCACACTTCTGGCTGGCGACCATCGGCACCGTGCTGTACATCGCCTCGATGTGGGTCAACGGCATCACCCAAGGCCTGATGTGGCGTGCAGTCAACGAAGACGGCACCCTCACCTACTCCTTCGTCGAAGCCCTGGAAGCCAGCCATGCAGGCTATGTCGTACGCATGATCGGCGGTGCCTTCTTCGTGACCGGCATGCTGCTGATGGCTTACAACACCTTCCGCACCGTGCGTGCCGCCAAGCCGGCTGAATACGAAGCGGCTGCGCAGATTCCCGCCGGAGTAGCTCACTGATGAAACACGAAATCATCGAGAAGAATATCGGCCTGATGGCGTTGCTGATGGTGATTGCCGTCAGCATCGGTGGCCTGACTCAGATCGTCCCGCTGTTCTTCCAGGACGTTACCAACGAGCCGGTGGAAGGCCTCAAGCCCTACACCGCCATGCAACTGGAAGGTCGCGATATCTACATCCGTGAAGGCTGCGTCGGCTGCCACTCGCAGATGATCCGTCCGTTCCGCGCCGAAACCGAGCGCTACGGCCACTACTCCGTCGCTGGCGAAAGCGTCTGGGATCACCCCTTCCTGTGGGGTTCCAAGCGTACTGGCCCGGATCTGGCCCGCGTCGGCGGCCGTTACTCGGATGAATGGCATCGCGCCCACCTGTACAACCCGCGCAACGTCGTGCCTGAGTCGAAGATGCCTGCCTACCCATGGCTGGTGGAGAACAAGCTCGACGGTCGCGACACCGCCAAGAAGATGGAAGTCATGCGTGGCTTCGGCATCCCGTACACCGAAGAAGATATCGCCGGTGCCCGCGACGCAGTGAAAGGCAAGACCGAAATGGACGCGCTGATCGCGTACCTGCAGGTTCTCGGCACTTCCATCAAGAACAAACGGTAAGACGCTATGGACATCGGGATGATTCGCGGCATCGGCACGGCGGTGGTTTTCATCGCCTTCATCGGCGTGGTGCTCTGGGCTTACAGCAGCAAGCGCAAGTCCAGCTTCGACGAAGCTGCCAACCTGCCCTTCGCCGACGATCCCAAGCCCGAGTCCAAGCGCGATCAGGACTCTTCCAGGAGCAATAACCAATGACCACGTTCTGGAGTTGGTACGTAACCATTCTGTCTCTGGGCACCATCTTCGCCCTGACCTGGCTGATCTTCGGCACCCGTAAGGGCCAGCGCCAAGAGACCACCGATGAAACCGTCGGCCACAGCTTCGACGGCATCGAGGAGTATGACAACCCGCTGCCGAAGTGGTGGTTCATGCTGTTCGTCGCCACCATCATCTTCGCTCTGGGCTACCTCGCCCTGTACCCGGGCCTGGGCAACTGGAAAGGCGTGCTGCCGGGTTACAACTACCTCGATAACGAGAAGGAAACCCCCTTCGCTGCCGGCGTCCAGATCGCTGACGGCTCCATGCGTCACTCCGGCTGGACCGGTGTGCACCAGTGGGAGAAGGAAATGGCGCGCGCCGACGAGCAGTACGGTCCGCTGTTCGCCAAATACGCCGCCATGCCGATCGAGGAAGTGGCCAAGGACGAGCAAGCCCTGAAAATGGGTGGCCGCCTGTTCGCCTCCAACTGCTCCGTTTGCCACGGCTCCGATGCCAAGGGCAGCTACGGCTTCCCCAACCTGACCGACAACGAATGGCGCTGGGGCGGCGAGCCGGAAACCATCAAGACCACCATCCTGCATGGTCGCCAGGGCGCGATGCCGGCCCAAGGCCCGGCCATCGGCGAAGACGGCGTACGCAACGTCGCTGCCTACGTACTGACCCAACTGGCTGGTCGCCAACTGCCGGAAGGCGTTGAAGCCGATATCGAAGCAGGCCAGAAGGTCTTCGCCGGTACCTGCTTCGCCTGCCACGGCGCTGACGGCAAGGGTACTCCTGCCATGGGCGCACCGAACCTGACCAACCCGGCAGCGTTCATTTACGGCAGCAGCTATGCTCAACTGCAGCAGACCATCCGTTACGGTCGTCACGGCAACATGCCTGCCCAGGAAGAATTCCTCGGCAACGACAAGGTGCACCTGCTGGCCGCCTACGTGTACAGCCTGTCGCACAAGGCACAAGAGCAGTAAGCCTCACGGCCCTTGCCTGCAAGGGCCAAGCCGTCTGGGACGCGACCGCCGGTCGCACCCAGATGGTGCTTCATCAGGCGTACCATAGGGCAATCGTGAAACGACTCTGACCGCACGTACGGTCCGGGCTGCCAATCAACCGCCGTGGTATGCATTGATGAGCAAACAGATTCCCGTTCAGGACGTCACCCCTCCTTCTGCCAAGAACGCCAGCGTCGACCTCTACGCCAGCCAAGAGAAGATCTACACGCGCGCATTCACCGGGCTGTTCCGCAATCTGCGACTCGCTGGTGGCGCCCTCCTCTTCCTGCTGTTCTTCGGCACCGTATGGATCAACTGGAATGGCCATCAGGCCGTCTGGTGGAACCTGCCGGAACGCAAATTCCACATTTTCAGCGCAACCTACTGGCCGCAGGACTTCATGCTGCTGTCCTGGCTGCTGATCATCTGCGCCTTCGGCCTGTTCTTCATCACCGTGTTCGCCGGCCGCGTCTGGTGCGGCTATACCTGCCCGCAGAGCGTGTTCACCTGGGTATTCATGTGGGCCGAGAAGGTCACCGAGGGTGACCGCAACCAGCGCATGAAGCTGGACAAGCAGCCCATGAGCGGCAAGAAGCTGGCACGCAAGCTGGCCAAGCACAGCATCTGGATCGGCGTATCGCTGTTGACCGCCATTACCTTCGTTGGCTACTTCACGCCGATTCGTGATCTGGTCATCGAGATCTTCACCTTTGATGCCAGCGGCTGGGCCTACTTCTGGATCGGTTTCTTCACCCTCGCCACCTACGGCAACGCCGGCTGGCTGCGCGAACAGGTGTGCATCTACATGTGCCCCTATGCCCGCTTCCAGAGCGTGATGTTCGATCAGGACACCCTGATCGTCTCCTACGACCCGCGTCGCGGCGAATCGCGTGGCCCGCGCAAGAAGGACGCCGACTACAAGGCTCAGGGTCTCGGCGATTGCATCGATTGCAAGATGTGCGTGCAGGTCTGCCCTACCGGCATCGACATCCGCGATGGCCTGCAGATCGAATGCATCGGCTGCGCAGCGTGTATCGATGCCTGCGACGACATCATGGAGAAGATGAACTATCCCAAGGGGCTGATCAGCTACACCACTGAACACAACCTGTCCGGACGCAAGACGCACCTGCTGCGCCCACGCCTGATCGGGTACGCTGTCGCGCTGGTCGCCATGATCGGCCTGTTCGCCTGGGCCGTGGCCAACCGGCCGCTGGTCGAGCTGGACGTGCTCAAGGATCGCGTGCTGTTCCGCGAGAATGAGCGTGGCCACATCGAGAACGTCTACACCCTGAAGATCATGAACAAGGCGCAACGCGACATGACCTACGTGATCACCGCCGACGGCCTCGACGGCCTGGTGTACGAGGGCAAGCGCGAAGTGCGAGCCCTTGCGGGCGAGGTGTATTCCTTCCCGGTCGAGCTGTCCATCGCCCCGGAGAAGCTGCCATCGAGCGCCAACAACATCGTCTTCCACGTACAATCCGCGGATGACCCCAGTATCAAGAACGACGCCGACAGCCGCTTCATCGGCCCAAGCGTCCGCTGACAACGGAAAACGCATGACCGAGCAAACCACATCGCCAGTCAAACCCTGGTACAAGCAGTTCTGGCCCTGGTTCATCATCTTCCTGCTGGGCTACTCCGTGGTGCAGGGGCTGACCCTGCTCACCGTTGCCACGCGTAACCCACCAGGGTTGATCTCCGACGATTACTACGACGTCGGCAAAGGCATCAACCAGTCACTGGAGCGCGAAAAACTCGCTGAGCGCCTGCAGTTGCATGGCCAACTGGCGCTCGACAACACCACCGGTGTCGCCACCCTGACACTGGAAGGCAACAGCCGGCCGCAGCAGATCGTGCTCAACCTGATCTCGCCAACCCAGCCGGAGCGTGATCGCCGTGTCATCCTGCAACCCGCTGCCGACGGCCAGTACCGCGGGCAGATGGTCGATGAGGTCAGCGGTCGTCGCTTCGTCGAACTGCTCGGCCAGGAAGGCAGCCAGAACTGGCGCCTCTTCGAGGAAGAGAACATCACCGATGGCCAGACCATCATGATCGGTGACAATCCCTCCTACTGACCCAGCCGATGCCCGCCCCTACTCCTTGCTACCACTGTGGCCTGCCGGTGCCTGCCGGCAGCGCCTTTCGTGCCGACGTCCTCGGCCAGACTCGCGAGATGTGCTGTCCCGGCTGCCAGGCCGTGGCCGAAGCCATCGTTGCCGGTGGCCTGGAGCACTACTACAGCCATCGCAGTGAAAACGCCGCCAACCCCCAGGCACTGCCCCAGGCACTGCCTGACGAACTGGCGCTATACGACCGTAGCGACGTGCAGCAGCCCTTCGTACAGCATGAGGGCGAACTGAGCGAAACCCAGCTGTTGATCGAAGGCATCAGTTGCGCCGCCTGCGGCTGGCTGATCGAAAAACACCTGCGCGGCATACCGGGCGTGGCCGAAGCACATCTGAACCTGTCCAACCACCGCCTGCAGGTGCGCTGGCAGGACAGCCAAATTCCGCTGAGCAAACTGCTCGCCGAACTACGCCGCATCGGTTACGCGGCCCACCCCTGGCGAGCCGACGAAGCGGCCGCGCGCCTGGCGGCGGAAAACCGCCGGCGCATGCGCGAACTGGGCGTGGCCGGGTTGCTGTGGATGCAGGTGATGATGGCGACCATGGCCACCTGGCCGGAATTCAACATCGACCTGTCGCCAGAACTGGACAAGATCCTGCGCTGGACCAGCCTGTTCCTTACCACGCCGATCGTCTTCTATTGCTGCGGACAGTTCTTCCGTGGCGCCCTGCGCGACCTGCGCACGCGCCATCTGACCATGGACGTCTCGGTATCGCTGGCGATCGGTGGCGCCTATGTCGCCGGCATCTGGTCCACCATCACCGGTCACGGCGAGCTGTACTTCGATGCGGTGGGCATGTTTGCCCTGTTCCTGCTCGCCGGACGCTATCTCGAACGCCGCGCACGCGAGCGCACCGCCGCCGCCACCGCGCAGCTGGTGCAACTGCTGCCAGCGTCCTGCCTGCGCCTGGAAGACGATGGCCAGAGCCAGCGCATCCTGCTGAGCGAGCTGCGCATCGGTGAACGGGTGCTGGTGCAGCCAGGTTCGCTGATTCCTGCCGACGGCCAGGTGAGCGCCGGCCAATCCAGCATCGACGAGTCGCTGCTGACCGGCGAATACCTGCCGCAACCACGTGGCGTGGGCGATAGCGTCACGGCCGGCACCCTCAATGTCGAGGGGCCGCTGACAATCGAAGTCCAGGCACTGGGCGACGCCACGCGCCTGTCGGCCATCGTCCGCCTGCTGGAGCGCGCGCAAAGCGAGAAACCACGCCTGGCGGAAATCGCCGATCGCGTATCGCAGTGGTTCCTGTTGTTCATCCTGATCGCCGCCGCTTGCGTTGGCCTGGTCTGGTGGCAGATCGACAGCGCACGGGCTTTCTGGATCGTCCTTTCACTGCTGGTGGCCACCTGCCCCTGCGCACTGGCGCTGGCCACCCCGACGGCGCTGACTACTGCCACCGGCAGCCTGCACAAGCTGGGCATGCTGCTCACACGCGGGCATGTGCTCGAAGGCCTCAACCAGATCGACACGCTGGTATTGGACAAGACCGGTACGCTGACCGAGGGCCGTCTGACGCTCAAGGCCATCCACCCGCTGCGCGATCTCAACGAAGGTGACTGCCTGGCTCTGGCTGCCGCGCTGGAGAATCGCTCGGAACACCCCATTGCCCGCGCCTTCAGCCAGGCGCCACGTGCTGCGGAATCCGTCGACAGCCATCCAGGCCAGGGCCTGCAGGGCGTCGTCGACGGACGCCTGCTGCGCATCGGCGAAGCCCGTTTCGTCTGCGCCCTGAGTGGCCAGGCAGTGCCGTCGATTGCCAGCGAACACGGGCAATGGCTGCTGCTCGGCGATGAACGCGGGCCTCTGGCCTGGTTCGTCCTCGACGATCGCCTGCGCGAGGATGCGCCGCAATTGATCGAGGCAGCGCGCGCGCGCGGCTGGCACATCCAACTGCTCTCAGGCGACAGCTCGCCGATGGTCGGCGAAGTGGCGCGGCAACTGGGTATCGACGATGCCCGCGGTGGTCTGACGCCGGATGACAAGCTGGCCGTGCTCAAGCAACTGCACGGCGAAGGCCGTCGCGTGCTGATGCTCGGCGATGGCGTCAACGACGTGCCGGTGCTGGCGGCAGCCGATATCAGCGTGGCCATGGGTTCGGCCTCGGATCTGGCCAAGACCAGCGCCGACGCCGTCCTGCTGTCCAACCGCCTGAGCAGCCTGGTACAAGGCCTGAGCACGGCCAAACGCACCCGTCGTATCATCATCGAGAACCTGGCCTGGGCCAGTCTGTACAATGGCCTGGTACTGCCTTTTGCCGCCATGGGCTGGATTACGCCGATATGGGCTGCCGTGGGCATGTCGCTGAGCTCGCTGCTGGTGGTGCTCAACGCCCTGCGCCTGAGTCGGTAAGCAGCATTGATGCGGGGCGGATTCAGGAGCGAAGCGAACAATCCGCCGCTTGCCTAGACAGCCCATCGTCAGGCGTACTGTTTCGCGAGCACACCTCACGGCGTTCGATCTCGATAGTGTGAGGCTTAGCGCTTCGTAAGCAGATCGCCGCCCGGTACGCCCTACGTAGCCGAGCAGTAGCTCCCCAGCCCCAATTCCCGGAGACCACATGTCCGCCCTCTACATCCTGATTCCCGTAGCCATCGGCCTGGTCGGTTTCGCCATCTGGCTGTTCTTCTGGGCGGTGGACAGCGGCCAGTACGACGACCTCGATGGCCCGGCGCACAGCATTCTGTTCGACGACGAAGACCCGCTGCACAAGGCCGGCATCGAGCAGGCCAAAGGCGACGATGTGGAACAGGATCGACCGCGTGACTGAACTGCTGCCTCTGCTGCTGTCGGCGCTGATTCTCGGCCTGCTCGGCGGCGGACATTGCCTGGGCATGTGCGGCGGCCTGATGGGCGCACTCACCCTGGCCATTCCTCCTGAACAGCGCAGTCGCCGCCTGCAACTGCTGCTGGCCTACAACCTGGGGCGCATTCTCAGCTACGCCACTGCCGGCCTGCTCATAGGCCTGGCGGGCTGGGCTGTGGCCGGTAGTGCTGCCGAAGTGGTCATGCGCTCGCTGGCCGCTCTACTGCTGATTGCCATGGGCTTGTACCTGGCCGGCTGGTGGAGCGGCCTAACCCGTATCGAAGCACTGGGTCGCGGCCTCTGGCGTCATATCCAACCGCTGACCCGGCGTTTCATGCCGGTCACCAGCCTGCCTCGAGCCATGGTGCTCGGTGGCCTGTGGGGTTGGCTGCCCTGCGGCTTGGTCTACAGTACGCTGCTGTGGGCTTCCAGCCAGGGCAACGCGATCAACAGTGCGCTATTGATGCTGGCCTTCGGTCTGGGCACCTGGCCGGTATTGCTGGCAACTGGCCTCGCAGCCGAGCGCATCACAGCCCTGTTACGCAAACGGGGCGTTCGTGTGGCTGGTGGACTGCTGGTCATTCTGTTTGGTATCTGGACACTGCCAGGCCCACACCAGCACTGGCTGATGGGGCACTGAGCAGGCGCAAGGAATATACCCAGGATTCAGCCTGGGAGCTGACAAGCCGCAAGGAGGCGACATGAACAATCGTAACGATGGAATTATTCACGACACGGAAGACAAGGGCTGGTGGTGCCATCACGGACTCGAACTGGAACGCAGCTTCGTTGCGCTGTGCAACACCCACCTGAACCTGTCCGCCTGGGAAAACCCGGAGAAACGTGACAACCCCTACGCACCGGATCTGATCGTCGCTGGCCGCGTGGCCGATCTGAAGGTGCAGAACACCCCCTTCTTCGTCTCGCGTCGTTACGACATGGATCCGCGCCGTACGGTCACCTTCAACCGCAAGGACTACGAACGCTACAGCGAGCTCTACCCCGATATCGATATCTACTTCTGGGTGGACTGGACGCAAACGGAGTCGAAGTACGGCCGCGTCGACTACCTGGCCGGCATCTACAGCCTGCCTTTCGTCACCCTTGCTGGATTGATCGAAAGCGGAGCGCCAGAGCATCACTACATTCACCGCCGCGATGACACCCAGGGCAATGCCAAGTCCTCGTTCCTGCTGAGCCTGGACGCCTTCGACATACTGCTCGAAAAAGACCGGCGACTGTAGCTCGAGATGGCACAGAGCATCGGCGCCGACGCAACGCGCACCGTCCACGGCCGTTGATACAGGTCAAGGCTCAAGGCAGGCCAGCTCTCTAGACTGGCCGCACAGCCTGTCCAGGATTCTTTCCCATGCTCGACACCATCCAGTGGGACGCCGCCCTGATCCGCCGCTACGATCTCGCCGGCCCGCGTTACACCTCCTACCCGACTGCCGTGCAGTTTCATGACGACATCGGCCCATTCGACCTGCTGCACGCCCTGCGCGACAGCCGCAAGGCGCAACGCCCGCTGTCGCTGTACGTGCACATCCCGTTCTGCGCACACATTTGCTACTACTGCGCCTGCAACAAGGTGATCACCAAGGATCGCGGCCGCGCTCTGCCCTATCTGGAAAAACTCGAGCGCGAAATCGAGATCGTCAGCCGTTACGTGGACAAGTCCCAGCCCATCGAACAGCTGCATTTCGGCGGTGGAACGCCCACCTTCCTCAATCACGACGAACTGCGCCGCCTGATGCAGCACCTGCGCCAGCACTTCAATCTGCTGGACGATGACAGCGGCGACTACAGCATCGAGATCGACCCACGTGAAGCCGATTGGTCGACCATGGGCCTGCTGCGCGAGCTGGGTTTCAACCGTGTCAGCCTCGGCGTACAGGATCTCGATCCGGAGGTTCAGCGCGCAGTCAATCGCCTGCAGACCCTCGAGGAAACCCGCGCCATCATCGAAGCGGCACGCACACTGCAATTTCGCTCGGTGAACATCGACCTGATCTACGGCCTGCCCAAGCAGACGCCGGAGCGCTTCGCCCGTACCGTGGCCGAAGTGATCGCCCTGCAACCGGATCGGCTGTCCCTGTTCAACTACGCCCATCTGCCCGAGCGCTTCATGCCGCAACGCCGCATCAGCGCCGACGACCTGCCCAACCCGGCGGATAAGCTGGCCATGCTGCAGAGCAGCATCGAGCAACTGACCCGTGCCGGCTACCGCTACATCGGCATGGATCACTTCGCCCTGCCCGACGACGAGCTGGCCATTGCTCAGGAAGAAGGCACGCTGCAGCGCAACTTCCAGGGCTACACCACACATGGCCATTGCGACCTGATCGGCCTGGGTGTTTCCGCCATCAGCCAGATCGGCGATCTCTACAGTCAGAACGACAGCGACATCGCCAACTACCAGCAAAGTCTGGGCAACGGCCAGTTGGCAACGCGCCGCGGCCTGCACTGCAATGCAGACGACCGCCTGCGCCGCGCCGTGATCCAGCAGTTGATCTGTCATTTCGAGTTGCGCTTCGCCGATATCGAGCAAGCGCATGGGGTGGTGTTCCGTGATTACTTCGCCGCGCTATGGCCCGAGCTGGAACAACTCGCTCGCGACGGCCTGATCGCGCTCGACGAGCAGGGTATCGAAGTACGCCCTGCCGGCCGTCTGCTAGTGCGTTCGCTGTGCATGCTGTTCGATCGCTATCTCAACGACCAGGTGCGCCAGCGCTTCTCTCGGGTGATCTGAAGAACACGTAAAACGCCCCATGACGGTTAAGTCCATCACGGGGCGATACTTCAGCCCATCGCCAGCGTGGCAGCGGTCTGCATCTGCTCGCTCGACAGACCGTTCTCGCGCATCAGTTTGATCAGGTTGGCATTGGCCGCCGTCAGCGCGCTGTTGAGCGAAGCGAGTTCGGTCTGCAGCGCTTCCAGTTGCTGACGCTTGGTTTCCGGATCGAGACTCTGGTCACTCATTATCGCCTCGACCTGAGCCTGCTTCTCGACGATCTGCGCACGCAGCTCGCGAATCATCTTGAGCAGATCCTTGATTGCCTGAGGCAGGTCACTGCCGTCGATATCTTCATTCTTGTCGGGCTTGGCCGACATACTCTTGCCCAGCTCGGACAAGCTCACACGCAACCCCTCGCGCACCTGCTCCGGAGTTTGCTCGACTGCGTTAAATTGTCGCTGAACCCCCTCGACCAGATTGTTCAGAGGCCCGGTGGATTGGATGCGCATCGCGCTGCTCCCTGCGTTGGACTATGGTTCTACAGCCGCTATCGGCACCCGTGAGACAAACTTGAGTATTCGGTCAGAACGTCTTATGGCTGGCCCCTACCCGCCCCCTGGGGTAACCTTACGGTCATTGCGTGTTTATTCGGGAAGCCTAACGATGTCCGAGAGCATCAAGCTGCGTTCGCAGCACCAAGCCCATTGCAAGGATTGCAGCCTGGCCGCCCTGTGCCTGCCTATCTCCCTGAATCTGGAAGACATGGACGCGCTGGACGAAATCGTCAAACGCGGCCGCCCACTGAAAAAAGGCGAATTCCTCTTCCGCCAGGGTGATGCTTTCGGCTCGGTGTTCGCCGTGCGCTCCGGTGCACTGAAGACCTTCAGCCTGAGCGATTCAGGCGAGGAACAGATCACCGGCTTCCACCTGCCCAGCGAGCTGGTTGGTCTTTCCGGTGTCGACGGCGAGCGCTACCCAGTCTCGGCCCAGGCACTGGAAACCACCTCGGTTTGCGAAATTCCCTTCGAGCGTCTCGATGACCTGGCGCTGCAACTGCCCCAGCTGCGCCGCCAACTGATGCGCATCATGAGCCGCGAGATTCGTGACGATCAGCAGATGATGCTGCTGTTGTCGAAGAAAACCGCCGACGAACGCATCGCCACCTTCCTGGTCAACCTCTCCGCCCGCTTCCGCGCCCGCGGTTTCTCGGCCAACCAGTTCCGCCTGGCCATGTCGCGCAACGAAATTGGTAACTATTTGGGTCTTGCCGTGGAAACGGTCTCTCGCGTATTTACCCGCTTCCAACAAAACAAGCTGCTCGAAGCCGAAGGCAAGGAAGTGCATATTCTCGACCCCATCGAGCTATGCGCCTTGGCTGGAGGTAATCTAGACGTCTGAGCCCGCTCCTGCATTCGTATAATCGCGGGTTCAACGCATTTAGGATCCCACGATGATTTTCGACGAATTCAGCATCAAGACCCTGATCCGCCCGGTGCCGGACTTTCCCAAACCGGGTGTGATCTTTCGCGATATCACCCCGCTATTTCAGTCGCCCCGTGCCCTGCGCATGGTTGCCGACAGTTTCATTCAGCGCTACGTGGAGGCCGAGTTCACGCATATCGGCGCCATGGATGCACGCGGTTTCCTGATCGGCTCGATCATCGCCTATGAACTGAACAAACCGCTGGTACTGTTCCGCAAGCAGGGCAAACTGCCAGCAGACGTACTCAGTGAGGGCTATCAGACCGAATACGGCGAAGCCTTTCTCGAAGTGCACAGCGACAGCCTCTGCGAGGGCGACTCGGTGCTGATCTTCGATGACCTGATCGCCACCGGCGGCACCCTGATCGCCGCCGCCAATCTGGTACGACGCATGCGCGCCACGGTCTTCGAAGCCGCCGCCATCATCGACCTGCCGGAGCTGGGTGGTTCGCAGAAACTGCAGGATGCCAATATCCCGGTTTTCACCCTCACTGCCTTCGCGCTAGACGACCGCTGAGCCCCTAGCCCGGCCGCCGTCCGGGCTATCGCATCGACCGCCACTGAAAACCGCCATGCCTGAACTCGATTCGAACCAATCCCATGCCGACTGGCGCCAGCGCCTGGCCCAGATAATGGACGGCAGGGCCATGCAACGCCTGGTGACCGTGCTGATTCTGGTCAACGCCGCCATTCTCGGCCTGCTGACCTCCAAGGAAACCGTCGACCAGTGGGGCTGGCTGCTGCTGCCATTGGACGCAATCATCCTCGCCTGTTTCGTCGTCGAACTGGCACTGCGTTTTGCCGCTCGTGGCGTCGCCTTGTTGCGTGATCCATGGGCCGTGTTCGACTGCATCGTCGTCGGCATCGCCCTGGTGCCGGCCAGTGGCCCCTTTGCCGTACTGCGTGCCCTGCGCGTATTGCGCGTGTTGCGCCTGGTATCGATCAACCCGAGCATGCGCAAGGTGGTGCAGGCGCTGCTCGCCTCACTGCCAGGCATGGGCAGCATCATCATGCTGATGAGCCTGATCTTCTACGTTGCTGCGGTGATGGCTACGCAGTTGTTCGGCGAACGCTTTCCGGAATGGTTCGGCAGCCTGACCGCCAGCCTCTACTCGCTGTTCCAGATGATGACCCTGGACAGTTGGTCGAGCGGCACCGTGCGGCCGATCATGGAGGTGTATCCGCATGCCTGGATGTTCTTCATCCCTTACGTGCTGATCGCCACGTTCATGATGCTCAACCTGTTCATCGCGGTGATCGTCAACGCCATGCAAGACGCTCAGGAACCCAGCGCCGAAGAACAGGAAAAGATCCAGCGCGACCAGGCCATACTCGACGAACTCAAGGCACTGCGTACAGAAATCGCCGAATTGCGGCGAAACCACTGAGATAAACAGCATTACGGCGGAGTAACCCTGTTACTCCGCCGCCCCGTCACCGCACCTCAAACCCCATCACCCGCCTTAAGTTGGCAGCGCACAGCGCGCCAACGTCCGATAGTTACATCGTTCAATGACACAGTTGGTCTGTTGAGGTTAACCACCTGCGACCCCGAGTGCTGTCAGCCAGAGCCGCACAACAATCGGGAGCACCAACTCCCCAGAAGAGGACTCGAACGATGAGCGCCAGTGCCACCCTGCCCCAGCCGAAATCCAGCTTCCCGGTTCGCCGCATGGACTTCAGCTTCACCGAAACACCCAAATACTGGTTCTACGACGACCCCTTCATGAGCCAGTTCATGAACAACCTGTCGTCGCTATTTCCTTATGGCGAGAAGTTCTTCGTCGACAGCGTGCGCGCCGTGCGCGACCAGGTCACCGAGCCGCAACTGAAGAAGGACATCAGCGCCTTCATCGGCCAGGAAGCCATGCACTCCAAGGAGCATGCGGCGTACAACGACTACGCCAATCAGCATGACATCGATCTGGAGCGCCTCGAACTGCGCATCAAGGTGCTGCTGGAATGGGTTACCCGCTTCAGCACCAAGAAACAGCGCCTGGCCATGACCTGCGCCCTGGAGCACTTCACGGCGACCATGGCCGAGCAACTGCTCAAGCGTGAAGACCTGACCACACAGATGAACGACCCCAAGCTGTACCAGCTGTGGATGTGGCACGCCATCGAGGAGAACGAGCACAAGGCCGTTTGCTATGACGTGTACCAGAAGGTCTACGGCGGCTACTTCACCCGCACGCTGATCATGATGTTGACCACTGTGGTGTTTTTCGGCGTGATCGGCTGGTTCCAGATCCATCTGCTGCGCAAGGACGGCCAGCTGTTCAACTGGCGCAGCTGGGGCTTCGGTCTGAAGAAGCTGTTCGGCCCACGCAATGGTTTCTTCACCAAGCTGATCGGCCCGTACCTGGATTACTACCGCCCGGGTTTTCACCCCAAGGATCACGATACCGAAAAGCTGGAGAGCCGCTGGCGCGAACGCCTCGGTTTCACCAACTGATGTCCCTGCGGGCGGCCTAGGCCGCCCTTTTTCATTTAACCGCGAGAACTCGGCCGTGATGCGCAACAGCCTACGCCCCCGTCAGCCCAAGCGAAGCTGCCCCAGGCTCTGCAACACGCTGGCGCCGGTGAAAAGCATGACGATCTGCTCTTCAGCCAATGCACAGATCGCCTCACGCTGCTGCGGTCGACCGATATAGTCCAGCGATTGCTCGAACAGGCTGCGACTGATCAGGCCCGATACCTGGCGCACCGCTGTCGCACTGACGATGCCCGGCAACAGCTTGAACTCGATGATGTCCTCGGCCATGTCGTCGGCGAAATCGTCCATCACCTGGCACAGCGCCTCGCGTAGCACTGGCGAAGCACCATGCAACTCACGCACGCCGATGATGAACGCCTCGGGGTGCTCGGCAACGAAATCGAAGAACAGTTGCACCGTTTCGTGACACACCCGCCGCCCCCGTCCGAGATCGATGCCCAGCAGCTTGGGCAGCATCGTCCCGTCATCCTTGACCGCTCGCTGCGCAGCTTCACGACGCAGGTCACGCAACGGTTGACGCAGCAGCGTGGTGATCTCGCCGATCACCGTCAGGCCGAGATCGTCGACATCACGAAAGTGCCGGTAGAAGGTGTTGGGGTTCAGCCCCGCCTCGCGCGCCAGCTCACGTAGCCCGAGACTGCTGAGACTGCGGCTGGTTGAGGTGAGACGTAACGCCGCCTCCATCAATAGACGCTTTCCGGGGGCTGCGCCGGCCTTCTCGCGCACCTGCTCTTCGTCGCTTTGCATCCTCACCCCTACCTAAAGTTGGCTTGTTGCTCCAATGGCTTGCAGCTAAGTATACACCTGTCTACCTTGGTATACAGATGTAGACACCAACAAGAACGACAAGCAGGAGTTCGGCCATGAATGCGCCCGTGTCCCCCCCTACCGCTGCCCGCCATTGCAAGATCGCCATCCTCGGCAGCGGCTTCTCCGGCCTCGGCATGGCCATCCGCCTCAAGCAACAGGGCGAGCAGGACTTCCTGCTGTTCGAAAAAGAGGCTGGCGTCGGTGGCACCTGGCGTGTGAACAACTATCCGGGCTGCGGCTGCGACGTGCAATCGCACCTGTACTCCTTCTCCTTCGAGCCGAACCCGAACTGGACGCGGATGTTCGCCAAGCAGCCGGAGATCAAGACCTATCTGGAGGGCTGCTGGGAAAAATATCGTCTGCAGGACAAAACCTTGCTGGGCACCGAGGTCGTGCAGATTCGCTGGGACGAGCACGCCGAGCTGTGGCACCTGCAGGATCGCGCCGGTAACCACTACAGCGCACAGTTCGTGGTCTCGGGCATGGGCGCCTTGTCCACGCCATCGATTCCCAAGCTCAAGGGCCTGGAGAACTTCACCGGTGAGGTCTTCCACTCTCAGCAGTGGAATCACGACTTTGAGCTGACCGGCAAGCGTGTGGCGGTGATCGGTACCGGTGCCTCGGCCATCCAGTTCGTCCCGCAGATCCAGAAGCAGGTCGAACGCCTCGACCTCTATCAGCGCACCGCGCCGTGGATCATGCCCAAGCCAGATCGCGCCATCCGCGATGGCGAACGCACCCGCTTCAAACGCTTCCCGCTGGCGCAGAAACTCTGGCGAGGCGCCCTGTACGGCATCCTCGAAAGCCGGGTGATCGCCTTCGCCTTCGCCCCGCGCCTGCTGCGCATGGCCCAGGGCATCGCCAAGCTGTACATCAAGAAGCAGATCAAGGATCCCGTGCTGCGCGCCAAGGTCACCCCGGACTACACCATGGGCTGCAAGCGTGTACTGATTTCCAACGACTATTACCCGGCGCTGACCCAGGCCAATGTCGAGGTGATCACCGAGGGTGTCACCGAAATCCTGCCGCACGGTGTGCGTACTGCCGACGGCCAGGAACGCGAAGTCGACGCCATCATCTTCGGTACCGGCTTCACCCCCAGCGACCCGCTGCCACGCGGCACGGTATTCGGCCGCGGCGGCGTCGACCTGCTCGACACCTGGCCAATGGGCCCGGAAGCCTACAAGGGCACCATGACCGCCGGCTTCCCCAACCTGTTCTTCCTCATGGGGCCGAATACCGGGCTGGGGCATAACTCCATGGTCTACATGATCGAGTCGCAGATCACCTACGTACTCGGCGCACTGCGTCAGCTCGAGGAGGGCCGCCTGCAGAGCCTGGAACCCAAGCGCGAGGCGCAGGACACCTTCAACAAAAAGATTCAGGGCACCCTCGGCAACACCGTGTGGAACGCCGGTGGCTGCATGAGCTGGTACCTGCATCCGGTCAGCGGACGCAACTGCACGGTGTGGCCGGGCTTTACCTGGCGCTACCGCATGCTGACGCGCCACTTCGACCCGCATGCCTATCACTTCAGCCGCAAACAGGCCGCTCACCCGGCACAGAGCAACGCCATCACCCTCGATGTGCAGGAGGCCACCGCATGAAATCCTTCGAGAACAAAGTAGCCGCCATCACTGGCGCCGGCTCCGGTATCGGCCGCGCCCTCGCCTATCACCTGGCTCGCCAGGGCTGTCATCTGGCGCTGTCGGACGTCAACAGCGAGGGGCTGAAAGAAACCGCAGAGCAGGCGCGCAAGATCGGCGTCACCGTCAGCGAGCAGCGTGTCGATGTCGCCGACCGTGCCGCCGTCGAAGCCTGGGCCGAACAGATCGTCAGCGAGTTCGGCCGGGTCAACGCCATCTTCAACAACGCCGGCGTGGCCCAGGGTGGCACCGTGGAAGGCAACGACTACGCCGACTACGAGTGGATCATGAACATCAACTTCTGGGGCGTGGTCAACGGCACCAAGGCCTTCCTGCCGTACCTCAAGGCCGCCGGCCAGGGGCATGTGGTGAACGTATCCAGCGTCTTCGGCCTGTTCTCGCAACCCGGCATGAGCGCCTACAACGCCAGCAAGTTCGCCGTCCGCGGTTTCACCGAATCGCTGCGGCAGGAACTGGATATGGCCAATTGCGGCGTATCTGCCAGTTGCGTGCACCCCGGTGGCATCCGCACCAACATCGCCAAGACCGCGCGGATGAACGACAGCCTGGCCAAGGTCACCGGCCAGGCCGCCGAACAGGCGCGCCAGCAGTTCAACGATCAGTTGCTGCGCACCACGCCGGAACAGGCGGCCAAAGTTATCGTGAACGGCGTACTGGCCAACAGGCGGCGCATCCTCATCGGCGCCGACGCCCACGTGCTGGACTGGATGCAGCGCAGCATGCCGGCGTTGTACCAGCGCCTGGTGACCGTCTCGATGCGCCTGGCCGCACGCTTCGCGCCAAAACCACGCAACGCCGGCAAGGTCAGCGAAGCGACCGAGTAGAACCGGCTGAACGATCAACACAGGGCCGGCCAATACCGGCCCTGTGCGTTTGTCGGGCAACGCCCACGGCCGTGGTACCTGGGCTAAGGTAAGGAAACAGACGCACCACTCACCCATGCGGCGCCGCTACCGGCTCCCGGCTGGAACCTCGGTGTAGCGTCGACGTCGAGGGCGGCGCCTTGATTCAGGAGGTGGCCTCATGAGCGCGCTTACCTGCACCCACCGTGATCACACCATCCGCGCCAGCGTCATGGAACACCCCGGCCTGCCAACGCCCTGGGCCGGTGGTTGCCAGATCACCGATCCCGACGGCAACACCAGCAAGCGCCAGACCTTGCCGGTGGATTACGCCTTCATGGATGACCTGAGCAAAGCCCAGCACGCGTCCATCGCGCACGGTAGATGGCTGGTGGATCAAAAGCTGGATCACGGGCGCAACTGGCATTGAGATGACAGCATTACCGTAGGGTGCGCTGTGCGCACCGCAATTCCTGCACGCGCCTGCAGGTGCGCATGGCACACCCTACGGTTTACGCATTCTTTCGCAGCGGGTCGAGCAGCGGTTTGAGGCCGTTGTGGTCGATCTCCTGCATCAGCGCCAACAACTGGCCCAACTCGCCCTTGGGGAAGCCTTCACGGGCGAACCAATTCAGATAATGCCCAGGCAGATCGGCGATCAGCCGATCCTTGTACTTGCCATAGGGCATGCGACGAGTCACCAGGAGTTTCAGCGCTTCGGGATTCATGGGTTGCTCGAATGGCCGGAAAATATTCCAGCCATTGTGCCAGGCATCAGGCCCTGCGCGAAAAGCGCCTAGGAGCCCAGAGCTTCACGGACGAAGTCCAAACGATCCTGACCAAAGAACATCTCCTCGCCGACGAAGCAGGTCGGCGCGCCGAAAACGCCGCGTTTGACCGCCTCCTCGGTGGTTGCCTTGAGCGCATCCTTCACCTGCAGTTCGGCGATCTGTGTTTGCAACGCAGCCGCATCGAACCCGGCTGCCGCCAGTACGCCGGCCACCTTGGCTTGATCGCCCATATTTACCCCGTCCACCCAGATCGCCTGGAAAAGCACCCGCACGGCCTCGGCGAAGCGCTCGGGCTGGTGCAGTTGAACGGCCACCAGCAGGCGCATCAGCGTCAGGGTGTTGATCGGGAAATGCGGGTTGAAGCGCATCGCTACGCCATAGCGCTCGGCAAAACGCGCCAGGTCACGAATCATGTAGCGCCCCTTGGCCGGAATCATCGCTGGCGAGGCGTTGCCGGTTGCCTGAAATACACCGCCGAGCAGCATCGGCCGATAGACCAGTGTTGCTCCGGTTTCACGGCACAGGCCAGGCAACTGGGTATGGGCCAGGTAGGACGCGGGGCTGCCCAGGTCGAAGAAGAACTCCACCGTCTTGCTCATCAGCTTCACTCGCTCGTTATTGTGGTTATCAGCTCAGTGCAGATTACCAGCGCTCCATCCACGGACGCAGATCAAGTTCGAAGGTCCAGGCATCGCGAGGTTGCGCGTGCAGGAACCAGTAACTGTCGGCGATATGTTCCGGATCGAGAATGCCGTCCTGATACTTCTTCGCGTACAGCTCGGGAAAGCTGTCACGAATGAAGGCAGTGTCGATGGCTCCATCCACCACCACATGAGCCACATGCACGTTGAGCGGCCCCAATTCGCGCGCCATGCTCTGCGCCAGCGCGCGAATGCCATGCTTGGCCCCGGCAAAGGCGGCGAACCCGGCGGCGCCACGCAAGCCAGCTGTGGCCCCCGTGAACAGGATAGTGCCACGCCCGCGTGCAACCATGCGCTTGGCCACCGCCTGGCTGGTGAGAAAACCCGCGAAGCAGGCCATTTCCCAGATCTTGAAATACTTGCGCGCCGTCTCGTCGAGGATGCTGCACGGCACATTGGCGCCGATATTGAAGACCATCACTTCGATTGGCCCGATATCGCGCTCGATGCCCTCGACCAGCTCCGCCACCTGTTCTTCACGCCGTGCATCGGAGGCAAAGCCGTGCGCCTCGCCACCTTCGCGGCGGATCTCGTCCAGCAGCGGCTGCAGCTTGTCGAGGCTGCGCCGGGTCACGCAAGCGACATAGCCTTCACGGGCAAAACGCCGGGCAATGGCGCCGCCGGTGGCATCGCCAGCACCAATGATCAAAGCGACCTTCTTGTTCTCGTTCATGGCCTTCTCCATTGACTAACGATCGTTAGCTGAACGAACGTTATGCTATGCTCTCGGGCAGGTCAACCCAGCATAGAACGGAGTCATCCATGCGTTATTCCGCCGAACACAAGGCCGAAACCCGCGAGCGCCTGCTCGCCAGCAGCGGCGCTATTGCCAAGCAGCAAGGTTTTGCCGTGACCGGTGTGGACGCGCTGATGAAGACCCTCGGCCTGACCGGTGCGGCGTTCTACAGCCACTTCCCGAGCAAGGACGACTTGTTTGCCGAACTGATCGAGCGCGAGCTACGCAACAGCCTGAACCGGCTTGGTGGCGAACCGGGTGGCGCCGGGCGCAACAAGCTGCAACGCTGCCTGGCAGCCTATCTCAGCCTGGCGCATGTCGAGCAATCGGACAAAGGCTGCGTGCTGCCGGCCCTAGGGGCGGAAATCGCCCGCGCCGACGAACGCGTGAGGCTGCGTACCGAACAGCAGATACTGCAACTGCAGAACACCTGGGCCGAGATCATCGGTGACCCGCAAGTGGCCTGGACGATTCTCGCGCAATGCCTGGGTAGCCTGTTGCTGGCACGCATGATGGCCAGCCAGGAATCTCGCCAGCAGGTACTGGACGCCAGCCTGGACATGCTCGAACACACATTGAAGCCTGTCGGCTAAGCGCCGTTACCGTTACCCTAGGCAGGTTCTCTCTGCCAGGATCGACCCATGTCGCACACCCCTTCCCCGCTGGTTGGTGAAACCCCGCTGCACGCCGTCGAGGCCCGCATCCTCGGTTGCCTGATCGAGAAACAACTGACCACACCAGAAACCTACCCACTGACGCTCAACGCCGTGCAGTTGGCCTGCAACCAGAAGACCAGCCGTGAGCCGCTGATGAACCTGGAAACCGGTGAGGTCGGGCGATACCTGCGCAGCCTGGAAGGTCGCAAGCTGGTGCACTTGGTGATGGGCAGCCGTGCCGACCGCTGGGAACAGCGCTGCGACAAGCAACTGGAACTGGTCAAGCCGCAAACCGTACTGCTCGGCCTGCTCCTCTTGCGCGGCCCGCAGACGCTCAACGAGCTGCTTACCCGCAGCAACCGCATGCACGACTTCGACGATGTCGAGGAGATCCAGCACCAGCTGGAACGCCTGATCGGTCGTGGCCTGGCCGTGCTGCTGCCGCGCCAGAGCGGTCAGCGCGAAGATCGCTACATGCATCTGCTGGGCGAGCCTGCCGACCTGGAGAGCCTGCTGGCCAGCCGTCCGAGCGGACGCAGCGAGGCGTCGGCACCTAACGACGATCGGCTGGTCGAACTGGAAGCGCGCATTGCCGCACTCGAAGAACGCCTGGCGCGCCTAGAAGGCGCGCAATAACAGATTTACCCATGGAAAAGGAGCCCACAGCGTTGAACCTCAAGACTCGTTTCAGCCTGATTCTCGCCACCGCCCTGTTCGTTGCCGGTTGCAGCAGCACGGCTGAAAAATCCGAACCGGCGGCCAAGCCTGCCGACACCAGCCAGGGCTGCACTTCCTCGGCCGTAGAGCACCTGCAAGGCAAGGTGGCCACACCGGAGCTGCTCGAACAAGCCCGCCAACAGGCAGGCGCCACCACCGCACGCGTACTCACCCCGTCCAGCGTGGTAACCCTGGAATACAACGGCCAGCGCCTGAACCTCAACGTCGACGATCAGCGCGTCATCACCCGCGTTTCCTGCGGCTGATTTGCACCTGCCGCCGCTTCATGGAGCACCATATGGTTGCGCATGAGGCGACGGCAGATCTACCGACGCAGGTTTGCGTGCTTCCTCTAGCGCAATGATAATTAGCGCGCTAGCCTTTACCTAAACCGCTATCTGACGAGCTGCCGACATGACCTCCAAAGTGGAACCTTGCGCCGAACTGCTGCTGGACAACCAGCTGTGCTTCGCCCTCTATTCCACCTCCCTGATGATGACCAAGACCTACAAACCGTTGCTGCAGGCGCTGGGGCTTACCTACCCGCAATACCTGGCCATGCTGGTGCTGTGGGAGAACGAAGGCATCACCGTCAGCGAGATCAGTGCACGTATGCTCACCGACCCCGGGTCGCTCACCCCGTTGCTCAAGCGTCTGGAAAGCGAAGGCTTGCTCCAGCGTCAGCGCAGCAGCCAGGACGAGCGCGTGGTGCAGTTGCATCTGACCGACAAGGGTCGAGCCCTGCACGAACAGGCCAAGGCACTGCCTGCATGCATCCTCAAGGCCAGCGGCCTGAATCTGGAAAAACTCGGCGAACTGCGCAACGATCTGGTCGAGCTGCGCAGTCATCTGCAAGACGCCCTCTGATCCCAGGCGATGACGATCATCGCCACTTCTCCTTGTCCTGATTAGCAAACAGCCCTCCGGCTCTTCGCTGCGCACGGTGCACCTGACGGGTCTGCACATGCGTCTCCCCTTCTTTTCAGGCTTCTGCTTACCCTCAAATCAGAAATTTCCCAGCCGATTTCCTGAGAAATAGCGCTGGAGCCCCCGATCCGCCTGCTTATTCCACTAAACAAATCTACATATAGCTAAATATTCAATTCAATTAACTTGCGCGCAAAACATTTGCACAATAAAGTTCGCCTCATGGAAACGGTTAGCGCACAAAACATTAGCGAACCAATCCATCACTAACTACCCAATGAGGATTACCGCCATGACTATCGAAAACGTTCTCTACCGTGCAACCGCTGAAGCCTTTGGTGGCCGTGAAGGCCGCGCTGTTTCCTCCGACGGCATCCTGGACATCGCCCTGACTACCCCGAAAGAGCTCGGCGGCGCCGGCGGTAACGGCACCAATCCGGAGCAACTGTTCGCCGCTGGCTACTCCGCCTGCTTCCTCGGCGCCCTGAAGTTCGTCGCCGCTCGCGACAAACTGAGCATCCCGGCCGACACCTTCATCGAAGGCACCGTGGGCATAGGCGCGATCCCCACCGGCTTCGGCATCGAAGTGGAACTGCGCATCAGCCTGCCCGGCCTGGCCCCTGAAGCAGCACAAACCCTGGTGGATCGCGCGCACATCGTCTGCCCGTACTCCAACGCTACTCGCGGCAACATCGACGTCACTTTGACCATCGTCTGACAGATTCGGGCGAACGCTCACGGCAAGGCCGTGAGCGGGGCCCAAGAGGAGATCACACCATGAAAACTCGTACCCTGTTCACCGCCGCTCTGGCAGCCGTTTCGCTCAGTGCCTCCCTCGGGGCCTTTGCCCAAAGCACCGCCACCCCCTACCGCTACGGCACCCCGCTGGATATCGCCAAGGTGATTTCCATCGATGTACCGGCCAGCCCACAGTGCGAGGTGGTAACCGCAAAAATGACCTATCGCAACAGTGCTGGCCAGCTGGAAGTGCTCACCTACGAGCAGCTGTCCAGCGTTTGCACCAACCAGAACTGATTCCTGCAGCCCTCTACCGACAAGGAGTTTGACCATGAAAATCTCGCGCACTCTGACTGCCGGGCTGCTTGCCCTGGCCATCAACAGCAGCTTCGCCGCCGGCAGCCCCGGCGTCGAGCGCACCACCCAAGGGTTCCTCGACGCCCTGGCCGCTGGCGGCGGTCAACCACTGGAAACCCTCTCACCCAAAGACGCACGCGCCGTGTTGGTGGGGGCCCAGGCCAGTGTCAAGGTGGATTTGTCCGGCATCGTTGTCGACACCAAGGTGATCCAGCTCGAAGGTCAGTCGATCACCCTCAAGGTGGTTCGCCCTGAGGGGGTACGTGGTGTTCTGCCGGGATTCATGTTCTTTCACGGCGGCGGCTGGGTGCTGGGCGACTATCCGACTCACGAACGCCTGATCCGTGATCTGGTGGTAGGTTCTGGTGCTGCAGCGATCTACGTCGACTACACGCCGTCGCCTGAGGCCAAGTATCCGACCGCGATCAACCAGGCATACGCTGTAACCAAATGGGTAGCTGACAACGGCAGCCAGATCGGTGTCGACGGTTCGCGCCTGGCAGTAGCCGGCAACAGCGTTGGCGGCAACATGGCAGCCGTGGTGGCCATCAAGGCCAAGGAAGCCGGTACGCCAAAACTGCGCGCCCAGGTGCTGCTGTGGCCGGTGACCGATGCCAACTTCAACAATGCGTCCTATAACCAGTTCGCTGAAGGCCATTTCCTGACCCGCGGCATGATGGAATGGTTCTGGGACAACTACACCACCGACCCGAAACAGCGTAACGAGATCCATGCATCGCCACTGCGCGCCAGCCTGGAACAGCTCAAAGGCCTGCCACCGGCACTGGTGCAGACCGCCGAGATGGACGTGCTGCGCGATGAAGGCGAAGCCTACGCCCGTCGCCTGAACGCGGCAGGCGTGCCGGTGACCGCCGTACGCTACAACGGCATGATCCACGACTACGGCCTACTCAACGTGGTGGCCGAAGTCCCGGCGGTACGTACCGCCCTGGATCAGGCCGCGCAGACGCTGAAGAACAGCCTCAAGTAAGCGGCTGAAAAAACGAAACCCCGCCACCGGTATGGTCGCGGGGTTTCGTTTTTTGTGGGGCGGCTTTTAGCAGCGGGTTGTTCCTGTCGCGGCTAAAGCCCCTCCCACTGGCCCGTGAGCTTATGCCAGGCTACGCACCTGCTCCCAGGTCAAATCCAGGCACTTACGCGCTTTCTCGACCAACTCATCCACCTCCGCCTGAGTGATCACCAAGGGCGGCGCGATAATCATGGTGTCGCCCACGGCGCGCATAATCAGGCCATTATTGAAGCAGTGCCCACGGCACACCATGCCCACGCCCACATCGCCGGAGAAGCGCTTGCGCGTGGCCTTGTCCTGCACCAGCTCGATGGCACCGAGCATACCGACGCCGCGCACTTCGCCCACCAACGGGTGATCGGCCAGCTCACGCAGGCGCTTTTGCAGGTAGGGCGCGGTTTCTGCCTTCACCCGCTCGACGATGCCTTCCTCCTTGAGAATGCGCAGGTTTTCCAGGCCCACAGCCGCTGCCACCGGATGACCGGAATAGGTGAAGCCGTGGTTGAAATCACCATGCGCCTCGATCACCTCGAACACCTTGTCGCTGACGATCAGCCCGCCCATCGGCACGTAACCCGAGGTCAGGCCCTTGGCGATGGTCATCAGGTCAGGCTTGAGGCCGTAGTACTGGCTGCCGAACCACTCGCCGGTACGGCCAAAACCGCAGATCACCTCGTCGGCGACGAACAGGATGTCGTACTTCGCCAGGATTTCCTTGATGCGCGGCCAGTAGGTTTCTGGCGGGATGATCACGCCACCCGCGCCCTGGATCGGCTCGGCGATGAAGGCCGCGACATTCTCCTCGCCCAACTCGAGAATCTTCTTCTCCAGCTGGTCGGCCGCCCAGATGCCGAAGGCTTCCGGGCTCATGTCGCCACCTTCACCGAACCAGTACGGCTGCGGAATATGCGCGATGCCAGGGATCGGCAGGTCGCCCTGCTCGTGCATGAACTTCATGCCGCCGAGGCTGGCGCCGGCCACGGTGGAGCCGTGGTAACCGTTGTCGCGACCGATGATGATTTTCTTATTCGGCTGGCCCTTGCACGCCCAGTAGTGGCGAACCAGGCGCAGCATGGTGTCGTTGCCTTCCGAGCCCGAACCGGTGAAGAACACGTGATTCATCCCGGTCGGCGCCAGTTGGGAAATGGCATGGGCCAGCTCCAGCACCGGCGGGTGAGCGGTCTGGAAGAAGGTGTTGTAGAACGGCAACTGGCGCATCTGCGCGCTGGCAGCTTCGACCAGCTCCTCGCGGCCATAGCCAACGGCCACGCACCACAAGCCGGCCATGCCATCGAGGATCTTGTTGCCCTCGCTGTCCCACAGGTGCACACCTTTCGCCTCGGTGATGATGCGCGGGCCCTTCTCGGCCAACTGCTTGTAATCACTGAACGGTGCCAGGTGGTGGGCCTGACTCAGGGCCTGCCAGTGGGCGGTTTTCGAGTTGCTCTGGGCGTTATTCATGGCGCCTCCTTCTATCCGTGACATCACAGGTACCAGCGGTATTCGCGCGGGCTGATGTCGTGCATGAAGGCCAGGTGATCCTGGCGTTTGTTCTCGCAATAAACCATGACGAACTCGCTGCCCAGGCCAGCCGCGACGCGCTCGCTGGCCTGCATGCGACGCACGGCGTCGAGCATGTCCTTGGGAAAGTCGACGCCGCTTTCGCGGTCGTCATTCAGGGGTGCAATGGGCTCGACCTGGGCGTCGAGGCCCTGTTCAATACTGGTCAGCAGCGCCGCCAGCACCAGGTAAGGGTTGGCATCGGCGCCCGGCAGGCGAAATTCCAGGCGCAGATTGCGCGCGTCCGACTCGGGGATACGTACACAGGCGTCGCGATCCTCGAAGCCCCAGCTGGCCTTGCTCGCCGAGTTCACCTGGGCGCCGAAGCGGCGGTAGCTGTTGTGGTTTGGCGCGTAGATCGGCATCAGCTCCGGTAGCAGTTCCAGGCAGCCGGCCACGGCATGCCGCAGCGGACGCTGCTCGTCACGGGCCAGCAGGTTGTCGCCAGCCTCGTCGTACAGGCTGACGTGGATATGCATGCCGCTACCCGGATACTGCAGGTACGGCTTGGCCATGAAGCTGGCGCGATGGCCATGCTTGAGCGCCACGCCACGGGTCACCCTACAGAACAACGCCGACCAGTCGGCAGCCTGCATCGGGTCAGCGTTGTGACTGAAGTTGATCTCGAACTGCCCCGGGCCAATCTCGGCGGTGATAACCGTGGTGTCGATGCCTTGCAGGCGCGCGGTCTCGCTGATGTCGTCGAGCACCTCGGCAAAGCGCGAGAGCCGTTCGATATGCATGTTCGGCTGGTCGTCGGCATCGCCGCTCAGGTCATCGCGCGGATACTGCGGCAGGCCATCCTTGAGCGCCTTGTCGAACAGGTAGAACTCCAGCTCGAAGGCCACCACCGGGCGAATACCACGCGCCGCCAGGCGCTGCAACACACGCGCCAGCACCTCGCGCGGTTCGAACTCGATGGGCGCTTCGGTGCCATCGGAGCTGATCAGCATCTGCCCCAGCGGCTGGCGCTCCCAGTTCACCCGCTTGAGCGTGCCGGGAATCAGCCGCCGTGGCGCATCCGGATCACCGTCATGGAAGCAGTAGTCGCCAATCTCGTAGAGGCCGCCCTGGGCGCCGAGCAGCACGCAGTTCTGCGGCAACTTCAGGGCACTGCCGGCGGCAACCTTCTCCAGCATTTCGATGGGGTAGCGCTTGCCGTAGAAATGCCCAGGAATGTCCAGGCAGATCAGGTCGACGAAGCGCACCTCGGGGTGGGCCTGGCGGAATTGGCGGACTTCGTCGAGCAGCTCGACTCGGGTGGCGTTCATTGTCGTTATTTCCGGGTTCACGGGAAGGTTCAGGTGTAGATCCACAACACCCGCGCGGGGGTGTCGCCTTGGTTGGCATAACGCAGGTGCGCATAGCTCGGCACCTGAAAAACATCGCCGGGATAGAGGGTGGCGCTCTGTTCGTCCTCGCCCAGCCATAGCGTCAGCTGGCCTTCGAGCACGTAACCGGCCTGCTCCGAGCGGTCACTCATCTGCCGCTCGCCACTGCTGGCACCCGGTTCGAGCAGGCTGTCGACCACCATGAAGGCACCCTGCAAAGTCGGCGAAGCCATGATGTCGGTGATCCCACCGGCCAGGTACAAGGTGCGGCGCTCGTCGGGACGGGTGACCCAGTCCAGTGCCTTGGGTTTGGGCAGGCTGTAGAAATAGGTGGTGGGCACGTCGAGTGCCTCGCTGATGGCGGTCAGATCCGCCACCGTCGGCCGCGACAGGCCACGCTCGACCTGCGAGAGAAAGCCCACGGAACGACCGATACGCTCGGCCAGCTCATTGAGGGTGACCTTCTTGTGCTTGCGCAGGTCGTGGATGAGCACGGCCAGAGCGGCCATTTCCAGATTCTTGTCCATATCAGGGCTGTCCATTTCAGAAACTGTCTCTCAGTCGGTACCAAGCCTTACCAATGGCCTCGAGCGGCGCCGCCAGGCGTTCGCCGAACGGGAATTCGGGGTTGTGCAGTTGCCGGTACAACGCCAGTTCGTCGTCATTACCGAGAATGGCATCGCTGACCGCCCGCGCCGCTGCCAGGGTCGGCAACACGCCATGACCGGAAAAACCCTGCAGCCAGTAACGACCATTCTCGCCGCCGATATCCGGCGTGCGGGCACGGGTAATGTCGATATGCCCGCCCCAGGCGAAGTCGATGGCTACGCCTGCAAGTTGCGGAAAGACGCGCTCGAGGAAAGGCCGCGTGGCAGCAGCCATGTCCTTTGGCAAGCCGCCAAGATAGGTGCAGCCACCGCCGAACAGCAGACGGTGATCCGGCGTACGTCGGAAGTAATCGAGGACGAACTGGTTGTCGGTGACGCAGGCGTTGCGCGGCAACAATGCCTCGGCACGCTCGGCGCCCAGCGGTTCGGTGGCGATCTGGTAGGTGCCGACCGGCAGAATGCGCCGGGCCAGACGGGGCTCCAGGCTGTCGACATAGGTGTTGCAAGCCAGGATCAGGTTGTCGGCCTGCACACTACCCTGCTCGGTGCGCACACGGTAGCCATCGCCATGCACGTCCTGGCTCAGCGCACGACTCTGCTCGAAGATCTGCCCACCGGCATGAACGAAGGCCTCAGCCAGACCGAGCGCCAGTTTTAGCGGGTTGAGATGCCCGGCCTCAGGGTCATAGAGGCCGGCGCGATAACGCTCGCTGGCGACCCACTCAGGCATTTGCTCGCGGGACACGAACTGCAGCGCGCGGTGCCCCCATTTGTAGGCGGCCTCCTCCTGCCACTCATGCAGCAACGCCACGCGCCGGGGCAACACTGCCGTCCACAGGTGACCGCGACGGTAGTCGCAGTCGAAGCCATGCCGCTGTGGCAGTTCACGTAGCTCCTGGGCTGCCCAGGTCATGCCACCCCACAGACGACGGGCACGCTCGATGCCCAGCGCCTTCTCCAGCGGTGGCATGTCGCAAGACCAACCCAGAATCGCCTGTCCGCCATTGCGCCCGGAGGCAGCCCAGGCTACGCGACTCGCTTCCAGGAGAATCACCCGCCGACCCGCCAGGGCCAGACGCAATGCGCTGTGCAAGCCACTGAAACCAGCGCCGACCACCAGCACATCACTCTGCAAGTCACTCTGCAGGGTCGGATAGTGCTTCAGTCGCCCACCGCAACTATGGGCGTAGTAGCTATCGACGTGCTCACTGGCGTGGCGAAACATAGACGACTCATGAAATTTAAAATAATTAATTTCATGAAAATCTATAGAGATAAATTCACAAAGGCAAGCCTGAGCGGCTCAGGCGACCTGTTGTTGCAACTCCACCGTACAGTCGAGATGGGTGAACAGCCCTTCATTGATCGCTTGCGCCAATACCAGGCGCAGGCCTTCGCTACCAAGGAAAGCTTCGCGTGCCGCAACCGAGTGCCACTGCCCTTCCACCTGCCAGGTCAGCGGGTCACCACGCAGTGGGAAAACCCGCAGACGCAGACAACCGGGAATGTCACGGCCGATTTCGTCCAACCGGGCCAGGCACTGTCCCAACCGGATCGAACGGTCATGACGAGCACGAATGGTCATACGGTGAATGATGCTCATGGCAACCTCCTGGAATCGCTCAGTACATACCGGCAGCATTTCGCTGCAGGACATGGGGCGCTGCGTTCGGCTCATCGAAAACCACGCGTGCACCGACCTTGGAGTCGAGCCAGGCAGTGGCTAGCAGTAAAAGAGTCAGCGGCGCGATCAGCCATTTGTTGGACATGGTCTCCCTCCTCCTGGCTCAACGGGATGGCATTGCTCGCATCAACACAGAGGTACGACGCGATGGCTACAGAGATTAGGGAGAAGGTCACGAAGACGTTAGTCGATTCATGGCAAATTCTTGCCTAAAACTGCACACCAGAAAATCGCACCAGGTGGGTGCAGCGGACAGCCAGACTTCTTGAAATACTCTGTATCACTGGCCATTTGCCCATTACTGGCAAATATTTGCCTAATCCTGCCGCCCCTCATGACTTGCCTGAAAAACCTGGCTAGGCTTCGCTGACTTTTCGGAGGCTCGCCATGCAGTCACCCATTCACACCGCCACCAACCTCGACACTCCCCTTGCCGAACTGAGCCACGAAATGGCGCGCCTGGTCGAGCGTTTCGTCCCTGAGGACGGCCTGCACCTCACCGCCGTTCCCGGCTTGAAGCTGGCGCGCGCCACCACCCCGAGCCTACCGATGCAGACAGTCTACGATCCGTGCCTGTGCATCATCGCCCAGGGTCGCAAGGAGATCCGCCTGGGCGACGAGCTCTATGTCTATGATCCGCTGAATTATCTGGTGGCATCGGTGGTACTACCGGTGACCGGCCGGGTGATCGAAGCCAGCCCGGACGCGCCTTACCTGAGCATCGCCCTGGAGATCGATCCTGCACTGATCAGCAGCCTGCTCACCGAGATGCCGCCCATTCCGGCACCGGATGCTGCCTCACAGCGCGCGCTGTTTCTCGATCGCCTCGACCCTCGCCTGCTGGACGCAGTCATTCGCCTGCTGCGCCTGCTGGAAACCCCGCGCGACATCGCCATGCTCGCGCCATTGGCCTTGCGCGAGATTTTCTATCGCATGCTGCTCAGCCCGCAGGGCCATCGCCTGCATGAGATCGTGATCGCCGACAGCCAGAGCCAACGTATCTCCCGCGCCATCGAATGGCTGCGCAAGAACTTCGACCAGCCCCTGCGTATCGAGGAACTGGCCCGCGAGGTGAACCTGAGCCCGTCGACCCTGCACCATCGTTTCAAGGCCGTCACCGCGTTCAGTCCCCTGCAGTACCAGAAGCAGCTGCGTTTGCAGGAGGCCCGTCGACTGATGCTGTGCGACAACCTCGAGGCCGCAGCAGCCAGTTACCGCGTCGGCTACGAAAGCCCCTCGCAGTTCAGCCGCGAGTACAGCCGCCTGTTCGGCGCACCGCCGCAGCGCGATATCGCACGCCTGCGCCAGGTAGCACAGAATCAGCAAGCATCCTGATCGTAGGAGGCGCTTTAGCGGCGAGCTTTTTCGTCTTGTTTAGGCCGTTCGCGGCTAAAGCCCCTCCCACGGCAGCGGCTACAGCCCCATCTGCTTGGCAATGATCTCGTTCATGATTTCCCGCGTGCCGCCGCCGATGGAGAGGATACGGTTGTCGCGGTACAGGCGTTCGACCAGGCTCTCACGCATGTAACCCATCCCGCCCATGATCTGCACGGCGTCGTAGGTCAGGCGGTCGGCGATATCGGTGGCGAAGTTCTTGGCCATGGAAATTTCCTTGATCACACTCCTGCCGGCTGCCCTCTGCGCCGCCTGGCGGTAGGTGAACTCGCGGGAAACCTCCAGTTGCGTGGCCATCTCGGCCAGGCGGTGTTTGAGTACCTGGAACTTGCCCACCGGCTTGCCGAAGGCCTGGCGCTCGCGCGCCCACTTCATGGATTCTTCCAGTGCCAGTTGCGCGGTCATGTTGGCCATGATTGCCAGGCTCAGGCGTTCGCTCTGGAAATTGGCCATGATGCAGGCGAAACCGGCGTTCTCCACACCGATCAGGTTCTCCACTGGCACCTGGCAGTCGTCGAAGAACAGCTCGGCGGTATCCGAAGCCCACCAGCCCATCTTCTTTAGCTTGCGCCCGACGGTGAAGCCCGGCGTACCCTTCTCTACCAGCAGCAGGCTGACGCCGCCGAAACCTTCGCCGCCGGTGCGCACCGCGACCGTGTAGTAATCGGCACGCACACCACTGGTGATGAAGGTCTTGCTGCCATTGATACGGTAGTGATCGCCGTCGCGCACGGCGCGGGTCTTGAGGTTGGCGACATCGGAGCCACCGGAAGGCTCGGTCACCGCCAGCGCCATAATCTTCTCGCCAGCCAGCACCTGCGGCACCACGCGCTCGCGCACGGCGGGCTTGGCCCACTTGACGATGGGCGGCAAGCCGATGTCCAGCGAGCCGAGCCCAGCCACCAGGCCACCGGAGCCGCTGCGCATCAGCTCCTCGCTGGCCGCCACCTTGGCGAACACGTCACCCTCGTGACTGCCGCCGTACTGCTCCGGGTAACCGATACCGAGGACGCCTGCTGCGCCTGCCTTGAGGTACAGCTCGCGAGGGAATTCCTCGGCCTCCTCCCACTCGTCGATATGCGGCAGGATCTCGCGCTCGACGAAACGCCGAACGGAATCACGAACCAGTTGGTGGGATTGATCGAAATACGACAGAGGGGCGG
Organism: Pseudomonas mendocina; assembly: GCF_003008615.1. Classification (NCBI taxonomy): domain Bacteria; kingdom Pseudomonadati; phylum Pseudomonadota; class Gammaproteobacteria; order Pseudomonadales; family Pseudomonadaceae; genus Ectopseudomonas; species Ectopseudomonas mendocina. The sequence continues at coordinate 5,360,597 of NZ_CP027657.1, forward strand.
CCATGCGGGTACTCCCGTTATTGTTTCGGCCACCCTAACCTAGCGCTTGCTTGGTTTTCAAGCGAGCGTTTCATTTCTGTTCGCGCAGCGCCTTTCTCACGCGCTCGCCCATCTCGTAGGCAGGCCCTTCCACCGATTGGAAATTGCGGGTGTAACGCTGGGCGAAGCCATCGGTGCCCCACTCGCGATACTGCTGCACATGCCAGAGTTCATGCGCCCACAGTGCCGCATCCTGGGCAGCGGCCTCGGCATCGCGAAACACCACCACATCGACCAGCGTCACGGCCTGCACATCGGGGTTCTGCAGCATGACGGTGGCGGCGTCCATCTCGTCGGTGATGCCGACGCGGTAGCGCACCTCATCGAGCAACGCATCATCGTAGAACGGCGCCAGCTGTGCGCGGATCATCAAGGGAATCGGCTCGGTACCGGCGCGCAGCGCAGCCTGGCGCGATTGCAGCAACCAGGCTTCGAGACGGGCTGCAGCCATGTTCAGGCCGTCTTCGCGCACCTGCACTGGATCCGGCACGCATAGGCAGGAAGCCCCCAGGCAGACCTGGATCTGGCCGCTGGGGCATTGGGCGGCCTGCGCAGCCACAGGCGCTACCAGCAGGAACAGCAGACTCATACGGCGCAGAGTGTCGTTGATCACAGGCACTCCGAATAGAAGGGGCTGATGGTTCAGAGGCTGATCGGACGCCGACCGGCCAGTGCATGCGCCAAGGTGCCGCCATCGACCAGCTCCAGCTCACCACCAAGTGGCATGCCGTGGGCAATACGCGAGGCAACCAGACCTTTGCCAGCAAGAATCTGCGCGATGTAGTGCGCCGTGGCCTCGCCCTCTACCGTCGGATTGGTCGCCAGGATCACTTCGCTGAAAGCACCGGCCTCGATACGCTCCAGCAACGCTGGAATACCAATGGCCTCCGGGCCCAGGCCATCGAGCGGCGACAGATGCCCCTTGAGCACGAAATAGCGCCCGCGATACCCGGTCTGCTCCACGGCATGCACGTCCATCGGGCCTTCCACCACGCACAGCAAACTGTCGTCGCGGCGTTCGTCCAGGCAGAGCTGGCACACCTCGTCCTCGCTCAGGCTGCGACAGCGCTTGCAGTGCCCCACGCCCTCCATCGCCGCATTCAACGCCTGCGCCAGACGCTGACCACCGCTGCGATCACGCTCGAGCAGTTGCAGCGCCATGCGTTGCGCAGTCTTCTGCCCCACGCCGGGCAGGATACGCAGGGAGTCGATCAACTGGCGAATAAGGGGGCTGAAGCTCATGGAAGTCCTGCAAAGGTTGGCGGGCAATGATCTGGTGGGCTAAAGCCCACCCTACGAACGGGTGCGCTTCGCACACCATTACCACGGGGCGATCAGACGGTACGCAGTACAAGGCGCGAAAGGCCCCGAGCACCGGAGTTTACATCTGTAAATGAGGATGCTCGGGGCCTTTCGCAACGCAGTAATGCGTGCCGGCTGGGCGTCACATGCTCAGAAGGGCATTTTGAAGCCGGGGGGGAGCTGCATCCCTGCGGTCATACCGGACATCTTCTCCTGGCTGTTCTGCTCGACCTTGCGCACGGCGTCGTTGACGGCTGCGGCGATCAGGTCTTCCAGCACTTCCTTGTCTTCCTGCATCAGGCTGTCATCCAGGGTGATGCGCTTGACGTCGTGACGACCGGTCATCACCACGCTGACCAGACCGGCGCCGGACTGGCCGGTGACTTCGGCATTGGCCAGCTCTTCCTGCATCTTCTGCATTTTTTCCTGCATTTGCTGAGCCTGCTTCATCAGGCCTGCCATGCCACCTTTCATCATGTCGGTATCCTCGGTGTTCGGGGTTAAACAAATCGTTGAAACGACCGGTTAGCTGGGCGCATCGATAGGTTCGATACTGTCGTCGCGTACCTTGGCGGCGAACTGCTGAATCATTTGCTGCACCAGCGGGTCGGCGTGAATGGAGGCCTCGGCGCTGCGCTGGCGATCGGCGCGGCGACGCGCAGCGGCCTGCGCCGGAGTTTCCTGCTCGGGCTTGCACAACTCGATACGTAATTTGATGCTGCGCCCCTGCTGCTGGTTCAGCGCATCATTCAGACGCCGATGCTGGGTCGGGTTGAACAGTGCACTGTGCGCCGGATCCAGGTGCAGCAGCCAGTCGTCACCATTGGCTTCGATCAGGGTGCAGTTAGCGGCGATGCTGCCGGTCATGCCGCCCAGGCCAAGCTGCGGGAACAGTGACAGCCACTCTGCCGCCAGACCGGTAGCCGGTTTGGCGGCCGGCAGCGGTTCTTCGACTACGGGCGCCGCAGTTTCGGCATGGCCAAAATCGTAATCGAGGGTTTCGGCGTCCATTTCGACGTAGTCGTAGTCACCGGGCGGTGGCTCGTCATCACCCGCCTCCGCATCGGCTAATGGCTGTGCGATCTCGCTCGGAACCGACATTTCAACCGGTGCAACCTGCTCGACGCGAGGCTCTACGGCTTTGATCTCCGGCTCAGCCGGGGCAACAGGCTGAACGGGCTCGGCGACAGGCTCAGCAGCCCTGGCGGTTTCCCAAGGCACATCCACCACTGGAGCAGCGGGCTCGGGCTCGGGCTCGGGCTCGGGCTCGGGCTCGGGCTCGGCGGGCAGGTTAGCGGCCGGCGCTACAGGCACGTCAACAGGCCGAACCGGCTCACTTACAACAGGTGTAACACTCGGGGCCGGCACCACAGGGCTGGGCTCAACCGCAGCAGGAGCAACAGGAGCGATTGCAGCCGCCGCAGCGACGACGGGAGCTGGAGCAGAAACCACGGGAGCCGGCATAGCGGTGCCGGCCACTGGGCCTTGTTGGGAATCAGCAGTGGCCTGGCTGATCCCCAAGGGCTTTAGCGTGACCTTGGGCGCATCGTCGCCTCCTGCCGGGCGGAAAGCCAACATGCGCAGCAGCACCATCTCGAAGCCGCCGCGCGGTTCAGGCGCCAGCGGTAGATCACGACGGCCAATCAAGCCCATCTGATAGTAGAACTGCACATCTTCGGCCGGCAGCGCCTGGGCCAGTTGCAGTACGCGCTCGCGGTCGCCCTGGCCGTTGTCGACGGCCTCCGGCAGCGCCTGGGCTATGGCCACGCGGTGCAGGACGTTGAGCATTTCCGACAGCACGCCATTCCAGTCCGGCCCCTGCTCGGCCAGGTGACGCACCGCCTCGATCAGTGCCCGAGCATCACCTTCTATCAGCGCGTGCAGTACGCCATAGACCTGGCCATGATCGAGCGTACCGAGCATGGCGCGCACGTCGGCCGCCAGCACCTTGCCTTCGCCGAAAGCGATGGCCTGGTCGGTCAGGCTCATGGCGTCGCGCATAGAACCATCGGCAGCGCGGCCCAGCAGCCACAGGGCGTCGTCCTCGAATGGCACGTTCTCGGCGGTCAGCACGTGGGTCAAGTGCTCGACCACGCGCTCTGGCGGCATGTTCTTCAGCGAGAACTGCAAACAGCGCGACAGCACGGTGACCGGCAATTTCTGCGGGTCGGTGGTGGCGAGGAGGAATTTGACGTGGGGCGGCGGCTCTTCCAGCGTCTTCAACAGGGCGTTGAAGGAGCTGGTGGAGAGCATGTGCACTTCGTCGATCAGGTAGACCTTGAAGCGCCCACGGCTCGGCGAGTACTGCACGTTGTCGAGCAGTTCACGGGTATCTTCGACCTTGGTGCGGCTGGCAGCGTCCACTTCGATCAGGTCGACGAAGCGCCCCTCATCGATCTCCCGGCACACCGAACAGGTGCCACAGGGGGTTGAGCTGATACCGGTTTCGCAGTTCAGGCACTTGGCGATGATCCGCGCAATGGTGGTCTTGCCCACCCCGCGCGTACCGGTGAACAGGTAGGCGTGGTGCAGCCGCTGGCTGTCCAGGGCATTGATCAGGGCTTTGAGCACATGCGTCTGGCCGACCATTTCGCGGAACGAGCGTGGACGCCATTTACGTGCAAGAACCTGATAACTCATGGAAAACCGTCATATGAGGAAAGCAAAAGTGGGCTAATCCTAGCGGAGCAACCAGCAAATTGCATCCGCCACCCACATGTATGAAACGGCATTGCTCTGGCCTGAGAAATAGCGCTGGTTATTTCTTGAACAAAGGATTATCATCCGCGCCGTTCGTACCACGCTGTAAGTCATTAAGGCCTTTGCGCCCCCTCGCTGGTTTCCAGGTTCAACGTCTAGCGCATCCCCGCGCTGCCGCCCTCCCCGATCCCATCTGCTGACTGATCAGGCCGACTCGCCGTTTATCGGCGCGGTTCCTTTGCCTGCCTCCGACGTACCGACCACGCCGAAGAACCGTAACAATGGAACTTTATCGTGCTAATCAAGCTCCGATCGGTTGACATGCCATGGCCGTTTTTCGGCCAACCACATGGAGCTACACCACGCGCAACGAAGCGCACATGCTTTAAAGGAAATACCTAGAAAAATGAATGCTCAACATCAAATTCAGAAAGCCATCAGCACGCTGACTCACGCCTTCGCCCCGTTCGACTGCCGTATCCAGGCAACGCGCAAGGGCAGCTTCAGCTTTACCCTGGTCGACAAGACCGGCATCGCCCAGTACAGCCAACGCCTCTACCCCGGCCAGTACAACGACGAGTCGCTGCAACAGGTGATCGAGCGCACCCGCCAGTCGCTCGTCGCTTGAACCAATCGACCATCCCGAGGTCGAACGTGACCAACCTCAGGATGGAGTAGGACATGGAACTCACCAACCAACAGCTCGTCGATCACCTGTTCAATCCGCTGCGTGCCAGCTTCAGCTCGCCGCGCCCGGATGGCAGCATCATCCTCGCCCTGCTCGACGAGAGCGACAGCACCGTCTACAGCCGCGTCCTGGCCAAACCACAGATCGCCGACCAGAATGCCTTTGCCCAGAGCCTGGAAGAGATTCGCCTGGAGCTGGCCGTACGCGCCGGCAACATTCCGGCCGACCTGCGCAAGACGCTCAAGGAACAGGACAGCGTGTTGAATTACCGCATCGCCTGAGTTCGCAGCGACACGAAAAGCCCGCGCCCCATGCGCGGGCTTTTTATTGGCCAAGAAAATCTACTGACTGCGAACCACGCACAGACAGATTAGCCAGGGCCTCACGTGAAGTCGCCACGGCCTGCTCTTGCTGATGCAGTGCCTTGACCATGCGATAGCAGATCAGCACTAGCACTAGCACTAGCAGCGATGGTGGCAGCCTGGAGCCCACCGGCCAGCAGCAACACCGTCGCCCCCCCCCAGACCGATACCCCATCTGCGCGACGAGTTCGGGTTGCCCATGGACAGAGGGGGACAGATCACCAGGGTCGCCGAATCGGCGAGGTGACGAACCAGCTGGCGATCATCAAGGTCGCCAACGCAGCCATCGCCATGATCGGGCTGGCTCCCGCGAACCAGCGTTCGAGGAGCGAGTCAGGGCGTACGCTCACAGGAGCCTCCTTATTCTTGTTGTGCAACCAAGGGGGCGACGCAGGCAGGCGTGGATGCCGAACCAGGCACGACTCCACAACCACCTGACACACCGAGGCAATCCGCGAAGACGCTTCTGGAGGATGGCCAGCCCCGCAACATATCACGGCATACCATAAACCATAATTAAGATTCAACGCTCGCAGGATGCCAGTCATCACCGCTCAACCAGCCGGCAGAAAGCTTCTGCGAGTGCTTGACTTGCGCAATCGGTATTATGGTATACCATGATACAAGAACAATGACCCATCGCCCCAGGAGCGCATCGCACATGAGTTTCGAAATCCGCAAGATCGTCACCTACCTCGAAGAAACTCGCATCGAGGGTGGCAAGGCCACCGACAAGCCGGTGACCATGGTGGGCCTGGCCGTGGTCATCAAAAACCCCTGGCTAGGGCGCGGTTTCGTCGAGGATCTCAAGCCCGAGATCAAGGCCAACTGCTCCGAGCTGGGCGCGTTGATGGTCGAGCGTCTGACCGCCGCCATCGGCGGTGCCGATAAGATCGAGGCCTACGGCAAAGCTGCCGTGGTGGGTGCCGAAGGTGAGATCGAGCATGCTTCCGCCGTGATCCACACCCTGCGCTTCGGCAATCACTACCGTGAAGCGGTCAAGGCCAAGAGCTACCTCTCCTTCACCAACAAGCGCGGCGGCCCGGGCACCTCGATCCAGATCCCGATGATGCACAAGGACGATGAAGGTCTGCGCTCGCACTACATCACCCTGGAAATGCAGATCGAGGATGCACCGCGTGCCGACGAGATCATCGTGGTGCTGGGCGCCTCCGACGGCGGTCGCCTGCATCCGCGCATCGGCAACCGCTATATCGACCTGGAAGAACTGGCCGCCGAGAAGGCCCAGTAATGCCAACCTTGGGCAGGAGCACGCAATGATTCGGCTCACCGCTGAACGCACGCCAGCCGGCACCAGTTACCTGGAGACCGGTCAGGGCCATCCCGTGGTGCTGATCCACGGGGTCGGCCTCAACAAGGAAATGTGGGGCGGTCAGATCGTCGGCCTGGCTCCACACTTCCAGGTCATCGCCTACGATATGCTCGGCCACGGCAACAGCCCGCGCCCGGCGCCGGGCACCGGCCTGGAAGGCTATGCCGAACAACTGCGCGAACTGCTCGAACACCTCGCATTGCCGTGCGTGAGCGTCATCGGCTTCTCCATGGGTGGCCTGGTGGCGCGCGCGTTCGCCCTGCACCATCCGCAGTTGCTGGAGAGCCTGGTAATTCTCAACAGCGTGTTCAATCGCAGCGCCGAGCAGCGCGCCGGCGTGATCGAGCGCACCCGTCAGGCCGCCGAACACGGACCGGACGCCAATGCCGAAGCGGCGCTGTCGCGCTGGTTCAGTCGCGAGTACCAGGCGGCCAACCCGGCGCAGATCGCCGCCATTCGCCAGACCCTGGCCGGCAATGATCCACTGGGCTACCTGACCACCTACGAACTATTCGCCACCCAGGACATGTACCGCGTCGAGGATCTGGGCAGCATCCAGGCGCCGACCCTGGTCGCCACTGGCGAGCTGGATCCCGGCTCGACGCCGGAGATGGCGCGCCAGCTGGCCAGTCACATTCCGGGCGCCCAGGTCGCCATACTCGATGAACAACGGCACATGATGCCGGTGGAATCGCCCCGCCTGGTCAACCAGGTGCTGCTGGATTTCCTGCAGCGGGCCCAGGCCTTCAAGAACCAGACAAAAGGGATCGTCGCATGACACTCGCACGCTTCCAGATGTGCATAGACGGACAGTGGGTCGACGCCCTGTCCGGCAAGACCTTCCAGAGCCTCAATCCGGCGCTGGCCGAGGCCTGGGCAGAGCTGCCCGACGCCGGCGAAGACGATGTCGAGCGTGCCGTGCAGGCCGCCCAGAAAGCTTTCGAAAGCCCGGTGTGGCGCGGCATCACCGCCACAGCTCGGGGCAAGCTGTTGCGCCGCCTGGGCGACTTGATCGCCGAGAACAAGGAACACCTGGCACAGCTGGAAAGCCGCGACAACGGCAAGCTGATCCGCGAAACCCGCGGCCAGGTTGGCTACCTGCCGGAGTTCTTCCACTACACAGCCGGCCTGGCCGACAAACTCGAAGGCGGTACCCTGCCCCTCGACAAGCCGGATATGTTCGCCTACACCACCCACGAACCGATTGGCGTGGTGGCCGGCATCATTCCCTGGAACAGCCCGCTGTACCTGACCGCCATCAAGCTCGCCCCGGCCCTGGCCGCTGGCAACACCATCGTGCTCAAGCCCTCGGAACACGCCTCGGCGACCATTCTCGAACTGGCCCGTCTGGCCCTCGAAGCGGGCTTCCCGGCCGGCGTGGTCAACGTGGTCACCGGTTACGGCCCAAGTACCGGCGCCGCGCTCACCCGTCACCCGCTGGTGCGCAAGATCGCCTTCACCGGCGGCGCCGCCACCGCGCGCCACGTGGTGCGCGCCAGTGCCGAGAACTTCGCCAAGCTGAGCCTGGAACTGGGCGGCAAGTCGCCGAACATCATCTTCGCCGACGCCGACCTGGACAGCGCCATCAACGGCGCCGTGGCCGGCATCTATGCCGCCTCCGGGCAAAGCTGTGTGGCCGGCTCGCGCCTGCTGGTGCAGGACGCGATTTACGACGAATTCGTCGAACGCCTGATCGAACGCGCCAAGCGCATCCGCATCGGCAGCCCGCAGGACGACGCCAGCGAAATGGGCCCGATGGCCACCGCGCAGCAACTGGCCGTGGTCGAAAGCCTGGTGGCCGATGCCATCGCCGAAGGCGCGCGCCTGCGCCTGGGTGGCAAGCGCCCGGCAATCGACGGCAAGGGCTGGTACTACGAGCCGACCCTGTTCGAGTGCAACGACCACTCGATGAAGATCATGCAGGAAGAGGTCTTCGGCCCCGTGGCCTCGGTGATCCGCTTCAAGGACGAGGCCGAAGCATTGGCCATGGCCAACGACTCGCAGTTCGGTCTGGCCGCCGGCATCTGGACACGCGACCTGGGCCGTGCTCATCGCATGGCCAAGGGCGTGCGCTCGGGCATCATCTGGGTCAACACCTACCGCGCGGTCTCGGCCATGGCGCCCATCGGCGGCTTCAACAACAGCGGCTACGGCCGCGAGAGCGGCATCGATTCGGTGCTGGCCTATACCGAGCTGAAAACGGTGTGGATCAACCTCTCGCAGGCGCCCATGCCTGATCCCTTCGTCATGCGTTGAGAGACCAGCATCATGATCGAACCCGGTATCTATAAAGAAGTGATGGGCTCCTTCCCGTCCGGTGTCACCGTGGTGACCACCCTGGACAGCGAAGGCGACATCGTCGGCATCACCGCCAGCGCCTTCAGCGCCCTGTCCATCGACCCGGCGCTGGTGCTGTTCTGCCCCAACTACGCCTCGGACACCTACCCGATCCTGCGCGACAGCAAGCGTTTCGCCATCCACCTGCTGTGCGCCGACCAGCAGGCCGAGGCCTATGCCTTCGCCAAGAAGGGCAAGGACAAGACCAAAGGCATCGAGTGGCACCTGAGCGAGCTGGGCAACCCGCTGCTTTCCAAGGCCACCGCCATCATCGAATGCGAGCTGTGGCGCGAGTACGACGGTGGCGACCACGCCATCATCGTCGGCGCCGTGAAGAACCTGATCCTGCCCGAGCAGGAGGTGACGCCGATGCTCTATCACCGCGGCAAACTCGGCGCCTTGCCGCACATTGCCTGATTCCTTGGCCGCGCCAGCCCCCTCGGTAGCGGCCTTTTTTATTCGATGGCTTGTGCACTGCAGGGTGCGCCATGCGCGCCATGGCCATGTGGACTTCTGGTGCGCACGGCCCACCCTACTCGTGCCATAGCCCTTTCGTTCATGCGCCACTTTCACGGAGCTGCCATGACCTCATTGTTTCGCCAGCAGGCTTTCATCGACGGCCAGTGGCTCGATGCCCGGGACGGCTCGACCTGCGCCATATTCAACCCCGCCAATGGTCAGCAGATCGGTACCGTGCCGAACATGGGCGCCGCCGAAACCCGCCAGGCCATCGCGGCCGCCAACCGCGCATGGCCGGCCTGGCGCGCATTGACCGCCAAGCAGCGCAGCGAGCTGCTCAAGCGCTGGTACGGATTGATCATCGAGCACAGCGACGCCCTGGCCGAAATTCTCACCCAGGAACAGGGCAAGCCATTGGCTGAAGCCAAAGGCGAGATTCTCTATGCCGCCAGCTTCATCGAGTGGTTCGCCGAGGAAGCCAAGCGTATCTACGGCGACACCATTCCCAGCCACAAGGGCGATGCGCGCATCGTCGTGAGCAAGGAGCCGATCGGCGTGGTCGCGGCGATCACACCGTGGAACTTCCCGGCGGCGATGATCACCCGCAAGGTCGGCCCGGCGCTGGCCGCCGGTTGTCCGTGCATCGTCAAGCCGGCGCCGGAAACCCCCTTCACCGCCCTCGCCCTCGTGGCCCTCGCCGAACAGGCCGGTATCCCCGCCGGCCTTCTCAATGTCGTCACCGGCGACGCCGTGGCCATCGGTGGCGAGCTGACCGCCAGCGCCGACGTGCGCAAGCTCTCCTTCACCGGCTCGACGCCCATCGGCAAGCTGCTGATGGCGCAGTCGGCCAACACCTTGAAAAAGGTCTCGCTGGAGCTGGGCGGCAACGCGCCGTTCATCGTCTTCGATGACGCCGACCTGGAGAAGGCGGTCGAGGGTGCGCTGATCGCCAAGTACCGCAACAACGGCCAGACCTGCGTCTGCGTCAACCGCTTCCTGGTACAGGACGGCATACACGACGCCTTCGTCGCCCACCTGGCCGAGCGAGTCGGCGAACTCGCGATTGGCGATGGCTTCGAAAGCGGCGTCAAGCTTGGCCCGCTGATCAACGAGCGCGCCGTGCAGAAGGTCGAGGATCACGTGCACGATGCCCTGAGCAAAGGTGCCCGACTGGTGTGCGGCGGCGAGCGCCACCCACTGGGCCACGGCTTCTACCTACCGACGGTGCTGGCCGGTGCCACGGTCGAGATGAAGGTCGCCCGCGAGGAAACCTTCGGCCCCCTGGCTGCCGTGTTCCGCTTCCACGACGAGGCCGAAGCGGTTCACCTGGCCAACGACACCGAATATGGCCTGGCCGCCTACTGCTATACCCGCGACCTGGGCCGAGCCTGGCGCATGAGCGAGGCGCTGGAGTACGGCATGGTCGGCATCAACGAAGGGCTGATCTCCACCGAGGTGGCGCCGTTCGGTGGGATAAAGTCCTCCGGCCTGGGCCGTGAAGGCTCGAAGTACGGCATCGAAGACTACCTGGAAATCAAATACACCCTGATGGGCGGGCTGTGACCCACATTGAGGACGAGAACATGAGCAACGAGAAGTACGAGAAAGGCCTGGCCATTCGCACCCAGGTGCTGGGCGAGGCCTACGTCAACCAATCGCTGCAGAACGCAGACGACTTCAACCGGCCGCTGCAGGAGCTGGTGACCGAGTACTGTTGGGGTCATGTATGGGGGCGCGACGGTTTATCGCTGAAAGAACGCAGCATGATAAACTTGGCAATGATTTCGGCCCTCAATCGCCCGCACGAGCTGAAACTGCACATTCGCGGTGCCCTGCGTAACGGCCTGAGCCGTGAGCAGATCCGCGAGATCCTGCTGCAGGTCGGCATCTATTGCGGTGTTCCTGCCGCAGTGGACAGCTTCCGCATCGCTCGGGAAGCCTTCGCAGAAGCGGAGGCGCAAGAACAGGGCCAGCAGAACTGACGAAGGAGCACCCGTGAGTGCTCCTTCGTTGTTTTCTTACGGATAGCCACACAAGAGCGGACCCCATGAAACGCCTGCCACTCGACGACAGCTTCAAGGTCAATCGCAACCCCATCACCCTGCGCGAAATCGTGCTCGACAAGTTGCGTGGCGCCATCATGAACTTCCAACTGCTGCCGGGTGATCGCCTGGTGGAACGCGACCTCTGCGAGCGCCTGGGCGTCAGTCGCACCTCGGTACGCGAAGCCCTTCGCCACCTGGAGTCCGAAGGCCTGGTGGAATTCGCCGGAAGCAAGGGCCCACGCGTGGCCATCATCACCCTGGAAGACGCCCGCGATCTCTACGAACTGCGCTGCGTGCTCGAGGGCCTGATCGTCCAGCTCTTCACCCTCAACGCCAAACCCAAGGACATTCGTGCCCTGGAGAAGGCCCTGGAAGACAACCGCAAGACCCTCGAAAGCGGCGACCTGCAGCAGGTACTCGATTCCGTGCAGGGTTTCTACGACGTGCTGCTGGAAGGCTCCGGCAACCAGATCGCCGCCACTCAGTTGCGCCAGTTGCAGGCACGTATCAGCTACCTGCGTGCCACCTCGGTGTCTCAGGTCAACCGTCGCGGCAGCAGCAACAAGGAAATGGAGCACATCGTCGAGGCGATCAAGAGCGGCGATCCGCTGGCCGCGCACCAGGCATCGGTTGATCACGTGCGCGCCGCCGCCAAGGTCGCGCTGGATTACCTACGCTCCAAGCAGGCCGAGCCGGGTGAAGTGCGCGACTTCGTCACCCCCATCGCCCTGCAAGAGCCGCGCATCGGACGCTGATGCCATGCCTGCCCCGCGCTTCTGCCCGCAGTGCGGCTCAGCCGATCTGAGCCGCCGGCAACCCGACGGGGACACGCATGCACGACTGATCTGTGGTGGCTGTAGCTACATCCACTACGAGAACCCCAAGATCATCGCCGGCTGCATCATCGAGCGCGACGGCAAGTACCTGCTGTGCCAACGCGCCATTCCACCGCGCCCGGGCACCTGGACGCTGCCGGCCGGCTTCATGGAAAACGGCGAAACCACCGAACAGGCAGCCCTGCGCGAGGTCTGGGAAGAAGCCGGCGTGCGCGCCGAGATCCTCTCGCCCTACTCCATCTTCAGCGTCCCGCGCATCAGCGAGGTGTACATCATCTTCCGCGCCTGCGCGCTGGAGATCACCGGCCAGCATGGGCCGGAGACCCTGGACTACCGTTTCTTCGCCCCCGAGGAAATCCCCTGGGATGCCATCTATTACCCGGCCATCCGGCAGATTCTCGAACGCTACATCGAGGAACGCCAGGCCGGTGTCTATGGCATCTACATGGGCAACGACGACACCGGCAAGGTGCACTTCATCCGCTGACCGCGCCCTGTAGCCCGGATGAAATCCGGGAATACTCATGGACGGCGCACCCCGGATTGCATCCGGGCTACGGCTGATCACCCGTTCACCGTAGGGTGCGCCATGCGCACCGTCTCACCACGCAGCCTGGATGCATTCCGGACTACGCCTCGATCCCCTCGACGATGATCACCTCTGCGTTCGCCACGCCCTGACGATGCACGCAGGCGTCCTGGTATTCGGCCGAGCGGTAGCAGACCAGCGCCTGTTCGTAGGAATCGAACTCGATGACCACACTGCGCTGCGGCGTCTCGCGCCCTTCCAGCGCCTGCGAACGCCCGCCACGGGCCAGGAAGCGCCCGCCATACAAGGCGAACGCAGCCGGCGCGCGGCGGGTGTATTCAGCGTATTGCTGCGCATCCGTCACATCCACATGCGCGATCCAGTACCCCTTCATCTTCACCTCCGTAATTTGCGAGCAATGCGTATTATGGTATACCAATAAACACAATACCCTACTCCATCAGGTGCCTGCCATGCCGTTCAATTCCATCGAAGAGATCATCGAAGATTACCGCCAGGGCAAGATGGTGCTGCTGGTCGATGACGAAGATCGCGAGAACGAAGGCGACCTGCTGCTGGCCGCCGAACGGTGCACGCCCGCCGCGATCAATTTCATGGCCCGCGAAGCCCGCGGTCTGATCTGCCTGACCCTGACGGAAGAACACTGCCAGCGCCTCGGCCTCGAACAGATGGTGCCTGCCAACGGCAGCGCCTACAGCACGGCGTTCACCATCTCCATCGAAGCGGCGCAAGGCGTGACCACCGGTATCTCGGCGGCCGACCGCTGCCATACGGTGCTCACCGCCGTCGCCCCCGGCGCCGTAGCCGATGACCTGGTGCAACCGGGGCACATCTTCCCCTTGCGCGCCCGTGAAGGTGGCGTGCTGACCCGCGCCGGGCACACCGAGGCGGGTTGTGATCTGGCACGCCTGGCCGGTTTCAGCCCGGCCTCGGTGATCGTAGAGGTGATGAACGATGACGGCAGCATGGCCCGTCGGCCGGAGCTGGAAGCCTTTGCGGCCAAGCATGGCATCAAGATCGGCACCATCGCCGACCTCATCCATTACCGGCTGAGCACCGAACACACGGTCGAGCGCATTGGCGAGCGCGAGCTGCCGACGGTGCATGGCACCTTCCGCCTGGTCACCTTTGAGGATCGCATCGAAGGCGGCGTGCACATGGCCATGGTCATGGGCGATATTCAGCGCGATCAGTCTACTCTGGTACGCGTCCATGTGATCGACCCGCTGCGCGATCTGGTCGGTGCCGAGTACAACGGCCCGCAGAACTGGACGCTGTGGGCGGCCCTGCAGAAAGTCGCCGAAACCGGCCACGGCGTGGTGGTGGTGCTGGCCAACAACGAATCCTCGCAGGCGCTGCTCGAGCGCGTGCCGCAGCTGACGCAACCACGCAAGCAGTTCAGCCGCTCGCAGTCACGCATCTATTCCGAAGTCGGTACCGGTGCCCAGATCCTGCAGGATCTGGGCGTCGGCAAACTGCGCCATCTGGGCCCGCCACTGAAGTACGCGGGCCTGACCGGCTATGACCTGGAGGTCGTGGAAAGCCTCCCCTTCGAGCCGATTACAGCCTGAAGCGTGCCACCATCTGATTGAAGGACACGGCCAGGCGCGACAGGTCCTGACTGGAGGCACTGGTCTGATTGGCACCGGCGGCTGTCTGGGTCGACAGTTCCTGGATGTTCACCAGATTGCGATCCACCTCCCGTGCCACCTGGGCCTGCTCTTCAGCGGCGCTGGCGATCACCAGGTTGCGCTCGTTGATCCCGGCGACGGCCTGAGTGATGCGCTCCAGCGCTTCGCCGGCCTGCTGTGCCAGGCTCTGGGTATTCTGCGCCAGTTCCTGACTCTGCCCCATGGAACGAACGGCCTGCTCGGCCGTGCTCTGCACGGTGCCGATGATCGACTCGATCTCGCCAGTGGACGTCTGCGTACGCGCCGCCAGAGCACGCACTTCGTCGGCTACCACGGCGAAGCCACGGCCCTGCTCACCTGCACGCGCGGCCTCGATGGCCGCGTTGAGCGCCAGCAGGTTGGTCTGCTCGGCGATACCACGAATCACGTCGACCACGTTGCCGATGTTGCGCACCTGCTCGGCCAGGGTCTGCACGGTCGAGCTGGAAGCACCCAGCTCACGCACCATGCCATTGACGGCCTGCGCCGCTTCGCGGGCGCGATCACGCCCACCCTCGGCCTCCTGATTGGCACCGCGCGAAGCTTCGGAAGTGGAGACGGCGTTGCGCGCCACCTCTTCAACGGCCACTGTCATCTCGTTGACCGCTGTGGCAGCCTGCTGGATCTCGTCGTTCTGCCGTACCAGACCGCGGGTGCTCTCATCGGTCACCGCACTCAGTTCCTCGGCAGCCGAGGCCAGCTGGTCGGCCGCCCCGGCAATCTCCTGCAGGGTACGACGCAGGCTGCCCTGCATGCTGCCCAGGGCACGCAGCAGCTGACCCGCTTCGTCCTGGCGAGCGCTGTCGATCTGCACGGTCAGGTCACCCTCGGCCACACGCTGCGCGCTGACCACCGCAGCGGCGATGGGCGCGGCGACATTGCGGGTGATCAGCAAGCCCAGGCCGAGGGCCAGCACGAAGGCAATGATCACACCAGCGTAAAGCATCATGTTGGCCGAGCTTTCCAGTGCCTTGGCGGCCTGTGCCCCTTCCGATGCCTGCCGGTTGTTGGAGTCGATGATGATCGCCAGATTCTCGCTCAGCGCAGTGAACTGCTGACGCAGATCACCATTGATGAGCCCGCTGGCTTCGTTGGTCTGCCCTTGATCCAGCAGTTGCAGAACGCGGGCCACCGTCGCGTTGTAGGTGGGCCAGTCGCGCTCCATCTTGTCGCCGGCAACACGCTCGTCATCCGCCAGAAGCGTGGCGCGATAGTCGGCAAAATCCTTGGCCGCTTCCTGGCCGCTTACTCGCAGGCTGTCGATGACCTGATCACGAGCAGACTGCGGCTCCTGGGCTACCGTCAGACTGAGCAGGCGATAGAGATCGCGCTGCTGCGCCACGAGCGACGAGTTGACGTTGTTGACCTTGGCCACGGATACCAAATTGTTGGAGAACACCAGCTGCAGTGCGTTCGATAGCTGGCCGATGCCATTGCTACCCAAGGCGCCGATGATCAACGTGATCAAGGCAGAAAGAACGAAAGCAGAAATCAGTTTGGTCGCCAGTTTGGCGTTGTCGAGCCAGCTCATTATGAGCTCCTAGGCAGAAAGGTCGGGAAAGGACGCGCGAGCGAATGCTCACGTATATAAATCGGCCTGAAAACCAATAACTTAAGGGCTTCCGAGGACTGTTATTGCGCACGGTGCATGGCGTGATCAAGCGGAAGGCCGCTTGCATATTTTTTGGAATACCATAATATGATATTCCATAGGCCGATAACCTGGCAGACGTACCCGCACAACGCCAAGAAAGCCCCTGCCACGGCCAGACTTAACACACCCCGAGATGGGGTCACTGCTCCCTGAAGGCGGGCGTGAACAATCGCCCGCTTGCGTAAAAACACAACAAACGAGGGCAAGCAAGATGGTGTTCAAGAAGACGTTAACCACGGTCATCGGCGCCACGATCATGGGCCTGGCCGCCACGGCCGCCACGGCCAGCGATAGCCTCAGCTTCGTCAGTTGGGGCGGTACCACTCAAGACGCGCAGAAGAGCGCCTGGGCCGAACCCTTCACCCAGGAAACCGGGATCAAGGTGCTGCAGGACGGCCCCACCGACTACGGCAAGCTCAAGGCCATGGTCGACAGCGGCAACGTGCAGTGGGACGTGGTCGACGTCGAGGCCGACTTCGCCCTGCGCGCCGCACGCGAAGGTCTGCTCGAACCCCTCGACTTCAGCGTGATCCAGCGCGACCGCATAGACCCGCGCTTCGTCTCCGACCACGGCGTCGGCTCCTTCTTCTTCTCCTTCGTGCTCGGTTACAACGCACATCGCCTGGGTGACAAGCAGCCGCAGGATTGGTCAGCGCTGTTCGACACCGCCACCTACCCCGGCAAGCGCGCCCTGTACAAGTGGCCGAGCCCCGGCGTACTGGAACTGGCCTTGCTGGCCGATGGCGTAACGCCCGACAAGCTCTACCCGCTCGACCTCGACCGCGCCTTCAAGAAGCTCGACAGCATCAAGAAGGACATTGTCTGGTGGGGTGGCGGCGCCCAGTCGCAGCAACTGCTCGCCTCCGGCGAAGTCAGCCTGGGTCAGTTCTGGAACGGCCGCATCCACGCACTGGAACAGGAAGGCGCCTCGGTGGGCGTGAGCTGGAAACAGAACCTGGTTATGGCCGATTTCCTGGTCATTCCCAAGGGCGCCAAGAACAAGGATGCGGCCATGAAGTTCCTGGCCGCCGCCAGTGGCGCCGCCGGCCAGGCCGAATTCGCCAACCTGACTGCCTACGCGCCGGTCAACCTCGACTCGGTCAGCCAGCTGGAGCCTGAGCTGGCCCCCAGCCTACCGACTGCCCATGCATCCGAGCAGGTGACCCTGGACTTCGCCTACTGGGCCGAGCACGGGAACGAGATCGCCGCGCGTTGGAACGAGTGGCTGGTCAAATGAAAGCAGCCGCCGTGCCGTTGACCTCGTCATCCGCCGGCGGCGCAAGCCGCCCGGCTCGCTTGCTGCGCTGGCGTGGGTTCACGCCCCTGGTTCCAGCCCTGCTGTTCCTGATGCTGTGCTTCATCGCCCCGCTGGTCGGGTTGCTGCTGCGCGGCGTGCTGGAGCCCGAGCCAGGGTTGGCCAACTATGAAGCGTTGTTCGCCAACTCGGCCTATTCGCGGGTGTTGCTCAACACCTTCACGGTCGCCGGCCTGGTTACCCTGATCAGCGTGCTGCTGGGCTTTCCGCTGGCCTGGGTGATCACCCTGGTGCCACGCGGCTGGGGCCGCTGGCTGCTGAGCATCGTTCTGCTGTCGATGTGGACCAGCCTGCTGGCGCGCACCTATGCCTGGCTGGTGCTGCTGCAGGGCTCGGGAGTGATCAATTCGATCCTGATGTGGCTCGGGCTGACCGATCAACCGCTGGAGATGGTGCACAACCTGACCGGCGTGGTGATCGGCATGAGCTACATCATGATTCCGTTCATCGTGCTGCCGCTGCAGGCCACCATGAGCGCCATCGACCCGATGGTGCTGCAGGCTGGCTCGATCTGCGGCGCCAGCCCGTGGACCAACTTCTTCCGGGTGTTCCTGCCACTGTGCCGACCGGGCCTGTTCTCCGGCGGGCTGATGGTCTTCGTGATGTCGCTGGGTTACTACGTCACCCCGGCACTGCTCGGCGGTGCACAGAACATGATGCTGCCGGAATTCATCATCCAGCAGGTGCAGTCCTTCCTCAACTGGGGCCTGGCCAGCGCCGCCGCCGCGTTGCTGATCGCCATCACCCTGCTGCTGTTCTACGCCTACCTGAAGCTGCAACCGGAATCCCCGGTCGCCTCCAGTACCGCGAGGTAAGCCATGCTGCTTTCACCGAATGCCATGGGGCCACGCCTGCGGGCGGGCCTGTTCCTGACGACAGGTGCGATCGCCGCATTCCTGCTGCTGCCCATCGTCTTCATCGTGCTGTTGTCGTTCGGCTCCTCGCAGTGGCTGGTATTCCCGCCACCGGGCTGGACGCTGAAATGGTACGAACAGTTCTTCTCCAACCCCGACTGGATGCAGGCCGCCTACACCAGCCTCAAGGTCGCCCTGCTGACCACCGTCTGCGCGCTGGCCCTGGGCCTGCCCTGCGCCTTCGCCCTGGTGCGCGGCAAGTTCCCGGGCCGTGAGCTGCTGTACGCGCTGTTCACCCTGCCGATGATAGTGCCGCTGGTGATCATCGCCGTGGCCGTCTACGCGCTGTTCCTCAAGCTTGGCTACACCGGCACGCTGCTGGCCTTCGTGATCAGCCACGTGATCGTCGCCCTGCCCTTCACCATCATCTCGATCATCAACTCGCTGAAGCTGTTCGACCAGTCCATCGAGGATGCCGCTGTGATCTGTGGCGCCTCGCGCCTGCAGGCGATCGTCAAGGTGACCTTCCCGGCGATCCGCCCCGGCATGATGGCCGGCGCGCTGTTCGCCTTCCTGGTGTCCTGGGACGAAGTGGTACTGAGCGTGATGATGGCCAGCCCCAGCCTGCAGACCTTGCCAGTGAAGATGTGGACGACCCTGCGCCAGGATCTGACCCCGGTGATCGCCGTCGCGTCGACGCTGCTGATCGGCCTTTCCCTATTGATCATGATCGTTGCCGCCGTCATCCGTCGGCGCAGCGAAATCCGCGCCTGACCGACGAGGTAAGCGAGATGAGTGCCGTACTCCAAGAAAAATACAACCAGAAGCCGCTGGTCAGCCTGCGCGACCTGAACAAGCACTACGGCGACTTCGCCGCCGTCGACAACATCAACCTGGACATTCAGGAAGGTGAGTTCCTCACCTTCCTAGGTTCCAGCGGCTCGGGCAAGAGCACCACGCTGTCGATGCTCGCCGGTTTCGAAACGCCCAGTTCCGGGGAGATCCTGGTGGATGGCAAATCGCTGATCAACGTGCCGCCGCACAAACGCGGCATCGGCATGGTGTTCCAGCGCTATTCGCTGTTCCCGCACCTGAACGTGCGCGACAACATCGCCTTCCCCCTGGGCATCCGCAAGCTCGGCGCCGACGAGCAGAAGCGCAAGGTCGACGCCATGCTCAAGCTGGTGCAGCTCGAAGCCTTTGCCCATCGCCGCCCGGCACAGCTCTCCGGCGGCCAGCAGCAACGCGTGGCCATCGCCCGCGCCCTGGTCTACGAGCCGCGCATCCTGCTGATGGACGAGCCGCTCGGCGCCCTCGACAAGAAACTGCGCGAAGACCTGCAGGACGAACTGCGCCACCTGCACCGTCGCCTGGGCATCACCATCGTCTACGTCACCCACGACCAGGAAGAGGCCATGCGCCTGTCGCAGCGTATCGCCATCTTCAGCCACGGCAGGATCGTCGGCCTGGGCAGCGGCTACGACCTCTACCAGAACCCACCGAATGCCTTCGTCGCTTCCTTCCTCGGTAACTCCAACTTCCTCCGGGCCAAGGTGCAGGGCGCCGCAGCGGTGACGTTCGAGAACCAGCCGCTGGCCATTCGCCCCACCGCCAACCTGCACACGGGCCAGGACGTGGTGCTGATGGTGCGCCCGGAGAAAGCCATGCTGCTGACTCAGCAGGAGGCCGAACAGACGCCGCTGCCGGCCGGCTGCAACGAGATCGCTGCACGGGTCGAGGAAATCGTCTTTCTCGGCGATAGCCTGACCTGCAGCGTGATCACCGCAGGCGGCTGCCGCATGACGCTCAAGGCACTGTCCGGCGCCAGCGCTTCGCCCCAACCGGGCAGCACGGTACGGGTACGCTGGCAGGCGGCGGAAAGCTGCGTCTACAGCGAGTGGAACGAGAGCGACCTGCTCAAGGGCGCCGGAAGCCATTGACGGACACAAAGGGCCTCCGTCGGCGGCATCCCCCGATGCCGCCGACAACCCGGCAAGCCGAAGCAACGCCCTGCCGCTCACGACCAGCAAGGCGATGCTCAAACCCTGGCCCTGCGCTGACGACGAAGCCGACCATCGAGTGAAACCAGGGCTTGTCCGCCGTCTTATTTGGCATACCACAATACCGAAATCCACAAACCACCCTGTACAGGCCCTTCGCAATGATCGACGCAGATACCTACAAGAAAGTCATGGGTTCCTTTCCCTCCGGCGTGACCGTGATCACCACGCTGGACGATGACGGCCAGATCGTCGGCCTGACCGCCAGCGCCTTCAGCTCCCTGTCGTTGGAGCCTGCTCTGGTGCTGTTCTGTCCCAACTACAGCTCCGACTCCTACCCCACCCTGATCCGCAACAAGCGCTTCGCCATCCACCTGCTCTCCGCCGAGCAGAAGGACGAAGCCTATGCCTTCGCCAAAAAGGGCAAGGACAAGGCACAAGGTATCGAGTGGTCGTTGAGCGAGCTGGGCAACCCGATCCTGGCGAACGCCACCGCCGTCATCGAATGCGAGCTGTGGCGCGAGTACGAAGGCGGTGACCACGCCATCCTGGTAGGTGAAGTAAAGAACCTGATCGTCGCCGAACAGAGCCTGGCGCCAATGATCTACTGCCGCGGCAAGATGGGCGCCCTGCCCGCTCTGGCCTGAAGTCAGCGGCCCTCGCACGCCGGGTCACCTCATCACGCAAACGGGGGAGTGGATGACATCCACTCCCCCGTTTGCTTTCGGCCTGCGTTCGCACTCAGGTCTTGAAGCGCCTGACCAACTGGTTCAGCTCATCGGATAGCTCAGTCAAGGTTCGCGCATCATGGCTGGTGGATTCGGCCAGTTCGGCGACCTGCTGCGAGTCGCTGTGGATCTGGCTGATATGGCGGTTGATGTCCTCCGCGACCTGGTGCTGTTCCTCGGCTGCCGTGGCGATCTGCGTGTTCATGTCGCGGATGTTGTCCACCGCCTCGCGGATGCGCTCGAAACTGGAGCGCGCCTCACCAATCGAATTCACCGTCTGACGCGACACGTCGAGGCTGGCGTGCATCTGCCGAGCGGTGTCCTGCGTGCGTCGCGCCAGGTTGCCGAGCAGGCCGTCGATCTCCCCCGTGGCATCGGCGGTGCGCTTGGCCAGCGCACGCACCTCGTCAGCCACCACGGCAAAACCACGGCCCTGCTCACCGGCTCGCGCCGCCTCGATGGCAGCATTCAACGCCAGCAGGTTGGTCTGCTCGGCAATCGCGCGGATGGTGCCGAGGATCGACTGGATCGAATCACTGTCCTGCTGCAGTTGCTGCATCGACTGCACCGACAGTTGCATCTCTTCGCTCAGGCGCGTCACGCTGCTGGCCGAGGCTTCGATCTGCTGCTGCCCGTCGTGTGCCTGGCGCTGCCCTGCATCCGCCGACCCGGCGGCCTCGGAACAGGCGCGGGCCACCTCGTTGGCGGTCATGACCATTTCGTGGAAGGCGGTGGACACCATGTCCACCGCTTCGCGCTGGCGCGCTGCCACATCCGCCAGCTCCTGCGCCACCTCGTTGGAACTGCTGGAGCTGCTGTGGATGCGCCCGGCCGCCTGGCCGATGCTGAGGATCATGTCGCGGATCGACGCCAGAAACCGGTTGAACCAGCCGGCCAGTTGCGCCGTCTCGTCACGGCCACGTACGACCAGGCTGTTGGTCAGGTCGCCCTCACCCTGGGCGATGCCTTCCAGGCCGCTGGCCACAGCGCTGATCGGCCGCACGATCATGCTGGCGAACACAGCACCGAGCACAGCGAAGGCCAGCGCCACCAGCGCCGCGATGGACACGATGAGCCAGGTCATGTGGGTCGCACCGGCCATCACCTCGCTCTTCTTGACCAGCCCGATGAACTGCCAACCCAACGTTTCCGAGGAATAGACATTGGCCATGAACGGCTGGCCATCGATGGCCAGCTCGACCAACCCGTCACGGGTTGCGGCCAGCTCAGCATAAGCGCTGCCGAGATCCTTGAGCGCCTTGAAGTTATGCTCCGGCTGGCTCGGGTCGACCAGCACCGTGCCATTGCGCTCCATCAGCATCAGGTAGCCACTCTCACCCAGCTTGATCTGCCGCACGATGTCGGTGAGCTGACGCAGCGAAACATCGATGTTGACCACCCCACCCTGCTGGCCGAGGCGGTTGGCCAGGCTACGCACGGTACTCACCAGCACCACGTCGTCAGCCGCCCAGTAATAGGCCTCGGTACGCAGCGTCTTGTTCGGCTCGGCCATCGCCCGCTGGTACCAGGGACGCGTGCGCGGATCGTAATTGCTCAGGCTCGGATCTCCCGGCCAGAACACATAGCCGCCTTCGCTCGTCCCCAGCGAGACGTAGGCATAGGCCGGATGACTGGCCGCCAGCCCGGCGAACAGCTCGAACAATGCACGATCCTGCTCGCCCTCGGGCTGAGCAGCCATCTCGGCGGTGGTGAAACGCTTGAGGTTCGCATCCGTCGCAGCAATCTGCGGATGTGCGGCCAGGTAATCGACGTTCTGACTGATACCGTCGAAGAACAGGCGCATGGCGTTCTCCACCTGGCGGATTTCGCTTCCACTGCTGTCGATGAAATCCTCCCTGGCCGAGTCACGCAGGTTCAGCACCACCAGAACCGCGACCAGAATGACGGGAAGGCTGGCGATGACCGCGAAGGTCATGACCAGTTTGTGCTTGATACTCATGGACGGCCCTTGTTGTTTTGACAATAGTCGAATGGCAGGTCTTGCAGACATTCCATATTATGGTATACCAATATATAGCGATCCGCGCCGCCTTGCATAGCGCCGAACCCGATAGCGGAATCTCCCCAGCAGAAGCGCAGTGAACGCTTCGCCGTAGCAGGTCGAAAACGACCCAACAGACTTGAGGACATCAGCATGAAATTCTCTTTGTTCGTTCATATGGAGCGTTACGACGAGCAGGTCGGCCATCGCCAGCTTTTCGACGAGTTGACCGAGCTCACGCTCATGGCCGAGAACGGCGGCTTCTCCACCGTGTGGATCGGTGAACACCACGCCATGGAATACACCATCTCCCCCAGCCCCATTCCGCTGCTGGCCTACCTGGCCGCCCGCACCCACACCATCCGTCTGGGCGCCGGCACCATCATCGCGCCGTTCTGGCACCCCATCCGCGTGGCCGGTGAATGCGCCCTGCTCGACGTGATCAGCAACGGTCGCATGGAAGTCGGCCTGGCCCGTGGCGCCTACCAGTACGAATTCGACCGCATGATGAACGGCATGCCTGCCACTGACGGCGGCAAGTACCTGCGCGAGATGGTGCCGGTGGTCAAAGCCCTGTGGCAGGGCGATATCGCTCATGAAGGCGAGATCTGGAAATTCCCCACCTCGACTTCCTCGCCGCGTCCGCTGCAGCAACCGACCCCGCCGATGTGGATCGCCGCACGCGACCCCGACTCGCACAACTTCGCCGTCGCCAACGGTTGCAACGTCATGGTCACACCGCTGATGAAAGGCGACGAAGAAGTCGTGGATCTTAAGAACAAGTTCGAAGCGGCCTTGGCCAACAATCCGGACGTGCCACGCCCGCAGCTGATGGTGCTGCGCCACACCCACGTGCACACGGTGGACGATCCGGAAGGCTGGAAGGTCGGGGCCGCAGCCATCTCGCGCTTCTATCGCACCTTCGACGCCTGGTTCGGCAACAAGCAGACACCGGTCAACGGCCTGCTGCCGCCGAGCCCGGAAGAGAAATTCAAGGAGCGCCCGGAGTTCGAACTGGAGAACATCCGCAAGAACACCATGATCGGCACCCCGGAAGAAATCATCGCGCGCATCCGTCACTACCAGGAACTGGGCGTCGACGAGTTCAGCTTCTGGGCCGACAACAGCCTACCCTACGCCGAGAAGAAGAAGTCGCTGGAGCTGTTCATCCAGCACGTGGTGCCGGCGTTCCGCTGATCGCCTTCCCACCGTAGTCACGACGCCCGCCAGGATTCCCCCTGACGGGCGTCGCGCATTCATGGCAGCGCTTCAGGTCGCTACCAGGGTCAGGTCTCGGACTTCGTCCACGTCTGCTTGAGCGAAGCTGTCTTGCCGGGCTTGAGCACCAGCCTTGCAGCCGCCACGGCGTTGCTCAGCGAAGAACGCAGCAGTTTGCTCGTGCTGGGTCGCTCCGGCCTGGCTCGGGCAGCACGTTCCTGCGCATCCATCTCGGGCAGGATGCGCGGGAACGCGGCCCCCTGCAGCGCACCGCCCGGTACCGACGAGTGCTCGAAGTGAATCGGCATGCGCCTGGCCGAAGGCGCGTAGATCACATCGTCCCCCACCCAGCGCAAGGCCAGGGCGCGACGACGGCGCGTGCGTGACTGATTGCCGTAGGAGCCATGCAGGGTCAGCGGGTGGAACATCAGGATATCGCCTGGCTCCATGTCCCAGTCGAGCAACTCATAGCGCTCGGGATGAGCGTTGATATCGGGGATGTCATCCATCTGCTCGTCGATGATAGCCGCCACATAGTCCGGCGAGATGGCCTTGAAACGCTGCGGCCACTTGTGCGAACCCTTCACGTACAGCAGCCCGCTGTTCTCGCGGTTGACCGGGTCGCAGGGAATCCAGAACGAGCAGATCTGCTCGCCGCGAATAGGCCAGAAGCTCAGATCCTGATGCCAGGGCGTCGGTGCATCGGTTCCGGGCTCCTTGACGAACATCTGGTCATAGAAGAAACGCACCTGCTGCGAACCCATCAACTGCTGGGCCCAGCGCGCGAAAGGCCCGTAGTAGATCAGGTCACGCAGGGCATCGATGCGCTTCCACAGAAAGATATCCATCTGGTAGCCCTCGACCTTGCGCGACATGAAGCGCCCCACCAGCGAAGCATCGCCTCTCGCTGTCTCGATACCACTCTCCACCAGGGCCATCCAGTTGGGATCGATGGCGCCCCTGAGCATGACGACACCGTCCTCTCGGTAGCGCTGGATTTCCTCGGCGGTCAGGACGCGAGTGGGATATGCAGGGAAAGACATGGGTGGACTCCTTCGGCACGGCGTGCGCGTTTCTTGTTGTAGGTATTTTTTAACTCATGAATCAATATTGAGCAATTTTTCATTTTTGAATAATCTGCCATTAAATCCATGAGCCATCACAAGGGCCCGCCATGCACAACAACAATAAATCGCTGCCTGACACCACCGACGTACTGATCATCGGCACCGGCCCGGTGGGTGCCACGCTGGCCGCCCTGCTCGGCCGCTACGGCGTCCAGACCCTGGTCGTCGACAGGATCCACGACATCCTGCTGATGCCACGCGCCATCGCGCTGGACAACGAGGCACTGAGAATCCTCCAACTGGCCGGTCTGGCCGAAGATGCCTTCGACAGGATCGTGATCCCCGAGGTGCGCATGCACTGCCCCATGGTCGGCCAGTTCGGCCGCGCCAATACCAGTGGCAGCCTGGACGGTCATCCCAAGCTGGTGACCTTCTACCAGCCGGATCTGGAGCGCTCGATGCGCGCGCAATTCCAGCGCTTCGACAACGTCACCAGCCTTGGCGGCCTGGAGTTGATGGACATTCACCAGGACAGCGACGGCGTCACGGCCATGCTGCGCACAGAGGACGGGGATCTGCATCAGGTACGTGCGCGCTATCTGGTGGGTGCCGATGGTGCCAGCTCGAAGGTGCGCAGCCTGATCGGTCAGGACTTTGAGGGTCAGAGCTATACCGAGGACTGGCTGATCGTCGATGCCTGCCAACGCGAAGGCAAGGCTATCGACCATGTGGAGTTCCTCTGCGACCACCGTCGACCGACGCCGCACATGCCGGCGCCGGGCGGCCGCGAACGCTGGGAGTTCATGCTGCGCGCAGGCGAGACGCGCGAGCAGATGGAGCATGCCGACAAGATCGGCACGCTTCTCGAACGCTGGATCGCACCCAGCGACTTGCACATCGAGCGCAAGGCCGTGTACCGCTTCCACGCACGCTGCTGCAAACGCTTCCAGCAAGGCCGGGTATTTCTCATCGGCGACGCCGCCCACATCACCCCGCCATTCGTCGGCCAAGGCCTGGTCGCCGGCCTGCGCGATGCCGCCAACCTGGCCTGGAAACTGAGCTGGGTGCTGCAAGGCCGGGCGAGCCCGGACATTCTCGACAGCTATGACGAGGAGCGCCGCCCGCATGCCCAGCAGATGATCGACCT
Source organism: Pseudomonas mendocina (assembly GCF_003008615.1). Taxonomy (NCBI): domain Bacteria; kingdom Pseudomonadati; phylum Pseudomonadota; class Gammaproteobacteria; order Pseudomonadales; family Pseudomonadaceae; genus Ectopseudomonas; species Ectopseudomonas mendocina. The sequence continues at coordinate 5,386,903 of NZ_CP027657.1, forward strand.
GGCCAAATTCATGGGTCGCCTGATCATGCCGAGGAACGCCCTGCTTGCCGCGCTCGGTCATGGCCTGATGCGCCTCGTCAGCCTGATCCCGCCAGCCCGTCGTCACTTCGAGGAACTGGAGATCAAGCCGAAGAACGTTTTCCGCCATGGTCTGTTCGTGAGCAGAACCCGACGCTGCGGCGTGCTGCGCGGTGGCTTGCTGCCACAGGGGCTGGTGCGTACCAGCGACGGACGCATCCTGCCCAGTGACGACGTGCTGGGTGACAGCCTGACCCTGATCGGCCTGGGCGTCGATCCTGGCGTGGGCCTACCCGCCGATCTCAAGCGCCGCTGGGAGCAGGCAGGTGGCCGCTACCTGCAAGTCGGCCTGCATGGCCAGCGCAGCAAAGGCCCCGGCCCATTCGTCGAAGACCTCGGACAGAGCCTGATGGGGGCTGCCGCGATGGGCTCGCTGCTGGTGGTTCGCCCGGATCGGATCCTCATGCATGGCGGCCACGCCGCTCAGGCCGCAAGCCTGATCGACGACTGCCTGCGCCTGCTGGGAAAGTGAATGGCCCCAGCCCCTCTGCGTCCCTTATCATCGGCCATCCATTCTGCGGAACCCGAGCATGAGTCGAGCCGATACACCCAGTAGCGCGCCTGCCCAGCCCCTCACTCGCGGCTACAAGAAGCGCGAGCGCACACGCCGCGGCCTGATCGATGCAGCATTGCGCCTGTTCGCCCGCAAGGAGGTGGGCGAAGTGGCGCTGCTCGACGTGGCCACGGAAGCAGAGGTGGCCAGCGGTACCATCTACAACTACTTCCGCTCCCGCGAGGAAGTGGTGGAAGCCGTCGGCCTGAGCCTGGCCGACGAGTTCTCCGAAGTCATCGCCTCGCGCAGCGCCGGCATTCACAGCGGCGCACAGCGTCTGGCCGTAGGCATTCGCCTGTTCATCCTGCGTGCGCTCGCCGACCCGCAATGGGCCAGCGCAGTGATCCGCGTGGTGCACTTCGACCAGGCCATGCGCTCGAAAATCGCTGGTTATGTGCTGGCTGACCTGCGCGCCGGTGCCGAGGAAGGCGCCCTCAGCTATGAAGACGAAGGCATCGCCCTCGACCTAGTGGTGTCCTGCACACTGGGCGCGATGCGCAGTGCGGTCGAGGGGCGTAGCGCAGCGGAACACGATGCGCGGCTCGCGGAAATGATCCTCAAGGCCCTGGGCGCCACACCGGCCAGAGCACGCAAGCTGGCTCGCCAGGCCCTGCCGGACTAACGCGTGCTCGCCAGCCAGCGCCGGTAGCGGCGCGCCTGACGCCGGAGCGTCAGCTGACTTCCGAGCAACGCCAGCAAGGGAGATACCCTCGGGTTGGTCGGACGCCCCTTGCCCAGCAGTACCAGCTGTTTCTTGACCACGGCCTGGGTCGCCCCGGCGGCAAGCGCCTTGTTCTTCCAGTTCACCACCACAGGCTGCACGACGGCATCCTCGCCTTGGCGCCAGCGTGTCGGTAACTGTGGCTCCATGGCCAGCGCAGTGGCCATGCCGACCATCGCCACACGCCCCTGCAAGGCCTGCTCGGCGACTGCCTTGCGGCGCACGCCGCCGGTGACCATGATCGGCATGCGCGCTACCGCGCCGATGCGCTCGGCGAATTCGAGAAAGTAGGCTTCGCGCGCCAGGGTACTGCCGTCGCGTGTCTGCCCCTGCATCGCCGGGCTCTCGTAGCTGCCACCGGAAAGCTCGATCAGATCCACCGCCAGCGGGTTGAGCATCTGCACCACGGCAGTTGCCTCCTCGCTATCGAAGCCGCCCCTCTGGAAATCGGCCGAATTGAGCTTCACCGCCACACAGAACTGCGCAGTGACCTGCGCCCGTACGGCAGCCACGGTACGCAGCAGGATGCGCGCACGATTCTCCAGGCTGCCGCCCCATTGATCATCGCGGCGATTGCTCAGTGGCGAAAGAAACTGGCTGAACAGGTAACCGTGCGCCGCATGGATCTGAACGCCGGTGAAGCCGGCACGTTCGGCCAGCACGGCGGTGCGGACGTAGCGCTCGATCAGTGCCTCGATCTCCCTTTCGGACAGGGCGCGGGGCTGGGCGAACAGTCGCTCCAGACCGGGGATCTTCACCGGCACCGCCGACGGCCCGAGTGCCGGCTGACCAAGGACAGCCATTAACTGCCGGCCGGGATGATTGATCTGCAGCCAGGCCTGCGCGCCCTCGCTGCGGCATGCCTGCGCCCAGTCGTGAAACCGTGGCAAATGCCTGTCACTTTCCAGCACCACGCCTCCCGGCCCGGTCAGCGCATGACGATCGACCATCACGTTGCCGGTGATGATCAGGCCCGCACCGCCCTGCGCCCAGCTGCGGTAGAGCTGGATCAGTGCCGGGCTCGGCGCATGGTCGACGTCGGCCAGGTTCTCCTCCATTGCGGCCTTGGCGATACGGTTGGGGATGACCTGGCCGTTGGGCAGGTGCAACGGCTCGAACAAGCGGCTCATAGCTTCAATCCTTAAGACGCTGAGCCAGTGCGGCCAGCGGTTGGGTAGCCGTCCGCCCCAGTCGGTGCAGGGTGGACTCGGATGCATGACGGGGCGCGGCGACGACCGCCTCGCCAGCCTTGGCAAAACGCGGGAACAGGCTCAGCCCATGGCCACGTGCGATACCGGCAAGCTGTGTGGCCGACCATGGGGAAGCACTGCCCAGCTCTGCTAGCTGCTGCTCGACCAACGCGGGCGGAGCAATTGGGAAGCCACTGCCGAACAACACCTGACGCGGCTCGACCAGTTCGTGCAGAACCGCCTGGGTCGGGGCCGACGGCGCCAATGCGGTATCGAAATAGAAGCGCTGCAGATAGCTCATCACCCCCTGAGGCACGCGCTCCTGAAACTCGGGGATGGCATTGGCCAGCGACACCCGCCAGGCCGCATAGGGCAGGAAGCCGCCGGCATTGGCGAGAATCCAGCGGATACCCGGATAACGCTCCATCGTCCCCGAAAGCATCAGGTTCACGGCGGCACGGGTCGTGTCGCAGACCAGTTCCAGTACGAAGCCTGGCGCCTCCACGGCCAGCGTCTGGCTGCTCGGATGCAGGTTGGGCTGGACGAACACGGTCGCTTCGCGTCGATCCAGCTCGGCCATCAGCTCGTCCAGGCGTGGATCGCCGAGAAAAACGCCTGAACTGCTGGCCAGCAGCATCACGCCATCGGCCTTGAGCACATCCAGCGCGTGAATCGCCTCGGTACACGCCTCAGCTGTGGACGGCAATGGCAGCGTGGCGAACGTACCGAAGCGATTCGCCTGGCGCTGCACCAACTCGGCCGCGTACTCGTTGCAGCGCCGCGCCAGTTCGGCGCGGGCAGCGGGCTCAGCGAAGTCGACCGCCGGCGCCGGCAGGGACATCAGCGCCGCCTGGATGCCCTGGGCATCGAGCAGGGCCAGCGAATGCTCCGGCGTCCACGGCGGCAACGTCTGCCCGGCAACCCCGCCGAACCCTGCGCGCTGCAGCGCCTCGACATAAAAAGGCGGCAGCAGGTGATGGTGTACATCGACGCGCCACGACGCCGAATGCGGCTCGACGCTCACAGGCGCCTCTTCGCTTTCAGGCGCGCCGGACTGTGAAGCGGAACCCAGGCCGGGCAGGTTTTCCGCCAGTAGCGAGGCACCGACGAGCGCGCCGGCGCCAACCATGAAATGACGACGTTTCATACTCGGCCTCAGCGACTGCGTACGCGTTCGACGAAGGCACCGACCGGGCGGGCCAGGTTTCGCTTCAAACGGTTGGTGAACGATTCACCGCTGTAGATCGGCGCAGGCTGTACCACCTCGCCCTCCTGGCGATAGCGCGGGAACAGGCTCAGGGCATGCCCACGGTGAATACCGTACAACTGCTCCGCAGACCACAGCGGGTTCTCCTCCAGCGTCTGGCATTGCAGGGTGGTCAGCGGAGCTGGGGCGAAGGGGAAGTCGCTGCCGAAGAGGATATGCGACGGTTCGACCAGCGCCTTGAGCGCCGCCATCGAGTAGCGCGAGGGCGACAGCGCGGTGTCGAAGTAGAAACGCTTGAGGTAGTGCATCACCCCCTGTGGCGCCTTGTCCTGAAACTGCGGCAGCGCATTGGCCAGCGATACGCGCCAGGCCACGTACGGCAGGAAACCACCGCCATGGGCGAGGATCCAGCGAATGCGCGGATAACGCTCGAGCGTGCCGGTGAGGATCAGATTGACCGCAGCCCGCGTCGTGTCGCAGAGAAACTCGATGAGAAAGCCCGGCGCCTGCATGCCCAACTGCTCGCTGGTCTGATGCAGGTTGGGGTGAACGAATACCACTGCCTCGCGGCGATCCAGCTCGGCCATCAGCTCGTCGAAACGCGGGTCGCCGAGAAAGACCCCATCGCTACTGCCGAACATCACCAGGCCATCGGCCTTGAGCACATCCAGCGCGTGGATCGCTTCGGCGCAGCTGGCTTCGGTGAACGGCAGTGGCAACAGGGCAAAGCTGCCGAAGCGCTCAGGATGCCGGCTGCACAGTTCGGCGGCGTACTCATTGCAGGCGCGCGCCAGGCTACTGGCCTGCGCCACCCCGCCACCGAGGTGGGCACCCGGCGTGGTCAGGGAGGTAATCGCACGCTGGATGCCGTTGACATCCATGACCTGCAGGGACTTTTCCGGCGACCAGTTGGGCAACGGCGCCCCCGCATGCAGTTGCAGGCCGTGACGGTGGATGGCCTCGGCATAGACCGGCGGGATGATGTGGTGGTGAACGTCGATACGGCCTTGCTGGATGCTCATTGTTGTTATGCCTAGGGATCAGTGACAGGACATCTCACAACAATAATGAACACCAGTGTTCAATTAAATCAATATAAAAAATCGGATAAATACCCTAAGCACGCTGAAAAGAACTCAAACCACCGGAATTAATCAGCTTTAACACCTGCAACCCAGCTCTCCGGCTATCAGACAGAGAAATATCCTGTTGACGAGAAATGAACACGAGTGTTCAATAAAGTCAGATTCGACTGTGGAGAGCCCCATGGAAGCCCTGAACCCCGTGCAACGCCGCATTCACCAGGCCGCACTGCGCCTGTTCGCCGAGAAAGGCGTCAGCCAGGTCAACATCAGCGACCTCGCCCAAGAGGCTGGCGTAGCCCGTGGCACCATCTACAACAACGTCGACAGCATCGAGCAGTTGTTCCAGCAGGTAGCCAGCCAGCTGAGCAAGGAGATGCACCAGCGGGTCAGCCGCAGCTTCGCCGGGGTCGAGGATCCCGCCCAGCGCCTGGCCAACGGCATTCGTTTCTTCGTCCGGCGCACTCATGAAGAGCCGCAGTGGGGCATCTTTCTCAGCCGCTTCGCCATGAGCGACGCGTCGCTGCGCGAGATGTTCTACAGCCAGGCCACCCTCGACCTGATGAACGGCCTGCAGGCCGGTCGCTACCAGTTCCGCCACGAGCAGATGGTCAGCGTCATCTCGCTGATCTCGGGTTCCACCCTGGCGGCCATGTTCCTGGTGCTTGAAGGGCTGAAGACCTGGCGCGAAGCCGGCAGCGACATCGCCGAGATGATCCTGCGCGCACTCGGGCTGCCCGACCAGGAAGCGCGCAGTCTGGCGACGACTGATCTGCCGCCGCTGCACACCCTGGACTGATTCGTCACCCCCAACAACGATCCTGCCGAACAGGGTCGCAGGCCTCTCTTTGCCTGCGAAAACCCCGGAGAGCGCGACAATGACGCAACGCCCCACTCCTCTGCTCGCCACTGCCCAACCGAGACGGCATGCCAAGCCCACGGTCAAGGCCCAGGCTTTGGCCCACCTGATTTTCGAACGCCCGGATCTTGATGAAGCCGAACGTTTCCTGGTGGATTTCGGCCTCCAGGTCGCCCACCGTGAAGCGGACTGCCTGTACCTGCGCGGCACCGGCAGCGCCCCCTACTGCTACCGTGTTCAGCGCGCGGACAAAGCACGCTTCGTCGGTTTCGGCCTGACCCTGGCCAGCCGTGCCGATCTGCAACGCCTGGCAGCCCTGCCCGGCGCCTCGTCCATCGCAACGCTGCAGACGCCTGGGGGTGGCGAGTGCGTGCGACTGACCGATCCCTCCGGTTTCCTGGTCGAGGCAATCCATGGCCAACAGGCTGTAGCCGCCCTGCCTCACCGCGCGCCGCTGCCGATGAATCTGGTCGACGAGTTGCCCAGGATCAACGCCACCCAACGTCCGCCAGTAGCGCCCCCCGAAATCATCCGCCTCGGCCATGTCGTCATGGAGGTCGCCGACTACCAGGCGACGTGCGCCTGGTACACCGACCACTTCGGCTTCATTCCCAGCGACGTGCAGGTGCTGCCCGACGGCTCGCCCGCGGTGGCGTTCATGCGCCTGGATCTGGGCGACACCCCGGCCGACCACCATACCCTCGCCATCGCCCAGGGCTTCATGGCGACCTACAGCCACAGCGCCTACGAAGTGGTCGATGCCGATGCCGTCGGCATGGGCCAGCGCGTTCTGCGGCAGAACGGCTGGCGACATGCCTGGGGCATCGGCCGGCACATCCTCGGCAGCCAGATCTTCGACTACTGGCAAGACCCCTGGGGCGACAAGCATGAGCACTACTGCGACGGCGACCTGTTCACTGCGGATCAGCCCACCGGCATCCATGCGGTCAGCCCGGAGGCCATGTCGCAGTGGGGGCAGCGCATGCCCAAGAGCTTCACCAAGCCCCGGCTCACCCTGGGCAACCTGCGCGCCCTGCTGCGCAACCTGCGCCATAGCCCGGATCTGACCCTGCGCAAGCTGATCGTGCTGGCGCGGATGTTCGGCTAGCGCCCGCGCCATGTCTGCCTGCAAGCGCCGCACGCTGCTCAAGGCCAGCCTTGCCCTGGCCGGTGGCGCCTTGTTGCCGTGCGCCGCGACCGCCTGGGAAGAACAACAACAATCCACTGCCTCCGTGCAACTAACCGCGTCACCGGGAGTCACCACCATGCCTGTTCATGTAGTCCATTTCGAGCACCAGAACCAAGCCCAGTGGGGGGTGATACGCCAGGGACGGATATCACGGATTCCCGGAACCTACGCCAGCACGGGCGACCTGATCAGCAATACCCATATCGACCAGTTGGCCGAGTTGCAGGGCGATGAACTGGCACTCGACGAAGTGCGCCTGCTCTCGCCCATCACCCGTGATCAACAGTTCGTCTGCCAGGGCGCCAACTACCGCCAGCACATGATCGAGTCGGGTATGGATCCCGACGTGAAGAACTTCAACATGATCTTCACCAAGGCCACCAGCTGCATCGTTGCGGCGGACAGCGAGCTGATCAAACCCCGCGAAGTGCGCTTCCTCGACTACGAGATCGAGCTGGGCCTGGTGCTCAAGCGCGAGATCAGCGGCCAGCAGCGCGTGACCGATGCCAACCTGCATGAGTTCGTCGCCGGCGTGGTGATCGTCAACGACTATTCGGCGCGCGACATCCAGATCCCGCAGATGCAGTTCTACAAGGGCAAGAGCTATCGCACCTTCGGCCCGGTCGGCCCCTTCCTCTGCCTGCTCGGCGCCGAGGATATGCACTACCTGAAGAAACTGCAGTTACGCCTGACCGTGAACGGCCAGGTGCGTCAGCAGGACAGCACGGCCAACCTGGTCTACGGCCCGGCGGAAACCCTAACAGAGCTGTCCGGCGTGCAGGACTTCGTCGCCGGCGACCTGATCGCCACGGGCACGCCGGCCGGTTGTGCCCTGAGCATTCCATCACCCATGAAACAGCGCATCGGCGCCCTGTTGCCGGAGGCCGTGAAATGGAAAGCCTTCCTCAAGGCCCAGGAGGGACGTAGCGCCTATTACCTGAAGAAAGGCGATGTCGTCGAAGCCCGTATCAGCAGCGCCGACGGCCTGATCGACCTGGGCGTACAGCGTAACGTCGTGGTGGAGCAAGCCTGATGGCCGTCCGTTCCTACTTCGATATCCGCACTCTGGAACAGACGCCGCTGAGTGAGCGCAAACTCGCCGCCAATACCTATGCGGCACTGCAGCGTTGCGCGATAGACAACGCCACGGCCCCCGCCTTGAGCTTCATGCTCGACGCCAGGCACTTCCAGCGCACCCATGACTGGAACTACGCCGAGCTGTTCGCCGATATCACCCGCGCCGCCAATGCCTTCCATGCCCTGGGTATCGGTCCTGGTGACGTGGTCGCTTTCCTGCTGCCCAACCTGCCGGAAACCCACTTCACCATTTGGGGAGGTGAAGCGGCCGGCATCGTCATGGCCATCAACCCCTTGCTCGAAGCACCACAGATCGCCGAACTGCTGCGGGCCGCCAAGGCCAAGCTGGTGGTAACCCTGGCGCCCACGCCCGGTAGCGATTTGTGGCCGAAGCTGGCCAGCCAGCTCACCGAGCTGCCCAGCGTGCGCGACATCGTCTGGGTGAGCATGCGCCCCTACGTCAGCACACTGCCGGGACTCGCGCTGGGCTGGATGGCGCTGCGCGAAAAAGCCCGCCAGCGCGGCCTGCGCATCCATGACCTGCGCAACCTGATGCGCCAGCAACCGGGTGATCACCTGAAGAGCAGGCGGCAGATTCGCCCAGAAGATCCTTCGTCCTACTTCTGCACCGGCGGCACCACCGGCCTGCCGAAAATCGCCGTGCGCACGCACCGTTCGGAGGTGTTCAACGCCTGGGCCATGGCTGCCAACATGCAGCCACGCCAGGCCAGCCAGGTGATCTTCTGCGGCCTGCCGCTGTTTCACGTCAACGGTCAACTGGTCACCGGTCTGATGCCCTGGATGCATGGCGACAAGGTGGTCATCGGTACGCCGCAGGGTTATCGCGGGGCCGGTGTGGTCGCCAACTTCTGGGCCATGGTCGAGCATTTCCGCATCAATTTCTTCTCGGGCGTGCCGACGGTCTACTCGTCGCTGCTGCAGCAGCCGACCGAGGGTTTCGACATCAGCAGCCTGCAATATGCCTTGTGTGGTGCCGCGCCCATGCCGGTCGAGCTGTTCCGCGAGTTCGAGCAGCGCGTGGGCGTGCGCATCCTGGAGGGCTACGGCCTGACCGAGGGCGCCTGCGTCTCGTCCGTCAATCCACCAGACGGCGAGCGCAAGATAGGTTCCATCGGCCTACGCCTGGCCTACCAGGACATGCGTGCGGTGATTCTCGACGATAACGGCAGCTACCTGCGTGACGCGGCCCCCGATGAAGTCGGCGTGATCGCCATCCAAGGCCCCAACGTCTTCGCCGGCTACCTCGAGGCCCAGCACAACAAGGGTGTATGGCTCGACATCAACGGCCAGCGCTGGCTCAACACGGGCGATCTCGGACGCCAGGACGTGCACGGCTATTTCTGGCTCACCGGACGCAAGAAGGAGCTGATCATCCGCGGTGGACACAACATCGATCCGAAACAGATCGAGGAAGCCCTGCAGGCCCACCCGGCGGTGGCCCTGGTCGCGGCAGTCGGCTGTCCCGACGCGCATGCGGGCGAAGTGCCGGTGGCCTATGTCCAGCTCACGTCCGGGCAGAAGGCCGAGCGCGGCGAACTGATGGACTTCGCCTCCCGCCATATCAGCGAACGCGCCGCCATACCCAAGCGCATCGAGATCCTCGAAGCCCTTCCGGTCACTCCGGTCGGCAAGATCTTCAAGCCAGCCCTGCAGCAGCGCGAGATCGCACGCGTGGTGCAAGAGGAAGCCGCCGAGCTGGGCCTGAAGGATCTCAGCGTCGACGTCGTGCAGGACGCTCGGCGCGGCCTGGTGGCACAGGTCGCCGCCGGTCGATGCCAGAAAGCGCTGGCTCAGGCACTTGGCCGGTACAGCTTCCCTATCGACTGGGTGAGTTGAGCCCAAGCGCTCGCCCCCACCTCCACGCAACCCCATCACTGGCCGGCGCTCCGGGAGCCGGCCACGTGCTCGCTCATCTCCGGAAAACCCCACGACGCGTAACAGACCAACCCACAAAAACAAGAGGTAGTCACGCAATGAACCCCATCCACCCCACATGGCGGCGAACCCGCCTTGCCGTCGCCGTCGGATTCACCACTCTCGCCGCCCTTCCGGCCTCGGCAGTGACGTTCAATATCGGTGAGCTCGAAGGCCAGTTCGACTCGACCCTTTCGGTCGGCGCGAGCTGGGCCCTGCGCAACCCCAAGCAGGAACTGCTCGGCAGCCGCAGCGCCGACGATGGCCGCCGCAACTTCGAGCAAGGCGAAACCTTCTCGAAGATCTTCAAGGGTATTCACGACCTGGAGCTCAAGTACGGTGACAGCGGCGTGTTCGTACGCGGCAAGTACTGGTACGACTTCGAACTCAAGGACGAGAGCCGCCCATTCAAGGACATCGACGATAACGGGCGCAACGAAGGCGCCAAGTCCTCGGGAGCCGAGCTGCTCGACGCCTTCCTCTACCACAGCTACATGATCGGCGACCTGCCCGGCACCGTGCGCCTCGGCAAGCAGGTGGTGAGCTGGGGGGAAAGCACCTTCATCCAGGGCGGTATCAACTCCATCAACCCCGTGGATGTCGCCGCCTTCCGCCGCCCTGGCGCGGAAATCAAGGAGGGCCTGATCCCGGTGAACATGTTCTTCGTCTCGCAGAACCTCACCGAGAACCTCTCCGCGGAAGGCTTCTATCAACTGGACTGGGAGCAGACCGTACTCGACAACTGCGGCACCTTCTTCTCCCAGACCGATGTCATGGCCGACGGCTGCAACAGCCTGACAGCTGGCCCGGTGATCAACCAGAACGCCTCTGCCGTCGCCGCGCTATCACCTTTCGGCGTCCAGCTTTCCGACGAAGGTATCGTGATCCCCCGCAGCGCCGATCACAACGCACGCGACAGCGGTCAATGGGGCATGGCGTTGCGCTGGTTCGCTCCCGAGCTGAACAGCGAGTTCGCCGGCTACTTCATCAACTATCACAGCCGCCAGCCCTACTTCAGCGTGACCAGCGGCCCCAACGCCACCGATACCACGTTCGCCTCGCAACTGTGCGCCAACCTCTCCATTCCGGCACTCGGCTGCTCCAGCTTCCTCGGCAGCGAGGCCGGGCAAAGCCTTGCCCAGGCCTACCGGCTGGGTACCTCGCGTTATTTCGCCGCCTATCCGGAGGATATCCGCCTCTATGGCCTGAGCTTCAGTACCAGCCTCGACAGCGGCACCACCCTGGCCGGCGAAATCAGCTACCGCCCGAACATGCCTGTGCAGATCAACCCGGTGGACTTGACCAGCGCCGTGATCGGCGTGTCAGCGATCACTCCGGTGCTCTCCTCGGGTGACGTCACGCTAACCAACGACCAGGACATCTATGGCTACCGACGCAAGGAAGTCACCCAGGCGCAGGTCACCGCCACGCATTTCTTCGACCAGGTGATGGGCGCCGACCGCGTCACGCTGATCGGCGAGGCCGGCATGACCTGGGTCGGAGGCCTGGAGGGCAAGGGCGGCACGCGCTATGGCCGCAGCACCATCTACGGCCAAGGCCAGCTCTACCCAAGCAATGCCACTTGCACCAGCCTGACCAACGCAGCCGCACCCGAGAACTGCACCGACGACGGCTACGTCACCCGCACCTCCTGGGGCTATCGCCTGCGTGCCATCTGGGAATACAGCAACCTGATCCCGGGCGTGCAGCTCAATCCCAGCCTGGCCTGGTCGCATGACGTCAAGGGCTACGGCCCCGAGCCCGGCTTCAACGAGGGCTCCAAGGCCGTCAGCGTCGGCCTCGATGCCACCTACCTGAGCACCTACACCGCCAGCCTGTCCTACACCGACTACTTCGGCGGTGATTACAACGTGAACGCAGACCGCGACTTCGTCGCGCTGAGTTTCGGCGTGTCCTTCTAAGCGGAGAAAAACAATGAAAATATCGCCTTTGATTCTTGCCTTGCTGATCACGCTGAGCGGCAGTGCCCATGCTGCCGTCACTGCCGAGCAGGCTGCGGCGCTGGACAGCGACCTGACGCCCACCGGAGCCGAGCGTGCCGGCAATGCCGATGGTTCCATCCCGGCCTGGACGGGTGGTTTGCCGAAAAACGCGGGGGCGGTGGACGCCGCAGGCTTTCTCAGCGACCCATTCGCCGCCGAACAACCACTCTTCGTCATTACCGCCCAGAACGCCGAGCAATACCGTGAGCAACTGAGCCAGGGGCAACTGGCGATGTTCAAGCGTTATCCGGGCAGTTATCGCCTGCGCGTGTTTCCCACCCATCGCAGCGCGGCGCTGCCGGAGGAGGCCTACCAGGCCATCGCCCGCAACGCCCGCACCACTACCCTGGTCAGCGGTGGCAACGGCCTGCAGAACTTCGATGTCGCTATCCCCTTCCCGATCCCGCAGAACGGCATGGAGGTGCTGTGGAACCACATCACCCGCTACCGCGGTGGCAGCGTCAAACGCACCCATGTGCAGGCCACGCCACTGGCCAATGGCACCTTCACGCCGGTCTATTTCAAGCAGCAGTTCAGCTACCGCGACAAGATCAAGGGCTTCGATCCGCAGAACCCCGGCAACGTGCTGTTCTACTACAAGCAACTGGTGACCGCGCCAGCGCGCCTGGCCGGTGACGTGGTGCTGGTTCACGAGACGCTCGACCAGGTCAAGGAGCCGCGCATGTCATGGATCTACAACGCCGGCCAGCGTCGCGTGCGCCGTGCCCCGCAGATCGCCTACGACGGCCCTTACCCGGCCTCCGAAGGTCAGCGCGTGGCGGACAACCTAGACATGTTCAACGGCGCGCCGGATCGCTACGAATGGAAGCTGCTCGGCAAGAAGGAGCTGTACATCCCCTACAACAATTACCTGCTCGACTCGCCACAGGCCAAGTACGCCGACCTGGTCAAGGCGGGGCACATCAACCCTGACCTGACCCGCTACGAGAAACATCGAGTGTGGGTGGTCGAGGCCACCCTCAAGCCGGGTGAACGTCATATCTATGCCAAGCGTACGCTGTACTTCGATGAAGACACCTGGCAGATCGCGCTGGCCGACCACTACGACGCACGCGGCATGCTGTGGCGAGTCGCCGAAGGCTTCCAGACCTATCGCTACGACCTGCAGGTTCCCTGGCTGGGTGTAGAGGCGCTGTACGACCTCATCAACGGTCGCTACATCGTCTCCGGAATGCGCAACGAAGAGCGCGACCCCATGGAGTTCGGTCAAGAGTCGCTGGCGGCCGAATACACGCCAACGGCTCTGCGCAATGCAGGTGTGCGCTAGCTGCCACGCCCTCCTCCTCGATGAAACGGCCGCACTCTCCAGAGCGGTCGTTTTACTGCGTCATTGATGAGGTCGCCCATTGACCAGCCTGAGGCAAGGAACCGATGCACGAGCAGGCGCGGCCTGGGCAGATGTGCAATTCCAGACAAGGGAGCCTGCCTGATGAAGCTCACGTGTGGCTCCCCAGGAAATGAAACGACCGTTTCAAATCGGCGTTTTCTTTGATTCAGATCAAGAAAACAGGCCAATTTCACGAAATAGAATCACGCCCGAACCAATTCCCGTGAGCGACTCACAGTGCCAGGTGATCACCGCTAACAACCACTAACCCAGCAATCCACCAGTCCCGCACTGGTGTGGCACATGGAATACGAGCACCCCGGGTTTTCTTCACTTCTGTCGAGGGAAACCATGATGAAACACAACCATCTTGCTTTTCTTCTGGCCAGCCCTCTGGCCATCGCCATAGCCTCCGCGGCCAACGGCGCCCATGAAATCGAGCAAATCGCCAACCACAGCGGCAGCCTTCCCGAGGGCGGCCAGGTGATCGGCGGCCAGGCCACCATCACTCAGCATGGCAACCAAATGGACGTGAACACGTCCACGCACCGCACGACCATCAATTGGCAACGCTTCAACGTCGGCCCTGACAACAGGATCACGTTCACCCAGCCTGACGGAAAATCCATCACGCTCAACCGAGTTCTCGGCGGCGACCCGTCGAAGATCTACGGGGCCATCACATCCAACGGCCAACTGATCCTGGTCAACCCCAACGGCATCATGTTCGGGCCCAACTCCCACGTTTCCTCCAGCGCACTGGTGGCAAGTGCCGGCTTCCTCACCGAAGAACAAGCCAGGCAATTCGCCGAGACTGGCAAGCTGGACATTCACCTCACCGGCTCCGTCGACCACCAGGGCTCCATCACCGTGCACGACAACGGCATGGTCGCCCTGCTCGGCGCCCAGGTGAACAACGCCGGCGTGATCGAAGCCCATAAGGGTACGGTTCAACTTGCCACCGGGCCAAAAGCCGCTCTGGACTTCTACGGCGACGGCCTGCTGAACATCGCCATCGACGGCGAGCCCGGGGCAAGTGACAGTGTCAACGCAGACGTGAGCGGCGGCGTGCGCAACACTGGCGAGATCGACGTCGGCAACGGCACCGTCGCCATGAGTGCGGGTCGGGCAGCCAAGCACCTCGACTCGGTGATTCACATCGGCGGCGCTGTCATTGCCGACTCCGTGAGCGAAGACGGCGGTACCATCGTTCTGGCCAATGCAGCGAAAACCGATGTCACCGGCCACCTCAGCGCCAAGGGCGTTAACGGCGGTGAAATCCGGGTTCTCGGTGACGAAGTGAATGTCGCTGGCAGCGCACAGATCGACGCCAGTGGCACGCAGGCTGCAGGTGGCAAGGTGCTGGTGGGCGGCAGCTACCAGGGCAAAGGCAGCGAGCCGGCAGCCAGCCGCACCACGGTGGCCGAAGGCGCCCAGCTCAAGGCGGACGGCAAGACCGATGGCGGCCAGGTGGTGGTCTGGAGTGACGGCAAAACCCACTTTGCTGGCAGCGCCAGCGCCCAGGGCGAACGCAAGGGTGGCGTGGTCGAGACCTCCGGCAAGCAGCTGACCATCGCCCCGCAGGCCCAGGTCAATGCCAGCGGTGGTCAGGCTTCAGGCAAATGGCTGCTCGATCCGCAAACCGTGAACATCGAGGCAGAAGGCGGCGCTCCCGGCAGCGGTACGGTGGCCGCTAGCGCAATTGCCTCGGCCCTGAAGAACAACGACGTGGAAATCAACGCCGAGAAGCGTATCAACGTCAACGCAGCGATCATCGCTCAGGACGCCGGTTATCACACGCTGCGCCTGCTGGCCGACGGCACGGTCGCCCCGGTGAGCGTCTACAACGACAGCAGCGATCCTTTCGCCGATGCCAAGCGCAACGACAGCGGCTCCGTCTACATCAATGCGCCGATCCTGCTCAAGGATGGGCACCTGTATATTGCCGCCAGCGGCGACGTACTGCTCAACAACACCACCGGCACGCAGTCCGGCGATGCCGGCTACCTGGGCCGGGCGATCATCGATGTCGGCAACGGCACCATCTGGATCAAGACCTCCAATAGCGCCTCGGTCATCCAGCAGCAGGGCACCGCGCTGATCGGCAAGAACGTGGCCGTGGAAGGTGCCAGCGTGCTGCTCGACAGCTCGCTCAACCATGCTGGCACGCTGGCTGGCAAGGCCAGCAATGGCAAGTTCATCTACAACCAGACCTCCAGCGATGGCGTGCACACCGGCAAGGTGCAGGTCACCCACGATGGCGTCACTGAAACCCAGGACGGCGTCAGCTCTTCGGCCATCGCCAAGCTGGGCGAGCACTGGATGTGGGAACGCACCGGCGAAGAGCCGCACCACCTCACCATCGACGAAAGCACGCCGTTCCAGTACCTGGTCTTCGAGGCGCTGGAATACGTCGATCACAAGAACCATAAGCCGATCGCCGGCGACCGAACCGACTCGGACTACTGGGTGTCGTCGCTGACCTTCAAGAACGCCGCCACAGGCGACGTGTGGGTTGTGTCCTCGAACCCGGCCGTGGCCAGCGGCATGTCCGTCACTCGCAATGGCGAAGCCACCAGCGAGCTGCCACCGGGCTTTGCTCTGGGCACCCCGCAAGGCACCGTGACGGCTTCCACTCAGGGCTGGGGTGTCACTGACGGTAAAGGCGACGAGGGCAACAAAGCGGCTTCCAACGCGATCAACCGCAATGGTGCCAAGAACGCATCGGATCAGTTGGTCGTGGATCTGGGCACCAGCACCTCCAGCGTAGTCGCCGAGGCCAATGACCTGTGGCACTCGGGCAACAAGTACGAGAGCGGCGTCGTCAGCTTCCTGGGCGAGAAGGACACCAGCCAGGACGGTGGCGTGACGCTCAAATCCCAGACCGCACAACTGGAAGGTAAGATCGCCGATGCTCAGCGCGAGTACGGTGATGCCAACCCCGACTTCACCGCCAGCGTCGGACTGCCGGAAAATGCCTCCGACAACAGCAAGGCGGTCAAGGGCGTGGACGACTTCGTCGACCGCCAACTGCAGCAGGATCGCTTCGACGTCAAGGTCACCCCGAGCACCGACGCCACCGCCAGCTCCGCTGTCGGCGACTACAAGGTCGGCGGCAACATCGATGCCAGCGGCTATGCCGGCCAGCGCTACCAGGCCTCGGTCAAGGAAGGGACGCTGCATGTCACCCCAGCCGAGCTCACCGTCTCCGCCAATGACAAACAGAAGGTTTATGGCGACGCCGACCCGGCCCTCGACTACAGCGTGTCCGGCGCCAAGCTCGGCCAGACCGGCGAGCAACTGCTCAATGGTGGCGCGCTGGTGCGTCAACCTGGCGAGAACGTCGGGAAATATGGCCTCGAACAGGGCGAACTCGCGCTGAACAATGGCCTGGGCGGCAACTACACCCTGACATTCGTCGATGGCCAATTGCAGATCACTCAGGCCACGCTGGACGTCACAGCGCAGGACAAGATCAAGGTCTACGGCGAGGTCGACCCGGCCCTGACCTACGTCATCTCCGGACTGAAGAACGGCGATACCCGCGAGCAGGTGCTGAGCGATGGCACGGTCAAGCGTGAAGCCGGCGAGAACGTCGGCACCTATGGCATCACCAACGACAGCCTGGCCCTGCTGAGCAACAACTACGTCCTGCAATTCCATGATGGGGTGTTCAGCATCACTCCGGCTGAGCTGACCGTCACTGCCAAAGACAACAGCAAGGTCTACGGCGACGCCGATCCCAAGCTCACCTTCGAGGTCAGCGGTCTCAAACGTGGCGACACGGCTGACTCGGTGCTCAACGCCGGCGTACTGGAGCGCGACGCCGGTGAGAACGTTGGCCAGTACGGCATTCACCAGGGCACCCTGAATCTGAACGGCCAGGCTGGTCAGAACTACGTTCTGCACTACGTGGGCGGTGACTTCTACATTACCCACGCGACCCTGACCGTCGATGCCGATGGCAAGACCAAGGTCTATGGCGACTTTGACCCGGCGCTCACCTACAGCGTCAGTGGCCTGAAGAACGGTGACACCCAGGCCGATGTCCTGACCGGCGCGCTGAGCCGTGCCGAAGGCGAGAACGTCGGCAAATATGCCATCGGCCAAGGCAGCCTCGACCTCTCCTCGGGCAAGGGCCAGAACTACGTGCTGAGCTTTACCGGCGATGACTTCACCATCACCCCGGCAAGCCTGACCGTTACTGCCGACAGCAAGACCAAGGTGTATGGCAACCTCGATCCCAAGCTCACCTACACCGTGGCCGGGCTGAAGAATGGCGACAGCCAGGCCGACGTGCTCAACGGCGGCGCGCTGAGCCGTGCACCTGGCGAAAACGTCGGCGACTACGCCATCGGCCAGGGCGATCTCGGGCTCAGTGAAGGCAAGGGTGGCAACTACATGTTGTCCTTCGTCGACGGCAACCTGGCCATCACCCCGGCAACCCTCACTGTCGAGGCACAGGACAAAGGCAAGGTCTACGGCGACGCCGACCCGACCCTGACCTACGTCGTCTCCGGGCTGAAAAACGGTGATACCGCTGCCTCGGTAATCGGCGGCGAGTTGACCCGCGAGGCTGGCGAGAACGTCAGACCCGAAGGCTACGCCATCACCCAGGGCACGGTGGAGCTGAGCAGCGGCAACTACCGCATGGTGTTCAAGGACGGCAAGCTGCAGGTCTCCCCGGCGCCGCTGACGGTAGTGGCCGACAACAAGACCAAGGTGCAAGGCGAGCAGGATCCTGCGCTCACCTACAGCGTTTCCGGCCTGAAACGCGATGACTCCGCCAGCGTGGTGCAGGGCCAACTGAAGCGCGACCCCGGCGAGGCGCCCGGCCAGTATGCCATCGGCCAGGACGGCAGCCTGAGCGCCGGCAGCAACTACACCGTGACCTTCGAGGGCGGCACCCTGACCATCACCGGCCCGCTGGCACCTGCCCCGCTACCGCCGCTGCCGGTCACGGCGCAATCGCCCGGAAACACCCGCTGCACCGCCGTCGAATCACCTTCGGCAGTATCGGCCAACTATTCGATCTCGCCGGCCGTGATCCGCACCTATGCCGTGCAGCTGGTCTGCAAACCCCGGTCTTATGGCGACACTACCGACACCGTGCCGACCCTGCTGGACGTACTGAGCTACGCCAACAGCCGCTTCGAGGACGGCAAGTTCATCGTCCCGGACTGGAATCGTTCTCTGATCCCACACGAGCTCACCGCTCCGACCCAGGGAGGTAAATAGTCATGAACGCACATCCTTCCAAACTCACCCGGGTGGCCGCAGCCGTGCTCTCTGCACTGGTACTGGTCAATGGCACCCAGGCCGTGGCCGCCCCGCTGGGGCAACTGGATCCTGGCCGCGTGGAGGTTCCGGATCGCTCAGGCACCCGTAACTCCGTCACCACGATGCCCGGCACCCTGGAGATGCCCGAAACCGTCATCACACCAGAGATCGAGGAGCCGCCAGAGGAGATGACCGCCCTGCCCGGCAACATGACTCGCTTCCTTGTGAAGAAGGTCAACATCGTCGGTGCTAATAGCTATCCGCCAGGCACTTTCGACTCTCTGGTCAGCCGCTTGGAGGGTAATAGGGTGAATCTGCAGGAGATCAACAAGGTGGTGAACACCATCACCCAGCGCTATCGCAAGGCCGGCTTCCTGCTGGCCAAGGCCTACCTCCCGGAGCAGCGCCTGGAGGACGGCGTTCTGACCATCCAGGTATTCGAGGGCAAGGTCAATGAGGTGACCTTCAGCGGCCCTACCAACACGACCCTGAAGCGTTACGCCGACAACATACTCAGCGAGACGCCACCGACCAGCACCACCCTCGAGCGCAACCTGCTGCTGATGAACGACGTCTCGGGCAATGATAGCCGGGCAATGCTGCAGGCCTCACCGGTCGAGGACGGCACCGACCTGGCCGTGGAAAACAGCCTGCGCAAATACGAAGGCTTCGTCGGTTTCGACAACCGCGACAGCCGTTACTTCGGCCCCTGGCAGTTGTACGGTGGCGTTGGAGTGAACGATCTCACCGGGCGCGGCGACCACCTGGGCGTACGCGCCGGACGCTCCATCGAGGGTGACAAGATGACCTTCGTCGAAGGCCAGTACGAGTTGCCGCTGGGTAGCAAGGGCGACGTGCTGAGCGTGCTCGCCCAGCACAACGACGGTCATGCCGATACCTACTCGTTCCTCAACCCCAACAGCTCAGGCGATACCTTCGCGTTGCGCCTGACCCGTCCGTGGATCCGCTTGCGTGACGAGACCCTGAAGACCTCGGCAGCCTTCACCTACTACAACGGCACCTCTGAGTACCTGGACGACAAGAGCCTGCCACCCTCCAGCGAGGATCGTATCCGCGCCCTGCGCCTGGGCGCCAGCTACGACTGGTACGACGCGTATGGCGGCAAGAACCTGCTCAAGGCCGAGCTGAGCCAGGGGCTGGATATCATGGGGGCCAGCAGCGAGAGCCGCCTGAACCCGTCCCGTGAAGGCGGCGAGACCGACTTCACCAAGCTGCAGGTGGACGCCCAGCGGATTCAGGATCTGTCTGGCGTGATGGATGGCCTGAACCTCTACGTCGCCGGCAGCGCGCAGACCTCGTTCGGTCAGCGCCTGCTTTCACCCGAGCAGTTCGGTGTGGGCGGCAGCGAGTTCGGCCGGGGCTACGACCCATCGGAAATTACCGGTGACAGCGGTGTCGCGCTGAAGACCGAGCTGCAGTACAACCACGTGCACAGCGTCAAGGATCATGCTGTGCCAACGCAGTACTACGGTTTCTGGGATGCCGGCAAGGTCTGGAGCGAGAAACCCAGCTGGGTTCGCTCGGAGAGCCTGGCCTCGGCGGGTTTCGGTGCGCGCTTCAATGTGTTCAAGGACACCTATGTATCGCCCGAGGTCGCCTTCCCGCTCACCCGTTCGGTATCCGCCGAGGAGCTGGATGACGATAACGGCAAGGCGCCTAGGTTCTACATCAACTTCCTCAAGCTCTTCTGAGAAGGTGAACCGCATGCACAGGCACGCCCCACTTCGCCCTCTTCGGCGACGATGCCGTGCATGATTGGACGCGTAGCGCATAAGGCCGCCATGCTACCAGCATGGCGGCCTTTTCGTGATACGGCGTCAAGCGAATGCCGAGGACGGGCAGACGAAAGCCTGATCAGCAAGAGACGATGGGAAAGTACCAGAGCCGCTGAATCACGGGCGTGATCAGCGCAAAGAACCAGGCAGGAAAACTGGAGGTGGACCCTACCAGCCACACCCCGGCACACAATGTTCCCGCTATGGCTGCTCCCTTCCGGGCCTGACCAGGTTGACGGGTAATCGTTGCGAGGGGACCGGCAGGGCCACCATAACGCTGCCCGCCATTGCGACGGGCCGCGCCATTGTAACGACTAAACGCAAACTTACAACTGCTTCAAACACTTAGATGCGTCGCTGCGCACCTCACACCCTGAAACGCCCCACCAACTGGGCCAGGCCATGGGACAGTTCGGAGAGGTGCTGACTGGCCCGCGTGCTCTGTTCGGAGGTCTGCGACGCTTCGTTGGACAGGTCACGAATATCGCTGATGTTGCGGGCGATCTCCTCGGTGACGCTGCTCTGCTCCTCGCAGGCAGTGGCGATCTGCGCCGCCATGTCGTTGATGCGCTGCACCGAATCGCCGGTGACGCTCAGTGCCTGATCCACACCCGCGGCCTGTTCCACGCTCTGCCGCGCCCGTGCGCTGCCCGAGTGCGTGGCCTTGACCGCGTTCTGCACGCCGGTCTGCAGGCGCTCGATCATTTGCTGGATGTCCTTGGTCGACTCCTGGGTACGCGCCGCCAGTGCACGCACCTCATCGGCGACCACGGCGAAACCACGGCCCTGCTCGCCTGCCCGCGCTGCTTCGATGGCCGCGTTGAGTGCCAGCAGGTTGGTCTGCTCGGCGATGCCCTTGATCACCGCCAGCACCGCACCGATGTTGGCGGTTTCCTGCTCCAGAGTCTGGATGGTGTCGGAGGCGCTTTCCACTTCCTGGGCCAGTTGGCGAATCGAATGGATGGTCGCCCCCACCACCTGGGCGCCTTCGCGTGACTGCTGCTCGGCATTGCGCGCAGCATCGGCCGCGTTCTGCGCATTGCGCGCCACTTCGTGCACCGCCACGCTCATCTCAGTGGCGGCGGTACTGACCTGATCTACCGCCGCGTGCTCGCTGCTGATCAGCCGGTCGTTGGCGGCCGCCAGGCCGGCCAGGCTCTTGGCCGAATCGGCGACTTCGTCAGTGACGCGCCCGACTTCCTTGATCAACGGCTGCAGCTTGTCGAGGAAGCGGTTGAAGGCATGGCTGAGCTTGCCCAGCTCGTCCTTGGACAGCACGTCCAGGCGTACGCGCAGGTCGCCGTCACCATCGGCGATCTGCTCGATACGGTGCAGTAGATTGTGCAGCGGACGGGTCACCAGCAGCGGGAAGCCCACCACCAGCACCAGGCACACCAGCAGGCCAACCGCGATGATCACCCCTTGTTGCCAGGCCAGCGACTCGCCGTGGGCAATGGCCGCGGTACCCACGGCATTGGCGGCGTTGTCCTCCAGTTCGCCGAGCTTGTCGATGGCGCTGCGCGCCTCTTCGAACTGCGCCTCGCTCTCGGCGAAGCTGAGTCGACTGGCGCCATTGGGGTCACTAGCAGTCATTTCCAGCACCCGTAGGGACGTCGCCTTCCAGCGCTCGAAACCGCGGTCGAATTCGGCCACCAGCGCCAGTGCTTCGCTGCCGGGCTGCATTGCGGCGAACTTGTGCACCCGGTCATAGGCCTGTTGCAAGTTCTCGGCATGCGAGGCACGCAGGTCGGCAGCATGGCTACCAGCATCCTCGTCGAGCAGGCTGCGTTCGGCAACGAAGGCCTGATAGAGGTCACGATCCGCATTGAGCAGCAGACTGATGGCAGGTAGATGGCGGTTGGTCAGCGTGGTACTGGATTCGGCGACCTGGGTAATGCCACGCATACCCAGCACCCCCATGCTCACCATCAAGGCGGCCAGCAAGAGAATGGGCAGGGCAATTTTCCAGCGGAAACCCAGATCGGAGAAAGCGCGCAGCATGATGGCACTCCAGTATTAGGCAAGTAAGTGAAGCTTAGCCGAGCCTTGCCAAGTCGCCGACTGGCTTTACAAAAACACCCCCATATCAAGGGTGTTCGATGGCGCTAAGTGTGCCCGAGATTCGGGGCCCCTGCGTTTTTTGGTCGCAGACTGGAACCACCCGGGCCGATGCGACACTAAGCCCTATCGGAAGTGTCTGTTGCGGCACTACCGAGCCGCGCCTTTTATGCTAGCGTTCCCACGTTTTCGGCTGCCTGGCGTCAGGCCTGCGCACCGAACCTCTCACCTGCAAATGGAGTTACATCATGGCAATCACCAAAGACCAACTGATCAGCGACCTGGCCGAGGCCGTTTCCCTGCCCAAAGCCACCGTCCGCACCCTGATCGATCAGCTGGGCGAAATTGTCGGCGACGCACTGGAAAATGACGGTGAGATCACCCTGCCAGGCATCGGCAAGCTGAAAGTGAGCGAGCGCCCGGCTCGTACCGGCCGTAATCCCCAGACCGGCAAGAGCATCGAAATCGCTGCCAAGAAAGTGGTCAAGCTGGTGCCTACCAAGGCCCTGACTGACGCGCTGAACTGATATCCGTACGAAAAGTCGCCTAACGCAGGCACTTTTCGCACAGAGCGCGAGGTTCCGAGTATCCGCCGGCCCGTGACACCCTGCCCGGGCCGGCTTCCCTTCCTTATTCCCGCACCTGCAACTCGGTGACGATGTAGCGGTTGCCCTCCTGGCGCGCCTGGAAATGTACGCGATCACCCACCTCGACACCGTCCAGCAAGCTGGCCGGCTGCACCTCGAAAACCATGGTCATTGGCGGCATACCGATACTGGCAATGGTGCCGTGTCGCAGAGTGACCTTGTGCGTGGCGGCATCGACCTTGCGCACCTCTCCCTGGCTCAGCGGCGCAGACTCCGAAGCCTGTAGCGGCAGGCTGAACGATACGGCCAGCGCCGCGACCCATAGTGTTTTCTTCATCATGAATCTCCTGTGCACGGGTTATTCGGCCAACACCCGGATGCGGCCGACCATGCCGGCCTGGTAATGGCCGGCGATCAGGCAGGCGAAGTCGAATTCGCCTGCACGGTTGAACGTCCAGATCATCTCCATGCTCTGCCCCGGCTCGACGTGCGCCATGTAGGGCTCGTCGTGCTGCATGCCGGGAAAACGCAGCATCATCGCCGCGTGCTCGTCCAGCGACTGGCGGGTGCCGAGAACGAACTCGTGAAGCATCTGCCCGCCGTTACGGTGAACGAAACGAATGGTCTCGCCCTGCTTCACTTCTATCTGCTGCGGGACGAAGCGCATGTCGTCACCCATGGCGATCTCGATACTGCGGTCAACCTCTGCCGCTTCGCCGGCGATGCCCCAGGGTTTCTGCTCCTTGTCCATCGCCATCATGGCGTGGCCCTGGTGCGAATCGCCATGCGCCAACGCTGCGCCGCTGATCAGCAATGCGCTCGCTGCCAGCGCCAGAGCAAGGGAATATGCCCGTTTCATGTTTCGTACCTCGAATGTAGGTAAGGAAAGAATCGTTGATCTGTTCAATGCCCGGCATGCCCGCCGGGCTTGCGCACCTGCACGTCCACCGGCGTCTGGATCGGTTGCCTGAGCGGCATCGTCTGCCCTCCGTTCAGTTCGGAACGAGTCGGTGCCAGCAGCTCACCGCGCCATTCGTAGGCCTGGGTGCCCTGCGGATGCCTGAACCAGCCCGGATCGCCGTAGTCGCCCGCTGCCTGCTCCTTGCGCACCTTGAGCAACGTGAACATGCCGCCCATCTCCACCGAGCCGAACGGGCCGTCACCGGTCATCATGGGTATGGTGTTGTCCGGCAGGGGCATCTGCATCTCGGCCATATCGGCCATGCCGCGCTCGCCCATCACCATGTAGTCAGGCACCAGTCTGGCGATCTTGCGGGTCATGTCGCGGTGATCGACGCCAACCAGGGTCGGCACGTCGTGCCCCATGGCATTCATAGTGTGGTGGCTCTTGTGGCAGTGCAGCGCCCAGTCGCCCTCCTCGTCGGCGATGAATTCCAGCTGGCGCATCTGCCCCACTGCGACATCGGCGGTCACCTCGGGCCAGCGCGAACCGCTCGGGGTCGGGCCGCCATCAGTGCCGGTGACCTCGAACTCGTGACCATGCAGATGGATCGGGTGGTTGGTCATGGTCAGGTTGCCGACGCGGATGCGCACCCGCTCGCCTTGGCGCGCCACCAGCGGATCGATGCCCGGGAAAACCCGACTGTTGAAGGTCCACAGGTTGAAGTCGAGCATCTCCATGATCTTCGGCGTGTAGGCGCCAGGCTCGATGTCGTAAGCGTTGAGCAGGAAGCAATAGTCGCGATCCACCTCGTTGATCAACGGATGATGCTGCTTCGGATGGGTGACCCAGAACCCCATCATGCCCATGGCCATCTGCACCATCTCGTCGGCATGCGGGTGGTACATGAAGGTGCCGGGACGGCGGGCGACGAACTCGTAGACGAAGGTCTTGCCGGATGGAATCGCCGGCTGAGTCAGGCCCGCCACACCATCCATGCCGTTGGGCAGGCGCTGGCCGTGCCAGTGGATGCTGGTGTGCTCGGGCAATTTGTTGGTGACGAAGATACGCACCCGGTCGCCCTCCACCACTTCGATGGTCGGCCCCGGCGACTGGCCGTTGTAGCCCCAGAGATGGGCCTTGTAGCCAGGTGCCAGTTCTCGCACCACCGGTTCGGCGACCAGGTGGAACTCCTTGACGCCGTTGTTCATGCGCCAGGGCAACGTCCAGCCGTTGAGGGTCACCACCGGGTTGTAGGGTCGCCCGCTGCTTGGCTGCAATGGCGGCTGGGTATCGGCGCTGCCCTGCAGCACCGGCTCGGGCAGGGCCGCCATCGACGCCCGGCTGACCGCCGAAGTGGCGACGGCAGCACCGATGGCGCTGGCCCCGAGAAAGAAATCGCGTCGTGAAACCATGGGAAAGATCCTTGTTCAGTGACCCGCGGCGGCAGGCTCGGCAGCAAGGGCCGAAGTCGCGACAAGCGAGAGATTGGGGGCGCCCACCAGGGCCATGTCGAGATCGGCACGGGCCAGCCAGAAATCGCGTTGCGCCTGCAGGTAACCGTCCACGGCCTGTACCTGGCGGCGAGCGTCGGCCAGCAGGTCGAAGGTGCTGATGAACATGCCGTTGTAGCGCAGCAGGTTCTCCTCGGCGATGCGCTGGCGCAGCGGCAAGACCTCGGCACGGTAGTGGCGCGCCAGCTCGAAGGCATTGCGATAGCCCTGATAGGCCTCGCGCACCTGCGAGCGGGCGTCGATCGCCGTCTGCGCGGCGCGATTCAACGCCTGACGATACTGCGCCTCGGCGCGCGCCACCCGCGCCCCGCTCCAGTCGAACAGCGGCAACTCGACGCTGATCTCGTAGCCGCGCTGGGTCGGTTCCTCGTTGGAGCGGTTGTTGACCACCCCCAGCTCCAGCACGTTGATGAACCGCGTGGTGCGGGTAAGCCCGAGGTTCTGTGCCAGACGCTCGGTATCCAGACGCACGGACTGGATATCCTGGCGCTGACTCATGGCCAGGCGCTCCACGTTGGGCAGCTCATCTGCCGTTTCCGGCATGTCCGGCAAGCGTTCGGGCAGTCGATAGTCGACCTGTTCGCCCCACAGGCCAAGCAACCGGGTCAGGCGTTCACGACTGCGCACCCTAGCCTGCTCGGCACGCAACAGGCCGATCCCGGCCTCGGCATAGAAGCCTTGCTGCTCGGCCTGCTGCAACTTGCTGAAGTTGCCCACCGCAGCCAGACGCCGAGCCAGTTCGGCAGCGGCTTCGGCGGCGTCCAGCACCTGACGGGCGTAGACCAGACTTTCCTCGGCTGCGACGGCTGCGTACCAGGCCTTGCGCGTTTCGCTGGCCAGTTCGAACACGGCCAGGCTGGTCTGCCGTTGCAACTGCTCGAAACGGCGCCCCTCCAGGCGTGCCGTCATCGGCAACGCAACGAGGCGCGCCAGGTTCAGGTGCAGGCCGCGCTCGTATTCCACCTCGCGGCCCTTCTCCAGCCGACCATAGGAGAAGCCCGGATTGGGCAGACGTCCGGCCTGCACCCACTCGGCCTCGCCGATACCCAGTTGCTCAAAGGACGCCTGCAGACCGCGATTGTTGAGCAGCGCCAGTTGCACTGCGGCTTCGAGGTCAAGGGGGGCGGCCAGCAACTCGCTTACCCGTTCGGCTATCTGGTCGTGGGCAGAGTCGTCCCTGGCCCAGATCAGTTGCTTCTCCAGGCGCTGCTCGGCCACTTGCTGCACCGGGGTGAAACCACCGTCGGGGCTGAGGCTCGCACAACCAGACAGGAAAGCTGCGAACAGCAACACAGCAACTCTAATGATGCTCATGAGCGTCGCCCTCCATCGTCTCGGCAGCGGCATCCGGCTTTTCCCAGCCTTCCTGGGCGTAGGCGCGCCAGCCACCGATACGGCCGACCTGATCGTTGGCCGCACGCCAGTCCTGCACGGGTTCGTCAGGCAGTGGGCGGTAGTGTTGCAATGGGGAGCGATAATCCTGCGCCGGCACAGCGGCCTCGGCATCCAGAGGCTCGAGCTGGGCTGCCAGCAGGACACCAGGCAGCGCCAGGGCAATGACGCCCAGCAGCCACCCGGCAAGGGGTTGCGAATTCATATTGGTGTCTCGCATGGGCGGCCAATGGCCGCATGAGCTATAAGCGCCGCAAGGCGACGCGATCGACAGGGCTCAGGCGAGAGACAAACGCGGGGGGCGTTCGGGGGTGTCGGAAACACCCAGGACGAGTCGCTCCGGCCAGACCGGCGCAGGCTCGATGGCGGACTGCGAAAGATCGCTGTTGAACAGTTGCCCTGGTGCGGCGGTACCGACGCAGAAGGCACAGAGGGTGCAGAGGCTGGAGTCGGCCGGGGCATCGCTGCTGGCCACCGTGGCGTCCTGCTGGTGACCACCGTGGCCGCTGTCGGCAGCCATGCCCGCATGAGCGCCATGCTCGACCATGACCATCTGTATGTCACTGCGATGCACCTGTTCGCACAACTGCATGGCGAGCGCTGCCATGGACTGTGCCGGCAGGGCCAGCATCAGCATCCAGATCAGGGCACAACGCAGCGTCTTGCGCATGGGGTTCGGTGCATCAGAGTGAAAATGGTCTGCCGGATTATGCGTACTCGCAGCACTTTGTCCAGTGTCAAAGCGTCAGGTGACCGCTATACAGACCATACCCAGCCAGCAGTGCTGTCAGCAGAACCGCGGCGAAGATCAGCCATTCGTAATGCCTGAAAAGCGCTTGTCCCAGTTCCTTCTTGGCCTTGTGGAACAGCAGCACGCCAGGTGCGTAGAGCAGTGCCGAAAGCAGCAGGTACTTCACCCCACCGGCATAAAGCAGCCAGATGGCATAGAGGGTCGCCAGCAGACCGATCAGCAGATCCTTGCGCCGCACGCCGACCTGTCCCTCGTAAGTCTCGCCGCGCAGCACCAGCAGCAAGGCGTAGACCGACGACCATAGGTACGGCACCAGGATCATCGATGACGCCAGGTAGATCAGCGACAGATAGGTGCCTTCTGCGAACAGGATGATCAGCAGGAACAACTGGATCATCGTATTGGTCAGCCACAACGCATTGGCCGGTACCTGGTTGGCGTTCTCCCTGCTCAGAAAGGCCGGCATGGTGCCGTCCTTGGCCGAAACGAAGAGGATCTCCGCGCACAGCAGCGCCCAGGACAGCAGCGCACCGAGCAGTGAAACCGCCAGTCCGATGCTGATGAAAACGGCTCCCCAGCGGCCCACCACATGCTCCAGCACACCCGCCATGGACGGATTTTGCAGCGACGCCAGCTCCGGCTGGCTCATCACCCCGAGCGACAGCAGGTTGACCAGCATCAAGAGCGCCAATACGCCGAGAAAACCGATCACCGTAGCCTTGCCCACGTCGCTGCGGCGTTGGGCTCGCGAGGAGTAGACGCTGGCGCCCTCGATGCCGATGAACACGAACACGGTGACCAGCATCATGTTGCGCACCTGTTCCAGCACGCTGCCGAACTGCGGGTTGCTGCGCCCCCAGATGTCGCGAGTGAATATCTCGCGGTCGAAGGCCAGGCCGACGATGACGATGAACAGCAGGATCGGCACCAGCTTGGCCACGGTGGTGATCAGGTTGATCAGCGCCGCTTCCTTGATCCCGCGCAGCACCAGGGCATGCACGCACCACAGCAATACGGAGGCGCAGCCAATCGCCAGCGGTGTATTGCCCTCGCCGAAGGCTGGAAAGAAGTACCCAAGGGTCGAGAACAGCAGGACGAAGTAACCGACATTGCCCAGCCAGGCGCTGATCCAATAGCCCCAGGCTGACGAGAAGCCCATATAGTCACCAAGCCCGGTCTTGGCATAGATGTACACGCCCCCATCCAGCTCCGGCTTGCGATTGGCCAGGTTCTGGAACACGAAAGCCAGCGCCAGCATGCCCACCGCGGTGATGCACCAGCCGATCAGCACCGCACCGACATCGGCG
Source organism: Pseudomonas mendocina (assembly GCF_003008615.1). Classification (NCBI taxonomy): domain Bacteria; kingdom Pseudomonadati; phylum Pseudomonadota; class Gammaproteobacteria; order Pseudomonadales; family Pseudomonadaceae; genus Ectopseudomonas; species Ectopseudomonas mendocina. Next base: position 5,415,731 of record NZ_CP027657.1, read on the forward strand.
CGCGCGGCGATGTTCTGCGGCAGCGAGAAGATGCCACCGCCCACCATCGAGCCCACCACCAGCGCGGTCAGCGATCCCAGGCCCAGCTTGCGACTTTCCCCTGTCATGACCACCTCGTGGTTGAGCTTTCGACCTCACTCTAGCAGCCCGACAGCAGCCTGATGCCAAAACGGCAGATAGATCCAAGCGCGTGACCGCGCCTGGGCCGAAGATGCTCGACGCAGTTGCGCTAACGTTTCTTCAGCCATCACGAGGTCATTCGCCATGCAGCCCTCCCCCAACCTGGGCGCCGGCAGTCCCGGCGTCGAACGCAACACCCAAGCCTTTCTCGAAGCGCTCGCCGCCGGTGGCGGCACACCACTGGAACAACTACCGCCAGCGCAGGCCCGAGACGTGCTCACAGGCGCGCAGGCCTCGGTCGAGATCGATCTCTCTGCCGTGCAAGCGCGCGAACACGACATTGAGGTCGCCGGCCAGAGCCTCAAGCTGGTCGTGGTGCGTCCTGTGGGCAGTCAGGGCGAACTGCCGGGGTTCATGTTCTTCCATGGCGGCGGCTGGGTACTGGGCGACTACCCCACCCACGCGCGGCTGATCCATGACCTGGTACGGCACTCCGGTGCCGCAGCGGTTTACGTCGATTACACGCCATCCCCCGAGGCCAAGTACCCGACCGCGATCAACCAGGCGTATGCAGCCACCCAGTGGGTAGCCGCCAATGGCAGTCAGATCGGCATCGACGGGTCTCGCCTGGCCGTGGCCGGCAACAGCGTCGGAGGCAACATGGCCGCCGTGGTGGCCCTGAAAGCCAAGGAGGCCGGCACGCCCAAGCTGCGTTTCCAACTGCTGCTGTGGCCGGTGACCGACGCCAGTTTCAACAACGCGTCGTACAACCAGTTCGCCGAGGGCCACTTCCTGACTCGCGCGATGATGGAGTGGTTCTGGGACAACTACACCACCGACCCCAAGCAGCGTAACGAGATCCATGCATCGCCACTTCGCGCCAGCCTGGAGCAGCTACGAGGCCTGCCACCAGCCCTGGTACAGACGGCCGAGATGGACGTGCTGCGCGACGAAGGCGAAGCCTACGCCCGTCGCCTGGGGACTGCTGGCGTGGCGGTCAGTGCCGTGCGCTACAACGGCATGATCCATGACTACGGCCTGCTCAACGTGATCGCCGAAGTACCTGCCGTGCGCACGGCCATGCAGCAGGCCGGCGCGGCCCTGCGCGAACACCTGGCCTGAACACCACAGCCCGATACCAGAACCGTAGTCCCATCCAATCCAGGCGCTGGCCGCTTTGCAATAGTTCCGGCGTCTACCCGACGGCAACGACCGACGGGATGCGTGCATCGACCACCGCCTCACCGACAGGTAACCGCTATGAGCAATCCAAAAACCGAAGTCCTCACCCCTCAGAACAGCCAGCTGATCTTCATCGACCAGCAGCCACAGATGGCCTTCGGCGTGCAGAGCATCGACCGGCAAACCCTGAAGAACAACACCGTGGGCCTGGCCAAGGCGGCCAAGATCTTCAACGTGCCGACCATCATCACCACGGTCGAGACCGAGAGTTTCTCCGGCTACACCTACCCCGAGCTGCTTGCCGTATTCCCCGACGCACCACTGCTCGAGCGCACTTCGATGAACTCCTGGGACGACCAGAAAGTCCGCGATGCGCTGAAGAAAAATGGCCGCAACAAGATCATCGTTTCCGGCCTGTGGACCGAGGTGTGCAACACCACCTTCGCCCTGTCGGCCATGCACGATGCCGGCTACGAGATCTACATGGTCGCCGACGCCTCCGGTGGCACCTCGCAAGCCGCTCATGACTATTCCATGCAGCGCATGATCCAGGCCGGCGTGGTGCCGGTGACCTGGCAACAGGTACTGCTGGAATGGCAGCGCGACTGGAAGAACCGTGATACCTACGACGCCGTCATGGCGCTGGTCAAGGAGCACTCCGGTGCCTATGGCATGGGCGTGGATTACGCCTACACCATGGTGCACAAGGCGCCGGAGCGCGTGCAGCATGGCCCGACCCTGGCACCGATCGCGGCGCCCATCTGAGCCGATGAAGGCTTAACGAGCGGCGCGCAGCGATGCGCGCCGCTGGATCGACAAGCACAAGGTTTGAGCAGAGTCGCCAGCATGAGCGAGACGCAGTCGGAAACCGTCACCCTGGTGGTACGCCATCAGGTTCGCCCAAACCACGTGCCGCGTTACGAATCCTGGCTGCGGCGCATCATCGCCACTGCCAGCCAATGCCCCGGTCACCTGGGCGTCGACGTGGTGCGCAGCCATCAGGCCTGCATGACGCAATTCACCTGCGTGCTGCGTTTCGCCAGCCTGGAACAACTGCAGAACTGGATCGACTCCGAGCAGCGGCGCCAGCTGATCGCCGAAGTAGAACCGCTGCTACGCACAGGTGATCAGCTGGAAATCGCCGAGAACAAGGAGTTCTGGTTCGTGCCGGAAACCGCGCAAGCCCCGCCGCCACGCTGGAAACAGAGCTGCGTGACCTTTCTCGTGATCCTGCCATTGAGCCTGCTCGTACCGCTGCTCTGGCAACCCCTGTTTCAACGCATACCCTGGCTCGGCGGTTATCTGCCGAGCAATGTCGTGATCACCCTGAGCATCGTTCTGCTCGTGGTGTACCTATTCATGCCCATCGCCACGCGACTGTTCGCCGCCTGGCTGAGCCCAACCGTAGACGAGGATCGACCATGAGCCAGGATCCCAGCGACCCGAAACGCCGCCACTTTCTCGCCACCAGTAGCGTCCTTGGCGCCGCCGGCGCATTGTGGTCAGCGCTGCCCTTCGCCGCCATGGCCAGCGACTCATCCGCCAGTTCATCAGGAGGCAACATGAGTGCCGATCTCATTCTGTTCAACGGCCGGCTGCACACGGTCGACCGTGAAAAACCACAAGCCAGCGCCGTGGCCATCAAGGACGGGCGCTTCGTCGCCGTCGGCAGCGATGCCGAAGCCATGGCCTTGCGCGGTGAGGGCACCCGCGTGGTCGACCTGCAGAAACGCACGGTGATCCCCGGCCTCAACGACTCGCACCTGCACCTGATCCGTGGTGGCCTCAACTACAACCTGGAGCTGCGCTGGGAGGGCGTGCCGTCGCTGGCCGACGCCTTGCGCATGCTCAAGGAACAGGCCGACCGCACGCCGACGCCGCAATGGGTACGCGTGGTCGGCGGCTGGACCGAGTTCCAGTTCGCCGAGAAACGCCTGCCCACCCTGGATGAGCTGAACAAGGCCGCGCCGGACACCCCGGTGTTCGTGCTGCATCTATATGACCGCGCCCTGCTCAACCGTGCCGCGCTACGTGCCGTCGGCTACGACAAGAACACCCCGAACCCACCCGGCGGTGAGATTCAGCGCGATGCCAGCGGCGAGCCCACCGGCATGCTGATCGCCCGCCCCAATGCGCTGATTCTCTACGCCACCCTGGCCAAGGGGCCGAAGCTGCCGCTGGAATACCAGGTCAACTCCACGCGTCAATTCATGCGCGAGCTAAACCGGCTGGGCGTGACCAGCGCCATCGATGCCGGCGGCGGCTACCAGAACTATCCCGATGACTACCAGGTGATCCAAGAGCTGGCCGCGCAGGATCAACTCACCGTGCGCATCGCCTACAACCTGTTCACCCAGAAACCCAAGGAAGAACTGCAGGACTTCCAGGCCTGGAGCAAGATCGTCAAACCGGGCGACGGCACCGACTTCCTCCGCCACAACGGCGCCGGCGAGATGCTGGTGTTCTCCGCCGCCGACTTCGAGGACTTTCTCGAGCCGCGTCCCGATCTGGCCCCCAGCATGGAAGCCGATCTGGAACCGGTAGTGCGTCATCTGGTGGAACAGCGTTGGCCGTTCCGCCTACATGCCACCTACGACGAATCCATTTCGCGCATGCTCGACGTATTCGAGAAGGTCGACCGTGACATGCCGTTCAACGGCTTGCCCTGGCTGTTCGACCACGCCGAGACCATCAGCCCGCGCAACATCGAACGTGTACGAGCGCTTGGCGGCGGTATCGCCATCCAGCACCGCATGGCTTTCCAGGGCGAATACTTCATCGACCGCTACGGTGCCAAGGCCGCCGAGGCCACTCCTCCGATACAGCGCATGCTGGCCGAAGGCATCCCGGTCGGCGGCGGCACCGATGCCACCCGCGTGGCCAGCTACAACCCGTGGACGGCGCTGTACTGGCTGGTCAGCGGCAAGACGGTCGGCGGCACCACGCTGAATCCGCAGGGCCTGTCACGTAACACCGCCCTGCAACTGTTCACCCACGGCAGCGCCTGGTTCTCCAGCGAGCAAGGCAAGAAGGGCCAGATCAAGGTGGGCCAGCTCGCCGACCTGGTGGCGCTGTCGGCGGACTTCTTCAGCGTCGAGGAAGAACAGATCAAGTGGCTGGAATCGGTGCTCACCGTAGTCGGCGGCAAGGTCGTGCATGCCACGTCCGAATTCGACAAACTCGCGCCGCCCACGCTGCCGGTACTGCCGGACTGGTCACCCGTAGCCAAGGTGCCCGGCCACTGGAAGCCGGTCGCAGCACCGCTGTCGGCCAGCATCCACCAATGCATCGGCGCCTGTGCGGTACACCAGCACCAGCATGATCGCGCCCGCCGCAGCAGTGTGCCGGTCAGCGATCACCAGGGCTTCTGGGGCGCCTTCGGCTGCTCGTGCTTTGCGTTCTGATATGGCCAGCGAAAAAGCTTCGCCCTGGGGTGCCCTAAAGCACAACACGTTCCGCTGGCTGTGGCTGGCCAGCATCGCCTCGAACATCGGCACCTGGATGCACGAGGTCGGTGCCGGCTGGCTGATGACCAGCCTGTCGAGCAACCCCATGCACGTGGCGCTGGTGCAGGTAGCCGGCAGCGCGCCGATGTTCCTCCTGGCGCTGCCGGCCGGGGCCATGGCCGACATCATCGACAAGCGTCGCTACCTGCTGCTCGTGCAGGTGTGGATGGCGGCCGTGGCGACACTGCTGGCGACCCTGACGCTGCTCGGGCTGACCACGGTCTGGCTATTGCTCAGCCTGACCCTGGCCATGGGCGTCGGTACCGCGCTGATGATGCCGGCCTGGTCGGCGCTGACGCCGGAGCTGGTAAGCAAGCGCGACCTGCCCTCGGCCATCGCCCTGTCGAGCCTCGGCATCAACGTCGCCCGCGCGCTCGGCCCGGCCATCGCCGGGGTACTGGTCAGCCTCAGTGGGCCGTGGGCGACCTTCGCCCTCAACGCCCTGTCGTTCTTCGCGGTGATGGCGGTGCTGCTAACCTGGAAGCGCGAGCGCCAGGTCGCCGCCTTCCCGGCCGAACGCCTGCTCGGCGCCATGCGTGCCGGCTGGCGTTACAGCCGTGCCTCACGCCCATTGCAGTCGGTGCTGGTGCGCGCAGCAGCCTTCTTCGTTGGCGCCAGTGCCGGCACCTCGTTGCTACCGCTGATCGTACGGGGCGAGCTGAAAGGCAGCGCCAGTGACTTCGGTCTGCTGCTGGGCAGCGTCGGAATCGGCGCGGTGCTCGGCGCCATGCTGCTGCCCAGGCTGCGCGAGCGCATCAGCGCCAACCATCTGGTGGCCATGGCCAGTGTGCTCTACGCCCTGGTGCTGCTGGCCCTGGCCTGGGTACGCGACTTCGCCGTGCTACTACCGGTGATGCTGCTCAGCGGCGCAGCGTGGATCGCCGTGCTGTCCAGCCTGCAGGTCAGCGCGCAGACGTCGGTGCCGGACTGGGTGCGAGCCCGCGCGCTGTCGGTGTACATCCTGGTGTTCTTCGGCAGCATGGCCGCTGGCGGCGCGCTGTGGGGTTATGTCGCCAGTCATGCGTCGATTCCCGTCGCCCTGCTCGCCGCGTCCGGCTGCCTGGTGCTCGGCCTGTTGCTGACACCGCGCTTCACCCTGCCGGTGACCGAAAGCGAAGACCTGGCGCCCTCGCTGCACTGGCCGGCACCGATCCTCGCCGACGAGGCCGATCGTGAACGCGGTCCGGTGATGATCACCCTGCAGTACGACATCGCGCCGGAGCATGTGGCAGGCTTTCGCCAGGCAATGGTCGAGGTCGCCCGCATGCGCAAGCGTAACGGTGCATTTTCCTGGGGGCTGGTACAGAACAGCGAGAATCCGCGGCACTGGCAGGAGTTCTTCTTCGACGAGTCCTGGCTCGAACACCTGCGCCATCACGGCCGGGTAACCCGCGCCGAGCAACGCATCGAGGCGGCGGCCCGGCGCTTCCAGAATCCGGACGTGGCGGTGCATATCGAACACTTCCTGATGTCTGCCAAGGGCGCCCCTCAGCCTGCGGAGTCGCCTCATGCCACCTCCTGACGAGAGCGACTGCACAGCGCAGGGCGCGACAGGCTAGATAGCATATGCCTCGTCATGCACTGTTCATCCACGGCATCTGGCTCACGCCTGCAATCTGGGAGTCGTTCCAGCGCCGTTTCAGCGCCTGCGGTTATCGCTGCAGCGCACCGCCCTGGCCGCCAGACCAGGGCGGGCGGCAGCCGGGCATCAGCGCCATCCTCGATCACTACGAAGCGCACATTCGCAACCTGGGCCAGCCGCCACTGCTGATCGGGCATGACCTCGGCGGCCTGCTGGTGCAATTGCTCCTCGACCGTGGCCTGGGCCAGGCCGGCATCGCCATCGACCCATTGCCGTCACGGGCCAGCCTAGCCAGCTTGTACGGCGCCTGGCCCTGGCTGCTGCACTGGGCAGGCTGGCGTCACCTGCTGTACATGACACCGCAGTATTTCGCGCGCAATATGGCGCAAACCCTGACGCCTACCGAGCAAAGCGATGCCTATGCGCAGCACATCGTCCCGGCGCCAGGCCGGGTGTTGTTCGAGGCGGCACTGGGCATTGGCAAGCGTGTCGACTTTGCCAATGCCGAGCGCGCACCGCTGCTGCTGATCGCCGGAGGCTGCGCGCGCATCGTTCGCGCCAGCACGGTGGCCGCCACCTACCGCCATCATCGGCGCTCGGCCGCTGTCACCAGCTTCAAGCAGTTTCCAGGCTACAGCCACTGGCTGATCGCCGAACCCGGGTGGGAAAGAGTTGCCGACTACTGCATCGAATGGGCACAGAATCAAGTTGGATGCTTCTAGACCGTACACCTCACAGACCCGCCTCAGCGTCGTGCTGGCCTTGCTTTGCCTGGTGCTGTTCAGCGCCGTCGCGCGGGCAGACCGAAGTGGGCTGGAGCAGCAACTGGAACATCGCCGCTGGACGCTCAATGACAACAGCCCCAGCCAGATCGGCGCCTTGGCGGAAACCCGCGACGGCTACATGTGGCTGGGCACGCACGACTCCCTGTATCGCTTCGACGGCTTCGAGTTCACCAGCTACCGCACACCCGACGGCCATGAACTGGGGATCGTCTCCAGCCTGCTGACCAGCGACGCCGGGTTATGGGTAGGCCTGCGCAACGGCGGCGTTTACCTGATCGCGTCGGAGAAGGAGCAACCCAGCCGCTTCGACCTGGGCAGCGGCGTGATCTATGCCCTGGCGCAAACGGCGGACGGTAGCGTCTGGGCAGCTGCCAACGACGGTCTGCTGCGCTACGACGGTAAAGGCTGGCAACGACTGGGCAGCGCAGAGGGTTTTCTCGGCAACAATGCCTACAGCGTCCTGGTCGATAGCAGTGACCGACTCTGGGTCGCCGACGAACAGCGCCTCTACGTTCTCCAGCCTGGCGCCCGAGCACTGCACGATACCGGCATTCGCAGCAACCGCACCCGACAGATGATGCAGGCTCCCGATGGTGCGCTGTGGCTGATCGAGCGCGATCGCGAAAGCCTGCTTCGAGTCGACACTAGCCTGGCATCACTGCAGGCAAGCCGCATCGCCATCGGCGCTGAAGCCAACGCCATGCTGTTCGATCTGCATGGTTGCCTGTGGTTGAGCACCGCGGGTAGCGGCCTGCTGCATGTGGCCAAGCCCAACGAGCATGGCAGCGCCGGGTTCGATACCAGCGAGCGGTTCACCGCCCGCGACGGGCTCAGCTCCGACTTCGCCAGACCACTGCTCGAGGACAGCGACGGCAGCCTGTGGATCGGTACGCAGAACGGCCTGGATCGTTTGCGCGAACGTTCCCTGCTTCCCGCCGGCTTTCCCGCAAACGCGCACAACCTGGCATTGGGCGCCGATGACCAGGGCAACCTCTGGGCTGGCAGCAGCAACCTGCCAGTCATGCGCCTGAACGACGACGGCCTGCATCAACTGCCGCTGCACACGCCAATCAGTGCGATCAGCAAGGCACCGGATGGCTCGGTCTGGCTGGCCGGCCCCGAGGGCATCTGGCGCAGCATCGGCGAGCGACTGGAGAAGGTCTCGGCCCTGCCTGTCGAGCGCGACCTGGATTCATCGGTACGTACCTTGCTGATCGACCGCCAGGGTGCAGTCTGGCTGTCACTCAACCGCCAGGGGCTCTACGTACTGCGTGACGGCCAGTGGCAGCGGCTACCGCCTCCCAGCGCCAACCCGACGCAACTGATGCCGGTAAGCTCTGCGCTGGCACCCGACGGGCAGCGCTGGTTCGGTTACCGCGACAACCTGCTCGTCAGCCATGACGATCAGGGCGAGCATCGCTGGGGGAGCGCCGAAGGCCTGGACATCGGTCATGTGACGGCGATGGCTCATCTGCCGGATCACAGCTGGTTCGGCGGACAGCGAGGCCTGGCGCGCTTCGACGGCAAGCGTTTCCAGAGCCTGCCATTGAGCGAGAACGGCCTGTTCGACAACCTCTACGCCATCATTCCCGTGGCCAGTGCACAGGGCGAAGACCTGTGGCTACAGGGCAAAGGCGGCGTATTTCAATTGCCGGCCGAGGAGATCGCCAAGGCTCTGAACGACCCACGGCATCCTATCCGTTATCGCACCTATGACCTGCAGGGCGGCCTGGCCAACGACCCACAGCAGGTGCTTGCCCTGCCAACGGCCGTACGTACCGCCCAGGGGCGCCTGTGGTTCGTGACCCGCAATGGCGTGGCCGGACTGAAGCCAGGCTGGCAGATGCAAAACAGCAAAGCCCCCAAGGTCAGCATCGAGTCACTGGTCGCCGACGGTGCAGACATCTCGCTGCAAGCGCCAACGACCCTGCCTGCCGACAGCAAGCGCCTGGCCATTCGTTACAGCGCCCTGAGCCTGTCGGCTCCCGAGGGGCTGCGTTTTCTCTACCGACTCGATGGTTTCGACAGCGACTGGCACTCCGCCGGGCGCCAGCGCGAGGCGACCTACACCGGCCTGCCAGCCGGCTCCTATCGTTTTCGCGTACGCGCACTCAATCAGGATGGCGTGCCCAGCGAGCAGGATGCCGAGCTGAGCTTCAGCATCGAGCAGATGTTCTACCGCCATCCTCTGTTCATACTCGCCGTGGCACTGAGCGTGCTGCTGGTGCTGCACCTGCTCTACCGCAGCAACATGCAGCGCGCCGCCGAGCGCCTGCGCACGCGCCTGGAAGAACGCCACGATGAACGTGAACGCATCGCACGCGAACTGCACGACACCCTGCTGCAAGGCGTGCAAGGCCTGGTGCTGCACGTGCAGGCCGCAGCGGATAGCCTGCCGGCCGATCAACCGGCGCGAATGAAGCTGGAAAATGCCCTGGATCGTGCTGACCAGGTGATCGCCGAAGGGCGCGAACGCGTGCGCAACCTGCGTCACGCGCAGGAGGTATCGAGCGACCTGCCGCAAACGCTGCGCGAGCTCGATCAGTTGCACGAGCATGCTGACACCGACTATCAGGTCGAGATCGCCGGCACACCCTGCGCCCTGCATCCGGTGGTGCATGACGAACTCAGCCAGCTCACCCGCGAAGCCGTCAGCAATGCCTTCCGCCATGCCAACGCAAGCCACGTACGCGTGCGCCTGGATTACAACCCTCGGCAGTTCTCGTTGTCCGTCAGTGATGATGGTCGCGGCCTGCTGGCCGAGTACCTGCAAGGCACGGAACCGGTCGACCACTGGGGACTGAAAGGCATGTACGAACGTGCCGCCAAGATCGGCGGCACCTTGAATATTCACAGTGCACCTGGCCACGGCTGCCAGGTGCAGGTGGCCCTGGCCGGGCCATTGGCCTACCGTCAGCCGCACCCGCGCGCACGACGCTGGCTACACTGGAAACGATTGATCAGGAGCTCGCTGCCATGACAGCCGCCAACCCCATCCGCGTACTGGTCGCGGATGATCACCCCCTGCTGCGCGAAGGCATCGCCGCGGTGCTCGCCGGGCAAGAGGACATCGATCTGGTCGGCGAAGCCAGCGATGGTCGCGAGGCGTTGGAGCGCTTTCGCCAATTGCGCCCGGACGTGACCCTGATGGATCTGCAAATGCCGCGCATGAACGGTATCGACAGCATCCTGGCGATTCGCGGCGAATGCCCGGATGCACGCATTGCCATTCTCACCACCTATCGCGGCGACGTGCGCGCACTGCACGCCATTCAGGCAGGCGCGCAGGCCTATCTGCTGAAAAGCAGCCTGCGCAAGGAGCTGGTGGAAACGATCCGCACCCTCGCCGCGGGCAAGCGCCACATTCCGCCGGAGATCGCCGCCGACCTGGCCGCGCACATCGGCCAGCAAAGCCTCAGCCCGCGTGAAGTCGAGGTTCTCCAGGCGGCCGCACTGGGTTACTCCAATCGCGACATCGCCCTGCAACTGCGCATCACCGAAGACACGGTCAAAGGTCACATGCACCTGATCATGGACAAGCTGCGCGCCAACAACCGCACCCACGCCGTGGCTATCGCCGTGCAACGCGGCGTACTGGAGATCGGCACCCCACTTTAGTGTTGCCGCGCTTCCCCTCCTTGTGAGCTGTGCGCGACCCGAGGCGCCGCGCATGCTTGGCATCCAGTCATACAAGGAAGCTTCCATATGGGCTCGTTCGGTGATTTTCGCGCAGTAGCGCCCTGCCCACACCAGGCTGGCCGCGACCCGCAGGTGCTGAGACGAATCTCGTCCTTGCTCGCGGAAGCCGAAATGGCGCTGCAAGACGACACCCACAGCGCCTACTTCTACCTCGAACAGGCGATGGAGCTATTGCGTCATGCGAACGCCTGTCGTGACTGTGGTGCGCGCCATGCAAACAGCGGCCTGACCCACTGGCAGACGCGACGCCTGGATCAGTACATCAGCGAGAACCTCGCCGCCTCGATTCGCACCTGCGACCTGGCCGCCCAGCTCAGCCTGAGCAGCAGCCATTTTTCCCATGTGTTCAAACAGACCTTCGGCATCACGCCGCTGGCCTATGTGGCCCGCAAGCGTATCGAAGCCGCCAGGGAGATGATGCTGGTCAGCGACCAGCCGCTGACACAAATCGCTCATGCCCACGGTTTCTGCGATCAGTCGCACTTCACCCGCACCTTTCGCCGCGAAACCGGACTGAGCCCGCTGATGTGGCGGCAGCGCTGCGCCTCAAGAGCGCAGCCCGCCAACGATCAAGCGTGAGGGTTTCAATCAGCCCAGCATAGTGACATGACGTGAGTGACTGGCCACCCGATCCATCCAGGCGAGAATGGCCGGGAAGGCTTCCAGACTGAAACCACCCTCTTCGGCTACATGGGTGTAAGCGTACAAAGCGATATCCGCGATGGAGTACTGCTCGCCCACCAGGTACGGCGTGCGCAGCAATTGTTGCTCCATCACCTTGAGCGCCTTGTAGCCACGTACCAGACGAACGCCGTGTTCTTCACGCCGATCCTCCGGCAAGCCCAGATAGAGCTGGATGAAGCGCGCCACGGCGACATTGGGCTCATGGCTGTATTGCTCGAAGAACTGCCATTGCAGCACCTGGGTGCGCAGACGCGGTTCGCTCGGCAGGAATTCACTGCCCTCGGCGAGGAAGTTGAGGATGGCGTTGGACTCCCACAGGCAAGTGCCGTCCTCCAGCTCCAGCACCGGAATCTTGCCGTTGGGGTTCTTGGCCAGGAAGGCGTCGCTCTGCGTCTCGCCCTTGAGAATATCGATGGGAATCCACTGGTACTCCTTGCCCAGCAGATGCAGCATCAGCTTGACCTTGTAGCAGTTGCCCGACCGGTAATCGCCGTAGACCTTGAACATTGCCCCGCCCTCCTTAACGCTCGCGGCACATTCGCCGCCTAAGAATTCAAACCCCTGATACGCCCTGCGCTTCACGAACAACCGCCGCCAACCGGCGCAGACCTTCCCCCAGACGCTCCGGCGCCACGTGGCTGAAGTTCAGCCGCAGATAGCCTGGATTGGCGTCCGGGTCGATGAAGAACGGCTCGCCCGGCATGAACGCGACGTTCTGTTCCAGCGCCGCATCCAGCAGCGTACGGGTATCCAGCGGCTGCTTCAGCGTCAGCCAGAAGAACAGTCCGCCCTGCGGGATTTCCCAGTTGGCCAACTCGCCAAAGTGCTCTTCCAGAGCCACCTGCATGGCGTCGCGGCGGATGCGGTAGAAGTCACGCAGCTCGGCCAGGTGACCGCGATACTGCTCGCGGCCCAGCCATTGCAGCGCCTGCCACTGACCGATGCGGTTGGTGTGCAGGTCGGCCGACTGCTTCAGGCGCAGCAGGTGCGGGTAGAGATCCTTGGTGGCGATCAGGTAGCCGACACGCAGGCCCGGCAGCAGGGTCTTGGATACCGTGCCGGTGTAGATCCAGCTGGCCTTCTGCAAACGGGTGACGATCGGCGTGGCGCTACCGGCATCGAATACCAGCTCACGGTACGGCTCGTCTTCGATCAGGGTCACGCCGAACTCGTCCAGCAACGCGGCGACGGCTTCACGCTTGGCCTCGCTGTAGCGGGTGCCGGACGGATTCTGGAACGTCGGGATCAGGTAGGCGAAGGCCGGCTTGCTGGTTTCCAGGCGCTGGCGCAGTGCAGCCAGCTCAGGGCCATCGGCCTCTTGCGGCACACTGATGCAATTGGCGCCGAACAACTGGAAGGCCTGCAGGGCGGCCAGGTAGGTCGGCGCCTCCAGCAGCACTTCGGTACCCGGATCGATGAACAGCTTGGAAGCCAGATCCAGCGTCTGCTGCGAGCCGCTGACGATCAGCACCTGGCTGGCGTCGCAAGGTACGCCCAGGGCGCGCGCTTCAGCGGCGATGGCCTCACGCAGCGCCGGCTCGCCCTCACTCATGCCGTACTGGCCCATGCTCGCCGGCATCTCGGCCCAGTCCACCTTCGGCAGCATGGGTTCGGCCGGCAGGCCTCCGGCAAAGGACATCACCTCCGGACGCTGTGCCGCAGCGAGAATTTCACGAATCAGGGAGCTTTTCAGGCGGGCGATGCGTTCGGAGAAGGCCATGAGTATTCCTGGGGTGCCAAAGGCTGTAGATTTAAGTCAAACTGCTTGACCGAAACTACGATGCCGAACAGGGATACGTCAATATGACTGACCTAAAAAATTTCCCCGAGAAATTTTTAACGTCGCACAGCGACGGCCCGCAAAGTGGCCGCCAGGGATGGCAGGCCATAAAGAACAGCGCCGTTCAGCAGGCCGCCATGGAAGCCTTCTTCTTCGGCTATCAGGCCTTTACCGCCAAGCCCGACGAAATGCTGGCCAAGCGCGGCCTGTCACGCGTGCACCACCGCATTCTGTTCTTCATCGCCAAATACCCGGGCCTGAACATGACCGAGCTGCTGCGCTATCTGGGCGTAAGCAAACAGGCGCTGAACACACCATTGCGGCAACTGATGGAAATGAACCTGGTGCTCAGCGAAGCCGCGCCAGACGACAAGCGCAAGCGTCTGCTCGGCTTCACGCCTGAAGGTGCCAAGCTGGAACAGGCCCTGCGCCGTGAGCAGGCGCGCCTGCTGCAACGGGTGTTCGGGGAAATGGACGAAGAAGCTGTGCAAGGCTGGCTGGAAGTCAATCGCGCCCTGGCACGCAGCCGCCAGGAACGCGCGTAGCAGTCGCCGATAGATTGCCCATGCAGGACGAGCCCCTTTGGCAGGCGGGGCTCGCCTCTACAGACCTCATGCCCTCTTGCTCCTGCTGCCAACACCGCCGGTCATACCACGCCACAGCGTGATTGCACCCGGACATGACCTCTGCAATCATATGCGAATAATTATCACCTTAACTTAGGTTATCGCGAGGTGCGCGTGTCGGTTCAGGATTCCAGCAATCAGCAGCTGGTCGGTCTGCTCTACCGCGACCATCGCGACTGGCTGTTCGGCTGGCTGCGCAAAAGCCTCAACTGCCCACAACGTGCCGAAGACCTGAGCCAGGACACCTTCGTTCGCCTGCTTGGCCGTGATGACCTGCAAACCCCACGCGAACCAAGGGCGCTGCTCACCACCATCGCCAAAGGCCTGCTGGTCGACCAGTTCCGCCGCAGCGCGCTGGAACGCGCCTACCTCGACGAACTCGCCCTGGCCCCCGAGGCCCTGCACCCCAGCCCGGAAGAACAGGCGCTGGCATTGGAGCAACTGAGCGAGATCGACCGCCTGCTCGGCCAACTGTCGAACAAGGCCCGCGCCGCCTTCTTGCATAGCCGTCTGGACGGCCTCGGTCATGCCGAGATCGCCGAACGCCTCGGCGTTTCGCCGTCGCGCGTGCGCCAGTACCTGGCCCAGGGCCTGCGCCAGTGCTATATCGCGCTGTATGGCGAGCCACGATGAGCCAGGTATCAGCCCGCGCCCTCGACGAAGCCATCGCCTGGCAACTGTGCCTGGATTCCGGTGACGCCAATGATCAGCAACGCCATGAATTCAGCCAGTGGCTGGCGGCCCATCCGGAGCACGCGGTGGTCTGGCGCCAGTTGGGCGGCATCGATCAGCAACTGAGCGCTGCCGCGCCGCCCATGGCGCGCCGCGCCCTGCTACAGAGCGCCAGCACTCGCCGCCGCAGTCTACGCAGCCTGGGCGGCAGTGCGCTGGGCGTGGTTCTGGCCGCGGGGATCACCCTGGCACTGCTGGCTCAGCAGCGACCACTGAGTGACTACCTGGCCGACTACCACACCGCAGGTGGTGAGCAGCGCGAACTGCTGTTGGCTGACCACAGCCAGATCCGCCTCAACAGCCGCAGTGCGCTGGATGTGGAGTTCGATGGACAGGAACGACGCCTGGTGCTGCGCAGCGGTGAAATCCTCATCCAGACCGCCAAGGGCGACACGCGGCCCTTCGTCGTCGAAACGGCGCAAGGACGCCTGCAAGCGCTGGGCACACGCTTCCTGGTACGCAGTGAAGGCGATGTCACCGAACTGATCGTGCTGCAGTCTGCCGTTGCCGCACGGCCACGATCCGGCGCGCAAGAACGCATCGTCCACAGCGGCGAACAGATACGCATGGACAGCCAGCACCTGGGCGCCAGCACGCCCGCTCCCATCGGCGCCGATGCCTGGAGCCGCGGCATGCTGGTGGCGGACGAACTGCCATTGGCGCAACTGATCGAGCAGATTGGCGAGTACCGTAGCGGCTATCTCAGCCTCGACCCGAGCCTGGCTGAACTGCGCATCAGCGGCAGCTTCCCGCTGCACGATACGGACAAGGCGCTGGCCGCCCTGCCGCCCAGCCTGCCGGTGCGTATCGAACAGGTTGGCCCCTGGTGGACACGCGTGGTACCGGCCGAAAAATAAGCGTTGTCGGCGAATATCCAGACCTTGCCCACAGCTGGGGAGCCCATGGATGGCGCGGCAGAAATATTTTTTCTGCCCCCCTGTCACTTTTTCATTCTGCTTCGGCAACAGGACATTGAGATGCATTCCCGCTTAGGAGAAGTTCGCAATGTCTTTCCGCCCTGCCCCGTTCCGCCACACCCTGCTGGCCATGACCGTCGCCATGGCTGGCCATATCGGCCTGGCTCAGGCCGACGCCTATCTGCTGCCGGCCGGCCCGCTGTCCAGCACCCTCAATCAGATCGCCAGCCAGGCGGGCATTACCCTGAGCATCGATCCGGCGCTGACCGCCGGCAAACGTTCGGCCCCGGTCAACGGTGACTTCGACGCCATCGACGCGCTCAACCAGGCATTGCGCGGCACTGGCCTGCAGCTGCAAGGCGGCGGCTCGGGCGCCTACAGCCTGGCGCCGGCCGACCAGGAAGCCATGGCACTGCCCGATGTGACCGTCACGGCGACGGGCCAGGCCAGCGAAAGCGCCTGGGGCCCGGCCAACGGTTACCTGGCCAACCGCGTCGCGGTCGGCACCAAGACCGATACCCCGCTGCTGGAAACCCCGCGCTCCATCTCGGTAGCCACCCGTGAACAGCTGCGCGACCGCAAGGTGCAGAACCTCGATGATGCGGTGCGTTACATGCCAGGTGTCATTGCCAGCAGCTACGGCAGCGACAGTCGCGCCGACTGGATGAAGATTCGCGGTTTCGAACCGATCCAGATGCTCGACGGGCTGCCACTGCCCAAGGGCAGCTATGCCATGCCCAAACTGGAAACCTGGAACCTCGAACGCGTCGCCATCCTGCGTGGCCCGGCCTCCTCGGTATATGGCCAGACGCCGCCCGGCGGCCTGGTGGATGCGGTGAGCCTGCGTCCGCAGGATGAAAGCAGCCATGAAGTCGAAGTACAGGTCGGCAACTACAACCACAAGCAGATCAACTTCGACAGCACCGGTCGCATCGACGACGACGGTCGCTTCCTCTACCGCATCAGCGGCATGGGGCGCGACAGCGGTACGGTGGTCGAACACATTGACGACCAGCGCTTCAACCTGGCGCCCAGCCTGACCTGGAACATCGGCGACGAGACCAAGCTGACCTTCCTCAGCCAGTTCAACCGCGACGATACCGGTGGCACCAGCCAGTTCCTGCCGCTACAGGGCACCAAACTGAGCACGCAGGCCGGCAAGGTCGACTACAACAAGAACCTCGGCGACCCGGACTGGGAGTTCTACGACAAGACCTTCTACGCCCTGGGCTACGCCTTCGAGCACCGCATCAACGACGTCTGGCAGTTCCGCCAGAACCTGCGCTACAGCAAGCTGGAACTGGACAACCAGATCATCACGGCTGGCGGCATGCATTGGCCCAATGGCCCACATGAAGCGGTAAGCCCTGATGGCACCGTTGCTCGCGGTGCTAACGTTTACGACGAGAACGTCCGCCATTTCGCCGTGGACAACAACTTCCAGGCCGACTTCAACACCGGCGTGATCGGCCACACGCTGTTGCTCGGCCTCGATTACCAGCGCGTGAATACCGATTATCGCTGGCTGTATGGCAGCGCTCCCTCCAGCAACATCATCAACCCGGTCTACGGTCAGGACTTCAGCGGCGTGACGTATTGGCGCCTGCAGGACTACAACCAGAAGCGCCGTAACACGGGCCTGTACATTCAGGATCAGCTTTCGCTGGACGCCTGGCGCCTGACCCTGGGCGGCCGCTGGGATCGTCTGAACACCGACTCGGTGTTCTACAACGCCAATGACGCGAAAGATCACCGCCGCGACAGTCAATTCAGTGGCAACGCGGCGCTGAGCTACGTCTTCGATTCGGGTTTCACGCCCTACATTTCTTACGCCGAATCCTTCCAGGCTGAAGCAGGCGGGATGACCGACACCGTAGCCGGCACTGGAGAAGCCTTCCAACCCAGCACCGGCAAGCAATACGAGTTGGGGATCAAATACCAGCCGCCGGGTAGCGATATGCTGTTCACCGCAGCGGTCTACGACCTGAAGCGGCAAAACATCATTTCGACCAACACACTGGGTGCCAGCGAGCCCGTGAGTGAAGTGCAGGTACGCGGCCTTGAACTGGAAGCCACGGGTAACGTCACTGAAAATCTGAGCCTGACCGCCTCCTACACCTATACCAACAGCAAGATGACCAAGGTCGGCGACCCACGTGACAAGAACCGCGCGCTGCCGCTGACACCTGAGCATCAAGCCTCGCTTTGGGCGAACTATGACTTCAGCGTCGGCCCACTGGCGGGCTTCGGCGTTGGCTTCGGCGCGCGCTTCGTCGGTTCCACCGACAATGTCGCCGTCGGCCAGATAGGTAACATCAGAGACCTCTCCGATGGTCACAGCAGCGCCTACACCGTCTACGACGCCGCCGTGCGCTACGACCTTGGCCAGCTCGACGCCAGCCTGCGCGGTGCAAGCATCGCACTCAACGCCGAGAACCTGTTCGACAAGGAATACCTGGCTACCTGCGACGGTTTCTACTGCTACGCCGGCGACCCACGTCGGGTGACCGCCAGCCTCGGCTACAAGTGGTAAGCCCCCACGCGGGCAACCGATGCACCTGGAAAACACTGCGACCGTCTTGCACGGCCGCGGTGTTTTTCCGCTTCACGCGCCGACACTCGGATAAACCATGAGATCGACAACCATCCGCCGCTGGTCATGGCTGCACACCTGGTCCAGCCTGATCTGCACCCTGTTCCTGCTGATGCTGGCGCTCACCGGCCTGCCATTGATCTTCCATCACGAACTCGAGCACCTGCTCGGCGAAGCGCCCGAGCTGCGCGAACTGCCGCCCGACACGCCCCACCTGAGCCTGCAGCAACTGGTGGACGCCGCCGAGCGCCACCGTCCAGGCGATGTGATCCAGTACGTGGGTTTCGAGAAGGACGAGCCCAACGGCATCATCGCCATCACCGCGGCAACTGCCGGCACCGAGCCCAACTCCTCGCACACCTTCATGCTCGATGCACGCAGCGGCGAACCGGTGGCCATGCCGGCCGCCAACGGCGGCGTACTGATGTTCATCCTGCGCCTGCACGTGGACATGTTCGCCGGCCTGCCCGGCAAGTTGCTGCTGGCCTTCATGGGATTGCTGTTCGTCGTGGCCATCGTGTCAGGCGTGGTGCTTTACGCCCCGTTCATGCGCCGCCTGAAATTCGCCGAGGTGCGCCATGAACGCTCGACACGCACGCGCTGGCTCGACCTGCACAACCTGATCGGCATCGTCACCCTGACCTGGGCGCTGGTGGTCGGCATCACCGGCGTGATCAGCGCCTGTGCGGACATTCTTATCGAAGCCTGGCGCGAAGAAGCGCTGGGGGCGCTGATGGAGCCCTACCGCGGTGCGCCGCCCTTGCAGCAGCGCGCTCCGGCGGACGAACTGCTGCGTATTGCCGGCGAGGCCTTGCCGGGCATGCAGGCGGATTTCATCGCCTTCCCCGGCACACGCTTTTCCACCGAACACCACTACACCGTATTCATGATCGGCAGCACGCACCTCACAGCCCATCTGTGGACACCGGTACTGATCGACGCGCAACACCTGGAAGTCACGGCCATCGCCGAACGCCCCTGGTACATGGACGCGCTGTCGATGTCGCAGCCGCTACACTTCGGTGACTACGGCGGCAGGCCGATGCAGATTCTCTGGGCGGTGCTCGACGTGCTGACCATCATCGTGCTGCTCAGCGGCCTGTACCTGTGGTGGGTTCGGCGGCGGACGCCACGCCTCAAACCGACAGCGCAGGTGACGCAATGAAGTGGCGCGAGTCGACTTTCGCCTTGCCGGCACTGATCGGCCTGCTCAGCGCCCTCGGGCTGTTCGCCGCCTTGCTCGGCGATGGTTGGTGGGATTCACTGTCCTGGCTCGGCCTGGGCATTCCGGCGCTGCTCGGCGTCTGGCCGCTGCTGCGCCGCACAAGGCGCAACCCTGAAGCAAACGAACGCGCCGGCTAAGCGGCGGGTTCGCGTAACTCGCCAGCGCCCTTGAAGAACACCAGCATCAGCGTCACGCCGGCACCGAGCAAGGGTACGATGGCCAGCAACATGAGCAGGACGCTGGCCAGCATCAAGCCGCCGACGATATCCAGCCAGGCCATGACCTTCAGCGCCGGATAGGGATACTCGATCTTCAACAGGCGCAGTCCCAGCCAGGAGGTACACGCCCCCATCGTGCAGAGCAGCCCCACATAGCCGATGGTCTGCCAGTCGAGGCCGGTGAACAGGCCCTGGCCGAACAGCAGATCGGCCACCTCCAGCGCCAGCGTCACCACCACCAGCGACCATATCGGCACCTGCAGGCGTCGTGCGCCGAAACGCGCCTCGGCGAAAGCCTTGAAGCGCAGCATCAGGTAACAACCGAGCAGTACCAGCACCAGGCTCAGCCACTCGGTGTAGAGCACCAGCACCTGCGCCTCGGTCGTCTCCAGCAGGCTGCTGGCCAGCACCAACCCGACCACCAGCGCATTGGCCAGCACCGATACCAGCGCCAGCCAACCGAGCACCTGTAACTGCCGGACACTCCAGCCCGGCAGCGAAGGTTCGGGGCGTTGCTCGAGCAACTCGACCTGCGGTGCGCTGTAGGGATTGTCCGGTTGCATGGGCATGTCCTTGCGAGAAAAAAGCTGAGGCTAACCAGCTGAGCGCACCTTGGCCAGACTGTACGGCTCATCACGCTGTTGGCTGTACCGCGACGGCGCACGGGCGGCGCAATAGTCTGATGCGCTCTCGATGGAGTCTCGCAAATGACCGCTGACCTGCTGCTCGCCTTCGTGGCCTTCGCCTTCGTCACCTCGATCACACCCGGGCCGAACAACATGATGTTGCTGGCCTCCGGGGTGAACTTCGGCGTGCGTCGCAGCCTGCCACACATGCTCGGCATCAGCCTGGGCTTCATGCTGCTGGTCGCCGCCGTCGGCCTCGGCCTGGGCCAGTTGTTCGAGCAGGTGCCGCTGCTGCACAGCGTGTTGCGCTATGCCGGTGCCGCTTATCTGCTTTACCTGGCATGGAAGATCGCTCAGTCCGGCGCACCGGAGAGCAGTGGCACTGCGGCAGCCAAACCCTTCACTTTCCTCCAGGCTGCGGCGTTCCAGTGGGTCAACCCGAAGGCCTGGATCATGGCCATCGGCGCCATCACCACCTATACCCCGCATGAGGGTTTCTTCACCAATGTGCTGCTGATCGCCGCGCTGTTCGCCCTGGTCAACTGCCCCAGCGTTGGGCTATGGACGGTGGCTGGCAGCCTGCTGCGCAACTGGTTGAACAACCCGCGTGCGCTGCGCGCCTTCAACATCGGTATGGCGTTACTCTTGGTCGCTTCGCTCTACCCCATCCTCGTCGACACGGGACTGTTCTGATGCAAGACGCAACCTCACCCCGCCTGCGCCCACTGGCCGACAGCTCCACCTCCTCCGTGGTGGCTGGCTTCATCGCCATGCTCACCGGCTACACCAGCTCGCTGGTGCTGATGTTCCAGGCTGGTCAGGCGGCCGGGCTGAGCAGCGGGCAGATCTCCTCGTGGATCTGGGCACTGTCGATCGGTATGGCAATTGGCAGCATCGCGCTGTCGCTGCGTTACCGGGCGCCGGTGATGATCGCCTGGTCGACTCCGGGTGCAGCGCTGCTGATCACCAGCCTGCCCGAGGTGTCCTATGGCGAAGCCATCGGCGCTTACATCCTGGCGTCCGCGCTGATCCTGCTGATCGGCCTGACCGGCACCTTCGACCGCCTGATGCGCCGTATCCCGGCGTCTCTCGCCGCCGCCCTGCTGGCCGGCGTGCTGTTCAAGATCGGCCTGGAAATCTGCAACGCCGCTGAGCAGCAGCCCTGGCTGGTGCTGGCCATGCTGCTCGCCTATCTGGTCGGCAAACGCCTGTGGCCGCGCTACTCGGTGCTTGCCGCACTGATCGCCGGCAGCCTGACGGCAGGCATTCTGGGCCTGCTGGATTTCACCGGTTTCAGCCTCGAACTGGCCACGCCGGAGTGGACGACGCCAAGCTTCTCGCTGTCATCCGCCATCAGCATCGGTATCCCGCTGTTCATCGTCGCCATGGCCTCGCAGAACCTGCCGGGCATCGCGGTGCTGCGTGCCAATGGCTACGACGTACCGGCCTCGCCACTGATCGCCAGCACCGGTTTGATCTCGATCCTGATGGCGCCCTTCGGCAGCCACGGCATCCACATGGCCGCCATCAGCGCCGCCATCTGCGCCAGCCCGGAAGCCCACGAAGACCCGCGCAAGCGCTACACCGCAGCGGTCTGGTGCGGGATCTTCTACGGCATCGCCGGCATCTTCGGCGCTACCCTGGCTGCGCTGTTCGCCGCCCTGCCGGCCGCCTTGATCCTGTCCATCGCGGCGTTGGCGCTGTTCGCCTCGATCATCGGCGGCCTGACCCAGGCCATGAGCGAGCCGAACGAGCGCGAGGCAGCGCTGGTGACCTTCCTGGTCACCGCCTCGGGCATGACCCTGCTCGGCGTCGGCTCGGCGTTCTGGGGCATCGTCGGCGGCCTGCTGACGCTGGCCGTGCTCAACTGGGGCAAGCGTCAGGCCTGAGCCATGCGGCGATATTCACTGAATGTCGCCGCGCTCCGCTCCAGGGGTAGATCGAGCCCGTTGGCGAGATAGGCAACCGTCCGGTAGAAGCCTGCCAACATCAGAATCTCCAGAATCTGCTCATCATCGAAATACGTGCGAACTCGCGCGAACTCTTCATCGCTCAGCGTCGCGCGCTCATGCAGCGCATCGATGCTCGCCAGCAGCGCGGCCTCCTCGGGCGCCCAGAGATGCTCACGCAGCGGCCTGTCCAACGTGGCGCTCACCTCCTCCCGGCTCAGGCCAGCCGCTTGGGCGAAAGTCGTCACATGCACGCCCCATTCGTACTCGCAGCCGGTCAACGCGCAGCATCGGTCGATCACCAGTTCACGCTGGCGTAGCGTCAGCAGCTTGCCATCGAGCAGAGCGCCAGCGGTGAACTTGCTCCAGGCCCGCTTGCTGCTCGCCAAGGTGGTGAACAACCCCAGAGGCGGCACGCCTGGGCCCATGATCCGGTCGAAAGACGCCTGAATGTCCTCGGCGTAGGGTGGGTGCAGTGCTGCGATTCGGCTCATGCTGTATTCTCCGCTATCGAATATGTAGCAAAAGTATTGCTACTGATTAAGTAGCAAACAAGACCGATAAACAGGAGTGATGAACGCAGCATGACTTCATCGATTCTCAACGGCCGCCGCCCGATCATGGCGCTGCTGGATCTGCTCGGACAGAAGTGGGCGTTACGCATCCTCTGGGAACTGCGTGACGGCGCACTCAACTCCAGGGCGTTGCGCAGCGCATCGGGCGATATCTCACCGACCGTGCTGCAGAGCCGGATCAACGAGCTGCGCGCCGCAGGCCTCATCGAGTCAGGCGACAAGGGATATGCGCTCACCCCCCTGGGAACCGAGTTGGCGGAAACCTTCCTGCCGCTCTATCGTTTCGCCGACAAATGGGCCAGTCAGCTGCAAGAGACTCCGTAACGGTAGAGTGCAAGTTCGGCACGGCGATGCAAGCCAACGGCCAGGCTGGAGCGGACGGTGATGACAAAAGGCGTCGCCTTCTTCACTATCTGCTGGCGTTTTGACTCCAGTCCATAACAACATCACATGGAAGGCATCATGCAGCACCCTAGCCGTCGCCACTTTCCGCTCCGTCGTCTTTCCCTGCAGATCGCCCAGGCATCGCTCCTGTTGAGCACCGGCGCAGCAATGGCGGCAACCAACTGCAGCACGTCGGGCAATGTCACTACGACGCAATGCAGCACCACCGACATCCAGATGGTGGGGGGCACGGGTACTTCGTCGCTCACCGTGACGGATACCACGGCAAATTCGGTCGCTGTGTTGAGTTCGCCCTACGACAGTGGCCCGTTCACCCAGAACCTGACCATCGACGGCACCACGGTGCTGAACCGCAGTGATTATCCGGCGGTGTACATGTATTCCAGTCAGCCCGGCTGGGATGCCAATCTGCAGATCGGCTCGGGGGTTAGCATCACCTCCGCAGGCCCGTTCGGCGCGGTCTGGCTACGCTCGGAAAGCAACGACACGAGCACCAGCAACACCATCGTGGTGGACAGCGCCGCCAGCATATCGAGCTTCGGCGCCAGTTCCGACGGCATCACCGCCACCTCCAACAATGGCGCCGTCTCGCTGACCAACCGTGGCAGCGTAACCGTAGCCGGCGGGCGTGGCCTGTACGCCGACGGTGGCTCGGCCAGCCTGACGCCGGTCAGCGTCAGCATCACCAACCTGGGCTCGGTTCATGCTTATCAGGCCGGCGCACGCGCGATCGACTATAACGGCACAGCGGTGATCGATAACCGTGGCAGCGTCCGTTCGACCACTCGCCAGGGGCTGATCGCCTGGTCTTCCAATGGCGGCGCACAGATCAGCAACAGCGGCACCGTGGTCGCCGACCATTACGATGCGGTTGTGGCTGCCGGTACCGACGGCAACGTGACGGTCACCAACAGCGGCAGCATCACCGCCAACCGCAACCTCAACCTCAGCCAGGTCAGCCCGGATTTTCACGGCATCAGTGCCTATAGCGATGGCATCGGCAACGTGACCACCACCAACACCGCCAGCGGCGTCATCAACGCCGCGTGGGACGCTGGGATGGCGGGCGCCAGCGCCCAGGGCACGATCAGCATGCTCAACGCCGGGCGGATCAACGCCCTTACCGGCTTGCTCGCCGAATCCAACAACGGAATGGTCAGTGTCACCAACACGGGTACGCTGAACACCAGCGGCACCGGTATCCAGGTCAACTCAGCCAGTTCGGGCGAGGTCGTCAACAGCGGCACGCTCGTCTCAGCCAGTACGGCGTTCCTGGTGGGTTACGGCGTAGCCGTGGATGTCGAAAACAGCGCCGGCGGGCTGGCCATCGGCAACCTGCAACTGGGCAACCTGGCCAATTTCCTCAACAGCGGCGACCTGGTGTTGAAACAGGGCGCCAGCCTGAGCAATTACGCCACAGGCGGATCGGTGGTGAGCAGCAGCGTCGGCGGCAACTTCACCCAGAGCGCCAGCGGTTCGTTGAACATCGCAGCGGCCAACGTAGCCAGTTACAGCACCCTGGCGGTCGGCGGTACGGCAAACCTGGGCGGCACCCTCAAGGTCGACGTCAAGTCCAGCTACACAGGCGGCGACCTGACCGATGTCATCACCGCTACCGGCGGCATTACCGACAACGGCCTGCGCGTGACCGACAACTCCCTGCGCTATGCCTTCTCCACGCTGTTCCGTGCCAACGGCATGGATCTGGTGGTACGCGATACCGGCATGAGCACCATCAGTGGCGCCGTCTCACCGCAAGCGCCCGGCGCATTGGGGGCCGCCGCCGTGTGGGACGACCTGCTGGCCAATGGCACCGGCTCCGCCGAACTCAACCAGGCGCTGCAGGAAATCGTCGCCAGCGAGGATGCCGGCGAGGTCACCAGCAAGGTGCAGCAAACCCTGCCACTGCTGACCGGCAACTCGATCAACCTTGCCAACAACACCCTGGGCAGCGTCAACTCGGTGATCCAGTCGCGTGTCGACGCAACACGCGGCCTGTCATCGGGCGATGCTTTCCTGGGTGACCGTCATCTGTGGATGAAACCGTTCACTACCCGCTCGCGCCAGGACAACCGCAATGGGGTGGTCGGCTACAGCGCCGAGACCCATGGCTTCGTGATCGGCGCCGATGCCAGCGTGTCGCCCGATACCGATCTGGGCCTGGCGCTCGCCTATGCCAAGACCGACGTCTCGAGCAACTCAGCCGGGCCGAAACAGAGTGCGGACATCGACACCTATCAGCTCGTCTTCTACGGCCGTCATGCCCTGGACGCCAGCAGCGATCTGCTGTTCCAACTCGATACAGGCAAGATGCGCAGCGATGGCAAGCGCCAGATCGATCTCGTCGGTCTGAACGCCGAGTCCAGCTACGACAGCAAGACCGCCCATGCCGGCATCGGCGTGGATCGACGCTTCCAGTTGAGCGAGCGCACCACCTTCAAACCGTCGCTTCACCTCGACTACACCTGGGTCGAAGACGAGTCCTATCGTGAGAAAGGTGCCGGCGGTCTCAACCTGCAGGTGAATTCACGCAGTACCGATGCACTGGTCCTCGGCCTGGATGGCCTGCTGACCCACGACCTCACCGAGCAGCTCACCGCCACCGCCAACCTCGGCGCCGGCTACGACTTCTACAACCGTGACGCCTCGATCATCGCGGCCTACGCCGGCGCTCCGGATGCTGCCTTCGTCACCGAGGGTAGTAATCAGTCGGCCTGGTCACAGCGTGCCGGTGCCGGCCTGATCTACACCACCGCCAACGGCACCGAGATCACTGGACGTTACGACGCCCTGCACCGCGAAGGCTTCCTCAGCCAGACCGCATCGGTGCAACTGCGCTGGATGTTCTAACGGCACCTTGTGATGCGTCTCGTCCGCCTGGCTAGCGCGGCGCTGCTCACCCTGGTGGTGGGTTGCGCCACGTTGCCAACGCCCGAACAGCGTGCGCACACCGCTGACAAGCTGGCAGCGGAGCGTGGTTGGGCGGCGCAAAACCTCGAAGCGGCGCCGTTTCAACTGCGCGCCTACCTGCCAAAGGCGGCGGCTGACGACACTCTCGTGATCTATCTGGAAGGCGACGGGTTCGCCTGGCTAACCTCGACCCGTCCCTCGACCGACCCCACGCCCCTGACGCCTGTCGCCTTGCAACTGGCGCTGGCCCAACCGAGTGGTGCGGTGGCCTACCTTGCCCGGCCCTGCCAGTTCATCGCGACTCAGCCGGCCTGCTCTCGGGACTATTGGACGGACGCGCGCTTCGCGCCAGAGGTGGTGGACAGCCTCGCTCAAGCCGTTGACCAGTTGAAGGCTCGCGTCGGTGCGCGGCAACTGATCCTAGTGGGTTACTCAGGCGGTGGCGCCCTTGCACTGCTACTGGCGGCGCGACGTGATGATGTGGCGCGTGTCGTCACCGTGGCGGGGAATCTCGATCCACAGGCCTGGACGACGCATCACCGCCTGCAACCGCTGAAACGCTCGCTCAGTCCCGCAGACCAGCGGCTGGCTTTGGCCGGCACACGTCAGCAGCACCTGGCCGGCGGTCGCGACCGCATCGTGCCCGCCGCCCTGGCCAGCGCCTTCAATGATGCTTCCCCGCCCGGCACACCCTCGCGCGTCTACCTGCTGCCCGAACATGACCACGCCTGCTGCTGGGCGCGCGATTGGCCGAGCCTGTGGCTGAAGCTGCAGCAGGATGCACAGGCGAACACGCCAGATCAGCCTTGATCAGCCAACCGGCGTGAGCGGGCCGGCATCCCGCCCCAGCACCGGCGCATGCTCGGCCATCAGTTCTACTACCCAGTCGATGAATACCCGCAGTTTGGCGCTGACGTGCCGGTTCGGCGGGAACGCCAGGTACATCGGCATCGGCGTCATCTGCCAGTCCTCGAACAGGTGTACCAGTTCGCCGCTTACCAGATACGGCTTGGCCATGTAGTGCGGCAACCAGAGCATGCCGAGCCCCGCAAGGCCGGCGGCCAGGTAGGCGTTGCCATCATCGACGATCAGCCGCGGGCGGCCATGGGCCTCGATGCGTTCGTCGCCACGACGCATCGCATAGGGCAAGGCCTTGCCGGTGCGTGACCAGAGAAAACCCACGGTGTGATGGCCAACGTCCTCCAGTTCACGTGGGTGCATCGGCGTGCCAGCACGTTGCAGGTAGCCCGGCGTGGCGTAGATACCGAGTTGTAGATCGCCGACATGCCGCGCGATCAGCGACTGATCGGTGATCTCACCGCCGCGCACCACGCAGTCGACATTCTCGCCGATGATGTCGACGATGCGGTCGCTCACGCCCAGGGTCAGCTGGATCTCCGGATAGCGCACGTAGAACGCCGGCAACGCCGGGATCAGCAGCATGCGTGCGAAGGGACTGGGCACGTCCACCCGCAAGCGCCCGCGCGGCGCCATGGAAGCACTGGAAAGGCTGGTTTCGGCGTCGTCGACATCGGCCAGCAGGCGCACCACACGTTCGTAGTAGGCCGCACCATCGGCGGTGACGTTGACCTTGCGCGTGGTGCGGTTGAGCAGGCGCACCCGCAGCCGCGCCTCCAGTTGTTGGACGAGCTGGGTCACGCTGGTCTTGCTCATGTGCAGGGTGGCAGCCGCCTTGGTGAAACTGCCAGTTTCCACCACACGGGCGAAGGCCTGCATCGCATCGAAACGATCCATCACACGTCTCTCTCGGCTGTTGATTGTTTGGATTCTACAAACAGTCATGACCAGAGTTGCGCGTTTATCCAGCCCGATGGTGTTTCTAAAGTGGCTTCATCGTTCACAACGGGCCGCTGTGGCCCCCGATGGAGTCAACCATGAGCAACAAACGTGATGTGGTTTTCCCGGCCGACCGCCATGACCTGTACGAGCTTCACCGCTACTCGCCTGCGGTTCGCGCCAACGGTTTTCTGTTCGTATCCGGCCAGGTTGGCAGCCGCAAGGACGGCTCGCCCGAACCCGATCTGAAGGAGCAGGTACGCCTGGCCTTCGCCAACCTCAATGCAATCCTCGCGGCGGCGGGCTGCAGCTTCGATGACGTGGTCGATACCACTGTGTTCATGGTCGACCCGCACGCGCAGTTCGAAACCATCTGGGAGGTGGTGGCCGACTATTGGGGTGAGGCGCCCTATCCGAACGTGACCGCGGTCGGCGTGACCTGGCTGTCCGGCTTCGACTTCGAGATCAAGGTGATCGCCAAGCTGCCGGAATAAGCAGCGGTCGCGCCCCTGCAAACGAGGGGCGCGACCGAAAGGCTTAGAACCTGTTCACGATCTGCTGCGCGTCAGCGCTACTGCGTTAAAAACAAGCTCGGAATGCTCATTTACCACTCGTAAAGTCGGATGCGACTCCAACCGTTCCTCGCTTGTTTTTGCGGGGCCGCCATCGGTGTTGTATCGCTCTAGCTCGCTAGATTGTGAACAGGTTCTAGAGGTGAGTGAAGACGCGCTCGGCTGGCAGACGCGACTTCGGCAGCGTGGCATTGAAATCGCTGTCGCTGTGATAGCCCAGCGCCACTGCGACCATGCTGCTCAGCCCCTGAGCAGCCAGACCCAGCTCCTCATCCAGCGCCGCACGGTCGATGCCTTCCATCGGAGTGGCGTCCACGCCTTTGGCCGCAGCGCCCAGGAGCAAGGTCCCCAGCGCCAGATAGGCCTGTTTCTCCGCCCAGTGCGGGATATCGCCCAGGCCACGGTGCAATTCGACGTAGCTGCTGCGGGTGTTGTGCTGGGTGCTGCGCGCCGCGTCATCGCGGAAGCGGCCATCGTCGGCTTCCTGTTGCAGCACATCGGCCAGATAGGCCTCATCGAGGTCGCGGCGGGCGCAGATCAGGATCACATGCGAGGCGTTGAGAATCTTCGGCTGGTTGTAGGCGAAACCGCCCTGCGCACCCTTGGCCAGACGTGCCTTGCCCTCGGCGGTGCTCGCCACGACGAAGTGCCACGGCTGCGAATTGACCGAAGACGGCGACAGGCGCAGCAACTCCAGCAACTCGTCGATGATCGCCTGATCCACCTGGCGGCTCGCATCGTAAGCCTTGGTGGTGTAACGCTGACGCGCGAAGGAAACGGGGCTCATGGACACTCTCCTGATCAATGGATAACGCGAAAATGGACGCTAGTCTGCAACAGGCGCAGGCACGAAAAAAGCAGGCAAAGCCGCTAGGAGTTTCAAAGAAAAAATGAAAATGCTGGCAGGTCAGGCCGCCCTCGACCATCGTCAGCATTGCCCGGATACCGTCGACATCGATCCACTCCTGCAGCACCGGCGCGTGATCGCGCAGAAAGCGCTCCACCTGCAGTCGCAGAAGGAAGAACGGCTATAGCGGAGAAAAGGTTGCTCGCGGATCAGCGACTGCCAGTCCTCAGCAGCCACAATGCTGTTCACACAAGAAGCGGTGGAACGCGATAAGTCCCCTCGCCCCTCCGGGAAGAAAGGACACTGGCGATTCTGCTGCGTTCCAACCCTCTCCGCCGCCCCTTTCCCATCAATATGCCCAGACTCGCATCATCGAAGTCCTCGACCTGCTGATCCGCCAGCTCTCTGCCGCCGGCAAGACCGTGGTGATGCGTGAGTGGCACACCAGTGTTGCCGGTGTCATCCAGCTGTGAGCGAGCCGCAAAACTCCGCAGCGCCTTCCGTAAGGAAAAGAGATTGTCTGAAAAGACTGTAAGAAATGACCTCATATAGTTTTCAGTCATTTCTTACATAGCCAGTTTTTTTCTGATCAATCAGACACTTAAATTGTCAGGATGAAATCTCGACTTCCTGGGCATCGGCTGCACGTTTTTTGAGCAGAAGAATGGGCTGGACTATCGTCCAAGCAACTCCAATTCGAAGGGACTCGACCTATGAAGTCCGTCATGAGAACCGCTGTTCTGGCTTTTTCTCTCGCTGCCACACCGGCTTTCTCAGCAGGCCAGTTGCAGGGTCAACTGAACGTCCAGATCACCATCGGCACCGGCTGTACCGTGACCAACGGCACCGCAGGCGCTAGCAGCAACACCTTCGGTTCACTGTCCTTCGGCAACTACAACGACCTCGCCAACCTGATCGACGGACGCTCCTTCGGCAGTGCCGGCGGCAGTTCATTCGGCTTGCAATGCAGCCTCGGCACGGCCTACAGCATCGCGCTCAACGCCGGGCAGAACGCCACGGGCGGTCAACGACGCATGATCAACTCAGGCGCCTACGTCGCTTACAACCTGTATCAGAACAGCGGCCGAACCCTGGCGTGGGGCGATGGCGGAGCCACAGGCACGGTGCTCTCGGGTACCGGCACGGGCAACAGCGAAGAAGTGATCGTCTACGGCCGAGTCCCGGCACAAACCACCCCCAGCCCAGGCACCTACACGGATACCGTACAGGTCACCATCGCCTGGTAATCACCACTCGCATCACCAAGAGGGTCTCGAACTCGCCAGGGAAGAATCGTCATGCCGCGCCTGATCGCCCTTCTACTCCTGCTGACTCCGGCAGCTCTGCCGGCGGTCGACAAGACCGCCACCATCGGCCTGAACGTCGAGGTGTTGCCGGCCTGCCAGGCAGGTAGCAGCAGTGGCTCGGGTATCAGCTTCGGTACGCTGGATTTCGGCACCCACCTCAGGCTCGACAACCTGCTCACCCGCGTCGGCCAGCCGGGAGCAGGCGCCCTACGCGTCAATTGCCAGCAGAGCATCCCCTACCGCGTGCTGATCAATGCTGGCTACAGCGGAACCACCAACACTCGGCAGATGGTCGGCCCCAGCTCGGCCGTGCTCACCTACAACCTCTACACTGGCGCAGACTACGTCACCGTCTGGGACAACAGCACGGGGGTCAGCGCCGTCGGCAATGGCCAGGATCAGTGGCTACCGATCTATGCCCGTGTGCCGGCGCAGAGCGCACCACCGCCCGGTAGCTACAGCGACACGCTGACCGTCACGGTGAGTTGGTGATGCCGTGCCGGAGCCAGTCACTCGGGGTTTCCAGCCTGTTCTGCCTGAGCGTCCTGGCCATGCACACCTTGCCTGCTCAGGGCGACACGGGCATCAACGACCTGATCGTCAGCCAGAGCTTCCAGGTACGCGCGGAAATCGTGCCGGGGTGTTTGCTCGGCGCCGGTGGCAGCGACGCCACCTCGTTCGGCAGCATTTCGTTCGGCCAGATCAGCACCCTGCCAAGCAACCTGGACACCGCCAGCACACCGGGCAATGGCTCCATCGTGCTGCAATGTTCCCCAGGTACCGCTGTCACGATTGCGTTCAATGCCGGCCTCAATGCCAGCAGCGTCGGTGGCGGACGCTACCTCGCACGTGGTGCGGAGCGCCTGCGCTACCAGCTGTACCAGGACGCTGCACGCAACATCGTCTGGGGCGATGGCAGCAACGGTGGCACGCGCATGAGCATCAACTTTCCCGTTGGCGGCGCCACGCAGACCTACACGGTCTATGCCCGCCTGTTCAGTGTCAGCCCGCTGCCGTCAGCCGGCATCTACACCGACACCATCACCGTGACCGTGAGTTATTGAGCCATGAGGACACACACCCTCTTCGCCTGCTGCCTGAGCCTGGCCGCATCGTTGGCCAGCCTGGCCACGCAAGCCGCCAGCTCCATCCTGATCTGGCCGATCAACCCGCTGATCGAAGCGGATCGACAGAAGTCCGCCGCGCTGTGGCTGGAAAACCGTGGGCAGGAGCCGGTGGATTTGCAGGTTCGCGTGCTGGCCTGGGAACAGGAGGGCTTCGAAGATCGCCTGACGCCGCAGAAGCAAGTGGTGGGCAGCCCGCCGATGGCAACGCTGCAGCCGGGCAAGCGGCAACTGGTCAGGCTGGTCAATCTAGAGCCGCCGAGCGCCGGCACACTGCGCACCTACCGTGTACTGGTCGACGAGGTACTGCCGCCGCAACCGCGCCCATCACAAGTGGGCGTGCAGTTCCAGATGCGCTACTCGGTACCCTTGTTCGTGGTCGGGCCTGGGGCCTATCTGGATGACGGCGCGCGAGAAGCGCCAGGCCAGGGCCAGCCACTGGCTCCCGATCTACGCTACCGCGTCGTCGAAGGCAGCGATGGCATCTTCCTCAACCTGCGCAACCTCGGCCCCGCTCCGGCCCGGTTGTCCCAGGTCGATCTCTTGCGCGACAGCGGCAAGCAGCCACTGGCCGAAGGGCTTCTCGGGTATGTGCTGCCTGGCGCGCAGATGCGCTGGCCATTGCCAGCAGGCGTGCGCAGCGGCCGGGTGCAGGCGCGCATCAACGAAAGCCGACAAACGCAGACGCTGGCCTCTGAGTAGGTCGCTGGCGTTGCTGTTCCTGGCCGCGCTGCTGTCAGGCCGCTCAGCCCATGGCGATGATGCACAGCAGTTCGCCGAGGCCCAGTTGCTTTACCTGGAGTTGATCGTCAATGAACTGCCCAGCGGCAAGGTGGTGGAAGTGAGAGAGCATCAGGGCAGGCTGTTCGCCCAACGCGACGATTTGCTCGCTGCGGGTGTACGCTTGCCCTCGGAGACAACGCCCTGGGTCGCACTGGATAAGATCGATGCCCTGCGCAGCGAGTATCAGCAAGACAGCCAGCGCCTGCTGCTCACCCTGCCCAGCGAATGGTTGCCGCATCAGCGCTTCGGCCCCAGCGGCCTGAGCGA
The DNA here is from genome assembly GCF_003008615.1 of Pseudomonas mendocina. Taxonomy (NCBI): domain Bacteria; kingdom Pseudomonadati; phylum Pseudomonadota; class Gammaproteobacteria; order Pseudomonadales; family Pseudomonadaceae; genus Ectopseudomonas; species Ectopseudomonas mendocina. Next base: position 5,448,542 of record NZ_CP027657.1, read on the forward strand.
GGCGATGGAAGCGCAGAGCGCACTCGGCGCCCTGTTCAACTATGACCTCTACTACAACCACACCGAGAACGCCGGCCATTACGCCAATACCTGGCTGGAACAGCGGGTGTTCGACGGTTTCGGCATGATTTCCAACACCGGCGTCCATCGCTACAGCTTCTCCGGGCCGGGCTATCGCGATGGCTACACCCGTTACGACACCACCTGGCGCTTCAACGACCAGCAACGCATGCTCAGCCTCAGCGGCGGCGACCTGATCACCGGCGCGCTGACCTGGAACAGCGCGGTGCGCGTGGGCGGGGTGCAGATTTCGCGCGATTTCTCGCTGCGTCCGGATCTGATCACCTACCCCCTGCCGCGTTTCGATGGCGATGCCGCCGTGCCCAGCACCGTGGATCTGTTCATCGACAATGCCCGCATCGGCCAGCAGGATCTGCGCCCCGGCCCCTTCACCCTCAACACCGTGCCTTACATCAGCGGCGCCGGCACAGCGACGCTGGTGACCACCGACGTGCTGGGGCGCCAGGTGTCCACCACGGTGCCGTTCTACGTGACCGACACTCTCCTGCGTCAGGGCCTTTCGGACTTTTCCCTGTCGGCCGGCAAGTTGCGCCGTAACTATGGCGTGGACGATTTTTCCTATGGTCGCCTGGTGGGCAGCGGCAGCCTACGCTACGGCCTGACCGACAGCCTCACCCTGGAAAGCCATGCCGAAGCCGGTGCAGGTCTCAGGCAGGCTGGCGTTGGCGCCACCGTCGGACTCGGCCTCATGGGTACGCTGACCGGCTCGGTCAGCCAGAGCAGCGGTATCGGTAACGGCCAGCAATACAGCCTTGGTTACAGCTACTACGCGCGGCGCTTCGGCATCACTGCGCAACGTATCCAGCGCACTTCGGACTATGCCGACCTCAGCGTCGCACACGCCCTGGACAGCGATTTGGCCGGCGGCCCGCTGAGCAAGACCCAGGATCAACTGACTTTCAGCTTCAGCCCCGAGAGATTTGGCTCCTTCGGTATCGGCTACTTCGCCAATGAAGAACACAACGGCAGCCGAACCCGTCTGCTCAACCTCTCCTGGTCTCGCAGCCTATGGGGCAACAGCAGCTTCTTCGTATCCTTGAACCGCCAACTGGACGACGGCTCGCACGCCATTCAGGCTCAGTTGGTCATTCCCTTCGACCTGTACTCCACGCTGGCCACGGGCGTGGAGCGCGACAGCAACGGCAATCAACGGGTGCGCGCCAACTTCAGCCGCAACCCACCCAGCGATGGTGGCCTGGGTTGGAACCTCGGCTATGCCAGCGGCGACAGCGAATACCGTCAGGCCGACCTGACCTGGCGCACCCAGCATGCCCAAGTGCAGGCAGGCGTTTACGAAAACGACGGTATCACCACGCAATGGGGCGGTGTCAGCGGCTCGCTGGTGGCCATGCAAGGCCAGATGTTCGCCAGCAACCGGATCGACGACGCGTTCGTGCTGGTCAGTACCGAAGGCTATGCCGACGTGCCCGTGCGCTACGAACACCAACTGCTCGGCCGCACCGATTCAGCGGGTTACCTGCTGGTGCCCTGGGTGCCGTCCTACTACCCGGGCCAGTACGAAGTCGACCTGCTGGATCTGCCGAGCAACCTGCAATTGTCCGAAACCCAGAAGCGCATCGCCGTGCATCAGGGCAGCGGCGCACTGCTCGCCTTCCCCATGACCATGAGTCTGTCCGCCAGCATCCAGTTGGTCGACGACCAGGGACAGCCGCTGCCACGCGGCACCCAGGTTCTGCATCGCCCCAGCGGTCAACGCACCTACATCGGCTGGGATGGCCAGCTGTATCTCGAAGGACTGGCTCAGGACAACCAGTTGCAGGCGTTCCTGCCCGAGGGCAGCCAGTGCAGCAGTCGCTTCATGCTGGATGAGAGCGCCGTGGAAATGGCCGTGGTCGGCCCCCTGACCTGCCTGAAACAGGACGCCTCGCCATGACTCGCGGGCTGATCCTCACCCTGCTGCTCGGTGCTGCGTTGGCCAGTGTGCCGGCCTACGCGTGCAACACCTATACGGGAGGCGTGGTCAATCTGGGCAACGCCAACTCCCTGACCCTGCGCACCGTCCCCCAGCAAGCCGGCGCCGGCTCTGGCCTGTCCTGCCCCGGAGTGCTTCAGGTACTGGCCGGTGCATACGTCAGGGTGACGCTGCAGAACACCGGAAGCCTGGCCCTGCAAGACGGCCAGGGCAATCAGATTCCCTTTCAGGTCTACCAGGACTCCGGTTACAGCCAGGCACTGGTGAGTGGCCAGCCGCAACAACTGAGCGCGATCAATCTGCTGGCCCTGGGTGGCAGCTCCACCGCCATTGGCCTGTTCTTCCGCACCAACCCTGGGCCCAATGTACCGGCCGGCACCTACACCGCCACCGTCACCTTGCGCTGGGATTGGGCGATCTGCACCGTCGGCGCACTCAACGTCTGTGCCTGGGATCGCAGCCCGGGGCTGACGCAGAACTGTGTGGTGATCTGTGGCGCCCCGACCAACTGGGGCACCGGTTCGCTCGCCACCGTGACCATCACTCTGGTAGTCAGCAAGGCCTGCCGCATCGACACGCTGCCCAACGTCGACTTCGGCGCCAACGCCCTGATCAGCCAGTTCAGCGCGCAGCAGCGCACCTTCGCCGTCACCTGCACCAATACCGAGGGCTACACGCTGAGCTTCGACAATGGGCAAAACTATCAGGCGCCCTGGCGGCGACTGAACAATGGTGCCGGCCAGTTCATCCGCTACAACCTCTACTACAGCTCCAGCAGCCTGATCTGGAACGCCGCCTCGCCGCTGACGGCCAGCGGCACGGGCAACTCGCAGAGCTTCACCTACCAGGCGATCCTCGATCCCACGCAGAGCAACGCACCGGTCGGCGTCTACACCGACAATGTGCTGCTGATCATCAGTTACTGAGGCCTTACCAGTAGATCACCAGCGTCGAGCCGGCATCATCGACGGACTGCACCGTCAACGATGTCGCCTCTGCATTCGGCGCCAATGGCAAGGTGCGTCCGTTCGGATCCTGCAGACGATAGGCCGCGTGCTCACAGTCATGCGCGGACAGGTACACGCCAGCCGCATCGCTTCGAGCAGCAATCTCGCAACGCTTGAGAATGGTCAGGCTGATCTGCAGCTGCCCGCTGATCTGTTCGGCAAACGACAGATTGGCAGTGACGCACAGCGCGGTGGCCACGAACCAGGCAAAGAGTCGATGAAACGACATGAAGACGGTCTACGGTGAGGATGGCCTGCTGGGATAAAGGTCAAAATCCATCCGTAGAAACGGTCACGAGAGCAAGGAGCGACCGAATGTGGAGCAGAATAGAGTGATATCACCTTGAAATCACCCTGATTCCGATGAACGCCGGTTCAGGCCAATGCTTTCGCCACGAAGCGCTTACCCGGCGCGACGATCTGCTCCTGCGCAGTCACCAACGGCAGGTCACGCGCGCCGTCTGCGGTCTGCTCGACCAGCGCGTAGAGCGTTGCCGTGGCCAGCTCCAGCGCCTGCGGCAGTGCCTGCCCAGCCAGCAGGCGACCGAGCAGGGTCGCCGAGAACACATCGCCCATGCCGTTGGGCAACGGATGCAGAGCCAGACGCGGCGTGGTCACCAACCAGGCACCCTCGCCATTCACCGCCAACGTACCCAGCTCGCTTTCAGGGATATCCGGCGTCGCCAGACTGGTGACGATCACCACCTCCGGGCCGCGACCACGCAACTGCCGGGCGACCTTCACCGCCTCCTGCAGATTGGCTGGCTTCGAGCCTGTGAGCAGTTCGAACTCGAACTGGTTGGGCGTGATGATATTGGCGAAAGGAATTGCCTGATCGCGCAGGAAATCGGGAATCGCCGGATTGACGAACACGCCGCGCCCCACGTCGCCCATCACCGGATCGCAGAGGTAACGCAGCGCCGGGTTGTGCTGACGAATCTCGCCCACCGCCTCGAGAATCACTCGCCCCGTGTCGGCGTCGCCGAGGTAACCGGAAAGCACCGCGGAAAGGCGTGGCAGCACACCACGCTCACGCAGCCCCAGCAGCACTTCGCGCACATGCTCGGCGCCGAACACCTGGCCACGAAATTGCCCGTAGCCGGTGTGGTTGGAGAACTGCACGGTGTGAATCGGCAACACCTCGAAGCCCAGCCGTTGCAACGGGAAAACCGCCGCGGCATTGCCGACATGGCCCCAGGCGACATGCGACTGAATGGACAGGACGAGGGGCGGTAGCGTGGCGCTCATGGCGGTCTCTGCTGGCGGGATACGGTGGGCCGAGAATTATTCGTCATGCCACCTGCGCATGCCAAGCCCGAGGTGCACAGCGGTTTTGCCTTGCCATGAACATATGGATTTCCATATATTCGAAATCCCACATATATGACTTCACGCCCATGATCACTCCGACCGATGTGTTCAAGAGCCTGGCCGACGAAACCCGTGCCCGCGCCACCCTGCTCATCGCCCAGTTCGGCGAACTCTGCGTGTGCGAGCTGATGTGCGCCCTTGACGACAGCCAGCCGAAGATCAGCCGTCACCTCGCCCAGCTGCGCAGCAGCGGCCTGCTGCTCGACCGCCGCCAGGGCCAATGGGTGTATTACCGCCTGAACCCGCAGTTGCCCGCCTGGGTAGCCGAGCTGCTCCAGGTGACGCTCACGGCCAACACGGAGTGGCTCGCCAGCAACGCCTCCCGCCTGCAACACATGGATGGCCGCCCCGTTCGCACCCAGTCCTGCTGCTGACCCTACCGAGTAACCTCTCCAATGCTGATTGCCGCTGCCGTGTTCGTGTTCACCCTCGTGCTGGTCATCTGGCAACCCAGGGGGCTCGGTGTTGGCTGGAGCGCCAGCATCGGCGCGCTGATCGCCCTGGCCGTCGGCGCAGTGTCGCTGCACGACATCCCGCTGGTATGGAGCATCGTCTGGAACGCTACCGCTACCTTCATCGCCGTCATCATCATCAGCCTGCTGCTGGACGAGGCTGGTTTCTTCGAATGGGCCGCCCTGCACGTGGCGCGCTGGGCCAACGGCAGTGGCCATCGGTTGTTCTGCTTCTGCGTGCTGCTCGGCGCCGCCGTCTCCGCACTGTTCGCCAACGATGGTGCGGCGCTGATCCTCACGCCCATCGTCATGGCCATGCTGGTTCGCTTGCGCTTCTCGGCGGCCACCACCCTGGCTTTCGTCATGGCTGCCGGCTTCATCGCCGACACTGCCAGCCTGCCATTGGTGGTATCCAACCTGGTCAACATCGTCTCGGCCGACTATTTCGGTCTCGGTTTCGCCGAATATGCTGCGGTGATGGTGCCGGTGAACCTGGCCAGCGTCGCCGCGACGCTGCTCGTGCTGTTCCTGTTCTTCCGCCGCGACCTGCCGGCGCAATACGCCCTCGACGCGTTGCCGGAACCGGCCTCGGCCATCCGCGACCGTGCCACGTTCGTGGTGGGTGGGTGGACACTGCTCGGCCTGCTACTCGGGCTTTTCGCCCTGGAGCCGCTCGGCATTCCCGTCAGTGCGGTGGCCGCCGTCTGCGCGCTGCTGCTGTTCGTCGTCGCCGCCCGTGGCCAGCGCATCGCCACCCGGCGGGTGCTGCGTGAAGCGCCATGGCAGGTGGTGGTGTTCTCCCTCGGTATGTACCTGGTGGTCTACGGCCTGAAGAATGCCGGTCTGACCGACCTGCTCACGCAGGTGCTCGACGGCCTTGCGCAGCAGGGCTTGTGGACGGCGGCCCTCGGCACCGGCCTGCTCTCGGCCCTGCTCTCCTCGGTGATGAACAACATGCCCAGCGTGCTGATCGGAGCACTATCGATCCAGGCCAGCGGTGCCGAGGGTGTGATCCGCGAAGCGATGATCTACGCCAATGTCATCGGCTGCGACCTCGGCCCGAAGATCACCCCCATCGGCAGCCTGGCCACCCTGCTCTGGCTGCACGTGCTGGCCCGCAAGGGCATGCGCATCACCTGGGGCTACTACTTCCGGGTCGGCATTGTGCTGACCGCACCGGTTCTCCTCATCACCCTCTCGGCCCTGGCCTTGCGCCTGAGCCTCTGACCCCCGCCAGCGAGCGGCAGGAGCCCCCATGCGAGTTTTGTTCATGTGCACGGCCAACAGTTGCCGTAGCATTCTTTCCGAAGCCCTGTTCAACCACTTGGCGCCAGCAGGCTTCGAGGCGATCAGCGCCGGCAGCTTTCCCAAGGGCCAGGTACTGCCACGCAGCCTGAGCACACTGGAACAGGCCGGCATCGCCACCGATGGTCTGAGCAGCAAGGGCAACGACGCCTTCGCCGACAACCCGCCGGACATCGTCATCACCGTGTGCGACAAGGCTGCGGGCGAAACTTGCCCGGTGTACTTCGGGCCGGCCCTGAAGGCCCACTGGGGCCTGCTGGATCCTTCCGAAGCGGCCGGAGACGAAGCCGCCGTGGACGCCGCCTTCCACGACACGCTGGCACAGATCGAGCGACGTTGCCGGGCCTTCCTCGCCCTGCCCTTCGCCACCCTCGACCGCGACACGCTGCAGCGCGAGCTCGACCGCATCGGCACACTCTGAAAGCAGGAAACACCATGACCGACACGCTCCCCAACCTCGATCTGTCCCTGTTCGACGCCAGCCCAGCTGCGCTGGTGCCCGGTGGTGACGCGCCGCGCATCCTGCTGCTCCACGGGTCGACCCGCGAACGCTCGTTCAGCCGCCTGCTGGTCGAAGAAGCGGCGCGCCTGCTCGAACACTTCGGTGCGCAGACACGCATCTTCGATCCATCGGGCCTGCCATTGCCGGACGACGCCCCCGTAGAGCATCCCAAGGTGCAGGAACTGCGTGAGCTGGTGCAGTGGTCGGAAGGCCAGGTCTGGTGCTCGCCGGAACGCCACGGCGCCATGTCGGCGGTGTTCAAGGCGCAAATCGACTGGATCCCGCTGGCACTTGGTGCGGTGCGTCCCACTCAGGGCAAGACGCTGGCAGTGATGCAGGTATGCGGTGGCTCGCAGTCGTTCAACGTGGTCAACCAGCTGCGCGTGCTCGGTCGCTGGATGCGCATGTTCACCATACCCAACCAGTCCTCGGTGCCCAAGGCCTTCATGGAGTTCGACGAGGCCGGCCGCATGAAACCTTCGCCTTACTACGACCGGCTGGTCGACGTCATGGAAGAACTGTTGAAATTCACCGTCCTGCTGCGTGGACACCAGGACATGCTCGTGGATCGCTACTCCGAGCGCAAGGAAAGCGCGGAGCAACTTTCAGCTCGGGTCAATCAGCGCTCGATCTGATCGCTGGCACTGCTGGGGGGAACGGTCGATAGCCTTGAGGGAAATCCCTCATTGCTGGACACAGGCCGCACTACTAGCCTGGACGTCACCAAACGTCTGATTCGAAGGAGAACCCCATGACCATCTCGCAGACCGACGACAAGCGCCCCACTCCCGATCCGGCAGAAGACAACGCCTTCTTCCCGTCGCCCTACTCGCTCAGCCAGTTCACCTCGGCGAAATCCGATCTCAGCGGCGCCGACTATCCCAGCCCGTACCAGGGCGGACGCTGGAAGATCCTGCTGATCGGCGCCGACGAGCGTTATTTGCTGACCGACAACGGCACGATGTTCTCCACTGGCAACCACCCGGTGGAAACCCTGCTGCCCATGTATCACCTCGACAAGGCCGGTTTCACCTTCGATGTCGCCACCCTCTCCGGCAACCCGGTGAAATTCGAATTCTGGGCCATGCCATCCGAAGACAGCGAGGTACAGGGCCTGTATGGCAAATACCGCGACCGCTTCAAACGCCCACTCAAGCTGGCCGACGTCATAGCAAAAGCACTGGGCGAGGACTCCGACTACATCGGCGTATTCATCCCCGGCGGTCACGGTGCCCTGATCGGGCTGCCCGAAAGCACGGAGGTGAAAGAAGTGCTGCAGTGGGCGGTCGCCAACGACAAATTCATCATTTCCCTGTGCCACGGCCCAGCGGCACTTCTGGCGGCCGGCGTGGGTGAGTCGGCAGGTAACTACCCCTTCAACGGCTACCGCATCTGCGCATTTCCTGATGCCCTCGACGCCAAGACGCCCGACATCGGCTACATGCCGGGCCACCTGACCTGGAAGTTCGGCGAACGCCTGCAGGCACTGGGCGTAGAGATCGTCAACCAGGACATCTCCGGTGCGACGCACCAGGATCGCAAACTGCTGACCGGCGACAGCCCGCTGGCCGGCAACAACCTGGGCAAGCTGGCTGCGGCAGCACTGCTGCAAGCGGTCGCGGCGAAATGAAGGACTCGCCAGCCGAGGCAGCCATGCGCGCCGTGCTCGACATCGAGGCGGCGCAAAGCCTGGAAGCGATCAAAGCGGCCGTGCGCGGTTTCGCCAACCCCCATGGCTATGATCGCTTCGTGCTGTTTTCCGCCTCGGCGGCGAGCGAAGAAATCATCGAGCGCATTCATTGGGTGGAAGGCAACTGGTTCGGTGACGGGCAAGCCGTCGATGCCGAAATCTACATGCGGCGCTGCCCGGTCACGCGCCACCTGCTCGATGCGCGCGATGCCTTCTTCTGGATCAAGGTGCAGGAGCAGGACGGCGAACGCTACCGCGTGGTTCGCACGCCCAGAGGTGTCGGCGTCCAGGGTTTGCAGGTTCCGGTGTTCGGTCCACGGGGGCTGGAAGGCGCCATGAGTCTCGGCGGCATGCAGGTTGATAGTTCGCCACGGGTACGCATGGGGCTCGGTTTGCTCGCCAGCGCGGCGTTCTTCTGCGCTCGCAGGCTGCTCGAAGCGCCCATGGACGACAGCCTCGGCAAGCTCACGCCGCGAGAGCGCGAAGTGCTGGCCTGGACAGCTGCTGGCCGGCGTCAGGCGGATATCGCGACGACCCTCGGCCTGTCGGAGCGCACCGTGGAAAACCATCTGCGCTCGGCGCGCCGTCGCCTTGGCGTGACGACGACAGCGCAGGCCATCCGCACTGCCATTCGCAATGGTGAGATCGCAGGCTGAGCGCAGCGGACGCTGCCAGCAGCGTGTGCGCAACAGCACTGCTCGCCAAGCGGCACGCAGCCCTCCTGCCAGCGGCCATTTGCCACCCAACTTCCCGGCACATCGATATTCAAAAATCGTATTTAACTCAATTCTTTAAATCCCATAGGGTATAAAGACCGGACCACCGGAGCCTCGATATTTCCACCGCTCCGTTGCGCCCTCATCCCGGTGCCGTTGCGGCACATCCACAAGATGAGGTTTGCATGACCAGTCCGATTACCCTTGAGGACAGCGACCAGGACGTCGCCCCAGCGCTACACCCCGCCGCCGTTCTCAGCACTGACGCCGAAGCCCTGCAGGCCGCACATGCCCTGGCAGAAGCGGCGCAGACAGAAGTCATCCTGCGCGACCGCGAACGCCGCCTGCCCTGGGAGCTGGTGGAACGGTTCACCGCCAGCGGCCTTGGCAGTATCGCCGTGCCGCGCGCCTTCGGTGGCCCGCAGCTATCCTACGTGACCATCGCCGAGGTATTTCGCATCATCTCCGCGGTCGACCCGGCCCTGGGGCAGATTCCGCAGAACCAGTTCGGCCTCCTCGGCCTGTTGCAGGCCGGCGCCAGCCCCGAGCAACAACAGCGCCTGTTCGCCAGCGTGCTGGCAGGCGCGCGCATCGGCAACGGCGGCCCCGAACGGGGCAGCAAGCACACCCTGGACATCCAGGCGCGACTGGTGAAACGCGACGGTCGCTGGCTGTTCAGCGGCGAGAAGTTCTACTCCACCGGCGCCCTCTTCGCCCACTGGATCGCCAGCAAGGCGCTGGATGAACAGGGCCGGCCGTGGCTGGCCTTCATCCAGCGCGGGCGCCCGGGGCTGCGTGTCGTCAACGACTGGTCCGGCTTCGGTCAGCGCACCACCGCCAGCGGCACCGTGCTGCTCAACGAGGTGGAGGTCGACGAGAACAACCTGATTCCACTCTGGCCGCTGGCCGACAAACCGAGCATCCAGGGCGCCTTCTCGCAACTGATCCAGGCCGCGATCGACCTCGGCATCGCCGATGGCGCCCTGCGTGATGCCGTCGCCTTCGTCCGCGACAAGGCACGGCCGTGGCTCGATGCCAAGGTCGAGCGTGCCGGTGACGACCCCTACGTGATCGCCGATGTTGGCCGCCTGCAGGTCGAACTGCACGCCGCCGAAGCGCTGCTGCACAAGGCCGGGCGCGTGCTCGACGAAGTCGCCGCCGCCCCCATCGATGCCGACGCCGCCGCCCGTGCCTCCATCGCGGTGGCCGAAGCCAAGGCGCTCACCACCGAGATCTCGCTGACTGCCAGCGAGAAGCTGCTGGAACTGGCCGGCAGCCGCGCCACCCTGGCCGAGTTCGGTCTCGACCGTCACTGGCGCAACGCGCGCACCCACACCCTGCACGACCCGGTGCGCTGGAAGTACCACGCCGTCGGCGCGTGGCACCTGAACCAACGTCACCCTGCCCGCCATTCCTGGATCTGAGCCATGAACGCACCTCTGACCAACACGGTGGCGCTGATTCGCAGCGACGCCGAAGCCCTCGGCGTGGCCGAAGCCCTGGCCCAGGTACTGAGCCCCGGCAGCGCCGAACGCGACCGCGAACGGCGCCTGCCACACAGCGAGCTGGAACTGTTCAGCCACTCCGGCCTGTGGGCCATCAGCGTACCCAAGGCCTTTGGCGGCGCGGGTGTCTCCAGTGTCACCCTGGCCAAGGTCATCGCCCGTATTGCCCAGGCCGATGCCTCGCTCGGGCAGATTCCGCAAAACCACTTCTATGCCCTGGAAGTGCTGCGCATCAACGGCAGCGAAGCCCAGCAACGCCGCCTCTACGGCGAAGTGCTGGCCGGGCGACGCTACGGCAATGCCCTGGCCGAACTCGGCACCAAGACGGCGCTGGATCGCAACACGCGGCTGAGCCGCGATGGCGAGCACTATCGCGTCAACGGACGCAAGTTCTACGCCACCGGCGCGCTCTATGCGCAGCGTATTCCCACCCTCGCGGTGGACGATGAGGGCCGCGGCCAACTGGCCTTCATCCCGCGTCAGGCGGCCGGCCTGCAGGTGATCGATGACTGGAGCGGCTTCGGCCAGCGCACCACCGGCAGTGGCTCGGTGCTGCTCGACAACGTGCCGGTGGCCGCCGACGACGTGGTGCCGTTTCAGAGCGCCTTCGACCGTCCGACCACCGTCGGCCCGTTCGCCCAGTTGCTGCATGCGGCCATCGACACGGGCATCGCCCGCGCCGCCTACGAAGACCTGCTGCAGTTCATCCGGCACAAGTCACGCCCCTGGATCGACGCCGGCATCGACAAGGCCAGCGACGATCCACTGACCCAGCAGGAAATCGGTCGCCTGGTGATTCGCCTGCACGCCAGCGAAGCGCTGCTGGAGCGCGCTGGCGAATTCGTCGACCGCGCCCAGATTGCGCCAGATGAACACAGCGTCGCCGCGGCCTCGATCGCCGTGGCCGAAGCGCGCGCCATCAGCACCGAAGTCTCGCTGCTGATTGCCAGCAAGCTGCTGGAGCTGTCCGGCAGCCGCGCCACCCTGGCCGAGTTCGGCCTCGACCGCCACTGGCGCAACGCGCGCACCCACACCCTGCACGACCCGGTGCGCTGGAAGTACCACGCCATCGGCGACTACGTGCTCAACGAGCGCCTGCCGCCGCGCCGGGGGACCATCTGATGGCTCGGGAAATCCTCCTCAACGCCTTCAACATGAACTGCATCGGGCACATCCATCACGGGCTGTGGACGCACCCGCGCGACCGCTCGACGGACTTCAACCAGTTGAGCTACTGGACGGAACTGGCCCAGTTGCTCGAACGCGGACTGTTCGACGGCCTGTTCATCGCCGATATCCTCGGCGTTTACGACGTTTATCAGAACAACATCGACCTGCCGCTGCAGGAGGCCATCCAACTACCGGTCAACGACCCGCTGCTGCTGGTCTCGGCCATGGCCGGCGTGACTCGACACCTGGGGTTCGGCGTGACCGCCAACCTCAGCTACGAGGCGCCCTACACCTTCGCCCGACGCCTATCGACCCTCGACCATCTCACTCAAGGGCGCATCGGCTGGAACATCGTCACCGGTTATCTGGACAGCGCAGCCAAGGCCATGGGCCAGCCACAGCAGGTCGAGCACGACCGTCGCTACGATCAGGCCGACGAGTACCTGGAAGTGCTCTACAAGCTGCTCGAAGGCAGTTGGCAGGACGATGCCGTGCTGGCCGACCGCGAGCGACGCCTCTACGCGCAACCCGGCAAGGTGCACAAGGTGCGCCACCAGGGCGAGTTCTATCAGGTCGAGGGTTATCACCTCAGCCAGCCATCGCCGCAGCGCACGCCGCTGCTGTTCCAGGCCGGCTCGTCGCCACGCGGCCTGCGCTTCGCCGGAGAGCATGCCGAGTGCGTGTTCATCGGCGGCAACGACCATGCAGCAGTACGCGCCCAGGTCGACAAGGTGCGCGCCAGCGCCGTGGCGGCGGGTCGCGCAGCCGAGGGCATCAAGGTGTTCATGGGTATCGCCGTGATCGTCGCGCCGACCGAAGCCGAAGCGCGCGACAAGCACGCCGAGTACCTGCGCTACGCCAGCCCGGAAGCCGGCATCGCGCATTTTTCCAGTTCCACCGGCATCGATCTGGCCGCCTTCGACCTGGATGAGCCAATCCAGCCGCGCAAGACCAACGCCATCGAGTCGGTGGTCAAGACCTTCAGTGGCTGGACCAAACGCCGCCTGCTCGAGCAGCACGCCCTCGGCGGCCGCTATCCGCTAGTGGTCGGCTCGCCGGAGCAAGTGGCCGAACAACTGATCGCCTGGATCGACGCCACCGGTCTGGACGGCTTCAACCTGACCCGCATCGTCACCCCGGAAAGTTACGCCGACTTCATCGACCTGGTGATTCCCGAGCTGCAACGCCGTGGCCGCTACAAGACCGCCTACGCAGACGGCGCCCTGCGCCACAAGCTGTTCGGCCAGGGCCCGCGCCTGCCATCCGATCACCCCGGTGCCGCCTGGCGCGACCCCGCCCGCCTGGAGCACCAGCACAGCATCACCCACGAACTGCGAGGCCTCAGCAGCAACGCGCTGAGCCTGCTCTGAACCCCTACAAGGACGCCATCATGCTCAAGACCCTGAAAACCCTGACCCTCGGCACCCTGCTCGCCGCCAGCACCCTGGCCCAGGCCGAGCCGCCCCTGAAACTCGGCACCACCGCCGCGTTCGCGCCGCCGCTGGAAGTGGCCGTGGCCGAGGCGAAGAAGCAAGGCCTGGAAGTCGAACTGATCGAGTTCACCGACTGGATCGCACCCAACGTCAGCCTGGCCAATGGCGACATCGACGTGAACTACTTCCAGCACATTCCCTTCCTGGAAAACGCCAAGTCCGAAGGTGGCTACGACCTGGTGCCAGTGGCGCGCGGCGTGCTCAACAACGTCGGCCTGTACTCGAAGAAGCACAAGGACTTCTCCACCCTGCCGGACGGCGCCAAGGTGGCCATCGCCAACGACCCGATCAATGGCGGGCGTGGCCTGCAACTGCTGCGCAAGGCCGGGCTGATCGAGCTCAAGCCGGACGTCGGCTACAAGGCCACCCTGGACGACATCACCGCCAACCCGAAGAACATCCGCATCATCGAGCTGGAAGCCGTGCAACTGGTGCGTGCCCTGGATGAAGTGGACGTGGCCCAGGGCTACCCGCACTACATTCGCCTGGCCGGCACTCATGACCCGGAGTCGGCGTTGCTGTTCGACGGCCTGGACAACCCCGAGTACATCATCCAGTTCGTCGCCCAGCCGGCCAAGGCCAAGGACGCCCGCCTGCTCAAGTTCATCGACATCTACCAGCACTCGCCGGCCGTGCGCGCCGCTCTGGACAAGGCCCACGGCAAGCTCTACCAGCCAGGCTGGGAAAGCTGACATGAGCGGCTTCGACCCACATCTGCAGCAGGCCGCACAGGCCAGCCAGGCCGTCGACACGCACCTGCGCTTCGACAACCTGGGCAAGGCCTACGACGGTGCCAGTGGCCTGGTGCAGGCGCTGCGTGATATCGACCTCGCGATCACCCGCGGCGAAGTGTTCGGCATCATCGGGCGCAGCGGCGCGGGCAAGTCCTCGCTGCTGCGCACCATCAACCGCCTGGAGCAGCCCAGCAGCGGCCGCGTGCTGATCGACGGCATCGACATCGCGCTGTATGACGAAGATCAGCTGGTCGCCCTGCGTCGGCGCATCGGCATGATCTTCCAGCACTTCAACCTGATGTCGGCCAAGACCGTGTGGCAGAACGTCGAGCTGCCACTGAAGGTCGCCGGTGTGCCGCGCGAATCACGCCAGCGCAAGGTGCGCGAACTGCTCGAACTGGTCGGCCTGCAGGACAAGCACGCGGCCTATCCGGCGCAGCTTTCCGGCGGGCAGAAACAACGCGTGGGGATCGCCCGCGCCCTGGTACATGACCCGCAGATATTGCTCTGTGACGAAGCCACCAGCGCGCTCGACCCGGAAACCACCCAATCGATCCTCGGCCTGCTGCGTGAGATCAACCAGCGCCTGAACCTGACCGTGGTGCTGATCACCCACGAAATGACGGTAATCCGCGAAATCTGCGACCGCGTGGTGGTGCTGGAACAAGGCGAAGTGGTCGAGCAAGGGCCGGTGTGGCGCGTCTTCGGCGCCCCCCGCCACGAAGTGACGCGCACCCTGCTCGCACCGTTGCAGCATGCCCTGCCGGCACGCCTGCAAGAGCGCCTGCGCAGCGAGCATGAACGCGCTGACGACGAGCTGATACTGCGCCTGCACTTCACCGGTAGCGGCCTGGAACCTGACCTGCCAGCCATCGGCGCGGCACTCGGCGGCCGGGTGAAACTGCTCGACGCCAGCCTCGAGCAGATCCAGGGCCATGCGGTAGGCCACCTGATTCTCGCCGTCGGCCAATCGCCGTTCGCTCACCCCACCCTGCTCGACAACGCACGGCCACTGGCCAATCACCTGGAGGTACTGGGTTATGTCGCTGCTGCTTGATCGCCTCTGGCAAGGTTTGCTCGACACCCTGCTGATGGTCGGCGTGTCATCGTTATTGGCACTGCTGGCCGGCATCCCGCTGGCGGTGTTTCTGGTCACCAGCAGCAAGGGTGGCATCTTCGAGGCGCCTCGGCTGAACCAGGTGCTCGGCGCCATCGTCAACCTGTTCCGCTCGATCCCTTTTCTGATCCTGATGGTGGCGCTGATTCCCTTCACCCGCCTGATCGTCGGCACCACCTACGGTGTCTGGGCGGCGGTGGTGCCGCTGACCATCGCCGCCACGCCGTTCTTCGCGCGCATCGCCGAAGTCAGCCTGCGCGAGGTCGACCACGGTCTGATCGAAGCCGCCCAGGCCATGGGCTGCCGCCGCTGGCACATCGTCTGGCACGTGCTGCTGCCCGAGGCCCTGCCGGGCATCGTCGGCGGTTTCACCATCACCCTGGTGACCATGATCAATTCCTCGGCCATGGCCGGCGCCATCGGCGCAGGTGGCCTCGGCGACCTGGCCTACCGCTACGGTTACCAGCGCTTCGACAGCCAGGTGATGCTCACCGTGATCGTCGCCCTAGTGGTGCTGGTCAGCCTGATCCAGTTCAGCGGCGACCGCCTAGCCAAGCACCTAAACCACCGCACCTGATTTCTTACCCAGCTCACAATACGCATCGGAGATGCAATGAAAAAACGTAGTCTGCTCGCTCTGGGCATTGCCTTGATCACCACCTGCTCCAACGCCCTCGCCGGCCCTGTTCTCGACCGCGTGCAGCAGCGCGGCGAAGTGGTGGGCGTACTGATGGAAAACTATCCGCCCTTCTCCTTTCTCAACGAGCAGAACCAGCTCGATGGTTTCGATGTGGACATCGCCAAGGCCGTAGCCGAGCGCCTGGGCGTTAAGCTGCGTCTGGAAACGCCATCCTGGGACGTGATCGCTGCCGGTCGCTGGGGTGGTCGCTATGACGTGTGCATCTGCTCCATGACGCCAAGCCAGGCGCGCGCCGAGGTCTTCAACTTTCCGCTCAACTACTATGCCTCGCCCGCTGTCATCGTGGTCAACGCCAAGGATGAGCGCATCCACAGCGGCAAGGATCTGAACGGCAAGAAAGTGGGCGTGATCACGGCATCCACCTACGAGAGCTACCTGCGCAAGGATCTGCTGATCGAAGGAGCCGAAGACCAGAAGATCGACTACCCCTTCGAGCAGGTGCAGATCGCGCCCTACGACAACGAGACCGTTGCCTTCCAGGATCTCGCCCTCGGCGCTGGCGTGCGCCTGGACGCCATGGTCACCAACCTGGTGACGGCCAAGGAGCGCATCGCTGCCGATCCCCGCTTCAAGGTGACCGGCGAGGTGCTGTATGGCGAACCCAATGCCGTGGCCACCGAGAAAGGAGACCCGGAATGGGACGCCAGGTTGGTCGAGATATTCGCAGCACTCAAGCAGGACGGCACCCTGGCGAAGATCTCGCAGAAATGGATCGGCGCCGATATCAGCCAATGACCGCCTTCCCTCAACCACCCCGCCCGCCGCGCCTCGCGGCGGGCATCCTGTCCGCTCTGCCACGTTTCTTCGGTTTTCGCGTACGCCTGTACCTGACCTGGGCCGTGTTGCTGGCCCTGTGCGTCGCGTTCTTCCTGACCTTCGACCTGAAGTTCTCGGTGATCGTCGACAAGTGGCCAAACCTGGTGGGCATCAACCTGGGCCCCAACGGTTTCCTCCAGGGCGCCGCATTGACCCTGTTTCTCAGCGTCTGCTCGATCGTCGTATCGGTACTGCTGGGCTTTCTCGCCGCGCTGGCACGCCTGTCCTCCAGCGCGGTGGCCTTCGGTATCGCGACCTTCTATGCCTCGTTCTTCCGCGGCACACCGCTGCTGATCCAGATCCTGCTGATCTACCTGGGGCTACCGCAAATAGGCCTGGTGCCCGGAGCGATCACGGCAGGCATCCTGGCCCTGTCGCTGAACTATGGCGCTTACCTGAGCGAGATCTTCCGCGCGGGCATCCTCGGTGTCGCCCGCGGCCAGCGCGAGGCGGCGTTGGCACTGGGCATGCGGCGCAGCGTGATCTTCTGGCGCATCGTTCTGCCCCAGGCCATGCGCACCATCCTGCCGCCCACCACCAACCAGTTCATCTCCATGCTCAAGGACTCCTCGCTGGTATCGGTGATGGGGGTATGGGAAATCATGTTCCTGGCCCAGTCCTATGGGCGTTCCTCGTACCGCTACATCGAGCTGCTGACCACTGCCGCCGTTATCTACTGGCTGCTGTCGATTGGTTTGGAGCTGATCCAGGCACGGCTGGAGCGGCACTACGGCAAGGGCTTCCAGGAGCGGCGCTAGTACCCAGGTGCCGCGCAGGATAACGGAGGCTTTACCTAGGGTGCGCCATGCGCACCAGGCCAGCACCGCGGTATTTCCGGTGCGCACAGCGCACCCTACCCGGAGCGCCAGACCAGCTGCGACCTCCGGAGCCGACAGCACGACGTTGCTGACCAGTCCCCTCAATTCATTACTAGAGAATGTTCATGTCCGATCCAACCCCCCTGCTCTTTGGCCTCTACGAACAAGCCAGCGTCGGCTGTGGCGGCGCGCCCAGCCTGTGGACGCATCCGGCCGACGAACGCCTGGGCATCAACACCCTGAGATTCTGGTCGAACCAGGCACGCATTGCCGAACAGGCCAACCTCGACCTGTTCTTCTTCGCCGATGTGCTGGGCTTCTACGATGTTCATGGCGGTAACCACGACGCTGCCTTGAAATGGGCCGTGGAGGCGCCGGCCAATGACCCGCTGCTGCACATACCGGCATTGGCCGCACTGACCGAACACCTCGCCTTCGGCGCGACGGTCAGCACCACCTACGAACACCCGTTCAGCCACGCACGGCGCTTCAGCACGCTGGATCACCTGACCGGCGGACGTGTCGGCTGGAACATCGTCACCTCCTACCTGACCAGTGCCGCGCGCAACTTCGGGCTGGATCGGATGATCCGCCACGATGATCGGTATGAGCGCGCCGAAGAGTTCATGGACGTGGTCTACAAGCTCTGGGAAGGGAGCTGGGCAGATGATGCCGTGGTGGCTGACAAGGCAAGACAGCTTTACGCCCGTGGCGAGCGGGTTCGCCCGTTCAACCACGAAGGCACCCACTACCGAGTGGCCGGGCCGCACCTGACGGCACCCTCGCCACAACGCAGCCCGCTGCTGATCCAGGCAGGCTGGTCGGGTCGGGGCCGGCAGTTCGCCGCCAAGCATGCCGAGCTGATTTTCACCGCCAAGTCCGACCCGCTGGAGATCCGCGCCGGACTCGATGATATCGCCCGCCAGGCCGTGGCCAACGGCCGCGCCGCCGATGACGTGAAATCGCTCACGGTGTTGCGGATCGTCACCGCGCCCACCGCCATCGAGGCGCAGCGCAAGTACGATCAGTTGCAGAACAACTATCACCTGCAGGCGCAACTGGTCAGCTATGCCGGCGACACCGGCATCGACATAGACCGCTACGCCGACAACGAACCGCTGACCACCCATACCGAAGGCATGACCTCCTACGTCATGCGCCCCGATGGCAGCGGCAAGCCGCTGACCGCTGGCGATGTGCGTCAGCGCTTCGCCAGGGTCACCCGCGGCACCGACCTGATTCTGGTCGGCACGCCGGCCCAGGTCGCCGAGAAGATCGAGGAACACGCGCGGATTTCCGGCACCACCGGCTACATGCTCAACCCGCTGATCAGCCCCGGTACACTGACCGACTTCGCCGAACTGGTGGTGCCCGAGTTGCAGAAACGTGGGCTCTACCGAACCGCAGCGCAAAGCGGCACCTTACGCTCACGGCTGCGCGCTGACAGAGCCGATCATCTGCCAGGCAATGCTTACGGGGCTCGTTTCAGGTTCACTCAGGACTGATTGCCCAGACGAAGAAAAGCTCGCCCAGCTTGCGCCGAGCGGGTTTCGACGATGATCGAACGACAGGTGGCACCGCACGAGGGTTTATTTCCTGGCGTGTTGTTTTCGAGTTGAACTCAAAGCAATCACCGCATGCTGCAGACAATCTGCTAACCCTGCACGCAAGCCCACTCAACCCGATTGCGCCCCGCCGTCTTCCCCCGGTACAAGGCGGCATCCGCCTGCTGCAGACACTCATCGAACGTCTGCGCGCTGGTGAACTCATCCGAAACGCCAATGGTCGCCGTGCAGCGAATCGGTTGCTTCACGCCAATACCGGACACTTCGCTGTGTTCGATCGCCGCCCGCGTACGCTCCGCCAGCTGCAGCACGCCGGCCCTGTCCGTATCCAGGGCGATGACCACGAATTCCTCACCGCCCAGCCGGCAGATCAGATCGCCCTGGCGGGCGGTGGCCTTGAGGACGTCGGCAACACGCGTCAGGACGAGGTCGCCGACGTTGTGACCATGGGTGTCGTTGATGCGCTTGAAGTGGTCGATATCCACGATCAGCAGGTAGGCCGGCCCGGCCGTGCGGGAGCGGAAATGCGCCTCCAGGGCATCCATCAACCCGCGCCGATTCAGCAGGCGGGTCAGCGGGTCATGTGCGGCCAGGGTGCGCAGTTCATCGGTCAGGCGGCGCAATACCAGCCATACCGCGCAAGGCGGCAGCACGGTTGCCAGGAAGGACATGTAGATGTAGAAGATCTTCTGGAAGCTGCTGCTCATGTCGATGGCAGCCAGGCCGTCATCAAGGATCAGGGCGAATTTCACGGCGTTGAGTAGGCAGATGCCAGCGATCAACACGGCGAACACCATCATTTCCACGCTCAGGTCCCTGGCATAGCTGCGGCTGCCATGCAGCGCTACCACGGTCATGGCCAGAAACAGCAGCGTGCAGGTACCCGCCAGCATGGCATGGCGGGCCGCATCGCCGAGCACCGACTGCACCAGCACCTGCAACAGCGAATAGCCGATGGCCAGAACCAGCAGAGGGCGCAGCACCAGAGTGGGGCGCTCGAAGAAGCGCATGGCACCCAGCACGTAGGCTACTGGGGCGCAAAGGGTCAGCGTATGGTTGACGACGCTCAGGAAACCCCAGTCCGGCGGGCCGTCAAGCAGTTGCAGGATATAGGCAAGGCCGAGCAGCAGATTGCCCAGCGCGAAGACTTCCATACCCATTTTCTTGCCGTTCAGCCGGGTACTGATCAGCAGGAACATCACGCAGAAACACAGAAGGTGCACGCAGAGCATGCCGAGAATAACGGTGGTGGTCATGGGATTCGCGTAAGTGGGAAGGACAGTAATATCAGCCTAGCCAGAACAATTGATGGAAGCGCCCGTAACCTGGATCCCTTCGGCGCTTCTAGTGTATCGGCAGGGTAATTTAATACTGCAGATCCTATTTACGGATAACAGAGGAAGTAATGGAGGGGGATGTGGAGCGGTGATGACTGCCCTTCTCTTTTGGGATCGTCTGGAAGAGATTGCCGGGTATCAGTCGGGGGCTGGATTGGGAGTAGCTGGTTTTGCTTGCCGGATTTGGAGCGCTCTCGGATAAGTCCGCTTCCACAAGGGGCTGGCGGGGCTCGGCAGATAGAGGTGAATCGGGCTAGACGAAAAGAAACCCGCGCGGTGTTTACCGGGCGGGTTTCTTTTGTGCTGCGGCTACCTTGGCTATTTACCTTTTCACTCGATCTGCGCACCCGACTCCTTGGCCACCTTGCCCCAGCGCACCCGGTCTTCACGGATGATGCGGGCGAACTCCTCGGGAGTGGTGTACTCCACGGTGATGCCGTTCTGGCCGAAGCGCTCGGCGGTCTGCTCGGATTTGGCGATCGTGCCGATCTCCTGGTTCAGGCGCTCGACGATGGCCGGCGGCGTCTTGGCCGGCAGGACGATGCCGAACCAGCCGGAGGTTTCCAGACCTGGCAGACCGGCCTCGGCGGCGGTCGGAACATCCGGCAGCAGCGGCGAGCGTTGCACGCTGGTCAGGGCCAGGCCACGAACTTTGCCCGCCTGGATCTGCGGCGCGAGGATGGTCAAAGTGTCTACCGCCACATCCACTTCACCACCCAGCAAGGCGGTCACGGCTGGCGCGCTGCCCTTGTAGGGCACGTGCAGCAGGTCGATACCGGCCAGGCTCTTGAACAGCTCACCGGACAGGTGGCACAGCGTGCCGTTGCCGCAGGAGGAATAGCTGATCGCCCCCGGCTTGGCCTTGGCTGCGGCGATCAGTCCTTGCAGGTCGGTCACGTCCAGATTGCCGTTGACGGCGATGACGTTGGGAATCGACGCCACCACCGAGACCGGGGCGAAGGAGGTCTCCGGGTCGAAGCGCAGGTTGTCGGCCAGGTTCGGCAGGATGGTCAACTGCCCGGCGGTGGCCAGCGACAGGGTGTAGCCATCCGACTTGGCCTTGGCCGCGGCTTCTGCGGCGATGGCGGTACCGGCGCCCGGCTTGTTGTCCACCACCACCGGCTGGCCGAGGGCACTGGACAGCTGGTCGGCATAGTAGCGACCGATGGTGTCGGCACCGCCACCGGGCGGGAACGGAATGATCAGGGTCAGCGGCTTGCTCGGCCAGGCGGCTTCGGCCTGGGCCAGCACCGGCGACAGGGCCAGGCCAGCGAGCAGCAGGCCGGCACCGAGTTTACGCAACGTGAATCGGGACATGGGCAGCTCCTTGCGCTCAGTCGAAGGTGATGTGGGATTGCTTGACCACCTCGGCGTACTTGGCCGAGTCGCTGGCGATCTGCTCGGCGAAGACCTGCGGGGTCGACGGCCAGGCAGTCAGGCCCTGGGTGGCCAGTTTCTCCTGCACGGCCGGCGAAGCAGCGGCCTTGGCGATTTCGTCATTGAGCCGTTCGATCACTGCCGCCGGGGTGGCGGCTGGCGCGCTGAGACCGAACCAGGAAGTGACTTCGAAACCGGGGTAACCCAGTTCGGCGACGGTCGGCACTTCAGGCAACAGCGGCGAGCGTTCGCGCGAGGCGATGGCCAGGCCCTTGAGTTTGCCGGCCTGGATCTGCGGCGCGAGGATGGTCAGGGTGTCCACCGCCAGGTCGACGTTGCCGCCGAGCACCGCGCTCACTGCCGGCGCACTGCCCTTGAACGGCACGTGCAGCAGGTCGGTGCCGGTGGTCAGGCGCAGGTATTCGCCGGCCAGGTGAACGATGGTGCCGCTGCCACTGGAGGAGTAGGACAGCTCGCCCGGTTTGCGCTTGGCCAGGGCGACCAGCTCCGGCAGGGTCTGTGCCGGCACCTTGTCATTGGCGGCGACCACCAGGCCGGTATAGGCCAGCAAGGACACCGGGGCGAAGGCGGTCTGCGGGTCGAACTTGAGGTTGTCGACGATATGCGGCAGCACGGTCAACTGGCCGGTGGGCACCAGCGACAGGGTATAGCCATCGGGCTTGCTGGCAGCGACGAACTCGGCGGCGATGGCCGTGCCGGCGCCGGGTTTGTTGTCCACCAGCACGGTCTGGCCCAGCGACTGGGTGAGCGCGTCGGCGTAGATGCGCGCCACGGTATCGGCGGCACCACCCGGCGGGTACGGCACGACGATCTTCACGGCCTGGCTGGGCCAGTCGGCGGCACTGACGGCCAGGGATGCGGACAGCGTGGCCAGCGCCAGCAGGCGCTTGATAAAGGGTTTTGCAGACATCTTGTTGGTTTCCTTAGTGGTTCACGAGGGCAGAGAACGGCTATGTCCGGTTTGCTGACGTGCCTCTGTGGGAGCGGCTTCAGCCGCGAAATTCGCGGACAAGTCCGCTCCCACAGGGCAGGCGACAAGCAACGGGGACATGGCCCGGTAAAACCCTGACTGCCGTGAGCAGAACCGTTGGCGGCGCCGTGTTGCACGTATGTCCGGGGATGAAAGAAATCGCTCAGTTTTCTTCGCTGAAGGCCACCTGGCGCGTAGCCCGCAGTCGCGGCAGGCACATGATCAGGATCAGCCCGACAGCGAGCAGCAGCAGGGTCAGGCTCAGCGGACGAGTGAAGAACACGCTGGGGTCGCCACGCGAGAGCAGCATGGCGCGGCGCAGGTTCTCCTCCATCATCGGCCCGAGAATGAAACCCAGCAGCAACGGCGCCGGCTCGCAGCGCAGCTTGATCAGCAGGTAACCGAGCAAGCCGAAGGCCACGGTGAGCAGCACGTCGAACAGGCTGTTGTTGACGCTGTACACGCCGATGCAGCAGAACAGCAGGATCGCCGGATACAGCAGGCGGTATGGCACCGACAGCAGCTTCACCCAGATGCCCACCAGCGGCAGGTTGAGCACCAGCAACATCAGGTTGCCCACCCACATGCTGACGATCAGCCCCCAGAACAACTCGGGGCGCTCGGTGATCACCTGCGGGCCGGGCACGATGCCGTGGATCATCATGGCGCCGACCATCAGCGCCATCACTGCGTTGGACGGCAGGCCCATGACCAGCAGCGGAATGAACGAGGTTTGCGCGCCGGCGTTGTTGGCCGACTCGGGGCCGGCGACGCCCTCGATGGCGCCCTTGCCGAAACGCTCGGGCTCCTTGGCCAGGCGCTTTTCCACCATGTAGGAGGCGAACGCGCTGAGCATCGCCCCGCCGCCGGGCAGGATGCCGAGTACCGAGCCGAGGCCGGCGCCACGCAGTACTGGTTTCCAGGCGCGGCGGTAGTCGTCGCGGTTGGGCAGGACACGACCGATGCGTTTGAGCAGCGGCGTGCGCGATTCGTCGCGCTCCAGGTTGGCGATGATCTCGCCGATGCCGAAGATGCCCATGGAGATGACCACGAAGTCGATACCGTCAGCCAGTTGCGGCAGGCCGAAGGTGAAGCGCTCCGCGCCGGAGTTCACATCCACGCCGACCAACCCGAGCAATAGACCGAGCAGGGTCATGGCCAGCGCCTTGATCAAATCGCCCTGGGCCAGCACCACCGCAGCCACCAGGCCGAGCAGCATCAGCGAGAAATATTCCGCCGGGCCGAAACGCAGGGCGAATGCCGACAGTGGCGCAGACGCCGCCGCCACCAGCAGGATGGCCAGGCTGCCGGCGACGAAGGAGCCGATGGCGGCAATCCCCAGCGCTGCGCCCGCCCTGCCCTGACGTGCCATGGCGTGGCCATCCAGGCAGGTGACCACCGATGACGATTCGCCAGGCAGGTTGACCAGGATCGCCGTGGTCGAACCACCGTACTGGGCGCCGTAGTAGATGCCCGCGAGCATGATCAACGCCGCTGCTGGCGGCAGCCCGTAGGTGATCGGCAGCAGCATGGCGATGGTCGCCACCGGCCCCAGGCCCGGCAGCACGCCGACCAGGGTGCCGAGGGTGACGCCGATCAGGCAGTACAGCAGGTTCTGCCAGGTCAGCGCGGCGTCGATGCCGATGGCGAGGTTGGCCAAGAGATCCATCGAGCCCTCCTCAGACTGGCAGCACGGGCAATTGCAAACCCAGGCCCCAGGCGAATACCAACCCGCCGAAACCGGCGAGCGCCAGGCCCAGCGCAACCTGCTCGCCGAGGCGCACCTGCGGCCTCGCGTAGCCGCTGAGCAGGGTCATCGCCAGGGTCGCCAGCAGCAAGCCCAGCACCGGCACCAAAAAGGCGAAGGCCAGCACACCGGCGGCGATGAACAACGCCGGGCGCAGCACGAACAGCGATTCCAGCGCATCACGCTCGACCAGGCGCCAGGACAGGCTGCGCAACACGATCACGGCGCCGAGCAGTGTCAGGGCGACGCAGACCAGCAAAGGGAAATAGCCCGCGCCCATGCGCATGGCGTTGCCCAGCGGATAGCTCAGGGCAATCGCCCCGCCACCCATGCCGAAAGCGATGAACAGCGCGCCGGCGATGGCATCGCGCGGGTTGCGGATTTGCAGGCCGGTACGTGCGACCGTAGAGGTTGTAGCGGATGACATCGGCGTCTCCGAGGCCCCTATCCGGAGCCGGTTGTCACATTCGTGAAACCCGCTCCGTTGATACGGTCGCAGAGAAAGTTTGTTGCGCTGGGCAGTTAACTCTTGGCGCCCGTAGCCCGGATGAAATCCGGGAACCCCTGGCGAAACATCCCAGGATTACCTCTGAGCTTCGCGGTTGGCTCCCCTCTCCCGCTTGCGGGAGAGGGGCTGGGGGAGAGGGTAAAACTCGCCCCGTAGCCACCATCGGTGCGCACAGCGCAGCCTACGCTTGAACACTCGCTTGTCGCCGCGCCCGTAGCCCTGTGGGAGGGGCTTTAGCCGCGACAGGAAATCTCGCCGCTGAAGCGCCTCCCACGGGAGCCTGAAAAGCTCAGCCCTTCACCAATCCAAAAGCCGTCTTGCCCGCCAGCACCAGGGCACTGTCACGCTGCGGCGTATGCACGCGACCGCACAACACGTTGCGGTAATGCCGCTGCAGCGGATGATGCAGCGACAGACCGTGGTTACCGGTCAGCTCCAGCGCCTTCTCCACCACGGCCACCGCGTTCTCGGTCACTGCCACCTTGATCAGCCCCGCCTCCTGGCTGGTCAGCGGCTGGTTGCTGAGGGCGTCCAGTTGCAGCCGGTTGGCCAGCAGCAGCCCTTCGATCTGCCCCACCACTTCCTGCACCCGCGGCAAGCTCGACAGCGGCGCACCGAGGCTGGCCGGTGTACGTTCGGCCAGCCACTGCAGCAGCCAGTCCCGTGCGGCGCGGGCAGCGCCGTCGTAGATGGCGCCGAGCAAGGTGGCCATGCCGCGATTGAAATCGGCCAGGGCCGGGGCGTTGAGCGCAGGCGGCTGGTCGGCCGGGTAGACGTCCACCGCATGTTCCAGCGGCAGGCGCACGCCCTCGAAGATCACCTCGTGGCTGCCGGTGGCGCGCATGCCCAGGTGATCCCAACTCTCGACGATGCGGATACCGGGGGTATCGCGGTGCACCAGCCAGGTGCCGATCAACGGCACCGGATTGTCGCTACGTGCCCACACCGCCAGCCAGGTCAGGCCAGGGATGCCGGTGGTGTAGAGCTTGTGGCCATCGAGAATCCAGCCATCGGCCTGGCGCCTGGCCACCGTTTGCGGCAGGCCGCCACGGGCCGGTGAACCCAGCTCGGGCTCGACACGCAGGCTGTTGATCAGCGCGCCCTCTTCCACCGCCTCGCGAATCACCCGGCGCTTGAGCGCCTCGTGCCAGTTGGGGTTGTCCGCCAGACGCCGGTGATACAGGTACTGCATGCACAGCACCAGCGCGGTGGATGGCTCGCCCTTGGCCACGGCGCCGACCACCCGGCGCAGTTGCGCCAGATCGGCCCCGCCGCCACCGGCACGCACGTCGCAGGCCAGGCCGAGCAGTCCGTACTGACGCAGCCGCGCCAGATTGCCATGGGGGAAGGCGCTGTCGCGGTCGAGCTGTTCGGCCCCCTCGCCCATTTCGCGACTCAAGCGCTGCAGAAAAACATCGTCGAGCAACGGTTGGCGTGAATGCTCGGCCAGGTGGTGCAGGCTCATGCCACGGCCGCCTGTTTCTGCCGCTCAGCCACCTTGGCGCGGGTCAGCGGCAGCAGTTCGCGGCCGTATTCGATGGCATCCTCTACCGGATCGAAGCCACGAATCAGGAAGGTGGTGATGCCCAGGTCGTAGTAATCGAGGAAGGCGTCGGCCACCTGCTCCGGCGTGCCGACCAGCGCCGTGGAGTTGTGCGCGCCACCGACCACCTTGGCGATGCCGGTCCACAGGCGCTTGTCCACACGGTCGCCCTTGGCCACGGTTTCACGCAGGCGCTGGGCACCAACGCTCTCGGGCTTGTTCGGCAGCACCGCGCCGGAACGCTCCAGACGCTCGCGGGCGCGTTGCAGGATGTCGTCGGCCTTGGCCCAGGCGGCCTCTTCGGTCGCCGCGACGATGGGCCGGAACGACACGCTGAACTTCACCTCGCGGCCATGACGAGCAGCCTCGGCGCGCACCTTCTCGATGGTCTCGCGGGTCTGCTCCAGCGACTCACCCCACAGTGCATAGACATCGGCATGCTCGCCGGCAACCTTCACCGCAGCTGGCGACGATCCACCGAAATAGATCGGCAGCTTCGACTGCTGCGGCTTGATCGCGGAGAAGGCCTTTTCCGCACGGTAGTGCTCGCCCTCGTGGTCGAACGGCTCGGCGCTGTTCCACACCTGCTTGATCACTCGCAAGAATTCATCGGTGCGCGAATAGCGCTGGTCATGGTCGAGCCAGTCACCGTCCTTGCGCTGCTCGGTGTCACTGCCGCCACTGATCACGTGCAGAGCCAGGCGGCCGTCGAGCAGGTGGTCGAGGCTGGCCAGCTTGCGCGCGGCCAGAGTCGGCGCAACGAAGCCGGGACGATGCGCCAGCAGGAAATTGATGCGCGAGGTGGACAGCCCGGCCAACGCGGTGACCAGGAAGCCATCCGGCTGATCCGACCAGTGCCCGACCAGAAGACGGTCGAAGCCGGCTTCCTCGTGGGCCTGGGCGCTGCGCACGATGAAGTTCTTGTCGAATACCGGGCCTTGCGGAGCGATGACTTCCGAAGACAGCCGATGGCCGATCATGCCGATGAATTGAATGCTCATTTGAGGCTCCCTGCCCTTACTCGAAGGACTTGCTGAACGAGGTGTCGACGATGCTGCTGGTGTCGAGCTTCTTGGCCAGCGCGCCGGTTTCCACGAGGAAGTCGGCAGTTTCCTGATAGT
Source organism: Pseudomonas mendocina (assembly GCF_003008615.1). NCBI lineage: Bacteria > Pseudomonadati > Pseudomonadota > Gammaproteobacteria > Pseudomonadales > Pseudomonadaceae > Ectopseudomonas > Ectopseudomonas mendocina. The sequence goes on from NZ_CP027657.1 coordinate 5,476,141, forward strand.
CGCGGGCAGCGCCCTCATCCACCGGGCCGACGGTCATGTTGGCGTGGCCGATCCAGTTGCGTGATACGGACTGGTCGAGGTTGGCCTTCTTCGCCCACAGGTCGGCATAGGTTTCCTTGTTCGCTTCGACCCAGGCGCGGGCTTTCTGCAAGCGACCGAGGAAGTCGGCGATGGCGGCGCGCTTGGGCTCGATGGAGTCGGCATTGGCAGCAATGCTCGACAGGCCGGGCATCAGGTCGCGGGCGGTGAGCAGCGGCTTGGCGCCGGAGAACAGGGTCTGCTGGGAGATATAGGGTTCCCACACCGGGAAGGCGTCGATGCTGCCACGCGGGAAAGCGGCGGCGGCGTCGATAGGCATCAGTTTGACGAACTCGACGTAATCATGCGGCAGGCCGGCCTTTTCCAGCGCACGCAGGGTCAGTTGCTGGCTCCAGGCGCCGGGCCAGTAGGCGACCTTCTTGCCCTTGAGGTCTGCGATGGACTTGGCGGTGGAGTCCTTGGGCACCAGCAGCGCGATGGTGTCCGGGTTCTGCCGCGACACGCCGATCAGCTTGACCGGCGCGCCCTTGGCGGCGAGGAAGATGAAGCCCGAGTCGCCGAGAAAGCCCAGGTCGACCGCACCGGCCTCCAGCGCTTCGGCCACCGGCGCAGCCGACTGGAAGTGCTTCCAGTCAACGGTGTACGGCGCACCTTCGAGTACGCCGGAGGCCTCCACCGAAGCGCGCACGTTGTAGTAGTTCTGATCACCGATGCGCAGCACCGTCGGGTCGGCCGCATGGACCAGCGGTGCAGCGATGGCGAGGGCCGCGAGGCTACGGCGGAAAAGTCGAGTCAAGTTCATGAGGCAGTCTCCAAAAGTCAGCCGGCCCGGCGCTGTTGCAGGGTGGCGATTTGTTCACGGATTGCCGGGATCAAACCCCGGCCATAGCGTTCGGCGTCGTCCAGGGGGTCGAAGCCGCGAATCAGGAAGGTAGAGGCGCCGTGCTGCCAGTAGCGGCCGAGGGACTGCGCCACCTGCTCGGGCGTGCCGACCAGGGCAGTCGAGTTCCACTGCGCACCGGTCAGCCGGGCGACGCCCGTCCACAGGCGCTCGTCCAGCACTTCGCCGCGTTGAGCAGCGGCCAGCAGGCGTTGCGAACCGGCATTGCTCGGTGCGTGGTCATTGATCGGCAGGCCAAGGCGTGTGCGGTTGTCGCGGATGCGTTCGAGGATCTCCGCGGCGCGTTTCCAGGCTGCCTCCTCGGTGTCCGCCACGATCGGCCGGAACGACACCGATACCCGCGGGCTGCGGCCCTGCGCCTGGGCAGCGGCACGTACGCGCTGCACGTGCTCGGCGAAATCGGCGACCGGTTCGCCCCACAGCATGTAAGTGTCGGCATGGCGTGCGGCAACCTCGATGGCCGCTGGCGAGGAGCCGCTGAAGTAGATCGGGATATGCGGCTTCTGCTGGGTGCGCACGTTCGGCAGCGCGCCCTTGAAGCGGTAGTAGGTACCTTCGTGATCGACCGGCGCATTGGCCGTCCAGATCGCCTTGAGGGCATTCAGGTACTCATCGGTGCGGGCGTAGCGCTGGTCGTGGTCGAGCCAGTCGCCATCGCGCTGCTGGTCGGCATCGCTGCCGCCACTGATGACGTTGAGCGCCAGGCGCCCATTGCTGAACTGATCCAGTGTCGCCAACTGGCGAGCGGCCAGCGGCGGCGCGATCACGCCCGGACGGTAGGCCAGCAGAATGCCAAGGCGCTCGGTGGCGGCGGCGATGAACGAGCTGACCACCGCACCTTCGGCACCATTGGAGAAATAGCCGACCAGTGCGCGGTCGAAACCGGCCTGCTCGTGAGCCTGGGCGAAGCGGCGCACGAAGTCCGCATCCACCGCCTCGCCCAACGGCTGATCCACCTCGGCACTGGGGGTGGCGGTGATCATGCCGATGATTTCCACGCTCATGTCGCGCTCCTGTGTGGTTATGCCAATCGCCAGCACAAGAACGCTTTTTGCTTATAAGCAGACGTTATTGCCTAACGGATGCTTATAAGCTATCGACAAGTTTCGCAGGAGGGAAATTCATTTTAGTCATAACGTAATATGCAAATTGCGCACTTAATGATTTTTCATTTTGCGCGTTACGCATATTGATCAAGCAGGTGTTGCGTAGGCCGCGTACAGCCGTAGCCCGGATGCAATCCGGGAGCCCCGTGGCGGCAATCCCCGGATTTCATCCGGGCTACGGCCTCCCGCTGGGGCATGCCGCAACACCGGGCCTGTACATAGGCGAAGAACGCCGGCGCACAGCCCGTAGGGTGCACCGTGCGCACCAAGGCATTCGCCCAGATAACTCACCCAAACCTGACAGCACTCTCTCCTGTCCAGGTGCCGGTGCGCGCGGCGCACCCTACAAGATCACGCTGCTCTGCCGCTTTCCCCCAGCCGCTCGGCGATCACTTCACCGAACAGGTCGACGGCGCCCTGCAGGTTGCCGACGAAGGCAGCACGCACCAGCCACAGGTCGATCACCGGTTTGAAGTCGCTGACGTTGAGCACTTCCAGGCGCTCGCGATGGCGACTGCCCTCCAGCAGCGGCGCCGGTACCAGGCCTAGGCCCATGCCATTGGCCACCAGGCCCAGTTGCAGATCGGTGCCGAAGATTTCCAGGTTCACCGCCAAATTCAGCCCCTGCTCCGCCAGAGCCCGCTGCAGACCGGCACGGAAACCGCAACCATCCGGATTGAGCACCCAGCCCCGTGCCTGGCACTCGGCCAGGCGGCAACTGCGTTTGCTGGCAAAGCCCTTGGGCGCCACCACCACTAGGTTCATACGTGCCAGCGACTGCCCCACCAAACCTTCGGGGAATACCTTGCCCGCCGGGAACAATGCTGCCACCGCATCCAGCTCACCGTTCTCCAGGCGCTTGAGCAGCCCGCCGCCCCAGCCATTGGACACCTGCACCTGCAGATCCGGATAGGCGCCCTGCAGGCGCTGCAGCGCTTCCAGCAGCAGCGTATCGCCCACCGTCTGTGGCACACCGAGGCGCAACGAGCCCGATGGCATCGCATCGCTGGCCACCAGATCGCGCAGGGCATCGATCTCGCGCTGCACCGAGCGGCACTGTTCGTACACCCGCAAACCGATGGGCGTCGGCTTGAGCGGCTTGGTATTGCGATCGAGCAATTCCACACCCAGCGCTTCCTCGAAATTCTGCAGGCGCCGGGTGATGGCCGACTGGGTGAGCTGCAGCGATTCGGCCGCCTGATTCAGCGACTGCAGGCGGATCACCGCGACGAAGGCGTCGATGTCATCTATCTTCATTCTTAATTCGCATATTAGCTTATGAATAAATTGAATTTTTATGATTATAGCGAGCTTGTTACCTTAGCGCCGTCGCTACCGGGATACCACCATGAGTAACCAAACCAACCTGCATCGCCTGCGCACCTTCATCGATGAGCTGGCCACGTTGCTTGACGAGACCGCCAACGAAGCCATCATCCTCGAACGCGGCGCTGACCTGCTCCGCCAACTGGTCAGCCACGACGACTGGCTGCCCGCAGCATTCGCCCAGCCAGACCCGCAACGCTACCAGCAGTACCTGCTGCACGCCGATTCGCGCCAGCGCTTTTCCATCGTCAGCTTCGTCTGGGGGCCAGGCCAACAAACGCCGGTACACGACCACCGGGTCTGGGGCCTGATCGGCATGTTGCGCGGTGCCGAGCTGTCGCAAGGCTTTGCCATCGATGCCAGCGGCCTGCGCGCCGAGGGTGAAACGGTGCGCCTGGAGCCAGGGCAGGTCGAGGCGGTATCACCGCGTATCGGCGACATCCACCAGGTCAGCAACGCCTTCAGCGACCGCACCTCGATCAGCATCCACGTCTACGGCGCCAACATCGGCGCCGTGAAGCGTGCCGTCTACCTACAGGACGGCAGCGAGAAAACCTTCATTTCCGGCTATTCCAACAGCCTTCTTCCCAACCTCTGGGATCTGTCCAAAGAGAACCCCGCATGAGCCAGATTGCTACCCGCTCCTTCCATACCATCCGCCAGGCCCTGCTCGACAAGCAGGAAGTGGCCCTGATCGATGTGCGTGAAGAAGCGCCTTTCGCCGAAGAGCACCCGCTGTTCGCCGCCAACATTCCGCTGTCCAAACTGGAGCTGGAGGTCTACGCCCGCATCCCGCGTCGCGACACCGCCGTGACCGTTTATGACGATGGCGAAGGTCTGGCGCAGGAAGCCGGCAAGCGCCTGCTCGCCCTCGGCTACAGCGACGTGGCGCTGCTCGAAGGCGGCCTGGCCGGCTGGCGCGCGGCGGGTGGCGAACTGTTCCGCGACGTCAACGTGCCGAGCAAGGCCTTCGGTGAACTGGTGGAGAGCGTGCGTCATACGCCATCGCTGGCCGCCGAGGAAGTGAAAGCCCTGCTCGACGCCAAGGCCGACGTGGTGGTGCTCGACGCGCGCCGCTTCGACGAATACCAGACCATGAGTATTCCTACCGGCATCAGCGTGCCGGGCGCCGAACTGGTGCTGCGCGCCCGCGAACTGGCGCCGAACCCGGCCACCCGCATCGTGGTCAACTGCGCCGGGCGTACCCGCAGCATCATCGGCACCCAATCGCTGGTGAATGCCGGCATTCCCAACCCGGTGTCGGCGCTACGCAACGGCACCATCGGCTGGACACTGGCCGGCCAACAACTGGAACACGGCCAGGCCCGCCGCTTTGGCGAGGTCAGCGCGACCAATCACGAGCAGGCCGCACAGGCTGCACGTGCCGTGGCCGACAAGGCTGGCGTAGGTCGCGCCAACCTGGAGGATCTGGCGCGCTGGCAAGACGAAGCCGGCCGCACCACCTACCTGTTCGACGTGCGTACCCCGGAAGAATACGAAGCAGGCCATCTGCCGGGCGCCCGCTCCACGCCGGGCGGGCAACTGGTGCAGGAGACCGACCACTTCGCCAGCGTACGCGGTGCCCGCGTGGTACTGGCCGATAGCGACGGTGTGCGCGCCAACATGAGCGCCTCCTGGCTGGCGCAGATGGGCTGGGACGTGCACGTGCTCGATGGTCTGCAGGACAGCGACTTCACTGCGCGCGGTGCCTGGCAGCCACCGCTGCCGGCCCTGCCCCAACCCGCCGCCATCGATGCACCGACGCTGGCCGCCTGGCAGGCCGAAGGCAATACCCTGGTGCTCGATTTCACCGCCAGCGCCAACCATGTCGCGCGGCATATCCCCGGCGCCTGGTGGGCACTGCGCTCGCAACTGCCGCAAGCTCTGGAGAAACTGCCGCTGGCCGAACGCTACGTGCTGACCTGCGGCAGCAGCCTGCTGGCGCGTTTCGTGGTCAGCGAGCTGGAAGAGCTGACCGGCAAACCGGTGACGTTGCTTGAAGGCGGCACCGCCGCCTGGGTCGCTGCCGGCCTGCCGGTGGAAGCCGGTGATCAGCACCTGGCCGTACCACGCAGCGACCGCTACCGCCGCCCCTACGAGGGCACCGACAACCCGCGCGAAGCCATGCAGGGTTATCTGGACTGGGAGTTCGGCCTGGTCGAACAGCTTGGTCGCGACGGTACCCATCATTTCCGTGTGATCTGAGAAAGGGGCGCGGCGGTTCGGCCGCGCATTCCTGCACACCCTGGTGCTCTATGTAGGAGCGGCTTCAGCCGCGAGTCTTTTCGTGGCTGAAGCCACTCCTACAACCTCCACCACAATCGGCGATCCACGCGGTGCGCACGGCGCACCCTACCCGTCACCGTAGGAGCGGCTTCAGCCGCGAGCTTTTTCGTGGCTGAAGCCACTCCTACAACCTCCACCACAATCGGCGATCCATGCGGTGCGCACAGCGCACCCTACCCATCTCCGTGGGAGCGGCTTCAGCCGCGAGCCTTTTCGTGGCTGAAACCACTCCTACAACCTCCACCACAATCGGCGATCCATGCGGTGCGCACAGCGCACCCTACCCATCTCCGTGGGAGCGGCTTCAGCCGCGAGCTTTTTCGTGGCTGAAGCCACTCCTACAACCTCCACCACAGCAAGCTGCTGTTTGTCGGGCCATGGCCGCACAACGATAAATTCGTCCCATTATTGGCGCTCGCCTTCTTCGCCAGGGTTCTGCCGGCTGATCGGCTGCGCTAGCGTCGGAGGCTTCACTCACGCCGCAATCGCGCACAAGGAGGTTCCATGTCGATCAAGACGCTTTACGCTCTGCCGATACTCGCCAGCCTGATGCTGGCCGGTTGTGTCGGCAGTCCCATGGAGCGGGCCATTCCCAATATCCCCGGGCTGATGGCGAAGAACTCCTGGCCCGGCAAGCCTGCCTCCGAGGCCATCGCCCAGTATGGTGAACCACACGTGATCAAGGATCTCGGCGACGGTCGCCAGCAGTATCTATGGTTCGACAATTGGAATCGCAGCTGGGAAGAGCTTTCGTCCAGTTACATCGCGCCAGGGCCGGGCGGCTGGTACCGCTACAACGAATATTCAACGCGCACGCGTCATTACAGTTGCTCGGTGATGATGGACATCGATCAGAACAAGATCGTCCAGCGCTTCGACTACCACGACAATATCCGCGGTGCCTGTAGCAATTACTTCAGTCTGTGAGCCATGGGCACGGTGAATTGCCCGGCAGCGCCCAGATCCAGGCGCGCAAAAAAAGAACGCCGAGTCGGCTAAGCCGGCTCGGCGTAAACGCAAACCCGTTGGTACAGGTTTACTACCGTGATCTACGGTGGGCAGCTGCGACACAGAAAGAGCTACCGAATGGTCAATACCGATCAGCCACTCTGTAGGGGGTTGCAGGATCACCTGCCGGGCGCACCTGTGACGGTGGCCTCTCGGTGCGCACGGCGCACCCTACGTAGTGATTGGCATCAGCCGGATGTATCGGGTTAGAAAGCCGGCAACACCGCACCTTCGTAACGTTTCTCGATGAAGGCCTTCACCTCCGGACTGGTCAGCGCAGCAGAGAGTTTCTTGATCGCCTCGCTGTCCTTGTTGTCCGGGCGGGCCACCAGGTAGTTGACGTAAGGCGAGTCGCTGCCTTCGATCAGCAACGCATCGCGCTTGGGATTGAGCTTGGCTTCCAAGGCGTAGTTGGTGTTGATCAGCGCCAGGTCGACCTGATTGAGCACGCGTGGCACGGTAGCCGCTTCCAGCTCACGGAACTTGAAGTTGCGTGGGTTATCGGCGATGTCGCGCGGCAATGCCTGGGCGCTGTTGGGATCCTTGAGGGTCAGCAGGCCGGCCTTCTGCAGCAGGAGCAGCGCACGGCCGCTGGTGCTGACTTCGTTGGGAATGGCGATGGTGGCGCCGTCCGGCAGTTCGTCGAGCGACTTGTACTTGGTCGAATAGGCGCCGAAGGGTTCGACGTGCACGCCCTGCACGATCACCAGTTCGGTGCCACGCTGTGCATTGAAGGTGTCCAGGTACGGCTTGGTCTGGAAGTAGTTGGCGTCCAGATTCTTCTGGCTCACCTGCAGGTTGGGTTGAACGTAGTCGGTGAAGACCTTGATATCCAGATCCACGCCTTGCTTGGCCAACTCGGGCTTGATCAATTCGAGGATTTCGGCATGCGGCACCGGCGTGACGGCAACGCTCAGCTTTTCGCCAGCGTGGGCCAGGGAGGCAGTCAGGGCAGCGGCCAGGGCGCTCAACAGCAGGGTCTTCTTCATGGTGTCCTTGTTCTCGGTCTGTGGCACCGGCTGGATCGACAGTCCGGCGCGTTTTGGCAGATGCCCGACGGATGTGGCGGGCTGAGCGCGACAGTACGAATAATTTTTTATTCCATAAAATAATTATTAATTATTTTCTTATACCCAAAATAATCTTCCGCTTGCGCTTGTGAGCTCAGCCTTCTCCCACCTAGAGTCAATAGCCTTCGCTCCCAGGAGGCTCCCATGCTCACCGTCGCCCTCGCCCGCTTCCCCCGCCTGCCACTGGTTCCCCAAGCAACCGCCCTGCAACGCCTGCCACGCCTGTCCCTGCATCTGGGGCGGGATATCTGGATAAAGCGCGATGACCTCACTCCCCTGGCACTCGGCGGTAACAAGGCGCGCAAGCTGGAGTACCTTGCCGCCGATGCGCAGGCCAAGGGCGCCGACGTGCTGGTCACTGCTGGCGCCATCCAGTCCAACCACGTGCGGCAGACCGCAGCGGTTGCCGCGCAACTCGGGCTGGGCTGCCTGGCCCTGCTGGAGAACCCCATCGATAGCCGCAGCGACGACTATCTGAGCAACGGCAATCGCCTGTTGCTCGACCTGTTCGGTGCCGAGGTGGAAAACGTCGCCAGCCTGGACAACGCCGACCAGCTGCTGGAGGACGCCTGCCAACGCCTCAGCGCTGCCGGGCGACGTCCCTACCTGGTGCCGATTGGCGGTTCCAATGCACTCGGCGCGCTCGGCTACGTGCGCGGCGGGCTGGAGCTGGCCGAACAGATCAGCGCCAGCGGCCAGGACTTCGCCGCCGTGGTGCTGGCCTCCGGCAGCGCCGGCACCCACGCAGGCCTGGCGTTGGCGCTGGGAACAGTGCACCCCGGCACCCGTGTGATCGGCGTGACCGTTTCGCGCAGCGAAGCCGCGCAGCGCCCCAAGGTGGAAAGCCTGCTACAGCGCACGGCCGAGCTGCTTGGCGTAGACGTGCCGCCCGGAACGCGACCAGAACTATGGGACACCTATTTCGCACCACGTTACGGCGAGGCCAACGCCGCCGGCCTGGACGCAATCCGCCTGCTGGCGAGCCTGGAAGCGATCCTGCTCGACCCGGTCTACACTGCCAAAGCCTTCGCTGGCTTGCTAGATGGGCTCAAGCGAGGTGCCTTTTCTGGCAATGGGCCGCTGCTGTTCCTGCACACGGGCGGCTCGCCGGCACTCTTCGCCTACAAACAAAAGTGAATATTTGAATAATTTTTTAATTATTTAGAGGCATAAGAATTTCCACCTAGAGTGGCGCCACCTTCCCACTTGCATGAGGTCACCATGAAATTCTCCAATCTGCGTCGTCATTTTCTCTTCGGTAGCCTGGCCCTCATGCTGGGCGCCAGCTTCAGCGCACCGAGCTTTGCCGCTGACCTGCTCGATGACATCAAGGCCCGTGGCACCATCAAGGTCGGCCTCGAAGGCACCTACCCGCCCTTCAACTATCAGGATGAGAACGGCAAGCTGACCGGCTTCGAAGTCGAACTGGCCGAAGCGCTGGCCAAGGAGCTGGGGGTCAAGGCCGAGTTCCAGCCGACCAAGTGGGACGGCATCCTCGCCGCGCTGGAATCCAAGCGTCTGGATGTGGTGATCAATCAGGTAACCATCTCCGACGAGCGCAAGAAGAAATACGACTTCTCCACGCCCTACACCATCTCCGGCATCCAGGCGCTGACCCGCAAGGCTGACGGCGACAGCATCAAGAGCGCGCAGGATCTGGCCGGCAAGAAAGTCGGCGTGGGCCTCGGCACCAACTACGAACAGTGGCTCAAGGACAACGTGCCGAAAGCCGACATCCGCACCTACGACGACGATCCGACCAAGTTCCAGGATCTCAACGTCGGTCGTATCGACGTGATCCTGGTGGATCGCCTGGCGGCGTTCGAGATGGTCGAGAAAACCGGTGGTCGCCTGGCCGTGGCCGGCGACGCTTTCTCCCGCCAGGAGGCCGGAATCGCCCTGCGCAAGGGCAACCCTGAACTGCTCGCCGCCATCGACCAGGCGCTGGCCAAACTGAGTGCCGACGGCACCCTCAAGCAACTTTCCGAGAAATGGTTCAAGGCTGACGTCACCCGATGATCGAGTCCGCCCTGCAGTTGGCTCTGGAGTCTGCGCCTTTTCTCCTCAAAGGCGCCTACTACACCGTCGTACTCAGCCTGGGCGGCATGTTCTTCGGCCTGCTGCTGGGCTTCGGCCTGGCAGTTGGCCGTCTGTACGGGCCGGCGCCGCTGCGCTGGCTCACCCGCCTGTACGTGTCCTTCTTTCGCGGCACGCCACTGCTGGTGCAGCTGTTTCTGATCTACTACGGCCTGCCGCAACTGGGCATCCAGCTCGATCCGCTGCCGGCCGCGCTGATCGGTTTCTCGCTGAACATGGCCGCCTATACCTCCGAGATTCTCCGCGCCGCCATTGCCTCCATCGACCGTGGCCAGTGGGAAGCCGCCGCCAGCATCGGCATGAGCAAGACGCAGACGCTGTACCGGGCCATTCTCCCGCAGGCCGCACGCACCGCCCTGCCGCCACTGGGCAACAGCTTCATTTCGCTGGTCAAGGACACTGCCCTGGCCGCCACCATTCAGGTGCCGGAACTGTTCCGTCAGGCGCAGTTGATCACCGCGCGCACCTTCGAGATTTTCACCATGTACCTGGCGGCCGCGCTGATCTACTGGGCGCTGGCCAGCATCCTCGCGCACTTCCAGGCGCGCCTGGAAGCCAGGGTCAACCGGCACGAGCAGGACAACTGATGATTTCCGTGCGCAATCTGCGAAAAGCCTTCGGCAGCAACGAAGTGCTCAAGGGTATCGACCTGGACGTCGCCGCCGGGGAAGTGGTCGCCATCATTGGCCCCAGCGGCTCGGGCAAGACCACCCTGCTGCGCTGCCTCAACCTGCTGGAGCAGCCCAGCGGCGGCCAGATCACCATTGGCGATATCCATATCGACGCCGACCGGCCGCTGAAGAGTCAGCAGAAACTGATTCGCCAGCTGCGCCAGCACGCCGGCTTCGTGTTTCAGAACTTCAACCTGTTCCCGCACCGCACCGCGCTGGAAAACGTCATCGAAGGCCCGATACAGGTGAAGAAGGAGCCGCGCGAACAGGCACTGGCCCACGCCTATGCCCTGCTCGCCAAGGTGGGTTTGAGCGGCAAGGAAGACGCCTACCCCAAGCGCCTGTCCGGCGGTCAGCAGCAACGCGTGGCCATCGCCCGCGCCCTGGCCATGCGCCCGCAGGTGATCCTCTTCGACGAACCCACCTCGGCACTCGACCCGGAGCTGGTAGGCGAAGTGCTGACCACCATCCGCGATCTCGCCGAAGAAAAGCGCACCATGGTCATCGTTACCCATGAAATGGCTTTCGCCCGCGATGTAGCGGATCGGGCGATCTTCATCGACCAGGGACGCATCGTCGAACAGGGCCCGGCCAAGACCCTGTTCACCGCGCCCCAGCATGAGCGCACGCGGCAGTTCCTCAGCAAGTTCCTGCTCGACCGCACGCTGTAGTCAACTGCCGCAGCGTGCGGCTTCGATCAACTACCCGGATTGGTGTGGGCTTCCTCGAAGAAATAATCCTTCCAGGACGCGGCCTTGTTCTTCAGTACACCCAACTCATGCAGCTTCTCGGCATAGATGAAGGTGCGCTGCGGCGATACGGTGAAGTCGTTCTCCGGGTCTTCGATGATCTTTTTCACGAAGTCCAGCGGCAGCTTGGAGTTCTCCACGCGGATGTAGATTTCGGCAGCCGCGGCCTTGTCAGCCTTGATGATCTGCTCGGCTTCCACCAGCGCGTCGTAGAACGCCTTGTAGGTCTTGGGGTTCTCGTCGTGGAATTTCTCGGTGGCGTAGAGCACGTTGAACGTGGCCTGGCCGCCGAGGATGTCGTAGCTGCTGATCAGCTTGTGCACCTTGGGGTTCTCCAGCGCCTGATACTGGAACGGCGGGCTGGAGAAATGCGCGGTGATTTCCGAGCCGCCCTTGATCAGCGCCGCGGTGGCATCCGGGTGTGGCAGGCTGACGGAGATCTTGTCGAAACGCTGGAAGTCGGCGTTGCCGTACAGCTTGGCGGTCTCGATCTGCAGGGTGCGCGACTGGAAGCCGACGCCGGCAGCCGGCACCGCGATGCGATCCTTCTCGCCGAGGTCATCCAGGGTCTTTACCTCCTCGCGATTGCTCAGCAGGTAGTTGGGCAGCGAGCCCAGCGCGGCCACGGCCTTGACGTTCTGCCGGCCATGGGTGCGATCCCACACGGTGAGCATCGGCGGCACACCGGCCGAGACCACGTCGATGGCACCGGCCAAGAGCGCCTCGTTCATCGCCGTGGCGCCGGAGATGGTGCGCCATTCGACTTCGATCTTGTCCAGCCCCTGAGCCTTGGCGTGTTTCTCGATCAGTTGCTGATCCTTGACCACGTGCAGCACCAGATAGCCGATACCGAACTGCTGAGCGATGCTGATCTGGCCTTCGGCCTGAGCGGCCAGCGGAGTTGTCAGGGCACCGAGCAAGCCCAGCGCGGCGGCCAGTCGGCCGAATTTGAAGGTATTGGTCATCGTGTAGTTCTCGTTATGTGAGTTCAATTGTGTTGTGAAAACAGCATGTAGGGTGGGCCGGACGGCGATCCGCTTCAGGCTTGTAGGGTGGGCTTCAGCCCACCAACGGTGCGTCCAATTGGTGGGCTAAAGCCCACCCTACGGAGTGATAAATCGCTTTCAGCGCTGCATCCCCCAGCGCTTGACGGTCACGCGTTCGATGCTGGCGAAGATCAGGTTCTCCACCAACAGGCCGATCAGGATCACTGCCACCAACCCGGCGAAGACCTTGTCGGTGTAAAGCTCGTTGCGGTTCTGGAAGATGTACCAGCCCAGGCCGCCCTTGCCGCTGGACGCACCGAACACCAGCTCGGCGGCGATCAACGTGCGCCAGGCGAAAGCCCAGCCGATCTTCAGCCCGGAAAGGATCGACGGCAGCGCCGCCGGAATCAGGATGAACAACACGAAGCGCAGCCCCTTGAGGCCGTAGTTGCGCCCGGCCATGCGCTGGGTCTCGGAAACACCAAGAAATCCCGCATAGGTATTCAGGGCCAGCGCCCAGAGCACCGAATGCACCAGCACGAAGATCAAGCTGTTCTCGCCCAGGCCGAACCACAGCAGCGACAGGGGCAACAGGGCGATGGCCGGCAGCGGATTGAACATCGAGGTCAGCGTCGACAGCAGGTCACGGCCGAGCTGGGTCGAGACCGCCAGGCTGGTGAGCAGAAAGGCCAGAACGATGCCGATCAGGTAGCCCTTGATCAGTACCGACAGCGAGATCGCCACCTTCTCCAGCAGCTCACCGGTGCCGATGCCCTCGACGAAGGCCTTGGCCGTCTGCAGGAAGCTGGGTAGCAGCAGGTCGTTGGCCTGGTAGCGGGCAGCCGCCTCCCAGATCAGCGCCAGGACAACCAGGATCAGCGACTTGCGCAGCCAGCCCTGCTGCCACAGGCGCTGCACCAGGGGCAGCTCACGCTCGACCTTGAGATCAGGCAGCGGCTGCAGGGTAATTTCGTATTCCTCACGCCGTGCGGGGGAAAGACTCATGGGATCACTCTCCTCAGTAGGCGATACGGATGTCTTGGAAGCCCAGCTCGGCGGCCTTGCCGCCCTCGCCGTCCTCGTCGAACAACAAGCGGTGGATACGCTGCGCGGTCTGCTGGAAAGCCACGCCACCGAGGCTGTGCAGGTCGAACTGGTGGCTGTTGATCTCCGCACGGACACGACCTGGGTGCGGCGACAGCAGCAGGATGCGGTTGCCGACGATCAGCGCTTCCTCGATGGAGTGGGTGACGAACAGCAGGGTGAAACGCACCTCCTCCCACAGCTCCAGCAGCTCTTCCTGCATCTTGCGGCGGGTCAGTGCGTCCAGAGCAGCGAAGGGTTCGTCCATCAACAGGATCTTCGGCTGCATGGCCAGCGCACGGGCAATCGCCACACGGGCCTTCATGCCGCCGGACAGGGTGTGCGGGTAGGCATCGGCGAAAGCGGCCAGGCCAACCTTCTCCAGGTAATGCAGGGCGCGCTCTTCGGCTTCCTTACGGCCCAGGGTTCGTGAAGCCAGCAGCGGGAACATGACGTTCTGCTTCACCGTCTTCCACGGCGGCAACTGGTCGAACTCCTGGAACACCACGATGCGATCCGGGCCCGGTTCGCGCACCTCGGCGCCATCGAGGCGGATATTGCCGGCGACCGGTTCGATGAAACCGGCCACCGCCTTGAGCAAGGTGGACTTACCGCAGCCGGAGGGGCCGAGCAGCACGAAACGATCGGCGCGATCCACCTCGAAACTGACTTCGTGGGTGGCGCGTACTACGCGCTGCGGGGTGCGATATTCGAGGCTGACCTTCTCCACCTGCAACAGAGTGTCGAAGGCGCCTGCGGTTGGCGTGCTGGCCGTGTGGCCTTGCAGAGGGGCATTCATGGGTTATCAGCTTCCCTGACCGATGGCGGCGTCTTCGAAGAAGTAGTCCTGCCAACTGGCCGGTTTGTTTTTGATGGCACCGACGCGCTGCAGGAACTCCGCCAGTGGGTAGGTGTTGGTGGGGGTGACGGTGAACTGGAATTGCTCGTTGTCGATGATCTTCAGCAGATCCTCGCGACTGATCTTGGCGCCGGTGACGCGGATGTAGGTGTCTGCTGCCGCACCCTTGTCGTTCTGGGCGAACTGGGCTGCTTCGGCCAGCGCGGCGACGAAGGCCTTGTAGGTCTTGGGGTTGTCGTTGCGGAATTTCTCGGTGGCATAAAGCACGGTCGGCGAGTTCGGACCGAGCAACTCGTAGGTATCGAGCACCACGTGCACGTTGGGGTTCTCCAAGGCCTGGTTCTGGAACGGCGGGTTGGAGAAATGCCCGGTCAACTCGGTACCGCCGGACAACAGCGAGGCGGTGGCATCCGGGTGCGGCAACGCCACGGTGTACTTGTCGAGGCGGTCGAACGCCTTGTCGCCCCACTGCTTGGCGGCGGCGTACTGGAGGAAGCGCGATTGCACCGAAACGCCCACCGCCGGTACGGCGATACGATCCTTCTCGGTGAAGTCGGCGATGGTCTTGACCTTGGGATTGTTGCTCAGCAGGTAGTACGGGAAGTTGCCCAGCGAAGCCACGCCCTTGACGTTCTGCTTGCCGTGGGTGCGATCCCAGACGGTGAGCAATGGACCAATGCCGGCACCGGCAATGTCGATGGCGCCGGACAGCAGCGCATCGTTGATCGCCGCGCCGCCAGAGAGCTGCTGCCAATCGACCTTGATGTCCAGGCCATCGGCCTTGCCGTGCTTCTCGATCAACTGCTGATCACGTACGACGTTGAGCAACAGGTAGACGATGCCGAACTGTTCGGCGATGCGAATCTGCCCCTCGGCATGGGCGGCCTGAGGCGCCGCCAGCGAGCCTGCCAGCAGGCTCAGAGAAAGCCCGGTAGCGCTGGCCAGCCGGCCAAAACGCGGAATGAAGGAAAAACGTTTGCCTAGAGACATGGTGTGACTCCATTCGGATGCAGGCGGAAAGGGACATAACGGTGTTGCGGCCTTTCAGAACGGCACGTCGCCCTGGATGGTCGTGCGGTGCATGCGTCGGCGCAGGTGACTCGGGCAACCAGTGGCCAGGTGGATCAGCGCACGGTTGTCCCAGAACACCATGTCGTGTGGTTGCCACTGGTGGCGGTAGATGAACTCGGGTCTGGCGCTGTGGGCATAGAGTTCGGCGAGAATCTGCCGGCTTTCATCCTCGGGAATATCGAGAATGTGGGTGGTGAAGTTCTCGTTGACGAACAGGCCCTTGCGCCCGGTTTCCGGGTGGGTGCGCACCACCGGGTGAACGACCGACTTGACCTCGGCCAGCTGCGCCTCGGTCAGGGTCGGGCGGCGAATGCCGGCGAATACCTCATCGGCATAGCGCGCGGTGTAGGAATGCGCGGCGCGCTTGCCTTCGATGGCCTGGCGCAATTCGGCTGGCAGGGTTTCATAGGCCAGTTGCTGGCTGGCGAACAGCGTGTCGCCGCCCTCTTCCGGCAGCTCCTGGGCCAGCAGCATGGAGCCGAGGCTGGGGAACTCCTTGTAGGACAGGTCCGAGTGCCAGAACTTGCCGGCATCACCCAGGCCGATGGGCTGACCGTTCTCGACGATGTTGGAGATGATGAAGATTTCCGGGTGATCGGCCAGCAGGAACTGCTTGAGCACATGGATCTGCAGCGGGCCGAAGCGGCGGCTGAAAGCAATCTGCTGCTCGGGGGTGATGCGCTGGTCACGAAACACCAGCAGGCCATGATCCAGATGGGCGCGATGGACACGGGCGAAGTCTTCATCGCCGAGCGGCCGGGTCAGATCCAGACCGATGATCTCGGCGCCAACGGGCGCATCGAAGGGGCGAACTTCGAATGACTGTGCCGACGCCGCGGTGGTGGTATGGGCTACTGCCGACATAGAAAACTCCATGCAAAGGCGCCAATCGGCGCATCACTTTGACCGGCCGAGGGTTCGGCCATGTGTTCAGTGCGGCGCGCCGATTGGTCGGCAGGTACGCATGGATTTGAACTTTATAGGTATAAGAAAATTAATTTAAATACCGATTAGTCATATTCATATGACCCATCAGCGACTCGCGCCATGACTCCAGCGCGCATACAGCGAACGTGCCGCGGTGTCGAGGCAGAAACCCAGCACGCCGATCAGCAACACCATGGCCATCAGCTCCGAATAGGCCAGGCGGTCACGGGTATCGAGGATGTAGTAGCCAAGACCGGCGCTGACACCGAGCATCTCGCACGGCACCAGCACGATCCATAGAATGCCGATGGCCAGGCGCACGCCGGTGAGCACATGACCGAGCACACCGGGCACGATCACTCGACGCAGGGTTTCCCAACGCGTGGCGCTTAGGCTGCGTGCCAGCTGCAGCCAGCGCGCATCCAGCGCCTTCACCCCGGCGGCGGTGTTGAGCAGGATCGGCCACACGGCGGCGAAGGCCAGCAGGAAGTAGATCGGCTGGTCGCCAACGCCCATCACCATCACGGCAATCGGCATCCACGACAGCGGCGAAATCATGCGCAGGAACTGGAAGGCCGGCGTGGTCGCCCACTCCAGGTTGCGCCAACTGCCCACCAGCAACCCCAGCGGCACGCCGATCAGCAGCGCCAGGCCAAGGCCGATGAAGATGCGCTTGAGGCTGACCAGCACGTGCTCGAACAGCTCCGGCCGCTGCAGCAGTTCGACCAGGCTGGCCAGCGTGGCCTGGGGCGTGAACAACGCCACCAGGCCTTCGCCACTGCTGAACAGCGCCAGCAGCAACCACCACAGCAGGAACAGACCGAGCAGCCCGGCCAGGCCGAGCCCCCAGCTTTTCAGCGAGGTGCTCACACCGCGATCTCCTCGACGCGCTCGAAGCTCGAAGGCGCACCGAAGGCCTTGAGCCCGCCGACGGCTTCGATGGCGGTGCGTACGAAGCGATCGTCCACCAGATCGCGCGCCGTGGCAGCCGGGTCGAGATCGGCGAGGAAGCGGCTGTTGCCTTCGATCAGGGTGTTCTTCAGGCGCTTGACCAGTTCCTCGGTGTAGCTGGGAAAGGGATACGGCTGGAAGTCAATACGCTTGTCGGCCCAGTCCCCATGCTGGATCGCGCCGCTGGCCAGGTAGGCGTCACGTTCGCTGGCAGCCGGCGCCAGCACCCGGCCGAGCACGTCCGGTGTATGGGGCGTGTAGCGATTGGCACCGTCCTTGGACAGCAGCTGAGCCGCCTCCGCGCGGTTGTCGCGCGTCCACAGTTGCGCCTTGACGATGGCGTTGACCACCTTTTGCGACCACTCGGGGCGGTTGTTCAGGTCGTGCTCGTGCATGAACACCACGCAGCAGGCATGGTTGCGCCACACATCGCCGGTAAAACGCTGGATGCGCCCGACCTTGAGGTTCTCGGCCAGGGCATTGAACGGTTCGGCGACGATGTAGCCGGCGATGCGCTTGCTGGCCAGGGCCGGCGGCATGTCCGAGGGCGGCAGCACCACCAGGTTGACCTCGTTGGCGGCGATGCTGGCGTTGGCCGCCTTGCTCACCGGGGTCAGACCGCTGTCGCGCAGCAGTTGTTGCACCACCACGTTGTGGATCGAGTACCAGAACGGAATGGCGATGGATTGCCCGCCGAGCTGCTTCACATCCTCGATGCCCGGCGCCACGGTCAGACCCGAACCACCGACGTGGTTCCATGCCACCACCTTGGCCGGCACCTTGCTGCCGTAGCGCGCCCAAACGGTCATCGGCGACAGCAGGTGGATGACGTTGACCTGGCCGGAGATGAACGCCTCGATTACCTGCGCCCAGCTGCGCAGCAATACCGGACGCTCGGACTGGATGCCCTCGGCCTCGAACAGGCCGTTGTTATGTGCCACCAGCAAGGGCGTGGCGTCGGTGATCGGCAGGTAGCCGATGCGCACAGGCGCGTCCGGCTCGCTGACGGCACGCGCCTGCAGGCTGGTCAATAGTGGGAAGGCACCGGCTGCGGTGAGCAGGCCAGTCAGTTTGATGAAGTCACGACGAGTATGAGTGGGATCGTCCAGGCACATGGCAGGGCTCCAGCGGTTCGATTGAATGTCCGTTGTTGCGGCTCGCCCGCCGTAGGGTTTTGAGGATGTCGACGCGCAGGGCGCCAAGCTCATCGACCAGGTCAGCGCGTGGCTGCGGCAGGTCGATGTGCCACTGATCGAGCGTGTGCGCCGGGGTGCCACCCAGTAGCAGGATACGATCGGACAGCAGCAGCGCTTCATCGATGTCATGGGTGATCAGCACGGCAGCGGTCTGCCGCTCGCGGATCAGGTTCAACAGTAGCTGTTGCATGTCGGCGCGGGTCACTTCGTCCAGTGCGCCGAAGGGTTCGTCGAGCAGCAGTACGTGCGGCTCGCGGGCCAGGCAGCGGGCTAGCGCGGTGCGCTGGGCCATGCCGCCGGAGAGTTCGCTGGGGTAGCGCTCGCGGGCGTGGGAAAGATCCACTGCAGCAATCGCCTGGTCGATCAGCGCCTGACGCTGTGCACCGGTGCGGCTCGGTTGACGGGCGAAATCCAGGCCGAAGCCGACGTTCTGCTCCAGGCTCAACCAGGGCAGCAGCGACGGATCCTGAAAGGCCACCGCCACCCGTGGGTGCGGCCCGTTCAGCGCCTCGCCGAACAACTCCACCCTGCCCTGCTGCGCCGCCTGCAAGCCTGCCAGCACGCGCAGCAGGCTGGACTTGCCCACCCCGCTGGGGCCAAGAATGCTGACCAGCTCGCCGGCACGCAGCTCCAGCTGGAAACCTTCCAGCACGCTGCGCTGGGCGTAGCCCAGGCTGATGTCACGCGCGTGCAGGACGCTCATGCCGCCAGCTCGCCGTGCTTGCGCAGTTCACTGCGCAACTGCACCAGGCTCGGCGTGACCACCGGCACGAAGGCCGACTCACGCAGACGCCGGGCAAAACCGCTGCCATGCACCTGCAGGTAGGCCTTGCCGCCGCTGGCCTGCAGCTCCAGTTGCACCGCCTCGGCCGCCACCTGGGCCAGACCGATACGGATCTTGAACAGCGGCACCGGGCCGGCGGCGAAATGGCCGTGTTTCAAACCATCGCGTAGCGCGCGCTCAAGCCCTTTCAGTTCGCCTTCGAGCACCTGCCACTCGCCTTCCAGCACCGAGCGGCCATCGCCCAGCCGCGCCTTGGCTTCCGCCAGGGAGCGCCGCGCCAGGCCAATCGACAGCCCACACTGCAACCCGAGGAAGGCCGGGCGCACACGCGGCAGGTAACTGCGCGCATCGGCGGCGATCAGCCAATCTCGGCCGAGTGTTGCACCTTCGATACGAATCGCAGCGGTGTTGCTCGATTGCAGGCCCAGCAGTTGCAGGTCGTCGCTGCGCACCAGTCCCGGCAAGTCATCCGGCAGCGCCGCCACGAAGGGCTGCGCGCCCGGCAGGTCGATGGCGGCGGCCACCGTGAAACCACTCTTGCGCAGGTTGGTGACCCACGGCAATTGGCCGCCCAGTCGCCAGCCATCGCCTTGCGCCTGGGCCACCACGCCCAGTTGCTCGATACCGGAAAGAAACTTCATGGCGTTGGACAGGCCGGTGGCGCCGGCCTTGCGCCCGCCGAGCAGATCACCCAGCAGGCGTTCGCGCAGACCGACGTTGTCGCTCTGCAGCAAGTACTCGATAAAGGCGCGCTGGCCCCAGAGGACGAACGCGGCGGTCAGCGAGTGGCTGGCGACCTGGGCGATGGCTTCGACGCCATCGGTCACGTCGCCACCGGCACCGCCCAGCTCGGGTGCGATACCGTGGCGCAGTACATCGGCGGCGGCCAGTTGGTCGAGCAGGGTTTCGCCGTCGAGCTGGCCCCGGTCGAGTGCATCGGCCTGAGCGTCCAGCCATTGGCGCAACGAGTGATCGAGCATGCGGTCGGTCTCCTTCAAGGCCGGTTCTCAGGCCTCGGCCTGTTCCCAGCGATAGCGCGCAAGCTCGGGGTTGAGCGGCGTGTGGGCAAAACTGTTGGCAAAGTTGCACAGGGTCGCCAGGCTCACGCCGAGGATCACCTCCAGCGCCTGGCCCTCTTCGAATCCCGCCTCCTTGAACGCCTGGTACTCGGCATCGCTGACGTTGCCACGAGTGGCGATCACCGCTCGGGTGAAGGCGGCCAGGGCCTCGTAACGGGCATTGGGCAACTCGCCACGGGCACGCAGCGCCTCGACCACCTCGGCCGGTAACCTGGCCTTGTTCTGGGCCACCGCCGTATGGCCTGCCACGCAGAAACTGCAGCCATGGGTGGTGGCAGCAATCAGCTGAATCACCTCGCGCTCGGCCAGGCCGAGACTGGCCTTGCCATTGAGTGCGGAGACGGTGACATAGGTTTCCAGGGCAGCCGGCGCATTGGCCAGAACAGCCAACAGATTGGGAATGAAACCCGAGTTGTTCAGGGCGTTCTGCAGGAACGGACGGGCTTCTTGCGGGGCCGATTCAAGAGTCTGTAGGGTGACGCGAGACATGGTTCATCTCCTAACCAAGAGGTGTGGCACTATTGTCTTGGTTATAAAAATCGTGAGCCATATTCTAAAGTCGCGTTCACTTGCTCCTGAGTCTTTCCATTAGATGAATTCTTCCACTGCCCCTTTTGAATGGTTATTAGACAGTCTGGAACTGGACGCCAGCCTGTTCCATGTCGGCCGTTACTGCGGCAGTTGGCAGGCCAGCACTCACGGCCTGGCGCGCGCCAGCTTCCACCTGCTGGTTCAGGGCGAGTGCTGGCTGCACCTGCACGAACGCGAACAGAGCATCGCCCTGCACAGCGGCGACGCCGTGTTCCTGCTGCGCGACCTGCCCTACCGGCTATCCGACGCGGCCTCGCCCGAACAGGCGCAGTGCAACCCACGCATCGCCATGCAGGCACTGGACGCCAGCGCGCGTGATGGCGTGAGCCTGGTCTGCGGCTTCTTCCATTTCCGTCCAGGGCTGAGCAGCCTGATCATCGACGCCCTGCCCGATCACCTGATCCTGCGCGCAGGAGAGCCAGGTTCCAGCGCTGCACGGCGGCTGTTCGAACTGATCATGGAGGAATGCTCACGCAACGAAGGCCCGGCCGGCGCCCTGCTGGAGCGCCTCAGCCACCTGCTGTTTCTCTATGTGCTGCGCGAACAGAGCCAGGCCGTGGCCGACCTCGGCGGGCTGCTGGGCCTGGCCCGCCACCCGCAATTCGCCGCCCTGCTCGAACGCCTGATCGCCCAACCCCAGCAGGTCTGGCCGCTGGAACAGATGGCCGAATTGACCGGGCTGTCGCGCTCGGCCTTCTGCAAGCGCTTCCAGGAGCTGGCCGGCACCTCGCCCGGCCATGTGCTGCTGAGCCTGCGCATGCGCCAGGCCTGCCGCCTGCTGCAACAAGGCCAACCGGTCGCCGAGGCAGCCGACGCCTGCGGCTACCAGTCGGTAGCCGCCTTTACACGGGCATTCAGCAAGGTGGTCGGGGTGTTGCCGGGGGCGTATCGGAAGCAATTTGGGTGAGCGGCAGCTCAAGGCAATAGACAGACGTCGCTCCAGGCACAGGAGCAAAGGCGGTGCTGCAGGCTTGAAGGTTTGGACGATCGGATATCCCGAAGCATGCAACGGCATCGGGAACATCCCGAGAGAGCCAGGGAAGCGGCGAACCCTGGGCTCGCCGTCATTCAGTTGATTGCCATCGTCGCTTACAGCGTCGATATCGTGCCGCCGTCGATACGGTGCTCGGAGCCAGAGATCGAGGCGGCTCGGGGGGACGCCAGGAAGACGATCAGATCAGCCACCTCCTGAGGCTTGGCCGGCCTACCCAGGGGGATTCCGCCTATCGCCTCCATAACGATTCGTTTCCCTCCTTCGTAGTCGGTTCCCGCTTGCTCAGCGAGCCGCTCTGCAAACCTTACGGACGCCTCGGTCTCTATCCACCCAGGTGCGACGCTCAGCACACGAACCCCTTTAGGCGTTACCTCTCTCGCAAGGGACTTGCTGTAGGTGGTGAGCGCTGCCTTGGCGGCGGCGTAGGCTGTAGTGGACTCGGGGAGAGGCATCATGCGCTGGATCGAACTTACATGGATGATGACGCCCGCCCCCTGCGTCAGCATGGATGGCAGCAGCGCGCGATCCAGGCGTACGGCAGGCATCAGATTCAAGTTCAGCTCTGCCAGCCAATGCTCATCACTGAGGGCGGCAAAGCCACCACCTGGAGCGCTTGAACCACCGACCACGTTTATCACGATATCGACACCGCCCCAGCTCTCGAGGACAGTCTGCGCGAGGCGAGCGACACCTTGTGCCGTCGTCAGATCGGCAGCGATATAGGTGACGCCGTCCACAGATGGTACTGACACGTCGCGCGCCGATGTCGCCACCCGGGCGCCAGCCTCCACGAGGATCTGCACGACAGCAGCGCCAAGCCCCATCGTGCCGCCGGTGACCACAGCGCGCAGGCCATTGAGTTGCAAGTCGAAGCTCATGCCGTGATCTCCAGCGATGCGATCAGGCCGCGCTCAAGACGAAAGCGGTACGACAGAACGATCGGGCTACCAGGGAAGTTGCCGCTGACGTTGGCGCGGACGAGTTGCAATCCGTCCTCTTGCTCAATGGCAAAGGGCACGCTCGTCGCGCTGTACTTGGCCGACGCCTCGGCCATAAAGGCCTTGATGGCGTTGATACCCGTGTAGGTGTGACCGTCGTCCTTCATCACGGCTTGCGCCGTGAAGCAATGCACCAGGGCTTCAGGATTGTGTTCGGCGGCGAAGTACACAGCGATGGGCTCGGGCAGGGTCAAGCTAGGCATGTTGTCAGCTCCATAGGGTCGGTGACAGCCCTAGGATGCGTACCGGACAGAATTAACTGAATCACCTAGAATCGGCATTGGCTATGTAGAGAAAAATGCACAATGCGCGGATCCGAATTTGCTGAGCTAAAAGCCTTCGTGGCCATCGTCGAACGCCAAAGCTTCGCCCGCGCAGCAGAGCATCTGGGTCTCTCGCCCTCCGCGCTCAGCCAGACCATTCGGCAACTCGAAACTCGCCTTGGCACACGCCTGCTCAATCGCACCACCCGCAGCGTCGCGCCCTCGACGAGTGGCGAACAGCTCTACAACCGCATTGCTCCCTTGTTTCGAGAGATGGCTGTTGCCGTCGCTGAAGCCAGTGAGGCAACAGGGCAGATAAGCGGAACGCTTCGTATCAATACGCCAGGGATCGCCGCCAGAACCCTCATCGCCCCCCGGCTGGCACGCTTCCACCAGGCATACCCTGATGTGCTGCTCGACATCGTGGTCGACGATGCACTGGCCGATATCGTGCTTGGCCGTTTTGATGCGGGCATCCGTATGGGTGGCCGGCTGGAGAAGGACATGGTGGCCGTCCGCCTCACCCCGGATCTGAACATGGTCGCCGTGGCATCTCCGGATTACCTCGCACATCGAGGCACACCCCAGTCACCTGCCGAGTTGCAGGATCATGCCTGTATCAACTGGCGACTGCAGATGGACGGCAGGCCCTATCGCTGGGAGTTCCAGGAACGGGGACAGCCGCTGGAAGTGGCGGTCGATGGCCCCGTCGTCACCAATCACCCCGACATAGGCATCGCTGCCGCTCTACAAGGGCTCGGCATTGCCTATCATTTCGAGAGAGAAGCCGTGGGTGAGCTTCTGGCCCAGGGACGACTGATCCAGGTCCTTGCTGACTGGTCGATCTCGCGTCCAGGGCTGTTCCTCTATTACCCGAATAGACAACACCGGCCAGCCGCCCTCGGTGCATTCATCGACTGTCTATTGGATCGCAACCTGTTCGATCAGCCCTGCTCCGCGTCCCCTCGATGATAAGCGCAAGGCAAAGGGCGCGGCGGTAGCTTTTGAGCGCTGGTTTTACTGTCGACACCGTAACGCGGCCGAACTTAATTCCTGGCCATGGACTGTTGTTAGCCGATAGCGTCCGGTCGAGATAGGCAGAAATCGGCCATTAACTAGCACCCTTCGAAACAGATGTTGCGCGTATCAATACATTCCTGTCTGGCTTCTGGGCTGTTAGCTGTATTCATGCAGGCCCCATAATTAAGGTTGCAGTGTTGCTGGCAGCTATTTTCTGCTGCTTCATCGGTGAAATTAGCTTGCTTATTCATGCCTACTGCACAGCCAGCAATGAGTATTGCAAAAAAAATAGCTGATGGCTTCATGTTTTTATACATTCACCACTCCACCTTGCAGGGTCAAAGCTGTGGAATTCCTTGCTGTAGTTGCTATTCGGTTGAACAGTTGCAATCTCGACAGAATGTAATTGGCGACGCTCAAATTGCTCTTTAAAAACCCGACATTCATAGCGTACCGGTCGATTGCTCTGGTTTTTAATCAGCAGCACTCCGATATTCGCAAATGAATCTTTATTCTTAACCACTGCTGAAGTTGGGCCAGTAGGGGGCGAATATGGATTGTCGACGCCCTCGGGGGGAGGATAGGCAGTATAAAAATCTTCTTCACTCAACCCACTCCCACCATCGTACTTAGATTCGCAGCTTCCCTGCTGATTGGGGTTGTTGAATGTATAGCTATACTCACCATTAGCTCTCACAACATTTTTCGACACGCACTTAGCCCAGCATGAATTATTCGTGCGCGCGTGCTTATTTGCCTGTAGATTATAAAACCAACAAGCTTTAGCTACTGTCGTCCCCTTGCCAGTAATATCTGTTCCACCAAAAGCAACTACTGGGACTGCCAATGAAGTAGACAGCAAGAGTATTGAAAACCTCCTCATGCTTCTCTCCCTGAAGAATGGATGTGGGAAGCAGTTATATAATTTCTCTAGATACATTGCTCTTAAATTGTGTGTCGCTGCGGCACGGAAAAAACTCAAGCGCACGAATTAAGATAGCCCATTTTTTAAGCCCTGCAACTGCACTCAACAACAGCACGGTCAACTATGAAAGACAGATACAAAAGGGCTGTCTATGCTAAAGCAGTGCCGTTGTACCGATCCATGCGGGGGGATTGGTCGATAGCGGCCAGCCGGCCGTTGTCACACGCGGCCTCTGGCAGGGCACTGCCTAGTCACACAAACTGCTCACAGTCACAACCGGGTATGAAGGCGGCACTGCTTTTTCCGAAAGCGGATTGCTAACCACTCACTGCCTGCCCTAACAAGACGCTCCTACCAACCGACTCCGACGATCCATGGCCACCGCGACAATAGCCATGAGGATGACGAGGGTGTAGGCGAAAAGTCCCAAGTTGATGCCGAGGATCAGTTTCTCGGAGCCGTCGCTGAGTACCATCGAACCACCGTAGCTAGCACCAGTAACTCAGTAAAAAACCGCCAATCACGAACACCGTTAGCCAGCTTGCGGGGAATGCTCAGGCAGCGACAACCCTGGCCAATGGAGCCCAGCATTCATGGTCGAGGCCTGACAAAACGCTGCTCCAGGACTTCCTTGCCCCATTGCGCGCCTGGCCGCTCCTCTGCCAATACGAAGTTGCGTGCTTCATAGAGATGGCGTGCGGCGTGCAGTCCAGAGAAGGTCCATAGGTGCGTTTCAGTGAAATTCCGTTCATCGACGAACGACAGGGCCGCGTCCAGCAGCTTTTTCCCCACCCCACCGCCACGGGCCTCATCGGAGAGAATGAACCAGCGCAAATGCGCTACGTTCTCGCCCATGTCCTGGCCATCGATGGCCACGGAACCTACGATCTGGCCATCGAGACACGCCGTCCAGATGGCATTTCCTGGGTTTTCCAGGCGATTGCAAAACTCGGCGAGCCCGCTCGCCACTACGGACTCGAAGCGCTGGCCGAAACCTGACTCGCGTGAGTAATACAGCGCATGCATGTCCGTGATACGGGCGATGATGCCTGGTCGGTATCCCCGCACGATCTCGATATTGAGTGAACGATCAGGGGTGCCCGACGTGATATCGAGCGCCTGGGTATAAAGCCGCATGCCCGCGAGTACAAGCTGGCCCTCGCCAGGTTTCAACCGCTCCAGAGCGGCAATGACCTGAGCGCGGGCGAAGTCGTGGATTGCAGCCACACGCTGCTTACCCGCAGCGGTCAGAGAGAGCATCTTGACGCGGCCATCGTCCTTCCCAGGCGTCTCCTGCAGCTCACCGGACGCCACCAACTTGCGCAGCATACGGCTCACGCTGGACTTTTCGAGTCGAAGCCGAGCACCGAGATCACGCGCCGTGATCTCTCCTTGTTCGATCTCGATCAGGGCATGCACGGCAGACGGCGAGAGGTCGGTTCCTGCAAAGTCGCCCCCCATGAATCCAAGCTCGCGAACCATTGTTCGAGAGATCGCGCGAATTTCTTCAACCAGGTACTTATCAGCGTGCATCCCAAGGCCTCCGCAATAATGGATGCACGTTACAACCAATAAGTTGCTTAGTACAACAAAATTCAGACATGTGCCTTCGCTGAGGCCTGGGCACAGACTCGCTGCAAGGAAGGGCTGAAAGAAAAACCACCTGAGCGCCTGATGCCGATCAGATAAACGTAGTGTCTGGCACGCATAGCCTTTGTAGGGTGTCGCGGGGCCGCCCAGACCGTGTGCACCGAGATGCTGGCGCCACGACCATTGGTGCGCACAGCGCACCCTACGTAACCTTATCCTGACGCTTAAGTGACTGGCATTAACCTGAGCGCCCTACTCCTGGGCGTCCTCGGGGTACTGCTCTGCACTTCACAGCGCGGATCATCTCTCGGTGCGCGCGTCCGCTACAGGTCGAAATGCACGCCCATGGCGTGGCAGCTTGTAGCCGATAGCCGCCAGGCTTCTGACGGTGCCCATGCACAAACGAAAGCCCCCGGCCTCGCGACCGGGGGCTCGTTCATGGCTGAGGGTTCAGCGTCTGCGCGCCAGACGCTGCACGGTATCGACCAGCAGATCCACTTCACCAATGGTGTTGTAGAACGCCAACGACGGTCGCACCGTGGCCTCGACCCCGAAGCGGCGCAGGATCGGCTGCGCGCAGTGGTGGCCGGAGCGTACGGCGATGCCCTCGCGGTTGAGGGCGGCGCCGACTTCCTCGGTGCGGTAGCCGTCGAGCACGAAGGACAGCACGCTGGCCTTGTGCGCCGCGGTGCCGATCAGGCGCAGGCCAGGGATGGCCGACAGACCACGGGTGGCGTACACCAGCAGGTCATGCTCGTAGCGCTGGATGTTCTCCAGCCCCAGACGCTCGACGTATTGCAACGCCGCCCCCAGCCCCACCGCATCGGCGATGTTGCCGGTGCCGGCCTCGAAACGCGCAGGCGGCCCCTGGTACACCGTCTTCTCGAAGGTGACGTCGGCGATCATGTTGCCGCCGCCCTGCCAGGGTGGCAGTTGCTCGAGCAGATCGCGCTTGCCGTAGACCACGCCGATACCGGTGGGGCCGAAGATCTTGTGTCCGGAGAACACCAGAAAATCGGCATCCAGCGCCTGCACGTTGACCCGCAGGTGCGAGACCGACTGTGCGCCATCCACCAATACCTTGGCACCCACCGCATGCGCCAGGCCAATGATCTCGGCTACCGGCGTCACCGTACCCAGGGCGTTGGAGACCTGAGTGATGGAGACCAGCTTGGTGCGCGGGCAGAGCAGCTTGGCGTATTCCTCAAGAATGATCTGCCCCGTGTCGTCCACCGGAATCACCCGGATCTTCGCGCCCACTTCGGCCGCCAGCTGTTGCCAGGGGACGATGTTGGCGTGGTGCTCCAGGTGGGAAACGATGATTTCGTCCCCCGCACCGATGAACTTGCGGCCGAAGGTGTTGGCGATCAGGTTGATGCCTTCGGTGGCGCCACGCACGAAGATGATCTCCTCCTCCGAACGTGCACCGAGAAAGCGTCGCACCGTGCTCCTGGCACCTTCGTAGGCATCCGTGGCACGCGCCGCCAGTTCGTGCGCGGCGCGGTGGATGTTGGAGTTCTCGTGCTCGTAGAAGTAGCTGATGCGCTCGATCACCTGGCGTGGCTTCTGCGTGGTGGCGGCATTGTCGAACCACACCAACGGCTTGCCATTGGCCCGCTCCTGGAGGATGGGAAAGTCACGACGCACGGCGTTGACATCGAAGCTGCCGGTAGTCTGTGGCTGGCCGGATGCCTGCGGCGCCTTCTCCAGACGCGGTGCCGATCCCTGGTCGAGGAAGTAGAACTGCCCCGCTCCGCTCTGCACTTGCGCAGGTGTCGATGTCGTGCTGCGTGACTCGCCCAGCAGCGATTGCAGCACCTGGGCCAGCTCGTCGCCACCCGGCAGGCCATCGCTGCGCGCAGCGACGCGATCCTCGCGCGTTGCAGAATCACTGACGCCGGGTGCCGGCAGGTCACTGAAGTAATAGCCAGAGGGGGCAGCCGCACCACCGGCACCCGGTGGCTGCACGATCGCAGCACCCGGATAGACCTGGGGAATGGCCGCCGTATAGGCCTGCGGCGAACCCAGATCCAGACCATCGAGGGTGCCGGCCGGTGCGGTCGCGGTCTGCGGCGCTTCATGGGCGGTCAGGCTGGGCGCCTCACCGCCGGCACGCGGCACCTCGCCCGGTTTGGCGGCGAACAGCTCATTGGCCAGACGCGCCAGGCTGGCGAGATCCGGCAGGCCGTCAGCCTGGGGCTCAGCGGTAAGCAACTGGGTAGTCATGGTATTTGTCGACCTCTACGTCATCGAGTACGGCCAGGGCATCTTCGGTCAGCACCGCCAGCGAGCAGTACAGCGAGATCAGGTAGGAAGCGATGGCGTTGCGGTTGATCCCCATGAAGCGCACCGACAGCCCCGGGCTCTGCTCGCCGGCCACGCCCGGCTGGTACAGGCCGATCACGCCCTGGCGCTTGTCGCCGACGCGCAGCAGCAGGATCTTGGTCTTGCCGTCGTCATCGAACGGCACCTTGTCCGATGGGATCAACGGCAGGCCGCGCCAGGTGAGGAACTGCGAACCGAACAGGCTGACGGTGGGTGGCGGCACGCCGCGACGGGTGCACTCGCGACCGAAGGCGGCGATGGCCAGCGGGTGGGCGAGGAAGAACGCCGGCTCCTTCCAGACCTTGGCGATCAGCTCATCGAGGTCGTCCGGGGTGGGTGGGCCGCCCAGGGTGGAGATGCGCTGGGCCGGGTCGACGCTGGACAGCAGGCCATACTCGGGGTTGTTGATCAGCTCGTTTTCCTGACGCTCCTTGATGGTCTCGATGGTCAGGCGCAGTTGCTCGCGAATCTGGTCGTGCGGGCTGCTGTAGAGGTCGGAGACACGGGTGTGCACGTCGAGGATGGTGGTCACCGCGTTGAGGAAATACTCGCGCGGCGCGTCTTCGTAGTCGACGAAGGTCTGCGGCAACACCGCCTCGTCGCGCTGGGAACAGGCGACCTGCACGTTGAGCGGGTTCTTCACCTTGTTCAGGCGGAAGATGCCGGCCTCCACCGGCGTCCACTGCAGCAGGTGTACCAGCCAGCGCGGGGTGATGGTGGAAAGTTGCGGTACGGTCTTGGTCGCGTTCGCCAGTTGCCGGGCGGCACTGTCGCCGAGGGCAAGGCGTACATCCTGATTGTCAGCCATGGAACACTCCTGTTGCGGTTTTCAAGGCGCGCAGAATCCCGCACGGTCGTGATCGCACGACCGTCGTGTGGATGCTGTGCAGGGGTTGCGGCGAACGCCGCGGATTAACCGGTGTTGCTGGCCTGGTGCTGCAGGCTGGCCTGGGTCACGTTGCTGCCGGGCGGCACACTGCGCGTCAGCCAGACGTTGCCGCCGATGCTGGAGCCCTTGCCGATGGTGATGCGTCCCAGGATGGTGGCGCCGGCGTAGATCACCACGTCATCCTCGACGATCGGGTGACGCGGCTCACCCTTGAGCAACTGCCCGCTCTCGTCAGCCGTGAAGCGCTTGGCGCCAAGGGTCACGGCCTGGTAGATGCGCACATGGTTGCCGATGATCGCGGTCTCGCCGATCACCACCCCAGTGCCGTGGTCGATGAAGAAGCTGTGGCCGATCTGCGCGCCGGGATGGATGTCGATACCGGTGGAGGAATGAGCGATTTCCGCACCGATACGTGCCAGCAATGGCAGGCCGGCGCGGTACAGGTGGTGGGCCAGGCGATGGTGGATGACGGCGAGGATACCCGGGTAACACAGCAGCACTTCGTCGACGCTACGCGCCGCCGGGTCGCCGGCATAGGCGGCCAGCACGTCGCTGTCGAGCAGGCGGCGCAGGCCCGGCAGCGCAGCGGCGAAATCGCGCACGATAGCGATGGCCTCGGCCTCGCTGTCTTTCTCCACGTCGCCCTGCTGACGCGCGGCATAGCGCAACTCCAGGCGCACCTGCGACAGCAGGCTGTTGAGCGCACTGTCGAGGGTGTGGCCGACGTAGAAGTCCTCGCTTTCCTGGCGCAGGTCGCTGGGCCCGAGGCGCATGGGGAACAGTGCTCCGCAGAGGCCTTCGAAGATCGCCTCCAGCGCCTGTCGCGAGGGCAACTCGCGGCTGCCCAGTTCACGGTTACGGCCAGTGCGGCTGCGCCAGTCGCTACGCGCCTCACGCAATTGCTCGACGATCTGCTCGAGTTGCCAGTTGACGCGCGGCGCTCGGCTGTCAGCCAGATGCGGGTTGAGGTATTCCAGGTCTGCAATGTGCTGGTGGGGCATTTCGATTACTCAGAAAAACGCTGCGATGCCTGAGGCCGCGAGCACCGCTCGCGCCTCCCGTTGGCGGTCAATGGCTCAATCCTGTACCCAGGGCAGGTTCCAGTGCCGCCAGCCACCGCTCTCGCCCCGCTGGCGCTGGGCATCCAGATCGCCTTCGAAACCCTCGAGCACATTGAATACCTCGGAGAAACCAGCCGCCGTGGCCGCAGTCGCTGCCGCTGCCGAGCGCTTGCCGCTGCGGCACAGCAGTACCACCGGCTTGTCGCGGGGCACCTTGGTTTCCAGCTCACGCAGAAAGCGCGGGTTCTTGATCAGTGCCGGGCCGTTCTGCCAGGGCACATGCAGGCTGTTCGGCACATGGCCGACGAATTTCAGCTCCTCGAAAGTGCGCACATCGACCAGGGTCGCCTCGCCCGCCTCGACCAGTGCCCAGGCCTCCGGCGGATAGAGGCTGCCGGCATAGATGACGCCTTGTTCATGGCCACGAATGCGAGCCCGTTCGAACAACTCGTCGCTGGATACGGCCAGCACGCTGCGCAGGTCGGTGGGACGCTGGATGGAAACGGCAGGCTGAGAAGCGATGTCTGCGGACGGCATTAACAGATCCTCTAGTTGGCTAGTCGGGGCAGGCAGTCGGTCTGCGGCGCCGCGTTGAGTCCTACTCTATGCCTAGCGCATATATCCAAAAAATAATTAATTATTTTATTTGCCAAACAAAAAGGAATATCAAATAAAGCGTAGGAGGCACCATGCGCACCAAAAGATCGGCATTCCCGGTGCGCACGGCGCACCCTACGGGAAAGCGTAGAGCCGTAGCCCGGATGAAATCCGGGGAGAACATCGGTGAAATCCCGGATTGCATCCGGGCTACAGTCCGCGCAGGTAGTCCCAGGGGTAGATACCGCGGTCGTGGCCGTCGCTGAAGATCAGTTGCACGCCATATCCCTGAGCGTTGATGGCCTGCACGCGGATGTCGATTGGTGCCAGATCGATACGCCCGTGCAGGCGCGCCGCGCGGCACTGCGAGCAGGGGCAGGCCGCGCGCAAACGCGCGTGGGCAAGCTCGCTGCGGCTGCCGTCCGGCCAGTCCAGCAGAAGCTGCCCAGCGGCGCTGCGCAGGGAGGTTGGCGCTATCACCGGTCTGTACCCTGTAACTGCGCGAGGGCGATACGCACGGCCTTGCGCACTTCCGGGTCGCCGTCGTTTTCCGCAGCCTGCAGAGCCGGTACCGCGCTTTTGTCGGCCAGCTCGCCCAGGGCCAGGGCCGCCTCCTTGCGCAGGTTGCTGATGCTGTGGCCGAGCAATTCCACCAGTGCCGGCAAGGCAGCGGCATGGCGCAACTTGCCCAGCGCTCGGGCGGCGCGCAGGCGTACCTGCCAGTAGCCATCGCCAAGAGCCTCGATCAGCGCTGCACCGGCTTCGTTCAGGCCGACCTTGCCAAGGGTGGTGGCGGCCTCCTCGCGCACCTGCCACTCACGGTCGTGCAGGGCTGCGCGTAGTGCGGGCAGGACGCTGGCATCACGGGCCAGGCCCAAGGCACCGGTAGCCGCTCGGCGCACTTCGGTATCGGCGTCGTCACTGGCCAGGCGCGCCAGGGCCGGCAGCGCCTCATGCTGCTTGAGCCAGCCGAGAATGCCGACCGCCTCGCGACGGACGAAGGCGTCGCTGTCGTCCAGCGCCTCGAGCGCCTGCGGTGCGGCGTCGGCCAGGCGCAACTCGCGCAACGCACGCAGGGCGCTGGCGCGAACGAAGGCATCGGCATGCCTGGCCCAGGGCAGGATCACCCGCCCGGCTTCGGCGCTTTTCAGCTCGCTCAGGCTCTGCGCGGCGGCGCTGCGTACACGCTCATCGGCATCGGCCAGCGCGGCGCACAAGGCTGCAACCACCTC
Organism: Pseudomonas mendocina; assembly: GCF_003008615.1. NCBI lineage: Bacteria > Pseudomonadati > Pseudomonadota > Gammaproteobacteria > Pseudomonadales > Pseudomonadaceae > Ectopseudomonas > Ectopseudomonas mendocina. Next base: position 5,508,815 of record NZ_CP027657.1, read on the forward strand.
GGGCTCCTCCCAGGCCTCGAGCAGGCGCGCCGCCTCGGCGCGTACAGCAGCGTCGGCATCCTCACGCAAGGCGCGGGCAAGCCAGGGCAAGGCGTCCGGATCTTCCAGATCGGCCAGGTCGATCAGTGCGATACGGCGGATGCCGGCATCGTCAGCGGCCAGACGCGGCAGCAGGTCGAGAATGTCGGGGTTTTCGGTGGTCAGGTCAGCAAGGTTAAGGTCGGTCATAGGGCGATTCGCAATGTCGGATGATCGGTGGTCGGCAGGCCCAGCGGCGTCAGGCGCGGCAGTTCACGGCCGTCCTCATGGCGCAGCAGCTCCAGGCAGTGGCGCTTGAGGTGGGTGAAGCCGGGGCTGGTGAGCAGGCTGGCATTGCGCGGGCGTGGGAATTCCAGGCGCAGGTCTTCGATGAAGCGGCCGGGACGCGGGCTCATCACCAGGATGCGGTCGGCGAGAAACAGCGCCTCGTCGATATCATGGGTAACGAACACCACGGTGGTGCGGATGCGCGTCCAGATATCCAGCAGCAGTTCCTGCATGCGTGCACGAGTCTGCGCATCCAGGGCGCCGAAGGGTTCATCCATCAGCAGCAGGCGCGGCCGGTTGATCAGAACGCGGGCGATCTCGGCGCGTTGCTGCATGCCGCCAGACAGTTGATTGGGCCAGCGCTGGGCGAAATCCTGCAGGCCGACCAGGCGCAGCATCTCCAGCGCCTGCTCGCGCCTTTGCATCTTGCCGATGCCCTGCATCTTCAGGCCGAAAGCGACGTTGTCCAGCACGCTGCGCCAGGGCAACAGGGTGTGGTGCTGGAAGACCATGCCGCGCTGCGGCGATGGCCCTGCTACGGCATTGCCATCGACCAGCAGGCTGCCGCCGCTGAGCTGCAGGTGCCCGGCCAGGGCGCCGAGCAACGTCGACTTGCCGCAGCCGGAAGGCCCGAGAATGCAGACGAACTCGCCGGGTTCGATGGCGAAGTCCAGACGTTGCACCGCCTCGAAGGCCTCGCGACCCTGACCAAGGCGAATGGACAGTTGTCGGCCATCGATACGCCCCGGCGTTGGAGCCTGTTGGTAGACACTCATGTGCGCTTGCCTCCGCTCTGGTACCAGGGTGTGGCGAAGGCGCCGAGGCGCCGCACCAGCGTGCTGCTGACCATGCCAAGCACGCCGATCAGCAGCATGCCGACGACGATGTCCGGGTAGTTCTGCAGGGTGTAGGACTCCCAGGTGTAGTAGCCGATGCCGAACTGGCCGGAGATCATCTCGGCGGTAACCAGGCAGAACCAGGAGGTGCCCATGCCGATGGCCAGGCCGGTAACGATGCTCGGCGCGGCGCCGGGCAGCACCACTTCGCGCAGGATGGCCAGCCGCCCTGCCCCGAGGCTGCGCGCCGAGGCCACCAAGCGCGGGTCGACACCTTCGACGCCATGCACGGTGTTAAGCAGGATGGGAAACAGCGCGCCGGTGAAGGTGATGAAGATCATCGACGCCTCGGACGACGGGAACATCAGGATCGCCAGGGGAATCCAGGCCACGGCGGGAATCGGCCGCAGCACTTCCAGTGGCGGCAACAGGCTGTCTTCGGCCCACTTCGAGCGGCCGATGGCCAGGCCCAGCAGCACGCCTGCAACGGCGGCAGCCAGATAACCGGTGAACACCCGCCCCAGGCTGCTGCCGAGGTGGTCGGCGAGCTTGCTCGATTGCAACAGGTGCCAGGCGGCATCCAGTACAGCGGCCGGGGTCGGCACGTAGGTGAAAGCGATCAGCCCCAGATCCAGGCGCTGGTTGGCGGCCACCTGCCAGAACAGCAGGCAGGCGGCCAGCGAGGCCAGGCGCAGGGGCCAGCGATAGAGCGAGGTCATGGCAATCTCCGTAGCCCGGATGAAATCCGGGAAGAACCGTGCTGCGTTGTCCCGGATTTCATCCGGGCTACGTCAGGCCCTCTGCCAGCGCCCTTTCGCAGGATCGGAAGGCGGTGGACAGAGGGCCAGGTCTTAGCGGCTGGCCACCAGCTTCTGGTTGACGCCGACGAAGTCCAGCGCTTCGCCGCCGTTGGCCTGGGCGTAGGACTGGGCTTGTTCCTTGAGCAGGAAGGCGCTCAGCTCACCCTTGCCGTTGCGCACGAACCAGGCCTGGTTGGCCAACAGCTTGAGCCCGCTGTCGGCGGCGTGAGCGTAGATGGCGCGGATGTCCTTGCCCTCTTCTTCCAGCGCAGCCAGGGCCTGGAGCGCGGCCTCCGGCGAGGCGTAGCTGCGTACCTTGTCTTCGCCACGTACCCAGATCTGCGCAACGCGCTTGAAGTCGGTGATCGGCTTGCCGGTGACGGCATCGTTGGCCTTCAGGGCGACCGGCGCGTAGTTGGCCAATGCCTTGTCGTAGTCCACGCCGGACGCGGCAAAGGCCTGACGCACATAGCGGTCGTCGATGAAGGTATTCAGGTCGAGATCGCGGTTGGTGCGTTTGAGCGTCTTGAGGGTTTCCAGCGCGCCAGCAACGGCCTTGCGGTACTCCGGCTTCCAGGTCAGGTCACGGGTCTGCAGGCCCAACGGGCCATGGAACAGGTAGTTCACCTCGGCTTCGATGCCGGTGACCTTCTCGATCAGCAGGCTGTACTTCTCGGGATCGCTGGCCAGCAGTTGGTTGGCTTCGATACCGGCACGCAGATAGGCGACCACCACTTCCGGGTACTTCTCGGCGTACTCGGCGTTGACCAGACCACCGTGGAAGGTCGGCGCCTGGGTCTGCGAGCCATCGAAGATCTTGCGGGCGAAGCCGCGGTTGGGGAACAGGTCGGCGAAGGGCACGAAGTCGGCATGGGCATCGATACGGTTGCTGCGCAGCGCCGAACCGGCGATTTCCGGAGCCTGGGCGATGATCCGCACGTCCTTTTCCGGATCCCAGCCCTGGGCCTGGATCGCACGCAGCAGGACGCCATGGGCCGTGGAGGCGAAAGGCACGGAAATGGTCTTGCCTTTCAGGTCGGCCAGCGACTGCACTGGCGAGGCAGCTGGCACCACGATGCCATTGCCGCTGCCCTTGATGCTGCCGGATAGCACGTTGATCAGTAGGCTGCGTTTACCGGCTTCCTCATGCGCGACGCCATTGAAGGCGGCGGGGAATTCAGCCATGGCGCCGAAATCCAGCTTGCCGGCAACCATCTCGTTGGTCAGCGGTGCGCCACTGGTGAAGTTCTTCCATTCGACGACGTATTTGGCGTCCTTGTACTTGCCGTCCTTCGGCAGGTACTTGTCGAGCAGGCCCAACTCGCGGATGAGCAGGCCGCCAGCGGCGCAGTTGATGGTGGTGTCCTGGGTGCCGATGGCGACCCGGATGGTTTCGGCCGACGCCTGGATGGCGGCGAGTGCCAGCGCAAGGCCGGCCAGGGTGCTACGCAAGAGCATGGGTGTTCTCCCCTCGAATCATTGAGTGTTGGAATCGTCTCCGCCAGCAGGTGGGCCGGTGGGAAACGAGGGGTGTTGCATCAGGCGTCCGGTGGTTGGCCGGATGGCGGGTTTTGCTTGTCGTAGCCCGGATGAAATCCGGGACCGGTGGATCAAGGTGGCCAGAGCATTCCCGGATTGCATCCGGGCTACGCGCAGGGGCCGTGATATTTCCTAGGGTGCGCCGCGCGCACCGGCTCAACGCAGCAGGTAAGGAATCTCCACCTTCACCGCACCGGTCGGGCAGTCCTTCTCGCAGGGCATGCAGTACCAGCATTCGTCGAAGGCCATGTAGGCCTTCTGCGTGGCCGGGTTGATCGCCAGCAGATCCATCGGGCACACCTCGACGCAGACGGTGCAGCCCTTGTCGGCGATGCACTTGTCTTCATCGACGATCACCGGTGCGCTGCTGCGAAAGAAGATTTCCTGGGGTTGATAGGCCATGTCACGTTATCCATGTAGGGTGGGCTTCAGCCCACCAGGCTGTTCGGTGGGCTGAAGCGGATCACCGCCCGGCCCACCCTACGAAGTCACGCCGCCGCCTCGGTCTTCACCCGCAGTCGGTCGTAGGCGCTCTGCTCATCCGCCGCCAGGTCGATCAGGTAAGGCTCGACCGGTTTCTTGAAGCTGGTCATCTCGCCCTGCTCGTTCTTCTTCAGATGGGCATGGCAGAACCACTCGGCGTCATTGCGCTGCGGGTGGTCGACGCGGTGGTGGTACAGCCCCCAGCGGCTCTCGGTACGGAACAACGAAGCGCGCGCGGCCATCTCGGCGCAGTCGCGAATCACGCTGACCTCCAGCGCACGCATCAGCTCGTGCGGGTTGTTGGCCTTGAGCTGATCCAGGTCGCGCTCGATCTCGGCGAAGCGGGTCAGGCCGATCTCCATCTTCTTGGTCACCTTGGGTGGCTGCAGGTAGTCGTTGACCATGCGCCGCAGCTTGTACTCCACCTGCGCCGGCGGCAGGCCATGCTCACGCTTGAGCGGGGCATACACCCGCGCCCGCTCGCGCTCGACCTGCGCAGCATCCACCGGGGTGAAGTCGCGCCCGGCGATGTAGGCGGCGGCGTTGCTACCGGCGAACCAGCCGTAGGTGAAGGCGCCGAGCATGTAGTTGTGCGGCACCGCGGCCATATCGCCAGCGGCGTACAACCCCTTGACCGAGGTCTCGGCCTTCTCGTTGACCCATACGCCCGAGGCGCTGTGACCGGAGCAGAAACCGATCTCGGAGATATGCATCTCGACCATGCCGGTGCGGTAGTCGGTGCCGCGCCCGGCATGGAACTGGCCGCGACTCGGCCGCTCGTTGCTGTGCAGGATTTCTTCGATGGTCTGGATGGTTTCCTCGGCCAGGTGGTCGAGTTTGAGGAACACCGGGCCATTCCCGCCTTCGAGTTCCTGGTGGAACTCCCACATCATCTGCCCGCTCCAGTAGTCGCACTCGATGAAGCGCTCCCCTTTGTTATTCGCGGTGTAGCCGCCCAGCGGGCCGGTGACGTAGGCGCAGGCCGGGCCGTTGTAGTCCTTGATCAACGGGTTGATCTGGAAGCATTCGAGGTTCGCCAGCTCAGCCCCAGCGTGATAGGCCATGGCATAGCCGTCGCCGGCATTGGTCGGGTTCTCGTACGTACCCATCAGGTAGCCCGAGGCCGGCAGGCCCAGGCGCCCGGCGGCGCCGCAGGCGAGGATCACCGCCTTGGCGCGGATCACATGGAAGTCCGCCGTGCGGCAGTCGAAGCCCATCACACCGTTGACCGCACCGTCGGCGTCGGTCAGCAGACGGGTGGCGATGACGCGGTTGGTGATCTCCACCCGCGCCCGCTTGAGCTGGCGGTACAGTACCTTCTTGATGTCGTGCCCTTCCGGCATCGGCAGCACGTAGGCGCCCATGTGGTGCACCTTCTTCACCGCGTAGTCGCCGGTCTCGTCCTTCTCGAACTTCACGCCCCAGCGGTCGAGCTGCTCGATGGTCTCGAAACTCTTGCTGGCATAGGCGTAGACCGCCGCCTGATTGACGATGCCGTCGTTGGCGATGGTGATTTCCTTGGTGTACTGCTCCGGCGTGGCATGACCGGGAATCACCGCGTTGTTGAGGCCATCCATGCCCATGCTGATGGCACCGCTGCGCTTGACGTTGGCCTTGTCCAGCAGCAACACGCGCAAGTCGCGGTTGGCCTCCTTGGCCTTGATCGCCGCCATCGGCCCGGCGGTACCGCCGCCGATCACCACCAGATCATATTCGCGTTCGAGGGTGTTCATGCCGGGCGCTCCTTGTTGCGGTCGATGCGCAGGCGGTACTGGAAGGCATCGCCACGGTAGTAGAGGTATTCGAAGTCCAGCGGCGTGCCGTCGGCGCCGTGGGTCAGGCGCTCGATACGCATGATCGGCGCGCCCTCCTCCACGTCCAGCGCGTGGGTCAGGTCGTCCTCGGCGAGTACCGCGTCGATGGCCAGGTCGGCATGGCCGAGGGCGATACCGCAGTCGTTCTCGATGATCAGGAAGATGTCGCGCGCCACCAGGTCGGCCTTCTCCAGCTTCTCGCCGATGGCACGGGGCACGTAGGTGACTTCCAGCGAGACCGGCTCGCGATTGACCAGGCGCACACGCTTGATCTCGGTCACCGGCGCGCCCTCCTCCAGTTGCAGGCGCTCGGCCACACGGGCGCTGGCCGGCAGATGCTTGAGGCTGGTGAGGCGGTTGAGCACCTCGTAGCCCATCTGCGACATGGACTCGGCCAGGCCCTGCAGGGTGCTGACGTTCTGGAACGCCTTGGGCTTGGCGACGAAGGTGCCCTTGCCGTGGATCTTGAAGATCAGCCCTTCCTTCTGCAGGTCGCCGAGGGCCTGGCGCACGGTGATACGGCTGACGTCGAACGCCTTGCCCAGCTCGCTTTCCGAGGGCATGCGGCTGTGCGGCGGGTAGGTGCCATCGAGGATGCGCGTGCGCAGCAATTCCTTGAGCTGGCTGTACAGCGGTACGGGTGAAAGCGGTAGCAGTTGGGCCATGTTCCGTCTCGTCATTTCCACTTGTCATAACAAGTTGTAGCAAGACGATAGCGAGCATAAGCATGAAGGTGGAAATACTTTTATTGCATAAGGTTATGGCGCCAGGAGCAGGTTCGGATTGCCGGTATACGACTGCACCTCTTATCTCTAAAAATAATATAAATATTTATTTATATTATTTTTAGAGATAACTCTTAACCGTTATAAGACGAGGGATCAAGGCCGTAGCAACCCGTACCGCCAATGCTCGAAGACTCGGAAATGCTGATGCCTGAACCAGTACCTGCCTCCGCTCACACCCTACGAACTGTTGCCACAGCAACAGCAGGACAACTGTTGATCCAGCAACAGCGATTCAACAATTCGTCTGGCACATCAACAGCACCGAGCCCTCTGATTGCCGGCCAGGCCAGTGTTTCCGGGGTGCGTGCTGCTGGTATGGCGATTGCTCCAGGTGCCTCACCTCGAGCCACAGCCCTACAGGAATATCTCGGATGAGCACTCCCCTTAAAGTCGTCGCCGTTTCCGGTGGCACCTCCCGTCCCTCGCGCACTCTGGCACTGACCGAAGCCATCGTCAGTGAAGTCGGCAAGCATCTGGTCATCGACACCCACCTGATCGAACTGGGCAACATCGCCCGTCCGCTCGGCGGTGCGCTGTGGCGCAAGGAGCTGCCGGAAACCGTCGAACACGAACTGCGCCAGATCGAGTCAGCCGATCTGCTGGTGGTCGCCGCGCCGGTCTATCGTGGCACCTATCCGGGGCTGTTCAAGCACCTGTTCGACCTGATCGGCCAGGATGCGCTGATCGACACCCCGGTGCTGCTCGCCGCCACCGGTGGCAGTGAACGCCATGCGCTGGTGCTCGATCACCAGTTGCGCCCGCTGTTCAGTTTCTTCCAGTCGCTGACCCTGCCCATCGGCGTGTACGCCAGCGAGTCCGACTTCGCCGACTACCGCGTCGCCAGCAATGCCCTGCAGGCGCGTATCGAACTGGCTGCCGAGCGCGCCGCCGCTCTGCTGCGTGGCCAGGCGCATGCCCTGCGCAAGATCGCCTGAGGAGTTCGCATGAGCCAGCACCCCATTTGCCTGGAAGGCCAATCAGCGAGGGATATCGCGTGAGAACCAATCAACAACCCACCGTGCTCAGCCCCTTGCAGACCGCTCGCCGGCTGGCTGCGGATTTCGCCGAGACCGCCGTCGAACGCGACGAGGCCGGCGGCACCCCCAAGCAGCAGCGCGATGCGATCCGTCAGAGCGGCCTGTTGTCGCTGAGCATCCCGACCCAGTTCGGCGGCCTTGGCGCCAGCTGGAGCGAAACCCTGGGCGTGGTGCGCGAGTTCGCCAAGGTCGACAGCTCCATTGCCCACGTCTTCGGCTTCCAGCACCTGATGCTGGCCACCGTGCGCCTGTTCTCCCGCCCCGATCAGTGGCAGCCCTGGTTCGAGCAGACCGCGCGCAAGAACTGGTTCTGGGGCAATGCACTCAATCCGCTGGATACCCGCACCGTGGTCAAGACCTTCGATGGCTGGCGTGAGTTTTCCGGCAAAAAGAGCTTCTGTTCCGGCGCCAGCGACTCGGAAATGCTGATTGCCTCTGCGGTCGACGAAAGCGCCGGCGGCAAACTGCTGATCGCCGCCATTCCCAGCGGCCGCACCGGCATCACCCTGCACGGCGACTGGAACAACATGGGCCAGCGCCAGACCGACAGTGGCAGCGCCACCTTCGAGCGCGTGCGCGTGGAAGAGAACGAACTGCTGCTCGACCCCGGCCCGCTGAGCACGCCCTTCGCCTGCCTGCGCCCGCTGATCGCCCAACTGCACTTCGCCCATATCTTCCTCGGCATCGCCGAAGGCGCCCTGGAGGAGGCCCGTCAGTACACCCTCAAGGAAGGCCGGCCCTGGTTTCGCTCCAAGGCTCAGCACGTCAGCGAAGACCCTTATGTGCTGCGCCATTACGGCGAGTTCTGGGTCGGCCTGGAAGGCGTGCGCCTGCTGGTTGAACGCGCCGCCGCGCAACTCGACGACGCCTGGCACAAGGAACACGCCCTCGGTGCCGAGGAGCGCGCGCAACTGGCGCTGTCCATCGCCACGGCCAAGGTGGCGGCTGCCCGCACCGGCCTGGATATCTGCAACCGTCTGTTCGAGGTGACCGGCGCTCGCGCCACCCACGCCTCGCTACGCCTCGACCGCTACTGGCGCAACCTGCGTACCCAGAGCCTGCACGACCCGGTGGACTACAAGCTCCACGAACTGGGTGAGTGGGCACTGAACCAGACGCGCCCTACACCCTCTTTCTACTCATAGGGATGCCCATGCAACTGCTGACCCTTCCTCCCTCGCCGACACTGGCTACCTCGATCCGGGCGACCGCACAGGTCTTCGAAGACCCTAGATCGCAGGCGCTTCTCGCCCACTTGCAACAGGTCGCACCCAGCGAGGCCAGCGTCCTGATCATCGGCGAAACCGGCACGGGCAAGGAGCTGGTCGCGCGTCACATACACAATCTCAGCGGCCGCCGCGACGGCCCCTTCGTCGCCGTCAACTGCGGTGCCTTCTCCGAGTCGTTGGTGGAGGCGGAACTGTTCGGCCATGAGAAAGGCGCCTTCACCGGTGCCCTGGCAGCCAAGGCCGGCTGGTTCGAAGAAGCCAACGGCGGCACGCTGTTCCTCGACGAGATCGGCGACCTGCCCATGGCCATCCAGGTCAAGCTGCTGCGCGTATTGCAGGAGCGCGAGGTGGTGCGCCTGGGCTCGCGCAAGAGCATCCCGATCAACGTGCGCGTGGTCGCCGCCACCAACGTACAGTTGGACAAGGCCATCGGCGCCGGTAACTTCCGCGAGGATCTGTACTACCGCCTCAACGTCGTCAGCCTGCAGCTCTACCCGCTGCGTGAGCGCCCTGGCGACATCCTGCCGCTGACCCGGCACTTCATCAAAACCTACTGCAGCCGCCTGGGCTACGGCGAAGTGCGCCTGTCCACCGAGGCCGAGCGCAAACTGGTGAGCTACGACTGGCCGGGCAACATCCGCGAGCTGGAGAACGTCATCCACCACACCCTGCTGGTGTGCCGCAACGGCCTGGTGCAGGACGACGATCTGCGCCTGTCGCACATGCGCATCGAGCGCCAGGATCAGCCACAGGTCGCCGCCCTCGAAAGCGCCGACGAGCAGTTGCTGCGCGCCTTTCACCGTCTGTTCGAAGAACAGGCCGGCGGCCTGCACGAAAAGGTCGAGGACAGCCTGCTGCGTGCCGCCTACCGCTTCTGCCACTGCAACCAGGTGCACACCGCCAGCCTGCTGGGCCTGAGCCGCAACGTCACCCGCGCACGGCTGATCGCCATCGGCGAACTGGTGGTCAACCGGCGCAGGCCGGACACCCCCACACGGCCCAATCGGGCGGTACAGCTATCGATATAAGAGGCCGGCACGCACGCGCGCCATCGGCTCACTACCTACCTTGCGTTGCCCCAACCACAGCAACGAGGAAAACATCATGAGTCTCGACATCTTCTGGTTCCTGCCCACCTCCGGCGACACCCGCTACCTCGGTCACTCCGGCAGTGGTCGCCCGGCCACCAACGCCTACATGCGGCAGATCGCCGTGGCCGCCGACCAGCTCGGCTACGATGGCTTGCTGATCCCCACCGGCGCCAGTTGCCTCGATCCCTGGGTCACCGCTGCCAGCCTGGTGCCGGTCACCCAGCGCATCAAGCTGCTGGTGGCGCTGCGCACCTCCCTGGGCAACCCCACCGCTTCGGCCCGCCAGGCCGCCAGCCTGGATCAGGCCAGCGGCGGTCGCCTGCTGCTCAACGTGGTGCCCGGCGGCGATGCCACCGAACTGGAAGCCGACGGCGTATTCCTCGCCCACGACGAGCGCTACGAAGCATCCGATGAATTCCTCAGCATCTGGCGCCGCCTGCTACAGGGCGAGAAGGTCGACTTCGACGGCAAGCACCTCAAGGTGCGCGGCGCGCAGAACTTCTTCGAGCCGGTGCAGAAACCCTATCCGCCACTGTACTTCGGCGGCTCCTCCCCTGCCGCCCACGAACTGGCGGCCAAGCACGTCGACGCCTACCTGACCTGGGGCGAACCACCGGCCGCCGTGGCCGAGAAGATCGCCGATGTTCGCGCTCGCGCCGCCAAGCATGGTCGCAGCGTACGCTTCGGCGTGCGCCTGCACGTGATCGTGCGCGAAACCAACGAGAAGGCCTGGGCCGCCGCCGACGAGCTGATCAGTCATCTGGACGACGCCACCATCGCCGCTGCCCAGGCCAACTACGCCAAGATGGACTCAGAAGGCCAACGGCGCATGGCCGCGCTGCACGGTGGCGACCGCAACAAACTGGAAGTCGCACCCAACCTCTGGGCCGGTGTCGGCCTGGTGCGCGGCGGCGCTGGCACCGCGCTCGTGGGAGACCCGGAAACGGTCGCTGCACGCCTGCTGGAATACGCGGATCTGGGCGTCGACAGCTTCGTGCTGTCCGGCTACCCGCACCTGGAAGAAGCCTACCGCTTCGCCGAACTGGTGTTCCCGCTGCTGCCCGGCAAGGGCAAGGTCACCGTCGAAGGCGCGTTCACCGGTGGTGCGTTCGACGTGCGTGCCGGCCAGGAGAAAGTCGCATGAAGGTCATCGACCTGCGCTGCCGCCCGGCCTACCTGCACCCCTTCTTCGGTGGCGTACCCGGCTCGCCTGAACATGACGTCGCCCGCTGGCTCAATCGCCGCGTCGGCACCCGAGGGGCGGACAACCACTTCGAGCGCTCGCTGACGCCCGAAGGCTTTCTCGCCGAAGTACGCGAGGCTGGCCTGCACAAGGCCGTGGTGGTTGGCCGGCACACGCCGAGCCAGCACCTGCCCAACGATACGATCCACGGCATCGTCCATGGCCACGACGAACTGCTCGGTATCGCCGCCGTGGAGCCGGCATTGCAGGGTATCGAAGGCGCACTGAAGGAAATCGACCGCGCCATCGACGTGCTCGGCCTGGCCGGCATCGACCTGGAACCCGGCTTCGGCGACCCGGCGCGGCACCCGGACGATGCGCTGTACTGGCCGATCTACGAGCATCTGCAGAAGCGCGGCATACCGCTGTTTCTGATGAGCGGCCCGACCACGCCGGATCCGAGCTACAACGACCCCGCGCGCCTGGCCGCCGTCGCCCGTGCGTTTCCAACGCTCAAGATCGTGGTCTACCACGGCTACTGGCCCAACGTGCAGCAGGCCATTGGCGTGGCCTTCCGCTACGAGAACATCCACCTGGTGCCGGACATGTACCTGTTCCTGCCCGGCAGCGAAGGCTACGTGCAAGCCGCCAATGGCTTCCTCGCCGAACAGTTGCTGTTCGGCTCGTCCTACACCTTCCGCCCGATCCGCCAGAGCATCGAGGATGCCCAGCGCCTGGGGCTCAAGGACGAGGTGGTGGAGAAGTTCTTCAGTGGCAATGCCGAGCGCTTGTTCGGGTTCGCTTGAGAAAGTGGGCGTTGGCGGGCAAGGAATTATCCGCAGCACCGCCAGCGCCTGGGTAAACTGCCGAGCCTATGACCGACCCTCCCACACTGCTGACCTGCCTGCTGTTTCTCGCCATCGCCCTGCTCTATGCCTGCGCGGGCCAGGCAGGTGCCTCCGGTTACATCGCGGTCATGGCCCTGTTGGGCTATGCACCCGAGAGCATCAAACCCACGGCACTTATCCTCAACACCCTGGTTTCCCTGGTGGTGAGCTGGCGCTTCGTCAAGGACAAGCACTTCGACTGGCCGCTATTCTGGCCCTTCGCACTTGGCGCCCTGCCCCTGGCGTTGCTTGGCGGCTACCTGACCCTGCCGCAACAGTGGTTCGAATATCTACTGGGCATGCTTCTGCTGATCGCGGGCGGCCTGTCTTTTCTGCGCAAGCCCAGCACCGAAATCCAGCCGCAACCGCCGCGCCGGAGCGTTGCCTATGCCTGGGGCGCGCTGATCGGCCTGATGTCTGGCCTGACTGGCGTAGGCGGTGGCGTACTGATTACGCCACTACTGCTGTTCTTCAACTGGTCGGGGGTGCGAACCGCAGCGTCTGTCTCTGCACTGTTTATCCTGCTCAACTCAGTCGTCGCCCTGATTGGCCACTGGAGTGCGACTTCCTTTTACCTGCCCGAGGGCATTGGCGTGCTCGCCGTGATGGCGGTTGCCGGCGGCCTGCTCGGCGCCCGCCTGAGTAGCCGGGTGCTCACGCCCAGCCAGATCCGACTGGTGCTGGGCGTGATACTGATCGTGGCCGGCCTCAAGTTGATTGCTTTCGCATGATCAACCGTGATCCATATCTGACGCCACGCTAAGCACGTGCGCAACATCGACCACCGTCATCCCCGCTCGCCTGCCCGCCTCGATACCTTGCGGACTGTCCTCGAACACCAGGCATCGCGGGGCTGGTAGCGCCAGGCACCTGGCCGCTTGCAGGAAGAGCTCGGGCCGGGGTTTGGCGACGCCGACATCGTCGAAGGTCACCACGCCATCGAATAGGTCGTGCAGACCCAATCTACGCAGGGAGGCCAGGACGATCTGCCGCGAGCCGCCGGAAGCCACCGCCAGCGGCTTGCTGCCGTAGAACCGGCGCACGATGGCGGTGACCGGGGTCAGTTCGCGCAGCTGATCCAGGCCCTCCAGATAGGCTTGCCGCATTCGCCGGACGACGTTCTGGCGATCCACCGTCACCCCGTACTCACGTTCGAAGGCATCGATCAGCACGTTCTCGGACAGGCCGCTGCGCTGCGCGTGCCAGTGTCTGTCGAGGTCGATGCCCGGTGACGCAAAGCCCTCCACCCAGGCCTGCCGGTACAGTTCGACATTGTCCAGCAGGGTGCCGTCGCAATCGAAGACAATGCCCTCGGCCTCGGCCAGCAGCGCCTCAAGTGCCAACATCCAACCCATCCTCCTGGTACTGGGTTGCCACCACGACAGCCAACGCATCGGGCCGCCAGAACTCCTGGTCGAACTCGACCGCCTGCCCCTGCTCGCCATAGCAAAGCCGCTCGATGCAAAAACTGCTGGAAGCGGACGAGTACTGCAGCAGCTCGGCCTGCTGCTCATCCAGCGGTTCCGGGCGCATCAACAACTCGCAGCGCGATTGCACGCGGCCGAAACGCTCGCGCAGCTGACTGGTGAGGGATCCATCGAGATCCGCCGACAACAGTTGCGGGCACCAGCTGGCCCGCAAATAGTTGCGTTCCAGCAGTACCGGTCGCTGATCGACCCAACGCCGGCGCAGCAGGTAGAACACCGGCTCCTCCGGATGATCCAGGCCCATGCGCTTGGCCAGCCAGGCGCCGGCCGAACGCAGCTCGGCATGCAGGCATTCGGTGCGCGGTACGCGCCCCTGGGCGCGGACATAGTCCATAAAACCGGTGATGCGCGTGGGGTCGTAACGAATCCGTGGCGGACTGACATACCAGCCACGGCGGTTCTGTCGGTAGATCAGGCCATCGGTCTCCAGCAGTTGCAGGGCCTGGCGCAGGGTGACCCGGGTACAGCCGAAACGCTCGGCCATCTCCCGCTCGGGCGGCAACTGGCTTTCGCCAGGCAGGACGCCCTGGGCCAGGTCGCTGACCAGCTGATCGCGGATGCGCAGATAGTGCGGCTGGATGGCACGCACCTGAATGGGCGGCTGGTTCTCGCAGATGAAACCTGTGGGCGACGCGCTCATCACGGGTGCCCCCTCAGGTTCATGCGGTGCGCCTGGCTGTGCGGATGCCGCCACAGCCCGGCAGCCGTGTGGCTGACCGTGTTCTGGCGCAGACCGTTGAGGCGAATGCGCTTGGGTAGGCTCATAAGGCTGGCTCCGCAACGGCCTGGCTGCCTTCCTGGGCGAGCAGATCCTTGCGCCAGGCATGCAAGCCATAGCAGGCGAGGATCACGAAGCCCGCGTACAAGGCCGCCGTGAGCTGCAGGTCTTTGTAGGTGAACAGGCCGACATAGGCGATATCCAGCACGATCCACAGCCACCAGCTGGCGACGTACTTGCGCGCCGCCCAGATGCTCGCCAGCAGGCTGAAGGCCGTCAGCAGTGCATCCAGCCAGGGCACCGAAGCATCGGTGTAATGGTGCATCACGGCACCGAGCAGCAGCGCGACCAGCCCTGCGACGAGCGCGCCGAGCAACGCCTCGTGGCGTGGCAGGCGCCCGACGCGAACCTTGCCAGCCTCGCTGCGGCCGGTGCTCCAGCGCCACCAGCCATAGCCTTGCAGCACGGCGAAAATCAGTTGCAGGAGCATGTCCGAATACAGCTTCACGCCAAAGAAAATCCAGGCGTACAACAGTACGGCGACGACGCTGACCGGCCAGCACCAGCGGATGCGCTGGGCGGTCAGCCAGACGCCGAGGATATTGATCAGCACGGCGATGATTTCCAGTGACGACATCAGTGTGTGCCCCTTTGCAAATGGCCGTGGATAGTTGCGTTCGGGGTCATTGTCGCGGCTCCAGAACCTGATGTTTGAGTGCCCGCTTGCGAGCCGGTGGCAGCTCTTCACGATCCTCGTATGGCGCGCTGTACCAGGCCCCGTAGGTAGGGTTGGGCAGCAGGAACCAGCGCTCTCCCAGCCAGCTCAGGTAGGGTGCCGCCGCCTGATCCTGCGCTGCGCGCTGATTGGCACTGGCTGCGACCAGGTCGCCGAAACTGTCACCTACCAGCATCAGCACGCGAGCGCGCTGACCAACCCACTGGCGCCGGCAGGTCTTGTCCGAACCCTCGGCCTGGCAGCCGCCCACCGCAGTGCCCGCGGTGAGAATCTGCTCGACGTTGGCAATCGGAAAGCCCTCGCGCCGCAGGTTGGCCAGGGTCGCCTGCTCCTGCCCTGGCTCACGGTTAGTCAGGTAGTAAACCGTCACGCCAAGCGCATCCGCCCGCGCCAGGAACGCCTGGGCGCCCGGCAAGGCCGGCGCCTCGCCACGTTCCACCCAACGCATCCAGGCCGGGTAGTCGTAAGGCGCATTGGCCACGACCATCCGGGCGTTGAGCGAGGTGTTGTCCAGCAACGTCTCGTCGATATCGACAATCAGCGCTGGCGGCAAACCCTGCAAATCACGCGGGGGCTGCGGTAGAGCATCCCACTGCGGATCGGCTAGCGCCGTCGGTAACTGCCGCGTGGCGCTAGCGAATACCTGTTGATAGATCAGGTCGTGCTCGATGGCGGTTTGGCTCCACAGCACGGCGTCGAGCTGGTCGTTGGCCGGCGGGTGCTGCTGGCAGGCCGCCAACAGCACGCTCAGAAAAATCACACTTGGAATACGCATCGCGCGCTCCTCAGAAGTTCACGGTGGCAGCCAGGCGAGCGGTACGCGGAGCCCCCTGGAACAGGTAGCCGTCGCCCATGAACTCGCCGACATCGCGCCAGTAACGCTTATCGAAGAGGTTGTCCACGCTGAGCCGGAATACCGTCTCGTAGCCTTCGAAGCGCATGGTGTAGCGGCCACCCAGATCGAACACGGCATAGTCCTCGACCTTCACCTGGCCAGCGTGATTGGCGTACTTGCTGCCGCTGTACTGCACGCCGCCGAGCAGCGCCAGGCCGTCAACGCCAGGTACGCGGTAGTCGAAGGACAGGCTGCCGCGCAGCTTCGGCACGTTGATCGCCTGATGCCCCTCGTACGCTTCGGTGCCGCTGCCGGTGACCCGTGCGCGAATCGCCGCAGCGCTGGCCGAGAGCTGCAGGCGATCGGTCAACCAACCGCTGGCCGACACTTCCAGGCCGGTGTTCTGCTGTTCGCCCTGTGCCACAAAGGTGAAGGTGCCATCGTCGTTCGGCCGCGTGTACTGGTGGTCTCGCTCGATGCGGAACAGCGCAACGCTGGCGCTGGCGCGCTGCCAGTCGCGCTTGATGCCCAGTTCCAGCTGGCGCGACTCGGTCGGTGGCAGGATCTGGTCGGCGTTGCTGGCGAACCAGGACGCCTCGCCACCCAGCGACAGGCCCTTGCTGTAGCGGGTGTAGAGGGAGATGTCCTCGCGGGGCTTGTAGATCAGCGCCACGTTGGGTAGGAACTCGGTGCGCTGGGTATGGCGCGTCACCGCGCCTTGGTCGTCGTAGGTTTCTTCGTCCAGGCGTACCAGGCGCCCGCCGAGCACGGTTTGCCACTGTTCGTTGAAGCTGATCCGATCGTTGAAGAACAGGCCGTACTGGCGACTGTCGAGACGCCGGTACTTGTCACCCAGCGGCACGCTGGTCGGCTCGAAGTCGACCGCCGGCTGATAGATGTTGCCAGTACCGATCCATTCGTTGACCGAGCTGCGTCGTTCGACGATACGGCGCAGGGCGCTGCTGCCAACTGTCATCTGGTGCTGCAGGGTGCCGGTCTGGAAGCGGCCGCTAAGAGCGACCTCCAGCTCGTCATTCCAGCGCGTGTCGTCAGGGCTGCGGTAGTCGGAAACGTCGTAGTCACCCTCGGCGCTGAAGTAGTTCGCCACGTCCTGACCAGCGCAGCTGGCGGCGCCGTAGCAACCCCAGGCGAAGGTGCTGTAGTCGTCGATCACCACGTGACTGCGGGCTGCGCTTACCGAGCCGACCCAGGCATCGCTGAAGCGGTACTCGAAGCGGCCGTTGGCGTTGAGCGAGTCGATGGTTACCGGCTTGGCCCAGCTCTGATGGGCGAGCTTGTCCTTAGGGTCGATGCCACGCGGTATCTTGCTGCCGCCCAGCAGCTGGTAGCCGGGCACCGAGGTCTGCTCGCGCTGCTGATATTCCACATCTAGCTGCAGCAGGGCATTGGGGCTGATGTTCCAGTCGAATGCCAGGGAGAGGAAGTCGCGCTTGCCATCGGAATGATCGACGTAGGAGCGAATGTCCTCGTGGGCCAGGTTGGCGCGCAGGCCGAACTGCCGCTCGCTGCCGAACCAGCCGCCGACGTCGGTGGCGATATAGCGCTCGCCCTGCTCGTTGGTGGAGACCGTCACCGAGCGCACATCATCAGGGCGTTTGGTCACGTAGTTGACCAGCCCACCAGGCTCGGAAACCCCGCTCTGCAGGCCGGCCAGGCCTTTGAGCAGCTCGACCTGCTGCTTGTTCTCCAGCGCCACGTTCTGCTCGCCGGTGATGGTGCGGCCATTGATCTTGTAGCTGCTCGCGGCATTGAGTGAGAAACCACGAACCACGAAGTTCTCGTAGTAGCCGACGGGTGCGTAGCTGTCGCCTACCGAGGCGTCATTCTTCAGCACCTCGCTGAGCAGCTTGGCCTGCTGGTCTTCCAGCATCTGCTGAGTGACCACCGAGATCGAGGCGGGCGTATCGCGCAGCGGCGCGTCATCGCCGCCGACGGCGGCGTGCTTGGCCTGGTAACTATCGGCTCGCTCGCCCGTGACAGTGACGGCATCGAGCTGGGTAGCCTCATTGGCCCAGACCAGCGAAGGACTCAGCGCCAGGGCCAGCAGGCTGAAGGTGAAACGGTTGCGGTACTGCATGAGCGAACTCCTTGATGGCTACATGCGCCAGGGCGGCCGGACATGGGGCGACCGCACCTGTGCTGGACGAGCCTGCGACTAAAAGGCTAATTGGCCAGAGGCCTCAGGCCGGAGCTGCTCCGGTGGTCATTGGTAAACAGTGGTCGGCAGCCCATTCCTGCAACGAACCGTCATAGATCGCGACCGGCACACGCCCCAACAGGGTCAGCGCCAATGCGGTGGCGGCGGCAGAAATGCCCCCACCGCAATACAGAATCAGTGGCCGCGGATCGTCCAGCAGCACAGCCCCCAATACCTCGGCCAATTGCGCTGGCGGCAGGTACCGGCCGCCTGCATCGAACAGACTGCGGGCCGGCCGGCATAGGCTGCCGGGGATATGCCCGCGGCGGGCATAGCGCGTCACCGCCTGGCCGTCGAACAACGCCTGCGACAGCGCACAGACCAGCAGGCCCGGCGCCCTGCCCTCGACCACGGCAAGCACCTGTTCGCGGTCGACCCATAAGTGACTATCGAGCTGCAGCTCGGGCACTGGCGACGAAGGCAGCGGCGCCACGTCTCCACTTTCGACGGGCAGCCCGGCGGCCAGCCAGGCCTTGAGGCCGCCATCGAGCACGCGCGCGGTGATACCCAGGCTGCGCAGCAGCCACCACAGGCGTGCGGCCCAGAATCCATCGTGACGGTCATAGACCACGACATGCTGCGCACCGAACAGGCCCAGGCAAGCCAGGGACGGCCCCAGCCGTTCAGGTGCAGCCAGCGCGAAGCTGAACGCAGCCTCCGGGTCGCTCAGCTCGTCCAGCAGATCGGCGTGGCGTGACGCCGGCAGATGCTGGGCGAGCCAGGGCCGATAGCCACTCTCGACGCGGTAATCGCCATCGTGTCGGGCGGCATGCAGCTCGACGCTGGCGTCGAGGATCAACAGCCCCTGGCTGCCGAGAAGCCCGGCCAGTTCTGCTGCGCTGATAAGGGGATGAGCCATGCCGCCTCCTACGCGCGTTGCCGGGCCAGCGCCCGCAGGTGATCGAGCAGGCGCACGCCTTCGGCGCGGCGGAACCACTCGGTATGGCCGATCAGAAACGCGTGGTAGGCGACATCGGCGCTGGCACGCGAGCCGACGATGCCGTGGAAGTAGGCGATCTCGCTCAGGGCGAAATCCACATGCAGCACCGGCAACAAGGCGACCAGGGTGAGCAGGTCGTCGCGGCTCAGCGGGCGCACGCTGGCGTAGCCTGCCAGCAGGGCATCCACGCCATCGAGATCGGCGGCGGCACGACCGCCATGGTCGAGTTCCAGCCAGGGCACACAGTTGCGCTCCAATGCCGTGGCCAGGTCGAACAGCGCGAAGGTACGATCGCTGAGACCGAAGTCGAGCACGCTGGCCACCTCGGCCGTGGCGCTGTCGTCGCGCCACAACAGGTTGGAAGCGTGCCAGTCGTTGTGCGTCCACAGCGCCTGTTGCTGCGCCAGGCGCGGCAGCAATTCGCGATGGAACGGCAGATGCAATTCCTGCAGGGTGCGCTGCCAGTCCTGCGCCGCCAGGTAATCGGCCAGCGCCGGTTGCGCGCGCACCGCCCCGCTGATGGCGGCCAGCGGATCGTGCTGGGCGAACAGGTGCAGGTTGGCCAGCAGCACGGGCGTGGCGCGCCGCGGCACCTCGAATCCCTCGGCTGCGCGGTGCAGAGCGGCCAGCGCCTGGCCGGCAGAGTGCGCGTGGCCGGTGCTGAGAAATGGCGTCCAGGACAGGGCGTCGCGGTAGAGGTCGTGGCCAGGCGCTGCCGGTAGCACCTCATAAGTCCAGTCACCAAGTGTCAGGACGGTCGAACCGGTGCTGCCGCGCAGCGGCTTCACCACCGATGCACCGCGCTCAGCCAGGTGCTCGACGAAGCGATGCTCTTCCAGCAACCAGCTGGCCTCACGCACCCGCCGATGATGGCGCTTGATAAAGAATGCGCCCTGCGCGCAAACGACCCGCGCCGCGGCTGCGAAAGGTCGCGGGCTGTGCCAGTCGATGGACGATGCGCCCAACAGTTGCGGGAAGTACGCGAGCACCTGTTCGACATCCGCCTGCTGCAACGCTGGCCAATCGCTGCTCACCGGCTCCAGCCCGAGGCCATGGCCGATATGGGCGGCAGCGCTCATGGCCGCGCCCCGGACAGGTAAGCGTTGCTGGTCGCGCCGCGCCAGGCTTCGCCGTCGTCGAGCACACCGTGCTCGTGCAGCCAGCGGGCATAAGGGGCGATCAGCGCTTCGCGTTGCTCGCCCCAGCGGCCTTCGTGCAACCAGCTCGGGGCGATGGTACGCAGCGAGTTGCTGAGCAGTTCGCTGGGAAAATACGGCGTGCTGGCCTCATAGGCTTGCAGCGCACTTTGCGGGTCGGCCGCGGCAGCGAGGAAGCCGCGCTCGGTCACCGCGAGAAAATCCCGTACCTGCTGCGGGTTGTTGTCCACCCAGTGCTGGTGCGCACCCAGCAGGTAGCTGTGGTAGGCCGGCGCTCCGATTTCGTCGACCGGCCAGACCACCCGGCGCTCGGCGGCAATGGGGCTGTCCATCAAGGCTTCCCAGGCCCAGTAGCCGCCGAAGCTGGCATCGGCGATACCACTGGCCAGCTGCTCGGGGCGCAGTTCGCGCACGCCGCTGTCGACCAGGATCACCGCGTCAGGGTCGCCGCCATCCGCCGCGATCAGGTGGCGCACCATGGCCAGGCCGCGCGGCGTCGGATTGAGCGCCAGGCGCTTGCCTTGCAAGTCACGCGGCCGGTGGATATTGAAGTCGGTGAGGGTCTGGATCGACTCAAGGCCGCGATGATTGATCGCCGCCACGCCGATCAGCGGCTGCCCCTTGGCACGCCGCACCAACAGGCGGTTGCTGGGAAATACGGCGAACTGCACATCACCTCGCAGGAGGTGTTCGAGGCTGTCGCCGTGAAAGGGATCGGGCACACGAAGGTGAAGCTCGATCCCCGCCTCCTCATACCAGCCACGCTCGCGCGCCAGGTAAAAACCAGCCGAATTGGGCCAAGGGTGGAAGTACTCCAGGACAACCCGTACCGCGCTCATCGAATGCTCCAGTCAACAGGTGAAACTGGACGCGATTAGACGAGACGACTCCTGGTATATACCAATATCCTTTCCGGATATTGTTATTCCAAATGAAAATATTCAGAGCGACTCTAAGCTCGATTAGAAGTAACGAGCATGAAGGACAAAGAGTGGCGCTGTAAGTGCGCCACGTGCCTTGACAGCCGCCCTGAAGGGCGCGAGCACAACGCATCCAGCTGTCACAGGCGTTCAGCGCACCGGCAGGGTAGTAGCCGTCGATGATCCCTCAGCAGTAAAGCTACCTGCCGTATTGGCCCCTGCCAGCCGGAGCATGTGCCCAGGCTCATGCCTGCGCCGCAACCTGCACGACAGACGCGAAGCCCTCTTCCACATGAGGTGGCTCCAACAGGGTGAAGACACTGCGCAACGCGACCTCCGGTACCACCTTGTCCGGTGTGCGCAAGGCGTTGCGGGCAAGTGCCTGCTCCAGGCTCGCCTGGACGAATACGGCGATCACCGACACGCCCTTCGCCTGGGCCATCGCCAGCAGGCGCTGGCGGTGCTGTCGGGCCGGCAATGCCGCATCGAAGAACACCGCGTCGTGCTCCAGTTCACCAATATGGCGGGCGATCCAGCTCGACTTGCCCGCACCCTGTACGCCCATTACCAGGTAGAGCGTGCTGGCAGCCGTCAACAGCGTGTCGATTGCCGCATAGGCCTGCTCCCAGGCCTGGCGGTTGCGCTCGGTGGTAAACACCCGCCCTTCAGGCGTTTCCAGATAGTCGTCGGGATTGACCACGCGCCTCATCGCAACGGTCGGCCGGAAACGAAGTGCGTCGGGTCGTTGTAGCCCGGTGTGGAGGCATGCCCCGGCGTCACCAGCGAGTCGACGAAGGCTTCGTCCTCGGCGGTGATGCGAACGTCCAGCGCCTTGATGTAGGTGGCCCAATGTGCCTCGGTGCGCGGCCCGACGATGGCCGAGGGAACCGCTGCGTTGTTCAGCACCCAGGCGATGGCGAACTCCACCACGCCGACACCACGCTGCTCGGCGTACTGCTTGACCTGCTGGGCGATCTGCAGCGACTCGTCACGCCACTCGGTCTCGAGAATGCGCTTGTCATTGCGCCCTGCCCGGCTGTCGCCGTCTGGGGTCACGCCCGGCTGGTACTTGCCGCTGAGTACACCACGCGCCAGCGGGCTGTAGGGCACCACGCCGAGGCCGTGGAAGGCGGCGGCGGTGATCTGCTCAACCTCGGCCTGGCGGTTGACCAGGTTGTACAGCGGCTGGCTGACGATGGGTTTGGCCACGCCCAGTCGCTCGGCGACGTTGGCGATCTCGGCGATGCGCCACCCCCTGTAGTTGGATACGCCCCAGTAGCGGATCTTGCCCTGGCGCAGCAAGTCGCCGATGGCCGACACGCTTTCCTCCAGCGGGGTTAGCTGATCCTCGCGGTGCAGGTAGTAGATGTCCAGGTAATCGGTGCCCAGGCGGCGCAGGCTGGCATCGATGGAGCGCAGGATGTGCTTGCGGCTCAGGCCATTGCGGTTGGCGCGGCCATCGGCCTGCCCCATGCCGACCTTGGAGGCCAGCACCCAGTCGTCGCGGCGGGCAGCAATGGCCTGGCCGACGATCTCCTCGGAGCGCCCGGCGTTGTAGACGTCGGCGGTGTCGATGAAGTTGATGCCCTGATCGAAGGCGGTATCGATGATCCGCCGCGACACCTCGGCGTCGGTCTGCCCACCGAACATCATGCTGCCCAGGGTCAGGGGTGAAACCTGCAGGCCGCTACGGCCCAGGGAACGGTGACTCATGGCTGTCTCCTGTAGAAAGGTGGGGGAGAAACTCAGACCGCCTCGGCGGCCTCTTCGTTGAACATGCCGTCCGACTGGCGGCTCCATAGGCGGTAGTAGTAACCGCGCTTCTTCAGCAACTCCCGATGGCTGCCATCCTCGACGACCCGGCCCTTGTCGAACACCAGGATACGGTCGAGGTGAGCAACGGTGGACAAGCGGTGAGCCACGACGATCACCGTCTTGCCCTCCATGATCTCGTCCAGCTTGTCCTGGATGAAGCGCTCGGTGATCGAATCCAGACTCGAGGTAGCCTCGTCCATCACCAGGATCGGCGCGTTCTTCAGCAGCACGCGGGCAATGGCGATGCGCTGCCGCTGGCCGCCGGACAGCTTCACCCCACGCTCGCCGACCAGCGAATCGTAGCCCTTGTCCATCGACTCGATGAAGGCGCTGGCACCGGCGCGATGAATTGCCGCCGCCAGTTCGTCCTGGGAGGCATCCAGCCGACCGTAGTGGATGTTCTCGCGGATGCTGCGGTGGAACAGCCCCGGCTCCTGCGGGATCAGGCCGATCTGCTGGTGCAATGAATGTTGGGTGACCTCACGCACATCGGTGCCATCGATCAGCACCTGGCCGCCGTTCACGTCATACAGACGCAACAACAGGTTGAGCAGCGTCGACTTGCCGGAACCGGACGAGCCGACCAGCCCAACCCGCTGTCCGGCCGGGATGACCAGGTCGAGTTGCTCGAAAATCGGCTTGTCCGGCGCATAGCCGAACGTCACGTTGCGAAACTCCACCCGCCCCTGACTCACTTCCAGCTTTCCGGCACCTGGCTTGTCCACCACTTCATGCGGGCGGATCAGCGTGCGCACGCCGTTGGCGATGTTGCCGGTGGCCTCGAAGAACTCCAGAAAGCGCCGCGACAGGCTGGCCACATCATTGATGATCAGCAGCGACAGGCTGGTGGACATGACAAAAGTGGCGATACTGATCTGTCCGCTGCGCCACAGATACAGCGACAACAACAGCACGCCGATCTTCAGCGACATGCCCGACAGCGACTGGAACCAACGAATCTTCTCCATGTAGCCGAACGAGCGATAGGCCGCGCCCACCTCGCGCTCGAGAAAATCCCCCAGGTAGCCGTGCTCGTAGGAGTGACGGGCGAACAGGCGAATGTTGGTCAGGTTGGTCACCGCATCCACCACCTTGCCGGTGCTGGTGCTGCGCGCCGACGAGTACTGCTGCGCCAGCGGGTGGCTGCGCTTGGCCAGGTGATAGCAGATCAGGATGAACAGTACCGACCAGCCGAACATGAACGCGGCCAGCAGCGAAGAAGCTGTCCACAGCAGCAAGGTGGCCAGACTCAGCGTCACCACCAGCGGGATCAGGTCGAACAACAGGATGCTCAGGGTCTGGTTGACCCCCAGCGCCACCTCGGACACCCGATGCGCCAGCGCACCGGCAAACTCGCTGCTGACGAAGCGATGGGAATGCTGCTGCAGGTAGGCGAACACTGCATGGGTCACGGTGCGACGCTGCTGCGGCAACACGCGGATATGCACGCCGGTGGCGCCGCGGGTGAACAACACCTCCAGCAGCACCACCCCGGCGAACACCAGCACCGGCCATTGCAACACCACCAACGCCTGCTCGGCGCTCAATCCCTCGCTGACCAGCCGGGTGATCTGCCCCAGCCCCCAGGGCACCAGGATCGTACAGATCACCGCGGCAATCTGCAGCAGCAGGATGGCCAGGTACCAGGGCTGGTAGTGCCTGACGAAAAACAGCACGAACTGCAGCGGCGTATCCGGCAGGCTGCGAATGTTCCAGTCGAGCAAGGCGCTCGGAGGGCGAGGGTTGAAGCGGAAAACGCTCATGGCGCGGGTGTCCTTGCGGCAGATGGAGGGCGCAGTTACGCGCGAAGGGTGAGTGGCAGCGTGAAACGGGTCAGCGGCAGGGGTTCGCCGTTCTCCTCGAAGGTGCGTTGGCTGGTGGCATCGGCGTTGAAACCGGCGCGCTCATAGAAACGAATCGCACGGACATTACCGTCCAGCACCCAGGCGCTGGCAGCGCGATAGCCCGCCGCCTCCAGCCCTTGGCGCGCGGTATTCCAGAGGCGCGAGCCGATGCCCTGCCCCCAGGCCTCCTGCAACAGGTAGATGGCCATCAGCTCACCGGTGCCGGTCGCTACGTTCTGGTCACGGCTGGCACCGAAACAGCAGAAGCCCAACACGCGGCCGCCCTGCTCAGCCACCCGAATTCCTGGCTCGCCGGTGGCGATGGCCTGTTCGAAATAGACGGTACGGCGCTCCCGGTTCTGTTCCAGTCCGGCGAGAAACTCGGCCGACAGCAGCGTGCGGTAGGCCTCCTGCCAGCTGCGGATATTCACCTCGGCGATGGCGCGGGCATCCTCCTGCGTGGCGAGGCGGATCAGAACCTGGTCAGGAACGGCAGTCATGTGGGCAGGCCTTGTCTTTTACGGTCGAACAACCGTGGCCTACTGCCAAAGCAGGCTGTATGCCAACTTGCAAACGCAGGAAAACCGGGGCGTTGCGAGGTGCCACGAAGATTGACGAGCGACGGCCAGAAGACACTTTGCTGAATCGCTGTTCGCCGTAGGACAGTGCCGTGCACGGACAGCATTCGCCCTGCTCATCCGCACGGATACCAGACGCCGGTGACCGTAGGGTGCGCCGTGCGCACCGCCTTCGGCACCACCTCAAACGCTGGTGCGCACGGCGCACCCTACCGGGCTTCATCCGCCTGTCACCGCACTCCCCGCCTGGCGCCCCAGCCGGCGAAACAACACCCAGGAGCAGGCACATAGAACGCCGCACAGCAGCATGGTCAGGCTCAGGTCGGAGGCCTGGATTTCCGCGTGACCGCGCAGGTTCATGATCGCGCTGAGCAACACCGCCGCCAGCCCCACGGCCAGGCTCATGCTCAGTTGCATGGACATCGCCGACAGGCTGCTGGCGCGGCTGGTCAACTCGACTGGTACGTCGGAGAAGGTCAACGCCCCCAGGGTGCTGAACTGCAGCGAACGGATGATGCCGCCGACGTAAAGCAGCAGGACGATCAGCCAGTACGGTGTCTGCGCCTCGAAGATCGCGCACAGAGCGATGGAGAAACCGGCCAGTAGCGAGTTCCCCATCAGCGTGCGACGGAAGCCGAAGCGTTTGACGATGCGCACCGAGAGAAACTTGATGGTCAGCGCCCCCGCTCCACCCGCCAAGGTCAGCAGACCAGCCACCAGAGGGCTGAGGCCGAAGCCGACCTGGAACAGCAGCACCAGCAGAAACGGCTGCGACGCACTGCCCAGACGAAACAGGTTGCCAGCCCAGATCGCCGTGGCGAAGGTCGGCACGCGCAGCAGGCGCAGGTCGATCAGCGGGTGCGCCACACGCCTCGCATGACGCACGTAAAGCGCCGCGCTGACGCTACCCAGCACCAGCAGCACGATGATCCAGCGGCTCGGCAGCAGACCGTGACCAATGGCCTCGAAGGCGAATACCAGGCTGGCCAGGCCAATGCCGCTGAGCAGGAAACCGCGGCCATCGAGTTGCGCCTCGGGTTGCGCAGGGTAATCGGGAAGGTGCCGCAGGATCATCGCGATACCGAGCACACCAATGGGCAGGTTGATCAGGAAGATCCAGTGCCACGACAGCACGCTGACCAATAGACCACCCAACGGCGGGCCGAGTACCGGCCCGATCAACGCGGGAATCGACAGGAACGCCATGGCCTGCAACAGATGCTCCCGGCGCGACCAGCGCAGCAGGATCACCTGCCCCACCGGTACCATCATCGCCCCGGACGCCCCCTGCAGCAGGCGTGACAGCGAGAGCTGCAGCAACGAAGTGGAAGTCGCGCAGGCCAGCGAGCTGAGCATGAACAGCACGATGGCGGCGACGAACACCCGTCGTGGCCCGAAGCGATCCGCCGCCCAACCGCTGACCGGAACGAACAGCGCCACCGCAAGCAGATACAGCGACACCACCAGATTCATGCGCACCGTCGGCTCGCCGAACTCCACCGCCATCTGCGGCAAGGCGGTGAGCACAGCAGTGGCGTCGAGCAGCTCCATGAACAGCGCACAGCCGATGATCAGCGGGACGGTGCGCCTGAATGGCGTCGAGATGGGTTCGGCCTGGTTGACCTCCAGAGGTTCTCTGCAACCCACCTCAGAACAACCCGGAAGCCGGCGGCTGGGTACCCTTGAGCTGCCAGGCGCCGACCACTGCCGCCTTCCAGTGGCGCGGGTTGTGGTTGGCCACGGTGCGTGCGTTGCGCCAGTGCCGGTCGAGGTTGTGCGCGCGCCCGGTGGTCGAGGCGCCGCCGACGTCGAACAGCAGCTCGCCAGCCTTCAGCGCCGACTCCACCGCCAGGTACTGCGCCTGTGCCACGTCAATCGAGGCACGCGTGATCGCCTCCTGACTCAGCCCTTCGGCCCAGGCCGCGTCGATGCTTTCCGCGGCGCGCAGCACCAGCGCCTCGGCAGCGAAGGCACGGGCGGAGATTTCCCCCACCGAGTACTCCACGTAGGGATCGTCCACCGAGCGCGTGGCCGTGCTGTGCTTGATCGGTCGTGCGTGCTCACGGGCAAAATGCACCGCATCGTTCAGCGCATTGCGAGCGATACCCGCCTCTACCGCCGCCAGGAACAGCTGCAGGAACGGCGTGACGATGGAACGCTGGCCCTCTTCGCCCAGGCGCTGGCGTATCTCATGCGGATGCACGAGCACGTTGTGCAGGTGGGTGGTGCCGCTGGCGGTGAGGCGCTGGCCCATGGCGTCGAAATCGTCGACCAGCTCCAGCCCCTCGCGATCACGCGGCAGGATGAACGACACCGGCTGCTCGTTCTCGTCCAGCGCCACGGCACTGACCCAGTCGGCGTACAGCGAGCCGGTGCTGTAGTACTTGCTGCCATTGGCGCGGTAGTGCTCGCCTTCGCGCACGATGCGCGCGCTGATCGCGCCATTGGCGCCGCCGATCTCCCAGCCGGCGTTGCCGAACACTTCGCCGGCCAGGTAACGCGGGAACCAGCGCTCGCGCTCCGCCTCACTGCCACGTACCAGCAACCCCTCGATGAAGGAAAAGCTCGGACGCAGTGCCTGGGCGATATTGGAATCCACGGCGGCCAGGTCGACGACGAACTGCACCACCTCGCGCACGCTGGCGCCACTGCCACCGTAGGCCTGGGGAATGCGCCAGGTCAGCAGGCCATCGGCGGCCAGCTCACGGATCTGCTGTTGCGGCAGGAGGCGCTGGCGTTCGCGTTCGGCAACGCCCTCGGCAATCTTGCTCAGATGGCTCTCGGCACGACGTCGCAGGTCGGCGACGTCGAGGGTTTTGTTGACGCTGATGCTGCTGGCCTGAAGGCTCATATCGAATATCCCGATGCGGGGGGACTGCAGCGACGCGACGGTGCGCTGTGTCCCCGGACGTAGTTTCTTTCTCGTGCTCATACCCTGGCTCCGGCCAGTGCCTGAGCGATGGCGAACATCCCGAGCGGCTCAATGAGCAATCGCTTCGACACGAACGCCGCGCTCCTCATGGATGTACAGGAAGGGAATCGCTGCCAGCAGCGTGCGCGTGTAGGCATGCCGGGGCCGGGCGAACACCTCGCGCACCGGGCCGCTCTCCACCACCACACCGTCCTTCATCACCAGCACGCGGTCGCTGACCTGCTGCACCACGCCCAGGTCGTGGGAGATGAACAGGCAGGCCAGGCCCAGGCGCTGCTTGAGGTCGGCGAGCAACTGGAGAATCTGCGCCTGCACCGACACGTCCAGCGCCGATACCGGCTCGTCACACACCAGTACGTCCGGCTCGGCAGCCAGGGCGCGGGCGATGGCGATGCGCTGACGCATGCCGCCGGAGAGTTCGATAGGCCGTCTCGCCAACAGCGCCGGGTCGAGCTGCACCAGACGCAGCAATTCCTCGGCGCGCTGGCGACGCGGCTCGCCACGCGGCACACCGGCCACCGCCAGCGCTTCGTCCAGCACCCGTTGCACGGTGTAGCGCGGGTCGAACGAGCTCAGCGGATCCTGGAACACCACCTGGATGCGCTTGCGCTCCTCGCGCTGCTGCCCGGACGACAGCTCGCGCCAGGGGCGGCCGCGCAGCAAGACCTGGCCGCCATCGGGTTTTTCCAGCGCCAGCAGCATGCGCGTCAGGGTGGTCTTGCCCGAGCCGGACTCGCCGACGATGCCCAAGGTCTCACCGGCGCGCAGGGTGAATGAGGTCGGCATCACCACCGTGCGCGACTGTCCGTCGGGGCCGACGAAGCGCTTGCTCAACTCGCGCGCCTCGACCACCGTCTGCCGCTCGGCGAAGGCGTCGGCGTTGTCGCTGGTCAGTGCTGGGTCGCGCCGCACGTGCACCGCCGCCGCTGCGCGCAGCAGACTCTTGGTATAAGCCTCGCGCGGCGCGTAGAGCACCTGTTCGACCGGCCCCTGCTCGATGATCTCGCCATGGCGCATCACCGCCACGCGGTCGGCCAGGCGCGACACCACGGCCATGTCGTGGCTGACCACCAGCATCGCCCGTTCCTGACTGCGCAGCGAGATCAGCAGATCCATCACCTGCGCCTGCACCGTGGCATCGAGCGCAGTGGTTGGCTCGTCGGCGATCAGCAGATCCGGCTCGCAGGCGATGGCCGAAGCGATCAGCGCGCGCTGGCGCAAACCACCGGATAGCTGGTGCGGGTACTGGCGGGCACGCAGCTCCGGCTGCGGCACGCCAACCGCACGCAACAGCTCGATGATCCGCTCCTCGCGCTGCTCACGGGTCAGCTCAGTATGCAAACGCAGCGCCTCGTCGATCTCACGGCCAATCGGACGCAGCGGGTCGAGCGAACCGAGGGCATCCTGCATGACGAAGCCGATGCGCCCACCGCGGATACTCTGCCAATCACGTCCACGGCAAGTGAGCAGATCCTGCTCGTCGAAACGCAGGCGCGCCGCCTGTATCCGTGCGCCCTGCCCGGCCAGGCCGACCAGGGTACGCGAGGTAACGCTCTTGCCCGAGCCGGACTCGCCGACCAACGCCAGACACTCGCCCCGGTAGAGCTGGAAGGACACGCCCTTGACCACCGGCGCCGCGCCGGCAAAACCAACACGCAGGTCGCTGACGTCGATCAGCGGGGCGATGGGAGAAATCAGCGTGGTCATAGCGCCTTGCCCTCGCTGTGGCGCAACAGCGCGCGGCCCAGTGCGGTGATCGCCACCACGGTCAGGGTCACGGCGATGCCGGGCGCGGCCACCAGCCACCAGGCGTTGGCCAGGAAGTTGCGCCCCACGGAGAGCATCGCCCCCCACTCCGGCGCGGGTGGCGGCGCACCGAAGCCGAGGAAGCTCAGCGAGGCGCCGGCGGCGATGTTGCCGCCAACGCTGATGGTGGCGAGGATCAGGATCGGCTTGATCGCATTGGGCAGCACATGCCGCAGGATCACCAGCAGGCGCGACAGACCGAGCGTCAGCGCCGCCTCGACATAGGGCGCGCGGCGCACCACCAGGGTCTGCGCACGCACCATGCGGGCGAAACGCGGAATGCCGGCGATACCGATGGCGATCACCGCGTTGAGCATGCCCTGCCCCCAGAAGGTGATGATCAGCAGCGCCAGCAGCAGATCGGGAAAGGCCAGCAGCACGTCGATGAACCGCATGATCGCCGCGTCCAGCCAGCGGTGGCCAAGCCCGGCAGCCAGGCCCAGCAGCACGCCGCCGACCAGAGCGATGACGGTGGCCGCCACGCCCATCAGCAGCGACGCACGGGCGCCGTGCACCAGGCGCGCAAGCACATCGCGGCCGTTCTCGTCGGTACCCAGCCAGTGCGCCGCGCTCGGTGCACGGAAGGCATCGCGGGCGCTGGCAGCCAGCGGGTCGCTGTGCACCAGCCAGCTCGGCTCGATGCTGGCCAGCACCAGCAATGTCACGAACAACCCGGCCAGCAGCAATCCAGGGCGACGCAGCGCCGGCAGCGACCAGGCTGGCAAGCGCAGGCGCGCACTCGGACGCTCGGCGCCGAACACATCGGAAGAGGAAAGACTCATGACAGGCTTCTCCACGGTCTCAGGGCGCCGGGTTGGGCAGGCGGGCATGGATGGCACTGAGCGCCGTCAGCAATTCGTCATCGAGCGGCAACGCCAGGCTGTCCAGGTTCTCCTGCAACTGCGCCAGGCTGGTGGCGCCGCTCAGTGCGCTGGTAACGAATGGCCGACTGGTGACGAAGGCCAGCGCCAGCTGTGCCGGCGACAGATCGCGGCTGCGCGCCAGCTCGACGTATGCACGCACCGCACGCTGCGCCTCTGCACTGGCGTAGCGGGCGAAACGTCCATAGGGAGAACCCTCTGACAATCGCGCCCCCACTGGCTGCGCGCCGTCGAGGTACTTGCCGCTGAGCACGCCGAAAGCGATCGGCGAATAGGCCAGCAACCCGACGCCTTCGCGATGGCTGTACTCGGCCAGACCGACCTCGTACAGGCGGTTGAGCAGACTGTACGGATTCTGGATGCTGACGATGCGTGGCAAGCCCAGGCGTTCGGCAGCCTTGAGAAACTGCCCCACACCCCAGGGCGTCTCGTTGGACACGCCGATATGGCGGATCAACCCCTCCTTCACCAGCTCGGCGAGCGCCGCCAGCGTCTCTTCGATGGCCACGCTTTCTTCGTCATCGACCCAGGGATAGTCACGCAGGCCGAAGAAGTTGGTGCTGCGATCCGGCCAGTGCAGCTGGTAGAGGTCGAGGTAATCGGTCTGCAGGCGGTCGAGGCTGCCTTGCAATGCAGCGCGCAGGTTCTTCGCATCGTGGTGCGACTTGCCGTCACGAATGTGGTTCTGCGATGGCGTACGCGCCGGGCCGACCGCCTTGCTGGCCAGCACGATGTCCTGGCGGCGCTTGCTCCTGGCCAGCCAGGAGCCGATGAAACGCTCGGTGCTGCCCCAGGTGTCGGCACGGGTCGGCGTGGGGTACATCTCGGCGGTGTCCACCAGGTTGACGCCCTGGGACAGCGCATAGTCGAGTTGCTGGTGGGCGTCGGCTTCACTGTTCTGGTGACCCCAGGTCATGGTGCCGAGACCGATGACGCTGACCTGGATGCCACTGTTGCCGAGTGGGCGGTATTTCATGGATGTGTCTCACGCAATGGCGGTTGTTTGTGTAGGGCGGGTGCAACCCGCCCTACGAGTTCGTAATCGTTCAGGCCGAAACGGCCTGGTTGGTGCGCTCGTACTGGCTACGCGGGTGTGGCAAGCCCAGGTGGTCACGCAAGGTGCTGCCGGCGTACTCGTGGCGGAAAACGCCGCGTTTGCGCAGCAACGGCACCACTTCGTCGACGAACACCTCGACGCCGGAGGGGAACATGTCCGGCATGATGTTGAAGCCGTCGGCGGCGCCGGCCAGGAACCACTGCTCGAGGCTGTCGGCGACCTGCTCAGGGGTACCGACGATCAGCCGGTGGCCGACCAGAATGCGCCGTGACAGCTCACGCACGCTGAGCTTCTCGCGTCGCGCCAGGTTCAGTTGCGCTTCGAGGAAACCGTGCGAGCCCTTGAACTCGCTGACCGGGCCGATGCGCTGCCAGGGCAGCTCGGCGTCCAGGTCGAGTTCGTCCAGTGGAATGCCGATGCGAAAGGCAATCTGCTGGGCCAAGGTGCTCTCGCCCAGGTAAGCGTTGAGGCGGTCGAACCGCGCCTGGGCCTCGGCCTCGGTGCTACCGATAACGGTGGACAACCCCGGCATGATCTTCAGGTGCTCGGGGTTACGCCCCCAGGCCCGGGCACGATTCTTCATCTCCTGGTAGAACGCCAGACCGTCGGCCAGGGTGGTCTGGGTGGTGAAAATGGCGTCGGCGTAGCGCGAACCGAGCGTCTTGCCGCCTTCGGACGAGCCGGCCTGGACGATCACCGGGCGGCCCTGCGGCGAACGCGAGACATTCAACGGCCCGCGCACCGAGAAGTGCTGGCCGACGTGGTCGATGGTGTGAACCTTGGCCGGGTCGGCGAACACGCCACGGGCGGCATCGCCGACGATGGCATCGTCTTCCCAGCTGTCCCAGAGCTTCTGCACCACCTCGACGAACTCCTCGGCCCGCCCGTAGCGCTCGGCATGCAATGCGGAACCGGCCTGGCCGAAGTTCTGCGCAGCAGCGTCGTTGTAGGTGGTGACCACGTTCCAGGCCGCACGTCCACCGCTGAGGTGATCCACCGAGGCCAGGCGACGGGCCAGGTTGTAGGGGTCGTTGAAGGTGCTCGATGCGGTGGCGATCACGCCGATATGCCGCGTAGCCAGGGCGATGGCCGTCAGCAGTACGGTCGGCTCCAGCCGACCGGAAGGCTGGCGTGACACGTCACCGGCCAGCGCCGGGCCATCGGCGAGGAAGATCGCATCCAGGGTGCCGCGCTCGGAAACCCGGGCGATATGGGTGAAATAGTCGAGATCGGTCAAGGCACCGGCCGGTGCCTCGGCCTCGCGCCAGGCAGCCGAGTGGGCGCCGAAGCCGAGGATGTTCATGCCGATGCTCATCTGCCGCTTGCTGCTGCTCATGCCAGATCCCCCTCGTTGACTGCCGGTTGTACTGGCTGCTCCTTGTCCTTCGCCTTGGCTTCGGCGAAGCGCTCGGCCCAGGCTTTGCTCGGCACGGTGCCGTTGAGGTAGTAATCGCCCAGGTAGGCCTCGCGCAGGATCGCCGGGTTGTGCGACGCCAGGGTGCGCGCATTGCGCCAGTGCCGATCGAGGCGCCGCTCGCTGCTTGCAGCGGAGGCACCACCGACTTCGAACAACAGCGTGGTGGCCTCCAGCACCTGGCCGATCACCACCTGCTGCGCCTGGTACGTGCGTATATCGGCCTCGGCGTACTGCTCGGCCGTGGCCTGGCCAGCCAGGTAGGCGTGCCACAGCTCGTCCAGGCTGCGCGACACCTTCTCCACCACCGCCTCGCTGGCGAAGGCCAGGCTCGACAGGCGGCCGACCACCCGCTGCACCAGCGGGTCCTGCCGCGGGCTGGACTGCCCGGGAATGCCGAAGGTGCGCGTGCGCCCCTGGACGAAAGCGATGGCGTCGCGCTGCACGGCGCGGGCGATGCCGGCCAGGGTGGCCAGGTGTACCTGCTGGTAGAAGGCGCTGATGTAGGAGTCGGTTCTGCCCTCACCCAGCTTGAAGCGGCGGAAGATCTGCTCATCCCTGACCTCGACCCGCTCGAAACGGGTGGTGCCGCTGGCGGTCAGACGCTGGCCGAACCCGTCCCAGTCGTCCAGCCGGGTGACGCCGGGCGCCGTGGTCGGCACGGCAATGGCCACGTGCTCGTCGCCCTGGTTGGCCGACACGGCGATCCAGTCGGCATACAGGGTACCGGTACAGTAGTACTTCTCGCCGTCGAGCAGCCAGCGCCCGCCGTCTTCGGTCAGATTGACGCTGTTGCCGGTGGTTTCGGTGCGCTCGGCCATTGCCGCGCCGAACAGCTCACCCGCAACCACGCGCTGGAACCAGCGCGCGTTGCCCTGCTCGTCCTCGTCATTGAGGCGCCCCTCGACGAAACCGAAGTGTGCGCGGAAGATCTGCGGCAGGTTGGAATCGGCCTCGGCCAGGCGGCTGACCAGGCGGAACAGCTGCTCCAGGCTGGCGCCGAAGCCGCCGTGACGCTGCGGTACGCGCAGACGGCCAAAGCCGGCATCGCGCAGCCAGTCCACCGCGTCGTAAGGCAGCTCGCGATGCTGCTCACGGGCGATGGCGCCTTCGGCGATGCGCTCGAAGACAGGTTGGAAAATACTCAGCAGATGCGCATCGCTGGGCGATGCAGCCTGCTCGTCGAGCGCCGCGTGGGACGTATCGGCTTCGCTGAAGATCATCTCGGAGTCCTTGCTAATAGCGGAAAGTTGCAGTGATGACGACTCGTCAAACAAGGCACGCAAGTGGCTCAGGGCGGTCACGCTGTTCATGCTCATCGCGCGTTTACCCTGGGGTCTATCAGTGGCAGCAACAGGTCGACGACCAGGTTGACCACCACATAAATCAGCGCCGCCAGCAGGGTGATGCCCAACACCATGGGCACGTCCTTGCCGTTGGCGGCATCGAGCATCAGCCGGCCGACGCCCTGGCGGGCGAACAGGGTCTCGGTGATCACCGCACCGCCGAGCAGGCTGGCAAGGATGAAGCCGGACAGGGTCACCAGCGGGATCAGCGCATGGCGCAGGGCGTGACCGAGGCGCACGCCGGCCTCGGACAGGCCGCGCGCGCGGGCCATCATGATGAAAGGCTGTTCGAGGATGTCCTCCAGCTCCTGGCGCAGCACCTGGATCAGCACTGCGGCCACCGGCAGTGCCAGGGTCAGGGTCGGCAGTACCAGGGTGCGCCAGCCGCTGGAGCCGGTCGGCGGCAGCAGGCGCAGCTGGAAGGAGAACACCAGCAACAGGAGGATGCCGAGCACGAACGACGGCATCGACGACAGCACCAGCTCGGTACCCGACGACAGCGAAGCGACCCAGGGCTTGCGGCGCGCCGTCAGCACGGCGACGACGATAGCCAGCAGCACGGCCACCAGGGCCGCGAGGAAGGCCAGTTGCAGGGTGGCGCCGAGGTGTTCACCGATGGCGCGGGTGACCGGAATACGCAGGCGATAGGACTCGCCCAGATCACCCTGAGCCAGGCGCCCCAGGTACTGGCCGTACTGCACGATCAAGGGTTGATCGAGGCCGTACTCCTGGCGCACCTGCGCCAGCACCTCCGGCGTCGGCATGGCTTCCGGCCCACCGAGAATCGCCAGCGCCGGATCGCCACCGGTCAGATTCAGGCCGATGAACGTCAGCGTCGCCGCGCCCCACAGCACCAGCACGCCGGCCAGCAGGCGCCAGATGACTCGCCGCAGGATACTCATGGCCGCTCCTTGTCCAGCCAGACACTGGTGAAGAACGGCGTGTTGTGCGAGGTATCGAAGATCAGCCCTTTGACATAGGCCTGATGCGCGACGATGTGGTGGCTTTCATAGGAGGGCGCGGCGGGCACCAGTTCGGTCAGGCGCTGCTGCGCCTGCGAGTAGAGCTGCTGCAGGCGTTCGGGGTCGATGCTGCGCCGCGCTTCGCTGAGCAGGCGGTCGAGAGTCTCGTCACGCAGACGGCCGACGTTCTGCCCGAGCAGCTTGTCGGTGGGAATCGATGCGCTGTGGTAGAGCATGAACAGCCCGTCCGGGGTATTGCTGTGCCAGTAACCGCCCCCCAGCAGTTGATAGTCACCGGCGTAACGACGCTCGGTGGTCTGCACCAGCGGCAGCACGTCCAGCTCGATCTCCACGCCGGCCTTGCGCGCATCGGACTGGATCGCCACGGCCACGCTGCTGGGGAAAGCCGGGTTCTCGCTCATCAGCAGCTTCACACTAAAGCGCTGGCCATCCTTAATACGGATGCCATCGGCATCGCGCTCGCTCCAGCCGGCTTCGTCGAGCAAGCGGGCTGCAGCCTGTGGGTCGTACTTCAAGGCGTCGGTGAACGAGGGATCGTAGAAACGCGTATTGATCGCCAGATAATCGCTCTTGGTCTGGTACTCGCCGAAACCGATCACCCAGGCCAGGCCTTCGCGGTCGATGGCCTGGGTCAGCGCCTTGCGTACCCGCACGTCATCGAACGGGAAGCGCTCGGTATTGAAGGTCACACTGCGAAACGGATTGCCCTTGCGAATGCGGCTGTGCAGCACCAGTTCGGGATTGGCGCGGATCGCCGCAGCATTCTGCGTTGGCGCATCCAGGGTGAAATCATGCTGACCGGCCAGCAGCGAGCTGTAGCGAATCATCGACTCAGGCACGAAGGTCAACTCGATGCCCACGAGGTAGGCCGGCCCCTGGTGACGGGTGACGGGTGGCGCCCAGTTGTAGTCCTCGCGACGCGCGAAGCTGGCGCCCTGCTCACGGGTGTAGCTCTGCAGCACGAAGGGGCCGGTGCCGATCGGTTTCTCGGCGATGGATTTCGGGTCTTCGAGAATCTGCTTCGGCGAAATCATGCTCAACCAGGACTGCGCCAGCACGTCGAGAAAGGCCGAATAGGGTTCGCGCAACGTCGCTTCGAAGGTGTACTCGTCGACCACCCTGCCCTGCACGTAAGGCGCGATATAGGCCGCCGCCAGCGGCGACTTGGTGGCCGGGTCGCGCATGTGTTCGAGGTTGACCCGCACTGCTTCGGCATTGAATTTCGTGCCGTCGCTGAAGGTGACGTCATCACGCAGGTGGAAGGTGTAGACGGTGCCGTCCGCGGAGATGTCCCAGGACTTGGCCAGCCAGGGCGAAATGGCACCCTGCTCGTCCTGATAGACCAGGGCATCGTAGAGGATGCGCCCCAGCCACTGCACGTTGCCATGGGCGATGGAATGCACGTCGAAGGTGCCGGTATCCAGCGCCACCGAGGCACGCAGGGTGCCGCCCGGTTTGCCGGGCACCTGCTCGTGATAATCGCTGGCCGGGTAGCTGAGCACACCATCGACCACCTGTGCTGCTGGTGCAGGCTCGGCCGTGGCGGAGGCACTCGGCGGCTCCTCGCTGGGCGAGCAGCCGGCCAGCAGCCACAAGCTGCCCAGCACGATGGCGAGCCAGGCCCTGACGCTGACAGCCCGCTTGCCTGGAACTTCGCGTGTGTTTCGTTGCATGACGCAATTTCCTGATGAAACCGGTGAACGGCGGCGGAGGTTCCCCGCCGCCGCATGATCAGAAGCGGAAGGCCACGCCGGTGAAGGCGCCGAAGCCATCGCCGACGTACAGCGCTGCCGCATCGTTGCCACGGGCGTTGTAGGTCGGAAGGACGGCGGTGGCGTAGTCCTCGTCGGTGAGGTTGCGCAGGTCGAGGAACACCTGCCAACGCTGGCCCGGCTCCTCGTAGCCGAACTTCGCGCCCCAGACGGTGTAGGACGGGGCGTAG
This sequence comes from Pseudomonas mendocina, assembly GCF_003008615.1. Classification (NCBI taxonomy): domain Bacteria; kingdom Pseudomonadati; phylum Pseudomonadota; class Gammaproteobacteria; order Pseudomonadales; family Pseudomonadaceae; genus Ectopseudomonas; species Ectopseudomonas mendocina. The sequence goes on from NZ_CP027657.1 coordinate 5,546,417, forward strand.
AAGCTGTTGGCGTAATCCACTGGCGTGCTCGATGCCGTGCGTACGTCCACCCCGGCATAGAAGCCGCTGGGGTGCTGATACTTCAGCTCGGCCTGGTAGATGTGCTTGGGCAAGCCCGGCAGCTCGTTGGCCCGGAAGGTGTCATCGTTGCGGTAGTAGAAGTCGTTCAGGGTGTAGGCCTGACGCAGCACCAGGCTGTCGCCACGCGAGCCCTGCCAGAGCTCGGTATCCAGCCCCGCTTCGATGCCCTGGTGGATAGTCGGGCTGGCGTTGTTGGTGGACGTCACCGCCGGGGTCAGGCCGGTCGCCGGAATCACCTCGACGTTGAGCAGCTCGTTGTGAACCCACGAGCGGTAAAGCGCCAGGCTGCCGGAGAAGATGCCCTGTGAACCACGGATACCCACCTCGAAGGTATTGGCCTTCTGCTCCACCAGGGTCTTGGTGTAGTTGTTGGTCGGGCCGGACGGTGAGATCGACCAGGCGCTGGGCGGATCGATGGAGCGGCTGACGTTGGTGAACAGCTGGATGTCCGGGGTCAGGTAGTAACGCAGGCCCAGGCGTGGCGCGAGGCTCCAGTTGTCGTACTTGTAGTGCTGCGGGAAGGGGCTGACGTTGGCCCGGTCGGAGAACTCCACATCGACGTCGCGCACGATGTTGACCAGTGACAGGCCGCTGGTCAGCCACAGTCGCTCGGTCAGCTCCAGGTCGTTGCCGACCGAGAACACGGTGTCGAAGGAACCGCTGTAGCGGGTGTCCTTGAGCAGTGCCCGCGTGGTGCCGCTGTAGGTCTTGACCTCGGCGCGATCATGCAGGGTATTGCTGAAGGCGAAGGTGGTATTGCTCTGGTGACCGAACCACTGGTCGCTGCGCAGGTAACGCAGCGAGGTGTTCAGGTCGCGCCATTGCCAGTGGTTGGGCGTTGCCGGGCTCTTCTTGCCGAGGATCTGGCTGTAGTTGTGGTAGACCAGCCCCAACTCCAGTTTGGAGTCGTCATCGAAGGCGTAGGTGGTCTTGCTGCCGACCCAGATCGAACCGTTCTTGGTCGAATCACCGCGCTGCGCCACGGTGGCCGGGTTGGGCTGGGTCGAATCATCCTTGAGCTGACCGCGTGTCAGGGTGCTGGAGTTCTCGTGGTACTGCTCGCGATAGCGCACGATCAGGCGCGTATCGAGCTTGGGACTGAAGCGGTAGCCGAAATTGGATACCACGCCCTTGGCCTTGGTGAAGGTGTAGTCCTGGTAGCCGTCACGTTCGGAGTTGCTCAGGCTGATGTAGTAATCGGCATTACCCTCCACGCCACCGGTACTCAGTTGCTGCTTGCGCCAGCCGAAGCTGCCCGCCTCGAAGCGCGCGTAGTTACCCGGCGAGGTATAGCCCGTGTGGGTGACCATGTTGATCGCGCCGCCGAGCGACAGCGCGGTGTAGTCATAGGCATTGGCGCCGCGCAGCACTTCGGTGTAGTTCACGCCGGAGGTTTCCAGCAGCTCGTAGGGGGTGCCGCCTGGGCCGGTCAGCGCCAGGCCGTCGAAAAGGAACTTGACCCCTTCACGGAAGTAACCAGGCGAGGCGTTGGCGCCCGAGCCACGGATGGAAATCTTGATCGCATCGTTACCACCAGCCGATTGGGCGATCACCCCCGGCTGGAATGCAAGCACGTCCTCCAGGGTAGATGCGCGGCCCTTCTCCACTTCGGAGTTGTCCACCACGCTGGTGCTGCCGGCCACCTCCTCCAGCCTGGCTTCGGCCTGCTGCGCTTCGCTTTTCTTCTCCCCTTTCACCACCACGGTTTCCAGCCGGGTATCGGCATTGGACGCCACCTCCGCAGCCAAAGCCAAGTTGGCCCCGCACATCAGCAATGTGCCGATACTTACCGCCTTCCACAGTGGCTTGATGCCACCCGCAAAAGCCCCGCTACTCCCCTCTAAAGATAACCCGCGCACGCTGCTACTCCTGTGATCAGACAGATTAATTTGCGAGCTTCTTGTTATCTTTCTAGCGCTCTACAACAGCTATTTAGCAAGGGCCGTTCCAAAAAATAAAATCACTCAAAAACAATAACTTATAAAAACAAAAGAACACTCGAAAGCTACCGCCTCATGGCATTCTGCTGAACCACTGTTTCGCCACGAACAGTGATTTCGGTTATATGCTTGTTCGTCTTTAAACTTTGCACTGGCAGTGCCTTTAAAACTCGACAAGAACAACTGCATGTGCAGGCGAATAACGACCGTTAATGAACCACCGTGTTACCGGCAGTTCATTTCGAATAGAGGAAGGAAGTGTTTAAGAATCATCGCCAGAGACGCGTATTGCACGCAGACCGCGTGGACTCCCGTAGGGTGCGCCATGCGCACCGAAGCAGCCGTCACACCACCGACTCTGCGATAACCCAGGTGCGCGCGGCGCACCCTACCCAAAGCCGTTGACACCCATGCCCTACGCAGAACCCGTAGGGTGCGCCATGCGCACCGAAGCAGCTGCCGCACCACCGACTCCGCAATAGCTCAGGTACGCGCCGCGCACCCTACCCAAAGCCGTTGATGCTCACGCCCTACACAGCCCCGCACGGGGTGCTATGCGTACCGGGAAAACTGTCCCCCAGCGCGCACCACTCACTCAAGCCAGACGCTGGTGAACACCGGTGTGTTGTGGGAGGTGTCGTAGACCACACCGCGCACCCGTGGGCCATGGGCGGTCAGGCTGTAGTTCTCGTACAGCGGCACGGCTGGCACCAGCTCGGTCAGGCGCTGCTGCGCCTCGCTGTATAGCTGCCGACTACGCGCTTCATCTTGGGAACTTCGACCCTCGGTGAGCAGCTCATCGAGCCTGGCATCGCGCAACCGTGCCGTGTTCTGGCCGATACGCCGCGACGAAATGATCTCGTTGCTGTGATAGAGGATGTAAAGGCCGTCCGGAGTGTTGGTGTGCCACACCCCGGCGCCGGTTGCCTGGTAGTCGTTGGCGGCGCGCCGGTCGAGGATATGCAGCGGCGGCAACTGGTCGATGCGCAGCTCGAAACCGACTTTCTTCACGTCGGCCTGGATCGCCACCAGATCGGTCAGCGGATACAAACCCTCGGCTGCCAGCACCTCGGCACTCAGGCGCACACCATCACGTACCCGGTAGCCCTGTGCATCGCGCTCGCCCCAGCCGGCCTCGTCGAGCAAGCGATTGGCCGTGTCCGGGTCGAACTGCAGGGCTGCCTGAAACGCCGGGTCGTAATATCGGGTATTGGCGGCCAGGTAATCGCTCTTGGCTTTGAACTCGCCAAAACCGCTGATACGCACTATGCCCTCGCGATCTACCGCCAGGGCGAAGGCCTTGCGCACGCGCACGTCGTCGAAGGGAAACTTTTCGGTGTTGAAGGTGATGCCACGATTGGGGTTGCCCTGACGGATGCGACTGTCGAAGCGCAGCCGATCATCGGCACGGATCGCCGCGGCATTCTGCGTCGGCGCATCGGTGGTGAAGTCATACTGCCCTGCCGCCAGCGAGCTGTAGCGGATCAGCGCTTCGGGAACGAAATCCAGCTCGATGCGTTCGAGATAGGCCGGCCCCTGATGCCGCAGAAAATCCGGCGCCCAGGCGTAATCGTCACGGCGCACCAGGCGAATGCCCTGCTGGCGGGTGTAGCGCTCGACCACGAAAGATCCCGAACCCACCGGCGCCTCGGCCAGTGCCTTGGGATTCTCCACGATGGCTTTCGGCGACTGCATGGACAACCAGGACTGCGCCAGCACGTTGAGGAACGGCGTATAGGGCTCGCGCAGGTTGGCGCGAAAGGTGTATTCATCCACCACTTCGCCGTCGATGTACGGTGCGATGTAAGCCGCTGCGAGGGGCGACTTGGTCGCGGGGTCGCGCATGTGTTCGAGGTTGATGCGCACCGCTTCGGCGTTGAATTTCGCGCCATCGCTGAAGGTCACATCATCGCGCAGGTGGAAGGTGTAGGTCTTGCCGTCCTCGGACACCTCCCAGGCCTTGGCCAGCCAGGGCGTGATGCGCCCCTGATCATCCAGGTACACCAGGTTGTCGTAGATCAGCCTGCCCAGCCACTGGGCATTGGTATGGGAAATGGCGTGCAGGTCGAGCGATCCGGTATCCAGCGCGACCGAGACCTTGAGCGTGCCACCGGGCTTGCCCGGCGTCTGTTCGAAATAGTCGCTGGCCGGGTAGATGAACGCCTGCTCTGGCGCCGCATCGCTGGTCTGCTCATCAGGCGCGTCGCCACAACCGGTCAGGATCGTCAGTACCGCCAGGGCGAGCAGCCGACGTGTCGCTACAGCAATTTTCAGCATGGGGTTCTCTCCATCAACCGTGGGCAATCAGAGCCGCCCACGGTCGACGACGCTCCGCATGGAGCGTCGTCACGGGTCAGTGGAAGCGATAGGAAATCCCGGCATACACGCCGAAACCGTCGCCGACATAGAAGTTCGGCGAGTCCACGCCCCTGAGGTCGTAGGCGGTGTTCGCCGCGGTGACGTAGTGCTCGTCGGTCAGGTTGCGGGCGTCGAGGTAGACGCTCCAGCGCTCGCCCGGATCGTCGTAGCCGACCTTGGCGCCCCACAGGGTGTAGGACGGCGCCTTGAGCGTGTTGGCGTAGTCGACGTAGTAGCTCGATGCCGTGCGCAGGTTGACGCCCGCGTAGAACCCGGCCGGATGGCGATACTGCAGCTCGGCCTGGTAGTAATGGCGTGGCAAGCTGGGCAACTCGTTGCTGCCGAACGCATCATCGTCGCGGTAGAAGAAATCGTTGAAGGTGTAGGCCTGACGCAAGATCACCTGATCGCCCCGCGCGCTTTCCCACAGACGCGTATCCAGACCGGCCTCGATACCTTGGTGGATGGTATCGCTGGCATTGGCATTGGCCGTAACCGCGTCAGTGGTCTGAGTCGCCGGCGTGATGATCACGGTCAGCAGCTCATCGGTTATCCAGGAACGATAGATCGACAGACTGCCGTCGAAGATCCCGACCGAGCCGCGCACGCCAAACTCTACCGTGGTGCCCTTCTGCGGATCGAGCGGACGCAAATAGGCATTGGCAGTACTGCCGTGTTGCCAGGTAACGGGCGGGTCGATGGAACGGCTGACGTTACCGAACAGTTGCACCGATGGGTTGAGCTGGTAGCTCAGGCCGATGCGTGGCGCCACGTGCCATTCGTTGTAGCTGACGTTGTCCGGGAAGGTGCTGGTATTGGCCGTGTTCGAATATTTGATGCGCGCGGTACGGTCGATGTTGATCAGCGACAGGCCGGTCGACAGCGTGTACTGGTCGTCCAGGTGCAGCTCGTTGCCGAGGGCGAATACGGTATCACGCGAGCCGCTGTAATCGGTGTAGCGCACTTTCTGCCAGTCGCTGCGGCGATAACCCTTGACGTCACCACGCACCAGGCGGGTATCGCTGAAGGTCAGCGTGGTATCGCTGGGCAGACCGAACAGACGGTCATCGGTGCGCAGGTAGCGCAACAGGGTATTGACGTCGGTCGAGCGCCAGTCCTGCGCCGTTGCCGCGTAGCGCCAACCGTTGAGCAACGGATAGTCGTTGACGCCCAGGCCAATTTCCAGACGCGAGTCGTCATCGAAACGGTAGGTGGTCTTGCTGCCGATCAGGGTCGTGCCGTCCTTGCGCCGATCCGACAACAGGCGGTTGTGGGTCGGGTCATCCTTGATCTGCGCCTTGGTCAGCGTACTGCCATTGAGCAGCTTCTCCTCGCGATAGCGAATAGTCAGGCGGGTATCGAGCTTGGGATTGAAGGTATGGCCAAAATTGGCGATGAAGTCCCTGCCCTTGTTCGGTGTGTCGTCCTGATAACCGTCACGCTCGTTGTGCAGCACGGAGATGTAATAGTCGGTATCGCCGGACACTCCGCCATAGCTGAGTTGCTGCTTGCGATAGCCGAATGGCCCGAAGTCCAGACGCGCATAGGCGCCCGGCGATGTGCGGCCGGTATGAGTGATGAAATTGATCGCGCCACCCAGTGAGAGCGCGGTATGGGAGAAGGCGTTGGCGCCATAGAGCACCTCGGTACGGTCGACGGCCGCCATGTTCAGCAGGTCTTCCTGGGTACCGCCCGGCCCGGTGATGGGCAGACCGTCATAGAGGAATTTGATGCCCATGACGTAGCCCTGGTAGAAGGTATTGAGGCCCGAACCACGGATGGAAATCTTGTTCGCCCCGGTACCGCTGGTGGCCTGGGCGAAAACGCCGGGCTGCAGCGCCAGTACGTCTTCGGCGTTCTGCGCCCTGCCCCGCTCCACCTCCTGGTTATCGACGACACGCGCCGCACCCGCGACCTTCTCCAGTTCGACCCTGGCTTTCTCTACCTCACTGGCTTTGCTGCCCTCGACCACCACCGTGGCCAGACGTGCATCGCTACCGTCCTCAGCCGCCTGGGCGCCGCCACCCAGGCAAGCCAGCGCCGCCCCCAGCGCCCATAGTGCAGTTTTGCCTCCTCCCTGCGGCAAGATGTCGGACACTCCCCCGATATGACGTTTCACGTGTTATTCCCCTTAATTGAACGTTGTGCAAGGCAGGTATCTATCGGAGATACCAGGCAGCACTCAGCAGCGTCCGTGCCACAACTAAAAATCAATAACGGATAACAAGTTAGCGTCAACGAAGAACACTTCAATACCGTAACCGACGAACAATCTGCTGAACCGATGTACAGATACGGACACCATCAAGCAGCCAACTACCACAGGCAGATATAGATATATATTAAAAGCAAATAATGGCGAGAAAATTGCGCAGCTCTGCCGTATCCAGCATGCCCACTAAGGAAACGCTGAAAGCCCCTCCCCGTCAGTCCTGCGAAGGTGACACTCCATGTGTTGCGGGTGTTCTGGATTACCGCATTCGCGGGAATGACGACTATTTCAGACCCACCCTAAATCTGGGCTGACAGTAGTGCGCCGTGCGCAGCGCCTTAGGCTTCGGTAGTCGGTGCGCACAGCGCACCTTACTTGTGCGGATAACTCTGCCTAAGTATTACCCCATAAAGACACGATTAGTTCATCACCCCGAATACTTATCCGAGGCGAGTTATCTTATTGGCAATATCGAATTAACCGGAATCGGCCGAGTAGAATATAAAGCAAACTATCGAAACACCCATTGCAGGCGCCTCATGAAGATCAAGGCAGACGTCGAGTTACCGCACCGTTTCAAGGTGGCTCGCCGCCGCCAGTGTTCGCGCAAAAAAGAGCCGCACTCCCTGCCCGGAAGTACGGCCCCATAAACTCAGCGGGCAGTGATGACTGCCAGCTTGGTGATACCGGCGCGCTCGATGGCCGCCATCGCCCGTGCCACCTCGCCGTAGTTCACGCCATCGTCAGCCTGCAATTGCACGCGCAGCTCCTCGTGAACGACCTCGGCCTCCTGCTTGGCCTGGATCAGACTGCTCTCCAGTAGATCCGCCTGGATCTCGTCCTTGTTGATGAAGAGCTTGCCCTCGCCATCGATGCTCACCACCAGCGGGTCTTTTTGCTCCAGCGGCGCCACGGCCTCGGTCTTCGGCAGGTTGATCGGGATCGAGTTGGTCAACAGCGGCGCGGTGACGATGAACACCACCAGCAGCACCAGCATGACGTCCACCAGCGGCGTGACGTTGATTTCGGAAAGAACCTCGTCGCTGTCCTGGGTCGAGAAGGCCATGTCAGACCGCCTCCTTCGCGACGCCGGCGTTGCCGGTCACAGGGGCGCCCTTGCCAGCACGCGGGCTGACGATGACCTTGAATGCACTCTTCTGCGCCAGGCTGTAGAAGTCATGGGCGAAGTCGTCGAGATCGGCGGCGGTGAGCTTCAGGCGGCGCAGGAAGTAGTTGTAGACCAGCACCGCCGGCACGGCGACGGCGATGCCCACACCGGTGGCGACCAGTGCGGCACCGATAGGGCCCGCCACGGTTTCCAGGCTGGCGTTACCTGCCGCGCTGATGCCCTTGAGGGCTTCCATGATGCCCCACACGGTGCCGAACAGGCCGATGAAGGGCGAGGTGGAGCCGATTGAAGCGACCACCGCCAGGCCGGCTTCCAGCGAACGACGCTCGCGCTGAATCTGCTGACGCAGCGAACGCTCGAGGCGATCCTGGTGATTGATCGACTGTGCCAGATCGGTCGGTTGGCCACCTTGCACCTGAATCGCAGCGAAACCAGCCTGGGCCACACGGGCGACCGCGCCGTTCTGCCCAGCGCTCTGCTCGGCGGCGCTGTCGAGGCTGGTGGCACTCCAGAAGCCCTTCTGGAACTTGCGATCCTGATGGCGCTGGCGGGCGAACTGGATGCCCTTGATCAGCGCCAGCCCCCAGGTGATCACGGAGAAGCCGATCAGCAGCCAGATGACCGCGTGTTCGACCGATTGAAAGGGAGAATCTACAAGCAGGTTCATGATGCGTTCCTCGGATAATTCAGGTCGGCCGGCGTCTTCGCCAGCCTCAGTTCAAACGGAATTCCAGCGGTACCGACACCCAGCCCGCGATAGCTTCGTCGCCACGCTTGGCCGGCACGAAGCTCCAGCGCTTGACTGCGCGGATGGCGGACTCGTCGAGCACGTCGCGGCCACTGCTGCGTTGAATCTGGATGTCGCTCGGCTTGCCATTGGCCAACACGTGTACGCGCAGCAGCACGGTGCCTTCCCAGCCTCGCCGTTGCGCCAGCGAGGGGTACTCGGGCGCCGGGTTCTTCAGGTAACCGGCGCTGGCCGACGGTGGAATTTCGACCGGTGGTGCGGGCGGTGCTTCTGCCACGGGAGCGGGTGCCGGCGGCGGTGGTGGCGCCTCGACCGATTTCGGTTCGGGCTTGGCCTCCTGCTTGGACGGCTGCGGTTTGGGCTTGGGCTTGGGCTTGGGCGGCGGCTTCACCGCCAGCTCCTCGACCACCGGCGGTGGCGGCTCGACCACGGGTTCCGGCTCGGGAATCACTTCCGGGGGCGGTGGCTCGAGCACAGGCGGTGCAGCGCTGGTGAATTCGATGGTCATCGGTGGAATCTGCACCGGCACTTCCGGCAGTACCGGCTCGGGCCGGCTGGCCAGCCAGGAAATGGCTGCGACATGCAGGGTCAGGGCGAACACGCCGAGCAGAATCGCTTCGCGGCGGCCCAGCACCGGCTTGCCGGCTTGCGGCGCCAGGCGCTGCAGGCCCAAAGCCTGGCGTACGCTGACACCCAGATCACGTAGTTCGCCTGGCTTGCGTGTATCGCGCCAGAGCACCTCGGAAAGGTTGTCGGCTTTGAGGACATTGCCCATGGGCAAGACTCCTGTTTGCTGTATGGACTGCTGATCTCTGACGACACCTGCGATTGCCAGGCCCGCCGTAGAGCTGCGGCGATGATTGATTCGGCTCCTTATCCCATAAAGTAATTTTTAATAAGATATTAATTTCCAAAAAGAATATAAAATCACAAGCTATTGATTTAAAAGGTATTTTTAAAACCAATTACTGAAAGGCATTGAAAAAATGCGAGAAAGGCATTGCGCGTATCCATCCCACTGGCAAAGAAGCGCGTCATGACAGAATCAGCGGCGCTCTCTCTGCCTGAACGGTCAAAGCGGGCACGCCAGCAAATTCCAAAAAGGAATATTCATATCCAAATCAATAGATTGACGGAATAAAAACTGACCATTAAAACCGGCGCAACTGTGGCGACTCGTCCGCCTCTACCGACCTGCCAACGCCGGAACCCACATGGATTTGCGTCAGCTCCGCTACCTTGTCGCACTCAACGAACACCGCAGCTTCGTTCGCGCAGCCGAGGCGATGGGCATCACTCAACCGGCGTTCAGCCGCAGCATCCAGGGCCTGGAGCAGGAGCTTGGCTGCGTGCTGATCGACCGTGCGAGCAAGGATCTACGCCCCACCCCAGAGGGACAGATCGCACTGCAACATGCCCTGGCGTTGATTCGCGGTGCCAGCAACCTGACCAGTGAAATCACCCAGATGAGCAAGCTGGATGCCGGCGACCTGCATTTCGGTTGTGGCCCGGCATTGGTCACCAGCCTGCTGCCCGATGCATTGTTGGCGTTCATGCAGCGTTACCCCCGCATTCGCACGCGCTTCGAAGTGGACAACTGGGAACAACTGAGTCGCAGCCTGAACCGTGGCGAGATCGAATTCTTCATCGCTGACATCCGCCACGGCGAAGCCGACCCTGGTGTTCAGACACAACCGCTACGCCCTCGCGCCGGCCTGTTCTTCTGCCGCCCCGAGCACCCCTTGCTGGGCAAGGAAAGCCTGTCGACCAATGACCTCTTCGACTTCCCCCTGGCGGCCAGCCGTATCCCGAGCGAAGCGCGCAAGGTGTTGGCCAACCTCAGCGGCAAGGTCGATATCAGCATTCATCTGGAGTGCGAACAGATTCCCCTGCTGGTGCAGTTGGTCAAACGCAGCGATGCCATCGGCATGGCGACCCATGAAGCCGTGGCGGACGAGTTGGCCAGCGGTGCTCTGGTGCAACTGCACCTGCGCAACCTGCCAAACAACCTCGATAGCCTCAGCGCCCGCTGTGGCATCGTGACCCGTACGGGTTTTCGCTTGTCCCCTGCGGCCAAGGCGATGATCGACCTGTTGTTGACACTGGATCACTCGAAGTCCGCCCAGGTGGCTTGAACGGCAGCGCCATGAGGCCTTGCCAATGGCGCGACAAGGCAGAGCAGCCGGCGGCTGACGGGCATTCGTGCCCGATCCGAAAAATATAAAAATATTCTAAAAAAGTATTTATCTATTCCATTTGGCATAGATAGTCTTGCTCCACCGGATCGCCGGACACCCTGACAACACCTGAACAACGTCCCGCGGCTCGGCATCCTCGTCAGAAGGGCCAGCTCGCCTTCGAGGAGCACCACCATGACCCCGTTTCCCTTCGTGCGCCGCGTACTGGCCGCACTGACCCTGTCGAGCGTGACCCTGGTCGCCCAGGCCGCCGATTTCACCGTTGCCTACCAGACCACCGTCGACCCGGCCAAGGTCGCGCAGGCCGATGGTGCTTATGAAAAAGCCACCCAGGCCAAGATCGACTGGCGCAAGTTCGACGGCGGCGCGGAAGTGATCACCGCCGTTGCCTCGGGCGATGTGCAGATCGGCTACGTCGGCTCCAGTCCGCTGGCAGCGGCAGCTACACGTCAACTGCCGGTACAGACCTTCCTCATCGCCGCGCAGATCGGCGCCGCCGAGGCACTGGTCGTACGCAATGGCAGCGGAATCGACAAACCGGCCGACCTGATCGGCAAGAAGGTCGCCGTGCCGTTCGTGTCCACCGGCCACTACAGCCTGCTGGCCGCGCTCAAGCACTGGAACATCGATCCGAGCAAGGTGCAGATCCTCAACCTGGCGCCACCGGCGATCACCGCGGCCTGGCAGCGTGGCGACATCGACGCCACCTACGTGTGGGATCCGGCGCTGGGTGTGGCCAAGGAAACCGGCAAGGTGCTGATCACCTCCGGCGAACTCAGCGAGCTGGGCGCACCGACCTTCGATGCCTGGATCGTGCGCAAGGACTTCGCCGAGAAGCATCCGGAGATCGTGCGGGCCTTCGCCAAGGTCACCCTCGATGCCTACGCCAACTACCGCAAGGATCCGCAAGCCTGGCTGGCCAACCCGGACAACATCGCCAAGGTGGTGAAACTCTCCGGCGCCAAGGCCGAGGACATCCCGCTGCTGTTGCAGGGCAACGTCTTCCCGCTGGCCGCCGACCAGGTCACCGCCCTCGGTGCGCCAACCACCCAGGCCGTCAGCGCCACGGCGGGCTTCCTCAAGGAGCAAGGCAAGGTGGACAAGGTACTGCCGGACTACGCGCCCTACGTCAGCAACCAGTACATCACTAACTAAGCCACGTTTTCCGGGCGGCCAGGCCGCCCGGTCTCCTTTTGCCCGGAGTCCATTCCATGCCCCGTATCCATCGCCTGTTCGCAGCCGTGGCCGCTGCTGCGTTCGCCTCGTTCAGCCAGGCTGCCGACCTGACCATCGCCTACCAGACCGGCATCGATCCGACCAAGGTTGCCCAGGCCGACGGCGATTACGAACGCGCCATTGGCCAGAAGATCGACTGGCGCCGCTTCAACAGCGGCGCCGAAGTGGTCACCGCCATCGCCTCCGGCGACGTACAGATCGGCAACCTCGGCTCCAGTCCACTGGCAGCCGCCGCCAGCCGTAACCTGCCCATCGTCACCTTCGTCGTCGCCGCGCAGATCAATGCCGCCGAGGCACTGGTAGTACGCAATGGCAGCGGTATCGAGAAACCCGCCGACCTCACCGGCAAGACCCTCGCCACGCCGTTCGTGTCCACTTCGCACTACAGCCTGCTCGGTGCCCTCAAGCACTGGCAGGTCGATCCGGCCAAGGTGCGCATCGTCAACCTCAACCCGGCCGAGATCAACGCCGCCTGGCAACGCGGCAACATCGACGGTGCCTTCGTCTGGTCGCCGGCACTGGGCGAGATCAAGAAAACCGGCAAGGTGCTCACCGACGCCGCCGAAGTCGGCACCTGGGGCGCACCGACCTTCGAGGTCTGGGTCGCGCGCAAGGATTTCGCCGAAAAACACCCCGAAGTGCTGGAGCAGTTCGCCAAGGTCACCCTCGACAGCTTCGCCCGCTATGCGGCGGAGAAAGACCAGTGGACAGCCGACTCCGAACCGGTGCGCAAGATCGCCGCGCTGACCGGTTCCAACCCCGAGGACGTACCCGAACTGCTGGCCGGCTCCGCCTTCCCGGATCGTCAGCAACAACTGGCACTGCTCGGCGAGCGCACCGCTGGCGACATCGCCGCCACCGCCGCCTTCCTCAAGGAACAGGGCAAGGCCGATCGCGTGCTGCCGGACTACTCGCCCTACGTCAGCAGCCAGTACATCAAACCCTGAGGATGCTCTGAAAGTAAGTGTCATTCCCGCGCAGGCGGGAAACCAGATGCACCGCACTACCGAGACTCCCGCCTGCGCGGGAGTGACGGTGAGGCGCTTTCTCAGACATTCCCCCAACCCAGTACTCGCCTTGAAGAGAACCTGAACATGGCCCTACTCGAACTGGAGCACATCAGCGCACAGTACCCGGGCGCCGCCAACGCGGTGTTGAGCGACCTGTCCTTCAACCTTGGCCCCGAGCAACTGCTGGTCGCCCTCGGCCCCTCCGGCAGCGGCAAGACCACCCTGCTCAACCTGATCGCCGGCTTCGTCGCGCCCAGCGCCGGGCGCATTCGCCTCGATGGCAAGTCCGTCGCCGGCCCCAGCGCCGAGCGTGGTGTGGTGTTCCAGGACGACGCTCTGCTGCCCTGGCAGAACGTGCTGGAGAACGTCGCCTTCGGCCTGCAGCTGGCCGGCGTGGGCCGTGCCGAGCGCGAAGCCAAGGCGCGCGAACTGCTCGCCCTGGTCGACCTAGCCGGCTTCGAGCAGCGCCATATCTGGGAACTCTCCGGCGGGCAGAAACAACGCGTCGGCCTGGCCCGCGCACTCACCGCCGACCCGCGCTTGCTGCTGATGGACGAACCCTTCGGCGCCCTCGACGCCTTCACCCGCGAGCAGATGCAGGAGCTGTTACTGCAGGTCTGGCAGCGCACACACAAACCGGTGTTCCTGATCACCCACGACATCGAGGAAGCCGTGTTCCTCGCCACCGACCTGGTACTGCTGGCCCCCAACCCCGGGCGCATCGTCGAGCACCTGCGGCTGGACTTCGGCCGCCGCTACGCCGCTGGCGAAAGCGCCCGCGCGATCAAGTCCGACCGCGCCTTCATCGAAACCCGCGAGCACGTGCTCGCCCAGGTCTTTGCCCAACGGCAAGGGAGCCGCGCATGAGCAGCTACGAATACCTCTACGCCAAGACGCCCGAAGAACAGCGCACGGTGAAACCGCGCCGAGAATTGAGCCTGCTGACCATCAGCAGCCTGAGCATCGCCAGCCTGCTCTGGCTATGGTGGGCGGTAACCACTGCCGGGCTGATCGAGCCCCTGTTCCTACCCAGCCCGCAAGCCGTGCTCGCCCGCGGCTGGCAACTGCTCGGCGAAGGCTACATGAACGCCAGCCTGTGGCAGCACCTGGGCGCCAGCCTCGGGCGCATCGGCCTAGGCCTGCTGGCCGCTGTGCTCACCGCCGTACCGCTGGGCATCGCCATCGGCCGCCACCGCATCGCGCGCGGCATCTTCGACCCGTTGATCGAGTTCTACCGACCGATCCCACCGCTGGCCTACCTGCCGCTGATCGTCATCTGGTGCGGAATCGGCGAGCTGTCCAAGGTACTGCTGATCTACCTGGCGATCTTCGCCCCGGTGGCCATCGCCACCGCCACCGGTGTGCGCAACGTCGACCCGACCAAACTGCGCGCCGCGCAATCGCTCGGCGCCACACCGGCGCAACTGGTGCGCCATGTAATCCTGCCCAGCGCACTGCCGGACATCCTCACCGGCATCCGCATCGGCCTTGGCGTGGGCTGGTCGACGCTGGTCGCCGCCGAGCTGATCGCCGCCACCGAAGGCCTGGGCTTCATGGTGCAATCGGCGGCGCAATTCCTGGTCACCGACGTGGTGATCCTCGGCATCCTCGTCATCGCCCTGATCGCCTTCGCCCTGGAACTGGGCCTGCGCGCCCTGCAACGCAAACTGGTGCCATGGCACGGCCAGGCGCATTGAGCGAGGAACATCGAGCATGGCCCTGCACATCACCCCGCTCAGCCCGGCACTCGGCGCCCAGGTCAGCGGTATCGACCTGCGCCAGCCCCTCACCGCCAGCCTGCGCCAGCAAGTCGAAGACGCCCTGCTGCAATACCAGGTGCTGTTCTTCCGTGATCAGCCCATCGAGCCACAACAGCAGGCCGCCTTCGCCGCCCAGTTCGGCGACCTGCACATTCACCCGCTCTACCCCAAGGTGCCCGAGCAGCCTGAAATTCTCGTGCTCGACACCGCCGTGACCGACGTGCGCGACAACGCCATCTGGCACACCGACGTGAGCTTTCTGGAAACCCCGGCCCTTGGCGCGGTACTCGCCGCCAAGCAGTTGCCGCCCTATGGCGGCGATACCCTGTGGGCCAGCAGCAGCGCTGCCTATGACGCCCTGTCGCAGCCGCTGAAGCAATTGCTCGACGGCCTCACCGCCACCCACAACTTCACCCGCTCCTTTCCGCTGGAGCGCTTCGGCAATACGCCCGAAGCCCTGGCGCACTACCACGAGGTGCAACGCACCCACCCGCCCGTGGTGCACCCGGTGATCCGCACCCACCCGGTTACCGGGCGCAAGGGCCTGTTCGTCAACGACGGCTTCACCAACCGCATCAACGAACTGGAAGCGGCCGAAAGCGACGCCCTGCTGCGCTTTCTCTTCGCCCACGCCACCCGCCCGGAATTCACCATCCGCTGGCGCTGGCAGGAAAACGACGTGGCCTTCTGGGACAACCGCATCACCCAGCACTACGCCGTCGACGACTACCGCCCGCAACGGCGGGTGATGCATCGGGCGACGGTGTTGGGGGACAGACCGAGGTAGGACGCCTTGGCGGGGGCATTTCGGTCTGAGCGATTAAAGCTCGCCCGACCGGTGCCGTTATAGCTGGGACAAGGCCTGGTTGAAGAATGCGCGCCGCGCCGATGACCAGATACCGCCCAACGACGGCCAAACGATCAGAGGACGATCCGCTACATGATAAGCGCCCCCCGTTTCAGCTCATTCACCGTGAACGATCCTGCGTCGAACAACGTGCTGCGCGCGACCGAAATCGCCGTGGAAACGACCACCGAAATAGACGAAGTCACGAACGAAGAGTTAACGGTCGAAACCAGCAACGTGCGCATCAGCGAAGAAGCGCTCGACACGCTGAAGCTCGAACAACAAGCGCAAGCCATCCGCAGCCAGCAGACTGATACCGACAAGCTGGTCATCTCGCAGAGCCAGAAAATCGAGACGCCAAACGCACTCAGCGAGGATGAGCAGGCGGAATTCATGGCATGGATCAACGAAACTCCCCAAGCCAGAGCAGCCCGCGAAATCAGGGAGCATCTTCAGGCCGTCGATAGCGCGACCCACGAAGTGAACCTGAGCACCAAGGCGCTGGAACAGACCTACAACAGCCTCATCGAACGCATCAACCAGCATCGCCCAGACCTCGCCAACAAGTCCTTTGGCTTCAGCGTCAATGCCGAAGGCCGGATCGCCCTGCTCGACACCGATGACCTGAACGCCAAACAAGTCGACTATCTGGAGCAGGCGCTCAATGGCTCCAGCACCTTGGTCAAGCAAGCCATCGATGTCGCGAACGCTCACATTGCCTTGGCGGAAGTTGAATGGCACACCCGCGGGATCGTCCTCACCCGTGAAAACTACGCGAAGACCATCGATATCGGCGCCGACCTCGCCTACCGCCGCGCGGCCAAGGCCCTCCCGCGTAGCACCGATGAAATCCCCACCGCGCTGATCCCGGTTCAGGATTACTGGCGGCAACAGTTGTTTGACAAGGGCCAACGTGCCCCTGGCTTCAGGCCATAGCTCCTGACCATCGATGACTATCCGTTACCTCATCGCCAGCGCGTTCGAAGGGGCTGGCGCCTGTAGCGGCATGTAGCAACGCGACCTTGAAGCGGTATCGGCACACACGCTCGACCTTCGCGCTTGACTCTGCCCCTAGGGGCAACCTGCATGCTGCCGGCTCCCTTTCAGATCGGAGCTGGATAGCTGATGACTGCGTTATCGATGGTCACCGGTGCCAACGGGCACCTTGGCAACAACCTGGTTCGGCAGTTGCTCGCCCGTGACCAGCCAGTACGTGCCGGCGTTCGTGACCCCGCACACAGCTCCGCCTTGCAAGGGCTTGGCTGTGAAGTGGTACGCACGGAGCTGCAGGACATCGACTCCCTGCGCCAATCGCTGCAAGGGGTCGATGTGCTGTACCAGGTCGCAGCCGTGTTCAAGCATTGGGCGCAGAACCCGCAGTCTGAAATCATCGAGCCCAACGTACAGGGCACGCGCAATATCCTGCGCGCCGCCGCCGAAGCCGGCGTGCGCCGCGTCGTCTATGTCAGCTCCGTCGCAGCGGTGGGTCACGACGGTCAGTATCTGGATGAAACGGTCTGGAATGACGAGCAGCAGAATCCCTACTACCTCTCGAAAATTCTCTCCGAGCGCGCCGCCTGGGAGGAAGCGCAGTCATACGGCATCTCGATGGTCACGGTATTGCCCTCGGCAATCATCGGCCCCCATGCCGAACGCCTGACCGACACCATGGGCTTTCTCGCTACCGTGCTGGCCCGTAGGCTGGTGCTGGATCCGGACTTCCATTTCAATTTCGTCGATGTGCGGGATATCGCCGATGGCCTGATCCAAGCCGCCGAACGAGGTCGCCCTGGCCAGCGCTACATACTCGCCAACCGCGAGTCTTCGTCTTTGGGCGAGGTGATCGCCGCCCTCGATACGCTCCGCCCTGGGCAGCGTCTGCCTGCGCGTGCGCCCAAGGTCTTGCTGCTGTCAGTCGCCATGCTGCAAATGTGGCGTGCACGCCTCACTGGCCAGCCAGCCGAATTGCTGCCCAGCCAGGTGCGCATGTTCCATGGTGTGCGCCAGCGTTATTGCATCGACAAGGCCGTCGACGAGCTGGGCTACCGACCGCGACCGCCACAGGAAGCCCTCAGGCAGGCGTTCGAGTATCTGCTGACCCGCTGACCGCGGGCGCGAACTGCCGGTTTATCTGCGCCTGCAACTCGGTCAGGCGCTGTTCCTGAAGCTGCAAGGCCTGTATCTGGGCTTGCAGTTCCTGGCGCTTGGCTTCGATGCCCTGATTGGCGAGCGCCAGGGGAAATGGCGCGTCATGCCGCTTGGCGGCCAGCAACTCGCTCATCTCCCCCAACTTGAACCCCACCGCCTGAGCCGTGCGAATCATCTGCAGTAGGGTCAGGTGATAGGGTGTGTAGCGTCGGTAACTGCCGAGACGCTGTGGGCTGATCAAGCCCATCTGCTCGTACAAACGAATGGCTTTGGGCGTACACCCCGACAACCTGGCCACTTCACCGATGTACATACGCCGCCCTGTCAACGCTCGATTGGGAGGCGAAGCTTAATGGCTGCACGGGGCGCTGTCTTCAGATCAGGTGGAGGGCTTTCGTGAGTGGCTGCTATCGGCCACAAGCGGACATTTGCTGCTGAGAACAAGGGCTGAACGGCAGTGCTATCAGCCCTTAAAAAGCCAGTCGAACAGTAACCGCCTTATTGTCGACTTATGGAAGCTTGAAAATGCGT
This sequence comes from Pseudomonas mendocina, assembly GCF_003008615.1. Classification (NCBI taxonomy): domain Bacteria; kingdom Pseudomonadati; phylum Pseudomonadota; class Gammaproteobacteria; order Pseudomonadales; family Pseudomonadaceae; genus Ectopseudomonas; species Ectopseudomonas mendocina. Next base: position 5,564,615 of record NZ_CP027657.1, read on the forward strand.
CGTGCATTTTCATAAAGGAATTGTGCTTCGACTTCAGGGCTCAACCCTAGCTCCTGAACCTGCTTCATGCAGCGCGACAGGGAGAGCTGAGGGAAATTGCTTCCGAACAATACCTTTTGGCTGCCGTAGCTTTGTAGGAATTGCAGCAATTGTGCAGGGTAGTAGCGCGGCAGATAGGCTGATGTGTCGATAAAAACGTTGTCGTGCTTCCAGGCCAAGCCAATCATCTCATCAGTCCAAGGGTGACCTATGTGCCCAGCAACTATGCGTAACTCAGGGAAGTCCAACGCGACCTCATCTAAATATGGAACTGGGCGACCCGTTTCCGACGGCATCAATGGACCGGTGTGTCCGACCTGAGTGCAGAATGGAATGTCCAGCTCAATACACTTTACATAAAGTGGGTAATAAAGACGGTGGTTGGGGGCCAGTTTCCACAGCCATGGAACGATGCGAAGCGCCTTGCAGCCCAGCTCCAATACCGCCCGCTCAAGTTCACGTACCGCTGCAACGGGCTTGCTTAGGTCGACGGTAGCTACGCCAATAAAGCGATCCGGGTATGCACGGGTGTAATCAGCGATCTGATCGTTACTGGTCACCCAACCTTCCGGGCGGCACCAAGCCGCCAGCATTAGTTTTTCTACGCCAGCTTCATCCATGTGCGCCACGGTTTCGGATGGGCTCATTGCTTGGTCAAGCAAATGACCACTTCCTGATTTCTCAAACAGGCGTGCAACTTCAGGCATCTTCTCGCGCAGGCAACCATTAGCAGGTTGTGCCCATGCATCGATTGCTTTCATGGCATAGCTCCTTGCAGAAATAGTGGTCGCTGAAGACTAAGCATGAGCTATCAGTGTCTCAATGACCTAAGTGCCCAGATGAGTTGACCTAAGCGACGAGCAATGACCATTCCTGCTGTTCTCGTGCCAGGGTATCTCTCCTGCGGTCGAAACCAAGTAGTGCTGAAGTGTCTGCTTTTGGCCGATAGCTGCCGTTCCACACCTTGCCCTGCGCCCTCTCCCACGCTAGAGTCCGCCCTGTCACGGTCAATCCCGTGACCGGGTGTGGTAGCCCGATTCACACGAAGGCGCGGTAGCGCCATAGTCGAGAGCAGGCGCTTTTTTTGTGCCTGCTGTTTTCTCGCGCATTTATGGCGGGCCGTGTGAGGCAGGCTTCGGCCTGGCCGGCGTCCTTCGTGGGTCGGTCTACCACCCTTGCACGGTCCGCCTCCATATCGTGTGGTAGCGAATGGAACGCGGCTCCTTAAATCCACGAAGGAGCATATGGAGAATGCACTATCCCCCTTTTACCCAAGGGCTCCGCCCTGGGCTGCTGGCTGTTGTGTCGACTTCCGTTTTGGAGGTGCTGCATGACCAAGTCTGAATCCGTCGTTATCCCCTTCCCTTCACCACGCAATCCGTTGCAGAGCTTTGTCGCGGACGAGTGCCCGTTGCAGGCAGCAGCCGAGTATCGGGCAGCGTTGCTGGCCAAGCTGTTGCGGCGCATGCCAGAGCCGGAGTTGGCCAATAGCACCAATGCGCTGCTGAGCGAGTTGATCGTGCTTTACCGCCGGGCCATCGCTCAGGTATCCGGGAGGGCTGCCCATGATTGAGTTGCAGCGGTACCTCACTCACTTGCCTGTTCATGACGGGCAACCGGCTGCCGACTTCGGTTGGAGCGCAGATTGCCAGGCGAGCTTTGGCCACGGCGTGCAAACCGCGCAGGCCTGGCTGGACGACGCCAACAGCGGCTGGCTGTGGGCCAATCTGCTGCTGGAGCGCCAGCTGTACCCGCCGGGTGCGCAGCGGCATGCCTTCGAGCTGGGCTTTCTCAGCCGTATCCACCAGCGTCTGTGCTCCCCCTTGGGTGGCGATCACAGGGCAAAGCGCACGGAGTTCAAGCTGTAGGCAATCGGCGTGGCACCTGTGCGTTTGCAGTTTGCTCTCGCACAGGCGCCAGCCATTCAGCGGTGCGCACGGCGCACCCTACGGTCGTGCTGAACGTTAGGGGGTTGACATGCTGCCAGACGCCCTGACTTAGAGCCAGCGCCTTACCGTGCGGCAGTACTGTTCGAAGTCGTTGCCGAAAAGGTTGGCCAGGGCGCGTTCCTCCGAACGGATCTGAAAGCGGTTCATGAACAGCACGAAGCCCAGCACGCCCAACACTGAAACCGGCGAAGCCAGCAGAATCGACCAGGCCAGCAAGACCGTCGCGAAGCCCAGGTACATGGGGTTGCGCGTGTAACGATAGATGCCCGAGCTGACCAGTGCCGAAGCCGTTTCTGGTTGCAACGGGTTGACCGTGGTGCTGGCATGGCGGAAGGAAGCAACACCTGCCAGGCAGATGAATACGCCCGCCAGCAAGACCGCCAGCGCGAGGCCTACACGCCACTCGATAGGCAGCACCCCGGGTAGAAGATAGGCGGCAAGCCACATCAGCAAGCCGAACAGAACCGCGACCAATACGGGGGGTATGCGATTTTCCAGTACGTCCATGACGTCATGTCCTTGTTTGGCTACTTCGTTGCCGACCATCTGCTGCAGCGGCTCAGGTTTGGGCGCATGCTCTCACCTGACTCGCAGTTTACGACCCGTGCTTGCAGAAGATGATGAGGGCTGTAGTTACTACAGGGTCAAGCGCCATACGCACGACTCCGAGCAGCGTGCTCTAGCGAAACCTAGGCATCTGTCTTGTCAGCATCAATGACTCGGTCTCTCTGCAACACGCGGCTAAACGCCCCGCGAGCTATAGCCCCGAGCGAGACAGGCGAGCATGAGCAAATGGACCGGATAAGAAGAAATAGCGCCAGCACGTGACCGGCCAGATGCCGGCAAGTCCATAGCGGACTTGATCGGCACCTTGGCAATCATCTCCGCCTGGTTTTACGAGATACCTTGGCCGGCATCATCGGAATGATGTTGAGCAACATGAGCATTGCAACGACGAGAAAGAATGGCGCTCCGGCAGCATCGAACATCGTGATGCTGATTATCCACCCGAGAAACGACGCCCCCGCGATCATCAAGCGATGACGGATCGTAACCCTCTTGTTGAACGCTTCCAGCTTCTCCATCCACGCCATTGTCACCCTCCCTTGTCGATTAGCGGCGCAGGATATCACCCTCTCTCCGATGCAGAGGCGTGGGCTGTTTAGCTATTTCCCGGATAGGTGTCAGGAAAGATTCCCTGCGCAGCAAGCTGGCTGTCGTATGCATCAACCACCAGTTGCTTGGCTTCTTGATGGAGATAAAGCTGGTCATCGTAGATGAAGGCTAGCTCTCCCCAGAAATGGTGAACCGTAGACAAGGCCACGACATTGCCATGCCGGTCTATCCGGGCCTGCTCCCTCACCTCGCTCAACTTGCTGCGAGTGCTCATCCTCCCGCCCGCAATACCGGCAACCCCGTGTTCCAAAACATGGACGAGTATCTTCCAAGTGGGGTCATCGTCTTCGAAGATTTTGATCATGCTGCCTCCTTGTATTTCACAATCCATAACACTCATCACGAATCGGTGACGGATAGTCACCCTCTTGTTAAACGCTTCCAACGCTGCGGCTCATCGAATGCGACATGACTCACGCCAAGCCACCGCGGTGCGGCAGAATTCAATGTCATTAGACGTCACGCGGCGCGATGGCACGCAGGCACAGGGGCCGCTAAGAGTTGCCCGAACCATCGAATGGCGGCACTACCGCTTCACCTCAGTAAGTAGGGTGGACCGGAGCGCCGGCCGCTCGTAGCGCCAGCGAACAGTCCACCAACCCAACAATAAGACGTACTGCTGCGCGAACGAATCGCCGCTCGGTACGCCCTGTAACTTCCACAATGGCTGAAGTTGCAGGTGCCAAGTGATACCATTGCGCGCTTCGACACCGCGCTGAGCACCACCTGGCCCCGGCGTCACGATGCCCGACACTCCCACCCATGCCTCACCAGCCTTAGCGGCTCGTCTGCCGGCAGGGTCGTAGCGTTCACTCATTTGCGCAGGTTGGTCTTCCTCGGTTCGGGCCGGGCTGCAAGACTCGAAAGCGGTATCCCCCTTTAAACAGCGCACCTCAAGTTACTGATAGGTAAGTCCTTTGATTTCCACCGCTAACATCACCATGCAGTTCGGCGCCAAGCCGCTGTTCGAGAACGTTTCCGTGAAGTTCAACAACGGTAACCGTTACGGTCTGATCGGCGCCAACGGCTGCGGCAAGTCGACCTTCATGAAAATTCTTGGCGGCGATCTCGAGCCCTCCGGTGGCCAGGTGATGCTCGAGCCGAACGTGCGTCTGGGCAAGCTGCGCCAGGATCAGTTCGCCTATGAAGAATTCAACGTGATCGACACCGTGATCATGGGTCACGAGGAGCTGTGGAAGGTCAAGGCCGAACGTGATCGTATCTACTCGCTGCCGGAAATGAGCGAAGAAGACGGCATGAAGGTGGGCGAGCTCGAAGGCGAGTTCGCCGAGATGGACGGCTACACCGCCGAGTCCCGCGCTGGCGAGCTGTTGCTCGGTCTGGGTATTCCGTTGGAGCAGCATTTCGGCCCGATGAGCGAAGTCGCTCCCGGCTGGAAACTGCGCGTGCTGCTGGCCCAGGCGCTGTTCTCCGATCCGGACGTGCTGCTGCTCGACGAACCGACCAACCACCTGGACATCAACACCATCCGCTGGCTGGAAACGATCCTCACGGCGCGTAACAGCACCATGATCATCATTTCCCACGACCGTCACTTTCTGAACTCGGTCTGCACCCACATGGCGGATCTGGATTACGGCGAGCTGCGTCTGTTCCCGGGCAACTACGACGAGTACATGACGGCCGCGACCCAGTCGCGCGAGCAATTGCTGGCCGACAACGCCAAGAAGAAGGCACAGATTTCCGAGCTGCAGAGCTTCGTCAGCCGCTTCTCGGCCAACGCCTCGAAAGCCAAGCAGGCCACCAGCCGCGCCAAGCAGATCGATAAGATTCAGCTGGCCGAGGTCAAGCCGTCGAGCCGCGTCAGCCCATTCATCCGCTTCGAGCAGACCAAGAAACTGCACCGTCAGGCCGTGACCATCGAGAAGGTGTCCAAGGCCTTCGACGACAAGGTGCTGTTCAAGAACTTCAGCTTCACCGTAGAAGCCGGCGAGCGCGTAGCGATCATCGGCCCCAACGGTATCGGCAAGACCACCCTGCTGCGTACCCTGGTCGGCGAACTGGCCCCGGATGCCGGCTCGGTGAAATGGACTGAGAGCGCTGAGGTGGGCTACTACGCGCAGGATCACGCCCACGATTTCGAAGATGACGTGACCCTGTTCGACTGGATGGGTCAGTGGACGACTGGCGAGCAGGTGATCCGCGGTACCCTCGGGCGCATGTTGTTCTCCAACGACGAGATCCTCAAGTCGGTCAAGGTCATCTCCGGTGGTGAGCAAGGCCGCATGCTGTTCGGCAAGCTGATCCTGCAGAAGCCCAACGTGCTGGTGATGGACGAACCGACCAACCACCTGGATATGGAGTCGATCGAGGCGCTGAACCTGGCGCTGGAGAACTACCCGGGCACACTGATCTTCGTCAGCCATGACCGCGAGTTCGTCGGCTCCCTGGCCACACGCATCATCGAACTGTCGGACAACGGCGTGACCGACTTCAGCGGTACCTACGACGACTACCTGCGCAGCCAGGGCATCATCGTCTGATACCTATGCGTCAAGAAAAAGCCCGCTTTCGCGGGCTTTTTCGTTTCAGGCGCCAGCTCAGGCTTTGGCGAACAGCTCGCTGATACGCTGCGCCGCGCCTTTCATGGCCTCGGCACGCGGCTCTTCACCATAGGCCAGGCCTTCAGCGCGGACGATCTCGATATCGTCGATACCGACGAAGTTCAGGATGCGCACCAGATAGTCTTCATGCGCTTGGCCGGAGGGCTGACCCGCGTGAATGCCGCCAGCACTGGAAGCGATGACCACGGTCTTGCCCCCTGCCAGCCCGACCGGGCCATTCTCGGTGTATTTGAAGGTTTTGCCGGCGACGGCGATGCGGTCGATCCAGGCCTTCAGTTGACTCGCAATGGCGAAGTTGTACATCGGCGCACCAATGACAATGGCATCGGCAGCGAGAAATTCTTCCACGGTACGCTCGGCCAGTTCAGCCTCGTGCTTCTGCGCGGCGTCACGCAGTTCGGCCGGGGTGCCTGCAGCCACCAGGCTGGCGGCGGACAGATGGCTCAGCGCATCACTGGCCAGATCGCGGTAAGTCACTTGAACATCGGACTCGGCAGCGCTCCAGGCCTTGACCACATCACGGCTGAGCTGACGGGAAGCGGACGCATCACCCAGGATGCTGGAATCGAGGTGCAGCAGTTTCATTAGGCTCTCCAGAGGGGCATGCGCCGTGGCGACGCGAAGGAGGCAGATGCTACCCATGGAGCCAATAGCCGATAAGATGGCAAAAATGTGATGGTTCGTCCCACTGATAGGACACTGAGATGCATGACCTCAACGACCTTTTCTATTTCGCCAAGGTGGTGGAAGCCGGTGGTTTCGCCGCAGCCGGTCGCGCACTGGGCATTCCCAAATCGCGCCTGTCACGGCGTATCGCCGAGCTGGAGCAACGTCTCGGCGCACGCCTGCTGCAACGCTCGACGCGCAAACTGGCACTGACCGATATCGGCGAGCGTTACCTGCGCCATTGCCAGGCCATGTTGCTGGAGGCCGAACAGGCCGAAGAGACCGTGGCCAACCTGACCAGCGAGCCGCGCGGTCGGGTACGTTTCTCCACGCCCCCTGGCGTGGCCTTGCTGCCCGGCCTGATCAACGAGTTCCTCGCACGCTACCCCAAGGTGCAGTTGGAAGTCGTGCAGACCACTCGCCGCATCGACCTGCTGAACGAAGCCATCGACGTCGCTCTGCGCGTGCGTAACGTCGATGATGAGGAACCGGGGCTGATCACTCGCCGTCTCCTGCCGGCCCGCGCCCATGTGGTGGCGCGGCCGGATCTGGTCGCCGGGCTACGCCTCGAACAACCTGAGGATCTGCAGCAGTTGCCGGCCCTGGGCGCCATCGGTGCTGACCGGCGCATCCACCTGCGTTTTTGTCACGCCGCGTCCCAGGAGCTTCGTGAGATCGCCCTGGAGGCACGCCTGGCCGTCGACGACTTCCCCATGCGCAAGTCGGCAGCACTTGCAGGTGTAGGTATCACCCTGCTGCCCACCACGCATTGCCACGAGGAATTGGCCGATGGCCGGCTGATCGCCCTGCTGCCGGAGTGGACGGTGCCGCAAGGCCACATCCAGCTTGCCTATACCCACAGGCGCGGCATGTCGCCGGCAGTCCGCGCCTGGATCGAACTCCTGAGCGACGCCTTCAGTCGCTGGAGCTTCCCGCTCTGACTCAGATGCGGAACTGACGCACCAGCGCCCCGAGGCGATCACCGAGGCCCGCCAGGCTGCGGGCAGTCTGCGCACCACGCTCGGTTTCGTCGGCAACACTGTCTACGGCAACGGCGATCTGATGCACGCTGCGGTTGATCTCCTCGGCCACCGCCGTCTGCTCCTCGGCAGCACTGGCGATCTGTGCGTTCATCGCGTTGATGGTGGCGATAAGCTGGGCGATGGCATCCAGCGACTCGCCCGCCTTGTTGGCCTGCTCGCTGGTCAGCTCGCCGGCATCACTGGAACGCCGCATCGAAGTTACCGACTGCTGCGTGCCCTGCTGCAGGCGGTCGATCATGCCCTGGATTTCCTGAGTGCTCTGCTGGGTGCGGCTGGCCAGCGCACGCACTTCATCGGCGACCACGGCAAAACCTCGTCCGGCCTCGCCAGCACGCGCCGCCTCGATGGCAGCGTTGAGCGCCAGCAGGTTGGTTTGCTCGGCGATGGAACGGATCACATCGAGCACGCTGACGATGGACTGCACGTCCTGTTGCAGGCTGTCGAGCGACGCGCCGCTGCTGCGGATGTCATCCACCAGCGAGTGAATGCGCTGGATGCTGCCATCGACCACACTCTTCGCGGCCTGCCCCTCGCGGTCGGTCTGCTGCGCGGCCTCGGCGGCGTTCTGCGCGCTCTTGGCTACCTCATGCGCCGCAGCCGACATTTCGTTGATCGCCGTGGCCACCTGATCGGTTTCATGGCGCTGTTGCGCCATGGCCTGTTCGGAACGCTGCGCCTGCTCCGAAACCTGGCTGACCAGCTCGGTGAGCTGCCCGGTCATCTCGACGATCTGCCGTACCAGGCCATGCACCTTCTCGACGAAGCGGTTGAACGAGCCAGCCAGTTGTCCCAGCTCGTCCTGACTGGTGATCGGCAGACGGCGGGTCAGGTCGCCCTCACCGGCCGCGATATCGTCGAGGTTGGCTTTGATCTGTTGCAGCGGGCGCAGGAAGGCGTTGCCCAACCAGACACCGATCACACCGAACACCAGCAGTAGAATCGCTGCGACTACCACGATGCTGGTGATGATGGTGCCAATGCGTCGATCGATCTCGGCCTGCACCTCGCTGATGCGCGCTTCGACACCGTCAAGGTTCAGCGCAGTGCCGAGGGCCATGTCCCACTTCGGCAGGTAGTAGCTGTAAGCGAGCTTGGGTACCTGCACGGACTCGTTGCCCGGCAGCGGCGAGGAGTAGTTGACGAAGTAGGTGTTGTTCTTCGCCACGTTGACCAGTTCACGGTTGATGTAGACGCCATTGGAGTCGCGTCGGTCGACAAGGCTCTTGCCGACATCCACCGGGCTATCGCCACGGAACAGGCGCACCACGTTGGAGTCGTGGCCGAAGAAGTAGCCGTCGGCACCGTATTTGATCTTGGAGAGGATGGCGATGGCCTGTTCACGACTGGCCATGTCACCTTGCGCCGCACCATCATAGAGGCCCTTTACCGAGCCCATGGCGATCTGGATGTAGTGCTCCAGCTCGCTGCGTTTTTCCTGCAGCAGACGTTCACGCGTCTCGGCCACCTCGTCCGCGGCCAGGCTCTGCAGCACCCTCGCCGCCGTGCCGCTTAGCACCAGCGCGAAGAGGATCACGGGAACCAGCGCAAGCAGTATTACTTTGGCTTTCAATGTCAGGCGCATTTCTTGTTGTCCTTGTAAGCAGAGCCGCAACAAAACGGGGCTACCGGTATATCGGCAGCCCCGTGAAGGAATTAAACGACCACAAGCGCCGCAAAACACTTCCGGAAGAAGTTTTTGACGTCGCTCGCGACGGCCCGGAGGGTGGCCGCCAAGGATGGCGGGCCACAAAACAGAGCCGGCGCAGGCACACCTTTACAGGATCATAGCGGCGGCCCAGCCGAACGCCAGCAGCGGCAGGTTGTAGTGCAGGAAGGTAGGCACCACGCTGTCCCAGATGTGATTGTGCTGGCCGTCGACGTTCAGGCCTGAGGTTGGGCCGAGGGTGGAGTCGGAGGCTGGCGAACCGGCATCGCCAATGGCGCCGGCAGTGCCGACGATGCATACCGTGGCCAGCGGGCTGAAACCCAGTTGCACGCACAGCGGCACGAAGATCGCGGCAATGATCGGTACGGTGGAGAACGAAGAGCCGATGCCCATGGTCACCAGCAGACCGACCAGGAGCATCATCAGCACGCCCAGGCCACGGCTGTCGCCGATCCACTCGGCGGAGGCGTCCACCAGGCTCTTCACTTCACCGGTGGCGGTCATCACTTCGGCGAAACCCTGGGCGGAAATCATGATGAAACCAATCATGGCCATCATCTTCATGCCTTCGGTGAACAGGTCATCGGCCTCTTTCCAACGCACCACACCCGACACGGTGAAGATCACGAAACCCAGCAGCGCGCCGACGATCATCGAGTCCAGCCACAATTGCACGACGAAGGCCACCGCCACGGCCACCCCAGCGACGATAAGCGTCTTGGGGTTGTATTGAGCCGTCACGCGCTCGGCTTGCTCGATCTTCTCCAGGTCATAGACGCGCTTCTTGCGGTAGCTGAAGAACACCGCGACCAGCAGGCCGAAGAACATGCCAAGTGCCGGGATCAGCATGGCTTCGGTGACGTTGACACCGCTGACATCCACGCCGCCCTTGGCCACGTTGGCCAACAGGATGTTGTTGAGGAAGATGTTGCCGAAGCCGACCGGCAGAAACATGTAGGGCGTGATCAGACCGAAGGTGATGACGCAGGCGATCAGGCGCCGGTCGATTTGCAGTTTGGTCAGCACGTAGAGCAGCGGCGGTACCAGCAACGGGATGAAGGCGATGTGGATCGGCAGGACGTTCTGCGACGCCACCGAAACCGCCAGCAGCAGGCAGATCAGCAGCCACTTGACGCCATCGGCGCCGGCCCCGCTCTGCTGACGACCGACCAGAGCCAGGGCCTTGTCGGCCAAGGCATGGGCCAGGCCAGACTTGGCGATGGCCACGGCAAAGGCACCGAGCAACGCGTAGGACAGCGCCACCGTGGCACCTGCTCCCAGGCCTTTGTTGAAGGCAGCCAGCGAGCCGTCCATGCCCAGACCACCGATCAGGCCACCGGCCAGCGCGCCGATGATCAGCGCTACCACCACGTGAATGCGGCACAAACTGAGCACCAGCATGATACCGACCGCGGCTATTACTGCGTTCATAAAAGCGTTCCACCTTCAGAGCTATCGAACCGGTGCAAACAATTACCGGAGAGGTTTGCGGCGCCACTACACAGCGGCCGAGGGCTACTGCCAGCGGGTAGCAGCCACAAAAAGCCGCGTACTCTGCCGGATGCAGAGTGGGATGTCAAAAACGACATCGTGCAGAATTTCAATCAAAAATGTGCATAATATTGACCTCCATCAGGCGCTGATCAAGAAAGCCGCCAGCCAACCGATAACCCTCTGTAGCTCGCCATAGAAAGGAACGCACCATGCTGTTCAGCCGCCTTTCGATCCAGTTGAAGATCACCCTGCTCGCCGGCCTTTGCCTGCTGGCCATCGTCACACTGCTGGTGGGCGCATCGCAGTATCAGTCCAGCCACAGCGCCGGCCTGGTTCGAGCTGCCAGCTCGAGCATGCTGGAGGAAAGTGCCAAGTTGCGCCTGAAGGCACGCGGCGAATTGCAGGCGATCCGCATCCAGCGCTATTTCATGGATGCCTATCAGTACGGCAAGGGTTTCTCGCGGCAGATCCTGTTTCTGCGCGAACAGGCGGAAAAGCGCTTTCTCGATGCCTTCGACCTGCGTGAAGACCTGAATCGCCAGGTGCGCAGCAGCCTGGAGGCCAACACTTCCCTGCTCGGCCTGTACCTGGTGTTCGAAGCCAATGCTCTGGATGGCAAGGACGAACTCTTCGCCGATCAGCCGGAGCTGGGCAGTAACGAGGCTGGCCGTTTCGCCCTGTACTGGGCACAGCCTACAGTCGGCCAACTGGAGGCCGAGGTGATGAGCGAACAATTGCTCGGCGACACCACCCCCGGCGACAACGGCATCGCTTACAACGCGTGGTACACCTGCCCTCGCGAAACCCGCCAGCCTTGCGTGCTGGAACCCTATTACGACGAGGTCAACGGCCAGAAAACGCTGATGACCAGCATCGCCTTCCCCCTGGAACTCGATGGCAAGATCATCGGCGTCATGGGCGTGGACATCAGCCTGGCCAGCCTGCAGCAGATCAGCCAGGAGGCCAATCGTGAGCTGTATGACGGCCAGGGTCATATCAGCATCTTCAGCCCCAGTGCTTTACTCGCCGGGCATAGCCGCGATGGCAGCCTGCTCAGCCTGCCCGTCGAGCGCGCCTTTCCCGATAATGCCAGCGAACTGCGCGGCCTGATCCAGAGTGGCGCCGACGCGGAACTCAATCACGGCGAGATGCTGCGCGAGCTCAGCCCCTTCAAGCCGATTCCCGAAGCCAAACCCTGGACGGTTCTGTTGGAGGTACCTCAGGCAGTACTGCTGGAACGTGCCAACGTGCTCGGCGCGCAACTGGACGAACGCCGCGCCAGCGACAGCCTCACCGCCCTGTTGCTGGGCCTGGTCGCAGTCATCGTTGGCTTGGTGCTGATGTGGCTGACCGCACGCGGCGTGACCCGCCCCATTCTCGGCGTGGCCGCCATGCTCAAGGACATCGCCAGCGGTGAAGGCGACCTGACACGCCGCCTGCAGTACGCCAGACAGGATGAGCTGGGCGAGCTGGCCGGCTGGTTCAACCGTTTCCTCGACAAGCTGCAACCGATCATCGCCGACGTGAAGAACAGCGTGCTCGACGCCCGTGGCACCGCCGACCAGTCGGCGGCGATCGCCAGCCAGACCAGCGCCGGCATGCAGCAGCAATACCGCGAAGTCGATCAGGTGGCCACCGCCTTCCAGGAAATGAGCGCCACTGCGCAAGACGTCGCACACAACGCCGCGCAGGCTGCCGAAGCGGCGCGCAATGCCGACCAGGCCAGCCGTGAAGGCTTGCAGGTAATCGCTACGACCACCAACACCATCGAACTGTTGGCCAACGAAATGAACGTGGCCATGCAGGAGGTCGAAGGCCTGGCCAGCAGCAGCGAGCAGATTGGTTCAGTGCTCGAAGTGATTCGCTCCATCGCCGAGCAGACCAACCTGCTGGCGCTCAACGCCGCCATCGAAGCAGCCCGCGCTGGTGAGGCCGGCCGCGGTTTCGCCGTGGTCGCGGACGAAGTGCGCAACCTGGCCAAACGCACCCAGGATTCGGTCGAGGAAATCCGCCAGGTGATCGAGGGCTTGCAAAGCGGCACCCGCGAAGTGGTCAGCACCATGCACAGCAGCCATCGCCAGGCTCAGGGCAGCGTCGAGCAGGTGCAACTCGCCGTGGCCGCACTACAGCGCATCAGCCAGGCGGTCAGCACCATCACCGACATGAACCTGCAGATCGCCAGCGCCGCCGAGGAGCAGAGCTCGGTAGCCGAGGAGATCAACCGCAATGTCGCCTCGATTCGCGACGTTACTGAGTCCATCAGCAGCCAGGCCGAGGAGTCCGCACAGGTCAGCCAGAACCTCAACCGCCTGGCCAACCACCAGCAGAGCCTGATGGATCAATTCCGCGTGTAACGCCAATTAGTAGGGTGCGCCGTGCGCCCCCCCCCCCAAAACTACTGATTGACGGAGCAGCCTCGCGCCTGACGCCAAACAACTGCTTTTCTGGCGGCTGCACCCTTGCCGCGCAGGTAGGTGTTCGCCTAGCCTGCGCCTTCATTTTTCAGGGGAAGCAGCATGCTCAATATCGCCTTGGTCGCCGGCTCCAGCCGCAACAACAGTCAATCGGGAAAGGTCGCGCGCTTTCTTCGCCAGCGCCTGATCGAACAAGGCCACACCACACAGGATCACAGCGACATCATCGATCTCGGCCTGGCGCCATTGCCGCTGTGGCCAGCCGAAGACAACGGCCCCTGGGAGCTCTACCGCCAGCAGTTGGCTACAGCCGATGCGGTGATCATCATCGCGCCGGAGTGGAACGGTATGGCCTGCCCGGCGATCAAGAACTTCTTCATCTACGCCAGCAAGGCCGAACTGGCACACAAGCCCGGCTTGTTGGTGGGCGTATCCTCCGGTATCGGCGGCGCCTACCCGATCAGCGAACTTCGCGCTTCCAGCTACAAGAACTGCCGCCTGTGCTACCTGCCCGAGCACCTGATCGTGCGCCAGGTAGAGAAAGTGCTGAACGTACCGCAGCCAGTGGACGAAGCCGACGAGCGCATTCGCGACCGCAGCGATTACGCCCTCGACGTACTGGTGCGCTACGCCCACGCCCTTAAACCGGTGCGCGCCGCCATCGGTTTCGAAAATCCGGCATTCGCCAACGGCATGTAAGAGATAGTCCCGTAGGGTGGGTTAGCGGCGCTGAGCACGGCTTGTAGGCGCGTGCCGCGTAACCCTCCGGTCCTGGATTGCCTGGCGCGATGCTATGAGCTCGGCCTCGGTTCAGCGCCGCGGTAAACTCACCACCACTCTCAATCCACCCAACGGGCTGTCCTGCAACTCGATTCGGCCATTCCAGGCCTCGATGATGTCGCGCACGATACCGAGGCCCAGCCCGTGCCCCGCCACCTGCTCGTCCAGGCGCGTGCCACGACCGAGCACGGCCTCACGACGCTCGGCATCGATGCCAGGGCCGTCGTCATCGACAGACAGACGATAGCCTGCGGCACTCTCCTCGACCGTCAACTGCACCTTCTGCTCGGCCCATTTGCAGGCGTTGTCCAGCAGGTTGCCAAGCAGCTCCAGCAGATCTTCGCGATCACGTGGCAGCACCAGCCCTTCGGGCGCCTGCCATTCCAGCTTCAGGCCGCGGTCATGAATCATCGCCAGGGTATCGAACAAACCTGGCAACTCCTGCGCGCAGTCGAATCGTGCCCCCGGCAGCGCCTCGCCAGCCAGGCGTGCGCGCCCCAGCTCGCGACTGAGACGCTGCTCGATCTGCTCCAGTTGCTCGCGCATGCTGACGCGCAGCGCGGGATGGGCCGCCAGTTCCTCACGTCCAGACAGGCTGATCAACACCGCCAGCGGCGTCTTCAGCGCATGTCCCAGGTTGCCCAGGGCGTTACGTGAACGCTTCAAGGTGTCCTCGGTGTGAGCCAGCAAGTGATTGATCTGCGCCACCAGAGACTCCAGCTCCTCCGGAACTTCGGCGTCCAGATCGGTACGACGGCCTTGCTGCAACTGCACGATCTGCTGACGCACCTGCTCCAGCGGTCGCAAAGCGCGGCGCACGGTATAACGCTGTGCGACGAGGATCAGCAGCAGCGCGGCACCACCCAGCCCCAGCCCCAGCCACTGCATACGGCGGAAGCTCTGCAAGATCGGCTGGTAATCCTGTGCCACGCTGATCGACAGGTTTTCACCATAGCGGCGGTAGTCAGCGCGGTAGATCAGCAATCGTTGCCCCTGCGGGCCATCACCCAGTTCCGTCTGCATGCCCAGGCCATCGGGCTTGAGCAGTTCACGATCCCATAGCGAACGCGAACGCCAGCTGCGGTCGGAAAAGTCGATACGGAAGTAATGACCGGAAAACTGCCGTTGGAATGATGGATCGAGACGCCGTTCATCCAGCTGCAGGCCGGCCGGCCCACGCACCAGAGCCGCCAGCAAGCCCTGCGCTTCGTCGCGCAAGTCTTCTTCCAGGTAGGCACGCAGGCCACGATCAAAAACCCACAGACTGGCTTGCGCGAGAACCAGTCCAACCAGCAGCAGCGTGCCGGCAAGGCCAAGGCCGAGCCGGCGCTGAATGGACCTCAACCCTGCTCTCCGGTAAAGCGGTAGCCCTGCCCACGGCGGGTCTCGATCACATTGCGCCCGAGCTTGCCACGCAGGCGATTGACGTGCACTTCGATGACGTTGGAATCACGCTCGGTCTCACCGTCGTAGAGGTGATCGGCCAGGTGGCTCTTGGACAGGATCTGCCCCGGGTGCAGCATGAAATAACGCAGCAAGCGAAATTCGGCGGCGGTCAGGTCGATGGCCTCGCCGCCCGCCGTTACGCATTGGCGGCTCTCATCCAGCTGCAGGCCAGCGGCTTCCAGTTGTGGCTGATTGGCCAAGCCATGCGCACGGCGCAGCAGCGCCTGAATGCGTAAAGCCAACTCCTCCGGGTGGAAGGGTTTGGTCAGGTAATCATCAGCGCCGGCCTTGAGCCCTTCGATGCGTTCGGCCCAGGAGCCACGCGCGGTCAGCACCAGAACCGGGGTAGCCAGGCCACCAGCGCGCCATTCCTGCAACACCTCCAGGCCTGGTTTGCCCGGCAGGCCGAGGTCGAGAATGATCAGGTCATAAGGCTCGCTGGCCCCCTGATAGGCAGCGTCACGGCCATCTGCCAGCCAGTCCACGGCATAACCTTGGCGACTCAGACTGGCCGTCAGCTCATCGGCCAGGGGTACATGATCTTCCACCAGCAACAGGCGCATCAGTCGTCTTCCTCGTCCTTCAGAATCTTGCCGTCGCGGGCATCCAGCTCGAGCTCACGCACCACACCTGAGGTGGTCAGGATTTCCACCTCGTAGACCAGCACACCATCCTCTTCCTCCAGCTCGGCTTCCAACAGCGTGGAACCGGGGTAAGCCTTGCCAATGTGCTGCATCAATTGCTCGAAGGGCATGATGATACCCTCGCGCCGCAGGCGCAGCGCCTCGTCCTGATCGAGATCACGGGCGAAGCCCGGTGCGGCGGCAAAACCGCAACTCAGGCTCAACAGCAGCAGAGCGGCACTACGCAAGTTCATCAATCGTCCTGGTGGTTCTTCAGAATTTCACCGGTGCTGGCATCCAGCTCCAGATCCCACTGCACGCCTTGAGCGTCACGCAGTTCGATCTGGTAGATGTAGCGGCCGTACTCGTCTTCGAGCTCAGTTTCCTCGATGCGGGCCCCTGGATGTTGAGCCAGGGCGGCTTCGTTGAGCTGCTCGAAGGATTTGATGGTTCCAGCATCACGCAGGCGCAGGGCTTCATCCGGCCCCAGGTCACGCGCCTGGGCAATGGTAGCGGCACTGACGAGGGTGGCAAGCGTCGCGAGGCTGATCAATCGTTTCATGGGTTTCTCCAGCAGTGAATCCGTGCCTGTCACTCTAGGCCCTGGCACTTAATCCAAACTGAATTCGGCCGCATCATTCACCTCATGAAGTTGCTTGGCCTGCTCGTCCACGCCTCTATAATCGCCAGCTTGCATAACGGAGGCATTGATGAGCGCGATCCATATCAAGTCCCCTGCCCTGACCATCAAGGCTGGCCCTCGGGCATTGGCGCGAATTCGTCAGAACGGTTTGAGTCCTGCCGATGTCGGCATCCTGCCTGGCGCTGCAGGCGGACCAAAGGGCATTGGCATCCAGGGCCTGGACTTGGCACTGTTCGGCGACTGGCTACTGCGCGCCCCACGCGAACGCGCTCTGATCGGCGCTTCCATCGGTTCCTGGCGTTTCGCCAGTGCCTGCCTGCCAGATCCGGCCGCCGGCATCCGTCGGCTTGGCGAACTCTACACCTCTCAGCGCTTCGCCAAAGGCGTGAGCATGGCCGACGTGTCAGGCAGTTGCCGACAGATGCTCGATGAGCTACTCGCCGATCAGGATGCCGCCATCATCACCAACCCGCACTATCGCCTGCATATCGTCGTGGTGAAGAGCCACGGCCTGCTGCAGCACGATCATCGCGGCAAACTGAGCCTGGGCCTCTCCTCCGTCATCGGCAATAACCTGCTGGCCAGGCAGCGCCTAGGACGCCACTTCGACCGAGTGATCCTGCACGATGCCCGGCAAGCCCCACCGCTGGCGCAGCTCAGCGATTTTCGCTCGCACTTTCATGCCCTGACAGCGGAGAACCTGCGTCACGCGCTACTGGCTTCGGGTTCGATTCCCATGGTGATGGAGGCGATTCGCGAGATTCCTGGCCTGGAACCCGGCGCCTATCGCGATGGCGGCCTGCTTGATTATCACCTCGACCTGCCCTATGACGGCGAAGACATCGTGCTCTATCCACACTTCACCGATCGCGTGATCCCCGGCTGGTTCGACAAGAGCATGCCCTGGCGTCGTGGTGACCGCACACGCCTGCAGAATGCCCTGCTGCTCGCACCTTCGCGTGAATACCTGGCGCGCCTGCCACACGGCAAGCTGCCGGATCGCACCGACTTCAAACGCTACCTGGGCAATGACGAAGGACGCGAGCGTTACTGGCGTCAGGCCATGGCCGAAAGCGTGCGGCTAGGCGACGAATTTCTCGAATTGGTCGAGAGTGGCCGCTTGGCCGAACGCCTGCAGCCGCTTTGATGATTGCGGCCAGTGCCGCCCAGTAATCTGCCTAGATCAGGGAGGATCGATGAAGCTTGCAGTTGCAATCATCCACGGTATTGGCAATCAGCTCGACAGCCGCGATCACGAAGGCCAGCACCAGTTCGCGCAAAGCCTTATTCAGGGCTTGCGCCTGCAACTGGGCGAAGACTCGCGAGAAGTCGCGTTTCAGAGCCTTTACTGGGCCAGCGTGCTGGACAAGCGCGAAGAGGCCTATCTTGCCAAACTCGCCCATGAGCCCGTTACCTGGCGATGGCTACGTCGCATCGTCACGCTGTTTCTCGGAGATGCGGCCGGTTACCGTAAAGTCAGCGAAGCCTACGACACTACCTATCAGGAAGTGCACCAGTGCCTGCGCAATGGACTCACTGCGCTGCGCGCTCAGGTCGGGCCACAAACACCACTATTGGTGCTGACTCACTCGCTGGGCGGCCATATCTTCTCCAACTTCGCCTGGGATCAACAGAAGCTCAATGCCACACCCAGCTGCCCGCATGACCCCTTCCTGGCACTGGAAACGCTCGCGGGCATCGTCACCTTTGGCTGCAATATCCCTTTGTTTACGTTTGCCTACGACCCGGTGCAACCCATCCGCTTTCCAGGGCACTGCCTGGCCGAGTCAGTACGTGAACAGGCGCGCTGGCTGAATCTATACGCCCCCGCCGACCCGTTGGGCTACCCATTGCGCCCCATCAAAGGCTATGAAGAGGTGGTTCACGAAGATCGTGCCATGCCGGTCGGCCCTTGGTACAAGCGCCATACGCCTCTGAGCCATATGGCCTACTGGCAGGATCGAGGGTTTCACCGCTATCTGACGCAAGAGATACGCCGACTGCTGAATGCGCAGGTCAGCGAACAGACCTGATAAACTACGCCGCTCTACGCCATCCAGGCAGAATCATTACGCGAGCGCTGTTTAGTGGAATTGTTCAAAGAGTTCATCTTCGAGGCGGCCCATCGCCTGCCCCACGTACCGGAAGGCCACAAGTGCGGCCGCCTACATGGCCACTCCTTCCGAGTCGCCATCTACATCGAAGGTGAAGTCGATCCCTATACCGGCTGGATTCGTGACTTCTCCGAGATCAAGGCGATCTTCAAACCGATCTACGAGCAACTCGACCACAACTACCTGAACGATATCCCCGGCCTGGAAAACCCCACCAGCGAAGTGCTCGCCAAGTGGATCTGGCAGCAGGTCAAACCACTGCTGCCTGAACTGTCGCGTGTGCGCATCCACGAAAC
Source organism: Pseudomonas mendocina (assembly GCF_003008615.1). Classification (NCBI taxonomy): domain Bacteria; kingdom Pseudomonadati; phylum Pseudomonadota; class Gammaproteobacteria; order Pseudomonadales; family Pseudomonadaceae; genus Ectopseudomonas; species Ectopseudomonas mendocina. The sequence continues at coordinate 5,583,549 of NZ_CP027657.1, forward strand.
CTGCACCAGCGGTTGCGAATACCGCGGCGATTGATCCCACCCCAGAAACCCCAAAGGCCACCATCAGGTGGCCTTTTCGTTGCGGCACGATCCCCGTAGGGTGCGCCGCGCGCAGCGGCCTGTCGGCGTGATTGGCGGTGCGCGCAGCGCCCCCCACGCGAAGCGCTATTTTCCGTGCCACAAAGAAGAAACCCCAGACCGCTAGGCGATCTGGGGTTTCGTATAGGAGCTTGACGATGACCTACTCTCACATGGTGAAGCACCACACTACCATCGGCGATGCGTCGTTTCACTACTGAGTTCGGGATGGGATCAGGTGGTTCCAACGCTCTATGGTCGTCAAGCAATTTGTTGCTGTCTCGGGTTTAACCGTTACAGCGAATTGGGTATGTGATTCGTAATTTGTAGTTCTTGCAAACTTTCGGCTTTCTGTCGACTTCACCATCGACACCCTCTGCTTTGAGGGCAGATTGTTTGGGTGTTATATGGTCAAGCCTCACGGGCAATTAGTATTGGTTAGCTCAACGCCTCACAGCGCTTACACACCCAACCTATCAACGTCGTAGTCTTCGACGGCCCTTTAGGGAGCTCAAGGCTCCAGTGAGATCTCATCTTGAGGCAAGTTTCCCGCTTAGATGCTTTCAGCGGTTATCTTTTCCGAACATAGCTACCCGGCAATGCCACTGGCGTGACAACCGGAACACCAGAGGTTCGTCCAACCCGGTCCTCTCGTACTAAGGTCAGCCCCTCTCAAATCTCAAACGTCCACGGCAGATAGGGACCGAACTGTCTCACGACGTTCTAAACCCAGCTCGCGTACCACTTTAAATGGCGAACAGCCATACCCTTGGGACCGGCTTCAGCCCCAGGATGTGATGAGCCGACATCGAGGTGCCAAACACCGCCGTCGATATGAACTCTTGGGCGGTATCAGCCTGTTATCCCCGGAGTACCTTTTATCCGTTGAGCGATGGCCCTTCCATACAGAACCACCGGATCACTAAGACCTACTTTCGTACCTGCTCGACGTGTCTGTCTCGCAGTCAAGCGCGCTTTTGCCTTTATACTCTACGACCGATTTCCGACCGGTCTGAGCGCACCTTCGTACTCCTCCGTTACTCTTTGGGAGGAGACCGCCCCAGTCAAACTACCCACCATACACTGTCCTCGATCCGGATAACGGACCAGAGTTAGAACCTCAAGGTTGCCAGGGTGGTATTTCAAGGATGGCTCCATGAGAACTGGCGTCCCCACTTCAAAGCCTCCCACCTATCCTACACAAGCAAGCTCAAAGTCCAGTGCAAAGCTATAGTAAAGGTTCACGGGGTCTTTCCGTCTAGCCGCGGATACACTGCATCTTCACAGCGATTTCAATTTCACTGAGTCTCGGGTGGAGACAGCGCCGCCATCGTTACGCCATTCGTGCAGGTCGGAACTTACCCGACAAGGAATTTCGCTACCTTAGGACCGTTATAGTTACGGCCGCCGTTTACCGGGGCTTCGATCAAGAGCTTCGCTTGCGCTAACCCCATCAATTAACCTTCCGGCACCGGGCAGGCGTCACACCCTATACGTCCACTTTCGTGTTTGCAGAGTGCTGTGTTTTTAATAAACAGTCGCAGCGGCCTGGTATCTTCGACCGGCATGGGCTTACGTAGTAAATACTTCACCCTCACCGGCGCACCTTCTCCCGAAGTTACGGTGCCATTTTGCCTAGTTCCTTCACCCGAGTTCTCTCAAGCGCCTTGGTATTCTCTACCTAACCACCTGTGTCGGTTTGGGGTACGGTTCCTAGTTACCTGAAGCTTAGAAGCTTTTCCTGGAAGCATGGCATCAACCACTTCGCATTCTAAAAGAACGCTCGTCATCAGCTCTCGGCCTTAAGATCCCGGATTTACCTAAGATCTCAGCCTACCACCTTAAACACGGACAACCAACGCCGTGCTGGCCTAGCCTTCTCCGTCCCTCCATCGCAGTAACTAGAAGTACGGGAATATTAACCCGTTTCCCATCGACTACGCATTTCTGCCTCGCCTTAGGGGCCGACTAACCCTGCGTCGATTAACGTTGCGCAGGAAACCTTGGTCTTTCGGCGTGCGAGTTTTTCACTCGCATTGTCGTTACTCATGTCAGCATTCGCACTTCTGATACCTCCAGCAAGCTTCTCAACTCACCTTCACAGGCTTACAGAACGCTCCTCTACCGCTCATCCAAAGGATGAACCCGTAGCTTCGGTGTATGGTTTGAGCCCCGTTACATCTTCCGCGCAGGCCGACTCGACTAGTGAGCTATTACGCTTTCTTTAAAGGGTGGCTGCTTCTAAGCCAACCTCCTAGCTGTCTAAGCCTTCCCACATCGTTTCCCACTTAACCATAACTTTGGGACCTTAGCTGACGGTCTGGGTTGTTTCCCTTTTCACGACGGACGTTAGCACCCGCCGTGTGTCTCCCGTGCTGACACTTGCTGGTATTCGGAGTTTGCATCGGTTTGGTAAGTCGGGATGACCCCCTAGCCGAAACAGTGCTCTACCCCCAGCAGTGATACACGAGGCGCTACCTAAATAGCTTTCGAGGAGAACCAGCTATCTCCGAGCTTGATTAGCCTTTCACTCCGATCCACAGGTCATCCGCTAACTTTTCAACGGTAGTCGGTTCGGTCCTCCAGTCAGTGTTACCTAACCTTCAACCTGCCCATGGATAGATCGCCCGGTTTCGGGTCTATACCCAGCGACTAAAGCGCCCTATTAAGACTCGCTTTCGCTACGCCTCCCCTATTCGGTTAAGCTCGCCACTGAATATAAGTCGCTGACCCATTATACAAAAGGTACGCAGTCACCCAACAAAGTAGGCTCCCACTGCTTGTACGCATACGGTTTCAGGTTCTATTTCACTCCCCTCTCCGGGGTTCTTTTCGCCTTTCCCTCACGGTACTGGTTCACTATCGGTCAGTCAGTAGTATTTAGCCTTGGAGGATGGTCCCCCCATGTTCAGACAAAGTTTCTCGTGCTCCGTCCTACTCGATTTCATTGATAAGAGATTTTCGTGTACGGGGCTATCACCCACTACGGCGGAACTTTCCAGAACCTTCCACTAATCTCAAATCAACTTAAGGGCTAGTCCCCGTTCGCTCGCCACTACTTAGGGAATCTCGGTTGATTTCTATTCCTCAGGGTACTTAGATGTTTCAGTTCCCCTGGTTCGCCTCTTGCACCTATGGATTCAGTACAAGATAACCAGCTTATGCTGGCTGGGTTCCCCCATTCAGAGATCTCCGGGTCATAACGGTTGTTTGCCACCTAACCGGAGCTTATCGCAGGCTACCACGTCTTTCATCGCCTCTGACTGCCAAGGCATCCACCGTATGCGCTTCTTCACTTGACCATATAACCCCAAGCAATCTGGTTACTGTCTCAATCGTGAAGACGACATTCGCCGAAAATTTGCGTCTTGAGAACTACAAATTTTACCTTGACCAGATCAATTGCCAGTGAAAGCAATTAATCAGTCACTTCTATCACATACCCAAATTTTTAAAGAACGATGTTTCGACTGATCAAAAGACCAGAAATCAACACTCTTCTGCTTCTGCAGGAATGCTCATTTCTGAACTCTTACGCTACGATCAAACTGTAAGTGGTGGAGCCAAGCGGGATCGAACCGCTGACCTCCTGCGTGCAAGGCAGGCGCTCTCCCAGCTGAGCTATGGCCCCGTAAGCATCTGCACCTGAATTGGTAGGTCTGGGCAGATTTGAACTGCCGACCTCACCCTTATCAGGGGTGCGCTCTAACCAACTGAGCTACAGACCTATAACAGGGTCGCGTTACAGCATCGTCTTCTACAATGAATCAAGCAATTCGTGTGGGAGCTTATGAGAAAGCTGAAGTCTTCGATTAAGGAGGTGATCCAGCCGCAGGTTCCCCTACGGCTACCTTGTTACGACTTCACCCCAGTC